>CAVQHS010000001.1:0-90116 GCA_963712385.1 uncultured Acidobacteriaceae bacterium
AATCTGAGATTCAGGCGCTGATAGCCTATATCCGGGCAATTTCCGATCCGCCCAACCGCAATGCTGGGCCCGTGTACGCGAAGCGGAAGTAGTCTGTGAACCTGAGCTTGAGCTTATTTCTTCCCCCACCTCCACGTTGCGCCGCCATCAATCCTTCGAGCCTTCCAATCCCCAAGAGCGTATCGCCGCCATCGCTAGGGACTATGGCTCGAACCCAGAAGAAACCTTGATCGTCTCTCCCGGCAACGCTTCCCGGCGAGGCATCAATCAGGCCGTGAGGGCCGAGTTACAAGCCTCTGGCGCGCTCGGGAAAGAGAATGTTTTTGATTTGTTCACAGAAAATAAGGCGCGCCCATTGGACGAAGGCATCGATCGATACCTTTGCATCGGCGAACATCAAGCCGCGGCAGGATTTTGCTTGCAGCGACTGTTCTCGACATTCGCGAATAGCTGGCCGGGAGTCGGCCTTCTGATTCAATGGCTCTTCACAGGGATCGCTCTTCTCCATAGTGGGCTAGCTCAACTGAAAACTCCGACGACCGGTCTGATGATCCCCGAAATAACCGGAGCTATCCTGGGGCTATTCGTCCGCAGTTGATAACCAAGAATAAAGTTTCTTCCAAGTGGGGCCGATAGAGACAACAGGTATGCCGGTAACGCTCGATCAAGGCGGAGCTCTGTGTCTTATACGCCTTGAGGGCGAGATCAGCATTGGGTTGGCGACGGAACTGAAGGCCGCTCTGCTGCAGGCTCTGGCGTCGGGAACCGAGGTGCGCCTGAATCTGGAGCATGCGACCGAATTGGATATCACCGCGTTGCAGCTGCTATGGGCTGCGGAGCGCGAAGCCCGCAAGTCAGGCAAGGCCTGCGAGCTCGTCGCGCCGGTTCCGCCGGATGTCTTGCGGGCGCTGGGCGAAGCCGGGTTTGAAAACTTTTCTTTCGCTGGAGATGCAAAGTAGCGCGGTAGGCAGGTTTCTTATCGGGGGCTGGGTTTGACGAGAGACAACGTCATCGACAAGTACAAGCTCACCTTCCTCGAAGAAGCTCGCGAGATCCTTGTGGAACTGGAGTCTGCTCTGCTGGCGCTGAATGAGAATCGCGGCGATAAGGAACTTGTCGGACGAGCCTTCCGCGCTCTGCACACCATCAAGGGATCGGGAGCGATGTTCGGATTCGATGAGCTGGCGGCGTTCAGCCACAACCTGGAGAATGCCTTCGATGAAGTCCGTAACGACCGGCTGAGTGTCAGCTCGGAACTGATTAACCTTTCCTTAGAAGCGCTTGACCAGATCAAAGCCATGCTGGACGAGGCTGCCGGCGGAGGCTCTGCGAGCGGGGTTATCTCTGCCGGGATATTGGCAAAGTTGCGGCAGTTGACCGGAAAGGCTGAGACTCAGGCCGCGCAGACCACTCCGCCACAGGCCTCTCTGTCCGAACGTCCTAAGGACGCGGCCCGCGACTGGCACGTACGCTTTGGCCCCGGACCCGACCTCATGCGCCACGGAGCTAGTCCTCTGCTGCTGTTGCGCGAACTAAGACTATTAGGAAGCCTTTACGTAAAGGCCAGTATGGCCGCGATTCCTCCGCTTGGCGAATTGGACGCCGAGCGGTGCTATGTCACATGGGACATGGTGCTGACGACGTCTTCCAGTCGCGAGGCCATTCGCGATGTTTTCATTTTTGTGGAAGACAGCTGTGAGCTGACGATTGAACCCACTGCCGCGCCGAGTCCGAGGCCTGTCGTCGCAAATGCCGTAGCCGCTACTCCTGCGCCTGAGGCGCCGAAGGCTGCTGATAAGAAATCTCCCCCGTGGGGCCGTCGCGCTTCTGACACGCCTGACAGCGCCTCCAGCATTCGCGTGCCCGCCGCCAAGCTCGACCAGTTCGTCAACCTGGTAGGCGAGTTGGTTACGGTGCAGGCCCGGCTGGTTGAGCTTGCCACCCGCTGCGAAGATCCCGAAGTGGTGACGGTGTCGGAAGAAATCGAACGCCTGACCACAGCTCTGCGTGAGAACTCGATTAGCATTCGCATGCTGCCCATTCGAGCGACCTTCGAGCGCTTCCGCCGGCTGGTGCACGACCTGGCGCGGGATCTGCACAAAGAGGTGGAACTCACCATCGAGGGCGCGGACACGGAACTGGACAAAAGCGTGATCGACCAGTTGAACGATCCGCTGATGCATCTCATCCGCAACGGCATGGATCACGGCATTGAGCCGCCGGAAACGCGCCTCGCAGCCGGCAAACGCCCAAGCGCAACCATTCACCTGGCTGCGCGGCATTCGGGCGCGAGCGTGCTTATTACAGTGGCCGACGATGGCGGGGGCATCAATGCCGCGGCGGTGCGGGACCGCGCCATCGAGAAGGGTCTGGCCCCGGCTGACGCGCAACTGAGCGAAAGCGAAATCTTTAACTTCATTCTGGCGCCCGGTTTTTCTACCGCACAGAAAATAACGGACGTGTCAGGCCGGGGGGTGGGCATGGATGTGGTCCGCCGAAGTGTAGAAGGCCTGCGCGGAACCATCGATATCGCCAGCAAACCCGGCGCTGGGACCACCATAACTCTGCGCCTGCCGCTTACCCTGGCCATCATTGACGGGCTGCTGGTGCGGGTCGATGGCGCCTATTTTGTGCTGCCGCTTGCGACCACGCTGGAATGCATCGAGTTGACGGGCCAGGACATCGAGCGGGCCAACGGCAAGCACGTGGCCAACGTGCGCGGGGAAATCATTCCTTATATCCGGCTGCGGGAATATTTCAACATGAAAGAGAAAAGACCAGAGCGCGAGCAAATTATGGTTGCGGAAACCGAATCGGGACGCTATGGCTTCGTCGTCGACCAGGTGCTGGGAGATCACCAGACAGTGATCAAAAATCTGGGGCGGTTTTACCGGCATGTCGATCTGGTATCGGGCGCCACCATTCTGGGCAATGGAACTGTGGCCTTGATCCTCGATCCGCACCGGTTGGTGCGGGAAGCGATTCGTACCATGTCTCCCGGCGCGCGCTCGACCGGAGGACGCGGCAACATCCGCGCGGCGCCGCGCCCGCCATCGCGGGATGCTGAGCTACGCGAAGCGTTGCTTTTGAGCGGGAAAGGCCTTGCTGGCTCGGGCGAAAAGGCAACCACCGTTCAGTGACGATTTCAACATGTGCGTCTCCACTAAGGGCCGCAAACCAGAGGGTGAACGAATTCAAAATAAAGGAGCTGGAAGTTATGGCATCGAAAGCTGCACAGCAAAGCCGAAAGCCGCGTACTGCCGAGGGAAATGGCGGTTCGCCAAAATCAGGGGACTCCAAGGTGCAACTGGTTTCTCAGGAAATCATGCGTCTGGTCGATGCCTCGCGGGAAGGCCGCCTCACGGAACGCGGCAAAGTGGAGCAGTTTGACGGCATCTACAAGGAAATCGTGCAGGGCATCAATGAAATGCTGGATGCGATCCTGCTGCCGATCGGCGAAGGCAACCGCATTCTGGCGCAAATTTCCAACGGCAAGATCGACGAATTGATTGCGCGAACCTATAAGGGCGACCACGAGAAGATGAAGCAGGCGGTCAACAACGTGGCGGTGGTGGTGCAGGCGCTGCAGAAGGAAATGGCGCGCCTGACCGACGCCTCGAAAGATGGACAACTCTCCGACCGCGGCAAGCCGGAACAATTCCAGGGTGCGTATTCGGAAATTGTGCGCGGCGTGAACACCATGCTGGACGCGATCCTGCTGCCGATCGGCGAGGGCAACCGCATTCTCGCGCAAATTTCCAACGGCAAGATCGACGAACTGATTGCTCAAACCTACAAGGGCGACCACGAGAAGATGAAGCAGGCGGTCAACAGCATCGCCGTTGTGATACAGAGCCTGCAGAAAGAAATGGCTCGTCTGACCGACGCCTCGAAGGATGGGCAGCTTTCCGACCGCGGAAAACCCGAGCAGTTCCAGGGCGCATACTCGGAAATTGTGCGCGGCGTGAACACCATGCTGGACGCGATTCTGCTCCCGATCGGCGAAGGCAACCGCATTCTCGCGCAAATTTCCAACGGCAAGATCGACGAACTGATTGCTCAAACCTACAAGGGCGACCACGAGAAGATGAAGCAGGCGGTCAACAGCATCGCCGTTGTGATACAGAGCCTGCAGAAAGAAATGGCTCGTCTGACTGACGCCTCGAAGGATGGGCAGCTTTCCGACCGCGGGAAGCCCGAGCAGTTCCAGGGAGCGTACGCGGAGATTGTGCGTGGCGTAAACGCCATGCTGGATGCGATCCTGTTGCCCATCGGCGAAGGCAACCGCATTCTCGCGCAAATTTCCAACGGCAAAATCGACGAACTGATTGCTCAAACCTACAAGGGCGACCACGAAAAGATGAAGCAGGCGGTCAACAACATCGCAATCGTGGTGCAGAGCCTGCAGAAGGAACTGGCTCGCCTAACCGACGCTTCCAACGCCGGGCAGTTGTCCGAGCGCGGGAAGCACGACCAGTTCCGCGGGGCCTACGCGGAGATTGTGCGCGGCGTGAACTCTGTCCTGGACGCCGTAATCACTCCACTCAAGTTCAGCGCCGGGTACATCGATCGTATCAGCAAGGGCGACATTCCGCCGCAGATCACGGACACCTACCATGGCGACT
The DNA here is from genome assembly GCA_963712385.1 of uncultured Acidobacteriaceae bacterium. GTDB lineage: Bacteria > Acidobacteriota > Terriglobia > Terriglobales > Acidobacteriaceae > Sulfotelmatobacter. Next base: position 4,626 of record CAVQHS010000001.1, read on the forward strand.
TCAACACCATTAAGGACAACCTGAATATGCTCATCGTAGCCATGAACGAAATTACTACGGCGGCAGAGGAAATCGCGAATGGCAACTTGACCGTAGCCCTGCGGGAACGGTCGCCGCAGGACAAACTGATGCAGGCGCTCAGCGCCATGGTGAGCGGCATCACGCGGGTGGTATCGGACATCCGCTCGATCGCCGGCGAAGTGGCTTCAGCCAGCCAAGCCATCAGCTCGACTTCGGTCGAGGTATCCTGCAGAGAGGTTTCTAAACTTCAACCGCCTGCTCGTCAACCACCGGAAGTTTGGCTTCCTGCCATGCATCGAACCCGCCCGCGACATTCACGACATTGCGGAAACCAGCCCGCTGCAAAATACTGCATGCGACCGCGCTACGATACCCGCCTTTGCAGTGCACTGCAATGAGCGCGTCACGCTCGAGCGGAAGCACTGCGTTCCTGAGCCCGTCGAGTGGAACCCAATAAGCGTCGGGGATGTGTCCTGCCTGGAACTCCGGCTCACGGCGCACATCGATCACATGAACATTAGTGATTTGCCGCCACCCGCTTAGCGTTCGAACCGAGATTTGTTGCAAGCCGGCAAGGGCAAATCCCGCGCTCGTCCAGCCCTCGATGCCATCGCGCAGATAACCGCGCACGTCCTCAATTCCCACTCGCGCAAGCCGGAGGCGCGCTTCTGACAACTGTTCATCCGTATCAGCAATCAACACGGGACGGGAAGACAATCCCAAAACAATTCCCGCCCAGGATGCGAACTGTCCGGAGAGAGCAATGTTGATCGAGCCGGGCACGTGCCCGGTAGCGAAAGCGTCGCTCGGGCGCACGTCAAGCGCATTCACGCCGTTTTTCAGGTCTGCTGCCAGCTCTTGCGCCGATATCGGCCGTAGCACAGGCAATTCCGAAAGCGGGGTCGCTCCCTGGCGGTTGAGTTCCGCATCCTGCAGAAAGTATTCCGGTCGCGATGGTAGATTCGCCGTCAGCTCAGCAATAAAGTCTTCCCGTTTGTTGATCTGAAGGGCGTGATTCGTCAAACGCTCGATACCGATCGTCGAGGAACGCTCGGCGCGCATGTTGCGTCCGCAAAGCGATCCAGCCCCGTGCGCGGGATATACCAAGACATCGTCTGGGAGCTTCAAGATTTTCTCGTGCAAGCTGTCGTACAGCAAGCCGGCGAGTTCCACTGGCGTGTGCGTCTTCGAAAGATCAGGCCGCCCTACGTCGCCTAGAAACAAAGTGTCTCCCGTGAGCACGGCCCATGGCTTGGGCGACTTTTCTTCATCCGTAATCAGAAGGCAAATGCTCTCCGGAGTGTGTCCGGGCGTTTCCAGAACCTGAAGGCACATGGAGCCGACACGAAGCTCAAATCCGTCCTGCACGCCAACGTGCGGGAAAGTGGCATTCGCGCGCGCTCCAATGTAAATATTCGCGCCAGTCCGTGCCGCCAATTCTTTATGTCCAGAAACGAAGTCCGCGTGCAGATGAGTCTCGAAGATGTGGCGAACCTTCGCTCCGCGCGAGGAAGCAATTTCGCAGTACATCTCGACATCCCGCTGTGGATCGACGATGACCGCCTCCCCCTGCGATATCAATATGTAGGATGCGTGGGCCAAACAACCCAGATAACACTGCTCGAAATACATAGGTCCATCCCTCGGCTGTAATTGCGCTTTCTGGTTTTGGCTATGCAACGTCTCGAAATCGCGGAACTCCACAGATTGCCGCTCAAGGCTTGAAACCAAGTGTAATGCCAGTTGCGAAGCCTGCACACGAATTTCCGGAACCGCCGTGGTTTCCCAGAGATTCCCCTTGCGGAGCGGTCCGATCGTATACAGAAAATCGCTCGCGATTCCGCGACCGTCGATAAGAGCTCCGTCTTCGGCGGTATCCAGTCCCAGGAACAAAACATCTGGCCGTACCAAATTCTGACTCAGCAGATCTTTCAACAGCGGATCATTAATCCGGCCAACATCGGCATCAGGTCCAGTACAGTTGATTACGCGATCAACGGACAGCTTTCTTAATTCACCGCTGCGGCGGTCGCGGTAAGATACTTCCACACCATCAGCGACTTCGCAATATTCGGTAACGCGCCCGGCGTGGGTCTCGATCCGACCTTCGGCGATCTCGGCGGTCAGCATCGCCCCAATCTGCGGAGCCACGCGGTGCCGGTGCACGTCCCAATAAGCACGCAAATGCCGAAGGAACCGCCGCTGTTCTTTTATCGGCAGCGAAGTCCAGACCTTTTGCGCAAACGGACGCAGAGAGTCGACCGCCGCCCGCCAATCGCAATTCTGTTGTCCCAATTCGCGCTCTTGTTGTCGAATCAGCCGCAACATGCCACGCGCTGTGCGAGGAGATTCGTTGTTCCAAAAGGCTGGCCAGGGTTGCCCGTGTTTATGTGGTTGCGGCAGCAACCCGTGGCGGGAAAGCATGTGGATCTTCCCCTCAAACCCGCGCTCGCGTAAGGCAATTGCCACATCCACGCTGGTAAGGCCCGAACCGACGAGCAGGACAGCCTCATCGCGTTCCGCACCATCAAGCGCGCTCGCAGCCCAAGGATTGGAAACGTAGCGTGGGCTCGAGTCTGTTCGCCCAGGAAATTTCGGATCGGCCGGCGGAAAATTGCCGAGAGCCAAAACAACCTTATCAGCCACAATTCTAACGCCGCCGCGAAGAGAAATTTCTGCCTTGCCATCAGTCTGCCTTATCGCGATCGCCTCATCGCGTTTCCATTCAAACCTTCCAGGATTCGATTCGTCAGCTTCGCGAAGGATCGATTCCACATATTGGCCGTACACGCGACGCGGCACGTAATCGTCAGGCTGCACACCGGCGGCATAATTTTCTTGCGCCCAGCGCAGAAAGTGCAGGGGATCGTCCGCCAGGCCGCTCATGTTCTGCGCGCGTACGTTAAGAAGATGCTCGCCGCATCGAGTGCCATAAGCCACGCCGCGACCGCGGCCCCCCTGACGCTCGATCAAGACCACCGACAGCGGCAGTTCTGTCCCGCGCAGCAACGCCGCGGCCAGACTCGCGCCGCTGAACCCGCCTCCAACAATGGCAATGTCAAAAAGGGTCTCTCTGGCAGTTCCTGTCTGCTTCATCGGTTAGCCAATCCCAAAGTAACCACATAATTTCTATTCAGTTTATAGACATGCAATCGACGGTCCAACTGTCAGCGTGGAAGAAAGCGCTTTTTAATTCAGTACTTCCGAACGAGGTCGTGAATGTCGTTAACCGCAGGATGAAAAATTATTCAACTTTTGGGTTGGAAGGGTAGCGGGGCTAATTTGATCAAAGTAGCCCACACTGTTGGAAGTCCTGAAACTCAACCAATCACCTTCAATAAAATCTGCCCGTAGTTACCTCTGTTCCGAAAAGTGGATCAGGTCGCGGGGAATCGTACACGGACGAAACTGTGCAATCGATAGCGGTTGCAAGCTATTGATAATATTGTAGATATGTAATGGTGGAGGCGGCGGGAGTCGAACCCGCGTCCGAAAATGTTACTGGTCAAGAGCCTACATGCTTATTCCGGTTCATGCCCCAGGCATTAGGCGTTTCCACCCTACCCAGGACGTTCGCGGCCACCGCTCAGAACGGACAAGAAACACTGGCCGCTAGCCTGTGGTCTTAGCCTCTCCTCCCAGACGTAGAAGAGAAGAGCAACCCGCTGTGCGACGTCCTTCGGAGGCTCGCGGGCAAAGCCTCCGGGGACGGCTGCCTAATTAATTAGGCTGCGTATGCCATGGTTTGATTGGCAATTATCGTTTTGCACGCGATTACGGGTGTGTGCACCCCGGCATGCCTCTTGGCCGCAAGCATCTCCGTCGAAGCCGTGACGCCCCCACTGGTGGGATTGGCCGTTGGAAAGAACCACTTCCAGACTAGGAGGGAAGCCTAGGGAAGTCAATGGTTTGATGCATGGGCGTGACGCTTCGGTTCAGACGGAAAGCTTTGCGGAATGAACGGCAGCGTTTTGGACGTTCAGGGGAATGACTCAGGCTCGTGTCGTCCGAACCATGTCCGCCCCATATGCCACGTCTGCAAACGGCACGACAATAAAAATAAATTTATTTTGCTTGACATATAACCAATCTCAATATAGATATTAAATAAATTAATTAATCATCATGAAGTCCATCGAAAAACCGAACGATTGGCAAGAATTGACCCAGCTCAGCGGAGGCCTCCCCCTAATCGTCGAGCGGGTCCGCATTGCTGAGAAAAACATCGCAATCGAGGGCAGTTTCGAGCTTCCCCAACTGGCGCGGCTGCCGGTCGAGGACCAGATATTCATCACTGCGTTCGTTCGCTCCCACGGCTCGATCAAGGAAATGGAGCGAGTTTTTGGCATCAGCTACCCGACGGTGAAGTCGCGGCTGACGCGGATTGCGGACAGTCTCAAGTTTGTGGAGCACGATCCAACGCCCTCGAAGAGCGAAGTTCTGGACCGGCTGCATCGTGGAGAAATTACTGCCGAGGAGGCAATCCGGGAAATGGAGGTGTTGAAATGATTCCGTTTGTGGCCGTCGTGAGTTTGCGCAATCGGGAGAGCCGCACGTTTCGCATGTGGATTCCGTTGATTTTGATATGGCTATTATTCCTGCCTCTTTTTGTGCTGCTCTCTCCGCTGATTTGCATTGCGTGCCTGGCATGCCGGGTGAATCCGTTTCGCGGATTTGCTGTGGTGTGGCAGATTCTGAGCGCGCTGCGGAAAACTGAGTTTGAACTCGATCAACCCAGCACCGGAGTTTCGGTTTGCATTTATTAGGAGGAAATATATGAGTGAACATCGTCGTCAAATTTTGCAGATGTTGGCAGAGGGAAAGATCACGGCGGATGAAGCCGAACGGCTGATTGCGGCCGCCGAACAACCTTCGCCAGGCGGATCATCGCAATCAGAGGCGAGCGCGGGGACGAAGAATCCTGTCAAGTTTCTGCGTGTGCAGGTGGACTCGGAAGAAACGGATTCAAACGCGCCCGGCGAGGGGCCCACGCGAGTGAATGTGCGCGTGCCGATGCAACTGCTTCGTGCGGGAGTGAGGCTGGCCGGCTTGATTCCTCCGCAGGCGCTGCACAAAGCGAATGACGCCATCCACAAACAGGGCATGCACTTTGATCTGAGCCAGATCAAGCCGGAGAACCTTGAGGAGATCGTTGAACAGCTCAGCGATCTAAGCGTTGACGTTGATCAGCGAGACGAGCACGCGAAAGTCAAGGTGCGAGTTTTTTGCGAATGACCTCGGGGATGGCCACGTCACTAAACTTCGCTTAGCGGCGCTCCAGGGCAACTTTGCTCGCCTGTCGTTGGGCCTAACACCGTATTTATCTTGCATCTCCCGCGAAATGGCGCGCATCTGTAGTATGACTTTGGTTGGTTTGCAGAAGCCAAGGTAACCGGCAATGGAATATCACGTCCAACACGAAGCAGGGAATTGCTGTGAGGAGTGTTGCCGGTGAAAGCGCAGTGTCTCCCATTTTCCAAAATCCCGCATACTACCAGGCTCTTCACCGATTTCGTCGCATATTCCCCCAAGGTTCGACCGTTCTATCCGCAATCTCCGCACTTTTCGGAATGGATGAAAGCTGAGAGTTCCTCTCTGCGTTACGATTCTGCGCGCCGTGAGCACGTCAGCGACATTCTTGAGCGCCAGAACAAGGCATGGGGAGCGTCATCACAGACGCTCGTGAACCTGAGCCGCTTTCGCAACAGCGCCGCCGCTGTCGTCACTGGCCAGCAAGTGGGCCTTTTCGGCGGGCCGATGTTCTCGATCTACAAAGCCCTCAGCGCCGTAAAACTGGCCGATGAAGCCACCGCCACGGGCATCGACGCAGTACCGATTTTCTGGCTGGCCACGTACGATCACGATCTCGCTGAAGTCAACCATGTCTCGATGCCCGGACCTGACGGTCTTCTGCGCACGCTCTCTACTTCAAGTCACAGTCTCGCTGGCGCTCCAGTGAGCGAAGTTCGATTGGGAGAGGAGATTCTGCCGGTTGTGGGGGACGTGGCGTCCCTGCTGGGCGATTCGGAAGCCATGCAGATTCTACGTGACTCGTATCGCCCGGGAGAAAGTTTGGGAACGGCTTTCGCGCGCTTTTATTCGCGTTTGTTTGCGCCGTGGGGAGTGATTGTCCTCGATGCCTCCGATCCCGAACTGCATCGCGTTGCGGTGCCGATTTATCGCGCCGCCGTGGAACAGGCCGGCGAGATTGCCGATGCGGTGATCACTCGGGGAAAAGATTTGGAAGCTGCGGGTTACCATCAGCAGGTAAAAGTTACGCCGTCGTCGGTTCTTCTGTTTACATTGCAAAAGGGCGCTCGCACTCCGATTCAGCGGCGCTCGAGCGACGAAACGAGCGAATTCGTCATTGCCGGCGAAGCGGAAAGTGAGAAGCTGCCAGCCACCGAGCTTCTGGACCGCATTGCGACGACGCCAGAAAAGTTCAGTCCGAATGTGCTTCTGCGTCCGGTGGTAGAGGATTTTCTCCTGCCCACGCTCGCCTACACGGGAGGCGCAGCAGAAGCCGCTTATTTTGCGCAGGCGGGCGCGGTGTATGAAAAAATTCTCGGCCGGGTGACGCCGATTGTCCCGCGTTTCTCGGCGACTCTGGTCGAGCCCAAGGTGCAGCGCTGGCTGCGACAATACGAGATTTGGGTGCTCGATGCGCTTCAGGGAGCGGACGCGCTGCGTCGCACGCTGGCGGAGCGCAGCTTGCCTTCAGATCTGCAATCCGCATTCGACCGCGCAACCGAGTCGGTGGAGGAATCCTTCTCCAGCTTGCGCGATTCGTTGGCCAAGCTCGATCCGACGCTGGTGGAGGCGAGCCAGACCGGCGCATCAAAAGTTCGATATCAACTGGATCGCCTGCGGGAACGCGCAATGGCTGCGGAACTGCGCCGCAGCGAGGTGGTGAGCCGGCACGCGGAAGGTCTGAGTCAAGCGCTCTATCCCGAAGATGCGCTGCAGGAGCGCGGCATCGCGGGCGTCTATTACGTTGCGCGTCATGGAACAGAGTTGCTGAAAACGATCTACGACGCGATTCGGACCGACTGTTTAGATCACCAGGTTCTTGAACTGTAGCTTCTTCTAGTGACTCTCGCTGGTGGCGAGGTACGCTCCCAGCCCGATCATAATCGCTCCGGTCACAGTCCGTTGTCTGCGCCGAAAAACTGCCGAGGAGCGAATCTTTTTCCCCAACGGTCCGGCCAGCAGAATGACGACCAAATCTGCAGAGGTATTCAGAGCAACTGAAACCGTGCCGAGCGCGATGAACTGCAAGAACAGGTGGCCTGCCGCGCGATTGACGAACTGGGGGATGAAGGAGAGGAAAAACAACGCCGTTTTCGGATTGAATACTTCCGTTGCAACGCCCTGCCAGAGCGGGTTCCGAACGGACGGGGCGGAAATAGTAGACAGCTCTTCTTCAGAAAGAGCGTTCTCTTTACGGGCATCGACAATCATGCGCACGCCCAGAAAACAAAGATAAGCAGCGCCAACGTACTTTACTGTGGAGAACGCCAGAGCGGATCGGGCGAGAATCATAGAGACTCCCAGCGCGGCGGCGAAGACATGCACCATGCCGCCAAAGAATGTGCCAATCGCTGAAATTACGCCTTCGCGTTTTCCCCCGGCGAGACTGCGCGCCAGAACGTAGAGCATTCCGGGACCGGGTGCGACCGCCAGCAATATCGCCGCTGTGAGAAACAAGAACAATCGAGTGGAATCAAACATGTCGAAGATTGTAAGGCAGAACGTTACTGGCCCAGCCAACTCTCTAGTTCTTGCATGGACCGGACGCGAGCCTCCTGCCGCTTTTCGTAGGCTCCGGAAACATCGAAAAGCACAGCCTGCATGCCCGCATTCGTAGCTCCCAGATAGTCCACGGAGTAGACATCACCTATATACAAACTCTCCTTCGGATGAGCTCCCATGGCTAGCAGTGCCGCGTCAAAAATCTCGCGGCGCGGCTTTTCGAACCCTACTATCCCGGAATCGGTGATGGTTTCAAAACAATCCGCGATGCCGCAACGATCGAGAACCTTTTCGATTTCGCCATCCGCGTTGGAAATTACAGCGATACGGTAATGTGCAGTGATGCGATTGAGCGCCTCTCGCGTGCCCGGCAGAATTTGATCCCAGTTCGCGGAGTCCCGGGTATTCCGAACCAATTCGGTCACCAGGTCTTTCCCACTACGCTCTGTTCCATCTAGTCCTGCGAGTAGGGAAGTGTGGAATATCCACCAAAAGCTGTGATCAACGAACCCACTCTGCATGCCACGGTCGAACTCCGCCTTGGTGCTACGCTCGAGCGCCTGCCATTGTTCGAGCGTTGGACGACACTCCTCCGCCAGAGGAGCCAGCATTCTTGTCCGGTTAGGGAAGAGCAGCGTATTGCCGACATCGAAGAAGATGACCTGCGGTTTGGTCATGTCTTCATATTACTGGAAGTAATGAGAGCGCCAGTCGACGGAGTCCTTCCGGTTTGCACGTGTTAAGGGCATTACCTCGGGGATTCCAAACATTGATGAATCCGTGACCGGAATGCACAAAAAATGTAATATCCAATAAGTTAACCGGTTGCACGGGACCTGATGGTTTCAGGGCTTGGGGTACCGTATGGCATTGCCGTACAAAAGCGGATTGATTACCGTCTTCGCGCAAAGCAAGTCCCTGGCCCTATCGATAGGGGGTTGGATCAACATTCAGTCTGCGCTGGTGGCGATGGCGGTGCTCTTGCAACGTCACTCCAGCCGCCGAAATGATATTTACAACATCCTGTGGGCCGTGGTGTTCGGCTTTGCTACATTGAACATCCTCAGTTTGGCGGCGCGGCGCTTCGAGCCGAATCGCCGTGGCTTAACTTTTGGCGAATTGATGGCCGTCCTCATTGTGCTGCTTTCGATTTTCCTGTTGGGATGGGAACTGCTCAGCGTCTTCCGCATCTTCCCCATCAAACTCCAGCGCTAAACGCGCGCCCAGCCGTTTTTGCGGTTTTTGCGGTATGATGCGCAAAATGGCGAAAAATCCCCCTACTTTCGAAGTTACCTGCCCCTGTTGCAATGCGGTGCTGAAAATCGATACCGCCACGCAGGCCGTGATCGCTCATACCGCCGCGGTGAAGCCGCGCATGTTCAGCGATATGGAAGACGCTGCCCGTGCCATGAAAGAACAGGACACGCGCCGCGAATCCATTTTCCGCCAGTCGGTAGAGGCGCAGAAGCATGCCTCCGAACTGCTGGAAAAGAAATTTCAGGAAGCGGTGAAGAAGGCCAAGGAAACACCCGACACCGGCAAGCCGATCCGTGATTTTGATTTGGATTAGGGCGTCTAGCGCCATGCCCGATCCTCTCTTACTCGGCCATCGCGGCGTCCGCGGGCCGAAATCTGCGCGTGAAAACACCCTGGCGGCTTTCGACTTTGCGTTGTCTCAAGGTTGCGACGGCTTTGAATTCGACGTGCGCTTGTCGTCCGACGGCGAGGCGGTGATTTGCCATGACGCTACAGTTCGCAACCGAAAGATAGCTGAGTGTTCTTCGGAACAACTAAGGCTTCCACTTCTTCGCGACGTTCTGCAGCGCTATCGTGACAGGGCATTTCTCGATATCGAGCTCAAAGTGCCGGGATTGGAAACTCTTACTATCGATCTGCTCGAGGCGTTTCCACCAGCGAAGGGTTACGTCATTTCGTCGTTTCTTCCAGAAGTGCTGGAGAAAATCTATCGTTTAAACGCTGGAACGAAACTGCGGACTTATCTGCGAAACCGCATCGCAATTTGCGGAATGGCCGGGGTTTCCGGTCCAGTACATCTTTCCTCATCACAAGTTGCTTCAACCGGCTACGATCGAGTGGGTGAAATCCGTCGACCGCAAGATTTTTGTTTGGACGGTGAACTCTGTGGCAGATATGAAGCGTTTTGCTCGGTGGAATGTTGATGGAATCATTTCGGATCATCCCGGGAAGTTGGCCGCCACCCTGCGCGGAAGATCGTCTGGCGCACCGAACAAGAAATATACGAGTTGATCGAAATCTGCGCCTTAGGGAGATTAGTCGGCAGCGGCCTCAAAGGCTGCACTATTTCGCGCTCCGGGACGCAGGAAAGCGGTACGCTCCATTTCAAACGCTTCCAGGTTCGCACCGACGGCCTGCTCGCTCCAGCCTAGCACTGCGCCAATCCGCACCGCCGCTTCCCGGCTGCAGAACTCGGACCAGCACGGTCCGAGCGCCACTGGAACGCGGCGGAGGAGCACATCGGCAAGCGTTACGGCGAATTCGCGGCGATAGGCTTCCACCACTTCCGCAATAACGTGAGACGTGTGCGGACAGATCGGAGCGCGTAACTCGGCGCTCACCAGCGCCAGTCCGCGCGATATCCGTAGCTCGCTGTCCGTGCCACTCAATCATGCCGCGCGCTGACTCTTCGCTGACCGCTCCCATGCGGGCAATTTCAAGAACAGCGTCGTCGAGAAAGGGATCGAGCGCCGGCCCCGGACCTACCGCCAGGCCCTCAGATTCCGGAGCGTTCAATCCTATTTTTCTGGCACATTCGCGCGCCACGGACGCCGCCGTGGTTAACTTGCCTCCGATCAGAGAAATCATGTGTTGAGCGCCGTTGTCGGCGTGATCGTGCAAAAGATGCCGCCTGGTGATAGAGGAAGGCTTTTCATCGGGTGCATAGGGCAACGGCCGGACTCCGGCAAAGGAATGTTTGATGCTTTGCGCGGTGATCTTTGCTTTGGGAAACATTTGCCCGACCGAGCGCACCAGATATTGGATTTCATCCACCGAGGGTGCAGTTTTTCCGGGATCTCCAGTATCCGCAACTTCGGTGGTACCGACGAGCACTTGATCGTTCCACGGAAGAACAAAAATCGGGCGGCCATCCACAGCTTCCGCGTATACGGCCACGTTCGGCGAACCCGGAAAACGGGGAAGTACGATGTGCGATCCTCGCACGCCGCCGAGCAGAGGCTTCGGCGTGCGAATGGAGGAACGCTGGCATACTCGATCCGCCCACGGGCCCGTACAGTTGATCACCCAACCCGCGTCGACACGTTGGTCGCGGCCCGTCAGTTGATCGCGCAGGAGTACCCCGTGCACCCGGCCATGGGACACGTCAACGGCCAGCGCCTCGGTATGATTGCGGATCGTAGCTCCCGCATCCGCCGCTTCCAGCAGCCACTCCGCGACAAGACGCTCCGGAAATTCGCATTGCGCATCTTCGTAATTGAAAAACGACCAGCGGCGTCCTGTATCGAGTGCGCTTTCCAGCCGCTTCAACTCCATCTCACTGGCGGCCTTGCCCGCTTGCGCGCCAGCCAGCTGGCGGTAGAGCCACAGCCCCGCACGCACTTTCATAGCACTGTGTTTGCTCTTTTCATTCAGCAGCAGGAGGAAGTGCAAGGGATGCACCAGATGCGGCTGGGTGCGCATAAGCCTTTGGCGCTCGCGCAATGACTCGCGCACCAGCGAAAGTTCGCCCGATTCGAGATAACGCAAGCCCCCGTGGATGATGCGCGTGGATCGGCTGGTGACTCCAGAGGCGAAATCATTCTGCTCGACCAGCAGCACCCGCTTACCAGCACGGGCGCACTGCCGCGCCACTGCCACGCCATTTATTCCGCCGCCAATCACGACCACATGAAAGTGCTGGCCGTCGAGACTGGCCCGTTGATTTGCCGCTAATACCATCCTTTGTTAGACACTACCGGTAATGTGCGAGGAGTTACTTCCAGATCGGCTTTCCCACACCGAGACTACAATATTGTGCCCTGCCGCAACCATTAGAGGAAGGTAACCTTGGTGCTGCAAAGTACTCGGGAACGCTCAGTGTGTTTGATAAAGATTCGGCCCGCCGGCCGACGGCGGGCCGAAGAAAGCGCTCTTGCTCTTTAGATCTTACGCGACTTTTCGCTCCGACTTCGCGCTGGCATTTGCGCCCTTTGAGAACAAATCGATCATTTCGCGATTGAATGCCGGAATGTCATCGGGCTTGCGGCTTGTAACTACTCCGTTACTCAAAACCACTTTCTCGTCCACCCAGGTTCCGCCGGCATTGCGAATGTCGGTTTTCAGGGAAGGCCACGAGGTTACGGTGCGTCCCTTTACCGCACCCGCTTCCACCAGCATCCAGGGACCGTGACAGATGGCCGCGACCGGCTTTGCCTGCTCGAAGAAGTGCTTCACAAACCGCACCGCATCGGGATTCATCCTGAGCTGATCGGGGTTTTGAACGCCGCCGGGGAGTAGCAGCGCATCGTATTTTGCAGGGTCAGCGGATTTCAGTAACACGTCAACCTGGACATCCTCACCCCAATCTTTCTTGTTCCAGCCTTTGATCTTTTTGTCGTTCGGAGAGACCACTTGAGTTTGCGCCCCCGCTTCCTCCAATGCCTTTTTCGGTTCGGTCAATTCCGCGTGCTCAAAGCCATTTGTCGCCAAAATTGCAACGATCTTCCCCGCAAGGTTGTTCGGCATGAAAGATTCCTCCTTTGAATATTGCTTAGCCGAACCTTGGATGCCGTGGTTGCGGCGGCGGTTGATCGTCATAAATGCCAGGCGCCGCATTGCTCCCACCGCCGCGCCTCATTTAGAGTGATTTTCAATGTCCACAACTGGCGAACGTTTCGAACGCGCTGTCGAAATCATGGAGCGGCTGCGGGCCCCGGGCGGCTGTCCCTGGGATCGGGAACAAACATTCGATTCTATCAAGCCCTACACATTGGAAGAAACCTATGAGGTTCTTGAAGCAATCGACAAACGCGACTGGGATGAGCTTCCCGGCGAACTCGGCGATCTGCTGCTGCAAATTCTTTTTTACTCGGAGATGGCGAAAGAGCAGGGAACGTTTTCGATCGACGACGTTCTGGATCGCTTGTCGAACAAGCTGGTAGACCGGCATCCGCATGTGTTCGGCGATGTGAAAGCGGAGACTGCGACGGAGGTAAAGCGCAACTGGGAGGCATTGAAAGCGCAAGAGAAAGAGAAGAAGAAACGCAGCGAAGAAAGCCGAGAGGCAATCGATGTCGAAAAGAAGAGCACCCCACCGGTGTCCGTCCTGGCGGGAATTTCTTCTTCCATGCCTTGCTTGCTGGAGGCGTACAAAATCAGTTCGCGAGCGGCGCAGGTTGGATTCGATTGGCCGAACATGGAGGGATTGTTCGACAAGCTTGCCGAGGAGACCGCGGAGCTTCGCCAGCATTTGTGCGAGTTTCCGTCGCCAGGTCCGCGCCCCGAAGCGCGCGGAATCGCAGGTTCTGGGAGGCAGGTGATTACAGAAGACCTTCGATTGCGGCTAGAGGAGGAAGTCGGCGATCTGTTATTTGTTCTGGTTAATATTGCGCGCTATCTGTCGCTCGACCCGGAATCTGCTCTACGAAAGACCAATCGCAAGTTCCGCCGGCGTTTTCAATCCATGGAACAGCAACTTGAGTGAGATGGGCAAGACGCCAGAAAGCACTTCCATGGATGAGCTTGAATCGTTATGGCAGAAGGCGAAGCGACAGGAGAAGCGCGCGTGAGCTCCGAATCCGTTGTGATTCGCACGTGTCGGGGAATCGAAGAATTGCGAGCATGCGTTGCGCTGCAAAAAGAGGTCTGGAATTTCACTGACGCGGAACTGGTTCCTCTGCGAATGTTCGTGGTCGCGGAAAAAGTTGGCGGGCAAGTTATGGGCGCCTTCTTCGGCACGGAAATGATTGGATTCGCGCTCTCGGTTCCGGGTACGCGTTCCGGCCATGTATATCTTCATTCGCATATGCTCGCGGTGCGCAAGGAGCATCGGAATAGCGGACTCGGCCGCCGCCTGAAGTTGTTGCAACGGGAGGAAGCGCTCTCCCGTGGGATCGAACTGATTGAATGGACTTTCGATCCACTCGAGATCAAGAACGCTTACTTGAACATCGAAAAACTGGGAGCAATTGCGCGCCGCTACAACATCAATCAATACGGAATCACTTCCTCCCCATTGCAAGGGGGGTTGCCAAGTGATCGACTGATTGCTGAATGGTGGTTGAAATCGCGGCGGGTGGAAAATCTGCTGGCGACCGGGAAGAACCGTCCGTTCAGCAAGGCATTGGAGATCGACGTTTCGGCCCAGATTTATGAATGGAAGGCCGCCGCAGAGACTCGAAATAACGCGCAGCAGGTGCAGAAGCGTAATCGCGAGCAATTCCTGCGGGCTTTCGATCAAGATCTCGCCGTGCTCGGGTACGAGCGCGATGCCTCAGGGAACGGCAAGTTTCTGCTCGGCCACTGGGATGAGAACTGGTCGTATGCATCGCAGTCGTAAGTCGTTTGCGAAAACAAAATGAAGACAGAAGCCATTACCGTTCGGGAAATTCAGATGCCGCTCGTGCATTTTTTCGAAACGAGCTTTGGCCGAACCTACAGCCGCCGCATTTTGCTGATTACCGTGCATTGCGAGGGAGTCGATGGCTGGGGCGAGTGCGTGAGCGGGGAAGACCCTTATTATTCCAGTGAATGGATCGAGAGCAGTTGGGCTACGATCACTCGCTATCTCGCTCCTGCGCTCCTGGGCAAAAATATTGAATCCGCGCGCGAATGTGGGGCTCTGTTCTCCAGAGTCCGCGGGCATCGCATGGCCAAAGCCGCTCTTGAGAATGCCATATGGGAAGCGGAGGCCAGGCAGAAAAATCTGCCGCTATGGAAACTGCTGGGCGGGGTGCGAACGGAAATTCCGTGCGGCGTTTCGATCGGCATTCAGGATTCAGTCGAGCAGTTGCTGGAGAAAATTCATACCGAATTGAGCGCTGGATACCGGCGAATCAAGGTAAAAATAAAGCCCGGCTGGGACGTGAGAGTGCTGGAGAAAATCCGCGCGCGCTGGGCGGAGATTACGTTGAGCTGTGATGCGAACTCGGCCTACACGCTGGATCAGATCGAGCACCTGCGAACGCTCGATCAATTCCATCTACTGATGATCGAGCAGCCGCTCTGGGATGACGACATTTTCTATCACGCCCGCCTGCAGAAAGAGCTGAAGACCGCAATTTGCCTGGATGAGTCGATCGTTAGCGCCCGGAAGGCGGCCGTCGCGCTGGAACTTGGTTCGTGCCGCATTATCAATATCAAGGTTGGGCGCGTGGGCGGCTTTACCGAAGCCAGGAAGATTCACGATATCTGCCACAGCCAAAGAATCCCGGTTTGGTGCGGTGGCATGTTGGAATCGGGCATTGGCCGTACCCACAACATCGCGCTTTCAACACTTGAGGGTTTCAGCTTGCCCGGCGACGTCAGCGCTTCCAAGCGATATTGGAAGGAAGACATTATCGATCCCGAGGTGCAAGTTTCACCGCAGGGCATGATTGCGGTCAGCAACCAACCGGGGACGGGCTATCGAGTCAAGAAAGACCTGATCGAGGAATTGACAGTTCGGAAAGAAATGCTCCGGATGACGGCGAAATAAGCGGCCTGAGCGGCACAGTTTCCAAAGCGCACGCATTTCACCGCGCTCGAGATTCCGTTCTTATGACCTCAGGCGATCGGGTCTGAGCTAGCTTGGCCTCTTCCGCCTTCAACATCTCCACGCCTTGCGCAAAAGTCGTATTGTCGGGGACGCGGCGAAAGTCGGTGAGGACTTCATCGCTTCTGAGGGAAAGATTCTTGAACAGCAGAATCTTTCCCGTGAACGCCAAGGACATATGGGAGACTTCCCAGCACCCATTTCCCACGTTCCGCTGCTCGACTAGAAAGTGGCCACCTTTATCGAGGTGCCCGAGAATTCCCCAGCCGAATCCCACTTCCTTGAATAATATTCCGTCGATCTTGGCGATCCTTAGGCCAACCGGATCGATCACGATGACCCCCTTCATGCCGATCAGAACCTGCTCCACATGACTCGGCGGCTGATAGGAAGGATTGGGGTGGAATTTCAAACGAACGAATTTATCTTCGCTGCTGCCTGCTGGATTATTTTCCTCGCCGTCGTACTCATAGAGAAGCGCATCGGGAAGGGCCTTTACGATACGCAGAGTCCTGTCCCCAATTTCCTGCTCCTGCGAGTGTTTGTGCTTAAGCTGCTCGGGATGGCTTTCCAGCCACGCCAAGCGGCCCTGTTCACCCTGCATCTGCTCCGGGGTAAGCGGCTTGTCATTGTAGGCGATGGTCATGCCGGCCATGGCGTCGCGAGTTTCGACGTAGAGCCTGGTTTGCGAACCCTGGGAAGACTCCTTGCGCGAACGGAACATATGCTTGGTGGGATCGTTGCTGTGGGCGACTTCATTGGCTACAGTAGCCCGCACTAGCTCCAGGCACGTCGCTGGGTTCTCGCATGACGTCGCAGGCAAAGGGCTGGCCCACAACGTGATGCAAAAACAGAAGAGCGCCAGAACCAAAAAAGCGGCTACTGTTTGAGCCGAACCTCTTACGCCGCTCACCGATTTCAGCGCCGGATTTTCCACGGTCTCAGTGTAACAACAGATGCGCAGTCTCATGCTACAGGAAATCGGGTACGCATGACTGAAGGTACTACAAGAGCTTGCCGCGTCCTCTATGCCTTGCGTATAGTCATTAAGGAGACTTGGCTCGCCATTTTCTCGCATTCAAATTGATTGCCAGTCCGGACCGGAACTGATCCCCATTCGAGACCAAAGTTTATCCTATTAACTCCGACGATTGGTTTAGTTTGAAGAACACACTGAAATTGACCAGGAGCGCATCGCAATGAGCACACCAGCCAGCGGTTTGGCACAGATTGGGAAATCGGTTGTCATTAAGGGCGAGCTCTCCGGCAGCGAAGACCTTTACTTGGATGGCCATGTAGAGGGCAGCATCGCGCTGAAGGGCAACAGTCTCACCGTGGGGCCAAACGGCGAAGTCAAAGCCAGTGTGGATGCCAAAGGGGTAGTGGTGCAGGGGAAGCTCGAGGGCAACATCCAGGCCAGTGATCGCGTGGATTTGCGCAAGTCCGCCGTTGTGACGGGCGACATTACGGCGCAGCGGATTTCAATTGAAGAGGGCGCTTTTCTGAAGGGGAAAGTCGATATTCATCGCGCCGAGGGTAAGTAATTCGGCATCAGAAATATGTGAGCTCTCGGCCTATCCAGATGGAAAAGTCTGGGGCTGAATATTAAGTCGGGAAGTCGGAAGTGTCATCCGTTTCGCAGACATTCATGAAACTTTTTCGCGGGTCATCCGGACCGGAAACCGTCACGGCGCAAGCCTCACAGAAGTTGACGCGCCGCTCCAGCGGGTTGGGAGAACTGTCCCGCACCTGGGAATCGGCAGAAAATCTGTGCATTCTGGACTTGGGCTCGACGTCGCCCACCAACATCCGCCATTTCACGGAAAACGGCCACCGCATTTACAGCGAAGATTTGCTGACTGCCTCAACAGATTCCGAGTTGGCGATTAAAGATGAATTAGGGAACACGGCGCTCGATACGCGGAAGTTTCTGGCTGAAAATTTGGTTTATCCGGCTGCCCACTTCGATGTTGTATTGTGCTGGAACCTTCCGGATTATTTGGCGGAGGATCTGGTGAAGCCGGTAGTAGGCAGATTGTGGTCAGTACTAAAGCCGGGAGGGATGCTGCTTGCGTTCTTCCACACGCGCGATGCCGGGCCCGACTCGCCATGCCATCGCTATCACATCGTGGGTCCTGACACGCTGGAAATGCAAAAAATCGTGCTGCGGCGTGAGGCTCGCGCCTCCAAGGGGCAGGTTCACCATAGCGTGGCGGATGGTTTTCAATTGCAGCGCGTATTCAATAACCGGCATATCGAAAATCTTTTCCGCGACTTCGCCTCCATCAAGTTCTTTCTCGCCCGAGATAACATTCGCGAAGTACTCGTCGTCCGCTAACTCGTTTCTTTTTCGGGGTGTTTCCAGATCGTAATTCCCATACGAAACAAATAATGCCGGAATATCCGGATGCGCATGGCTGCCAACGAAGGATGATCTTTCATCGTCCGACGGATTTCGAGCGGCGTGTAGGCGCGACGTACTGAAGTGAGTCCGTCCAACCACGCGACGCGGCAACGCATGATCGGGAAACTCGCATAGACTAGAGCAAGATGAATGGGATGGCGTACGAGATCATTGATGAGCACCGCGCGGCGGCACACGCGCAGACCTTCGCTCACGAATTGTTGCAATTGCTCGGGGCTCAAATGGTGAGCGAATAGATTGCAACTTACCAGGTCGAAAGAGCCGTCTGAAAATGGCAGATGCAACGCGTTGGCCACTACTGCCGGATTTCCGCGAGGCAGGTGAGAGCGCGCCATATCCAGCAAAGTAAAATCGAGCGTAATTCCGCGCTGCGCCAGATTGCGGCGGACTATTTCCGGTACATTCCCTGACGCGGCAGCCACTTCGAGCAGGGACAAGTGAGTCAGCCCCGCTCCTCGGGCTGCCTCCTCTACCAGTTTTTGAGAAGTCGAAACGCCCCCAAAACGGCGGTTGATGCGACTAATTACGGCCAGAGCAGCCTGAACCTCGGCTGCCGGGCACGCGTCGGAATCGAGAATCTCCGCTCGGTCGACTCGTCGCATGGATTGCCGGTGAAATGTTCGGCGGGCGATCTAAACCTCGGCCAGTTCCTCTTCCAGCAATTGCTTGTTATACAGGTCGCTATAGTAACCGTTCAAGGCGAGCAACTCGTCGTGAGTTCCAAGCTCCACGATGCGTCCGCCATGCAAAACCGCGATGCGGTCGGCGTTGCGGACCGTGGAGACGCGGTGGGAGATGAAAATCGTGGTGCGACCTTGCATGACCTCGCGCAGATGATTAAGGATCTTGTCTTCCGTGTGAGTGTCGACGCTCGAAAGCGCGTCGTCGAGAATGAGAATGCGGGGATCGCGAATCAGAGCGCGGGCGATGGCTGCACGCTGTTTCTGTCCGCCAGAGAGCGTAATGCCCCGTTCGCCAACCATCGTTTGGTAGCTTTGCGGAAAGCTTTCGATATCAGCAGCAATATTGGCCGCCTCGGCGGCATTATGAACTTCTGCATCGCTTGCTGACTCCACGCCGAGCGCGATATTTTCGCGAATTCGATCGCTGAACAGGAACGTTTCCTGCGGCACAAAGCCGATACTCTTGCGCAGCGATTCCATAGAAAAATCGCGGATGGGGCGGCCATCAATCAGAATCGCGCCTTCCGCCGCATCGTAGATTCGCGGAATCAGGCTGACGAGCGTGCTCTTTCCTGAGCCCGTGGGACCTACGATTGCCATGCTGCTGCCCACGGGAATACGCAGGTTCAAATCTTGAAGGACGCGTTTGCCGTCGAAGTCGAAATTCAGACCACGAAATTCAATTTCACCCCTCACGGGGAGCTCTTCTGCTCGCGCCTCGTCTTTCACTTCCGCTTTCTCATGCAGAATTTCATTTAAGCGCACAAGAGAAGCCGTGCCGCGCTGAAAGATATTGACCACCCAGCCCAGTGCAATGATGGGGAAGGTAAGCTGCATCATGTAAATGTTGAAGGCGGTGAAGGCGCCAATTTCCATGCGGCCGGCCAGCACCTCGCGGCCGCCGATCCAAAGAACTAGAACAAGGGCGAGCCCCAACATGAGTTCAAGCGTGGGCCATAACATGCCCATCAGACGAACCAGTTTGAGGCTGCGAGCCACATACTCCTGGTTGGCTTTTTCGAAGGCCGCAATCTCGGCTTCCTCCTGAACGTAGGCCCGAATCACTCGCACGCCGGAGAAATTCTCCTGCGCTCGGGCCGAAATGTCGGAGAACATGGCTTGAATTCTTTCGAAGCGCTCGTGGATGCGGCGGCCAAAGTATTGAATCGTTACGCTAATGACGGGCAGGGGCAAGAATGCATAGAGAGTCAGCGTCGGACTGTTGTGCACCATGAACCATAGGGCCACCGCGGTGAAAACGATCGTGTTCGCCGAGTACATGATGGCCGGGCCCATCAACATGCGAACGGCGTTCAGGTCGTTGGTCATGCGCGCCATAATGTCGCCGGTGCGCATGCGCTGGTAATAGGAATAAGAGAGTGTCTCCAGATGCGCGAACAGATCATTACGGAGATCGAACTCGATGTCGCGAGAAATACCGATAACAATCCAGCGCGTGAGAAAAAGAAAAATGCCTCGCACTGCCGCCAAGGCTAAAACTTGCAAAGCGAAGATGAAGAGCTTGTGCGGGGTAACCCCGCTTGCCAGGCTCTGGGCCGCATTTCCGATCACTCGGGGCAATCCCGCCCATGCGCCATTGCTGAAAATGACGCAGAGCGCGCCTGCCACAAGTCCCCAGCGATATCGCTTGAGATAAGGCAGCAGGGGCCGCATGCTTTTGGGAATCATTGTAGGCTGTAGATGAAATTTTAGCAGGTGAAGGTGCAAGCGCCGGATTTCAGAAGCGCAGGCAGAGCAATATCTTGGGACTTGCTGCAACTAAGGCGAGAGGCCGCAGCCTGGGCAAACTAATGGACCTTGGTTTTGGAAGCTCGGTCGAATGAGAGCAGCTCCCTGCCGAAGGCCATTGCGCCGAGCGCCAGCAAAACCATGCCCCACGCGGCGAAGAAGACCCATCCCATGTCCAGAATTAGCAATTGTGAATCCATAACTCTCGTGCGAATAGCGCCTTGCAAAAGAAGCGCGGCCGGCTAAGTCCCGGCCCGCCCCAATTAACGATCAATCGAAGAGCCGGAGATCTATTGTTGCTCGGAGGCGCCTGAATTCTGCATGCGTTGTTTCATGCGCGCTTCGCGATTAGCCTCGATCTCCTTCAGCTTGGCTTGCTGATCAGAAGTCAGCATCTGATACAACTCGTTGTGAATGCGCGTCTCCTCAACCTTGAATTGCACGAGACTCTGCGCTTGCTGCGCTACAATTGCCTGCACCTTGGCGGCATCGTAGGTGCCTTCTGCGTACTGTTTCAGTTGATGGTCCATCTGGTGGAGTTGTTGGATCAACGGCTTCAGATTGGCATGCTCCTTTTGCAAGGTAGCCTTCATCTGCGTTTGTTGGTCTTCGGTGATGCCGAGCGCTTTGATGTAGAAGCCGATCATGTGGCCGTCGATGCCAAAGGCCGCGCCGTGCATGTGCGGGGGCGGAGCAGTCTCAGCCGTTTGTGATTTGGCTATCGCACCACCCAGCAATACCGCCAGCGCCGCCACCAGGAAACGCGTTCGAATCGATTTCATAGTTCTTTACTCCTTGGGGACCAGTTCCTCGATGGTTATTCAGGAAGCTGGCATTTTGCGTACACTTATATCAACACGAGCGGGCGGGGGAAGTGGTAAAAAGTGCGTAAAGCCAAGTAAAGTTTTGTCAGTGCGGAAAAATCGGTTTGACAATTCTTTACCCCCACCCCCGAAAAGATTGGTGCACAATGAAAACCAGAAGCATGGAACGGATTCTGGTTGTCGATGATGATGTAGAA
The DNA here is from genome assembly GCA_963712385.1 of uncultured Acidobacteriaceae bacterium. GTDB lineage: Bacteria > Acidobacteriota > Terriglobia > Terriglobales > Acidobacteriaceae > Sulfotelmatobacter. The sequence continues at coordinate 26,006 of CAVQHS010000001.1, forward strand.
CTTTGTACGCTTGTGGCGGAATATCTGCAAGCCGAGGGGTTCATAGTGGAAGCTGCCCACGACGGCGAAAGCGGCCTGCAGCGGGCCACGGCCGGCGGCTACCTTCTGGTTGTGCTCGATGTTATGCTCCCCGGGATCAATGGTTTTGAAGTGCTACGGCGGATCCGCGCAACATCGCGTCTGCCGGTGCTCCTGCTGACCGCTCGTGGCGAGGATGTCGATCGTATTGTCGGGCTTGAGATCGGCGCCGATGATTATCTACCCAAGCCCTTCAACCCGCGCGAACTGGTGGCCCGCATTCGCGCTATTCTGCGCCGTACGCGCGGCGATAAAGCTATACCCTCGGCTCCTGATATTGTGCGCGTGGGAGAGATTGAGCTCGATCCCGCAACCCGCAGCGTTCGGCGCGACGGACAGCCTATTGATTTGACATCGGTCGAATTTAATCTTTTGGAAGTTCTGCTGCGCGAGGCTGGCCGCGTGGTTCCGCGCGAACGTCTGGTCAATGCCGTGCTCAGCCGCAAATTCTCGCCTTTTGACCGCAGCATCGACATGCACGTGAGCAAGGTCCGAAAGAAACTCGGGGATACGGACGCTGACGAGCACATTAAGACCATTCGCGGAGTAGGATATATCTTTGCCCGGCCGCGGGAGGTCTCGCGGGATAAAGTGGGCGACAAAGTTAAGAGCTCATGAAGAGCCTGTTCCTCAAAATTTTTCTTTCTTTTTGGGCCGCTATAGCCCTGTTCGTGGTGCTGGCGATTCTCGTCACGCAAGTGTTCCGTCCACGAAGCTCGTCGTGGGAGGCCCTGCTGGCGACCGCCCTGAATGACTCGGTCAATGCTTATGAGCAGGGCGGCAGCCCAGCACTGCGCGAATACATTCAGAATCTGGAAAAAACACAGCACGTCCGGGCTTTTTTGTTCAATGAGAACATGGAAGAACTGGCGCACCGCGGCGCGCCGGAATGGGCTGTCCGCGTTGCCGGAGGAGGGCCGAGAATACCGCGCGAGGGATTCATTTTTCCGTCTCCGCCGCCTGTCTTGCGCGATTCGCGCGCTTCCGCGGACGGCTTGCACCGTTATACGTTTGTGTTGTCTCCGCCCGCGGGACCGCGCCTTTTTCTAGGGCCGCGCGGGCTGCCGCTTCCCGGTCTGATCATTCTCGTAATTTCTTCAGGACTAGTCTGCTACTTGCTGGCGTGGATGTTGACGATGCCTATCGTTCGCCTGCGCTCTGCCACCCAGCAACTGGCTGGGGGGAATCTGACCGCGCGCGCCGGCGCACCGCAATCGGGGCGGCGCGATGAAGTAGCGGGCTTGATGCGCGACTTCGATGCCATGGCTGAGCGCCTGGAGAATCTCGTGAAAGCGCAATCGCGGCTACTCAATGACATCTCCCACGAATTGCGCTCGCCCTTGGCCCGGCTGAGTGTTGCTCTCGGGCTGGCACGACAGCGTTCTGGATCGGACGCGGCAGACATGCTCGACCGCATCGAACTTGAGGCCAGCCGTCTCAATGAACTTATTGGCAGATTGCTCGCGCTGGCCCGCCTGGAAGATGGCGAACAACGTGTGCCGGCCACGGCCGTAGCTTTGGACGAGGTTGCGCTGGCTGTCGCAGAGGATGCCGAATTTGAGGCGCAAGCGCGCGGCTGCCACGTCCGCAGCGATGTCCCTCCCGGCGATTGGGGCGTACGCGGGCAGGCGTCTTTGCTACATAGCGCAATTGAAAATGTAGTCCGTAACGCCATTCGTTACACACGCGAGGGCACGACGGTTGAGCTTCAACTGGAAAAGAAAATCGGACCCGAAGGAGCGCAGGCCGTTGTCAGCGTCTCCGATTGTGGGTCGGGTGTTCCGCCCGATGCTTTGGAAAAGCTGTTTCAACCGTTTTACCGCCTGGACGAGGACCGCGGACGGCAAACTGGCGGTGTTGGATTGGGCTTGGCTATCACGGAAAGGGCGGTGCGATTTCACGGCGGAAAAGTGAGCGCGTACAATCGCCCTGAAGGCGGCCTTCGGTTGGAGATACGCTTGCCTCTTCTGGCCGGTGCTGCCGTGCGACAAGCGCCGGAACCCGCTCCCGTGGGTGCCGTCTAACCGGCTCATCTCGCTTAGGCAACTCGCGGTCAGTCTCCCTGGTTCCAATGTGTGCGGAGCGTCTGCTCCAACGTTTGCTCTTCGGGAGCATTCCTGATACACAAGTGGATGGCAATTCTCGTCTCTAATTAAAGCATTAAGGCCTGGCTCTGACCCGCCGGGCAACGCGGTGGTTTGTTTACAGGAGAAGAAGCGAAGGATGCGAACAAGATTTTCCTGGGTTCTGGCGGTAACAGCGCTAATGTCGACAGCCGTTCTAGTGGCCTGTAGCTCCAAGTATTCGTCTACCAGCAATGGGCTGGTAGTTGTCTCAACGCAGGGGAATCCGGTCATGGATATGTTCAGCCTGGATTTGGGCAACGGACATATGACCCAGATTTTCGACTCGGCTGGACCGCCAACCAACGGAGTTCCGACCACTGTGGTTCTTGCACCCGGCGGTGCGTACGCCTACGTGCTGGTGACGCAGAGCGTGGATGATATGGGGAGCGTCACGGGGGTAGAAACATTTTCAGTAGCTTCGGATGGAAAACTGGGGCCCGTAGGGACGACGAAATTGAAACCTATGGGTTCGACCGGAGTGACGCCGTCGGCCATGATTATCGATTCTGCGGGGAAATTCTTGTTCGTCGCCGATAGTTCTCCTGCCACCGGTGTTCCCGGGTCGGTTTCTGTGCTTGCCGTCGGCAGCGGCGGAGGGTTAACCGAAATTACGGGATCGCCTTTTCCGCTTGCTTCCGAGCCAGGGGGGACGACGCCCAGCGCTTCTGCGCTCGCCATCACTCCCACAATTTATCCCCCTGCGTACTCGATTTGTTCCGGGAACGTTCCTCCGACCACAGAAAATCTGTATGTGACCGATTCCATCAATTATTACGTAGTGAACTATTCTGTCGGCTCGTCGGGGGCGCTGACGCTTGTGCCAGCCGCCCCCGCCCCGGCGCCCCCGGGATACCCCACGGGCACGAATCCTGCCGGTGTTACGGTTGATCCCTGCAACCGGTTCGTTTACGTTGCTAACGGCCAGCCCAGCAACACGGTGAGCGCTTTCACCATTTGCCGCATAGTAACTCTGCCCACTTGTCCGACCGCAAATTTCAGCCTGCTTCCGATCTCGGGCTCTCCGTACACGGCTGGGCCGGGGCCGGTAGCACTCACGGTTGATCCGTTGGGGAATTTCCTATACGTGTTGGATCAGCAGGAAAATGCGATTCGGCCATACAGTATAAGTAATACTACCGGCACCCTGACGGCTCTAACCCCTTCGTATAGCGGCAGTAATCAATTTCCTACCTCCATAGCCATTCGCAGCGACGATACGTGGATGTTCGTCACGAACCTCAACTCGGCGAGTCTCTCGCAGTACGCGATTACTCCCTCGACTGGCGCGTTGACCACTCAGCCGCCGGTACAAACTGACAATAATCCATGGGGTGTTGCTGTGAGGTAAACCGGCATGCGGTGACACTGAAGGGGAGGATGCCCCTGTCGCCCACTAAGTAGGAATTTTCAGAACCAGGTAAGCGCCCACCAAAGCAAAGATCAGGTCAGGCGACCATGCGGCTAGAGCCGGCGGTAGTTGGCTCAGGTCGCCCATAGCTTCGAATAGCCGCGACACCACGGTGTAGACCACCGCGATTCCCACCGCCACTGCTACGCCTGTAATCGCGCCCTTTTTGGCGGCGGAAAGTGAAAATGGGACGGCGAGCACTGCCATAATCAGGGTAATGAGGGGAAATGAGAGTTTCTTGTTCAACTGCACGCGCAGACGAATTACGTCAAAGCCGCTTTGCTGCAGGTCGCGGATGTAGCGATGCAGCTCTTCATAGTTCATCTCAGAATACTGCTTCACTTCCTTCTTAAAATATGATGGAGACTCGCTGAGTTCAGGGAAGGTTGATACGTCGAAGGTGCGGAAATTCTCGATAGCTGCCCCGCGCAGGGCGCGCTCCCACCCCTGTTCAAAAACCCATCGATTCAAGTTGTCGGCCCAGTGCGCGCGGAGGGCATGGATGCGCTCAGCAATGGTAAAAGTTGCCGGATCGATCTGAAAAATGGTGACATTCGCGAATTGATCGCGATCAGCGTCGAAAAATTGGTAGTAGTAAATGTCGCTGTGCTGGCCGAAAATCCATTTGCGGTCGGGACGGAGATAAGTTTGCGGCGGTTTGCCTTTGATCTGATTGTGCAATGCCTCCTGTCGCTTGTTGGTGTGAGGCAGATAAAACTGATCCGCAAAAAACAAACCCACTGCGACCAGGGCGGCCGCGACCATAACCGGCGTGACGATGCGGTAGATGCTGGTTCCCGTGGCTTTGATGGCGGTGATCTCATTGCTGCGGTTCATGAGGCCGAATGTGATTAATACCGCGAGCAGCATCATTAACGGAGCGACGCTGTAGAGGAGATAAGGCGCGACGTTGAGCAGGTATTCCGCCACGACCATGAACGGCGTTTGATTTCGCAGAATGTCGCCCAGCAGCTCAAAAAGAGTGAAAACCAGGAGCAGCACAAGGAATGTCGAGACGATCATTCCCAGATGGATGAAAAAGTCGCGCAATATGTAATCGTCAAGAAGCGTAGGGAAGCGGGCGCTGAAAACGCGGCGGCGCGTAGCGGCGCGCTCAAAGGCGCTAGCCGGATCGCGGCGAGCCAAACGGAACGCCGGCCTGTGCCCGTTGCCAGGCGGAACTTGACGTCTGGAGAAGCGAAAGGCGGAAAGCTCAATAGGACGCCGCTCGGCCTTCCACAGTAGAAACCCGCCGGCAGCGAAGAACACGATATTCGCCAGCCATGCTCCTAACATCGGTGCGACCTTCCCCTGCCGCGCCAGCGAGACGCCGATCACAGAAACAAAATAGTAGATGAAAACCAGCACAATGGTCAGCACGAAGCCGCCTGATTTGCCGCTTTTCTTCGAAGAGAGGCCGAGTGGAATTCCGACCATCGCCAGCACGAGACAGGCTGTGGGTAGCGCGAACCGGCGGTGAAACTCAATCAAATACCAGCGCGCCGAAACGGGATCGACGCGCCGGGCATGTTCGCGCAAAGCGGAGGTCGGAATTACGCCAACTGGAATTTGTTCGTCGGATTTTGCCTCCGTTGGAGGCAATTCGATCGGGATATCGGTTTGTTGGAAGGTGGAGATCTGGTAGCGATCCGCGAGCTGGGGATCGGTCTCGTGGGTCGAGCCATCGATCAAATGGAGGTGCAGGCGATCCTGGCCTTCCGGCACGAGAATGCCTTCGTGCGCCAATGTGACGCGAGGATTGGCAGGATCGGAGATGTCTGCAAGAAATACACCCTTCCAAACTGCAGCGCCCTGTGCCGTGTGCACGTCCTGCACGTAAAGAACGATTTTTGGAAAACCTTCGTAGAAGACTCTGGGCTGCACTTCGAAGGAGGCTTGCGAGCCTTTGAGCTGATCCTCAAGCCGCCCCAAAGAGGCCAGGGACCACGGTGCGAGATAAACGCCGTTGCCCATTGCCAGCAGCCATGCAGCAAAGACAAAAATCGCCAGAATTCGGCCAAAAGTCCACACTCCCATGCCACTGGCGCGCATGGCGGTGATTTCGCTATCGGCAGCGAGGCGGCTGAGTCCGATGAGAATGCCTACCAGCACGCTCATCGGGATGGTATACGTGAGCGCCATCGGCACGGTGTAGAAGAAAATCTCGGCCACGCTGGGCAGGGGAGCACTGGCGCGCACGACAAGTTCGAGGATGCGACCGAGGTCGTGCGTAAACAGAACAAATGTAAAGATCGCCACGCCGATGACGGCGTGCGAGGTCACTTCGCGGAGGATGTAGCGGGTGAGAATCCGCATGAGCTACTGGGTTCAGAATAGCAGGAGAATGCTAGAAGTGGAGGGGTGGACGCATTCGTCCGCCCCCGAGCGAAGCGAGATGCGCGGCAGTAGTAGCTGATCGGGGCATCCTTCCCGAGCTGGTCGTCCTCTTCCTGCGAGTGAAACCCTCGAAGGCTTCCGCTGGCTTTACTTCCCGTCTCCTCCCGCGTCTGGCCGTCCTGATTGCACGTTGCCGAGCGCCAATCTTCCTAGTGTTGCTGCCGGTTCATCAGCCTCGTTGACGTCCTTGCCTTGCTGTCTGCCTGCTTCTATGGATTTTCCGGGAATCGTTTCATATGCGTACCCAGTCAGCAGAGCCGTGCTCTTGCACTTTCCTACTCTTATGGTCGTGGTAAGTCGAGCCCATCCATAATGAGTCTGGCCATTAATGGAGAATGAGAAGCCGAGGAAGCGCCATGTAGTATTGCCCCAGGAACCCGAGAGGTAGTAACTGGAATGCGTGGCTTTGCATTTATCCATGCGTCCACTTCCAAGGAAGCGGCTTCCAGGGCCCACTATTTGCCCAAACTGCATTGCCGACGCAGATGAATTGGGATTGAAATTATCCCAGACCTTGTTTGTCCCGGCGCCATGGACCCCAAGGTTCTGACTATAGAGAACGTGTGCTCCAGACCGAATGTAAGAACGCGAGTTGGTGATGGTGAAATCGGTGATGCCGTCGTTGTTGAGATCCAGTGAATAGCTGGAATTAGGGTCGATGTACTGGTGTGCCTTGGTGTAAATAATCTCCGCCTGGCACGGCTGTGCCAGCGACATTGCGGCCACGCCGGCAGCACTGGCGGCTGTTGCATAGACAAACAGTTTGTGGTCGAGCCTTTTGTTCAACGAGGCTGGCCGGTTCTTTTTGTGGGAAGCGGGAGCGGAAGTACCCGAAACGGACATAACCCCTCCTTCTGGAGTAGAAGTCGACATCCAATTAGCTGTCTTGGGGTACTGATTGACCGCGCCGATGAGTGTCCAATGCAATAAAGCGCAAGTCAAGGGCAAAATTTTAGCGTCAACGCCGAGGAAGTCTCATCAAGCAGCAGAACCGGTTCTCGCCGTCGGTAAAGACTACTGCCCAGCAGCCTTGAGGAACAGCGCCGCCAGCGGCGGTAGCGTGAGCCTTAACGAATAGGGTCGTCCGTGTTCGGGCACCATCTCGGCGTTTACGCCTCCAAGATTCCCCATGCCCGTGCCGCCGTATTCCAAAGCGTCGCTGTTCAGAATCTCGCGCCAGTAACCGCCGCAGGGAACGCCCACGCGATAGCCAATGCGTGGAACCGGCGTGAAATTGCATACGACGAGTACTGTTTCTTTACCCGATCCGCTTTTGCGCAAGAGCGAAATCGTACTGGTAAGGTTGTCGTTGCAATCGACCCACTCGAAGCCCGAGGGCTTGGCGTCAAGTTGGTGCAGCGCTGGCTCGCTGCGATAAACACGGTTCAGCTGTCCCACCCAATTCTGCAATCCGCTGTGAACGGGATATTGCAGCACGTGCCACTCCAGGCTGCTGTCGTGCGTCCACTCCCGAACCTGGCCAAACTCATCCCCCATAAACAGCAACTTTTTTCCCGGCTGCGCATACATGTAGCCGAACAGCAGCCGAAGATTGGCGAAGCGCTGCTTTTCGTCTCCCGGCATCTTGCCAATCAGCGATCCTTTGCCGTGAACCACTTCATCATGGGAAAGCGGCAGAACGAAATTCTCCTGAAACGAATACAACATGCGAAAGGTAAGTTTGCTGTGATGGTATTTTCGATGGATGGGATCCTGCTTGAAGTATTCCAGCGTGTCATGCATCCATCCCATGTCCCACTTCATGCCGAAGCCCAAGCCGCCGAGATAGACGGGGCGCGAAACCATAGGCCAGGCCGTTGACTCTTCCGCTGTGGTTTGAATGTCAGGATGCTCTTTGTAGGCTTCCTGATTGAACCGGCGCAGGAAATCGATGGCGTCAAGATTTTCGCGCCCGCCGTATTTGTTGGGAATCCACTCTCCCTGATTGCGCGAGTAATCGAGATAAAGCATGGAAGCGACGGCATCTACGCGGAGTCCATCGGCGTGATATTTGTCGAACCAGAACATGGCGCTCGACATGAGAAAACTCCGCACCTCGGTGCGCCCGTAATTGAAAATGTGCGTCTTCCAATCGGGATGAAAACCCTGGCGGGAGTCGGCGTGCTCGTAAAGGTGCGTGCCGTCAAAGTAGGCAAGACCGTGAGCGTCGGAAGGGAAGTGCGAAGGGACCCAGTCCAGAATGACGCCGACACCGTGCTGATGCAGGTAATCCACCAGATACATGAAATCCTGCGGCGTGCCATAACGCGCAGTCGGTGCGAAATAGCCGGTCGTCTGATATCCCCACGACCCGTAGAAAGGGTGCTCCATCACGGGCAGAAACTCCACGTGCGTGAAACCCATGCGACCCACGTATTCGGCGAGCCGCGGCGCCATCTCGCGATAGGTCAGGGGGCGATTGTGTTCCTCCGGAACGCGCATCCACGACCCGATATGAACTTCGTAAATCGCCTGCGGAGCGTGCAGCGAATTTCGTTCGGCACGCTTCTCCATCCAGTCCCGGTCACCCCATTCGTAGTGCAGGTCCCAGACCACGGAAGCGGTGCGAGGAGGCTTCTCGTTCCAAAAGCCGAGAGGATCAGCTTTATCGATTCGATACCCGTGGCTGCGCGATTCGATGTGAAACTTGTAGAGCGAACCCTTTGTAGCACCAGGAATGAAGCCTTCCCAGATTCCCGAGTTGCCGCGTGAATGGAGTTGATTCGCGTGAGCACTCCAGGAATTGAAGCTGCCGATCACCGAGACCATACGCGCGTTCGGAGCCCATACGCTGAAGATCGCGCCCTCAACACCATCGCGGCTGACGGGATGAGCGCCCATGGTTTCATGCAAACGGTAATTCGTTCCCTCATTGAACAGGTAAATGTCTTGATCTGAGAGCAGGCTAAAGGACTCGAGTATGTGAGTTTCAGGCATTCTCAGAACCTAGTGTACCGGATAGCTTGAAGAGCAACATACCGAAACTACTGTATTGGGGGATTCGAAAAACGCAAGGTGAGCCCCCGTGGACCCGCGACTGCGGTCTTTCGTGTGCATAGCGGGCTTAATCCCCGTGCTATCCTGACGTTTTCCAGCCATGCCCGCCCTGCGTCTGATCTTTCTTTGGCACCAGCATCAGCCTTTTTACAAGGACTTGGTGACAGGGCAGTATCGTCTGCCGTGGGTGCGCCTGCACGCTTTGAAGGATTATTACGGCATGGTAAAGCTACTGGATGAGTTCCCCGAGGTTCATCAAAACCTCAATCTTGTGCCTTCACTCATCACGCAGATTCAGGATTATGTAGCTGGCACCGCGCAGGATCCTTTTCTGAGTGTCGCTGCAAGGCCAGCAAAGGACTTAACTCAAGAAGAGCGGCAATTTGCCCTGCAATATCTGTTTCAAGCCAATCCCGCCAACCTGATTGCACGCTATCCGCGATATTGGGAACTGCGCGAAAAATTTCGCGAACACGGCTATGCGCCCGAGAAAGCTGAGAAGTATTTCGAACCGCAGCATCTCACCGATCTGCAGGTGCTCTCCCAGATTGCGTGGTTCGATGAGTTCTTTCTGGAAGAGAAGGATGTCGCGGAGCTGATCAAAAAAGAGCGCAATTATTCCCTGGAAGATCAAAAATTCGTGATCACGCGTGAGCGAGAGTTGATGGCGAAGGTTCTACCGGCCCATGCCTCTGCAGCGCAGAAGGGATCGATCGAGATTTCAGCTACGCCTTTCTATCACCCCATTCTTCCTCTCGTATGCGATACCAATGCTGGAGCCGAGTCCTCGCCCGGACTTCCTTTGCCGCAGAATCGATTCCGTCATCTGGAGGACGCTCGCGAGCAATTGGTGCGCGCTCTGGATTTGCATGAGCAGGTGTTCGGACTGCGGCCGAAGGGAGTGTGGCCATCGGAGGGCAGTGTTTCAGAAGAGGTGATGGCGATCGCACACAGTCTTGGTATCAAGTGGATGGCAACAGACGAAGGTGTGCTTGGCCGCAGCACCGGAGTTTTTTTCCAGCGCGATGGCAATGGGCGCCTGCCGGGACCTCTCGCCGAGCAGCTGTACAACCTCCATCGCTACGAGAATGGCAAGACCACCATGCACCTGGTGTTTCGTGACCACACGATTTCGGACTTGATCGGTTTTGTCTACTCCGGTATGGACCCCAAAGACGCGGCCGCGCACCTATTGCACAACATTAAAGAAGCTGCCCAGCCGGTGCTCGCGCAAGGCCGGGACGCGGTCGTTTCGGTCATCCTCGATGGGGAAAACGCCTGGGAGTATTACCCGAAGTCAGGCCGGGAATTTCTGCGGCGATTCTATGACGCTCTGCAGAAGGAAAAAGATCTTGAAGCGCTGACGATTTCTGAGGCCATTGCCCGCCAGCGAAATCCCTCGGTGCTGAAATCTCTCGTGCCCGGTTCGTGGATCAATGCCAACTTCAATGTCTGGATTGGCGCGCCGGAAGATAATCGTGCCTGGGATTATCTGCACCACGCGCGTGAATTCTATGGGCAGAACGCGGCGCGGGCCGGCGAGGCGCAGCGCAAGCTGGCATTCGAGGAAATCCTGATCGCTGAGGGCAGCGACTGGAACTGGTGGTACGGTCCCGAGCACCATTCGGCCAACGATCGCGATTTCGACGAACTCTACCGCAAACATCTTTCGAACGTGTATCAAGCGCTGGGAGCGACACCGCCGGATTATCTAGTGCAGCCGATCACGGCGGCCGAGGTACGGCCAGCGTTCACTCCGCAAACAGCCTACATTCACCCGCGCATCAGCGGCGACAAGGTCCGATATTTCGAATGGATGGGCGCTGCGGTCTTCACCGCCGATCAACGTCCGGGAGCAATGCACGGCAAACAGTATCTGCTCGATTCCGTTTACGCGGGAATTGACAGCACTTTTGTTTATGGACGACTGGATTTCACCGGGGCAGTACCAGAGACAGAATTTGATCTCGTAGTCAACCTGGAAGCGTGGGCGAATAAGGAAGCGCGTCCGCGGCGCGCGTTGCGCTTTGATGCGAAGGTGAAGAATCGCAATTTGACAGATTGGAAAGTGGAAGGCAGGGAAGATCTGGCTTCTCTAACGCGGACGGAAGAAACTGCCAGAGTTGCCCTCTTGCGCAATTTTGAACTCTGCGTACCGTTGAGTTGGTTGCTGGCGAAACCTTTGTCGGACTCGTCCGCCTCGGGAACGCGGGCCGAACCGATGCCTTCCAATGCAAGCGTGACGGTTCCACCAGCCATGCGGTTGCGCTTGCGCTTCAGTCTGTGGCAGAACCGCCTGCCCGTGGATGCGTTGCCAGTGGAAGGGTGGATCGAGTTGCAGTTGCTGAGCGAAGCCGAGTTGATGGCGGCAATTTAGCCGGTCAAGTTACAAATAAAAACGCCGACGGCTTGTCGGCGTCACTGCAAGATGCGGGATTTGATTACTGCCCTGAGTTGGCAACCGCCGCGCCCATTGCCACTGGCCGGTTAATCTCTAACGTGAGCACCGTTCCTGCCGGCAGCGTTGCTGATCGATGCTTGGTGAGCCAATAAGCTCCGCCCGAACTTGCGCCGATCGCTCCACCCACCACGAGTCCCACCGGGCCCCCGACCAGGCCGCCGATTAACATTCCACCAGCTGTGCCGCCGCCCGCTTCCAACTGGTCGCGGCGATCATGGCCCGAGCCTTTGAACTCGCCTTCACGGTTCACATCGGTACCCGGAATATTGGTGTCGACTAGGGTTGCATCCAGGAAAAGCCTTTCGCCGGTCGGCAGGATCAACGCTTCGGGCAAGATTCCAATCGTCGGCCTGCCCGAAATGCGGCGCGGTTCGGCCACTTTCGTGACACGCCCTTCCACCATCGTTCCCGCAGGGATGAGAGTCTTTCCATTTAGTACGACAGGTTGCGTCAACTGCGCCTGAAATGGATCGCCAGGTTTGTTGCTGAATGTTGCAAGAGTCGTTTCGAGCTTTACCATCAGAGCCGTTCCCGCGGGCACAGGCCCGCTGGATTGGGCAGACATCAATGTACCGAACAGAACAACGCAGGCTACAGCGATCCACTTCCTCATGATTCCTCCGCGAAACTCTCAGCCATGGGAGCTTGTTGCAATGACTCTAGATCACAGAGATGGCCGAAACAAGCTTCCGCGTTGCCCGGGAACCAGCGAAGGCAAGAGTTCTGCATCTTCCGCTGGTGGGCGTTAGAAAAATCTGAAGTGAGATCGGTCACCTTCAGGCGCGCCGCCCATCCGCTATAATCAAGGGTTTCTCGGAGCAGGATGGGCAAGAACTGTAACGGTGTCGGCTATCTGACCGGCCGGCGCCTCAGCTTTCATTCGGACCTTCCAATCAGCGCGGTACAGGTAGACGAATCACAAATCATATCCTCAGATAAGGAAAGGAAATGCGGTATGAGCAATATTTCTGCAATTATCGGACGCGAGGTACTGGATTCCCGCGGCAATCCCACAGTAGAAGCGGAAGTGCAGTTGGCAGATGGAGCTTTCGGCTCGGCCATCGTGCCGAGCGGAGCTTCAACCGGGGAGCATGAAGCGGTTGAATTGCGCGACGGAGATCAGTCGCGTTTTCTCGGCAAAGGCGTGCTTAAAGCGGTCGAAAACGTAAATGGCGAAATCGCCGATGCTCTCGCGAACTGGGACGCATCCGATCAGCGCGGTCTTGACCAGAAATTAATCGAGTTGGATGGCACGGAGAACAAAGGCCGGCTGGGCGCGAATGCGATTCTGGCGGTTTCCATGGCGGCAGCGCGAGCGGTCGCAAACGAGTATCAGATTCCGCTCTATCGCTATCTCGGCGGAGCCGGAGCGAATATTTTGCCGGTGCCCATGATGAATATCCTCAACGGCGGCGCGCACGCCGACAACAACGTCGACTTCCAGGAGTTCATGGTGATGCCAGTCGGCGCGCCATCGTTTTCTGAAGCGCTGCGCTGGGGCGTTGAAGTGTTCCACACTCTCAAGGGCGTGCTGAAAAAACGTGGCTATAACACCTCCGTGGGCGATGAAGGCGGTTTTGCTCCGTCCGTGAAGTCGAACGTGGAGGCAATCGAGGTGGTGCTTGAAGCGATCAACCAAGCCGGCTATAAACCCGGAGAAGAGATCGCCATCGCGCTCGATCCCGCGGCCAGCGAGTTCTACCAGGACGGCAAATATGTATTCAAGAAATCGGACAAGTCGGCAAAGAGTTCCGACGACATGGTGAAGTTCTACTCGAAGTGGGTGAACGATTATCCGATCGTCTCACTCGAAGACGGTTTGTCCGAAGAAGACTGGGACGGCTGGCAAAACCTGACAAAAGAATTGGGCGGGAAAATCCAGCTCGTGGGCGACGATATTTTCGTTACTAACATCTCGATCTTCGAGGAGGGTATCGAGAAGGGAATTGCGAACTCGATTCTGATCAAGCTGAATCAGATCGGCACCGTCAGCGAGACTCTGGATGCGATCGACCTCGGCCGCCGCAACGGCTACACCTCGGTCATCTCACACCGCTCGGGCGAGACCGAAGACACGTTCATCGCCGATTTCGCCGTGGCTACCGGGGCAGGACAGATTAAGACAGGCTCAGCCTCGCGCACCGACCGCATCTCCAAGTACAACCAGCTACTCAGGATCGAGGCCCAGTTGGGAGATTCGGCGCGCTTCCTGGGATTAAGGGCATTGAATTACAAAGGCTGATGCACTTAGAGGGCAGGATGCCCGCCTAGACAGATCTGGCCGGACCGCCAACGCGACCTCCTGTTTTCTAACTGCCCAGGCCTTGAGCGGCTATCCATTTCCCATCCGAATGGCTAGCCGGTGAATCTAACCCTCCATGCGCACTCGTACAAGGATCATTCGGTTCATCGCGGTAGTCCAAACGGTCTTATTTCTCACCCATTTCCTGCTGTATCAGACCTGGACGTTTTCCAATGGCGACCTGGGCAGCGCACGCTGGATAGGTCTGGCGCTCGGCCTGCTCTCGGTGAGTTTTGTTACCGCGTCAGTCGCAGCCTTTCGCTACACAAATCCCGTGCTACGCGCCTTCTACCGTGCCTCCGCGGTATGGCTTGGCCTTCTGACCTTCCTTTTTGTCGCGGCCGTCGGCTCATGGGCAACCTACGTCATCGCATCCTTTACCGGCGTGCCGATTAATTTTCACCACGTGGTGAAGTGGATGTTTGGATCTGCGTTTGTTGCTGGCCTTGCCGGGGTTGTTAATGCCGGTTGGACCCGCATCACCCGCGCCACCGTGCGCCTCGCGAATCTTCCGGAATCCTGGCGCGGGCGCAAAGCTGCGCTCATCAGCGACCTTCACCTCGGCCACGTTCGCAACGGAAACTTTCTGCGGCGCATGGTGGCGAAAGTTCTCGAAGAAGGTCCCGATGCAATCTTCATCGCGGGTGATTTGTACGATGGCACTTACATTGACGCCGCCCGCGCCGCCGAGCCGCTTAGCAAGCTGACCGCTCCCCACGGCGTCTATTTTGTCGCAGGCAACCACGAGCAGTTTGGCGACGATAGCAAGTATCTGCAGGCGGTGAAAGCTGCCGGCGTCCGTGTGCTGCACAACGAAAAAGTCGAAGCTGACGGATTGCAGATCGTGGGCATCCCGTATAACCACGCCAGACTCGGCGAGAACCTGGCCTCCGCGCTGAAATCCGTCCGCCTCGATCGCGACCGCGCCAGCGTGCTGCTGGTGCATGCGCCTGATCATCCCGAAGTCGCCGAAGCCGCAGGTGTTTCGCTGCAACTCTCCGGCCACACGCATCTCGGACAGTTCATCCCCTGGAGTTGGTTCGCTCGCAAGATTTACCGGCAGTTCGTCTATGGCCTAAGTCGTATCGGCAAGATGCAGGTGTTTACCTCCAGCGGGGCCGGAACCTGGGGACCTCCGCTGCGCCTGGGATCGAATCCGGAAATCGTAGTTTTGCAATTCGAATAAACGTCCTGCAATTCGAGTAAACAACTCGAGACCGGCGGAATCAAAATCCCATCGTGTCGTCCGCGCTCGGCCCATACGTCGCCGGCAGCGGCTTGTCATTCAAGCGCAGGTACACGCCCAACTGCGCGCGATGATGTACGAGGTGATTGAGAAACATTTCGCGATAGGCCAGGAAGCGCGACCCGCTGAAGATCGTCTTGCCCTGGAAGCTCAGCTTCCACGCGTCAGTCCAGGCCTTGTCCGGGATGTCTTTGAGAGCAGCCCGGGTCTTCGCGGCTCCTTCATCAAAAAACTTCAGCAGTCCGGCCTGCTCAAAGGGCGGCCGCGGCCGGCTAGGTCCGGAGCCAAAATCCAACTCCGGCGTGGTGAGGATCGTGAGGCCAAAGCCAGGCAGTTCGGCCACGTGCGGAGCTAGTTTTCCCAAAGGCATCGACTTCTTGTGTGGCGCAAAATCGTTTTTCTCGAAAGGAACGCGTTCTAACGTAGTGCGGGTGGTTTTCATTTCGGCATCGAATTCGGGCAAAAGAAGTTCGGTAATTGGCATAGTTCCTCCGCAGCGATTTTAAAACAGACCCCAAGTTTTGCCATTCACACGCCCAGCCGGTGTCACTGGCGGATCTTCTCCAGAGAGATACAATGGGCTTGCCTCCGCCGCCGGGTCGCTAATAGCGGTCGTTAGCCGAGCGGCGGCCACCTACAAAACCGAGGAATCATCATGAGATTCAAGTCGTTGCTGGGTGCTTGTTTATTCATCGCAGCCGTCTGCACCGCCCAAACCACAGTCACCATCGCCCCGGACGCTGCCTCCAAAGAGGATGTCAAGAAGCTCTTCGACGTCATGGCCAACCGCGAGCAAGTACAGGACATGATGCATCAACTCTTCATTCAGATGCGAAGTCTAAGCCGGGAACAGCTGAAGAAGCGGCAGCCCGACATTTCGGATGAGGAACTGGCGCGTATGGACCGTGAGTCCGAGGATCTGATCCGGCATTTTCCGCTGGACTCCATGCTTGACGATATGATTCCCGTCTATCAGCGTCACTTCACGAAGTCAGACATCGATGCGTTGACCACTTTCTACTCGTCGCCGGCCGGGCAGAAATTTCGGCACGAGATGCCGGCCGTCACGGCCGAAACCATGAAGGCGGTGTATCCGAAAATACAGGCGCAAGTGGACGCCGCCATAAGGCGCGCAGAACAGAACGAAACCCGGAAAGCGCCACAATCAAAGGATTGACCTCGTCGGCGACCCGGCTAGAGCAATTAACTTCAAATATCAGTAAATCCTAAGTTTGTCGGATGTCCGCTTCAATTAATTTGGTAGTGCTAATTTGCATTCATCCAATCACTCGGAGAAATCATGACTCGTCCGAAACCTCTGGTGCTCATCATCCTCGACGGCTGGGGATACCGAGCCGAAACCAATGCCAACGCCATCGCTCTCGCGCGTAAGCCTACGTATGATCGCCTGCTTCGCGAATATCCCAACACACTCATCCATACCAGCGGACCGTATGTTGGTTTGCCGGAAGGACAAATGGGCAACAGCGAAGTCGGCCATCTGAATATTGGCGCCGGTCGAATCGTTCATATGGACATCACCCGCATCGATCTGATGATCCAGAACGGCGAGTTTTTTTCGCATCCGGTGCTGCTGGATGCGATGAAGCAAGCGCGCATTGGCGAGCGGCGGCTGCATCTGTTCGGACTCGTCTCCGATGGTGGCGTGCACTCGCAACAAGGGCATCTCTACGCGCTGTTGAAAATGGCCAAGCAGCAAGGCCTGGAGCGCGTCTTTGTTCATGCCTTTATGGACGGTCGCGATACGCTTCCAACGAATGGTGCGGGATATCTCGGACAACTGCAGCAGAAAATGCGCGAGTACAACTGCGGTAAAATCGCGACCGTCAATGGCCGCTACTACGCGATGGACCGCGACCGCCGCTGGGAGCGCATCGCCAAGGCATATAACGCCATGGTCTTTGCCGATGCCGAAGGCGGCAAGTGCGCCGACCCTGTGCAGGGAATGAAGGACTCCTACAACAACGGCGTCACCGACGAATTTGTCGTTCCATTTGTTTGCACAGACAAAAATGACCAGCCCATTGCCGCAATTCGCGATGATGACTCGTGTATCTGCTTCAACTTCCGTGCTGACCGTGTTCGCCAGATCACGCGCGCCCTCACGCGCAATAGCGGCTTGAACACGCAGGGCGGCATCGATCTTCCCGGGGCCGCTGATCTCGACGCAATGATTCCCCGCGACCGCGCGCCGAGAAACCTGCACTACGTCTGCATGACGCGATACGATAAAAACTTCAGCCTGCCGGTGGTCATTCCACCGGAATCAATGGCGAACATTCTGGCCAACGTCATGGGCGCACTTAACATGCGCAACCTACGTGTGGCGGAGACGGAGAAGTACGCGCACGTAACGTACTTTTTCAACGGCGGGGTCGAGCAGCCGTTCCCTGGGGAAGAACGTGTGCTGGTTCCGTCTCCGAAGGTTGCAACTTACGATCTGAAGCCGGAAATGAGCGCGGCAGGAATCGCGGATGCCGTCGTGAAAGCAACAGACGACGGCACGTTCGACGTCATCATCGTCAACTTCGCCAACGCCGACATGGTTGGCCACTCCGGCAAAATCGAGCCAACCGTGAAAGCCGTGGAGACCGTGGATGCGTGCCTGAGCCGAATCGAAAAGGCCGTGCGCGCCAAAGGTGGCGCGATGCTGATCACCGCCGATCACGGCAACGCCGAGATGATGATCGATCCTGTAAGCGGCGGTCCGCACACCGCCCATACGACGAACCCTGTTCCTTTCATCGTCGTCGCCGAAGACGCCAGCCGGTTCACGCTGAAGCCGAATGGATCGCTACGCGACATATCTCCGACGATTCTTGGGATGCTCGGGGTTGATGAGCCGAAAGAAATGACGGGAGTGGATCTCCGTAGCTTTCCGACGAAATAAAGAGCTTGGATAAAAAGTGGAATAGCCCGGTAGGATGAGTACCGTTCTCTTGCTGCTACACTTTTCACTTGGTCGTTTTTTGAGCATTAACCTCCCATGGAACCACGCCTAATCCTAATCCATCAGTTGATCAAGCTGGGCGTGGCCGCTGCCGTCTCCAGCAGCTTGGTTCGTACAAAGGAATTCAAGTCTCTGCTTTTCCGAGAAGAGCGCACACCTCGGCAGAAGATCTACTTTGTCCTCTGGATGGCCCTGCCGATTATGGCCGGCGTGTGGATTCGGTTGTCCGTTCCGAGTTTTCTCGCGGGCGATTTAAGCTTCGAGACTGCGCTTCTGGTAGGAGTGATCGGCGGCCGTTGGGCGGGATCCCTAGCAGGGGTACTGATGGGCTTTCCCGCGCTCCTGCATGGCGAATGGGCAGCCCTGCCCTTTGACGTGCTCTGCGGCTTTATTGCCGGACAACTGCGGACGTTGGCGACTGACAAAGATGATATCTGGTCGTTCTCGCCCTTCATCGATCAGAGCATCTTCCGCCTCATCAAGCGCAATCTCCCGCGGCCGCGTCTGTTCGACTGGCAAGTGATGTTCTTTACAACGGTTGTCGGCTTGCGTTTTCTGGAGACTCAGTTGGCGCGATATTTCCCGCGCTCCATCTTCAGTATTGAGAGCCCGGAGAACTATTGGGTATGGGGCGCCATCTACGCCGCATCCGTCACAGCGATCGGCATCGAGTTGAAGATCTTCAACAGCGTGCGCATTCAGATCAAGCTGGAGGAGCAGGAGCGGTTGCTGCTTCATGCGCGCATGGAAGCGCTGCAGAATCAGATCAACCCGCATTTTCTCTTTAATACGTTGAACTCCATCTCCTCGCTGGTCCGCTTCGATCCCGAGACAGCTCGCGAGTTGATTTCCAAGCTCGCCACTATTCTCCGCCGCATGCTCAGCAGCACGGATGCGTTTGTGCCTCTGCGCGAAGAGGTGGAATTCATCGACAATTATCTCGACATCGAGGTTGTGCGCTTCGGCGACAAACTGCGGGTTGTAAAGGAACTGGCGCCGGAGTCGCTGGATGTGATGGTTCCGGCCATGATTTTGCAGCCGCTGGTCGAAAACTCGATCAAGCACGGTCTGGCGTCCAAGGTGGAAGGTGGCAGTATTCACCTGCGCAGCCGGATGTCGAATTCGCGGCTGGTAATTGAGGTGGAAGACGACGGCGTTGGCATGGCTGCGACGCAGTTGCTCGAGGCCGCTCACGCCCAACGTTCCGGCATTGGCATGGCGAACGTCTCGGAGCGTTTGGAAGTTCTGTACGGCGATGCCGCTCGCATCACCATCGACAGCCGCGAAGGGAAGGGAACACTGGTGCGCATTCGTTTGCCGCTTCTGCAAACCGCGGGAGCCATTCCTGAAGCGTTCTACGAGGAGCGCTCGACCACGCGGCGGTAGAAATTTTCATAGAGCGGGACGATCCTGCTGGAGCAGAACCGCGCCTGTGCCACGGCGCGCGCAGCCTTGCCCATAGCGCGCAATGCGCTCTCGTTGCTCAACAGCTCGATCGCGTAGCGCGCCATCGTCTCGACATCTCCTACTTCGGCCATGTACCCGCTCACTCCGTGCTCAATTACTTCCGGCACTCCACCGGTGCGGGTCGCGATGGGGACTACCTCGCAAGCCATAGCCTCCAGCGCAGCCAACCCGAAAGACTCGAGTTCGCTGGGCATCAGCAGAACGTCTGCGATGCCCAATTTTTCCTGTACGCGATCCTGTTTGCCGAGGAAAAGCACATCCTCGTGAATGCCTTTCTGCACCGCGAGCCATTCGGCGACCGAGCGATCGGGACCATCGCCAATTAACAGCAGTTTCGATGGAATTTTCTTGCGGACCCGATCAAAAATCTCGACAACATCCGTGACCCGCTTTACAGGGCGGAAGTTTGAAAGGTGTACCAGAATCCGTTCTCCGTTCTGGGCATATTCGGCACGAAGTTCCGTCGAATTCTGACATCGGCAATAAACATCGCAGTTCACCGAGTTGTAGATGACTTCGATTTCCTTCTTTACGTCGAATATACGCATCGTGCGGTCGCGCAGATAATTCGACACCGCGGTGACTCCATCGCTCTGATTGATGGAATAGCGCGTGATGGGCAAATACGAGCGGTCGAGTCCGACGAGCGTGATATCGGTGCCGTGCAAAGTGGTGACAAAAGGGAGCCTTCGTCCTCGCGGCCCGTCGCCCAGCATTTGCCGTGCCAGCAGAGCGCTTACCGAATGCGGAATGGCATAGTGGACATGCAGCAGATCGAGGTCGTACAGTTGGGAAACTTCGGCCATGCGCGTGGCCAGGGCAAGATCGTACGGAGGGTAGTCAAATAGGGGGTAACGCGATACTTCGACCTCATGGTAGTGAATATTCGGCTCTTCTCCGCGAAGCCGAATCGGCTGAGCGTAGGAGATGAAATGAATTTCGTGACCACGCTGGGCCAGCTCGAGTCCTAGTTCTGTAGCTACCACTCCGCTGCCGCCGTAAGTGGGATAACACGTAATCCCAATCTTCATCCCAGAAGCCCCGCTGTTTTCGAGAGTCTGTAATTCGATGGCCGCAAACGGCCGAAGATGCAGATTCTACGCGAGAAGAGTGATTCATGGGAGAAATCCGGTGAAACCTATTCTGCAGCGGCGCGGCTGGCGGCTGTAAGGCCGGGATCCATCTTGTCTAGGTGGGCCTGAAAACGCGCCTTGGTTTCGTCCGTCATGCCGGTAATTTCAATACCCATCCCCACGCCGGGATCGCGGGTTCGAACTGTTGCCGAGGCGGAAACATGCTCTTGATCGATCCAGAAATCAACCTTGAGGACCGTGCCGATGGGCAAGGGCATAACGGTTTCGATGTAACAACCGTTGCCGCTGATGTCCGTAGCGTTCACGCGCATCGGAGTGTTCACGCGTTCGTCACGGAATTCCAACGGAAATGAAATCTTGTGGCGCTGGTACCGCCTGCGGTTATCGGGATCTGCAGGCGTTGCGGTTGCCCGAACATCAGCGGGCAGGTGGGCAAGCCAGGGGCACTCCTGGTCGGCTACCAACTGAACTCCCGTCTGAGTTTTCTTTAAGCCCCCGGCGTCCATCACCCAGATCACTTTGCAGCGCGCTTTTTTGTTTTCGAACTGGATGCCGATTACATCGCCCACCTTTAGCTCGTGCTCAAGGCCATGAATGCAGGCTCCGGTCGCGCTCACGTTCTGGGCGACGGCGTTCTGGTGGAAGGGCTGATTGTCCGCGCCCATGCCCCACACACGAACGCGCAAGTCCAAAGTCGCTCTCGGAGCTGCCCCAGAGGCCGGAATAGTCTTCCCCTCTCCGTTGAGATTTATGAAGCCGCACTAATCATAACGTTTCGGCTGGATTTGCTTAGGTTACGAAAGTCATTGGAAATTGACCCTGCCTCTTGGCATGCGGACGCCTTTATTTGGTGGTTTTATGCGACGAACTCGCGATAGGAAATCAGCTCGATTTCCCGTTCTGCAAGCAACTCTCGTGCGGCAGGCATGGTCAGAACCCGCAACTCAGTCTCCCGGGATTCGCGCAGACGCGTGTGGGCGCGCTGAAGATCAGCGTCGTTGTAGCCGGGATGACAAACAAATTCCCATGTGCCGTCCGGAATAATGTCCGCAATCGCCCGAAAAAGCGATTCGTCCAGCGATCCTGTTACGATCACGCCCAGCGTTCCATCCGGGGTTGTAAAGCCTTCATTCTTTACAGCATCACGGAATTTTCCTGCGAGCGCATTCAGGACTCGAACCTCGGCATAGCGAGTCCAGAGGCCAGGGCGGGCAAGCAGATCGCTCGATCTTAGCGGCTTGCGCGGGCCAAAGGGATTTCGCATCGCGCACACGCCACAGGCGCGGGCGGCCTTCAGGATTGGTCGCAACACTGCAGGAAACAGGTGAGTGTGTTTGTGTGAATCCAGATGCGTAACCTGGATGCCTTGCGACTGAATCTTGCGGATTTGCGCTGTCGTCTCGGATTCAACCTCGTGCGAACTCAATCGACCCGACAGAGCCCGAGCCGCAAACGACTTTAGGCTATCGCGAAAACGAGGGGGCCCGGAATTTCCGATTGCAATGGAAGGCAGGTTAGCAGCGTCGAGCACGGGCTCTCCATCGATCAAGACAACGTGACATCCAACGCTCAGGCGTGGCAACCGCTTTGCTAGATCAACCGCATCTTGAAAGGCCCTGCCACTGGCCATCAGCGTGGAGGATGTCACGATTCCGTGAGTATGCGCTTCCGCGATGGCACGATTCACACCCGTGGTGTAGCCGAAATCATCTGCGTTGACGATTAAACGCCGCACCGCGTCAGTGTAGCAGGCGAAATTGTACAATTTGGCATCACGACCATGGCAGACGAATTGATCCGCACAGTTGTCTGGAAGAGCCTGCTGATCGATGGCGCAGATTACTGTTCGTTGTGGCGCACAACCGAAGGCTGGCTGCTGAAAGGGACAGTCGTGGGAGTACTCAAAGATAAAGATAGGGAGCCGATGCTCGCGCAGTACGAAATCCATTGCGATGAAAATTGGCTGACGCACCGGGTCCAAGTGCAGCGCTCAATCGGCAGCGACATTAAAAGCCTAAGCTTGAACGTCGAGAGCCATGGCGGGTGGCGCAGTTCGGATAAGGAGTTGCCCGCACTGCGCGGTTGCGACGACATCGATCTCTCGGTGACTCCCGCCACCAATACTTTGCCCATTCGGCGGTTGAACTTTCAAGTGGGGAGTAGCGAGTCACTCATAGCCGCGTGGGTGAAATTTCCCGACCTTACCATCGAACCGCTATCGCAACGCTACACGCGGCTAGCCGGGAATACATATCGCTATGAAAGCAATACGGGATTCTCCGCGGATATTGTGGTGGATGATCTGGGACTCGTAACATCTTATCCTGGTGGATGGAAACGCCTGGCCGCAGTGTAGAGTTGGGGTAGTTTATTATGTGAACATGGCTCGCAGGGGCGGTTAGCTCAGCTGGTTAGAGCGCCTGCCTTACAAGCAGGAGGTCGCAGGTTCGAGTCCTGCACTGCCCACCAACCTTTCTTGGCTAGCGCGGCTCGCGGGAACGCTGAAGCTTCATCCTTCCCCCGTGATTGAATTTCGTTAGCGGAGAATCGCAACCCTTCCACGAGTCGGGTAGTCAAACGTGACGTGAACACGACCATCTTTCCACGATGCAGCGGCATTCTCCTGCATATCACATCTTTGCCCGGCGGCCTCGGGATTGGCGACATGGGAGAATCCGCGCACGAGTTCGTGGAGTTCCTGTCCTCATCCGGACAGAAGATATGGCAGGTGTTGCCGCTCGGACCTACAGGCTACGGAGATTCTCCTTACCAGCTTTTTTCTGCGTTTGCTGGTAATCCACTTTTCATCGATCTGCACGCGTTGCGAGATCAAGGGCTGCTGTCTTCCTCAGATTTGAACGCAGGTGCACAGCTTCCGGAAGACTATGTCGAGTACGGGCGCGTCATCAAAACCAAACTTGGTTTGCTCGAAAGATCTGCTCAGACGTTTTTTGCGGACGCGACTGGCGCGGATCGCTCTCCGTTCGAGAAATTCTGTCGCGACAATTCATACTGGCTGGACGACTACTCATTGTTTATGGCTTGCAAAAGCTCTTGCCAAGACGCGGTTTGGTCAGAGTGGACGCGCGAATTGACGCACAGAGGGGAAGCAGCACTTCGCGGATGGCGCGACAAATTGTCGACGGAGATCGGCGTACATAAGTTTACACAATACCAGTTCTTTCATCAGTGGGGGAAGCTCAAAGAGCACTGCAGACGTTGTGGGGTACGAGTGATGGGTGACGTCCCGATCTACGTTGCGCACGATAGCGCCGATGTTTGGGCGCAGCAGGAGTTGTTTCGTCTCGATGAGGGTGCGCGTCCGGCAGCGGTTGCGGGCGTCCCACCGGATTACTTCAGCGCCACCGGACAGCTTTGGGGAAATCCGCTGTATCGCTGGGATGTGTCGGCGGCTTCCGGGCATCGATGGTGGATCGACCGATTTCGAGCGTCGCTGAAACTCTTCGATATTGTGCGATTGGATCATTTCCGTGGGTTCGAGGCCTATTGGGAGGTGCCAGCCGGAGCCGCGACGGCCGAGAAAGGACAGTGGGTGAAGGGACCCGGAGCGGAATTCTTTGCTGCAGTGAAGCGCGAACTGGGGGAACTTCCGTTTGTCGCGGAAAATTTGGGCGTCATTACACCTGAAGTCGAGGCCTTGCGAAAAGAGTTCGGATTTCCTGGCATGAGCCTGCTGCAATTCGCGTTCGGCAACGATCCGCAAGGGCCGAGTTTTCGTCCGCATAATTATTCCCGCGAACTTGTCGCTTACACGGGCGGTCACGACAACGATACGACGGTTGGCTGGTGGACGAGTGCCGGCATCGGCGAGAGCATTCGCACCGCGGAAGATATTCGCAAAGAGCGCGCGTTCACTCGTGCGTATCTCGATTTTTCGGATGAGCCAATTAATTGGGCCTTTATCCGGGCGGTTATGGAGTCGGTGGCAGCAATCGCTATTGTTCCGCTGCAAGATGTGCTGGGCCTGGGAACTGAGGCGAGAATGAACTTGCCGGGAACAGTTCGAGGAAACTGGAAATGGCGGTGCCAGCGAGGCGCGCTCACCAATGAGCACAGTGCGCGATTGCGCGAATTAACCTTGCTTTATGATCGCTGATCCGGTCGTAGCTATAGCGGCGATAGTTCATCCTCGTTTTCCTCCTTCTTCGCGCGAACGAATCTTCGCTCCAGAAAGCGTTGGGCCATATCTCTGCCTCCGATGCCGAATGCGATAGCCAAACCGAGCATGAGAGCTCCAAAGGCGATTCCAAAGGCCACCAGCATGGTCTGCTCGGCGATGCCCAGTTCTTCAAACGAGATCGATAAGACGAAGACGATGATGATGCTTCGGACTGCAAGACTGAGAACCTTGGGAGACGGAACGTTCGCGTTTACGGCCGCCAACAATGCGGCGCGCGAAAAGAACGTGGCGGCCAGCAATCCGACAAAGAAGATGAACAACGCCACAAATAGCCTCGGCAGGAAAAAAAAGAATTTTCCCACCTGCTCCTGCACGCCAAGAATTCCAAGCACATTCACGCCCAGCAAAACGAACCCGAGCAATACAATCCAGAAGACGAAGCGGCTGACAACTTCCGAAGCTGAGGGCAGGGCGGCTTTCGTCAGCAGTTGCGCTGCCCCCACATTTTCCGACAGCCTGTCGAAATGCGCGAAGCGCAGAATGCTCCTCAATATTATTTGCACAGCGTAAGCGATCGCCCATCCCAGAAAGCCGAGGATCAGCATCACGATCAAACGCGGCAGATAATGCGCAAAAGCCACCTGCAGGTCATGTAATGCCTGGGTCAGTTCGCTGATGATTAAGTCCTTCATAATTACCTCACTGTTTCCACATCTCGACCAAAAGCGGCTTCTGCCGCTCGAATTCGATGCACAAAGCTTCGATGTTGTTCTCGACTTGCTTCGGCGGACGAGTTGCGATTCTCAATCAAAAAAGTCAGTGCTCTACCGCGAAATAGCGGCGCCATGGCTTGAATAATGTGGTCGCGGCTGATGACTGACTTGCGGTACGAAGCAGCAAACTCATACACCGTTCTTACCCACAATTCCGCGGAGTAATGAAATTCCGCCTCTGACAAGGCCGCAATCCGCTGCAACTCCGCAATAGTTGCGGAGGAAAGGATTTGCTGAAATACGTCTGCCAGTTCGGCCACGCCTGTCGTGAACATTTCGCGCAACCGCTTCCGGTTCACTCGC
Organism: uncultured Acidobacteriaceae bacterium; assembly: GCA_963712385.1. Taxonomy (GTDB): domain Bacteria; phylum Acidobacteriota; class Terriglobia; order Terriglobales; family Acidobacteriaceae; genus Sulfotelmatobacter. The sequence goes on from CAVQHS010000001.1 coordinate 51,770, forward strand.
AACGGCTCCATTGACGTTTCATGGTCAGGGCCAAGCGTGGTCACTGCGCGTGAGTCTTTCGCCGTGCTCCACAACGCAAAGTCGTCATCCATCGCGGAGAATAGCGTACCTACAGTTTGTCGCAACGCTGGTACCAGGTCCGCGCCGCGGTGCTCGATATGTTCTCTATCTCCGAGAAACGCCTGGCAGATGTGACGTTGCTCTCTAAGTGCCGACAGTGTCAGCCGCAACTCGATCCCACCGTTTGACCGGTCATCCCAACCATTGCGAACCAGAAAATCGCTGGCAAACTGACCGGATAGGGCGAAATCGCGGTTATAGGGCTCGCGAATACTAAAGCCGTAAAGAGCGCGTGTCATGGGATACAAAAGATTGGTGATGAGCAGTCCTTCAAACATGTGTCGGCGGTAGATGGGAGTTACGAGATCAAACCCGTCGGTACGGATAGGATGAAGAAGCTTTGACAACCAGTCGCTTTCAATATTGGAGGATTCCGCTGACATCACGACACATGCCTTGGCCTGAAGCAATTCCGCCGCAGCAAGGATTGTGCGCAGGGCCATCGAGTCCGCGGGACTATTGCCATATCTCGTACTTATCGAATGCAAAGTACGCAGGGCGGGAAGATTCGTCGTGCGTCGAGTATCGTCGATCGAAGCACTTGTTACCAATTCCGGAGTGCCGTCGCGTGATCCCCCATCGGCGTTGATGATCACAGCGCGGTCTCGGGGAAACCAACGCAGGATGCCGGCCTGAATGGTTTGCACGATCGCGCCAATCGTTCGGGCGTTATTGTGAGTCGGCAGGCCGATGAGGATATCCACCTCGCCCACGTTGATCAGTTGGCGAAGGAAGTCATCGGTTAGGAAGGTTTCATCCGCCAATCGAGTCTCCATACATAGCGGCGTAGCCGGCCAGCAGCCGGCGAAAATCATTTCCAATTCGCATTCGCTTAGATTCGCCGCAGCCGGAACCAGAAAAACTGATAGGGCCCCAGCGTCAGCAAGTACGGTAAATCTCCCACTCGCGGGAAAATGTTTTTCCCAAACATCTCGATCGGAATATGGCCTTTGTAGCGGCGCAGATCCAGTTCCACAGCCTGGGCCGCGCCGGAGAGATTATTGACTACCAAAACGACCTCATTGCCCAGCCGTCGCACGTATGCCAGGATCCTGTGGTTGGCGGGATGAAAAAACTCAATCGCCCCCCGGCCAAACACCGTGCTGGATTCGCGAACGCTGATGATGCGCCGCATCCAATGCAGGAGTGAGTGCTCACTGCCCAGTTGCGCGACCACATTTACCGCGGGATAGCCGTAAACCGGATTTTGAACAAGAGGAGCATAAAGCCGGTCGGGTTCTGCCGTAGAAAATCCGCCGTTCCAACCGCCGCTCCACTGCATGGGCGTTCGTACGCCATTGCGGTCGCCGAGGTGAATGTTGTCGCCCATTCCGATCTCATCGCCGTAGTAGACGATGGGAGTGCCGGGAAGCGACATCAGCATGCCATTCATCAATTCGATGCGCCTACGATCGTTGTCGAGCAGCGGAGCGAGACGGCGGCGAATGCCAAGATTGAGCCGCATCGTTTTATCGCCGGCATAGGTGTCGTACATGTAATCGCGTTCCATGTCGGTCACCATTTCGAGCGTCAGTTCGTCATGGTTGCGGAGAAACAGCGACCATTGGCATGTCGGCGGAATCTCTGGCGTCTGCTGCAGAATCTCGATAATCGGCTTGCGATCTTCGAGCTTTACGCCCATGAACATGCGCGGCATGAGCGGAAAATGAAAGGCCATGTGGAATTCATCTCCGTTGCCGAAGTACGGTCGGAGATCCGCTGGCCATTGATTGGCTTCGGCGAGCAACATTCTGCCGGGAAATTCTTTGTCAATCCTCAGTCGCAAGTCTTTCATTACAGCGTGCGTCTCCGGCAGGTTCTCGCAGTTCGTTCCTTCGCGCTCGAACAGATACGGCACCGCGTCCAGACGGAACGCATCCACGCCCATCTCCAGCCAGAAGCGCATTACCTGCCACATCTGCTCCCGAACCGCGGGATTGTCATAGTTTAGATCCGGCTGGTGGCTGAAAAAACGATGCCAGTAGTAAGCCTTTGAAACCGGGTCCCATGCCCAATTCGACTTCTCGGTATCCACAAAAATGATGCGCGCACCCTTGTAACGGTTGTCGGTATCGCTCCACACATACCAGTCGCGCCGGGGGCTTTCCCGCGAAGTCCGAGATTCCTGGAACCACGGGTGCTGATCCGAGGTGTGATTCAAGACCATCTCGATGACTACGCGGATGCCGCGTTCATGGGCGGAATTGAGGAGCTTGCGAAAGTCTTCGAGAGTGCCATAGCTGGCATGGACCGAGCAGTAATCGGAAATGTCGTAGCCGTCGTCGCGCAGGGGCGATGGAAAAAATGGCATCAACCAGATCGTGTTGATTCCCAGGTCTTGTAGATATCCCAGTTTCTGTTCCAAACCTGGGAAATCACCGATGCCGTCGCCATTGCTGTCGTTAAAGGTTCGGACGTGCACCTGGTAGATGATCGCGTCCTTATACCAAAGCGCATCCTGGTTGAGTGGCAAGACGGCTTCCTCCTGCCGGCAAAAGTGGGCATCACTTTTTTAGCAGGGACCGGGGCAAATGTCATATGGGGTGAACAGGGTAGGCGTCTAAAGGGAGCACATTCGCTGTGCTACACGCGAGTTGCAATCATCAGGGCGCTGAGACCGGGCAAGTTTACCCGCCGGAGGTCGGAGAACCCAGCCTCGCGCAGCCACTGCGCGTACTCCGGTTCACTGTAGCTCCTTCCGGCCGTTGTTCCTACCAGCATGTTGAGTGAGAACAGAGCGGCAGCTCGGGGAGCCGTCTTGCTGGGATCGAGAATAAAATCCTGAACTACGATCTGTCCGTGCGCGGCGAGGGCGTTGTAAGCACGCCGAAACAACTCGCGGTTGTCCTCGGGTGAAAACATATGGCAGATCGCACAAACCAGCACGAGGTCGTAATTCTCTTCCAGGGGGTCACGCAGCATGTCTCCCGTGTGCACACTGATGCGATCGGCAAGTCCCGATTTCTCTACATATTCCCGCGTGAGAGGAACCACATCTTCAAGATCGACGACGTCCGACTGCAGCTCGGGCACTACGCGTGCAAACGCAATAGAATTCGCGGCCGATCCCCCTCCGAGATCGAGCATGCGCTTAATGCCGGCGGTCCCAACCGCTTTTACCATTGCGGCAGCACGCTGATTCGCATTGCGATCCATCGCCGCGATGAAATCTTCCACGTGCCTATCTCTGCGACCATCGTGCTGAACCGCAGTTCCGGCCCGCACAGAGTCAGTCAGGTTTGACCAGTGATGCCAGATGTTGGCGATGTGCAGCAGGCCAGCGCGTGCGTTGTCGCGAGAACCCTTGGCGAAGAAGCGGGCGCTGGCAGGAGTATTGAAAAAAGTGCCGTTAGTTTTGGTAAGCAGCTTCAAACTCACCAGCGCATTCAGCAACATCTCCGTCGCCCGTGAATCGGCGTGGATTTTCTTTGAGATGCACTCCGCGCATTCGCCATTGTCGACTGCCGAGAACACATCCAGCTCCAGCGCAGTAAGAACCGTCCGGCTGGGCATGTAGCTCCGGATCATGTCGTTGAGATCATCGGGAAGCGTGCCGGCCTCGTCTCTTGCCTTAACCATGGCGCGGTAGTAGTCGCGATGCTCAGTCGCTTGCGCCTTCATCGCCGCTGCGTCACACCACGCCAGGCGCGAGACCACGCGACCCTCCCGCAAATGCGAAGAAACGATCTCATGAACATCTTCCGCTGTGATCTTGTGATACCAGACTCCTTCGGGGTAAACGACCATCACCGGCCCGTCATCGCACAGGCTCAGGCAGCCACAAGTCGTCACCTGCACTTCATCGTCCAGACCTTGCGAGCCAATTTCCCGTTCCAGCGTCTGCAAGACCTGCCAGGATCCGCTGCTGGGACAACAAGGAACTCCTTCCGGTTTATTCTGCGTACATACGAATATGTGATGACGAAACGGCTCCATGGTTTCTCCAAATGCGATCGCTCTGTCACGCAAAATCTAAATTGCGATCATCGTGTCAGCGCTCTCCGCAGGCTGTTCTGCTGGTGACCACTTACCTGATAAGTCAGCGCCTTTCCAGACGAAGACCGGTTGCAATCCTTCCGCCTTCAATTTTTCGGAATAGATTGGCGCATCGTACGAGTTTGAGCTGAACTGGCATCCACCATGCTGCAGCGAATAGCCGCCAGGCGTGGTCGAGCAGTTCAGCGTAAACAGGCAGCCGCCTCCTTGAGCCAGTTCGAGGCAAACATCCCAGTTCTCCCGTGTGCTCACAAATGGCAAAGTAACGGGAGAGAAAATATTATGCAGGGCGATAGTTGCCACGAATTCTTCCCGGGTGGGTATGAACTCCGTCTCTTGCCACGCCGCTCCGGGAGCGTTCTTCAGGCGCGGAGTTCCGAGAATAGTTGCACCTTTTTCGTAATGACGCTGCAAGTATTCCTCGTGCAGCATCAACATGGCCCAGTCCCGCTTCCAGTCGGCCAAGCCTGACAATATGCCGATCCCCACGTGTTCAATGCCGGCATCGATCATCCGCTCATAGGCATCGAGACGATATTTGAAATGAGTCTTCTTCGTCTTGCCGGGGTGCAGTGCCTTGTATCGTGACTGGTCGTAGGTTTCCTGCCAAAGCACCGACCAGCCCAGGCCCACATCGACGAGACGGCGGTATTCAGCTTCATCGAGCGCTTCGGCGCTCAATCCGACATAGCCGCCGCCGTGCTTTGCCAGCACGCGCTGCAGCAGTTCTACGTGGCGGCACATTGCGTCCACCTTCATGTGGGGATCGGCGGAATAAACCAGTTCAAGAACTCTCAGCCCTTTTTCCTCGACAAGGTACGCAGCTTCTCTCTCCAGTTCCTCATCGGTCAATCGCCGGCGCTCGACGCTGATTCCTTTATTCCCTGCTCGAAAATTGCAATAAAGGCATTGTTCCCGGCAGATGCTGGTTACATAGATGGGAGCGATCACGAACGCCTGCCCGCTATACAGTTCCCTTTTTATCTCGGCAGCACGGCTGATGATGGTTTGGTCCAGAGCGCGGCCGGAGCCAAATCCTTGCTGCCATAGAATGTGGGCGAAGTCGGAGGCGACGTTCGGCCGTAGAAGATCGACATCTTTCGAGTGCGAGGAAGACAACTCGGAGACTTGTTCCCAAACCATTTCGTAGCGATCGGAAAACATACGATATTCCTGCTAAAAACGATACGCGGAAACGATGCCAGAGGGCCGTGATAAAGCGCACTGAAGGCTGTGATCCTGACGCCGCGCGGTGAAAAAGACGAAGCGTCGACAGATCGATTCGCGTTTATCATTCATCGAACCTATGGTTTTGGATAATTTCGGAGACACATATGACCCAATTGCGCCGCACGATTACCTTGCCGAATCGGCCAGCCGGATTGCCGTTCAGTGACGCGGTTCTGGTCGGAGATACTCTCTACATCTCAGGCCGGATCGGCATCGATCCGGGGACTGGAATGGCCCCGCCTGAAGTTGACAGAGAAGTGAAAATTCTGTTTGAAGAGTTTTCTGCCGTGCTGAAGGCGGCTGGCATGTGCTGGGATGAACTTGTCTGGGTGCAGGTTTTCTCTCCCGACCTATCGCTTTGGGAGCGGTTCAATACGGAGTATGTCAAGCACTTCAGCGGGGAGCTTCCGGCGCGGGCCTTCCTGAGTTCCGGTCCGCTTTTGAGAAATGGGAAATTCGAGATGATGGGGATTGCAATGAAGAAAACCTAGGGGCGCTTACTTTTCCCGTGCGACAACAAATTCCGGCGCCCACAGGAGTGCGCGTTTGATCTCGGAGTCGGAGAATGTACAAATCGCTTTGCGAGCCGAATCGGCGTAGCCGGCGGCTTGCCCGGTTGCGGCTTCCAGCGAACCGTAGCGCTGGAGAATTTCAAGAACCTGCGCATGCGTGACACCGTGGAATCCGCGATCGCGCAAAATGCTTTCGATCTTTGCCCGTTCCTCGGGCGTGCATCGCCCGAGTGCGTGGATCACGGCCAGAGTCACCTTGCCTTCGCGTAGATCGCTGGCTACGGGCTTACCGAGAACATCCTCTGAGGCGGTCAGATCGAGCACGTCGTCGACAATCTGAAACGCCATGCCAAGGTCATGGCCGTATCGGCCTAGAGCCTCTTCCTGAGCCTCAGTCGCACCCCCGAGGATTGCGCCCAGACGCATGCAAACGGAAAAGAGGCATGCTGTCTTGCGATAGATCAGATCGAAGTACTCGTCGGCCGTGATCAGCTTGCCGAGTTTTTCCATCTGCAGCAGTTCACCTTCCACCATCTGCTGTGTTAATTCGATCAGGGTATCGAGAATGCGGAAGTTCCGCTCCAGCACAGCGATCTTAAAAGCCTGCATGTAAAGCCAATCGCCGGCGAGCACGCATTTTGAATTGCCCCATTGCGTGTTCGCCGCGGGCCGGCCGCGCCGCGTTTTGGCTTCGTCGATGATGTCATCGTGGACGAGAGTTGCGGTGTGAATGATCTCGACGACGGCGCCAAGGCGCACCGCTCCCTGGCCCTGATAATCGAACAATTTTGCGGAGAGAAACAGGAGTGCTGGCCGGATTCGCTTGCCACCACCATTCCGCAAGTATTCTCCGATCTCCGTAATCGCACGGACGCCGGAAACCGTATCCCGCCCGAACTCGCGTTCGAGAGCGGAAAGATCCTCGTGCAGAAGATCGAAGATCTCTTTACCGTTAATGATAGGCGGCGCACTCAAACTCTTGTTCCTCTGTGTCCTCTACCTTTAATTCGTCCGGTAATTCGTGAACTGCAAGTCGATCCCAAAATCGTGGCCGCGGAGCAGGGCAATCACTTCCTGCAATGTATCGCGATCCTTCCCGCTGACACGCACCAGATCGCCCTGGATGGAAGCCTGCGCCTTCTTCTTCGAGTCCTTTACCAGCTTCACAATCTCGCGCGCCTTCTCAACAGCAATGCCCTGTTGCAGGGTCGCACGACGTTTGGCCGTCCCGCCAGCTGCGGGCTCGACCGGGCCATAGGTCAAAGCCTTCAGCGAGACTCCCCGCTTTACCAGTTTCTGCTGTAAGACATCATTCACCGCCTTTAACTTATATTCGTCGGCAGAGTGGAGCACGATCGCATCTTTTTCTAGTTCGATATTCGATTTCGAATCCTTCAGGTCGAAGCGCGTATGTACTTCCTTTAATGCCTGCTGAATGGCGTTCGAAACCTCCTGCAAATCAACCTTGCTCACGATGTCGAAACTGTTGTCGGGCATCGGATTTCACTTCTTTCTGAAATGATGGAATACTCTTGAGGGTATCAGAATGGCGGACGCGCGAGGGCGGAATCTTTGCTTTCAGCGATTTCAATCAATTTGAAAAAATTGCAAAAATTCCGGGATGTCTGTTCGCCCATCTCCTCTGCCGTCATTGCCTTTAATTCACTAAGTTTCCGAGCAGTTTCCACCACGTAGGCCGGTTCGTTGCGCTGGCCGCGATGCGGAACCGGAGCCAAGTACGGCGAATCGGTTTCGATCAGCATGCGATCTAAAGGAACCTCGACAGCGGCGTCGCGGATTTGTTGTGCCTTGGGGAAGGTTACGTTGCCGGCGAATGAGATCATGAAGCCCATATCGAGAGCGCTTTTCGCCTGAGGCCAGTTGCCGGTGAAGCAGTGCAGAATGCCTCCCAGCCCGTGAGGCGCCCAGTGCTGCCGGATCAGCGAGAGACAATCTTCCCATGCATTCTCACTATTGTCGGAGGGGCGGCAGTGGATCACGATGGGAAGCTTTGCGGCCGCTGCCAGTTCCATCTGTTTTAAGAAGACGTTCTTCTGCACGTCGCGCGGCGAATGGTCATAGTAATAATCGAGCCCGATTTCGCCCCATGCGATAACTTTGGGATGCTTCGCGAGTCGCTCCATCTTCTCGTATGCTGTCTCGTCGGCTAAGCTCGCTTCGTGCGGATGGATACCGAGCGTTGCATAGATGAAATCGTATTTCTCCGCCAGGCGAATTCCGCACTCTACATCCTCGGGACCGTCGCCGTTTCCGATGGCTACAATTTTCTGAACTCCTGCGGCGCGGGCACGCTCGATCACCTGCTCGCGATCGGAGGCGAATTTTTTGCCGTCGAGATGTGCATGAGAGTCAATGAACATTGAGAATATGTGAGAGGGTCGGCAGGCCGAACCCAGATTCCTCGCTTCGCGAGGAATGACAAAAGACAGTCGAAGAAAGACAAAACGCTGCCGAAAGTTACTTGAGCCTTGCCCCGATGGGCACATCCTCAAGAAATCCCGCGAGCACTGCCTTTCCCCCGTCAATCGAAGCAGCGACGATCATTCCGTTCGATTCCATTCCGCGTAGCTTGCGTGGCGCGAGATTGGCGACGATCACCACTTTGCGTCCGACCAAGGTTTCCGGCGCGTACGCTTCGGCGATGCCGGCGAGAACCTGGCGTACTTCGCTGCCTATATCGATCTCGAGGCGCAAGAGCTTGTCCGACTTGGGCACGCGCTCGGCGACTTTTACCAGTCCGACTCGTAACTCAACCTTCGCGAAGTCATCAATGGAAATCTTCTCGCTCGCGGCTGGAGCAGGCGTCGTTGCCGCAGGCGCAGCCTGCGCGGGCTGTGCTGCGACAGGCTCCGCGGCGGGCGCCACTCGTTGCTGATCCTCCATCTTCTGCATCCTTTCAATTGCACTCTTGTCGGCGCGCGGAAACACAGGCTGGATCTCGCCGAGCTTCGTTCCCAGCGGCAACTGTCCCCACGTCAGCTCGCTCAACGCCAGCTTCTGAATCTCTCCCAGGCCGAGTTGCTCCCAGATTTTTGCTGTCGCTTCGGGCATAACGGGATACGCCAGCGCGGTAGCAATGCGCAAAGCCTCCGCCGCAGTGTAGAGCACCGTTGCCAGGCGCGAACGGCTGTCCTCATCGCGCTTTTCGCCCAGCGCCCAGGGTTCATTTTCGACAATGTATTTGTCGACTGCCGCCACAAGCGCCCACGCAACTTCCAGCGCCCGCGAGAACTGAAATTGATCAAACAGCGTTCCAAATTCGCGGATGGTCTTGCGGGCCGCCTCCGCAATGGCGTCATCTGCGGGTTTTTTTGACGCCGCGTGCGAAGGATACGGCACTTCACCCTTGAAATAGCGGTTGATCATGGTCAGCGTGCGGCTGGCCAGATTTCCCAGGCCATTTGCCAGATCGGAGTTATAACGCTGCACCAGTGCGTCGAACGAAAACGATCCGTCCTGACCAAAGACGACTTCGCGCAGGAGAAAATAACGCAGTGCGTCAGCGCCAAGGACGTCGAGAATCGTTTCCGTACGCACGATGTTGCCGCGCGACTTCGACATCTTGTTCTCTTCGAATAGAAGCCAGCCGTGAGCTACGATGGCTTTCGGCTGCGGCAGCCCGGCCGCCATGAGAAATGCCGGCCAGTAAACGCAGTGGAAGCGGACAATTTCCTTGCCGATCATGTGAACGTCGGCCGGCCAGAACTTCTTGAATGCTTCCTGCGCGCCGTTGTGCGACGAACCGTAGCCAATCGCGGTAAGGTAATTGGCCAGCGCGTCGAACCAGACGTAGATCACTTGCTTAGGATCGTCGGGCACCGGGACGCCCCAGCTAAACGTCGAGCGGCTGATCGAAAGATCGCGTAATCCCGAGCGCACGAAGGAGGCGACTTCATTGCGCCGTGTTTCCGGACGAATGAAGTCGGGGTTGGCATAGAGCTCGAGCAATTTATCCTGAAATGCGGAGAGCCTGAAGAAATAGTTTTCCTCGTGCACGGTTTCAGTAATGCGCCCGCAGGTAGGACAGGGGTCGCCGGGCTGTGCTCCATCCACGTACAGTTCATCCGACACGCAATATTGCCCGGTATATGTTGCCTTGTAGATGTAACCGTTGTCGCGAATGCGACGAAACAACTCCTGCACGCGTTTCTCGTGGCGCTTTTCCGTGGTGCGGATGAAATCGTCGTTCGAGATTTTCATCCGCTTCCAGAGTTGCCGGAACTTCGATGAAATTTCATCGGCGTACTGCTGCGGAGTTTTCCCTGCGGCTTCGGCGGCGCGCTCAATCTTCTGGCCGTGCTCGTCGGTGCCCGTGAGAAAGAAGGTTTCGGAGCCGAGCAATCGTTGCCGGCGCGCCACCATGTCGCACGCAATCGTGGTGTACGCATGCCCGATGTGCGGGCGCGCGTTCACGTAATAAATCGGAGTCGTGATGTAGAACTTCTTACTCATAGATTCATCTTAAGTTAACGGCAAGTCTGGCAGCCTCCAGCCGTCCGCCGTCACGCACTCTTCTTGATTTCGAGGTAAGCGCGTCCCGCTTCCTGCATCACCGTTTTCAGAGGCACATGATGATCCGCAGCAATGCGGCGGCAATCTTCATACTCGGGAGCGTAATTTGTGATGGTTCCATTCATGCTCGCGATCTTAATCCTGACCTCGCCCCATTGCGTGCGCACGTTCTCCCATCGCCGCGCGAGAACTTGCCGCACTTCCTCGCGCCGCCGCACTCCCAGCGTAGTGGTTTCCGCGAAGATAAGCTGCGCCAGTTTGTCGGCATCCTCAGGCTTGCACAATACCGTCAGCAAGGTGCCCGGGCGGTTCTTCTTCATCTGCAACGGAACTGCGAATGCATCGAGAACGCCTTCCTCAAACAAGCGGTCCATGACATAACCGAACACCTGAGGATTCAGGTCGTCAAGATTCGCCTCCAGGACCGCGATCCGAGCCGATTCAGTTTTGGCAGCCACTGTGCCGGACGCGGCTTCACCGATCGTCAACCGCGTTACATTTGAATGCCCGGGAAAGTCTCGCGATCCCGCTCCATATCCGGAGCGCTCAATCTTCATCTCCGGAAACGACGCAAAGCGGGAAGCCAGGTTCTTGACAATCGCAGCGCCGGTTGGCGTAACCAGTTCGGCCTGCACGCCCGATGAATAGACGGGAGCATTGTTCAAAATCTCAACCGTGGCGGGAGCGGGGACGGGAAACGTTCCGTGAGCGCAGTGGACGGTCCCGCCGCCTACATTCAAAGGCGAGCAGATCACCTCGTCTGCACCAAGCGCTTCAGCCCCAACCGCCGCGCAAACAACGTCAACAATGGCATCGACCGCGCCAACCTCGTGGAAGTGCACGCTCTCGATCGACGTATTGTGAATCTTCGCCTCTGCTGCGCCCAGCGTCTCAAAGATCGCAGTTGCCGTTTTCTGTGCTCTCGCGGAGATTGATGCTCCTGAAATCATACGCTTGATTTCACTCAATCCGCGGGTGGGACTGTGCGAGTGCTCGTGTTTTGTATGCTCGTGATGTTCGCGGGGTTCATGAGAGTGCCGTTGCTCTTCATGATGATGTTCGTGCGCCTGCTGGCGTAAGTACTCCTCGCGAGGCGCAGCCTTCTCGCCGTTCACCCACACATCGGCCTTGGTCGCAGAAATTCCGCTGCGAACGACACGGGCAAATTCCAGTCGCGCGCCGATCTTCAGAGCCGCCACGGTTTCTTGCAATAACTGCGGAGACACTCCGGCATCGACAAGCGCGCCCACAAACATGTCGCCGCTGATGCCGGAAAAGCACTCGAGGTAGGCAATGCGCATAGCGATAACGGTTAATTTTTCATCATAGGGAACGCTACATTCCGCGTCAAACCTGTACAGCGGCTCTGCTAGAATCACTATCTTCCCATGCACCGCAGAGGAAAGCCTTGTATCGTCATCTTGAACAACGTTTAGCTAAGCAGATTCTGGAATTTCTAACACACCGGTATCCCGGAGCGGCTTTGCCCAAGGTGGTCATCGAACAACCGCCGAAGGTCGAACTCGGCGACTTTGCCATTCCTCTATTTCCTTTCGCCAAGCCGTTGCGCACTGCTCCCCTTAAGATCGCCGAGGCGATTCGCGCCGAGATCGGACCAATCGAAGGCATCGCTGAATTGCAGATTGCGCCGCCAGGATACCTGAACGTGAAAGTCGATCGCGCCTGGCTGGCAACGGCGCTGGCGGCCGATCAGAAGCCGGCCTCCGACGTTCCCGTGGGAAAGATTCTCGTGGAACATACCAGCATCAATCCCAACAAGGCTGCGCACATCGGACATTTGCGGAACGCGATTCTCGGCGACACGTTCGTCCGCCTGCTGCGAAGCGCGGGCAGGGAAGTCGACGTACAGAACTACATCGACAACACGGGCGTGCAGGTTGCGGATGTGGTCGTGGGCTTCAGGCACATTGAGAAGAAGTCATTCGCCGAAATCGAGGCCCTTACGCGCCAACCGCGATTCGATTACTACTGCTGGGATCTCTACGCTCGCGTTTCGCAATGGTACGAACAGGACAAGCAAAACTTGCAGATTCGCGCGCAGACGCTTCACGGCATTGAAGACGTTTCGAGCGAAGTTGCCGCGATTGCGGAGCTCATTTCGACGGCGGTCCTCCACCGGCATTTGGAGACAATGGATCGCCTCGATATTGAGTACGACTTTTTGCCGCGCGAGAGCGAGATTCTCCATCTGCATTTCTGGGAGGCGGCGTTCAGCAAGCTGAAGGACGCCGGCGTCCTGACTTTCGAAAATGAGGGCAAGAATAAGGGCTGCTGGGTCATGCGGCGTGCAGGAACTGGTAACGAAAATGGAGGCGCGGACGACGCGTCCGCGGCTGACGAGATTTCAGAGGAAGACCAGAAAGTCATCGTCCGCTCGAACGGCACCGTCGGCTACGTGGGCAAGGACATCGCCTATCACATGTGGAAGTTCGGACTGCTTGGCCGGGATTTTGGCTATCGCAAGTTTTACCGCTATCCTAACCAGCACGACTGCTGGATTTCGGCAATGGAAGGCGAGAAGGAGCACCCACACTTCGGTGACGTCGCCGAAATTTACAACGTGATCGATGCACGCCAGTCGGAAGCGCAGAACACAGTAATCGAAGCCTTGCGCGGGCTCGGCCACAACGAAGCAGCCGATCACTACACGCATTTTTCCTATGAGATGGTGGCGCTCACGCCACGATGCGCGGAGGAATTGGGCTACATGCTCAAGGAAGACGACAAGACGCGTTCGTATATTGAAGTCTCGGGCCGCAAGGGTTTCGGCGTCAAAGCCGATGATTTGACTGATCAGCTCATTGCCTTGGCGAAGAAGGAGGTCGATTCCCGCCATCCGCAGCTTTCCGATTCTGAGCGGCTTGCGATCGCAACGCAGATTGCGACCGGAGCATTGCGTTACTTCATGCTGAAGTTCACCAAACAGTCGGTGATTGCCTTCGACTTCAAGGACGCGCTCAGCTTCGAAGGTGAGACTGGCCCGTACGCGCAATACGCCGTTGTACGCGCAACGAGTATTTTCAAGAAGGCTGGTCTGGATCCAGATGCATTCAGCCGGAATATTTCCGCACAAATCTCGCCGGGCGAGTTCGCTCAATTCCTGATCGGCGATGCGAACAACGAGATATGGGAACTGTGGCTGGCGTCGGCGAAGACTTCTTACATCGTCGACCAGAGCATCAGCACGACCGAGCCCGCGTATCTGGCCAAGCACGCATTTCAACTGGGGCAGCTTTTCAACACGTTCTATCATCGGTATCCCATTCTCAGTGAGCCGGATGAAAAACGCAGACACTTCCTTCTCGCAACTGTGGCGGTCGTTCGGCGCGAGCTGATTCGAACGTTAGAGACGATGGGTATCGAAGCTCCGCCTGTAATGTAGACATGTGGCGCGGGCGCCCTCGCCCGCGCTTGAAAACAAATGTCAACCTCGGCCATCTCCTCCAAAACATCCCGGCATTGGCTACGCAACATCCTCATCGGTTTAGCGGTTGTTCTCGCCATCACTGCCGCCGTTGGAGCCGTCTACCAGGCGATCGGCACCGAGCGAGATCGCCGCGCGTTTCCGATGCCCGGCCAACTCGTGGATGTCGGCGGCTACAAGATGCATATCGACTGCAGCGGTCAAGGATCGCCAGCAGTGATTCTTGATTCCGGGCTTGGCGATAGCTACATCACTTGGGAAAAGGTTCAGCCGAAGATCGCGGAGTTCACGCGCGTTTGTTCTTACGATCGCGCCGGCCTCGGTTATAGCGATTCGAGCCCGCGCCCCCGCACCAGCCAGGACATGGCCGAAGAGTTGCGCACACTACTGCACAATGCGGATATTGCCCCTCCTTATCTTCTGGTGGGCCATTCCATGGCGGGATACAATGTGCGCCTCTATCAGAGCCTGTATCCCAACGAAGTCATCGGCATGGTGCTGGTCGATGCATCGCATCCCGAGCAGCAGAAGCGTTTTCCTCCGGCGCTGAACGATTTGGACAAAAGCTGGGTACGGGAAGAGGAGTTTTTGGAATTTACCATGCCGTTGGGAGTGCCCCGCCTGCTCGGCTTTTGCGGCGACAGAGCCGCAGTACGCGCAGTCGATTGCACCTTCCACAGCGCGCGGGAGGGAGTGAGCGAGTTGAAGGAGTTCCCGGTCAGTGCAGCTCAGGCCGCAAAGACAGGCTCTCTAGGCGACTTGCCGCTTGCGGTCCTGTCGCATGATCCCGCCATGCCACAGCCGGATCTTCCCGAAGACCTCGTCCAGGCTGTTAACGACGCATGGCAGAAGATGCAGGAAGAACTGGCGCATCTTTCGACCCGAGGAACGCATGAGATCGCGAAAAACAGCGGGCATTACATTCAACTCGACCGCCCCGAGTTAGTCCTCGAGGCTGTGCATCGAGTTTTCATCGAGGCCAGCGAATCAAGTGTCACTACGGGACAAAATTAGCCTCGTAATCTGTGTCAGAATAATGGCAAGGGCGCGACAAGCGCAACCGGGTAAGGATGACATGTGCAGGAATATCAAGACGCTTTTCAACTTTGATCCGCCAGCCAATGCCGAAGAGATTAAAGCGGCTTCGCTCCAATTCGTGAGAAAGATCAGCGGTTTTAACAAGCCCTCGAAAGCGAATGAGGCAGCATTCCTCGCGGCGGTGGAGGAAGTGGCATCCATCTCCGCGCGTCTTCTTCATGCGCTGGAAACCACGGCTCCGCCGAAGAATCGGGAAGACGAGGCCGCGAAAGCGAAGGCCCGTGCGGCAGTCAGATTTGGAGCCTGAAATGCCAGCTTTCGCGATCTTCGGCTAACTAGTCGGCAAAGCCTTTCACAAATTCCACAAGGCTACGTAGGGCAATTCCGGATGGTCCTTTCGAGATCCACGGCTTTTGATCTTCCATCCATGCCGTCCCTGCAATGTCGAGGTGAATCCACGGCGTGTCTTCCGCAAATTCCTTCAGGAACATCGCCGCGTTGATCGCGCCGCCCCAACGTCCGCCAGTATTCATGATGTCAGCGATGCTCGAACGAATCTGATCTTTGTATTCGTCATCCAGCGGGAGCCGCCACATTTTTTCGCCCGCCGCTTCATTCGCCTGGTGGAAGCGTTCGTAGATGCCGTCATCATTCGCCCAAATGCCGGCGTTGGTATGACCGAGGGCAACCACCACAGCGCCGGTGAGAGTTGCAGCGTCGACCAGATGAGTGCAGCCGAGCTGGCGAGCGTAATATAGGCCATCGGCAAGCACAAGCCGCCCTTCCGCATCTGTGTTGATTATTTCAATCGACTTCCCGGACATCGCAATCTGCACGTCGCCCGGCTTCTGCGCTTTGCCGGAGGGCATGTTCTCCGTAGCGCAGACGATGCCGATCACTTTCACCTTCGGCTTCAACATGGCGATCGCGCGCATGGTGCCAATCATCGTTGCACCGCCCGCCATGTCGTATTTCATCTTCTCCATGCCGTCGGCGGGCTTAATCGAGATGCCGCCTGTGTCGAAGGTGATGCCTTTGCCAACCAATCCGAGCACCGGTTTGGCGGGTGCTCCCGCAGGCTCGTAGGTCATAACGATCAGAGTGGGCGGTTCGTCCGATCCCTGCGCCACGCTCCAGAACGCTCCCATCTTCAACTCTTTGATCTTGTCCGCGCCGTAGACTTCGCACTTCAAGCCAGTCTCTGTGCACATTTGCTTCGCGCGTTCGCCGAGAATCGTCGGCGTCATGCGATTGGAGGGTTCGTTCACCAGATCGCGCGTGAAGTTTTGCGATTCGCCGATGATGCGGGCCTCGCTTGCGGCTTTTTCAAGAGCGGCGGCATTGCCCGTGGCTACAATCGTCAGCGCGTCGATTTTCTGGTCCTTGCGATCGCTGCGGTAGTAGTCCGGGTCGAAGTTGCCCACCAGCGCGCCTTCGACAATGGCCGCAACCGCCTCTTCCGCCGCAATACCAGTAGGAGTGATGAAGGCAAAAGTGCGAATTCCGCGCGACTTGAGCGTGCGCGCCGCGGTTCCCGCCACACGGCGAAGATCGTAACTCTCGAACTTCTTCGCGGAGCCTCCTCCAACCAGCAGCAGGCGTTTCGCTTTCAGTCCCGCCGGTTTGTGCAGCAGATTCGTTTCGAACGGCTTGCCCGTGAGCTCACCGCTCGAAAGCAGGTCAGCGGCCACCGATTGCACGGCCGGGTCGCTGGTCGCGACCTTCAGCTGTGGCTTGGCGTCTTTGTTCTTCTCTTTTTGTGCCGGATCGGCTTCGTCTAGGACTACTGCAACGAGGGCTTCGGTCTCAACTTGCGCAGGCGTAGAAAGCGAGATTGTCGTATTCATAATGTCGTCAGAAAAATGTAGAGTGTTGTTCCAGTATCGTCGGCGAACCTAGAATAGCGCAAGCGGAAGCGTCATCGGAGACGACAAACTCTTTAGTTCTTGGGGTGCGAAACACTGGCCGGTGAAAGCGCGACCAGGTATTTGCCTTCATCCGAATTAACTGGGTCGAGTTCGAATACGTAGTCACCGGAGTGTCCCGGAAACACGCGTTCGCGGAAGTAGTAGACTTTGCCTTCTTCTGCAGTGAAGTTCGCCACGGCATAGGCGCGAGAACGTTCGTGCAACCGCGATTGCCAGTTCATGCAGAGATGATGCTCGCCGGGGTCGGCGGCGAAGAAGATATAAGAGCTGCCGCGATTGGCTCCCATCCATGTTCCGTCCATCCCGATTTTGGTGACGGCGTTGTCCACACTATTGAAAAACCCACCGAAAGAATTGCTCACAATGCATCCCGGGCATTGTCCCAGGTCCTCGACGACATAGACCACAGCTTTGCCCGACTCAGGCTGAGCGGTAGGGTGCTGAATTGCATTGGGCTTGACCTCGAATTTTGTATCTTTGGGACCACAAGCGGACTCGGATGCAGCGATGGCCGCCTGATCTTGAGCAAAAGCAGATGCGGCCAAAAGAAGAACGACGAGAGCGGATTTCATAGCGTTCCTCCAGGCTGGATTCACGCGACGCGTTCACGCGGCTTTCAACAACCGGCCGGTCGTGGCGCAGCAATCAGCTAGCGTTATGATAAGCCGACCGAGTAAAGGGATGTAGAAACTTCGTCAACTTTCGCAAAGTCTTCCAAAGAATCTTTGGAACAATTGCCGTTCTCCGTCCGTGCTCCAGCATGAGAGTATGACGGTACCGTTCTGCCATGGGATAAGATTCCATGCTTTGGCGTAAACTGAGGCTCGCATGAAAATCCGCTCGTTCATCCTCTTTTTTCCTTTGTTCTCGGTCATTGCCGTTTCTGTTCTGGTGAAGCTGCACGCCGCGAAAGCTGCGGTTCCGCAAGCGGCTCCGGTCGCAGCATCCGCGGCTTCCCGAGCAAGTACAGCCCAAGATTCGGGTCCACTCACGATTCCCGATACCACGCTTGCCATCAATTCCAGCCAACCCATGTCTCAGCGTGTGGTGCATTACGAGATTGACGCGAAGTACGACGCCACAAAGCATACGATCGATGCCACCGAGGTGCTTACCTATCACAATCTGACGGGCGTAGCGCTCGATCATTTTCCATTTCATCTGTATCAGAACGCCTTTCAACCGAACTCCACCTGGGTGCGCGAGGCCAAGGTCGCCGGCTCGCGCGACATGGCCTACGACAAGTGGGAATCAAAAGAATACGGATCGGAAGAAATTAAGAGCATTGAAGTCATCGGCCAGGGCGATTTGACCTCGCAACTGCACTACATTCAACCCGACGACGGCAACAAAGATGACAAAACTGTGGTCGACCTGCCGCTTCGTCAGCCGATTCCTCCCAATGGATACGTGCAGTTCAAAATTGCATTTCACGAGCAGATGCCTGAAACCCAGGCGCGCTCCGGTTGGAAGCGCGATTTCATGCTCGGCGGGCAGTGGTTCCCCAAGGTCGGCGTGTTCTGGCACGGCGCATGGAACTGCCACCAGTATCACGCGACCACCGAGTTTTTTGCTGACTTTGGCGTGTATGACGTCAAGCTGACTGTTCCGCAATATGAAGTTGCCGGTGCCAGTGGTGTGAAGATCAGCGAGGTCAATAGTCCGGATAACACCAAGACACTCACTTATCATGGCGATGACATTCACGATTTTGCCTGGACCGTCAGCCCGCGCTACAAGGTGAAAGAAAGCGTTTATCAAGCGCAAATGGGGCCGGTGCAAATGAACATCCTCATGCAGCCCGCGCACTGGAGCCAGGTCGAGCGCCACGAAAAGATTCTGCGCGAGTCGCTCGAGCAATTCGAAAGCCGCTACGGGCCTTATCCCTACAAGACCATCACACTCGTCGATCCCGAGCCCGATTCGGCTGCCGGAGGAATGGAATATCCCACGTTCATCACGGGAGAGACGAATTGGTTCATGCCCGAGGGGCTACATTTTCCTGAACTGGTCGTGGAACACGAGTTCGGCCACCAATACTGGTACGGAATGGTTGCAACCAACGAATTCGAAGATGCCTGGATGGACGAAGGTATCAATAGCTATTCGGAGGTGAAGGTTCTCGATTCGATTCTCGGCAAAAAGACGTCCATTCTTAACCTGGCGGGGGCGACGGTTGGCGAGCGCGAATTGCAACGCGGCGACTACGCACAGGCGGCCGATCTCGATCCCATCGCCCAGAATGCGTACGACTATTACAGCTTCGGTTCGTACGGCGGGATCACCTATGGCAAGACGGCGAGCGTACTGCTGACGCTGGAAGGCATCATCGGCGAAGACACGATGGATCGGGCAATGCGAACGTATTTCATGAAATACCGGTTTACGCATCCTACAAAGGAAGATTTCCTGAAAACCATCGAGGAAGTTTCGGGCAAGAATTTGCGCTGGTACTTCAACCAGGCGGTGTACGGTTCGCAAGTACTGGACTATAAGATCTTGAAGGTGGAGTCGTTCCCGGTGAACTGGTACGCAGAGAAGAAAAGTGTTTTCCAGAAGGACGATAAGAATACCGTCTATCGCTCCTACGTCTGGGTGCAGCGCAAAGGCGATTTTGTGATGCCGGTGGAGATCGAGGTGAAGTTTGAGAACGGCGAAAAGGTTCGGGAGCACTGGGATGGAGTAAGCCGCTGGACGAAATTCACCTACGAGAAGAAATCTAAAGTGGAATCGGCCGAGCTTGATCCGGATCACAAGATTCAGATTGACCGGAACGACTTCAACAACAGCTACAAGGTCGAGCCGAATGGAAAGCCTGCGCGGAAATTGAGCAACTACTGGTTATTCGCAACCCAGTGGCTGGGGCAGGCGCTGGCGTGGTGGGGAGTGTAGCGGTTTCGCGCGGTAAGGAAAATAGCGGAGTCGAAGGCATGGAAGAACGCAAAGGGTTGCTGAGCAGCGGTTGGGGCAGAGTAGCACACAACAAGCGCTACGTCGTGTGGTTCTACATCTTGAACCTGGCGCTGGCCTGGCTGGGCGCGGCAGCATTCAGCAATCAGGCGCACGATTATCTGGATCACAGTCTCCTCTCCGCGCGCCTTGTCCGTGGGATGGACATCGGAGTATTGATCGAAATGTTGATGCAGCCGGAGTTTGGACCGGTTCACGCTGCGACCACAGCCGGTCTGCATTTTGCGCTGGCCTTCTTTTTGCTCACGGCGATCTTCATGCCCGGAGTACTGCAGGGCTATGCCTCAACCTACCGCTTGCCGCGCGAGGATTTTTTCCGTGCCTGTGGGCGCAATCTGTGGCGATTTATCCGTTTGATGATTGTTGCGGGCATCGTGATCGGCGCTGTGGCGAGCGCGCTGTTTGCGCTGCGAGGAGCGATCGTCAAAGTGGCTGGGGAAAGCACGAATGAAGTGCTGCCATTTGAAATGAGGATGCTTTGCCTGTTCGTGATTTTTCTGGTAATGACCGCCTTGCGCATCTGGTTCGATCTGGCGGAGGCGGATGTGGTCTTGAGCGATCAAAATGCCATCCGAAAATCCATTCGCCTCGGTTTCGGTCATATGTGGCGCAGTTTGGGGCGATTGCTGGGAAGCTATGTGGTCGCGACCATCGTGGCTTTAGTCATTCTTTGCGCCGGATTATGGGCCTGGGTAAAACTGGTTCCGTCCAGCAGCGTGTTGGGAGCTTTCGTCGTGACCCAACTAATGTTGCTCTTCCTTCTGATACCGCGTTTTTGGCAACGTGGCGTTGCGGTGAGCTACTATCTGCAAAATATGGTTGCGCCCATCGGGGTGAATACATTGACGCCATCGGTTGGAGGCGTGACTCCTCCACCGGTTGCTCCGATTACACCACCGGAGCCGCAAGCGTCTTAGCTCCGGTCTGATGACGGATGGCATCTAAGCCACGGGCGGAAGACGGGCCTCGATCTTCCCGAGTAATTCAGCTGCCGCTGCACCCGCATCGCTGGTGGAAAAATCGCCGCCCAAATCAATCACCGGTAGTTTTGCGCAAGCGGCCTGAAAGGCTTGCCGCGTGGCGGGCGAAGCCGTGACGTCCGGTCCGGCCAGGAGCAGATCGAAACGGGTAATCCTCATTAAAGTCAACGCATCGCGCAGGTGGCTGGTCGTGTGCACATCGTAACCGGCGCTCCGCAACAGCTCGCGCAGATAGGCAAGCACATCGGCGTTGCAATCCACGCATAGCACGCTGCGGCCAGCAGTGGCAGGAGCTTCGTCACGGTTGCGCGGTTGGTAAAACGCGGCGACCGCGTGCTCCTCCGATTCATGCGTATCGAAGAGTTTCGTCAAACGCGAGAGCTCCAGAACCTTGCGCACATGCTCAGGCACGTTGCAGAGCTTCAGGTCGCCATGCACTTGCCTCGTGCTCGTCAGAGTGCGCACGATCGTCCCAAGTCCGCTGCTGTCGATAAATCCCACCTCGCCCAGATGCAGCACGATCGACTTGCGGTCCCGTAACAGCCAGGCCACATGAGCCAGCAAAGACTCGCTCTCACCTCCGGCGACGATCCGTCCATTGCATCGCACGATAGTGACGCGTCCTACATCCCGTGTCTGGAACGATAAGCGCATAGGATTCTCCCGCCACACGCTGAACCCCGCAAAATCGCAACATTATATGCCACAAAAACCGAAATCCGCGAGAGGTCTTGTGAGTTCTCTTTAACTGGGCAAGCAAATTCCTATCGATGAGCGGGCAGGCGGAATCGACAACGATGTGCAGGAAAGCAGGTTCTAAAGAACGACGATCGTAATTCCGCGATTCCGTCGCCCAAGATCGGAATCGTTCCTGAGTTCGGGATGCGATTGCAGGAGCTTCCACGCGGTCTCGTCCGACCTGGACCAATTCTCACCAAAGATGCAAGCGCGAATCTGGCCGCGTTGCGCCATTTCCATCAGCCCCTTCTGCACGGCGACGCAAATCTCTCCGCCCTCGCCGGTTGAGCCGTAGCCGTGGATGAGTTTGAGCAAGGTGGCGTTTTCCTGCCGTGCGAGCGCCAGCTCATGCTCCATCCTCTGCAGAGCATCGCGGACTATAGGCATGTCGGACTTGAGGTTGACGGTTTTGATGGCGCGCATCCCGACCCAATGTTACTTCGATTTGGAGTCGGACGCTTTCAGGTCGCGGATCAAACTCTGAAACGCTTCCTGATACGAGTCGTGATCCTTCCAATTGCTGAAGTCGGGGATGAAATACTCGCGAATCTCGCGGGCCGAATCTTTGCCGGTGTCGGCGTCGAAGCATTCCCAGTCGCGCAGAGTAAAGTGCTAGCGCGTAGTCGTCTGTCAGCGCCCCCACGTCCAGGTTGTGGGTGCCGGCAACGACACTCCCGACATTTCTGGATGCACGAGGCACGCCGATAACCTCTTGACATGTATATACGAATCCGCTATCGTGTATATATCATTAAGAGGGAGCACAATGGCAGTGACGATGACATCGATCCGCCTGGACACGGACTTGGCCGACGAGGCCGTGAAGGTGCTCAAGGCAAAATCCCGCACCGATGCGGTTCACATCGCGCTGCGCGAAATCGTTGCGCTGAGGCGTTTCAAGAAGTTGATGAAGAAGAACGAGGGGAGGCTTTCGTTCAAGGGCTACGTTGACTGATCTGGTCATTTTCGACTCGTCGATCATCATCGACGACCTTCGGTCTCCGTGCCATCGCGAAAGGCTGCACTCTGTTGTCGGCGCTGTTCGAATGTCCTCCGTGGTCTTGGCGGAGTTGTGGCGAGGCGCTCAAACACCTGCGGATCATAGGTTTCTATCGGCTTTGGCGAGAAACCACCCGATCTTGACTCCGACACAAAACAATTGGCTGGAGTCTGGCGAGATACTGGCCAAAATCGGTGCCGATCAAGGGTTCGAGCCGCATAAACTGCGTGACCTGCATTTCGACGTTCTCATCGCCCTCACCGCCCGTTCCCACGGCGCCCGTCTCATTACGACCAACCGGAAAGACTTTGAGCTAATCAATCGGTATCGTCGGATCAAGCTTGAGGTGTGGTGAGCGGGCTGCCGACCGTCGGAACTTACTCATCAGGGAACATCGCCTTTACTTCTTGCGGCTGCGGATCGCTTCTCTCGCCTCCTTATCCGCCGTCCGTCTCCGCTCCGTCTCGCGCTTATCCCAAAGCTGCTTGCCCTTAGCCAGAGCGAGCTCCACTTTCACTCGCCCATTTTTGAAGTACATTCGCGTGGGGATCAGCGTCAGGCCCTTCTGCTGCGTCTTGCCGATCAGCTTGCGAATCTCATCGCGGTGCATGAGCAGCTTGCGGGTGCGCAGCGGGGCGTGGTTGAAAATGTTGCCGTGCTCGTAGGGGCCGATGTGGGCATTCAGCAGCCAAAGCTCGCCATCTTTCACAAGCCCGTAAGAATCCTTCAGGTTGGCCGTGCCGCTGCGAACCGATTTGACCTCAGTCCCTGTCAAAACCACGCCGCACTCAAATTTTTCCAGCAAGAAATAGTTATGTGAAGCGATCCTATTAACGGCAGCATCGCGCTCGCCGGAGGCAGTCGGGTCGCGCCGGGGTGATTTCTCCGGGTTGGGCTTGGTTTGGTGGGCGGACTGGCGGGGCATAGTTAAGCTCATCTTAGCAGTAGGATCGGGCGGCAGGATTGGAGTTGTGGATTCGGTGACCGGCGTCGTGGCTCGTGTTCCTCCTTCGAAGAGCCAAGGCGCCGGAACCGGGTTTATCGCGACCCACTGGGACTAAGACCAAAGAGTGTAACTACCGTACATGCAATAAGATCGGGACAAGAGAAGGCCGATGCTATAATCGCTGAAAGCTTTATTAGAAATGTGCGAAACCGTCCTGATTCACGGGATGGAGGCGTGGAGAACTGCTTGTCCGGCGAAGGTTCCCGGCACAGATTTCAAGTCGAGGATTGATAATGAAACGTCTGATGCCCGCAGCGGTCGCGCTGCTGGTCCTGGCTATCGTAGTCCCTGCCATCGCCGACAAGGCCAAAAACCTCTGGGAAAAAGGTCAGGACGCGGAAGCACGCCAGAACTTTGAGGCGGCCTACAACTACTTCAAGCAAGCCTACGACCTCAAGCCAAAGGACCTGCGTTATCGCTCCTCGTTCGAGCGTCTGCGCTTCAAAGCGGCGGCGAGCATTACCCATCATGGAGAGCAACTTCTCGACGAAGGCAAGCTGCAGGAGGCATTGGCCGAATTCCAGAAAGCCGTGCAAATCGATCCGTCACTTTTCATCGCGGAGCAGGATTTAAAAAAGACTCTGCAGATGATTAACGACGCCACCAATCCTCCGCCGCAAGCCGCCGGTCCGCCCAACGCCTTGGAGAAGAAAATCAGAGAGGCGGGCGGTCCGGTCGAGTTGGCGCCCATCTCGAATGTTCCCATCACCGTAAAACTCACCGAGGATTCCAAGGTTATTTATCAGACGGTCGGGCAATTGGCCGGGGTCAATGTTTTGTTTGATCCCGACTACACTTCCCGCCGCATCAAGGTCGAACTGAATGGAGTAACGTTGGAAGACGCGCTGGAGATTACGGCGCTGGAGTCGAAAACCTTTTGGCGACCAGTGACTTCAAACACTATCTTTGTCGCGCAGGATAATCCCGCCAAGCGTAAAGAACTGGAGCAAAGCGTTCT
Source organism: uncultured Acidobacteriaceae bacterium (assembly GCA_963712385.1). Lineage (GTDB taxonomy): Bacteria > Acidobacteriota > Terriglobia > Terriglobales > Acidobacteriaceae > Sulfotelmatobacter. The sequence continues at coordinate 76,224 of CAVQHS010000001.1, forward strand.
CAAGACTTTCTACCTGCAGAATCTTTCGCAGCCTACCGAGTTGCAGGATGTGGTCAACGCCATCCGCGCCGTTCTGGATGTGCAGCGCGTGCAGCAGTTGCTTTCGCAGAATGCTCTGGTGGTTCGCGGCACTCCAGCGCAGATTGCGCTGGCGCAAAAATTGGTCGACGATCTCGATAAAGCGCGTCCGGAAGTCGTGGTCGATATTGCCGTGCTGCAAATCAGCAGGGATAAGTCTCGCACCTTGGGGTTGAGTCCGCCCACCAGCGCTAGTGTGACGCTGCAAAGCAATATCAATACCACCTCAACCACGACCACCTCTACCACCGGAACCACCACTCCCACCAGCAGCGGCACAGGTTTGGAGCTGAACACACTCGGCAATCTGAATGCGACGGATTTTCAAGTGTCGATTCCTTCGGCGAACCTATCGGCGGTAATGGGCGACACCGATACCAAGATGTTGCAGAATCCGCAGGTTCGCGCGCTGGACAATCAGAAGGCAACGCTCAAGATCGGCGAGCGCGTGCCGGTGGCGACGGGTTCGTTCCAGCCCGGAATCGGCGGTGTTGGCATCAACCCGCTGGTGAACACGCAGTTCCAGTACCTCGACGTCGGCGTGAATATCGATGTCACCCCGCACGTGCATGGCGACCACGAAATTACGCTGAAGATCACGATGGAAATCTCCTCCGTGGTCGGACAGTCGAGCATTGGCGGCATCAGCCAGCCCATCATCGGCCAAAAGAAAATTGAGCACGAAATACGGCTGAAAGATGGCGAGTCGAGCCTGATTGGCGGCATCTTCGACGATTCCCAGACGAAATCGCTTGCCGGGATTCCTGGCTTGGCCCAGATTCCGATACTGCGATATTTGTTCGGGCAGGTCACGCAGGATAAAGAGCAGGATGAAACCGTATTTGCCATCACCCCGCACGTAATCCGCGGAACGAGCCTGAGCGAGTTAAACCAGCGCGAAATCGATATCGGCACGGCCAACTCCATCGAATTGCGCCGGGTGAGCCATCCGGTGAGCACAACCCCGGCTGGAGCGCCCGGTGGCCAGGCAGCAGGTCAAGCTCCCGCAACGCCAGCGCCTGCGGCTCAGACTGGACAATCTGTGCCGAACGTAGCCCCGGGCCAGCAGGGAACGGCGAACTTCCTGTTTGATCCGGGCCAGATTACGGCCAAGAAGGGCGATACGTTTGTCGTTAATTTGCTGATCTCTGGTGCGCAGAATGTTTACTCTGTGCCGGTGCAGTTGAATTACGATCCCTCGAAATTACAACTCGTGAACGTCTCCAATGGAGGCTTCCTGTCGCAGGATGGGCAGGCGGTAGCCTTGGTGCATCGCGAGGAAGACAATACGGGAACCCTACAAATCACGGCTACCCGGCCGCCCGGAGCCGGGGGAGTTTCCGGACAGGGCGCGGTGGTTACCCTGACCTTCCAGGCCAAGGCAACCGGACAAACTCCTTTGACCATCACTCGAGGAGGGGCCCGGGATCCAAGTTTGCAGGCCATCACGGTGAATGGTGCGCAGGCGTCGGTTACCGTGCAGTAGCGCATTGCAGTGAAATGAATAGAAGTTAAGCAGATGATGCGAAGGAGTTTTCATCAAGTTTCGACCGGGAAGTCGCAGAGCGGGTTTTCGCTGCTCGAGTTGATCATCGCGACTGCGATCCTGTTGGTGTTGTCCACGATGGTCATTCCCATGGCGCGGGTGACGATCAAACGCGAAAAGGAGCGCCGGCTGCGAGCCGATTTGTGGGAGATGCGCGACGCCATCGACCGCTACAAACTGGATGCTGACCGCGGAGCGTTTCAAACCAAAGTCGATAGTCAGGGATATCCCCCCGATCTGGAGACGCTGGTCAAAGGTGTCGATGTGCAGGGAAAGAAAGTTCGTTATCTGCGGAGAATTCCTATTGACCCGATGACGAACTCAACCGAATGGGGCTTGCGCTCCATGCAGGACGATCCGGATTCCGATTCATGGGGCGGGCAGAGCGTGTTTGACGTCTTCACCAAGTCGCAGGATGAGGCGCTGGACGGGACGAAATATAAGGATTGGTAAATGGCAAGCCGGGTGAAATTGAGGCGCAGTTCGGGTTTCACGCTGTTGGAATTAATGATCGTGATCAGCATGATCCTGATCCTGATGTCGATTGCGCTTCCCATCTACACGCAATCGGTAGTGCGAGCGCGCGAATCGGTGTTGCGGCAGGACTTGTTCGAGCTGCGTTCCTTAATCTCGCAATACACCCTCGACAAACAGAAAGCGCCACAGGGTTTGGATGACTTGGTGCAGGCTGGCTACCTCAAGACTCTTCCCAAGGATCCGATGACGAATGAAGCGAACTGGGAAGTCGTCCAGGAAGACGTTCTACTTTCCGCCGATCAGCAAGATCCGGGCATTGACGACGTGCACTCCGCCTCCAACGCGACCGGCACTGACGGCACGGCCTACAGCAGTTGGTGAGGAACCGCTCCCTCCAGCTAACCGAGTTTCACTCTGGCCCCCGAAGCATGGCCCACTCCTTTAGGTATGGCGTCTGACTGAGCCGAGAGAGGTCTGCATCCCAAACCCTAAAAAACCGCATCTATGCATGTATCGTGACGCGATATAATGGAAGTGGTAGGCTGGTTTGTCCGCTGGTGGGCCTTGTGAGCTCTGTTTATTCTGGCATCTATGAAGCAGGAGAGCAGCCCGGAAAGGAGAAATTTCCAAGAATGGTCGGAACAAGACTAGTACGTCTGGTGGAGAAACACTCTCACGAGTTGGCCATCGGCCTGACCGCAGAATTGCTAAAGAGCGAGCGTACCTGCGATTTTCGCAAAATCCCGCGAGAAGAACTACAGCACACCACCGCGGAGGTCTACTGCAATCTCGGGGAGTGGTTACTCACAAAAACCGAGAGAGATATAGAGCAACGATTTCGCACGATCGCCGCACGCCGGGCTGCGGACGGGGTAGCGATCCATCAATTCGTTTGGGCGATGACCATTAGCCGCAATTACTTGTGGAACTTTCTGCGCGAGGAAGCATTCGCCGATAGTGTGGTAGCGCTGTACGACGAATTAGAATTGCAGCAATTACTAACTCACTTCTTCGACCGTGCTTTGTATTACGGCGTGCTCGCCTACAGCGACACAAGAGAACAAGAGCCTGCAAGCATGGATTTTTCGGGCTTGCGGCAATGGGTCGACCCGTTAAGTGCCTAGATTCGACGAGACCAGTCCGCTCTTGTGATGTCCTGATACCATTGCCTTATGCCCGTTGAAACTGAAGTGCAAGCTCCCACCGCGATTCGCGCTCCGCGTGGCACGCAAATCACCTGCAAAAGCTGGCAGCAGGAAGCTGCCATGCGCATGTTGATGAACAATCTGGATCCTGACGTAGCCGAACGCCCGCACGATCTAGTCGTCTACGGTGGCACCGGCCGCGCCGCACGAAATTGGGACGCATACCGGGCCATTGTCTCGACTCTGACGAATCTGGAGGACGACGAAACTCTACTGGTGCAGTCGGGCAAACCGGTAGGGGTTTTCAAAACTCACGAGTACGCTCCGCGCGTGCTGCTCGCCAATTCGAATCTTGTGGGTCACTGGTCGAATTGGGAGAAGTTCAACGAACTCGAACGCGCCGGGCTGATGATGTATGGGCAGATGACCGCAGGTTCATGGATTTACATCGGGTCGCAGGGAATTGTGCAGGGCACGTTTGAAACCTTCTCCGCCGCAGGCGAAAAGCATTTCGGTGGCGATCTCGCTGGAAAACTGATCGTCTCGGGCGGCATGGGCGGCATGGGTGGGGCTCAGCCAATGGCCGCAACCATGACCGGCGCCGCCTTCTTGGGAATTGATGTCGATCCCGAACGTATCAAGAAGCGGCTGAAGACCGGCTATTGCGACTTCATGGTCACCACGCTCGACGAAGCGCTGCGCATTCTGAAGAACGCTGTGCGCAAGAAGGAGAATGTTTCCGTCGGTTTAGTAGGGAACTGCGCCGACATCATTCCAGAACTGGCCTCTCGCGGTGTTGTCCCCGACATTCTTACCGACCAAACTTCCGCGCACGATCCGCTGAACGGATATGTTCCGAATGGAATGACGCTGGAAGAAGCAATCGAGCTTCGCCTGCGCGATCCGCGGGCGTATCAGGAGAAATCGCTTGATGCGATTGCTAAGCACGTCGAAGGAATGTTGCAGTTGCAGAAGATGGGTTCGGTCACCTTCGATTATGGCAACAACATTCGCACTTTGCCTTTCAGCGCGGGGTGAAAAATGCCTACGATTTTCCCGGATTCGTTCCGGCATACATTCGTCCGCTTTTCTGCGAAGGACGCGGTCCATTCCGCTGGGTTGCTCTTTCCGGCGAAGCCTCCGATATCCACGTGACCGATGATCTCGTGCTTGAACTCTTTCCCGATAACCGCATTCTGCGCCGCTGGATCGACCTCGCGCGCAAGCGCATTAAGTTCCAGGGGCTGCCCGCCCGAATCTGCTGGTTGGGCTACGGCGAGCGCGCGCAGTTCGGGCTTGCGATCAACGAACTGGTACGAAAACGAAGAATCAAGGCTCCCATTGTGATGGGCCGCGATCACCTCGACTGTGGTTCGGTCGCGTCTCCGTTTCGCGAGACCGAAAGCATGAAGGATGGCTCCGATGCAGTTGCCGATTGGCCGCTGTTGAATGCTTTGCTGAATACGGCGGCAGGCGCGTCGTGGGTGTCCATTCACAACGGCGGTGGAGTGGGGATCGGCTATTCGCTGCACGCAGGCCAGGTCACCGTGGCCGATGGGACGGAGATGATGGCCAAGCGTATCGAGCGCGTCCTCACGACCGATCCGGGGATGGGCGTAATACGCCACGTGGACGCTGGGTATCAAGAGGCGGAACAGTTCGCGGCGAAGAATCAGATACGAATACCGATGAAATAATCCCCAGAGCGAACCTTAACGTTTCCACGAAAACCCGCAGCAATGGATTCCGCCCCTGACCAAACCGAACCTGGAACTCTGATTGTGACCGGGGCCAGTCGCGGCATTGGAGAGGCAATTGCCAAGCTGGCGGCACAACGAGGATTTTCTGTCGCTGTGAATTATGCGAGAGGCGACGCCGAGGCACGGGCAGTTGTTGCCCAAATCGTGTCTGGCGGTGGCAAAGCCTGCGCGATTCATGCAGACATATCTCGTGAAGAAGACGTAACCGAATTATTTAAGGCTGCCGAGCGCGCGTTGGGGCCGATCAAGGCGTTGGTCAACAACGCTGCGATCACTGGCGGCTTTGCGCGAGTTGATTCAGTGAGCGCAGAAACTCTCGCACGAGTAATGGCGGTAAACGTGACGGGTTCGTTTTTGTGCGCACGCGAGGCGGTGCGCCGCATGTCGACCCGCCTTGGCGGATCGGGCGGAGCGATCGTGAACATTTCTTCGCGTGCTGCCGACATCGGTTCCGCGGGAGAGTGGGTCCACTACGCTGCATCCAAAGGCGCGATCAACAGCTTTACGATCGGCCTAGCGCGCGAAGTGGCGACCGCGGGAATTCGAGTCAACGCCGTCGCGCCGGGGCTGGTTGATACTGGGCTGCATGCCGCCAACGGCGCGCCAGACCGGTTGCAGCGCTTTGCTCCATCGATTCCTATGCAGCGCGCTGGCCTGCCTGATGAAGTCGCCGAAGCGGTGCTTTGGCTGCTTTCTCCTGCCGCTTCCTACATCACCGGCGCCATTCTCGATGTTGGTGGGGGACGCTAGCAGAACTACGATTTCAGTTTCCTCGCCATCTGCAAGGCGCCGTGCACCGGCTCAATGGTCTCTTGATTTACCGTGACTCGGGGATGCTCCGCACAAATGTGGTCGGAAAAACTCTTACGAATTCTTTGCGAATAACGAAAGACGCCGCCCGCCATCGCCATTGGAACCGGCACAGAAGCGGAAGAATAGTCTTCCGCGAAAAGGCGACGAATGATGATGGCTGCCAGTCGAGCGAGTTCTGCTGCGGCTTTTTCTAGAACTCCCCGAGCCAAGTCATCTCCTGCGTCTGCAGCCGCCAGGACCGCAGGAAACAGCGCGGCGAAATCTGGCTTCGAATTCGCCGTTCGTGCCAATTGCTGGATTGAACTCGAGTTCCAAACGGTTTGCAATTCTCGGAACAAGGGCGCGGCGAGGAGTGACGATGGTTCTGTGGGCTGGCTCGCCCAGGGGCCCTGATCTGCTCTTTCATCGACCCAGTGAAGCAGTTCGGATACAGCTTGGCGTCCAATCCAGTGCGCTGAACCTTCATCGCCGATGGCGTAGCCCCAGCCTCCTGCGCGTGCTGTCTTCCCGTGAGCATCGCGCCCGTAGACGATCGACCCTGTCCCCGCAATCACGATGACTCCGGGTCCCGCACCAAACGCCGCTTCCAAGGCGATCGCCATATCGCCAACCACCTCAACTTCGCCATGGATCAACTCGGCGGTAATTTTGCTCAGAGCAGCGGCAACTTCTGCGTGCGCCGCTCCTGCTGCGCCTATGCAGACACGACTTATCTCTCCGGGAGAGAGTTTCGCAGCCTCGCAGGCCGTGCCTATCGCTTGATGGATTGATTCGCGAGCTCGCTGTTCTCCTACGCGTGTAATATTGCTTGGCCCAGCTGTGACAGATGCCAAGATTCGAAGTTCGTCGCCCACGGCGCACGTGGTTTTGCTGCCGCCGCCGTCAATGCCCAGGTAGTAAGCCACGGTTATTTCTACCATACGTCCGGTTCGACTCTAGATAACTGGGATGCGGAGCTGTTTCGCCGAGTCGCAGGTCTCCAAACACTCACTCGTCTGGCGAGAGGTTTGCCAGGATAATGAATGACAATCCATGAACAGGATCCAGATATCCGAATTGCCCCGCAGCGGCGATGCGCGCGGCTTTAGCTTGGCCGTGCCGCCGGAGGCGTTCGAGTTTCTGGGGCTCGTCGCCGATGTGCATGTCTCTTCGAGCGCGCCCGGGGCGGTGCGGGGGAATCATTATCACGTGCGAAAAGGTAGAACCATCCTTGTATTGCCGGGCACAGCGTGGTCGCTGCATTGGGATGAAGGCGAAGGCGCGGTCGTACAGCACCGCACCTTTGATGGCAATCGCGCCGTGCTGGTGTTGGTGCAGCCGGGAGCTTCGCACGCGGTGCGCAACGACGGAAACGAAATGCTGTGGCTGGTGGCGTGCTCCTCAACGCCTTACGATGCGAAGGAAGTGTTAGCCCGGAAGGTTATCTAGCGGCAGCAAAGAATGGGACTCAGCAAACTCGATCTCGCGATCATCGCGCTGTATCTCGCAGGAATCACGCTCTTTGGCCTCCGCTTTCGCAAACGTCAACGTTCGTTGCGGGATTATTTCCTTGCCGGACGCAACATTCCCTGGTGGGCAATTTCGCTTTCCATTGTGGCCGCTGAAACCAGCACGCTCACCATCATCAGTATTCCTGGTCTCGCCTATGACACGAATCTCACTTTCTGCAGGTTGTGATGGGATATATCGTGGGGCGCATTATCATCAGTTTCGTGCTGCTGCCCCATTATTTCCGGGGCGATCTCTATACAGCCTACGAACTGATCGAACGCCGGTTCGGACGCGGGTTACGCTCGCTGACCGCCGGCCTGTTTCTGCTGACGCGAACCGCCGCCGAGGGTGTGCGAGTCTACGCTGTCGCGATTGTTGTGGCAATCGCGCTGGGCACAGGAGAAATCGCTTCGATCGCGATCATCACTGCATTGACGCTCATCTATACGTTCGAGGGAGGACTGGCCGCGGTTATCTGGACAGATGTTGTACAAACGGTGATATACGTCGGAGGAACGCTGGTCGGGCTATGGACGATTCTGCACCTTGTCCCAGGCGGATGGAGCGCCATTCATGCTGCTGCAGCTGCCGCCGGCAAACTCAGAGTCTTCGACTTCACGCCGAGTTTGTGGATACCCTACACATTCTGGGCAGGCCTGATCGGCGGTGCGGCCTTCACCACCGCAAGCCACGGTACCGATCAGCTTCTTGTACAACGTTTGCTGGCCGCACGCGGGCAGAGGCAGTCGGCCACGGCGCTGATTGCAAGCGGCTTTGCTGTTCTCTTTCAGTTCGCTTTGTTTCTTATTGTGGGTGTGATGTTGTGGGCTTATTATCGCCTTCCTTCAGCGGACTTCGGCAAGCCTGATCGAATCTATCCGACATTTATCGTGCGGGAGGTGCCGCATGGATTCTCGGGTCTGCTGATCGCTGCGATTCTGGCTGCAGCCATGTCGAACCTGAGCGCCGCGCTGAATTCGCTCTCTTCCAGCGCGGTGCTCGACTTCTATCTCCCTCTGCATCCGGAAGCGGACGAGCGACGACGGCTGCAACTGTCGCGGTTGATGACGGTCGTGTTTGCGCTGTTGTTGTTCGGCTTGGCTGTTTTCTCGCTGCACAAAGCCGGGCGCGTGGTTGAGGTCGGACTGCAGATCGCCTCGGTTGCCTACGGAGCGCTGCTGGGAGCATTCCTGCTTGGAGTGCTCACGCGCAGAGCCAATCAGGTGGGTGCGGCACTGGGAATGCTGCTTGGATTCGGCACGGAATTGTATTTGTGGCGATGGACACAGGTGCCCTGGACTTGGTGGGTACTGCTCGGAACCGTGGTGACGTTCAGTTGTGGATACTTGGCGAGCCTGCTTCTACCCGAGCCATCGCCAGACACCGTGCGCTTCTAACGTATACTTGCTGCCTCCGAACATGCCCGAACTGAAGCAGCAAACAAGTCAACCTGAGCTTTCGCGTGACCTCGGTGTCAGCCAGGCGTCCGCGGTCGTTGTCGGGACCATTATCGGCAGCGGAATTTTTCTTGTGCCTGCCGAGATGATGCAGGCCGTCGGTTCGGCCAAACTCGTCTATCTGGCGTGGCTGGTCGGAGGTTTGCTGTCTTTTTTCGGCGCCCTCACGTACGCCGAACTGGGCGCGATGAAACCGCAGGCGGGCGGGGAATATGTGTATGTGCGCGATGCTTACGGTCCGCTGGGCGGCTTCCTCTACGGCTGGACTTGGTTCGTGATCGCGAAGCCGGCATCGGTGGCGACCATCGCCACGGGTTTGGTGCGCATTCTCGGAACCTTCTCTATCCTCTCGTTTTTCTCGCGGAATGTAATTTCCCATCCCTTCCCGGTCACGTTCGGACAGCTCGTTGCGATTCTTGCAGCGGTGCTTATTTCGCTGCTCAACTATTTGGGCGTTAAGAAAGCTGGCGAGTTTCAGCTTGTGTTCACATTGCTTAAGGTGGCGATCATTCTCGCTATCGTTGCCGTCTGCTTTGGCGGGGCCGGCAGCACAGCTGGCCACGGCTGGAGCAACTTTGCCGGATCGTTCTCTGGTGCGAAGGGAGGGATCACAGGTTTCATGGCTGCGCTCGTGGCGGCGCTTTGGGCCTACGATGGATGGAACGATCTGAACATGGTTGCAGGCGAGGTGAAGACTCCTGAGCGAAACATTCCAATTGCGCTGATTGCAGGCGTGGCTATTGTCGGCCTGCTGTACGTTCTGGTGAATGCTGGCGTGCAGTATGTATTGCCCGCGAATGCAATTGCTGCGTCTCCAAGGCCTGCCTCCGACGCGGTTGCGCTCATCATGGGACCGACGGGTGCTGCGATCGTCTCAATCGGTATGGCAATCTCCATGTTGGTTACGCTCAACGGCACGATTATGAGTGGTGCGCGTGTGCCTTATGCAATGGCGCGCGATAGATATTTTTTTCGAGCGTTAGCCGAGGTGCACCCGCGTTTTCACACGCCTTCGGCGGCAATTATTGTGCAGGCGGTGCTGTCGATCATTCTCCTGCTGCTGGGGGGGAATTTCCGTCAGCTCTTTTCGCTCGCCATTTTTGCGGAATGGCTCTTTTACATGATCGCTGGCAGCACGATTTTCATCTTTCGCTGGCGCGAACCGAATGCTGAGCGCCCTTACCGCGTGACAGGTTACCCGTTCGTTCCGGCATTGTTCATTGTGGCTGCCGGAATTCTTCTCTATTACACATTTCGGGAGAATTGGCCGAACTCTTTTTATGGGTTACTGGTTATTCTGGCTGGGGTACCGATTTTCCTCTGGTTTCGCTGGCGGCGTGCCCGACCACTCCTCAACTGACATTCTGATCCAGTGCCCGGGCCGTTCAGGATTGGCTCGCAGGTAGTTATGGCCTTGCCACTGAGTTCCGTCATCAAAGAATATCTGGCTGATACCTCCGCTGCATGCGGTGACCGCAGAAATCGACTCCTTTTCCTCGACACTCGATTTTAAAGTTTGGTAGTCTTCGGGATTCTCAAGAGGCACTGTGAACTCTGCTCCCGGAGCCAGTTCGAAGGGAGGTTTATCCGTGTCAGGTTGGCGCTTGAGGCCTGTCAAACCCGAGTACAACCCCTGCTCAGGACGGCGGCCGACCCTGTTCGAGATCTGGCCCGCCAGGGGATTCTGTGGATTTTGGTGCTTCACCAATTCTGATTGCCAGTCGGCGGTTTCGTAGAGAAGGCATGCGACCGAGACGTAGATAATCTTCTTCTTCGAAACGTTGCGGATTACTAGCGATAGGCCATTGAGCCAGTCGTCCCCGGCATAAAAGCTGGACTCCCACACGTATCGGTTCGGGTGTTCAGGGCCATCGCTCTCCATGTCCGTCTCACCTTCGATCACCTTTGTTATCCTCACAGGATCACCGTCTAGCGGCTTGTCCACTCGGAGCGTCTTGATGCGTTGGTCAAGTGCGACGAGAGGCACTACCAAGATCAGAGCGACTGGCAAAACCAACAGAATGCGCATAGCCACCCTCGCACAAGCTGTATTACCTCTATCTGCCTGACTCGTCAAGCTTTTTGACTATGGTTTGCCGAAACGGGGGCACCGAAAACCCGCCGCCCCAGCCGATTTTGGGCAGATTCCCACTTGCGTTCGCTGACGGTTACCTTGGGTCAAGAGCCGTAGACACGTTTTCGCACTGGCCCTTTTCCCTTAATGTGAAATCTCCAATCCGGGTTCACTCCCTCGACCTGGATCCCCTTGGAGATTATGCATGGGTACGTCTGAACGCGGCTTTCAGCTCGGAATTCTGCCGGAGCGCAAAATCGACCGGCGGGCACTGGCCACCAGCTACACCATTATGGTGGTGCTTATGCTGTTGCTGGTGAACCTGAGCCTGATTTTTCCCGACCGGCTCACGCTCAAACAGTACCGCGTCACCGAGTTGATTCCAGTCCCTGCTCTCAGGCCGGAACCTCTGCCGATTAAGAAGCCGCTCAAGTTGAAGACGAAGCTGGTTGAGCCTGTGCCGGTCTTCGAGCAGCCGAAAGCTGGTTGTTCCGCACGAGGTTCATGCGCCCAAACCGGAGCCGGTCCAGGCCCCGAAGGTGGTGATGAATCAATTTGCAGCGCCTGAGTTGAAAGTGGCCGCTGCGACTCCGCGTCCGCAACTGGTTCACACCGGAGATTTCGGCAGTTCCGCGACGCCCACCGTAAAAGCCACTGTGCAGAATGTTCAGACCGGAGGTTTCGGCGATCCCAACGGTCTGCCGGGTTCAGGCAAGCAGGCCGCGAAGTTGTACTCAGCACAGTTGGGTTCTTTTGATATGCCCGCCGGACCCGGCTACGGAAATGGATCCGGCGGAGCAAAGGGAATTAAAGGTACGGTGGCCAGCGCAGATTTCGGTAATGGCGTCGCTACGACTGCCAAAGGAAGTGGCGGCACAGTTGCGACTGGCGGCTTCGGTTCCGAACAAGTGGTTCACAGCGGACCGAAAATCGCGCAGGCAGATGGTCCCACGACCAGCGCTGTGGAGATTACCTACAAGCCGCAGCCGGTTTACACCGACGAAGCTCGCAGCCTGAAGCTGGAAGGCGAGGTTTTACTGGAAGTGATGTTCAACGCCAATGGAACGCTGCATGTGAATCGCGTGGTTCGCGGTCTGGGACACGGGCTCGATGAAGCCGCCATCGCAGCCGCCAACAAGATGCGGTTCAAACCCGCGCTCCGTATGGGGCAGCCGGTAGATTCGACCGCAGTGGTGCACGTGCTGTTCCAGTTGGCGTACTAGTTTGGTTAGCTCTGAAAAAGCGTGGTTTCAAGAACGTTGTCAAGGAAATCTGGAGAGAAAGTCATGCGCACTTCGAAGTTGATCTTTGCAGCCGCACTGCTGGCCGCGGTAACCGCCGCCGGGCAGCAATCCTCGAATTCGCCCAGCACCACCGTTGCTGAAACCTCAGCCACGCCACAGGCCGCAGCGCCTGCCTCCTCGTCGGAGACGACGGCTCCCGCGGCTGCCACGCCTGCGCCACCTTCGCCCCTGCCTCAACCTACGACGATGGATCAGGTGGTGGATCGTTTCATCGAACGCGAGCATGGATTGATGAAGGCGCTAGCCAGCCGCACGCCAGTGGTCGAAACTTATTTGCAAAATCTCGTGGCGGATCCGCAGCTTGGCCCGGTTCCCAGCGAAGATCACTACTTTTTAGGCCGCCTGGATATGGGCGAATCAGTGGATCGCAAGGATTATTTGAAAGAGCAGGACAAAGGCATGCAGACGCGCTTGATGGGCGGTTTCAACAAGCTCTTCAAGGTGCAGTATCAGCCAATCGGCTTTTCTTGGATGGTGTACGCGGACCGCACCGATTTCGACCGCGAACATTACGACTTTCACTACGTCCGCCGCGAATTCCTCGGCGACGTTCGCTGCCTGGTGTTCGATGTAACACCCAAGAAAAATTCCGGCAAGGGCCGCTTCCTGGGCCGCGTTTGGGTTGAAGACCAGGATTTCAACATCGTCCGCCTCAACGGCACTTATGCTCCCGCTCCGCGCAATTCGTACTTCTTCCACATGGATAGCTGGCGGCTCAACCTGATTCCCGGCTACTGGGTGCCCGCTTACATCTATAGCGAAGAAGGCGACTTCAGCGCCGGCGTAAAGAACAAGATTGCCTTCAAAGCTCAGACTCGCATCTGGGGTTACGATCTGAAGAAAAGCGGTAAAGACGACGAACTCACGCAGATTCGTGTTGACAGCGTAAAGGACGAGAGCGCCGTCGCGCAGGATGCTTCTCCGCTGCAGGCGGAGCGCGAGTGGCAGCAGCAGGCGGAAGACAACGTCATCGAGCGCTTGACGAGTGCAGGCTTGCTCGCGCCCGAGGGGGATGTCGATCATATTCTGCAAACCGTCGTTAATAATCTTGAAGTGACCAACAATATCGATCTGCCGCGTCCCGTCCGCACGCGCGTACTACTCACCGCGCCGCTCGAAACCTTCAGCGTGGGCAATACAATCGTGATCAGCCGCGGATTGATCGATGTGCTTCCCGATGAGGCGAGCCTTGCGGCCGTGCTCTCGCACGAACTGGCGCACATCGTGCTCGGTCACAATCTCGGCAGCAAATATGCCTTCAATGACCGCATGTTGTTTTCGGACGAAGGCACCTACGCGAACCTCGGATTCAAACACATTCCCGAAGAAGAAGCTGCCGCCGACAAGAAGGCGATTGAACTGCTGAACAATTCTCCGTATGCGCAGAAGCTCGATAATGTAGGGTTGTTCTTCAAGGCGCTGCAGGCTCGTACTCCGCAGCTCCATGCCCTGTTGACCACGCACCTGGGAAATCCGCTGGCGGAGAACGGAACGATTACACGTTTGGCCGCGCTTTCCACCAAAGGTCCAGCGCTCGACAACAACAAACTGGACCAGGTTGCGGCCCTGCCGCTTGGGGGACGTATCAAGATCAATCCCTGGGACGACAAAGCGGAAATGGTAAAGACGGCTCCGGTTGCGATTACATCCGCGCGCGACAAAATGCCGTTTGAAGTTACGCCCTTCTATCCAAGGTTGACGCGCTGGGGTGCGCAGAACGCTCCCAACGCCGCGCCCACAACAGCTTC
>CAVQHS010000002.1:0-15490 GCA_963712385.1 uncultured Acidobacteriaceae bacterium
TGAAACCGAAAACGCTGGTTTTCAGCGTAGGCGGAATGAGGTTGGCCCATTCCAGTGTCTTGAAGGCACGATCGACATAAAGTTGCAGAGAGATATGTGAGACGAAGTATTCGGCGAGAAACCCACCGGCCAAACTGGCGAAGTCCATGAAAAGGGTCAACATTGGCAAAATAAGAATGCAGGCGACAATCCGCGTCACTACAAGCATTTTGAAAGAGTCGACCGACAAAGACTCAATTGCGTCGATCTGTTCGGTCACGCGCATATTGGCTATCCCGGCGCCGATGCCCGCACCTACTCTTCCTGCCACCAGCAGCGCAGTAATGAGGGGTCCCAATTCATTGAAAAATGCGGCGGATTGCAGGCTTGGAATCAGTGCTTCTGCGCCGAACTGTAGCAGCGTGACTCGCGTATGCATGGACAGTACGACTCCCAGAGCGAAGCCAGCGGCCAAGATGAGTGGGAGCGATCGCCACCCAATCTCCTCGATCTGAAATACGAAAAATCCCCATTCAAACGGCGGCCGAAATGCGTCCAGCAATGCTTTCAGCCCAAATGAGCTCACCTCCCCGATAAACGTGAAAAACCTCCCCATAGTCGAGTTCCTTATGATTCCCGCCTTCCACGATGCACCATTTCGCAAACCTGGTAGTCCCGTCTCCCCTTCAGCCTGCGGCGAAAGCATGAAGTTCGCCGTTTCGGCTGGCGGAGCGCCTTCCAAAGGGCATGTCCCGCTGGGCCAGAACGGTCGCGCGAACTCCTCCACAGCCGCCGGGACGCAGCATATTTCTGGGATTGGGAAATAGCCGGCCAACGCTCCCGATTCTCATAAGCACGACAGCTGTGCTCAACTCCGAACGCACGCGCCCTGCCAAAGTCCGGCCTGTTGTGAGGTCGACCAATGTTGTTGGCGCGCTGAATGTTTGGACCAGAGGGATACTTGCAGGGCGGTATCCGTACGGGACGTCAGCGCTCTTACGAGCGGTAAGGTTCTTTGCATGCGCTATCGCAGCGCACACGTTCTGACGAAAGTGCCAGAATACTGGCGCTTGTCAGTCGCCTGCCTGCTCTTCGAGCCGGCTTTCGCCGGATCGACTTCGGGGACGTCGTCATTTTGGGGAAGCACTTGGGCGCCTCTTGTGACAGCCACAACCATCTCGAATTAACGTCGAACTTGGACCCCCGAGTGCTAGGACTCAGCGTGGACCAAACCCACGGCTTCTCGATATCGGCCGTGAGGCGAATTCGGCGCAAAAGCGGGGAGAGGAAGTGCAACGCGTGAAAAACAGAATCCGCGGGATTGCATTGCGCTCGCTTGCGTTCCTATTTTGCTGTATGAGTACGGCTGCCGCTGCAGATGCTTCTTCAATGGGCCCGACAAATATCTTTGCTCCGGAATCCACACCGGCAAAGTCGATCTTTCACCTGTCAATACTTGTGCTGACTACCACGGGAATCATATTCGTAGTTGTTTCTACCTTGCTGGTCTATTCGATCGCAAAATTCCGTGCTAAATCAGCGAGTGCGAACACTGAGCCAGCTCAGGTGTACGGAAGTACACAGATCGAATTAGCCTGGACGATCATCCCAATTTTGATAGTAGTCGTGTTGTTTGTGGCGACAGCACGGGGCATCCACGAGATACAGGATGCTCCGATGCCCGCGGGTGCAGTGGAAGTCACCGTTATCGGCCATCAGTTCTGGTGGGAATACCGGTACCCCCAACTTGGGGTCGTCACCGCCAACGAGCTGCACATTCCGGTGAGTGATCCAGCCCATCCGAAGCCGACGTTCTTGCAGTTGCTTTCTGCGGATACCGACCACAGCTTCTGGGTGCCGGAGTTGGCTGGCAAGACTGACCTTATTCCGAATCATCCAAACCGAATGTGGATGGATCCGCAGCGCACCGGAATCTTTGTCGGACAGTGCGCGCAATACTGCGGAACCCAGCACGCCAAGATGCTCCTGCGCGTGTCGGTCGATAGTCCTGAAGACTTTGCGGAGTGGGTACGTGAGCAGCAACGGCCCGCAATTGCAGACGAACGAGTTGCCGCCGGCAAACGGGTGTTCGAAACCACCGCCTGCATCAACTGTCACTCAATCAGCGGCACAGTCGCGAACGGGCGCTTCGGGCCAGATTTAACGCATTTGATGAGCCGTACCACGATCGCCGCTGGCGCCGCACTCAACACGCCGGAGAATCTCCGCCTTTGGATCGAGAACCCAGAGGCGATCAAGCGCGGTTCACTGATGCCGGCGATGCAGTTAAGCAAATCGGACCGGGACGCATTGGTGGGTTATCTCGAGACGCTTCGTTAGGGAAGTCGGAAATCATCTATGTCATCGAACGCGATCACAATTCCTGGTGGGCGAGTAGAAGGGAAGCCGTGGGTCGATCTGCTGCATGGGTGGGTCACGACAGTCGATCATAAGCGGCTCGGGATTCTCTACATCGCTTACGCGCTCGTCTTTCTGGTGTTGGGCGGTATTGAGGTTCTCATCATTCGAATCCAGTTGATGCATTCGCACAACGATTTCGTCTCTCCGCAAGTATTCAACCGCATGTTCACCATGCATGGCACGACCATGATCTTTTTCGTGGCTATGCCAGTTCTGTTCGGGTTTGCAAACTATCTTGTGCCCTTGATGATTGGTGCGCGCGACATGGCGTTTCCGCGGCTGAATGCCTTCAGTTTCTGGCTGTCGGCATTTGGGGGTCTCCTCCTGTATTTCAGTTTTCTTGGGGGAAGCGGACTGTACGGCGCGGGGAATGCACCTGACGTTGGATGGTGGGCGTACGCACCTTTAACAGCGCGCGCGTTTTCACAGGGTCACAGCTCAGACTATTGGACGCTTGCGCTCCTGGTTTCCGGGTTTGGAAGCATCGGAACGGCGATTAACATTATCGCCACCATTCTTTGTCTGCGATGCCCGGGCATGAAGCTCAATCGCATGCCTCTCTTCGCGTGGCTCAATCTCGTGATGGCGGGGATGGTTCTAATCGTCATAACCCCGCTCTCCGCGGCGCAGATCATGCTGCTGATCGACAGATACCTCGGAGGACACTTCTTTGATGCCCAGGCTGGTGGCTCTGCTGTGCTCTGGATGCATTTCTTTTGGATATTCGGCCATCCCGAAGTGTACGTGCTGATCATTCCGGCTTTTGCCTTCATGTCGGAAATCATTCCGGTCTTTTCCCGCAAACCAATTTTTGGATATCCGGTGATGGTAGCCGCCACTGTTTGCATCGGGTTTGTGAGTTTGAGCGTGTGGGCTCACCACATGTTCACAGTTGGCATGACCTCGTATGCCAATAGCTTTTTCGCAATCACCACCATGGCCATCGGTGTTCCCACGGGGATCAAGATCTTCAACTGGATCGGCACCATGTGGGGCGGCCGGATTCAGTTCAAAACTGCGATGCTCTTCAGCATCGCATTTCTGTTCCAGTTCCTCATTGCCGGTTTGACCGGAATCATGTTGGCCTGTGTGCCCTTCGATTGGCAGCTGAGCTTGTCGTATTTTGTGGTCGCGCACTTTCACTATGTGATCGTGGGAGGGATTCTGTTTGCCCTCTTCGCGGCGTTTTATTACTGGTATCCGAAAATGACCGGCCGAATGCTAAGCGAGCGTCTGGGCAAATGGCATTTCTGGCTCTTCTTGGTCGGTTTCCACCTGACGTTCGACGTTATGCACATTCCCGGGCTGCTCGGGATGCCACGCCGCATTTACACCTACGAACCCGGGCGCGGGTGGGACACGCTAAACCTCATCGTCACAATCGGCGCCTTCATTCAAGCAGTCGCCATCTTGGTCTTCGTGTGGAATCTGATCAGTTCTTATTTCAATGGAGCCGCAGCCGGGAACGATCCCTGGGATGCATGGACGCTCGAGTGGTCTACAAGCTCCCCACCCCAGCCCTATAACTTCGCCGAGGTTCCGGTGGTGGCAAGCCGGCGACCCTTGTGGGATCTGAAACATCCGGAAGATCCGGACAGCCAGTATGAGTGAAGGCAGAAATCAATGAGCGCAGGAGCAATATCACTTTCTGAAACACAGCGGCCGTGGAATCTTCCATATCGCGGCAAGGTCGCGATGGCCTGCCTGATCATCGCGGAGTCGGCGATCTTTACGATTTTCGTCGTTGCCTACCTCTTTTACGTAGGCAAGAGCCTGACCGGACCAACTCCGCGCGAAGTGCTCGAGATTCCGATTTTCTTTACGATCTGCCTGCTCTCAAGCAGCCTGACCATTCACTATGCGGGAAAATTCCTTCAAAGGGCAAACGTGGCGCATTCTTAAGCTTATGGTCTCTCACGATTCTGCTAGGCGGTCTGTTTCTTTTTGGAACCGGACGGGAATGGCATCGGCTAATCTACGATCACGGGGTGACGATCTCCACCAATCTCTTCGGGACGACTTATTACTCACTCGTCGGCCTGCACGCGTTCCACGTTACGGCAGGAATGATCATGCTCCTCATTGTGGCGATCTTCGCCTTTGCCGGCCGGGTTGGCACCGAACACTCCCGTCGTGTCGAAGTGCTTTCCTTGTACTGGCATTTTGTGGATGCGGTTTGGGTCGTCGTTTTCACCGTTGTTTACGTTCTGGGACGCTGAGGGAAGGAAAATGGCAACATTGCTGACAGCCGAACAATGGGGCGAAAGCCGCGAGACTCCACGCGAGATCGAAGTACCCGCGCCGACACCTTGGCCCTTTGTCCTGGCTTTTGGATGCACCTTATTATTTGCCGGCCTCGTGACTAGCTTCTCTGTAAGTATGCTTGGCGCTGTGCTTTCTCTGGCAGGATCGATCGGCTGGTTTCGCGAAGTCCTCCCGCACGAGCACGAAGAGACTGTGCCGGTTATTGTCCAAGATATTCGGATAACGACTGAACGGCACGTGGTTGAGCGGGTTTCCGTCCCGGCTTACCAGCGAGCCTGGCTCCCCGTTCACACGTATCCAATTTCGGCCGGCGTGAAGGGCGGATTAGCAGGGAGCGTAGCGATGGCTGTTCTGGCCTGTGCGTACGGCTTGTTGAAAGCCGGAAGCATCTGGTATCCGATCAATCTTCTTGCAGCCGCGGTTTACGCCGAATCGCTGAAACTCAGCGCTACACAGTTGTATTCCTTTCATGCAGACAGTTTCGCCATTGCTCTGGGTCTTCACGCTGTCGTGTCAACGCTGGTGGGGTTGCTGTATGGCGCGATGCTTCCCATGTTTCCGCGCAGACCGATCGTCCTTGGAGGACTCATCGTTCCCGTGCTGTGGTCAGGAATGCTTTACACCATTCTCGGCCTGTTGAATCCATTGCTCGCGAGCCATATTGACTGGCCCTGGTTCATTGCTTCGCAAGTGGCCTTCGGAATCGTGGCCGGGTTAGTGGTCGTCCGCCATTCGCCAATGCCCACGCGCGAAAATCTGTCCTTCGTCATCCGCGCTGGGATCGAGGCTCCGGGGATTATCCCACCACGAGAAGGAGAGACGCGACCGTGAACCGATTTGCCAGCGATGTGCGGCAGCGGTGCTGAGCCTCCTGCTCTCGGCCTGCAGTTCTCCGCCTGGCCGGCCAAGCAAGGATTCGGAAATCCCGGCTCCCAGCGAAATCATGGATTTCCGGACCCTCTACGCAGAAAACTGTGCTGCTTGTCACGGCAGGGAAGGCCGAGGGGGAGCGGCAATTGCACTGGCCGATCCGGTTTATCTGGCGGTCGTGGATGAAAGCGCGATGCGAAAGATCACCGCCAATGGCGTCCGCGGAACTTCAATGCCGGCATTTGCTCAAAGTGCTGGTGGAATCCTAACCGATAAACAGGTCGATGTGATCACCAGCGGAATTCGGTCGCGTTGGAGCCGGCCAGGAATTCTCGACGGAGCGAATCCGCCCCCTTACGTGGCGAGGTCTTCGGGAAACGTCGAGCGTGGTGATGCCTCTTACAAAACTTATTGTTCATCGTGCCACGGTCCACAGGGGCAAGGTGGACCAAAAGCAAGTGCTATCACGAATGATTCATTTCTGGCGCTGGTGAGCGATCAGGGGCTGCGAACGATCGTCATTGCCGGTCGACCGGAGTTGGGGGCGCCCGACTGGCGCGGAAACGTGACTGGGAAACCAATGTCGGACCAGGAAATTACCGACGTAGTTGCATGGCTGGCGTCTCACCGGGTCCAGAACCCCGGTCAACCGTATTCGACCGCGAATAACGCGCAACACTAGGAGTTCGAACAATGACCACCCAACCTGCACTTGCCCCGCCGGACGATGCCCCGAATCAGGCAACGACCGACGCAACGATCTCTCGGCGCGGCTTCTTGATGAACTTAGGGATTTTATTCAATGCTCTTGCTGCGATCGTCGTGGCCGTGCCGATTGTGGGATTTCTCTTCTCCTCGATCACTCGGGGCCGCGCGAACGGTTATCTCTCCTGGGTGCCACTTGGGAAGGTCAGTGAATTTCCCGAAGGCGAAACGCGGCTGGCTACGTTTCAGAATCCCTACGTCATGCCGACCGATGGCAAGACAGCGGACACTGCCTGCTGGGTACGGCGCATTGCGGGAGAACAATTCCAGGTCTTTGCAATCAACTGCGCCCATTTGGGCTGTCCGGTCCGCTGGTTTCCGCAATCCGCTCTGTTCATGTGTCCGTGCCATGGCGGAGCGTACTACCAGGATGGCTCGCGCGCTTCCGGACCGCCGGAGCGCGGTCTTTTCGAATATCCACACAAAATTGAAAACGGCCTGATCACCATTCAGGCTGGCGAACTACCCACACCGGGAGCAGCGATCGCCGAGCTCACCGGAGAGAGACCGCCATGCGCATCATGATTAAAACAATCGGTGACTGGTTCGACCGCCGCTTGCAGCTTGCTGCGCCGGTTCGCGAAATAGCCGAACATCGCGTGCCGCGAAATGCCGCCAGTTGGTGGTATGTGTTTGGCACCGCCGCATTGACGGTGTTCGTGCTGCAAATTGTGACGGGAATTCTGCTCGCACTGGTTTATGTTCCCTCGGGAGCAGAAGCCTGGAGCAGTCTGCAAGCCCTGAACCACGCCGTCACTCTCGGCTGGTTCATCCGCGCAATGCATGGATGGGGTTCCAATTTCATGGTGGCCATTGTTCTGATTCACATGGTCCAGGTCTTCCTTTTTGGCGCGTACAAATTCCCCCGCGAGCTTACTTGGATCATCGGCGTATTTCTGTTGCTGATGACATTGGGCATGGCATTCAGCGGACAGGTACTGCGCTTCGATCAAGATGCCTATTGGGGGCTCGGCATTGGGGCATCCATCGCGAGCCGTGTTCCGATCCTCGGTCCCGGAATCGTGAAATTGATGCTTGGAGGCCCGATCATCGCGGGTGCGACTCTGTCACGATTCTTCGCCCTGCATGTGTTCGTAATTCCCGGATTACTGATCGGCTTCGTGTGCCTTCATCTACTGATGGTGCTGAAGCTGGGCATTAACGACTGGCCGATGCCGGGACGCATTGTACGGCGAGCAACCTACGAAGCCGAATATAACGCGCTTACGAAGCAGGACGGCGCGCCGTTCGTTCCCTATGCCGTTTGGAAAGATATGTTCTTCGCGGCATTCATCATCTTCGCGGTTGCCGCGTGCGCGCTATACTTCGGTCCATTTGGGCCGACCGGCCGGCCCGACCCGACGATCATCCAGACTGTTCCCAAGCCGGATTACTTTTTCTTGTGGCTCTATGCTTTGCTCTCGCTGCTTCCGCCCTCGCTCGAAACACCAGCGCTTCTGATCGGGCCGGTATTGGTAATTGTTGGGCTGCTGCTTCTTCCGTTCCTTTCGGGCGAAGGTGAAAAGAGTTGGAAGCGCCGCCCGATCGCGGTTCTGACCGTGCTGTTGATCGCGATCACACTGGGGACGTTTACTCACCTCGCCGGGTTCACGCCATGGAGCCCGCACATGAATGCGTGGAGCAGCGATCCCGTGCCGGATCGATTCATTCATGACTCGACCGCGCTTGAGAGACAGGGGGCGCTGGTCTTTCAGGTCAAACAGTGCCGTAACTGCCACTCGCTCGGAAACAGTGGCGGACAACGAGGGCCCGCGCTCGACAGCGTGGCAGTGCGGCTCCCGCAAGACCAGCTCATTCGCCAGGTAATTCAAGGTGGCGGCAACATGCCCGCGTATGGAAAGAATCTGAGTCCAGCGGAGACAACGGCGCTTGTTGCGTTTCTTGAAACTCTGCATCCGAAGGGGCAGGCGCCCGCACGTGATGCTTCACGCGCTATAGCACTCAGCGATGAGAAAGAACCTGGTGCGAAACCGTAGGAGAACGACCCCATGCCACATCTCCATCACGCCGCTTTGGGATTGTCCCGATCAGTGTTTCTCACGCTGATTCTCGTTTTAACGATGCTGGTTTACCTAAGGGGATGGCTGTCTGTTCGGGCCTTGAAAGTCACTTCGGCGTGGCGCGCCTTCAGTTTTCTGGTTGGATTGTTCTTGGTCTGGGTCGCCGTCGCCTCGCCAATCGCCGCGCTTGATCACGAGTTGCTCACCATTCACATGGTGCAACATCTGCTCCTCATGACGGTTGCTCCTCCGCTCATCTGGCTAGGTGCGCCCGTCGGGCACGTGTTACGCGGTTTGCCGCAGCGATTTGTAAAAAGTCTGTGTGCTCCATTGTGGCACTCACGGGCGGCGAAGATTTTTGCGAAGGCCCTGGGAAAACCTAAGTTCGCCTGGCTCGCCGCCTGCGCCACGTTGGTTGGATGGCATATTCCGACACTCTTTGCCCTGGGAATGCAATCGGTCGCATGGCATCTGTTCGAGCACCTGTCCTTTCTTGCGACGGGCCTTCTGTTCTGGTGGCCGGTCGTTCAGCCCCCAGCAGGCCCATCTCAGCAGGATCTCTCGGTGATCTTGTACCTCTTTTTTGCCACATTGCCATGCGACATCCTCTCGGGGTTTCTTGCTTTTTCCGATCGCGTGGTTTATCCGATTTACTTCTCGTCATCACACTTATTGGGTTTTTCCCCACTCGTAGATCAGCAGTGTGCGGCTGCATTGATGTGGACGTGCGTCACATTCGTTTACCTTGTGGCCGGGGCGATCTTAACCATGCGTCTTCTGTCGCCTGAATTGTTCCCTCAGGTCGGCTTAGCGCAACCAAAATTGCCGGGAACAGGAATTGGCCACAGAGCCACACAGAGCCTGGTGGCGCTCTAAACGTGGCGAGTGAGCTCAGTTCATCCTTCGAAAGTCCAATTCTTCGGCAAGACAGCTTCTTTCAGCTTCGATCATTTATCTTCCATCTCTATTTGTGCTGATGGTCCTTCTGAGTGAGGGTTCCGGGAGGCTGCACTGAAGCAAGGATCTTGAAGAGTTCAACGATGCACAAAAGGTCGGACGACCAAGGCAAACTTATGGATAAGCAACAACCGCTGGAGCTCACCACCGATTTCCTGGGCGAGGATCGGCATGAGTTTGTGGCAAAACTAGCCTACAAGCTTTGGGAGGAGAGAGGCCATCCCTTCGGTTCGCCTGAGGTCGACTGGTTCGCCGCGGAACGAGCTGTGTACGCGGCGTTGCTAGCGGCGGGTTTGATTGCCGCATCCGCGGATGATCTTCAGCACATGGCAGAAAAGATCTACAAGTGATGCACCATCGATGTCCAGCGACAAGTCCCTCCAGTTAGTTCAACCGAAGCAGGACTACCACAGATCTCGGCGCCGCGAGATAACTTAGGCCTCTTAAAGGTTCCCTGGAATTCGAGATGTCGTTCGGAGTCGGCAATGCAGTATCGACGATTCTGGTCCACTCTGATGCTGTACCCTCCTGGATCTGAAACTCCAAGTTTTCCCAATAGGCATTGATCATTACGTAAATGTCCTGATCGTTCTGAGATGCGCCGTGGAGGCAGAACGCCAGGCTGTGGGAATCCGGGGACAAGTCGGCAGCTGCGCCGGTCCCGTACCAGGCAACATCTTCACGCCAGAAACGGCTGCGACTTAACGTCGGGTGGTTCTTGCGGAAGGCGATCATGCTCTTGAAGAAGCGGAAAACATCCTGATTGGACTGTAGCTGAGACCAATCGAGCCATCCCGTGGTGTTGTCCTGGTTATACGGATTGTTGTTCCCGAATTGCGTATTCAGGAATTCATCGCCAGCTCGAAACATCGGGGTTCCGTTCGACAGCATAAGCAAACAGAAGAAGTTCTTCACCTGCTGCCGGCGCAGCGCCAGCACTTCGGGAGACGCGCCTGCATCTCCCTCATGTCCGCAGTTCCAGCTGTAGTTCTCATTCATCCCGTCGTGGTTATTTTGTCCGTTGGCCCAATTATGCTTTTCGTTGTAGGAGACCAGATCATACAGCGTGAAACCGTCGTGCGAAGTCATGTAGTTGACGCTCTGATAGGCGTGATACGCGTCGTCGCGGTCATCGGGGAAAAAATCGTCGCTTCCGTAGATTCGCCGCATCAAGTCGGGAACCATTCCCGCGTCGCCTTTCACAAACCGGCGCACGTCATCGCGGAACCTGCCGTTCCACTGGAGCCAGGTGATGCCGGGAAAGCCTCGTCCGAGTTGGTACGCTCCCGTATCCCAGGGCTCAGCGATCAGACGTAACGGGCCCAACTCCGGGTCACTGGCAATTTCTGCAAAAATCGGAGCGTGCCCCCAGTTCAGCGAACCATCGGCATTGCGGCTAAACACTGAGGCCAGATCGAAGCGGAAGCCGTCGATGTGCATCTCTTTTTTCCAGTAACGCAAACTGTCCATCACCATCTTGCGCACGTGACTTCTGCCAAAATTCAAGGTGTTACCCGTACCCGAGTAATTCGCATACGGGTTTGCCGGATCGGAGGTCATCATGTAATAGCTTGTGCTGCCCAACCCTTTGTAGCTGTAGATCGGGCCACGGTGATCTCCTTCGCAGGTATGGTTGTAGACAACATCAAGCACGATGCCGATCCCCGCCTCATGAAACGCCTTCACCATATTTTTGAATTCGAGGTGCTCTTCAAGATCACGGATACCAGCGTATTGCGAGTGGGGAGAAAAGAAGTTCAGAGGCATGTAGCCCCAGTAGTCGCCTTCCTGAGGATCGCGTTGGAATATCGGCATCAACTCGACCACGGTCACGCCGAGATCTTTCAGATAAGGGATCTTGTCGACCAGACCCGCATAAGTGCCCGCTCGAGCCGGATCTACACCCGAGCTGGGGTGGCGCGTGAAGCCTCGTACGTGCAGTTCGTAGATGATCGCATCGGCCTCATGTAGCGGTCGCCGTGTTTCTCCCCAATCAAACTCCGGTGTGTGGCCCATCAGCACCCCGAGCGGGCCTTTTCCCGCATTCGATCCTTCCCGCATTGCCAAGGTGCGGTCAAACTCGGGCGGAAAGAAAACAGCTTTCGCATACGGGTCGAGCAGGACCTTTTGCGGATCAAAGCCGTGAACGCCAGGCGGATCTTCTCCCGACACCGAGTAGGCATAGTAACTGCACTCGCCTATATCTGCGATCGGAATCCGGCAATGCCAGATATGGCCGGACTTGTTCCTCAAGAAGTCGAAACGGTAGACGAAGGCTGGAATCACCAGTTCAGGCGGAGTGTAGAGCAACAAGGTCACGCTTTCAGCGTACTCGGCACAGACGGCGAAATTGAAGGCCTGCTCTTCTTCAATCCAAGTAGAGCCAAGCGGCAAGGGGCTGCCCTCAACCTGCTCCCAGGTTGCGGTTCTCGTGAGTTCGCGATGGACGATCGAGCGCGTGCGGTCGCGCGCAGCCTCTAGCTCTTGGATTGAGTCCTTCACACTGCCTCGCTCATCTTTGTCCCTGACACACTGGAACGCTCTAACTTCGTCGGGCGATCAATCGTTGGCTGGTCACTCGTCGGCTGATAAATCTTTTCCGGCTCCACGCGCTTCGACAGTTCGGTCAGTTCCCGCAACCACCGGAAAGCGGGGGACAATTCCATGTCGTCAGGACATCGCCAACGCCAATTCCCGCTGGCGCGGCCCGGGATGTTCATGCGACTCTCTGCTCCGAGGTTCAGCAGATCCTGTAGCGGCGCAACCGTCAAGGCTGCGATCGACGACCAAGCCAGATTCACCAGAGACGGAGCGGCATCATCAGTCGCGCCCGGCGCTCGTTTCAGATAATTCCAGAAGTTCTGCCGCTGGTACTCGGGCAATTGTTCATACCATTCGCGGGTTGGAGGATTGTCATGCGTGCCCGTGTAGGCGACCGTGTTGCTGACAAAATTGTTGGGGAGATATGGATTATCGGAGTGTCCGTCGAAGGCGAACTGAAGAACGCGAGTTCCGGGCAGTTGGAATTGATCGCGCAGCGCGTGGACGTCGGGAGTGATAAGCCCCAGATCTTCGGCGGTGAAGGGAAGGTTGCCGAGTTCTTCTTGCACTGCGTGGAAAAAACCAGATCCAGGTCCCTGCGCCCATTGCCCTGACTGAGCGGTTGGAGCGCCCGCGGGAACGTGCCACGCGGCGGCGAATCCCCGAAAGTGATCCAAACGAATCGCATCCACATGTGCCAGGAGGGCGCGCAGCCGGTCGATCGACCAACGATAGCCTGTGGCGCGCAGCGCATCCCAGTTATAAACCGGGTTGCCCCACAACTGACCCTCCGCGCTGAAATAATCCGGAGGAACGCCCGCGACGAAGCGTGGATGGCGACGTTCGTCGAGGAGAAAAAATTCCGGGTCCGCCCAAACATCGCTGGAGTCCGGAGAAACAAAAAACGGCAAATCTCCGATCAGCCTCACACCTTTGGAGTGTGCATACTCCTTGAGCTGATCGGTCTGGCGGAACAGGAGAAATTGCGCGAAGCAGACCTGGTCGACTTGGTTTGCCAATTCTCTTCGGGCCTTTGCCAGAGCGTCGCTGTCGCGCTGCACTAACTCTTCCGGCCACTCGAGATAATGCTCCCCGTGATATTTGGTCTTCAGGGCCTCGAATAGCGCGTAGTCGTCGAGCCAATGCTGCTGTTGTGAGTGGAACTCCTCATAGGCCGCGCGCAAATCCTTGCGTGCCCCGTCTTTGAAATTGGCCCAAGCTGTTTCGAGCAGACGGGTCTTAAACGGAATCACGGTATCGTAATCGACCGCATCGGACGGAAACTCAGCTTGGCAATCCGCCGTCTTTAATAGTCCTTCCGAGATCAGGGAATCGGGACTGATCAGTGCAGGATTAGCCGCGAACGACGACATCGCCTGATAAGGAGAATTTCCGTAGCCCGTAGGACCGAGCGGCAGCACCTGCCACCACTGCTGGCCGGCACTGTGAAGGCGATCAATCCAGGAAAAGGCCGCGGATCCCAGATCGCCGATGCCGTATGGCGACGGCAACGACGTAACATGCAACAACACCCCCGAAGCGCGGTATCCGGACGGAAATGGCGGAACACCCGCGGGCCCGCCGTTACTGCTCATCGCTCAGCCCCACCCAGAGCATTGTTCACGATCTTCTCTGCCTCGCTGACGATGGCACTGAGATGCGATACGCTCTTGAAGCTTTCCGCGTAGATCTTGTAGATGTTCTCGGTCCCAGAGGGCCGGGCCGCGAACCAGCCGTTTTTTGTCACGACTTTCAGTCCGCCAATCGAAGCTTGATTGCCCGGCGCTCGGGTGAGCTTGGCGGTAATCGGCTCGCCCGCCAGTTCCGACTCTTTGACTGAATCGGGAGAGAGCGCTGAGAGTTTTGCCTTTTGCTCAGGAGTGCTAGGCGCGTCGATGCGCGTGTAGTAGGGGGTGCCGAACTCTGCTGTCATTTCCTGGTAGTGTTGGCCAGGATCCTTGCCAGTGCGGGCCGCAATCTCAGCGGCCAGCAGGACCATGATGAGCCCATCCTTGTCGGTGGACCACACGGTGCCGTCCCGGCGAAGAAAGCTTGCTCCGGCGCTTTCTTCTCCTCCGAAACAATACGAGCCGTCGATCAGTCCCGACACGAACCACTTGAAGCCTACGGGAACTTCACGCAACTCACGGCCGAGTTTTTGAACCACACGATCGATCATGCTGCTGCTCACCACGGTTTTTCCGACAGCAACCGTCGGCCGCCATTGCGGCCGATGCGTCACGAGATAACGAATGGCCACGGCGAGATAGTGATTTGGGTTCATCAGCCCGGCAACGGGAGTGACAATCCCGTGACGGTCGGCGTCGGTGTCGTTGCCGAACGCAACCTGATATTGATCTTTCAATCCCACGAGCCTCGCCATCGCGTACGGACTGGAGCAGTCCATTCGGATTTTCCCGTCGTGATCCACAGTCATGAACGAAAAAGTTGGGTCGATGGTTCGGTTGACCACCTGCACGTTCAACCCGTAAGTCGAGTTAATCGGGTCCCAGTACGGCAGGGAAGCTCCACCGAGAGGATCTACGCCGAGCTTGAGATGGGCGCCGCGAATCGCGTCGGTGTCTACGACACTGTTGAGATCGCGAACGTATGGGATAACAAAATCTTCTTGTCGGGTGGTAGCCGCTCGAATCGCTTTTTCGAACGGCACGCGTCTGACCCCGGCATTTCCCGTCTGCAGGAGTTCGTTTGCACGATTCTGGACCCAGCCGGTCACTGCCGTGTCGGCAGGGCCGCCGTTGGGAGGGTTGTACTTGAAACCGCCGTCCTCGGGCGGGTTGTGCGAGGGCGTGATGACTATGCCGTCGGCAAAGTGATCCTTGCGGCCACGGTTGTAGACCAGAATGGCTCGCGAGATGACCGGAGTTGGAGTTACGCCGTCGTTCTCCTGAATGGTCGTCTCAACACCGTTCGCCGCCAGCACTTCGAGAGCCGTGCGCTGTGCCGGCGCAGAGACGGCATGAGTATCTTTCCCCATGTAGAGAGGCCCGTCGATTGCTTGCCCTCGCCGGTACTCGCAAATTGCTTGTGTGATCGCCAGAATGTGCGCTTCGTTGAAGGTGCCATGGAGAGGAGATCCACGGTGCCCGCTGGTCCCGAAGCTCACAAGCTGGTTGGGGTCGCGCACGTCGGGCTTGCGTTCGAAGTACTCTTTTTCCATGCGCGAAACGTCAATCAGCATCTCCTTGGGCGCAGGCTTGCCTGCGAGCGGCGAAACCGCTTCACCGGGGATTATCTGAGGCTGTGTTTCTAAGGTATGGGGCATGGTTCCACCTTCCAAATCTCAGTTGTGTATTCGTGAATCGTGCGGTCGGCAGAGAATTTTCCCGAGCTCGCTACATTCAGGATCGCCTTCTGCGCCCACCCTCCCTGATCGCCGTACAGTACGCCCAGCCGCTCCTGCGCTTCGACGTACGACTTTAGATCAGCCAGGTGCATATAGTGGTCGCCGAATAGTAAAAGCGTGTCGCGCAATGGTTCGAACGCTCCTGGCTCATAGTGGCTGAAGTAGTCGGAAGAGATAAGGTCGATAGCAGCGCGAGTCTCGGGCTCGTGCTCATAGTGCCACATTGGGCTGTACCAGGAGCGGCTATTTTCCACCTCTTCCACGGTGAGTCCGAACAGGAAAAGGTTTTCTTCTCCGGCCTCTT
>CAVQHS010000003.1:0-165063 GCA_963712385.1 uncultured Acidobacteriaceae bacterium
AAATCCGCATCGGCATCACGATGTAGCGATATTTGTAATCATCTCCCTCGGCTGGCCGCAACTGGCCTGCTGACTGCGAATCCTTTAGCTCCAGGCGAACTTCGCTTGTGCCGGCGGCTTTTAGGAATTCGACTAGGTAGGCGGCGTTGAAGCCGATGGTTAGGGTTTCGCCGTCGTAGGGGGCTTCGATGGAATCTTCGGACTCGCCGGACTCGGTGGACGAGGCGGAGATTTTCACTTCGCCTTTTTCCAGGCGCAGGCGGACGGCGCGGGAACGCTCGTCGGCGAATTGGGCTACGCGGAGGATTGCGGAATTCAGGTTGTTGCTGTCGAGGACTACAGACTTGCTGTTGTCTTTGGGCAGAACGGCCTCGAAGTTGGGGAATTGTCCGGTGAGTTGGCGCGAGGTCAGCAGGCGCGAGCCGATGCGGAAGAAGAGTGTGGAGTCATCTTTGGCGAATTCTACGGATTCGGCGTCGTCGGCATCGAGGAGGGATTTCAGTTCGTCCATCGCCTTCTTGGGGACTAGCGTTTTCATCTCGCCGGAAACGCCTTCGAATTTTTCGCCGGCGCGCTCGCAATGCGCCAAGCGATGGCCGTCGGTAGCGACCATGGTGATCGACTCGGGCTTTAGCAGCATCAGCGCACCGTTGAGCGTATAGCGCGATTCTTCGTTCGAGATGGCGAAACCGGTGCGGGCGATCAGTCCGCGCAGGACCTGGCCTGGAATCTTCACCACACCTGCTGCGGGAAATACCGGCAGGGTAGGGAAATTCGATTTCGCCATGCCGACCATTTTCGTGTTTGAGCGGCCGCAGCGAATACTTACCCAGTGGTTATCGAGCAGTTTGATGGTGATGTCGGAGTCGGGAAGAAGCTTTACGTAATCGTGCAGCTTGCGCGCGGGGATGGTGCACGAGCCTTCTTTTTTTACTTTGACGTTGCAGGAGGTGCGCAAGCTCAGATCGAGGTCGGTCGCGGTGAGAGACAGTTTTCCATCAGCCGCTTCGAACAGATAGTTCGAGAGAATCGGGATGGTTGTCTTGCGCTCGACCACACCTTGCGTGGCGGTCAACTCGCGCAGCAATTCAGCTTTGCTTACGGTGATCTCCATGGTTCCTGTGGCTACGGCCGCTTCCACCGGCATAGTTTAATCTCCCCTGCCGCGAGCTACTTCTTGTACTTTCCTTATATCAAATATAAAAGCTATAAAACCAGCAGTACTAATAGGCCCTTTGGACAAGTGGAAAACTTTGGGAAGCGCCCTAGTGTCACGGGTTTGGCTGCTAACCCTTCGTGTGAGAAATCCGCTCTAGCGGCTGCGCCGGGCACAGCAGAAAAATTCCCGCTCACAAGGTTCGGCCCCTGGTTGCACAGCTTCCACATCTTGCCCACAGAGCAGGGGGAGGAAGAAATCTCTGTTCCGTGGAAAACGCGAAAATGATCACGTTTACCCGCCTAATTGCTCGGTCAGTTTGTTGAGCAGCCTGTTCAAATCTTTGTCGTTCTTGCGGACCTCTTCGATCTTCTCCACCGAGTGCAGAACCGTGGTGTGATGCTTTCCGCCGAACTGACGGCCGATTTCAGGCAGCGACGCTTCCGTCATTTGCTTGGCGAGATACATGGCGATCTGGCGCGGATAGACGATGGCGCGGGAATTGTCTTTGGCTTTGATTTCGACCAAGCGAAGGCCGAATTGCTCAGCGACCATTTTCTGAATGGACTCGATGGTGATCTTACGGGCCTGAGAGTCGATAAAGTTTTTCAGGACCTGCTGCGCGTAGGGAAGGGTGATCTCCGCGCCGATCAGCGAAGAGTGCGCTACGAGGCGGATTAGCGCGCCTTCGAGTTCGCGAACATTCGAGCGGATGTTCTGCGCGACGTAGAGAGCTACGTCAGTGGGAAGCGTTACCTTTTCCTGCTCGGCCTTTTTCTGCAGGATGGCGACTTTGGTTTCGAGATCGGGCGGCTGGATATCGGCGATCAGGCCCCACTCGAAGCGGCTGCGGAGACGATCTTCGATC
Source organism: uncultured Acidobacteriaceae bacterium (assembly GCA_963712385.1). Taxonomy (GTDB): domain Bacteria; phylum Acidobacteriota; class Terriglobia; order Terriglobales; family Acidobacteriaceae; genus Sulfotelmatobacter. The sequence goes on from CAVQHS010000003.1 coordinate 2,025, forward strand.
TCGGCGAGTTCTTTCGGCGGACGGTCGCTGGCGATCACGATCTGCTTCATCGTGTCATGCAGGGCGTTGAAGGTGTGGAAGAATTCCTCCTGAGTGCGCTCTTTCCCGGCGAGGAATTGAATGTCATCGATGAGCAGCACGTCGACGCTGCGGAACTTGTCGCGGAAGCTGGTCATCTTGTCGTAGCGCAGCGAGTTGATCATGTCATTGGTGAACTTCTCGCTGGAGACGTAACAGATGGCTGCTTGCGGCTGGCGGCGCTTCACTTCGTGGCCGATGGCCTGCATCAGGTGCGTCTTGCCCATGCCGACGCCGCCGTAAAGGAAGAGCGGGTTGTAGGCTTTGGAGGGACGCTCGGCGACGGCCTGGCACGCGGCGTGGGCGAATTGATTGCCTGAGCCGATAACGAAGGCATCGAAGGTGTAGCGCGGATTGAGTTGCGCCGCGCCGTCCCAGTCAAAACGTGCCTGCGAAGGAGCCGCGGCCGGGGCAGGCGCCGATAGGCCGCCGTTGTGGCGGACCGTTGTTGCCGCCGGATCGTCTTCGGGAGTGACGAATTTTACGTCGCTGAAGTCGAGGCCGAGATTATCGATGGCTTCCTGAATGAGATCGGCGTACTTGTCGCCGGCGTGGCGGAACTCCACTGTGGGAACGCGGACGAAGAGAACTCCACCGCTGGAGTGACTGTAACGCGTGGGTTTGAGCCAGGTGTCGTAGGAGTGCCGGTTGATCTTTTTTTCGAGCGCATCGAGAATGCGCATCCACGGATTCGGGGAGAGCGTAGTTGTAACTGACATATCTATGAAATACCCGCCGCGGCGTCCCGGCGGCTGGCTGAGGGCGCCTGTTAATAATGCCGTTTACCGAATTGCTGATGGAACTCGTAATCGACTGCGGAGTGCGCGTGTTGTACTCTGCGCGGTTGCCATGGTGAAAGAGATTTTTTTCAACTTGACAGTGCTGAATGGTAGCACAGATTTTTTTTGCCGCACAAAAATCTTGATCGAAAAAATTTCTGCGACTGCTTATTCAGAACGCGAAGCGAGGCGCGTGTCAAGTAGCGAGGATGTAACTGCAACGGGAACGATGCAACGGTGTTGCCGAATCACAAGCGCTCTGCATTAGATGGCGCGCGGTCAGGTGCTGCTTTCCGCGCGTCGGTAGTCTCAGCGTGCTGCCGATGTTCAAAACACGCGGTCTCCCACTTTATCGCCCAGTTTCCGAAATCTGTTCTTTTCAAACACAAAATAAAATGTGTGTTCGTAATTGCCACCATCCTTTCCGATTTCGTCGGCGCAGCGGACTATAAGCATGCGACTATCTCGGCGTGTTTCGACGGTTTTGCGGCCGCCAAATGCGCTGTAACAGACCATCCGCTTTTCTTCGCCGGCGGGCTGGCTACCGCGGGGACGTTGTGAATAGGGAATTTGCAGGAGTCTGCCCGTGGCAAGGTCGACAACGCCACCCTTTACGCACTGAGTACCACAGCCCCAAGTCGCTGCGCGGAAATGGCCGGCGAAGTTCGGCGGTTGTTTCGCTGCATTTGTGAATTGCGTCCGGAAGAGACGGTCAGAATGAGTGCTTAATTTGATCGGGGCAGCGGTCCCAGACCAGTTTTCGCTTACTTGATACTGGGCAAATTGTGGAGAGTCATTCCGGACGTGGGTCTTGCCGTTGGCCATTGATGCTTCGAAGAGCAAGGCGATAACCAGAAGGCTAAATCGCATCTTGAGTCCCCTCGACGACATTCTAAGGACTCGCGAGCCTCGCAGAGCATAAATGTTGCGAATAGGCGATTACTCTCAAGTTCAGCTGGTCAGCCTTTGCCGGGAGGGCATCGGGTCATTTATACTCAACGTTTGTCCTAAGACTGTCGAGGCCATCAGGAGCAGCTATTTTTCATGCCGAAACGTACGTTCCAACCTAACCGGCGCAAGCGAAGCAAGAAGCATGGATTTCGCGTGCGCATGAAGACCCAGGGCGGCCAGAAAGTACTTTCCCGCCGCCGCGCCAAGGGGCGCAAACGGGTGTCGGTCAAGCCCGGCTTTCGCGAGTAGTTTTCCGGTGCCGCTCAATTTTGGAGTCGCAAGACCCAGTTTCCCGTCGGAATACGAAGGCGCGATGGCGTTTAGCGCGCTGGTGAATGCCGCGGTGGCCGCTACGGAAAGAGAAAAAGATCGGCCTGATGCCATGCGGCCCAACCGGCCGGCACGATTTCCGCGCGCTGCGCGGCTTTTGCGCCATGCGGATTTCGAGCGGGTTTACAAGGAAGGGCGGCGGCATTTTTCCGCGACGTTGACGGTTTTTTATTTGGCGCGGCGGGAGGGTGAGGGCGCATCAGTCCTGCAAAAGCGGGCGGGGGCGCCCGCTCCACATGGGCTGCGTGTGGGATTTACTGTTGGGCGCGTGCTGGGCGGTGCGGTCGATCGGAATCGCATGAAGCGGCGGCTGCGAGAGGCGGTGCGGTTGACGCGTCCGGGGGCGCCGGTGGCGGTGGATGTTGTGATCAATCCGAAAAAGTCGCTGCTGACGGCCGATTTCGAAAATGTGTTGAAGGAAGTGAGCCGCGCTTTTGAAGTGATCGAGCAGAATGTTTCGCGGAAGCAATCGCGGAAAGACGGTGTGTGATGCGGTACCCGAGAATTGCAGCGTTGCAGTTGTTGCGGGCTTATAAGTGGGCGGTCTCGCCCATGTTGCCGGTAGCCTGCCGCTACCTGCCGACTTGTTCGGAATACGCGATGGAAGCGGTAGAGCGGTTCGGCGTGCTGCGCGGCGGCTGGATGGCGCTGGCGCGCGTGCTGCGCTGCCATCCATTGGCGGGATCCGGTTATGACCCGGTGGTTCGCCCGGCAGACGATCATTTGCGGCCGTGCAGCGAATGCTCGCCGAGAATTTAAACGGTAATCGACTTTGCCAGACTATCAAAATCCACAGCAGGAACCCGGCTCCGAGAAACGGCTGCTCCTCGTTTTTCTTCTGACGTTCGTCGTCCTGATTATCTTCCAGCCGCTGCTGAAGAAGTATTTGCCGCAGGCGGCGCCGGCTCCCCAAAGGGAGAAACAAGCAGTCGCCGAACAGACGGCGGCTTCGCCGCCGGTGACTGCTCCGGCGGCGCCCGCGAAGCCTCCGGCTGTGATCGTCGGTAAGCAGGCTTCGGCTGAGGCGGAAACCGTAATCGAGAGCGATCTTTACAAGATCACGTTCACCAACCGCGGCGCGCAGGTGAAATCGTGGATTCTGAAAAAGTTCGACAATGACGCGCAGAATGGCCCGCTGGACTTGGTGAATAATGCAGCGGCGGAGAAATATGGCTATCCGCTTTCTTTGTGGACTTATGACGAGGCGCTGCACAACAAGCTGAACTCGGTTCTGTACGTCTCTTCGAGCGAGCCTGAGCTACGAGCTCCGGCGCAGATCACGTTTGAGTATGCGGACAAAGATGTTGCGGTTCGCAAGACTTTTCACTTTGATCATACTTATGTTCTGAGTGTTGACACTTCGGTTGAGTACAAGGGCGTTCAAACTTTTGCCGCTCCGGCATGGCCTGCGGGATTTGGCGACGAGATTTCTCCCGCTTCTTTTGCGGCGGCGCGTATCGATTACCACAACGACGCCTCCACCGAGCGCACGGCTTTTGTTTTTCCGAACTTTGTCTCGCGACTTGCGGTGAAGAGCATTAGCGGCAGCAACACGATTCATGGCCCGTTTGAATGGGCCGGGCCGGGAGATCAATATTTCACAGCGATTTTTATTCCTGACGATCCCAACACGGCGGCGATGGTAACGTTCCGCAACTCGCTGCATGTGCCGCGCGATCCGAGCAAGCCGCAGGATAAGGAAACGGTGAATGTGGATGCGATCGGGGCTGCCGTCGGTGATCTGCGGGGCGCGACCAGTGAGCGCGTTTATGTTGGTCCGAAAGAACTCTCCTCGCTGGAAGCCGTGCATGTGCCGGCGATTCACAACGGCGATGCGGATTTGCGCGGGACAGTGGACTTCGGATGGTGGGGCCTGATCGCACGGCCGCTGTTCTTGTGGCTCAAGTGGACTTACAAACACGTGTATCCGAATTGGGGATGGGCGATTGTTATTCAAACTCTGATCATTACTGTCGCCCTCCTGCCCCTGCGCATCACGCAGATGAAGTCGATGTTGAAGATGCAGCGGATCGCGCCGCAGATCAAGTCGATTCAGGAGAAGTACAAGAAGTACAGCCTGCGCGATCCGCGCAAAGCGGCGATGAATGAGGAAGTCGCGGCGTTATACAAGAAGGAGGGCGTAAATCCGGCGGGCGGATGTTTGCCGCTGGTGATTCAGTTCCCGTTTCTGATTGCTTACTACCGGATGCTGGGCGTGGCGCTCGATTTGCGGCACGCGCACTGGCTTTGGATCAGCGATCTTTCGGCGAAAGATCCCTACATGATTCTTCCGATTCTGATGGTGGTGAGCATGTTTGCCATGCAGCGCATGACGCCGCAGGCGGGCATGGATCCGGCGCAGCAGAAGATGATGAACTGGATGATGCCGCTGATGATGGGATTCCTGTTCTTCAATTTCGCCGCGGGATTGAATTTGTACTACGCCGAGACGAACTTGATTTCCATGGCGCAGCAGGCCATTATGAACCGCACCAAGCTGGGGCGGGAGATGCGCGAAATGATGGAGAAGCGCGCCAGAAAGAAGGAGAAGTGAGTGCCGGCGGGGATAGTGGGTCTGTTTGACGTGAAAGCGCAGTTTCGCTCGGGGAGATTTCCTTCGGCGCGCTTCGCTGGCTCAGGGCAGGCTCTCGCGCCGCTGGTGAAAACGCGGCGCTTCGGAATGACGCACCAATGCCGCCGGTTGCCAAAGAGTTGACTATGGATAAAGTTGCCGCCGCTAACCGAATAAACGAGTTTCTGCAGGCTGTCGTCACGCACGGCGGTCTTCACCTGAAGTATCGCATCATCGTGGATCCCCCGGCGCTGAGCGAGTGGGAGCAGCCTGAGATCTACGTTGATTTCTCGGGGCCCGATTCTTCGTTGTTGCTGGATCGCGGCGGCGAGCTGCTGCGCGCGCTCGAGTTGCTGGTTTTTGAAATCCTGCGGGTGCCTTCGGGCGAACACGAAAAGGTTGTCTTCGACTGCAAGAATCAGCGGACACTGCGGCTGCAGGAATTGCGCATGGCGGCGAACGTGGCCGCGACGAAGGTGCGGGAGACGGGCACGCCCTACCATTTTGCTCCCATGTCATCGCGGGAAAGGCGCATGGTGCATCTCGCGCTGCGCAATGAAGCGGACCTGCGCACGGAAAGCGACGGCGAAGGACGGGATCGCTGCGTTGTGTTGTATCCGGCGGATTATAAAACCCCGGCGTCTCGGCCGGGGCGGCGTACGATACCGTAATCCTGGATCGGTCTCGCGGACGAGGGCGTCCGCGCCACACATGTCCGGCCCACACTCATGAGTTGTGCTATTTGCGAAATTCGTAAGGAAAAGCGCTTCTGTCCCGCGGTGCACGGGCGCATCTGCGCGCAGTGTTGCGGGGAGCAGCGGGAGGTCACGCTGGATTGTCCGAGTGACTGCCCGTATCTGCTGCAGGCGCGCGAGCATGAGAAGCCGCGTCCGGCGGAGCAGTTCGACGCGGCTGCGCTGTTTCTGCAGGTGGAAGTTTCCGAGCAATTCACTTACGAGCGCGAGCATCTTCTGATGGGATTGAGTTACGCGCTGGTGAAAGCGGCGCAGGCCGACCGCAGTTTGAACGATCAGGACTTCATCAGTGCGCTTACAGCGATGTGCACGAGTCATGAGCGGCTGGTGAATTCGGGATTACATTACGAGCAGCCGCTGACCAGCCGGGCGCAGCACGCGATTGCGGCGCAAGTGGAAGAGATGATGAAGCAATACCGCGAGGCTGAGCAGAAGCAACTGGGTTACTCAAGCTTGCGCGACGTGGATGTGCTGCGCGGGCTTGTGTTTCTTTTGCGCCTCGCGCACGGGCGTACGTCCGGGCGGGGGAAGTCGCGGGCGTTCATGGATTTTCTGCGGGGGCAGTTTCCCGAGAAGGAATCGTCTGTGATCGCGGCGAATGACGCGGGCAGCCGGATTATTGTGCCGTAGACGGCGAGAGACTTTCTTACTTCAGGCCTTCCACCAGATACAAATCTGCCAAATTGCGGTGGTAACCGAAGACGCAGGTTTTCGCATTGGGAGTCACGAGGATCGGCCCGATATTTTCCACGCCGGCCGGGTCGCTTGGCATCAGGTCCTTCCACAGGGTGCGGCGTCCGGTATGCACGTCGACGCGATAGACGTGAGCGGGGAGGTCGCCGGGCTGATAAACATAGAGTGAGCCGCCGTCGGCGCTCCAGGTGATCGGCTGCTCACTGGGATTCACACCCGGAATCAACTGCGGATCGCCGCCATTCACCGGGTAGAGATAGGCGCGCTGGTCAGGCCCGATCGCAGCGACAGACTGTGAGTCGGGAGCAATCTGAAACGAAGTTCCGTTCACGCCTTCGGGGGAGACTGCATGGCTCTTACCGGAAGCCAGCTCATAAACATAAAGGCGCTCGCCTTTGCCGGGCTCGTCGCCAGAAAGCAGAATTCGCTTTCCATCAAGGAACCAGCGCGCCCAGTTGTGATTGATTTGGTCATGGGTCAGGTCGCGCGCCTGTCCTGCCCCAGTGGGCAGTAGCTTGAATTGCGCCGGCTGAGATTGGGTCGCCATAATTGCCCATTTTCCATCGGGCGACAGGGACACGGCACCGCCCTTGCCCAAAAGGACCGCAGGTGAGCCATCGGTGCCGCGTAAATAAACCGCGTAGGTGAACCCGCTCGATTTGGAATAGTCCAGAGCCCCACCCCCGCCTTCCTCATCAAAAAGCAGCGTCTTGCCATCTGCCGAGAGATCGGAAGGATAGGTGTAGTCAAGCCATGAAAGCTCGCGCTGCTTGGCGTCAGCACCGAAGCCAACCACTTCACGCCGCCAACTGGCGCGCACCAGCAGCACGCGGCCATCTTTGGCAATGTCATAGAGCATAAGCGCTCCCGGCAGGCGCGCGATGGTGCGCATTTTTCCGTCAAGCGTCGCGGCCAAAAGGGTGCGGTCGGTTCCGGAGTCGCTGGCCGTGAACCAGATTTCTCTGCCGTCGGGAGACCAGGCCAAGCCCTGAATGGTAAACCACTGCTCAGAGAGGACAGTCTTCTTGCCGCTCATATCGACGATGGCCAATGTTCCGCTGTCGTCTCCCTGAGTGGGGTGGTCAGCGAAAGCAATGTAGTCGCCTTTCGGGGAAACCCGCGGGTGGCCGATCCATCCGCCGGTTTCATAAAGCGGTTTCCCGATGGGATATTCCAGGCGGTTCATGCCACCATAGTCGCGCACCACGGCAAAGTTGGTGCCGTCGGGGGACCAATCCGCCCACTGGACGTTATCCAGCACCTCGCGTGGCGCTCCGCCCGCCAGGGGAGCTCGTGCGAGAGTTCCCATCGTAACCCAAGGCCCCACGGCTTTGCTGTTGAGCAGGACAGCCATCTCGGCCGTCGAAGAAATGGACATGAGCTGAGTGTGGCTGAGGCCGAGCGAGCGGGATTCGGGAGCCTCGGGGCGCGCGGTGAATACGTCAGAAGGATTACCTTGCCAAGCGGCGCTGTAGAGAATCGTTTGCCCGTCAGGCGCAAAACGCGCCGCGCGGATGCTGCCGCGGCGGAACGTAAGTTGGCGATAGACTGGAGGCTCGTGAGGCGCCAGCGAGAAGACCACCTTTCCGGCATACACCCCGGCGCCGGCCGCCAGCAGCAAGGCGCAGAGGAAAGCCAGTGCGCGCAGCGGTCGCCTCCGGCCCGCAACGGGGACAGAAGACGTCGCTATGACGCCCGAAGGCTGCGCCGGCTCCGCTACAACCGATGTCCGCGAGGAATCGAGAGAACGCTTCAGGCGTTTCAGATCGGCGCGGAGCTCGGCCGCGGTTTGGCAGCGCATGTCGCGGTCTTTTTCGAGCAACTTGTTGATGATCTCTTCGAGTTTGGGCGGAAGTTCGGGATTGAGGCGAAGAGGCGCTGCGGGCTGGCGGTTGAGAATCGCCTCGGTGATCACGGCGGAGGTTTCGCCGCGAAACGGGACGGTTCCCGTGGCCATTTCGTAGAGCACTACGCCGAAGGAGAAGAGATCGGTGCGGCCATCGAGTTCTTTGCCGCGCAACTGCTCTGGCGACATGTAAGCGACGGTTCCTACCGCGGTGCCGGGACTGGTGAGGTCGAGATTGGTAACGTCGGCGAGGGTTTGCGAGTCTCCGCTGGTGGGGCGCGCGGCGCGGGAAATTTTTGCCAGGCCGAAGTCGAGGATTTTCGCATTGCCCCGGTCGGTTACGAAGATGTTGGCGGGCTTGATGTCGCGATGCACGATGCCTTTGCTGTGCGCGGCGTCGAGAGCGTCCGCGACTTCAATGGCGATGGTAAGCAGACGATCGAGTTCCATCGGCTTGCCCTGGATGAGGTGTTTCAGGGTCTGGCCGGTGAGGCACTCCATCACGATGAAGAGATGTCCATCGTGCTGGCCGATTTCGTGGATGGTACAGATGTTGGGATGATTCAAGGCCGAGGCTGCGCGCGCCTCGCGGCGGAAACGTTCGAGGGCCTGGGCATCCTGGGAGGAATCGTCGGGCAGAAACTTCAGTGCGACGAAGCGGCCGAGAACGGTGTCTTCGGCCTTGTAAACCACACCCATCCCGCCTCCGCCAAGCAGTTCAATGACGCGGTAGTGAGAAACGGTTTGTCCGATCATGGGTGGAGCGTAGGAGATTCGCGGTCCGCACAAACCACAAGCGCAGCAATGTTAGGTGGAACGGGGCTTGTAGTCAATGCCGGAGTAGGAGCGGTTGAAACGCCCAGAACCTAACCCGCCGCTTTGGCTTTCTCCACATCTTGCAGCAAATCGGACGCTTGCCAGCTGGCGCCGTGGTACCACCTGAAAATTTTTCCATCGGGAGCGATTACGGCGGTGCTTAGCGAGTGCGTGATCACTCCGCCTTCTTCCTGGTAGGTGAGAGCGAAGTAATCGGCGAATTTTGGCAGCTCGGATTGGGGAATGGCGGTGAACTCCCAGTGGCGGAAGAGCGCCGGATCCTTGCGGCCGGCGCAGTCGAAGGCGTAGGCGCGCAGAACTTTGGGCGTGTCGTGTGCGGGATCGAAGCTGATGCTTAGCAGGTGAGTTTTGCCATAGCGCGCGGGATCGGCGAGGAGCTGGCGGTCGATGGCGGCGAACTCGTGGCTGACGCGCGGGCAGAAGTCGGGGAACGGGCAGCGGGTGTAGATGAGAGTGAGCAGAAGAGTCTCGCCGCGATACTGATGCAGCGAGATGTTCTTGCCGCTCTGGTTGATGAGGTGGAAGTCGGGGACGTCGTCGCCGGGCTGAGGGATATGAAGGCTGGCTTGCGGCTTGTCGGCGGGCATCTGCGAGTGTCCGGTGACTTTGACGTTTTCGAGCCAGTACTGGCCGTTGTCGACTACCACGTCGGCGGTGATGGAATCGCCGGGTTGGAGATCATTGATCTGGGCCGGCGGCTTGAAGGAGTAGGGCATGACCATCGCGTCCATGAAGCCGGGGATGGGTTCGTTGTCGATGTTGGCGGTGCCCGCGTTTTTGTCGACGGTCATTACTTTGCCCTTTAAGGCGTAGCGCTTGGCGCCCTGGGTAGTCGCGGTTGAGGCGCCTTGCTGGGATTTTTCGCGGTTGCAGGCGGAGAAGGTTAAGAGGGTGAAGAGACAGATCACGGTTATTAGAAGACTTCTGGACATGGTTTCATTCCAATCTCCTGCTACATATTTATTTCAACACAGAGGGCACAAACGAAACGTGTATTTCTATAAGGTGGGCAGGCATCTGGCCGGGACAATGCCCGTCTGGCACCGTTGAAGTGTGGCTCTTTGGGGCTGGCGAACACTTCTTTGCGATGCGCGACGGCGCAAGCCTGTAGATCGGCTGCTGCAATGACGCGGTGCTGGGAGTTCCGCCTCCACGTTTTAATCACGGTGCATTCGAATCATTCGGCGCGGGGATCTTGACCTCGGTTGCATGGAGCATTTTGCCTTCCGGCTTGGCGTGGATCACCACGCGATCTCCGACTTTCACGTCTTGCGCCGTGGCTGTAGCGGTTCCTTCCAGGAACTTCGTGGTGGGTAGGATCATGACCGTCTTCACGTCCCCGGCCGTAGTTTTCACGGTGATCGATCCAGCGTCGATCTTTGTGACTGTTCCCATCACATGTTGCTGATTGTCATGGGCGATAACGATAGTTGACAGAATCAGGATTAAGCTGGCTGCCGCGATTAAGGATCGGAGAGCCTGACGATTAGTGGTCATGCTTTTCCTCCATTGGAGTTTTTCCGTTCAAAAAATCTTCTTCCTGTTGTTCTTCTTCCCTTTCCATTGCGCCCTTGGGATTCAGCTTCTCCATCGCCGCCTCCTCTGCTGGCGTGAGTTTCGGCAAATGGCGGATGAACAGTACGAGCGTCCAGGTTTCCGAATCCAAATCTCCGAGATCGGCGTTGCCCCAAGCGGGCATGCCGGTCCAGGGGACGCCGTTGCGGATGATGTAGTAGAGTTGGCCATCGGTGAGCGACTGCGTTCGAGCGCTTCGCATATCCGGCGCTCTCGGATACAGGTTTCTTCCCACCTCTGTGTCTCCGCTACCATTGTTCGCGTGACAGGTTGCGCAGTGGTCAGCCCAATGATCGCGGCCGCGCGCAATAAGCACAGGGGATGGGGGGAGAGGGTTTTCTAATTTGCGCGCCCGGACCGGAATAAATAAAACGCGAGATCGATCCGCCAGGAAAGATTCGAGAGAAGACGGCTGATTCCGAGCGCTCAGGCCGTGTTCGCTTAGACGGAAGAACAGGATTGCGAAGATCGCGAGAACAACCATAACTCCGGCTGCCCAAAGTTGAAGTCTGGTCAAAAGAGTTTTTTCGGGGGCTGCAGCGCTATTTTCCTCCGGCTCTTTCCACTCTTGAATCACAAGGACAAGCGATAGGAGTGAGATGAGGCTGATGATCGTGAGCGATGCCACGCAAAAGACGCACCAGACTCGCAGAACATAGGCTTCGATATAGGTGAGATAGAGAGCGAAGCCCAGGGCCATCAGAACTGCGGCCAGCAACCAGCGTGTTTTTCGGCGAAAGCACAACGCCGCGATGAGTCCATACCCCACGATTCCGATCGCCGCGACGGGTACTCCTGCCAGAACAGCATATGGACTCTGATTTACGACGCCGCAGTCCCATTTTTCGTTAATGCTGCATGGGGAAGTATCGGTGCGATAGTGCTCGCGCAGGGCGAGGAAGGATGTGATCATACCCATCCCAGCCAGCACGAGCACGACGAGTCGCAGGAGTTTCATTAAGAAGTTGCCGCTACTAACTGTGAATTCCAGTGTGTGACTCCCCTCATATTCGAAGTCGGCGCGTATGCGTGTTTGCAGCGCTGGACGCCAGATGTCAGTTAATAATTGAATCGGCAGCGGAACTCTCCGTAGATCTGTCGCGGGTCGTTCCAGTGGAAGCCGCCGAAGGTGAGGCTGTTGTCGAGTTGCACGCGGCGATTGGCTACGTTCAGGGCGTCAACGGAGATCGTGTATCTCTCGGCGAAGGTTTTTCCTAGGGCGAGATCGACCGTGGTGTGGGCGGGAAGATAGTCGCCGGGATACTGCACGCCGGGAAGGCCGTCAGTGAATCCCGAGCCGTAGTAGACGTTGGTTGAGGCGTAGGCGTGCCAGGGCAGAGTGGAGTTGAAGCCTACGTTCAAGGTGTTTCGCTGATCGTGATCTACGGGTGACAAGCCGGGTGGAATGTCGAGCCCGCAGGCGGGCGTGACTGGGCTGGGGCAGATGAGGCCGCCGGTGATTGGCGAAGTCGCCCGCGCGATTTGATTGGCGTAGGCGAGGTGAAATTGTCCGTGATGCCAGACTTGCGGAGAACGCAGCGTGAGCTCCCAGCCCTGGATCAGAGCGTAGTCCCAAGTGATGGGCCAGAAGATATTGGACTCTCCGATATTGTTGTGATCGAGCCAATTGTGGGCGCGGGTTTGGTAGTTGTCGGCGCTCAGGGTCCAGCCCTGGATTGGAATGGTGACGCCGAACTGCCACTCGATATCGCGCTCGCCGTGCAAAGGGGCGAAGGCGAAGCCTTGGCCACTGGCCAAGGTTTGCAACTGACTGGTTGCGGTGGAAAGCGGCGGAGCCTGGTAGAAGTAGCCGTAGAAGCCGCGGAAAACCCAGTTCAGGCGGGGGATTCGAATTGCCGCGCCGAGGCGAGGATCGGTTGCATGCTCGGAAATGGTGGAGGTGAATTCCGTTTCACGCAGGCCGGCGATGAATGTTAGCCACGGCGTGACTTTGAACTTGTCGTTGATGAAGAAGGCGGTAACTCCGCCGTTGACGCCGATGGATGAAGGCGGCACGTTGGGAGTGCCGTCGGTGTATTGGTTGTCGAAGTAGTTGTATTGGTGCTGGCCGAAGGAGTAGGTGCCAGCTTGCAAATCGTTCTTCCAGAATGTCGCATTGAATGCGATTTGTGCGCCCGCGTAATTGGCGTTCTGGTTCACGGTTGAGATCACCGGAAAATCGTTCGGGCCACCTTTATAATCAGCGCCGTTGTAGTGGTAGAACGGGGAAACCGTCAGCAGTTCATTGGGATTGAACGTGTGCACCCATGATAGCGTCGCGTAGCCGTCAGGCTCGCTCTCGGCGTCGTGCAGGCCGTAGCTGGGATAGATGCTGTTGGTGATGGAGTTGGGGTTGGGATCGATGGGAATCTGGTAGTAATCCCGCCGCAGCGAGCCGACGATGCGAAGCTGATTCTTGGGATCGGGATTGAAGATAAAGGAAGAGAATCCTCCGACACCGTTATCGGCATCGTTCACCACCTGCGGAATCGGAGTTTGCAGGCCGTAGTTGCTGCGGTTGCCGTTCAGGCTGGCGTAATAGGCGAAGCGTTCGGTGTGTCCGCCGCAACTGACTTGGTCGTTGGTTTGATAGAAGTTTCCTGCGCTGATGACGAGATCGCATTCGCGATCGCGCTCGAAACCGGTGCGAGGCGCGATGTTGAAGATTCCGTAGGTGCGGTCTCCGTAATCGGCGTCATAACTGCCGCGCTGGACTTCGAGATAGTCGATATCTTTGGGATCGATTTGCGGGCCGAGGTTTGTCGCGATGTTCGTGTTTGGGATAGGAACGCCGTCGATCAGCCACTCGACCTGATGGCCGCCGCGCATGTGCAGCATGTCGTGGGTGACGTATGCGGCGGGCACATAATCCGTGATCATCTGCATGCCGTTGGTGCGGTCCGCGCCGGGAGTTTCCTGAATGTCTTCGCGATCGATCATCGTGGTCGGAGTGACGCTTTGCGTGGTCACCTCCGCGGAAGTCTCCGAGACGGAAACACTTTCTTTCGTGCCCGCGACAGAGAGCGGGAAGTGTAGAACCGGACTTGTATCGGAATGAACTGTCACCTGCTGCTGAACTTGTCGAAAGCCCTGCTGCGTGACCGTGACGGTGTAGTTGCCGATGGGCACGGAAGTGAATTCGAATTCCCCGTTGCTGTTGGAATCCTGGGATTGGGTCCAATCGGAAGTTTGGGATTTCAGCACTACGTGAGCGGACTGGATGGGGCGATGCTGGGGATCGTGGACGATTCCGCGCACCGAGCCGAAGATGGTGGCGAAGGCGATTGTGCTGAGAAGAAGGACGACAGGAAGCGCTTTGATAGCTTGCCGCATAGGAATGTCTCCATGAAGTGTGGCGACTGGGCGCGGACGAATACTAGTTCCCCGACTAGCGCGAAACATATCGATTGCCCGGCACAGACGCGTTTGGTTCGATTCGGGACTTGCTTAAATCGACGAGTCGTAGGAGACAGGAGGGGCCCGGGAAGAACGAACTCCGGTGAAGGCAGTTGCTGGGCTGACAGGCCGGGAGCCAGCGGATGGCAGGCTCAAGGCAGGTAACGAGAAAGACGTTGGCGTTGGCTGCGCTTGCGCCCACTGCGCACTGGTTACGGCGCGGCAGCAATCGCCGCGGCAACAACAGGTGTCGCGGAAGACTGGCTGAGAGGAATTGTCGCTGCTTGCTTCATGGCAATGATGCGGACCTTTGCGCATGCAGCAGGCATGCGGCGAAGTTGCCGTTAGCGCCTGTGCGAGCGGAACCACGGTTCCGAACAGGGCGAGGAGCAGCAGCGATGTGGCGATCAGCCGGCGCATTTGGTTATGACAATTTCGAACCCCAAGTTTGGATCAGCATAGGACAAAGCCGATCTCTAGCGCAAGCCCGAGGCTGCGCCCGTGACCTCTGCGGAATTGCCCCTCGAGATGATGTACGCGGCTGAGAGGAAGGTGGATTGTTGGATTTTCGTCGGTCGACTAGCGTATCAGAACGTAAGCTCCGCCATCGGTGCAGGCAATGACTAGGTTCATCAGTATGAACATCAAATCGTAATGCCAGCCGGAGGCTTTTTCGCCCCAGAAGCCGGTGTGCCAGGAAAAGATCTTTTTCTGGATTGCGCCGAACATTATGAGGATCAGGCCAATGGCGGCGAGTTGCGTGAGTACGCCCGCGGCCACGCCCAGGCCTCCGGCAACTTCGGCGATCCCGAGGAAGACGGTGAAGCCTTTGCTCATCTCGATGCTCTTGGCGCGCTCGGTTGGATTTTTTAGATGACTGATACCGCTCGTGACGAACACCAGGCCGACCATGAGGCGCATCAGGAGGAGAGCGAGATCGGTGAAGCGGGCGAGTTGAGGGAACATGGCGGTTACCTTGGATGATTGCTGACTCACCGCGGTTGCAGTTACAGAATTAATCCAGCGCCGACGGCTTCAAGCCTTACCGTGAATCTTGGCCCACCACCAGCGCACTCCTACGAACAGGAAACGCCAGTCGCTGAGGAATTCGGGCGGCTTGCCTTCGAAGGCGTGACCGACGAATTGAAAGATCCATCCGACGATGAAGAGTGCGAGCGCGTACGGCCAGAGTTTATGAATGAAGATGCTTGAAAGGAAGATTATGAGCGAGAGCAGAATGATGGGAATGCCCAAGGTGTGGCAGGCCCGGTTGATAGGATCCTGATGGCTGGTAGCATATTGCGAAACCCACTGTTCGCGGGTGCGATGGCCTAGCATCACCGCGCATGATACACCGCTTTGACGGAAGAAGGTAGTTATGGGCCTGGATGGTCGGAGCGGCTTGCTTCCGGGCGGGGATCAGCCGCTGTTTGCAATTTGCAGGTGTTGGAAATGCGGTGGCGGTTGCGGGCGAACCAGCGATAGCCCAAATGCAGAAGCTGGTTGAATCCCGGCAGACTAAAGACGGCGTAGAACGGCCATGCCCACCAGATACGCCGGGTGACGTGGAGGTAGACATCGGCTCCCGAGACGAGGGAGTCTTCTTTGGTCAGCAAGCGGATATCGTGGAGTAATTCCGCTTCCGTGAACCTCAACCTGTCGACCACCCAAGGTTCCTGCAGGCCCGCAATACCAATGCCTCGCTTGGCGAGGGTCGATTGCCAGAACTGAACCCAGCGCGAGCAGAATCCGCACTGGTTGTCGTAGAGAACCCAGTCGCTGCGATGCATCTCGTTTGGCTTGTCGCGGGCCATAGGGCTAGATTCTCCTCCCACAATAAACCGTGACTGGCGAACCTTCAGCTAGAAAGGCGGAAGCCGGTTTCTGACTTAGTGCTGCCGAGAATTCAGGGCCGCAGATTTCCGCGACGCCGCCTTCAAATGTTGCGATCTGCGCGTTCCACACTCTCCACGGCGGATGGGCTACTTGATATTCCACGCAGCCAGCGTCCGGCTGGGCGGCGTAGCCCCAATAGTGTTCGGCAATAAACTCTTCTTGCGAGCCGGGCTTGGGCAACGCTGGGTCGCCGGTTGCGTTTGCCTGAATTCGATTCCAACCGGCTGGCAATTTCCAGGAGTACTCCGCGGTTAAGCAGGAGGTTCCATGGTCGATGCGGTGCCGCATGGGCAGGGCTGTGTAATTTTCGTTGTAGAAAGTGCGGGCGATCTGTGCAATGGCCCAACGGGGTACGATTTCGCGGATGAAGACTACGCCTCTCTTTGTTTCTCTTCCTTCATGGCGGCGTACATAGAATCGAAGATTGACCTCCTCGAAGTTGCGATGAAAGGGGATCGGGATGCCACGGACTTTCGTCTTTACAAAGCGAAAGCCTACGAGACTAAGAAAACAATGTGTTTGCCATAGGTCGAGCTCGGTTCCTGGCGGCACGAATTCATGGAGCAACTTTGGATCGACCACATAGTTGAGCATGACAAGATCTCGCCACGCGGCCGTCAGGAAGATTTCTGCCATAAGATCAGAATATCGAGGGGGCGCGCGAAAGGAAAATCAAGCAAATGGCGGCTTTTCCTCAGCCTTCCACAGGGAAGTATTGGCGTCCACAGTTTCTGCACAATGTGGAAATCTTTTTGTGTTGCGGTCCGCAACGAGGTACGGCAGAGTGGGTTCACCGAAAACGTTAGACCTTCTGAGCCGAACGATGATTGCGGCGAAGCCAGCGGCAGACCGGTAATTCTCGAGGGTGAATTGCCGGGGGAAATCGGAAACGCGTGAGCGTGCTGGTTGCCCGGGCATTGCGGCCTCCTCCACTTTTCGCGTGAGCGGAAAGGGCTGCTGGTGAGCGCAGAGGTTGCGGGTGAGTGGTTCCATGAATCATGAGCCTGCAGCGGTGCTGGTAAATGTGGCGCTTTTGTTGGTGAAAACCGATGGAGGCGCTGTCGGATCGGTGCCATCGTCCCGGCGCTAAGCGGCGGGAAGGCGGCTTAAAAGGTCTACGCAACGATGCGGCTCGGAGTGGCTGGCTCCGGGCCGCATGTGTTTGTGAGGGTGTATTTTTGCGATTCCTCTCGTGAAAATTTCTTTAGAAAGTTTGTCCAGTCCTGTTTTCTCATCGCTTCCACAAGATAACCACGAGCTTCACAGCTTCTGCACAAATAGATTTTGCGATTCGCTTTCTCTTCGCTTATGCTTGAGGCAAGGTTTACGAGCGCGGAACGGGGGCTGAAGCCCGGTTCATCTGGGAACGCTTGAGGCGGCGCTTAAGCGCCGCTCTTCCACGCTGTGCTTCCACGCTGCGTGGCACGCTTCGTTAGGAATTGAAATTCGGTTTTCTAAAATGGCTACTACCGATTACCACATCAGCACTCTTCCGGCGAATGTGGAGGCCGAGCGCTCGATTCTGGGCGCGATTCTGCTGGATAACTTTGCTTACAACCAGGCGGCGGAGCATTTGCGGATCGAGGATTTTTCGCTGGACTCGCACCGGCGAATTTATGGGCGGATGGTCGATCTGCAGGAGTCTTCGCGGCCGATCGACATGATCACGCTGATCGAGGAGTTGGAGCGGCATAAGGATCTGCAGGCGGTTGGGGATGTTGGCTATGTATCGAGTCTGCTCGATGGCGTGCCGGACCGGCCCAGCATTGAGCACTACGTCAAGATTGTTCGCGACAAGGCGCTGCTGCGCGGGCTGATTCATGCGGCAAATACGGCGATTGCGCGGGCGGCGGATCAGTCGGATGCGGCCGAGGATGTACTCAGCGATGCTGAGGCGGCGATTTTTCAGCTTTCGGAGAAGCGCATTGGGCGCGGCTTCATGGGCGTGCAGGAGATCGTGCGCGAGTCGTTCGGCTCGGTGGATGCTTTGCTGCAGCGCGGGCAGCGGATTACTGGATTGGCTACGCACTACACCGATCTTGACGAGATGACAAGCGGGTTGCAGCGGTCGGATCTGGTGATTATTGCGGCGCGGCCTTCGATGGGAAAGACGGCGTTTGCGATGAACATTGCCGAGAATGCGGCGGTGGAAGATCAGCAGGTGGTTGGGGTTTTTTCTTTGGAAATGTCGCGCGAGGCTTTGCTGCAGCGCTTGCTTTGTTCGCAGGCGCGGGTGGATGCGCATAAGTTGCGTACTGGATCGCTTTGGCAGGATGACACGCGAAAAGTGGTACGCGCGATGGAGCAGCTGGCGCATGCGCCGATTTTTATTGATGACACGCCGGGGATTTCTTTGAGCGAGATGCGGGCCAAGGCGCGGCGGCTCAAGCAATCGCAGGGCAAGCTGGATTTGCTGATTGTGGATTACTTGCAGCTCATGTCTGGAAGCAGCAAGCGGTACGAGAATCGGACGCAGGAAGTGTCGGCGATTTCGCGTGGGTTGAAGGCGATTGCCAAGGAGCTTAGTGTTCCGGTGATCGCGCTTTCGCAGTTGAGCCGCGCGCCGGAGAGCCGGGGCGGGGATCATCGTCCGCAGCTGGCGGATTTGCGCGAGTCGGGATCGATCGAGCAGGATGCGGATCTGGTTATGTTTATCTTCCGCGAAGAGGTTTACAAACAGGACGATCCGGACTTGCAGGGGCGAGCGGAGATCATTATTGCCAAGCAGCGCAATGGTCCGATCGGGAGGCTAAGTCTTGCCTTCCTGAAGAGTTGCACCAGATTCGAGACGCTGGTGGAGGGGGGAATTGCGCCGGAAGAGTAATTGCCGGGTTACAGGAATCGCTGTAGGCTTACCCCGGTAAATACCTTAAGAGACGTGGGTTGTGGTTTTCCTCTTATCTGTGGAAAGCTTGTGGAATTGCTGACCGGCGGGCAATATCTATAGGCGAATGCCAGTGACGCTCGTCATGTGGTGATGTTTTTCTGGCTCCTAAGGTTCTGAATAGTAACCAGTTAGACAATTCACTTCCCATTAACACAGTTTTGGGCTGATAGAACGGGGCTTTTTCCCGATTTAGAGATTTGCACATTTCCGGTTTGAAACGGCTCAGGACGGGTCGGAGGACAGCAGGTTTTTCCGTCAGCGTCAATTAGTAGCAGCTTTTCGTCCTTCCCGATTTTTTCGTCTCCCATTAATTCATTGCGTAAGTTTATGCTCCCGAATCGCGATTGCATTGAAAAGGACCTTCCGGCTAGCGTGGCACCTTGCCCAACACGGCCAAGGCCTGAGCAGGGTGGAGACGGACGACAAATTTGTCGTCGTGTCCGCAACTGATGACTGTCGTTTGGTTGGGATGTTCTCTGACCCAGATCACCCGTTCGGGGTTCACATAGACCTCCATTCCGTCCACATCCTCGAACATTGCAAATTCCATATTGCCTCCTGTCAGTAGATCGTAAACCCGAGATCGACGGAAGAGGGGGCAGCCTAATTCCTGGTGGTGGCATGCAAAAACCAAGCTTGGGCCGGCCCCCTAAAGCCGCGTTGATTTTTGTAAGGCTTAGGCGGCACGGCTGAAGCCGTGCCCTTTCAAATCTCTCTGTGCGGAGAGATTCCTAATCGCTATCTTCGCCGACTTTCAGAACCGCCAAGAATGCTTCTTGCGGAATATCGACGCGGCCGATACGCTTCATTCGTTTTTTGCCTTCCTTCTGCTTTTCCAGCAGCTTGCGTTTGCGGGTGATGTCGCCACCGTAGCATTTGGCTAGGACGTTTTTGCGCATGGCGGAAACGGTTTCGCGGGCGATGATTTTGGCGCCGATGGAGGCCTGGATGGGGACTTCGAACATTTGCCGGGGGATGAGCTGGCGCATTTTGCTGACCAGGGCTTTGCCGCGTTCGTAGGCGAAGTCGCGGTGAACGATTACGGAGAGTGCGTCGACGGGATCGCCGGCGACGAGGATATCTAGCTTGACCATGGGCGACTCCCAATAGCCTGCCAGGTGATAGTCGAGCGAGGCGTAGCCGCGGGAGACGGATTTCAGGCGGTCGTAGAAATCGAGAACGATTTCGTTCAGCGGTAACTCATAGTGCAACATCACGCGCGAGGAGCTGACGTACTCGAAGGTTTTCTGCTTGCCGCGTTTTTCTTCGACCAGCTTCAGAATTCCGCCTACGTATTCTTCGCCAGTTAGAATCGTGGCGAGAATTACCGGCTCTTCTACTTTTGCAATCTCACTTGGGTCGGGCCAGCGCGAGGGATTATCGACTTCGATTTTCTTCCCGTCGGTAAGCGTGATGTTGTAGCGCACGCCGGGGGCGGTGGTGATCAGTTCGAGAGTGAATTCGCGTTCGAGGCGCTCCTGAATGATTTCCATGTGCAGCAGGCCGAGAAAGCCGCAGCGGAAGCCGAAGCCGAGCGCAACGGAGCTTTCCGGCTCGAAGAAGAAGGACGAATCGTTGAGGCGCAGTTTTTCCAGCGCTTCGCGCAGGCGGGTGTGCTCGTGGGAGTCGACGGTGTAGAGGCCGGCGAAGACCATGGGCTTGATTTCTTCGAAGCCGGGAAGGGCTTCGAAGGCGGGATTGGCTTCGTCGGTAATGGTGTCGCCGATTTTTGTGTCGGCTACGTTTTTTATGTTGGCGATGAGGAACCCGGCTTCGCCGGCTTTGAGTTCGTCTACCTCCACCGGCTTAGGAGTGAGCACGCCGAGGCCTTCAACGTCGAGCACGCGATTGTTCCACCAGAGGCGAATCTTCTGGCCTTTGCGCAGCGTTCCTTGAAACACGCGGGTGAGGACGATTACGCCGCGATAGGCGTCGAACCAGGAGTCGAAAATCAGCGCCTGGAGCCGGTTTTCGGGGTTTCCTTTCGGCGGAGGGACGCGCTTCACGATGGCTTCTAGAACGTCAGGCACGCCCTGGCCGGTTTTCGCGCTGATTAGGACGGCGTCGGTGGTGTCGAGTCCGACGGCGCTTTCGATCATTTCTTTGGTGCGGGGAATGTCGGCGCTTTGCAGATCGATTTTGTTGATGACGGGGATGATTTCCAGGCCGTTGTTGATGGCTAGATAGGCGTTGGCCAGGGTTTGCGCTTCGACTCCCTGCGAGGCATCGACCACCAGCAGCGCGCCTTCGCACGAGGCCAGCGCGCGGGAGACTTCGTAGGAAAAATCCACGTGGCCGGGGGTATCGATCAGGTTGAGCTGATAGGTTTCGCCGTCTTGTGCGGTGTAGGCCATGCGGACGGCGTGGGCTTTGATGGTGATGCCGCGTTCGCGCTCCAGGTCCATGGAGTCGAGGACCTGCTCCTGCATTTCGCGCGCGGTGAGGGAGCCGGTGAGCTCCAGCAGGCGGTCGGCCAGGGTGGATTTGCCGTGGTCGATGTGCGCGATGATGGCGAAATTGCGGATGTGGGAGGCGTCCATGGGATGAGGCTAAGTATCGATTCTAGCAGGCTAGATTTGCTTCCCGTTTCGGGTTCGCGCCGGTCGGTGAAGTGTGACGGGTGAACGTGACTCCTGTTCGCTTGCGGGAGTAGGGTTTCTGCGGGCCCGCGCTGTGTCTACCGAAGTTAAGGTCTCGGCGTCAGTCGAGGCCTTTTGCTTTTGCAGTCGATGACGCAAAGCCTGTGGCACGCTATGGTGCTTCACGAGTCCTGCTGTCCGCCTCCTCTGACAGCCATCGCTCTCGTCGCGAGACCAAAGGGAAGGTCGTCCCAATTTGCCGCTTGCGCGATAATGTGTCGGGTAAAAAGCGCAAACCTCTGCTAAAACTGATTTCAACAGCTACGAATGGGGTGGCTGCTCAAACGCTGTCGCCGGGCGGCATACCAGCGTATCGTGGCAGTTATAGCGTAAGCCACTAGCAAGCTGTTGATGATGGGGAGCGGCCAGTAAATCAGGTCGTTAGCGGGATCGGGGAAACCAAGATAAAGCGCCAAACGTGCCAGTGGAAGAAGCAGCGGTAGTGACAGCAAAAGGTCGATGGTGCTGACAATCTTTAGGCCAGCCGGAGCCACAGTCCCGCCAGTGTCCAGCACCACCATTTGCCAGCCCATAGACCACAATGTGAAAACAAACGTAAGGACGCAATGGATTACGGCTACAAGGCTGAACGCAATCCAAGGACTCCGAGTGGTGCGGAGAGTGTCCCGATCACGGTTCAGTGCGGTCATGCTGCTGGTAGATTGTACAGCGACCGTATTCCCAAGAGGCGTGGAACTGGCGATAAATCCCATTACGCTCAAAATTCCCCATCGCAGCCGCCGTGTGTCCAGTACGCGGAACCTTGCTTGGGCTGTCCAAGCAATCTTTGCTATCACAAATTAGGAAACTACCCAAAGGAGACGGTGTTGCTTTCCGGTACAATTTCTGCGCTTGAAATTCTCGTTACGGTGACTCCCATGCTTAAGCAATTCTTGGCGTGGCCGTTTTTCTTTTCGTCTCTGTCGTTTTGCATTATGCGCAAACTGTTTCTCCGCAGGTGAAAGCATTCGTCAAGGTTGACGCGCCCATCGTTGCTCTCACGCACGTGCGGGTGATCGATGGCACTGGCGCTTCTGCGCGTGAGGATCAGACGATCGTTCTTAGTCATGGAAAGATCGAATCGGTCTCTGATGCTGCTTCGGCCAGCGTGCCTAAAGACGCGCAGGTGCTCGATCTTCACGCCTATAGCGTGATTCCTGGCCTGGTGGGCATGCACGATCACATGTTTTATCCCATGGGCAATGGCATTTTTGGCGAGATGGGATTCAGCTTTCCCCGCTTGTATCTGGCTGGTGGAGTGACGACGATCCGCACCACCGGCGCGACTGAACCTTACACCGATCTTGAACTCAGGAAGCAGATCGATGCCGGGCAATCACCGGGGCCAAAAATTCACGCTACGGGACCTTACCTGGAAGGGCCGGGGACTTTCGCGGTGCAAATGCATCAGCTCACAGGCCCCGACGATGCCACGCGCACGGTGAATTACTGGCTCGACGAGGGTGTGGATAATTTCAAGGCGTACATGTTCATTACGCCGGAGGAGCTTTCTGCGGCGGTGGTTGCGGCGCACAAGCGCGGAGCTAAGGTTACTGGGCATCTTTGCTCGATTGGTTTTACTCAGGCGGCGGAGATTGGGATTGACGATCTGGAACATGGGTTGTTCGTGGATACCGAGTTCTTTCCCGGACACAAGCCCGGGATTTGCGATGAGAAGCCGAACGATGTGGAACTTATGAGCAAGCTTGATGTGCAAACCGGGCCGGTGCACGAGATGGTTGTTGATCTGGTGAAGCACCATGTGGCGGTTACTTCGACGCTGCCGGTGTTTGAAATGTTTGTGCCGGGGCGTCCGGCGATTCAGGCACGTGTGCTGGATGCGCTTTCTCCGGATGCGCGGGCGGCTTTTCTTGCCAATAAGGTGCGGGCTGGGGATTTGGAGCGAACCAAAAAGGTGTATGGGTCGGAAACTTCTCCGTGGCAGGCTGCGTTTAAAAAGGAGTTGGAGTTCGAGTATGCGTTTGCGCAGGCTGGGGGGTTGTTATTGGCGGGGCTCGATCCGACGGGGATGGGCGGGGTGATTGCGGGATTTGGCGATCAGCGCGAAGTGGAGTTGTTGGTGGAAGCGGGGTTCACGCCGGTGGAGGCGATTCATATCGCGACCGCGAATGGCGCGCAATTTCTTGGCGAGCTGGACCGCATCGGCACGATTGCTCCGGGAAAACAGGCGGATTTGGTGGTGATCAAGGGCGATCCTGCGAAGAAAATCGAGGATATTGAGAATGTTGAGACGGTTTTCAAAGGTGGCGTCGGGTACGATTCGGCGAAGCTGATTGAATCAGTGCGGGGAGTGGTGGGGAGCCGGTAAGTTCAGTTGCTGGTTGCCAGTGGTCAGTTGCCAGTAGGCAGATGCAGGACGTCAAAGGCGCGTGCTGATTTCTTCAGCATCGTTACGCAAAGGGTTAGGTGAGTTCGTGAGGGCACATCCGTTTACCGCAATCGATCACGTGCAACTTGCGATGCCTCCGGGACAGGAAGAAGACGCGCGGCGCTTTTATGGCGACTTGCTTGGAATGACGGAGATTCCCAAGCCTGCGGAGTTGGCCGGGCGCGGCGGATGCTGGTTTGAAAGTGGGGGAGTACAGATTCATCTGGGCGTGGAGAACGATTTCCGGCCTGCGAAGAAGGCGCATCCGGCATTGCGCTGCCGTGATTATGAAACGCTTCTGCAGCGACTACGGGAGGCGGATGTGGAAGTTGACAACGCTGATGACATTCCGGGAGTGAAGCGCTGCCATGTTTACGATCGCTTCGGCAATCGCATCGAGTTGATCAGGGTGAGTTGATCAGTGGTTGACTGCCTGCGAGTTTTGTCTTCGACTTCTTCCGCTAGAATCAGATTGGCATGATCGTTCTCGCCTCTGCCTCTCCGCGCCGCCAGGAGTTGCTGCGCAACGCGGGAATTCGATTTACGGTGCAGCCCGCGGATATCGACGAAAGCCCGCTTGCGGGCGAGTCTGCGCAGGCTTGTGCGGAGCGGCTGGCGCGGGAAAAAGCGCTGGCGGTTTCGCGCACGCGTCCGCGGGAAGTTGTGTTGGGCGCCGATACGGTTGTCGTGATTGACGATCTGATTCTTGGCAAACCTTGTGACAGCGACGATGCGGCGCGCATGCTGCGGATGCTTTCGGGACGAATACACACGGTGATCACGGGAGTGTGCCTGGTCGTGCCCGGCGCGAATTCGAACCTCAGAGGTGCTTGCGAATCTACGCTGGTCACGATGTGCGAAATATCCGAGGAGGAGATTCGCGATTACGTCGCGACCGGCGAGCCTACGGATAAGGCCGGGGCTTACGCGATTCAGGGGATCGCGTCGAGATGGATACCGCGAATTGAAGGCGATTACAGCAATGTGGTGGGATTGCCGGTGGCGCTGGTTTACTCGATGATGAAGAGCGCGGGTATTCGGTTGGAGGGTTAGACCGGCTTCTTTTCTTCTTCTTTCTTGTCTTCTTTCTTTTCCTCGGGCTCTTTCATCGCCGCCTTGAAGTTGCGAATGCCTTCGCCCAGGCCTTTGCCGACGGCGGCGAACTTGGTGGTGCCAAAGAGCAGCAGGGCGATCGCTATGACTAGTAGCCAGTGAAATGGCGAGAGCTCACCCATAACTCCTCCATTGGGTCCGCAACGGACGCGAACCGCACAATACCCTAAGAAAAGTCTAGGCCAGGGGGGGCGCGGAGTCAAAGCGTTGACCACGGAGGGCACAGTTTTCACGGGGTAAATCCGATTTGCCCGCTTGGGCCATTCACTGCGCCGCTCACCTGGCAGGCTGAGGGCAGTCTATCCTTAAAGCAGGTATTGCGGAGGCTGGTTTTGCGTCTTCATCGCGTTGTCCTTGTTCTCTTCTTTCTTGTTTCTTGGTTAGATCTCCCGTTTGCTGTCGCTCAGGCTGCAGCGCAGGTGCAGCCTTCCGAACATCGCAAGACCAGCGAACCTTACACTGGCGACCTTTCGGTCTTCGACTCCCCGGGCAGAGATCAGCGGCTGCAGGTCAATCGCGTGATGGACATTCTTGGCGTTGCTCCTGGAAAAAGCGTGGCCGATATTGGCGCGGGATCGGGTTGGTTTACTGTGCGTGCGGCGCGGCGCGTGGGTGCGGGCGGGGTGGTGTACGCGGTCGATATTAATCCTGAGGCTGTCCGTTACGTGGAAGAGCGCGCGAAGAAAGAACAACTGCACAACGTGAAAACGATTCTCAGCAAGGCCGACAACCCTCTGTTGCCCGCGGCCAGCGTGGATTCAGTGCTGTTGCTCAAGACTTATCACGAAGTGGCCGAGCCGGTGGCGCTGTTATCGAATCTTCGCGCGGCGTTGCGGCCGGGGGCGCGGGTTGGCATTATCGATCGCAACGGGAACGGAGAAGATCATGGCGTGGGGAAAGATGTGGTGATTCATGAGGCCGGGGAAGCCGGTTATCGATTGCTTGCGCAGTATGATTTTGTGAAAGGCGACAAGATGGACTATTTTCTCGTGCTGGTGCCGACGGAATAGTTCAGGCGCTTTCGATCATTCCGGCAAGAAGCAGCGCGCGGCGAGGCAGTTCGGAGATCACGATGTATTCGTGGACTGCGTGCGCGCCTTCGCCGACTCCGCCCAGGCCATCGAGCGTCGGGATGCCCAGGCCCGCAGTGAAATTCCCATCGGAGCCGCCGCCGACGGCGGCTTCTTCCAGCTTCCAGTTTATTTTGCGGGCGATCGCCTGCGCTTTCCTGTAGAGTGCGACGACTCCGGCGGTGCGTTCCATAGGGAGGCGGTTGATTGCTCCGGTGATCTCCAGCTTGCAATGCTTGTCGTGGGGCTTGAGCGAGCGCAGTTTGCGATCGATGCCGATCGCTTGCTTAGCGCGCTTGATTCTTACATCGATGTCGGCAGTCGCTTCAGCGGCGACCACATTTGTGCGCGTTCCTCCCGCGATTACGCCGGGATTGACCGAAATTCCCTGGCGAAGATTGTTCAGCTTGGCGATGGTTGCCAATTGGTGCGCCAGTTCGAGAATCGCGCTGTGGCCTTTGCCGGGATCGAGTCCGGCATGGGCTGCGATGCCTTTCACGCTCAGCGTGTATTCGCCTACGCCCTTGCGGGCGGTTTTGACTGCGCCACGCAAGCCTGCGGCGGGTTCGAGCACTAATACTCCCGCGGATTTTTTTGCCAGGGCTTCGGTGATCTTGCGCGAGGAATAGCTGCCGACTTCTTCGTCGGACACGAGAAAAACCGTGATGGGCCGTGGCACGGCTCCGCACCACGCTTGCAGCGCTTCAATGGCGTGCAGAATTAGGGCGATGCCGGATTTCATGTCGAGAACGCCGGGGCCGTGCAGGCGGTCGCCGTCCACTCGACACGGCATTTTCGCCAGCGTGCCCAGCGGATAGACGGTGTCGAAGTGGCCTAGCAGGAGAACGGGCTTCTGGCTAGAGTTTGGCGCGGGGAAGTCGATTTGCAGGCTGTCGCCGAATTCAGTGCTGCGGTGGAATTGGGTTTGTCCGCCGAGGGCTTCGAATTTTGCGGTGAGGAATTGGGCGATGCGGTCGACTGCAGGTTTGTTGTCGCTGGGGGATTCGATTTCGGCGAGTTCGCGGATGCTTTGGACGATTTGGTTCCGGCGTTGTTCGAAATAGCGCAGACGGGAGGGCTGTTCGATTGGTAGTTCCGGACTTGCGTGGGCGACAGACCGATATTTCTTTGCGGGCATAAGGCCTTTCCTGCAATCATGAAAACATTCGGGTGGATCGGTAGTTTGTTGCCGACATGGTTCGCGCTCGCTTCGCTCGCTGGGCGAACGAATGCGTCCGCCGCTCCATATTCCCCTGGAGGCAACGGGGTACAGTATAATCGTCACTTTGTTCAAGACGTAATGACTGAAACCACTTCAACCGTGACCGAAGCGCCCGCGCCCAAGACCGCTCTCGATATTCACGACATTCTAAAGATTCTGCCGCACCGGTATCCGCTTTTGCTGATTGATCGCGTGCTCGAACTGAAGCGGAAAGAGAGCATTGTCGCGATCAAGAACGTCACCATCAACGAGCCGTTCTTCAACGGGCATTTTCCGGGGTTGCCGATTATGCCGGGCGTGCTGGTGGTGGAGGCGATTGCGCAGGCTGGCGGGGCGCTGTTGCTGACGGAGGTTGAAGATCGCAACAACAAGGTCATGGTGTTTACCGGTATCGATCGTGCGCGGTTTCGGAAACCTGTTAGTCCCGGCGATCAGTTGCGGCTGGAAGTACAGGTCAAGAATTGGCGCTCTATGCCAAGGATGGTCGCCGCGAAGATGCAAGGCGTGGCATTTGTTGCGGGCAAGCGCGTGGCCGAGGCGACCGTGTCTTGCCAGTTGATCGACAGTTCGCGCGGGCGCGGGGACGGCGCAGAGAACGGCGCGGGCGTGGAATGAATTCGAATCAGGCTCGGCGCATCGGCTTTCCTCCGATAATCCCATCATGAGCGTTCATCCCACCGCGATCATCGACGCGCGAGCCAAGGTGCCAGCGTCGTGCGAAATCGGCCCGTATTGTGTAGTCGGAGCCGAGGTCGAACTCGGGGAGAATTGCCGGCTCGTGTCGCACGTGGCGATCGAAGGGCCCGACGAAAATCGGCAGCGACAATTCTTTTTTTCCTTTCGCGGCCATCGGCATGGATCCTCAGGATGTTACTTACAAGGGCGAGCCTACGCGGCTCCAGATCGGCGACCACAACGAGATTCGCGAGTGCGTGACCATCAGCCGCGGCACGATCAAAGGCGGCGGCGTGACGCGCATTGGCAGCCACACACTGATCATGGCCTACACGCACATCGGGCACGACAGCATGATCGGCGACCACTGCATGCTGGTGAACGGCGCTACGCTGGCTGGGCACGTTACGGTGGAAGAGTGGGCGGTGGTGGGAGCGCTGTGCCCCGTGCATCAGTTTGTGCGCATCGGCGCGCATTCCTACATCGGCGGCGGGACCACGATCACGCAGGATGTGCTGCCTTTTTCGATGACTTCGGCTTCGCGGGATACGCACGCTTATGGGCTGAATAAAGTCGGGCTGGAGCGGCGCGGGTTTTCGAAGGAGCGCATTCGCAGGATTCATCATGCTTACAGGATTCTGCTGGCTTCGAAGATGAACACTTCGCAGGCGCTGGAGAAGATGAAGGCGGAGGCGGATAAGGGCGAGGATGTGGAGATGTTGATTCGGTTTATTGAGGGGTCAGAGCGGGGGATTATTAAGTAAGCGGAAGCTGCTCGGCGGCACTCAGTGAAATGCATTGGTCGGTACGCCGAATTCTTCACCAATCGTCTTTAGGCCGATACAATCTTGATGTGACCACCTCCCGACAGCTGCTGTTTTTGTTGTTGCTCGTTAGCTCCGCACTTCTGGAGGCTCAAGAAGTCAGACTTGTGGATCTCATAAATATCGAGCAACGAACTGCCCTGCGATCTGCGCCAGCCCAGCAACCCGACTGTGCAACCGGCGAACCGTGTGAGGGGGGCGGTGTCGGAGGTATCAGCATTACGGACGGCGGTCCAGACCCACGGGATCCGCACGCTTTAGGTGTTGCACTTGATCGCGTGATGCCGACGGACATTACACTGGATGCATTTGAAGGGGAATTTCGGCTTATCAATACGGGGCTTGTCCCAATCGACGTGCCAGTCTCCCCGCACTTAAGCGACCTTCAACCACCTGAAGAGTGGCAACCGTTTTCATATCTCAGCCTTGGCCTGGAGGTCTTCCTCACTAGCGCGGGCCAGACGCCGGCGCTCGGTATTGGATGGGTTCAATTGTATGGCGCCGTGGAACATGAGGGCACGATCATCGCTTTGAAGCCGGGACAGTGGATTCGAGTAAGAGCGAAGGTAAAGCTGCACACGTGGCCGTCGAGGCCGATTGAAGGGCGGCTGCGAGGCGATTTCTGGTTCCATAGAAACGTCTATAGGCCACAGAATGGTGGTGGATCGACCGATGTGGTCAACGTGTATCCAAATCACACGGTACTTCCCGAACTGACTGTTCACTTCTCGCCAACACGTACCACGCCGAAACAGTGACCAGCGAACTACAGGCGGCGAACTCTGTGAAATCCGTGGCGAGTCACGCTGAAACGGAGATTCGGGATCGAATCGTGGGCACGTGGAGGCTTGTGTCCACAGAAGAGACCTTGAAGGACGGCACCACTCGCCCCTTTCCTGTTTTCGGGCCGCGCGGTAAGGGCTTCCTCATGTATCAGCGTGATGGTTACATGTGCGCTGTGATTACAAATCCCGACCGTGGCAAATGGGCCGATCCGGCTCATGCCACGGCGGAGGAAAAAGCGGCTGCCGCTGATGGCACGTTTTCTTATTGTGGCCGGTATGAGATTGACGTGGAGCGGGAGCGGATCGTTCATCTGCCGGAGGTGGGTAGCGACCCGGCATTTGTGGGATCGCGGCAGGTGCGGCCTTATCGCTTTGAAGGCGGACGGCTGATCTTTAGCGATGTTGAGAAAGATCATCCGGCGGTTGCGCGCTGGAAGATTGTTTGGGAAAAAGTGCTCTGACTGGGATTCAATTCGTTACGGACGAGAAGGGCCGCCGCGTGACCGTGCAGATCGACCTGAAAAAGCACGGGGCTATTTGGGAAGACTTCTGGGACGGCCTTATTTCCGAATCGCGCCGCAAGGAAAAGAGCATCCCTTACCTGCAATACCGCAGCAGCCGCTTGAAGCGCAGCCAGTCGCGTGGCTAACTACTCCGTCGTCATCAAATCGTCAGTCTCCCGTCATGCAATCGCGGCCCTGCACTCCGGTCACTTGCCAGCGGCCCGCTTTCAGAGTGAAATTTCTTCAGGAAAAACCTATGGGAAGACTCTTCGGCTTTGTTGGGCTTGTGGCGGTGCTGGCCGTCGGGATGTACATCTATTCCAAAGAATTGCAGAGCACGTCTGGGGCGGTTGGCGGGAATAATCCCAAGGCGGCGGTGAATATTACCGGCGTGCGCGCCGACCTGATCGCCATTGCGCAGGCCGAGCGCGGGTACTTTGCGACCGAAGGCAAATATACTTCGCTCGACGAACTGATCTCGTCGCACTCCATCACGATCAATCGCCAGCGGCCGCCTTATACCTATGAGGTTGAGACCGGCAGCGGCGGCTTCCGGGTTGTCGCCACCCGCGTCGTCGCCCCCGGTTCCAGCGACGATGGTTCCGGCTTGCCCGCGCAGGTATCGGTTGACGAGAACATGGAGTTCAACGAGACGCAGTAAAGAAATTTCTCCGAACTGTAACATTCGCGGCGTGAAACTCACCATAGTAATAGATGACGTCGGTGCGGCTGCATTCCGCTCGCAAGCCGGAATACCAGGCACCAACGAGGGGGATATGTTTGCCCGTAAAGTAGCGGCTAGGCTGGAGCCCAATACTCTTCCGGAATTTATCAACGTCATGGAAAAAGAAATCCTTCCGTGGCTGCGTAAACAGGAAGGGTTTCTGGATCTGATCGTCCTCGCGATGAACGACGGCGAAGAAGTTGCCACCATCAGCTTCTGGGATCATGAGGCAGATGCGGAATCTTGGGCCACTAACGGCTTTCCGGAAGCGGCGGAAATTCTGAGCAGGCTCATCCACGCGGGACCTTACGTCAAGACATTTGACGTAGTTAGCTCGACGGTTCACGAAGTCGCCCCGATGCAAGCTTCCGCTGAAACAGAGTATCGCGATACCCAGTAGCGAACCCATTTTTCTGCAGAGCGGATGCTAGACTGGCTCGTCGGTCGATTGCTCAGTTCATGCCTTCCCACAACAAGAAGCTTGGCCTGATCGCCGGTAACGGCAAGTTTCCGTTTCTCGTGCTGGATGCGGCGCGGGCGGCGGGGTATGAGGTTGTCGTTATCGGCATTAAGGAGGAGACTTTTCCTGAGATTGAGTCGCGAGGCGCGGCGGTGCATTGGCTGTCGCTGGGCGAGCTTTCCAGGCTCATCGATACTTTCAAACGCGAGGACGTGAGCCGCGCCGTGATGGCGGGGCAGGTCAGGCATAAGCAGATTTTTTCTTCGATCCGCCCGGATTGGCGGCTGGCTAAGCTTTTGCTTTCGCTTACCACTCGGAACACCGATAGTCTGATTGGGGCGGTGGCTACGGTTCTGGCTGACGAGGGCATCGCGCTGGAAAATTCGACTTGGTTGCTTGAGCCTTTGCTGGCGAAAGCGGGCGTGCTTACGAAACGGGCTCCTTCGGAGCGGGAGTTGAAGGACATCGAGTATGGGCGCAGGGTGGCTCGGCAGCTTGCGCAGCACGATATTGGGCAGACGGTTGTGATTGCGGAGTCGGCTTGCGTGGCGGTGGAAGCGATGGAAGGTACCGACGCTACGATTCAGCGGGCCGGGGAGATTATGCGGTCGCTGCATGGGGAGGCTTCGACGCTCGACCGCTCGCTTACCGTGGTGAAGATTGCGAAGCCGAATCAGGATATGCGGTTCGATGTTCCGGTGGTTGGAGTGAAGACGATTGAGGTTATGCGGGCGGCCGGGGCGAGTTGTCTGGCGGTGGATGCGGGAAGGTGTTTGCTGCTGGATGGGGAAAAGGTGATTGCTGCGGCAAACGCAGCTGGAATCGTCGTGATTGCCGACGCGCAGTGAGTTTGCAATATCTTCTCGAAGAAGGAAAAATCAATGGCTTCTACTAACTTCGAACCCGCCCTGATTGCGGACCAGCTTCGTCGCGCTTTTGAGGGCGATGCCTGGCATGGTCCGGCGTTGCTTGAATTGTTGCAGGATGTGGATGGGCGGACTGCTGCGGCTAAGCCGATCGCGAATGCTCACAGCATTTGGGAGCTTGTGTTGCATATTGCGGTTTGGGACTGGGCGACTTTGCGGCGGCTGGCGGGAGAAGTTTGCCAGCCGGTGGGGGAGGCGAATTTTCCGCCAGTGCGTGAGACGAGTACGGCGGCTTGGCGTAAGGCTGTGACGGACGCGAAACGAACTCACGACACGCTGGTGAAGACGGTTGCTGCTCTTCCCGAGTCGCGGCTAGGCGACCGGGTGCCGGGAAAGGATTACAACTTCTATCATCTGCTGCATGGGGTTGCGCAGCATGAGTTGTATCACGCGGGGCAGATTGCGATTTTGAAAAAGGCGCAGGGGTGATGGGAGGTACAGTGCCACTGTGTGGGAAGGCAGATTCCTCGCTTCGCTCGGAATGACAAAAGGTAGGTAATGGTGCAGTGCACCACTACCAAAATCCAAGGTGGAATGACAAAAGGAGAATCCTGGATCCATCTAAGCTGCGCTTTTCCTCGTGGTGCCGTTACAATACAGAGTTTCGCCATATCCGTTGCTGGCAACCGGCCAGTTGAGAGTCTTTCCTGCAATCCGAAAATCCGATTTCCGTGGCGGTGGTGGGAGTGGGCGTTTTTGGACGCAACCACGCCCGAGTCTACAAAGAGCTGGAAGAGCAAGGCGAGCCCGTGCGGCTGGTGGGGGTGGTCGATCCGCAGCTGGATCGGGCGGACGCGGTGGCGCGGGAATTTGGGTGCCGAGCTTTTGGGTCTGTCTCGCAGATGGTGACTACGCACAGCGAGGTGCAGGCGGCATCGGTGGCGGCGCCTACGGTGAATCACCTGGAAGTGGCGCGGGCGTTGATGGCGGAGGGCATTGACGTATTGATTGAAAAGCCGCTGGCGGCGAGTTTGGCTGAGGCGGATGAATTGGTTGAGCTGGCGGGGAAGCATAGACGCGTGGTGCAGGTTGGGCATTTGGAGCGATTTAATCCTGCGGTTCGGGCTACTGTTCCGTTGCTGACGCATCCTATGTTTTTTGAGGTGCACCGGCTGAGCGTGTTTACGCCGCGGTCGCTCGATGTGGATGTTGTGCTGGATTTGATGATTCACGATCTGGATATCGTGTTGTCATTCGTTAGTTCGTCCGTGAAGGAAGTTCGGGCTGTGGGACTGCCGATTCTTTCGGGGAAAGTGGACATTGCGAATGTGCGGCTGGAGTTTGAGTCAGGATGCATTGCGAACTTTACTGCCAGCCGGGTTTCCACGGAGCGGGTGCGTAAGCTGCGCTTCTTTCAGCCGCAGCAGTACATCTCGGTCGATTATGGGCGGCAAGAGGTGCTGGTGTTTGCAGTGGGCGAGGATGGATCGGCGGGGTCGGCTCCTAGTGTGAATCCGCAGATTAAGGTTGCGAAGCCTGCGGTGGCTTCAGAGGAGCCACTTCATGCGGAGCTGAAATCGTTTCTCAATGCGGTGCGCGGGCGATCTACGCCTGTGGTGCCGGTTGAGGAGGGACGGCGGGCGCTAGGGCTGGCTTTGGATATTGTTGCGGCGATTCGGGAGCATGGGAAGAAGGTCGGGCTGGCGGGATTGGCGAAGCAGGGCTGATCGTGTCCGGCTGCGAAACTCTTCTTAGCTCGAAGTTGAAAAACCTCAACGCGAGGGCTAAAGCCCTTGATTCCGAAGGTCCTTACGCGGCGCTAACGCACCTGGGACAGTGTTTCCAAGTTTGGCTCCTGTGAATTTCGATCTCTGACAAACCGACTTGTCAGAACTGATGCCTTCCGCTGACGGATTTGTCTTGGGTTGGCCAACAATCT
Source organism: uncultured Acidobacteriaceae bacterium (assembly GCA_963712385.1). GTDB lineage: Bacteria > Acidobacteriota > Terriglobia > Terriglobales > Acidobacteriaceae > Sulfotelmatobacter. The sequence continues at coordinate 35,829 of CAVQHS010000003.1, forward strand.
GAGCTCCCCGGCCCGGCCTGGCCTCCCCCTTATTTGCGTTGAGCCACAGAAATCTCTATCGCGAGATCGCGGGCCGCTGTTCGGCGTCCAGTTTGTACCCGTTTAGAACGTCCTTCATCATGGCTGCATACTCACCGTCGAGAAAGCGGACGCGGAAAAGCCATCGCCCGAGGGCCCCAAGCTCACCCGGAAAGACATTGGTTTTGAGCTTGAACGAATAGGTCCATGTAATGCGGGTGTGTCCGGGGTCCAGTTGGATCGTTCTGAATTCTCCCACACCATATGCGATTGGTTTGGCCTTTGGAGTCGTGTAGTTCCAGACGATGTATCGGAAGTGAGAAGAAATCGCCGAGTCCTCGCGTTCCAGTGCTTCTTCCTCGGTGCTGGTGCTGTCCGTGAGACAGACGACATGGCGGGATCCGGGTGAGCCGAATTTCCCCTTAGTAAGCATGTAGTCCCCGGACACTCCTGGGAGGGAATCCGACTTGTGGATGGTCTTCTCCAGTGGCTTGTTCATCGCATCCAACACGGCCGAGAATGGCCTGGGAATGACGATCACTTCCGTGTGCGACACAAGCTGGTCGGGAGCAGCGATGACGGGGTGGGGAGCATCTTGAAAGCCAGGGGGTGGGGTGCACGGAGAAGCGTTCACGACACGTGCAAAGACAAGAGCGAACACCAAGACAATGTGTCGTGAAATTGGACGATTCGCCATTAGTTCCGACCTCGTTCCAGACGAAACGGAGGTCGCAGCAAAAATATAGTTCGTCTGTCGGAATATACGATTATCGTACTATTGTTGTCAACTGACGCGTGTAAGATACATCTTGGCTGCAACAACCTGTGCAATGAAGAGAAGAGCGTCAGTGGGAGCATCTGTCGAAGAACTCGCCCAGGGACTCGATCTCCATATGGTTATCTCCGCACTCATGCGGGAGTTTCGCTTAGAGCCTGGGCTGCTCGCCGGCAGTCCTTACTCTGGCCTTCACGCGAATGATATTGGGTTGTTCGAGGTATTAACTGAGCGGGGGCCGTGGAACGTGCGAGCCATTGCGAGCACGGTTCGAGCACCGATCTCAACCGTGTCTTCTGCGCTGGACCGCCTTGAACAGTCTGGACTAGTGAATCGAAGTCGTACCTCGACAGATCGCCGCGTCGTGTGCGTTGAACTAACTTCGCGCGGCAAGAGACTGGCCGACCGATTGCGCGATGCTCACGTACGAAATTGCCGAACGATGCTCCTTCGCCTCACGCCTGAGGAGCGAAACGAATTCCTGCAACTCGCAAGTAAAATCGCCCTCCAACTTTGATCCCGGCACTTTGAACAAGAGCCTAATCCCATTCGAAAATTGCTCGTGTTGACTTAGAGTGTTTCGCCGGCACCGGGGTAAAAGCGCCGCTCTTCTACATGCTGTTTGGGATCCCGGCCCCGCCTTTTACAAATGTTTACACACCTAGGTCGCATCACACTGGTCAGTTCGCAGAACCGGGGGAAAGATGCGAGAATAAAGATAACTTGGCTGCGTGTGACCACTGGGGTCATCCGACTGAGCGCCGGATGCAACATGGGGACGCGGATTTGTGTCTAACAGTCAAGCCTCGCTCATGTCGATCACGCAAATTCCATTCCAGGATCCGGTGGCTCCTCCTGAGAAACCTGAGCCGGAACAACTGGGGCTGTACGATGCTCGCGACTGGGAGACTGCGTACCGCGTGGTGGATGACGATGCGCGGGTGCCGCACCTGCTTATCCAGTTGCAGGACGATCTGGCGCGCTCGCGGAAGCGTGAGGCAGCTTGGATCTCGATCATCGTTCACCTGCTGCTGATCATTTTCATTGTCAAGTTCGACGCGCTGGAAAAGTATTTTCCCTGGATGCATTCGATTGCCGTTGCCGTGCGGCCGATGTCGGGCAAAGATGTGACCTTCCTCGAACTTCCGCCGGACTTGCAAAAAGCGCCGCACCGGCCAAATACGAATATCGCTTCCGATAAAGACCGCATTGCGATGACGCGACATCCGGAGCTGGACGTGAAAGAGTTGCGCAAGATTCTGGCGACTCCGCCTCCGGGAGCGTCGGGCGGAAACCGGTTGCCGGCGCAGCCAGCCGCGCCGCAGTCTGCCCCAGCGATGGCGCAGAATCAGCCGCCCGCGCCACAGTCGCAGCAAAAGCCGCAGCAGTCGCCGAATCCGGAGGTGGCGCAGCTGCAGATGCCGGCGAAGCCGAATGTGGCCGATGTATTCAAGAAATATGCCGGGCCAGCGTCGGCGGGATCGCAGATTAACCAGGCGGAGCAAGCCGCGGCTGCTGCCCGAGGCGGCGGGCAGGGACAGGGCGGAGATTTTGGATTGGGCACGGGCGCGCATGGACGGCAGCTTGGCAACCTGGAAGTGTTGAGCGACACGATGGGCGTGGACTTCGGCCCGTACTTGCAGCGCGTGCTGCATGATGTGCGGCAGAACTGGTACACGGCAATTCCGGAATCCGCGCAGTGGAAAAAAGGAAAGCTGGCGATTGAGTTTGCGATTACGAAGGATGGACGGGTCGCCGGCATGAAGCTGGTGGCGAGTTCTGGAGATGTTCCGCTGGATCGGGCGGCATGGGCGGGGATTACGGCTTCCGATCCGTTTCCTCCGCTGCCGACGGAGTTTGGCGGGCAGTATCTGGCTTTGCGGTTTATCTTCTTTTACAACCCTTCCAAGGAAGATTTGGAGCAGTAGCGGCTAGTCGAGTTGAGGTTGCTGAGCGGCCACTTTGATCCCAGAAATCGGCTATCTGCTGGGAGATTTCTCGCCCCGCTGGTGAAAACGCGGGGCTTCGAAATGACGCCGGGGGCCTCCCCTGACATGTCTTCGCCTGATTGACCTTCAGCCTCTGCGGAGGTGGATTGATCCGTCCCCGGTGTGAATGACAAGGAGATTGCCGCCGCCGTTCAGTTTGCCGTGAACTTCGTTCTGGCGAATCTTGCCTTCGGTTGTGATTGGCATGTCGAGGTCGATGTGGCCGTCGCCGGTGTGGAGGTCGACGTCGGCTGCGAGGCCGTCGGGAAGGTCGAGCGTGACCGAGCCGTCGCCGCTTTCTAGACGCCAGCCTGTGGCTACCGTAGACCCGCTCAGGGCACGCGCTTCCACGCGGCCATCGCCCGTGTGGAGTTCGAGTTCGTCGAAACGGCCGTTGGCGCGGATGTGGCCGTCGCCGGTGGTGGCGTGGAGTTTGCCATCCACGCTGTCGATTTCCTGCGAGCCGTCGCCGCTGCGGATTTGCATTTCGCCTTTGAAGTTGGCGAGTTCGATATTGCCGTCGCCGGTGTGAAGGTCGACTTTGCCTTGGCGCGGCATCTGGATTTCGATATCGACGCGGTGGTTGCCGATGTCGATGGTGATGCCGTGGTGGGGATAGCGAACGTCGATCTCGACGGAGTTTCCGTTCTGGTGTTCTTCGATGTGCAGTCCGCCCTCGCCGATTTTGTAGCGCGTGGCGGTTACTTTCGCCTGGATGGTGTTCTGGTCCCAGGTGGAGACGTGAATGTTGGCGTCCGAGGTTTCGACGTGCAGATCTGGTTGGCCGGTGAGGGTGTAGGTTTTCGACCAGTCGTCGGCTTGGGCGTGGACTGCGGGGAGGGTGCAAAGGGCGCTCAGGATCAGAATCATGAGCAAGTGTTTAGTTAGTTTCATGGAGTAGCTCCATCGGGCATGATTCAGAGACAAAGGACAATGTCAGCGCGATCGCGATAGCATCAGGGGCTAAAGCCCTGTTTTATTTTTTCTCTCTTTACGCGGCCCCTTCGGCAAGCTCAGGGCAGGCCCTAAAGGGCCGCTCTTCCACTGGTTCTTCCGGTTGTCCTCTCTTAGACGTGATTACGTGAGTTTTGTGAGTTTTGTTCCTTGGCGTTCGGCTATTGGTTGTTTTCTATGTTGTAGGCTGCGGGGAGCGTAATGTCTTCGTGCAAGGGCAGATCGTCGGATGAACGGCCTACGTTTACGGTGTATTTGCCGGCGTCAGCGTGCCAGTGTTTGCCGGTTACGTCGTAGTAGGTGAAGGCGCGGGGATTCAGTGGTATCTCAACATGCTTCGTTTCGCCGGGAGCCAGTTCTTCGCGCTTGAAGCCTTTGAGTTCCTGCGGTGGGCGCGGGACTTTGGGATCGGCTTCGGAAACGTAGACTTGGGCTACATCGGCTCCGGCGCGGGAGCCGGTGTTGGTCACATCGAATGCGATCGTATAGTTGCCCGGCGTAGCGCCTGCGCCGGGCAGGACTTGAATGTGACTGTATTGAAATGTGGTGTAGGAAAGGCCATAGCCGAAGGGGAACAGCGGCTCGACGTGATTGTGCTCGTAGCCGCGATAGCCTACGAAAATACCCTCTTTGTAGACGACGCGATTCGTGCCCGATTCCGGGTAATAGTTGTCGTGGACGGGATTGTCTTGCCAGCGGCGTTCGAAGGTGATGGGAAGGTGTGCGGAGGGACTGACGGCGCCGAAGAGAATTTCGGCTAAGGCTGTGCCGCCTTGCTCGCCGGGATACCAAAGTTCGAGATAGGCGGGGACGCGATCGAGCCAGTTGGAGGGATCGACATTGCCTCCGGAGGTGACGGCTACGATTGTGTTCTTGTTGACGGCGGCGAGTTCACGGATCAGTTCTTCCTGGCCGAAGGGAAGGCTGAAGGTGCGGTCCGATCCCTCCGCTTCGCTGGCCGAGTCGAATCCGGCGGCAACGACTACAACGTCAGCTTTCGACGCTTCGGCTTTCGCGTCGGCAGTGACGATCTTGCGCTGGTCGACGATGCCGACCAGCATGCGGCCGCCGAGAGCAGAGTTCTGAAAGGCCTCGGCGACAATTTTGTGCGGTCCAGCCGAGAGGGCTAGAGTCGTGTGGTTCTGCAGAGCGGTCGCGAGTTTCCATTCATCGAAGACCGGTTTGTCATCCACTAATAGGCGGTAACCGGTGCCTTCACCGGAATATTCAGCCGCGATCTCGTAGGAAGCAGTTTCGGGCGCAGTGTAAAAGCCGGTCCAGCGGTGGGACATTGGTTTCGACGACTTAAATAACTTGATCACTTCGTCGAAGTCGGAGAAGTCTTCCCATGATATTCCGGCAAAATTGAGGTGCGGCACAATGTGCGTAGAGGACGGGACGCCGGATAGATCTGCGTTCGAAAAAGTTTCCAGCTTCAGCCCGGGCTTGCCGTTTTTCGCCGCGGTAGAAAATTCCGTAGAAGTGGCGAAGTCCATCATCTTGGGAAGACCGCGCTCGTAGTAGACCGTTGCTCCGGTGCCAACGTAAGAAGCAATGCCTTCCAGAATGCTGACGGCGGAGAACGGAATCGATTTCCCGCTGCCACCGGCGACGGGCTGCGCCGGATAGGCGTCCGGGCCGACGACGAGGATGCTCTTGATTTTCTGCTTGTCTAGCGGAAGCAGCGAGCCTTCGTTCTTCAGCAGAACGATTCCTTCGCGGGCGGCATCGAGGGCGACTCTGTGATTTTCTTCGTCGTATTTCGAGATGGAGAGATCGGTTTGATCGCGGTCGAGCCAGCCAAAGCGGACGGCCGTAGTCAGGATGCGGCGGACTTTTTCATCGATGGTCGATTCCTTGACGCGGCCATCGCGGATGGCCGGGAGAAGTTGGGTTTTGTTCATGTGCGCGCCATCGGGCATTTCAAGATCGAGGCCGCCGTTGGCTGCGCCGATGGCATCGTAGGTCGCAACCCAATCTGACATCATGATGCCGGGAAATCCCCACTGCTTTCTGACAACGTCAGTATTGAAATATCCGTTCTGAGTCGAGTGCAGGCCGTTGACGAAGTTATACGAGTCCATCATCGCGCCGACGTGCGCTTGCTTGACCGCGGCTTCGAAGGCGGGAAGGTAGATTTCGCGTGCGGTGCGCTCGTCGACAATGGAATCGCTATCGTGGCGGAGAAACTCGGAGTTGTTGGCGAGGAAGTGCTTGACCGTGGAACTCACGCCCTGCTTTTGCATACCGGTGATGTAGCCGGTTGCGACTGCTCCAGCGAGAAAAGGATCTTCGCCGAAGTATTCGAAGTTGCGGCCGTTCATGGGCGCGCGGTAGATGTTGACGCCGGGTCCGAGCATGAAGTGGATGCCGCGGGCGCGGGCGTCCTTGCCGATGCCTGCGCCAACGCGTTCCGCCAGCTGCGGATCCCAGGAAGCAGCCAAGCCGATACCAGCTGCGTAAGTAGTGGATGGGAACTTCGCGTTGCTGCGTACGCCGAGAGGGCCGTCCGACATTTGCAGCGCGGGGATGCCGAGAGTGGGCATGGCACGAACGGCAAAGCCGGTGCCGCCGATGTAGTCGAGCTTTTGATCGAGGGTCATTTTATGGAGCAGGGTGTCAACACGGCGGTCGATTTCGGGGCTGGATGGGACGGGGGCCTGGGCAAAAGCAAATTCACAAACTACAAACGCGAGAGCTATGACTGCGCACAGCGACCGCCGGGCAAATCTCGACATGGAGAAACCTCGTTGAGTGCGAATTGCATCCGAAAGGAGGGATGGCGGCGAATGAACATAAGAAGCGGGAGCACCGCGCATCAGTGTACACCGTTTGATCCATGTGGTGACGGGGCCTGGGCTACATTGCTGAGCGTGAGATGGCTTGCCGTTCGCGTCAAATGATTTCATACTCCAATACATGCGAGGGCTTGGCGCGGGCGTGAGGGTCTTCTTCTCTGTGCCGCTTGCGCTGCTTCTCGTGGTGTCATCACCGGCGCAAAGTGTATTGCCTGCTCCACAGCACAATCCTGGCGAGCATCCGCTTGCAGAGCAGAAGTTTACGATCACGGTGACCGACGAGAATGGAGTCGCAGTTCGATCGGCTCGTGTGCAACTGCAGGGTGCGCCGCCGATGGCGCCGGTACGTTGCGAAACGGATTTTGCGGGGCGATGCGAGTTCGATCCGGCGCCTGCGGGAAGTTATGAGCTGCGCGTGGAAAAAGAGGGTTACTACGCGATCACGCAGTCGGGTGTTCGCCCTGATTCAATGCCGAACATCGACGTCACGCTGACGCATCAGCGGGAGGCTCGCGAGACGGTGAATGTCACGGCACCGACTCCGGAGATCGATCCGGCGCAGGTTTCTTCGAAGGAAGAGCTCAGCGGCGTGGAAGTGATCAACATTCCGTATCCTTCGTCGCACGACTACCGCAATGCTCTCTTGTTTATTCCGGGAGTTACTCCCGATGCTTTTGGACAAGCGCATGTTGCCGGAGCGGAAACGTATCAGACGCTGGTCTTGCTCGATGGTTTCAACGTTACGCAGCCGGCGAACGGTCAACTTTTGATTCGGACCAGCATCGAGTCGTTTCGCTCGATTGAGGTCACGCCGAGCCGGGAGGCGGCGGAGTATGGCAAGGGATCGGGCGGCGTGCTGGCTTTGAATACGAAGATGGGCGACGATCACTTCCGGCTGACGGCGACGGACTTTACGCCATCGGTGCAGACAACGAAGGGATTGGCGCTGAGCGAGTGGGTGCCAATTGTTACATTCTCCGGGCCGGTGCGGAAGGGCAAGACGTGGTTCATCGACGCGCTGGATGGCGAATATGACAACACGATTATTCCGCAGCTTCCGTCGAATGCGGATAACGATCAAGTGTGGCGCGTGGATAATCTGGCGAAGCTGCAGTCGAATTTCACCACGCGCAATCTTGTGACTGCCAGCTTTCTGCTGAATTACTACCACGATCAATATGACGGGTTATCGGTGCTGCAGCCGCAGGCGACGACGCCTACCGATTCTGAGACCGGTTATATTGGCTCGTTAAAGGACCAATATTATTTTCGGAGTGGGGAGTTGCTGGAGAGTGGCTTTGGAGTGGCGCAGTATGGTTTGACGTTCACGCCACAGGGAACGGGACCGTATATCGAGACGACCAACGGCGCGGCGGGAAATTATTATCTGCATGAAAATACGCTGGTGCGCGGTTGCAGTGGATTGCGAATCTGAATTTGCCGCCGCATCAGTTTCATGGACGGCATGACATCAAGATCGGGGCCGACGTCGATCATTTGAATTATGCGGCGCAGTTTTCGCGCGAACCGATTTCGTTTTTGCAGCCCAACGAGCCTGCGCCGGGACAGGTGCCGCAGCCGTGCGCTACCGGGACGGACGGCCTGCCTGCATTTCCTTCGAGCTGTGCGCGGTATTCGATTTTCTCCGGGGGAAATTACTCGACTACTTATAACTCGGAGGCGAGCGCTTATGCGGAAGACCGCTGGCTGGCGACGAATCGATTGCTGATTGAACCGGGCTTGCGGTTTGATTGGGATCAGATCGTGCGCACGCCCGCATTTTCGCCTCGGCTGGCGGGGACTTACATCTTCGATGATGAGGGGAACACGAAACTTTCGGCGGGGATTGGAATTGTTTACGACGCTACCAGCCTGGGGATTATTGATCAGCCTTTTAACGGTCAGAGGACCGATTACTTCTTCAATTCGAGCGGGAATCCTACGGATGTGAATGGAACGCCTACGAATCCGCCGGTGCTTGCCCCGGTTCCTACTGCATTCTTTGTGAACCGCAATACGCTGGCTGCGCCGCGGTATTTGAACTGGAGCGTTGGGCTGGAGAAGAAGTTGCCTCATGCGGTTTTTCTTAAGCTGGAATTTTTGCAGAAACGGGGTTCGCGGGGGTTTGCGTACAACACGTTGAACGGAGCGGTTGACGGGAACTTCTATCTGGAAAATCGGCGCGACGATCGCTATGACGCTTTTCAGATCAGCGCGCGGCACCGGTTTCACAAGTACTACGAAATTTTCGGGGCTTATACGCGATCGCGGTCGAATACGAATGAGGTGTTCGATTTCAGTTTGGATATTCCTTTGTTGAGTCCGCAGTTGCCCGGGCCTTATCCGTGGGATACGCCGAACCGGGTTGTGTTCTGGGGAATTGTGCCGTTTTTCAAGTTGCCGATTCTGCATAAGGTGGATTTGGTTTATTCGGGAGAGGCGCGCACCGGGTTGCCGTTTTACGCTACTACCGATCAGGGCCAGATTTATCCGGGGTATCCTCCGGGGACGTTTCGGTTGCCGGCTTACTACACAGCGAATGTGCAGTTGGAGAAACGGTTTCATTTCTTCGGGCGGTATTGGGCATTGCGCGGCGGGTTTAATGACATTACTAATCATGCGAATGTGGTTGCGGCGAATGGCGTGCTGGATGCGGCGCATCCGTTGCCTACTTATATTGATGGGGTGGGGCGGGCTTTTACTGGGCGGCTTCGGTATTTGGGGAAGCAGTAGGGGACCCGCTTACAGCAAACGACTCTTTCTGTAAGATGGTCGGCGAATGAAGTGCTAAGAGGCGATGGCGTGAACGACACAACAGCGCTTGCGTCCCACTATCAGCAGATGAGCGATAGCGAGTTGTTAGTGGTAGCCTCCGCGCGCGAATCGTTAACTCCTGAAGCGACCGTTGCAATCGATGCCGAACTGGCTCGGCGTGGATTCTCCGTTGCCAGCGCAAAAAAAGAAGCAGCCCGTGCCGAGCGCAAGGGGACGCGACGCGCGATCGGGCGGTTGGGATTCTCCATTCGCGGATACGGTAAACACTTCTTCGGCGTATCGAACTACCACCTCGGCCCAGATGCTATGACGGAGGAGTTCGACTCGACGCTTTGGCTGTGGGCAATGTGGCTGCCGATTGTACCCCTCGCCTCGTACCACATTGAGCGGCACCAGCGCGGCAAATCGGCGTGGTGGTCGTTGAGCAAGCAGCCGTTCTCGGCTTCGAACGAGGCGCCTCCGTTTTTCTCGCACGTCATTCTCGGGTGGGCTGTCTCCGTCGTTGGAGCGGTTGCCGCGATTCGAATTCTGCTTTTCCTGTTGCGGGCTTTTCACTAGAGAACGTCCGTTCGATTGGCGGATGAGGTATCCCGATGCGAATCAAGCTGTGTGCTGCGAGATGAAAACGTCTGCGGCTTGAGGCAGCATCGCAGCCGCCCCGCAGGTGATAGGAAGTCAAAATCCCCGCCCCTTTGGCAAGCTCAGGGCAGGCTCTGTCTCTGCACAGAACGCAGAGACAAGGACGGGGCAACCGCGCGTACGGCGATTCGGAAAGGCTGGGCCAGCCCCCACCCACTCGGCATCGAGGTCGTGTTTGGTGTGCTGGCCTGCAATGGTGCCCTCCATCAACCACTTTCCTGCCAGATGGTCGAGAAGAGGAGAACTGACCGGCGGTTGCTGCGCCAACATGGCGGGCGCTGCAAGAAGGGCGAGCACAAGGATGAGAGTCTTCATGGTGGGATCCGTTCTGCAAAGATTGTCGGTCAACCCGGAGTTTACAGGATTTGAGGGCTGGCCAGCTTTTCCGAATCATGATACTCGCGGTTGCCCCGTCCTTGTCTCTGCGTTCTGTGCAGAGACAGGGCGGGGATTTTGACTTCCTGTCCCTTAATTCCCGATGCCGGAATCGAGAAGAAAAACCACGCATTGAAGAAGCGACTCGTTCCCAATAGTGGCTTACGATTACTTCATATGCCGTGGGGCCTCAAACGATTTCAAGAACAACGGTGTTTGCACTTCCTGACTTTTAGCTGCTATCGGCGCGCAGCTCTGCTCGGCACGCCTCGGTCGCGTGATGTGTTCGAGCAGACGTTGGAACGGGCGCGGCGATGGTATGGATTCTATGTCGCTGGCTACGTGATCATGCCTGAACATGTTCATATGCTGATAAGCGAACCGGAGCGCGCCAAGCTCTCGCTCGCACTGCAGATGCTGAAGCAGAACGTTGCCCGCCAGTTGCGCGAACCCGAGGGCGGTTCGTTCTGGCAACCACGCTATTACGACTTTTGCGTGTGGAGCGAGGAAAAGCGAATTGAGAAGCTCCGCTACATGCATCGCAACCCGGTCAAGAGAGGATTGGTGTCGAGCCCGGAGCAATGGCCGTGGAGTAGTTTTCGTCACTATGTTTCGGGAGTCGGGGGCGTGGTGGAGGTTGAGTCGCGGTGGACGGCACGCAAGCGCGAGCAACTCGGAGATGTGCCGCAGGTGATAGGAAGTCAAAATCCCCGCCCTGTCTCTGCGCAGAACGCAGAGACAAGGACGGGGCAACCGTGAGTATGGTGATTCGGAAAGGCTGGGCCAGCCCCCCCTGCAAGAGCGGAGAATTCAGATCTTCAGCACCAGCTTGCCGTAGTTCTTGCCTTCTTGCAGAAGCTGGTAGCCTTCGGCGGCTTGCTCTAGTGGGAGGACTTTGCCTATCTCGGGCGCGAGCTTGCGTTGCTCGATCCATTCGGACAGCTGTTTCCAGGCTGGTTCCATGATCCCGCGCTTTTGGCAAAGGTAGGTCAGCCAGAGGCCTTGGATGCTAGCGGATTTCGCGTACATGGCTCGAATGTCGAGTTGTGGAGCCTTGCCCGTGGCTGAGCCGTATTGAATTACGCGTCCGAAGTCGCGCAGACAGCGGAGGCTTTTCGCGGTGTGTTCGCCGCCCAGCATTTCGAAAACTGCGTCTACGCCTTCGCCGCGGGTTAGATTCTTGATGGCTTCTTCGTAGTCCTGTTGTTTGTAATTGATTGGATGTTGCAGGCCGAGGTTTTTTACTTTTGCCAGCTTTTCTTCGGAAGACGATGTGCCGTACATTTCGACGCCTAGGAGTTTGCCGATTTGGACGGCGGCTGTGCCTACACCTCCGGCTACGGCGTGGATTAGGACGCGCATTGTGGTGGGCGAATTGCCAGAGTCAAAATCCCCGCCCTGTCTCGCCAAAGGAAGGCGAGACAAGGACGGGGCACCCGGGGTCTGTGTCATGCCGGCTTGCCAGTAGCCTAGATAGGCGGTGAAGTAGTTGACTGGGAAGGCGGCGGCTTGTTCGTCGGTCCAGTGGTTGGGGATGGGCCAGAGGAGGTTCGGGTAGGCGGCTACTTTTTCGGCGAAGGCTCCCCATTGGGTGTAGCCCATCACTCGGCGTCCGGTGGATTCTTCGACTCCGGCAAATTCCCGTCCGACAACCAGCGGTGGCGGAGGCGTTCCGGGATAGCCGCCCTTTGTGGTCATAAGGTCGGCGAAGTTCATGCCTGCGGCGGTTACGCGGACCAGCGTTTGGGATGGTTTCGGCGCTGGGGCGGGGACATCTTGCAGGGTCAGTGCTTGAGGTCCGGAGAGGCTGGTTAGGACCAAGGCTTTCATGGGAGAAGTTTAGCAGGGAAGGCTCAGGGCCTCGCGCCTGACAACAGCAGGTTTCTCGCTTTCGGCGCGACTCGGAATGACAAGGTTTGTGGTGACGACGCGGGTGGGCCTCCTCTTTACGTAATATCGCCGCTCATTGCTATTGGGTATATACTTTGGGCGATAGTAATAGACCTTCCTGGCCGCGCCTCTATTGGCCGGGACGGGGCGTACATTTCATCCCCCTTTATCCTGCGCGCCCCGCATTGCCGAAAGGCCAATTCCCCTTTGGGGCGAAGTGGAATGGGCACCGGTGCATCGCGCCATTTGTGTAAGAGGCGCGGCGTCGGGGGAGGTTTCCTGTGGAATTAGTTCTGATTCGCCTTATTTTTGTAGTCGTAGTCGCCGTTACCTGCTACGTCATTCATCCGTTTGGGCGTCCTCAGAATGTGGATGCTGTCATCGGCGCGCTGGTCGGGACGGCGATTGTTCTGTTTGAGTGGAAGCTGGGCGCGGTCAGCCTGAAGCGGCTGATCGGGGCTGCTATCGGGAGCATCCTCGGAATCTGCGGTGCTTACCTTTTCGCGCTGGTCATTCGCAGCAGTGTGCCGCCGGGCAACACGCAGAGTTTCCTGCAGATTCTGGTGATGCTGCTCATGGCCTACGTGGGCCTTATCGTGGGGGCGAGCAAGGGCGACTTGCTCAACCTTGCGGCCCTGGGCGGAATCTTTGGCGGCGAGAAGCAGACCAAGAAAGCCTACAAGATTCTCGACACCAGCGTCATCATCGATGGGCGTATCGCCGATATCGCCGAGACGGGATTTCTGGACGGCATTATCGTCACGCCACAGTTCGTGTTGCGCGAGCTGCAGCTTGTGGCTGACTCGGCGGATTCGCTGAAGCGGAACCGCGGGCGGCGCGGTCTTGACGTTTTGCAGCGGCTGCAGAAGATGGCGACTTTGCAGATTCAGATTGTGGAGGATGATTTTCCCGCTGTTCGCGAAGTCGATCTCAAGTTGATCGAACTGGCCAAAGTTTATGAAGGCAAGATCATCACCAATGATTTCAACCTGAACAAGGTCGCACAGCTTCAGGGTGTGGAAGTGTTGAACATCAATGAGCTGGCGAATTCGCTCAAGCCGATCGTTCTGCCGGGCGAGATCATGAAAGTGTTCATCCTGAAGGAAGGCAAGGAGTACAACCAGGGCGTTGCTTATCTGGATGACGGCACGATGGTCGTGGTTGATAATGCGCGCAAGATGATCGGAAAAACCATCGACGTATCGGTCACATCGGTGTTGCAAACGACTGCCGGGAAGATGATCTTCGGAAAGTGGGATGAACGGGCGGCGCGGGCGACGGCTCCGGTGCAGCCCGTGGTGCCAGCTATCCCCGGTCCGTCGAGTTCCTCGGGTAGCGTGACTAGCGTGCTGGTCGAGACGAAACCTACTCAGCCTTAGGATTGGCTTCGGCGACTGAAACCACTTCGATGGTGTGGCCGTTCAGGTTGCCAGCAATAATCACGCGTTCTCCTGCCATGCGCTTCAGGAGCGCGGGTTCGCCATTCAAGAAGTAAGTCTTCTCGCCATCCACAAGAGCGAAATGCTCTCCTGCGTGAACGCAGGCGCGAGTGCAGTCCGCGGCCGAGAGGGCCACTTTCGCGGAGTGCCTTGCGCCGCAGCGAGTGTCCGTCACGATTCCTTCGTAGGTTTCAGCCGCTGCGTTCAGAGCCTGAACTGCTTGAGAAGATACCGGTTGGTCAGCCACCGATCCGGCCGCTGCACTGTGAGTTCTCAGAGTCAGCACCAGGGCACAAAGAACCCCGATCGCCAGCGGAAGAGCCAGCCAGTAGTAGCGTGTTTGGAGTTTCATCCGGAGATTAGTTCCAAGGATGGCGCGGAAGGTTGCCTGACTGGGCAGCCCTTTTTGTGGGAATGCGCACAAAGGCGAAACCGGACCAGGTCCGAGTGGCACGGGCATGATCCGATTCCGCAGTACATCTCTTTGCGCTGAGCTCGCAGTTTGACGCGTTCGTCAACCCGGCGAGCAACAAAGGCACTCTCTAGAGAAGCTGCCGAAATCAGACAAGCGTCAATGAGCCGGGATCACAGTCACTGAGTTGCTTTGTTCGTTGGCTACCCAGATGTTGTTCCCGTCAAACGCTAATGCGCTGGGGTTGTTGCCGACGGAGTAGGTGCCGAGATTAGCTCCGCTGCTGGCCAATAATTTGGTTACAGTGTTGCCCCCGGGATCCGACACCCAGATATAGATTCCGTCGTACGCTACAGCATTGGCGAACACTCCAGCTGAATAGGTGCCGACGACAGCGCCGGTGCTGGCCAGCAGCTTGGTGACAGTGCTGCTGCCCTGGTTCGCAACCCAGATATTGATTCCGTCGAAGGCCAAGCCTGTCGGATCGCTGCCGACCGTATATGTGCCCACGATGGCGCTGGTGCTCGCCACCATCTTGGTGACTGTGGAGGCGAATTCGTTGGATACCCAAATATCGGTTCCATCGAAAACGATCTGCGATGGTGAGGGCATGGTGTACGAACCCAGAATAGCCCCTGTGCTGGGTGACAACTTCATTACAGCGGCGCTGCTCACGTTCGCCACCCAAATGTCAGTACCATCGAAGGCGATTCCGAAAGGATTCGATCCAACCGAGTACGTGCCGACGACTGCACCAGTACTGGCCAGCAATTTCGTCACAGTGTTGCTACCATAGTTTGTTACCCAGATGTTAGTGCCGTCGAAGGCAGCTCCGAACGGCTCGAATCCGACAGTGTAAGTGCCGACGACGGTGCCGACGGCGATGCCGGCATTAATCGCCAATTTGCTGACGGTACCTGCGCCGTAGTTAACCACCCAGAGATAGGTGCCGTCGAATGCGAGTGCGAATGGGTTCGTGCCTACCGGATAGGTGGTGGAATACCAGCGCAGGAGTGAAGCGTTCACGGCGCCAGGTGTAATCGATCCGGGAGGTCCAGGAGGGCCTTGCGGCCCAGTAGCGCCGGGAACGCCGGGAGCGCCTTGGGACCCGGTCGCGCCGGGCGGACCTTGGATTCCCGACGGACCCTGCGGTCCGGCTGGACCGGGGACGCCGGGAGCACCTTGTGGATCCGGTTGCGCCGGGCGGACCCTGAATTCCCGGCGTGCCCTGCGGTCCCGTAGGTCCGGGAAGGCCGGGTGCTCCGGCAGCACCTTGCGCACCTGGCATGCCTTGAGGCGCCATCACGCTCCATGCACTGGTGTTTAGATCGGGAGTCTGCGAGCTTGGACCATTGGCAGCAATCGCTATATAGGTGGAGCCGTTGTAGGTAACGACATCGTTTACGGCATACGTGGCTGTTGGGTCGAATGCGTTGCGGAAGTTAAACGCAGTGCCGTTGACGCCTGCGGGGCCTTGCGGTCCGGTAGGCCCGGGAATGCCCTGAGAGCCCTGAGGACCTTGCGCACCAGTCAAACCTTGCGGACCTTGTGGTCCCGTTGCTCCGCTCGCGCCCGTGGCACCCGCTGGTCCTTGCGGTCCGACTGCGCCTGTTAATCCCATCGGCCCTTGCGGTCCGGTGGCGCCCTGCTGCGCAAGCAAACTCCAGGCGCTGGTATTTTGATCGGGAGTCTGCGTGCTCGGGCCGTTGGCCGCGATCGCAATGTAAGTTGAGCCGTTGTAGGTTACGACGTCATTTACGGCATAGGTGGCTGTTGGATCAAAGGCATTGCGGAAGTTAAATCCGGTACCATTGGTCCCCGCGGGGCCTTGAGGGCCCGTCGACCCCTGTGGACCTTGCGATCCTTGTGGTCCGATCAGACCTTGCGGACCTTGTGGACCTTGTGGTCCTGTAGCTCCGGTCGCGCCCGTCGCGCCGGTCAGACCCATAGGTCCTTGCGGGCCTTGAATACCTTGAGGACCCTGCGGCCCAGTGAGCCCCTGAGGCCCGGCGTTGATGAACACGATGTCCAGTTCCGGAGCATGGCTCTCATTTGTGTTTTCCTTGCTGTCGAAGCTCGCATTCACGGAGCCGCTGCCCACCAGCGCAATGCCATCGTTCGCCTGAGTTCCGTTGACCCACGCCTGGACTGCAGAGGTAATGTCGACGAGGATGTATTGATTCAGGCTGGAGGTTGTGAGCGGCACCGCGCTCGAAATCGTGCTTCCCAGCGTGGGCGATGACTTCGCCGTGATCGTGGATTCTGACCACGCGCTGGTGACATAGTCGATATTGAAGTTGCCGGCCGTAGTCACGGCATTGACATAGAGCTTAAGAGTGGCTTTGGCCACATTGGTGCTAGTGTAGTTTGTGGGAATAGAGGACAGATTGAACTGAATGTAAGTGATTTGCGAGCCGCCGACCACATCGAGCAATACATTCGCTCCATAATTAGTGGAGGAGGAGCCGGTGTTGGTGTAGGAGTCGGCGCTGGGAGTAAGTTGCGCGTAGATGCGGCCTGACAGAGATGTTGCGAAAAGTATCAGCAACGCCAGTTGCGTCTTCCAGTTAGTCATTGGCCGTCGTGGCCTCCTCAAGAATCGTCTGGACTTCACTCAATGGGGCTCGCTTGGGTGCGACAGAGAGTCAGCATTGATCCATGCTCGAGAGCACTTTCCGAGCCGGACCTTTCGACTCATTTGTTAGATCGATGGCCAGAACTAAATTGATCGGTACAGGGCTGGGAATCCTGGCCAATTATGGCGTGATGATAGCGAAGCGATGGACGGAAAGCGAGGAAAGAAAGAGGTAATCAGTTTGATGCCCTTTACTAACAGCCTGTAAGGAAATTCTCTTGTGGCGCGGAAGCTTTGCTTTCCTGCAAAGCTTGAACACGGAAGACTTTTCGGACCTTCATCAGGGATTTGTGAGTTACGGCGCCACGAGGCGGGTAAACGGCGGAACATAGGCCTCGAGCATTACAAGGATTCCGACCAGGCATGCCAGCGCGATGCTGTGCCAGAAGACGTAACGCAAGATGTCGCCTTCATGGCCGTACCACTCGGTGGCGGTGCTGGCGACTACGATGCTTTGCGCATCGATCATCTTGCCCATGACGCCGCCAGCGCTGTTGGCCGAGGCCATCAGGACGGGAGAAATTCCGGTCTGCTGGGCCGAGATTTTTTGCAGGCTGCCGAAAAGGACATTCGAAGACGTGTCGGAACCGGTGAGCGCTACGCCCAGCCAGCCGAGCAGCGTGCCGAAGAATGGATAGAAATGTCCGGTGCGGGCGAAGGCCAGGCCCATGGTGGCATCGAGGCCGGAATAACGCGTGATGATGCCGATCGAGAGCATGGCCGCGATGGTCATCAGGGAAAAGCGCACATGCCACAGTGTCTGCCACCACATGACGATCATCTTTGGCAAAGACAATCCCATGATGAAGCCGGAGATGATAGCGGCAAAGAGAATTCCTGAGCCGGTGGCGGAAATCCAATTCAGACCGAAGACGGCTCGCTTCGGCCGTCGGCTTGGGGACGACCGGTGGAACGCGCTGCACGAGTTTATTGAGTCCGGTGACCGGAATTTGAGGATTTGTGATTTTGCTCGGGCGTGTCCTCCAGGCGCTCAAGGAAGTGAAGACCTTTTCCGGCGTGTTCATGATTTTCTTGCCGGTGGTCGTGCCCCAGAAGAAGACGACGATGCTGAGAACCAGCCAGGGAAGCCACGCCCGGGCTACCTCGCTGCGGCTGTAGCCGTGTGCGCCGCGGGCAGCGCGCTGGTTGCCTTGTTCGGGGCCTTCGTGTCCCCAGATTTGTTTCGGCTGCCAGACTCTCAGGAACAGGATGAGGCAGGCCATGGAGACCAGCGCCGCGATGATATCGGTGAGCCAGGGGCCGTGATAGTTGGAAACAAGATATTGTGGGATGGCGAAAGTTATTCCCGCGACGGCTACTGCCGGCCAGATTTCTTTCATGCCTTTGTAACCGGCATAGGCCCAGATCAGCCAGAAGGGCACGAGCACGGAGAAGAACGGGAGGATGCGTCCGACCTGGGCGCCGAGGGCGATCTCGCTATATCCAGTAACGGCGGCGAGGGCGATGATGGGAGTAGCGAGCGCGCCGTAGGCGACTGGCGCTGTGTTGGCGATCAGCGACAGGCCCGATGCCTGCAGCGGTTTGAAACCCAGGCCGATGAGAATGGCCGCGGTGACGGCGACGGGTGTGCCAAATCCGGATGCGCCTTCGAAGAATGCGCCGAAGGAAAAAGCGATGAGGAGGAGTTGCAGGCGGCAGTCTTGAGTTATGCCGGTCATGCTCTGCTGCAGCACCTTGAAGCGGCCGGTGGCGCAGGTCATGCGGTAAAGAAAGATGACGTTGAGAATGATCCAGCCGATGGGAAACAGGCCGTAACATGCGCCGTAGATAGCGGTGATGCTGGCCATTTTGAGCGGCATGTGAAATATGCCAGCGGCGATGGCGAGAGCGGCGACCAGTCCGAGAAACGCGGAATAGTGCGCCTTCATCCGGAAGATGGCGAGAGTGCCGAGCAGTACGACCACGGGCAACGCGGCGCAAAGCGTCGACAGCCACCAGTGACCGAGCGGATCGTAGCCTTGCGCCCAGGGCTGCGAAACCGGGGCGCCAGTCCAGGCAAGAACGATGATGGCGAGAGCGACCAGCGCCATAAGGATGCCGGGGAGCGCTCCGGTTCGTTCAGGAGCTGGTTTTGCCGGTGTGGCTTCAGCGGGCGGGCTTGCGATTCCGGACATGCAGCACCTCGAAAGGCGAGCGTTTGGAAAAGCGAATTGCCGAATCGGTGAGCGCTCTGGCTAGAGCGTCTGCGGTCGAGCCTACGCCGACCATCCTCCGAACATCCGCGCTCTTATGCCGAATTGCTCGGGCGGAAGACTAGCACAGGCGCGTACGGTTCACAAGGATACAGCTCATAGAATCGAGGCGCCGTGTTTCGTTGTGGGACGCTTTGCTCTTCTTTCTTGCTGAACCCGGTTAGGGATTCGGGTTCTCGCATTTTGGAAGCCGAAGCCGAGATTCCGAAATTTCTGGACTCCTGGCATCGCTCGGAATGACCAAGAATCGTGGGGACGACAAAAAAAGGTGAATCCCGGCCTTGAGCAAGTTCCTATTCGCTGTGACGCAGGCGATTGGGGGACGAAATTTGCCAAAGCGCGGCAAGAGAAGCGGCAGCAGCGGCGATTGCGTCTTTCGACGAGGGTGTGCCGGTGTTCTGTCTGGGACGGAAGATCGGTTGCTTGGACGCAGGGATCGAACCGCCATTCAGCTGGGTTAGAGAACCTTCGAAGATGTCCTTCCAATGCTTTTTGGGATCATCAGGTGTAAGAACGGCCGAGCGAGCCATGATTGTTAATTGCCTCCGTCGTGCAACTATTGGTTTATCGCCGGGCGCGCTTTGTCACCATACTGTTATCTCCTGAAGGCGGGAGGGTTTTGTCACTGATTCGTCATCAGAGGTGCACTTAGATTTTTCGCAGGGTTGAGTTCCAGTTTCCCTAGAGGCTCTATTGAAGAGAACGGGTGTACGCGGGGCTAAAGCCTGGATTAATTCCAAACGCATTACGCGGCGCTTGAAGCGCCGCTCTTTGAACTTTTGACGGGCGATTTGACGGGCAACACTCTAGTACGGCGCGGTGACCACGGCATCTTCCGGGTAGCCGACCATGCCGAACTCTGGAATGTCGAGCCCTTCTTCTTCGACTTCCGGAGCTACGCGCATGCTCTTTACTTTGTTGACGCACCAGAAGACGAGAAACGTTGCACCTAAGGCCCACGCGGCGTAGATGGTTGCGCCGATCAGTTGGCAGAGGAACTGGCGTGTGTCGCCGTGAATCAGGCCGGTGACGCCCTGGCTGGCGTGGCCGAGATAGCTGGTTGCGCCGACGCCGTTCCATCCCGCGCCGTAGGTGCCATCGGCGAAGATGCCGACGCTTACTGCTCCCAGCCAGCCGCAGTATCCGTGAACGGAAATTGCGCCACAGGGGTCGTCGATCTTGAGGACGCGATCGTTGAAGAGAACTCCGAAGCAAACCAGGCAGCCGGCCAGAGCGCCAATGATGGTCGCTGAGGTGGGCGATACGAAGGCGCAGGGCGCAGTGATGGCGACGAGACCGGCTAGCATTCCGTTGCAGGCCATGGTCACGTCGGGTTTGCCGAAGAGGAAATACCACAAGAGCATTGCGGCGGCCGAGCCTGCGACTGCGGATAGGTTTGTATTCACGGCAACTACGGAGATGCGCAAATCGGTTGCGGCCAGCGTGGAGCCGGGGTTGAATCCCATCCAACCGAAAAGCAGGATGAAGGTGCCGGTGACAACGTAGACGATGTTGTGCGCTGGGAAGACGCGGATTTTTCCTCCGGGTCCGTATTTGCCGAGGCGCGGGCCGAGAATGATTGCCAGAGCCATGGCAGCGAAACCGCCTACGGCGTGGACGACCGTGGATCCCGCGAAGTCTACATAGCCGTGGCCCAAGTTGCGGGTCGAGCCGACTTGCGACAGCCAGCCGCCGCCCCACGTCCAACAGCCGGAGATAGGATAAAGAATGCCGCCGATGAAGAGTTCGCAGAGCAGGAATGCCCAGAAGCTGATGCGTTCGCAGATTGCGCCGACGATGATGTATCCGGCGGTTTCCATAAAGACGACTTCGAAGAGAGTGAGACAGTTGCTGGAGGCGTCATAGGCCGGGCCGGTTAGGAAAAATCCTCTGCCGCCGACGAAGCCCCATTGCCCGCTGCCGATCAGGAAGTGATTGAGGCCGGGCGTGCCGCCCAGGACGGCTGGATTGGAGTTGATGGCGACCGCACCGAACTGGAAGGCATAGCCGCAGGCGTAGTAGGCGAGGAAGGCGAAAACATAGGCTGCGAAATTCAGCATCATCAGGTGAGCGGCATTCTTTTTTCGGACGAGGCCGCAGGTAAGTAAGCGCGAAACCAGCTTGCATGAATAGGACGAGATAGCCGGTATTTAGAGTCCAGGCGAAATTTGTGGCGACACGAACATGGCCGACGCTATCGGCCAGCTTGACTGCGAGAGGTTCCTTCGCCGCCTGCGCCTGGTAGTCGTCGAAGGCTTTTTTGTTTGCTGCATAGTCGGGAGCGCTTTTGTCGGTGGGTTCGGAAACCACGAAAGAGTTGCCTGCGGCGTCGACCGCCGAATTCCGGTCGCCGGTTGCGATGCCGGCGGGATCGGGTTTGGGCGTGTCATCGGCGAGGCATGTTCGCGATAGGCCTGCCAAGAATCCGCCAGCCAGAATGATTGTGACGCAGAACGACGCTAACAGGCGCAAACAGTGCCTGCCGGTTCGCTTTCTCATGTGTTGTCGCTCCCGTGTTTTAAAGGTGGGTGAGACTGTGGCGGCGGGGCCTGCGCGGTAAGTACGCAAGCGCAGACCCGAACAACCGCGAATCTTGGAGGGAAGGGCTGACTGGGAAAGTGAGTCGACCCCGACGAGCGCCGTTGCGTTCCATCGCAGTCCTCTCCCTAATCCGCAGACGATATCCGGATCGGTGGGCTGAGTCCAATTCAAATTTCTTCTGCCGAAGATCAGCGGCGTCAATGATTAAACCACGAGTTGGTAGCCAATGAGATTGCTCGCCACGCCTGAAGAACGGCTTCGCTCGGAATGACGCCGCACAAAAATTACAGAATTCTCTCGTGGGCGTAGCCTGCCGCCGACAAAGCTGCGATTAGTTCCGCGATATGGGACGGCCCCTTGGTTTCCATCGTGATGTCGATTGCCGTGTCGCCTAGATTGACGCCGTGGTAGGCGCGATCGTAGGCGGTTTCGACAATGTTGGCGCGGAGATCGGCGAGGATTCCGGTAACGCGGTGTAGAGCTCCAGGGTAATCGGGAAGGTGAACGCGCAGGCGGACGAGGCGGCCATCTTTGACCAAGCCGCGCTCGATGATGCGGGCGAGCAGTGTGACGTCGATGTTGCCACCGCAGACGAGGACGGCGACTTTCTTTCCTTCCAGCTGGAGTTTGTGATTCAGGAGGGCGGCAATGGAGGCTGCGCCAGCGCCTTCGGCCAGAGTTTTTTCGCGCTCCAGGAGAAGGAGGATGGCGTTGGCGATTTCTTCTTCCTCGACAGTGACAATGTCGTCGACATATTTCTGAACTAGTGGGAACGTGCGTTCCCCGGCGCGGCGCACGGCAATGCCGTCGGCAATCGTGACCGCAGGCTTTAAGCTTACGGGACCGCCGTTGTCGACGGCAGCCTTCATGGATGGAAGCTTGCTTGGCTGCACTCCAAAGACCCGCACCGAGGGCTTCAGTTGTTTGACCGCGCAGGCGATGCCGCCGATCAGGCCGCCGCCCCCGATGGGTGCGACGACCGCGTCAATGTCAGGTTGTTGTGCCAGAATTTCCAGGCCGAGCGTGCCCTGTCCGGCGATGACCGCATCGTCGTCGAAGGCGTGGATGAGAGTGAGGTGATCTTTGCGGCTATGTTCAACCGCCTTCTCATACGCTTCGTCGTAGTTCGCACCGTGGAGAACGACCTCGGCTCCGTAGTTGCGTGTGGCGGAAACCTTGATGAGAGGCGTGGGCAGGGGCATGTAGATTACAGCGCGAATGCCCTGCCGTCCCGCGTGATAGGCGACCCCTTGCGCGTGGTTGCCAGCGGAGGCGGCGATGACGCCCTGGGCACGCTCGGCTGAAGTCAGCGTGAGCAGTTTATTTAGTGCGCCGCGTTCTTTGAATGCACCAGTGCGCTGTTGATTATCGAGTTTAAGAAATATCGAGTTGCCAGTGAGGGACGAGAAAGTTTCCGAGTGACGGCAGTCGGTGGTGCGAATCGCGCCGCGGATGCGGTCCATCGCGGTTCGAATGTCTTGTAGACCGATGGTTTGCGTCGAACTGGAATCGTATTTTTGTTGCCGCATACCGCGGCGACCGAGGGGCCCGAGGTCATGAGGCGACCTGTTGAACGGCAGAGATTGCACGAGCAACGGGCTTCGCTAAATTTTTCAGATAGGAATCGACGACGGCGGCGGCTTTGCGGCCTTCGGAAATCGCCCAGACTACGAGCGATTGGCCGCGGCGCATATCACCAGCGGCGAAGATGCCCGGGATCGAAGTCATGTAATTCTCGTCGGTCGCGACATTGCCCCGGGGATCGAGCACCACGGCGAGTTGCTCGATCATCCCGTTGCGTACGGGGCCGAGGAAGCCCATCGCGAGTAGCACGAGGTCGGCATCCATTGTAAATTCGCTGCCGGGAATCGGTTCGAACTTTGGCGGAGGGCCGACGCGGACGGCGTGCAGTTGCGTCACGCAGCCATCGTCGCCGATAAATTTTGTGGTTGCGATGCTCCAATCGCGAATGCCGCCTTCTTCGTGTGCGGCTTCGGTGCGCAGTTGCATTGGCCACAGTGGCCAGGGAGTTTGTGCAGAGCGCTCATCCGGCGGCTTGGGCATGATTTCGAACTGGTGAACCGACAACGGCTTCTGGCGATGAGTTGTGCCCAGGCAGTCAGCGCCGGTGTCGCCGCCGCCGATGATTACCACATGTTTTCCGGTCGCCAGAATTTCCGTTTCGGAGGCTAGGGTGTCGCCATGGCAGCGTTTGTTTTGCTGCGGCAGGAACTCCATGGCGAAATGGATGCCTTTTAGCTCGCGACCGGGAACCACGAGATCGCGCGGATGTTCGGCACCTCCGGCTAGGACGATGGCGTCGAAGTCGCGGCGCAAATTTTCTACGGCAATAGTCTTGCCGACTTCCGCATTCGTGACGAATTGCACACCTTCGGCGCGCATCTGATCGAGGCGGCGGTCGATGATGTGCTTTTCGAGCTTGAACTCAGGGATCCCGTAGCGGAGCAGGCCGCCGATGCGGTCGGCCTTTTCGTAAACTGTGACGGCGTGACCGGCGCGGCAGAGTTGCTGTGCTGCTGCGAGACCTGCGGGTCCGGAGCCCACGATGGCAACTTTTTTTCCGCTGCGAACTTTCGGCGGCTCGGGGTGAATCCAGCCTTCGCGGAATCCGCGCTCGACGATATTTTTTTCGTTCTGCTTGATGGTCACGGCCGGCTGATTGATGCCCAGCACGCACGAGGCTTCGCAGGGCGCAGGACAGATGCGGCCGGTGAACTCGGGAAAGTTGTTGGTTGCGTGCAGCTGTCGCACCGCTTCCTTCCAGCGGCCGCGATAGACGAGGTCATTCCAGTCAGGGATCAGATTGTTGACGGGGCAACCCGTCTGGCAGAAGGGCACGCCGCAATCCATGCAGCGCGCGCCTTGCTTGCGCAGAGTTTCTTCCGGAAGATCAAGATAGATTTCGAACCAATCGTTCACGCGCTGCGTTACCGGACGACGCGGGGCATGTTCGCGCGAGAATTCGAGGAAGCCGGTGGTTTTACCCATGCTGCACCTGCTCATGTTGAATCTGCTCGTGCGCGTGCACATGCTGGCGGTGCGCGACGTCGATGAGCGGCTCGTTTGGTATGTACGGCTGGTGGTTGCGGCTCAGGCCGCGCACGCGCTTGAACTCGTGCGGGAAAACTTTGATGAAGCGCGGCAGAGCTTCCTGCCAGTGATCGAGAATCCAATTCGCGCGATGGCTTCCGGTCAGTTCATGGTGGCGTGAGATCAGGTCGTTCACGATCTTCAGATCCTGCTCTTCGATGAGTGGCTCCAGGTCGACCGAGCCGAGATTGCAGCGCTCTTCGGTGAAGGTGCGGTGCTCGTCGAAGACGTAGGCGACGCCGCCGCTCATGCCGGCGGCAAAATTTCTTCCGCACTGGCCGAGGACGAGCACGGTGCCTTTCGTCATGTACTCGCAGCCGTGGTCACCGACGCCTTCGACCACGGCCGTGGCTCCGGAGTTGCGCACGGCGAAGCGCTCGCCCGCGACTCCGTTGAAGAAGACTTCGCCGCTGGTTGCCCCATAGAGCGCGACGTTGCCGAGGATGATGTTTTCTTCCGCCGCGAACGTCGAGGCGCGCGGCGGATAGACGACGATCCTGCCGCCTGAAAGTCCCTTGCCCACGTAGTCGTTGGCGTCGCCTTCGAGCGTCAGGGTGACTCCCTTCGCCAGAAACGCACCCAGGCTTTGTCCGGCGGAGCCGGAGAGATGGATGCGGATGGTGTCGTCGGGCAGCCCGGCAGAGCCATAGCGGCGCGCGATTTGACCGCTCAGGATGGCGCCGACGGAGCGATGAATGTTGCGCACGGGCAAGTTGACTTCGACCGAACTCAGGCTCAGCAGGGCGTCGAGCGAGTGCTCGACCAGTTGATGATCGAGTGCCTGCTCGAGTCCATGATTTTGCGCCTGGACACAGCGCCGCGCCACGCGCGACGGGAGCGGAGGAGCGTAGAGAATCGCGGAAAGATCGAGGCCCCGCGCCTTCCAGTGGTCGATTGCAGGCTGGAAGTCGAGCATGTCGACGCGGCCCACCATTTCATCGACCGTGCGGAAACCGAGCTCGGACATGTATTGGCGCATCTGCTCGGCGATGAAGAAAAAGAAATTGATGACGTGTTCGGGCTGGCCCTGGAACTGCTTGCGCAGCACCGGATCCTGCGTGGCGATGCCTACGGAGCACGTGTTCAGATGACATTTGCGCATCATGACGCAGCCCAGGGCGATGAGCGGCGTGGTGGCGAAACCGAATTCTTCTGCGCCGAGCAGGGCTGCGATTGTGACGTCGCGGCCGGTTTGCAGCTTGCCGTCGGTTTGTACGCGGATGCGGCTGCGGAGGTCATTCAGCAGCAGAACTTGTTGCGTCTCGGCCAGACCCAACTCCCAGGGAATGCCCGCGTGTTTGATTGAACTGAGAGGCGAAGCGCCCGTTCCGCCGCTGTCGCCGCTGATGAGAACAACATCGGCGTGCGCTTTGGCAACACCGGCAGCTACTGTTCCTACGCCTGATTCGGCGACGAGTTTTACCGAGATCCGGGCCTGCGGGTTTACGTTTTTGAGGTCGTAGATCAGTTGCGCCAGATCTTCGATCGAGTAAATGTCGTGATGCGGCGGCGGAGAGATCAGGCCAACGCCGGGAATCGAATGCCGAATGCGCGCGATCACCTCGTCGACTTTGTGGCCGGGGAGCTGGCCGCCTTCTCCGGGCTTCGCTCCCTGCGCCATCTTGATCTGCAGTTCGTCGGCGTTCACCAGATAATTTGCTGTCACGCCGAAGCGCGCCGAAGCGACCTGCTTTACCGCGCTGCGACGAAAGTCGCCGCTGGCATCGGGCTTGAAGCGCTCTTCGTCTTCTCCACCTTCGCCGGTATTCGACTTGCCGCCGATGCGGTTCATGGCAATCGCGAGCGTTTCGTGGGCCTCTTTGCTGATGGAACCGAACGACATTGCGCCCGTGGCGAAGCGTTTCACAATTTCCTTGGCGGGTTCGACTTCATCGAGCGGCACTGGCTTGTCGCTCTTCTTCAACTTCATCAGGCCGCGCAGCGTGCACAGGCTGGTGCTCTGCTTGTCGATGAGGTCGCTGTATTCCTGAAAGGTTTTGAAATTTTCCTGCCGCACAGATTGCTGCAGTTTGCTGATGGTCAGCGGGTTGAGCAGGTGATACTCGCCGTTGGTGCGTTGATGGTAGACGCCTCCGACGGCGAGTTCGGTTTCGAACTCGGTGATCGGGCGCAGCGAGTGTTCGTGCTTCATCTGCGCTTCGCGGGCGAGAACATCGAGGCCGACGCCTTCGAGACGCGAAGTCGTTCCCGCGAAATAGGCTTCCACTAATTCTTTGCTCAGGCCGATTGCTTCGAAAACCTGGGCACCCTGATAACTCTGGAGGGTGGAAATGCCCATCTTCGAAAAAGTTTTCAGCAGACCTTTCTTGACCGACTTCATGAAGTTCTTGACGGCCTGCTCGGGCGTGATGCCCTCGGTCAATTCGCCGCGCCAAGCGAGGTTTTCGACGGTTTCAAGCGCGAGATATGGATTGATCGCGCTGGCGCCGTATCCGCTGAGGAGGGCGAAATGCATGACTTCGCGCGGCTCGCCGGATTCGATGATGAGAGCGACCTGCGTGCGCGTCTCTTCGCGCACCAGGAGATTGTGAACCGCTGCTAGTGCGAGCAGGCTGGGGATGGGCGCGTAGTCTTTGTCGACGCCGCGATCGGAGAGGATCAGCAGACTGTATCCGGCCTTCACTGATAACGAGGCGCGCTGGCACAGTTCCTCGAGTGCGCGCTTCAGCCCGGCTTCGCCTTCGTTGGCGCGGAAAAGCGCGGGCAAAGTTGTCGCGAGAAGATCGCGATGCGAGACTCGGCGCAGCTTTTCGAATTCGCGATTGGTTAGCAGCGGATGCTCGAGCTTCAGCATCTGGCAGTTTTCGGGAGCTGCTTCGAGAATGTTGCGCTCGCTGCCGATGTAGCTGGTGAGCGACATCACCATTTCTTCGCGAATGGGATCGATCGGTGGATTCGTGACTTGCGCGAATAGCTGCTTGAAATAGTTGAAGAGCGGCTGCGGCTTATCTGAAAGGCAGGCGAGAGGTGTATCGGTTCCCATCGAGCCGACCGGCTCTTCTCCGGCTGAGGCCATCGGACCGAGAAGCATCTTCAAGTCTTCATCCGAGTAGCCGAAGGCGCGCTGGCGACGCAGGAGTGTCTCCGGATCTGGCGGATGCGTACGCGAAGGCTCGGGCAGATGATTCATCGTAATCTGATTGTCTTTGAGCCACTCCGCGTATGGCTGCTGCGCGGCCAATCGACCTTTGATTTCGCGATCGGAGACGATGCGGCCTTCGACCGTGTCGACGAGAAACATCTTCCCCGGCTGCAGGCGGCCTTTCATCTTGACTTGCTCGGGCGCAATGTCGAGCACGCCCGCTTCCGAGGCCATCACTACGAGATCGTCGTGCGTGACTACGTATCTGCCGGGACGCAGGCCATTGCGGTCGAGGGTAGCGCCGATCACACGGCCGTCAGTGAATGCGATTGCGGCGGGGCCGTCCCAGGGTTCCATGAGGCAGGCGTGATACTCGTAGAATGCGCGCTTCTCGGGATGCATGTGCGGGTTTCCCGCCCAGGCTTCGGGAATGAGCATGGCCATGGCGTGAGGCAGGCTGCGTCCGCTTTGCACCAGGAGTTCGAGGACGTTGTCGAAATTTGCCGAGTCGCTGCCGTCGGCTTCGATGATCGGTAACAGTTTCTCGATATCGTCGCCGAATAACGGTGAGGCTAGCAGCGACTGGCGTGCGTGCATCCAGTTCACGTTGCCGCGCAGCGTGTTGATCTCTCCGTTGTGGGCGATGTAACGATAGGGATGGGCGCGCTGCCAGCTTGGAAACGTGTTGGTGGAGAAGCGCTGATGCACAAGGCACAGGGCGCTAGTCAGGTCGGGATCAGAAAGTTCGCGATAGAAGGTGGTGAGCTGCGTGGCCAGCACCAGGCCTTTGTAAACAACGGTGCGACACGAGAGAGGGGATATAAAACGTTGCAGCGTCGTCTTCGATATCGGACTGGCGCACTTCGTTCTCTGCGCGCTTGCGCACGATATAGAGTTTGCGCTCGAAGGCGTCTTCATCGAGATTGGCTGGGCGTCCGACGAAAATCTGCTGGATGTAGGGCTGCGAGGCCCGCGCCACGCGGCCGATGGCGGATGCGTAGCAAGGCGTATCGCGCCAGCCGAGAAGAGTGAGACCTTCTTCTTGAACGATGCGTTCGAGAATGCCTTCGCACTGCAGACGTGGATGCTTTTCGACCGGCAGGAAAGTCACGCCGACGCCGTAGTTGCCGGGTTCGGGTAGTTCGAACCCGAGCTTGGCGCACTCGCGCGCATAGAATTTGTGGGGAATTTGAATCAGGATGCCGGCGCCATCGCCGGTTTCGGCGTCGCAGCCGCAGGCGCCGCGATGCGCGAGGTTCAGCAGAACCTGAACGCCTTTACGAACGATGTCGTGGCTTTTTTCGCCGCGGACGCTGGCCACGAACCCGATCCCGCAGGCATCGTGCTCCTGCGCAGGATCGTAAAGACCTTGCGCCGACGGCATGCCGTGGATAACTCTTACGCGGGACATCGTGGTCTCCCGGGAACAGATTCGTTGTTACGGAACCGGTCATGGTTGAAACGAGCCGCCGGCTGCAGCCGACACGTTGCCCAAAGCGGCACTCCGTCTATTCTTTGATAAGGCTTTGCCGCCGCCAAGTAAAACGCAGAATTTCGATGCAGAGGATAGGAATTTTCAAAGGATCAGCGCGTCCGCAATTTACTGCTGAAAGCTATTTCGCCTTCGCGAACCATTCCTCGAACCATTCCATGGTGCGCAATTGGTAATCCCGCCAGTCGGAAGCCTTTACGAAGACATGTCCTTCATCGGGATAGACCACGAACTTGTTGGGTACGCGCAGAGTTTCGAGGGCGTGCCACCATTCGACTGACTGCTCTACCGGCACTTCACCGTCGCGGTCGCCCACCAAGATTAAAGTTGGCGTTTTCACGTTTTTTACGAAGTGCATGGGATCGCTCTTCGCGTAAACGGCGGGATCGTCGTAGATCGACGCGCCGAAGAACGGGATCATCCATTCATCGATCTCGTTCACGCCGTAGTAGCTTAGCCAGTCAGAAAGTCCGGCGCCCGCAACCGCTGCGGCGAAGCGATGGGTTTGCGTTTCTGCCCACATCGTCATGTACCCACCGTAGCTGTGGCCGCGAATGCCGAGGCGCATCGGGTCGATCGGGTATTCCTTCATCATCGCGTCCACGCCAGCCATGATGTCGCGATAATCGCCGCCGCCGAAATCTTTCACGTTGGCCTGCGTAAAGGTTTCACCTTGCCCGTAGCTGCCGCGTGGATTGGGACACAGAACAAAATATCCGGCGGCGGAGAGCGATCCGGAAAACAGCTCGTCCCAGTGCGAACGGCAGGCTGCCGATGGCCCGCCGTGCACGCTCACGATGAGCGGATATTTTTCATGCGCGTCGTAATCCTTCGGAAACATCAACCAGCCCTGCACGCGCAGGGTGCCGTTCATCCAGTGGACGTTGCGCATTTCACCCCACGCGGGCCTTACAGCGCCGTTGATTTCCGTGAGCTGTTTCCACTTGCCAATCTGTCCCGACCAAACTTCCGGCGGAGCGCTGGCGGATTGCCGCACGAGCGCGACCAGCGTATTGCCGCCAGATTTGCTGGTCCACAAGTCGCTTTCGGGCTGAGCGTATTCCTCGCCCGTCCAGAGAGTCGTAACTGTGCCTCCGTTTGCACTCACGCTGGCGAAGCTGGAATTGCCGTCAATATTCTCTGCGAATAAGATGTGATGGGAATCCTGCCATGCAATTGCGGAAGGAGATGCTTTGATTTCCGGCGTGACGTCGCGAGCGGCTCCGCCGTCCGTGGGGACTACATACACGTCGCCGCCGGTCGATCCCTCGTCGCTCATCAATCCTTCGATGAAGGCGACGGCTTTCCCATCGGGAGAAATTCGCGGATCGGCAATCTGCCATTTGGGCTTGTAGATTTCGTGCATCTCACCGTTAGTCGCATTCACGCTATAGAGGCGAGCTAAATACCAGTTCGCATCGCCAGAGCCGTGCGCCGCCGTCGCGATCCAACTTTTTCCATCAGGGGTCCACTCGTATTCGTACACATAGATGTCGGCGGGCGTGAGCTGGGTGAGACGATCTGTACTCAGGTCAACCGTCGCAATGCGCTGCTCATAAATTTTCTGGCTGACTTCGCCGGCAAGAGGCGTCATGGGTTCCAGCGGGCCGGCTACGCGCGGCATGCCTTCGATGAACAACACGCTTAACCTTGATCCGTCAGGCGAGAAGCGTGGCATTTGCGCGTAACCTTTCAGGTCGGCGTGTTTGGCGAGATTGCTTCCATCCGGGGCCGAAGTCCAAAGCTCCGCGGCAGGAGTTCCGCCGGGCAGGTCGGCGAGGAAGGCTAGACGCTTACTGTCTGCCGACCAGGCCACATCGCGAAGCTGAAGTTTGCTTTCGAGCGCAATAGTCTGGGATGTGCCGCCCGCGGAGGCAATCACGGAGAGTTGACCATCGACGATATAGGCAACTTTACTTGCGTCGGGAGCAATCGCAAGTTCGCTGATTCGTTTGGCACGAGGCATGGAATCCAGGATTTCAGCGGCATGAGACGAAGCAGTTGGTGAATCTTGAGCGGCTGCGAAAATGGAAAGAAATGCGGCGCAAAGCAACGCCGGAAGATGGCGGAAGAATCTGGTTCGGGCATTCATCGCGGCTGCGAGTATAGCTGCTTCGGTTCGCGGTTTTCCAGAGATTGGGCCGGCAGACTTTTATAATCGGGACATGTCGAATTCCGATTACTCAGCCATGCTGCAGGTGGCGATCGATGAGGCGCGCAAAGGGATGGCCGAAGGCGGCATCCCGATCGGTGCGGCGATTTTCGATGGCGAGGGCAAGCTGATCGGAGCGGGGCATAACCGCCGCGTGCAAAATGGCGATCCCGCGCTGCACGGCGAGACTGACGCCTTTCGCAACGCTGGGCGGCAACGCAGTTATCGAAAGCTCATCATGGTTACAACGCTTGCGCCTTGTTGGTATTGCAGCGGGCTGGTTCGGCAATTTGGGTTTGGGACGGTGATCGTGGGTGAGAGCCGGAATTTTCAGGGAGGGATTGATTGGCTGCGTTCGCTGGGCGTGAAGGTCATCGATATGGATTCTATCGAGTGCGCGTCGATGTTGCGGGAGTACATCCGCCGCTTTCCTGAGATTTGGAATGAGGATGTTGGAGAAGAGTGATTCTTAAACACAGGGGACACAGAGGTTCACAGGGTAAGTCAAAGCTTTTCTCACGGGGGCAACTTCGTGAATTCGGGTTCCTGGCATATACTCGCCTATCAACGCCACGGCGGCGGCCTAGTCCATGTAGACTGATTTGCGATTCGCACCGTTAAGTTGCCGCTTCGAGAGACATCGAGCGAACACATGGACAATCCCTTCATGGCGCGCGCTATTCAGCTGTCGATTGATAACGTTCTCTCCGCGCGGGGCGGACCTTTCGGGGCAGTTATCGTCAAGGACGGACAGATCGTTGCCGAAGCCGCCAATCAAGTTACCTCCACGAACGATCCAACGGCGCACGCGGAAGTTGTGGCAATTCGCGAAGCCTGCAAGCGACTTCGCGCGTTCGATCTGCAGGGCTGTGAAATCTACACTTCGTGCGAACCCTGCCCCATGTGCCTGGGCGCAATTTACTGGGCCCGCCTGGATCGAATTTACTTTGCGAACGATGCTTCGGACGCATCGCAAGTTGGATTCGACGACTCGCTGATTTACCGAGAACTCGATAAGGACCACTCGGAAAGAAAGATCCCTACGGTGCAGATGATGCGTGAACAGGGGCTCGAGGCGTTTCGCGCATGGAAGAACAGTCCGAACAAGATCGACTATTAGCGACTACCTTTCAGTTCCAGTCCTGCTAAGTTCAGAGTCAACGGAGGGCGTTTGATCGACCGCTACTTCAGGCTGTCCGAGAATCAAACCACAATCAGACAAGAAATGCTCGGCGGGCTGACCACTTTTGTCACGATGGCATACATCGTGGTGGTGAATCCGCAAATCCTGGCGCAAGCGGGGATGCCTGCGGATGGAGTGGTGTTTGCGACTTGCATTTCGGCAGCGGTCGCGACCCTGGTGATGGGACTTTATGCGAACTATCCTATTGCGCTTGCGCCGGGAATGTCGCTGAACGCGTACTTCACGTATTCGGTTTGTATCGCGATGCACATTCCGTGGCGCACGGCGCTGGCCGTCGTTTTCTTTTCCGGGGTGCTTTTCCTTGTGCTGACGGTTACTCGCGTGCGGGAACAGATCGTCAACGGCATTCCGGATTGCCTGAAACACTCGACGGCAGCGGGAATCGGCATGTTCATTGCGTTTGTGGGATTGCGGAATGCGAAGCTCGTGGTGGCCAACGCGGCAACGTTTGTCGGGCTTGGCAGCTTCGCGAATAAAGAGGTGCAGACGGCCTGCTTCGGGCTGGCGTTGACGCTCATCCTGATGTCGCGAAAACTTCACGGAGCGATCTTGATTGGAATTTTCGGAACGGCGGCGTTGGGAATGTGGCGGGGAATCGCGAGTTGGCCAAAAGGGTTCTTCTCGATGCCGCATCCATCCTCTACTTTGTTGCAGCTTGATTTTCACGGTGCGGTTCATCTCGGCCTGCTCGAAATTCTGTTCGCATTTTTATTCGTTGATCTCTTCGATAATGTCGGCACTTTAGTTGGAGTGTGTGAACAAGGCGGCTTCGTAAAGGACGGCAAGATTCCACGGGTTGGCAGAGTTCTGATCGCCGATGCGGTGGGAACGATCGCCGGTTCGCTGACGGGAACTTCCACGGTGACGAGCTACATTGAGAGCGCGGCGGGAGTTGCCGCCGGCGCGCGTACAGGCTTGGCTAATGTAGCCACCGCCGGGCTTTTCTTGCTGGCGACGTTCTGCTCGCCACTGGCGACGGCGATTCCCGCTTACGCGACGGCTCCTGTGCTGATTCTCGTGGGCGTGCTGATGACGCAGTCGATTGCGCAGATCGACTGGCAGGACTTCAGCGAAGCAGTGCCCGCATTTATCACGATGCTGGCTACGCCGCTTACGTTCAGCATCGCCACGGGCCTCAGCCTTGGACTGATTTCTTATACTGTCGTGAAAATTGCCGCAGGGAAGATTCGGGAAATCAACGCGCTCATATGGATTCTTACGTTGCTCTTTATTTTGCGGTACATCTATCTGGCGGCTGCATAGCGGAGTGACGCTTAAGAACGTGCGACGACGAGAGGATCCTTCTGCGTCCAGAATTTGGTGATCTCTTCCAGCGACCGGCCCTTGGTTTCGGGCACCAGCCAGCTGACCAGGATGATCGTGAGGAGCGCTCCGGCGCTGAAACACCAAAAAGTTCCGTCGGAACCGAGATGCTTCTGCATGATGGGAAATAGTTGGTTGCCCAGGTAGCCGACGAGCCAGAGCGCTGTGGTGGCAATCGACATGCCGCGGCCACGAACTTTCGTGGGATAAATTTCGGAGATGATGACCCAGCAGGCTACTCCATTGCCGAACGCGTGGCCGGCGACGAAGCTCATCACGAAAATCAAAACGGCAATACCGCTGGCGTGAACATGATAGAACCAGCCGACCAGAACGAAGGAAATGAACTGCAGCGCAGTGCCAGCGAGGATTAGCGTCTTTCGTCCCGCTTGATCCACCAGCCAGAGCGCGAAAAGAGTGAACAATAAATTAATCAGGCTTACTAAGACAGACTGAAAAAATGCGCTGCTGGTCGCCGTGCCGGCGGCGCGAAAAATTTCCGGAAGGAAAGAAAACAGCGGGGTGATGCCGCTGATCTGTTGCAGGCCTGCCAGCATAATGCCGAGCAAAAGAGGACGACGAAAGGTTGTGAGTAACTCGGAGATGTGGCCTTCCTCCGCGGCTAGCGAGTTTTCGATCTCGATGACTTCACGCGAGGCAATTTCGCTTCCGTTGATTTTTGCGAGAACGTTGACGGCCTGTTCGCGTTTCCCCATTTTCAGCAGCCAGCGCGGGCTTTCGACCGCGGGCAAGATCACAAGACCGAAGAGAAGAGCCGGAACGATGCCCGCGAAAAACATCCAGCGCCAGCCGGTGGAAATGTTCCATGCTTCGTCGCCCATGCGCTGAATCAGCATGTTGACGAACACGGCGGCGAGAATGCCAACGACGATTCCGAGTTGATAGAGAGTTACGCAGCGGCCGCGTATGCGGGTGGGAGCAATCTCCGCGATATAGTTGGGAGAAATCACGGATGCCGCGCCAATGCCGAGGCCGCCAATCAAGCGCCAGACGACGAACTGATGCAGGTTGCCAGCGAACAACATGCCGAGCGATGAGAGAGCGAAACAAAGCGCGCAGATGGCGAGACCCTTTTTCTTGCCAAGATAGTCGGCCACTGTGCCGGCTGCGGCGCAGCCTGCGATACAACCGATGAGCGCGCAGCCGGCAGCCCAGCCGATGCCTGCGGCGTCCAGATGAAAAAGCTGGCTCAGGAATCCGATGGCGCCGCTGATGACGATGTTGTCATAGCCGAACAGAAGGCCGCCGAGGGTAGAAACAGTCGCTGCAATGAGGAGCGGTGCGCGGGAATGATTGGAAGTGGGAGGGTTCAGCTTAGTCGTCTCCGCGCGATGCGTTGACGCGCTCCACTTTAAGTGAGGAAGATTCGAGCATGGCCTTCGCGGCCAGCACATAGCCGATGGTATGCGCCATTCCCGCGTGCCACGGCGCGGAGCAGGTCATCTGCGGAGTGTGATCGGGAATGATTACGCCGTCGAAGTGATTGCGATGCAGGATGGTGAGGATGCGGAGCATGTCCACATCGCCTTCATCGATAAATGTTTCGCGATAGTGCGGAACTTTGCCCACGACATTGCGGAGATGAACATAGGCAATGCGGCCTTGTTTGCTGTATCGGTCGATCGCATTGTAAATATCGCCCTCTGTCATCTCGGCGAGTGTGCCTACGCACAGCTCCAGCGAATTACTTCGGCTGGGGGCGAGATCGATCAGCCGCTGATACATGGATGGCTGGTAGACGAGGCGGGGCTGGCGGCGCATGGTTGGCATCGGTGGGTCGTCGGGATGTGCGGCTAGCCGTACTCCCGATTGCTCGGCGACGGGAACCACTTCTTCGAGAAATCTCTGCAAGCGACGCCAGAGTTCTTCATGGGAAATCGAAGGCAGGGTTCCGGGCGTAGCGTCGCTGTCGTAGATCATGTTCCAAATCGTGCCGATTGGAATTGGTATATCGTCGGCGGGACCGTCCATTCCGAGCGTGATCGCATTGCCTCGCCCGCCGGGCGTGGTCACGCGCCCGCATACGCCCGCCAGGCTGAAGTTGTAGCCGAGCACGGGAATGCCGGCTTCGCCCATGCGGCGGATGATGGTTTTCACTTTTTCGATTTGCTGTGCGCGCAGCGGACCGTCGAGCAGAATGTCATGCCAGTGCGCGGGATCTAGGTTTTCGATCGCGGTGAGGACCAGCCCGGCGTTTTCAATTTCGCGACGAAGATTCTTCAGTTCCTCGACGGTCCACAGTCGCTGCGGATCGCCGGCGAGTCCCCACGGTTCGTACTTCGATCCGGTCGGCTGGTTGTTGCGCGGATTCGAAGATCCCTGATTGAAGTAATCGACGAGATGTACGACCACGTGCGTGCAGCCGGCCTGCCGCGCGAAATCGTAGCACTCGCGCGTGAGCATGTGACGATAAAGTCCGAGGCCGATTTTCACAGGCGATTCCCAATGCCGGCGCCGTAATCCGGGCTGAGGATTTGTCCGTTAATTTCGGCGGCGAGAGGTGAACAGAGAAAGACAAAGGCATCGGCGATCGACTCGGGGCTGTTGCGCCGCCCGAGTGACACGCGGAGCACAAATTCGCGATATGCGGGGTCTTCATCGAAGACCTTCAGCGAACTGCCAGCGGCAACATTGCCGGGGGAAACAACATTGACGCGAATTCCGGTCAGGGCATATTCGAGGGCGAGGCTGCGCGCAAAATTTTCCAGCGCGGCCTTGGCGGATGAATAGGCTGGAATGAGCGTGTGCGGCATGCGAGCCACGTAGGAAGAGGTAAAGATGAGATGTCCGACGATCTTATTTTGCATCCAGTACGACAACGTTGCACGCGCGAGGTAGGTCTGGCCGAAATAATTGAAGCGGAAGATGTGCTCGTAATCTGCCTCGGAAGTTGTGGCGAAGGGATGCAGACCGCAGCCGCCGGCGTGACCGATGACCGTATCCATCGTCGGAAATTTTTCGAAGGCCGCCTTCATGACGCGATTGACCTGGGTAGGGTCGGTGATATCGGCAGAGAAGTAAAGATAAGACGAAGGCGCAATTTGCCATTGGTCGAGCATCTTGCGAGCTTCGTTGTTGGATTTGATATCCGTGAGCACGAGCGTTGCGCCCGCCGCGGTCAGCCGTTTGACCATGTGTTCAGCAATTGCGCCCATCGCGCCGGTGATCAGAATGGATTTGCCGGAAAGATCGATGGTGATCATGGCGCGCCTGCTCGCGGAGGACGGGAGAGAACTTCGTGAACGGACTCGGTGACCAGCACGTCATCTTCAACACGGGCTCCCGCGCCGCGATCTGGAACGTAGGCCCCGGGTTCAATCGTGACCACCATTCCGGGTTCGAGCTTGTTCGGAACTCCCGGCGCAATCAGGAACCCCGGATCGTGATAGCGGAAGCCGACGTGGTGGCCGGTGTGATGCGTGAAGAATGCGGCGAGTCCGTGAGCTGCAATCTTGTCGCGGGCCAGAGAATCGATTTCGCCGGCCGACGCTTCGGGCTTTACGCCGTTTATGGCCGACTGCTGCGCATCCCGGACGATTTCAAACAGCTCGGCAACTTCGCTCTTTAATTTACCAACCGGCGCCGTGCGCGTCAGGTCGCTCCAATAGCCATCGACACAAGTCGCGAGTTCGATCAGCACGAGATCGCCATTTTGCAGGCGGCGTCCTGTAGAACGGTTGAATCGTCCGGCGTCCGCGCTGTTGGGACCGGACTGGACCATCGCCCATGCACGCGAATGAAAAACGCCATTGTGGCCGATTTGACGATAGATCGCGGATTCGACTGCGGCGGCAACCTCTGCTTCGGCGACTCCGGGATGTAGGTTGTCAAAGAAGGCCTGTAGCCCAACATTCGCTACGCGATTGGCCCGCCGGATTGCTTCGACTTCGGCTGGAGTTTTTCGCAGATACAAGTCGGCGAATGCCGCTTGGCACGCAGGATTTGGAGTGGAAGCAACCACAGAAAGTTGCGCAGAGAAATTTTCAGGCATCGGGATTTGCTCGCCGGCCTGAATCGGTAACGAAGTTCTGGCCGCCGCAGGGTTCATGCCGACGCGTTCCTGCCTAATGTTTTCTTGCGCAAGGGCCTTGCCGATTGCGCTAGTTAAGTCGGCATAAGGATCGCTGCACTTCAAATCTCCCCACGGATATTCCTGCACGCGCAGACCTGCGGGAATGTGATCCCTGGGCTCGAGCTGGGGGACGAAGAGGATCGGCTCCGCATCCGCAAAATACAGCAGCAGCGATGCGCCCCAGTACGGAAAATATCCCGAGAGCATCAGAAGTTCGTCGGGGCGCCAAGCGATCCACGCGTGCAGATTATTTTGCTTCAGAAAAATTTGCAGCTGCCCGGCACGAGACGGCACGCTCGTAAAGCTCGAGGTCATCGATTTTTCTTCACATGATTCCATACTTCTCAAATGCCTCGACTGCGCTGCTTCCCTCTTCAATCGCTCTCTTCACCAGCTTTTCACCGCGAGCCTTTTCCAAAGCACGGGTGAAAACTTCTACTTCAGCTTCAGCGGGCACAACCAGAACTCCATCAACATCGCCGAATAGAATATCTCCGGGACGAATGCGCACCAGGCCAATTTCCACAGGAATACGAAAATCGACGACTTTGTAGCGCGGCGCAGAATCCTGCCCGTAAGAGCCGAATCCGAATGTTGGGAAGCCCATGTTCAGGATTGCCTTTGTATCGCGCACATAACCATTCAGCACGGCGCCACGGCTTCCCAGTTTGCGGGCGCGGGTGCTCATCAACTCGCCCCAGAGCGCGTTGCGCGGTGAAGAGCCGGTGCTGAGATAAATTTCGTTTGGGCGAAGATCGTCTAGCGCTTCGAGCATCAGGCCGAATGATTTGTTCATGAGCTTGTTTGCGCTGTTGTCAATTTTCTCGGCGAACACATCCACGGCGAGAGTTGGCATGGCGCGGCCAATCACGATCATGTCTCGAGCCAAAGGCTGAATCTGCGGCGGGAGGAACTGGTGCTGCAGTTCGAGTTTGTCCATCACGTCGCCGACCACGCAGGTGAACAGCTCACGTTGCGCGATTGAGAACAGATCGTCGTCAGAATTCCATAGCTTCGCTGCGGACATTGTTATTAGGCTCGGTTATTTGGCTCGCGCCTCTTTGATTTGTTCTACGAACTGCCGTGCTGTTCGGGTGATGGATGCATAATCGCCAGTTTTTGCGCCCGCTGTCAGATTACCTCCCGCTCCAATCGCCACCGCTCCGGCCTTGATCCACTCGCCAGCATTTTCCACGCTGACGCCGCCAGTTGGCATAAGCTGCGCCTGCGGAAGTGGGCCTTTGACCGCTTTGACGAATGCTGGACCCAGAATTTCTCCGGGGAAGACTTTGATGATGTCCGCGCCGCATTCCATACCTTCGATGACCTCTTTTATCGTAGCGGCACCGGGCATGTAGGGAACCTGATATCGATTGCAGAGCCGCGCGGTGTCAGGGTTGAGCGCAGGGCTGACGATAAAGTGCGCTCCCGCAAGAATCGCAATGCGGGCGGTTTCCGGATCGAGAACGGTGCCCGCTCCTAGCAGGATCTTCTTCGACAATTCCTTTGCCAGATGCTCGATTGCGCCTGCCGCTCCCGGAACCGTGAATGTAATTTCGAGCGCGGCGACACCGCCTTCTGCACAAGCTTCGGCAATACGGGCGGCTTGATCGCGGCTTTCGGCGCGGATCACGGCGACTAAACCGTCATCGATAATCTTTTTTAGAACGTCGGCCTTTTTTATTGTCATAAATCTTCGACTACGCGGGCTACGCGATAATGTTACTCAAAAAAAGGTTCGCCTTTGCGGACGTAACGGCACG
This sequence comes from uncultured Acidobacteriaceae bacterium, assembly GCA_963712385.1. Classification (GTDB taxonomy): domain Bacteria; phylum Acidobacteriota; class Terriglobia; order Terriglobales; family Acidobacteriaceae; genus Sulfotelmatobacter. The sequence goes on from CAVQHS010000003.1 coordinate 75,522, forward strand.
CAACTTCTTCGTTCAATGTCACGCCGAGTCCCGGCTTGTCGGACAGAGTAATGTAGCCATTCTTAATGATCGGCTTTGAAATCCCTTCGATCAGATCATTCCAGAGAGGCACATCGGAGGCGTGAAACTCCAGAGCGAGAAAATTTGGAATTGCAGCGCAGAAATGCGCCGATGCCAATGTCCCAACCGGACTGCTGATGTTGTGCGGCGCCAGGGGCATGGAGTGAACGTCGGCGAATCGCGCAATCGATTGCGCGATCGCCAAGCCGCCGACTTTCTGCAGGTCGGGAGTAACTACGCTGAGGGCGTGTTGCGCGATGATTTCCTGAAAGCCTTCGAACAGAAAAAGATTTTCTCCGGTGGCAATGGGGATGCGAACCTTCGAGCTCACTTCTTTTAGCGCTGCAGTGTTGTTGGGTGGAACGGGATCTTCCAGCCACAGCAATCGAAACGGTTCGAGTTCGTGCGCCACGGTGATCATGTCGCTCGCGTTGTAGCGCCAATGGCAATCGACTGCGATGTCGGTCTCGATACCCACGGCGTCGCGAGCCGCACCGATCAGCGCCACCATGTGATCGATGGCACGATTGCTGAGCGCTCGGTTGTATGGGTCGCCGCCTTCTGTGCCGGGCACATCGAGATCGAACTTCAGCGCGGTAAATCCTTCCGCTTTTTTCTTCAGCGCCTGGCGGCGATAATCTTCCGGAGAGCACGCGGGTTCGTCGGTGGTCTCGCCGAAATAATCTCTCGCGGTGTGCGCGGCACCTTTCGGCAACCACGAAGCGGGACGCGTGCGCAGGACTTCGTCGAGACTCTCCAACGCCTCTCCGCCGTGGCAATCGGCGTAGACGCGGACGCGATCGCGAAATTTTCCGCCGAGCAGGCAATAGATGGGAACACCGAGCGATTGACCGAGCAAATCCCATAGGGCAGCCTCGATGCCGCTGATGGCGTTGTAAACGATGCCGGCGATTGATCCCGCGCCGGAGGTTGCGAGTTGCAACTTGCGAAACAGGCGATGGATGTCGCGGGGATCTTCCCCGATCAGCAACGGCTCAAGCGAGCGCAGGATGGAAGTGAGTCCGGGGGCGAAGAAGCATTCGCCTAGACCGCGTGTTCCTTCATCGGTCTCAATGCGTACGAACGTCCAATCGAAATTGCCCTCAACGACTGCGGTCTTTAGCCTTTTGATCTTCACGGACGCGCGTTGGCAAACCGGTCATTATACGCCGCTACGCCTTGCTGACACCGACTTTGAAAATTGGAAATTGAACCGCGCGCACGCGAAACGGCTAGAATGCTCTGTCATGAATTCGATCACCGTGAAGGCGGCCGAGAGTTGCAAGTGGGACTGTGTGAGCCTCGGCGAAGTGATGTTGCGGCTTGATCCCGGCGAGGAACGCATCCACACCGCGAGATACTTTCGCGCGTGGGAGGGCGGTGGAGAGTATAACGTGGCACGCGGGTTGAGGCGATGCTTTGGCTTGCGAACGGCTGTGATTACGGCGTTCGCGAAGAACCCGGTGGGGCAGTTGCTCGAAGACCTGATTCTGCAGGGCGGAGTGGATACTTCACTCATCCGCTGGGTTCCTTATGACGGCATCGGCCGCACGGTGCGTAACGGGCTGAATTTTACGGAGCGCGGCTTTGGCGTGCGCGCGGCGGTAGGATGCTCGGACCGTGGGCACACGGCGATCGGAAACTGCAAGCCGGGCGACTTCGACTGGGAAAGTATTTTTTCGCAAGGCGGCAGTCGATGGTTGCACACGGGTGGAATTTTCGCAGCGCTTTCGGAATCGTCGGCGTCCGTGGCGAAAGCTGCGATGCAGGCGGCTCGCGGGGCTGCCAGCGTGGTGTCCTACGATCTCAATTATCGCGAATCCCTTTGGAAAGGCATTGGAGGGAAAGCGAAGGCGCAGGAAGTGAATCGCGAGTTGGTTTCCAACGCGGACGCGCTGTTCGGCAATGAAGAAGATTTTTCTGCCGCGCTGGGAATTCCGATGGAAGGCACGAGCGAGGATTTTAGCGATCTAAATATTGCGAGCTATGAATCGACTCTGCGCCGGGTCGCCGAACAGTTTTCCAATCTAAAGCTGATTGCCACTACTTTGCGCAAGGCGCGTACCGCTACGCAGAACGAGTGGGGCGCGATCGCGTTGTATGAAGGGAGAATGGTTCACGTTCCGCAGAGGCCGATTGAAATCTTGGACCGCGTGGGCGGAGGCGATTCCTTCGCCTCGGGATTGATTTACGGTTTCCTTGCGGGCAAGGACGTCGAATGGGCTGTCCGGTGCGGAGTTGCGCACGGCGCTCTGGCGATGACGACGCCGGGAGATACGAGCATGGCTACGCTTGCCGAGGTGGAATCTGTGATGCGGGGAGAGTCGGCGAGAATCTCGCGTTAGCGGGGAGCATTGAGGAATGAAAGAGACCTGGCGATGGTTCGGACCGGACGATCCCATCCCACTCGATCACGTCCGGCAGGCAGGCGCGACCGGCATCGTCTCGGCACTGCATCATCTTTATCGTGGCGAGGCTTGGCCTGTTCAGGAAGTCTTGAAACGGAGGGACGAGATTCTCGCTGCGGGTTTGGATTGGTCGGTGGTGGAGAGCATTCCCGTTCACAACTCCATCAAGCTCCGCTCTGGGATTTATCGCGACTTCATTTCCGCGTGGAAAGATAGTCTCGCGGCAATTGCGAAGGCGGGCGTGCGAGTTGTTTGCTACAACTTTATGCCGGTCGTGGATTGGACGAGGACTGATCTGCAATGGCGTTTGCCGACGACGGGCCTCGCGCTGCGGTTCGACGCAGTAGATTTTGCGGCGTATGACATTTTCATTCTCAAGCGTAAGAATGCCGAGAGCGATTATCCCGAGGAGCGTATCAGCGCCGCACATCGTCGCTTCAATTCCTTAACGGAAACACGCAAAGACGATCTGGAACATACGATTATCGCGGGATTGCCGGGGGCAGAAGCCTCCTACGAGCGAGAGACGATCCGCAGCTTGATCGCCGCATATGAAGAACTCAGCCCTGATGACTTGAGAAGGAATCTGATTGACTTTCTGCGAGAGGTTGTTCCTGCCGCGCAGGAACTCGGGATTCGACTTGCGATTCATCCCGACGACCCGCCGTGGCCGCTGTTCGGACTTCCACGTGTAGTTTCGACCGCAGACGATGTGCGAGGCATTCTTGCCGGATATGATGCACGAGCGAACGGGCTCACGTTCTGCGTGGGATCGTTTGGCGCGCGAGTTGATAACGATCTGCTGGCGATGGTCGGCGAATTCGGGTCGCGGATTCATTTTGTCCATCTTCGGCAGGTGATGCGGGAAGGCGACGGCTCGTTTTATGAGGCCGAGCATTTGAACGGAAGCTCGGACGTGGTTGGGATTATGCGTGCCTTGATGCAAGAGGAGGCAAGTCGCCGGCGCTCTGGTCGCCCTGATCATGAAATGCCGATGCGGCCGGATCACGGACACCTGCTCGCGGGCGACATCGGAAAAAAAGTGAACCCTGGTTATTCGTACGTTGGGAGGTTGAAAGGACTGGCGGAACTGCGCGGCGTGGTGCGAGGGCTAGAGTACGCAGTCAACAAGTAAAGGTGAACTTTTTCATGGGCGAATTCGACGGGAAGGCAGCATTCATCACTGGCACTACGGGAATCGGGCGCGCGATTGCGATTCGGTTCGCGCGCGGAGGAGCGCAAGTTCTGGCTTGCGGCATCGAAGCGGCTGCGAATGAGGACTTGTTTCGCGCTGCGAAGAAAGACCGCTTAACTCTACAGGTTGAAACCTGCGACGTTACGGATTTCGACCAAGTGCGAGCGGCCGTGGACAAAACCGTGAATCAGTTCGGGGGACTGGACATTATCGTAAACGCGGCTGCCATTCATCCCTTCGGCACGATTTTGCAGACGGATTTTGCCACCTGGAATCGCTGCATGATGGTGAATGTTGGCAGCATCTACCTCACTGCGCATCTCGGCATTCCGGAGATGAAGGAGCGCGGCGGGGGATCGATCATCAATCTGGCATCTGTTCAAGGTTTTGCCTGCCAGCGTGGAGTTGCCGCGTACGCCACCTCGAAGGGCGCGATTCACAGCCTGACGCGCGCGCTCGCGCTCGACCACGCAGCGGACAACATTCGAGTGAATTCCATCAGTCCTGGTTCGATTCGTACGCCCATGCTGGCGCGCTCGGCGGCAAACTTCGCGCCAGATCTTCCGACCGAAGAGGCCTTCGCGCGATTCGGCGCGGCGCATCCTTTGGGTCGCATTGGCACGCCGGAAGAAGTGGCGGAGCTTGCCGCCTTTCTCGCATCTGACAAAGCGGGGTTCTGCACTGGCGGCGACTATCTTGTAGATGGCGGACTGCTGGCTGGCATCGGTGTCCAGTGAGTGCCGAAGGTCGAGTGGGAGAACAAGCTCTGCCCGTGCCGCATCGGCGATGGCGCATCGCCTTTCTTCTTGGCCTCGGAGTCCTTGTAAATTTCTTTGACCGCATCAATCTGTCGGTTTCGCGCGACGCGTTGCATGAGTCGTTTGGGTTGTCGCTCATCGCCTTTGGATATCTCTCCAGCGCTTTCAGTTGGACCTATGCCTTGATGCAAATGCCTGCGGGAGTTCTGCTGGACCGCTGGGGCGTGCGGCGTGTGGGACGAGTGAGTGCGTTGCTTTGGAGTCTTTCTTCACTCGCCGCGTCCATTGCGCCGGGCCTGAGCTGGTTTTTCGGGGCGCGGTTTCTTTTGGGTGTGAGTGAATCGCCCACATTTCCGGCGAACGCGAAGGCGCTGGGATACTGGTTTACGAAAGACGAGCGAAGTCTCGCCATGGCGATTACGGACGCCGCGGCCAAGTTTGCCAGCGCCATCGGCATTCCTTTTGTTGGCTTGCTGCTCCTTCATTTCGGTTGGCGATGGAGTTTTGCCACAACCGGCTTCATTAGTTTTCTTTACTTTCTTCTCTTTTGTCTGGTCTATCGCAATCCCAGTGAAGATCGAAACCTGACTGGCCGTGAGCGTGAATTCATTGTGCGGGGTGGAGCGCAGATTGAAGACGAGCGACGCGCCAAAAGGAAAGGATCGTTAGGCTATCTGCTGAAGCAGCGCAAGGTGTATGGCCTAGCGTTGGGGTGGGGTGCTTACAACTACGCTTTTTATCTGCTGCTCACGTGGCTGCCAAGTTATCTTTCCGTTTCGCTGGGTGTGGATTTATTTCATTCGATTTTCTATACCAGCGTTCCGTGGCTGTTTGCTACGTTCACCGATTTGGTGGTTGGGGGATGGCTGGTGGATTCGCTGGTGCAGCGCGGGTATGATGCGAATTGCGTTCGGCAAACAGTGCTGGTAGTTGGAACGGCTTTTGGGCTGGCGATCTTCGGCGCGGCGAGGGCGCGGAGCCCCGTGCTGGCTCTGGTCTGGATCAGCGTTGCGTTGGGAGGCTTGGCCGCTGCTGCACCTGTGGCCTGGACTGTGCCGTCTCTCATATCGCCAACCGAAGGCGTGGGGACGCTGGCCGGCATTGTGAATTTGTCCGGACAGCTAGCGGCGATTTCGGCGCCCATTGTTACCGGCTACATCGTCGCGGCCACACACTCGTTCGCAGCGGCATTCGTTACCGCTGCGGCTAATCTGATGGTAGGAATCTTCGGCTACGTTTTTCTGTTGGGGCGCATCGAGCCGATTCCCGAGCCGAATGCCTTGTAGCAGTTCCAACTATTCAGGCTTGGCTACTGGCGGAAGCTCATCATAGAGCGGCTGAACGGACCACAGTTCGGGATTCTCTTCCGCGACGGAAATCGCGAGAATTCGAATCTTGTCGTTGTTCGGCAGCGTGATTGTTTTTGCTCCGGCGGGGAGATCGACCGGGTAGGCGAACAAATACGAATAGCGGTAGGGAACATTTTCGCCATTCGCGTTGTGATGATGCGAGCAATACCAGCCGAGATCGGCACGCTTGATGAATCCCGGCTTGACGCCCAACATCTGGCCGTAATCGTCCTGCGAAGTGTCTTTCGAACTCCACTCGCGATCGTCCCATTGACCGACGAAGCCGCCCCAGTCTTCGATGTCCAAGTTGACTTTCTTGTCGCCGACCTCGAACGCAGCGTTCTGATCGCCATCTGCCGAGGCCGCGAGCAGGTAGAGGCGGTTGAAGGTTCCCGCCGGTAGATCGATGCTCTGACCTTTGGCCACGACCGCATTGGGAATGCCGGTTTTTGCTGGTGCGAGTTGAAAGTGCACTCCGCTGTAGGTTAATTGCTCGGGCAGCATCTCGGCTGGAAGCGAGTTGCCTTTTCCATCGAAGCCGGTGGACGACCTATCGCCGTCGTTGGTGGTGGTGGCCAAATCGTATTTCAACGTCACTGGCGCAGATCGGACTGCGGAAACTTTGGTGTGCGGCGCCGCCAGTTTCACGGCGAACGTTCGTGGCTGATAGGCCGAGAAAGACGTGAGAAGTTGGCCATCTTTGACAGTCGCCGCGCCTTCGGGCTGTTCCTGTCCGTTCACTTCGCGTGCGACAGCGACTGGAGTAGCGAAGCTAACGCGAACATCAGGCTGAGGCTTGCCGTCGAGTTCGACCAGGCGGACGATCACTTCGTCGCTCAGTTCGGCCTTCTTTAGGGCCAAGAGTCGAATGCGAGGATTGCTGATTTTCAGCAAAGAAAACTCGCGGCCGAGCGAGCCCGCGTGTTTTGAGGTTTGGAAGGCGATGAGAGGAGCGTTGAGCCGCTGCGCCTGCCAATCAGTTTGCGCGTCGCGCCATCCGCCGGCGTGCCCGGCGATTCCGTAGACGAACTCGTGATGTCCGATGTCCTGCGTGCCCTGGTCGGCGTATCCGCCGCGGGTTCCCGGCGTACGAATCAGAGTGAGGCGGATCGTGTGGTCGTTGGGCTTGTCCGATCCATTCTTGCAATCGGTGAGGATAGTTGCGCCGAACTCTCCGCTTGCGTCGGTGAGATCAATCCACTGATGCGACGGCACTTCGAATTTCTTAGGTCGGGCGGTTGGACGTTGGATCGTACCGATGTCCCAGTTGTAGGTGGCCATTTTCGTTGGACGCGGTTAGGGGAAATGTCGCCTTCAGGTTTGATTCTTTCGTGTTCCAGTCAATGACGTTGGCGAATTCGATGCGTTTGCCTGCGTCGCCAGCTGACAATCGAATGGTTTGAACGAACTTCGATCCCGCGGTTTCGCGCGTTACTTCCAGCGCTACGCGCACGGGGCCATTTTCGGCCACACGAATCTGGGCTGGCCCATGTACGTACTGGCGGGGTGGGGCCTGCTCCTGATCCCAATCCATGTTCCAGGCAGGCCACTGTTGTGGGTTGTCGTATGAAATCGCCAGTCGCGCAGGCGCTGCCAAAAGCTCTTTGCCGATCGATTTGTCGAAGAGGCTGGCGACGTCGCCGTCGGAGTTGAGGGTCACGCGATAATACTCGTTTTCCAGCGAATTGTCGGAAACATGCAGTGCCCCCTTGCTGCTCGTGCTCTCACCCGCTTGCACGTCATAAACTGAGTAGCCAACGGAAGGAGTCTTTGCTGGGAAGAGTATCTTTCCGTTTGAAATTTGCGCCGGAACTTCCTTGCCGTCCGGCCCAGTCACGCGCACGGCCTTCGGCATGCCTTCGGGAAAGTTCACCTCGGCTTCGACGAGATCTTCGCGCGCAATGTTGAGCGGGTTGAAAACGACAATCGGCACGCCTTTTGCTTCCGTATTCAGCGCGGCGGAAACGGTTTCTGTAGCGTTTGTGAGGATGCCTGCGAACTGATTCATCGCGATCACGTCGTCGTTCCAGGCGAATTCGTATGCCTTTGGGGTTGCGGTTCCGGCGGCGAGGTCGTGGAATTGGCCGCCCATCACCAGAGTCCAGGCGTCGTTCATCCGTTGCAGCGGATATTGGCGTGCGTCCAGCCATTGGGCCACGAGCGAAGATTTTTCGGCCGCGTCGGCCAGCAATTCTTCTTTTCGCAGCCAGCGTTTCTGATAAGCCTGCGAGGTGAGCGATCCCGCGGAATGGTTCGTCAGCTCCATTTCGCCGGTGTAGCGCGGAAGTCCTGCGGCTTCGGCCGCAGTGATATCGAGGAACATCTGCTCCGCATTGGAGGAAATTACGTGCACTGGTCCACCGCCAAGCTGCACTGGCGGGCCTTGCTCATGCGAGAAGCGGGAGAAGAGAGAATCGACGTCCAGCGGCAGGCTCATTTTGCCGCCAGTGATGACGGCTTCAAGTCGCTTCACAGAGTCTTCATCGGGTGTGCCGCCAATATCGCCGGTTCCGTAGTAGTGATAATCGGTGAACACACTGCTGACTTTGCCGTTCAGCTCCACGCGAGCCGCCCAGTCGTTTTGATGATGGCTCAGTTCGCGATTTGCGAGAGCTTGAGCTTCGGCTTTCTGCTGATCGCGGGCAGCCAGGTAATCCTCGATCTGTTTGGCGCTCATCGTGGAATTCGTTTGGTCGGCGTGTTCGAGAACCTGCCGGAGGGAGCGAAACTTTTCGGTAATTTCTTCGAGCGAGCGATCGGGAGGCAGGGGAGGAAGCGGTTTGCTTAGGTCGCTATTGATGCCGCCCGCATAATCGCCCGGGTTCAGTCCCGCCAGCACGCTCTCGCCATCGGGGCCGACCCACACGCCCACGTTGAACGGCGTGCCTTCGGGCGTTTGCTCAGGCGAATCGGGGCCGCCGCCGGGGGCGGACGACCCCCAAACCAGTTTCTGGGTCGAGAAGCCTTTTACTCCGGAATGCGCGAGAATGGTTGGTAGTGACGCGGGAAATCCAAAGCAATCGGGCAGCATGTACTCGGCGCTAGCCTTGCCAAGTTCTTTGCGGAACCAATTGTTGCCATAGAGAACCTGGCGGATGATGGTTTCGGCGCTTGGGGTATTTACGTCGCCCTCTTCCATGGATGATCCTGCAGGAAACCAGCGGCCCTGGTCCACGTATTTTTTCAGCCGTGCGAAATCGGCGGGATAGTACTCCTTCATCAGACGGTACCGATTCGCTCCACTGAAATTGAAGATGTAGTGCGGATATTTATCGAAGAGCTTGAAATTTTCTTCCATCGTCTTGCGAAGATATTCGTCGATGACTTGCGGGTATTCCCATCGCCATTCCGTATCGAGATGGGCATAGCCCACTACGTAAAGCGTGGGTTGGCTGGTCAGGTCAGGTTCGGCGGCGGTTTGGGCGCTGGCCATCGTGACGGAAAAAAGGATAAGCAGGATTGATTGCAAAGTCGCTAGTGCGATCGAGAAGCGCGGCATCGTGAATCTCCAGGGGCTTTTACGGAAACGCTTAACGATAATGAGTTCTTTGGCTAACCGCAAATGGGAAGTCGATCCAGATGACGGAATGGTGTAGGTTATGAGCATGCAAGGGAAATTACGGAGCCGGTCGCGCTGGTATGAGATTCCCGTGCGGGTTGTGCTGTGGACATTCATCGGCACGTTGATTTCGTTTGCGGTCAGCCTTTTTCTTGGCATCGTTGGGGTGGTAACTGTTTCGGCGATTCGGCACGTGCATCCGAACATGACTTTGGCTTATCGCGACATTGCCTTTCCCGCCGCTCTCGTAGCGGCAACGATCATTTTTCTGTTCGTGTTGCGGATGGAAATCCGGCACTACCGGCAAACGAAAACACTGGAAGCAATTGAGAGGGCGAGCTAATATGCCCGCGTCTCCGCCGCGAATCGCCATACCCATGCCTCATTCCGGTAACCAGGAATACGCGGAGCGGGCCATTCCGCAATATGAGCGTGCGGTCGCGATGGCGGGAGGAGAGCCGGTGCGAATTCCGCTCGACCGCACTCCTGCGGAAGTGATGAAGATTGTGGAACGCTGCGATGGGGTGTTGCTGCCGGGCAGCAGCGCGGATGTGGATCCCGCGAAGTTTGGCGCGGATCGCTCCTTGCACACTGCCGCGCCCGATCGCGGGCGGGACACGGTGGATGAACTTCTTCTGCAGGATGCGTACAACATGCGCAAGCCCATTCTCGGCATTTGCTACGGCTTGCAGAGCTTGAACGTTTACCGGTCCGGGTCGCTGGTTCAGCACATTCCGGATTTCCTGGCGGAGGAGTTGCGAACGCGCGTGAATCACGAAGCGGGAAGAAAAGTTGCCGTGGCGCACTCGGTTGAGATTGAGAAGGGCTCGAAGCTTTCAGAAATTGTGCGCAGTGGAGATCGGGCTGAGGGCGGCAAGCAGGTGCTTCCCGTGAATTCCTCTCACCATCAATCGGCCGATGCGATTGGCGATGGCCTGTGCATCACCGCGCGTTGTGTTGAGGATGACATCACCGAGGCTCTGGAAGGGACCGCGTCCGATCATTTCGTGCTCGCTGTGCAATGGCATCCGGAGCGCTCGGTGGACGAAGACGAAGCTTCGCGAGCGATCTTCCGGGCTTTGGTGGAGGCTGCGGAATTGCGCCACAAGGAATTGAAGGGTGAGTTCGAGAGCGTGGAAAAGATTGAGTGATTGGGAAATCGGGTAATTTGAAAGTAGAACCGATGCTGTGCCCTTTCAATTACACAAACACCAAATTTCCCAATTACTCAATTCGTACTACACTGAGCGTCTTCTCGCTCCGCTGGAACTGGGCGCTTTCTCGAGCAACACGACCACGTGCGCAATGGCGGCATTTTGTAGATTGAGGCCTTCCGGAGTCTTGGCCTTCAATCCTACGCAATCGGCTGGAATCTCTAACAGCCCGGCAACGCAGGTGCGGATGGTTGCGGCATGGGGCCCGATTTTCGGAGCAGCTAGAATCAGACTGGAATCAAGATTCGCCACCCTATATCCCGCTTCGCGAATTCGTGTCAGGGCTTCGCGTAGAAAAACGACGGAGTCAGAGCCTTTCCATTGAGGGTCAGACGGTGGAAACAGCGCTCCTATATCGGGCGCGGCAATGGCTCCGAGTAGTGCGTCGGTAATCGCGTGAAGGAGCACGTCACCATCGGAGTGGCCACCCAACCCCCTATGATGCGAGAGAGTGACCCCGCCGATCTTCAGCGGAATTCCGGGAAGAAACTCGTGCGAGTCAAAACCGTAGCCGATTCTTGTCGCTGGTCGCTGGTCGTTCGTTGTTGGCATCCGAGTCAGGGTCGGTTCTAAACCTCATCCGTGAAAATCAGGAGTTTATTTTCCTAAATAAAATTCTGCCAGTTCCATATCTGATGGCGTAGTGATCTTGATGTTCCGAGGCGAGCCCATGACTACAGCTACTTCGTGCCCTGATCTCTCGACCAAAGAGGATTCGTCGGTTCCGAGAAATCCGTCGCTCGCGGCCTCGTCGAACGCTTTCTTGATCACGCCATAGCGGAAACCTTGTGGGGTTTGCGCCATGACGATGGAGGCACGAGGAATCGTAGCTTTAATCAGGGCGCCTTCGGCCGTGCGCTCGACTTGTTTGACCGTATCAACCGCAGGCAGGCCAGCCACGGCAGCTCCGTATTTCTGGACTGCGTCGATCACTTCGTGAATTACTTCGGCTGTCACAAATGGGCGTACGGCGTCGTGCACAAGAATGGTGTCATCTGCGTCCGCTTTTATCGCATTTAAGGCACTGTGAACAGACTGCTGGCGATGCTCGCCTCCAATGACGAATTCAACTTTCTTTTTCAGGAGGTCATTGGCTTCCTTTTCCAGCCGCTCGCGAAAGCCAGCGATTTCGTTCTCGCGCAACGCGACCCAGATCTCGCGCACCGCATCAAGGGCGGCAAACTTGCGCAGAGTGTGAATCAGAATGGGCGCTCCTCCGAGCTCCGTGAATTGCTTGGAGGGCGGGGCCTTCTTATCTTTGTTCTTGCCCTTGGCGGCGACAGTTACCGGGGCCATGCGGGTGCCAAGTCCCGCGGCGGGGATTATGACAACTACCTTCATGCGGGGTGTAAGTATACGAGCGCAGCACGCGAAACTTCAATTCATTTGCATCTATTTTTTGAGCTCGCCGATGAAAACTCCGAAGGGGGCAAGGGAGATCTCCTTCCCATGGGCGACGGAGTTGGCTGTGGCAAGCAAGGGGGTAGCTGACGTGCTGTTTTCGAGGATCATTTTCTGCGTCGTGCCTGACATATTCAAAGCCACCACCACGGTTTGATTTTCGTACGTCCGCAGATAGGCGAGCACATTCGGATCGTTTTCGCTGATGGCTTTGTAGTCGCCGTCGAACAAAGCTGCATTCGTGTGCCGCAGTTTTAGTAAATGCTTGTAAAACGCTAGTACGGAATTGGGATCTTGCGATTCCGTTTCCACGTTATGAGTTCTGTAGGTTGGAGGAACTGGAAGCCAGGGTTTGCCTTTGGTGAAGCCGGCATTCTCGCTGCTGCTCCATTGCATGGGAGTGCGCTCGCCATCGCGACCTTTTTCCTTGGGCCATCCTTTGCGGCCGATCGGGTCGCGCACATCTTGTTTGCGCGTGGGCGGCGTGGTTTTCATGCCGATTTCTTCCCCGTAGTACATGATCGGAGTGCCACGAAGGGTTAGATAAAGCGCTGCCATCAGTTTTGCGATCTCATCGTTGTGTTTGCCGTCGCCGTAGCGGTCGTAGGAGCGGGCAATGTCGTGATTGCTGATCACGAATGTGGGCCAGCCGGAGGCCGCGTTTATTTCGGCGATTTGCTTGCGAAATTCGGCGGGCGAGAGCTTGTTCACCGTCGTAAAAAGAAAATCCATCGGCAACTGCAGTTCGTTGCCGTTGCCGTAATACTGATTGAGTTCGGCAACGTCGGCGGTCCAGGTTTCGCCGATCAGTACGGCGTTGTATTCATCTGCTACTTTGCGCAAGCCGAGGAGCACATCGTGCACTTCGGGCAGCTTGGTGTTGTATTTGTTTTCCTCGAAGGGGTCGCCGAATGCGTTTTTGCCGGGCTTAATGATCGGGTTATCGATGAGATTCGGGTCTTCAAACAGCGTATCGACCGCATCCAGGCGGAATCCGGAGACGCCACGCTTGTACCAGAAGCGCGTCACGTCGAACATGGCTTCTTTTACCGCGGGATTGCGCCAGTTGAGATCAGGCTGCTGGGGATAGAAAAAATGGTAGTAATACTGATTCGTAGTTGGATCGAACTTCCATGCCGATCCGCCGAAAGTCGAAACCCAATTGTTCGGGGGCTGGCCGGGGCCTTTGCCATCGCGCCAGATGTACCAGTCGCGATGGGAGGAAGTGCGGGATGACTTGGAATCCAGGAACCACGGGTGCTGATCGGAGGTGTGATTCACCACAAAATCGAGAATGATATGAATGTTTCGCTTGTGTGCTTCATTGGCCAGTTTGTCGAAATCCGCGAGCGTTCCGTACATGGGGTCGATGTTTTCGTAATCGGAGACGTCATAGCCGAAATCGACCTGGGGCGAAGGAAAACAGGGCGTGATCCAGATCGCGTCTACGCCGAGGTCTTTCAAGTACTCGAGCTTCGAGGTGATTCCATTCAGATCGCCGATGCCGTCGTTATTGCTGTCGGCGAAGCTGCGGGGATAAATCTCGTAAAAGACTGCATTCTGCCACCATTGATGGCCCTCGGCATCCACCGGTTTTGAGCGAGCCTGCGCGAAGGATGAAATCCAGGAACTGCCGAGCACGACCAACGTGGCCACCATCCTTATCACTATTGTGTTCATAGGAGTATCAATTGAGGAACCATGATTGTGCGAAATGCCCGATAAGCGCCGCAGGCGTTGCGGGCCTCTGATAGGCTTTGAAAGAAAATCGCATACGCTCTCCGGCTTATGACCAAACTCCTGCGGTTTTTCCGCCCATCTCATCAGCATACAGCGTTTTCCGCCACGTTACTGCTGATGGGGACGGTGATGGCGTCGCGTCTGATTGGCTACATCCGCGAAGCCTATATCGCCTACGCGTTCGGCGCAGGCGCGCAGACGGATGCGTATGTTGCCGCATTCACCCTGCCGGACTGGCTCAACTACATCGTGGCGGGCGGCGCCGCGTCGATTACATTCATCTCGATCTATACACGATTTCTCGCCGAGAATCGCAGTAAAGATGCGGAAACGACTTTTTCCGTTGTCATCACAGTTATGACGGTGGTGATGCTCGTGGGCACCATCGTGACGGAAATTTTTAGTCCGCAATTTGTCCGCTGGATGTTTCATGGGTTCTCGCCCGCGCAGATTGAGCTGACGGTTTATCTGACGCGCATTCTTCTGCCCGCGCAGATTTTCTTTTACGTTGGAGGCGTGGTTTCCGCGGTTTTGCTTTCGCACCGGCTTTTCCTGTTTCCTGCGCTGGGGCCGCTGCTTTACAACATATTCATTATTTTCGGAGGTGTGATCGCCGGGCATCGACTGGGAATCGCGTCGCTGGCCTACGGCGCGCTGGTGGGCAGTGTTGCCGGGCCGTTCCTGGCCAGCGTGATTGGTGCGGCCAAAATCGGTACCGGCTACAGACCTACTTTCGATGTGTTGAATCCTGCGTTCCGCGAATGGGTGAAGCTTTCGGTGCCACTGATGCTCGGGGTTTCGCTCGTCACCGCTGACGACTGGATTCTCCGCCATTATGCCGCCCGCGGTGTTGGGGACATCGCGCGACTTAACTATGCCAAGCGTCTTTTTGCGGTGCCGATTGCCGTGTTGGGCCAGGCTACGGGCCAGGCTTCACTGCCTTTTTTTGCGCGCCTGTTCAATGAGAAACGGCTGAAAGAATTTGCTACGACGGTGAACGAGTCGGTTTACCGAGTGGCTGCCGCGTCTTTCCTGGCCAGCGGATGGATGATGGCGGCGGCATTCCCGCTGATCGATCTGGTTTACCGGCGCGGGCGGTTTTTGATTTCAGATACGCAGACGACAGCCGTTTATTTCTTCTGGTTCTCTCTATCTCTTGCGCTGTGGTCGGCGCAAGCGCTCTACGCGCGCGCCTTTTACGCAGCCGGAGATACGCTGACGCCGATGGTGGCAGTGAGTGTGATTACCGGCGCTTCCCTGCCCTTGTATTCCTTCCTCTTTCACAAATACGGAGTTATCGGGCTAGCCTTCGCTTCGGATACTGGCATCGGCGCTAATCTTCTAGGGCTCGCGTTTCTGTTGCACTATCGAAAGATGGTTTCGCTGGCGGGTTTGCGCTGGGATGAATTAGGAAAATCGGCGTTAACTGCCGTGGTTGCAGGGTTCGTCAGCCTTGGGGTTGCGCGCAGTATCCCGTTGGCTACTCACAGCCGGGGGAGCCGTGTTGCCGACATTCTGCAGCTGGGGTTGATCTCAGTAACCTGGGCGGCTGCGACGGCGGTTGGGCTGTGGCTGCTGCGTTCACAGTTGCCGAACGATCTTCGGCGCCGGAGAGCTGCCGCTTATCCTGCGGTGGCTCAGGCGGAGGGCAAAGAGATTTTGGAAGCGGGGAGGGAGCCGTGAGGGAGTTGCAATTTGCCCGTCCCGCCTTGCCTCCGCTATGATTTCTTCAGCCGTGTTTTCCGAGTTTACCGCCACCGACCGCTGGACGAAAAAGCAGGTTCATTGCCTGTATCAGGCGCTGATTGTCGCCATCGCTACTCGCCATGCCGACGCTGTCGACATTAAGTTTCTGGTCGATGGCAAAACGGTGTGGGTTGCCTTGCCGCATCCGGCGTGGGTTGAATACAAGAAGCGCACCGGTAAGGCCATTACTGATGCGCTGGCGATTGAAATTGCCGGCCACTACCTGAAGAGCGCCTTGGAATCGGGCGAGGGTTTGGGGCGCGAGATGTATTCGCTTACGACCCAGGAAACACTCGACCATCTGGAAGCCGTGATCGCGGCCATGCAAGCACCCGTCCCTGCCTAAAGCCGCAGAAGGATCATCGTCTTGCTGCCACCGAGCGGGAGCAGACGATGGAAAGCGGAATCTGCTGCTTGGCGCTTCCGCCGCTTGCGGAAATGGTGAGGTTATAAGTTCCAGCCTTTACAGTGCTGGTCGCGTTGAATCTCAGCGTGCTGACGCCCGATCCTGGGGCTACAATATCAGTTGGCGCGAACGTCGCAGAGATTCCGCTGGGCAATCCCGAGATAGAAAAGGCCACCGGCGCATTGAAACCACCGCTGACGGCAACGGTCAGTACGACGCTCATACTCGAGCCGGGAGAAATGGCTACGGAGCTAGTCGAAGGCGTAACGCGAAATCCTGGAGCGCTAGTTGCGTCATTCCAGTGGCTGACCAGGATGGAGACATCGACCGAGCCAAGACCGGTGGTCTGATCGTAGCCTGCAGCCGCATTGAAGCCGGTTTGGCCGGGCACGCTATTGTTGCCGCTGGTGACATCGTGAAATATTGCCGCGCCCCCGGCGGCTTGCTTGCTGGCCAGAGCATAAAAAAACGGATTGGCGTTTCCCTCTTTGTCGCCTCGCTCTGTAAAACCATCGCCATAATTCCGGCGAACGACGGTGAAGCGGCTGAGGTTCCGCCCACCACGTAAAGGCCGCCATTCTGATAGATGAGATAACCATCGTGTCCCGCTGAGGTAAGAGAGACATCGGGCACGTCGCGCTTGCCATCGGCAGGAACGCCTCTGCCGCTTTGCCAGGACGGTTTGCTGTAGATGATGCTTGCCCCGCCGCCGCCGGCCCAAAGGCCTCCACTGCCGCTTTCGTTCCACGCCGTTTCCGGGATGTAGCTCAGTGCCGACGCTTGAGTGCCGGCTGCGCTCTTTGAGGACCAATAGAGAGAGGGATGGGCAGTGTCGTTGAACTCGGTGCCGCCGACACAAATGCTGTAAGGAGTGGAGCACAATCCATTCACAGCGCGGCCGTGAGTGGCGCGGGTCGTGGAGGGTGAATCGCAGTCGGCGGCACCGCTGTCCGCGGCTGAAACAAAAACCGTGATGCCTTCTGCGGCGGCCTGTTGCCACAAGCTGCTGATAAAGGCGTTGGCTGAGCTGCCAAGGCTGGCTTCGCACAAGCCGAAGCTCATGGTCAGAACCGGCGCGACGTCATGGCTTACGATATACTGCGCCGAAAGATAAGTGCCGTCGGTTGAGTTCGTGGATTTCGACACCACGAACTTGATGGCCGCGCCTTTGGCTACAGCGCCAGCCCACTCCACGTCGAGATCGGCTTCCGTTTCTTCGCTCGAACTCCAGATTCCCGGGTCGGTACCGTTGATGATGATCTGGGGATTGTTTGCCGGCAGTCCGAACGACGAGCGGAACTGAACAATGTCGGACATGTTGATATTCGAGCGCGCTACAATCGCGATCGACTGCCCGCTCCCTATGATTCCTTGCTGATATGCCGGATTGAGATCGTAGATCGTGGCGAAATCTGCGGGCGCCAGGTAGTAATATCCGCCGCTGGTGAATTCAGGTATGGGCAGGCGAGCGCCGCTGTTCATGGGCTGGGTGCGAAAGTCGTGCAGCGAAAGCACTCCTCCTACAACTCCGGCAAATGCTTCGGGGATTTGCGGATCGCTGGCATTGGCATGATGCACTTCCCCGGCGACCTTGTAGGTGTGGATCTGAGTGTGGAAAGCGGACTCCACTTGGGCTGCCGTACCGCTGAAAACGATGGCACGGCGTCCGCCGCTGATTTCTTCGATGTCCATGCCATGTGCCTGCAACCATTCTGTGACTTGCGAGGTATCGCTTTCGGATACTCCGAAGGATTCGCCATATTCTTCCGGCGTAAGCCAGCGGTGATAGTACGGCGATTCGGGGTTCTGCTGTTCGTCGAGCAACTGGGCCAAGGCGGTTTCCTGCGCCGCATCCGGCAGCAACGTCAGTACCATGCGGTCCATGCGGAAGTCTGGTGCAACTGCGCCTGTATCGTTCTGCACCGTGGCCAGGGGATGCCTGTTTCCACTGAGGGTGAGAAGTTGCTCATCGTCCACGTACTTCGCGATGCGGTCTTGCGGCTGAGTGAGCAACGGATTCTCAGAATTGGATGGAGCCTTGGCGTTCGCTGAAGTGCTTATTAGAGTGATGGCTAAGAACGCCGTTAACAAGAAGATTGAAGATGAGTGAACGTCAGCGGACTTGGCAGAGCAGGGAAAGAGCATTCGACCTCCGAAGCCACAGGCTCAGATCATTTCATCGGCGGGAGAACTACAGACTTCAGACGAGGCGGAGCGGTAGCAGTGACGGCGGTAATCAATAGGCGAACTGGTGGGACAGGTTCTTATTTCGCCGATCGAAAGACATTCTTAATACTGACGGTCAGACTCCTTCAGTCGCAAAACCAAGAAACGATTCAGTCGCGCCGCACACTATACGTACGTATGGTGCATGGGGCCAGCTCAGGGTCGCCCCGTTTTTCGATTCACGGACCAACGCGTAGCGTCGAAATCCGCAGCACAGGAGAGAGATGCCATGAAGGCCGCAGATGCAAAAATCTATCGGCGTATGAAAGATATCCCGCACCGGAATAAAATTATTTTGGCAGGCAAGGAAGCACTCCATCAGTGCGCAGAGAGGATTTTCAAACAACAGAGTGAGGCAAGAGCCGCGCGAAATGCACACTTGGAGCCCTACTACGAAGCGTTGCGTGCTGCCGCCAAGAAGTCCCCGCAGTTGGATGAAGTTCGAAATGCCATTTCCAGCGGCACCAAGAAGCGGCCAAAGATGCAGCCGACGAGCCCGCCCCGGAAAGCTCCTGCTCCGAAAGCCACCCGGCTGACGCGAGGTTCCGTTCACCTTGTCGACATTCCCCCATTTCAGGCGTTGACCTCCAGCACGACCAACGGCTTCGGGGAGATATTTGGACCGACCGCAGACGGCAACCAGGGAACCATGAGCTTCTCGATCTTTGGGGGCGCGGACAGCAGTGGAGCAGGCAGCGGGACATTTAGCTGCTGGACGGCGCTCGGCCAGGAATATTTTCCGCCAGAGGAGGGCATCCTGATGTTCTCGGCTTCTCCTTCATTCAACTGGTGGGAGCTCTGGATGAGCAACTGGTGGCGCCTGGCCGCTGGGGATCTCTGGATCGGCCAGGTGATCAATCAATTCGACTCAAATGGCGTGTTCATCGACACACCCGTGGTCACGCAGATTTCGCTCAATTCATTCAGCGACAACAACTTCTCCGATTCGGGTTTTCAGTCCGGCAGCTCTTCCGGGGATTTGCTGAGTTCGCAGCTGTTTGTCTTAGACGACTGCATCTACGAATGTTGGGTTTGGATGGGAGGGTGGGAGACCTGTGACTGGAGTAACAACCAGAGCTTGGCAAATATTTCGCTTTCGGCAACCCTCAGTTCATTGACACTCGACCTTGTTTGACATCGTCGGGTGCTCTCGACCACTTGGCTTCTCGATTGGGGAGCACGGTTCTAGAGTTTCGTTCGTATCTTCAGTGTAGCGGTTGTGTTGATGATCCAGACTCGATGCGCTCGCCTCCGAACCGATCGATAACTGGAAAATTTTTTTACGATTGCATGTGGCCAAAATTTCTTCCGTTACCTAATGCTTTTCGCCGAAAATCTCGGCGGTAAAGGCATGCAGACCGGCACCTTTCTTCCATGCATCGATGGGCAAGCCCGCTTTGCGGCAGGTTTGCTCGAGAAAGGTGACGCGATCCCACTGATGCTCAACCGGAACCTGCGGCAGCAACAGGCCGCGGCGGCCGTGTTGAGTGACCAGCAGGCCGTGACGGCCGATTTCGACTTGCTCGGGAAGAATCGGTTGCGGAGGCGTGAGAATGCTTAATTCGACCTGAAGATGCGGCAATTCTTCTGTCATTACCGGCGGAAAACGGTTGTCGTCGAAAGCGGCTGCTCTTGCCGTTTCCGCAACCGCCCGGTAAAGCGGACACGTGGGGAGGACGTATCCGACGCAGCCGCGGAGTTCGCCGTTTTTATATAGTGATGTGAAAACGCCGCGGGGTTCCGACAAATGCGGGCTCGGTGGATCAAGAGAAATCTCGCGAAGCTCTAACGAGGATGCGATGGAATCGTGCGCCAGGCGCAGCAATAGCGCGCGCTCCGGCTCCGAGAACTCGTGCGCGGTTACGTCCGAGGGGGCGACAATCGAACTATGTGGTGGGTGCGACATCGGCATCTGCCGCTCGCGGTGCGGGTTTGCGGCGCCGGCTCAGGATAAACGCACGGCGGCGGCGCTTCGAAACCTGACGGTCAATTTTCGACCAGAAAGCTGCGAAATAATCGATTGCTGAAACCAACGACACGAGGACTACGAACCAGATCGCCAAATATGCGATCCAGTGGACCGGGAAGAAGTAGTTTCCGTAAATCGGCCACTCTTTCCAGCGGTGATCGAGGATTACGGCGACGACCGAGACGATCTGCACGACCATCTTGAACTTGCCCAAATCGCTGGCTTCGATGGTGAATCCGCCGGAAGCCGCGATGGAACGCAGGCCGCTCACCAAAAATTCGCGACCAATGACGATAACGGCGATCCATGCCGGAACGAGGCTGGGATTGAACTGCACCAGTGTAACGAACGCGGCGGCGATCAAAAGCTTGTCGGCCATGGGATCGAGCAGAATGCCCATAGTGGTGATCTGGCCGCGCTTGCGCGCCAGGTAACCATCGATGCCGTCGGTCATTGCTGCCGCAATGAATATTGCGGAAGCGAGCAACTCTTTCGCGCCGTGCTCGCTGCTGAAGTAGTTCGAGGAGAGAACCCACATCAGCAGGGGAATGCTGCAGATGCGTACCAGCGTGATGGAGTTAGGCAGGTTCACAAACAACCAAAGGGGCGTCTGCGGAGGGGCCGTAGACCTTTTTGATTATGCTCCCCGAGGACAGGGAACGCAATCGGGAGAAGTATATAGTTGGGGCAGGCTCAGGAGTTGGTGATCCGCCTGGAAAATGATCGTCGGCACAGGCATTGATATCGCTGAGATTCCACGTATTGCGCGGGCAATCGAGCGTTTCGGCGATCGGTTCCTGAATCGCATTTATACGCCGGTTGAGAGGCGTTATTGCGATTCCAAGGCCAACCGCGCGGAGCGCTATGCCGGACGCTTCGCCGCGAAGGAAGCTGCCATGAAAGCGCTCGGCACGGGGTGGAATCATGGGGTGCGCTGGCGCGATTGTGAGGTTGAGCGGCTGCCGGGCAAACGCCCAACGATTACGTTCCACGGAAGAGCCGCCGAATTTGCGGCCAAGTTAGGTGTGAAGAATGCTGCTTTGTCAATCTCTCACACTAAGGAACAGGCCATCGCGCAAGTGATCCTTGAAAGCTAAGTCCCGGGCTGGCCTGCCTCTGCTAGACTTTTTTCATCCCATTATGTCGACCACGCTCCAGGCGCCCGCGGCGCCTCGTTTGCAGGCGGTTTCTCAACCGACATTGCTAGCCGGCCTGGGACTGACGAGCTTTGCCGCGCTATTGCTGGAATTGGCCTTGACCCGGTTGTTCTCGGTCGTCCTCTTCTATCACTTTGCGTTTCTTGCCATTTCGATCGCTTTGCTTGGCCTTGGAGCCGGCGGAGTTTTTTCCTACATGTTGAAGCGGTGGTTGGTACGGTTCGACACCTGCCGACTCGCCATGTGGCTTTGCATGGCCAATTCCGTAACCATTCTGCTAGTGCTCGAGATCGTGCTCCACGTCCCGGTTGCGCTCGAAGTTACGGGAGGAAATTTTCTTCGACTAACAGTTCTCTATCTGGCCGCAGCTGTGCCTTTTTTCCTAACCGGCATCCTGTTTTCTGTGGTGTTCGCGCGCGAGTCCCATCGCATCCCCTTGCTATACGGAGCTGATCTCAGCGGGGGCGCGCTGGCTTGCCTGGCCGTGGTGCCGCTGCTGAACTGGATCGGCGGTCCGAACACAATTCTCATGGCCAGCGCTGCGCTCACGATGGCAGCGGCAGTCTGGGCGCCTTCCCGCAATGGACGCCGCATGGCGGCCGCTCTGCTCGCGGCGTTCCTGATGCTGATCGCGGGGAATCTTTCCGATGGCTTGATAGACATCGTGTATGCGAAGGGAATTCTTCGCAATCCCGCCTGGCTGGAGTTCGCGCGCTGGAATGCGCTGTCGCGTGTTGAAGTTGACCGTCAAGGGCAGATGAAGGCGATCGTGATCGACGCCGACGCGTCTACTTACATCATGAATTGCGATATTGAGCACTGGCACGACACAGGATGGGAGCATGCGCTCATGTCCGCTCCGCCGGCGCTTGCGAACGTGCTCCGGCCACACGGAGAATTTGCCATCATCGGGCCGGGAGGGGGAGTCGACGTTCTGCGCGCCATCGCTAACGGCAGCCCCAGCGTGACCGGCATTGAGATTAATCCCATCATCGCCGACACCATCATGCGGGGCCGCTATGCCACATATTCGAAGCATCTCTACCAGCGGCCAGACGTTCACATCCATGTAACCGATGGCCGCTCGTATCTGCGTTCAACCTCGCAACAGTTTGACGTGGTGCAGATGACGCTGGTGGACACATGGGCCTCAACCGCTGCCGGCGCTTTCGCGCTTAGCGAAAACAATCTGTATACGGTTGAGGCCTTCCGCGAATATTTCGAGCATCTGCGTCCTGATGGCATGATCGCGATCACGCGCTGGGAGTTCCACGAACCGCGGGAAGCGTTGCGCGTGGTTTCGGTTGCGATGGAGGCGCTGCATCGGCTAGGGGTCGCGAACCCGGCGCGGCATTTCATTGTGGCTTCACAGGGAGCGCTCGATGAAGATGGAATTCCGGTCGCCGTGCTGGCGAAGAAGACCCCATTCACAGCGGAAGAAGAAGCCGCTGTGAAAGCGCAGTTCGCGCAATATAGCGAGCTGAATCCGCTGTATTTGCCATCGGAGCCGCAGCACAATCCTTTTGGCGATCTGATTGCCAGCAACGATCCTTATGCTTTCGTGCGCACGTATCCGTACAACGTCGCCCCGGTCAACGACAACGCGCCTTTTTTCTTTTTTACTCTCAAGCCCAGCCAGATTCTGGGCAATGAAGACCTGCGGTCGGGCATGGATTGGAAGGTCAATCTCGGTGTCCTGGTTCTGCTCATCGTGCTGGTGATTTCAATTGTGGCGGTTGCGTTCTTCCTGATTCTGCCGCTGGCGCTGCACGCGGGGCGACGCCAATCTCCCTGGCCGCTGTTCTACTTCGTCGCGGTCGGGCTAGGGTACATTCTTGTGGAGATCGCTTTCATTCAGCGTTTCGTGCTTTTCCTCGGACATCCAACCTACGCGCTGACCGTTGTCATATTTCTCTTGATGCTTTCGAGCGGCGCCGGAAGTCTGTTTTCGCGCCGCTGGCTGCCGCGCACGCAACTCGCCTGGGTGCCACTCACGCTGATCGCAGCCGCGCTGCTGGTCAACGTGTTCTTTCTGCCGCGGTGGCTGGAATCTTGGGTCGGAATGGCCTTTACTTACCGTCTGCTTGCCAGCGTACTGCTTTTGATCCCGCTCGGCTTTCTGATGGGAATGCCGTTCCCAACCGGTTTGCGCGCTTTGGCGGCAAGTCCGGCTGTCGAGGTTCCCGGTCTCGATGCGCCGCCGCAATCGGAAGACAACGCCGTAGAATGGGCCTGGGCCATGAACGCCGCGGCCAGTGTGCTCGGCTCGGTGCTCGCTATGGTCATCGCGATCCAGTTCGGGTTGACGATTACTCTAGCCTGCGGAGTTGCGGCGTACCTGCTGGCGCTGCTGTTGCTTCCGGCACTTCCTCCGCAAGGCGCTTGAACGCTTTTGGTTTGTTATGATGCTGCAAGGGCTTGCCTGCAGAGCTTGCCCCTTGTGCCGAATTCAGCGCGATTGTTCTGAGGACATCCTTTGCCGAGTCAGAAGCAGCTGAAGTGGTCGCAACTTCGCGTTGGCCTCACTGTAATTTTCGCCAGTGTTACGCTTGCCATCCTTCTGTTTCTGATGTCCGGCACCGGCGGCTTCTTTTCCCATCGCATCAAACTGAAATCCTATTTTGATAATGCCGAGGGCCTGCGCGTAGGCGCGCCGGTGCGGTTGAATGGCGTGGATATCGGAAACGTGACCGTGATTCGAGTTGTGGCCGACAGAGATAAACAGCTGACTCCGGTGGAAGTGATCATGAAGGTGAGCACGAAATATGGGTTCGACCTGCGCCGCGACTCAGTATCCTCCCTCGATACTGCGGGAGTGTTGGGCGAGACCTACATCGACATCGACAGCGCGCAAGCCATCGGCCCTGTTGCGGTTGAGGGAGATACTCTACCCACTGCAATTCATCCCGATTTCAACGCTGTTGTGCGTTCCAGCCAAAGCACGCTGCAAAACATGGACGCCCTGCTGAAGCGCGCCGACCGGATTCTGGCGTTTGCGGAAAGCGGCAAGGGATCATTGGGCAAATTAATCTACGATCCCACGTTGTACAACCGTTTCTCGCAAACCGTGGCGGATTTTCAGGGCATTGTGACCGAGATCGCCAAGGGCCAGGGCAGCCTCGGGCAGTTGATCAACAGCAACGACGCCTACAACAAGTTCATTGCCACGCTCGACAAAATAAACGGCGTAATCGACGACCTGCAGGCGGGCAAAGGCACGGCTGGGAAATTCCTGAAGGATCCTGAACTCTACAATAATGCCAATGACACGATCGCGAACCTGAAAAAAGTAAGCGATGACCTGCAAGCAGGCAAGGGACCTGCTGGCAGACTGCTTAAGGATGAAGAGCTGGCCAACAAGATCGACACCACCATGACCAAACTTGCGGCGCTCACCAGCGACCTTGAAGCGGGGCGCGGCTCGATGGGCAAACTACTGAAAGACGACACGCTGTACAACAATGCGAATGAAGTGATGGTAAGTGCACGGGAGTTCATGAAGGCTTTCCGGGAGAACCCCAAGAAGTATCTCACCATCAAGCTGCACATCTTCTGATTGAGTAATTGGGAAATTGGGCACTCAATCCTCCATTCCCCAATCACTCAATGCTTCGTCGATTCCGCCTGCTCGTGCGCGTGGTAGCTCGATCGCACCATGGGGCCGGACTCTACATGGCGGAAACCGAAACGCAGCGCTTCATTTCGCAGATCGCGAAATTCCTGCGGGGTGTAGAAGCGCGCGATGGGAAGATGATCGCGCGAGGGCCGCAGATACTGGCCAACCGTGAGAATATCAACTCCACGCTGGCCCAGATCGCGGAAGACTTCGACCAACTCCTCCGTTGCCTCGCCGAGTCCCACCATGACGCCACTCTTGGTCACCATTCCCGGAGAAAATCTCTTGGCATTTTCGAGCAGCGTGAGCGTGCGCTCGTAGCGCGCGCCGGAACGCACTGCGCGATAAAGACGCGGCACGGTCTCTGTGTTGTGGTTGAGAACGTCGGGCTGTGCATCGAGCACGATCTTCAGCGGTTCGTCCAAGCCTTGAAAGTCGGGGATCAAGACTTCAATGCGGCAATCCGGAACGAGCTCTCGAACTTCGCGAATGGTTTCGGCAAAAATCTTCGCGCCGCCAACGTTGTCGTCATCGCGATTCACGCTGGTGATCACGGCGTGCTTCAACCCCAGCGTGGCAACCGCCTCCGCCACGCGGCGCGGCTCATCCCAGTCAATCGGCTCCGGCCGTCCCTTCGGCACGGCGCAGAATCCGCAACGCCGGGTGCAGATATCGCCCAGCAGCATGAAGGTGGCCGTTTTGTGGTTCCAGCATTCGCCGATGTTCGGGCATTGGGCGGATTCGCAAACCGTGTGCAGTCCGAGCCCGCGCGCCAGTTTCTTCAGATTGTGAAAGTTATCGCCGACGGGCGCCTTGGCGCGCAGCCATTCGGGCTTGGGCACGCGGAGGAGCGGGCTTAGCTCAATCTGGACTAACTGGGACGAAGCTGCCATCTTTTCAATTTTATCAGTTCGTTATTCTATGCCTTGAGCGCCGCTGGGCAAAACTCGTAGAATGCACGCCGATGTCTTTCCTGGGGGCGGGAAATGAACAAATTTGGAAAAGTTATTGCCTGGGGATTCGTTTCGCTGGTTCTCCTACTGTTGGTAGCGATCACATTAACGGTCGGGTGGCGGCCATTTCTTGGACCTCGGATGCGTGCGCTCACCGATCGCAAATTTCAACCGACGCCCGAGCGGCTGACCCGGGGACGCTATCTCGCAAACTATGTGGCGGGATGCACGGACTGCCACTCTGATCACGACTGGAAAGCTCCGGGCGCGCCCGTCATCGAAGCCAAGTTGGGTGCGGGGCAAGTATTTCCGGGAATGTTTCCGGGGGCCGTGGTTGCGCCCAACATTACTCCGGACCCTGCCACGGGCGCGGGAAACTGGACCGACGATCAGCTTGCGCGCGCCATACGTGAGGGAATCGGTCACGATGGCCGCGCATTGTTCCCGCTCATGCCTTACGAGAATTTCCGCTCGCTCTCCGACGAGGACCTTGCTGCCATTGTTGTTTATCTCCGCTCGCTGCCGGCCGTGCGTAATTCTCTGCCCAAGACGGAAATCATCTTCCCCGTGAAATACCTGATGCGCAGCGCACCCGAGCCCGTAACGGCTGCCGTGCCGCCGCCCGATCTCTCCACCGCACAAAAACGCGGCGAGTACCTCGTTCAGATCGCAGTGTGCATCGATTGCCACACTCCGCAACAGAAAGGCCAGTACAATATGGCGCTCGCCTTTGCCGGGGGCTTCGAGTTTGCTGGAACTCCGCTGCCCGACGTGACCAGCGCCAACATTACGCCCGACCCCTCCGGAATTTCGTACTACGACGAAAATCTCTTTCTGGAGGTGATGCACACTGGCAAGGTGAAGGCCCGCGAACTCAGCGCAATGATGCCATGGATCGATTACGGCCAGATGACTGAGGAGGACTTGAAAGCGGTGTTCGCCTACTTGCGCACTCTGAAACCGGTGCATCATCGCGTGGACAATTCCCTGCCGCCCACGTACTGCAAGTTGTGCCGAGGCCGGCATGGGGCGGGCGATCAGAACTGACCTCCATGGAGAAGCTAACTTTAGACAGGTTTCCGAAGAGAGTCCTCGCGCAGATTGGCATTGAGAAGGCGTTTGTCGTTTCGCGGCTTGTTGTTGCAGCGGAACGACTGCAATTGTTCCGGCTGCTTCATGGCAAGGCGATGAAAGCTGACGCGATTGGACGCGTACTCAAGATCCACCGCTTTTATCGGCTGCCATTTCTCAATTCTCTAACAGGTCTGGGGCTGCTGCACCGGACTGGTAAGAACTACCGGAACACGCCATTTGCGGAGAGGTACTTCATCAAAGAGCGGCCAATTTCCTGGACACGCCAATACTCGAAAGAATGTGTGGAATCTTACGAGACGCTCACAGTGCTGGAGAAAGCCCTGGCGTCTGGGAGAGGCTACGAGTCGATCAAGGGGTTGCACACGGTCAGTAACACCGAAGCCATGAAGCGTGACCGGCAGCACGCCGAAGATTTCACGCAGATGTTGTTTCACCTTCATCGGGACGATGCCAAGGCACTGGCGAACTATCTGGATCTCTCGAAGCGCCAGGCTGTGCTCGACGTTGGCGGCGGATCCGGTGTGATGTCGATCGCCTTAGCCAAAAAGAATCTACATATTCGCGCCTGCATTCTCGATATTGCTCCGGTGTGTGAAATCGCTGTGGGAAACATTGCTCGAGCTGGATTGTCGCGCCGCGTAACTACTTTGGCTGGAGACATTGGCCGGCGCTTCCCCACCAGTTATGACGTGATCATGTTCTGCGATGTCGGCCCGGTTTCGAAGCAGCTGTTGAGAAATGCCTACACGAGCCTTCCTGGAAATGGTCTGTTGGTCCTCGCGGATCGTTATCTTAGCAAAGATGGCACACAACCTCTCGATCGGCTTGTCGAACATTTTGTTGGAAGTTGGTTCGGACTCGCAACGTGGGCAGACATGGTGACAATGCTCACGGGTTGTGGATTCGCTGATGTCAAAGCCAGGAATGTTTATCGCGATGTATGGTACATAACCGGAATCAAGCCGGGACGAAGGGCTGCATCGTAGCCACGGAGGAGGACGTCGCCGCGCTCGCGTCCGTCCCCCATTACCCAACTTCAACCAGCCCATACATATGCTGCCACCTCATGCGCAGCGCCACCAGCGCGCGGCTGATTTCGACCTGCGTGATTTCCTCGTTCGGCCCGGCCATCACTGCGGCCGCCTCGCGCTTGGCGAGTTCGAGCAAGTGGCGGTCACGAATCAGATTCGCTACCGCGAAGGTCGGCATGCCCGCCTGGCGCGTGCCGAAGAATTCTCCCGGTCCGCGCAGTTCGAGATCGAGTTCCGCGATCTGGAAGCCGTCATTCGTGCGCACCATGGCGTCGAGCCGCTTCTCGCCTTCTTCTGTCACCTTGCCGCCGGTCATCAGGATGCAATACGACTTCGCCGCGCCGCGCCCGATGCGGCCGCGCAATTGATGGAGCTGCGCCAGGCCGAAGCGCTCCGCGTGTTCGATCACCATGACGGCGGCGTTCGGAACGTCCACGCCCACTTCGATCACTGTGGTCGCCACCAGGATTTGCAGCTCGCCTTTCTGGAACAGGCGCATGACCTGGTCCTTCAAGTCAGGATCGAGGCGGCCGTGCAGGAGACCTACTTTCAGATCGGGGAAAATCTTTTCGCTCAGCTCGCGATACATTTTGATGGCGGCCTTCAGTTCGCTCTCTTCGCTCTCGGCGATCACGGGATAGACGACATAGGCTTGATGGCCCTTGGTTATTTGCTTGCGCAGGAAATCCCATACTTCGGAAGAGCGCTCATCGCCTACTCTTCTGGTGACGATTGGCGTGCGGCCGGGAGGGAGTTCATCGAGCACGCTGAGGTCGAGGTCGCCGTAGAGCGTTAGCGCTAGCGTGCGGGGAATGGGCGTTGCGGTCATTACCAGGACATCTGGCTCTGCGGATTGAGGCGCCTCGCTCTTCTCGGCTGGGCGGACGAGGGCGTCCGCCCCTCCCCGAGTATTGCTATCGCCCGATTTCTTCATCAGCTTCAGCCGCTGCAAGACTCCGAAGCGGTGCTGCTCGTCGACGATGACCAGACCGGGTCTCGCGAACTCCACCTTTTCCTCGAGCAGCGCGTGCGTGCCAATTACCAGCTGGGCGTTTCCTTGCGCGATATGACGCCTGATTTCGCGTTTGCGATCGGTTTCCAGGGAGCCAGTCAGCAGCACGATGCGATATCCGGCATTCTCGAGAATTCTGCGCGCGGAAAAATAATGCTGCTGGGCCAGGATTTCCGTGGGCGCCATCAGGGCGACCTGATAGCCGTTTTCGATCGCAATGATGGCTGCCTGAAAGCTGACAATCGTTTTCCCCGATCCCACATCCCCTTGCAGCAAACGCCGCATGGGATGCGGCTTTTGCATGTCTTCGGCTATTTCTTTCAGTACTCGTTTTTGTGCGGTTGTGGGATGAAAGGGCAGGATTTTCTTGATTGCCTCCCGCACTCGATCGTCGAGCTGAAACGCAATTCCGGTTTCTGCTTTGAGCTGGCGGCGCTTCATTTCGAGCCCTAGCTCGGTAAAAAACAGTTCTTCGAAAATCAGCCGGATGTGGGCGGGCGTTCGCGCCGATTGCAGGGCCTCAAAGCTCTCTCCCGCTTCGGGCCAGTGAACTTTCCATAGAGCCTCACGCTCGGAAAGCAGGGCCAGACGCCCACGCACGGCGGCTGGAATGGTCTCCGCAATATCGGGGGTCAGGGCTTCGAGAGCGGTGCGAATTGCGCGCCGGAACCATCGCGTCGTTACTTTGCCTTGTCCCGCCGACTCATAAATCGGAACGATTCGCCCAACTTCCAAAGAAGCCGCAGCCTTGTCATCCGCGCCGTTACCGGAAGCCTCGCCCAGCAACTCATACTGCGGCTGCACGATCTGCAACTCCCCACCGCGGTCCTGTTCCACCTTCCCGTACAGCGCGATTAATTGCCCAGCTTTGAATTTGTCTTGCAGATAAGTTGCGTTGAACCACAGGCATTTCAGCCGGGTCCGCCCCTGACCCACGGTGAGCTGAAAAATCGGCATGCGCCGCGTGCGGAACAGGCCGGAGTTGCGCACTTCGGCGATCACCGTGGCCATTTCGCCGGCGCGCAACTCGGCAATCCCGCGCGGATTCAGCCGGTCTTCATAGCGAAAAGGCAGATAATGGAGCAGGTCGCCAACCGTGGCGACGCCCTTGGTGGCAAGAATCTCCGCCAGCTTCGGACCAATCCCTTTGACGTACTGTACCGGCGTGGTGAGTTCCAGCATGACGAAGGTCTAAGGAATGTTAGCAGGCCACAGAGGGGAGAAAACTGAAGGGAGCAATTCGGTGTCTAAACCTTCGGTGCTGGTCAACTTCATCCAAGCGTTCGCCGCGGTCGTGTTGGGCAATGTTGCATACTTCCTGCTTGCGCCCTCGCTGCCCCTGCCACGCCACCACCCCTTCCAAATGGATGTTGGCCTGCTCGTCGACTTCTGGTTCTGCCTCGTGGCCTACGGCCTGATCCGCACCGCGCGGAAGTGGAAGTAGATATCCGGCCGGCACTCCACTAATTGGCCAGCCGAGATTACTTTGGGTACCTATGTAACCGTGGCCGCCCTTCGCTAGGATATGCCCTGACGTATGAATAAAATCGCAGTCCTGTATGATGCCGGCCAGGCCGTGCTCTCCACCTTCGATCTGGACGAGGTGCTGCAGCGCATTCTGGCGATTGCGCGCGACTATTTTCACCTGCGCAATGTGGCAATTCTGCTGCTCGATCAACCGTCGCGGCAGCTCTACGTCCGCTCGCAAATCGGCTGGGACGAAGGGCAGGACAAGATTCGCGTATCTCTTGGACAGGGAATCACCGGAGAGGCGGCTAACAAAAAACAACCGGTGTATTCCCCCGATGTCAGCAAAGACCCGCGCTATTTTTGTTCCGCGAAGTCTACACGCTCCGAACTCGCCATCCCGCTGATGGTGCGGGACGAAGTGGTAGGGGTGCTCGACTGCCAAAGCGACCGTGTTGATCATTTCGATTTCGAGACCATCGACCTTCTGACGCTGTTCTCGACACAGGCGTCGATTGCGCTGCAGAACGCGCAGCTGTATTCGCTGGAGCGAGAGCGAGCGCGGCAATTGCAGGCGATTAATGCCATCGCGCAGCAGACGACGGCGGTTCTCGATCTGGAAGATTTGCTGGGCAAGGTTTGTGTGCTGATTCAAGACGCGTTCCGCGTCTCGCATGTCTCGCTCTTTTTGCGGGAAGATCACGATCTTGTGCTCCGGGCTCACTATGGAACGCTGACGCCCTGCATCCCTGAAGGGGGTCGATTTCCGGCTACGATGCAGCCCTGGACGAGCATTCTTGCCGATAGCTGTACGTCGATTGAAAGAGATCTCTGCAGCACTCCGGCCAACCGATTCTTCATCGAATCCGCGTCGCGGTTGTGCATTCCGTTGATTTCCTTCGGTCAGACTCTGGGCGTTCTGGCGCTGGATAGCGCTCAGCCGGATGCATTCAATGACGGCGATCAGCAGTCGTTGGAGTCGGTCGCCGATATCTGCGCGACGGCGATTCAGAATGCTCACTATGTGGAGCGGGTGAAGCAGCTGGCGTATCTCGATGGCCTGACCGGCATTTTCAATCGCCGATTCTTCGAGCTGCGCATCATGGAAGAAATCGAACGCGCGAAGCGTTTCGGAACGGGTATGGCTGTGATCATGGCCGATATCGACGAATTTAAGAAATTGAATGACGAATTTGGCCACGTGCTGGGCGATGAAGTACTGCGCCAGGTCTCGTCGGTGTTTCACCAGCAGCTTCGCAAGGTGGACGTGGTCTGCCGCTACGGTGGAGAGGAATTCGGCATTCTGCTCACGCAGGTGAATGCGGAGCAGGCCTTAAACGTCACTGAGAAGCTGCGAAGGATAGTCGCGAGCTGGCAGTTTCCAGGAGTGCCGAGGACAGTAACGATCAGCGCTGGAGCGGCTGCTTTCCCCGAGCACGGGTCCACGCGCGACGCATTGGTGAAGGCGGCCGATTCTGCCTTGTACGTGGCCAAGCAGACGGGACGTAACAAAGTTTGCATCGCCGGCCTGGCACAGAAGCACACAACCGGCTCGTAGAACGGTGGCTAGATGTCGAGCCAGCCACGCATCTCGCGGCGCAACTGTTCCATCTGCTCGCGCAGTTGCTGGCGGCTCTTCTCCAGTTGCTTCCTTACCTGCGGCTCATATTGCTCCCGGAGTTTCTTCGCCTGCTCCCTGATCTGCCTCTGCTGATCGCAGAACGACTTGCGTATGTCTTCCGCCGCTTTGCGGCTTTCTTCGCGGGCCATTTCGAGCTGCGGTTGCAGCTTGGCGATCTCGTCCTGCACCTTGGTGATCTCCACCTGCGTTTCGGCATCAAGCTGAGGAGCTTCCATGCTCTCCTCAATGACTTCGCCGGACTCCTTATGCTCAGGCAAGGTGAGAGTGAGGGTTTGTTCTTTCCGGTCGCGAATGACGCCGATGCTGATCGACCCGCCTTTGCTGCGTGAATGCATCGCCGAGCTGAAATCGCTGGTGTCATGCACCGGCTGATCGCCGATGCGCGTGATCACGTCGCCGGCGCGCAAGCCTGCTTTCTCCGCCCGGCTGCCTTTCTCCACGGAGCGTACCAGGACACCGTTGCCATTCTTGGCTCCGAAAAATTCGCCGAGTTGCTGCGTGAGGTTTTCCACCATCAACCCGCTGCGCATCGAGGAATGCACCACCACGACGCCAATGTTCGGTATTTCGAACTCCGGAATGCTTGGAATATTCGGGATGGGTGGAATTTCGAAGTGAAAATCCTTCGCTTTGGCCATGTGCGGCCACTCTGTGCTGCGGTCAGCAAGCTGTACTTTGATGGTCATTGGCTGGCCATCGCGGCTCATGCCGAGCGTAACTATGCGTCCCGGCGGAGTTTCGCGAATCATGCGCTGCAGTTGCGACTTGCTCTCGATGGTAGTTCCGTTCATCGAAAGGATCACATCATGCTCCTTGATGCCAGCTTTGCCGGCAGGAGCATCCTGATCGACCATGGTGACTTCCACGCCTTTCTCTTCTTTCAGCTTGAGCGGGACGAGGCGGTCGCCAGTAATATCCACGATATCTACGCCGAGATAGGCAGTGGTTCCGGAATCTTCGCTAGGAATGCCGTAAGGCTGGACTGGATCGATGTTCCAGCGCTGTGCTGCATGAGAAAGGTTAAGCAGCAAGGGAAGGACCGCAATCGCGGTCAGAATGTGTTTACGCATGACTCGCCTCCGGAAGGTTCCTTCAATTACCGCGCCTGAAGCAGATATCCCCGGTCGTCGTCCGAACCTTCAGCAATGGCCCGCCTCCGTTCAGCTTGCCTTCGGCGGTCAGAGTTCGCGGCTCCCACTGGCTTCCCTCGCTGCTGACGTGAATATCGGGAAAGTCGGAACTGATGCGGTGGCCGTTACCTAAATCCACACTCGCACGCACCGAAAGGGCAACGTTGGGAGCAATAAAAACCGTAATGTCGCCGGCAGAGGTTTCGAGGACAGTATCACCGCGGTCACTGCCGTTGATTAATTTCACGGTGATGCCGCCCGCGCCGGTTTCTACTTTTGCCGAAGGAACGCCGAAAAGCTCAATGCTGCCGGCGCCGGTATTTGCGCCCACGCGCCCTTTCGCCGAACTCAAGTGAATGCTGCCGCCGCCGGTACTGATGTCGGCAGGTCCGCCGATATCTCCAAGAGTAATACTGCCGCCACCGGTCGTGGCCTTCACTCTGCCGCCACAGTGGCGGATCTCCACGTTGCCGCCGCCCGCCTCAAGGGTTGCACTCTGCTCGCCCGATTGAACCGAAATGTTGCCGCCACCGGTTTCGGCCTTAATCAATCCCTTGACCGATCCGATGGAAACATTGCCACCGCCGGTTTCAACCTTCAGATCACCGCCGACCGATCCAATCTCAATCGAATCGCCACCCGTCTCCGCGACCACTGAGCCGCCGATATCGTTGAGATAAATTTTTCCGCCGCCACTCTCAATCTCGACCCGGCCCCCCACGCTTGTGGCCTGCACCGCCCCGCCTCCAGTTTCAATTTTGAGGTACGCGGTGTCATGGGGGATGGTTACCTCGAACTCGCCGGAAAATCTCCGCGGATGCCCGCCCTGCCACTCACCGACGATCCAGGCGGTGTCGCCCTTTACATAAGCGTTGACTCTCAGCCCGTTTCCCTGCCGCCCGTCGTGATCCGAAGAATGCCCATGCATCGAATAGCTGATGTTCGATTGCCCCCCTCCGTGCACGACGACCGACCCCATGTCGAGCTTGATGTGAATATTCCGGGCGGCAGCCACGGTGCCCGACGTATCCTGGCTCCAGGAACCCGTATCCTGTGCTATTGCCAAGGGAATGAGGAGGGCCAGAACCCCGAGGCCGACGAATTGTGGCGAGCGTTTCAAAATTGAACTACCTCACTCCTGCGTTTGATCTCTGCCCATCGAACTGCTGCCGTGCTGTCATCCTCAGCGAAGCGCAGCCATAGACGATCTCTACCTAGCCAACACCGTCCCGTACAGCGGCTAAAGCCGCTTCCATTTTCAGGATCTTCGCGGCGCGCCTGAAGGCGCGCCCTTTCAAAGCTCCAGGGCTTGTGCCCGATGGCAAAACCCTAATCTATCTCCGGCAACTGCGCCAGCATGGTTCGCGCCTGCGACTTGATGTACTGGCTTGAATCCTTTGCTGCCAGCGCCATCAGTACGCCGCGCACGCTGCCATCGGCCTTCACTGGTTCAATCATGCGCAAAGCTTCGATGCGCACGCCGGGATTCGAATCGTTCACCAGGGCCTCGAGAACGGCATCGCGCACGCGGACATCATCCTTCACGAAACGGCCCAAACCATCCAGCGCTTTCAACCGCACGCCGGGATTGGTATCGTACTGCAAGGCGTAAATCAATGCATCGCGGACCTGCGTTAGGTCTGGTTTTTGCGTGAGCAGATCGACCGAATCCATGCGCACGCCGGAATTGTAGTTGTTGCGCGCGGCGAACAGAAGCAATTGCTGAATGCGCTGATCGGTGAGCGATCCCTGGGTTTCCTGCGTAGAAACCGTGTTGTACTTAATGTCGATCTTGTTCGTGCCGGGTTCCTGCGTGATGGACTGAATGCCGGTGATCGAAGCTTCGGCGGGACTCTGGGCCGCGGTGGTTTCTGTGTTTACGGGTGTTATGCCCGCAGCTTGCGGCTGACGGTCAAAAACTTTGTAAGCTGTTCCAATTCCACCGGCAAATCCGGCAATCAAAATCGCTGAGGCCAGGGCGGGCGAGAAGCGCACTTGCCGCAGCCAATTCGCGGGATCAAACGCCAGGCGGGACCAGAAGCCGCCCTGCTGTGTTATTTCCAGCACTTCTTGCAGCTTCATGCGCGAGGCGGCCAGCAGATTCGGCGAAGGCTCTTCCGCCTTCTCCTGCGAAAGCAGAGCATGAAATTCCTGCTCGGCTTTCAGTTCTGCGGCGCAATCCGCGCAGCGTGCTACGTGCTGTTCCAGTTCATACCGGGCGTCATCCGCCAGTTCGCCATAAACATGCAGCGTGATATTTTCACGAACCCATTCGCACTTCATAGCAACCCCGTTTCAAGGTTCCCACGGTTTCAAGGCTTCAAGGTCGTTAGAAACCCTGAACATTGAAACTTTGAAACCTTTCCTATCTCATATCCGCCAACTGCCCTCTCAACTTCTGTGTCGCGCGAAACAGCGTGTTTTTCGCCGTTTCTTCCGTGGTATGCAAAATCTCGCCAACCGTTCTCAACTTCAATCCGTGATAATGCTTCAACTCGAACACCATGCGCTCGCGCGGAGTCAACTTTTCCAGCGCTCCCGAAATCCGTGCGCCCAACTGCCGCCGCATCAGATCGCGCTCCGGATTCGAACCGGATCTACCATCCGGCACCTGATCGAGCAAGTCATACTCTTCGCCGTTGCCGCCTTTCACCACCGGAGCATCTTCCTTGCGGACGCTCTTTTTGCGCAAATGATCGAGGCACAGATTCGTCACAATGCGATAAATCCAGGTGTAAAACGAGCACTCGAACCGGAAACTTGCGATGTTCTTGAATGCCTTGAGGAACGCGTCCTGATAGACGTCCTGAGCGTCGTGTTCGCTTCCGGTGAGGTGGAGGGCGAGCCGCAACACCGCCTGATCGTAGTGACGCACCAGTTCCTCGAAGGCGGCGCGGTCTCCCCGTTGCGCCTCGCGGATGAGAATCGTATCGTCTATGCGGCGTTCTTGCCCAGCCATGCGGCCCCGCGCGGGGTCCTGGTTTTCACGAAGTGCGCCTTCGCTGACTGTATTCCCGGACCGTGCCGCCTGGTCGCGCTCGGCGCCGGAACGGGCCTCTCTACCACCCGCAAGTGTTAACGCCCAAACATCGGCCGGCATGTTTTCGTCATGTCCTCTACCTGCCCAGTCTCAATGCCGTACCCGGGCTTGCATAGAAATAGACGATGCAGGAGGCGATTCGTAAGCAGGAATTATAGGCTGGCGTGAGGGATTTCTGCTTGGGGATCAACAGTTTGGATAGACAGGACGCGTGTAGGGACAGCCGCCGTCGGCTGTCCAGTCGAGCGAAGCGAGCGTCCAATCAATGATGAGGCCGACCGTCCGCCAATGTGGGAGAACTAAGGCATGACTGGAGTCCAATTCGTCACCGACAACAAAGGCCGCAAGGTCGCCGTCTTCATCGACTTGAAAAAGCACGGGGCGCGGCTCGCAGACTTCTGGGACGCCTGATCTCTGAGTCGCGCCGCAAAGAGGCAGGAATACAGCTGGGGATGGTAAAGGCTGATCTTGTGAAGCGCGGGCGTATTCGTGAATAGTTATGCTGTCGAGCTAAAACCCTCAGCACGGAAGGAACTCGAATCGCTTCCGGATACCGTGCCAGGGCGCATGGTCCGTAAGCTGGAATTGCTCGCACATGACCCAAGGCCCGCCGGATGCAAGATGCTGAAAGGGGGAGCCGTTCCTACTCCGCGACCGCTTCCTTCTCGATTACCACTTTCAAGTGCGCGGTCACGTCCTTGTGCAGCTTCACCGGCACGGTGAACTCGCCCAGGGTTTTCAGCTGATCATGCAACTGAATCTGACGGCGGTCCAGATTGATGCCTTTCTTCGCGATGCCTTCGGCGATATCGCTGGAGGTGACCGAGCCGAACAGCTGATCGTGCTCGCCCGAGCGCCGCTGGAAGGTTACCGACAGGCCGTCAAATTGCTTCGCTAATTCTTCGGCCTGCGCCTTTTCCTTAGCCGAGCGCCGCACTGCCGCGGCTTTCATCTGCCCAATGACCGCCTTGTTGCTCTCGTTGGCCACGATGGCCAGCTTGCGCGGCAAGAGATAGTTGCGCCCGTATCCCTCGGCAACCTTTACCACATCGCCGCGCGATCCCAGCTTGCTTACATCTTCTTTGAGAATGACTTCCATGATGACCCAACCTCGCTTTGGCTATTGGCTACACTTTTGCTCGGCTCCGTTGAGCCAAGAGCCAAAGGCCAATAGCGTTCTCTTACTGCGCCCTGCCCGCAAATGGCAGCAGGCCGATATTCCGCGCCTGCTTGATCGCCACGGCCAGCCGGTGCTGGTGCGGCGAGCACACGCCGGTCAGCCGCCGCGGGACAATCTTGCCGCTCTCGGCCACGAACTGCCCCAGCAGCCGGTAATCCTTGTAGTTGATGTCGGCGATCTTCTCAGTGCAGAACTTGCAAACTTTCTTGCGCCGGAAAAACTTGCGGCCCGCTTCACGGGGACCACCCGGGCCTCCGGGACGTCCCCCGGGACCAGAGCCGAAACGCGGACGATCTCCAGCAGGACGTCCTTCCCCCGCGGGCCGCGTTGTTCCTGTTTCTACCTTGTTTTCGTCAGCCATAAAGCTCCTCGATCAGTGGCCAGCGATTAGTGATCAGTGGCCAGCAAAGTCAATCCTTAATATCAACGCTGGTCACTGACCACTGGCCACTGACCGCCCTGTTTATTACGCTGTGGCCGGCACATCAGCGGGCGGCGTCTCCGCTGCCGCCGTGCCTTCTGCTGCAGGCGCGGGCTGCGCGCTTCTCTTCTGCTTGGCAGCGCGCAGCTTCTGGATTTTCTCCAGCCGCTTCTGTTCCTCATCGATGCGCACGGTCAGGAACTTGATCACCTGCTCGGTGACGCGCAGCCGGCGCTCCACCTCGTGCATCACGCTGCCTGTGCCCTCGATTACCATGAGGATGTAATTGCCTTCGCGGAACTTGCGTACCATGTAAGCCAGGCGCCGCTTGCCCATGCGATCCACGCTTTTGACGGTGCCCTTCGCAGAGCCAACCGTGTTTTCCAAATTCGAGATGAGCTTGTCCAAATCGTCGTCCGCCATGTCGGGGCGAACGATAAACATCAGTTCATAAGTACGATTCATTTCCGTCTCCAAACTTTTCAGTGGCCGGTGATCGGTGATTCGTGGTCAGACACTGAGTTCGATACTGGCCACCAGCCACTGATCACTCTTCTTTCCGGTTAAACCGGTTCATCGCCGCCGCCGGACCTTCGGTCAAAATTACCTTCACCGCTTCTTCCGCGACGTCGAGCATTTCGTCGACCTTTCCCATCTGCGCCTTGCGGAAAGGGGAAAGCAAATATTCCTTTCCGTCTTCGATCATGTGCTCCGGGGCAACGCCCATGCGAATCCGCAGAAAATCCTGGGTGTCCAGCGCTCCGATGATCGACTCGATCCCGTTGTGCCCCGCCGAACTTCGCCGCGTGTGTATACGCAGCGTGCCCAGCGGAAAATCCAGCTCGTCCTGAATCACAATCAGGTCCGATTCCGGCTTTGCTTCGTGCTCCGCCAGCAACTCCCGCACCGACATGCCGCTCAGGTTCATGTAGGTTTCGGGCTTGGCCAGCAAAACCGTTTCGCCGCCAATCACCACGCGCGCCGTGAGCGCCCTACACTGCCGGTTTCGAACTTCAACGCCGTGATCGCCAGCGATGCGATCCACCGCCAGAAATCCGATGTTATGCGGCGTGAACTGATACTCGATGCCAGGATTGCCAAGACCGACGATCAGTTTCACGCTGGAGGTCCTTCGCTCCGCTCAGGATGACAGCGGTCTTCCGACCGATGTCACTTCTTCTCCTTCTTCTCGGTCTTCGCACCCTTGTCAGCAGGCTCAGCCTCGCCCTCTTCCATGGTCTCGGCCTTGCCCTTCTTGATAACTTCAGGCTCGGCTGGCGCAGCCGCCGCTTCTGCCGCTACAGCTTCCGGCGCCGGCGCAACTTCTTCCTTGACCGCGGTTACGTGCGCGATGGGCTGATTCTCATCTGTCAGGAATTTGATCTTCTCGTTGTGCGGCAGGTCGGCTACGCGCAACACCTTGCCGAAGGTGAGGTGAGAGATGTCGACATCAATGTGGCTGGGAATATCGGCCGGTAGGCACTCGATTTCCACCTCGCGCAAAATGTGCTCGAGGATACCGCCCTCGTTCTTTACGCCTGCAGCCACGCCCTGCAACATGATCGGAACGCTGACGCGCAAGGTCTTGTCCATCGCGATGCGCTTGAGATCGATGTGCAGCAGGCTGCCCTTGATAGGCTCATATTGCCAATCCACGATCATGGCCTTGGTCTGCTCGCCATTCATCGCGAGATCAAAAATGGTGTTGTGCCCGCTGTCCGAACGGAGAATGCGCAACACGTGCCGCGGATCCACGGCGACGGGCGTTGCGTCTTTACCTGCGCCGTACACGACCGCCGGAATCTTGCCTTCACGACGCACCCGCCGGGCATGGTTCTTTGTTCCCGCCTCGCGCGGCTGCGCTTCTAATACGCTTTGTTCAATAGTCGCCATAAGTTAGTTCCTGAACCTTTGTCATTCCTGGCTGCGCCGAAGGCGCGGTGAGGAACCTGATGTTCGCCGCTTCGCGGCTGAAGTTTGTGAATACGCACTTGGCGGACGACTAAAGTCGTGCCTTTTCCAAGCCTATGTAAACAACTTACTCACAGAAGTCTCTTCGTGATTGGCTTGAATCGCGCGGCCAATCAAACCTGCAATCGATAGCACATGAATCTTTGGCTCCCGCATGGCTTCTTCGCTTAGCGGAATCGTATTCGTCACCACCACTTCCCGAATCACCGACCCGGCGATATTCGTCACCGCCGGACCCGACAGCACCGCGTGCGAAGCGCAAGCAAAAACCTCAGTCGCGCCATTTTCCTTCAAGGCCGCTGCAGTTTTCACCAAAGTCCCGGCCGTGTCGATCAAATCGTCGATGATCAAGCAAGTCCGCCCATGCACATCGCCGATCACGTGCATCACTTCGGCCACGTTCATCTCCACGCGGCGCTTGTCGACGATGGCCAGCGCGGCGTCCACTTTCTTGGCGAAAAACCGCGCCCGCTCCACGCCGCCCGCGTCCGGCGAAACCACTGTCAGGTTCGGCAGACTCAACTTTTTGAAGTGATCCACCAGCACCGGCGAAGCGAACAGATGATCCACCGGGATATTAAAAAATCCCTGCAACTGCGGCGTATGCAAATCCACAATCAGCGCGCGGTGAATGCCCGCTGTCGTCAGCAGGTCCGCCATCAGCTTTGAAGAAATCGGGCTGCGGGGCTTGTCTTTCCTGTCCTGCCTGGCATAACCGAAGTACGGCATCACTGCTGTAATTCGGCGCGCCGAGGCGCGCTTCAGCGCATCCACCAGCAACAGCAACTCAATCAAGTTTTCGTCAACGCCCGAAACCCGTGTTCCATGCACCGAACGGCAGGTCGGCTGCATGACGAAAACATCTGCGCCGCGCACATTTTCCTGGATCTGCACATAGGCCTCGCCATCAGCAAAGCGCGTTACCTGCGCCAGCCCGCGCTGCA
This sequence comes from uncultured Acidobacteriaceae bacterium, assembly GCA_963712385.1. Lineage (GTDB taxonomy): Bacteria > Acidobacteriota > Terriglobia > Terriglobales > Acidobacteriaceae > Sulfotelmatobacter. The sequence continues at coordinate 116,212 of CAVQHS010000003.1, forward strand.
TTCCAAGAAAATGGCAAACTTCATCCGCCAGGGGCTCGTTGGCGGTACCGCTAAAAATCTTGAACTTCTCATCCACCCGCGGGCGCGCTTTGCGGTCCGCTTTTTCTTCGGATGACGGGGGCGTGTGCTTCTCCGTTTTGTCCACTACTTTTTCAGCGGGCGTGACTAAAGTAGCCATAGGTTCTCATTTCTCCGTTCTCAGTTTTGGGGCTCGGGCCAGCTCTCTGAGAACTGAGAACTGGCAACTGAGAACTGTTTTGGCTGGGCCGCTAGGATTCGAACCTAGACAAAGTGCTCCAAAGGCACTTGACCTACCATTAGTCGACGGCCCAGTAATGATTGCCAATTTCCGATTGACGATTTGCGATTGCGGCTGGCTACAGTAGTGTATCGCGCCAGAGAAAATCGGCAATTGAAAATTGTCAAACGAAAACCCGCGACCAATAGGCTCGACGAGACAATGTGGCCGTAACCCGAGCCGTCCATCCCTGCTCCTGCAGCTTCTCCGCGGCAGCCCGCGCCACGGCCTGCGAATCGAACAGCCCGTACAAACTCGATCCGGAACCCGACAGCGACGCATACTTCGCGCCAGCGCGCAGCAGCGCCTTCTTGCCCTCACTCAGCTCGGGATACTCAGGAAAGACGACTTGTTCGAAGTCGTTCTGAATCCCGGTCCGGACGAGCCCGAGAAGCGGATTCTCAGCCCGGCCCCTCACGCTTCGCACATTAAGAGGAGCACCGGAGTAACTCTTGCTCAACCAAGCAGAAAACTGCAAGGCAAGCTCACTCATTCTATCGGATGGTTCGCGGGGCGTCAATTTCCGTTCCAGATCATGCAAGCCTTGGATGGAGAGAGACGACTTAGGCGAGTGCGACTCAAGCCATCTTCTGGCGCCCTTCACTGACTTGCGCAATCCCGGAAAAACGCTGGCATACTTTTCGTACGATCGATCCCACTCCGCAAACGCCTTCGGCGTCGAAACCCCAACCTCCGGGGTCACCACCACGCAAGCCATCGGCGGCAGATCTTCCAGCGGATAAACTTGCTCCCCGCGCCCGACTCCCAATACCGTTCCGCCAATCAGAAACAGCGGCAAATCGGAGCCGACCTCCGCCGCGATCCGCAGCCGATTTTCTGCGCCCAGCGATTTCTTAACAACCCGCTGCAGCCCAAGCATCACGGCAACTGCGTTTGACGAGGCGCCGCCCATCCCGCCCTGCACGGGCAACCGCTTTTCAATTTCAATCACCACTCGACCCTTCGCGTTCAGGGCCCGAATCGCCTTTTCGATTATGCGATAGCAGGTGTTCGATGCATCGCACGGAACCCGCGGATCCCCGCAGCGAATCTCGATTCCGATCCCCGACCAACAGTCACACGAATCACATCATGCAAAGCCAGCGTCTGATACACGGTCAGCAAATCATGAAACCCGTCGTGCGCGACGCGGGCCGATGCGCAGGCCGAGGTTGATTTTTGCGAATGATCGAACTTGCACCGTCATGGAAGCAGAATTGTAAGCTATCCAACGTCCGACTGGGCTGGTGGGGTCCCCCGGACGAGGGGCGTCCGGGCTCCATAGCGCGCCACATTCCCTGCTAGTCGTAACTCTTTGGTAATCTCGACACGGCTGTAACATTAGCGCAACTTAATTTTTGTGATGTAGATCACAATTTTGTGGTCCCCAGCACGCGAAACCCACCCCAGGGTTTTCCCGGATAAGAACTGCGGTCAAGTTTGGTGCTGCCCCGCGAAAGCAGGAACCCTGTGCAGCACGGTCCCGTAGTTGGGTGCAAGACGTTGCCTGCGGAAACAGCAACGAAAATTCTGCCCACGGTCCGCGACGACCGGCTTAGGTCGCAGTCATGACCGCGAGCTTCAGGGGTGTTGTATATGTACAGGGCAAAGGTCTTTTGCGGTTTATTGTTGTCTTCCCTGCTTGCGCTGACCAGCTTCACGGCGGCGCAGGACTACAAAGTAATTACCGTTACCGACGGGGGAACGATCTCCGGCTCGGTGAAATGGTCTGGGCCAGTGCCGCGTCAGCTCGAGTTTCCCGTTACCAAAGATCCGCAAATCTGCGATCCCGACGGCAAAAAGGAAGTTAGTCTTGAGCGCCTCATCATCGGCCCGGAAGACGGCGTCGCTAATACGATCGTTTACCTGAAAAATATCAGCGCCGGGAAGGCGATGGATTTGCCTGAGCAACGCCGCCATCTCGACCAACATCATTGCCGCTACATTCCGCATATCCTGCTCGTTCCGGCAAACGGCGAGCTGCAGATGAAAAGTTCGGACGCCACCTTGCACACCATCCATATGGATGGAGCGGCGACCTTCAACCTGCCATTCCCGTTCCCCAACCAGATCAATTCGCGCACGATGAACACACCCGGCCTGGTGAGCCTGCGCTGCAATGGCGGCCACGTGTGGATGAACGCCGAAATGATGGTCGTCAGACATCCCTATTACGCAGTTACCGATGAGAGCGGACGCTTCGAATTCACGGACGTGCCCCCGGGTACCTATCAGATCGAAGCCTGGCATGAGGGCTGGAACCTTACGGGAAAAGAACAGGCCTATGACGTCCTGACCGAGCGCACCGTGCAGCGCCCGATCTTTAGCGAACCGAGAAAGTGGGAGAAATCAGTCACGGTAAGTCCGAACGGCTCCAGCACAGTGAATTTTGTGATTGGAAATAAGTAAAGATAGTGCGAGAGAAGAAGTGTGTGGAGGCGGCAGTTCTGTCCGCCGCCCCGGAGCTGATGGTTTCGAAGGTTTCAGAGTTTCAGGGTCTTTGAAAGCTTGAAACGTTGCGGTCTTGGCACCTGCTACCCGAGCCGACAGCCCTAAGCCCGCCGCTTGTATAAGACGGCAAATTCAAACCCCGGATTCGGCGGAAACAGTTCTGCCACCTTCCGCAACCGCTCGGCGAGCGCCGAAGGCGCGAGCAGCGGATAGTCGCGCTCCCGCAAGTCGTAGTAATCGACGTCTAAATATAAAGAGAGCAGATAAATCGAAATCGTGTCGGCGAAGGTGGCTTCAAAATATTCGTTCTTGTAGCGCTCCGCATCCGGCCCGTGAGCGGTCGCCAGCTTGCGGGATTCCCAGGCATCGAGCGAGGTCTCTCCGCGTGTCCCTGCGTCGACTTGCTTCCAGGCCAGTTCGCTGAATTCCTGCGAAACTCCGGCGGCTTCGACCAGCGCATGTCCCACGTTAATGTAGAACTCAAACGCGACAGAGAACTTGTCGTCCATCAGCCGGGTGGAGATGAACACGCACTGGGAATCGCCGAGATTGAAGTTGCGATGGCAGACCGCGTTATCACTTAAAGCAACGTCATAGCGGTCGGCAATCACTACCTCTTCGCCCTGGCTCACGGTTAGCGGAACGAAGTAGTAAGCCTTGCGCTTAAGGGCCGTGGCAGCCTTGGCGGGAACGGCTGCGATCATGCGCTCCAGATCAAACGAGCCAATGGAATTCTCCCCCGACGTGGCATAGCAGACCCCGTTCGCCGCCTGGGAGACGGGCGTGGTCCTGACCACATCCGCGGGGCTCCGCGTGATGGCTGATGCAGCTTGCGACATGCTTTATCTTTTATACACTACCGGGCGGCCTCCAGTTGCGATTAGACCCTGCGGTTGTGCCCCTCCTAACCGCCTATTTGGTCCCTTTCCACCCCATCCAATCCAGCATCCAGCGCCACGTAACTTCCTGGTCGGAATGCATTGGAGGCGGTGGCAAGCTCGCGGTTGGAAATTTCACCGGCTTCCCTCGATAAGCCTCGGCAAGCTGCTTGAAAACCTTGCCTTGCTCTTTGACCCTGCCGTCGTTCGTCAGCAAGCCCAAACTGTACTCGAGCGAGTTGAATTCAAATTTCTGGTCTACATCGTGGGTATCCCAAAAAGTGAACCAGCTCACTCCCGCATCGATCGCGATCATGGCCGCTTTCTCCAGCCACTGTGCCTGCTGTTTTTCGTCGAGCGATTCGATGCAGGTATTGAACTCTTCGGCCCAAACTGGTTTGCGAGCGTCGTCGGCATACGAGCGAATCAGCGTAGCCATGGCGGCCATCAGCTTCGTGCTGGGCGGATCCATTGGGCCGCCATACTTCAGCGATCCTGACCAATATGGATAGCAGTGCATCACCGGAAACGGCAGCGCGGCGAGCGCCTTTGGCGAAAAAGTATTTGACTCGAACCACGGCAATTCATCGACTCCATTCACATGCAAGCCATCGGGACAAGCGCTATGCATTAATGCAAACATCTTCGCCATCCAGGGATCGCCCACCGCTGGTTCGGTGCTCCAGCAGGTGTCGATCTCATTTCCAATGTCGAAACCGATAACGTTGTTTTTGCCGTTCATTACGGCGGCTAATTTTCGAATGAACAGCTCCTGCGCGGTCCACATCTCTGCGTTGGTATAGAAATCCCCGCCCGTCTTGTTGAACGGAGGCAGAAAGAACCATCCGCTTAACTGGCCAGTGAAGACGGTGACGACTGCATCCAGATTGCGAGCTGCCATCAGCGAAAGCAGTTGATCGAATCGCTCGAGATGAAGCGGGCTCACCCATTTTGGGTTGGGCTGGAAATAAGGCCAGATCAGAAGAATTCGCAGATGATCCATGCCCAGAGCCGCAATCGCATCCAGGTCGCGCTGGATCGAATCCGGATCCCAGTCGTTCCAGCAGAACCACCAATTTTTCGAAGGCGTATAGTTTGCGCCAAAGCGGTGCCGATCGAGAGCAAGGCTTCGGACGGCTTGAGGGTGGATTGTGCTGGCGATGGATCTCGCTGCCCCGAAGAACGACGGTTTCAACAGCGAACCTCCAACCGTGGCAGCTGCCGCACTGGAAATAAAATCGCGCCTGTTCATAACAGACCGACTATACGCGCGTTCGATCTTGACCCGGCCATTCCACGGCCCTAAACTTGGGGGGCCAAAGGAGCGCCGCCATGACCGCCAGGCTGAGAATTTCTTTTGCCGCATTGGTTCTAACCATAACGTCGGCGCTCCATGCGCAAACCCCGCGCCTTCTCGCTTACTATGGCTATTGGGACAAATGGAACGTCCCGCCCTACACGGCTGCGACGATTCCTTACCATCAACTCACACACATCGTGCACTCGAACATTGGACCGGCGAACAAAGCCGATGGCTCCCTCGCCGTGCCAGCCGCATTCCTCGATCCCGAACTCATTTCACGCGCCCATGCCGCGGGAGTAAAAGTTGAGGTCTGCATCAGCGGAGCGGCTTATCTTTTCGTGGTCATCGACGCCGATCCCACGCTCCGCGCCACTTTCGCGCAGAACATCGCCAACTTCGCCATCGCTAACGGATATGACGGCGTCGACTTCGACTACGAAGTGCCTTATAGCGAAGAGCAGGCCGACAACTTTACACAGCTTGTCGCCGATGTTCGCGCTCTGTTGCCAGCGGGGCAATATTTGATCTCGGCGGCAGTTTCCTCGAGCCCCGGCGGCTACGGCGTTTACGATTTTCCTGGCCTTACGCCCCTGCTCGATTTTTACAACGTGATGACTTACGATTTCCACGGCGCCTGGACCAACCACTCGGGCCACAACTCGCCCCTCTATCTCAGCCCGCTGGATCCCGGACAGGAGGGCAGCCTCGACACCTCGACCACGGAATACACCACGATCTACGCTGTCCCGGCCGCGCAAATCAATCTGGGAACGGCCTTCTACGGCTATGCATTCGACGTCGAAGGTCTGTGGTTTTTCTGCGCGAATCATAATCTGTGCGGCAATCAGGGAGCGCCGACGGTTACCTACGCGCAAGTCGAGCAATTGTTGAAGGTCGGATGGACCGAGAGCTGGGACGACTTAGCGGACGCGCCTTATCTGCTTGATCCGAACTTTCCCACGTTCGGCTTTATCACCTACGACAATCCGACATCGACTACAAAGAAAGTGCAATATGCGATCGCACAGAAGCACCTGGGCGGCGTGTTCATGTGGGAGCTTTCTCAGGATTACAACGGCACGACGCAACCGCTGCTGAATGCGATGCATTCGGCACTCAAGGAAGCCGAGAATTCAAAGTGATTCTGGGTGGCGCGGCGCTTTTAGCGCTGCGATCAACATCCCACATGGGGGAACTGCGCGCTTCAGCGCTTGAGTAGATCCCAAACCTGGCGACTTTTCTTTTCCTCGACTAATCACCGACAAGCCCGGAATCTCCAATCCCCCACCTTATTACCATCGTGCCTCCCCAATCGGAGCCATTCCACTTTTCCTCCGTGTGCCGCAAACTACCTTTAACGACAATGTCCGCGAAAACAAAGGTCAACCGCAAGCAAGACCGTGTACGCGCCGTGCTTCCGGTGCGCGTGCGCGGAACAGACGCAGCAGGGAACGTCTTCGAAACGCTTGCGCACACGCTGGATCTCACGCCTACGGGGGCTAGACTGGGCGCGATCCGCCACGAATTGAAACCGCTGGACACCGTCACCATACTTTTTCGCAAGCGCCGCATCGAGTTCACCGTAATGTGGACCAAACAGTTGACCGCGAACGAACACCAGGTAGGGCTGAAAATGCAGGGGCAGGAAAGCGATCCGTGGGGCTTGAATGTAACTCATTTCGCCCCGCGCCCAGTCGCGGCAGCTTCGGCAATTTCAGCGGCGGTCTAAAAAGTGAGCAGCGCAGAACCGGGGGAAAGATAGGGTGATCATGAAGAAGTTCGTAACCAATCTTTGGACCGATGAACAAGGTCAGGACGTAGCCGAGTATTCCATCATGCTGGCGGTGATACTCGTCATCGTAGTGGGCACGGTCCGCCTGATCGGCTCCAACGCTCAAAATGTTTTCTCGAACGTCGCCAGCTCGGTCCAGTAACAATTCCCGACTAGCAAATCCGAAGCGTGTCCCTCCTGAGAGGCTGCCCCGCCCTCGTCTCTGCGCATTTTGCAGAGACAAGGCGGGGCTTTTGACTTTTGTGGACACCCTGGGTTGACCGCTGCCCAGATTTCGCGTATTCATTACTGCAGCTTTTAGGCGGGTTCGTCCCCCAGTTCTACGCCACTTACCCGGCGCACTTCGTCCCAAAAATCTAGCAAGGAGAACTTCGCCATGCGCACCCTGCGAACCTGCTGTCTTCTGCTTGTCTGCCTAGCACTTTCCCTCAGCGCCTTCGCGAGCGGGCAGCCACCAGTGACCTACGATCAGATTGCAAAACTGACCGCGCCCGATGGCGCAGCCAACGACGAGTTCGGCAATAGCGTCGCCATCGACGGCAACACCATCGTCGTCGGAAAAGCCGATGGCGCTGTCCAAAGCGCCTTCGTATACGAAAACAATTCCGGAACCGTCACTCAGATTGCCGAGTTGACTCCCTCCGACGGTGTTCCGGGCCAAAGGTTCGGATACTCCGTAGCCATCAGCGGAAACGTGATCGTCGTAGCCAACACGGCCCACCCTAACCACGATCCTGAAAACGACGGCTCGCTGTACGTTTATGTCGAGCCCGCCGGCGGCTGGACAGACACGACAGAAACCGCACAGCTTACCCTCGCGCAAGCCGGCGCCGAAATCGGCTTAAGCATCGGCACCACAGGAAGCGAAGTGGTATCCCTGAATAACAACAACGGTTCTATCGTCGTGTGGAACGAGCCCAGCGGCGGATGGGTTTCCAGTTCGAAGCCAAACGCTGAGCTGGTTACTGGCTCTCCCGGCGAAAACCTGCAGAATGTCGCCATCAGCGGCAACGTCATCGTGGCGGGATGCCCGCGGGCCTTCGGATACGGAGCGACTTTTCTTTACGAGAAGCCGGCCAGCGGCTGGAAGACAATCGGCATCATGCCCACGGCGCGGTTGGTGGGCAGCGGTGATTTCGGTGGAGGCGGACAGGGCGTCGCCATCGAGGGCAACACGGTCGTCGCATCCACCGGTGCGAGCGCCTTCGTATTCGTGAAGCCGTCCTCGGGCTGGGCAAATATGACCCAGACCGCAACCCTCACCGACGCCAACGCCTACCCTGAGCTTTACGCGGTCGCCGTTAGCGGAGGCACAGTAGTTGTAGGCGACTCCGGTCAACTGGTGGGAGCGAATCCATTCCAGGGCGCAGCCTTCGTTTTCCTGAAGCCTTCCGGCGGCTGGAAAAACCTGACAACCGCAAACGCGGAACTGATCGCAAACGACGGCAACATCGGCGACAACCTGGGGACATCGGTCGGAGTAAGCGGCGGGACGGTAGTCGCAGGCGCGCCGTTCGCGCAGATCGGATCCGACGCTGCGCAGGGAGCCGCCTACGTGTTCGCACCGCAGTAAGGCGCTTTGAAAGGGCGCGGCTTTTTAGCCGCGCCGTTTCGAAACCCCGCGATGAGCAGCGCTCCGCGCTGCCATTATGCGATTTGTATCAGGGCACGGCTTGAGCCGTGCCGACAAGCGCAGGCCCGGAGGAACCGAGCTTCAGCCGCGGCGGACTTCCCGCCTTTCCCGTATCCGAAACTGCCTCCCGTTTTATTTCGGCTGAACTGCGCATCGAAGCTCAACCAGGACCATAAAATCCGAATAGCGGGCAGCGTTTGGAGGGTGTTGCCAGTGGGTACTGGACGCCGCCTGCGAAGCGGTCGAGTGGCTTAGTCAGCCATTAGGGTTCGACTCCCTCGCCCTCCGCCGTCACTCGACAAATAGCAAATGTGCTTGACAATGCCGCCGCGCGAGTTATCCTAAAGTTGCTTCGCAGGCGGCGTTTCCAGTATCAAGCAAAGCCCCGGATGACTACCGGGGCTTTCGTGTTTCACCAGCGCGCCTGCGGTCGCTACAGATCGAGGCCCGCGACTCCCAGCGCAAGCAGCCCGAGGTGGGCTCGTCGAAGATAGATTCGAGAGTTTTCCGTTGTCGATGGAGCAGCCTCAGGTTTCGTTTCGAACGGCGCAGGTCCGATATCGTCACCCGCACGCTCGGTCGTTTCGCCAGCGGCGATGGGCTGATTTGCTACGGTTTCATAGGCGTAGCCGGTGATGACACCCTGCAGCCTAGCCGAGCCTCCGATGCTCAAACGAACCCATCCGTAGTGAATTTCTCCGTCAATCAGAAACCTAACACCGAGAAATTTCTCGCTCACGTTCCGCCACTGTCCGGCGTAGACAGTGTTGCAGCAGAAGTAGTGACTGATCTCGGTTCGGACGAGGACCACGTCCCGATTCAGAAAAGTCCTCTTGGGGCCGATCGGCGAACCTTTCCGCAGAGCCGAGCCGTATTGGTGACCCGACACCAGGTAGCCCACGAGTCCACCCTGCGACTGCGCTGCCGCTGCCAGCACAGTGCGATCGAGCACTTTGTAATTACTGGATTCACGCAGGAAGCTAACGTCGGAAATTCCGTCGTGGTTCAGGTCAACCTTGGTCCAGTCTTCGAACAGCAGAGATTTTTGCGCGGGAGTATAGATGATCTCAGCCAGCGCCGATGGCTCGGCCAGAGCCATAACACCAACGCCAGCCGCCACGGAGGCCAGACAATAACACCTCAGGCGCTCATCTAACGAGCGCGAAAGATTTGCGAATGTTCTCTCTGGGCGCAAATTCAAGTCAGCCTCCTATGCCGTCTTCTGAGCCTGCGTCTGCCGCTGCTTCCTCATCCGCAAAAAAATCTCCCGATGCCGCGTAGCCTTCTCCAAATCCCCATTCGGATGCGTGTACAGGGCGGCCAGCCAGCGATGAGCGGCCATCAGTCCCGGCAACATGCTGAGCGCGGTTTCAAAGGCCAGCGCCGAGCGGTCGCGATGTCCGAGCCGCGCCAGCGCCACGCCCAGATAAAAATGTCCCAGCGGTAAAAAGTGTTGCAAGCCGACTGCTAGCAAAGCCTGCTCTGCTGCTTCTTCGTTGCGGCGCTGCCGCAAACGGACCACAGCCAGCCCCAAATGCGCCTCGGGACTGTCTCCATCAATCTCGAGCGCGCGCTGAAATGCGCGGTCGGCATCGTCGGTGCGCTTCTGCCGCAAATAAGTCTCGCCAATGCGCAAATGCAAATCCGGCAAATGCGGATCGGCGCTCTCCGCCTTCAACAAACAAGCCAGCGCTGCATCCATATCGCCCTCTTCAAACTGAATAATGCCCATCAACAAATCCGCCCAAGGCCGCGGCTTAGGCTCGGCTGACACTTCTGCGACGACAGGCGAGTCCGGAGTATCGGCGGCCGCTTCCGCAGGAACGGGTGCCTCCACGGTAGGCACTTGTTCGACAGCCTCGACCTCAGTCTGAACTTGCTCGACTCCCTCAGCAATAATCCCATGCTCTGCCGGCTGCTCACCCTCCTTCGGCTCGCCGTGCCCCTGCGGCGCAGGACGCGGCTTAGGCTTCAGCACCATCAACTTCTGCAACAAATCTTTAGCCTCAACCCGCCGACCCAAAGCCAAATAACTCTGCGCCAAATGCTGCATAAACCGCGCCTCATCCGGATTCTTCTGCACCAACTCCTCAAGAAGCGTCAAAGCATCCGAATGCCGCCGAGCATCCATGTAAGCCCGCGCCAGGTTGTAATTCTGTTCGCGCACCGCCGTGGCCACAGCTTTTTCCTGATCCTCACTCAGCGGCTGAATGTACCCGAGAGCGACAAACTGCTGCAGCACGGCCTGCGCCGCCGCCGGATCCATTCGCAAATCCGCGGGATGCATGCCGCAGGCGCCTTCTTCTTTTTCCCAGCTGGGAATGCGTTCGATCTTCGGAGGCTCTTCGAACGCCTGCACCAGTACTCGTCCATCCATGTCCTCGCCCACGGGCAATCCGAATAAAGTCAAAATCGTCGGTGTCACATCGAGCAATGTAGCGCCGTAAATGCGCTCGTCCTGCTTGACGCTCTCGCCGCGCATGCACACAACGCCAAACTGACGGTGCTGCACCGCCGGCCCCGCCGGTTCCATGGGAATGCCGCGCGGGCGCAGGTGATCGGAATGAAATCCGTGATCGGAGACAAGAATTACTGTTGTGTCTGGCCCGGCAAGATCGAGCAAGGTTTGCAGCATCATGTCGTGAAAACGGTACGCGCCATTGACCACGTCTTTGTAAATTTCAAACTTTTCTTCCGGAATGCCCTCCATCTTCGGCGGATGGTAGTGCATGAAGCCGTGGCAGAAATGATCGATGCCGTTGTAGTAAACCGCCAGGAAATCCCAAGGCTCGTTCTGCAAAATCCAAGTAGCGGCATTGTGAATCGAGCAGTTCTCCGACAAAATTTTCGCGAACGATTGCAGCCCCTTATCTTTTTCCTGATCGATCTTCGCGGCCAGCGGAATCCACGGCAGAATCGCCGCCTCCGTGACCTCCGCCGGATGCATGCGCAACTTCGCAAACGTATCGCGCAAATTCTCCGGATACACCGCGCCCGGCGGCAATGGCCAAGGCTTATCCAGCGGCCCAACCGCATAAGGGAAAAGATCGGAGACGGAAATTCCGTTGATCGGCTCCGCCGGATGGCCCGCAAACCACCCCAGCACGTGCGTCTTATAACCGCGCTGCGTCAGAATGTTCCAGATCGCCTTCACTTTGCGCGAAGTGCTGGTCACAGGCCGCACGCCGCCGGTCTGCGGATCAGGCTCCATGAACCCGAGAATCCCATGCTTATCCGGACGCTTGCCGGTCGCGATCGAATTCCAAAGCATGGGCGAAAGAATCGGCCGCAAGGTAGCCAGATTGCCAATCACGCCATGATTGATGAAATCATCCAGAGTAGGCATAAGCCCCTGGTCGATTAAAGGGTTGGCGATTTTCCAATCGGCCGCGTCCCAGCCGATCAGCAGAACTTTCTTGGCGAGTGCACTCATGATGGAGGACTCAATGCGGGATGGAATCCCTGGGGGAGGACAAGTGTACTACAAGTCGGAGGCGCCGAAGCGGGCTGTTTCCGGGCGATGACGTCGGCTAGGACGAGCGACTAAGCGGGGAAATTATTACCCTAAGGTCTAACAGAATTCCCCATCATCAGCGCGAACAGCAAAGGAAGGTAAATCACGGTAGCCTGCAGCACCTGCCGTGCCATCATCTTCGACCGGCCGCTGTTCACCGGCATCTTCAGGAACGCAAGGCGCGCTCCGAAATAAAATAAAACCACGCTCAACACAAGAGCGCCCACCAGATAAATCTTTCCTGCCATCCCGAAGATGCTAGGCAGGACGCTCAGGGGAATCAGGATCAGCGAATAGGCCACGATCCGACGCGCCGTGGAGCGGCCGTCTTCTTCGACTACCGGCAACATGCGAATGCCGCCCGCGGCGTAATCCTCGCGATACAGCCATGCGATCGAGAAGAAATGCGGGAACTGCCACACGAAAAGAATGGCGAACAAAATCAGCGTGCCCCACTCCAGCTGCCCGCGCGCCGCAGTCCAGCCGAGAACTCCCGGCATGGCTCCCGGAAACGCGCCTACAAAAGTGCAGATCGGCGAAATCCGCTTCAACGGGGTGTATGCGGCGAGATACACAACCGAAGTCAAGAAAGTCAGCAGCCCGGTGAGAGGATTCGCGAAGATCGCCAGGTAAATGGATCCGCCCAAGGTCGCGACCACGCCCGCAATCATCGCATGAAGCAAGCTCATCCGTCCTGTCGGCAGCGGACGCTGCGCGGTGCGGCGCATGCGCCCGTCGGCTTCGTACTCCATCACTTCATTCAGTGCCGCCGTGCCGCTTGAAACCAGGCCGATGCCGAACAACGCGTGAAACAATCCCCACGACAGCGACGACACGCCCGACCTCTGCGCCCCGAAGTAGTATCCACACCACGCCGTCATCACGATCAGCGTGGTGACGCGGGCTTTCATCAATTCAGCGTAGTCGCGGAGCAGCGAACCCGCCTGCTTGCGAAGGACAGCCATTGGTTGAGTCATCGTGCTCATTGGTGAATGGTGTGGTTGTCGTACCGCGTTTGATGCACTGTTCAGGTTGTTGGGTGACTTCTAATTTTTCAAAGCGACAGGAAGACCGGTGGCCCACAGACCACACGAGGCCCGGATTGCATAGGTACTACTCTAGCTCCTGAAAGTCAAGTCGAAAAGTGTCGGTACTTGCCAAAAGCGGAATTTACAGCCACTTCAGTTTCCAACTTGTACCGGCTCCGGAGTTCGGCCAAACCTCGACGATCTCGCGAGTCCGGTCGTTTCATTCTGTCTCTAGAGTTTACTCCCGTTCGGGTTTTCAGTAGCAGCTGAATTGGAAACCCCGAACGTCTCCGGCGGATCGAAAAAGCACTGATGCCACAGTGCCGCGTCCGAGAGTTTGCCAGCCTTCCATTGCTGTAGCGTGGGGAACGCGGCTGCGATCATGCCTCCGTCAACGGAATCGAAAATCACCACGATGCCGGCCAACTCCTGGGTCTTCTGCGCCAGTTCAGCATAGTCTTTCTGAATTACGGACTTGGCGAATTCCAGGCGCAGCAGCGAATCGGTCTTCGCATTGTCCTGGGTATCTTCTACCGAGACGATTTTTACATTCTTTCCCCGTAGCGGAGCCCAGTCACCGGGGAACTGGGCGGTCTCTTCGCGGCTCACATGGAAAAGGTCGGCTGCCGAGGGAAGGGCGGATTTGGCCGGATTGGTATCCGTGGCCGGAACCCCGGTTGGCATCTCCAGGTTATTGCGCCAAATCCATCCACGCGACAAACCTGAAATTCGCACGTGCACCCAGTCGCGGTTGTAGTCCAGCATCTCGAATTCGTCATGTGCGCTGGCCAGAAACAAAGTCTTGGCGGTCAAACTCGCCGACGAAACCACGGGCGTGCCCGATTTCTTCACGGCTACCAGATTCTTCGGATAGCCCTGGTTCTTGATGATCTCCTGAAGGTTCTCAAGCTCAGTCTGCAGCGGACCGCCCGTGTCTCTGTCTTCGATCTTCTTCGAATTCGTCGAGCTGGCCTTCTCTTTTTCCGCCAAGCCTCGCTCCAGCGAAGATGAAGCATAAGTGCCGTTGCCATCCGGAAGTCTGGGCACGGGCGCGGAGATTTCTGGCTCGCTCGATGCAGACGTGGCGGCGGGCGGTGGGAGTGTGGTTTCAACCGGGGTTCTTGTCGGGCTCGCTGCCACTGCGGGGGCATCTCCGCTGCGAGGAACGGTGGCTGGAGCCGCAGACGTCAACTGGTCGCTCAACTGATCGAGCAGATCTCCCTCCAGCCGGCCATTGGATGGCAACACGCGGTATCCCGATTTCGAAGTGACTGGATCGTTGTACCAGGCCGTTACCTCGACGCTGACGCGCACGATCGACCCTCCAGAGGGTGCCGCGCTTACCTGAAATTTCGCCTGATAGTACCCGCGGCGGTAGCTTTCCAAGGGGTGATCCGTCGACCCGGCAAAGCCATCCAGCGTTGGCAGCCGACCGGCAGAGGCTGTTTGCATCTCTTTCAAAGCTTTTTCCACGGCAGTTTTTGATTGCGGAAATTCGCGCGCGTATTCTGGGCCCTGCGCCAGAGCGACCGCACTCCACAAAAGAACCGCAGCGCCGAGCAGGGCAACGAGGAAGCAATGAAATTGGCGCGCACACGGCTTCATGGCTTCTGCTCCAGTTCGTCGCGCATCATCCATCCGTGCTGGCCTTCGTGCGTTTCCACGCCATACCAATAGGGAGTGTTAATGACGATCAGCACTTCCGTCCCTGGCGCCAGCAGCTGCAATGTGCCGGCCGTGTGAAATGGAGCCGACTTCAGCGGCGCGCCGGGCGACTTCACCAGCCGCTCCACCTGCCGGCGTAACTCCTTCACCTGCTGCTCGAGAGGGAGCGGATGATTTTCACTAGAAGTATCCGGACTGCTTGCTATCTCGGCGGAGTAGGGCACTTCGGCCCGCATTGCAGCGCTGGAACTCGGTCCGTGCTGGTGGGCACGTTCTGTGCCGCTGGCTGTTCGGGGTTGGAAGACGAAGAATCTCCCTGCAGGCTTTGGTTCTGCTTCTTCGCGAGTTTTTGTTGCCGCTCCAGTTGCGCCTCGGCGTCCTGCTTTTTCATTACTTCGATGGCGTCGAGGTGCTCGCGAATGTCTTTGTATTCGGCGGTTTCCACCGATCCGTTGGATTGGTGAATCGCACGACGGAAATCCTCCTGAAATAGCGCATCAATACGCAAAACTGTGTTCTTCTGACCTTGCGGTTTCAGAACATAACGAACTTCCAGGGTCCCGACGTCGTTGGTGTCCTTGAAATTGCGGGGATCAATCGCCTCGGTACGAACTTTGTAGAAGACCTTTCCTCCTTCCGTCCAGGGAGGAAACACGTGCGGGGAATCTGCCGCCTGAGCGCCACCTACGTATTGATCCTTGTTGTATTCCTTGGTTCCGCGAATCAAGCCGTTGCCAGAGACATCTTCTACGACAGTTTCCACCTGGGCGATGGGCATCGGGATATTGACGATAAGACCTTCGCCGTAAGAAATCTTGTCCTTGACGCGCGCGGCGAGCGGTGCCGGGAAGAGGGCGCAGAGGACAAATGAAGAAGCCAGCAGGCAACGGTAAAGAAGTCCGGCTTGAGCAAAGAGCCGTACAAAGCGGGTGCGAGCGCGACGTGGCGATTGGCGTTGAACGCGTCCCTCTCTAAAATTTTACTCCGCAAATCCGCCCTCGAATTCAATGATCGCGCTGAAATCCATACTTCGGCATCGCGCTGAACAGAGTCTCGTATGTTGAAGCGGAAGCTGTCAACTGTGATCCGGTTTCAACCATGAATCCCGGGCGGCGAAAATAGTTGTCACCAGATTGTCAAAGCTCTGTAAAAAATATTTTTCAGACCCCCTTGCAAATCGACGCGCGACCGTAGTAGGATTCACCCCCGGTACGGTGGTAGGACCGAGATTTCGGTTACGGCCTACCCAGCTTTGTCAACAAGAAAGGGTTCCTTGTCGACGGCTTTTTCCTTTTTGGGATCATCTTCTGCTGCCTTGTCGTCTTTTGTGGGAATGCGGTTCAACCATAACAAAAACTGACTTAACGCCGAGGAGTCCGGCCATGTACGTTTCGAGGCATTTGCAGCGTCGCAACCTCGTTGAGCTTTCGTCGTCTTTTGTCGCGCTTTCCCTGCTTGCGATTTTCATCATCCTGGCCAGCAGTCAGCCTGCGAACGCCCTCCCCGCTTTCGCCCGCAAGTATGGCCTGCGCTGTTCCGCCTGCCACGAGTCGTGGCCGATGCTGAACTACTTTGGACAAAAGTTCAAAGACAACGGCTACCAGATCGGAAACGACCGCGATGCCCCGATCTGGCAGAACCCGGGCTATTGGCCGGTGACCTTCCGCATCACGCCGATCTGGCATCGTGTGAGCACCGGCAAAGTCCTGGAGGATGTCTACTCGGGCGGTGTCAACACTGGTACGCAGACGGTGAATCGTCTGACCACCAGCGGCTTCGACCTCAGCGGCCTCGATTTCCACACCGGCGGCACTCTGGAAAAAAATATTTCGTTCTACGTGCTGCCGTCTTCGGATCCCACCGCGTCGTTCCACTTCGAAACAGTCATGGCGCGGTTGGATAATGTCTTCCACACGCCGTGGATCAACATAAAGCTGGGTAAGTTTGAGCTCGACAATCTGCTTTCCGAGAAGCGTATCCTTACGCTCACCGGCGACGGCGGCATTTACCAGCTCTACCACTTCCGTCCTGTTGGAGATGGCAACATCTTCGGCCAGATGGGCGACAACCAGCTTGGTCTGGAAGTTCATGGGCCATAACGGGAATGACCGCACTCGCTACTCGGCTGCGTTGCTGAGTTCGAATGATGGTCAGGTTGAACTACCGTACGGGAATGACTACATCCGGGTTCTTCACCTTTAGCCAGGCCTTCGACGCGGGAAAGATGGGCGTCGATCGCATCGGCGGCTACGCCATGGTTGGCGGGGCCCCGACCACCTGGGCGACGCAGACAGGGCCGAGTGGTGCGACGATACTTCCCGGCTCCGGTGTTGGCAACAAGAGCTTTAGCCGCGAAGGTTTCTACGGGTTGTTTTACTTCGGTGAGCACGCCGATGTCACCGTGGTTACCCAGCATGGCGAGGATAATGCTTGGTTCGGTCAGGGCTACGGCGACTTTCTTGACGGCATCGCCGGGGTCAATAACGTGACCGGGAGCACGTTGGCTGCCGGCTCCAAGAATCCAACCTGGAACGGCGTGCTGATTGAACCCCACTACGTTTACAGCCCACAACTCATCTTCATCGGCAGGTACGAAACCATTCGCATGTCGCAACAGGCCGAGGGAGTTTTTGCTGGTAATCCCTCGAACTTCGGCAACATCACAACTTACACCGTGGCCATGCGCTACAACCCCTTTATGACCAGCCGGGCGGGTTTTGCCTTCCACAACGAGTACAACTGGTGGCATCAGGATGGCACGGGTCCAACTCTTGGGCTGAATACCGTCAACCTCAATGTCAGCGAGTTCTTGACGGGATTTGACTTCGATTTCTAAGCGAACAATTTCGTAGAACGTAGGAGAGGAAAGACATGCGAACACATCTGGGGAAGTGGTCGCTGCTACTGGGCGTAGCGCTGGTGGTGGGCCTGACGCTGCCTTGCTGGGCGCAGTTGACGACCGAAGATATCGCGTCTCGCGACAACATGGAAAGCCATATCGGCAAGCTTACCGGCCATGCCCGTAGCGCCGCTGATGACTATCGCCGCTATTGTGTCGGCTGCCATGGTCCATTGGGGGATGGAAACGGCGAAGTCGCACAGTGGCTGGATCCACCGATGTGGCCGAAGCCGCGCGATTTCCAGTTGGGCGTTTTCAAGTGCCGTTCTACACCAACCGGAACCCTACCCACGGACGAGGACTTGTACGACGCCATCGGTCGCGGCTTCGACCGTTCCGCTATGCCGATATGGAATGTGTTCACCAAGCAAGAACGCGCCGATCTGGTCGCTTGGGTGAAACATTTCTCGCCGCGCTTTGTCGGCGAGAAGCCGGGAACTCCAATCACCATTCCGCCGGAGCCGGAAGTCACTGCCGAGCGCATCAAAGCCGGCCGTGAGGTTTTCGCCAAAGTGCAATGCTGGAAGTGTCACGGCGTGCAAGGAATGGCGAATGGACCCTCCGCCTCCACGCTGACCGATGATCAAGGCCGGCCCATTGCGCCATTTAACTTTACCGAGGGTTCGCGCCCCAAGTGTGGCGACACCGACCGGGATATTTACAAAATTTTCATGACCGGCCTCGATGGTACACCCATGCCATCGTTTGCCGACAACATTAAACCCGATGAGGCATGGGATCTGGTCTTTTATCTGCGAACTTTCATGGCTCAGCCCAGCAAAGCAAAGGAGATCGCCAAAGGGCTTGATCTGAAGCCGGTAAATCCCAATCCGTAATTACGACAACAGCTGGGATCAAAACGGCATCGCAAAGTCAGCGACAGGTTCGCAGCATCAAAGGAGAAAGATCATGAGAAGCAAGATAGCGGCTTTCAGTGCGGCGGTAGTCTTGGTCTGCTGCGGCGCGCTCATTCTGAACCAGAAGGTCAGCGCCGCGGCAGATGGGAAGATTACCGGCACGGTGAAACTTGCCGGTGCGGCTCCGCACATGCGTGGCATCGACATGTCGAAAGATCCTTATTGTGTAAAAGCAAATTCGGGGAGTCCGGTCCACATGGAGACATACGTGGTGGGTTCCGGCGGCGGATTGGCCAACGTAGTTCTGTCGATCCAAGGCTGGAGCGGCCCGGCAGATGTGGAGAAGAGCGTTCCGGTCTTCGATCAAAAGAACTGCATGTACGTACCGCATGTTCTCGCTCTCGATCCGACGCAGACCTTCAAGGTAATTACCAGCGATCAGACGGCGCACAATATTCATCCGCTTCCCAATCCGATGATCAATGTGGGATGGAATCAATCGCAGCCGCCGGGAGCGCCGCCGGTTGAAAAGAGCTGGAAGAATCCGGAAGTGATTCCCGTGCAGTGCAATATTCATCCGTGGATGCATGGATGGTTTGTCGTGGTGAAAGGTCCCACTGCTACAACCGACGCAAATGGGAACTTCACTATCGAAAACGTTCCTCCGGGTAGCTATACCGTGCAGGCGTGGCATGAGCCAGATGAAACCCAGACGGCGAAAGTGACTGTTGCTGCGGGCGGCAGCGCAACGGCCGACTTTACGTTCAAGGCAAAGTAGTAGTTGACCTCCACTGTTGCGTATTTCAACGAATCGCCGCAGGCGCATCTGCGGCGATTTCGACAATTAAAGCTGGAAAATCCGGAGAGACGGGGCCGTTATGGCAAAACTACTGGCGGTAGTAATCGTAATCATTGCAATTGGTTCAGCGATACCGATCGTGATGCACATGTGGCCCTTGCCGCCGGATATTTCGACGCATGGCCACATCATCGACGAGCAGTTCGCCGACACGATGCTGGAAGCCGGAATTTCGTTTCTCGCCTCGCAGATTCTGCTTGCCTACTTCATCTGGAAGTACTCGAGCTCCCGGCCGGATGCAAAGATTAAGAAATTTCCCGGCGGAGCAGCGGGGTTGGTGATCGCTGCGTTCCTGCTGGTTGGAACCGAGGTTCTGGCGCTCGGCGTATTTGGGGCGAAAGCGTGGGCGAATGTTTATTTGACTCCTCCCTCTGCGGACGCCATGCCGGTGCAGGTGCAGGCGGGTCAGTTCGCCTTCTACTTCCGCTATCCCGGACCGGATGGCAAATTCGGAGTCGAACACGCAAATCTGATCAGCGAAGCCAACGCGAACTTCTACGGGCTCGATACAACCAATGATCCCGCTGCGAAAGACGACATCGTTACCGCCGAAATGGCGATTCCCGTCAACCGAGAAATCCACTTGCTGATGCACTCGAAGGATCTCGGGCATTCTTTCTACGTCCCGGAATTGCGCATTCAGCAGGACTTCGTCCCGGGATTGGACGTTACGGTTCACTTTACCGCAACGAAAATCGGCAAGTATGAAATTGTGTGTACCCAGCTGTGTGGCCTGGGCCACTACAACATGAAGGCATACCTGGAAGTAATGTCCCAGGGAGATTACGACGCCTGGATCAAGCAGCAGGCTGCCTTGCAGTAATTGTGGAAGAGCGGCGCTTGCGCGCCGTGCAAAGCACAATAAAAACAAATGGGGGATTTAGCCCCGAAGCTGCCCGGAGAAACCACGATGCACGATATGCCAGCACATGCGGTACAACATGGAGAGCCAACCAGCTTCATTCGGAAGCATATTTTCAGCCTCGACCACAAAGTCATCGGCAAGCAGTATTACGCCTTGGCGTTGGTGGCTGCCATCGTGGGCATGTTTCTTTCCTGGCTGATGCGCATCCACCTGGGCTTCGGAAATTACGCCATTCCGGGACTGCATCTGCTGTCGAAGGCTGGAGCGCCGGGTGACGTGATGACACCAGAGTACTATCTCCAGCTCATGACCATGCACGGAACGATCATGGTCTTCTTTGTGCTCACTACGGCTCCGTTCGCGGCCTTCGGCAACTTCTTCCTGCCCATTCAAACCGGGGCGGAAGACATGCCCTTCCCGCATTTCAATATGATGTCGTTCTGGGTCACGTTTGTAGCATTCATCGTGGCCATGTCATCGTTCTTTGTTTCCGACGGCCCAACCCTCGGCGGCTGGACGCAGTATGCTCCCCTGAATGCAGTCGGGGCAGTTTCTGGTCCTGGACAAGGTTGGGGCGTGATTCTGTGGATGGCTTCCATCGCCATCTTCTGCATTGGCCAACTGCTGGGATCGCTCAACTTCATTACAACTACGCTCGACATGCGGTGCAAGGGGATGTCTTTGATGCGCCTGCCCCTCAGTGCATGGGCGTGGTTCATCACCTCGATCATGGGCCTCACGGCATTCGCCGTTCTGATGCCCGCCTGCATTCTGGCGATTCTGGATCACGTTGCGGGCACGAGTTTCTTTGTCGCGTCTAATCTCGTCATCAACGATCAAGTTCTGCCACATCAGGGCGGATCCACTCTCCTTTGGCAGCACTTGTTCTGGTTCTTCGGGCACCCGGAGGTCTACATCGCCATCGTGCCGGGCATGGGCATCGTCTCGCACATCCTCATCACTAACACGCGACGGCCAATGCTCAGCCACCGGACGCTGATCTATTCCATGGGCTCGCTGGCCGTTCTCAGCTACATGGTGTACGGCCACCATATGTTCGTCAGCGGAATGAATCCGATTTCGGCGCTGGCCTTCTCGTTTCCGACGCTGATCATTACGATTCCCTCTACCATCGTTGTACTGATCTGGCTGGGCAGTCTTTACGGATCAAAGTTGCGCATTAACTCGGCGTCGCTGTTTGCGCTGGGTTTCATCAGCATGTTCATCAGCGGCGGCGTCAGCGGATTTTTCCTGGCGCAGCCCTCGATTGACATCATGTTGCACGCGACCTACTTCGTCGTCGGCCACTTCCACCTGGTGATGGCCGTCGCGGCAATGTTCGGCATCTTCGCCGGAACCTACTTCTGGTTTCCCAAGATGACGGGCCACATGATGAACGAGGGCTTGGGCAAGCTGCACTTCATCCTGAGCTTTATCGGCGCCTATTGTATTTTCATGCCGTTCCATTATCTGGGCATTGCCGGCAACGTGCGCCGCTATCAGGCCTTCACCGACGATTACCTGATTCCGCTGATCCCGGTTCACAAGTTCATCACGGTTGCCGCGTTGATTACGGGAGCGGCGCAACTGATTTTCATCTACAACCTGATCTACAGCCGCTTTTGGGGCCCGAAAGCCAGCGACAATCCGTGGCAGGGCACATCGCTCGAGTGGAGCACGGCTACTCCACCGCCGCACAATAATTTTGGCGACACGATGCCGGTGGTTTATCACGACCCGTATCAATACAGCGTAGAAGGCGCGAGCGCCGACTACATCATGCAAACGTCGCCGGAAAACGTTCACAGCCCCGACGAAGAGAAGTGATGGGCTGCTGATGAGATCTGAAAGGCACGGCTTTGGCCGTGCCGATAAGACGCACCAGGAGACGGGCCTTAGCCCTCGAGGAGTTCCGCAGTATGGCTACAACTGTTCACGAACCGCCAAAACTCGATCTCGAACGCCTCCCCGGCCAGGGAGGCGGCAGTTGGCGCAATATTCCTCCCGCCAGCGGCGATCTGCGGCGCGTGAAAGGGTCTTCACCTCCACCGGCCAGCACCGGCATCTGGGTAGGGCTCGCGGCGATCACCATGACCTTCGCAGCCTTCACCAGCGCCCTGATCGTCCGCCAGGGCGCATCAAACGACTGGCACCACTTCACGCTGCCATCGATTCTCTATCTCAATTCGCTCATTATTGTTCTTAGCAGCGTGACGCTCGAGATCGCCAAGAAGCAGATCGTCACTTTCATGAACACCTCGAAGACCGAGGAAGGCGCTCCAAGCCGCTGGCTTTACATCACATTGCTACTAGGACTGATCTTCGTAGCCGGCCAGACTTACGCCTGGCTGCAACTGAGAGCGCAGGGTTTTGGCCTCGCCAGCAACGTGAGCTACTCCTTCTTTTATGTTCTAACCGTAGCCCACGCCGTGCACGTTCTTGGAGGCTTGGGGGGGTTGGTCCGAGTAATCGGCAAGCTGGGGACTGCGACATTGAGGCGAAGCACCCTGAATGCCACTTCGCTCTACTGGCACTTTATGGGCGCGCTGTGGCTGTATCTGCTGTTGCTGCTGTGGATGAAGCTCTAACGAAAACGTAGGAGGCAACGTGAGTCAGGCCGATCTTTCCATTCACGGGCAGGTGTCGCGAGAACATGCGACGGAAGTAATGGCCGAGCCCGCATTCTCCGTCCCCGCCAAAAAGATGGCGATGTGGCTGTTTATCATCGCCGACACCGCCACTTTCGCCGGATGTCTGGTTGCCTACGGCTTCATCCGCAATGGGACGCCCGATTGGCCGCGGCCCTTTCACAGCATCACCAACGTCGCCCTCATGACGTTCATCCTGCTCACCAGCAGCTTGACCATGCTTTTCGCCGTCCGCTCGGCGCAACGGGACAACAAATCCGGGGCCTTCCGCTGGATGATGATTACGGCTGCGTTGGGCGCGCTTTTCGCGATCCTGCACATCCGCGAGTGGCTGGGGTTGATCGACGAAGGAGTCACCATTTTTCACAACCCATGGGGCACGCCGCTGTTTGGCAGCGTTTTTTTCAGCGTCACGGGGCTGCACCTGTTACACGTAACAGGTGGCGTGGTGGCGCTGATTGCCGTCGGCATCCGTTACATGGGCGGCCGTTATAAGGCCGATGATCTGGAAGTAACCGGCCTTTACTGGCACTTTGTCGATCTGGTTTGGATGTTCGTGGTACCGCTGATCTATTTGCTGAACCTGGCTCATTAGCTTTTTGGGTGCCGCAGCGTTTCAGTGTGCGAAAAGAAACAGAGAAGGAATCCCGCAAGGAGAAACAATGGCTGCCGAAACACACAAAACCAATAGCGTCGGGAAAGACGTAGCAGTCTACATCTGCCTGCTGGTTCTGGCCGCGATCCAATTCGTCATCGCCTACCAGGGCATGAGCCCAACGCAGATGTTTAAGCTCATGTTGACCGTAGCCATTATCGAAGGCGCTTTGGCGCTGCTGTTCTTCATGCACCTGAGCGAAAATCGCGGTCTGATGTGGTTTGTAGTGATCTTCACGGTCGCCGTCTTGCTGGGGATGCAATATGGCTGGACCGATAGTTATCGCCTGATCGACGGCGTTCCGTGGGCAAGATAGTTTTGGGTGGCGGAGCGGTTCAACGCTGCGATAAGATTCGTATCAGGGCACGGCAATCGGTAAGGGCACGACTTCAGTCGTGCGTTAACTCGCCATCGAAGAATGGGCTTTAGCCCCTGAGGGCCGCGAGGAAGTTGAGCATGAATTGGAAATCCATCTCGATACTGGCCCTGGCAATCGGCGCGCTATGCCTCCTAACTCCCGCCGCCTCTGCCCAAAGCTGCGCCCTCTGCTACACTCAAGCCGCTTCGTCTGGTGCCCGCATGATTCAGGCCCTAAAAAGCGGCATCCTAATCCTGATCGCCCCTCCAACATTAATGAGCGTAGGCCTAATCTTCGTCTGCTACCGCAAACGCAACCAAACCCGCGAAGAGCATTCCGAAGATAACCGGGAGTGGAACAAAGACTCAGCCAACAACTGGTGATCGCAAAATAACCTCTCATCTGACCGTACAAAGGCAATCGCCGGAATATCGTCGACTCATCAACTCGGAATAGGGTGCGAATGTCAGCTTCCTCCGAGGTTGCAACCGTTGCCCGAATATTCTCAAGCCGAAATCGACGTGTTAATTGCGTGCGGCAAATCGGTATCCTATCCTCCGAACCGGGAAGGCTTCTCCCCGGCGTCATCCGCTACTACAAACGCAAGCAGACCCGCGAAGGCTCCGCGGAAGAATCAGATCGCAACCGGTAATTCACTAAGCAGAACCGCCGTGTTGCAGTTCCTTCGACTTCAACGCCAGCCCGCGAGCCACCGACGTAAACTCATCCCCGCCGCGAATGCAGCCGCTTCCAAATCGATCCTCGAAAATCCGGCGCACCGCCGGCACAAACGAAGAGCCTCCGGTGAGAAACACCATGTCCACATCTTTGCGATCCGCACCAGAGTTGACGAGCAGAGAATCGACGCACTGTGTAATCTGCCCGATCTCCTCGGCAATCCACTCCTCGAATGAATCCCGGCGCACCGTAGTCTTGAGATCGACATATCCATCGTCAAACCGAAACTCTGCAGCCTTATCGCTCGATAAATCACACTTCACCTTCTGCACCGCGCGATGCAGGTAAAATCCAAGATCCTGTTTTATAAAGTGAAGGAGCACCGCAATTTTTTCCGGCTCAAGCGATTGCGCACGCACGCTGCTCAGCATGTCCAGCACTTCCTTCGATCTCAACAACGAAAGATGATGCCAACGCTCCAGCCGTATATAGACCCAGTTTGGAACGGTGAGAGTTTTTCCCAGCGATCGCATCTGCGACCCCATTCCGAGCTCCGGCGAGACCACGTGCCGGATGATCTTGGCATCGAAAGCGTCCCCGGCAATGCCCACACCGGCGTTGCCAATAATATTGCCGCCGCCCGCGTTTCTGCCCTTTCCACGAAAAGTTGGCCCCACGCGAACCAGCGAAAAATCGCTGGTGCCGCCTCCAAAGTCTCCAACCAGGATGAGTTGGTCGTGATCGAGCGTCGATTCGTAGTAGTAAGCGGCAGCGACCGGCTCCATCTCGAACCGCACAGATTCGAAACCCGCAGACTGGAATGCCAGCTTCAGGCGCTCTTCCGCGTAGCTGTCGTCTTCGCTTATCTCGGCTCCGGCAAAGTGCACCGGACGCCCAGCCACGGCCGACTTTATGCGCACTCCGAACTGCTTCTCAGCCTTTTCGCGCAGGTCTCTGAGAATCCGCGCCACCAGATCTTCGAGAGTTTGGTGCCGCCCGAAAACATCTGTGCTACGGAGGCTTCGGCTGGTGAGAAATGTCTTCAGCGACTGGATGAGCCTGCCCTTCGAATCGGCGGCCAGATAATGTTCAATCCCCTCCGGCCCCGTCCACGACTTCAACGTCCTCGCGCCGCGCTCTTTTACTTGCTCGAGATAGAGCAGCGATCGATACGAGTCGGTGAAACTTTCCATGTTGGGAAATCTGGCGAGCCGCACGTTTCCCGATATGTTCGCAAGGGCAATGGAACTGTTCGTCGTGCCAAAATCTACCCCGATCAAGTTCACTTCTTGTAAACCACCCCGCCCTTCATCACGAATGAAACGTTGCCAAGCACTCCCACATCCTGCAGAGGATCGCCAGGCACTGCGACAACATCGGCTAAATACCCGGGCTCTAAAGCCCCAATCTCACCCTCCCAACCCAGCAGCTTGGCCCCGTGCAACAAATCCGCCTGCAGCACTGCCAGAGGGGACATGCCATACTTCACCATCAGGACAAACTCGCGTGCCTGTGTGCCATGCGGAAACGGCCCCACGTCCGATCCGACCGCCATTGGAACGCCCGCCGCAACCTGCTTGCGGAAATCCTCTATCTTCAAATCCAGCATCTGGCGCTCGTGCGCCGCCTGCGCGGGATTCGACGCGTGGTCGGCAAAATATTCGAAGATGGTAAAAGTGGGCACGGCGAAAATTTGCTTCTCTTTCATGAGCCGCATGGTTTCATCGTTTAGTTGATTCGCGTGATCGATCGAAGCCACGCCCGCCTGGGCAGCAAATAAAGTTCCCGGCTCGCCTGTGGCATGAACCGCGACTCGCGCGTTCATGCGCGCGGCTTCGGCAACCGCTGCGGCTAATTGCTCCTCGGTGTACTGATAAATCGTTGAGAACTTCCCGTCTTTCACTCTATCGGGACCGGTTTCGTAGATTTTGGTGAAATCCGCGCCCTCCTTATACTGTTCACGCATCACGGCGATCAACTCGTCTTTATTGTTGGCGTAGTCGGCGTTGGGCAGCACATGTTGCGTGGGTTGAAATGAATCGCATCCTCATGCCCGCCCAGAATGTTGATGGCATTTCCGCTGATGCGCATACGCGGCCCCGGAGCCAGCCCCTCATCGATTGCATTGCGCACCGCCGTGTCGGCCGAGCCCGCGCCTTCGGTTCCCATGTCGCGTTCAGCGGTAAAGCCAGCCATCAAATCATCGCGCGCCGCAAATAACGCTTGGATCGTCCGCTGCGGGACAGATTCTTCAACTGTCTGCAAATCCTCCGCCCCCGGATGCAAGAACAGATGCACGTGCGCATCGATCAAGCCTGGCATGAGCGTGCGGTCGCCAAGATCGATCACCTCCGCGCCAGACGGATACTTCACCGAAGTTCCGACCTCGACGATCTTCTCGCCCTGCACCAGAATCTCACCAGGCTTAACAATCCGGCCGTTCTTGATATCCAGCATTCGCGCGGCATGCAGAACGATTGGATGCGATATCGAGGATTGCGATTGCGCAGAGATTGCAGGCGGGAAGGCCGTGCACACGACCAGCAACGACAACGGAATCCAAAGAGATTTTTTCATGGATCGCGCCTCACGTTTTCTATGAAAGCATGCAGCGTTTGTCATTCTGAGTACAAGCCCGGGGATCTACGTATGGCAGCAGGCGACTACTTGGCTTTCGCAAAATCCTCCACCGCAAACAATTGCCCGCCGCGCTCGACCACTCCGATTCCCACCGAATCCATATCCGGATCCAAAATGTTCGCCCGGTGCTTGGGAGAATTCATAAACTGCTCTTCAATCGCTTCTACCCTGGCGCCCTGACAAACGTTCTCGGAAAGCCAGCTGAACTTCACTCCGGCTTGCGTTGCCCGCGCGGCCAGACCCGGCTCGCCTGCAAAGCCGTGCTCCGCCGAACCATGCTGCGCCATTACACCAGCGTGCTTCCGCGCTGCCGCGGCCAGCTCGTTACTCCAGCGCAAGCCCGGCAATCCTTGTTCTTTCCGCGCTCGATTCACCGACTTCAATAACTTTAACTCCGCTTCAGTGGAATTACTTCGCGATTGTGCGGCGACCGCTATAGGAGACCTGACAGCGATTACACACCCGACCGCCAGCGTTGTGGCTGCTCGAAATAAAATTCGCATTCTTTTATTTCCTACTGAATCGCGCACTGCAATGCTCATTTCGCCGCTGGTTTTTGCTCGGGCGCGGGTTTCTCGAACCGCGCATCGTCCACGGGTACATTTTCCTTCACTTCGCTTACCTGAATCGTGAAGCGACCACCGGGTCGCGCCAAAGTCCAGCGATAAGGAATCTTCACCCCGCCTGTTTCGCGATAATCCGCATAATCAATCTGCGTAGGCAGCTGGCCAAGCGGTGTCTCTCCAAACCGTACCAGCCGCACCAGCAATCCCGACTTCTCGTCGAAATAAAGTCGCAGCGGAGTTTTTCCTTCGCGCTGTCCGACCACGAGAACGGTCTCGCTGTCGCCGATCTTCTCCGTCCCGCGTATCTCCGTCTTGGTGAACATTTCTTTTAAGTTGGCGGGAAAATGCAAATCCGCGTCCATCGCTGCAGCGTCAATATCAGGAGCATGCATCTCATGCACGGGCCGCTTCGGCGCGCCCAGCCATCCCTCATGCCCATCGAACGCCGTGATACTGTCGCCCTCGGGAGTGTGCGTGATCGATACACGTTTGTCTGGGGCTTTAGCATAAATATCGATCGGCACATTCCGGTCGCCGAACGTGATCGTGCCCTTCATCACGCGGCTATTGATTTTCTCCACCGCCGTCGCTCCGCCTACAGCTTTCAAATATTTTTCAAACAAGTGGTCTGCCGGAGGTCCCGATGTCTCCGTGCCTTCACCCTCATCCATCTCCATTGCGGTCGCGACCGGATTCACGGTCTCCGCCATCACTGGCGGCACCGCCACCGGCTTCGCATTTCCGCGGTGACAGGTAAAACACGTTACCTTGCGATACCCATGAAAATTATCTCTATTGATGGCCAGCATCATCTCTATCATCGCGCGCGCCGTCCGCTTCGGCTGCTTGTCGTCCTTCTCGAATGCACCCTCGACATGGCAAAACTCGCACTCCTTGCCGAGAGACGCAGTAATAAATTGCATGGCCGGAATTAAGCCGTCAGCGGGGATGTCCTTCAGCACCTGAACATTTTTGAAGGCCTCACCCGCGGTCTTGGGCGCGAGTGGAGTCGCTTGCGCTTTGCCTTGTGCCTTCATGCCACCGATCATGATTGCAGATGTAATAAAGGCCGCGACAACGGCCGCCATAATCCAGCCTCTCGCCATCCCCTATCCTCTCGTAAATCTGGAATCTGGAAAGTTTAGCAAATCGTGGCTGTTCCCCCTTGTCGTTCTGACCGCTCAGCGAAGGGAGCAAGGAGGAACTTGCTGTTTCTTCAAGACAGAGTTCATCTCTCACTTCCTTACAAAAAACTTCCATTTGTCCATCCCCGCCGGCACTGCCACATCAAAAAAACCTACCATCATTTCTTCTGAAGTCTGATCTCCCCACGTCACCCATTTCTCCGGATCGGGATTGTGGGGATTGTTCTTTGAATTGTCATACCAGGCCACAGCCCGCAATCTCGTCCCGGCCTTTAAGAATCGCGGTTCCGCCAGCTTGTAGCTTAACTGCCAATGAAAGTGATAATTCACGCGCAGCAAAGTCTCAACGCTGCCGTCAGGATGCACAATGTCATACTCAAACCGCTTGCCGCGAAGGTGCATGTGAGGAAACAAGCTGAGCAAGGTGCAATCGTTGGGCAAAGTCCCCTCGACCTCAACACGAAAATCCTCCGCTTCCGGAGGAATCATGAGCGCATGATTGTTCAGTTGCAGAGTAATTACGCGCTGCTTCGGCGGAGTTTTCGCGAAGACCAGCCCGACGCTCGTTTCGTCGCGAGCTGCTTCTCCGTTTGTGGTGTAATGCATCTGAAAAACCAAATCCGATCCCGCTGGCACGAATTTCGCCATCCCATCGGCGAATCGGTCAGGCGCGCTTCCCGGTGCATAGACTAAGAGTAAGTCGCTGGTCGTCTCGTGCGCCTGCCGCCGCTCTTCCGGATCGTTCACGGCCGAAGCCGTAAACGGCTCGCCCACCGGGGCGTGGCGCAGCCAATCTGAATCCGGCGGGCGGATGTAAACCACCGCATGATGCACATGCCCGGGCGACGATGGACGCACTTCCACCATCTGCACCCAGCGGTCCGCGGCAAAATGCGTGGGCACGATTTCGTAGGTGTACTCAATTTCGCCGCCTGCCGGAATCGTTACGGGTTGCGGCATCTTGATCACGACATCTGGCTGCGGAATATTCCAGCCCGAAGTCCAGTCGCGTGGCGCGGGCGCCGCGCCCGGGTCGCCAGCAGGCGCGCCCGCCTTGTCCCACGCTGAAATCGTGGCGATCTCCTCCGCCGTCAATGAAGGATCATTGGCAAACTTTCCATAACGCGGGTCGGCAAACCAAGGCGGCATCGCATGCAGTTCCACCGCTGCGGCAATCTTTCCCGACCACTTTCGCGTCTCTTCGTAAGTCATCAACTCCATCGGCGCAGGCTCGCCCCGGCGATGACAACTCTGGCAATGGTTCTGGAGAATCGGGAGCACGTTCTTATAGAAGGTAGGGGCAGGCGCTCGCGCGGGCTGGGGAGACTGAGCGAGCACGCAATGGAACAAAAAAAGAACAAGCAGAGCCGAGGAAAGGTATAGGAAACCGAGGCTCCTCTGTGATCCCCCATGTCCTCTGTGTTTAAAATTCCCTAACCTGCGTTTCCGAAGCATTCCCCAAAAATGCTACAGTAAACGCTCCATGTCCGCACCCAACTCCAAGTTCGTCCTCGCCTGCAAATCGCAGCCTGTCGAGCACACGCCCGTCTGGTTCATGCGCCAGGCCGGACGCTACATGGCCGAGTACCGCGCCATTCGCAAGAAACATTCATTGCTCGAAATCTGCAAGAAGCCGGAACTGGCGGCGCGAGTCACGATCGAAGCGGCGGAAATTCTGAAAGTCGATGCTGCCATCATCTTCGCCGATCTGCTGCTTCCGCTCGAAGTCATGGGGCTCCCGTTTCACTTTGCCGCCGGCGAAGGGCCTGTCATCGAGACGCCAGTTCGCACGAAAGAAGATATAGCCCAACTCCGCACCGACCGCGCTGCTGAACTCGGCTATGTTTCTGAGGCAGTTGGTCTGGTGGCAAAACATTTTGCGGAAAAGGTTCCCGTGATCGGTTTTTGCGGCGCGCCCTTCACACTGGCCAGCTACATGATCGAAGGCGGCGGCTCGCGGCACTACTTGCACACAAAGAAAATGATGTACAACTCGCCTGCCGACTGGGATGCGTTGATGAGCAAGCTGGTTGAAGTGACGGCGGAGTATTCGGCTCATCAGGTTCGGGCTGGCGCTGATGTGATACAAGTCTTCGACAGCTGGGTGGGTTGCCTGAGCGTGGAAGATTATCGCCGCTACGTGCTGCCGCATGTTACGTCGATGGTGAAGCGCCTGCAGAGGACTGGCGCGCCCATAATTTATTTTGGAACCGACAGCGCGACGTTGCTGCCAGCGATGAACGAGACCGGCGCAGACGTAATCGGGATCGACTGGCGCGTCCCGCTTGACCAGGGGTGGAGTGCGCTGAATCATCGCTGTGCTGTGCAAGGCAACCTGGATCCCGTGGTGCTCTTTGCCGATTGGAAAGAATTGAAGTCACGGGCGGAAAATATCCTGCGCCAGGCCGCTGGGCGCCCCGGCCACATTTTTAATCTAGGCCACGGCATCTTGCCCGAAACTCCGGTAGAGAACGTGAAGAATCTGGCGCGCTTTGTGCAAGAGTTCTCGTCATCCGGCGTCCGGCCTCCGGAGACCGAAGCCCGGAAGCCGCAAGCCGGAAGCCGAAGCACATGACGCGCATTGCAATCATTGGCGGCGGCATCTCCGGACTCTCCGCCGCCTTTGCCCTTGAAGAGCCCCGCCGCGAGGGCAAAGTCGACTACACGATCTACGAGTCTTCTCCGCAACTCGGCGGCGTCCTTCGCACCGAGCACATCGACGGCTGCCAAGTGGAGGCCGGCCCCGACTCGTTCATCACCGAAAAACCGTGGGCCACCGATCTCTGCCGTACGCTCGGCCTCGGCGACCAACTCATCGGCTCGAACGATGCCGACCGCAAAACCTATATTCTGGTTCGCGGGCGACTCATTCCGATGCCCGACGGCCTGATGTTCCTGGTGCCGACGAAAATCCTACCGACGGGCCTGTCTCCGCTTTTCTCCTGGTCCACCAAGCTGCGCATGGCGCGCGAACTGTTTCATCCTCCACACGCTGCGAATGGAGACGAAAGTGTAGCCTCGTTAGTCGAGCGCCATTATGGCGCGGAAATGGTCGATCGCCTTGCCGACCCGCTACTCTCGGGCGTTTACGGCGGCGAGGCCGCTAATCTGAGTGTGCGAGCGGTCCTTCCGCGGTTTGCTGACATGGAGCGCAACTACGGTAGCTTGGGCCGCGCTATGCTAGCCGCCAGAAAGAAAATGCCGCGGACAGGAAATAAGCCCGCGCCGCCGCTTTTCACTTCGCTGAAAAACGGAATGCAGCAACTGGTGGAAACGCTGATCCCGCGAATCAATTCGAACTCGGTGCTGAAAAACACTCCGGTTCAATCGATCCAGCGCGAAGCCAACGGATGGACGGTTTCGGCAGGATTGAAATCCGATCACTTCGACGCCGTTGTCCTCGCCGTTCCCGCGCGGGTCGCAGCACAACTTTTGGCCATGGCGAGCCGCGAACTCGCGAACGAACTCGCCGGGGTTGGCTACAGTTCTTCGATTACCGTAGGCTTGGGCTACGACCACGAAGTTCGCCGCTCACTTCCTCCTGGCTTCGGATTTCTTGTTCCCCGCAGTGAAGGCAAGCGGCTGCTGGCTGCAACTTTCGTTCACAATAAATTCCCCCACCGCGCTCCGGAGGACCGGGCGCTGCTCCGCTGCTTCTTTGCCGGATCCAACGCGGAAAGCGTTTGGCAACTTTCCGACGACGCCATTGTCAATATCGTCCGCGAAGAGTTGCAGCAGATCGTGGGACTGCGCGCCGAGCCGCTCTTTGCGCGCGTCTATAAATGGAAGTCCGCCATGGCGCAATACGGCGTTGGCCATCTGGAGCGTTTGGAACGAATCGAAAGCTTGCGGAAGCAACTGCCGGGCTTGGCGCTGGCTGGCAACGGTTACCGGGGCATCGGCGTCCCGGACTGCATCCGCTCCGGCCAGCAGGCTGCAAAGGAACTCCTGCTGAGGTGATCTGCCTACGCTGGAACATCCTTCTTCTCTAACTTATCTAACTCGCTCCTTACTCTCCCAACCACCAACTTGATCTCGTCATAACTGATCTCGGGCGGCAAGCTATCTTTCAAAGCTTTCAAACTTTGCATCCCCACCTTGGCGCATGCGGCTTCGATCACCGATTGCCTTTCCTTGCTGACCCAATCCTCCTGAAAATCAACTTGCCGGGCTTCCAACAAACCAGCAACTGTAGTCACGATGGTAGATAACTGCCGCCCACGAATCTGCGCAATCTCCGCCAAATTTTTCCCCTCATTCAACAATCGCAAAGTTTCCTCTGCCGGCTTTGACTCGCGCTGCACCCAACCGGCCCTCTGACCCCGGCGAAATCTCTCCAGCGCGGCCAGGATTTCCCGCCCATACGTCTCAGCCTTTTTCTCACCGATTCCGGGAACCTGCAAAAGCTCGCTGATCGACTTCGGCTGCCGACGGCAGATTTCATCCAAAGTTGAATCATGCAGCACTACGAAGGCCGCCAGGTTCATCTCCCGTGCTACTTTCCGCCGCCACTCCCGCAAGTACTCTTTTAAATCTTCATCGACGGCAGCCGGAATCACGGCTGGTTTCTTCTCAATCACAATGGCCTTGCTCGCTCGCGCTAATTGCATCCACTCTGCGACGCTCCCGCAAACGTCGCAGGCCCCGCACTTTTCCCACTTCGAAGTTTCGCCAAAATGCCGGCAAATCTGCCGATGGCGACAGGTTCGCGATTCGACAAACTCGCGAATGACCCGATACCGTTCCCACGCACGATTCCGTTCTTCCACATCCAGAATCCGGTTGGCAAAAAATCCCAGCAAACCGGCATCTCTCTTCTGCCACAACAAAACGCAATCGGCGCTCAAACCGTCGCGTCCCGCGCGACCAGCCTCCTGGTAGTACTGCTCAATCGATTTCGGCAGCGACAAATGAATGACGGCGCGTACTGCCGCTTTGTTAATCCCCAACCCGAAAGCGATCGTTCCCACCAGCACACGCACTTCGTCGGACGTCCAGCGTTCCTGATTTTTCCGGCGCTCCTCCGTGCTCATCTTGCCGTGGTAAGGCACCGCCGGGATATCCTGCGCACTGAGAAAATCCGCAGTTGATTCGACACGATTGATTGTTGGCGCATAGACGATCACGTTGCTGCCCGCATAACTGCGTAGCGCTTTCACCAGCAACTCCATCTGCTCATAGCCTTCGCACTCGCGCACAAAATAACGCAAGTTTGGACGGTGGAAGCTGGCAATATATTTATCCGGATCGCGCAGGTGCAACTGCGCCAGAATGTCATGCCGCACATGCCGCGTAGCGCTGGCGGTAAAAGCCGCAATCGGACGCTCCGGAAACTTCTCCCGCAGGCGGCTCAACTGGCGGTACTCGGGACGAAACTCGTGGCCCCACTCGGAAATGCAGTGCGCCTCATCGATGGCGAAAAACGAAACCGGCACGCGCTGCAGCCAGCCCATGGTATCGCCGCGGGCCACGCGCTCAGGGGAAACATAAAGCAATCGATATGCGCCTTCCCGCGCTCGCGTCATCACAGCCGTCTGCTCGGCATCGCTCAAGGTGCTGTTCAACACCGCCGCCGGAATGCCCATCTGCGCCAGTTGCGCCGCCTGATCCTGCATCAAAGCGATTAACGGCGAAATTACCACCGCCGTTTTTTCCGACACCACCGCCGGCAACTGATAGCACAGAGATTTCCCTCCGCCGGTAGGCATAACCACACAAGTGTCATGCCCAGCCAGCAAGCTGCGTACGATGCGCTCCTGCAGCGGTCGAAACGCGCTATAGCCCCAATAGCGCTTGAGCGGCGCCAACAGATCGGTCTCTGCGGCCATGCAGATGAGTATAGGACCGGCGAACATTAGGAGAAATCGAAATCCGCCGGAATGAAGAAGAAATTCTCAATCCGGGAAGAGAAGACAACAGAAATGCGCTTTGTGTTTACGTTTTTCCGCGTGATCCGGCGAAGTACTTCACCTCTGGATATGCCTTCGCAAACGCCGCCCAAGTCAGCCCAATCACCACAAAGCACAAGACGCTTCCCTCCGGCCCAACAATACCTCCGGTCAGCCATCGCGGCCCGTGGAACGACGATTTCAATAAATGCCCGGGGAAAATCGTTCCGCTATCGGGCACGGAATAAAAGAACGTCTCTCCCCAATCCCAGGCCATGTGAAATCCCACCGCGAACCATAAGTTGCCCGTTCGCCGCAGCGTCAGGCAAAAGAAAAATCCAATCGCGGCCGCCGCGAACAAACCGGGCCATTGTTCGCCCGCATTCTGCAAGTGAATCAACCCGAACAGGCACGAAAGCAGAACCGCGGCGGGCCAGAATCCCATCGCTCGGGTCAGAGTGAACTGCGTGTAGCCGCGTAGAAGAAATTCCTCGAAGAATCCCACGAGGAGAAAGAACACCGCCCAGAAAATTGCGAACCGCCAAATCCTCGCGCCGTGCAAGGCCAGATGTCCGAGATCGAAAAGACGCAGCCCATACATCACTGCCAGCAAGAGGGTGATGCTTGCGAGCCCCCACACTGCTCCCGTCCAAAACAATTTGCCAAACGCGAACCGTCCGGGCAGTCCATATGTCCCCCACGCGCGGTGCTCAACTCTCACTAACACCAGTGCTGGAAAAATCGCGGCCGCGAGCAACGCCGCTTCCGCCAGCATCATCGACCACAGGCCCTCCGCGCCCAGATCGAACGATCCCGCCCAGCGCTGCGCCACAAACTGCAAGGGATAAAACATCGCCACGTAGAACGCGAATCCCCACCCCGGTCTGAGCCCATCCGGCCCTAGAAATACCGTTCGCACATACGAAGGCTGTACGGAAAAATCGGGCGCCGGGACACCCACTCCCGAACTGGGCTTCTCGGAAGGTGGCCGATCGCCGCCGCTTATCTCCGAAATGTTTCTGCCTTCGTACACGCTCGTGATCTAAATGAGGCTCCGGTTCTTTATCTGAGCGGGGTGTTGAGAACGTAAGGAGTGCACTCAAGATCCCTCGGCCCGCTGGAGGAGACGCGGGCCTTCGGGATGACGTCGAAGTCCGTCCAACTTGCGAAAGATTCGAGCCGCTCCGCTTGTCCTCCTGCCACTGTTTCCCTTTAACCCCCTGCTCATGGTAAAACACTCGACTCAGCCCTATGGCGGACTTTTTCACGCGCGACCGGTTTGGCCGTGCACAATTTTTAGCAGGCACCCTGCTTTTAGTCTTCCTGGCGCAGGGTGTCCTGCTCGACTACGCCGAACTGCACGAGGCGGAAGCACACGGCCTTAACGGTCTCGAACCATCGGAACTCGTGAATCTGGCCGCCGGCTGGCGTCAGTTTCACGGCGTCGGTATCGCTGGCGCGCCCTATCCTGATGCTCCCGGTACGCTTCCCAGCGAGATTCCCGCCGACATCGCTAACTACAATACGGAACACTCGCCTCTTCTTGCTCTGGTCAGTACCGCGCCACTCATGCTGTTGCCTAAGCGTATGACGGAGTCCTCACACTCCACCTGGTGGCGCTGGCTGGTCCGCATTCCTTTCCTTGCCGTTGGAGTTTTTTTAGGCGCATCGCTCTGGTACGTTGCCCGCCGCCTGTGCGGCAACCATGGCGGATTTCTTGCCCTCACGCTCTACTGTTTTTCTCCCACGATGCTGCAGGCGGCCGCCGTCTGGCACACGGAGCCGGATATTCTTGCCGCGTGGGGGTTCTTCGGCGCTATCTTTACTGCCATTGCCGTGGCTCACACGCTCTACGCGCCGCGCGAAGTCGTTCTCTGGAATTGGCGTCGCATAGTTCTGCTGGGAGTTTCTCTCGCTATCGCGGTGGGATCGCAATTCTCGATGATCATCCTGGTTCCTATCGCTCTGGCATTCATGCTGTATCTCGCACCAATCCGTCGCGCAGAGGCGACGAGTATATGGCTGGCTGCATGTATGGTCGCCATAGTCCTTGTATTGGCCACATACTTTTTTCATTTCTTCACTTTCCTCGCAGCGCTCCGCCACGCTTTATTCTGGGGAGTGGCGTGGCATAATTTTGCGGTCCTTGCTGTTTATCGCCATGCCGGGTCGCAAATCGTGCGAGCGTGTCCCGCTTTCGTCTTCTTATTGCCGGGCGCCGCAGTAACCTATGCGGCATGGCGGCGTGCGCGTTATTTCGGCAATAGTGCTCCTTTGCTGGTTGGTGTTCTCCTGCTGGGGCTGAGTGTTGCGCATCCACGCGCCGCCGCAGATGGGTTTCTGCTGGCCTCGATTCCTTTTCTGTTCGTCTTTGTCAGCGGGGTTCTAGCCGATCTGATGGAGACTCGCTACCGCCAACTGGTGGCTGCCTGCGTTTGGGCTCTGGTCGGAGCCTACATCATCCGGAGCCTTTCAGCCTTGGCGCGAATTCCCTTTGCGTGACCCGGAAAACATCGAACGTTACACGAGCTGCGCGCGGTCAGTGGCGATCGTGATAGTGGAGGGCTTCCCAAAAGCCGATCCAAATGTCGAGCATGCCGAGACCGCTGCACAGACCGCGGAAGAAGCCGGTGGTGATGACACTGCGTACCAGGGGATACTGCAAAAGGAGAGAGTTATCCGTCCACGCTGGTGTCCACGGAAGGATTGCCAGCAGAACTCCGGCAACGGCGCTGATTAGAACGAAAAGAAAGACTGACGTACGGTGTAGCCACACTTGCGTGCTTGTGGGCTGAGGGGTCGAGTTTGAGGATGGAGAATCGAGCAGCGCGGTGCTGGTCTCGCTTTGCGCTGGCTGCGAGGGAGACACAGGTGCTCCGTTTTCCACGGGCAACTTTGGATCGGTGCTCAATTGGCGCTCCGCAACTGGGAATGAGGGATGGCGCGAAGGAATGCACCGTCGGCAAGAGAGAAACCGTCAGGGATAAAACCCATCCGCCTATTTTACGACCTCAGGGGCTTGATGCGCTCGGCTACGTCGCGATAATCGATGTTGCGGCCATAGACCTCCAGGAAGTGCTTAAGGGCGGCCTGCTTGTTGCCCGCGGTTTCGTAGGCGGAGCCAAGCTCGTAGTGGAGAGCGGTAGAGGTTTCTCCGTCAATACCAGGAGATTCGAGGGCCTTGTGATACCAGCGGATGGCGGCTTCGGGCACTCCTTTATCGAGGAAGCACTGCGCGAGCCAGGTGTAAGTTTGCATAACCTGCGGGAAGGGCTGGCCACGATCGACCGCCTGACAGGTTTTTTGCAGCTCACCGATGGCTTCGTCAAGCAAGCCCATTTCGCGGAAGGCGATGCCGAGATTGTAGTGAGTTTCCGGATCATCGTCGTTGCTGGCAGGTGCGCCGGATTCGAGGTCCTGCCTTAGTTCGCCGAACATTTCGGCGAGATCGACGCCGGCATCCGGGGCGAAGGGAGAGGACTTCACAGCTGCGGGCGCGCTCGGGATGAGCGGGGGCGGAGGGGGTACAGGCGCGAGCGGCTTCGATAAAGCTGGAGCCGCGGCAGCTTGCACTGGAGGAGCCGCGCTTTGAGCTGAGATTGCCGGCGCTCCGGCCGCGGCGGCTGCTGCGCTAGCAGCTGCGGGTACTGCGCTCGGATGCGGTTCGGATACGGGCTTTGCCGCCGGAGCAAGCTCCGGTTTCGCTACCGCCCGCGCTGGCGGCTGAGCTTGCGGAACGGGCGTGGTCTGCGGCGCAGGCTCGGCCACGGGAGCATCTTTGAGGAAGTCGGGGCCGAGGGACGCTTCGAGGTCGGCTACGAACTCGCCCATGACTTCGTTTTCTTTGACTCCGAAAGTTGTTGGTGCGGCTTCTCCAATGGGCTCGAGTTCCATGGGAGCTATAACTTCCGCCGGCTGTATTTCGGTCGACGCGGTTTCGAGCGCCGCTTCTCTCTGAGGCGCAATGGGCCCGGCCAGGAAACTCTCGCCAAGAGAAGACTCGAGGTCAGCAACGAATTCGTTCAGGACGCCCGGCGCGGCCGGGGGTACTGGCGCGGGTTCGACCGTTGGCTCGGTGCTGGCGGCGACCTTAGGCTCAAGCTTGGGCTCGGCCTGGGGCTTGGCGGGGGCAACCTTGGCTGCCGGAGCCTCAATCTGTGCCGCCGGCAAAGCCTCAATTTCTTCTGTGGGCGCGTCTGCCCGAATACCTTCTTCGATTGCGGCTGGAATTTCCTCTTCGCTGGCTTCGGTGGAAGCCTCCTCAATGGCAAATTCGGAAACATCCTCGACCGGAGCAATTTCTTCGACGGGAGCAGAGGTAGGCTGCGATGCGGCTTCGATCTCGCCGCGCAGAGCGTGCAGTGTCGCTTCGTCGTTGGTCAGGGATTCGAGCTTCTCGAAGGCGGCGATAGCCTGCTCGGGCATTCCATGCTCAAGATAGAAGCGAATCTCCTCGGCGGCTTCGGCAGTTTTCTCCGGGCTGAGTTTCTTCGCCCCGGGCTGTTTTTGATCTTTCGACTGTGGTTCAACCCCCGGAAGTTCGTGCGCGCCCACGGGGATTTCCGGGGCTTCGGCAGAATCTGCCTCGACGGTGAGGCTGTCGTCCCATTCGGAGGAGAGATCGATCTCCTCAGGAGCGGATTCGGTTTCACTAACGGGTTCGGCGGCCTCGACGCTCGGTTCCTGATCGGCTGGAGGTCCTTCGGCGACGACCGAAAATTCAGGCTCTTCCGTGGAGGTCTCTTCGGCTGCGGCCGGCCATGGGGCGGCGGCAACGGCTGGGACCGAAATCTCCTCTGAGGCCGGTTCGACGGCAGCGTCAGAATCGATTTCGGCAATTTCCGGCACTGACGAGCGCTGTTCGTAGCGGGTTGCGAGATCGCCATAGCGCGTCGCTTCTTCGGGATATCCAGCCTCGGAGTAAATGGTCTGCAATGTGCGGCAACAGACTCCGGCTTCGGCAAAGCGGGAAGCGCGCGTGTGCAGCGCGGCGAGGCGTTGGTTCAGGCGAAGATCGCTTGGCGCCTGCGGCAACGCAGCAAGCAATGGTCCCAGCGCCTTGCTGGGCATGTTGTACGAGATGAATAGCTCGGCGTCGGTAAGCGCGGAGCGGACGGCCAAGGCCACGGCATCGGAATAATGCTGAGGAATCGCAGGCGAGGTCGCTTCCAACTCATCGACAATAACCGCCGCCTCTTCCGCCGAAATGAGTTTTTCATCGCTCGAGGTTCCGCCGAGCTGGCTGACCACCTGCTGGTAATTCTTCATGTGCAGGGGGTTGCCGGGCTCCATGGTGGCGAGCTTTTGATAGAGATCGCGGGCGCGGACAAGGTCGCCTGTCTGCACGGACGCATGCGCCAGCAGCTCGATCACTTCGGTCAGGTGAGTGGATTCACCGGCCTTGTGGAAGAGCGCCAGCAGTTTTTCCAGCGAAGCGGGATTTTCCCTTACGTGGCCGATGATCGAATGCAGATTTTTCAGAACTTTTTCGGAGTCTTCCGCGAGCAGACGGTCGGCGTGCTGATCGTAAACCTGCAAGGCGTTCTCATACTGGCCAGCCTGCATAAGAGCATCGGCAAAGGTCGAAATCGAGGCAAGATCGTTGTGAACCGTGAGCAGCTTGCTGGCGAGCGTTCCCGCGTCGGACAGGCGACCGCTTTTCAAGTAGGCTTTGAGAAGATCGCGCAGGCCGTCAGGATTGGAATCGAGATCGGAGACCTTGTGCAGGCACTCGATGGCGGTTTCTGCATCTCCGGCTTCGAGCAGATTGCGGCCCTGCATGAGCAGCGCATAGCTGTTGCCGGGATCAAGCGTCAACATACGCTGCAGAACTTCTTCCGCGGCGTTGAGTGATCCCTTTGCGCGCAAGGTTTCCGCGGCTGCCGAGAAAATCTGCCATGCGTCGTTCTTCTTGCCGAGGCGGATGTAGACTTCCGCCAGGCGCACGCGCATGTTGGTGTTTTCCGGATCCATTTCCAGAATCTTCTGGAAGATGCGAACCGCGTTATCAAGCTCGTTGGCCTTCAGGAATTCTTCAGCAACTTGCAGATACTGGGCGCGAGCGTCGTTGAAAAGGCCTTGTTGCGTGTAGAGTTCCGCCAGCTTCAGCACGCTCTCGAGCGATGGCTTGAGCTTGCTGATTTTCTTGTACATGGCGATGGCCTTCACGGTGAAACCCTGCGTGGCATAGGCATCGCCTACGGTCTTGAAGCATTCTGTAGCCTTGTCGGCTTCGCCGAGGCGCGAGTAGAGATCGCCGATGGTGTTGGTGACGGTCAGGTCTTTGGGGTCGTTCTTGGTGACCTTTTCATATTCGCTGATGGCGTTTTGAATCTTGCCCTGCTGGACGTACTTCTCCGCAGCGTTGAGAGTCTTCTGTTTGTTGAACCCGAAACCGAACGCCATATGAGTTGCGAACTCCAGACCTGGTCGACTGAAAACTCTGACTGAAAACGTCTGACTGAAAAGGCCTAACTGAAAAGCTTGCTCGTTCTCAAACACCGCTGACCGGCAAAAGCCTTCCGTGGCCAATCTCCTCATTCGGAGATGGCCGGATGGACAAGGGCAATTGTACGGCTGGAGGGAGGGGAGTGCATGGTTACCAAGGGTTACCGAAAGGGAGTGTACGAATGGGGTTACTAAGGGAATCAGGAGAATAAACGCATGGCGAGCTTATTTGGTCATAAGTTGATTGTCGAAGCTTGCTGCGCAGATTATGGCGCAAAACAAACCTGTCGGCGCTGACAGGATCAGGCCCCAGCCACTGGCGTGCTGGTTTAGGAGTCCGTCAAAAAACGGGAAGCCGAGTCCGAGCGCCAACCCCGCGATTGCAGACTCGATCATGAGCCTTCTGGTCGAGCGAATCCGCGGCTTCCGCCACACCAAAAACGCGGCTCCCGCGATTCCTGCCAGAAATCCAAACGACCCGCAGGAAACCAGCGTAATCGGCAGCAGGAGCCAGGTGGTTTTGACGATGTCCCACACGCTGGGGGCCAGGGAATCTACCGTCGGGCCCATAGCGTTGAGCAAGGCGAACATGAAAGCGCAAATGACGCTGGCTAGGACCGCAGCCAGCACACCGACTCTCAATATAAGGCGGAAGTCTCCTACGCGGCGCCCTGTCACACTCCGAGGCATTGCACTGCGGCCATTCTACTGCCAAACTGTGGGCCGGCCTCACTGTTGGGACGCTGAAAAGTAACTTTCGAACAGAAGGCATTATGGGCAGGATGGAACAAGAGGGTGGGAAACGGTGTCAGCCAATATTGAGACAGCGGATTATGTCTAAGCGCGTCGTTCGCCTGATCGGGCTGGTGCTGGCCGTTTGTGCGCATTCGGCTTTTGGCTGTTCGTGCTCCAACAGCACCCCGATTCAGCGCACCTCCGAAAGATACCGCGAGGGTGCCGTCTTTACTGCGCACGTGATCCAGGTAGTAGGCAGAATCTATGACTTCAAGAATGAACCCAGGAGAATGTCGAGCCAGGTCCTGGCGGTTGTAAAAGATCGGTACTGGGGTTTTGCCGTGGTATTGGCCGAAGGTTGTTCTTCTTGACGGTTCGTACCCGTGCGACATCGCGATGGCCGAAGGGGAGGACTACCTCGTCTCGGGAAGACGCGTGCGGTATGGAATGCTCGACGTGAGTTCGTGTAGCCGAACCCAACCGCTGAAGACTGCACAGATCGATCTACGCACGCTCGACGGGTCACACTGTGCTGGACCAGGCGGCAGTATCATCGGTCGCGTGACCCGTGAGAGGGAGGCCGTTCCCGGCACATTGCTAACGTTCCACTATCAGGACGGTAGAATATATGCGGCCCAGAGCGACGCCGATGGAATCTACGAATTGCGGCACCTTCCGCCCGGTCGCTACACCCTTGAGTCTGACTTGGGCGGCCATCAATACGCGTCACGCAGTTGGTACGCGCGGTCCACGAGCAGCAGCGTGTCCGTGAAAGAGGCCGTCTGCGGAGAGGTGGACGCCTTTCTGAAGAAATATGATTTCTCGGGTCGGCTATTGCCCGGACTCGGCGAAAGGGTAACGGTGAAATTGGTGCCTGTAGACACCAAGTCGACCGAAATCCGGAGCGACTCGCCAGAGCCTGATGGTCGATTCTATTTCAGCCATTCCAGCAGACGCCACGACATTTCGCGGCTGATCCACCGAACGCCCAGCGTGTCGCGGCGGGGCCGCTACTTCAGACTAATGGCAGTCCTCCGCCGGGCCAGCGGGCGCGGCGCATGTCCACACGGACGGGCGGCCGGGCGGAGCGGAGCGGCGTTCCCTCGGCCAGGTAGTGCTCGAGCGCCACGCTGTCGTGACCGGGAGCGGGGGTACCGTCGGAGTGAATCACCCGCCACCAGGCCACCGCGCCGCCGTAGACGGCCATCACCCGGCCGACCTGCCGCGGACCTGGGCCGTCCCCCAGGTACTCGGCGATGTCGCCGTAGGACATCACCCGGCCGGCCGGGATCGAGTCCACCACGTCGAGCACGTGGCTGGCGAAGTCGTCGACCGGCGGCGACCCGGCGTCGCCCGCGGGGCCGACCGTCACCGGTCCGCCCGGCCCGGTGAGCGGCGGGGCACGACAAGCAGGGTCCCGGCGGCTCCGCTCAGCGCCAAACAGATCAGCGCGAGCAGCCCGAACAAGACGAGCTGGCCGGGCCCCCGTGAGCGGACCGGCGCCTGCGGGAGTACGCCGCGGTACCTGGCGGTGGCCTTGAGGCCTGCCGCCGTGGTCCGCGCGCCCGCCAGTTCCCCGGCCTTGGCCAGGGCGGCGGCCGCGTCCACGATGCCGAACCCCACCTGGCTGTCGTAGCCTCCGGCCGGCCGGTCCGTGGTCGTCGAGGTCAGCGCGCTGGCCACCAGGTCGGGCGTGAGTCCCGGATACCTCGACTTGATCAGGGCGGCGACCCCGGCCACGAGCGCGCAGGCCGGGCTGGTGCCGCTGACCCACCAGTACTGCCCGTCCCGGCCCTGGGCAGGCACCGACACCCCGGGCGCCGCCACCTGGACGGAGAGGTTGTCGCTGGAGAAGCCGGCCA
Organism: uncultured Acidobacteriaceae bacterium; assembly: GCA_963712385.1. Taxonomy (GTDB): domain Bacteria; phylum Acidobacteriota; class Terriglobia; order Terriglobales; family Acidobacteriaceae; genus Sulfotelmatobacter. The sequence continues at coordinate 159,876 of CAVQHS010000003.1, forward strand.
CCGCGCCGCTCGAGTCGACGGCTCCCACGCTGATCACGCCCGGGTAGTTGGCGGGGAAAGACTCGGGCGCCTCGCCGCCGCGGTCCGAGTCGGCCGGGCCGCCCAGTTCCCGGCGGAGGCGATCACCACCACGCCGCGGTCGTAGGCCTTCTGCAGCGCTTCCCTGACCATGCCGCTGGGCGCGCTGTAGCCGATCGACATGCTGATGACCCGCGCGCCATGCGTCACCGCGTAGTCGATCCCGTCGGCCAGCGACTGCTGGATGAGGGTCTCCGCCTCCCGCTCGTACTTGCCGTAGTGCGGATCTTGCCGGTCCGGGATCACCCGGACCGACAAGATCCGCGCCTCGGGCGCGATGCCGATGACCCCGCTGAAACCGCCGTCGTGGCCGTGCCCGGCGATCAGCGACGCCATCCAGGTGCCGTGAATGCCCCAGTCCTTGCTGGCCGGGCTCGTCGTCACGCCCGGTGTAGTCCGGACCGGTGACGACCGATCCGGCAAGGTCGCTGACGTAGGGATTGACCCCGCTGTCGATCACGCGACGGTCACCCCGGCACCCCGGGTCACCGACCATGCCGCCTCGACGTTCAGCATGCCCAGCACCCACTGCTGGGCGTCCCTGATGCCGTCGGCGGCGGCCGATCCCGCGAACTCCCCGCCTTCGCGCCTTACCGCAGCGCTGGCCGGACCGGGTAGGGCGGCCAGCGACACCACGCCGAGCACGGCCAGCACGGCGAGGCCCGGACGCCACCCCCGGTTTAGCATCCGGGTGTGCCCGGGCAGTGCGGCGGCGCGGGGCTGGCGGCGAGCGTATTCGCGACGGAATTTGCGACGCCCTGTGCCATGCTGCTCATCTCGTCGTAGGAGTACACGTCCTGGGTCACCGGAACCCGCGGCCGGCTGTCGGAGTACCCCGCGGCGTACATAACGACGTACGGGCCGGCCGTGAAGCTGGCGGAGAGCTGCCTGTCGTAGTCGTACAGCTGGGCCGCCGCGCCCCTGAATCTGACCACCAGGACCCCGCCCGGCAGCCAGCCGACGCCGACCGCATCGTGCGCCGCGGCCAGCCGCACCTGGGACCGGACTTTCCTGGTTCACGTAGTCCTCAAAATTCCCCACCAAATCCAAATCCATGACCCCCCCCCCATTGGCGCTCCTCCGCCAATGAACGATATTGACTGGTTGCGGGGATGATGAGCATCACGGCCAGAATGGCTATGATGACGGCCAGACGGGGCGGTTTGAATCCGCGTTCAAAGTAGAGGGCCAATCCCAAAGTCATCAGAAAATGGGCCGCACCTTCCCGGCGACCATAAAAAATCGCGTATTCCAGGGGCGGAAGGGCGGCCACTATGGTTGCCACCCAGGCAAAGGTGCTTCGCGTGCGCAGGGCCGTAATCAGGCAGATGGCAAACGCCGGAAAAATCAGGTTGGCAAAAAAACCATAGATGGTGACCTTTCCCGTCCATTGGCTTCCGCCCGTTTCCTCCGGGGTCATTTGGGAAATGAGATAATTAAAGTAATAACTGATGACGATGAAAACCAATGCGCCATGAAATAACCGCTCCAGATTTACGGGCCGCGCCAGTTGCTGCCGCCATGAACGCACCGCGGGTCTTCGATAACCCACCCAGCAGGCCCCAAAACACAGGCAGCACATCAAAAGCGCGTTGGCAATCCATTCCGGCTCGGGGCCGCCGGGGAAACGGATCAACGAGACGGCCTGCGGCACGATGAACACGGCCAGTGACGCCGCCATGAAATAGGGATACTCGTAAATCTTCTCCGGCTTGAACAACGTCACCGCCAGCGTAGCCGCCAGCGCAATCGTCAAAATCCAAAAATATGTCCACTCCATAAAATTTTATCGCCGGCTGCCCGGTTGCAAGGCTGACGTTCCGCCAAAAATTTGTTCGTGAATCAAGCCCGCGCGGGCCGTCCACGTGTGCTGGCGCGCATGATCCACCATTTCAGTTGAACGGGACATTGCCCCCTGCTTTAGCAATCCAGCCAGCATTTCTAAAAAAGCTTGCTGCTCTCCGGCCACCTGCACCCACGGCTGCAGGGTCGTGACTTGCGGGCAGGCGTCCGTTGCCAGAATCGGACGGCCAGACGCCAGATGATCAAACAAGCGCATGGGGGAACAATAGCGGTTAAACTGGGAGTTCCGATAGGGAATTAATGCCACGTCCGGCAGTTGCAGCCAGCGCGGCAATCCGGCGTGCGGTTGCCGGCCCACAAACAAACATTTCGGATGCCGGCGCAGTTGCTGGAACGCCGGTGATGGCGAATCTTCCACCGGCCCCACGAACAGAAGCGTTCCCAGTTCCGGCAATTCCGCGCAGGCGTGGAGCAGTTCAAAATCCAGCCGCTCATTCACGCCGCCGACGACTCCCGCGACGGGACGGCGCAGGCGCGGATGCGCGCCAAATAGCTCCCGGATTTCCGCCGCCTCCACCGGTTGCAAAAACGCCTCCTCCGTCGCGTTCATGCTCACCGAAACTTTGTCCACGGAAATTCCATAATCCGCCACGGCTCGTTCAGCGAGAAGCCGCGACACAAAAAAGGCGTGATTCAACTGCGACATCAACAAGCCTTCCTTTTCTTTCATCTCGTCGCTGCTCCAACCGGAATAATTTCGGTAATCATCGGAACAATAATAATAGCAGGGCATCTCGTTGCGGACGATGGCGACCAGCGGCAGATAATGCGGCGACGTGACAAACAAGCCTTCCGGCTTGGCTCCATGCGCTTTGCACCACGGCAACCGCTTTCCGCCAAAGTCGGGGCATGGCCGTGTCTGCCCGGCGGGAAGCCCAGCCCGGCGACAACAGGACCGGCAGCGGTGAAAAACTTAGCCTGACCCACCGCCGGGATGCGGCGCAATGGCCAGCGATGCTGCCGCCACGCCACTAACGGATCCATCGGGGCCAGACCCAAAACCGGAATCTGCTGCCCCAGCGCCTCAAATGGCCGGCGTCGCCAGAGCGTGTTGATGTCTGCGGTGATAAGCAATGGACTAAAATGATCCGATTCTGGAATACATGGCATCGGCCAAAGTGGGCGCCCCGCACCAAAATACGGGGCAGATACTCCATATAACTTGAAACCTTTGGCTGCAAGAAAACCGTGAACATCATCAAAGCTCGCCGCCCCCTCGTAATGGGAAGTATAATTAATTTCCACTTGTATGGCTTTGGCCTGTTTTAACGTGGCCTCCGCACCTCGCAACGCAGATAGCTCAAATCCTTGCACATCCAATTTCAAGAGACCAATTGATGCATCTACTGGAACCACATCGTCAATACGCACCAAGGGGACCTTTAACTTTTGCCGGGTTGCGTAATCTCCAGGCTTATAGGCATCGGCAATTCCAGTCTGTGGGGCAAGAAGGCTGCTCATTTTGCTGTCACCGGTATAATACATCTCAACCTCTCCTCTTGCCTCGCCGGCTGCCGCTTTGACCAAAAGGTTGTTGTGATTATTTGCCAGCACCGATGCCAACTGCGAATGGCACGATGGAAGCGGTTCAATCGCGATAATTCGTTGTGGTGAAACCAGCTTCAAAACCGCCGCAACATAATCACCGACATTGGCCCCCACATCCACCAACACCCAATTATGTGGCGCATTGCGTAAATCGGGCGGCCATAACTCGAATCGGCAAATTTGCATTGCCTCGTCCAATTCCGAGGCAGAATAACGACTGGCCGAAATTCCGAGACGCTGCAACCTGAAACGGCGGCGGTGAAGTTCAATCAACCCAGACGGGGTTAAAAAACGCAGTGCATCTTTTATGATACTCATGATTTCAAGGGCATTACAAAGCCTGCGGAAGAAGTAGAAAGTTCTCCAAACTCACCAGAGCCAGTTGATCCTTGGTCTACTGAACCGCACTTCTCCAGCCTTGTCCGAAACCGCCAAATTAAGGGCGGTGAAACAGCTTTTTCCGGTCTGATCTAAATTTTGCTTCAACCATTTGAATCCCAACGAGCCGGGTCGGAGACCGGCGCTCCTAAATTGGCAGAACATGATTGAATCTGTTTCCATGCGGGACAGGAATGTGGCATCCGTGGTTAAAAACTCTTTGCGGTCTTTTGCGGTAATTTGTCCCATTGCGGGGCACTCGTCATTTATCTTTTGGACAGTTTAGGATGGCCGGAGGGCGTTTTTCATAAAAGCCAATAAAACGGCGCTTTCTTCTTGTTTTAGTTCAAAGGGAAGTGAGAAACCTTTGAAGCAAAGCCACAAAAGTTCAAAGGGAAGTGAGAAACCTTTGAAGCAAAGCCACAAAAGTTCAAAGGGAAGTGAGAAACCTTTGAAGGAAAGCCACAAAAGTTCAAAGGGAAGTGAGAAACCTTTGAAGGAAAGCCGGAAAAGTTCAAAGGAAAGTGAGAAACCTTTGAAGGAAAGCCACAAAAGTTCAAAGGGAAGTGAGAAACCTTTGAACTGGGATTTCCCATTTGGTTTGTATGCCCACGACCGGCGTGGGTGGTTTTCGTGATTTTCTGCCTGCTTCATAGATTTGCAAGTCATTTTTCCAGTCCGCCCTCGGTTTTTGTCCGGCGCGGGAGGTGTTTCGACGCCATTGTTGGCTCCAATGCTCATTTTCTTCCGAAGGTGAAGACACCGCCTCCGTGGTTGCCGTGGTTTTCATGTGATTCCTTCCACTTTTCCTCATCCGGTTGCTGCAGCTGGTGATCTCAGCCGTCCAATCCGTTCCAAAATCGTCTGGAACAACTCTCGCGGCACTGCCACTTCCGCCATCTGAAAGACGATCTTCCGGGAATGGCGCACGACCTTCGCCCCAATCTTGATCAATTTCTCCCGCAACGTCGTCAATGTCCAGTGACGCACCGCTGGCGGCAGCACCGCCTGCCGCAGGAAGTTGCCCAGATTGTAAGCCAGCACGAACAGTTGCAGCCGCACTTGATTATCCACAAAGTCGTGACAGGACAGGCGTGTCCATTTGACGGCGTTCTTGCCTTCCTTGATCCACTGCTCCGCCGTGCCCCGCTGGTTGTAGAACCGCACCACCCGTTTGGCAGGCCGGGTTAGATTGGTCACGATGAACCCGACACGAGGGAACAGTTCGCCATTGTGCCACTCCACCTTGGCCACCACGCGCCGGGCACGATCCCAACTCTTGGCCTGATACAAAAAACCAGCATATCCCGCCGCCGGGATG
>CAVQHS010000004.1:0-737798 GCA_963712385.1 uncultured Acidobacteriaceae bacterium
CGTCCTCACCGACGCCGGCTGCGCCCTGGCCGAGCAGTTCGGCCTGGCCTACACCATCCCCGAGTACCACCGCAACTACTTCCGCTCGATCCTGGTCAACATCCCTTTCGTGAATGGCGACCAGAGCTGGCGCCTGATCCTGCCCGCCACCTACGTTCTCGCCCGCGACCGCCGCGTCCTCTACGCCCGGGCCTACGCCGACTTCCGCGTCCGCCCTGAGCCCGAAGAGGCCCTCGCCGCTGCCCAGGCAGCCGTCAAGCTGTAAGGCTCCTTTTCGGCAATCGCCCTATTCCAAAACCGAGAAAGAACCCAAAGTTGCATCCCGAATGAGGAAAATCGCATCATATAAGTTGACAACACTACACTCAATCTGAGATGCTAACCCGTCAGATTGACCCCAAAGGCAGGAACACAAACATGGCTAAAATGATTGGAATCGATCTCGGTACCACCAACTCGTGCGTCGCCGTCATGGAAGGCGGCGAACCAAAAGTCATTCCGAATGAGGAGGGTGCGCGCACAACCCCCTCGATTGTCGCCTTCACCAAGAGCGGCGAGCGGCTGGTCGGCCAGGTGGCCAAGCGCCAGGCCATCACCAACCCCGAGAACACCATCTTCTCCATCAAGCGCTTCATGGGCCGTCGCTACAACGAGGTCAACGATGAGATGAAAATGGTCCCGTTCAAGGTGGTCCAGCAGGGCGACCATGTCGGGGTCATTGCTCAGGGCAAGGAGTACACTCCGCCCGAGATCTCCGCCATGATCCTGCAGAAGCTCAAGAAGTCTGCCGAAGCTTACCTTGGCGAGACCATCACTGAGGCCGTGATCACCGTTCCGGCCTACTTCAACGACGCGCAGCGCCAGGCCACCAAGGACGCGGGCAGAATCGCCGGCCTCGACGTCAAGCGCATTGTCAACGAGCCCACTGCGGCAGCTCTGGCCTACGGCCTCGACAAAAAGAAGGACGAGACCATCGCCGTCTACGACTTTGGCGGCGGCACATTCGATATCTCCATCCTCGAAGTCGGCGAGGGCGTTATCGAAGTGAAATCGACCAATGGCGACACGCACCTGGGCGGCGACAACCTCGATCAGCGCATCGTCGAATGGCTCATCAGCGAATTCAAGACCGAGCATGGCCTCGACCTCACATCAAAGGGCAACGAGATGGCCCTGCAGCGCCTGAAAGACGCCGCGGAAAAGGCCAAGATCGAGCTTTCGACCACCGTCGAAACCGAGATCAACCTGCCCTTCATCACCGCCGACGCCTCCGGCCCCAAGCACCTGGTCCGCAAGCTCACGCGCGCCAAGCTGGAGCAGTTGGTCGAGGATCTCATCGAGCGCTCTGTCGAGCCGTGCAAGAAGGCTTTGTCCGATGCCGGCATCACCACCAGCCAGATCAACGAAGTCGTTCTGGTCGGCGGCCAGACCCGTATGCCGCGCATTCAGGAGCTGGTCAAGAAACTCTTCGGTAAAGAGCCGCATCGCGGCGTCAATCCCGATGAGGTGGTTGCCATCGGCGCCGCCGTGCAGGCTGGCGTGCTCACCGGCGACGTCAAGGATCTTCTGCTCCTCGATGTCACTCCGCTCACTTTGTCCATTGAGACGCTGGGCGGCGTGGCTACGCCGATGATCCCGCGCAACACGACCATCCCGACCAAGAAGACTGAGACCTTCTCGACGGCGGCCGATTCGCAGACCGAAGTCGAAGTGCACGTGCTTCAGGGCGAGCGTCCCATGGCGGCGCAGAACCGCACTCTGGGCAAATTCAAGCTCGGCGGCATCATGCCCGCGCCGCGCGGCATTCCGCAAATCGAGGTCACCTTCGACATCGATGCCAACGGCATCCTCAACGTGACCGCGAAGGACAACGCCACCGGCAAGGACACGCGCATCACCATCACCTCGAGTTCGGGCCTTTCGAAAGAAGAGATCGACAAGATGGCCAAGGAAGCCGAGGCCCACGCGTCTGAAGACAAAGAGCAGCGCGAGTCGATCGAGGCTCGCAACTCGCTCGACGGCATGGTCTACAACATCGAGAAGATGCTCAAGGACGCGGGCGAAAAAGTGCAGGCGGCCGACAAGACCGAAGTCGAAGCAGCCCTTGCCGACGCCAAGAAGACACTCGAAGGCTCGCCGTCAACGTCCGAGTTGAAGGCCGCAAACGAAAAGCTCACCCTCGCCAGCCACAAACTGGCCGAGGCCATGTACAAGGCCAGCTCCTCGCAAACGGGCGCCGGGCGTCGGACGCGTCTGCCGGGGCACCACCCGCCGGCGAGCAGAAGAAAGACGAAGGCGTCATCGACGCCGAGTACGTCGACGTCGACGACAAGAAGTAAGGCGCCCATTCAATGGGTGCCCCAGGCCGGGGTCGCCCGGCTAGGTCCTTGTCCGTGGGGTGAGATCCCTCGCATTTGGGGACCTGGGAGAGCACAAACTGGAAGAGTCCGGGGTGGGCGATTTCACGTCGTCCACCCCTCCTTCTTATGATGGAAACTGGAAACAGCTATCGTCTGTGGGCCCGATTGGACTTCGCCGATGAATAGCTGGGACCGCTGGCAAATCGCATGCAACATTACGCACAACGCCGGATTGAAGCGCACCTGAGATAAGAAAATACCCATGGCCACAACCGCCAACAAAGACTATTACGCGACGCTCGGCGTCAAGAAGACGGCCACGCCGGAGGAGATTCGCAAGGCCTTCCGCAAAGCCGCGCGCAAGTACCACCCCGACGTCAATCCCAACGACAAGCGCGCCGAAGAAAAGTTCAAGGAGATCTCCGAAGCCAACGACGTCCTCTCGCGACGAGAAGAAGCGCAAGGTCTACGACCAGGTCGGCTTTTACTCCGATCAGATCGACCCCGCCCAGGCCGAAGCCTACGCGCGCCAGCAGCGCTCGGGCGGCCAGCCCCCGGTCGATTTCGGCGGCTTCGACTTTTCCGGCTTCCAGGGCGACATGGGAGCACAGGGAGGCACGGGCTCCTTCGGCGGCTCGGGCAGCTTCAAAGACATTTTTTCCGGCATCTTCGGCGGCGCGCAGCAGCACCGCAGCAGCCGCGCGGCCCGCAGCCCGGCACCGACCTCGAGTACCAGGCCACCGTCGATTTCTGGACCGCCATCCGCGGCGGCCAGGCGCGCATCCAGATCAACCGCCAGGAGACCTGCCCCACCTGCCACGGCCAGGCGCACGTCGGCGGCGGCACGGAGTGCCCCGAGTGCCACGGCACCGGCCAGGTGACGCAGATGGGCGGCCGCATGAAGTTCAACATCACCTGCCCGCGCTGCAACGGCACCGGCCACATCTCGAACGACTGCCCCACCTGCCACGGCGAGGGCACTGTCGCCCGCACCGAGACGGTCGAGTTTCGCATCAAGCCAGGCACGCGCGACGGCCAGCGCATCCGCCTGCAGGGCAAGGGCAACGCCGGCGTCAACGGCGGCCCTGCCGGCGATCTTTTTCTCATCGTGCGCACCGGCACCAATCCCGGTCTTCACGCGCGTGGGCGACGACATTCAGATCACCGTCCCCGTCACCGTGGCCGAAGCTGCGCTCGGCGCCAAGGTTGAAGTGCCCACCATCGACGGCCGCGCGCAGTTGAAGATTCCGCCCGGCACGCAGAGCGGGCAAAAGCTGCGCATGCGGGAGCGCGGCGTTGAGAGCGCGTCGCATCCCGGCCAGCGCGGCGATGAAATCGTCACCGTCGAGGTTGCTGTGCCGCACCTGAACGACGAGCGCAGCCGCGAGATCATGCGCGAGCTCGCCCGCCTCAACCCCGACGACCCGCGCAAGGCGCTGTTCGACAAGCTGTAAGGATTCGACGCGGAAGCAACCATCGGCCAAGAGTTGGATTGGCTAGGCTGATTGGAGAAAGTACGATGGCCACAAAACGCAAATCCAAAGGCGCCTACATGATCTCGGCCGTGGCCGAGATGTACGAGATCCATCCCCAGACTCTTCGCCTCTACGAGCGCGAAGGCCTGCTCAAGCCCTCGCGCACCGAGGGCAATACGCGTCTCTACACCGACGAGGATCTCGAACGCCTCGAGTTCATCCTCAACCTCGCTCGCGACCTCGGCGTCAACATCGCCGGCATCGCCATCATCCTCCAGATGCGCGAGCGCATGGAAGAGATGAATCGCCAGATGCAGGGCTTTGTCGAGTACGTGCGCAGCGAGATGCTCGCGCGTTTCCAGCAGGCCGCGCCGGGCACATCGGGCGCCATTGTCCCCATCCGCAAGGCCGTTGCTTCGCCCGCACGCCCCGCGGCAACACGCAAGCCGTAGCCGGTCCGCTTTCTACTCAGTCAGTTTGCGCAGCCGCCCCTCGGGCAGCAACTCGTACGGGTCGCCTCGATAGCGCAGCCGTCTGGTGGCTAGAGTAGCTTCTCACCCAGAAAATGAATCCCATCAGGTCGCGCAGCGGATAGAGCCATGCCTTGCGCGCGGCTACGCGGTCGCTGCACCACCAGGCTGCTTACCAGAAGGCACAGCAGCACCCGGTCCAGAATCGTAAACGCCAGCAGTCCCGCTCCCCACGCCCAGTGTCCGGCCAACGTCAGCCCAATCCATGCCAGCAAACCAAAAGGAACCGCGTAGGTGAGAACTTCGCCCAGGTGCCCCATCGGCCGCGAAAAGCGCGTGCTCGTCGCCCACCCCTGCTGATGCGCAATGCTGCTCTTGAACGCAGCGTTCAGCACGTGGTGCTCGACAACATAGTGCGACAGCACAACGATCTCGCCGGCCGCCGCCGTCCAATTGCCCAACACAAAGTCGTCGGCGTAATACTGGGCTACCTTCTCGTAGCCGCCGATTTTTTCCACGGTGCTCTGTCGCATCACCATCGAAGGTCCCAGCGCGAACTTCATCCCCTCAAGCATGTTCGCCACCAGCACGCCTGAGGTCATCTCCACGCTCATGCCCATCGCCTCCAGCCGGGCCCACAATCCGTGCCGGGTGCAACCGCGATAGAGACTCGTAACCATGCCCACCTGCGGATCGCGCATCGGCTGCACCACCGCACGCAGGTAATCCGGCGTCACGCGCACATCGCTGTCCGCCGTCACCAGGATCGGATACCGAGCTTCGCGGCGCATCACCTCCAGCGAGAATGTCCGTGCATTCGGCCACGGCGGTTCGCCGCAAGTCAGGATGCGCGCTTTCACGTGCGGATACCGCTCCACCACCCGCCGCGCTGCTGCCAGGCCCAGGTCGTTCTCCTGCCGCGCGCAGAAGAGAATTTCGAACTCCGGATAATCCTGTTCGAAAAAACTGGCAAGGTTTCGCTCCAGGTCAGGCTCGTCGCCGTGCACGGCCTTCAGCACGCTCACCGGCGGCAGAAATGCTGCCTCCTGCACATCGCCTGCGCCGCGCTGGAAGCGAATCACTCCAGCAACGACCATCAAGCTATAAATTGTCGATGTGATGATGCCGAAGACACCCAGCCCAATCAGGCAGTCAACGGCGATCTGGCTGACGTTCATGCTCGAAAGACTCTCACTTCACTGGCCGGTCCGTCCACAACGTCTTGTCGGCCAGTGTCTGCACTTCATACAGCCGCCCGGCCAGCACTCTCTCCACATTGTCCCGGTCCGGATCTTCGGCGAAAATCCACTTGCGTTCGCCTGAACCCCATATTGCCGCCAGTTTCGCGGGGCTCAGATAGATGTCCGGCGCATCGGGATAGCACGATCCCCACAGGAGCGTGGTTCCTTCGCTGTTCTGCCCGCAACGCGGCAGCACCAGCATTGCCGGCCTTCCCTTGAAAAAGTCGTTCGTGTAAAAAATCACCGACGAACCCGACGACTGTTCGCCGTAGATGATAAGAGTGTCGTTTGCCGTGCCGTCGCTCATGATTGTGTCGGCCATCGGTTTTGAGCTCAGCATGGGCTCAAACCGCGCAAATGCGATGTGCGCGGCCACAAAGAACACCGTCATGGTCAGCGCCACGCTCACGGTGGCCGCGAGGTGTTTCTTTTTCAGCCGCAGCAACCAACCTGGCATCGGTCCAATCAGCAGGGTGATCGCCGCCAACCCCGCAGGCAGGCGCAGTGCCGCAAATGACTCGCCGGTCAAATCGAACAGGTGCGACATCGACAGCGTATAGTCGCCCACTCCGCGATGCGCCAGTACGGTTCCAATGTCCGCAACGTACGGTAAATTGCGCGAGGTCCACAATCCCCACGCCAGCGTCGCCGCGGCCGCCACGCCGATCGCCGCAAACAACCCCTGCGCGCCTGTCAGCCACGCCGTCGAGAGCGTCGGCCGTCCCCCATTTACGCCGTCGTTCTCTTCTATATCCGCGATCACACCCGCAATCAGCATCACTAGCGGCGGCCACACCATAAACGTGTAGTATTCCTGATTCGTTGAAATCGAAAAGAAGATCAGCGTCCACGCCGAGTACAAACTCAGCAGCCAGATGGTCCTGGCGCGGAACTTGATCCGATGCACGTAGCTGCCCACATCCTCGCGCATGGCGTGATCGAGATAAAAATCCACCGTGTCGCCCGAATCGGGCCGCAAGTGCTTCAGCCAGGTGCGTCGCGTCTTCCAGGCCATCGCCGCCACCGCGCCCAGAAAAAGACTCCATGGAAAAATCCAGATCAGTTCACCCAGCCAGTACCAAAGCGCCGGCATTTTGTTGTAGTCATGCGGATAGCGCAGATTGAAGAAGCGCAGTACGTGCTCGTTGATGAAGTATTGATAAAAAAACCCATGGACATTCCCGATCGTCGGATGATTCCCCGCGGCGTGTCCCTGGTCGTGATTGATGATGCCGCACGCAATGTGCCACGGCGCGGCGATGGCCAGAAACAAAAGGAATCCCGTCACCGGCTTCAGTGCCTTCCACCGCCTCCATTGTCCAGTCAGCAGCAAATACGCAATGGCCGCGCCGCCGAAAAAGACCGGCGCAATCAAGCCCTTCGTCAGCAGCGCAAGCGCTACTCCCGCCCACGCCCAATACATCCGCGCCGGCCGGTTGTCTTCGAGGCTCGTAATGAGGGCGTACAAGCTGATCAGGAGAAAAAAGGCGAGGATTGCCTCGGGAATGATGAATCGCGTAAAGAGAAAGCAACCCACTGACGTCAGCACGCCGAGGCCGGCGTAGAACCCCGCTCGCTCGCCCCATGCCCGCCGTCCCCACAGCCACGCCAGCCACGTTAGTCCAAGCATGGCCAGAGCATTGGGCAAATGTGTTGCAAAGGTGTTTTCGCCGAACACCTTGTACACTCCTGCCACCAGCCAGTAAGGTAGCGGCGGTTTTTCAATATAGCGGATGCCGTTGGTCTTCGCCGTGATCAGATCGCCGGTCTCGGCCATGTGCTGCGCCGCCTGCGCGTGCGAAGCATCCACGTCGTCCAGCAGCGGAGGAGAGAACAACGAGGCAAAGTAAATCGCGGCCCAGAGCATAGCAAAGACCAGCCACACCGTGCGCGTCGAGAGAGCGGCCCGCGGGCGATCGATTGTCCTTGTCGAATTCATCATTGTCATCTAGGTTCCGCGTGTTGCGTCAGCCTGTTCTCTGCCGTGCGCCAATTTCAGAGCGCGGCAATCCAGCTGCGAAGAGGAAAAGGGCTTCGGCCCGTTGGAAAAATTCCCACGTCCCTTGAAACCCGATGGCTATTCCGTTGTATCCATATCAGAATAACAGCCGCGTTTCTCAGGCGTTTCACAGTGCAAGGCGCACAAGCGCCTCCGCTGGGCGTTCTTTCTGCGCGCGCCGAGTCAGCGAACCGCTTCGCTCAGTCTCTCGTTGTAGAGTCAGGATCGACGGGTGGCCGCGTCATGCCGCCGGAATTGTGAGTTGGGAAGTTCTCTTTGTGTTGGCGTATGGAATCCGGTGAGTTTCCGGAATGCTCAGCCTTCCCGCGCGAAGCAGTATGCGGCAATCGGCTTCAGGCAGTGCTGGGCTGTAAAGGAACCCCTGCACCTCTTCGCATTTTTGTTTCCTGAAGTAGTTGAGCTGCTCTGACGTTTCCACACCCTCGGCCACGCACGCCAGGCCAAGATCGCGGCCAAGGTTCATGATGCTTCGAACCACTGCTTCCGCACTCGGCTCCGATGCTATATCGCGCAGGAACGATCGATCGATCTTGATGCGGTCGATCGGAAACCGCCTCAAATACGACAGCGAGGACCAGCCGGTGCCGAAATCGTCGAGCGAAAGGCTCACGCCTAGCCGCTTCAGACTTCGCATGATCTTGATCGTTGTCTCCGAGTCATCCAGCATCAGCGATTCCGTCAGCTCGAGCTCCAGCCATTTCGGGTCCAGGCCCGATTCCGCGAGCGCCCTCTTTACACTGCTCGCGATATGACTCCGGTAGAACTGCGTCGATGACATATTGACCATCATGCGAACCGGTGGAAGTCCCGCCTTCTGCCATGCGGCGTTTTGCGCACATGCGGTTCTCAGCACCCAATTTCCCACGTCGGTCATCAAACCCAGCTCTTCCAACTGCGGAACAAACTGGTTCGGGAAGATCATCCCCTGCTCCGGATGACGCCAGCGCAGCAACGCCTCCACGCCGGTAATGCCGCCCGTTTCCGTTGCCACCAGCGGTTGGTAGTACAGCATAAACTCATCGCGAGCTAATGCGTGCTGCAAGTCGAACTCCAGCTTCTGGCGGCGCCGCGTGGCGTCGGTAAGCTCGGCCGTGAAGAAGGAATAGTTGCCCCGCCCGCTGTTCTTCGCCTCGTACATCGCGGTGTCCGCGGCTTGCAGCAGGTCCCTCGGGTTCTCGCCGTCGGAAGGGTACTCGCAAATGCCGATGCTCGCGCCGATGCGAACTCCGTGTCCTTCAATATCGAACGACGCGCTCAATGTGCTTAGCACTTTGCGCGCCACCTGCTCGATATCCTGGTCCTTCTCAACCAACGGCAGCCCGATCACAAACTCGTCTCCGCCGAGCCGCGCCACAATGTCGCTCTCGCGCAGGCAATTTCTCAATCGCACCGCCACGGCCTCAAGTAGACGGTCACCGATATGGTGTCCGAATGAATCGTTCACGCTTTTGAAGCGGTCCAGATCCAGCATCAGCACCGCGACTCGCTTCCCATTCCGGGCCGCCAGCGCAATCGCATGAGCCAGCAAATCCTCCAGAAGCGACCGGTTCGGCAGCCCCGTCAACGCATCGTGTAGCGCCATGTACCGGATGCGCAACTCCGCCTGTTTCCGGTCGGTAATGTCGCGCGAGATTCCCATCGTGCCCAGGATCCGGCCGCGCCGGTCCTTCAGCGGCACCTTCGTCGTCAGCACCCACGACTCATGTCCATCAGGCCAGGTTTCCTTCTCTTCCATCCCCGTAATTCCGCGGCCCGTTTCAATGATTTTCTGCTCGTCCTCAAGGGCGCGGCCGGCATGCTCCGGCGTGAACATGTCGGAATCCGTCTTTGCCGTAGCCTCCCCCGGATCGCTCAATCCAAAGCTGTTGGCCAGCGCCCGGTTGACGCGCAGAAAGCGGCTGTGCCGGTCCTTGAAATACACGTGGTCAGGGATGTGTTCAAGAAATGCGTTCAGAAAGTCGCGGTCTGTGTTGTAATCCCGGTCTGCCAGTTCCCGCAGGACCAGCAGACCGACCACCAAACCCAACAGCAGCAAAGTGAGTCCAATCGCTGCAACTCCCGGACGCGAAAAGAGGGATACGCGCGTCGCCGGCGCATGGACCGGCATCGAGGCGATCAGCACAACAGTCATCATGCATCCCAGCAGCGTCGCCGCAAGTGCAATCAGCGTGCCCGGAATCGCAGGAAATCGCTTGAAAAACTTCATCGTGACCCGTTACGGCATAGTTTGAGTTCTGAGCACACGGTATTCCAAAATCGCGTCCACCCCCTATCCCTAAATCGATTTGCTAAATACAACTATCCGGTAAGGAAGCCATTACCTTTGTCATGACCTCCCCTCGCCAGCGCCAATTTGGCCCGTGTCTCCCCCTCAGCCTGCTTAGTTCGCATACCTTCTGCTGCGAGATCGTATGAAATGTTCACCCCCTGAATTTCTCGACCGTGCCAAAACGTGTATTCTGAAGCGCGCTCTTACCGGTCTTACAGGGAGCATCAACCGGGGGGCGTGCACCCACGCCTCCCGGCCTCTGGACCTGACTCTCGCCCCAATCGACTTTTTCTTGACAATGTTCGAAGGAAGTCAGAGCTGCATTAGTAATCGACAGTGGCCGTAAACGAGCCCGCGGGCGCGCACTCACCTTGCGACTGCCCATTTTTTACCTGCGTGCCGATAAGCTTGCCGCTGCGCATGCATCCCTGCTCGAGGATCATCACCGTTCCGTCGTCTGCTACGGCGATTTTCACTTCATCTCCTGCCGCGTTATGAAACATCGGCATCGCGTCGTCGTTCGCGCCTGTGGAGGTGTAGGCTTCTACCGCCCCGCCGGCAAAGGTCAAGTGCCACGCCTTCCCTGACTTGGCAATGAAGGCCTGCGCCTTGGCATCTCCTTCGGTCCGCTCGCGTTCCTTCACCTGCTCTTGCTCAGCATCGGTCAGTTCCACCACAATCCAGGTCGACGCGCTTCCAGCGGGCGTTCGAACTTCCAGCGTGCAAGTGTCATCCTTGTCGTCCACCGTTCGCGTTCCCTCGATGTTCATCTTGATCTCGTTATCCGACACAACCTGATAAGAAACCACTTTGCACGTCTTTTCGGTGATGATCCGGGCTCCAGTCAGGTGGAACCCAGGCAGAGTCACCACCGTGACCGCGTGGTTCGGAATGCTTGAAGGGCTTGCGCCGCCGGCGTGCAGGTCCGGTTTTGGCGCCTTGGCCGACGAGCCGCTGGTCTGAGCAAATGTGGCGCACGGGCTTAGCAGCATAAACATCGCCGCCGCAGGCTGGTTAAAACGCCGCATCTTCATCATCACGTCGCTCCTCAAATGGCCGCTTCCGCGCCGGCGAAAGCTGTCAGCGAAGTATACCCGTCTCTGGCAGCGCCAATCCACGGCTTTCAGGATTCGCTCGCCACATTACAGCCCGCTCCTTCACGTCGCGGCAATTGGTTTCCTGATGTCCGTCGCTTCACGCTGTCCACGACGAATTAAGATTCACCAAGGGAGAACCCCTTGCCGGTTTGGAAAGTCTTTCTCGTTGCGTTCAGTGTGTTGCTGCCGCTGATCAACCCTCTCGGGTCTGCGCTGGTCTTTCTCGGGCTGGTCGGCGATGCGCCGCCCAAAGTTCTCCGTTCGCTTGCTTGGCGCATCGCTATCAACAACATCGTCTTTCTTGGCGTTTTTGAAGTTGCGGGTGGAATCATCCTCGGCTTCTTCGGCATCTCCCTGCCCATCGTCCAGCTTTCCGGAGGCATCGTCGTCGCCGCCATGGGATGGGCGGTCCTGAACGAGCGTAGCGCCGGCGCCGATTCCCGCAAGAGACAGGAAGAGACCGGAAAAGCCGATGAGCCTGACACCAGCCATCTCGAAGAGGGCGTCTTCTATCCCTTCACCTTTCCGATCACCTCGGGGCCGGGCACGCTCGTTGCGTTGCTCACTGTCACCGCGCACATCTCAGACAAGAACCTGACCCACAACGTCCTGGCCCACCTCGGGGTATTTCTCGCCATCGTTGTTCTCAGCGTGCTGGTCTACTTCTGCTACGCCTACGCCCCCAAGATCACCAAGGTCATCCCGCCCTCAACTGCTCACGGAATCCTGCGCGTCATCGCTTTCATTCTGCTTTGCATCGGCATCCAGATCGCCTGGAACGGACTCGCCGCGCTCATCGCCACCATCATCAAACCTTAGCGCCGGATTCTTTCGATCCCTTCGACCCAATCCCCGCTGTTGCCTCCTGTGGAACCCCAGTCACTTTCCACTCGCCGCCTTCGTGTATCTTGGCGATGAGTCGATTCTTTCTTCGGAGCGCATCGCAACAAATGCCCACCTTCGCCGCCATCGACATCGGTTCCAACTCCTGCAGGCTCAAGATCGCCCGCGTCCACGCGCATCGGCTCAAAACGCTCGCCGAAGATCGCGAGGTTACGCGCCTTGGCGGCAGCGTCTTTGACACCGGCCTCATCTCACCTGAAGCCATGGCAGCCACTTTGCGCGCGCTCAAGCGTTTTCAGCGCTCGGTGCAGGCTCACGGCGTCGACCGCATTCGCGTGGTGGCTACAGCGGCCATGCGCGACGCGCGTAACTCCGCCGCCTTTCAGGCCTGGGTGAAGGCTGAGACCGGTTGGAACATGGAGATCATCTCCGGACTCGAAGAAGGCCGGTTGATTCATCTCGGCGTAATGGGCGCCGAGCCGGGAGCAGGTGGCCGCGTGCTGCTGCTCGACCTGGGTGGCGGCAGCTGCGAAGTCACGTTCTCTGAGCACAAGCACATCAAGGAAACGGTCAGTCTGCCGCTCGGCGCAGTACGTCTAACCGAGCAGTTTCTCTCCGACGATCCCGCTCCCCGCGATGGCCTGGTGCGCATGCGACAGTTGATTGCGCGCGAGCTTCGTCGCGCTCATCGCAGAATTCAGCCTGGTCGCGCGCCTCTGGTCATCGCCACATCGGGCACAGCCGCGGCGCTCTCCGCGGCTTACGCCCAGGGAACAAAGAATGGCAAGCCCGGCGCCAAAAAAGCAGGGAAGCTCGGCGCCAAATCCGGTTCCGACCGCGCTGAAGACCGCTCCGCCATCCTTGCCGGAATGGTGCCTGCGCGCTCAGTGCGTAAGTTGGCCGGCAAGTTGGCCAAGATGTCGCTTCCTCAACGCGAGGCAGTGCCCGGAATCGGCCCGCGCCGCGCTGAGATCATCGTCGCCGGCGCCGAAGTCTATTCTGAAATCCTTGAGAGCTTCGCGCTGAAGGGCTTTCGCTACTCGCCGCTCGGTTTGCGCGACGGCATCCTCGCGCAGATGCTCGCCGAGCAGGATGCCCGCGCCAAGGCTCATCGCGAGTTCGAGCATGAGCGCTGGGAGAGCGTGCTTATCCACGGCGCGCCGCTACGGCGTCGATCCGCGCCAGGCCGATCCGGTGCGCGCCCACACGGTACAGCTTTTTCGCGAGCTCAAGTCGCATGCACGCAGCTCCCGCCGGAATACGAAAGCTGGCTCGCTGCCGCCGCGATGCTCCGCGACACCGGAAAGTTCATCAACCACCAGGGCCATCACCGGCACACGCAGTACATCGTCTCCAGCTCCGAGATTTACGGATACACTCAGTTGCAGCGCACTCTCGTCTCGGCCATTGCGCGCTATCTGGGCAAGAGCCGCCCCCAGCCGGGCGATCGCGCTCTGCGCAACATTCCCGCCGACGAGCACAAAAACGTGAATCGTGCCGTGGTCCTGCTGCGTCTCGCCATTGCCTTGAATCAGGATCGCGCCTCCGACGTTTTGCGCGTCACCACCCGGGTCTACCCCAAGAGAGTCTTGCTGGAATTGCGTCCCGGGCGCACCGGCGCCGAGCTGGAGTTGTGGTCTTTGCGCAAGGAAGCTGGCTACTTCCGCGAGGTCTTCGGCCGCGAGCTTTTTGTTACGCTGGCGTAGATCGCGCGTGCCGTGCGCGGATCCAATAGCCATTGCAGTCGCGGCGGGTGACGCTCCATGTCGACCCGCGCAATGGAGCCTTTGCGCATCCGGATCGACGCGCCGCCATTGCCTGTGATCATGCGGCCCAGAAACTGAAACATGTTCGGATTGTGCCCAACCGCCAGGACCCCGTCGCGGTCCGCGTATTTCGCCAGCATGTTCTGGAAATCGGAGAAGCTCGCGTTTAAGCCCAGCCCCGGGCTGATCTCAACTTTCCCTTCAAAGCCCAACTCAGTGCCGACAAGCTGCGCGGTCTGCATGGCGCGTTTAAGAGAGCTTGAAACGATCGTATCGATGGGCGCTTTCAGGGCTCCGAGAACCCGCGCCATCAGCATGCACTGCTCCTTGCCTTCTTTCACGAGGCCCCGTTTCAGGTCCAGAACGGGGTTCTCGCGGATCGTGCCGGCATTCGCATGGCGCATCAAATAGAGGATCATGGGAATGGATTCGGTGGGGATCAATCAGGCCGTGCCGAACTCCTACATCCTCATTTTAACAGATTTGTAACATTCGACGGCGTGCCCTGGCTCCGCTGGTCGCGCCGCCACGTGTCGAAATGAAATCGCGATCCAAAATTGCAAGCCCGTCTCGCAGCTTGCTAATGCCCCAAAAGTCCCTTTAGCTTTTTCACGGCGCTGCTGCCTTGTTGGCCTGCTGGGCTGTTAACCAGGCTGCCGGCCGTCTGCTTGATCATGGCGCCCACATTCGCCCGGATCGTCGGATTCGAGGCGGTTCCAGTGATGGTGAGCGGTATGCCTTTGCTTGCCGCCGTATTCGAATGATCGCCGAGCAGAGTTGCGACGGTGTTCACGCCCGTGTTTGCAACCGAGCCGGCCATTGAAGAGTTGTTCAGCTTGGCCGTTAATTGGAAGTTCAGTTCATCCGAAGGCGAAATTGTTCCGCTCCCTGATGCGGTCCCGATCGCCGGAATCGAAGCATAAATGTTGCTGAAGCTCGTCATCTGCGGTGACGAATTCACGGTTACGCTCACCTTCTCAATCTGTGTGCCACCGCTTGTCCCGCCCAGGGGATTGATTCCCTGAATCTTTGAGCCTAGATCGAAGCCGGCCAGTTGCGTGTTGTCAATTTCAACTGGGCCCGCGATCGTGATCGCGTTTGCAGGTCCGGTAAGGGTCAGATTCGTCGTGAGCGTGCCGCCGTGGAGCTTCGAACCGCTGGGCAGGACGATGCCGGCCGCTGGCAACAGCTGTTCCAGTTGATCGATCGGCAAGCTAGGCGCTGACAGGCGCAAATTGAGCGCGAAGCTTTGCCCGCCGTCCTGAAACCCGCCGTTGATGTGCGCGGCCACCGATCCGGTTTGAATCGCAACATCGGACACCTGCCCCGATCGAGTGCTTAGGTTGTCTGAAATTGCAAAATCGATCGTGACCGGCTGCGGCGCGGGCGATCCATTTCGCGCCAGCTTCAGCTGGGATGCCGTGATCTTTCCATCGCTCGTCAGATTATTGCCGTCCGAGGCCATCTTTGCGTCCAGGTCAGCAACCATTGAGATTCCGTCGCTCGCCTCAATTACATTGGCTGTCACGGGGTCGAAATGCTTGATCTCCAGGGTTGCGTTGAACGGCGTTTTTGAGGCGTCCTGTTGCGCGATCGGCCCCGCGTTCCCATTCAGTTTCACCGTTCCATCCCCCGGCAAGCTAACCGAAAGATCGAATGGAAATGCCTGCGCGAACGAGAACTGTTTCACCGTGAGATTGATTGCCGTGCAAGTAAAGGGATTGCCGGCAGCGGGAATCGTTGCGACCGTTGCGCTCCCATCCTTGATCTCTAATTCGTCCACTGAAAGGGCAGGAATGCTTCCGGACCCGGAGGCCGGCGCCGCAGCGGAACTTCCCATGCTGGAAAAGTTCCACGTGCCGTTTGCAAGGTGGATTAAGTGAATCGCGGGCGAATCAACCTTCAGTTCGGTGATCTTCACTGTTCGATGAAAAAGCAATTGCCCGATTTCAATGCCCAGGTCGAGCTTCTTGGCTTCAAGAAAAGGAGTCGACGAAAGCGCAGGGTCGTCGGCGATCGATATGTCCTCAGCGACAAGGCTCCCTGTGAGAAGGGAAAGACTCAGATGGCCGAGCGTCACTTTCCGATTGAGGGAGCTCGAAAGCTGGCTTTCGATCTGAGGCCGAAAGCTATCGGCATTCACCACGAATGGAATCACTAACAAAATCACGAGGCCCAGAACCGCAACTGCCGTAATGGCCTGAATCCAACGCTTCCGCATGCGATTTTCCTCCCCGGGATGTCAACTTATTCGCAGTTTAACCTGCCATGATTGCGGGCGGCTACGACCCCGGGCGGTTATTCCGGCTCAATACACATTGTTTTCTTATTGCACGCGCACCGTAGTGCTCGCCTCGATGTCGCTCGACGAATTCCCGACCATGACGCGAACCGGCTCCGCTTCCACCCGGAAGCCCGGCAGCTTCTGGTCCCACCACGCCAGCGTCGATGCCTTCAGCGGAATCTCCACCGTCTTCGTTTCATTGGGCTGCAGGTTCACGCGCTTGAATCCCTCCAGCTCTTCCCGTGGGCGCTCCACCTTCGAGCCCAAATGCTTTACATACATCTGCGCAACAACGTCACCCGGGCGGCTGCCAGTATTGGTCACGTCCACGCTGACAGTGACAGTGCCATCCTTCGCCAAAGTCGGAGAACTCGTCCGCAAATTCGAATACTTGAACGTTGTGTAACTCAATCCATAGCCGAACGGAAACAGCGGCTCGCCTTTGAAGTACATATACGTGTAGCCGTCGCGAATGTTGTAGTCCATGCTCGCCGGAAGCTGATCGACCGACTTCGGCCATGTTCTCACCAAATGGCCGCCGGGGTTGTACTCGCCAAACAGCACCTTGGCTAGCGCGGTTCCTTCGTCCTGCGAGGCGTGTGCCATGGTCAGGATCGCGGGAACATTGGCTGCGCTCCAATTGATCGCGAACGGAAAACTCGAGATCAGCAGCACGATGGTCTTCGGATTCTTGATAAGGACCTGTTTCGCGATCTGCTCCTGCGCCAGGTCGATACTCTCGCGGTCGCGCCCTTCGCGTCCGTCGCTGGGAACGGTGCAGGGAAGCGTGATGCCTCCACCGTTACCCGGCGAGTTGTACCACGCATGCGCCTCGTCACCGCACGTGGGATCGTTGCCGATCACCACCACGGCCACATCGGATTCGCTCGCCGCCTTCATCGCATCGTCTTCGCCGGCCTGCGTGTCATAGGCGGCGTAGTTCACTTTCACGTCTGGCCCAACCAGGTCTTTAATCCCCTGCAACGGTGTCACGGCATAAGGCGGCGTCCCTCCGTACCAGTCCCAATGGACTGAATCGGCAAGCGGGCCGATTACGGCGATCGACTTGATCTTGTTTTTGTCGAGCGGCAGAATGTTGTTCTCGTTCTTCAGCAACACCACGGATTCGAGCGCCAACCGCCGGCTCACATCACGGTCTTTGTCGGTATTCCACGGCTCCGGGGAATCCTTGATCTTCGAGTACGGAACCATCTCCGGCGGATCAAGCAGCCCGAGCCGGATCGTGACCTGAAACTTCGGTCTTAACAGCGCATCGATCTCTGCCTCCGTGACCTCGCCGTCCTTCACAGCCGCCTTGGTTTCATCCTTGTATACGTCGAGAAACTGGTTAATCCCTGCTTTCAGACACGCCACCACCGCCGCCTTCTGGTCTGGAAACAGATGACGCGGATCCACCAGCAGCTTCACCGCTCCGCCGTCGCTTGAGATCACGTCCACGCCCCACTGATCGCGGACAATACTCCTCAAAATCGGATTGACGGCCATCGCCGTGCCGTTCCACGCGTTATACGACGCCATCACCGCCTTCGCGTCGCCTTCCAAAAAGGCCATGCGGAACGGTACGGAGTAGTACTCCCAGAACAGCCGATCGTCGAAGTTTGAAGACGTGCTGTTCCGGCCGTTCTCATTTTCGTTGGCCAGGAAATGCTTCAGCAGCGCCGCCGCTTGCCAGTATTTCGGATCGTCGCCCTGCAGTCCTTTCGTGAACGCGACGGCCATCGTCCCATTCAAAAATGGATCCTCGCCGTAGACCTCCTCCGAACGGCCCCATCGTGGATCGCGCCCCAAATCCGATTGCGGTCCCCACAGCATCAGGATCTGGCGGTCGTACCTCGCCGTCTGCGTGATGAAGCGCGCCTCGTACCCTTCCACGCCTGCCGCTTCGCGCACCAACTCCGGATCCCAGGACGCGCCCATCCCCGGCGGTTGCGGAAACTGCGTCGTCGTGATCGGCTCTCGCGGACCCCGCTTCTCGCGCTGCACCACTCCATGAATGCCCTCCGAGTTGCCGTAGCTCATCACCCCCAACCGCGGCACTCCAGTATTGGTGCCCAGGCAATCGATCTTCTCTTCGATCGTCATGAGAGATAGCAGATTGTCGATCCGCTTTTCCATCGGCAGTGACGGATCGTTGAACGGATAGGTTTTCTGTTGAGCCAGTACGGCGCCACACGAGCACGCGAAAAAGCACAAAAGGACAGCGACGACTTTCTTTTTCATGGGTGGGTTCCTCGGGGTTCAATGGTCAAGAATTCGAATTGAAAATCAGCGCCATTCTACGCCCCACGGTCTACTTCTTGCTGAGCCACATCTCACTCACCAG
Organism: uncultured Acidobacteriaceae bacterium; assembly: GCA_963712385.1. Classification (GTDB taxonomy): domain Bacteria; phylum Acidobacteriota; class Terriglobia; order Terriglobales; family Acidobacteriaceae; genus Sulfotelmatobacter. Next base: position 18,170 of record CAVQHS010000004.1, read on the forward strand.
CAGCCCTCCGAGCCGTGCACGGCGTCGCGTCAGCGCAAAGCCCGCATCGCGCAAGGCGGCATGATGATCGGGCAGCCTGCGGATTCTGAGTCCGGTGAGCACTCCGAACGCTCGATAGAGCAGCCAGACCAACGGGCGCGCGACAAGCCGGCCGAACCAACCCTGCGGAACCGCGAACTCCGACACAATCCAAACGGCAGAAGGCGAGACGGCATCGTGTACCTTCGCGGCAAGTGCGCGGCATTCCTCTGTCGTCAGGCAATCCAGAAAGAAATGCGTAACCACCAGGTCGCATTGCGCGTTTTCTGGATGCCAATCGCGCACGTCGCCGCAATGAACGCGCAGTCGATCAGAATCCGTTCCTGCACGTTGCAGCAAGCTATCCAGCATTGCGGGGCTCGCGTCCACGGCGTCGACTTGAAGGTGAGAGTTCACCCTGAGCAACTCCGCCGTAAATCGCCCATCGCCGTCGCCAAGAACAAGCGCGCGCCGAGCCGTTGCAAGCTGGGGAAGAAACGCCGTGCGGCAACGCGCCAGCAGCGGACCAAACGTCAGAAGCTCCAACCAGCGGTAAACCTTCGCCAGACGGTCGAAGTTCGGTGCCCGCTTCGCCACCGTGAACTCCGTGGATTCAGGCCGAACGAATCCCGATTTGGCTGTCGTGTTCATCGCAGGAAGATCAAGATCGGTGTGAGCAAAACCAAATCGGCGGCGGCGCGCAGGGCAAGTGGCGTCAAGCGCGTGCGCATGAGGTCAAGCAGCGCCAGCAGCAGCGCACTCGCCGCACCCGCCGTGATCAATGCAGCAGAGCGAGGGTGCGATGCGCTCGCAATCGCCGCCAGCATCATACCCGCCAATGCGACGGGTAGCGCCGCGAAAAGATTCGTCCGCTGCCGCGTGTGCTCAAAATAAGTCCGGCCCTCCTGGTCAAAACGGTTAATGCCGGACTCGTCACCACATTCCCATCTGGCAATTGAACTGCAATTGAGCCACGCAAGCCCAGCGAAGTAAATCGCCGGAATCCAGAACCACAAGCGGGAAAAGTCCTGCGCCCCCGAAGCATGCAACCGCGACCACGCCGGCAAAATGCAACCCGCTGTGAACAGGACTGCAACCAGCAACTCCTTGCTGACCGGCCAGGAAAGTGCAAGCCGCCTGTTCCGCACTCGGGGCGCTGCGTGAACGCCTGAAAAGTAAACCATCGCAGCGGCTGCCAAAACCAACCCCCGCTCTCGCACAAAAGACTGTAGCAAAGTCACTGCCGCTGCTCCGGCAACGCACGCGGCGGCCACCGCCAGCGGCGCCAACAACCGCCGGTGCCGCCAATGAAAGAAGTGGCGTTCGAGCAGCCCATACTGAGTCGCCCCTCTCGGCGAATGAAGACTCGCCCGCGCGTCGAGAAGTCGATCGCAGACATAAGCGCCCCAAACGGTCAGCGCCAGAACCAGCAACACCCGGCCGGACAACTGAGCCCGGCCCGCCCAAGCAAACGCAAGCGACCAGACCACGGCGACGGTCGGAGCATCCAGGCTGGCCAAATGCCACAGGGCCACTAGCCGCGGAGCATCAATGAGCCGGGTTGCCATCGTGCGACGGCGCACAGCCCAGGCATGAATCCTGTTCAGAACCGGCAACTGAGCAAGGGGAAGCGGCACTGCTTCAATTCTAGGAGGGTTGGCAGCTCGACCCGCGTTGAGCGTCCCTCGGACCGGCCTTTCGCACTCCGCCCATCCCCCGATCATCCGCGATTCCGCAGGTTAATTCGGTAACTGGGAAAACAAACGGCAAAGCGCCGTACGGTCCTCACGCTCCCGTCCCCTTACTAAAGTGTGGGTTAACTCGGCTGGTTTCTGCGCTTTCAAGGCTAAGATGATCGTTAAGGTTGGGTCTATGATCGAAACTATGAGTCGTGCGGCAATCAGTCGCGACTGGGTTGGGAGTCTTGCCGATGGCCAATTCCCCCTCCTGCAATGGCTTGGCGGCTCTCAAGCGACGGGTGTGTTCCTTACTGAATTCAGCGAGCCTTCGCAAAAAGCCGTCATCAAACTAATCGCCGAAGAGGATCAGGATGCCGCCGCTCGCGCCGCCGCATGGGAAACTGCTGCCACCCTTTCCCATCCGAATCTGATGAAGGTCTATACACACGGCCGCTGCGAAATCGACGACGTTCCCTGCCACTACGTTGTCACGGAATATGCCGACGAAGTTCTCGCGGAGATTCTCAAGGAGCGGCCGCTCTCGCCCGACGAGACTCGCGAAATGCTCGGCCCGGCACTGGCCGCGCTCGCTTATTTGCACGCCAAGGGTCTCGTCCACGGCCGTCTCAACCCCTCGAATATCATGGCCGCGGGCGACAGCCTCAAGCTCACAACTTACGGCGTTTGTCCCGTGGGCGCAGCCGTCATATCCAGGCCAACGCGAACCGTATGCGATGCTCCGGAGACTGAAAACGGGTTGATTGTTCCTGCCTCGGATATTTGGTCTCTTGGCGCCACACTTGTCGAAGTCCTTACCAAATACCCGCCGGTTTGGAATCGCGCCAAAGCCGCCGACCCAACCGTGCCCCAGTCGATGCCCGAGCCATTCGCGTCCTTTGCGCGGAAGTGCCTTCGCTCCGATCCTGCCCGTCGCATCACCATCAGTGAAATCACCGCGCGTCTTGATCCAGCCAAACTCGACCCGGCCAAAGCAAGTTCCAACCCGGAAATGAAGGCCGCCAAGGGATCGTCTGCGAAGCGCCGCGTCGCTATTCTGCTTACCGTCGCGGCTGTGCTGATTGTGGCAATCGGAACCTGGATAGCCCTCTCGCATCGTGAGCAGCCGTCAACGCCCGCTCCGCAAGCTCAGACCGTGCCTGCCGCAGCTCCGGCTCAAGCTCCGGCGCCGTCACCGGCCACGCAACAAAACCCGGTCGAAACCTCAGCAGAAGTTCCGGAGGAAACGTCAGCTCCGTCAACTTCACCGGATGGAACATCAAATTCTCCTCAGGCTCAAGCGCCCGTCGCGGCCCCGGCTCCAGCCCCGGCTGCCGCACCGCCCCAGACCGAAGCACCGCCTCAAGCAGCAAGCAGTCCCGCGCCTGTCGCCACAGCCATTAACCCCGCAATCGTGAACCAGATTCTGCCCGACATCGCGCCCAGCGCTTTGAAGACCATCTCAGGAACCGTCAAGGTATCGGTGCGAGTTTCGGTCGATGCAGGCGGCCTCGTCACCGGCGCCACACTTGAGTCGCAGAGTGCGAGCAAATATTTCGCCGGCAAGTCGCTCGAAGCGGCGGGCCATTGGAAATTCAAACCTGCGTCAGCGCCAGGCGACTGGACTTTGGAATTTCAATACACGCAAAGCGGGATCCACGTCATCGCCGAGCGAACGGAGCCGTAGGCCGACAGATTAGTCCGCCGTCTTCGCACCGGGCTTGCCTGCGGACGACGGCATCGCGTCTAAATCAGTCTTCCCCTCCGCCAGATGCATCAGGAATTCCTGGGACGAGAAGGGCTGAGCGTCCTTCATCAGCTTGCTGGCTCGCGCGTAAATGCCGTCTGACTGCTGAATCCGGGCTTTTACCGTGTCCGCTAAATAGGCCGGTAGAATCTCGTCGTGGATGCGCGCCAGAGCCGCCGGATCGCGGACCGGAAAGACCACTTCGCAGCGTTCGAACAAATTGCGCGGCATCCAATCGGCCGATCCAATGTAGATTTCGTCGCTGCCGCCGTTGGCAAAGTGATAAATGCGCGAGTGCTCCAGGAATCGGCCGACAATCGACCGCACGCGAATCCTCTCCGACAGGCCTTTCACGCCGGGCCGAAGGATGCACAGCCCGCGGATGATCAAATCGATCTCTACTCCCGCTTGTGACGCCTGGTAGAGCGCCTGAATAATCGACGGCTCGAGCAGAGCGTTCATCTTGGCCACGATGTGCGCCGGCCGCCCCGCCTGCGCGTGCTCTTGCTCGCGGCGGATCAGGCGCAGAAAACTTTCCGCCATTGTCAGCGGTGCCACCAGCAACGGGCTGTAGTCGTCCACCTCGGCGTGAGCCGTCAGGTAGTTGAACACCATATGCACTCGCTCGCCAATCTGTGGGTCGCTGGTCAGCAGGCTCAGGTCGGTATAGAAACGCGCGGTGTCGGGGTTATAGTTGCCCGTGCCCAGGTGGCAGTAGCGGCGGGTCACACCGTCCTCGTCGTGCCGCACCAGCATGGCCAGCTTGCAGTGCGTCTTCAGGCCCACGACGCCGTGAAAAACCTGCACGCCCGCGTCTTCCATGCTGCGCGCCCAGCGAATGTTCGAAGCCTCGTCGAACCGCGCCATCAGTTCCACAACCACCGTGGCTTCCTTGCTGGCTCCGGCCTCGGTCAGCGCCTGGAACATCGGCGAATCGTGGCTGGTGCGGTAGAGCGTCTGCTTCATCGTCACCACTGCCGGATCCTGCGCGCCCTGCTGGATGAAGTCGACCACCGGATCGTAAGCATCGTAAGGATGATGCAGCAGAATATCGTGATGGCGCAGCTCGTCGAAGAGCCCGGTTGATTTGCGGCTCAGCAGCAGCGGCTTGGGCGTGAATGGCTGAAACTTCAGATCGGCTCGCTGCACGTCTCCGTAAAAGAACATCAGGCGCGAAAGATTTACGGGGCCCTCGCAGCGAAACACCTGGTCCTCTTCCAGCTCAAAGTTCACCCGCAGCCGCTCCACGATCTCGGCATCGGCGTCGCTTTCAATCTCCAGCCGCACAGCGTCGCCTTTGCGGCGATTGTGCAGTTCCACGCGGATCGATTCCAGTAGCGACCGCGCTTCTTCCTCCTCGAAGTACAGGTTTGAATTACGCGTCACACGGAACGCCGCCGATGCCAGCACTTCGTAGCCGCGATACATGCCGCCAAGATGCTGCTCGATCAGGTCCTGCAACAGCAGATAGTCGTGGTGGTCATGGTCGCAGGGCAGGCGGACAAAACGCGGCAATGCGCGCGGAACCGTCACCACTCCCAGCACTTGCGGGCCGGAGCTGCGCCGCTTGGCGCGCAGCAAAAGCGCAAGGCAGAGCGCCTTGTTCAGCACGCGCGGAAACGGATGCGCCGGGTCGATCGAGATCGGCGTCAGCAACGGATCGACTTCGCGCTGGAAGTACCCGTGCGCGAATTCCCGTGCGTGTTCGCTGAGCTCGTCCCACGCGAGCAGACGGATTTTCTGCTTGCGCAACTCCGGCAAGAGCTGCTTGTTCCAGCAGTGGTATTGCGCGGCCACGAAGCCGTGAATCTCGGTGGTCAGAACCTCAAGCGACTCGTCGGGCCGCAGGCCGTCGTAACCAGGCTCGCGATAGCCGTCTTCAATGCGCTGCATCAGGCCGGCCTGCCGAACCTCGACATATTCGTCCAGATTTGACCCCGTGATGGCCAGAAACTTCACGCGCTCCAGCAACGGGTTGGCCGCGTCTTCCGCCTCCTCCAGGACACGCCGATTGAACTGCATCCACGAGTGGTCCCGCCCGTTGAAAAGCTTGAGTTTTGATGTACTTCTGGCCATTTTCCATCCAATTCGCTGTGTTCTGAAGTCTACCGCGTTCCGCCACGCCTTGACAGCCCGGCTGCGCTTCGCGGCCTTTGACCCTCGTCTTGCGTCCCATCTCGGGCAAAGCAAAGGCAAAGCTCCGCCTAGGGTCCGCGAGCCCCGCAATCCCATCCATACAAGACCGGGCCCCTCCGCGACGTTAAACAGAGAAGAAAAGCGCCGAGAGCGGACCCGCGACATTGCCCCTCAGCCGCACCCTTCCGCACATGGCATGATTAAAATGGTCTGACCACTTAGGCTGTGCCGAATCTGCCTTGTGGGGGCTGGCCCATGAATCCCATCAATCGCCGCACAGTTTTGCGTTCCGCTGGAGCTGCAGTGGCCACTGCGGCAGCCGGTCGCCGCCTGTTTGCGCTCGTCGGCCAGCTCACGTCCGCAGGAAGTTGCCGCGAATTCCACGCCGATTGCCAAAACGCGCTACGGCTCCATCAGCGGGACTCTTGAAGACGGCATCAAAGTCTTCCGCAGTGTCCCTTACGGCGGAAACACTGCGCCCGTCCGCTTTCAGGCGCCCCTTCCTCCAGCTCCATGGACCGGCGTCAAGGCTTGCGACGCCTTCACCACACGCGCTCCGCAGCTAACAGCGCTGCGCGGCCTCGAAGCCATCGGTTCCGCGCCAAGTCTGGGCTCGGCGGGCTCCGTAACTGCTGGCGCGCCCCCGCGCATCGCTCCCGAAAGTGGCGTCCAAAGCGAGGACTGCCTTCGCCTGAACGTCTTCACTCCAGCCCTGCGCGACCACCGCAAGCGGCCGGTCCTGGTCTACTTTCATGGCGGCGCGTACAACAACGGCTCCGTCAACAGCGCGCTTTACGACGGCAAGCGTTTATGCCATCGCGGTGATGTTGTTGTGGTCACCGTCAATCACCGGCTCAACGCGTTCGGCTTTCTTTATCTCGGCGCCATCGACCCCAAACAGTATCCCGACTCCGGCAACGCCGGTATGCTCGATCTGGTGCTCGCCCTCGAGTGGGTGCGCGAAAACATCGTCGAATTCGGCGGCGACCCTTCCAGGGTTTTGATCTTTGGTCAATCGGGTGGCGGAGCGAAGTGCGCCACGCTCATGGCCATGCCGTCTGCGCACGGCCTCTTCCATCGAGTCATGACCATGAGCGGCCAGCAGGTCAAAGGCGCTTCCATTGACATTGCCTCCAAACGCACAGAGATCATGCTCGGCAAACTTGGCATTACGCGGGCTAATCTCGCCGATCTCAATACCATGTCCTGGGAGAAGATCCAGGCCACGGCCGCCGAAACCAGCTCCGACTGGCTCCCCGTCGTCGACGAAGCTGTTCTCTCGCGCGATCCTTTCACTCCCGACGCGCCCCCGCTCTCTGCCGCGGTGCCCATGATCCTCGGCAACACGCACGACGAAACTACCGTCTCCGCGCCCGCCACGCTTACCTGGGAAGATGCGCCCGCTGCGCTTCGCAATGCAATCGCCATCTATCTCGGGCCTTACTCGGCTGAAGAAGTCATCGCCAAGTACCGCACCATCTATCCCGATAAATCGCCGATCGATGTCGTCATCGCGGCGGCCACGGCCTTCCGCGCGTGGCCCGGCCAGGTGCTTGAGGCCGAGCGCCGCGCCGCGAATCCCGTCAGCCAGCCTCGCACCTGGGTTTATCAGATGAACTGGCATCGTGACGCTCCCGGCGCGCGTGCCGTGCACACCATCGACATCCCCTTCATGTTCGACAATCTCGCCGCCGCACCCGGTCAGATCGGGCCAACGCCGGAAGACCTGGCAGCCGCGCAGCCCCTCGCCGATATCATGTCCGGAATGCTCATTCACTACGCCGCAACAGGCGATCCAAATCATCCCGGCCTTCCGCCTTGGCCGTCCTACGATCTCAAAGCGCGCAACACGATGATCTGGGACCGCACGCCGAAGATCGAAAGCGACCCGCGCGGCGAAGAGCGTCGCTACGCAGCCGGCGCACCCTATCGCCAGCCCGGAACGCATTGAAGCCGGCCGGCCACGCCGCTCGCAGTGGAACCCTCCCAACTCACTCGCGAGCACGCCACCCAAAGCCCGCATTCGATACACTACATTTAAGAACCGCGCTGCCCTTCAGCCGCATCCATTTGTTGTAGGACAGTCATTTTCGGGCGCAGCCATTCGCCGTTCAACCGCAAGGTCCAAATTGCCAAAGAAATCCATCAAAGCCCTAATTCGTTTCTGCGCCGTCGCCCTCGTCGTGGGCGCTTGTCTTTCAGGCCCGGGCGCGATCGCTCAGTCGTCGGTCATTCCGCCGCCGACCTTGCCCTCGCCGCCTACGGCGACGGATTTCCAGGGCAGCGTGAGCAAGGGCGAAGCATCCGCGCAACCCATCGATCTCTCGCTCGACGACGCCATCCAGCGCGGACTGAAGACAAATCTGGGAATGATCCTTAGCGCCACGCAAACGGCCGGTGCCCGCGCCGCGCGTTTGAGCCAGTTGCAGTCGCTGCTTCCGGGCATCGACTTCACAGCCAAGGAAACGGCGGCGCAGGTCGATCTGCCCGCCGAAGGCCTCCGCATCCCGGGCTTCCCCAAGATCATCGGTCCGTTCGGATACACCGACGTTCGCGCCTCGCTCAGCTGGTCCGTCGTTGACCTTCAGTCGCTGCACAACTATCTCGCCGCCCGGCACAACTTTGCCGCCGCGCAGTTATCGGCCGAAGACGCGCGCGATATGGTCGTGCTGACCGTCGGCAATGCATACCTGCTTGTCCTCGCTGACCAGACCAACGTATCGAGCGTTCAAGCGCAGGTGGCAACGGCAAAAGTCTCGCTCGATCAGGCGGTCGATAATCACCAGGCCGGCACGGCGCCGCTCCTGGATGAGCTGCGCGCGCGCGTCGATTACCAATCGCTCGAACAGCAGTTAATCGCCGCGCAGGACTCGCTCGAGAAGGATAAGCTCGCTCTCGCGCGGACCATTGGTCTCCCGCTCGCTCAGAGCTTCAACTTGACTGACACTGCGCCCTACGCGCCGTTCGATCAGCTCGATGCCGGCGCGCTGATCCAGCAGGCCAAGGCAAACCGCAAAGATCTGGCTGCGCTGGTTGAAGAAACCGCGGCTGCGAGCGATCAGCGCAAAGCCGCAGCCGCCGCGCGTCTTACCCGTCGTCGCGGCTGACGCCGACTATGGCGACATCGGCACCACGTTGGCCCATTCGCACGGCACCGTGGATGCGACCGGCTCCTTGACCGTGCCCATCTTCGACGAATTTGCCCTGCGCGGACAGGCCCAGCAGGCGCAGGCTCAACTCGATACAGCGAAGGCCGAGTTGAGCGACAAGAACGCCCAGGTTGACGCAGACGTTCGCGATGCGCTGCTCGACATCGCATCGGCGCAGCAGCAAGTTGAAGTCGCGCGGTCCAGCGCGGACCTTGCCGGCGAAGCTCTCAAAGAGGCGCAGGAGCGCTACGCCAACGGCGTCAGCGATAACCTCGCCGTAAGCCAGGCGCAGCAATCCGTCGCCCAGGCCGATAGTCAATATGTCGTCAGCCTCTACCGCGATAACGTGGCCAAGCTCAGCCTGGCGCGCGCGCTCGGAGACGGCCGGAACTACCAGAAGTATTTAGGAGGGAAGTGAACGTGGCGGATCCAACTCCAACACCTGCTGAACCGAATCAGTCGACTGCGGAAACTGAGATTGAAGCGCCGCGGTCCCGCCGCAGGGGCCTCATCATTGTCGGCATCGTGGTGGTGGCCGTCATAGGCCTCGCCATCTGGTGGCACTCCACCTTCAGCGAAGATACCGACGATGCGCAGGTCAATGGCCACCTCATCCAGGTGAGCGCGCGCGTTGGCGGCCAGGTTCTCAAGGTGGACGTGGAAGAGAACCAGACCGTGAAGGCGGGCGACCCCATCGTCGAGCTTGACCCGAGCGACTACCAGGTTGCGGTGGAGAACGCTGAGGCCGCTTTGGCCAGCGCCAAAGCGAATGCCGCGGCAGCCAATGTCAATGTGCCCATCACCACGGTGAATACCGGATCCAATTTGAACTCGGCTGGCTACGATGTGAGCGGCACCCAGGCAGCAGTGGCGCAGGCGGAGAGGCAGCTTGAGGCTGCGCACGCCATGGTGGCGCAAGCCGCGGCCAACAACACCAAGGCGCAGGCCGATCTGGAGCGCTATAGGCCGCTGGTCGCGAAAGACGTCATCAGCAAGCAGCAGTTTGACGCCGCGGTTGCCGCCGCCGACGCAGCCAAAGCCGCAACTCGCCGATGCGCTTGCCAATGAGCAAGCCGCCGCGGACGGCGTGCGTGTTGCCCACGACCGGGAGCTGCAGGCGCAGGCGCAACTGAAATCCGCCGAGACCGGACCGCAGCAGGTTGCCGCGCAGAACGCTCGCGCCAAGCAGGCCGAGGCCCAGGTGGAGCAGGCTCAGGCGCAGCTCGATCAGGCCAAGCTCAACTTGAGTTACTGCAAAATCGTGGCTCCTGCCGACGGCATCATCACCCGCAAGAGCGTCGAACTCGACCAGAACATCGCCCCCGGCCAGAACCTACTCACGCTGGTTTCGCTTCAAGACATCTGGGTCACGGCCAACTTCAAAGAGACGCAGCTTAAGCACATGGAGGCCGGCCAGTCGGTCAAGATTCACGCCGACGCAACCGGCAAGGACTATAGCGGCCGCGTCACGCAGATCGGCGGAGCTACCGGCTCGGTGCTTTCGCTCTTTCCGCCGGAGAACGCCACCGGCAACTACGTCAAAGTCGTCCAGCGCCTGCCGGTGCGTATCGACTTTACCGACCTGGCCAACGAGGACCCGAACCACCAGCTCCGGCCCGGTCTCTCGGTCGAGCCCACTGTGCGGGTGAAGTGACGACCGTGCGTCGTGAATCGTGGGTCGTGGACCGTGCGGTGCAGGGGTCAAAACGAGCCTTTTGCATTTGCGCAGATCGCGTGTTGATCTAAAAGGGGTTGTGGGGCACAAATTGCGCGAATTTTGACGCATATTCTTGGCCCTTCCGGAAGCGATTTGTTGATTCTAAACGACTTAATTGGCGAATATTTAGCGAAATATCCCAATTTTTTTCTTATTTCTTTTTCGCCTTCCTGGGTTTATGCCGCTTGCGCTCGCGGAAGAGCTTTGGATTGTGGTAGATAGCAGACAAAGCGATTTTGGCGTTGTCCAGGTAGTGCGCGGCGTCGGTGTGGATGATAACGCCGGTCATGGAAGCGTAGTTGATGCAGGCAACGAACTCGCAGATGTTCCTGTAGCCGGAGAGCGCCGGCACGGCCTTTAGATAGGCCTTGTTGCCGGCCTTCTCGCAATCCCATGCCGATGAATTCGCGTCCTCAGCCTGCTTGCTGTGGGCGCTGGTCCAGGCGCGTCTGCACATGTCGATTGCGTCTTTGCCGGGGTCGTCTGACTGAGTTTCAAGCTCGCCGGCAGCGGTGATTGCGGGAATGGATTTGTATGCCATGAAGAATTCCCCCTTTCATCTTCAAGGCTACCGATTTGCGCGAAATAATCGGCAAACTTGGAGAGATTTATTTGCGGGGTGTAAGGGATGGATGGGGAAGGAGTTAAGTGCGATTCGGAGAGGTTTTCGGGGAGGCTGGACTCTTGACAAGCGGATCTGAGGAGGCGAGTTTGGGCAGGGTTCTTCGGGAGCGTGGCGTCTTTCCCCCAAGTTTGTGGTTCGTGGTCTCCCACTCATCCACGATAAAACCGTGGATGAATGGGGCACAGAGGTTCTCGGTTATTTCATAACCCGGGAACCTGCCACCCTAGATCACGGGAGACAGGAGAGCAAAGAAAAGAAAAGGTTGAGCACAGGGGACTGCGCCCAACCCGGTCAGCAATTCGTGATTCATTTCGGTGCGGGAAGCTATGCCAGTGAGTTGCTCACGTTGCTGAAGACGATATTGACGGCCTGCGCGACAGGCTTAACGCCACTAATGCACGCGAGCGCAATCAAGGAGATCAGTAATGCATATTCGACCAGATCCTGACCTTGTTCGCTTTTCCCCAAATTCTGGAGTTGGATATACACCTTTAACAGCAAGTTATTCATAATGTCCTCTCTTGTCGCTGGATTTGCAGATCGGCTAAGTCGCGGCCCTGATTTGGGGGAAGTGCTGGATGAATCTTCAATGGCCTGGCCTCCGGCGTCAACGTGGCTTTGGTGATGTTGAAACCGGTTACCTTTTCCCATCCATCAAAACTACGGCATCTCCAGCCTGCCCGCGTCCGCTCCTCAACTTGCTCATTCTTTTACTTTTGTTCTTTATCTTTTTCGGCCATTCGTTGCCGCCAACGCTGCACGGCCCTCGACTCATCGTTCATCTTCCACCGCACACCGTTCAGCAAACACCGGCAGACGATCGTTGCTCATGGATTGCCACCGGTTAAACTGATCTCCAGCTAAGCCATGAAAGATTCGATCCACGTTTCGAAAGAGAACTACCTCAAGGCCATTCTTGAGGCCGAGGCCGAGGGCCGCCAGGTGATTCCCGCCATGCTGGCGCATTGGCTTGAAGTCTCCGCGCCCGCCGTGACCATGGCTCTCAAGCGGCTGAAGCGCGACGGATGCGTGAAGGTGGGTGACGACGGCATTGTGCGCCTGACCGCGACAGGCCGCGAAGATGGCTTACCACACGGCGCTGCGCCACCACCTGATCGAGCGCATGCTGAGCGAGGTTTTCGGCATGGAGTGGCACGAGATTCACGAGGAGGCCGAGCGGCTGGAGCATGCGGTTTCGCCGGCCTTCGAGGCCAAGCTCAAAGAGAGGCTGGGCGAAGGCGGCGCCTGCCCGCACGGGAACTCCGTTCTTCCGCTGAACCCGGCCGAAAGGAAAAAGAGAGGCGAGATGCAGCTCTCGCAGGCCGCAGCCGGCAAGCGCTACACCGTGATCAGCCTCCAGGAGCGCGATCCCAAGCTGCTTGAGTTCCTGCACGCCTCTGGCATCGGGCCCGGCAAGAGCCTGCGCGTGATGAGCCAGAACTACGACCAAACCGTTTTGATTGATTTGCCTACGGGAAACACGATCCTCGGGCGTCCGGCGGCAGAGGCCGTCTGGCTAAAGGCAGGGAACGAGGGACCAAGGGAGCAAGGGAGCAAGAAGGCGTGAAGGACAGGGAACAGGGATTAGGGAACAGGGAACAGGGAACAGGGAACAGGGATTAGGGAACAGGGAACAGGGAACAGGGAACAGAGAACAGAGAAGATTAGCCGCGAAAAAAGCCGGTTGCCAAAGTCGATAGTAATCCAAAATAAAAAATTAACTTAACCATAATTAACAATCTGTGGGATACTGGAGTTGAGGGCGCTCGTCGCCGCTCAATCGGCTACCGCACTGTGCCGGTCGCGCGCTACCCGAATTCTCCTCGGGGGAGCCAGTCGAGCGTGGACCGCAGTTCGCATCAGCCCATTCTGCATGTGTTTACGCAAAGCTAAAAGTCCGCATCTTTCGATGTCGAGGAATGCCAGGCCGATGAATGCAAGCACAAAAACCAGTCCAGATCCTGCCATCGCGGTCGACGAAGTTGTCGTCACGCATGAGGACCTCGATCGCGCATACGACCGCTCGCGCGTGAGCGCGGCGCGACGCTCGCTGGGGATGCGCGGGCATTTGTCGCTCCTTTGGCTGCTGGTTGGGCCGGGCATTCTGGTGATGCTGGGTGAGAATGACGGCCCGAGCATGCTTTCCTACGCCGCAACGGGTGCGACGTTCGGCATCGGCTTCTTCCTTCCCTTTGTGGTGCTCACCTTTGTGATGGCGCTGGTGGTTCAGGAGATGACGGTGCGGCTGGGCGCGGCCACTCATCGCGGCCACGCAGAACTGATCTTCGAGCGGTTCGGACCCTTCTGGGGCTGGTTCTCGATGATCGATCTCACTGTGGGTAACTTTCTCACCTTGGTGACCGAGTTCATTGCGATCCGCGCCGGGTTCGGCTACTTCGGCGTACCGCCGTGGGCCGCGGTTCTGGTGGCGCTGGTTGTGCTCTATTCCGCACTGCTGAGCCACCGCTACTGGACTTGGGAGCGTGTAACCCTGGCGGCTGCCGCATGCAACCTGGTCTTTGTTCCCGTGGCCCTGATGGCTCACCCGCAGTGGGGCGCAATTGGCCACGCCATGCTCGGATGGACACCTTTGCCCCACGCAAGCCAGGAGACCTTGCTGATCCTGCTTTCTGACATCGGCGCCACCGTGACGCCGTGGATGCTCTTCTTTCAGCAGAGCGCCACCGTGGACAAGGGCCTGACGACGAAAGACATTCGATTCGGGCGCATCGACACGGTGCTGGGCGCAGGGTTGGCTGCGCTGGCTGCTCTGGGCGCAATTATCGCCACCGCGCCGCTCTTTGGCCGTATGGGAGCAGCGAATTTTGAGGCGGCGCAGTTCGCACAGGCGCTGGAGCCGATCGTGGGGCACATCGGGGCGTCGCTGTTCGCGCTCGGGATGATCGAGGCCGGCATCGTTGCTTCCATCACCATCTCCACGTCGTCGGCCTACGCATTCGGCGAGGTTGCGCGCCGCCCGCACAGCCTGAATCTTCCGGTGAATCAGGGCAAGTCGTTCTACGCCGTGCTCTGCCTTCTTGCCGCGGTCGCGGCGGCCATCGTGCTGATTCCCAGCCTGCCGCTCACCTTCGTGGTGCTGGTCGTGAATGTCGTTGCGGTTCTCGCCATGCCGCCGGCGCTGGTGTTCCTTTATCTGCTGGTCAACGACCCGCAAATCATGGGCGGCGTGCGCAGCCCGCGGTGGGCCAACGTACTTGCGGCTGGAGTTGTCGTGCTGCTGACCGCGGCCGGCGTCCTTTATGGAATCAGCGTGATTTTCCCGCGGGCGTTCGCGTGGTTGGGGACCTAAAAAGGAGCGAATGGAAGATACGAAACACATCTCGGAGGAGGAAGTTGACTGGGTTCTCACGAACCTGGATCGCGATCAACTCGTCCAGGAGAAATCAGCCCCTGTTCCGCGCCGCCAACTGCGCGGCGGTGAGTTGGCGCTCGTATGGGCGCTGCGCATCTACCTGATCTTCATGATGGTCGTCGTTTTCTGGCAGGCGTGGGCCGCTGTGCGGTAGAAGGCCGTAGCTCAAGAAACGGCCCAAGTGCGGCGGAAGAGCGATCTCGATACGGATTGATTCGACTAGCGGCGCTGGGCCGCTGATTGTCCCCAAGGCTTCCCCGATCCATCCGGAGGTTAAAACGATGAGCAGAAGAACAACCCGCGGCCTCCTGGCCGTTTGGCTCTTGTTAACTTTAGTTAACGGCGTTTGTTTGTTTGCTCAAAGCGGCACATCGAGCGCGATCTCAGGGACGGTGCGCGACGCCTCGGGCGCGACGGTGGCCAGCGCCGAGGTGACGGCGACCGAGGTAGACACCAAGGCCACGCGTGCCGAACAGACCGACCCGGGCGGGCATTATCTTTTCTCTCAGGTCAACCCGGGCACCTACCAGGTAAAGGTTCAGACGAACGGCTTCGCCGTTTCAACTTCTGCACCAACGCCTGTAGGCGTCGGCCGGACCGTCACGTTGAACTTCTCGCTCCACGTCCAGACGGATAACCAGACAGTGGAAGTTACGGCGCAGCAGGGCTTGCTGACCCTCGACAATCCGAATACGACGACCACCATTGAAGCCCAGACCATCAAGAGTCTTCCCAATCCCGGTCAGGACCTGACGTATGTGGCGCAATTCGCGCAAGGCGCTCTGATGAATACCGCAGGATCGTCGAGCGATGCGAAAGCCCCGGGCGGATACGGCAACGTCGAGTTTAACGGCCTGCCCGCGACCTCTAATGGCTACATTGCACTTTGTAACGGTAGCTCTTGCCGGGTTTGACCGTGAAATCGAAGTACCGGAACAGCAGCAGGTGGTTGGCCGCCGAGGAGAGCTTTTTGAAGTAGTCATGCAGTTGCTCCGAGACCTTGGTATTGACGGACTCGCCGGCCCCTTTGGTGTACTCCTCTTCGATCTGCTCGATGAGCGACTTGCTCTTGAATTCGTTCGCCCTCTGGGTCGCGGTGCGGAAATTGTTGGTGAACTCGCCCCAACCTTTTGTCTCGGGCTTTTTCTTCTCCTCTTCCTCCTTCATCCGCTTCAGCAGCTCGATTTCGGCCTTGACCTGCACTTCGACTTCTTCATCGGACAAGACGAAGTTCTGGATCCGCGGGTGCGTTGCCAGGGAGCCCCATTGACCCACCATCCGTTCCGGCAGAGGCATACAAATATGGCTGTCGATCACCGGCCATTGAAGACGCGCTCCGGCGCCCATCCGGCAATCTCGTTGCGGAGCAGATTGATCACCGGCTGCTGATCGACCAGCTCCCACGGTGCCTTAGCCTCGTCCCATGGATCGGGTCCCGGTTGGGCGGTTTGCCGCCAGAGCTGGAACTCTTTGAACTTCACCAGCGAGAAGAGCCGCTGGCGATCTGCTGCCGACGGGTTGCCCATCGCGTGGGCCAGCGCTTCAATCTGATCGTGCAGCGGGAAGACGCCTCGTACGGCCACAAAGCGGTATCCACGACCGTTTCGTTTGTTGGTCTTTGCTTTCTGCATCTCCGGAGTGGACGCCCATGCTGGAGGCTGATCCGATGAACCGCGTTTTCCTTTGCGGTCTTGTCTGCCGCGGCCGCCCGGTCCAAAGCCGCCCATTCCGCCGCCGCCCATTCGACCGAGCCTGCCGCCCGTACCGCCACCGGGGCCTCCTCCGGTGACCCCTCCGTTGGGTGAAAAATCCTCGGGGACTTTGGAGTCTGCTGTTTCTTGGCCTCTTGCTCACGCTCCTTTTTCTCGCGCTCCTTTTCCTTTTTTTTCGCTTTTTCAGCCCTTCTGGCTTTCCGTTCTTGGGTTCTTTGTCCTTGGGCTTGCGGACAAACCCCTCGTCTAAGGGAGTGATACCCTGGTCCATTTCGAGAATCGCGACTCCGTCGGTCGCGATCAGCTCCCCGACCGCAAGCCAGCGGGGCGACGAAATCCGCAGACGATCGGGATACAGCGGCGGGTCCATCGGCGTCGATAACGCGTACGGTGCCAGCGCGACGGGCTCGAGCACCTGGTCGACCTTGGTTCCCAGGTCGGCGCCGGCTCTCAACGTTTTGGATTCGCTGTCGGGCCAGGGACTCTTGAATCTGTTGTTCGGCACTCTTCTTGCCCTCCTTGAGGTCGTCGGGCGACTTCTCATACGGCTTCCAATTCGCGCCGTTCAGCGACGAGACGATGAAAAACGCGATGAAGACGGCGCCGACCTTTTCGCCGTGGTCGATGAAGAACTGCTTGTAATCGAAGTTCTTGAATGTCGACGCGGAGATTTTCATGCGAACCTCAATCCCAAAATGCTGATTTCCCGCAGCATGATTTTCCGTTGTCTGAACCCGGCATCCTTACTTCGCAGCGCCGCTCGTTCCTGGACCGTTCTTGGAAGCAGCGGCCCCCGCAGACCCAGCCGAATTGGATCCCCCGGACTTGGCTGCCGGAGTGGTCCCGCCTGCCGGCTTCTGACTGCTGCCTTTGGACGGTCCGCTGGCGGGCGTAGTTTTGGGCGTCTGACCGGCCGAGCGTTTGGCCAGCGCCAGGCACCGCCACTTTGGCCGCTTTATCGCCTGGCTTCGCCGTGGTCCCGGTAATCGCCGCCGTGCCGGCAGGCGCCTTCGCCGACTCAGCCGGCGGCGCAGGCGGCGGCCTTGGCAGCCGATGCAGCCGGCTCGCTGTAAATCGTGAACGCACCGCAAACGACCACATTGGCGAGATAGCTGGCGTTAAATGACAGCTCGAGACGCTCCTTGAGCTTCTGTTGCCGTTTCTTTTGTTGTTCGGCAACCTTTGGGTCGTCGACGGTGGACGACTGGTCCTGGAGCACCTGCATGATTGCCGCAAAGCTCGATTTACTCTTCTTGACGTCGAAACGCGAATGCTCGACGTGCAGGATCTCCACGGGGAACGGAGACGCGGAGAGCTCGGTAATCAGCGTCGGGATTTCGCGCTCATCCATGACGAGAGACATCAGGAAGCCGCGCTTCGCATACTTCGGGTGCTTTCCGTCGAGGTACCTCGCGATCTCCGCCTGGGCAGTCATCCCCCGATCCTTCTTGCTCCCCGAATTCGAGGTGTCGGTGCTGCCATCCGAGCCGAAGACGTCGTTCGCATCGAAGGGTGTCGGAGGCTTGTACGCGTTCTCGGCACCGCCTCCTCCCGCTCCGCCTCGGCCAAACCCAAAGCCGGACGTGCCCCCGCCTCCCCCGGTGGGGCTTGTCGAGCCCGTTGACTTTCCGCTTCTCCTGTCTCTCAGGTCACTATCCGATCCACCGCGCAGAAAGAGCCCGCCGATCCTTTTGACCGGCGCGTCGTCAATCCGAGTCGCCCCCTTGTTGACCCGCGCGATGGCTTGCGCGAGGGCGCTGAGCAGCCAAATATCCTCTTGCGCGTCCCACATTTGAGTGGGGGTGAAGAACGTCGTGGCCGCCCACGCCCTTCCAGGGCGCGCGTCACGACGTCGTTTCCAACCTGATCGAGCGTCAGACCGTCGCCGATCACGATTTTGCCCTCTCCGGTCGTGGCCACGAACGGATCGAGCACCTGCATCACGTTTTCCCATTCCTGATCGTAGATGTTGGCAAACGCGAGCTTGGCATGCTGGAAGACGTTCAAGTTCTCTTTGGGTTCGCTACGAAATTTGGCGTGGGCTTCGTCAAGATACGTTTGCACGACCTTCGGAAAGACCATCGCGGCCTTCTGCCGCTCGTACAGCCGCGTCTGCGATTCATCCACCATCTTGGCCAGGTCGCCGTCGATCTTCTTGGCCCCCTGGATCCAGCCGTCGTTGGGATATTGGTCCGTCTCCTTCAAAACCACATCGTTAAACGCGGTGTCGACTTCATGCTGGCGGCTTTTGGTCTTCGTCGCCAGATCGTCGGTGGCCATGTACCAGCCAATCGGCGGTAACAGCGCCGCCAGTCCGGCCAGCAACCAGAACTTATGTTCCAACAGGATTTTCAACTGGTCCATGAGTCGCTTGCTTTCCTGTTTACTTGACTAAAGACGCGTTCCCGACCCGCGTATTTGATCTCTCGATGGCTCAATTCAAGTGCTGGGCATTGGGTACTTGGCATGAGTCAAAACCGGCGAATTCCCAATGCCTACCGCTACAGCGTTACTTTTTGGGCGAGGCCGGCTTCTTGTCCGGTCCCGTCGACGGAGTGGTGCTTGCCACGGCAGGCGATTTTGTCGCTGCAGCGGGCTTGAAGAGGATCTGACCCGGCACCCACGCGAACTGCACGACGAATGATGTGTGATACATCTGCTGCGTGGGTTGAGCCTTCTTCGTCGGATCGGTCTCGATTGGCTTGCGATCCCGCCCTTTATCCTTCCGGCCACCGCCTCCTCCAAAGGCGCCGCCGCCCATGCCGCCCCCCATTCGCATGCCGCCCCCCATTCGCATGCCGCCTCCGCTGCCTCCACCACCCCACTGCGAGTCGTCCAATCCGCTCGCCCAATTGGAGTTGCCGCCGGCTGCCGGGTGCAGGGGATCCATCGCAACCAGCTTCGGAGTCGGACACCAGGCCACCACGGCATGCGAGATGCCAATGCCTCCCACCAGCACTTCGTCCGACCCCTCGGGCGAAGCCGACCACTGCTGCAGATTCTTGAGGAATTGCGACTTCACGTACCCCTCGCCGAACCCGTTGATGTATTTGTCGATTTCCTGCGACGCGATGCCTCTCGTCATCTGCTCGCCGATGCCCTTGCCCTCGGTCTCGTCGTGGTAATGCTCCCCAACCACCGTCACCACGTAGCCGCTGGCGGGGGGACTCTTCTTCTGGTCGTCGGGGGAGAGGCCTTCCTTCGCGGTGGGACTCAGATGATCGAGCCAGTCCTGCAGCTTGGGCTGCCACCGCGCCTGAATGGAAATGATGTGAATGCGGTTTTGCTTGCGGATGTCCTGCACTTCACTCGTATCGTGGGGCAGGCACGCGTCGACCGCCTTGTACAACTGCAGCCAGTCAGATCGCTTTCCCAGGCTGGAGACGAGCGATAACCCGTCCGCTTTTTTGTTGTTGCACGAAGCCTTCGCCGTGCCGTAGTCGCTGCGTTTCGTGGCGATGTCCTTCTTGAGCGCCTTCACCTGCTCTTCCGCGTCGTGGAATCGATCTTCGCTGACCGAGCGGTACACCCGCACATAACCGAAGGCGGACGTCGCCAGCCCCACTAGCAGGCACGGCCGCCGCCGCCACGGCCCACGGCTTCTTGCGGGCGATGGTCCGCGCCGTCGTGATCTCTTTGGGCAAGCAACGACGTGCGAATTCGCGTCTGGCTCAGCGCCTGCAGCGCCACGCCGTAGCAGACCGGAAAACTCAGAATGTTTTCCTCGAACAGGGCCGCATCCTTGAACCCGTCCGGCGTGATCGCGCTGAACGAGTCGACGCGCTCGACCTCGTACTGCAGGTTCTGCTGCAGGAACTTCTGCAAGCCGGCGAGCTTGAAGCCGTTGCCCAGCCCGACCACCTTGGCTGATCTTGGCGTCGCGGTTGACGCTGGAGAAATAGCCGATCGATCGCTGAATCTCCGATACGTAGTCGTTGAAGACGGGCCGCAACGCCTGGAACACGGCCCGCGGATCGGGCGACTTCGTCGCGTTGCACTTGAGATGCTCGGCCTTCGCGAAGGTCAGCTTCATCTCCTTCGTGAGCGCCCGCGTGAAGTGGTTGCCGCCGATCGGCACGTTGCGGATCCAAATCTTCTGGCCGTTGGAGACCAACAGCGTCGTGTTGTCGGCCCCCATGTCGAGCAGGATCGTGTACGCATCCATCGCGACCACCTCGTCACCCGAGGCGGATGCCGAGCTGGTCGAAGCTCAGGAAGTTGTACAGCGCCAACGGCGCGATCTGGATCAGCTCGACTTCGATGCTCCGCGTTGGTGAACGGCTTGAGCTGGTTCATCACCTGGTCGCGCTTCATCGCGAACAGGCCGACCTCCGCTTCCAGCAAGAAGCCGCTTTCCTCGGTCCCTTTGCCCAGCGTCTGGTAGTCCCAGACGACGTCTTCCAGCGCAAAGGGAATCTGCTGCCGCGCCTCGTACTTGACGATCTCGCTGACCTTGCTGGCTTCGACCGGCGGCAACTGGATG
Source organism: uncultured Acidobacteriaceae bacterium (assembly GCA_963712385.1). Taxonomy (GTDB): domain Bacteria; phylum Acidobacteriota; class Terriglobia; order Terriglobales; family Acidobacteriaceae; genus Sulfotelmatobacter. The sequence goes on from CAVQHS010000004.1 coordinate 38,806, forward strand.
AAGCGGGCCAGAGCCGACTGCCCCGGCACGCTGATCGCCAGGACGTCGTTGTCGATGTCGTTTTGTTTCAGGAACTTGTCGAGCGCCTGCGAGATCAGCTCTTCAGGAATGGCGTCCGGCTGGCTGAGAATTTTGGGATGGGCGATGTAGTCGAAAGCGGTTGCCTACAACCTGCTCGGTGGCGTCGTTGATCTCCAACCGAATGGCCTTAAGCCCCGCTTGGCCGATGTCGATTCCCCAGGCACCCGGATTTCCTGCCATGCCGTTTCACCCCCAAAAGAGTCGCGAGCGCCGGTCCAATTGCAGGTACCAGCGCCATCCTAACCTTAAGCTATATGCGACTTTGAGTAGAGTCAATCAGAATGCCGCGGACGGCCTGCCGACTTTGCAGAATTGTTGCCGTCCATTATATCCTCAGGGTGCGAACACCGTGGGCGGCCTCATTCCCACGGGAGTGACTCGCAGAATCTTGGACGCTGCCCCATGACCTGAAAGTTCCCTGAATTCGTGAAAATCCTCACCCTCGGGCCCAGGACGGCCGTCCGGGCCTTGGGACCTCACTCCGCGGCACCCGTCGCCACCCTCAAAACGGCAACTCCATGACCTATCGAGACATCGTTGTCCTCTATCCCAGCCATGGCCTGGAGGATTTCCCAACCGACCTGCCCGACGACAAGGCCACCGGCCTGCTCAACGCCTTTGCCGTCGCCTGGCATCCCGCCCTTCTGGCGGCCACCGAATCGCTCCCCCGGGAACAGCGGGCGGATGAGCCCCCCACCGGCGACCCCGGCCGGCTCCTGATCGTTCCCCCGGCTTCCGATGAGCTTCTGCCCGCCGGCTGGCTCGATACCGCCCGCCAAGAGGGTGCGACTGTCATTACCGGCAAATCGGATCGGACCGCGCTCATCGAGGCGGTGCTCGAACCGTTGCCAAACGCGACCCCGCTGGATCCCGATCTGGTCGCTGATTTTCTGGCCCTGGGAACCTGCCGGCTGCTGCTCGAGCTCCTCACACGCCGCATGCATCACTTCGGCCCGATCGAGGATGAGGCCTTGCGTCGCCGGACGATCGCCGCGGCACAGTCCGCCATCCGCGGCGACTCCGACCCCCGAGAGGAGCTCCGCGCTGCTTTCGAGATCCTCACCGAAACCCGCGAACGGTTCTACCCGGTCGAATGCTATCTCCTCGATTTGTGCCTCCTGATTCCGCGCCTGGCTGACGAGAAGCTCGCAGCCGTGATCGCCGGCACCAAGCGGATCAACGTGTTGTGCACGGCGGCTGATCTGGCCGCGATTGCCCGCGACAAGCCCGATCTCCGCACACGGCTGCGCGACGCCTGGAACGCCGAGGACATCGATCTGCTGGGAGGCGAATGGCACGAACGCCCCGTGCCGCTGTTGCCACTTTCTTCAACCCTTCGTGAGTTCGCCATCGGCCACGAGGCATTCCGCCAGACGATGGGACGCACACCGACGATCTGGGCGCGACGCCGCTACGGATTTTCGACACTCGTTCCCCAAATCCTGCTGCGTTTCGGCTATTCCGGCGCGTTGCATGTCGCGCTCGACGACGGCATCTACCCCGACGCTGAACAAAGCCGCACGCGCTGGGAGGGCTGCGATGGCTCAGCCGTGGATGCCACCACGCGGATTCCATTGGCCGCCGACAGTGCCGCCAGCTATTTGCGTTTTCCCACGCGGATGGCCGAATCGATGCAGCAGGACCAGACCGCCGCAGTGATCTTCGCCCGCTGGCCCGAGGTCCGCACTCCGTTCTGGAACGACTTCGAGCGGATCCACAAATACGGACCCGTCCTCGGCCGCTTCGTCACTTTCCGCGATTTTTTCGAGCACTCCGACGACCCGGGCCGCCTTTCACGATTCCAGGAAGGGGAATACCTCTCGCCGTCGTTGATCCAGGCGGTCGCCGGCCGTGAACCCGACCCCGTCAGCCGTTTTCGCCGTCACTTCGAACGCCGCGCCCAATTGGACGCCGGGTTATTTCTCGACGCACTCGCCGCCGCCGTCGCGGGCGCCCCGATCGGCTCATCGGTCGGCCGCTCACTCGAAGAGCGACTCGAATCATCCGGCCCGGATTTGCCAAGTGAAAACACTGCCGACCAACCGGCGCCTCATTCGCGACTCGACGATCCACTGCTCGATACCTTCGTCCAGCAATCGGCCCGTCGCCTCACTGAGATCATCATGCACGGCGCCGCTCGCGAACCGGGCTATCTCATTCTCAACCCGTTGTCCTTCGACCGCACGGTCACTGTCGAACTCCCGAATCCGACCGGCGCCGAGTCCCCCGAGCCGCGGGGTTTATCCCCGCGGTCCCCCTCCGTTCCGAATTCCCCCATTCGCGCCATCCAATTCGACACCCATCATCACCACGTCACCCTCGACGTGCCCGGTTGCGGCTTCGCGTGGATCCCGGCAATCGGCACCGATCCATCATCAAAGCGTTCGGCGCATCCAAAGCGATCCGATTCGTCGATGTCGGAAGGCATGATGATCCGCAACGAGTTCATCGAAGTCCACATCAACGAAGCCACCGGCGGCATCGGCCGGATCAAGAAATTCGGACGCCAACCCAACCGTTTGAGCCAGCAAATCGCGTTTCGATTCTCGAGTGAGCGCACCGTGGCCGGCGGCCAGGAACATCCGCTCGGCGAGGAGCGCACGCACTACTCGCAGATGCGCTGCTCATCCGCCAACGTCACCTGCAGCGGCCCCGGCCTGGCCGAGATTGTGACGACCGGCTGGCTCGCCGACCCGCAGGAGGGTTCGAACCTCGCTGACTTCCGGCAAACCGTTCGTTTATGGCGGGGCCGTCCGGTGATCGAGCTGACCATTGATCTGTCCCCGACACGTCTGCCGGACGGCGATCCCTGGAGCAACTACTTTGCATCGCGTTTCGCCTGGAATGACAGCACGGCCACATTGACCCGCAGCGTGCTCGGCACCGCGCACGGCCTTCAGTGGGAGCGATTCGAAAGCCCCCACTTCTTCGAGATCGCCACGGAATTCTCCCGCACCACAATTCTGAACCACGGCTTGCCATTCCACCGCAAGACTGGCGCGCAAATGCTGGACAGCCTGCTGATCGCCGCCGGCGAGACGGCCCGTCAATTCCGCTTCGACATCGCCATTGACGCCGACTATCCGATGCAACCCGCCGCCGACGCATTGACGCGGGCAGTCGTCCTCCCGACTCCTAACGGCCCACCCACCATGGGTCGATCCGGCTGGCTCTTCCACGTCAACGCCAAGAACGTCCAGATCGTGCAAATCCTCCCGCTGGTGCCCATTCCCAATTCCGACGAAAGTGCCGGCACCCAAAACAGTGAAACCACCGGGAGTGGAGCAGGGGGATTCACCCTGCGCCTGGTCGAGACCGAAGGCCGGCAGCGATCGGTCTCGCTGCGCTCTTTCCGCACCCCGAGCAGCGCCCGCAAACGCGACTTCCGCGGCCACACGCTCAACTCGTTGAAGATCATCGACGACGCCGTCGAGCTCGAAATCGGCCCCCACGAAATCGCCGACGTCGAACTCCACTTCGGCGAACACACTGCTGCCAGCTGAGGAATGCAGAGCGCGGTGGATTAACGCCAACATCGCGTCTACGATTGTCCCCTATGATCGCCCCGCGCACGTCCTCGAATTATGCTATCGAGTATTTTCCACTGCGTCCCCGCGTCCCCGCGTCAGCCGCAGGCCGTCGGTATTGCCCTGGTTACTTGGTTTTGCACTTCGCACTTCGCACCTCGCAATCCGCACTCATTCGACCATGATCGTCACCATCGACGGCCCGGCCGGGTCCGGAAAGAGCACAGCAGCACGCCTCCTGGCGGCGCGGCTCGGCTTTCCGTTTCTCGATACGGGGGCGATGTACCGCGCCGTCGCGCTCAAATCGATTTCCGCCGGAATCGACGTGAACGACACCGCCCGCGTCGCCGAGATCGCGCACCGGATCGAGATCGAGGCTCTCGGCCCGGTGGTGCAAATGGACGGTCGCGACGTGACGGCGCTCATCCGCACTCAAGCGGTCGCAACCGCCGCGTCGCGAGTCGCCGCCATTCCGGAGGTCCGCACCGCGTTGGTGTTGTTGCAGCGCAAAGCAGCCGGTGGCCGCAACATTGTGACGGAGGGCAGGGACCAGGGAACCGTCGTTTTCCCGGACGCGAAGTGCAAGTTCTATCTGACCGCCAACGTCGAAGAACGCGCCCGCCGCCGCCAGCACGAGCTGGTGGAGCAGGGGCAGCAGATGTCATTCGAGGAGATTCTGTCCCAGCTCATCGAGCGCGACACCCGCGACGCCACCCGTCACACCGCCCCGCTGCACCAGCCGACGACGCTCTCTCCATTGACACCTCCAACATGTCCGCCGACGAAGTCGCCCGCTGCATGGAAACCATCGTCAAAAAACGGATGCACGACGACTAACATCCCCACTTGTCTTCCATGCCCGTAGGGCAAGCTGCCAGCTTGCCCCGTCTTTTGCTGCTTTCAATTTCACGACGCGCCGGACGAAAGGCGATTTGAACCACAAAGCCACGAAGTCGAAGATCCGCCGCGGCGGGACGCAAAGAAAACGGTGCCGTCTTAGTTTTTGTCTTCTTCGTGTCTTCGTGACTTTGTGGTAAACCTCTCTCTTCCTCATCCTCCGCGGCGAACGCACCTCTGTTGGCCGGAGTGATCTGATGCAAATGCCGATTCTGATATTTGACGAGTCGGGGATCGTCGAAAAGTATGACTCAGCCGACGAAGCAGAACGTGCCCTCGAGGCAATTGACGTCCGGAACGGTGTCTACGAGGGGTATGACGGCTCTGGACGATGGCTCGAATTTGCGGTGGTTCCTGAGTCACGGCGCTATTGGTTGATCGGGAAAATACTCTCGGAGCGTGTATCGATCCGGGTCGCCGCCGATGCGGAACCGCGAGAGGGGCAACTGGCAGCTCGGATCCGAAAGTGCCTGCAGCGAATGCGCGTTGACGTTGCCGGGCTTGAAGACATGCCATTAGCCGCATTGATTCGTGCCATTCCACGCTGATTCGCAACACAATGCTGCGTCGCGTGGGGAGCCCCAAGCCGTAACGAGCCGACTGTTCTGCTATCATCTCGGCATCCCATGCAGCTCCAAGACAAAATCATCGTGATCACCGGTGCCTCGGCGGGTATCGGCCGCGAGTTGGCTCGCCAGCTTTCTCGCCGCGGGGCCAAACTTGCTTTGGCCGCCCGCAACGCGGAGGAACTCGAATCGGCACAACGAGTGCGTGCAAGCGGGCGCACAAACGATTGCCGTTGTCACGGATGTGGCCCGGCAAGAGGATTGCCAGCGCTTGATTGAACGGACCGTCGAGCAGTTCGGCCGGATCGACGTGCTCGTCAACAACGCCGGCATTTCGATTTTCTCGTCGTTCGATCAGATCACCGACCTGCAAGTCTTCCAGCGGATCATGGAGATCAATTTCCTGGGGGCCGTCTATTGCACGCACTTTGCACTCCCGCACTTGAAGCGTTCCGGCGGCCTGCTTGTCGCGGTCTCTTCCCTGCAAGGCAAGACGGGCTTTCCCAATTCGACCGCCTACTCGGCCAGCAAGCATGCCATGCAGGGTTTCTTCGATTCGTTGCGAATCGAATTGCTCGGGTCGGGCGTCGACGTTCTCGTCGTTTCACCTGGCCCGGTCGCGACGAGCATCCACACGCGGCGGCTGGCGGGCGACGGGCAGCTCTCACAGGAGAGCCTGAAGCGACCGAACGACCGCGGCATGCCCGTCGAAGAATGCACGCGGCAAATCGTGGCGGCGATCGAAAAACGCCGTCGCGAACTCGTGATGACCGCGGCAGGAAAGGCCGGCCAATGGATGAAGTTGATCGCACCCGGAATGATCGACCGTTACGTCGCCAACGCCGTACGCCGTTTTTATCGCGATCAATGACCCAAAGCCGGCTTGCTCTCCGGCGGACCGATTTCTGTAGGGCATGCGAAGAAAAAAACGGCATGCACGGCATGCCCTACAAGACTTTTCAAAAAATCCCCGGTATCAATCGCCATGTGCGGGCGCGGTACGCGGCGTACTCGTCGCCGAACTGGTCGAGCAGCAGTTTTTCCTCCGAGCGGATCCGCGAGAGAAGTACAAACAGAATCAGGCCGGCCAGCAGCAGGCCGACTCCCGAGCGGAAGCCGAGCACCAACCCACCGCAGTCAGCAAGAGTCCCAGATAGCTCGGGTGCCGAATGAACCGATACATGCCGGTCGTGACCAGTGTGTGCCCCTGCTGAATGGCGACCAGGCCGCTGAACCGATTGCCGAGCACGAACACCGGCCAGATGCGAAATGCGCCGCCGACCGCCAGCAGAACAACGCCCACCCAACGAATGGCATCGCCGTCGATGCACCAGAACTCAAGCCGATCGGTGTACGCAGGCAAGTAGCCGTCGATCAGGCCGAGCACCGTAAACGCGGCGATCACCCAGCGGTTGCCTCGATCCTCGCGCACCCCCGGGCTGATATTGCCTCCGGCGAACAGCGCCACAACGGTCATTGCCACAAGCACGACTGCCAACACAATCCGCGCCGGATTGGCCAAGAAGGCCGAGACCCCGTTCCAACCCAGAACCGCCAGACCGAGATACGCCGCCGCCCCCACGAGCACAAGCAGCAACCGAAGGCCAAATCTCATGGCCACCGAACCTCCTTGTGAATCGCCCGAGCCCCACGGCAATCTCACGTGTCCCCCACAGCCCGGCCAGAATTCTCTGAGGCATTAGGCACTGTTTTACTAATGCCCAATGCCTAATGCCCACCGTCGCACCCGGCATTGCTTCCGTCGCGGTTCTCAACTCAAAATCCAGAATTTGAAATATCGCGCAGTCGGAGTTCGCAGAGCGATCGGATGTACCGGATTTACCACCCTGATCGCTGCCGGCCGCGAATACCACCCTGCGGAACAACCGTTATTCCAAGTTCTTTCGATTCTCCGGTCGAAGATGTAGGCAAGCCTATTTCGACACTGAGAGTCCGACACGGACGGCCGACTCGCAAACTCGAAGGCGGTTCGCCGTTGTCGGCAACGGTCCTCCACCGGGAGACTGCTCGCAAGAGGCGATGATGCTCGCCTAGTCTACGGACTGAACCGCCCCGGGGAACCTGACCGGCCGGCCGATAGCATCTACCCCGCGCTGACAACCGATGATCGCGCACGAACTTTTCTCGCGCCGTCCGGGAGGGTAGATGTATGCCGAATGCGGAAAACTCGGGAGCCGTCGCCGGCTCGAATTCGAAATGGTGTGCGATCTGTTGTTGCGGCCTCATGCTGGTTGCCGCTGCGGCTTCTTCGGCATTCGCGCAAGATGTGACGCCGAATTCGACTCCGATGACCCCCACTCCGACGACGGAGGAGCAGCCGGCCGTGTCGCTCGCGACTCCTGCTCCCACGCCGGACGACAAACCGTATCCCATCGATCTCCCGACCGCGCTGCGACTGGCCCACGTGCAGGCCTTGGATATCCAGATTGCCAGCCAGCAGTCGCGCGCAGCCGGTGCACAGTTGCAAGGCGCCTGGGCGCTGTGGCTTCCGACCGTGATCTCGGGAGCTGAGTACGTCTATCACACGGGCCCCCTGCAGACGACGGACGGCACGGTGGAGAATGCCAATCGCGATTCGCTTTATGCGGGCATCGCGCCGCTCGTCACGATGACCCTCACCGATGCCATTTTTTCTCCGCTGGCCGCACAGCAAACCGCACGGGCGCAAAGAGCGAACATCCGGACGGCGACAAACGACACGCTGACATCCGTGGCCTTGGGCTACTTTGACGCACAGGAGGCACGCCGCCGAGTTGGCGGCTGTCCAAGACGTGCTCAAAAAGGTCCAGGCGCTGGTGGACAAGGTCGATTTCATCGCTCCTTCACTGGTGCCGGAGGTTGAAAAGAACCGTGTCCGCGCACAGCAAGCCAATATCGAGCAAATTGCGGAGACCGCCCGCCGGCGCTGGCGCGTCGCCAGTGCCGAGCTGGATCGGATTCTGCGTCTCGAGCCGACGTTGGTGTTGGAGCCCGTCGAGCCGCTCAATCTGCGGATTACGTTGATTCCCCCGGAGACGTCTCTTGACCAGCTGGTGCCGATCGCCGTCGAACGACGCCCCGAAGTGACGTATGCCGACGCCCAAGCGCTCGCGGCTTGCCAACGAGTCCGCCAGGAAAAATGGCGCCCCTTCCTGCCCATCGTTCTCGTTCGTGGAGACGGCACCGAGACGCCGTACCCGTTAATGTACGGCACATTCGGCACCGGCCCGGACGGGTCGCTCAGCCCGTTCGGCAGTCGCCTGGATCTCGACGTCCAACTGATTTGGGAAGTCCGAGGACTCGGCTTTGGGAATCGCGCCCTGGTTCGAGAACGTCAGGCAAACTACGAAACAACGATGTTGCAACGATCCCGTTGGCGCGAGCTCGTGGCCCGCGAGGTGACGCAATATCACGCCGACCTCGTGGCCGCCTTGAATCGAGTTGGGCAGGCCGAGCGTGAAACGCGCCAGGCGCTGCTCTCTGCAAACGAGAACCTCGCGGGAGTGGGAGAGATCAAGCGGGTCGGCGGAAACATCAACATCCTGGTGATCCGCCCGCAAGAAGCCGTTTCGGCCATTCAGCAATTGGCCAGCGCCTACTTCGACTACTTCGGGACGATCTTCGACTACAACCGCGCCCAGTTTCAGCTTTACCGGGCGCTGGGCAACCCGGCCGAATGGGTTTATCAGAACGAAAACCCCGGCAATGGGAACGGTAATCCCCGCGCCGACAGGAACGGCCCTGATAACGGCCCCGGCAACGCCGTGCCCCCGCCTCCCATCCCGTTGCAAGCCGCGCCGGCGGCGCCTTGATTTTTTTCAGTGGGCTGCTCGTTAGGGGCGAGGCTCAATGGCCTTCATTTTTCGGTGACCTGATCCTTCGTCCGACTCTCAACCACGACGGCCTGCCCATCAAGAAGCGATGTCGGGTTGCTCGCGACGATCGATTCTGCGCCCGTCAGGTTTTCCCAAGCGACTTCCTTGCCTGACTTCCCGGATCGAACTTGCTTCTGCAGGACCTGCACCAACTTCTGAGTGCGAATGCCGACTTCAACGGGCAGTCGAACAGCCTTGCCCTCGACAACCGCGAAACAGTAGTTCCTCGCTCCGGTATCGAGAATCGACTCCGCGACGGCTTCGGCAGGAAGGGTCAGTGCGTTCGGAACTTCGGCACGGATCGTCACGTTGGCGTACATACCGGGCCGAAGCTCACCCGTCGAATTGGGGATGTGAATTTCCACGCTCAGCGTCCGGGCCCGCTCGTCGAACGACCACGAGAGGAGCGTGACCTTGTTTGGAAATGCTTTGAAGTCCTGATCGGACACAGAGGCCGGTTCTCGGTTCGGGAACACTGCGCTCGGGCAGGGCTTGGAAAGCGACGTTCGCGAGGTCGCCGTCTTTGACCAACACGGCGTCTTTCTCGGGAACCTGGACCACCACTCGCATGATGTCCATCCGCATCAGGACGAGCAGCGGCTCGGCGGACTTGTTGGTCGTGCCCGACGACGCCGATTGGAGGAAGTGCCCGGTGTGCACGTTTCGCAGCGTGACAATGCCGTCGAACGGAGCACGAATGTTCCGGTAATCCAGCCAGGCGGCAGACTGGTTTCGGAGCGCTTGCGCGACCTCGAGCCTCGATTTCACGGCCTTCACATCGGCTTCGGCCTTGCGGCGCCTCGCTTTGCTCTCGTTCAAGGCGGCGTCGGCAGCGTTGAGTTTGGCCCGGGGCGCGCGACCGGCCCGCATCGGCTTGCTGCATCTGATTCTTGGCTTCAATCAGCGTCTGCTGATCGTAGATCTTCCCCTTCAGCAGGGTTTCCGCGCTCGCATTCAAGAGCCCAACGGTGATAATCGGCTTCGGCCTGGTTGACCCCGGCCTTGGCTTCGTTCACGTTTGCCTCGGCCGTGTTGACGTTCGCTTCCGCGGCGTTCAGCCCCTCTTCCGCTTGCGTGACTTCTGCTTCCGCCTGGTCGACCTGCGCTTTCTTCGCTGCCACGTCCTGCACCATTTCCGGAACCCACAGCCTGACGAGCAGATCGCCTTTGTGAACGCGGGAACCCTTGTCGACGGGCACCTCGTCCACATAGCCGGCGATCTTGGAATAAACCGGCGTCTGCTCATAAGGACGAATGTAGCCCGGCTGCTGGATGAGACGAACGATCGTTTGCCGCGTCGGATGGACAACTTTGACCTTCGGAATGCTACTCGCACTTTCCGGCGCCGACCCGGCGGCCGACGTGTGGTGCGCGCACCCGCAGGGCGACATCGATGCGAGCGCAACGGCAAGTATCGTGCCTGTGCCCCACAGCCGCCGCTTCGGATCGTGTTTTTGGCCCGAGAAGGGCCGCATATCGTAGCCCGGCGTGTCAACGCCGGGTCGAGCGCCACCGCACAACACATTCTTGTTCCCCTCTCCCTCCGGGAGAGGGGCCAGGGGTGAGGGCCGCTCGCAAGTGGGCGATCCCGTACGCAATCCGTAAGACCGCGGGGATAAACCCCGCGGCTCGGCGGCCCCCAGCAAAATCGATTTCGACATTTAGATGTGGCCTCCGCTCGGGACCGAGCCGGCAGTTTCAGCAATTGGTTTTAGCGGATCTTCAAGTCCGCCGCGCAACTGTGCTCCAGATCATCGGGATGCAACGTCGAATCGCGAGCACTGCTCTTACCGAGCGTGACCGCGAAAATCGCCGGAAGTGCGAACAGCGTTGCAAAGGTTGCGACCGCGAGGCCGCCGATCACCGCTCTCGCGAGCGGAGCCGTCTGTTCGCCGCCCTCGCCGATCCCCAATGCCATCGGGATCATGCCCGCAATCATGGCGCAGCTCGTCATGAGAATCGGGCGCAATCGATCGCGGGCTCCATGGACGGCCGCGTCGAGGGCCGCCGCGATGCGGATTTGATTCCTGGAAACCTTCGGTTCGTTCCCGCTTCCACCCGCGCTCTCGAGCCGGGCGACTTCATGCACCCGATGGCGCTCGGCAAATGTCACGAGCAAGATCGCGTTGGCGACCGCGACGCCGATCGCCATGATCGCGCCCATGAAAGACTCGATGTTCAAGGTCGTGTTTGTCACGTACAACGCAACGGCCACGCCGGCGACCACGGCAGGAGACGTGGCGACCGCGACCAGGGCGAGGCGGATCGATTGGAAATACGCCGCTAACAGCAGGAAGATCACGACCACGGCCAGACCCAGCCCGACGGTCAGGCCCCGGAACATCTGCAACATCGGCGTTACCTGGCCGCGCAAGTCGACACGCACGCCGCGGGGCGGATCGCCGGCCGCCTTCAGCGCCGCTTGAATGCGATTGGTCACCCGTCCGAGATCCTCTCCCCCCACATTGGCCGTCAGACTGACGTATCGCATCTGGTTGAGACGATCGTACTCCTCGGGCATCGTGCTCGACTCAATCCGAGCGATGTCGCGCAATAACAATTGCCCGCCATTCTCCATCCGCTTCACCGGGATCATCCCGACTTGCTCGTAGGAGTCGACGCGGGCGGGCGGTACCTCCAACTGCACCTGGTAACCGATGCCGCTCTTGGGGTCGGCCCAGAACACAGGCACCACGTAGCGACTGGACGAAGTCGCTGCGACCATCGCGGTGGAGGCTTCCGACAGCGTCACACCGGCCATCCCTGCCCGTTCTCGATCGACGTCGATCTTGATCCGCGGGTAGTCCATCACCTGCCCGTACTGCAAATCTCGCAAAGACGGGATCTTCGCCATCTCCACCCGGACCTTTTCCGCGTAGGCCTGGTTGTCGGCCAGATGGGGCCCGCTGATCACGACCTCCACGGGCGTCGGCGAGCCGAACGTCATCACCTGGTTCACGACGTCGGCCGGCTCGAACGAAAAACGCATCTGCTTGACTCGCAACGCGGCATCCGGGGCCGCGTAGCCGATCTGCTCCAATTGGTCCTGCAGCCACCGCCCTAACTTCTGAGGCAATTCGTCCCGCAATCGGTCCTTGATCTCGGCCACGCTCACGCCACTTCCGCGACGCAGTGCGATCCGCACGACGGCCTGATCCGTGCCTCCCGTCCACAAGTAAATGGCGTTGACGGTGTAGGTTGGCGCCGTGACACCGACGTAAGCAACAGAAATATCGACGTTCTCGGGCCCGACCGCGTTCTTGATGACCTCGAGCGCCTGGCGGGTGAGTTGCTCGGTGATCTCCAGCTTGGTGCCGGACGGAGCGCGAATCCGCACTTGGAACTGACCGGAATCGACTGTCGGGGCGATCTCTCGTCCTACCTGCATCCCGACAACACCTAGCACCAATAACGCTGCCACGATGTACACGGGAATCACGATTCGCCGATGGTCGAGTAACTTGCGCAAGATGACGCTGTAGCGTCCCTTGAGCCGCTCGAAGGTGAATTGATCGACCTCCCCGTGATGGCCCCACGGCAGCCGCCGCAGCACGAACCGGATCGGCCGGTGCAAAGCCAGATCGAACGCGGGGCCGATGCCCCTCATTCGGAGAACGCGCGTCACGAACCAATTGGCCGGTTGATGCTCCGGCTCGATTCGCCCGTGCGGCGTCGGATGCACGTGACGCAGCAACCAGGCCGAGAGCACGGGAACAAAAGTAATCGAAAGGACGAACGCGAAGATCATCGCGAAGCCGACGCCGATCGCCAAAGGAACGAACAGACCTTTGGCCGCCCCCTCCATCAGGAACGAAGGCAGAAAGACGGCCAGAATGCACAACATCGCGAGCATGTTGGGCACGAGCGTTTCCGCTGTCCCGTCGAAGACGGCGCGCGGAATGAACCGGGTTTTTCCCATCTGGGTGTGAATGTTCTCGATGACGACGGTCGCCTCATCCACTAGAATTCCGACCGCCAACGACAGCCCGCCCAAGGTCATCAGGTTGATCGTCTGTCCCACGAGCCACAGCCCGAACACCGCCCCCATCAGCGCCAGGGGAATCGTCAGCACCACGACAATCACGCTGCGCCAATCCCTTAAGAACAACAGCACCATCAGCCCGGTCAAAATCGCGCCCAGTGCCGATTCTTCGACAACGCCGCCGATGGCTCCGGTGACGTAGGGAGACTGATCGAACTCCAGCGACAGCTTGACGTCATCCGGTAGCAGCGACTGCATCCGCGGCAAATTGGCTCTCAGCTCGTCGACCACCGCCAAGGTCGATGCCTCGGCAGTCTTGACCACGGGCATGTAGATCGAACGCCGGCCGTTGACCAGTGCCCAGCCGGTGGGAATGTCAGAAGCGTCTTCGACGCGCCCAGGTCGCGCAGGTAGATGCTCTGCTCCGGCTTGATCGGGATGTTCCCCAGGTCCTTCGGATCGACCACCAGCGAATTCACCGAGACGATCGGCATCTGGTCCATGATCCGCGCGTTGCCCGACGGCGTGACGGTGTTTCCCTTGTTGATCGCTTCAGCCACCTCCTGAGGCGACAGGTTGTAGGCCCGCAGGCGCTCGGGATCGAGATACACCACGATCGTCCGCAGGCTGCCCCCGAATGGCTGCGGCGCCGATGCGCCGGGCATGCTGGCCAGAATCGGCCGCACGCGAAACAGCATCAAGTCGGACAACTCGCTGATGCTGCGGGTCTCGCTGGAGAGCACCAGGAATGAGACTGGCACGCTGCTGGCATCCAGTCGCAGGATGAACGGATTCACGGTTCCCGGCGGGAAGTAAGCTTTGGCCCGGTTGGCGTAGATGGCCGACTCGGCCATCGCCTGGGCCATGTCTGTCCCGGGGTGAAACACCAGCTTCACGAGGGCCAGGTTTTGGATGTTCTTGGTCTCGACGTGGTCGATCCCGTTCATGTAGAGGAAGGCGTACTCGTAGTAGTTGGTGATCAGCCCTTCCATCTGCGCCGAGTCCATGCCGCCGTAGGCTTGCGCGACATAGATCACCGGCATGTTGAGATCGGGAAAGACGTCGATCCGCATCCGCGTGACGGCAAAAATGCTGCCCAGGACGATGGACGCCATGGCTACCATCACGGTAATCGGATGCCGTAGCGCAAATTCGAAGCGCGTTCACTGTGCAGCTTCCTCTCGGCTCATCGCCGAAGCCCTCGCTCTGACGATTTGGCTTTCGTTTCAGCCAATAAAAAAACCCTCGGGCAGGGACTCTGCCGAGGGTCAGGAATCAAATGGTCCCTACCGCAAAGGCAAGCCTTGCTGGTAGGAGTTATCAGGCGGTGCCGGACAGCCAAGCACCGCCGCTTCGGGGTGAACTCCATCACCCGTCGCTATGGTTCAAAACAATCCTAGGGCAGATTTGCACCCTTGTCAACGTGATGGATCTCCCGTCCGGGCTGCCGCGAATCCGCTCGTTTTAGCGCCGGCGACTCGTCTCGCGGTTCCTCTGCCGCGGACCGCCGCGGCGGAATCCAACCAGATGGGATCGGCTTTCTCCGTTCTCTTCGTTACCTCATGTTCAAAGTCTTGTGTGATTTTTCCTTTCGACTCGTTCCGACCCCGGACCTCCGACCTCGCACGTCGGACTTTGTTTTGCCAGGCGTGCGATCTTGCCCGGCATCGGTTAACTTTGAGGAGTCGACTGCCCGCCGGACGAAGTTCCTGCCTTTCGGACTTTCACGCGAAGAACCATCCATGCTCCGACCCGCGATTTTGACGGTCTTGCTCTGCGTTTCGACTCCGCTGTCAGCCGCAACACTTCGAGTTGAACAAAAGGGACCACGTCTGCCTGATCGGCAATACGCTCGCCGAGCGGATGCAGCATTTCGGCTGGCTCGAAACGTACATCGACGCTGCGCTACCCGCCGCACCACCTGGTCTTTCGCAACCTGGGATACAGCGGCGACGAGATCAACGGGTATCGCGATCTTTACAGCCGCATGCGGTCGATGGATTTTGGCTCGCAGGATCAATGGCTGGCCGGAGACGCGCCAATTCCGCAGCCGCAGAAGCTCAACAAAGACGCTCCCGTCAGTGCGAATCGGTTCAGCTGACCAACACGCGGGCCGACGTGATCTTCGTCTTTTACGGCTACAACGAATCCTTTGCCGGCTCGGCAGGGCTCGACAAGTTCAAAAGCGATCTGGACCATTTCATCAAGCACACGCTGGCCCACCGCTACAACGGCAAATCGTCGCCCCGTCTGGTGCTTTTCTCGCCGATCGCGCACGAAAACCTGCGGCGATCGCGAACTTGCCGGACGGCGTGGAGAACAACGGTCGCCTGGAACTCTACACGCACGCGATGGCCGAAGTGGCTCGCGCACAACGGCGTCTTTTTCGTCGATCTCTTCACGCCGTCGCGGCAATTCTTCGCGCGGATCGCCGCACCAGGCCCAGTCGACGATCAACGGAATCCACCTGAAGAAGCAGGGGGACCGGGTGGTGGCCGGCTTTGCTTACGAGGGGCTCTTCGGCGAACCGCCGGCGTTTGATGCGAGCCAGATCGAGCAAACTGCGCGCCGCCGTCAACGACAAGAACTGGTATTGGTTCAACCGCTATCGCACGACCGACGGCTACTCGACCTACGGCGATCGGGCCTTTTTGCGGTTCGTGAACGGGCAGACGAATTATGAAGTCGTGCAGCGAGAACTCGAGATGATCGATCTGTTGACCTCGAACCGCGACAAGGTCGTCTGGGCCGCCGCCGAGGGCCGCGACATCAAGCCCGACGACTCGAATCTGCCGCCCTTCATCCCGGTGATCTCGAACCTGCCCGGACCTCTCCCCGGAGGAAAGCACATCTTTCTGAGCGGCGACGACGAGATCAAGAAGATGACCGTTCACATGGGATGAAGGTCAATCTTTTCGCGTCGGAGGAGAAGTTTCCCGAGTTGGTCAACCCGGTGCAGATGGCCTTCGACACGCGCGGCCGCCTTTGGGTCTCGCGCGTGGCAGAACTATCCCCACTGGAAGCCGACCGAGCCGGCCGATGACAAGCTCTTGATTCTCGAAGACACCGACGGCGACGGCCGGGCCGACAAGTGCACGACGTTTGCAGGCGATCTGCAGAATCCCACCGGCTTCGAGTTCTGGGGCGGCGGCGTGATCGTCGCGCAGGGCCCCGACATTCTGTTCCTCAAGGACACCAACGGCGACGACAAATACGACGTCAAGGAGCGGATCATCCACGGGATGGACACCGCCGATACGCATCATACGGCCAACAGCTTCGTGCTCGACCCCGGCGGAGCGCTCTATTTTCAGGAGGGCACGTTCCATCACACGCAGGTCGAGACACCCTGGGGTCCGCCGCGGCGAAACGCCAACGCCGGCGTTTATCGGTACGAACCGCGGACGCGCAAGTTCGACGTCTACGTCACGTTTCCGTTCGCGAATCCGCACGGGCACGCCTTCGATCGCTGGGGTCAGGACATCGTCGTCGACGGCACGGGGGCCGTCCCCTATCACGCCCCGCTGATCTCCAGCCGGCTCGATTTCCCGCAAAAGCACAACGGCACGCCACAACTTTACAGGCAGCGCACGCGGCCTTGCCCGGGAATCGAGATTCTCTCGAGCCGCCACTTTCCCGACGAGATGCAGGGGAATTTGCTCGTCGCGAACGTGATCGGTTTCCAGGGCATCCTGCGCTACAAGCTCTTCGACAAGGGCTCGAGCCTTGGCGCCACGGAGATGGAGCCGATCCTCTCTTCGTCCGATCGCAACTTCCGGCCGGCCGATCTCGAGATCGGGTCCGGACGGCGCCCTCTATTTCACCGATTGGCACAATCCGATCATCGGCCACATGCAACACAATTTGCGCGATCCCAATCGCGATCGTATTCATGGTCGTGTGTACCGCGTCACGTACGATGGCAGCGCCGCTCGAAACGCCGCCGCGGATCGCCGGCGAGCCGATCGACAAGCTGCTCGAACTGCTGAAGGCCCGCGATGACCGCGTGCGCTCGCGGGCTCGGATCGAGCTTTCGGGACGCGACACGAAAGCGAAGTCATCGCGGCAGCCCGGAACTGGATTCAGAAACTCGGCCGTGACTCCGACGACCCGAACCGCGCGCATCACTTGCTCGAAGCGTTGTGGCTGTTCCAAAGCCACAACGTGGTCGACTCGGAGCTCTGCTGGCTCGCGTGCTGCATTCGCCCGTCGGACAAGGCGCGGGCCGCTGCGGTGCGGGTTTGTGCGTATTGGCAGGACCGTCTGCCGAACGTGCTCGAGTTGCTGGGTTCGCGCTGCCGATGACAAGTCGTCGCTCGTGCGGTTGATGGCGGTCTGGGCCGCCAGTTACGTGCCGCGACCTGAAGCCGTGGAGATCGTTCTGCGAGCACAGGAGCATCCTGGCGACCGAATACCTGGATTATCTCGCTAAGGAAGTAATGCGGACGCTGGGCCCGTCGTCGAGCGGGCGCGGGCGGAAGGCCGGCCAGATCGCCTTCAAGACGCGAGGCGGGCGCACGCTACCTGCTTAGGAGCCTGAGCAATGCACAGTTGCTCGAGCGAAAAGGGGATCGGCTCGTGTACTTGGAACTGCTCAGCCGGCCCGGCTTGACCGATGAGCAGCGCCGCGCAAGCGATCGATGCCCTGGCCCACCTTGACGGAATCGATGCATCGCAAGTGGTGACGCCAGGCCATCGTCGCCATCGATTCCGGTCATCCGTCGGTCGACATCGGTGCGTCGTTTGACCTGCTCCGCTCGCTCAACGGTCTTCCCGGCCAGCACGCCATCCTGCGCGAGTTGGCCCTCTGCGGCTCGGCGCGACGTTCTGCGGCAACTCGCGTTTGCCTCGATCGTCAATATTGATGGCCACGCCGACGAGGCGTGGAAGCTCGCACTCGAGAGTCCTCAGGCGCGCGTGAATTGGAAAGTTTCGTCGCCTGTGTCCCCTTCATCTCCGATGCCAGCGTTCGGGCGGGGCTCTACGATCGCATCGCACCCTTGCTCGATGGTCTGCCTCAATCGATCGGCGGCACTCGCGCACCGCGGCAGACGCCGGGGACGACGACGCGCAAGCCGCCGCGGCTTTCGCCATCCGCCGCGCCGCCATGCGGGCTTTGACGCAGATTCGCGGCCGCGAGGCCGAGACCTTTCGCAAGCTCGCGCCGTTCGTCCGGGACGACATCGATCGGCCGGCGGCGATCCATGCACTCGAAGCCATCCCGCGACCGCGTGGCCGAAGGAGGAGGCCGGTCCGCTGGCGTCCGTCTTGATCGAGCAGATTCGTAAGACTCCCGTGCGGAGGCGGACTCAACCCGCGGCCCGTGATGCCCGCGAGTTCTGCGAAGCACTTTCCACGCTGCTGCCTCCCGCAGGAAGCAAAGGCCGTGCGGTGGCAACTTCGCGAATTGGGCGTGCGCGTCGTAAAAATCGGCACCCTCTTCGAACGAATGTCCTACGACAAGGATGTCGTTGCCGTACAGGCGGGCAAGCCGGTCGAATTCGTTCTCGAGAATAACGACTTGATGCCGCACAACTTCGTGATCGCGGTGCCCGGCTCACTCGAGGAAATCGGATTGTTTTCCGAAGCGCACGCCCAGCAGCCTGACTTTGCCGCGCTGCGTACGTTCCGCGGACTCGAAGGTCCTGCGTCGAGCAATCTGCTTCAGCCGCGCGGACCGAGAACCTCAGTTTGATCGCTCCCAAGGCGGCGGGGGTCTACCCGTTTGTCTGCACCTATCCGGGCCATTGGCGGCGGATGTACGGGGCGTTGTACGTGGTGGACGATCTCGACGGCTATCTGGCTGACCCCGAGAAATATGTGGCGACGGCCGGGATCGTGCCTCGGGATGCGCTGCTCAAGGATCGTCGGCCGCGAACGGAGTGGACGTTCGCCGATCTCGTCGGCCCCCGTCGAAGAGATGTCGCAGCACGGGGGCCGGAACTTCGGCAGCGGGAAACAGATTTTCACCGTCGCCAACTGCATCGCCTGTCATCGTCTGCAAGGGGTGGGAAACACCTTCGGCCCGGATCTCACGAAGCTCGATCCCAAGTGGAAGCCGGCCGACATTCTGAACGAGATCCTCACCCCTTCGGCACGCATCAACGAGAAGTTCCAAACGAATGTGTTCGAGATCTCGGTTCGGGCAAAGTCGTCACCGGCCTCGTGCTCGAAGAGACGCCCGAAGCGATCAAAGTCATCGAGAATCCGCTGGCCAAGGCCGAGCCGACGATGATCCGGCGCAGCGACGTCGTCGATCGCCAGCGCTCAAAGACGTCGCATGATGCCCAAGGGACTGCTGGACAAGCTGACCCGCGACGAAATTCTCGACCTGATCGCCTACGTCGCGGCCGGCGGTCGCATCCAGGTGCGTCCAGGGCATCCCAGGGCACGTCTGCACGCCGATCGATTCGCACGCAGCCGCCGATTCGCGAGGCACATAAAGGAATCCGGCGTTCGGATGTGGCATCCAACGCCTGGATCAGCGCAAATTCCCCGTTCCGATCAGTTCGTCGCGTTCGGAACCAGGATGATCGACACTTCCTTGTCCATGGCGGTTGACGAAGGCCGTTTGCAGCTTTCGACTGCCGTTGGGCCAGGGTGCCGATGCACCACTTGTAGCCGTTGGTCGGATCGCGTCGCCGAGCTCGGGAAGACGGTGTTCCCCGATGTCGAGATCGACTGCATCAGGCCGACGGCGTCGGCCTGGTCGGACCGCTCGACGCCCGGCTCGAAGATCGCACCGAACACGATGCACTGGATCGTCGACCGGATTGTCGGCGGTCGAGAAGCCGGGAATCGGATTGGAGGTCGTGTTGAGCGAGGTGATGACGGTGGCGACGTTGATCGCGTCCGTATCCGCGACTGGTGCCGCTCGCCGAAGCCGTGCCCGAGCGGAGGCGTCGCTGTAGTACGAGTTGTACGCACCGCCGTTGACGGTGCTGACGGTCGAGGCGACGGTTGGCCATGCCGTCGGTCTCCAGAATCACCAGCTTCTCGGCGCCCTTGCGGCCCTAGCCGCCGATGCCTGGCGCCTGCAGCGCCGTAGCTGCTGCTGAGCTGGTTGTAGGCCAGCATCAGACCGTAGCTGGTGGCGGTGTTGCTGTCGTAGTCGCCGTGAGCGCGCGGCGTCAGCACTCCGTTCGGGTCCCAAGGCGTGACGTCGGTGGTGCCGCTGTTGGGCGGATACCACAAGCGCATTGATCAGGTTGCTGTAGTTGTTGGTCAAGCGACCTGTGGCTGTCGGAACGTGGCCGACGCCGGTCGGATCGCCGGAGTAGGTCGGCCGGGCGAACATGATCAGCGACACCAGGTCGTTGGGATGGTTGTTCTGAATGTCGGTGGAAGGCTCCCTGCGATGCCGAGCTTGGCCGGCGATCATCGAGACGTCCTGGGCCGTGCCCGGGCAGAGGCCGGTGTCGAGCATGTACTGGATCATCGTCATCGGCCCGAACCAGAACCGGTGCCGCGGCCGCTTGCGGATTGTCGGTCGGAGTCGATCCAATTCGCGCCGCCGGCAACCGTCGCATCGGGTCCGGTGATCGAGACGCCGTTGCCGCGGCGAGCTGCTGCCGCAGGTGAAGTCCGGTCCGTAGCTGCACGTCGGGTTGCCGGGAGTCTGGAGGTTGCCGTACGGATCCTGCCAGACGCCGATCGCGAAGTCGATGTATTCCTTCCAGAATCGCTGGTCGGCGTTGGTGATCGTGCGAGTTGAGGTTGCTCCAGGTGTATGCACGAGGCCGGCACGTCGGTCGGAATCGAGCTGTAGTACAGGATGTTTCCGGCGCGAAGCTGCGGCGGGAACGGATTCGGCCCGATGTTCACGATCCAGTTCAGGATCGCCTTGTAGTTGATGATGTAGTTGCCCGTCGGGCTGTTCCAGGCCCCGCGCTGCTCCAGAGAGCCAGGTCGCTGTTGCAGGCCGTGCCGTTCGGGTTCTCGAAGTACAGTTTCCGCCAGTCGTTGGCGGCGTTCGGATCGGGCGGCCAGATGAAGAACGTCTTGCCCCAGTAACCCGGTCCTTGCTGGTAGCCGTAGAACTTTCCGCCCTGCTGGGCGGCGTAACCGGTGAAGGCCGTGTGCTGCTGCCGGTGATGTCCTGCCAGGTCCTGGCCGGAGTCGTCGTGCTCTTCTTGTTGAGGTACTGGTCGCCAGCCGGTGTGGTCACGGTGACCGATGCCGGAGCCGTCGAAAAGGCGCCGACGGCGCGTCTGGCCCGCGAGCATTCTGGAACAGATTCGTCACGATGGGCGGAACGCCGTGGATCGATGTCGTCACGTTGCACATGCCGACCATCGGGCTGCTGGCCGTGCACTGCATCGTCGCCAACGGCGAGAACGACGGCGTGTACGGGCCCCATTGCGGAAAAATCGGATCGATATTGTTCGGCGTGTTGTAGTAGCGAGCCCAGGTACGTCTCGCAGTTCCACAGGTCGCTTTCGTTGTTCATCGAACCGGAAAAGTCGACGACCATCGCCACGTCGCGCGGCCGGTGGGCCGCGGTCGATTCTGACAGTGATGGTCAGCGTGGGCAATCCCGAGCACGTTGGCAAACGTGCTCGGAATGGTGTGCTGTGATCGTGACCTGGGCCAGGTTGTAGTTGTCCCCCGATGGCGGGGGAAACGCCGGGCGAAGGTCTGCGTCGAGTAGTTGTAGTGGTAGGAGCCGAGCTGCACCGCAACCTCGTTCTCCTGGATCGTCGTGCCGACGATCGTGTTCTGGATGGCCATAGTGACTGCATTGGCGCGTCGCCTGGGACAGGTTGCTGGCCGTGAACCGTGCTCAAAGTGCGCGCGCCGGCAAAAGCCGCGGCGTCGGCCGCGTCCTGGGCTTGCGCCCGCGCGACCGCGAGCCTCCCCAGATCGACCGACAACGCCACCATTCCGCACAGACGCCACAATCGCGACCGCGGTCAGCGGCAGAATCGCGCCGCGAGATCGCTTGGAACGATGAGAGCGTCCAGCGTTCATGAGTCTGTCCCTTGGCAAAATATCGAGCGATTAGTCCGGCGACTCGCTGTAGCAGATCGCCAGCGACTGGACCGGAACCGCGACTGGAAGAATGTTGGCCAACGAAAGCATCGGTTGATATGTACCCGTGATTTGAACGGCGACCGCATCACCGATGCCCGCGTTCGTCCAGGCGCCGATGTTGGCGCCCGTCTGCGGATTCGCCTGGTAGACTTGGACCACCATGTCTGCGGGCCCCGAATTCACCAGCTCCGTGGTGACCTGGGCCTCGATCTGTGCCGTCGTGTAGAGCACGGTGCCCGTCGACGCCATCCGCACCGCGTCGCGTGCCGCGTTGTCCATCAACTGCCGCACCATCACGTAATGTCCGAACTCCATGATCCCGAACACGAACAGCAGGAACACGTTCATGCAGATGGCGGCTTCGACCAGCGCCACTCCGTGTCGCCAACGGGAGCTTTCACACGCGACGCGAACAGCCGCTGCTCGCGACTGCCGCACTCCGTAGCTCGTCGATCTCACTCGTGCGTACATCGTTTAGCTCCCGGTCGGGGCCGTCACGTTGCCCGGATACGAATACGGAATCCCCGACGGCCAGATGGCGGTCGACTCGATCGTGGTCGTGGGAGCAATGAAGAACGACGTCGTGCTCCACCGCACGTTGCTGTAGGGAAGCTGGGCCCTCACTAGGAGATTGTCCAGCGTCGTCGCCTGGCTCACGTCGGTACCCGCGTTCGTCAGGTCCTCAACGGTCACCACGAGGTTGGTGATCGGCAGGCCGGCTGCTTGCACATAACCTGTGACGACCGTCACGACCTGAGCATCGGTCATCAGTCCCGTCGATGCCTGACGCGCCCCCTCGCGTGCAGCCCCCATCAGGATCTGCCGGATCTCGATGAAACGGCCGACCTCCAGGACGCCCAACACGAACGACAGCAGGATCGGCAGAATCAACGCGAACTCGACGCACGCCGTTCCGCCACGTCGCTTCGTTTTGTGACCTGCCGATTGGAGAGCAGCTTGATGCATCACTGTTGTTCCTCGGGGCTGATCCGAACTATTTCCCGCTATGAAAAACATAGCCCAGGAAGCGGGCGCCGCCGTTGCAACCGGCGTTTTTCCCCAATCAGGCAAATACCGCTTCAGGAAAAGCGCGTAACCGTCACCGCGTACGGGTTTTACGGGAACCGCCGCGATGCAGCCGGCAGAGCGCCGATCATCCGAGAGAGGGCTCGCTCGCCGTTTTTGGGCCGTCGGCATCGGCGTCGAATTCTTCGTCCATCTCGCGGTCTCGCCGCGCTGACCCGGGCCGGATCGAGGCTCAATCGGCGCAGTTTCGGTGCGAGCACAGCGGTCACCGCGACCACTACGAGCGTCAGAATTCCGCCGACCCAAACCGAGACGACGGTGCCCAACAGCGATGCCGCAACGCCGCTTTCAAAAGCGCCCAGCTCGTTGGAAGAACCGATGAAAATCATGCTCACCGAGGCGATCCGGCCCCGCAGATGGTCGGGCGACAAAAGCCGCTGGATGCGCGCGGCGGATGACGACGCTGACCCCGTCGAACAATCCGCTGAAAAACAGCGCCGCGACCGAGAGCAGGAAACGACTTCGACAGCGCAAACACGATCATCGAAATGCCGAACCCCGTGACGGCCAGAATCAAGTTGCGACCGGCATGGTTCACCGGTGGACGGCGGTTGGCACCACAGCATCGACACGAGGCCGCCCGTTGTCGGCGCGGCATTCAGGATTCCCAGGCCGATCGGCCCGACCTTCAGAATGTCGCTGGCAAACACGGGCAAGAGGGCGATCGCCCCGCCGAACAGCACGGCAAACAAATCGAGCGACATCGAGCCGAACATCACCTGGTCCTCGAACACATATCGGACGCCCGTTGCGACGCTTTCCCACAACGATTCACCGTCGCGGGCGGGCGGGGCAGGGCGGGGAGTCAGTCCGTGACTGAAACCCACGCCAGCGCGTACAAGCAGCCGATTGCCCAGGTACGTCCACGCCGCTCCGAAGGCGCAAATGCGAGGCCTCCGACCAGCGGGCCGACGACGGCCGCACTCATCCAGCAGCTCGGCCATCAAGGTCGACGAATGGACGAGGATGTTCCCACGGGACAACTTGCGCTTCGAGCGCAGCCGCGGCCGGTTCCGCAAAGCTGCGGGCGATTCCCGCGATGAACACGACTCCGCCGAGCAGTGCGAGTTGCGTGTGCCCGAGATGACCGAATCCAGAACGCCCAAAGTCATCGTGCAGAAAACCAATGCTCCGAGCGTCAGCCGAAGGATCCGTCGACGGTCGTGCCGGTCTGCAATGTGTCCGCCGAACAGCGCGAGTGAAAGCGCGGGGATCGCCTCGATCAGACCCAGAATTCCCAGGGCCAGAGGGCTATGCGTAATCTCGTAGACTTCGTAACCCAGCACCACGGCAAACGCACGGCTGGCCAGCGTGGAGCAGGCCGCAGCGGCGAACAGCCTGCGGAAATCGGGCCAGCGAAATGGCACCAACGCAGACGACCCAGCCGGCGTGTTCAACTCGCGTGGTTTCTATGGATCGGGTTCGATCGAGCCGGTCGAATGGTAATTTTTGATCGAGCTCACAGCAAGCAGCCCGTCAGCTGGACCAGGTCGAAGCGCAGAGTGCCTGAGATGTTCTCCCCTCTCCTGCTGGGAGAGGAGTCGGGGGTGAGGGTCACGTGCCAACGATTTCGCCCAACAAAACGGTCGAACCCTAGCGGAAAAGAATCACTCGAGCACCTTCTTCATCGCCCCCATCAGCACGCTTTCCACGCCGGAGCCGACTCGCGAAGCACTTGGCTCGTAACCACCTTGGGCATAGTGGACTCTCATGCAGACGTAGCCCGGCCCGTAGTCCTCGTACGCTGCCATGCAGACGAAATTCCGCGGCCGCATTTTCTCGGCGGCCAACTGATAGAGGACACTCAACTCCCCTGGCATGTTCACGACATAAGCCGGTCCCAGCCGCAGACAGCTCACGACGATTTTTCGCCCAGCCTTTTCGCGACGCAGCCAGGCCAGATCGCACGCGGCGGCAACCCGCTTTGCCATCGTCACTTTGGGGCTGTCGATCTAGCGCACGAGAGCGCCGCCGCATCTGCGAGTTTTGGATTGATCGGCAATTCGACCTCCGTCGTCTGCCAGCGAATGTCGCCTGCTCCGATCGGCACACGACGCGTCGACTCCCAAGCAGCCTGCATGCCGGCCGCCAACCGCCCGGCGAGTACGTGCCGGATCCCGGGAGAGCCGTCGTTGTATTTGCCAGCGGTCACATCTCCGCCGGCACCGTCGAAATGGATGTGCGCAACGCCAGGAAGGGCCGTTTCGCGCAACTCGCCGCGCCTCGCCCACGAAGTCATGCGTCACGCCCCCTTTGCCGTAGATGCTCATGGGGTGCGTTGCATAGAACGTGAGGACGGCCACGGGCCGATCGCCGTCCCAAAAGCTGATGGCGCGTACGTCCGGATCGATCGTTCCTTCCGGCACCGCTCGAACTTCCGCGCTGTTGTTGCCGCTCCAACGGACGAATTTGATTTTCCCATCGGGACCGAGCAGCCGGCGGCTCGACGCGACTTTGTACACACGGGCCTGGCCCAAGCCGATCTGCGAGACCGCGCGAGGATTTTTCAGAGCTTCTCGCAGCGCAGCGGCTGCCCGGTCGATCGTCTGCCGCGCGAAAGGGACGTTGAACATCCGCCCCCCCAAGCCGTGAGCCGTGAGGATCTCGTCGGCTTCGAAATCGCATCCGGGCACATCATGCTGGTGGAGCGCATGCACCGAAACACGATCGGGAGAAGTGCCGGCCGCAGAGGCCAGCGCTTCTTGCCACGAATCGTGACCGCCGTTCGCGATGCCAAGCCAGTCGACCGCACACAGCACGATCGGCAAACCGTCGCCGAGCAAAACAATGCCCCGTGCAGTCAGCCGATCGACAATTTGCTTCGCCGGTTGAACGGCCCCATTACATAGCGGGCACCCCAGCGGCGGCGTGGCGTCCACCTGGAACGTGGCAATCCGCAAGGGCGAGCGTTCTCCGCACCGGGCATTTGCCGCGAACGCGGCGGCGAGGCTCGCGATGAGGCAGCAGGTCGCTATCAATCGGCTGGGCGCCGCGTTGCGAAAACGCATCATGGTCTTTCCTCGACGTGGGACGGCGAGCGACTTCGTCACGTGGGAAATGGACGCGGCCGCTCACCGCTCGTCATTGCAAGAGTCCTCAGACCGTCGGCAGCTCGAATCCCTTGCGGCGCGGCCGCTCGAGGTAAGCGTTCGCCGCCTTGTCATCCACAAACTGCTCGCCCGCGGGATCCCAGCGCAGCCGGCGGCCGACAGCCCGCGCAATGTTGGCCAGGTGACAAACGGAGATCGACCGGTGTCCGATCTCGACGTCGGCAACCGGCCGGTTGCGGGTGCGGATGCAGTCGAGCCAGTTCTGCATGTGCCATCGCGCCTGCCACAGCGCCAGATTATCGCTCCACTTGCGCTCCTCTTCGGGGACGTCGAGCTGCTTTCGCAAGTCGGCGGCGATATCGCGGGGATTCGACGTGAATTTGTTGCGGTTCACTTCCAGCTTTCCCTTTTCGCCGATGAATACCGCACCGCCCATCGGGCCGTGATCCTGCCGCAGCACAAAGTTGACCGGCACGCCGTTCGGATATCGCATGGCGACTTCCCCGTTCTTGCCGGGGGTGGCGGGTTTGATTTCAACCGGGCCAGCCTCGTCCATGCCGAGGGCCCATTGAATCTGGTCCACGCCGTGGGCGCCCCAATTCGTCATTTCACCACCGGAAAAATCGTGCCACCGCATCCAGGGCATCCAGGAACCGTCGTAAGGGCGCCAGGAGGCCTGGTTCAACCAGACGTTCCAGTCGAGTCCTTTCGGGACCGGTTCGCCCTTCGGAAGCGGGTTGGGATTCGCGTCGGAACCTGTGTAGTTGATCGCCCGAACTTCGATCAGCTTCCCGAGACCGCCGCTGCGAATGAACTCGCAGGCCACGCGGTTCATCGCCATCGACCGCTGTTGCGAACCGACCTGCAGCACGCGGCCGTAATGCCGCACCGCGTTGACCAGGGTCCGGCCCTCGCGGATGTAAATCCGCCATCTCGATCGTCGCTCCATCCCTTGTTCCAACCGTGAGCGCGCCGTTCATCATGAATTTCATATTGCTCGTTCCGCTGGCCTCATAGCCGGCAGTCGAAATCTGATTCGAAACATCGCTAGCTGGAATGATTCTCTCCGCCAGCGACACGTTGTACTCCGGCAGAAAGACGACCTTCATACGGCCGCGCACCACCGGGTCGTTGTCGATCGTGCCCGCAAGGTTGTTGATAAATTTTATGATGAGTTTTGCCAGCCGGTAGGCTGGCGCCGCTTTCCCGGCGAAAAAGAAGGTGCGCGGCACCATCGCCAGATTTGGATTCTTTCGCAGCCGGTTGTAAACGACGATGATGCGCAGCGCATTCAGCAGTTGCCGCTTGTACTCGTGAATGCGCTTGATCTGACTGTCGAAAATCGTGTCGGGATCGACAATTTGCCCCGACGTCGCCTTGAGCCAGTCAGCGAAACGTGCCTTCGCCTCGCGCTTCGCTGCCAGGAACGCTTGCCGAAAGGCCGAATCTTTGGCCAACGGTTTGAGATCACGGAGTTGGCTCAGGTCGGTGATCCACTTGTCGCCGATTGCGGCCGTAATCACGCGCGCCAGGCTAGGATTCGACTCGAGTAACCACCGGCGCGGCGTGACGCCGTTCGTCTTGTTGTTGAAACGCTCGGGAAACATTTCAGCCAAATCCTTCACAGTCGTCGTCCGCAACAATTTGGAATGAACTGCCGCGACGCCGTTGGTGCTGTGCGAACCGACAATGGCGAGGTTGGCCATGCGAATCTTGCGTGGATTGCCTTCCTCCACGAGGCTGATGCGTTCGACGCGACCCTCATCTTTCGGGAAGCGCACCCGAACCTCGTCAAGCAGGCGGCGGTTGACTTCGTAGATGATCTCAAGCTGGCGGGGAAGGAGCACTTCAAACCATGCCACCGGCCACTTCTCAAGCGCCTCGGGCAGCAACGTGTGGTTGGTGTAGGCCAACGTCTTTGTGGTCAAATCCCAAGCCTCATCCCAGCCCAGGTGCGCATCGTCCAGCAGAATGCGCATCAGTTCTGCGACTGCCATTGAAGGATGCGTGTCGTTGAGTTGGATGGCGGCCTTCTCGGGTAACTTTCCCCAATCGCTGTTGTGCCGGAGAAACCGGCGTATCAGATCTGCCATAGAACAAGCAACCAGAAAGTACTCCTGCACGAAGCGCAGATTTTGCCCCGCGCTCGTAGAGTCATCCGGATACAGCACACGGGTCAGCGATTCGGCTTCGAGAGTCCCGGCCAGAGCGCCCACGAAATCTCCAGTGCCAAACTCCTTAAAATCGAAGAAGTCTGCAGCCGCCGCTGCCCACAGGCGGAGAGTGTTGATGGTCTTTCCGTTATAGCCCACCACTGGTCGGTCAAAAGGAATGCCGAACAGGGTCGATGGACGACCCCGTATCACCTCCACTCGTCCGTCCCGCAGCTTGAATGTGACGTTCAGCTTGATTTCCACCTTCTCGTGCTGGCGGCAAATCTCCCATGGATCCCCGTAGCGCAGCCAGTTATCGGGGTTCTCCTGCTGCCAGCCGTTCACAAACGACTGTCGAAACATGCCGTATTCGTAACGCAGACCATAGCCCGTGCCAGGCAGTTGCATCGTGGCCATCGAGTCGAGGAAACAAGCCGCAAGACGGCCCAGACCTCCGTTTCCCAGTCCCGCATCCGGCTCTTGCTCAATCAGTTCAGGCCAATCAATGCCTTTCGTTTTTGTGACCTCCTGCACAACCGGGTCAAGCAACAGGTTCGTGAGGTTATTACTCAGCGATCGTCCCAGAAGGAACTCCATGGAAAGGTAGTAAATGCGTTTGGCATTCTGCTGCTCATATGTCGTCTTGGTTTTCACCCAGCGCTGCGCCAGAATGTCACGCACGGCATGGGAGACTGCTTCGAAGCGCTCCCGGGCGCTGGCGACCTTCGGGTCGATGGCCCGGTCAAAAACCAGGTGCCGGTCGTAGAGCGCGTCTTGGGTTCCGGCGAATGGAATCTCTCCCGTTCCATACTGTTGGAGAAGTTTGTTAATGTCTGGTCGCTTCGTCGTCAAGGGAACGACCTTTGCGGACTCCGGGCGTGACATAATTTTTGTGCTCATTCGGGGATCCTCGTACACCATCCTTGAAGCTTGGCTGGCGTTCTATAGCAAGAGATGCGAATTCCTGACAATCGATGACAACAGAAATCGGACGGGCGAAGCAATTGAACGATGGTATCGCCGATACTTCGGTACGAGTCAATCCGACGTGTATCAATTCCATTTCTCAGCCTTTTGGCATCTGAAGCTTGCTCGCTATGTGAAGGATCTGCAAAACGAGCCAGCCTTCAAGATCTTCCCTTGGGCGCATGTGCCCGCCGGGAGTCCTGCGGTTTCTGCAGTTTGAGCCAGCGGTTCCGATGCCGGGGCGACGCAGCTGCGCTCAACACAAAAACAGATATCAAAAACTTTGCGTTTTCTCGACGGAGGCATCGACAGCGAGCGACGAATTTACGCTGTAGTCGTGGTGATCAATCGTCAGAACCTTCTTGCCATATAGCCGAACGTCCACAAAAGTCATATCTTTTTGCGGAAGCCAGAAACCGTCGATCTTTTGGTATTGGCGCACAAAGTCTGCTCGTTGAATCCAGAAAGAAAGCTTCTTCGCCGGATGGCCATCAATCCGGACGACCGCATAATCTTCGGCGTCAATCCATACCTTGCCTTCGAATAGATATTTGTCTCTCCGTTTGGGAATCGCCTGCGCGACGAAGCAGTGGTGAGGTCCCACCAGTTGCTCACCGAGCAGGTCCAGAGTGTAGTTTGCTGGGGAGATAGCGCTGTCGTGATGCTGCTTACCCGCCGTGGTTTCGATCTCGCTGGCGATTAACGCACTAAGCGCCAAACGACGAACCAGGATTGAGCCCGTTTCAGACGTGACCACAAACCTCTTTTGGTCCGGTGCGCGGTACTCCATCTGCCCTACTTCCTCGGCATGCACCTTACCATTCAGGTCCACCACCTGATAGGTCCTGAAGGCGGTATAGCTCACGAGCGTCGCTGCGCGAAGGGCATTGTGGGCGAGCAACTCATCGAAGATCTGGATCGCCGTGACGCCGGGACGTAAAGGTTCGAGGGGGGTTGTGAGTTCGCTTTGGCCCTGCTGGTTCAGTTGCGCGTGTGCGGTGATGGCGAACGTCGTCATCGCAAGAAAGGCAGCGTCAACAAAAAATAGTCTGATCCTCGTGTTCGGCGTTGTCGTGTTTCTTCCTCGCACGTTAGCCTCTCCTTTTAGTCCTCGAAACTGCGGACACCACCCTGGAATTTGTTCTTGATGACGCTGGACCATAGCCACTTGATCACTCGCGCGTCGTTATAGCAGTAGGCCAGGTTATGGTTCAGGGTTGAAAAACAGTGCTGCTGGCAGGTGGACTTCATGGCGGACAGTTGGCCCTGATCGAACTTTGGCTGATCGATGTTTCCCCAGTCAAGGGTTGCGCCGTACATCGGGAAGCAGGGGGCAACGGTGCCGTCCGTGCGGATAATGACATTGTTCTGTCCCGCACGGCAGTTCCACTCGGCAAAATGCAGCTCGCCATTGGGCTCCTGCACGATCCCGGGCATCGAGGCAAGCAGTTCTGCCTGGTGTCCGTTTCCATTCGTGCCATCGCCGTTCCATCCGTACTCGCGCAAATCAAGCCCGGACGACATGCGTACAAAAGCCTTGATCTCTTGCAGCCGTTGCACCGAGTTCACCATCTGATAGCCCGATTTGTTCTTTTCGATCAGCCAATCGACCAGAGAGTCGACCTCGCGCCAGTCTTGCGGGCGGATGTACGTTGGATTGTCGTAAAGGTGCTTGAAGTGGTCGTCCTGTTCGAGCATCGGAGTTTCGTTGATGTGATAGTCGGTGGCAATACGATGGTCGTGAGCGTATTCGGTGAGCTTTCTGACATCCTGCAGGTTGTTGCGGCAGATATTGATGTTGAAGAACACCAGGTAGCCGTCGACGTATTGCTTGCGCAGGATGTGTTCCAGATTTTTCTGTGCCGGAACAAATGCCTTGGGCAGACTGGGCTGCAGATCCCACGAGTCCAGCGCAAAGTTGAAGACAGCTACGCCGGCATCGCCAAGGCGGTCAGCGAAGTCGGGCTTCAGCAAACGTCCGTTGGTGGCAATGTAAACCCAGAATCCCTTTTTCGCCGCGTAATAAACAACTTTGTGAATGAAGTCTGGCCGCAGCAAAGGCTCGCCGCCCATCAGCGCCAGGACCCGGCAGCCGTTGTCGTGCAGCCAGTCGATGGAGCGGCGGGCCACATCCTCAGTCATGCCCTTGACTTTGTTGTTGTACGACCAGCAATACCAGCAATCGAGATTGCATTTATATTCGACAAACAAATAAGCGGTGATGGGGTGAAACTCGCCGGGCAGAACTCGCGAGCGGATGTAAGGACCGAGCCATCCGCGCGAGTAGCGGTAGACATCCTTTACTCCCCACTTTCGCCTTTCCGGCAGAGTTTCGGGGCCTGGGTCGTTCAGGCGTTCCGCAAACTGCGGGAAGACAGGCTCCGGGAAGGTTAGCCCCTTGGCTTCCGCCGGCGCTGGTGGACGCTGCGTGGAGTTCATCAGAAGATCGTGGATTGCTACGTCAATGCGGAATTTGGCGGCGGTGGCCATTGCAAGTCACCTCGGACAAGGTTTGTGTGAGACGGTTCCTCTGTCGTGAAAACCGTCGGCATTACCCAGCCGAGACTCATGCAAGGAAGATGCCAAAGTTATATGGGACAAATTCTGCGGGGAAATCCGCCAATGAGCCAGGTTGCGAGGGCCCAGAACCACCTGAAGGTTTGAATCGGCCTCTTGCACCGGCGCGAATGGTAAAGCTTCTGACTTCGGATTCAGCGGCGCGCGCCAGGCTCTGTTCGAACCTGTGACATGTGTCGGAGTTCAGACACTTGTGTCACGCTTCTGCCTCGGTCACATTTGAAGAGAACTATCTGAAAGAAGCCTGCTGGGAGGCAGTCTGGCCTAAGGTCGCCCTTCCTCCACTGTGGCCGCGGCCTCGAGAGTTACCCACCGCTGACAAGTGTCGAAAGATGTGTTGACGTTGTTGCAACTCCCTCCCAGGATTCTCCTTTGCTTTATTGGAGTGGCGATTTGCTCAGAGAACCTCTGGCGCATGGTTTGGCATATCGGATGCTTCGATCCCTTTGTCGTCGGAGAGTCGTGTTGAAGAAGATTTCCATTTCCATCGTCGATAGCAGAGCTTGGCTTTTCTCTGTCCTTTTGCTCTGCCTTTGTGGAGCAAGGAATTCCAGGGCTCAGGTGCAACTGGTTCTGTTGCCTGACGCGCCGAGACCGGAGCCGGGAATTATTGCCGGTACCGTAGTCGATATAAACGACGATGCCATTCCGGGTGCCACAGTCGTCCTCCAGGGCCCCACTCTCAAGAGTCCGCGCACGTTCGTGGCGAATGATAAGGGATTTTTTGAATTCAACAGCGTCGCGCCTGAAACATATCATGTCAAGATCAGCGCCCAGGGCTTTGCAGACTGGACCTCACCGGACTTAGAACTCAGGCCAGGCCAGTACTTAATCCTGCCGGTTCCCAGGCTCGAGATCGCAACCGCATTTACCGCGGTGACTGTAGGTTATTCGGCCGAGGAGGTTGCCGCCGAGCAAGTCAACCTCGAGGAGAAGCAACGTGTTTTCGGGATTATTCCTAATTTCTATGTGAGCTATGATCAAAATGCTGCACCGCTCACCTCGGGGCTAAAGTTCCGACTCGCCGCCAAGGTCGCCTTCGATCCGATAACCTTTATTGGAGTAGGTATAGCCGCGAGCGCCGAGCAAGCCGGAGACAACCCCAACTACCCTCAGGGTTGGAAGGGTTTCGGGGAGCGCTATGGCGCTGTTTATGCCAACGGCCTCACCGACATCATGATCGGGGGCGCTATCCTGCCGTCCCTTCTGCACCAGGACCCGCGCTATTTCTACCAGGGCACTGGGACAACGCAGTCTCGTATTCTCCACGCAGTCTCAAGCCCCTTCGTGTGTCGAGGAGACGATGGAAGGCCGCAGCCGAACTACTCGACGATCGGCGGCGATCTGGCCTCGGCTGCCATCTCGAATGCTTATTATCCAACCTCCAATCGCGGCGTCGGGCTGTTCTTGGGGAATCTTCTGATCGCCACAGGACAGCGAGCCGCTGCCAACTTGGCACAAGAATTCGTCCTTGGTCGCGTCACGCACAGAGCTAGGCATCAAGAGTAAGCGTGCTTCCCAGCGACAGAAACTTGAAGTGGACCTAGCAGCTCGGCTGCGTTTATACCATTGCTGCAGATCGATCACTGAGAATATCCAAGTGTGGGTCCGGTAAGGGTCCAGCAACAGGGGACGCGGGGTACATTGAGCATCACTAACGGGCTGTCAGTACACCGTTGAGACTCAATAAGTTATCGTGCAAGGTTGCCCTGTTACGGCAGGCCGCAAAAACCTGCGTGATGCCCGTCCCGCTGTCATTGCCGACGAGATCAACTTGATCGATCTTGAGAGCGTCAAGGGACTCCGTGAGCATCTTTGCCTTGGCAGTCAGGGTGCACCCACTCACGGAGCGAATTCAGAGATTATCTTGGGTGGGAGCTTGGGTGGAAGAATTTTTTGGAAAATCGTTCAACTGCTACGCCGCGCGTAGCTGTTCCAGCAAACTACCTCGTTCCGGCGTCGTGGACATCCGAACTCCGTCATGAAGATCGCCGGGTGCGCTGCTAACGATTGCTGTTTCGCTCATGATTCTGTTTTCCTTCCTACTTTTGCTCCATGCCTTAGCCCTCTGCGCTCAGGCGGCGCGAAGAATGGGAGCTCCAAACGGGGCACCTGTGACTCCGCCATCCACCATCAGCTCAACTGCATTGACGTATGAGGAATCGTCCGAGGCAAGGAAGAGCACGGCTTTGGCAATGTCTTCCGGCTCACCCCAACGGCCCATCGGAATGGCTGACGAGAAGAACTCCGCCAGCTTGGCGGACTCGTCTGCAGATATGGAGGCACGCGGCCCGCGCTTCCAAATAGGAGTCTTGGTCGCGCCCGGTGCGACGACATTCACGCGAATGTTGCGCGGCGCAAGGTCGGCGGCGATGGAACGCGCCATCGAGACGAGACCACCCTTTGTGGCTGCATATGCGGCGACGCCAGGTTGGCCGAGATAGTTGTGTACCGACCCATTAAAGATGATGCTGCCGTTGTCGTTCAGCAGAGGCGCCGCTGAATTCACCGTAAAGAAAGCGCCATTAAGGTTGGTATGGATCACGTTCTCAAAAATGGCCTCGTCAGTGGAACCGGTAGGCGTCCGGCCGGAGATGCCGGCATTGGCGAAGACAATGTCGAGTGTCCCGAAATCTTTGGCTAGGGCTGCGAAGAGCTGCTTGCGATCTTCCGCAATGGTCACGTCAGCGCGGTAGCCACGCGCGTTGGGTCCTAGTTCTGTAACCGCCTCATCCAGCGTTTTCTGGTCGCGACCGGTAATGGCAACCTGTGCGCCCTCGGCAACGAAAAGTCTGGCCGTGGCAAGACCGATGCCACTGTTGCCGCCGGTAATTAGAGCCTTTTTGCCTGTGAGCTTCATAGTGCCTCCTCTTTGCACGGAGATTACCGGCCGGACTGTCTCCTTGTCCGATGGCTTCCAAGCCGGATTCGTGAGATGAGACGGCGCGGAGAGGAAAAAAGATACGGAAAATCAACCTTGCCGACAGAGAGCCTGACTCCGGTTGCACCCAGCGAAGCCGAAGACGTAGACTCGCGTAAGTTGACCCGTGCCAGCCGGCGGTGGGGGATGAGCTTTCTCAGCCAAGTTGAACTAGGCGACAAGTTCGGTCCTTTTGTCGTATTTCAGGAGGCCCTTGGGTTCATTCCTAATCTCCTTCGCGCTCAGACCCTTTTACCTCGCGCTATCGAGGCTCAGGCGAAGCTTGAAAGTGCCGTGCGTCTACAGGAAAGAGCGATTTCCAGGGTACAGAAAGAACGAATCTTTCTAAGCATTGCAGGTGATCGACAAGACACGTATAGCGTGGCCGTGGACAGTAAAGTCATGTCTACGCTTGGCGTGCCGGACAGTCAAATCGATGACCTCTTGAACAGAACCGTCGCGTCATTGGTCGATAGCAAAACGATCGGCGAATTCCTGACCACTTGTGGCAGACAGCGATCCTTTGACCTGAAGACTCAGGGCTTCTGCGAAATGCTCGCAAAGGGAGGTTTCCACGTTGTAGTGATTGCGGATGGCCGGAGCGGCCATAAAGAGTTTGAGAATTCCGTCCAACTTGGGGTACCCTTCGAGCTCCCAGCGCTCTGCATCCCGCTTCTCGGCCCAGAGAGTGACGGTGAACCATTTTTCCGTCTCAGTTTCGGGCACGAAGGGCAGGAGATCCATAAATCCCTGCTGCTTTTTCAGGATCGGCAGAACTTCCTGGCGGACAACGTCCAGGACTTCGTCTTTCATTTCTGGCTTCGGAGTAAATTCAACGATGCGGGCAAACATGATGAATCTCCTTTTGCTTTTCGAGTGCGGGAGATCGGCAAGCGGGACCCGCCTGGAACGGATTACTTGCGGGCTGGGTTGATGATACGGCTTCGCGAAGGAAAGTCAGTGACTCAACGCACGCGACGGTGTGAGCGTCGAGAACAACGTCGATTCTGGATGAATCCATTGCCTGCGCTCAATTGGCGAAAATGTATGGTCCGCCGCCGGACTGCAAGAGGGTTTAAGTTGACGAAGGGACAGTCCCGGGACGCTTCGATTTTCCATCTGGGAGGGAGGACGCACGGAAGCTGAAATCGAACAGGCGCGCGCCGTATTGGTCCAGAGGCAGGCTGAGTTCGAAGATTCGAAGTTGCAGGTGGAAGGGGAAGTACGCAAGGGCTATCTCGATCTGGAAGCGGCCACCAACCAGGTGAGTGTCGCGCAAAAGAATATTGAAGTTGCAAAAGAAACTCTCGATCTCACGCGGCAACGGGTCGATGCCGGAGTCGCGGAGAGCGTCGAACTCGTGCAATCTCAGGAATCACTGGCGAGCGCCGAACTGGACTACATCAACAGCGTGTTCGTTCAAAAGCTCGCTAGACTCGTGCTTGCTCGAACTGTCGGGCGGGCCGCAGAAGATCTGGCAAGGTTCCTTAACGTCCCCTAAAATGCGAATCAGATCGTCGGGCCAATTTCCGTGACGAGTACGGGCGGAACGGCGGCGAGCGGGAAATCTTTCACGGTCAAGTAGTGAGAAAGGCGGTAGTGGATCAGTTTGGAAATGAGTCGGCTTGATTGCAGGCAGGCGTCATCCTGAGCGGAGCCGTTCTTCAGGCGGAGCGAGGGACGTCCTGCTCCTCGGAATTGTGCGCATGAGATCCCTCCGCCCGCTGGTGAAAACGCGGGCGTTCGGGACGACGCCGTTAAATGACCAAGAAAATTCAAACTGAGCCACTACTGGAAAACCTGCTCTCCCTTTAGCCGACGTTCGCCCGGCACTCCACTGTTTTCTTTCTTGATGCCCTCCCTCGTTTTGACAAAGTTTTGACCATCTTTCGCCGCTTGGCTCAATTAACTTCTTAGTGGTAGCTTCCAAATCCGTCCGCAGTGGGTGTGTACATGAAACGTCAGCGTTGCTTCGCTCTCGCCGTTTTTCTTTTGGCCTTCCTCACTCCCTGCTTTGCCCATCACATGGCAGTCATTGTGAACAAAGAGAACGAAGTGGAAAATATCTCCGCGGTTCACCTGGCGAAAATCTTTCACGCCGATACCAGGAAGTGGCCGGACGGCAAACTCATCGTCGTCGTCCTCCATAGCAATAGCGAAGGCGAAACGGAAACTCTGGAACATCTGATCAAAGTGACTCCGAGTGAGTGGAAGGCTTTCATCGTGGCGCACAAGGATGCCGTTCAGGTCGTCGATTCCGATGAGGATGTGCTCAAGGCTGTGCAGGCGATTCCCGGGGCTGTGGGCTTGGTCGACGTTCGCGCCGTAGACAGCTCCATCCACGTCGTTCGAGTCGACGGCAAATTGCCCATGGAATCAGGATATCTTCCGCACTGAAAGCCGCATCAGATGAAAATATCTTCGCGCTTTCTTGACGTCCCGCGCGATTCGCTCGCGCAAGGCGTCCACGGAAGGGAACTTGATTTCATCGCGAAGCCGGTCGAGAAAACAAATTTCGACCTCACTCTCCGGTGTCACATCGATGGGATGAAAGTTCAGCAGATGCGTTTCGATGGCGAATGAATCCGCGCCAAACGTAGGTCGATTGCCGACATTGGTTACCGACTCGAAACGCTGGTTTCCAACCCGCGTCGTGGTGATGTATACCCCATCCTTCGGCACCAGTTCTTCATAGCGCGCTAGGTTGATCGTCGGCACGGTGTATTTTGAGCCGAAACCGCGTCCGCGTCCCGGCGCGCCCAAAATGCAGAACGGCCGCGCCAACAGGTGCCGCGCCCGGCTCACGCGCCCCTCCCCCAGAAGCTTGCGAATGTGGCTGCTCGAAACCGGCTCGCCCCGTAATTTCTCTTCCGCGTACACTTTTACTTCAAATCCCATTTCCCGTCCGAATTCCGCCAGCAGATTCACATTGCCTGCGGCCTTGTGCCCGAAATGAAAGTTGTAGCCCTCATGCACCTCGCGTGCGTGCAGCTTCTTCTTCAGAATTCGTTCCGCGAACTGTCGCGGCGTCATCAACGACAGATCGCGCCCAAAGGGAAGCATCAAGACCGCGTCAATGCCCGTCGTCTCAAGCAGGCGCAATTTCTCGGGCGTAGGAGTCAGCAACTTCAATCCAGAGTCCGGCCGCAAAATCCGTGCCGGATGCGGCTCGAACGTCACCGCGATGGCTTTCGACCCTTGCGCCCGCGCGCGGCGAACGATCTCGCCCAGCACGTGTGCGTGAGCCCGGTGCACTCCGTCGAAATTCCCCACGCTTACAAGCGAAGGCCCAAACCCGGCCGGGACATCATCCAGTTTGTGAAATATCTGCATTCAGGTCGCGATTTAGATTTCAAACTCCAGCTTCAGCCCGTCGTACGACAATCGCACATGCGGCGGCAGGGTCGCATTGGTGGCCTCATGCGCCAGATCGTGACAGATGTGCGTGAAGAATGCCCGCTTTGCCTTGAGTCTTTCCACTATGCGCAGCGAGTTCTCCACCGTCGAGTGCGTTGGGTGAGGCTTGTGCCGCAAGGCGTCAAGAAAAAGAACGTCCAATCCTTCGAGCTGATGGAAGGATGCCTCGGGAATCTCGCTGTGATCGGTAAGGTAGGCCGCGCTGCCGAAGCGAAACCCGTAGATTTCCGTCTCGCCATGAATCAATCGAATGGGAACAAACTTCGCTCCAAACAGATGAATAGGGCCGTCGATGGGGCGCAATTCAAGATGCGGAAGTCCGCCATACTTGTAATCGGCGTCGAAAATATAGCTGAACATCTTTCGCAGGAATGCAGCCGCGTCCGGGCGCGCATAAAGCGGCAGCTTCGCCGGCTTGTGAAAGTAGCTGAACGGGCGCAGATCGTCGATACCGAGAATATGGTCGGCATGCGTGTGCGTGTAAAACACCGCGTCCACGCGCGTGATGCTCTCGCGAATCGCCTGGGTATAAAAATCAGGCGTAGTATCGATGAGCACGACCTTTCCCCCGAATTCCAGCATGATCGAAGGGCGCGTGCGCCGGTCGTGGGGATCGGTGGAATGGCATACCGCGCAGTCGCAGCCGAGCGTCGGCACGCCCATCGAGGTGCCGCTGCCGAGCACCGTCAGTCGTGCCTTCATGCGCGCGCCTTGCTCATCGTCCGCTGGTTCCCGTGGCGGCTCCGGGTTGCGGCGGGCGGGAGAGTGCGTTGGTTACTTCGACATAAGCCATGCGGACTTCGTAGAGACTGTTCTGCAGAAAACTTTGTTCCGTGGACGTCAGGTTCCCTTTGGTTTTCTCAGCCAGCAAAGCCAGCGTGTCGATCGTCTGGCGCGCTCCGATGATATCAACGCGCGGCTGCTCGTCCTGCTGATGCATCAAGCCGAGCTGCAACATGGCCGTCATGTAGAGCGAAGCCAGAAAGCGCTCGAACGTCATCTCGAATTCTTTAGTCGAGTGTCCGCTCATCTCCACGCGCGAATCCACTTCCTTATTCGACTTGTGATAAGCATCGGCCTGCTCCTGCTGTTCGGCTGCCGTGGGCAAGGGAGGCATGTCCTGCGGCGCACTCCCGTCTCCGCCGGGGAATGCGGCGACGGATTCTGATGGCGAAGCACTGCTCGTCGAAGCCGCAGGCTTCGACCGCTCTTCGTCCCGTTCGGCGGCCTCTTGCCGCAATTCGCCATCCTCGGTGAATTTGCGGCGGTCGGTTACTGTAAATCCGGAGTTCTGTTTCTTTTCAGCCATAACCAATATCCTTGTCGCAGCTTTCGATCAGAAGGGCGTACAAACTTCGCGTTCATGCCTTGTGCAAAATGGCGTCCTCAACCCGTGAAGCAGCCATGTTCTCCAACGGTGCGTTGGCTATTTTAGCTTTATGTCCAGCGATCATGACTTCTCGTCCCGGCGTGCCCGCCTCACGCCGAATGTAACCTAAAGCGATGGTCTGCTCGCTGGAGGGCATGGGCAGAACCGCGAAGCTTGTGATCTCCCCCACTTCTTTTTCGCCGGAAGAAATCTTATCGCCGGCAGACAGGCTCGCCGCTTCTTCAAACACAAAGCTCGTAAACTTGCGATGAACACTGCCGCGCGAGCGGATGCGCTCCACAATCTCCTGCCCAACATAGCATCCCTTGTTGAAGTTTAGCGCGCGCGCCTGTTCAGTTTCCTGCGGAAGATCGCGTTCACGAATGTCCACGCCAAACAGCGGAATGCCCGCCGCGATCCGATGCAACTCCAAAGCGTCGCTTCCCACGGGAGTTGCGCCTGCAGCCACCAGCGCATTCCACGTCTTCAATACATCCTTGGGAGCAAGCCAGAGTTCGTACGACTCGCTCACCGGATCATCGCCGCGAATCACCGTGCACTCGATGCATCCGCAATCGCAGCTGCATTTGGGAACGCAAGTCTGCAAGGGCTCGAGCTCAGGAACCTCAATTCCAACCGCGTTCAAAGCAGCCCGCGTCGCCGGCCCAGCCACGCCGAGCATCGTCCATGCATCGCCGACATTCGTCACCTCGACGTCATCCATGATGATGTAGTGATCGAATGTCGCCAGAATGTTTTCAAGCCGGTTGCGATCGGTTTCCACCTCCAGCCTGTCACCCATGTTGAACACATTCATATCGCCGAGAATGTGCCCCTGCGGGTTGAGCAGAAATGCATAAACGCCGCGTCCGACAGCCAGATCACGAACATTATTCGTGACCATGCCATTCATCCAGCGCACGCGATCGCTGCCTTTCAGCGAAATTCGAGCACGGAAGCCGAGATCGAATACTCCGCAACCGCTCAGCATCGAACCAAACTCGTCGCGTGGGTCGGAGAATCGCGTAGCAGTTTCGGCGCCGCGATACTCGCGAACGTCCACCGGTTGCAGGACGTTCGCCACCTGCGCGCGAAGCGCGGCTTGGAGTGCAGTGAGCCCCATACAAATATTGATTATAACGAACGGGTCGTTGATTCATGCTAATTGCCAACTGCTAACCGCGCAGCTTCTCTCGAACGCGTAAATCGCCAATTTCAATCGTCAATCGAAAATCGGCAATCGATACTCTCTTGTGGTAGCTTTCCGCTGTGAGCCCTAATCAATCCTCCAAAAAACGCATCGCAGTCATCGCCGGCGACGGCATCGGCCAGGAAGTCATTCCCCAAGCCCTGAAAGTAATCCGTGCCACCGGAGCCGACGTCGAAATCAGCGAATTCGACTGGGGCGCCGACCGCTATTTGCGCGACGGCATGACTGTCCCACCCGAAGGCTTCGCCATGCTCGCGCGCGATTACGATGCCATTCTCACCGGCGCCTTCGGCGACCCCCGCGTGAAAACTAATATTCACGCCAAGGAAATCCTTCTCGGCATGCGTTTTAAGATGGATCTCTACGCCAACGTGCGGCCGGTGCGCCTGCTCGACGCGGCGCTATGTCCCTTAAAGGGGGTCGAGCCGAAGGATGTTGATTTCGTAGTGATCCGCGAAAACACCGAGGGCGTCTACACCGATGCCGGTGGAGTTTTCAAGCAAGGCACGGCGGATGAGATCGCCATTCAGGAAGACATTAACACGCGCAAGGGAGTCGAACGCATCATCCGCTACGCATTCGATTACTGCGAGCGGCACACCAAACTCGATGGCTCACCGCGCCGCCGGGTGCTCATGTGCGACAAGTCAAACGCCATGACTCACGCCGGAGGCCTCTGGCAGAGAGTATTCAAAGAAGTGAGCGCCGAATTTCCGCAGATCGAAACTCAGCACATGTACGTCGACGCGCTTTGCATGCAGATGGTGCGCGACCCGCGCAGCTTCGACGTAATCGTCACCAACAACATGTTCGGCGATATCATCACAGATCTCGCGGCAGGCTTGCAGGGCGGCCTCGGCATGGCAGCCAGCGGAAATATTCATCCCGGCCAAACCTCAATGTTCGAGCCAGTCCACGGTTCAGCGCCGTTGATCGCAGGAAAGAATCTCGCGAATCCGTTCGGGGCAATTCTCACGTCAGCAATGATGCTGGCGCATCTGGGACTGGCAAAAGAAGCGGAAAAGATTGAGAAAGCCGTGCTGGAGGCGGTGCGTCAGAAGAAGACGACGCAAGAAATCGGCGGAACTTTGGGTACAAGAGAAGCCGCGGATAACGTAGTTACTCTCATTAAGCACGGATTGTCGTCCTGAGCGGAGCAAGCCGATTCGCGTCTGCGAATCGGCTTGCGTAGTCGAAGGATCCCTACCCGCTACTGCTGCTTTCGCCCCGCCATCAATGCCAACTCTCGCCACTTCCAGTGGCAATCTACATCCACAAAACCAATCTCGCGCAGCCACAGCAGTTGCGTCTCAAGCTCCAGCAATTTATTCGACGGATCTTCCGTCTCCGGCGTTTTATCGATGGAGCGCAAGAATTCGTCATGCAGCCTTGCCGTAGGCGACGAAACATGCTCCAGATTGCAGAACACACCTCCTGCATTGAGCAGGCCGTGAATTTCTCCACACAAATCCCGCTTGCGCTCGTGAACCAGATGATGAATGGCGAAGCTGGACACGACCGCATCAAACTTGCCCAGCGCGGGCAGCGGATGATCGAGATTATGCGAGACGATTGTGACCGAAGGATCTCCCGCGAAGCGCTTGCGCACCGCATCCAGCATGGCAGGAGAAAAATCCACGGCCACGCCTTCCACGCCCGGCCCGTCCGTGCGCCCTGCTAGCGCAGCCTTGACCAGCGCCAACAGCCGTCCATTGCCGGTGCCAAGGTCCAGAATTCGCCGCGCCGAGCGAGGTATGAATTCGAGCAGCGTAGCCTCGCCCTCGCTCCGGTGCGGAACGGAATCTGCCCGTTCCAAATAATCGATTGCGTGTTCCGAAGACTTCCAGAGATTGACTGCAGTGTTTGCGCTCATGATTTATCCAAA
Organism: uncultured Acidobacteriaceae bacterium; assembly: GCA_963712385.1. GTDB lineage: Bacteria > Acidobacteriota > Terriglobia > Terriglobales > Acidobacteriaceae > Sulfotelmatobacter. The sequence continues at coordinate 81,400 of CAVQHS010000004.1, forward strand.
ATGATCGGTCTTAAATTGGTTCTTGCAGAATGGTTCATCCTTGAAGAAAGTATATGGAAACAGGGTAGACTCGTTGCTAATGATTATCGTTAATCGGTTTGGTGGAAGGTTCCTGTGGTTGCTTTTCGGGGTTTTACTGCTCGCGGCGTCAAGCGGCACAGCCGCCACGCGAGCCCAGGTTCAAGCGGGCGAGCAACGGAATTCCACCCAGCAGACGGACAAGAGTGCGCACTCCACACAGGAGCAAAATCCGGCCGGTCAGTCGCCCGCGCAAACGCCCGTCCCGCCCCCTCCCGGCTCGCAGCCGCAGGCCGAAAAACCTGAAGTTAAAATCACGCCGCGCGAAGCCGAGGAACTGTTTCATTCCGTCGACGAAATATTGGCCTTCGACAGCAAACAGACTGGCCTTCCCATCAGGAAGCCGGTTAAGCGTCGGCTCACCAGCCGCGACGAAGTCGTTGCCTACCTCACCAAGCATATGAAGGACGAAGACGTAAAGCGCCTGCGCCGCTCCGAGTTGGTGCTCAAGAAGTTCGGCTTGCTGCCACGCGACTTCGATCTGGAGAAGTTGCTGGTAGCGCTGCTGCGCGAGCAGGTCGCCGGATATTACGATCCGAAAACCAAGACCGTGAATCTGCTCGACTGGGTTCCCATGGAAGAGCAGGAGCCGGTCATGGCGCACGAGTTGACCCACGCGCTGCAGGATCAGGACGTCGGCCTCGACAAGTGGATGAGGCGCGGCGAAAAAGATTTGGGCGAAACCAAGAAAGATCCCACCCCCGAAGACATCGAAAACGACGAAATGGACGATACGCGCGAAGCGGTGGTCGAAGGGCAAGCCGAAGCCGTCATGCTGCAATACGAACTCGCGCCCGTCGGCCGGTCGATCATCGATTCTCCTGACCTGGTCGATGCCATGGAGGCGCAAATGGCCAATGGCACGGACGATTCCGCGGTGTTCAAGGACGCCCCGATTTTTCTACGCGAGTCGCTCACTTTTCCCTATAGCTACGGTTTAAAGTTCGAAGTGAAGTTGCTGCAGGAAGGTGGCAAGGAGAAAGCTTTTGCCGATGTTCTAGCCGACCCTCCCCACACCACGCGCCAGATTATGCAACCGGAAACGTACTTGTCGGGCGAGCAGATTCCTCCGATGCCAGTCGTAGAGCTCAAGCGTGACTTCAAGGATTACGTGAAGTTCGATCTCGGCGCCATGGGCGAGTTCGATGTCGCGGTTCTGATCGAACAATACGCCGGCAAGAAACTTTCGGAACGACTCTATCCCGAGTGGCGTGGCGGATACTATTACGCCGCCCGTCCAAAAAACGATGCAGCAGCACCCTTGGGTTTGCTCTACGTCTCACGCTGGTCCGACGGCGAAAGAGCCGCCGAGTTTGGAGATATTTACGCGCGTTCGTTAACCAAACGCTATAAGAAGGCGGAAGAGATTGGCCAGCCAGCTTCTCCGTCCGGGCAGCAACAGCACAAATATAAAATCGAACTGCTGCAAGGTCGCCACGAATGGAACACCGACGAAGGTACGGTTGTGATTGAACAGCACGGCGACACCGTGCTGGTCTGCGAAGGCCTAGATGCAGCCACCACCGCCGCTTTGGAAAAAGAAGTTTTTGGCAAGTGATCAGCCGGCGATTCAGTCTTAACCTAGCTTCTTTACTTCTTCCTGTCCGACGTTTCCCTGGTACGATCCTCTGCCGTCTCACCGAGGAAATGTTGCACCTGAGCCGTCACAGTGAACGGCTTTCCATTCCGCTCCACCGTCAGCTTGCGTTCCTGCCCCGGCGAACCCTCAAGCAAAGACCACACCTGCCCCATCGTCGAATCAGGCATAGGAATCCCATCGACCGCAATAAGATGATCGCCTGCCTGAACCTCCAGCACGGAAGGCTTCCCGTCGAAATCAGCAACGCCGAGGACGGTAAATCGAGTATCGTCCTCCGGCCGCAGCACAAGCCCAACCACATCGAAATCTGGAAACTTGAAGGTGCGTCCGATGTCGAAATAGACCATCGAATGCGCGTAGTCGAGGCCCACGCGATAGTTCAACAACGCCTCTGATCCTAACAAGCCGGCGGTTGGCGTCCCGGCGCGCCTGCCGAACCAGTCCTCCCTATCTTTATCTTTGTCCTTGGCAAACTCCACCATCGCCACATCGGTCAGAAACAACGGCCCATATCGCACCCGGTCGATCCGCATCAACTTCCAATTCGGTTCGTCGGCCAATCCCCACAGGTTTGCCGGACCCACGGCCCCCTTCATGTGCGGCCAATCCGGATGAGCCGCCGCTAGTTGCTCGAAAATTTCTTCGTTCAAGAAACTGATCGAAGATCCAAGATCGAGAGCAAGATTGTATTTCTTGTTCGCAATCTGGCTCGGAACCTGGATCAGTCCGGTCTCAGCATTCACCGTGACCTTGGTACTCACGCCTTTAAACTTCAAGCCTCCTGGCTCCCCAATAGTGAATTCGCGATCCGGTAAGTCAATGAGCACGTCGTAATTGCGTAGCACCGTAGAAGGGATGTTAATCTCCGCCGCCATCCCTGGCGCCATCACGGAAGCCGCACTAGGAGGCTTCAGAGGAATCTTCGCCTGCTTGATCATCGCCAGGGAAATTTTCATTTCCCCAATCGTCATCGCAGCCGGCGGCGGCGCGGAGCACTCCTTCTCGTCGCAGGTGACTTTCAGGCCGAGAAGTGAGGCGACATTGCGCGAAAGATACAGATCGGGATTTCCGTTATCGACCCAGGCGCGTACTCGCTTGGTTGACCCGCTGGGCAAAGGCAGATAAACGTCGACCACGACGCGGTTATGGTCGAGAGTGATCGGTACAGTAACGGTTTTTGGCGTAGGCTCCGTTTTCGCGCCCGGCTGTGCCAGTGCGGGCGCAACCAGCGTTGCCAAGACACAAATGATAATCGCGACTTTCATACGAAGATTGTAGCCGTTTAATCTTGCGGATGATCCACTGGAAAAGCCTCATTACGCGCCTTGCTATAATCACCGGTTTGGCCTAACACGAAAAGTTTTTGTGGATTTGTCGGGGGATAATTGCTACAAGCGGAGATCGGCATAATCGGCGGCAGCGGCCTGTATTCCATGCCGGGGCTGAAGAAGGTGAAGGAAGTGCGCGTCTCCACGCCCTTCGGTAAGCCTTCTGATGCTTACGTTTGTGGCGTGCTGGAAGGACGAAAGGTCGCTTTTCTGGCGCGGCACGGCCGAGGTCACCGGATTCTTCCCGGCGAACTGAATTTCCGCGCCAACATTCATGGATTCAAGCAACTCGGAGTGGAAAGAATCGTTTCCATCTCCGCCGTTGGTTCGCTCAAGGAAGAACACAAGCCACTCGATTTCGTAATTCCCGACCAGTTCTTTGACCGCACCCGGCACCGCGTCGATACTTTTTTCGGCGCAGGAGTGGTGGCGCACATTGCTTTTGCCGATCCTGTTTGTGGAGACCTGGCGGCCATAGTAGAAACCGCCTGCAAGAAGACCGGCGTCAATGCCAAGCGCGGCGGAACTTACCTCTGCATGGAGGGCCCGCAATTTTCGACGAAAGCCGAATCCAACGTTTACCGCAGTCTAGGCATGGATGTGATCGGCATGACCAACCTCCAAGAAGCTAAACTGGCGCGAGAAGCCGAGATTTGTTATGTGACCGTCGCCATGGTCACCGATTACGATTGCTGGCATCCGCATCATGATTCGGTCAGTGTGAATCAGATTATCTCCGTGCTGAACCGGAATGCGGAGAATGCCTGCAAAGTGGTCCGCGAAACCGTGGCGGCAATGCCGCGTGAGCGCTCCTGCAAATGCGGCTCGGCCCTGGCCCATGCCATTCTCACAGACCGCAAAATTATTCCCGCAGCTACCAGAAAAAAACTGAAGTTGATTCTCGGCAAGTATTTGCAGGCGAAACCATAAGTTCATATCTCAACTCAAGGAAAACAAACTCGCGCATGAGCATTGTCGTAGTAGGATCGGTTGCCTTCGATGACGTCACGTCGCCCTCTGGCAGCATGAAGGGCATTCTCGGCGGCGCCGCCACGTATTTCGCGCTGGCGGCCAGTTACTTTACGCAAGTGCGTGTAGTCGCCATAGTGGGTGACGACTTCACCAGCCAGTACGAAAACGTTCTGAAGAAAAGAAACGTGGACACACGCGGCATCGAGCGCGCCACAGGCAAGACTTTTCGCTGGGGCGGAACCTATTCCGACAATTTGAACGAAGCGAAAACCGACTTCACCGATCTCAACGTCTTCGAGAAGTTCAATCCGCAACTCCCGAAGGAGTACGAGGACTCCGAATTTCTGTTCCTCGCCAACATTCAACCAACGTTACAGGCCAATATTCGCCGCAAGATGAATGGCGTTCGCCTCACCGGCTGCGACACCATGAATTACTGGATCAAAGGCGCACGTCCGGAACTCGCCGAAACTTTAAAGCTGGTCGATGTTCTGCTGATCAACGACACTGAAACCAAAATGCTGGCCATTGAAGCGAACCTGCCGCGCGCCGCGCAAAGGGTTCTCGCCATGGGGCCGAAAGCTTTGGTGATCAAGCACGGCGAATATGGCGCGACCATTTTCTTTCGCGAAGGCGCGTTCGGCATTGGCCGCCATCCTTTCCGCGCGCCCACCCTGCCACTCGATGAAGTCAAAGATCCCACCGGCGCGGGCGACTCTTTCGCCGGAGGTTTCATGGGCTACGTGGCATCGCAGTCCGAATTGAATCGCGAAGTCTTGAAACGCGCCTTGTTTTATGGTGGAGTGATGGGATCGTTCGCGGTGGAAAGTTTTGGCACCGAGCGCCTGCAGTCGCTGACGCGTGAAGAAATCGATGCCCGTTTCCAGATCTTCCGCGAACTTACCCATCTGGAATGAACCCTCGACCCTCCGCCAAAGCCGGCCCGGAAATCGAACCCGTCAGGCTGATCTGGCTGGCGATTTTCATCTCGGTTTTTTCTTTTCTTTATTATCAGCGCCACGGCGACGTGCTGCTGTACGGCGACGCCGTCGCGCACATCAATATCGCCCGCCGCGTTTTTGACTCGAGAACTCCCGGCCTTCTGCAACTCGGTACGGTGTGGCTTCCGTTGCCACATCTGCTGATCATGCCGTTCGTCATTTCCAACCGAATGTGGCAGAGCGGCACCGGCGGGTCGATTCCATCCTTGGCCGCATTCGTTTTCGGCGTGCTCGGCATTTTCCGCTTGGTTCGAACTGTGTTCGGCGAGGGACAAAGCACAGCGGCCCGCATCGCCTCTTGGATTTCCGCGATCCTCTACGCGGCCAACCCCAACTTGATCTACATACAATCGACCGCCATGGGCGAGTCACTGTATCTGGCCTTCTTCATTTGGTCTGTCGTTTTCTTCGCGGAGTTTACCCGAGGCAACGCCAAGGCTCTCACCAAATGCGGCTACTGCGTAGCCGCAGCGTGTTTGACGCGCTACGACGGATGGTTCCTCGCCGCGATTCTGATCGCTCTTGTTCTGGCGATGAAATTCGGCTCGCTGCAAGAACACGAAGATCGCTCAGCGAAAACTAAAATATCCCCGGGATCGATCGCTCGATTTGTTCTGATCGCATCGGCAGCGCCCATTCTCTGGCTCGCATACAACGCAGCGGTCTACAAGAATCCGCTGGAGTTCATGAACGGTCCCTATTCTCCGCAAGCCATCGAACAGAAAACACAGACGATCAATCCGGCAAAAGGCAATCTGATCGCCGCCGGCTCTTATTTTCTGAAAGCCGCAGAACTGAACGTCGCTCCCTCTAATTGGGAGGGTCGTATCTGGCTCGCCCTGGCAATCATAGGAATCCTCGCGGCATGGGTCCGCCGCAACCGCATCGCGATGCTGCTGGTGTTGCCGTTGCTCTTTTACGCGCTCTCCATAGCCTATGGCAGTGTCCCCATTTTTGTGCCCACCTGGTGGCCGTTTTCGCTATACAACGTGCGCTACGGCTTGCAACTGCTTCCCGCATTTGCTGTGTTCGTGCCGTTAGGAGTTTCCTTTCTGATCGAGTCCGCCAATCGAATCCCCTCCGTCGAACGCGCAGTAAAACCATGGGCCAATTCGGCGACCAATTCGGCGACCAATTCGGTGGCCACGCTCTTAGTCCTCCTGCTCGCTGCTTCCAGCTACGCGGCAATCTGGCGCGCCGATCCCATCTGTTATCGGGAAGCCGATCTGAATATGCGCGGCCTCGTCGCTCTCGACACGCGAATCGGCGAGTGGATCAAGGCCATGCCACCGAATGCAACGTTTCTGATGTATCTCGGCCAACACTCAGGCGTTCTCGAACGGGCCGGTATTCCGCTTGCGAGAACGATCAACGAAGGCAATCATCGCGTCTGGAAGAAACCTTCCGATCCCGAGGGCCTGTGGGAGCGCGCCTTGACCGATCCGGCAAAATACGCGGACTTCGCCATCGCATTCCAGGGCGATCCGGTTTGGACAGCGGCGCGGGCTCGGCATCTGAAAGCGTTGGTCGAAATCCACGCCACAGGGCAGCCGCCGGCCATCATTTTCGAAACGCGAGCCCAGTCTCCACCAAACTGACAAGGTAATCAGAGGCGTTAACGCGCCGCGCAAACCCCCGCTCCGCGCGGTGATAAAATCCGGCCAACATACGTTTATTGTTGCTTATGAACTGGCAACACATCACCCATTTACTGAATAGCGAAATGGCGAGCGGCCTTGTCGCCAGTTCTCTCGCGCGGCTCGTGCTGGCTGCGCTGCTCGGCGGAGTGATTGGGCTGGAGCGCGAACTTCGCCATCGCCCGGCGGGCCTGCGCACCAATATGTTCATCTGTTTCGGCGCTGCGCTTTTTACCATCCTTTCCGACGCCCTGGCCGTCAAGTACCTCGGTGACCACACGCGCATCTCTGCGCAAATCATTCCCGGCATCGGCTTCATCGGCGCGGGATCGATTCTGCACACGCGCGGCCTCACCACCGGATTAACCACCGCATCCACGCTTTTCGTCGTAGCGTCTGTCGGAATGGCTGCCGGCGGCGGACTTTACTTGACCGCGATTTTTTCCACGGGCGCTGTTCTAGTTGCCTTGTTTTCTCTCGGCCATCTCGAGCGAACCTTCAACCTCAAGACTCTGCTTTTCAGCTACGAAGTGACCGGCCGCAGCGCGGAAGAAATTACACAGGAGGTCAACCGCATCCTGGAGCACGGCCATCGCATGATGCAGAACGTTTTGACCGGAAGTACAAGCCAGCATGTGCGTATGCAATTCGATGTCTCCGGCTGTAATCGCGAGCAGAGGCAGTTTCTGCGCGATCTGCAAGCCTCGGGAATATTCGGCAGTGTGACCTCATTAGGCCCGGTGGAGCTGGAGTGAGCCTGCCGCATCTCGTAATTCCGTTCGTGAAGGCGAATGCCTGCGGCAACGATTTCTTGCTGATCGACCTCGCGAACCTCTCGCACGGTGCTAACTTGGCCGAACTAAGCCGCCGAATCTGCGATCGTCAACTGGGGGTGGGAGCCGACGGAGTGGAATGGATGTCCCCTCACGCGTCTGCCGATGTCGAGATTCGCCTGATCAACGCCGATGGCTCGGAGGCGGAAATTTCCGGCAACGGCACGCGTTGTGTTGCCGCCTACATTTGCGCGACGCGGGGCAAGGAGGAGATCAAAATTCAAACCGGTGCCGGCCTGAAAACCTGCGTGCTGGTCTCGCGAAAAGAATCCGAATACGAATTCGAGGCCGAAATGGGCCAGGCCGAAGTAGGCAAGCCGATGGAGGTTCGCATCTCAGCCGGCACGGTAAGCGGTGTTCCGGTATCGTTAGGGAATCCGCACTATGTCGTATTCGTGCCGGAGTTCGCACCAGAATGGCAGCTCCGCGCGGCAGAAATCCAGCGCAGCTCAAAATTCCCGCAAGGTGTAAACATAGAAATGGTTTTTGTCGAGAATAAAAACAATATCGCGGTACGATTCTTCGAACGCGGAGTCGGCGAAACGCAATCGTCCGGAACGGGCTCCTGCGCGTCGGCGGTAGCCGCAATCACCACGGACAGAGCCGCCTCTCCCGTGTGTGTGCACGCGGTTGGTGGAATGCAGACCGTGCGCCTGGAGCAGGGCCGGGTGTTTCTTCGGGGGCCGGCTCAGTTAGTGTGCCGCGGAGAGTTTTTTCTGACAGCATAGGATTTTTATTTGATCTCTTCGATTCAACATCCGTTAGTTAAGCCGCCCGCAATCCATACCGGAGACACCGTCGGCATCGTCGCGCCCGCCAGCAATATCAAGCGCGAGGACTTGGACGCGGGCTGCGAACGCCTGCAGAAAGCCGGATACCGGCCTTTCTATCTCGATTCCATCCTGACACGAGATCTCTATTTCGCCGGATCCGTGAAACGGCGCACCGAAGAACTCGAAGCCATGTTTGCCCGCGACGACGTGCGCGCCATCGTCTGCGCCCGTGGCGGCTATGGCTCCAACTATCTGCTCCCGGCACTCAACTTCGCGGCCATCAAGGCTCAGCCGAAAATTTTTGTCGGCTACAGCGATCTGACCTCGCTGCTGACCTGTTTTTCGCGCGACCAAGGTTTTGTCACCTTTCACGGCCCGATGGCCGCGAAAGATTGGGCGCATGACGATGGCGTCGATCTGCCGTCGTGGCATGCGGTTCTTCGCGGCACAGCGCCGACCTTTGAACTGCAAGCCGATTCCGGCATCTCCGGATTGTGCGAGGGCGAGGCCGAGGGAATTCTCTACGGTGGATGTCTCTCCATCCTGGTGGCATCGCTGGGCACGCCGTACGAAATGAACCCAGCGGGCACGATTTTATTTCTAGAAGATGTAGCCGCGAAGCCGTTTCAAATTGATCGCATGTTGATGCAGCTAAAACTCGCAGGCAAGCTTGACGATGTCCGCGGAATTGTTTTTGGCGAAATGCGCGATTGCTTACAAACGGCGAATCAGGACTATACGCTTCAGGAAGTCATCATGCGCATTGTGAGCCCGTTGCGGATACCAATGGCTTTCGGCCTAAGGTCAGGACATGTAGCCGGGCGAAATATTACACTGCCTATCGGCGTGCAGGCGCGTCTGACGGTGGAGGGAACCGATGCATCGCTGCGCTTGCTGGAGCAGGCGGTGATCGCGTAGCCCGCGCGAAAGAAAATCATGACCGAGAACAAGCACATCCATTTGATTGGAATCTGCGGCACCGCCATGGCGTCGCTCGCCGGAATGCTCAAGGAGCGCGGTTTCCGCGTAACCGGTTCGGACGCGGCCGCCTACCCGCCGATGTCCGATTTTCTTGCCGGCCTGCAAATACCCGTGGCCCAGCCTTTCGACGCTCAAAATCTCGAGCCCACTCCCAATCTGGTCGTGGTCGGCAATGCCATCTCCCGGGGAAACGCCGAACTCGAGCACATCCTCGACCGCCGCATTCCATTTTGTTCGCTGCCGCAAATCCTGCACGATGAATTCCTGCGGGGCAGAGAAGTGTTGGTGGTCGCCGGAACCCACGGCAAGACCACAACGACCTCCATGCTCTCATGGATTTTCCATTCGGCAGGACTCGATCCATCGTTTCTGATCGGGGGCATTGCGGAAAATTTCGGCTCGAGCTTTCACCTCGGGCAGGGAAAATATTTCATTCTGGAAGGCGACGAGTACGACACGGCTTTTTTCGACAAGGGTCCGAAGTTTCTCCACTATTTTCCCGATGCAATCATCCTCACCTCGGTAGAGTTCGATCACGCGGATATCTACAAGGACCTCGATGCCGTGGAGACGGCATTCAAGCGTCTGGTCAATCTGATTCCAAAACGCGGCCGCATCATCGTCTTTGACGGCGCGGTTGGCGAAGTGTCCGAAAGCCCGAGTCTAGAGCGCTGTTTGAGCAAAGCCTTCTGCGCGGTCGAGCATTACGGCGCCTCTCAGCGTTCCGAATGGCGAATCGCCGACCTCAAATTCGACGGAGGCCGAACTTCGTGGACCGTTCTGCACAACGGCAGCCCATGGGCGAACCTGGAATTTTCACTCGCCGGCGAATACAACGTGTGGAACGCAACCGCCGCCGCGGCAATGGCTGCGGCTTATGGCATTTCAACCAAAGAAATCGCCGAGGCGCTGAGAACTTTCAAAAGTGTGAAACGCCGGTTGGAGGTAAAAGCTCAAGTGAACGGCATCACCATCATCGACGATTTCGCACACCACCCCACGGCGATTGCCGGCACGCTCAAGGCATTGCGCGCGCGTTATTGCGGGGCGCGCCTGTGGGCCATTCTCGAGCCGCGCTCCAACACGCTGCGGCGTCGCGTTCTGCAAGCCGACCTTGCGCGGAGTTTGGCTCTCGCAGACGAAATCGTTGTCGCGGCAGTCTTCCGCTCCGATGCCGTGCCGGAAAACGAGCGCCTGGATCTGCCCACTCTCGCAGAAGACATTCAAGAACACGGCAAGCGCGCCCGCCTGATCGACGGCGCCGATGAAATCGTGAAAATCGTCGCTCCGGAGATGCGCGCTGGCGATGTGGTCGCCATCCTTTCCAACGGCGGCTTCGGTGGCATCTACGAAAAACTGCCGGCAAAATTGCAGTCGCTGGCCGGAGCAGCAGCAAATTCCAAGTCGGCTAACGCGGCGGCCCGGCGATGATTCTCCCCATTCCTCGCAGGCGCTCGTGCTCAACTCCGATTCTGGCGCTGCTCCTGCTGGCGGCGCCGTACAAGATATTTTCCTCCACCGACTACACCATCTCTCTCGCCGATCCTGGAAAACATCTGGTCGAGGTACAAGTTCATTTGCCCGCGGGAGCGTCCAACCGGGAGCTCCAGCTACCAGCCTGGAATGCCCTCTACCAAATCCGTGATTTTTCCCAGTACGTGAATTGGGTCCGCGCCAAAGACGGCGCTGGCCGCCCACTTCCGATCCGCAAGCTGAACAAAGACCTCTGGCAAGTGTCCGGAGCTGAAAAAGGCGGCGTGATCGAGTATCAGATCTATGCTGATTCTTCCGGCCCGTTCGGCGCGCAACTCAGCTCCCACCACGCATTCTTCAATCTCGCGCAGATTCTGATGTATCCGGTAGACGCCCGGAATGAAGCGATGACCGTGCATTTTGCGAATCTCCAGGAGGGTTGGCGAATCGCCACGCCTCTGTCCTCTTCTCCGGATGGAAACTTCAGCGCAGAGAATTACGACCGTCTCGTCGACTCACCCGTCGAGATCGGAGAATTTCGCGAATCCGATTTCGACGAAGGCGGTGCACACTACCGTGTAGTCGTAGACGCCGAGCCCGGCGACTATGACATGGAAAAAATCGACGCCATGCTGCACAGGGTCGTGGCCGCTGCCACCAGCTGGATGGACGATCGTCCCTTCCAGACCTATATGTTCCTGTATCACTTCCCGCGAGGCCCAGCCGGCGGCGGCATGGAGCATGCCTACTCCGCCACGATCGACGTGAACGCCGAGGCCATGGCACGCTCTCCGGAAATTCTTTCGTCCGTAACCGCGCACGAGTTTTTTCATCTCTGGAACGTAAAACGCATTCGTCCGCAAACTCTCGAACCCGTGGACTACACCAAAGAAGACTACACGCGCGCACTTTGGTTCAGCGAAGGATGCACGAGCACGGCGGCGGACATCATTCAACTTCGCGCTGGACTACTCGATGAGCACGAGTTCGAACGCTCATTGGCGGCGGACATCACCGAACTCGAAAGCCGCCCCGCTCACCTGACGCAGTCGGCCGAAGAGTCCAGCCTCGACGGGTGGCTCGAAGGCTATCCCTACTACCGCCGTCCCGATCGCAGCATTTCTTACTACAACAAAGGAGAATTGCTCGGCGTCATGCTCGATCTGGCGGTGCGTCAGGCCAGCCGCGGCCAGGCCTCTCTGCGCGAAGTCTTCCAATGGATGAATCAAAACTTCGCCAAGAAGGACCGATTCTTCTCCGACTCGGACGGCGTGCGCCAAGCGGCCGAAGCCGTCAGCCATTCCGATCTAAGCTCGTTCTTCTCAAAATACGTAGCGGGCACAGAAGAAATCCCGTGGAACGATTTTTTCCGCAGCCTTGGCCTGCAACTTGTCCAGCAAACCTCCGATGTCGCCGATCCCGGATTTTCCGCCTCGCGCAACTTCGACGGTCCCATGCGGGTCGAGTCCGTCGCCGCAGGCAGCGAGGCAGAAAAAGCTGGCCTGAAAGTAGGCGATACCATTCTTCAAATCAATGGCAAGGACACGGGACAGACGTCTTCAGAAAATTTGGAGGGGCTTAACCCCGGGGATACAATCTCGCTCGAAATCCGTGCACGTCGCGAAGGTGAGCGCGAAATTCAATGGAAGCTTGCGACTCGTGCCGAAGTCACGTACGAACTCAAGGATATGGAGAACATAAGGTCAGACCAGCGGCAGCGCCGCGCGGCGTGGTTGAAAGGCGAGTCCCAGACCGGGTCCCGGAAGAAGGCAGGCGCTTTAGCCTTGCCCTGAGCCTGCCGAAGGGGCCGACGTTGAGGTCAATAAAACATTCACCCATGATCCGAACTCTCGCCATGCTCGCCTTCTGGTCCGTGGCCGCGCCGCTCGCGGCTCTGATCGGCTTTCCCTGGACCTTCCTCACAGGTGACGTCCGCTTTCTTTATCGCGCGTTCGTAACCGGAGCCTATGCCGGCGTGCGCCTGGCCGGAGTCCGCGTCGAAACCGTTCGGGCTCGAGCGTCTCGATCCGGCCCGCAACTACATTTTCATGTCGAACCACGTCTCCAATCTCGATCCCCCGATCACCATCCCGCTGATTCCCAAGCGCACATCCGTCATGGTGAAAAAAGAACTGTTCCGTTATCCGATCCTGGGGCAGGCCATGCGAATGGGTTCGCTCGTGCCCGTCGATCGGGGCAATCGCGATGCAGGAATCGAAGCAGTGCGCATCGCAAAAGAGGTGGTCGCGCAGGGAATCAACATGACCATCTATGTGGAAGGCAAGCGCTCCTTCGATGGCAGACTCCTGCCGTTCAAGAAGGGACCATTTTATCTAGCGATGGAATGCGGAGTGCCAGTCGTGCCGCTAACAATCACCGGCACGCACTACGTGATGCCCAAAGGCAGATTCGCAATCAAGCCCGGACCGGTGCACTTGATTTTCCATCTGCCGATTGAACCTGCGGATTTCGGCAGCCGGGAATGCCTGATGGAAAAAGTCAGGGCCGCGATCGAAAGCGGTTTGCCGGAAGAACTTCGCTCTGCTCCGACAACAACTTAAACCGTCCACGCGGCAATCGGCGCAAGCAAACTCATAAAAGCGAATCGGCTATTTTTTCCCAATCTTGGCCCGCAGCGCGCGCGCCATCTCCGGGAGCTTCGGCAATAATGCCGAATACTTCAACCACGCTTTGTGATCGACCGCGGGTGCCCCGCTGACGAGCGCCCCCGCGGGAATATCATGCGCGACGCCGCTCTGCGGGGTAACAATCGCGCCGTCTCCAACTTTGCAATGGCCCACCACCCCAACCTGGCCCGTTAAAATCACGCGCTTGCCGATCTCGGTTGATCCCGCGAGTCCCACCTGCGAGCAGAGCAATGCATCTTCTCCCACCTTCGATCCATGCCCCACCTGCACCAGATTATCAATTTTCACCCCGCGCCCAATGCGCGTTTCGCCCACGCTCGCACGGTCAATGCAGGAGTTCGCCTGAATCTCCACATCGTCTTCAATCACCACCGGCGCGGGCTGCGGAATCTTCTGCCACGTTCCTGCACTCGTCTTGGCAAAGCCGAACCCGTCGCCGCCGATGACCACTCCGTTATGCAGCGTGACGCGGTTGCCAATCCGGCAGTTCTCCCGCACCGTAGCGTGCGCATGAGCAAAGAAACCGTCGCCGATTTTCACCCCGCGGTAGATCACCACATGCGCCAGCAGAACCGCATTCCCGCCGATTTCGACGTCTTCTCCGATGACGACGTAAGGCCCGATGTGCGCGTCCCGTCCAATCTTCACACCGGGATCGATGACCGCCGTAGGATGAACGCTGGGCGCATATCGCAGAGGTTCATGAAACAATTCCAGGGCATGCGCAAAGCTGATATAAGGATCTTCCACGCGCAAGGTCGCGGCAGGAATGGCAGGAAAGTCTTTCGCAACGATGACCGCGGCAGCTTTCGTCCGCCGCGCGGCCGCGGCATATTTGGGATTGGCAACGAAGCTGATTTCTGCGGGTCCGGCTTGCTCAATGCCGTTGATCCCTGTGATTTCCGTATCAGGCGCGCCGTTCTCCAGGCGCGCATCAAGAGCGGATGCAATTGCCGAAAGTTTCATTCGCGTTGTGGTGAAACCAGTCAATCGTACACTACAACGCATCTCGGTTCGGCACATCTCAGCGGCAAACCAACGAGCCATTGCGCACTCCGCCTACGGCACCTCCGCATTTTCCGTGGTGACTCTTGTCGGTTGCGTGAATCCTCGCAATCGGCGACCGGTCCCTGAAATCGGACCCTGGGTATCGGGGATGAAGCAAACCCGCGACCCCTACCGCCCCCGCGATTGGTCAAAAAGTCCCGTTACGAATTAAAATGAAACCAGCGCGTGCACCTCGCGATTTTTGTCCGCAAAATACTGCATCGTCCAGAGAATGGCAACCATCCAAAACAAACTGGGAGAGCCTGTCAGCGAAGAGTTAGCGCTGGTACGGGCCGCCAAACAAGGCGATGACTCAGCTTTTGAGGAGCTCGTCCGCCGTTACGACCGTAATGTGTTCCGCATCGCGCAGCACATTACGCAAAACCGGGAAGACGCGGAAGATGTAGTACAGGAGGCTTTTCTCAAGGCTTATAGTAATCTGGCCAAATTTCAGGAACAGTCTAAGTTCTATACATGGCTGGTTCGAATCGCGGTCAACGAAGCCTTGATGAAGCTGCGGCGCAAAAAGCCGGAGCGCACCGTATCGCTGGATGAGGACATCAAAACAGAAGACGATTCGCTGCCACGCGAAATCGCCGACTGGAGCCCGAATCCGGAACAGCAATATACGCAAGCCGAGTTGAGTGAGATTTTAAGTAAGACGATCCAGGGCCTCCCCCCGGGCTTTCGGACGGTTTTTGTACTAAGGGACGTGGAAGGATTGTCCACCGAAGAAACTGCAGCCGCGCTGGAATTGAGCGTTCCTGCAGTCAAATCGCGGCTGCTGCGCGCTCGATTGCAGCTTCGCGAGCGGTTGGGACGGTACTTTCAGCGGCGCGAGAATGGAGATAAAAGTGTTTCTGGAGATGGGACCCGGTGAAATGCTCTGAGTTTTTGCACGAGCTGACAAATTACCTGGACGGCGTTATCGATGAGCCTACAAAGGTGGAGTTGGAAAACCACCTTTCCTGGTGCCACAACTGTTACGTAGTCTGCGACACAACCAAGAAGACCATCGAGATTTATCGCGACTCCCAACTCTACGAACTGCCCGAAGACCTGCGCTCTCGCCTGCGCTCGGCCATTATGAAGAAGTGCCAGCAGCATAAGAAGCGTCCTCCCGAAAGCGTCTAGGTCAAGCGCTGCGGTAAACGAAAGTACGCGGGCAACCTCTCCAGCCTTCCCTCCATCGCATATAATCATTGCCAAGGGCTTGGTGGTGCGGCATGCGATCTCCTCGGGGTTTCGCCTTTCTGGCAGTCTTCAGCCTCCTTACGGCGTGCATCGTGTGCGCGCAGAGCAACGATCCGGGAAAGCTACGCACCTCGATTGCCCGCCCGCCCGCCGGCGATCAGACTGCCGCTTCTTCCCCCGAGGGTCCGCCCGTTTTCACTCCCGTTGCTCCTGATGCTCCCCGCATGGCTCGCCGCACGCGTTATGAAATCATCCACGACTTCGAAACCCTGCTTGTCTACTCGCGCACGAACTTCCCGATGGGAACCAAAGGTCTCATCTTGAAAGACGGCGTCATCACGCCCAACGGCGAGGAGATGCAGCAGACCTTGAATCTTTGGGGCCCATCGATCAAGCCCGGCGACCCCGCGCACATTTCGTATATACAAATCAAGCCCGATCACATTCATTTCGAAATCAACGGCGGTCCCGTCCACCGGCAGAAGTGGTACGAGCGCATTGAGGTTGCCGGCGCTAACGGCCCCGTGACCACTAGCCCGGATTCCCCCCAGACCAATCCTCACGGTTCCTACCTCGATCTCTACTTCGATAAGTACGTACCCGAGATTACCGCCGCTCAACTTCGCGGCTTACTCTATCCAGCCTTGGATTTCACCGCCCACAACAAAGAGCAGGCCTATCTCGATTCGCTCCCTCCAAAAATCAGCGGGGCGATCCGGGCGCATCACGTGCTCGTGGGAATGAGTCAGGAAATGGTCTTGCACGCCATGGGCAAGCCGCCGAAGAAGGATCGCGAGCAGGACGGCGAAACCATGTATGAAGAATGGATTTACGGCGAAATGCCGGCAGACGTGAATTTTATTCGCTTCGTCGGTGATGAGGTGGTGCGCGTCGAAACCATGAAGGTGGATGGCGAAAAAATCGTCCGCACGCAGAAGGAAGTTTTTCTAGATCAGGACAAAACGAAGGAAGCAAAATCGCAGCAGGAAGAGCATCCCTCCACTGCGCCCAGTCTCAGGCGCCCCGGCGAAGATGAGGAAAATGTGCCGAAACCCGCCAACGGCGCAACTCCGCCTCCGCCCATGCCTCCACCGGATATCCCACAACCCGGAGGCGGCCCAGGCTCTATCGTAGCTACCCGCTAGTAGCTATCTTTGCGCGACAGACGCTCCGGAATCCGCAAACGAAAAAGCCAGCGACACATTCGAATACTCCTGCCCATTCACCTCGACATAAGGGTAAACAAAATAGTTCAGCGCCTTGCCCTGCTGTGGCGGATTCAGCCTCAAGTCGCGCCCCATGCTGAACTGCACCCGGTTTACATCGTGCGAGCCAAAAAAATAATCGCGCTTGTCGGGGTGCTTCCATGCCTCGGAGATGTCCACCGGAATCCATCCCTTGCCATCGACATAAAAATCCGCCCAGCAGTGATATCCCGCAATTTCCCCGGAATGCTTGTCCGCAGGCAGGGGAAATCCGATTTCGAAGCGGGCAGGAATACCCTGCGAGCGCGCCATCGCAATGAACAGCGAATGAAAGTCGGTGCAATTGCCCTTCTTCGCATCGCAGGCGTAAAGAACATCTCCTCGCCCCCATCCCGTTCCTGTCTTGTCATAGCGCAGGGTCGAAAACACATAGTCGTAAATGGCGCGTGCCTTATCGAGCGTTTCAGTTTTGCCCCGAGTCACTTTCGCGGCCAGTTCCGCAGGCAAGCCAGTGACCGGTACCAGCGCATCCGGCTGCAAATCTAGGTCCCGGTCCTTCGCCGAAAGGCTCACAGGGACAAGATGCGCCCCCTGTCCCAGCGCAATTCGCTCATGCCGGATCACATCGTACTCCACGTCAAAGTGCAACTCTGGCCGCGCCGAGGAGCTTTCCGCATAGAATATCTCATTTCCGCCCGCGCTGGTTTTCTTCAGCGGCAGGTCGCCCTGATCCGAAACAACTTTCACCTCCTGCCAGCATCCGAGTGCGCCGCCGGAATCCACACTCGAACTTTTCCCCCTCGCAGAAAGATTTTTTACGGTGAATGCGTAGTGAAAAGTGAAGTGCCGTGAATCCTGGCCGAGAAGGGGAATGGTGAAAGCAAAAAACAGGGATAACGCGAGTGAAACTTTGCGCAGCATAAACAGCGTCCTCCGGTGTTCTTAAATGAGAACTGGAACCTGGAACCTTGGAAACTGGCTTGAAAACCACACGCCTGCACCTAATGGGGCGACATCAATTAAAGCCGAGCTTGCTCATAACAATTGGAGATGTCACTCTCCTCCGGCGTTGCGTTATTTTAGCAATTTCGTCGCTGGGAGACCGTGAAGAGAAGAGTGGATCTCACCGCCGTACGAGACCCCGATGAGGTGCACCACTTCCCGCTTCTTTTGCGAGAGGTGGCAGAGTGTGATGGAACCGTCAATAGCTTTCCGGAATGAGAGACAGATCTCGGGAAGAGAAGCGTAATTCGCCCACAGCGACATTTCCATGTGGTTCTCCTTTCCATGTCTCGCAGGCAAGACGTCGGGCACCCCTTACGCCCAGTCAACTATGGCCCGCCAAACCTCATCGACTCAGCCACTTCCACCACCGTCCAAGTACTTCCGTACCGTCTGTAGTACTTCGGTTACGGGTTCCAAAGTCACTGCCGGCGATCTGCACACTAACCCCTGCTAATAGACAGTTAGTGGACTATAGCCACAACATATAGAAATTCAGCCTACCCGCTTCACTCCCCATTTCCAGAAAAAACCTAAAAAACCCAAGAAAAACCGCAAACTCGCTTTGACCTTCGGTTTTTCGGGGCTGATATATGCTCGGGACACCGATAGCTCTCGGAGAGAGATTCGAGAGCCGATTAGGTTCCCATAGCAAGTTCGCGGGCCGGAGACACCGGCGCGAGACGGTTCTGGCGGACAGGCAAAGGAAATATGGCCGATTCGCGGGAAGTGATGAACATTCGGCAAGCGTCGCAGTACTTGGGCGTAAGCCCCGACACGCTTTACAAGTACGTCGGAGAACAGAAAATTCCCGCATTCAAGTTGGGCAACCGCTGGCGTTTCAAGAAGTCGCGTCTCGACCAGTGGATGGAAGAGAAATCAAGTCAATTGGAACCGAAACGGAAACCGAAGGCGGCCGCGAAGGCGGCCGGGACGCAATAAGGCAAGGCTGGTAAGCAACAGCGGCATCACAAACAAACTGCCGGCGGGACGCCGGCGCTACAAAAGGCGGGCACATGTTTGGAATGGGATCGAAGTCGATTGTAGGTCTGGATGTGGGCTCTTCCAGCATTAAAGCAGTCGAGTTGAAAAAGAAGGGCGGCAACATCGAAGTCGCTCATCTCGGTCTGGAACCCCTGGCCTCCGACATCGTGGTGGATTCGATGATCGTCGATTCCGGTACCGTTTCGAGCGCGATCGCCAAACTGTTTACCGATTGCCTCATCAAGACCAAAGCCGTCGCCACCGCAGTTAGCGGCCATTCCGTCATCGTCAAGAAGATCTCGCTGCCTTCAATGAGCGATCAGGAACTCGCCGAGACCATCGAGAAAGAAGCCGCGCAGCACATTCCCTTCGATCTCGCTGACGTCAGCCTCGACTATCAAATCCTTTCCGAGGAACCAGGCAGCCCGCAGATGGACGTGCTCCTCGTGGCCGTGAAGAAGGACAAGATTTTGAACTACACCAACGTACTCTCGATGGCCGGACGCACCCCGGCTATCGTCGATATCGACGCGTTGGCGCTGCAGAACTGCTACGAGTACAACTATCAGCCGGCGCCCGGCCAGGTCGTGGCGCTGCTCAACTTGGGCGCCAGCGTCATGAACATCAACATCGTAAAAGGCACAACGCCGCTCTTCCCCCGCGACGTCAGCGTCGGTGGCCACCAATATACGGATTCGCTCCAGAAGGAACTCGACCTGAACTTCGACGACGCCGAGAAGTTGAAGCTCGGCGAAAAAGTGGGAACGGTGAGCGAAGACGCGAAAGGGCCGATCCTGCAGCAGGTGACAGAAATCATCGTGCTCGAAATTCAAAAAACATTCGATTTTTTCCGCGCCAGCGCGGCCGGCGAGCACATCGAGAAGATTTATCTGGCTGGCGGTTCGGCGAAGGTTCCGGGTCTGATGGAAGCGTTACGGCAGGAATTTTCCATGCCGGTCGAGTTGCTGAATCCCTTCCAGCGCGTAGTGCCGCCCACCGAAGGCCCGGGCGTGCAGCTGGTGGAGCAGAATCCCGGCCAGCTGGCCGTGGCCGTGGGCTTGGCGTTGAGGAGCTTTGAATCCCTATGATCAAAATCAATCTTCTCGAAACAGCAAAGGGCAAAGGCAAGCGCGGCGGCGGCAGTGGGCCGTCGATGCCCACCATGGAAATGGGCGATCTGGGCTCGCCCAAGCTGAAAGTGCTCGTGATTTTGCTGGTCGCCGGTCTGCTCAATTTCGGTTACTGGTACCGGCTTGATCGGCAAAGCAGAACCATTGCCCAGCAGATGCAGGCCGCCGAACAGAAGAACCGCGAACTCAGCGATGTGAAGGCGCGTTTCCTCGAGCGGCAGCGGCAGGCCGACAACTATAAGCGCCGCGTCGATGTGATCGACAAGCTGCGCGAAGGCCAGTCCGGCCCCGTCAATCTCCTGGCCATGATGGGCGAGACCGTCAACGGAACTGAAGCGGTTTGGCTGCGCAAGCTGGATGACACCGGCGCGAGCTTGAACGTGGAAGGCACCGCGCTGAGCACCGACGCCGTGGCGAATCTCATCGGCAATCTGCAAAAGACCGGATTCTTCTCGAGTGTGGAAATGAAAGAGACCTTTCAGGACGACACAATTAAGGACATGCAGGCTTTTCAGTTCACACTCAGCTGCGTGAAGGGAAAGTCGTAAGGAATAGACCTATGGCGATGAATTTCAACGAACTCTCGGGCCTGAAGCAGTGGGGCGCAGTAAT
Organism: uncultured Acidobacteriaceae bacterium; assembly: GCA_963712385.1. Classification (GTDB taxonomy): domain Bacteria; phylum Acidobacteriota; class Terriglobia; order Terriglobales; family Acidobacteriaceae; genus Sulfotelmatobacter. The sequence goes on from CAVQHS010000004.1 coordinate 101,898, forward strand.
TGCCGGCGGTGCCATTGTGACCGCGGCGCTGTACTTCACCATGTTCAAGAGCATGAGCGACAAGAACACGGCGGCGCAACAGGCCTTGCAGACGAAGGTTCGGGAAAACAACGAGCTCGAATCCTATCGTCCCAAGCTGAAGGATATGGAGCGCCAGCTCGCCAACCTCAAGCAGCAACTGGAAATCGAGCGGCGCATCGTTCCCGATGACAAACTGGTTGACAGCTTTATCGAGAGCATGGATGGCGAAGCCCAGAAAGCCGGCGTCGAACTGCGCCGCTACACCGCGAAGCCTGTCGCCGCCAAGGAGTACTATTCCGAGCTTCCCTTCGATATGGAATTGGATGGCCCCTACTACTCGATGCTGAATTTCTTCGATCGCGTCGGCAAACTCGAGCGCATCGTCAACATCAGCAACCTGCTGGTTGGGAACACGAAGAATCCGCAGGAAGCTAAAGCCAAGCACACGTATCAGTACGCTCCGAGTGAGAGTGTAGTGGCGACATTCACCGCGACCACATTCTTCAGCCATGATCTGGATGTTGCCGCAGCGCCAACAGCCAAGGCGCCCGGAGCCAAATAGGAATCGCTATGAAGCTAACGACAGCACTTCTTGCAGTGGGACTGATGGCGGGCGAACTCTGGGCCCAGAATCCGAACGTCATCCAAAACGTTCAGAACACCATGAACGCGGTGCAGCAGCAAAAGACGAACACTTCGAATGCCGCTCTGGGGATCAAGGGCGCGCCCGCGGCCAAGCCGGCCGCGGGTGCTCCCGCGAAAGCCGCGAACCCGGCCGCAAGCCCGGCAAAGTCTGTCGCTGCCAAGAATGCGCCTGCTCCGGCCGCCGCTCCTGCGAAAGCGCAGACTGCTCCTGTGGCGAACAAGACTGCCACAGCCAGGCCCGCAGTCGTCGTCCAGCCAGTAGCGCAGAAGCCCACAGGCGCAAAGCAAGCAACCGTCAAAGTAGCAGCAAAGACCGGCGCGAGGCCAACCGGGAAGATAAGCGCGAAGGCGAGCAAGAAGAAAACCCAAAAGACTGTGATTTCCGCCGCGCCCAAGGCTTCGGCCCCGGCGGCACCAGCAGACGCAGCTAAGACGGCCGATGCCGCCAAGCCGCCCAAGCCCGAGGAAAAAAAGTGGGCCATGAATGGCAAGCGCGATCCGTTCTTCAGTCCTGTAGTGCAGCAGCCGACCGGCTCGGGCTGCGCCACCGGCAAGAAATGTCTGGAGATCGGCTCGATTAATTTGCATGGCGTGGTGAAGTCCGATGGCGGTTTCATCGCGGTGGTCACGAACAATCTGGGCAAGGCGTATTTCCTGCGCGAGAACGATCCCGTGTTCAACGGTTACGTCGTACGCATCACGGGCGACACGGTCGTTTTCCAGGAAACCTATCAGGACAAGCTGGGTAAGCCGCTGACGCGTGAGGTCGTCAAGCGAATTCTTACCCCGGCGGTTTAGTAACGGCAAGAGGCGTGCCGGCAAAGCCGGAGCGCCGCGAAAAAACGAATTCTGGCAAGGACCCGCGGGGCAGACCCGCGAGTTTGGGAGAAGCGAAATGCGAAAGCAACTGCTGAGTGTGTTCCTACCGTTGCTGCTCACGGGGCTGATGGCTTCAGCCGCCGAACTGAGCCAACGAAACGAGCTGCAGCGCGTCAGTGTGGTGCGCGGCGCGGATGAAATCCGGGTCGTCATCAACGCGCGTGGCTCCGTGACGCCGAAGCTGTCCAAGGCGGATTCGCCGGCACGTCTGATCATCGACCTGCCCGGAACCGTCATGGTCACTCGTCAGAGCCACATTGCTGTGGACAGCGCCGACGTAAAGGGAGTGCGGATCGGCATGGACGGCCAGAACCCACCTACCACGCGTGTGGTCGTGGATCTGGAGCACGCGTGCCGCTACGAACTCGTGCCCTCCGAGGACGGCAAGCTCGTGCTCACGCTGCATACGCCGAACGCTATTGCCGGCGCCGCGCCTGCGCCCAAGCCGCTTGCGGAAACCGCCGCGCCGGAAAACGCTCCTGCTCAGATCACCAGGCAAGCCTCTCCCTTCGTGCCCCGCGTGATCGAGGCGAAAGCCCAGAGCCCGAGTGTCGAAGCAAAGGATGCGCCGCAGGCCGCCGCCCCGGCTGCAAGCCCCTCTGCGCCCAACGATTTTGTGTTCGTCGAACCCAAGTATTCGCCCAAAGCAAACGCTACCACTTCTGCCGACGCCGCCACTGCTGAGCCCACTGACCGCGCCCAGGAAGCTGCCGCAAAATTTGCCGATAAGACCGCTCCCGAGCTTTTGCCCTCAACTGTAAACGCGCAGTTGTCTGCTCAGAGCAACCCTGCCGGCCCTGGTTTTCAACCGGCGGTGAATCTTGCCGCCGAACAGCGAGCCCAAGCCGGACAGCAACCCGCTTCCGCTGGTCCCAAGTACACGGGTGAGCCGATCTCGGTCAACCTGAAAGATGTCGACCTGAAAGATTTCTTCCGCCTGATTCACGAGATCAGCGGTCTGAACATCGTGCTCGATCCGAATGTTCACGGCACCTTGACGGTCGTCCTCGATGACGTGCCGTGGGACCAGGCTCTGGACATTGTTCTGAAGAACAACGATCTGGCCCGTGAACTCGAAGGCAACGTCCTCCGCATCGCCACCGTCGACACGCTCAAGAAAGAAGCCGACGCCCGGCGCGCGCAAATCGAAGCGGAAGCCATGGCGGTAGAGAAGGTCTCCGTAACGCGCTTCCTGAGCTACGCCCACGCGAAAGATGTGATCAACACCGTGAAAAAGTTCCTCTCACAGCGCGGTGACGTGGTTGCCGACGAGCGCACCAACGCCGTCATTGTCAACGACATTCCGAAAGTGATCCCGGTCATCGACCGCCTGCTGACGCAGCTTGACCGCAAGACGCAGGAAGTCGAAATCGAAGCCCGCGTCGTGGCCGCTACGCGGACGTTTTCCCGCGACATTGGCACGCAGCTCGGTTTCGGCTGGGGCAACGGCCACAGCGCCATCGGCGGCAACGCCACAGCCGGTACGTCTCCGACCACGGTCAGCGGTCTGAACCCCGGCTATATCACGCTGCCCTCAACCAGTTCCACCAGCGGATCGACCATTCCGCTCTTCTCGAACCTTGGCGTAACTTCGCCGACCAGCGGCTTCACGTTCCTCAACGCCAGCAACACCGTGCGAATCGACGCCATCCTCTCGATGGCTGAGTCGCGCGGCCTGCTCAAAGTTCTGTCTCGGCCCCGGGTCGTAACGCAAAACAACATTCAGGCTTTGGTGAAGCAGGGCTATCGCATCCCGATCGTCACCCAGGCGCAGTTGGGCGGCCCGCCGACCGTTACGTATGTGGACGCTTTCCTGCGCTTGACCGTGACTCCACAAATCACCTCGGAGAACACGATCTTCCTCAATGTCGACGTGGAAAACACCACGCCGAACTTTGGCCAGGAAATACAGGGCAACCCAGAACTGATCACCCAGCAAGCTACCACTCAGGTGCTGGTCACGGACGGTGGTACGGTAGTGATCGGCGGCGTCATCCAGACGCAGAACTCGATCAACGTCGACCAGGTGCCTCTGCTTGGCAATCTGCCAATTCTCGGCAACTTGTTCAAGCACACAACCATAAGCACCGAGAACCAGGAGCTCATCTTCTTCATCACGCCGCGCATCATTCAGACATAACCCGCAGCGCAGGTAGAAGATTCGACCGCCGGCCCGAAGAACCTGTCAGGCCGGCGGTTTTGTTTGAGCTACGAGCTGCGAGCTACGCGCGAACAGCAGTTCGGCTCTGGCAGCCAGTCCAGGCCCGACCCCTTCATTTACCAGAATAATGTGATTGCTCGCTGCTCGCAGCTCGCAGCTCGCAACTCGTAGCTCGTCTCTTCCTGCTACACTCATCCCCAATGAACTTTCTTGCCCGCCTAAACCAGCTCCGCGAGCACCTCGTCACCACCCGCTTCGACGCCCTGCTGATCAGCCATCTCCCAAATATTCGTTATCTCTGCGGCTTCAGCGGCAGCGCCGGTTTCCTGCTCATCGACGAATCCGCAGCCATCTTCATCACCGACGTTCGCTACTCCCCGCAAGCGCGCCAGGAAGTAAAAGCCGCTAAGGTAGTAATTGCCCGCCAACCCATTCTGCGCGAACTGGCCGACTGGATCGCCCACAGACGCAAGAAATCGCGCCCCACCGCGATCGGTGTTGAAGGCGAGCACATGACTCTCACCGAGAACAAGAAGCTCACCGACCTCCTGCCCTCGCGCGTCCGGCTCCGACCCTCTGCCGCCATCGTCGACTACGCGCGCATGGTGAAAGATGCCGAAGAACTGGAAAGCATCCGCGCCGCCGTGAACCTGGGTGCGACACTGTTCGAGCGTGCTCTGGAAGTATTGCGTCCAGGCGTAAAGGAAACCGTCGTTGCCGCCGAAATGGAATATGCCGCGCGTCAAGCCGGCGCGGAAGCGATGTCGTTTCCTACGATCATCGCCTCGGGCACAAGATCAGCTTTGCCTCATGGCCGCGCCTCCGAGCAAACCGTCCCCGCCGGATCATTCGTCGTCTGCGACTTCGGTGTTATACTCGGTGGTTATTGCTCAGACCAGACGCGCACTGTATGGATTCGCGGCGCATCGGGGGCAGTTCCAAATGCCGCGCGCCACGCCTATGAATCGGTTTTGGAGGCGCAACTGGCTTCGATTGCCGCCGTAAAACCCGGTTTCGCCGTCGGGGATGTCGATGCTGCCGGTCGAAAGGTATTAAAGAAAGCTGGTCTCGGCCGCTATTTTACTCACTCGACCGGGCATGGCGTAGGACTCGAGATTCACGAAGGCCCGCGCGTTGCCGCAGGCCAGAAAGAAATGCTGCGCCCCGGCATGGTCATCACCATCGAGCCCGGCGTATACTTCCCCGGAAAATGGGGCGTGAGAATTGAAGACATGGTGGCCGTCACCGAAACCGGCTGCGAGGTGCTGACCCCAACGAAGAAAGACTTCCTGATCGTCTAAAAAAGCTTCAGAGTACTTATGAGATGAGATCAGTTCTCTCAGATATGTCAGGACGTGCCTGCGCTATCACCAGAATGCAATCGCGGGCATAAGCACAAGAACTTCATCTTTCATACATGAACCAAAAAGAGCTGAAGGAACTCATCGAGTTCTTAATTGATAAAGACATCACCGAGTTCGAACTCGAACGCGGCGATGTCAAGGTAAAGATCAAGCGTGGCGGCGAACACTCCGTGGTGTATCCGCCGGTTGTAGCAGCGGCACCATCTGTCGCTGCGACGCTTCCCGTACAGCAAGGTTCCACCGCACCAGGCACCCAACCTCCGCCAACTCCGGAAGTCGAAGAAACTCTCCACATGGTGAAGTCTCCTATCGTGGGCACGTTCTACGAAGCTCCCTCGCCCGGCGCGCCCCCGTTCGTAAAAATCGGAGATACGGTGGAAGTAGGCCAGGTGCTCTGCATCCTCGAAGCAATGAAGCTCCTGAACGAAATCGAGTGCGATGTGGCCGGAGAAATCGTGAAAAAGCTGGCCAGCAACGGCCAGCCCATCGAGTACGGCCAGGAACTGTTCGCCATAAGGCCAAAGAAGTGAAAGGGGAATATTCCGACACCTGCTGCAGTCTTTGTCTCTGCCAGCCACGAGTACCGAGCTGCCAGCTTGGGTCGCGCGGCGGTTTAACTCGCAGCTCGTGACTCGTAGCTCGATTCATGTTCAAAAAAATCCTCATCGCCAATCGCGGAGAAATCGCCCTGCGTGTGATCTGCGCCTGCAAGGAGTTGGGCGTCCGCACCGTTGCCATCTATAGCGAAGCCGATCGTCACTCGCTGCCCGTCCGCTTCGCCGACGAAGCCATCTGCATCGGCCCTCCTCAGCTCGCCCTGAGCTATCTGAATATTCCCGCCGTAATCAGCGCCGCCGAAATCGCCAACGTCGATGCCATCCATCCCGGCTATGGCCTCCTCGCCGAAAACGCCAACTTTGCCGAAGTCTGCGAAACCAGCGGCATCAAATTCATTGGTCCACGCCCCGAAGTCACGCGCCTCATGGGTGAAAAGGAAAAAGCCCGCGAAGCCATGAAGCGCGCAGGTGTTCCGATTCTGCCCGGATCCGACGGCATCATCGCCTCCGATGGCGAAGCCATTGAGTGGGCAAGGCAAGTGGGATTTCCGGTAATCGTCAAAGCCTCGGCGGGCGGCGGCGGGCGCGGCATGCGAATCGTCCGCAACGAAGAAGAACTTCCCGGCCTGTTCAAAGCCGCGCAATCCGAGGCCGCGGGCGCCTTCGGCAATGGCGATCTCTACATGGAGAAGTATGTAGAGCACCCGCGCCACATCGAATTCCAGGTGCTGGCCGATGAGCACGGCAGCGTCGTCAGCCTGGGCGAACGCGAGTGCTCGATCCAGCGCCGTCATCAGAAACTGCTGGAAGAATCGCCGTCAACGCAGGTTACGCCTGAGCTGCGCGACGAAGTCGGCAGAATCTTGTGCAAGTCGCTAGCGGATATCGGCTACACCAACGCAGGCACCATCGAATTCCTCATGGACAAAGATAAGCGCCTGCACTTCATCGAAATGAACACGCGCATCCAGGTCGAGCACCCGGTCACCGAAATGGTCACCGACGTCGACCTGGTGAAGAGCCAGATCATGATCGCCGCCGGCGCGCGCATGAACGAAGTGCTCATGGGCCCGATCGTGCACCGCGGCCACTCCATCGAATGCCGCATCAACGCTGAGCATCCGGAAAAGTTCACGCCCTCGGCGGGAAAGATTACGACATTCCATCCGCCGGGAGGCACCGGCGTCCGCGTCGACACCGCCGCCTACGCCGAAGGCGTAATTCCGCCCTATTACGATTCGCTGATCGCCAAACTAATCGTCCGCGCCAAAGACCGCAACGAAGCTATCTCCCGCATGTCGCGCGCGCTGGAGATGTTCATCGTAGAAGGTGTGTACACGACGATTCCGTTGCACCGCAAAATCTTCGCCGATCCGGAATTTCGCGCAGGGAACTTCGATACCGGATTCATCGAAAGATTCCTGGCCAAGAACGGGAAGTGAGCCGACAGCTGGCTATGACAATTCGCTGAGGGCCTCCAATGACGAATTCACTTGGCTGGACGCGAACCACAGGAGGAGTTGCAGAACCAAGAGAACCACAAACACATTTGATGCAAAGGCGCACTCCACTGTGAACTCGACGATTACGCTAAGCGGGGAGAACTTTCCGTTGCCAACAGGAACACTGACCCACTGCAATGCGATAAAAAGCGCAATACCAAACAGGTAGAACATACTAGCGACGAGTTGCTGCAGGTTTGTGCAGTGGTTTGAGAGTGATGCGAGGGACTGCCGAATGGCCGATGCGTTTCCGCGAGGCAGTTGCCGTACTGAGCGTAGCTGGAACAGTATCCGTGCCGCCGCGAAGAACGAGTACACGCTCACGAACACGAGCACAGCGAAGATCCCGCGCTGAAGAAATGAAAGTTCATTCCAGATCGACCATATTCCGAGCGGCGGGGTAGGCATACTGATCATAGATACCAAGGAACGACTCGCTGCTCCCGTTTCGATAAACCGGACCTTTACTATCCTCGCTCGCCCCTGAGGGGCCGAAGATAGCTGTCGATCACAAATATCATCCTAAAAAGGTACACTGCCAAGTCATGCCTCCGATTCCCCGCCTTTACGCGATCCTCGACACTGTATGTTTCCCCGAAGCGAGAAGCTTATTAGCGGCGGCGGAGAGCCTCGCCTCTGCTGGTTGCAACCTTTTTCAATACCGCAACAAATCCAACGACCCCCGCCAGATGCTTGACCACGCCCGCGAACTAAGAAACCGCTTGCCCGCATCCGTCAAGCTCATCATGAATGACCGCGCCGACCTCTGCCTGGCTGCCAACTTCGACGGCGTTCACGTAGGCCAGGACGATCTCTCGCCAGAATCCGTCCGCAAAATCATCGGCCCCAATCGCTGGCTCGGAGTCTCCACCCACAATCCCGAGCAACTAGCCGAAGCAGACCAAACCTCAGCCGACTATCTAGCCATCGGCCCAGTCTTCGCCACTTCAAGCAAAGAGAAACCTGATCCAGTCGTGGGTCTGGAAGGCATCCGCCGCGCCCGCCAGCTAACCCGCAAGCCTCTGGTCGCCATCGGCGGCATCACCCGCGCCAACGCCGCCTCGGTCATCGAAGCGGGAGCCGATTCCGTAGCCGTCATCTCCGATTTATTAAAAGACCCTCGCAAATCAGCAGAGGAATTTTTTCGCATCTTGAGGTAAAGTCGTGGGGCGAAGTGAGAACAGGCCTTAGGTCTTGGGTATCAGGTGTTTGGTCAAGCGAAACCCGATGACCTAACACCTACGACCTAAGACCGAATTCTGCCAACGGCTAAGCGACGGAGGAGCCCTGAGCACACCCACAACCCCGACCACCCCCACCGACTGGGAACTCCACACCCACCAGGACAAAGAACTGGTCAAAGGCCTCGGCCTGACCAGCGCCACCATGCTGGTCATCGGATCGATGATCGGCTCCGGCATCTTCATCGTCTCCGCCGATATCTCCCGCGAAGTCGACTCGCCCGCCTTGCTACTAGCCGCCTGGGCCATGGGCGGGCTGATGACCATCATCGCCGCCCTGAGCTACGGCGAGCTAGCCGCCATGATGCCGCGCGCCGGCGGCCAGTACGTTTACCTGCGCGAGTCGCTCGGCCCGCTCTGGGGATTTCTCTACGGCTGGACGCTCTTCATGGTCATCCAGACCGGCACCATCGCCGCGGTAGGCGTGGCCTTCGGCAAGTTCCTCGGCGTTTTCTTTCCATCAATCTCCTCGACCCACTGGATTCTCCACTTCTGGAAAGTTCCTCCGATTCCAATCGGCCCAATGGTTCTCGGCAACATGGATGTCGGCATCAACACCCAGAATCTCGTAGCGATTGTGATCGTAATCTTTCTCTCGGTAGTAAACATTTTCGGCGTCAAAACCGGCGCTCTAATTCAAAACGTCTTCACCGTCGCCAAAGCGGCAGGTCTTCTCGCCTTCGCACTGCTAGGCGTAGCGCTAGGCCGCAACGCAACCGCCATCGCGGCAAATTTCAGCGGACATTTCTGGCACAACGCCGCTCTCAGCGCGCAGCACGCCGTGCAGGTGGGAGTCGGCGGCCCAATCGTGATGGTGGGCACGCTAACCATCCTTGCGGTCGCGCAGGTAGGCTCACTGTTTTCCATGGACGCCTGGAACAACGTGACCTTCACCGCCGGAGAAGTGAAAAATCCGAGCCGCAATCTCCCGATTTCGCTCGCGCTCGGCACGATAGTCGTGATCGCCCTTTATCTCGGCTGCAACTTCGTCTATCTCAACACGCTGCCCCTCGAAGGCAGCGCCACCGCCACAACCGTGCTAGGCCGCGGAATTCAGCACGCCGTCGAAGACCGCGTCGGCACCGCCGCCATGACGCAAATGTTCGGACCGATCGGCGGCCTGCTAATGGCCGGAGCCATCCTAATCTCGACCTTCGGCTGCGCCAACGGCCTCATTCTCTCTGGCGCCCGCGTCTATTACGCGATGGCCAAAGACCGCCTCTTTTTTCGCAGCGTAGCCAACCTGCATCCAACTTATAAAACGCCGGCAGTTTCGCTGATGGTGCAACTGGTCTGGACGTGCCTGCTCTGCATCTCCGGCAGCTACGGCCAGCTACTCGATTACATTATTTTCGCGGCGCTGGTCTTCTATATTCTGACGATCGTAGGTTTGTTCGTGCTGCGGCGAACGCATCCCAATGCCGAAAGGCCTTACCGGGCCGTTGGCTATCCGGTTCTGCCCGCGATTTATATAGTGATGGCGGCCTTCGTCGATGTCATACTATTGCGCTATAAGCCGCAATACACCTGGCCGGGGCTGATCGTCGTCCTGATCGGCATTCCGGTCTATTACGCATGGCTGAAAAGCGGCAAACAAAGCGCAGCTAAGGAAGCCTAAGGAGAAACCGACTGATGTCCAATCTGCTGGCCAAGAAACCGCTGCACACAATTCTTTCCGAAGCGGGAGAGACCGGCGAGCACAGCCTGCGCCGCGCCTTGGGCCCGACCAACCTGATCTCGCTCGGCATCGGAGCCATCATCGGCACCGGCATTTTCGTGCTCACCGGCACCGCAGCCGCCAATCACGCCGGCCCCGCCATCATTCTTTCCTTCTCGCTCGCCGCAGTAGCCTGTGTCTTCGCTGGCTTGTGCTACGCAGAATTCGCTTCGATGATTCCCGTCGCCGGCTCGGCTTACACCTACGGCTACGCCACGCTCGGCGAGTTCATCGCCTGGATTATCGGCTGGGACCTTATCCTCGAATACGCGCTAGGCGCGGCCACCGTAGCCAGCGGCTGGAGCGGCTACGTGCTCAGCTTCCTCGGCGATTTCGGCATTCGCCTCTCACCCAGACTCGCCGGTTGTCCCGGCACCGTCTTCCTTTTCTACAACGGCCACTGGGAGCGGCAAACCATGCAGTTCGAAAAAATGTGCGTTCTCAACCACATCAATACGGCAGGCCTTCCGCACCAATATTCTTCATTCAATCTGTTTGGATTCCTCGGCATCATGATGGTCACGGCGATTCTCGTGATCGGAATTAAAGAATCGGCCGATTTTAATTCGTTCATCGTCATCGTAAAAGTCTGCGTCCTACTTGTTTTCATTGTCCTGGGCGCCAACTACATCATGGGCCACCGTGCCGAAGCCAACGCCAACTGGACTCCGTTCCTTCCTCCCAACCACGGTCACTACGGCGATTTCGGATGGTCCGGCATTGCCACTGCAGCAGGCGTAATCTTCTTCGCCTATATCGGATTCGACGCCGTCTCCACCGCCGCGCAGGAAGCCAAGAATCCCAGGCGCGACATGCCGATCGGCATTCTCGGTTCGCTAGTCATTTGCACGATCCTGTATATCGTCGTCGCGGGCGTGCTCACCGGCCTGGTGAAATACACTGCTCTCGATGTTCCCGATCCAATCGCCATCGGTATCGACATGACCGGCGTCGCCTGGGGCAGCAAGCTTGTGAAATTGGGTGCTATCTGCGGGCTGAGCTCCACCATGGTCGTCATGTTGCTCGGACAATCCCGCGTCTTCTTCTCCATGTCGAAAGACGGCCTGCTTCCTAAGTGGGCCAGCACCATCCACCCGCGCTTCCGCACGCCGTACATTTCAACCGTCCTTGTCGGCGTCTGCGTGGCAACCGTCGCCGCACTAACGCCCATCAACGTTCTCGGAAACCTCGTATCCATCGGCACGCTGCTAGCCTTTGTCATCGTCTGCGGCGGCGTCTGGGTGCTCCGTGCCCGCGGCACCGAAGTTCCCCGCGCCTTCGTCGCTCCCTGGATACCATTCACCCCCATCATGGGCATCGTGGTTTCTCTGCTGATGATGTTCAGCCTGGGCTGGGAAACCTGGGCCCGTCTCATCATCTGGCTGGTAATTGGCCTGGTCATCTACTTCACCTACGGTCGCAAGCACAGCCGCGTGCAGCGCGGAGAATATGAGATAGCCGCCAAGAACGTCAGCCAGGCCCCGTCCATGGCCGACTGATCCCAGGCTCGATACCACCGCCCTCCGCCCCTCGCGGAGGGCATTTTGTTTTATAGTCGTGGTCGTAGAAACGCTTCGCCGCGTTAGGCCAACGAAGAGCGGGCAATAGCCATCGGCGCAAATGAAAGCCCTCCATAATCTCCGCGTAATCGGCGCTCTTCTTCTACTCGTAATGGCCGCCGGTACCGCCGGCTATCACTTCATCGAAGGCTGGTCCTGGTTCGACGGTTTTTACATGGTGGTCACCACGCTCACCACCATCGGATATCAGGAAGTCCATCCGCTCTCCCACGCCGGCCGCGTCTTCAACGTATTCGTAATTCTGTGCGGCGTTTCACTAGTATTGTTAGGCGTGGGGGCGCTAAGCCAGGCTTTGCTAGAATTCGAGCTGCAAAGTTTCTTCGGAAGGCGGCGCATGCAGCGCGAGATCGGACGCCTCGACAACCACTACATCATCTGCGGCATGGGACGCGTAGGACGAAGCGTAGCGCGCGAACTCTCGCGCAAGCCCGTGCCTTTCGTAATCGTAGAAAATTCCGAAAGCAAGCTGCAGCGTTACAACACTGAAAACTGGCTGGTCATAACCGGCGATGCAACGCTCGAACAAACTCTGCGCGAAGCGCAAATCGAGCGCGCCCTCGGCCTCATCGCCGCCACCACTACCGACGCCACGAATCTCTACATCGTGCTCACCGCTCGAGGGCTGAACCCAAAACTAAAAATCATCGCCCGCGCCAGCGAAGATTCCGCCGAAAAGCATCTGCTAACCGCGGGCGCAGACTCCGTAGTCTCGCCCTATTCCTTCGCAGGCCAGCGCATCGCGCAATCGTTGCTCCGTCCACACGTGGTCAGCTTTCTGGACGCAGCCACCACGCATCTCGGCATGGATTTGGAAATCGGAGAAATTCACGTAGCGGGCAAATCGATCTTCGCAGGCGCCACCATCGAAAGCTCGCGTATCCGGCAGGACCGTGGCGTCATCATTCTCGCCATCAAGCGTCACGACGGAATGCGCTTCAACCCCGCCCCCGACGAACGCATCCAACCCGAAGATTGTCTGATCGCCATGGGCGAACCATCCCAACTGCGACAACTAGCTCAGACAGCAACGACCCGCGCATGAAAATCGTCTCCGCAGAAGAAATGCGAGCCATCGACCGCTCCACCAACGAGCGCTTCGGCGTGCCCTCGCTTACGCTGATGGAAAATGCCGGCACTGCAGTAGCCGATTTTGTCATGACGCAATACCCCGACGCGAAGCGCGTTACCGTCATCTGCGGCAAAGGCAACAACGGCGGCGACGGTTTTGTAGTGGCCCGCCATCTGTACGGGCCGCCGCACGACCAAGGAAGGGAAGTGCAAGTACTCCTGCTGGCCAACCCCGAGGATCTCCGAGGCGATGCCGTAGCCATGTTCAAAAAACTACCCCAGCCAGCCGTCAGCATAACTTCCGCCGACGAACTGCAAAGCGAACGCGCGCGTGGGATCCTCGATGCAGATCTCTACATCGACGCAATCCTGGGCACCGGCTTCAAGCAACCTGTCAGCGGACTTTATGCCGAGGCGATCAAAATAATGAATGAAAGCTTCCGCGCCGACGGTCGCAGTCGACATCCCCTCCGGCGCCGACGCCGACGCAACCAACCCCCAAGCCGGAACCATTTCCCGAGCCGATGCTATCGTTACCTTCACCGCCCCGCGTCCTGCCCACGTCTTCAGTTTGTTAACCAGCGGCCCGATAATAGTTGCGCCCATCGGTTCCCCGCATGAAGCCATTCTTTCCGATCTGCACCTCAACGTAATCACAGCGAACGACCTCGCCCAGCTGATCGGTCCGCGCCCCGCCGAATCGAACAAAGGCAACTACGGCCACGTTCTCGTGATCGGCGGTTCTCTCGGCAAAGCCGGAGCCGCAGCCATGGCGGGCATTTCCGCGCTGCGCACAGGAGCGGGCCTTTCGACAGTGGCAACAGCAAAGTCTGTCCTCTCCACCGCCGCCGGCTTTCACCCGGAACTGATGACCGAGCCTTTGCCCGAAACCAACGCAGGCACCATCTCCGCGGCAGCCCTGGCCCAAATCGAAGAACTATCCAAGGGCAAGACTGTGCTAGCCATCGGGCCCGGAATCTCCCGCAATCCAGAGACTTGCGAACTCATCCGGGCCCTGGTCGCGAAAACGCGCACTCCCATCGTTCTCGATGCCGACGGCCTGAACGCCTTCGAAAACCGCGCCGACGAACTGAACGGCGCAGGAAGGACGCTCGTCATCACACCGCACCCGGGAGAAATGGCGCGCTTAGCCCACATGAGCATTCCAGACGTGCAAAAAGATCGACTCGGAGTAGCCCGAGAATTTGCTCGCGAGCACGACCTGATCGTTGTGCTGAAAGGCCATCGAACTCTGGTCGTCCGTCCCAACGGCGAAGCCTGGGTCAATACCACCGGCAATCCCGGCATGTCCACCGGCGGCACCGGCGACATTCTCACCGGCATGGTCGCCGGCATGTTAGCGCAGCATACGAAGGACGGATTTCTAGCCGTGTGCGCCGCGGTTCACCTCCACGGCCTCGCGGGCGATGTGATGCGAGAAACCGTAGGTGAGCATTCTCTAATCGCCACCGATCTTCTCACCGGCTTGCCTGAAGCTTTTCGCCGAACGCAACAAGCCGCGCGAGAAAAAACAGTCCACCTGTGAGCCAGCCTCAACTGTCCCACCGGACATTAACCAGTCAGTTAACCGTCGCATCTGCTTGACCCCACAATGCTTCAATCGCCCGAAAGCCGCTTCCAGCGCGGAATCCAACCTCTCTTCCGTAACCTATCTCTGCATTCTCCCTCGTGCAATAGTGCCCACAGTTATGACACACTTCCCCCAACCGCACCCCTCGAGGCGCGCGGCCCGGGTCCAGCTGGGTGCTTCCGTTCTGGCTGCGATTCGTTTAGAAGATGGCCGGCGTACAAAAGCAAAACTGCAATCGATTTCCGTGACCGGAGGACTGCTGCAACTGCAGCATCCTCTCGGAAGCGGATCTTTTGTCGAACTAGCGTTTCAAACTCAGGCAGGTCCGGTGCACGGCATGGCCGAAATCCTGGAGCCGATGCGCAAAACGCCGAATGGAACACTACAACCGTTCCGCTTTGTCGCCTTCGAAGACGATGACCATCGCCGCCTGCGCACCTCGGTTGACCACGTAGTCGATCGCAACAACCTGCTAGGCATGAAATCGTCCGTCTTCGTAACGCCGAAAACGATCTAGAGTTCGTAAGGCGCGAGCGCCGTGTCGAGCAGTTCAGACGACTTGGTCATGTTGCGCAGCCGAAGCATTCCTGCCTCTAGCTATACTGATCGTGGCCTGCCCAGGCCGCGATATGACGCAAGAGACGACAACACATTCCCCAGAAGAAACCATAGCCTTCGGCCGCACCCTAGCTGGATGGCTGACCCCGCCGAAGCTAGTGCTACTCCGCGGCGGCCTGGGCGCCGGAAAAACCACGCTGGTCAAAGGAATCGCCGCTGCCTTCGATGCCGCCGAAGAAGAAGACGTCACCAGCCCAACCTTCACCCTGGTCCACGAATACCGCGGGCCGCAAGCCACGCTCTACCACATCGATCTCTACCGCATCGATACGCAGCGCGAACTGGAAACGTTGGGCTCGACGATCTGCGCACCAAGGACAGCATCCTGCTGATCGAATGGGGAGAAAAATTTCAGCGCTTTCTCCGGGAACGCGACGTGGAAATCTCCCTCGAGCGCGAAGGCGAAAACGAAAGAAGAATCAACAATTACTTAAAAGTTTACCCCGTGATCCTCTGTGTACTCTGTGTTGAAATTACTTTAACTCCGGCAAATTCGTACTCCCTGTAATCAGCCGAGCCCCGCGCTCATAAGTAAAGTACGACCAGGCCCACTGAGTAAACACCAGCACACGATTCTGGAACCCAATCAAGAAGAAAATGTGAACGAACAACCACGCCAGCCACGCAAGGTATCCCGAAATGTGAATCCGGCCAAACTGTGCCACAGCAGCAGCGCGGCCAATGGTCGCGAGACTCCCCTTATCCCAGTAATGAAAGGCTCTGCGCGGCGAAGAAGACCCCAAATTGTGCGAAACTTCATGCCGAATTACCTTCGCTACATAGCGCCCTTCCAAAATCGCTACAGGAGCCACGCCCGGCAGCAGCTTGCCATGCTGATCCTTCAACGCCGCGAGATCGCCAATGACAAAAACCTCCCGATGATCCGGAATGCTCAGATCCGGCTGCACCAGCACCCGCCCTGCACGGTCCACCGGCACGCCCAACTTCTTGCCAAGCGACGAAGCCGCCACCCCTGCAGCCCACAAGATCACCGTAGCTTTCATCCGCGTATCGCCCGTCGTGATCACGCCCGGCTCAATCTGCGTGACCATGGTCGAGGTCAACACTTCCACGCCCAGCCGCTGTAATTGCTCGAGCGCACTGCGCGAGAGATCCTCCGGATAAGTCGGCAGCACGCGCGGCCCGCCTTCAATCAATCGAATGCGCGTCCGTCGCGGATCGATCGAGCGAAAATCCTCCGCCAGGGCATGCCTGCAAATCTCCGCCAGCGTCCCAGCCAGTTCCACGCCAGTCGGCCCCGCGCCGACCACGACAAAATTCAGCGGATCATCTCCCTCGCCCGCGAACGCTCGCCGCTCCGCCAGTTCAAACGCCAGCAGCACGCGCCGCCGAATCTCGAGCGCATCCTCAATCGTCTTGAGCCCCGGGGCCAGCGCCTCCCATTCGTCATGGCCGAAGTAAGCATCGCTCGCCCCGGCAGCAACGATCAAATAGTCATATCCAAGCTCATGCTCCCCATCCTGCCCAGCCGCCCGCACAACTCGCCTCTGCAGATCAAATCCCACTACCTCGCCCAGCAAAACTTCAACATTCTTATGTCGTCGCAAAATCGAGCGAATGGGCGAAGCAATCTCGCCCGGCGAAAGTCCCGCCGTAGCCACCTGATAAAGCAGCGGTTGAAATGTGTGGTAATTTTTCTTGTCGACGACCGTGATCTTCACCGGCACACTCGCCAACGAAATAGCCGCGTTCAAGCCGCCAAATCCCGCGCCGACGATCACTACCTGAGGAGTAGTCTTGCTGTTCATTCCGTTCTGTCTATAAGATTCACCGCAATGGACATCAGCTCCATAGTTTCTGCAAACAAAAACCGGTCGCACACGCAGTGGCTCCTACCTTCGATTGCAGACCTGATTTTCATAGCCTTCCTCGGTGTGCTAACGTTCACCCACTTATCCGTTCGCTTGCTAGGCGACGCCGGAATCGGCTGGCACATCCGCACTGGACAATTAATCCTCTCCACCCACGCCATCCCGCACGCAGATCCTTTTTCATCTTCGATGGCTGCCCAACCCTGGTTCGCCTGGGAGTGGCTGTATGACGTGGTTGTCGGATGGCTGGATCAAGCCGCAGGTCTGAACGGCGTAGTGCTCTTCACTGCAATCGTCATCGCCGCAACTTTCTCGTGGATGTTCCGCCTGCTGGTCTGTCGCAACACAAGTCTTTTCATCGCCCTACTGCTGATGCTCCTGGCCGCCTCTGCCTCAATGATCCATTTCTTCGCGCGCCCACACGTAGTGACGTGGCTCTTCTCTGTGCTGTGGCTTTGGATTCTAGACCGCTTCGAGCAAACTCGAGGCGTACTCCCGCCAAACTTACAGCAGAATCGCCGCCTTCTCTTTCTGGCTCCCACTCTCCATGCTGATCTGGGTCAACATCCACGGAGGTTTTCTGTTAGGTTTCGCTTTCCTGGCCATCTACTGGCTAAGCGCAATCTGGCAAAGTCTTCGCAATACCGAAAATCACTTCAACGATCTTCTTGAAAAACTGAGAGCAGGGAAGCGTGCTCGCGACTTCGCGGGAATTGCACTCCTAAGCGCCACCGCTACCTTCGTAAACCCCTACGGCTGGAAGCTGCATCTTCACATCTACCGCTATCTCTCCAACCGCTTCCTGATGGATCACATCGACGAATTTCAGTCGCCGAATTTTCACGGCGTGGCGCAAAAATGTTTTGCCGTGCTTTTGCTCCTGACTCTTTTGGCGTTCGCAACGAACAAGGAGGAGCCGAAGAAAAATCGCCCCACAGACCTATTCTTGATATTGTTCGCCGCGTATTCCGGCCTCTACGCTGCGCGCAACATCCCGGTCTCCTCGTTGTTGCTGATCTGGGTAATTGCCCCCGCACTATCGCGCACACTGAGTGCGATCACAGAAAGGCTCGCCGACAAAACAGGGGCCGCGCCAAATCACCAAACCGAACCGTTCCTTCAACGGATGGAACTAGTCGACTCGTCCCTGCGCGGCCATCTCTGGCCCATCGCCGCCGTCGCAATAGCAAGCTGGATCGCCTTCCACGGCGGCAAGGTCGACGGAACCTCCGTAATGAACGCACACTTCAACGCCACAAGGTTTCCTTCCGCCGCAGTCGATTTCATCGAGCAGCACACCCTGCCCGGCCCCATCTTCGCCCCCGATTTTTGGGGCGGCTACCTCATCTACCGCCTCTATCCCGAAACGAAAGTCGTCATCGACGACCGCCACGATTTCTACGGTGAAGCATTCCTCAAGTCGTACCTCAGAACCATCCACATCGAGCCCGGCTGGCAGGACTTTCTGCAAGCCGAACACCCCGGCTGCATTCTCGTTCCCAGGAACTCTGCATTGGCCAACATTCTGCTCGAAACCCCGCAATGGCAGCAGGTCTACGCAGATAAAACAGCAATCCTCTTCGAACCGCACTTTGCAACACCCTAAGCATCTGCGCGGTTGCAACTTCCTTCACATTGACACTCCTCAACTTTCCGCGATATCTTCAGCGCGCGGTTACTATCGGTGATCGTTGCCGTCGTGAACCCTGCATATTCGCAAAGGCATTTGCAAAAACCATTCTTTGCTCGGGGACATATCTCAATGAATCGAATTCCATCTGCACGCCGCACGCTTGTCTGCCTCACCTCTGTCGCCTTCTTAGCCATTTCGGCCGTTGCTGTCTATGCGCAAGAAGCTCCGGCCGAAAGCCTTACCCAAATCAGCTCCGATCCCTTTACCGTTCCTCCGGGCCAGCATGCCACCGAAGTTGAGCCGCATGTCCTCTCAAGCGGCACAACGCAGGTCTCCGCATTTCAGGTTGGCCGGATCGCCCCCGGCGGCGCAACTGCAATCGGCTGGGCTACCTCCACCGACGGCGGCAGTAGCTGGTCCCACGGTTTTCTTCCGGGCCTCACAACCGGCAACGGCGGCGGACCCTACGACGCCGCCAGTGATCCCGCCGTGTCGTACGACGCTAAACACGGCGTCTGGATGATTGCCAGCCTGCCCATCTCGAACACCTCCGAAACTCCCGCCGTGGTCGTCAGCCGCTCCACCGATGGCGGCTTCACCTGGGACAATGCCGTCAGCGTAGGCCCGAAAGTAATCAGCTCCGACAAGAACTGGATCGTCTGCGACAGTTACTCCACCAGCCCGTTCTATGGCAACTGCTACGTCGAGTGGGATAACCCCGACAACGGCGACGAAATTTTCATGAGCACTTCCACCGACGGCGGCCAGACGTGGGGCCCGGCCACGCCCACCGCCAACCGCTCCTTTGGCATCGGCGGACAACCTCTCGTGCAGCCCAGCGGAACCGTAGTCGTTCCCATCGAAACCAACGGCATCTCCGCCTTCAGTTCCACCAACGGAGGCTCAACCTGGTCGGCCCCGGTCACCGTTTCAAACATTCAAAGCCACACCGACGACGGCGGAATCCGTAGCGGCCCATTACCCTCCGCCGCAGTCGATGGCGCTGGCACTGTCTATGTAGTCTGGGAAGATTGCCGCTTCCGCGCCAAGTGCTCGACCAACGATCTGGTTTTCACCACCTCCTCCGACGGCATCCACTGGTCAACCGTAGCCCGTATTCCCATCGATCCCGTCACCAGCACTATCGATCACTTCATTCCCGGCATCGGCATCGATCCCACCACTTCCGGCGCCACAGCCCACGTAGCAGTTCATTACTACTTCTACCCAAAGAGCAACTGCACGCAATCGAGCTGTCGCCTTTACGTCGGCTACATTTCATCGGCGAACGGCGGCTCAACCTGGAACTCTCCCGTCAAACTAGCCGGACCCATGCAACTGACCTGGCTTCCTAATTCGCAGAACGGACTGATGGTCGGCGACTACATCGCCACGGCCTTCAGCAACGGCATCCCTCACGGAGTCTTCGCCGTAGCCGCGGCGAAATCCGGCAGCACGTTCAGCGAAGCCATGTACACGGCACAAGGACTCACCGTGAAAGCAGAAGGCCAGCAACTTTCTTCGAAGAACGATAAGCCGCTGCACCATCTCTCCGATCCAATCGAGAAAGAGCAGCCAGAAAAGGGCGTAGTGCCGCCTTCGAAGAAAGTGGCCAAGCGCAGCGCGAAGTAACGTAGTCATGAAGGGGCGGACGCCCTCGTCCGCCCGGCACTTAATCTACGTTTTCGTCATCCGGATGAGGGCGGAGGTTCCTGCGCCTGCTAAACTTTCTCCGTGCCCCGTCCAACTCACTTGGAATGCACCCGCTGCGGAGAACACTATCCCGCCGATCGTCCTCAAACCGTCTGCCCCAAAGATGCCGGCATTCTCTACGCCCGCTACGATCTAGCCGCAATCAGAAAAAACTTCACGCCCGCATCCCTCCTCGCGCTCGCTCCAACCATGTGGCGCTACGACGCCATCCTTCCCGAAGCAGCGCCAGTCACGCTCGGCGAAGGCTTCACGCCCATGTTGCGCAGCCAGCAGTATCCCAATGTCTTCATCAAGGACGAAGGCCTCAACCCCACCGGATCGTTCAAAGCCCGCGGACTCTCCGCCGCCGTCACCATGGCGCGCCACTTCGGCCTGAAAAACCTGGCCATCCCCTCCGCCGGAAACGCTGCCAGCGCTCTCGCAGCCTACGCCGCCGCCGCCAACATCGAAGCCCACATCTTCATGCCCAAAGATGTGCCCCTAGCCAATCGCGTCGAATGCGATTACTACGGCGCGGACGTAACACTGGTCGATGGATTGATCTCCGACTGCGCGCGCAAAGTCGCCGCGCTGAAAGAAAAACCCGAGTGGTCGCGCGACGGCTGGTTCGATGTCTCGACGACGAAGGAACCCTATCGCGTGGAAGGCAAGAAAACCATGGGTTACGAAGTAGTCGAGCAGCTAGGCTGGAAGCTTCCCGACGGCATCATCTATCCCACCGGCGGCGGCGTAGGCCTGCTAGGCATGTGGAAGGCCTTCGGCGAACTCGAGGAGCTAGGTTTCATCGGCCCAGAGCGTCCCAACATGATCAGCGTGCAATCATCCGGATGCGCGCCGATCGTTAAAGCATGGAATGAAGGCCGCGCACAATCGGAAATGTGGCCGAATGCCGCCACAATAGCGGCAGGCCTCCGCGTTCCCAAGGCATACGGCGATTACCTAATCCTCGATATCCTGAAAAAAAGCGGTGGTCTAGCCATCTCCGCCACCGACGTGGAAATTCTCCAAGCCGCCCGCCACTGGGCCAAAACCGAAGGCATCTTCGCCGCCCCCGAAGGTGCAGCCAGCCTGGTCGCCTACCAAAAGCTGTTAGCCAGCGACTTCTTTACGCCGGACGACACCGTAGTCCTGTTTAACACCGGCTCCGGCCTGAAATATCTCGATGTTCTGAATACAGACGATCGGGAGCGGGCGCCCGCATCCCGCGCAATTGCCGGAATCATCGGCCCGTACTAGATGTGCATGGTAAGAAGCGGGTGCCCCATCCTTGCCGCCTGAATAAAGCCTGAACCAACAATATCCTAGAGCGGCAAGGGTGGGGATTTTGACCTTCCTGACCTAAGAAAAAACCGCATCCCTAAAATCCCGCTCCGCCAGCGCAACATTCTCCACCCGCCCCAAATCCCGCCAATAATACTTATCCGCGCGAAACGACATAATCTTTTCTCCCTCACCGGCAAGCCGCAGATAAGCTGGAACAATCGAGAATACCCCATCTTCGGTCATCAAAGAAAAAATCCGCGCCGAAATCACATGCACACCAGAAAAAGCGAGAGCAGTTAACGGCGAAGCGTGATCCGTCCCAGTCACAATCTCAGGCGCGCCACTCCGTCCCGCTCTCCGCCCGCAAAGCCGCCCACGCTCGTCAAACAGCAAATATCGCGAAGTCTCGCGTTCTTGCACCGCCAGCGTGGCCAACGCCCGATGCTCGCGATGAAACCCAATCATGCGGTTCAAATCGATCGTGCTGATCACATCCACGTTATGCAGAACCAACGGCTCATCGCGATCCGCAGAATCCTCCAGAAAAAACCACGCAGTTTTTTTCAACCCCCCGCCGGTGTCGAGCAATTCATCCTCGCGCGAAATCTCAACGCGCATGTCAAAATTCCCATGAGTTTCCAGATAATCCACAACCATATCCGCGAAGTGATGCACATTCACGATCACTTCGCGAATCCCAAACTCACGCAGCCGAGCCAGAGTAATTTCGAGCAACGTCCGCCCGCCAACCTCCACCAAGGCCTTCGGACGATCATTCGTCAACGGACGCAACCGCGTCCCTAGACCCGCCGCCAATATCATCGCTTTCATAGCGCCGAACCATCATCGAATTCGGCGGGCTACGGGATCCAAGCGCCGGAAACCGGCGCGTCACCCTTCCAACTCCCGATGCCGCACCACCACTTCCACTCCACTCTTCGCCCGCAGATGCCGAGCCAACTGCTCCGCCAGATATACCGACCGATGCTGCCCGCCCGTGCATCCAAAGGAAACCATCAAATTCTTAAACCCACGCTGCTGATAGTTGTTTACGCTGGCATCCACCAGCGACATCACGCTCGCCAGAAACTGATGCACGCTCTCCTGCTGGTTCAAATACTCAATCACCGGCGCGTCTTTTCCGGTTAGAACCTTAAAGCGTTCCTCGCGCCCGGGATTCGGCAAACTCCGTCCATCAAAAACAAATCCGCCGCCGTTCCCGCTTTCATCCTTGGGCCAGCCGCGATGAAACGAGAAACTGAATATCCGCACCGTGAGATTTTCCGCCGAAGAAGCCAGCCCCTGCAGCTTCTCCGACGCCAGCATGGAATTGAACGCCTCCATCAGCGTCGGCAACGCAAGCGGCAGCTTCACGTTATGCAGCAGCCAGCGCACATTCTTCAGCGCATACGGAACGCTCTGCAAGAAATGCGCCCTGCGCTCATAAAATCCGCGAAACCCATAAGCTCCCAGCGCCTGCAAAATCCGCACATAAACGTAAGCGTAGAAGTAATGCAAAAACTTTTCGTGTTCAATCGGGACGAACTCCTGCACCCTCGCGATATACAAATGCAGCAACTGCCGCCGCAACTCCGGCGGCAAATCCGCCTTCGCGTCGTAGAGTAGGGAAGCCACGTCATACTGCAAAGCCCCCTTGCGCCCGCCCTGATAATCCAGAAAGAACGGCTCGCCTCCGCGCAGCATCACATTCCGCGATTGAAAATCCCGATACATGAAATAGTCGCGGTCCGCGCTCAACAAGAAATTCGTCAGGCTTTCAAAATCATCCTCCAGCGCCTGCTCACTAAACGAAATCCCCGCCAGCCGCAAAAAGTAATATTTGAAATAATTCAAATCCCAGTTGATCGACTGCCGGTCGAAACTCCCCCGCGGATAGCACTTGCTGTAATCCAGGTCGCGCCCAGCCTCAATCTGAAACCGCGGCAAGATCGCGACGACCTTCCGGTATGCCTCCACCACTGCAGGAGCGATGTTCTCCCCTTCTCGATTGTTCGAAAGAAATTCGAACAACGTGACGTCGCCCAAATCCTCTTCCAGATAAACGCCCTCATCCAGATCCTCGCCATAAATCTCCGGCACCGGCAGATTATGCCCCAGAAAATGTTTGGAAAATTCCAGAAACGCCGCGTTCTCCTCGCGCACCCCATAGAAAATCCCGATCGCGCTAACCTCGTCGTTGCTCAAACGAATAATCTTCCGCCCCGACCCTCCCAACTCGCCCTGCAGAGCCTGCACTCGCGTAGGCGGTGTGTGAAAATGCAACTCGAAGAGTCTTTTGAGAATGTCCATAGAAGAAGTGAATCTCAAAAAGTTAACCACTCAAGATATCATCGACCATTCGTTAATCTATGGCGTCATTCCGAAGCCTCGCGTTTGATCTAGCGGGGCGAAGGAATCTCCCGCGGATAGGACGCTCGTCTTGCGCAATGCGCACTTCCGTCCTTATGCTGAATTCCATGACCGACCGCCTCTACTACAACGATTCCTTCCTCTACGATTTCGACGCCGAAGTCCGCGACGCCCAAGACTCCCCGCGGCCGGCACTGATCCTCGACCGCACCGCCTTCTATCCCACCAGCGGCGGCCAGGTTCACGACAGCGGCAACATCACTGTAGCCAATAGCGACCACAAATTCCGCGTCACGGAAGTAGCCGATACCGAAGACGGCCACGTTGTCCACTACTTAGAGGCACCGCTGAAAGATGTTCAGCCCGGAACCCGCATCCACGGCCAAATCGACGCCGCCCGCCGCCGCGACCACATGCAGCAACACTCCGCCCAACATGTTCTCTCAGCCGCGTTCATCGAACTCTTCGACATGCCCACGGTTTCCTTTCACATGGCCGGCGACTACTGCTCCATTGATTTGGACTTAAGCGACCTGGCCACGCCAATCCTGATGCAATCTCAAGTCGAATCCGCCGAACGCCGCGCCAACGAAATCATTCTCGAAAATCGCCCCGTAAGCATCCGCTACATAGCCCGCGAAGAAGCCACAACTCTTGGCCTGCGCAAGCCGCCAGCCGAAGGCCACGACCAACTCCGCCTCATCGACATCGAGAACTTCGACCTCTCCGCCTGCGGCGGCACGCACGTAAACAGTACCGGCCAAATCGCCGGCCTGCTCTGCCGCAAATTCGAAAAAGTCCGCCAGGGCTGGCGCGTGGAGTTCGTAGCCGGCCTGCGTGCCGTCTCTACCGCCCGCCGCGACTTTCAAACCCTAACCGAAACCGCCGCGCTCTTCTCCGCCCACATCTACGACACTCCCGGGCAAGTCCGCAAATCCCTCGATGAAATAAGATCGCTCCGCAAACAAAACGAACAATTATCGAGCGAATTGGCCACAGCCCAAGCCGCAAACCTGCTGGCCGAAACGCCCGAGCAAAATGGCCGCAAGCTGATCATCCGAACTTTCCCTGAACGCGATCTCAACTCGCTGAAGCTCCTGGCCCAGAAGCTCACGCGCCAAGACCCAGCCGTAGTCACGCTTCTTGCCGCCGAATCGCCACAGCCAGTTCTAATCTTCGCCCAGTCCCCGGGCCAACCCAACGATATGTCCGCTCTCCTGAAGCAAGCAGTGGCAAGCCTCGGCGGACGCGGCGGCGGCAGCAAAGACTTGGCTCAAGGCGGCGTGCCAAACTCCGCAGCCCTGGCCGCCGCTCTATTGTCCGTCGCACAAACTCTGAGAACCAGGTAGCACTTTCTTTTATCTGCGAAGCGGGGAGGCGCAACTGGTCCCAAGTCGAATCAACTACCGCAGTCGTGTCAGTCCGTAAATCCCAAATCCGTTACAAACCATCAACTCTACACACCCCGCAGTACCCATACCAACCCGGTACCTCCGTACCCTGCCAAAACTAAGTTCCTCCTAATACTTTCTTTCAGGGTCGATCAAGCCGCATTTTGCGAGCAATCGTTCTTTCTATGAGTAAGCGCACGTATGTTACTTTCGTGCCCCGCTCGTTAGGGCCATTCCTCTCTGGGTAACTTTGCTGGAGACTGTTGTCGAGCCCTAAATGCCATTTCCCCCGATGTCGGCCCCCCAAATCACAGCACGGTAGTGCTGACCTTGTCTTTTTGAAGTCAATCGAAATGGAGCTCCACACCTCTATGAAGAAGTTTCTTGCGTCCCTTGTCTTCCTGTCGCTGGCATCGATTCAACTCTTCGCGGGCCAGAGCCCGAGCCAATTCTCGGTGCATTCAGCCAGGCAAATCGCGGCACAGGCCGCCGCCCAGCCGAACGCCACCGCGAAGCATTCTGCGAAGATGCACGCCTACACCGCAGGCAATCCGCCGGTCAATCCCGTAGGATTTTTGACCGCTACCCAGCTTCCCGCGAGCGGACTCGCGCAGTGGTCCGCCGTCGCCGCCGACTTTAATAACGACGGCAAAATGGATTTCGCCGCTCCCGTCGAAACCGGCACCGGAACCTACGGCGTAGCCATCGTGCTCAACAATGGCGGCGGCTCATTCCAGGCCGCACAAATTATCCCTAATCCTAATGGCGTCGACGGAGACCAGATTCTCGTCGGCGATGTGAATGGCGACGGCAATCAGGACATCATCGTTGTCCACTCCACCGCTCCTTCCACCTTTGAAGTGTGGCTCGGAAACGGCAATGGGACCTTCAATGTGGGCACGCATTTCCTGAACTCCATTGGGCCAAATTACCCGCTGGCAGGCGTGCTGACCGAACTGAAAGGCAACGGAGCGCTTGACCTCCTCTTCATCGACACGCAAAGTCCAGCCAACGTCTGGACCATTACCAACAACGGCCAAGGCGTGTTCACTCCCAGCGCTACGCACCTCACCCTTCCGGGTGGCCAGTTGAGTGATGTGGTTTTCGCCGACTTCAACGGCGATGGCATTCTCGATTTCGCCGCCAACGATCTTAGCCTCAGCGGACAGACCGCCATCTTCCTCGGCCAGTCCAACGGCACCTATGTCGAAGGCTCACCGCTCACCAATCCCAATCAATCCAGCGGCATCTGTAACAATGCCGCCGGTGTTCTGAATAACGCCGGCAACGGCAATCCCGATCTCGTCAGCGTAAACTGCGGCGGCGGCGGCGTTGCTCCCGGCAGTCTCACGGTCTATGTGAATAGCGGCACCGGAACTTTCCCGACCGGCGTCGTTTACTATCCCGCCACAGAACTCACGGACAACACTGACGTATCGGTCGGCCCCTTGGCCGTTACGATTGCCGACGTAAACGGCGACGGCAAAAACGACATTGTTTCTTCCAACAACTACGGCGGCGACGTAACTATTCTGCTGGGCAACGGCGATGGCACAGTCAATGTTCCCAATGTCGGCTACTCGACCGGCGGTTCGCCCAGCACTTCGGCACTGGTCGCCGATTTCAACGGCGACGGCTTCGCAGACATCATCGTTCCCGACAAAGAATTCAGCTTCGTCTATCTGCAAGGCTACGGCGACGGCACTTTCCGCTCCGCCATCGACTACTACTCACCCGTTTCCGATAACAAGTTTGCCGATGGAGAAATCATCGCCACCGGCGACTTCAACGGCGACGGCTATCCCGATTTCGTCGTCGGCAACTGCTGCGACAACAGCGTCGGCATCACCGTATTCCTCTCGAACCCCGACGGCAGTTTACAGCCGGGCAAAAACTACGCAGACAGCGGCGATTTCGCCAGCGTCGTCGTAGCCGATTTCAACCAGGATGGCAATCTCGATTTCGCCGCCTACAATTACAGCAATAACACCGTCGAGATCTTCCTGGGTCACGGAGACGGAACCTTCACCGGCAGTGGCACCTATTCCACCGGCAGCACCAACGGCACTCTCGGTGTTAATTCCAACCGCATGGTCACCGCCGACTTCAACAACGACAAATATCCCGACCTCGCCGTCGTCAGCTACAACGGCCAAAACGTAAGCGTTCTCTTGAACGATGGCCTCGGAGACGGTGCACTTCTGACCGCAGTTACTTATCCCGACAGCGGCTCGGGCGGCGCAATCGCCACCGCCGACGTGAACAACGACGGCATTCCCGACCTGATCGTGCCAATAGCCACCGGGGGCGTGGATGTTTTCCTAGGCAATTCCAATGCCAACGGTACTTTCCAGGCCGTAAAAACCTCAGCCTTCGCCTTCAAGAATCTCGGTAATCTCGCGCTCGGCGATCTGAACGGCGATGGCAAGCTGGATCTTGCCGTCGCAGTAGCCGATACAACCACTCCGAACGTAGGTCTTGCAGTAGCGCAGGGCAACGGCGATGGCACCTTCGCCGCGCCAGTTCTGTACGCCATGACCACGCAAAATACCAGCTTGAGCCTGCCGGTTCCCGGCGACGTCAAGATGGTTCTTGACCTCAAAGGCGACGGCCTGTACGACTTGGTCTACACTAACTTGACTTACGGCACCGTCGGTTTCCTCTACAACACCGGCACAAACTATTTCGCACCCGGAATGTTCTACAGCCCAGTTGAATATCCCGCAGGCAGCCTCTCGTACTCGCTAGCCTTGGCCGATGTCAACCACGACGGCGCAACGGACATCGTTACCTCGAACAACAATTACGCCGGCGTCACCGTTCTTCTGAACGCCACCGGCAACTCGAACACGCTGGTTTCCTCGGTGAATCCGTCGGCCGCCACTCAGTCCGTGGCGCTCACCGCAACCGTCGCGGCAACAGTTCGTGGTGTAACCGCCGTTCCCACGGGCACCGTAACCTTCATGGACGGCAGCACGTCCCTCGGCGCGGCTACGTTGAACAGCAACGGTGTCGCGGCCGTAAACGCCACCACGCTCGCCGTGGGCCCGCACAACATCACCGCTCAATACTCTGGAGACTCCAACTTCAGTGCCACCACCTCCACCACATTGAGCCAACTTGTAATTCTTGCTACGGATGCTACCGCGCTCGGTTCTTCGTTGAACCCGGCTGGCTCGGGTCAGTCCGTCACCTTGTCGGCGACAGTCTCGCCTTCATCGAGCGTGACCGCGTCTCCCACCGGCAACGTCACCTTCTCGGACGGCAGCACTGTGCTCGCCACCGCGGCCGTTACCAACGGCGTGGCTCACTTTGTAACTTCGAGCCTGTCCGTAGGCACGCACACCATCACCGCGCAATACGCCGGCAACGCAAACTTCGCAGCCAGCACGTCCACCACATTAAGCCAGCAGGTGGTTGCGGCTGCTTTCACCCTGGGCGCCAACACCCTGACCGCAAGCGTTAACCCCGGAACCTCGGCTGAGTACACCATCAGCGTGACTCCGAAGTACGGTTACAGCGCCGCGATCAGCTTCAGCTGTCCCGCTAGCTTACCTTCCAAGGTAACCTGCAGCTTTAGCCCGGCTTCGGTGTCGGCATCCAACGGCTCATATCCAACGACTACGCTCACCCTGACAACCACAGCCGCCAGCACGGCGTCATTAACTCCGCCTGTGCTGCCTAACTCCAAACCCACGGATCCCACGCTCTGGGCCAGCCTCGGCGGCTTCGGCCTCTTCGGTCTGGTCTTTGTGGGCGCAAGCTCGAAGCGCAACCGCCGCCACATGGCGATCTTAGGCGTCGCCCTCCTGATCACCATGTTCGCTCTCGTAGGCTGCGGCGGCAGCGGCAGTTCCTCGAACAACAACACCGGCACGCCGGGCACTCCTGCCGGCCAGTACAGCATCACGGTAACTGCCACCGGCACGGGCAGCGGCGCACCTACTCAAACGTTGAACCTGACGTTAAACGTTCAATAACTCGGGCAAGGCGCAAATTAACTAACAGCTTCCCCTTCCTAATTAAGGAAGGGGAAGTTTTTTTATTGGATCAGCGCTCGTTTGAGATAAGCCGATCTCCAAAACTCTTCGTCATGAAGACCTGGAAGAGCGGCGCCTTAGCGCCGCGTCGAGGCCCAAAGCTACGCGGGGGTTCAGCCGCTGCAGTCCGCAAAAATAAAACAGGCCCGTCCAGGCAAACCGTGGACGGGCCACTGATTTTCACGGCCCACTCAGCACACATCCGGGCAACCGGGGCCAAAGCAAGTCTTATACCCCGTAGGACACAGAATGCAGCCGGTATCGGAAAGGCCGCCCGCCACCGTGTCCAGCTTGGCCTCATCCAGATCCTTCAGCGTAATCTTCTTCAGTGCAAGTTTCGTCTGCTTCTTCATAACTAAGCCTCCTGATGTATTTGATCTGAGACGAAGTCACGCCACTTGCCACGAGCAAATCAAGAAACCTATTTATTGCACAAGACCCAAGATCACCCGCGGCGGTGATGCGATTATCTACCGCCTAACCTGTGCATTTCAAGCACGCGGTTGCGCACCGCTCATGCGAAACCTTCTCTCATATCTTGCAAATTATTCTCTTGACCCACCTAGTGCCAAGGAGTAAAAGGTAGCCAAACACAACGCCGGGGCGTTGCTGACACATCACTTATTTACCATCTGCTATCGCAGAAAAGGGGGGATTATGAACGGAATGTTCAATTCTATTACCCTCGATGTAGTCATCGGGTTAGTGTTCGTCTACCTTTTGCTCGCGATCATGTGCTCCACGATCAACGAGTGGTTTGCCGGATTACTAAAAACACGGGCCAGTAATTTGAGCACTGCACTCAAGCAGTTACTGGATAATCAGCCCGCATCCAGCAGCGGGGTCACCACATTCCTGCAGCAGTTTTACAAGCATCCTTTGATCTCCGGCATGCAGTTACCTGGAAAGACGACACCAGAGCAGCTTACCGAGCGTGCTCATTTTGCCTATCTTTCCGCTCGCACCTTCGCCACAACCATCATGGACCTGGCCACGCCGCAGAAGAAAGGCACCATCACGTACCAGGATCTTCAACAAGGTCTTGTGGCGATGCCCGATGGCGACGTGAGAACCGCGCTCCTCGCTCTGATTCAAAACGCCAACGGCGATCTTGCCAAAGCGCAAAAGAACATCGAGAACTGGTTCGACGACAGTATGGACCGCGCCTCAGGATGGTATAAGCGCCAAGCGGCGCTCATCACGGTTGTCATCGCCGTTTTCCTCACCGTCCTGTCGAACGCCGATACCATCGCTATAGTGCGCACGCTCTGGAAGAATCCCACCGACCGGGCTCTGCTTGTGCAGAAGGCGCAGAATCGCGTCGGCGAGGACCTTCAGCCGACAGTTAGTGTAACCTACGCCAACAAAGACAATCCTCTTCAGCCAACCGCCATTCGCAAAGTCACCGTCGACGAGGCCAAAGCCCTCGGCGACGTCCTGGGATGGAAGAGGGATGCCCCACGTCTGAGCGAGCTCGGATGGCTGCAACACCTCTTTGGTTGGTTCCTCACCGCAGTCGCTGTCTCGCTCGGCGCGCCTTTCTGGTTCGATATTCTCAACAAGCTCGATCAACATTCGCAACGCCGGCAAAAAACCCCCGACGAGCGACGAAGACTCACAGACGAATGGTTCTTCGAAGCCCCAAACCGCCGCGCAAGGAGCCGCTAATGCCTAGCAGACTGACAAGACTCTTACTGCCGTCAGCAGCGTGGAAGAGCGGCGCTTCAGCGCCGCGTAAAGCGTGCGAGATCGATGCGGGCTTCACGCCCTGCGCTCGTATCCTCCGCTCGGTCGCCACTCGACTCGCCATCCCGCTTCTCCTCTCCTTCACTTGCGCCCAAGCCGAAACCCTCGTGCTAAGCTCCCAATTCGTCAATCAGGTAAAAGACAAAGCCTCCATCAACGTAAATCTCGAAGTCGATGTCCACCCCCAAACTCCGCATCCCATCAAAAGCGGAGGCAACGACGGCGACATCCACATGGCCGGCCGCGCCGACGAAGTCCAGCTTCCCATGGTCGCCGAAATCGTCAACGCCCGCAAAGAAACCGCCGCGCTCACCCTGCTGAAGAAAACTACAAAAGGCAAAGTGCTTCCCGTCAAAGGCGTCTGGCGAATCTGGTTCGAACATTTAGGAAAGGAAGCTCAAGTCCAGGGTACCGAGGTCGATGTTCCCGACACCTCCAACCCCGCTCACCTATTCGAAATCCATCCCATCACCCAGTTCGGCGAAGATTCCGTCCTCGATAGCTTCACCGAAATCCCCGGCTACACCGCCTATCCGGCTCACGTAGCATTTCCGTTCTACGAAAAAGTCCCAGCCACAATCAGTACCGCCAACGGCGCAGTCTCCATCACCAGCGGAGAAGGGAAGTACAACTACGCCGAATTCGTAATCGAGCTAGCCGGCGCAGTCCAATCCGACGGCGATGACGGCTTGTTCGTGCTAGCCAAAGTCTACGACTCCGAAAATCAGGAAGAGCCCGTCACCAGCGACGTTCGCCGCATGGTGCTGGTCAACAACACGCCTCCGGCAAAGCAAATTCAAAGCATGTCCACGGGAGATCGCGTACACGTGCTAGGCATCCCCCGCGTAAATCTCTCCGAAGTAACCGCCATGGCCACTTCCGACCCAACTACCACAACTCTGCCCTATGAAATGATCATCGTGGCCATACTGCCGGATTAGCGAGCGCCAAGGCCAAGTCATCAGTCTGAACCTTGAAACGGTGAAGATTGTTATGTCCGCTCTGCACCCCTTGACAACTCCCCGCTCACATCCTACAATTAGCACTCGGTAGGCGAGACTGCTAACAGCCGCCGAAACCCCAATAATTCATAGGGTTCCGTAACATCAACTTTCCTACAACCTTGAAAGGAGTTGCAACCATGGCGAAATTCACACCACTCCACGACCGCATTCTGGTAAAGCGCGTGGAAGAAGCAACCACCACCCGGGGAGGCATCATTATTCCCGATAGCGCAAAAGACAAACCGCAGGAGGGAGAAGTCGTCTCCGTCGGCACCGGCCGCACCAACGACGAAGGCAAGACCTTCCCGCTGGCAGTGAAAGACGGCGACCGCATTCTGTTCGGCAAATATTCCGGCACCGAAATCAAGATTGACGGCGAAGACTTCATCATCATGAAAGAAGATGAAGTCCTCGGCATCCTGAGCGGCTCCGCAGCCTCAAGCAAAAAGGAACTAGCCAGCTCGAAGAAGTGACGAGGCTCAGCGGACGTCTTATCCCGCTGGCGTCATCCTGAGCGGAGGCGCTTTTCAGCCGAAGCGAAGGATCTCCCGAGCAAGTTAGTTCGAAGCTCGCTGCTCACAGCTCATAAAACTGAAAATTCCGCAGGCAATCCTGCAAACGAAACTCATTAGGAGAACAAACAATGGCAAAACAAATCGTACACGGAGAAGAGTCGCGGCAGTCAATTCTGCGCGGCGTCAATCTTCTCGCAGACGCAGTCAAAGTAACGCTCGGCCCCAAGGGCCGCAATGTTGTGATCGAAAAGAAATTCGGCTCACCGACGATCACCAAAGACGGCGTGACCGTTGCCAAGGAAATCGAACTCAAGGACGCCCTCGAGAACATGGGTGCCCAGATGGTTCGCGAAGTGGCCAGCAAAACCTCCGACGTAGCCGGCGACGGAACCACCACCGCCACAGTTCTGGCGCAAGCAATTTTTCGCGAAGGCGTGAAGACCGTCGCTGCCGGCGCCAACCCGATGGCTCTGAAGCGCGGCATCGAAAAAGCCGTGTCGCTAGTCTGCGGCGCATTCGACAAGAAGACCGGTGAGCGCGCCAAGGGCGAACTCGACAAATTCTCCAAGCCCGTTAGCGGCGAAATGATCGCACAAGTTGGTACCATCTCTGCGAACAACGATGAAACTATCGGGCACATCATTGCTGAGGCTATGAAGAAAGTCGGCAAGGATGGCGTTATTACGGTCGAGGAGTCGAAGACGCTTGAGACTCAGCTTGAAGTGGTCGAGGGAATGCAGTTCGATCGCGGATATCTGTCTCCTTATTTCGTTACCGATCCGGAGCGGATGGAAGTTGCCCTCGAGAACGCCTACATCCTGATCAACGAGAAGAAGATCAGTTCGATGAAGGACCTGCTTCCGTTGCTCGAGCAGATCGCCAAGGGCGGCAAGCCGCTGCTCATCATCGCGGAAGATGTTGAGGGCGAAGCGCTCGCAACTCTCGTGGTCAACAAGCTGCGTGGCACGCTGCAGGTTGCGGCCGTCAAGGCTCCAGGATTCGGCGATCGAAGGAAAGCGATGCTGCAGGATATTGCCATTCTGACCGGCGGCAAGGCGATCACGGAAGATCTCGGCATCAAGCTCGAGAACGTGCAGGTCAGCGATCTCGGCCAGGCCAAGAAGATCACCATCGACAAGGACAACACGACCGTTGTCGAAGGCAAGGGCAAGCACAACGAGATCGAAGGCCGTGTGAAAGAAATTCGCAGCCAGATCGACAAGACCACCAGCGACTATGACCGCGAGAAGCTGCAGGAGCGGTTGGCGAAGCTGGTCGGTGGCGTGGCCGTAATCAAAGTCGGCGCCGCAACCGAAACCGAAATGAAGGAAAAGAAAGCCCGTGTGGAAGACGCGATGCATGCGACGCGCGCAGCCGTGGAAGAAGGCATTGTCCCCGGCGGCGGCGTGGCTCTGGCCCGTTGCGGAGCTGCGCTCGATAAGCTGAAGTCGGAAGATCCCGACGAGCAGATCGGCGTCAACATCGTGAAGCGCGCTCTGCAGGAGCCGTTGCGCCAGATCGTCGAAAACGCCGGCCAGGAAGGTGCGGTCGTGCTCGGCAAGGTGCTCGACTCCAAGGACAGCAACTACGGCTTCAACGCCCTCACCGACGAGTACGAAGATCTGGTGAAGGCGGGCGTGCTCGATCCGACGAAGGTGGTGCGCACCGCACTGACCAACGCTGGCTCGATTGCGTCGTTGATGCTGACCACCGAAGCGCTGATCGCGGAGATTCCGGAAAAGAAAGAAGCTCCGATGCCCGGCGGCGGACACGGCGGCGGCATGGGGGATATGTACTAAGGTAGGCTACTAGATTCTAGCTCTTAGCTAAAGCCAAAGGCCCTGCTCGTGAGAGTGGGGCTTTTTTTTGCTCTTGGTAGATTCCTAGATCGGGAAAGTCTTCTCTCGCGATGTTCAGCTGTCACATCTGGCGAGAGGATATTCGCGAAGAATGTCTACGGGAAGCTGTCGTGAACCCGAACGCGTTAGGTGCGAGACCAGGTTCTGATGGTTGGGCGTGACAAGTGAACTGGCCCCGTAGCTCAACTGGATAGAGCGCAAGGTTCGCACCTTTGAGGATGTGAGTTCGGGTCTCACCGGGGCCAATCCCAAAAGTTTGGTTCAGAGCTGCGTTCCTTCTTGACTTGGACTGCCAACAGCGCAACACTAAGATTGTAGGTGCGGACCTGAGTGCTTTTCCAGTTTGAGTTTAAGGGCGGCTGCGAAGCCGCCCTTTGATTTTTCTGAGTTCAGTGGTGTCCGTGATTCGGGGAACCCCATTTTCGGAGAAGGCGAAGGAGGGCTACGCGTCAATCACGCCGTCCACGCTCGCCACGCGGTAGAATTGCCGCAGCTTGTGGGCCGATCCGCGCGTGGACCGTTTTTCTTTCGCTGATCCGCCAGTCTCAGATGTCCCTCCGGCGGCCATTATCTGAGGTAATTGGACAACACCCCTGAAAATCGCGACAATCCGGGAATGAGGAAGGTCTTCGCCCTGCTAGTCGTTTTCGGGGCAGTTTCCTGCGCTGTCCAATCGCTTGCGCAGGGCGGAGCCGTCGCCATCACGCCCGCCAAAGTAACCATGCTGGTGGGAGAAACTCATGAGTTCAAGGCAGTCGACGCTGAAGGCCACAGCCTGAGAAACATTTCGTGGTCCATCTCGGATCCTGCGATCGCCCAGCTAACGTCCGGAGATGAAGCGCAGTTGACCGCAACCCACCCCGGCAGATTGACTGTTACTGCGAATACCAGCGAAGGGCGTGCCGATGCTCTCGTCGAGGTGCTCGAAGGATCGACGATGCCAACCGGCACCATCAAGTGGAGCGGCGGCGACTTCCCGGGATGCCACACCACAAAGCTGATTCCGGCTGTACCGTCGCCCAGTGGGGTCGACATTTTTGAGCAGAGCGAGTGCCCTGACGGGGGTTACGTGAGCGCATTCACAGCGGATGGGATTCTGGTATGGCGGCGCAAAATTAGTTCGAACTTGCAACCAGCGGCTGCGGCCTCCCCCGCGGCCGAAGTTCGTCCTGAGTCATTCGATCCAGGCGTCGCATCGATCTGCGACGCTGTTTCAGTTGGGATGAAACGGGAAGCGGTTAGTGAAGTTCTCAAAGCGCGTAATTTGCAGGCTTCTGGGCCGCAAGGCTCCTGGGTCATCGAAGAGGATGGCTCAGATTGCCATCTGTGGTTCGATGCGAAGTCTCAGGTCTTGAAGAAGCGGAAGACTTTGACGACGGAGTGAGAGTGCTGCTGGCGCGGGTGCCGGGCGGAGTCGGCGGCGAACTTAAGGTTTGCGGTAAGACCGGCTTCTTGTGTGGGGACGTTCGGCACCAAGACCTCTCTTGATCCATTACCATCTTGCTGTGCCAATCTTCACCCCCGACGAGCGCGAGCGCCTCCGCGACGATCTGGTCGCGGCGGCTCGACAGGATGCGAATCTCTGTGGTGCGGCGCACACGGGGTCGGCGGCGGCGTCACGGCTGGACCGCTGGTCCGATATTGACCTGGCAGTGGGCGTGAAGGCAACGGCCTCTTACGATCAAGTGATCGCCGAGTGGACGGCGCGTCTTTACCAGCATCACGGTGCCGTGGCGCATGTAGATGTGATGCTGGGAACAACGCTGTTTCGCGTATTCCTGCTGAGCAACACGCTGCAGGTGGATATCGCCTTCTGGCGCGCGGAGGACTTCGGCGCCATCGGGCCGAACTTTCAGCTTATTTTTGGTGAGGCGAAGCCGCCACGTCCTGCTGCCGAAGCGAACCCTCGGAACCTGATTGGCATGGCGTGGCTCTATGCGCTGCACGTGCGCTCCAGCCTGGCGCGCGGGCGAGTGTTGCAGACAGAGTACATGCTGAGCGGCATGCGCAACCACGTGTTCGAACTTACCTGCATGCGATGCGCCGTGATGGCAAAACAAGGGCGCGGTCTCGATGACCTTCCTGTCTTCGAGCGGGAGAGCGCGGCGAGGTGTATTCCCGGGTCGCTTGAGACTGGCGAACTGAAGCGGGCATTTCAAAACACGATGGAAATGTTGGTGCGCGAGATTCGGCTCGTGCATCGAGACCTGGAAGGCGGGCTGGCTGCGGTTTTGAAGGACATGGTGGGATAGAGCCGTCAAAGCTGTCCACTCAGGATCCGGAGTCTGTCTGTTATAATCCACATGACCTTCGAGTGTGGTTTCACATCTGTGCGGAAGTGGTGGAACTGGCAGACACACCATCTTGAGGGGGTGGCGCCGAAAGGCGTGGGGGTTCAAATCCCCCCTTCCGCACCATTTTAAAGACTGTATATTTAACAGGTTACGAAGCACTGGGAGCGCTCCTGCTACTGATGCGCTACAGTGGACTGCGTCTGAACGATGCGGTAACCCTTGAGCGTGCCCGGCTGACGGGAAATCGGCTATTTTTATACCAACAGAAAACGGGGCTGCCAGTCTACCTGCCGCTGCCATCTCACGTCGTCGAGTTCTTGCGAAAATTGCCAAACACCAACTCTCGCTACTTCTTCTGGACTGGACAAGGTCTGCATTACCGCGCCAGCAACTGCTGGCACG
Source organism: uncultured Acidobacteriaceae bacterium (assembly GCA_963712385.1). GTDB lineage: Bacteria > Acidobacteriota > Terriglobia > Terriglobales > Acidobacteriaceae > Sulfotelmatobacter. The sequence continues at coordinate 138,904 of CAVQHS010000004.1, forward strand.
CGAGCCTGCAGCGGCTGTCCAAGTGGGCAAAGCTGGAGAAGCGGGCGCACCCTCACATGCTTAGAGACACGTTCGTCGTCGAGCTGCTTTTGGCAGGGGTCCCCATCGATCAAGTTTCCATTCTTCTCAGGCACGCCAGCGTTAAGACCACGGAGCGACATTACGCTCCCTTCGTCAAGGCGCGCCAGGAGCAATTGGTTTTGTCGGTGGAGAAGAGTTGGCAGACGCAGGGATTGCAATTGGTGGAAAATCACGCCTAGGAGAAAGCTGCAGCCCGATCAGGCCCTTGCGCGGCGTCGATGTACGCGGATCAATCACACTTTCAGGGATTCGCAGGGTTTGGTACGCTCGCTTCCGCGTAGTTTCTGCGCTTCCCCACCTCAGGACTCCGTCTTCGCGGTCGAATATTCGTCGTACAGTTTTCTCGCTGATTGCCCACAGTGCTGTCCGATAGTGGGTCGGGGGAACCCGTGTTACCGCCGTGAAAGGGCGCTCATATGCTGTATCACGTTGTAATTGCAAGGCACCGGTCGCACCGTAATGCCCTGTAAATAGCAGTAGGGAGTACGAAGGAACCGACAGACTGTGTATCGTCTGTGTATTGCGAGTTCTGAAGCAAACCTTTGAAAAAGGTGATCTGGCGGTCTTGGGAACGAAACCCCAGCGCCGGCTAACAAAATAAGCAAATTAGGAGGCGCGAATGGCACACCAAACCTCCGTAATTCAACGAAAACAAGCAATTCCACGTTCTATTGGACGCTTAAATGGACGTTGATTCTTCGGGGCTCATTTTTCTATTTCTCGCTACATGAGAGTCGACCGTCAGAACAGTTCCTCGTCTCGCAAATCCGTGCGAGAACAACGACGTTTCGCAAGAAACAGCTCTCAAAAACCGTACGAAACCTGGACGCCGATCTGGAATCGCTGGCCGAAGTGGGCTGTTTTTCACAGCCCACAAGCGGTGGCCGAATTGGTTCAGAGCGTAAAGTTGTGATAAAGAGTTCGCTCCTTTACTAAGCGTGAACGAGCTCTTTTGCTCCGGTGGAGCGGGTTGTCGATTGCGTCGCACTACTGTAGTCGAGGACAACGCGCGCGGCAACGTCGCCGTGTTCGAGTCGTTTGAAGATGCCGTTGATCGCGGATAACGGCTGAAGCTCGATATCTGCTTTGACTTTGCCTTTGACCGCGAAGTCGAGCGATTCGACCATATCCTCGCGCGTTCCGACGAAAGAACCTCGAACCGTGATGCAGTTGGCCACCACGTCGAAGAGCGGTACGGGAAACTCTCCCGGGGGCAGTCCGACCAGCACGCACGTACCGAGCTTCCGGGTCATTCCAATTCCTTGCTTGAATGCGATGAGTGACGGCGCCGTAACCGGCGATGACATCCGCTTGAGGCCAAACATCAACAGAAATGCGGCGCCCAGGTCTGCCGCACCGGTAATCACGTGAGAGATCATCGTAAGCATATCGGCTCCTCAGCTTTGCTTCGCGTGACCGTTCACTGCGTGAGCGCGGGGGGCGTGGGTGACCTTGAACATTGCGAGCATGCGGTCGGTTACTGCGTATCCGCCGGCGACGTTGCCGGCGCCGAGCAGCACTGCAGAACATCCAATCAACTGCTCAGGGACTGTGCTGGCGTTGAGCAGCGTGTAGATGGCGCCGATCACAACAATGCCGTGCACGAAATTGGAGCACGACATCAAGGGCGTGTGAAGAATGGCGGGAACATTTCCAATGATGACCCAGCCACCAAATGCGGCTAGCATGAAAATGTAGAGCGCCACATTCCATTTGGCTCAGTGAGTGGCTGCCATAAGCGTCGGGGCGAGTCCTGGTGAGATGACCCTGCCGGTGGTGTGCTGTAGAGTTGAAAGCGGAGATTTCTCAGGACGCAAAGAGGCGGCAGAGATGGGTGGAATGCGACGCGGCGGAGGCAGAACGCGGGTCACGAGAGTGTGCGCGCTAGTGCTGGCGCTTTTCTTGTCTGTTGGCTGGCCAATCCAGTGCGCGGCCTATGCCGTGCTTGCGCATGAGGCCATCATCGACAGCGCATGGGACACCAACATACGCCCGTTACTGTTGAAGCGTTTTCCCAATGCCACGGCGGACCAACTCAAAGAAGCACACGGGTATGCCTATGGCGGTGCCATTATCCAGGACATGGGCTATTATCCGCACGGAAGTCATTTCTTCAGCGACCTGACACATTATGTGCGGAGCGGAGACTTTGTGCTGGCTCTGCTGCGCGATTCCAAAGATCTCGACGGCTACGCATTTGCGATCGGGGCTCTCTCTCACTACGCCGCGGACAACGAAGGTCACCTCATAGCCGTCAACCTTTCCGTGCCCCTCCTGTATCCGAAACTGAAAAGGAAATATGGCGACGTGGTCACGTATGAAGAAAATCCTTTGGCGCACGTAAAAACTGAATTTGGATTCGACGTGTTGGAAGTCGCGCAGGGACGTTATGCTCCCACTAGTTACCATGACTTCATCGGTTTTGAGGTTTCAGTTCCTCTGCTGGAACAAGCGTTTCAGGAAACCTACGGTTTGGATCTGAAGAGCGTTCTCTCGGATGAAGACAAGGTGCTCGGTTCTTACCGTTATGACGTCAGCCAGCTTCTCCCCAAAGCTACCCGCATTGCCTGGAGCTTGAAGAAAGACCAGATCATGAAGGACCAGCCTGGGATCACCAAGAGGAAGTTTCTTTATAATCTGTCACGCGCGAGTTACCAAAAGAACTGGGGAAAGGCATATCAGCGGCCCAGTTTTGGCGAAAGATTTCTCGCCTTTCTGGTGAGAATTCTCCCCAAGATAGGTCCGCTTAGAGTGCTGCAACTCCGGACGCCTACGCCCCAGGCGGAACGCATGTTCGAAGCCAGCTTCGACGCCAGTCTGCAACGTTACCGGAGCCTGCTTGACCAGGAATCCACCGGCCATCTGGACCTGCCCAACGACAATCTCGACACTGGTGGAGTAACGGGTCCCGGCAAATATCGGCTCTACGATGAGGCGCAAGCAGAACTGCTCGACGCGCTCGCAAAGCAGAACTTTAATGGTGCTTCGCCGGAACTTCGGATTGAACTGCTGGAATTCTTCGGACATCCGGATGCGCCTTACGCGACCAAGCGCAAACCAAAAGAATGGGCGAAAGTTCAGGTCGAGCTTGAACAACTGAGGAAAGCAACTTCGCCGATAGCGACTCGCGATGCGGGCGATCCTTACTAGACGCAGTAATTGGCGAAAATCTCGGACTGCGGCAGCTTTCTGAGCAATATGGCCGTCAGCGGTGTCGGTCGGTCAATCCGTCGGAATGATGGTACAAACGTATCGTGCAGAACGGAGACAAGCCGCGACTGCTTATAGATTCGGTTGTCCTTGGCATTATCGGCGGTCTGAGCGCGCAACTATTCACCTGGATGTTGCGGCTGTCTCAGAAGATTTTTCTGGTTTGGCTCGCCGGTTACCGCCCTCCAGGACTCCCGGAAGAGGGCGGAGTCCTTCAAGAAGTCATTGGTCCCCATGGATTATGGCTTGTGCCAGTCGCCACAACTTTAGGGGGACTGATATCCGGCGCCCTCGTTTATGGCCTGGCACCCGAAACAGAGGTCCATGGCACGGATACCGTCGTAAAAGCGCTTCACTGGACTGGCGGGATCATTCGGGCGCGAGTGGCCCCAGTGAAGATGCTTGCCTCGGCGATCACCATTGGCTCCGGAGGATCAGCTGGCCGCGAGGGTCCCACAGCTCTGATCGCGGCGGGTTTCGGTTCGGTATACGCAAAGGTACTCCATCGGCCCGAGCGAGAGAGACGATTGAAGAACTGGTTCGCAGATGAATCTGCGGCACTCGCTTCGAGGCGGCAAACCGGCCACCGGGAGCTGAAGCGCTGCGTTAGTATTGCCGTGCTTTTCCCATTGTTTCTTGCCTTCGGAGTGACCTCTTCCAGTCCCGACTTGATTCCACCCATCAGCGGGCTGTCCCTCGCGAATCTGCAGGATACCTTCGAACAAGTTCATAACGGACATCGGCATGAGGCGATCGACATTCTGGAGCCGAGAGGGACACCAGTGCATGCGGTGGTACCCTCCGCGCGTGCGATTCGAGATAACCGAGAGCGACCTTTCATCCTATAGAGCCGCCGCCGACTTTCTTAATTCCAACGATGTGGATGTGGTGTCTTTGCAACACGAGTATGGGATTTTTGGAGGGAAGGCCGGCAGCCATGTCTTGCGGCTGCTGCAGCGCCTCAAAATGCCCGTGGTGACAACTCTGCATACGGTCCTTCGTGAACCAGACCTCGACCAACTGGTCGTCATGCAAGAAATCGCCGCGCGCTCCGATCGTCTCATCGTTATGAGCGAATACTCTTCTCAGTTTCTGCAAGATGTATTTAGCGTCCCAAGCCGAAAGATTGATCTGATTCCTCACGGCATCCCTGATTTGCCCTTTGCGGAACCGGCCTCTTACAAGGATTCGTTTTCGACGGGAAAGAGTGTTTTACTTACGTTCGGCCTCTTGTCTCCAAACAAGGGATTCGAAAACGTGATTCAAGCCTTGCCGAACATTTTGTCCCGGCACAGCAACGTTGTTTACATAATCGCAGGTGCTACTCACCCGCACGTCAGACGCCGCGAGGGTGATCGATATCGGCTCCAGTTGCAGGCCTTAGCTAAAGAGCTCGGAGTTGGGGAGAAGGTGGTCCTCTACAACCGCTTCGTAAGTCCGCAAGAAATGGCTGCGCTAATTGGTTCGGCGGACATTTACGTCACTCCGTATCGCTACGAGGCACAGGCAGTGTCCGGGACACTGGCCTACGCCTTGGGCGCGCCGGCAAGGCAATCATCTCGACTCCGTACTGGCACGCCGCCGAACTGTTGGACAATGGGCGCGGGGCTTTGGTCCCCTTCGAGGACCCAGCCGCCATCGCGCATACGGCGATTGAACTCTTGGACAACGATGCAGCCCGCCAGGCGATGCGTAGACGAGCTTACCTCTATGCACGCCATATGGTGTGGGACCAGGTAGCGCAGTCTTATATGCGGACCTTTCTACGATCTTGCGCTAATCGCATGCAACCGGCACGCATGGCTTTGCACCTCCAAGCTGCCGAGAAAGACACAGGCCAACGGATAAATGTATAAGCGCTTTGCCAGTACTGAATTCCGGGGCGATATTCACGGTTTAGCATGGACATCCTGTCGGATGTCTTTCCGGACGGCGCGAAAAGCGTGGTGATGAGGGGAATCGGAATGTGGACCAGTTCTTCCGCATGAAGCACTCGCTAGTGTGTCTTCACAGAAAAAACGGGAGTGACTCGTCCCTGTCTGGTGAACTCGGGAGTGGTCAATTGTGAACAGACAGAGATTCCGTGAGCTCCTAACTTTTAGAAGGTGGCTGCACTCTAGCAAAGAAGATCGTCCGCAATTCGCAGCCATCAGTCGTGTCGGGACTGTCGCCTCTTGCGTCTCATGCATGTCGGGCAACAGCGTGCCAAATCCGGCTTGTAGCAATTTAATTCACAGTTGGCTCAAGCGTTGTAGTCAATCCACGTAACCCGTAGCAGCAGAGCAGCACCGGGGAAACGAGGGATGATGGGCCAGAGGAATCACAATGCATATTCGCTTCATTCGTACTCTACTGTTCGCGATCCTCGTACTATGCATCTCGGCAGCGTCGTTTGCGCAAATTGGCGTGGCCATTAGAATCGGCCCGCCCGCGCTGCCTGTCTATGAGCAGCCTCTTTGTCCGGGAGACGGGTATCTTTGGACGCCTGGCTACTGGGCCTACGATTACGACGTCAGCGATTACTACTGGGTGCCGGGCACATGGGTGATGGCGCCGGAAGTGGGTTTCCTGTGGACTCCTGCCTATTGGGGCTGGGGCGGCGACGGATTTGTTTTCTATGACGGCTACTGGGGTCCGCATGTGGGCTTCTACGGCGGCATCAATTATGGCTTCGGATATTTCGGCGTGGGCTTTGAAGGCGGGCGTTGGGACGGCGGACGCTTTTTCTACAACCGTTCCGTGAACAATGTGAACATGAATGAAATTCACAACGTTTACAACACCCCGGTGACGAACCACAACGAGAGCCACGTCAGTTACAACGGCGGCAATGGTGGAATCAGCGCGCGTCCGACACCTGAAGAGGAATCCGCGGCGCGTGAGAGACATATCCCGCCTGTAGCGGCTCAAACTGAACATGCGCAGGCGGCCCGAGCCAACCCGCAGCAACGCGCGTCAGCGAACATGGGCAAGCCAGGCGTCGCGGCTACACCCCGGCCCGGAGATTTTAATGACCGTGGCGCAGTATCGGCCAAAGAGGCAGGGGCGCCTTATACTCCAGCCAATCGGGGAGGAAGTCAGGGAAGCTTAGAGAACAACACCGCACGAACCAGTACGGCAGTTCATCCTCACGACCTCCCGCCATTGGCACGTAGTACACCAAACACGGGCAATCCGAAGCTGGACAAGAAGTACCAGCAGCAGCGGGACAAGCAAATCGCGAAGCAGCAACAGGAACGAGACAAACTCCAGCAGAAGCAGGACCAAGAGCACGTGAAGCTGGATAAACAGAAGGCGAATGACGCGCAAAAGCAGCAGGTGGAGCAGAAGCACCAGCAACAGACACAGCAATTGCAGCAGAAACACCAACAGCAGACGCAGCAGTTGCAGCAAAGACAGCAGCCAGCGAACCGGGAGCAGCCCAAGAAGTAAGATCGTTCCCCGACGGGAACCCCGATGGTTCGTAGAACGAGCCGGCATTGACCGGACTTCCTTGAAAGAGCATAAAACGGGAATCGGGCGGGGTGTCGGCCAACCAGTGGGTGCCTCGCCTACCGATCATCCTGCTTAAGAACGTCGCCTCGGGAGAACCGAGCAGCATCCCTTGGCGCGAAAAGTCGATATTGGCGGACAGACCATAGCTGAACCTCTGGTATGCATCTTTCATTACCGTACGTTACTGCTACAGAGCCGGAGCATCCGCACACCATAAGCCTCAAACTGCATGACCTGAACCAGCTGTTCAATTCGATGGATCCTTCTCCTTTCGTTGAAAAGGATCTCGACGACGACGCGGAGGAATTCATCGTGAGCTGGGCCCAAGAATTCTCGCCTAAAGCTCCGCTCAAATTGCGCATCTACTTGGACCAGTGGCCGGCCGACGACCCCAAAGAATTGATCAGGACGGCCGTCCACAACCACTTTGCCCATCGCGCGAAAATTACTGATTTGGAGTTCAAGCGACTCTTGAGGCAAGGCCGCACCAGTCTTTTTATAGGGCTGCTGTTCTTGGCTGCATGCTTAGTTATCAGCAGGATGTTGTTAGCTCGTGAGATTAGCGCTTGGGCCGCCGTCGTGCGGGAGAGCCTCACGATTGCCGGATGGGTCGCGATGTGGCGACCGATGCAGCTCTATCTTTACGATTGGTGGCCGCTGCTACGGCGAAGCCGGATTTATGCCAAGCTGAGCCACATGCCCGTGGAACTCGTCCAAAAAAGCCATCCGGTCCACGCCGCAAGCTGACGGGTGCGAGCTTCGGCTCCATGGATTCGGCACCAGTCCTGAATGGCAAGTCCCACGGCGGCTCCTGGGCTCTTTGGGAAAAGATCGCGGCGGACCAGCCGCAGTTGCCGTTCGGGTGTCCCGCCAACTTCACTGACCATATCCAAGAATCCAAGTGGGCGTCCTTCACTACGACGCTCCGAGACCCAGGCTTTTTTCGACTCATTCGGGACCTTACGGGCAACGTGCCGGGAGAAGGCGGACTTATTACTTTCCCGGAGTCCGGTTGGTTGGCGTCGATCGTACTACCCCACCAGCCTCACTTTATTGGTCAACCCGCGAATGTCAACGTGTTTTGGGGCTATGGTCTTTCCGTCGAGAAGCCGGGTAACTTCGTGAAAAAGCCAATGTCCGCGTGTACGGGGCAGGAGATCATGACGGAGATCATGGGCCACCTGCGGATTGAAAACGATTCAAAGAAGATACTCGAAACTTGCACTTGTATCCCTTGCATGATGCCTTTTATCACCAGCCAATTTCTGCGACGAGCCGAGGGCGATCGACCCAAGGTCATACCCGAGGGCTTGACGAACCTGGCTTTCATCGGGCAATTCTGCGAAATCCCGGACGACGTGGTGTTCACCGTGGAATATTCCATCCGCTCCGCACAAATGGCTGTGTATTCGCTGCTTGGTCTGAACCGTACACGACCGCCTGTCTACAAGGGGAGCCACGACCCACGTGTCCTGCTAAAGGCATTCCTGACGCTTCACGAGATCCACGCTCACTCTTGACATTCGTTTGCTCTGAGGAGGGGGGTGGGGCATCGGTCGCGCTCCGTCGGTACTCATCAGCAGACGGTGAGCGAAGCCACACAGAAGTAGCATAGGCCGGGTGGAAGCCTAAAGGTTAAGCGTGGTATCCGGAATTGTCTCTGGCTTCAACGAAGTCTCCGCCTCCCGGGGTGAGCACTCTTGCTCAGACGACTCTTGCCTGGAGTGCTACCGTCGAGGCGTGCTTCCAGGTTGAGCGTCATGGATCACCTTTACCCCAACAACTTGGCAAGCCCATAAAGCAGAAAACAGTTTACGTTCAACCTGCACGTAAAAACTGAATGACAGCGGTTCTCAATAAAAACGGACAGCCGACCCGTGACTCGAATTCTCTTTGACCGTATCCTTTTTGCGACCGATTTTTCACCAGCCTCGATAGTAGCGCTGCCCTACGCCACGGCCATCGCTCGACACTTTGGCGCAAAAATATATCTGGCGTACGTGATTCCCCCCGATGCGTATGACTTGATTCCAGTGGACGAGCGAGATCCCGTCCTCGAAAATATACGCGCTCACGCGGAAGGACAGATGGCCGCGGTGCGAGCAAGGCCGCTTCTCAAGGGACTTTCGCACGAGGTGCTTGTCGATCACGGGTTTGTTTGGCCGATGCTCTCGGCGATGGCGGAAAAGCACGAAATCAATTGATTGTGATCGGTACTCACGGCCGGCGCGGGGTCGAAAAATTGCTCCTGGGATCGATTGCCGAGGCACCTCTTGACAGAGGTCATCGGCGCGGCGCGGTTTTTCGACCGCCTGCACGATGCGCTGGCGGCATTCGCAGAACTCAAAGACCAACCAGCACAAACGGGGTCAGGGAGTCAATCAGTATCAGGCTAGACCTAGCAAGCAATGTTCTGCGGGCAGAGTTTCCACTCGTCCGCAGCAGTCTGGGCAATAAGATTTGGAAGTACCAACGTGCTAACGAAGACGGCGGGCGATCGAATTGCCGTCCCTACTTCCTGAACCCGAACGAGAAGCACACCGCCGACACACATCGACCGTGTAACTGATTGCAGTCCTAAACTGTCGCTGACCATTTCCGGCTGATGGAATGTCAGCCGGAAATGCGGGAGATTCTTAGGCCCGAGCCATAGGTTTGCACGCTTGCGGCATCTCAACTTCCGAGTCGCTCGTCACTGGGGGGAATCTTCCGCAAGAATACTCTCTCCTTGACTATCTAGGTGAGTTTTGTTAAACCTCTCCTAGACAAACAAGGAGAGGTCGTGGGCAAACAAATTGATTTGCTGCAGGGGACATAGATGTTCCTCCTTTCTCCCGAATGAGGCACCCTTCCGGCGCATCGCGCATTCGCCTGCCGGAGGGGTGAGATGTCAGTTATCCGGGGGAGACTGTCCGACCTTGTGTTTTCAATTACTTAGAGGGACTATGGCGGGAGAGGAGTCGAAGCTTGTATGCATCCATATATGGATGTATACTACTCCGTAAATGGAGGATTGAAATATGCCCACAGGAGCAGTAGCTACTCTGCAAGGGCCCATCGCGGGATTCTCTTGGGACGTTCCAGTCGATCTCTCAAAGAAAGAGGTTCAATCTCGTCTGAGTCCGTCGGCCATCAAGGGATTCTTCAAGCTCACGAGCTCCTGGAAACTGCGGGACGAGGATGCCAGGCAGCTCTTGGGGGGAATTTCAAATGGAGCCTTCTATCATCTCAAGGGGGGCAAAACAAAGAAGCTCAACCAGGACCAGCTCACGCGAGTTTCTCTAGCCCTGGGGATATTCAAAGCCTTGAATATCCTGTACAGCGAACGATTAGCCGACGCGTGGATCTCCTTGCCGAACACCAATCCGATATTCGGAGGAGAAACGCCGCTGAAGTATATGACGAAGGGTGGCGTTCCCGCCATGCTGCGGGTGCGTCAGCTAGTCGACGCACGCAGAGGCGGTCGTTGAAGCTGCCCGGCACGACGGCTCTGCGACGGGACGATACACATCGCCTCATTCCAACAAAATACATTGGCGAGGGCGAGAGCGTCTTGGCCCGCCTAACCGTCGACGATGAAGATCTGGATCGCCTACTCCAGCTTGAGGGCGCAACCAACGATCGATTGCTCGGTGAAGCGGGTCTCCTCCCCGGCATCAGTGTTCATGAACTTGTATTTGGCATATCCTACGCACACATCGTCAACGCTGCCTTCACTCACGCACACCCTATGGGTAGCCGATTCAATCCAGCAGATCGCGGTGCGTGGTACGCAGCCTTCGCTCTGGAAACTTCTCAGGCTGAAGTGGCTTTTCACAAAGCCCAAGAATTGCAGGAAATCAATTGGCAGGACGAGGAAGTGGTGACCTATGCTGATTATCTTGCTGACTTCCGAGCTGATTTCCATGACATTCGAGGTGAGAGCGAATTTGCGATGTGCCTCGATCCGGACAGCTATCAGAATTCGCAACGCCTGGCGCGAGAACTGCTAAAAGAGGGTTCTCCCGGTATTGTCTATCCGAGCGTTCGGCACATGGGTGGCTCCTGCTTGGCGTGTTTCCGACCCGCACTAGTGATTAATGTTCGGAGGGGACCAACCGTTGCCCTCACGTTCAAGGACGCCATCCTGGCTCGCGCAACGGTAGAGAGAGGCTGAAATACAACTCAGCGGCCGGGCCGACGCGCGGCTTAAGCACACCTCTGACACACAAAGGAAAATTGAAGCTCGAAAAAGGGCATGCGGTTGGGCTGTCCGACATCCATGTAAGTCTTTAGTCGAGGAGAAACGTAGTGCTCCTAAGGCGCGCTCCTGAGAGCGCGCACCATTTGCTTTAGAATCACCCAGCTCACACGTATGCCTCTCGGCGGTGGTTCCTGCCTTCGCAGAACCGGACATCCATTCGCTGTCTCGGGCCCTCGCGGGCCGTCACAGAAGATTGAGTCTGTGTTCTCTGCCAGTCCTGAAACAGTTAGAAGGAAGCCTCGGGAGTTTGATCTCCGTCGCTTACTCGGTCAGGTGCAGGACCTGGCAGCCTGCGCGCTCCGTGATCCTGATGCTTTTTCTCTTCGTTGGCGGGTTTTTTTACGCCGCTGCCCCGCTACGATCTTCCGCCCGTACAAAATCCCGTAGTCCTCGATCCACCGCCATCAGATATGCAACCATCTTCCGGGCGACTGCAAGCGTCGCTCGATTCGCGTTTCCATTTTTCTTTTCGTTTTCATACACCAAAGCGAGATCAGGGTCGCATCTGGGCGCCACCTTGCCGCTTCCACTAGGCAACTCTGGATATGCTTGTTGCGCTGCCGAGAGAGCGGTGTACGAACGACCTTCTCCGCTGATCTCTTCTCGTCACCGCACAGCCCGCAGTAACTGATGGCCTGCCGGATCGACCGGAACCGCGAAATATCTCCCATCTCCAGCGCCCACGTCAGGGCGGTGATCGGCCCAACTCCCGGAACAGTCTTGAGCCGTTGGACTCTCACCGTCAGCAGAGGATCGCGCTGCAGAGAACGCACCAGAGCAGATTCAGTCTTCTGCAACCGTGTGATCGAATCCCGGCTCAGTTGAAGAAGCGGCCGGATACTGTCGTCGATGTTCTCGTTGCTCGCCATCAAATCGCGAAAATAGCCCACCCTGTGGAGCTGCCGCTTGTTGTGGCTCACTCCCGTTTCCATCAGCAGACCAGACACACGATTCTTCATCTGCACCATTTGTCGCACCAGCAGATGTCGATAGCGCAACGTTCTGCGCCGATCGCGAATCCCGGTGGAGGCCATGTAGCACTCCGGCAAGAAGTCACAACGCAGGCAGTCGGCGATCTTGCTGGCATCGACCCGATCGTTCTTCTTCTTGGCCCTGCGATGGCACGCAGCATCAACGGATGGGTCACCTTCACCTCGTGTGCATGCGGGCGCAGATGATCGTAGATCCAGCCGGTGAAAATCGTTGCTTCCATCGCCACCGTCCAAGGCTGCGGAAGAGTCTTCATCCACCCATCCAGTTCCCAGCGTGTCGCACCAACCTTGCCTTCCTGGTGAACCACACCGCTCGCATCCTTGACGCAGTAGCTGATCGTTTTCTTGTGAACATCCAGTCCGATGTAATACATATGTCCGTGAGGAGCCTCCGTGGTTGTTCTCTGAATCAACGTTCACGTTGAGTTCAGCTTTTGTACACCACGCGCTCCTCTTGGACTTAGCATTCAAACAGTCAGTTGGTGCCTTTTTGCCAGTCGTCTGTGCTGCCGGGATGAATCCTGCACACAGTTGGTACACTGTGCTTATTCGTGAACGTGGTTTTTCGCGGTCGGACGGAGAACGCACTCTTTCACTTCCGAGAAGGGCGTTTACCGTTACTTATCCAGCACCGATTTCGTATCTTATGTTCGATGAGTGACTTGGGCCGTAACTGCAAATCGGATGTTGTTTTCCCATTCAATCAATCGTGATCAGCTTGCGCTGACCGCACCAGTCGCCTACATGATGGATGCGCCTCAGAAATATCCTTGACATGATCTATATAAATCAATATAGATATTCATCATGACCAAGAGGCAAGCGGAGCGCTTCCTGCCCCTAAAACCCCAGTGGTTCCACATCTTGCTCGCCCTTGCGGGCGAAGAACAGCATGGCTATGGCATCATGCAGGAAGTCCTCGAGCGCACCATGGGCAAGGTCCGCCTCTGGCCGGCCACGCTTTACGGCTCCCTGAAACGCATGATCGAGGCGGACCTGATCGAGGAGTCGAGCAAGCGTCCGCGGCCCGAACTCGACGACGCCCGCCGCCGCTACTATCGGCTCACCTTGCTCGGCCGTCAGGTGCTCGACGCCGAATGCGAGCGGCTCCAGGGTCTGGTCCATGCAATCCAGACAAAACGGAGAATGGTGACGGAATGAGACGATCACAGCGTGTATACGAGCGGTTGGCCCAGGCATTTCCCCACGAGTTCAAGCTGGCGCACGGCGACGAAATGCTGGAGACAGGCGAAGCGGCCATGGCGTATCTGGGAAAGCGGCGCGGCTGGACCGGAATGGCGCGGCTGCTTGCCGATGCCGCTGTGCGCCTGCCGCTCGAGTATCTGACCGAGATGCGGCGCGACCTGCAATATGCCATGCGCGCCCTCATCAAGTCGCCGGGATTCGCGCTCGTCGGCATCCTCTCTATGGGGCTCGCCATCGGACTCACCACCAACGTCTACAGCTCCAGCTGGGCCCTGCTCACTCGACCCATGCAGGACGTCGCGCATGCCAGCCGCCTGGTCATGGCGGAGAAGCCGGTGTCCTACTTCTATGTCGAAAATTACCGCGAGCTAAACGTCTTCGCGGGCGTCGCCGCATTCAAGACCGCCGTACCCTTCAACGTGCGCCTCCCGGGCCAGGCAGACGGCAAACAGCAGCGCATCTTCGGTCAGATCGTCTCCCCCGATTACTTTCAGGTGATGGGCGTGGATGCTGAGCGCGGACGCGTCTTGAGTCCTGCGATGGACCGCGCGGGAGACGCGGCAACGGCGGTAATCGGCGACAGATTTTGGCGCACGCGTCTCGGGTCTCGTACCGACGCAGTGGGCCTTGTACTGCGCGTCAATGGCCAGGCCGTGACCATCGTCGGCATCGCCCCGCGCGGGTTTGAAGGTGCATTCGCAGCCGAATCGGCCGCCGAGCTCTTCGTGCCCGTGACCGCGCCCGCAGCCGTCGCGCCTGAACTCGCCAATGACGTGCTCCATCGCCGCAATGCGCGTGAGTTTTTGGCGCTGGCGTTCCTCGCGCCGGGCGTCACGCCCGCTCAGGCAGAATCCGCGCTCGATGGTGTCACGCGCCGCCTCGATGCGAACGATCCTTCGGCCCCGCCACAGACCGACAAGGCCAGGCGGGTTACGCTGCTGCCCGCCGGAACCCGCGTGCCCATTCCGCCGGAACTAAAGCGAGCGCTCGAAGGTTTCTTCGGCGTGCTGATGGGCATCGTCATTGTCATCGCGTGCATGAATCTGGGCACCATGCTGATGGCGCGCGGCGCAAACCGGCGCAAGGAGTTCGCCATCCGCATGTCGATCGGCGCCAGCCGCTTCCGCCTCGCGCGCCAGTTGATGAGCGAGGGATTGCTGCTGTCGCTTCTCGGCGGCCTGCTGGGCTTCGGCCTGGCTTATCTGCTGAATGTGCTGAACACACAGTTACACCAGGCCGTCGACACGCCGGGGCTGCCGGACGTGGCGATCGACTGGCGCGCCGCGGTGTTTGCGTTCGTTGCGGCTCTCGTCTGTGGGGTCGGATTAAGCGTAGCGCCGGCTCTGAGGGCCACCAAGTCGGAACTGACGCCCGCGCTGAAGGAAGGATCGGCCATGCAGCTTCCCGGCCATCGCCGCTTCGGCCTTCGCAACCTCGCCATGGCCGCACAACTCGCTGGCTCCCTCATGCTGCTGCTGATCACCGGTTTTGTGCTCATGGGCTTTGCGCGCGGCTACCAAGTCCAAACCAACTTCGACCCGAAGACGATGGTGATGGCCTCTATCGATCCCGTGCGCGACGGAGAGACGCCGGAAAAGGCTCTCGACCTCTTCCGGGATCTCCCTCAACGGCTGAAGGACTCGGGTAAGTTCTCGAGCATCGCTCTAACCACGCTGCCGCCGTTTGCCACCATGGATGACGATGACAGCGAGCACTTGACGGTCGACGATCCGCAGGCGGCCCAGCGGGTGCAACAGTCCGCGGTCAAAGAGTCTGTCGGCGCCGGATACTTTGCGGCGTTAGATGAGCCCATGTTGTCCGGACATGAGTTCAATGATGTAGACGAACGCGGCCTGATGGAGACCGCGCCAGGCAACGCCACGCGCATGCTGCCCGTGGTGATCAACGAGACAGCGGCGAAGAAGCTGTTCGGAAGCACCAATGCCATCAGGAAGCATTTAAAAGACGGGATGCTTCACTACGAAGTAGTCGGCGTCGTGCAAGACCTCAAGAGCGGCATGGGCATCAAGCAGGCAATCGTCTACGTGGCCCTGTCTCGCGATGACTTTGTGTGCCCGCCGGCAACCGGCATTACGATCCTGGCGCGTACCAGGGCTGGATTGGACGGATCCGCAGGCGTGCGCGACGTCGTGTCAGGTCTGGATCCGAAGCTAGTGCCGTTTCACGTGGAGACACTGAGCGACCAACTTGCCATGAGCCGCCGAGAGATTGGATCGGCCATGCGGACCTACGGCGGCATCGGAGGATTCGGGCTGATCCTGAGCGTCATCGGCCTGGCGGGAGTCACCGCGTACGCCGTCGCGCAGCGCAAAAGAGAAATCGGGATTCGAATGGCTCTGGGCGCCAACAAAGGTCAGGTGTTGCGCCTGGTCTTGCGCGAGGGCATCGCGCTCATCGCTGTGGGAACGGTGCTGGGTTTTGCCGGAGCGGTATTAGTATCCAAAGCGCTTGAAGCAGCAACCAGCGTGCTTGCCGATGCCCTGGCAATGGGCACCAACGATCCGCGCCTGCTGGTCGGCGCGCCCGCTCTGTTAGCCGCTCTGGCTCTGGTAGCCTGCTATGTTCCCGCGCGCGCCGCCGTCCGAATCGACCCGCTAAAAGCACTGCGAACGGAGTGAGGCGCTGGGGACAGGAGCTCCGGGCGTATCAGGTCTTAAAGAACATCGACCGCCCTCAACGTCGGGGTGCCCCATCGATAAGGACGAAACCTTTGTCAACCACACACTGGTTCCGGGCGTTCGTGAACACGGCTTGACCAACCATGGGGTAAGCTTGCGAAACGGAAGAAACTGTACGCTACGTTTTCGGGACTCACTCCTAGAGAGAGTTCGTCTGGGCCAAAAGCACCTGCAAAAGCAAACGAAACTGTCGATATCGAGAGACTTAAACATATCTACGAAGGATTACTCCCCTGAAGTCGGCTTCGCGACTGAAATCTCAAGGACGCACCCCTGACTGATAATCGGCGTGGTGATATGCGTTTCTTAGGACTAATCAGACGGCGGGTGCTGCTGGCTGTGGATCGCTGTCTTGCGACAAAGAAATGTCGTCGGGGCCCGCGTAATTTTGCGCCGCGCTGCACGCAGTCCGCATCTCCTTAATAGATAGGAGAAGTCCATATTCATGCCGAAAGCCATTCGTTTTAAACAGCTCGGTGGTCCCGAAGTTCTTCATATCGATGATCTGCCCAAGCGCCAGCCCGGTCCTAGTGAAGTTCTGCTCAAGGTGGAAGCAGTGGGCCTCAACCGGGCTGAAAGCATGTACTATCACGGCGTCTACTTGGAAAAGGTGATCCCGCCCTCCGGCATTGGGTACGAAGCGCTGGGAAAGGTCGCCGCCGTTGGCCCCGAGGTCGATCCTACCCTCATCGGCAAGCGCTTCGGCACCATCCCGGGTTTTTCGATGTACCAGTACCCGGTGCTTGCGGAAGAGGCTGTCGTTCCCGCCAGCGTTCTCGCAGCTGTTCCAGAGTCCTTGTCCGCAGTGGAGGGTGCCGCTGTGTGGATGCAGTACTGCACCGCCTATGGCGCGCTCGTGCCCTTCGGCAAAGTGGCTGCCGGCGACTTCGTCATCATCACCGCTGCCAGCTCATCCGTGGGGCTTGCGGCCATCCAGATCGTCAAGGCACAGGGCGGTATCTCCATCGCGACCACCCGTACCTCGGCCAAAAAGGATCGGCTGATTGCCCTCGGCGCCGACCACGTCATCGTCACGGAAGAGGAGGACCTGGTGGCCCGTGTGCAGTCGATCACCGGCGGCAAGGGTGCGCGCGTCGTCTTCGATCCGGTGGGCGGTGACTACATCAACACGCTCGCACAGGCCACGGCCAATGGTGGCACCATCTTCCTGTACGGTATGCTTTCCGGCAAGCCTACGCCCTTCCCCATGGCTGCCTTTGCCCGAACTATCGGCATGTTCGGCTACACCTTCGGCGAACTGCGCGGCACCCCGCAGTGGGAAACCATGAAGAAGTACATCTATGATCGCCTGGCGAATAGGTCCTTCAAGCCAAAGATCGCACGGACCTTCCCCTTCGATCAAACCGTCGAAGCCTACCGGTATCTCGAAAGCAATGAGCAGATAGGCAAGGTCGTCATCACCCTGTAGACCTTGGCTTGTGGCTCTTCGGTCGGCTGACCGCATCGCGGAGACCCCAGCCCGGTTCGTCTTCGCCCCCTACACCAGATCGGTCCCAGCGGGCGCGTGCTCTGCATCCACTACTCCTTTGGAGTTAACCTGTATTAAAGAGGTTACGGCATCTGTTAATTAGCTTCAATACTCCGGCCGTAGAGCGGGGTGTAAGCACCACCTTGCGAATGCCTGAACGTTAAATGCGGCACACAATCGACGCACTGCCAACTCGAATGATCAGGTTTCACGTGCGGACGAGGGAGCGTGAGACTGATGGAATGTCAGTGGGAGTTCCTTCCCTCAAGCCGACTTGTCGTTATTAATCCGGCCAACTTCCCCGAAGCCCGTTTGTGGATAGTTTGTGGTTTGCCGACCGCAGGGGAGCTAACCCGGCAACTTTTCGAGATACTTTTTCAGGAATTCACTGTCACCACCGGGGATGTGAGGCAGGTCACAGTCTTTTGGCCGAGGGCCAGAGTACAATTCCGCTCTATTAAGCCTGATCCCAAGTGATGTAGAAGGGAGACCTGTTTGTTGGATCAACTCTTCCAAGCGATGCGCCAAAGCATCATTGACGGCGCGCCTGATGCGGCCACGGAATTGGCGCAGCGGGCGTTGGTCGATGGCATCGATCCGCTGGAAGCAGTGAATCAGGGATTTGCCGCGGGGATCACGTTCGCCGGCGATCAGTTCGGCTGTGGCCAAATGTTTCTGCCCGACTTGCTTGCGTCGGCCGAGGCCATGAAAGCTGCCATCAATATTCTTGAACCGGAGATGCTGAAACGCGGCTCGCAGCGTGCGGCTCTGGGCAAAGTCGTGCTTGGCACTGCCCGAGGCGACATTCACGACATTGGCAAGAATCTTGTCGCCACTATTTTTTCTGCCAGTGGATTCCAGATTTTTGATCTGGGCACGAGCGTGACTCCCGAGCAGTTTGTGGCCAAGGCCAAAGAAGTTGATGCCGACATTGTTGGCATCTCGGCATTGCTGACAACGACCATGGCGGGACAGAAAGCCGTGATCGAAGCACTCGATCGAAACGGTTTGCGACCGCGAGTAAAGGCGATCATTGGCGGAGCCGCAGTCACCCCGAAGTGGGCGGCTGAAATCGGCGCCGACGGCTACTCCCGTAATGCCATCGATGCCCTCGATTTGGCTAAAAATCTTATGAATAAAGTGGCGGCCAAAGAAGCGTCGCAGGCATGAGACCCACGATTCAACTGCTCACTCCTGCGCTCGTTGAGCGCATTCTCTGCGAAGCGTTCGAATTGCTCATGAGCCCTGGAGTTCGCGTGGGCTGTGCACCCGTGGTCGACCTATTTCGTTCGGCGGGGGTTGAGGTCAAGGATGGCGTAGCACGTATTCCTGAGCCCCTGGTGCGAAAGTGCCTGGCATCGGCCCCACGGGAGTTCTACTTGTACAACCGCCAGGGAGAAAAAGCGGTTCATTACGGCGGCGACGATGTACATTTCGATCCCGGCTCCTGCTGCGTGCAGATGCTCGATCCCGACACGCTGGAGGCAAGGCCATCGGAGACTCGCGATTTAATTCGCCTCGTCCAGGTCACGGAAACCTTGCCGCAGTTTGCGGCGCAGTCTACTGCCGTCGTGTGCAACGATCGCGCCCAGCGCGATCGGCGATCTCTACCGACTATTTGTAGTTCTGCAACATTCTCACAAGCCGGTGGTGACAGGTTCGTTTTCCGCGGCTGGATTGCAAGGCATGATCGACTTGCTTGCCGCCGACAGCGGCAGTCGAGACAATTTGCGCGAGAAACCGCGAGCGGTCTTTGATGTCTGTCCTTCCCCGCCGTTGAACTGGTCGGAGTTCGGGTCGCACAACCTGCTCGACCTGGCCCGCGCCGGAGTGCCCGCGGAAATCGTCTCGATGCCACTGGCGGGTGGTACTGCTCCCGTAACGCTGGCAGGTTCCGTGACGCAGCACGCCGCCGAAGTGCTCGCGGGTATCACGGTGCATCAACTTGCTGGGCCGGGCTCACCCGTAGTCTGGGGCGGAGCTCCTGCCATCTTCGACATGCGCACCGGAGGCGCGCCCATGGGGGCGGTGGAAACTGCCATGCTCAACATGGCGTGCGCGGAAGTGGGTAAGCAACTGGGCCTGCCGACCCACGGTTATCTCGTCGCGACCGACTCGAAGTTCGTGGATGCCCAAGCCGGAGCGGAGAGCGCCCGCTCGGCGATGCTGGGCGCGCTCACAGGTATCAACATGATCTCGGGGGCGGGTATGCTCGAATCTCTTGCCTGCCACAGCGTCGAAAAGCTGGTCATCGACGCTGAATCGATTGCCTCGGCGTATCGTTTGCTGCGAGGTATTGAAATGCGCGGAGAAACCCTGGCTACCGCCATGTTCGCGCAAACCGGGCTCGGCGGAGAATTTCTCAAGCTGAAGGAAACCCGCGCGCTTTTTCGGCAGGAGCAGCACCTTCCGGACGCCATTATTGATCGCAGCGCGCGAGGCTCGGAACCAGCGAGCGACACTTTGGAGCGAGTCCGCGCCCGAGTCGACGAACTGGTGAGCGTGTATCAGAAACCATCTCTTCCCGACGATGTGCTGCGTAAGTTTCAGTCAATCGTGGAGCGCGAGACGGAGAGAGCAGGCGTGCACTCTGCCCTTTCCGGATAGATTCTCAACGGAGCTGGTCAGAAGTCGGTTTCGGGGAAGTTGTCGAACAATTCTCGCCCCTCTAGTGGCAAGGTTGCTGATGAGGGCGAGCCATCGGCTGCCGCTCTGTGTCGATTTTAGTGAATGATAACTTTATCGTTCCTTATCCAGAGTGCGAAGTGTTCGTCAGATGGAAACGTAGCGAACGTCCTTCGATACGAGTGCAACCGAAGTCCGAGATCAAGAAGCCCGACCGTATCCGCCTGCAAGTTATTTTTGCAGTTTCAAAATCAGGAGAAAGAAGGAATTGTGAACAGCGCAAGCAGGAACTGAATAGCAATGTAACTGCACAGCTGCGAGACGATCAGCCTGCGGGTGACCGTGGACTGTTGTTTAGGAGTCGGCGGAGAACCGGCCGCCATTGCTGCAATCATCTTGCCCGCACGTCGAAATTTAAAAAGACACCATACTCCTGTCAGTGTCAGAAGCAGATTGTGGTATTCGAGATACCTGTTCCAGTCAAAACGAACGGCGAGATCGGCAACCATATTCAGGATTGATGCGGCGGTCTGCGGCAACAGGAACAAGGCCCCGATTGAGTACAGATAAATCGCATCCGCATTATCGGCAAAAGGACCTTACCGACTTGGTGCAGGAAAAACGAGAACAACCGTCGAGGCTCTGATTGATTGGTGGATACCAGCGGCAGCGGGCGTGGCAGACGCGAGCGTGGAATCTCTCATTGCCGCTGCCGCGATTGCATCTTGTTGCTCCTTCTGCCTCTCGGCCTGAAGCTGGTTCTTCAACTCCTGCACGTTGTTGTCGGTGTTGTCCTGCACGGCGGGCTGCGGTGGGGCGAAGAAGTCGCCATCAGCTCGGACGTTGAGTCCGTGCAAGGCGAAGGAGGCGACCACTCTGTTTTGTCCGATAATGGACACTTGAATCCACCAATGGACAAACATCCGGGCGCGAGCTGGGCGCTCAGCAAAGCCGCAAAACAAGCTTTTCAATCGGATAACCGCGCAGGTTCAATGGAATAGGGATTGCACTACCCTTCAGCGATGGATATCGCTCGTCCAGAGTTCAAAAGGCAAAAAAGGCGTCGTCAGATTATCTGGTCGGTGATTGCGGTTGTTTGCCTTGCCGCGGTAACGGCTGCCGTGTCCCGGCTCAAGCCAGCGGCTCCGGAAGTCGAACGCAGCACCGTTTGGACTGACACGGTTAA
The DNA here is from genome assembly GCA_963712385.1 of uncultured Acidobacteriaceae bacterium. GTDB lineage: Bacteria > Acidobacteriota > Terriglobia > Terriglobales > Acidobacteriaceae > Sulfotelmatobacter. The sequence continues at coordinate 160,130 of CAVQHS010000004.1, forward strand.
ACGCGGCTCCATGCTCCGCCAGGTTCGTGGCCTCGGCTCTCTGATTCCCAGCCAGGAGTTCACCCGTCAAATTCCCGCAGAGACGGAGGCTACGGTAGTGCGGATTCGCATGCTGCCAGGAACCTTAGTCACGCCGGACACTATTTTGCTGGACATGAGCAATCCGCAAGTCGAGCAGGCCGCGGTCGATGCCAACCTTCAGTTAAAGGCTGCGGAAGCTGAGTATCAGAGCCTGCGCGTGACCCTGCAGAGCAATTTAATGAACCAGAAGGCCGACGCGGCAACTGTGAATGCCGACTATACGCAAGCGAAACTTCAGGCTGACACCGATAAAGCTCTCTACGACCTTGGCGTAATTTCAGGCCTCTCATACAAAAATTCGAAGAGCCGGGCTGACGAGCTCACAACCAGGAACAACATTGAAGGCGAGCGGCTCGACATCAACCAGAAGGCGATTGAATCGCAACTCGCCGAGCAGCAAGCCAAAGTCGATCAGATCCGCGCTCTTGCCGACCTCAAGCAGAAGCAGTTGGATGCCCTTCGGGTTCGTGCTGGGATCGAAGGCGTTCTGGTGGATTTGCCTTTGCAGGTTGGCCAGCATGTGCTTCCGGGCACCATGCTGGCGAAGGTTGTCCAACCGAATCACCTGATTGCGGAGTTGAAGGTAGCTGAAACCCAGGCGCGCGACGTGCAGATCGGACAGCCTGCGGTGGTTGATACGCACAACGGAACTGCCAACGGTACGGTGATGCGTATCGATCCAGCCGTACAAAACGGAACTGTGACTGTGGATGTGAAGCTCACCGGCGAATTGCCTAAAGGAGCGCGGCCGGACTTGAGCGTTGACGGCACAATTGATCTTGAGCGCTTGGACAATGTTCTTTATGTTGGCCGCCCGGCCTTCGGGCAGGAGAACAGCACCGTCAGTTTGTTCAAGCTGGATTCCGACGGTAAAGGCGCCGTACGCGTTCCCGTGAAAGTGGGGCGCGCTTCGGTGAACTCGATCCAGGTGATCCAGGGCTTGCACGAGGGCGACACGGTCATACTCTCCGACATGTCGCGCAACGACAATAGTGATCGGATCCGGCTGGATTAATTCGGGCTGAGTAACACGCTTGAATCATCCTGAAGACGAGGCAAAAATTTATGAGCGATGCCAGGCAGGCGCTGATTGAGATTGAAGAACTGACCAAAGTCTTCTACACCGACGAAATCGAAACCCACGCGCTCTCCGGAATCCATCTCGCCATTCGTAAAGGGGAGTACGTCGCGATGTCCGGACCTTCCGGCTGCGGCAAATCTACGCTGCTTTCGATCATCGGTTTGCTCGATACGCCGACCTCGGGAAAATATCAACTGAATGGCCAGCCGGTCGAGAACCTTGATTTCGCAGCGCGCTCCCGCATTCGCAATCAGGAAATTGGCTTCATTTTTCAAAGCTTCAATCTGATCGGCGATCTCACCGTGTACGAGAATGTCGAGCTGCCCTTGACTTACCGGCAGAAGATGCCATCGGCCGACCGCAAGCAACGCGTGATGGAATCGCTCGAACGCGTCGGCATGGCGCATCGCGTGCGTCATTATCCCTCACAACTCTCCGGTGGCCAGCAGCAGCGCGTTGCCGTGGCACGCGCGCTCGCAGGACATCCTTCCATTCTACTTGCGGACGAACCCACGGGAAATCTGGATTCGCGCAACGGCGAAGCCGTGATGGAACTCTTGCAAAACCTCCACAAGGATGGCGCCACCATCTGCATGGTCACGCACGATCCGCGATTCGCAAAGCACGCGCAACGTGAGGTTCATCTGTTCGACGGCAAAGTCGTCGCCGAGGATGAGCTGCAAAAGTTGATGGCAGATGCTCACTTATGAACGGCGTCTTTCAAGACCTTCGTTACGCGTTGGTCATTAAACAGGGTCGCGGCATGGCGATGTTTGGCGCCGTCGCTGGCCTGTTCGGAGCTTGGATTCTTCGCCGCGCCATAGCCCGAATCATCGTTGGGATTTCTTCCGCCGATCCGGCCACATTTTTCACGGCCGCGTTGTTGCTGGTTGCGTTTGCCGCGGCCGCGAGCTACGCTGCCGCGCGGCGGGCGGCGAAAGTGGATCCTATGGTGGCGTTGCGGTGCGAGTGAGGAACTAAAGATGAATGGCTTATCCCAGGACATCCGCTACGCCTTTCGCCAACTGCGCAAAAGCCCCGGATTTACCGCGGTTGCCGTTGTCACTCTCGCCCTCGGCATTGGCGCGAACACCGCCATCTTCACCGTAGTCGATGCGCTTCTCCTCAAAATGCTGCCCGTCCGCGATCCGCAACAGTTGGTGGTTGTTGGCGATCCCACACTCGTCAACGGGGTTTCCGACGGAACGCCGCGCACAGATATGTTTTCCTATCCGCTTTATAGGGAATTCCGCGATCGAAATTCTGTGTTCAGCGGATTGTTTGCGGCCGCCAGCCAACAGCGCATTCAGGTGGATCGCGAGCAAGCCGACCCCTTGGACGCAAGGGTCACGGGGCGCATGGTTAGCGGAAATTATTTCAGCGTGCTCGGCGTCGAGCCTGCGGCAGGGCGTCTTTTATCCGATTCCGACGATACCGCCGAAAACGCCAACCCAGTCGTAGTGTTGGGATACGACTATTGGCAGCGCAAGTTCGGGCTGTCCCCATCGATCATCGGTAGCAGCATTCAGCTCAATGGATCTCCGTTTACCGTGATCGGTGTGGCCGGCCCCGGTTTTGAAGGTGACGTTGTCGGCGAACAGATGGCGCTATACGCTCCCTTGAGCATGCAACCCGAAATCGTTCGTGGACGCCACTGGCGTAATGCGCCAAACACTTCGTGGCTCTCGCTGATCGGACGTTTGAAGCCGAACATCACTCCTGCTCAAGCTGAGGCCAATCTCAATGTCGTGTTTCAGCAAGTTCAAAAAGGAGATTACGGCGCCTCACTCTCTTCCGACGACCGGAACGCAATTCACGATCTCCACATCAACGTCGTTCCCGGTGGCACCGGCGAATCCAATCTGCGCGGCGACTACCGCATTCCGCTGCTTCTGCTGATGGGCATTGTCGGCCTGGTGCTGCTGATCGCGTGCGTGAATGTCGCCAATTTGCTGCTCGCCCGTGCATCGATGCGCAATCGCGAAATTGCCGTCCGTCTGGCCATCGGCGCTCACCAGCGCCGCATTTTGCAGCAGCTTCTCACGGAGAGCATCCTTCTGGCTCTTCTTGGCGGCATTGCCGGTTCTGTGCTTGCCATTCTGGGTGTGCGCTTCTTGGTTACGATCCTTGGATCGAATTCAACCCTGCCCGTATCTCCCGACATACGCGTGCTCGCGTTCACGATCCTGGTATCTTTGCTCACCGGAATTCTTTTCGGCCTGGTTCCTGCCCTGAAAATGTTGAATGTGCGTGTCTTGCCTGCACTGAAAGACGCGACTCGAACAACGTCTCGAACCAGCTCCCGCTTTGGATGGGGCAAAGGACTGATCGCCGGGCAAGTCGCGCTTTCATTGCTGGTTCTCTTCGCGGCTACTCTGCTGGTGCGCAGTCTGCAAAAGCTAATGACCCAAAACTTCGGATACGTCCGCGATCACCTCGTCATCGCTCGACTGGATCCAGCCGCGGCTGGCTATGCCGGCAAAAAAATGGCGCCGTTAGCCGAGGAAATTCATACTCGTCTCGCGAGCACTCCGGGCCTTCGGGCCGTTACCTATTCAACCAATGGATTATTCGTTGGGACTGAATCCGGCGACGCCATTCTGGTGCCAGGATTTAACGCCAGCGACCATCGCGACCGTGGTGCGCTGGAAGATTACGTTGGTCCGGATTATTTCGGAGTGGTGGGCATTCCCATCCTTGCGGGCCGCGGAATCGAGGCTCAGGATACGGCTTCCTCGCTGCGCGTCGCCGTAGTGAATGAAGCTATGGTTAAGCACTTTTTTGCCGGGCAGAATCCTATCGGGCGCCAATTCAAAATAGATGACCCGGATTGGCTGGACAAGCCGCTCACCATCGTTGGCGTTTCTCGCAATGCCAAGGACCACCGCAGTGACATGCGCGACAAGGCTCAGTCCCGTTTCTACATGGCCTTTCAGCAGGTGCCGGATCCCTATCAGATCGTGATCGAGGCTCAAGCTGCTGGTCTGCCATCGGGAGCGGTAGCCAACGTGATGAGTTCAATCAAAGCCACTGATCCGCATCTGCCTATCTCTTATGCGCGTACGCTCGACGGTCTTGTCTCAGACAGCGCCGCTAATCAGATCGCGCTGGCCAAAATTTCGACATTCTTCGCCGGACTCGCCTTGCTGCTGGCTTGCATCGGGCTTTACGGCGTCATGTCTTATACCGTCTCGGGCCGCACCCGCGAAATCGGCGTGCGTATGGCGCTCGGCGCCCGCCGCAGCGACGTCATGGAATTGGTGCTTCGCGAGGGCATGTTGCTGGCGTCAATCGGTTTGGTAATTGGGATCCCGCTGGCGTTGCTCGGCTGCCGCACTTTGCACAGCTTTCTGTTTGGAGTGAAGAGCACAGACCCTCTTTCATTGACCGCGGTGGTTCTATTGCTCGCCATAGTTGCGGCCGCGGCGGGATTCGTTCCTGCACGGCGCGCAGCTAATGTCGATCCTATGGTGGCGTTGCGCTACGAGTAAAGGAGATTTTTCCCATGCTCTTCCACGATCTGCGAATTACGGCTCGCCACCTGCATAAGTCGCCAGGTTTCAGCCTGACCGCTGTGCTCATGCTGGCGCTTGGAATCGGTGCGACGACGGCGATCTTTTCGATCGTCGAAGCCGTATTGTTGCGCCCGCTGCCATTTCCAAATCCCGAGCGGCTCGTCTCGGTCTCTGACATTGTGCAGGGAACAGATTCTGCCGGCAACGACCGAGACAATGGAGCCACTGCGCCTGACATCCTCAACTACACGCGCGACACGCACAGCTTCGAGAGTCTGGGTGGATATCAGCAGGTTGCGTTCGAACTCTCGGGCGTTGGCGAGCCCGCACAAGTGAACGCGGCTCGATTGTCCGCCGGAGTGCTGCCCGCGCTCTCCGTGACCCCATTGATGGGGAGGTTTTTCACGCAGCGTGAGGACGATCAGCACGAACTGGTCACGCTGATCAGTTATTCGCTGTGGCAGAGCCGTTTGCACGGAGACTCCAACGTGCTCGGGACCAAGCTTCTGCTGGACCGAAAACCTTACCTTGTCATCGGGGTCATGCCGCGCAATTTCGAGTTCCCGCTTACACCCGGGCACCTGAACAACAGCCAACTCTGGGTGCCGATGAGCTTCACGCGTGAGGAAATGGGGCTGGGGCAGGCGGCGAACTGGGACTTTCAGATGGTAGGCCGTCTCAAGCGGGGAATCGGCTTCGCGCAGGCGCAGCAGGATGCGCAACGCGTGGCGGAACAGACCATGCGGGTCTATCCGCCGTTCATGGCAAGCGTGCACATTCGGGCGGCTGTGCATTCATTGCGCGAGGAAACGGTCTATGACGCCCGGGACCTGTTGCACATACTTTTCCTGGCAATTTTCATCGTGCTCCTCATCGCCTGTGCAAATCTGGCTGGCTTGCTGCTCGTGCGTGCGATTCGCCGTCGCCGCGAGATTGCCCTGCGTTTGGCACTGGGAGCGGGTTCGCTCACGCTGGTTCGCCAGACTGTGCTTGAAAGCGTGCTGTTGAGTGTGACGGGAGGCATGCTGGGGCTGGCATTAGCCGCCATGGGGCTGCGCATTGGCGTGAGCTATCTGCCAGAGACGCTGCCCCGCATCGACGAGATCAGCCTCAATTGGCACGTTTTGATCTTTGCCTTCGGACTTTCGCTTCTGACCGGCATCGGGTGTGGACTCATTCCTGCCTTCGCCGCGCTGAGAACCAGCGTGAATGAAACTCTCAAGGAAGGTGGACGCATTGGCTCCTCCGGCGTGGGCCATTCGTGGATGCGCTCCGGGCTGGTTATCGGTGAAATTGCGACCGCGCTGGTACTGCTGGCAGCTGCCGGACTGCTCCTGCGTAGTTTTGAAAAAATGCGTTCCGTCGACCTGGGATTTCAGCCCGACCACGTCCTCGCCGCATCCTACTCATTACCCAGGCAGCAGTATCCGAATCAGACCGCGATCAACCAATTCAATCGTGAACTGATTCGTCGTCTCCAGCAATTGCCCGGAGTTAAGTCAGCGGGCACTAGCGACTATCTTCCCGCCACGGGCGACATGAGCAATAGCGCATTCGTTGTCGACGGCTACGTGCCGCCGAAAGGCGCGCCCATGGATATCGCCACCCTCATCCTCACCGAAGGCGATTATCTGGAAAGTATGGAGATCCCACTGTTGGCCGGCCGTTTCTTCGCCCAAAGCGACAACGGGAATTCTCCACTGGTAGCGATTGTCAATCGCAAGTTCGCCGAACATTACTGGCATGATGCCAGTGCGCTCGGGAAGCGTTTCCGCATCGGCACACCGGAGTCGCGTACGGAGTGGCTCACAGTCGTCGGCGAGGTGGCCGATGTGAAAGAAAGTTCGCCCGACAGCCCCGATAAAGAAGAGTGGTATCAGCCGGTCGAGCAATTTGGCAAGTCACTCGGCTCGCTTGGTTCCGACTGGGACTTGAACGGCAATTCGGCATTTGTCACCCTGCGCACCGCGGAGCCACCCGAGCAGATGGCCAATTCGTTACGCGCGACGGTGCGCTCGATTGATCCGCAGCTGCCGCTGTCGCAAGTCCAGACCATGCAGCAGGCGGTATCGGATAGCGAGACTCCGCGCCGCTTCCAGACAGCCCTGATCTCGGCGTTCGCCGCTGCTGCAGTTCTGCTGGCCATCCTTGGAATCTACAGCGTGATCGCATTTTCGGTGGCTCTGCGAGTGCCGGAAATGGCGGTTCGAATGGCGCTGGGATCACAACGATCGGGAATCTTGGGATTAGTGCTTCTCTCCGCCATCAAGCTGGCGCTGGCGGGTTGCGGTCTTGGACTGCTCGGCGCTGCGGCCGCCTCCCATCTGCTGGATTCGCTCTTATTCGAAGTGAGTCCGTTTGATCCGCTTGTATTGTCGCTATGCGCCGTGTTTGTGGTTGTACTAGCGCTGGTGGCTTCGCTGCTTCCGGCGCAACGTGCAGCGTCGGTCGATCCGATGCAGGCTCTGCGCGCCGAGTAATGAACAGTTCAGCATTGAGGAAACGATCATGACCGTGTGGACACAAAATCTTCGCTATGCCATACGGCAACTGCGCAAGAGTCCCGCCTTCGCAGCGGTCGCCCTTGCCACGCTGGCCCTCGGAATCGGCGCCAACACCGGTATTTTCACGCTGGTCAATGCCGTCCTCCTGAAATCGCTGCCACTGCCGCATCCGGAGCAGCTTTTCCTGGTGAGAGAGAGCGACAGGTTCGCCGAGAACACGCGCTTCTCATATCCGGTGTTTCGGAACATGAGGGCTGTCCTGCCTGCCTCGGCCAGCATGGCTGCGATGACTTGGCCTACGGATTTTTACGCGCGCACAGGAAGCAATGAGCCCGAAATGGTGACCGGGCAGTTGGTCTCGGGGAACTACTTTCAAACTCTTGAAACTTACCCGTCGTTGGGCCGGTTGTTGAATCCTGAGGACGATCGGGTGATTGGCGGCAGCCCGGTCGCGGTCATCAGCTATAGCTGCTGGTCGCGGCGCTTCGGATTGGATTCCAATGTGATTGGCCGCAAAATTGTGGTCAATGGGATGCCATTCGCCATAGTTGGAGTGGCGGCTCCAGGATTTTTCGGCGCGCGCGCGGGCTCGGCGCCCGATTTCTGGCTGCCCACGAGCATGCAATCGGAGGTTCACTACGCGGCGCATTATAGCAATTCAACCAGTGCAGAGGTTCTGAAGCCCTGGGTGCCTCAACCGGACATTCGGTGGCTGCAGTTTATTGTTCGCGCCAGAGATAAGGCGGTTCTCCCTCAGACGGCTGCGGCCATTGAACAAGTCTTTCGCCAAGACTTGGACCGCGAAACGGCAGGCATCAAGGATCCGCAAGAGCGCGATGCTCTTCTACGGGCGCGATTGGAGTTGGAGCCTGGAAGCCGGGGATTGTCCACGATCCGGCGGAACTTTTCACAGCCATTATTGGTGCTGATGGCGATGGTAGGAGTCGTATTGCTGATCGCTTGCGCGAACCTTGCCAATCTCCTGCTGGCTCGGGCCGCCGTGCGCGAGCGCGAAATTGCAGTGCGTCTTTCCGTGGGCGCTACGCGCTTCCGATTGTTTCGCCAGCTCCTGACCGAGTGTTTGCTGCTTTCCATGTCCGGAGGAGTGCTTGGCATTGTCGTTGCTTATTGGTGCTGCGAGATTTTACCGAAGTGGGTGTCCGGCGGCACGACCCCGGTTCCCTTAAACCTTGCCCCAGATGCTCGAGTCCTTATATTTAGCTCCGCCATCGCACTGCTGACCGGAGTTCTCTTCGGACTGGCGCCGGCATGGCAGGGTACGCGGGTTGAGCCGGTGCAGGCGCTCAAGGCAAGCGCTCGCGGGCTTTCGGCCGGTTCGCGGGTTGCCGCCGGCTGGTCGTTCAAACAAACTCTGGTGGCGTCGCAGGTGGCGCTATCGCTTGTCCTTTTAATTGGAGCGGGATTGTTTCTTCGCACGCTCAGGAATCTAAGCCAGCTTGATCCTGGGTTTGACCGCGATCACATGTTGTCGGTGTGGCTTGACACCCACATGGCGGGCTACGCACAGGGACAGCTTTCTCCTCTGTACCAACGCCTGATCGAACGCGTGGAGTCGATTCCCGGGGTCCGCTCGGCATCGTTGGCGACCTGTGGGCTCGCAACCGGTTGCGGCGACGCCAGCGATATCTATTTGCCCGGTGTTCCACACACCAATGGTGAGACCGATTCTCAAGAGCGCCATGTCAGTCAGCATTTCTTCAACACGACAGGGATCCCGCTCCTCGAGGGTAGGGAGTTTGCTACGAGTGATTCTGAGAAAGCTCCGCCTGTGGCTGTGGTCAACCAGACTTTCGTTCACGAGTTCTTGCACGACAAAAATCCGATCGGGCAATATTTTGGCTACGACGCCGTCAACGATCATGTTTTTCAGATTGTTGGCGTAGTGAAAGACGCGCGCGTGAATGACATCAGCGAAAGCGCTCCGCCGATGATCTATCACTCACTCGCGCAGGACGTCATCGACGTTGAGAGCTTGGACGTGCGAACATTTGGCGATCCGGGGCAACTCATACCTGACGTACGGAAGGCGATTCGCAGCGTCGATCCGGGGCTGCCAATTGGCGGCGTCACTACTCTGGTTGACCAGATTGGCAGCAGTCTGGCGCAACAGAAACTGATCGCGGGGCTGACAACAATCTTCGGGATGCTGGCCCTGGCTCTTGCGTGCCTGGGCTTGTATGGCGTCACTTCTTACACAGTGGCGCGCCGGACGAATGAGCTTGGAATTCGTTTGGCACTGGGATCATCGCGCGAGGCAGTGCTTGGGATAGTACTGCATCAGACGCTCGTTGTTACTGCCGCCGGCTTAGCCGCGGGGCTGCTGCTGTCGTACTTTGCCGGGCATGCCGTAACTAACTTACTCTTCGGCCTAGGTCCTTACGATCCCTTAACTATATCTGCAGCTGCAATCACGCTCTTTGTCATCTCGATTGCCTCTTGCCTGATGCCGGCGTGGCGCGCCGCGCATGTTGATCCCAGCGAAGCCTTGCGCGTGGAATGAGACCAAATCCAGGAGACGAATGATTCAACTCAGGAATCTCGAGCGCAGTTACAAGACTCCCGCCGGGCAGTATTGGGTGCTGCGGCGCATTGATCTGGAAATTCGCCAAGGAGAGTTCATCACCATCATGGGACCGTCCGGGGCTGGCAAATCCTCCTTGTTAAATGTGCTGGCTTTGCTCGATGACAGTTGGCAGGGCGAGTACTGGTTTCGCGAGCAGGCGGTTCACGAAATGAAGCGGAAACAGCGTGCAGAGCTCGCCAAACGCAACATCGGAATGGTGTTTCAAAGTTATCACCTGTTGGACGACCTGACGGTGCAGGAGAATATCGATCTGCCGCTTTCTTACAAAGACGTACCGCGCGCCCAGCGGCAGGGGATGGTCGCGGATACCCTCGACCGCTTTCAGATGGTCGCCAAAAAAGATCTATTCCCCAGTCAGCTTTCTGGCGGGCAACAGCAGTTAGTCGGGGTTGCGCGAGCCGTGATCCACAAACCTGCGCTTCTGCTGGCTGACGAACCTACAGGCAATCTGCATTCCTCGCAGGCAAAGGAGATCATGGAACTCTTTCGCGCGCTCAACGAGCAGGGGACGACGATCATACAGGTCACACACTCCGACGCGAATGCCGCGTACGGTTCGCGGACGATTCAATTGTGCGATGGCTGGATGGTGAGCGATACTGCAAACCCTCAGCTTCAGCCCCACGAGGGGGTGAAGCAATGAGTCTGAGATCATGCCCGCTGCGGACGAAACAGATACTGGCCTGCGTCTTCATCCTTTGCGGCGCCTCGGCTGTTTCAGGCCAGAACAACGCAGCTGTTTCCTTCGAAATGCCAAAGTCTCGCAATCCCCTCAGTGCGTATGAGCCAAGCAAAGTTCCCGAGCCGCAGCTTTCGAATTCACCGCTGCTGAATCAGCTTGTCCGCGACGGCAAGCTAAATCTGTCGCTCAAAGACGCGATCCGGCTGGCCCTGGAGGACAATCTCGATATTGCAATTGCACGCTACAACCTGCCGATCGCAGACACCGATATTCTGCGTACACAGGCGGGCGGAGCATTTCGTGGCGTGAATGCCGGCGTGGTGCAGGGCACTCCGGGGGGCGGAGTCGGTGGCTTCGGTACCGGCGCTCCCGGCGCTGGAGCGGGAGGCACGACGGGCGGCGCCGGTGGCGCCGGCGCCGGCGCATCCGGTCTGGTGCAGTCGACCTTGGGCACCGGCGCCCCAGTGGCTTCGTACGATCCTGCCATCATCGGAACTGTTGGCGCCGAGCATCAAACTTCACCCCTGGCTAATTTGACGGTGTATGGAGTACCTCTATTACAGCTCAATACCGGGCAGGCCAATTTTGGATACTCGCAGGCGTTTGCAAGCGGCACCAGCATTTCGTTCGTGTTCAACAACAACCGCCAAACCACTAACAGTCCGTTCTTTAATCTTTCTCCAGCACTGGGCGCGATGTACCGCTTTTCATTTCAACAGGAATTGCTCGCAGGATTCGGGTTCGGTCCGAATCTCCGTTATCTTCATATCGCAAGAAATAATAAGAAGATTTCTGACGCCGCATTCAAAGACCAGATCATCGCGACGGTGACCCAGGTTGCGGACATCTACTGGGATCTCGTGAACGCATATGAACAGGCGGAGGTCAACGAACGGTCGCTGGCTTTCGCACAGCAGTCACTGGAAAATGCGAAGAAGCAATTTCAACTGGAGAGCATTCCGGAGATGGACGTGATGCGTGCCGAAGCCGAGCTCTCCAGGCGCGATCAGGATCTGACAGTGGCACGAACCAGTTTGCAATTGCAGGAACTTCTCATAAAGAACGCGTTGACCAGAAATCTGGATGACCCGAGTCTCGAAGCCATGCCCGTCGTCCCCACTGACCGGCTAGAGTCGTTCGAACCGAGTACCACGCCGCCGATTCAGGATCTGATCGCTCAGGCGTTGCATGATCGTCCCGAACTTGCCGAGTCGGATATCGACCTGGTCAACCGCCAAATCAGCCGTCAGGCAGCGAAAAACGCACTATTGCCCTCGCTCTCGGTTGTCGGCTTCTATGGCGGCTCCGGATTGGCAGGACCCCTGAATCCGGCTTACAACATTCCGAACGAACCGAACAGCTCCACAGTTCCTATCGACTATAGCGGAGCTTTGCAGAATGCCTTCAACAATACGGCTCCGGATTATTACATCGGCTTCAACCTGAACATACCGATCCGAAATCGCGTCGCAAAGGCCGATCAATACCGCTCCGAACTCGAATTCCGACAGGCCCAGCTTCGCCGTCAGGAACTGCGAAACCAGATCAGGATCGAGGTTCGCAACGCCAAGTACGCGCTCGAACAGACCGCCGCACGGGTGGAAGCAGCTCGAAAGGCTCGGGACCTCGCGCAACGCACCTTCGAGATCACGCAAAAGGAACAGACGCTCGGCGCGGGGTCGACTTTTCAAACCATGACCGCGCAGCGCGATCTTTCCCTCGCCGAATCAGACCTGGTCACCGCGATGACGGTTTACGAAAGAGCCAAAGTTGAACTCGATCGTGCAACCGCCAGTACTTTGGAACATAATGGAATCGACATTCAGGATGCGATCCAAGGCACCGCACCCTAAGCGGCGTCCTGCGTTTGAAACTCGAATAGGGATTCGTGGTGTCGCTTTGATTAGAGCTTGACCGGGAGAGGCGCGGCTGTCAGACTAGTCATGAGGCAAAGAGGCAGTGATCTTGCTTCCTGTTTGCCGTACAGGTTTGCCATACGATAATCGTACAATAGGAATGGGATTGTGGGGATTTTGCGCCTTTAGGCCCGGACGTAAGAATCAATAAGTTACGTTTTATCAACGTGATAGGGTTGTTGAAATCCCCTCCGCACCATGACTCTGAACCATTGAAGGATGTTTTGAACTCATGATTATTCTTGTCACCATTGTGCATGTGCTCGTCTGCCTGTTTCTGATCGTGGTGGTGCTGCTGCAGAGCGGCAATGCCGGAGATATTTCGGCCGCGTTTGGCGGGCAGGGAAGTCAGGCGGCGTTTGGGCCGCGGGGCGCGGCGACGGCGCTTTCGAAGGCTACGACGGTCTCGGCTGTTCTGTTCATGTTGACTTCGATTACGCTTTCCATCAATGCCATCAAGCATAGCGGCCCACAGTCGGTGTTGCAGGGAGTAAAGTCGGCGCCGGCGAAAACGCAGCCGGCGAAACCTGCGCCTGCACCGGCGAATCCTACGCAGAAGTAGGCTTGGCCGTTTTCGGCGGTTTTTCCAATCTGAAATAGGGAATCTGCTGTAATTGTATTTGGCGGATGCGGGTGCTACCATCCGATTAGTATTGGTGCACTTGTCGAGGAGGTCATTTCTTATGTCGGACCGTGATGGGAGCAGTTTTGTTTGGTTTTTGGCAGGTTTGGGATTGGGTGCGCTAGTGGGCGTGCTGTATGCGCCGCGCTCGGGAAGCGAGACGCGGGAGGAATGGCGTACGCGGGCCGAGCAAGGGCGCGACTATGTGCGCTCGCGGGCGCGCGATGCGCGCGATCAGGCGGCGGGCTGGGTGGATAAGGGCCGCGATGTTGTGAATCAGCAGAAAGAACAGTTCCGTGCTGCTTACGAAGCGGGACGGCAGGCTTATCAAGAGGCCACAACCGAAACAGGCGCGCCGAAGAATCTCTAGCGCTTATGTTGAACGTCCAGAAGGGGCCTGCGCCCCGGCCTTCGAACTGAGCTCTTTGTGGAGCTGGTGCTATGGAAAATCTGACTCCCTTGTTCATCGCATTGACTGGAGCAGCCGTGGTGCTGCAGGCCGGCGTGCTTGTGGCTTTGTATCTGGCGGTGCGCAAGAGCAGCACAAGGATGCAGGCGATCGCCGAAGAAGTAAAGACGAAGGCGCTGCCCACGCTGGAGATGGCGCAGACAACGCTGACCGAATTGCGGCCCAAGCTGCAGGTGATCACGGACAATCTGATGGAGACGACGGTGCTGGTGCGCAATGAGATCGAGCGCGTGGATGCTACCGTGAGCGATGCCGCCGACCGGGCCCGTTTGCAGATTATCCGCGCCGATGAGTTGCTGAGTCGGACGCTGGACCGTGTGGAGGAGACTTCCGATTTGGTCAGCAAAACGGTGGTTTCGCCGGTGCGTCAGGTTTCGGGAATTATTCAGGGTGTGACCGCCGGGCTCGAGTTTTTGCTGGGGAATCGCGCGCGCAGAAACGGGGATAGCCGCTCGCGGCGGGCTGTGCCCCAGGATGAGATGTTCATCTAGCGGCTGGGTGTCCGTCCGCTTTTTCAGATCCGCACTGCTTTCCTGAAATCTTTCCTTATGCGCTATCTCGTGCGAGCTCGCGTAAAGCCGGGTCGCGAGGCGGATCTTCTCGATGCAATTGAAAGTGAGAAGCTGGGCCGAGGTTCGGTTGCGGAAGGGGAGTACTTGCGCAACATGAGCGAGGCGCGGCTTTGCGAGGACCAGACGGTGCGCTGGGTCGAGATTTGTTATTGTCCAACTCCGCTGCAGGAAGAGCGGCCTTACTGGGAAGAATTTTTCGATCTCAACAAAGTGCAGGATGCGCATGACCGGCGCAAATGCCGGGATGAGAATAGTTCGGAACCCTGGGCCTGTGGTGACTGCGATTGTACGGCGAGGCTTGAGCAGAAGCTGAAGGTTACCGGAATATCTTTTCTGAAAGTACTGTCGACTGGAAAAAGCCTGCCTCAAAAATAACTCTTTCACTGCTTCGGCTTTTCCGCGGGCGCAATCTGAACCTGCACGGCGTGGTTGTCGCTCGACTGCGTGGTGTCGACCGATACCACTGAGAGATCGCCGTTGGCATCGAGCTGCTGAATAGTTTGCGTTGAGCGCGCGCCAGAAGGCCCGGCGCGTACTCCGGCGGAAGTCACGATTGTCACTTGCAGGCCGGCGCCGGGATCGGCGGGATTCGGCTGCGCGATCTGGGTTGTATTGGTTTGCTGGCCGGTCGCGGTTGTACTCTGAGCGGTGGTGGCGCGTTTGACCACGTGCAAACTACCGTCCTCCGCTGCGCCGGGGACATCGAGAGAGTAGTCTTCTTCTGTCTTTTTCTTTTCCCCTCCGCTCGTAGTTTCGTTACTTACTTTCCGGGAGATTTCGCTTAGCCTGCCGTCGGCATCGGGACGGGAGACTTTTTCTTCGGTGGTGCGGTTGTTGCCTTGCTCCTGAGTCTTCGTTTGTTTTACTTCGCTTACTTGCCAATTGCCGTTGCCATCAGGAAGCAGCGTGGTTTTCTGCGAGTCGACTGCGCCGGGCGCGCTTTGTGTGCTGCGCTCGTCAGTCATCATGGCCGGAGCCAGGCCGCCGTCGGGGCCGGGAAGCATTACAGTTGTTTTCGTTTCTTCTTGAGTTTTACTGAGCTTTGTTGTTTCCTGAACCTCTCGCTGCACAACCTGCAGGTTGCCGTCGGCGTCGGGATTGGAAGTTGAGCGAACTGTCGACGATCCGCCTCCAGCCCGCGTGCGGCCTTCTTCTTCGGTGACCTGCAGCAGGGTTTTCGCGCCGTCGGCGTCGCGGCCAAAGGTGCGGGTGACGGTGCGAACCGTGTTCGCGTCCACTTTCACGGTTTCTTTTTCGATGTCCTGGTAGGGCTCGTAATTTCCGTCGGCGCCGAGGCGCTGGATCGACTGGTGATCGATGGTGCGATTGCCGCTCTGGCTGTGGCTTTCGACCATGCGCGTGGGGTTGGCACTGTCTGTGTGAAGGTCGCTGGTGTCGGTCCAGGATTGGGGCGTGGACTGGGAGTCAGAGGATTGGGCCGAGAGTGATTCGACGCAACAAGAACACAGTACTCCCACCAGGAAGGAGAAGAAAAGCAGATGCCGGAGGGCCTTTGGAGTCTTTTTGCAGATGCTTCCGGTCGGCATGTTCTTTATTCTCTCGCTGCGATGGTGTTCTGTCCATCCGGCTGAAGTGGTAATGCCTGACGGGCGCAGATCGCCAGGGACCACGGAAAAAACGCAGCGAACACAGGAGCGCATGGGGTACATCCCTCTGCTTCAAGTTTCAACCTAATTCTCTCACCCTGTCTGCCAGACTTTGCAGGTCCAGGGCAAGTTCCCGCAGGTTGAAGACGAAGGACCAGAAAGGCAACATGCGATCCAGCGTGAAGGGCGAAGTGACGTGCTGTTCGCGCAACCGTGCGAGGTCAGATTCCAATTCGCGCACGGCGTGCTCTAGTTCCGGCAGCACTCGCACCGTGGCGTTGGGAGAGCGAACTGCCTGCGAGATTTCCTTGAAAGCGCGCGTTGTGGATTCCACCAGCGCGGGAAGCGAAGGCAGGAAGCGCGGTTGCACTTTGGCTTGCACGTAGAGTTTGCAGTCTTCCGCCATGGCGGTGAGGCGGCGGCGCATCAGGTCGCTGCGCTCGATTACGGCCAGAAATGCTGCGGCGTTGAAGCGGGCGAAGGTCAGCTCGCTGCGGGCCTCGTCCATCTGCTGCGTGATACCGCGGCGCAGGTCGTGCAGTTCGTGATCGAGGCGACGAATTTCGTTTTCGTTGTTTGCCCCCTGGAGTGCGGCGGCAACGATGGAGCCACAGAGTGCGCCGGAGCCTTGCAGAATGTTCGCCAGCTTGCTGCGCAGGCCAACACGCGCATGTACCGGCCAGATGAGCGCACCAACTGCGAAAGCAACCAACGAACCCAGCAGCGTATAGAGCACGCGTAGCCAGCCGGTGTGAATCGGCGAGCCTTCGATGCGGCCGAGCGTAATGACGATGGCGGCGGTGAACCCGGCGGCGCTGAAGCTGGGATGCTGTACGGTCAGGAATCCGAAAAGGCTGGCCAGCACAAAGAGCACAATCCCGACGCGGATGCTGCCCATGCCGAAGGTCATCATCAGCAGCATCGCCGCCAGTGCTCCGGCGGTCGAGCCGATTGTGCGGTAGAGAGCCGGCTTCCAGGAAGCTCCCTGCGTGACCTGCGCAACCACCAACGCGGTAAACACGGCCCAATAGCCCTGCGGAAGATTCCATCCGACGTAGATGGCGTAGGTGATCAGGCCCGCGAGTCCGGTTTTGATTCCGAGCTTAATGGCAGCCGATTCGCGGGACCAGAAAGATGGAGCTGGAGCGAACGCCGGACTTGCCGGCAGTAGCAGAGGAGGATTGGATGATGCCATGCGCGGATTATATCTGCGCACACGGCGAAACTATACGATCCATCCGCCGCCTACAACCACATCGCCGTCGTAGAAAACTGCAGCCTGACCGGGTGTGATGGCGCGCTGCGGGTCATCGAAGGTGGCGAGGATTTCATCATGGCCCGCATTCTCGATTACCGCTGTCGCTGGCTCGTGACGATGGCGAATCTTCACTGAGACGCGCATCGGCTCGCGCAGATCATCGACCGAGATCAGGTTGATGCGGCGTGCGCGCAGCGTGCGCGAATAAAGGTGCTCATCGCCGCCGACGATTACCTTCTTTTCTGCTCCGTTGATCTGGATTACATAGAGCGGTGAGCCCGTGGCTACGCCCAAGCCCTTGCGCTGGCCGACGGTGAAGTTGTGAATGCCGGCGTGCTCGCCGATCACTTCGCCGTTGGTCGTGACCAGTTCGCCAGCGGTCCCGGGCAACGACTCGCCTTGATCGGCGAGATAGGCATCGATGAAGCGCTTGTAGTCGCCGCCAGGGACGAAGCAAATTTCCTGTGAGTCGGGCTTCTCGGCGAGAGCGAGGCCATGTTGGCGGGCGAGTTCGCGCACTTCCGGCTTGGTCATGTTACCGAGCGGAAACAGCGAGCGGCTGAGTTGTTCTTGCGTCAGGCCGAAGAGGAAATAGGTTTGGTCCTTGCTGTGGTCGGCGGGACGCTTGAGCAGCCAGCGTCCGCGAGCGTCGTCGAACTCGACGCGGGCATAGTGACCGGTGGCGACGCAATCGGCGCCGATCTGGCGCGCAACCACGAGAAGCTGATCGAACTTGAGATGATTGTTGCATAGGCTGCACGGGATGGGAGTGCGGCCAGAAAGATATTCGGCGACGAACGGGCGCACGACGTCGCGCTCGAAGCGCTCTTCGTGACTGACCACGTAATAAGGAACGCCGAGATGCTCGGCCACGCGGCGAGCGTCGTAGACGTCATCGAGCGAGCAGCAGCGGCCGGTCACCTGCTCGGGCATGCCTTCGCGCCCGGCGAGGCGGCGCTGGTTCCACAGTTGCATGGTGAGACCGATGAGGTTGTGGCCTTCGGCGCGCAGCATGGCCGCGACGGTGGAGGAATCGACTCCGCCCGACATGGCTACGGCGATGGTTTTGGTTTCCCGCATGTTACGAATCCACTGCCTGCCGATTGTGCGTCGGACTCAGCTCTCGCAGTCGCGCCACCGCTTCCGGCACCAGCGCGAGCGCGAAATCGATATCTTCCTCCGTATTCTGTTTGCCCAGGCTGAAGCGAATGCTGGCGCGGGCGCGATCCGGACGCAGCCCCATCGCGGTGAGCACATGCGATGGTTCGATTGCGCCGGAGGAGCACGCCGCGCCGGTTGAAACCGCCAGCCCCTTCAAGTCTAGCGAGATCACCATCGCTTCGCCTTCGATGTGATCGAAATAGATATTCGTTGTGTTGGGGACGCGCGGCGCGCCTTCTCCGTTGACGGCAGCGTCTTCCACGTGTGCGAGAATTCGTTGCTGCAGCCGGTCGCGCAGAGCGGACATTTTCTTATCATCGCCGCGCTCAAAGCCCTGCATCGCCAGTTCGGCGGCTTTTCCCATGCCCACGATTCCCGGAACATTTTCGGTTCCCGCACGGCGCGAGCGCTCGTGGCGTCCGCCGTAAAAAAGCGGCTGGAGATGCGTTCCCTTGCGCACGTAGAGTGCGCCGACGCCTTGCGGGGCGTGCATTTTGTGGCCGGAGATGGAGAGCGCATGGCAGCCGATCTTTTTCACGTCGATTGCAACTTTGGCCGCGGCCTGGACTGCATCGGTGTGGAAATAGATGTTCGCTTCGGCCGCAATCTTGCCGACTTCCTCGACCGGCTGCAGAACCCCGGTTTCGTTGTTGGCCATCATGATAGAGATCAGCTTTGTGTTGGGACGCAGCGCACGCTTCACGTCGTCGGGATCGATGAGCCCGCGGCTGTCGACGGGAGACATAGGTTACTTCGCAGCCGATCTCGTCAAGATGTTTGCAGGCATGGAGAACGGCGTGATGCTCGATGGTCGAGGTGATGATGTGATCGCCGGGATTGGCCAGGCCGGCAACGGCGAGATTGTCGCCTTCGGTTCCGCCGCTGGTGAAGACGATCTCCGCGGGGCGGCAGCCTAGCAGCGTGGCCATGGAGTCGCGTGCTCGCTCGACTGCGGATCGCGTTTCCTGGCCCTGATGGTGAATAGACGACGCGTTGCCGAAACGCTCGGCGAAGTAGGGACGCATAGCCTCGAACACCTCCGGCAGAACCGGGGTGGTGGCGTTGTTATCTAGATAAATGCGACGCATTGCGTACATTATTGTCTATTTTAGGGTCGCGGGAAATGCGTGTTAAATAGGCCAGTTTCGAGAGGACGCGTGCTATCATGCAACCTCAGCGAGACAAGGGCCGCCAGCTTCGTCTTGCTAGGATAATTTCCCGGGGATACATGCCGCACCGACGCCATGAATGCCCTCTTGCACCTCTGGAACCGTCTGTCGCAAGGCGCCCAGGACACTGTTATGGGCGGTCTGGTCTTAGCTGCGCTCGTCGCTTTGGGGAACTTCTTTAGGGAACGGATATTTGCGGTCGTTAGGCGCTTGAGGACAAAACAGCCCGCCCCACCTCCTCCTCCGCCACCCCCTCCGATTCCTCGACCGCCGGTTGCTTCGTTTGTCCCACGCCTAGACCGCGAGAACCGCGACATCCTGGAGCAACTGAAGCAGGAATTGACACCGGAGAAAAACCAACTTGTTGTGCTCTGGGGAGCAGGCGGCGTGGGGAAGACCGCGCTCGCGGCGGAAGCTGCGCGGACATTCAAAAGTGTTTCCGGCCAGCGCGTCGTGTGGGCCAGCGCCGAAAACCGCGCAGACTTTACGCTGAACATCCTTCTCGATGAGATCGCCGCCCAATCGGGTCGCTTCGATCTGCAACGCCTGTCCCGCGAGTCGAAGGCATCAGACATACGGGCTGTAATTGCTGCAGCACCGACCCTCGTCGTCCTGGATAACTTCGAGACAATCTCCTCTGAGGAACAGTTTAGTTGCGCGAACTGGCTTAGGAATGGGGCTCCGTGCCCCGCGCTTATCACAACACGGGAGAAGATTGAGCAAGCCCATAACATCCCAGTGGATTCCATGTCGCTGAAGGAGGCGGCATCGCTGCTCGATCTGTTGATTGGGCAAGTAAGGATCTCAACCTACTTGGGCTACTTGACGAAAAAGAAGGCAATAAGG
Organism: uncultured Acidobacteriaceae bacterium; assembly: GCA_963712385.1. GTDB lineage: Bacteria > Acidobacteriota > Terriglobia > Terriglobales > Acidobacteriaceae > Sulfotelmatobacter. The sequence goes on from CAVQHS010000004.1 coordinate 180,218, forward strand.
GTGAAGCGGCACGCCAGTTCCGCAAAGCGCTGCAGATCCTTGAGAAACTCAGATCGCCCTTCGCGGATACCGTTCGAAAATCACTGCAACGCGTAAGCAACAAGGAGCAGTCACCAGAAGCCGACGTGTCGAGGCCCGCGCCGTAAGGCAGGTCTACGAGGCGCGCCGTCCTTACCGCCTTTCCATCGGCACGTAGCGATTTGGATATTCCGGGCCGAGGTATTCCGCGCGAGGCCGGATAAGCCGGTTATCGTCTAGTTGCTCGATCACATGGGCAGTCCAGCCGCTGATGCGCGAGACGGCGAAGACGGGAGTAAAAAGATCTTCGTCGATGCCGAGCACATGATAGGTAGACGCAGAGTAAAAATCTACGTTGGCGTTGAGCTTCTTTTCTGCTTTGATGAACTGCTCGATTCTCACTGACATCTCGAACCACTTCGGCTGACCGCTGGTGTTGCAGAGATCGCGCGACATGACGCGCAGGTGCGTGGCGCGCGGGTCTTCGGTGTGGTAAACGCGATGGCCGAAGCCGGGAACTTTCTTCTTCTGATCGAGCATGTTGCGGACATAGTCCACGGGATCGGCTTTTTCGCGCTCCACTGTTTCGAGTATTCGGAAGACGGCTTCGTTTGCGCCGCCATGCAGCGGGCCCTTCAGCGCGCCAATGGCGGAGGTGATGGCGGAGTGCATGTCGGACAATGTTGCTGCGGTAACGCGAGCGGCGAAGGTGGAGGCGTTCAATTCATGGTCGGCGTGGAGAATGAGAGCGATGTCGAGGGCGCGTTCGGCGGTTTCCGAGGGCTTGGCTCCCGTCAGTTGCCAGAGAAAATTTGCGGCGTGGGAAAGAGAACGATCCGCTTCGACAACCGGCTTGCCTTTGCGGATTCGATCATAGGCGGCGACGATCATCGCGATCTGCGAGGTAATGCGGATGGCTTTGCGAATGTTGGCGTCGTGATCGTTTTTCTTTTCGTCGGCATCGTAAAAGGCGAGCGCGGAGACGGCCGTGCGCAGTACATCCATGGGGAGCGCTGCTCGCGGAGTCGAGCGGAGGAAATCGAGGATCGCGGGATCGAGTTGACGTTCTTCCGCGAGGCGCGATCGCAGGCTCTTCAGCTCTTCACGATTCGGCAGGTGGCCAAACCAGAGCAGGTGGCAAACCTCTTCAAAGGTGGATTGCTCGGCTAGTTCGTGAATATCGATGCCGCGGTAGGCAAGCACGCCGCGATCGCCGTCGATGTAACAGATAGTGGAGGTGGTGGCAACGATGCCTTCCAGTCCCTTACCCGCAGGAGTTGTGGTCACGGTGGACATAGGTTTTAACTCTGCTATGGAGTTTGTTGCGGGGCCGCGCCAGGGGGATGCGTGGGTTGCAACTGTCTTTTATACGCCAAAGCCGAGTTCGCTTCCAAATTCACGACGGCCAAATCTCGAGTGCGGTTTTGCTTAGAATCTGCTGCTGAATTTGCTGATTGAGAGGGAGCGCGCGGAACTCGTCGAGATTTTTCTTGATATCCGGAACACCCGGGCCCGGCCAATCTGTGCCGAACAGCGTCTTGTGGGCGATCTCAGGGAGGCGCGGAAAATAATCGAGCAGAGATTTCGGCGGGATGCCACTGATGTCGAGATAAACGTTCCGGTGACGGCGAATCAAGAAGAATGCAGTTTCCATCCATAAAGGACGGCCTCCGTGGGCTAGCAGAATTTTGAGCCGGGGAAAATCGACGGCGACGTCATCAACGTAAATCGGGTCGCCGTACTTATTGCGAGCGCCCGGGAAGATTGAGGTTCCGGTGTGAAACATCACCGGCACGCCGTTGGCTTCGGCGGCGCGGTAGATGATTTCGAGTTCCTTCACGCCGTGCAGGTAATCGTTGGGAAACAGGAGTTGGTGCGGCGGATGGATTTTGATCATGCGAATGCCCAGCCGCAGGATTTGTTCCATGTCTGCGAGAACGTTGGTTGTATGGCGGGGATGCAGGCTGCCGCAGGAAAGCAGCCGCTTCGGATCTTCTTTTACGTAATCTGCGATGAATGAATTCACGCCGTTAGTAAAGCCGATGACTTCTGGCGCGACGTAGTTGATTAACACGGCGCGGTCTACGCCACAGGCATCGAGATGTTTCAGGAACGCTTTCGGTGAGCGGCAGAATTCGGCGATCTGATCGAAATTCGGCCGCTTGGCTTTCATCAGTTCCAGCGCTTGCGGCTTGAACATCTCCAGGGGCGAGATGTGGATGTGGCAGTCGGTGATCATCGGCGCTGTTCAGAGTGACACGGAGCAGTTTAATACGTCGGGATGGTGCGGTCGATGGAGCGCGACCAGGCGTCGATGCCGCCCCGCATGGATTGCGCTTTCTCGAAGCCTTGCTGGCGCAGCCATGCGGTAACGTTCATCGAACGTACGCCGTGATGGCAGACCACTACGATGTGATCTTCGGGATCGAGCTCCTGATGGGCGCGGGAGGGAATGTCGCCCATGGGGATCAGCTTTGCCCCCTCCATGCGTGCGGTTTCAAACTCCCAGGGCTCGCGGACGTCGAGGAGCATGAACTCTTCGCGTTGATCGAGTTTTGCTTTGACTTCTTCGCAGTTGATTTCGTAATCCATCACTACTTTCCCGACCAACTTGGCTGGCGCTTTTCCATGAAAGCCCGGATTCCTTCCTGCGCGTCAGCGGTTTTCATCAACTCTTCCAAATATATCTTCTCTGCGCGGGCCAGGCCTTTGTCAAAGTGCGCGGCGTCCCAGGCGTACAGGGCCTTTTTCGTCACCGCCAGAGCGGCAGGGCTAAGCTGAAACAATTGCGCCACAGTCTCCTCGACTGCGGTAACCAGGGACTCCACCGGAACCGTACGATTGGCGAGACCGATATTAGCCGCGTCAGCGCCGGCGATGGATTTGCCCGTAAGGATCAGCTCGCCGGCTCGCTTCTGGCCGACAAGCGCCGCTAAAGCCGTGCATGCGACTGGCGGGTAACAGCCCAGCTTGATTTCGGGAAATCCCCAGGTTGCGGCATCGGTGGTGATGACGATGTCGCAGACCATGGCCAGTTCCGCGCCGCCGCCGAGGCAATTACCATGCACGGCGGCAATCGTGACTTTTTTGCTGGAAACCAAAGATCGAATTACGGGATGAAATTTAGTGAGCATCTCCTGAATCTTGTCGGGAGTGTGCGCCGCAACGTCCACGCCGGCGGAGAAGCCCTTACCTTCACCGGTCAGCAAGATCATGGAGACGTCGGTGCGGGTTTCGACTTCCGCCAGCACGCGCGCCAGTTCTTCCATCATCGGAATGTCGATTATGTTTAACGGCGGGTGATACAAGCCGATGCGCGCGACCGGGGGACGGACTTGCAGGTTTAACCGCGCGAGAGATATTTCGGTGCTGGAGGCAGTCATAGCGGTTTTTGATCTCTCATCCTGTGGTGCGCCCACTGCCCACTAAATATTGATCGCCGACTTCCTCACCTCGCCGATACTGGACAGCGGATCGCGTGCGCCGGTTTTCTCCGCGATCCACTTCTTTTCTGTATCGATGATGTCGAGCAGTAGCTTCTTGTCCGCTGCGGTCGGCAGATATTCGATCAAATGCTGTTCATACGCTTTGTCCTCGAGCGGTTCGCCGGTCTGCGCGTGGAATGTCTGATTTGCCCAGCGGCCAATGGAGCGGTTGAACTTGATATCCGGCGCGTAGAGCTTGGGTTCACCCGGCTTCAACGAATTATTAAAGCGTTCGATCAGCCCAGCCACTTCTTCGCGATAGAGATGGCGGTTGTAATCGTTCAGATCGTCGAGATCGGCGGCTTTGTCGTTTTTCGGTTCATCGTAGCGGCCTTTGATGCCCCAGACGTAGGCCCAGTGCGCGGAGACGAGTGATCGGTGCCGAATAGATCATAGGAACTCGAGATCCATTTGTTCAGATATTTTTGAATGAGCCATGCGGGAAGAACGCCGGCCTCGACCACGCGGCGGATGCCGTCGTTGCCGGTGCCCATATGGAAAGCTTCTTCGCGCAGCATGTACGACATGGAGCGGCCGAGCGGTGCGAAGGCAGAGAACTTCAGCATCTGCAGCTGAAATTTGCCGTCGCGGTCCACGAAGTCGGTGTAGGTGAAGAAGTCCATCCAGTTGTCGACGTCAACGTTGAACGCACCGAGCAGACGCTTATTTTCGAAGGCGCGGCGCTCGAGCATTTTCTGCGCTTCAACTTTGCCCGAGTAGCCGAAGTGATCGATGAGCAGTGCACACATCTGCCAGCCGTGGCGCATTTCTTCGATCATCACGCGGGTGATGGCGCGGCGATCCCAATCGGTGGGCGCGTTCTCCAGCAAGTTGCGTTGCTGCTCTACGCTGGCGAATTCGGTGTCGCCCTGGTAGACGATCATGTTCATCAGCGCGTCGCGCATTTGCTGCGTCGGCATTTGGCGCAGGTTCTCCCACTTGCGGCGGCCTTTGTAGTGGCCGAATTGAATGTCATCGGTTTCGATGGCGCCATAGAGCGTGTCGAATTGGAAGGCTTCGATGTCGTGGTGTTGACGCCGATGTCTTTGCGCCAGTCGTTGAACAGGCCGATCCAATCAGAGAAGGTTCCGATTTTGGCTACTTTGCCGGGCATGAAGACTCCTGGTAGCGGGGCTTGAAGCCCGCATTTTTCTGGAGCGTCTTCGCTCGACCAGCAACGCGACGCCGCCGCAACAGCCGCCGAGACGGCGGCGCTGCTATTTCGCTTTGAACTCCGCCGGCCGCTTTTCTACGTACGCGGCCAGGCCTTCTTTTGCATCTTCGCTCTGGAAGAGCAGTTGTTGATTTTCGCGCTCTACTGCCAGCGCCGACTCCAGCGGAATCTCCCAGCCAGTTTGCACCGCTCGTTTGATGCGGCCTACGGCTTTGGCGGCCTTGTTCGGCGGGCAGAATTGTTTGGCGTACTCCATGATGCTTTCCATAAAGCCGTCGCGCTCGTAGATGTCGTTGATGATGCCGAGCTCCTGCGCTTCTTCGAACGAGAATGTGTTGCCCGTGACCATGAGTTCGATGGCTTTGCTCTTGCCGACAAGCCGCGACAGGCGCTGCGTGCCGCCGGTGCCGGGAAGCACGCCGAGATTGACTTCGGGCAGGCCGATTTTGCCGGAGTCTTTGCGAGCAATGCGAATGTCGGCGGCCATGGCGATTTCGAGCCCTCCGCCGACGCAGTGGCCGTTGATGGCTGCGATTACCAGCTTGGGCGTGTGTTCGAGGCGCAGCAGCATTTCGTTGGCGTGCAGACAGAAATAGTATTTGAACGTGGGATCGACTGTGGAAAGCATTTTGATGTTGGCGCCGGCGGAGAAAAATTTGTCGCCGGCGCCGGTGAGCAGGATGACGTAAACATCGTTGGCCATGCGGGCGCGGAGGATGGCGTCGTCGAGTTGACGGTTCATTTCGTAGGTGTAGGTGTTGGCGGGCGGGTCGCACATTTCGATGATCCCTACGCCGCCGTCGGTGCGGTAGTTTACGAGTTGTTTCGTGGTTTCGGCGGTTGCCGGCTGCATCGTGGTTGCCATGTTATGACTCCTTTGTCATCTGTCATCCAATCTCGAATTTTTTCTCGAATCTTTGAAATCGAAACCTTACTCCTCCGGTCTCACTTGCGAGCCTTAGGGCACACGCTTACGCCCCGCAGAAAGATATCTCCCATCTCGCGGGCGATCTGCGCGGCATCGGCATCCACTCGCGGATTATGCCACGTGTAAATCCAGTTCATCATGCCGAACAGGCTCAGCACCGCAATGCGGCTTGAAACCTGCAATGCGCGCTCGCGTTTTAGCTCCTCAAGTAACCCCGTTGCAATGCGATAGTACTCGCGCTTAATTGTGGCGACCTCCGTCGCGTAGCCGTTCCTCAAAACTTCCGACTCGTGCGATAAAACCTTCATCGCCGCCTGATTGGCTAGAAAGTACTCCAGATGATTGAGAATGAAAATACGGATTTTCTGGGCGGGATCGGTTATGCCTTCGAGGCGGCCCTTTAGTTGTTGAACGATGGTTGAAAAGGTGTGCTTCTGAATCAGAAAGAGCAGACGCTCCTTGGATTCGAAGTAGTAATAAAGGCCCGCGAGCGACATGCCGCTGGCACGGGAAAGGTCCCGCATGGAGGCGCCTTCGTAGCCTTTTTTACAAAAAACCTGGGTGGCGTGAGTAAGAATCTCGGATAAACGGCGATCGAAGCGGCTAGCTGGAAGGGCTGTAGCGCGATGGCGACGGAGGGGTACGCGCCGGGTTGCCGGGGAACTGCTCATAAGAAAGTATTCGAACGTTCGTTCTAATCTAGTATACGAAAATGTGATCTGGATCACAAGGGGATGTTTGCCGTTAGTTTCGAATCTCCGCCAGCAGTTTCTCGATTTCATTCTTCACGTTGCTGGTGAGTGGCAGGAAGGGTAGACGCGATGGGCCGCCGTAGTAGCCGTTGAAATCCATGGCATGCTTGACGGCGGGGACGCCCAGCTCGCCGACAATGCGGCGCGATGCAGCGGCGATGCGCTCCTGTTTGAGGCGAGCCAACTCCGCGTCGCTTTCTTTCCATGCGGCATAAATTTCGTAGCAGGCGGTGGGCGCCGGGCAGGCAAAGGCGAGAATGGCTCCGGCGGCTCCAGCCTCGAGGGAAGCGCGCAATCTATCAGCGCTCCCGACCAGAACCTGGAATCCGACTTCCTTGTGCCGAGTTTTGATGTTGCCGACTGCCGTGACGGCTGAGGATGACGGCTTCTCGCGGAAGGGTGTTCCGCTCGCGCCGATGGAAACCAGTTCGCCGCCGTTTGCGGCGCTGCTGGCGGCTGCAGCGAGCAGGCGCGGCGTGACCGCCTCAAACGTTTCGGTTACGGTGACGCTGCGTTTGATGTGCCGCGTGCCTTCCACCATCTTGCGTACTTTTTCCACGTCGCCACCAGACTCCTTGAGCCCGATGATGTTGGGATGCTCGGAGAGTTCGATGACGAGTTCGGCAGGAATGTCGTAACCGGTGGCTTGGGGAATATTGTAGAGGATGACCGGAATCGGGGAACGATCGGCTACGGTGCGGTAAAAGGCGAGAATGTTTGCCGGAAGCATCTGCTTCTTGTAGTAGTGCGGGGTGCGGATCATGGCCACGTCGTAGCCGACTTGGGCGGCGTATTCGGTGAGACGAAGAGTTTCGACGGCCGATTCGACGCCAGTTCCGGCTATGAGCACTTTGTTTGGCGCGGCCGCTTCGCGCGCGGACTTTAGCACATCGCGCTGTTCCTGGCTGGATAGCATGATGGCTTCGCCCGTCGATCCGAGCACCACAATGCCTGCGGCGGGCGTGCGAGAATAGCGCTCGACGTTATGTTCCAGCTTTTTGAAATACAGGTTGCCGTCGGGATAAAACGGAGTGGTGATAGGCGGGAATATGCCGCGAAGAAGCATGCCGTGAAGAAGCATGGTTCAGCGTATCACTTCTTTACAGACCGGTCACCGCCGCGGTCACGCAGCAAGTGAAACGCCGCATAGAACACGGCCCGGCGGTATCGGTCTATGATCAGGCGTGAATCAGGGCAGCGGTAACCGCAAGGATGATTCCGATTGCACTGAAGAGCAGACCCAGGTGCCAGAAGATTCGCCTGCCAGAAAGCAGCGTGATCGACGCGATGACCAGGCCGATTTCCAAAAATACCTCGGCCAGATCATAGCGGTCGGCGCGATTCCGTTCCATGGCGACTTCGCCCTCGAGCTTGCGGGCTTCGTTCTGAATATCCGCTTTGTCGTGCTTGTAGCGCTCGGCTTCCTGGGCGGCCTTGTCGCGAAATTTGTCCATCGCCGTAGCATCTTTGCTGGACGCGGCAGCGCTGAAGTCGGCGAAGATTTCGTCCTGGTGCTCGCGTATATTTTTAGCCTGGTAGTAGGCCCATTGGTCGGAAGCCTTGGCCTGCAGCACGACTTCTTCCGTGTGCGCGCGGTGGCCTAACAAAGTGGCGACGGCGACCAGCACCGCGAGAATGGCCATGGTCAGCGAAACGGGCGCCATATCTGGGCGGTGGTGCGCGTGTTCGGCGTTTTCGTGCAGTTCCTGGAGTTCGTCAGTCATGGGAATCTCGCCCCTCGCGAAACCGTAACTAGGATCTCGCCCGATGTAATGAAATCTGGATATTACGCAATTGACTTGTATTTCGCCAGGGGAATCGGACCGAGGGATAAATAGTCAGAAAAGGAGAAATAGTCAGGACGGCCCGGTGTGAAGTCGGCCCACAAAATTTAGCCCGGCAGCAGTCGCCGCCGGGCTGAAATGAACACGCCTGGTGCTTATTGCTTGTTCTGGACCTTCCCGCTCCTGGACTCCATCATTGTGCTCTGAACCAGAATCGTTTGGTAATATTCAGCTCCACAGCATCCGCTGTAGATGACGAACGCCAATCCACTCTTGCCCCAACTGATAAACGACGAGGCGGTCACGGACTCCTGGTAGAACTGCGACAGATTGATTACCGCAGTTGGAGTGAAGTGCGAGAGATTGTAGCTCGTGATTCCGAATGAACTGAAGAACGGCGAGGTTCCGACGACGAAGGTGGAATTCAGACTCGATTCCGGCAGAAGCCCGTTGCTCGAACCATAATTTCCTCCTTCCACATCGTAATCGCCAACCTGCTCGCCTGTGGCCGGGTTGAAGACCTCGCCGGAGTTGCCGTAAATCAGTCCCGCATCGTACACAATGGAAGTAGAGTCATCGAGCGTGTCACTCCACTGGGTTGTCAAGGTTCCTCCGCTAGAATTCACCGCCACTTGAATCAAAGTGTCGTTGGCGTACCCATACAGGGTGCTCGAATTCGCGAATTGTATGGAGCTCACGGTTGGATAGGTAACCGAGTCCGGAAGCTGAGTCGCATCCGTAAAGAATTCCAAGGCACCTCCGTACCCGCAGCATTCCCCGCTGCCGAGCGCGACCGCGAAGGTGTGCGAATCGCCCGGTGAAACCTGCAAGCGGCGGCGGTGTTCAAGTCTCCATATTCGCTGCTTCCGAGGCTCACATTGATGTCCAAAGCGAAACTAGGAAGAATGACCCGCTGCACCGAGCCATTGCCATTGAGGCCCACGTACAAGTAGCTGCTGTCAGCCGAAAGCGCCAATTGGTTGGGCTCGCTGCCGACGAAGTGGTAACCAACGATCTTGCCGTTGGTTGGACTAATCACGGCGATGCTGTTTCCATTCGTCCCGAAACTGCTAGGCAGGGAAGCGTAAATGAGCTGAACCTTGGAGTCCCAGACGAGGTCGTTAGCAGGAATGTCGAGAACCCTGACCGTTGCGGGATAGGTGACGTCAAAATTAACGTCTCCCGACAATCCGCCGGGCGCCGGATTCTGGACCGCTATCTGCGTAATTTGCGGCTTTGAGACCTGCGATGCGGTAAGTTGCGCGACGAGTTCACCGGAATTGACGTAGGTCGTACTGACTTTTTTGTTATTCCATGTGATCCATGCCCCGTTCATAAAGTTCGAGCCATTCACCGTCAGGGTCGTAGCGCCACTTCCGGCGACTACTGCGGCCGGAGCAACTGAGGAAATGGAAGGCTCGAGATCGATAACCGAAAACGTCACATCGGTTGAATTGCCCCCACCGGGTGGGGGATTGTAGGCATAAACGAACGCACTCGTTGGATCCATGATGTAAGCGGCGGGAACTTCAGCGGTGACCTGAGTGCTGCTTACATAATTGGTTGCGAGCGTCTGGCCATAACCCCAATAGATCACCGTAGAAGAGATAAATCCTGTCCCGTTTACGGTTAAGGTGAAAGATGGACCACCTGCGTAGACGCTGGGCGGAGAAAGAGACGTAATATTCGGAATCGGATTTGTGGCCTGTGCGATCCCGCAGCAGAACAACAACGAAACGGCGGCAGCGATTAACTTTGACCAACTAGTCATCCAGGAACTCCTCTAATTTGAGATTGCCCCCTCAGCAATCAGCGAAACGGCGGAATTTTACACGGATTACTATCGTTGTCTAGTTTTAATTTTGAAGAATTATGATCCGGGTGAAAAAAGTGCAACTTCTTGCAACCTGAGCAGGAATATGAGCCTGACGTTAACGAAACAAAGGAGTGGGGCCGTCTTTCGCCTACTCGCCCATCACTTTCACGATCACGCGCTTGTCCCGCTGACCATCGAATTCCGCATAAAAGACTCTCTGCCAGGTTCCGAAATCGAGTCTGCCGCCGGTGATGGGCACGATGACCTCGTGATGGATGAGGAGCGCTTTCAAGTGCGAGTCACCGTTGTCTTCGCCAGTTTCGTGGTGCTTATAGTCCTTGCGAAAGGGCGCCAGATGTTCCAGCCACTTGTCGATGTCTTCAATTAACCCGTTCTCATTGTCGTTTACATAGATTCCCGCGGTGATGTGCATGGCGGAGACCAGCACCATGCCTTCTTTGACTCCGCTTTTACGAACGATCTCTTCCACCTGCGGGGTGATATGTACGTAGGCGCGATGCGTTTTGGTATGGAACTTTAAGTATTCGGTAAGAACTTTCATGATGTGCCTCCTCGAGAGGACAGTCTACCCGAGGGCCGCTTCGCGCTGCGGCCACGCACTTTCGTTACGTCCGCTTGCGCGAAATCACAGACACCGGTGACACATTGCGGCATACTCGTTTTTCGAGGAGGTTGTGGTGCTGTTTCGTCTTGATTATTTGTCCTGCATTCTGACGATTGCTTCGACCATTCTGGTGGGCCGCCGCTGTTGGGAGGGATGGATTCTGGCGGCAGTGAACAGCGTGATTATTTGCCTGATCGGTTTTCGCACTTCGCAGTTTGGATTTATTCCCGCGAATGTGTTCTGTATTGCCCTGTACGGGATCAATCTTCGCGCGTGGCGGAAGCCCGAGGAGCACTGACCGGCCCTGCGGCGGATTTTTCGCGCGCCGCAATTCAGCGGCACGTAGTGATTTTTCTTCCATTGTTTTAACCCGCGCGGGACGAAAAAGTTGCGCCCAGCCTCGAAGATCCCGTCTATCGACTTTCCGCAACGCGGAGTACTCCCACCGCATCAATTCCGCTGTATCCGGGTTTAATCATTCAGGAGTTCATCAGGAGGAAAGAATGCGTACTTCGGAATGGAAAACGAAAATTACAACCGCAGTATTGAGCGCGGCGATGTTAATCGTGTGGTCGGCAGGCCCGTTGATGGCGCAAGCGCCTCCGGGCGATCAGGCGCCACCACCCCCGCAGGATCAGGCTCCGCCGCCTTCGTATTCGCCGGAGCAACTGGATCGCATGGTGTCGCGAATCGCCTTGTACCCGGACCCACTACTGGCGCAGGTTTTAGCGGCGGCGACATATTCGGATCAGATTCCGGACGCGGCACGCTGGGCCGATGAACATCACTATCTTCGCGGAGACGATCTGGCGCGGGCCATTTCGGACGATCAGCTTCCGTACGATCCCAGCGTGCAGGCGCTGTTGCCGTTTCCGTCGGTGCTCGACAGGATGGCGTCGGATATCGACTGGACGCGCAGTCTGGGCGATGCATTCTTGGCGCAGGAGCAGGATGTGATGGACGCAGTGCAGCGCATGCGGCAGAAGGCGAAGGATTTTGGCTATCTCCGCAGCAACGATGAGATCGTGGTTAGCGGCGGACCTTACATTACGATTGCGCCCATAAATCCAGCGTTTATCTACGTGCCGGCGTACGATCCGCTAGTTGTTTTTGCGGCGCCGCGGCCGGGATTCTTCGTGGGCGGCGCGGTTGGTTGGGGATTCGGCATCGGCCTCGGCGTGGCATTTCGCCCGTGGGGATGGGGATTCACCAGCTTCAACTGGGGTGCTCACGTGGTTCTGATCGCGGGCCATCCCTGGGGACGGACGTGGTTCAATCGCGGCGTGTATGTGCACCCGTGGGGCCCGGGCGTGCGGCGTTGGGCACCGACGAATCGGGCGGAGACGCATCGGTTGATCCAGCGCGATGAAGCCGAACGGCGTGCGGCGCGGGAAGGACGGGCGAGGCCGGAAGAGCAGCATCACCGGTAGGCTGATCCTTGGGACTGAATCCAGCGCGTCATTTGGCGCGCTGGATTTTTTTACTGAGAACCCATAGTTAACGAAGCTGGTGTTTGATCGCCATGTTGGCTTCCCGCAGGTAACTCCCAGCACTAGAAATAGCGTGCAAGCGCCGGTTGTTTTCGCGGATAATGCCTTACTCCGCTCATGGACGCCGCTCACAACGATTTGGAAGCCATTCGCCAGCTTCTTTGCGAGCTCACAACTCGAATTTATAACATCGAGCGCAAGCTTGGAATGGAAGGAGCCGGGGAAATCGGCACCCCCATCTCTGCGTCACCGGTTGCGCCCAAGCCTTACGGGCCGGTTACCGAGGAACCGGTACGGCCAATGCCTCTGCACTCTGTCGTTCCCACTCCACCGCTTTCGCAAACCCAACCTCGATTTTCACAGACGGTCCAGACAAGAACCGAAGTCGATCTTGAATCTCGTATCGGCTCACATTGGCTAAACCGCATCGGCATTTCCGCAGTGCTGATAGGGGTGGCATATTTTCTGAAGTTTGCATTCGACAATAACTGGATCGGTCCCGCGGGTCGCATCGCCATCGGCATTCTCGCGGGCATCGGCGTGGTTCTGTGGAGCGAACGCTTTCGCGCCAAGGGATATCAGACTTTTTCCTATTCGCTGAAGGCGGTTGGCATCGGCGCTCTTTATCTGTCTCTGTGGGCAGCTTTTCAAGTCTACTCCTTAATCCCCAGTACGGTTGCTTTCGTGATGATGTTCGTCGTAACCACCGCTACTGCGGTGATGGCATGGACGCAGGATGCTCAACTGCTCGCCGTGTATGCCCTGGTTGGCGGCTTTAGTACTCCGGTACTTATTTCGACGGGCCAGAACCATGAGGTTGCGCTTTTTGCTTACGTGTTGCTTCTTGATCTTGGCGCACTCGCGCTGATTGCCTTCAGGCCGTGGCGACCACTGCTGGTGCTGAGCTTCGCGGGAACTCTGCTGTTGTATATGGGCTGGTACAGCCGGTTTTATGACCGTGGTCAGATCGGAATCACCCTGGCCTTCGCGACGTTGTTCTTTGCGATCTTTGCCATTGCGCCATTAATTGTCTGGCAGCCGCAGGATCAAATCGGCGTCGCGGCGTCCAGCACCGCAATTCTTGCTTTCGTAAATGCTGTTGTTTACTTTCTTCAAGCTTACGCCATGATTCAGGAAGTTGATAAGACATACATGGCGTGGTTCGCGCTGGTCCTGGCGGCCGTTTACATCGCACTTAGCATGCAGATGCGCAAGCAGGCACCTGCCGCCGGGGCACAGACTTTGCACTTTCTTCATCTCGCCGTCGCCCTGGGGCTGATCACTGTCGCGATCCCGATTCGTCTGGATGCGCACTGGATCACGATCGGCTGGTTCATTGAGGCTGGGATTCTGCTGTGGATCGGAGATCGCATTGAATCCGATCTACTCAATATTTTTGCCCTGGGAGCCCTGATCCTCGGTGTCGCGCGGCTTTTATTTATTGATGATTTTCACACAGCGCAGCTCCTGCTCAACATGCGGATGGCAACTTATCTCATCGCCGCCGCTGTTCTGGGTGCAGTCGCTTTCTATGCCTCCAAACGCGATGAAGAAGAGATTCGCCTGGTGGCAATGGCTGCGGTCGTCGCCTTAAATCTGCTGATCTTGACCGCGTTGAGCCACGAAGTGGCGGATTATTACGGCCGGCAAATGACGGCGCTTCCCATTCGCGGCCGATGGTCCCCGGCCTTTGGACGCGAATGGCGCCGGATCGAGATCGAACGCGATTTTACCTACTCAGCTTTGTGGATGGCGTATGGAGCCATGCTGATGGTCATCGGCTTTATGCGCCGCTCGGCGTTTGTGCGCTGGCAAGCGCTGGTGCTGATCGCTGCAACTACCGTTAAGGTCTTTCTTTACGACGTTTCGCAATTGGACCGCGGATTTCGCATTGTCAGCTTCATTGTTCTGGGCGCGTTGTTGCTCACGATTTCTTTTGTCTATCAGCGCGACTGGCTGAAACTTTCTCGCGCAGCCAAGGCTGACGAAGGCAGCCGATCCCACGCATGAAACCGTTAGTGGCTGTACTTTTACTTTGGCTGCTCGCCAGTACGGAGCTGCCACAGCCATCCATTTCTTATTTCACGAACGTCCGCGACGTATCGATCGCACAGCCGGGGAGCCAGAATTACTTCGTGATAGACAACCTCATTTGGATTCACGCTCGACCCGATCTCGGAGATATCCGCCTCTACGACGGCGCGTCGCAAGTGCAGTATTCCATCTCCGAGCAGCGCGCGGCTGTCTCTTCCGAGCAAGTTGTGGCACGCATCCTGAATCTCGGCAGCGTTTCACGGCACACGGAATTCGACCTGGAGATTGGCGCAACAGCAGAGTACGATCGCGTCCGCCTCGGACTCGACGCCAAGGATTTCGTTGTCTCCGCCTCGGTCTCTGGCATGAATGCGCTGCGTCATTCGCCGGTTACCGAACTCCCGCCATCAACCCTCTACGATTTCACTCGCGAACAGTTGGGTTCCAATTTCATGATCAAGCTGCCGCCTTCCAGCTTCCGTTACCTTCACATCAAACTGTCTCGCGGGATATTGCCGCAGCAAATCGAGGACGCGAGGATTTATAACCTCCGCGACCAGCAGGCCTCGTGGGTTCAGGCGGGTTTGTGCAGCGCCCCGCAGCAGAAAGAACAGGTAACGGTGATTGTTTGCGATGTTCCGGAAAAAGTTCCGGTGGACCGTATCCAATTTCAAATCGCGCCAACAGAAATAAACTTTCTGCGTACCATCCGAGCAGAAGACGGGAAAGGAGCGCTTCAAGGCAGCGGGGAAATTAGCCGCGTTCGAGTGACTCGTGCCGGCACAGTGGTCACCGATGAGAAATTGGCTGTCGATTTCATGAGCAAGTCCGGGCGACTCACGCTCACGATTGATAACGGTGACAACCCCCGGTTGACGATCCTCGCAGTTCAACTGCTTTCGTTCGAGCGCCGTGTCTACTTCGATCCGCAAGGCAAATCGACGCTGAGGCTTTACTACGGCGACGAGAAATTATCGCCTCCTGTTTACGACTATGCCCGGTTTTTTCATGCAGACGCGTCGGCAACAGAAGCCAAACTAAGCCCAGGCGAACATAACGCCGAATACACGGGCCGTCCGGATGATCGTCCCTGGTCGGAACAGCACAAAAGCATTCTCTGGGTGATCATGGTTGCAGCAGTGCTGGTTCTTGCAACGTTGGCAATCCGAGGGTTGCGCTCACCTGCACAGAAAATTGGTTAAAGCTATCGGATACTCTCTTCAGTCTCCGAAATCCAGTCTGGACGCTGGAGCACTTCGCTGCGGGTTAGAGCCGTCGGCGGCACCTACGATTCCGTTAGTGAAACCTAGTGGTAAATAAGTATTAAAGAGGACGAGGTTTCGGCCGCGCCCTTCAGTGCTTTTATAACCCCTGCAGCGTTCTAGAGTCGCCCGGACTGAGAGCTACGTCCGCGCCCGTGTTGATCCGAAAGTAATCAGCCAACCCCACTACAGAAGAACTAAGGTCCTGCCGAAGATAGCCATAGGAGCATGAGCGCAAGCTTCAAAACCGAGGCTCGCGCCAGGAGGCTCTAGGGAGTTTCGTGAGTATCGCCAAGCCAGTTTCAGTCATCCGCTCGTCCTGCCGCGGCCTGCCCCTTGCGAGCGCACGGATCTCCGCGACGCCATGGTTGCTGTTTTTTCTTTTATTTGCGATCCCCGCGGCCTCCCAGGGAACGAAGGATCTCGGGGAAGCCAGCCTGGAAGAATTGGGGAACATTCAGGTCTACAGCGCCTCAAAGCACATGCAGAATGCCAGCGATGCACCCTCGTCGGTTACCGTTATCACTGCGGACGAGATCCAAAAATATGGCTATCGCACCCTGGCCGACATCCTGGAGAGCGTGCATGGTTTCTACATCACCTACGACCGCGATTACACCTTCGTTGGCGTGCGCGGCTTCGGGCGGCTGGGAAATTGGAACAGCAGCATCCTGCTGTTGATTGACGGCCATCGGATCAACGACAACGTTCTTGGCGATGGCTTCGTTGGGCCGGAGTTCCTGGTCGATTTGGACCTGGTGAATCGCGTGGAAATCATCCGCGGCCCCAGTTCTTCGCTCTACGGCACCAACGCCTTTCTTGCCGTGATCAATGTAATCACACGCAAGCCGCCACAACTGAAAGGCTTCGAACTTTCGTTTGCGCCCGGCAGTTTTGCAACCTACCAGGGTCGGGCCAGCTACGCCGGCCAGTATCGCGGCGTTGGCATGTTGCTCTCCGGCACGTTCTACAACAGTCAGGGACCGACTCTGTTCTTCCCCCAGTTTGACACCCCGGCCACGAACTACGGAATTACGCGAAACACCGACTACGAAAGCTTTCAGCACGTCCTGGCAACCATCAGTTTTCATGGATTCACGCTACAGGGTTTGTTCAGTGCGCGCGACAAAGGCGTGCCCACGGGATATTTCGGCGCGGTGTTCAATGACCCCCGCACTCTCAATCTCGACTACCACCAGTATTTCGATCTCAGCTACCAGCATTCCGTTGGCGAGAAATGGGACCTTTCGGCCCGAACTTCATACGATCAAACCCGCCTGCAAGGGCCGGTGGTATTTCCAACCGGGTCCCCGGATGAACCGACAGCAGTAGATACCTACTCGTTTCGGGGGAACTGGTTGGACGGCGAAGCGAAATTGAGCGGAAACCTGTTCCAGAAACATAGAATCACGGTCGGTACGGAGATCACGGATAACTTACGGCAGGACCAGGGAAACTTCTTCGAAAACGTGTTTACCGCTGACCCTGAAAGCTCCGTCATCTGGGCGCTCTACGGGCAGGACGAGTTTGCCATCGCCTCAAAGCTCACTCTGAGCGCCGGCCTTCGTTATGACCATTATTCTGATTTCGGTGGGACCACAAATCCGCGCCTGGGGCTGATTTGCCATCTATTCCACCCCACCACCTTGAAACTGCTTTACGGAACAGCCTTCCGCGCGCCCGAGCCCTATGAACTCACACCGGACTTCGGCTCGGTCTATGACGACAATGTGCACCTCGGGCCCGAGAAGATCCGAACCGTCGAGGGAGTGCTGGAACAGGGGCTTGGAACACACTTCACCGTGTCGGGCAGCGTTTTCCGCAACTGGATTGACGATCTGATCACGGAGGAGACCGAGAGCAATGGTCAACTGGTGTACGAAAACTCCGATAAAGCAGTTGCCACCGGCGTAGAACTGGAGCTGAGGGGCCACTTGGCCAGCGGTCTGCAAGGCTGGGCAAGCTACGGCTACGTGGATGCCGAACAGCCAACAATTCGTCAGGTTCTCACCAACTCCCCTCAGCACCTGGGCAAGCTGGACGTGAGCTACCCCGTCCTGCAGCATCGCCTGTTCGCCAGCGTGGACGCGCAGTACACCAGTGCCGTTCAAACTTTGGCGGGAAACACCCTCAACGGCTTCTCGGTGCTCAACTTCACCCTATTGGGGCACACGCTTGGTAAGCATCTGGATCTATCGGGCAGTGTTTACAACGTCTTCAACAAGAAATATTTCGAACCCGGTCGTCCCGAGGATCCGGAAGACAGTATTCAACAGGACGGAAGAACCTTCCGGCTCAAACTCACAGCCAGGTTTTGAAGCGCAAAATGCACTGCTTGGGCAAAGACGAACCGCTACTCTGGCGGCCATTGCCAAGGGCGGCTCTGGCGATTGGTCTCGCTCTTCTTGCACTCCATCTTGCGGTGGTCGGGCAGCAGAATGTGACGGAAGATCAGGTCAAAGCGGCCTATCTTCTCAATTTCGCAAAACTGGCGGAGTGGCCCGGCGGGGCTTTGTTTGGTCCGTCAGGTCTGATCATTGGAGTTAGCGGCGGGGATGAAGAGTTTCTTAATATCTTGAAGGCGGTGGTCGCTGGAAAAACCATTGGGCCTCATCCGGTGGTGGTCAGACTTGTGAGCTCCGTGGAGGACATGAAGTCATGCCAAATCGTTTTCTTTCGCGCCCCCGAAAGGGAGCATGCACAGGCCGCTATCGGGCGCCTCGCGGCGGCGGGCGTGCTTTTGGTAGGTGAGGACGAGTCCTTTCTGGGGCAAGGCGGCATGATCAATCTGGTGCGGGATCATGGAAGAGTTCGGTTTGAAGTCAACTCAGACGCGCTGGACCGTTCCGGGATCCATTTCAGCTCGAAAATTCTAGCGCTGGCTAAGGCCGGCTCCGCACCGCCCTCGACAGCAGCGAACTCAGCCTCACCGGTGGAAGGTCCGCGACGGCTGGAACGCAGCGATCCGCCAGAGTACCCCGAGATCGCCGAGCGGATGAAACTCACAGGCACGGTGCAAGTGCAGGCGTTAGTGAGGCCGGATGGAACCGTGAAAGATGTGAAGGTCCTTGGCGGCCATCCTTTGCTCGCCGATGCACTGGCACGCGCGGTGAAACAGTGGAAATACCAGCCAGCGGCCAGGGAAACGGTAGAAGTCGTAAAGTTCAGTTTTGGCCCACAGTGAAGCGACTTACCGCGTGCTCTCTTCGATTTCCGAAATCCAATCCGGCCGCTTCAGGACCTCGCGCGGCTTGGGGCCATCGGCGGCGCCGACGATTCCGTCTTGTTCCATGAGATCGATGAGGTGTGCGGCACGGCCGTAGCCGATGCGCAGGCGGCGCTGCAGCAGGGAAGTGGACGCTTTACCGAATTCGACTACCAGCTTCACCGCGTCCTGGTATAGCGGATCGTCCTCGCTGTTGCCTTCCGATGAGCCGTCCACGCCGGCTTCAACGCTGCCGGCCTCACGTTCTTCCTTTGGCGCTTCGAGGAATTGCTGCTGATATTCGGCCGAGCCTTGTTGCTTCCAGAATTCGACCACGGCTGCGATTTCTTTTTCCGTGACCAGCGGGGCGTGAAGACGATGCACGCGGGCGGAACCCGAAGGAAGGTAGAGCATGTCGCCTTTGCCCAGCAGGGCTTCTGCGCCATTGGAATCGAGAATCGTTCGTGAATCGACTTTCGTTGCCACACGGAAAGAAATACGGGCAGGGAAGTTGGCTTTGATCAGCCCTGTGATTACGTCAACCGATGGCCGTTGCGTGGCCAGCACAAGATGAATACCCACGGCGCGCGCCATCTGCGCCAGGCGCGTAATCGACTCTTCGACGTTCGAGGAATCGAGCATCATCAGGTCGGCCAACTCGTCGATGATGATTACGATGTAGGGAATCGGCTTGTCGTCGGATTCTTCCTCGAACAGGCTGGGCGTTCCGCCGCTATCGAAGAGGCGGTTGTATTGATCGATGTTGCGCACGCCTTTCGCTGCCAGCAGTTTCAGACGGCGCTCCATTTCGCGCACGGCATTGCGTAAGGCATTGGCGGCCAACTTTGGTTCGGTGATGATCGGCGTGTAAAGATGTGGAACGCCTT
Source organism: uncultured Acidobacteriaceae bacterium (assembly GCA_963712385.1). GTDB lineage: Bacteria > Acidobacteriota > Terriglobia > Terriglobales > Acidobacteriaceae > Sulfotelmatobacter. The sequence continues at coordinate 199,678 of CAVQHS010000004.1, forward strand.
CGTAGTTACCGAGCTCCAGCCGCTTCGGGTCAACAAGAATCAGGCGTACCTGATCAGGCGTCGCTTTGTACAGAATCGACATGATGAAGGCGTTGATGGCCACTGATTTGCCCGAGCCGGTTGAGCCGGCGATCAGCAGGTGCGGCATGCCGTTGAGGTCGGCGGTGACGATGCGCCCATTGATGTCCTTGCCCATGGCCATCGTCAGCTTCGACCTCGAGCCCATGAATTCCTGCGACTCGATGTTTTCGCGCAGCCAGATGATTTCACGCTCGCGGTTCGGGACCTGAATGCCCACGGTCGATTTGCCGGGCATGCGCTCGATCAGAATGCTCTCGGCTTTGAGCGCGAGACAGAGATCGTCGGTAAGGTTGGTGATGCGGCTGTATTTGATGCCCGCGTCAGGCTTGAATTCGAACGTGGTTACGACGGGGCCGGGATTAATTTGCGTGATCTGGCCATGAACGTCGAACTCAGCGTATTTCTCCGTGAGCACTTGGGCGAGCAGTTTCAGTTCGTCGGCATCGACGGCTTGCTGACCATCGGGTCGCTGCAGCAGGGAACTCGAAGGAAGTTTATAGCCGCCGGCGGCGATTTTGGGCATCGTCGTCTTCGGCTTATGCTCGCTATCGGCGCGCTCAGTGATTTCGGGATCAATCGCAGTTTCGACTGATGGCAAGGACTCGGGCAGGATTCCGCCGGTCGACGCCGGTGAAGCAGCAGCGTGTTGCGGTGCTTCCTCTTCCATCATGCGTTCAATGCCGGTGCGGCGTGGATCGCGTGGCTGTGCGGACTCACCAGCCGCCGCTTGTCGCGAAGGAATCAATTGCGTCTTGACTACCGGCTTCGAGATTCTCCGCTTGTCCAGTTCCCTCTGTTGCCTGCGTTTAATCCGTTCCTCCTGCCAATCCTGATAACGACTCCACAGCGCCGTGACGAAGGCGAAGCGGGTCGGCACCCACAGTTGGATGGAGGAGAACGAGAATGCCGTGGAAAGATACAAAGCCGTTGCTAGCACGCTGGCGCAGACGATGTATGCACCAGCCAGGTTCAGGTAATGGATGAGGAAGTCTCCAACCACACGCCCGAGGAGTCCCTCGATCGGAATGGCGTGCATCCAACGGAAATTCCCCGGCAACAGCGCCAGGAGAGCAGGGACGAATATAACCAGCCAGATTCCGCCCAGAGTTTTCGCAATCGGGGATTGGACTTTCCGCGAAGCGAACCAGCGGATGCCGAGGACAAAAAGAAAAACCGGCAGCAGAAAAGCGCCCACTCCAAAGAATTGCAAAACGAGGTCCGAGATGACGGCGCCAACCACGCCGATCCAGTTGCGCGCACCGTGAGTTCCAGTTAATACCGATGCGCTGTTCAGCGAGGGATCGAGCGGCGAATAGGAAGCGAGCGCGAGGAAAAGGAGGAGCGCAGAGACGCACAGCAGGAAGCCGATCAGCTCATTGAGCCGCCGGTTGCCCGTCGGGACAAAGATACGTGCCAGAAAATCCATGTAGGCCGTTGTTCCCACGGAAGCAAGAAGCCCCGTGGCGCAAATCGGCCAGAGCGCAATCATTATGGCAGGAAGAAGGCGTGGCAGCAACCGCGGAGTGGCGAGTGGGGTACTGAACTGAATTCCCTACCGGGATGCCGGGGAATCGGCCATTCTCAGGTTTTTTCCCCGAAACACTGCCGCCAACCCTGATCAGCCAACTGCCATCTATTGGCCGGGCACTGCCAGCCATTGGAGGACGCATGCGCAAGGTTTTTCTCTCGGCAGTTTTCTGCTTCGCGGCCAGCTTCGCCTTCAGCCAAACCGCTTATAACTACTCCACCTTCGACTATCCCGGCGCCACGGCGACCTATCCTAATGCCATCAGCAACTCGGGCGAGATCGTAGGCGATTATGTCGACAGCAGCAACGTCACCCACGGTTTCTCTTACATCAAGGGGATTTTTTTCGCCGATCAATGTTCCTCACGCGACATTTACCGCCGCAAAGGGAGTTAATAATCGCGGAATTATCGTTGGCGATTTTGGAGCCACGTCGTCCAAGACCGAGGGGTTCATCATGCGCAACACCGGCTTTGACGTGATCGCATATACCGGCGCGTCTTTTACCAGTGCCAACGGAATTAACGACTCCGATCTGGTTGCAGGTACTTACAGCACAAGCGGGGGCAGCAACAACGGATTCATTTGGAACTTCTACGGCGGCGCTTACACGCTGGATTATCCCGGCAGCACGTCCACGTCGATCAACGCTATTAACAACCAGAGCCAGTTGACCGGGCAGGTAAGTCCGCCGTTTATCAGCGCGTTCTTATACAGCAACGGCCAGTGGACGGATTTTTATTATCCGGATGCCTTCACTACTACGGGCGACGGCATCAACAACTCCGGGGAGATTGTGGGAATCTGGAGTCCATCGAATCCAAGCGAGCCCTCGGAGGGATTTTTGCGGGATTCGGACGGCAACTTCTCGGAGATTTCTTTTCCGGGATCGTCTGGCTCGGGGGCTACGGGGATCAATGATTCCGGCGTGATCGTAGGGAACTATACGGATAGCTCGGGGAAGACGCATGGGTTCGTAGCCATACCAAGTGCGGAGAAATAGAGGGCACGAATTTTCGTTGACGGGTTGGTGGGTCCCATACCTCCTCGTGCGCAGCATCCCTTCTGCCAAACGGCGACGGCGGCGAACACAACGAACACAAGAGCAAGAACAACAACCGAGATGAACTTAAGCCCAAAGAAGCGATTCATTCGGGGCCCACCGATTTGCCCGCTGGCCGGTCTATCTTCGTGTGCCATGAAGGTGCGCCGCCTAGCCGTGGAGGCCGACTCTTACCTTCCGAGTAGCAAGTCGATTCCAGAGAACAGTAGTTCTAACTTCGCTCGCGGAAGTTTGCCGACTCGGCCGGTGAGAAGGGATCGATCGAGAGAAATAATTTGGGAAACGTTGGCCACGGAATCCTTGGGCAATCCCGTAACGGAAGCGGACAAGCGGACGTTGCCGGGTGCCAGGCCCCATTTTAGGTTGCTCGTCAGGGGCACACAGACCGCAGTGGAGATGCGGCTCTGGTTCAGCGCATCGCATTGGACGACTGCCACGGGGCGCCGAAAACCAGGCCCCGATCCGACCGGGGCAGGCAAGTCCGCCCACCATATTTCACCTTGTGCAATTACCACTCGACTTGCTCCAATCGTCGCCGGGAGGCCGCGGAAACGAAAGGATCCGTCTCCTCGCCAACTTCAGACAACGCGTGATCCATAGTCTCGGTGATTTTGTCAGGTGAACGGCGAGCCACGTACTCGCGTAGAGCATCGGAGAACAACCGGCTGCGGGACTTTCGCGTGCGCCGGGCAAGGCGCTCGGCCGATTCGAAAAGCTCATTAGGAATCGAGACCGCTGTTTTCATACCTAGAGTATAACCGTTGCGGATATCACAAGCAATTAGTACGCGCGCGGCCAAGAAAGTCGGCAACTTTACTGCAAATGCATCGTGTACGCCAGCGCAATCACCACGATGCCCACAATAATCCGGTAAATAATGAACGCTTTCAAACTATTCGTCTGCAAGTAGCGGATCAACCAAGCGATGGCCGCATAGCCAACCAGCGCGGATACGATAATGCCGACAATAAACGGCGCATGCATGCCTGCGGGCAATCCTTCTTTGCGAAGCTCGTGGGCTTTGAGCAGCGCGGCGCCGGCGATGATCGGAGTGGAAAGCAGAAAGCTGAAGCGCACGGCGGCGTCCCGCGTCATGTTGCGGAATAATCCGGCCGTAATGGTCGAGCCGGAGCGCGAGACTCCGGGAATCAGTGCGAAGGCTTGTGCGATGCCGATGAGCAGGGAATCGGCAAAGGAGGTCCGCGTCAAGGGCTTGTCGAGTTTGCTTACTTTTTCGCCCAGCCACATGAGCAGCGCCACTACGATCAGCGCCCCTGCGATCAGCACGACGTGCTCGCGAAAATAATCCTCGGCGGAGTGCTCCAGCAATTTGCCCGCGATCGCGCCGGGAATTGTAGCAATCGCAAGAAACCACAGAAGCATCCGCTCTTCTTTCTGCTCCTCCGGCGTCAGATTCGAGTCGGTGCTGCCGGCTTCGGAAAAGCGCACGACCTTGCCGCCGGAGGCCGCGCGCAGAATCTGTATCCACGTGCGCCGGAAATAAAACAATACGGAAAGCAGCGTGCCGAAGTGCAGGGCAACGTCGAACGTAAGCTCGTGGGCGGGAGAAAGCTCGTTCCAGCCGAGCAGCCTGCGCACCAGGATCAAATGTCCGGAGCTTGAAACCGGGATAAATTCACCGAGTCCTTGAACAATGGCGAGCACTACGGCTTGATAGATCGGCAAAGCATCCTCCGAGAGTAAGGCAACAGTATCGCAGAAAAAGGTTGACGAAAGGTGAGCCGACTGGGTGGCTTCGCTGTGAGAACCATTAATGTCACGAAGATCTGTGGACGCAGGTTCGTTGACAGTCAGCCACGAAAAATAGCCGTTCGCGCGCCGTAATGGGAAAGTTCCAGTGAAATGACATCGAACATGTTCCTCGCGTCCGCATTGCGACCTACATCAGTTCCTGTTGACTATTTGCAGCTACTGCGCCCACCAGCTATCATCCGTGCACAATGAAAACGGCGAGTCTCGTTTTATTATTCTCCCTGGCATCCGTGCTGCATGCGCAAAACCCAAGTTCCAAAGAAGTCGACGCAGTCTATCCCGATGCCCAAGCTCTGTACCTGGATATCCACCAATCTCCCGAGCTTTCCGGCCACGAGACCCAAACCGCAGCCAAACTCGCCGACCGTCTGCGCAAACTCGGCTATGACGTAACCGAGCACGTCGGCGGAACAGGAATCGTCGCGATCCTGAAAAACGGCGGCGGGCCAACCGTTATGCTGCGTACCGAACTCGACGCCCTGCCAGTAGAAGAAAAAACCGGACTGCCCTACGCCAGCAAAGTCCACGCCAAAGACGACGCCGGCCACGACGTCCCGGTAATGCACGCCTGCGGTCACGATCTGCACATGGCCTCGCTAATCGGCACAGCCACGATCATGGCCCACAGCAAAGACACCTGGCACGGCACGCTGATGCTGATTGGCCAGCCCGCCGAGGAAACCATCGGCGGCGCAAAGGCCATGCTCGACGATGGCTTCCTGAGAAGATTTCCCAAACCGGACGTGGCCGTCGCCCTGCATGTGGGCAACCTGCTGCCCGCAGGAGAAGTCGACATCGTGCCCGGCATCTACAACACCAACGCCGATTCCATCCGCATCACTATTTACGGCAAAGGCGGCCACGGCTCCGCGCCGCATACAGCCATCGATCCCATCGTGATAGCCGCCCGAACAATTCTCGCTCTCCAAACCATTCCATCGCGCGAGGTAAAGCCAGGACAACTCGTCGTCGTGACCGTCGGCTACATCCACGCCGGCACCAAGAACAACATCATTCCCGACCAGGCCGAACTCGGCCTGACAGTTCGCACCAACAAACCGGAGGTCCGCAAGCAAGTGCTGGCCGCCATCGATCGCATCACGAAGGCGGAGGCCGAAGCCGCGGGCGCACCGCGTCCGCCGCTGATCGAACATTACGAAGGAACCGACCTCGTCTACAACGACCCCGCACTCGCAGAACGACTACGAGGAGTGCTGGAAGCCGCACTCGGGAAAGAAAATGTAGTAAGCGAAGAGCCCATCACCGGCTCAGAAGATTTTTCCTATTTCGTAGAGCAGGGAATTCCCGGCTTTTACTTCTCGCTCGGCGGAGCCGATCCGCAAAAGTTCGCAGAAGCGAAAGCTGCAGGAACGCAGTTGCCCTCGAACCATTCACCACTATTCGCGCCCGATGTCGATCCTGCGCTGCACACGGGGATTACGGCGGAAGTGGCCGTGTTGAGGAATTTACTGAAGTGACCGGTTCGATCTTAGGGCATCGCGCAATGCTCTGGCTTGCCAAAGTACGTGAAGCAATTGGGCAGCGTAACAGCCGCTTGCTTCAGCGCCGTCGGCAGGTGTCGGCACAAAACCTCGCCATTGCTCCACCCCGACGGGGACTGAGAGATCAGAGCCGCACCTTCGCCGCGCAAATAGCGCGCGGCCTCGTATTTGTATTGTTTGCCAGAAGCAAGGCTGACCACGAAAGATACTTTGTCGGCAGAGTCGCCACGCCGCATCGAATACCATTCCGGGTGATTGATAGCGAAGATTATTTCTGTGATCTGCCGCTTGTCGGTCACTACTTGGTTGGCTATCTCGATTCGGTCCACGGTTTCCGGCTGCAGATAGGATAGTTCACGGTGAAAACGGGCCTCGCCCAGAAACCGATCGGAGACAAAGGCCAACCATAAAACCGCGAGTACTACTACCCCAACCAACTCCCAAGGCTCGCGGCGACGGTCGTTTTTACTGAATGTGTTGCCCGGTTTTCGGCGCAAGCATGAGATCAACTCCCAGGAGACACTCGCCAACATGAATAATCCCAGCGCAACGAAGGCAAAATCCAACAGAATGGCGTAAATACCGATCATTTGTCCCGGATTGTCGCGCAATCTCTCGGCCCATTGTAGTTACGTTGGTGACAGAGGAAGGGAAAGTCGTCCGCCCAGAAGTTGATCGCAGCTACTCAGGGGAACCTTGAGGGCTTCGGTCGAGGCTAGCGATTGCCGAGCGTCGCGATGTCCCCGAGTCCGAGCATGGCACGGTCGGCAGTGACGAGGGTCAGGCGGAGTAGCTGAGCAGTGGCCGCCAGGAAGCGATCGGCCGGATCTTTGTGCTCCCAACGGAGTCTGCGAGCGGCGACGGCGATGTCATGCGTAAGCGGGGCCTCCATGAAGCGTGCTGTGGCGCTCGCCACCCATGCCCCGAGGTCATCCGGCAAGTGAATCCGACCGCGGGCGTTCAGGGTCAACACTTCCCAGGTACTGATCGGCGAGAGCCATATCTGGTTCGCGGGGTTCGATATTTCTTCCGCGACCCGTTTGCCGAGGCGTGCGTTGTCGTCTATGGTCCATAGCCAGATATGAGTATCGAGAAGTAAGTTCAATCTCGAAGGACCTCCCAATCCTGCTCATCGTTCGCAGGGGAAACGATGTCTCCCAGAATTTCGAACGTTCCCTTCATCGATCCGATCACGTCTCCTCTACCTTTCGAAGTAATTGGCACGACTTCCGCAATGGGCTTCCCAAAGCGCGTGACGCGGATGGGCTTCTTCGTCTTCTGCACCTGGTCAAGCAAGGACAAACACTTCGCTTTAAATTCGGAAACCGCGACTGTTTTCATGTCCATTAGATTAGATCATAGTCACAGTTTATGGTCAATTAGGGAACCGCAGAATCGTTGGCGTCAGACAAGGTCGGAAGATCCCACCCGAGTGAGCGAACGTCGAGAACATTCGATGAGTTCGGAGAGTTCTACAACAATTGGGACGGTCCGCCCTTCGCCTTGAATTCGGATATGGGGACTTCCCTCATGTAAGGAATTAGATCATTAACGCGCGTCTGTGGTTTACGAACTCGCCGACACTTCAGGCCATGATCTCCCGCAGAATCTCTCGCGCTGCAGCCGCCGGATCCTCCGCCCCAGTAATCGGCCGCCCCACTACAATATGGCTGGCCCCAGCCGCAATCGCTTCCGCCGGAGTTACTACCCGCACCTGATCCGCATGTCCCGCTCCCGCCGGCCGCACGCCCGGAGTGACAATCGCAAACTCGCGGCCCAACTCCCGGCGCACAGCCGAAGCCTCACGCGCAGAGGTAACGATGCCGCCGCATCCACACTTCATAGCCAGCGCAGCCAGCCGCAACACATCATCAACCAGCGGTTCGCGAATGCCGATCTTCTCCAGATCATCCTCACCCATGCTGGTCAGCACGGTAACTCCAAGCACAATCAGCCCAGGATTGGCTACCCGCGCCGCCTCCGCCGCGGCACGCAGCATTTTCTCGCTGCCGGAAGCGTGCACGGTCAACATGCTCACCCCGAGCCGCGCCGCCTCGGTCACAGCCGAAGCCACCGTGTTCGGAATGTCGTGATATTTGAGATCGAGAAACACGCGCCGGCCCGAAGCCACCAAATCCCGCACCACCTGCGGGCCTTCGGCGGTGTAAAGTTGCATGCCGACTTTATACGTCAGCGCCGAGTCGCCAACCGCGGTGACAATTTTCTGCGCAGCCACAGCCGTCGAAACGTCCAGCGCAACGATCAGTTTTTCTCGGGGGTCGCTAGAATTAGAAAAGCTTTGGGAGGGCCGATCGCTGCCAGGGATGGGTTTAGGCAGAGTTACCTGCATCCCCAGCAGTCTAGAACATTTACTGAAGTTCCGCTATAGGATGGTTGTAAGCCACGGTCTCATAAACCGGGCGCTTCTGTGTGCGCGGGTTCACCAGGTCCAGCCGAACCCTTTGCAGTCCCTTGTGTTCAAACTGCAAGGCCTGAGCGGCTCCGTACGACAAGTCGATGATGCGGCCCGGTACGATCGGTCCCCGGTCGTTCACCTTCACCACTACCGCCCGCCCGTTGTGCAGGTTCGTGACCTTCACATAGCTTCCCAAGGGAAGCGTCGGGTGAGCCGCGGTCATGTCGTACATGTCATAGTCTTCGCCGCTGGCTGTTGGCTTGCCGTCGAAATCCTCCCCATACCATGAAGCTGTACCAACTTGATATGGTTGCGCCTTACCAGACTTGTGGATTTCGGGTTTGATCGCTGCGGTATTGCTTGGGGCTGAACTGGCCTCCGAGCTGTTCGGACCCTGTGCCGCTCCAAGCCCGACGATCAATGCTCCGACCATCAGTCCATGAGCTAAACATCTTCGCATTCGGTTCTCCTCGCATACTCAAAAAGTCGTCCTGGCGCGCTAGGTTGTTTGGTTAACGGTTTGTAAATCGTAGAGGGTGGGGTGGGCGTTGTCAATACGGAAGTCGGGGGTCTATAGTGATCGGGTAGTAATTGATATCTTACGTAACCTATTGCGAATTCTAAGTGATTTCCCTGATATGATTGTAAGCAATGGACTTACGTATTTATCATTACGTCAACCCGGAAGATTGTGCCGGTTACGTATTATTTTCATCCTCAATAAACTCAATGGTTTGCAGACCATTGCGGAATATCTTGTTTATTCCCAGCGCATTAGATACAAGGTGAATGAGAACCCTCACCGTCCGAATGGCTGATGCGCCCCAAATCGTCCTCACCATCGCCGGTTTCGACCCCTCATCCGGAGCGGGCGTCACCGCCGATATCAAGACGATTGCCGCTCACGGCTGCTACGGAACTGCCTGCATCACCGCCTTGACCGTCCAATCGACGACCGGGGTCCGACGGGTGGAGTCTATCGACCCATCGATTGTCTCTGACACTCTGGAAGAACTCGCGGCGGATATGCCCATCGCGGCGGTTCACATCGGGATGCTGGGAAGCGGGAAAGTAGTTCGAGCGGTGGCCGATTTCCTCAGCAAGCTTAAAGCGAAGTCCAAGATATCGAACATCGTTCTTGACCCTATCCTTAAATCGTCCTCGGGTGCGACGCTCCTTGATGCTTTGGGGGTGAAACTCCTGACCGAGAGCCTAATCCCTTTAGCCGACGTGATCACGCCGAACATTGACGAAGCCGCCGTGCTGACAGACCTACCCGTCAGGGATTTGGAGGAAATGCGAACAGCAGCCCGAAAATTGCATGAGATGGGCGCTTCTGCCGTAGTCGTTACTGGAGGTCATCTCGACAAAGCCGTTGATTTATTGAGCTTTACGACAAAGAAAGGTGTTGAACAGGAGGTTTTTAAAGCCGAGCGCCAGCGTTCTAGCTCAACCCACGGAACCGGTTGTGCCTTCTCGACCGCCATTGCTTGCCACTTGGCATTAGACCGTGGACTCCCCGAGGCCACGCTCCTCGCCAAAACCTACGTCACGGCAGCCATTGCCGCCGGTTACCCCTTAGGACGCGGCGTCGGCCCCGTGAACCACCTCTACCGCATGAGCCAGCAGCAGCGGCGCGCGGCCGCATCCACAGGAGAGAAATAGGGGAGGCGAAAAAACTGGCCAAGCTACTCAGAGGGCGTCTTGAGCAGAATCCCAGCCACGAACGACGCCGTAGCCGCCAGCAGCCATTCGATGCGCCAGAGCTGAATTGCTTGAAATTCGGCGAGATTCGAAGCCTTATAAAAAAGACTCACACCCACCGCGCCCGCAACGCAGCCTAACCCAACCATGAACGCGATCAGGGCAGCAGTCGGAAGCCCAACCCAGCGTTTGATCTCATGGAAGTGCAGGTATCGAAGCCAGGCAGGAAAAGGAACTCTCTCCAGCGCATCGGCCGCAGACTCAAGGGCCTCACGGGCGAAAGTTACGTATCGGTACCAGAAGTTATCGACACCGTCCGTGTCCTCGGCTGAAATCACCGCCGTCAAGGGACGGCGCAATCCACAGGTATGACAGAATCTGGCGCCAATCATGAACTCGCTATGACAAGCGGGACAAGCCTCAGCCAGTTGCTGCGTTCCGCCCGAAGGGACACCACCCTCCGGAGCTGGCTCCAGCACACTCGGAGGCCGCCAGAATTCTCGCTGCGTACCCGGAACTACATCTGCCATAAATCAGAAAGCCCTGAAATGATGTTAATAACCAGAACGCAAATCAACAGCCAAAACCTCCACACCAATAACCAGCTCTCAACTCAATTAGTTGCAATTTTCCACCCAACCCCGGATCCACTTTTCCGCGCAAATATTACTCGCAAGCTCGCGTAAAGATGTCGCAGTTTCTGAGGCGGTTTGCGGCTGGCAGATTATAAGCCGCGAGGGCAAATTGACTTCAAGCTCTTTCCTGTCTTCACCGTTGCAATTTTGGTACGAGGATTTTCGGCCACTGCACCTTCGCGTGCATCCAATGGAAGTTCGATTAGACTAGACTAAACTTCGAACTCTGGGATTCCCTTGATCGCTTCTCTTCGGCCACGGCTTACCTTCCTGGGAGCATGTCTCTGCCTGGCCAGCTCGTGCCTGCAAGTCACATTCGTAATGGCCCAATCCAAGGGAGCGAATCGTCCAGTCACCACTGCGACAGCCTCACGCGATCCTTCGGTCGATTCGGCATTCGACCATTTCTACAATATGGATTACGAACGCTCGATCGAGGAGTTCCAAAAAATCCTGCAACGCAATCCCAACGATCCTGCCGCTGTCAATCACCTGCTATCCGTGGTGCTCATGCGTGAGCTCTACCGTATGGGCGCCATGAACACCGGCGAGTTCGCCAATGACAGTTTCATCGGCCAGGCCCATCGTCCGGCCGATCCCAAGGTGAAAGAGCAGATCCAACAATTGGTGGCGCGCGCCGAAGATCGAGAAGCGCAGGAACTCAAATCGAACCCCAATAATGTCGATGCCCTGTATGCCCGCAGCGTCACCCGCGCACAGTTTTCCCTCTACACGGCACTGGTGGAACGTGCTTGGTTTTCCGCTCTGCGCAACGCTGTCGGAGCGCGCCACGATGACGAACGCGTATTGGAACTCGATCCAAATTACATCGACGCTAAGCTGGTGGTAGGTGCCCACAACTACGTCATGGGCAGCCTTCCCTGGAGCGTGAAAGTAGCCGTAGCGCTGGTCGGCCTGAGTGGCAGCAAAGAAAAAGGGTTGGAGTATCTCCGCGAGGTTGCCGATAGCAACAGCGAAAACAGCGTGGACGCCAAGGTCGTCCTCAGCATCTTCCTCCGCCGGGAGCACCGCTACGACGACGCCCGCGCGCTGATGCACGATCTCACCGCCCGCTACCCTCGCAATTATTTATTCCCCATCGAAGAAGCGAATCTTCTTCGCTCCAGCGGCCACCTGCAAGAAGCCGCGGATTACTATCGCAGAGTGTGGCAAAACGGCCGCCAGGGAAAATACGACGGCCTGCATTACGAAATCGCCGCCTGGGGCCTGGGCGAACTACTGCGCAGCGAGAAAGACTACTCCGGTGCCGCCAATGCATACGATTGGGTCAGCGAAGCCCCCAATCCCGACCCTGAAACGCTGCAGAAGGCCAACCTCGCCGCCGGAGAGATGTACGATCTCCTTCAAAAGCGAGATATGGCGATGAAGAAATATCAGATCGTTCTGGCGGAGAACTCCAGCACCCCTCCGGCTGAAGAAGCCCGCCGTTATATTAAGGCGGCGTATCGGGAGTAGGTCCGATCAGGTCTTCCCCCGTGCAACCCTGTGCGCGCTGTGGTAATAGCCCTTGTCTTGAATCAGCCCATCCCCTAAAAACGGAACTTTCCCCATACAATTACGTATTGTCTTGTGGAAAGATTTTGCGAGGAGTGAAGCCATGTACTGCAACTACTGCGGCAAAGTAATTCAGGACGACGCGGCCGTCTGCGCCTATTGTGGCATTCGCGTAGGCGCTTCCATAGCCCGTAAGCGGCTCATGCGCCCGCGCAACGGCAGAAAAATCGCCGGCGTCTGCATCGGCTTCGCGGAATATTTCGATATCGACGTAACCGCCGTGCGCCTCGTTTGGCTGCTTGCCTCCTTCATGACCGGCATCGGCCTGATCTCCTACCCCATCGCCTGGATTGTGATGCCAGGGGAACCGCTCCTGCTCTCCGCGCCCGCCAGCGCGCAGCGGGTGACAAACCCGTAGTCGCGAGCGCTCGCCCCAGTGTGATTAAATCGCTGGCTATGCAGCCGGGCGTTTTTCTGCACGAAATCAGAAGCGACGATGCCGATATCGCCTATCGCGTCCTGGGCGAAGGCTCACCAGTAATTCTGCTCCACCCCTTCCCGGCAAATTATGAATTTTGGCTACCCGTTGCCCATGCTCTCTCCACGCGTTTTCGCGTAATTCTGCCCGATCTCCGCGGCCACGGCGACTCCGGCATCGGCGAAGGCCCAGCCATAATGGCCAAACACGCCGCCGACTTGGCCCGCGTCATGGATAATGCCGAGATCGGTCGCGCTCCACTCATCGGCGTTTCCATCGGCGGCTACGCCATCTTCGAATTCTGCCGAAAATATCGTGGCCGCGCAGCCGCACTCGCCTTGTGCAACACCAAAGCCTCTGCCGACTCGCCCGACGCTCGCGTCGCCCGCCTGCAATCGGCCAACGACGTTCTAGAGCGCGGCACGGAACCATTTTTCACAAGCATGATTCCACGCCTGCTAGGCGCGACTACACGCGAGACAAGGCCCGATCTGGTCGATGGTGCGATGCACATGATGCGAAAAATGTCCCCGGAGGACGTAGCCCAAGTCCAGCGCGGAATGGCGGAGCGCCCGGATTCAATCGAGACGCTGAAGACGATCAACGTACCCACGTTGATTCTGACGGGAGACGAAGATATTCTGACCGGAATGAACGAAGCGCAGTTCATGCACCAGCACATTTCCGGCAGCCAGCTCCGCGTAATTCCGAAAGCCGGCCACTACACAGCTTGGGAGCAGCCAGAAGAAGCCACAGAAGCTCATCCGCCACTTTCTCGATAACGTCTAGCGAGCTGCTGATTATCTCCTATGTCTGAACATATCTCGGATCGGGGAAGAGCACGAGTTCACTCATGCCGCAAACTGAAGCCCACGTGCGCTCGACGCTCGGGCGTAGAATTCTTATGACATGAAAAGCATTTACCTCCCGTTATTAATGGCCTCCCTGACTCTCACCGCCTACTCTCAACCTCAGCCCCATCGCCCCCGAATCCTCGGCATCGATCACGTCTCCTTCTACACAACGCAGCCCGATGTGGTGAAGCAGCTCTACACCGGCATTCTGGGCCTCGCCTCGGCAGAACCGATAGAGACCGGCGAAACCGCACGCTATGTGGTCGGCAAGCAGTGGGTCGGCTACAGTCCTGAGCACGATCCCACGTCCATCGACCGTATGGATCACGTTGCTTTCGCCACTGACAATGTCGCGGCCCTTCGCGACTATTTCATCGCAAACAACGTAAAAGTATCGGTAGTCGAAACCCGACCTGAAGAAAGCCACGCGATCACCCTCACAGATCCAGAAGGCCATCACATCGAGTTCATCCAGCGGCCAAACGCACAGGTGCCCTCACCGCTCAATACCGCCGTCTCCCGCCACATGATCCACGTTGGCTTCCTGGTCCACAACCGCGCCACCGAAGACCATTTCTACCGCGACCTGCTCGGCTTTCATCTTTACTGGCACGGCGGCATGAAGCCCAACGAAACGGACTGGGTCGCCATGCAGGTTCCCGACGGCACCGACTGGCTCGAATACATGCTGCACCAACCCGAGCATCCCGATCTGCAAATCATGGGCGTGCTCAATCACATTTCTCTTGGCGTAGCCGACATGAAAAAAGCGCAAGCGCTTCTAGAGTCGCACGGCTGGAAGCCGCACGGAGCAGAGAAAGCGCAGATGGGCAAAGACGGTAAATGGCAGCTCAACCTCTTCGATCCCGACCTAACCCGCATCGAACTCATGGAATTCAAGCCGGTCGAGAAGCCCTGCTGCGCCGAATTCACCGGCCCGCACCCCTCGGAATGACACTGTACAAACACTTCGCTTACTCAGTGGAAGAGAGGCGCTTTAGCGCCGCGTAAAGCGTTGAAATGAATCAGGGCTTCAGCCCTTGCAAACTATCGGGGCCTCGGAATCCCAACGCGATCCCACTCCGCCTTTGCTAGAATTCTCTGTCATGATCGATACCGCTCTAGTCCCCCTCAAAACCGTAGTCAACGCCAAAGGCGACGGCCCAACCGCGGACATAAGCTCTGCGGCCAGTCGAACTTTCCTGCTGACCCTCGATATCGCCAACATCATCGAACAGGAATCGCTCGAGATCATCATCCATGGTTCGACCGACGGCGCAACCTGGGACGCGAAGCCGGTGATCACGCTCCCGCAAAAGTTCTATCGCGGGCAGTCTCCCTTTCTCCTCGACCTCTCCGCGCTGCCGAGCGTAAAGTTCCTCCGCGCCCATTGGGAAGTCGCGCGCTGGGGACGCGGAACCGAGACTCCCATGTTCGAGTTCGGGCTGAGCCTAAAGGAAGTCCCGCCCGAAGTGATGCGAGAAGCGATTGCCGAGGCAAAGATCCTGGTGTAACGACGCAGACAGGATTGATTGTCGCGAATGATTGGAAGGGGCGAGGCTTCAGCCGCGCCGTATCGCCACAAGATCTAAAAGGTCACCTTTAGGCGGCTGAGGTCGCCAGAACCAAGGGGCTTCCAACAGAATCTTGACTCTCACCATGCCCACCACCTCCGAAACCACCGTGCGCCCGGCCCGCAACGTGCGCGGCAGCATCAGCCTCCCCGGCGATAAATCCATTTCCCATCGCTATGCTATGCTGGCCGCCATTGCCGATGGCCCCTCGCGGCTCGAAAATTACTCCACCGGCGCAGACTGCGCCAGCACGCTCGGCTGTCTTCGCACGCTCGGCGTGAAATGGGAGCGGAAAAGCGAAGGCGAGAACACCATAGAAGTGCAGGGAAGTGAAGTGCAGGGACGCGGTCTCGCCTTAACCGCACCCACCACCCCGCTCGATTGCGGCAACTCCGGCTCAACCATCCGCATGTTAAGCGGCATCGTCTCCGGCCAGAATTTTTCCGCTGAACTGGGCGGCGACGCCTCACTCTCCCGCCGCCCCATGGAGCGCATCATCACCCCGCTCTCCGCCATGGGCGCACGATCGCATCGCAAAATGGCCGCCCACCGCTGCGCATCACCGGCGGCAATCTGAAAGCCATCGACTACAAAATGCCCGTCGCCAGCGCCCAGGTAAAGACCTGCCTGCTATTCGCGGGACTGTTCGCCGCAGGCGAAACCCGCATTGAAGAACCCCTGCGCACCCGCGACCACGGCGAAGTAGCCCTGCGCGCCTTCGGCGCCCAACTCGACCGCAAAGGCCTGGGTCAAAACGGAAACGAAGTTCGCATTCGCGGTGGCCAGCATTTACGCGGCCTCTCAGCCCGCATTCCCGGCGACCTTTCCAGCGCCGCATTCTTTCTCTGCGCCGCCTCTCTGTTTCCGGGCTCGCAACTCGTCGTTCCAAACTTGCTGATGAATCCCACCCGCGCCCGCCTGCTCGATATCCTCATGCAGATGGGCCTGCGCATTACAGTGACTCAGCTCGAAGAAATCAACGGCGAACTCGTCGGCGCACTGCAAGTCGAAGGCGCCCGCCTGAAAGGCGCAACCATCGTGGGTGCCGATACCGCCGCGCTAATCGATGAAATCCCCGTGCTCGCCGCCATCGCTCCCTATTCCGAGCAGGGAATCGAGGTCCGCGACGCGAAAGAACTTCGCGTAAAGGAATCCGACCGCATCGCCTCCATCGCCACCAATCTTCGCGCCATGGGTGCTCAGGTCGAAGAACTCGAAGACGGCCTGAAAATCCCCGGCGGCCAACAACTCCACGGCGCCGAACTCGATTCCTTCGACGACCATCGCATCGCCATGGCTTTCAGCATCGCCGCCCTGCGCGCTCAAGGCGAAACGCTAATCCGTGGCAGCGAATGCGCCGCAATCTCCTACCCGAATTTCTTCTCAGCACTGGAAACGCTAGTCGAACGTTGAATCATCCAGAAATCCTGGTGACTGGATTTATCCCACAAAAGCACTGGGAAGGGCACGGCTTCAGCCGTGCCGCAACGAGCTCGTTAAACTGCGGGCTTTTAGCCCCTGACGCTTCGCTTCCCCTCGACGCGAATAGGGTTACCTGCGTGCGCGACCGAAGTAATCTAACCCGCCACTTCCAAATCCGAAACAATAAACCTGTAAATACAGGTCCAGATCAGGAGTCTCCATGCGTTCGAAATTCATCGCGGCGGCGTTGCTCTTATCAGTATCCCTGGCGTACGCAAAAGATCTGAAGGCCTATCAGGACGCAAAGCTGCAAGCCATGGCCTCCGCCCCCTGTGCCGTCGACACCAAGAACGCGACGAAAACCCACGATCTGCTCTGTCAGGAGTACACATTACAAACCGATCAGGTCACGTATTCGATTCGCCCGCTCGACAGCAAACATCCCGTCCTGCTGCCCGTCGGCGCAGATGCGCAGTTTCGCCTGGAAAAAGTCACGTTGCTGCTCCGCGTGCCCGACTTCGATAGCAAAGAGCGCAAGTTCTCCGTGGTGGCCGTCAAGCCCCGCGGCGAAAGCTCGGCAGATGCCACGCCTGCCCGCGTCAACCATCTGCAATAACTGGCAAACAACGCGCTAAATCCCGTTTACCCGCGTTCCTCTGTGCCCTCTGTGTTAAAAATCAGGCGTCCATCGCTAATAAGTTTCTGTGATAAAGTAATCCCCACGAATCCCCGGGCCGTGGGGGCCCGGTTTCAGCGCCCTTCTGGAGGTCTCATGCTCACACTCCGCGAGCTCGTGAAAGACCGCAAAGTTTATTCCATCGACGCCGCCAGCACCGTCCTCGAAGCGGCCCGCTTTATGATGGAGCATAACGTCGGCGCCCTGCCAGTCCTGCGCAACGGCGAGTTGACGGGAATCTTTTCCGAGCGCGATATCATGAACCGCGTCGTCGCCGTTGGTCGCACTCCTGGCCACACCACGGTCGCGGAAGTGATGACCCCCAAACCGCGCGCCGTCGAAATCGACGAGAGCGTGGAGGAATGCCTGTTCATCATGCACGAATTCGGTTTCCGCCACTTACCGATCGTGGAGGGCAAGCAGCTTCGCGGCCTCGTCTCGCTGCGCGACATCGTGAAAACGCAAGCCGCTGAACTCGAGCGCCAGTCGCGCCGTGCCGCGTCCTAAAACGGCCGTCACTGCCGCTTCTGCAACAGTAGTTCGCCTTTTTCCGGCGGAAGCTTGAAAGGGAACTCAAAAACTTTTCCTTCGAGCGGCACCCGCAGCACAAACTGCTCCTGCGCCTTCCAGCCGCCAATCCACTTGCTCTTCGTATTGAAGAAAACCCATCCGCTCGTCTGCGTGTTTGCCGGGTCCAAACGAACCGCGCGCAAACTGTTCTTGCCAATAAACTCAATCAGCTCGCTCACCGACTTCTGATATTCCTGCAACCTCGCGTCCCGCTTTTCTTTCTCGGCGGGATGCTTTGTCACTAGTCGCCGCGTCTCATCGTCCAGCGCATCCGCGTCCGCCTGTATTTTCTGCGTGTAGTCGTCGGGGTCAAGCGAGCTCTGCACCACCTTGAAATGCCTCATGAACTGCAAGGTGATTCCTTCCGGATGCACGTCCAGTCCGCCACTCCCGCGGTAGCGGATAGTCAGGAGGACTCCAAAAATCGGCTCGATGCGATGGCGGATGATCTGCACCTCGCGCGCATCCACCGACAAAATGAGGCCCACATCTCCAGTCCACAATCCGTACTGATACTTGCCATCATTCGTTGGGGAGAACGTACAGCCTGGAGTGGCCTCATCCCAGCGCACCGTGACCGGACCAAACTTCTCGTTCTTCTTGTCAGGTGCGGCCAAGGCGGGCGTAGAAGCAAAAGTGCTCAGGGCAAACACGATCGTGAGGAGCAAAGACAAAGACGAAGACAGGCGCACCCGCGTTCTTGCCCCGAGCGACGCCGCACACAACCGCGAGGCCGCCATTCGAGTTCGGTCAATTCACCGCGAGGCTGACGGTAGCCTGCGTCCCGGTGCTGCTTGGCGAAACCCCATTTGAATCCACGCCCGTAATCGTAAAGTTGTATGTATTCTTCGGGGTTATGTAACCGTAGACGTTGTTTGAGGTCGGGCTGATTCCGCCGCAAGCTGGCAGCAGCAAAGTCACGGAGGCCAGCGTAAGAGCCGCCAGCAAAGCAAGCAACTTTCTTTTCCCCCGCCGCGTCGCTCCCGCACCGGCCAGAACCAGTCCGGGCACGCCGAACCAGAAGAGATCAAAAATTCGTGGAGAGATCAGCTCGGCTGTCGTTTGCTGCGTCCCATAAGTGCTGATGGTCATCGTCGCAGTCGCCGGCGTGCCCGTCGAAACCTGCACCGAGGGTTGCGCCGGGGTCGTATTCGATAGGAAGGAGCAATACGGCGAAGCAACCACCGTAGGACTTACCGATAAGCACGACAAAGTCACCGTGCCTGAGTACCCGGAGATCGGCGTGATCGTGATGATGGCCTGTGCGACTCCTCCCGGGCTGACAGTGCCCGGGTTGATCGCTCGCGTCACCGTCAACGCATAATTTTGCTGGGCCTCCACCACATTCAAAAACAGCGTGGCTGTCTGTGTGTTACCGGCAGCGGTGCCGGTGACCGTGATCGAATATTGCCCGGCGGGCGTGGCTCCCAGGCTCGTCACCGTCAGCGAGAGCGTCGCGGCCGGTGTAGCTGTGCCGGGGCTGATGAGGCAAGTAGGCATTGCCGTGGTCGAGAGACTGGAAGTGACCGCGCAACTCAACGACACCGATCCCACGCTGCTGTCTCCGCCAAGATTAATGACCGCCGTGGCCGCACCACCGGCATCAACCGCAGCCGGACTCAAGGTCCCCGGCGTCAGCGTGAAAGCTGCCTGTGCGTAGGAACTATGGGGGAAAAGAAAACTCGCCAACAGCCCGACGAAGAAAATTCGCACAACCTGCCTGTAATAGATCATGAGCCGACGCAAACTCACTACCTTCGATTCCTCCAGTCGCGCAAACGCTGCCCGCCCCGCACAAAACCTTGCTGCTTGCGCTGGCTTCCGCGCAATCCTCTGTCATCATCGATTGCCGAATGTGCCAGAACAAGAATCCCGGAACAAGAATCTTAGACCAGAGCAGCCTGTTCCGCCAATTGCCGGTCATCAGAAAACGTCAGGAGCGATTCACTTGCGTGGCGCCGACGCGTTTAGTTTACCTTTAGCGTTACTGAAGTTGAGTGGGTCGTGCTGGCCGTATCCGTTCCGGTCGCCGTAACGGTGACAGTGTAGGTTCCGGCCGGGGTGCAACTGGTGCAGCCTCCCGTCTGCCCTCCGCCTCCGTTATTGCTGCTGCCGCTACCCCCACCGCAGGCGGGCAGCATGAACAGAGCCACCATGACCGTTCCTACCATGAGGAAGCCAAGGAACTTCTTCCTGCGTGAAGGAGCCGAACTAAAGCTCATTGCCATGAACGCCAGCCCGATAACAGGCAGGAACATCGCGTAAAAAACCTTCGACGGATGGACAACCGCTGCCGAGGATCCGGTCGTCGTGATGGTAAGTGTGGTCTGCGCCCCACCTGTAGTCGGCGTTAGCGGGCTTGCTGGGGAGAAGCTGCCACACGCAGGCAGCGGAGAGCCGGAGCCGGTAACCGTGCACGTTAAATTTACTGCGGAGTTGTACCCATTGACAGCCGTAAGAGTGATCGCAGCGGTCGCACTGTTCCCGGCTGAAACGGTTGGGGGCGTGGTGGTCCCTGGGCCGGAAATCAGAAACCCGGGCACTAGCGTTCCAGTTACGGTGGCCGCGAACGCGTCAAACGGATCCCCCCCATAGGTCGTCTGCAATGCGGAGGCAGTTACGGGAAACTGTGTAGACGACGTCGTCGAGGGGGAACTTGTTGCTCCCGTCAGGAAGACTTCCGCCGTTTCCGGTGCGGTGATACTAACGTATGCTGCACCGCCCAGAAATGCGCTCGAGCTTGAATCATAGTCTTCATCACCGGAGCCGCCCAGGTAGCTGGAATATCCGAGGGATGATCCACCTGGGACAACGTAGCTGACGAACGCATCGGAATTACCATTCAGACTGGTTTGAAAAGCGTTGGCCGTAGGGAAGTCCGAGGATAGAGTACTGCCGGTCACGAAGGCGTTGCCGGTCGCGTCCACCGCGAGGCCTAATCCGGCGTCGGCGGTGCTGCCTCCCAGGTAGGACGAATACAACAGATCGGATGCGCCATGCCCCGCGGGAGTAATCTCACTTATGAACGCATTGCTGCCCGCGCTCGCATTCCCGTTCCCATATTTTGTTTCAAAACCTCCCACGACCGGGAAGTCGCCTGTCGTAACGTGCGGGTTGTCGTCCGTGGTCTCGCCGGTGATGTAAATATTCGCTGCCGCGTCCAGGTTGAGCGCCATGCCGAAGTCATCGGAACTCCCGCCCAGGTAGGTGGAGTAGCTGAGCGCGGTGCCGCTCGCCGCGATCTTGGTGACGAAAGCGTCGGAGAAAATTAGCCCGCTGCCCGCATTGCAATAACCGTTCGTGCCACACCCTGTCTGATACGCACCTGTGGATACCGGAAAATCGGAAGAATATGTACTGCCCGCTACGTACGCTGCATTGTTTTTGTCCACGGCGATTCCAGATCCGAAGTCATTGTTCATGCCCCCGAGATAGGTCGAGTAAACGAATGCCGTGCCGGCAGGGTTGATCTCGCTCACAAAAGCATCCTCATAGGGCGGGCTCGAAGGAACGTTATTGTTCAGCGTCGAAGCGATGGGATTTTTCGTTGGGAAATCGGAAGAAAAGGTGAAACCGGTCACGTACGCATTTCCGCTGGCGTCAATGGCGATTCCGAAAGCGCCGTCGTCGTTGCTCCCTCCCAGATAAGTCACATAAGTTGGCGCACCCGACGAATTCAGTTGAAACACGAAGCCGTCGGTGCACGGAGTGGTGGTAGTTTGCGAAGTAGTGCAATTGCTGCCGGCAGGCGAGCCACTGTCGGGCTGAACCACGCCCGGAGTGGTCGGCAAATCTGTCGCGGTAGTAATCCCGGCCACATAGACCGAGGGCGTGGCAGAACTCGTCACTGCGATTGCCGAGCCCAAGGCATCGCCGGTGCTGCCGCCCACAAACGTGGTGTAGCCAAGACTGCCGTTCGACGTGATCTGCACAACAAAAGATTCATATACGCCATCTGGACCGCTAAAGGGCGGATTCGACCCCGGAAAGCCTGAAGTCGAGTCGCTTTCTCCAGTAATGTAAAAGTTTCCGCTGCTGTCGATCGCTATTCCGTACGCCTCGTCGTCGCCATTGCCACCGATGTACGTCGCGTAGTCGAGGGAAGGGTCGATCACCAGTTCCCGATTGTGGTCATAGCTTCCAAGCGCGAAGCGCACCTGATTCTTGGCCTCGAGCACAAATCTACTGTCGACGATTTCGCGGCCACGTTCGCTCACCTGATAAGCAATCGGCCGGTGCAGTGTAATCTCACCTGCGGGCGTGTTAAGCGCCAGTTCCCCTGCTTCGTTCGTCGCGATGCGCGCCCCGACAAAACTCATGGCGATGTTATCGGGCTGCGCATGAGGCGCAACGATGAAGTCAAACTCCAGTTGCTTCTCTTGCCCGTGATAGACAAGATCGACGCCCGGATACACGTCGGAATAGGCAACGCGGCCATACTCTTGCACACCTACGTGCCATTTGTGCGGATCGTTTCCGATAAAGTAGTTCGTCCGGCCGCTCAGCAGATCGCGGCCTTCCGCCCTCGCCTCGGGGTTGCTGTTCAACAGGTGCATTCGTAGAGAAGCGACAGAGGCGCGGGACGCAACGCTGTTCGCGGGCGCATATGGCCGAACCAGCCTGTGGGTTTTTCGAGAATAGCCAAGAAGCCGCTGCTCCATGAGTTGCTTCGGGCGTGACACCCTGGCTGGCGCGGATGACGCGAACGACAACACAGCGTCGTTGGCCGTCAGAAAAAGTCTGTAGCCGCTTCCGCGCGCCATATACCTCACCTGCGCGTCGACCTGCCCCTCGTTCTGCTCGAAGGCCAACGGCAGGGCAGCAAGAGCTGCCTTCACGCGTTCGTGCGCGGCCGCTGCCGGCTGCAGCGACTGAGAACGAGCATGGTTCGGCGAGGGAGGTTGAGCCGGCGCAAACACGAGCATTGCAACCGCAACCATTGCGACGACGGAAAGCGCACAAAATCCATAGCTCCGCTTAGGCAAAGAAGATGTTGACACTAAAATTTCTCCTGCGTTTCTACCTTGGCGCGAAAATACTCGAAGGGGAGACAAGCCGCGCAGAAAGCTTTCACAACTTCTGATTCAAAGCGATAGATGTGAAACTCTGCGGTTGTTTGCGAGTATGGTCTGCAGCCCCGGGATTCTCAAGCAAAACTAATGGCCAACAAAAGCTGCGCGCCAGTTTATCAAAATCGGTCCACCGCCGCCTGTTAAAATTGGATCAA
This sequence comes from uncultured Acidobacteriaceae bacterium, assembly GCA_963712385.1. Classification (GTDB taxonomy): domain Bacteria; phylum Acidobacteriota; class Terriglobia; order Terriglobales; family Acidobacteriaceae; genus Sulfotelmatobacter. The sequence continues at coordinate 222,695 of CAVQHS010000004.1, forward strand.
CATTTTCATGCAAATTCTTGCACACTGGGCGATTTGATGCGGGTTCAACGGCTGGCAAACTCCGGAGCGGTATTGGGCGTTTCCACGCTAGGGCTCATCCTGCAAGAGTTCCGGAGAAGGCACCGTTCCGGTTTCTGTTTGTTTCTGCCGCTCCGCGCGCCGTTCGTTATCCAGGCGCACGGAAAGTTCCAGTTCCTTCTTTCCTTCTTTCCTTCCTCTTTGCGCCCCATGCGCAACAAAACGCGCAGCTAAACTGCCGAGCAAAACGACTGTGAACAGGCCGAATCGCATGTAAGAACTTGACACTGGCATTACTCTCTGCTGTAGTGTCCGCAAGTTTCGCGGCGAATTCAAGCGAGGGCGCCATCCCCAAAATGCGGCGCGACCCTCAAAGGCAAGTTTAGATGGTCACAATTCGCGATGTGGCGAAGGAAAGCGGCTTCTCCTCCACCACAGTTTCTATTGTGCTCAACGACGCGCCGCTGGCGCGCTATATTCCGCCGGTCACCAAACAGCGCATCGAAAAGGCCGCCGAAAAACTCGGCTACCGCCCCAACCAGTTCGCGCGCGCCCTGCGCAGCAAGCGCAGCCACACCGTCGGCGTCATGGTCTTCAACATGACCGATCCCTACTGCACCATGATCCTGCGCGGCATCGAAAACAAGCTCTACGAAGCCTCCTACCTGCCCATTCTCACCGACGTCCACAACGAGCGCAGCCGCTTCGAGCGCTATCTCGAAATGCTTCTCGACCGCCGCATCGAAGGCCTCATCGTCCTCGCCAACTGGCTGTTCCTCGATATCAACGTGCTCGCCGACGTCGAAAAAAGCAGCATTCCCACTGCGCTCATCGGCTGCGAACTCAAAGGCGACTCCATGAGCTCGTTCGTCGTTGATAACGAAATCGGCGGCTATCTCGCTCTGGAACATCTCCACTCTCTCGGCCATCGCCAAATCGCCATCATCCGCGGCCCGAAAACCTTGTCGGACACTTCTCCGCGCTGGCGCGGCGTTCGCAACTGCGCCAAAGCCTGCAACCTGCAACTCGATCCCAAACTCATCGTCGAACTCCCCGACTCCCGCGATCCGCTCTCCAGTTTCCAGATGGGCCAGAAGCTCACCGAAGATCTCATCAAACAAAAACGCCCGTTCACAGCCCTGCTGGCCTTTGACGACATGACCGCTTTTGGCGCGATCCGCGCTCTGAACAAACATGGAATCGGCGTGCCCGAGCAGTGTTCGGTCATCGGCTTCGACGACGTAGCGCCCTCGGCTCTGTGCACGCCCGCCCTCACCACCGTACGCCAACCCATGGAGGCTATGGGCGAAGGTGCGGTGGAAGTGGTGCTTGAGGGGATAAAATGCGTACTCGAAAAGCGCGAGGTCGCCGCCGATCATCGTAAGGTTGCCCCGGAGTTGGTGGTTCGTGAGTCCACAGGCAGCCCGTTGTAGACCGCGAAAAAACGCGCCCAGGGGATTGCACGGCGCAAGAATCGGCGTTCGTTACCCGCTTTTTTCTTGACATAAGATGGCCAAAAAACGCACTATTCATACGATTTAATAAACCACTATTAAGATGCGGACTTAGGCTTGGGAGGTCGGTTCATGAATCGCGGAGATGCATGGGTCAAGACAGTGCGCAATTTTCTTTCGCTCGGTATTTTGTTCCTCTGCGCGGGCTCCATCGCGCTCGCCCAGGCTGGCCGCGGCAGCATCAGCGGGACGGTTACCGACCCCAGCGGAGCCATCGTCTCCGGAGCCCAGGTCGCCTTGCTGAACAATGCAACTGGAGTGACCCTGCACACGGTCAGCAGCTCTGCGGGACTCTATAGCTTCATCTCTCTCAATCCCGGCAGCTACAAGGTCACGGTAAGCCAGACGGGCTTTGTGAAGGTGGCGCGAGATAACATCACGGTCGATGTCGACCAGTCGACTGAAGTGAACATAAGCCTGCGCGTGGGCGCGATCTCAGAGACGGTGACCGTCACGGGAGGAACCGAGTTGGTCGAGCCCACTAACTCGACCGTTGGCTCGCTTATTACGGCGCCGACGATCGACCGGGTACCGTTGCTCTACCGCAATGTCTTCGATCTGGTGCAATTGAGTGCCGGCGTGAATGCGGTCAACGGATCGCCAAACTCAAGCGACTCGATGCAGTCGGTCCAGAATATTTCGGTTGGGCGTCCAGGCGTTGATGTCTCCGCCGACACGATTAATGGCGCCATCGTGGGATCGGTTTACTACATGCTCGACGGCAGCCCCATTGGAATCGCGGAAAACAATTCTGCCGCTATCATCCCGGCGATGAACATTCCCGAGGACGGCATCGATGAGGTGCGTGTCGAAACACAGAATACGCCCGCCTCCTATCAGAGCGGCGGCGCGGGCGTCGTCAGCCTGGTGAGCAAATCCGGCACTAATAAGTTTCATGGTGACATTTTTGGCGTCTTCCGGCCCAACGCTTTGTCCGCCAACGAATACTTCAATAAGCAATTCGAAATAGCAAATGGCCTCGCCAACACGCCCCCTTCCTTCTACCGTTATCAGGAGGGCGCCGCGATCGGCGGCCCGATCAAGAAAGACAAGCTCTTTTTCTTCGCGGATTACGAAGATACGCAGCAAACCCAGTATGAGGGCCTGAAGACCTACACTGTCCCGACCAGCCTGGAAAGAACGGGAGACTTCTCCCAGATGGGGTTTACGATTTACGATCCCACCAAGCCCGACAATCTCGATGGCACGCGGCAGCCATTTGCGGGGAACAAAATCACGAACCCGAATCCCATCGGCTTACTTTATCTGTCGAAGATGCCGAAGTGTAACTACCCCAACCCCGGCACCTGCGATCAGGCGACATCGGATGTCAGCCCTAATTTTGCCGTGCCAGGCCTCGACCCGTTCAATGGGCACCGGTTTGATATCCGTGTGGACTGGGCCAAGAGCGAGAAGCAACGCATCTTCACCCGGTTTTCGTACGACAAGTTGACCTTCTCCACTGCCAATGTCTTTCCCAGCGGTTGGGATCCCGATTACGCCCAGAACACGACCAACGGGCGCAACATCCTTATCGCCGACGATCTGACCCTTAATTCCTCGACCGTCCTGAACCTGCGCTACTCGTTTACCCGCCACTACGAGAATCAGGGAAATCCCGCATACAGCAGCACCGACATCACCAATCTAGGTTCTGTTAACGGTGGTAGCGTTGGCTTCCCCGCTTCGCTGGCCGGGCAGCAGGTTATCAAACAGCTTCCCTTCATAATTTTTGGCGACCTGGATGGCGGCAGCGACGGGGTTGGCGGCACCGCCGACTACAACAACTTTCGCTATGCCAGCGAGAACAGCGACGCCAATGCCGCGCTCACCAAAATCTACGGCAAACACGAAATTTCGTTCGGCTTCGAGTGGATGAAGCGATACCTCAACGTCGGCCAGCCGCCGGCGCCGGCAGGCGCGTACGAGTTCGACATCAGCGGCACCGATCAATCCAATGTGAGTGCCGTCGGCGGCAGTGATTTTGCCTCTTTGCTCGTTGGCCTCGCAGCCGACCCGAACGGCCCAAACCCCGAAACAAATTTCTATCCCAACTTCACCAAAGATGTCTTCGCCGCCGAGTCCAATCCCTACTATGGGACTTTCGTTGAGGATACGTACCACCCCGCAACAACTCTGACGATTACCGCAGGCCTGCGCTGGGATATTTTTGGAGGACGTAACGAGCGCTTCAACCGTCAGGAATACTTTGATCCCAACGCAGTCAATAGCGTGGACAGCAATTCTTACACCGGCGCCGAGATCTACGCCAACAGCAGCAATCGCTCTCCCTTTACAGCCAACCTGCACGACTTTGGGCCACGTCTGGGTTTCGCATGGCAGCCGATCCCCCACTTCGTGGTGCGCGGCGGCGCGGGCTTCTATTACGGTCCCAGCACACACAACGTCGGCAGCGCCACCTTAAACACTGATGGCTTCTCTTCGTCGACCACGTGGCTGGGCACCTGTCCCACCGCCGCTGGCAACACCACCTATAATGGATCTTCGCTTTGCTCAGGAGCGGCGCCCGGATCGCCGGCTCCCAGCTTTACAGGTCCGTATTCGCTAAGCAATCCTTTTCCCGTTCCGCCCGGCACCACTGGAGGAATCGTACCGGTCTTGACTAGCCCTCCTTCCGGCTTGGCCAATAACCTCGGCATTACCTTGAACACTGTGCTGCACTCCCAACGCACACCGACCACCTACAACTACAACTTTGGGCTGGAGTATGAGTTGCCGCATCAGGTGGTAGTGAGTGTCGGATATGTCGGCAGCCGCGGGCTTTTCCTGCCTCTTGGCATGTCGTCTGGCGCGGTCGACCTGAATGACCTCGATCTGGGAACGATCGCCAAATACGGCAGCTCGCTCTGCATCAATAATGACCCGGCTTGCAGCACGGTGCCCAATCCTGTGCCGAATCTCCCCGGCGCCTTCCAGGGACAATCCACAGTGCCGCTGTGGTTTGCACTCGAGCAGTATCCGCAGTTCGGCGATGGCAGCTACGGTGACGGCAATGGCGTCATCTTGCATGGCTACGGCGGAGGCGATTCCGAGTATAGCTCCCTGCAAACCAAGGTGCAGAAAAGGCTGACCAGCCATTTCACCACGCTGGCCACGTTTACCTGGGGGAAACTGATGACCGATGACTCGAATCCTCCTCTCGACTTCGTCGGTTCTCACTTGGGCGGGATTCAGGACTGGCGAAATCTGGGCTATGAGCACTCCATCAGCCCGCAGGACGTCAAGTATCAGTTCAACGGGCAAGTCTCCTACGACTTGCCGATTGGCAAGGGACGACAAGTGAATCTGAATGGTGTCGCGGATAAGTTTGCAGGTGGCTGGACGGTGAATGCGATCGGCTATCTCAGCACTGGCGTCCCGATTAACACACCGAGTTCGGGAACGAGCCCGTCATACTTCAATCAACGCTCCGACATGGTCTGCAACCCGGCAAAGGGCGCGCCGCACACTACAACTGTCTGGTTTAGCGACAACTGTTTTGTCCAACCCGGCGGTTCCGTAAATCCAAACCCCTTGATCCCGGGAAACGCCCCGGACTATCTCGACAACGTTCGCACTCGGGGAGCGCGCGACTTGGATCTCTCCGTTTACAAAACATTGCAGCTGACCGAGGCGAAGGCGCTCCGCTTCGATATCTCCGGGTATAACATGACCAATACCGCACAATACGGATATCCAAGCGTTCCGAACATCGTCCAGGCGGTACAGCAGGGCCAGCAATTCGGACTGATCACGAGCACGGTCAACACCCCACGCCAATTCCAGTTTGGAGCGAGATTTACGTTCTGATATCCGAGCCGCAAGAAAAATCCCGGCCAGAACGGCCGGGATTTTTCGTCTCAAGGCAAATGAACCGCTCACCCCACGTGCACCTGCTCCCGCGCTGCCACTGTTTCCAGCGCCCGCTCCAAATCCGCGATCAAATCTTCCGCATTCTCAATTCCCACCGAGAGCCGGATCATCTGCTCTGTCACGCCCATCTTCGCGCGATCCTCGGCGGAGATCATCGCGTGCGAAGTGTAAACCGGCATCGATACCAGCGACTCCACGCTCCCCAAACTCGGAGCCAGCGTAAACAACCGCATCGCCTCGCTAACGCGCCGCGCATCCTCGCCCTTACCTTCCACCTCAAACGTCACCATCCCGCCGCCGCCGCTCATCTGCGCGCGCGCCAGCGCGTACTGGGGATGGCCCTTCAAAAACGGATAATGCACGCTCCGCACTTTCGCGTGCTCCGCCAAAAATTCCGCTACCCGCTGAGCATTCTCGTTCTGCCGCGCCACACGCACCGAAAGCGTCTTCAGCCCGCGCACCAGCATCCACGAGGCATGCGGATCCATGCAATTTCCCAGCGTAGTCCGCGTCTCCCAGATTTTCTCCATCAACTCGCGCCGCCCGCACACCACGCCGCAAATCAAATCCGAATGCCCGCCCAGATACTTCGTCCCCGAATGCATGATCAAGTCGATTCCATACTCCGCGGGATGCTGATTGATCGGCGTCCCAAACGTAGCGTCAATCATGCTGAGTAGCTTATGTTCCTTCGCAATCCCAGCGACTTTTCTAAAATCGACCACGCGCAACGTAGGGTTCGTCGGCGACTCCAGATAAAGCAGCTTCGTATTCGGCCGAATCGCCCGCGCGTGTTGTTCATAATCGGTCGTATCGACGAACGTAGTCTCGATCCCCATCTTCGGCAGCCATTGCGCCAAAAACTTGTTCACCCCGCCATAAATATCGCGCTGCGCCACCACATGGTCGCCGCTCCTGAGCAGCGCCATAATCGTCGTCGTAACCGCGCCCATCCCGGAGGCAAAGGTAAGCGCCGCCTCCGTCCTTTCCAACTCGGCAATCGTCCTTTCGGCCACCGTGTTCGTAGGATTGCCGTAGCGGGTATAAAAGTGGTCGCTGTGCGTGGCCCGCAACTGCTCGTCATTGTCCGTAACTTCAAACGTCGAAGTCTGAAAAATCGGCGTAGCCATCGGGCCGTTCTTCTTCTCCAAATCTGCCGCTCCACGAACGGCCTTCGTCTCGGGATGCTGGGAGTTCTGCTTCATCAAAATCCTCCGCCTTCTTAGAGATTACTTTGTCGGATCGACCCCAGCAAGCGAGGACTGTTTCCCCCGAGTCGCGCAGGAACGCCACGAATCCCCGCACCAACCATTTATAATTCCCCATTCATGCATCTAGGCCTGAAAGACAAAGTCGCCCTCGTCGCCGCGTCCAGCCAGGGAATCGGACGAGCTACGGCCGAAGCCTTCGCTGCCGAAGGCTGCAAAGTCGCGATGTGCGCCCGCAACGACCAAACCCTGCAAGCCGCCGCCGATAGAATCAGGAAACTTCACAGAACCGAAGTCTTAGCCGAAGCCTTTGACGTAACGGACCCTAGAGGGGTCACAGATTTCGTAGCCGCGGTAGTCAAAAAATTCGGCGCAGCCGATATCTGCGTAACCAACGCCGGTGGCCCGCCCGCCAAAGGATTTCTCGCCGCCAGCCTCGAAGAATGGCAGCGCGCCATCGAACTCAACTTTCTCAGTACGGTTTACTTCGCTCGCGAAGTCATCCCGCACATGCAGAAAAAACGCTGGGGCCGCATTATCACTCTCACATCGATAACCACGAAGCAGCCTGTAACCGATCTCGTGCTCTCGAACGCCGTGCGCGCCGCAGTGGTCGGCCTGGTCAAAAGCCTCGCGAACGAATTTGGCAAAGATGGAATTCTCGTCAACAATGTCGGCCCTGGTTTCACAGCAACCGATCGTTTGAAAGAATTAGCGACGACTCGCTCGGCCTCGTCCGGGAAATCCCATCAAGAAATCTTCGAAGGCTGGGCCGCCGACGCCCCGCTCAAGCGTCTCGGCGAGCCTCGCGAAGTCGCCGAAACCATCGTCTGGCTCGCGTCAGAAGCCGCGTCTTATATCACCGGGCAAACCATCCTTGTCGATGGCGGCATGTATAAAGGTCTATAACTGGGAGCAATAATGCGATCGATAGCATCCCGTATGTCTGTCATGAGTGGCGAAGGCGCGCTCTCCGTTTTGCCCGTGCCAAAGAGCTTGAGGCCCAAGGCCGCTCCATCATCCACCTAGAACTCGGCGAGCCCGACTTCCATCCTGGGCCGTCGGTCATCGAATCTGCGACAAAGGCCCTCGCAGAAGGCAAAGACCGCTACTGCCCGGTCTCCGGTGTCCCCGCTCTGCGCGAAGAAGTAGCCGCATATCTGCAACGCACGCGCAGCATCAACGTTTCTCCCAGCAACGTAGTAATCGCTCCCGGCTGCAAAGCAATCTTGTTCTTCACCATGATGGCCCTCCTCGAACCCGGCGACGAAGTTCTTTACCCCGATCCTGGCTTTCCCGGCTATCCCTCTATCACGCTCGGTCTCGGCGGCGTTCCGGTCCCGTTCGAAGTCTCTTCGCGCAATCAGTTTCAGCCGGATCTCGAAAGAAATTGCTTCGAAGATCACACGTCACACGCGCATGTTGATCACCAACTCCCCGGGAAATCCCACCGGTACGGTTTACACGGATGAGGTCCAGCGCGGATTAGCCGAACTCGCCGTCGAACACGACCTCTGGGTTCTCTCCGACGAAATCTACGCCCGCATCATCTACGGAGGCGAATATCTCTCCATGCTGCGCTATGCAGGCATGCAAGAGCGCACCATCATCATCGACGGTTTTTCAAAAAGCTTCGCCATGACCGGCTGGCGCCTTGGCTACGCGGTCGCCCCGCCCGAGGTGACTGCGGCACTGGCCTTGATGGCCGTCAACACCTACACCTGTGTAGCCGAGTTCACGCAATACGCCGCCATCGACGCCCTGCGTGATCCCGACGGCGCAACGCCGAAGATGGTCGCCGAATTCGGCCGCCGCCGCGAGCAATTCGTTCATGATCTGAATCAGATTCCAGGTTTCCGCTGTCACGCCCCCGAGGGCGCCTTCTACGCCTGGGTCGATATTCGCGGCACAGGAACAAGCGCCGAAGAAGTCTGCCGCGTCCTGCTCGAAGAAGCCGGTGTAGCCGCCATTCCCGGCGCCGCCTTTGGCCCCTCCGGCAGGGATTTCGTCCGCTTCTCCTTCGCCTCGTCAGTAGCAAACTTGAAAGAAGCCGCAGAGAGAATTAGGAAAGTCTCAACCGCATGGCAAGGAAGCCCAGTAGAGCGATGAATGCGGCAAAGTGGCAAGAACCATAAAGTGGCAATAACAATGTGGCGACGGGCGCCATCGCCCGTCAGGCGAGCGCAGCGAGCCCAAACCTCCACGGAAGGAAAGTCAACCGAGAATGAAACGAAAACTCTTACCGACATCTTGCACTCTGGCCCTTGCGGCCGCACTTTCCACGCACTGCCTAGCCCAGGCCCGCCCGTTCCCCGGCCCAGACGTCCAGCAAATCTACCAACGCCTTCTTCCGCAAATCGAAAAGATCCCAGCCTTCGATAACCACGCCCATCCCGGCTTTTCCGACGATCCCGATGTCGACGCCATGGCCGCGCCTCCCGATTTCAGCGAAGCAGTACGCACGCGCGCCGATAATCCCGAACTCATCGCCGCCGCCAAAGCTCTCTTCGGATATCCCTACGCAGATCTTTCACCCGAACATGCCAAGTGGCTGGTCGCGAAAAAAGCTGAGCTGAAGAAACAATATCCCGGCACTGCCTATTTCGACATGATCCTCGACAAACTCAATACCGAAAGTTCTGCCGCCAATCGCGCCATGATGCCCGATTATCTGGATCCCAAGCGTTTTCCCTGGGTGTTCTTCGTCGACTCTTTCATGTGGCCCTTCAACAACCAACGTGAGTCCGCACGTAACCCGGACGAAGAAATTTACATTCCGCTCCAGGAGAAAATGCTGCACCGCTGGATGCAGCAGGAAAATGTCGCGAAGCTTCCGGCTGATCTCGATGGCTATTTAAAATTTATCACCCAGGTGCTGGAAGACAACCGAAACAACAAGGGCGGCATCGCCATGAAGTTTGAAGTCGCCTATTTCCGCCCGACAACTTTCGGCGATCCAACCCGCGACCAGGCTGCCGACCTCTACCAGCGCTACGTCGCCGGCGGCATTCCCAGCGAGAAAGATTACCGCGCGTTTCAAGATTACATTTTCCGCTATCTCATTGTGGAAGGTGGCCGTCTGCATCTTCCCGTGCACATTCACTCTGCGGCCATCATCGGCGATTACTTCAATATCTCGCAGAGCAATATTATGAATTTTGAAAGCGTGCTGCGCGACCCGCGCTATCGCGGCACAACCTTCGTCATGCTTCATGGTGGCTATCCGCTGGAACGCGAGGCCATCTGGCTCACCTCGATGAAGAATGTTTATCTTGACTCTTCATTGGCAGAACTTGTGGAATATCCGTCGGCCTTCAAAGACACGTTGAAGATGTGGCTGGAAACTTTCCCCGACAAGATCATATTCGGTACGGACGCTTTCCCTTACAATGAAGTGCTGGGCGCAGAAGAGAGCTATTGGCTGGGTGCAGAATCAGCACGTACGGCATTAGCCGCCGCTCTCGCCGAGATGATTTCAGAAAACGAAATCACCGAAGCGCGCGCGCTGGAGCTGGCCCACGCGTACCTGCACGACACAGCAGTTAAGCTATACAACGGCAGAGTTCATTAGTGGGACATTGGTCCGCGGAACATGTTCCGCGGCAGCTTTGAAAGGGCGCAGCTTCAGCCGCGCCGCTAGTCTTTCTGCAGCCAGCTCGAGGAACAATCGTTATAGTCCAGGGAAAACGAAATGCCGACCAAACTGAAATCAAAGAAAAAATCAGCAGCGAAAGCGAATGCCGTAAAGTCCCACTCCCGCGCCCAGCGCGCTGTCGCCAAGCACGCCGCCAGCAAAACCGACCTGCAATACATCCCCTGGCACACCATTCCGCTGGAGGATTTAAACCCTCTCCTGCAGCGCCAATTCGTCGTCGGCCAGGAAATCATGATGGCCCGTGTCCTGCTGAAAAAAGGCTGCATCGTCCCCGAGCACAGCCACCACAACGAACAACTCACCTACATCCTCGATGGCGCGCTCAAGTTCTGGATCGACAGTAAAGAAATCACCGTGCACGCGGGGGAAGTCCTCTGCATCCCGGCCCACATGCCGCACAAAGCGGAAGCCCTCGAAGACACCGTCGATCTCGACGTCTTCACGCCTCCGCGCGCCGATTGGATCAACCGCACCGACCAATATCTGCGCGAGAAGTAATGTCGGACTCCATGCCGCTCTCCGCCACTTCGGATCGAAGCTCAGATGGACAGAGTTCTCCGGGCTCGAAATCGAGTTTCGTTTTCCGTTGCATCGGCTGCGGATTAATCGTCTCCACAGCCGCTCAAGACTATCGTTGCGAAAAATGCGGCAACCTGCTCGAGATCACCGATCCGGCGTGGAAATCCACGAGCGCCACCGCGTTGAAATCAGCATGGCGCGAGCGCCGCGGTTCAAATTCAGCATTGGATTTAAGCGGCGTGTGGCGCTTCCGCGAACTCCTCCCGCTCCCCGAAAGCACGTCAGACTTTGTTACGCTGCGCGAAGGCAACACGCCCTTGTACGAACTTCCACTCTCCTCGCGCATCACCGGAGTCGCGCGCCTTTACGCGAAGCATCAGGGAATGAACCCCACCGGCTCCTTCAAAGATACGGGCATGACCGTCGCCGCAACCTTCGCGCGCCAAGCCGGGTGCCGCTGGGTCGCCTGCGCATCCACAGGCAACACGTCCGCCTCCATGGCCGCCTACGCCGCGCGCGGCGGCATGCGCAGCTTAGTGTTAGTTCCCGAAGGAAAAATTTCCTGGAGCAAACTCTCACAAGCCCTCGACTACGGAGCCCTCGCCTGCCAGCTCCGCACAGATTTCGATGGCTGTCTTCGTCTGCTGCAAGAACTCGTGCGCGAAGCACCGGTTTACCAATTGAACTCGATCAATCCCTTCCGTCTCGAAGGACAAAAAACTCTAGCCTTTGAGCTCCTGGACCAGTTCGATTGGCAACCGCCCGACCACATCATCGTCCCCGGTGGCAATCTCGGCAACAGTTCAGCGATTGGTAAAGGCGTGCTCGAAATGCTCGACCTTGGCCTCATTCCGCGCCTGCCAAAGCTTTCGGTCATTCAAGCGGACGGCGCGAACGCGCTCGTGCGCACCCTGCGCCAAGCCGGAGGCAAGCGTCTGGTCAGCGTTCAAGCCGAAACTCGCGCAACCGCAATCCGTATCGGCAATCCCGTTTCCTGGGAAAAGGCTGTGAAAGTCATTCAGTCGACCGGCGGTACATGCGAGCAAGTCAGCGAAATCGAAATCGCGCAAGCCAAAGCCGAAATCGGTGCCGAAGGCATCGGCTGCGAGCCCGCGTCTGCCGTAACTCTGGCGGGATTAAAAAAGCTCGCGGATCAAGGTTTCGTCAAAAAAGACGAATCAGTCGTCCTGGTCCTCACCGGCAATCTTCTGAAAGATCCCGAATTCACGATGGAATTCCACCGAGGCGATCTTTTTCGCGGCGATCGCAACAGCGCAGCGCTGCAGCCGCTCCGGCATCCGACGGTCGTTCTCGACGCCACAATCAAAGCCGTACTCCAGACTTTAGAACAAGCCGAAAAGTCCGACCGCAAGCCCAATGCCTAGAAAGAAAAATAAAATCCAGCGTTCCTTGGCGCTGCACCTAAGCCTACCCGCAACCTCGGCCAATCTCGGCCCGGCCTTTGATGCCGCCGCGCTCGCCATGGATATTTACCTGGCGATCGGCGCGCGAGAAGCCGCCGACTTTTCCATCAAAGCCACCGGCCGTGATTCCGCCATTTGCCAGGCTTTGAACGATAACCTCATCCTGACCACTTATTGCGAAGTGCTTCAGCAACAAGGCCTCGATTTTGTTCCGCTAGCCCTCCGCATCAAGAATGAAATCCCGATCGGCAAAGGCTGTGGCTCGTCCGCAGCCGCACGTCTGGCAGGCGTCGCGCTAGCCAACCACTTCGGCCACCTGCGCTGGAGCGACTCGCAAATCATCGGCGAAGCCTCTCGCCGCGAGCGCCATCCCGATAACGCCTCCGCCTGCTGGATGGGCGGCCTCACCATAGCGCGCATGTCTTCCGGAAATGAAGCCCAGGTTGCTTGCATCCGGCCGAAAGGGAAGTGGCCGCTGCTGCTTGCGATTCCGGACGAAAGCCTTGCTACAGAAAAAGCGCGCGGTGTCTTGCCTGCAGATTACTCTCGCGCCGACGCGGTCCTGAACATTCAGAACTCACTCTTCCTGCTAGCCGCATTCACGCAAGGACGCCCTGAGTTGCTACCCCCCTCGCTCGAAGATCGCATCCATCAACCCTATCGCGCTCCGCTCTGCCCGCTGCTGCCCAGTCTGCAGGAACTGCAAGGAAAACCCGGCGTTCTTGGCGCTGCGCTCAGCGGCGCGGGTCCATCGGTGATCGTCTTTCTCGACCCGCGCGCCTCAACTCAAAAAGCGAAGAAGCTGATCGCAGCACACCTCGCCGAGCGCGATCTTCGCGCTGAGCTTCTCCTCAGCTCGATCGCTCTACGCGGTGCTCGTGGCTAGGCCATTCAGTTCAATTTGCGATTCTCTTGTCGCCGCTTGAAAGATCGCGGTGGCAGCCGCGAAGCGGCGCCGGAACGCAGCCCCACGGAGCAAGGCGTGGGTGAAAAAAAAGCTGAGGATCGAACGCTGAAAGGGCGAAAGGAAAATAAGGATCCTACCGGCTAGCCGGCGGCACAATCCCGTTCATGCGCAGATACTCGACCATCTGCCCGTAATGATCGAACCCATGCGCCGTGACGCTCGTCGCTACGCTCAGCCGCGTTACCTTCCCCTCGCCGAAAGGGCTTTTCAACGGTTCCACAAGATTCTTCTCATTGATGGTGGCGATCGCCTTGTGCACGTACGCAAACGAGTTTTTTAGATATGTGAGGATCTCAGCCTTGGTTTTCAGCGAAGCAGGTCCCGACTCATCCCCCACGTCCACCGGAACTTTCTCGCTCAAAATCGCCGCGCCAAAAATATAGTTCACAGCAGCCACGTGCTTGATCTGCTCTCCGAAGTCGCGCACGCCCTTGAACTCCCCGTTGGTCGGCGCAAATCCAAACTTGTCTTCCGGCATTGCCTCAGCCGCGGAAGTGAACTCGCGTTCCATGTTGGCAACCGAGCGGTCCAACACCTGCGTAACCGTGCGATGTTCGTCTTTCGACTTTTTCTCCTGAGCAGCCACGCCCACGCTTAACAAAGCCAGAATGCAGAAACTCAAAACCTGACAATGCTTTTTCATGAATCCTCTCTCTTTATCTCTGTGTACCTCTGTGCTCAGAAATTCTGTAACCAGTCAAGACGTCAGCCGCTGAAAACGGCCACTCCCGCCCCCGCCAAGCGCGGATCATATAAATAAAAATCCCCGCAACCAAAATTACCGCCGCATACCGCACTTCCTTCAACGCATTCTGCCGATTGAACAGAATAAACAAAAAACCAGCAATCGCCGCCAACGCCGGCAGCGGATAAAGCCACATGCGAAACGGCCGCGGCAAATCCGGCCGACGCACGCGCAACACAATCACTCCTGCTGCCTGCACAATAAATTGTATGACAATCCGAATCACCACCAATGCCGCAATCGCATCCTTCAACTGCAAAAAGCAAAACGCCGCCGCCACCACTCCAAGGGCCAGCAGCGACACGTGCGGAAACCGATACACCGGATGCAGCCGCGCAAACACCCGAAAGTAATTTCCATCCTGCGCCGCCGCGAACGGTACCCGGGAATATCCCAGCATCAGCGAAAAAACCGAAGCAAACGCCGTGATAATCACCAACCCCGTAACAATTCGCGCCGCCCAAGCCCCATATACACGCAGCATGAACAACGACACAACATACAACCCGCTGTTGTTGCGCCCCGCCGCCAGCATCTCGCGCCACGGCACCACGGCGAGAATGCACAAATTCATCAATAGATATAGACACGCCACCAGCCCAATGGAAAGCAGAAGGGCCCGCGGAATATTCCGTCCCGGATCCTTGATTTCATCGCCCAGGAAGCAAACATTGTAGTAACCCCAGTAATCGTAAGTCGCCACCAGCAGCGCTCCGCCAAGTCCGGTAAAGAATCCCCGCGACAAAGTAAACGCCCCCGGCGGAAAATCAAAGGCCCGCGCAGCGCTGAAATGCGTAAGCCCCGCGAAAATAATCCATCCGATCGTTCCCATCACCACGAACCACAAAATCCTCGAAACCCGGCTGATCTCAGTGATCCGCCGATACAGCAAAAAGACGGTCAGATAACAAATGACAATCGCCAGGCCAGTCCCGGGCGTCACTAGCCAATTCACCTGTAGCGGCCCCGCCCATGGTACGTGCAAAGCCGCGCTGCGCGCCGCATACACGGTCTGCAGGCCCGGCCAATAATATGACGCATAACCAGCCAGCCCAATGCATCCGCTGGCAATCGAAAGCGGAGCGCTGAAGGATAGCTGCCAGATAAACAAAAACGAAATCAGCCGTCCCCATTTCTGCGGCCCATAGATCTCGCGCAGATACGTATACGAACCGCCCGAACCCGGCAGCGCCGCGCCCAACTCCGCCGAGCCAAGCCCGTCACAAACCGCCAGCAGCGCCCCAGCAATCCAGCCGAGCAATGCCTGTGGCCCGCCCATCGCGGCCAGCACCAGCGGCATGGTAATGAACGGCCCCACGCCGATCATGTCGATCATGTTGAGCGCAGTCGCGCTCCACAATCCCATGCCGCGAATCAGGCCATGCGAATTCTGTTCGCTTTGAGAGGAGAGCGCCATTCCGGCTGTTATCTAGGATTGCGGATGGAGCAGCAGTCTTCCACTTATCTGCCGTTGTTCAAATGCCGCATGAGCGCGCGCCGCCTCGGACAATGGAAAAGTGCGATCGATGCGCACGGAAAGTTTGCCGTTGTTAACCCATTCCTCGAAGCAGCGCAAATACTGGGGATATTCTTTGCGATACGGCAGCCCGTTCGTGCGCGTGAGAAACACACTGCCTTTTTCCTGCAGCATCATCAGATCGAAGGGCGGCACATAGCCGCTCGCTTGGCCAAACATGATCAGGTATCCCGCGGGCGTCAGGCTGTCGAGGCTCGCATTAAAGGTATCCTTGCCCACGCCATCGTAAACCACCTGAACGCCGCGCCCTTCCGTAATTCGCCGAGCCTCCTGCGCGACATCGGTCAGCGTGGAGACGATCACCTCGTCAGCGCCCGCCTCCCTCACAAACTTCGCCTTCTCCGCCGTCGAAGTCACGCCGATCACGCGTCCGCCGCGGATTTTTGCCATCTGGCACAAGAGAAGTCCGATGCCTCCCGCGGCAGCGTGAATCAGGCACCAATCGCCCGCTTTCACTGGATACGCGCAATGTGTGAACGCGTAAGCGAGAAAACCTTGATTAAGCCCGCCCGCCGCCTGTTCTGTGCTGACTCTCTCCGGCACCGGAATCAGCCAAGCCGCAGGGGCAAGAGCGTGCGTGGCATAAGAGCTGCCAAAAAAAATTACACGGTCGCCCACACGAACATTCTCCGCCGCGGAACCAAGCTCTTCCACCACGCCCACTCCCTGGCTCCCTATTGTCGCGGGAAGATCAGGCGCAGCCCCATGCGCGCGATAGAATGCCTGTCCAACCAGCTCTCCGCGCCGCATCTGTACGTCCAGAAAATTCACGCTCGCCGCCACCACACGCAGCAACGCCTGCTCTGGCCCCGGAACAGGCAACGGCAATTCTTCCAAATGCATCACTTCAGGACCGCCGTAGTTGTGAATGCGAACTGCGCGCATCGCCTTATCTGGCATTCTCGTGCCCCGCGCTCAACAGATTCACATACAACCGCACCGCGCCCGGCACTCCAGCCGGCAACTGCCGGAAGAAAGCGTAAGCCGCATAAATATACGTCCCCTTGCCATACTGCGCCCGCAATAATCCGCCCTTCTGCTCATCCTCGCCCGGATCATGACACGCCAGCAGCGCTTCGAAGTGCTCATCCCACTTATCCATGAAGTAGAGCCCGCGTTCCTGCACCCAGCCATCAAAATCGCGCTCCGTGATCTCATTCGGATAATGAAATACGCTGTCCTGCGGAGCCAGAATCTTGACCGGCTCTTCCTCCACCGAAACCCGGGCCCGGCTCAATTCTGCAGGATACGGAGTGAAATGCCCGCCGTTGAAATCCGCAACCCCGGTGTTGTATTGCACAACCAGAGTTCCGCCGGCCGCCACAAAATCCAATAGCTTTTTGTTATTGTCAACAACCTCTTTCTGCGTATCGTAAGCCCGAATTCCCAACACGATCGTCCCGTACTTGCTTAAATCTTCAGTGGCCAGCTTCTCCGGCGGAATCAAAGTCACATTCATTCCCACCTGTTGCAGCACGGTCGGAATATCGTCTCCCGCTCCCATGATGTAGCCAACCTTCAAATCGTGCGGCACTTTCACATCCACGATGCTCACCTTCTGCAGTGCCGGCTGATAGTAATAAAAGCTGCCGAGATCCTCGCGCGTGACCAGCGTATAACCTTCGCTGAACTTTTCGCCGCCAGTCTCCAGCACCGCCCGCAGCGCAGCGCGACCCTCCCGTAAGCCAGCAGGGAAGACCTTGAACTCGAAGTCTTTCTTCTCGCCGCGATGCGAAAAATCCACGCTCAACTTCGCCGGTTCCGACCGCCATCCCGCCGGCAGCTCCAGCCGCAACTCGCCGTGTACATCTTTATTGAGATTGCTGATTGCCCCTACTTTGACAGTGGTCTGCGAGCCGTTGTGCGTGGAAATGACCTGCGTTCCCGGCTCCAGCGCCAGGGAAAACGCCGGCACAACCGCCAAAGGCCGCGCGCGTTCTACTCCGGAATCATCGATGAACGGCGTCACAACGGTCGCGCCAATCGCATTCTTCACGGTCACGCCATTCGCGCCTGGGATCGAATACTCCACCTGCGCGCGCAGCGTCGGAGGCGGGAAGGGAAGCGTCACATACTTCTCGTTGTCGATGTGATTCAAACTCTCCGTTTCCGGATCGTCGCGATGCCAATAAGGCCGCGTGTACTCCGCATCCCGCGGCACTTTCAGCCGGAACACGGCCCGCACATTATCCCCAGGCTTGATGAATACCGGGCGAGTCTTATCCGAAATCGTCGCCCACCCCATCGGCACTTCAATTTTCAATCCGTCCAGCAATAATCGATTTTTGGATCCGTTGTGAAAATCCACCGCGACCAAAAACTCCTGCCCCGGCGATACTGTGGTCATGGCGTCCGCTTCCTTCGCTACAGCCGGCTTCGGCTCAGCCCGGGAAACCACGGTGGCCGACAAGCTCGTATCGAGTGCGTCATTCAGCGCAGCCTCCGTCTGTGAGCGCTTTTCGTTAAGCCGGCCAAGCAGATCCGACTTCAGCGCCACGGTAAGGTCAGCCTTCTCCACTTCGGCAATGACTTTCTCTAAGCTCTCAGCTATTTCCAGCAGAGGCCCGACTACGTTCGACGTATCACTCCCCTTGGCGGTACCACTCGCCACAGCAACTTGCTTCGCAATCCCCTCCAGCTCATTCCGCAACTTCGGCAGCTTTGACTCCTCCGAACCCAGCCGCGCCGCCAGCCCGGACAACGACGTGTCGATCCCATCAAAAAAATCCTTCTCGTGCCCGTTCTTATCCAACTTCGCTGGCTCAACCGAATCCACCAGCTTGTAAAACGCGAATCGATCGCCCGGGTCCACATTCCAGTTCGCCGCACCCTGCGAAAGCTGGTGCCGCAGTCCCTTCATCGCAAACTGTGCATACGATTCGCCCAAATCCGCACTTGGCTCTCCGGTATTCAACTTCACCGTCCAGTCGGCATCCGGACAAGTCATTGCGCCAAAGCCGCACACATTGCCGATGTAAAGTTTCTTCGCCTGCCAGGGGTGTAGCCCTTCCGCAATCTGCTCGGGAAACCGTTTGGCATCAGCCGCCGCGCGAAACGCCTCTCGAGTCAAAATGCTCGAAGCTTGATGATGTCCATGCCCATCGCGCGGAGTGCCAGAAAACCGCGCCACCAACACATCCGGACGAAACGTCCGAATCACCCGCACTATGTCGCCCAACGCGATGTCATGCCCACCCCACTTCTGAAAGGTTTCCTCGGCGCTCTTCGAAAAGCCAAAATCCGCCACCCGGGTAAATCGTTCCTGCACGCCGTAATACTCATCCGCCGCCAGCAATTCCAAAGTGCGTAATACGCCCAATACATCTGACAAATTGCTCCCAACTTTATTCTGCCCGCCCTCGCCCCGATTCAACGTTATCAGTAGCACGCTCGCGCCGTGCCCGCGCGCCTCCAGCGTCAACATTCCTCCGTCTTCATCATCAGGATGTGCCACCGTCTGCATTAGCTGCGCCGTAGTGCTCAAACGCCGCAGCTGCAGCCGCAACCCGATCGCTCCTTTATCCTGAGAAATTTCAGCGGGCGATCCCTGATAGGGAAGTTCGGGAAAATCGGTCACCGAGGAAGAAGACTCAGCCGGCTTCGCATTGTCCGCAGGACCAGGATGAAGATGAGCACTGTCTTCGCGATGCTGAAGACCAGCCACCGCCAGGAAGGGAAACAAAACCAACAGAACTGAGAACGTGGATCGCAGGCTTAAGGTTTGAATCACGTGCCGGACTCGCCGCCACAGGCGGCCAGAAATATTGTCTCTTGCCAAGAGGTTCACCCTACAAGGATGGGGCCTGCACCCGCTTCGACGCAAATTTTTGTGGAAGGGCGACGCTTCAGCCTTGCCCTGAGCCTGTCGAAGAGGCGCGTACTGCGTTCAAAATTTCCCTCGGGCTTCAGCCCCCGTCGATCTACTTCGCCGTCTCCTTCAGCGCCTCCTGGCACTCGCTGCCCGCCGTCAGCACCTCGTTGAACGCCGTCTCCTTGCGCAAATTCTTCAGCAGCGGGTCTCCCAGCAAAGCCGAATACGCGCAGTAGTTCTGCTGCACGGCCGCTTTGAGCAGGTGCAATGCAGCGTCATTCTGCCCGCAATACGCCATCAGCGCGCCTATGTGATACCACGCTTCCGGATCAGGCTCCGTCATTACCGACGCCTCCGCGTCTTTGACAATCTTGTCCAGATCCGCTGGCCGCTGCGCCTGCGTGCACGCAATCAGCAAGTCGCGATGGTAGGAGGGCGACTTGCCTACACTCTTCGCCGCCTCCCGCGCCTGCGTTACGTCTCCTGCCGCCAGATAGATATAGGGCGTTACCCAGTTCGCCCACTCCGAACCCGCATCCAGATGCACAAAGTCCGTCGCCCGGTCCGTCTGTCCCAGCTCCAAGAACGCCCACGCACAAGACCGGAAATTAAAGTTCCCAGGATCCAGTGACCGCGCAATATTACATTCCTGCGTAGCCTTCTCCTGCATGCCCGCATAGCGCAGCACATAACTCAGCGCAAAATGCGCATCGCCGCTTCGTGGGCGCCGCTTCACCAGATCCGTAGCCTCCTCATACGCCCGCCCCAACTCGCCGCGCTCCACGCGAAGTGCAATCAAATTGCTCGCCGCCGCCACGCGATTCGGATCGAGCGCCAGCGCCCGCTCATAAGCCGCTTTCGACCGCTGGAACATCTGCTCGCCGCCGCCGCCAAAATACGAATCGTAGTAATAGCGTAAGCCAAGCTGCTCCCAAGCGGGCGCGTAACCCGGGTCTTCACCCACAACATGCTCCAGCACTGAGATGGCATCCTTGTTTGGCCCCGGGTCGTGCGGCAGCGCCAGACTATGGAGATACAAATCGTAAGCCTCCTGGCTCTTGGGCCGCGAAGCCGCATTCAGCGTTCCACCAGCCACGCCCAGCGCCGGCAAAAGCCCCTGCTGCACCTGCGTGCTCAACTGCGACTGCAGCGATATCATGTCATTTACTCCCGCCGTCGCCGTTCCCTCCCAGATTAGCCGATCATTCGCAACATCAACCGCCTCCAGCGTCACCGTCACCTGCTCGCCCTGCCGCATGAAATGTCCCGTCAGCAGCCGCCCGACGTGCAGTTCCCGTCCAACTTTGTGCGGATCGAGATCCGACTCTACAAACTGCCTCGTCATCGAAGACGGCCTCACCTCCAGCGACCGCGAATAAGTCAACACATTGCTCAGCTCATCCGCCAGCGCAAAGCGCAAATAATCTACGCTGATGTCCCCATTCATATTCTGCAGGGGCAGCACCGCGATGGCATTCTGCAACTCGGCGTTGGCCTCCGATCGATGCTTCAGCCAATACGCGCCCACCGCGGCCAGCACCGTCGCCAGCATCGCCAGACTTCCCAGCAACAGCCAGAACTGCCACCGGGCGCTTGTTCTTCCAAAAGTCTTGCTGGCCACCCGCAGCTTCGCCGTGGCAAAGCCGCTCTTTAACTGTCCGGATTCCGTCTCCCGCTTCAACTGCTGCAAGTCGGCCTTCATCTGCGTGGCGCTCTGGTACCGCTGCTTGCGGTCCTTCTCCATCGCCTTGCCGATGATGCCCTCCAGTTCCACCGGAACTTTCGGATTCAATTCACCTGGAGGTGCCGGCTTGCTGTGCAGCACCGCATCCAGCGTCATCAGGGAATTCTTCCCGCTGAACGGCTTCTTCCCCGTCGCCATCTCGTACATCACCACGCCGAAGGAAAACAGATCGGTGCGGAAATCGATTTCCTCGCTCCGCGCCTGCTCCGGCGACATATAAACCGCCGTCCCCGGGATCACCCCCATGGCAGTCAGCGAATTCTCATCGGCCAACCCGTCGCTGTCCGTCGCAACCTTGTGCATCAACTTGGCCAGCCCAAAATCCAGCACCTTCACTTGCCCGGCTGGCGTAAGAAAAATATTCGCCGGCTTGATGTCACGATGCACTATTCCCTTGGCGTGCGAAGCGGCCAGCGCATCTGCCACCTGAATGCTGATATCCAGTACCTTCTCGGTCTCGATAGGATGACCGGAGATGCACTGCTTCAGGCTCTCGCCCTCCAGCTTCTCCATCACAATAAAAGGATGGCCGTTGTTGTCTTCGATCCCGTGAATCGTGCAGATATTAGGATGATTGAGCTGTGAAGCCGCCCGCGCCTCGCGCGTAAACCGCTCCATGGATTTAGGATCGTCGGTCAGGTTTTCCGGAATGAACTTCAGCGCGACGTGCCGGCCCAGCTTCAGGTCCTCGGCCTCATAAACCACGCCCATACCTCCGCCCCCGAGTTTCCCCAGGATGCGATAGTGAGATACAGTCTGGCCGATCATGAAAGAAGAGATACTCCCAACGGCGGTAATGTTAGATGCGCCAGCGCCTTGGGTCAACCAAAGGTTTCCATAGGGGTGTGCCGGACCGAAGGACTACGCTGCAGCCGCACCTTCCCTGGACGGCACGAGTTCCCATCTAACCCAGGTTCCCAAAGAAGCAACTACCGATCCCTTCGTGCACGCATTTCTATTTTGTACGATGCCCCACCGCGAATACCATGAAGGAAGAACCCGAGGCATCCGCATGGAGCGGAAAGCAGACTACCCACCCGAAATCCGCGCGGCCATCAGCCAGCGAGCCCGCGAGCTGTACGAGCGCGGCGGAAGACTCCCCGACCACGATCTCGAAAACTGGTGCCAGGCCGAAGCCGAAATTACCCGCGAATACTCGGCACGCGCATCGATTGTCGTTAATGTCGGAGGAGTGCTTTACACCGGCGAATATGAGCCAGCCCGGTCGGGCGGTTATCACGCGGGAGAGTGGAAAGCCGGCGACCCCGTCCCCGTTCGACTCTGTGGAGACAAACTCTACCTGCGCCGCCCCAACGGCCGCGAACTAGTCGCGACCATCGTCAAGAGATCCCCCAAAACGAACCGCTAGCGCCCGCGCGGCACCCTCCAATCTACCCTGTGATCCTCCGTATCCTCGGTGTTTATAGCTGTTGAGACCCATCCCCAACCGTACCCTAGCATTTACACGCCACCGAACTCCATCTAGAATTGCGTCCGGCCATCCCACACCCGGAGGAATCCATGCGAAAAGCCTCACTCTTCACCGTAATCATGCTGGCAATCTCAACCCTCACCGTCCCGTCTCACGCCCAGGAAAAAATAGAAGCTATAAAGCCCGCCGATAGCCCATCCAAGGTCGTTCTCGACTCCTGGAACGACATTGGGCGCAAGCTCATCGCCATGGCCGAAGATTTCCCTGAAGACAAATTCGATTTCAAGCCCACCCCCGCCCAGCGTACCTTCGCCGAGCAACTCCTGCACGTCGCCGGCGCCAACTATTACTTCACCTACGCCGCCCGCGGAGACAAAACCAAGGTCGACGAAAATCCCAGCCGCTCCATCTACAAAACCAAAGCCGATGTCGTAGCCTACGTGAAGAAGTCTTTCGCCGACGGAGCCGCAGCCATCAAAGCCAAAGGCGATAAGGGAATGAACGACCTGGTCGTCGACCCCTTCGCCCACCAGCACGTCCGCATCTACGACTGGGCCTACGGCTTCATCGAACACTGCGGCGAACACTACGGCCAGTTGGTCGTCTACTATCGCCTGTCAGGATTGGTGCCACCGGAGTCGCGTCCGAAGAGGTAAAGGGGAAATAGAAGAGTCTAGGAATAGGAAGAAGAAGACACAAAGAACGCCCTGTCATCCTGAGCGAAGCGAAGGACCCATGCACTCTGCCGCCAGCACCACAGCAGCAGCCGGGCGAGCATCACCCCACTGCGTACGGATACCTCAAGCGTCTCTCCCCAAACACGCGCACTAGCGCCATCCCCGACAAAAAACCACCCACATGCGCCCAGAACGCCACTCCGCCCATATTTTGGCTTTGCACCTGGAGCACCGTCGCCGTCCCACTCAAAAAATTCAGCACAAACCAATACCCCAAAATCACCCACGCCGGAACCCACAACACGAAAACAAAAAACCACGTCAAAACGCGCGCCCGCGGATACACCACAAAATAAGCTCCCAACACTCCCGCAATCGCCCCGCTGGCCCCCAGAGCCGGCACCGTCGAGTGCAAACTCACCAGCACCTGCGCGCTCATCGCCAACACACCGCAAAGTAAATAAAAACTCAAATACTTGAAGTGCCCAAGATAATCCTCCACATTATCCCCAAAAATGTATAAGAACCACATGTTACCGATGACGTGCATCCACGACCCATGCAGGAATAAAGACGTAAAGAAGGGAAGCACGACCTGCTCCACCGAATACCGAGAGCCGTGCAAGAAAACCAACACGTGATACGGCACCACCGCGAACTGATGGATTAACAAGCGCAGGCTCTGCGCATCCAGCGTCGATTCGAACAGAAAAATGATCAGGTTCAGCGCAATCAGAAACCATGTCACATACGGCGTACTGTAGCGCGGCTGATCGTCCTTAATGGGCAGCATGGGTTAATTTAGTAATTTGTTAATTTAGTAATCGGGTAATTTGAAAGACGGCTCATCGGTAACTACAGCTTCCCGGTTTCAAATTACAAAATTACTCGATTACCAAATTACCAAATCCCCAAATGAACGGCGTACTCATCATCGACAAACCCTCTGGCCTCACTTCGCACGATGTAGTCAACCGCATTCGCCGCATTCTAGGCCAGCGCGCCGTCGGTCACCTCGGCACGCTCGACCCCATGGCCACCGGCGTTCTTCCGCTCGTGCTCGGCAGCTACACGCGCCTGGCACAGTTCTACACCGGCTCCGAAAAAACCTACGAAGGCACTATCCGCTTCGGCTTTTCCACCGATACCTACGACGCCGAAGGCGAACCCACATCCAATGCTCAGCCAGCTGATCTTACACTCGACAAGCTGCGGCAACTCGCCACCGAATTCCACGGCCACATAAACCAACTCCCGCCGCCATTCTCGGCCAAAAAAATTCACGGCGTGCCTGCGTATAAACTCGCCCGCAAACATCAGGAAGTCGAACTCAGGCCGGTGGAAGTTGAAATCAAAGAGTTCGCCATCACCGCGGTCGAGGGCGACCGCGCCATCTTTCGCGCCCGCGTAGCCAGCGGCACCTACATGCGCTCGGTCGCCCACGACCTCGGCCAGCGCCTTGGCTGCGGCGCGCACCTGGCCACCCTGCGCCGCACCCGCGTAGCCGAATTCGAAATCTCTCAGGCCCACACTCTGCAGGAAGGCGAGTCTGCCACCGGCGATATCGAATCCCTCCTCGTTCATCCTCGCCAACTCCTCCCCCAACTTCCCTCCGTCACCGCCGACGAACTCACCGCCGCCCTCATCCGCAACGGCCGCGCCGTCAACCTTCCCGAACACTCCCGCTCCCGCCAAATCAAAGTCTTTGCCAATCAGCGTGAGCTACTGGCCATCGCCACCCGCATCGCGGGCACGCTGTTTCATCCCAGGATCGTCTTTGCCGTCGAGGCGTGTGGTGCGGCGGACGCGTTCGTGCGCCCGAGGTGAATTGGGGCGGAAGGGAAGTGCGGTCTCTGGTTGCGGCTGATTGGTGGCTATCGAGTCTGCATTACGTGTCTTTTGCCCTTCGGGGTTCACCGCTCGACTAATTCCCGTCGAACATGCGCCCGCACTTGGCATGCATTTTTTCGCAAGCTCCCTTGAGCAGAGGCTTGCCATCCGGCCCCACGGCATTGGGAGCATCACAGGTTGCGGGAATCGAACCGCGGCATTGATCATATCGCCCCAGCAGGTCCGTCAGTTGCGCCTTAAGACGGTCGATCAGAGCCGTGTTTTCATCGCTTTTTTCTTTTAACGCCTTCACCCGCTCCACATAGTCGTTGGTATCGCGGAGCACGTTATTCCGAATCTGATCCAGCAGCTCAGCCTGTTGCTTCAACTGCGCTCCCTCGGAATTCTCCTTCGTCGCCTCATCGCGATACCACTGGCAGGTGCCGTCGCATTTCCCGTTCGCGCACTTCTCGGTACACATATGGTCGTTGTGGTACTTGATCTGAATATTCAGATTATCCGCGTCCTGCTTCCACCGGTCGTTTTGCTTCTTGTAGGCGTCGGCGGCAAACTTGATGTCGTCCAGATGGGTTCCGATGTTTTTGAATTGCGCCGCGTAGTCTGCGTCCTGCTGCTCGGCAGCTTTCAGCTTCGCCTTGACGTCCTTAATCTGGTCGCCGAGAGTGCCGTCGTTCCCCTGGCTCAAGGCAAGAGTACAAACCGCAATCAGACAGAGAAGAACCAGTGAAAAGTTTTTCATGGCGTCGTAAGCTCCTCAATATTTCGGCGGGTCAACGGTAATGACCTGCTCCACGCCCACTGCGTCCTCGACGTGCCAGTACACGTGCGAAGCGTGGGCTTTCTCATACACCACCACCACGACGTAAGTATTCCCTCTGTCAGGAATTTGAAAATCGCCTCCGCCCGTGGCGCCGTTGTCGTGGATCTTGTAGCAGGCGTCCTTGTCCACTTCCGAGAAGAACTTCATCAACTTCACCGCCGACTGCCGGTTGGTGTGGTCGTCACTGAAATCGCTGGCGTGGATCAGGTTGTCGAGCCGGGCATGATATTCCGCATCGGTCACGCATACCATTCCACTGCTGTACTGGTTGTAATCCGAGACCAGAAGATGCTCGGTCGCCGCAAAACTCGCGGACGATGCCACGATCAAGAGCGCAAGCAATGTCGGAAAATGTTTCATTCGCTCCTCCTCAAATTTCAAATGCGTAATCCGCATGGGATCGCGACCAATCCGTCGTATTGTCCGGATCGACGCGCGCCACCTACTCGGAACCGTGAAAGGAGAAATGACTGCCAACAAAGCGTGGCGCCTGACGAGGGCTGGGGGGCACCGCATTGAGCCACAGCGGTCACATCATGCTACTGATATGCAAACCGAGATACAGAGCGCTAAGGTCCCAAGCCGGAGAGTGTACTTGGGTCACATTTGTCAGGAATGAGCCAACGTCGCGAACTTCATTGGAAGGATAGCGAGGATTCGCGCGGCCAGATTGTATGGCGGAAAGGGAGGGAGAACTCCCGATACCCGTTAAGGTGTGTCCGCTTTCGAGGCGGCCCGTAGGGGGCGTGGAAATTCGAAGCCAACAGCTTCCCTGATAAAATAAAAACGAAAGCAGAAGGGCGCGGAGAGATGGCCGAGTGGCTGAAGGCGCGCGCCTCGAAAGCGTGTATACCTTTACGGGTATCGGGGGTTCGAATCCCTCTCTCTCCGCCAGGAAGCCTCGACTGCAGAGAAAGGCGCACCATTGGCACCTGAATACGCGAGTAAGCCGACCAGGAAAATCCTGCGGTAACGGGTAGTCCGATCTCTGCAGTCCACTTTGTCTGCGAACAATCGCGAAATACGCGTAAGTTCTCCGAAGCCCTGTCCCGAACAGACCCGCCGATTCCTGTATTGGCCGTCCGCGGTCGCTTAATCGCCGGACGGGAGCAGCATCTCTTCCGGACCGAGGTCGATTTTGACCGGGGTATGCGGACAGTCGCCGAGAATGGGCTGACAGGCGGCATCGGGACCAGTTTCCGACCTGGTCAGCGGTTTCTTTTCCATGAATTGCTCCGCTTCGGTAGATTCTGCCAGCGCCATGGTTGACGCCAACCCTCCACTGATTACCTGTTGCACCTGGTCGAAGTATCCCGTCCCGACAAAGCGCTGATGCTTGACGGCTTCATACCCGTATTGGGTTTCGCGGCTGAACTCTTTTTCCTGCAGACGCGAATAGGCAGTCATGCCGGCGAACTTGTATCCTCGCGCCAGTTCGAACATGCTGAGGTTTAGGGCGTGGAAACCCGCCAGGGTCACGAATTGGAATTTGTATCCCATGCGCGCCAGTTCGGGCTGGAAACGCGCGATGGTGGCTTCATCTAGGTTCTTGCGCCAGTTGAAGCTGGGCGAGCAGTTGTAGGCCAGCATCTTTTCCGGATAGTGGGCGTGGATCGCGTCGGCAAACTGGCGCGCTTCTTCCAGATCCGGATGCGAGGTTTCGCACCAGAGCAGGTCGGCATAAGGAGCATAAGCCAGGCCGCGGGCGATAGCTGAGTCGACTCCGCCGCGGATGCAGAAGAAACCTTCCGGCGTGCGCTCGCCGGTACAAAACGCCCGGTCGCGCACGTCGATGTCGCTGGTGAGTAGGTGAGCGCTATCGGCATCGGTGCGGGCCATGACCAGCGTGGGCACGCCCATCACGTCGGATGCGAGTCGCGCCGCCACTAGTTTCTGAATGGCCTCCGTGGTCGAAACCAGAACCTTGCCGCCCAGGTGTCCGCACTTTTTGGCGGACGAAAGCTGGTCTTCGAAGTGAACGCAGGCCGCGCCCGCTTCGATCATGCTTTTCATCAATTCGAAAGCGTTCAAGGTGCCGCCAAAGCCCGCCTCGGCATCGGCAACCAGGGGCGCGAACCAGGTCTGGGCCGGAGCCACCTTGCCTTCCGCGTGGTGAACCTGGTCCGCGCGCTGCAGCGCATTGTTGATGCGCCGGCAAAGGTTGGGAACGCTGTCGGCGGGGTACAGGCTTTGATCCGGGTACATCGTGCCGGCATTGTTGGCGTCGGCGGCGACTTGCCATCCACTGACGTAGATTGCTTTCAGGCCCGCTTGAACTTGCTGCACAGCCTGATTTCCTGTCGTGGCTCCCAGTGCGTTGATGTAAGGTTCGGTCTGCAGGAGTGCCCACAGACGTTCCGCGCCCATGCGGGCCAGCGTGTGCTCGATGAAAATCGAGCCGCGGAGACGCAGCACATCTTCCGCAGTGTAAGGACGTTCGACGCTCTTCCATCGCGGATTGGTCGCCCAATCATGGTTCATCGCGGCCTGCGCGAGAGAGTACTGCGCAACGCGTTCCTGCTCGCTCGAGAGGTGCTCGATCTCATGTTGGGGAGTTGAGGGTTGCTTGCTGTGTCCATTTCCGTTGGCCGACATGTACATTTCTCCTGAAAAACTAATCTTTCTTTCTGCATGGCTGTTCACGATGTTGAACAGTCATTCACGATGCTGGCCGATCCTAGAACAGCCGCCGGACCGGGTCAATAGTGTTGTTCAGCATGATGAACACATATTCATTTTGTTGGCGGAGCACGATTTGCTACCATAACGATTCGGCATGTCTTCCAACCATGTATCTCCGTCTGTAGCCGTCGAACGGGCACTGGCCATGCTGGAGGCGGTGGCGCAGGAGCCGGACGGCCTGAGCAACGCCGAAATCAGCCGCAAGCTCCAGATTCCAAAGAGTTCTGCCAGTTACATCCTGCGCACGCTGGAGAAGCACTCCTACCTGAAGCGCGACGCGGAGACGGGAAAATACCGCGTGGGATTGAAGATTTTGAGCCTAAGCCGGGGGGCGCTGAGCGGGATCGATGTGCGGGAAGTGGCGCTGCCCATCATGCGCCGCCTCATGGAAAAGACGAACCTCACATGCCACCTGGCGATTCTCGATGGGCCGGAAGCGGTCTACATTGAGAAAGTTGAACCGCAGGGATTTATCCGCATGGACACCTGGGTGGGCCGACGCATGCGCGTCCATGCCACGAGTGTAGGCAAGGCCCTGGTTGCGCATATTCCGCAGGAGACACTGGAGAAGATTCTTGCCGACCGCGGCATGGAGAGGAGAACTCCGAAAACCATCACGACCGTATCGCGGCTGCTGAAAGATTTGGAGAAGGTGCGCGCACAGGGCTACGCCGTCGACGACGAAGAGAACAACATGGGCGCGCGCTGCCTGGGCGCGCCGGTGTTCAATCAGAGTGGGGCTATCGAGGCCAGTATTGGTTTGAGCGGTACAACCAGCCAGGTGAATGCGCAGACTATGCCGCGCATCCTTGAAGCATTGAAAGACGCGGCGCGCCACGTCTCCATGCAGTTAGGTTACCGGGCGCCGCACCGGCGGGTCGGCGTCGACTAGAATCTCCGGCCTGAGAGCCTTTGACCTTCCTCCATCGGCAAACAACTCCTTTCGAGGACGGTGCCCTCCAGGAAAACGTTCGCTCTGACCCCGGTCCCACTCTTTCCACCCGCCACGGTCCGGAGGGCAGACCTGAACTCCGTTAAGGCGGACACCGTGAAGTGATTGACATCACTGCAAATTGTCTGGTTTTCTGGCGAAATTATCTGTTCTCCTCCCGCAGTCACGCGGAAGCCGGGCATGCCAACATCTCGTATCGCGTTGATAACCTCAAGAAGAAGGCGAATCGTCTCCTAGTCGTCTCCTAGTGCGGAGTCAGGAGGCCTGACCATGAAGCTTCAAACCCTGAATGACATCTTTTTTACCATCGTGAAACGTACCCGGGAACCTGTGATGCTGGTTCGCGATGCAACCCGATGGGTTCCGATCAGCGCGCAAGAGCTTTACCGGGATGTGGCTGGCGTGGCGCGGGCGCTCAGGCGATGCGGCCTGACTAAGGGAGATCGACTGGCCATCCTGAGCGAGAACCGGCTGGAGTGGGCGGTCGCGGACTTTGCATCTCTCTTGTTGGGCGTAGTGGTGGTGCCGATCTACTCGACGCTCACAGCGCAACAGTGCGCGCACATCCTGCGCGATTCCGGCGCGAGAGTTGTGGTCGTCTCCACGGAGCAGCAACTGGAAAAAGTGCTTTCGATCAAGGATCAAACTGCCCTCGAGCGGGTGGTAGTCATGGACCCGGTGGAAAATGCCGCCGAGGCACAGATGCAGCGGTGGATGCGCGAGGGCCCGGATTGCGATGTGGAACTGGAGGCACGTGCGCGAACCATTGGCGCTGACGATCTGGCATCGATCATTTACACCTCTGGAACCACCGGCAGCTCAAAGGGCGTGCAACTGACTCACGGTAATTTGACTGCGAACGTATTGAACTCGCTTGCTGGATTTGATATCCCTCCGGGGCAGGTCAGTATTTCCTTTCTTCCGCTGTCGCATGTGACGGCCCGTCATGCCGATGTTGCCTTGCTCTATCGCGGTGTGACGCTGGCGTATTGCCCCTTCATCGAACAGTTACCGCAGACGCTGTCGGAGGTGTCGCCCACAATTTTTGTGGCAGTGCCGCGCGTGTACGAGAAGATCCACAGCCAGGTGGAACAAAAGGCTAAAGGTTTTGCAAAGCGGGCCATCTATCAGTGGGCTCTTTCGGTGGGCCGCGCCCATAGCTCCAGGATTTTAGCGGGCAAAGTGCCTACGGCTTTTAGTTGGAAGCTGGCCGACAAGCTGGTTTATTCGAAGGTGCGGGCGCGAATGGGTGGCAGAGTTGAAATCTTCGTCTCGGGCGGTGCGCCCTTGGGGAAGGAACTGGCGGCGTGGTACGCGAGCATCGGGATTCGCATCCACGAAGGCTATGGCCTGACTGAGACCTCGCCGGTGATTGCCATCAACACACCGCGCTCTCACAGATTGGGCACAGTGGGTCGTCCGCTGTCCAATGTCGAGGTGCAGATTGCGGACGACCGCGAAATCCTGGTACGCGGTCCCTCGGTCTTCCGCGGTTACTGGAACCGGCCCGAGGAAACCCGCAACGCATTTGTGGACGGCTGGTTCAAAACCGGGGATATCGGCAAGCTGGATGACGATGGATTTCTGTCGGTCACCGACAGGAAGAAAGATCTGCTCAAGACATCGGGTGGAAAATTCATTGCGCCGCAGCCGATCGAGAATTCCATCAAGCTGAATCCCCTGATAGGAACTGCGGTGGTGCTGGGAGACCGCAGGAAATTCGCTTTCGTCATTATTTCCCCCTTCTTTCCCCTACTCGAGGATTGGGCTCGGGACAACCACATATCTTTTTCCTCCCGGCAAGAACTGGTTGCCAATCGGAAGGTCAAGGATCTCTACGAAGGCATCGTCGCGGAGGTGAACCGAGGCCTGGCTCGCTTCGAAACATTGAAAAAAGTCTTGCTCGTGCCGGACGAGTTCACGGCAAATGATGGCGTCCTCACGCCCACGATGAAACTTCGCCGCAAAGCCATCGAGGAACGTTATCGGGAGCAGATTGAGGATCTGTACAAGGAAGCGGAAGTTACCTCCCTGACGTAAGACCAGATCCGTGAAAAGTAAAGCCCCGGATCACGAATCGCAGGCGGGCGCTATGGCCCAAACAGCAAGCATGTTCGATGCTGCCGTCATTCTGACGGGATTGCGCCAGCTCCCGCCGAAACAGTTGCGCGCCGCTCTTGCCGGCTTTCTGCCCCAAAATGCCACCGCAGACGAGCGCACACATGCCATTGAAGACATGTTGCAAAGTCCCGCCGGGCGATCCTTGCGGGAAGCGATGGCGCGCTGGATTGTCGGAGGCATTGTTCCGGTCGAGAGACTGGTTCCTGAAGCGTATGTGAAGTGGCGTCCGCCAGTGCGAGACGCCATGACGTTTGTGGTGGCACGCCTGTCTGCGGAGCGCCTCGCCCCGAAACTGTTGGAACAACTCGAGCTTCCCGAAAACACATCTGCCGAGGAGCGCCTGTTGCGGTTGATTGCGAAAGTTCCAGGGCTGCAAAAATTGGGTCAGGTCATCGCACGCAACCGGCATCTGCGTCCCGCTCTGAGGAATGCGCTGGCGCGGCTGGAAAACGGAATTCGCGACGTAAGGCCCGAGGACATACGTACGATCATTCAGGGGGATCTGGGGCCGCGGCTCGACGCCTATGCAGTGGAGATCGCGCCGGCCATTCTGTCGGAGGCCAGCGTAAGCGCGGTCGTGCGCTTTAGCTGGCGAAATCCCGAGAGCAAACGGCGTGAACGTGGGGTGTTCAAAGTCTTGAAGCTCCATATCCCGGGCTACTTTGCCGAGGACATGGACTATCTGCACAGACTGGCCCAGTACTTTGGAGAGCGGCATCATAACTACGGATTTCCACCCGATCTCATCCCCGATACCTTCAGGAAGGTCCGGCGCTTACTGCAGCACGAGGTCAACTTTATCCGCGAGCAGAAGACACTGGTAGAGGCTGGGAATCTTTATCGATCCATGTCTGGAGTGCGCGTGCCGCAGTTGATTCGACCGCTATGCACGCCAAGAATTACGGCGCTCACGGAGGAACACGGAATCAAGGTGACGAACGCGGCTGCCCGGCTCTCGGCGGCTGGGCGCCGGAAGGTTGCCGAGCAACTGATTGAGGCGCTGGTGGCGAGGCCGCTTCTGTCGGCACAGAAAGACGCGATTTTTCACGGCGATCCGCATGCCGGCAATCTGCTCTATAACAACCGCACCGGCGAACTGACGATCATCGACTGGGCGTTGAGGGAACGTTTAAGCCGCGAGCAGCGACGTCATCTGGCGCTCCTGTTTCTGATGGTGAGCTTGCGCGACCCGGTGGGGACGCGCCACGCGATCCTGGCGCTTAGTCAGCGGCGCGTTCGAACTGCTTCGACACGTGAGACGATGATTGGCGAGATCGTTACGCGCTTTCTTGACGACCTCCCCGTACGGTACTTGCCCAGCGGCGTGGACGCCATGCGCCTTCTGGAGCGCGTCGCGCTCAAAGGGGTGAAGTTTCCTGGCGCGCTGATTATGTTGTCCAAGGTCATGGTCACGCTGGATGGGATCCTGGGCGACATCGGGGGCGGAAAAACGGGCATGAGTTTCACTATCGCGCGTCATGTTGCGGAACACTGGATTGCCCATCGCGAGGAGTTCCGCTCGCCTCTGCTGAAACGGGACTGGATCACCCTGCAATGCAGTGCCGCACTTTATCCCAGCCGGATATGGCTCAAGGCGGAACAAGCTCTCTTCGAGCGCTGGCTCGCGCGCGCTGTCACGACTCAACCCGCGTCGGCATGAACTGTGGCTGAGGCTGCATCGTTCCAACCCGTCTCTGCCTTTGGAGCGATGAAACTCATGGCCCGCTCTGTCAGCGCAGTGATGGTGAAGCTGGGATTTACACCGAGGTTGGCCGCTACGACCGATCCGTCGCAGATGTACATGTTTTTGTAACCGAACACGCGGTGGCGATGATCCACAACGCCGTGGCCGGGTGAATCGGCGATCACGCAGCCTCCGATGCAGTGCGCAGTACCCGGAACGTCGAAGAGAATCTCCGGCAGCATGCTCATGGCGAAGCCGCCCGTAAGTTGCGCGAATTTCTTAGCAAACTCATTGGCCTGCGGAATATAGGTTGGCACCTTCGCGCCCCGGCTGACCAAAAACTTTTGGAACGGCCAGAACCAGGGATGTTGCCAGCGCATCTCGATCTCTCCCTCCAGCGCCTGCATGCAGAGCAGGATTACAAACTCCCGTGCCCAGCCCCGCGGTTGCAAGACACGAACCGTCTTGAACGGGTGGCGAAGCAGCGATCTCATGACGTTTTTCAGCCACAGTGCAATCCGCCTCGGACCAGGACGGCCATCCGTGAGGATCGTAGTCAGAAACCCCATGGCGTCGGAACCAAGCGGGTAGCGGACCGCTTCAATGTGAGTATGCTCATCGATGTAAACGCCGGAGCCGATTGCGATGCCTTGCGATAAATCCTGCGAGTAGCCCGGTGTGCGCACGCCGATGAGCGACTCGGAGTTGGTGCGCACGTGCTTGCCCAGTTCGCAGCTGATCGCGGGCAAAGACCCCTTTTCTTTAAGTCGGAATAGAAGCTCCATCGTCCCCAGAGCGGATGCGGAGAAGACCACGGCGCGACAAGTGAACCGGCGCGGCCGGTGGCGAATCCAGGCAATGGATTTCACAGTCGAGACCTCGTATCCGGCGCTGCCATCGCTTGCGCCATCGAGCGGTCTTACATCCACCACCTTGGTTTCGGGAAATACCTTCGCGCCGTGCTTTTCCGCCAGATATAGATAGTTAAGATCCAGCGTGTTCTTGGCGCCGTAGCGACACCCCATCATGCAACCGCCGCACCCGATGCACGTTGAGCGTGCGGGACCTTCCCCTCCGAAGAACGGATCGAGAAAAGTTTGACCCTGAGTTCCGTCGGCGGATTGGAAGATGCCCACCTTGGTGCAGTAAAAGGTATGCCCGACGCCAGATGCTTCTGCCGCCTTCTCCAGGAGATGGTCAGCAGGTCCAAGGATTTTGTTTTCCGTCAGGCCCAACATGCTCGAGGCGGTTTCGTAGTGCCGGGGCATCTCCGATTGCCAATCCGCCAAGCTACTCCACGATCCCGAGGTCCACACTTTCTCGGGAGGAGGAAGCAAGGTACAGGCATAGGTGATGGATCCGCCGCCGACGGCGCAACCATGAAAGATGGTCGCGTGCCGGAACAGCCGCATGTTGAAGAAACCCCGGAGACCGAGTCTGGGACGCCAGAACCAGCGATGGATGGACCAACTGGTGCGGGGCAGATTGTCCGGAGACCAGCGGCGGCCCATCTCCATCACCGCCACCGTGTAGCCTTTTTCTGCGAGCCGATGAGCAGACACGCTGCCGCCGAACCCCGATCCGATCACGACAAAGTCGAAATCGAATGGACGCTCCTCGGATCGGGCGTTCTCGGAACCATCGTTGTCGGATTGACCGGTTCCGGTTGGATCGTGGCCGAGTGCCATATTACTGCCTGCCTCCTAGACCGCCAAGTGTGAGAATTTCGCTTTGGTGGAGTCATGCGCTATGGAACCAGGAGGGGCTTCGGCGACGCGAATCGCTTTTTCGTCGAGCTCCCATTGATGAATAGCTTTCTGACATCCTTCTCGCGCCAAGGCGGTATTCAACAGTCTCTCCGCTTCGTCGAAGGTTTCCTCGGCATCGATTCTGGCGCGGCGGGCCGCGTCATCCGCCTGCTTCACTTTCTTGGCGTACAGTCTGATTTGCGGATCGATGATTTGAGGATCGGTGATCTGCGATGCCGGTTCAACCCTCCGGCGCCCTGCCGCACCGCCTGCTTTCGGAGTCAACTCGTTGTAAGCGGCCTTTACATCACTGTTCCAGCGCGACTTGACTGCCCGGTTCAATTTGTCCAAAGCCGCGTTAGCATGATCGGCGGTCTCGCGCACTCTGCGCTTTTCAAATAGCCACCGGAATACGGACCAGTCCGTCGCCTCAATCATCAGCGCTTTGGCTTCTTCGACCTCGGGAATTTTCTTCATAGTGTCTTCTCACTGAGGAAAGCGATGCGCAGAATCCTCTCTGCCGTTCAGCACGAAGTCATTTCCTTCTTCTCCCGTCCTCGGACCCGGGCCTCAATGACTTCGCCCATCCGCCGCAGGGCATCGGCGCTCTGCGGCACATCCCGTCCGAAGATCTGAAAATCATGAGTCATGTCTTCCCAGCCTTCGAGGATTACATCCGCTCCTTGATCGCTGGCATGATCGGCAAATTCCCGAATGCTGTCGTACAGAATCTCGCAGCACCCGGCCTGAATATAAATAGGCGGCAGACCACGCAGGTCCGCCCGCAGCGGCGAGACCAGCGGATCCCGGCGCTGCACCGCATCACAAAACCAGTCTCGCCAGCACAGGAGCGCCGGTTTGGTGATCCAGTCAAACTCCTGGTTGGGGAACAAGTCGATTTCAAAGTTGGTTGGCGGCGAGAGGGCAACGGCCAGCGCCGGCAGCGGCTGATTCGAATCGCGTGCTGCCAGGAGGAGCGCCAATGCTAAATTGCCACCAGCGGAGTCTCCGGCAAGGACCAGAGTTTCGGAATTGGTGCCGCCCTCCAATAACCAGTGGTAGGCGTGGAGCGCATCTTCAAGTTGAGCTGGGAACCGATGCTCCGGAGCGAGGCGGTAATCGAGAGCAAACGTTCTTGATTTCGTTGCCAGCGTGATCTGAGCGATAAAGTCTGAGTACGCCTGCGGATAAAACGAGTACCCGCCGCCATGAAGATAGAGGATAGTCACCTGCGACTCCGTGTTTTTGCTGGAGAACCAGCTTCCTCTGAACTTCGGACGCACGATGGGTCTGATGTTGACCGCCGACGACGCCGGCGAACAGATCGCCATCGAATTCAAATAGCGGCGCGACTCGCTTACGTCGCGCATTTTCATGGCGGTGTTTACCTGTCTCTTCAGCATCCTGTTCGCGACTTCCCCAAACCAGTTCCAGTCGCGCCGGCGCGGGCCTTTGAACATCCGCCGGACAGACACTTCAATGATCGCTCGGCACAACTCCGCCATGCCGCGAACCCGATAGCGAGTTGGACCGCTAAAAGCTAATCTTGCCGACATCATGTCACCACTCCATCAGGTGCATTGGAAAGCCGAGTCAGCTAAATAAGCCGGGAGCTTCAGGGGAATCGGAGCGGCGGGCTGGGAATTGGCAACCAGAGTACGCATGATGTTGTCCATATACCGCCACCAGCCATGAAAGATCCGGTCGCCCGTGTCGCGAGTCTGCACCGGGCTCCATCCGTTGACGTCGAACGATGATTCAGGGCTGACGATCACACCCCGCGTATCGATCCGGAGTCCGGTGTGCAACGCTTTGAGCGTGCTCTCCTTTGCACTCCACAGCAGCGTCACCAGTCGAGTTTGGTCGGCAGTCGGCGCTCGCGCAACCAGCGCTTGCTCTCCGGCTGTGAAATAGTCGGAGAGGAAAGCCTCGCCACGAGATTCGACCACTTCCAGGTCACAACCTAGCTCCACGCCAAACTGTGCTAGGGCACAGATGGCTCTACCGTCCCGGTGACTGAGTGAAATAGTTACAGCAGCGGGTCTTTCGTCGACAAACGCCTCCGGTGCTCCCGACGCCTCCGGGCGTATTTCAATTTTCGCGAGGACGAGGGGATGAGCCGGCAGGTTGAGGTAAGCCGCCACCGCGCGTTTTGCCGTCCAGCGCCCGAGCGTCCAGTCGGCGCGCCGTTTGGCAAAGCGGAGAGTATGCTGACATGCCCTTTCCCTTGCGCTTAGCCAATCATCTCCTGGCGGCACATCGCCTTGCATCTGTTCCAGCCAATACACATTCATCGAACAGAGCCTCTCCGGGACTAAGCTGCCACCTGAAGAACTCGCTTCCCGGATTCCAGTTCTTCCTCTCGGGCAATGCCCCGCTCTACCGCATTGATCAGATAAGGCCGCAGCGTGGCGGGCGGAATGATGCAATTCAGAGCGCCGACGTCGAGGGCGCGTTGCACACTGTGAACGTGGTCAAACTCGGTGGCCATCTCGCCCAGCTTCTCGGAATGCACAATCTTAAAGATTTCCTCCCACTGGGCGTGCAGCCGTCCTTTTTCGGCACCCTCGGCCTTCGCCATCGCCTGAGTCAGTTCTTGCAGACGAGCGTCTTTACGAGCGCGGGCTTCGACTTCGCCAGCGAAAACCACGGCCGCGGCAGGCGCACCGCCAATAACGGAAGCGTAAGTGCCCTCCAACGCAGCGACCTCGAGATTCTTGTTGAGCGCTCGCGAGAAAACCACATACGCGCCTCCGTGATAGCGGGAGACCACGCAAAACACGATGGGGCCTTTGAAGTTCACCACAGCCCGGCCAATCTCCGCGCCGTATTCGAGTTGCAGCCTGCGCATCGACTCGGGCGAGCCGTCGAAGCCTGACAGGTTGGCCAGGAGCACTACCGGCCGGTTGTTGCTGGCCGCGTTAATCGCGCGCGCCACTTTCTTGGAGGACTGCGGGAACAGAGTCCCGGAGGTCCACTGCTCGGGCCCGTCGGCCGGGACAAAGCCCAGCCGCGCTACGGGCCGCGATTCGATGCCGATCAGGCATACGGGGTAGCCACCGAGATGCGCGTCCCAAATTACCGCGGTCTCGGCGGCGCGCATGCCTGCCCAGCGTTCCAGCGGTGCATGATCCTGGTCGATCGCCGCCATCATCACGGT
Source organism: uncultured Acidobacteriaceae bacterium (assembly GCA_963712385.1). Taxonomy (GTDB): domain Bacteria; phylum Acidobacteriota; class Terriglobia; order Terriglobales; family Acidobacteriaceae; genus Sulfotelmatobacter. The sequence goes on from CAVQHS010000004.1 coordinate 260,837, forward strand.
ACGAATGTCAAAAGCTTTCTTATGCCCAGGGTTGGTCACCTTCGACAATATGTCGCCCACGCAGGTGAACCCTTCCTCACTGCCGTGGGGATATCCCTGCACGTCGCGAGCAAGGGAATCGGTCGTCTCTGCTCGCCGCGGAAACCGCTCTCCCGGCGCTACGTAGGTGTGGTCGTAATGGCGGAACAAAATGTGGCAGGCCTCATCAATGTCCTGCGCCCAGTACTGCGCCTGGCCGTTGATGCCCATGATGCGGTCGTATCCGCCAATGCCTTGATTGTCTTCAGCCGAGATGCCGCCCGAGTAGTCCAGGGCGCGCTTGCCTGTAAGCACCATCGCCGCTTTCGGCGTCATAACCAGAATGCCGCGGGTGTGCATGAGCATGGTGGCTTCGGCGTTCCAGTAAGGCTGGGCCCCTACGTTGATCCCATTAATAAGGAGGTTCACCTCACCTCCAGCTTGGGTGAACTCCACCAGGCGGCGCAGAACACGGGCAATCCAGTCCATGTTCTCCACTCCGCTGTCCATCGAAATCTTGGCGCCGGCTGAAATCGGGAACCATTCCAGCGGGACGCCCATTTGTTGCGCCAGATCGAGGGCCGCGAGAATGCGGCGGCACTCGGGCTCGGCGAGCGCACCCAAGTCCTTGCTGGGATCGCCCAGAAGCATGACCCGAGTCATGCCCTCGGGATAGCGGACGGTAAAGTTGCGAATGATGCCGCAGATGATGTTGGCCTTGTTTTGTCCATAGGGGCGATCGACCGGCATCAGCCGGCCTCCGGTATCCAGATCATGCTCGACAAAATCGCCGGCAGGAAAATCTGCCCGTGTGTTCTCCAGCGGGGGGGTGAGCATCTTGATGATTTCGTAGGGATAGATAAGTCCGCGCTGGCGCATGCGAACAACTTTTTGTTCATATTCGCCCAGCGGTTTGATGGGCTGCAGTTTGTCCGCGGGCCGGAAGGTAATGAGCAGTCCTCGTCCCACCGGGCTCGAAATGCGCACCACCATATCGCGCAATTCCCCGGTTGCAGGATTAGGGATGCGCGCGCGCACCACCACTTGTTCCAGGCCCAGGCCTTCCGCTGCGGGCTGCAGCCTGCACACGATGTCGTGCAATTCGTCGCGTTGAAGGTTGAATGGCGGCCACACGTAGAGGAATATCCGGTTCCAGTAGAGGCGCTTATTGGCTGGCCGGCGTGACTGAAACAGCCGCATGCCGGCAATTGCTTCGGTCAACATCCGCTCCAGATGGGGCAATTTGACGATGCGGCCGGTTTCGTCCCGCACCGGTGTTACGTCGCGCACCTCGGCGCACCCGATCAGCCGCTCATCTTTGGGGTTATCCCGGGCGACGGCGTGGAGCAGGTACACATCTTCCGCCGAAGGCAGCCGCTCAATATTGAAGTTGCTGAGCCGCCACAGGTGCAGCCGCTTGGCCATCATCGGATGCAATCCACGATAGAGCTTCTCCTCCTGGTAGTTGTTTTCGCTAGGCCGGTAGGTGAAGTGCTGCATGCCGCCCGCTCCCTGAGCGTGGCCGGCACCAGCGACTTCCACCACGATGCGCCGAATCGAACGTGGAAAGCGCGTTTGATTGAGCACAGCTTGAACTTCCTGCTGGGTGACTTCAGGATCGCTCAGCAGTCCCGAATGCCAGGCGTAGACGTCAATGACGATGTCACAGCCAGCTGGCGTTTTCTCGATCAACGGAACCATCGCGCACAGCACTTCAGAGAGCGCTGAGTATTCGGCCTGGCTGGTGAAGACCTGAATACGCCGGCCCTCATGGTCGTATTCGCCCGATGTGAAGCAATGTCCGTTCACGGTCGAGGATCGGAAGTTTTCGAGGGTTCGAATCCGATAGTACCGCCAGGTGATCGCCTCCAACATCAGTTCGCGGATAGCAGTGTCTGCGGCTGCGAAGCGAGAGACGAGCAGGGCTACCAGGGGCTGCGGACATTCGACCAAAGCGCGGATTCTCTCGTGGCGGTCGGCAGCATCCGGATTGGCGGCCATGGAAGCGAGTTGCTCCTCCACCTGCGCGTAGACTTGCTTGCGCGCCTGCTTAAACAGCGGCTGGTCGAAGTAGCGATAGCGTACCTCCCGAGCCAAGTCGCTGACCGCGGGGAACTGCCCGTTGCTCATGGCAATCATCCGGTCAAGGAGCTTTCGCAATGATTCCTCAGCTGGTGGAGCAAGGCGCTGAACGGACCGCAGGCGACGCTCCAGCATTGCCATAACCGGGGCGATCTGCTGCTCCACGCGCTGATGAGATTTGTAAATCCAGAGCAGGCTTTCTTCCAGTTCCGGCGAGCGATCCAGAGTTTGAACGCCATAATGCGACAAGGCACGCCGAAGTCCGCCGACAAAAGCTGGCGGAAGTCCTTCTCCACCCGTCTCCAGCATGCGCAAGTACGAAAACAGGTAAGCTTCAGGACTCGGCTCCTCACCGCTGGCCCGGTGGTTTACTTCAGGATCGCGCTTGAACAAGGAACAGATGTCCACAAAGATGTTGAGGATCTCGTTTTCCGCTTCGCCTATTTCGTTGTTGTCGGCGGGCCGAGTCAGGCTCCATTCGGTGAGCAGCCGCGTGGTGTCCTTCGGGTCCACGTCAAAGCCCAGCATGAGCTGACGGAGTCCTTCCAGGCTTTGGCGGCAGCTCGGTTTGGTGGTTGCCGAGTCGCCAGAGTCGCGTGACGCGCCAAAAACGATGCCTTCCGATTCGGGCAGGGCATCTGGACCGGCATCGGGTTCAATTTGCAGAAGTGGCGCCCCGGTGTCCACTTGCACATTGCGCATGGTCATTACTTGCCGGACCTTTCCGGAGAATGGGGCGACAACTTGCATTTCCATCTTCATCGCCTCCAGCACGGCCAGGCGATCTCCGACTGTGACGAGGTCGCCGGCTTTGACCGCGATGGAAACGACGACTGCCGGTGACGGCGCGTGGACGATGCCGCCATCATCGCGGTCGACGCGGTGCAACACGCCGTCAACCTCAATGCGGTAGGTCAACCCCTGGGTTACGGAGACAACGCGGAATCTACGGCCGAAGACGGTGAGCCAGTATTCGAACTGCCCCAAATGGTCGATATGGGCCTGGACGCGCGATCCATTGATGTCGACCCGGTACTGCTGCGGGCCCAGGCGGTACGTTGTAGGAGCGTAGGAGCGCCCGCCGTAGCGCAGTTCTGTGCTCCGGCCCACCTCACTCCGCACCAGCGGCCGCCCGCGCACAGCTGAGGCATAGAACTGAGTTTGCTCTACACCCAACTGGGCTTCGTAGGCTTCGATGGCGGCCTGCACCAAAGCCACGTCGGCGTAGCGCCCGGGGATGTGCTCTCGGGTCGATGCCTGGTCCAGCCAGCCGACATGCACTTCTCCACGCTGCACGTCAGGGCGATCCAGCAGTTCCAGCAAGAACGCTTTATTGCTTGCGCCGCCCTTAATGACAACGACAGCCTCGCGCAGCGCCCGTTGCAGCCGGGAAAGAGCTTCCTTTCGGTTCTGTCCGTAGGCGATAATCTTGGCGATCATCGAGTCGAACTCTGTGGGGACGGTATCGCCTTCCTCCACGCCGGTGTCAACCCTCACTCCTGGTCCCGTGATTATGCGGAACCGCTCAATCGTGCCCGGGGCGGGCGCAAAACCATTGTCGGGATCCTCTGCGTTCAGCCGTACTTCGATGGCGTGGCCGGTGGTCCGCGGTGGTTCGCCTTCCAGGTGGCCGCCGCGCGCGACGTGAATCTGCAGCTTGACCAGATCGAGCCCCGTGGTGCATTCCGTTACCGGATGCTCGACCTGCAACCGCGTGTTCATCTCCATGAAAAAGAATCGCCGTTTTTCCGGCTGGTACAGGAATTCCACCGTGCCGGCGTTGCGGTAGCCCGCAGCCTTGCTCAGGCGTACTGCTGCTTGGCGCAATCCCAGATCTTGTTCGGGAGAAAGCGCAGGAGAAGGCGCTTCCTCAAGAACTTTCTGGTGGCGGCGTTGAATGGTGCAGTCGCGCACCCCGCAAGCCCAGGTTGTTCCATAGTGGTCGGCGATGACCTGCACCTCAACGTGGCGCGCTCCCCCATCAACGAACTGCTCCATGAAAACGGTCGGGTCGCCAAAGGTCTTGAACGCTTCGCAGCAAGCGCCCTCGAACGCTTCTGCAAGCTGGCTGGCCTCACGAACCCGGCGAATTCCGTGACCTCCACCCCCAGCCGTGGCCTTAATAAGGAGTGGGTAGCCCAAGCGTTCCGCGTGGCGTTCGGCGTCGGCGAGCGTCTCCACCGGGCCGTCGCTCCAGGGGGCCACCGCGATCTGCTCCTGCTCGGCTAAGTGTTTCGACGCGATTTTGTCGCCCACACGGCGCATCACATCACCGTCCGGGCCGATAAACACAATGCCCATTTCGTGGCAAAGGTCCGCGAACGCGGCGTGCTCGGCCACGAAGCCCCATCCTACCCAGACCGCATCGGCGCGCGCGGACGCCAGCGCCCGCTCCAAGCGGGGATAATCCACATAACTGCTCTTGAGCTTCCGGGTGTTTTGATCGATCACCTGAGCGGGGCCGAGACACACCGCTTCATCCGCTTCGCGGACGAACATGGCATGCCGGTCCGGTTCAGTGAAAAGCGCGATTGTGCGCAAGGGAGTGCCGTGTTCCTGGCTGAACTCGCGGGCCGCGTGGATAAAACGCATGGCGGCCTCGCCGCGATTGACAATCGCCACACGCTGGAATTCGAGGGGCATAGAGCCTCCGATTCGGTCATGCGATGATCCGGTTACATCGATCACGCGGCCACTTCTTCCAATGACATTGCCGCCTGCAGTACCTTCAATCGTCCAGCATCAACGGCACCGGGAACCGCCACAGTGCGGTAGCCGCTGAGCTGCAAGCAGCGGTTTCCCTTTTCGTCCACAACCTCAGCGTCGAAACTTCCCTCGCGCAGGTTGGGACTGACAATGGCGAACAGCCGGCCTTCCGCCTCGACGGGATCGCGCCATACGGAGACGCGGTCAATGTGCTGCGGTAGTCCCATGCGGCCCTCGACGCCCATCTCCCAGACTCCGGCGGTCTGGAAGCACAGTTCGATCAGGCGCGGCGCCATCAGCGTTGGCAGGCCAGACGGGTGGTGATTGTCCCCCAAGCCGTTAGCCATAAGTCCAACAATTCGTTTTCCATCCCACCATGCTCTCTGCACAACCTGGTACGCAGGGCCGTGGAAATAGAGGCGGTAGATATCGGCGGCTTCGATAATGTGTCCCCCGGGTCTGTCCAGCGACGACGTGCCAATTGTTGGCACGGTGACCAATGCGGGCGCGTATTTGGTTAGTCGCACGCGCGCCGTAAAGTGCGTGGTCACTTGCGACTCCGCCTGATTCGGAAGTGGCCGGCGGCCGAGCAATCGGCAATCCGCGATCACGGAGTCTCCGCGCGGATGGATTACTGTTTCGACCGTCAAGGCGCGAGGCTCGCTCCGGTAGAACTTGAACGGCGCCAGGAAATTTACCTCCTCCATCATTTCGACATGCCAGCCGGGAAGCAGACACAGGGCAGCTTCGGCGAACGCCTCCATGCCCATGACTCCGGGCAACACTGGCGTACCGTCAATTTGGTGGTCGTGCAAGAACGGCTGGACTCCCGGGTCGAGCACCGTCTCAATCGTCAGCGGGCTGTAGAGTCCCACACTCGCGATCTTGCCGAACATCGGTCCTTGTGCCCGTGCTTGGATACATCCATCCCCGTGCGAGCGTTTCTCAGCGGCCACTTCTGTCGCGGTCACCTCCAGACCGCCGGTAGCATCGAATTCATTCAGGAGGACGCCGAGCCGCTGGCCGATGACGATCTCGCCACGCGTCCCTCCCGCGGTTAGTTCCCGACGAATGAGAGGAATACCGGCCTCGGGTGAAAGCATATCGATGCCTGCCGATTCCATGACTTTGGGAATGGAGCCACGCGTCGCCATGCCGATCCCGCCCCACGCCGTCCAATCAATGGCGATGCCGCGTGTAGCCGGCCGGGTCGTTCGGAAGCTCGACGTAATCTTGCACAGCAGATCGTTGGCCGAGCTATAGTCCGTCTGTCCAACGTTACCGAAACGTCCCGCAATCGAACTGAAAGCCACGGTCGCCCCGAGCGGCATGTCGGCGATGGCGTGGAGCAGATTGAAAAATCCGTCACTCTTGACGTCGAAGACCAGGTCAAATTCACGCGGGTCTTTGTCGGCCAGCGAGTGGCTGCGGTCCAGGCCGGCTGCGTGCAGCAACACGTCAATGTGCCCGCTGCGCTCCCGGATTTGACGAATCACCTTGTCCACAGCATCTGCGTCGGTGAGGTTCACGCTGAAATAACGCGGCGTGCCGCCGGCGGTAACCACCGCGTCAATCGCGCTGCGAGCAGCTTGGGCCCGTTCGAGAGCTGCAAGTTCCTTCTCCACTAATGCCGGTGTGGCCCGTTCGCCGCGTGCCTGGATGCGAGCGAACAGCTCACGCTTGAGGCCTTCTTTGTCGCTGACGAAGCGTTTGAGATCAGGGTTCTGAGGATCTGGCTCGGGCACCAGATCAAGCAGATAGAACGTGCCGCCGGATGCGGCCGCAAGATCCGCAGTGATCGCGGATACGATGCTTCCCGCCGCGCCCGTGATCAGAAAGACGGTGTTTCCGTCCAGCGTCAGGCCGGGTTGCGAATCAGACGCAGGTTGTTCCTGCAGCCCGATCGTCCAGCGCAGTCCAGATTTATAGCCGATTTCGACCGCGCCGGGATCTCGCAGGGTTTCGTCGATGAGTATCTGAGCGACTTCCTCCGGTTTGCGCTGTGCTTCGAAATCGACTGCCTTGACCAGAACGTCAGGGCGCTCCCGTTTGTATGCCTTGCTGAAGCCTACGACCGCTCCACCGAGCGGGGCCACTGCTCCATCCTCGTCGTAGCCATGTTGCCCACCCAGCCGAGTCGCTGAGATCAGGAAGGTTCCCGGCTGCGCGATCTGCGTGTAGAGCGTGCGCATCGTGGCGTACAGCCACTTCACGCGCACACGCACGGCTTCATGCCACATCGCTGCATCCATGTTGCGAATGTTGCCCTCGTGATCGAGGGCGGGCAGCCAGTAAACGCCGTGCACCGGACCCGCGGCAATCCATTCCTTCAGGCGATTCGCCAAGGCTTCGGCATCCAGCCCGTCATCGACGCGTAGAACTTCCACGCCGGCTTGCTGCAGACGCTGCGCCAGTATCTCGGCCACTCCGCCCTTGTCTGTCATGAGCACAAATCGTTTGCCGCCTTCGAGCGAGATGCCCGTTGGCTTGCAGAGATTGAGCCCGGGGCGCAGAACTGGCAAAGGCACACGGCGTGGAACACGATTCGCGGCGTCCAGACTGGCGAGAATCGGGCGGGCGGTCTTAAGCGTCGTCGGCGCAGGAGAAGTAAATGGTTTCTGCTTCACCGGTTCATCTTTCTGCGCTGGAACGGGCGGGTTTTGAGCGGGTACGTCGGCTAGCGCGCATCTATCGTGCGCGAATTTGATCACGTGGGCCAGGGTAGGGAAGTCGCGTAGCTTTAAGTTCTCATCGCGAGGAATGTTGTATGCGGCACGGACGGCCGCGAACATCTCCGCTTGCTTGACCGTATCAACCCCAAGGTCGGCCTCCAGATCGAGATCCAGGTCGAGCATATCTTTCGGATAGCCCGTTTTCTCCGCTACGATCTCCAGCACTTTTTCTTTGATGGACTCGTCCGTTGGACGTTGGGCTGCGACCGCCATCGGAGCAGGCTCAGGTACAGAGGACTCTGCGACGACAGCAGACGGTTGTGCAGCACTCGACAAGTCTGGACGCTTCTCATAGACGAATCGGATTACGTGTGCCAGCGTTGGGTAGTCACGCAGCTTCAGATTCTCATCGCGAGGAATGTTGTAGGCCGCGCGGATTGCGGCGAACATCTCTGCTTGTTTGACCGTGTCAACCCCGAGGTCCGCTTCGAGATCGAGATCCAGATCGAGCATGTCTTTGGGATAACCGGTCTTTTCGACGACCAGCGCCAGAATGCGCTCTCTCACGGTGTCCTCTGCCGTGTTTGTCTGCGGAACGGCAGCGGGTTGGGCACTGGGCTGGATCTCTTCCTTCGCCGCGGGCTTTACCTCCGGCTTTACGGCAGGCTTTACCTCGGGCTTTACGGCGGGCGTCTTCGCGGCAATCGGTGGAACCGGGACGGCTTTGGCCAGTTCGGGACGCTTGTCATACACGAACTGGATGACGTGCGCCAACGTGGGATAGTCCCGCAATTTGCGGTTCTCGTCGCGAGGGATGCTATAGATCTCCCGGATGGCCGCGAACATCTCAGCCTGCTTGACTGTGTCCACTCCTAGGTCCGCTTCGAGGTCGAGATCCAAGTCCAGCATGTCTTGCGGATAGCCGGTCTTCTCCACCACCAAGGCCAAGATGCGGTCCTTGACGGCATCGTCGTCTGCCTTCTGAGAACTGGCCAGCGTGGGTGCGGGTGGAGTGACTTTGACTTCTGGTTTTGCTAGGGGCGGCACCGCTACCGATGCTGGCGGTGCGGACATGACAGCCTGCGCCTTCACTTGCTTCGCGGGGCCGACATTGGGCAGCGGCGTGATCGCTGGCTTCGCATCCAGTGGAGTGGTATGAAGAATGGTTGCAGGCAGAGTTGCCTGCTTTGGAGTTAATTCCGGTGCGACTCGCAATTCCCCAGCAGGTTCCGCGATCCGTGCCGCACCGTGATCGTGCGTTTGCCCATCATGCACTTGTGAATCGCGTGCTTGCCGGTCACGCACGCGAAGCGTGCGGTGAACCACTTCTAAATCAGCGCCTGAGTGGCCTGCTGTACGAGTGAGCCAGGCACTCCAGGCGTTCGTGTCAATAATGCGATAGGCATAGCCCAGTGCATTCGGACTCTTGCGCAGGCCGTCCTTGGTCGTTATCCACCGCAACAGGGTCATGCTGATCTGCGAGCCGAACCCGGCGCCTAGGCGCAACGCATACTGCACCGGATAGACTCCGCCCTTCGACAAGTTCAGCGCGCCCAACTCGGGATCAACTTCTTTGAAGTTGGCCACCGGCGGCACCACTCCGGTTTCCAGCGCTTTTACGGCAAGCACATCTTCCACGCCAGCAGCCATTGCGTGGCCGGTTAAGCCTTTGGTATTGGCGATGACAATCTTGTCCGCGCTGTCGCCGAAGACGTGCCGCAACGCGTGGATCTCTGCTGCGGCACTGCCGCCGCGCGCGGGCGTATAGGTTTCATGAGAAATAAAAACGGTTTGCGGCGCGATCTGATGACGAAGAATGCCGCTCCGGGCTTCCGCCTTGCTCACCAGATTCTCCATCACCTGGCCGATATGTTGGACGTCGAGGCGGGTGCCGTGGAACGCGCTATTCGCGGTCACCGCGCTCAACACTTCGCAGATGGGCTGGATGCCTCGTTCGCGCGCTGCATCCGCGCTCTCGACCACGAGCGCCGCAGCGCCCATGCCGATAATCATTCCGTGGCGGCGGCGATCGAAAGGAATGGCCGCCTCTTCCACCACTTCGTCAGTGGCCGCTGCTCCGCTGGCCAGGAAGCCGGCGCCCATCCACTCGATCAGATGATCGGTGGTCACATCGTCGGCTGTGACAATGATCACCCTGCGGCATCGCCCGGCGCGGATCCAGTCTTCGGCCAGCGAGACCGCTTGCGGCGTGGTCGCACAGGCGGAGTTGATTTGGGTGTTAGGACCACGCGCGCCGATGAATTCTGCAAATTGCGAATGCCCCATGGGCAGAACTCGGAACAGGAACCGCCGGTCGAACACGTAGGGTTCTTTCTCGATGGCATCGCACAACTCTTCCATGCGTCGGTCCATCTCCAGAGCAACCACGGAATCGCCATTCGTCTCGCCCATTCGGGCGCGCAAACTTTGGAGCAGGGCCATCTGCTCGCGGCGGGAGTGGTCAGCGTAATAGCGCTCCATTTCGTCGGCGAAAGAATCCAGAGCAGGAAACGCAGAACCAAAAATCACTCCCGTGTCGTCGCGCAGGGCATCGGGCAAAGCCCAGCGGTCGGGCAGTTGCGTGCCTTTTGTGGTGGTCTTATAGCGCTGGACCAACGGGATGCCGGCGTCACGCAGGGCATCGAGGCCAACGGCAATGGCGAGTTGAGTGTCCCGGTCAAGCGCGGCAACGCGCTCGGCGGAAACTCCGAACTCTTTCTCCAAATCGAAGGCGCCGCCACGGCCTGCTAACTTGATGACGTCCGCGACATTACTAATCGTCTCAAACGCGCCTCCGTTGTCGTTCTTCACCAGCCGCGTAATATGTTTATCCACCATAGCGCGGCGGAAGCGGGCGGGGATGATGTCGATGAATTGATCGCCACGCAGGATGCGGCCGATGTTGCCGTCATCAAAAATGTGCTCGGTGCCGGGCAGGCCTAAAGCTGCTCCGGTGATTGCGACCGGCAGGTCAATCGGAGTGGGCCCCTGGCCGTGTGCAATCTGCCAGCCGCGCTCGAGAACATCGGAAAACAACTGGCCGAGTTCGACATAGTGATCCCCATTCGTCGGCGCAGCGGACTTAGGAACCGCGGCTGCGGCAGGGGTGGCCAGAGATACTGCCGGGACAGAAGCTGGAGTTGTTTCTCGCGCGGCTTCCGGCGTCCCGCGGCCCAGCCCCGAGGCGTAGAGGCAGCACAATGCCTGATTGAACGCTGGGAGATCTCCGACTTTCGGATGGTTCGTAAAAAGCGAGACCACATCGCCGCGCTCGCCGAGAACATCTTCCGCAAAGCCTTGTAGTGCTTTCTTCGGACCGACTTCCACGAACAATCGTGCACCTGCGTTATACAGCGTGCGCAGTCCTTTGACGAACTGCACGGGAGCGGCAACCTGTTGCGCAAGAATATCCAGCATCTGCGGTACCACGTCTGGTCCTGTGGGATAAAACTCGCCATTAACATTGGCGACGATCGGCAGTCGCGGAGACGCGAGGTGCAGGCGCTCCAGCACGCGCCGTAGCGGGTCGCTGGCGGCAGCCACAATCGTAGTGTGGAAAGCATGGCTGACGGATAACGCCGACACGTCGTAGCCGGCTTTCTGGAAAGCTTCCATCGCTTGCTCGACGGGCTTGCTCGCGCCGCCGATCACCGCCTGCCGGTTGCTGTTCACGTTGGCGATTACCACATACCCGGTCACGGTCTTCAGGATTCGCTCGATTTCTTCCAGCGGAGCGAACACTGCCGCCATGCGGCCCTTATCTTCTGGCGCAAAGCGCGTCATTTCACGGCCGCGAGCGCTCACAGCTTCGAGAGCGTCGGCAAAAGGAAGCGCGTCAGCCGCCAGCAGCGCTCCGTATTCCCCCAGGCTGTGTCCCATGGTGAAGTCGGGAGTGATGCCATAAGCGGCCAGCAGTCGCGTGAGCGCAAGATCGGTCGCGAGAACAGCAGGCTGAGTGATAGCGGTTTGGCGTAAATCTTCCTCGGCCTTAGCCACGGCATCGGCGTCGGCTTTGTCCACGAAGATGAATTCGCTGAGCGGCTTGCCCAGCAGCGGGGTCATTATGCGATCGGCTTCGGCAAAGGTTTCGGCCACAATCGGTTCAACGGCACGGAGTGGCTTGAGCATGTTTACGTACTGCGAGCCTTGTCCGGGATACAGGAACGCCACCCTGGGCACGGGACCGTGGCCACGGAAGATGCCTTGCGCGCGCAGAGCTTTCCACACGGCTGGCTGGTTGGCAGCGAGCGCCTTGAGCGCGCTGCCAGCCTTAGCGGCCAGTTCGTCACTGTTGGCATAGTCAATGGCCAGCCGCTCGATCGCGCGCAGGTCAGATTCAGCCGGAGCAGCCGGAACCGTTGCGTAGCCTGCCTTGGCGTCCCTCTCAACTGCACGTAGACGTTCGACTAACTCGGGTTCTGAAGCGGCGCCGACGAGCAGCGCTCCCCGTAAAGGAGCCTTATAAGAAGAGGTAGAAGTGCGGGAAACATCATTCATATTCATGGTCGGCTCTTTCACTCGCGGTTGTATCTCATTGACTGCCACCGACCGCTTACCGTTTCCGTTTAGCCGGTGAGGGATGTATTCTTCGAGCACTGCGTGGAAGTTGGTGCCGCCAAAGCCAAATGCGCTCAGGCCAGCTCGCCGGACGCCATCTTCCGGCATCGTCCACGGCTTCAACTCGGTGTTGACGTAAAGTGGGGAATGGACAAAGTCGATGTCCGGATTGGTGTGCTCACAATGCACGCTGGGCGGAAGTAACTTGTCGCGAAGGGCCAGCGCCACTTTCAACAATCCCGCAGCACCGGCAGCTCCCTTGAGATGTCCAAAGTTCGATTTCACCGAGCCGAGGCCCACCGAATGCGGCGGAAGATGTGCGCTGCTGAGCACATCGGCCATGCTCTGGACCTCGACCACATCGCCCACACGGGTCGAGGTGCCGTGACCTTCAATGTAGGTTGCGGTAGCCGGTGAGAGCCCGGCATTCTGCCAGGCTCGCTCGATGGCGAGCTTCTGTCCGATTGGATTGGGCGCGGTAATGCCTTTGCCCTTGCCGTCACTCGCCCCGGCCATGCCGCGCAACACTGCGTAGATCTTGTCTCCGTCGTGTTCGGCATCGGCCAGGCGCTTGAGCAGGAAAATCGCAACGCCTTCACCCATGACGAAGCCGTCCGCTCCCTCGGCATAGGGACGGGTTCCGGTTGCCGAAAGCGCTCCGATCTTGCAAAACTTCACGAAGCTCGACGCTCCCATGTTGCGGTCAATACCGCCCGTGACCACCGCATCGAAATCCTTCGCTACCAATCCCTCGATTGACGAACTGATCGCCGCCATCGCTGATGCGCAAGCCGCGTCCACCACATAGTTGGGACCGTGGAAGTTGAAGATATTCGCAATGCGGCCTGCGATGCAGTTTGCCAGTTCACCCGGCATGGTGTCTTCGGTGATCTCAGGAAGGGCTTTCGCCATGCGGTCGTGCAATTCGCGGGTAATATCGTGACGGAGCGCTTCCGGAAGCGCAGCGAAACTGCCGCTTTCGGCCAATTCACGAGCGTATTCTGGAAAATAAATGCGCAGCGCGGACATATAGTGCTTCTCGCCCGCCATCGCATTGCCCAGGATCACGGCCGTACGGTCCGCCTCTAGCGGACGTTTGGGGTAGCCGTAGTCCTCCAGCGCTTCGCGGGTGCAGGCGATGGCCCATTTTTGCGCCCCATCCATGGCATCCACCACGCGCGGCGGGACGCCCAGGCGCCACTTCATCGGGTCCCACACAAAGTCGCGAACCCAGCCGCCGATTTTTGAGTAAGTCTTGTCGGGAGCGTTGTGATCGGGATCGTAGTAGAGCGCCGGATCCCAGCGTGCCGGTTCAACCTCGGTGACGCTGTAACGGCTGTTCTTTATGTTTTCCCAAAAAGCCGCGACGTTCGGAGCATCGGGCAGAATCGCTCCCGCACCTACAATTGCGATGGCTCGGTGTGAAGTGCTTTCCATAACTGGGCTCCTGCAAGGAGAAATAAATCCGTCTTCCCCCTGTGCCCCCTGTCACCTCTGCGGTCGGGTTTTTTCTCACCACACGGCAAACGGGGGATCACAGCGTTCATAGGAAGTCTCATCTTTCAGGGCTACGCGGCTAGTTCCGTGCGCCTCTCCACGCGGCCGTACAGCACATCTGCTATGTAATCCAAGTCCGCAATCAGGCCTGCCTGCGCGCGGTGAATGGCGGGCAGTCCCAAACTTGTTTCGAACGCGGCCACTTCGCCGTAGTTCACACCGCCCGCTCCAACCACCCAGCGCAAACCTTCTTCGCCCACCTTGAGCGCGGCCTCGCGGGCAAAGATTCTGCTCAGCGCCGCCAGTGCGCTCGCGTCGAAACGCCGGTTGGCTTTCTCACTGAGCTTGGCTTCATCCCACAACGCCGCGCGCCGCGCCAGACTGCCGGCGCTCTCGGCGTAGGCGATCAGTTCGCCCAGCCGCAGAAGAATGTGTTGATAACGGGTCAGGCGTGCAACCCGGGCCTTCTCCATCACCTCGGCTAACGCGTGCAAAGCTAACGCTGCGTTATCTGCACCCACATTCGGATGGCGGGCGTGCAACTCTTCGAACTTCTTCGCCTGCTCGTGATAGTGCTGCCCACGCGTTTTCAGATGAATCTGCCAGCGGTCGCGGCTGATGGTCATCTCCATGATTTCGGAGGTGCCTTCATAAATTGTGGTGATCCGTACATCGCGCTTGATCTTTTCCACCATGTATTCGTGGGTATAGCCGTATCCGCCGAGGGCTTGAATACTGGCATCGGCGGCCATATTGCCGGCTTCGGTCGCCATGTATTTAGCAATGGCGCCTTCCGTGTTCAAGCTGCCTTCCGTCCCCGTATCAATCCGCTCTGCCGTTTCCTCGATGTAAGCGCGCGCGGCTTCGAGGCGCGCCACATGGGGCACGATCAGCTTGTGCGTGTAGCCTTGCTTCTCCGAGAGTGGCGCTCCCGCCTGAATGCGCTTAGCGGAGTAGGGAATTGCACGATCGATTGCGGACCAGCCAGCCCCCAGCCCAAACGCCGCCACCATCAGACGCGTGTAACCGAACACGGCTTGCGCCTGAATCAGCCCCTGACCCTCCACTCCGCCGAGCAGCCGGTCGGCATCAACGTAGACGTCGCTGAATGCGAGAGCTGCGGTGTTGCTCAGTCGAATGCCGTGCTTATTCTCCGGCTTGTCGTGACTGAAGCCTTTCGTATCTTTTTCTACGACGAACCAACTCGGACCGCCAGGCGCATTGGCCAGGACCGTGTAAGCGTCAGCAATTCCTCCGTTGCTGATCCATTGCTTGGCTCCATTGATCTTGTAGCCGACGACGTGCCCGTCCTCGAGGACCCGATCCGCCGTAGTTTTTAGCGCTCCCAGATCGCTTCCGGCTTCGGGTTCAGTCGCTCCGTAGGCAAACAGCAATCCCTCTTCCGCAATCCGCGTCAGCCAGTGCTTCTTCTGCTCCGGCGTGGCGCCCACGGTTATTGGGTCGCTGCCGAGAAATGTCGCCAGCACCGCCGTGGCAACGCCCAGATCGATGCGCGCCATTTCTTCGCAGACCAGATACACGTCGAAGGCACCGCCGCCGAAACCGCCGCAGTCTTCGGGAATGAACAGAAGTTGAATGCCGAGTTTGTCCGGGCTGCACATGTGCCGGACGATTTCCAGCGGGCATTCGTCGCGTTCATCCAGTTCCCGAATTATTTCGTCGGGCAGGCGCTTCTTGGCAAAATCTCTGAGCGACTTTAAACTCAATTTCAGGGTCTTGTTTGCAATCATTGCCATTGCCTCACTTTGCTGTGACGCTGTGCATTTCGCGGACTTTGTTGGTCAGTTCGGGCAAGAATTCCAGAATGTCGTCCACAATTCCGATGTCGGCCACCTGAAAGATGGGGGCCTTGGGGTTTTTGTTGATAGCGATCAGGAACGGAGCGCCCTTGATGCCTGCCAGATGCTGGAATGCGCCGCTGATGCCGCATGCCAGATAAACTTTGGGTTTGACGGTCTTTCCCGACGATCCCACCTGACGGGATTTTTCCATCCACTTGGCGTCGACCACCGGTCGTGAGCAACTCACCACCGCGCCCAGAGCTTCAGCCAGTTCCTCGGCAATGGCGACGTTCTCTTTCTCCTGAATGCCGCGGCCAATGGAAACCAGAACGCTGTGCTTGGTGATATCCACATCACCCGCTTCGGCAACAACGGTCTCGAGATAACGCCGTCCCGCCGCCAGAGCGCCAATCTCCGCTGATTGGTCAACGATCAGGCTGCTTCCCGAATAAATCTTTCCTCCTTTGAACACGCCCGGACGTATCGTGAGCACCGCTCCCGAAGAAATATCGCAATGAACGTGCGCGCTGACCTGTCCGCCAAATTCCTGGCGGGCTACTTTAAGGACCGCGCCGTCAACCGCGGCGATATCCAGCACGTCGGAGACGAAAGTGGAATTTAGCTTGATGGAAAGACCCGGCGCCAGATCGATTCCGAAATGATCATGGCAAACCAGCACAATGCTGTCGCTAGGCAATACCTTCAGCAGAGCTTTTCGCACCAATTCGGCATTGGGGTAAGCCAGAGATTCATTCGCGATTTTCCAAATCTCGGGATAGGAGGCGCCGAGAGAATCGCATGCAGCATCGAGGTCCGCTCCCCAACCGGCGAGAATGGCCGTTGGTGAAGCTGTAGGATCGATCTTGCGCGCAGCAGCAGCCAACTCGAACGCGGAATCGTCGGCCACGCCATTTTTTTGCGCGATGTAAGCGAATATGCGAGCCATTATTTCAACCCTCCTTTGGCTGCGACTAATTCCAGAACTCTGTCGATGTTTTCTTCCCGGCTGCCGTGGAGCATCTCAGCACCCTTGCCCAGCGCGGGGAGGAAATAGTCCACTCTTTTCACCTTCGCGCTCGCTTGCCCTATAGCACTCGGATCAACCCCAAGCTGCGACGCATCGAAAGTTGGTATCGGCACAGACGCCACCGCGCGGATTCCGCGCATCCCCACATACCGCGGTTCGTTGATGCCGGTCTGAATCGAAAGCACGCACGGCAGATCGATCTCATTCATCTCCTTATTACCGCCTTCGATTTCGCGGCCGATTTTCAGTTTTCGCCCGTCCAGCACTTCAATGGAAGTCACCAGCGAAGCGAACGGGTAGTCAAGCATCGCCGCCAGCATTCCTCCCACCTGCGCCGCTCCGTCTTCCGCCTGAACCCCGGTGAGAATCAGGTCATAATTACCTTTCCGCGCAAACGCTTTCAGGATGGTCGCGATACCCCGGCCGTCCGATCCGATGAAAGCGTCGTCGCTAATCAGCACGCCATGATTTGCGCCCATGGCCATCTCTCGGCGAAGCACCTCTTCGTCGTCCTCGCTGCCAACCGTGACGACGGTGACATTGCCGCCGACTCGAGCCACAATCTGCAGGGCTTCTTCAACCGCGTAGTTGTCCGCCTCGTTGATGGAATAAACCAACTCGTCGCGCTCGATATCGTTTCCTGCGCTGTTGAGTTCAATCTCATTTTCCGATGTGTCAGGCACTCGTCTTGCACAAACTAGAATCTCCACGTTCACCTCCAAGCGTTGATGTAGCCTTCGGGCCTTCGCGTTCGATTTGCTGATCCACCAGTTCCGCCAGATCAATGGCGGTCATCTTTCCTTCCAGCCCTGCGACCTTGATCGCATCTTCCATATTCGCCATGCAGAATGGACACGCCGTCACAATCACGTTGGCCCCAGCTTGCGCCGCCATCTGAACTCTCTTCACGCCCATGCGCTGCTCTTCTTTTGGCTCGTAGAACAGCATCAGCCCACCGCCGCCGCAGCAGAACGAGCGGTCCCGGGAGCGGCTCATCTCAACTCGCTTCAAACCGGGGATGGCGTCGAGCACATTTCGCGGATCGTCATAGACTTGGTTGTGTCGCCCCAGGTAGCAGGGATCGTGGTAGGTGTAAACGTTGCTTCCGTCTTCCACCGCATTGAACTTGATCTTGCCCGCCTTCACTTCCCGGGCGATTACCTGGCTGATGTGCTCCACCGGCGGAATATCTTCATAGTCGTGTTTCAGCGCGTTGAAAGCGTGTGGATCGGCGGTGACAATTCGCTTCACTCCGGATGTTTTGATCGCCTCCACATTGTGATCGCGCAGCGCGGCGAAGAGCAGCTCTTCCCCAAACCGCCGGACTTCATGGCCGCTGTCTTTTTCCGCAGCGCCTAGAATTCCGAAATTCTCGCCAACATGATCCAGAATCCTGGCAGTGGCCCGTCCGATTGATTGCATCCGGTCGTCATAGGAAGTAATGCTGTCCACAAAATAGAGCGTCTCCGCAGCATCGCTCTTACCCAGGGTCTTGACCTGGCACACCTGTTGAAATTCTCTGGCATTCGCCCAGTCGGCCTTCTTCTTTTCCATCTTGCCGTAAGGATTGCCACGGCTTTCCAGCACCCTCAGCGGCTTCTGCAGGGACTGAGGCACATTTCCGTCATCGATCATTCCGCGGCGCAAATCGACAATCTTGTCGATGTATTCCACCAGCAGCGGGCACTCTTCCTCGCAGGCGCCGCAAGTGGTGCAGGACCAGATTTCGTCCTCCGAATAAATGTTGCCGATCAGCGGCTTGCCATTGCCCGTGCGGCCGAACATCGGATAGTGCCGGTAGGCGTAATCTCTCGCCTTGATGCTGATGAACCGTGGCGACAAAGGCCTTCCCACCGCGTTGGCCGGGCAGTTATCCGAGCACCGCCCGCAGTCCGCACAGGAATAGAAGTCGAGCATGTGTTTCCAGGTAAAGTCTTCGAACGTCTTTACCCCGAACGACTTCACTTGCTCGAGATGCTCATCGCTCACCCCCCACTTCACCGGCTTCAGCGTCCCACGCTCCAACTTTGCGAAGTAAACGTTGAACAACGAGGTTTCGATGTGGAACTGAATTCCAAACGGCCGGTAGCACAACAAAAAATAAAACGTTACCTCATGAAGAAGATAGGCGCCGAAGTAGACGTCTCGGAGCGTGAGCAGGGAAGACGATGCGAACGCAATCTGCAACATCCAAGGCAGCGACAGCACGGCCAGGAATTCGACCGGCTGCCCCTGCTGAGACTGAGCGGCGGCCCTCGCGGCGGCAAACAGACTGTCGGCCACCATGAGAACGGCGATCAGCGTCAACAGGAAGATGGCATCCGCCTTGTGCGCTTTGCCGAACCGCGCCGGCACCTCATATCGAGCAGGTCGAAACGCCAACCGGCGAACCACAGCGACTACCATGCAGAGGAACACAATTGTGGCGGCGTAGTCAGTGATGATGTTGTAGACGTGGCCGGCCTCCCCGGAAAGGCCCGGCATCACGAAATTCCCGGAGACGCCGACAATCAGCACGGTGAAGGCGCGCGTCGCCAGGAGAATGAACCCAGCAAAAATAAGAATGTGTAAAATTCCAGCTGTCTTGTAGCGCGGATGCTTCCATTGCCCCAGCCAGAACTTGCAAATTCTTCCCAGCCGGGCCAGGGGCCGGTCAAAGCGAGGATCGCGCTCGGCTCGCAGCAGCGGCACCAGCCGCCTTGCCACAATGTAAGCGAAGCATGCGACACCAAGAACGTGGATGGCCAGGAACAGGTTTCTTCCGGGTGTCAACCAGTCCGTCACTTGCGCGGGAAAATAGGTACCTACCACGGTCTCTACCCCACTGCCTTGCGCCTAAGCAACAATGTGCGTGTGAACTTTCTCCTGTTCGGTCAGTGGTACTACTTTTGGTTCGCGCTTTGACTCCACCGCAGGAAGACTTGCCGCAGGAGGAAGAGGAATAGGAACAGGAACTCTCTCAACCAGCGTGGGCTTTGCTGCGGTCTTTTCTGTGGCTCGCGTTTTCTTTTTTGGCCGAGGCCCTACCCCGGCCGCTGTCCGCAACTCCTCGAAACTCACTTTCACAAAACCCTCCAACCGCCGCAGATCGGGTGCGGCATGCACGTCTCCGCTGAAGCCGAAATACACCTTCCCGTCGTAGCTCAAGATGGCGCAGTTAACCGCCATCTCGCCGCCCACCGGGACGTAGGGATACCAGCGCACCATTTTGTGGCCGAGCAGATAAAGGGGAAATTGCGGGCCGGGCACATTGGTGCAAACCAGATTGAAGGGCGTGATGGGCAACTGGCTCAACATCTGCCCGGCGATCCCTTGCACCGCACTCGGGAACATGCCGATCAAGCCGCCCGCCAGGCTGACTAACTCCGCCGCATGCGAGCGCTTGAGAAATTCCGTTCTCTCATGCACCCCAGCCAACAGTTTTCGCGGGTTGCGAATATCCAGTGGTATGGTGACTGGAACCAGCGAGATGCGGTTCCCCAGTTCACCCGCGCCGTCATTGCCGCGCAGGTTGACCGGAACCATCATGCGGAGCAGTTTCCCCTTCACCCGATCCCCGTGCAACTCTGAGTAGCGCCGGATGGTTGCCGTCACCAGCGCGAGAATTACGTCATTCACGCTGGTCCCGCAGGTCTTCCGTATGGCTTTGACATCCGCCAGCGGAATCTCGGCCCAGGCGAACTTCTGTGGTCCGCGGTAAATAACGTTGAACCGTATCCGTTCGGTGAAGGCAGTGATCTCCGGGAGCAGACGGGAAAACTCCTCCGTCGCCACCAGGTTTCCCCCATTCGCCGCCGTGCGCTGCGCCATGTCCAACAGGTCAGTCCACGCGGAAAGAATCCGTTTGACGAAATCGGCGTAGGAGGTTACTACGCCGTCCATCACAGAATTGATGGCGTCGCGCGGAGGGGGAACGCGGAGACGAATCTTCTTTTTCGGCAAAGGCGGCGCCACCGGACTCGCGTCCAGCAACTTATTCATGATTCCGACTCCGGCAATCCCATCGGCCAGGCAGTGATGTAAACGCAAGATGAGCGCCGTGCAATTGCCTTTCAGTCCCCGGACAAACGTTATGTCCCACAGTGGATGCTGCCGGTCCATGACTATGCTGAAAAGTTTTCCAGCGAGCGCCTTGAGTTCTGTATCCGTGCCGTGTTTGAGCGTCACCTCGCGCACATGGTTCCGGATATCGAAGCCGGGATCGTACTCCCAGCAGGGAAGCCCAATATTGAGCGGCGGGGCGACCACCCGCTTCAGGTAGCGGGGAATCAGCGGCAGCTTCGACTCGATGAATTGGACGCAATCTTCGAATGAGATCTCACCCTCCAGCACGCTGACGCTGGCCACATTGAGCGGCATGCCCTGGCGTTCCAGATGCAGAAATACGGTGTCACCCCAGGAAAGGCGGTCACCTTGTTGATCGTTCTGCATAGCAGTTCTCCAATTCATCCGCGCCGCGATGGCGCATCTTAGGCCACAAAGGAAAATCGAGACGCCAGTTTCACCAGCTTCAGCACCTTGTAGACATCCACGTTGACGCCGCGCAACGCAACCTTGACGGCTTTGTCGTCAGCCGTGTTGGCGAACGCCTCCATCGCCCGCATTGCACTCGGGTCAACCCGGCGCACTGCAGAAAAATCCAGCACAACCTCGCCCTCGGCACTGTCCAGTTTTTCCCCGGCCTCTTGCAGGGCAAGAACCACGCTTTCTTCATCAATCCTTTGCCACACGGCAACTATCGCCATACGCTCCATCCTCGCTAAGCGGTCTCTTGTTGAGACACATTGACTACCTTCGCCGGACCTCGTCCCTGGTACGCCTTCCAAAACAGATCGGACAATTCGCTCATCAACGGCATCCGCGGATTCGACCGCCACGACGGATCGTCAAAGGCCAGCTTGGTCAGCTCAGGCACCGCCCGCTCAAATTCTTCCTTAGAGATTCCGAGATCGGCGATCGAACGCGGAAATCCCAGCCGGTCCAGCAACTGTTCCGTCGCCACCACCAGGTTCTTCACTTTTTCGTCAGTGGTGTGGCCGCCCAGACCAAGCAGGTCCGCAACCGTCGCATATTTTTTGTGTGCGACATACCCCTGTGTGTACGGCGACGGCATAAACTTGCTGGGCACGGACGCGTTGTAGGCGATCACATGCGGCAACATGAGCGCATTGGCCCGGCCGTGCGCGACCCCGAAACGCGCCCCAAAAGCGTGCGCCAGCGCGTGATTGACGCCCACCGACGCGTTGGAAAACGCCATCGCCGCAATGCAGGCCGCATTGTGCATCATGCAGCGCGCTTCTTCGTCGTTTGGGTGCTCGTAGGCCACCGGCAAGTACTTGAAAACCATCCGAATCGCCTGCATCGCGTTCGAATCGGTGTACGGCGACGCGTAACTCGAAACTCCAGCTTCCAGGGCGTGGGTCAGGCAGTCGATACCAGTATCGGCGGTGAGCCCTTTCGGCATGGACATGACGAACTGCGGATCGACGATCGCTACATCCGGGCTCAGCGAGTAGTCGGCGAGCGTCACCTTCCGCCCATGCTCTTTATCGGTCAGCACGGCAAACGGAGTGACTTCGCTCCCGGTTCCGCTGGTGGTGGAGATCGCAATCAGCCTCGCTCTGTGGACTTTCCCGGTCGGGTACTGGACCACGCGCTTGCGCAGATCCAGAAAAGGCGCGGCTAGCTCCTCCAAGTCGGCTTCCGGCGACTCGTACTTGAGCTTCATGATCTTCGCCGCGTCGATCACCGACCCGCCACCCAGCGCGATGATCTGATCCGCCTCGTAGAAGTTCAGCGCCTCCACTCCCTGCATAACAACCTTGACCTCGGGCTCCGCGTCGGGAATGACCGAGACATGGACGTGGGTTTGCTCGGGAATGTAGCGCCGGACGATCTCAACGTGGCCCATATGCTCTAAAGCGGGATTAGTAACGATGATGGTGGAGCGCGACGGGAAATTTCGCAGATTCTCTACTGCGTTCATGTTGAAATAGATCTGGTTGGGAACCCGGAACCACATGTGTGCTTGCGTCCTCCGAGCCAGGCGCTTGATGTTGAGGTAGTGATAAATATTGACGTTATCGGTAGTACTGTTCCCCCCACCCGTCCCGCATCCAAAGGAGAAAGTGGGCACCATGTCGTTGTAAACGCCGCCCAGCGCTCCCACCGAGCCCGGTGAATTCACAATGATCCGCCCCGCGTTGATCACCTCACTGAACTTGCGGATGATCTCATCGTTACGCGAGAAAATGACCGCCGTATGGCCCAGGCCGCCGGCATGGTTCACGTCGATGCAGACCTTGAGCGCTTCCTCCGTGGACTTCGCCCGATAGACCGCGAGCAGCGGGAACAGCTTCTCTACAGATAATGGATATTCGCGGCCCACACCTTTTATCGGTGCAATCAGAAGTTTGGTATCCGGCTTCACCGAGAGACCAGCGAAGCGCGCGATATCGGTGGCCTTCTGGCCGACTGCCATGGGCTGCATGAACCCGGTTTCGGGATCGATCACCGTGCGCTCCAGCAGTTTCGTCTCTTTCTCATTGCAGAGGTGCGCGCCCAGTTCCGAAAATTTCTTCAGCACGGCGTCATAAACTTCGTCGTCAATCACCAGCGTTTGCTCTGAAGCGCAAATGGTTCCGTTGTCGAAAGTCTTGGAGATGATGATGTCCACGACAGCGGTGTTCAGATTCGCCGTTTTTTCAAGGTAAACCGGCGTGTTGCCCGGTCCCACTCCCAGTGCTGGTTTGCCCGAGCTGTAAGCTGCTTTCACTGCCCCCGGCCCGCCGGTGGCGTCGATCAGGCCCACGTATTTGTGCTTCATCATGTAGGCGTTGTCCTGCAGGGTGTGGGACTCCAAACAGGTAAACACCCCCTCGGGAGCGCCGTGCTTGACCGCGGCCTCATACATGATCCGTACCGCTTCGGCGCAGCAACGCCAGGCCTTGGGGTGCGGACTGAATATGACTGCGTTCCGCGTCTTGATCGCCATGATGCACTTGAAAAGCACCGTGGAGGTCGGGTTAGTGATTGGGGTGAGCGAAAAAATAACTCCGATGGGCTCAGCCACCTCGACCAGGTTCCGTTCCGGAAACTCGCGAATGATGCCGACCGTACGTTTGTCCTTGATGTAGTTGTAGACAAACTCCGTCGCCACCATGTTCTTGAGGAACTTGTCTTCCATGACCCCGAGTTTGGTTTCCTCAACCGCCATCCGGGCCAGATGTTGAGCCTGTTCCAGCCCGGCCAGCACCATCGGCTTCACGATGCGATCGACGTCCTCTTGGGTGAATTGGGAAAAGACGGCAGCCGCGGTTCGGGCTTGATTGATCAGTCTTTCCAGGTAGGCAACACGTTCTTCGCTGAGGATTTCCGCGGCGAGCGGGATCTGAACTCGCTCCCGTACTGCATTGCTCGCAATCATTATTGTCCCCTCTGGCAGAAGGGCTCGTTACGCACGAGAAGCATTCCCGCTCTTAAATTTCCTCGGCTCTTGCGATCATGAGTCAGACACCCCGATCGCCGGGTGCAACCGTTTTCGGTTTCTAGGCGTAGTCAATCGGATTCTTTTCCAGCCAGTGCTCGTCGCGCACCTTGTCAATATTCCGTAACGCGCCGCGAGCGGCACTCGCAACTAAACTCCGATTCTCCCAAACAATTCCCGCGCCAAAGCCGACGGCACCACCCAACAAACCAAACGCCAACATCCTGCTCATCGACTTTCGCCTGCTTCCCGAACAACCACCCAAAACGCCTATGCCTGCCGCGATAGCAGCAGGCTTCCACGCATTTCGAACCGACTCGCTGAGAAACCGAGTAAGAGGTCTTCCACTAAGAAATTCTTCCCGGCCGGAACGAACTCCCTCCAGCCCAGAATTCAGAACCTTTCGGCCGTATTCGACTTCGGACCTTGACCACGTACGCAAACCCATTATGAGGGCCTCACTACTTGGCCGATTGGCCGATTAGAGATACCTGTAGCTACTAGACCATTGCCACGGTGCTGAGTCCGTAGCGGCCGTCACGGATTACCGTGAGTGAGGTCACTTTCGGGCAGTGTCCGCGGAGACATCACTTTGAGAGGCGTTGCCTGACCGCGGCGGATGTGGTGCTCAAGCGTTTCCCCTGGAGAATCTCCTGCTCAGCGTCGATCCAGTCTTGTTCCTCCTGGCCGAATGCACGACCACGGCTTTCATATAACTCATAGGCTCGCTCTCTTATCTGGTGTTGTGATGGAGCGGTAGCCGACATGGCCGCCAGGTTATCCGTAGAATTTTTCGGGACGACGACATTCTTGAGCTGTTGTTTGTGAGTCCGGGCATCGATCATTATGACCTCATGGGGTGCTGCCAACTAAGAGGAAGGAACTTCAGATGAGCTGACTTAGTTCAGAGGACCTGAAAGAGGAGGGGAAATGCTCGCTCACTAACCAGACTACGCTGAATCATCGCGCGTGTCGAATCTGTGTCGTTATAGAGTCTTTCCGGCAACTAAGAAGCTTACTGCCAGCGGGCGGTGACAGGCCGTGGTGGCGGGGCGAGGCGGTTTCGGGTACGGGCCCGCAGGAAATCCGCGTCTCCGTTGAGCGCCGCATGCGGCTGGCGTTCCGTCGGTTGCATCTCTGTTCCGGGCCGGCCAGATGTTTGCAGGGTTGGCTGAGAAACGTGTGGCTGAGAAATGTGCTGGACTCTTGGCCAGGCATCTACAGCGACTCGGCACGCATGGCCCGCTGTGTAGCCTCGAGTGTTTTGATCAGCGACTCCTTCGGCAGCCTCTGGATAATTGGCTCTATCACCCATCCTAAGCCGAGGGGTACGTCGCGCGTCAGCGAAATTGCTCGGCACTCCATGAGCACATTGTTTCCCCGCTCCTCGAATCGCCAGTAGGAATAGAGCCGCCACAGGAACCCATGACCCGTGTCCGGCCGCAGCACGCGCTCCTTTGCGGTTCCTTCACTTTCGACTTCAGCCACTCGTGTGGTATACGAACGACAGATTGAGCGCGTTCGACTGAGCGAGCGATAGTGCACGTCATGATCTGTATCAAGGACTACGGTCAGGACCTTTTTCTTAAGCAACCTTAAGTAGATTTTGAAATCGCCGTCCTGCTGGCTGATCAGCCTTGAGGCAATGACCTCGGGTTTGTAGACGTTTTTATAATTGTCGTAGTCCTGGATTAGCGCCAGCAGGTCTTTCACGGTTGTGCCGGCAATGAATTCGGCGGCGATCCAATCGTGCACCAATCCGTTCGGCACTTTGATAGCGCCGTGACCCGACCAGAATTGCGCAATAATCTGCCCTGCGCTGATCTGGTGCGCTATTTCTGGATTGCCGTCGGACCACAGGAACGAACCGTCGTTGCCCAGCGTCTGCTCCATTGCCGCTTCGGCGCCGTCAATGTAAGCGTGAAAAGCCTCCACGGTTTGCGGCCTCAAGTCGACCGGTTTCGCCGTTTGTGCCATGACGAATCCAACCCATGCTCCACCAGGCAATGCTCGCCCAAGCTAAAAAGTAGGCAGTCGATTTTCCGCGTTCCGCGGGAACACTTCTGCAATCTCGCACCATGTCCGCCGGAAAGTAACCAGTTGCCCGTACGTCACGCCGTCTGATATTTGCCCGTTTCGATCACTCTTTGTGCGATCTTCTCGCGCAGCGCAATCGTGTTTAACGGCTCGTACTTTGACAGACGTCGCAGGATTGCCATCTGCGAACGCAGCATATCGCCTTCGCTGGCGGCCGCAATCACCATCCTTGCGGCGCTCTCGATTCTCTCCATTGCTCCGGCGATGTAGACGCGAGCCATGGCGATGGCATAGGCCGCGCCCGCTTCGCCCTTGCTGACCGCCAGTTTCTGCGCGCGCAGCACCGCGGACTCCATGGCGTAGGTCTCGATCACCATGTTGGCGATGGCGCCCAGGATCTCTTGCTGGTCCTGGATCGACTGCATATATTTCTGCGTGGCCACGCCAGCCGCAAACAGTCCGATCTTTTTCGCGGCCGCAACCAGCCTCCGCTCTTCCACCAGCAGGCCTTCCTCACTTTCGTCTTTTGTGCCGGAGATCACTTCGTCCATGAGCTTCTTGATCGCTGCCATCAAAGGCAGTTGTCCGGACATCGCGCGTTTCAGCAGGAACCCGCTGATGACCAACCGGTTGATTTCGTTGGTGCCTTCGAAAATGCGGTTGATGCGTGCGTCGCGGTAAGCGCGCTCGGCCGGGTACTCCTCGACGAATCCGTATCCGCCGTAGATCTGCACCGTTTCGTCCACAACATGGTCGATAAACTCTGATCCCCACACCTTCAGGATCGAGCACTCGATGGCATATTCGTCGATTACCTTGCGCACTTGGCTCATGTCGCTGTGATGGTCGCCGAGTTGCGCGATGGCCGCGTCCATCATTCCCACGGTGCGGTAGGCCATGGCTTCACCGGTGAAAATGCCGGCCGCCATGTTGGCCAGCTTTTCGCGCACCAGACCGAAATCGGCAATCACTTTGCCGAAGGCTTTGCGTTGTTTGGCGTAGCCGGTGGCACTTTCGAGCGAATTGCGCGCCGCCCCCACGCAGCCCGCGCCCAGCTTGATGCGGCCTACGTTCAGAACGTTGAAAGCGATGTGATGTCCTTTGCCGATTTCTCCCAGCACGTTCTCCACCGGCACTTTGCAGTCATTGAGAATGAGTGGGCAGGTGGAGGAGCCGCGGATTCCCATCTTGTGTTCTTCCGCGCCCGTTGCAAATCCCGGGAAGTTGCGCTCGACAATAAAGGCGGTGAATTTCTCGCCCTCCACCTTGGCGAACACAATGAACAGGTCGGCGAAGCCGGCGTTGGTAATCCACATCTTCTCGCCGTTCAGCAGGTAGTGCTTGCGGTCGGCGGAGAGCGTGGCGCGGGTGCGGCAGTTCAGAGCGTCCGATCCTGAAGAAGATTCGGAAAGGGCGTAGGCGCCCACCGTTACGCCGCTTGCCAGCCCGGGCAGATACTTTTTCTTCTGCTCTTCCGTGCCGAAGTATACGATAGGCAGCGTACCGATGCAGGTGTGCGCGCCCCACGCCGTGCTGAAACTGGCATATTTCGCGATGCGGTCGGCAATGAGCGCGGACGTTATCTTGTCCAGCTGCATGCCGCCGTATTGTTCGGGAACATCCACCCCGCTCAGGCCCAGTTCGCCCGCCTTCCTCAAGAGTTCCCGAGTCACCGCGAATTCTTTGTGCTCCATCTTTTCCATGTTGGGGACGATTTCTTTGTTGGCAAATTCGTCGGCGGTTTGCGCAATCAACAGGTGTTGCTCGGTGAAGTCTTCCGGAGTGAACACCTCGCTGGGCGCGCGCTGTTCAATCAGGAAACTGCCGCCGGAAATTCTGCTGGCGGGTGTTGCTGTAAGCGTGGCCATATCTCACCTCGATGGAAAAATCGCCAAGACAACTGCTCGGCATGATGTTAGTTTGTTGTGCTCCTCTTCTGGTATCAAGAATTCTCATGTGCACCCTGGTGAGAAACGACGAATATCCGCGGCAGGAACCTGCCAGCGCCCGGCCGGGATCGTCAATTGGCTTGACTGGTCGTCCTGAAGTGAGTTGCCTGAGGTATGCCGAAGGACCACCGCGTTTGCCCGGTTATGCGCCGGCTTCGCAGACATTCTCTTCCGTGCTGGTTCACACGACGAAGCCGTTCCCCAAAAACACGCCCTTATCGGCGGCCTGGGGCACGCGAACATGCAGCAGTCTCTTCGGCTTCCCTCAGGGCAAGCCTTCGGTTGCGTATGGCCCGCGCCGTGCGCGGGCCATACGCAACTCAGGATGACAACTCCATTTGCATGTCTTGCGGCTGAGCGTCGCAGCTACGCGACGGCCGCTGCTGCCTTCACTTTCCGGGCACGCGCCGTTTTCCTGGCATGATGCAAGGGTTTGCCCGGGTGTTTGTGCTCAACTACCGGCTTTACCACGAGGTCCATCAACTCCTTTTGGGCATCGACGTAGCTTTTCACGCCTTCCCGCGTCAGTTCGGCCCATGGCAGGTAGGGGAACGGCGGCAACAGCTCCAGACTCTTGGTTGCCGTTTTCACGCTGGAGTTCATTTGCTTTCCGGCTACGTCAACCAGTTTCTTCTGGGCTTCAATGAACGACTCCGTTGCCTGCCGCGCCAGTTCAGACAGTTCGGTCTTCTTGATTGTCTTGACCGCTCCGTTGGTTTTTCCGCCGGTCGCTTTGGCAGTCTCCTCGGCGATCACATCGAGGAATTGCTTCTGTGCCTTTACGAAGTTTTCCATGCCCTCGCGAGCCAGATCCACGACGTGATCGGTTTCGTAGGGCTTTCCGGCCTTGGCGGCTTCCACCCAGCTGTGAGTCTGCTTGCCGGCAATCTTCAGGAACTCTTCCTGCATGTGGATGAAAGTCTCCACGCTGCGGCGCAGCAGATCGGTCATGGCGTGGGCCGCGGGCAGATCGCCGACGCGATCTCTCACGGCGGTCATGAGGATTTCGTTCTGTTGCTTCCCCAGATTGAGAAGCACCTTTTGTCCTTCGATGAAGTTAGTCATACCCTCCCCCGCGACTTCACTGAGAAGAGCAGTGGGAGAGTGGTGCGGGTCGGTCAACTGCTGCCGCAGGGCCTGCATTACATTCGCATTCTGCCGCATGGCAAGATCCAGAAGGACCCGCTGTGTGGCAAAGAAGCTCTGGACGCCCTGCTGGGCCCAACCCGATAGTACGGAAACGAACGAGGACTCCCGGGGATGAGTGCGGGAGCTCTCGGTCTTGGTGGTTGCTGCCATATGATGCCTCCGAATATGCTGCACTGCAGCATTCGACTTAACTATACGATCGACAATAACTTGTGTCAAGATATATTTATTCGTTTGTGCGTAGCAACATAAGGCAGGATGCGAATGAAGCCTTTACCTGTAGTCATCAGGAAATACAGCAACCGCCGGCTCTACGACACCGTGGGCAGCCGTTATGTGAATCTCGAGGATATCGCCGCACTCATCCGCGAGGGCAGGGAACTCAAGGTGGTGGACGCAAAAACAGGCCACGATCTGACTCGCGTCACGCTGACCCAAATCATCACCGAAGATGCCAAGGACAAGCCCACCGGCCTGCCGCTCGAGCTGCTGCGCCAGCTGATCATTGCTTCCGATGAAGTGCGGCAGGAATTCGTGATGTGGTATTTGAAGTCGGCCTTTGATACGTATCAAAAAGTGCAGGACGCAGTGCAGAGCCGCTTGGGGGAAGTGCAATCCGCCATTCTGTCGCCGGTGGATATGATGAAGAAGTTCCTGGGAACGGCTCCGGCTCCGCCGCCGCAGAAAGTGGAGACTGAACCGGAGATCGATGCGCTGCGCGAGCGCGTGGCGGAGCTGGAGGCGCGGCTGGAAAAGGGCGCGCGAGGAACGCGGCGGAAGCGCGTCAAGCGCTAGTTTAGAAAAATGCTGCCCGCCAGAAAATAAGAAGCGGGCAGGCAGGGGGCGTCTCCGATTGGATTCCTGATCCCAGGTGCCTCTCACCAGCCCATGACTCAAACGTGCTATGGAATCCCCGCCAATCTCGCGGTATAATTTTGCCCGGAAGTAAGCGCCGCGACGCGCACGCTCGCATCGACGTGCGCGAAATTGCGGGCAGGCTCAGGACGAAATTGCGCACACGGAAGCGGTTAAACGGTTCTTCGAAGCTCAGGTCTCGCAAGGCATCACCCCAACCTCACCCGGAAGCCAACACTTCTCTTTGGACCGAGGCGCTGTTCGGCGCTGAGGTTCTTCTGCTGCACGCGACCCCGATTTACTACGGGTTTGGTGTACCTCAGGGCGATGGGTCCGGCGTGGTGCTCATTCCCGGTTTTCTCGGCACCGATCTTTATTTGAACGAACTTCACGCGTGGCTGGGGCGCATTGGCTATTGCCCTTATTTTTCCGGCATCGGCATCAATGCCGACTGCCCGAACCTGCTGATCCAGCGCCGGGTGAGCGAGACCATCGAACGAGCGCTGAAGGAGACCGGTCGCAAGATCCACCTGCTCGGCCACAGCCTGGGAGGTGTGATTGCTCGCTCGATTGCCGGTTCGCGGCCGAAAGATATTGCGTCCGTGATCACGCTGGTTTCGCCGATTCGTGGCACGGTGGCGAATCGCGCCGTGGTGCATGCCGCGGATGCGGTGCGCTTGCGCATCCTGCAGGAGCATGGCGATGGTGTGTTGCCCCGCTGCTACACCGGGCGCTGCACTTGCAATTTTATTGACTCGCTGCGGCGTGAAGTTCCTGATGCCATGCTTCAGACCGCGGTTTACAGCCGCTATGACGGGATTGTGGACTGGCGCTACTGCATGACGAAGAATCCCGGGAGCGATTTTGAAGTGCCGGGTACGCAC
This sequence comes from uncultured Acidobacteriaceae bacterium, assembly GCA_963712385.1. Taxonomy (GTDB): domain Bacteria; phylum Acidobacteriota; class Terriglobia; order Terriglobales; family Acidobacteriaceae; genus Sulfotelmatobacter. The sequence continues at coordinate 291,558 of CAVQHS010000004.1, forward strand.
ATCGGAATGGCTTTCAATGCGGCGGCGTATTCCATCGTTGCCGAGCGGCTGGCGCTGGCCCGTTCATCGGAACCACGCCGGCGGCCGCGCGCTCAGCGGCCCACCATCTCCAGAACCGCGCCGGTCGTCGTTTCTAACTGAGTGGGTGCTCCACCCCACACCCCCGGCCCCTGCTCCAACCGTACCGACGCCTTCGCCAGGCTGTTGTTCGTAACTTCGAAGCTGCCAGAGCAGTTGGTCTTCAAGTACGGCAAGCGATGCAGGCAAGGCCCGGCGCCATCGAAAGCTGCTTCCAATTGCAGGCCATCTCTTGAGGAACAACAAAAATTCCACGCCAACTCGTCGGCATTTCTATTCTTTTCCTGCAGATTCCGGAACACGTGCTGCCGGCCCTCGTACCACAGCACCGCTTTGCGAAACACCATGCCGAAGGGCATGTCGTAGATGAGCGCTTCCAGCGTGGCCGTGAGACCGCCAGGCCCAGGAAAATAGGCGTGCGCCCAGGTCCAGAAATCGCGATGCCGGTATCCACAGTTATGTCCCTGCACGCCGAACCCGAGAGGGTCGCCGGCCAAACTTCGGCCATCGAGGACAATCTGGCCCGAAAAAATCGCGTCGGAATGAGGCGTCCGCGAGAAACCGATCCAGCCTTTGTCGCTCAGCGTTACGCGAAACGTGGAATGGTAGTGCAGATTCCATGAGACGGAGTGTCCGTCGACTTGCAGCGCGCCGCGGCAGGAATCCTCGTCGATTGCATGGTCGCGATGTCGAAAATGAAATGGAGTTTGTCGGCGCGCGCTAAGCTCCAGATCCTCCGCCGAAAATCCCTGAATGAAGCTTTGCGGCTTTCCCTCCCGCGGAAACCACGTGGCCCATACCTGAACTGGCATTCCGCGTGGGTCCCCGGGGCAACCGCCGCGTCCGGGATTCATCAGCAGATAGCGGAACCACCAGGCACCAATCCCATCCGCCAGTCCCAGACGAACAAACCATACTTCGTAGCGGCGGCGGACAGAAAGAGCGGAGAAAACTTCATTCAAAGTCTGCACGATAACTGTACTGATTGTATAGCCGCTGCGGCGCTATGCTGGCACCGAGCACGTGCGGGTGGCTGAAACTCCTTACTGTAAGAGCTGTCAGCGCTCAGCTTTCAGCCGCCAAAACCGCACTTTCGTTTGGCATTTGGCAGTCAGTCTCTGGGGTAAACGCTAATTGCCAAGTGCTAACTGCCGGTCAACTTCGGCGATCCCTAAAGAACATCTGCAGCACTTCCGCGCACCGCCCGGCCAGCACTCCCCCGCGAACTTCCACGCGATGATTCATCGCCGGATGCTCCAGCAGTTGCATTACCGATCGTACCGCGCCAGCCTTGGCATCATCCGCGCCATAAATCAGCCGCTTGATGCGCGCGTGCACCATCGCTCCTGCGCACATGGCGCACGGCTCCATTGTGACAAACAGCTCGCACTCCCCCAGTCGGTAGTTACCAACGGCAGTTCCCGCCTCGCGCAAGGCCACCATCTCCGCATGGGCTGTCGCATCATTGTCGCCGATACTGCGGTTCCATCCCCGTCCCACAATCTGGCCCGCGCATACCACCACCGCACCGACCGGCACTTCACCCGCCTCCAGCGCACGCTGCGCCGAGCGCAAAGCCTCCTCCATCCAAAGTTCGTCATTGAGGGCTGTCACGGAAGATTCGTAAATTGCAGGGTATCACTGCGGACGGCCGGGAGGGCGGGGCGTGATGCGCCAGCATACTGATCGGGAGGGAACCGCGACGCAAACATCACATCATGCTCAACACCGACCGCACCACTTCCGGCACCACCGCCCGAAGAATCGCAGGCACAACATTCATCACAACCAGGTAAGCAATCCAAAGCAGAGGAACCGCCAGCGCCATTCGCGCGGTCGGGCTAAGTTTGGCAAGGTAGGTTCGCATGGCAACCTCTTACCAGTTACTACGCAAACGCTGGCAAGAAAGTTCCCGGCAAGATAGCCTGCTCGCTGCGCCGGAAGGCGCCGCGGCGAAGACCGCTCACCGATCCCGCGCCAGTTGCGATGCCACAATCTGCCACCGGCCACCGCGCTTCATCACAACGTCCATATAAACGTATCGAACAGGGAAGCGCCGCCCGTTTTGCTCAACTTCGTCATTTTCGCTGCCATTCACGGTCGCCACATCGTCCCGCAAAAGCCTGACTTTGCGACCAGTAGAAGTCATCGAAACGTAACGAATTTTTCCGGAAGTCAAATTATCGATCACATCCCGCTTGCCGAACCATCTCCCGTGCTCGTCGCACTGCATGTAATCCTCCGCAAAGATGCGCAACAGTTCGGCAACATCGCGAGCGATCAAAGCTCGATCCCCGTCCTCGAAAAGCTCCAGGATCTGTTCCTCGTCAGTTTCCATCGTGGATTTTTCCTGCGCTCTTTGCTTTCTCGACCACTTAGTGTACAAGCAAGAGTTCACAAAGGAGGACCCCGTGCAGCCACCACTCCGTATCCTGCTCTCGTTCTTCTGCGCAACATTTGCGTTCACTGCTGTTTGCCAAAACCAAACAGCCGTCTCGACCGACAAACCGTTCGTGATCGAGTATTACTACAAAACGAAATGGGGCCATGCCGAGGAATTTCTGAAACTTTTCAAGAAGAATCACTACCCCGTGCTGAAGAAGGAAATGGAACTCGGCCGCATCGCAAAAGTGTGGATGGATCAGCCGCGCTATCACACCACCGAGGACGGGCGCTGGGACTTCCGCGTGACCATCGTCTTCAAAAACGCAAACGTCGCCAACGAACCCTTCGATGAAGCCGCGCTGCAAAAGCAGATGTACCCGGACCAGGAAACCTTTCAGCGCGAAGAGCAGCGCCGCTTCGAGATCCTCGACGCACACTGGGATTTGCCCATAAAAAACATGGATCTGGATGCTAGGTAAAAAATGCCAAATGAAAAAACTTGCCCGGCGATGCGTCCCCCAACCACGCGGATGTTAATAAGCGATAACAATCGCCGGGAAATTCTTTATCGCAGCCATTGAAATTTGGAATTAGACACAACGCCAATTGGGTCCTACGCTGAAATCATGGAAACGCTAATGTCAGTTGAGGATTCACATTTTGACATACTGCATGAGATCGGCAATCGGCTGGCCACCTCCGATAGTTTTCACGATGTGCTAACCCGCGTCCTCGATTTCGTGACCGGACTGGTAAAGTGCGACTCGTGCCTGATTTACGTTCTGGATGGCGATGACCTGGTTTTGCGCGCTTCGAAAAATCCGCATCCGGAAGTGGTCGACCGGCTGAAGTTGCGTGTGGGGCAGGGCATTACCGGCTGGGTCGCCGAGCACAAAGAACCGGTCGCGGTGCCCGAAAAAGCCGCGCTCGATTCCCGGTTCCAGTTTTTCCACGAACTCCCGGAAGATAGTTACGAAGCCTTCTTATCGGTGCCGCTCATGTGCCGCGGGCGCGTTGTCGGCGTAATCAACCTGCAGCATCGCCAGCCGCATATCTATCGCAAACGCGAAATCCGCCTGATCTCCACCGTCGGATTTCTGGTGGGCGCCGAGATCGAAATGGCGCGCCTCGAAGGAGCCAACGTCAATCTTTCCGAACAATTGCAAGCCCGCAAAGTGGTCGAGCGCGCCAAAGGCATTCTCCAGCGCGAACTCGGTATAACCGAAGAGCAGGCCTATCTCGCCTTGCAGCGTCAGAGCCGTCAAAAGCGCAGGCCGATGAAAGAGATCGCGGAAGCCATCGTATTGAGCGAGGAAGTCAAAGGTAACTCGCGTTCCCCAAATCCATCGTAGAAACTGTGCTTCACGAATTCAAACGGCGCCACGGCCACCAATGACCGGAGAGATTCCCACGTTCCTTAGCGCCTTCCGTGGTCCAACTAGGAGATAGCGCCCGAGCGCAGACTGATGATTAGTCCGCGCTCGGTGCGGTTTTAGCGGCTGCCAGCGGAACTTGCCAGTCCCTGCGTCCGCATCTGTGCCATTTCTCCTTCCCCGGGTGGGATAGCGAAATGCAGCGAAAGTTGAAACTCCGGCAAGCTCATCGAGCTGACATACCGAACGCCAGCCCCCGACTTGATCACCAGCCTCGCGCTCTCGCTGCTCGTCATCACATCCGCATCATTCACCATCAGCATGAACGACGCAGGCGCGCCTGAAACTTTGCGCAGCTTCAACAGCTCTGACGGTCCCACGGCCTCCACCGTGAACCGGTAATCGCCGGCAGGCACAATGGCATTTTGCCAGTGAACCTCGTGCGGCAGCGTGAAATTGCCGCCTTCATCCTGGGCAGATGCAAGGGTGGGGGCGAAGTTCAGTGCACTCAACATCAAGACAGCGGCGTACACGTATTTGCGAATTCCTTTCATTCGAATCTCCTGTTTTTGTAGGCAAGTCTGAGCAAGGCACACGAGCGCCAAGGCTCATGAGCGAAAGACTCAGATTGAGTGGAGAAACAACGAGGTCAGGAGAATTGCAGACCCAACATCAAGGCTGGACTGCAAAAGCGGCTTCGCGGCAACCGGCTGCGGAGCTGGTTTTCGAAGCAATTCCACTATGCAACAAGATTGGTGCAGCAGTCCAACGCAAAGAATCAATCACTGTTATCAACATCTCGCTCTGAGAGACGCACGAGAAGTGGCCACAGCCCGATCTTAGTTTCCGTTTAATGAGGCGCATAGCTCTTCGAGGGCGATTCTTTTCACGTCGGCTCGTTTTGCCTTGCGATATGGCTGGACCTTCGTGGAAAATATAGTGGATGAAAGATGGTGGCAATATACTGTCACCCACGAGGATCCCATGTATCAGAAACGCCCCGGAGTTTTTATGGCCGATTGGTTCGACGCCGACGGCCGCAGACATCGAAAACAGTTCAAGAATGCCGAGGAAGCAAAAAAACACGAGCACCGCGAAGCGGCGATGGCGCATGCCGTACGCGCCAACCGCGAACTGAAACTATCCGGCGCAAGTGGTGGCAATAAATCAGCCAGATCGGAGACTATAACCGCCACCGCCTTAGAAATCGCCCCGGCAAAAGGGAAGCTGGGCGTGATGATTCCCGGCATGGGCGCAGTAGCCACCACATTCGTAGCTGGAGTAGAAGCCGTTCGCAAGGGCTTGGCTAAACCGATCGGCTCGCTAACCCAGATGGGCACCGTTCGTCTAGGCAAGCGTACCGATGGCCGCTCGCCCAAGATCAAGGAGTTCGTTCCACTCGCCGCACTCGACGATCTCGTCTTCACCGGTTGGGACATCTTCGAAGACAACATGTATGAAGCCGCCTCGAACGCCGGCGTGCTCGATCAGCGCCTGCTCGAGCAACTCAAGCCGTTCCTTTCCTCGATCACGCCACGCTCCGCCGTCTTCGATCACAACTACGTGAAAAAAATCGACGGCCCGAATGTGAAAAAAGGCAAGACCAAAATGGACCTCGCCGAGCAACTGCGCGACGATATCCGCGACTTCAAGAAAAAGAGTGGCGCCACGCGCCTCATGACAATGTGGTGCGGCTCGACAGAAAGTTACATCGCGGCCGGCGAAGCGCACCAATCCGTGAAATCATTCGAGAAAGCCCTGCGCGAGAACAACGACACCATCGCTCCTTCGATGATCTACGCCTACGCATCGCTGATGGAAGGTGTCCCGTTCGCCAACGGCGCCCCGAACCTGACCGTCGACATTCCTGCCATGCTGGAGCTTTCCAAACAAAACGAAGCACCCATCTGCGGCAAAGACTTCAAAACCGGCCAAACGCTGATGAAGACCATCCTCGCGCCCGGCTTCAAAGCCCGCATGTTGGGCCTCAACGGATGGTTCTCAACTAACATCCTCGGCAACCGCGACGGCGAAGTTCTCGACGATCCCGGCTCCTTCAAAACCAAGGAAGAGTCCAAGCTTTCTGTGCTCGAACACATCCTGCAGCCCGAGCTTTATCCCGATCTCTACGGGAAGATGTACCACAAGGTTCGCATTAACTATTACCCACCGCGTGGTGATAATAAAGAAGGTTGGGACAATATCGATATCTTCGGCTGGCTCGGCTATCCCATGCAGATCAAGGTCGATTTCCTGTGCCGCGACTCCATCCTCGCCGCCCCCATCGTGCTCGACCTGGTGCTTCTCGTCGATCTCGCACAGCGTTGTTCCGAACTGCGCGGAATTGGAATTCAGGAGTGGCTGAGTTTCTACTTCAAGTCTCCAATGACGGCTCCGGGCCTCTACCCCGAGCATGATCTGTTCATTCAATCGATGAAGCTGAAAAACACTCTTCGCCACTTAAAGGGCGAAACATTGATCACGCACTTGGGTTTGGAATACTACGACTAGACTTTTACTTTTGTATTCCTTCGTGAACTTTGTGGTTGGAAATCTTCAGAGCCATTGCCAACCCCGACTCAAGCTGGTCACAGGTCTATGCACCTTTGGATGACTCCCGGCCAGCCTTTTGCCTTAGAATGGACAAAACGATAACGGAAGGGCACGAGCCTGCATCTAAACTGCAAGAGAATGCCTCGATTCCGTTCATTCTTTAGAACCCTAACAGTGAGGTCCGCTTGGTTATGAAAACCGTCAAGGTTTGGCTTGGTTCCGCGATTTCGGTTGCGCTGCTGCTCAGCGCAGCCCATGCAATGCCGATGAACTCCTCGGCCCGCACCGTGATCCCCGCCGATACGCAGCAGCTGATTTCCGTGGATTATCGCAGTCTCAAAGACTCGCCGACCGCGATGCAACTGAAGCAGCAATTACTGCCCGATAACATCAAGGAGTTCGAACAGGCGCTGAAGGGAATCGCCATCGACCCCGATAAGGACGTGGACACGCTTACCTTCGTCTCGTTCCGCACCCAGAAAATGGGAATCAAAGGTGTAGGCGTGGCCGCCGGACCCTTCGCCATGAAAACCGTCCTCAAGAAATTGACGGTGGCAAAAATCAAGCCCACCAAATATCGCAACTCCAGCATCTATCCCATGGACGGCGGTATGGTCATGGTGTTTCTCGATGACAGCACGCTGTTGTTCGGAGAAATATCCGCGGTCAAGATCGCTCTCGACACGCGCGACGGAGAAATTCTGAGCCTTGACACGAATCAAACCATGGCGGACATGATGTCCGACGTTGATTCTTCACCCGTCTGGAGCATTCTTGACCAGGCAGGAACACAGAACGTGATGCGCTCCGCGCTCGGCGACGCCGCCAAGATCGCCGATTACGACACCCTCAAAAAGCGACTTCTCGGATCGCGCTACACGATGAGCTTCAATGGCGGCGTGAACTTCGACCTGACCGTAGTCTCCTCGGATTCTGTCAGCGCAGCCACGCTGGCCTCGCTGGTAAAAGCCGGCCTGCTCTACAAGAAAATGAGTGCCACTGCTCCCGAAAAAGTGGCGATGGATAACACTAGCGTCGACTCCGACGGATCGGACGTGAGCTTCCACTTCAAGTCCACCGATCAACAGTTCCAGTCGATCATGCACTCGCAGTTGTTCGCCGCGGTTTCGCACTAGTATTCGAGCGGGTGCACTCTTTGACGTACACGCTTTGAAGGGGCGCGGCTTTAACCGCGCCTTAAAACTGCTCTACACCCAAACGGGCTTTAGCCCGAGGGTGCCGCGACCTGCGATCTATTTGGCCTTCTGCGCTGCTCGCTTCTCCCGCGCCCAGCCTTCTTTCGTGACTTGCCGAGCGCGTCCCACTGCAAGCGCATCCTCCGGAACATCATCCGTAATACACGAAGCCGCGCCCACGTACGCTCCCTTGCCCACGCGCACCGGCGCAACCAGCGTGGTATCGCTCCCGATAAAGACTCCATCTTCGATCACAGTCGCATTTTTGTTCACCCCATCGTAGTTGCAAGTAATCGTTCCTGCGCCGATATTCACGCCTGCGCCAATCTCCGCATCGCCCAGATAGGTCAGGTGATTCGCCTTCGATCCTTTGCCCAACCTGATTTTCTTTGTCTCCACAAAGTTCCCCACATGCGCACCTTCGCCAATTTCGCTTCCCGGCCGCAGATGCGAATAGGGCCCCAGAATGGCGTTGCGCGCCACTCGCGCTCCCTCCAAAACGCACCCTGGACGAACCAGAACGCCATCTGCAATCTCGGAATCCCGAATCACCGAATAAGAGCGAATTCGACAATCTGCCCCAATCCGTGTGCGGCCCAGAATCTGCACGAAAGGCTCGAGCACAGTATCTGCCGCGATCTGCACGTCGCTGTCGATGACGCATGTTGCCGGATAAAAAATCGTCACGCCGTCTGCCATCAACTGCTGGCACTTGCGCATCCGCATCTGATGATCGATCAGCGAAAGCTCCGCGCGTGTGTTCGCTCCCAGAATCTCCGCGGAATTTTCCGTCTTCCAAACCACTACGCGCTCTCCCGCTTTGCGGAGCACTTCCGCCATGTCGGTCAGGTAGTATTCGGCGTGCGCGTTATCGGTTGAGAGCCTTCCAATATGCGAGAACAATTGCCGCACATCAAAGACGTAGAAGCCGGCATTGATCTCACGGATCTTCTTCTGCGCCGCAGTAGCAGCTTTCTCTTCGACAATCGCCTTCACCTCGGCGCTGCGCGGATTCTTGCGCACCACGCGGCCATATCCCATAGGCGGATCCAGTTCCGCGCTCAACAGCGTCATGGCCGCCTGTTCGTCAAGATGAAAATTCAGCAGCCGGGCAATAGTCTGCGGCGTGATCTGCGGCGCGTCGCCGGAAAGAACGATGACGTGGTCGTACGGCGAAACCGCATCCCGCGCAACCATCAAAGCGTGCCCGGTTCCGCGCTGTTCCGGCTGCACCACGAAATTCACGCCAGTCGATGAAACTGCCGCGCGCACGCGATCCGCCTCGTGCCCGATGATGGCAAAAATGTCATTCGGCGGAACCACCCGCGCTGCCGCGCCGATCACATGCGCCAGCAGTGGCTTGCCGCCAACCTCGTGCAACGCCTTCGGCAGTTGCGATTTCAGCCGCGTCCCTTTACCCGCCGCCATAATGGAAACGGCAACGCGAGGCGCGACAGCAGACTTCGACGCAGACTCATTCCTGATTTTCTTCATTCGCCCAACTATATTAGAATCTTGCGGCGAATTCCCAATACTCAAAAAGGCAACCGAACGGAGGAACCATGCCGAAATACGTGATCGAGCGCGAGATCCCCAACGCGGGCAGTCTAACTCAGGATCAGGTCCAGGCGATCTCGCAAAAGTCCTGCGGCGTTTTAAAGAATCTGGGGCCGCAGATCCAGTGGGTAGAAAGCTACGTAACGCAAGACAAAATCTATTGCGTCTACATCGCGCCCAATGAAGAGATGGTGCGCGAGCATGCGAAGCAGGGCGGCTTCCCGGCGAACCGAGTCTCGGAGGTGAAGCGCATCATCGATCCCACTTCGGCAGAGGCGCGGGCCTGATCACAATCCCAACCCTCCATCCACCGCGAGAATCTGCCCGGTAATAAACTGCGGCGCAGTGGCGAAAAACAACACCGCGGCGGCGATCTCGTCGTCACGCCCATTGCGTTTCATGGGAGTCTGTTTCGCCATGCGTCGCATGAATGCCGCAGCCGCTTTCTCCCCAAGATCGATCATCCCCGGCGCAACCGCATTCACCGCAATCTCCGGCGCCAGAGCCTTCGCCATCACTTTCGTCAGCATATGCAGTGCTGCCTTCGACGAGCAGTAATGAGCATGAGTGGCCCAGGGCCGCAAGCCGCCGAGCGACCCCATATTGATTATCTTTCCCTCGATCTTCGCGTGCCTCGATCCTGATCGCCTGCGGCGCATCCACTTCAGAGCCTCGCGCGAAACCAGAAACGGCCCGCGAGTATTAGACGCGAAGATCGCATCCCACTGCCGCACCGTCAGGCGCCCGAACTCGGCAGTCTCGTAATTGGCAGCGTTGTTTACCAGAATATCGATCCGGCCCAACTCCCGCCCAGCCTCGCGCATCATGGCCTTCACACTGGCTTCGTCCGTCACATCGCAGCGCAAAGCAAACGCCCGCACTCCAAGGCTGGCGAGATCGACCACCGTATGCTGCGCATCCCGCGCCGAGTTGCGGAAGGTAATGGCAACATCTGCGCCCGCCTCCGCCAGAGCGAGAGCGGACGCGCGCCCCAGCCGCCGCGCTCCGCCCGTGATTAGGCAAGTTTTGCCGTGCAAGGGTTTTTCGGAATTTTGCATGCTGGCATTCTACCCTCATCCCATTCCGGTCCCCGCCTGCCTGGCCTGTTAACGTTACCGGACTCTCGTTTGCACTTCTTCACGATTTCTTACTGGAGTTCCAACTCCGAGGAACGCTACAATCCACGCGTGGGAGTCCTCCGGCAAGTCATCGTTTACTCGCGCAAGGGATGTCATCTCTGCGAGGTGGTCAAGGAAAGTCTCGCCAAACTCGCGCGCCGTGGCGGCTTCACCTGGCAGGAAATTGACGTGGACACCGACGCGGAACTTCGCCGCCAGTTTAATGACCAAGTCCCAGTCGTTTTTATCGATGGCCGCAAAGCCTTCAAATACCGCATGGATGAACAGGAGTTTCTCCGCCGCCTGGCGAGCTAAATTCCTTTCTGACGTTGTGTTCCTCCTCTGACACACTGTGCTCCCGATGACACAACTATCTTCTCCCATCCAGCCCTAACCCGTGCCCTCTCAATCTGCGTCGTCCGGCAATTTCCTTGCAAACCGAAAAACGCGACTAATCGCCCTAGGAGAAAATTCTTGCTGCGACAAATTCTCGCGCTGGCTTTCATTTTCATTTGCACCACTATCGCCTGGGCCATTCTGGGCGCAACCATTTTCTCCCGGACCTATAGCAGCAACGATCAGCTGCAGGGCCACGTGGCCTCGACCTGGGGCACCGAGCAACAGCAGTCGCCGCCCACGGCCACCTATACCGTCACCGACGCCGTGACCTCGAGCAACGTCGAAAACGGCAAAGTGGTGCTGCATAGCCGGAACGTGCCGCGCCAGGTTCTGCTGCCCCTCGCCGCGAGCCGGATTCACGTGAAGTTCAAGCTCACGCCCAGGCAGAAGGGGCTTCTCTGGTACAGCACTTACACGGTTGATTTCTCCGGCGATTACTCCTTCCGCAACGACACCGCGCAGGAGCAGACCATCGACTTCCGCCTGAAATTCCCCGCGCAGAAAGCCATCTATGACGGTTTGCAGATGAAGGTAAACGGACAATCCGTCGCCCTCGCAACCGACGATTCAGGCGTCGCCGCCCACGCCACCCTCAAGCCCGGCGACACCGTCAATCTGCAACTTGCCTATCGCTCGCAGGGCCTGAACAGCTGGCGTTATCAGTTTGGAGACGGCGTCGCGCAGGCGCGCGACTTTATGCTCACCATGCAAACCGATTTTCGCGACATCGATTTCGCCGACGACACCCTCTCACCCACCTCGAAGCGCCTCATTCCCGGCGGCTGGGAACTAACCTGGCAGTACTCCAACCTGATCGCCGGATTTCAAATCGGCATGACCATGCCCGCTAAACTGCAGCCCGGGCCGCTGGCGGGCGAAATCAGTTATGCCGCGCCCGTCTCGCTGTTCTTCTTCTTTTTCCTCATGTTCATCATCACCACGTTGCGCGGAATTGACCTTCATCCCATGAACTACTTTTTCCTCGCCACCGCATTCTTTGCCTTCCATCTGCTGCTGGCCTACCTGGTCGACCATGTTTCGATTCACGTGGCCATGGCCATTTCCTCCGTGGTTTCCGTGGTGCTCGTTGTCAGCTATCTGCGGCTCGTGGTTGGACTCAGATTCGCAGCCTTGGAGGCCGGCACCGCGCAGCTGATCTACCTGGTGCTATTCTCCTACGCCTTCTTCTGGAAAGGATTCACAGGCCTGGCCATCACAATTATCGCCATCATTACATTGTTCGTCGTGATGCAGGCGACCGGAAGAATTCGCTGGTCGGAGCGCTTTTCCGCTCGCCCAGCAGTGCCCGCACGCAATGCCGGCTAGTCGCATCTGGGGAGCAGCCGAGTGTACTGTCGTGCCAGAAATACCGCGCCCATGGCCGTTTTCAACAGCCCGTCGGCCCGATTCCTGCACCATTTTGGCTAGAGACGTAATTCTTTCCAGTGCGCAGAGCAATTCCTACAAACTGCAAAAGTGCCGCCGCCAGTATTATGAATATCTTAGAGAATGGCACGCCATCTGCAACAGCATAGGGCAGACGAAGTGGCGCGCAACGGGGCGATCCAAGGATGACTTCGGCCAGAGGTTCTCTTGGACGCCCCTTGCAAAATCAGACCATAGTGGTGGACGATTAATGGCGCTAGCCCTCCCCGGACTAGTCTTTGAAAAGTTGCGACTTTGGTTGCTTTTCCCCCTGCACCGGTTGGTGCACTTTCGATTTTTTCGTCATTCTGAGCGAAGTGAGGAATCTATCTCCCCGGCAACATAAGATCCCTTACTTCGGTTCCGGATGACAAGGCTCGACACGACGAAGCTAACTCCCCCAGCTTCTTCGTATTAGGCGGGAACGTCTCGAGCCGGAACCAGCTTTTCCAGGATGTCGATCCCTGCCTGCCTGAGCAGCTTGGCCACCGCATCAGCCTTCAACCGGGAGGCGTCATACCCCACCCGCACCGTCCGCTCGGCGTCGTTGAACTGCACTCCCCGGATCCCGTAAACCTCGCGCACCCCGTCAATTGCCCGCAACTCCGCCTCACCCGGCACAGCCCCATAACGATAAACCACATCCAGATAAGTCATGATCGCCCTTTCGCTTCAGATAAAGAATTTGTCAACTACGGCTGGCATGGTCTGCCGGTGAATCCAATATAGAACATCTTCCATCGAACTGAGTGCCACCAGTGTTTCCTCTGTGATCCCCTGTGTGCTCTGTGTTTAAAGTTTTTTAAAAAGAATAGAGTAAGTAGGAGAAATGTCGGCCCAGGCATCTTCAATTCCAGAACGCGACCCAGTCTGTGGGATGAACGTAAACCCCGCCACTGCGAAGCATATTTACAAGCACAACGCCAAAAACTACTACTTCTGCTGTGCGGGCTGTGTAGAAAAGTTCAAGTCTGACCCTAACAAGTATCTGAACACCCCGCCGAAATCCTCCGGATTAGTAGCCCTCGGCGCTCCGAAACCGTCGGTCCCGGTTATCACGCTCCAACCCATTCAAAAGGCAGCGGCCGCCACGTCCGGGACCGCCCCCGCCACAGCTTATGTTTGCCCCATGTGCCCGGAAGTCCGCGAATCCAAGCCCGGAGCCTGTCCCTCCTGCGGCATGGCTCTCGAACCGGAGGTCCCCACAGCGGCCACGCGCACCGAATACACCTGCCCCATGCATCCGGAAATCGTCCGCAGCGAACCGGGTTCGTGCCCCATCTGCGGCATGGCGCTGGAACCGCGGACCGTAGCCGCCGCTCCAGAAGAAAATCCCGAACTCAGTGACATGACGCGCCGCTTCTGGGTCAGCTTAGTTCTAACAGCGCCGCTGGTGCTGATGGACATGTACCAGATGATCCCGGGCCTTGGTGTGCGCGCAACTTCGGAGGGATTGCTCTCCTGGGTCGAGTTGGCATTAGCCACGCCGGTAGTCCTCTGGGGCGGATGGCCCTTCTTCCAGCGCTTCTGGACTTCCCTTATCAACCGCAGCCCCAACATGTTCACGCTAATCGGCATGGGCACCGGCGTCGCCTATGCCTACAGCGTAGTCGCGACGGTCGCCCCTAACATTTTTCCCGCTTCTCCACCCAGCACGCGGGGCTATCCCGCCGTCTACTTCGAAGCCGCCGCCGCCATCACCACGCTAGTCCTGCTAGGCCAGGTCCTGGAACTCCGCGCGCGCAGCCGCACCAGCGCCGCCATCCGCGCCCTGCTCGACCTAAGCCCGAAAACCGCCCGCCGAATCGACGACGACGGCACCGAAAAAGACATCCCCCTCGACCAGGTGAAACCGGGCGACCGCCTCCGCGTTCGCCCCGGCGAGAAAGTTCCCGTCGATGGCACCATTCTCGAAGGCCGCGGTTCCATCGACGAATCGATGATCACCGGTGAATCGATCCCGCTGGAAAAGTCTCCGCAAAGCAAAGTAATCGGCGCAACCATCAACGGCACCGGCTCCTTCATCATGCAAGCCGAACGCATCGGAGGCGAAACTCTTCTAGCCCGCATAGTCCAACTAGTAGGGCAAGCCCAGCGCAGCCGCGCGCCCATCCAGCGCTTAGCCGACCGCGTAGCCAAATGGTTCGTCCCCGCAGTAGTAGGCGTAGCGATCATCACTTTCGCAGCATGGTTCACGTTAGGTCCGCAACCGCGCCTGGCTCACGCGCTGGTCAACGCGGTAGCTGTGTTAATCATCGCCTGCCCCTGCGCGCTAGGCCTCGCAACGCCAATGGCAATCATGGTCGGCGTAGGCCGCGGCGCTCGCGCCGGAGTGCTAATCAAAAACGCCGACGCGCTTGAGACCCTCCAAAAAGTCGACACGCTGGTAGTAGACAAAACCGGCACGCTGACCGAAGGCAAGCCGAAACTGGTCTCCTACAGCACCCCCAATCTCTCTGAAGCCAACGAAGTCCTCCGCCTTGCCGCCAGCCTCGAGCGCGCCAGCGAGCATCCTTTGGCCGCCGCCATTGTGCAAGGCGCCATCGCCCGCGGACTAAAACTCTCCGAGCCAACCGACGTGATGAACACGCCCGGCAAAGGCATTCAGGGCACAGTCGACGGAAAACGAGTCGCCCTGGGCAATCTTTCATTCATGCAGGAAGTCGGAGCGCGCAAGCCGGGTTCAAGTTTCAGTTACGGCAAGCCAGGGGCCTCTACCGCCATTTTCATCGCCGTGGATCGAGAATACGGCGGCCTTGTGGCCGTCGCCGACCCCATCAAAGAATCTACTCCCGACGCCATCCGCCGCCTCCACGATCAAAACCTCCACATCGTCATGCTCACCGGCGACAACCGCAGCACCGCCGCAAAAATCGCCCAAGCGCTAGGCATCGACGAATTCGAAGCCGAAGTCCTGCCGGAAGAAAAACTAGAAGTCATCCGAAAGCTGCAAGAGCAGGGAAGAGTGGTAGCCATGGCCGGCGACGGCATCAACGACGGCCCCGCGCTAGCCCAGGCCAACGTAGGCATAGCCATGGGCACCGGCACTGACGTAGCCATGGAAAGCGGCGGCATCACGCTGGTCAAAGGCGACCTGACCGGAATCGTCCGTGCTCGTGCCCTAAGCCAAGCCACCATGCGCAACATCCGCCAGAATCTTTTCTTCGCGTTTGTCTACAACGCCATCGGCGTGCCCATCGCAGCCGGAGTTCTCTATCCATTCTTCGGCCTGCTGCTAAGCCCAATCTTCGCCGCCGCCGCCATGAGCTTCAGCTCAGTCTCAGTGATAACGAACGCCCTACGCCTCCGCCATGTCAAACTTTAGTTT
The DNA here is from genome assembly GCA_963712385.1 of uncultured Acidobacteriaceae bacterium. Lineage (GTDB taxonomy): Bacteria > Acidobacteriota > Terriglobia > Terriglobales > Acidobacteriaceae > Sulfotelmatobacter. Next base: position 306,970 of record CAVQHS010000004.1, read on the forward strand.
CCAAGATCGCTCCAACGCATGTCATGCCGAGCGCAGGTTGAGCTGAGCAAAGCGAAGCCCAACCACAGTCGTAGCATCGCTACCCGACCAGAAACTGTTGTGGAACGAATACTCCTGTCAGCTGCCTCGGACTTTATCCCGGAAGCGTGAAGACCCCGAACGAGCGCGGTCCTGAGCGTAATCGCGATATTTCGACAGTTGAACCTCAATCCTTACCAAAGTCTCGCTTGTGTGCCGCAATTGCGGCTTCGAGGGTGTCGTGTTGTCCAGAACCTTTAGCAGGGTCTTGTTCTGTCAAAAGTTCAACGAACTGATCGTCCGATTCACGGATTCACGTGACTTCTTGCCATTTTAGGCATACACACCGCCAGAAATTTAACTTCTGGGTGTAGAGACTCGCCGTTAGAGCAGTTTCGCCCGAGATTAACCATTTAGATACTGTGTGCAATTGTGTATGACCTATATTGACCAGCCGAGCCAGATTCCCGAGCCATATGATTTAGCCTCTTTCCTTATTAGGAGAACGGCACTCACGTGAATTGATCGTGCCAGGGATACAAATGGCGAAACGAACTCTCGGTTTCAGTTCCACAGTTTTCCGCAAAAAGTTCCGGGATGGGATGACTGTGCGGACCTACCGAGACAATGAGATCATTTTTGCGCAAGGGGACAAAGCCGATGCTGTGTTCTACATCCAGAGCGGCACAGTGAAGCTCACGATGGCCGCTACACGCCGCAAAAAAGCGATAATCGCCGTCCTGTCGCGGGGTAGCTTTTTTGGCGAAGGCTGTCTTGGAGGACAATCGGCGCGGATGTACACGGCGAGATCAATTGGGCCCTCCAATATCACTCGCTTGCAGAAGGAGAGGTCGCTTCGCACGCTCAAGCGCGACCCGCAGTTTGCGGCATTGCTTAATGCGTATCTACTTTCCAGAGTTATTCGAGTCGAGGAAGACCTGGCAGATCAATTCTTCAATTTTAGCGAAAAGCGACTGGCACGGGTTTTGTTGTTGTTCGGGCAAATAACTAAGGAATCAAAGCCGGAGAACCCCCTGAAGGTGAGCCAAGGAACCCTCGCGGAGATGGTCGGCACCACCCGCGCAAGGGTAAGTAAATTTATGAATGCGTTCAAGAAGAGGGGTTTCGTCTACTACAACGGCGGTTTGCAAATAAATAGCGCACTTATCAGCGCCTTTCTGGAAAATCGGCCCATGTCCGTTGTCCGAAGGACATAAACCGTCTAGATCGGGTTCCCGCAACTGGTCTAGTTGATCATGGTACATAGGGGCTTGCGATGAAAAAGGGACTCAGCCCAAAACAGATACTCGCCGTCCGCTGTCCGACTTGCGGAGCCGCTCCGGGGGAGAAGTGTGAACTTAGCACTGGCCAACCTCGCCACAATCCGCATCTGGACCGCCGACTGATCGCAGAAGATTGAACGCGCCTCGGCGGACCTTACCAATTTTGGCAAGCCTTTAAGCTCTGCAATTTTCATAGGCGGCCCGGACAAGTCGGACGATCTCCCAATGCACGCCAATTGTTGTAATAAGACCATCACACGTTTTGACCGCTGGCCAACTTGCGATAACGGCGACGTTAGGCCGACGAGGCGACTGAAGTCCTACAACTTCCCCAAATACTCCACAATGTCCGGAGCCGTCCAATCCACCGGCCCAATAAACTTCCTCCGCACCACTCCATTGCGATCGATGATATAAGTCTCCGGAAACTTGAACGTCCCATACAACGCATTACTCTTCCCATCGCCATCCCGCACCGAAAGCAAATTAACGCCATGATCTTTCAAAAACCGTTCATAACTGTCCTGATCCACATCCACACTAACCGCCAGCACGGTCACACCTTTGGCCTTCATCATCTGCTGCATCTGCACCAGCGACGGCATCTCCTCCACGCAAGGCGGACACCAGGTAGCCCAAAAATTCAAAACCACCACCTGCCCACGAAGCTGGCTCAAAGTAACGCTGCGATCCGCGTCCTTCACGGTAAAATCCGGCGCCGCCGTCCCAATCCGCGCCGGCCGCGTCCCGCTATAGCAAGCCGAAAGCGCCAGCAAACTTAAGACAGCCACCGGAAGCATGAGTCGGGCAGGGAATGCGCAACGGTTTACCCTGTGATCCTCTGTGCCCTCTGTGTTGATTACAAAAGTAGCCCGCTTCACGGTGAGCCTGGTAGGAGAGAGAAGAATCCGGCCGCAGCGATGGAAAAAAGAAAAGAAATCTAGCACACCGCTATAATAATAGATTCGCCGTATGCCCGCGAACGCGACATCTCCCGCGCGCCCCGAAGTTTCCATCATCGTCCCCGCGCGCAACGAAGAAGCCACCCTGGCAACTTGCCTCGACTCGCTGATCTCTCAAACCGGAGTGACCTTCGAAATCATCGTAGTAGACGATCACTCCACCGACCGCACGCGCGAAATCGCGGCTTCATTTTCCGATCGCGGAGTCCACGTAATCGAAGCCCCCGAACTTCCTCCAAACTGGACCGGCAAAAACAATGCCGTAACCGCCGGAGCCCGCGCCGCCCAAGGCCAATGGCTCCTCTTCACCGACGCCGACACCGTGCATCAACCGGGCTCGCTAGTCCGCGCCCTAACCGAAGCCCGCGACCACCAGGCCGATATGCTTTCCTACTCCCCCGAGCAAATCGCAGTTACCTTCTGGGAGATGGCAATTCTGCCAGTAGTCTTCGCTGAACTAGCCCGCCAATATCCGCCCAGCAAAGTGCGCGACCCGCACTCACCGATAGCAGCCGCCAACGGCCAATACATCCTGATTACCCGCGAAGCCTACGAAGCAGTAGGAGGCCACGCCGCCATCGCCAACGAGATTCTCGAAGACGTGGCCTTGGCCCGCGCCATCAAGCACAGCGGCCGAAAAATCTTCTTCCGCTACGCCGCCGATGCAGTCCGCACCCGCATGTACCGCAACTTCGCCCAACTCCGCGAAGGCTGGACGAAAAATCTTGCGTTACTATTTCCGCGTACTCGCCGACTCGCCGCCTCGACATTTCTGTTGTGGGCGCTGCCGTGGGCGTTCCTTGCGCTCTCCGTCGCAACACGGCACTGGTGGTGGAACGCGCTAGGAATGTTAATCTTCTCGCGCAACTCGGGCGTGCTTCGCCGCGCCAACTTTGACCTCGCGGGGGAATTCCTCGGCGCGCTCTTCGGCATGCCCATGTTCACCTACTTGCTCTTGCGTTCAAGCAGAGCGTACCGCATCGGCAAAGTAGGCTGGAAGGGCCGCACATACTCAAATTCTCTTTCACACGAAGGATTAAAGGACTCAAGCTCGAACCAACCAAACATCTTGTCATTCCGAGCGCAGCGAGGAATCTAGTTTTGCTGGCCACTGACAACTGACAACTGCTCCCATGCTCTACCTAACCCGCAAAGCCGAATTCTCCGCCTCGCACTACTACCACAACCCCGCGTTCTCCACGGAAGAAAACCAGCGCCTCTTCGGCAAATGCAACAACCCCAACGGCCACGGCCACAACTACACGCTGGAAGTCACGGTAAAAGGCGAAGTCGACCCGCGCTCCGGTTTCGTAATCGATCTCAAGCAGCTAAAAGAAGTAATGAACCGCGAAGTCCTCGACGCCATGGACCACCGCTTTCTAAACAAAGAAGTACCCGAATTCCTAAACCAAATCCCGACCACAGAAAACATAGCCATAGCCATCTGGCAGCGCCTCGAGAAAAAGCTGCAAAAAGCCCAACTCCACCGAGTCCGAGTCTACGAAACCCCAGACCTCTTCGTAGATTTCTACGGAGAAGAATGATGGTTAAGCTAGGAGCTAGAAGCTAGAAGCTGCTTATGAAAGCCCACCTCTCCCGCCGCTATCTCTTTTCCGCCTCCCACCGCCTGCACAGCCAAGAAATGTCCGAAGCGGAAAACGAATCCACCTACGGCAAATGCAACAACCCTTACGGACACGGCCACAACTACACGCTGCAAGTCACCGTAAGCGGCAAAGTCGACAACCAAACTGGCATGGTCTGCAATCTTGTCGACCTGGACACCTTCATCGAAAGGGAAGTGCTGGCCCGCTACGATAAAGAAAATCTAAACACGCTTCCTGAGTTCCAAAAAGCTGTCCCCACCACCGAGAACCTCTGCCTCCAGATCTACAAAATAGTGCAGCGCGGCTTCCAACACGCGCATCTGGAAAAGGTACGGCTGGAAGAAACGATGATGAATTCCTTCGAATACGCCGGGGAATCGGAACCTAGCTTGAGCAGATAATGAAAGCCGAACAGTTTTTCAATTACCAAAACACTCAGTTACGAAATTACCAAATCCCATGAATCCCGTAACCGCATCACCAACGCTAACCTCCGCCACCTACGAAGACCTCGTCCGCGAAATGCTGGTCCGCCTGGGCGAGGACCCCAACCGCGAAGGCCTGCAACAAACTCCCGAGCGCGTCCGCAAAGCCATGCAATTCCTGACCCGCGGCTACAGCGAAGACCCCGAAGCCTTGCTCAAAGGCGCGCTTTTCACCGAACCCTACGACGAAATGGTCATCGTCAAAGACGTAGAAATGTTCAGCCTCTGTGAGCACCACCTGCTCCCATTCTTCGGCAAAGTCCACGTAGCCTACATCCCCAACGGCAAAGTCATCGGCCTAAGCAAAGTCCCGCGCCTGATCGAAGTCTTCTCCCGCCGCCTGCAAATCCAGGAGCGCCTCACCACGCAAATCGCCGAAACCATCCAGAAAGTAATCGAGCCGCAAGGCGTAGGCGTAGTCATCGAAGCCCGCCATCTCTGCATGATGATGCGCGGCGTGGAAAAACAACACTCCGCGGCGGTCACGTCATCGATGCTCGGCAGCTTCCGCACCGAACACGAAACCCGCGAAGAATTTTTGTCGCTAATCCGCCAGCGCCCCAACGGCGTGTAGAACGAAATACAGACCATGGAGGGACGGACGCCTTCGTCCGTCCCCGTGCGCCCAGAGGCAATTTTTCTACTCCTCCGGATAAAACGCCGCCGACGCGCCCACCCACTCCATATCACGGTTATGGTCCACTCCCATCATCAGCCCGCGCCCCATGCGAATAATTGTCAGCACCGCCCGCAACTCATCCAGCCAGATATACATCACCCGTACCTCCGCCTTGGTCAGGCCAAACGGCGTTTCAATCACCGGCTCGAAATGCACCCGCTCCTGCAAAATGTAATCCCCGCGTTTCTCCTCGGGAATCGCCGCGATATCTTCTTGCTTCGGTGCAATCACCACGCCCAATCCCGCGAACGAATACAACGGCTTCAAAGCGAAGTTCTGCAAGTCCTCGGGGATGCTCTCCAGCTTATCCAGAAACCAGGTCTTCGGCACCGACTCATGCTGCAAATACGGAATTGAAAACTTGCTGATCCGGAAATACCAGTTCGGATGCCCAGCCCACTCCACATCCAGATCATCGCGCCAGTCGAAAGCGAGATTTACGTTCTTCCGCTGCAACTCATCCACAATCGCCCGATTGTAAATACGTCGAATCGGAATGCGTTTTCCATCGCGTTCGTAATAAAGTCGCGAACCTTCTTTCTTTATTGCGACAATATCGACGGTCTGCACGCCCAGCATTTTTTCCGTTAGCAAAAAATCCGGCAGCGTCTTCTGTTGCTCCGGATGAATCTCCATCAAAATCACGTTCTCCGGATCATGATTCCCAACGATCGCCGCTCGCAAGAGCTCGACATAGGATTTCTCGTCGAAGCCGCCAAGAAAGAAGCGCAGCCGCTCGCCGCCCGTGAAGTGATCCATTCCATAAGTCTCGATGTAATCGTGTGCCAGGCTTACCTGATACGCATAGAGAGAAGGGAAGGCCTGCAACTCGACCAGCTTCGGGCGCAGCTCTCCGTCAGCATCGCGCACCAGGCCAAAATCCACCTGAATAAAGAACGGACGCTCCGGCTCATTCGGAACGCGAAATTCCTGCGGAATGGAGGCGTCCGAGCGCTTCAAATAGTCGCGACTCTCCACCAATTGCCGGATAAGCTCCTTGCCATCTGCAACCATGCGATCGAGGAGCGTCTTCGGGAAAAAGCACGGAGTCTCGCAAAGGCGAAACTGCACGTGCGTTCTGGCTGCCGCATCGATCCGCCGCAAAAAGGTCTGATATTTTTCAGCAGCGAAGTTCGCGTTGAATTGCTTGCGAAGAGAAGGAATCATGTGCCCACGACAACCGGAGCATCATTGTAAGCCCTTCGGGCGCCCAAACGCTTGTCATCCTGAGCGCAGCAAAGTGCCCGCGTGAGCGGGCATTTTGCGGAGTCGAAGGATCCCTACAACTTATTCCTTTCTCGAACTCAAGGTTGTCATTCCGAGGAGCGAAGCGACGAGGAATCTGCTGTCTGCCTCGGTCCGCACGGCCCTACGCTTCCACCAAAAACTTCCCATCCCGCATGATCTGCTCGTCGTCCACCCAAATATTAAACTTGCGTCCTACAACATCAATATGCGTCGACGAATCCCACTGCGCGCCAGTATGCGCCCCATAAGGATTCCCAAACGCAATATGCACGCCAGGATACTTCTCATCCTGCAAAATCTGTCCGATCACATCCTTGAGATCGATATTCGTCCCAATGGCAAACTCGCCCACGCGGTCGCTGTTCTCATCGGTATGCGTGTACTTCCAGAAATCGTCCTCGAGCTCGCGATTCTCCGAATGCGCCTCGGTCAGCCGGTTCTGCTTCATGCGAACGGTGAGCGGCGTCTCCTGCAGATTTCCAAACTTCGCGCACAAATAATCCCCAACTACACCGTCGATGACAAACGTCCCATTTACTTCACCCGGAGTAGTAAAGATCTCCCCGCCCGGCAAATTCCCCCATTTCTCCGAACTGATAATTCCGCTGGTTTTCAACCAGCGATAATTCGGATTCAACTCCGCCGTCAAGTCCGTACCAGCCGCGGTTTGCGCCCGCACCCGCCGCGCCTTCCGCACCATGGCAACAACCTTCGCGCTAAGCCGGTCGACCCTCTGAAAATCCGCGCGCATCCCTTCCAGCATAATCTGCCGGTTGATGTTCACCATGTGCGCATGGCGAATCTTTTGTCGATTCACCACGTCGGTCATTTGCATCCGCGAGCGCAATTCACCTTGCTGCGCCCAAACGGCGAAAATCGAGACCTGGCTGGTTTCAAGGTCAGCAAGAATCTCCCCAGGCAAATCCTTCAAAGGACGCGCAGCCAAATCCTCCAGCACCCAAACGTTGTAAGGCGACCCGACTCTCTGCAGTTCAGCGACGATAGCCGCAGCAATCTCCCAGGTAGCATCGTCAGTAATAACGCAGACTTTCTCCGAAGGCCGAATACGCAAACAGACATTCACCGCATTGCGCGCGCCAGGAGCATACTCCGGATCAAAGGACAAACCGCGGGTGCCCCACCCTTGTCCGCGCGCGGAGCGTGCTGACAGAGTGGGGATTTTGACTTCCTCTTCACTATTCTCAATCTTCATCAACTAGCTTTTTCCTCGGCCACGGATTCATCCTGCAGGCCCATCTCCGTCTCTTCCATGATGTAATCGACAACTTTCTTCAAATCTCCAGTTTCGCGAAACACGCGCAACTGCCGGTCCGCCCCAGTGCCTTCTTTCAAAATCGTGTGGATGTACTCCAACTCCTCCCGCGACCCCAATTCATCCACCACGTCATCCACAAAATCGAGATATTCCAAAATCAAATCCCGCGCCGGAACCTCGATCTGCTTGCCGAAATCGATCAGCTTCCCATCCAGCCCGTAGCGCGAAGCTCTCCACTTATTCTCCATAATCAAGGCCCGGCGGTACAAACGAAATCCCTGATTTGCTGTATGCAATTTGTAGAGCTTCGCCACCGTAGCCTGTATGAGCGCCGCAATCGCAATCGTCTCATCCGCCCGCATGGGAATATCGCACACCCGAAACTCGATCGTATTAAAGAACGGATGCGGCCGGATATCCCACCAAATCTTCTTAGCGTTATCGATGCAGTTGGTTTTGATCAGCAGCTTGATGAAATTCTCGTACTCGCCCCAGCTGGGAAAATAATCGGGAATATTCGTGCGCGGAAACTTATCGAACACCTTGCACCGGTACGATTTCAACCCGGTATTCATCCCCAGCCAGAACGGCGAATTGGTCGACAAAGCCAGCAAATGCGGCAAAAAATACCGCGCGTGATTCATCATGTGAATCGCTTCTTCGCGGTCATCGATCCCGATGTGCACGTGCAGGCCAAAAATCAAATTCGCCCGCGCCACCAACTGCATGTCTTCGACAATGTTTTTGTATCGGTCGTCCGGATTAATATCCTGCGTGCGCCAGTCGGAAAACGGATGCGTCGCCACCGAAGCCAGCCGCAGTCCGTTCTCCCGCGCCAGGCGCATGATCTCGCGCCGCAACAACTTCACTTCCGCCTTGGCTTCCTTGATGTTCCTGCAAACCCCGGTCCCCACCTCCACCACCGACTGATGCATCTCCGGCTTCACCCGCTCCTGTAGGATGAGCTGGCCTTTCTGCAGGATTTCAGCCTGAATATGCGACCGCAAATCCCGCGTCTCCGGATCGATGGTCTGATATTCCTCTTCAATCCCGATGGTGAAGGTAGGTTTCATAGCAGATTCATGTGGCGACAGCCGCTCTCGGCTGTCCATTACCAAACCCTGTTATTTCGACTCCGAGCGAAGCGAGAAAGGAGGAATCTGCTGTCGCCCGCAGTGCCAGTAGTCTAGGCCCAAGCCTCAACAGTATATCAACGAGGGCTGAGGAATTTCGTGCTGATAAAGCGACTCGTCAACGCCTCAGCGCCACCATTCAACGCCGAGCCAGAAACCACGCAGCCCACGCATAGCCGGCCATCACCATGAGCATTACTGCGCTCAGACCGATCGAAATCGCGGATATCACATTGCGCATCACATGTTCCCGGGAAAAACTGCGCGAGAGCCACATGATCGCCGCAACCTGGCCGACGATCATCATCGCCAGACCCAAAAGGACCAACATCTCGGAAATACCACCGGCGACGGCGCCAAGTCCAGTCGCCTTTTGCTCTGAAACGCCCTTGAACGCGCGCCCGATGCCTATTAGGATCGGAATCCACGGCACCCACGCCAGCACCACGCCCCACAGAAAGCGGCTCTTCTTAAGGGGGTCCACGGCTACTTCGCCACCCTCCCCCGCTTCCGTTCCGCCACCCAAGCCGGCTCGCCTTTACGCTCTGTCTTCTCAGCCGGAGCTTTCCCCGCTAAGAATGAAGCCCACCTCATCTCCTGTGCCGGATCCTCGCCCGTAACCGCCATCTTCACCGCCATCTCCGCTACCGCATTCACGATCCAATCAAAATTCTCCTGCCCCACCGACGTAATCTCCGCATCCGGCGCCGGATTCAGAAAGTCGATCGCATAGGGAACGCCGCCTTCCACGGCAAACTCGACCGTGTTCAAGTCGTAGCCCAGCACGCGGCACAAAGTTAAAGCGTCCTTCTCGATCCGCGCCCGCAAAGCTTCCGCGACGGCGGCGGATTTCCCTTCACATACCGCTCATGATGCGGCGCCCGCGGATCGTACTTCATGATGTGCACTTTTTCCTGCCCCACCACATAGCAGCGGTAATACTCGTCAAAATTCACGCCGTGCTGTAGCGTCATGCACAAATCGCCCGTCTGGTTGTAATGATGAAAAAATTCCTCCGGCGAGTGCACATGATAAACATGCTTCCACCCACCGCCGGAATAAGGCTTAAGAAAAGCAGGGAAGCCGACGTAATCAAAAAGCTCCTGCCAGTTCAGCGGAAACATCAGGTTTCGCATCGATCGATCGGTGGTCCCCTCAGGATGCTTATTGTGCGGCAGAATCACGGTAGGCGGAATGGCCACGCCCAGCTTGTGCGCCAGCGCGTAATTAAAAAACTTATCGTCCGCCGTCCACCAGAACGGATTATTGACCACGATCGTCCCATGCAGCGCCGCATTCTTCAGATAGGCCCGATAAAACTGAATATCCTGCGAAATACGGTCGATGATGACGTCATACTTCTTCGGCTCATCCATCCGAATTCCGCCGACCAAAACAAATTCGGCGACTACATCATCCACTTTCATCGCGTTGATCTTCTCAACCAACGCCGGAGGAAAAGTATTTTCCATCCCAAACAACACGCCGATTCTCTTCATTACTCGCCCTCAAGAAAACGTTGTCATTTCCGAATCGGGCTGAAAGCCCAGTGAGCAACCTGCTTTCTCCCGCCTTACCTTACGAACTCTCCCGTCCCGCCTTGTGCCCACGGATCATATGTCAAACAAAATTGAATCCGGTCGGGAATACTCGGATGGCTGTAAAAAAGAAAAACATTGAGAGGATTTGGCTCCGGGTCCGCCAAATCCACCTCGCCCAAAATCTGAAACGCCTGCGCCGCCACCTGCCCCGAATCCGGCGTCAACCCGTGCGTCACCTCCAGCCCGTACTGGTCGGCCTGATGTTCGAAATGCCGGCTGACAGCATTCAGTAGCGGATTCGATGCGAAAGTGAACACCGACAACAGAAGAACCAGCGCCGGCAGAGAAGCCCAGTCATCCAAACCACGAATCGCCCACTTCGTTCCCCATCGCGCCAGCACCCATCCGATCGATCGATAACCCAGATAAAAGAACAGCAGAAATACCAGGGCAAAAAATGCGAGCTCCTTGTAGACATGATGCAGGACGTAGTGCCCCATCTCATGCCCAGCGACGAACACAATCTGCTGCACATTCATTTTGGCGATCGTCGTGTCGTAAACCACCATGCGTTTCGACGATCCCATGCCCGTGACATAGGCATCGAGCGCACTGGTCTTTTCCGCCGCACCCATCCAGAACATGCGTTCCGGCGGAATGTTTTCTCCCGCGCGTTGCACCATCTGCTCCAGTGACGCAGTGAGTTTCGGTTCTTTCTGCTGCAAGGGCTCAAACTTGTTGAACAAAGGCGCGATCACCCAGGGACTGATAAAAAATACAAATATCAGGATCGGCAGTGAAACCAGCCAGAAATAAAACCACCAGCGCTGCGGGCTCCGTCGAATCACAATGTAGAGAATCCAGATCAGGATCGTGAAAATCACAATCGAGATCAGCTGTGCTTTAATCCAATCCCAACTCCACGAACCCCAGGCTTGCACTGAGATTCCATATTTTTTCTCAATCGTTTCCGAATAGATATCCAGCGGCAAGGTGAATACTCCGACCGTAACCAGAAACAGCGGCGAGAAAATGAGCGCCTGCACTAGTCGTTTTCCCGACGACCGCTCAGCCCAATCGCGGTACTTCGCCCCAAGCTTCCATCGCAGTATGATCCACAGGACCGCCACGCCGTAGACAAAGCCGATCAACTGCAACCGAAAATCGATCCGGCTCTTGTCGTGAGCTTTTTTGTAGAGATCGGGCGGCAAGGTGTATGCGGTGACTTTGCGTGTCGACTCCGCAACCTGGCTTACAGTAGTGGCCGAGCTCGCTGCGGAAGATTGAGTTTGTGCGCTCGGCGGTGCTGCTGCTGGCTGATCCTCCGCTACGCACCAGCAAAATACGACAATTGCCAAGGCGATCCCAGCGAACACATTTCGATATTTGCTCATCTCAAGCCTCGACTTTTGTTTGTCGGGAAGTCTGAACGCTGATGCCGACTGGCCACTCAAAAATACTTCTCCGCCATCCGCAACCACAACGGCCAGTCATGCCGTGAATTATCCCCATAAATATCCAGCCAGTGCGGCACCGCTTTCGCATTCAGCATCGCCGAAAGCTTCACGTTCTGGTCCAAACACATATCCCAATCCGCCGAGCCCAGCACAATCTTCATCTGCCGGTAGCGGGTCAAAAACCAGTCGTCGTTCTGATTCGGCAAATAATCCGGCGGGCAATTGAAATAACAATCGTCGTCGTAATATCCATCCAAAAACTGATGGATATCGAACGCCCCGCTCATGCTCACGCAGTGCGTCACCACATCCGGATGCTTCAACGAAAAATTCAGCGCATGATAAGCCCCAAAGCTGCATCCCGTCAGCGCCAGCCGGGGCGTCTGGTTTTTCCATCGAACAAACGGAAGGAACTCATGCAAAATATACCGCTCATACTGCAAATGCCGCAGCACGCGCACCTTGGGATGCACGTGCTTGTTGTACCAACTCTCCAGATCGACCGCATCCGGGCAAAAAACCTGCAACTCGCCGCGATCGATCTTTCCCGCCAGCGCGCCAATCATTCCGCGATCTTCATACTCAAAAAATCTTCCCATGGAAGTGGGAAACACGAGCAACGCGGTACCGGCATGGCCGAACACCAGCGCCTCCATGTCGCGATTCAGTTCCTGGCTGTACCCCTTGTGATATTCGCGATTCATTTGCTCAGGCGAATCTCGGTGACACTCTCCGCAGTCGAAGTATCTTACCTGAACTGGCACACTTCAGCCTCTTTTATCCTGCGTCCGTCCTCTTTTTCACCCGTCGAAATGATATCGTGATACGAGATATGTCATGGAAGCTTCCCAGGCTGCTGCAGCGTTCGGCGACCATGATCCTGCTCGTTCTCACCGTAGCTGCCGCGCTGGGCTTCGCCGCTGTCGGCCATCTGGTCACGCGTTACACTCTCAATCAGCAAGCCCGCGGCCGCAAACTCTACCAGGTTGGCCACGCCGCCGCGCAGTCGGGCCACTACGATGACGCCATCGCCGCCTTCCGCGCTGCTCTCACCTGCGATCCCTCGAACTCGCAATATCAGTTGAGCCTCGCCCGGGCCCTGCGTGACAGCAACGATCCGCGGCGCCTCGAAGAAGCCGAATCCTATCTCATCGCTCTTTGGCAGCGCACGCCGCAAGATGCGGCCGTCAATCTGGCGTTAGCCCGAGTCGCCGCCCATCGCGGCTCCATCGAAGACGCAACCCGTTATTACCACAACGCCATGTACGGAGTCTGGAACTCCGATCCCGACGCCAACCGCAACCGCGCCCGCGTGGAACTCATTCAGTTCCTTCTCAAGAAAGGCGCCCGCCCGCAAGCCGACTCCGAACTCATCGCCTTATCCACAGCGCTCCCGCCCGATCCCGAGCAGCAACTCCAGGCCGCGCGACTCTTTGAACAGGCGCAGGATTACAATGGCGCACTCGCCCGCTACGAAGACGTACTTCGCATCGCCCCGCTCAACACCGCGGCTCTGGCCGGTGCTGGCGAAACCGCCTACCGTTCGGGCAATTACGCGCTGGCTCAACATTTTCTTCGCGCCGCCGTAAACGCGAATCCGGATGATACCAACTCCCGCCAACTGCTTGCCTCTGCGGAAACGGTCTTGAAAGCCAACCCATTTCGCACCCACATCTCGGACGCCGAGCGAAATCGCCGCATCGCCGCCGCTTTTGCGCAGGCGGACCAGCGTCTCACCGATTGCGCCGCTCAGGCAAAAGTTGATCTCAAAGCCTCGGCTTCAACCGCCGCCAATTTTCCCGCATCTCCGCTGCCCATCCTGCAAGCCCGCTGGATCGCCACCAAGCCTGATCTCGATCGATTGCGCTTGCCGGCTGAAACCGATCTTCCCGACACCATCATGGACGTGGTCTTCCAGATCGAGCAGCAGACCGCATCCATCTGCGGCCCGCCCCAAGGCCTCGATCAAGCTCTCTTGCTGATTTCCCAAAAACGTGAGGCGGCCAGTCAATGAGTAACATCGCTCCCGTCGTGAGTCCGTCCCAGGCTACGCCCGCACCCGCACAAAACCCCAAGCCGGCTCGCCGTTTGTTTGCCGGCCTCGATGATGTTTTCCACGAGGAAGTTTTTTTCCTGATTCTCTGCGTCTTCATCGGAATTTTCTCCGGCCTCGCCGTCGTTTGCTTCCGCCTGGCCATCGACTGGATGCACCTTGCACTGCTCGGCCCCCTCCCGCAAACTCATGGCTGGCGGCTGCTTGTCGTGCCTGCGGTGGCCGGACTGGTGGTCGCCGTACTCGTAATCCATCTTTTTCCCGCCATTCGCGGCAGCGGAGTGAATCAGACAAAATCTGCCCTCTACATCTTCAACGGATACATTCCTTTTCGTACGGCGATCGGGAAATTCATCTGCTCCTCCATCGCCATCGGTTCCGGCCAGTCGCTCGGCCCCGAAGATCCCTCCTTGCAAATCGGCGCCAGCATCGCCTCGGCTCTCGGCCGCAAGCTCGAAATCTCCCGCGAAAAACTTCGCCTCATGGCGCCCGTCGGCGCAGCCGCCGGCCTGGCCGCAGCCTTCAACGCGCCCATCTCCGCCGTGCTCTTCGTCATCGAAGAAGTCATCGGCCGCTGGAGCGCCGGCATTCTCGGCTCTGTAGTGTTAGCGGCGGTCGCCAGCGTCGTCATCGTCCGTTCGTTTCTGGGCAGCGAACCGCTGTTTCGCATTCCAGTCACCACCTTCAAACGCCCCAGCGAACTGCTCGCTTACGCGGTGCTCGGCATCATCGGAGGTCTCGCTTCCGTCGCCTTCGCTAAGTCTGTCGGCTATCTGCGCCCGCGTCTGAAAGTCTGGCCTCGCTGGACGCACTATCTGCAACCCGCCATCGCCGGTCTTCTCGTCGGCCTCATCGGCTTCCTTGGTTTTCCCCAGGTCATGGGCGCCGGTTACGATTCCATGGATCAGGCCATGCACGGCCAGTACGCCTGGAAAGTCCTGGCAATTCTCGCCGTTCTCAAAATTATCGCCACCACGCTCTCCTTCGTCAGCGGCACACCCGGCGGCATGTTCGCTCCCACGCTGTTCGTCGGCGCCATGCTCGGCGGCGCCGTCGGCGATATCGAACGCATCTTCTTCCCGCACCTCACTGGCTCAACCGGCACCTACGTTCTGGTCGGCATGGGCGTTCTCTTCGCCGGATTTTTGCGTGTCCCCATGACTTCCGTCTTCATGGTGCTCGAAGTCAGCGGCAACTACGAAATTATCGTTCCCGTTATCGTTGCCAACACTTTCTCTTACCTCGTCTCTCGCAGCCTGCAAGCCATCCCCATCTTCGATCTCCTAACCCGCCAGGATGGCCTGATTCTTCCATCCCTCGAAGAAGAGCGCGAAGAAACCATTCTTCACGTCGAAGACGCCATGCTCCCGGTTCCTCCCATCATTCTCAGCGCGCAGGATTACGTCGATGCCAACGCCCGCCGCGTGCAGAATTCCTCCGAGTCTGCTTTCCTCGTCCGCATGCATCCCACCGGCTGGAACCTGATTACCAGCGAGCAACTGCAGCGCATGTTTCGCGAAGGCAAGGGCGAACTGACTCTCGCCTCGGTTCTTCCCAAACAAGCTTTACCCAGCCTTTATCCCGATCTCACGCTCGACTCCGCTCTTCGCTACGTAAACGACTACACCATCATCCCGGTGGTCAATCGCGCCGACTCGCGCCGTCTCGAGGGGATCATCTCGCGCGACTCCGTCTTCAAAAAATACGGCAGCGAGCGCGCCCTCGAGGTTCCGGACGCCGATTGAAATCCATGAAGCGCGCCGCCATCTCCAGCGAATAAAAAACCCGCTCCTCTCGGAGCGGGTTGCTAATGACGCGCGTCCACTGCAGTGGCACGTGTCGAGCTTTAGTCGTCTTACTTGGTCACGTCGATCTTGATCGTAGTCGTCTCCGTCAAGCCGCCGCCGGTGCCGGTAAGGGTGATCGTAGCGATCCCGGTGGTCGCGGTCGAGGAGACGCTGATCTGCATCTCCGCCGTGCCCGAACCAGGAGCCGGAATCGGATTGTTCTTGTAAGCCACGGTCACGCCCGAGGGCAGGCCCGAAGCCGAAATCGTCACCGCAGAATCAAAACTACCGGTGATGGTGGAAGTGATCTTGATGATCGTCTTCGATCCCTGCGTGATCTTCACCGCCTTCGGCGCAGCAGACAAGCTGAAGCTGCCGGTCGGAGTTCCGGCGATAACGTTGATCAAGCCCGCACCATTCGGGCTGCCCAGTCCGGTCACAGGATCGTAACCGGTCGTAGCGCAATACGCGTCTGTGCCGCTCTGACATCCGCTGGTGATGTCATGGAAGTCGCTGGTGTAGCTCGATCCCGCGTAAACGTTATAGAGAGTTGGGTTGATGAATCCGGCGGTCTTGGTGCCGCCATTGAGCAACAGTTGCTCGTTGGCCAACGCCAGGTATCCGGCCCACATCGGTGCCGCAAAGCTGGTGCCGCCGAATACGTTCCCGGCGCACTCCTTGCCGCCAAAATAAGGGTTATGGCCCTGGTCGGAGCAGACGTAAAAAGTGAAGTTCGCATTGGCTGAAACGTCCGGACCGTTGCGGTAAGTCTGCGAGCACTTCGCGCAACCCGCTGCCGCAGCCGTTTGCCAGGACGGAATGGCAAATTCATTCGGCGAATATCCGCCGCCGCTGTCGCTCCACGCGGTTTCCGAAGACCAAGCGCCGCCGGCGCCGGTCGTGGTCAAATCGGTTCCGCCGACCGAGGTGAGGTACACGCTGTCCGAAGGCCAAACGAATTCGGCCGCCTGCCAGCTTCCGGAGTCGCCAGATGCTGAAAACAGGTTCTGTCCTTGCGCCGCGAACTCTTCGAAGTAAATATTGTCGGACTTGGGATCAGCCGGGAGCCAGGCCCACGAAGAGCTCAATTGAGCCTGCAAGGGACTAGCAGTCGCCATTGCATTGAAAATCGCGGCATCGTCCACCGGACTCTCGCCGCCGCAGTACATCACTAAGCTTGACATGCCAGGCGCCATGCTGATCGCCTGCGTCATGTCGAGCGTTTGTTCGGTGTCGTCGCACTCGCCCTTCGCCCAAGTGCAGCTTGTGGAGTTCCCGCCCACTGACTGGAGCGTAATCGGAACGTTGTTGGTCTGCCCCGCATTCGTGAAATAGTCATCGAGGTCCGTCAGGTCGGTACCCAACAACTCAAAGATTCCCACGGACTGTCCGGCGCCGGTAAGAGACGTTGCGCCATAGTACGCCGCGCGCATGTCGCTGCCGCAGTACGACGGTCCAGGGCAGGAACCGGGCGTGGTGTTGGTGTGAACGGTCTGGCTGCTGACAGCGCGGTGGGAAAGCATGTGATGTGGAGTGGAGAAGTTATCCAATCCTTCGATGTGCCAGAGCTGGAACGGCAGGTCGGCGGTCGGCTCGCGGTCAGGCGCGAAGAAAGTGCGGGCTTCTGTCGGATGCTGGTATAAGCCCATGCTCACGTGAAAGGCCTTTTCTATCGAGTCAACTGTCCCGGTGACGTCAAGGTTCACGCGGTTGCGGCTGGTTTCCTCCACCTTGAAGCCGTTTGCTTCGGCGAATTCAATCAGGGTGTCATAATCTGCCTGCGTTGGTCCAAACCTCGAGGTGAATTCTTCCACGGTGAGGAAGTGGCGGAACGACGGGCTGTTCGGATCGTATACGTCACGCAGAAACGCATCCAAACCTGCCTGGTCGCGCAGCGGCAGGGCAACGGTGAGGCGCATTCTCTGGCTGGTTGGAAGGTGTCCGAGTTGGGCTACCGTCCGATTCACAACTACGTCACGCGTGTGCCGCGTCATCGCTCGTTGCGGTTCCGCGTTCGCCATCGTCAGAAACGACATCAATGCCACAGTTGTGAGCAGAGATGTTCTCAGTCTTCGAATCATGATTTTCCCCATTTCTCCGGTTGGCCCGGAGTTGTTGTATTTTTTGTGTTTACGTTTTCAAGCGGATGTAAGCGTCTGGCTGCAAGACAACTTGTTGCGATGCGGCCGGCTTGTTGAGTTCCTCACTACGTCTGGGAGCAGGGGCAACAAGGTGCGGAAATTGTCGTCACTTTCGCTTGTGATGTCAATGTGAAAAATCTTTCAACCTAACTTTCTTCTCCCAGCCCTTCGTCCAAATCAGGCGACCGGCCTAGCTTTTGGAGCGACGGACGCGTTCGTAGCCTGCCCTGAGGTGAAGCCGAAGGGTCCCGCCAAGCGAAGCGAGGCGGAATTGCATACCGGAATTGCATACCCTTAATTCGTCGATACCGCACAGGTTTCGTGGCAAACTTTGATCGCAATGCAAAGCTCCGCAAATCCCAACCTCACTGAAACCGAAGTCCGCCGCCGCCTTCACGCCCCAGATCTGATCGCCCGCATCGAAGACGCCTTCCGCCATCGTTTCCCACAGGTCACCATCGCCCCGCGCTCGCATTTCCCCATCGATGGCGGCATCTTTCTGATCATGTCGTGTTTCGATCCTCTCCGGCCCGCTCTCGGCATGAAGCTGATCGCGGTTCGCGACCATCCACCCGCAGGCGAAGATCGAGTTCACGCCACGTATCTACTACTCAATCCCACAACCGGTGAACCTATTCTCTGCATTGCCGCCAACCATCTCACGGCGCTCCGCACCGCGGCCACATCTGCCGTAGCCACCAAACATCTCGCTGGCGAAAACGCCTCCACCCTCGGCATCTTCGGCACCGGCAAACTAGCGCGCACGCATCTGGCAGTCCTTCCCCTGGTTCGCAACTTCGAGAGAATTTTCGTATGCGGCAGGGAAGCGCAAGCCGCCGCCAATTTCGCCGCGCAGGTGTCCGCGGAATCCACCTTCCCGATTGTTCCCGCCGATCCGCGCACGCTCGCACGCGAATCCGACGTTCTCTGCGCCTGCACTACCAGTCGATCTCCGCTCTTCGATAGCCGCGATCTGCGCTCGGGCACGCATCTCAACCTGGTCGGAGCTTTCCAGCCACACGCCCGCGAAGCCGATACGCAAACCATGCAACGCGCACGAGTTTTCGTCGACGCTTACGAAGGCGCTCGCGCCGAAGCCGGCGACATCTTGATTCCCATTCAGGAAGGCGCAATTTCGAGAAGTCACATTCTCGGCGACTTGCACGAATTATTGAGTGGAAAGAAACCAGGCCGAACCCGCGCCGCAGACATTACCGTTTTCAAGAGCGTAGGCTGCGCGCTCGAAGACTTGGTCGCCGCCGAACTCCTGCAATCATCCGCACCATAAATCGAAACTCACGGCCCGTTCCGCTTGTAGCCGGTGTACTTTACAATCTGCCGCAGCCGCATAGCTCCGGTCGGAAATCGCAGCGTGTCATCCGATCGCGTATACGCCGGGAGCCAGGAACCATCCACCAGTTGCCGGTATGTCACAAACAAAGGTTGCAGCTCCGAATGCTCCCCTTTTTTCACGCGCACTTTTTCCGGCCCACTCTTACCGCAGACCTTTACGATCTGAAAATCCTGATTGTCCACCCAGATTCGCCCCTGAAAATATCTCCGGTCTTTTTCCATTTTCTTCGGGCTCACGTGAAACAAGTACGTATCCAGATCGTCCACATGCTGCTGCCCGTCGTAGCTGAGGTTGTATTCGCGAATGTCCTCGCTGGTCAGCATCAGCGGCATGAAGGTTCGAATATCCTCCATGTCCGCAGCCGTAAGCTGAAGTCCGCGCAACGAAGGCTGTGCCGCATAAGTGATTTCCTCTTTGCGCTTGCCGTTCGCATCGTAGGAAACCGTCGTGACTTCATGAAACTCCCCAGTCACTTTATTTCCACTGAGTGTCTGCATCAGCACATCCTGCTTGAATGTGTAATGCAAGCGCGATTGCTGGGCCGCAGCCTCAGCCGCCCCGAGCTTTTCAATCACCTGCTCCACGCTTAGATTTTTCGGTTGCGCAGAATTCAGCGGCCCATTGCCATCGTCACAGTTGGTCTGGCCCAAAAGGTTTCCCGCCAGCGAGACTATGAAGAACACAAGAACGGCCGTCGTCGCCACCCGCCTCGCCGCGCGCCAGAAGGTTACTTTCGTTTCGCAGACCGCTCCTCGCATAACGCGCCAACCCTCCTGGCGCGAAACGATATACTTCGTCCCCATTCCAGGCAAATCCTGCCAAACGAAATAGTCGAGAAGGTTACTTCCTCACCTTTCCCTAAATGTGCAAAGCCTTGTCATCTCGCTCGTTTGCCTGCCTGTAACTCGAATCCCAGCCCCTCGCGTTTGGTACGGCGATTGCCCCATTCTCAAGCGGAAGCCGCGTCCGTCGCGGGATTCCGAGGAGTTTTGAAAGAAACGCAGCGCTGCGTAAACGCATCGCTTTTCCCCCGGACGAGGACAAGCTATGAAAACACTGATCATCATCGCGTTCTGCTTTCTCTGCGCCACCGCCGCATTCGCACAAACCGCAAGCGTTCTCAGCAACAACCCCCAGCCTCTCATCGAAACCGAGCATCCGCAGCGCGCAGTCACCCACGCCATGGCGCCCGATGACAATCTCCGCGGATCCTCCGCCTACACCATCGAGCACGGCGAGCGACCGCTCTGGGAGTTTCCTTCCGACAAGCATGAAACTCCGCTCGGCGATGTCGCCCGCGCCTACCGCAAAGATCACGCTTTCGATAAGAAAGCCGTAATTGTAATGGAGAAGTAAACTCCTACAGGGAGTTCCTCGAAACTCGGTTCTCCCCATCCTTCTAGCGGCATGGCGGCACCGGCCCGGCCGCCGCTTTCTATGATTCTGTTTTGACTGGAAAGCTTTGCGCAGATAGCCGCCACCCTATGTGACCCGATTGATCTCCCCGAAGCCCGTTTCAGGATAGCTTCCGGTTGGCCGACCAACCGGGAGTTGATCGGATTGGTCAACCCTAGCCCGTTTTTCGTTCCTAATCTCCCAGAAGCCGACTTCTCGCCAATCGATTCTTATCAAAATTTCGGTTAAGCACGGGCTGTTAAGCCCGTGCTTCAAAGATCAAATTGAACGGAGTTTCGGTCGCCCGCCGGAAGTGTTTGAAGCCACCAGCTGTCACTACGTCGCGCAAGCGCTTTTCTCCCGCTTGCGCACCCAGAGCCAGCCCTACTTCCTGCGAAAGCGACGCTGGCGTGCACAATAATGTTGACGCCCCATAGAACGCCCGCCCAATTGGGTGCATATTGTCTTCGAGCTTGTCTCCCGCCGCCGGTTCAACAATCATCCAGGTCCCATCTTTCTTTAGGCTGCGATGGACGTGCGCCGAGGCTCCCACCGGATCTCCCATATCGTGCAGGCAATCGAAGAACGTCACAAAGTCATAGTCAGCGCCCGGATAATCTTTTGCCTTGGCAACTTTAAATTCAATTCGGTCTCCAACGCCGGCGTCTTTGGCGCGTTGTTTGGCCGTTTCAATCGATTTATCGTGGTAATCGAAACCAAAAAACTTCGACTTCGGGAACGATTTCGCCATCAGCACGGTGGAGGCCCCCAAGCCACAACCGACATCGGCCACGGTAGCTCCGCGTTCCAGTTTCTCTCTCACTCCCTCGAGCGCCGGAATCCACGAGGCCATGAGGTTCGCCGCATATCCCGGACGGAAAAACCGCTCGGTGCCGACAAACAGTTCATGATGGTGCTCGTGCCAACCCATCCCCTTGCCGGTTTTGAAACGCTCGGTGATCTCCTCCTCAGCCTTGGCGGCCGCCAGTGCTACTTGAAACGCCCCCGGCAGAAACGCCGGACTATTCTCATCTGCCAGCGTAAAGGCCTGCTCATCGCTCAGAAAGAATTTGTCAGCCTTGCCGTCATAACTCACGTATCCGCCCGCAGCCTGGTTGCAGAGCCATTCCCGTACGTAGCGCTCCGTCGTGTTGGTCCGCTTCGCCAGTTCGGCGGGAGTCTGAGGGCCGCCCTCGGCAAGGCCTTTGTACAATCCCAGCCGGTCTCCCACCCGCACCAGCGCGGCATGAAAGGTTGCGCCAAAGTCAACAATCGCCTTTCCCAATAATTCGTTCAGTTTATTTTCGTCTACAGACATTGTTCCTCCTCCAAGTCGCTTGGCGGGTGGTCAGAAACCGCCAACGCGTCAGCAGTTTTGTTCGAAAAGGGGCGATTCGTCAATTCTCGGGGACTTCCCCTTTGATCCCCTCGCAATCCCCTGATAAATCGTTTGTTCGCGACACAATACGGGCTTCGCCGGTACTGAAAGACGTGCTAGACTCTTGAAGATTTGAGGCGTGCCGATGCCATCGACTCTCCCACCTGTTGTGAGATTCGCGAATTTTGCTGTAGACGTGCGTGCCGGGGAGTTGCGAAAAGATGGCAGCAAAGTACGCCTGCAGGAACAGCCTTTTCTGCTCCTTACCGTTTTGTTGGAATCGGCGGGAGAAGTCGTCACCCGGGAAGAACTCCGCAAACGGCTTTGGTCAACGGATACGTTCGTGGATTTCGACCATCGCGTCGCGGTGGCTGTAAGCAAACTCAGAGACGCGCTGCGTGACCCCGCCGAAAAGCCCAGATTCGTGGAAACGGTTGGTCGACGCGGTTACCGGTTTGTGGGTCACCTTGAATCTACCGATCCAGTGCTTGTGGAATCAACGGTTGGAATCGGGGAGACGTTGCCTTCGTCTCAGCCAGCGGAGCAGCGAGAATCCTCAGAATTACCGCCTCTAGCACCGACACGATCCCGTACCAACAGGGTTATTTTTCTCTCTTCTGCTGCGGTCATCCTTTTTCTCGGCGTTATCGCTCTCTCGAAGTTTGTTGCCATCCGATCTGGAAAAGAGCAGTCGTTACCTACCCGCAGTCTGGCCATCCTGCCCCTGCAAAATCGTGGGCAGGATGCGAGCAGCGATTTCCTCGGGCTATCTCTAGCGGACGTACTCATCACTAAACTGGCGTACGTAAACGCGCTCAGCGTTCGTCCTTCGGTCGCGATCGAGAAGTATCGAGGCACTCCGATTGATCTTCAGAAAGCTGCGGCAGACCTCAAAGTGGATAGTCTGCTCATGGGAAGTTTCATTCGAGATGGCGACAACTTGCGAATCACATACCAATTGGTGGAAACCAAAAGTGAGAAGATCCTCGGTCAAGGAGTAATCGACTTAAAATATGACAATCTGCTTGCCGTCCAGGACAAAGTCAGTAGCCAGCTCATCTCCCAACTGCAACTCAGCCTGTCACCTTCGGAAGCGGAGCGCCTGAAGCCGGAAAACCCGGTCAATCCACTCGCGTACGAATACTTTCTGCAGGGACTGGATTTTCATGGACAGCACAAATTCCCTCTCGCCATCGAGATGCTGGAAAAATCGACCGCCATTGATCCCAACTACGCTCCAGCCTGGGCCTACTTAGGGGCTTCATACAATTCAGATGCAGCATTCGAGCTTGGAGGGCGGGAACAATACCGTCGCGCCGAAGCGGCCTACGAACGGGCCTTGGCGCTACGACCGAACCTGCTGGACGCACAAATGTTCCTCGCCAACCTCTTGGTAGACACCGGAAAAGTTGAGCAGGCGGTACCGCTGTTGCGGGATGCGTTACGAACGAACGGCAACAACGCCGCCGCTCACTGGGAACTGGGATACGCCTACCGATTTGCCGGAATGCTGGACGAATCCGTCGCAGAGTGCGAGCGGGCCCGTCAGCTCGGGCAAGTCAAGTCCAATGGCTCCGTCTTAAATACCTATCTTTATCTGGGACAATACCAGAAATTCCTTGAGAGTTTGCCGGTCGACGATTCCTCGTTCACTCTCTTCTACCGTGGTTTTGGAGAGTTTCATGAAAAAGAATACGACCAAGCGGCAAGAGACTTTGACCGTGCGTACGATCTCGATCCCACGCTATATGCGGGGATTGGCAAGGCTCTGAGCGACTCGATTCATGATCGGCGAGCGGAAGGCTTGGAACTCTTGAGCGGATTGGAAAGACAAATCCGAGAGCGGGGAGTCGGCGATCCAGAGGCCACATACAAGATCGCGCAAGCGTATACCGTATTGGGTGACAAAACCTCCGCTCTACGCGCGCTGCGCACGAGCGTTGAATCTGGTTTCTTCAGCTATGCTTATCTTTCAAGGGACCCACTTTTGAATGATCTACGAAGCGGACCAGAATTCGAACAAATCTTGAACATGGCTCGTCAACGGTACGAGGCGTTCAAGAGGTCCTTCTTCGCCTGATCTCGGAACACGCCGCTGCAAGTTTGCTTCTGCGTTGTTGTCTCAAAGCTCAACCGATTGGGAGAGGACGATGTACTGGTCCGCATAGGAACGGTCGCCTCTATGTAGACGTTATCGCAAACACCGGCATTCCCGCCACGATCTGATTGTTCGAGGACAGGTCTCGATCCAGAAGTTGGCCATAAAACGGGCTTCGAGGAAATTACTCCCGAGAAGTCGGCTTGGGGAAGCGATTCGCGCTTACTCTTGGTTGACCAGCTAAGCGGAAGTAATGCCCCGGGACGGATTCTCAACGACGTTGTCCCGAAGTCGGCTTCGGGGAGATTTCATTCACCTCTTCGAAGCCTGCTTCTGGATAGTTTCCGAATTGCCGACCAACCGGGAGTCATCGCGCCAAGGCTCGCACCAACGCGAGCGTGGCCACTCCTACAGCATAACGGCAGCCCTGAAAGTCACGGGCCGACCTAACAACACTGGAGAGATTCCTCAGAGTTGGTCTCGAGGCAGTTTGCTCGCAGAGATTATTTTTGTCGTGCGTTCAGCTTGTCGAGTGCGCCGCTTCAAGTCCTCCAGCTTCTTTCCGGCTTCGCCAAGTTTGCCTTCCGCCGTTAGGCGCTGGTAGTCGACAAGATCTTTGGCGGCTTCCGCGATGAGGGCATTGAGGTCGGCTGCAGGCTGAGGCGAAAAGGCGGGTGCTGGTGCGCCTCGCACAGGTTCCGCCGGGACCGCCCCTGCGCTGATCGAGGGGGCGGTCAAGGACGAGACCGCTCCGCCGAAAAGCGACGCCATTGCCGACTCGAAGGTTGGTCCATATGCGAGCTTGTCTTGCAGTGCGAGCACGACCAGACGCAACTCCGGCATCGGACTTCGCTCGGCCTGCAGATAAATCGGTTCTGCATACAAAAGTGCGCTTCCGATCGGAATCACCAGCAGGGACCCGCGCCGCACATGCGAGCCTTGCTGATTCCAGAGCGTCAATTGTCCGGAAAGTTGTGCGTTTTGATCGATTCGCGCCTCGATTTGCAGCGGTCCGTCGACCAGCTTCGTTTTAGGAAAGTTGTAGACCACTGACGTACCGTAATGGGCGCCATCGCTGCGCCCAGCAATCCAGCCAATCAGATTATTGCGGTTAGCGGGGGTGAAAGGCAGAATCTCCACGAATTCCTCGCCGCGTTCGCCCGGCAGCCTCATTAGCACAAAATTGGGCTGCACTGCTTGTGTCGTTTGTTCGCCTTCCGCGCTCATTCCGACCTCGGTGGCGATCGTCCACAGATCTTCGCGGTTGTAGAAGGCTTCCGGATCCGTCATGTGATACAGGCCGTAAACTTCCGCCTGCAGCTTGAGCAGCAACTCCGGGTAGCGGACATGTTTGCGCAGTCCCGGCGGCATCGCAGACGCATCCTTAAACAAGCCAGGAAAGATGCGCCGGTAGGCTGCGATGATCGGATCCTCTGTGTCAAAGACGTAAAATGTAGTCGTGCCATCGTAGGCGTCGATGACCACCTTCACGCTGTTCCGCATATAGTTAATGAAATTGTCATCGAGACGATAATGGCTCGAGTAGGGATAGCTGTCTGAAAGGGTGAACCCATCCAGGATCCACGACAGCCGCCCATCGTCCCCGAGCACGATGTAGGGATCCGGATCGAAGGTAAGGAACGGCGCCAGGGCCGCGACACGGTCGCGAATGTTGCGGCGCATCAGCAGTCGGCTATCCGCGTTTACATCATCACTGAACGGCAACTTCGCGAGATCGTTTTCGTCGAACGCGATCATGATCCGGCGGAGCCAGCTGCCGAGCACAATGCCCCCCTTGCCTTCGTATGACGTGAGGTTGTTGGTCGCGCCTTGCGGGTAGTTGAATTCTTTCTGTCGCGTCTTCACGTACACATCGGTATTGGTCATCTCCCCGAAGTAAATCTCTGGGCGGGTCACGTTGAGACCGGGCACCGTGCTTTGGACCGGCATGTTGCTTAATAGGAGCGTGGGCAGCCCTTCCGGAGTGAACCCATTGACCGGATTCATCGTGATGCCGTAGCCGTGAGTGTAGATCAGCTTATCGTTGACCCAGTTGCGGCTGCTCTCCGGGAGCTTGTCGACGTTCAGCTCGCGCGCGGCGAGCATGACCTCGCGAGTCGTGCCCTCAAGGTCATAGCGATCAATATCGATGTCGGGGAAATCGTAGTAAGTGCGGATTTCCTGAATCTGACGCAGCGTGTCCTGGAGTGCGCGCCAGTCCCACAGTCGGATGTTCTGGAGCGTAGCCTGATTGTTCGAAGGGTCGGCCGCCTCGACGGTCGTATCCGCGGGAAACTCGCGCTGTGTGACCCGATCCAATCCGTAGGCCTGGCGCGTCCCGTTGGTGTTGAAGACGATGTAGGGCTTCTCGCGAACCAGTTGGTTCGGTTTAACGATAAAGCTGCTCACGTACCAGCCGGCTGCTTGAACCGCAACATAACAGACCGCGGCCGGAACAATCGCCATGACCAGCCAGCGTCCGCGTGGCACCCTCACAGCATTCACGGCTGCGATGCCCGCGCCGAGTAACAGTGCCGCGCAAACGACGAGCATTCCGGTGAGCGTAACGTGCGCGTCCGTGTAGGTTACACCGCCGAAGATAGTGTGATCCTCGAGCAACAACTCGAACCGCGCGATATACACGCGCATCGCGAGGACCAGCAACAGAAACGCAAACGCGATCGAGAGCCCGCGCCAAGGCAACGTGACATGGCGGCTGAGACGCCCCGCGAGCACTCGCGCTCCACCTGCGATGAGAATAAAGAGAACAGCCAGAGCACAGATAATCACAGCTAGCGTAAGCAGCCAGCCGAGGATGAGCTGCCATGCGGGTAGGGTGAAAAGAAAGAAGTTCAGAGGCTTGCCAAAAATCGGGTCTACAACGGTACCCGTAGTGCGGGGCGTGTACCAAAAGAGCGCGAGCGTCGTCCACTCCCCCATCATGGCGCCGCCAGTTGCAACGGCAATGGCGAGCGAGACACCGAGGGCGATGAGCCGCAGAACAGGCTCGACCGGTAGCTTCAACTGCTGTCCACCGATGATAATCGTATGACCGTCCGGCAAATCGGAGAGATGTGCCCGCTTCAGGGCCAGGAACGATCCATAGAGAATGAGAAATGTGGCCGCTGCGAAAGCTGTAAAGACTTCCCACTGAAGACTCAGGGTTTTCCAAAAGACGTCCCCATAGCCGAGCGACCTAAACCAGAGCACGTCCACGTAGTACGACAATGCGGCCCGACCGCCGAAGAAGAATACGGCAAGCACGACCAGAATGAGAAAAAAACGTCGGCGGCGGGGCTGCGACGGGCGCATCCGCGGCCAGTCAATGGACTGGGGCATTGCTCTCCTCTTTATTCATCACTGCATTCAGTCATCCGCATGATACTCCCTCCGTTTCCGCAGGTGGCCTTATCGCTTGCCCCTCGGCCGGGTTGGTAAACCCTTGGGGTGTCTATTGAGATCAATCCGAAAAATGGATGGTGGCCTTATGGAATGGGAGCCACAGAGAAGCGATGCCTGGCGTGCATTCTTAGGACGGCCTGTTAACTGGCAATCCCTTCGCGGATCTGTGTCCAAGGTTGGTACCGACCCATCGCAGAGATGTGCTCCGCCCCTTAGAATAGCTGGGGACTGAGGGGTACGCAATCTCAGGCCCGTGCGCCTGAGTCCATGAAAACTGAAACCTACCCCGACCCGAAGCCTTATCCCGAGAAGGTGCGGCTCGTGGTCTTGGACCTGGATGCCTTTCTCTACCCTTACGACAAGGCATACCGCAACGCCGTTCTGCGAGCTTGGCGGGCGGTAGAAAAGGAATACGGCCTTCCCATATTCCGGAAGAAAATAGCGCAAAAATTGATTGAAGAGGCAAGGCAAGAAGCGAAGAAAAATCCAGATGACGCGTTATGCCGGTGCATCAGCGAGATGGCGGAACGCCTGGAAAGCACGGGCCACTCCGGCGCCTCCGTGATCGGCATGCTGGAAGCCTATCGTCGCGCCCGGAGGGTAGCGCGCTCGGGCGCGGCGGAAGAAGGTATGCAGCATCATCACTCCTTTGACCCACCTTACAAAGACATGATCGCCATGGCCTTTAATCTGAGGCTACTTCAGGACCACAGGAAAAAAAAGAAAGCAGGACTCACGCGCGACGAACTGCGAGGAAAAATCCTGGAGGGAGAAAAAGGGGTTACGCGCCTGTGGAATAGGCACATGGGCAGCGGGTTCATCCGTCCGGATGCCGGACTGGTAAGCAGGATACAGCGGCTAACTGACGCTGGGGTCGAGGTTGCTGTCCTCTCGCATTCGTTCAAGCAGGGCGAAGGACAAGCAATGGAAAAGTTGGAAAAGATTGGCCTCAGAGGAGTGATTTCCGAGCCCAATATCTTTGGGATAGAAGAGATTTCTCCCCATAGAAAGGGCACGAACCCGGAGGTTTTTGAGAAAGTGCTTGCGGCCATCAACAACATGCGCGACCCGGCGGACCCGATTAAGCCGTGCGAGACAATCATGGCAGAAGATACGATCGGCAACCTGCGGGGTGCCAAGAAAGCAGGCATGCAAACCGTCTGGGTGCCGCGCAGGAACAAAGACATGCCAGATCATGCCTCACAGAAGCTTCAGAAAAAGCTCGCGTCAGTCGATCATATCTACGCTACGCCGCATCAATTTTTGGACGCGCTGGATGCTGCGATCCGTGCTTCCAGAGAAGACCTGTAAGGGCGGAGTTGCTCTCGAGGGAGTAACACTTTCCGGACGTTCTCAATCCAGATCTCATTCCCTAAAAACCGGGCTGTCGTATTCCGCGACTCACCATCACGGGCGCGTTTCATCTCGCTTTTGCCAGCCCGCCAGGCCACCAGTTCCAATCGCCCGCAAGACGAAGGAGCGCAGGACCGATCACAATACGAACGAGCGTGGCGTCAATCAACACCGCGACCGCCAACGTAAATCCGATCATCTTGACCACCAGGAAACTTCCGAAAGTGAATGCCGCAAATACCACGATCATGATCGCTGCGGCGCTCGTGATCAGGCCTGCGGTTCTAGCCAGACCCTCCGGGATCGCATCCAGTTCACTTAGCCCGCTCCTTCTGGCTTCGAGAACGCGTGCAACCAGAAATACCTCGTAATCCATGCTTAATCCAAAAACGATGGCAAAGGCGACGATCGGAACAAGAGGAAACACGCTACCAGTTGCCTCAGCAACTCCCAGGAAGCTGCTTCCGTGCCCGTTTTGGAAAACCCAAACCAATGCTCCGAAGGATGCCGCAACCGAGACCAGGTTCAGTGCGATGGCCTTCAGGGCGACGAAGATAGATCGGAATCCACAGAGTAGGGCAAGAAGCGTCCCACCCACGATAAGCGCCGTCACCGACGGAAAGTGATCTCTGATAATCGTTTCATAATCGGCGTTAAGTGCCGGGATGCCCCCGACGAGAAGGGTTGCTCCAGGCACACCGGTGAGAACTAGCGCGCCCGTTTTCCGAAGCTCCCGCACCCAGTTCACTTGGTCGCGCAGCGAGACCGAACTCGCGGGTAACACCTCAATCAGTGCCGCTCGTCCGTCACTACTCAGAAATGTTCGGCGCGTCTCCCGCGAGAGGTCACGGAGGGAAGACCGGTTGCTCTCCGCAATCGAAGTGATGGAAATCACGCGGCCAGAGCGAGGGTCGCTTGCGAGGCGCTTGGTGACACGATCAAGCACATTCCACCCAGCGTCGGTTTGCGCGATGGAGTCCGTTGGAAGCTCGACGATGATGCGCAACGATTCAACAATGCCTTCCCGATCCATCTGTCTCAGGGTGTGCAGGGCATGGACAGATTCCGCCGCCGTTGGAAGCCAATCTCCCCGGGGAACACTGGTATCCAATCGTCTCACCTGCCAGGCGAGCAGGAGCAACGGCGTGCCTGCCACAAAGAGGGCAAGCCAGGGGTGCGCGACAATCACCTTGCCCCATTGCCGCCAGCGAATGCCAGTGCGCTCAGCCCGATGCGCATCCAACTTTGGAGTAAAGGGCAATCGGCCAAGATCAATCCGCGGACCGAGCAATGCCAGCACTGTCGGAACGAGGGTATTTGTAAGCAACACACTCATTCCCGCCACCAGGAATCCCGCGATCCCGATGGAACGGATTTCGCTGATCGGAACCGTCAAGAGGGCTAGAAATCCGATGGCTACCGTTGAGGCTGAAATCAAGAGCGTGCGGCCTGCCTGTTGTGCCGCGATGACTGAGGCCGCGGGGCCGTCGTTCCCAGCGGAAATCGCCTCGCGGAAGCGGCTAACCATGAGCAGCGCGTAGTCGATTCCCAGGCCCAGGCCAAGCATGGTTGCCAAATTCTGAACCAGAATGGACAAGTGCCAGCGCTGCGCCAGGAATCCCGTAATTGCCAGAGTCATCGCGATGGCAAGCTGACCAACCGCCAATGGAATCAGGGCGGCGATCAGGCTTCCAAAAGCCACCAGCAGAAGTGCGAGGGTCGCGGGGATCACCAGGCTTTCGCCGCGTTCCACGTCGTCGGCGCTCGCTTTCCGAATGTCGAAATTCAGTGGAATCTCGCCCGTGAGTTCGAGCTTAACCGCCGGATAACGGCCCCGCAGTTGTCTTTCAAGCGAGCTTGCCAGTTGGTGAAGCTTCGGAACAAGCGACTCCACGGGACCGTTGCTCGACATGAGTCCCACGATCACAAATGTTCCGCCTCCACGGCCCAGGAAGATGGGATCGCGCGAGTCGAGATAGGACACCACTCCCGAAACGTAGGGTTGGTCTCTCAGTCCGGTCACGATGGTTTCTAACGTTTGCCCGCCTTCCTCCGAACCCGCAGGCGGGAGTCCCTGAATCACCAGGACCACTTGGTCCACGAACGGCGACCGAAAACGATCGGCCAATTCTTGCCGGACAGTTTCCGCTTGGCTCCCTTCGACGCGGGTCGCGGTCTCCAGGCGGCGCTCGGCGTGAAAAGAGAATGGGAGAAGTGCAATGGCTGCTGCGAGGACGATCCCTGATACCCAAAAACGGCGCACATGCATCGCATTCATAATGTCATACAAGATCGTCGTCACTGAAATTTTCCGCGAGTATACACTCACGCAGGAATCACATAAGTAGCTATCCGAATCTGCTAAACTTTCGCCATCAGCTTAGGAAAATCAATTCGTTTCTTACTGTCGTTCGCACTGCTTGCCGTCGTCCGGCCTGCAGTGGCCCAATCTGGAGTGCCAGACCCTCGCCTTGGCATCTGGACGCTCGTCTCAGCGCAGTCTAGCCTGGATCCTCCGAATCGCCTTTCCATTACACGTCTGCATGACGCGGTGCACGTAGTCATGTCAGGCGAAAAACATTTCGATTTTACTGCGGCTCGGAACGGCCACGATTCGCCTGCACCCGGCAATCTCGGGTTCAATCAAATTGATCTGCACCGGATCGATAAGAGGCACGCGGAGGTTACGGAGAAAAAGGACGGAACTGTTGTGGCGACGGTTCGCGAACAACTTTCGAAGGATGGAAAGGAACTAATAAGCACGACTGTGACCGCAGGCCACGCCGATCAGATCACCGTCTGGACGCGAAGCGGAGGTGCGAAGATCGCCAGTGACTTGTTCGCAGGCGAGTGGACGGAAGATCTCAGCAAGACCCGTTTGCGGCAAGGTTTGGTGCTCAAGATCGAAGCGGACGGAAACGGCGGGGTCCGTTTTCTGGGTGACTACAGCTATACCGCCCGTTTTGATGGAAAGCAATACGATCTAAAGAATTCGCGCAACGATACCGTGACGCTTGAACTTGTGGATCCTCACACAGTGGATGCGATTTACCGGCGGGACGAGCAAGTCACTCAAACGGATCGGTGGCAGGTTTCGGCGGATGGCCAGCAGATGACCCTATCCACCACCGGCACGTTAGAATCGGGCCAGCGGCTGACGGAAAAGCTTAAGTTTAAGAAACAGTAGCGCATAATGCACCTGCGCGGGGCGAGCGACGATTAGGACCTACTCCAGCGCATGGTACGATCGCATGTGAGACGAATCAGTGTTTTCTTGCGGCCTCTCAGTGCGCTTCTGCTCGCTTTGATCGCCTTGCTAGTCTTCCCAGCCTGCAACGCAGCCAATCCGTTGTGCGGAAGTGCCCGTCCATCCCCGACCATTGCATCTCTTTCCGCCAGCACGATTACGTTCGCTGAAGTGCAACAGGGCTTTGTTCTCATCGTGCACGGTAGTCAGTTTGTTTCGTCTACTGTCGGGGTGATCAACGGGACGACGCTAAGCACCTTGGTCACAAGCAGTACGCAGTTGCAGGTCACGATTACTACCACAGTGATTTCCGCTCCCGGAACGGCGAACGTGACGGTCAACACGCCGAGCGGGACCTCAGGCGATCTGGGCTGTACGAGCGGTGGAACCAGCAGCGCCCTCGTGTTGACTATCACTTAACCCAGCACCCCGCTTAGCACCTCGATCCCTCCAGCGATTACGCAAACCACCCAGGCGGTAATCGCATCGAAGGACAGTGCCGCGTCTTTACTCTTTGGGCATTGGGCACAAGAGGTGACGGTTTTGCGCTCTCGCATTCTCTGCCTTCTGCTGACTTCCACCTGTATTCTTTCCGGCGTCGCGGCGTCAGCGTCTCCGGTTGCGGTGCGCTACAAAGAAGGCATGATCCACGGCTTTCTGGTGCTCAGCACGCTGGATGGCGTAGCGATCGCGGCCGGCGACGTGACCCAGGTCACTCGCGGCGATCAAGTTACAACTCAAATCGCGTTCCGCTTCAAAGACGGTTCGCGGCAAGAGGAAACCACCGTTTTTTCGCAGCGCGGCAACTTCCGGCTCATCTCCTATCGCATGGTGCAGAAGGGACCTGCGTTCAAGAACGCAAGCGATCTCTCGGTTACGTGCGCCACGGGACAGGTTACGGTTCGCTACACCGACGACGATGGCAAAGAAAAAGTAGTAAACGAGCATCTCGCGCTGCCGCCCGATTTAGGCAATGGTTTGATTCCCATACTCCTGATGAATATGCGAGAGGGCACGCCACAAATCGCAATCCCCATGGTGGTGGCCGCGCCGAAGCCGAGGCTGGTGAAGATCGTAGTGACTCCCCAGGGAACGGAGCCTTTTTCCCTCGCGGGCTTCAGCCGCGAGGCCATGCATTATGTCGGGAAGGTTGAGCTTGGCGGTGTCGCCGGCGTAGTGGCGCCGATAGTGGGAAAGCAACCGCCAGATGTGGAGATTTGGATTCTTGGCGGCGAAGCCCCGGTCGTCCTAAAGTCCGAAACACTGTCGTACATGGGAGGGCCAATGTGGCGCACGGAACTGGCCGCACCGGATTGGCCGCAGACATCGGCCGCAGGCTCAAAAAAGGGAACTGACACTAAGCATTAGTCCGCGCGAAGCGAGCTGTTTTGCCAAGAGTGGATTTGCACAATCATTGGAACTTCGGGTCTACCGCCAGCCAACGGGCGGTCATAACTGTTGTGACGAGGCGACAGCGCTCGTTGACCCGTCGATAAGCGTAATGGCGATTTATCAACAACCGTTCTGGCCTGAAAGTAACATGGACACGCACGGACTCAAGACGTAGCATTTTGAAACGTGCGGCTATCATCAACGCGTGAACGCTGGCTCCTACTATCAACGAACCGGTGTTGACGTACAGCGCGTACTTGCGATTGCGTTCCGGGTTCTTGCGGCCTTGATGTTTGCCTCCGGCGTGTTTGGGCTTTTGCAGTATCGTCGGGACCTCCAGACTGCCAAATGGCCGTCCGTCCAGGGGGTCATTCTGCAGGCGCAAACGCGGCAATGTTATTTCCGCGGTACCCCGGCGGGCCTATTGCCGGATGTTGCTTACAAATACATAGTGAACGAACGCGAATGGATTGGGACGCGTATCGATATAAAGAACAATTGCGCAGTTGATGAGGCGGTAAAAAACTACGTCGCCAAGTTTCCGGTCCACTCGAACATCTTGGTCTTCTATGACCCAATTTCACCGGGCGAATCTTTGTTGCATCCAGGACCGGGTAGAGAGCAAACCGAACTTTTCCATCTTGCCGAGATTCTTGTGGGCCTTTCGATTCTCCTGGCAATATTTTTTCTCTGGGATAGCAGCGAAAAGCGAGGAACGACCTTACAGGTGTAAGGATGGGAAGGCGTCCGTCGTCACTCTCAAGGTGGCAACGGCCTGTCCTTCATGTTTCGTGCCGATTCGACCCCGTCAACATGGCGCAAGTTGCCTGACTGGCGAAATCAGGCGATTACACCTGTTGACCCCGCGATCCTCTCACGCCTGCTCCGAGGCTTCGACTTTCGGAATCTCCTGAACACACTCAGGTTCTCCAGCATCGGCCAGGCATTGGAGGCACTGCGCACCGCAATCTA
The DNA here is from genome assembly GCA_963712385.1 of uncultured Acidobacteriaceae bacterium. Classification (GTDB taxonomy): domain Bacteria; phylum Acidobacteriota; class Terriglobia; order Terriglobales; family Acidobacteriaceae; genus Sulfotelmatobacter. The sequence goes on from CAVQHS010000004.1 coordinate 341,231, forward strand.
TACCTCTCCGATGGGTCTCGATGGTCAGTTCGCGCTCGCAGATCGGTGACACCGCGCTGGCCTCACGAGCCGCAACCGAAATGATCCCCTTACGATACATAAATTTCAGAATGCCGTTGACCGTATCTTCCAGCGACGGGTCCGGTTTGCCCCACACCGAGGCATCCCGGGCCACTTGATAGGAAGAGCTGTCATACCGTTTGAACTCCATCGCGGAGATGTTGTCGACAGAGCCCACCAGAAAATCCAGCAGCGGGAAAAGAAGATCTTCCTTCCGGCATCGCCGGATCAGCTCGGGAACGAAATCGGGAAGGCTGAAGCTTTCGAATTGCCGGCCAGTTGCTTTGGTAATAAGCCCGGTAATATCCATCATGTTCGAATAATCGTCGCGAACCACATGGTAAGTCTTATTCGCCGTACCGGGAGTGGTAGAGATGGCAACGATATTGTTTGCCACAATGTCCGCCGGAACAAAGCTGACCTGGTTGAGAGTATCCACGCCAATGCCGTGATTCACCATAAAGGCAACCAGGCGAACCGCGATATCGAAGTTGTTGCCGCCGCCCGTGACGGAAGGACTCACCAGAGCCGGCCGGAAAATCCGCGCCGAAAGCCCCCGGCTGCGCGCGTCGACAACCACCTGTTCCGCCACCCATTTCGATTGACTGTAGCCAAAATCGAGAAGCTCCATATTCTCGTTCAGGTCGGTCTCATACAAGACTGATTTGACCGCCCAGCCAAACACGAAGGTGGTCGAGACATAATTGAACTCTTTGGGCCTCCCCTCGAACGCCAATCTTACGACCTCATTGGTTCCCAGCACGTTCGCGTTACGCATCAGGTCGTAGTTGTATAGGTAGTTCACGGTTGCACCGTTATGGAACACCGTATCGATTTCGCCCGCGAGGAAATCCCACACGTCCTGCATCAGGCCAAGCTTGGGCTGCCCGAGATCGCCGGAGACCGGTATCACGCGGGCCTCGAACATCTCCATCAGCCCCGTTCCGCAGGGTCCCATGGACTCCATCGCAGCTCTCAGTCTCTGCCTGCCCTGCTTTTCGTCGGAAGACCTGACCAGAACATAGATCTTCGCCCGCGTCTGTTCCAGCAAGCTCTTGATGAGGAATGGCCCTATGAAGCCTGTCCCGCCCGTGAGCAGCACATGATTCAGCACCGGCATCTCCGGCATGGGCGAAGGCACCCGAGGCTCGAAGATGAGCTTCCGGTCGTTGCTCATCATCTCTTTCTCGGCGGCGCACTGCTCTTCACGGAAAGCGGCAAGGGACTCGCGCAGATGAACCATTGCCTTTTCGGGAGCGCGCTCCAGTTGTTCGGCTAGTTCAAACAGTTCGGCTACACTGACGCGCTGAATGACACCAATATCTACCTGCCTCGCCAGCAACTCGGCGCCTTTATCTTTCAAGAGTTCCTTGAGCTCATGCGTGAATACAACCAGATCCAGGGAATCCAGGCCGGCTTCGATGAGGTTGTACGATTCCAGACCGGTCAGGTTGTACCTGGCTTTCAATTCGGCGAAAGAGGAATGTATGTCGGAATGGGACTTCCCGGCGTCCTTCTCCCGCGAAAAGTCAGAGAGAACGGTGAACTGACCCTGCAGCCACATCTGCTTGGTCTTATGGCGCATGATCTTCCCCGAACTCGTTCTCGGGATCGCACGCGGCGCAATGAAGGAAATCATCGCCACTTCCACGTTGAGATAATTCCGGACCGCAGCGGCAATCTTTCGTGCTTCGGGAAGCGCTCTAGCATTTTTGACTTCGGCGACGATTGCCAGCGCAGGTTCGCTGTCTTCCTGAATCTGGAACGCGGCGATGCAATTGTGCCGGATCAGACTGGATGATTTCTCCACGACGTTCTCAATGTCGTGCGGGTAATAATTTTGCCCGCGGAGAATAATCATGTCCTTGATTCGGCCGCAGACGTAGAGTTCGCCGTCGTGGATGAATCCTAGGTCGCCAGTCCGAAGGTAGCCGTCATCATAGGGAGTATCGTCGACGAGCCGCGCACGAAACTGCTTCAAAGTCAATTCAGGATTATTCCAGTAACCCTGGCACTTACCAAATCCGGCGACCCAAATCTCGCCGATGCGCTCTGGCTCAAGAGAGAAATGCCCTTCCGGGTCCACGATCTTAACGTCGAGATCTGGGAGCGGGGTTCCACAACTGACAATCTGCGTGGCGCAGCCGATTTCTGAGACCTCGGTAGTCATGCGGGCCTTCCCCAGCGCCAGGGCACGCTTATTGACTGAAACGATGTTGCGACCGCCCATTGAGACCGCCAAAGTATTCTCGGCCAGCCCGTAGGCCACATAGAAACTCTCGGACTTGAGTCCATAGGGCTGAAACGCTTCCAGAAACCGTGTGTAGGTATCCGGTTTTACAGGTTCTGCGGCGCACATCAATACGCGAAGCGAGCTCAAGTCACAAGCCTCCAGGTTTTCCCTGGAAAGCCTCCCGGCGCGCAAGCAATAGTCGTAGGCGAAGTTGGGAGCTGCCGCCGCAGTGGCGTGGTAGGTCGTGATCGCATTGAACCACAGGATCGGCCGCTGGATGAAGTCCATGGGAGCGAACCCGTACGTCGTGCCACCTTTCAGTGCTGGATATAGGTAGCACCCGATCAGTCCCATATCGTGATACTGCGGAAGCCAGGAAACGACCACCGGCGCCGGATGGTCGATTACGAGCTCATAGGTATTCAGGATGTTTTCATGCGTCACCATCACGCCTTTGGGCTCCATCGTCGAACCCGACGTGTACTGGAGAAACAAGATCTTCGAAGGATCGGCAGGTGGTTGGTCTGAAATCGTGTCCACGAAATCTTCCGTGGCAATCCACGGGAGTCCGGAAATGTAATCTACGTCGACGCCCGACGCTGAGACTCCACGTCTGGCGAGATTCGTCTTGAGAGATGCGTGGTAATCTCTGCTCGTTAAGATCCCAGCCGCCCGGCAATCCTTTGCGATGTGGACCGTCTTGTATAGGGCGCTCTGGAAGCCGCGCGAACTGGGGGGATAGACCGGCACGGGGATCAATCCGGCGCGCACGCAACCAAAAAATGCGCAGATCATTTCGAGCCCCGGCGGGTAGGCAAGCAGAAGCCGATCGCCCGCCGCGAAACGACAATCTTTCCGCAAATGTCCGGCGATCGCTTGTGCTCGGCGGAGAAACGACGCGTAGGTGTAGGTTTCGATCGGGTCGCCGTTTACGTCAAGGTACGAATAGAGTAGCTTGTTCGGGTGCTCATCTGCCAGCCTGTCCAGGTGGTCCAGAATTGACGCCGTCATCAATCAGCGATCCTCCAAGATCGAATAGAACAAAAATCAGTAAAATGAAACGTCCGTCGCCACTGCGAGGGTGGAACACGATTCAGTCTCAAGGTGCAGACCGGAGTTGTGGGCTGAATGTGAGAATGTACGCCTTTTTTCTCTCAATATAAAGCGCCAATCCACTAGCTGGGGAACGGACGTTCTCGATTTCGCCACATAGGGCGCGAGACTTGCGGAGTAACGCCAAGCTTCTATGGCCCCATCCAAGAGGCCCCGCTTGTTACGGTTCATTGGTTGGTATAGGAAAGCATCCGGACAACGCCACGCGTCATCGCTTCCCGGATGAAGCGCCGCGCTAAGGTTTTGTCCATTCCGAATTTTACTTCATTGCCCTTAAGAGCTCGCAATTAAATACCTTTGGGAAACTGTCGACGGCGCGGCAATAATTACGCCGCGGGGTCAGGGCCACTCATGTAACTTGTGGAACGCGTCGGGTCCAATTTACCATGATCGCGGAGGTGCCGATGATGTTCGAGGGCGAAGCGGAGATTCTTCAAGAGCCGGAGATATCGGATCTTGTACCATCGGAAGCCTCAGCGTCGCCGGTTATCGCGCCGGTCGGTGCTTCCTCCTTCCCGAAAGTCTTGCGTAGCCGCCTGGAAAGCTTTTTTGCCGATCAGAAGATTTCTCCTAAAGCGGACCATACGATGCAGGTCAAGATCGCTGCGGGTTTGGCAGTCCTCGTGGGAAGCTGGATTGCTCTGTATGCGCTCAGGCCCGGTTCATGGAAGTTTGTTGCACTCTACCTTTTAGGCGGGCTCGCGCAGACATTCCTTTTGCTGAACATCGCCCATGACAGCAATCATAACGCCATCTCCTCCCGTCCGCTCATAAACAAAACCCTGAACTATGTCTTCGATTTGTGCGGAATCAGTTCGTACATGTGGCGCATCCTCCATCATCGGGGCCATCACTCCTGCATCAATCTCCACGGCGAAGATGACGCCCTTTCGGGACGTGGCATCTTTCGCTTTACGCCTTATGAATCCCGCTTGCCGTGGCACCGGTTCCAGCACATCTACGCGCTGTTCGTTTACGCGCTGTTCTCTCTCGATTACGTGTTTTTCAGGGACTTCCAATGCTTCTTCTTCCCCACCCACGAATATCTGAGACGGACCAAACATTCTTTGCGAGAATACGCAATTCTCTTTGCCGGCAAGGGCTTCTACCTCACTTACATGCTTGTTTTGCCGGTGATGGTGCTGGGAAAATCGCCTCTGCTGGTCGCCGGCGCGTTCCTCCTGGTCAATTTGATCGTCGGTTTAACCGTAACGCTCGTATTCCAGTCGACGCACACCATCGACAGCACCTACTTTCCCTCCGACCGTCGTGAGTTTGACAACGGCGTGTATCACATCTTCGCGACAACGGCCGATTATGCAACCGAAAACCCGCTTGTCGGTTGGCTCGTGGGCGGCCTTAATCATCACATCGTCCACCACCTGTGCCCGTTCGTGTGCCATACCCACTATGCTCCGCTGACCAGGATCGTGAAGGAGACTGCGGAAGAGTTTGGGGTTTCCTATCGGCAGAACCCCACCATGACCGGGGCAATCCGGCATCATCTGATACTCTTGAAGCAACTGGGGAACGAAAACTGATTCTGAGCGTTTTATCTTTTCGCATGGCCCAGCCACCACTTCCGACAAGTGACATGAAAACTCCTCCGGTTCGAGGCAAGTATCAGGACGGCTGGGTATGAGTTCCTCAACGCCTGTCCCCATTGTTTCCCGATTTCGCTGCTTTGCGGATTCTCGCGCAATGGCCCGCAATCCCGTGCAGGTTTTGTCCAGGTACAACGAAATCTTCGGCGACACATTCCGGCTCTATTTGGGTGGTCTCAAGGAAGCGATCGTTACCATCGACCCCGCTGTCATTCAGCAAGTGTTGAAGACCAATGCGGAGAACTACCAAAAATCCGAAATTCAAGTGAAGCGTATGGGCCACTTCCTGGGGAAAGGTCTTCTTACGACCCACGGAGAAGCCTGGCGCACGCAGCGGCGTCTAATCCAGACGGGCTTCGATCGAAAGCAACTCGATGCGCTGTCCTCCATCATGCGGGACTCCCTCGCTGAGTCGCTGCGGGATTTCGACAGACAGGTCCGTGTTGCCCCGGTCGATATCTACCCCCACCTGATGAAGATTACCTTCGCTATGGTCGCCCGATCGCTATTTGGCGCTCGGTTGAAGGATGAAGACATCGATCTTGTCAGCCAGACCATCTGCACCGTCCAGGAATTCATCGTTCGGCAAACCCTTCAGCCCTATTTGAATCCTTGGTTCGCGGTCTCGGGCGAACTGCGCAAACACGAAGACATGCGAGCCCGCGCGGACGCCATTCTGCTCGAATACATCAGGAAGCGCCGCGACGAACCGCCCGGCCACGATCTGCTGCAGACTTTGATGGATGCGCGTTACAGCGATGGCGAAGGCATGAGCGATAAACTCATCCTGAGCGAGAGCATGCAACTTCTGGTTGCCGGCCATGAAACATCGTCGAATGCGCTATCGTGGCTTCTTTATCTTTTGAGCTCGCGTCCAGATTGCCTCGAAAAGGTGCGCCGGGAGTTTGATGCCGTGCTGGGCGAAGCGCCGCTGAGCTACAACGACGTTCCCAAGTTCGAGTTTGCGACTCAGGTAATTCAGGAGGCGCTCCGCCTCTACCCGCCGTTCTGGATGGTGGACCGCATGGCTGTCGCGGACGACCGCGTGGGCGACCTCGCCATACCCCGCGGATCGATGGTCATTGTGTATGTGTATGGTGCGCATCATGCTCCGCGCTACTGGCAAGATCCGGAGAATTTCGATACGGAGCGTTTCACCAAAGCAAACGAGAAGCTGCGCACACCCTTCACCTACCTTCCCTTCGGTGCCGGACCGCGAGGCTGTATCGGCGGAAATTACGCGATGCTGCAGATCCTCATGATTTTGCGCGATCTGCTCAGAACGTACGATTTTCAGTTGGCTCCGGGCCAAACGATCGAAGCTCGCCCGATGGTGATCCTACGGCCGAAACACGGAATCCGCATGATGTTCACCAATACCGTCGCGCCTGCCCCGTGCATCGCATAAGACGCGATCCGAAGCCAGTTTCTGGACAACTCCGGGTTTGCCGACGATCCTCCGGGAATCGGCTTGCACACTGGCAAGTGGCCCAACTCGAATGCTGTGCGGCCTATCGAGACACATGCATTCGTCCGAAGAGACAATTTCCGTCGTTCCTTCGTCGCCCTCCGAATCAGGCAGCTCTGCCTGAAGTGTTCCTTTGTGAACAGAATCTTCTATCTCGGATTGTTAAGCTCTTTTCAATGCTCCGGTCTTCAACAGGAAGACTTCGGTGACTCGTACTGGGGATTGAGAGCTCCCGACTGATCTCTATCCATTCCGAAGGATTAAAAAGGAAGCGTAATGACATTGTCCCGCTCGATCAAGATTGGCGGATTGTTGGCTGTGCTTGTGATCGGCGGCGCCACTGTTTTTATGGCAAGCCACTGGCCGTTCACGCGGGGCACCATCGTCAAGGCGCTGCAGGAAAAATTTTCCAGCACAGTGGAAGTGAGAGTATTTCACGGGACGTATTTTCCGCCGGGGTGCGTGGCCGAAGGAGTGACTTTCCGCCGCAACCGTGACGCAAATACTCCGCCGATCGCCACCATCGAAAAGCTTACTATCCAGGGCGCTTACTGGGAGTTTTTCAGCATTCCGAAGCGTGTTCGGCGTATCCGGATCGATGGTCTGCGCATGTTTGTGTCGCCGGGCAGTAAAAGCACCGGCAACGCAGTGCGACCTACTGGCAGCCCGCAGCAATCCTCGTTCATTGTTGACGAGATCATCGCCGACGGTGCCGTGGTGGAGTTTACCTCCGGAGCACCCGCAAGCGATCCACTGAAGTACGAGATTCAGAAATTGACCCTGAACTCCGTGGCTGACGACCGGCCAATGTCATTCCACACGGTGCTGCTGAATGCGGAGCCTCCGGGAGAAATTCGCACGGACGGGCACTTCGGCCCCTTGCGGCCTCAGAATGTCGGACAAACCGCTCTGTCCGGATCCTATGTGTTTCAACGCGCAGACCTGGGGGCATTTTCAGGCATCGCTGGAACACTGTCTTCCGCCGGCAAATTTAATGGCGTGCTCGAACACATCCAGGTGGAAGGCAGTACGGATACGCCGGATTTCAAGGTAACGAGGGGCGATCATGCGGTACACCTGAAAACGCAATTCTCCGGGACGGTGAACGGGATGGACGGAGACGTTTCCCTATCGTCGGTGCAGGCACAATTTGGGCGTACGGCACTGGTATCGCAAATCGAAGTGGCAGACAAGGCGCCCTCGGAAGGTAAGACTGTTTCGCTGGAGACGACGGAACAGCAGGGCCGGATACAGGACTGGTTACTCCTGCTCGCCCAAGCGGAGCGTCCTGCTTTGACCGGAGCGATGAACTTCCGAGCACAAGTCGCGGTTCCCCCCGGTAAGCAAACTTTCGTCGAAAGAGTGAACTTGCGGGGAGATTTTGGAATTGATGCGGCGAGTTTCGTTCGCGCCAAGACGCAGCAGGAGGTAGACAATCTCAGTCTGGTGGCGGAGGGCGAGAGAGAGAACGACAATCCAGCAAACGTCGTGGAAAACCTGAAGGGACATGTCGTGCTCAACCATGCGATCGCGACGTTCTCAGATCTCTCCTTCAGCGTTCCGGGAGCGCTGGCTCGTCTGCATGGCACGTATGGATTGCTGACGCAGAACATTAATCTTCACGGAAGCTTGCAACTCGATAACAAGCTCTCCAAGGGATCGAAGGGGATGAAATCCGTTCTGCTTAAATCCGTGGAGCCATTCCTAAGAAAGAAAAACGCCGGAGAGATCGTGCCCATCAAGGTCGGCGGAACCTTCAGCCACCCATCTTATGGACTGGATGTGAGCCCGTAGGCAACAGAAAAGACGACTGCCACGTCGTTCCTTCCGAACGACAAGGCTACTGCGAAGTTATGAGCCAAGACAGACTCCCCGTGCCAGAAGTAGGCTTCCCGGACATCAAATATTCGCGGGACCGAATCTGGAAACATTGTCCCCGGCGCTTTAGCGCCGCGTAAAGCGCAAAAGCGACTCGCGGCTTTAGCCGCTGGCTGGCTGCCGTAACCAAGCATGTCGCGCTATTCAGGAGCGCACCGCAAATAGAGATTCCTATTCTCCAGCCCCCATCATCACAATGGGCAAAGTCGGCGTAGCCGCTCCCGCCTCATTTTCCACGGTAATCGCAAACGCCTTCGCCTCCACGCCCGAAGGCAGTGGCGGGTCCACCACCGTAGCACTCCCATGGGCGTCGGGCCTGAAAACCCCCGCCGGTATAGGATTTCCGCTAGTCGGTATCAACCATAATTCATAAGCCTTCTGCGGCGGCAGCGCAGGCATATTGTTCGCCAGAAACACCAGGCTGTTTCTTTTGCGCAAATAAAAAGCCTTGCCCTGCGGCTGCGGCGAAGCCTTCGCCGCCACCAGGGTCACGCGTTCCGCATCCGGTTCCAAAATCGGCGCCGCAATCTTTCTCAATGCCTCCAGTTGCCGCGCATTCTCCGCCGCCTGCGCATCCACCAAGGTCAACATCTGTTGCAGCTCAAAATTCTCTCGCCACAAAAAAACCGCGAACACAACCGCCACCGCCGCCGCCGCCCATCCCGGCCATCCCCACGATCGCGCCGCAGTCCTTGCCGCCTCGCTCCGCGCTTTTTGCATCTCTGCTTCGCGAGCGACGGCATCCAGCAATCGTTGCCGGGCTCGCTGCGGAGGCCTCGGTCCCGCCGTCGAAAGCGCCAGCAGCGCCGTATCCCCCCGCAGTCGCTCCACTTCCGCCCGGCAGGAAGCGCAAGTTCCCAGATGCTGCGCGATCTTCGTCCGTTCCTCTCCGCTCAGCGAATCCAGCGCGAACAGCGCCAGATCATCCGCGTATTGTTCGTGTTCGCTCATCGTTCAAACTTCAGGATCAGAATCTTCAACGTCGCATCAACTTTGAAAGGCCTTCCGCAGCGCCATCAACCCGGTGCGGATCCGCGTCTTGATCGTGCCCAAAGGTTCTCCCGTCTTGTCCGCAATTTCCGAGTGGCTCATGCCCTCCCAATACGCCATCTCCAAAGCCCGCCGCTGGCTGGCCGCCATCGTTCCCAGAACTCCGCGCACTTTCTCCGCCGCCCGCGCCCGCTCCGCATCCCCGGCCAAATCCGGAGTAACCGACAACACCAGATCTTCTATATCCGTTTCCGGACGCCGCTTGCGCAGCACATCAATCGCCCGATTCCGCGTGATCACCGCTAGCCAGCTCGCCAAACTTCCGCGCGCCGCATTAAACGCGCCCGGATTTCTCCACAACTGCAGAAACACCTCCTGCAGCACATCCTCCGCCGCCCCCGTATCTCCCAGCACCCGCAAAGCCACCGCATACACCACGGACGAGTAACGATCATAGAGCTGCGCCATCGCCCCCTGATCGCCGCTTTTCAGTCCGGTCACGATGGCCAGATCCGCCGGAACATCCTGTCTTTGCGGGATCGACAAACGCTCGTGTTCCTTCAATAAAAGTACGGATTTGCGTCCTCAGCAGATTGCCGCCGAAAGCCGTGGCGAAACCATAGCAGCCTCAAGGTGCGCAGAACAAGTAAGTGCTGGAAGGTGGTCAGTTTCGCTCTCAGGACTGTTGCTCAGCTCTTGTATGACTTGAGGCCTGTGCTGAAGAGCAATTTTGTGAGGTAGGACAGGGCCATAGGGCTATTGGGTTCTTGAGTGTAATGGAGATGTTTCGCCAATTAACCTTTAGGACATTCTCCAACTCGGAGGCTTTCATTGACTTGATCCATTAGTTAGCCGCTGCGGTCTGCTCAGCGGGAGGTCGCAGGATCACCAGCATCCGAAGATCAATGAGCGCGTGCAGGATGATTGGAAGCAGAAGATTTCCGCCAAGCAGAAACAGCAGGCCCAGCAGAAATCCCGCTGTGGCACTCTCGACCACTCCGCCGACACCGCCATAGAGGTGATTCAGTCCAAAAATAAGCGAGGAAATCAGCAGCGCCAGCGTGAGGTTCAGCGTCCAAGGGAAAACATGCAAGTAATGCAGCATAAATCCGCGAAACAGGGCTTCTTCACAACAACCTGCGGTGATGCAAACCAACACCCACCACCGCCGCTCCGTCCGGGTCGCCGGGAAGAAATACTCGAACGATTTCAAGGCATCTGCTGAGCGATAGGTACGTGGTCGATTGTTCAGCCTCTTCCAAGCCACCGTCATACATGACAGAAATGTCAGGCCGACAAAAAGCACAATAACAGTTTCCACTAGGAATCTGACCAAGGCGTGTCCAAAGAGCCACGCAGCATCGTCCGGTATCGAAGCGAGTGTAAATACGCTGTGGAATCCCACGGCGGCAACTGCTACAAAGCTCGTGATCCAGAGCAAGGCGCAAAGAGTTTTGTAATAACCAATCTTCTGCACTGATCCGGGATTCTTCTTCAGCCGTCGCGTTGCATAGAAATCCCAAGCTGGAACTGCGATCGCGAGAAATGCAAAAAGCAGATGCTGAAGCATGGCGGACCCGGCCAGAAGGGACGCAAGCAATTGTACGCTTGCCTTGCTCACTGTCGTGAACAGGCCATAACCATCACTTGATGGCTTCACGTTTTTGGATTCTCACCCTCGGAGAATGTCCAGGCCAAACGGCGCTTCGACCCGCCGGGCGAGCGACGGCAGTCTACTGGCTCAGTTTGATCGCCAGCTGCCGCTCCGGCTGCGTCATCTGTCCCCAAAGCTGCTGCAAATCATCCTGCAGCGCTTGATTGTTCGGGTCTTTGTGCAGCGCCATCGCGAACCAGCGATACGCCGTAGGCAGATCGCGCGGCGCGCAGGTCCCGGTCGAGTACAACACCCCCATCTTGATCATCGCCTGCGGTTCGTTCTGCGCTGCCGATTTCATCAGCCGCAATCCGCGATCGCAATTCTGCGGCACACCCCGGCCGTAAATGTAGCGCTCGGCCTCGGCACTCACGTCGACGGGTGTCGCCGGTGTCGGCTTGCGCAGTTTCTTAGGCGCGGGCGCCGGTTTCGTCGTCTCCTCCGATTCTGAGCTGGCCGAATCGTCGCTCCTCGCATCTGGCGGTGTCTCCGCAGCAGGTGTGACAGCCTTGGTGGTCGCCGCGCTATCGTCAGGCGCAGGAGTTGGGCTGGCCGTGCTCGCCGCTGGAGCCGGAGGCGGCGTGTTCGCCGGTGGGGCACTTGTCGAAGCACTGGGGATCACTGGCGCTGGCGTCGTCGTAGTGTCATTCGCCGCAGGCTGAGTCGGAGAATTTCCGGTTGTAGCATTCGGAGCTGCAGCCTTATTGGTCGCGCCAGAATCAGAAGCTGCCGGGCTCGAGGTCGCAGCCGGCGCAGCAGCCTCTGGAGAACTCTCCGCCGTAGCCACAGGCTTCTTGCCATTCAGCACCCAATCAAATCCGCCCTGCCTCCAATGCAAATATCCGAATCCACCCGCCAACACCAGCGCAATTAGAACCAGCACCACCTTGCCCCAACCGCGCTTCGGCTCCTCCTCATCATCTTCCAGCAGATAATCCACACTTCCGGAAGAGCGCCCATGTGAATCCCGACCGCCTCGTTGCCCATCCCCAGGCTTATTCAATCCGAGAAAAGAAGGCCCGGTGACCGACGGCTCCGGAGATGCAGCAGGCGCAGGCCGCGAAGGCAAACGCGGCTCGTCGGAAAATCTTCCGCCCGGCGGCTCCGCTTTCTTCTCGCCCGAACCCGCAGGAGTTGCCCCAGCAGGCTCCGCCGATGCAATCAGTGACGCCCCGCACATCCCGCAAAAGCGATTTCCCCCCGAATTTTCGTTGCCGCATCTAGGACAGCGCACTTACGGTTCTCCTCGAAACATTAGATTAACGCCACAAGGCACCGTTTCGCGAGTTCGATGCAGGTTCCAACCGCGAAGTGCCTCAAAAGTTGCACAGGAAATGCCATCCCAATCCGCTACCACTGGCCACTGCCTTTCATGCTATGCTGCGCACAACCAACTATTTTAGGACACCTGTGCTCGTTGAACTGCGCCTCGAAAACTACGCCGTAATCGACAACGCAGCCATCGAGTTCGCCTCCGGCCTGAATCTGCTCACCGGAGAAACCGGAGCAGGGAAGTCGATCCTCATCGATGCCCTTGCCCTCCTGCTCGGCGAGAAAGCCTCAATCGAAATAATTCGCTCCGGAGCAGAACGGGCCACAGTCTCCGCTGTATTTGAAGATGAATCCAGCGCCGACTTGATCGAAAAAATTCTCCAGGCCAACGGCCTCGATGCCTCCGACGATGGCTCGCTAATCCTCCGCCGCGAAATCTCGGCCAGCGGCAAAGGCCGAGTCTTCGTAAACAACCAAGCCGCCACTGTAGCCGTCCTGCGCCAGTTGGCTCCGCATCTCGCCACCATCCATGCACAAAACGAATCGCTGCTTTCCTTCGATGCCGCCGCGCGCCTGGCCTTGCTCGACACCTTCGCCGCCAGCGAAATCGAACGCGTAACCGCCGCCTACGATTCCTGGAAAACAATTCGCGCCCGCATCGAAGACCTCGAAAAGGGCGAGCAGGATCGCCTGCGCCTGGTCGATCTCTGGACCTTCCAGAAGCGCGAAATCGAAGAAGCCAAGCCGCGCCCCAACGAAGACGAAGAACTCGAAACCGAGAAACGCGTTCTGGCCAACGCCGAAAAAATCTACAACGCCGCCATGCAAGCCTTCGATCTTCTCTACGAAGGCGACGCATCCACCGCCGCATCGCTGCGCTCCGCGCAAAAACACATCGAAGAACTGGCCCGTTACGAACCAAAATTTCAGGAAGCAATCACCGCGCTGGAAAGCGCCCGCATCAGCATTGAGGATGTAGGCGTGACCCTCCGCGACTACGCCGGTGGAATTCACGCCTCGCCCGAACATCTCTCCGAAGTCGAAGACCGCCTCGCGCTACTCGACCGCCTCAAGCGCAAATATGGCCCCACGCTCGACGATGTAATCGCCTTCGGTGTCGACGTATCCCGCAAACTCTCCGAGGTCGAAAATAAAGACGAAATCCTGCGCGAGTTGCGCGCCGACCAAGCCAAAGCCGCCACCGAATATCTCCGCGCCGCCAAGACTCTCGCCAAACATCGCCAAAACGCCGCCCGCAAGCTCGAGAAGCTAGTCGAATCCGAAATCAACGATCTGGCCATGAAGTCGCAATTCCGCATCGATCTCACCACCAGTGAAGAAGAAGGGAACTGGACTCCCACCGGAATCGACCAAGCCGTCTACCTGATCGCCACCAACCCCGGCGAACCGATGCTCCCATTAGAAGAAATAGCCTCCGGCGGCGAACTAGCAAGAGTAATGCTAGCCCTGAAAGTAAGCGTAGAAGGGAACATGGAGCGGCGGACGCCCTCGTCCGCCAAATCTAATCAAAAGCAATCCCTCCAACGCACCATGGTCTTCGACGAAGTAGACACGGGCATCGGTGGCCGCGCCGCCGAAGCCGTAGGCAAGAAACTGAAATCGCTGGCCCGCACGAATCAGGTCCTCTGCGTCACCCACCTCCCGCAAATCGCCACCTTCGCCGACCACCATTACGTAATCGAAAAAAAAGAACGCGCAGGCCGAACCCGCACCACTATCCGCCCCGTCACTGGCGAAGAGCGCACCGAAGAAGTAGCCCGCATGTTAAGCGGCGCAAAACTAACCGACACCTCCCGCAAACACGCCGAGCAGATGATCAAGGCCAACGCATAACGGATGCCCGACCAAGACCCATTAGAGTCACGAACGCAGTTTGGATGCTGAAGTGCTTCCGTATAAGACAGTGGCAACTTTCACCATTACCTTCGCTAAGAAACACTTAAGCTCTGACCAATCGCGCCCTGCAGGGCGAAGAGATCATCATCGCCCGCTGCTCAAAGCCGGTAGCAAGATTGGTCCCATTTATCGCTAGCGGTAGTACGTCCTCAATGGCAAAACGTCCGAAACCTTGAGAGAAACGATTCGGGTTGTGGACCAATCGTCTGGCACCGCCGTTCGGCTCCTGATTCCCACCCTTCACTGCTAATCCTAGCCCTTTCTGCACCTTACATTGACCAACCAGATTCCTTCCGGTAGCCTATTCTTAGTCGATTAGCCGAGTGTCGTGTACCCTGAGCCATGCGCTCTGGGGTGCGCGATTTTTGCATCTTAACAAGTCCGGGGAATATCTGAATATCAGGAGATCGATGGCCAACGGCCAAGGCAAAACTCTTCTTCTTTTAAAGCCGCGCGGCTTTTGCGCCGGCGTAGTCCGCGCCATTGACGTTGTCCGCATCGCCCTCGAAGCCTTCGGCCCGCCCATCTACGTCCGCAAAGAAATCGTCCACAATAGTTTCGTGGTTGACGAACTCCGCGGCAAAGGCGCCATCTTCGTCGATAGCGAAGACGAAGTCCCCAACGGCGAACGCGTAATCTATAGTGCCCACGGCGTCTCTCCCGAAGTCCGCGAGCACAGCGCCCGCCGCGGCCTCCGCGTAATCGACGCCACCTGCCCGCTCGTCACCAAAGTTCACGTCGAAGCAGTCAAGTTCGCGAAGGAAGGTTATTCGCTGATCCTAATCGGGCACCACGATCACGATGAAGTCATCGGCACGCTGGGCGAAGCGCCACTGGTCACGCAGGTCGTAGGTTCTCCAGAACAAGTCGAAGCTCTCACCGTGCCCAATCCGGACCGCATTGCGTACCTTACGCAAACCACGCTCAGCCTGGACGAAACCAAAGACATCATCGCCGCGCTGAAGAAGAAGTTCCCCAACATCAAAGGTCCAGCCGCGCAAGATATCTGTTATGCGACCGAGAATCGGCAAGTAGCGGTCAAACATATAGCTTCGGAATCGGATCTCCTCCTCGTGGTCGGTTCCGAGAACAGTTCGAACTCCAACCGTCTCGTAGAGGTCGCACGCAACCTGGGCACCAACGCGCATCTGATCGATAGCTACAAGGACATCGAGCCAGCGTGGCTGAAAGACGTAAACACGATTGCGCTAACGGCCGGCGCCTCGGCCCCGGAATGCCTGGTGGAAGAGACCGTAAAGTTTCTCACCGCCAAGGGTTACGACAACGTGCAGGAACTCGAAGTAATGCCAGAAAATGTCCGCTTCGGCCTGCCACCAGAGATCGTAGAAGCCATAGCCGCCGCCCCGGCCACAGCAACCGCGGATTGATGAACGCAGCATCTCCAAACCGGCGTCATCCTAAGCGCAGGCGTTTTTCAGCCAGAGCGAAGGATCTCATGTGCAAGCAGCTCTCCTAGGAGCCCTATAATGGAAACCAACTCCTCCGACGCTCATTTATCTTCCGAACCACAACTTCGTTTCGGCAAAATCGAAGGCTTCGTCACCAGAGTCAGCGCCGCTGTGTCAGCGGCGAAAATCCATCTCTTTTCCCAGCAGCACGAACAAGGCTACTGGTGCGGCGAACTGGAAGCCGACACCACGCTGGAATCCGACTACATCCTCCTCCACACACTGCTAGGCACGGGCGATCTCGCCCGCTTCCAAAAAGCCGCCAACTGGATCATTCGCCACCAAAACGAAGACGGCGGCTGGAGCATATACGCCGGCGGCCCCTCGAACATCAGCGCGTCCGTAAAAGCCTACTTCGGACTAAAGCTAGCCGGCTACAAGGCCGACCATCCCTTCCTCGAGCGCGCCCGAAAAAAAATTATTGAACTCGGCGGCGTCACCGAAGTCAACACCTTCACCAAAATCTATCTCTGCTTCTTCGGCCAGTACGATTACGACGCCGTCCCTGCCATCCCACCCGAAATCGTTCTCTTTCCCAACTGGTTCTGGTTCAACATCTACGAGATTTCCTCGTGGTCGCGTGCCATCCTCGTTCCACTGTCGATCTGCTACGCGAAAAAGCCATTCAAGAAAATCCCGCGTGAAATGGGCGTAGAAGAACTCTTCGTCGGCGGGATGCAAAAGTCGCGCATGCACCTGCGCTGGTCGAAAAAGCTGATCTCGTGGCGTAATCTCTTTTTGTGTTTTGACCGCCTCACCCACTGGTTCGAGCGCGTCCACATCCGCCCGCTTCGCTCCATCGCACTGAAAAGCGCGGAGAAGTGGATGCTCGAACGCTTCGAAATGTCCGACGGCCTGGGCGCAATCTATCCCTCGATGATGAACGCCATCATCGCGCTCCGCTGCCAGGGCTATTCCCTAGACGACCCGCAAGTCATCCGCGCCATGGACGAGTTCGAAAAGCTGGGCATCGAAGAGGGCGATACCTTCCGCATGCAACCGTGCATGTCGCCGGTCTGGGACACAGCCTATGCGCTATTCGCCCTGGGCGAAGCCGGAGTTCCCGCCAACGACCCGCGCATGGTCAAGTGCGCCGACTGGATTTTGCAGAAGCAAGTCCGCAACCCGGGCGACTGGCAAATCAAAAACCCCAAAGGCAAACCGGGCGGCTGGTACTTCGAGTTCAACAATGAGTTTTACCCCGATGTCGATGACACTGCACAGGTTTGCCTCGCGCTAAGTCGCGTCGAGCACCCCAACGGCCGCTACCAGCGCGAGTCCGTTCAGCGCGCCATCGACTGGATTTTCTCCATGCAATGCAAGAACGGCGGCTGGGCCTCCTTCGACAAAGACAACGACAAAATGGTCTTCCAGTTCATCCCGTTCGCCGACCACAACGCCATGCTCGACCCACCCACGGTCGACATCACGGGCCGCATCCTGGAAATGCTGGCCACCTACGGCTACGACAAAAATCACAAAGCGGTAAAGCGGGCCATAGAGTTCATCCGCAACGAGCAGGAGCCTGACGGAAGCTGGTTCGGCCGCTGGGGCGTGAACTACCTTTACGGCACCGCGTTCGTGCTGCGCGGCCTCGAAGCCATCGGCATGGATAACCACGAACCCTGCATCCAGCAAGGCGCCGAATGGCTGCGGATGGTGCAGAATCCCGACGGCGGCTGGGGCGAAACCGTAGGCTCCTACGACGACCCAACCCTCCGCGGCCAGGGCGACAGCACGCCGTCGCAAACCGCCTGGGCAATAATCGGCCTGCTCGCCGCCGGCGATACCCGCAGCGACTGCGTAGCCCGCGGCATCGCCTACCTGCTGCGCACCCAAAAAGAAGACGGCAGTTGGGACGAAGCCTTCTTCACCGGCACCGGCTTCCCCCGCGTCTTCTATCTCAAATATCACCTCTACCGCCAGTATTTCCCGCTGCTCGCGCTGACCACATACGCCAAGGTGATGGAAAAGGAGAGCGCGTAGAGCGGGAGCCCGTCCGCTGACGCGGCCCTAGATGGGCCGCTCTTCCACCGATTCCTGAACCAGCCTCAGCAACTCCACCCCAAGCTGACATCTTATCCACACGCAAAATTCTGAGTCCGCAGCCAGCTCAGTGCGACATGGCGCCGGCATTCTTGCAAGTCTTGGAGATGTGCTTCAGCGATACAACGTCGATCGTGGGCGCATTCGCCTGATTCGACATCGTTCCCGTTGATTCTCCGCTCGCCCCGGCTGTGTTCCCCGCCGACTTGCGCGTTCCCGTGATGATCACTTCGTGCCCTACATGTTCCTCGAGCTTCGAAGTGTCGCCCGACAGCATGAAGGTTTTTCCGCTGTCGCTGGTCAGCATGTAATTGCCGCCGGAGTTGCTCAGGCAGCCCTGTACGGACCGCTCAGTTCCATTCTGGCCGGTGGCCGTCTGGTTGTAGGTTTTTTGATCGGATTGGGCTGGCGTGTTCTGCGCTACCGCCCAGGGCATACTGAGCAGCAATATTGAAATCGATAACAAAGCTCGCATACAGACCTCCAGATTCGGTTGTTGAAGTGGCTGGAGGCTGGGCGTTCTCCCACTCAGCCATCCTGAGCAGAAGTCTGAACGCTAACTCCGAAGCGAACAATACAGTGCTCGCCCGACGGAAATTTGGGGGTCAGGGTCGTATTCGCAGTTGGGAATCCTGCCCTTGCACCGGCCACCCCTTCCGCCTAGACTGTGCAAATCATGAACTCCGCAGCAACCTCCGCCCCCTCCACCAGCGCACCCTCGCCCACTGCCACCCCTGAGCCCTCCCTATTTCGCCTCTACACCCTGCGCCTGTGCTACCTCATCCTGGCCGGAGGGCTGGGCACGTATATCTGGCCGGTCATCCTCCACCACAGCAGCGAATTGGCGATCGCCGCAGGCATCCGCCTCAGCTTGTTGGCTGGCTTGGGACTGACGGCCGTGCTCGGCCTTCGCTATCCCGTGCAAATGGTGCCGCTATTGCTTTTCGAGCTGATCTGGAAAGCGATCTATCTCGTCGCCTTCGCGCTGCCTCTGTGGTCCGCTCACCAAATTAACGCCGCCGTCGCCGAAGATATAAAAGCCGTCGTCATGGTCGTGATTTTCATCCCGCTCATCCCCTGGCGCTACGTGTTCGCGCACTACATCGTGAAACGCGGCGAGCGATGGAAGTAATATCTGCGCAACGCCGCCACACAAATATTCCTGACGAATATTCCAATTGGGAGGCCCTCGACGATTTTCGAGCGCTGGATTCCGAGCTCCACTTCGCGAATCAGACTGGGGCAGGGGTACAACACCCTACCTCGCCTTCGCTCCCACCAACTCCACCCCCACTTGATCCACAATCTCAATCCCAAACCCCTCCAGCGCCGCCACTTTCTTCGGACGATTGGTCAGCAAGCCGAATCCGGCGCAGATTCAAATCCGATAAAATCTGTGCACCGATGCCGATTTCGCGCTGCGTTTGCCGCTCGTTATCAAGCAGGGCCGGCAGTTTGCGGCCGCGATGAAACGTGAGCGCCGTGCGCTCGCCAACTTTCTCCACCGAAAATCCTTTCGAAGTCTGATGCAGATAAATCAGCGCGCCGCGGCCCTCCTGCGCAATGCGGCGCAGCGCGCCTTCTAACGTGGCATGGCACTCGCAGCCGGTTGCGCCGAAGACGTCGCCCATCAGGCAATGGGCGTGCATGCGCACCAGCACCGGCTCGTCGCTGCCTTCAATCTCGCCTCTCACCAGCGCCACGTGCGACCCGCCCCCATCCACCTCGCTCTCATAAGCGATCAGCCGGAACTCGCCGAAGCGCGTGCTCACCAGGGCCTCGCCCACGCGATGCACATGGCGCTCATGCGCCATACGGTAGCGGATCAACTCTGCCACCGTCAGCATCTTCAACCCATGTTCGCCGCAAAACTGAATCAGGTCGGGAACCCGCGCCATGGTCCCGTCATCTTTCATGATTTCGCAAATGATCCCGGAAGGAACCATTCCCGCCAGCCGCGCCAAATCCACGGCCGCCTCGGTTTGACCCGCGCGCACAAGAACTCCGCCTTTGCGCGCGCGCAGAGGGAACATGTGACCGGGCTTCGCCAGGTCCGCGGGCTTCGTCGCCGGATCAATCGCCACCTCAATGCTTCGCGACCGGTCCGCCGCCGAAATGCCGGTAGTCACGCCCACGCGCGCGTCAAACGCCTCGCAGAACGCCGTGCCATATTGCGAAGTGTTCTCAGTCGACATCGGCCCGAGCCGCAGATAATCCAGCCGCTCCTCGGTCATCGCCAGGCAAATCAGCCCCCGGCCATACTTCGCCATAAAGTTGATGGCTTCGGGCGTAACCTTCTCCGCTGCCAGAGTTAAATCCCCCTCGTTTTCGCGGTCCTCGTCATCGACGACAACAATCATCTGTCCGGCGCGAAACTCCTCCAGCGCAGTGGGGACATCCACAAAACATGCATGTATGGCCATATGCAGGATTTTATCAAAGCAGAGTTAAGCAGTTGATTGATGGAGAACGATAAAGATAGGGTGCCCCACTTCTCGGCTCCTTTGCGAGAAGTGGCCCCACTCAGCGGCTGAAAGCCGCGCTGATGTTTGCGGGCTTAGCGGCGCGCCTAAAGCCGCGGTGCCCCTTCAAAGGTGGGTCCTTTCATACCGAGAACCATTCGAGTCTTCCGATCACTGCACAATCTCAAACACCGTGCCACCCTGCGCGCTGCCGCCATCTGCGGTCGTGCCGTACAGGTTCCCCGCCTGGTCGAGAACCAGACTCGCCTCGGGATAATATCCATCCCCGGAGCCGAACGTGCCGAAAGTATATAGAGTTGTTTCGTTCCACCCACCGCCCGCCGCAGGAGAAAGCGCGAAGACGAGAGATAGAGTTGTCCCATAAAGATTGCCATTGCGATCGAAGACCAGGCTATCGACGGAGCCGCCTACCTGCGTGAACTGGTAGATGATGGTTTCGTTCCATCCGCCGCCGCTTGCCGGAGACAATTCAAACACCATGCCGCAGCCGATGCCGCAGGTCTCGTTCTTCAGGCCGCCCGTGGGCGTCGTGCCATAAAGATTGCCGCCGGCATCGATAACCAACCCAGCCTCGGGAATCGCGCCGTCGCCGCCTTTCTCGGTGAAGAAGTGCAGCACGCTCTCCTTCCATCCTCCATTCGACGGCGAAAGCTCGAACACCGCCCCGCAGCCGATGCCGCAATTGTTTCCGCCATCAATGCCGCCGCCCTCAGTCGTACCATAGAGATTTCCCGCCTTATCAAAAACCAAACCCGCAACCGGATACTCTCCATCGGCTGTTCCGCCCTGGAAGTTGTAGAGCGTAGTCTTCATCCATCCCCCGCCGGAAGGTGAAAGCTCGAACACGGTTCCGCAAGCCGCCTTATGACAGCCCGTGCCTGTGCCGCCGGTCTGCGTGGTGCCATAGAGATTTCCTTCCGCGTCCAACACCAGTCCGCCCTGCGGATTCGTTCCATCCGCTCCACCGGCAAAGGAATACAAAGTCTTTCCCACCCAGCCTCCGCCCACGGGCGACAGCTCAAACACGCTGCCAAACCCCGCGCTGCCGCCGTTCGCAGTTTCTCCGTATAGATTTCCTGCGGAATCGAAAATAAGGTTGGATGGGCCCGATCCCTCCGCTTCCCCGTTGTATTGGAATCCAGTTGGAAAGCTATAAATGACTTGCTCTTTCCAGGTTCCGTTGGCCGAGGGCGTGAGTTCGTAAACCGATCCGAAGCCGTATTCGCCGCCGCGCGAATTCGTTCCGTACAAGTTTCCGGCGCTATCGAAAATCACATTCACCACCGGGGAATCACCGCTGCCATCGACAAAACTCTCCAGCGTGGTTTCATTCCACAGGCCGCTCTGGCTGGCGGTTAACTCGATCACCGTTCCATTGCCAACGTTCCCGCCACCATAAATGGCAGTAGAAAAGAGTTGGCCTGCCGATCCCAGCGTGACTCCGAACAGCGGCTCCCAACCGTCGTTTCCGCCGGTAAAATCCCACAGCACGCTTTCGCTCCACTGCCCGCCCGAAGGAGTGAGCTGAAAAACCGTACCCAGGCCAGCAGTACCACCGAAGCGAGTTGTTCCCAGAAGTTTTCCGCCGCTGCCAAACGTCAGCCCACCGTCGGGATCCTGTCCGCCGCTATTATTGAAGCTGTAGAGAACATTCTCGGTCCACGTTCCGCCTGCACTCGGCGAAAGCTCGAATACCGCTCCGCAGGAGTACCCGCGACAGGCAGTGCTCGTTCCGCCAACCGCCGTCACTCCATAAAGGTTCCCATCGCTGTCCGAGATAATGTTGTCCGGATTGCCGCCATCGGTGCCGCCGGTAAACGCGTAAAGGACTTGCTCGCTCCACGAACCGGCATGGGTCGAAAGTTCAAACACCACGCCATATCCCAGATTTTCGTTGACGTCGCCGCCTTCGCGCGTGCTTCCATACAGATTCCCAGCGCTATCAAACACCAGATTCGCGTTCGGCATCGATCCGTCACTTCCTCCGGTGAAGCGATACAGAGTCGTCAGCGACCACTTGCCGTTCGCCTGCGGACTCAACTCAAATACCGTTCCACACCCTCCGTCAATGCAGGTCCGAGTACCCAATCCCGCCGCCGTTTTCGGTTGTCCCGTAGAGATTGCCTGCCTTGTCGAAGATGAAGCCACCGTTGGGATTAAATCCATCCTCGCCATGAAAATTCCACAGCGTTTTCTCCGTGTATTGTCCGTTGGAGTGAGCCACCAACTCGAAGATGGCACCGCTGCCTGTGCTGCCGCCCTGCGTGGCTCCATATAGATTGCTTGCGCTGTCCATCAGCAGCGTGCCCACAGGGCTCGTCGGCCCACTCACCGAGCCAAGCGGCGCGTTTCCTCCGGTGGTTGCCCCAAAGTTATAAATCAAAGTTTCGGTATAGCCGTTCGTCCCGGGAGTCAATTTGTAGACGGCGCCATATCCGTAAGTTCCACCCGAGGCGACGACTCCATAGAGATTTCCCGCCGCATCCGCAATCAGCCCACCGCTCGGCTGATTCCCATGCGGCCACGCATTAAAGCTGTGCAGGATTTTCTCGGTGGCGGCAAAAGACGTGGCCGAAATCGCAACCGTCACGACCAGAAGGCAAATCTGAGCATATTTTGAAATACAGAATTGCGAAGTAACGTTGTGCCGCATGGATCGCTCCTGAGAGGGAACTGGTTTCAATAGCAAGGGGGGCTTGAACCGCGTCCGGAAAGTATACAAGAGGAAAACGAGGCGCGCTTGGAAAATTACCGGCTTACAATGGGCAGTACCAAAGTCTCTAAGGGGCGGTGCGGGTGGGTTTTCGCAATCCCTACAACCTCAACCTCGCCAACAACCCATACGCCTTCCGAAACCAAGCCCGTTCCCGCCGCTTCTGATATCCCGGCATGGTCGCCCGCTTGTCCAGAATCTTCTGTGCCCACTCCCGCGCCTCTTCATTTCGACCTTGCCCCTGCAGAAATACCGCATAGTTGTAGTACGTCTCCGAACTGGTGGAAATTTTCGTCGCCTGCTGAAAAAGTTTGTCGGCTTTTTCCGGCTGACCGGTCTGCGCATACGCATGTGCCAGCAATGCGACGGCGCGATTGAAGTCGTAATTCGGATCCGCCGAGACCGCCCGCTCCAAGTCCGGCACCGCTGCTGCGAAGTCGCCTAATTCAACTTCCGCCACTCCCCGCCGATAAAAGGGATCGATTGAATCTGTCCGCTGCGCAATCGACCGGTCATAGCAAGCCCGCGCTCGCGCAAAATCTCCGTCATCCAGATAAAGCAGGCCCAGTTCCTCAAAATTCCCCGCCGAAGGATTGTCCTTGATCGCCAGCGCAAGCTCGTGAATTCGCCGCCGCCGCGGGAACACGCGAAACTCGCCGCGCAGCAACCCGGCGTCGGGAATCACCTCGGCCACAATGTAGACAAGCGCCCCGATCCATCCCAGAAAGATAATGATGAAAATCCAGTAGGTGTCCGGACGGCGGCGAATAAAATGCACAATCGCCACGCCCATCAGAACCAGTTTCCACCACGAAAGAAAGAAGAAAAAAAGCGGTACCATGCGAAGCGCAATATATCATGCGCCGCCCGTTGCTTGTTTTTGTCGGGCCCGAAGAATTGAACCCGCCATTAGGATGCCGTTTGCTACTCCGGCCTCCGCCAAATTTCTAACCCTGAAGAGCCCAAGGCCAACAAACCAAGACTCGCAGGCGCGGCCGAGGTGGGAGTAAACATGCTCTCTGGCGCGACCATGCTCGCATCTTCAACCGCCCCATGCGTCACACCGGTCGTGATGCCCTTGTTGGGCACGGTTTCGTAGGCGTAACCCGTAATCGTAACGGTTTCGCCCGCCGAATAACCTATGGCAACCCGCACCCACCCGTAGTGCAGATTTCCTTTGGTATCGACGAACTTGACGCCAAGATAGCGGGTTGCTTCGGAATTCCAGCGACAGGCTGTGAATACGCCGCCACTGATCGGGTTTTCGTAGACCCAATACATCGCTCTAGTTCCCGGCCCTTTAAATGCCGCCGAAGGTCCAACTCGCCGACCCGGGCCCAGTGCAGCAGCGCAATAAACCGAGCCTTCGCCAGTGAATCCAGCTTTCTGTCCCGTCTGCCAGATCTCGTTGGCAGCCTGTGCCGGTATCACTTTCATATCAGAGCTAAAGGAGGGAGGACAATCCGAAGAGCAAGTCTGCCGGCGGGCCCTGTGTTTTGGCCCTTTCTCGCTGCCGAAGGAGAGGCCAAAATCCATTTGGCCGTCGCCGTTGATATCGAATTGAACAAGTCCTCCGTTGTAGGGAACTGAAATGTTAGCGGGATGTGCCACCACCTCAGCCTCGGCAGGCTGCGCCTGAGCTATCCCAATTCCCGCCGCCGTGGCCGCGACTGCGTAGCTAAGCAACCGTCCATCCAGCTTGCCCGTGAGCCGGGCCGGCTCACGCTTCTGCGCGAGATGCTGCGCGAAGTTTTTCTTTTCGGATTGCCTCTGGGTCATAGCGTTCATCTCCGATCAGAAAGGAATTGACAGACCCGCCCTCGGAAGGGTAGTGGGGCAACAATCTATCCTTGTTACGTAGCCCTGTCAATGTGATTTGAGGGTCTGGTAATGGCTCAGCCTGAATCTTTTTTCGGTCCCACGAGACGGGTGTCATCCCGAACGCCCGCGTTTTCACCAGTGGGCGGAGGGATCTCACGTGCAGAACGCTCGCTCAGGATGTCGCCCGTGATCAAGTTGAATCATCTCAAACCGAGCTACTGCGCGGAGGTTCATCCCTGCCACAACTCGGGGGTCGGCTGCGAGTAAGACTCATCAGCCTATTCTGCCAACGCAGCCGCTTCACTCTCCTCTTGCCTGCGCCATATGCTAAGGCCCGGCGCCCCCAGAGCCAGCGCGCCAAGCATTGGCGGCGTCGCGGACGCTTCCTCAGGAGTGCCTTCATCGCCGGCAATGATCGCCTTGCCGGGGACCGTTTCGTAGGCATAACCAAAAATGCGGGCGATGCAGCCAAAACAGAAGAAGGAATCAAACGTCAGGCGCGCCCAGCCGTAGTGCGCCTCGCCGTCAATGTAAAACTTAAAGCCGAGATAGCGATCTTGCACGCCAACCCACGGGCCAATGGATTGCCACGAATTCATTTGCGCCATGCATTTTGCGTTGTTCTCAAACTTCATCCCCGAACCAATCACCGCTCCCAGGGCCAGCGGAGCCGCGCCGTAGAAGCCCAGGCAACCTTGATGCACGGCAGCGACCTTGTTGATGGGGATTACTGGAAGAACCTCCAAATCGCCGATGCCGCTCAGGTAGGAGCTCTCAATGTGGAAGTCATTGATGCCATCGTGGTTGAGATCGATGTAATAATTCCCGTGGATGTCGGCATGCGTCGGAGTGTAGACGATCTCCGCTTCCGCGCCGGCAGCGCAGGCGAGGCTGCCTGCTCCAGCCACAGCCGCATAGGCCAGCAGTCGTTTACTGAGCCGGTCGCTGAGAGGCTTGCTCGATCCCGGAATCGTCATTGTGTTTTCTCCGCAGTGGATTTGTGGTCGCCGCAAATCCGCGTCAGCAGGCGGTTTTCAGCCCTTTGCGCCGCAATATTCTACCCCGGGTCACCCCAAAAATCCACGAACAAACGAAACCTCGCTTCACCATCCCCGCCCGTGGCATCATTGACCTGCGAGGTTTTTATGATTGAGCAGGAAAAAGTCAATCGTGTGAAAATCTGGGGCTATACGATCGGAGCTATCGTCTTCGTGATCGTACTGGCAGCGAAATTGGTAATTCGCTAGAAACGAAGCAACTGCAAATCCACAGTTTCAACGCCATTTACACACCTTCAACAATGCGGAAGTCGCGTTCCGCCCCGGAGCCGAGCGCCTGAAGCGCCTTTTTGTACGCCTCGCTTTTATAGGCCGCCAGCGCGATGTCATAGCTGTCGAATTCGACAATGATCGTCAATTGCTGCAGCCCGGATTCAAGGGCTTGAACCTGGCTCGCAGGGCCAGTCAAGAGGCGCCCGCCGAACGACTGAAGCGCCGGCAACGCTAATGCCCCGTAGGCCCTCACTGCCGATTCATCCGCAATCGATCTGTACGCAACCACCCAATAGCCTTTTTTCACAGTGCCCTCGTTCCGTACCTGCTGGTGACCCGAATGCCGCCTCGCAGCGAGTTTCCCGTCACGCCGTGACCATCTTCGCCGCCCAGCTCTTTACGAATGCTCCAAAGCGCTCCAGTGCCTCGGAGAAATTATCTCCGGCTGCGGCAAAGCCCAGGCGGAAATGCGACGGCATATCGAAGCAATCGCCGGGAGCCAGCAGGATTCCACGCTCGGCGGCGGCTTGGCAGAACTGGCCGGGCATTTTCTAAACTCACCAGCCAGGGGAACGCCGTCATCCCTCCTTTCGGCGGAATCCATCCGAGTACCTCGCGCTGACTCAGCCATGAAGCCTTCGAGGAGCTTGAGGTTTCGCGCGGCCGTTTCCTGCGCCTTGCCGAGCACAACGTCGCGTCTGCGAATTGCGATTTCCGAAAGAATTTCTCCGGTGGTGCTGTTGCTGATCGAGAAGTAGGCCCGCGCGGTCCAGTACTGCTGGCGGCGCTGGGCATCGTGCTCGATCATCCATCCCGTACGCACGCCGGCAAGCGAAAATGCCTTCGACAGGTCGGAGATCACGGTCACATGCGGCAGCCGCGCCGCCGATTTCGTTGGCCTTCCGTGGTAGATAGGATGGTAGACCTCATCACTCACCAGTTGGATTCCGCGCTTAGCCGTGAAATCGTGCAGCGCTTCCATTTCTTCGTCGCTGATGGTCGCGCCCGTAGGGTTGTGCGGGCTGTTGACAAGGATGAGCTTGGTATTCGAATCGGCCAGCCGCTTGATCTCGTCGGGATCGATGCGGAAGCCGTTCTCGCGGCGCACGCGATAGAATCGCGTTTCCAGGCCAAGCGATTCCGGCAGTGCCGCGAAAGGAGGGTATCCCGGCAGTGGGAGGATTACGTTCGCGCCCGGCTCAGCGGCCAGCCACATCAAGGCCACGAGCCCCTCGGAAGCCCCAGTCGTGACTTGCACGGCATCGATCGGAACTTGCTGCATTTCCGCGATCGCCTCCCGCAGACTGTCGGCGCCCGCAGGACGGCTGTAGACCAGGTCATGGTTCAGGAAGCGATGGCGCGTTTCCTCGTCCGCAAGGGCGAGGATGTCGTTTACGGTCCAGACCGGTCCCGTGCTCGCAGCAAGATTGAATTCTATGTCGTGTTCATACTGATCGAGCCAGGCATCGAGCAGGAAAGGCTTCAATTGCATGCCAGCACCTCGAAAGATGAAGTTGGTTCCCGTTATTGATTCCGAGAGTCGGCGTGCGGATGATTTTTAAGTTCAGGGCGACCGGCTTTGAAAGGGCGCGGCTTCAGCCGCGACGATAGGCCGCGCAAAATCTGGGCGGCTTTAGCCGCCGAGGATTTCCGGCACGAAGCAAAGCAGCCCTTTCTGCAGCCAACTGGTGGGCCTCCCCCAGTATGTCACAATGAAGAGTGCCCCAATCAACTCTCTCGCAGGCGCAGCCAGCCATCCCCAACCAGCCCGCGCCCATCCGCCTCATCGCCACCGATATCGACGGCACCCTCCTCAACCCGCAATTCCAAATCTCTCCCAAGGATCTGGCCGCGCTTCGCCGCGCCCACGATGCCGGCATCGAAATCGTCCTCGTTACCGGACGCCGCCACACCTTCGCTCTGCCCATCGCGCAGCAGTTGGACTTCGATCTCTGGCTCATCAGCTCAAATGGCGCCGTCACGCGTTCGTTGAGCGGCGAAACTTTTCACCGCGACCTGATGCCCCGCCAAACCTGCCTCGATCTCGTCCGCGCCATGCAAGAATTCCGTGGCCATACCGTTCTTACTTTCGATAAGGAAATCAAAGGTGCGATCGTGATCGAACATCTCGACGACCTGAACGCCAGCATCCGCCGCTGGCTGGAAAAAAACATGGCCTACATCGACTTCGTCATTCCCATTGAGAACGCGCTAATCGCAGACCCTGCCCAGGCCCCGATCCAAGCAATGTTCTGCGGCTCGTTAGCCCGCATGTCGGAAGCGTTGCGTGCTCTTGCAGCCGCACACCTGGACAACCGCATCACCATCCTGCGCACCGAATATCCTGACCGTGATCTCTCCATGATCGATGTATTGAACACCGGCTGCTCCAAAGGCCACGCCTTAGAGCGCTGGTGCTCTCATCGCGGTTACCAACGTGCCGAGGTCATGGCCATCGGTGACAATCATAATGATGTGGAAATGCTTGAGTTTGCCGGCCATCCGGTTATCATGGGGAATGCCTGTCTCGAACTCCGCTCGCGCGGCTGGCGTGTGACCGGCAGCAACGGAGAATGCGGAGTCGCCGCCGCAATCGAAAACGTAATACCCGGGCGCTATGAAGGCACATAATCGACGTAATTAAGGTGGACGTAACCAAGGTGGAAGAGCGGCGCTTTAGCGCCACGTTAAGGCGGCAAGAAGATTGGGCTTTAGCCCCTCTGAGGCACGCAACGACGCAAGCACAGTACAAATGACTCGACATTCAAAGCTCGGCCTGTGTCTCGCGCTGCTGTTTCTATCTCTGAGCGCCCTCGCCGTCGACAACGCCGTTCTCCGCAACGGCTTCTCCATCCTTCACCAGCGCCGCGAAGTCCTGGGCGACATCACCCGGCTCTATATCAGCAACGATCAATCCAATTTCGTCGATATCCCAACCGCCGCAATCGACCATATCGAAATCGTTCCCGATCCTCCGGTTCCGGCCGCAAAAAACAATGAGCCTGCCGCGGATCAAAAAACCGCCATCACCCATCCCTTCGATCTCGCTGAAACTGTAAAGGCCGCCAGCGGTACTTATAGCCTCGATCCTGATCTCGTGACAAGCGTAATTCGCGCCGAGAGCGCCTTCAACGTTCGCGCCGTATCGCCAAAAGGCGCGCAGGGCCTGATGCAGCTCATGCCTCAAACCGCGTCGGAACTCGGCGTCCGGAATGCTTTCGATCCGGAAGCCAACGTGCAGGCCGGCACGCACTATCTGCGCGAACTGCTCGAGCGCTACAACTTCGATCTCATCAAAGCGCTCGCCGCTTATAATGCCGGACCCCTGCGCGTCGAGCAATATAACGGCGTCCCACCTTATTACGAGACTCGGGCCTACGTGGCCCGCATCGTGCGCGATTTCAACAAGAAGAAATTGGCCGCTCAATCGGCCACGTCAACAAGCGCTGCGAAGAAGACCCCGCAAAAGGCCTCGCAGAAAGCCTCAAAGAAGCAGGGAACTGCGATCAAACCCACTTCCGCCAAATCGCAAACCAGACTGGCCTCCTCGCAATCGGTTTCCCGAAACTAACAGCACTGCTAGTGCGCCCGCCGGTCGGGCAGTTGCGCGTCAGTCTTTGTCGCCAGTCTGAGCGCCGTGACTTGCCGCAAACGTTCCGCGTGCTCATGCAGCGAAGAACGAAGGTCCGCGAGAATTACCTCGAAGTCCGTGCCATCCGCGTGCAGCGCCCGGCGACACAAATAGCGGATTTGATCTTCCAGACGGCGCGATGGCATGTTCTTTCCAAGATCCTTCGCCGCCGCTAAACATGTCAATCCGGTTTTCTGCCCAGGGCGCCTACGTGAAACCCCCGAATTACCCTTCCTATGGCCAGTCCATCGGATGATGTCGATCACTGCGCCTGTTCCGATCCCGGACTGATCTGAGTCCCGATCACGTCGCCGGACACAATCAGCTCCACGCGGCGATTCAACTGCCGAACTTGCGCCGTGCCGTTATCCGCCACAGGATCGGCCGTCCCCATGCCGCGCGGGCCACATTGTTCATGTTGACGCCTCGCTCACCAGAAAATCGCGCACCGCTTCGGCCGGGTGCCCCATTTCTCGCTTCTGTTGCGAGAAGTGGGCACGATGGTGCCGACGGCGAAGGTTTTTGACCTCGCCCTGCCCCACTCTGCACAAGTAAATCGGGCCGCCCGCGAGCGGCCCGTTGCTTCAGGCTAAAAGCTAATGGCTAAGAGCTAACTAGTCTCCGGCCACGGGTTCGGCCACCTCCGGCTTCGCCGAGTTCACTCCATTCCCGTTGGCTTTGTTCAAAGCACCCAACGGAATGAATCCGTTTTCAGCAACGGCCGGCTTTTCTTTCAACACGACCTCGCGATAAAGCGAAGCCATGCGCGCGTTGTAAGCCTCATCATTCTTCTGCGGCCCGCGGTGTCCGGGAACTGGAGTGGCCGAGTGATCGACCGCCAATGCCGCCTTCGCATCCCGCGCCCGCTTCTTCTCCTCGCGCGCAGTTTTCGCGATGCC
Source organism: uncultured Acidobacteriaceae bacterium (assembly GCA_963712385.1). Taxonomy (GTDB): domain Bacteria; phylum Acidobacteriota; class Terriglobia; order Terriglobales; family Acidobacteriaceae; genus Sulfotelmatobacter. The sequence continues at coordinate 371,753 of CAVQHS010000004.1, forward strand.
GAGTTTGTCAAGATCGCGCTGCAATTCGTTGGTCACGATCTCCTCGCGCAGCCTCAGATAGTCGACATGCTCCTCTTCCATCTTCACTTTCTTGCCGCCGGCGAAAATTTCATGCCGCCCATGCTCCTCATACCATTTCGTGAGCGTGGCAGTCATGTGCATCTTCTCGATAATGTTCCGCCAGCCAACGCCAGTGTTGTAAGCGCAGAACGAAATCTCGCCTTCCTGCGTGGCGTAAGGAATGATGCACTGCTCGGTTCGCCGGAAATCGTAATTGAACAGATCCTGAAACCACATGCCCGCGATGAACAAAAAGTTCCACCGGTCGTTGGTCCGCCGCTTCATCACGTCATCGATCGTCCGATCGGGGCCGACTTTGCCGTAGTTCGTTCCCGTAACGTTGTAGTTCTTATCAAACTTCTTCAACAGGTCCATCATCTTGAAGTGCGTCGGCGACTGGAACGGATCGTAATTCTTCATCAAGCACAAAGCCATTCCAAACGCAGTCCAAAACTTTCCCCGCGCCGCATCGTTCACCTTGGCAATATCCTTCGCCAACTGATCCCCATGCAAGAAAGCCGTAACCGGCACAGCCTCCTTGGTCTCCTTATCAATCATCACAGCCATGCCCGTCCCGCAATTCGGGTGACAACCACAACTGATAGTTGGCCCCAATCGTTGTTGGTGTCGTTGGCGTGCATCAGGTCGGCCCAATCGCTGAACGTGCCCATGAAGCTGATGGGGAACCAGTCTCTTGCGGGCTCGCCTAGGTTGGTTTGATTTTTTACGTCGTGGGCCAGGTGGCTTAGCGTATAGCGCTGGGCTTGACGGCGTTCGTCGGTAACGGCTTCGTCGCGGCCGGTGAAGCTTACTGGTTGGAAGCTGACAGGAAGCTGATCGTCTTTGGATTGTCCAGCGCGAACTTGACGATGCGTCCTACCTGCTCATTGTTGATGCCGTTCACGATCGTGATGACTGGAACGATTTCGCATCCGGCCTTGTGCAGGTTCTCGATCGCTTTGAGTTTTACGTCGAATAAGTTGCCGACTGCGCGATGCGCGTTGGCGGCGTTTCCGATTCCGTCGAATTGCAGATACGCGTAGCGCATGCCGGCTTCCACCGCCTGCTGCGCGAACTCGAAACTCTTCGCGAATTCAATTCCGTTCGTAGCGGCTTGCACGGAGTTGTATCCGACTTTGCGGGCGTAGCGAACTGCATCCAAGAAATATGGCGACAACGTGGGCTCGCCACCGGAGAACTGCACGCTCATCTGCCGGCGCGGCTTGATGGTGATCGCGTTGTCGAGCATGGTCTTGATTTCTTCCCACTGCAACTCGTGCACGAAGCCGACTTGATTCGCGTCCATGAAGCAGGGATCGCACATCATGTTGCAGCGGTTGGTGAGGTCGATGGTCAGCACCGAGCCGCGTCCGTACTTCACGGTCGATGAGCCGTGGTGGTGCAGCTTCTCGTCGTTATGTGCCGCGATGTCACGGCCGGGGAAGACGTCTTCGAGATGCTTCGTGAAATCGGTGTCGATCGACATTACGTCTTCGAAGCGGCCGTGCTTCGGGACACTCTTTCACCATCAGAATCTTTCCGTCGCGCTCCACGATGGTGGCTTTGATCTCGCCGACCTTTTCGTTCATGAGCACTTCGTGCGGCAGCTTGCCGTCAAGAATCTGCTGGCGAATTTCGGGCACACACTTCGGGCACAGCGAGTCGGTGGAGCGCGGCCAGCCCAGCGGCGGCTTCGACTTTTCGTACGACTTCAGCAGCGGTTTGTCGGACCACTTAGGGGTGGGCGACGGATTAGGCTTGATCCGGTTCACGCGGTCGAAGACCATCCATGTTGCCTTGGCGGCGGCGACGGCAGCGGCTTCTACGTACTTGATCGGCTTGCGCATGTTACTTTCTGGCTCCTGGCTGCTAGCTTCTGGCCCAAAACTTCTGGGTCAAAACTCCTGCGTTGACATCTGGCCTCCGCTAGCTGTAGCTCTCCCTTGGAAAAACGGGCGGAACAATCTGGTTCGTACACGTTTCCCTGGGATGTTAGCTGATAGCAGGGTATTGAAGGCAAAGGCAGTAGCGCATCCATAACACAGCAAATGGTGCAAATTTTAGGTTTAGTGGGGAAATGGCGGGATTGGGTGGTGGTAAGTTGTTGAAAGGAAAAGGGGACAGTTGGCGGGTGCCTGTGATCTTTCAACACGTTGTTCCCCTTCCGGGACCGTACGAACGCCGTCGTCGCAGGAGCGGTGCGAAAATGCAAATCGGCTGTAATGATTTGCAAGGCGCAGACTTATCGCGCCGCCTTTTGCACGGCTCGGCGCCAAAATCGAGCGTGGCCGGTCTGGCTTCGATGGGTAAAACGTCTTGACAATCTATAGCCACGCGCCCCCGTCTCCCACGAATCCCAATGTTTCATGCGTGAGTGAGTGCCTCGATCGTTCGCGCGGGGTCGCTGCTTCCGCGATCCGCACATTTTTGTGCAACCTGTTTGCAACTTCCACCATCACCGGACAGGAGGAATCCATGACCACAACTATTGCCGTACGAGAAAGCAGCTCCCCAATAACTGGCAACAGTGCGATCCGTCCGTTTCCAAAAGTGAATTTTCCGGAAGCGGAGCTGATCGAATTGCGCAGGCGCATCAACAACACAAGGTGGCCGGAACCGGAAACGGTCACGGATGCGACCCAAGGTGTGCAGCTCGCGACGGCTCAAGCACTCGCGCGCTATTGGGCGACAGAGTACGACTGGCGCAAGATTGAGGCAAAACTCAACGCCCTGCCGCAATTCATTACCGAGATCGATGGACTGGACATTCATTTCATTCACGTCCGTTCAAAACACGAAAATGCGTTGCCGCTCATCGTTACGCACGGATGGCCCGGTTCGATCACCGAACAGATGAAGATCATCGATCCGCTAACCAATCCCACCGCACACGGCGGAAATGCATCCGACGCGTTCCATATCGTGGTTCCGTCGATGCCGGGGTACGGGTTTTCAGGCAAGCCGACGACGACCGGCTGGGGCCCTGAACGGATCGCGAGTGCCTGGACGGTGTTGATGAAGCGACTCGGCTACTCAAAATTTGTGGCACAGGGCGGGGATTGGGGCGCGGTCATCACCGATCTGATGGGCGTGCAGGCGCCGCCCGAACTTCTCGGTATTCACACCAACATGCCCGGCGCAGTTCCTGCGGATATTTATCGAGCGATTTTGTCCGGCGCGCCGACGCCGTCCGGTTTCTCAGACGACGAAAAGACTGCCTTCGAGAGGCTCCAATTCGTGTACAGCAAAGGCGTCGGCTACGGCTACCAGATGGGGTTGAAACCGCAGACGTTGTATGGAATCGCGGATTCCCCCGTCGGCCTGGCCGCCTATTTTCTGGACCACGATGCGTGGAGTTATGCGCTGATCGCGCGCGTCTTTGACGGGCAGACCGAAGGGCTCTCACGAGACGATGTCCTCGATAACGTTACGATCACGTGGCTGACGAACACGGCGCTTTCGGGAGCACGGCTCTACTGGGAAAATAAATTTCCCTATTTCAGCGTCAAAGGCGTATCTGTCCCGGTTGCTGTGAGCGCGTTCCCTGACGAGCTCTATCAATGTCCGCGCAATTGGGCAGAAAGCGCGTATCCCAAACTGATCCATTACAACAAGCTCCCCAAGGGCGGGCACTTTGCGGCCTGGGAACAGCCGAAGCTCTTTTCCGAAGAGGTCCGGGCAGGCTTCAGATCATTACGACCGGGCGTGGTAGCGTCTGCAGCATAACCTGATCGCGGCGAAGACTAGCCTTGTGGGCACAACGCCACAGGAGAGCGCAGACGACCGGGCTCTCCTGTCTTCGCCTCAACTCAATTGCGAAAAAACAAATGCGAAACGCAATAAGGAGGGAACAACATGGCAAATCCGACGTATGACGTCCACGCCAACGACGCCTCCAGCGAGGCGAGCGTCAGCGCAGTTCAGCATCGACCGCACCCATCCGGGCCGGTGGACTATCACCTTCAGCAACCCGCCGATCAACATGTTTGTTCCCACAACGATCGTCGAATTGGGAGCGCTAATGACCGACCTCGAGGCGGACCCGTCCGTCAAGGTCGTAGTGTTCCAGTCGGCGAATCCCGATTTTTTCGTCGCGCATCTCGACGTAGCCAAAGCAGCCGAACGGCCAGAGGTGCTGGGCCTGTGGCGCGAATTTGTGCTTCGCCTCTCGTCCACGCCAGTCGTGAGCATCGCCAAGATTCGCGGCCGCACGCGCGGCATCGGGAACGAGTTCGTGCTGGCTTGCGACATGCGCTTCGCCAGCCGGCAAAGCGCCCTGTTCGGCAACCCTGAGGTCGGCGTCGGACTGGTTCCGGGTGGCGGAGCGCTGGAATGGCTCCCGCGTTTGGTCGGCCGCTCTCGGGCACTTGAGATCGTGCTTAGCGGTGACGACTTCGACGCTGATATCGCCGAGCGCTATGGCTGGGTGAACCGCACGCTGGACGATGACGACCTCGACTCGTTTGTCGACACACTCGTCCGGCGTCTGGCCTCGTTCGACCGTGAAACGCTAGCCGCGGCGAAGGCCCAAGTCAATCGGTTCGGGACGCCGACAGCTTCCGAGCTCAAGTCGAGCACCGACCTGTTCTTCCCACTGCTGGCCTTGCCGGGTGCGCAGGCGCGTCGCGCCAAGATTCGCAATATAGGTTACGGCGTCCCGAGCGACTTCGAATTGAACTTCGGCCGGTACCTCCCGTCGTTCGGGCAGGCGGACGACGATGCCACGGGACAGCAGAGGTAGATATGAAGCCCTGGAAAGCAGTTTTACTGATTCTCCTGGCTCTTGCGCTTGCGGCCGCGGGATACGGGCTGATTCTCGTGCGACGAGGCTTCAGCGCACTTGCGACCCCATCAGCGATTGAGGTGTTCGCGGCGACAACGGCACGCAAATTGGCCGTGCCATCCTCGTACCGCGAGCTTCGCAATCCCATCATGCCTTCCACGGAGAACATTCGGGGAGGCATGGAGCATTTCGCCTTTCATTGCTCCCCGTGCCATTCGAATGACGGATCGGGCCACACGGTATACGGCAAGGGCCTCTATCCGAAACCGCCCGACTTGCGCGCAGCCGCGACGCAGAACAAGAGCGATGGCGAGCTCTACTACACAATTGAAAATGGAGTTCGTTTGAGCGGCATGCCGGCCTTCCACGGAACGCACACTGTCCCGCAAACCTGGCGCCTGGTTTTGTTCATCCGGCACCTGCCTCAGATCACGCCCGAGGAACTCAATGAGATGAAGGGGTGGAATTCGAAGATGGAGGCGGATCCAGCGCATTTCTGAAGGGCGGGGAACCGCCCCGGAATCCTGTGCGCCGCACCTATAAATCGGAGGAAATTTATGAAACGGGAAATCATTCGCGTCGAGCCGCTGGCGACCTACCTGGAAAAATACAAGGCCCCAGCTTCAACCGTGACTAAGCACGGCGACACAATCTACGTCTCAGGTTCCCCGCCGTTCGACCCCAAAACAGGAGAAATCTTCAAGGCACCGATTGAGCGTCAGACGGAGATCGTATTGGATCAACTCAAGCTCTGTGTCGAAACGGCAGGTTCTTCTCTGGAAAACATTCTGAAGCTGAATGTCTACGTCACCTCGGTAGACATGTTTCCTGCGGTGAATACCGTCTACAGGCGTTATTTCCCGGAAAATCCGCCCGCGCGCATCTTTAATTAATGTTCCTGCTTGGAACGGCGGGTTTGATATTGAGGTGGATTGTATCGCCGCCGTTTTATAAGGCTGTTCCTTAGTTCGGTATCTATCTCCGCTCGTTGGCGAGCGGCCACCAAGGGGGGCTGGCCCATCTTTGCTTCTTTTGCAAAGCTGGGCACGATGCCGTTGGCAGCGGGAGATTTCCCCGCAACCATCGAACACGCCATCCAAGCTCCGCTTGGCTGGGGCTTTTGACGTGACGGCGAGGCACAGCGAGAACGACCAGGCGTTATACTTAAAGCTATGTCTGGGGGCAAAACCTTCTATCTGGAAACCTTCGGCTGCCAGATGAACGTGCACGACTCCGAAAAAGTCATCGGCACGCTCCTGCACGAAGGCTATCGCCAGGTAGAATCCGTCGAGCAAGCTGACCTCATTCTCTACAACACCTGCTCGATCCGGGACAAAGCCGAACAAAAAGTTTTCCATCGCCTCGCCGATTTCAAAAAGCTCCAAGCCCAAGGCAAGAAATTCGGAGTGCTAGGCTGCGTAGCCCAACAGGAAGGCGAAAAAATATTCGAGCGCGCCCCGCACGTCTCGCTGGTGTGCGGGTCGGCTTCGTACACAAATCTGCCGCAGATGCTCAAGCAGCTGGAATCGGCGTCCGCCGTCCGGCCCCCGGAAGCCGAGAGCCGGAAGCCGGTAGCCGATTTAGTTCGCATCACCGGCCTCGACGATCGCGCCACCGACAAATGTTTCGAAACCGAATACACGGCGCGCACCAATCCGCATCGCGGATACATCACCATCATCGAAGGCTGTGACAAATTCTGCGCCTACTGCGTCGTCCCGTTCACGCGCGGCAAAGAGCGCAGCCGCACATCCGACTCGGTCCTCGCCGAGGCACGCCAGATGGCCGATCTCGGCTACACCGAAATTCAACTGCTGGGCCAGAACGTAAATTCGTATAAAGATCCAGCAGGCAGTTCTTCTGGAAAAAGACGCTCGTTCGCAGAACTGCTCGCGGCCGTAGGAGAAATCCCGGGCATCAAACGCGTGCGATTTACAACCTCGCATCCGCGCGATTTCGGCCGCGACATTGTCGAAGCCATCGATGCCGTGCCCACGCTCTGCGACCACGTTCATCTTCCGGTGCAAAGCGGATCGAACAAAGTGCTGAACGCCATGCAGCGCCTCTACACCCGCGAGCAATATCTGGAACGCATCGCGTGGATGAAATCCGCGCAGCGTGATATCGCAATTACGACGGACGTAATCGTCGGTTTTCCCGGAGAATCCGAGCAAGACTTCATGCAAACCCTGAGCCTGCTCGAGGAAGTCGGCTACGACGGAGTCTTCAGCTTCAAATATTCGCCGCGCCCGAACACGCCGTCCCTCGCGCTCGATGACGCGATCCCCGAAGGAGAAAAATCCCGCCGCCTGGAAGTGCTCATGCAGCGCCAAAAAGAAATCCAGATCACTCGCTATAAGAAATATATCGGGACAATTCAGGAAGTAATGGTTGAAGCAAAAAACGAAGCGCGTAATCAATGGATCGGACGTACGAGTCACAACAAAACCCTGAACTTCATTGCCCCCGAAGCATCCGCTCCGCAATCGGGAACGTACGTAAAAGTAAGAGCGACGCATAGCTTTCCCAACAGTCTCCTCGGAGAAATGGTGGTATAAAGCAAATTGTTAGGGCACGCAAAAATGCCGAAACAACCCTCGCAACCAGCGGATCCTCATCGAAGTAAACAGGAGCCCCCATGGAAGTAGAAATGACAATCCGCGGACTTTTAATGGATCCGGTGACTCAAACGCCGATCGTTATTCTTAAGGATGTGGCGGGGGAGTCGGTGTTGCCGATTTGGGTGGGGGTTTATGAGGCGAATGCTATTGCTTTGGAGATGGAGAAGGTCAGTACGCCGCGGCCTATGACGCATGATCTCATCAAGAATGTGCTTACCGGGTTGGAGACTTCGGTGCATAAAGTTGTTGTTACGGAGTTGCGGGAAGACACGTTTTATGCGGTGATCTGGCTGGAGCGCGGTGGGGAAGTGATCAGCGTGGATTCGCGGCCTTCGGATGCGCTGGCGCTGGCGTTGCGTGTGGATTGTCCTATCTTTGTGGATGAGATGGTGTTGAAGAATTCCAAGCAGGCGGCTAGCTTGAACGATCGCGTTACCGCGGAAGAGTTGCGGAAGTATCTCGAAGGTTTGAACGACGACGATTTGGGCAAGTATAAAATGTAGCCGTGCGGTTACGCATTCCTGGCAGGGAAGAAGAGATTGAGTCATCGGGAGATTGACCGATTGGGAGATTGGAAGCACGGGACGCTTCGGTGAAGTGACTCCCCTTTCATTCAAGTTCAGTTTCTCCTTTGCCGATATTTTCTCGTGCACACATCAGTCATGCGCATCACGCTCAATTTGGATGATGACGTTGTGAAGATTCTTCGCCAGCACTCGCGGAAGTATTCGTTGTCGCTGGGTAAGGCTGCTTCAGAACTGATTGTTCGTGCGGCCAGCGTGCCGCCGAAGATCAAGTTGGTCAATGGATTCTGTGTCGTCGACCTGCCCTAAAGGTGGAAAGAAGATCAGCAGCAAACGCGTGAAAGAGCTCGACGCGGAACAGGACTCGTACTACTTTACATAATACCCGTTATCGGACATTGCGACGAAGAGCGGGCTCTTCCTACGAGATCCTTCGGCTCCGCTTGGGAGAAGAATGGGGCACCCTGCTCCTTTTCTCTTGAAACTTCTCGGAAAATGGAAACGGCGCAGTTCCCTTTTTGGGCTGCGCCGTTTTTCTTCTATCTATATCTCTATTTTATCAAATAGCTTTTGGTGAAAGGGACATGTTTTGGGATTTGTTTTCCTCGGCTGAGTATAGGGATTCTTCGACTTGCGCTCAGAATGGCAATCCCACTTCTCGCAAAGGGAGCGAGAAGTGGGGCACTCTTGCACAAAGCGGCAAAGCGCAAGAATGGGCCATCCGCCTTGGCTTGATTTCACATTGCTGCTTGTTCTGCCGGGTTGGCCGTCAGGCGCAGGTGAACGCGTACGGTTAGACGGTTTCCTACCAGGGCATTGAAATGCTGGGCTGCGCCGATATCTTCGGCGTTGGCTGCGTGCGGGGCTGCGGGAAGACCTGGAGCCATCAGCAGCGTTCCTGTGCACTGGGGACCGGTATAGCCCTCACCTCCGCCAGAGTATGTGTTTTCACAGTTCTTATCCTGAACCACAGGGGGCCAGTAGGTGCTTACCACGGTCTTCACCAACTGGGGAAAATCCTCGCTGAACATGCGCGTCGATCCTGCGGCCAGAATCTCGCCTTCTTTCCCGCCCTTGCCTTTGGCGGGCGCAAGGTTGAAGACGAAAGTGGCTTCGTGGGTGACGCGATGGACGATCGGCGGCCCGTAGACTGGTCCGGCGTAGGCTTCGCTTGGGGTTGCTTCCACGTTGCGATCAACGCGAGTCACGACGAGAGTGCCTGTGGTTTGCAGCTTGCCATCGGGCGTGCGCGTGGCGCCCTTGGAGTGGAAGCATACCAGGGTGTTATTCGACTGATCGGCCAGCCACTCGGTAAGAAACTTGCCGTTCTCATTAATATCGGGGGTCATGCCGGTGGCGGGATAGAACCTGAAGTCGAACGAAGACTTGGCGGGATCGTCATTGTCGATGGTGATGCGCCCGTTGGCGCGCCCGAAACCGAGGGTTACCTCGATTGGGGTCTTGCCGTAGTCTGTGGTCGCATCGGTGATCAGTTGAGCGTCGGAATGGCGAGCGTCCACCTGCCACGACCCTGAGGTTGAGGTGGGTTTGCTGTGACCGCCCAGAGCGAGCATTCCGGCCATTGCGAACAGAACCGGGTACTTTGACATTTTTCTCCTCCATTTTCAGACCTGTCTTCCTCATGCGATTCACGAGGGCGTCACTCGGTTGCGAATTTATGCAGAAGACATGGAAGCGGGTCTGTTGAACGCCGGTATCGGGCGTGGCGGGTGTGCGGGTAGAAGCGGGTGCCTTTGCGTTCCTTCGTTTTCAGCGGACGACTATTTCGGCGGTCATCTTGGGGTGGATGGAGCAGTAGTACTTGTAGGTGCCGGGGTGGGTTGGGGTAAAGGTGAAGTTTTCGCCGGTATCGAGAACGTGGGACTTGAAAAGTTTGTTGTTTTCTACGACGGTGTGGGGGATGTCGTCGTGGTTGGTCCAGGTGATTTGGGTGCCTTTGCGGACTACCAGAGGTGTTGGGGCGAAGGTGAAGTTGTCGATTTTTACTTCTACGCTGGAGGCGTCGAGGGGGCGCGCGGCGAGCAGTTTGTGGAGAGCTGTGAAGGTGATTAGGACGAGAATCAGGGTGACGACGGTCGCGAGCTGGCGTTTGTTGGTTTTCATTTTCTTGTGCTTCCTCCTTCATTTGTCTCTTAGGTACAGGCGGCCTCAGGCGTTTCATCTTTGGGCGCCCACGCGGCGCTGAAGCGCCGCTCTTCCACCTTTAGGTGAGCGACGAGTCGATGACTGCTAGCGCGTGCTTGCCGCGGGTATAGTTCACATCCGTGACTCCTAACAACTGGCGGAGTTGGTCGGCTGGGACTTTCATTGGGCCGGCGGAGTCGGCTTTGCCGGGTTGGGGCTGGGGGAAGGCTGTTGACGCGGCGGTGTGGAAGGTTACGTTGCCCTCCACCTTTTGCATGGTTTGGTGGATGTGGCCGTTTAGGACCGTTACGCAGCCGAAGCGTTTTAGATAGGAGAGGGCTTGGGCGCTGTCGTCGGTGCCCCAGCCCCATTCGGGGTAGATGTTCCAGAGAGGCATATGGGCGAAGAGGACTACGGGCGTGCTGCTGGAGAGGGGGCGCACGTCATCTTGCAGCCAGGCCAGCTGGTCGGGGCCCAGCGAGCCCATGCCGCCGGCTTTGAGGTTCATCACGTTGACTAGGGCTACGAAGTGGACGCCTTTTTTGTCGAAGCTGTACCAGCCGCTTCCCTTCGTGTTTTTCGCGAAGCGCTCGCGATATTGCTGGCCGTCGTCTTCTAACACGTCGTGCTCGCCGGGGACGAAGAAGATTTCTTTCGGCTTGGCGGATTGCAAGATTTGCTGGACCTGATCGAACTCGTTGGGTTTCGAGAGATGGGTGATGTCGCCGGTGTGGAGCATGAATTCTGGCGGGTTGGGCAGCGCGTTGATTTTGGCTACGGCGGCTTGGAGCGTGGATACTACGTCGGGATTCGCGGGCTTGTTGAAGCCCATGTGGCTGTCGCTGATCTGGACAAAGGTGAAATCGCCTTGGGCGTGCTTGTGCTGGGCGTCGCTTAGGCTAAAGGATTTCAGAACTCCGCCTTGGAGGACGCAGAGTGCGCCGCTGCCGGCCCAGGCCATGCATTTGAGGAAGCCACGGCGGTCGATGCCGTCGTGGTTGTGGTCGAAGAGAAGTTCATCTTTGCGTGCGGTCATTGAGTTCTCCGTTTGCTTTCGTGGTGGAGAACTGAGTTTGGGCGGCTTTTATTCCCCTAGGTCGTGAGAAATTTTGGATAGATGGAATGGAACTGTTCGGCAGAACGCGGCAGCAAATCCTGACGTCAACTGCGAATTTCGGTAGATTAGTTCGAAAGTCGACGGAGGTTCAAAGTGAGCAAGATTCAGACGATCTCGGCAATTACGGCTCTGCTGCTCTCGCTCGTGGCGACAGCGCAAGGCAAACAGACTCGAGTCGACCATCAGCACGATTTCGACTGGGAGATCGGGGACTGGAAGGTTCACCTCAGGCGCTTGCTACATCCCATGACTGGCGCCAATGAATGGGCCCAATATGAGGGTACGGCGCATGTTCGAAAGGTCTGGAATGGCCGGGCGAATCTTCTCGAGCTCGAACTCGACGGCCCGGCAGGCCATATCGAGGGCTTGAGTCTGCGTCTCTACGATCGCCGGACTAAGCGGTGGAGCGTCTATTTTGCAACCAGCGACGATGGGACGCTGGACATACCCATGGTCGGGCAGTTCCAGAATGGCCGCGGCGAGTTCTTCGACCGGGAGACTATCCAGGGCAAAATGATTGACCTTCGTTTCGTGTTTTCTGATGTCACTGCGAAGTCTTTCCATGGAGAACAGTCTTTCTCGCCGGATCTTGGCAAGAGCTGGGAAACAAATTGGATTGAAGATTTCACCAGAGCGCGGCCTTGAGCCTGCAGGGGGGCTGGCGAAATGACTAGACTCGTTGCCCAACGAATACGGTCGCTGAGAATCATTTTGCGGTCGCCGGAATAAAAATAGGGTCCGGCGGGTTTACTCTTGTGTGCGTGTCAGCGGAGCGCTTGCCTTCGGAGACGTTTGAGCAGTTGGCTATGCCGCTGTTCGATCGTTTGTACAACTTTGCTTGCTGGCTTACGCAGGATCGAAGTGAGGCGGAGGATCTGGTGCAGGAGACTTACGCGAAGGCGCTGCGTGGGTTCTCATCATTTGAGCCGGGGACGAATTTTCGGGCTTGGATTTATCGGATTTTGCGGAATTCATTTCTGACTTCGCGCAGCGGATTGAAGGCTTCGGTTGAGTTGGAGGATGAGGCGCTGCCTGCGGCTCAAGAGACGCCGGAGAGTATTTTGCTGCAACGCGCGGATTGGGAGTTGGTGCAGCGGGCGCTGGAGCACTTGCCGGTGGCGCATCGCGAGGTGTTGTTGTTGTGCGATGTGGAGGAGATGTCGTATTCGGAGATCGCGGCTACGATTGGGATTCCGATGGGGACGGTGATGTCGCGGTTGTCGCGGGCGCGACGGGCTTTGCGGGACGCGGTGCAGAAGATGCAGCAGAGGCCGCCGGCGGGGTCCAGGAGTTAGGGATGGCTTGCGGGTTGTGGGCGGAAAAAATCGAGGCTTATGTGGACGGCGAGTTGACTGCGGCTGAGGAGCGGGAGTTCGGCGAGCATGTGAAAGGGTGTGCGGCTTGTGCGGCGGAGAGTTTGAGCCGGGTGCGGGAAAAACAGTTGGTGCGGGCGGCTGGGGGTGGGAGGTTTGTTCCGGATGCGGAGTTTCGGGAGCGGGTGCAGAAGAGCCTGGCGCGGCGGCCTTCTGTTTGGGGACGGTTGCGGGTTCCGGTGTTCGCTGGTGCGGTGGTTTTGGTGGTGGCCGCTTCCCTGCTCTTCATGACTAGCCGGCGGCGCGCCGGTGAGCAGGAGTTGCTTAGCGAGTTGGCAGATTTGCATGTGGCTACGATTGCGAGTGCGAATCCGGTGGATGTGGTTTCCAGCGATCGGCATACGGTGAAGCCATGGTTTGCGGGGAAGATTCCGTTTACGTTTAATTTGCCGGAGTTGCAGGGGACGCCGTTCACGCTGGTGGGCGGCCGGGTTAGTTATTTGCGGCAGTCGCCGGGGGCGGAGTTGATTTTTCGCGTGCGGCAGCATCAGATTTCTGTTTTTATTTTTCAAGAGAGGGATTTGCCGGGCGTGGGCGACGTGCTGTCGATGCGTGGCGCGCAGTCGTTCAATGTGCGGAGCTGGAGCCGGGATGGGTTGGTTTATTTTGCGATCAGCGATGTGAATGGGGCGGATTTAGATGCGTTGAGGGAGCTGATGAAGGGCGCGGGGTAGGAGGGAGCGGGCTGGTGTTGTTTTGACTTAGGGGTTCGCGAGTAATGTGGAATTTCCATCGAGGCCGGAAAGTTTTCTTCTGACGTTCCGCCTCGCTTTGCTTGGCGGGACGGAAGAATGCGTCCGTCGCTCCATGATCGGTCTATCTTGCGATGCGGGTTCCGCCTACTCTTAGCGATCTTCTGGCAGAGACAGGCGCGCAGGCGCGGGCGGGTTGCATCTTTGTATCGTCGGAGTTTCTGTGGGCGCCTTTGAGGTCGCAACGACAAATGTTGCAGCGCATAGCTACGGTGTAGACGACATGGGCGTAGGCTGGGCAACTGGAATTGGTGCAGACTTTGATGGTCATTGATCGCTCTTTTCTCTCCCGCTTTTGAGGAGCGCTCTCAGTCAAGGAAGTGGACTGACGATAGCATGAGGCGCTTTGGAGCGAACGCCGATCTTTGGCTGGGGTGAATCGGATTTATTTCTGCAATGGGATGCCGAGGGGCTAGGCGCGGAGCTTAGCGGCGCGGCTGGAAGCCGCGCCCTTCAAAGCCGCCTGGTTACTGTTTCTGCCCGGCGGAGAAAGTGGTCCACGGGCCCGCCTTCATATCGCGCAGCGCGGGCTTCTGCCAGAAGAATTCCGGATGCTGCTGAAGAAAATCGGCGGCCATAAAATCCGCTCCGCACGGGTGTCCGGCGCGGGCTACGAAACTCATGTTCGCCGCCATGTTGCTGTCGGTGGCTTTGCCTTGTACGGCACCTTCGGGGCTGTACGGTTCCCGCCCCCACTGTTTTACTCCACGCGGCGACGCGTCCATGTGGCCGCAGAGCGTGCGCTCGTCCGGTTGCTCTTTTTTCTCGAAGCTGTCGAAGTGATCGGAGAGAAACTCCTGGGCCATCTGTACATCGATGGTTCCTTTGGCGTGTTGTACGAGTTCCTCGGCACGCACGTGGCGCGCATTCATTGAAGCCGACAGATCGCCGGGATCGAAGCCGCTGGTCTCTTCTTTAATCAGCTTGGAATCACGCGCAAAATTGGAGCTAACGTAATATCCATCCTTCGTCCGCCACAGGGGAGTGTTCTTCAAACCCAGCTCCAGGTAGGCGATCTCGCCAGTTTTCCGGTCGCCGATCAGCCAATCGTTGGCGTATCCGCCGTTATTCCCTTCTTTAATGATGCGCACGTAATCGTCGATGCTTTCGGCATATTGCAGCGCCTTGCGCGAGCGCATGAACTCGGGCTTGCCCTTTGGATTCCAGCCTTCAAATTGCGTAATAGTCGTTTCTGTAATCATGATTCCGGCTGCGTTCACGCCAAAATCGTCGTCGCTGGTGATCACGCCGGGAAAGCCATCCATCAGAATGCGCTGGCCATGCTGCGGAACGATGTCGAAAATTATGGTCCAGCGCGAGCCCTCGATGTAACCGGTCCAGTTATTGTGCGCGATCACAATCTGATGATCTTTGGTGTACGAGCCGGTAGCGATGAACGCGCTGCAGTTTCCGGGAGCTTTCAATCTCGGTGCGTGCGCAGTCTTCTCGCGCTGGTTCAGCCAGGGGACGTAGTAATCGGGAACTTCCTCAAACGCATTCAACGCGACGATGTCGTACACATCGAGATCGACGCCGTGGGCCTTTGCGCCATCGGCGATGCCCTGTAATTCCTGCTGATACTCGGCGTCAATGTGCGGCCAAAGCATTTCCCGCGCGGTCTTGCGGAAGAATTCCCAATCGCGCTGCGTCTCGTGCGTGTCGACCAGCTTGATCGCCTGCAGCGCGTCGGCGATTTCCGGGGCCAGCCAGAAGCCGTGCTGGTAGCCGACTTCCGCAGGCGTGCCTTCGAGATGAAGGTAGGTCCAACCGCCTTTCTGAAAACGATATGCCTTCTGCAGGCGCGGGTCGGACGACCCGCTTTCCTGCGCGACGCAGAAGCCAACCATGGCCAACGAGAAAATCGCAATGGCAATGATGAAATGATGTCCCTGACGCTTCATGAACCCGCCTCGTGAAGTATTGTTCTGAGCTGCAGACCACACCCGCACCGGACAGCCATTCTAGCCTAGTTGCGCGAAGCGGGTTGCAAGATTTTGCAGTGCGGACCAATCCTCTTTTCCAGGGCATGACGGGCGCTCTTTCCATGCTAAGATGTCGCGCTTGAATTTATTCGGAGGAATGCCGTGAAATTTGCCCGCTTCGCCAGCCCCTTTGTTATCTCGATCGCTCTTTGCATCGTCGCCATCGCCCAGGACTTGCCGCTTGCGCATCACGTCTCTGGCAACGTTCCGGTGAATGCTTCGCCATCGCAGCGCGAACTCTCAGCCGAGCGGCCGTTGATGACTCCGGCGTCAGCATCGGAGCCGCTGCAAGTCCCTCCCGCGCATAACTGGCAACTGCAGGCTTCGTTGCCCGGTTCCGTGATCCACGACATTTATTTCGCCTCGGCCACCGTCGGTTACGCCGCCGCCGAGGCCGGACAAATCTGGAAGACAACCAACGGCGGCACGAGCTGGAGCGAAGTTCTGAATCTCGGTTACCCCTACTATTTTTATGGAGTCGACGCGCTGACCGCGGATGATGTCGTCATCTCCGGCATCTACGATTCCAGCACGTTCGAAGGACTGATTCGCTGGAGCCATGACGGCGGCCAGAGCTGGAGCGACGATATCGTTCTCAGTCCCACGGATTTTACGCAGCGCGTTCGCTTTCCCAAGAAGAAGGATGGCTTGATCGTGGACTCTGGTTGGAAGCGCTGAGAACTACGCGCAATACACCACCGATGGCGGCGCCGGCGTGAGCGACTGGACCACGGTGGTCGACAATACCGACGGCGGCTGGTTCGGACTCGAGTACAGCTTTTTGCCGAATCTGCATGCTCGCGCGTCAGGCATCAATTTTTGCACCAGCCTGGATGGCGGAGCGCAATGGAACTGCGGCCCATCCGTCGATTCGGTGTTCGATGGACCGGTATTTTTCCTGAACGATACTTACGGCTGGGTCGGTGGTGGCGAGATCAGCCCGAACGTAGAAGGATGGGTTCATACAACGACAAATGGTGGCCAGACCTGGAGCGCCCGCACGCTCGACGGTCCCTGGCCGATTCGCGAGATTTTGTTTCTCACTCCGAAAATCGGTTGGGCGACTGGCGGCAACGTGTACACGGGAGTTGGCGGAATGTATTACAGCGGCAACGGCGGCCAGACGTGGTCGGTGGATGCTACGACCAACGCAGAAATGGACGCCTGCGCGGCGCAAAAAGTCAGCGCCGGATACCAGATATGGTGCGCTGGATATACGGAGTCGTTCACTGGTGTGATTTATACGGTGATTGTGAAGTAGAGCTGTTCTGTCAAGTAGAGACCTTCCGGACAAAAAAATCCCACGTCTCGCGAGCGAAGCGAGACGTGGGAACCCGAAGGAACTATGAGTTAGCGGCCGCCGTGGCCTCCGCCGCCGCCAAATCCTCCGCCACCGTGAAATCCACCGCCGCCACCATGGAAGCCGCCTCCACCGTGGAATCCACCGCTGCCGTGAAATCTGCCAAAGCCTCCGCGTGCCATTACTGGGCCGGAGTGGAAAGCGCCGCGCGCCGCGCCAGCCCCGGTGTAAACCCCGTGGGAGTAAGCGCTACTGGTAGCGTAGTGCTGTCCCGGCCCCCAGGCGCGAACATTGTTTGCGTTAAAGCTGTGGTAGAAGTGTCCCCCGTAAAACGGAGCCCGACCTACCAATCCCGGCGAATAGAACCCCCAGCCGAACGGGCTGTAGCAGATTCCGTTCCAGGGCATGAAGGTGTAAGCCGAGAACCAAGGATCCCAAGCCCAACCGCCCCAACCCCATCCCCAGCCCCATCCCCAACCGTCGCCCCAGAAGCCGTCGGCCCACCACGGGTCTGCCACCAGGGTGCGAGCCTGATCGACGTTCGCCTCCGCGACGTAATCCGACCGGAGGCTGCTCCAGCGATACAGGTCATCGCCATTCATCGCCTTCGCGTCGAACTTCTGCGGCTTCTGCGAAGCGTTAGCGGCGACCGTCAATTCGTGTCCCTTTTTCAGCTTGATCTGCTTGTCGCCGTCGCGCACCATCAACTCGCCATCGAATACGCGCATTTGATTCTGCTGCAAATCGAAGTCGTACAAACCCGGCTTCATGATGCGTGCCGCAGTATTGCCTTCCACGATGCGCAGATTGTTCTCCGGGAAGATCTGGTCGACCTCCACCATCGCGTGACCTTGCGTAATGTCCACTTCCGTATCCGCCAGCCCAGTCGAAACCATCTTCACTTCCGAATTGTCACCCTCACGCAGAAATACGCCCGGCGTCAGCAAAATTTCCGACTTCCCATTTTCAGTGCTGATTGTCTGCCCGGGATCGAGATTCACATTCCGAACTGATTTCTGGTCAAGTTGCTGGTCTCCCACGTACACCTGACCTTCGACATAATTCACAGTTCCCGGCACAGCTGAATTTGAGCTCGCATTGTTGGTATCCGCCCATGCGGGCACAGATAGAACCGCTGCCAGGAACAAGCCCAATAAGCCTTGTGCCTGTAACAGCCTCATAGAACCCCTCCTGACCAATTCACCTCTCGTCACTCTATTAGATGGCTTAAGGCTTACGTGCGATGCACGCGCAACATCTCTGAGATAAGCAATTTGGCGGCGGGAAGGCGCATCTGGCGCGGCTTTACACAGCTTTACAGTTTAGGGTGATTTTGCTCCTGTGATCCGCGCTTGGCAGGGCCTCTCTTTGTTTGGATGCAATCACGTCGCTGTTAGATATCCGTCCTCTGCTCCTTGTGCCGCTGCAAGTACCAGCAAGGGGTGTAGCCGGCGTGAGGAAAGAGCGAGTTTACGCAAGTGACGGCCTGCGGCGGATTGAAAATGTATTCAGTCTTGTTCCCCTTTTCACCAACGGCGTAATAGGCGATAACGGTGACTTGCCCGTAAGGCTGGCGGTTGGCGGAGAGGCGATAGCGGAACACAGCGTAGTCACCAGCGTAAACAGCCAGCGTTATGCCGGACGCCGTCAAAACCGCGCCGAGCACAAGTTTTTTCAGAAAGCTTCGGGCCGTCGTGCCTGACATAAGATAGCGTCACCCCGCAAAGCCGTTCCTCCGGCGGAGCGAAGGATCTCGCGCCTAGTGTATATTGTGCGTCTTGTTCGAAATTGACTACCCAGCCCGAGCCTATAATTTGCAACATCATTCCGAGCCAACTCTAAAGGAGACGAAATGCCGGACTGGAAGAACCACGGCTTGCGCATCATTCGCAGCGGCGAGCTCGACAGCAACACGCCGCAAACCCCCGGCATGAGCCGCGCCGAAGCCATCTCGCACGCGCGGGTTGGGGCACAAAAATTGTGGGCCGGGACCGTGGTGGTTCATCCCAATGCCAAGACCGGTCCGCATCATCATGGAGAGCTGGAAACGGTCATCTATGTGGTGCGTGGCCGCGCGCGGTTTCGCTGGGGAGATCATTTGGAGTTCGTGGATGAAGCCGGTCCCGGAGATTTCGTCTACGTTCCTCCTTACGTTCCGCATCAGGAACTGAACGCGCGCAAAGACGAACCGGTGGAAGCGGTGATTGTGCGCAGCGGTCAGGAGCCGGTCGTCGTAAATTTGGATATTCCGAGTCCCGAGGATGGCGTGAACTCGGAAGACGATCCGTTTCATTCTGGGCCGGGCGGGCGTGACTTGCATCCAGAAAGATGAACAAGCGGGTGCCTCTTGAGAGTAAATTGCGTAGACAGTGTTTAGCCTGAGCCAGCCCCCAAAAAGCCAACGAACAACTCTCAAGACGGGCTCGGCTTCGTTGCCTAGCCTCAGAAACCGGGGAACGTCCCGTCTGTCCCCGGTTTTACCCGGTTTTACCGTCCCCGGTTTTAAGCTGGGCCCGTAGAAAACAGTCAGATAGAAAGCAGGTGGAACAGCACTGCTCTACTTGGGCAATTGATTCTCAGATTGCGGTAAGGCTAGTTGCCGTGACTCCAGTATCAGCCTTGGCCTAAATCTAGATTGTCGTTTCATGCAAGATAAAACGCGATAGCCATTTAACGAACAGTCATAAAACGGGACGAGCGTGTAGATGCCTTTTTGTCCGGTTTCTTGCTCAGCTATTTGTGCTGAGTTATTCGTAGCGCAACGCCACGATGGGATCGACTTTCGCCGCGCGCCGGGCGGGAATATAGATCGCAATCAGCGCTACCACTGACAACGCAACCGACAGTCCTAAATAAACGCCTGGATCGTTGTTGGTAACCCCTACCAGCAGGTGGGTCATCAGCCGTGTCACTCCCCAAGCCGCAAGCATGCCCGCGAAAACTCCGAGGATAACGATCCTCATCCCCTGTCCCACCACCATGGCGAGAATCTGACCAGGTGTAGCGCCAAGCGCGATGCGCACTCCGATCTCTTGTGTGCGCCGTCCCGCCGAGTAAGAAACCATTCCATACACTCCAATCACCGCCAGCATCAACCCCAGCATTCCCATGAACGCCGCTAGCGAAGCTCCCAGACGAAATATAAAAAAACCCGTTGCCCCTTTGAGCGACTCTGTCATCGTCCGTATGTCCACAATCGTGATTTCTGGATTAAGTTCCTGAATCTGCCGCTCGATCTGCCGCGTCAGCAGCGCAGGTGCCAGTTGAGAGCGAATCTGCAGAATCCGAAGCGATGCGTAATTTTGTTCCAGCGGAATATAGAAGTGTGGCTCCGCATCTTCCGAAATGCTCTGATATTTGCTGTCACGCGCGATCCCAACCACTTCCAGGAACGGGCCAGCCTCGCTCTTGATGCTAAACCGCTTGCCAATCGGGTCTTCTCCCGGCCATAGCCGATTCGCCATCGTCTGATTGATCACCGCTACCAGCGGCGCGGCTTCATTATCGGAATCCAGAAATCCGCGGCCAAGCGTGACCGGAATGCTCATGGTTTCGAAATAACCGGGATCGATACGGTCGTAAAGAATGATAGGCACAGGCCGATCGGGTAGAACCAGACGATTCTCGACGTATATTTTTTGGCCGCTTGGAAAAGTGCTGATCGGCACCGATGAGGTCAAACTCGCCGACTGGACCTCGGGCATCGCCCTGACCTTCGCTTCGAGCTCGTGATAAAACTCCCGCGTCTGCGCTTCGTTGTAGTCATCCTCCTTCGGATCAAGCGTCACATTCAAGACATGATCCGGGTTGAACCCCAGCTCCATGTGCTCGGCACTCTGCAAGCTGCGCACGAACAACCCTGCGACAATCAGCAACGTCAGCGACCCCGCCACTTGCAGCACCATCAGGTCCTTGCGTGCCTCGTGGCGTCCGCCTCGGGCACCGGTGGTGCCTCCTTGGTGCAGCACTGCATTGACATCCGCCCGCGTGGCGTTGAGTGCAGGCACGAGCCCGACAAAGATCCCGGTGACTAGAACCAGCGCAAACGCATACGCAAAAACTGGCCAATCAAAACCAAAATCAAGTTGTAGAGGCAAACCTGAAGGATGAATCGCCCCGGTAAGCCCGCTCGCCCACATCCCCAGCAGCACTCCCAATATCCCGCCCAGCGTAGCGAGCAACATGGTTTCGGTTAGCATCTGTCGCACCAACCGCGTGCGACTGCCGCCTAGTGCCGTGCGGATGGCCAGGTCGGGCATGCGAGAAGACATCCGGGCCATCAAAATATTGACCACATTCGTGCACGCCAGCAGCAGGATGATCGCTGAGAGCACCAGAAATAGTGCCGAGATCAAGAGAAACGAATTGTTCGCATACGGGATCGGACGCGATTGCCTTTCAGGTAACACCCGCACGCCGAATCCCTTGTCCGTCGCCGGATACTGTTCCGCCTGCTGCTGCGAAATGACATCGAATAAACTCTGCGCCTGCGTCAGGCTCACGCCCGGCTTCAAGCGCCCCATCGCGAGTATCAACCTTATGTTACGGTCCGACCAAAAGTTAGATCCGGCACCGCCAGAAAAGATAAAACTGAACGGCACGTAACCATCCATCTCAAAAATCGAGAAGGAGCCGTGAAACTTCTTCGGTACTACACCGATGATCTCCACTAGCTTTCCATCGATCCGTACTTGCTTCCCAATGACACGCGGGTCGCCGCCAAACCGTTTCTGCCAGAAGTTATATCCCAGCACTACGACAGGCTGCTCTCCCGGCGATTCGCCATCACTCGGAAGAATTAATCTGCCAAGCCCCGGAGTCACGCCTAACCCTGAAAAATAGTTCGACGACACCGCTGTGATCGAAACGCGATCCGTGCGTCCGTCTGCAGAAAATCCCAGGAAACCACGCGGCAGCGCTTGCCCAAATACTTCAGCCGACCCCGTCGCCTGCTGCCTAAAAGAAGCGAACTCCGGATAAGAAAATCCAAGCGCCCCCAGCGGCGAGTTCTTTTCTTGGATCGCCAAAACCGTAAGTTGATCGGGAGATGGCACCGGCAACGGCCGAATCAAGAAACCATTAACAAGGCTAAACATCGCCGTGTTCGCGCCGACGCCCAGGGCAATCGTGATCGCAATAATTGCCGTCAGCACTCGAGATCTTCTCAGCGCCCGCAACGCATATCGAATGTCCTGCAGCAGTATCTCCATAGGGTTTCAGTTGAAGCTGTCGGTTTAGTTACGAATCGCGATTCTAGACTAGGGCCAATCGGTGACAGTCCATCGCGGAAGCGAGCAGGCATTTGGATCTCATGCAAGAAAGTCCGAGTGGCCTTTGCGTACTTCTGACAAGTGTTCTAGTTTTGCGCTACGAGGACAAGTTACGTGCGTAAGGGCGTGAAGGCGTGCGCTCATTCGGCTTGCCTGATGCTATTGATGAATGGTCCTAAAATACTGGCGGAGAGGGAAACCCCTGGGGACAGACGGGACGTTCCCCGGTTTTCTCCGCCCACTTTGGAACGGTTTCGCTGCCACATGCGGAAAATGTCACGCCACCCTATCCCAACCAAATTCCGATCTGTTAATTTGCGGAAATGGCTCGATTCGCACGCGTGGTTGTGGTCGACGTTCCTCATCATGTTACTCAGCGGGGAAACGCTCGGCAACCTATTCTCGCCGACGACGCCGCTCGCGCTGCCTACCTTGAGTTGCTCGCACAACACTGTGATCTTTCCCGCCTTACGCTATTAGGCTACTGTCTGATGTCGAATCACGTGCATCTGATTGCGGTTCCCCGGAGCGCAGAGGCGTTGTCGCAGACACTGAAGCAGGCCGCACGGGCGCTACGCATCGTACTGGAACGCCCGGCAGTGTTCCAGCGGCCACGTGTGGCAAGGCCGGTTCTATTCTTGCCCGCTGGACGAGACGCACTTGTGGGCCGCACTGCGATATGTGGAACTGAATCCGGTACGCGCTGGCCTAGTATCGGGCGCTGAGGGCTGGCCATGGTCGAGTGCTGCGGCTCACTCCAACGGCGAACCGTCGAACCCGCTACTGGAAATGGAACGCTGGCGAGAGCGCTGGACCGCGGCGGAGTGGAGGGAATATATGGCCGCCGGCGAATCGCGAAACGATCTCTGCGCGCTACGCCAGTGCACGCACACGGGACGGCCCCTGGGAAGCGCCGAATTTATTGGTCATCTAGAGGAAGCGACTTCGCGGACGCTAGCTCCGCGAAAAGGAGGACGGCCCAAAAAGCCAACAAACAATTCTCAAGACGGCCTCGCCTTCGTGGCCTAGCTTCGGAAACCGGGGAACGTCCCGTCTGTCCCCGGGTTTGGGTTTGGGTTTGGGTTTAGCTTCCGTCTGTCCCCGGTTTTGGAATTTTGCAAAACTCCAACCCCATCGTTGACAATACCGGCCTCTGTCATTCAAACTGTCCCCTTCGCTGCGTGCGGCCCGCAGCGAGCGTTCTAGTCTTTTTACGGCCAATCCAGAGGACAGGTGCGCGGTTAAGACGTAAGCTATCGCCATGGAGCTACAAGTCTCCTACACCCTCGATTCCACGCTGGAAACGGTGGACCATGCGGAAGAGCAAGCCAACCGCATCGCCACCGAAATGGGCTTTGGGGAAGATGAGGTCATGCAGATTTCCATGGCGGTGCGCGAAGCAGCGGTGAACGCGGTGCTCCACGGCAACAACTACGCGCCCGGCAAAAAAGTTACACTAGCCTTCGAGCGCACCGACAAAGGCTTGGTCGTCACCATTCGCGACCAGGGCCACGGCATCGACTTGCAAAACATCCCCAACCCGTTGGCGCCGGAAAATCTGCTCAAAACCTCGGGCCGGGGAATTTTCTTAATGCGTTCTTTTATGGATGAGGTGGAGATTCGCCCATCCCAGACAGGTACAGAAGTGAAATTGATCAAGCACGTCCCCGGGGCATCCGCGGACAAGGAGGGGTCTCAGTGAGCATGAAACTCAGCACTCGGCAGGTGGATGGAGTCACGATCGTAGACTGCAGCGGCCGCATCACGCTGGGCGAAGGCAGCGTCATGATGCGCGACACGGTGCGCGACCTGCTCTCCAAGGGCAACAAAAAAATCGTTCTCAACCTGGGCGAAGTGAATTACATCGACAGCTCGGGCATCGGCGAACTGGTCAGCGCCTTCACCACCACCAAGAACCAGGGTGGCGAGCTGAAGCTGCTGCACCTCACCAAGAAAGTTCACGATCTGCTGCAGATCACCAAGCTGTACACCGTGTTCGACGTGAAGGACGACGAAACGGCGGCGGTGAAGGCATTTAAGTAAATCGGCAACGGGAAAGCTCGGGCTGCCGAAGGCGTCTCCCGGCAGCCCCGTAACCGTCCGCAACTTTCCCGCTTTTGAGGGGTTGCTCATGCAGGAGGGCTTGCTGTGAACAGATCCCTGCTGCTCCTTGTTTGCCTCCTACTCGCAAGTTGCCTGATTTTGGCCTGCGGCAGTTCAGGCGGTCGTCAGCTACAATCCATTTCCATACAACAGACGGAAAGTGCCGGGGAGATTCAACTGACGGCGACGGGCACATTTTCCTCGCCACCCACCACAGTCAGCCCACTCCCAGTTTTTTGGTCTCTCGCTCCGCCGCCGGGAGAGTATACCTTGAGCACGCAACCATTCGAGCTTCAGTGCACTTTCACGGGGAAGTATCCCAGCCCGATCATCGCATGGGCTCCGGGGAACCCAAGCGCTCCCAGCAGTGGATCGATATCCGGCATGCAAATGGTCACAGCGTCCACGTCCGTCAGCTGTCCTTGACGCCATCTGTTTTCGGCTGCTTTGAAAGGGCGCACTATTTGCGCCCTTGATGGCATCGCTAATGCGATGCCGGGATACGAACCGCTTGTCAAAGTATCACTGCCCCGCCACCTCTACATTGAACGTCTGACCTCCGTACGCCCCCGATGAATCCCAGGCGCGCACAATCAGCGTATGCGTTCCCGTCGAAGCCGCAATGCTGGCGTTAATCGACCCGACAGCTCCGGCGCTATACACGTCGACACTGTCCAGGTAAATGTGCCATCCCGTAATCGAGTGCCCGCTGCTTGGAGTGGCCGAAGCCTGGACGTTGATGGGAGAGCTTACATTCGCTCCCGGCAACGGGGTCGAAACCGCTACGGCAGGCTGTGCGCTGACGGTTAGAGACAGAGTCTGACTGGCATAAGCGCCCGATGTATCCCAGGCGCGCACTACGACGGTATGAGCGCCGACACTCATGTTCACCGAGGCATTGATCGAACTTACCGCGCCGGCGTTGTACATCCCAGCTCCATCCACATAAATCCACCAGCCGGTGATTGTGTGCCCCGGGCTTGGCACCGCCGAGGCAATCACATCCACCGGAGACCCCACATTCGCCTGATTCGCGGGAGTCAAAACGGTGACCGTGGGCTGCAGCGCCGCTACCGTCAAAGAGAACTGCCACTCGCCCCATGCCCCTGAACTATCCCACGCGCGCACCACGATCGTGTGCGTGCCATTGCTCATAGAGATGCTCGGATCAATCGAATTCACCGCTCCTCCGGAATATACCGAAACGCTATCCACATAAACCTGCCAGCTGGTAATGTTGTGCCCCGTTGTCGGATAAGCCGTAGCCTGAATCGTCGCCGGCGAACTGACGGTCGCGCCGTTCGCGGGAGAATTCACCAGCACCTGCGGGGCGCCTGACTCCGCCCCAAACAAATCCGACATTGGTTGCGCCGTAGCCGCCGCCCCGGGATAGTTCGTACGCCCCAGACTCTCATAAAGCGTGCGTAGCGAGTTTTCGTGTTTGTAAGCCACATTCGAAACCGAATGCGGAGCCACCTGCGGCCCAATCAGCGCCGTATAAACCGCCGCCCCGCAGCCTTGATCCGTGCCTTCGCCGCATTCGTCAAAGGTCACGAGAATTAATCCCGTACCTCCGGGAAGAAAATCGGACGTAGAAAGAAGCGGCAAAAGTGTGGCGCTCAGGAACTGATCCGCAGCGGCATCCTGCTGCTCCTGGGTGCAGGTGGCCATGCCGACCGGACAATCATGCGCATCATGATTGCCGTCTGGAACGATGATGGTGAAACGTGGCAACTGGCCGCTGGCCAGGTCCGTCGCAAACTGTGAGAAATCCACTATGTTATTCGCCGAGTTATCTTTGTCTTTCAAAATGTCGCTGTACCAGGTTGCTCCGTTGTGGCGGCGGTAGTAGGCAGTGCCATTGTTGTTGTCAGGGGTAGTCGGAGTGCCGCCGGCCTCCGCGTACTCTTCGGCATATACCTTCCAGGAAATCCCGGCGCTATTCAGATCGCGGAAAATGTTGTTGTCTGTGATCGGATCGCTATTGGTGGTATTCGGGTAATAGCAATCGTTGCCATTGCAGTAGAAATTGTGGGTTTTCGGCGGCAGGACGCACTGTTCGGAAGACTCGCAACTTCCCGAAGCCAGCCAAAGATAATCAAGCAGCGATCCTCCATTGTCGGACTCATAGTTCGTGGCGTATCCGTTGGCATAACCCTCGCCCACCAGCCAGGGCATGTTCGCCATGACCTCACTGAAGCTGCTGTTTTCGTCAATGATGAGCACCACGCGCTTGGAGGCGGGCACCTGCGCAAATGCTGCCGCTGCCATCAGAACGAATGCCATTGCGGCGAACACACTTCTCCCCCGGCTTTTGAAAGCCATAAAAACATTCTCCTTTTCTGGACGTGCATTTCGTTCTCTCACAGGCACGCCAACGGTGCGCATGAGCCGTTCGGAAGATTGATTTGTCTTGCGGTGGGGGAATATTACCGCAAAAAATTCTGGTAGGTTTCAAAAAGATGAAAAGCTTTCTCTTGCGGGAAATAGTTAGTGCAACTCCAGGTTCATTTTGAAACGACCAGGAGCGCCAGAGGCGACACTCACAACTTGTCAATGAGTTCTACCGGGATTTTTCACCAAATGACTTCACCCGGAACGATTGCCATTACAACCTCCTCCCCACGAAAAGAAAATGATCCGATTGGCCGATTCCCTCCGGCGTTTGGGCGGTCTCTTGCACGAGGTCCAGCCACAATTCCCGCTCCGCTGCGGGGAGATTGCCGAAGATCTTCTGCCATGGCGCGGTGAACGACTCGACGCCCAGGAACGCCGTCGTTTCGAACTGGCCGTCGAACAGCGCCAGGAAATCCCGGGCGGTGGTCAAGTGTGCGTAGCCAATGGGTGGCGCGTGCTCAGGGTCCAAATTCCCATCCTGCAGATACTGCTTGTGAAAGGCCACGCGCTCGGAGACGCGGCCGAAATTCATCCGCAGCAGATCGCGCAGATAGGCAAGGCGATTGATACCCGCGGCGAAAAGCGTGCCGCCCCGCTTGAGGATTCGGGCGGACTCGTGCACGCTGTGCTGCCGTTCGGCAAGCGATTGCAAGTGATAGAGCGGTCCCATCAGGAGTACGAGGTCAACGCTCTCGGAGGACAGACCTTCCAACCTCGTGCCGGACAGGTGATGGCACGCCGCAATTCGTTTTTCGAGCCCGGCCAGCCGCAGCTTTTTCACGGCCGCGTCCAGCAGACGGGCAGAGATGTCCACAAGGTGAAGACGACAATCCAGTCGCGCCAGGAATTCCGTGTAGTGGCCGCCGCCTACGCCGATCTCCACGACAACGTCCCCTGCCTTCGCCACGCGCCCCAGCCATCGCAGCGTCACCCCCAACTCCACCGGACAATCTTCCGGCAACCGCACCTGTTCCGCGTCAAAAGCTGTCTCACTGTAATGCTTCGCGACGTTCGATTCTTCTTCGCTGAAGGGGGCCATGATCACGAAATCCCTGACTTCAGTGTAGACCTCAGCCTAGACCTCATTGGCGAATCAGGCGTTGACGCGCATTGACCTGTCGAGAAGCGTAATGGCGATGCAACGCCAATCATTACAGGCACACGACTCGATTTGATTTGTGGCATGCCCATCGTCTCGTTCCTCTTTGCTCCAGTTTCAGCGTCAAGGTGCGTAACGAGTAAAGACAAGGTCGGTTGCTTTAGCCTTCTCATGGCAGGGGAAGCAGGATTTCATGAAAGCCGCTTCGCCAGGTTTGCCGTCTTGGCAGTGAGCGAACCACCCAGCCTCCAGTTGCGGCGTATTTTGCTGAGTCCTTGATCATAACTGAATGTTTGTGGGAGGGCCGGGAACGAAAGATTGGACGCGGCCAAAGACTTTGTTATTTTCTTCCGACGGGACGTTACGGTAGTGCAAAGCAGCAATGATTGTGCCGTCCGGGAACGGGAGCTTCCCTTCGCGATCGGCTTTGATCGCCACGTCTTTTCCCAAGACGGCACCCAAACTGTTGAGGTTGCCTGCTTCATGGGCCGAGGAAATCCACTGCCAGTCGCGATATCCGCGAGGAATTTCGGTAACGAAGTTCGGGGCAGCTTCCCCGTCTGCGTGTCCTGGTGCAGGGGCAACGAAGGCGACAAGGCCGGCCATTGTTGCAACTGCAACCAAGAAGAATGTGAAGTGTTTCATAAGGGTTCCTCCATTGGGCCGGCATTTTACTCCAATCCAAAATCCAATAGGTTTGGCAGGACTGACCGGGCCGGGAATTGATAGTTGATGTAACCAAGCCCGGTTTCGTCAACAATCAACTCTCGTATTACGATAGCGGTCAAGCCGCTGCACCGGATTGGCTTGCCCGTGACGGGGCCTTCAAGTGAGGAACGGATATCAGGCGGAGGCTATGAGAAAAATCTTCCTTAACTCGCGTGGCTTGCGCGCCGGTTGGCGTCTGCTCATTTTTGTCGGCATTTTCGTGGGCCTCGGATTCCTGGCGAACTGGATCATTCCCAAGATCTTCCATCTCAAGGAGCGGTCGTTCCTTGATCCTGTAGGCACTATCTTTGACCAGCTGCAGACGCTCATCCAGGTACTGGCTGCGACCTGGATTATGGCCCGCATCGAGCGCCGCCGCTTCCTCGACTACGGCATTCCGGTACGCACCGCGTTCGGAGGCGACTTCTGGGTCGGGCTTGCTTGGGGCGCGGCCTCCACTTCTTTGCTGGTGGGCTTGATTGCAGTCTTCGGCGGCTATCGTATCCTCGGGCTCGCAATTCATGGCGGCGCTCTCTGGTACTTCTTAGGCGTCTGGATCATTGCTAACCTGCTCATCGGGTTTTCGGAGGAGTTCCAGTTCCGCGCCTATCTCCTCACCACGCTCGCCGATGGTATTGGCTTCTGGGCAGCGGCCATTCTGCTCTCCATTGGCTTCGGCGCTCTGCACTATTTTCTCAAGCCGCACGAGCGCTGGGAAGACTTCGCCTCCACCGGGCTGCTCGGCCTCTTCGTGTGCCTCACGTTGCGCCGCACCGGCTCGCTGGCCTTTGCCATCGGTTTCCACGCCGCTTTTGACTTCGCCAACCTCTTCGTGTGGTCGGGTCAAAACGCGGGTGAGTATGCCGTCGGTCACCTTCTTGAAACCCGCT
The DNA here is from genome assembly GCA_963712385.1 of uncultured Acidobacteriaceae bacterium. Taxonomy (GTDB): domain Bacteria; phylum Acidobacteriota; class Terriglobia; order Terriglobales; family Acidobacteriaceae; genus Sulfotelmatobacter. The sequence continues at coordinate 400,877 of CAVQHS010000004.1, forward strand.
GGCAAGGCCCGCAGTGGCTAACTGGCGGTCCGCTGGGCCCGGAAGCCAGCTGGATGGTGTTTGTGGTGATCGCTCTGATGTTCGGGATTTTTGACCGGCTTTATCGGCACAAGAGATTTCCACTCTGAGTTCCCCGGACATTATGGTGGGCTAGCCGTACGACTTGGGTTGTTTGCGATTCGCCATTAACTTCATTGACCCGGCCAGGCATTCTTCATGAAGGTAATCGCCGCCTTAGCACCCATTGACCTGCCGATGAGTGTTATGGCGATGTCACGCCAATTATGGTGGATATACCGCCGAGGACTGGAAACGCAAAGAGCAAGCACGTCGCTGAGTAGAGAACCAGGCTCTGGCAGGAGATGGTGACCGGCATCACTGCAAGCATCTTTCTCCCTGCCCATAATGTGACCGTTGGCCCTCTCTTAAATGATGCCGCGCCCCGGGCTCGCGGGAAAAAGCGGCACTCGCAAGGAGACTTATATGCGGCATCCCTTGTTCTATGTGTTTACTTTTCTTCTGCTCTCAACCCTCATCTCTTTCTCACAACAAACCGAAATCACCCAGTTCTCCGTGATCGGCGGCTATTCCTACCTTGCCACGCCGTCATTGAATCTGGCGCAACGCGGATTCAATGGGGATTTCGCCGAGAACGTTCGGCCCTGGTTGTCGGTCGGTTTCGATTTTAGCGATTTCACCGGCAATTCCACGCTGCTGCCGAGCTATCTCAATGCATCAACCCAAGTGAAATTGGCGCACTTGCTCCCACCGGGGGTCCCAGCCAGCGTCGTGGCGGTCCCTTACAATTCCTCAACCTCTACGTATCAAGCCGGGCCGCAATTCAACTACCGCAGGCTTAAACATGTAACGTTCTTCGTCCGCCCGGCCCTCGGACTGCTGCATGCGAAGGCCGACACGACCCCGAACCCATTCGTCGCGCCGCTTGTCAGCGCCCTGCTTGGCGGGAAGTTGTCCACCACTGACAATACCGTTTTCTACGGCTTTGGAGGCGGGACCACCTGGGAGATCAATCCGCACTTCGGCTTGCGTGTCACGGCCGACATGGCTCGCTTCAACTATTTCTCGAATCTGCTGAACGGTAGCCGTAACGCCGTGCGGCTTACGTTATCGCCCAAGTTCGGCTTCGGCAAAAACATCCTTACTAGGTATTGAGCCTGCAGCTCAAGGCTGCAAAGAGTCTGTTCGCTGTGTTGCACTTCTTAATCACCGACGGGCAGCCACTGCATTGTTTGTGGTGACTCCCGTTGCGGGAATGCAGAGGAATTTTTCTTGGGTCTCTGGACGCCGTGGACAGTTTACGACTTAACATGGGCGCATGAAGAACTCCCGGTGCGTGGCGGTGGTCCTTTTTATTTTCGTGCTGGCTTCGATTCTTGTTCGTGCGTCCGATTGTCTCCCGATTTCTGAGGCTGGCCAGCACGTTGGTGAGACCAAGTGCGTTACGGGGAAAGTTTTGCGCGTGAAGCAGGGGAACAGAGGAGTGCACTTTATTGATTTCTGCGCGGAGCAGATGGCTTGCCCGTTTTCCGTCGTCGTTTTCCCTTCCGATCTGAAGGATGTGGGCGATGTGCGACGGTTGGCGGGGCAGGTGATTGAGATTCATGGGCCGGTGAGGCTGTATCACGGGCGCGCGGAAATTATTTTGAGCCGGGTTGGCCAGTTGACGGCGGGGTCTACATTGATTCCTCCTTTGCCGAAAAATTACGATGTGGAAAAGCAGGGCAAGTTCAGTGCGGGGCGCATGCGGCCTGGGAAGAGGCCGGCTACGGTGAAGGGGACGGTTTCGCTCAGTGCTACGTATGGGAATGAGGCGGATGCGGAGCCGCAGTGAGGGTCTTCGCGTATGTACATAAATAAATTGTTTATGTACATGAATGATACAATGGGCAGTTGGAGGAGATCACTCGATGCCTACTGCGAATCGCCGCTCGCATAAACATTTTCAGTTGGATGCAGGCAAGATCCGGCGCGCGCAAAAGGTTTTGCGGGCCAAGACTGAGACCGAGACGATTGAGCGGGCTTTGGATCACGTGATTGAGGAAGAACGCACCAACCAGCTTCTTCGCGAGGCAACTGAGAGATTTCTGAAGAGCGGGATCAAGATCAAGGACGTGTACGGCGTGCTCGATGAGCAATGAAAGGCTTTCTATTTGACTCCTCGCTGTATATCTCCGCTTTGCGACGCGGCGATTTCATCCCGCGATGGCCGCACGAGGCAGGCGGTGAATCTGATGTGTGGCTCAGCTCAGTGGTCTTGGAAGAGTTGTATGCCGGAGCTAGCGATGCTGAATTGGTCTTGATCGAGGAGATGGAGCAACTTTTCGATCGGCGGAATCGGATACTCGTACCAATTCTCACCGATTGGACACAGACCGGGAAAGTATTGCGGCGGCTGGCAGAAAAATACGGGTACGAGCAGATCGAGCGTGGGCGCCTGACGAATGATGCGCTAATTGCAGCCAGCGCGGCGCGCGCTGGAATTCGCCTTCTTACGGCAAACGTGCGGGACTTTGCGCGGCTGGCGGAATTCTGTGGTCTATCCTGGCAGCTTGTTTCTCTTTAGGCGTCCCTTCAAACCATTCCCTTTCTTAACTCTTCCAGCGGATACCTTGTGCCGCGCCAGATGATGCCGTCGTTTGCGAGCGTGTGAAACATGGAGCGCAGTAGCGTGTAGGTGAACAGCGCTGTGCTTATGGGATGCAGAAGGAAGTAATAGGCTGGCACGCCGGAGCGCATCGACATGCCGACGTAGATTGCGAACATCGATGCCAGCGCGATGGCGTAGGGCAGGCGAGCCCAGCCGTGGGCTAGCCATATGCCTAAGAACGGCATCAAGTTTAGAAAGACCAGGCCGAAGGCGGAGATTAGCGTGCGCGGCCATTGGAAGGAGAGCACGGCGAAGAAATTTTTGGTGAGGTTGTTGACTACTCCCATGGCGCCGTTGGCCCAGCGGATGGAGATCAGGTCTTTGCCGAAGACGTTGCGCTGGGCGAAGCCGGAGTTCTTTACTACCTTGCCGAGCTTCATGTCATCGAGGATTTCCATGCGGAGAGTTTTGTAGGTGCCGACGGCTTCGTAGGTGCTTCGACGGATCAGATTGAATGCGCCAACGCCCATGTGGTCTTTGGAATTTGGGTCGGCTACTTTCCAGGGGCGGTGGCCGAAGACGAACATAGTTTGGAAGAAGGCGATCATCATGTATTCGCCAGGCTGTTTCATGATCATTTGCGGAAACAGGACTACGTGATCGGCTTTTTCGGCTTCGGCGTAGGCCATGGCACGGCGGAGGGATTCGGGTTTGAAGAGAACGTCGGCGTCAGTGAAGAGGAGCCAGTCGCCGGTGGCGGAGTTGGTTGCAGTCCACATGGCGTGGGTCTTGCCCAGCCAGCCCGGGGGCAGTTGTTCGTGATGGATCACCTTTAGGCGCGGCGATCTCTTCTGGATCTCTTCCATGATTTCGCCGGTGCGATCGGTGGATCGATCATTTACGGCGATCACTTCGTAGTTGTCGTAGTCGAGGGCTAGCAATTGCGTTAGGGCTTGCTCGATTTCGCTTTCTTCGTTGCGGGCGGGGACGATGACGGAGACTCGGGGATTGCCTGCGGGCGAGACGGGATTGAGGTTCCACTCGGGTTGCGAGACGTCGGCTACGCTGGGCATGCCTAGGGCAGCGTCTACGATGCGCGAGAACCAGGCTAGCGCGAGAATTGTGCCTGCGATCCAGTAAACGTAATGCATCCTGGGTTAGCTCTTCCCTGCGGTTTACGGGGTTGCGTTCGGCGATGGGTGCGAATTTCATCCCATAGAACAGTATGGCAGAGGAGAGGATCATGGCGATGACTGGGAGGATGAAGGAGGCTTGCAGAGTGCGTTTGTCAGCTACGTAGCCCATCAACGTGGGCGAGGGGACGTCGCCTAGCAGATGGAAGACAAAAATATTGACGGCGAGGGCAGTGGCACGGACGTGTGCGCCTACGGAGTTGATGACTGCTGCGTTTAGCGGCGAAGTGTTGAGCAAGAGAAAAAATGCCGCGATTGCAATTGCCGGCAGCATCAATGGCCCGCGTATGAATAGTGCGACCACCATGAATGGCACGCCCAGTGCCATGCTTGCGGCGGAGACGAAGTAGTAGGCGCCTTTCATTTTCGGCAGGAGATAGTCGCCGAGCCAGCCTCCGGCTAACGAGGCGAGAATTCCATCGACAACGATGACCAGGCCGAACATGTAGTTGGCGGACTCAAGAGAATAGCCGCGGGAGCGGGAGAGAAAGGTTGGCATCCAGACCTGGATGCCGCCCAGAGCGAAGGTCATCATGGCCATGCCTAGCGTGGAGGTCCAGAAGGCGGGGTTGCGGGCCAGGCCTGTGACGGTGCCGCGCTCCGGGGTTTCTGCTTCGGTATCGAATTGGCCGCGTTGGGGTTCCCGTAGAAAGAGGACGGCGAGGGCTAGCAGGAATCCGGGAATGGCTGCTATATAGAAAGGAAAGCGCCAGCCGAAACGCGGACTCAGATTTCCGCCGAGGAGATAGCCAGCTGCGGTGCCTACTGGGATGGCTAGATAGAAGACGCCCAGAATTCGGCCGCGCTGATTTTCGGGAAAAAGATCGGCTACGAACGTGGGAGCGATGGTGACGAATGTGGCTTCGCCGATGCCGACGAGCGTATGGCGGATGAGGAGTTCGGTGTAGGTGTGCGTGACTGCGGTAAGGAGCGTTAGGCCGCTCCAGAAAATCGCGCCGCCTACGATGATGCGTTTGCGCGAGTAGCGGTCGGCGAGTGGGCCAACGAAGGGTGCGGCTACCATGTAGAAAAGCAGGAATGCGCTGGTGAGGTAACCGACTTGGGCGTTGGTCAGGTGGAATTCGGTTTGCACTAGGGGCTGTACGGCGAACAGGACTGAACGGTCGACGTAGTTGAGCAGGTTGAGGGCTGTCAGCAAAACGAGGGCGGTGCGGGGATAGAGTTTTGCGGAGGACATTTTGCGGAGGATGAGGGTCGAGCGAATATAGCATGATGGGTCGTGCGTAGTGATGACTGGCTCGCACGAAAGGAAATTGATCCTCCACGAGATCCCTCGCCCCGCTGGTGAAAACGCGGGGCTTCGGGATGACGCTGTCGTTGTCAGGCTGGGTTGGTATGTTTCCGCTTCCCGGAGCGCGGCGATCTCGCCACGATCGTGGTCGAGATCCCGCCGCGGGGGCGGAAGTCGCCTTTTACCTCGGCCCAGACTGGCTTGGCCCACTTCACTACATCTTGGAGCACGCGATTGACGATATTTTCCTGAAAGATTCCCAGGTTGCGATAGGACTGCAAGTATTCCTTATAAGACTTTAATTCGAGGCAGAGCTCGTTGGGTTGATAGCGTAGAGTAATGATGCCGAAATCGGGCAGGCCGGTCTTGGGGCAGACGGAGGTGAATTCGGGATCGTCGATGACGATTTCATAGCCGGGAAATTGGTTGGGCCAGGTTTCGATCTCGGGAAAGTCGGCGTCGAGCCCAGCGGCGGCATGCTCGGGCGTGTAGCGCGGGTGCTTGGTCATTGGAATATTGTAGCGGTTGAGTATTGCGACCGAGGCTGCGATTGTGGCATCAAGCGCTCGGGGAGCGCATCTAATCGTACAAGGGCTGGAAGATGCGTGCATGCTTCCCGCACCTGCCAGAGTGGTAAATTAAAGCTTGCAGTTGCCCTTGTTGCATTCTGAAAGATAACCGGTTGGCAAATAACCACAATTCGAATGGACATCCGGCCAAGCGTACGGCACGGACCTGGTGGATTGTGGGCGTGCTCGCTGCCCTGGCAGTGATTCCGATGTTTACGCGGCATGGGCCGCAGAGGGTGCGGGTAACGACTGTGGAACGCGGGCCGATCCGGAGCCTGATTTCGACGAATGGAAAAGTGGAGCCTTTAGAGAATTTTGAGGCACATTCGCCGGCGCCCACGACGGTGAAGCGGCTGTTGGTGAAAGAGGGCGATCACGTTCACAAGGGGCAATTGCTTCTGCAGCTGGATGACGCGGATTTGAGCAGCCAGGCGGCGCGGGCACAGGCGCAGATCAAAGCGGCGCAGGCGGATGAATCTGACTTGAGTACCGGAGGAACGCGCGAGGAAGTGATCACGCTGGAAGCGCAACTGATCAAGGCACGGACGGCGCGCGATGACGCGCAGCGGAATCTGGATGCTTACCGGCGTTTGCAGCAGCAGGGCGCGGCTTCGCCTGCGGAAGTTCAGCAGGCGCAAGAGACGTTGCGGCGGGCTGAGGCAGACGCAACTCTGCTGGAGCAGAAAAAGAAGGACCGCTATTCGCAGCCGGAGGTGGCGCGAGTGGAAGCGCAGGGAACGGAGGCACAGGCGGCTTATGCCGCGGCGGAAGACGCTTTGCGGAAGTCGAGCGTGCGCGCGCCGTTTGACGGCGTGGTTTACTCTGTGCCGCTGAAGCAGGGAGCGTTCGTGCAGACGGGAGATTTGTTGTTGCAGGTGGGCAATTTGTCGCGCATGCTGGTGCGGACTTTTGTTGACGAGCCGGACATCGGACGGCTCGCGGTTGGGCAGAAGGTGGAAGTTACGTGGGACGCGCTGCCGGGGCGGATTTGGAACGGCAGTGTGAGTACGGTGCCTTCCACGGTGAAGCTACGCGGGTCGCGCAATGTGGGTGAGGTTACTTGCGCGGTGGATAATCATGACCTGCGGCTTTTGCCGAATGTCAACGTTGGGGTGAGCGTGATTGTGGCGGAGGATAGAGATGTGTTGACGCTGCAACGCGAGGCCGTCCGAAACGACGACAGCAAGCCGTATGTGTATCAGATTATGGATGGGCGGCTGGCGCGGCATGAGGTTGAGGTTTCTCTGCAGAACCTTACAAAAGTGGAGATCACCGGGGGGCTTGAGGAGCATGCTCAAGTTGTATTGTCTTCTGCCGATGCTAAACCTTTGATCGATGGTGCGCGCGTGAAGGCGGTTCAGTAGACGATGCGGTTGGTCCCACGGTCTGCGCATTCATGCGCAAGTGATTCTCTTTCGCCCCGTTGGGACTGGTTCCGTTCTTCCTCCCCTTACCCACCGCTTGCGCGGTGGGCTACATTCTTTCGCCGCTTGGCAGCTCACGCTCCGTTGCGTTGCACATCCTCTCTTGTTGCGCTCGCTCTTGGAATCTTTTTTTCTTGTTGTTCCCTGCCTGCAAAAGCTGAGACTCCGCAGGAACTTCTGGCTGCTGGCCGCGTTGACCAGGCTGTGCAGATTCTGGAACAGCAGATTCGCGGCGCGCCGACGGCTGAGGCGTACAACCTGCTTTGCCGTGCGGATTTTGAGCTCGATGCGTGGGATGAGGGAATTCCGGCGTGCGAAAAAGCAGTGGCGCTTGCGCCTAATAATGGTCTTTATCATCTTTGGCTGGGGCGCATTTATGGCGAGAAGGCGGATGGCGTCAATTTCATACGAGCTGCAGGTCTCGCGGGAAAAGTGCGGCGTGAATTTGAGCGGGCAGTGGAGTTGTCGCCGGACTCGTGGGAGGCGCGGACGGATCTGGCGGAATTTTATTTGGAGGCGCCGGGAATTGTTGGCGGAGGTGAGGATAAAGCGCGGGCGCAGGCAGATTCGCTGATGGCGCTGAATCCGGGAATGGCGCATTGGGTGCGGGCGCGGATTGCGCAGAAAAACGAAAAAACGGATGAGGCTGAACGGGAGTATCGGGCGGAAATTGAAGCGAGTCACGGCGGGGCGCGGGGGTGGGTGAATCTGGCGGGATTTTACCGCCGCGAGAACCGGTTGGATGAAATGGTGCGAGCCTTGCGCACGATGGAAACTGAGCCGCTGGATCGTCCGGCGGCGTTGATGGATGGAGCCGGGCTTCTGTTGCGGAGCGGGCGGGATTATCCGATGGCGATTCGGATGGTGCGGCGATATTTGGCGTCATCGACGGTTGAGGAGTGGCCGGCGTTCAAGGCTCATGCGGTTCTGGGTGAATTGCTGGAGAAGCAGGGCGACCGCCGGGCTGCGGCCCAGGAATATCGGTCGGCACTGGCGTTGGCTCACGAGTATAAGCGGGCACAGGATGGTTTGCGGCGGGTGGAGAGCTAGAGGCTCGGAGGCTGAAGCCCCGATTCCTCGCAGCCCTGAACGGCTCGACTGAAGCCGGGCCCATTCAAAACGGATTGATGAGATGACTTTTACTAACCTGACTTCCGTTCGCATCGATAAGTGGCTTTGGGCGGCACGATTTTTTAAGACGCGATCTCTTGCGGCGCGGGCCTGTGAGCTGGGCCGGGTGCGGTTTCGTGGGCAGAGCACGAAGGCGGCGCGCGAGATTCATGCTGGCGATATGTTGCAGGTTGCGAATGACAGCGGTGAGTTTGAGATTGAAGTGCTGTTTTTGAGTGATGTGCGCGGGCCGGCTACGGTGGCGCAGACTCTATATCGCGAGACGGAAGCCAGCCGCGAGTTGCGCGCAAAAGTTGCGGCGGAACGGCGGGCTGCGCGGGAGTTTGAGCAGTTGCCGGCGGCGCGGCCTTCGAAGCGGGACCGGCGGCGCATCATTCAATTTCGGGGTCGCGGGTAGAGTTGGTTTCGTTGTCCTGTATGGTCCCAGTCGGGTATGGGCGGCTTTCAAAGATTAAACACCGGGGGCACAGAGGAACGCGGGTAAACCTTTTTGGCGGAGGCAGACAGCAGGCTCCCTTCGGCAGGCTCAGGGCAGGCTCCACCTGCGCTCCGTGCGCGCTCGGAATGATGAGGGTCTGAAAACATTTTCGAGGTCGTCGATTCTCGCCCGTTAATCGAATCGCAAAAAAGCCTAGAATTGGGGCGATGAATATTTCGCGCGCTTGTTTCACTTCCCTGCTCTTCTGCACATTCGTATTCGCTCAAACTACAAACTCGGGATTTCGCTCTCTGCACATCGACGCTGGAAAAATCACGGGCGAGATTCGATCGTTCCAGGGGTTGAATGGGCCGCCTACTCCGGTGATGGCGGGATTGCCGAATCTTGTTCAGCAATATAAAGAGCTGCGCGTGAATATGGTTCGCACGCACGACTTCATGGGCCCTACCGAGATTGATTCGCACTTCACGCTGGATAATCCTCTGCTGGCGTGGTTGATTCCAGATGCTGCGCAGCGGGCGGGCGTGGTGAAGGCTGGTAATGCCAGCATCATTTTTCCAAATTGGAGTGCCGATCCGGAGAAAGAGGAAAGTTACAACTTTGGACCTACGGATAAGGTGCTGGCGGCGATCCATGAGACCGGGGCGGAAGTCTATTACCGCGTGGGGCGGAGCTGGGGAGCGAATATCGATCCGCCGCCAGATTTCGATAAGTATGCCGACGTGGTGAAGCATGTGGCGATGCACTACAACCAGGGATGGGCACAAGGTTCTCACTACGGCATTCGCTACTGGGAATTCTGGAATGAGCCGGAGGCTTTGTTCTGGGGAGGAACGCCGGAGCAGTTTTATTCGTTCTACGAGAAAACGGCGCGGGCTTTGAAGTCGGTCGATCCTACGCTGAAAGTTGGAGGTGACGCGCGGGCAATTGCTTCGGATGACGGGCCCTACCGTGAGGGGTTTATTGAATACTGTGCGGCGCATCATGTGCCGCTGGATTTTTATTCCTGGCATACGTACGCGATTGATTCGGCCGATCCTTACGATGGCGTGCGGCTGGCGCGGGAGATTCGCGGGGTGCTGGATGCGCATGGATTTCCGAAGGCTGAAAACATTCTTTCGGAGTGGAATCTGACTCCAGATTTTACCGAGGGTGAGGCGAAGCGTTTGCGGGGCGCGGAGAATGCGGCCTTTGTTGGGTCTGCGCTTACTTATTTTCAGGATGCGCCGCTGGATCATGCACAGTTTTATCGCGGGGATGCGGCTTGGATGGGATTGTTCGATCTGCAGGGAAAATATTTCAAGACTGCTTACACCTTTGAGGCGATGGGAAAGATGATGGATACGCCTCGGCGGCTGGCGGTGGAGGGAACGGATACGTTTGGATTTGCGGCGCTGGCGGGGAAATCGGCGGACGGGAAGACGATTCAGATTCTGATTAGCAATTATGCGATTGCGGCGGGATGGAAGCCGAAAGATATGAAGATGCCGGCGGATGTTGCGAAATCGATTCCGCTGCCCGATTTTTCGAAGTTCAAAACTCTGCCGCGGCGGACGGATATCGTTTACCGGGACAATGTGGGATACGATTTGACGATCGATCATTTGCCATGGGGCAAGAAATCATTCAGCTTGAAGCGATATCGGATCAGCAAGACGGAGAATCTGCAGTTGGTTGAGGAAAAGAACGGCGCCGGAGAGAGTTTGAAGATAGCAAACCCGCTCGCGCCGGATGCGGTGGAGTTGATCGTGCTTCAGCGGCGCTAAGACAAATTGTGTGAACGCTGAATCTGGCGCGAGCGGGCTGTTATTGAGATGTTTATCTTCTATTAGCAGTTTCGGCGGCGGCCTTCAGTTCCTGGTTGACTTGTACCAGGAGTTCACGGGCCTTCTCGGCATGACCGTGCATATCCCAGCGGTTATCTTTTTGTGCTATTGCAATATAACGATTGGCCTCGACGATGAGGCGCTGCGCCTCGGCGAGATTGGGGTGCACGGCCTTATTGATATCGACTACCGGCTCCTGGGCGAGGGTTGCGCCACAGAGCAGCGCGGCGATCAAGATTGCCTGGAACAACCTCAAATGCTTGGTCATATTCTCTCCTTTTGAAGGAACGGTGTTGTGGACGAGTGTACATTCCCAGCGAACTAACAGCCAATTGAACAGGAGGATACCTGTTATTGAGAGGTTTCCTTGAATTCGAAGGGCTTTCCAGTCTTCAGAGCGCCATCTGCCAGCCATTTGTGCCACTCGATGAGAAATCTCCAGCGCTCTTTCGCGAGGCCGCATTTCCAGCTTTTTTTCTCGTTGCATCCCGGAAGAGGGATGAAAGGATCGAGATTGTAGTCGAAAAGCTCCATTTGGCGTTGCGCGAACTTATCGATGTTGGGAAAGTTTGTCGTTCCCGATTTCGCCACGCAGAACATGTCGTACATGGCGAGAAATGAGGTGGTGCGGCCGTCGCCGCCGTGGCAGTGGAAGTGGATCCAGGTTTCTTCCGGCTTCAGGTTCCAGATCAGAGCAATGAAGGCGTTGGCGGCGTCCACGGTGGGCCGGCAGTGGTCGCTTACGGGGACGCGTTCATAGATGACGTGGCGGTCGAGTCCGGGTTCGATGTGATTGATAACTTCTTCTTCCGGCTGAGCGTATTTGACCGTGACATTGCAATAATCGATGGGGATTACGGTGTCATCGGACTCGTTTTTCCGGGTGGCGAAAATTTGCACGGTTTTGCCGCGCGACATATCGATGCGGCAGGCTTCGTCGTGCAGGATCCAGTCGAGCGATTGGTCTACGTTGCTCCAGTCTTTATCGGCGTACCAGGAGACGGCACGGGCGTCGAAGAACAGGTGGGATTCCTGGCGAAGGTCGACCACGAAAAACTTACCTCTGCGCGGAACCTCGGCGGCCACTGTTTTCAGGATGTTGGCGTAAAAGCCAACATCGACTTGGCGGCTGCCTGAAGCGCGCAGGCCGATTTCCGTGCCCATGCGGAAGTGCGTGGCGGCCGGCGCGGATGGGTCTACGCCCTTCGGGGGAGTGTAATCGTAGACGAGATAGCTTCCGGTGCGGTAGGGGACTTTCAGCGGGAGTTCGGTGTTGATCGGAATCTTGCAGTCTTGGGTCATAGTTAGCGAGCGTTGGCCATACGCGTATGGATTAGGGCCGGCTAAGAGTTAAACACCGGGGGCACAGAGAGACACAGGATAAGTCGTGCCTATGCCCTGTTCGCTTTGTTATTCGACTTCGAAATCTGCTGAGTGAAAGTTGGTTACGCCTCCAATCGAATCTATGCCTCTCAATTGGACTCGATAGCTTCCTGCGGCTAGCGAGTTCACAGGCAGTTTGAGGCCGAGCGGCATTACGGGATTTCCGGGCTGAATGTCTTTGGCTGTGTCCGTAATTCCGATGTGCATTTTCTGCTGGCCGCTTTTGCGGTCGGTCACAATCATTTCGACTCCGATTTTCGGAGGATTGGGCGTGAGCAACGCGGGAGCGTAAAGCTCCAGATAGATTGCGGCGGTATCGGTTTTCTTGAAGTGGTCCGAAGCCGAGGGAACGATTTGCATGCCGCGAATGATGAGCGGTTTGCGATCTTCGAGCAGTTCGGCGTCGAGTCCCGTGGCCAACTCGGTTGCGGGATGAAGGTCGTTGCTAAGAGTGACGGAGCTCAGAGTGAACTTTTTGCCGTCGTAGTCGTCGATGGAGAGCGGGAGCACGACTTTGCCGAAGCTTTCGCTGCCAGAACTGAAGACGACTCGCAAGTTGTATTGGCCGGATGCGAGTTCGAATTGGTTTTCGTAGTGGAAGGGTTGTTTCTCGAAGTTCTGCATCTCCTTCTTGTCTTCGAAATCGAGATTGACGGTGTCGCTGAAGCGGGCGGCGATGGAGTTATCGGGACGATAGGCGATGCCGAGCACGTTGACGCTGGAGTGCTGTTTGCCTTTCTCCTTCTCAAACTTGATGGCGGAGGTAGGAATGTCCATGGCGAGATTGACCCGGGCGGTGTTGGGCGCGGTGTAGAAATATGGAGCTTCGGCTGAAACGCCCACGTTGGCGGGCATTTCGCTGGCAGCGCGGGTTTCGAGATCTTTCTCGATGGGCTTGCCGGCCAGAAGATCAAGCGGGCGGACATTGCAGTATCCGCTGCGGGCGCGAACCTCGGTGCCGCTACGTTCGACTTTCACGCGGATGGTGTGACAGCTTCCCTCTTCCGAGTCAGGCGGCTTGTAGCCGAGGCTGTAGTACTGGGATTGATCCTTGGCGATTTTTTCGAGGCCGCCGAGAAGATCGTTGGTGTTGAGGATGACGAATCCGCCGGTGCCATCGGCGAGCTCATAGAGAACTTGCTGATTGGTGGAAGCGCTGGTCGGGAACGGAGGAACGATTTGGCGCGGCTGGGCGTAGGGATTCTGATAGCCGGCCCCGTTATAACCGTAAGCCGGCGCACCAGTGCCGCCGTGGCTTCCGCCACCCGTGCTACCGCCGCCGGTGGTTCCTCCACCTCCCTTACCTCCGCCACCACCTGTGCCGCCGCCACTACCACCACCGGTGCCTCCGCCGCCGTGCCCCCCGCCTCCGCCACCACTACCTCCGCCACCACTACCTCCGCCAACGCCATGCTGCGCGGGTTCGGAGGGGAAAGCAGCGGACACGAGGATGAGATGTGGATGGGCTGGGTTCGAAGGATTGCGATGGTTGACAGCGGCCGATAGGTACGGTTCAGCTTGCCCGTGGCTGGGCATTCGCATTTGCGCACCGCCGCCGGGAGTCATTGCGACGAGGCCGCGAACATCGATGGGATAGATGGCGACGTTGGCTTTGTTGCAAGCATCGATGACGGCAGTCAGCTCTGCGGTGTATTCCGGCGTGAGCGGAAAACCGGCCGTCAGCATGACCAGAGTTTTGCGGCCGGGGACGGTGGAGAGACTCTTAGCCAGAGTTCGCAGGGCCAGCATTACACTTTGAATCCCGAAATCGGCTTCGGCATTGCTGAGATTGGGAACGCCGGCGGGTATGCCCATACCTGGCGTGGCCAGAGACGCTACCTGTACGGGAGACTGGGCGTTCGGTGAAACGTTGGCGAATTGCATGCCGCTGACGACCTGCTTCAGGCGATTGGAGTCGGCGGTGAAGTTCTGCGCGATCTGGACAGTGCCGCCGAAGTTGATGATCGCCATGAGATGGTTGGGAGCGGAGTTGGCGTCGATAAATTTGGCGGCGGCTTCGCGGGCACGGACCTGGTCGCTGTTGTCCATAGTGGAGTTGTCGAAAAACAGCACCAGATAGCGCTTCTGTGAGGCGGAGGGAGACGCGGCTTCATCTTCAAAGGAGAACGCAGTGATGGCCTGCTCTTTGTTGTCTTCCCAGACTTTGAAATCTTTGGCTGTGAGATCGCGGATGTAGTTGCCTTTTTTGTCGGTGACGACCGTATCGACCAGCACGAGCCGGGTTTGCGCTTTGATGATGGGGACTTCGGCGGTCGAGGCTTCGGTGGGCTGCTGGGCGAAGGCTGGAGTGGCCAGGATGCACGCGCCTACTGTCAGCAGCATTGTGAGCTTAAGGAATGGTAGAAGAATTCGCATCATGCACTCCTTTACTTCTTTCCTTGTTTTGCCCGTCTCAAGCACGCTTCTGAAAATTCTCTATGAACCCAACCACAGGGGCTAAAGCCCGCAACGACTTTGAGCACTTTACGCGGCGCTGAAGCGCCGCTCTTCCACTCTTCCAACTTGCATCCGTTATTTTTTCTCCGCGGCTACGGAATGCGGACTGCGTCGTTCTCTGCGGAAAGTAATTGCGCTTCGGAGTCGCGGACTACGAGGCGCACGAAATAGCTTCCCGGCTTTACATCGAAACTTGTTTTCAGCGTGATTCCTGAGTTCAGCCTCTTCTCCAGAGTTTCGTCCTTGATGCGCATCGTGATTGTCTTTTCGATCCCCTGGACGAGATTGCCATTTCCGTTGAAGAGAGCCGAGACTACGGTCAGTTCATCGTTGTTGCGGCCGTCGGCTTTGCGCAGGTGCAGGCGCCGGACATCGACGTGGGCGAGGACGGTGAGCTTGGCGTCGAGTTCGCTGGACTTGAAAAACTGGGTGTGGAGTTCGACGGGGAGGCCGTGGACTTCTTCCTGCGAGAAAACTGCGTCCTCGATTTCCTGTTTGGCCTGCTGGGCGGGATCGGCGGCGTGCTTGGGAGCAAAGTAGCCGCGACGGGCCTGAATCTCGAACTTGCCGGGAGTGTTCAGACTGACTTTTATGCCGTGAAAACCGCCGTCGAGTTTCAGGTTTTGAGGAGAGAAGCCGAGGACGTAGGAGTATTCGGGAGTGGAGGCGGTGCGGCGGAAGCCTTCGTCGTAGTCGTTGCTATTTTGGAAGAAGACGCCGCCAGTGCCGTCGGCGAGTATGGCGAGGATATCGGAGTCGGCGGCGGCTTCCTGAATGTCATACTGCTGGCGCATCACCTGCGAGGCCTGGCTCGGCGCCGCTGGACTGCTTATGTCAGAACCGGGGACGTAAAGCCCGCGGGCATCGAGAGCGCCGATAGTGACTTGAGCGCGCACGGCGCGGTCGATGATCTGCCCATATTCGAATTCGAGTTGAGGAGAGAGAAAACCGGGAGAAATTAGAACCATGCTGCGCTGACCCGGCAGCGTGGACATGCGGCGGATGAGGTCGTTCAGGACGGTGAAGGTAACATGAGTCTCGTGGCTGCCTTCATCCAGAACCTGCCTTGCGGTGGCGTGAGCCATTTGTGCGGCGGGCGCCAAAAATCTTGGGTCCCCGTTGAAGTCGCATTGCAGCGCGTCCTGCGTGACAACTTGAATGGCTTGTGGGTCATGTTGGTTTTCGATCAGGTCAGCCATGTAATAGGTGACGCGGAAGCAATCGCCTGGGTTGGTCGGGCCACCGCGTGAGATCGGGGCTGGCTGGAGATGGAGCAAAGCATCGTGCAGTTTGGTGCGATCATCGGTGAAATCGAGTACGGTTTGCCCGGAGGTGGAGAAGATTGCGGCGCGATCGGTGGGGCGCAGGGTCGCTATGTGGCGTTCGGCAGCCTTTCTGACCTGCGCCAAGTCGCCGAATTCGAGATGAACATCGTCGAAGACGTAGGCGACATAGCGCTCGGGGATGGAAGGAGGCGGAGTGGCAGACTGCTTCTCTGCAGAGTTCTCGGGATGCGCTTCCCGCATGGCGGTGACTTCGGCGCCCGGCTGCTCGGCGGAGAACTGAGTGATGATCTGCGGCTTGCGGTTGTCGAAAAGTTGGAAATCTTCCTTGTGGAGATTGCCGATGGCTTTGCCTTTGGAATCGCGAACTACAACGCGGACGAGCACCAGGTTGACATTGACTTTGAAAGTCGACGTCTCTTCGTGAGAGACGATCTCGGCGGAGTTGTTGTCGGGCTGGGTCTGCTTAGCGGCCGTCTGCGCCGAAGCCGAGGGGGCCGGGGATTGGGCGACGAGTGGTGGGCAGAGTAGAGCTAAGAGCCAAAGCGCTGATCGGAGGCGGTGTTGTGACGGGCGACCATGCGTGCTCGTTGAGAGGTCCAGAATGTGCATCGCCGAGGCTCGAAAAGGCCGATGGAATGGCCTCTAGATATTCGCCATGGTACGCGAAGCCGCCGCGCCGCCAGCAGGGGGAAGTGCTCCGCAGAAATCGTAGTCTGTTTTGCGGGAAAGTGCCAGCTTAAAAGGTACGGATGCATCGCTCCGCGCGCGAGTGGGGTCCGTGGGAAAGGATTTTACGAGGCTTAAACACAGGGGACACAGAGGAACACAGGGTAAATCGGCTGTTCGCAGCCGCGTGGAGTTGGTGTTTCCGCTTGCGACTCATGCTTATCATTTCTCTCTCCGCCGATTGTCCGTAGAATCTTTCTAGCTATCGTGAAGGTGAGAAAAATGATGAGGAAACGATTGAGCCGCGCCAGTGTTTTTCCGCTTTTGTTGGGAGCATTGCTGGTATTCCCTTCGTCTCTGACGGCAGAACCGTTGACGCTGAAGCGGGTGGTGGAACTAACGCTGCGGCATGCGAATGGACTGGCGATTGCGACGGCGGAGCAGAAAAGCGCGGCGGCCGATTACCGGGACATGCGCGACAGCTATTTGCCACAGCTTATGGTAGGTTCGGGGCTGGGGCCGTCGTACGGATATCCTCTGGCGCTGGCGGGCTCGGCGCCGGCGATTTTCAATGTTACGGCGCAGTCGGCGCTGTTTCATCCCGAGTTGCAGCCATTTCTTCACTCGGCGCACAGCGAGTTCGCCGCGGCGGGTTTTCGTTCGAAGGACGAGCGCGATCAGGTTGTTCAGGACGTAGTGCTGAGCTATGCGGAACTCGAAAAGTGGGAACAGCGGCTGGACCGTCTGCGCGAGATTTATCCGGATGTGCAGAGCATGCGGACGGAGGTCGAGGAGCGCGTGAAAGAAGGCGTTGACAGCGAGATGGATGAGACCAAGGCGAGATTGTCGGAAGCGCGAATGCGGCTGCGGATAGCGGAGGCACAGGGTGCGGCCGATGTGTTGCGCGAGCATTTGTCGAAACTTACGGGGTTGCCCGCCGCGGGCATTCAGACGGAAGGCGACGAGCTGCCCGCTTTTCCGGCGACTGCTTCCGATGAGAATGCGCCCGAGCGGGCGGCGGATGATAGTCCCGCGTACCGGTCGGCGGTGGAACATGCGCGGGCGCAATTTCTAAAGGCGCAAGGGGAGCACCGCATGTGGATGCCGAGCATCGATTTTGCAGCGCAGTATGCGGAGCTTTCGACTTTCAATAATTATCAGAACTACTTCGAGCCGGTGAAGCCTTGCAGCACGAGCATCGGCACGCTGCTGTGTCCTGCAGGGACGTTTCAGAGATCGAACGCCACGCTGGGGGTGAGTATTCGCATACCGCTGTTCAACGGTTCGCAGCGGGCGCGGGCGGAGGCCGCGGATGCGGATGCGGCGAAAGCGCGGGAGCAAGCGGATG
Organism: uncultured Acidobacteriaceae bacterium; assembly: GCA_963712385.1. GTDB lineage: Bacteria > Acidobacteriota > Terriglobia > Terriglobales > Acidobacteriaceae > Sulfotelmatobacter. Next base: position 418,459 of record CAVQHS010000004.1, read on the forward strand.
CGGCGCACAATCAGATCTCCGAGCAGACGCTTCGGCTGCAACGTGCGGTGACGCAACTGCAAGCAGCGCGGGATGTGGCTGAGCTGGAGTACGAGATTGCGCAGAAAAACGTGGAAGCGGTTGAGACCCGCATGAAAGCGGGTACGGCAAACCTTCATGACATGGATAGCGCACGGACGCAGGAGAGCGAGAAGCTGATTGCGCTGCAGGATGCTACGTTCGAACTGGAACGAAGCCAGGTGGAGCTGTTACGGTCGACGGGGGAATTGGAAAGCTGGGCGCTGGGGACGAAGTAGGTCGCTCCGTTGACCCTCCCAGGGTGGTTTGCTACCATCAAGTTGTAGTGGTTTATTTTCCTACACTCGACGACGCCAGCAAACGCGTCCTGCAGCTTATACGCGAGCGCGGAGTTGTTTCTGGGTGGCAGATTTTATCCGAAACCGGGGTTACGGATCAGCAATTGCTGGATGCTGCCAATCAGCTGGTGAAGTTTAATCTGGTCCGCGCCAAGGGGAATTTTTACCGGCCTGAAGAAATTGGGAACGCGTATTTTAGCCTTCTGCCCTCCAGTTCTAATCTGACCGACCAAGTACTACGATCCTAGTTTGAGGTGGTTCGGCTGTGGATCTAGGCGTTTCGCCCGATCTGGACGCGTTCTACTGCTATGGAATCGTTTTCCTGTTAGGGCTGATCACAGCGGCCAATCAGGTATCGACGCGGCTGGGCAAGTTTCGTGGCCGCTGGATCATGGTGAACACGTGGCTGCTGTTTTTCGCTTATGCCTTTGTTCCCGTGGTGCTGTTCTGGGTGCTCGACCGCACCAACGCCGTGCACGACACCTCCCTGTTTGCGGCCATCCTGGTGGGTTTTGGATATCAGCAAATTCTGAGCGGGAGCGTGGCCAGCATTCAGCCGGCGGGAGAGATCTCGAAGTTCTGGCAGCCGTTCGCGGCGTGGGCCGATAGTATCGCAGACCGCATCGGCAATCGAATTATCGTCAATGACAGAAGGTTCGATGAAAAACTCCTGCAGGCGGTGCGGGAGGACGAGAATAAAATGCAGCGTCTTCGCGACGTCACCTTCGCGCATGCCGCCGATGTGCCCGCATTGCAACAGAGTCTGACCGCTATCGACAACTTCCAGCCGCCCCTGGAGCCAGCGGTGGTGGCCGCCCGCAAGTCCTCCCTTTTGTATTCGAACTTGAAGCAGTCATCGCCTCAGACGTTCGATTTTCTCCTGTATCGAAACAATATTACGTCAGCCTTCTCTTACGCGTGGTACGCCAAGGAATATCGCAGCAAGGCGGCGGCGCTGGCGGTGGCTCTGGCGCTGATAGTGGGAGTGGTGTGGGGAATCGGGCGGATCTACACGCCTGAGAACCTAGCGCATTACTATGTTTGGCGGCTACAGCGAAGCAACACGACGGACTACGATCAGTACCGGGCAAGACGCGAGTTGTTGAAGCGGCTGCCGACCGCCAAGAGGGCATACGAGCGGCTCGCCGAACTTCTGCGGATGCCCAATCTTCCGGTGAAGACCGCAGATGAAGTACTTGGAGTGCTGGTCGAAGCGCACATGTCTGCGGCTGTGCAGGGGGTGGACTTACCCAATCTGTTGTTTGATTCCCTGCGGACGGAAAACTCGGATACACGTCGGCGAATCCAGGACATTCTGATCTATCTGTCGAAGGAGAAAGGGGTTACTGTGCCCAAGAAGTTGCTCGATTGGAAGCCTGATGCGAAAGACTCCGCCACCGACATCGACGAGATGATCAAGGAATGGCGGCAGGTCAAGGCTTAAGTCGGGCGCGCGTGGCTGGCTTACTTTCTCGGCACCGTCGGGATCCGATGCGAGCCGCAATGTTAGTATAAGTAGATAACTCAATTATGCCTTTGAAAACACTGTTTCTAAATCCTCCCTCCTTCGAGAATTTTGATGGCGGAGCCGGCTCGCGCTGGCCTGCTACCAGAGAAATCGAGTCGTATTGGTACCCGGTGTGGTTGGCCTATCCGGCGGGAATGCTGGAGGGCGCACGGCTGCTGGATGCGCCGCCGCATTATGTTTCGGCGGAGCAGACAATCGAGATTGCCAAGGACTATGAATTTCTTGTGTTGTTTACCAGCACTCCGGGATTCCCGGGAGATATCGGATTAGCGCGGGCCATCAAGGCGGCGAATCCGAAGATCAAGATTGCGTTTGTGGGGCCGCATGTGAGCGTGCTGCCGGAGAAATCCTTGCGCGAATGTTCGGCGATCGATTTTGTGGTGCGCAAGGAATTCGATTATGCCGTGGTGGATTATGCCAAGGGTAAGCCGCTGGCAGAGATTGCCGGGGTTTCGTTTTTGAAGGATGGGCAGATTGTTCACAATCCGGATGCACCGCAGATTCAGGATCTGGATGCGCTGCCGCACGTGACCGATATTTACAAGCGCGATCTGGATGTTACGCGTTACAACGTGCCGTTCCTGCTGCATCCGTATGTTTCGCTGTATACGACGCGGGGATGTCCAGCGCAGTGCACGTTTTGTTTGTGGCCGCAGACTTTGAGCGGGCATCCGTGGCGCAAGCGCTCGACGGACGATGTGGCGGCGGAGATGTCGAAAGTGAAGCAGTATTGGCCGGACGTGAAGGAATTTTTTTTCGACGACGACACCTTCAACATTCAGAAGGCGCGCACGATCGAATTGTGCGCGAAGCTGAAGCCGCTGGGATTGACCTGGTCTTGCACCTCGCGTGTGACGACTGACTACGAGACTTTGAAAGCGATGAAAGAGGCTGGCTGCCGGCTGTTGATTGTAGGTTACGAATCGGGCGATCAGCAGATTTTGAAAAATATCAAGAAGGGCGCGACCATCGAGCGGGCGCGGCAGTTCACCAAGGATTGCCACAAACTGGGATTGGTTGTCCATGGCGACTTCATCATGGGCTTGCCCGGCGAGACTCGGGAGACGATCAACAACACGATCAATTTCGCGAAAGAGCTGGATGTGGAAACGATTCAGGTTTCCGTGGCCCATGCTTATCCTGGAACGGAGCTTTACGATCACGCGGTGAAGAATGGATTCATCGTGGGCAACAACAAGATGGTGGATGAAGGCGGGCACCAGTTGGCGCATATTCAGTATCCGGGATTGCCGGCGGATGAGATTCTGTCGGCCGTCCACCGGTTCTACGATGAGTATTATTTCCGGCCGAAGGCGGTGTTCCGCATCTTGAAGAAGGCCGCGTTTGATGGGAAAGAGCGGAAACGGCTGTACAAGGAAGCTAAGACCTTCCTGAAGCTGCGGGCGGCGCGCAACAAGATGGTGAAGGAGCATGAAAGCAAGGGCGCGGCCGCGGCGGAGCCGGCGAAGGCGTAGAGATCAACAGCGAGAGAGCCGAGGGTTTTTGCAACCCCCGGCTTTTTTATTGAGCTTGTATGACAACAACAGCGAATCCACAGCCCCGGAGAGATAGATCTCCTTCTGCCCGATTACGCTGCTAACCTTTTCCGTCCAACGTTGCTTCAGCAAGACTGAGAAAGCGAACAAAGGAGTCAAGAATGGCGAAAAACCACTACACTACGAAGCCGAAGCGCCGCAATCGTTCAGGTAAACGCAAGGACACGAAGCGCATTGCGGCGAACATGGCCAGAATCAAACAACTCGAACGAGCTTCGAGCTGACAAGATCTTAGGTGCGAGGGCTTTCGCCTTGCGCGATTTATGTTGACCTTTGATATGGCTTCGGCCGATCTTGCGCCGCAGAAGGGATCGAGCTGCTGACGGGTTCTCTTTTGCTTCACTGAATGCGCCGGTTTTCTGGCGCATTTTTTGTGATCGAAAAATGCCGCTTTCGGTTGCTTGAGAGTATCGAATGTGTGATGGTGGAAAGATGACACTTAATTTTGTATCGGGCGGCGGCCAACACCAATGACTTTCCGCAAGTATGTTGTGCTGGCCGGAGTCACCGTTTTTGCCGCGGCGGGAGACTCCATGCTCTCTCATGGGATGAAGCAAGTGGGTAGCATTTCGTTGCATCATCTGCAGGGCGTGATTTTCGCCATTCTTAATCCCTGGGTTGCGGTTGGGATTCTTCTTCTCCTCGCATTCTTTGCTACCTACATGACTGCCTTGTCTTGGGCCGACCTTACTTATGTGCTACCGGCTACTTCGCTGGGATATGTGATTCTGGCTTTGGCGGCCCGGTTTGTTTTGCATGAGCATGTCAGCCCGATGCGATGGCTGGGCATTGTGCTGATTACTGGCGGGGTGGGATTTGTGGCTGGCGGGCCGGAGATTACGGTGCATGCAGAAAAGTCCCCACTCCTCGCAAAAGAAGCGAGACCCTTCGGCTCCGCTCAGGGCAAGAATGGGGCACCCGCGGTGAGGATGGAGTCATGAGGGCTGCTTACACTTGGGGGTCTATTCTCGCAATCGTGTTCGCCTCGGTTGTGGGCGACGTGCTTCTGGCGCGGGCGATGAAGCAGGTGGGCGATGTTGGGGAGTTGCGGCGGCGGGTGGGGATTTTCGGAGTGATTGGGCGAACGCTGGGGAATTCTACTTTTCTGCTTGGGGTGACGGCGATGGCGTTCGCCTTTTTCAGTCTGTTATTCGCGCTTTCGTGGGGCGATGTGAGTTTGGTTGCGCCGGCGGCGGCTTCTCTTACGTTCATCGGGAATGCGATTGCGGCAAAATTTTTCCTGCATGAGCGCGTGGATCGGCGGCGGTGGATTGCGGCTACGCTTGTCGCTGCCGGAGTGGCATTGCTGGCGGGGTGACGCGGCACGGCGCCAATGGGTCACGCAACACGGCACCGTCCGTGAGAGAGACCGTTGGGCCGACACATTTTCCCCTTGCGGGAGATTAATGCCGTCCGCCGCAGCGGACTCCGTTCCCGTTCTCAGCTTTACCCGGCAGAAGCGTGCCGGCCAATCACACGACACCGTTGAAGCAGCGGTGCATTTGGGGGTTGGACTCTACGCCGCCATCTTCCCGTAGTTTCTTGCTGCGCTTTCTATGTCCGTGCCGGCGGCGGCTAGATCCTGCGGGTTCATCGCTGGACGCAAGGTGACGTTTGCGTTGAAGGCTAGGAACCAGGGTTCGGCGATCGCTGGCAGTTGTGACGACTCCTTCATGTCGAAGAATATGAATCCGGTGCGCTGGCCGCTGTCTTCCGCGAAATAGGCGGCTTCGGGTTTGAGATCGTCCAGGATTTTCTTGACGATAGCACCAAGATTCCCACTGCGTGCTGCGGCATTGCCGGACTCTACCGGGATGTTCACTTTCATCATCATGCGCATAGTGTGCGTCCCTCCTGAGGGCGTGGGAATTATACGCCTCGATGAGAAGTTGGCGATACACGCGGTAAATGGTGTAGTTATTTTTGCTGGATGGATTCGATGTAGTGGGTGATGGCGTCGAGTCTTACTTCGCCCCAGTCCTGGTCGGCTTCGATTTCGTGGAAAACTGGTCCCCAGGTGGGCATGAGGTCGCTGTGGGCGGATTTCTTTCCATCGATAAAGTCGCGAGTGCGTTGGAATGGAAACTTACCGGCGTTTCGCTGGGAGATGAGGGTTAGATCGGGTAGCGTGCGCTTTAGCGACATGGCGGCCGGGCCGTGGCCGCGGGCATCGGCGCCGTGACAATCGGCACAGTAGTGTTTATAGATTCGGACGCCTTCCAAGCGATCGTGATCGACATCTGTGGGGGTTTTGGCGGTTTGCGCAAAGCAGCCGACAGTGAACAGGAAGACGACGGGGAAAAGTGTGATTGGACGCATGGCATGCCTCCTTGCGAGCTTTACGGAGTGCGGCCCTATGACGGATGGTTGCACTGACGTTCACTTTTGTCTGTGAGGCTTGATACCTGGCCGGGTGACGACTGTGTTTGGTGACTAGCTCCGGGAGAAGAAGCGCATGAGGCCGGTGGCGCGCAGGTCGGGAGTTAAGAAACGGGCCGGTTTTCCGGCGGCGCGGGCGAGAGCTTCGGCGGCCAGATATCCGCTGCGAACGGCACCTTCCATGGTGGCGGGCCAGCTGGTGGCGGTCCAATCGCCAGCAAGGAAGACGTGCGGCCAGTTTGTGGTTTGGGTGGGACGGTAGGAGTCGATGCTGGGCCGTGGGGAGTAGACGGCTTTCAGTTCTTTGATCACGGTGGACTTTACGAGGTTGGCGTTGCGGGCGGCGGGGAAAAATTCGCGGACTTCGTTCAGGGCGAGGTCGACGATTTCGGGGCGGGATTTTTCGATCAGGGATTTGGAGGAGCTGACGACTAGCTCGATGTAGCTGCCCCCAGGGGCTGAAGCCTCGCCTTCTGTTGAGTCTTTATCGGCACGACTGAAGCCTGCCCTGAGCGGCGCCGAAGGGTCGTGCCCTTCCCGTTCGTTTGAGCGGTTCTTCCCTCCGCGATTGCTTTCCAGAAGCAACGATTTGTGGAACATCCATTGGATGGTGCGGTTCAGCAGGACGGCGTGAGGCAGGTCACTGATCTGGCGGTCGAACCAGAGGTGAATGCCGGTGATGGGGGCGTATTCGAAGTGGGAGATTTTTTCGCGCAGGGATTTAGCGGTGGGATCTAGCGGAAGCGCAGTTTCAAGCACGTCGAACGGCAACGCAGCTATCAGAAAGTCGAACGTTTCTTCCCTTCCCGCCACTTTGAGGCGGACTTGCGATGCATCCGGGCAGAATGCTTCCAAAGATGTACGGAAAAAAATCTGGCCGTTGCGGGCGCGGATGTAATCGCCGGCGCGATTGTAGAGGTCGGTTAGGGGGAGCGTGGGAACGCCCATGTGGCGGGCTGTGGGCGTCTTCATCGATTCGCGGACTACCTGGGCGGCGTAGGGAATCGAGATCAGATCGAGCTCTTCGCTTAGAGCGCTGACCAGGATGGGCTTCCAAAAGCGCTCGATGGCGTTTTCGGTTTGGTGGTGTTGGTGGCACCAGTCGAGAAAGGATTCTCCGCTGTCCCGCGGGGTGGCAAGAGTTAGCGCGGCAATGGCTTGGGAGATGGCGAGCTTGTCTGTCGCGTCGAGAAACGGAAAACGCAGAAATGATGGCGCGGTGTGCAGCGGGGCTGGAAGCGGCGAGGCGTGCATCACGCTTTGCCGGCCGCCGGGCTCGATGAAGGTCATGGTGTCGTACCAGCGGATTTTGTCTTCTACGCCGATGCGGCGGTAGAACTCGACTAGATTGGAGCAGATGCGGAAGAGGACGTGCTGGCAGTTATCAACTACTTCGCCGGTGCCGGGATGCTCGTAGGAGGAGGCGCGTCCGCCGAGGTAGGGGCGGCGTTCGAAGAGGGTTACCTGGTAGCCTTGGTCGGACAGCGCACAGGCCGCGGCCAGCCCTGCCAGGCCGCCGCCTGCTATGGCTACGGTGGGTTGGGAAAATTCTGGTTTCATGCTTGAAGTGCGAAGGCAGTAGTAGTGGCGGCGGAAAGCAGACTCCCTTCGACACGCTCAGGGCAGGCTCTCACCGGTCTTTCAGACCGGTTCGGAATGAAAAAGTTATGACGTTGCATTTTATGTGAGGCGCTGCAGAAAACCTTTCATTAGAATTCGCAGCTTTTCGAAGACGGTGAGGCTGATTTTGCCGCCGAACACGTCATAGTTGCGGGCTGCGATTTTTTCCAGTAAGGCGCGATAGATATTGATCAAGACCCAGAGCGCGGGCTGGCTGTCTTCGGCGACGTAGGGGATGAGTTGTGCGCCGGCTTGATAGCCTTCGCGGGCGCGGTCGGCTTCAAGGGCAAGCAACGGGCGCAGGCGCGATGGATCTGTTGTGGAGAGCACGTCGGCGGCGGTGAGGCCGAACTTGGCGAGGTCCTCTTGCGGCAAGTAAACGCGGCCCATGGCCGCGTCTTCCTTTACGTCGCGGATGATGTTGGTGAGCTGAAAAGCTAAGCCGCATTGCTCGGCTAGCGGTTCGGCGGCTGGATCGCGGTAGCCGAAGATGTGGATGCAGACCAGACCTACCACCGATGCTACGCGGTAGCAGTAGAGTTTGAGGTCTTCGAAGGTCTGATACTGAATTGGGGGAGTTGAAAAGGCCCCAGCGGCGAAGAGGGGTTCGTCTTCAGGGAACTCATTTTGCGTCTCCGGACCAACTACATCCATGGCTGTTCCCGTGGCTAGATCGTCCAGAAGTCCGGCGGGGATGGTGTAGCGGCGTTGGGCATCGGTTAGAGCTAGAAGAATCGGTTCATCGTTTGGCTGGCCTTGTTGAGCGCGGTGCAGAGCGTCTAACCAGTTGTCAAGTTTGCGGTGACGTTCCTGCGGGGTTAGGCCGGGATCGTCGGCGATGTCGTCGCAGCGGCGCATGAAGGCGTAGACGGCGCACAGGGCCTGGCGTTTGCGATACGGCAGAACGTGGAAAGCGTAGTAGAAATTCTTGGCGCTGGTGCGGGTGATGCCGCGGCAGACCGAGTAGGCCATGGTAAGCTGCGCGGGAGCGGGCGTCCAGGGGACCATGGCAGGCTGGGCTCCTGCGCTCACCGCAGTTTCCCTAACGCAGCGCGGGCGACGAGGGCCAGCTTGCGTGGCTTGGAGATAGCGGGGCGGTTGCCGAGAATGGCGAAATTCTCGCGCTCAATGGCGTTGAGAATTTCGTGGCCGCCGCGGGTGAAGAGTGCTAGATCGATGGCCAACTCTTTATTGACTTTGCTGACCAGCGGCAGGCCGCGATCGAACCATGCGCGGGCGCGGTTCACTTCGAACTTCATCATTTCGCAGAAGGCTGCGGTGTTTCGCCGTTGCGCTATGTCCTCTTCTGAGACTTGATAGCGGCGGAGGTCTTCAAGCGGGAGATAGATTCTTCCCTTTTCGTAGTCGACGGAGACATCTTGCCAGAAGTTTGCCAGTTGCAGTCCGGTGCAGGTGTAGTCGGAAAGCTGCTGGCGTTCGGCATCGTCGTAGCCGCAGAGATAGAGGACGAGATGGCCTACGGGGTTGGCGGAGTAGCGGCAGTAGGCCAGGACGTCGTTGAAGGTTTGGAAGCGGGTTATGGTTTGGTCCTGGCGGAAGGCGATTAGAAGGTCGGAGAATTCGTGTTTGGGGATTTGGAATCTTCGAACCGTTTCGGCTAACGCTACGAAGACGGGATGGAGCGGATTACCTTTGTAGCAGGCGTCGAGTTCGGCTTGCCATTGATCGAGTAGTGCCAACGACGCAGCAGCGTCGCCTACCTCGTCGCCTAAATCGTCGGAGATGCGGCAGTAGGCGTAGACGTTGTAGAAATCCTGGCGGAGCTTCTTGGGAAGAAACCAGGTGGCTACGGAAAAATTTTCGTAGTGGGTGCGGGCCAGGTGTTGGCAGTATGCCTGAGCTTCTCCCAGCGATGGCGGTTGTTGCGGGATGGCGTATTGGGCGGGCAGACGGGACCAGCCCAGTACGGCGGGAGTTTCGGTGGGCGGGTTTTGGGTGGTTTGGGTCATGTTCCAGGCTGAAGATTTGCTGCCACGGAATATCCTCCAGCGGCTATAAAGCCGGATCAATTCTAGACGCGTTACGCGGCGCTAAAGCGCCGCTCTTCCACGCGGTGGACGCTGCGGTTCGCAGCGCCTACAAATGCATGGATATTGCCGGCAAAATGCATAGATCCTTCGCTTCGCTCAGGATGACACCGCGCGGTGGGTATCATCGGGGGTGTCATCCGTCAGTGGCCCGGGATGATTGCCGTTTTGATGTCGCCTCCGCGGTTGAGCATGTGGCGGAGCACCTTCTGCAGGCTGGAGAGCGGGGCTTCGCCGGTGATGTAGTCGGTGGGGCGGATTTTTTTGGCGGCGATCAGGCCGAAGGCGCGGCGCACGGTTTCAGGCGTGTGGTGGAACGTGGCCTTCAGCGTGATTTCCGAGTAGTGCAGGCGATTGGTATCGAGCTGCACTTTGCTGCCGCTGGCGCATCCGCCGAAGAAGTTTACTGTGCCGCCTTTACGGACCATCTCGACGGCCCACTCCCAGGCTTCGGGACGGCCGACGGCTTCAATGACCACATCGCAGCCGCGCTTTTGCGGAGTCAGCGCGCGGACGGCTTCGATCACGTTTTGGGCCTTGGTGGTTTGAACGATTTCGTGTGCGCCCATTTGCTTGGCGGCGGTTACCTGTTCGTCGCGCTTTACCACTGAAATTACATTGCAACCGATGGCCCGGGCGACCTGCACGAACATCAGCCCGATCGGGCCGCCACCGATGATGGTGACCGTGTCGCCGATTTCTACTCCGGTTTCGTGAAGGCCGCGGAGGACACAAGCCAGCGGCTCGGTCATGGCGGCGTCTTCGAAGCTGACGTTCGGCGGAATGGCCAGCATGTTCGCGTCAACGATGCGGCGCGGTACGCGGATGTATTCGGCGTAGGCTCCGTTGTTGAAGAGGAGATCTTCGCAGAGATTCTCCTGATGTTTGGAGCAATAGAAGCACATCTGGCAGGGCGCGGAGTTCAACGCCACCACCCGTTGGCCCTTGCGGAAGCTATGCACACCTTCGCCGATCTCTTCGATCACTCCAGCCAGTTCATGGCCGAAGAGAGCTGGAGGGACGATCATGCGGGCGTGATAGCCGCGCTGATAGACCTTGAGATCGGTTCCGCAGGTGAGGGCCACCTGCACTTTGACCAGCACTTCCCCCTTTTCGACGCGGGGGATGGGAACTTTTTCAATCTTTAAATCTTCTTTGCCGTAAAGAACGGCTGCCGTCATTTTTCCATTCACTTCTGAAATCCTTCCCAACCTCACATTTACCACGTGCTGCCGGGCTGAATCACAACCTTCATTGAAGCGGACTGCGGATGTGCGGCTAAATCCAAAGCTTGCACACTTTCCCGCAGCGGGAACCGGTGGCTTACGAGCCGCTCCAAATCCATTTCCCGGTTCATTACAAACCGAACTGATTGTTCCTGCAAATCAACCGAGGCGCTATAGGAACCGACCAGCGCCTTTTCATCCACGCAAATCGCGGCGGGATCAACGATGGCCTCGCCGTGCTGGGTTTGCGCAAAAAGCAATATACGGCCGCCGGGACGCGCAGCGTCCATCGCGGTACCGATCAGTCCGTTCCCGCCTACGGCTAAAATGACTGCGTCCGCCCCACGCCCTTCGGTTTGTCGGCGAATTGTCTGGACCACGTCCACTTGGGACGCGTCCACCGTATTTTGCAATCCAAGGTTTACAGCTATTCTAAGCCTCTCGGGGTATAAATCGGAAGTGGTAACGGTGGCACCCGCTTTTTGCGACAGCCTGGCGAGGATAATGCCGATCGGGCCCTGACCGATCACCAGAACGCTTTCGCCGCGCTCCAGGCGCAGGGCTTCGATACCTTTCATGCAGGTGTTGACCGGCTCGACGAAGCACGCCTGCTCGTAGGAGACACCGTCTGGAATGTGGACAGTTCCCTGCTCGACGATCCAATCCATGACCCGAACATATTCGGCAAAGCCGCCGCCGGAGGGCTCGAAACCGGCAGTGCAGCCAACCTTTTTATAGGTGGCACACTGAGCGAAGGTTTTGTGGCGGCAATAATAGCACTGCCGACAGGGGATGTGATGGAATGCGATAACGCGGTCGCCAGGATGAAAACGGGTTACGCCAGCGCCTACCGCTGCGACTATGCCCGAGGTTTCGTGGCCGAAGATGCGAGGGGCGGAGTGGGAGCCGGTGGCGATTTTTTTGAGATCGGTGCCGCAGACGCCGCAGGTGTGGACGCGAAGGAGCAATTCGCCCGAGCCGATTTTCGGGACGGGAACGTTTTCGAGGCGAACGTGGTTGACGCCGCGGTAGACGGCGGCGGTCATTGTGGCTGGTATGGATTCTGTCGCACTGTCGATTGCGATTTCGTTGGCTATGGCCATCTTTGGGCTAAGGATTAGATACGGAGCGCTTGATTTCGAATTATACCGTTTGTAGCGTGTGTTATTTCGGAGTGTCTGGTGTGGGTCTGGGGTCAGTGTTGGTGAGCTCTATCGCAACGGTCATGGAATCGAGATAGGGAGAATCGATGGGGGTGAAGTGATAGGACTTCACCTGCAGGACGAGATAAAAGCCGTCGACCTTAATAATGCGTTTGGCCTTGATGGGTACGGCGGCGAAATTGGAAGGGTTCAGCCGCCCGAGTTGGTTTTTTGTATCGTCTGCGGCAGCTTCCTGCAGCGAGGCGAGCAGAATGTTGCTGTATGGACGATGACTGAGATCGGCCAGCTTTACTTGCCAGGAAGTGATGGTTGTATCGCCTTCGGGGCCAATTGGGACGACCGAGAGCAGATAGTGGTCGAAACCTTGGGAATCCTTGATGTGTTCGGTGAAGGTTCTGTCTTGCGGGGTGAGTTTGAGGTCGAATTTGTCTTCTACGATGCGGGTTGTGCCTTGGCGGAAGCTTTCGGCGTAGATTGGCGCGGGAGCGGATTGAGCAGAAAGTGAGAGTGGCAAAAGCAAGAATACGGGGACCAGAGCGCGCCGGTTCAACTGGGCCTCCGGGCAGTCAGGGTTCTGGCGGGGAGTTCCGTTGGTTCGTCATGCAGCACCTTCTGCAAATGTTTCGCCAGAGTGGTTGCCGCTTTGCGGCTGTTAGCAGCTAGTTTTGCCAGGCGAGGCCAGAGCCAGGGGCGAAGGAGCGCGAAGAAGACGAACTTTGTGGTGTGGAAGACGCCTTCGTGATCGATGAAATGCTCTGTGCCCGGGATTTCGAAATCGGCTTCGTCGGAGATGGCTTTGATGGCTGCGAAGGCGATACTGTGTTTACTGGCGGCCGTGGCTATGGCTGCGGCCTCCATGTCGACCGCTTGGGCTGCGTAGGCTGCGGCTAGCTTATGTTTTTGTTCGGCGCTGGCAATGTGCGGGAAGGTCAGCAGCGTGCCAGTTCCCGCTTCGAGTTGGACCTCTTCGAGTTGAGTCCGGCTTCCGTCGCGGGCATCGAGAACGCTAGACGGGATGAAGATATCCCCGACTTGTAGAGTAGAGTCGAGCGCGCCGGCGAAGCCTACCGATTGAATGAGCGCGGGATGGTAGAGCGCGATGACCGCCTCTGCGGCGCGGCGGGCGGCTTCGAGGCCGATGCCGCCGCAGATGCAGACGGCGTCGTTGGATTCGAAGAAGGTGTAGGTACGGCCTTCGTGCGGGCGTTGGACACGGTGCCAGTCTCTGATGAGCGCGCTGACTTCGCGCTCCATGGCGGCGACGATGGCGATTCTACACGTAGCCATTTTCCTGAAACCACTTTACCGCACGGCGCAATGCATCTTCTGCGGGAACGATTTTCCATCCTAATTCGCGCTCGGCTTTGTCGGAGCTGGCCCACATTTTTTTCTTGCCCATGCGGACGGTCTCGATGGTCGCACGCGGCTCGCGGCCTAGCAGAGAGCCAGTGATTGTTTGATCGACTGCTCCGGCGATGTAGGCGACGAAATACGGCAGCTTGATTTTCGGTGAGGGCAGGCCGGAGATTTTGCCGAGCTTATCAAGAATTTGCTTGAGCGTGAGATTTTCGCCGCCGAGAATGTAGCGCTCTCCGCTTTTGCCTTTTTCGAGTGCGGCGACGTGGCCGCGGGCGCACTCGCGAACGTCGACCAGATTGAGGCCCGTGTCGACGTAGGCGGGAAATTTGCCTTTCAGGAAATCGACTACGATGCGGCCGGTGGGCGTGGGCTTCACGTCTTGCTCGCCGATGGGCGTGGTCGGATTCACCGTGACCACGCGCAGGCCGCTGCGTCCGGCTTGGAGCGCGATTTGCTCGGCCATGAATTTGGAGCGCTTGTAGTGCCCGATCATATCGGCGAGCGAGACGGGAGAATCTTCGTCGGCGGGGCGGCCGTTGCGGGTGAAGCCGATGGTGGCCACGCTGGAAGTGTAGACGACGTTCTCGACGCCGTTCTTGCACGCGGCTTCGAGGATGGCGCGCGTGCCTTCGACGTTCGAGCGATACATTTCGTTGGGATCGCGCAGCCAGAGCCGATAGTCGGCGGCGACGTGGAAGACGGTGTCACATCCGGACATGGCTTTTTCGAGCGAGGCGGGATCGCGCAGGTCGCCGGTGGCAGTTTCGGCCTTGAGGCCTTCGAGATTTTTCAGGTTGCTGGTGGGGCGGACGAGCAGGCGGAGATTGGCCCCCTGCTCGGAGAGGACGCGGGCTACGTGCGAGCCTAGGAAGCCGGTGGCGCCTGTGAGGAAGGTGGGCATTTAGTGATCGGGAATTGGCGGTCTCCCTGTCTGGCTACTGTCCCCTGAAATTAGCTTACCGCAGGCCGAAGCGTTCTGTTCTTGCGAACGTTTGCGATGTCGATTATGTCTCGTCGGCGGATGCCTGCGGACAATCTGCTCGGCTTGCGTCAACACCGCTTCGCCGTGGCCACCGATTCCAACCATGACCTGCCGGGTATCGAAGCCTGGCAGCGACGCGGGCCGGTCCGCGTGGATCAACTCTGGGCGGGTTAAACCCGCGGAGGGCTAGAACGTCAGCCGTCCTGCGATCTGCACGATGCGCTGAGTTTGAAGAGCGGTGACACCTGTGCCAAGCGTCGTGCTGGAAATTTGGCCGAACGTTGCACTGAGCAGGTTGGTGTCAGGGTTGGAAAACTCCGCGTGGTTGAACACGTTGAAAGCTTCCAGCCGCAGTTCGAGGCTCACGCGCTCCGTGAAGGCTGTGTTTTTCGCCAGCGCCAGATCGAGGTTGGTTCGGCCCGGCCCGCGAAAGAAATCTCGCCCTGTGTCCCCATAGGGGTCGCCAAAGTTCGGAACATCCGAAAGCGCCACGAACGCGCTGCAGTCGAAGTACAGATTCCCTGTATCGACCTGACCGGTATTGGGATTACTGCAACTTCCCGTGTGCCGAGGATTCATTAGCGTAATTCTGTTCACTCCGGGCGCGAAATCAGCATTCGCCAGGAAGGCGTCGCCGGCTCCCGAGGGCCCTGGGATGCCGGGATCTAGCGGTAACTCCGAATTAATGCTCAACGGGAAACCGGTTCGCCAGCTGAAGATAGGATACAGACTCCATCCCTTGAGAACGCGGTTCACAAGCCAACTCGGTCCGGATGACCAAGTCCTGGCAAAAGGCAAATCCCAGCCTCCGCTGAAAGTGATTCGGTTCCTTACATCGAAATCAGATGAGGCGCGGAACTCGCCGATGTTGTAAAACGGCACTTGTGAATCGCGGTTCCGGAAGCCAGAAGCATTGTCGATGCTGTGGCCCCAGGTATAGGCCAGGGTGAAGTAGGTGTTGCCAATAATTCTGTTATCGCCGTTCTGCTTGGTGAGCGAAGCCTCCATGCTGTTGAAACCGGCGAAGCTGGTGTTCGCAAACTCGTCGGCGCTGGAAAGCGGGCAAATCGCAGATCCACCATCGTTCGCCAGACAAAATGCGGTGAGAGCCGCGCTCTGATTCTCATTCAAAATTCGGGTGGGGTTAGCGTTAGGTCCGGTGACCGTTTTCAAATCGAACGGATTCACGTCTTCCAGCGAAGTGAGCCCTTTCGAGCTGCTGCCCACATAGTTGAGCTCGAAGATTGTGGCTTTTGCCACTTGCTGCTCCACACTCAGGTTGTACTGGTAATCGTAAGGAGTGTGCAGGTGTGGATCCACGAAAAAGATGCTGCCCCCGCCGAAGGGAAGGAAATCTCCCGTGGCGGTGCTGAAGGCGGTCGCAGGATTAGGCGGCTGCGACGGGAACGGATTTGGAACGATGGGAGTGGTGGACGTCGCCCAGGGTTGGCTATAAAAAGGAAAGCCTGCGGTTGTGGCGGCAGGTTGGACCGGCGTGCCGGGGACGCAGTTCGTTGTTGCCGTTGGGGAAGGCACCAAGCACGGATAGGTGACGAATGGCTCGCTGTAAAACGGGGGCGCGCCGTTGAATTGCAGGTTGTCCTCCCCCTTCAGCACGTCGTAGAAGATGCCAAAGCCTCCGCGAATACTGGTCTTGCCTCCGCTTCTCGGACTCCAGGCGAAGCCGACTCGCGGCGCAAAATTGTCCTTGTCCGGAAAATTCGTTCCCCGCGGCGCTCCTGGGTCCCCGGGAAAAACCAAGCCGAGCGGCGCATTTGGAAATCGCGTCGACTGATCTCCGGGGATGATGGAAAAGGTCCGACCCTCCGTGTCAAGTTTGGGCGAACTGTACTCGTAACGAATGCCCAGAGTCAGAGTCAGGTTCGGCGTCACCCGCCATTCGTCTTGCGCAAATCCATAGGTTGATTTGCTGCGAATGTTGTTGCGCGCGTTCGGGCCTTCGAAGAGATTGTTCGGAGCGCCCAACAGAAAATCGGCAAAGCTGTTTCCGCTCCCGACTCCGCCCGCCGCATATCCCAAAAAAGCGAAGTTGCTGTCGGTGAAAAACCCAAAGAGGGTGTTTTGCTGATACTCGGAAAAACCCCCACCGAATTTCCACGTACTATGTCCTCTTACCCAGGTGAATGTCTCCGCAATGGCGTAGGTATTGCCGGCGAAGTGAGCCGGGCCTGCCTGGTCCGGCCCAAAGGTCAAACCGTTATCGAACGACATGAAGGGAGGGCCATTGGGAAGGTCGGACGCGATACCGAAAGCAGGAATGGTAGGCAAGTTGGCGACCGGCGATTCCGAGATACTGGTGCGGCGCTGACCGGTGAAATGCAACTCATTCAGTTTTTCGGTTGAAAAAGTTCGAGTGTAGGCGATATTCAGGAAATAGCTGTTGTTCTGCAGAATCGCAGGAAATCCGCCCACATCGGAAGATTCGACTCCCTCAAAGCCGCCAAAGGGCTCAATCTGCGGATTTCGGATACCCCCGACAGTGCCCGATAGCTTGTCTTTCGGGTCGATTTCGAAATCGATTTTGCCGGTCAGTTCGTTGTTGTTGTTCTGCGCGCCGCCCGAGGGCAGTAACGTTCCGCTTGGCGACGATGGCACCAGCCCGGTGGCAATGTACGCGGCGGCTGCTGGATCGATCTTGGTGGGGTCGATAATTGCGTTGGCCGCCAGAGCTGGATTCGATTGAAAATATGGATTCGCCGCGAGGAACGCAGCAACGTTTGGATCGGGAGCTCCGTTTGCCGCCTGCGAGAAGTTGCCATTCAACTCCGCCGGCGTGAACACGGTTTGCTCGGGCAGAACATCTGTTTCCACCTGTCGCTGCCCCTGGTAGGAAACGAAGAAGAAAAGCCGATCCTTGACGATGGGACCGCCCAACGTACCGCCGAATTGGTTCCGCTTAAGATTGTTTCGCGGTATTCCCTGCTGAATATTGAAATAGGCGTTGGCGTCAAAGTCCGTATTTCGCACAAAATCGAATGCGCTGCCGTGAAATTTGTTGGTCCCAGACTTCGTGACAACGCTGATGATCCCCGCGCCATTGCGGCCGTATTCCGCCGTGTAATTACTGGTCAGAATGCGGAACTCAGCGATCGCGTCCGGGTTCGGATCGAGGACCGCACCGTTATCAAGAAGATCGTTGTTGAGACCACCATCAAGCAGGTAGGTGATGGAATCGGTTCGTCCGCCAGCGATGTTAAACCCGTGGGTTGCGCTCGTATCATCGGGATTGTCGTCTGTCACGCCGGGCTGCAAAAGAGCGAGGGTGAGAACATCGCGTCCGTTCAGCGGCATGTTGACAATGGGGCGCTCCGTCACAGACTGGCCGAGCGTGGGGTTCACTGTTTCTACCCCGGATCCTTGTCCTTCAACCGTTACTTGCTCGTTGACCGATCCTACTTCCAGGTGAAAGTCGACGCGCAGGGACTGATTGATCTCCAGCCGGGTCGTGTTCGCTTCGGCGGTGCGAAAACCTTGGTGACGCGCGACCACGTGATACGTTCCGATGGGAAGATCGAGAACCTGGTAATAGCCGTCTTTGTCGCTGACCGTCGAGTTGGTTACGTTCGTGGCCGTATTCGTGACGCCGATCCTGACCCCCGGTACGACTGCACCTTGCTGGTCGGTGACTGTACCAACGATTCTTGCGGTTGCCTCTTGCGCCGCCGCCTGGGGAGCATGCAACGCAATCACACATAGCAATGGCGCCAGTAAGAGTCGAGGTAATCTTGCTGTCAGAAGTCGCATGGGGACACCTTTCCCTATTTCTTTTAGGTTTCTCGTGTCGGTTGTTGTCCGTTCGCAACTTAGGATGCTTGGACGAGCCGGAAAAAAACAAACCGATTGAATAGAACTGCAGTTCGGACATCTATCAGATGTAGTCCTGGGTGTGCAATTCTGCGCCCACCATTGCTGAGCTGGATTTTCAATGGGTTGGAAGTGTTTCCTTATCAGCCTATCGTTTTTTACATACCGCCTATTCGAATTTTGGAAGGTTCTCGATTGGAAGGAGGGGCCTGTCAAGGGCGGCAGGCCAAAGCGAAGTCTGGTAGCTGTCGCAGCCGGGTCATACAACTATTGGCGGATGGGGGTGGCTGGCGTCCCCGTGAGAAAACTGAGCATTTCAACATCACACAAATCACTTCGCGGGTTCCCAGTCCTCGGGCAGCATGTCGAAGGCAAGCGTATCGCGGTAGGCATACTGATTGCCTTCCCCTACGGCCACCGGCGTCAGCATATGCCAGACGCGATCGTCGTCGAAGACATAACACTCGCCTGCTTCCCGCATGGTGAAGCGATCGAGTTCGTGTTTGTCGTTGTCGGTGATGATCACTTCCCCGCCCTGCGCGCCGCAACGACCCAATAGGTGCGTGACAATGTACTTTTCTCCGTCTTTGTGCAGGCCTGGCGGGCTGGTGTCGCACGGCCGGCCGGGTGTGGCCACGAAGCGGATCACATGCATGTTGACCAAATATTTGGCGCCCACCATCGAAAGCGGCAGGTAACGGAGATGGTAAGCAATCAGCTTCCGAACACCGATGGTACTCACAATCGCCGGGGCCAGCGGAGCGTACTCCCGCTTTTGGCCGCCGAGGGTTGTGTTGTACTTTTCCAGCTGCACATAGGGCGTGCTCTCCTCGGTTGGCGAAACTTTGACGCCTCCCTCAACCAGCTCAGCCCGCCAGCGATTTAAGGAACGATAGCGGTCGCCTCCTTCATAGTACTTGTCTCTCGGAATCGACCAGGCAGCGTGCGACAGTTCGTTCAGAGCGCGGGCTATGTCGACGTCTATGCGCGGCGGCTGGCGGCTGAATCCTCGCTCAACCAGATCTTTTCGCGATTGGGCATTCGCTTCAACCGGAATGAAGTTGTCTTGACCCATGTACGCACAACCTCGCTTGAGAATAACATCTCCATTGTGGCGCCGAAGCTGAAACGCCGCTCTCCACACAGGGAGTCTTCGACCCGCGCTCGCCATTCGCTCGCGACGGCTCAGAAGAACAATCAGTAGAAGGCTAGTTGTCAGGCTGCTTGCCGGCTGCGATATACTGGCGCGCATCGGCCCCTGAACTGCTTCGTCGAAGGGAGGACTCATGCCCGTCACCCAGGGAGACCTGAATCTGCTGCAGCATCCAGCATCGCAGGAGCTTCTAGCGTCGAAAATTCCTGCCCGCCTAGCCTACATCGCTACCGACGCCACGCCGCGCGTGGTGCCCATCTGGTTTCATTGGAACGGGCGAAGCATCGTGATGGCCTCGCCACCGAAAGCGCCAAAGCTGAAGGCGTTGGCCAAAAACCCAAAGGTGTCGCTCACCATTGACGACAACACGTTTCCTCACAAGGTGCTGCTGATTCGCGGCACGGCGCGGCTGGAGCCGATGGATGGAATTGTCCCGGAGTATGCCATTGCCGCCGAGCGCTATTTCGGCCCGGAGCAGGGCAAGGCGTGGGTGCAGCAACTGGGACAATGGATTTCGTCGATGGTTCGCATCACGATCACACCGGAGTGGGTGGGGTTGCTCGATTTCCAAACTCGTTTTCCCAGCGCGCTTCCGCTGTAGGTTTGTGGGAGAGTTAATTCGCTACGGATGATTGTGTTCGTGCCACCACCGGCCCTTCGAACCCCCGAGTGCGAACAGCCCTGCTTCCATCGACCTGAAATCCTCGATCTTGTCTCGCAGAAGAAGCGGAACATCGGGCACTCCGCAGTTAATTTTCATCTTCATCAAATCCCCGCCGCGCTCTTGAGGTCGAACCCGGAATATGTTTTCATAAGAACAACTGCCTGACCCGCATGCCCGCTTCCGCATGCGCGCCGCAACCTCAACGTGTTCCAGCCGAAATTCCTTGAGGAGGAAATCATGAGCAAAGTATCGTACATCCCTAAAGACTACAATTCCGTCACGCCATATCTGGTGATCAAAGGCGCCGCCCAGGCGATCGAGTATTACAAGAAAGTGTTCGGAGCGACGGAACTGTTTCGCATGAACGGCCCGGATGGCAAGGTCGGCCATGCCGAGATCAAGATTGGAAACTCGCACATTATGCTGGCGGATGAGAATCCAGCGATGGGCGAAGGGCACACTAGCGCCGCTACCGTAGGTGGCAGCCCCGTGAGCCTTTATGTCTACCTGCCGGATGTCGACCGCGTGGTGGAGCGGGCCGCAAAGGAAGGCGCGAAGATTCTCAAGCCCGTACAAGACCAGTTCTACGGAGACCGCAACGGTTTCCTGCGAGACCCTTTTGGCCACCTGTGGGGCGTCGCTACGCACGTGGAAGATGTTTCGCCCAAGGATCTCGAGGAACGGATGAAGAAAGCACCGCACGCCGCATAACTCGGGAGCATGGCGTCGGATCTTGAATCAAAGCGAGGTCCGTGGCGGGTTGCTTGTCTCTTCGCTGCCCGTAGCGGACACTACCACGGCTGAGGCGTCGCACCCATCGCGCTTTTTCGATGGGTGCGAAAGCCCGACCCTCAATCTGACACGGCGTGCCAGCCCACCGTCACCCGCGAAATTCGCTGCGTTGACCCTCGATCCGGGGAGGGTGATAATGAACCACCTCGGGAGGGGATTTATGACGCGTTCTGACCAGCCACGCAAGACCGCCAACCTTTCCGATTCCATTCAGCAGCAACTCAATAAGTACGCCCTCGCGGCGGGTGCAGGAGTGGGAGTGCTGGCGTTGGGCCAGCTCTCGGAAGCAAAGATCGTTTACACGCCAGCCGACACTAACATCACGCCCGATCATACGATTCCTCTCGACCTTAACCACGACGGAATCGTCGATTTCGGCTTCAAGGATGTGTACCGTAGGTCTCGCACTTACGGGTTCGACCACACGGGAGTTCTGTCGGTTCTTCCCGCTAATCCGGCCAACAAGATCGAGGGGTTTCACAGGACGAATGGCAATTACGCCTCGGCGCTGCGCGCCGGAGCCTCGATCGGACCAAATGCACGCTTTACGACCGGTGCAAATCGCATGGCGACCGTTTTCAGCGATACCGGACGAGCTCGCGAACTTAGTGGTATGTGTTTTGGTCCATGGTCGTCGGGCCAGAATCGCTATCTCGGTTTGGAGTTCTTAATTAAGGGCGAAGTCCATTTCGGCTGGGCACGTTTGAATGTTAGTTGTAAGGGGTTAGACGTTTTTGCAACCCTGACCGGTTATGCTTACGAAACGGTCCCGAATAAGCCGATCATCGCGGGCCAGACGAAGGGATCCGATGAGGAGAGCAGCGGAGGACCGGATGCAGCTCTCGCCGTGCCCGCTCCGAAACCGGCCCCGCTGGGCTTAATCGCGTTGGGATCAAGCGGGCTGTCTATCTGGCGGCGGGAAGAATCGGCGGGCGCTGCGCCGGTAAGCGGCTGAAAAAATCCGCGGGATTCGCCCGCCTTTCACGACTCTCAGCGGACACTACCAGAAACTAAGTGCCCATCCTTGCCGCATGTGGAACCGTTTCAATCATCCCCAACTCTCGACGCGGCAAGAGCCTGCCCTGAGCTAAGTCGAAGGGGTGGGGTTTTGACTTTCAACGTCACAAGCCCGAACAAGCTGCTGCGCCAGCCCCGTAATCCTGCAGTGCGATAGATTCTAGAAATGCCGGCTTCAAACCTCTATTCCGCGCTTGCCGTTAGCGTCCTGCTCCTGCATGCGCTGTTCATTGCGTGGGTGGTCTTCGGCGCCTTCGTGACGGGCTCTCGCCCGCTGCTTCGCTGGCTGCACATCGCTTCCCTTGTCTGGGGAATTCTTACCGAACTGCTTCCCTGGCCCTGTCCTCTAACTCTGCTGGAGAACTGGCTCGAAGCCAAGGCGGGCGTCGCGCCCTACCAGGGCGGCTTTCTACTCCATTACCTGGATAAGTTGGTCTATCCCGACATCTCTGCAACTCTCTTGACGACTGCAGGCGTGTTCGTGTGCGTTCTCAATCTCGCGCTGTACGGACGCCAGATGTGGATCGCCCGCCGTCGCTGAGCCGGACGCTTCGAGATCACCTTCGAGAACTCGTTGTCGGCAGTAGCTAGTTATAACTGTCGATTACCCGGTTCCCGCCTTTGTTGACCATCCTCGATAGGCGAGTTATTATCGTGTTACTCAGAGTCCTCGCGTCATTCCGCCCACCACTATCCGAGGAGGATAACCATGAAGAAACTTAAAAAACTCCAACTCAAAAAGACGACTCTGCGGGACTTAGATGAGTCGATAACACTGGCAATTGCCGGAGCTGTAGTTACAGTGGATGGTTGCCCGAGCGGCGCGTGCCCATTCAGCACCGCAACCTTCTGCTGCACAAAGCTTCCCGAGTGCCAATAGAGAACAAATAATCCTGCTGACCAGCCTGGCCGGCCTTTCGCGGCCCTCAGCGGACACCACCAAGACTGACGCTGCCCTACCCGCCGCCAGGTGCCCCATGTCTCGCTTGTTTTGCGAGACATGGGAAGGCCGGGCCAGGCCTCTGCGTTCTCCTCGCCGCTCATGGAGTTTTCACCTGGGAGTAGACTTATAAACCAGAAAACCGGAAGAATTATAACTTAAACATGTAGGATAACCGGGCTGATGGAGGAGAAAGCCTTTGGCGTCACTTGAACATTTTCGATGCCAGTATTGCCGTGTCAGCTGGACGCTTGATGACGACGGTATGCTGCGTTTCGACTGCCCGGATTGCCACGGTAAAGGTTTAACTTACTACGAACAAAGCATGGGTTTCGAACAGAGCAGGCAATACACAAGCAGTCGGCAATGTATCAAATGCTTCGGCCAAGGGAGGTTGGAGCGCCCCTACCTTCCCAACTTTCCGCCCATTTGTTCAAGCTGCTTGCTGCGCCAAAAGTAAACAAAACTGGCTGCCCCACCTATCGCGCATTTCGATGGGTGGGAAGCACACGGGAACGTTTGTCATTCCGGGCACCGCCGCGATCATCAGCGAGCGCAAAGCCTGCCCTGAGCGGAGTCGAAGGTGCCTGCCCTGAGCGGAGTCGAAGGGTCGAAGAATCCCTACCCCAGCACAGAAGCAAGGGGCCACCCTAGCCTTTGATTTTTCCTGACGTAATCCCGAATAAGGCTGCCCCACCCTTCGCTTCGAAGGGTGGGTGGCACGGACGATAGTACCAGTGCCTTCGCCTAAGGCCGCCTCAGCTCTCATGCCCAGTTTTCATGCGGACTCCCGGCATGGCAGTGACGAATGCACAAGAAGCCGAGGTCCGTGGTGCCCATCCATCGAAAACCGCGATGGATGGAGCAGCCTCCCCGTGGCGACGCAAAGATGGGCCAGCCCCCCGCGTGGAAAAGCGCGGGTGCCCCGTCCTTGTTTCTGCGTACTGTGCAGAGACAGGGCGGGGAATTTGACTTCCCTGTCATTCTTTCCCGCTCGCGGGGGCCGGCCCAAGCAAAATCTTGTCACCGACCTACACTGTTGAGGATGCCCCGCTCAAGCTCCGGGGGCGGGCCCAGGCTAAAGCACGCGTCGCGCTAAAAATAAACGACAGGGTGCCCCGTCCAACCTCCGCTTGGGCGTGTTTTTCCCGCCCGCCACCCTGTGACATCCAACCTTGTCCCGCAAAATAATTCGCGCGATCATGTCCGAGGCAACGACAATCAGCAGAAGCCGAACGTCGCAGCCGCAAGTCCTTTGTTTCACGGATTTTGAGATCTAACTTCTTTGTCATGCGGATCTTACGAGATACCCCCCGACCAAGGACGCCAACTCCCAATGTTTTCAAGATTATGAAAAATTGAGGGGGGAGGGGGGTATTAAACGGGGTATAGACCCGGCGCATCCCTGACAAAACAGACCGGGCACAGCCAGCGCCGACAATGCCGCAAAATTTATTTGCTCGGAAAATCCACAAGCAAGAGACGCCCCGGCACAGCAGATTCCTCGCCCTGGCTTCGCCACGACTCGGAATGACAAGGTGTATGGATGAGATTACGGCGCGACTGAAGCCGCGCCCTTTCAAAGCAGCTTCGGTTTCCTGATCGGAGCTTAGAACGGCTTGCGCACCACCACTTCCGCGTC
The DNA here is from genome assembly GCA_963712385.1 of uncultured Acidobacteriaceae bacterium. Lineage (GTDB taxonomy): Bacteria > Acidobacteriota > Terriglobia > Terriglobales > Acidobacteriaceae > Sulfotelmatobacter. Next base: position 442,709 of record CAVQHS010000004.1, read on the forward strand.
GCGAATAAAAAATTGCGCGGAGCAGCGTTCGGAGCCGCAGATGACCGGGATAAGTCCGTTGATTTGGCGGCGGGTGATGAGGCCCAGCATGCCGCACGAGGGGCAGGCGAGCACGGCCCAATAGGGATCTTCTTTTTCGCCGACTTCGCCAGCGTTTTCGAGCACAAAGACGGTGCCAGGCTGCATCTGTTCCGGGATCCATTCGTTCAGGATGTCCAGTTCGCCGACCATCTGTTCCCCCTTTGTGAACCGATGTAAACCGAGGATTTGAGCCGCATTGTGACGCTCGCTGCTGACTAAGAAACCTTTCTAGCACGCCGAGGCTCGGCGGGCGATGTTACCGAAGTATTCGACTTTCTCGCTACGACCTCTGCACGCACCTGACGCACCGCGTCGGTGAGGCAGATGCCGAGAATCGGCTGCGCAGAATTTTTCAGAATGTCGACGATTTGCCGCGCCGATGTTTCGAGATAGAGATGCGTGCCGTCGGTGAGCAGGTGAACGTCGGAGTTGCGGCTGACGATTTCGGCGAGGCCTTTGCCGAACTCCCGTTGCAGGAAGCGCATGACCTTTCGTACTCCCTGCAGCGAGAAGCCCTTCTTCCGCAACTGGCAGATGACGGCGATTTCGGTGAGGTTCTGCTTGGAGTACAGGCGGCGATGGCCTTGCCGCTGCGGCTTGACCACACCACGCTCATCCCACCACTGCAGCTGGCGGGCGGTGATGCCGGTCAGCTTGATGACTTCATGCGATGGAAAGCTCTGCTGCATTCTGCTCCGGTTCTGTTTGAAACATTCTACGTGGCGAATGTTTGAAACAGTTTAGACGCAGATTGGCGGGAGTCAATGTGGAATTCGTGGAAGAGGGTTATTAGTGGGATGCGCCTCTTTGGCGCTTTTGGGCAGAGGCCTCAAACACCGAGGTCACAGGGGTTCACAGACGAGATCCTTCAGCTCGCAGATGAGCTTGTGCCGCCGCCTACGAAGTGGACGATTTCCAGGCGGTCGCCATCTTTCAGCGCGATTTGCTGCCAGCGGTCGCGGGGGGCGATTTCGCGGTTGAGTTCTACGGCTACGCGGTCGGATTTCATGCCCAGGGATTCAATCAGGGCCGTGAGTGTGAATTGTTTGGGGTCAGCAGGAGCTTCGAACGTACGCGGCTCGCCGTTGATTTGCAGGTTCATTGGATAGAATCAGTTTAGCAGCCGGAGGGTTCATGCAAAATCCCCACCCTTGCCGCCCAAGAGTGCGCGCCGGAACGAGTCTGCGGAGATGCGGCAAGGATGGGGCACCCGCCCATCACCCTACTCGCTCTTGCGCAACGCGAACTTGCGCGTCACTGTGCGTCCTTCGTGGTTGGCTTGAACCATTACGGAAGAATCCGCCAGCGCAGACTCCTCCACCTCGACAGAGATTTCCGCGCTGCCCGCCGCGTCCGTAACCGCCTGAGTATAAAAAGGAGCGGCGTCGGGGCGGGCGAAGCGAAAGGTTAGGCGGGCGCTGGGGACGGCAGCTTCGCCTTCGGTTACGCGCAGGCGCATCGTGAGGCTGCGATTGGCATGGACTGACTCGGCGTTTTCCCATTGCACGTCGAGCTGCTTCACACTGGCTAGCGCTTCAGTGTCGGCGCGATCGAGAACGCTTTCCAGTTTTCCCTCGCGAATGGCTTCGAGCACGAGGCGGTGCTGATCGCGCAGTTGCTGCTCTTTTTGGGGGTCGCCGAAGCTGGCTTCCTGAGAAGCGTAGGGGATGGCGCGCTTGCCGATGCAGCGGCCGCGCACGAAAACTTGCGTCTGTAGCAGCTTTTCGCCTTCGCGCGCTTCGCTCTGCACGTGGTAGATAGTGTCGCCGTGTTTAACGTCTGTGTTAAAGCCGAAAATCATGGGGGATTTGGTAATTTTGGAATTTGGTAATTGAGTAATTTGAAAACCGCGTTGAACTGCCGCTCTCGGACTGGGGCGGTTAACGATTTTCAATTACTCGATTACCAAATTTCCCAATTACAAAATTTTTCTTCTCTCTTTCCCAAACTTACAAAAATGCCGGCTCGTTCCCTTGACACTCCCGCGCGCAAACACCTAATCTAGAATGTTTAGTTTAAGCATCGCGCGAATTATATATACGCTCTCCTATGCCAGACAATTATTTCGCCCGATACCTGCCTTTCTTGATCCACATTTTGATGGCGGGCGGAATTGCGGCTGCAATTGTCACCCTTTCCTGGCTGGTTGGACAGCGAAAACCCACGCGGGCCAAGCTTTCTGCCTATGAATGCGGCATGACCCCTGTGGGCGACTCGCGCGGGCGCTTTTCGGTCCAGTTCTACCTCGTCGCGATGCTATTCATTCTGTTCGATGTGGAAGCAGTATTCCTTTATCCCTGGGCGGTCATCTTGCGGGATCTTAAGCACTTCGGCCTGTGGGAAATGTTCGTTTATATCGGCATCGTGCTGGTCGGTCTTTTCTACGTGTGGAAAAAGGGCGTTCTGGATTGGGGCCCGGACGCCGCGCGGCGGGGAGTTCGCTAGATGCCCCTTGTTCCCCCGATCACTGATCTCCAACAACTGAAGGATCATCCGGCGGTGGCGCGGTTACTGGCATGGAATCCGGCATCCGTGACAGGCGTGAAGTTTGACCGCAACGAGATGACGGTTTACATCGACCGCCCTTATATCCGCGAGGCTTGCGCGATTTTGCGCGACGATCTTTCCTGCGGGTTCAACTATCTTTCCGACGTCACCTGCGTCGACTGGTTCCCTGCCGAGCCGCGGTTTGAAGTTATCTACCATCTGCTTTCGATTTCGAAAAAAGAACGCGTGCGACTGAAGGTGAAGCTGGATGGGGTGAGCCCGGTGGTGGAATCGGTGACCTCGGTATGGCCGGGAGCGGATTATTTTGAGCGCGAAGTCTTCGATCTCTTTGGGATTCGCTTTACGGGCCATCCTTATTTAGTGCGGCTTTTGATGCCGGAGGACTGGGAAGGGCATCCGTTACGGAAGGATTATCCGGTGGAGGGTTACCGCTGATGGCGCATTTGACGCCCACGCCCGTGCTCGAGCCCGCGCAGGATCGCACCATGATCCTGAACATGGGACCGCAGCACCCTTCCACGCACGGCGTGCTGCGCGTGTTGCTGGAGATCGATGGCGAGACCGTCGTGCGCATCATGCCCGACATCGGATTTCTGCACACGGGCATCGAGAAGACTTGCGAGGCCAAGTTTTATCAGCAGGTTGTGCCGCTGACCGACCGCATCGATTATCTGTGCCCGATGACGAACAATCTCTGCTACGTGCTGGCAGTGGAAAAATTGCTCGGCCTGGAGATTCCGCCCAAGGCGCAGTGGCTGCGGGTTCTGATGAACGAGTTGACCCGCATCAACTCGCACCTGGTGTGGCTGGGCACGCACGCCATGGATATCGGAGCGCTCACCGTCTTCTTATATTGCTTCCGCGAGCGCGAAGAAGTGCTGCGGTTGTTTGAGGCGATCAGCGGCCAGCGCATGATGACTTCGTACTTCCGCATTGGCGGGGTGGCGCTTGAGCCGCCGTTCGATTTCTTCGATCGCGTGCGCCACTTTGCCGGATATTTTCCTGAGAGGATCGACGAGTACGAAAATCTGCTGACGGGAAATCCCATCTGGCTGATGCGGACCAAGGGCGTGGCGCGCATGACGGCGGAAGATGCGATTGCTCTGGGGGCGAGCGGTCCGACGCTGCGTGGGAGCGGGGTGGATATTGATCTTCGTCGTGATATGCCGTACTCCGGCTATGAGAATTTCAAATTCAAAGTTCCAGTGGCGCAGGAGGGCGACGTGTTCGCGCGCTACATGTGCCGCGTGGCAGAGCTGCGGGAGTCGATCGGCATCGTGAAGCAGTCGCTTGAAGGTATGCCACAGGGACCGATCAAGGCGGATGCTCCGGGCATCGTCCTGCCGGATCGCGAGAAGATGAAGACGCAGATGGAAGCGCTCATCTATCACTTCAAGATTATTACGGAAGGTTTTGCGGTGCCGGCGGGTGAGGTCTATCAGGCGGTTGAGTCGCCGCGGGGTGAGATGGGCTACTACGTGGTTAGCGACGGAACGGCAAAACCCTATCGCGTGCACATGCGGGCAGCGTGCCTTGCGAATCTGCAGACGCTACCGAAGATGTGCGAGGGTGGGCTGATCGCTGATGTGGTCGCGGCGATTGGGTCGATCGATATTGTATTGGGAGAGATTGACCGTTAATCCCGTGATCCTCTGTGTCCTCTGTATTTTGAAAAAATCTCAAACACAGAAGACACAAGGGCTCACTGAGGACTTGGCTGATGAAATTTTCTGAGGAATTCGAAACGCGGTTTGCGGAGATGGTCCCGCATTATCCGACGAAGCGCTCTGCGTTGGTGCCAACGTTACTTTATGCGCAGGATGAAGTCGGATTCCTGATCCGACGAGGTGATCGCTGGAGATCGCTGCTCGGCTCGATCTGACCGAACTCGAAGTGCGCAACGTGATCAGCTACTACTCGATGCTGACCACAAAGCCGCGTGGGAAATTCAACGTGCAGGTTTGCACGAACATCAGCTGTCTGGTGCGCGGGGGTGAAGAGATTTTGCGTTATTGCTCGAAAAAGCTGGGTGTTGGGAATAAAGGAACGACTCCCGATGGTTTGTTCTCATTGGAAGAAGTCGAATGCATCGGGGCTTGCAGTTGGGCTCCGGCGGCGCAGGTGAACTATGACTTTCACGAGAACCTGACGCCGGAGAAGATGGATCGGATTTTGGATGAGTACAAGAGGAAAGGAACGCAGTAGAAATTGAGTAATTGTGAAATTTGGTAATTGGGTAATTTTGAAACCCAACACGACCGGTTTCAAATTACTCAATCATCAAATTACAAAATTACTCAATTCTCATGGCTGATCTGGTCTCCCATCCCGACGAGGTAAAAGTCGTCTCCAAGCGCTTTGGCCTGGGTGCGACCAATATCGACCGCTATGTCGAACTCGACGGCTACAAGGCCGTGCAGAAGGCGCTTGCGATGGAGCCGGACGCCATTATTAATGAGGTAAAGAACTCCGGCTTGCGCGGGCGCGGCGGCGCGGGATTCTCTACCGGGATGAAGTGGTCGTTCGTGCCCAAGCAATCGGCCAAACCGAAATATGTTCTGTGCAACGGCGACGAGAGCGAGCCGGGCACGTGCAAAGACCGGCTGATTTTCGAGCACGATCCGCATTCGGTGATCGAAGGCGTGATGATCGCGGCCTTGGCAGTCGGCGCTCAAAGCGGGTACATCTACATTCGCGGCGAATATCGATATTTGTCAATTATCATGCAGAAGGCGATTCGCGATGCGTACGCCAAGGGCTTCGTCGGCAAAAACATTTTCGGCTGCGGACGCAATCTCGATATCTACTGGCACGGCGGCGCGGGCGCGTATGAAGTTGGTGAAGAGTCTGCTTTGATGGAGTCGCTCGAAGGCAAGCGCGGCATCCCGCGCATCCGGCCTCCCTTCCCTGCTGTGGTCGGGCTCTGGGGCGGGCCGACGGTCATTAATAATGCGGAGACTTTGGCCAACGTGCCGCACATCATTCTTGGCGGCGGGGACTGGTACGCGAAATTAGGCACACCGAAGAATGGCGGCACGCGGTTGTTCTGCCTGAGCGGGAACATCGCCAAGCCCGGCGTGTACGAACTGCCAATGGGCTACAACCTGAAGAAGATGATTTACGAGGTTGGGGGCGGCATTCCGAATGGGCGCAGGCTGAAGGCCGTGGTGCCGGGAGGGTCGTCGTGCCCGTGCCTGACGGCGGATGAGATCGATGTCGCGATGGACTTTGATTCGGTCGCGAAAGCGGGATCGATGCTAGGCTCGGGCGGCGTAGTCGTTGTCGATGACTCGCAGTGCATCGTGAAGTTCGCGCTGCGGACGATGAAATTCTATAAGCACGAAAGCTGCGGATGGTGCATCCCGTGCCGTGAAGGTACGGATTGGCTGGAAAAGACGCTCACGCGTTTTCATCGCGGCGGCGGGCTGAGAAAAGACATCGACAACATGCAGTATCTCGCCGAGAACATGTTGGGAAGGACATTCTGTCCGCTCGGCGATGCTGCGGCGATGCCGACGATTGCGTTCGTGAAGAAATTTCGAAAAGAGTTTGAGGACCATTTGGAAGGCAGGCCGTGCCCTTATGAGAAGGAAGGCGCGGTGGAAGAACTGCCGGTACTCGCACACTAATGTTTTATGGCTGACGTAACGCTTACAGTTGACGGCAAGAAAGTGACCGCTCCGGCAGGAACGCTTCTCATTGAGGCCTGCAAAACGGTCGGCATTGAAGTGCCCTCGTTCTGCTACTACCCCAATTTGTCGCTGCAGGGCGCCTGCCGGATGTGCCTCGTAAAAATCGAGAAGATGCCCAAACTGCAGACCGCCTGCACCACGGTGATCAGCGAAGGCATGGTTGTGATCACCGACAGCGATGAGATCAAGCAGGCGCGCAAGGGGATGGTCGAATTGCTGCTGGGGAATCATCCGCTGGATTGCCCGGTGTGCGATGCGGGCGGCGAGTGTGAACTGCAGGACATGACGTTCTCGTACGGCGCGGCCGAATCGAAGTTCATGGAGGCGAAGAATCATCGCGACGAACAGCAATGGTCGCCGGTGGTGTTCTTCGATCGCCCGCGGTGCATCTTGTGCTATCGCTGCGTGCGCGTGTGCGGCGAGGGGATGGATGTTTGGGCGCTCGGCGTGCAGAACCGGGGTGTGAGTTCGATCATCGCTCCCAATAAGGAAGATCATCTGGAGTGCGAAGAGTGCGGTATGTGCATCGACATCTGCCCGGTCGGAGCGCTTACTTCCGGCGCATATCGCTACAAGACGCGACCCTGGGAGATGAAGCATGTCGGCACGATTTGCACGCACTGCGGCGATGGATGCAAGACCACGCTGGGCGTGCGGCGCGCTGACACCGGCATGGAGATTGTTCGCGACGACAACCGCGACAAGAGCGGAACCAATGGTGACTTTCTCTGCATCAAGGGCCGCTACGCGTTCGACTTCGCCAATCATGAGGATCGACTGACGCGCCCGCTGATCCGGCAGAACGGCAAGCTGACTCCCGCGACCTGGGAGGAAGCATTTGCAATGATCGGTAAGAATTTTGCAAACATTCGCGATACTGAAGGCGGGCAGGCGATCGGCGTGATTGGATCGACACGGACGACGAATGAAGAGGATTATTTGCTGTCGAAGTTTGCCCGCGTGGTTTTGAAGACGAATAATGTCGATCACCATCGCACTGCCGACTTCCCTGCCTTCGCGGCTGGGCTTCGCGGAAAAGATGTGACGGCGAGCATGGCGGATGTGTTTACTGCTCCCGCGATTTTGCTCATTGGCAACGATCCTACCGAACAGCATCCTCTGCTGGCCTGGCAGATTCGCAACAACGTCCGCTTGCACAAGGTACGGCTGCATGCGATCAATGCAAATCCGATCAAGCTGCGGCGGCAGGCTACAAGCTTTGCGCAGATCCCGGCGGGAACCGAGGCCAAAGTCGCCGCCTTTCTTGCCGGCGACGACGCGGCCGCGGATGCGATCGCCAGCACCTCCTTTAATAAAGATGCGTGGGCGGGTCTGCGCGAGAAACTTCGCGGCGAACAAAGGTTGGTCATCGTGTTCGGCTCTGAACTTCGTGGCGACGCCATCAGCAGCCTGGTTAAGTTCGGCTCGGCGATCTCCGGAGCAAAATTTGTTTGCCTCGCCGATTACGCCAATTCACGGGGCGCGGCCGATATGGGCTTGTACCCCGACCTGCTGCCGGGTTATCACCCGACGGCGGGCAACAGTGCTTTTCATCAGGAGTGGGGAGAGATTCCGCAAACTCCGGGACTCGATTTGAAGGGCATCGTCGAGGCCGGAAAAGCGGGTAAGTTGAAGGCGCTGTACGTTACCGGGTCGAATCCGATCGGGCGTCTGCAGATTGATCCGTTTGCGTTTTCTAAGAGCTTTGTTGTGGTGCAGGACATGTTCCTGACCGAAACCGCCGTTATGGCCGATGTGGTGCTGCCGGCCGCAAATGCTTACGAGAAGTCCGGAACCTTCACGAACACGTGCGGCGACCTGCAACTGGTTAAGAAAGCGGGCGAAGTCACGGGCACGAAATCTGATTTCGAAATGATCGTGCGCATTGCTGATGCGATGGGCTTTGATGTTCACAAACTCGTTCCTTTCGGCGGCGGAACGCGCGCCGATATGGGACAGTCGCGCGGGGCCCAGTCGGGCGAGGCGGATCGTCATGCAGTATGGCTTGAGGCTCGTGGGCTGGAGCCGAAGATGAGCCCGTTCGATCCGACAGCGATTCTGGATGAGATTCAGCGGTTGGTTCCGGGCTACGACGTTTCGCGCCTGAATCTGCTGGCCGGAAACAGCCAACCTACGTCGGTGGCGGAGGTTGGGCCTGCGGTGACGCATGACGCAGAGTCAATTGCGCCGGCAAACGACAGTCTTTTTAGTTCTGGAACTCTCGGCCGATATTCGCGGGCATTGAACTCCGTGATCGAAAGTCGTGAAGCGGCGCCTTCGGAAGTCGCGGCCGACTGAAAACATTTAGCGATTGTGCGATTGAGTCATTCGGCGACTGCAGAGCGAAATCGCACAATGGCCCGATTACTCAATCAACCGATTCTTAGCCTATGCCTTTGCCGATTCACATATTCATTTTGGTGTCGGTGGTCAAGTCGGCAGTCGTTCTGCTCGTGCTGCTCACTGCCGTCGCCTATACGGTTTGGCTGGAGCGCAAAGTTGTGGGCCACATGCAGAACCGCTGGGGACCCAAGCGCGTTGGGCCGTTCGGGCTGCTGCAACCGGCTGCCGATGGTTTGAAATTCTTTTTCAAAGAAGATCTGACACCACCGCACGTTTACAAGCCATTGTTTATAGCGGCACCGATGATGGCTGTGACTTTTGCGCTGACTTCGATCGCGGTGATTCCGTTTGGAAACTCGTTCACAGTATTCGGCTACCAGATTCCGCTGCAGATCACGGATGTAAACATCGGGCTGTTGCTGATCCTCGGCGTAACGTCGCTGGGGGTTTACGGCGTGGCGCTGGCAGGGTGGTCCTCGAACAACAAGTATTCGCTGCTCGGCGGGTTGCGTTCGAGCGCGCAGATGGTCAGCTATGAAATTGCTCTGGGGCTCTCGCTGGTTGGAGTTTTGCTGCAGGCGGGGAGTTTCAGCCTGCGAGACATTGTCAACGCGCAAGCGGGACGATTTTTGTACGTCATTCCCCGGTGGAACGTTTTTCACTGGCAGTTCGTGGGCTTCTTTGTTTATCTGATGGCGGCTTATGCGGAAACGAACCGCATTCCGTTTGATTTGCCAGAAGCCGAAACCGAGCTGGTGGCGGGCTATCACACGGAATACAGCTCGATGAAGTTTGCCATGTTCTTTATGGCGGAGTACGCCAACATGATTACGGTGGCGTGCCTGGCAACGCTGCTATTCTTTGGCGGCTGGCACGGGCCGGTGTTTGGGCCCGAGTGGTTGCAGGTGATTCTGCCGATGTTTTGGTTTGCGTTGAAAGTAGTTTGCTTCCTCTTTCTTTATATCTGGGTGCGCGGCACGTTGCCGCGCTTCCGCTATGACCAGTTGATGGCGTTCGGCTGGAAATTTCTGCTGCCCTTGGCGATTGCAAATCTGGTGGCCACGGCGATTGGTGTGGGCTGGTAGGGAATGAAGTTGCCAGTTCCCAGTAAGGACTGAGACGTGCTGGGTGCGCGGCGTTTGGCGGGTTAGCTTCTACTGGCAACTGGAAGCCGGCCACTGAGAACTGATTCATGAGCTTTCATCTCATCTTATTTCTGGCGTTTGGCACGGTTTGCGTGGCGGGGGCGATCAACCTGCTGGCGCAGCGGCATCCGATCAATTCTGCGCTGTCGCTGATCACGGTGATGGCGGCGCTGGCGGGCGAATATCTGTTGCTCGGCGCTGAGTTTGTCGCCGCCGTTCAGGTCATCGTCTACGCGGGCGCGATCATGGTGTTGTTCGTGTTCACCATCATGCTGCTGAATGCAGGCGAAGAGGAAGAAACCAAGGGCAGCCGCGTCGCGCTGGTGCTGGGAGTGCCCGGAATGCTTACGGGCAGCGTTCTGCTGGCGTGGGTCGTGTTGCGGCATTCCGGAACGGAGGCCGTTCCCATTGGTGCTCTGCCCGGACACCCGACCGAGATCGCGCAGCTTCTCTTTCACGATTTTCTGTTGCCGTTTGAAGTCACTTCGATTTTGATTCTGATCGCCATTATGGGTGCCGTGGTCCTGGCTGCCAAGCCGGACGCCGCTGAAAGGAAGACGAGCTGATGGTTCCTCTTTCGTACTATCTGCTGCTCAGTGCCTTCCTGTTTGCTTGTGGTGTGGTGGGATTTCTCATCAAGCGCAACATCATCACCATCTTTATGTCGATTGAGTTGATGCTGAATGGCGTGAATCTCTCATTCGTAGCGTTCGCGGCGCACTGGCACATGCTCGCCGGGCAGATTTTTGTTTTCTTCGTAATGGTGGTGGCGGCAGCGGAAGCGACCGTCGGACTGGCGATCATCATCGCCGTCTATCGTACACGTGAGACTTTGAACGTGGATCAGGTGAACCTGCTCAAACTATGAACCCGATGCTCAATCTCTGGCTGATTCCGATCTTGCCGCTGGCGGGGGCGGCAATCAACGGTTTTCTCGGCAGGAAGTCATCGCGCACCGCCGTCAGCGTGGTTGCGCTTTTTTTCTGCGGGGCGGCGTTTGCGTGGGCCCTGTGGGTCGCCATGCGGTTCTCGTCACTGTCGCTTCCCTACACCGAATATCTTGCGCACTGGATCCGCGCGGGCAGTTTCCATGTCGACTTCGAGTTCTACCTCGACCAGCTTTCTCTGGTGATGCTGCTGGTGGTCACCGGAGTTGGATTGCTGATCCACATCTACTCCGTCGGCTACATGTGGGACGATCCCAGTTACTACCGCTTCTTCTGCTACATGAACCTGTTCATGTTTTTCATGCTGACGCTGATCCTCGCCGGCAACTACCTGGTGATGTTCATCGGCTGGGAGGGAGTCGGACTCGCGTCCTATCTGCTGATCGGGTTCTGGTTCACGAAGGATTCGGCGGCATCGGCGGGGAAAAAAGCTTTCATCGTAAATCGAATCGGCGATTTTGGATTTCTGATCGCGCTGTTCCTGCTGATCAAACATTTTGGCTCGCTGAATTTTGTGCAGGTGTTTCAGCACGTTTTGCCGATGAACTCGGAAACAGCCGGAACGGGACTTCTCACGGCGATCGGAATTCTGCTGATGGTCGGTGCCTGCGGCAAGTCGGCGCAGATTCCGCTCTACGTCTGGCTGCCGGACGCGATGGAGGGCCCGACACCGGTTTCCGCTTTGATTCATGCGGCCACCATGGTTACGGCGGGCGTGTACATGGTTGCGCGTTCGCATGTAATTTTTGAACGCGCGCCGATGGCGTTGACTGTGGTTGCGATCATTGGAACGTTGACCGCATTTTTCGCCGCGACCATCGGCATTGCACAAACTGACATTAAGAAAGTTCTTGCGTACTCCACCGTTTCGCAACTCGGTTACATGTTTATGGCGTGCGGGGTGGGAGCTTTCTCGGCGGGGATATTTCATCTCATGACGCACGCCTTCTTCAAAGGCCTGCTCTTTCTTGCCGCCGGTTCGGTGATTCACGCCGTGGGCGGCGAGCAGGATATGCGCAAGATGGGCGGCCTGCGCACGAAGATTCCGTGGACATTCTGGTCGATGACCGCGGCGACTTTGGCGATCTCGGGCATCCCCGGCTTTTCAGGATTTTTCAGCAAGGACGAAATCTTGTGGCGATCCTACCAGGTGAGTTGGGCTTACTGGCTGGTGGGAGTGATTACCGCGTTTGTCACGTCTTTCTATATGTTTCGCCTGTGGTTCATGACGTTCTTTGGCGAGTATCGCGGTGAGGCAGAATCGGCGCATCCGGCGCATGATTCGCATGGGGCGCACGGCCACGGCGGCATTCATGAAAGCCCAAGGTGATGGTGGTTCCGCTGGTGATTCTAGCGGTGCTCTCGGTGATTGGCGGATATGTTGGCGTGCCGGGATCGCTGGGCGGCAGCAATCATTTCGATAAATTTCTTGGACCGGTGTTTCAGGCGAGTGCGCCTGCGGGAGAAACCGCGGCAGTGGGCGAAAAGAGAGCACCTGAGCAGGAGGGTTCCGGACCGAAGACGGAAGCCTCAAATGAACTGCTGTTCACCGGGATTTCGGTTCTGGCGGGGTTGCTCGGCTTTGCGCTGGCTTGGCAGCTTTACTATCAGAATCCGCAACTGCCGGAAAAGATCGCGCATTCCATGCAGGGCGCATATCAGGCGGTGTTGAACAAATATTACGTCGATGAATTCTACGCCGCTTTGTTCGTCAGAGCCATTGATCGCCGGGTCGACGCGAATTCTCTGGCAAGACGTGGACCGCAAAATCATCGATGCGGCGGTGAATGACGCGGGCAAGGGGGCAAAGCATGTGTCCGACGAGGTTCGGCACATGCAGTCGGGCAATATTCGCTCGTATGCAGGCTGGATTGCCATCGGCTCGGCGGTAGTGATTGCGTTCATGCTGTGGATGGCGGTGGGCCGATGAGCCTGGAAAATCTCAGCCCGTTCATCCTCTCCTTTGTAACGTTCACGCCGCTCGTGGGCGGGCTGTTGTTGATGCTATTCCCGCGGCGAGATCGGGACATTCGCATTTTCGCGCTCGTCATCTCGCTTCTCACATTCATTCTGTCCTTGCATTTGCCGGTACATTTCCATCGCGAACACGCGGAATTCCGCTTCGCCATTGACCGGCCGTGGATCTCGACGCCCAACATCCACTACCACATGGGGGTCGATGGCATCTCGATGTGGCTGGTGGTGCTCACCACGTTTCTCACGCCGTTGTGCGTGCTGATTTCTTGGCACTCGGTGCATGAACGGGTGAAGGAATTTTTTGTTCTGCTGCTGATTCTGGAAACTGCGCTGATCGGGGTTTTCACTTCGCTCGATCTCTTTCTCTTCTATTTCTTCTGGGAGGGGACGTTGATCCCGATGGCGCTGCTGATCGGGATTTTCGGGCATGAGCGGAAAGTTTATGCGGCGGTAAAGTTTTTTATGTACACGATGATCGCGTCGGTATTCATGCTGGCGGCGATCCTGTGGCTCTACGCGCACACCGGGAGCTTTGATTTCGTTACCATTCGCGAGCAGATCGCGAGCGGCGCGGTGCCGCACTTCCCTGCTGCCGCGCGGTGGTTGTTTCTCGGATTCTTCCTGGCATTTGCGGTGAAAGTACCGCTGTTTCCGTTCCACACCTGGTTGCCGGATGCGCACGTGGAGGCGCCTACGGCCGGGTCGGTGCTGCTCGCCGGGGTTCTGCTGAAGATGGGAACTTACGGAATGCTGCGCTTCAATCTTGGCCTGTTCCCTGAGCAGTCGCGGCAGAACGCGTGGTGGATCATGATTCTGGCGCTGATCGGAATCATCTATGGCGCGCTGGTGGCGATGGTGCAGCCGAACATGAAGAAGCTGATCGCGTATTCGTCGGTGAGCCATTTGGGATTTGTGGTGCTGGGAATTTTCAGCTTTACGCAGGCAGGGCTGGACGGCGCGATGTTCGTGATGTTGGCGCACGGAGTTTCGACCGGTGCTCTGTTCATGCTGGCGGGAATTCTGCACGAGCGACGGCATACATACGAAATCACGGAGTTCGGCGGGCTGGCCGCGCCTATGCCGGTTTATGCGGCGTTGTATCTGTTCATGGTGCTGGCTTCGGGCGGCTTACCGCTTCTGAACGGATTCATCGGCGAATTTCTTGTGCTCAGCGGCGCGTTCCAGGCGCGGCCTATCTATGGAATCCTCGGCGCGACCGGTGTCATCTGGAGCGCGGTTTATCTGTTGTGGATGTATCAGCGCGTGTTCTATGGCAAGGTCACACATGCGGTGAACAATTCTTTGAGCGATTTGTCTGGATTCGAAAAATGGGCGCTGTGGCCATGCGCCGTGGCTGCGCTGGTGATGGGGGTTGCGCCAATCATATGGCTGGGCGCAATCGGTCCTGCCGTGCAGGCGGCGCTGACGCCGCTGGTGCACATCGCCAGCCGGGCGGTGGGACAATGATCATGCTCCCCGCCTTTTACTCGCGAGCGCTGCCGCAGAGTGCGGATTATGTCCGCATCCTGCCGGAAATTGTTCTCTCGATCTTCGGCATGATCGTGATGTTTCTCGAACCTTTGCTCGATAAAGAAACGGGACAGAAGGTTCTGGGCCGGATTGCGTTTCTTGGAACCGTGGCGGGGATTGCGGCGACCTGGATGATGTCTCAAGCGCCGGGCCTGGCTTTCTGGAACACGATTCAGGTGGATGGATTCAGCGTCTTCTTTCACGTTTTAGTGATTGCGATCGCTGCCGTCGTCATTCTCAGTTCGTATGAATACATGGCGGTGCAGAAGATTCGGGCGGGCGAATACTATGCACTGATTCTGTTCGGTACTGTCGGTATGGCGCTGATGTCGTCGGCGGTCGAACTGGTTTTGATCTTTATTGCCCTCGAGATTTCCTCCATCTCTTCTTACGTGCTGGCGGGATTTCGCCGGCACGAGGCGCCGAGCGCGGAATCTTCGCTGAAGTATTTTCTTCTGGGATCGTTTGCGACGGCATTTTTCCTGTATGGCGTCGCATTGATTTTTGGGGCGACCGGATCGACGAATATCGATCAGATCAGCCGGACGCTCGAAGCTGGGCCGATTCCGGTGCTCGCTTATGCCGCCGTGGCCCTCATGTTTGTGGGGTTGGGATTCAAAGTTGCGGCGGCGCCGTTTCATATCTGGACGCCGGACGTGTATGAAGGCGCGCCCGCGCCGATTGTCGGACTGATGTCGACTGGTCCCAAAGCGGCGGCGTTCGCGGTGTTGCTGCGCATTGTATTCGTGGTCAATGTGCATGCTTTGTTCTGGGTGATCTGGGTTGCGGCTGCGTTCTCGATGACCCTGGGCAACATCGGAGCGCTGGTGCAAAGCAATGTGAAGCGACTGCTGGCATACTCTTCCATTGCACATGCGGGTTATATCCTGGTGGCTTTCGCAGCCGCTCCGGGACTTGGAACTTCGGCGGTGATGTTCTACACGGCCGCCTATGCGGCCATGAACGTGGGCGCGTTCGCCATCATCAGCCATTTTGCGAATGCGGGCGAACGTTATGTGACGCTGGAGGATTACGAAGGCCTGGGGCGCAGTTCTCCGCTGCTCGCGGCTACGCTCACCATCTTCCTGCTCTCGCTGATCGGCATTCCGATCACGGGCGGCTTCTTCGCCAAATTTTACGTGTTCAGTGCGGCCATCAAGGCGAACCTGAGTTTGGCTGACGATTATCGGGGTGCTGAACAGCGGGGTGGGCGCTTATTACTATCTGCGCGTGATCGTGGTGATGTACATGCGCGAGGCGCGCAAGCAAGTTCCGGTCATGCCAGTTCCATTCACGCTGCGGCTGGCGATTTTTATCTGCATGGTGGCGACGATCTATCTCGGAATCTTCCCCTCGGGCATATTGCACTACGCTCAGGATTCGGCGCAGGCGCTGGTGCAACGTCCGGCGCCGGAAAATGCGCCGCCGATGCCGGTTTCCGCGGTGGGGCAATCGTACTAGCCGCGATTGGAGTTTCTCGCGTAATGTTTGACAAGGCCCCGGTGCTGCGGCATTATGGAGAACACTGTACGCTCTTGTTCTCGCACTAAAGCAGTCATCGACGCTGTGTATGAAGGCAGGAGATAACTTCGTGACTCGATTTACCTCGTTTACGTTGCAGTTTCGCTACCGGTTTGGTCTGGTAGCGGCTGCGGCGCTTGCGAGGAAATCAGACGAAGAGTAATCGACTAGTTCCAGCAAGTTCAGCCAGAGGCCGCGATTTAGATCGCGGCCTTTACTTTTTGATAACGGTTTTTAACCACGGAGACACGGAGACACGGAGGAAAACGGAAATGATCGTCAACATGTCGGAAAAAGCGACCGAGCAGGAGATTGAGCACGTCATCGAGCGGGTGCGCGAGGCGGGATTTCAGCCGCACGTCACGCGCGGCACAGAGAAAACCATTGTTGCCGCAGTGGGCAGCGGACGGCGGCACGAACTTGAGGCGCTGCAGGTTGCGCCCGGCGTGGAGAATGTCGTTCCCATTGCGCAGCCGTTCAAGCTGGTGAGCCGGCAGGTCAGGCCGGAGCGAACAGTGGTGAACGTGGGCGGCGCGAGGATTGGCGGGCCTGAAGTTGTGATCATTGCCGGCCCTTGCTCGGTGGAATCGCGCGAGCAGTTGCTTGATACGGCTCATGCGGTGAAGCGCGCGGGCGCCACCATGCTGCGCGGCGGAGCTTACAAGCCGCGAACTTCTCCTTACGATTTTCAGGGGTTGGGGACGGAGGCGCTGAAGATTCTGCGTGAGGCGCGGGAGCAGACCGGGTTGCCCGTGGTCACGGAGGTGATGAGCACGGAGGATGTGGAGATCATCTGCGAACATTGCGACATGCTGCAGGTGGGCGCGCGCAATATGCAGAACTTCGCACTGTTGCGAAGGCTGGCTACAGTGAAGAAGCCAATTTTGCTTAAACGCGGGCCTTCGGCCACGGTGAAGGAATGGCTGCTGGCGGCGGAGTATCTGCTGGCGGGCGGGAACAGGCAGGTTGTGTTGTGCG
The DNA here is from genome assembly GCA_963712385.1 of uncultured Acidobacteriaceae bacterium. Taxonomy (GTDB): domain Bacteria; phylum Acidobacteriota; class Terriglobia; order Terriglobales; family Acidobacteriaceae; genus Sulfotelmatobacter. The sequence goes on from CAVQHS010000004.1 coordinate 459,431, forward strand.
AGCGGGGCATCAAAACCTTCGAGACCGAAATGCGCAATACTTTCGACCTGGCCGCGGTGGCGCTGGCGCGGGATCTTTCGCATCTGCCGGTGATCGCCGATCCTTCCCACGGCACGGGCAAGCAGAGCCTGATTGCGGCGGTGTCGCGGGCGGCGGTCGCCGTGGGGGCGGATGGATTGATTATTGAGGTGCATCCTTGCCCGGAGCGGGCGCTGTCGGATGGTGCGCAATCGCTGGATTTTGCGGGGTTCGAGAAGGTGATGCGGGCGATTGCGGAGCCATTGCGGGCGGTGGCGGGGTGAGGCGGCGGTGCCATACCAGGCGAAAGCAGGTTTCTCGACTTCGCAAGGATACTCGTGACCTCGCATTCTTGCTTCGCTCGAAATGACAGGATTAACTGATTGCGTTTCTGTTTCGCTCGGAAATGACGGTTGGTAACCCTTCTGCATGGGTGTCACTACGGTAATCTTGCGGGCATGATCGTACTTTGAGCGGGATGCGATTTGCGATACAGTCGAATGCAGGGTACGCGGTAGCACACGTCCCAACGTTCCGTGGGCAATCCTGCAAGTGCCCTATAATCAGCAAGTAAGGAGCGTTAGCGCGCCGGCGGAACGGCGACTGGCTCAGGAAAGAAGGTTTTTCTTAGGGAAGGCGAAGCAGAACGGAAAACAAGCCGAAATGGGAGAAATGGAGCAGGCGGTAACTCGGGCGGTAGCACAGGCGCTGCAGGAAAAGCTGCCAGAACTGCAGTCGCAGGTGGTGCAACGCGTTCTGGAGACGCTTCCGGCGCAGGCTGGCGCCGCAGCTCCTGCTGCGGGCGACAATGCCAATGGCCTGGTGGAGGCGGTTTCGAAAATCCACGCCGGGACTACCCAGAAGGAAATCTTGCGGGCGTTACTGGATGCGGGCAGCGCACATTGCGCGCGCATCGCATTGTTCGTGGTGAAGGCGGGAGCGGCCACCGGATGGCAGGCGCGCGGATTTGGCGATGATGAAGTGGTAAAGGATACCGCACTCGACTTGAACGCCGGACCGGCCTCCCACGCTTACCGGAATCGCGTGTCCACGCCCGGAAATATCGCGGAGATGAGCGGTTTCGCCGAGAAATTCGGCGGGCCTGCGAATGAGCAAGTCTTGGTATTGCCCCTGTCGCTGAAAGATAAGGTCGCGGCGCTAGTATATGCCGATGGCGGCGACAGCGGGCGGTTGAGCTCTGACGTTCTTGAACTGCTGGTGATGGCGACAAGCGCGTGGCTGGAAGTGATTTCCCTGCGCAAGACAGCAACAGCGCGGGAAGAACACGAGGCGCAGGTGGAACATCCGGCTCCCCCGGTGCAAACGGTGTCTTCGTTCTCCGATCCGTTCGCGTCGCACTCGCCCAAGCATGTGGCTGCGAAAGCCGCGGTCGATCCCGCTCCAGCGGCGGAGGTCGTGGAAGTTGCTTCGGCACATGCCGCGAGTGCGGCTGCGCCGGCGGTTGCAACAGATCCTTTGGCCGGGCTCTCTCCTGAGGATGCCGATGTGCATCGCAAGGCGCAGCGCTTTGCGCGCCTTCTGGTGGATGAGATCAAGCTTTACAATCAAGCCAAGGTTGCCGAAGGGCGGCGCAATAAGGATTTGTACGACCGGCTGAAGGAAGATATCGACAAGAGCCGGGGAACCTTTCAGAAGCGGTACGGCAGCACGGTAGCGGCGAGTGCGGATTATTTGCAGGCGGAACTGGTTCGGAGCCTGGCGGAAGATGATGTATCGGTGATGGGCGCGAATTTTCATCGATGATTTTGGCCGAATGAGATTTTAAGCAGACTTCTCTGGCGAGTCGATCTGCGCGAAAGTAAAGTGGTTCGATCAGTTACCAAGCTGTGGTGGTTCTTCAGGGCTGCGGTTCTCTCCAGCTTATTTAGCGCTCTGCTAATTTCAGCGGAAGCGTTGTCCTCTTTTTCTGCGCTTACTCAAGCCGACACGGCTACGTCAAGGCCGGCTCAGGCAACGCCCGAAGGTGCGAGCGAAGGCGGCGCAAAGAAGACTGCAAGTTCAACTCGCAAACCGGCTGCCAAAAAGCGGGCTACCAGCGGTTCCAGGGCTCACTACTCGAATACTTCGAAGAGGCGGCGCCCGCCCTCGCCGCGCGTGCGGCGGTTGCGGCAGGCGTTTGTGGCATCCACCAGCCTGCGGCCGATGGCGCAGCAGCTTCTGCAGGACCGTTCGGTTGCGGCGTATGCGGGCGTGCAGGCTTATGCGCGCGCTCACTCGAAAGAAGACGCGGGCGCGCTGGCCTGGCTGGTCCTGGGCTACGCGCATGTTCTCGATAAGGATTACGCCAAAGCGATTGATCCGCTGAGCCGCGCCAAAGTTCATGCTGGAGACCTCGGCGACTACGTCGCTTACTATCTCGGCGTTTCTTATCTGCAAACCGGGCACATCGCCGAGGCGCTGGCTAATTTGTCGGATTTCGGGCAAGCCCATCCGGATTCGCTTCCTCGTCCGCGATGCGCAATTAACTTACGCCGAAGGGCTGTTGCTCGAAGGGCAAGCGGCGGAAGCGGTCACGCTGCTCGAAAAGATTCGCGTGCCGATTCGCTCGGACGTGGAATTCGCGCTGGGTCGTGCGTACGCGGCGACGGGACAGGACTCCAAGGCTGCCGAGATTCTAGGCAACATTTACTACACGATGCCCACCAGCACCGAGGCGGATGGGGCATACATTGAGTTGCGCAAGCTGCCCTCCGCGCCTCCGCCGACCGTGGCACAGCTTCGAACCCGAGCGCTGGCGTTGGTGAATCACAAACGCTACGCGGATGCCGTGGACGCATTGCGCAGCCTCGTGCATGAGGCAACTCCAGCGGAACGTCCCACGATGCAACTTGCCTTAGCCGACGCTTTGCACAAAGCGGGCAGAAATCGCGATGCCAAGGAGGTTCTCTCCGGAGTTGGGCCGGTGACCGGCGAGTTGAATGCGCAGCGGCTGTATTTAGTTGGAGAAGTTGCGTTCGCAGCTAGCGACAACGACGAATTTTTTCAAACCGTGAACGAGTTACGGCAAGCGGCACCAACCAGCCCATGGCTGGAGCAGGCGTTGCTCTCGGCCGCGAATCTGCATCTGGTGCACCACGAATACGACCAGGCGCTGGACGCATTTCGCGAGGCGCAGCAGCGCTTCCCGGAGGGCCCGCGCGCTTCCTACGTGCATTGGAAGGCCGCATGGCTGACTTTGCGGCAAGGGCGCAATGAAGAGGCCAAGAAAGCTTTTGAAGAACAGATAGCGCTCTATCCCTCCGGCGCGGAAACTCCTGCGGCTTTGTACTGGCGGGCGCGGCTGGCTGAAGAGGACAACCAGCCGTTGATGGCGCGAGCGTTCTACCAGAAACTTTCCGAGCGCTATCGCAATTTTTATTATGCGGAACTGGCGCGGGACCGAATGAAGCATCTTCCTCCGTCCGCGAGCGACGCGGTCACGGACTATGCGATTCTCGACCGCGTTCCAGCGCTCGACAAGAACGAGAAAATAGAAGACTCCGATCCTCCAACCGATGAATTGCACGAGCAGAAAGCGGAACTGCTGGGCAACGGCGGGCTGGTCGATTTCGCCATTCGCGAACTGCAAGCGGCGGCCGCGAAAGAAGGCGGAAGCTGGGCTCCGGCGGAAGCGGCACAACTTTTTGTAGAAACCGGGCATTACGATCGCGCGATCGAGTACATGAAACACTCCGCGCCAAATTATTTCGCGCTCGATATTCCCGACCTACCGCGCAAGTATTGGGAAGCGCTGTTTCCCAAGCCCTACTGGACCGACCTGAAACGATCGTCTGCGGCGAACGGGCTCGATCCTTATCTGGTTGCGTCGCTTATCCGGCAGGAGTCGGAGTTCAATCCCAATGCGGTTTCGCGAGCAAATGCCGTCGGCTTGATGCAGCTACTGCCAAAGACGGGACGGGTCGTGGCCAAAGAAGTGAAGCTGAGACGCTACAACGCGAGCCAACTTTATACTCCGGCGGTGAATCTCCAGTTGGGCACACGCTACTTTAAGGGGATGGTCGACAAGTTTGGATCGTTCGAGTACGCACTGGCCGCTTACAACGCAGGATCAGACCGCGTGGAAGAATGGCTGGGACAGGGCAAATATCGCGACCCAGAGGAGTTTGTGGAATCGATCCCGTTCACCGAGACGCGAGAGTACGTGCAGGCCATTTTGCGGAATGCGAGTGTATACCGGCAGTTGTATGGGACGCCCTAGCTGGCGGGCCCTTGCGCGATTTTTCGCGAATCTCCACCTTCTAATCCACATCCAAACCTAGTTCACGGAAATGACGATGAAGGCACGAACCTTGGGCCGATCCGGCCCTGCTGTCTCAATCCTCGGCCTTGGCTGCATGGGAATGTCGGCCCTGTACGGTCCGGTTGATGAAAAGGAAAGCCTCGCCACGCTGCATGCCGCTCTGGAAGCAGGAATCAACCTGCTCGACACCGGCGATTTTTACGGCATGGGTCACAACGAGAGTCTCGTAAAGCAGGCAATTCAGGGCCGGCGCGACAAGGCATTCGTCTGCGTCAAATTCGGCGCGCAACGCGCGCCCAACGGCCAGTTCGTCGGCGTAGATACCCGGCCAGCATCGGTGAAGAATTTTCTTGCCTATAGCTTGCGGCGCCTGGGGACCGACTACATCGACCTTTACCAGCCGGCACGCGTGGATCGCTCCGTGCCGATTGAAGAAACGGCCGGCGCGATTGCGGAAATGATCAAGGCGGGATACGTGCGCTATCTAGGCATGTCGGAGGCTTCCGTGGAAACTATCGAGCGCGCGCACGAGCTTCATCCCGTCACCGCGTTGCAGATCGAGTACTCGATCATCACGCGTGACATTGAAAGCGGCGTGCTGCCTGCGCTGCGAAAGCTGGGAATCGGGGTGACCGCTTATGGGGTGCTGTCGCGCGGCCTACTAGCCGGAAGAACATCTAACTTCGGTAATGGCGACTTCCGCGCGCATCTGCCGCGTTTTACCGGAGAGAATCTCCAGAGCAATCTGAAGATCATCGACGCATTGAAGAAAATTGCCGCCGATCGCGGCATCACGGTAAGCCAGCTCTGCATTGCGTGGGCGCTGAGCCGGGGCGAAGACATTGTTCCGTTGATCGGAGCGCGCACGCGAGTTCAGTTGCAGGATGCGCTGGGCGCGGTCGAGATTGCGTTGTCAGCAGCAGAACTCGAACAGATTGAAAGGGCGGTTCCCGCCCATGCCGTCGCCGGAACGCGCTATGGTGCCGAACAAATGGCAATGCTGAACGGCTAAGGATCTAGACCTTTGCCGACTCGCTTGCCGCGGCATCGTGCGTGTGCGACTTGGCAAACAATATTTCGAGCACCAGCAGCCCCGCCCCAATCACAATCGCGCTATCCGCCAGGTTGAAGACGGGCCATTGATATTGTTTGACGTAAACCAGCAGAAAATCCACCACGCGGCCGCGCGCCAGACGATCCCACAGATTGCCCAGCGCGCCACCCATGATTAGCGACAGTCCCACCCCGGTCGCGACGTGTTTATGGTGATTTTTCCAGAGCAAGGTTACGACCACGACCAGGGCGATAGCGGAAAAAGCAATCAGTAACCAGGTCTTCCACGGAGCGGGCGAGTCGGCGAACAGACTGAAGGCCGCGCCCGTGTTTTCCGTGTGCGTCAGGCGGAAGAAGCCGGGAATTACCTGAATGTGCGAGTAGAGGCGAATGCGCTTCGCAACAATGTGCTTGCTCCAGCGGTCGAGGAGAACAACAATAACAGCGATCAGAAGATAAGTAATGCGCGCGGAGTTTTTGGTCACCGGAATATTGGCCTGAGAATATCTTAAACTGCCGGAGGGTCGGAGCGCTTGGTTGTTCCGGCTAGCGGTTGATTTCAAATAATGGAACCTAAGACTTCCGGCGCCGATTGTTCGCCTCGCATTGCTCGGGTTCCTTTGACTTCACCCTCAGGACAGGCTCCGAGGGCGTCAGTCTCTCCATGGATCAACCTCCGAAAACCGCTTCCATGGCTTGATTCCGTCCCTCACTTTTTATTTGGTCGGAATCGCGAATCCATTTATCCTAAGGCCGCTTGTCTTCCACTTTGCACTTTGCGTTTGGCGCAAAGCTGGATTCTTAATCTGCAATATGCCGTCGAAATGTTCTCATGAGGCTATGGAAACGCTGGAAGAGCCGGACGCTGGTGTTCCTGGCAGTCGTCGGGCCGGGCATTATCACCGCAAATGTCGACAACGACGCGGGCGGCATCCTCACCTATTCGCAGGCTGGCGCGCAGTACGGGCATCTTTTGCTATGGACGATGATTCCCGTCACGCTCTCGCTGATCGTGGTGCAGGAGATGTGCGCGCGCATGGGCGCGGTAACCGGCAAGGGATTAAGCGACCTGATCCGCGAAGAATTCGGGCTGCGCGTCACGTTTCTGATGATGCTGGGAATTCTGATCACCAACTTCGGCAACGTGGTCACGGAATTTATCGGCATCGCCACCAGCCTCGAGTTATTCGGACTTTCACGCTATGCGACGGTGCCGATTTGCGGCGTGATCGTTTGGCTCATCGTAGTCAGGGGCCAGTACAAGAGCGTTGAGAAAGTCTTCCTCATCGCTTCCGGCTTTTACATTACCTATATTCTCGCCGCATTCCCCGCTCATCCAGCCTGGAAAGACGCTTCTATCGCCACGTTCCAGCCGCCGGGGCTGCATGTGTTTCGCGAGCAAGCCTATCTCTACATGGTGATCGGCGTGGTGGGTACGACTATCGCACCGTGGATGCAGTTCTATCTGCAATCTTCCATCGTGGAGAAAGGCGTGACGCGGCGGGGGCTGCAGGCCTCGCGCTGGGATGTGATCACGGGCTGCATCTTCACCGATGTAGTGGCGTGGTTCATCATCGTTGCCTGCGCAGCAACTTTGTACGTGCATGGATATCGTGATATTAAGTACGCCGCCGATGCGGCCCAGGCTCTGAAACCTCTGGCGGGCAAGTATGCTTACATTCTCTTCGCCATGGGCTTGTTCAATGCATCCCTGTTCGCAGCCTCCATTCTGCCGCTTTCTACGGCGTATACGGTGTGCGAAGGAATGGGATTCGAGTCTGGAGTCGATAAGAAATTCGGCGAAGCGCCGGTTTTCTATTGGCTGTACACGCTGCTAATCGTGGCGGGCGGCGCGGTGCTGCTGGTTCCCGGCCTGCCGCTGATAAAGCTGGCTGTGCTCTCGCAGGTGGTGAACGGGGTGGTGCTGCCCTTCGTGTTGATCTTCATGCTGTTGTTGATCAACAAGAAAGAACTGATGGGCCAGTATGTGAATTCGCATTTGTTCAACGCCGTGGCGTGGATCACGACGGTGATTATGATTGGACTGACTGCGGCGTGGTTCTGGACGTTGCGAGGCGGCGGGTGAGCGTTGTGAAGCGGAGTTAGAGGAGCTTTCCGGCGGCGAGGTCTTTCACGAGGGTCTCGTCGGCTTCAAGGAAATCGTAGGATGGAAGCGCTTTCGGCGCGGACCACTGGAGATCCTTGAAAATCCGGTTCTCGATTTCGCCGTCGTATTCACGCACGAGGTAAAAGCGAAGTTCGACTTTATTCCCGTTCGGGTAACTGTGCTGCACGCGGGCGACCTCATCGCCGATGCGCGCCTGAATCCCTAACTCTTCTTCTAATTCTCGCCGCAGCGCATCGCGCGGCTGTTCGCCCTCTTCGATTTTTCCCCCGGGAAATTCCCACTTCAGAGGCATGGTTTGGTGGCGGGTGCGCTGGCACACCAGCAGCTTGCCATCTTTCTCGATGATGGCCGCAACGACGCGCTTCATGGCTCAGAACTCGCTGTGACTTGCAATGCACTGGCAACAGGATCGACGCACGCGGTGAAAGTAAAGGCGAAGGCTGCAATCCCCGGAGAGCAATGCAGCTCCAGTTCGTGCTGGCCGAAGTCGTGGTTATCGACCAGCGAATACATGCGCGCGGAATCCACCCGGACATAGCTTTCCGCGTCGCGGAAGCGAACATCCTTGCCCGCGTTGCTTCGCGCCAGCAGCTTGCCATCTTGCAGCAGCGTTGCCTGTGCAGAACCAGTGTGCGGGGCGGCCATGACCAGGTTCACGCCGGCGGCTTCGTACTTCAACTTCAGCGAATGTGAACCATCGCCCACCGCCTCAAAATATTCCGCCGTTGAAGCCCACTGTCCGTTCGCATAAAAGAAATTGTTTTCCATGTTGATGTGGCGCCCGGAAGAATCATAATCGGCGATCTGATCTTCCTTGAATCCGCCTTCGTTGCCGATGCGGCCGCGCTGATGGCCGAAGTAGAGTTCGCCGGTGGGGCGATAACAAACCGCTCCCGGCTGATCTTCTTCGCGCACAGGCTCCATCAGAGCGGGAAGAATTAGGTTGGGATCGATCTCGCGTAATAGTTCCTGAATCATCTGCTCAGACTCGCGATATGCGCCTTCTCCAAAATGGCCGTAGCGCAGATAGCCGTCCTTATCAAGCAGATATTTTGTTGGCCAGTAGCGGTTGGCGAAGGCCTTCCAGATGGCGCGATTGCTATCGACGACGATGGGATAGGTCAAGCCAAACTCGCGAATGCCGCGCTCCACATTCGATTCATACTGCGCGAAGGTGAACTCGGGCGTGTGCACGCCAATCACGGTCAAACCTTTGTCGTGATAGCGCTCGTGCCACGCCTGTACGTAAGGAAGCGTGCGAATGCAGTTGACGCAGGTGTAGTCCCAGAAGTCGACCAGCACGGCTCGTCCCCGGAGCTGGCGGAAGTTCAGGGGCGGCGAATTCAGCCAGAGCGGGCCGATTTCGGGCGCCCGCACCTGGCCCTTTTCCACTTTCATCTCGACTGCTCTAATTTCTTTCCGACGAGTTCGGCGCAGAATTGAACCAGGCCCTGATCCTCAGGACCGAAGGCGGCTGGAAAGTGACTGTCGATATCGAGTTCACCGACGACCTGTCTGTTCACAAAAACGGGCACGACGATCTCGGATTTGGTTTCGAGAGAGCAGGCCAGATAACGCGGATCCTTGCTGACGTCATCCACAACGATGGTTTTGCCGCTGGAAGCGGCGGCGCCGCAGATGCCCTGATTGAGGGGAATGCGGGTGTGCGGCGTCATGGCACCGATAAAGGTGTCGAGAATCAGCATGGGCGGATGAGCGCCTGGTTCCAGCATATAGAAGCCGACCCAGTTGTATTTGAGCATGCGCTCATGCAACAGGCGGCAGACGGCCTGCATGAGCACTTTGGCCGAAGGCACGGCTTCCGCCACGGCGGCGATCTCCTGGCGCACTTCTTCCATTCGGGTAGCGATAGGCATGCAAGAATCTTAACTCACGAGGTGCGATTCGCGGACACTGAAGAGGGGACGGCGCTAATCTGCCGGATGCCTTCCGGGCGCGGAAAAAGTTCGGGATGAATTGCGAAGGCCAGCGCATCGAACCCGCGCAAAAGCGTGGGAGAGGGAGTGTTGAGATACTCGTCGCGAATGCAGTAAACCCGCTGGTTTTCAACGGCAGCGATTCCCTGCCAGCCGCGGTCTTTTACGATCCTTTCCAGGGGCACGCGGTCGCCCGCGCCACACCAGGCCGCGACTAGAACATCGGGATTCCCCCGGGCGACGGCCTCGGACGAAATCTGTCTGCCGGCTTCGCCGATGAATTCTCCTCCCGCGGCGTCTACCAATTCGGCGATCCACCGTTGCGAAGTAATCAGTGGCTTGCCCCACTCTTCGCAAAAAACTCTCGGGCGAGAACTCGATTCCGTGCACTTTCGGACCTGCTCGATCCGCCCTTGCATGTCGCGGATCACTTCTTCTCCGCGAGCGCTCGCCCCAACCATTCCGGCAATAGCGGCTATATCGACATAGATATCTGCGAGCGCTTTGGGCGCGAAACCCAGGAAACGTGCACCCGACTTGAGTATTTCGATGACGGCGCTTTCCTGATAAGGCACGGAGGCGATGACGAGATCGGGGTCGACAGCGGCGATCTGCTTCGCATCGGCGGACCATGAATCGGGAAGAATTATGCGAGGCGGGGATTGGATTGCCGGAACTACATCCGCACAGTACTTGGTACAGGCGACGACGCGATCGATCTCGCCAATTACTTCCAGAATCACCGTGGCACTGGGTTGAAGGCAGGCGATGCGTCGGGGACTATGATCTGCCATGGAGGGTCAGTGCTCGATGCGGCGCAAGGCAAGGGAAAGCGCATCCAAAGCGAGTTGGGCTGCGTGATTCGAGGCTGGGGGCAATCCTCCTACCGCGGCGCTAATGTCCTCTTGCCGGATCTTCCTCGCTTCGTCGATTGCCTTGCCTTCAACCAGTTCGGTCAGCGCCGAAGCGCATGCGATCGATGCCACGCAGCCTTTGGCTTTGAATTGCATGTGCGCGATTTTGCCTGCAGATCTCTTCAAAGTGAGGCGCAACACGTCTCCACAGGCGGGATTCTCAACTTCTGCGACTGCATCGGCGTCGGCGATTTCTCCCGCGTTGCGTGGATTCTGAAAGTGATCTAACAGCTGCGGGGAATACATCGTAGCTTATTGTAAATCGCGGGCGCTCGCAGATTTTGCTCAGGAGCGGGTTCCCTCAGGAAAATAAATTCGCCAGCTGCGTTCGCGCGCTTTGGCTTCGAGGTCGGGATTCGGATTCACCGCGACGGCGTGGTTGGCCATTTCCAGCATCTCCGCATCCCAGCGCGAGTTGCCGAACGCCGCGTCGATTCCCGTTTTCACCGATTCTCGCAAGGCCTTCGGCTTGCCTGAGCCGGAAGGCACGCGGACTAGGCGATCCGTGGCCACGCCCTCTTCGATCTCGACTTTGGCCGCGAGAATGCGTTTCTCCGGAATGCCGAAATGCCGCATGGCGGCGCGAATAACCCACTCGTTCGAGGAAGAAACCGCCCACACTTCGCAACCCTTCTCCTGCAAGCGGCGAACGAGATCTTTCATCTCGGGAAAAATCTGGGCGACAAACAATTCGTCGAAGAAGCGGCGGGCAGCCTCCATCAGGTCGGTTTCGCGAATGCCGCGGTGCATGGTGACCATTTCGCCGCACATTGTCGTCTCGTCCACTTCGCCGCGCTTGTAAGCGGCATAACGCGCGCGCAGCGGGGCATCGAGCGCGGTGGGAACGATTTCCGCCATGCGGAGCTCCCAGTCGAAGAACCGCTCGCCGGCGTCGCCCGACCATAGCGTGCCGTCGCAATCAAACGCGGCCACCTGGGGGTTGAGCTCGACGATAGCATTTATGAATTCTTGCGTTGCGGGAAGAAAGGCTTCCGCCTTCGTAGCGTTCATCTATTGACCATAGCGTGATCCGGCGCTATGGCGCAACGGGCGCGGGAGGGGGAACGAGTCGCGGACTGTCCTTTGCGATCGGAGAACGAGAAAAAAACCTTAAACACAGGGGGCGCAGAGGATCACGGGGGAAACCGCACTCACTGTCGCGCCAGCGCCGCGTACTCTTCGGGAGTATTGATATTCACAGCGACCAGCGGATCGTCTACGGGAACATATTGAATGTGCTGCTGATGCATGTGTTCGACATCGCGTGCGTTTGACGTGGGGGGCAATCGCAGGAAGGCTTCAATCATCTCGCGGCCCACGAGATAAGGATGCCCGTGCTTGCCAGAAAACTCGGGCACGACCGCCCAGACATTCTCATCCGCCCGGTCGAAGGCGTGGCGAAGCGTTGTTAGCGACGACGTACTCAGCGGGGGGCGATCGACCAAAGCGATCATGGCAGCGTCCCGGCCGTGGTTGAGCACTTCCTGCAATCCTATCTGCAGCGAACTGAATTGGCCGCGACTGGGCTCCGGATTGACAACTAGCGACGACCCGCAGGCATAGATGACGGGAGCGAGCGCAGCTTCGTTCTTGCCCACGACTACGAGGACGAAGTCCGTCGCCTCAGAGAGGGAACGAATCGTGGCGGAAAGGAAAGTTTCGTTGGAGGCCGCTTGCCCAGTTTTATCCGGAGGCCAGGGCAGCAGAGCTTTATCCCGCCCCATGCGCGAAGACTCCCCGGCGGCGAGGATGAGGCCGGCGAAGCTGAGGGCGCGCGTCATAGTCAAAAAGCCCGCGGTAAACAGCGGCAAAAGAATTCTATTCTTCGCGGGCTGCTTCCGAAACGTTATTCGTTTCGTTCTGGGAATCAGAGCCGAACCAGCTCATGTGGGGAAGGCGGCTGGTGGCGTGGCGGCGGGTCGCGATCAGCTCGGCGGCGATGGCAACGGCAATCTCTTCGGGAGTAACAGCTCCGATGTCTAACCCGATGGGGGCGCGTACGCGCTCGAAAAGATGGGCTGGAACTCCCTCACTCTGCAAGGTTTTGAAAATCTCGATGACTTTGCGCCTGGATCCGATCATGCCGACGTAGCGGGCGCGAGTTTGGACGGCCCAGCGCAGAATGCGCATGTCGTCACGATGCCCGCGAGTGACGATCACAACGTAGGAAGTCTCGTTCGGATCGAATTGCTTCAGCGCCTCGTCGAACTCCAGCGCGTGTACCTCGCGAGCGGAAGGAAAACGCTCTTTGGTGGCGTAGGAGGTTCGATCATCGATCACAACGGGATCAAATCCTGCATCCGCAGCCACCTTGCAAAGGTTTATAGCTACGTGACCTGCGCCAAAAATATAAAGTAATGCTGGAGGTAGTACGGGCTCGATGAAAACCTCGAGTGTCCCGCCGCAGACCAGGCCGGTATCGTACTTCGGATCCTGGTTCAAGTTGAACTTCAAGGTTCGCGGCTTTTCGGATTCTATGATTTCGCGAGCTGCCTGCCACACGTCGGCTTCGACGCAGCCGCCTCCGATTGTGCCCACAATCGATCCGTCATCGCGCACAAGCATCTTCGCGGTCCGGAAGGATGGGATGGAGCCGCACGCATTCACAATCGTGGCCAGAGCTCCGCGCCGTCCTTCGCGGCGAAGCTGGACGATTTGTTCGTAGATATCCACGGCGGAAACTGCTACTGCTCGATTATCCGTTGTGAACGAAGGTTGGTCAATCGAGGGCTAGACTAGGTACTGGATCAATTGAAACTGACCCAGTACCCTAGACTATGGCCCGCCGTTCCGCATAATCGCCGATCAAGGGCAGCTTGAACATCTCTCCCTGCAGCGCTTTCACCAGCAGCACCAGCCATAGAATGAAGAAACCTAAACCTAGGATTACCGCCAGCAAAATGATCAGCAGCGGCCCCAGGACAGCCGCGGTAATCCTGATCACCGCAGCCACAATCACAAAGGCAAGAAATACTCCAATGCACTGCAAGCTGTGAAAGCGGACAAAACGATTTTTTTTGTAAGGCTCGACCAGCAGAAAAATCACAGCCGGCACGAACGTGAAATAGGCCAGAGCGCCGGCAATCGCTTCCGGCATCGCTCCTACGCTGCCATGTGCCCGCTCGACCTCGCGCATGGCGCGACCGCAACCCGGACAATAGGCGGCAGAGTCGGGCATGGAAGCGCTGCAATCAGGGCAGGAAATGGGCATGGAGGAAAGCAATGGTTGCCGCGCAACGTTATCAGAAGCGCGCGGACCGAGGCAACTTGGGAATGACTGCAGACGGTGGCAAAACTCCTATATAATTCACCATCACAAAAAATGGATTTCGATCAGCTCATTACCTTTCTCGAGGTAGCGCGCCAGCGCAGCTTCTCACGCGCCGGGGAAAAGGTTTTTCGCTCGCAATCGGCGGTGAGCGCGCAGATTCGCCAGTTGGAGCAGGAATACGGCGATCGCCTGCTTGACCGCTCCGGCAAAACCGTCAAACTGACTCCCGCCGGCCAGATTTTCTATGAGTACGCCGTGCGCCTGAAGAGCCTGCGCGACGAATCTCTTGTCGCCGTGGCCGACCACGGCCAAACTCCGCGCGGCACGCTGCTAGTAGGCGCAAACGAGGCCACCTGCCTCTACGTTTTGCCCGATGTCTTCGGCGACTATTGCCGCCGCTTCCCCGACGTGCAGATCAGCATCTACCGCAATTTCACTTACAAGATTGTCGAGAAACTGGAAAGCGGCTCGCTTGAGGTCGGCGTGCTGAGCCTGCCGGTGCAATCCGCCAGCCTTAAAGTGCAGCCGATTTTTCGCGACCGGCTGATGCTGATGGTGAGCCCGAAGAACCCTCTGGCCAAAATGAAGATGGCCACAGTGGGCGATGTCGTCAAGTATCCCCTGCTTCTGCCGAAAACCGGTCATACGCGACGGCTGCTCGACAAGCTGTTCCGCGAATACAATTCCGAGCTGAAAGTTCGCATGGAGCTGCCGAGCATCGGCATGATCAAGAGCTTCGTGGCCGCAGATTTGGGGATTTCGCTGATTAGCGCTTCGTTTGCGCGCGACGAAGTGGCGGCGGGGCGGGTAAAGCTGGTGGAGCTGGAAGGCGCAGAACTGATTCGTGAGCTTGGTCTCGCCTATCGTCGTGACCGCACTCTGTCCATGGCCGCAAAGGCGTTTATCAACGTATCACGCCAGCTCGCGACTCATCCCAAAAAATCCGATGGCCCCCTGCAACCTTAGGCTGCTTTGCCCATTCTCCCTTTGACGCTTTGGATAATCGTGGCGGGAAGCTGCAGAATTCGAGCTGCACCGCTCTTCGCGCCCGGGCGCAAAGGTTTTACGTGTACGGCAATGCCATCTTCCTGGGGAAAAGGATCGGAGAGGACTTCGAAATCTTCCCCGTAAAGACGGATGCGGCCGGAGACCGCGTAGCCGAGATTCTTTACATGAGCACACATTTCAACTGCGGAGGGCGTTTCAATATTGCTGCTTACCATGATAAGACGATTATAGTCCTCCGGGGAAACGCGTGCACAACTCCAATCGCCGTTAGTCATTCAGTCTAAAGGATTTATATTTTGCCGAATGGCGACAAATCTGGCTACAACCGATTCCTGCTACTGGTAGCAGGACTTGGCGGCCTGCTCTATGGCGTCGATGTCGGCATCATTGCGGGAGCTTATCCCTACCTCGAATCCACCTCTGGCTTTAATGCGCAGCAACTTTCGTTCATCGTGGCCGCAGTCCTGCTAGGCAGCGTCATCTCGACTTTGTTCGCCGGACTACTGGCCGACTGGATGGGCCGACGCCTCCTGATGGCTCTTAGCGGCGCGCTGTTCGTCATTAGCATTCCCGTTATTGCACTATCTCACGGCTATCAGTCGCTGGTTCTCGGGCGGCTGCTGCAGGGCATCAGTGCGGGATTGATCGGGGTCGTGGTCCCCCTCTATCTCGCGGAGTGCCTGTCAGCGGAGAGCCGCGGAAAGGGTACGGGCATCTTCCAATGGTTGTTGACGCTTGGCATCGTAGCGGCGGCGGTTGTGGGAATGTTTTTCAGCATCCGCGTCGACCAGGTAGCGAAGCTCGGCGACCCGGCCCGGCTTTTCGCGTTCAAAGACATGGCCTGGCGCAGCATCTTCTGGGTCTCGCTGCCACCTGGACTTTTGTTTGTAATCGGCAGCGTGCTGGTGGCTGAGTCGCCCCGCTGGCTCTTCCGCCGAGGAAAACGCGACGCGGCGCTCGCGGCATTGCTGCGCTCGCGCACGGAGAAACAAGCGGAGCTTGAAATTGCGGAAATGGAACAAACTGCCACGGCGGAGAAAGCGAATCATTCTGCCGGTTCGAAAATCAAGGAATCGCTTCTGCGCCGCAAGTATGTCATCCCTTTCGTTTTGGCCTGCGTGATTCTGGCCTGCAATCAGGCGACGGGCGTGAACTCGATCATCGGCTACAACGCCAACATCCTCTTGCAGAGCGGGCTTTCCGATGTGCAGGCGCATTGGGGCTACGTTCTGTTTACCATCGTGAATTTCCTGATGACCATGGGCGGCGTGGCGTTGGTCGATCGCAAAGGCCGCAAATTCCTGCTTTGCGTGGGCACGGCGGGCATCATCGTGTCTATGCTCTGCACCGGATTTTTATTTCGACGGACCGAGAAGCTGCGCATCGACGCGCGCGGTAGCCTGCAAGCGATGATCGGAGCAGACCAAAAGCTCACACTGCAGTACGATGAAAAGTCCGCGAACGGTCTGATCGCCGCAGCGGCGCCGGGAGAAAAGCACACCATCGCCCAGCCAACTTCGATGGTGGTTATCTACTCCTGCGGAGATTTTCGCGCCGCCAGCAAGGCCGTCCGCTCCGATGATCGAGCGGCCAAGGCGATCGAGATTACGCGCGAGAGCTGCCTGCCGGCAAACCGCGTGGTGGCCTTCTTTTCGAATCCGTTCAGCAATCTCGACAGATCGCGGCAAGCTCCGCTCAGAATCGAGAACGCGCTCATCACGCCCGTGCCCAGCAGCGAGAACGGCTGGATCGTGGCAGTTACGTTGTTCGTCTTTATGGCGTTTTATGCGGTTGGGCCGGGCGTCGTGGTATGGCTGGCGCTTTCGGAACTTATGCCCACGCGCATTCGCTCGAACGGCATGAGCATTGCGTTGTTGCTGAATCAGGCGGTTTCGACGGGGATTGCCGCCGTGTTCCTGCCGACCGTGGGCAAGTATGGATATTCGACGATGTTTTTCGGCTTCGCCGCCTGCACGGTGGTGTACTTCGTGACGGCGGCATTCTTCCTACCGGAAACCAAGGGCAAGACGCTGGAAGAAATCGAGGCGCATTTCGAAGGGGCGGGACGGAAGCCAGGGCTCGCGACGGCTTGACGGTCCGAATTCCCGCGCTGGTGGCGACTTCCGCCCCCAGGCACGATCGTGCCCCCCTCTGGCACTTCGGTGCCATTTTCAGAATTCTGCTCTTACCCTATTCTCGTAATCGAGCAGCACTTGGGGGAGGGCTGATCAACAGACGCTCCGAGACTCAAACTGAGTCTGGGGCGTTTTGTTTTGCGCTTTAGATTGACAACCACCCCGCCCGTCCCTGACCATTCTCCTCAGATCCCGGCCATAGCCGCATCCAACTAGATATGAAACTGCGGATTCTGCCCTTTGCCGCTAGCCTTGCCCTGTTTCTTGCCACATCAACTTCCCCTCTATTCGCGGACGCCCTTCGCGGCACCCTGGTTCATGAGGAAACCCTGCGCGTTGCGCCTAGCGCGGACTCCGCCCGCGTAGGCGATGCCGGGCGCGGCGTGGAACTCATCATCCTGCAGAGCAGCCGCGACTGGCTGCAGGCGGAAGCGATCTTGCGCGCGCCCAGCAACGAAGAAGGCGCGACCGAAGAGGAGTCCGAGGGGAAAGCGATTACGGGCTGGTTGCCGGGCAAGGGCGTGGTCACTTCGCAAACGCAGGATGGAGATCGAATCATCTTCGGCGAGGCCGCCGATTCCGAAGACCAAGCCAGCAGCCGCCGCGGACGCCGGGATGCGGCGCAGGATGCCATGAAGCTCTACTATCGGGTTTACGACCTCACGCCCGCCTCACCGCTGGCCGCAGAAGCCTTGTATCGCTCGGCCGATATTCGCTGGCAGATCGAGCGGGCGGATATTATGACGCGGCCTTCCGCGCGCGAGCGCGAATCCTACATGCGCGGCCAGATGAACGAGGACTGGATGAAGCTGGTGATGAAGAAATATCCATCGAGTAAATGGAGCGACCTGGCCGCCTTTCGCCTCCTCGAAAACAAGCTTTGCGGCGAGTGGGAGGGTTTGTCGAAGTGTCCCGAAAAGGAAGCGGAACTGTACGAGACTTACGTCAAAGAGCATTCGCAATCTCCCGCCATTGCAGAAGCTTTATACGATGCCGCCTGGCGCCGCGCCGCCCTGATTGAGATTTACAAGAACGAACCGAATCAGAAGAAAGCTGCGGAATCGAAGGACCGCGCTATTTCGCTGGCGCAGAAAATCATCAGCGACTACGGCCAGTCGGACTGGGCCTATCGCGCCCAGCGATTGATTTTCTATATGCAGGGAGGCATCCCGACGTACGGGAATGCGCAGTAGCGCCGGGGTTGCGGCGATAGATAAATCACTCGAATGTGCTTTAGCAGAACTAATTCGCGTTCCATTACACGCTTCGGATCATTTGTTTTTGTGCCTGGGTTCCAAAAGAGGTAAACCAAGGACGATTCGCGGTCTGATTGTTGATTTGCCTTTTTTGGGGCGGGTGTACAATCGGATTAGAAAGCACTGGTTTGCGCTGCTTCGTTGGCAAGCTCGAGGTGCTAATGAACGTTCACGTGAGTTACCGGCTTCATAAAACTCCCGCCGTAGAAAAAGACATACAACATCAAATTGAAAAACTGCGAAAACGGTTACAGGTTTTCCGCCCAGAGTTGATTCACCTGAAGGGGATGGTGGAGGAAATTTCTGCCAAGGAGGGGATCTGCGTCTCGTTAAACCTGCGATTGCCCTCGGGGCAGATGGCGGTGCAGAAGAAAGCGCCGACAGCGGAGGCAGCGGTAAAGAGTGCGTTCGAAGACCTGCTGCTGCAACTGAACAAGCATAAGGAGATTCTGCGCTCTTCGCATAAGTGGACGCGAAGACAGAAGGCGGCGTCCACGCGGCGTCCGGCGACCGTGCCCTTTGAAGACACGGTGGCTGTGGTGTTTCCGGCTACGATTTGTGCCGAGGATGTGCGCTCGTACGTCAACGCGAATCTTGCCCGGTTGGAGCGGTTTGTCGAACGCGAGATTTTCTTCCGTGAGAACGCGGATCAGTTTGTGCAGGATTCGATCAGCAAGGAAGAAGTGATTGACGAGACCATCGCCTCCGCGCTGGGCGACTCGCTAGAAAAGCCCGAGAAGCTGGCACTGGAGGCTTGGCTTTACCGTCTGGCACTGGAGGCACTGGACCGGTTATCGAATTCCGATCGCGAGAATGGAAGTTCAGTGCATTTGGAAGAGTCTGCGCGCAAGCCGAATGTGAAGGCGAGCGATGAAGCGGAGTTGCAGTTCCATCAGCCGGACGAAGCGATAACTGAAGAAACCGTCATTGCCGACGACCGCGTGGCCACACCGGAAGAAATCGTCGGCTCCGACGAAATGATGCGCCTGATCGCGGCCGCTCTGCGCGATGTAGGCGCGGACCACCGCGAAGCGTTCATTCTGCACGCGATTGAAGGCTTCGGCATTGAAGAAATCTCCGCCATCACCGGCGTCCCGCCGGACCGTGTAGTGAGTTCCATCTCTGCCGCCCGCGAGCACCTGCGCAAATCGCCCAAGTTCGTTGGCCAATTCAAGGGACGGTTTGCGGCCACGGGCATCTCATAAGAAATCCCATTGAAAGGAAGTGGACACGAATGATTACTCGTGAACAAATCCATGAACTGGCTCAATTCGAGGACCAGGGAAGTTGCGCCATCAGTTTTTATTTTCAGCCGGCAGCCCCCAGCAATAAGGCACACAAGGGAGAGGCTATCTTAACGAAAGATCTGGTACGTGAAGCGGTACGAAAACTGGAAGCGAGGGGCAAATCCAAGGAAAAAGCCGAATCGGCGCGCGCCGACCTGGACCGCATTGCGAGGCTTTCGCAGGATTTTCGCAGTAACGGGACGCATGCAAAGGCGGTGTTCGCCTGCGCGGGGCAGAATTTCTGGTGCGAGTACGATCTGCCAGCACATCTTAGCGGCACGCAGCTGACTATGAACCGGCATTTTCATCTCAAACCTCTGGCGCAGTTGCTGGGAGGGTTTCCAGCCCTGGGCGTGGTGGTTGTGGACCGGGCGCGGGCGCGGCTGTTCGATTTGCGTCTGGGCGAGTTGAACGAAATTGAAGGATTCTTTCATCCACTGCCGCGGCGCGGCCGCAGCGATGGTTTTGCCGGATATGACGCGGGCCATGCAGAGCGGCGCGTGGCCGACGAGGCGCGCCAGCATTTCAAACACGTCGCAGAAGTCTTGAAAAGTTCCCTGGAAAAACGAATGTTCGATAAATGGATTCTGGGCTGCCACGACAGGCTCTGGCCGCAACTCGAGGCGTTGCTGCATCCGGAGGTGTCAAACAAATTGCTTGGACGCTTTTCCGCGGAAGTGGCTCATGCCAGCCCCGATCTGATCCGTTCGCACGCCGAGCAGATGTTTGCCGACTGGCAGAAACGGCGTTGTGCCGAGGTGGTTCGTGAAACGCTGGATCAGGCGCGCAGCAAAGGGCGTGGGGTTACAGGATTGCGCCGTGTGCTGCACTCGCTCGAACTGGGCGAGGTGCAAACGTTGCTGGTCGGCGAGAACTACGTGGCGCAGGCGGTCGAATGCCCCGGATGCGGGCATCTGGATGCGCATCTGGTGAGTACGTGCCCGGTGTGCGGAAGAGAGACGCGCGGGGTGGTCGATGTGGCGGAGGCGATTCTGCCCTGGGTGATACGGCACGACATCGAGCTTTTCTACGTGAAAGATCCCGACTTAGACGCGGTAGGGAATGTCGCGGCGTTGCTGCGCTTCCGGTCCGAGCAGAATACCAATGTGCGCTCGATCAACGAGGCAAAGTCGAATCCTTCGTTCCGGCGGCGCGAGGGATTCGTAGCGCGGAGTGCGAGGATTGATCAGCGGATGATTCTGTAGATCGCTATCAGCCCGGCGCCCCACTCTGCTCCCGCCTTGTTTGGGCGAGACTGGGTGGGGCTTTTGAATTTCTTCCGGTGGCCCGGGCAAGCAGGTTCCTCCTGCCTCGCTGCGCTCACGCCTGGGAATGACAAAGAGTGCTGGTACGCGCCATCGGCAGAGTTTGAATTGACTCCGCCCACGACTCGCTCTCCGTGGTATCCTCGCGCTTTTGGATACACAGGAGGAGTTATGTCTTTTTCACGCCGCGATTTTGTAAAGACTTCCGTTCTCGGAGCCGTCGCTACCGGGGTGGGAGCGGCTCATGCTGATGCGAGATCTGACGCTGCACAGAATCACGATGCGCAATCCGGATCGTACACGCGGCCCATCATTATTTGCGCGCACAATGGCTACTCTTATCTCGATGCCGCGTATGTTTTTCTGAAAGGCGGTGGCGACACGCTGGATGCGGCGCTGAAGGTCGTGAAAGGTCCGGAGGATGATCCGAACGATACCAGCGTCGGGCTTGGCGGTATTCCGAATGAAGAGGGCGTGGTTGAACTCGATGCCTGCTGTATGCACGGACCGACGCGGCGCGCCGGATCAGTGGGCGCGGTCCGCAATATCAAGAACGTGTCGCTGGTTTCGAAGGCGGTGATGGAACAGACTGGACACGTGATGCTGGTGGGCGAGGGCGCGGAACGGTTTGCGGTGGCCGTGGGATTTCCCCGCGAGAACTTGTTGACCGATCACTCGCGCAAGATCTGGCTGCTGTGGAAAGAATTTCATACCCCTAACGATTGGTGGGGACCGGGTCTGGCCGATCCGCACTGGCAAGGTCCGCCATCGACCGACAAGTCGCAGGCTGAACTCTGGAAACAACGTATCGAAAATCTGCAGGCGCGCGCGGCTGAACTGGGCATTGCGCCGGAGTTGCGGCTGGATGCGGTGCGTAAGGTTCTATTTCCGCCGACCGGGACCATTCACTGCTCTGCGCTAAATGAAAAAGGAGAAATCTCCGGCTGTACAACTACGAGCGGGCTGGCCTACAAGCTTCCCGGACGGGTGGGCGATTCGCCGATCATCGGAGCGGGATGCTATACGGATCAGGATGTGGGCTCGGCAGGTGCAACGGGCAGCGGCGAGGAGAATATTAAGGTCGCGGGGGCGCATACGATTGTGGAGAACATGCGGCACGGGATGACTCCGCAGGAAGCGGGGATGGATGCGCTGAAACGCATCGTGCGCAACTACAACGGAGATATGAACAAGCTGCGCTTTGTCGATATGACTTACTACATCCTGCGCAAAGACGGCGCCTATGCCGGGGTTTCGCTATGGGAGGGATATGCGAAGGGCAAGCCACATACGATTGCGGTGCACGACGGGAATCTGCGGTCGGAGGTGACGGTGAGCCTGCTCAAAGGATTCTCGCAGGATTTTCCACCAGAACCAAAGGTGCCGGAAGATTTGAAGAAAGAATACTTGAAGTAGCGAATTGGATGAGAATGGTTAACGCAAGATTTCGACACCGGCCTGTGGGGCGGCCGCTGACAACTGCCGGTCAAGAGTTGCTAGTGGCAGGTTTTGCCGACGCGCCATTTCAAGATAGAGCGCGTCATAGGACGTGAGCCCGAAACTGCGCGCTGCACTTAGAAGGCTGCGCATTGAAACAGCTTCAGGGCTGCTCTGAACTGCCTGCGCGATTACGATCTCCAGATTCTGAAGCGCCTCAGTTATCTCCGATACTGTGAACAACCGACGCCGTTCCGCTACGATGAATCCATTTGCAACTTCTGCCTGCCAAAACTCTGGGACGATGGCCTTATCGCCGTGAAGCAGGCGATCCTTGACGTAGGCTGCGTATTGCGCTGCCGGACGGTCGAGGAACCACGCCAGTGCCACCGAGGCATCCAACACGAACCGCGTCACCGGCAGCCCTCTTCGATGAGATCCTTGATGGTCATGCCCTTGGGAAGCGGTTTGGCCCGGAGGCGTAGTTGCTCAATGCGGGCGAAAGCCTCTTTCAATCCGACATCGTTGTGTGCGGGAACAATGACGGCGGTGAGTTTTCCGCGACGCGTGATTCCGATTTGCTCGCCTTCGCTGGCGCGCTCAACCAGTTCGGAGAGTTTTTGCTTGGCTTCGAAGAGGCCCACCGTCTTCATACGAATCACCTAGATTGGTATTCTAGATGATTTATGTTCCCTCAGCAAGCTTTATGCTCCGTTCGGCTAGGCGAATCTTACCTTCACATCCGGCCCGCGCTCCAAGTGAATGCTTTCAATAAAGCGAACTTTGCCAGTTTGCAGCGTGAGGATGACGGATGATGTTCGCGTGCCTTCGCCGAAAAAGCGGACGCCTTTGAGCAGAGCGCCATCGGTGACGCCGGTGGCGGCGAAGATGAGTTGCTTGCCGGGGGCGAGGTCCTGGGCTTCATAGACTCGGTTCTTGTCTTTGATGCCCATGCGGGCGAGGCGTTCTTCTTGGTCTGGTTTTACGACGAGGCGACCGAGCATGTAGCCGTTGAGGCAGCGAATGGCGGCGGCGGTGATTACGCCTTCGGGCGCGCCGCCGGAGCCCATGACCGCGTGAACACCGGTGCCGATAACGGCGGCGGCAATGCCGGCGGAAAGGTCGCCATCGCCGATGAGGCGAATGCGAGCACCCGCAGCGCGAATATCGGCGATCAGCTTTTCGTGGCGTGGGCGGTCGAGGACGATTACGACCAGATCTTCTACGTCACGATCGAGTCGTTTTGCGATGTTCTTCAGATTGTCGGCTACGGGGGCATCGAGTTCGACCGCATTCTTACAGGAGGGGCCGACGACAATTTTCTCCATGTAACAATCGGGCGCGTTGAGCAGGCCACTGCGCTCGGAGGCGGCGAGAACCGTGATCGCGCCTGGGGCTCCAGTGGCGCAGAGATTCGTGCCTTCCAGCGGATCGACGGCGATGTCGACTTCGGGGACTTCCCTGCCGTCGGTGAATTCCGCGCCTACCTTTTCGCCGATGTAGAGCATGGGCGCTTCGTCGCGCTCGCCCTCGCCGATCACGATGGTGCCGCGCATGGGAATCGCGTCCATGCTGTGGCGCATGGCTTCGGTGGCGACGTGGTCGGAAAGTTTGCGCTCGCCCTGGCCCATGGTGCGGGCAGAGGCGATTGCGGCGACTTCCACCACGCGCAGGAAGCGCGAAGCCAGGTCGCTTTCAATGTTTTCTCCAAAGCTGCGGGCTTTGCCTTCGGGACGCGTTTGAGTAGCCATTGTGACGACCTCCAGATCGAGAAACGGTAGTGTGCAGGGTTGAGACTATAGCGCAATTGCAAGGCAAAATGAAAGGAGACGGCGCACATTGGAATACCCGATGCCGCAGCGCCGCAAACCGTGTTATCCTCTCTGCCCTGACCCATGACTGGCCGAGCCCCCCTCACTTTTCTCTGCATCACGACCTACGAAAAAGGGCAGGAGTTCATGCGCGAGTGCAAGCGGCAGGGGTGCCGCGTGCTGCTGCTGACGGCGGAGAAGCTGCGCGAGGCCGACTGGCCGCGGGAGAGCCTCGATAACACGTTTTATCTTCCGGCTGAGATTGCTTTGGAAGACATCGTGAAAGCGGTAACACATCTGGCGCGGACGGAGAAAATTGATCGCATCGTGGCGCTCGATGAGTTCGACATGGAGACTGCCTCCACGCTGCGCGAGCACTTGCGCGTGTCCCGGCATGGGGTTGACCACGATGCGGTATTTTCGCGACAAGCTGGCGATGCGGATGCGGGCGCTGGAGCGCGGCGTGCGCGTCCCGGATTTTGTGCCGGTGGTGAATCATGGCGACATTCGCTATTACCTGGAGCACGTGGCCGGGCCGTGGGTGCTGAAGCCGCGCCAGGAGGCTTCGGCGATTGGGATTAAGAAGATTCATGCGGCGGAGGAGCTTTGGCCGATTCTCGATCAGCTGGGCGACAAGCAGTCTGGATATTTGCTGGAGAAGTTTGTTCCGGGAGATGTGTTTCACGTGGATTCAATCGTGTCGGAGAAGAATCTGGTTTTCGCAAACGTGAGCAAGTACGGGAAGCCTCCGATGAACGTTGCGCATGGCGGCGGAGTTTTCACTTCTTACACCGTTTCGCGCGGCGGAGAGGAAGATGGCGCGTTACGCAAGATCAATCGCGAACTGATCGCAGCCTTGGGTCTGCTGCGTGGCGTTTCTCATGCGGAGTTTATTCGGGCGCAGGCCGATGGCGAGTTTTATTTTCTCGAGTGCGCGGCGCGAGTGGGCGGAGCGTACATCAACGAGATGGTCGAGGCCGCGACGGGAATCAACCTGTGGCGCGAGTGGGCGCGGATTGAGATGGCTGGTGGGGATGGAAGTTACAAGTTACCTGCTGTGCATGAGGAGTATGCGGGAGTGATTCTTTCGCTGGCTCGGCAGGAGGAGCCGGATACTTCGGGGTATGACGACCCGGAGGTGTATTTGCGGATTAAGAAGCATCATCATGCGGGGTTGGTGCTGCGGTCCGTAGAGCAGGGCCGGATACCTGTGCTGCTGGAGAATTATGCACGGCGGTTCGCGGAGGAGTTTACGGCGGTGGAACCACCGCGGGAGAAGCCGACGGCATAGTCACTCGGTGGCCCAAGGCCACAAGGAAGACTAGCCACGCATCGTGGCCCAGTGCTGAAGGTTTTCAAAGACCGGCTCGATGATCCGCAATCCGCGATCCAGGTTGTTTCCATCTCCTTGGCCGGCGGTATGAATTGCCATCACATAACGCTGATCGCCAATGTTTTTGTAAACGGCGCTTCCGCTTTCACCGGGCTGCGTACCCATGTAGTAGTAGATGAATGAGTCGTCAATGTTAAGGACGCTGGCCGCGTCATACCACTGCGTGCCCTGTGCCGGGGTACCATCCGGTTTGAATTCCGGATAGCCTGCAAGATTGGCTACCGCCCCCCTCAAGTCGTCGTCCGAGTAAGTTGAGTACCCATACGAGCCAACAGTTGACCCAACGCCCTCGGTGAGGAGTACGACTCCGTAATCGAGGCCGACATCGCCGACAGTTTGCCATCCATCGGGACATTGAAACGAGGTGGAAATGAGAGTCCCGAATGGCGGAGTGCTGGAGTCGCCATTCAAGCCGGGAATCACCTCGATCTGCGAGGCCCAGCCTGTATAGATTCCCGGCTCTCGTGGATAAACTGCGTGAGCTGCTGTGATCACAGCATACGGACCAATAAACCAACCTGTGGCGAGGAAGGTATCGCTCTTCATAGGGACCGTGACCCTCAGCAAGGCGTTGGCGCGCCAAGGATAGACAGTGGTATCCGAAACTTGTGTTTGTGTCGGTCCGCCATCTCCGGTCTGTAGCCGAAATGGCTGCGCTCCATAGGTCAGCCTGCTTACGCTTTGCGGACGAGACTGCGGCGGCTTCTTCGTTCGAAATGCATACCCCGACAGCGCTTCGTATCCCTCAGGGCGAATCGGGTGTTGATTCCCTACCCCAGGACTAGGATCCTGCGACAGAAATCGAGGAGGCGTAGAACCATGACTTCGGTTTGAGACTGCCTTGTGATCCCTTCTTGAAAGGGCACTCATCATCTCTCCCTTAGCGTTGCGGACTGTTTGAGTTAGGCGCGGGCGGGGAAGTTGTTGGCGGTTGGGCGGAGGGTTGCGCGGGCTGATTCTGGTTGCCCGATGCGGGTTGCTGATTTTGCTGGCCACCGCCGCCGCCGGAACCAGTGTTGCCTAGCACCTGTTTATTGCCCGATGTCGTCTGTTTGGCTTGTGGCGTAGGGTTGGTTCCGGTATTCGACGCGGCTCCTGTGTTCTGCGAGGATTTCTTGAAAGAATTCGTCTTAAATGTGATACCGATGGCAAAGTGCGCAGTGTTGCGCGTTACCGGTGTAAGGCTGCCAAAGCCCGACGGAATCACCGAGCCTTGGTGGAACCCGGCGGGATAGTCTGCGAATTGGCCAATGTGAATTCCCGGCGTCAGGAAGAAGCTGCGGTAGAGATGCAGGGACCCTCCGACAAAAAGCCCTAATTTGGAGACGCTGGGGGCGTTGCCCAATGTGTAAACCGGACCAACTGAGAAGGCAAACCCTGTCGTCCAGTTTGGCTTCGGGATTGGTGGAAAGATGTTTATCAGTGCAGCTCCGAGCACGTTGACATTAGTGTTGCCGTTGACCACGAGTTCGTTCTGAGTCCCTGTCGCTGTGGGAACTTGTTGCTCGACGTAGGTGCGATACGGCAGCGTAGTAATTAACGGCCCGACCGACAAACTCACGATGTCGTTTTCGCCGCAGAACCAGCGCATGGTTCCATCGTCCGTTACTTTTCCTCTCCATGACTCTTGGAGCTTAAATTCATAATTCTGGTTCGGTTCAAGGGCAACGCTGAAGTCGACAGAATGAGCCGGCACACCCGACGAGGTTGTGCCTTCGGCGGCATAGACCCGTTGTACCCATTGGAGGACTGGGTCGGCAGCGTGCTGACTTACAAAATCCTTGCAGGAGTTGTCGGTGTTCGCTAGGGTTAGCGCTCGCTGAATATCGCTTACGCCGGGGATGGCGATCGCCGCGTTATATGTTTCACGCCACGGGATCGATCTACCGCCGGGATTCGGAGGATTGATGAGCTGGTTGCTCCGCGCACTCGAACGGACGGTGCTTAGAGTTTGGGTTAATGTCTGTGAATCGCACCGGTTTGCCGCCGCTATACCGGCTTGTGGGGAAAAGAACGGATTTTCTGGAGGGACTGCGCTCATTGGCGAGCCTTTTGCTCGCAATTGATACTGTGCTGTCTCTCCGGTAGAAAAATCGATGAGCAGATCATTGATGTCGTTGACGCGAAAAGTGACCGTAGTAGACTGAGTGACCTTGGCCGGGCATGCAGCGCTTCGTGTTGCCCAGAACACTTGTGTCACGCTGTTCGTATCTGCGGCATACACGAAAGCTGTAGCGAGGCCAAGAAATCCGACCCACAATTTGAAGTTAGTGCGCAGGATTTCCATTGTGGCTCCTTTCAAGAGAGTTCGCGCCGAGGGCGGGAGTAAAACAAGCGCAAACCGGGGAAGGCTCCGAGCCCTTGCCGGGAGAATATTAGCGCTCGGAACCATAAATGCATCGTAAGAATACGTTTGTTTACGGAATCCGAACAGAGCCCCGAATTTGCAAGAATATGGGAGGGGTTTCTCTAGGGAGGATGCGGTATTCGCGTTTGCCTGCGCAACAAACCATCCGAGACAGACTGCCAGTTGAGCCATCCGGAGTGTTACGAAAACGGAACAGCATTAAAGACTGCCGACGAGCTACGTGGAAGTTCCCGCAATGCCAATCGTCCGAGGTTGAGAGGCCAGAGATACAGCAGGCAAGTCACCGGCGACTGGTGATAAAAACAGCTCAGGCGCGTCGACAGCAGGCAACGGCTCGTTCAGAACGCGTCAATCCCCGTAACACTCTGCCCAATAATCAGCGAATGCACATCGTGCGTGCCTTCGTAGGTCTTCACCGATTCCAGGTTCATCATGTGGCGCATGATGGGGTAGTCGTCGGCTACGCCGTTGGCGCCGAGAATGTCGCGGGAGAGGCGGGCGCATTCCAGGGCCATCCAGACGTTGTTGCGCTTGGCCATGGAGATGTGTTGATGCTCGGCTTTGCCGGCGTCTTTAAGGCGGCCTACTTGCAACACCAGCAGTTGGGCTTTGGTGATTTCGCTGATCATCCAGGTGAGTTTGTCTTGCACTAACTGGTGAGAGGCGATGGGCTGGTCGCGCCATTGCTTGCGCAGCAACGCGTATTGGAGAGCTGTGTCGTAGCAGGACATGGCTGCGCCGATTGCTCCCCAGGCTATGCCGTAGCGGGCTTGATTCAGGCACATTAGAGGGGACTTTAGGCCGTCGCTTTTTGGAAGGAGATTTGATTCGGGCACGTGGACATCTTGCAGTGACAGGCCTGAGGTGACGGAGGCGCGCAGGGACCACTTGCCGTGAACATCGTCAGCGCTGAAGCCGGGGCGGTCGGTCTCAACTAAGAAGCCGCGGACTTTGTTGTTTTCGTTTTCTACTTTCGCCCAGATTACGGCCACGTCGGCGATGGTGCCGGAGGTAATCCACATTTTCTCTCCGTTGATTACATATTCGTTGCCGACTTTGCGGGCGCGGGTTAGCATTCCGCCGGGATTGGAGCCAAAACCGGGTTCGGTGAGGCCGAAGCAGCCAAGTTTTTCGCCTTTTTGCATGGGCGGCAGCCAGGTTTGTTTTTGTTCTTCGCTGCCGAATTCGTAGATTGGGTACATACACAATCCCGACTGCACGCTGACGAAGCTGCGCACACCGCTGTCGCCGCGCTCGAGTTCTTGCGTCATCAGGCCGTATTCCACGTTGCCCATGCCTGCGCAGCCGTAGCCTTTAAGCGACGCGCCGAAGAAGCCGAGTTCGGCCATGGGCTTGACCAGTTCGCGCGGAAAGCGGCCGGCTCGGTTGCACTCTTCGATGATGGGGATGAGATTATCTTCAATGAACTGGCGCGTGGTGTCGCGCACCAGGCGCTCTTCCTCGGTGAGCAGTGAATCGAACTGAATGAAATCGACGCCGCGAAATTTGATGGCTGGCATAGAGATTCTCCCTCGCTATAGGCAAAACATATGAACGTAGCAGGCGCGAGGGAGCGGGGTCAAACGGGGCTTTGGCTTTGGAAGAGAGCAGTGAGAGCGCCTGGCTCACAGACGCTCTTCGCTACACACGGCTTGAACGAGCTCTAGCGTGCGCAGCTCCGAAATAATGATGACGACACGGCGCGGCTTGAGGAAAGCGCCACTGTGCGCCACCGTGTAGAATAGTTACTGCAAAGACGCAGCCGGCGGATCCTCCAGGACGTCTTCCTTGCGGTTCTTGGTCTTGATTAATCCCATCCGCAAACTTGGCACGGAACAAGCGTGCGCTGCGCAGAACTTCGATAGAAGTCAGGAGAAATGAAATATGGCCGTAGGCGCCAAGATTGCTAAAACAGCAGACCGCAAGAAGGTGATGGACACGAGTAAGAGCACGGCGTGCCCGAAGTGTGGCAAGGAAACGCGCATCGTGAAGCGAATGAAGGACCGCGAGCGGGGAGTGCCGGGAGGAATTTACATTTCTTGCTCGGCTTGTGACTTCTTCGAGAAGCTCTAACAGATATCGAATTTTCTGGCCGGAACGGGGACAATGAGTTCTCCGTCCGGCCTTTTTCATTCGTCACCCAGATTCGAAAGCGAGCGGAGTTTGAGAAGGTGAGGACCTTTTCCAAGGGGTTGCCAGTCGATTCCTCTTACACCGCAACCGTGACCGAAGTCTCCGTCCGCGTCACTGGCCGATACAGCGTGTCTCGCTCGATCGGCTCGCGCCCGGCGGCGCGGATCAACCGCTCTAACTCTTCGCGCCTCATGCCTTGGGGCGTGGTTGCGCCGGCGTCGTGGTAGATCTTTTCTTCGATTACCGTTCCATCCATGTCGTCGGCGCCGAAGCGTAGAGAGATCTGTGCGATCTTCGCGGTCATCATCTGCCAGTAGCTCTTGATGTGCGGGAAGTTGTCGAGCACGAGCCGGCTGACTGCGATCTGCTTGATGTCGAGCATGCCCGTGGTCTTTGGCAGATGCTGCAGTGGAGTGTTGTCGGGATGGAAGGCTAAAGGAATGAAAGTCTGAAAGCCGCCAGTTTCGTCTTGCAGGGCGCGCAGTTTTAGCAGGTGGTCGACGCGGTCTTCGTCGCTTTCGATGTGGCCGTAGAGCATGGTCGCATTCGACTTCAGGCCAATCTGGTGCGCCAGGCGCGCGGTTTCGAGCCATTCGTCGCCATCGATTTTGTGATCGCAAATGATGTGGCGTACGCGATCGGCAAATATTTCCGCGCCGCCGCCGGGAAGCGAATCTACTCCGGAGGCTTGCAGTTGTTCGAGCGTTTCACGAATCGAGAGCTTGGCGCGCCTGGCCAGATAGGCAACCTCCACCATGGTGAAGGCCTTCAAGTGCACCTGCGGAAAACGCTGCTTCAAGCCGGAGCAGAGATCGAGGAAGTATTGGAAAGGCAAATCAGGGTGCAAACCGCCTACGATGTGAAACTCTGTGACCGCCTCGCTATAGCCGGAAGCCGCGGTTTCGAAGGCTTCTTCAAGAGCCATCGTGTATGCGCCGGGCGCATCCTTCTTGCGTCCGAAGGCGCACAGGCGGCAGGCGGCGATGCAAACGTTGGTGGGGTTAATGTGGC
Organism: uncultured Acidobacteriaceae bacterium; assembly: GCA_963712385.1. Lineage (GTDB taxonomy): Bacteria > Acidobacteriota > Terriglobia > Terriglobales > Acidobacteriaceae > Sulfotelmatobacter. The sequence continues at coordinate 490,116 of CAVQHS010000004.1, forward strand.
GGTTGACGTTGAAATAAGTCTTGTCGCCGTGCATGCGTTCGCGAACGGAATTGGCCATCCAGCCGACGGCGAGAATGTCACCGGTGCGGTAAAGGGCGAGCGCGTCTTTGGAGTTGAGCCGTTGGCCTGCGATTACTTTGGAATGAATCGGCTGCAGACGGGGGTCGTCGGTCTGAAAAGGATGGTATTGGTGCGCGGAAGCCATCTCTGAAATTATCGCATGGGCCTGCGCGAAGGCACAAAACGCGCGGGTTTGAATGGCGTGCAATCCGCTTCACTAGCGCGTGTGCATACGTGAGATCCCTCGGCCCGCTGGTGAAAACGCGGGCCTTCGGGATGACCTTTGGAAAGTTTTAGGAGCGACTTAAATTGAGCCTAGCGGCTGGCGATGATGTGGTCCTGAATCCGGTCGTATTCGGCTTCGGAGACGATGCGGCGCTTCACCAGATCGTGCGCGTCATCGAAGGGGCGGTCGGCGATGATGCGATCGACTTCGCGGTCGGAAAGTCCTGGAAGCGTCAACAAATCTTCGCGAGAGGCTTTGTTGATGTTGATCGCGTTGTTTCCGCGTCCCATGCCTTCCTTCACGCCGTCGACTACGGCCTTGGTGTCGCGACGCATGGTTTCGGTGGCCTGCGCCGTTTGGCGGCGGATTTCGTCGGGGTTGTCTTTGGCAGTACACGCTGTAAGCACAGAAAAGCCGCAAGCCAGCAACAGGCAGAGAGCGAAGCGGAGGCGAATCGGTTTCATCGGATTTGAGATGCCACAGCGTGGTTTTCGGTTGGCGTCGGGGATTGCATTAGGGTTCAAAAGCTGGCCATTTTCGGTCGACGGTTGAACGCAACAACGCATCCAACTGTCAAGTACTGCGCGCGCCTTCGCTGAAGTCAGCCACCTACGATGAAATGGAGGTTGTACATGAAACGATTTTTGATCGGCATTGGTTGCGCAATTCTGACGGGAGGCATCGCGCTCGCGCAGAGCAACAGCACGTCATCTCCCCCCTCGGAGAGCGCACCGCCTCGGCAATCGCCGCAACAGCAGACGTCGCAAGCGCAGATGCCCGCGGCTCAGGGAACTCCAGCGGCGCCGCCAAACTCGCAGGTGGGTGCGGGATCCTCACAGGCCGGGCCAGTGACTCGCATCGCGCCCGGCAGCGTAATTCCAGTTTCTCTGGCCAAGACTGTGGACGCGAAGAAGGTGAAAGTTGGCGATGAAATCGTGGCCAAGGTGACGCAAGACCTGAAGAGCAACAGCGGTGCAGTGATCGTTGCCAAAGATACGAGGATGATGGGCCGCGTGACCGAGGCGCAGCCGCGAAGTAAAGAACAGAAGGAATCGGAAGTGGCGATCGCATTCGATCACGCCGTGATGAAAGATGGAACCTCGATGTCGATGCCGATGTCGATTCAGGCGGTGATCGGCCCGCAGAACAACAGCCCGCAGGGAAATCAGAACAGCACGGCTGGTGGATCGGAAACGCCGGGGCCTACAGGCGGCGCGGGCGGGACTCGGCCTGGAATGGGCGGTTCAAGCCCCACGCCTTCGCCTTTAAGCGCTCCTGATATGCCGAGCAATCCGCAGGCAAACGCGACCGCGCGGCCGCCTATTACCGCAAATACGCAGGGCGTGATTGGCATTTCGAATCTGACGCTCGCTTCCTCGGCGCCGAACGCCGGTGAGGGATCGCTGCTCACATCCGATAAGAACAACGTGAAGATCGAGAGCGGCACCATGCTGCTGCTGCGTGTGAATCAGTAGCGGACAATTGTCCAAGACACGCGGGCGACGCCGCCAATTAGCATGTTCGCAACAATACACCCCGGCGGCTAAAGCCGCTCCGAATCCAGGGAGGTTGCGGCGCCGCTGAAAGCCGCGCCCTTTCACACCTTGAGCGGCGCGATTGCCTTGCTCTTGTAACGCGCGCACTACTTCACTTCTCTGATCGTCCTGTACAATTTTGTTTCCGATGCACCAGCGCTCAAAGGTATGGCTCGCCGTTGCCTGCGCATTAACCCTATGTGTCGCAGCTTTCGCCGAGCCCATCTCGCAGCTTAAGGCCACGGATTACGTCAATGATTTCGCGCATGCTTTGAGCCCGAGCGCCATCGCGCAGATGGACGATATCTGCAAGCAGATCGACGAGAAGGCTCATGCGCAGATCGCCGTGGTGACTATTCATACGCTTGACGGGTCCGATATCGAAAGCTACGCGAACGACCTTTTTCAGAAATGGGGAGTGGGTAAGAAGGCTACGGATCGCGGTGTGTTGATTCTCTACGCCATCGATGATCGGCGCGCGCGAATTGAAGTCGGCTACGGACTGGAGCCGATTTTGCCGGATGGCAAGGTCGGCAGCTTTCAGCGGGAAGCGATTCCGCTGATGCGCAGTGGCGATTACAGCAAAGCGCTGGAACTCGTCACGGTGCGCGTGGCGAATGTGATTGCGCAGGATGCGGGCATTCAACTTACGAATGCCGAAGCGCCAAAGCCTCCGGATCGCGAGCAGCCGGATGAAGGAATGTCGCTTGGCGGAATTGCTCTGGTCGTAATCATCCTCTTGCTTGTGTTATTCACGCCGCTTCGAAGCTTGCTGTTCTGGATTGTGTTTTCTCAAATCCTTGGTGGCGGCGGCAGGGGCGGGGGGTTTGGTGGATTTGGTGGCGGTGGGTTCGGTGGTGGCGGCGGATTTGGTGGTGGAGGGTTCGGGGGGTTTGGCGGAGGCAGCTCTGGCGGCGGCGGGGCGAGCAGCAGTTGGTAGACGAGCGAGGAATTTATGGCTCCTGATTACGAAGAGATTCGCAGGTCAAAGAAGGTGGATGAGTTTGTCGCGAAGATGCGGGAAGCGGCCAGGGAGAATTTGGTCAGCGTGATTCTCTATGGGTCGGCCGCTGGGGAAGATTTTCACCCCGAATACTCGGATTTGAATTTGTTCTGCATATTGCGCGATGGATCGTTCGCGGTGCTGCGGACGCTTGCGCCCGTGGTGAAATGGTGGGACCGGCAGAGGCAGCCGCCCCCGCTGTTTATGACGCGCGAAGAGGTGGAACGTTCGGCAGATGTGTTTTCGATCGAGTTGCTGGATATGAAGCAACATCATCGTGTGCTGTTCGGGGAAGATGTTTTGCAGGGGCTTGCGATTCCAACAACTTTACGGCGGGTGCAGGTGGAGTACGAGCTGCGGGAGAAACTGGCTTTGTTGCGCCGGCATTTGCTGCTGGCCGCGGGCAAGGACGCGCGCATGTGGGAAACGCTGACGCAGTCGATCTCGTCGTTCGTCACGCTTTTCCGGCACGCCCTCGCAGCTCTCGGCCAAGAAGTTCCTCCCGGGAAACGTGAGACGGTGAAACGGCTGGCCGAGAAACTCGGCTTCGACCCTTCTGGATTTTTGCATGTGCTGGACGTTCGCGAGCGGCGCGTGAAACCCAAGGAGCTTGACGTTAACGACGTTTTCTCGCGCTATCTCGCTGCCGTGGAGCATGTGACCGATGCTGTTGATAAAATGCTGGACTCGGGCGTTACAGGGTCTTCGTAGAATGAGCGCAGCCGCAAGGAGAACATCATGGGCAAGGGATTGATTGCAGTACTGGCAGTGTTGGGGATTATTTTACTGATTGTGTTGCTGACTTTCGGCCAGTATGTGAGCGTGAAGAACACACTGGTGAGCAAGAACGAAGCGGTGAAGGCGGCGTGGTCGCAGGTGGATATTGTGCTGCAGCGGCGGGCTGATCTGATTCCTAACCTGGTGGAGACGGTCAAAGGCTACGCACAGCAAGAAGTGACGGTGTTTGGCGATATCGCGAAGGCACGGTCGGCGTTGCTTTCTGCCGGTTCTCCGCAGGAGAAGATCGCGGCCAATAATCAGCTCGATGGAGCGCTAGGCAGGCTGCTATTGATCGTTGAGAATTATCCGCAGTTAAAGTCGAACGAGAATTTTCTGCGTCTGCAGGATGAATTGGCCGGAACCGAGAATCGCATCGCGGTTGAGCGCAAGCGCTACAACGATACGCTGCGGGACTACAACACGTACGTGCAGCAGTTCCCCAACAGCTTTTTCGCGGGGATTGCGGGATTCAAGGCAAATGAGGCTTACTTTGAGGCGAGCCCCGGATCGAGGGAAGTTCCCAAGGTGAATTTTACGAGTCCGCCGACTCAGGCTCCGGCGGCGAATCCGCAGCCTGCGCCAGTACACTAGCGCGCTTTCGAGCGCTACTGGGAGAATCAACTGGGCAGGTCCCAGCCTTCGTCTTTCATTTTCCTGTTGGTCCAGTGCTGCAGTTGCTCAAACAGCGCGGGATCGATCACCGTGAAGCGTAGGCCCACGCGGCCCTCGTCTCCCATCCAGACGATGCGGGCTTTAGCGTGAAAGACCGTTTCGGTATCGGGAAGTGCGAAGCTTATGTCGAGCAGACCGCCGAAGCGCATAGGTTCTTTCATGCCATCCAGGCCCATTCCACCTGTGCTCAGGTTCACGCCCTGGACAGTGACTTCGTCGCCGCGCTGATTTTTCAAAGTGACAGCCAGCTGAATGCGAGCGCGGAAAAATTTCTGCTGCTCGAGACTGATGCTTCCCAGCGCGTCGGCGCCCTCGGGCTGGGTGACGTTGATGTTGTACTCCTTGAGCTTGCGGCTGAGGGTACGGCGGGAGATGCCCAATTGATCGGCCGCCTGGCCGCGATGGCCGGCGCTTCGCTCGAGAGCACGGATAATCATTTGCTCCTCCATGCTGTCGAGATTGCCGACTGGGATGGAGGCCGTCTGGCGCATGGCTGCGGGATTTCCGGTCATTGTAATTGCGGCGGAAATTTGGGACGCCTGAATCTCCGAGCCGTTCGATTGCACCGCGACCCTGGCCACCAGATTGCGAAGTTCACGCACATTGCCCGGCCACGAATGCGCGAGCAACGCTGAAACCGCTGCAGGTACGAACGTGGCCTCGGGCGCCTTCAGCCCGAGAAAGTGTTCCGCGAGGGCGATGATATCTTCCGGGCGCTCGCGCAGTGGAGGCACGCGAAGCTGAAACTGGCCGAGCCGGTGAAAAAGATCTTCGCGAAAACGGCCCGCGGTCACGGCTACTTCCAAATCCTGATTGGTGGCGACCACGATGCGCACGTCAGTTTTGATTTTGCGATGGCCGCCGAGTCGATAGAAGGAATATCCATCGAGCACGCGCAGAAGCTTGACTTGCGTGTGTAACTGCAGCTCGCCAATTTCATCGAGAAAAAGCGTTCCACGATCGGCTAGTTCGAAAAGGCCGGGCTTGGAAGCATCAGCGCCGGTAAAGGCGCCTTTTTCGTAGCCAAAGAGCTCGCTCTCGACCAGATTGTCCGGCAGCGCGGCGCAGTTGATATCAACCCAGGGACGGCCGCGCCGATTCGATGACTGGTGAATGGTGCGGGCGATCAGTTCCTTGCCTGTTCCTGTTTCGCCGGTAATGAGAACCGTTTCCGTGTGCCCAGCCACGCGCTCGACCATGCGCATGAAGCGGTGCATCATGGGACTGGAAACGATGAAAGTGGAACCCTCGATGTCACGGGACGTCGTATGGGCTGGTTCTTCTGCGGAATCGCGGCTTGCTGGGATGGCAGGCCTTGATGCATCGGCTCTCGGGTTGAAAATAGCCACCATCGCGGTGGGGACGGAATTTCCGTCGCACAGCAATGCCACTGATAATTCCGCAGTCCCAACCTTGTCCGATTTCGTTCGATACCGGCAGCGTAAATTGCAATGCCCATCCCGCAGGACCACCCGCTGGAGATCTTGCTGCTCCTTTTCAGCTGAACTTTTCTGGAAACGCAGCAACCCGCTCAGCGGGCGGCCGAGAATTTCGCGGGCTGTGTACTCGAAGAGCGTAAGAGCTCCCGCACTGCAGCCGCTAATTTTGCCTTCAAGATCAGCCAACAAGACGGGTAACGACGAGCCGTGAAGAGCGCCGGCAGTGGCTTGGGCAGACGCACCTTGCGATTGCGGATTGAGTTCCCGAGTAGACATTTCGGCGTTTGGACTCGATCTTTACACAGCTCTGATCTTCGGTACCAAGCATGCGGCGTTGGAGGGTAACTAAGGTAATCGGTTTCCGCGGAGAGAACAGGAAACTCAGGCATCAACCTAGGAACAAGTCAATGGCCAATGCTGGAATTGATGGCGCCCTGTGGTTACGACAGTAAGCTATTTGAAACCCTGTAACAGACAGTAGGATTTCTTATTCAATTTTTCGAGATAAAGTCTGCGTGGGGCGGGTTCCTGCGTGATGGTGGCAGTCTGCTGTCTTCCCCTGCAATTGTAGCTACGGCGCTATGTCGGTTCAGACCAAACTGTTTGTCGCCATCACCGCTTCGTTTGGCCTGTTGATTCTGTGTTTTTCCCTTCTGCACTGGCAATCGGCAGATCTGGCGCGGTTTCTCTGCTATCTCGGGGTTGCGATTCTCGCCTCGGGATTGAAAGTCCAGCTGCCCGGCATTGACGGCACGATGTCAGTAAACTTTCTTTTTATTCTGCTTGGCGTGGTCGAGCTTAGCCTGCCGGAAACGCTGCTGATCGGATGCAGCGCGACGCTGGTGCAGAGCGTCTGGCAGGCGCGCAAGAAGCTGGACCCAGTCAAAGTTATCTTCAACGTGCTCGGCATGATGGCGAATGCCAGTGCGTTGTGCTATGCCAGCTATCACTGGTTCGATACGAGAATCGCAGCCAAGCCTGTGATTCTGATGCTGGCGGCGCTGGTTTTCTTCCTGGCGAACACGCTTCCCATCTCGGTAGTCATCTCATTCACAGAGCACAAGCCGGTCCGCAAGATTTGGTCGGAGTGCTACTTCTGGTCCTTCCCTTACTACATGGTCGGCGCAGCCGCAGTGGGCTTGGTGGGAGTGATCAACCGACGGGCCGGTTGGCAGACTTCCTTGCTGGTGCTGCCACTGATTTATTGGGTCTATCGATCGTACCGGCTTTATCTGGCGCGTCTCGAGGCGGAAAAAGATCGCGTTGAGATTGAGAAGCGGCATGTAGAAGAAATTGCCTCGCTCAACATGCGAACTATCGAGGCGCTGGCGCTGGCTATCGAAGCGAAAGACCACACGACGCACACCCACCTGCAACGCGTGCGAACCTATGCCGTGGAGATTGGGAAAGAACTTGGCTTGCCGGTGGAAGAGATTGAGGCTCTCCGAGCAGCGGCGCTTTTACACGATATCGGTAAGCTGGCCGTGCCCGAGCACATTATCAATAAGCCCGGGAAACTTACTCCCGAAGAGTTCGAAAAGATGAAAGTGCATCCACTGGTGGGCGCGGAAATTCTGGAGCGCGTGGCGTTTCCTTATCCCGTGGCGCCGATCGTGCGATCTCATCACGAGCGCTGGGACGGATCGGGATATCCCGCAGGCCTGATGAAGGACGAAATTCCCATGGGGGCGCGGATTTTGGCGGCTGTGGATTGCCTGGATGCTCTCGCCTCGGACCGGCAATATCGTCCGGCGATTCCGCTGGATCAAGCGATGGCGACGGTGCGGGGGAAAGCCGGGTCATGGTTTGATCCGCAAGTCGTGGATTTGCTGGACCGACGCTATATCGAACTCGAGCGCATGGCGCTGTCGAACGACGCGGGGTTTGTGCCCTCCAGCTTCTCGAAGGAAATTCGGGTGGAGCGCGGACAGGCGCCGGCTGCGGGTTTTGAGCGCTCGATTGATGCCCCACAGGCGGACACAGATTTTCTTTCGTCCATCGCCTCGGCGCGACAGGAAGCGCAGGCCATGTTCGAGTTAAGTCAGGATTTGGGAAACTCGCTCAGCCTTAGCGAAACACTTTCCCTGCTGTCGATGCGGCTACGCAAGTTGATTCATTATGACTCGATTGCGGTTTTCGTGAACCGCAATGGGTGGTTGTTGCCGGAACTTGCGAGCGGAGAAAACTTCCGCCTTTTATCTTCGCTGAAAATTCGGGTTGGCGAAGGATTGTGCGGCTGGGTCGCGGAAACCGGCAAGCCGATCCTGAACGGGAATCCGCAGGTGGAGGCGGGGTTCGGTGCGGACGCGAAGGCGGTGCCAATGGCTTCTGCACTGGCGGTTCCGCTGGAGGGGTTGAATGGCGTAGTGGGTGTGCTTGCGATGTACCATTCGAACTTCGACGCGTTTACCCCAGACGATCTGCGAATTCTTCTGGCCGTCGCCTCCAAGGTTGCGCTTTCGGTGGAAAACGCCCTCAAGTATCAGCAGGCTGAAAGCTCAGCTACCACGGACTTCCTGACCGGCTTGCCCAACGCGCGTTCGCTGTTCATGCACCTGGCGCAGGAAGTGGCGCGATGCCGCCGTATGAAGACTTCACTGGCCGTGATGGTGTGCGATATCGATGGATTGAAGAGAGTCAACGACTCCTACGGGCATCTTGAAGGCGACAAACTCCTGCGGGAATTCGCGACGCGGCTGAAGGAAGTCTGCCGCGGTTATGACTACGTTGCCCGCATGGGAGGCGATGAATTTGTGATTACCGCGCCTGGACTCGCCCCAGAGGCCGCAATCGAGAAAGCACAGCGTCTGAATCAGGCTGCCATCGAGGCCGGTCGGCAGGTTTGCGGCCGGGATGTAACTACGCTAAGTGTGGGAAGCGCGTTCTGTCCGGAAGATGGCTATGACGTTGAGGCATTGCTGAGCGACGCGGACCGGCGCATGTACGCGGTGAAAGAGATTCATCACGCTGAAATGGATGCGCTGGCGAAAAGCGCGGCGGTGAAGTAGATGCTCAGGACAAAGATTGCCGGACACGTTCTCGCATTAATGGCAACTGTGTTGCTTGGAGGTTTGCTCTCGGCGACGCTGGTGCGGCTGGCACCGGGGTTCGATGTCGATGAGCAGGAACTTGATCCGCACTTGAATGCGGCGAGCGTGCAGGCGCTGCGCGCGGCGCGAAGCCAGGATCGCGACATCCTCCAATTCTATTTGTCGTACATGAAACGCCTCATGCATGGAGACTTGGGAACGTCGCTTTCTTTAAGTCAGCCGGTTCGCACTTTGTTGCGCGATCGCACGCCAACTACCCTGCGACTACTCGCTCTCGGGCTTGCCATGGCGTGGGCCGCGGCTTTGGCGCTGGCGTTGAGTGCCGCACGTTTGCGGCTTGCGGGGTACGACGCGGCGGGCACGGTTCTTAGCGGAACGCTGCTGTGTCTTCCTGCGGCGGTTCTGGCGTTGCTTTCAGTATTGTGGAATTTGCCGGGGTCGCTGGCAATCGCTCTCGTGGTTTTTCCGCGAGTGTACCGCTATGCGAGAAATCTTCTGGCGAAATCGTATGCTCTGCCGCATATCGTTACGGCGAGAGCCAAAGGATTGAGCGAAGCTCGCATTCTCTTCTGGCATGTCCTGCCGGGAATCGCGCCGCAGTTGCTTGCGGTCGGAGGTGTTTCCGTGAGCATGGCGATCGGCGCCGCTATTCCCGTCGAAGCGTTATGTGGCCTCGCGGGGATCGGTCAGCTTGCCTGGCAGGCGGCGCTGGCCCGTGATCTGCCGCTGCTGGTGAACATCACCGTTCTGGTGACGCTGGTAACCTTGCTGGCAAACTCCGGAGCCGATGTAATCGGACAGATGATCCGGGGCCAGGAATCGTGAATCTCTGGCAGAAGCTGGCGTGTGCCTTTCTGCTGGTCGTGGTGTGTGCAGCCGCGGCGGCGAACTGGCTGGCTCCGTCCGGATACGCGAAGCAGGATCGGGAAGCCATCAGCGCCGCGCCTTCGCGGGCGCACTGGCTGGGGACCGATGAACTTGGGCGCGACCGATTTGCACGCGTGCTTTATGGGACGCGGATTTCTTTGCTGCTGGCACCGGCGGCTGCGTTGCTTTCAACTCTGATGGCGGCGCTGATCGGCGGCTTGGCCGGGTATTTGGGCGGAATTTGGGCGAAATCGGCAATGGCGGTCACGGACTTGTTCATGTCGTTGCCGTGGTTATTTCTGTTGATTACAGCGCGGGCGCTGATGCCTCTGAACGTGTCGCCTTTATTCTCGGTGGTTGTCACCTTTCTGCTGTTGGGCCTTCTAGGTTGGAGCGCGGCGGCGCGTGTGCTCTGCGCATCAGCGGGGTCGTTGCGCTCAGCGGATTTTGTGCGCCAGGCGCGAGCTGCGGGAGTTCGGGGACCGAGATTGTTTTGGATTCATGTGCTGCCCAACTTGAAGCCGGTGCTCTTTGCGCAATTCTGGATTTCGATTCCAGTTTTCATTTTGAGCGAGGCGAACCTGGGCGTGCTGGGATTGGGAGTCTCCGAGCCGATGCCCTCGTGGGGAAGCTTGCTGAGGGAGCTTGAAGGATTGGTTTCGGTCGGAGAAGAGCCGTGGAAGTTTGCCTCCCTTGGGCTGCTGGTGCTTGTCGTGATGTCGTTTCAGCTTTTGCTGGCGCGACAGGACGAGATCGCTTTTTAAAGGCATTGAAATGAAAAAAAGCTGTATGAAGACCATGGTTGCCGCCCTGATCGCCTTCAACCTTCTGGCAGCGCATGCTCTCGCGCAAGGCGGGGGCGAGCTTCGGTTTTGCCTGCGCATGGAGCCGAAGACGTTCGACCCTTTGAAGGTGGAAGACGAAGCTTCGGCGGCGATTCGGTATCTGACCGGCGGAACGCTGGTGCGCATCAACCGCCAGACGCAGGAGCTCGAGCCGGAACTGGCATTGGCGTGGAAGGTATCGCGAGATGGGCGGCAGATCAGCTTCCGATTGCGCAGGGGAGTTGTGTTTTCCGACGGCACTCCGTTTTCCGCGTCGGACGTGGCTTACACGATTCAGCAGTTGATGGATCCAGCTTTGCACTCGCCCACGGGGGACGCCTTTCGCTCCGGAACGGGCAGCGTGGAAACGAAGGTGATTTCTCCGACGCAGGTTTCCATCACATTTCCAGCGCCGGTTGCAGAACTCGACCGGCTTTTTGATCAGGTGGCAATTCTTTCGCAACATTCACCGAAGCGGGAATTGGCGGTGCTGGGGCCGTTTGAGCTGGCAGATTATAAGCCCGGCGCATCGGTGCTGTTGAAAAGAAATCCGAATTATTGGAAGACCGACGAACAGGGTCGCAAGCTGCCATATCTCGATTCCATCCGGATGGATATTCAGCCGAATCGCGATGTCGAGATGCTGCGCTTCAAGCGCGGAGAGCTCGATCTCATCAATTCGCTCGACAGCGAATATTTCGACAAGCTGGCAGCGACTTCGCCACAGGTCGTTCACGATGCCGGGCCTTCGCTGGATAGCGAACAGCTTTGGTTCAACGAAGTGGCCAAGGCGCCGATTCCCGATTACAAGAAAGCATGGTTTCGTTCGGCAGATTTTCGGCGGGCGGTTTCCGAGGCGATTAATCGAGAAGACTTGAGCCGCATCGTTTTTCATGGACATGCACAGCCGGCCGCGGGACCGTTTTCTCCATCGAATAAATTCTGGTTCAACAGCAAACTCAAGCCGCTGGCCTACGACCCGGATGCTGCTATGAAAGCCTTGCAGGGAGCGGGTTTCCGCATGGAGAACGGCACGCTTAAAGACAAAGGCGGGAATGCGGTGGTGTTTTCCATCATTACGAATGCGGGCAGTAAGCCGCGTGAGCGCATGGCCGTGCTGATTCAGGATGATCTGCAGAAAATTGGCATCCATGTGAATGTAGTGACGCTTGACTTCCCTTCCCTGATCGAGCGCATGACGCAGAGTTTCGATTATGAGGCGATCATTCTCGGGCTGACGAACGTCGACCTCGATCCGAACGGCGAGATGAATGTGTGGCTGAGTTCGGCGGAAAATCATCAATGGAATCCGCAACAGAAGGCGCCGGAAACGGCGTGGGAAGCCGAGATCGACCGGCTGATGAGGTTGCAAGCGTCTGCGATCGATCCTAAAAAGCGCAAGGATGCGTTTGATCGGGTGCAAGAGATTGTGGTGGAAGAAGAGCCGTTCATTTTTCTGATCAACAAGAATTCGCTGTCGGCAGTTTCGACCAGAGTGCGCGGGGCGGTGCCGGTGATCTTATCGCCGCAGACATTTTGGAATGCGGAACGGCTGACGGTCGCGGCGCAGTAGGGGAGCAAAGCGAACTTCCCGGAATCAGTTCTCGTATGTCATGCAACTCGCCAGACTCGATTCTGCTCTCGGCCCGGCTCTCCGTGGCGTATTCAGGCAAGCAAGTCCTTCGCGAGGCGCAAATCGAACTCCATCGCGGAGAAGTATTGGGATTGGTCGGACAGAGCGGCTCGGGCAAGAGCACGCTGGCCATGGCGATTCTCGGGCTGCTGGATAAGAAGAGAGTTCAGAGCGAAGGCGCCATAATGTTTCAAGAAGGTTTTGAAGGCCGCGACCTGCTGCACCTGTCAGAGCGCGAGTTTCGAAGCTTGCGCGGTCGCGCTGTGTCGCTTGTGCTGCAGAGCCCACTCTCTTCGTTGAATCCTGCGCTGCGGGTTCGAACTCAGCTTAGGGAAGCATGGCGCGCGCATGCGACGGGTTCCAAGGCGGAGTGCGAAGAGGCTATCCGGAATTCTCTGGGAAGCGTTTCGCTGCCGGCGGACGATGATTTTCTGCGGAAATATCCGTCGCAGATGAGCGTGGGCCAGGCGCAACGGGTGCTGATTGCGATGGCGATCCTGCACCGGCCGGCGCTGCTCATCGCGGACGAAGCGACGAGCGCCCTCGACGTCATCACACAATCGGAGATTCTCGCCTTGTTTCGCGGGCTCAATCGGTCTACGGGGATGGCGATTTTCTACATTTCGCACGACCTCGCCTCGGTGGCGGGAATCTGTGACCGCATTGCGATTCTTCATCAGGGCGAGATCGTGGAGTGCGCGGCGACGAAGCAGATCTTCACCAATCCGCGACACTCCTACACTCGTCAACTCATGGCTGCTCTGCCGCGAATTCCTCATGCACAGCACGAGGCGGCAGTTGGCGCTGCTGCTGCGCAATAGCGATCCAAGTCAGCATCCAGCGCCAAGCCAATCTCCCCGTAACCACCTAATCGAACCGAAGTAATAAGCCTTCAGAGCGATGGGACAAACTGGCCCACGCCCTTGCGCAGCGGACAGACTGTCCCAAGTCGAGACTCAGCACATCCCATCACCCTCCGTTGAATCAATCACTTGCGAGCGTATGCTTGGCCCCTGCCGTGCACTTACCAAGCTGACTCGAAGCACGGCTTTGTGCTTACGGAAGGGTGAAAAACTTTATGTCGCAGACACGAAAACCAAAATCCCCCGGATGGGGCCAGCGTCACAGCGCAGCTTGGGGAAAGCATGTGATCTGGTTGCTCGTACTACTGGTTGCGCAGACGGCTTGGGGGCAAGCTCGCGCTAACAAGTTCGCCGACGACCTGGCGCCAACTCTGGAGCGGGCCCATCAGGGTGTTGCCACGGCCAAGGAAACGGTGCGGGTGATTGTGCAGTACAAGGAAGTACCGACGGCGGCGCACTACGCGACCATGCAACGGCGCGGCGGGCAACTGCACGCCAAGCTGCACATGATCAAAGGCGCAGCGTTCACCATTCCGGTGCGTGCGCTGCCCTTGCTTGAGGCCGATCCGGAGATCGTTTCGGTCAGCATCGACCATCCCATGCAGGTGATGGACGATACGACGGACGATGCCACGGGCGTGAATGCGGCATGGAATTCCGGCTACACGGGCGCGGGCATCGGCGTGGCGGTGATCGACAGCGGCATCAATGATAGCCATCCGGATCTTTGGAACTCGAGCGAGACTACTTCGCGCGTGGTCTATCACCAGGACTTTACGGGAACATCGACGACGGGCCCCGGCGGTGCAAAGTATGACTTGTACGGCCACGGCACACATGTCGCCGGCATCATCGGCGGCAATGGATATCTTTCGAGCGGACAGTATGAAGGCGTGGCTCCGGGAGTCAGCCTAGTTGACCTGCGCGCGTTGGATTTGAACGGCGCGGGTACCGACAGCACGGTGATCGCGGCCATTCAGGAGGCTATCGCGCTACAGAACACTTACAACATCCGCGTCATCAATCTCTCTCTCGGGCGCGGCATCGCCGTGAGCTACACGCAGGATCCTCTCTGTCAGGCAGTGGAATCGGCCTGGAAGGCCGGAATCGTTGTGGTTGTTGCCGCGGGCAATTATGGCCGCTTGAGCGTGAACGGGAGCAACGGCTACGGAACCGTCACTGCACCGGGCAACGATCCTTATGTTCTGACGGTCGGCGCGACCAAGAGCAATGGATCGTCTTCCCCCTCGGCTGAGACCCTTGCCAGCTACAGCTCGAAGGGTCCCACCACCTACGATCACATCGTCAAGCCTGACATGGTTGCGCCGGGGAACGACGTGGTTTCTCTTGCGGCGCCGGGTGCGACGCTGGAAGCTGAATATCCTCAGGAATTCGTGACCGGCAACGATGGCAACAATGATTACTTCACGTTGAGCGGAACCAGCATGGCGACTCCGGCCGTAGCTGGCGCGGTGGCTTTGCTGCTGCAAGAGCAAAGCTCGCTTACGCCGGATCAGGTGAAGGCTCGGCTAATGATGACGGCGTACAAGATGGGGTTGACTTCAACCAACGCTTACGTGCCGCATCTTTCGCAGACTTTTACCAGCTTCTACGATCTGTTCTCGGTTGGTTCCGGACTGCTGAACGTTCAGACCGCGATCACTAATACCAATTTGGCGCCGTCGACTGTGGGAGCGGCACTTTCGCCGACGGCAGTCTATAACGCGCAGACCGGCACCGTCTCTCTGACGTACGGAAATTCGTCCGTATCGACCAATTCCGTTGTGTGGGGAACATCGGTGGTTTGGGGAACATCGGTCGTGTGGGGAACTTCGGAGGTAAGTGGTACGTCCGTGGTATGGGGCAGCTCAGTACCCTGGAACAATAATCTGCTCAGCGCATTCAGCGTAGTGTGGGGATCGAGCGTGGGCACCGCAACACAGGCCACGAGTGTGGTCTGGGGATCGTCAGTGGGTAACGCAGACGCCGCGTTCTCCGACGCGGGCGACGATGAACAGTAGCCGTGAGTAAGGCAAAAACGGAAAGGAGGAGAAGATCATGAACACACGGCTTGCTCAAACATTCATCGGTGCAATGGCCCTGGCAGCGATTGCAAGCATTACTTATGCTGCAACGCAGAGCCACACAATGCACCCCTTCTATGCGCTGACGGTACTGGCGCTGGCGGCGGGAACGTCACGAATGAAAGTAAAGCTGCCCGGGATTGAAGGCAACATGTCGGTGAATCTTCCGTTCCTGCTGATGGCCGTGGTCACACTGAGCGCGATGGAAGCGGTTGGAATCGCCTGCATATCCACTGTGGTTCAGTGCTGGCCGAAGCAAAGCGGAAAGTTCAAGTCCGAGCAAATGCTGTTTAACGTGAGCATGATGGGTGTGGCTGCGAGCCTGGCGAACCTGGTTTGGAACGCGGGCTGGAGCAAAGCGGATTGGGCGTCCCAGCCGCTGATGCTCGCTGCGACCACTGCTGTCTTCTTTTTGGGGCAGACGGTTCCAGTGGCGGCCATCATCAAGCTCACCCAGGGCGAATCTTCGTCTCTGTCTTTGCGCAAGGTCTGGATGAGCATCGCACAAATGTCATTCCCGTATTTTGTACTGAGTGCAGGCGTGACCTCTATGCTCAACCTGGTGACCGCGCGCTTCGGGTGGCAGGCGGCTCTTGTGGTGTTCCCGGTGATGTATGGAGTTCACCACTCGTATCGGTTGTACTTTGGCCGGGACGGCGAAGCGCTACGAACTCCACCTCTCGCGAGAACCGCAAGCGCAGGTGCCTGAGGTCAGCTTGCAAACTGGCTAATAACTACGATGGCGTTCCGGCGACCAAACCGGAACGCCGCTTTGTTTTTGGTGCGAATCCTTACTGCACGGACAGTAGCGCATCCTCGCGTCTCCACAGCTCCAATCCCTTGGACCCGAGCGCAAGCGTTCCCAGCGGGGCTTGTGCCATGGACGGCGCTTCCGTCTGAGCACTCGCTTTCTCCTCCGTCTGGCCGGCTTCAATAGTCTGGCCCGCCACGGTGTCATAAGCATACCCGGTTATCTGCACACCCATTGGAATACCCTTGCCGTTCACTGACATGCGGATCCACCCATAGTGTATGGCCCCGTCAATCAGGAACTCCACGCCCACATACCCATTCTTGGTGCTCACCCATGGCCCGAAAAAATTCCGGAAATTGTGGATATAAAACGATCCCTCCGTCCTCTCCATACGAACTGGACCGCCGCCGACAAAGAGTCCCCCTGATCCAATGTTCGCTCCCTGCACAACCGGGTAGGCATACCCTCCCCCCGCTATCACCCTGTTGGAGCCCAACGGCGTCACAGACAAGGTGGCGTAAAACGTGTGATAACCGAAGGTAGCCAGGTGGAACCGGAAATCTGGAATTCCATCATGGTTCAGATCGATGGTGAGGGTGTGATTTCCAGCGAGGACCCCATGGATCGGATTGTAAACAATCTCTGCTGCAGCCGACTGCGCCAAGGCGAGGAAACTCACTCCGGCCGCGCCCGCGCCCAGCGCGTAGGCATTCACGCGGCTCATCAGCGAGTCGGAGAGTTGCTGCTTGGCACGGGGTACGTTGGAAGAGCGGCTCATAGAATCTCCTTTGGCTGACAGATAGCCAGTGGCCGGCAATTCTCATCCGCAAACAACCTGGTGTCAATAGGAAAAAATTTGCAACGTAGCTACGGATGCCACGATCACTTGGAATCCGCACCCTCCCGGTATAAAGTGATGTTCTCGAAAGAGTCTAAGTACCTCGTCGCGTACAGGAATTGTCATGAGATCTGTTTTCCTCGCCTTGCTTCTGATCGTCTCGGCTTCGCCGTGCGCGATTTCGCAGACTTCCGACAATTCTCAGAACAACTGCTCGCTGCACGGAACCGTGGTGGACTCGAAGACGGGACAGCCGGTGAAAGGGGCTGAGGTCACACTCCGGGGTGGAGGATTGGGATCCTCGGGCTCCTGGGTGGGAGGGATGGGAAACCGCTCCGAGCCTGCGGCTGCAATCTCCGACTCCGATGGACACTTTATTTTCGACAATCTCGCGCCGGGGCGATATCGAGTCATCGCGTCTCGAAATGGCTATGTAAATCGCGGTCCGCGCCCTGGGGGATTGAGCCTTATCACGTTAACTTCCGGGCAGGCGTCCGATGTGGTTGTGCGTCTTACTCCATCGGCTGTAATCGCGGGCCGCGTCACCACTGAGGGCGATGAGCCGGTTCCTTATGCCAGCGTCGAGGCGATGAAGTACACCTATCAGAATGAGAGGCGGCAGTTAACGGAACTCGGAACCTCAACTACCGACGATCGCGGGCAATATCGCATCTGGGGCCTGCCGCCGGGAAAGTATTACATTCGTGCTACCCATCCCAGAGGTGGGGCGGTGCGGCCGGGCGGGTTGGTCTTTGTTCCCATTTTTTATCCCGGCGTGACCGATCTCTCGCGCACACAGCCGTTGGAGCTTCACCCCGGCGACGAGGCGACGGGCATCGATTTGAATTTTGTCTCGATGCACTCGGTGCGAGTGAGCGGGCGCGTTCTCAACGTCAACTCCCAGGCAGAGAAAGGCGCTCAGGTTTCGCTGGTCGGCGGCTCCGGCAGCTCGAGCTTCACGGTAGGTCAGGCTTCGTCCGACGCCAAGGGGACATTCGAGATTCGCGGCGTGCCGCCGGGTTCCTACACGCTTATCGCTGAGCAATTCGGCAATGGCGAGGGTGACAAAGTGATACGGGGACGCACTCCCATTGAGGTAGGGGACACGAATATCGGCGACGCGGAAGTTGCCACCGGTCCGGGATCGAGCGTGAGTGGCCATGTGCGTATTGAGGGAAAAAATACCGCGGATCTCTCGAAGCTTACGGTCGCGCTCGACCCGCTCGATGACTTGGCCTCGCTTGGCTTTGCGCCGGACGTGTCGAACACTGCCGTGCGTCCCGATGGCACGTTCCAGTTTCACGACGTGCCGGAGGGATCTTATCGCATCAATGTAATTCCTCTTCCAAATGGCTATTATCTGAAGCCCGCCAGCGAAGGCGATGCAGTGGAAGCGGGAGTGAAAGTTGGAGGGAACCACTCCGCCGCCGTCGAGCTTACTTTGAGCGCCGGAGCGGGCCGCGTTAGCGGGAACGTGACGCGGGATGAGCAGCCTTTTGCCGGAGCAACCGTGGTGCTGATTCCGGATCCGCAGCGGCGAGCCGAGCCGCGATTCTACCGGCAAGCCATTAGCGATACGGCGGGGCGGTTCACGATTGCCAATGTTACCCCGGGAGATTACAAGCTGTTCGCGTGGGAAGAAATCGAACGGGGAGCGTATCTTGACCCGGACTTTCTGCAATCGTATGAAGACTCCGGTAAGGCGGTGAGCATAGAGGATAGTTCAAGCATTAATGTAGACCTTGGGTGATTACTGGAAGTGAATGATTATACGAACGACTATTTCAGGCTCGGTCTAAAGCCACGATTTAAGCAAAAAATGGATTTCCTTCGCAGTGCTGAGAAGCGGTGCGCCACCCAAAACCTTCCCTTCACTGCGGCGCTTCTTCCCGTTTCCATGCGTCCCGACCAGATGAACCCAATGCCAGCGCGGCCAGGCTCAACGGTTTTACAAGCACCTGGCTCGCACCCTTGGTCTCTTGCTCAGTGCCAGCTTCTTTCGTGGCGCCTGCGGCGATTGGTTTATTGGGGATGGTTTCGTAGGCGTAGCCAGTGAGCACGGCGCTGCGCGCGGCAGTCGCCACGCGCGCCCACCCGTAGTGAATTTCTCCGTTGATCAAAAATTTCAGGCCGAGATAAGGCGGGTGCGCGCCGTGCCAAGGACAATGGCTGCTGCGGCCTCGGGTATAACTGCCGGCGGCTTCCACCATCATTAGCGGCTCGGGTTTGAAGGGGCGGGCGTTATCGATGTTCACTCCTGCGCGCACAGCGGCTGCGCATTGATCTTTGTGGCTGCTCACGGCCCACACTTGATTGCCGGCCTGCGCGGGAATGACTCTGAGCCAGGAGGTGAAGTTGCCCATGGGAGGCGCGCCGGCGAACTCGTAGATGTGGGCGCTGAGGCCGAAATCCGGAATGCCATCGCCGTTGAGATCAAATTGAATGACGCCGCCGTTCAACGGAATGGTGATGTTTACATCGTTGGCGATAATGCGCGCCTCGGCGGGTTCGGGCGCTGCCAAGACTCCCACTCCCGCTGCTGCCGCGGCCACAGCATATGCTGCAAGATGTTTGTCTAGCTTTGAACTAACAGCGCCATGTTTTGGGACACGAGGTCTTCTTGACTGAGTTCGGGACATGCGTCTGCCTTTGTCGGCCGGGGCTCCGGCCCAAGTTTACGAGTCCTTGGGGAAGGAATTGCGATTGATGATACAGCAGATGCGCGGAGAAAAAATCCTGAGAAGTACATCGCGTATAAACAGGAGCGCCGCAGTTTTCTCCTCAGTGTACGCGAGGCAGTGGCTGCGGCGCACATGATAGCCGTCGGAGTTCGACTACGATGCCGCCAACAATTCCCCCTCTTGCCTACGCCACACGGCGAGGCCCGGTGCGCCCAGAGCCAACATGCCCAGGCTCACGGGTGCAGATGCGTTGGGGGTGAGCCCACCTGCCGGATCAATCAGGCTGGCCTCGCTATCGGCGCCGTGGGTGACGCCGGCAACGATAGCCTTGTTCGGGATGGTCTCATACGCATAGCCGGTAATGGTCGTGCTGCTACCGGTGCGCGTAACCCTCACCCATCCAAAGTGGATGTTGCCGCCGGTGTCCACAAACTTCACGCCCAAAAATGGCTTGGGCGGGTGGCTGCCGCGCCACGGGCAGAACTGGAAGCCTATGGAGCTTCCGGAATACCCAGCCATCACCATGCCTCCGGTTCCAAACGGGCGCGCGGGGCCAATGCGCACCCCGCCAATCAAATCGGCAGCGCATTTGTTCGGACCCTCCCCGTAGGAAGTTCCCGCCTGCCAGATCTCATTGGCGGCCTGCGCCGGGACGACCCGCAAGATGTAGGTTTCGTCGCCGCAGCCTAACAACCGATGCCCTCTAGGCCGACGCGGCTTCGCTTGTGATTCGGTGCAGGTGTGGAGATTGCTAAAAATAGAGAGCCCAAAATCCATTTGGCCGTCTCCGTTGATATCAAACTCAATCAGCCCCCCGTTGCGCGGGACAGCGATGTTTACTGGAGTGGCGATCACCTCCGCTTCCGCGGCGGGCGTTAACGCTATCGCGCTGACTCCGGCAACTGCGGCAGTGAGCGCGTAGCCAAGCAAGTCCTTGTCCAATTTAACGGCGAGGCTTGCAGGTTTGGATCTGGAACGTTTTTTTTCTTTGTTGGCTTCCGAGCGGGTCATGGCGTCTGCTCCTGAGTCGAGAAGTTGTGAGGGGCCCGAGACGACGAGGAATGCTGGTGGGGAGTGTGACTGGGTTACAGGCGGTTGTCAATTGAAAAAGACCACGTCTCGCAGCGCTGGCCAAGAGGTCGCGGCCTGCGAGGGCGTTCAATGGAGTTCTACTTTGTTTTTGCGTTCTTCGAGTTGGTCGAGAAGCTGAAGATTTCCGTGGCCCAGGTGAGCGCTGAGGGCGTTTGATTTGCACTCAAGTATTCGTTGACTCCCCAGAATTCAGCGTTATTTGCGGGGTCGAGGGCAACGGAAACGTAGTTGCCCCAATCCGGAACGTACGTTGTACTGCCGGTGCTGATGCCCGTGCCTGCCAAAACGAGGCTTGGTGTTTGGGGATTCCAGGTTGAAGTTGTGTTGTCGTACAGGATCTGCGCCGAATAGATGCTCGGAGGCAATGGATTTGCGGTCCCCGAATCGTCTTCGGTGAAAGCCAGGCCAAGCGTGTCCTGGGAATTGATGGCAACGCTCGCCGTCCAGGCCGCCCAGGTAGCATCCGAAGCTGGAAAAGTACCCGATGTGGCTAGCGTGGGGAGCGATCCCGGGCTGGCGAGAAGAACGGAGTACTGCACGGTTTGCTGAGGAATCGCCTGCGTGCCATTTCCATTCCAAATTGTGTTCGTGCCGGCAAGAATTTCTTCGTTCAGGATGGAACTGTCGTAGCGATAGGCAAACCGTCCGCTCACGCGATCGGACAAACCGTCGAGTACCTGCGCAGAGGTCGCGGGGCTGGGTTGCAGCACGCAAAATGTGTCGCTCGGCTTCCAGGGATTGTAGCAGCCGGGCATGAATGTGCTGGAAACGACGGTTCCCGGCGCGCCGGATGAAACCTGCGACCAAGTCCACAGAAGAAGTTCCGCAGAACTGGCGCAACTGTAGCTTTTGGAGCAATTCGAGCCTTGCATCCAGGTGGTTCCGTTGGTGATGGGATTCACCTGCCCCAGGAAATATTCGCCCTGTGTGTTGGGAGCAATTGTGGTGCTGTCGATATCCGCAGGCAAGAGGCTGTGAATGATGGAATCAAATCCGCTGGTGCGCGTGGGCAGATAGACGGCGCACTGGGCATTTGAAGCCGGCGTTCCCGCGACGATGTCGGTCTTATCGAGCGAGCAAACCACATAACCGAGAATGTGCTGGTAATCGGGAGAACCCACCGTGTTGTCGATGTAATCGATGGCCAGATAGAAATTATTTCCGAAGGTGCCGAAGCGGGGATAGTCGAAATAGGCGTTGACGCCGCTATCCGACACAATCATGTTGTCGAGGCTGAACCCATAGGCGTTCCAGTAGCTGCGGCCGTTCGTTCCCTGCAAATTGTCCTCTGTGCTGGCAGCGATGCAAATGGCCGGCACGTTCTTCGAGTCCGAATTCGAAATGGCCGAAAGAATAAAAACCGCGTCTTCCCGATCGTAGGTCGCGTTCACGTCGATCGACAGGTTTCCGCAATTGGCGGTCAGCGGCGATCCGGAATACGAGGCCCACGGACGACTGGGGGCTTGAGGCGCTGGAGTCTTCGATCCGTTCTTGACGAAGATTGGAGTACCCGTGGTTTTGCTCGTAGGCCTGAATGCCGCTATTTACAAACTCTAAGACTTGATTTTGTCCCACTGCGCCGTTGGCGTTGGGAGTATCGTATGCCGGAGTACCGGAGAAATTGGAATAGGCAATTCCGGGAAATTCCGTTCCTGCCGTGCCCGATGCAGGCTTCACTGTGTAGAAGCCGATGTTGGCGGAGCCGCTGGGCTGCGAGCAGCCATTGGCTGACTTGCTCTGGCAGGCGATTTGCGAGGCCGAGTACATGCCGCAGAAGCCGTATTGATTCGGAGTTGCGCCGCCAGGGCAGCTTACCGCCGCCGACGCAAGGTTCGGACACACAAATAGCAGTAGTGCGAAAAAGTAACGTGTCAAAGTATTACCCTCGGTCGAAGTCCTCAGAACGGGAGAGAGAAGAGCCGCAAGACACCTCTAACTCTGCCCAGTTGACCAGTGTTACAGCGGCCTGTCAATGGCATGAGAGTGCCGGTTGTCGAGTGCAAGCAACATAGTCGAAAGAACATAGAAAGAAGACTCTATTGGCAGCCGGGAATCTGAAAGTTCGAGATATTCGTTGCCCACGAGGCGGGTTCGCCGGTCAAAATCGTCGTCGGCCAATACTCGTTGACGTACCAGAACGTGCAATCGTCTGTGGGATCCACGGTGATGGAAGCATACGAACCCCACTGCCCGCTATTGAGAACATCTCCATTGCCGGGATCGAAGGGAACTTCCTCGCCCTGGCTGATGAGGATGGAAACCTCAGTCGGCGCGGAGGCCGGCCCACTAGGATCGTTCAGATTCCAGTACGACACGTTGATACCGGGATTGGAGACGGGACTTGAGGTGCTGTATCCGGCGACCACATTGCCAGTCTTGTCCTGCGCGATGCTTGGGAGAAAGCGAAAGTTGGTTGTGTCAGGGCTGATTGTGCCCTGCTGAGCGATCGTCGGCGTGTTGCTGCCGTTGCCTTGCAGTTCATACCAGCGAATACCGGTCTGATAAGCATCCTGGCAATTGCCGGTCACGCAGTTCGACCCCGGGCCTGTCAACACGGTGTGGCTGACCAGGAACGATTCGTAGCTGCCAAAGTTTCGATATGCAAAACGTGGCATCAAGCGGTCCCCGACCGAATCGACGAACAACCCTCCGATGGGCGCAGGCAGACCTGGCTCCGGCACACAATCGGTTTGCGCGGGCAGCTCGTACGTGTAGCAGCCGGGCGTGTAAGTCTGCACGGCGGGTTGTGTGGACGTACATGAGAGCTGGGGAGTGCCCCCACTCCAATCCGGCGCCGGACAATCCCAGAGATTGATTGCCGACGAGGTGATGCTCATGCCGCCGAGCAGAGGGTTCTGTATGCTCACTAGGTATTCGTCGCGATTCGCGGGCGGCGGCGTGATGCCGTCGACATCGGCGGGAATCAAGCTGTGCGACAAATAACCTCCCGTGGGCAGACCTTCGAACTGCTGGCAAGCCATCATTGATGACGTCTGGGGCATCCCTACCAACATACTCGTGCGATCAAATGCGCAAATCAGGACGCCATTCTCCGTCTGGGTGTCGCTCATAGCGTTGTTGTCGACCATGTCCATAGCCGCATAATAGCCATTCCACCAGGTGCCGATCTTTGGCCAGTCGGGTAGGTAGTAAGAAGTGGGATTACTTCCCGGAATTTCGAGGAACGCACTTATGTCGAAATAGTACGAATACCAGGCAAACGAGCTGGAAGTGAGGTCGTCTGTATTGGAGACGGCGATACAAAAATTGTAGCTGCTTTCTACCGTAGTTTTTCCGGCGATGACCCAGCGTGAAGCCAGCCGGTCAAAAATGACGACGGCGTCCAATTGAATCGTCGGCAATCCCTTCGGTCCGAGACCACAGGGCGAGGTGCTTAGCCATGGGGTATTGATGGGTTGAGGAGTGCTCCATACTGGGGCGAACGTTGTCTTGTCAAAGCCCTGGTAGGCGGTGTTTACGTACTCCATGAATTGCTTGGTGCCAACGGCTCCGTTGGGGTCGATGTCGTCCTCGGTTGTCCCGCCGTCCGCTTGAACGCCAGTTGCCGTTAGTCCCTGAAAAGAAGTCAGGGGCGTCACTGTCACTGTGGCCGTTGCAGTTACTGGCGTCTGTCCTGGACCTCCGTTCGCCGTGGCGGTATACGCGGTGGTGGCGCTGGGCGGGGGCTGGGGCGTGTAACTTCCAGTTGCGGGCACACCCTGCTCCCATCCAAGGTTATTGCTTAAGACTACCGAGGTCGCGTTTTGGGAATTCCAGGTGAGGGTAACCGGCACACCGGCCAATACGGGTGTGGGCGTAGCAGTGAGAGTGACGGTAATTTGTGGCGCCGGGTTCACCGTAACGGTTGCCGAAGCCGTGGCGGTTCCTCCTGATCCAGTGGCGGTGTAAACGTATGTGGTGGTCGCGCTGGGCGGCTGGATCACGATCTGCGAATTCACTCCCACCGCCCCCTGTCCGCTGATGCTGCCGGAGGTAGCGTTTGTGGAGGTGAACGCGAGGGTAATGGAGGTGCTCGAACCGGCGGTGACGGTTGCGGGCGTTGCGGTTAAGGTAGCAGTTGGCGCCGGACTGTTGCCGCTGCTGTTTGAGGAACCGCCACAGCTTGCCAGCACCACGCTTAAGACCGCCAGGAACGCGAAACAACCGGTCCGCCATCCGCGCGCGGAGAAACCTTTGACGCAAACTGCAGCAGTCACACTAATCCCCTGAATTGTGTTGGTGATGACCCTGAGGGGACACCGAATCTGCCTCAAAAAGACGACGCTGCCAGTGCAGGGCTCGTGCTGCCATGATATCAAAACGGGAAATTCGTGAATTCGAACGAGAGTTCAGTATGAGTAGCACCGGCGTGTGGTGACTTTGGTCACGGGTGGAGGCGCGTTGGTTAGGACTTGATGTGGTGAATCGGGTCAGGGTTCAACCGCTACCGCTCCCGCGGTAGTGGAATTCGAAATTAGGAGAGTACAGGTGTTTGACGTCTTGACAACCCCGGCCCACAGAAGCAACAATCCTTCGCGGATACGCGGTGAGGTTTTCGAACTCTCTGAGTATCTGGTCGCCTTCGCGAGTCAACCGGCCCCGCCCTGTCCAGGTTGGTTGCGCCCTACAACGAAATTGAACCGATTACTCCGGAAAGGAGCGTTTATGTCGTCCTCACGCTACGTGGTCAATTTGTCCTTCGCTGTTTTTCTGTTGATCCTGATCGTGACCGTTTCGCCGGCGCCCGCCTTTTGTGCGGACCGGATCGCAGGCCCGGTAAACGAATTGGATCTGGTGCAACTTGCAGGCAATACTCACCCACTCGCTCTGGCAAAGTTTGATCAGGGAAAAGTCGCCGATAGCCTTCCGATGGAACACATGTTTCTTGTCCTGCGGCGCAGCCCCGAGCAGGAGCGCGCACTCGAAAAGCTCATAGCCGAGCAGCAGAATCCTCGTTCCGCCAACTATCACAAATGGCTGAGCGCCGATGAATTGGGGAGACGCTTTGGTACATCGCAGCACGACATGGAAACTATCGTCGCCTGGTTGCAGTCTCACGGCCTGCGCGTAAATGTTGTTTACCCCAGCGCCATGGTCCTCGATATTTCAGGCACGGCCGGCCAGGTACGGGAGGCCTTCCATACCGAAATTCACCAGTATAAGGTCCATGGTGAGCTGCACATCGCGAACGCTAGCGACCCGAAGATTCCTGCGGCCCTTGCACCGGTGGTCCAGGGGGTGAAGCAGTTGCATGATTTCATGCCCAAGCCGCTGGTGCAGAAGCGATCTCCTGACTTCTCATTTAACTGTCTGGGTTGCCCGGATGGGTTCAATGGGGTTGAGCTCTATCTCGAAGGCCCTGCCGACTTCGCGACGATCTACAACGCTACTCCCACCTACGAAGCAGGCATCACGGGAACCGGGCAGACCATCGCGGTTCTTGAAGACACCAATATAATCAGCGGCGACTGGAACAAATTTCGAACCGCTTTTGGCCTGTCGTCCTATACTGGCACATTCAGCCAAATACATCCTCGTCCGCCTTCGGGATCGAACGATTGCACGTCTCCAGGCACAAACGGCGATGAGGGCGAAGCTGCGCTGGATGCCGAATGGACTGGTGCGGTAGCACCCGGCGCCAGCATTGAATTAGCGTCCTGTGCCGATACCAATGTGAGCTTCGGCGGTGACACGGCTGCGTACAATCTGATTAACAGTAGCAGTCCTCCGCAGATCATCAGCTATAGCTACGGGGCATGTGAGAGCCTCCTCGGCACCTCCGGAAACGAGTTTTATTACGTTACGTACCAGCAGGCGGCCGCCGAAGGCATCTCGATGGTCGTAGCTGCTGGAGATTGGGGCGCAGCGGTTTGCGACGCATCATTCGGCGATGTTTATGCCACAAACGGGATTTCCGTCAGTGGCCTTGCCTCGACTCCGTATAATCTGGCGGCTGGCGGCACTGATTTCTCGGACGTGTACTCGGGAACCACCAGTACGTACTGGAATACCAGCAACAGCCAAAACCGGGAGTCTGCGATCTCGTATATCCCGGAAATGACGTGGAACGATTCCTGCGCCGGCAGCGTTCTGGCCGGCTATTACGGGTACAGCAGCGGGCTCGATTTCTGCAACAGCTCCATTGGCAGCAACTTCATCAACATAGTGGCGGGCAGCGGCGGATTCAGCTTTGTCTACCCCAAGCCTTCGTGGCAATCGGTGTATGGAAATCCCACCGACGGAGATCGAGATTTGC
This sequence comes from uncultured Acidobacteriaceae bacterium, assembly GCA_963712385.1. Lineage (GTDB taxonomy): Bacteria > Acidobacteriota > Terriglobia > Terriglobales > Acidobacteriaceae > Sulfotelmatobacter. The sequence continues at coordinate 516,773 of CAVQHS010000004.1, forward strand.
CTGACGTTTCGTTATTTGCTTCGAACGGCTTCTGGTTCCAGGCGATCGTTTTGTGCATGTCCGACGCAACCGAAGGAGGCGCACCCTGCGACTACAAGAATCCGGTGGATGCTTTCTTCAACAGCGCTGGCGGCACCTCTTTCGTAGCGCCGCAATTAGCGGGTGTCCAAGCGCTGATCAATCAGAAGGCGGGTGGCGCTCAGGGCAATGCGGCCCCCATGTATTACCAGTTAGCGGCATCTGCCTATGGCACTCCCGGAAACCCAAACAATTCGACGCTGAACAGCTGCGATTCAAGTAAGGGCAATAAGGTTGGGAGCACCTGCGTTTTCCATGATGTGCGGCTCGGAAACAACGACGTTCCCTGCTATGGCTCGAACGATTGCTACCTTCCGTTTGGCGACCAGTATGGTGTGCTTTCTACGTCCGACAAGTCTTTGCATGAAGCGTACAACACCAGCAAAGGCTGGGACTTCGCAACGGGAATCGGCACCATAAATATTACGAACGTCGTAAACAACTGGCCTTCACAGGGCACAAGTTCGTCGAAATAGCCCCAAAAGCTTGCGCTCGCCAGGTTACGAAGAGTACTTGGCGAGCATTTTCTTTTGGGAATAATGGCCGTGAGGACGTGACATGTGTCGGATCGCAGAGGAGACTGCACGAAATACTTGCTTTCATAGAATGTGGGGGCCCCGGGCGGAGTCGAACCGCCGACCAACGGTTTAGGAAACCGCTGCTCTATCCATCTGAGCTACGGGGCCAGCAGGAGACTGGCTCATTATCTCACGGGCGATGTTAGGCGACTCCGGCGTCCGGCGGCGAGTTTGCCCGGCGCGCGGCAAATGATTTACTCTCGCCACTGCCCATGAATTTCCTTCCCGTCAACTCCAGCAATGCGAGCGATCGCTTCTCTCACGCGATGCGCCGCGAAATTTACGAACAGCCCGCGGCCATTGCGAAGACGATCAATCAGCATTTAAAAGACGACACCCTTTTCCCCGGCAAGCTCCATTCGATCGAAAGCGCGCTGCTCACCTTTGAAAAACTGATCATCGCAGCCAGCGGATCGAGCCGTCATGCTGGCCTGGCCGGCGAAATCATGATTGAGGATCTTTCCGGCGTCGCCGTTGACGTGGAATATGCCAGCGAGTATTGCTACCGCTCGACGCACGCCGCCGTCGATCCAATCGTCATGGTCGTAACGCAGTCCGGCGAAACCGCGGACACCATTGCCGCGCAGCGAGAAGCGCTGACGCGCGGCGTAAAGACGATTGCAGTTTCGAATGTGGCAGATGCAACCATTCCGCGCGAGGCCAGCGCGGCGTTAATCACGGGCGCAGGCCCGGAGGTCGCGATCCCGGCGACCAAAAGCTTTACCACGCAGGTCACGATTCTTTACTTGATGGCGCTGTTTCTGGCGCGGCGGCGCGGCCGCATGACTTCGGAGGTTACGCGGACTTATCTGCAGACCTTGTTGCGGCTGCCGGAAGCGATCGATCGCAGTCTTCGATCCTGGGACGATCTTGCCGAGCGGTTCGCTGAAAAAGAATTTCGCGCAGAGAAATTTCTCTATCTGGGTCGCGGCGTGCACTACGCCATTGCCCGCGAGGGCGCGCTGAAGTTGAAAGAAACTTCGTACGCACATGCCGAGGGTTACCCTGCGGGAGAGTTGAAGCATGGTCCGAACGCGCTGGTGGATGAACATCTTCCGGTGGTCGTGCTGGCCACGTGCGACCGCCACGATCCAGACTCGGTTCTACGCTATCGCCGCACCCTCGATGTGATGAAAGAAGTGAGATCGAGGAACGGACGCCTGGTGGTTGTAGGAACGGAGAGCGATGACAAGATTACTCGCATCGCGGATGAAGTTTTCTTCGTTCCTGCGGCTCCGGAGTTATTGCTCCCCATCGTAGAAGTGATTCCGCTACAGTTATTCGCCTATCATATTGCGACGAAAAAGGGCTACGACGTGGACCGCCCGCGAAACCTGGTGAAAGCGGTGGTGACGGAATAAGGAATCGCTGACGCCAGCAGAATGCCGAAGTCCAATCCATCTCATGTCGATCTGCAGGCGATTGCGCTGGAGGTCGTGCATCAGCGCGGCTTCAATCCGGATTTTCCGCCCGAGGTTGAGAAGCAGATCATCGCGCTGCACGCTCGCCCGCCGCAAATAGCCGCAGGAAAAGATGTGCGCGATATGCGCACGCTGCTGTGGTCATCGATCGATAACGATACCTCGCGGGATCTCGATCAGATTGAAGTCGCCGCGCATCTGAACAATGGAGATGTAAAAGTCTTTGTGGGCATCGCCGATGTTGATGCCTATGTGCCAAAGCTCACCGCCATCGATCAGCACGCCGCGCGCGAAACGACAACGGTTTACGCAGGAGTGCGAAATTTCCCCATGCTGCCAGAGGAACTTTCCACGGGTGAGACTTCCCTGCTGGAAAATGAAGACCGCTTAAGCGTGGTCGTGGAATTCACAGTCGATGACGAAGGCTGCGTCACATCAAGCGACGTTTATCGAGCGCTGGTGCGAAATCACGCCCAGCTGCAATACAACTCGCTGGGCGCCTGGCTGGAAGGTACTGGACCGGCGCCGCCCAAGGTCGCGGCTTCCACCGATCTGCAGGCTCAACTGCAAATGCAAAATCAGATTGCACAGGAGCTCAAAACGCAGCGTCTGGCTCATGGAGCGCTCTCGTTACAGACTACGGAACTTCAGCCCCTGATATTGAATGAGCAAGTCATCGACGTACAGAAACAGCAGAAAAATCACGCCACGGAGTTGATTGAAGATTTCATGATCGCGGCCAATGGCGTGGTGGCGCGAATGCTGGAAAAAGTTTCATCTCTACGCCGCATTGTGAGGCAGCCGGAGCGGTGGGATCGCATTGTGCAATTGGCTGGAGAATATGGCGATAAACTTCCACCGGACCCGGACTCGAAAGCGCTCAACGATTTTCTGCTCAAACGCAAGGCCGCTGCGCCCGAGCACTTCGCCGATCTCTCACTGGCGGTTATTAAATTGATTGGCCGCGGCGAATACGTGCTCGAGCTTCCGGGCGATCCCGCTCCCGGACATTTCGGCCTTGCAGTGCAGGACTACACGCACTCGACTGCGCCCAACCGGCGTTTTGCCGATGTTGTGACGCAACGCATCGTCAAAGCTGTGTTGGCGGGAAAACCGAATCCTTACTCGGATTCGGAACTCGCGGCGATAGCCTCCAACTGCACTGAGAAGGAAAATGCCGCAAACAAAGTGGAACGCGATATGTCCAAGCGGCTGGCTGCCGTCGCTATGCAGAGGAGAATCGGAACCATATTTGATGCGATTGTCACCGGCGCCACGTCACATGGCACTTTCGTCCGCGCCTTGCAGCCGCAGGTCGAGGGATTATTGGCGCTGGGAGCAAAAGGGCTCGACGTGGGAGATCGGCTGCGCGTCAAGCTGATTCGCACAGATGTGCAGCACGGGTTCATCGATTTCGCAAAGGTGTAAAGCCGACCATGCCAGGTTTTCGGTCTTGCACACGGCACATCAAGACTCTTTCGTAACCGCGGGCACCTCGAAAGCCAATACCCGCACTGGAATCTAGAAAGCTATCCTTTTCAAGAAGTGAGTGCGGAGAAAGGCGGGGGTCTGTTTGCTCGAATGGCGCAAACTCGTTTGCGGCGTGATGATTGCGATGGCGCCCTCGCCGCTCCTCGCCCAATACAGCGAGCGGGCTCTGCTACGCAGCGATGGCGGCACATGGCTGAATGAAAATCCTGCGCCGGCCGTGACCGCAATCTTCCCCGATTCGCTGATCCAGACTCAAGCTCAGCACAGCGCGAGAATTGAAGCCGAAGGGTCGACCGTACAGATCGCGGGCGAAACGGTGGTGCAGTTTCAGGGGCTGGAACTTGCGCTCGATCACGGCCTGCTGCAACTCGACACCTCTCGCGAAATGAAAGTGCTGATCGGCTGCATCACCATTACACCCATCAACTCCGATCGAACCGAATACAGCGTTAGGGATGTGGATGGAAAGGTAAAGATCGCTGCCTCCAAGAACGACGTGAGGGTTCATTTGCATACGGGCGCTCGCCGGGCAAAGCAAAGCGCGTCTTCCGATTTCATCGTGCATGAGGGCGAGCAGAAAACTCATAGCGAACATTGCGGGGGGTACCTGCCCAGACCGGCTGATGGGATAGGCATACAAACCGGATGGCTGGAGAGCACGGCAGGAAAAATCAGTTTGATGACCCCAATTGCTCTGACCTGCATTTGGATTTGTCGCGGAGATGACCCGATCAGTCCCTCGAAGCCATAGCCTGCGATGTGCAGGTTTTCGACGGGAAAATCTTTCAACTCGACTCTTTGCTTTCGGCGGGCTTTCTCGTCTCGGCTGCCCCCAGGGCCGTCAAGCGTCCGCAACGCAGCAAGTAAAGCATGTAGAACACGATGATCAGATTGCCGACGAACACGGCCGAGCGCAAAAGTGTGACACCACGAAGCAATTCTCGAATCTCGAGCGGAATCAGTAAGGTTCCCGATCCGAAGGCCACCCACTCGGCCCACGTCCGTTGTCTCCACAAGCCATAAGCCTCGACAAAGCGAAGCACGGAATATGCAAAGGCAAGGCGCGCCGCCGCCCACAGACGCGCGTCAGTGAGATCGTCGGCGAAATCGAGAAAAAGCTGCGCCGAGTGACGGTCGGTGCTAATGTGCAGCTTTGCCAGCAGGCTCTCTGCAAGCAGCCACGCATCCTGGTGTACGAGCAGAATGGCGATAAGGCCGACGAGCAAAACGAAGATGCCCTTGATCAGTTCGACAGAAGCAACGGCCCGCAGGATGCGGCGTTGCGCAGGACGGAGACCGGGTTTCGTTGCATGTGAGGTCATGCCGCGCGGCGCAGTCAATTCTCAGACTACCACGGGTCAGATGCGCCTTTTCGGGCTTACGTCCGTAACTGGAGGAGACTCCCCTCCGATGGCAAGATCATGGAATCGGGAAGAGGAATTCCATGAAAAGATTCGCAGTTTTAACCATCGTTCTTGCTCTCGCCGGTTCGGCGTGGGCGCAGTCAGGCGAAGGCGCCGCTCCGCAAACTGCCCGCCAGGCGTTGATCGAAATGCTTTTCAGCAAGAACCCCGGCACGTTCATGAAGCACCTGCCCGCAGCCACACTAGCCGCGATTGCGAAGTCGGGAGCGTTGACGACATTGCAGGGGTATTCGATGTTGGCGACTCAATTTCAAAAAAGCGAGACCCGGCAGAAGTCTTTCGAAACCTTCGAGACCGGCCCTGTGCTTGTGACGGGCGTGAAGCAGCAGTCGGGCGATAAATACGACGTTACGGTCGAGAACGATTCGCTGCAGGGAGACACCGACAACATCACGATTTCCTTTCGTACTTATAAAGGCGAGCAACTGCAACGCACTCCCTACATGCCCACCATCACCGTCGCCATGAAACAGGAATCCGGCGTGTGGACGTTGGATGAGGTTTCCTTCACGATCCGTATTCCCTTAGCTGATCCCGATTTTCTCAAGAAAATTACAGAGGGAATGAAGGCGCAATCGCAAACCACCAATGTGCTGCCCGCTCAGCCGCAGGCGCATGTATCGGTGACGAGTTTCGGCGGGGACACTCAGGTCGTGTCCGCCATGCGCACCATTCTGGCCGCGGAATCCACCTACAGCAATACGTATCGGTCGGTCGGCTACACTTGCACCCTTTCCGATCTGGACGGCTTTGGGGCTGCCGAGCGCAACGAACATCAGGCGCTGTTGATTCCTAGCGATCTTGCGGGTGGAAGAAGGTACGGATATATGTTCTCGCTTTCGGGATGCTCAGGTAATCCTGCCAGCGGATTCACGATCACGGCCACGCCTGTGGGAAATACCTTTGGCCGCCGCGCCTACTGCGCCGATCAGTCAGGCGTAGTTCGCTATTCGAACGACGGCAATCCAGCTACGTGCCTAGAGAGCGGTGTCCCAGTGCAGTAAGAAGTCGTTCGCCGCTGGCGCTGGTTTACCGCGCCGCTTCGCGACGTTTTCCCGATCGAACCGCGGCGCGAAGCTCCTTGACGATTTCTTGTGACGCCCGGATCGCGGCGGCGTGCTGGTTCACGTTGAATGAAATCGCGCCCACGCGCGCATGTCCGCCTCCGCCGTAGCGCTCGCAAATCTTCGCGAGGTTAACCACCGGCTCCTCCGGCGCCCAAGGGTTCGATCCCACGGAGACCTTCACGCGAAAACTGCTCTTGCTCAAGCCCACGCTGTAAATCGACTCGGGGTGCAAATAGTAAGGCACGAATTTGTTGTAGCCTTCGAGATCTTGATCCGTAATATCGAAAAAAATCGTACCGTCTATGCACTCGGCGCGCTGCCGCAGGACTTCGATGGAGATCTCGTGGCGTTTGAGTAATGGCGGCAGGAGCGGAGCCACAAAAGGTTCCTCCAAAATAGCCCCAAGCGGTTTGGTGGCCAGCAGCGGAATGAGATTTGGAACGAATCCCTGATCCGGCGCCGATTCAATCACCATGGTCAGCTTCATCGCCGGCGCTTGCATCTCGACGGCGGTCTTGGCGTCGGGATACAGCGCGCCATCGATCACATCGGTCCAGTGCACGAGATCGGCAACCGGCGCGGGATCGAAGCCGAAGCGCTGCTGCCCGATCATGGCGATGAAGCTGGTGCAAGACTTGAAGGCCGGATCGTAGAACTTGCAGTTACTCTCGTCGTGCTCGAAATGCTCGGCATCGGCGGGCGAGAGGAATGCGCTTTCGTGATGATCGAACCACCAGGTGATCCTGGGCGAACTCGAATATTTGAAATCGACGATGGCATTCTCGTCGCCGGTAAAATGCGATTCGTCGAACAGCGCGCCGGCGCGATGCAGCAGGCCGGAGAACTCGAATTCAACATTGTTGCGGATGCGCTCGCGGTAGAAACGGGCGAACAGCGCCGCCGCCGATGCTCCATCAAAACACTTGTCGTGGTAAAAAACCTTGACTTTCAAATGCAAGCCCCTGCCCCAGAAAATTTCGCCTCGTTCCACGCCCGGAGGAGGCGCGGTTCGGCGACAAAGTAAAAGCTAATAGGAATGACAGTTTAGGCGAGGAAAGTCAAGAGCCGGAACGTTAATTCCCTTCCGGCACAGTAATTCCCCGGTGATGAGCCGACTTTCGGCGACTGGCACAGCGCTTCTAGACCTGCTTTTCCGCCATATCGCCAATCACGGGCAGTTTGTACATCTGCCCCTGGTTGGCCTTGATGACGAGAATCAGCCAAACGATGAAACCACCGAGCCATACCAGCGGCCAAACCAGCAGTGTAAGAAAGCCCAGGGGAAAGTGGACCACAATGCGCAGGCCGATCCACACGACCCACCACGCAATATTGAAGAAGATGCTCTGCCAGGCGTGAAAGCGGACGAACCGGTTGCGGCTGTACGGTTCGATTAGGAGAAAGACGATTGCCGGAATGATGGTGATGTAAGCCAGCATTCCTGCCACGTTGTCCGCAAGTCCTGCCCCGGTGCTGGCAGGAGCGGTGACAACCGGTCTGCTGCTGCACGCTGGGCAGACGGCTGCGCCGTCCGGAATTTGTGCTCCACACATGTTGCAAAACGCCATTGGAAGCCCCCAAGCAAAACAAGCGTTAATCAACAAAAACGTTCCTCAGCAAAATCGCACAACAGTTTACGAGATTTCTGGCGAATTGGTATGCAAATTTCCCATTTCACCAAGTATTCTTGTTGGTCGCCGTCAAGCCTCGCCACAGGAGCACGCTCATGAAAGCGGTTCGTATCCATCAATTTGGAGGACCCGAAGTTCTCACCTATGAAGATGTTCCGGACCCGCAGCCGCGCAAAGACCAGGTGCTGGTACGGGTGCGCGCCTGCGCGCTGAATCATCTCGATGCCTGGGTACGCAAAGGGTTGCCGGGGGTGAAGCTGCCACATATTCTCGGCAGCGATATTGCGGGAGAGATTGTCGAGATCGGCGAATACGTCACCGGATTCACAGTCGGACAGCGTGTACTGATTTCGCCCATGCATTTTTGCGGTCATTGCGCGAAGTGCGTCGCCGGCCTGCAGAACCAGTGCCGCGAATTTACTGTGCTGGGAAACACGGTGGATGGAGGCAATTGCGAACGGATCGCAGTGCCAGCCATGAATGTGATTCCAATTCCCGATTCGCTCGACTTCAATCAAGCGGCCAGTGTGCCGCTCGTATTTGTGACGGCGTGGCACATGCTGGTCGGGCGCGCGGGCATTCGTCCGGGGCAGACGGTGCTTGTGCTGGGAGCTAGCTCCGGCGTTGGCACCGCGGCCATTCAGATTGCCAAACTGTTTCATTGCCGGGTGATTACAACTGCGGGCGATGAGACGAAACTGGCCAAAGCGCGCGAACTCGGCGCGGACTACGGCATCAATCATTACCAGCAGAAAATCTCCGAAGAAGTACGGAAGATCACGAACAAAGAAGGCGTTGATATCGTGATTGAACATGTCGGCTTGGCTACCTGGGATGAGAGCATGAAGTCATTGAAAACTGGCGGCACGCTGGTTACATGTGGAGCGACCACGGGATCGAATGTCGGCATCGAATTGCGGCATCTGTTTGCGCGACAGTTGTCGATTCTGGGCTCGTATATGGGAACCATGGGTGAGCTGCATGAAGTGCTCGGGCATGTTTTTGCCGGGCGGCTGAAGCCGGTGGTCGATCGCGTGTTTCCGCTGAAGGATTTGCGCGCGGCGCATGAGCTTTTGGAGAGGAGCGCGATGTTTGGGAAGATTGTGGTGAACCCGTAGAGCATTCTGTGATGTGGCGGATGGCGTGCCAATGAGCGTTGTAGCGATTCAACACCAACCACGCTCAGCCGATTCTAGAACGACCGATTAGCCTGCTTTCTCTAAAGCTGTACCCTACTTCATTCTTGGTACTCGGATCGGTAGATAAACCACTCTGGCTCGATGGGCACGACATATAGGCCGGAAGCAACGGCCCCATTTTCCTGAGGAAGTTTCGCGCTGTCTAGAGACGTAACGACGGTCTGCTCCCGTTCTGAGGGAGCATCCGTCCGGTGAACTTTCGGGACATAGCGCACGCCCATGTAGGAATCCGAACAGATCGCGCAACCGAATCCGTAAAGCGGGAACTCGATGGAGCCATCTTCGCGGATGATTACATACTTGGCTCCAATTTTGCGAATGAGCTGCCGGTATTCCGGTACCGTCCGTGAGTGCGCTCCATTGACATCAACTCTATCGCCGTCGTCAATAAAACGTGCGGACCGATCCTTTTGCAGCAGCGTGACTAATTGGATGTAGTCGCCCCGGTTGGTCTCAAATTGTTTGCGCACAACCTGCTCCGACGGGAGATGATATTCGTACTTGGGCCATAGGCGGAAGCTAACCGCGGCCATCAGGCAGAGGCCCACGGAGAAGAGGCAGTTGTAGAGCAAGATCTTGCAAAGTCTTTTCACAACGCTCCTTCAAGTCGCCGCGTCGCAAAAGCCCTCGTCACGCAATGTTGTAGCTGCTTGGAGGTTCGTGATTAAAGATTAAAGCATCTCGGAGACAAACTTGCGGCTTACGACGGTAACCGTTGTAAACAGCGGTGGCGCTCATTGACGCTCGATGAGTGTAGGAAAATTGCTAGTGGCGAGCCGGGGCCGGCGATCCGAATTTTGCTAAGACCGTTATTCTGCTGGAAGTGCTGGGCATGTTTTTGCGCGGCGGCTGAAACCGGTGGTTGATCGAGTGTTACCGCTCGAAACATTCAAATAAAGCGGGTCCTAGATCGTAGGTTCGCCGAGTGGCTCCTCGCACAGGCCACGATCCCGTAGCACCCCTCTTATCGAAGAATCAGATACTTGGGTCGCGCGGACTTCGATTGCTGCCACCTGACGTCCGAATCGTCGTGACAACCAACTGCCACGAAGTCGCAGTTTCAGAATATCGAAGCCGTTCGACCAGCCAAAATCGAAGGCGTCAAAACTGGACCATCTGACTTGCTTAATGGCGCCGTTTGTCTCGACGAATTGCATCCCATGCGCGTGAAAGCGAACACGTACGCTTGTACCGCCCTTTGGTTTGCCAAACCCAAGTCGAAGCGCGACGTATGGGAGCGACCAGGGGAGCAGAAAGGGCAGCGCAAATTTCAGCTGCCAACCGTAGGGTATAGCTCCGCCGCCTCCAGGGATCCGGCCAATAAACCAGAAGCCAGCTGCAAAAAGGACGGCTCCCATGGGAACTGCGCGAACGGCAATACGTCGCATCGATCGGAGGAACGCTTGGTAGCTTCTCTGCCGTTCGGCGTCGCACCAGGGGATCGACTCGTCCCATTCGAGCAGCACGGGATTAGATAACCAACGCATGAATCCGTTTGCGATGGGTCAGGGTATGCCCAGCGGTCCATCGGATTATTTCAGGACGGTCGGCTGCACGGAAATGACTAGCGTAACTGAAGCGTTAAGAAATCATTGGCGAATATGTGGCAAGCCGGATTCTGACTGGTTGTAGAATCAGTTACACTCATGCACAGGGATGCAAGGAGAGCATTCATGTCTCTGCGCAGAGTATGCTTCTATGCGCTACTGTGCGCGATTCTTGTCTGCACTACAGTCGATCGAGCGGAGATGGATACCTGGGCAAGCTGTCCACCGCTCGCCGCGGAGACCTATCCCAAGCCGTTATCAGCCGATTTTTTCCCCGTCCAGTCCAGGAGTGCCAAGAATCTGAGTGTAGGAAAGATGCTGGTGGCGAGCCGGGGCCTGGGCGATCCGAATTTTGCTAAAACGGTGATCCTGCTGGTTCGCTACGATGCCCAAGGCGCACTCGGACTCATTCTCAACCGGCGCACCGACGTTCCGCTTTCACGTGTCCTTGAGAGCCCGAAGGCGGCGAAAGATCGTTCCGACCCGGTCTATCTCGGCGGGCCAATGGAAGCGGCGGCGGTGTTTGCGTTGTTCCAGTCGCCGGGCAAGGTCGAAGGCGCGGAGAACATCTTCGATGGGATTTACTTGATTACTGCGAAACCTCTCTTCGAACAAACCATTTCGGCTCGGCCTGACCCAGGCGTTTTCCATGTTTATCTCGGCTATGCCGGATGGACTCAAGATCAACTGCGGCAGGAAGTGGAATTGGGCGCGTGGTTTATTTTTCCGGCTGCGGCCAGCAAGGTTTTCAATTCCGATCCGGATTCCTTGTGGGACGAAATGATTCGCAAGACGGAGTTGCAAATGGCGCGGAGCGAGCGGGAATGGAGAGCTTTGGACACATGCGGGAAACGTTGCCCCGTAAACAATGACGATTTTCGACGCCTAGAGCCCGAAAACATCTTCGGGATGCCGGCGAGCATAGCTGATCCAAGCGCCGTAGATAGAGCTGCCGCCTACAATCGGCTGTCTTTCTGAGGCTTTATCCGTGAGTTCGTTAATTCGCGCCATCAAACCTCGACTTTCGAGGCGGTCATAGTAATCTCCGGCTTCTTTGATTTCTGGTTTGAGCGGGTCGACAATGGAGTGCGCCTCCACGAAATAATCGGCAATATCGCCGAGCCCAAGTTCACGGAGACCGGCCTCCGTCTCGCGCACAAGACTGGGTTCCCCGAAATTCAAAAAGTGCCACCCGATGTCATCCGTTGTGAGGCTGATGTCGAGGTGTTGGGTTGCGGCCATAGCCCGGAGTCCCTTTGGCAGACCGGCAATAGCGACCGCATACGAACCGTCCTCGCTATATGGGTCTGCGACCGGACTGACGGATTTGCTCAACACAGAGAAAATCTCCTTGAGCAGATCCTCATCACTCAGTGCCAGAATGGGGTGCATCTTTTGTTGCTCACGTTCCGTATTGTCCATGGCAGCAACTGTAGCCGAAACCAACTCCAGGAGAAAGATAGTTGATCCAACACACAGAATTCACACATGGACTCGTGCGATCTATGTATGCTCGGGGTCGTCCTGGTTTAAAATAGTTCCATGTCCGAACTCAATTTCGGCCCTTACGTTGACGTCCACGATGGCAAGAAGGTCGTCAAAGATCTGACCTACGGCAATCCCACGCCGGAAGGTCTGATCCTCACTACACTCGACTCTACCGTCAACTGGATGCGCAAAGGCTCGATCTGGCCGATGACGTTCGGCCTTGCCTGCTGTGCGATCGAGATGATGTCCATGGGCGCGGCGCGCTTCGATATCGCGCGTTTCGGAGCAGAAGTATTTCGCCCGTCGCCGAGACAGAGCGACTTGATGATCATTGCAGGCCGCGTCTCGAACAAGATGGCGCCAGTGATCCGGCAGTTGTGGGAGCAGATGCCGGAGCCGAAGTGGGTGATCTCCATGGGAGCCTGCGCTACCTCGGGCGGCGTGTTCAACAATTACGCACTGGTGCAGAGCGTGAACCAAGTGATCCCTGTCGACGTTTACGTTCCGGGATGCCCGCCGCGTCCGGAGCAACTGATCTACGCGATTACGCTGTTGCAGGAAAAAATACAGAAAGAACGCGGGACAATTCGAAAAGCTCTGAATCTCGCCTGAGGCGGCGATTGCCAGTCTATCTGGGGATATATCTAATCTGGTATGCTTCCCAGTAACTGTGCAAAAATCTCCCATCTTCCCTTCAAATAGCTGAAACCACAACCATTTGGGGCATATGGCCCATGTGTGTCATCCGTCACAGCAGGAAACTCGAAACCAATTTTCAATGAGATGAATCTAAGGAATTGAGTGTAGAGCAAAAGCGATTTCCCAGGGGGCCGCACTCAAAATAACCCGAACGCAGCTTCACATTGCCAGGGTGTGGACGGTGCTCAGTGATTACAAAACTAGTCGATGTGTTTTTCGGATGCCGGCATTCGCGATACAGTTTCCCAGTAACCATGCGAGCTTCAGCCGGCCGGCCGCAAGCTGGTGCGTTAACCGGAACTTATGTCGCTTGCCTTGAATGCGGAAAGGAATTTCCCTACGACTGGCAGGAGATGAAGGTGATCACCTCGTCATCGGATCGGCGCGAGTATGTAGCTTCCCTGGCTACCAAACAGGCTGCCTGATAGCTCTAGATCGCTTGCAAGAAATGCGTGTGCCTCGCGGCGCACGCTTTTCTTTTTTAAGCCTACTTGGCCGCCAAGGCCGCGGAGGATCGTTTCTCCATGGGGACGAATTCCCGCTCCTCGTAGCCGGTGTAGATCTGTCTTGGCCGCGTGATTTTCTGCTCGGGATCGTTGATGAGCTCCTGCCATTGCGCCAGCCATCCGGTCGTGCGCGGAATCGCGAATAACACGGTGAACATCGCCGGCGGGAAGCCCATCGCCTGATACATGATCCCGGAATAGAAATCAACGTTAGGATAGAGTTTACGCTTGATGAAGTAATCATCTTCCAGCGCGATCCGCTCCAGCTCCAGCGCGATGTCGAGCTTCGGATTGCGGCCTGTAACGTTGAAGACCTGCTCGGCCGTCCACTTGATGATTTTCGCCCGCGGATCATAGTTCTTGTAGACGCGGTGACCGAATCCCATCAGCTTCGTGTGACCTTCCTTTACGCGCTTTACATAAGCGGGGACGTTTTCCTTCGAGCCGATTTCATCGAGCATCTTCAATACTTCTTCATTGGCGCCGCCATGCAGCGGGCCAGCGAGAGCGGCTGCGGCCGAGGCTGTCGCCAGATACGGGTCCGTCTGAGAACTCGCTACCGAGCGCATCGCGTTGGTGCCGCAATTCTGCTCGTGGTCGGCATGCAGGATAAAGAGAATGTCCAGCGCCCGCGCCAAACTAGGATTCGCCACATATTTCGGCTCGACCATCTTCCACAGCATGTTCATCAGATTTTCGGTATAGCTGAGGTCGTTGTCTGGATACACATACGGAAATCCCACGTTATGGCGGTACGACATACCTGCGATCGTCGGCACTTTGCCGATGAGTCGCTTGATCTGCAGAAGGCGATTCTCCGCATCGTGCACGTGGCGGGCTTCCGGGTACACGCTTGATAGCGCAGCTAACGTAGAGACAAGCATCACCATTGGGTGCGCATCGTAGCGGAAGCCTTCCATGTACTTTTTCGTGGTCTCATGCAGCATGGTGTGGTGGGTGATGTCATGCACCCAGTTCTTCAGCTCGGAAGCGGTCGGGAGTTCTCCAAACAGCAGCAGGTAAGCGACCTCCAGAAACGTGCAGCGCTCGGCCAGCACCTCAATGGGGTAGCCGCGATAGCGCAGAATTCCACGGTCGCCATCGATAAAGGTAATACTGCTGCGGCATGAAGCCGTGTTCATAAAGGCCGGGTCGTAACTCATCAGCCCGAAATCCTCAGGGTCGGTTTTGATTTGCCGCAAACTCGCCGCACGGATGCAGCCATTCTCAACTGGAATCGTGTAGGTTTGCCCCGTGCGATTGTCGGTGATGGTGAGTGTGTTATCTGGCATGGAAAGAGGCGCTCCCTGTGCTTATATAAGCTAGCCTAGCCTACGCTAATGTCGGAATACAACATGCCGCTGTGACTCAAGTCACTGGCTTCAGTGATCGTGTTCGGACCGCCCTGCGTCAGGCCCATTTCGCTGTGCAATAGGAAACCGGCAGCCGTAGCTGCCGGTTCGCTGACCTGCTCCAAACATTAGTTCGATGAGTCATCCCGGCGCTTGAGGGTGGGACGATCATCATCCGGATTGTTATTGCCAGAGTTGTCGCTGCCGCTACTGGTCCGCCGCAAGCTCGGCTTGTTTTCATCCCGCTGATCGAGGACTTTGTGACGGTTTTCGATCGAGGCCAGCCGCGCCTTGACGTCGTCGAACTCAGAAGTGGTCACGACGTACTCATTCTTCGCCGGCAGAATCTTCCGAATCTCCTCCTGCGTCTTTTCAATCCGGTCCGGAGTCTGTGGATGGGTATCGAAGGTCTTGGCCAAAGTTCCGGGTTTCTTCTTTTCCATCGCTTCGATCTTCTCAAAGAAAGAAACAAACGCCGAGGGATCGTATCCGGCGCGGTACATATATTCGACGCCCAGGTAGTCGGCTTCTGCTTCGAATCCACGGGAGAACTTCAGAAATCCCAACATGGCTGCCGGACCCGCCGCCTCATAAGCGCCATAGCCGATGCCGCCGCCTACAAAGATGAGGGGGATGGTCGCAAGCTGCATCAGCGTGCCGCGAGTCTGCTCGCGAGCCAGATGGCATGCGGCCACGTGAGCAATCTCGTGGGCCATCACTCCGGCCATTTCGGCTTCTTCATCGGCCGCAAGAATCAATCCCGAGTTCACGTAGAAGAATCCGCCCGGCAGCGCCATGGCGTTCACCACGTCGGAATCGATCACCTTGATGGTGAACGGGACCTGCGCGTCCGAGTTGCGCACCAGGTTCTGGCCGATGCGGTTCACGTATTCTGTCACGACGGGATCGTTCACCAGCTTGACCTGCGACTCGATCTGCTGCGCATACTGGCGTCCCATGGCCACCTGGCGCTCAATGCTGTACCAGTTGCCTACTCCGCGTCCGCAGCCGACGTTGCGATTTCCAACGGCGTCTACGTCGGTCTTTGAGCCATCGTGCTTGATGGCGCTGTCGTCTTTGGTCGGCAGCTCGGCCGGAGGCTGCGCCGGCGCATTCTGCACGTCACCAGCTTTCGGTTGGCCATTGCCGGTATCCGGTACAGGCGACTGCGTAGGAGGCTGACTTTGCGGTTGACCGGGGGCCTGGCTGCCCGGTGTCTGCGTTTGAGGAGCTTGCTGTCCCGGCGTTTGGCCGGGATTTTGACCCGGCTGTTGCGTCTGTGCCCAGATCCATGGGCCCGCGCTGAACGCCGCTATCGCCACCGAGATTGCCATCCATCGCAACTTCATAGGATTACCCCTTTACGCCCGACGTTCCCCTAAAGCGGATTATACCCCCGAAGCAAAGTAAGAAAGCGGCGAAGTGAACCCATAGGGTTAGACGCTGGGATAAGGTCCGGAGTTATCCGGTTTCGGGATGGAATAGAATGGCGGTCGAAAAGGCCGCCAATGCTCCGATCATTCGCTTACACCCCGCCATATTGCTGGCTTTTTTGGTCGGTGTTTCTGATCGCATACGTTCCCGAGTATGCGCTGTTGTCGCGCTCGCGGCCTGCGCGCCACGGAGAAGACAGACCGGGGATCGATGAAGCTAATCATGGCGGCGGGCTCGATCGGATCGCTGGCAGCCTTTGTGGTCGCAGCAGTTCCCGCCTTTCAGATGGTGCATGGGCGGAAGATCTGGTTTGTGGTTGGGTTGATCGTGCTTCTCGCAGGGAGCTTGCTGCGGCGCCACTGCTTGCGCATGTTGGGCAAACATTTCACGGGAGACGTGAAAGCCTCGGCTGAGCAGCCCGTCATCGACAGCGGTGTTTACCGCTGGATTCGCCATCCTTCTTATACCGGAGGGATTTTAATGTATCTGGGAACGGGCATGGCGATGACGAGTTGGCTGAGCGCGCTGATTATTGCTGTCGCAGGTGTTCTCGGCTACGTTTATCGCGTGCGGGTGGAAGAGGAGGCGTTGCAGGCGAACCTGGGCGGGCGCTATCAGGAATATATGCGGCGCACGAAGCGGTTTGTGCCGTTTGTCTTTTGAGGGATCGAGCCGTATGCGCATTGCGAGCATCGCTGGAGTGTTGTTGCTGGGCCTTCTGGCCGGACCCGCTTGGGTATTTGCGCAAGTTGCCAGCCTTCCTCCGGAGCAGAAAGAAGACGGCTGGCGGACGGCGACTCCGGATTCGGTAGGCGTATCTACGAAACCGCTGGCCGACATGGCAACTGCCATCCGCGGAGGGGAGTTCAAGAAAATCGGAAGCGTGCTTATTGCCCGGCGCGGCAAACTTGTTTACGAAGACTATTTCGATGGCGACGCTAGCACTTTGCGCGATACGCGGTCGGCCACGAAGAGCATTACGGGTACGCTCATCGGCATCGCCATCGGGGAGAAAAAGCTGAGCGGAGTTGACGAGCGCGTCTTGCTACTGCTTCCCGAGCACGCCCGCAAACTTCAGAACCCTGATCCGCGAAAAGACAAAATTACCGTCGAAGAGTTCCTCACCATGAGTTCGCCGCTCGAATGTGACGACTGGAACGACGCCTCCAGAGGCAACGAAGAACGGATGTACTTGGTCGAGGACTGGGCGCAGTTCATCCTTGACCTGCCGATTCGCGGCCGTATGCACGTGGGAGAGCAAGTGGAACCACCGCCCTACGGAAGATTTTTCAGCTACTGCACCGGCGGAGTTTTCACGTTAAGCGAGGTTTTGCAGAAAGCCACCGGCATGAAAACCGACCGCTACGCGCACGAAAAACTCTTCGTGCCTCTCGGCATCAACGACGAGCAATGGGTCTACTCGCCGTTGAACATCCCGCAAACTGGCGGCGGCCTGCGCCTAACCAGTCGCGACCTTCTAAAGATCGCGCAACTTTATCTGAACGGCGGAACCTGGGGTGGAAAGCGCATTGTCGACGAATCTTGGGTGCGAACTTCAACTCGACCCCATGCCCGCATCGACGATGAAACCGAGTACGGCTACCTCTGGTGGCTGAAGGCGTTCAAATCTGCGGGAAAAAGCTATCCGGCATTTTTCATGAGCGGCAATGGCGGCAACAAAGTGGCCGCGTTTCCCGGACTAGATATCACCGTGGTAATCACGAGCACCAATTACAGCACGCACGGCATGCACGAACAGACGGAGAAGCTGCTGACTGACTACATTCTGCCCTCGATCTCGCCGTGATCTCCTGGCAGATTTCCCTAATCCAAAACTTTCTTCCACAGTAGGCGTTCCACTCTTGGCCGCCGCCGCTTTCCCTGCTACTATCTATAAAATCCACTCCCCGGAGCGAGAATGCAGGCAATCCTTGCGCTGGAAGATGGCAAAATCTTCCGAGGCAAAGGCTACGGCGCCAAAGGCGAATGCTACGGCGAAGTCGTTTTTAATACTTCCATCACCGGTTACCAGGAAATTTTCACCGATCCCTCCTATTCAGGGCAGATCGTCGTCCTGACCAATCCCCAGATCGGCAATTACGGCACTAACCAGGAAGATAATGAAGCGACCCGTCCGTGGATCGAAGGGCTGATTGTGCGCGAGTTTTCCAAGGTCAGCTCGAATTGGCGCTCGCAACAAGTGGCCGAAGAATACCTCGAACAATATAAAGTTCCCGTGCTGTCGGATATCGACTCGCGCGCGCTGGTGCGCCACTTGCGCGACCACGGCGTGATGCGCGGCGTGATCTCGACCATTGAAACCGACACGGAAAAGTTGGTCGCGAAGGCACGGTCGATTCCGAAGATGGACGGCACCGACCTGGCGAAAGAAGTGAGCACGAAGCGGTCGTATGTGTGGGAGGTGGGCGAGCGCTCGCACGAGCCGGTTGCAGTGGTCGGCGTGAAAGACGAGCCGCCGCGCTTTCATGTAGTGGCCTACGATTTCGGCATCAAGCAAAATATTCTGCGCAAGCTGCGCGGCGAGGGATGCCGCGTGACGGTAGTTCCGGCGCAAACGTTGGCGGAAGACGTGATGGCGTTGAAGCCCGACGGAGTATTTCTCTCCAACGGTCCCGGCGATCCTGAGCCGTGCACGTATGCCGTCGATTCCATTCGCCGGCTGATGGGCCGCTTTCCAATCTTCGGAATTTGTTTAGGCCATCAACTCACGGGAATCGCCCTCGGCGGCAAAACTTTCAAGCTGAAATTCGGCCACCACGGCGGGAATCATCCGGTGAAGCAGTTGAAGACGGGCAAGATCGAAATCACCGCCCACAACCACAATTTCGCGGTCGATCCCGATTCGCTGCCGGAGAGCGAAGTCGAACTCACGCACGTGGATTTGAACGATTCGACCTTGGAAGGTTTGAGGCATCGGAATCTGCCGCTGTTCAGCGTGCAGTATCACCCCGAAGCCGCGCCGGGGCCGCATGACTCGCATTATCTGTTTAAGGATTTCGTGAAGATGATGGAGGAGTGGAAGGGAGAACGTTGAGCTTTGAAAGGGCGCGCCTTCAGGCGCGCCGTAAGAGATACAAAGGAAGAATCGGGGCTTTAGCCCCAGAGGTTAGAGATTGAGGTGGAGCAGAAAACCGAGGGGCATCGGGGCGGTGCCCCTAGCGCTATCAGTGCTTCTATGCGCGAGGCCGCTTGGCGCATGCGAAGCGATCCGTCCGAAGAATCCTATTGGGACTACCGAAGTATGTGGCTATGCGCAGGACCCTACCGGTGGACGAATCGCAGACCTCGATCTAAAGCTTGTGACGTCCGACTACAAGGTAGTTTCTGAAGTCCATACTGATGCGAGTGGAAATTTCAGATTCCCTGGGCTGCCTCCAGGTATTTACCTTATGGCTTCGAGGTCGGTAAGTTGGACCGTCGAAGGATGGCCCGTGCAAGTTATATCTTCAAAGCCCTCACTGAAATGTAAGCATCCGCTGATCGTGAGCCCCAGCCTTGGAGGGTGCGGTGGTGGAATCAGCAAGAAGGGATACCATGCCAAATTTTAGGACAACGTTTTACTTGAGGTTTCCGAACCTTTGAAAGGGCGTGCCTTCAGGCGCGCTGTAAGAGACACAAAAAGAATCGGGGCTTTAGCCCCTGAGGTTCAGCCTTGAGGCCGAGCAGGGAACACGCCACGCACAACAGCCAAACCTACATGGTAACTACCGACACGTGGGGACGGCGCGAACTATTTCGCAACGAGCGCTGGGCGAATCTGCTTATCGACACACTCTACCGTTACCGGGGCAGCGCCTACCTGATTCACGAATTCGTTATCATGCCGGATCACATCCACGTTCTCTTAACGCCGCTGACGAGTCTGGAGAAAGCAGTCCAATTCATCAAGGGCGGATTCTCTTATCGAGCCAGGAAGGAACTGGGTTCGAACATGGAAATCTGGCAGAAGGGATTTTCGGACCATCGTATTCGCGACGCGAATGATTACGAAATCCATGTTTCGTATATCCGGCAGAACCCGGTGCGGAGGCGTCTTTGCGAACGGGCTGAGGAGTTCCCGTATTCTTCGGCACACGTCGGGTTCGAGCTTGATCCTGCACCTCTGGGGCTAAAGCCCTGCTCCGTAAAGGCGACGCCGGTCGGCGCGGCTGAAGCCGCGCCCTTTCAAAACAGCGGGCCTTACGGCGCGCCTGAAGGCGCGCCCCTACAAAGCCGCCCCGTAACTAGCGAAAAGCAAGTTTTGACCTTGAACAAAAATAAGATCGCATAAATGCCCAAACGCACTGACATCTCAAAAATCCTGATTCTCGGCTCCGGCCCCATCGTCATCGGCCAGTCGGCAGAGTTCGACTACTCCGGCACGCAGGCCTGCAAGGCGCTCAAGTCCGAGGGCTACGAAGTCGTGCTGGCCAACTCGAATCCCGCCACCATCATGACCGATCCGGAGATCGCCGACCGCACCTACATCGAGCCGCTCACCCGCGAATATCTGGAAGAAATTATTCGCAGCGAGCGCGAACTCTCGCCCAGCGCGGGTTTCGCCGTGCTGCCCACGGTTGGCGGGCAGACCGCACTCAATCTCGCCGTCGAACTTTCCGATGGCGGCATTCTAGAAAAATACAACGTCAGCCTCATCGGCGCGAACATTGCAGCCATCAAGAAAGCCGAAGATCGCCTCTTCTTCAAAGACGCGATGCAGAAGATCGGCCTCGACGTGCCGAAATCTGCGCTCGTAAACAGCACCAAAGATGGCCTCGAATTCGCCGGCAAAATCGGCTTCCCGGTGATCGTGCGCCCGTCGTTCACGCTCGGCGGCACCGGCGGCGGCATCGCTTTCAATCGCGAAGAACTCGTCGAAGTCCTCACCCGCGGCCTCGATCTCTCGCCAGTTCACGAAGCGCTGATCGAGGAGTCGGTTTTAGGGTGGAAAGAGTATGAGCTCGAGGTGATGCGCGACACCGCCGACAACGTCATCATCATCTGCTCGATCGAGAACTTCGATCCCATGGGCGTGCACACCGGCGATTCGATCACGGTCGCCCCTGCGCAGACCCTCACCGACCGCGAATATCAGGCCATGCGCGACTCTTCGATCGCGGTCATCCGCGAAATCGGCGTCGACACCGGAGGATCGAACATTCAGTTCGGCGTGAATCCGGAAACCGGGCGCATGGTCGTGATCGAGATGAACCCGCGCGTCTCGCGTTCGTCCGCGCTCGCGTCGAAAGCCACCGGGTTCCCCATCGCGAAAATTGCCGCGAAACTCGCCGTCGGCTACACACTCGACGAAATTCCCAACGACATCACGCGCAAAACTCCGGCCTGCTTCGAGCCGACGCTCGACTACGTCGTCGTAAAGATTCCCAAGTGGCAATTCGAGAAATTTCCCGGCGCCGACGAAAGCCTCGGCGTCCAGATGAAGTCGGTGGGCGAAGTGATGGCCATCGGCCGCACGTTCAAGGAAGCGCTGATGAAGGGAATTCGCTCACTCGACACTGGAAAGCGTGTGGGGGGTGCCAAGCTCGAGCCGAAAATTCTCACGCAGCGCCTGGTCACGCCGCATCCGGAGCGCCTCGCCTACATTCAATACGCGCTTCGCCAGGGCCACACGGTCAAGCAAATCGCGAAGATGACCTCGATGGATCCTTGGTTTCTTTACCAGCTCAAAGAAATTAATGATATGCAATTGGAACTGGAGAAGCACCCGATGGAATCCGTTCCCGCGGAGATTGTGCGCGAGGCCAAGCGTATGGGCTTCTCCGACGGGCGCCTGGCGGGCGTTTGGCGGCTGGATGGCCAGGAGAAAATTCGACATCTGCGCACGAAAATCGGCGCCTTGCCGGTGTACAAGCGTGTGGATACCTGCGCGGCGGAGTTTGAAAGCTTCACGCCGTATCTTTACTCGACCTACGAAGACGAAGACGAAGCAGCGCCCACCGACAAGAAGAAGATCATCATCCTAGGCAGCGGGCCGAACCGCATCGGCCAGGGAATCGAGTTCGACTACTGCTGCTGCCACGCTTCTTTCGCGCTGCACGAAGACGGTTACGAGACGATCATGATCAATTGCAATCCCGAAACCGTCTCGACCGATTACGACACGAGCGACCGCCTTTACTTCGAGCCGCTCACGTTCGAAGACGTATGGGCGATCTACCAGCACGAGACGTCCAAAGGCGCGCCTTGCGGCGTAATTGTGCAGTTCGGCGGGCAGACGCCACTGAATCTTGCGTTGCCTTTGAAAGCGGCGGGTTTGAATATTATTGGCACTTCGCCCGAATCGATCGATCTGGCAGAAGATCGCAAGCACTTCAACAAACTGCTGGAAGAACTGCAGATCCCTCAGGCCGCCGGAATGATGGCCACTTCTCTCGAAGAAGCCATCGAAGGCGCAAAGCGCGTGGGTTATCCCGTCGTCGTTCGTCCTTCCTACGTGCTCGGCGGGCGCGCCATGGTCATCGCCTACGACGAAGAATCCGTCATCCGCTACATGAAGGAAGCGGTTGAGTATTCGCACGACCGGCCCGTGCTTATCGACCACTTCCTCGAAGACGCGATCGAGGTCGATGTTGATGCCCTCTCCGACGGCGAAGATGTGGTCATCGGCGGAATCATGCAGCACATCGAAGAAGCCGGCATCCACTCCGGCGATTCCTCGTGCGTGCTGCCTGCCGTCGATATTCCGCAGCACCTGATGGAACGCATGCGCGAGTACACCTTCAAGCTTGCCCGTGCGCTGAAAGTCGTCGGGCTGATGAATATTCAGTTCGCCATTCCGCGGGGCGGAGGGCTTGTCTCGGGCAACGGCGCGGAGGGCGGGAAAGTCTACGTGCTGGAAGTGAACCCGCGCGCCTCGCGTACGGTGCCGTACGTTTCGAAAGCCACCGGCGTGCCGATGGCAAAAATCGCCGCCCGCCTGATGACCGGCCGCAAGCTGCGGGAATTCCTGCCGGAAAATATCGAGCGCGGCACCGATCTCGACACGGGAAGCTGCTACTACGTGAAGTCTCCGGTTTTCCCATGGAACAAATTCCCTGGAGTCGATACCGTGCTCGGCCCGGAGATGAAGTCCACTGGCGAAGTGATGGGCGTAGGCGACAGCTTCGGAGAAGCTTTCGGCAAAGCGCAACTTGCCGCAGGACAAAAGCTGCCGACGCAAGGAACGGTCTTCATCAGTGTTACCGACCATGACAAGCGACACGCCGCCGAGGTCGCGCGCAAATTCGTTGACATGGGATTCAAACTGGTCGCCACTTCCGGCACTGCCGACGTGATCGAATACGCGGGGATGAAAGTTGAGCGAGTCTATAAAGTGAAAGAAGGCCGGCCGAACGTCGTCGATCTGATCAAAGGCCAGCGCATTAATCTCATCATCAATACCCCCACCGGGCTCGAGCCGTGGTTTGACGAGAAGGCAATCCGCCGCGCCGCAGTGATGGCGCGCATTCCTACGATCACTACACTTTCCGCTGCACGCGCCGCTGCCGAGGGCATAGCCGCGTTGCAGCGGGGCGAAGTCAACATCAGGGCGCTACAACAGTTACACGCGGAACGGCGCGTAAGCAAGACCTAGGGCGTCCCCTGCGAGTGTTGCACTCTTGCCATATGAGTAACACACTCACGCTTCACCCTCCGCAACAAAGTGGTACGCGTCAGCTTTAACCGCGAGAGTCACCTGGAACACGTTCATAACCTGGCAACCCGTTAAGCCGATCGCCGTCCCGATCTCGCCGACCTTTGTCTCATACGCATGAGCGAGCTGTACCCTAAGCACACCGTAATCACGGTCGACGAAGACGATTTCCGCGTTTACCGGCGCAACAAGCGCGAGGCCATTCCCCTGCTCTGCCCTCCGCGAAAAAAGTAGGAAGTCTTCTGGCGGTCACCGGCCTGCGGCAAGAGTGTTGAACTTTACTAGCTGACGGAAAGTATGAACGCACAAAAATGCGAGGCCGAATCTCGCGTCGGGCTCGGCCTCGCTTTGCAATTATAAACCGGCAGCTTTGCTGCCCGTCGCAGGTATCACAGATTTTGTAGATGCAAGTGCCGTTGCACGCCGACTGAAAGCAGGTTGCTCCTATCAGGGCGCCGGCGACATTTTCCAGGGTTGGATTGTCTAAATCCCTAAGGGCAATTTTCTTGACCGCGAGTTTCGTGGTTTTCTTCACCGCCACGTAGCCTACGCGCCATGCTTCAAGTCTGAGTCGACTACTTAGCCGCTTCCGTCTTTCCCTTCGACAGCGAGCGCACGTAGTTGACCAGATCCCAGTTTTCTTGCACCTTCACACGGTCGCCTTCCGGCGGCATATCCTGATGGCCATTTTTGATGACATAGAAAATTTCGCCGTCGGTATGATCTTTCAACGTTGCCGGATCGGTGAAGTCGGAAATCTTCAGCTTCATGTCGGCGGCCAGGCTGCCCTTGCCATCGCCGTTGTCGCCGTGGCACATGGAGCAGTCCAGCTTCCACCATTTTTTGGCGCGCTCAATCGACTCCGGAGTCGACTTCACAGGATTGGCCTGCTTGGCTGCATCCGCGGGAATGGCGGAATACGGCCCGCCAGGCTGCTGGGCGGCGAGCATTGCTACGAGCAAAAATGCGAGAGAAAGAAGGATTGCGGAAGTGAACGCTTTTCTGGACATCGGAACCTCCGATGAACGGTGCCAATGGATTTCAACTTCATGATAGGAGTTGGTCGAAGGCGCGGCTGTGACGTGGGTCACAGCGATCATCTCCGAGGGTAATGACGCTGCGTACGCGGAAAATCGAGCGCAGGCAGCCCGCGGCCTTGCAAAATGGGCGCGAGTCGGGCAACCTCGATGAGATGCGCACGAGAAAGCCTTTCCCTCTATTTCTGGCTATTTTTCTTCTTTATGCAATCGGCATGAGCAGCGCGCAAGCCGGCCCCGAACAAGGTGGAAATGAAGTCGAGGTCTGGGCCAGCGGTGGGCACTCTGTGCCCGGCGGAACTTCGAACACCGATGTCTTCGACGCCGGACTCCGCTATGGATGGGTGATTACAGGCCCGCACTGGCCGTCCATTTTGCGCGGGCGATTTGAATATGTGGTGGATGCCGTGCCCGTCTATCTGATTTTTCAGCCGGCCAATACGGCGTATGGGGTGGGCTTCAATCCATTGGGGCTGAAGTGGAATTTCGAGCGGCGCGGACGGTTCTCGCCGTATCTGGAGTTGGGCGGCGGCGTGGTCTTCACCAATTACAACGTGCCCACTTACACCAACACGGTGAACTTCACGCCCAGCGCGGCCTTTGGCACGCACATTCTTGGGGAGAAATATAACTGGAGCGTGGAGGTGCGGTACCTGCATATCTCGAATGCCGGACTGGCGACGCCGAATCCGGGGTTGAATACGGTGCAGGTGCGGCTGGGCGTGGGACGGTTTTGGAAGCGGAAGTAGAGAGACGGTTGGACGCGGCCCATGAGACTGCCGCGTCCAAAAAAAGAACGGCTGGCCGGCTAGCTGTTAACGGTCACAGAATGACCTGGGTTCTCGTTGGGGCAGTTGGCATCCCCTTCCACCAAGTAGTAGTACGTTTGGTTAATCGCAGGGACCACAATGGTGACCGTATCGCCGGCTTCGACCTCGGTGTATTTCAACCCATTACCGTCCTTTTCGAATGGCGAAAACGGATAGACGTCGCTCGAATTTACCTGGTAAAGAGTTACCGTGGTGTTTTGGGGGATACTCTGGAACTCCACCGGATCGTTGTTATTTCCTGAAAAATTCCCCGTGCAAATATCCGGAGTGCGTAACGTAGTTCCCACCGGAGTTTTACTGCTCGTCGCTCGTGCGGACCGCGCCGTGGATTTTTTCGTCGCAATACGAGACGCCGCTTTCTTCGTCGTCTTCTTTTTCGCAGCTTTCTTCACCGCAGCTTTCTTCGTGCTTTTCTTACCGGCTTTTTTCTTGGATTTCTTCGGCATATCTTTCGCTCCTTGTTGAGTGGCGCGGAGCGCGTTGGTGCATCAATGGACGCCTCCGGGCTGGGTGCAGGGTTCCATTCCCGCTCAGTAAAGATGCAGGAAATTACTGATGTGACTTCATAAACTTGGTAACCTGGTGCTCGACAGATCGGCCAATCTCAACAGCAGCCAGAAAGAGTCGCCAGGCAACTAACTGTTGACCGTAACGGAATGACCGGGGTTGTCGGGTCCGCAGTCGCAGTTCACGGTATATGGGTACGGATCGGTGCTCGGGCTAGCCGATACAGTGACTTCCCCATCCTGGGCGACATCCGTATAGGAGAGCCCGTTATATGTGCCTGTCACTGGCAAAAACGGATAGGTGTTCCCACTGACCTGTGTAATCCTCACGCCGATGTCGGGGATGCTCTGAAACTCCACGGGATCCCCATTTTTGGCAGAAAAATTGTCCACACAAATTTGGGGGGTTCGCAGGGTGGGCGTCCCCTTGGGAGTGCGGCGGACCGCTCCCACGGACTTCGGCGCCGATTTCTTCTTCGCCGGGCGCGATACAGCTTTCCTTGCAGTTTTCTTTTTTGCAGCTTTCTTTTTTGCCGTTTTCTTCACTGGAGTCTTCTTCGTGCTTTTCTTGCCAACTTTTCTTTTCGATTTCTTCGGCATGTTCATCGCTCCTTAATCGGGTGGCGCGGAGCGCGTGTGTAGAGCAAATGGACGCCTCCGGGCTTGATGCAGAGTCCCACTCCCGCCTGGTGAGAAGTGCGGGAATTTACTGATGTGATTTCATCAACTGCTGGTAACCGGGTGTGTTAACCAAATTTGCGAATTCCGGATCCGCCTGAATCTTTTCTGTCGTGTAGCCGGCTTGAACCGCCTTGCCCAGCCACTCGAGTGCTGGTCCAGTATCGCCCAACTGGTTGTACACTCCCGCCGCGTCCAGCAATATCTCTTTGTCGTTCCGCCCATACTCCAGAGCCTGTTTCAAGTACTCGAGAGCATGTTGGCGGTCATCGAGCATGGAATAGTAACCTGCCAGGTAGCTAAGCGCAAGGGGATCGCGAGGATTGACCTTCAACTCCTCCAAAGACAATTCGATCGCCTTGCGGTAAGGCTTTGCAGAGGCGTTTTTTTGCCCGCCGTAATATAGGACCGTGCCCAAATCACCCCATGTTACAGACTCCTGAGGATCAAGTTTGATCGCCTCTTGATACGCGTCAACCGCATCCCCCCATTGCTTTAGCCCCTGGTGCGCCATTCCCAGATTCACATATCCCGGATAGCTGGCCCGAATCGCGATCGATTTTTTCAAGGGCTCGATCGCCTTCTGGTATTGCCCCATGTCGTTGTAAATGGCGCCAACGTTCACGTACGTCCCATACCAATCGGGAGCAATCTGGATCACCTTTTCGAACATCTGCAGAGCTTTATCGTACTCGTTGCGTTCACGGTAGAAGATGCCGAGGGAGTTGTAAGGCAGCTTACTGTTGGGGTGCGCTTGAATCGCCTGCTGGTAGGCATTCTCCGCCTCGGCGATCTTGCCTTCATGCTCGTAGGCGGTGGCCAGGTGAACGGCTGCATCTTCATTGCTGGGTTCGAGCCCAAGGGCCAATTGATATTCCGCCACCGCCTCTGCGTAGTGGCCGGTGCCATCGTCAATGCGGGCGAGACATACGTGCCCCGCGGCTCCGGCATTGCCTAATTTGATGGCTTCATTGCAGGCCGTTTGCGCCGGGGCGATCCATTGCTTTTGCTTAGTCTGGGTATATTTCAGCCATTCGGCTTCACCGAGCGCGGCCTTCGCCATGCCAAAGTTCGGGTCGAGTTTCAGCGACTCACGGGCCATTAACTCGGCATTTTCGCGGTTCTCGGCTTTGGTGGCATCGAGCAGGTAACCTTCCGCCTGCAGGTAGTACTCATACGCCGTCGCCTGATCGGTGCCATGGTATTTCAGCGCGGCCTGCTCTTCGGGACGCAGTTGCAGGTGCAAGGCCTTTACCGTTCCATCGGAGATGATCTGCTCCACCGAGAATGCATCGCCGGTGGGCACGGTGAGCGCGCCGCCACCCACCGCGGCCCCGCTCTGGGCACTCAACAGCGAATAGGTGACCTTCAGCAGTTCCGCCGACTGCGGCTCAAGCGTGATGGCGAGACCAAGATTCGCGCCAAACATTCGCGCCGCATCCGGCAACTGGGAGATTTTCTTTTCCTGCAGGTCGCGCGGCGTGATCACTTCAAACGCCCGGTCTTCGCTGAGTTTGCTCAGCTTCGCAGCAATGTTCTCCACGAGACCTTCACCGAGGGCCGCGAGCTTCGGATCGGCGTTGGCGGGGGCATAAGGCAGCACAGCCATAATTTTCGTTGGGGGAAGGGCTTGAGCTGCGCCCGGCTGCGCTGGAGAAGCTCCACCCCACGAGCGCAATAGCTGCCGCGCCGGCTTAAATGCCAGCATAGCTGCTACGACAATCAGAACAACGGCCAGCGCGGCGAGGATACGATATTGATGGAACTGGCCCGGAGTCGCAAATGCCCTCCTTGGCTTGAGTCCCTGCTGCACGCGCCGCAGGTCTTCGAGCAGCGCGCCGACAGTTGGATGGCGCTCTTCCGGTTTCTTGGCGAGAGCGCGTGTGATGACGCTCGCGAGCGGGCCGGGAACATTCTTCAGCGTCGGCGGCTCTTCATGGACGATGCGCGCCACGGTGGTGGCCAGGCTGTCGCTTTGAAATGGCTGCGCTCCACCGAGCATTTCGTAGAAGACCAGGCCCAGCGAAAAAATGTCGGAGCGGCCATCGTCCGGGCGCTGCAAGAGCACCTCGGGAGCCATATAGGCTGGCGTTCCGCCGGTAGCCACCATGGTCTCCATGCTCTTGGTGACGTCGCTGGGAGTGCTGCTCCAGCGGCGACGCGCCACTCCGAAATCGAGAATCTTCACGCGGTTGCCGGGCCCGATCATGATGTTATCGGGCTTGATATCCCCGTGGATGATTCCCTTCTCGTGAGCGGCCTGCAAGCCCTCGCAACACTGAATCGCGATCTCAAAAAACTCTTCTGTGGAGATGGGCTTCTTGAGCCGCTGACGAAGGGTTTCACCTTCCACGTACTCCATCACCACCCAGAGCTCGCCTGCGTGCTCGAAGACGTCGTAGATTCCGCCGATACCGTGATGGTTCAGCGCCGAGGCGCGCTGGGCTTCCTTGAGCAGGCGTTTGCGGTCCGTTTCGCTGGGGCTGCTGTGCGGCGCCATGCGCTTGATGGCGACGACACGGCGCAGGGTGGTGTCTTCGGCGGCGTAGACTTGCCCCATGCCGCCCGCGCCCAGGCGGCGGGTAATGGTGAAGCGGCCGATGGTCGCGCCGGTAAGCTCGTCGGCGGCAGCATCCGCATTGACTGCCGGAGGCGGCGTCTTGATCTGGTCTGTCATCGAACGAAGTGCCCGCCCAGTTTTTGTGATTCTAATTTAGTTGCGGGGGAATGCAAAAGGGAATGTCGGATTTCAAAGCTTCGACCCGGTAGTTGTCGAGATTCTCCCCCACTCCGCCTTGCCTCACCTATCCACGCCCAGCTATTCTTCTCAGCTATGTCTACGCTCGTCGAATGTGTCCCGAATTTCTCTGAAGGCCGCGACAAGGCCAAAGTTGATGCCATCGTCGACGCCATGAAGTTGGATGGTGTCTACCTGCTCGACCGCGAGATGGACCCCGACCATAACCGCTGCGTTATTACCCTGGCCGGAGAACGCGAAGCGATCCAGGAAGCGGCGATTCGTGGGGTGGGCAAAGCCGCCGAGCTGATCGACCTGAACGTGCACCAGGGCGCGCATCCCCGCATGGGCGCGGCGGATGTTGTGCCATTCATTCCAATCGACGGCGTTACCATCGAAGATTGCGTTGCCATGGCCCGCCACGCCGGCGAGGAAATCTGGAGGCGGTACCGGGTTCCGGTCTATTTATACGAAGCTGCCGCCACCACGCCCGAGCGGCAGAATCTGGAGAACATCCGCCGCGGACAGTTTGAAGGCATTCGCGCCGAAATCGCCACCAACCCTGCGCGCAAGCCCGATTTTGGCGACCCCAGAGTGCATCCCACGGCGGGCGCGACTGTGGTGGGGGCACGCAAATTTCTGATCGCTTACAACGTGTTTCTGAACACGCCTGATGTTGAGATCGCCAAGAAAATAGCCAAAGCCGTGCGCTTTTCGAGCGGCGGCATGCGCTTTGTGAAAGGTGCAGGATTCCTCGTCCGGGGTCTGGCGCAGGTTTCGATGAACCTCACCGATTTCGAGCAGACGCCCGTGCATCGCGTGTTTGAGATAGTGAAGCGCGAGGCGGCGCGCTATGGAGTAATACCCGTTTCGAGCGAGATCGTGGGACTAATTCCCAAGAAAGCTCTTGAACAGGCTGCCGAGTGGTTTCTGCAGGTTGAGAATTTTGAGTCGTCCCTTATCTTGGAGAACCGTTTGAGCGCCGTAATGGGCGGAAAGATGGCTATCGGCGGGCTGAGGGCTGGAATCGAGCCGTTCGTCGAGCAGCTCGCCGCAGCTACCGCAACGCCGGGCGGAGGCAGTGCCGCCGCTGCAGCCGGCGCTATGGCGGCGGGACTCGGCACGATGGTCGCCTCGATGTCGCGAGCAAAAAAGGCATATTTGCCGTACGAGGCTCAGCTGAGCACAGCAATTGCGCGTTTAGCAACTCTCCGCGAAGAACTCAAGTCGGCAATCGACGCGGATGCGGAATCATTCAACTCGGTAATGAAAGCGTACAAAGATGCGAAATCACTGAGTGAGAGTGAAGGCTCAACCCTGATCGATTCGGCGCTCAAGCAGGCAACAGGCGTTCCTTTAAGCGTGGCGGAAAAGGCTCACGAAATCGCGTCCTTAGTGAAGGCATTGGAACCCATTACGAATCCCCATATGAAATCAGACCTGACCACGGCCGTCGCTCTGGCTCGAGCCGCCATCGCGGGAGCTCTGGCAAACGTGGACATTAATCTGGCGTCGTTAAAGGATCAGGCCTTTGCTCAAGAGGTTCGCAAAAAGGTTGAGAGGGTACAAACAGAACACTTGTCGTCCTGAAAAAATCTGGCATTCGACGAGTCAAAACTTTACCTCTCGTGTTCTGGACCTAAAGGATCTCCGGGTGGCAAGGAGCAAATGAACCGTTCAATCCTTTTCATCTCACTGCTGTCGCTTATTGCAGCTGCGTTTTTTCTGAGTTGCGGCGGTAGTAGCGGCACTACAACTGGCACATCTCCGCCCCCACCACCACCCTCGAAAATCCAGCACGTTGTGGTGATCTTTCAGGAGAATCGCACGCCCGACAATCTCTTTCAGGATCAGAACCTGATCGCGGCCGGAGCCGACATTGTAAGCAGCGGCGTGAACTCCACAGGGCAGACGATTCAGCTAAGCGAGATCGATCTCGGCACCAACGGCAGCAATCCGGATTATTACGATTTGAGCCATGCACACAGCGCCTTTCTGCAGATGTGCGATCTGAATGCATCGACGAATGTCTGTGCCATGGACGGGGCCAATCTGATCACGGTTTCATGCAGTAAGAACGCTCCCAACTGCCCGCCGCCGAACCCGCAGTTCATGTATGTGAATCCAGCCGATGTTGCGCCTTATTTCCAGATGGCGGAGCAGTACACTTTCGCCGATCGCATGTTTCAAACCAATCAGGGACCAAGCATGCCGGCGCACCAGTTCATTATTTCGGGAACGTCGGCGCCGGCGGTGGGGAGTAACTTATTCGAAGCGGAAAATCCAGCCGGGGTAACCGATGCGGACAATAACACCGGATGTACTGCTCCGCCCGCTGAATACGTCGCGATGATCGATCCCACGGGAAGCGAGGCTACCACGATGTATCCGTGCTTCGAGCATCCGACGCTCACAGACGAGCTCAATAACGCCAACATCAGTTGGCGCTACTACGCTCCGCTGGCAGGTTCGATCTGGACCGCGCCCAACGCCATTCAGCATATGTGCGGACCCAACGCGACTCCGCCCAATGCTACGGCCTGCACTGGATCGGATTGGGTAAACAACGTCGTGTTAGCCACAACCCAGAATCCTGTTCCAGTGCTCAACGACATCGCAAGTGGCACCCTTGCGACGGTCAGTTGGGTAATTCCCAACGGAAAAGAATCCGATCACGCGATGGAAACCGACGGCTCCGGGCCATCGTATGTGGCATCGATCGTCAACGCGATCGGCCGCAGTTCCTACTGGTCGAACACGGCCATCATTCTCGCCTGGGACGACTGGGGCGGCTGGTACGATCACGTCGCGCCGAAGATCATCAATTCCTACGAGTACGGATTCCGCGTTCCGATGATTGTGGTTTCGCCCTACGCGAAACCCGGTTATATTTCGCATGTAACCCACGATTTTGGCAGCGTTCTTCGCTTTATGGAATCGACGTTCAACCTGCCGTCATTAGGCTATGCGGACGCCACTGCCGACGATCTCTCCGATTGTTTTAATTTCAACCAGACGCCAATCACATTTCAGACGATCAATGCGCCACTGCAAGCCAGTTATTTCTTGAATGATCACAGGCCGCCGACGGATCCGGATGATGATTAAGGGGTGTAACCCGCTTAATGGTGAGCAGCACGTTCGCCGGCAAATCGCAAGGAAGCCGAAAAGCGCGAATGTCGGCTTGGGGAGTTCCCGGCGCATGCCCTCGAGCGGCAGTAATTCTTCAATAGCCCCTAAGAGTCTACGTATTCAATTTCAGTTGTAATCTTGGCGGTTTTGTCGAGCATTGCGGACACGGAGCAGTATTTTTCCTTCGACAAGCGAACCGCGTCTTCGACGGCCTTGCGAGCGACTTTCCCTCCCACGCGATAGATCAGCCTGATGTTCGTATAAACGGAGGGTGGATTCGGAGCGCGCTCGGCCTCGGCGCGAATTTCGAGACTGGTGAAAGGCTCGCGCTTTTTCTGCAGAATGGAAACCACGTCATAGCCGGTGCATCCGCACAAGCCAACGAGAACCAGTTCCATGGGGCTATTTCCGGCCGCTTTGTCGCCATCCACCACGATGCTGTGGCCGCTGTCGGAGATTCCGTTGAAGCGCTGTTTTTCAATCCAGGTGGCGCGGGCATTATTCATAAGCGATTGATCCTCGGATTCTACCTCCGATTATCGGTGCTCGGCTCGGGGTGGATGAGAACGCGGAACAGGTCCGGTGCGGCTTGCTTGAAGCGCGTTTCCAGCTCGGTTTGAATGTCGTGCACTTGCATCAGCGACAGGTTGTCGGAAAGTGTGCAATGACAGGAGACGTACAGACGGCCGCGGACTCGCGTGATGACGAACTCGTGGACATCCAGAATCTCAGCGAACTGTTTGGCAACAACTTTGAGTGTGCGTTCGAGATTGGCGTCATGCACGAGCTCTTCCGGTTTCTCAATCGTGGTCTGCTCGCTTTCGATGTGAGTCAAGATTGCTGCTATCTCCGGAATGTCGCGGCGTATATCGGCCTCCAGTTCCGTCACCAGATCGTGCGCGGCTTTGAGGGTCAAACGCTCATCGAGTTCCAGATGCTGCTCCACATGCAATTCGCCATCGAGGTCCTGCACAGTGATGTCGTGCACATTCAGATTATGCCGGGCTGACACCGCGCGGATGCGGTCGAAGAGATTTTCAGAGCCATGGGCGCGGGGCAAGGGCTGAACCGTGACATCGGCATCGGGAAGAATGTTGCGCACTGCGGTGGTCACAGCCACGACAAGCTGTTGCGAACGCTGGAAAGTTACACTGCGCGCGAAGCCCACTGCCAGGTCGGCAAAGTAACGGTTCCCGGCGCGCCGGATGCGGACGCGGCCGATTTCGAGCACGCCGTCGACGCGTGAAACCGCGTCGATGATTTGGGAGCGAACACCCGCGGGTGCGGCGTCGAGCAGGGCATCGATGGTGCGCCGCGCCAGCCGCCAGCTCACAGAAATGATGACGCCTGCGACGAAAAGAGCGGCAACAGGATCGGCAAGGCGGAGCCAATCGAGGTGGTAGGCGCGACCGGCCAGGATCAAGGCCAGACCGAGAACAACAACTCCCGCGGACCATATGTCGGTAGAAAAATGCAGGGCGTCGGCTTCGAGAGCCTGGCTGTCGTACTTAGTTGCGATGCGGCCCAGAGCGCGCGAACGCCACCAATCGACCGCCATCGAAATCAGCATCACGGCAAAGGCCCATATCGTCGGCTCAACTTCAACCCGGCGGAAGAACAGGCGCATGATGGCTTCGTAGATGACCCAGAGGCAAGTCAACAGGAGCAGGCCTGTTTCCACGAAGGCCGAGAAGTTTTCGACTTTGCCGTGGCCATACTGATGGTCTGCGTCGGCTGGCTTGTCGGAGACGCCGACGGACAAGTAGGTAAGAAGCGCGGCGATCAAATCCAGAGCGGAATGGGCCGCCTCCGAGAGAATCCCCAAGCTGCCCGTGGTAACGCCGACGGCGATTTTTCCGCCCGTAATGAGCAGGGCGGCGCCTACGGAGCTGCCGGCCACAGCGCGCTTTTCCGCGCGCATGGCGCTGGGGGAATAAAGGGCCGGGGTGCCGGACATGATGGGATTATCGGCGATAAGTCGCCTTGCGCCAAGAGAATCGATGCCTGTTCCGCAATCGATAACCGATTGTGGAAAGGTTACTGAAGAGCTTCGGTGCCGACTGCGGCCATTTTCTTGAGTTCGTGCGAATGATGGGCATGTGCTAGGATTCTAGGTTCGACTTATTCCAAAACTTCCTGAACGACCAATCCTGGAGGGTTTTCGTTATGCATAAGAGTTGGCTGCTGTGTGCGTTGCTGTCGGGTGCGATGGCGTGGGGCCAGGCGCAGCCAGAAAGGACAACGGCGCCCCCACCGGCACCGCCGCCATCCGGGGCGCCGGGCGCGGAACAGGCTCCTAAGCCGCCCGCGGAGGTGGCGGAAGATGCTGCCGTTATCACGATTACTGGGGTATGCCCCGCCGGCTCAACGGCCTCAAAAACCGTCGCCGGAAAAACGAAGGAAGCAGCTTCGTCAGCCAAGAAGTCCGCAGAGTGCAAAACTGTGATCACCCGGAGAGAGTTTGAGAAGATGGCCAGTGGGCTTGCCCCCAACGTTACGCCCCAGTTGAAGCGCCAATTAGCGTCTGTTCTGCCGCGAGATATGGCGATGTCCGAGATCGCAAAGAAGAAGGGATTAGAGAAGACTCCGGCTTATCAGGAAACCGTGAAGTTCGCCAAGATGCAGATTCTTACCCGGGAGTTAGAGCGCTCAGTGCAAGAACAGGCGGAGCAAATCCCGCAGACGGAAATCGAGAAGTATTACAAGGAACATCCTGAGACTTACGAGCAATTTTCCCTAGACCGGCTGTTCGTTCCGCGGAACAAGCAGATGGAGCCGGAAAAAGCTGAAGATGAAGAAAAAATGACCGATGAACAAAGGAAGGCCAAAGAGGACGCCGACAAGGCGAAACAAGAGCAAGGCCAGCAGGAACTCGACAAGCTCGCCGATAGTTTGCGCGACCGCGCGGCGAAGGGTGAAGATTTCACCAAGCTGCAAAAAGAAGCCTATGAGGCTGCGGGCATGAAGATGGACGCGCCAAACGTCAATCTGCCGAAGGTGCGGCGCACTGGTTTGCCTCCGGCGCATGTTGGAGTGTTCGATCTTAAAGTGGGTGAGGTTTCGCAGGTCATCAGCGACAACGGCGGGCATTACATTTACAAGGTCGTGAGTAAAGATGCGCTGCCGCTCGACCAGGTGAGCCAGGAGATTCGCAATACGCTGAAGAACCAGCACATGAAGGACATGATGGAGAAGTACACGAGCTCCTATCATGTGGAAACCAACGAGGCATATTTTGGCCCGCCGGGACCGCAAGGGATGATGGGCAGGCCGGGAATGGCGCCGCCTCCGCGTCCGCGCCCACGCATGATGCCGGCGCAACCGCAGTCTGCACCACCAGCAGGGAACCCGCCGGCGCAACCACCGGCACAACAACCACCTCCATCGAACTGATGTCGAGCGCAAAACCTGTTGTCGTCGTCACTGGCATCGCGGGAAACCTGGGGTCGCGGCTTCTCCCGCTGCTGAAGGACTTTTCGGTCATCGGGGTGGATGTGAGTTCACCCCAAACCGATTGTCCGCTCCAGTTCGAGCGCCTGGATTTGGGAGAAGAGTCTTCGACACGCACGCTCTACGAACTGCTGCGTGACACGCAACCGGCTTCGGTGGTCCATCTCGCGTTTGTGATCGATCCCGTGCGCTCGGGCGTGCTCGATGCCGAGCGCATGTGGCAGATCAATGTCGCCGGCACGGCGCGCGTGATGGAGGCCATCACCGAGACCAACCGCACCGCCGACTCAGGGATCAAGCAATTTATTTTTCCCAGCAGCGTCTCGGTTTACGGGCCAGATTTTCCTTCTCCCGCCACTGAAGAATCTCCCATGGTTGCGCATACGTTGCCCTATGCGATTCACAAGAAGCAGTGCGACGAAGTGGTGCAGCAACGGTCGTCGGCTCTGCGCGGTTGCAGCGTGTATATTCTGCGACCGCACATTTTTGCGGGAGCCAGCGTGGAAAATTATCTGCTGGGCGCGTTTCGTGGAACGCCCAATGGCAAGGGCGCGCGCGCGGAAAAGATGCGGCGCGAGGGCAAGCGGCTGGCGTGCATGCTTCCGCGCGGCCAGCAATACCTCGATCATAAAATTCAGTTTGTCCACGTTGACGATGTGGCGCGGCTGATCACTTACATCCTGCATCGCGATCCCGAGCCGCAACGGCTGACTATCCTGAATGTCGCTGGACGTGGCGAGCCGCTTACCTTTGGCCGCTGCATTGAGATGGCAAACGCCAAGCTCGTACGCGTTCCGGGAAAGATGGCGATGCGGCTGGTGCTGGAATATTTATGGAAGCGGCAGATTTCCGCGATTCCGCCCGAAGCGCTGCCGTACATGAGCGGCCAGTACATCATGAATACGGATCGCCTGAGAAGGTTCTTAGGCGGCGAATACGACCGCGTGCTGCACTACACGATTGAAGATGCTTTCGCCGACAGCTTCAGGACGGCAGCTAGTTCGCAAGGCGCTACCGCCAGCGCCAAGTAGAGTGCTTCCCCCTCCCGCTTGTTCATCAGCCCAAACACCCGCGGCGCTATTTCTTCCCAAGATACAACCCGGCAATCCCGAATGTGTAAGGAGTCCAACTTGCCTCGCGAAAGCCGGCGCGGCGCATGCGTTCCAGCATTTGCTCAGGAGCCGGAAATCGTTCCACCGAGTTTGGCAGATATGCATACGGGCCGCGCACTCCTGAGATCTTCGTGCCTACGCGCGGCAATACTTGCTTGAAGTAGATACGATAGAGGCGGCCCATCCAGCCTTTGGGCTCGCCGAAATCGAGGATGCCGCACTCGCCGCCGGGCTTGAGCACGCGTGCGAATTCCCGAAGACCAGCATCGTAATCGGCTAGATTGCGAAAGCCGAATGCCGAGGTGACTAGATTGAAATGCTGATCGGGAAAGGGCAAGACAAGCGCGTCGGCTTCGATCCAGGCGGGAATGGAGGAGCGGCCGGCTGCAGCCTTAACGAGAGATTTCATTTGCGCGCGGAGCAGCATGGCGTGAGAAAAATCTGCCCCGAAGATTTGCGCGCCTGATTTTTTCGTCTGCCTGAGGAGCGCGAAAGTCATGTCCCCGGTTCCGCAGCATAAATCCAGAACACGACTTTCGGGCTGAGCAAGAATGTGAGCGAAGGTGTGAGCTGTTCGCCACCACCAGAGACGATCGACATTGAATGAGAGCAGGTGATTGAGCAGATCGTAGCGCGGAGCGATGGAGGTGAACATTTCGCGTACGGCGCGGGCGGCAGAGCGGGCATCGGTCGCGCCTTCGGGCGTGGCACCAAGGGGTCGTCGGGGAGATTCAGTCACAGGGGTGATTGCCAATTGTCGATTTCCAATTGCCGATTCGTGCGAGGGCGTCTTCAATCGACCATTGAAAATTGGCAATCGAAAATTGCTTTTATTCGCCCCATCCGCCGTGCGACAAGCGACGCAGTTCTTCGACGGCAGTTAACACCACTTTATCGGGAACGTCGGCGGCGATTTCCACTTTTCCAATTTCCCGCGGAAGCACAAAATGCACCACGCCGTTTTGCGTTTTTTTGTCCGCCTGCAAGCGCGCGAGAACTTTTCCTGCGTTCACTTTCACTTCCGGCAGCTTGCCCAGGCTGAGAACCGCGTCTGCTATGCGGCCGGCCGTGACGCTATCGGTTCGCCCCACAGAAAGTGCAATGTTCGTCGCCGCAATCATTCCCCAGGCGACCGCCTCGCCGTGGAGCAGGCTTCTATAGCCGGTTTCGACTTCCAGCGCGTGGCCGATCGTGTGGCCGAGATTGAGTACGCGACGCAGGCCGCCTTCCTGTTCGTCGGCGGAAACGATTTCGGCTTTCAGCTTCACACTTTGCGCGATGATGCCTTCCACTTCCGCCGGCTCGCGTTTCAGGATTTGCGTCCGCTTCTGTTCGAAGCGGAGAAAAAGATCGAGATCGCCGATGATGCCGCACTTGAGAGCTTCATACAAGCCCGCGCGATAGGCGCGATCCGTGAGCGTACTCAGAATTTCAGGATCGATGAGAACGATTCGTGGATGATGGTAGGTTCCCAGCAGATTCTTCCCTGCCCCAAGATTCACGCCGGTTTTGCCCCCGACCGACGCGTCAACTTGAGCCAGAACCGTTGTGGGAATCTGCACGAAATCGACGCCTCGCATGTAGAGAGAAGCGAGCAGACCGGTAATATCGCCGACTACGCCTCCGCCGAAGGCGACCAGAACGGCCTTGCGGTCGGCGCCCATGCGAACCAGCCGTTCGGCCATGGCTTCGATGGTCGCCAGCTTTTTCGAAGGCTCGCCGTCGGGAATCTGCAGAACCTGCGGGTTGAATCCCGCGTTGTTCAGCGAACTCAGCAGCCTCGCGCCCCAGCGGCGGCGCACGGGTGGCACGGTCACGACGAAAATCTTGCTGGCTTGCGGCAGCAATTCTGCAAGCAAAGAGCCCGCCCGCGCCAACAGGCCGTTCTCGATACGGGCCTGATACGACTTAGCCAGGACATGGATGGTGACTTGCGCCATGGCCTTTTATCATAGCGTATGGGAGATACTGATTTGGCGATGTATAACCGAGAAGTGTTACCATTCTCGCCTCTATGAAGGGTCTGCCAGCCGAGACCGATTTTGTTGTGATCGGGGCCGGAGTTGCCGGCCTGCGCGCCGCGATTGAACTGGCGAACATGGGACACGTGTTGGTGCTTGCCAAGAAAGAAGTTACGGATTCAAACACGCAATATGCGCAGGGCGGAATTGCGGCCGCGCTGAGCGACGAAGACGAAGTCAGTCTGCACCTGCAAGACACGCTGGTTGCTGGCGATGGGTTGTGTTCGCAGGCGGCGGTGAAAACTCTGGTGGAGGAGGGTCCCGAGCGCATCGAGGAGTTGATTGCCTGGGGAACGCAGTTCGATCGCAACGGAACGAAACTGGTATTCGGGCGCGAAGGGGCGCACAGCCGCAATCGCATTCTGCACGCACAGGGTGACTCGACCGGCCGAGAAATTCTGCGCGCGCTGTACGCCAAGGCGCAGACCCTAAAAAATATTTCCGTGCGCGAGTTCGAGTTTACGACTGAACTGTTGACGGAAGATGGCCGAGTCAGCGGCGTCTCGCTGATCAGTGAAAAAGGCTTACCAGAGCAAGTCACCTGCTCCGCAGTGCTGCTGGCCACAGGCGGGATGGGGCAGCTTTATCGCAACACAACCAATCCCGATGTCGCTACGGGTGATGGTGTTGCGATGGCGCATCGCGCTGGGGCCGAGATCAGCGACATGGAGTTTATTCAGTTTCATCCCACAGCGCTGTATGTGAAAAAAGCGCCGCGGTTTTTGCTTTCGGAGGCGCTGCGCGGCGAGGGCGCCTACCTGCGCAACATCGAACTCGATCGCTTCATGGGGAAGTACCATCCGTTGGCGGAACTGGCGCCGCGCGACGTAGTGGCGCGCGCCATCATGCATGAGATGGAAGTCAGCCATGCCAAGGATGCGTTTGTGTATCTCGACCTCACACACCTGAAGGCCGACAAGGTGCAGAAGCGCTTTCCGCGAATCTACTCCACCTGTCTAGAGTACAACATTGACATCACCGAGGATCTGATTCCGATTCGACCGGCAGCTCATTACTCCATGGGCGGAGTGCGAACCGATCTTAATGGCAAGACAAGCCTTGACGGACTCTACGCCGCTGGCGAGGCGGCCGCAACTGGCGTACACGGTGCGAATCGCTTAGCGAGCAATTCCCTGCTTGAGGGCCTCGTCTACGGCGCGCGAGCGGGCAAGGCGATGAAGGAAGGGTTGAAGAAGCCGCACAAACAAGGAAGTTCTCCGAAAAAAGCTGCTTCACAAAATGGTCCGGTTGACGCTGGACTGGAAGATCTCATTGGACAAATTCAGGACATCATGTGGAAGGATGCGGGCATTGTGCGCACCAGAGCTGGCATGACGAACGCGATCAAAGCACTGGAGGCCTGGCGCCCAGAGTAGCGAATCCGCACACCCGGCGCGCGTGGGAGGCGGCGAATCTGCATCGCGCTGGATTGCTGGTGGTTCGATCCGCGTTCGGGCGCGAGGAAAGCCGCGGCGCACATTATCGAACGGACTTTCCGCTGCACGATGACAAAAAGTTCTTGAAGCACTCAGTGGTCAAGGGAGAAATGCTACGGTTTGTGTGAGCCTGCCCGATCGACGTTCCCTTCTCTAACAAATACTGACGCCGCTATTGAAACTGCCAGAATACCCGCCACGACCGATAACATCGCAAGCGTGGGCACGTGAAAATAATCCGCGGCGATCATCTTTGCGCCGACCAAAACCAGAATCACTGCGAGTCCGGTGTGCAGGAAGCGGAATATTTTCATCAGTTCCGAAACCGCAAAATAGATAGAACGCAGGCCGATAATGGCAAATACATTGGCTGCGTACACGATGAACGCGTTGAGGGTAACGGCCAGCACCGCAGGAATGGAATCGGCGGCGAAAAGCAGGTCGGTGGTTTCGATGACAGCCAGCACAACGAGCAAAGGCGTGGCGTAGAAACCTGCATTTCCGCGCCAGTTGCGGACGAAGAACCTTCCCGCCTCATAACCATCTGTCACTGGAATGACGCGTCTGATCAGCTTCACGATGGGATTCGCAGAGGGATTCACTTTGTGCTGTCCGGAGAACGCGAGGCGCAGGCCGCTGTAAATGAGCAGCGCGCCAAGGCCGTAGAAGATCCAATGGAAGCGATGAATGAGGCTTACGCCAAGCAGAATGAACAAGCCGCGCATCAGCATGGCGCCGAGGACTCCCCACGTCAGAACGCGATGTTGTTGTTCTTCGGGAACTGCAAAGTAGCGGAAGATCACGAGGAAGAGAAAGAGATTGTCGGTGCTGAGCGAGATTTCCAGCACATAGCCGGTGACGAATTCGAGCGCGACTTGCCGGCCTTGCCAGAAGAAGACCAGCACAGCGAAGGCTGCGGCCATGCCGATCCAGAGGGCGCTGAGGGTTACAGCTTTACGCGGCGCGCGGCCTGACCGGCTGGAGAGCCGCAGGTCCAGCGCCAGCACTGCGAAAGCGAACAGGTTGAAGAGAATCCAGGCGTAGAGCAAGAGAGAGTTGCCGATTGTCGAATGCCAATTGCCGGTCAGGAATTCAAGATTCTCAATCGGCAATTGGAAATCGCAAATTGAAAATCACGGTTGCCGCCCCAGTTTGCCATTCTTCCACTCGTCCCACAAGCCGAAGGCCTTGAATAATTCCTCGCTGTGTGTGTCGCGGATGGATTGCTCGATCTGGGCGCGAGTATATCTCGGCCCGATCTTCTCCGGAAGATTGGCGAGCGCGAAGGCAAACTCCGCGGCTTCGGCGACGTGCTTCTTCAGTTGCGGAAAATCGACCTTGTCATAGGTATCGGAAATGGCGTGGTAGTTGACCAGATAGTTCGCTTCCTCCTGATCGGCGACGAATGTCGGAACGCCTTCGAGCATCAGATCGAAATGGTCCGTGCCCCATTCCATGTCGGTTTTGAGTTCCTTCACGCCGAACTGCTGCAGTGTAGCAATGATCCGTTTCGCGCTATCGAGCACGTCAGTTCGGCCTCCGGTGGAGAAACCTGTAGTCTTGCCAGTGCCCGCGTCGTACACGATGACGCCTGCAGCGTTGTCGAGCTCTGAGCGATGCGATCGCGAATAGGCTCGCGAACCGAGCAGTCCTTCCTCTTCGCCGGAGAAGAGAATGAAGCGGATGGAGCGGCGTGGTTTGAGCCCGGAGGCTTTGATGGCGCGCAGAGCATCGATCACGAGCGCCGCGTTGCAGCCATTGTCGAGCGCTCCGGTGCCCAGTTCCCAAGAATCGAGGTGCGCGCCGAGGATAACGAATTCGTCCGGCTTCTCGCTGCCTTTGATTTCTGCGATTACGTTGGCCGATTTGACAGGGGCACCGATGTGATTGGGGATGCTGAGGTCGGCCCAGACCGGATGACGCACTGCTAACAAGCGGGCGATGCGTTCGCCATCCTCGCGGGCCACTACGACTTGGGGAATTTTGTCGATCTCTCCGGCAAAGGAATTCGTGTGACGGTAAAGGATGTCGTGCTCGCGGGTTGCCATGAAAGCTACAGCAGCCGCTTTTCCCCTCACAGCGGCATCGATGACGGGCGGAGCCTTCATGTACTCGCCAAAGAGATCCTCCCAGGTTTTCAGCACGACAGAATGGACGAGAACGATCTTGCCCGAAATGTCGCCGGCTCTTTTGAAATCATCGCCGCTGCCCTCGCCTACATCGACCACTGGCACTTGTTTCATCGGCGCGAGTGAGGGCGCCCAGGCGACGGAAACACACCGGACGCGGAATTCGACTGCGCCAGTCGCTCCCTTTGCGCTTATTACGAATTCTGTCGCGCCTTCCGCCCAGGAATTTGGGATTGTGAATTCTTCCGTGTGTACGCTGTCGGCCCCCGCTGCCCTGAACTTGAGTACGCCCCACTCCACGGCGCGCTGCATGGCGGGTGTACCGGGCACACGGCCTCCGACTTCGTCGGTGAGTTGCTGCAGGTTGCTCTCAAGCGAGGAGGGTTGCAAAGCAGCCTGGATAATTTGGGCTGCTTGATCCGGAGAATCAGCGAGAGTAGCGGCGAGACAAACTGCGCTCAGAAGAAAAGAAAGAGAAGCAATTTTCCGCGTTCGCATGTCGGCTGCATTAGAAATGAATTCGACGAAAAGAGCAAAATCCTACTTTGGCGGCAGCGAGTCCATCTTGTCGAGAATCGCGATGGTTTCGAGGATCGTGGTGCCGACGATCTCCAGGCTCTTTGGACTCAGCTTGTCGACTGTATCTTGCGGGGTGTGCCAGAAAACGTTGTTGTAGCCGTAATCGAAATCGATGAGATCGGCGCAGGGTATGCCGCGCTGCATGAAGGGCAGATGATCGTCGGAGACCTGATTCTCGCGCGCGAAGAAATGAGATTGATTGCCCAGGCGCGTGGCCGCATCGTATACAACTTCCTCCAGCCACGGTGTTGAGTTTAAGTCGCGATCGATATTGAGGTCGGCATCGCCGATCATATCGGCCAGAAGGAATGCTTTGATCTTCTTCAAGGTGCCGTCGTCCTGCCATTTCTGCGCAAGGTGACGAATTCCGTAGAGGCTGTCCGTGTCCGACCAGTCCTTCATCGCTTCTTCGGCGTCGTCCCAGACGAGCCAGACGCTGTATCCATCAAGCTTTTTGCCGCGCAGTTGATTCGCGATTTCGAGCAGGAGAGCGCTCGACGATGCGCCATCGTTGGCGCCGACGTAGGAAGTATTG
This sequence comes from uncultured Acidobacteriaceae bacterium, assembly GCA_963712385.1. Lineage (GTDB taxonomy): Bacteria > Acidobacteriota > Terriglobia > Terriglobales > Acidobacteriaceae > Sulfotelmatobacter. The sequence continues at coordinate 560,524 of CAVQHS010000004.1, forward strand.
CGCAGCGGATAGTTCGTATCGTAATGGCTGGCAACTACGATGATGCCGTCTTTGGAGCCGGGAAATTTTGCAATGATGTTTCGCACGGGAAATTTGCCTTCAGTCGTGTCGGCGGTGAAAGCATCGTCTGCGACCTGGTCGCCTTTGAGGTGCAACGTAATGTAGTCCTCGACTTTCTTGTGATTCGCGCTGCCGATCGGGCGCGGGCCATACGCCACGATTTCCTTGACGTATTTCATGGCGCGGGCGGAATCGAATTTCGGCGGAGGGCCGACATCAGAAGGAAGAGAGAGCTTTGGCGGCGTGGTTTCGGCCGCCGGAGACGGCTGAGTCTGCGCTTTCGCGGTAGCCGGGCCTTTGTCGCGATCGCAGGCGGCGAGCGCAACCCCAAGCAACAGAAACAATATCGGAAGCGCGATTATGCGTTGAGTCACTTACTAAGCCTCACTGGTTCGAATCCACAATCATGCCGCGGCCTGTTTTTCTTTTCGGGCGCGTCTTTGTTTTGGATGCACCAGCCATGCGATTCCGACGCTGACTACGTAGAGTCCGATCATGGGCGCGGCAAAGATGCACATATTTATGACGTCGGGAGTGGGCGTCACAATGGCCGCGATGATGAAAATAATCAGGATCGCGTAGCGGAAGTTCTTCAGCATGAAGCCGGCGCTAACGATTCCCATCAGCGCAAGAAAGAAAATCAGGATCGGCAGTTCGAAGATAAGGCCCATGCCTAAAATGATGCTGAGGAAGAGCGACGTGTATTCTCCGATGGTAATCATGGGTTGGAACTGCTTGCCGAAGCCGATGAGGAAATCGAGCGCCCGCGGGTAGACGATTCGATAGCCAAAATAGCCGCCCGCGGCGAACAACGCAATCGTCGAGGCCATAAACGGCATCACGTAGCGCTTTTCGTGACGGTAAAGTCCCGGCGAGATGAACATCCATACCTGATAAAGCACAAAGGGCGAGGTAAGAAACAAACCAGCCAAAGCGGAGATCTTCAAATAAAGATTGAAGGGTTCGACCGGATTCAAGTAGACCAGTTTGTCCGACATGCCGTGCGCCTTAAGCGCGTCCATGATCGGCCTCTGCATGATGCCGTAGATTTTTTCGCGATACCCCCAGCAAGCGAAAAAACCAACAGCAACCGCGGCGATAGAGTAGACAAGTCGCGTGCGGAGTTCCTGGAGATGGTCGAGGAAGCCCATGGTGGGCATGGATTCGCGCTTCTGTTCGTCGGCAGAGGCATCGGTTGTGGTTTCAGGCATGCGAATCCTGCGAAGCGGGCGCTACTTCAAGAGTCGCTGGGGGCGCGGGGTTCGGCGCCGCCGGTGCTTCTTCTCTGGCAGGATTTTCGCTGGCCGCATTTCCGTTGGCAGGCGTCGCAGGCGGAAGGATGGGATCGGCAACGGGCGCGGCCAAGGTCGCATTCGATGCCTGGACCTGAGCCTCGCTTGCGGCCGGGTTCAAACTCAGGCTGGCCACGGCGCCTACCGGGGGCGTAATAGGCGGAAGCGTGCTTTGCCTCTTTTCGACTTCCAGATGCGCAATTTCCGACTCGATCTGCGACTTGAATTCGTTCGAGGCGCGGCGCAACTCGGCGAGCAGCTTGCCGGCCTGGCGAGCGATCTCCGGCAGTTTCTTGGGGCCAAAGACAAGCAGGGCCAGAAAAAACAGGAAAATCGTCTCGGAGAAACTCATGGGTTCATGATAATGCGGGGCGCAAGGCGCGGCAATGGCAGGACCCGGTTTTTACCCTGTACGCGCTGCATTACATTGTCATGGACTTACGGAGAAGGTTTGAGGACAACTGTATTGCGTTCGTCGGTCGCGATAATGCGATAGAATTTTTTCAGTTCCTCAGCTTTGTCCAGTGGAACGCTCAACTCCCTGATCTCGAGCGTGCGAGTGTAGTCGACCACATTCCCGGTTACAACCGTCTTTGAGTGATAGCTGGCGAAGCCGTAATCGGCATCGACCGGCGGGGGAACATCATCGACTACATAGCCCGGGGGAATGGTGATTTCGAATTTGTCGGTGTCGCAGGTCGGCTCTTCGAACTCGATGGGAAAGTGCCGTGGCTCCTTGGTTTCCAGAAAAGCCAGGGATTTATTGCCGATCACTCTCGGCCTAACCAAAAGCAGGTTGCCGGCATTCTTCGCGTAATTAGGGGATTCAAAGGAATAGTTCAAGCCGAAGAACTGGTTGGTTTGCTGGAGATTAACGACACTGGCATGCGTAATGTGGAAGCTGGCGAGAGAGTTCCCCAGCAGGTCCTCTATGGGCTTGATGCGATCCGCATCCTTGGTCGCGGTTCGCAAGCGCCCTCTTTCCGAAGAGGCGCGTTCGCCCAAGCGGACTTCTTTGACCTCACCCTTCAACGTGCCGCCGGGATCGAGCGTCAGCACAGCCGTACGCTGGATGCTGTTCATGTTCGTGGGCTGTTGGGGAAGTTTGATCAATTCGCCGCCATCTGGCGTCACTAGCAAGCCGTAGTTCGCTTGCAGGTATCCCGGAAGTTGGCCAAACGGAATCAACTCGTTGGTCGGATCGAAGAAGAGAATTCTGCCGACCTTTGGGTCCACCAGAACCGCAACCAGCGAGGGGTCGTCCAGGCCGTCAGGAAGCTTGATGGCCGTAATGGCATGGTTGAAACCGTTGTGAGCGGGCATGTCGCCAGTGACAGTTCCACGGCGGTCGTTAATGATGACGTGATAAGACTCCACGCCGATTTCGTGCAGCATGGAGCGCATGAGAGTCGCCTTGTCTTTGCAATCTCCATAACGGTGCGAGAAAACATCCGACGCCGCGTGCGGCTGGAGGCCGCCGATGCCCAGCTCGATCGCCACATAGCGGATATCGTTCTGGACGAATTCGGCGATGGCCTGCATCTTCGGCAAGGTCGTCTTGGAGGCGGTTAAGGTCGCGACTTCCTCTTTGATGGCGGGCGACGCTTCCATTCTTTCCCGAACCAGATCCGCATACCACTTCCCCATCGCGTTCCAGTTCGCCGTGATGTTGGAAACCGGGGCCCCGGAAGAGAAGAAAGACAAGATCATTTGACCCTGGACGCCCTCCATGGAGGGCATAAGGGGTTCTTCTCGGATTGCCTTCACATCACTGACCGACCATTGCCAGGAATTTGTTCCTGACTGAGTCGGGGTCGCATCCGCATGATTCAACCACGAGGCCTTAAATTCCCATCCTGCGGGGAGGTTCAACGAGTAGTGGGCTTCTCGGACGGGATCATTTCCCTGGAAATACCAAATATCCTGGAGGAAGTATGGCCGTTCTTCGATCTCGTACTCGTAGCCAACAATGTTGCCGATGTCAGGCGCAGGAATTCTCAGGACCTTAAACTTCACGTCCCCTATGAGTTCTCCTCCGTTGGTGTTCGGCGCGGTTTCGAGAGCGTCTTTCTCCTTCACCTCGTAATCCTTGCCCTGAAACGGAATACACCATCCGGAAAGACTCGTGATTTTCCTTTGAGGATTGAAGTTGACGAACACAGTGCCGCGTTCACGTCCGCCGGGCCGTAGAATCTTGAAGGCTTCGCGGACATGCGTCCTAATTTTGTCGGCGGATAGAACCGTCACATTGGTCTCGGAATAGAGAACGACGGCGTCTGTCTTCTCGTCGTGCTCCGGCAGCGGGGCATCGACTAGCGCATGCATCCACGCGGGGGCGCCGCCGCCGGCGAATGACGCTGGAGCGCAGAAGAGGAAACACGTAACTGCCAGCGTTATGATTTGAATCCGCATGCGACTAACTGCTGGACGCTGGTTGCAGAACAATCTGCTCTTCATCTCCAGACCTCACAATTTGAAAGAAATTGCGAAACGCCGTGTAGTATTTCTGCTCCAGAATCAGCATGTCGACCGTCAGTGTTCGCGTCAGATGCAGAGAGCCTGCATCGCCAACGGCGCTCAGGCTATAAGTCACGATGTGTCCGTCCTCCTTTTGAGGTTTGGGCAGGCTCTGCACCAGCCAGCCAAGGGGCAGATCGATGGTGATGTCATCCAACCTTTCAAAGGGATATTCAAAATAGAGCGGATGCACACGGTTGGTGTGTTCGAAAAGATGTTTTTCGGGCGCGCTGAAAATTCCTACCGGGAGGAAAGCCCGTTTCCCTGCCCCCGATACCCAGCCCGGAATTTTCAAATTGTATTCTGCGACCAGCGGCTGCGAGGAACTCTTCCAATCGGGCTGATTGACAAGATCGATTTCTATCGCGGCCGGAATATACTCGCGAACCTGCTCCTCAAGATATTTCTTTCTGGCAACGTCATCGCTGTGGCGCTGCTCCATGCGGCGTGACATAGCTTCCAGCCCGGTGAAAACAACCGTAACCTTGCCTTCGAGATCGCCGGTTTCAGAAAGGCGCAGCTTGGCCTTGTGCTCAATGCGCGAATCCGAGCTTTGTGGAAGCATACTTTGGATCCAAGTTCCACCGTCCTTGTCCAGTTCGAGACCAGCTACGCCTGTTTCCGGCCATTCCAACAGCCCGAACGGAGTAAAGGACGCCCCAGGATCGAAAAAAAGATCCTTGCCGTTCAGCTTCACCAAGACGACGTTTGCGTCCAACTTGCTGCGATCCATCGATCGTGGCGCAAAGAAATAGTTGCGACGGTCCGAAACCATCACCGGATAGGCTTCAAACCCGGCAGCCCGCACCAGCGCAAGATACAGCCACGTCAACTGTGCTCCGCTTCCGTAGCCCCGTTTCCACACCTCTTCGGCATTCGCCGGCGCTTTTTCTTTTTCACGCTTCTCTTCCTGCTCCGTTTTCTCCAATTCATACGACGTGTTTCGCAGGCTCTGGACCCGGTCGTAAAGTTTGCGCAGCTTTTCGTCTGAAGAATCGCTGGCAGAGACGACTTGCGCAACCGCGCGCTCCATCGCTTTCGGCTTGCCTATAAAGCCCTCGACCTGCCCATCCAGCTTCTTTCCGACTTTCCTCCAATACTTGTTTTGATCGGGTTCGAATGCCTCATCGCTATAGACGAAGTTCACGCGAGACTTCAGTTCGTTTTCCGGAGGCATGTAGTCCTCCACCTGGAATGCCGCAATGTCGTGCGCCTCAAGCCGAATAATGTGATCGGCGCCTTCCTGGGGCGGCGTGGCTCCAGGCGGAAGATACGGCCACCAGCGTACGATGAATGGATTTTGGAAACTTCCTTTGTACGGCTTCAGGGAGAACTTGGCGTACTTGGTGAAGAGGTCTTGGCTCAGTATCCAATTCGATTCGTAAAGCGCGTACTCCCTGAAATCGTAGGTGAAGTAATATTCGATGACGCTGCCGACTTGAACGTCCGGAAGCGTGAACGTCTTGGCGATGTACTTCACGCCGCGAGCCTTCACGATCTCGGTCTCAAATACCCTCCCGTCGAAGTCTGCGATCGTGCCGTCAGGACGAATGCTGCGGGCGTGCAGGTTAACGACGTCATTGCCTCCCTTTAAGAAGGGAATTTCTACGTTCCCGTACTTTCGCCCCTCTTCCGTCAGAATCTTGATGCGCACGTAGTTGTCTTCGTGAGACGTGCGACCGTTATCGTCGCGGTCGACCTGGCGGTAAAGGATGATGGCGGGCGCACCCGGGGCGAGCGGTTCGCTCGTCATCTTGAGTTCATCCGGATTCGGAGGTTGAAAACCAGCCTCGGCCGTGACGGGGCACAGAAGGATTGCGGTGAGAACCAAAGGTACGGGGCAGGCAAGGGACAGCAAGACGCGACGAAATAGCACAAGTCAACTCCCGAGCACTTATATGCCGGACGGCCCCCCTCGTCTGGTGATCGCCCACAATATAGCGCTCTGCTTTCCGCGTCAATAGCGCTTCTTGGTACTTGCATTTTTTGGGCGTACGGAACCCAAACGCCTAACTGAGCATCTTATTTGAAGGGGTATCGTGGGTTACCACTGGTAACGTTCGCGGTTCGGCGCCGTCCAAGGTAATGGTATACTGCGTGTATTCAGCGCGTTAGCCGGGGAAGGCCGACATCCCTCAAACGAAGGAATTTCTAAGATGGCTCGTAGTTCTCGCCGATCACTTTTTCTTGTAGTTTTTTTCTTGCTTGCCTGCGGGTTCCTGGGCATTCTGTTCGCCCAGCGCACCGGCCAGGAGTCTGCTTCGCTGTCCAGTGATTCTGAGGTTAAGGACAGCCTAAAGCAGTTTGCCGACGTTTATTCGGTCATCGAGCAGAACTACGCTGAGCCGGTCAATCCCGACAAGGCTATTTATAACGGTGCCATCCCGGGCATGCTACACGCGCTCGATCCGCACTCGAATTTCTTCGATCCCAAATCCTATGCGCTGATGCGCGAGGATCAGCGCGGCAAATATTACGGCGTCGGCATGACCGTCGGGCCGCGCAACAACAAAGTGATCGTGATCTTTCCCTTCACCGGGACGCCTGCTTACAAAGCCGGCATTCATCCCGGCGACGTGATCATCGCGGTCGATGGCAAATCAACGGAGAACATGAGCACCGGCGACGTTGCCGACATGCTGAAGGGGCCGAAAGGAACGACGGTTCATATCAGCATTTCGCGCGAAGGCGTGGAGAAGCCGATGGAGTTCACGCTGGTGCGCGACGAGATTCCGCGCTACAGCGTGGACGTGCACTTCCTGATTCGGCCGGGCATCGGCTACATGCACATCAGCGGGTTTAACGAGACGACGGAAGAAGAAGTTTCCAAGGCTCTCGATGAGTTTGGCGACCTGAAGGGACTGATTCTCGACCTGCGCGGAAATCCGGGCGGGTTACTGAGCGAAGGCGTGGGTGTTGCCGATAAGTTCTTGAAGAAGGGCCAAGTGATCGTTTCTCATCATGGCCGCGCCTCGGCTGAGAAGCGGTATGTGGCGCAGCACGGAAATGGCGGGAAGGATTATCCGATCGTCGTGCTGGTGAACAGGTTGACGGCGTCGGCGGCCGAGATCGTTTCCGGCGCGATTCAGGACCATGATCGCGGTTTGATCGCCGGCGAGGTCACGTTCGGCAAAGGATTGGTGCAGACGGTCTATCCGTTGTCGGAAAACACCGGGCTTGCGCTCACGACCGCTCACTATTACACGCCGAGCGGACGGTTGATCCAGCGCGATTACAGCAACATTTCGTTATACGACTACTATTACAACCGCGAAGACACCGCCAGTACCGTCAACCGCGAGGTAAAGCTTACCGATAGCGGCCGCACGGTTTATGGCGGTGGCGGCATCACTCCCGATGTGACGATCCCTCCGATCAAGAGCAACCATTTCCAGGACACATTGCTGCAGCATTACGCTTTCTTCAACTATGCGAAGAAATATGTGGTGACGCATCATCCCACGAAGAGCTTTGAAGTGGATGACGCGGTCATGCAGGATTTTCGCAAGTCGCTCGACGAAGCAAACATTCAATACACGCAGGCCGATCTGATCGACAATGCCGACTGGATCAAGTCGAACCTCAAGGCGGAGATTTTCGTCGATGCTTTCGGTCAGGACGAGGGATTGAAGGTGCGGGCGGAGTCGGATCCGCAGGTGCTCAAGGCGCTCGATCTACTGCCGCAAGCCAAGGCTTTGGCTGATAATGCCAGGCGGATTATTGCCGAGCACAACAGCACCGCAGCTTTTAACCACTAGCGTTTCGTAACATTCTTCCTTCGTGGCCCGGAACGATTCCGGGCCTTTTTTTCTCTCGTGATTACTTCTTAACCGAGCTGCTTTGCCTGCCGGACGCGGCGCAAGGGCCGCTTTGACGGCGCCTCCACACCGCCATAAGGTTGATTCCGATGGAGAGACCAAGTACCAACCCGCGAAGTGCATCGCTCCATTCCCTTCCCGCATGGGTCGCGGGATGGTAGATGTACGGCCACAGAATGCCCAGGATCAAGAAAGCGTTGGCTAGCGGAAGAAGGGATCGAAGTGCTGCTGGTGCTTTTCGAAAAATCATGGCTGAATTCCTTTCCTGAAGTCTTCGATTTCACGCTCAGTCGGTGAGCCGGTACCACGTCAGTACGGTCAACTTGACTACGACGATGGTCATTGCCACGGCGAACAAATCCCAGCTCCAGACATGGTCGACGTAAAAATGATAAGCAAACAGGCAAATAGCCAGCAGGCCGCCGACGATGCCAGCCAAACTGGTCGAGCGCAGCCGATGCTGCAGGAAGCGCTCATCAACCACGGTGCCGATCAGTGGAACTCTCATGGGTGATCCTCCTGAGTCAAAGTCTCCAAACTGAAAATCTCATCGGTGGGACAGCCGAATACGCGCGCAAAGGTGAGGGCCAGCAGAAGGCTGGGGACATAGCGATCACGCTCGATCGAAATGATACTCTGGCGCGAAACCCCAACTTCTGCCGCGAGCTGCTCCTGCGTCCATCCATGTGCATTGCGCAACTCTTTGACCCGGTTTGTCACCTCGCGGCTCATGTCAAGTACACTTTACATATATTCTTGCAAATATGTCAAGCACACTTTACATTGTTCGAACCACGCGCGTTCATTGACTTCGCTATGCGCCTATGTGAAAATCCGCCTCAGTAGGGCATGTTGGCGGCCTACCATCCCCCAGTAACCCAGTGCCATAAAATGAGAGGCTTACAGCTGCTCCATTCAGCTTTCCATTCCAGCATCTTGTTCGGCGCACCGGAGCTGGATTGAAGCCGGCGGCGCTGGGGTTGGCGATGGTCTTGGCGGCGGTTGCGGGCTATACCGATTGGCGCCAGCGGCGCATTCCGAACTGGCTGACGGTTTCGGCGGCGATTGCCGGACTAGCCGTAAACGGAATTACGGGCGGATGGGGGGGGTTGAAGTCTTCCCTCCTCGGTCTTGGGTTGGGACTGCTTCTGCTGCTGCCGTTCGTTTTGCTGCGCAGCCTGGGCGCGGGAGATTGGAAGCTCGCTGGGGCTCTGGGCGCGTTCGTGGGCCCGGCAGCGCTGGCCGACGTGCTGGTTGGATCGATCTTCGTGGCCGGCATTATGGCCCTTGTGTTGGTGATTTATAAGCGGCGCCTCATGCAGACCTTGCGGAATATCGGGCGAATGCTGGGCTCCATGATGCGATTGCACATGCCCGGCCCGGAGGTTTCGCTCGATAATCCGGAGTCGCTGAAGATTCCGTATGGCGTGGCGTTGGCTTTTACCACGCTGTGCTATGGGGTTTTGAATTGGCGGATGTGGGGTGGGCGGTAGGGATGGGGCTGCAATGATGAGGATCTCGGGCACAGAAAACTGGATTCGCTCTCCGCGTAGCTCGCACGGCGAGGAACTTGCCGAAACGGCCATGATTCTGCCGCTTGCTGTTCCTGATCCTGATCGGAATCTACTGGTTCGGGATGGCGTTCCGCATCTATGGAACGATAACAAATGCCGCTCGGGATGGAGCGCGGGCGGCGGTGAATCCGGCTTGCACGACTTGCGCGTCAGTCGATCCCACGGCGAATGCGTGGACGGTAATTAAAAATGATATGACTGCCGCACACCTGAATCCCCTTCTTCTGCAGCAACCGACCACATCTCCGGTTCTGTGCAGTTGTGCGGCGGGAGCAACCACAAATCCATGTTCCACCCCGCAGGCCTCCTGCGATTCCAATTCCACCTACATTTGCGTTCAAGGCGTAAGCCACTCGAGCAGCACCCTTAGCGAGGGTCTTGTGCAGCTCTCCTCTACAGTGGCTCCCACTGGCCTTGCTAACGGCGGCGCCGGGGAGTGCGGAATTTCCGTCAGCTTCCAGTATCCCTTCCAGTTCTGGCTGCCGTTTAGTTCGTTGAGCGGCCGCACTGTGAACTTGCCGGCACAGGCGCAGATGAGGGCAGAGACGCAATGAGTACGCGCCTTCCATGCAGCGGATGGAAGATCGGAATACGCCGCGCGTGCGTTGAAGATCGCGCGGCTCAGATCCTGGAGTTTGCGCTCTCGGTCCCGGTGCTGGTTCTTTTCCTCATTGGAATTTTCGATTTCAGTAACGCGCTGGCTTTGAAACACAAGCTGGCCGATGCGGCTCGGGAGGGCGCGCGCGTGGCGGCTGCCGATCCGGCAGCCGACCTGGGCAATTCTTCCGGTCTGCCGGTTTCCATTTCGGATGCGTACCAGGTTGTCGACAACTATTTGATCTCGGAAAATGTTCCCGACTGCGGGTTGAAATCGACCTCGCCCACAACCAGCGGGAACCTTACATGGGTATCGCCGACGCTGAACGGTTGCAAGGGCGGAACGGGACTCGTGCTTACGATCAATCGCGGCGGGTTGACGAACCCCGACGGCACAACTTGCACCATCGCTCAGAATTCCGTCTACGAGGTGAACACCTGCGTCACAATTGTTTATCCCTACAGCTGGCAGTTCACAGGCATCGCAGGTTTTTTTGGCAAGTTGGTTGGACCGCCAACGATTAAGACAATGGCGACTTCTTTCAATCAGAATTAGCCGTACCGATTGGATTGGGAAGACTTGAATGTTAGCCCCACTGATAAAACGTGATCAAAGAAGCGTAGCCGAGCGAACGCCGGAGCGCGGCGTCACGATGGCGATCGTCGCGCTTTCGATGGTGGCGATCATTTCTTTTGCAGCACTGGCCATTGATCTGGGGTCGATTTACGAAGCGAAGTCGGAGGCGCAACGCTCGGCGGACGCGGCCGCGCTGGCGGCGGCGCAGGTGATTTCGGTGTCGGGGATTACCGGTGACCCGGGAAACGGCGATGGGAATTGGGGCTTGATCTGCGGACCTAGCGGAACGGCTACCTACGCGGCGCAAGCCGTGGCGAACCAGAATCTGGTTGCCGGCAAGGCCCCTACCACCGTCACTGTTCTCTACGGCGCTGGCGGGACAACTCCCACTCTGGCTGATTGCAGCACTGCCGGCCCGAATTTCGGAATCAATCCCACGGTCTCGGTGTACGTGCAGCAGACAAGTCTTCCGACTTTTTTCGCGCGCGTATTTTCGCTGATGGGCGGCACCTCTACGATTTCCAGTGTGAGCGCAACGGCTTATGCCGAGGCATTTAACTCTTCCGACTCGAACAATGGGACCCCCACTCCGGTGCAGCCGCGGTGTGTGAAGCCGTGGGTGATCCCAAACCTAGATCCACGGCATACGAGCGAACAGGAACATTTGTGAATACAGGAACAGGACAGATCATGTCGCCAGGAATGTACAGCGACAAACCACCTCATGTAATCGGGGAAAGGTTTTTCCTTGTGCCAGACTGCAGCTCGACCAGCAGCACCTGCGATCTCGGGCCCACGGAGGAGGCCCTCCCGGGTTAGCGAGCAACGACCCCGCGATCACCGGCGTGTATTATGTCCCCGGCCAGGCGTCGTCCGTTCCGCCGGTGGCGCTTCCAACAGGTGGCTCTACCTGCTCAAGCGTCCTAAGCTCATACGCGCAGGATATCGCCGGCTGCGACCAGTCGACCGTTTACGCGTGTGGAGTGCCTCGGCCATTCAACAATGATTACTCGGTGAATCTGAGCGAGAATCCAGCAAAGGCGATACGCAGAATGCGGTGCAGTGCCTGATTAACCAGTCAAATTCCGACATAACGAGCGCCAGCGGCCAGGATACTCTCGGCGTCTACAGTTTCGGCACTCCGCCGACTTATCCATTCCAGATTCTCGCCGGATTTGGAAATCCACTAGCCACCGCAGGGGGAGTAACTAGCGGGAGCGTGATTACAGATAGCTCCTCGATTGTCTCACTGCCGATCTACGATCAGACCACGAGCCCCATCACGGCGAACACTTCCTCGAACGTTACAATCGTGGGCTTTCTTCAGGTTTTTATCAACGGCACCACTCTTGGTCCACCGCAGCAGGGCGTCGACGTGACTGTGCTGAACGTCGTTGGCTGCGGAAATACATCGTCTACAACCACGCCCGTCGCGCAGGGAACCTCCCCCGTCCCGGTGCGGCTGATCACTCCGCCGTAGTTACCCAGATTACTCCGGCTTCTCCGGCTCTTGCCCTTGGACCATCCCCGGCTGCCGTGTTCCGGGCGCTTGTGCTGGGGGTTGTGGCTGTTCGTCCGCCTCTGCCGCTTGCGGCTCTTCACGCACCGGCTGTTGCACTGGCGGGCGGTAGGGTGGGGCTGGGCCATCGGGGCGGGCGGTTAGGATTACGCGATCGAGCGTGCTGGGATCATTGGCTGCGCTCAGAATGAGGAAGTTGAACTTCGATCCGTTGAGCAGTTGCGACAGAACTTCCGGCGCTGCGGCAGGACCCAGCGCAGCTACCACCTGCTCCTGCTCGGCGCCGGCGGGAATGGCGATCTCCGCGCCGGTACGCTGGTGAATGGCAAATAAAACTTCGGACAGGTTGGCCTTGTTGGAATTCACTGTGAGCAGGCCGTGGCTGAAGGTGACCATCAGCGGCGGAGGCGGAGGCACCGGGGGCGGTGGTGTGATTCTTACGGATTGCGTAGGAAGGTTGGCGTTTACCAGGTGCGGCCCGGGCAGGGACGATTTGAGATCGGCGGGCTGCACGCCCACGCTGCTGCCCAGTTTTACGATCACCATTCGTCCTTCGGGAAAAATCTGAAATGGCTGCGGCCCTTGCAGATCGAATACCACGCGCGTTACCGGAGGGTTGGCGGAAAACAGGCCGACGCGGACGCCCTTGATTTCTTCGCGATTCAGCTTTTGATTGCGCAACTGCGCGCCGGGCGTGGTCTGGGGAAAATCTACGACCAGGCGGTCGGGACCGGTCAAAAGCTGCGCCTGTGGCTGAAGGCGGTCGCTGCCTTCGATTTCGATTTCGAGAGGACTTTGATCGCCCAGCACATGCACGCTACGTACGGAGGCGGCCGGCTCAGCGAATAGTGTTGGCGAACCGGAAATGAGAGCTGCGGAAAACAGCAGACCGGCCGCAACTCGGGTGGAGCGGTACATAGGGGGACCTCGCAAATTGTGCGGAGGGCTTTATTCTAGCAGCGTCTGCACTTTGGGCCTATTACAACAGGGCTACAACCATTGATTATTTTTTGGGCTTTCCTTAATGGGTCAGCGGCCAGCATCTTTTCGAGGAGGTCGGGCTTCCTGGGAACCCGCTCCAGATGCGGAAAATTCAGGCGCGCAAAAGCTTGCGACGACTTTGCCAGTAGATCGCAATCAGACCTGAGGCAAACAAAATCCAGGTTCCGGGTTCGGGCACAACTCCCACCGGTCCGCAAGGGCTACCTTTCTTCTTGCCTCCCTCTTCAATACCGACGCAACAGCCCTTATCAACTTCGCCTTTCTTATGTGGGCCGCACAGGCCAGTGGGCAACGGTGGCGGGGAAACAGGCACCCAACTCCCGCCGCCTATCGGATCGTACAAACTGAGCGGACCAACGGGGCCCATCGCTGGATGACTAAGCAGCGCCGACTGGAATGGAACGGGCGGAGCCTGCATGGCGGTACCCATACCCGTGCCGACCGGTTCATCGAATTTTACGGGCGGAGGCTCGTTGGGCGAGGCCGCTTGTTGCGGAACTTTTTCGACACGATTGCCGCAGCGGGCACGCAGCACGATCCTTCCGTCAGTAATGACCTTCTCGCCTTGATGGAGTTTCAGGCGGTGGCGCGTCCAATAGATGTGATTCCCAATGCGGTAAGACATAAATACAGTCTCCGCCAAGGTGAGCCGGACGATCTGTGCATGGTCATAGTCAAAGCCTGCGTAGTGCGCCGCTATCACAGGATCGTGCTCGGCTACCCACTTCAACTCCTTCACATCCTCAACCCCGCCAGGCACAACCGAATACGGGTAGACCGGGCGGTCAGACGAGGGAGCGAGCGAGAGAAGCTCATTCAACTGGAGGACGCGCTCGCGACTTAACTCAGCCTGTTCGAAAGTTGGGGGAGCGGATCCCTGGGCGCGAAATAAGGATGGACTTATGAAATTGAGAACGAGCGCAGACGCAGCTGCCGCACAAATGGCAACCGCCGCGACCGCCAGAGAGCGACGTATCATGCGGTTCCTGCGATGCCGGCGAGTTCGCCGACGTCGCACTCTTGGGGATTTCCCGGGCTCGGTCACGGAATACACAACTCCTACATGCGGCAGGTACCGGGTCTGGCTCGACACACTCCGCCGACAGATTGACGGCACGTCAAGTGCCATTGCACATTGCACTTAGCAGGGAGAATCGGCGGGTTTGGGCAAGGGAGGTAGCTCTCGGATGAAAAACTTTGCACACAATGTGTTGTATGGTTCAATAGAGGCTTGATGACAGATCTTTGTGGTGGACGACTTCGTCAGCTTGCTAGACAAGCCCCAGACTATCGCGGATCGCTCTGACAATCTCTGGTGGCGGCGGATTGGCGTCAATCACTAACGCTGCTTCCGGCTCTTCGAGAGTCGCCAGTTGACTCGCCAGCATTTGCTCGGTCATGAAATGAGCGTGGCGCGCTCGCAGACGCTCATGCAGCAGAGGGGGCGAGACTCTCAAATATACAATCCGGACTTCCGGCCCGACGCGCAGCAAATCGCGATACCTTCGCTTCAAGGCAGAGCAGGCCAGCACCATATTCTTTCCTGCTTTTATTGCGTTCACGATCATCTGGCGAAGGGTTTCCAGCCAGGGAATGCGGTCGGCATCGGTGAGTGGAATTCCATTGCGCATCTTCTCCACGTTGGCCGGGGAGTGGTAATCATCGGCATCGGCAAAACCCCATCCTAGTTGTGCCGCCAGCAGTTTTCCGACAGTGCTCTTCCCTGCCCCGGAAACGCCCATGAGAATGACGATCAAGCGTTCTTCGCTTTCTGCCGGTTGGGAACGCGTTGACGTGAAACAACAGGAGGGTCGCTGGACTTCATGGATCAACTCTTCCCTGATTTCGAGGTGCGCAACTCGCGTTGATTCGCAAGTTGATGATCGAACCAGAGGATTGAGGAGATCGTCTTGGCATCGCGAATTGTGCCACTTAGCACCATCCGGACCGCAATGGGCAATGGGACTAATCTCTTGGTGATGAGTTCGTCCTCCTCCGGCTGCGCTTTTCCGGCGCGAAGCTCTGTCGCCAGAAATACAGACATGGTTTCGGCAACGAAGCCCGGACTGGCATAGAAGTGGAAAATGCGCCTCCAGTGCGCGGCGGTGTAGCCGGTTTCTTCCAGCAACTCACGCTTGGCTGCGGGAAGCGGCTTCTCGCCGGGATCAATGCGGCCGGCAGGAATCTCCCACAGATAGCTGTTAGCCGCATGACGGTATTGGCACTCGAGCAAGACGCGCGGAGCGGGGCGGGATTGATCGACAGCAAGAACGACAACCGAGCCACTGTGACGAACGATATCGCGACGGGCGCGAACGCCGCCAGGTTCATGTACCTCATCGCTCGTCACCCAAAATACCGGACCGCGATAGACGATGCGCGAGGAAAGGATGCGCGCTCTGCTCGATTTGTCGGTGGGTTTGCGAATGGATTTGCTGGGCCGAGGTTTGGGCATAGCAACAATATAAAGCACGAGATTGCGCCCTCTTCTGTTGGCGTAAGTTGATTGAGAACAGCCATCTGCTATGCTGCCGGACATGCCAAGGAATGCGTTGGTCAAACAGTCGAAGAAACCGCGGATCACGATTGTGGGCGCGGGAAATTTGGGGCATGCCTTGGCTGCGTCGTTGTCTGCGGCGGGTTACACCCTCGACCAGATCGTGGCGCGAGGGACGGCCGGATCGTTGCGCCGGGCGCGAGGGTTGGCAGTGAAGGTTGGTGCGGCCGCTGTAGCTGTAAGCAAAGCTAAGATTTCTGCAGATGTTGTCTGGTTTTGTGTTCCCGATGGGGCGATTACCAAGGCAGCAGCATCTCTGGAAAGATCGACTGATTGGAACAGCAAAGTAGCACTGCATTCGAGCGGCGCTCTCGCCAGCGATGAACTTTTCCTGCTCAAGAGACGTGGCGCCCAAGTTGCATCGGCGCATCCCCTGATGACCTTTGTTCGAGAATCGCAATCGTCCCTGGCAGGGGTGCCATTCGCAATCGAGGGAGACGCGCACGCAGTTGAAAAGGCACGCCGAATCGTGAAGAGTCTGGGCGGTGATGCCTTTTCCATTCGTCCCAAGAACAAAGCGGCTTATCACGCTTGGGGCATGTTCACGTCGCCTCTGTTGATATCGCTATTTGCGACGAGTGAGCACGTAGCTGCACAGGCTGGCTTGAAAAAAAGCACTGCCAGGAAGCGCATGCTCCCCATCCTCACACAAACGCTCAAGAACTATCAGAAACTTGGGGCCGCCGACGCTCTGAGCGGCCCGCTGGTGCGCGGTGATGCCGATACCATCAGATGTCATCTCCGCACACTGCGCGGCGCCGACCGGGCTGTCTACATTGCTCTGATCCGCGCCGGGCTGGTCTATTTGCCTGCTAAAAATAAGACCCTCATCGGGAAAGCTCTGCGATCAACCGACCTGTGAAACAGAGGAGATGCACTTCTTCACTGGGCGCATCGTCCCACGCATGGCAATCGTGAGCAGTCCCAAAACCACAAACGGGAACCCAGCAGCCGTTCGCAGAGGCAGAACAAAGATCGCTTTCGAGGCGAACAATTCCGGGCTCAGGAATGGCCGTAGCGCAATGAGTCCGAAGGCTGCGAAATAAGGCCAAAGCAAAACAGAGATGCCGATGGCAAGAAGTGCTCGGAAGACTGGCGAGAGAGATTGCCCTTCACCACGGCAGGCTAGCAGAAGAATTCCCGGGAGAAGGATCACTTGATCGCAGAGCGACTGACCGGGCAGGAGAGCTACAGTGGTAATCGCAAGCAGAAGACTCAATGTGAGCCAGAATTCATGAGAACCAGCATCGGCGGTGCGTCCGCGCCACGCAAGCGCAATGGCGGCCAGCAGCAGCACCACAATGACAGCATTACCGCCGTGCGCTCTGAGACTCGCCCCTAGCACATCGCTGGCGAGCGGAGGCTCGGAGTAACGCGGATAACCGATAATCACGTGGACCCAGGATTGCAGCCAGTGCGGCCAAACCGCCAGCGAGGCCCCCACCAGCAGCAACGTCGTCGCAAAAAATCCCACCGCCAGTCGCCTGCGGCGGGGCCAATCCTGCAAACTCCACAGCAACAGATAAAAGATCGCAAGCACGGTCATCTGCGGCTTGATCATAGTAAGTGCCATCAATCCGCCGGCAAGCAGCAGCCGCTCTCGAACGAAAGCGAGAAGGGACGCAGCTAAAAGACTGCCCACCAATAGGCCCATTTGACCCGCATAAAGGCCTTCCAGCTCAGGATAGCTGCAGACGGTTAGCAGGACGACGATGGCCAGGCCAGTCCTACCTCCATTCCACGACAACACTCGTGCCCAGAGAAGCACAGCGGCGGCAAGCGCCAACGTGAGAAAAGCGGCCCAAGTGACTCGTACTTTGCAAAACGGGATTTCGCTCAACGGCCAGAATAGAAGATCGGTGAAGGCGGGATAGGCGAAGGTCCGGTAGTCGGCAGGTGGATCGGTGACAAACTGACCGTCCAAGGGACGACCAAAGAGTCCCACTTGAATTTTCTGAGTTACCGCTTCACTGTATGGATCACGCCGTGCGTGGAGCCACTCGTGCGACGTGAGCCAAATCGGATAGAAATCGTTACCGAATGAGTATTCACCCTGCAAGTGTTTGGCGGCGCGCGCCTGCTCTACCCGAGGCATGAATATGCCAACGTGGTAATAGAGCATAGAAAGCGCACCGATGAGCGCGAGGCCGAATGCAAGACCTCCGGAAAAAGCGCGCCTACCTGCAGTTTGAACGAAAAACATTGGCGAGAAGACTGGGCGAATTAAACATGATTTTGAGGGCCAGCGCAAAGTCGAGAGCTTGGAACGCTAGGGTGCTCGGCAGCAGGTGTCCCAGCTAGCGCGGAGTAAACAAGTGCCCGAGTTTCTCTTTCTTGGTCTTCAGGTACTCCTCGGCATACGGACTGGGCGGAACTTCGCAGGGCACGCGCTCCACTACTGTAACGCCTGCGCGCTCCAACGCTTCCACTTTGTCCGGATTATTCGAGAGCAGCCGTACGTTTTTCACGCCGAGCGCTTTCAGCATCTCCGCGGGAAGCGCAAAATCCCGGTGGTCGGCTTTGAAACCCAGGCGTTCGTTGGCTTCCACGGTGTCGAGGCCAGTATCCTGCAACTCGTAGGCCTGCAATTTTGCCATCAAGCCAATGCCGCGGCCCTCCTGCTGTTCGTAAATCAGTATGCCGGCGCCCAGATCGCGAATCATCGAAAGCGCCATTTCCAGCTGCTGGCGGCAGTCGCAGCGCAAGGAGTGAAACACGTCACCGGTGAGACATTGCGAGTGTACGCGCACAAGCGGAGGCGCAGAGTGAATGTCGCCCATCACGAGGGCTACGGCTTCTTCGACGCGATCATTCTTGCCGGAGGCGGATTCCGCGCGAAAGCCATGAATCCGGAAATTTCCCCAGAGGGTCGGAAAATCCGCGGAAGCGATCTGGCGAAAGGTGTGCGTGCTCACTCTTTGATTATAGCTGCCGATGGATCCTCGCTAGGCGGCTCGAGCGACGCTGATCGCTTCAAGCCTTCGACTGTCGCCTCTCGCTTGGAAAACAATCGAATTCTGGAGAAGTTCTGTCTTTGTTACTGGAGCTCGCTAGGCTCTTGCTTTGTAATGAAAGATGGCATCCTGCTTGGAAACAATGGCAACGCCGTTTCGCGTGGCGGGCTGAAAGTGCCATTTGTCGAGGGCGGCAAGAAATCTGTCGTCGAGTTTCTGCCCCATGCTACGGAGAACAGTTTTGCGAATGATTTCTCCGCGCTCATCAATTGTGATTTCGACCACGACATTTCCTTCGGCGTCGGGCAGTTCCCACGGGTACACGATGGGATCGACGGTCGTAACGGGAAGCGCGGGACGAATCTCATCACCGAAGATGGGGCTGCCCGGAACGCTTCCATACGGGAGACCGGCAGGCGCGCCGTGACCAAGATTCGAGAGCGTGGCGGTTTGGGCCTTGTCTTCGGCTGCCGAAGGAGCGAACTGAGATGGCGGCCGACTCTGTATCACCTGTCTGCGTTTTTGTTTCCAGATCAACTTTTCGTGGCCGAACCGCTGATGGCGATACACCTCAGTGGCATCGCTCGGCGAGCTGGTAGTGCTGTCATCCGCCAGCGGGGACGGGAAATAAAGCTGAGCCAGCACGCGGCCGTCGCGCCCGGGCGCAACCGAACTGGCGTTCAGCAAGGGCGGCTCCGGCGTGTGCAGGAGCCAGGCAAACAGCAGGCCGTGAACGACCAGAGAGGACGCCATCACGGCACGCTTCCTCGCGGGTGCCTCCGCATTCAATGGGGCGAACATGATGGTGACCCCCCCCAGCGCTGTTTCTTAGGTTAGACGCACAGCGGGGGCATTCGTCAAGCACCTTTGGTGCGGCGAAAAAACACTGTTAGAATGGCTTGGAAATCGTTATCCAACCTGAACGGGGCTATAGCTCAGCTGGGAGAGCGCATCGTTCGCAACGATGAGGTCGTCGGTTCGAGCCCGACTAGCTCCACCAAATCTTCGTCACACCGAAGCTTTTGGGCTTCCGGTCTGGTTCGCCTCAGAACTCCATCTTAGCGGCCGACTTGATTTGGCCCCATTTCCCCCGGCCCGCGGATCGGCAACCGCACGCTTTAGCCCCAAAGGCATCTTTAATATACTTGCAAAGACCGTATAATTTTGCCATGGCGAACTTGCAGAGCTTCGAGCGGACCGAGTACCAGCAGGTAAAAAGCGACCTGCACCGCAAGATCCTCGACCGCCTCGATCTAGAAAAGCTCGGCCGCTCCAACGGCGACACCGCCCGCGAAGAAGTCCTCGTTCTGATCCGCAACGCGGTTAACAACGAAGTCGTACCCCTCAGCTTTGCTGAGCGCGAGCGACTTTCGCGCGAAATCCTCGACGAAATCTTCGGCCTGGGTCCGCTGGAGCCGCTGCTGAAAGACCACACCATATCTGACATCCTGGTCAACCGTTACGATCGCGTCTACATCGAGCGCGCCGGCAAACTCGAACTCACCGGCCTCTCGTTCAAAGACAATCAGCACCTCATGCAGATCATCGAGCGTATCGTTTCCCGCGTAGGCCGCCGGGTCGATGAATCTTCGCCCATGGTGGATGCGCGCCTTGCCGATGGCTCCCGCGTCAACGCGATCATTCCGCCGCTGGCTCTTGACGGAGCTTGCCTCTCCATCCGCCGTTTCGGCCGCGATCCGCTTACCGCGCGCAACATGATCGAGAATCACACGCTCACTGAAGCCATGCTCGAACTTCTCTCGACCATGGTCAAAGGACGCCTGAATCTTCTGATCTCCGGCGGCACCGGCGCAGGCAAAACTACGCTGCTCAACGTTCTCTCCGGCTACATTCCAAATGTCGAGCGTATCGTTACCATCGAGGACGCCGCCGAACTTCAGCTCAAACAAGAGCACGTAGTCCGCCTGGAAACCCGCGCGCCCAACATTGAAGGCAAAGGCGCGGTCCGCCAGCGTCAGTTAGTCATCAATAGCTTGCGTATGCGACCGGATCGCATCGTGGTCGGCGAGGTGCGCGGCGAAGAAGCCTTCGACATGTTGCAGGCCATGAACACCGGCCACGAAGGCTCGCTAACCACGGTTCACGCCAACTCCGTTCGCGACGCGCTCTCTCGTATCGAGAACATGGTCTCCATGGCCAATTTGAACATCCCCGAGCGCGCCGTTCGCAGCCAGATCGCTTCCGCGATTCATGCGGTGGTGCAAATCGCGCGCCTCTCCGACGGCACACGCAAAGTCATGTCGATTTCTGAAGTCACGGGACTGGACGGCGAGAACGTTGCCATGCAGGATATCTTCGTCTTCGAGCGCCGCGCAATCGATGAAAACGGAAAAGTGCGCGGGGCTTTCCACGCCACCGGCGTGAGGCCAGAGTTCGCCGAGCGCCTGGCTACGTATGGCTCGCGCCTACGTCCCGCGCTATTCGAATCAAGGACGGAAGTGTAGACGCTTTAGGTGGCGTGTTTTCAGATGGCTCGCTTTTGGGTGGCGCGGCGCCTTCGGCGCTGCGATAATCGGCTTGTCTTCCCGCGGCGTTAGCCGCTGAGGTGCAGGAACTGTGGCAGTACTCATCGCACTAACCGTGTTCGTCGTCGTTGCGCTGATCGCCTTCGCTGTCGGCTCATTCATCGATCAGCGTAATGCCCGCGCCCGCCTCATCCGGGACCGCCTGGCCAGCGCGCAAAAAGCTCAGGAGCGAGAACCTGACGAAGAGCTCGCCCTGCTGCGCGACGAACAGCTCAGCCAGATTCCCGCGTTCGATACCCTACTGCGCCGCTCCGCCCGCGTCTCCGCCATTCAGGACACACTGATGCAAGCCGGCATGAAGTTCCGCGCCGGCAACTTTCTTCTGTTGTGCATTCTCTGTGGCGCCGTCGCCGGGCTCGTCTCCGTTCTCTGGACGGGCAATCCAGCCATCGCCTGGGCCGCACTCGTTATTGGAGCTTTTCTTCCGTATTCGGTCGTCTCCTACCGCCGCCAGAAGCGCTTCGAGAAAATCGAAGAACTCTTCCCGGAAGCGATCGACACCCTAGCGCGCGCTGTGCGCGCCGGGCATGCCTTCACTACGGCCCTGGAAATGATCGCCAATGAAGTCGCCGAGCCGCTTGCCAGCGAGTTTCGCAAACTTTTCGAAGAGCAAAAATTTGGCATGCCGGTGCGCGACGCCCTGATGAACCTCACCGAGCGCGTCCCCCTGGTCGACATAAAATTCTTCGTCACCGCCGTCATGTTGCAGCGCGAAACCGGCGGCAACCTGGCCGAGATTCTCGACAATCTCTCCTACGTGATCCGTGAGCGCTTCAAGATTCAGCGCCAGGTGAAAGTACATACGGCGCAGGGACGCATGACCATGGCCCTGCTCATGGCCATGCCTCCGGCGGTCGTGGGAATCTTGCTGGTCTTCAGCCCGGAGTTCGTGCACCCGCTTTTTGTCGATCCCATCGGCCACGCGTTGCTGGTGGCCAGCATCGCGCTACAGACAATCGGGTACTTTGTGATTCGCCGGATTATCAAGATTCAGGTGTGAGAACCCAAGCCAATGATGCCGTTGATCCTGACCATCGTAATCTTTGTAACCGTCGCGGGGGTGATATTCGCTTTTGGCGCGGCGGCGGTGACCCCGAGTTCCGTGCTGGGAGCCCGCTTGCGCGCACTTGGTGGTCAAAGCGCGGCGCAGGAAAAACCCGCGCTTAGAGTGCGGGAGCGCATCGAGCAGGCGCTCGACCCGCTCAGCAAAGCGATTCCTCTTTCGCCTTCCGATGTTTCGCGTACTCGCGTCTGGCTCATTCAAGCTGGACTGCGCGAACCGCGCCACGCCACCATGTATTTCGGCTCGCGCCTGGTGCTGGCAGTGGTCGGTTTCGGCGCTGCAGTTCTTTTTACCAAGGGCAGCATTTTCGACAACCTCCCACTGGTCGTCTGCGGCGCAGCGCTCGGATTTTTCATCCCGCGCTTCTTCCTGAAACGCATGATCAAAGATCGCCAGCAACGCATCCGCATCGCCTTGCCCGACGCTCTCGATCTAACCGTAATCTGCGTAGAAGCCGGACTAGCCCTGGACCAAGCCCTGATGCGCGTAGGCGTCGATCTACACCACGCTCACCCCGATCTTAGCGACGAATTCCACTTCGTGAATCTGGAAATGCGAGCCGGCAAGCCCCGAGCAGAAGCTCTGCGCAATTTGGTTGACCGCACCGGCGTTGACGACATTCGCGCTCTCGTCGCAACACTCATTCAGACCGACCGCTTCGGCACCAGCGTAGCCCAGGCTCTTCGCGTTCACTCCGATTCGCTGCGCACCCAACGCCGGCAGCGGGCCGAAGAGCAGGCAGCCAAGACCACGATCAAGATGGTCCCACCACTGGTGGTGTTCATCCTCGTGCCGTTCCTGTTCGTCACCATCGGCCCAGCCTTGATCCAGGCCTATCATTCCCTGGTCGGAAAATAGTCTGTCGGGTCGAAGGCGTGGCCCCTTGTCATTCCGGTGCCGGATCGAGGTGCATGCTGAGTTTGATACGAATACGTTCGAGCGCCTATTTGTCTTGACTTCTGCGGCAATAAGACTAACGTGAAACTAGAAGGTCCTGTGGTGCTAAACAGGAAGTAGTCCCTCGCTCGCGCCCCCTCGATTTGGAGTTGAGTTATGAATATGGCATTTCCCCCATGCCTGAACCGCCCCGATTGGAGGACTCTGTACAGAGCCGCCATTCTGGAGACTGACAAAAACGCTCTCCCCCAACGAGTCTCGGAAGCTGAAGAGGCTGTGATACAGCGTAGACGAGAAATCTTTTACGATCGCGGAACTCCCGAAGAAGAAGAAAAAGACGGCTTGGAAGACGCACTGTATGCCTTGCGGGCATTCAGAAGCGCTTGGCCGCACACCGAAGCTGCGTAGAGCTTCTACACAGGGCGGCGGATGAGCGTGACCGAGGTGCCGAGTGCGATTCCACTTCGATTGCGTGTTCTATTACGTCTCTGACATAGAGCGATCCATTCGCTTTTACAGGGACGTGTTGGGATTCAAACTTGTTTCTCGAGATGTTGTTGCTCGCTTCGATATCGACGGTGTTCTGTTCGAAATTGTCCCATCTATCCTCAAAACCAAGCTTCAGCAAGCCGGCAATGCGCGTCTTTGCCTGCGGGTCGACAGCGTTGAAGAAGCACTACAAGAATTGAAATCGAAGGGAGTACCCACTGGTCAGGCCCAGGATAAGGGCACAGGTGTGCTCGGTTCATTTGAGGACCCCGACGGAAACGAAATTTGCCTCTGGCAATACCTGTCAAAGAATTCCCCAGCCACTGTGATGCGTTCCTCATCGACGAGGTAGGAGACAAGAGGAATGAAGGCGCAAGCCTACGTGTTCATCGATACGGAAAACCCGAGTCCCAAAAGGATCGTGGCGGAGGTGATCAGATTGCGGAGCTCTCGGGAGTTCGGGACGCTGACTCAAAGGTAATCTGTTGGGTATAGGAGCTCTGGGGGCGCTGCCATCCGATTGGAGGAGGCTGTGGCAAATGCGACAGTTGTCGAAACCCGGGTAGCATCAGCGCAGCCCAAACTGACTCTTGCCAGGAGTCTGTTTCAAGTTATGGGCGGCTTCGCCTGGTTGGCTGGCTCAGTGTTTCTCAGTTCCGGGCGCCTCGATTGGGTACGCGGCTGGATCTCCGTGGGATTGTGGATGTCTGGGATGATCGCAATCGGAATCATCGGACATCATTACAACCCAGCGGTGATGGACGCGCGAAGCCAACGCCGCCGAAAAGACACCAAGCATTTCGACAAGATCTTCTTGGCAGCCTTTCTTCCGCTCGTGGTGATCCAGCCGGCGGTGGCCGGCTTCGATGTGGTGCGTTTCCGCTGGTCCTCGATGCCTTATTGGTTGGTATACGTCGGCGTTATCTCGTTCGCGCTGGCGATGGTGCTGATTGCGTGGGTTCTCTGCGTCAACCCGTTTGCCGAGGCAACAGTCCGTATTCAGACTGATCGTGGCCAGACTGTGGTCGCATCGGGGCCATACCGGTTCGTGCGCCATCCGATGTATGTCGGCTCCTTTCTGATTTTTCTGGGAATGCCACTCGTGTTTGGTTCGGTTTGGGCGTTGATCTTAGGCGTGGTGATCGTGGTCCTGATGATCTGGCGGACTTTGCGCGAGGATCAAACCCTGCGCCAGGAGCTTGCCGGCTACGAACAATACGCGGCAGTCACGCGCTATCGTCTGCTGCCAGGAGTGTGGTAAAGCCCTGATGAAACGAATTTTTGCTTTTGTGCTCCTGACATTCGAGCTCTTATCCGTGGCTCTTGCGGCTACAGCTCGGTCGCTTTGCCGGAATCGACCAGCAGATATTTCCTCGAAGCGTGGCGCGAGGAATCAAAGAAGGGGCCGATCGATGCAACTTCCGTTGAGGTCGGATCGATTGAGGGAGACGCGCAAATGCTCTACCGAAACCCGGACGATGATTGACAGCCGACGAAGCTTAAAGAAGCTGCTTTTCGCAAGCGGAAAAGGAAACTCTTGGAACGAGGTTTCCAAGTGCTGACAGAAGTCAACCCGGCTGCTGCCACCCCGAATCATCACAACGAAAAGTGCTATTCCACGAATCGGTCGAGCCGCACGATCACTTTTCCACCATGCAATATTCGCCGATCTTCTTGTCTTTATCTGGCGAATTGGCGTCCGGGTAGATTTCCACGTCCCGGCACTCGTACATTCCGAAGCCTTTGGGAAGTTCAATGATTTGGTAGCTGCCGTTCTTGTGCGTCGTGCAGCCTGGGACATCTGCGTTGCACTGCAGCTGATAAGTCTTGTCGCCTTTCAAGACGTGCAGGATCACGACTCCATTATTTACTTCGCTGTTGGTTACCGTGATGTTGGCTTTTTCCTGTGGAGAGCCGGGCATTGCGCCCAACCAGCAGAAGAGAGCCAGCAGAAGGAAGAAAAGAATAATTCCTTTTCTCACACGCACCTCCCCGGGCCGAGACCGTCTGGCCCGTATCGATCTTCTGAATAGATTGTTTACCTGATTGCGAACCGCTGTCTGTGACCGAGTGCACAGGTGCATGCCCATCCCACAGAGGGTTGTTTACTTCAGAGGCGAAAGTTAAGACATAGTCTGCGAAAAGTCCAAGAACCTGTGAGCTTAATCACCGCCAATCGTTCGATTTCGGCCTATAAGACAAGAAAGAAACGTTCGAAAGATCCCTCTCCTCAGAACGCTCGTGGGATCGCTAGCATGGATGGCGAAGAACATCGCCGCGTAAATCCCTGGGTGGTCACATTTTCTGTAATGCTGGCGACCTTCATGGAAATACTCGACACGACTGTCGTCAACGTTTCCATCCCTCACATTGCGGGAAATCTGGCGGCAACTATTGAAGAAGGCACGTGGGTTGTCACGTCATATCTGGTTTCGAATGCCATTATCTTGCCAATGTCTGGCTGGCTGGCGAACTATATCGGGCGAAAGAGACTGCTCCTGATTTGCGTTGCCGGATTCGCTCTGACATCACTCTTCTGCGGATTAGCAACCAACCTCGAAATGCTGATTTTCTTCCGCGTGCTCCAAGGACTCACCGGCGGGGGACTGCAGCCCCTAGCGCAAGCGATTCTTTTGGAGACATTTCCAGAGAAGAAACACGGTCAGGCCATGGCCGCGTTTGGCATCGGCATTCTGCTGGCGCCCATCCTGGGGCCAACTGTCGGGGGCTGGATCACCGACAATTACAGTTGGCGATGGATTTTCTATCTCAATCTGCCCGTCGGATTATTCTCTCTTCTTATGATGAATCGCTTTGTCTTCGATCCGCCCTACATCAAGCGCGGCGAGGGACGCGTCGATCTTTGGGGCATTGGTTTCCTCGCTCTCGGGTTGGGCACATTGCAGATCTTCCTGGATACTGGCGAGAGGCACGACTGGTTTTCTTCCAACTACATACGCTTCTTCGCCACGCTCTGTGTTGTGGGTCTGGTTGCGCTGGTGATCCGGGAATTGAAAACCTCGCATCCCGTAGTCGATCTGCGAGCCTTGAAGAATCGCTCGTTCGCCACGGGAGTATTTCTGATCAGCTTATTAGGATTCGTTCTCTACGCCAGTCTGGTGCTGCTGCCGATCTATCTCCAAACCTTGCTCGGATATCCCGCGTACAACGCGGGTTTGGCGCTGTCTCCCCGTGGCGTCGGCTCCCTTGCCATGATGCCGTTGGTGGGATATCTGACCAGCAAAACCAACCCACAAAAGCTGCTCGTGTTTGGCCTGGTGCTCGGCTCCCTCACCATGTTCGACCTTTCCAAACTCAACCTCGATGCCGGCTATTGGGATATTCTGTGGCCGCAAGTGTTCCAGGGCATGGCTCTCAGCTTCTTGTTCGTTCCGCTGATGGCGATCAGCGTGGCTGGTATTCCAAAAGAAAAGCTGGGCAACGCCACCAGCATCTTCAACCTGATGCGCAATATCGGAGGCAGCATTGGAATTGCGATCATGACCACCTTCCTGGCCCGCCGCACGCAGATGCACCAGAACCGGTTGGTCGAGAACATTTCCGCCAGTCATTTAAGAAGCGGGCAGATGCTGCAGGGCTTGCAGGGCTGGTTCCACTCGAATGGTGCTGACAACTACGTCGCATCCCGTAGGGCTTGGGCGGCTCTTTACGCAACCGTGCAACGCCACGCGAATATGCTCTCGTTCGTGGAAGCGTTTTGGGTCATGAGTATCATGTTTCTCATCATGCTGCCGTTCGTTCTGCTGCTGCGAAATCCTCAACGAAAGATTAAGGGGCAAACCATGCCGCCTCCGTCTGCTCGACTAGAGATCCTTGCTCAACAATCACAGGAAGAGGAACTCCTCCTGGTGCATTGATCATTTCGCAGTTGCATGTACGGCACGCCTGAAGAGATGCTCACCTTCGTCTTCTCAGCCGATACTGATTCCTCATCCTCTTTGGTGGCGCGAGGGTAGTTGGTCACGCAAGCGTGCCAATGGGTCACCCCAAACCGTGACAGCGCACACTGCCGAAGCCTATCGCGCAGAGGCAAGATGGGACGTAATAGAACTCAATTCGGGGGGCGTCATGAAGAGAGTCTTGATTCTTGGCGCGGCAGGGCGGGATTTCCATAACTTCAATGTTGTTTTTCGCAACAATTCTGCCTACCATGTCGTCGCCTTCACTGCAGCTCAAATCCCAGATATCGCTGGCCGAGCTTATCCGCAAGAGCTAGCTGGACCGCTATATCCTCACGGGATTCCTATCCTCGAAGAAAAGTACTTTGAAGCTCTCATCGCTGAGCATGAGATTGATATTGTCGTTTTTTCCTACAGCGACATCTCCCATCAGAATCTGATGCACCTCGCTTCGCGAGCCTTGGCGGCAGGGGCTGATTTCTGGCTCTTGGCAGCCGCACGCACGCAGCTCAAGTCCGAGATTCCAGTCATCTCAGTGTGCGCGGTCCGTACTGGATGCGGAAAGAGTCCGGTCTCTCGCCTTGTGGTGGCAGAACTCGGCAAGCAAGGCCGCAAGCCGGTCGTCATCCGTCATCCCATGCCTTATGGAGACTTAGCCGCGCAGGCCGTGCAGCGTTTTGCAACGATGCAGGATCTCGACCTTCAGCAGTGCACGATAGAAGAGCGGGAAGAGTACGAACCGCACATCCAGAAGGGAATAGTCGTGTACGCAGGGGTCGACTACGAGCGAATTCTGCGCCAGGCGGAAAAAGAAGGCGACGTTATTCTGTGGGATGGAGGAAACAACGATACTCCGTTCTACAAGTCAGACTTGGAAATCGTCGTTGTCGATCCGCATCGTCCCGGTCATGAGTTGGCCTATTACCCGGGCGAGGTTAACCTACGCCGGGCCGATGTGATCGTGATCAATAAGGTCGATACGGCACAGCGGCACGATATAGAGACCGTGCGCCAGAACATCAAGATCAACAATCCCAAAGCTGAGGTGTTCGAAACCGCCTCCCGGGTAAGGGTTTCCGGTCCAGATTTGATCAAAGGACAGCGCGTCCTGGTCGTGGAGGATGGTCCCACGCTCACTCATGGCGAGATGTCCTACGGCGCGGGCGTGGTGGCGGCACAACAGTGTGGTGCGGCGGAATTGGTCGATCCGCGCCCGTACGCTGTCGGATCGATCCACAGTACGTTTGAGCGGTACACCCACCTGAATCGTGTTCTGCCGGCAATGGGCTACAGTCCGGTGCAGCGGCGCGAACTCGAGCAGACGATCCGCCAAACTCCCTGTGATTTGGTCCTGATTGCTACGCCGATCGATTTGGCGCGAGTCGTCAAGATCGACAAACCGAATTTACGCGTTACATATGAAGTAGAAGAAGTGACCAAGCCGGGGCTGGCGGAAAGGATTGCACGGTTTTCGCACGAGCACGAGCCGGCTCTCACAGGAGGATGGCGATGAACAAGAAAGACTTTATTTCCATCCGAGACTTGTCTCCGTCGGAAGTCATGTACCTGCTTATTCTTGCCCGCCAGATTAAGACTCACCCGACTGCATATAGCGACGCCCTCAAGCGCGAAACTCTAGCCATGATCTTCGAAAAGCCATCGCTTCGTACTCGCGTCAGCTTCGATGTTGGCATCAAGCAGCTCGGAGGATTCTCGGTCTATCTGTCGCCTGCCGAGATCAATCTCGGCAAGCGCGAATCGGTGTATGACGTAGCTAAGAATCTTGAACGCATGGTGCAAGGCATCATGATTCGTACCTTCTCCCACGAGATCGCGCAGCAAATGGCGAGCTACGCCAGCGTTCCGGTGATCAACGGACTGACGGATTACAGCCACCCCTGCCAAGCCATGGCCGATTACCTGACCATCTGGGAGGCCAAGGGGAATCTGGAGCGGCTGAAAGTCGCCTTCGTGGGAGACGGCAACAACGTTGCGCACTCGCTGATGTTCGCGGGCGCTCAGTTGGGCGTGCACGTCTGGGTGGCTACCCCCGAGAACCATAAACCGAAAGCTGAAGCGGTTGAATGGGCGCGTACGCGCTCCGCAGAAACGGGCGCAAGCTGCAACCTTACGACTGATCCGCGAGAGGCGGTCGAGGGTGCTGACGTTGTCTACACCGACGTGTGGACGAGTATGGGACAGGAAGCAGAAGCGGAAAAGCGAACTGAGGAATTTTGCGGCTACCAGGTGAATATGCCTCTGTTCCGACGCGCAAAACGCAACGCGATCTTTCTTCATTGCCTGCCAGCGCATCGCGGCAAGGAAGTGACCAACGATGTGATCGACTCTCCCCAATCGCTGGTCTTTCAACAAGCGGAGAACCGACTGCACGTACAGAAAGCGATTCTTCTGGATCTGATGAAGAGCGAATTCGTGAGATTGCCCAGTATGGTGGAGTTGCAGGAGACAGTGCACGTGTAGGAACCCGGTAGTGAACCGCAGCTTATGAAGACCATGCTTCTCGCCGTCGGCGGCAACTCCCTCATCCGCACGGGTGAGAAGGGGACCATCGCCGAGCAATTGGTGAACGCACGCAGAACAGCCACGCAGATCGCCGACCTTTGCCAGCAAGGCTACAGAATTCTGCTTACGCACGGCAATGGTCCGCAGGTAGGTGCAGAATTGCTCCGCTCCGAGCGTGCTGCCAATCAGGTGCCGGGGCATTCCCTCGATGTGTGCGATGCCTCCACACAAGGCGAAATCGGCTATCTACTTCAACAATCGCTGGAAAGCGAACTCAAGGTGCGGCACCTGCACATTCCCGTCATCACTGTTTTAACCCAGACCGTTGTATCCGCCGACGATCCCGCAATGCAGCATGCCAGTAAGCCCATCGGCCCCTTCTATTCCCGCGCCGACGCCGAAGAGCGCAAGCGTCAGCTCGGCTGGGAGATCGTGGAAGACGCTTCCCGTGGTTACCGGCGCGTGGTTCCATCGCCGGAGCCGATCGAAATCGTCGAGCTCGAAGTCATCGAGGAACTCGTCAAAAACGGCGTTCTGGTCATTGCTTGCGGAGGCGGTGGAGTACCGGTCATCTGGAAAAATGGCAGGTTGGAAGGAGTAGAAGCTGTCATCGATAAAGATCGCGCTTCGGCCTTGCTGGCTTCGTGCCTAGGCGTGGAGCTGTTCGTGATCTCCACCGACGCCGACTATGTGTACCTCGATTACAAAAAAACATCACAGAGACCCCTTTTCCATGGCACGGTGAGCGAACTGCAGGCGCACTTGAGCGCCGGACAATTTCCCTCCGGCAACATGGGGCCAAAGATTGAATCGGTGCTGCGTTTTCTGCGAGCCGGCGGCAAGCAAGCCATCATTACTTCCTGCGCCAACTTGCAGAACTCGGTCGCCGGGTTGGCCGGGACACAGATTTTTCCCGATGAAAAAGGCACAAGAGTGATCGCGACTTCGCAAGTCGAAGTCCCCGTAGGAGGGCATTGAGTATGGCAGAGTCAATCATCGCGGTCCCGGAGCTTGCAAGGCCAGGGCCAGCACGCCAGCACGACGCGAAGCTGCGGCACGTGGTGGAGGCGCAGCAGTTTACCGTTCCTTTGCTCATGGAACTGTTCGACCGGGCAGAGGGCATGGAGCGAGTGGTAGCGCGCGGCGGATCGCTTGATTTCCAGAACCGCATCATGGCGACTCTTTTTTATGCGCCCTCGACGCGCACGCGCTTCTGTTTCGAAGCTGCGATGCATCGGCTAGGCGGCAGAGTTCTGTCCACGGATCACGCTCGAGCATTTTCTTCGGCGGTCGAGGGTGAACAAGTCGAAGATTCTATCCGCATCATCGGTGGATATTCGGATGTGATCGTCATCCGCCATCTTGAGGAAGGCGGGGCGAAGCGGGCGGCGCAGGTTTCGCCAGTCCCGGTCATCAATGCAGGCGATGGCGAGGGCGGCCAACATCCCACGCAAGCCCTGCTCGATCTGTACACGATTTTCCGTGAGCGCCCGCTGAACGGGTTAAGAGTGGCCATCGTTGGCGAGCTGGATAAGGGCCGTACGGCCCGCTCCTTGGCCTATCTGCTGGCGAAATTCGAGCGCGTCAAGCTGTTTTTTGTCAGCCCACCGGTGCTGGAAATGAAGGCCGACATTATGGAGTATCTGGATCAGCATGGAATTGACTATGAGATCGACCATCAGATCGATGAAGTCATCAGCGAAGTCGATGTCTTGTATCTGACCAGAACTCGCCCGGAGCGTGTGCCTGAGGTAGGCACCCTGAAACGCTTTTACGTCGACTCGTCGATGGTGCGCCGCATGAAGCGGGACGCACTGATTCTTCATCCGTTGCCCCGCACCTTGGAACTTCCCCGTTCGGTCGATGACGATCCTCGGGCGCTGTATTTTCGTCAAGCGAGAAACGGATTATTCGTGCGCATGGCGCTATTGACCATGCTTTTGGAGTAGTGCGAGTGAAAGACGATTTCTGACTTTTGTTAAGTTTCATATTCAAACAACGAGGACTTATGCCACTAACTGCCGGAACCACGCGAACGCAAGATTTCGTGGAATTGGAAGATCAATACGGAGCTCATAATTATCAACCACTTGACGTGGTCATCGAACGCGCAGAAGGTGTTTGGGTCTACGACGTAGAGGGCAAGCGTTACCTCGATTGCCTGGCTGCGTACTCCGCAGTGAATCAGGGCCATTGCCATCCCGCGATACTGCGAACCCTGATCGAACAGGCGCACAAAGTCACGCTGACCTCGCGCGCATTCCGCAATGATCAACTCGGTCTTCTATATAAGGACTTGCATGATCTCACCGGCTTCGATGTAACGCTGCCCATGAATTCAGGCGCAGAGGCCGTTGAAACCGCCGTGAAGACTGCCCGCAAGTGGGGATATAAGGTCAAGGGCATTCCCGAAGGCAAGGCCGAGATCATAGTATGCGCCAACAACTTTCACGGCCGCACAGTCACCATCATCAGTTTCTCGAGCGACGAGCAATATCGCGACGGGTTTGGTCCATTTACTCCGGGATTCAAAATCATTCCCTTTGGTGATTCTCAAGCCCTGCGCAATGCCATTACTCCAAACACATGCGCTTTCCTGCTTGAGCCGATCCAAGGCGAAGCTGGTATCGTGATTCCGCCGGAAGGATTTCTCAGACAAGCTGCCGACATTTGCCGCGAGAATCGCGTTCTACTGATGACCGACGAGATTCAATCCGGTCTAGGCCGCACGGGAAAGATGTTCGCCTATATGCATGAGGGTATCCGGCCCGATGTTTTGATCATTGGCAAAGCGTTGGCGGGAGGATTCTATCCGGTATCTGCAGTGCTCGCCTCGAAAGAAATTCTCGGTATCTACCAGCCTGGAGATCACGGCAGCACGTTCGGAGGCAACCCACTCGCCTGCGCCATCGCGCGCACAGCTCTCCGCGTTCTGGTCGAAGAAAAGATGGTCGAACGTTCAGCCGCTCTAGGAGCCTACTTCCTGACCCTGCTGCAAACTCTGCGCAGTCCTGATCTCAAGCAAGTTCGCGGAAAAGGTCTGTGGATTGGCATGGAACTGCACAGCGCCGCGCGTCCCTATTGCGAGGCGCTGAAAGACGAGGGGATTCTCTGCAAGGAGACGCACGACAGAGTCATCCGCATTGCTCCGCCTCTGATCATCAGTCGGGATGAAATCGATTGGGCCTTCGAGCGAATCAGGAAGGTACTCGAAAGAAGCTCAAAGTAAGCAAGAGAATTACAAAGGCGAGTGAGATGCATGTTATCTCTGTACAGTCTCCCTGCGACACCCTCTTTAAACCCTCTGCGTGCAAGCTACTGATCGAGCCGCGAGAATAGGCGGCGGGAAGCTCGCGCTCGGCTCACCTCTTTCTGTGATTCACCTCACAGACCGGAACGGCACATCGTACTCTAATTTCTATTAGCGATCTTTACAGTAAACATGCGCCGGCAATGACGCGCTGCCGGAAACTTCGTCTCCAAGGAGAATCCATGAGCACGCTTGTTCTTGATAAGAAGGCCGATCTAGCCGGGCCGGGCATTGGCGATTACAAGGAATTGGAAAAGATTCTACCCACAGACTACCGCTCGCTGCTCTCCCCGAAAGAGACGCAGCAGGCCATCTTCCAGGTGAAGCGGTACATCGAAGACCAGCTATGCCAGGAACTCAACCTGATGATGGTGGAAGTGCCGCTGATTGTGGACGTGGAAAGCGGCGTTAACGACATGCTGGACCGCGATGGGTCCCGCACTCCGGTTCAATTTCATATTGCGAACGATCGCAATCAGCATCCCATCGATGCGCAGGTGGTGCAGGCTGCCACGAAGTGGAAGCGGGTCGCGCTGCAGCAGTTCGAGTGCAAAACCGGCGAGGGCATCTGCACCGACATGCGCGCCGTACGCAAGGATTATTTTCTCGATCACGATCACTCTGCATACGTCGATCAGTGGGATTGGGAGCGAGCAATTACGGCAGAGCAGCGCAATCTGGAATTCCTGAAGTCGATCGTGCGCAAAATCTGGAAAGTATTGGTCAGCGCAGAGAAATTTGCCCAGTCGATGTTTCCGCAGTTGAAAGACTTTCGTTATCCGGATTTGCCCGAGGAACTCATCTTCTTACATGCGGAGGAAATCCTTGACATGTATCCGGACTTGCCGCGCAAGCAGCGGGAGACGGCGATTCTGCAGAAATATCCGGCGGTTTTCATCATTGGAATTGGCTGGCCGTTGAAGGATGGCTATCCGCATGAAATGCGCGCCGCCGACTACGACGATTGGATCAGCGACACGCACGACGAGACGGGTAAAGATACGCATGGTTTGAACGGCGACATTCTGGTGTGGAACCACGTGACCAAACGGCGTCACGAACTCAGTTCTATGGGAATTCGCGTGACCGCGCAGACTCTGAAGAAACAATTGACGATGTCAGGCCAGCTGGATTTCCTCGATCTGCCGTATCACCGCGCGATTCTGGATGACGAGATTCCACTTTCGATTGGCGGTGGCATCGGGCAGTCGCGAACTTTGATGCTGCTGCTACGGAAGGCGCATCTTGGAGAAGTCAGCGTGACTGTATGGCCGAAGGTGCTGAAGGAGATGTGCACGCGGAATAATATTTTCGTGCTGGAGTAAGGCCGGTGTTCCGGCCAGAACGTCGATTGGGGCTCGAGATTCTCACAGGAGGAAGCCATGTCGCTTCTCGACTCGGTAACCGGGAAAATCATTCGCGATTATTCAACTGATCAGTTGGTGGAAGCCGCAAATCTGATGCGCGGCTACGACCTGGTTGCGCTGTGCGCAGCGGGATCGGGACATGCCGGCGGAACGCTTTCGATTATGGACATTGCCGCGGCTCTTTATCTCAAAGTGGCCAATCATGATCCCGAAAATCCCGGATGGGCGGAACGAGATCGTATCATCTGGTCGGCCGGACACAAGGCTCCTAGTTTGTATCTCGGGTTAGCCTTTGCAGGATTCTGCAAGCTGGAAGATGTCGTCACGCTGCGAAAGCTGGGCTCGCCGTTTCAAGGTCATCCGCATTGGCTCAAGGTGCCGGGGGTGGAAGTCTCGTCGGGATCGCTGGGGCAAGGGCTGAGTATTGCAGTGGGAGTGGCGCTGGCCGGCAAACTTGATCAGAACAACTACCGCACGTTTTGCATCATGGGTGATGGCGAGCAGCAAGAGGGACAGATTTGGGAAGCGGCTATGGAGGCGGCGCATTACAAGCTCGACAATCTGATTGGAATTGTCGACTGTAACCGGCTGCAGATTGACGGCCCAGTTGCCGAGGTGATGAATATCGACCCGCTGGAGGAAAAATACAAGAGCTTCGGTTGGGACGTGGTGCAGATTGATGGTCATGACATGGAGGAGATCGTTAACGCTTTGGCCGTCGATCGCGAGTTCGCCGGCAAGCCGCTGGTGGTGCTGGCAAAGACTGTAAAGGGCAAAGGCGTCAGCTTCATGGAGAATGTTGCCGGATGGCACGGCAAAGCTCCGAATCACGAGGAGATGATCAAAGGATTGCGAGAACTTGGGCTGGCGGAAAAAGTTCAGTACGCGAGTTTGTTGGAGCATGCGGAAAGATATCAGCAGAAAGCCTTGCATGCGCTCAATGAAAAGCTGCCGCGCTTTGGCCGCGACTACTGGTGGAACAGCCAGATTGTGATGAACGTGCAGATGGAGCCGACGCGCAAGGGATTCGGCCAGGCCCTGGCTCAGCACGGTGACGATGAGCGCGTCGTCTGTCTTGGGCTCGACATCTCGAGTTCGATTACGCTGAGCGACTTCTACGCCGGCAAGCCGGAGCGCAAGAAGCGCTGGATCAGCATGGGAATCGCAGAACAATCGGCAACGGCGGCGGCGGCCGGACTGGCGAAGGAAGGCAAGCTGCCGGTATTTGGCACTTACGCGACATTTGCCGCGGCAAGGAATTTGGATCAGATCCGGACGTCGATCTGCTATGGCAATTTCAATGTGCTGATTGCAGGGGCCCATGGAGGCGTTTCGGTGGGGCCGGACGGCGCGACCCATCAGGCGTTGGAGGATTTGTTTGCTGTGTGCGGGCTGCCAAACATGTCGGTGGTGGTGCCATGCGACTCGGTTGAAACCAGGAAGGCGACAAGCTATTTGCTCCTGCGACACGTCGGACCGAAGTACGTTCGCTTTGCGCGAGAGGCAACGCCGATCGTCACGAAAGAAGAAACTCCGTTTGTTTTTGGAAGAGCGAACGTCATTCGCCTGCGGCATACCGATGACAGGTTTGTAGATGCATTCGAAACATTTCTCGCCGCCGATTACGAGAATGAGTCGGAAGATTTAACAATCATTGCTTGTGGCCCCATGGTTCCTGAAGCGATGCGGGCTGCTTACATTTTGCAACAGGAATTCGGATGGGAAATGCGCATCATCAACATGCATACGCTGAAGCCGATTGACGAGAGAGCAATCATTCGTGCTGCGAAAGAGACCGGTATGATCATCACGGCTGAGGAACATCAAATCGGCGCATTGGCTTGGCGGGTGAGCGGGATCATCACCGGCTCACACGAACTTTACGGCGTACCGGTGATCACTGAGGCCATTGGCGTGCGCGACCGGTTTGGCGAATCGGGCGCTCCGTGGGAGTTGATCAAGGAATTCGAAGTCAGCGCGGAACATATCGCCAAAAAAGCAGTGGAGTTGGCAAAGGTTCGTCAGCCGCATCTTGCGGGGACGGCGGTCCTTACGACGGTGCCGTAGCTGAATAGCACCCTCAATTTAACCACCAAGGCCACGAAGGCACACTAAGAAGTACGGATTGCGCGGGCTGTCCCTCGAGCCGCAGAACTCGACGGAACTTGCGCGGGCACGTTAAGAATCTATGCGACTCTGAGGGTTGAGTCGAAATCTACGCGGCCTCGCTTACCACGCGCTTACTTGACAGCTTGGCAATCTTCGGCTGGACCAACGTCACGAAATCCTCCCATGCCAGCCGCACCAATTCCCGATGAGTTCCGGCGTTGAATACGATCTCCTTGTCCTCGGCCAACGCTTCATCGGCGATGACTTGCATATCGTAGAGATTTCCGAATGGAGGCATCGCACCGGTTTCGCAGTCGGGGAAGCGGTTCTTGAAGTCGGCTTCTGAAGCCAACTCCACCGTTGTTGCACCTACCGCGTGCTTCAGCAAGAACAAATCTACGTGGCGAGAGGCAGGAACAACGGCCATCGCCAGCGCTCCGTCGATCTTGACGATCACCGTCTTCGCCAGCTCCTTGCCGGGTATATGCACCAGAGCTGCAATTCCTTGCGCCGTGTATGCCACCGAGTGGGATATGACAATGTACTTAATCTGCTTGCCATCGAGAAATTGTTTTAGCGTTGTAAGTGACATTGCAATCTCCTTTCTGACTTTCTTGTAGACCTTTTCCGCCATCTTTGCAGTGACTACTGTCACCTCTTATCTCGCCGGCGATTCGCGACACGGCTTGCTGCACGCCGCGCTTCACTTGTTCGGACATGCCATCGCCGACATGGAAGTTTTTTCCATCGATGGCGTAGAGGCGCAGCTTCGCGGGAAGATTGCCTAGATTGTGCGCCAGCGCAACCGCCTGAGCAAGACCGAGCCCATGAGTTGAGGTGGTCGACTCTTCTGCCGTGAGAATTTGATCGACATCCCAGTGGTGAATCGTTCCCGCAGGCGCATCCGTCATCACTGCGTCGATTAGAATAACGTCGTCCGCTCCGCGCCAGAGTTCAAGCAGCACGAGAGGATCGCCCGTGTGGATTTTTGCTGGAATGCCGAGCGCTTGCAACTGTTCGGCCGCAAGAATGCCGGCCGCATCGTCGCCGCGATCGCGATTTCCATAGCCGATAATGAGCATGGCTTCCTCGCTTCAACCGCGATCGATTGTTAGCTTCAGGAAGTGCGTAGCGCACGAGATGCAGGGGTCGTAGTTGCGAATTGCCTGCTCGCACTTCCAGGTGGCCTCCTCGAGCGGCCAGGCCACGAGTCGAGGCGCATATTCGCGAAGATCATCTTCGATGCGTTTTTGATTCTGCGAAGTCGGCGGAATGATCTTCGCTGTGATGATCATTCCTTTCTCATCGAGAGCATAGCGATGATAGAGAATGCCGCGTGGCGCTTCGGTTATCGCTTGACCTACACCTGCACGGTTTGGCGCTTCGACTCGCGGCGCTTCCGGCGGCTCGAATTCTCCAATCACGCGCAGAGCTTCCGCGCAGGCAAAAACAAGCTCAACTGCACGCACGATGATGCTGCGGAACGGATTTTTTACTGGAGGACTGAGTTTGACGTCGCGAGCCACCTGCTGCGCCACTTCGGGCAGCTCATCGAAATTTAAATTGAAGCGCGCCAGCGGACCGACAAGATACGATCCTCTTCCACGCAGTACCGAATGCAATGCATTCGAATACTTCACGTGTTGTTCGATAAAATGATCTTCGTATTCGGCGGCATCGATGTTTCCGCCGCGACTTGAGATCAGGCGTCCTTCATTGAATGGATACTCGTCAGGATGGTGAAGGGCAACGAATTCATAGTCCTGTTCGAACTCGGGAAAGTCCAGAGTGGCGGTCCAGCGGACGGTTTCGAGCGAAGCCTCCAGGGCCCAGCGCAGGTCATCCACCAATTCACGCAGTTGATGTTTCGTGGGCAGCTTATAAAAACCGCCCACTGCCGCCGAAATAGGATGAATCTCGCGCCCGCCTAGAAGGGAGACGATGCGGTTGCCGATTTTCTTCAGGCGTAGCGCACGCTCGACTATCTGGCGATGGTCCTTCGCCATTCCGATTACGTCTTGATAGCCGAGGAAATCTGGCGCATGCAGCATGTAGACGTGCAGTGTGTGACTCTCAATCCACTCACCGCAATAGAACAATCGACGCAGAAGACGGACTGCTGGATCGATTCGAATTCCCAGCGCCCGCTCGATGGCGTGGACCGCGCTCATTTGATAGGCAATGGGGCAGATTCCACAGATTCGCGCTGTGATATCGGGAGCCTCTGAAAAATGGCGGCCACGCAAGAATGCCTCAAAGAAACGCGGCGGCTCATAGATCTTCAGCTTCACATCGGTGACGCGCTCTCCTGACATTTTGATGAGGAGCGCGCCTTCGCCTTCCACGCGGGCAAGCGTATCCACGCGAATGGTCCGATTTTTGTGGCCGGCAATCATTTGTGTTCGTGCTCCTCGCTCGCCTTGCGAAATTGCCATGCCCAGGCGTTGAAGCTGCGGAAGCTGCGAGCAATCTGCTCATCCGATTGACCGAGAATGTGGAACTGACTTCCCATCGAAGCGGTATTCGGAGTCTCCATTGGCCCGTAGCAACCGTAACAGCCGCGGTCGTAACTGGGACAGAGAGCGCCACAGCCGGCCTGCGTGACCGGACCAAGACATGGGACGCCGCGCGCCACGGCGATGCACACGTTTGCCTGGCGCTTGCATTCGATGCATACGCTGTAAGAAGGAATATTCGGCTTGCGCCCGGCCAGCGTAGACGTGATCAACTCGATCAGGTGGTGCTTGTTGATGGGGCAACCGCGCAATTCGAAATCTACTGGCACATGTTCTGCAATGGGAGTCGAAAGCTTCAGCGTGCTGATAAATTGCGGAGTTGCATAAACAACGCGGATGAATTCATCCACATCTTTCCAATTGCGCAGAGCCTGAATTCCGCCTGCTGTCGCGCACGCTCCGATAGTGATCAGCTTTTTGCACTTGCGGCGTACTTCCTGGATGCGTTGCGCGTCGTCGTAGGTAGTGATCGAGCCTTCCACCAAGCCAATGTCGTAAGGCCCTTTCAGTTCGGCGCGCGTGGCTTCCGGAAAATGAGCGATTTCGATGGCGTCGGCGATGCCGAGGAGTTCGTCCTCGGCATCGAGCAGGCTCAACTGGCAGCCATCGCACGAAGCGAACTTGAACACTGCGACTCTCGGCTTGTGCTTGCTCTTAGAGTTCATACTGTTCCAGCAACGGCTGGATACTTGCATAAGGGAAAACTGGGCCGTCTTTGCAAATGAAATGCGCGCCGTACTGGCAATGACCGCAAAAGCCCACGGCGCACTTCATGTTGCGTTCCATGGCGAGATAGATGTCTTCGCGCTTCAGGCCATGAGTTTCCAGTTCCCGCGTCACGTAGCGCATCATGATTTCCGGACCGCAGATCATGGCGACCGAGCGCGAAGGCTGCAGGCGCGCGAACTTGAATAAAGTTGTAACCACGCCGACGTGCCCATGCCAGCTGACGCCACCATAATCAACGGTGACCAAAACCTGAGTTTCAGGCTGTCGGGCCCAACCGGCGAGTTCTTTGCGATAGAGCAGATCGCGCGGGCTGCGTGCACCATAAAGAATTACGAGACGGCCATAATCTCCACGGTTGCGCAGAACGTGGTAAATCGATGGGCGCAGCGGGGCCAGACCGATTCCGCCGGCTACGAGAATTACATCACGCCCTTTTGCTCGCTGCATGGGCCAACCCGTGCCGAATGGTCCACGCACGCCGACGCTGCTACCGGCCTGCTGGTTAACGAATGCATTCGTTGCCTGGCCTACCAACCGCACGGTGTAGGTAAGCTGGCCATGTTCGGCGGGATCGCCGCTGATCGAAATGGGCAACTCGCCCACACCGAAAACCCACAACATGCTGAACTGTCCGGGCAAGAAGTGATTCTCGTCGCCCGACTGCGCGTTTTCGAGTCGCAGGGTGAAGGTGTCCGGCGTCTCTTTGGTCACCTGCCGCACAACGAATGGCTGCGGCAGCATGGGATCGAGTTTGGGGGCTGTTGCCATGCTCCTCACTTAGCGGAGTACACATCCAGCAACTGGAAACGTGTGACCTCCAGGCGTTTTGCAATGATTTGAGCAAAGCGCTTTAAGAGTTCGTAACCGAGATCATGGTTCTGCTCGCATTTTGTTCGCAGACATTTGCCATCCAGTGCGATGGCCGCAGTGTTCTCCACGGCGTGCGCATGAAATTTCCAGACGTACGGAGGCAACAGCCAGGACCAGCCTAAAATGTCGCCTTCGCCAAGGGTTTCCACCACCAGCGGACTGTGCTGTGGTGCGAAAACTTCCAGCGCAACTCTTCCCGAGCGGATCAAATAAAATTCGTTGGCCTCGGCTCCTTCTTTGAAGACGTATTCGCCGGCTTTGAAGCGCGTGTTGGAGGCACAACCTACCGCCAAACTTAAGTACGCGGCATCCAGACCGGTAAAGAACGGATGTTGCGAGATAATACGTTCAAGATTTTCCATGGTTCCCTGTCTCCCGTATGGCGCGCGCCTCCTCGGTTATGTCGATTCCTACCGGACACCAAGTAATGCAGCGGCCGCAACCGACGCATCCCGAGGTGCCGAATTGATCAATCCAGGAAGCGAGTTTGTGCGTCATCCACTGACGATAGCGGGCTTTTGTGGAGGAACGCACGTTGC
This sequence comes from uncultured Acidobacteriaceae bacterium, assembly GCA_963712385.1. Lineage (GTDB taxonomy): Bacteria > Acidobacteriota > Terriglobia > Terriglobales > Acidobacteriaceae > Sulfotelmatobacter. Next base: position 601,869 of record CAVQHS010000004.1, read on the forward strand.
CACCATGTATGTAAGAAAAATTCAGCGTGAAGCATGAATCCCAACGGCGCCAACGTTCCGCGTGGTCACCGGTGATGTCGGTGACGTCCTCGACGGAAGTGCAAAAACATGTGGGGCAGACCATGGTGCAGTTGGCGCAAGTCAGGCAGCGCTGGGCGACGTCATCCCAGCGCGGGTGTTCGAAATTCTGATAGAGAAGTTCTTTGATGCCGGTGTTGTCGATGCTGCGGACCTGCTGACTGACGGCGGATTCTACGGCCGCTTCTGCTTCTCGCAAATCTTCTTCGTTGGCATGGGCACTGACCAACTCCGCTAGCACGTCCACCCCGCGATCGCTGCCGGCCTCTACCACGAACCTGTGATTCCCTCCCGGATCCAATTCCGTCAGCACCAGGTCAAAACCGTCCTTCACAGCCGGGCCGGCGTTCATCGACGCACAGAAGCAGGTTGAAGCAGCCTGCGAGCACTGCACGGCGACAATGAACGCACCAGTGCGACGTTCGTTATAGGTTGGATCGACATATTTACCCTGCAGGAGCACGCGGTCCTGCACCTTAATCGCTACCAGTTCGCACGCGCGCACTCCGAGAAAAGCATACGGTCGCGCTGGCTGCGTTTCGTTATTTAGTATGCGGAAGGTGCCATCTTCGCGACGGGCCGACCACAATCGCTGCTCCGGCGGACATAGAAATTTCTTCCAGCTTTGCGGGCCCACGGCGTAGCCAAACAGGGCAGGATCATTACGGCGGTTCAGTCGATAGCGGCCCGGGGCTTGTTCGTCGGTCCAACCGGATGGAAGTTCGCTGGCGGACTCGATTCCATCGTAGACGATCGCGCCGTCGCGTACGGTGGGAGCGATAAGATTGTAACCTCTGCGCGTTAGGGCCTGGATCAGCTTTTCCAACTGGGACGGCTGCAATACCATCGGCCCTGGCAACACGCAACACCTCATCTTCCTGCATGCTCATTTCGGAGTTTTGAAGGTGAGCGTGCAAGCTAAACTTCCAACCCTTTTCTTATATTCTCGCGCCCCGCCGGTTGCAATGATCGGCGTCACGGTCCTTGGCCAAGATCCGGGTAGCGTTCAGACGCTTCGTTAGTTGTTTGACGCCGTCTTTCCGAGCCAAACCGTCCTCACTGTCGCGCGGTAGCATCTCGGCTTACTCGAGTACCCCTCCACGTGGTTTCACGAATTCGCGCGTATAAACTACTCCTGGAACCCCGAATGCCTCACCAAGCCTTCAACCGCACCCGCAACCTTTACCTCGCCAGCGAGCTTTCCATCGCCCAAACCCACCTCTCCCGCCTGCGCGGCCTGATCGGCGTTTCCCCACATAACTTCCGTAATGGCACTGGCTTATTGATTCGTCCCTGCCGTGGCGTACATACTCTTGCTATGCGCTTCCCAATTGACGTAGTCTATCTAGACCAGACCGGCACGGTGGTGCACCTCGAGCACGACCTCCACCCCTGGCGGTTCTCCCCCATCCGATTGCGGGCAGCCTCAGTCCTGGAGTTACCCAGCCACACCGTGGCCAGAACTGGAACTGCATTGGGCGATAGTATCGAGATCAGTTTGAAGGAGTCCTAGCGGTGTGATTCACCCTTCCCCCGGGCAATTGAAATAAACGCACAATCTTTAAAGGGGCGCCCTCGGGCGCGCCGAAACGAACGAATAACATTTCGGGGCTGTAGCCCCAAGGGAATTCGATTCCAGCTTGGCCCAGGTGCTCCAACTCGAACGCCGCGTCATCCGCCAGCTTCGCGCTGAACCGAAGCTGCTGGTCGAGTGGTCGCCGCGCTGGGAAGAGTTCGTCACGTCTATCCGTCCCGCATTCGCGCGCTCCGCGCCACGTCTCGCCGGAGAAGCTCCGCTCGGCGGCTTTGACCGGCGCAGCATGGGTACATCGTTTGTCCTCCAGCTCATTGCAGTTTTGTTTCTGCTGTACGTTCCGGCTGAAATCGCCCATCTGCGCCCCTACGCTGCCCCGCAGTTGCAGCCAGATGAAGTCGTCTATTACTCCCCAGACGAATTGCCGCGCACCGAAGATTTGAGCGGCGCGGAAATGGGCGCAACCGGACGCGCCGGTGGCCGCGAAGCTCATCACCGCACGCAGACGATTCACGTCGCCCGCGGATCTTCGCTGAATCCAAGAGTTGTCGATGCCCCGAACTTGAAGCTCCCATCTTCATCCGACGCGGTGGCGAATCTTCTAGAGTTCAAGAACGTGTTGCCGCCGCCTCCCGCCGAAGGCCTGCACTCCTCGCACTCGGGGCCTCGTCTCGAAGCCCGCGTGATCGCTCCGGCGCCCACGGATGTGACCAACGATCAATCGCGCAGCATGACTCTTAACTCGGCCATCATTCCGCCTGCGCCCAAAGTTTCGCCGGAGGGCACGCGCAGATCTCCGTCGTTAAATGAAGCTGTTGTCGCGCCTGCACCAACAGTTCAGTCTGAGCATACGCTCTACGCACCGCGCCTCGATCCTTTCGTCATCCGCCCGGCGCCAAATGTAGCCAGTAACAGCGACCGCGCCGCGCCTTCTCTTGGTGCAACCATAATTGCTCCGGCCTCCACGCGTGTGTCGCGCGATCAAGCCCGGATGGGGCCATCGTTGAACGGCCGAATCATCGGCCCGGCTCCCTCCGATATCACGCACTCAGTTTCGCCCTCGCGCGTGCAGATGGATAACGTGGCCGTGGTTCCTCCGCCAGTCTCTGCGCCCGAGCGCCAAAACGCGCGGGTGGCGAAGCTCAACATGCCCGCGCCGTCTGTCGTTGCGCCACCGCCATCCGCAAACTCCGACCCTGATCTTCGTCGCCTCGAAAGTGGCGGCGTAACTTCTTCTGCGCCGAAGGTAATCCCTCCTCCGCCTACGCAAGCGGTCAACGGTTCTTTTGTCAGCACGATTATCGGAAAGCTGTTCGGTACGCAGGAAGTCGTGCCACCTCCGCCGAACGTTTCAGCGAGCGCCGCCGCGGGCAACTCACGCACGTCGCCAAATGGCGGACAAGGCACCTCGCTCAACGCCAATGTGATTCCCCCGCCACCTTCCGTCGGCGGCGCGCCTTCCGGCTTCGGTAACTCGCCCGCCGGACACTCTCCATCTGCGGCGAATGTCGTGCCTCCGCCGCCTTCCGTGCAGGGCGGGAGTGGCACATCCTTCGGACAATCTGGAGGCCGGCATGGTTCTTCTCTTGGAGCGTCCAACGTGATTCCTCCGCCGCCGTCAATCTCGGGCTCGGGGGCAGGCTCCGGCACGCAAAGCTCAGGCGGTAACACGAACGGCACGCTGGTGGCTTCAAACGTTATTCCACCTCCGCCCTCCGTAGGATCAGGATCGGGCGCTTCCGGTTACGGACGCAGAGGCTCGGGCCTCGGCGGTCCCGGCGATGTCGGCTCCGTGTTGGCTCCGCCGAAAAGCGGTCGCACGGTTGGCGAGAATTCCGGAGTCGTTGTCTCGACCCAGCCCGGCTCGCAACCCGGTATCGGCGAAGGCGGCAAGGGATCGCTCGCGCTCTCGCCCACGGGCGGCGATAAGCCCGGCCTTGGTGGCAACGGTGGCGGCTCCGGCATCGGCAATGGGACTGGTCCTGGCAGCGGCATGATTGGTGAGAGTTCCGGCGCGGGCCACAGCGGTTCCGGCCGCGGCTCCGATCCCAGCGCCCATGGCGGCATCTCGCCCACGCCTGGCCCTGGCGGTGCAGGCACATCGCCCATTGGAACTCCCGCCATCGCGGGTGTCGACGTGCGCGGGGGCAGCACCAGCAGCATCGTCAACCTGCCCAGCTTCAATGACGGCAGTAGCAATGCCCCTACTCTTCCCGGCCGCTCGAACATACAGGATAACAAAGGCCCGGCCATCACCATCATCGCCACCTCCCGCTCGGGCGGGGCATTTGATTTCTATGGCAAGCTTCCGGGCGACAACTACACCGTCTACGTCGACACGAACATTGGCACGGTCGTCATGCAATTCGCCGAATCCGAGCCCAATGCCCATGCCAACGCCGGAGCGCTCGTCGGTCCCTCCGGCATCCGCACTCCGCTCCCGCAAAATCTCCCGCATGTCCGAGTAGTCATCAAGTGCAAACTGGATGCCAGCGGCAACCTGAAAAATTTCCAGGCCCTCGAACCCGGCTCCGCTACCATGACTGCGAAAATCATGGCTGCACTGGCCAACTGGAAATTCCGGCCCGCCCAGCGCGGAGCACAACCGATCGAAGTGAACGCAATCCTCGGCTTCAACATCGACACCAACGACCGGTATTGAAGAAGAACCTGGCCTGAAGAACCTGGCCTGAAGAACCTGGCCTCTTCGTGCGAACTCCGCAGTCCTTTCACCTCAGCGAAGCAGCATGACTGTCCCCGATCTCGGGACCTGTTTTCCCGCTGATCTCGTGCTAACCTACCGTTACCGTGCGTGAAGGGTTAGTTGAGATTTTTCATCAGGAACACCGGTTGTTGCGGCCTGGGGCGGCTGCGCCGGAGTTGAAGGTTGAGTTCTTCGCTTTCGCCAATATCAACAACACCATCCGGCTGCGCGAGGGGCGGCTTCTGGTGCGGCTTTCCGATTTGCTGGAGGGTGCGCCGGAGTCGATCGTGCGCGCGATCGCGCATATTCTTTTGGCGAAGATGTATCGCAAGCCAATCGATCGCGGCCACGCTTCGCGATACCGGAAATATATCGGCAGCCACGAATTGGCGAGCAAGGCGCACTTGGTGCGGCAGATGCGCGGGCGAAAGCAGCTTCAGTCTCCGTGCGGGCGCTACTACGATCTGGACGCGATTTTTGAGGATTTGAACCGGCGGTTTTTTTATGGGCTGATGGGGCGGCCGCGCATGAGCTGGAGTCCGACGCGGACGCGGCGAATCTTGGGGCACTACGATCCCGCGCACAATGCCATCGTCATCAGCCGCATTTTCGATCATCCTGCCATTCCGCGTTATGCCTTGGAGTACATCGTGTATCACGAGATGCTGCATTTGAAGCATCCGGTGCGGCTGCGCGGAAGCCGGAGATGTGTGCACTCGGCGGAGTTCCAGGCGGAGGAGAAGTTGTTTCCGGAGTGGGAGCGGGCGGAACGGTTTTTGCGAAGATTGTGAAACCCTTCAGACAAAACCGGACGTTTCGTTGGATTTATGTGCGCGGAGGGGTTCAGAAAGGGCAACGGGGTGCCTGTGTCACCCTTCTTCTGTGATAGACGCCATAGGATCTCACGCGGTAGGCCTCGCATACCTGGAATATCCTTACAAAACTTTGCAAAACTAACGCCAGCCGCTAGCAACCCGGCAGTTACACTGAATGTTCTTAGGAATTACGAAAGAGCAAAACATGATCTGTATTCAGAGCCGAAGCGGCGTGAGCATTGCCATGAGGCGTGGGTGTTTTTTCAGCGCATACATTCTTGCATTGGCATTGGCGGCTCCCTTACATGCCCAGGAAACTCAAGAAAAGGTCCAAGTCAACGACCTTACCCGCAACTTCATCCTTCACGTGCCCCCTGGTTACAGCGCCGACCGCCGCTATCCCGTGGTGATTCTCTTCCATGGACGCAATCAGGATGCCGACGACATGGAACGAATCACCCACTTCAACCAACTGGCGGATAAGGACGGCATCATCACCATTTTCCCCCGCGCTGCACAGGGACAATGGAACATCGGCGTGCGCCCTGAAGCCGCTTCTGCTGAGAATCCGCGCCGCGGCTTCGGTCGCCGTGGAGGCTGGGGATATCCCGGAGGCGGTGGGGGTGGTGGCGGCGGAGGTTATCCCGGTGGCCGCGGCGGCGGACAGAATCCCGAGCAGACAACAAATCGCACCGAGCCTCCCGACGACGTTGCCTTCGTTGGCGAAATGCTGGACCAACTCGCTTTGAAATATTCGCTGGACGTTCACCGAATTTATGCCACCGGTCTCGGCGATGGTGGTTTTATGGCAGAGCGAATTGGATGCACGATGGCCGACCGCATCGCGGCTGTCGGCGCGGTGGGCGCGACTTTCCCAAAAACCATGGTCTGTCTTCCCTCGCGAGCCATATCTGTTCTTCTCATCGACGGAACGTCGGATCCACTAGTTCCCTACAACGGTGGGACGTACAAAGAGCGGCGTTTCCCCGTGCTCTCTGCCGAGGCGAGCGCCAAGACTTGGGGCAAGTTTGACCGCTGTGGCGAGAAGCCGGCTCAGGGCAAAATTCCTCCGCTTGACAAAGGTGGCAAGGAAACCAAGACCTTCACCTTCAGTGGATGCCAAGCTGATGCTCAAGTTGAACTTTATGCCGTGAAAGATGGCGGCAATACCTGGCCGGGCGGCGAAGTTTTCACTACCGAGAGTGAAGTTGGTAAGACCAGCAACGCAATCAACGCCAATGATTCTCTATGGAACTTCTTCTCGAGAGCTAAGCTTCCAGAGTCCAGCGATAGCAGCAAGTAATGGCTTAATCCAGAATTGCATGCGCATCGGGATAGAACTTCGCGATCATTCGTCCGGTCATTAATCCTCCTTCATACTCCGGAATGATGACTTCGTCGGCGCCGGAATTGCGCATGGCTTGCGCGTAGCGTGACTGCCCCGCGCGCGTGATGATGCGGGCTTTCGGATTCAGCGCCTTGGCGGTCACCGTGATGTACAGATTGTCGGCGTCATTGTCGATCACAATACAAACGCCGCGGGCGCGCTCGATCCCAGCCGTTTGCAGTATGTCGTGCCGCTTGGCATCGCCCTGAATGGCGAGCGTCTTCTCCTTCACCAATTCGCGGCATAATCCTTCATTGCTCTCGATCAGCACGAAGGGGATTTTCAGCCGCCTCAACTGATCGACCACCGTCCGGCCAACCTGTCCGTAACCGCAAATAATGAAGTGATCGCGTAGATTCTCGATGCTAAGGTCATTCACCATGGTTCTCCACACCTCCACGCCCTGACGCTTGAAAATTGTCACCGCAACGCGCTCCGCTACCCAGAGCTGAAATGCAAACACTCCGCAATACACGAAGATCGAAAACAGCTTGGTCGCATTGCGCACGCTCCGCGCATCGATGGCGTGCGGATGGATTATCCAGAACAGCGCATGCTGCCAACTCAACCCCTCGAGCCGACGATAAACGATGATGCAAAGCAGGCTGAATCCCACAAACATCACCAGCGGCAGCCAGAGTCTGCGGGCAAACGCGAGCGAAATTCGGAACATGGGGAACAGATACTAACTGAAGCCGACCGCGCTGGCAAACGAAGCCTTGATCGGATAAATCGATGGCAGGCATTCCTTTCTTCCATCATCGCAAAAGAAAAACCCCTCCCGCAAGACGTCAGCGGAAGGGGCTACGGAAATCGGTGCTCAGTCCTGTTGAGCCAGTGTGCCTCTGCGCCCGCTCCAACAGGCAGGACTACCAAGCCCTGAATCTTTCCATCTGGCCAACGTCGGAGCGTTCCTGATCCAGGGACAGCTGAATTGCGGCTTTCAACCTTTTCTGATCGTTGTCGTAGAGTTTCGTGAACTTGAACGGCTGCTGAATCCATGAGACTGGGGGCAGCATTTCCGCAGTTCCGTAGACCGAGCCTTTGCCCGTAAGGAACATAAGCTTTACCCGGGAACCTTGATTCAGGGGCTTGTCCAGGCCCAGCAAGCCGCCGGTGACGGAAATTATTTGCAGTCGGCCCAGCACGCGGCTGCCGTTTTCGCAACGCAGGACGGCGTGAGTGATTTCCGGGAAAGACGTGCGCGGGGCTCGCTTGGGAGCGTGCTGTGGGGAGGGGATCGGCATTGTGGTTGGATGGAGTATGGGCGATATTCTGGCGCATTGGGAGATTACGGAAGGACGCTGCGGGATTTGGAGTTTGGGACGCCTGGCAAACTCCACTTCTCGAAAGAGATGCGAGAAGCGGGCACCCGGCAAGATGCTGCCAGGTTCGACTCAAGCCTCAACGGTAACAGCAAGCCGCGATTTTCCTTTGATGTTGGGCCTCACTTCAAACAAAATATAGGCACCGAAGGCAGGCCGTCGGCTGTTCACCAAGCTATGCATAGATTGTCCAAAGCCAGGTATGTTGCTCCAACTTTGCACGCCATATTGTTTCTGGCAACGTGGCTGGCCTATACCGTCTCGTCACAGCCGCTCATGGATGGAATTACAGCGCTGCCTTTTTTTGCTTTGTTTGTCGCCGACATGCCCATTTCGATCGTAGCCTTTGGAGTGCTTTTCACAAGTTCTAAGTACGCGGCGCTCGCGGTTATCCTCTGGGGATTAATTGGAACCGTGTGGTGGCATCTCCTGGGCCGATTCATTGATTCAAGGCTAGCTTGCTCCCGCGAGCGCTTGGATCCGGGCATGGCAAGCGCGCCAGGCGGGTCGACGGTGCTCGGCTCGACAAAGCGGCCAATGGCGGGAGCCTGGATTGCTGCAGGTTTCGCAACGCTCGCTATCGCGTTTGCCGCCTTTGCCTGGGGACAGAATGCATGGGAGAGATCGAACAATGGCGGTGCTATCGGAGGTATGACGCTGTCTCCGGACGGACAGTACCTCGTTCTCTCGCGCTCGCAGAATGGGAGCACGCATTTATACAAGGTCGCGCTCGAGTCGGGATCGTCGACTCGACTGACGAGCGCGTCGGCGGGATTCGAGACCTCACCTTCGTATTCTCCTGACGGAAAGCAGATCGCCTTCGCTTTTACCGCTCAACGGGGACAACCTTCGCGGATTTTCGTGATGGGTGCCGATGGTAGCAACCCCCACCCCCTGTACACCACAAAGGCTGACGGCAACGATTTCTTTCCAAGATTTGCGCCAGACGGGACGGTATATTTTGCGCGTTCCTCGTTCTTCGGGCACTACTCACCTATCGCGCGGCCCTCCTTGCATGAATGGGACATCTACTCGGTGAACCCGGAAGACGGCCAACTTCGACAAATCACCAACAAGCGCTTCTACAGAGTTTCTGAACCATCGTTGTCGAGAGACGGCAAGAAAATGCTGTTCTCGGTTGAAACCGAGACTGGCAGTCAACTGCAACTGTACTCCTTGGATTCGCAGGCTCCGCCTTCTATTCTCCAGCCTCATGTGCCTCACGAGCCAAGCTCGCCGATTTACGCCGGAGCTGCGCTTGCTCCTGATGGGCAGACTGTTATCTTCATGGCGGCGAGCCAAGGGGCCAGGGCATTCGACTACGACGTTTACCGGGTCGACCTGGCAAGCAACGCCGTTGAGAAGCTCACCACGGCTAACGGCTACTCGACTAATTTGTGTGTCTCAAGTGACGGAAGTCGAGCAGTCTTTCTGCGCTGGTCGTCGAAGTATGGAGGGACGCCGACCGTCAGCACTGTGTACTTGCTGGATCTGCTTTCAAAGCGCCTATCAGCATTGCCGATCACCGGCACGAGGTAGCGTTCTCATTCTTTGTCGTTTTCATCGTTTCAGCCCTCAAGTGGAATCCATTCACTGCTCAGTTTCCCCGTGTGATGCAAATCACGTACATTCGTGATCGAGCCAATTGACCCACTTGCCGATGGAAGAATATGCTTGGTAGTTGAAATTGAAATTCATTTTCAAGATTATTTTCCCTGAGTTTCGGACATCTGAGAGTAAGGTGACTCATAAATGTTGCAGGCTTTCATCATTACGCTGCGCGAAGGGGTTGAGGCGGCCCTGATCGTGGGAATTACCCTGGCCTATCTGGCCAAGATTGGGCGCAACGATTTGCGCAAGGCGGTGTATGCGGCTCTGGGCGCGGCTTTCGTGGGCAGCATTGGCGTGGCCATTCTGATGGCGCGGCTGAACCTGAATGAAGACGCGTTCGAGGGCTGGGTGATGCTGGTGGCGGCGTTCTTCGTTGTGACCATGGTGATTTTCATGATGAAGACCGGCCGCAGGCTCAAAGGAGAAATTGAAGGCAAGGTTGGGCTGCTGGCGGGGAAGGATGCGTGGATCGGGCTATTCTTCTTTGTGTTTCTGATGGTCCTGCGCGAGGGCGCGGAAACAGTTTTGATTTTGTCTGCGGTCACGCTGAATTCCACCGAGTTGATGAGCTTCCTTGGCACGCTTTTGGGCGTGGGGGCGGCGATTGCGTTTGGCGTGATGTTTGTGAAGGGCAGCGTACGCATTAATCTGCAGAAATTTTTCAAGGTGACTACAGCGATTCTGTTCCTGGTGGCGGCGCAACTCGTGATCTCGGGATTGCATGAGCTTTCGGAGACCGGCGTGCTGCCCTCCTCGAAGGAAGAGATGGCGCTGATTGGGCCAATTGTCAGCAACGAATGGTTTTTCTTTGTGACCATTCTGGCGCTGGCTGGGTTGATGGTTTTGTTCGATGCGCGCCGACGGCAGCCCGCGGCGGTACCCACTTCTCCTGCGGAACGGCGGAAGGCGATGTGGACGGCCCGCAAGGAGCGGCTGTGGATGGGCGCGCTTTATAGTTTTTCGTTTGTGTTCATCACGCTGATCACCGCCGAGTTCATTTATGCGAAGAGCGTGAGCGCCTTGTCGCCCGCGACGGAGGTTACGTTCGCGAATGGAAAGTTGACGATTCCGCTCTCGCAGGTTGCCGATGGTGATCTCCATCGCTATCAGGCGAAGGAAAATGGCGCGGAGGTTCGCTTCTGGCTGTATCAGAAGCCGGACGGGAAGATTGCGACTGTGTTCGACGCCTGCGAGATTTGCGGCGCTGTGGGCTTCTACAAAACGGCGAACGGCGTGGTCTGCAAGAATTGCGCGGCGCCGATTGTGCCGCAATCGGTGGGCACAGCGGGCGGATGCAATCCGATTCCGTTGAAGGCGACCCAGACCACGGATTCCATCATTATTCAGGAGGCGGACATTGCGGCAGGGAGCCGCGTGTTCGAGACCAAGTAAGTGTTCGTCCGCCTCGTCTACGAATCCTTCCGGCGCCAGAAGCGGCGCAAACTGCTGGCAGGTGCGGCGATCACTCTGGGTGTAACCGTGGCGACGGCGATGATTGCCGTGGCTACCGATATCGGCGACAAGATCAATCGCGAGTTGCGGACCATTGGGGCGAATCTTCTTGTCACTCCGCAGGAAGATACGCTCGATGTAGAGATCGGCGGCGTCAATTTGAAGCCTCCGAGCGATGGGGCCTTCCTCAACGAAGCCGACCTGCCAAAGATCAAGGGAACCTTCTGGCACAACAACATCACGGGATTTGCTCCCATGCTGCCGGTAAATGTGACCCTGCAGCGCGATGGCAAGAGCGAAAATTTGACTTTGCTCGGAACTTACTTTGCCAAGCCGCTTTCTTTCGGTAAAGAAGATTTCACTACTGGCGTGAGATCGACTTATCCCTTGTGGAAGGTTTCTGGAGAGTGGCCAGCGGACAGCTCGCGCGATGTGTTGATTGGAGAGCGGCTGGCGGCGCGGTTGGGGACGAAATCTGGAGATGAGATTACGCTCTCCGGCCGGACGCTGCGAGTGAGCGGAATTCTTTCTGCCGGCGGAAATGAGGACGATCAGGTGGTTGCGCCGTTGGCTTTAGCGCAGGAAATTTTGGGGAAACCTGGCGCTGTGCGGCGAGTTTACGTGAGCGCTCTGACTAAGCCCGAAGACGCTTTGGGCCGTCGCGATCCGAAGAGCATGTCAGGCGCGATTTACGACCGCTGGTATTGCTCGCCTTATGCGGCGTCGATTGCATATCAGTTGGCGGAGGTCATTCCGCATTCCCATGCGGAGCAGATTCGGCAAGTAGCACAGAATGAAGGAGCGGTCTTGACGCGGATTGAGGGGCTGATCTTTCTGGTGACTTTGGCCGCGTTGTTCGCTTCTGCGCTGGCGGTTTCAGCCGCCATGGCGACGGCGATTTTTGAGCGGCGCGCGGAAGTTGGATTGATGAAGGCTTTGGGCGCCGGACGCATGGCGGTGGCTTCGGTGTTTTTTGCTGAGGCGACGCTGCTGGCTTTAATCGGAGGTTTGATTGGGTTTGCTGGGGGAGCGCTACTGGCGCGGCAGATCGGGCGCTCGATTTTCAATTCGCAGATTTCGATTCAGCCGGTGCTCTTGCCTGTGATTCTGGCGATTGCGGTCATGGTTACGTTTGCGGGAAGTGCGGCGGCGATACGGAAGGCCGTGGGGATGGATCCGGTGTTTGCCTTGCGGGGTGAACTGTGAGCGCGGTTTCGCAGACGGCGCAGGAGGTTCGAGCCAGCCGGGCCCAGGCGCCGCATACTTCCATGTTCTTGCGGATGCTGGTGCGAGCGGCGGTGTTGCGGCGGGGACGCGCCGCATCCGCGCTGTTTGCAATGGTGGTGGCTGCCGCGGTTACGACTGCGATGTTGAATTTGTACGTCGACGTGCAAGCCAAGCTGCAGCGCGAGTTCCGCAGCTACGGGGCGAACGTCATTGTGGTTGGGAAAGACAGCGCTTCCCTGCCAGTTGGCACTCAGGCGCAGGTCGAGTCGGTGCTTGCTGGACGTGGCGTGGTTGCACCGTTTGCGCTGGTGGTGGGGCGAACCAGCGATGGTCAGCCAATCGTGGTAGCGGGTGCGGATTTTGAGCGCGTGAAGCAGTTGGATCGCTGGTGGTCGGTGAGTGGCTGGCCTGTGGGCGCGGATCAGGCCTTGGTTGGGGTACGAGCTTTACCCGTGGTCGCGCCGAAAAACCAGTCTTTCGATTTGAGTTTTCAGGGGCGCACGATTCATCTGGCTCTTGCGGGAACGGTACGGACGGGCGGGGCGGAAGACAGCCGAATCTACCTTTCGTTGCCGGATTTTGTGGCTTGGACCGGAGTGCAGCCTTCGACAATTGAAGTTACGGCCTCCGGATCGCCGGAAGAGATCACGGCGATCATGAAGCAGTTGGCGGCGGCTCTTCCTGCCGCAGACGTTCGCCCTGTGCGGCAAATCATGGAAGGCGAAGCGCGGGTGTTGGGAAAGACGCGCGCAACTTTATTGGCTGCGGCCGCCTTGATTATTTTGACCGCAGCGCTTTGTGTGCTCTCCACATTGATGGGACGGGTGTTCGACCGGCGGCGGGATTTTGCCATCATGAAGGCGCTGGGAGCGTCTGATCGATTGTTGAATGGATTTTTTGCCACGGAAGCGGCGGTGCTGGGAGCGCTGGGAGCGGTGATTGGATTTTTGTTCGGCATCGGAATTGCTGCGTGGATCGGACGAGTAAATTTTCATGCTCCGGTGGTGCCGCGATTCAGCGTGCTGCCGATAGTGATCGCTGGTAGCATGATCGTTACGCTGCTGGCGGCGATCCTGCCGATTTCTTTGCTGCGGCGCGTTCAGCCGGCGGTCATCCTGAGGGGTGAGTAAGATGATTCAGATTAAAGATGTCACCAAGCTTTATCCCGCGAAGGCTGGTAATCCCACTTCTCCCAAAGGAGGGGAGAAATGGGGTACCCCAAACGGGGATGCGATTCGCGCGCTGGATCACATTTCCCTCCATGTGGCCCCGGGCGAGTGGCTCTCTATCATGGGGCCTTCGGGGTCGGGAAAGTCGACGTTAGTAAATCTAATTGGGTGTTTGGATCGGCCGACTACGGGCGAGATTTGGCTGGATGGACAGAATGTAGCCGGAATTTTCGCCAGCGAATTGAATCGCGTGCGCGCCGAGAAGATCGGGTTTATTTTCCAGCAATTCCATCTCATTCCTTTTCTGACCGCGGTCGAGAACGTGATGTTGGCGCAGTATTTTCACAGCATGACGGATGAAAAAGAAGCAATCGAAGCGCTGGCTCGTGTAGGCCTGGGAGATCGTGCCCATCATCTTCCTTCGCAGCTCTCCGGCGGCGAGCAGCAACGTGTCTGCATCGCCCGGGCGCTGATCAACGATCCGAAGATTATTTTGGCCGACGAGCCTACGGGGAATCTTGACGCGGTGAATGAGGAATTGGTTTTGCGGTTGCTGCGCGAGTTTCATCAGCAGGGACGCACGATTGTGATGGTTACTCACGATCCGGTCGTGGCGCGGCTGGCGGACCGGCGGATTGAGTTTCACCATGGCAAGATCGCGTCGCAGGAAGTGTTCGCGATGGCAGATGACGAGCAGTTTGATGAAGTGCTCGAAGAATTGTGGGTGTTGGCCGAGCATGGCGAAATAGCCGAGGTGGAGCGAATGGAGGTGCACGGCGCGCTGCCGGTGAGCCTCGCGATCGAGAAGATGATGCAGATGGGGCTGGTAATCTCGGCACCGCATCCGCCGGAGCCGCATGGTCATAAGCCGTTTGTGAATCCTTGCCACGATGCTTTGAAACCGATGTCGGCTTCGGTGGGGGATGGGACGCTGATCGTTGAATTGACGCCGCGGGGGCGGGAGCGGGCTGGAAATATCATTCGGCGGCATCGTTTGGCGGAGCGGTTGTTTACTGACAGCCTGGCCATGGACAGCGAGTCGGAGATCGAACAACAGGCCTGCAAGTTCGAGCATATCCTCTCGCCCGAGGCTACAGATAAGATCTGCGCATTCCTTGGCCATCCGCGGACTTGCCCGCATGGTGCGCCAATTCCGGCGGGAGCGTGCTGTGGGCGGAACGCCGAGTTAGCTGAAGCGGCGATTTCTCGCACTGGCAGCGGGCTTCGAGACTAGACTCCCTTCCATGGTTAAACACAGAGGACACAGGGGCACACAGGGGAAGGCCTGGGCGACACATTTTCTTGCATGAGCACGCGGCGTCCCACGATCGGCGTCTTTGATTCCGGCTTTGGCGGTTTGACCGTCCTTAAAGCTCTTCTCGAACTCATTCCAACAGCGGATTACCTCTACTTTGGCGATACGGCGCGGTTGCCTTATGGCTCCAAGTCTGTGGAGACTGTGGGGCGCTACGCGGTGGAGGCAGCGCATTACCTGGAAGCGCATGGGGCCGGGGTGCTGGTGATTGCCTGCAACACGGCTACGGCGCTGGCGTTGGACCGGATTACGGCGGCCGCTCACGTGGCCGTGGTTGGAGTGGTTGATCCTGGGGCCGAGGCGGCGGCTTCGGTGAGCCGGAACAAGAAAGTCGTCGTAGTTGGAACTGAGGCTACGGTTTGCAGCCATGCTTACCGAAAGGCTCTGGAGGCGCGCGGAATGGAGGCTCGGGAAAAGGCTTGTCCGCTGCTGGTTCCGTTGGTGGAGGAGGGGTGGATTGAGCATGCCGTGACCGAGCAGGTGGCTCGCATTTACCTGGATCAAGCTTTTGCTGATAGGTTCCGGGATGCGGATACTTTGGTTCTCGGTTGCACACATTATCCGCTGCTGAAGACGCTACTGCGGCGAGTGGCGCCGGGCCATGTGAGCATTGTAGATTCGGCGGAATCCACGGCACGCGTGGTGGCTAGGAGGTTGGAGAAGATGCTTCCGCCGGCGTCGCAGGAGGAGCGGCGGGCAGCTCCGCGAATTCGGTTTTTTGCTACGGACTCGGTGGAGAAGTTTCAGCGACTCGGTGAAAGATTCCTGGGGCAGGCGATTGGAAGCGTCGAGCATGTGGATTTGAAGGAGTGAAGGAGTGCAAAGTTATCCGCAGCCTCGCTCACTCCGGAGCCTCAACATTATCTGCACAGATAAACAGAGATGACACAGAGGCTCACAGGGTAAACCTCGAAAGATTGTTTCGTTTGAGCGCAACTTTCGGATAGAAGTTCTTCCCTTTCACAATTAGTGTGTCCTTGCGGCAGCCGAAGCTGTCGAATAACGAGTACAGCGAGTGATGACATGCATCCGCTCGATAATGTCGTTTGGCATTCTTTGAACACACGGCACGCCGGTTTGGCGGAGTCGTACGACGAGGCGGGGCGGTTCATACCTGAGATTTCGACGCTGCGATCTGCACGCACCCGGAGCATACTGGACGGGGTTACGCGCGGATTTTGACGACCGAGATGATGCGGATTCTTAATCGCGGCGAGATACCGTTTTTACACGTCAGACAAGATAATCGGCGAGCGATTGAGGTGTATGAGAGGCTTGGGTTTCGATGTCGCGTGGTGCGGTATCACGCGGTGTTGAGCCGAAATGAAGACGGTTTGGGCTAACCAATTACGACAGGAGATAGTGAGGCTGAAGCTTTTGAAGCGCCGCCCTCCCACCCGGATCTCAGTACAGGTGAAAGTCGACTTCCACCGCCATTTCTACTTTGACCGGATGACCGTCCTTCATGCCTGGCTCGAAGCGCCACGTGCGGACGGTTTCGAGAGCTTTCTCATCCAGACCCATTCCGAGCGAATTGACCACCCGGAGATTTGTAGGCTTACCGTCGGTATCGACGACGATCATTAGCGTGCAGGTGCCCTGATATTTGGCTTTGCGCGCTTCCTCAGAAAACTCGGGATCGGGAGAATAAATCGGGCGCGGTGGAGTGACACCGTGACCGGGACGATAAACGCCGCCGCCGATTCCCATACCTTCGCCGGGGCCTACGCCGCGGCCATTGCCCGAACCAACGCCGCCGCCACTGCCCGAGCCGATACCACTGCCGGAGCCGGTGCCGTTTGACGGGATGATAGCAGAAGATTTCGGGTCGCCGATCATGGGCAGATTATTCATGGCCACCTTGATTTCGGGCGGGACCATGACAGTCGGTTCAACCGCTAGCTTTGGGTTGGGATTGCGAATGATGGCTGTCGGCGGAGTGATCTGCGGCTGCATGGAAAATTTCGGCAAACGTCCGCGCGAGGCTTGAAGCACGTCGCGGTCGCCACCTCCGCCACCTCCGCCGGCTTGCGAGGTCGAGGGCTTGAGCGTGTAATCGCCAGGATCGATGAGTTCGGTGGCGGCTTGTGCCTTGGCCTGTACTTTGGCGACTACACGGCGGCCGAGCAGGGTACCCCCGATAATCAACGCAAGGATGACCACGTGGGCGATAGTGGAACCGAAAGCCCCATCCTTTTTGTAGTTATAGAAACCCCAGATGTCTTTGACAGGGATGGGTTTGGACTCGAGCTTGAGCGGAGGAAGTTTCTTGGGGAAAAAGAATTCGTCGAGGCCGCGAAACAGGGATTTCCACAGCGGCTCGAAGGTGTCGGGCGCGAGCAGGAGGTGCAGTTCCGGCTCTTTGGCTTCTTCAGCTGGATTCGGCTTCAGATCGTTCGCTTTTAAATCTACGGATGACATGGAACCCAATTCGGCTCTCCACGGCCAGACGATGAGGGGACGACGGTCCACCCGGCGCTCGACCCAACCCCTTGCCTATCACAGATGAACAGACTTTCCAACTAGTTGCCTCGATTTGAGGACGAAAGATTTCAGCTATTGGCTGACCTGCCACCCCCGGCGGCTTGCCGTGCTCCACCTTCTCTTAACGAGATTGTAACTCTTCTTTTATCGGGATGACGAAGATATTTGCGGATGGAAGGGCGTGACCTTTTTGGGGACAGCGGGGAGATTAGAATGCATGCGCTGCGCTCGCTCCGCTCGCGCGCTGCCGGGGCGACTGGCACCACGCGAGTATGTGTAGAAGATTGAAGGCTCTACCTTTGCTCGCCGGACGGACCTTCGGCAGCTCAGGGCAGGCTACGGCGTTCGACTCTCCATAGACGCTGGTGCTGGCGCTCCCTATAATGAAAAGATTCAATCATTTGGGAGACGCTAAAAGAGTGCCGCTCGAGCTGAAATCTACGATTAATCTGCCGAAAACCGACTTTCCGATGAAGGCCAACCTGCCTCAGAACGAGCCAAAAATGCTGGCTCGGTGGGAGGAGACAGGGATCTACTCGCGCATTCGGGAGGCGCGCAAGGGATCGCCTGCCTACATTTTGCATGATGGGCCTCCTTATACCAGCGGGCCGATTCACATGGGAACGGCGCTGAATAAATGCCTGAAGGATTTCATCGTCAAGTCGAAAACTATGGCGGGTTTCGATGCGCCTTATGTGCCGGGATGGGATTGCCATGGGTTGCCAATTGAGATCAAGGTGGATAAAGAGCTCGGCGGCAAAAAGCTGCAGATGCGGCCGAATGACGTGCGGGCGGAGTGCCGCAAGTATGCGCAGAAATATCTGGATTTGCAGCGCACGCAGTTCAAGCGCATTGGCGTCTTTGGGCGGTTTGAGCGGCCTTATGTGACGATGGATCCGCAGTATGAGTCGGTGGTGCTCTCGACGTTTTTTTCGTTTTACGAGAATGGATTCGTCTACAAAGGGCTGCGCGCGGTCTATTGGTGCATGCACGACGAGACGGCTTTGGCCGAGGCTGAAGTTGAGTATGAGAACCACACCAGCCCGACCGTGTTTGTGAAGTATTCGTTGATGGACGATCCGGCGCGGATTGATGCGGCTTTGGCGGGGAAGAAAGCTTCGACGATTATCTGGACGACGACTCCCTGGACTTTGCCAGCCTCGATGGCGGTGGCGTTTCATCCGGATGAGGAGTATGTGGGACTGGAATCGGGTGACGAGGTTTATATCGTCGCGTCGAAGCTCGCGAAAGACGTTGCGGCGAAGTGCGGGTTGGGCGAAACGCGCGAGCTCGCGCATTTTCCGGGGCGTGTGATGGAGCGGTTGATTTTTCAGCATCCGTTCCTCGATCGTAAGATTCTGGGCGTGCTCGCGGACTACGTCACTATGGATACCGGCACTGGCGTGGTGCACACTGCGCCTTCGCATGGCGCGGAGGACTTCATCACCGGCGTAAAGTATGGCCTCGATGCGACCAGCAACGTGGATGAAAAAGGAATCTTGAGAAACGGATTGCCGGAGTATGAAGGCAAGCGCGTTTGGGATGCGAATCAGCCGATCATCGATTTGCTCAAGTCGCGCGGGGCGCTGCTCTACACGGAAAAAATGGAGCATTCTTATCCGCATTGCTGGCGGTGCCATAATCCGGTGATTTTTCGGGCGACAGAGCAGTGGTTTATCTCGATGGAGACGCCGATGCCGGGCGCAGGCGGGGGTCGAGGGTCAGAAAAAGACACGCTGCGCACGCGGACACTGGAGGAGATCAAGCGCGTGATGTGGGATCCGGCGTGGGGCGAGGAGCGGTTGTCGAACATGATCGCCACGCGGCCCGATTGGTGCATTTCGCGGCAGCGCGTTTGGGGCGTGCCCATTGCGGTGTTTTTGTGTGAGAGCTGCGGTAAACCGCTAAAGGATCCAGCGGTGAATAGGAAAGTGGTCGAATTGTTCCGGCGGTCGGGCGCGGATTCGTGGTTCACTGACGAGCCAAACTCTTTACTCCCTGCCGGTACAAAGTGTCCGCACTGCGGCGGCGCGAAGTTTGAGAGGGAGACAGACATTTTTGATGTGTGGCTGGAATCAGGCGCGAGCTATCTTGCGCTGATTGATGATGAGCCGAGTTATCCCTGGCCTTCGGATTTGTACCTCGAGGGCGGAGATCAGTATCGCGGATGGTTTCAATCATCCCTTCTGTGCGCGATGGGGACGCATGGGACGCCGCCTTACAAAGGCGTGGTTACGCCGGGATGGACTCTGGATGAAAAAGGCCAGGCCTTGTCGAAATCGCGGGGGAATGATGTCGATCCCGTCGACATCTCGAATCGCTTGGGCGGCGAAGTCGTGCGGCTCTGGGTTGCATCGGTGGATTTCCGCGAGGATGTGGTTGGCTCGGAAGGTTTGATGCAGAGAGTCGCCGAGAATTACCGGAAGGTCCGGAATACATTTCGTTACATCCTGGGAAATTTGTACGACTTCGATCCGACGAAAGACACGGTCGCATTCGATCAGCTGCAGTCGATCGATCAGTATATGCTGGGACAGACTTTGGCATTCGCGGCAGACTTGCGTAGTTGGTACGACGAGTTTTCGTTTCACAAGATTTATCAGCGCCTCAGCAATTTCTGTGTCGTTGACTTGAGCGCATTTTATTTTGACGTGCTGAAAGACCGGCTTTATACCTCGGCGTCGAACTCCCGTGCGCGGCGGGCGGCGCAGACTGCGATCTGGCACATCGGCGAGGCGTTGGTCCGGCTACTTGCGCCGATCATGAGTTTTACCTGCGAAGAAGTGTGGGGTTACCTTCCCAAAGTTGGACTGCGCGAGGCGAGCGTGCATCTGGCGCAGTTTCCGGCTACGGATCAGATCGCCAAAACCGCGGACTCTGCCGAACAGCAAGCAAAAGATTGGCACGCCTTGCGCGTGGTTCGCGACCAAGTTCTGAAAGCGCTGGAGGAAACGCGCAACCGGAAACTCATCGGAACCGGACTGGAAGCCCAGGTTACGGTCGCGGCAGCCGAACCTGTGTATTCCGTTTTGTCGCGACATGCGGACCAACTTCGGTATCTGTTTATTGTCTCTGCAGTTGCGTTGACGCAAAGTTCCGGGAACGGAACTGGCGGCGTGCATGTTGACGTGAAGAAGGCAGAGGGCGTGAAGTGCGAACGCTGCTGGAATTATTCAACACATGTGGGCGAGGACAAAACATATCCGACGGTTTGCGAACGATGCAGCGCGGCGTTGAAAGAATTCGAACAATGATGTCGAGGTTGTGGTCTGCACGTGTAGCCTTTCCTGTGATTCGAGCATCGGACAGATTGTGAACTGGCGAAAGCTGCGAACGTTTTTGCTTACCGCGCTGGTGTTGTGCCTGATTCCGGCAACGCGCTATTACCAGATTGATCAGCCGCTGCTGCGGCGGTTCCGGAATTCTCACGACATCGATCCTTTAGCGCTGCATCTTTCCGGCGAGTTTGTTGAAAATAATCTTGGGACCGAACAGAACGCCGACGGCTCGGTTACGGTGCGCATGATTGCCGAGCAGTATTTGTTCATCCCACATTGCGTGCTCGTGCCTGCGGG
The DNA here is from genome assembly GCA_963712385.1 of uncultured Acidobacteriaceae bacterium. GTDB lineage: Bacteria > Acidobacteriota > Terriglobia > Terriglobales > Acidobacteriaceae > Sulfotelmatobacter. The sequence continues at coordinate 622,545 of CAVQHS010000004.1, forward strand.
AGTTCCGGTTCATCTGCGCATCACCAGCTCGGATAATGTGCACGCGCTTGCGATTGGCGGCACCACTTATTCTGTCGAGGCGATTCCCGGCGCGATTACGCAGGCGCAACTGCAGTTTCCCAAGGCGGGAGATTACAGGACGGTTTGCCGCGAGTTTTGCGGCGCTGGGCATTACGCCATGCGCTCGGTGGTGAAAGCGGTGCCGCGGGAGCAGTTCCCTGCTCTGCATGGCGATGAAAGGGGAAGCTGTGCATTGCGATAGGCGGGTTGGGCGGCGGATTGTTGTCGGGGCGGCTTTGACCTTGGCGTTGCTCATCGGAGCGGCTGGAACTTCGTTATTGCGCGGTGCGTTTGCTGGCTCGCCCGATCGAATTCCTTCTTACATTGAATGGAATTCGGAGACGACCGCCGCGGCATCGTCGGGCGATGCGTTTCGCGGATCGCTGTTAGCGAAGCGTTGTGAGCATTGTCATGGGGATGAAGGATTCAGTCCGGTGGGATTGACTCCGAATCTGGCGAGCATGGATAAGCTGGCAGTGTGGAAGCAGCTGCAGGATTTTCGCAGCGGCAAGCGCACGTCTGCGGTGATGGTGCCGATCGCTCAGTCGCTGGCGGCCAGGGACGTGGCGGATCTGGTGGCCTACTACTCGCGGCTTCCGGTTTTCGCTGACTTTCAGGACAATCGCGCATTTCCACAGGCGCAGCCAGAAGCCGGACACTTGTCGATGGCGTCGCGGCTGATTACGTTTGGCGATGGCGAGCGCGGGATTCCTCCATGCGACGCCTGTCATGGGCCGATCGCGTATCGTCCAGGAGCGCCTTCGTTGATGACGCAGAATGCGGACTATATTGTCCGTCAGTTAGACGCGTTTGCAAGCGGGAAGCGGTCTAACGATATTAACGAGCCGATGAGGACGATTGCCAATCTGCTGACCGAGGAAGAGCGGCATGCGCTGGCCGAATATTACGGAGCAGGATTGGGGATGCAGGGGAACTCGAGTATGGCTTCGACGCAATAGCGCAATAAAGGACCGGCCCGAATCTTCCCGGGTATGAAGCCTCGATAGCCGCCCAAGATTCTGCTTCGGGAATCCTCAGTTGCTGGCAAGAACTGGCTGAGCTGCGGGATGCGCCTGCGTCATGCTCTTCGCTGGCTCGGCCTGCATCTGGTTGCCCGGCTGTTTCGGCGCGTACTTGGAGGCGCATTTGGCTTGCAGGGCCTTTGCGTGAAAGACGCCATCGCGGCCATAGCTGCCATCGGCGAGAGCTTGAGAATCGTCTTTGAACGTATCCGGCGGGGGTTCTGTGCCGGCGTAATCGACGGAGAGCAACTGATCCTGCTCCATCAGCACAAACTGCACGTGCGTTCCCGCGCGCTTGATCGAGCCCGGCTGCACATTGCCCGCAACGCGCAGACGCTTGGTGTAGGCGCCGTTGCCCATTCTGTGCAGTTCGCTGATAGTGACGTAGTAGCTTTTGCTATCCTGCACGCCGGTGTAGGCGAGGTAGCCGAGCAGCAATAGGATTACAACGGTTGCGCCGCCGAATTTCAGGTATGTCTTCGCTTGACTGGACATGAAAAAGCACCCCACAGGTTCTTTGATGACTTTACGCCGCCATGGGCTGCGAATCAAGATTCCGAAGGTTGAAGGCAGCCTTCTTCTCAGCGCCGCAGGTCGGTCGTGTATACGCGAAAGCGCGCCGCAGGCACGCACGTCATGTAGCCATCGCGATGGGTTGAATCGGAGTGCATGTCGTCACGCACGACTCGATAGCTGCGAATGGCGAAGCAGGTCGCGTCGGTTTGCCAAGGTATCTCTCCAACATCACGCATAGGAGGTTGCTTCGTATCGAGGAGCCCGGCTAGACCTTTCTGCGCCTGGCCCAGCGCCTTTATGGAGTCATCTGGCGCGCTATTCGGCTGATCCAAGTTGAGCTGCAGATATGGACTGATGAGGAACTGATCCATTGCCGGCGTTGCATTTGAAGGATTACCCGGTTGCACTTGTGCGAAAGTTTGTGCGGCGCAGAGAAGCACAGCGGCGGTAAACAGACGGAGTAACATACCGACCTCCCCATGGAACGAATCATACACCCCGCCGCACACATGATCCATATTCACAAAGGTGCGCGACCGGTCCGATAAAATGGGAGTTCGACGATTCCTTATGATCCATCCCTGGCACGACGTTACCCCCGGCGACAAACTTCCGCAGGAATTTGACTGCGTGATCGAGATTCCTTTCGGGTCGAGCGTGAAGTATGAACTGGATAAGACGAGCGGCCTGATCAAGCTGGATCGCGTTCTTTATTCGGCGGTCTATTATCCGGCGAATTATGGATTCATTCCTCAAACGCTGGCAGAAGACGATGATCCTTTGGATGTGCTTGTGCTCTGTCAGGAAACGGTGGTGCCGCTGACGATCATTCATGCGCGTACGATCGGGATTATGACGATGATTGACGCGGGGAAGAAGGATCACAAAATCATCGCTGTGGCCACGGAAGATCCGGAATTCAATTCCTACCGCGAAGCGGCGGAGATGCCGTCGCATCGGATGCTCATGTTGCGAAGATTTTTTCAGGATTACAAACAGCTTGAGGGCAAAGCCGTTGAGGTGGACGAGATACGCCCGGCTTCCGAAGCGTATCCCATCATCCTCGACGCACTGCACCGCTACAGCGATCAGAGGCGCAAAGGGTTCACAGCGCCGCACAAGCATTGAGGTTGTGCGTCTGTTTCGCCCGACATTTAATCACCACGACAAGAGATTTTGCCAGCCTCTGCTTCACCTCCAATTTCCGACTTCTACAGCCATCAGCGCAGCAGCGAGCCACAGCGTTAGTGAGAAACAGCCGGCGATCAGCCAATGCATCCAGTCCCGGATGCCGATCTGACGGTCTTCGATCTGGCGTGCAGCGTGCTCTGTCCATGCGCAAGTCATCGCTATTACTCCCAAGCTCAGTCCCTGGCTAATTCCGAGTGCAGATTCCGAGACGGATGGTTGAAACCAAGAAGTTCGAAGGACAGGAGCCCTCGGTCATGGCTTGTCTGCGTTCACATCGCCTTAAACACGAAATGAATTTCTTTGTTCTGGTTTGCACCAATCGTGATTGTTTGCGTGGCTGTGCCCAACTTTTCGTGCCACGCTTTGACGGTGTAAGTGCCGGGCGGCAAACCGCTCAGGTCGAAGCTGCCATCTTTGCCGGTCACCGCAAAAAAAGGATGTTTGAAGACAGCAATGTAACCATGCATCCAGGGATGCAGGTTGCACTTCACCGGAATTGCGATCTCCTCGCGGGCAAACGATTCATCCACGCTCGCGCCCGGCGGCTCCGCCTTGTTCCATTCGCGATTGTTCGCTGGAGTGGGATGAATGTTGTGGGCAGTAGGATCGTCGTTGACAACATGCAGGGGCTGACTCGCGCGCACGGCAAGCACATGCGGCATATACATGCAACCCTTTTGTTCGACGACAACCGGCTGAGTGGGAGGATCAAAGATGCGACCACCCAAACCATCGGCGACGAACACAATCACATTCTGTAGATCGCCTTTGGAGTCGGCCATGATTTCCTGTGAATACGCAGGAGCGGAATGCTGTTTGGCGCAACTTGGATCGGCGGCCATGTTGATTGGCTTGGGCTTCGGCACTGTGCCCTCAAAACGCACCGTGCCTTTCAGGTCGGCCGATTCGGTTGGCGCGGACGGACCGTCGGCCGTTACCATGCGCGGCGTCATAATGCAAACACCCAGCGTGAAAGCAACTGCAGGGAGAACTTGAGAAAAGAAAGATTTTCTGTACATACGACTGCACCTCAATTCATGAATTTCTGTTGGATTTCTATGGCTGGCGTCCGGCCAGCATTTCGCTGTATCCGCGCTCGTATCCGGCCGCGAACAACGAGCGATCCTGCTGCGTGGACCAGCGGCCAATCGCGGGACGTAGGGGTTCGCCGCTTCGAGCAGCGAGCTTGCCCAGATACAGTCCGTCGCGGAATGCACCGTCGGCGGCCAGCAGAGCCTCCCTGTTTGGGTTGGGCGTCAGCTTGAAAGTGGTAGTGGCGAGCGTGCCGTTTGCTCCCAGAGCAATCGCGAATGCCAGTGCGTATTTGGATAGCTTGCTCATATGTGTCTCCTTTGACCTTCGTGGGTCTTTCTTTCCGAAGGCAGGGCTTCGGCACAGCCGCTGCATCAGCAGCGATATGTTTATTCAGTTCGCAGGGGTTTTTTGCGCGAGATGAATGCAGCTTACGCGGGTGCGGGATTGACGTTGTCAGTGCATGGTCAAGCGCGAGTCATTTTGCAGTCATCACTCTGTCAAACTTTGTCACCTCACATCGACGAACAAAAAAGCGCCTCCGAGCAGGCATTTCGCGTAAAATTGAGATGCTCGCAAAGGGTTTTCATAAGAGGTTCTCTGCCGGGAGGACCTTATGACGCACGCAACCTCCGCACAAGCGCCCGCTCGACACGGCGATGGCTGGCTGACAACTATCGCTTCGCTGGCAGTCGGCGCAGCTTTCTTTGCTTTATGGTTCTGGCTTTTGCCGGGTTGGCTCGGCTTCAGCGTTGAGATGGCTGGCGCGGCGCGCTGGCGCTGGCTGGCTGCAATTCCATCCGTGCTGGGATTTGCCGTGGCTTTGCGTTGCGTGTGGGATTTCGGCCGGACCGGGCACGGCACGCCCGCGCCGATCGCGCCCCCGCAGCGATTAGTAGTCGTTGGCTTTTATCGTTACGTGAGAAATCCCATGTATCTTGGCTTTGCCGCCGGGTGGATTGGGCTTTGGATCGTTTTTGCGCGCGCGAATTGGGCAGCTATCATCGCGGTTTCCGCTGTGGCACTGGGCGTGGACCTTTTCGTCATGTTCTATGAAGAGCCGGCCTTGCGCAGCAAGTTCGGGGAGGAGTATCTGGAGTACTGCAGCAATGTGCGCCGCTGGTTGCCGCGTTTGCACCCATGGAAGGCTAAGGCTTAAGTATTGCGCGCAGGGGATCGGTCCCCTCACTTCCGGGAGAGCCCCGATCCGAATATCGTCGTGACCATCTCATAGACTCCTGTGACTGCGTCATCCAGCTCAAAGGTGAAGTGTTCCAGGTCGACACCTTCCAAATCGCGATGCTCCTGCAACAGAATCTGCCAGGCCGGATCGTCGACCAGATCGACTTTTTGTCGTTCGTAGTATCCATATCCCAGGCCACGCATGCGGCAGAGCAAGTCACTCAAGTGAACCAGAGCCACCAGGGAGCGCGCATTCTTACTGCGGTCGACGTCGTGATGATAGGCGATAACCTCGGCGATCTCCTCGCTGAGATGCCATTTCTCGGCCAGGGCGTGTCCGCGCGCTATCCCGACAGCAACCATCCGCCGGTGGTAGGGCTCGCTTTTCCCTATATCGTCCGATCCCGCATCTTCATTATGCATCGGCGTGCCCAGAGATAGTTTTTCCTGATGTCTCGGATCCTGTTGAGCAGGTTGGGAAAGGAGGTTTTGTTACGGCGGTCGGGCGCTCTGCGCCTTAAGGGAGCAGAAGGATCGAGTGGGGACGCAGAAATTGGCAAGAAAGAGAGCAGAATCACGATTGCAAAACAGTCGCATGGTGAGCGGCAGAATGTGCCTTGCGCGCTAATCTGCCGTCATACAACGTGCTGAGAAAATCGTAGAAAACCAGTTCGTGCGCCGGTTGCGACGCCCGGATGAGGCGATTGATGTGCATGTGGGAGTAGCTTGCGACCAGGTCCGGTAGATCTACACTCAATTCACCCCTGGCGGCTAAGGATCGCAAGCGACGAACTGCTTCCATGTTGCAGGCCGACCGGCGTTCGAAGGCGCGTCTTGCAAAACTCCACTGCGCGATTCCCTGCGCGGATTCGTCGAGTAAAGGCATCAATTTGCTTCGCTGGTTTCGAAAGCGCTCCGCCAACTGTCTTTTGGCGGCCATGTCCGTTTCGAACTCGCTTTGCATGCGGGTGCGCCAGCGCGCAATCATTTCGCTCTTTGTCTTCTCGTCGAACCCGAAATCGGAGAGCAGCCGATCGATACCCATCAGGCCAATTCGCCAGCGAATGTCCAGTCCTTCATCTCCTGCAAGTTCCGCGAGAATATCGAGTACGGCGTTGCTGTCTGCAAAGAAAATGTCCTCCGCAACAGCCATGCCGTCGAGTCCCCCGTAGCGTTCGACTTCCCGCTGATATGTGTCGAATTCAATTCTCCAGAGCTTGCCGGACGCCAAAAGCGGGTGGAACGCTTCATGAATAAGTGGAAGCAGTTCCAAAAGCCGAGCCGGCGGCCCGTTGAACCGGATGCGCAGATGCTCGTGCGGGTCTGTGTAGCGGATAAAAAACCAGCGCTCAGCGTTGCCGCATCCGATTGCCTTGCGCGCCAATGGATGCAGCGCCGAAGTCAGCACGTCATCCAGAACCCCCGCGCCACCATACAGCTTGAGGTAGAGCCATTCGCTGCCCAGAGGCAGAATTCTGCTTTCGCGTTTCACTCCGCTTGCTTCCAGACCAGGTATGCGTTTTGCTTCCGTTCTTGACGACTCACTTGCCTTCGTCTCCAGCTTTCTTACAAAGGGTACGTTCAGTTCGTGGTAGAAAACTCCTTCTGCACCAGCGACGCAGAGGCCGTCAAACAGCGGATACATCTCAACCAAATTGGCTTGTGCGCCGCGTTTCAGCACATGTACAAAGGCATCCACGCTTAAAGCATTATCCAGATCCACCGGCAGTGAATTATCGCCTTCCTGAAGCACAATCCAGCGCGGTAGGCTTCGCTGCTGCTTTAGTTTCTGTACCGCCGCGAAGCGGCGGCTTCCTTCCTCGGTTCCGAGCGCTTCAACTTCCTTTTCGGACAACCGCCAGCGTGCTAAGGAGAGAATCAATTTCCCAACTCGTACTCGCGGCAGGAAATCAAAAGAATCGAGCGCTCCCCAAGAGAAAGTTGGCACCGCGGCGCCGTGCTGGTGTTGCAAGTAACACAGAAACCGGTAGACCGAAGATAGTTGAGGATTCATGAATCCGTGAGCATTCGTGACGCGAGGAATGATCCGGCGGCCCAACCGGCGTGAATAGAGCACGATGCTGCCTTCGTGGATGCCGACCAAGAGGTCGCTGACCGGCACTTGTTTCTCGGGAGGAGCACCGGAGCGGCCAAGATAAGGAATCTCATACTCCCGCAAAACGGGGCGGCAGAGCACGTTTCCGACTCGTCCTTCCGGCAGGTACACCACTTCGGCGTAAATCGCTCCGGGATCGTGGGACTCTTCTTGTCGCAGGTGCTCCCGGACTGCGCGATCAATTTCGGGGTCTTCATGGCAGAAGCGGCCGAGCAGTCTGGCGCCGCTTGGGCCGAACGCTCCGTGCAGATATAACTCGAATTTTCCTTCTCGAAGGGCCTCGCCAGACTCGGCAATCAGCGTCGCCATCGCGCAGAACGCATTCGCCAGTTTTGTCTCAGCAGTGCGATTGCTCTCCAGTTGTGCGAGATCCAGTTCAAGTTCCTTCTTGCCGGCTCGAATACATTCCACTACCTGTCGAATCAATGCCGGATGCACGCCAACTTTCCTGCTAATCGGATTCGCTTCGACATCGCCTCTCAGCTTTAGTCCTCGCAGCAGAGGTGAAGCGTCGCTCCGGATCGCGGCGCTTCCAAATCCCACACCCGATTCCTCGTCCAGCGCATCCACCAGCGGCACCATGGCTGATTCGTAGCGCGTGCTGAAAGCATCGCGAAAGGACTTCAGGTCCTCGGGTTCACCGGCCTGTCCGATGCGGCATAGGATTTCGACGCCCTTAATCAGCTCCGCGACTACCGGCCTGCCTAAGACTCCCTTCTCCATCGGCTTTATCATGTCGACTTGAAAAACTCGCGCCTCATCGATCTTCGCGGAAAGCTTTTCGAGTTCAGCAGTGATGCTTTCGTAGTCCTTTGGGGTCGCTGCGAGGCCTACGCTCTCCAATGAACTCAGCCGTCCTCGAACGTCCTTGAGCGTTTGCGCTGTCGATCCGCCCGCGGGAATGGAGCCAAGGTGCTGAATCACATCATCGAGCGCGGGTTCCCCGGTGAGAAGCGGAGAAAGGTCGGAGATCAGAATTTCATTGTCGCGGATCAGGCCGGGCACATATTCGTGGGCCTCTTCTTCTGAAGATTCGGCGCCGCCGTCGGTATGCAGCACCACCTGTACAAGTTCTGCTAAGGTAGCCCCGTTGTGTGATCGGGCAATCACCGCATCCAGATAAGCATCACTTTCCACCTTGACTAAGTGATGGGTGCGTTTGGTCTCCGACATTCGTGATTCTGTGTAATACCAGGCGTCGGCGATCTTATGCAGGCTAGTATTTGGCCGATACCGCAATTCGTCTTGTACGTGTGGATCACGCCGCAGCGTCTCAGTAAGTGCAAAGAGATAGTCGAAGTCAAGGCGGCAGCAAAGGCGATATTGCGAATGTGGTTTCAGCGTGAGTTCGGTGGCGTCCTGGCTGTCGTTGACCTGGCCGACAGAGCAACCGGAAAAAAGGCCGAATGGCGTGGAACGTGCCGCCATTCTTGCAAAGTAGCGTACCAACGCACGCTCCGCCTGCAGCCCCTTTTTGCTATCCGGATCGCGCTTCCAATGTTCGATACCAGTCCGAAGCGATGGGGATGCGACATAAAGCGCATGCACTATCTCGGGACGCGACACGATTTCTCGTAGCCTTTGGCGGAGTATCCGCACATCGTTCTTCCATGAACTATCGAAAGCATGTTCTTGGGCAGTCAGTGCTTCGGCAGCCGAGAGCGCATTACTCCATGACCTAAGTTCTCCGACAGACAACAGCGGAGTTCTTAATGCGAAGAAACCGGAGTGGATCAGGTCGAGCGTCTGCTTACTTTGCTTTCCGCTAGACATTGTGGCTGAGATGTTACCACGTTAGAAGTACAAACAGCGGTATGTAGTTATACCAGTTGGCGGGATTCTATAGAGCGATGTCGCAGAATAATGAGGTGATAAGACGTCACGAGAAAGACAAACTATAAAGCTATGATGCAACAAGCGTGGTCAAATTGCAGGTATTACCGTATTTGACCCGTACCGACAATTTGATATTTGCACGAAGTCAGCTCTGCCAGCGCAAATGGTCCGCGGCAATGCAGTTTTTGCGTGCTGATGCCCATCTCCGCTCCCAAACCGAATTCAGCGCCATCCGTGAAACGCGTGGAAGCATTCCAGTAGACCACGGCGGAATCGACCTGTTGGAGGAACTTGCGCGCGTTCGTTTCATCGTTTGTCACAATGGAATCTGAGTGTTTCGTGGAGTATCGATTAATATGACCGATTGCTTCATCGACGCTGGCAACAACTCGCACCCCAATGCACAACCGTAGATACTCCTCGTACCAATCCTGCTCGGCCGCAGGTGCGATGTTTTCTTCACCGGCAAGGCTGCGAGACCTCGCATCGCCGCGAACTTCGACGCCTGCCTCAACCAGTTTTTTGACAATGTGCGGCACGTATTCCACCGCGATGCGTTCATGAACCAATAGCTTCTCCGCCGCATTGCACACAGAGGGCCGCTGGGTCTTGGCATTGATCACAATTCGGTCGGCCATCTCGAAGTCGGCAGATTCATCCACGAAGATGTGGCAATTCCCCGCCCCGGTTTCGATGACAGGCACGCTCGAGTTTTCCGTTACAAACGAGATCAGACCTGCGCCGCCGCGTGGAATGATGACGTCCACTAAACCGCGCGCCTTGATTAAGTCGTGCACCGACTGGCGCGAACTGGAATCGAGCAGTTCGATTGCGCCCTTGGGAACTCCGGTAACGGTCGTCAGAATCTCGACCAGCCTCTGATTGCTTTGGGCTGCCTCCTTGCCGCCGCGCAATACGATAGCGTTGCCGGTTTTCAAGGCGAGGACTGCCGTGTCGACAGTAACGTTCGGCCGCGATTCATAAATGATGCCGACCACCCCGAGCGGAACGCGCATTTTTCGAATCTGCATTCCGTTGGGGTGATTCCACTCGGCCAGAATTTCTCCTATGGGATCGGCTAGCGCGGCGACATCGCGAACGCCACGCGCCATGTCTTTGATGCGCGCCGGAGTAAGCAACAGACGGTCGCGCATAGCACCTTCAAGGCCGGAACTGTCGAGATCACGCTGATTCGCGGCTAGAATCGACTCACTCTGCGTTTCGAGAGCGTCTGCAATGGCAAGAAGCAGGACATTCTTTTCATCCGTCGAGAGCAGCACCAGCTTCGCGGACGCTTCGCGGGCACGTAGAAGTTTCTCCTGCGTGGACAACGAAGTTGCGATGGTGGTTGCCATTACCCACCTCCTCGCGAGGGAGGAAAATAGGTTCCGATCTTGCGTTGCATCGCGAGGGAGATGCCTTGCGGATGGCGGCCGTTCGCAATAGCCACGTGAACACCCGCTTCGCTCGCGAGTTTGGCGGCGCGCAACTTGGAAATCATCCCACCGCGACCCAGGGTGCTTTTCCCATTGCATTGGGCCTCGAGCGCCGGCGTGAGTTTGCGAACGACACGTACCAACTTTGGTTTTCTGCGACCATTCGGCATGTAGAAACCATCAACGTCGGTCAGTAACAAAAGCCAGTCGGCTTTTACGGCGGTAGCTAAGAGCGAACTCAGCTCATCATTGTCGCCGAATGCGCCGATGAGCTCCCGCACGGAAACACTATCGTTTTCATTCACGATAGGCACTACCCCCAGCGAAAGCAGCTCCACTAGCGCGTTCTGCAAATTGCGGTAGCGGACGGGGGACGTGAAGTCGTCACTCGAAAGCAAGAGCTGCGCGACCACCTTTTTGCCGAAGAACAGCCGCTCGTAAGTATGCATGAGCTTGCTTTGTCCGACGGCTGCACATGCCTGCATGCCGGGAACACCGCTGGGGCGCTTCGGCAAGCCCAGTCCGGACATGCCGGCGGCGATTGCTCCGGAGGTGACAATGAGATACTCGTTCTTGCTCAGGTCGAACTGATCCACCATAGAACGCAACAGATTCGCGTCGATCTGGCCGCCGGGGGCGATCAGGCTGGTGCCGACTTTGATAACGACTCTCATGCGACGATCTAGTGGCTCAATTGGAATGGTATCGCACCGGGCGTGCAAGACAGAAGAAGCCCCTTTTGCTCCTGTGGTTCCCGATCAAATTACGCTTTGAAGACGGCCTTACGGGGAAGGACAATGTAAGTATCCTGCAATTAAAATGGACATCTGGCAAGATGAAAAAACTTGCCATGTGGGGAGCTCATGCCCGCTAGTAATGCCACGACCCGGTTTTCCGATCGTGTAGAAAATTATGTCCTTTACCGGCCGGGATATCCGCGCGCAGCGCTGGAAACGGTGAAAGCAGAGTGCCACCTCATGCAGGATCACGTGGTTGCGGACATTGCCTCCGGCACAGGTCTCTGGACCCGGAAGTTGCTGGAAAACGGCAATCCTGTGTTCGGAGTTGAGCCGAATGCGGAGATGCGGGCCGCGGGCGAGCGCTTGCTGGCGCATTTTCCCAGGTTCAAGAGTATTCCCGGGACGGCCGAGGCCACGACATTGGCTGAGAGAAGCATTGACTTCGTTACGTCGGCGCAAGCGGCGCATTGGTTTGACCGCAGGCGATCACGGCAAGAGTTTTTGCGGATCCTGAAACCGGGGGGATGGCTGGTACTGCTGTGGAACGAGCGCCTGACGGATTCCACCCCGTTTCTGCGTGACTACGAACAGCTGCTCATCAAGTACGGAACTGATTATCAGGAGATTCGCCACGAACGAACCACGGCAGAAGTTAACCAGTTCTTCGATCCCGTGCCGTACCAGGAGCGGACATTCGATATGCGGCAGGAATTCGATTACGCCGGAGTCGAGGGGCGACTGCTTTCCTCGTCGTACGCCCCGGGAGCGGAGCACCCAAGGTATGCGCCGATGCTGCATGAGTTAAGGAAAATCTTCGAGGCTCATGCCATTGCGGGGCGGGCTGCATTCGAATATAAGACGCGGTTGTATTTCGGACGGCTGAACTGATCTTCCCTTCTCTGACCTCTGCTAGGATTTCTCTTTATCATTCGCAGAGGTCCCCGAACGTGTCTGACCAAAAATCGTTTCACATGACGCCCGAGGAATTCCGCTGTCATGGCCACGCCATGATTGATTGGATCGCCGACTATCACTCTCGCATCGAGTCATTTCCGGTACTCTCGCAGATGAAGCCCGGAGAAGTTCGCGCGGGCTTGCCAACGAATCCGCCGCAGAAAGGCGAGGCCTTTGATGTCTTGCTGCGCGATGTCGAACAGATTATTCTTCCGGGCGTTACGCACTGGCAGTCACCGAATTTCTTTGGCTACTTTCCTTGCAATGCCTCCGGGCCGGGAATTCTCGGCGATCTGCTTTCGTCCGGTCTGGGAGTGCAGGGGATGTTGTGGTCGACAAGCCCAGCCTGCACTGAACTTGAAACCCATGTTCTTGACTGGCTCGTGAACATGCTGGGACTGCCGGACAAGTTCTTATCCTCGAACACGGGAGGCGGAGTGATTCAGGACACGGCATCAAGCGCCGCACTTTGCGCTTTGCTGGCGGGACGGGAGCGCGCTACCGGCTACATAAGCAATCAGAAAGGATGCAATGGCCGCCTGGTCGCGTATGCGTCGACGCAGACCCACTCTTCTTTGCAGAAAGCGGCAATGATTTCGGGAATCGGCGCTGCCTACCTGCGTTTGATCGACGTCGATGAGAATTTCGCCATGCGGCCTGGGGCCCTTGCCGGTCAGATTGAATCTGATAAAAAAGCTGGCCTCGTCCCCTGCTTTGTGTGTGCAACTGTCGGCACGACATCCTCGAACGCAATGGACCCGATCGCCGAGATTGGCCGCGTCGCTCGCCAGCACAATCTCTGGCTGCATGTGGATGCGGCCATGTCCGGAACGGCGGCGGTGTGTCCGGAGTTTCGGCACTTTCAGAACGGACTCGAATTTGCCGACAGTTACAATTTCAATCCTCATAAGTGGATGTTTACCAATTTCGACTGCAACTGCTTCTGGGTCGCCGACCGCAAGGCGCTGATTCAGACTCTTAGCATTCTGCCGGAGTATTTGCGGAATCAGGCTACGGAATCGGGAGCCGTAATCGATTATCGCGATTGGCACATCCAGCTTGGCCGCCGTTTTCGGTCGCTGAAATTATGGTTCGTGATCCGGCACTATGGAGTCGAGGGTTTGCAGCATCACGTGCGGCGACACGTAGAACTGGCGCAGCAATTCGGAGATTGGGTGCGGAATGACAGTGATTTCGAAGTGGCTGCGCCTGTGCCACTGAATCTTGTTTGCTTCCGGCACAAGGGCGGTGACGCCGCAAATCAAACCATCATGGACCGCCTGAACCGCAGCGGAGACCTGTTCCTGACGCACACCAAATTAAATGGAAAACTGACTCTGCGCTTGTGCGTCGGCCAAACCCACACTGAGCAGAGACACGTGAAACACGCATGGGACCGCATCCGGCAAGAATCGGCCAAGCTGGCTGCTGTGGCCTGAACCGACTATGACAACTTCTGCAATTGCCTCCCTTAGAGTGAAGTAATGCGCAATATTCTCGGCCAGCGCCCTCTGCGTTTTGTTTTTACCGCCAATGTGATTTCCATGTTGGGCAGCGGGATGAATTCGGCCGCGGTAGCCTGGTACATCCTGGAAGCGACCCACTCGGAGATGGCGCTCGGGACGTTAGCTGTCCTGCAGACCATTCCTGCGATGCTGATGCTTCCCTTCACGGGAGTGATTATCGATCGCGAGGACCGCCGCATTCTGGTGATGTGGCTGGATGCGGTGCGCGCCGGGATCATTATCACCGTCGCGATTCTTGCTTTCCGTCATCGGGTACAAATCTGGCAACTCTACTTGATGAACACGTTGGTGGCCGCCGGCTTTTGGATGTTTTGGCCAACGATTACCGCGCTAATCCAGGAGCTCACGCCCAAAGGCGAGTTCGTGCACTCCAATACTTTTCTGCTGGCCGGTGTGCAAGGGGGCTGGTTGATTGCCGGGGCGGTGGTCGGATTCATGTACAACCACATTGGACTGGGCGGCGTACTTCTGATCGACGTTTCAACTTACTTGGTTTCTTTCTTGTGCTACTTCGCGGTTCGCAAAGGGCGGCATATTGTGCTGCGGCCAGCGGAGTTGCGGGCCGACATTGTGGCGGCGGAATCGCAAGTGCAGCGCTTCTGGCGTGAGATGGGCGAAGGAGTGGGGTTCCTTCGTAATCATCGAGCTGTGGTTTTGCTCGGCATCAGCTGGGCGTTGTTTCTGGGCGCCATGAGTACGGGCGTTGTGGTTACACCGTCATTGAGCGAGCGCGTCTTTCACGCGGGCGCGGTGGGTTATGGCTGGCTCAATGCGGGATGGGGCACCGGCGCATTCTTGAGCGCGCTCTATGCTCCGGCGGTCATCGCGAGCCTTGGCGGACGGCGCTCGATTGGATTTTCCATGGCGGCGGTTTCAGCTTGCGTGGTTTGCGCACCCGTAGCGCACTGGTTCGTGCTGGCGATCCTGTTGTATTTCGTGATGGGCGCGGGGCGCGGAGTCGGTGGCATTGCAATGAATACCAGTCTGATGGAGATGGTGCCCAATCATCTGATGGGGCGGGTGCAGAATGCGTTTTACTTTGCCGGCACATTTCTGCAGCTCGTGCTGGCGCTTGCGGTTGGCGCGGTTGCGCATAATGTCAGCCTGGTGGCTGGGTTTGCTATTCTGGCGTGCGTTTATGGATTGTCATTTGCAGCTAGTATTTGGCCGGTGGCCGCGTCGGAAACCGTCGAGCGGGTGGGGGCCGTGGATTAGATGCACCAATCGTTGATATTCTTTCCCATTCCAAGGAGCATCCATGTCTTCTGATCTGCAGGACCGTAATGGGGTTGTCTTCGGAGTTGCCAACAAGAGGTCGATCGCGTGGTCGATCGCGCAGGGGCTTCATGCCGCCGGCATGAAGTTGGCTATTACTTATCAGAATGAGCGCTTAGAGCAAGAGGCGAAGGATCTCATCCTTTCGTTGCCGGGTGCGGAAGCCTACATGTGCGACGTGACTAAGGATGAAGAGATCGAACGTCTGTTCGCCACGTTAAAGGAGCGTTACGGCAAATTACACGCTCTGGTGCACTCAGTGGCATTCGCCCCGGCCGATGAACTCAAGGGAGATTTCATCAACACGACCCGGGAAGGCTTTCGCATCGCGATGGAAGTCAGCGTGTACTCTCTGGTTGCGGTTTCGCGCGCGGCGGCTCCGCTGATGGAGGATGGAGGCTCGATCCTGACGATGACTTACTATGCTTCCGAAAAAGTCGTGCCACGCTATAACGTGATGGCCGTGGCCAAGGCCGGGCTTGAGTGTACCGTGCGCTATCTCGCCTACGAACTCGGCAAGAAGAAGATTCGGGTGAATGCGATTTCTGCCGGCCCGATAAAAACCCTGGCTGCGCGCGGCATTGCGGGCTTTGGTGACATGCTGAAAGGACATGAGGAACGCGCGCCGCTTGGTCGACGTGTGGAAGTGGAGGAAGTCGGATCAACGGGAGTTTTTCTTGCCTCGGATGCGAGCAGCGGCATCACAGGCGAAGTGATCTATGTCGATTGCGGGTATAACATCATGGGGTTTTAGGTTCCAAACTCTCCGCGCTTTCTGGCGTATCCAGCCGGGCGTAGTATCCTTTTCGCACGTAGACTCGCAGCTTGCGCCCGGATTTCTGGGCGCTCACGTCGATCGACCGATAGCTACCGTTGGCGCGAAATTCTGCGGGCTTGTAGGCGATCAGGTAGCGGCTGCGAATCACTTGCTGTAATTCGCCGAGACTGTGTTTAAGCGCAGTGACTGACCCGGGGGAGAACGCGGAGCCGCCGCTCTGTTCGGCCAGCAGCCTCAAGGCGCGATTGCCCACCGTAACCGTGGAATCGAAGGTCGTGTGATCGAGTTCGATGTCAGAGCCCTCTGCGGTGCTGACGGTGTAAACGATCACCTGTCCCCGTTCCGCAGCCTGAATGGCGTCCTTGAGCGTGGCCTTGCTGGAATTGTCATTGCCGTCGCTAATGACGACCAGCATCTTCGCTACCGGCTGCGTTTCGACATCATTGGCGAGCTTATCCGCGGCAAAGGTGACTGCATCCCAGAGCGCGGTTCCACCTCCCGGCGCAAGCTCTCCGACGGCATGAGAGAGGAGTTTCTGATCGGCCGTAAAATCCTGGACCATCAGCACGGCATTGGAAAAACCCACCACGAAGGCAAGATCGTCTTTGTTGACGAGAACTTTCTGCAAAAATCCGGCGGCAGCTCCTTGTTCAAATGAAAAGCGGCCCACGATGGATTCGCTGGTATCGATAACCAAGCCGAGGCGCAGAGGCAACTCTGACTCGTTGCGAAAATCGATGATGGAAAGCGGCGGGCGACGATTGTCCCGTATCCCGACATCCTGCTGCGCAAGACCGCTCACGGACCTGCCATGATCGGTAGCTGCAAAAAGCAGGGAGACTTCGTCCACATTCTTGCGCAGAACCCAACCGTTTGACGTGTGCTGCACATGTGCGGCAAGGGAGGGATGCGATGACTCCGAAGGGGACGGAGCTACCGGTTCTGTCGTATCTCCCGAGCAACCGACGCACAATTTTTCCGCCTCTGCAATCTGCGTTTGCTCCCTTTTCTCGGCGGCGATCATCTCTTCGCTGGGCCCCTGCATCACCTGTACAACCCTCACAATCTTCGGATGTAACCGCGCTTCGGTAGCCTGCGCCAGCAATTGACGGGCTCTTTCGGCAGTGGGACTCTTGGGATCTTCGGCGAGAAACGTCTTCAGCTCCGTTTCCATCTCTCCCCAATTCTTCTGCGCGCGCCAGGCAGCCGCGGCGTAAAAGTGAACCATGGCCGCGCCATCATGCTTGCCCTGGTGCACTTTTTGTGCCGTGGCAATCGCATCCTGGTAGTCATGGTTCATGACCTCGGAGTACACGAGCGTTGGGAGCAGATCGTGATTCAGCGGCGCCAATGAAGAGGCTTTCCTGATGGCTTGTTCTGCAGCAGCGTAATGCTTGAGGGCGAGCTCGGCGTGGCAAAGATTTGAGAAGGAGTTCGGCAGATGATCGTCGAGCACAGTGGCTTCCGCGAACTGGTCGCGCGCTTTATCAATCGCACCCTGATCCATATAGGCGCTTCCCAGGGAGTTATAGGCAGCCACGAACTTCGGGTAAATACCAACTGCTTTCGAGAGATGGTCCACCGCTGTGGTGGAGTCGTTTTTGAGCAGGGCCGAAACTCCCTTTTCATACTCCTTCCGGGCGCCGGAAGGCGCTTTCATGTCGAGCCTTGAAACACCCTCTGAAGGTTTCTCCAGTTGTTCGCGCAGCTTCTGGGCCCTTTGCGCTTGCATGCTCATGAGATCCATCATGTAGATCTCGGCGGAGGATTCATCTATAGAGTTCTGTGGGCCAACTCCCAACCCGCCACTTCCGCCGCCAGGGAGAGACTGGGCGTAAGTACTAGTGGAGGCAAAGCTGGAAAACAAGAACAGACAGAATGTTAACCAGCGATAAAACCTAACTGACATGAAATCCACTCCCGCCAACAGGTAAGCGCCACAGCCCTGAAAATCGCCATATTCTAGCACGCTTTCGGCGAAATCTAGCTATTTAACCAGTGAGGTGGTGAGGTCCTAAGTTTCACCCTTTTAGGACGAAATGTCTACCCGGATCAGTAGATTAGAGTAAGAATATTGCTGAGGGCCGTTGATGATAAGCAGGGCAATCTGGCGTACCTTCCTCTGGTTTGGAGTGCTTTCGCTCCTGGGGTCTGTCTCCTCCGCTGAGATTTTGAAGATCGTCGTCGACGACACGATTCAGCCCATAACAGAGGAATACATTTCCCGCGCCGTCGATGAAGCTGCGCGGCGCGGCGATCAAGCCCTGCTGATCGAACTGAATACGCCCGGAGGGCTGGTCGATTCCACGCGGAAAATCATTGAAAAGATCACAACATCTTCAGTGCCCGTGATCCTTTACGTCACTCCCGCGGGAAGCCGTGCGGCTTCCGCAGGATTCTTCATTCTGGAATCTGCCGATGTCGCGGCGATGGCGCCGGGCACCAATACTGGCGCGGCCCATCCCGTGATCATGGGCGGCGGCAACCTTGATGAGGTGATGAAACAGAAACTGGAGAATGATGCGGCGGCATTAATGCGTTCCGTGGCAGCAAGGCGAGGGCGCAATGTGGAAGTCGCCGAGAGCACGGTGCGGCAATCGAAATCGTTCACGGAGCAGGAGGCGCTGTCGCAACACTTGATCGATTATGTGGCGTCGAGCGAAGAGGATCTTTTCCATCAGATGGAAGGTAAGAGCGTCAAGCGATTTAACGGACAGGAGGTCACGCTGAAACTGATGGGACAACAGATCGTCCCGTTCGGCATGACTTTGAAAGAACGTATCCTCGGCTATTTGATGGACCCGAACGTTGCATTCATCATTCTTGCCATCGGCGCTTTGGCCCTGTACGCCGAGTTTAATCATCCGGGGGCGGTGATTCCCGGAACAGTTGGGGTTGTTTTTATTCTGATCGCGGCATTCGCCTTGAATCTGCTGCCCACGCGCTTTGCCGCTCTGGCATTGATTTTAGGTGCATTCGCACTGTTTGCCGCCGAGGCCAAATTTGCTACCCACGGCGTGTTGACCATTGGCGGTATCGCCCTGCTCACTCTCGGCGGCCTGTTGCTCGTGGATTCGCCGGTTCCGGAGATGCGAGTTCACCTGCTTACCGCTCTGGCAGTCAGTATTCCGCTGGGGTTGATCACCGCCTTCCTGATGAGCATCGCCCTCAGAGCGCGGAGCAATAAGCTGGTTTCCGGAGCGCAGGGACTGGTCGGAGAGATGGGAGTTGCGCAGACGGCGCTTTCGCCGCGCGGAAAGATTTTCGTTCACGGTGAACTCTGGGATGCCGTTTCCTCATCAGAGGTTCCCATGGGTCAGTCGGTTGTGGTACGCAACGTGAATGGGTTGCTGCTGCAAGTCGAGCCCTCCGCGGCCACACAGCCTGCAACCGCCCCGCGCTGATGTACCTGCACCAGCGCAAGCAACGGTCGATATCCGAATTCCACACCAGCAACGTTCTGTTGCGCTACAATCCGCCTCAGAAGAGCTTGGTTCGTTTTCGAGCTGTGGAGGCACGGAATCGATATGGAACAGCTTGGGTTTGGCTTTACGACCGTCGTCATCGTCATTCTCGTCCTTTATGTGTTGAGTTCGATCAAAATCCTGGCCGAATATGAACGCGGCGTGATTTTCCGTCTTGGCCGCCTTCTTACTACCGCTAAGGGCCCCGGCGTAGCTCTAGTTTTCACCCCCATTGATCGAATGGTGCGGGTTTCGCTCCGCCAGGAAGCGCTGGAAGTTCCACCGCAAGACATCATCACCCGCGACAACGTTACTCTGAAAGTAAACGCCGTAATTTTTCTACGAGTGATCGACCCCAATAAGGCCGTGAATGAAGTTTCCAATTACGTCTATCAGACATCGCAATTTGCGCAGACCACTCTCCGCTCTGTGCTCGGCGAGCAGGAACTCGATGAGTTGCTCTCGCACCGCGAGAAAATCAACTTGCGCTTGCAGAGCATTCTCGATCAGCACACTTCCCCTTGGGGTGTGAAAGTGACGAATGTTGAGGTGAAGCAGGTCGACATGCCGGAATCGATGCTGCGCGCCATGGCCAAGCAGGCCGAGGCGGAGCGCGAAAAGCGCTCGAAGATCATTCATGCCGAGGGCGAGTTCTCGGCCGCTCAGCGACTGGTGGATGCGGCGCATTTGCTGGCAACCGAACCGGTCAGCGTGCAACTGCGCTATTTGCAGACTTTGACGGAGATTGGAGTCGAGAAGAACACAACCGTCATCTTCCCTGTTCCCGTCGATTTCTTTTCCGGGCTGCAGAAGATGATGGCCAAAGTAGCGGAGGATACCACCCCGGCGGCAAAGCCGGCGTAGCGCTTCCAGAGAGTTCAGGAAAGTTATGGCTTCGTCACAGGACACTGAGATCACATTAGGAACCGGAAAACTGCTGGGCCTGTTTTTCGGGTTGGTTGTGGTTTGCGCTGTATTCTTTGCACTTGGATACACGCTCGGGCGCAAATCCGAGCCCAGCGTAGCTGCCGCCGGACCTCTGGTTCCACTTTCGTCGGGAAACACCGCGAAACCTGGTGGAGCAGGAACTGGCTCGCCTTCGACGCCAATGACTTTTTATAAGGCCGTGGAACAACAAAGCGCCAGCCCGCAACTCACTCCGGCTGCTACGGGTGCAGGAGCATCTCAGTCGGCGGCGGAGCCGACCACCGGGGCAGAAATGTCCGTGCCTTCAGGCGGACATACACAAGACGCACAGAACAATGGGTTGCCTGACCCAATGGCTGCGGTTCCCGCAGGAAATTATTTCGTGCAAGTGGCCGCCGTAAGCAAACAGGACGACGCGGAAGCCTTGGTGGATGCTCTGAAGAAAAAAACTTATCCCGCTTTCGTGGCGGAAAATTCTGCATCCGACAAGCTGTTTCGCGTGCAGGTCGGCCCGTTCAGCGATGTTAAAGATGCCGAGGCCATGCGTTCGCGCCTGATCAATGACGGCTACAACCCGATCCTAAAGAAATAAATCACTCCTTATGAAGCGTACCCCGCTGGTGAACCGCCGTGTGATTTTCAAGCTGCACGGCATGGAACCTCTCGACGCAACTGTGCTCAAACAAGACGAAACTGGCTACTGGATTCGAAGCGCAAGTCTGGTTGGCCAGCTTGATCAGCCGAATTGCTCTTTGCCGGAGAGCGATGTTCGCTACCTGGAATTCAGCCGAATTGAGTGGCTGCGGGCATTGCGCCGCCGCTCCTGACACTGTCCCCAGCGCAGGTGAAGCATTTTTCAACATTGACCTTCGTCAATCTTGAGCGTTATTTCTATCTAGCGTATGAACTCCTCTCCAATCTCGCTCGACAATGGTCTTCACGCAATCGCAGACCCAACGCGACGACGTATCCTCGACGTCCTCAAACAACGTGATAAAAGTTCAACCGAGAAGAACAACGGGATGTGCGGGGGCGAGATTGAGCAGTGTGTCCGCGTCTCGCAGCCTACTATCTCGCATCACATGGCAATTCTGACCAAAGCCGGCCTGGTGGATGCAACGAAGCACGGCCAATGGCGCTGGTACCGGCGCAACGAGAAGGCCTTGCGGCGGCTGGTAAAGAGCCTGCGAGCACAGTTGTGAGGAAGCAAGGTCAATTTGCGGAAGCCGCGGCCGCGTGGGCTTTCTGCAGAAGCTTTCGAGCTTGCGAGATCAGATCGGCCACTTCAAAGGGCTTGACCAGATAGGGAACGCTATTTTCCTGCAGGAAGGCGCGTTCACTATTTTGTTCAACGCCGTGAGAAAAGGTAAATAGGATGTGCGTCTCCATCTCCGGACAGTTCTGCTTTAACCATAAATACGCTTCTTTGGCATTCCAGTCCGCGGGCATCTTTCCGTTCATGATCACAGCATCGAAGGGCTCGGAGAGCAAGCGGGTCCTCACATCTTCGCTCTTGCTGGCGGTTACTACGTTGGCGCCTGCGCCGATGAGCACATCTCTTTCAAACTCCAGCACGGCCTCCTCATCTTCAACCAGAAGCACTCGCCCCTCGATAGCGCCTTCGCGCTTGGAGGGACTCACCGGAGCGGCTTCGACCACTGCTCCTGCCGCGGTCACCATCGGCAACCGAACCTCGATCACCGCTCCGCCTTCCGGAGCATTGTGCGCGGTGATGTCTCCGCCGTGTTCTTTCACGATACCGTAACAGATGCTGAGTCCGAGACCCGTGCCCTTGCCAACGTTCTTTGTCGTGTAGAAGGGATCGAAGATTCGCTTGGGGTCCTTGATGCCGGGCCCGTCATCGGCAAACTGGGCACGAACGTCCCCGTTCTCGCAAACTACGCCGATTTTCAGCTTGCCCGAGCGGCCGGTTTCGAGAATCGCGTCGACGGCGTTGTTGATGATGTTCAGAAAGACCTGTTCGATCTGGTGCGGGTCAGCTACCACCGTAGCGGGGTCCTGGCAGAACTCTTTTTCGACAGCGATGTGGTTGACCTTGAGGTCGTAATCGCGGAGGGTAAGAGTCTCCTCTAGAACCTTGCGGATGTCGACTTCGGTGCGCTCGGGCTTTCTTTGCCGCGCGAAGGAGAGCAGATTCTGCACAACGCGATGGGTGCGCTGCGCCTGCTTGAACATCTTCGCGACGTAGTCATGCGCACGTTCATTCAGTCCCTCGCTTTCGAGGAGTTGCGCATAACCGAGAATGGCTGTCAAAGGATTGTTCAACTCGTGCGCCACACCTGCGATCAGTTGTCCGACGGCTGACATTTTCTCGCTCTGCAGAAGCTGTTCCTGTGTTCGCCGCAAGTCCTCGTAGGCTTTGCAGGTTTCTTCATACAGGCGAACTTTTTCAACCGTGGTGGCCAGTTGGCGGCTGATGGCGACGAGCAGGTTTTCCTCTGCGCTGGAATATTGATACTCCATGTGGGTGCGCAATCCCATCATGCCAATCGGGCTGTCTTTGCCCCAGAACAGAACCCATGTCCAGGAACCGTCGGCACTGGAGCGGATGAATTCGGCGACCGCTCCGGTGAGGTGGGGAAGATATTCCGCCGTGATCACTTCGGCGCGCGAGCGCGTGATCAGGTCCCCGAATCCGTCGGCAAAGCTGATTTCCGCGGGACGCGAGGCGTCGCGGCTGCGTGGTCCCCATGCAGCACGGCGACGATAAGTGGGCGCGTCCGAGTCGGAAAGATATACCGCTCCGCTTTCCGCACCGAACAAGGAAACCACCTGCCGCAGCGTCAGATTCAGGATTTCGTCCAGATCGAAAGACTGGGTTGCAACCACGGCCATCGCATTCAGCGCGTTCAGTTCGCGGTTGCGCCGCCGCATTTCGTCTTCGGCACGGCGCTTCTCGGTCACATCGAGAACAAAGCCCTGAAAGCGTTCGATCTTTCCGGCGGAGTCGCGAGTGGCAAAGGTGCTCTCGGCCACTTGCAGTAGCGTGCCGTCTTGCCGGCGTATGGTTACATCGAAGTTGCGAACATAATTCTGCTGCTCGATCAGTTTTCGGAAAGCCTCGCGCTGGCCTCCGTCGATGCGAATGTCCTCTTCCAGATTCAGCGCGAGAACCTGTTCGCGTCGCTGGAAGCCGAGCATGTGGACAAAGGCATCGTTGCAGTCGAGCAAGCGTCCTGCAGGCGTGGCCACATAAACACCCTCCTGCACCTGGTCGAACAGCAAACGGTATTTCTCTTCTGCGGAATGGCGCTCCGTGATGTCGCGAACAATGTGAATGACGCCCTTCTGCTTGCTGCCCTGCTCGCTGTACGAAGAACTGGAGACCATCGAGAAGCCCCCGAAGCAGAGATCAGCGCCTTCAGTGATTTCTTCATCGCCCCGCGCGCAGTATGGGCAGCCGGTCCACTCGCCGAGGCCATGCGGCAGTACGGATTCGCAGGTGCTGCCGATAACATCCGCCGTCGATTGTTGCAGTTGTTCGAGCAGCGTCTGGTTTGCTTTGATAATGCGGAACTCGGCGTCATGCGCAAGAATGATGTCGTGAACGGAGTCAAAGGTATTTCGCCATTGCCGTTGCGAACGCAATACCTGCTCGAGCAGGCGAAAGTTTTCGATGGCAATTCCCAAGTGGCGACCGCAAGTTTCAAGAAAATCAAGTTCCTCGTCGGTGAGTTTTCTCTCGCGATGATTCGCCAAAGTCACGATGCCGATCGGCGATTTCTTCCCCACAACCGGCACGAACAGCAGGTGGCGCAGCCTTTCCGACTTGAGCACTTGTTCATCGTCTAGACTCGCCTCAAGTTGGCGAGCGGGCGTGGGCCTACCGTGCACCAACATGTGCGAGACTTGCGGAGTCACTTCCGCGACGCCAATCTCGCGCACGAACTCAGGTGAAACCCCAACTGCGTGGGTAGCGACGAGGTGGCCGCCTTCAATGAGGCGAAACCACGCAACTTTGCTCTTGGTGAGACGTTGCAGTTCGGCGAGCGCCTTATCCATCATGCCGCCTTGCTGTTGCGCGAGGACGATGCTCTCGGCAATGGCTCGCATCGCGTTCAGCCTTTGCGAGCGGGCGCGAGCTTCCTGAACCGCAATCAGCAGCACGGTCAGCCCGAGAGCGACATCTGCAGCCGTCAATATCGCACCCGGAATCTGGTCCGTGAAAGGACTCCAGCTCAGGTGCTGGATAAGGAGAAGCACGCCGAGCAGCCACGTTGCAATTTCTCGTCGGCCCCGGCGGGCGCGTACTAGCGCGATCGCAACCGCAACCAGAATGATCCGATAGGAAAGTTCCAGAGCAAACCGCAGAGGCAAAGAATCGGGCCAAAGCAGGGGGCGTGCTGCGGCAAAACCGGCGGTGCACGCCGTAATGGCAGCCAAGGGCGCTAAAAGTGTCCGCTCCCGGATGTATGCGAAGACCGACGCGCCGAACAAGCCGATGGCGACCACGAACGCAGCCTGCTCCGCGGCAGGAATGTAACGGGCTGGAATGTGCATGCCCGCGCCGTGTGCTTCCAGAAGACGCGAGCCGACAAAGACCGTCCAGCCTGCGGCCCAGAGCGCCAAATAACGCTCCCGGAATACCGCCAGAACCACAACAGTGGCTGCAAGAACCGCAAGCATGGCCCATTCCCCCGGCTTCAACCTGCTAAACACAGGCTGAGCAGCGGCGTTCACGATGGACCAGATTGTGACGATGATCATTCGGCAGATTCGGGCACAGGTTCGGACGCAACAGTGCCTGGCTTCTGAATATCACGCCTTAGCCTGATCTCAATGTTCTTTCCGGACCTCAGTGGTTACTTTCGGTATCTCAACTCTGGATTAGAATCGCCGATAGTATTCGAAAAGCCCCATGCCTGACCGCATCCTCGTTGTAGATGACGAAGAGGCAATCCGCGAGATTGTCTGCGCCATTCTGTCCGCCGCCGGTTATACGTGCAAACAAGCGGGTTCTGGCACCGAAGCGCTAGCGCTGCTCAATTCCGGCGAGACGTTCGAACTCATGCTGTCGGATTTAATGATGGCCGACCTGGACGGCATCGGTTTGCTCGAGCGCACAAAAGAAAAATTCCCGGACATGCCTGTGGTGATGGTTACGGCAGTGCATGACATTTCGGTTGCGCTGGCCGCAATTCGCAATGGCGCATACGACTACCTCCTGAAACCATTTGAACGAGAGCAACTGCTGAACGCCGTGGGGCGAGCACTTGAGAACCGGCGGCTGAAATTAGAGAACCGCATCTACCAGACCAATCTGGAGTCGCTGGTTGAAGCGCGGACTGACCAACTGCAGGACGCTTTGCGGAACCTGGAACGCTCCTACGACATAACTCTGCAAACCCTTGGCGATGCCCTCGACCTCCGGGATCGCGAAACGGAAGGGCACTCCAAACGCGTAACCGCTTTCACTATGGCGATTGCGCGCGCCATGGGGCTGCCGAAAGAGCAGGTGGACGTGATCGCGCGGGGCGCCTTTCTGCATGATATTGGCAAGATCGCCATTCCCGACCGCATTCTGCTCAAGCCGGCCAAGCTGACTGAAGATGAAACAGAAATCATGCGCGAGCATTGCTATCACGGCTACCAGATCCTGAAGAAAATTCCCTTCCTGGCGGAAGTCTGCGAAATCGTCTACGCGCACCAGGAACACTTCGACGGTTCGGGATACCCGCGCCGACTGAAGGGCGAGGAAATTCCGTTGGGCGCGCGCATATTCGCGGTAGCCGACACGCTGGATGCCATTATCTCTGACCGGCCATATCGACCCGCTCGCACGCTGGGGCAAGCCCGCGCTGAGATTCAGGCATGGTCTGGCCGTCAATTCGACCCTGAGGTTGTCGAGATTTTTCAGAAAATGCCGGATGAACTCTTCGAAAGTTTGCGGAGAGAAATCGACGGCCAGAGCTATCCGTCTACGTCTTCGGCCAGTGTTCGCAGCGCCTCAGGGGTTTCTTAGGCGGCTCATATAATCCCGCGTTTTCCGCAACTTTCTTGCCAAAACTCGTTCTAACTGCGTAAGCAGCCCACGTCAGGGATGCCGACCAAACTCACCGCGGAGACCGACCATGAAGTATCTTGTTTTGGCTCTTGCATTATTCGCGTTTGCGCTGCCGGGCTTGGCGCAAGACCACCCCAGTTTGACAGCACTTCCCAACTCAATTTATGTCGGCGCTGACGGAAAATACGAATCGGCTCCCGATACGTCGGTGCTGGAGTTCAACGTTTCAGATCAGGCAGAAACATCGCAGGCCGCTTATGAGCACGCGTCGAAAGATGTGGAGGCAGTTCGACAGGTGCTACGCGCCAACGGAATCGAACCCAAGGCAGCGAACATAGGTTTTTTTTCCGTTCAACCGATGTATGACTGGCGGAATGCCAAACAGAAATTGATCGGCTACCGTGTAACCGCCGACGTTACGCTCAAGTTGAAAGACTTCTCGAAAATCGGGCCGATTACGCAGCAACTGGCAGAAGCCAACGTGAGCGAGAGACAGACGCTGAACTACATTCTCGAAAACATCGACGAAGCCAAGAACAAGGCTGTGGAAGACGCCTACCGGCGTGCACGCAATTCGGCCGAAGCTCTTGCGCGGGCAAGTGGACGGACTCTGGGAGACTTATCTTATGCATCGATCGACACTTTTGAGAATGCGCGGCCAGTGCCGTTCCATATGGCTCGGGCCATGGCGGTCACTCCGGGAGCGGCGACTCCTGCGCCCACCGAAGAATTTACACCGCAGGAAGTCACGGTGACGGCGCATGTGAACGCGCTCTTCAATGTGAAGTAGAGCATGCGCCGCTACGGCATCGCTTTAGCGACAGCGATGCGGGAAGGATCAATTGTGATCGGCCGCTGGATTTCCATCTCAATTGAGGTTCCAACGTCGAGCTTTACGTCGGGACCGCGCTTCAGCAGCGCCCATGCAACGCCAGCGGCTGCGCCAGCTCCGGCTCCCACGCGTGCGCCGTTCAGAGTGCCTGTCGCCAATCCCCCGGCGGTCGCTCCGCCCATGGTTCCATAGACGCCGTTCTTCGCGGCATCCTCCACTTTCTTTCCCGTGTCTTTATCTTCCTGGATGGTGCCTTCGGAATCCTTCACGCTTTTGTCATCCGCGCCGGGGGTGTTCTCGATTGACCCGGGCAGCATCACGGTGTATCCGCTGGGATAGATCAGCGTGGTGAAATGCATCAGGAGTTCGGAGCGGCCTCTGCCGTGTCCGGCGCGCTCGACGTTGGCGATTTTGCCTTGCACGTAGGTACCGGCCGGCACCACAATGCGCTCGTTGATCAGGAAAGGAAATGCAGTTTCGGCGTAGACGGCATCGCCTTCGCGGGCGTTCTTGGTGGAGATGGCCTGCTTCAGCGTCAGCGGAATCTTGCTTCCGGCGGGGATGGTGATTTCGTTCGAGCGCTCCTCGGACTGTTGCGCGGACGAGGACGCGGACGAGGGCGCGAGCGTGGAAAGATCTTTGGGAGCGGGAGTTGGTTGAGTGGAAGGCTGCTGCCCGAGGGCCATCCCAGAAAGCAGCAGTATCGCTAGAGCTCCTCGCATCCTGACCTCCGAAAGTCGATCGTTGTGATCAGCCCGAGATTAACATGGATTTAGGCGCTAGGATGCGGAGCGTTGCGGGAGGGTTATCCGCATCTGTTACGCATTAAGAGGTCGCCGAGGGTGAGATGTTAACCTTTCGGTAATTAGGGGTGGTCCCCCCACTGGCTTTGCCTAAAAATAGGCTCCTGCCCAAGAACTAACTATTCCGCCCAAAAACCTATGCGTGTTCAATATTGCACAGTCCATACCCTACCTTCGGACTACGCTATTTATGACCCTCCAAAGGAGGCGTTTATGAGTAGCAGCCCCTTCCCAGAAGTGCTCTGCGTACTTTGTGACCGTCCTGTGGATTTGCAGAAAGATTTATGCGCCGATGAAAACGGTCAAGCTGTGCATTCCGAATGCTATGTTAGGCACATCGCGGTCGCGCAAGGTAACCATACCAGCTTATTCTCTACGTGACTTATCTTGTGACGCCACTGGTTTTTTATGGAGAGCGCGAAAGGCGCAACACCGTCAAGGACGGCAGAATACTTCTTCTCCAAATCTGATCTATCTTTGTGGGCCTTGACCGATATCCTTTCGAGTCTCTCTAAAGCGCCCCATCCAGGTTTGTCTTCCGCCACATTTAAGAGCTTGGCTAAGGAAACAACGCCAAACTCCGCAACCAAGAGTATGTGGAACAGCGCAGCGGCATATCTCCCAAAGGCAAAACGTTTGGAGGATTCCTCGATATCAGTACGAGTTTTCGGAAAACGATTAAACACGCGCTCCCAATCCCTGTCGGGATGCGAGTAAAGATCGGCTTCTTTCATTGACAAGTGAAAGAATTTCTCCGCCTTCCAGTTGTCCTGTATTCGAGTGCCCAGCGCAAACAGGTTGTCTCTGAACGAGGTGTGCGCCGCTCTGCGCTTCTCTCTGGGTTGTGACTCCCACTAGTCACTGGAAACGTTCTCTCAGTCCCGGGTTTGTCCTGATCGTGACGTCAAAAGCCCCACCCAAGCGGAGCTTCGATGGGGCGCCCTCTAGCTTATCTAACTATCTAACGCGATGCACGCTTTAGCCTGGGCCAGCCGCCAGCCACCCGGAAGGAAGCGTTCGCCCTCTTCGACGAGCGCTGCTTCGTCAGGCTGCTTTTACGGCGCTAACAGCAACAGGGGACACGTTTAATACCGTGTACTGATCCCAGAAATACAAGTAGCCGTTGTCCGTAGAATAGAAGGACAGGTTTTGATTGTTGTAGGCGCAACGCAACTTGTCCGTCAAAGTCATTGCGGCCGCACCCGCCCAGCCATAAAAGCCGGCATAGGCATTGTTGCTGACCGATAAGTACGATGACGAGTCGTCGGCCTTTCTGATATACCAATTGTTGCCGTAAAGGTACATGGTCAAAATCGCCCCCTGCCCGCTGGGCACAATTATGCACCAGCCACTGTCGTTAACTCCCAATTCGCCGACATCGGCGCCGTTGGAGGCCTGAAGACTGAGGCGGAATCGAGAAGGAATTGCCTGCGACTTCACACCGGTGGATGGTCGGGGACTCTCTGGCGGCGCTGCCAGCGCAGCTGCGAAGTCGGACTTCGTACTCTCATGTCGTGGATCCATTGTTTTTCTCCTCAACTTAGAATTTACGTTTGGGGTCCCAAGAACGGGTCAAGAACCGTAAGGTTGTTGAGTTTTAAGTTTGTGAAGGTTGAAGGACAGCTGTTAAGCCACCCCGACGCCGTGCTGTCTGTTCAAAATTGCACACTTATGGGCTGTGGATAAGGTTGGATGTCACAGCGGATTGTGGAAATTAAAATCAAAAGCCCCACCCAAGCGGAACTGGGATGGGGCACTTGGATGGGGTACCCTCGGAAGTGACGATTTGAGCTAGCCTGGCCACCCGCCGAGCACAAAACTTATCGAATAGTGGGAATTTGGAGTGCAGAAAGTGAGCTTCGCGCTCTGGCAGGAGGCTCGTACAGCTTAAATAGCGATCGCAAAGAACTGTCATCAACATGGCTCCTAGGCCCAAGCCAATGAATAAACTCTTTGGCGGTGATGTGCGTCGGCCTTTGAACCTCCTTCTTCTCAGTCTCAAACGCAAGGTCTGCTTGTTGGCCCGTGTTGGTGATGACCGTCCATGTCTTCGTCTTCATTGTCTTTGCCTCCCTTGATACGGGCAGAGTAAGCTACGCTGCCACTAGCTTCCGCACGACATTCTACGATTATGACTTTGCGGGTTGGAGATCTCTACATCTCCACATTTGTACGCGGAGCGCTCAAGCAGTTCGTCGGCTTTATCGAACATTTCCAGCAGCCTCGCGGCGTTAGGATCTGTAGCAGCACGAGCTGCAAGCAGCGGACGCACTTGTTCAGACACGGACATAGTTTATTCTCCCACCCTGAGCTTACCAATCGTCGAGACAGGAGAACCGTTCAAGAATGCTCACTTGTGAAAGTCTGAATAAGATCTAATCCGGCGGGCTGATGAGATAACCGTGTCGGCCCCTCATCGCCGATTCAGAACAGCTCGTCCAGCTCGCCGAGCGGGATTTGCTCCTCGGCAGCTTTGCGCGATTTGGCCGGTGGCCCACTCAAGCCATCTTTTGGCTTGAGTGGGGATGTTCAGACGTCACAGGCTCGATGCGAGTGACAAACTAGATTGTCCTCATGCCTTGGGGACTGACGCGCTATCACCAGAGTGGCCAAAGTCATTTCATCACATTCCGCTGTTACCATCGCCGCTGCTTGCTTATCACTGACGAGAGCCGCCGAGTCTTCGAGTCAGCCTTGGAGCGAGTGCGGCATAGTTACAGATTTTATGTGTACGGCTATGTAATCATGCCCGAGCACGTTCACCTCCTGCTTATAGAGATCGAATCGGAATGAACGGCACGAAAACGCGAACGCGCGGCGGGGAGACTCTGTCCAGCTATAGAACTGCCCCGCTCAAGCCAAAATCGGGCTTGAGTGGGCCACCCGTCGCATTTCTAATACATCAAGTATTTCTTTCTAATGTCCTCGAACTTCTCCTGCCCCTCCTGCCAGTCCTGCGCAATGCGCCGAGGATCTTCGCCCGCCATCAGCGCGTCGTACACCGCCTGATTCACCAGCAGCTCGGTAATGCGCTCGATCTTGTAGTCGGAGGGATACAGTTTTCTCAGAGCCGAGGCCAGCTCGATGCCGAGTTCGGGTGCGTCCAGCGCGTTGCGATCGGTGAGCACTACGTTGACGCCTTCGCATTTTTGGCCGTTGTAGATTGCGGACGTGGGCGTGAAGGTGACCGGAACGAAGCGGACTCCGGCGATGGCGCGGGCGTTCAGGTAGGTGGCCAGTTCGCGGCTCTTGATCCAGGGAGCGCCCACCAGTTCGAAGGGACTATCGGTGCCGCGGCCGACGGAGATGTTTGTGCCTTCGATTACGGCTACGCCGGGATAGAGCGCGGCTTCGGTTACGCTGCGCAGGTTGGGCGAGGGATTGATCCATTCTAGGCCGGTGGAATCGAACCAGTCGCCGCGCTGCCAGCCTTCCATTGGCACCACGGTGAGCTTGGCGTTGAGGTTGCGCTCGGCGTTGAACATTTTGGCTAGCTCGCCGATGGTCATTCCGTGGCGGATTGGGAGGGTCCAGTAGTTGGTGAAATTTTCTTTGCCGGGATCGGAGACTGGGCCCTGCACGAATGATCCTGTGATGGGATTCGGGCGGTCGAGCACGATCAGCTCGATTCCGGCTTTGGCTGCGGCTTCGAGAAAATATCCCAGCGTGGTTTCGTAGGTGTAGAAGCGCACGCCAGCGTCTTGAATGTCGAAGACTACGGCGTCGAGTTGCTTCAAGACGTCGAGCGCGGGGCGGCGGGCGGCGGCGGTGCCTCCGTAGACGCTGTAGACGGGGATTCCGGTGGCTTCATCTTTTGTGTTGCCGACATGAGTTGTGTCCAGCGTGCCGGTGACTCCGTGCTCGGGGCTGAAGATGGCTTCCAGCGAAACTCCAGGGGCTTGCGCTAGCACGTCGATGGTGCGGCGGCCTTGGGAATCGACTCCGGTTTGATTGGTGACGAGGCCGACTCTTTTCTTGCGGCCGGGAGTTTGCAAAGCGTTTTTATTTTTCAGGACATCAAAATTGTGTTCTTCCAGAACATCGATTCCGGTTTTCACGCTGCCGTTGCGGGCGCTCATGCGGCGCTCGGCGCTCTCGGCTTCGTTATAGCCGGTCACGGTTTGCCAGAGCTGCGCATCTTTTGCCGATGCGGTTAGCGATAAAGCGGCAGCCACGGCGGTTGCGACTTTGGAGCGCAGCGCGATGGCGTTGCTTTTGCCGCGCGGGTGGACGGCATTCGTCAGCAGGATGATGTAGGTTTGCGTGGCAGGATCGATCCATACTGATGTTCCGGTGAATCCGGTGTGGCCGTAGCCGCCGATAGGTAGGAGGTCGCCGCGGTTGGAGGAATAGGGAGAATCGATATCCCAGCCGAAGCCGCGCAGCACCGGCGCTGACGGGCGGCTGCTGCGGCGAGGTCATTTTCTCAACCGATGCGGGCGACAGAATTCCGTCGCCACCGTTCAGCAGGGCTTGCGCGAACTTTGCGAGATCGTCTGCCGTGGAAAAAAGTCCAGCTTGTCCCGCAACGCCGCCCATTCGGCGAACTGTGGGATCGTGTACGACTCCACGCAGCATGTGGTCGTTCTCGTCGTATTGCGTCGGAGCGATTTTGGGCCGCCATGCGGCGGGAGGGAGAAAACGCGTGTGGAACATTTTCAGCGGCGCAAAAATGTGCCGCGTAGAATATTCATCCAGCGTTTCGCCGGAGACGCGCTCGACCAGCGCGCCCAGCACAATAAAGTTGATGTCGCTGTAGGAAAAGTTTGAGCCGGGAGGGTCTTGTGGCGTTTCGGCAAAGGCCATGTTGTAACCGGTCAGCTTGCCTTCCCAAAGCGTTTTTAAGTCGAGATCGGGCGCTAGACCGGAATAATGCGTGAGCAACTGTCGGATGGTAATGTCCTGTTTGCCGTTCTGGGCGAACTCGGGGAGATATTTCGCCACCGGATCGTTCAGGCGTAGCTTGCCGCGTTCGACTAATTGCATCACTGCCGTGGTTGTTGCAATCACCTTGGTGAGCGATGCCAAGTCGAAAATCGTATCGAGCGTCATTGGCTCGCCTGTGGGGATCGAGAGCACGGTGCCGTAGGCCTTGCGATAGATCACGCGGCCGTTGTGGCCGACGAGCAGGACTGCGCCGGGGATCGTGCCTTCCTGGATGGCCTGCTCGATTACGGAATCAACCGAGCTGAGACGAAGGGGTGTGGCGTGGTTTGGGGAGGCAGCGGCATTAGCGTTTGCCATGGCTCCCACGGCTAGAGATGAGACTGCAAGCGTTCGACAGAGCCAACGCAGCGAGTTGGATTGCAATCGAAGGATGTCTTGACTTTACACAACCGTGGGAGCAGGACTCAAGAAACTCAAGTAAGGGGTGCCGCGAATGCCATATGATTGAGCTTCGTCACTGAAATTCGCCGCATGAGCGCATCTGAGTTTTCCCTGCCCGAGTCATCGTTATTGAACGATCAGGAAAAGCGTTTCGAGTGTGCATTCGCCATCCTTCAAAGGGCAATCGGCGGACAGGTTTTTCCGGCTGCGTCTGTGGCGGTTGCTGAGAGAGGAAGGCTGGTCGCGCTTAAGGCGTTCGGTCGGTTTACCTACGAACCAGATCCGCCCGTCGTTACACCTGCGACGATTTTCGACCTCGCCTCGGTTACAAAAGTGGTCGCTACCACGGCGATGGCGATGCTGCTTTACGAACGCGGCTTGATCGATCTGGACGCTCCACTCGCGGGCATCATTCCCGAGTTCATTTCAGACGACTCGCGCCGCCATGAAGTGACGATGCGCATGCTGCTGGCGCACTCCTCCGGACTTCCCGCTTATGAAAAACTATTTCTGAGGGCGCATGATCGCGAGAGTTTGTTGCGCTTGGCTTTCACAACTCCGCTTGTCGCAGAGCCCGGTTCGGCGGCGGTATACAGCGATATTGGGTTCATCCTTTTAGGAACAGGTCTGGAGAGAATCGCGGATGAACCGCTCGACCGCTTCTGCCAGCGTGAAATTTTCGATCCGCTTGGGATGACGAATACGACGTTCAATCCGCCGAGGGAGGTCAAGGCTCAGATTCCGCCTACCGCCGACGATCGGACTTTCCGGCACCGCGTCATACAAGGTGAAGTACAGGATGAGAATGCGAGCGTGCTAGGGGGAGTTGCGGGGCACGCCGGCGTGTTCTCGACTGCGCCCGACCTCGCCAGATTCGCTTATGCGATGCTCGGCGGAGGCCCTATTTTGCGCGGCGACACCGTTGAACTTTTTACCCGACGACAATCGGCGCCTGCGGGCACGTCTCGCGCGTTGGGATGGGATACGCCGTCCGCGCCGTCGCAATCGGGAAAATGTTTCGGGCCAGCTTCGTTCGGGCATCTGGGATACACGGGCACATCGTTATGGATCGATCCTGAGCTGCAGGTTTCGATTGCCTTGCTCACGAATCGCACCTGGCCAGACTGCTCGGATCAGAGGATCAAAGAGGTTCGCCCGAAGTTTCATGATGCCGTGATTGAATCCATCGAAAGGTGTCGATAGCCTGCAACCATGCGCGAATTGAAATCGGCGGGACAGACGGATTCCGAACTGCAACAGCTTCGTACCGAACAGTCGAATGACGCGGCGCATGATCTCGACTGCAGGTCTTCGCTGGAGATTGTTCGCATTATTAACACTGAGGATAAGAAGGTTGCGGCGGCGGTGGAACGTGCACTGCCGCAGATTGCGCGCGTCATTGATCTTGCAGTTGCCGCGCTACGCCGCGGCGGCCGGTTGATTTACGTTGGCGCCGGAACCAGCGGGCGAATTGCGGCGCTAGACGCCTCCGAGTGCCGGCCTACCTTCAATACAGATCGCGTGCAGTTCATCATCGCCGGAGGAGCGAAGGCTCTGGGAGACGAATCCGAGATCAGCGAAGACGATACCAAACTTGGGCACGATGAGATGATGCGGCGCAGGCCCAAGGAGAATGACGTGGTTATCGGCATCGCTTCGAGTGGCCGGACGCCTTTCACTCTTGCAGCGCTAAAGGCTGCGCGCCGGGGCGGCGCGTGCACGATTGCACTTACCTGCAACCGCGGTTCCCCGTTGGAGCGGATCGCTCACTTGGCCATCATCACGCCTGTAGGTCCGGAAGTTTTGGCAGGCTCGTCGCGCATGAAGGCGGCTACGGCCCACAAGATGGTTCTGAATATGATCTCGACTGCCGCGATGAGCCGACTGGGGTACGTTTACGGCAACCTTATGGTCAATGTTGTGCCGAAGAACGAAAAGCTGAGACAGCGCGCGATTTCCATTCTCGAACAGGCTGCTGGAGTCGACCAAAAAGCTGCTGCGGGCGCGCTTGCGGTCTCGGATAATCGGACTCCAGTTGCGCTTGTGATGCTGGCTGCCGGGGTTTCGCGCAGACGTGCCGTCG
Source organism: uncultured Acidobacteriaceae bacterium (assembly GCA_963712385.1). Lineage (GTDB taxonomy): Bacteria > Acidobacteriota > Terriglobia > Terriglobales > Acidobacteriaceae > Sulfotelmatobacter. The sequence goes on from CAVQHS010000004.1 coordinate 657,671, forward strand.
ATGCGCTGAAGAAATCCTCGGGGCATGTTCGGCGGGCAATTCGAATTGCGCGAGAGAGATAGAAGTTTCCTGGCCGATTCAACTCCACTCAGGCATGTTGCAGTTTGACCATGCTCGCACAGTCATTTACCTTGAAACTGCCGTTTCCGCTTCGCGTTGCGAGGGCCGCGGCGTGAGGCAACTCCCCATTCATGGATAAAAAACGCATTCTGGCCAGTGCCGTGGTGTTTTGTATCCTGGCAGCACTGGTTTACTTGCAATATCGCCACTGGCAGACGTTTGATTGGGGTACCTTTTGGGCGCAGACGGGGCGCATCAACAAATTTCATGTGTTCCATGCGGTCGCGCTGATTTATATCGGATACTTAATGCGTGCAGTGCGCTGGAAAATCTTTTTGCAGCCAGTACGGCCGAAGACCAAGATGGTGGACATGGTATCCCCGACGGTGATTGGGTTCACGGGGGTTGCGCTGCTTGGTCGTGCTGGCGAATTCATACGTCCGTACCTGATCGCCCGGCGCACCGATCTTCCTGTCTCTTCGCAGTTCGCTGTGTGGGCCGTGGAGCGCATTTTCGACGTTGGCGCATTCACAGTGCTCATGGTGTGCGCAATCTTCCTACCCAGCGCGCTGCCCGCTATTCCGCACCCGGAGTATTACGCGCGGTTTCGAGAAGGCGGATTCTTCCTGATCGTTGTGGTTCTCGCGCTGACCGTCGGCGCGATCATCGTTCGCCGTAGTGGCGACGCCGTGGCCCGCTGGGTGGAAGAGAAGTTCGGGCATTTATCCGCGAATTTTGGCCACAGGGTGGCGCAAAAAGTGCGCGAGTTCGGGCAAGGACTGGATACGATTCACAGTCCCCTCTCGTTGATTCTTTTGATTCTGGTGTCGGTGGGAATGTGGTATGTCATCGCCCTCGCATATCAAGAGGTGACCCACTCCTACGGCGTGCCCGCACTTGAGATTCCCGTCTCGCAGCTTCTGATCTTGATGGGAGCGAGCATGGTGGGTTCGATGTTGCAATTACCGGCAGTTGGAGGGGGTTCGCAGATGGCAACGATTGCGGCGCTATCGAGCGTCTTCGACGTTCCTCCGGAAATGGCCGCCAGTTGCGGAATTCTTCTGTGGCTGGTAACCTTCGCCGCGATCGTGCCGCTGGGCCTGATTCTGGCGCATCATGAGAGGCTTTCGCTGCGAAAACTCTCGCAGGAAAGCCATGCAGCGGAGCAGGCATAGAGAAAAGAATTCGACGTTGCGCTGCTCCGTTGAATCTAAAATAGTAAGTAGAGAAAGAATGCCAGTGGAGGCTGTTATGAGCGAATCGATTTCACTGGTGTTGAGCGACGAAGAACGGGAGTTGTTGTTCGACATACTAGAGGAGCGGCACCGAGCGCTGCTCCGCGAAATCGCCCATACGGATCATCACGACTTCAAGGTTTCCTTGCAAAAGAGGGAGCGCCTGCTGGAGTCGTTGTTGAGCCGTTTCATGGCGCACCCGTGATTCGCAGGTTGAGTTTGCTATAAACCTTCGATCTTGCCCCATCTGAACAAGATGCGAGCCGCAGGCGGAATCCTATTCTGTTAGGTCAGGCATGGCCGCTCGTTCATCCCCTGTTACAATCTCAGGTTAACGTTCACAAAGTGCGCGCCAATGCAGCCCGTAGTGGCATGGCTGCGTAGCACCCAAGAGCTTGCGAGCCGAAATCCAGCACTATGAAATGTCCCTTTTGCGGATTTGCCGAAGATAAGGTTGTAGACTCTCGCGAGAGTAAGGAGGCGGAATCGATCCGCCGCCGGCGCGAGTGCCTGAAGTGCGGCAAGCGATTTACCACCTATGAGCGCATCGATGAAATCCCATACATGGTGGTGAAGAAAGATGGGCGGCGCGAGAAGTTCGATCGGCAGAAAGTCCTCAATGGTTTGTTGCGAGCTTGCGAGAAGCGGCCCGTGCCGATCAGCAAACTGGAACAGATTGTGAACGAAGCGGAATCATTTGTGATCGAATCGGCGGAGCGAGAGCGCAAGACCAGCGAATTGGGGGAACTCATCATGAACCGCTTGCGTCGCTATGACAAGGTGGCGTATGTGCGGTTCGCCTCGGTTTACCTCGACTTCAAAGATGTGAAGGAATTCATGGATGAGTTGAAGGATCTGGTGAAAGTGAAGGATGGCGGGGAGGTTCGGGCAAAGACTCAGAAAGTTTGAGAATTGCGCCGATATATTCTGTCAGGTGAATATGACTCATAGAATAACGCTCATCCCCGGCGATGGAATTGGCCCGGAAGTTACGCAGGCTACCGTGCGGATCCTCGAAGCGACTGGTGTCAAGTTCGATTGGGAATCGTTCCAGGTTGGCGCTGATGCCTACGATAAACATGGGGAATACATTCCGAAGGAGGCGCTGGAGTCGATCGAGCGCACGCACGTCGCGCTGAAAGGACCGGTGACAACGCCGGTCGGGGGCGGGTTTTCGAGTATCAACGTGGCGCTACGGCAAAAATTTGAGTTGTACGCGAATTTCCGTCCGATCCGGAACTTGCCGCATATTCCTACGCGCTATCCCGACGTCGATCTCATCATCGTGCGCGAGAACACGGAAAGTTTGTACTCGGGTCTGGAGCATGAAGTGGTGCCCGGGGTGGTGGAAAGCTTGAAAATCATCACTGAGAAAGCATCCACGCGCATTGCCAGGTTCGCCTTCGAATATGCTCGCAAGAATCAGCGCAAGAAGATTCACGCCATTCACAAGGCGAACATCATGAAGTTGTCCGATGGATTGTTTCTCCGCTGTTGCCGTGGCGTGGCCAAACAGTATCCCGAAATTACTTACGGGGAACACATCGTCGATAACACCTGCATGCAGCTGGTGATGAATCCGTATCAGTACGACATGCTGGTGATGGAAAACTTGTACGGCGATATCATTTCCGATTTGTGCGCAGCGTTTGTTGGCGGGCTGGGATTTGTGCCCAGCGCGAATCTTGGCGATCATTGCGCAATTTTTGAGGCGGTGCACGGGTCCGCGCCTGACATTGCCGGGAAAAATCTGGCGAATCCAACGGCGCTGTTGCGTTCCAGCCTGCTGATGCTGCGCCATGTAGGCGAGTTCGATGCCGCACTTCAAATCCGCAATGCGCTCGAGAAAGTTTATCGACATCCGGAAAAACTAACCAAGGATGTCGGCGGCAAAGCGGGTACCTCGGAATTTGCCGATGCAGTAATTGAGGAGATGGAGCAGGCCAGGGTCGCGCCGGCGGCGTCTCACTGAGCTAAATCGATTATTGCTTAACTCTGAAAGATCAATCGCTAAAGGATCACGGAGGCTGCGATCTGCGTTTGTTCCTCTCGATGAACTTTCGTGTCCTTCGCGGCTGACGAGAAACGATAATAAACTTTTCACTCGATCACTCGGGGCCTCACCGGTTAATGAGGCAAAAGGGGCAAAAATGAAAAGACGATTTATCGCAGGTTTAGTGTGCGGGTTGTCATTCCTGTTTCTTTTCTCAGCGCTGGCTTTCGGCCAGGGCGGCGAACTTGTTGCGGCGGAGTATGGCGCAGGCGGTCATCGCGTGGATGTTACTCCGCAGGTGCGATCGTTCATGCATGATGGAGTTCTTCGATTCGATATAACCGATCAGACGTTTGGCGTCGATCCCGCGCGTAATCACGTAAAAGAGCTTTTCATTCGCATCCGCCACTGGGACGGCAGTGTGGAGGAGTTTCGCTATCCGGAGTACGCGCACGTGAATCTGGTGCTCGATCCTGATCGCGGATATGAGTGGCACGACCGTGAATTCCACATCATGCGCGCGTTCTACGGCGGGGCGGGGCATTTTGTGGACGTTACCGAAACCTTGCGCGGCTACAAACATGAGGGTCATCTGTTTATCGTGGTCGATAACCGCAGCATGGGCGGCGATCCTGATCCCGATGCGCACAAGGTGTTGCGCGTGCTCTATTGGCATGATGGGCAACGCCGGCAGGTTGTGGTCGCAGAGCACGCCGAGTTGAGACTTCCATAGATCGTTCCGTTCGCCCTGCGCCCCGCCGATCTCGAACCTTGGCGGGGCGTTTGCTTTTTGCGGAACTCGCACGCAAAGCGGACTCACGGACTGCGAAGTCGATTCTTCCAACCAAAATTTTGCATTTCTTCCATTGACTCTCACCCCGGATGGGAGTACATTGCCCGGTTCTGGGGAATGTTGGGAATGGAGGAAAGAAATCGTCGTGTAGGTGTAGTACTGTTTCAGCTTGGCGGGCCCGATTCGCTGGCTGCGATAGAACCCTTCCTTTTTAATCTTTTCTGCGATCCCGACATTATTGACTTCCCTTTTGCGCGCCTTGGACGGAAAACTCTGGCCAAACTGATTTCAACTACGCGCGCACGCAAAGTACAACATCACTACGCGACGATCGGCGGAGGTTCGCCGATCCGGCGCTTTACCGAACAGCAGGCCCGGGCACTCCAGGTTGAATTAGTAAGTCAGGGATTGGATGCCCGCTGCTTTGTTGCCATGCGCTACTGGCATCCTTTTACTCGCGAAGCCATTGCGGGAATCGAGGCTGCACAGTGCGACGAGTTGGTTTTATTGCCCTTGTATCCGCAGTATTCCTCGACTACCACCGGCAGCAGCCTGAATGAGTGGTGGAGGCTGTATGGCGGTTCGGCTCCGGCACACAACGTTGGACCTTTCTATCGGCATCCGATCTACCTGGAGGCTGTGGCGGACAAGGTGGATGAAGCTTTAGCGCGATTCGCAGATCCGTCGCGGCCGGAGATCGTTTTCAGCGCACACAGCATCCCCATGTCGATCGTTGCGAAGGGCGATCCGTATCAGTGGCAGATTGAAGACACGGTGCAGCTTCTGACGAAACGAGGACGCTGGCCGAATCGCCACAGGCTTTGCTACCAGAGCAAGGTTGGGGCGAGCAAATGGTTGCAGCCTTCGCTTCACTGCACGCTGCGGGACCTGGCAGCTGAGAAAGTGCGCGAAGTGTGCATCGTTCCCGTGGCGTTTGTCTCGGATCACGTCGAGACTTTGGGCGAGATCGACCACGAGGCGCGCGAAGAAGCGCGGCAACTGGGATTTACTCAGTTCGAGATGAGCGCGGGTTTGAACGATTCTCCAAAATTTATTTCTGCATTGGCAGACCTGGTATCGCAGTCTTTACATAAATCAGACCATTCCTACAGCTCCATTCACACGATCGGGAGGCAAGCGGCGCCGGAATTATTGGCGGCCGGAGGAGATTAGGGACGAGCATTCAGCAATAGGAGGGCAGCGATGGCGGTTCCGGGAACTGAAGTACCAAACCCGAGTCCGACTCCAGATGCGGCGCAACCTGCGCCCCGCACCGCGGGAGATGCCACCAAGTATGTGGGTACTCCGGCGGTGGGAACCTCGAAGGCAGCGGCTGCCGGTGGTGTCGCTTCCAGCGGGCCCTCCAATACCGATATCGATCGCCGCCGACGGCGACTCACCTGGGTTGGCGTTACTGCATTTCTCACCGCGTGGTTTCTGGCCTTCTTCCGATTTTTTCTTCCCCGCACTCTTTTCGAGCCCAACACAGTTTTCAAAATTGGCTATCCTTCCGAATTTGCCCTGGGCGTCGACACAAAGTTCCAGCAGAAATATCGCATCTGGGTGGATCGTACGCCGGATCGCATTTTTGTGATCTACGCGCGCTGCACGCACTTGGGATGTACGCCGGATTGGAAGCCGAGCGAAAACAAGTTCAAGTGCCCGTGCCACGGCAGCGGATACGACAGCGAAGGGATCAACTTTGAAGGACCCGCGCCGCGGCCGATGGATCGCGCGAAGGTGGAACTGGCGCCGGACGGGCAAATCATCGTCGATACGTCGCGACTGTATCAGTGGCCCAAAGGGCAACCGAGCCACTTCAACGATCCGGGAGCGTATTTGCCGGCGTAAGTATGGCGCGGGCGCCCTCGCCCGCGAGATTCGATTGCGGGAATTTCTAATATGGCTGAGGAAAACAACGGGAAAAACGGCAAGGTCGGACTCGTCGATCGCGTGAAGGAAGACATTCAGGCGATGAAGGTCGATATCCCGACCAAGGCGAAAGAGCAGATTGAGGGGCTGAAGGATCCGACGAAGACTCAGGTCTATACCTCAATCTTCCGCCACAAACACGACGATACGCCGCGCAATCGGGCGCTGGGCGTGCTTTCGAACGTGTTCCTGCATCTGCATCCGGCGAAGATCAATCGCGACGCGGTGCGCTACAGCTACACGTGGGGCATGGGCGGGATTACGTTCTTGCTCTTTATCATCCTCACTTACACCGGCGTGCTGCTGATGTTCTATTACCACCCGACGAAAGTGCAGGCGTTTCGCGACGTGCTGTACCTCGAGCACGATGTGCCGTTCGGAAAGATTCTGCGCAACATGCATCGCTGGGCGGCGCACCTGATGGTGATCGCGGTGTGGCTGCACATGTTCCGCGTGTTCTTGACCGGCTCGTATAAGAAGCCGCGCGAGTTTAACTGGAACATCGGTGTGCTGCTGTTGGTTTTCACTCTGTTGCTTTCGTTCACCGGTTATCTGTTGCCCGACGATCAACTCGGATTCTGGGCCGTCACCGTGGGCACGAACATGGCACGCGCTACGCCGCTACTGGGACATGAGGGGCCGTTCGGCGCGCAATTGGGCATGACGCCATACAACGACGTGCGGTTTGGACTGCTCGGCGGATCAATTGTCGATGCCAATGCGTTGCTGCGGTCTTACATCTGGCATTGCATTGGAATTCCGATTGTGGCTTCGCTGCTGATGATCGTGCATTTCTGGCGGGTGCGAAAAGACGGTGGCATTTCAGGTCCTGCGCCGGTAATGCTGGAGGCCGAGGCGGATAAACCGCGTCGGGGGCCGAAGGCGGCGGGAGAGTAAACATTAATTTTCCCAACCTGCGAAAACCCCGTAGGGTGGGGCACCCACGATGTTCGTGGAGAAAATAATTATGGATTGGCGACAACTTTGGGAAATTTGTTCGGCTCCGGATAACGTGCCGATCGTGGCACTGATCCCGCTTCTCATGTTCTATATCTACCTTGCGTGGAAACAGGCGCACGCGAACGATTTGCTGATCGAACAACTGGAAGGTGACGCGGCGCTGGCCAAGACGCATCATCGCAAAACCTGGCCGTTCAAACAGGGTTGGCAGAAGGAAGTGCACGTCTGGCCATTTCTGCTGCGCATTGAGTTTCTTGCCGCCATCATCATCACCATCATTCTGATGGTCTGGTCGATCACGCTGAACGCTCCTCTCGAAGAACCTGCGAATCCCAACTTGACGATGAATCCTGCCAAAGCGCCCTGGTATTTCCTTGGACTGCAGGAGATGCTCGTCTACTTCGATCCATGGATCGCGGGCGTGGTCATGCCGACGCTGATCATCGTTGGATTGATGGTGATTCCCTATATCGATACCAATCCGCTGGGCAGCGGCTATTACACGTGGAAGCAGCGCAAGTTTTCGATCAGCACATTTCTGTTCGGCTTCATCGTTATGTGGGTCTCCATGATCCTGATCGGGACGTTTATTCGCGGGCCAGGCTGGCAGTGGTTTTGGCCGGGGCAAACTTGGGACCACAATCGGCTCATCTACGAGGTGAACCGCGACTTGCCGGACATTTTTGGAATTACTTCGAACCTGGGCAAGGGAATTTTCGGGGCAATTGTTGTGGGCGGCTATTACGTGCTGGGAGGATTTATCGTGTATTCGCTCTTCCGGCGATACATGGCGAAAGACTTCAAGCGGATGAGCCTGCTGCAGTTTTCGATCACACAGTTTCTTTTGCTGACCATGGTGGCGTTGCCCATCAAGATGAGTATTCGACTTTTGTGGCACATCAAGTATGTGTGGATTACACCCTGGTTCAATATTTAGTCGTCGGCCGTTTGACGTTGGTCGTTGGCTACCCCTGGTGCGAGCAGATTGTGATCAAAGTGGGTTGTGACGGCGTACAGGAAAGCAGATTCCTCGCTTCGCCCGGAACGACAAAGGTCAAAACGATGAGTTGCCAACGACGAACAACCAAGGACCAACGACGGCTTTTCGGAGGATGCGGTGCCTGAACAACCGGAGCAGGACCCGATCACAAGCAAATCGTACGCGGCGTACTATCTGATCGCGACGGTGATTCTGATGGCGACGCTTTTCTGGGCCTTATGGGACGAGGCTTGGGGGCAACGGCCGTGGAAGGCGTTTCAGGATCAGTGGAAAGACAGGTATTCCGCGTTTCTGAACACTGCGCGGTCTAAATCGGCGGCTTCGGAAAAGGAAGTTGAGAGCAATACCGATTACGCGGCGCTGTTGCAGGGTTATGAGAAAGCTAGCCAGGATACGAAGGCGGATGCGGCGAAGGTGCGCGCTCAGCCTTGACGATACCAACGCGCAGTTGCTCGCGGTGCAGAGCGTTTTCACCGACCGCCGCGCCTATGTCAACGCTTTGACTTACGAGTTTGAAACCAGCACCAGCGCCTCCGCCAAGGCGAGTAAGCAGAAAAAGATCGACGCTTACAAGGCAGAACTTGCCACAGTTGAGTTCCCCGACGGCAGCAGGAAACAGTTCACCTTCCCGCAGCTTGAAGAGACCTACAACGGCATTCGCAATGAGAAGACAAAGTTGAGTTTGCAACTCGGCGAAGTGCTGAAGCCGGTTACCGCCGCGCGGGCAAAGATGGATGAATACATCTCCGACCACATGGTTGACCTGACGCCGCAACAGATTGATGGATTGAAAAAGCGCGCCGCGGAATGGGATCCGGCGATCGTGCAGATTAATGTGGCCGAGGCGAATATCGTCGACCGGTGCGAATCGTGCCACATGAACACGCGCGAGCCGCTTAAAATTACCGCGGCATCGATGGCGCTAAGGGGCGAGAAGAAACCCGACGAGTATGCGGAGGCGTTTACCAGCCATCCGCACCCGGAGTTATTAGCGATTCACGATCCAGAGAAGTTTGGCTGTTCTCCGTGTCATCAGGGAAATGGGCGCGCCACGACGAGCATGGAGAAGGCGCACGGGAATTATGAGCACTGGCTGTGGCCGCTTTTTCCGAAAGAGAATTCCCAGGCCGGTTGCCAGAATTGCCATGCCGCCGACATGGTTCTGGCGAGCGGTGATATGCAATGGGAAACCATCAACAACGGAAAGGATCTCTTTCGTCAAAAAGGTTGCATGGGGTGCCATCGCTTTGAAGGCTACGATAAAGAGCCCGACGATCTGAACACGATCACCCAGCAAATCAAACAGATTGAGACGCAGAAGAAGGACAATTTGAAAGAGTCGGCCTATCTGATGAAACAGGCCGATACGGCTGAGACCAATGACGAAGCAAACCGGCTGAACACCGAGGCCGTGGACCTGCACGTGGCAAACAGCAAGCTGGACGGGCGTTTACAGCAGCTCGACTTCCAGTCGCATAGCCTGATGCAGGACATGAAGAAGGTCGGGCCAAATTTGAAAGATGTCCGGCTCAAGCTGAACCAGAACTGGATTCCGGTGTGGTTGAAGAAGCCAACGGATTTTCGTCCGACGACGAAGATGCCGAATTTCCGGCTGACCGATCATCAGATTCAGGCAATTTCCGCGTTCATCTGGCAGTCGGGATTAACCGATCCGCTTCCTCACCACAAGCCGGGTAATACGGAACATGGCAAGGAATTGTTTGAATCACGTGGATGTCTGGCTTGCCACTCGATCGGCGAAGGCGATCAGATGCATGGCGGAACGTTCGCTGCGAATCTGACGCGTGAGGGAGAGAAGGCGAACTACGATTATCTGGTGCGCTGGATTCATAACGCGCGCGAACGCACGCGGCCTTATTGTCCTTACGAGAAGAAAGATATTGGGCCTCAGGATTACGCAAAGAAAGGACTTCCCTACCAATTCGATCTGGATCACAGCCAGTGCCCCAACGACGGACACGAGCTGCAAGTGCAGAACATGACGGTGATGCCCAGCCTGCGGCTTTCACCGGAAGATGCGGAAGACATCGCATCCTTTTTGATGACGCAAAAGAAACAGGAGCCGATGTCGTACCCAGACGCGTCGTACATGGACGACCCCAGTCTGAAGGCTGAAGGCAAAAAGTGGGTACAGCATTTCGGCTGTGCCGGCTGCCACGAGATTGCCGGCTTGGAGGAAGAAGGCCGCATTGGGACGGAGCTGACATTCGAGGGCAGCAAGCCCATCGAGCGCCTCGATTTTGCGCTGTTCACGGAGAAAGCGCAGCGCGGCGGCGACGATGCCGAGCCAATCAAAAATAAACAAGATCTTGCTCGACTGCCGGATGGTCCGGCGACCAAGCCCTGGTACAACCACAAAGGATTTTTCGAGCACAAACTGGCCGAGCCAAATGTTTACGACGCGGGCATGGTGAAGAGCGAGACGGAAGCTCTGCGCATGCCGAATTTGCACCTCACGAAAGATCAGATTCTGGATCTCACAACTTTCCTGATGGGAAGTGAGGAGACTTCCCTGCCCGCGAGCTATCAGTACAAGCCGGGTGACGCGCGGCACGATATTCAGGAGGGTTGGTGGATCGTCAAGAAGTACAACTGCATGGGATGCCACCAGTTTATTCCGGGACAGAAGACAGTGCTGATGGGATTGCCGCAGTATCAGGACGCGCAGGAACAGTTGCCGCCGAAACTATTGACCGAGGGCGCGCGTGTTGACCCTGAGTGGATGCGTAGATTTTTGTCGAACCCGTCACTGAGCACGACGGACACGAACCGGAACGGCGTGCGTCCTTATTTGAAAGTGCGCATGCCGACGTTCTCATTCTCGGATAACGAACTGAGAAAGCTGGTGCGCTTCTTCCAGGCGCTCTCGCAACAGCCGATGCCGTACATCCCGGAGCAGGTGCCGGTGTTGACAGCGAAGGAAACCGACATGGCGCGCAGCCTGTTCTCGAGCTCGGCTGCGCCCTGCTTGAAGTGCCATGCCACCGGCGATCCTAATCACGACAAGATTGCTACCGCGCCGAATTTTCTACTGGCGAAAGAGCGACTGAAGCCGGACTGGGTGGAACGTTGGATTACCGATCCGCAGGCCGTGAGCCCCGGAACCTCTATGCCATCCGGGCTGTTCCGGGAGCAGAATAATCAATGGGTATTCGCGGGACCTACGCCGCCATCGTTCCAGGGTTACACCGGCGATCACCGGAAGCTGTTGACGGATTACATCTTCCAACTGACGCCGGAGGAACAGAAGCGCGTGGCGGCGGCCATGCCGCATGCTACGGCGGCGGTACCACCAAAAAGAAACCTACGGCAAACCTCGATGCAGTCGCACGCAGCGGCGGGCGGAGGCTCTCGATAAATTGGTTTTGTAGTCGCAACAGACCGGACTATTTGAGGCTAAAGAAAGGGCGACATCATGAATCACAGAACAGCTTGGAAAACCATGGTAAGCATGCTGGCCTTGAGTGGCTTGCTGCTGCTCGCGGCGTGCAACAAGAAGGAAAACACAGAACAATCGAACAATAATATGGAGCAACAGCAGGCCGCACCGGCTCCGGCAGCCACACCGATCGACCCCGCGACGGTGGCTACGGTCAAGGGAACCGTAAAGTTCGACGGCACCGCGCCCAAGGAAGCAAAAATCGATATGAGCCAGGACCCAGCGTGCAAGGGGCCGAACCAGGCGGAAAATATCGTCGTGGATAACGGCGATCTGGCGAATGTGTTTGTGTACGTGAAAGATGGTCTCGGCAACCGCACCTTCGATGTGCCGAAGGAGGCCGTTGAGCTGAATCAGCAAGGGTGCAAGTATCACCCGCATGTGCTGGGCGTGATGGCTGGCCAGACGGTCGAGATCAAGAATGACGATCAGACCACGCACAATATTCATCCCACCCCGAAAGACAACCGTGAGTGGAACGAATCGCAGCCGCCCGCCACGGCACCGATCGAGAAAAGTTTTGCGCGCGAAGAGATCATGCTGCCGGTAAAGTGCAATCAGCATCCGTGGATGAAGATGTACATCAACGTTGTGAAGAACCCGTTCTACGCGGTTACGGATAAGAGCGGGAATTATGAAATTAAGGGTCTGCCGCCGGGCGACTACACGATCGCCTTCGTACAGGAAAAACTGGGTGAGCAGGATCAGAAGGTCACGGTTGGGCCAAAGGAAACCAAGACTTTGGACGAGAGCTTTAAAGCCGCGGCAGAATAAGTTTGGCCGCCGATGGCAGAGATTGCGGTTTCCTCACGGATTTACTCTGCTAGAATAAATTTGTTTTAGCGCGGGCCGGTTCTTGGCGAACTGGCCCGCCAGATTTCGTTGTGGGGCTGATCCCCGCGGACCCGAGGAAGACTCTGAAAGCGATCCCAGCACGATACAATCAAGGGCATCACCGCTTTGCAGTTTTGCTCGCCTGTTGGACTTTTCTTCTAATCATCGCTGGCGCGCTGGTCACCAGCAACGACGCGGGATTGTCGGTTCCGGATTGGCCTACGTCATTCGGTTCGCTCTACAAGATTCCCCGACTCGTAGGCGGCGTTAGGTTTGAGCACACGCATCGCATGATTGCGCAAGGCGCAGGCTTGCTCACGATCATTCTCGCGATTTGGACGTGGCGCGCAGAAAAGCGGCGCTGGCTGCAGATTTTGGCTTGGGCCGCGCTGGGAACCGTAATTCTGCAGGGCATTCTCGGCGGAATTACAGTTTTGTTTTATCTTCCTCCCGCGGTTTCTTCGGCCCATGCCGCGTTGGCACAGACTTTCTTCTGCATCGCCGTGGCAGTTGCGCTCTTTACCGGTCGAAAATGGATTGAAGAGGTTCCGCGTGTAGGGCCCGACGCGCGCAAGCCAAGTCTGTTTCAACTGACGATGCTTTCGATTCTGGTGCTATATGTGCAATTGCTGCTGGGTGCGATGTTCCGCCACCACGGCATGAGTTGGTGGCCGCATGTGGCGAACGCAGTGATCGTCGCGTTTGTACTGGCTTGGACGGCGATCCGCGCAATCTCGGTTTATTCGCAGATTGAGGCCATTCGGCGACCGGCGATCATGATGATTGCGCTTTTGCTCGCGCAGCTGTGTTTGGGCTTTGCCGCGTTTCTGACGCGCGTGGCCTGGGGACGCGACGCGGTACAACCGGAGTTGCCGATGGTCATTTCCACTGTGGCGCACGTGGCGGTGGGAGCGCTTTTGCTGGCGACCACGGTCGTTCTGGCGATTCAGGTATGGCGGCATGTGCCGGTGGCGTTTGAAGAGCGTGTACCGCAGGCACAGCCGGATGCTTCTTCGGCCGCGTAAGCGCCGCGCGCGCTCGATTTGGGGAGATGCGCCGATTCCCTTAAACTAGTATCGAACACGTTTCAGGATACCCTTGGCTTCAAAAGTTTCCGCATTCGCTGATCCGGGCCCGGAAGTGACGGGTACTTCTGCGCCTGCTGCGATTTCCGTTCAAAACCTTGTGCATCGCTATGAAGAGCGCACCGCCTTGAATGGCGTTTCATTTGATGTGCGGCCGGCGGAGTTGTTTGGATTGCTCGGCCCAAATGGCAGCGGAAAAACTACTCTATTTCGAATTCTTTCTACACTCATGGTTCCGAGCGCTGGCCGGGCCACCATCATGGGCTGTGATGTGGCGCAGGAACCGGCGCGACTCAGACGGCAGATTGGAGTCGTGTTTCAGGCGCAGAGCGTGGATGCGAAATTGACGGCATATGAAAACCTTTGGCATCAGGGACATCTTTATGGCCTGCGCGGGTCCGCATTAAAGAATCGCATTCATGAGATCCTTTCCCGCGTGGGTTTGGCCGATCGGGCCAAGGAGCAGGTGGAGAAATTCTCGGGCGGCATGCAACGGCGCATCGAATTGGCCAAAGGCCTGCTTCATCATCCGGGTGTGTTGTTGTTGGATGAGCCCACAACTGGCCTCGATCCCGGTGCGCGGCGTGATCTGTGGCAATATCTGCAGATGTTGCGCGATGAAGAACATGTTTCCGTGCTGGTCACGACGCACCTCATGGAAGAAGCCGAGAAATGTGATCGATTGGCGATCATGAGCGAGGGAAATCTGGTTGCGCTCGGCACGCCCGAGGAACTGAAGAGCGAAATCGGCGGCGACGTGATCTGGCTTCACGCCGCGCACGATGCGGAAAGGCTGGCGGAACATATCCGGACAAGGTTTCACGTGGACGCGACGGTGCTGGAGAATCAGGTGCGCATTGAACGCGAAGGTGCGCACCGCTTTGTAACCGAGGTCGTCGAGGCTTTCCCTGGAGAAGTGGAGGCGCTTTCGGTCAGCAAGCCTGCGCTGGAAGATGTTTTCATCCGCCGCACCGGGCACAAGTTTTGGAGCGAGAACGATCAGGAGGCGGAATCCGCCTCAGAACATCACAGGAGGTAACGTGCTTTCCATGATGCTTGTTCTTTCGCTGACGCTGGGAATTATTCCTCTGCTGGGCGTGGTGTGGATTTTTGTGAGCGGCATGATTACGCTGGTGCCGCCGTCTGCGACCGTTGACGGACTTTTCATGACGCTGATTCTGCTCGTGCTTTCCCTGACGTTTTTCTTGAACGCGTATTGGGAGTTGCGCGACAAAGGCGTTCTGGGCAAAAAGAAAGCTGCAGCGCCCGCAGCGAAGGCTCCAGCGACGAAAGCGAGTTGAATTTGATGGCTACCCAAACTGCCGCGCTATCCAGGTCGGCATCGCCCGCGTCGGCGGGAGTATTGCTTCCGGCCTTCACGTTGTGGTGGCGCGAGATTGTGCGCTTTTACCGGCAGAAGGCTCGAGTGGTCGGAGTGCTGGCTTCGCCTCTCGTGTTCTGGGTGGTCATCGGGTCGGGATTTGGGACTTCTTTCCGCTCCGGCAGCGGCGCAGGGCAGCATTACATGGACTATTTCTATCCCGGCGCTTTGATCATGATCGTACTGTTTACCTCGATCTTCACCATGATGTCGGTAATCGAAGACCGCAAGGAAGGATTCTTGTTGTCAGTGCTGGTTGCGCCTGTGCCGCGCTCGGCCATTGTGCTGGGGAAAGTATTGGGCGGGACGACGCTTTCGGCGATTCAAGGAATGATCTTTCTGGTCTTCGCTCCGTTTGCGGGCGTGCATTTGAATCTGCCGCAGGTCTTATTGGTAGCGGTTGTTGTGTTTTTAGTTTCGTTTGCTCTCACGGCGCTGGGCTTTGCCATCGCGTGGCCCATGGATTCCACGCAAGCGTTTCATGGCATCATCAACTTATTTCTGATTCCGCTATGGCTGCTGTCGGGCGCATTATTTCCCATGACCGGCGCTTCGGGCTGGATTCGCGCGCTCATGTACATTAACCCACTCACGTATGGGGTGGAGGCGTTGCGGGCTTTACTTTATCCAGGCATGGAAGCAACGTTCCCTTTACCCTCAGCTATGGCCACTTTGCTTTTGTTCACATTGGTGATGTTTGCGCTCGCATTCCTGATGGCAAATCGACGCACCCGATCCTCCACAACATGAGGCCTGCCGCTTGATCGCTGAACAATATTCTTACTTTCCTGCTCTCATCGCCAGTTTAAACGGCGCCAGCGCCGTGCTGTTGCTGGCTGGCTTCTACCTGATCGGCCGCGGGAAGATCGCTGCGCATCGCGCTTGCATGATTTCCGCGGTGGTGGCTTCCGCGCTGTTTTTGGCCTGTTACGTCTATTTCCATGCGCATGTTGGCGATATTCTTTTTCTCGGACAGGGCTTCTGGCGGAAGGTTTATTTCGTAGTGCTGATCCCGCATGTCACGCTGGCGATCGTGATCGTGCCGCTGGTGATTATCACTTTGACTCGGGGATTGCGCGCGCGCTACGCCAGTCATCGCGCGATTGCGAAATGGACCTGGCCGCTGTGGATGTATGTGAGCGTAACCGGGGTGCTTGTGTATTTCATGCTGTACCGGTGGTTTCCACATAGCTAGGCTTAAAATCACCGCAGAGATACAGAGAATGCGAGAAATTCTCAAAACTTTTCTCTGTATCTCTGTGACTCTGTGGTGACATCGGTTTTATGTCAACACTTCGGCTCAAGATCGATGTCTCCGGCACAGTCGGCGATGCCGCTTGGCGGGAGATCAATCAGTTCGATCAGATCAAGAGCGCGGACTTTGGTCCGCAGTTTGGCAGTGGCGGGCGCTGCAATCACGCGCCGGATGCACCGCACGGCAAGGGCGAGTGGATCGGAGCCGAGATTCGGCTGGAGACACCGCTTCTGGCGCAGTATGCCATGTCGCATTATCTGGAGCAGGAGCGGGTGCTGGATGCGGATGTGGTGGAGTGAACAACGCAGAATCAATAGCGTGTCAGCGAATCCAGTCCCGGCGCACGACATTGAATCGCCACGTCGCAAGCGCGGGATGTCCCGTGCCCAAAAAATTCTCTTCTTTCTTACCGCGTGGCTGATTTGCCTGATGCCGTTTCTTTTCTGGTGGAACACGTGGTTTGGCCGCAAGCTTACCGACAAACAGTTGAATGATTACATTCACGACACGAAGAAGCCGCGGCACATTCAGCAGGCTCTGGTGCAGGTGGGAGAGCGCACCACGCGGCAGGATGCGAGCGCGAGGCAGTGGTATCCCGATCTGGTGCGTCTGGCGAATAATCCCGTCGAGGAAGTTCGAAATACGGACGCTTGGGTGATGGGGCAGGACACGACTGGCGTGGGATTTCACGAAGCTTTGCTGAAGATGCTGAACGACCCGTCACCGATGGTGCGAGGCAATGCGGCGTTATCGTTAGTGCGGTTTGGCGATGTTTCGGGTCATCCGCAGATTGTGGCGCTGCTGCAGCCCGCGCAGATTACCGCGCCGCAATCCGGGCGAATTGTTGACGCCGATCGACCGGGCACTGCCATTCACCAGAACGGCCTGATTGCGAAGCTGAAAAACGTCAACGGCCAAATCGATGAGATTCGTTCGCCGATTCCTGGCCGGATTCAATCTGTGGTTGGAACTGGGGCGAACGCTGCGGCGGGGGCGGAGATTGCGGTGGTCGCTCCGTCAACCGAGCAGGTTTGGGAAGCGTTGCGCGCGCTTTATCTGGTCGGTCAGCCTGAGGATCTACCGGCGATTCTTCCTTATGAGCGTGAGCTGCCGGATATTTCTGATGATGTGCGGAAGCAGGCCGTGGAAACAGAGAGAGCGATTCGCGAGCGGACAAAGTAGGCCGCGTTCGCAAAAATCCCTTTCGGTGGCGTGGGCGCTGCGGGACTGATAGGAGTCCTTCGACTGCGGCAAGAATTCGCTTCGCGAATTTCATGCCTCCGCTCAGGATGACACTGCCGTGGAATTCTAGATCGCCATCGCGCCGACTTCTTTTTCCACTTCGGTCGTTTCGACCATTACTATGGCGTCCCACGGGCAGCCGTCGAGGAAACAGCCGTCGGGGCCTTTGCTGAGGCACTTCTTGCAGCCGATGCAGAGAATAGGGTCGACGGCGATGCGGCCGAACGGAGGATTATCCTCGTCCGGCACCCAGAACATGCAGTCTTCCACCGGGCAATATTCGACGCAGGCGGGCGAACCGGCGCATCCGGTGCAACATTCGGTGATGACGGCCAGTTCTTTCGGCTTCTTCTTGCGCGGGGTGGTCAGGCCTTTCGATTTCGGCTCCCACTTCATCTCGTCAGGAACCATCCCTACGGCTTTGGTCGCTCCGGGTGCGGCGGGCATGAGTGGGATTATAGCGCAGTTTCGGCTTCCGGCTCCCGGTTTCCGGTGGCCTTCTTTCGCTTGAGCCGGTCTTACAAACAGCTCCGCTTGGGATCACGCCGCATCCGGGACTGTCCAGCCTCTCCCAGATCGGCACAACTCCGTGTTCTTTTTCGGTTGCCCCATTCTTCGTGCTACCGCTTCTGCTATAGTGAACCCCTTAAGGAGCTCCCATGGCTGGAAAAAGTCTCAATCGTGTTCAACTGATCGGCAATCTGGGGAAAGATCCCGAGGTCAAATACACGCCGCAGGGCACGCCCGTCGCGAAGCTGACCATCGCCACCAACGAGCGATTTAAAGACAAGAGCGGCGAATGGCAGGACCGCACCGAGTGGCACAATGTGGTCCTCTGGCAGCGGCTGGCGGAAATTGCCGGAGAGTATTTGAAAAAGGGCGGCAAGGTTTACATCGAAGGCCGTTTGCAAACACGCTCCTGGGACGACAAGACGAGCGGACAGAAGAAATACATGACGGAAGTCGTCGGCAGCGACCTGATCCTGCTCGGCGGGCGCGGCGAAGGCAGCGGAGATTCCGCGGGCAGCTCGCGCGGCGTTAGCGCGTCGGGGGGGAACGGAAACAACTTCGATCAGCGCATGCCGGAGCATGAGCCCGCCGGCGCGGGATCGGGGCCGATTACTGATGAAGATATCCCCTTCTAGAGATTGGCGCTAGTTGGAGCGAAACTAATCGGGATCAACGGGGTTTGAATGGGAAGCGTCACTTCGACCTTCTCAGTTTGGAGGTCGCATGAACCCCGACACACCTGCGCTTCCACTTTGCCCCGTCTGCAAAAGGCCTGTATCCCTCGAAACTGCCAAGACGGACGCCCTCGGCCGTGCGATTCATGGCGAATGTTATCTGCAGACACTGCGCGACAGCGCCGGGGTAAACAACTTCCAGTCGAAGTCTTGTTAGCTATCGTTAGTGCGCCGCGCCCGCCGGCGCTCGACCCACTGCCTTCTTCAGTGCGAACACAATGGGAACACAGAGAAAACACATTAGCGCCATATAGCGGAAATCATCCACGTAAGACCAGAGGCGAGCCTGGCCGTTCAGTGCTGCATTGATCAATCCGTAGGCGCGATCGAGTGCTGTGGTTGGCGAGGCTCCTTGCGATCCCAAGTATTGCGCTGTGCCCTGGATCGTGCTGTCGACCACAATGCGCCCCGGACTGAGCGAGGCCGAGAGTTCCGTGCGGTGGAGTTGTTCGTGGCGGGCGACGATTGTATTCACCACGGAGATTCCGATACTTCCGCCGATGTTGCGCAGCAGGTTATAAAGGCCGCTGGCGTTGCCGATTTCTTCATTTTTGAGGAAAGCCATCGTGGTGGTCGAGAGCGGCACGAAGACGCATCCTGAGCCGAAGCCGCTGATGATGATGGCCCACAGAAATGTCCACTGGCCGATGGAAAGGTTGACCTCGCCAAACCAGATGCTGGAGGCACCGAATAATGCGAAACCGAAAGCGATCAGCCAGCGGTTGTCCATTTTCGCAGTTAAATAGCCGATGATGGGCATGGCTAAGATCGCGCCAACGCCTCGCGGGCTGACGGCCCAGCCCGCCGCCAAAGCGGTGTACCCCATGAGTTCCTGGTAGAAGAGCGGGAGCAGAGTGATAAGCCCGTAGATCGACGCACCGAACAGGCCGATGAGCAAGCATCCGATGGCGAAATTGCGATGGCGGAAGACCCGAAGATCGACCAACGGCTTGCCGTGCCGGAATTCGCGAACGAGAAACCCGATGAAACTAATGACGAGGATCAGCGCGGCCCAGCGAATCCAGGTTGCACCGAACCAGTCGTCTTCCTGACCCTTATCGAGAATAATCTGCAGGCAGCCGAGCCAAACGGCGAGCAATCCGAGGCCGATGCCGTCGAACTTTCCCGGGTGCGCATCCTTGATGTACGGAGGATCTTCGACGTAGCGCGAAATCATGAAGATGGCGAAGATTCCGACCGGAATATTGATGTAGAACGCCCAGCGCCAGGAGTAGGAATCGGTGAGCCATCCGCCGAGGGTGGGGCCGAGCACAGGAGCAACGACCACACCGAGGGCGAAGACGGCCATTGCCAGCCCGCGTTTTTGCGGGGGAAAGGTCTCGAGCAATATCGCTTGCGATAACGGTTGCAAGGCTCCCCCGCCCGCGCCTTGCACGGCGCGGGCAATCAGAATCAATGCGAGACTCGTGGCCGCGCCGCAGGCGAACGACGAAATGGTGAAGATAATGATGCAGGCGATGAGAAATCGCTTGCGGCCGAAGCGCAGCGAGAACCAGGAACTCGCCGGCAGGATGATGGCGTTTGCCACCAGATAGCTCGTCAGCACCCAGGTGGCTTCATCATTGGTAGCTGACAAACTGCCAGCGATGTATGGCAGCGCGACTGCGGCAATGGAGGTGTCGAGCACCTCCATGAAAGTCGCTAACATCACAGCGACTGCCACCAGCCAGGGATTGCGCGGGGCGGAACTGCCGGCTGCCAGTTGTTCACTCATTGTCTAGCTGTCCCAGGCCCTTGGGTCGGAAAGAAAGTTTAAAGATGCCGAGTGAGCGGCTGGGGTTTCAAAGATGTTTCGAAAACGCTTCCTTTTCCTCTGAATCCGCAAAGCTATGGTTTGCAGATTCGACTATCATGATGCTGGAGCACTTTCATGCCTGAACAACTGGCCGATAAAAAATGCGTTCCGTGCCGTGGCGGAGTTCCGCCGGTCAAAGGAAAAGAGCTTCAGAAACTGCACAAGAGTGTCCCGCAGTGGAACGTGGTCAACGAACATCACCTCAAGCGAGAGTTTAAGTTTCCTGATTTCGCTATGGCTCTAGAGTTCGTAAATCGCGTGGGGGCGCTGGCGGAAGAGGAGGGGCATCACCCGGACATCCTGCTGGCGTGGGGAAAAGCGGAAGTCACTTTGTGGACGCACAAGATCGACGGGCTGACCGAGAGTGATTTCATCATGGCGGCCAAGATCGATCGACTGCAGGCGTAGGACGATTCTGTAACTCCAGTACGGCTTACTTCGGCTGCATTTCAGGCCAATGGGTTGCCACGATCTGGTAATGCACCGCTTTCGGATCGTGTCGCTTTAGATACTTGCGCCGCTCCTCGGGAATAATCGACCTCTCGTAGTCTGGCCCCGCGAAAGCCCAAAGCGAATCGATAGAATCCCATAGCAGGATGGTTATGAATTCAACCTCGTCTCCGTCATTTCTTCTGAACAAGTAGCTGCCTTTGTAGCCCTCCACTTTTCCGAGGCCGGGCAGCGGTTCTGGCTTCAACATCGATTCGTAGGCGTCTGCGTCTTCTGGTTTTGTCCTTCCATGCCAAACGCGTGCAATCATTGGCCTCTCCAGGCTCAGCGTTATTTTACGGCGGACCGTTTAAGGGCCGACAAGCGCATCGGCACTCTCATTCTTTCTCCGCGTCGCCAACCCCCACAAAGCTGCTGGAATCAGCATGACTAAGCCAGTCCAACTGGCGACGGTGCGGGCGGCAACGCCGGCGTCAAGAAAGCGTCCACACAGATAAGCACCGGCTGCGATGGTAAACATGGAGAAGCCGAGATCGGCTGAGAAAACGCGCCCGCGAAATCGATCTTCGGAATGGAGTTGAATCAGGGTGGTCGAGAAAACCCACACCGTGGATCCTCCCGCGTGCGCCAGCAATGCGCACGCGCTGGCCAACCAGACACTGCGGCAGAATCCGAGTGTTCCGTATCCAACGGCGATCGTGAGATAACCGAGAAGTATGCCGAGTTGCAGCCGACGATCGCTGCGGCCCGCCCAGCGCGCCGAAATCACAGGGCCAACGAGTGCACCCAGGCCGCGTCCGCCAAGCAGGATGCTCATGCCCAGCATCGCTCCGCCTGCGGGATCGACATTGTGCCAGTGCACGGCAAATTCGTGCGCCCCCAGCACCGTGAAAATCACCCAGCTTGGCCCGATCATGAGTTCTCCGGCCTTCGCAAAAACCGTAGGCAGCAGCATGCGATGATTGCGCACGTAGCGAATGCCTTCGAGCACCGGCGAAAAATCAACAAGATCGCGCGCCCGCAACGGAGAGGCCGATTCCGCATGCGGTTCGGCGAAGCGCATTCCGCTGAGGAATACGGCCGACAGAAGAAACGAGAGCGCGTTGAGCAGAAAAACTGCGTCGCGTCCGAAGAAAGCGGCAACCACCCCGCCGACGGAAGCTCCAATCAGCAGATTTACAGACCAAGTTGCAGAAGAGAGTGTGTTCGCGACGAGCACCTCGCCTCGCGCCGCGATGTTGGGAATCACGGAATTGCGCGCGGGCTCGAAGAATGCAGCCATGATGGTTTCTGCCAGCAAAAGCGGATAAACCAGCCAGACCATGGACCGTGAACGCACCAGCAGCATGGCCAGCACAATGACGAACCGTGCGAGGTCGGCGGCGATCATGACGTGCTTGCGGCGCAAGCGATCGTTTACGACTCCAGCCGTAGGACCAACAAATGTCTGCGGCAGAACTTGCAGGACTAACGCCAGAGCTACTGAACTGGCGTGACCGGTCAACTGCAACAGTAGGGTGTAGATGGACAGGGTGTAGAACCAGTCGCCAATTTCGCTGACAATCTGCGCCAGCCACAAGCGGCGGAAATTGCGGTTCCCACGCACCAGCCGCACGTACGATGCAAGCGAGATCGAGGGCAGTTCACGTTCCGGCTGCGGTTCCATGCAAGTGGTTAGATTAGCAAAGAGCGGGCTCTATCATTTTTGACGCTCGTTGACGGCGGATACGGCCAGCGCCTAAGATGCACGCTGCGACCTGCTAACCCTTTCACCACAGACACGAAACCGATGAGGATTTCAGCGATGAGGCGATCGACAATACGGCTTTTTGCCACTCTTGTTCTTTTCGTTACAGTCGGATTTACGCAGAGCGATGTAGTCGTTCCCAACGAAAACCTGGTGGCCGAGGGAATTCCGAAGATTCCGACGGCGCTGGCCGAGTCAGTCGGGCGTTACAGTGATTTCCGCGCCGCCGCTTTTGTTAGCTGGAACCCCGTGAAGCGCGAAATGTTGGTTCAGACTCGCTTCGCCGACACCTCGCAAGTCCACCAGGTGCAGTTTCCCGGCGGCGCACGCACGCAGCTTACGTTTTTTTCTGACCGCGTGAACGATGCCATTTACAAACCGGTTGACGGCAATAGTTTCCTCTTTGTGAAAGATATCGGCGGCGGCGAGTTTTTTCAGATCTACCGCTACGATTTGGCTACTGCTGACATAACGCTGCTTACGGACGGAAAGTCACGCAACACAGGGCCGCGCTGGTCGTATCAGGGAGACCGCATTGCCTACGGATCGACGAAGCGAACTGGGAACGATGTTGATATATGGATAGTGAATCCAAACGATCCGGGCAGCGCCCGCATGGTTGCGGAAATGCAAGGCGGGGGATGGGGCGTTTCTGACTGGTCGCCCGATGGCAAGCAGTTGCTTGTGCTCAATTATGTTTCGGCCGCGGAAAGCTACATGTGGCTGGTGGATGTGGAGTCCGGCAAAAAGGAATTGCTGACTCCAAAGGCCGGATCGGAAACCGTGGCCTACGCCAACGCCCGCTTTGCCAAGGATGGCAAAGGTGTTTACCTTACCAGCGACCAGGGCTCGGAGTTCCTGCGTCTGGTTTACATGGACTTGAGCAGCCGGAAATTCACCCTGCTCGCTCCTAAGCTCAATTGGGATGTTGAGGAACTTGACGTCTCTAAAGACGGCCGCTGGATTGCTTTTCTGGCGAACGAAGATGGCATCAGCGTCCTGCATGTGCTGGATACGAAAACAAGACATGAAGTTTCCACTCCAAAGTTGCCAGTGGGAGTAATGTTTGGAGTGCAATGGCGGGGAAACACGCGAGAGATTGGCGTCTCCCTTAGCCGCGCCAGCCAACCGTACGACGCGTTTTCTGTCGACATGACGAGCGGCAAAGTCGAGCGCTGGACTTTTAGTGAAACCGGCGGACTGAACACATCGGGATTTGCAGAGCCGCAGTTGATTCACTGGAAATCATGGGACGACCGCTCGATCTCCGGCTTCTTATACAAGCCGCCAGCGAAATTCAGTGGTAAGCATCCAGTCATCGTCGATATTCACGGCGGGCCCGAGGGACAGACACGTCCGGATTTCTTGGGCAGGGACAATTACTTCATCAATGAACTGGGCGTCGCGATGATTTATCCCAACGTGCGGGGCTCGACCGGCTACGGCAAAACGTTTCAGAAGCTGGACAATGGATTTCTGCGAGAGGGATCGTACAAAGATGTCAATTCCCTGCTGGACTGGATTCAGACGCAGCCCGATCTTGACGCGAGCAAGGTGATGATCACCGGCGGCAGCTACGGTGGATTCATGACGCTGGCGGTGGCCACGCAGTACAACGATCGCATCTGCTGTTCGGTTGACGTGGTCGGGCCTTCGAACCTGGTAACCTTCCTCGAGCACACGTCGGGCTATCGGCAGGATTTGCGGCGTGTGGAATATGGGGATGAACGCGACCCCAAGATGCGCGCGTTCCTCGAGAAGATTGCTCCCGCCAACAACGCGAAGAACATTACGAAGCCTCTATTTGTGATTGCGGGGCAGAACGACCCGCGCGTTCCGGCGAGCGAATCGGCGCAAATGGTGCAAGTTGTCAGAGAAAATGGAACGCCCGTTTGGTGGCTGCTTGCCAAGGACGAGGGTCATGGCTTTGCCAAGAAGAAGAATCGCGACTACCAGTTTTATGCGACGGTGATGTTTGTGAAGGAGTATCTGCTCAAGTAGCGCAGAACGTTTTCATAGATCAGGTTGCAGCTTGATCTTTAGGTCGGCTGCGATCTGCTTGCCGTGAAAGCGGCCGTTCTCGATGAAAATCTCGTTGGTGCGGGATCCGGCAACGATCACGCCAGCCACATAAATTCCGCGAACGTTACTCTCCAATGAGACAGGATCGCATACCGGGCGATTCTGATCCTCCGAGAGTTCGATGCCCATGCTGCGCAGAAAATCGTAGTCAGGGTGGTAGCCGATCAAGGCCAGCACAAAATCGTTCTTCAAGCGAAGCGCGCCGCGCGGTGTGTTGATCACCACGTGATCAATGCCAATTTCCTGCACGGTGCTATTGAAGTAGGCTTCGATCTCGTTTGCTTTAATACGGTTTTCGATATCGGGCTTGACCCAGTATTTGACGTGATGATGCAGCTGCGCGCCGCGATAGACAAGCGTAACGCGTGCACCGTGCCGCCACAGATCAAGCGCTGCAATGGCGGCGGAGTTCTTGCCGCCGATCACAAGCACCTCGGCGTCGTAGTACGGATGGGCATCCCCGTAATAATGTGACACCTTGGGCAAATCTTCGCCCGGAATGCACAGTTGATTGGCGAGATCATAGTAGCCGGTGGAGACAATTACTTTCTTCGTCCGATAGTCGTGGGGACGTCCGGCGCGATCGGTGGCGGTGATTATGAAATTTCCATCTTCCCCCATGACTGTTTTGACCCATTCATATTGCCGAATGTCCAGTTTGTAATGGTCCGTAACCTTGCGGTAATACTCCAGAGCCTCTTCGCGCGTGGGCTTTTGATGAGCCGTGGTGAAAGGCACGTTGCCAATCTCAAGCAATTCAGGGGTGGTGAAAAAAATCATCCCCGGCGGATAGTGGTATAGCGAATTCACCAGACATCCCTTATCGAGCACGATCACGCGGAGTCCGATTGTCTGCGCCTCGATGGCGCAGGCCAAGCCGGTGGGACCGGCGCCGATGACGAGCACATCCGCGCGCACTTCGTGATGCGAGAGGGGTTTCGCTTTCGGCAGCGTCTCGAGGTCTTCCGCGGCGAAAATTTCAGGTATGGTTGGCAAACGCCACACTCGGAGCGAGCTAGTTAGAGACCGATGATTCTAGCATGGGGGCGGAATCCACAGCGTTAGTCCCCTTCGTTTTGGCTGGGTTCGACATTCAGGCAAACGTTCGGTGCGCGTATAATTTTTAGTTACTCCATCCGTCAGCAACGATCCATATTCGAGGGTCTGATAAGGACACGTTATGGCAACTCTTACTGAACCCACGGTCCGCACCCGCACCGAATCCGACAGCATGGGGAAGATCGAAGTCCCGGCCAACGTTTATTGGGGCGCGCAGACCCAGCGCTCGCTGCTGCATTTCAACATTGGCCGCGATACTATGCCGCCGGAGTTGATTCGGGCATTCGGCATCCTGAAGAAAGCTTGTGCGCTGGTAAATCAGGATCTGGGCAAACTGCCTGCTGATAAAGCCAAGCTCATCGTTCAGGCGGCAGAGGAGGTAATCTCCGGCAAGCTGAATGATCAGTTTCCCTTGCGCATCTGGCAAACCGGCAGCGGTACGCAGACGAACATGAATGTGAACGAGGTCATTTCGAACCGGGCGATTGAGATTGCCGGGGGGGAGATGGGATCGAAGAAACCCATTCATCCCAATGATCACGTGAACATGTCGCAATCTTCGAATGACACATTTCCGGCGGCAATGCACATTGCCGCAGCGGATCGCGTGAAGAACACACTGATTCCAGCCATCAAAAGCGTGCACGATGCGATCGCGGCAAAGGCCAGGGAATTCAATGATGTCGTAAAAATTGGCCGAACGCACCTGCAGGATGCAGTGCCGCTAACCTTTGGCCAGGAGTTTGGCGGATGGGCCAGTTTGCTGGAACGTGATATCAAGCGACTGGAACAGGTACTGGAGGGGTTGTACGATCTGGCGATCGGCGGAACCGCCGTGGGAACGGGGTTGAACACGCATCCCGAGTTTGCCGAACGCGCGGCGAAAAAGATTGCCGAGCTTACGGGACTTCCCTTCCGCTCGCATGGCAACAAGTTTGCCGCGCTTTCCGCGCACGATGAGATTGTGTTTGCGCAGGGTGCGCTGGAAACTTTGGCTGCATCTCTGATGAAAATTTCCAACGATATTCGCTGGCTGGCATCCGGGCCGCGCTGCGGACTGGGGGAGCTTACGATTCCCGAGAACGAGCCCGGGTCTTCCATCATGCCGGGCAAGGTCAATCCGACGCAATGTGAAGCGATGACCATGGTGTGCGTGCAGGTGCATGGCGCGACGGCTGCGGTAGGATTTGCCGGCTCACAGGGAAATTTCGAACTCAACGTGTATAAGCCGGTGATCATTTACAACTTTCTACATTCGGTCACGCTTCTCTCTGATGCCTGCCATGGTTATGTCGAATACATGATCAAAGGCATCGAAGTTGACCGCGAAAAAGTCGATTGGTACGTGAAGAATTCGCTCATGCTGGTGACAGCACTCGCTCCGAAAGTTGGCTACGACAAGGCTGCGCAGATCGCACATACGGCGCACGTCGAACACACCAGCCTGCGCGAAGCGGCTGTAAAGCTCGGGTATTTGACGGGCGAGGAGTTTGATCAACTGGTGAAGCCGGAGAAGATGACGAGACCTTGATGTCGAGTTTTTGGGTCGTACGTGTAGATACATTGTGTATACTATTTCCGTGCCGAAGACGCAGGTGGTGAAATGGGGCAATAGCCTTGCGGTTCGCATTCCCAAGGCCGTCGCCGAAAGAGCTCGCATTCAGGAAGGCGATTCCATCGTCGTAGAAGCGCGCAAGGGACATGTCCAGATCCGCTCTGTCGAGCGGATCCCGACTCTCGAAGAGTTAGTCGCGCAGATCACTCCCGAAAACCGCTACGGAGAAACCAATTGGGGGCCTAATGTTGGGAAAGAAGTAGTGGAATGGTAAGGCCGTACATTCCGGATGCCGGTGACATCGTCTGGTTGAACTTTGATCCTCAGTCGGGGCGCGAGCAGGGCCGGCGGCGTCCCGCGCTAGTCCTTACCGATATAGCCT
This sequence comes from uncultured Acidobacteriaceae bacterium, assembly GCA_963712385.1. Classification (GTDB taxonomy): domain Bacteria; phylum Acidobacteriota; class Terriglobia; order Terriglobales; family Acidobacteriaceae; genus Sulfotelmatobacter. Next base: position 685,236 of record CAVQHS010000004.1, read on the forward strand.
ACAATCGACGCAGCGGACTGGCAGTTGTATGTCCTCTGACGAGCCGCAGAAAACCTTACCCCTTCGCCCTTCCCGTCACCGTTGACGATGTAGAAGGCGCGGTATTGGTTGATAATCTTAAGAGTCTGGATCTGGAGGCGCGCAACGCAAAGTTTCATTCCAAGGCGGGCCCTGCTCTACTAAGTCGCGTCCGTGGTTACATTGCAGTTCTGCTCCACCTGCGGTAACACGTGGTTGGCGGCGGGCATTTTCGGCGTGGTGGTGATCACCACTACGCTGACTAATATCAAAACTGTGCCAGCGAGAGTTCGCGCTCCCAGCGCTTCCCCGCCGAAAAAGTATCCCAGTAAAACCGCGATCACCGGATTCACATAGGCATAGGTTCCGACTCTCGTTGGCGACTCATGATGAATCAGCCATACGTAGGCGGTAAACGCCACAATGGAGCCGGCGAGAATCAGGTAGCTCAAGGCGAGCCACACGCCGAACGGAACCGCGCGCAGAGAAAATCCCCTGAAATCCCCGAGCATCGCTGCCGTGATGGTTAGCAGAAATCCTCCCGTCAGCATCTGCGTGCTGGAGCTCATGACTTTCGATTCCGGCAGCGGCAGCTTGCGGTTGAGAATGGCCGCGATCGACCAACTGATCGCAGAGATTACCAGCGCGCCTGCGCCGAGCGGGTCGATGGGAGTCTGGCCAAGCCTGAGAAAGGGATTTACCAGTACAGCTACGCCGCCCAGCCCAGCCAGCATGGCGCATGCCAGCCGAAGGGTTAGTTTCTGCGTTCGCAGAAAGACTATTTCCGAGAGCGCCATGAACGCCGGGATCGTGGCCAGCATGACGGCGGCGATTCCGGAAGGAACGCGCTTCTCCGCCCAGAAGAGCAAACCGTAGTCAAGCACGAAAATCACGAAACCCAACAGGGACGCCGAAGCCCATTCGCGCGCGCGGGGCAATGCGGCTCCCTTGGCACACGTCCAGGCAAAGAGCAGGATCCCTGCGGTGAAGAAACGCATGGCAGCGAAGAGAAATGGCGGTATCTCGTGCACACCGATGCGAATGGCAAGGAATGTCGACCCCCAAACCAGATAGATGGTGGCAAAAGCCAGCAAAGTCTGCCATCTGGGCGGCTTGGAAGTCGCGTGCATAGAAAGTTATCGCGGAACGGGACAAGCTAGCGGTCCGCTCGAGGCTTAGATAATCATTACTCACTCCACGAACCAAGCCTCGGCCACAAAAGTTTTCAATGGAATGGATCGGGAGGTTGCTTCGATTTCGAGCCGCTATTTCTTTAGCAGGCTGGTATGGCTGGCCACACACTGCCAGCGGCCATCGAGGAATACCCAGGTATCCGTGAACCGGCCAAGGTGCTCGTAAGCCCTTCCCTGATATGAACCTTTCGTCCGGTAAGTTCCGACGACCACGGCGGAATCACGGTACATGCTGACTTTCACGTCTTGAATGGTGATGTTGCTCAGATTGAATTGCGGATCCTTGATGTCGGCAAGGAATTTCACCTTGTCGCTGACTTCGCCATCGTACTCGGTGTTGACGAAGTTGGCGCCGATCATAGTCTCCAGCGCGCGGGCGTCGCGATTCATTTGCGCTTCGTTCCACAGGTGTTCCATGATCAGCAACTTGGTTTGCTGGGAATCATCCTTCGAATTTTGCGCGGATGCCGGCCCGGCGGAAAGTAAAGCCAGCAGACAGCAGATTGCAGTGCGCAGCATGCTTGCCGATTCGCATCATCCCCACGTGATCGCGAACGCTGCGAAAACATAGCAGCCGACGGTGGCATCAGGCTAACGAAAATCAAGGTTCGGAGTTACGAATGTCACAACTGCACAGGTCATCTAAAAGAACGGTCAAAAAGCCCAACGCAACAGGGCTGCGCCAACCGTAAAACCAGCCCCCACCGACGCCATGAGCACAAGACTTCCCTTCTTCAATTTGCCCTCCTCGATCGCCGTATTCATGGCGAGGGGAACGGTACCGGCGGTGGTATTGCCATAGCGGTCGATATTCGTAATGACGCTCTCCGGCCGCAGACCCAGGCGCTCGGCCGTGGCGTTGATGATGCGCAGATTAGCCTGGTGAGGAATAAAGGCATCGATATCGGAACCCTTGAGGCCGTTGCGTTCGAGCAACTTCAGGCAGGCTTCCGTCTGCTTGCGCACCGCAAACTTGAAAACCTGCTGGCCATCCTGATGAACAAAGTGCATCTTATTGTCCACAGTTTCCCGAGTCGAGGGATTCAGGCTGCCGCCGCCCGGCATGCAGAGATAGCATCCACCTGAGCCGTCGATTTCGTGGACAAAATCGATCAACCCCTCGGAATCGTTCTCAGCGGCTTCCAGGATCACGGCACCAGCGCCGTCGCCGAAAATCACGCAGGTGGCGCGGTCGGTGTAATCGATGATTGAGGACATCACATCGGCTCCGATCACTAGGATTCGTTTATGCGTGCCTGCGGCGATGAACTGGCCACCAGTCTGCACCGCGTAAATAAAGGCCGAACACGCTCCGGAAAGGTCGAATCCCCAAACACCGCTGGCGCCCAGCTTGTGCTGAACCAGGCACGCAGTGCTGGGAAAAAACATATCGGGTGTGACGGTGGCGACAATGATGGCATCGACGTCGGAGGGCGCAATACCGCGCTGGGCTAAGGCTTTCTTGGCCGCCTCAACGGCGAGATCGCTGGTGGCGACTCCCTTATCCACGATGTGGCGCTCGCGGATTCCGACGCGAGTCATAATCCATTCGTCGCTGGTATCGACCATCTTTTCGAGGTCGGCATTGGTGAGTAGGCGGGGAGGGACGTAGGTGCCAAGGGCGCTGATTTTCGCCCTCGTATGGTTCGAAGTGGTCAATGAGAACTCCTGCGTATTTAAGACTCAGTATTGTGCCGGATTGAAGGGTGGAATGTCTAACGCGATCGCTTGAAGACGAACCAGAACTCGCAAACGCGAGCTCAGCAAGCACACCGCTTGTGTGCCGTTGTCTCTGAATGCATGTCCCGGAACTGGTTGCTGTTGCCCAATCCGTGATCACTCTACTTATTTAGACCTAAGTTCGGAGAGCGACCGTTCGACCCTCGTCATAGCGGTCAGAACAATTAGAACTCCTGCAGCCATAATGCAGCCGAGTTTCGCGTGCTGGGAACAAAACAGCAGGCAAACACCAACCAAACTGAGCCCCAGGCCCACGAGATAGCAATGGCTGGCGATACTGGCCATGTGAAAGTGATATTCGAAGCTGTCATTGGCTTGCCAACCTGCTGCGGTGTCGTAAAACTCGACTGAGAGCAGCAGCAGTATGACGGATGCCACGATGAGGACAAAGCCCGCCAATGCAAAACCCATGACAGCTTCGGCTCTAATATCCGCGAGTAAAAACGGGGATACGAAAGCGGCAAGCAGGAGGAGGAGCAAAAGCCACAGGTGCCAGTTGTGTCGCCGGTGAAGTCTCTCCACATCCTTTTCTTCATCGGCGGTGAGTGCTGCATGAGCTTTATCCGGCGGCCTATTCTTCAGGGCTTCCGGGCGGGCCGCGCCTATTCGTCTCTGCTCTCTCACGATCAGAAAGGCTAGTAGAGCGGCAACAGCTGCGAAGAATACAATCAGTGGATTAAGGACTGAAATGGGCCAGAGAACAGCGCGAAGATCGGAACTCAGTACGGCGACGAGAAATCCTGCGCCAAACGCAAGAAATATACCCGCGGTTGTGCAGCTCGCCCTGGCTTTTTCCTTGATGTCCGGAACAGTCAGAGAGCTGGGGGTCCGTGGCGGGCGACGCAACGTAGGCTTCAAGTAGTCGTGGAAGCGGTAGCCTATGAACCAAACAAGGAGACCTAGCATAATCATCACCTCGTAAGTTCTTAGAACGCCTAAATCTAAAAAACGAGACGATAATCTGCCGGCCCGACGCTAAAGTCAAGCGAGAACCGCTGTGGCCGGGCACCGGGCTTAGTCACGACGGGGGTTAGGGGAAGATCGAATCACTCACGCGGCTCGAAGCTCTTTCTCATGTTGCATCCACTCGCGGATGAAACTCGGACAGCCGACAATACCGAATTCCCGACCCTCACCGCCGACCAGATACATTAACGCAACGCGGTCCAGCTCTTCCAGATTCCCCAGATCGAGCAAAGGCCACAAGGCACACTCAATCGCGGAGGCCACGAGTTGATCGAGGTAGGACAAATGGCCTTGCGACAGCGAGCCTGCAACTCGGATGGTGACGGTGGGTGAAGCCGGTCTAGCGGGAAGATTGCGCATGATTCTGACTCTCCTATGGATTCCCTTGCTCTCATTTGAGAGACGCAGCCAACCAAACTTTCTTGCGAAAAGAGTTGTAAAGGGCGTGTAAAGCCGAATCCGCGCGTCGAAACAAGAATCAGTCGACAGATGTCTGAGTAGAATTTTTGGCGTGGAAAGAGGAAAAAGCCAGGCACCGGGAACTCACTGCACACGCAAGAGCCCGTTACCGTTGCTTCCTTCCGGACCTGGCGGGGTTGGCGAGAGTGCGTCGCGTGAGACCGATGCCTGACTGCCATCATTCTAGCAAACCGCTTTTCTCTTTCACCTGAGCGACGTTCCCCTTTCGCAGAAAGGCTTGTGACTTTCGATGCAAGAAACATCGGTCCGGGTCTTCCTTTTTTTATGCGTCTTAGCCAACAATAGGGAAAGCGAATCCAAAACAGCGTGGTCGTAATCAGGCTCATCAGTGCCTCAATCTAATGCACAAGCGAACGTGATCCCATTGCCCCAGGCAATCAACAAATACCTTGAGCTTTGCCTTTTTCTGCTTGTGCTCATGGGTTTTGGAACACTGGCGAGCACCGGGGCTCTGGATCTGCCCGCGATTGTGCTTGCCGGCGCCGCGTTCGCTTTGCGCGGCTATTTTCTCGCCAATCGAAAGCGGGTAGCCTTCTCCGATCGCTGGACTACTCCTTTAACCATTCTGTATGGCGTGTTCTATGCGGCGGATTACCTCTTGCTCTCAAGAGCGTTTCTTCCTGCTACCGTGCATCTTGTTTTGTTTGCTGTGGTGGTAAGGACTTTTTCCTTACGCCGGGACCGCGATTACATCATGCTGGCCGTACTCGCGTTCCTGATGGTGCTGGCTTCCGCGGTGCTGACGGTGGACAGCGTCTTTTTGCTTTTCTTTTCCGGATTCCTGCTGCTGGCTATCGCAACCTTCGTTTTGATGGAAATGCGGCGATCCGGCCAGTCGGCAGAGTTTCTCGCCCGCCACTCGCGAGACGACTACGAACACCGGCGAATGGCGTTTTCGTTGGCGCGAGTCAGCCCGCTCCTTGTGCTGATGATTCTGATCGGGGCGACTGCCATCTTTTTTCTGATGCCGCGGCGTATGTACGCCGGATTTCTTAGCACTTACACATTCGGCACGGACCTTTCCACCGGCTTCAGTGAGCGCGTCCAATTGGGAGGCATTGGGCAAATCCAGCAGTCGAATGCCGTGGTCATGCATATTCAGATCGCGGGCGACCAGCGCGGCAACCATGCATTGCATTGGCGCGGCGTGGCGCTGGAAAATTTCGATGGCCGGAACTGGTCGAATCCCGCCGTTCAATACGCCTTGCAGCCAGAATTTGGCGGCTCGTTTCAGGTGCCGTGGCTGGCGCAGGGGATTGGACCGTCCAATCCCGCGCATGCTACTTCCGCGGACGAGATTATCCACTACCGGGTCCTGCTGGAGCCGATTGGCACGAACGTATTTTTTCTAGCTCCTTGGGGACGGCGCATACGTGGCTCGTATCGCGCCATGGCTGTGGATAGCGGCGGCGCAATTTACGACGCCGATGGCAGACATCCGATCGCCAGCTACGATGCGGAGTCGGATGTAAGCCAACCAAACCCAGCCCTTCTGCGAAAAGCAGGGGATGAGTTTCCGGCATTTACGGCCCCTTACTTGCAACTTCCGCACCTCGATCCCCGCATCCCCAAGCTGGCAGCCCAGATCGTGGGATCGTCTTCCAACGACTACGACAAGACTGCCGCCATTGAACGATATCTGAATACGCATTATGGCTATACCTTGCAATTGCTACGCTCGCCCGTGGCCGATCCGCTGGCCAACTTTCTTTTCGAGCGCAAGCAGGGACACTGCGAATATTTCGCCTCCTCCATGGCGGTAATGTTGCGAACGCTGAAGATTCCGGCGCGGGTGGTCAACGGATTCCGCAGCGATGAATTCAACGACCTCACGGGAAGCTACATTATCAGGGCGAGGAATGCTCATTCCTGGGTGGAAGCCTATTTCCCGCAGTACGGTTGGGTCACATTCGATCCCACTCCCGGTGGACAGGTGGGAACCCCGGAGGGCTGGGAGCGCGCCATGCTCTATCTGGACGCGGCGCAATCGTTCTGGCGTGAGTGGATCATCAGCTATGACGCCTCGCATCAATATGTTTTGGGACAAGTGGCACTCAACAGCACACGCAGTTTGGCCGAGCGCGCCCGCTGGTGGGCTTATGAACGTTATGAACGCATACTGAATTTCGTGCGGCGTCAGCAACATCATGCAGAACAGGCGCCCATGGGCTGGCTTACAGGCGCAATAACCGCCGGGCTATTGCTAGTGCTGCTGGCGAATGTGGGCCGAATCGTGTGGATGATTCGCACCCGATCCTTACAGTCGCATCCGGAGCGAGCGCCAGGGCAAGCCGCAGCCATGTGGTATGAGCGAATGACTCGCTCGGTCGCAAGACGGGGAGTAAAAAAGACTGCGGTTCAAACCGCACAGGAATTTCTACGTGCGATCCACGACGAACCACTGCGAATGAGGGTTGAGCGGTTCACGCAGGCCTATGAATCAGCGCGATTCGGCAATTCCTCAGAAGAAGCGCGGCGGCTGCGAGATTTGTACGAAGAGGTGGAATCAGCCACCAAGAAATGAAGTCACCGAAACCGCCAGATGACGCCTGCGCCGACGAAGTAATTATGCTGGCGGCTCTCGCCCGTATCCGCAAGCGGCAAGTCGGGAGCGCCGGACCAGAAGTCGCGTCCCTGGCCACGAAAGCCAACGTTCTTGAAACGCCCGCGAAAGGGCATTACATCCAGGCCCAAACCAATCTCTAAAACTCCGGAAGTGGAAGATCCACCCGGATTGGTGCCGTAGTAGTTCAGGTCTTTGTTTTCGCTGAAGTGCGCGAAGCCGCCCCCGGCACTCACCCATGGTGAAACGGCGGTCTCAGGAAACAGATTCACGCGAACCGCCGGAGTAACGAAAATCTGCTGGTAATCCTTTGGAACCACGTCGCCGCCGGAACCGAGGTCCTCATCCAGATTAAAGACCGCGGGAACTTCCCCGGAAATACCGATCACGGGTGTGAGCCACAGCCGTCTTGCATAATTCACTTCGAACGTAAGCCCCTTGCCGGAACGGACATATGGATTGACCGTCGGCGTGTTTGGCCCGTGGACGCCCTGATCACTAATGATGATCCGGCCGATCATGCCCGTCAGTTCATTTTTCTCGTCCTGCGCGGAGGCCAGTGGCCTAAGGACAGACATCGCAACGATCAGGACTGCGAGTACAGCCTGTTTCCCAGACATTTCCCCTCCGGAAAGCGGGACTTGTTAATTCTTAGCGGTAAATTCAGCCTAGCATGAAGGGCGGGAGTTTGATCCACAGACTGTGCCTTTCATGGTGCCCAAAGTAAGCAGCGTGGCAGCGGTGGCGTTTAGGCAGCTTTTATTGGCCCGAATGTTAAAATCAATAGATTGCATGCCCTCAAAGACCCTTACTAGCCCGACTTCCGATAAAGAAACGACTATTCCTGGCACCGACCAGAACGCTTCAACCGCACATGCATTGAAGATAGGTTTCGTCAGCCTGGGATGTCCAAAAAACCTCGTCGACAGCGAAGTCATGATGGGGCTGCTTAGCCGCGCCGGAGCTGAACTTTCGCCTCGTGCAGAGGATGCCGACGTAATCGTGGTGAACACCTGCTCGTTCATCGAGAGCGCCCAGCAGGAGTCAGTGAACACGATTCTGGAGATGGCCAGGCATAAGAGCTTCGGGGCGCGCGAAAAAACTGGTGGTTGCTGGGTGCCTGGTGGAGCGTTATCGCGAGGAAATTCGCCAACGGATTCCGGAGGTGGATGCGGTTGTTGGGACTGGCGAGTTGCAGAACATCCTGGCCGCGACCGGGGTATCACTCCCTCGGGCTGCGAGCGATTCTCCCTTTGTAGTACTGCCTTCTCGGCCCGAAAGTGAAGCACGCTCAGCGCAGGGACGATTTTCGCGCGAGCAGTGGGATGGCGCAGTTGCCGATCTTCCCAACTACTTGTATGACGACGAAACGCCGCGCATTCTGGCAACGCCGAAGCATACCGCGTACATCAAGATCGCGGAGGGCTGCGATCATCCCTGCACATTCTGCATAATTCCGCAGTTGCGCGGGAAGTTCCGCTCGCGGCGGTTTGAATCTGTGATTGCCGAAGCTGAACGGCTGGCGCGAAGCGGCGTTCGCGAGATTACGCTCATCGGCCAGGATACAACTTGTTATGGCGAGGATTTGGGCCTGAAGGATGGCCTGGCGCTGCTGCTTGAAAAGCTGGCCCAGATCGAAGATTTGCGCTGGATCCGTTTTCTCTACGCCTATCCGAACAAGATTACGGGCAAGCTGCTGGAGACGATTGCGAGGCACGAAGAAATCTGCTCTTACATGGATGTGCCGTTGCAACATGCTTCACCATCGGTTCTGAAGCGGATGAAGCGCGGCGGAGGAGCGGACGTTTTTCTTCGCTCAATCGAAAAGATGCGGCGCGCAATTCCCGATCTGACCCTGCGCACATCATTCATTGTGGGCTTTCCCGGCGAGACGGAAAAAGAGTTCGAAGAGCTTTGCGAATTTGTGCGGGAGGCCCAATTTGACTGGATGGGAACGTTCTCCTATTCCGATCAGGAGGGAGCTGATGCTTACGGGTTGGATGGAAAGATTTCGCAGCGGGAGATTGAGCGCCGGCGTAAGCATTTGATGGAGATTCAGCGGCGGATCAGCCGGAAGAAAAAGAAGGCGCTCGTCGGGCGCGAGGTCGATTTGTTGCTCGAAGGAACATCGGACGAAACCGATCTGCTGTTGGAAGCGCGAACTGCGATGCACGCCCCGGAAATCGACGGCAAGGTTTTCGTAAACGATTTTCCGGTTGAGATCACTCCGGAACCAGGTAATTTTTATCGCTGCCGGATTACAGAGGCGCACGATTACGATCTTGTAACGAAAATTCTGTAGCCGATTCATTTGTCGCTTCTTCGTCGATCTGAATGCCCCCATGCCGGAAAAGCGCAAGCTCGAACTTCGCTGCCCGATCTGCAAAAAAGAAGTCAAAAGCGGAGATTCGGAGTTTCCCTTCTGCAGCGCACGCTGCCGCACGATTGATTTGGGAAATTGGGCGAGCGGCGCATACTCGATTCCTTCAGCACCCGACGAAGAGGACCGAGTCGCGGAAAGCACTCCTCACGGAGAGCAGGACGAAGAGTCATGAGCGACCAACCGAAGACCGAAAGTAGCGCCGGCGTCCCTGTCGCGGGGACGTCTCGCCCCCGCTTCGGCGAAGTTTCCATTCATAACGGCGATCGATTGCCTCCAGCGCCCTTTTCCTGGCCCTTGCTTGTCGCCACTTTCTTCGGCGTTGGCCGGTTGCGACCGGGGCCGGGAACCTGGGGTTCGGCTGCTACGGTAATCCTGTGGACCATCTTTGCGTACACGTTTCCCGGCACGTTCAGATTACCCATATCGATCGGTCTGGTATTTCTGATCATAATCATCGGCATTCCAGCGGCAACACACGTTTCTCGCACAACTGGGGTGAAAGACCCTCAGTTTGTCGTGATTGACGAAGTCGCCGGCCAACTCGTCGCACTCATCGGCGTCCCCCTGGAATGGAAATCTTTTCTGGCGGCCTTTATACTTTTTCGTGTTTTCGACATCCTGAAACCTCCCCCGGTGCGGCAACTGGAAGCCCTTCCGGAAGGAGCCGGAATCGTGCTGGATGACGTTGCTGCCGGCTTGTATGCGCTGGCGATAATGCATCTCTTGCTGCACTTTGGTCTTCTAAGATAGTGTCGAAGAAGGCAGTGTTCTCTGCATGGGATTTTCCGATCGTATCCTCGGTAAGAAAAACGTGAATGGCGGGCCGCATATTGAATCTGTCGCGCCCGTGCTGGCGCTTGCGGGAGGCGAAGTGCGCATCGCCGGTTCCGGGTTGCGGCCAGAGGAGTGGCAACGGCCGCGCGTGCGGTTTGGCGATCTCGAAGGCGGAATCGTAGTCAGTTCGGACTCGTTCTTAATCGCGCGCGTACCCGAAGGCGCGACTTCCGGATCGGTTGTGGTGGCGACCAATGGCCACGTCAGCAATGCGCATACCGTGAAGGTTGCTGTTCCGATTGCAGAAAACCTGCATCCTGTGACCAACCCCGCCCTGGACGCGCAGGGCAATATCTATGCGACTTTTTCCGGTTCCCGCGGCCAGAAGGTACCCGTCGCCATTTTCAAGATCGATACGAATTACGGGGTCAAGCCTTTCGTGGCCGAACTGATGAACGCGACTTCGATTGCCTTTGACCGCCAGGGCCAGATGTATGTTTCTTCGCGGCATGATGGCGCGGTGTATCGCGTAGCCTCGAACGGCACCATGACGACCTACGCGGAAGGCATGGGCATCGCTACCGGGATTGCATTCGATCGGAGCGAGAATCTGTATGTGGGCGATCGCAGCGGCACCATCTTCAAGATCGGGCGCGATCAGCAGGTATTCGTCTTTGCGACGCTGGAGCCGAGCGTCTCGGCATATCACCTGGCTTTTGGTCCGCAGGGAGATTTGTTTGTGACCGGGCCAACGACCTCGAGCTTCGATTGCGTGCACCGAATCGACCCTCAAGGAACGGTGAAGACCTTTTATCGCGGCCTGGGACGCCCGCAGGGCCTGGCTTTTGACGCACAGGGAGATTTGTACCTTGCGGCTTCTCTCTCCGGTAAGCGTGGCATCGTGAAGATCACGCCCGAAGGCAAAGCCAATCTGGAAGTTGCTGGCCACGGCCTGGTGGGGCTGGCGTTTGCCCCGGGACGCAGCGTGATTCTGGCTACGACGGATGCAGTACATCACCTCTCGTGGAATATTCAAGGATTGCCGCTGCTACCAGAACAGTGACCCAACCATTGCGGGCTCCCTTAGTGCGGTCCTGCTCGCTTTTCTTCGCTTTCATTTACACTTCTAGCCGTGAACGCTGAGATCATCGCGGTTGGCTCCGAGCTGCTCACGCCCTTCCGCACGGACACAAACTCTCTTTACCTCACCGAGCAACTGAACCTGCTGGGCGTTGAAGTCATCTTCAAGGGCATTGTCGGAGACGATTTCGCGCGGCTGGTAGCGGCCGCACAGCATGCATTGTTTCGCTCCGATATCGTGATTTTTAGCGGCGGTTTAGGCCCTACCGAAGACGATTTGACGCGCGAAGCGGTAGCCGGGGCGCTGGGGGTTGGGCTGCGACGTGATGACGCCATGCTCGCGCGGATCGAGCAGCGTTTTGCGGCGCGCGGCTGGAAGATGCCCACGAACAATCTGAAGCAGGCGGACGTTCTGGAAGGCGCGACAGTATTGCCAAACGCAAATGGCACAGCGCCGGGACAATGGTTATGCGGGAAGTTTGACGGGCGTGAGCAAATTGTCATCCTGCTGCCGGGACCGCCGCATGAACTTAAAGCACTATTTGAAGCGGAGTGCCGCGAGCGGTTGAAAGCAAAGGTGCCTGCAGCGTTTATTGCCACGCGCGTGCTGAAAGTCGCGATGCTGGGCGAGTCGCACGTGGATGCGCGAGTTTCCCCGATTTACAAGCGCTTTGCCGATGTGCAGACGACCATTCTCGCCGGCGCGGGCGAGATTCAGCTGCATTTCAAATCGCGCGCCGGAAGCGTGGAAGCGGCACAGGCGCGTGTGGACGAAGTGGCTGACGCGGTCGAGGACGAACTTGATGATGCCGTGTACTCGCGCGACGGCCAATCGCTGGAGCAGATCGTGGGTTATTGGCTGCAGATGCGCAATGCCACGCTGGCAGTGGCGGAGTCCTGCACCGGAGGTTTGCTGGGCGAGAGAATCACTTCCGTCGGCGGCAGCTCACGCTATTTTGCCGGCGGAGCCATCGTTTACGCCAACTCCGTGAAAACCGAACTTGCAGGCGTGCCGGCAGAGATGATTCAGCGTCATGGCGCGGTCAGCCGCGAAGTGGCGGCTGCTTTGGCTGAGGGTATTCGTTATCGTTGCGAGGCGACACTTGGTGTCGGGATTACCGGCGTTGCCGGGCCGACGGGTGGAACTCCCGAAAAGCCGGTGGGGTTGGTGTTTCACGGTCTTGCGAGTGACAGTGGAACAGAAGTGATTGAGCGAAACTTTCCCGGCGACCGCAAGCGCATTCGCTGGTTTGCGACGACATTGGCGCTCGACATGGTGCGAAGGAAGTTGATGTGAGGTAAGCTTCGCCCCGCGAGCTTCGAGCTCAGAATTCAGTATCGGAGTTGAAGCTTCTCAAAAAAAATCGTTTGGCCGCTTATGCGCCTCTTCGTAGCTTTGGACATAGATGACAGTATTCGGGAGAAAATTACGCGCTTCCTTGACGGAGTGCGTGAATTCGCTCCGGACGCGCGCTGGGTTCGGCCTGAGTCGCTGCACGTGACGTTGAAATTTATCGGGGAAAGGGCGGAAGAAGAGGTTGGACGAATTAAGGCGGCTCTTAGTGCGGTTGAAGCCAATAGGGTTGAAATGGAGATTCGCGGGTATGGATTCTTTCCCAGCGCGCGAGCGCCGCGTGTGTTCTGGATTGGAATCGAGTCGGATTCGAGATTGCCCGTGCTGTCGGCGAAGGTGCAGGACGCATTGGCAACCATGGACATTGCAAAGGACGAACACGCGTTCAATGCGCATCTGACGCTGGCGCGAAGCGCTGGAGGTTCCGGCGCCCCGCACAGGCGCAAGGGAGACCGGCCGAACCTTAACTTTAGGCTCCTGCAGGAAAAACTCGTGAGCTGGCCTGGACCAGAGTTTGGAAAGATGACTGCGGACAGATTCTTTTTGTACCAGAGTCAACTTTCGCCGCGCGGATCAAAATACACGAAATTGGCGGCATTTTCCTTGCGCTGATTCAGCCCGTTCGATGATCACACTCTTCTTCATCGCCGCTATAAGCTATCTGCTGGGATCGATTCCCTTTGGATATTTGCTGGTTCGCCTCTTCCGCGGCGAGGATGTACGCCTGAGCGGCAGCGGGAATATTGGCGCGACAAATGTTTCCCGGAAATCACCGTTACTGGGAGTGACTACTCTGTTGCTCGATGCGCTAAAGGGAACAACGGCAGTGGTGATCTCGTATGCCTTGGCGAAACAAACGGTTACGGGACCTCCTGCTCTTCAGTGTCTGGCGTTGGCGGCATTGTTCGCTGTAATAGGACACATATTCCCGGTGTGGCTGCATTTTCGCGGTGGCAAGGGCGTTGCTACCGGGCTCGGGTCTTTCGTATTGATCGCTCCGAAGGCGGTGCTGATCGCACTTGGAATGTTCATCTTACTCGTAGTTGTTTTCCGTTATGTCTCCCTGGGATCAATCCTTTCAGTCGCAGCTTTTCCGTTCATCGCCTGGCGAATCGGTCAATATCAGCTCTCTGCCAAGGGGTTGATCCTGCTTGCTCTCGCTTCCTTGCTGATCGTTGCCAAACACCACCAAAACATTCGACGCCTGCTGGCTGGCACGGAGAACCGCATAGGATCGAAACGAGCATGAGCAGGATTGCGATTATCGGGGCGGGAGCATGGGGCACAGCACTCTCCATCGTGCTGGGGCGAAAGGACACGCATGAAGTTCGGCTATGGTCGCATGAGATCGAAGTCTGCGACGCGCTCCGACAACGCCGGGTGAACGACAAGTTTCTTCCCGGCTGTGCTGTTCCTGAAAGCGTTCATCCGACCGCCAGCTATGAAGAGGCCATCAGGGGAGCCAAGATCGTCGTGAGCGTCATGCCTTCTCATCATTGCCGCTCGGTCTTCGGAAAGCTGCATTCGTATCTGACTCCTGAAATGTTGCTCGTCAGCGCGACAAAAGGCATCGAGAATGATAGCGACATGCGCATGACAGAAGTGATTCGGGAGGTGGTCGAGAATGCCAGGGGTTTCGCTCCCCGGCTGGGCGCATTGAGCGGGCCCTCGTTCGCGCTCGAAGTTGCGCGTGGCGATCCCACGGCTGTTGCCATTGCTTCGGAAGACTTGGACCTGGCTCGAACCGTGCAGCAGGAGTTCAGCCATCCCAGCTTTCGCATTTACACGAATACCGACGTGATTGGAGTTGAGCTCGGTGGCGCACTGAAGAACACGATCGCGATCGCCGCCGGAATTTGCGATGGGCTGGGACTGGGACACAACTCGGCTGCGGCATTGATCACCCGCGGATTGGCAGAAATGACCCGCCTAGTCGTCGCTTGCGGGGGAAAAGCCGACACAATGGCCGGCCTCGCCGGCCTGGGCGATCTCGTGCTGACCTGTACAGGCGGCCTTTCGCGCAACCGTAGCGTCGGCGTAGAACTTGGACGCGGACGAAAGCTACCGGAGATTCTGGCGGGCATGCACGGCATGGTTGCGGAGGGAGTTTTCACAACGACGGCGGCGCTGGACCTCGCACGCGGACGCAAAGTCGAGATGCCGATTACGGAGCAGATGTATGAGATCCTCCAGCACGGGAAAGCTCCGCCCGATGCGATTCAGCAACTGATGGCGCGCACCAGCAAAAGCGAGACATTCCAGGCGTAACCATTGGTAATCGTTTCTCTTTCACGCCAAATATCGATCGATTCCCCAGGGGCGATTGAACTTTGGTAATTACGAAGCCCACAGTTTCCGTCCGCGCGCGGGAATTCCACCATTAAACTTCTGTAGATACCTGTGGAATCCGCCGCCACCTCGATTGACGGCGCTTCGCCCGCACGCAAAGGGAGCGAAGCGTCTTTTGCCGCGCCGAATTCGGCGCGCATCCCGATTCTCTATGTCATTCTCGGTGTACTTTTCGCTATCAGTATCGTCCCCATGTACTTTTATTCGGCGCAGGTGGAGGCGATTAACCGGGACCGGCTGAAGACAAACGAAATGCTGCTGCAAAATACGGTAACGCGCTCTCTGGCGGACGACTTATCCGAGCACGACCGCTCACTGCGCATGATGCTCGCCAATTTATCTTCGGCAGTTCAGGTGGCGAGCGGCGGCGACATCGGCAGCAAAAATATCGAAGCGCCGGAATTGCGCGCCCTGCTGGAGAATTTCGTTTCCTCTTCGGACGAACTCGCCTACGCAACACTGCTGAACTCCGAGGCCAAGGGCATTTCCGCGGGTCGCATCACCCCGGACGCTTTCCTGCAGCGCGAACTCCAGCATGCTTTCGATGCGGCACGCGACGGACGAGCTTATACAGGGCAAGCTCTTCAGGTAGAAGACGACAAGTCTTCGCGAACCGTCGTTTTGGTTAGTAGCCCGGTCAGCTATGGGGGTCGGTTTCTCGGCATGGTCGGAGCGGTGGTCGATCTGCAATTCCTGATTCGACGTCTGCATGACTTCAGCGGTGGTGGGCTGATTCCGTACGTGGTGGATGCGCAGGGACGCCTCGTAGCAGCTGGCACGACACAATACGTTACCGGCCAGGAGATGAAGAGTCTGGAGATCGTCCGCAATTTCGTAGACGAAGGCAATAAGGCGCAGCTTGCTGCCACCAAGGAGTTCGCGGTCCGAGAAGGCAATAACAACGAGGAGATGCTGGGCACGTACAGCCCTGTCACGGCTTTGGACTGGGCGGTGGTGGTGCAGAAACCGCAGCGCCAGGCCTATCGCAGCATCTATGAAATGCAGCGCACGGCACGCGTGTTGGCGCTGATGGCTGTTCTGCTCAGCATCACGGTGAGCATCTTTGCAGCTCGGCGAATTACGAATCCACTACAGGTCTTAACGCAATCCAGCCGGGCCCTGGCGCGCGGAGATTTTTCGCAACGCGTTCACCTGCGCAGCCGCACAGAAATCGGCGAACTGGCTGAGACCTTTAACACGATGTCCAAAGAACTCGAACATTTTGTCGAGGACTTGAAGAGAGCTGCGGAAGAAAACCGCGCGCTGTTCCTGGGCTCAATTCAAATGTTGGCTGGTGCGGTCGACGAAAAAGATCCGTATACACGCGGTCACTCCGACCGCGTTACGCGCTACTCGATGATGATCGCCAAGGAAATGAACTTGCCTGCCCCATTCATGGAGACACTGCAGATCTCGGCGCAGTTGCATGACGTAGGCAAGATTGGCATTGAAGATCGCATCCTGAAAAAACCGGGCGCGCTTACCGCGGAAGAATTCGAGGTGATGAAGACACACACGACCAAGGGGGCGAATATTCTGCGTCCCGTTACGCAGCTTGCCGAAATGCTGCCCGGCATTGAATTGCACCACGAAGCGCTCGATGGACGCGGCTATCCCTATGGTTTGAAGGGCGAGCAGATTCCGTTGCTGGCGCGGGTTATCGCGGTTGCCGACACCTTTGACGCCCTGACCACCAATCGCCCCTATCAGACCGCGCACACCCCTGACGATGCGTTGAAGATTATTCAGGATCTTGCCGGCAAAAGGCTTGATCCTGTGCCGGTGGCCGCATTGATGGCAGTCTACGGGCGAGGCGAAATTCGCATTCAGCGCGTTTCGATCAAGAGACCTGCTCCGGTGGAAGCGGCAGCGAACCCGGCCGCTGCTCCAGCCCCTGTCCTCTCCAGCACTGACGCCGGCACGCTCGAAAGAACACGCGTCTAGCAGTTTCCCTCCCGCGTTGTCCCCTTTTCTTCAAGCGGCCTCTGCCCGGTCACCTCATTCTCACCGCTATAATCAAGACTGAGCATTGGTCATGATTCAGACTTTATTCGGGAGCACGGAAGAAAAGAAAACCGGCCTGTTGGATCGCATGAAGCAGGCCGTCACGCGGACGCGCGAGAATCTTGCCGAGCGCATTGAAGAAGTTGTTGCTTTCGGTAAGGAGATTGATCGCAATACACTCGATGATCTGGAAGCGACGCTGATCAGTGCGGACCTGGGCTCGACCACGACTCAGGAAGTGCTGGGCAAGTTGCGCGACAAAGCGGACCGCAAGCAGATCAAGGATGTACAGGAACTCAAGCGGCTTCTGAAGGAAGAACTGCTGGTTATCTTGAATGCGGCGAATACAAAACCGGTGAGCAAAGTCGATGGCGTGCCCGAGGTAATTCTGGTTGTCGGCGTGAATGGAACGGGCAAGACGACGACGATCGGCAAGCTATCGCAGGTATTTCGCTCGCAGGGCAAGAACGTGCTGCTGTGTGCTGCGGATACGTTCCGAGCGGCGGCAATCGAGCAACTGGAAATCTGGGGCCAGCGCACCGGCACCGAAGTGATTAAAACGAAACCGGGCGGCGATCCCGCTGCAGTATTGTTCGACGCCCTGCAGGCTGCGAGCGCCCGCAATACAGATTATGTCATCGTTGATACCGCCGGCCGCCTGCATACAAAAACAAGTCTCATGTCGGAACTCGATAAGATGCGGCGCACGGCGCAGCGCATTGTTCCCGGTGCGCCGCACGAAACTTTGCTGGTAATGGACGCGACAACGGGGCAGAATGGTTTGCAGCAGGCACGGTTATTCACACAATCAGCGGGCGTGACCGGAATTGTGCTCACCAAACTCGACGGCACCGCCAAGGGTGGAGTGGTTGTGGCGATTTCACGCGAGTTGGGCCTCCCGGTGCGGTTTGTCGGCGTTGGCGAGAAAGCCGGCGATCTGTTGCCGTTCGACCCAAAAGAGTTTGTCGATTCCCTGTTCGAATAGGAGACTCCATGTCTGCATCTGGTGGCGAGCGTTCGTCCTTGAAAAAGCTACTCGATTTTCTTCGACGCCGGTTTCGTAGAAAACCGCCTTCCTCGCCTGCCGATCCTTATGCGTACGTTATGGCACCATTACGCCGCGGCCCCGGTGGCCGCAGCGGTGCCGCGGTTGCGGAGCCTGAAGACGACTCCTATCGTGCCTACCCACCTCGGCGTCAATAGAACGAATGCCCGATCATTTGAATGACGAACATTTCCTCCGGCAAGCGCTCGATCTAGCGCGCAAAGGAACCGGCCTAGCTTCGCCCAATCCTTATGTTGGGGCTGTGATCGTCGATGAGGAGGGCGCGGTTGCTGGAACGGGTGTCTATACCTACGAAGCCAGGAAGCATGCGGAGGTGCTCGCGCTGGAACAAGCCGGCGGCAAGGCGCGCGGTGGCACGCTCTACATCAATCTTGAGCCCCATGCGCATCAGGGCCGCACGCCTCCCTGCACCGACGCTCTGATCGCAGCCGGCATTCGCCGCGTCGTTGCCTGCATGGCGGATCCCAATCCTAAAGTGAGCGGCCGGGGATTTGAACAATTACGCTCTGCCGGAGTTCACGTTGAAGTTGGCCGGCTGGAAGCCGAAGCCCGGCAATTGAACGAGGCGTTTGCCCGCTACATTCGCCACGAAGTCCCATTGGTCACGCTGAAATCGGCGATGACACTTGACGGCAAGATCGCGCCGCCGCCGAGTGCGGCACCGGAGAAGGAACGTGGAATACCTCCAGGAGGATGGATCACCGGCGAGGCTGCACGTGCGTACATACACGAACAGCGCCATCAGAACGACGCGATTCTGGCCGGCGCAGGAACGATTTTGGCCGACGATCCGCTGCTCACAGATCGAAGTGAGAAAACGCGGCGAAAGCCACTGTTGCGCGTGATTCTCGATTCTCGTCTGCGGTTGCCATTCGACTCGCGATTGGTTCAAAGCATCAGGCGCGAAAACGGCGTCAACAATGATGTACTCGTATTCTGCTCTCACGCAGAAGAGAGCAAGAAACACGCGCTCGAGGAGCGCGGTATTCGGATCGAGCAACTTCCCTGCTCTTCCCCAGACGGCCGCCCGGAACTTCACGCGGTGTTGCGGCGACTCGGACAACTTGAAATTACTAGTTTGATGATTGAAGGAGGCGCAACCGTAAACGCTGCCGCGCTTGCCGCAGGAGTCGTCGACAAAGTTTTTCTGTATTACGCGCCGAAGATCATGGCGGCTACCGGAGCCGTCCCCTTCGCTTGCGACTCCAGCTTCGGGAACAAGAGCGAATACATCCAGCTAAAGCACGCTCACCTGCATCGCTTTGGAGAGGACTTCGCAGTCGAAGGGTATCTGCACGATCCTTACAGTGAGTGACCGGCTCAACTAGGTTTCGCTTTTCGGCCTTATCATATTTCTTGGTCTTCTTTCGTTATCTTGCAGGAGGTTTTTATGTTCACTGGCATCGTGGAAGAAGTTGGACGCGTCACTCGTATCGAACAACGGGGAGAGAATCGCCGCATCACCGTCAGCGCACAGAACACTCCAAAAGAATTGAAATCGGGCGATAGCGTTGCGGTCAGCGGCGTTTGCCTTACTGCGCTCGACATCAAGCCGGAATCGTTTTGCGCTGATTTGGCTCCGGAGACGTGGGTACGGACATCCTTCTCGCGAATTCATGAGGGGGCGTTGGTGAATCTTGAACTGCCCATGAAAGCCGATGGCCGATTCGGCGGCCATATTGTGCAGGGGCATGTGGATGGCGTAGGCAAGTTTCTCGCGCTGGAGCGAATCGCGGACTCGGAGAACTTCTGGCTGCGAATCGAGTTGCCACGTGAGATTGAAAAGTACACGGTCTACAAAGGCTCGATCTCGATCGAGGGAATCAGCCTTACCGTTGCAAAGCTCGAAGGCAGAAGCTGCACGGTTGCAATCATTCCGCACACCGTAGAGATGACGAATCTCAATTCGCTACAGCCCGGCGATCCGGTGAATCTCGAAGCGGATCTGATTGCGAAGTACGTTGAGAAGATGATGACGAGCGAACCGCCACAAAGTTCTTTGACCGTGGAAGAACTGGTGCGGCAGGGATTTTAGTGCCGCGTTCTGACTTGAATCGGCAGCCAAATGCTGGCCTTTGTTCCGGCTGTATTTACGCAAAGTGGATCACGTCGGACAAAGGCTCGGCGTTTCTGCAATGCCAACTGTCTTTCACCGACCCGCAGTTTGCGAAATATCCCCGGCTGCCCGTACTGGCCTGTGCGGGCTATAAAAAAATAACCGGTGACTCGTGAGGCGGGGCGACTAGTTCGCTATTGCACCGTTGAGTTTTTTACTACCGTCCCACCTTTCATCACGAACTTCAGTTTTTGCAGAACGGAAACGTCCGTTAGCGGGTCGCCTGCCACGGCGATTAAATCGGCATACTTGCCGGGCTCGATCGTTCCAACCTGATCCTGCCAGCCCATGAGGTCGGCGGCGTTCATCGTTGCGGCTCGGATAGCTTCGATCGGCGGCAGGCCGAGGGCATTCATCGCCACGATTTCATCCGCGTTCTTGCCATGTGCCTCGGCGCTCGCCGGATCGAAACCGTCGGCGATTTTCACTCCCAGTTCGCGAGCGATGGCGATATTTTCGCGCGCACGTTGCAGCATGGCTTCCAGTCGCTTGCGGATTTCCGGCGAACTCTCAGTTTTCAAGCGATCGAAAGCATGGCCCTTCGTCAACACCCAGTAGGCGTTCTTTTCTTTCATCAGCTCGAGGGTCGCGCGCTCAGCGAAAGTGCCGTGCTCGATAGAATCGACGCCGGCTTTGAGAGCGTTGCGGATGCCATCGGGAGTATAAGCGTGTGCCGCTACCTTCCGGCCCTGCTTGTGCGCCTCCTCGACGATGACGTGCATTTCCTCGACCGTCAATGTGGGATGGTCCCAGTCGGCATAAACCTTGATCAAGTCAGCGCCGTATCCGATTTGTTCACGGACAGCTCGACGGGCCTCCTCGACTCCACTTACCATTTGCGCCCCGGTGGGAAAATCGACGAGATCGGGCGACACTCCGAAAGGATTGTATTGACCAACCGCCGCGATGGCTCGTGTCGCCACTTGCATGCGCGGACCTATCGCGAGCCCCTGATTGATGGCATCGCGCAAAGCCACATCCGCATAACCCGAGCCCTCGTTTTCGACATCGCGAATCGTGGTGAATCCGGCTTCGAGGGTGATGCGCGCATTGTATGCGCCTTCGAGCGCGCGGAAAGCCTGTGATTTCGTGGCGAGATTCAGGATGTATCCATTTTCGCCGTCGGGAATGCGCGCCATGATGTGCGTATGGCAATCGATGAGCCCGGGGAGAACCGTAGAGCGACCGAGATCGATGAGTTGCGCCCCCTTCGGAGCATGCGACTGGACCTCGGCAAAACGGCCGACCTCTTTGACCCGTTCGCCTTCGATCCATATCCCGGCGCTTTCGATGTAGCTGCCCTTGCCGACATCGAGCACTCTGGCGGCCTTCACCACGATCGAGTGCGATGCCGCCGGCCCAGTCGATGCTTGGCAAAAGGCACCGGCAGGGGAAAGTAAAAACAGGAGAGAGCAAACAGAAATGTGCCTTTTCATGCGGCAACTGGATATCACAACCTAGAGTCTGGCACAAGCTTCTTATGCTTCGATCTTGAGTTCGTCCAGCTCCAGGAATTCCTGCACGATGGGCTCTGTGGACTTTTCCATCTCGGCGTAAGTGCCGAAAAAAATGGCTCTCCCTTCGTATAGAAACACCACGCGGTCGGCGAGTTTTTGGGCGAGACGCATGTCGTGGGTGACCACTATGCTGGTCAGGTTTAGTTGCAGCTTCAGCCGCTTGATGAGATCGCCGAGAAGTTGCGCCATCAGAGGGTCGACCATGGTTGTCGGTTCGTCGTAGAGAATACACTCCGGCCGCGCAGCCAGGGCGCGGGCGATAGCAACCGAGCGCTTCATTCCGGTCGATAGATCCGATGGCAAGAGATCCCGCATCTCCTTCACACCCACCATTTGCAGAAGGCCATCGACAATCTGGTAAGTCTGCTCTTCAGAAAGCTGGCGCGTCTCGCGCAGAGGAAAGGCGACGTTCTCCCCGACAGTTAATGAGTCAAACAGTGCGCCATTCTGAAATACCATTGTGACTTTCTTTCGAATCGCTTCCATCTGTTCCTGAGTAAAGTCCGTTACATCTTCACCCGCAACGATCACGCGGCCGGAATCGGCTTTGAGAAATCCCATGAGAATCTGCAGTGACACTGATTTGCCCACTCCGCTGCGGCCAAGAATACAGACAGTTTCAGCGGGCATGACATTGAAGCTCACGCGATCAAGCACGACCTTCTCGCCGAAGGCCTTGGAGACTTCACGGAACTCAATGTAGGGATGGACCTCAGGGTCAGGCATTCGTTTTGGCTCACAACGATAACCAAGATTCTAGCTTCTTCTCTCTCCTTCCAATTCCAGCAGCTCCTTCGGAGTATTTAGATTGCAAAACAAGGACGGTGAGAACCCAGCATGATTCAACTCTTCCTCCTCGAGTGTTAGCGTCTTTGTCAGGGTGAAAAGCGTGTCGATCTTATTCCTTCCGGCGAGCAATGCGTCCTCAGCAACCGAAGCAAAGTTACGACGATAAACTGCGCAAAGCGGCTGCCAATGCTCGTCCGTGCGGGGAACGATCACCGTCGCGTTCGAACTCCGCGCCCGGTCCAACAAATACTGCAAGAACTGCTGCGACAACAAGGGCATGTCGACCGCGATCACAAGATTGAGATCCGCCTGAGATGACTGCAATGCGGCATGAATCCCTCCAAGCGGTCCCCTGCCTGGATACACGTCTTCCACCACCTCAGCGTGGTCCGCGAACTTTTCCCGGGTTCCCACGACCCGAACCAACGGGCTCACTGAGCGGGCCAGGTCCAGCGCGCGACAGAGCAGCATGCGACCGTGGTAATCCAGAAATGCCTTATCCATCCCCATGCGGGTGCTCTTACCGCCTGCCAGCACGAAGGCGGCCAGATCGCCCGATCCCTTCATGCCGCGATCATACACTCTGTGACTGCAAGAAGTTGAGAGCGATGAGGACACCCTGATTCGCGCTAAATTCAGAGAGGACCTATGCCGCGGTAGTGCGAACAACGCCCTTTCCCTAACACAAAAGTAACCTACCCAAGAAGGCCAATTCGGGAGATGATGAGGCTGTCTCAGACGCTCCTAGGTGCGTTGAGGCTGTCCGGAAGTAACCATCATGCCGCAGAAAATAATGGAAGTTCTTATGCTTGGGCATTGCTCCCACGAGTTCTCCTGGCCCCGGCGAGGTTCTGACGGGGATTATTATCAGGTTTGCCTGCTCTGCGCGGCGGAATATAAGTATGATTGGGCCACGATGCGGCGCACTGAGCGGGTAAAGCGTGCTCAGGCGGAAACCGGAGTCCGGCGGGCCCACACGCGCGAAAAACGCCCGAAATGGGTACCGCGCGCCCGCCGATTGAAGCTTGATGTGCCATTGCGTTATCGGGTGAATAACACCAGCACCTGGTACGAAGGCTTCATCGAGAACCTGAGCCAGACTGGAATCCTCTTTAACGGACCACAGGGACTGCCGGTGAACGCACTGATCGAGATGGTCTTCGAAATGCCCGAGGAGATTTCAGGCCAGAAGAATCGCAATGTCCTCTGCCAGGGGCGAGTTATCCGCGCCAAAGACAAGGATAGAATCGCCAAGGAAAAACCGGCAGACGACGCGGAAAGCGCGATGAATTTTCTGGCCGCCTCAATCGTCGACTACAAGTTCATCCGCTGAATTCGTCCCAACATCTTAAGGTCAATTACACGGAAGGGCATTCTCTGTTCGCTGTTTCGGGATTCCGAACACTTGCGATTAGTTTCTTGTTCTTCGAGTGGCGCAGCGCCACCGATTGCAGAACGCCCTATCTTCAAGAAAACTTTAACAATTCGCACAATCCTCCAACTTCCTCTGTTCTGAGTCCGTAACGTCCCACACTTTTTTTTCGCAGCCAGCAAGAATTGCGCTACAAAGCGCAACACTGACTTCGGACACCCTGCACCTTCGACGTCCGGATTCTTTTGTCGAGTCCCACGCCAGTTTAGAAATTGGGTTCTGTATCCCAGGTCCGAACAAGGAGGAGCCTTGCTCCGCTCCAGAACCTCCCGTCTGCGGATGGGAGAAGTGCATTCCTCACTTCTTGCCTCGCGCCAGAGGAATAGCCTCACGGCGGCTTCGGCAAGCACTTAACGGCAAGACTAAGACAAGCCAGCTAAAGACTTGTCTCCAAGGAGGCGTGATGAAGGTATCTGCAGTTCTGCCTGGTTTTGTGTTAACGGTGATGTTCCTCGCTCCCATCGTAGTCGCACAAACAGACCCCGGAGTCCAAAGCGGTAATCGCGGTACCGGCGCGGCACTTTCCTCGGTGTTGGCGAACAACCCTTCCGGAATCCTGGCTTTTTTCACTGATGGTCAAACCCGCTTCCAGGAAGTGGAGACGGTCTCCAACTCTGCTAATGTAGGTCTGGGACCGCGATTTAACTCCAATCAATGCAGTTCCTGCCACGCGCAACCCGCGATCGGCGGGACAGGCGCGGCCACGAATCCGCAGTTTCTGTTCACCAGCAACGGAGTTGCGCCGGGCAACACCACGCCGTCTTTCATTACGGCCAATGGGCCAACCCGTGAAGCCCGGTTCCCATTTTTCTTTAACAGCAATGGCACGGCCAACACCAGCGCTCCCAATGGGGGAGTGGAAGATCTGTTCACCGTTACCGGCCGCTCCGATGCTGGCACTTGCAACAGCGCCACCGCGTTGCCACAGCCCGGCTTCGCTGCCGCACAGGCGGCGAACAACATCATCTTCCGGATTCCTACGCCGGTCTTTGGCACCGGCCTGATCGAGAACCTGGACGACTCCACTCTGTTAAAGAACCAAGTGGTCAATCTCAATAACAACTTTGGCGTTTCCGGCAGTTTCAACCGGAATGGCAACGACGGCACCATCAGCCGCTTCGGTTGGAAGGCGCAGAACAAGTCGCTGCACATCTTTGCGGGTGAGGCTTACAACGTGGAGATGGGCATCACCAACGAGTTGTTCCCCAACGAACGGCCACTGCCTGGGGAAGACGGCGCTGGTGGAACCAGCCAAAACGGCGGTAATACAACGGGACTGGTCTCCACCTGCCTGAACCTTTCCGGAACCGGTTATCCGGAAGACACGTCCAACTTCACCTCGACGCCGAACTCAGCGGTTCTGGATGACGTCTCGGCATTTGCGAACTTTATGCGGTTCCTAGCCCCGCCTCCACCGGGGGCAGTTGTGCTCAACGGATCGACTGTTAGCTCGGGTAGCATCTCCGCCGGCAGCTCGTTGTTTAGCGCAATCGGCTGCTCGGTCTGCCACAATCCCACGGTAGGTACGACACAAGTGTCGAACTTCACCTCATCGTTAAGCCAGCAGCCGGTGAATGCGTTCTCCGATATTGAGATCCATAACATGGGCAATGGACTGGCGGATAACGTCGCGCAGGGCACGGCGGGCGGTGGCCAGTTCCGCACCGCTCCCTTGTGGGGGTTGGGACAGCGGATCTTCCTGCTGCACGATGGCCGCACCACGAACCTGATCACGGCGATCGAGGACCACATAAGCAATGGCAGCGAAGCCAACGTCCCGGCGGAAGAGTTCTTCGACGACCTCTCAACCACCCAACAACAGGAAATATTGGATTTTCTGCGCTCGCTGTAATCGCTTTACACTTTCTGGCGAGACACGAAACTGTCTCGCCAGTTCCTTCCAAGTCAAGAGATAATCCGGGACCGATTTGGCCATCTTACGGGCCGGAATACTGGATTCGAAGGAGAGATATGAAGTTGAGATTCTTATGTGCCTTGCTTCTTTTGGAAATGTTGGTTTCGTTGCTCGCGTGGGGTCAAGGAACTGGGCCGCAGACTCCGCCCAGGAACGGTGGCGATTTTTCGGATAACACTCAGCCCATAACGAAAGTGCCGACAGGGATCATTCTGGTAAAGGGCGCCTCGTCAAGCGCCAGCGATTCTGTGACTCCCTTGCCTGAAGGTGGGAACGTGACCAATGGCGTCTTCAGCAACCGGTATTTCGGAATGAGCTACACACTCCCACCTAATTGGGACGAAAAATACACAGGGCCGCCTCCGTCGGACAGCGGGCGTTACGTGCTGGCCCACATCAGTCCCACGGCAACATTCAAAGAACCGGTTCGAGGGACGATCCTGATCATCGCTCAAGACATGTTCTTCGCGCCGTTTCCTGCAGCCAACGCACTGGCTCTCGTCAATTATTCGAAGGACCATTTGCAGGCCGACTACAAAGTGGAAATGCCGCCTACGCCAACCAAGATCGCCGACCGCTCTTTTACCTTCTTTGCATATTGGTCTCCGATAGCAGAGCTGCATTGGTATGTTGCGGCTACTGAAATCCGCTGTCATGCAGTGGAAATCGTGCTAACCAGCCGTGACACGAAACTGCTGGAGAACCTGGTCCTGGACCTGAACAAGTTGAAGTTACCCACGGAAGCCGATGCCACGGCAGGGACCGGCGGGGGCGCTGTGCCTGTGTGCATCAAGGACTACGTCCGGGACGAAAACGTGATTCAGCGGATTGACCCGGTTCTTACCGAGCACAAGTTTAATCCGGTTCCGGTGCGGATCATCATCGATAAAGAAGGCAAGGTGAAGCATATTCACTTTCTCAGCGCATTTCCCGATCAATCCAAAGCGATCACAGACGCGTTGCTGCAGTGGCGATTCAAGCCTTACCTGCGCAACGGAAAACCGGTGGAGGTGGAAACCGGAATCATGTTCGGGCGTGCGGCCTATCCGGCGCGGCGGCGGTCGAGTAGCGGGGCAACTGAGTAGCTCGCTCCTGCGATCCAGTTCGTCGTAAACTTTGGAGGCGTTCTCCTCCATGCCTCCGATCACCGCACTGCTGCACACTGCCAATGACGAACTGCGCTTGGGCCGGGCTTTGGAGACGCTTCTTCCCTGCCGGGAAATTCTGATCGTCGATCACAACTCGTCCGACTCGACCAAACGAGTCGCCCAGCGATACGGAGCGCGTTTTGTCTGCGCAGATCGTCGTGCCGCCTCGGAGTATGCACACCTGGCAATGAATGATTGGATTCTCTGCCTCGCCCCATCGGAATCCCTCACGGAAATGCTGCAGGCGACGTTGTTCGAATGGAGTTTATTGGGAGGGGTTGAAGTGTCGGAACAGTCCTTCAACCTTTCTGCACGAGAGCAAGTTGGAGAGCTTTGGCAGCAGCGGCCGGCCGTCGAAACGCGCCTGGTCCGGCGAACCTGGGCCTCGTGGAACGGACATCTTCCAGCTTTTGATCCCGAATCCCCGGTTCTCGAGGGCAATCTGCTCTGCATAGCGTGGCCATAACCAAAAAGGCCCTTCGCCGAACGGTTCGCCGGTAAGAACCGACTTATCGCAGCCTGCTGAAGCATGACCATTGGCCTTTCGGTCAGTGACTTCAGTACCTTATGCCGCCAAAACACGCCGCCGTATAATCCTTTCAAGAACAGGATCAGATTTCGTTCCGAAGGAGGGGTGCGTCTCGGTAAGCACAGAGCCCCTGCCCAGCGAAACATAAGAAAACAGTGGATCCAGCTTACGCATCGGCGATTTTCGTTCTCGGGCTGTGTTTCGGCAGCTTCCTGAACGTGTGCATCTACAGGCTGCCGTTAGGTTTGTCCGTGGTAACGCCCAGATCTGCTTGTCCTGGCTGCAAGCACCCGATCGCCTTTTATGACAATCTGCCGGTCTTGAGTTGGCTGATTCTGCGCGGACGCTGCCGCTACTGCAAGACCAGAATTTCTCCACGATATCTGTTCATTGAGTTGCTGACCGGTGCGCTCTTCCTGAGTTGTTACGCCTACTGCGGGCTGACGATTCCAGCCCTGAAATACTGCATTTTTGGATTTCTACTGCTGGGGCTTATTTTCACCGACGCGGAGACCAAGCTTCTGCCAGACAAGCTCACCCTTCCCGGCCTGGCCCTGGGCATCGCATTCAGCTTGTTCGTTCCAGTCAACGATCTCGCTTCTCAATTTCTGCCGAGTGTGCTGAATCTGCCCTTCAGCGGCGAGATTGAAATGCGTTTATTTTCTTTGGTCGATTCGCTGCTCGGTGCTGCGCTCGGGGCTGCATTCATCTACGGTGCGGGCGCTGTTTATCTCCGCTGGCGCGGGACGCAAGGAATGGGCTTTGGCGATGTGAAGCTGATGGCGATGGTGGGTGCATTTCTTGGAATGAAGCTCACCATTTTCACCATCTTCACTGCTTCGATTGCGGGATCGGTGTTTGGACTGGCCACAGTGGGGATCGTCTGGGTCAAGCGCACCCACCGCTTCATGCGTCGACTCGCGAATGCGCGGGCCGCGCGCCGCCGCGGGTGGCAATCGGCGCAGATGGTGTATCGCCACTATCAAATGCCTTTTGGAGTTTTTCTCGGCAGCATGGCGCTGCTGGCGCTCTTTGCGGGCAACTATTTCTTGCAGTGGTACGGGAGGTTTTGGTGGTAACAAGATGTGCTGCAAGCAGATAGAAAGAGATCAGATCGTCGGTATTGGAGGATGGAACCTATGAAGCGTATTCCGGTCGTATTCGCGCTGTTTACACTCTTGGTGGGCTGTGCGTGGGCACAAAATTCGTCCACCGCAACAGGCCAATCGTCGCTCGGAGATTACGCCCGCAAGGTCCGCAGCAAAGACACGGCCGCCAAAGCCCAGCCGAAGGTTTGGGATAACGACAATCTTCCAACCGACGACAAGCTCTCCGTGGTAGGGGCACCAACCACCACCGAGGCAAACGCCAGCGGCAGCGATCAGAAAAACGGCTCTGAAAAGCCTGCTGATGATGATGCCAAGAAGAAGGAGGAATGGAAAAATTGGCAGGACAAGATGACGGCGCAGAAGAACGACATCGATCTGGCCTCGCGCGAACTGGACGTTCTGCAGAAAGAGTATCAACTGCGCGCCGCGGCCATGTACGCCGATGCGGGCAATCGTCTGCGCAACTCCGCAGACTGGGACAAGCAAGACGCCGATTACAAGCAGAAAATCGCCGACAAACAAAAGGCGGTCGACGACGCCAAGCAGAAACTCGACGAACTGCAGGAGGACGCTCGCAAGGCTGGAGTTCCAGCCTCGATGCGCGAACAATAGCGAAGGATTCCTGGTTCGCGCTCAACCGGTTGTGGACAGGTTGACTGCTTTACCCATCTGCTGACGTAAGCGCGCGATTTGCTTCGCGTGATGGCGCCCGTGAATAAGATGGAACCTGCGCCATTGTTTGGCCGTCAGCGGACCCAGAATCGGGTGGTCAAGTAACGGGCCCTTCCCAAACCGCCGTTCGCATTCCTGGATGATCTCATCCATGGCGGCAATTTTCGCTTTCATCTCTGCCCTCACCGGCTGTGCCGCCAATCCCCGGGGCGCGGCCTGTGGCGGCGCTTTTCTTCCGGAAGGCAGATAGTTGAATCCGAAAACAATCAGGGTTTGCAGCCGCTGCTTCACGGAGGCTGTTGTTGCCAGAGGCTTGCCGGTTCCGAGCATGCGCTCGAACCCTTTGATTGTTCCCGTATATGTCAAGTAGAGATGTTCCAACACT
Organism: uncultured Acidobacteriaceae bacterium; assembly: GCA_963712385.1. Taxonomy (GTDB): domain Bacteria; phylum Acidobacteriota; class Terriglobia; order Terriglobales; family Acidobacteriaceae; genus Sulfotelmatobacter. Next base: position 714,818 of record CAVQHS010000004.1, read on the forward strand.
TCCGCTGTAGACCACTTGCCCACAGGATGCCACTCCACTTGTTTTTCGGACATCCCTTCTGTAGCGGTATGCAAAAGTTTCCCCAGAATTTCGAGGTCGGAATCCATGTCGTCAGTGTCGTCTTTCCGTTCGCTCAGGTAGAATGAGCGTCGATTCCATCATCCCATTTTTCCAGGTAGGGTGCCATGAGAACCAGGGAACGGGCTGCTCTGAAGACCGAAGCGGCGGAAAATTCACTCCGAGTCTGCCTGCGGCCGCAATTCGTCGCGAGAACTCTGTTTTTGAGCGCGTTGCTCATTGCTTTTACTTTTACTTTTCTAGTGCTCTCTGGGTGCAACTCAAATCCGCCGAGCACCCCCGAAGCAAAGCCGGAGCCGAAGCCGCCAGAGTTGCTCACGGCGCGCGCCGCGTTTCAAAAGGTATTCATCGCAGCCCGCAATTACGCGGCCGACGTGAAGCCTTTTCGCATCGCGTCGACGCCCACAAGCGATGGTAATGGTCATGACGGAAAGTCAGCGATATGGACGGCCAGTTTTGCTTCAGCGGCGCAACGCGGCGTGAAGCCTTTCATCTGGTCGGGCAGCAATGCGCCGGATGCTCCATCGCGGGGTGTATCGCCCGGGAATGAGGATGTATATAACCCAGCCAATGCTTCTACGCAGGTCTTCGATGTCGCCTTTCTAAAGATCGACTCTGATCAGGCATTTGACGTGGCGCAAAAGCACGGCGGGGATAAGACTCTGGAAAAGGATCCATCCATTCCGATGATCTACATTTGCGACTGGAATCACAACACGAATGAGCTCATCTGGCATGTCATTTACGGAACTTCGCGGGATGAAGCCAAGCTGACGGTCGCCGTGAATGCCACGACCGGTGAATTCATCCGGGTCGAAAAGTAGAGCACCCGATCGGATGGGAGTGGAGAAAATAGTTTTTACGTCTGCCGCCCCGACCGGCGGCAAAATCGAAGCGTCGTCAACAAACCGCTATTCGTTACTCAAGACCGTTGCAATTTCTCGGGCCCCTAATTCAATCTTTATTCGGGAGCCAATTTCTTGCCTCGACAACCAGATCCCCTGATTGAGAAGCGAATTCTCCAAGCTGCCGGCCGTTTACGCGCCCGTGGAGGCGAAAAAGCCCTTACCATGCGCGCTGTCGCCAAGGCCGCACGCACCACCACTCCAACCGTCTATGAACGTTATCGCAATCGCGCTGACTTGATCCGCGCGCTGCGCCTTCAGACTCGCGCGGAGCTTTTTGCCGCGCTGCGCGAAAGCCGTACGCTGGAACAAGGCTGCCGGCGTTATCTTCAATTCGCGCTTCGGCACCGCCACGCTTACGAGGTGCTTTATGACAGATTCGCCGAACCCCCTTCGCTGCACGAGCCCTGGCCGTCGTTCAATTTGCTGCGAGAACGTCTGACACGGCGATTGGGCGGATCTCCCCGCCAGCATACCCGCCTGATGCTGGCGATCTGGTCGCTGGTTCACGGCACGGCGATGCTTTTGATCCGCGGGGGCGTCATCGATCCCCTGCGAACGCAGATGCTTCATTCGTGTCTGGATGCGGTGGAAGTAATTGTCAAAGAGAACGCGCGTAGCAAGGGTAGAATTCGCTCCGGGCCGCCATGGCCATCGAATCTGATTCTTGGAGAAGCGGCAGATAGCAAAGTGATTTATGCCGGCAGGGCCAAAGCTGCCTGGCATGGGAGAGAGCAAAAGACGCTCCGAAAAAGAGGCACATGACGGGGCCTTCCTGAGAACAGACCCAGCAGTGCCGCTGGCGTAGTTGCTTTCTAGCGTTGTGCTTTCAGCCGTTCGATCGCTTTCTCCGCCTGCGACGCCTCAGGCCCGTGCGGAAGAATTTTCAGGTAGCTTTCATACTCGGTGCGGGCATCGTCGAATACGCCCAGCTTTTCGAGAGACTCCGCCAGCCGGAAGGTTGCGACTGCGTCGTTCTCTTTGTAGGTCAGCGCCTCGCGATAGCGGTCCTCCGCGGCCTTGTAGTTTCCTCGCTTGAAATAGAAGTTTCCAACCTCGATGTCCTTGGCGGCTTTGTGCGGGTCCCAGGCGTGCAATTCGCTGATTCCATCCGGCGCAATGCCCACCTCCTCCTCCGCCACAGCCGACGAACTATGGGGATGCTCCTTGGTATCGTCCTTCGGCGGAGCTAAGTCCACTTCGGTATCCTTGCTCGAACTGTCGCCCAGCTCCGAACCTAGATCGTTCGCTTTCACACGGTCGGAACGCGGAGGCTCGAGATCTGGAGTGCTTGACTGCGACTCGGAAGCTGTACTCGATGCTGGCAATTTGACGGGCTCCGAACTCTTCTTTGACGCTCCGGAAGAAGACGTGCTGGAAGAACCTGGATTATCGGAGCCCGAAGATTGCGACTGTCCAACTCCTTGTTGCGGCCAAACTGCTGCGACCAGCAAGAGGATCAAACTTGGCTTCAGCCAACTGCTCATAACAACCTATTCTACGACGTATGAAGCTCCCGAAGTCTGCGTGCATTTTACTTTGGCCAGGAAAAAAAGCAGGCCGCTCAGGGGGAGGCTTTGAGCGGCCTGGTTGGCAAAGTCCTCCGGGGAGGAGGAGCTCAAAAAACCTGTTTACATCGACGATGGATTGTTCTGGCCAGTCGTCGCCGGCGCGGCGGCCGGTTGGTTGCCTTCCACGGTGTTTGTCATCAGGCGAACATCCACGCGGCGGTTATCGGCACGGCCCTGTTTCGTTTTGTTGCTCTCGACCGGCTTATCCTTGCCCAATCCGATCACGTACATCTTGTGCGCGGGCACGTTGTACTTCGACGCCAGATATTGAATCACCGAATTCGCGCGGCGCTGGCTGAGATCGTAGTTGTAATCGGCCGGGCCCACCGAATCGGTGCCGCCTTCGAGAGTAATGATGTATCCCTTGGTGTTCGCGATATTGCCCGCGATCTGGTCGAGAGCCTGTTTCGACTCGGGCGTCAGGTTGTCCCTATTAAAGCCAAACTTTACCGATGTTTCAGCGACTGGGCGATAGTTGTCCAAGTTCGCAACAGTATTCGTCAGAACGGTTACGCGGCCGTTGGCTGTATCTGCCACCTGCTGCGCCGAGGTGGCAGTCTCTCCGGCAGCCTGCGTCTTTTGCTCCACTTCCGCCGTCTTGGCATTCACGGCGGCGATGCCGGCCTGAGCGCGTGCATCCACGTCCTTAATGTCTCTACTGTTTTTTGCCGTCAGGTCATCGAGCTCGTTAGTCTTGTTGATGAGCGGCGTGGTTTGTTGCTTTACGTAGTTCTTCGAAGTGCAGCCGAAGGTGGCTGCCAGGCAAATCCCAAGCAAAATTGTTAACGAAGTGCGGGTCATATTTGAAAGGCTCCTTAGTCTTCTTTCAGCGCGACTGAATTCTGGGCGCGCTATGGTGTGTTGCAAAGGCCTGGGTCTTCAGTTGGCGACTATCCCATAAAAACAATCTTATCTGTGCACGGCACATGCCAGTTTTCGGGACGCGGTGGAATTCGAGACAAGTATACCGATTATCAATGGCTTGCAGTCATAATTGAAATGCCGACCATTAACTGACTTGGGGCTGGGGTAAAGCAAAGCCACACGGGTTATGGAAATTTTATACGGTGCTGGCTGCGCTTGAATCCGCCGTCGGCGCAGAAATATCGAATAAAAAGCAAAACCGAGACGTCTGATTTGATCCCGGCGGGCACGGAGAAGCACAACGGAATCCTGGGCCTTCCTTCGTGCTCCTTTGTGGTCTCTATGGTTATGGACTCGGGGCTGGCCAGCGACCGTAATCCGATCTCGTTCTGCTCAATCTAATAAAATAAGAAGTCTGCCCTCCAGTTCATGGATCTTCTTCAGAAAATTCGCACCATTCCCACCGAGCCCGGCGTGTACCTGTACAAGAACGCCGAAGGGGAAGTGATTTACGTCGGCAAGGCGAAGAATCTTCGCAGCCGGGTCTCGAGTTATTTTCACGAAGGCCGATGGGAGGACGCGAAAACCGGAAGCCTGGTGCGCGAGGCCGTCGATGTCGACTATATCGTCGTCGCCAATAACAAAGAGGCGCTGGCGCTCGAAAACAATCTAATCAAGCAGCGCAAACCGCGTTTTAACATTCTGCTGCGCGATGACAAAACTTACCCATACGTGAAACTCACTCTGGGCGAGCGCTGGCCGCGAGTTTACGTCACGCGCCGCCTGCGAAAGGATGGCAGCGCGTATTATGGCCCCTACTTCCCTGCCAATCTCGCCTATCGCATCGTCGACCTGATTCACCGCAACTTTCTGATTCCCTCCTGCAAGGTGGATCTCACGCGTTTTCATCCGCGTCCATGCCTGCAGTACTACATCAAGCGCTGCCTCGGCCCCTGCGTGCAGGGGCTAACGACTATTGAGACTTATCAGGAAGCGGTTCGCGATGTAAAGCTCTTCCTCGAAGGACGGCCGACGGATTTGAGCAAGTCGTTGCATCAACGCATGGAAAAGGCCGCCGCCGAGCAGGAGTACGAAAGAGCAGCGCGTTATCGTGATCTGATTTCGACGGTTGAACAATTACAGGAACGCCAGCGAATCGCCGCCGCAGAAGGCGATGACGCCGATGTCTTTGGTTATCACTTTGAAAACGGAATGCTGGCCGTTAATCTGTTTCACATGCGTGGCGGCCGGGTGGTCGATCGCCGGGAATTTTTCTGGGATGATTTGCCGGAGTTCGACAGCGCTGAAAGCTCCGCAGACCATGGAGCCGCGGACGCCTTCGTCCGCGCGGAGCAGCAAGGCTCGATCGCAAATGCCGATGACAGTGCTAAAGTATCTAAAGGGCCATCAACCCTCTCCACGCTCGGGGACGGACGAATGCGTCCGTCGCTCCATGCGCAATTCCATCCCAGCGAATTTTTCTCTGCCCTGCTGAAGCAGCTTTACATCGGCCAGCCTTACATTCCGCGAAATCTGTATGTACCCGTGGATTTCGAAGATCGCGAGGAATTGGAGGATCTGCTTTCCGAGAAATTCCCGGGCGAGGGCGCGCGCGCTGCGCATGTGCATATTTTAGCGCCGCAACGCGGAGACAAACGTGCGCTCATCGATCTTGCCGGCACCAATGCCAAGCAGTCTTATGATCAGCGCTTCCGCGTGCTCAAGCCGAATGCGAAAGCCATCCAGGAGGAGCTGCAGGAAATTCTTGGCCTGCCTGAATTACCGAAGCGCATCGAGTGCTTCGACATTTCTCATATTCAAGGCGCAGAAACCGTCGCCTCGATGGTGGTGTGGGAAGACGGCAAGATGAAAAAGTCGGATTACCGCAAATTCATCATTCGCACGGTCGAGGGAGTCGATGATTTTGCTTCGATGCGCGAAGTGGTCACGCGCCGCTATAAACGAGTGCAGCAAGAAGAGAAGCGGATGCCGAGTCTCGTCCTGATCGATGGGGGGCTCGGCCAACTACATTCCGCCGCCGAGGCACTGGAATCGCTGGAGGTCATCAATCAGCCGCTCGCCGCCATCGCCAAGCGCGAAGAGATTCTTTACGTGTACGGCCAGGAGAAGGATCCGATCGCGCTCGATCATCACTCGCCCGTACTTCACCTGATTCAGCAAATCCGCGACGAAGCGCATCGCTTCGCCGTAACCTTCCATCGCAAGCGCCGGCAAATGCGCGACCGGTCAACCGAACTGCTGGAAATTCCGGGCGTGGGCGAAAGCACGACCCGACGCTTGCTCGAGCACTTCGGGAGCCTACAGGCAGTGAAGCAGGCAGACGCGGCTGCGCTTTCGGCGGTCGTCACGCGTGGACAGGCGGAAGCCATCAGCAACTACTTCCGCAAGTGAAAGGATTTGTAGCCGACGCTGTTAAACTGCTTAAACGTGACTCGCACCCCAAAACGATCGCCCAACCAAAAGCAGAGATTGCTCCTAGTCAACATAGGCCAGCTCCTCACTCTTCGCTCTCCCGATACCAGCTCGACTCCTCGACGCGGTCCTCAACTCCAGCAACTCAGCATCATCCAAGATGCGGCTGTGTTGTGCATCGGCGGCAAGATTGTTTCCGTGGGTACAACCAAAGACGCACTGCGCGATCCGTGGCTCAAGAAAAACCGAAGGAAAGTCGTTGAGATCGACTGCACCTGCAAAGTTGTTCTCCCCGGCTTCGTCGACTCGCACACACACCCTGTTTTCGCCGCTCCCCGCCTGATCGATTTCGAAAAACGCATCCAAGGGGCCTCTTACGAAGAGATCGCCGCAGCCGGAGGAGGCATTCGTTCGAGTTTGGATGGCGTCCGCAACTCAAGTAAACAGGCTCTCGCCGGCCATCTGCTGGCCACGTTGCACGATATGTCGGCTCACGGGACAACCACCGTCGAAGCCAAGTCTGGCTACGGGCTGACGCTGGAATCCGAATTGAAGTCCTTGGAAGCCATCCGCCAGGCCGCATCCTGCTGGGCAGGCACGGTGATCCCTACGTTCCTGGGCGCGCATGTGGTGCCCAGGGAATTTCAGGGACGCTCACAAAAGTATGTTGAACTCGTCTGTCAAGAGATGATCCCGCTGATCGCGAAGCGGAAGCTGGCTCAATTCGTCGACGTTTTTTGCGACAATGGCGCATTCACGGCCGAAGAGACACAAGAAATCTCTGAAGCCGCTTCGCAGCAAGGCCTCGGCGTGCGCGCCCACGTGGGCCAGCTTTCGCATACAAAGCTGGAGCCGTTCCTCCGGTACAAGCCGGCATCTCTCGATCACATGGATTACGTGGACGAAGACGACATCGCGGCACTGGCCAAACATGACACTGTGGCAACGTTTGTGCCGGGAGCAAATTACTTTCTCGGCCTGAAAATGTACCCGCCCGCACGAAGGATGATTGACGCCGGTGTGCCTGTAGCGCTGGCAACAGACTATAACCCGGGCACGTCGCCGACACTAAGCATGCCCATGGCAATGTCGCTCGCCTGTACGCACATGAAAATGTCGCCCGCAGAAGCGATTGTCGCGGCTACGATCAACGGGGCATGGGCTTTGAGAATCGCCGATCGCAAAGGTTCGATTGAGCCGGGAAAAGATGCAGATATTGCCATCTTCGACGTCAACGATTATCGCGAGATTCCTTACTGGTTTGGAGCAAACCGATGCGCGATGACGGTTCTCAACGGCGCGATTGCTGAACCGGCGCGGTGAACTTTTGCTGTAGAAGCTTTGTATAAATTGCAGGCGATGTTGTATCCGCCGTGCTGCAAGAGGCTTTTACACGCCTCAATTACATTGGCGACTATCTGGTCACAGATAACGAACGCACTTCCTATCAGGTCTGGCTGCGTGCGTTTGTGCGGCCTATCCTCGACGAAGTAGGCTGGGAGCCCAAGCCCGGGGAGAGCGATGAACAAAAAACGTTGCGCGCTCGTCTCTTCCCCGTGTTCGGATTCGACGCTCGTGACCCCGAGGTTCTAGCGCAAGCCCGCAAGATAGCTGACGCGGCGATTGCGAATCCCGATTCCGTGGATCGCGAACTCGCGACGAGTGCTCTGAGTGTAGCGGCATTGACTGGTGGCGAGGAGTTTTATGACAAGCTGATGACTGAATCAAGGACGGCGAAGGCGCCCGAGGAATATTATGCGATCCTCTTCACGCTGCCTCAGTTCGATGACCCGAAACTGCTTGAACGAACACTCAATTTCGCCATCTCTCCTGACGTGCGCTCGCAGGACGCTCTGAATGTGATCAACAATATGATGCACAATCCCGCCGGCCAAAAGCTGGCATGGAATTTTGTCCTTGACCATTGGGATGCCGTGCAGAAGGCCGGCGGTACGTTCGCCAGCGCCGAAATTGTGAGCGCGACGGGTTTGTTCTGCGATGCCCGGATGCGCGATCAAGTCAAAAACTTCTATGCGGCGCACAAGATCGAAGCCGCGGAGCGGACCTATCGGCAATCAGTCGAACTCATCAACAACTGCATTGACCTGAAAAACAAACAGGAGCCACAACTGGCTTCGTCGCTGGGAAAACAGGGCACGACGGCCGGCGGAGAATAAACGGGCCTCGAAGGGAAGGATTTTTATCGCGGGAGATAGCACCCGTTCGGCGCCGCCATTGAGGGAAGCCGAAACGATTGCTATAATCAACAAGTTCCACGCGTATCGGCACGATCATCGTTTTGAACCCGCCACACGCCGCGTGGAGTGCACAACCTTTGTGACCGCTGCCAAGGCGGTTTCAACCAGTGGCCAGGTAGCTCAGGTGGTAGAGCGCAGCCCTGAAAAGGCTGGCGTCGGGGGTTCAACTCCCTCCCTGGCCACCATCATTCTAAAGAACTTGGCGGCCGTGAGCCGAATTTTCCAACCCACGATCCAACCCACGATTCTCACTGAACTCGCTCCGTGAGCAGGTGAATTCTGTCCCCCATCAACTGTTCGAGGAACTTGCCTTGCGCATCCCGCATGGCGTCCATGTCGGACTGCGCATAGAGTTCCATCGTTGTGCCAAAGTCCTCGTGCCGCAGAACACCCTGAACGGTTTTGGGGTCCACTTTCAGCTTCACGAGTGCCGTCGCCAGTGAATGGCGAAAGTTGTGAAAACCGAAGCGCCCCTTCCAGTTCGCAGCAATCACGCCGGCGCTGATGGCTGCGGGGCGCAAGTATTTCTGCACCATGATGGACGCGGACAGCGGCTTCTTGCCTCTCAGCTTTACGCTGGGAAACACATAGTCGCTTTCCTTGGCATACTTCGTTCTCTCGCGCCATGCGAGGAGGAAGCCAGCCAAAAGCGGATGCATGGGTACGGGAGCCTTTGACGCTTTCGACTTCGGCTCTTTGAATCTTCCCCACACATAAGCTCGTCTCACATAAATCACCAACCCCTCGAAATCGAGATCCATCCACATCAAGCCCAACAGTTCTGATACGCGCAGAGCAGTGGCCGCGTCGCTTAGAGTCAACGTGCGCCTTGGCTCTGGTGTATTGAGAAGAACCTCGAACGCCTGCTTCGGCGTCATGACTACAGCCCGATAGTCGCTCGTGGTTCGTTGGCTCACCCAGTTCATGGGATTGCCTTCCTGCTGGCGAGGGAGGAAATTGCATCGCTGCCCGTGCTTGAAGACCAGGCTCATGATGCGGCGGATTTTGTCGATTGTAGGATCGGCTAACGGCTTCACCTTCTTCTGAGCGTTCCCCTTGCGAAGTTCCCGAAACCACGCCTCGACATCCCTCGATTCCACAGCTAAGGGTGCTAATCTCCCCCATCGTGGAATGATGCGTTTGATCAGGTGTCGCTCGTAGGTTTCGACTGTGGGAAATGCTTTGGGACGCGCTGATTCCGATTGGTCGATTCTCAGCTCGTTTTCGATATAGTCCTGACAAAGCTGACCAAACGTTCTCGGCGTTCCTTGGAAGGGCTGCAATTGGTTGATGGTTTCGCGCAGCTTCTGACGATCGACTTCTCTCGATGCATCCGCCGGGCTGGGACCGATATCTTTGACAAGACCTATAGCGGTCGTGCGTTCGACTCGTTTCCCATCCGAGCGGGTAGCGTAATAGCGAAGCACCCACGTCAGACCCTCCGCGCGCATTATCTTGCGTAGACTGCCTGTTTGATACCTGGGCATCAAACCCTCCTTGGTGGTTTGCGTGCTCCAGGTGGCCGTGTTTCGCAGCTTACCATGTAGGCGTGGAGTTCCGATAAGAGAAACCTCCAGTCCTTCTTTTCTGCCGATGGATCGAGCGCGTGACCGGGAATTTTGCCATCGCGGACTTTTTGCAGCAGCGTACGTCGCGTGATACCTAGGAACGTGGCCGCTGTGTCTCCGTCGACGAAGTGTTCGAAAGTTGGGGCTGGTGCGGCGGCACCGAGGAGCTGGCTGGCTGTCATAGAGGAACCTCAAGAAACAACGTTGCCCTTGACACTAGCCCAGACATACCAATACAGTCAACATGTATCGTTACACAATTCCAACGAGGATGGCGCATGGCAAAAAAGGCGGGAACCGCTCATCAGCCGGTGATTTCCATCCGTATCTCCGAAGAACTCCGTTCCAGGCTGGAAACACTGAAGGAAGTCATTGCCCAGAAGACCGGCCAAACCGTCTCGACATCCGAGGCTGCAAAGCAACTGCTGGAGTCGGCTAGAGACGACCGTCTTGAGTTGGCAAAGCTGCTCACTGAGCCGACCGATTCTCTGCTCAACATTCGCGGGAAAGCGGAGGCACACATGCCGCTCACGCAGGCTGAATGGGCTCTCGTTGCCTACTATTGCGCCAAGGGTGCGCAGTCATTTATGAGTACCGAACAAGGCCAGCTTTCTTATGACTCTCTGGCCGAGATTCTTGAGGCATTTCTCGCCGTTTACGCAATCGCCCGCAGAAGGAAGAAGCTTTCCCTAGACTTCCTCTATTTGATGACGCTTCCCGAGGACAAACAAGTTGCTGCAAAGGAGCCGGACGATGTCGATAGTGACGACCTCCGTCGAGTCGTTACGCGAACGATTCAGATGCTCAGAGACCCGGCTCAGAAGCGCCGACGACCACTGCTCTCCGTTCGCAATCTCTACACGCTCTTGGATCAGGAAACGTTCTCGAATATCGAAAAGCTGAACGAAGTAATTTGGCCGCACTGGAATACCCTCTGGCGCGTCTGTGCCCGAGGCCATTACGCAGTTCACCGCAAGCCCTTACGACCGAAACCCGCTGGCGACGACGATGACTTTGAAGCCCCAATGCAGCGCGGATTGCCATCCCAGGAGGAGGGCGGATACCGCCTCGATTTGGTGCGAGAGGAGGGGAACGATTTCTCCCCCTACCTGCATTTTCCTGGTCCGCTTGCGCCACGCTATCCGGTAAATGGATACGCGAGAACTGCGGAATTCCGAAGGATGCTGGAAGGGCTCGATTTGACTCGCCCACTGGCTCAATGGAAAGGACACTATTTCTACGCCCACGTTGGAATCATGGAGAACCAAGAGTTCGATGTAAACTTCTGTGCCTGTGACAACGGCATTAGTTTCGTCTTCCCCATGGAGCACTGGAAGTCCATTCAGAATCTGTTTCGCCGTGCATGGCAGTCGCCAGACGTGATGCAGGCGTGGGACACGTTGGCGTTGGAATATGGCGAGATGTGAGCGAGGCGGTGCTTCGCACCGGAAGAATGGTGGACACGTCACCCCCAAGTTGGGAACTGCGGAACGCCAGACAAGTGCTTCGATGTTTACGCAGGTTAACCTTCGTTGCGTCAACAAAACTCATCACGTGCTGAGTCACCGCGATATCGAACAAGGACGATTGTTTGAGACAAGTAGCCCCAGCGCATCGATCACGTAAACGCGTTGATGCGCAAGACCTTGCTGTGAAGTAACAATTGCGCAGCTTAATCGCAGCGGCATCAAGCGCAGCAGTGCAACAAGGCGGTTCGTCGAATGACTAATCCCCGAGTTCAAGCTAATCCCCAGTCCAGTTTGCCGTTCGGAGAAGAGGCGAAGCCCGGCTTCCGCACCAAGACTGCCGCCACGCGGCTGACTCCGGAAGAACTGGCCGAGATTGAAGCTGCCGCCGAAAGCGCGGGACAGGCTCTCTCCGAGTGGCTGCGCGGGACCGCTCTATGCGCTGCGCGACAGCGGCCCGCTGATCCCGCCGAATTAGTATTGGCCGAAGTCTGGGCGGTGCGTTACGCGCTGCTGAATCTTTTCCATGGAGCCTCTCAAGCGGCATCGGAAGGCAAACAATTGTCGCCTGATTCCGTCCTCAAAATTCGCGACCAGGCAGACGCACGAAAGTTTCAGCAGGCGCGCAAACTGCTTGATGACTTCTTCGCCCGCGAGGGCGAGCAAGGAGCTCGTATGCCATGAGTGCCATGCCTTTTCCCAGAGGCTTTTCGCTCTTGACGCCGTTGCTTTGGGTAGCCGCGATCTTCCTTTTGCTACTGGCTGTGCGGAGTGTGTTGCAGAACCGGTCCGCACGTAAATGGCGGGATATGGAGACGATCGAATGGGACGGACCTCGGCCAAATTTGATCCAGAGATGGAGGAAAAAGATGGCCTACGATTGACCAATTGCTCGGGACAATCCAGGGGACGTCCGTTGAAATGATGTACCCAGGCAGAAGCACCACTCCGCCCACCGAGCCTGGATTGGAAGATCCGGTGGCTCCCATGTTCGCCAGCACCAAGGGATTGGTGTTGGTCCCTAACGTGAAGGGATTTACGGTGCAGGAGAGCGTGTTAGTGGTGGAATTGGTCGGCTTGAAGTTCCGCGCGTCGATTACCATCCCGGCATTTGCGAGGGAGCTTGGCGTCGCCGGTAGCGCCGCGATCGCGGCCTGTATGCTTAGGCAAATGTCCGACTTCCCGAACTGTGATGCGTCGTAAACAGTCTGTGCACGGCCCGCTGCCGCAGCGAACAAAGAGAGTAGTACCCAAGAGATACGCTTCATCTTTCATCCTCCGCGCCCGCGGCGTAAGCCTAATAGAGCTGGAGATAATTTTAGACCACCCTGTTACCCTCGGATGCGGCGCGAACCAAATTAGGTATCACTCGGCGAGACCGAATACAGTCCCGAAGCTTTTCGAGCCGCCGCCCCAAGTCGTTCCGTAGAAACTTGATCCGAGTTCCAGCAACGACGGCCCCGGGTTTGCGCCGTCGGTCCCGTCTCCGAAGTCGTGCAGTACAAGCTCGGTCCATGCCCCGCCCTGGCCCGACAGCGGAGATAGTTCGAACACCGTTCCCTCGCCGAAGGTTCCGCCGACCGGCGTGGTCCCGTACAGCGCTCCCGAGCCATCGAAGGAAAGCGTACTCTGCGGAAAGGCGCCGTCGCTTCCCGATAGAAAGTCGTATAGAACCGACTCCGTCCAGGGCAGCCCTTCCGAAGTGGGGGGCGTAAGTCGGAATACAGTCCCGCAAAAGACCACGACGCCATCCGAATTCGTGCATGTTCCGCTCCCACCAATGAGCGTAGTACCGTACAGCGACCCAGCGCTGTCGAAAGTCAAGGCGGCGAGCGGTTCGCCTCCGTCGCTGGCACCCGTAAAGGCGTACAACACGCTTTCAATCCACGGGCCACCGCTGGCTGGGGGGGAAAGCTTAAACACGGTGCCATAGCCGTACTGTCCACCGCGCGATGTGGTTCCATAGAGCGCCCCGAGGCTGTCCTCGACCAGCCCCGAAGGGCTGCCTCCATCGCTCGTGCCAGTGAAGGAATACAAAACGCTCTCGATCCAAGGGGCCCCAGATTTCGTGGGTGGCGACAGCCGAAAAATCGTGCCGGATTGGTACTTTCCGCCGCCGAGGGTGCTTCCGTAGAGGGTGCCGCGGGAGTTGGAGATTACTCCCGACTCCGGGTACTCTCCATCCTTCCCGCCCGCGAAAGTGTGCAGAACGGCTTCGACCCAAGGACCGCCAGGCACTATCGGCGGGCCCAACTCAAAAACAACGCCATAGAGGGCCCCACCTCGCGACGCGGTACCGTACATCACGTGACTTCGTTCGCCAAGCAGCAACGGCCCATAGGGAATCCCGCCCCCTGAGCCGTCAACAAACGAGTATAGGATGCTTTCCTTCCACGCCGTGCCGCTTTCGTTCGGGGGCGACAGCTTGTAGACAGCCCCGGAGCCATCGGCTCCGCCGCCGACGGTAACCCCATAGACGGCTCCGTTGCTATCTACAACCAAACCACCTGAAGGGTTCATCCCGTCCAGCCCGCTGCTGCTTTGGAAGCTATGAATCACTGTCTCGCTCTGCGCTTGGGCGCGCGAACCCAGCAGAGCCACTGAGGTGCAGACCAGCATCGCGAAGAAAGATAAGGCCACTGCGGGCAATCTTAGGCGCATCATATGTGAAATACCTCCTGAAAGGATCGCTACGAGTCGGTCGCTAGCCCCGGGGGGTGGGGACACGAGAGGTAGCATATACCTGTCGGGGACCACATGCAAGATGGTTCTTGCGTGCTCAACATGAACCGAGGGAAGATTTTAGCGTTGCTTCGTAGGGTTGTTGAAGACAAGCTTCTTCGTCAAAGGCGAGCATCTTGCGGGCAGAGGAGAGCTTTTTGTCGGCTCGCGAAAAAACCGTTCAATCTGCGCCCAATCAACGGTGTACGGCTTTACTTTATTCATTTGAACCTACGAGCGGAATACGCTTATTGTGCCAGACGCTTTCCAGAAACGCATCCTTCCGAGCGCGCCGCGACCCGAATTCCTTCGGCGTGAGGACGGTGTAGTTGATTTCGCGCCCGAGTTGCCGCTCAAGCTTTCCCACGGCCTAGACCTTTAGCAGCGGCATCACTGCGAGTAACCTCGCATTCAACAGCAACGGAAGTCACATTCAGACTAATTCGGCCAATAACGATGTTGCCGGTACAGCAACCATCTCCTCCGGGACGAAAACCGTGACCGTGACGTTTACTACGAACTATTCATCTAAGCCGGTCTGCGTAGTTACCCCAGAAGCAGATGGCGTTACGGACCTTTTCGACGTCTGGTACGTTACCATAGCGGTGAGCGGGGGACACTACCCGAATCTTGTGATCAACACTCACGCAAATACCAACACAAATGTCGTTTTCGACTACCACTGCATTGGCAACCCGAACTAGTACCAGGTCAGAATAATTGTGCAGCTCCAAAAAGGGCGGCAGATGAAATATATCCTAACGTTACTATTGCTCTGCGCCTCAAGTTATACGCAAACGGTCGGCTTGTACGTCTACATGACGAGTTCTCCCCCTTCTGGACTGACGCTGAGTACCCTCCAAGGTGCCCTTCCTGGCTACGCCGCGGGCTTCACGATTCCGACAAGCGCGAATACAATAAGCTGGGCGACCATCGATAACTGCCCCGGAAATACGAATTGCGTTCACGTCATGAACGTCTCGAATGGATACTCGTGGAGCACGTTCGATTCTCTCGTGACCAGCATTATCGGCACTTGCACGACGTGCAAAATCGGCGTCATCGTCCAGCCCGCCTCCGATACAAGTACACCTGCGAATCCGAACGCTGTAACTCCGCTCTATGTCTTGAGCACGGCATGGGCTAGCACATACTCTTGCGGAGGCAGTGCTTGCAGCGCCATTGATCAACCTAGCTGCACTTCCTCAACAAGCGTATCTCCTTACGCAAATCAGCCTGCGCTCTGGGAACCGCCCGGCCTCGGAGCTTACGAGATTTGGGCGAAAGAGGTCGTCCGCCACTTCACTAACTACGATAGCTTCTCAGCATCTTACTGGAACCAGGTGAGCTATGTCCGCTTTGGCCTTTTCGTTGGAGGGGAGGCCACTATCCCGTGCCCATATGAAGACACCGCTACCCTAGGCGCGTATAACCTCACACCCGGCGCAGCGGCGGCTTATGTTTCCGCGCTGTTCTCCTCGATTACTGCGCTAAATCCAACCTTCAAGGTGCAGGGTCCAATGTACGGCGGTAACGGGGCTATCTATCCGGGGTATTGCAGCATAGGAATTGGTACCAGCGGCTACTGCATTACGCAATCCTATCCAGATGCCGAAGCCGCTGCCGAGGTGGCCAGTGGGGCTGGAATCGGTGCGGAATCTTTGGGTATGAACGACATAAATTGGTACGCCGAGGGCCAAGTATGCCAAGGCGATGCCTGTGGACTGTTCAACACCTATGCATGGGAAGCTCCGATTTTTGACTGGCAGACCTACAAATACAGCGACCCTACCTGCAACCCATGGCAAGGCACTGCCACATGCCCTACCGGCTCACTCGTCAATCTGCTACCATTTGCCACCATCCGAATGCACGTAGGCGAGAACCCGAACCGACTTAACGCCCTGGAGATATTTTGGCAGGATTGGATGTGCGCTTATACAAGCTCACCTCCGACGACCTGCCCATTAGCGCCAGACCCCGACTACCAAACGGCGCTCTCAAACGCGGCGCTCGGCCAGCCCAACGCGACGGTGTCAGCCACCGGAAAGACTGCCCTCACAGGTGCCGCCACCATTTATTAGCTCTTGATTTCGAGCCTACAAAAGAGGATAATACGGCCCGGTGCCGAGTGGCAGTTCCCTCCCCAGGTGCCGAGCTCGAAAACTAGGGCCTACCTACAACTTAGGAGCATTTCCCATGAAAGACGTTTTTTCCCAGGGTCTCGTCTGTTGCTTGATATCGCTTGCTTTCCTCCCCTCGCTCCTTGATGCGGCTGACGCGAAAGAACATTCACTTTCCTCCGCCACGGGGACCATGGGCCAGTCAAGCGATTTGTTGACTCAGCTTGCAGAATTAAGCGCGTCGGATGGAACAAGAAAGAATCAGCTTGGATTATCGGTCGCTATTAGCGGCAACACAGTTGTGGTCGGAGCGCCGGGAGCAAACGACGGACACAACCAGGGGGCGGGGGCGATTTACGTATTCACAAAGCCGACGAATGGCTGGGGGAATATGACCCAAACGGCGAAGCTGACCTGCGCAAACGGAACAACCTCAATAGCGTGCGGATCGTCCGTAGCGATAAGCGGCAACACTATCGTCACCAACGGCGGCGATCCTGTCTTGGTTCAAAATGTGCTGCTTGTCTTCGTCGAGCCTACCGGCGGCTGGAGGAATATGACGCAGACGGCGGAACTGACGGTCACCGATCAAGGCTCGTTCGATGGGGGCTTCAATGCCGTAGCCATCAGCGGAAATACCATCGTCGCGGGAGCTGAGCTTTCCAGCGTTTTTGGCACCCAAGAGGGCGAGGCGTACGTCTATGTCGAACCAGCTAACGGTTGGGTGAACATGACACAGAGTGCCATATTGTCCCCTTCGGACGGCGGCTCCAGTTATCATTTCGGGTCGGCTGTTGCTTTCAGCGGTAATGTGGCGGTGATTGGAGCGAACAATGCAAATAACGACGTGGGCGACGCATATGTGTTCGTCGAACCGACTGGCGGCTGGATAGATATGAGCCAAACTGCGGAACTTACGGCTTCCGACGGAGCGGCTTTTAGTTCCTTCGGCGTCTCGGTAGCGATCAGTGGCACGACGGTAGTGGTTGGTGCCTCAGCCGCCACCATTGGCTCACACCCCGCGCAAGGTGCCGCATACGTTTACGTCGAGCCGCAGGGTGGCTGGCAGAACATGACCGAGACCGCGAAATTAACCACCTCAACGGGAGGCACGGGAAACCTCTTCGGCTCGTCTGTGTCGGCGAGCGGGAACGCCGTTCTGGTCGGCGCCCCGAACGTAAGGATCGGATCGAACACGGCGGAGGGAGCAGCCTACATTTTCGAGAAACCTACCGCGGGCTGGGTTACCACAGCTCAACCAGCCGCCAAGTTCAGCGCGGGTACGCAAGGCAGCAACTTCGGCGCATCCGTAGCGCTGCAGGGAGCGACAGCGGTAGCCGGAGCGCCCACCGGAGTAACCGGCGGCACGAAGAGCACCGGCAAGGCATACGTCTTCGGCCCATAGCTCGGTCGTGCTTGCGAGATTTAGAATCGGGTCCGCTGCGAGGCGGTGATTTCGAAGACCGTCGTGGAAGATTGCCTCAAGGAGCCACCACCGTGCCGCATAGCTTTCCTGATCCCAATTATTCGAGCGACGGCAATGAACCGAATTCGGGGCTTGTCCACAGACTCCAGAAGTTTGCTGTAGAAGGCCGAGGCCGAATCCAACGTGATTGGGCTTTCACTCCGAGTGACTTCAAGCCGCCATGCTACAGAGCATCAGCCCGCTAACTGGATGAATAGTTCTTCTCTAATGTCGAGGTGAAGCCGCTTGGTTGCTGGGCTTTCTGCGCCTGTTTTTGAACCCACGAATTCAACCCACGATTCGCATGTCTCTCACGTCTTCTCAAGGACTTCGGCGGCCACCTGGAGTCACTTAAGTTGTTGCAACTACAGCATGACGTAGCCCTGAAAAGGCTGGCGTCGGCGGTTCAACTCCGTCCCTGGCCACCATATTTTCAATGACTTAGCTCTGCCGCAAACCCTAAGTCTGTTCCGTTCTGTTCCAAAATTGCAATTCAGGCTTGCCGGAGTTTGCCTCGAGTTCTCGGCAATTTCTTTTCTGTGAGTCTTCGCCTTGCAGAAGTGTGAGGGATTTCGTGCGGCGTCTTGCGGTTGATGGTTGCGGAATATTCCCTCCACGGTTTCACTTGCGGGCGACACCGTTTTCCACCTTTTCGCGAAGGTGCGAAAAGATGCGAAAAGAGGGGGCGCTTAACGTTTGTTTCTCAGAGAACAAGTACTGGGACGCTAATCGAACACTGCTGTCGATGGAAGGGTGAGAAAAGGTAAATGGCGAGGAGCTGAACTATGTCGAAACGATGCTCGGCGAAGAATAGAAAGGGGCAACGGTGCAGTGCGTGGTCGGCTGTGGGAAAAGACAAATGCGCCCTGCACTTGGATCCTCAATTAGCGGCGAGAATGGGCTCGAAGCATGGATACAGAAACCTGCCTCGGAAACCGAAGTTTCTGCTAAATGAGTAGCCACAAGCCGTCGCGCCTTCTTCCGGATGCCCTTCTCGATTCGCAAACGCCTCAATCGCTCCTGCTGGATGGCTTCCGATTCATGGCTCCAGTTGTCTGCGAGGTTTATCGAGATTTCCTCAGTTCTTGCTGCTTCCAGTAGTGACGAACACGCCTGGGCCAGTAGCCGAACTGATTTCTATCGTCAATCGCCATCACATTCACATCGTCGGGTTTACTGTATACGTTGAGGAACTAGCGGAATTCTATCCGGAAATTGAAGGGGAATATGTAGAAAAAGCGGCATACGGTGCTCTCGTAACTCTCTTATTCCCTGAGATCGTGGAGCAGGCATCGCAGATAAGCAGGCGGCCAGCCATCAAAATAGTGTATGAGCATGGTGAAGTCGCGCAACATATGCAGTATGCCTACGACAGCATGAAATCTAACAAACCATTTGCAGAGCTGTTCGACTCAATAGAAAAAAACAATTGGAAAGTTATTCCGCTGCAAGTAGCTGACTTGATCGCCTTTGAAACCATGAAGGATCGAGACAACCAGAAAGGGCCTAAAACCCGAGATCGGAGACTATCGTTAGAGGTAATTCTTAGCGGGAAACTGGCAGGTGCTAGGGGTTTTCATTTCGGGCGAGATGGACTGCAAAGGCTTGCTTCAGAAAGGCATAAAGTTCTAAGAAGTATGGAGTCCTAGTGACCCTCTAGGCGCGTAACGCTGATGCTGTATCAGCAGTTCTCTATGCCTGAAATTCCGCGCCTTGGCTAAATTAACGTTTCCGTCTTTCTCGCTAACGCACTGCTACCCGGCTAACAGGCCCGTCACCGCTTCATGCTGAAACCCGCTACCGACGCGGCTTTTAAGACGGTCACCGCCGAATCGGCACCGCCCGGTAACGGCTATTTGCCTAGGCGCGGCAGACAGAGGAAGATTCACAAACCCCCGTCTGTCGCGCTCCTCTCGGCTCTCTCAGGGGCACAAAACGCGGAAAGGAGAACTCGCTGCCCACGTGAGCTGAGAGCAAACGAGAGAGAACCGCGTTACCCTGAGAAACCTGTTTCATAGTTCGGCCACATGCTCTAGCCCGAATTCAGAATCGAAAAACGGCTCGCCTCTGAGTCGCTTCTGCAAGATGCTTTCCGCTTCTGCTGGTTCCGCCAGTTTGTTGTGCGCCGTGCGGAGTTCGCCGCTAATAAATGCAAGCTCGCCGCGTGCCCGCGCCTCTGCATCCTCTGCCGCTAGTTGCGCCTGTTCTAGCCGCGCTCGCTCTGCCGTCCATTGCGCCATTTCTGCGCGAGTCGGCCAGCGTGCACAATAAACCCGGTTCTGCCCAAAGGACACAGCGGCTTGAATTTTGATGTTCCCGAAAAGTGATCCAAAGTGCACAGACTTGATAAGCGCATCCGTGGAACTCTTACGGATGACGCGAAGCCTCTCAATCCACGCAGCCCGCAGCAGCAAGGTAGAGCCGGGCAATCGAAGGATGATCTGGCAAGGTGATTAAAATGCGTACCTCCCGTTTTCTGTTGCTAGCAGTTCTATTATTGGCCATACCGGCCGCCTCGTTCGCGCAGTTCGGCGTGTCGATCACGATCGCTCCACCCGCGCTGCCGGTTTACGAGCAGCCCATGGCCCCTGCCGATGGTTATTTGTGGACTCCCGGCTACTGGGCTAATGGGGATGAAGGCTTCTTCTGGGTGCCAGGCACGTGGGTGCAGCCTCCAGAAGCCGGCTTGCTCTGGACGCCCGGTTATTGGGGTTGGGGCGACAATGCTTTCGCCTGGAATGAAGGCTATTGGGGATCGCAGGTAGGGTTCTACGGTGGCGTTAACTACGGCTACGGCTATGGTGGTTCCGGCTATGAAGGCGGATATTGGAACAACGGAGCCTTCTACTACAACCGCTCAGTGAATAACGTGAACGTCACGGACATTCACAACGTTTACAACAAGACGGTAATTAACAACACCACAAACTATGTCAGCTATAACGGCGGCAACGGAGGAATTACTGCCCGCCCGACCGCAGCGGAAGAGACTGCGGCACACGAGCAACACACGCCACAAACGGCGCTGCAGACCCAGCATGTGCACGCTGCCAGTACCAACCATGCACTCCTGGCGTCCGTGAACCACGGTCAGCCGGCAATCGCTGCAACCTCTAAGCCGGGAGAGTTTACCGGCACGGGTGTGATTGCAGCCAAGAAGGCGGGAGCACCTTACAAGGCTCCTGTCGCCGAGAACAAGGCAGCTGAGAGCAAAGCCGCCGAGAGTAAGGCGACTGAGAACAAGGCGGCTGAGAATAAAGCTGCCGCAACGCGCACGAATGAGAACAAGGCAGCAGAAAATAAAGCAGCCGCAACGCGCACAAATGAGAACACGGCAGCAGAGAACAAAGCCGCTGCAACTCGCTCGAACGAGAACAAGGCGGCCGAGAATAAAGCTGCTGCGACCCGCTCGAACGAAAACAAGGCAGCTGAAAATAAAGCAGCCGCAACGCGCACAAATGAGAACAAGGCAGCAGAGAACAAAGCCGCTGCAACTCGCTCGAACGAGAACAAGGCGGCCGAGAATAAAGCTGCTGCGACCCGCTCGAACGAAAACAAGGCAGCTGAAAATAAAGCAGCCGCAACGCGCACAAATGAGAACAAGGCAGCAGAGAATAAAGCCGCTGCAACTCGCTCGAATCAGAATAAAGCAGCAAAGCCCAAGGAGGCTCAGCCCACCGAGTCCGCTAAGCCGACTGCGGCTCATGCGCAGCCTGCGCCGCGACAACAGACCGCACCCCGTGCCGCAGCCGCACCGCACGCGCAGCCTGCCGCTCATCCGGCAACGACAGCTCGCGCACAGCCAGCGCCTCGTCCTGCTGCGAAAGAAGCGCCCAAAACGGAAGAGCGCCCTCGGCAGTAGCAAAATGACTGCGACGTATGGCGTCCGGTCTTTCGAGACGTAAGAAAGTCGATTGACTCTTGTACCGGCGCGGGTCCAATGCTTGGACCCGCGCCACTATTTTTCTTCCTGTATCTGGTCACCCGAAGGGAAGTCTGCCGTCGCGGAGAAGCCCCCCGCCTGCGTCATCGCCCGCATCTCCGGGGAGAACTGATACGCCATTTCACCCACTTTTTTTCACTGAGCAGTTTTGACCAGTAAGAAACCGGCGAAACGCTTATAAGCAAAGCTGACTCACAAGGAAAAAGGAGCCAACCATGCTGGGAACTATATTGATCGTTATTTTGGTTTTAGCGCTTTTTGGTGCCTTGCCACGATGGACGCATAGTCGAGATTGGGGTTACTACCCGAGCGGAGGAGTAGGCGTGATCCTTCTGATCGTCGTCGTTCTTCTGGTTCTCGGCCGGATCTAATGCCATGCGCAACGCGCCAACATCGCCAGGCGCCATAGGCAAGAATTGGCGCCTGCTTTCTCTCCGTGCGGCGGCACTTCTTCTCGTCATGCTGATGTGCAGCGGTGGTCTGTTCGCGTACTCCGTTCTGACGCACGAAGAAATCGTCGACCTGTTGTGGGCTGACGAAATCCGTCCCCTGCTGCTCAAGCGATATCCGGGACTGTCGGAAGACCAGCTCAAACAAGCGCACGCCTACGCCTATGGAGGCGCGGTCATCCAGGATCTGGGCTACTACCCATTCGGCAGCAAAGAATTCAGCAACCTGGTGCATTACGTTCGCAGCGGAGACTTCGTTCGTGAGTTGTTGCTGGAAAGTCAGGATGTCAACGAGTACGCCTTCGCGCTGGGCGCGCTGTCGCACTATGCGTCGGATATCGCCGGTCATCCGGCGGTGAACCAGTCGGTTGCAATCGAGTATCCGAAGCTGCGAGCGAAGTATGGCAAGTCGGTGCGTTACGCCCAGGACAAGACAGCGCATTTGAAAATTGAGTTCGGGTTCGATACAGTCCAGGTCGCGAAGAATCGCTACGCGTCGCAGCAGTATCACGATTTCATCGGATTCCAAGTGTCCAAGCCGCTGCTGGAGCGCGTGTTTCCTGTCGTGTACGGGGTCGAGTTGAAGGACGTGCTGAGCCACGAGGATCTGGCGATAGGTTCGTATCGTTTCGCGGTCAGCCGGCTGATTCCGCATATGACGCAAGTCGCGCTGCAAACCCACAAGAAAGAACTAATGCACGAAACCCCGGATTTCGCGAAACGCAAGTTTCTGTATCGTCTTTCGCGTTCTGATTACGAAAGGCAGTGGGGAAAAGACTACGTGAAACCGGGCGTGGGTACCAGGATAATGTCCACGCTCTTACGCTATATGCCGAGGATTGGTCCCTTCAAAGGGTTGTCATTCAAGAACCCGACTCCTCAAACTGAGGACTTGTATTTCAAGAGCATCAACACGAGCGTTGATCAGTACCGGGCTTTTCTCGAAGAAGTGCGCGGCGATTCACTGGTGCTTCCCAACTGCGATCTAGACAGCGGCAACACAACCAAAGCGGCGGAATATTCGCTGGCCGACGACACCTACGCAACCTTGCTCACTCAGTTGTCGAAGCGCAGGTTCGATGGAACATCGCCGGAACTGCGCGCCAACGTCCTGCAGTTTTATTCCGATCTCTCGCT
>CAVQHS010000005.1:0-964462 GCA_963712385.1 uncultured Acidobacteriaceae bacterium
AGCAGTGGGAGCGCAAACTTGTTCAAAGACATTGAACACCTCGTCCGGTTGGCAGTCGTCTTCGCCATCGGGCTAGTCGCATTCGTGATCCTCCGGGCGGCGGTGGTCCCCCGCAGCTTCGGCCAGTATGGCCACTACCGGGGCGCGGCGATCGCTGAGATCGCATCGCGGCCGATTGCGTTAGCCGGGCATGCGACTTGCGAATCCTGCCATAGCGACATCGCGGATCAGAAAAAGCTGGGCAAGCACGTTGTGGTTGCTTGCGAGGCGTGCCACGGGGCACTGGCTGCACACGCTGACGATCCCGGTTCAGTGCAACCCAAGAAGCTCGATACCGCGATCGTATGTGCCCGCTGTCACGAGGCAAACAGTGCGAAGCCCAAGTGGTTCCCACAAGTTGTCACGGCGGATCACTCCGGGGGGCTGGCCTGCGACACCTGCCATCAGCCCCACAGCCCAAAGATTGAAACAGAAAAGAGTGTGACAGCAAAGACGGACACAGAGGGGAAGAAATAATGGAAATCACCCGCCGTCGATTGCTGGTGCTGTTGCCTGCCGCTGCTGTGGCTTGGAAGTACGTCTCCGCGGGAACGCCGGAGGATTCGCCGAATTACAAAATGACGGAGCACTGGTGGGCGATGCTGATCGACATCCCAAAGTGCATTGGTTGCGGGAGTTGTGTGCGCGCCTGCGCCGAGGAAAACGACGTTCCCGAAGGCTATTTCCGTACCTGGGTTGAGCGCTACCACGTGGCGGATTGGAAGATTGAAAAGCCGGAGGTGGAATCGCCCAATGGCGGAAAAAACGGCTTCCCGCCAAATGCCGGTGAGGCGGGCAAAAACTTCTTCGTGCCCAAACTCTGCAATCACTGTGCGGACTCTCCCTGCACACAGGTTTGTCCGGTAGGAGCAACCTTTATTACGCCAGACGGAGTTGTGCTGGTGGATAAGAATTATTGCTTAGGCTGCCGTTATTGCGTGCAGGCGTGCCCCTACGGATGCCGCTTCCTCAATCCAAAGACGAATACAGCGGAGAAGTGCACGCTCTGCTACCACCGCATCACCAAGGGATTGACGACCGCTTGTTGCGAGGTCTGCCCCACCGGCGCACGGCAGTTAGCAGATCTGAAGAATCCCCAAGATCCGATTCATGAGTTTTTGAGAACACATACGGTGCAAGTTTTAAAACCGCATCTGGCGACTGGAGCGAAGGTCTTTTACAACGGCATGGACGGCTCCGTGAGATAAGCTCGGTCCGGCGGGTTCGGTGCGATAAGTTCAGCTTGATAAGCGGCGTGCACTAAGGAGGCTCATTGCAGATACCCGTGCAAGGCTTCATGTATCCGAACGAAGTGGAGCTCCAGTGGAGCATCCTGATCGTTCTTTATCCCTACATCACGGGACTGGTGGCCGGGGCATTTATTCTGGCGTCGCTCGAACGCGTATTCCGCGTAGAGGCCGTGAAGCCGACGTATCGATTGGCCCTGCTTACGGCGCTCGCCTTCCTGCTGGTGGCGCCGCTCCCGCTCCAACTGCATCTAGGACATCCCGGGCGTTCCTTCGAGATGTACATGACGCCCCACCGCTCCTCCGCCATGGCGATGTTCGGCTTTGTTTATCTCTGGTATCTGATGGCCGTCCTGCTATTGGAGATTTGGTTGGACTACCGGCGCGACATTGTCCTGCGATCCCAGACCGAAAAGGGCTGGAAGCGTCTGGTTTATCGTCTGCTGACTCTGGGCTCCAGCAACGTCAGTGAACGCTCGCTGCGAATCGACGAAAGACTCGGATATTTCATCACGCTAATCGGCATTCCGTCAGCGTTCTTGTTGCATGGATATGTCGGCTTCATCTTCGGTTCGGTGAAGGCAAATCCCTGGTGGTCTTCGCCTTTGATGCCCGTCGTGTTCCTGTTCTCGGCCATGGTTTCGGGCATCTCTGCGGTCATGTTGCTTTATATGTTTTCGACGTGGGTGCGTGGGCAGCGGATCGATATGTACTGCCTGGACACGATTGCACGGTATCTGCTCTACACCTTCATCATTGACTTCAGCCTGGAGATGCTCGATCTGCTGCAGCGAATCTACGAAGCCGATGAATCCTTCCGCAGCCTGGATTTCATGGTGCACACGCGCCTTTGGACATCCCAAGTGATTATCCAGATTCTGCTCGGCACCGTAACTCCGATCGCGCTTATCGGCCTGACTCAGGTTCTGAGATGCAGTGACATTGCCCGGAAACGGATCTACGCAGTGGCCGGCAGCCTTACGATGGTCGGCATCTTTGCGATGCGATGGAATGTAGTGATCGGCGGCCAGCTTTTTTCCAAGAGCTTCCTGGGTTACACCACATACAAGATGGGCTTCGCCACGCGCGAAGGTTTACTACCCGCAATCATCCTCTTAATCCTTCCTTTCATCATTCTTTGGGTTCTCGTGAAACTCCTGCCACCGTGGCCGGAGTCAGCCTCCTTGCCCGAGTCCGACGCTGTTGCGGCACACGCAACAAGCTAAGCCCTGCTTCATTCCAGCGGGGCAGATGCGGAGAAGCGAATGGCACAAGCTTTCGACGGAATCGCATCGGAGGTGGAGCAACTCAGTGAACGGCTGCGAGAACTGGAACACCGTGTCTCTGCACTAGAGGGCCAGCCAGCCAGTGCAACCCTTCCTCCTTCCGAGTCAAGGAGCGTTGCTGGTCCCAAATCGCGGCCAGAGCAGCGGCAGGATTTTCCGGCGCTGACCTTGCCCACAGGTGTGCTGCCAGTGTTCGGCAAAGCAGTTCTGGGAATCGCGGGCGCGTACCTGCTCCGTGCAGTCGCTGAAACGGGAACCCTCCCGAAGTTGCTGCTGCTGGCAGTCGCAATCGCGTACGCCGGAATGTGGCTGGTGTGGGCGGCGGTCGGGACTAAAGCCACTAACGGCTTTGCGAGCGTCACCTACGCAATCACGTCGGCGATGATCCTCTCGCCCCTCCTGTGGGAATCCACCGTGCGTTTTCAGATCCTGCCTCCGGCTTTTACGGCTGCAGTTTTAGCTGCATTCGTCATGCTTGCCTTGGTACTGGCATGGCGGCAAAGCCTGCAGGCGATTCCGTGGGTGGTGACCCTGGCAGGCGTGACCACGGCTCTGGCTCTCATGGTTGCGACGCGCGAACTTGTACCGTTTACCATTGGCTTGCTGGCAATGGCCCTCGCCACCGAAACGGTTGTCTGCCTTGGGCGCCCACTGAGCGTGCGGGTCATTTCAGCCATTGCGGCGGATTTTGCCGTATGGCTGCTCGTCGATTTGATGACTTCTTCCGAGGGCGTTCCTCAAGAATATTCGCCTATTGCCGCAACCACGATCACAGTGCTCTGTCTGGTTTTGCTTGTGATTTACGGCGGGAGCATTGGCCTGCGCACGTTTGGATTGCGCTACCGTATAACGGTTTTTGAAATCGCGCAGGCAGCCGTGGCGTTTGCGATTGCAACTTTTGGGACGCTGCGCGCAGTTCCCAGCGCGTCCGTGCCGCTCGGCGTTTTTTTCCTCCTGATTGCCGTCGTTTGCTATTGGGGCGTTCTGTCTCGGTTCACGGCCAACGAGCAGACTCGAAATCGCCGCGTGTATGCAAGCTACGCGGTCGCCCTTCTGCTGGCCGGATGCTTGCTGCTTTTCTCCGAGGTCTTTCAGACAGCTTTCTTATGCCTGTCTGCCCTGACGGCGGCTTTCTTATACTCACGTACAGGCAAGCTCAGCCTGGGCTTGCACGTGTCCATCTATCTGGCAGGGGCGGCGATCCTCTCTGGCCTTCTGAATCTCGCGGGGACCGCTCTGGCTGGGGCCGTGCCGCATGCCCTGACCGCAGGAGCATGGGTGGTCGCTGTTTCGGCCGCTATGTGCTACGCAATCGGATCACGTACTTCAAACGATATTTCGGGAAATGCGTGGAAATCGCGTCTGCTGTGGGTAGTTCCCTGCGTTATGGTTTCTGGAGCGGGGGCAGCACTGGCAGTGATGATGAGTGCGAGGCTCGGCTCCGCAAGCGGGATGCTTAAAGCTTCGCATCTTTCGGTTGTCCGTACGGTCGTGATTTGCCTGGTTGCTCTGATCCTCGGTTTTAGTGGCTCGCGTTTGAAACGCGCCGAGTTGCTGTGGGTTGCGTACGCAGCCATAGCGTTCGGCACACTCAAACTGTTGTTCGAGGATCTTCGTTTCGGAAACGCCGCCTCCCTGGTGGCGTCGCTCTTGTTCTATGGTCTGATCTTGATAATGATCCCGCGGCTAGCAGGATTTAGCCGCAAGCAGTCCTGATCTTCTGTCTACTGCTCGGAAGAGAGCTTAGAACAGGTTGTCTTATCGCGTGTTAACATTTCTTCATCCGTATCCCGAAACTTGGTTTGGCGGCCCGTTCCTGTCGCGGGGCGGAGGGTTCGGCATCGGCTGGTACGGCGGGTTCGGATGGGTTGGAATCACTGGGGATTCAATTGGGGGCCCCACGCAGTGTACGGCGGCAGGCTCTCCAGAATTCGCATTGGGACATGAAACCCTCAGATTTATATTACTTGATTTGTCATTCTGTGTTGTGCCTATTGCGCTGAGAGGCTGCGCAGCTTATGGGAGCATCTCCAGTGTGGATATTTGAGTTTTTCTTTGGCTGCTATCACCGACACCCCAGCCGCGTCTTCACATTCGCAAACGTACGTATCGGATTTGCAACCGATGCGGTCGAGAATTCGAGTATTCCTGGCAACTGATGAACTCAACGCGTCCGTCCGTTGTGAGCTATCCCTCTGCGGCTACTAGAACCGGGAGACAGGCTCACGCTTCGGCTATTTGAACCCCGCACGAGTGAGTCCTGAATGAATAGAAGGTGTTGGTCTTATGAAAACATCGTTGCAATCGATCATCGAGGTGCTGAATCGAGATGCTAACCCTCTGCGATGGCCCCACTCTTTATCTCTAGAAGTGAGCAATATTGAACAGTCGCGAAGTTGCGAATCGCGATACTTTATTGGCTTTTAACTGGATATCGAGATGCCATCAAACTCCAGGCCCTCTTACGCTGTTTTGCTCGCGGTCGTATATCTTTGCGTCTCGGCCCCTGCTCTGGCCCAGGTTGGCTATCAGATCGCCGACAAGAGCGGCAAATCCGAAAGCGTTCAATCAGCCGGTGCGACTGCGGTCAGCGCGCCTTCCTCGGAAGCCTCCAAGTATGTGGGCGCGGAGACCTGCAAGACCTGTCACGAAGAGATCTACAACGCGTGGGAGAAAACGCCACACTGGAAGACCACATTGAACACAAAAGGCGGTCCCTCAAAGCAAGGTTGCGAGGGCTGCCATGGTCCAGGAGCCGACCATGTGGCGGGCGGCGGCGACAAGACCAAGATATTCGTGTTCGAGGGAAAGTCTCGGCAGGAGACCAGCGCCCGCTGTCTAAGCTGCCACGGCGAAGCGCACGAGCAGTCGCATTTCGCCGAATCCGCCCACTCCAGCAGCGATGTCGGATGTCTCGATTGCCACTCGCCACATCACGCCAAAGGAACAGAGTTCCTGCTCGTCCAGGAGCAACCCCAGTTGTGTTACGGATGCCACACCTCCGCCAAGGCAGATTTCGCCAAACCGTATCACCACCGCGTTAATGAGGGCTTGGTGCAATGCGTGGACTGCCACAACCCGCATGGGACGGCCACCGTGCGCCAGCTACGAAGCCTGCCGAGTGGTGACGCCATTTGCTACAAGTGCCACGTCGACAAGCAGGGGCCGTTCGTCTACGAACATGTGCCGGTAAAGACCGAGGGCTGCACCAGTTGCCATTCGCCCCACGGTTCCACCAATCCGAAGCTGCTCAACGTGATGCCCGTGAACATGCTTTGCCTGCAGTGCCACACTTTCTCGACCACGTTGACTGCGGGCGGACCAATCGGTCCCGCGCACAATCAGTCGGCAAAGTATCAGGCCTGCACCATGTGTCACACCCAGATTCATGGCTCCAATTTCAGCGATGTGTTTTTCAAATAGGAGCACCAATGGAGCCGCCCAAGAAACTCGCGACCCGCCTGCAATCTTGGTTACCGGAAAGATGGGGGTACCCGACTGTGCAAGCCGAGCGCTGTTCGACCGCCGCTCGGGGTCGCGGCCAGCATCGAGTTGCCATAGCCCTGGCGGTGCTTTTGTGGGCAATGATCGCGTCGTCACCACAAACAGTCTTCGCCCAAACTCCCACCGCGACTCCTACCCCCACCCCGGCTCCGTCGGCTGAACCCGACGGCGTGAGCCGCGGCGGATACCTGATTCACCAGTCCATCGAACTGGGCTACCGGAGTACTGACGTTACCGGCAGCGGCGATATGTACGACACTCTGGTCAATCTGCAAACCGGACCGCGAATACTGGACCAGACGCTTACGATGCAGTCGGTCGATCACGAGGGCTTGCTGTTCGACGATCTCTACCTCAACAGCGTGGGATGGGGAGGCGATCCCAATAACTACCTGCGCCTGCGCGCGGACAAGAACAAGTGGTACAACCTGCAAAGCAGTTTTCGTCGCGATCAGTATTTCTCTGATTATGACTTGTGGGCGAACCCACTGAATCCGCCGCCTCCACCTGCTCCGGGGGGCTCTACTCCGTCGATCCCGATATTGAACTCGCCTCACGAATTCGCTACCACACGACGCATGAGCGACTTCGACCTCATGCTGCTTCCGCAGTCCACAGTGAGCTTCCGTCTGGGATATTCGCACAACAACATGACCGGGCCTTCGTACAGCAGCATCCACGAGGGAACCGAAGCTTCGCTCCTGCAGGATTGGAACACAACCATGAACTCGTACCGCCTGGGAGTGGACTTTAGAATCGCGCCGCGAACCGTCCTCAGCTATGACCAATTTCTCGACTACTACAAGGGAGACACAGACTACCAATTAAATCCCATCAATGAAGCGCTCTTGCCCACAACTCCGGCAAGGTCCGTTTCGTTGGGCCTGTCCTTCGACACTGCGAACAAAGAGCCATGCGCCGTGCCGACCGGCCAAAGCAGTCTGATTGTCAATGGGATTCTGACGAATGTCACGTGCAGCGCTTACTTCAATTACTCGCGGGATCAGCGGATTCGCACTTCCACGCCTACCGAGCGCGTCAGCCTGCGCAGCAATTACTTTCAGCGAGTAGACCTGGTCGCCTCTTTTTCCTACAGCTCCGCAACTTCGAGCACGCCGTTGAACGAGTCCTTTGGCGGCCTGATAACGCGTACCAGCACTCTGGCGTTCCTCGGCACAGGAACGGGCGATCCCAACCGCATTTCCGACACTGCCGATCTCGGAGCCACCGTGCATCTCACCAAACATCTGCGCCTGATCGATAGATTCTATTTTTGGGCCTACCGCATTCCGCAGAACGGCAATTTCAACGAAGTCGACAGTGATTGCACAAATCCAAAAGCGTGTACGCTGCTGACTCCGCTGAGCGCTACCGTGCCCACGGCGGTCCCCACCGTGCAACAGGCCTCATTCAACCAAACATGGACGAGAAATCAGACCGAACTGGCCTGGGACATTTCGAAGAAAGCCGGAGCGCGGATTGGTTACCGCTATGGCGACCGGGAGTTCAATCACTTCAACGACTTTCTGCCCGGAGACTTGGACCATTTCGTGGGGCTAGAAAAAACGGCGCTCCTGGGATTCTGGGCAAGGCCCACGCACGCCTTGCGATTTAGTTTTGATCTGGAGCACACGAACTACAATGCGGTATTCGTCCGCCTGTCGCCGCGCAAGGACGCGCGCTATCGCTTCCAAGCGACCTACACACCGCGCTCATGGGCGACCTTGGGCGGATCTGTCAACATCCGCCAAGGATCCAATGGCGACGCACAAACCCAGTACGCAGGCCACAACCAAAACTACGGATTGACCGCGTCGCTGGCGCCGCGCGAACGCTTCGGGCTGGATGTCGCATACAACTTCAACAGCGTGATCCAGAATGCCATCATCTGCTTCAACGACACGCCGCCGACCGGGGTGACCCTCCCCTTCGTGGCCAATGCCAATAACAACAATTGCGCGGGAAACGACACCGCGAATAACTTGATGGCCAACTCGTACTACACGAACCACACTAATTTCGGGATGACTACGGTCAGGTTCGAGCCTGCGAAGCGAGTGCTGGTCAATGTCGGTTACAGCATCACCAGCGTTGACGGCAACGTGCCGCAGTTCAACATTCTGCAGCCGCTCGGCACGTTGCAGTACAAGTACCAGCAGCCTATTGCCAACCTGACCGTGGATATTGGCCATAAGCTCTCCTACAACATGGGCTGGAATTATTACCAGTACGGTGAAGGTTCGTTTGTCGGCCCGACAGCGCCCCGCTATTTTCACGCCAACTCGCTGACCGAGTCACTGCGTTACGCATTCTGACGCCGCAGTTTTCATGGTGTATTGGCGGCCACTGCGAGCCGCAACGTGAAACGCGATTGAGACTTGTTGGATATTCATGACCAGAAACTCGTGAGAGCCTGGCACGGATCGACATCGGCGCATTGCGAACGCTTAGATGCGCCCGAGAACCAGCAGAATGATAACGACGAAAAGAAGCAGCCCCACGCCCCCGGTTGGGGCGTAACCCCAGTCTCTACTGTGCGTCCACCGCGGTAGTGCTCCCAGCAGTGCCAAAATCAGAATCACGATCAGTATGGTTCCAAGCATGTTTTGCTCCATTTTTCTTTGCCATGAGGAAAAGGTGCGGGCCTTAAAACGGAACCGCACCCCATTCGTTGACGTGGAATGGCGCTACAGCGTGACGTTGAGCTCGAGATTCACGCCAGGATAGTTCGCATTGCACAGGTAATACACGCCGTCGATCTCGACGACATAAACGTCTTGCGAGTAGAGCCAGTTGCTCGGCCATGGAGCGACGAAACCGAACCAGTAGCCGCCGTATTGGAAGCGGTGATTACGGTAATCGCCTTCGGTGACCCGGAAGCTGTGTTCCCGTCCGAAGTTTGCCTTGAAGCGGTCGGCGGGAATGCGTCCGCCGTTAGCCTGGGCGTGTTGGTCCTGTTTTCCAGGCTTAGCTTCTTGTGAGTGCTGCTCTTGCGCGTTCTTCTCTTCCTTGCCGTTCTTTTCTTGCTGCGCGTTCTTCTCTTCGGGCTTGGTGTTCTTTTCTTCCTGCCGCGCATTCTTCTCATCTTGCTTGGCGGGCTTCTCGGGTTGCGCCTTCTTCTCTTTTTCCTGAGCAGGCTTGTCTTTGCTTTCTTCCTGCTGGTCGCGCTGCTCTTGCTGTGGGTAAGCAAGGGCCGTGGCGCCCAGCGTTAACGACAGAATTCCTGTGCCGATCACTCCGACTAGTTTCATATGGTGTTGCCTCCGTCTATCGATCGTTACTGCGTTGACCTACTGCAAGCTCCCTGTGGTGGCGTTGGAAGGGTTGCCAATAGCATCGCCGGATACGAGAAGTTCCACTCTGCGGTTCTGCTGGCGGCCGGCGGAGTTGTCGTTGGAGGCTACCGGCAAAGTATTGCCGAAGCCTTTGGACGACACGGAACCTGACGCGACGCCCTCTTGCACCAGATAGTCGCGCACTGAATTTGCACGATTCTCCGAAAGCGTTTGATTCATGGCATCGCCGCCCACATTGTCTGTGTAGCCGCCGACTTCAATGTTGAGTCCTGGGTAAGCGAGCAGAATGCCGGCTACTTTCGCCAGTTTCTCGCGAGCTCCCGGCTTCAACGAATACTCTCCGGTGTCAAACAGAACATCGGACATGCTGACGATGAGACCGCGCGCGCTGTCGCGAGTCTGAAGAATGGAATTCAGCTGCTCGGACAACTTTGCGCGCAAGGTGGCTTTATCGGTCTCCGCTTGCTGGGCGCTCAAGTTTGCCTGCTGGGCTGCTAAGCGGGATTGGTCTGCATCCGCCTGCGCCGCCGAGAGTGCAGCGGCTGACGAAGCCTGGTTGTTGGCCATGTCGGATTGGGCCTTCGCGGTTGCGGCTTGTGCATCCGCGGCGTCATTGCGTGCGTTTGCCGCATCCGACTGGGCTTGGGCATTGGCAGCTTGCGCATTCGCCGCGTTGGACTCAGCTAGCCGCTGCTGCCGTGTCGCGTCGTCAGCTTGCTGTTGCGTTCTGGCTTGAGCATCGGCCGAATCCTGGCGTTCGTTTGCCAGACGGACATCGTCCATTTTCTTGACCGCGATCGCGCGTGCATCTTCCGCGGTCTGTACGGCTTCGCGAGAAACTGCGATCAGCGGCTTCTTGTCGATATGTTTGTCGGTGGCATCGCTATCCGCGTTGTTCATTAACTGAACCGCGCGCTGATAGCTGTCGGGAGCATACTGCTCGGCTCCTTCGGATTGAGCAATGCGCAGTGCATTCCGCGCCTCAAAGAATTCGAGCGGCAACTTGGCGTTCAAAATCACCGGATCAAACTTGTAGCCGGTGGGTATGTAGCCGCCGCGTTCCATGAGTTCATACTTCGCGTTGACCGCTTCGGTGGTTCCCTTGGTATTTTCGCGAACCACATTTTCGAGAATGATCACATTGCTGGGCTGGCGCACGGCATAATACGGCTCCGCAGTGACGATCAGAGCGAATGCCTGAAGGTCCGTGGTGACTCGCACTTTGCTGCGATGGTTGTCGCCGAGTAATATTTCGCCCAGGTTTACGGCGCGACCCTCGGGCGAAATCGCCCACAAAATGTAGGTCAGGTATTCGTTGCCGAAAGTCGTCGGTCTCTGCAGATTGCCAAATTCCGCGTCGATCTCAATAGATCCGCGCTTGCTGTTCACCTTGGCCTCGCCATTGGCGGAGGGCATCAGGTCCGTGCCTGCGAAATCCACCCTGGAAGATCCGCTGCGATGCTCGTAGTTGACCGCTTGCACGCTGCGGCTGACCACGGTTACGCGGAACGTGGGCGTCGGGCTCATTGGCTCGACGCTGAGGGTTGTTTGACGATTGGTTTGAGCAAACGCGCTCAAACTGAGGGTGATTCCTGCCGCTAACAACAACTTCGTTGTCAAAGTGTTCTCCTTAAGCAGATGTCTGCGGTATTCTTGCTACGAATATTGAATGGCCATTTCAGATTTATGGCCGCTTTCCTCACGGGAGCAGCAGCGAGCCCACATGGATTCGGGATATCGAATGAAAGAGCCCGAAAACATTCAGCAGCCACAACACCACGGCGATGACCACGACGCCGTTCAGAATGGACTTGATGTTCGACTGCATGGGGATGAAGCGATTCACCAGCCACAGCAGGACACCCACCACGATCAGAACTTCCAGCAGTTGAATTAAAGGCATGATTCTTACCTTCCTTTTTGGGCTGACCCCTCTCATCCGCCGGAGGTGGCGCCTTGATTTCGATTTTCCAGAGTTCTTAGGGTCAAATCGTGCTCCGCCGCAAGGTTTGGCGGCGGTCACACGGATGAAGAATGCTGATTCGCTGGATGTGGCCGCCTCGCGTGGCCTGACTAGGACACGTCCCCGGCGACCTAAAGGTAAGAGCTGCGATTCAGCCTCGCGGCTCCGTCTACACACTCAGAAGATAACTAAGAATGACAGGTGTGGGCTGGCTCGTCTGAGCAACATAGCTCACATTGTGAAGAATCGGACATTTCAGCGTACAGGATGAGCATTCGCCTTAACGGGGCCGTGCAGTGATGCAACGGTACGCGATGGCGACAGCGGGTCCGGCAAATCGAATTCCCGACCACAGTCGAAGCAGACCTTGTAGGTGCGATGTTTGATGGTAAAGACACGGCTCAGGTGCCTGTGATGACAGTGGCCGAAGGTGAGTTGAAAAATCCAAAGCAGCGGATTCATCGATTCTGTTCTCGCCGGCGTTCGCAGCTACCATTGGCATCCAGCCAATCTAGCAGAGACCGCACACTGGCCTGGGCCAGGGCAATCGCGCAATCCGCGGCTCCGTAATAAATGTTGATCGTATCGCCGTCGGCGTCCATCGTGTATCCACAAGGAAACACCACATCATCTACGTCGCCGTGGCGCTCGTACGACGCTTCTGGCCCGAAGATCCACGAATCTCCTCGCAGCAGACACTTGTCCGGATTCTCCAGATCGAAGAGAGCCAAGCCCAATCGATACAGACAACCGGAAGGCGTATGCCGCACTCCGTGGTAGAACACCAGCCATCCTCTGGAGGTCTCGATGGGTGGCGGCGACAGCCCAATCTTGTTTGCATCCCACCAAGCGCCGCGGCGAGCTTCCAGCATGAGCCTGTGTCTGCCCCAATAGCGCAGGTCAGGAGAATAAGAAATCCACATGTGCGATCCGAGCGTCGTCATGGGGCGATGAATCAGCGCCCAGCATCCGTCGATTCTCCGAGGGAAGAGTGCGGAGTCCTTGTCGTCCGGCGGCATAATCACCCCAAATCGTTCGAAGCTACGGAAGTCTTTGGTGAGAGCCAGTGAAACGCCGGGGCCGCCGCGCGAATAGGACGTGTAAGTGATCACGTATTGCTGCAGTTCTGGGACGAAAGTGATGCGAGGATCTTCAATGCCCCAGATCTCTTCAGGGTGATTCTTGGGGTCGGGCATCAGAGTTGGTTCGCTGTCGATTTGCCATCCATCGACGCCATTACGTGAGCGCGCGGCGCAAAGGTGCGACAAGCCGCGGCGATCTTCGATGCGGCAAAGCAGCAGGGTCGTGCCATCCGCGAGTAGCGTTGCGCCTGCATTGAAAACGCTATTAATAGGATATGGCCAATCCTTCTTCGTCAGGATTGGGTTCGAGGGATGACGAAGAAGCAGCGGCTCGAAGCGAGTGC
This sequence comes from uncultured Acidobacteriaceae bacterium, assembly GCA_963712385.1. Lineage (GTDB taxonomy): Bacteria > Acidobacteriota > Terriglobia > Terriglobales > Acidobacteriaceae > Sulfotelmatobacter. The sequence goes on from CAVQHS010000005.1 coordinate 12,762, forward strand.
TCAGAAGGCTCACTTGCTTTTCTGCAGGTACTGTCATGAAAGGGTTTCCTTTTGTTCAAGCTGTTGCAGAGATCGCATTTCGAGGAGTGCCATCAAAAAAGATAGCGTCGACTCTGCTCCCTGGTTCTCATTGGCGCGGTCGGGATGCAGGCCGTCGCGGCAGCCGCCAGTTGTGGCGTCATAAAGAGGAAGTTGCAGATCGTTATCGCCGAGGAACCAGTTGAAGGCAGACCAGGCCTCGTTACGCCAGCGTCTGTCACCAGTTACGCCGTATGCTTGCAGGCACGCGGAAACTGCGCCTGCAGCTTCGAGCGGTTGCTGATCGAAGCGGGCCTTCTCGCCATCCTGCCGATAAAAGCCTTGCGAACCGATCGGAACAAAATGGCGGTTGATTTCGCAGTGTTGCGCTTGTGACAGCCAGTCTAGCGATTCGAGGCCGGCGGAAATCATGTGATCGTGCGCGCAAGTGGAACCCACAAGCAGCAAGGCCTGAGATAGTCTGGCGTTGCCATAGGCTAGAACGTTCTCGAACCATTTCCAGTCCGGCCGGCGGATCGACTCATACATTTCCAGCAACCGGCGACTAAGGGCGGATCGCACCTTCTGCGCATCGCGATCTCCGGGATACGAATTGAGATATTCGTGAATTCCGAGCAGGGCGTAGGCCCAGGCGCGCGGACTGCTGAACTGCGTCACCGCGGGGAGCGAGAACTCGAACAACCGACCGGCAGCGCCCCTGCATCCCTGATCGCGGGATCGGCCCAGAACTGTTCCAAGCGCCCACAACGCCCGCCCATGGCAGTCCTCAGACCCCACAGGCTCGTTCCAACGGCGATCGTAGCGAAGAAAATTCCTGAATCTACCCTTGTCGGAATTAAACGCGTGCTCCAGGAACGACAGATGTAGACCGGATGAATCCGCAAAAGGTGAATCTGCGGTTTTACGCGGATCCTTGTCCATCCGCTCCAGCAGCGTAGAAAGTATGAGAGCGCGGGCATTGTCGTCCGTGGTGTATCCCTCGCTGCGGTTCGGGATGGTGAAGATCGCGTGCTGCAACATTCCAGTGTCGTCGGTCATCTGGTTCAAGTGATTCAGGTTCAACTCGGGCAACTGTTTCAACGATTTGTGGGTCATGCGGGCGGAGAACTGGACTTTAGGACTCTCCATGCGGTCGCAGCGGACGCGAGAAAAACTCTCCATGTAACCTTGGGCCACTCGCTTCCATACCATCTCTCGCGCAAACAGGTAAGCACGTTTTCGCATGGCGTGACGAATGGCGGGAGTATCCAGGAGTTCAATTGTCTTGTGCGCAATAGCATCGGGGTTTTGGAATGGGACTAGTGCGCCTCTGCGGTCGTCCAACAATTCAATCGCGTGCCAATATGGAGTCGAGATGATCGCCTTGCCCGCACCCAGTGCGTAGGCGAGCGTGCCGGAAACCACCTGCGCCTCATGGCGATACGGAGTGATGTAGATGTCGGCGGCGCCAATGAACTCAACCATCTCTTCGGGACTGACGAATCGGTTGTGGAAGATCACTTGCGATTCCACTCCGATTTCCTTGGCCAAAGCCTGCAAACTGGCACGGTACTTGTCTCCCTCGCGCCGGAGAATGTGAGGATGAGTTGCGCCTGCGACCATGTAGACAACATTTCTGTGCTTGGACAAAATCTGCGGCAAGGCTTGGATTACATTTTCGATTCCCTTATTCGGCGAGAGCAGGCCAAACGTGACCAGAACCGCCTTCCCTTCCACGCCAAAGCGATCTTTGTAGAAATTCGGATCCAGAAACGGCAGGTCGGGAACACCGTGCGGCACCATGTCGATCTTGCTGCCGGGAACCTTGAAGATTTCCTGCAGGAACTGCGATGACAGTTGGCTCATCACGATGAGGCGGTCGGAAAGCTCTGCGATCTCTTCCATAACCATCAGCTGGTTTGGGTCTGGCTCGCGGAGAACGGTATGCAGGGTCGTCACCACCGGCATCTTCAGGCCACGCAGCAGATGCAAAATGTGGCTGCCCGCGGGACCACCGAAGATGCCATACTCGTGCTGCAAACACACCATGTCGATGTTGTTGAAGTTCAGAAAGTCGGCCGCATCTTCGTACGACTTCACATCGTCCTGGCTGAGCGACCATCTCACCCGATCGGGATAGTCGTATCCTTCCTCAGTGTCGTTGACCGGGAGCGCCAACAATCGAGCCGATCCGCACTCCATCGATATGGCCGCGCACAGATCGGTGGTGAAGGTAGCAATCCCACAATGCCGCGGCAGATAGTTCCCGATCACCGCAATCCGACTGGGCGGCGATGGCTTCGACTGCGATCGGGGCCGAGCTGCTGCGGCCCCTTCCCGCATCGGCGGACGGGGGCCGACAACTTCGAATACTCGCTTGGGAAATACAACCTTTGGCAGCGACATTTGTCCCGAATTCGGTGAAAACAAGCGCCGAAAATGTCACTTCGGGATGGCGCAAGCAATCATCGGAGCTGATTTGGAATCTGCTTCTGTAAGTTTCCACGAAAATCGAGTTGTGGACTGGTCAAAATTGACCAGAAGGGCGCAAAGGGTTTGCGCTCGTCAAATCTCTACAGGCACCAGTTCCGGGATGCAGCGGGAATTTTGGATAGATTTGACGGCATCTTCCGCGGTAAATCTGCCCATAGTCAGCGCCCGCTTGCGGCTCCTGGTCATCTGGATGGGGGTCCGATCAATCCTCTCCACGTATTCAGCGGAGCGTGCGCCGCGGATCACTTTCACAACAAATTTGATATTTTTCATAAGTTTCTCCTGTTTGATCGGGACCACAAACTCAACGCGACAAACAACTGGGAGACGGCGCAGACCGCCTCCCCATCTTTATTGACGACTGGCCGTTCTCATGCAGCCTTGGCGTGAACCTTGGCCTCGAGGGTCTTCTCGTTGCCGACACTCACTTTAATCTGCTTGGGCTTGGCTTCGGCCTTTTTGGCCAAGCTAATCTTCAACACACCTTTGTCGTAGTTGGCGCTCACTTGTCCCGCGTCCACCGAACTGGGCAGCGTGAACGAACGGGTGAAGCTTCCGTACTGGCGCTCGACGCGACGGAAGTTCTCTTCTTTCTCTTCCTTTTCGATCTTGCGCTCGCCATGGACGGTAAGGGTATTGCTCTCGATACGGACATCGATATCTTTTTCGTCGATACCCGGGACCTCAAGCTTCAGAGTAATGTTGTGCTCGTCTTCGTAGATGTCCACGGCTGGTGCGAAGCTGGTGGTGGTCAATGCCTCTTCCGGGCCTTCGGCGCTATAAGACTCACGGAAAAGACGGTTCATACGGTTGATGCGATCTTGCATAGTGGACAACTCACGGAATGGTTCCCAACGGGTCAATAGTGTCATAAATATTCCTCCTTTAGAGGCTAAGAGGAGAGAACTTCAGATGGGCTGACTTAGTTCAGAGAACCTGAAAGAGTAAGGAGAGTAACTCGCTCAATTTCCATGTTAGGCTTCGGCGCCAACATTGTCAATTTATGGATGAGTAGGCGCCTCGCGGCCGATTTGACGCGACGGCACACTATGCGGAGTGGGCGTTAGCCGAGAGCCACTGCTTGGGCACAGATTGAAAGATCAGTTCACCTTGAGCTGCGGTAAATTCTACCCCGCAGCGGGGACAGGTGAACCCCCAATCTTCAGGGTGGCCGGGCCTAACGTTGCCTGCTGCTCTGTATTCGATAACCAGTGAATTGCAATCGGGCACGGGACAGTTAGACGCGGCCGCCACTATGTCATCGCGCAGTTCCCAATCACGTTGCACCGCGTGCTCTTCCGTGAGCTTTTCCTCTATCTCGCTTGGACCGCTACCAGGAGAATAGCTAACATTCGCCAGAAATCGCCCATGATCGCGATCTACCGAGACAAATGCGCCTTGCGGGCCATTGCGCAGCGCCTCTTTCAGTCTGGTTACCCCAACTTCCCCGTCTTGGGCAAAATGCAACGTCATTCCTGCCGAGCAGTCCTTACACAACCAGAAGTATTCAGTCGTCTTGGCCGTGGATGACCTTACAGTCGAGTTAGTTTCGACTCGAAACAGCCTTCCCTCGGCGAGATGTCGAAATGAAGCGAAACACGAAGGGTTCGCACACTTGGCCAGCATCGCTATTCTCCTGAGATTTAGGCCGCCAAGGCTGCTCCGGGCGCGGGCTCGTTGTGGATGATGAAAGCGGGGTCCCTTACTTCGATTGTGTCTTCCTCTGAGGTCTGAGCGACCTGAGAAATTAGAACCCCGCCACTTTTTGACAGAATGTTACTCCCAGTAGCCAGGACTCGACTGTTCAAAATTGCTCACTTTCGCGAAAAATTCCGGAAGGATTCAACTGGAATCTGCTTCATTGCCGAATGAACTGCGCAACCGTCGTAGCCGCGATTTCTCTCCTAGCCGAAGTGACGACAAACGGAGGCAACGGAGAAACCCACACGCGCCCTTGTATTGCTGGTCAGAATTGAACATCTTATTGCCTGGCAACGATGCATTATCTAGCCATGAAGGTTACTGAGAAGGAGACGCTTGCAGTGCGATGCCCCACTTGTGGTGCCAAGCCCGGCGAGAAATGTGAACTTAGTACCGGGCAGCCGCGCACTGAACCGCATCGTGACCGACGCCTCGCAGCTTCGGAAAAGTAACAGATCGAAACGCGGAGCTGGCAAACTTAACGGAGTGAAGCGTGCTCCCTCCAGAAATCACGCTAGCAGGGGTTCGGCGAGAGGTCATCCGAGACGGTCGAGGGCTTCACTCACCCACGCAGCGGTCGCCGCGCTTTCTGTCTCCGTGGGCGTCGCGATCTGGAGCAGTCCCTGTCGGCCGAGGTTTGCGGGAAGCGCAAACGAGTTCTGGTGCTGCATCACACTCTCCAGAATGTGCCCCAAGCCATCGGATTCGTATCCATTGTCGAAGCGGACGCCGATGCTGTGGAACGTGTTCGCCGACATCCAATATTCGCATGCGAGAAGCCAATGGCCGCGTTTTATGGATGACCAGACCTTCAGGTAGTCCAGGGTTCCCGCCAAAGCGAAGCCGTATTCAATGTGAATCAATCCAGCCGCGGTGTCGTGCATCAGGTCTGACCAGGACACAACAATGGCAGACTCAAGAATCTGGTCGATACTCTGCTTCCCGTTACGTGTCATAAACTGGCTCTCCGGATGATAAACGCGCTCCCGTCGAAGAGCTGAGGCAGGCCTCAGACAGGTTGCACAGCGACTTCTGCGCGATCGAGCGCTTCCACAAAAGCTGCCGTCGGATCGCGGGTGTCCGTGGTACTGACTTGCTACCATGCGATCGGCAGCAAATGACGAGCACGGGTTGGTTCGGTTGCTTTGTCTTGCCGATGGCCGCACGTCAGGCAGATCGCTCCTACCCGCCTGATCTCGGTTTCTTTGGATATTTCACTCTCGCGAACCGCAGTCGAGCCGGCGATGACAGGGCCCGCACAGGTGTCACAAGGATAAGCGGAGAGGTGAAGGTAGCGCGTTTTCATGTTAGGTCCCCATGCGGAAGATATTTCATCAGATACTAAGACCTTCTGGATTGTATTTCTGGTCAGTATTGCTCGGTTTGCGCGCCCAGGCTCCGTGAACATTTTCGCGGATGCGCCAGCAGATGAGAGTTCCCCCATAGATTCCCATTTTGGCGCGGAGACATCCAGCGGGGGCGAAAAGAGCAAAATTGACCATCTTCGAAAGTCGCGATGATGAACACTGTGAAATGTGGAAACAGGACAACTCTCGCAGAAGCGAATAATGTCTGTGCGGTGCCCTGTGTGCAGAGCTAAGCCGAAGGAGAGATGTACTCTTACGACGGGACATCCGTCGGACAAGACACACCTGGAACGAGGCCGTGCGGCAGCCAAGGCTCCGCGCCCCGAGAGTTCTGGCCTCACCTTTCTCCGATCCCTGCGGGCGCTCACCAGCCGTGGCCTTCGTATCCTGTTCGACCACAAGTAGGAGCCAATGCCCGCAAACAGAATGATGTGCAGGATCTGATGTTCTTCCAAATCCACAAGGATGGCTGTCCTGTCGATGGCGCGAGCTATCCCAGTCTGGAAGAAGCCTTTGCGGCCTTAGAGACGGCTGCACAGGGAGGCGAAGTAACTGCAGTCGACGGACACGATCAGATCGTGCGGCGCTATACTTCGGAAGAATGCCGCGCCGCACGCGACTTCGGGCGAAGCGAGGCTCCGGTCTAAAACTGACCAGTAGACACTACAGGCGTATCCGATTTGGCGAGATGGAAGCAGGCCCGAGGTGCTGGTCCTTAGGCTGCGCCTCGGCGGCCGCCGAACAGATTGATGACTATCACCACCAACGCTACAACCAGCAGCAGGTGAATCAGACCTCCGGCCACATGCAAGCTGAAACCCAGCAGCCACAGAATCAGAAGCACAGCAACAATTGTCCAAAGCATATCAATCTCCTTGTGTATTTACCCTTGTCGTGCATCCTTGCGCTCGACCTGAAGGGCTCGGAGCGGTTTGCCGCACTCGAGACAAAACTGCTTGGCGCGCGGGGTGATCAACCCACAAAATGGGCACATCCGTTGTGATCCGACTTGGTGGGCCTGGGGTGCGAGTGCTGCCCGCAACCTGCCAAACAGATCAGCGACCGAAGCCAGCCGTCTAAATCGATTCTCTTTCTTCATTTTTCGTCCAGGCCGCGCGGGAGCGTTGCATCGAGTCAAGCGGACGGAGCAATCGAGATCTGCGTATCACATCTCCGACAACCAACCATGGCAGAATTGGGCGGGTACTTCTGAGCCGTATTGCTCACATGTGGCGAAAAACTCCTGCCGGCCCGCCCTGACCCGGCGGCAACCCACCCTTCCGCCGACGCAACCGAAGTGAGCAATTCAAATCAACTATTCCCTTCTGCCTCAGCGATCATTGTGTCAGAGACGAGCACCTCTTCTCTCTCTTTCAGGTCCTCTGAACTAATCAGCCATCTGAAGCTCTCTCCTCTTAGTTCTACAGTCCTAAAAGGAAAAACTTTCATGAAGAAAACAATGTCACGGCTGTTGATGAGCGTCATCGGAGAATCTCGGCCATGCGGACGTCTTCCGATTTGCAGCTCAGGGCCGAGGCCGCGCTTCGAGAGCGGTGTGAGCGCGGTGCCACGCCGCATCGAGGTCGCGGCGATCAAGCGCGACCAGCGCGCTTGTGGTTTCCAGGATTGCGTCCGCTTGATCCGACAGCGCTTGACGGCAGGCGTCGGGAAGCCGCGGTGCCAGCCGGCGAATCGCTTCGAGCTGGCGGATCAGTACAGCGGGCGTCGTAGACGAGGCCTGACGGATCTGATCGAACGCGAGCTTGGTGAGCCGCTCCAGCCGCACCGGCGGCATCCATACCCGGAGCCGGCTACCAGTGTCGTACCAGTTTCCTTCCAGCGGCGGGCGCTCGGCTAGTGTAAGCAGTGCGTCAGCGAGCCAATCTACGCAAGCAACGCCGGTGAACGTATCGTTCACTGCGGGCGACAGCGCACGGATCGCGATCTCGACGACCTGCGCGATGCCAAACTCGCTATCTTGAGTGAGTGTGCGGTGACGGCCGATGTGAATTCCCCGATCAATCGCGGCTTCAAGTTTGCCGAACTTGTCGGCGGGGACGACTGCCGCGAGCGGTTCGCCGCGGAGCGCGAACTGGCCTGGGCGGAACCTCAGCACGATCAGTGCGTCCGCCCCGTGCGCGGCGGCGACCAGCGCGCCGTGATCGACCTGTTGCACGTATCCGCTCTTCGGACAGGACACGATAGCGCCGCTCTCTGCCTGGTGCAGAATTGCAACGTCGTCTGGCACGGCCCCTGTGCCCTCGTTTGGGCCTGATGCGTGTGCTCCGCCAGCCGCGACATACAAATCGTCGACGATGGCGCCGATCATGTCGGGATTCTGAATCGATCTCGCGACCCGATGGCTGTAGTAGACGAGGAACCCGAAGCTGAGTACGACCAGCGCCCAGGCCATGATCAATGAGATTTGCGGGATAAACGACGATTGCGGATCCTGATGCGTAACGAGGAAGACGAGGCAGATGTACACGAACGTGCCCATGAACATGCCGATCGTGACCTGGGTAACCCAGTCCTGCAGGAACCGGTAAAGCAGACGCGGGCCAAATAGCGTTGAGACCAATCGACAACACGAGCAGTGCGACCGAGAAAATCAGTGCCAGCACGGTCGCGACCGCACCCATCATCGCCGCCAGAATCGCGCGCGCGTCGTCGATGCTGCCCATCGTCAGCCACGATGGGATGTGAATGACGCCATACTTGTCGAGGATGTCCGGAACCAGAGTGATCGCGAACAGAGCCACTGCGGCGAGCGAGAGTTGCAGCGGGATCCGCCACAGGTTAATGTCGCGTTGCGAACGGAGCTTGGTAGGGCGAGGTGCGAGCATGCGATGTGAACTTCAAACGATCTATCTTCCCAAGAGCAATCGTTCCAGTATCGGACCGAGAGCCAGGGCAGGAAGATAGCTTAGGGCCACCATTATTATCAAACAGATTGTCAGTAGGACCCCGAAGACAAAAGAATGGGTCGGAAGAGTTCCCGATGACGACGGAGTGTTCCGCTGACGACCAAAGAGAGCGGCAAACGCCAATGCGGGAATCGCCAAGCCGAACCGGCCCACCATCATCGCGAAAGCTGTCGTCAGGTTATAGAACGGAGTGTTCGCACTCAGACTGGCAAAGCTTTGGCCATTGTTGGCGAAGCAAGAAGTAAAGGCGAAGAGAATCCCCGTAAAACCATGCGCGCCGGTGTTGACAGTGAGTCCAGATAGTCCTGCGCCGGTGCTCACGGCAACAGCGGTGAGTGGCAGCACGACCAGTGGCGCGGCCAACGCATAGAGAATGATCATTTTGTTCTCTGCAGGCCCTATCTTCTTCCCCAAGTATTCCGGTGTGCGCCCAACCATCAGCCCAGCTAGAAACACAGTGACCGCTGCGGCCATGACCATGCTGTAAAGCCCTGTTCCCAGGCCTCCGAATACGAGTTCTCCCAGCAGCATGTTCACCAGCAACACCATGCCGCCAAGCGAGGTGTAGCTGTCGTCCATTGAGTTGTTTGATCCCGTGGCCGTGTTTGATGTAACGACAGCTGTTAGGGTCGAACTACCAATGCCGAAGCGCACCTCCTTGCCTTCCATGTTCCCGCCAGACTGAAGGTGACTGTGTCGGGAGTTCACGTTTCCGATCTGGGAGAATCCCCGTTGCTCAAAGTGGTATACGGAGACCAGCCCGCACACGAAAAGAAGCAGCATCACACCGTAGAGAAGCCATCCTTGTCGAGGCTGGCCCACCATCCTGCCGAAAGTGTTGGTGAATGCTGCGGGCAGGAGCACGATGGCCAACATTTCGAGAAAGTTCGTAATGGGTGTGGGGTTCTCATAAGGATGAGATCCATTTGCGTTGAAGAATCCGCCGCCATTCGTGCCGAGATTCTTGATGATCTCCAGCGCCGCTACCGGACCTTGCGGTATGACTTGCTGCGTACGCTCGACGGTAGTGACGACGGCATAGCGGTGGAAGTTCATCGGAACACCCTGCCAGACCAGCAGCAATGCGCCGATCAACGCTCCCGGCAAGAGGATCCAGAGCAGGGCGCGGGTCAGATCAACCCAAAAATTGCCCAGCGTGTCGGAGAGTTGCCGGGCAAGGCCTCGGATGAAGGCAACGCCCACGGCTAACCCTGCCGCGCCAGCCAGGAAGTTCTGCGCGCAGAGCCCTGCCATCTGGCTGAAATAGCTCATCGTGTTCTCGCCAGCGTAGGCTTGCCAGGTGGTGGTCGTCGAGAAACTGATCGCGGTATTCAGGGCCAGATCAGGGAGCAGCGGCGTGGTGTGGTACTGCGGAAAAAACCACGGAAGAAACTCCTGCATTCTGAGAATCGCATACAACAGCAGCGTACCGGCCAATCCAAAGAACACGAAGCACGTCGCGTACTCCTTGCCGGTCATCTCCACATCCGGGTCGACGAAAGTAATGCGATAGATGAGCCGCTCAACGGGAAGGCATAAGCGATCAAGTGCGGTCCGCTGCCTGGAAAAGACCCGTTCCATGTACCCGCCCAGCGGCTTCACCAGGGCGGTGATAATGACCACAAACAACACGTATTGAACTGCGCTGTAGAAATCCACCAGCCCTACTTGCTTTGCTTAAAGGATTCGAGTGCCGCCTCGGTCTCTGTCCGATCCTCTCGATACTAACGCCGAATCCGGGCACATCCTCACGTGGAATTGTGCTTTACAAACCCATTCGGAAAGTCAGGAGTCTTATTACGGTTTACTGTTCAGTGAATGGCCATTTTTGGTCGCTACGACGTCTGTTCCTGAATATGCAACCAATCGCACTGATCGCACCGAGGAGGATCATCAGACTGATCGCCGTATTGTCGCGAATCGCCGCAGTGCCGCGCGCGCTAATCACGAAGGCAAGAGCGAAGCCTCCTGCCATGAATGCGATGACGAAGAGCAGTGCGAGCAGTCGTCCTTTCGCCCCTTTTGCGCTTGCAATGGCCCATACAGAGACTACAACTAGCGCGAACACTTGAGTCGAATGCAGGTTCACCAATTTTCCCCTTCAAGCCTTTGCCTTTTTCTGTTTCGGCGGTTTGACCTTGAACATGTCTGCTAACGCAATCTTCTCGCCACTTGTGGGCTGAGCACAAGTCAGATTCAGCCACTACCCGATTTGCGAAGCCCGTCATAGCGACGGATCGCCTGAACGCGAAATGAATAGCCGATCCCAATAAAATGATTGACCGCGGCCGACGATAGACCCACGCCGACATGGAAATCAATCTGCTGCTGCTTTGCGACCTTTAGCGCTGTCCCAAAGTGCAGCAGATGCCGCGGCCCGCCAACTTCCGGAAAATCACCTGCGTACTCGACAAAGGCATCCCATGGTTTTGTCAGCTGCCGATCTAACAACAACGTAGACTCGCCGGTCACATTTCGCGTGCGGCCCTGAGTAGGCCAATACACCGAGAACATTCCTGCCGCCGTCCAGTTTGTGGACAACCCGAGCGACCACGGCACTTGCAATCCCGGATCGTACCCGCCGCTGGACACGCCGTTGGCGCCGGTCGGAAAATTGAGGAAGAGGATTGCGGATACATCGAATTCACTCCGCGTAGGGCCAAGCTGTTCTTTTACTCCAAAGTCAAAGTCGCCGAATGCCGAGCCGCCGCCAGCGTTCAAGTTGTGGAAATAGTCCGGCACCGTGAAACGGAACTCTGTCCTCTTGGCAACACCAAAACGTACTAAGCTCTCTGGGCCGTCTAAGACATTCTGTCCCTGGTTTCGAGTTTCAAGGAAGCCGTTCTCCATCTGCAGCCTGCCAGCCGGGACGACCACGCTGGAGTTGGTAACTGCCGGCCGATCCGTTGCGATTGGTGCCGCTGCGTCAACGCTCGCGGGTTGATCTTGACTATTTAGTGGCGGCACTCCGGCCAAGATGAATGCCAGCAGAACGATAGAAATGCGAGCGAGCATTATCCGAATGAGCGGTCCCGTGCTCTCCTAGCAGGTACTGTAAAGCATAGTGTTTACTTTCCCACATTCACGGGGTGGCTGACACGCAACCTCGATTGCTCTAGTTCCTTGGCTTCCAACTGACCTTTCTTGTCCCTATCCAGTCTGTCGAACTCTGCCTCCATGAACTTCATCCACTCTTCCTTGGAGATCTTGCCGTTCTTGTCGGTATCCATAAGGAGAAGCATCCGCTTGACCCCGGGTTCTACGAGTGCCAGCTTATCCTGCGGCTTCGGAACTGCTTGTCTCTGCGCGACCGCATTTCCTAGCAGAACCCACGCCACGGCCAACACTGCGATGGCCACGATGACCCATAAACGATGTGCGTTCGTGTCAGCATAATTGACCTCCCACAGTGCGCTGTTCCAATCCGTTCTTATGCAGCGAGACTCACTGCTTTTCTCCGCTCCGGCAATTCAACTATCGTCGCCTCGCCAGAGCTGAAGCGCAGCCGTACCCAAGAACCGCCCGAACGAGGCTTGCGATTGTTGCAAAGAGCCACCAAGAACCGCACGTAAAATGCAATGCCTGCCGTGCAAGGCAACGTCATTGCCATTTTTGCGAACATGTCAAACCTCTAGGTCCGGATTCCACCGCCGAAGCGTTGCCCGAGTCACGTAACCCAGATCATTAAAGAAAAAAGTCTGTAAAGTTCGAATAAGCAGATCATAATTTGTTCGTAAAGAGCGGCGGTTATGGGGGGTTCTCATCGAACAGATCGGGATTCGGATTCAGTCGATTCGGCTGCTTCGCGCCAAGGCATGCCGTGCTCAATGGCATCGGCGACCCACGGAGGCCCACGCGTTCGCTTCACAGCGGGCGCGCCGCCGGGAGCAGCCTAGAACGTTTCGTGAATGGAATCTTCAATGGAGGTGTGGAAAACGTTTGCTGTAATTCCCTTACTTCTTAGATTCTGTAGGCGCGCTATGATAAGATAACTGCCGTTCCCCCGAGTAGTTTGTTCACAAAAAGATGGATATCCGTGAGATTGCGCGGAGAGCGAAGGTATCCACCGCCACAGTATCCCGAGCGATTAATCGTGTTCCCACGGTGGATCCTCAACTGGCCAAACGAGTATGGAAGGTGGTGGACGAGCTGGGATATTATCCCAATACCCAGGCTCGTGCCTTGGTTTTGGGACGCAGCCGCATCTTTGGCCTGATCGTTTCTGAAATTACCAATCCGTTTTTCCCGGAAATCGTGCAGACCTTTGAGAATCTCGCGGTCGAAAATAACTACGAGATCCTGGTGACCTCGACCGTACATGATCCCAAGCGAATGGAGTCTTCGGTTCGGCGCATGATAGAGCGCCGGGTGGATGGCGTGGCGATCTTGACCTTTGGCATGGAAGAAACGCTGATCGAACACCTTCGTTTCCGCAAGGTACCGCTGGTGTTCGTCGATGTGGGCCCCGATGTCCCAGGAATTGCCAACATACGGATCAACTATCAAAACGGAATCCGCCAGGCGGTACAGCATCTCGCGGCACTGCGACATACGCGCATCGCCTTCATCGCTGGGCCGTCCCATTTGAAGTCCGCGCTGGCAAGGCGCGAGGCTTTCAAGACCTCTATGCTGGAGATTGGCCTTTCGCCGGACTTGATCGTGATCGGAGATCACCGGATGGAAGGCGGAATGCGGGCGCTTCTGGCACTGAACAGTTTGAATGACCGGCCCACCGCAGTGCTGTGCTCCAACGACATGACGGCCATCGGCGTAATGCGCGAAGCCTACGACCACAATATCAGGATACCGGACGATCTTTCTGTGGTGGGCTTCGACGACATCCGGCTGGCAGAGTTTACAATCCCTCCGCTCACAACGGTTCAGATGTCCCAACACGAGTTGGCCAAGATTGCCTTTCAGGCCTTGTTGAACGAGGTCGAATGCGAATCGTCTTCGCCGGAGCACCACCGGTATGAGCTTACTACCAGCTTGGTGTTAAGGCGTTCGACCTCTCTGGCTCAAACTGCAAAGCATCCGGCCGCACTCCCCAAAGCAAGCCCGCCCGGCGCATCCCGTCGATCTCCCGCCACTCGCCTGCGCTAACGTCCCGAGGTCGCTAGGCAAATGCTAAGATCGCTCGCAAGGTTTCCACGGCAGGGAAAGCACGGCAGGAAAAGAAGGTTGCAAAGTGCGGGCTCTTGGGATTAGTCTAGTTTCCGCCCATTTTGGGTAAACGATTACTGGCTTTCTCCAAGAACCGTGATTCATTACTATCTACCGTAGCAGGAGACACGCATCGGAAAGTGACCAAAACGAACATCATGCTACAGCGTTTGCGGGAACAAATTCTAGAGGCAAACTTGGAACTGGTCCGGAAGGGTCTGGTTCTCTATACCTTCGGCAACGCCAGCGGCATCTCGCGTGAAGAAGGCTTGGTGGTGATCAAGCCCAGCGGTGTCCCCTATGCGCAGATGAAACCGGAACACCTGGTGGTGACGGACCTGGCGGGTAAAATCGTGGAAGGAAACCTGAATCCTTCGTCTGATCTGCCCACTCATTTGGTCCTGTACCGGCAGTTTGCCGCAATCGGTGGCATCGCTCACACTCACTCTGAGTATGCGACTGCCTGGGCCCAAGCCCGCCGCCCAATCCCCTGTTTCGGCACGACCCATGCAGATTATTTCCACGGTCCGGTACCGGTAACGGCAGAAATGACTGCAGAGGAGATTGCGGAAGCCTACGAGAAAAACACGGGCCATGCGATTGTCCGCAGCCTCGAGCAGACAAATCCACTGGCAACTCCGGGTGTGTTGGTGGCCAATCATGGACCTTTCGCTTGGGGAGAGGATGCGGCGAGCGCGGCTCATAACGCCGTAATTCTGGAAGCGGTTGCGCGCATGGCCTACTTCACGCTCGGCATCAATTCAGCAGCGCAACCGCTTGGCAGCCCGCTGCACGACAAGCACTATCTCAGGAAACACGGCAAGAATGCGTATTACGGGCAACCAAAGGATCGGCAATGATGCCATTGCCAGCGGCGGTTGTGCCGACCCATCTGGTCCATCTCGCCCCGATCGATGTCGTCATTGTGGTGTTTTATTTCGTTCTCGTGCTCTCCATCGGATGGTATCTGAAAGGCCGTGCCAACACCGGCGAAGATTTTTTTATGGCGGGCCGCGAAATGACCGCGTGGGTCGCTGGTCTGAGTTTTCTTTCCGCGAATCTGGGGGCGCTCGAATTGATGGGATGGGCGGGTTCGGCCTACCAATACGGCATCCTGGCGGCGCACTGGTATTGGATCGGCGCCATTCCGGCCATGCTCTTCCTGGCGCTGGTCATGATGCCGTTCTATTACATCTCCAAAACCCACTCAGTGCCGGGATATTTGCAACTGCGGTTCGGCGAACCCAGCCGAGCGCTCTCCGCGATTTCGTTCGCTTTCATGACCGTGCTGATGAGCGGCGTCAACATGTTCGCCATGGCCAAGGTCATGCAGATCGTGCTTGGGTGGGATATTAATTTCAGCATCTGGGTTTCGTCACTGACGGTGGCCATTTATGTAACTTTAGGCGGCTTGCGCTCCGCCATTTTTAATGAGGTATTGCAGTTCTTTCTCATCTGGGCTGGCGCGCTGCTCATTCCGATTCTTGGACTCTACGAGGCAGGGGGTTGGACAAGCCTCAAGCGGCAGATCGCGCACCGAGCTTCGGCGCAGTATGTCCAC
Source organism: uncultured Acidobacteriaceae bacterium (assembly GCA_963712385.1). Classification (GTDB taxonomy): domain Bacteria; phylum Acidobacteriota; class Terriglobia; order Terriglobales; family Acidobacteriaceae; genus Sulfotelmatobacter. The sequence continues at coordinate 27,992 of CAVQHS010000005.1, forward strand.
CTCTGGGCCGGGTTGGGATCCTTCAGCAACAATCCCATGGGAATCAACTGGGTCGGTATCGTGTTCGGATTGGGGGTGGTCATTTCGATGGGCTACTGGACCACCGACTTCCTGGTGGTGCAGCGCATTCTGGCGGCGAAAGATATTCGCAGCGCGGAAATGGCGCCGATAATCGGCGCCGGATTTAAAATGCTGGTTCCCATCATCGTGATCCTTCCGGGGCTGCTCGGTTTGGCCGTGCTGCCTGAGAAATTGGTTCCGGAGTCGCTGGCCGGGCTTACCGGCGCCCATAGTTATAACGACGTACTCCCTCTCATGCTGGCCCGTTATTGTGGGCCCGGCTTGCTCGGCCTTGGAGTTACCGCGTTGATTGCGGGGTTCATGTCTGGCATGGCGGGAAATGTCAGCGCTTTCACCACCGTCTGGACCTATGACATCTATCGTCCATTAATTAATAGAAAAGGCAGCGACCACCATTACGTGAACGTGGGGCGTTGGACCACGGTGATGGGAGTCTTGATCAGCGTCGCCACGGCCTACCTCGTCATGCAGTTCGCCAGCATCATGGACTACGTGCAGGCCTTGTTTAGCTTTTTCATTGCTCCCCTTTTCGGTACCGTCGTACTCGGCATGTTGTGGAAGCGCGCGACCGGCTCTGGCGGATTCTGGGGATTGCTGTGCGGGACCATTTCTTCCATCGCTATGTGGACCTGGGTGAAGATCGATCCCTCCGCACTGCGATATGTGGCGCTATCGCCGAATGCCAAAGGACTGGCCCAGGATATGTATCAAGCGCTCTGGTCTTTTATTACGTGTCTTGTGGTGACGGTGGTTGTAAGTCTGGCGACAAAACCTGTGCCTGAAAGTCAATTGAGCGGCTTGGTGTACGGCTTAACCAAAGTTCCCTCGGTTGGGAACGTCCCGGTGTACCAGAAGCCGCTTTTCTGGGCAGGAGTGTTGGCGGTTGTCTTTATCGGACTGAATATCGTGTTTTGGTAGACGGAGGCGCGGAATGATTTCAATCTGGTTTTTCATCGGGACTTCACTGGCGGTGAACGGTGCGCTTATCCTCGCTGCGGGAATTTATCAACTGGTGGATCCTCCGGAGAATCCGGGCGTGGTTCTGTTCAACCTGCACGCTAACGTGTGGTGGGGAGCGCTGCTGCTACTAGCTGGTCTTGCCTATCTATTCAAATTTGCGCCTCGACGACGAACATAGAATTTGTCCGATTCCGGAGCAGGAGCTTTATGGCCGAACAAAAGCAAAAGATGACAATGGGGGTGATCGTGGGCAACCGGGGTTTTTTCCCCGATCACCTAGCCAAGAGTGGACGGGAAGAGATGCTCGGTGTCTTGCAGAAAGCCGGCATCAAGGTGGTGGCGCTCACTCCGGAAGAGAGCAAGTACGGAGCGGTCGAGACGCGGGAAGAATCGCGACGCTGTGCCGAGCTTTTCAAGCGCAATGGCGACCAAATTGACGGAGTCATCGTTACCCTGCCGAACTTCGGCGAAGAGCGGGCCATTGCCGATGCTCTGCGGCTCGCCGATCTTCACGTGCCCGTGCTGATTCAGGCCACACCGGATGATCCCCAAAAGATGACCATCGCTTCGCGCCGCGATAGCTTCTGCGGCAAAATGTCGGCCTGCAATAATCTTCGCCAGTACGGCATACCTTATTCCATTACCACGTTGCACACCGAGAGTCCCGACTCACCCGAGTTCGCCGAGGACCTGCAATGGTTCGCGGCGGTATGCCGGGTCGTAAAAGGCTTCCGCAATCTGCGCGTGGGCGCCATCGGGGCTCGTCCTGCCGCCTTCAACACGGTTCGCTATAGCGAAAAAATATTGGAGTCGCAGGGCATCTCCATCGAGACGCTCGATCTTTCCGAAGTGCTGGGCCGCATTGAGCGTATGAAAGACAACGACGACCAGGCACAAGCCAAACTCGCCGCGATCAAGAAATATGTGGACGCCGGCAGCGTGCCGGCGCCGGCTCTAATGAAGATGGCGAAGCTAGGGGCCGTCGTCGATCAGTGGATGGCGGCAACGGAAGTTACGATCAGTGCCGTGCAATGCTGGACGTCGATCGAAGAAAATCTCGGAGTAGTTCCCTGCACGGTCATGAGCATGATGAGCAATGAACTGCTTTCCAGCGCCTGCGAAGTGGATATCTGCGGCGTGCTGGGAATGCACGCTTTGCAGCTCGCGTCTCAAACTCCTTCCGCACTGCTCGACTGGAACAATAATTATGGATCGGATCCGAACAAAGCCGTCTGCTTCCACTGCTCGAATCTGCCCAAGCATTTCTTCCGCTCGGTGAAGATGGATTTTCAGCAGATCATTGCCGGTACCGTGGGCAAGGAGAACACATTCGGAACTTGCGTGGGGCTGATCAAGCCGGAAAGAATGAGCTTCGCCCGCTTCTCGACCGAGGACACCTCCGGCAAGATGCGCGGGTACGTTGGCCAAGGAAGATTCACCGACGATCCGCTGAACACCTTCGGCGGTGCTGGAGTGGTGGAAATCCCAAACCTTCAGCGGCTGCTGCATTTCATTTGTGAACGCGGATTTGAACATCACGTAGCTGCCAATCTTTCGACTGTCGCCTCTTCGGTATATGAAGCCACCACGCGTTATCTCGGTTGGGACATGCATTATCACAGCTGCGACAACGGGGCGTGCTGATGGCCATCGTGGCGGGAGTGGATTTCGGAACGCTGAGCGTCCGTGTTTCTTTGGTCGACAGCGAACGCGGCCTGATCGAATCCGCCATCGCCGAGTACCCGCTGCATCGCAAGCGCGAAGATCCGGAGTTCGCCACGCAGTCGCATGATGATCAAATGCGGGCGCTGGCTTCCGCCACGCGCCAGGCCCTGAAGAAGTCCGGCATCGCGGTGGACCGGGTTGAAGGTATCGCGCTCGATACCACGGGATCGTCGGTAGTTCCGGTTGACAAAGACCTTCAACCACTGGGCGAGTATTACCTGTGGTGCGACCACCGCGCCAAAGGAGAAGCTGCCGAGATCACCGCAGCGGCGCACCGCGAGGGTTTGGAGGCGATCAAGTGGTGCGGCGGAGTCTATTCCTCAGAGTGGGGATTTTCCAAGTTACTGCACTGGCTCCGGCACAACCCGGAAAAGCGACGCGAGTTTGTCTCTGCATTCGAGCACTGTGACATGGTGGCAGCCACGCTATGCGGCATCACCGACCCTAAGAAAGTAAAGCGCAGTATCTGCGCCATGGGACACAAGTGGCTGTGGAATGCGCAACTGGGTGGGCTTCCGCCGGAAAGCTTTCTGGTGAAAGTGGACCCATTGTTGAAGGGAGTGCGCGAGAAACTGGAAGGCGAGTACGCGACCTCTGATCAAATTGCCGGCAGACTCTCGCCGTTTTGGGCTGAAAAACTTGGCCTCAAGCCAGGAATACCCATTCCCGTTGGCGCCTTCGATGCGCATTGGGATGCCATTGGGGCCGGTTGCCGAACCGACGACATGGTCAACGTGATCGGCACGTCGACTTGCATCATTGGAATTACTCCGTCGGTGAACCTGGTGCCCGGGGTCTGTGGAGTGGTGCAAGGCAGCGTGCATCCTCAGCGCACGGGAATCGAGGCTGGACTCTCGGCCGTGGGAGACATATTCAACGCCATCGCTTCCCGGGCCGGTACCGATGTAAAAACATTATCCGCGGGCCTGGAAACTTATCGCGCCGGACAAACGGGTTTATTGCGCATGACCTGGGACAACGGGGACCGCACCGTGCTGGTGAACGCCAACCTACGCGGCGTAACGCTGGGATGGAACTTGCAGAGCACGGCGCAGGATGAACTCTTTGCGGCGATCGAAGGCACTGCGTTTCACACGCGTGTAATTCTGGATCGGATGGCCGGACATGGAGTCCACATTAAGCGTGTGATCAATGCCGGAGGCATTCCGCAGAAGAACGACGTCCTGAACCAGGTGTATGCCAACGTGCTCGGACGCCCGGTGCTAGTTCCGAGCAAGAGCGTGATCAGTCTCGGCTCTGCCATCTTTGCTTTTCTCGCCGCGGGCACTTTCAAGACCATCGAGGAAGCGCAAGACAAGATTTGCCCTCCGCATCGCACATTCCTGCCGGAAGATTCGGCGCAACGCACTTACGAACAGCTGTACCCTCTGTATAACAAGCTATATTTCGCGTTGGGCCAGGGCGGTAATGATGGCATGGGAGATGTGCTGCCTACGCTGATCGCGGTGGCCGCTCGCAACGGACGCGAAACCGAGGAGCAATGAATGAGCGTGAAAAAAGCCGCGCGCGTGATTCTGTTCAGCGGGTTGATTGCGCTGGCTAGCATCACAGTGGAGGCGAAGACCAAGGTGACAAGCCAGCCATTTGGGAAAACGCCGGATGGAACTCCGGTTGAACTTTATACCCTGAGCGACGGCTCCTACGAAGCTCGAATCGCGACCTACGGCGGCGTTGTGGTTTCCCTGAAGGTTCCGGACCGAACCGGCAAAGTGGGCGACGTTGTACTTGGCTTCGACGACCTCGACGGATACGTGGCCAACTTCAACGGCTCGTCCGATGCGTTCTTCGGCGCGCTCATCGGCCGTTATGCAAACCGCATCGCGCACGGCAGCTTCGCGCTCGATGCAAAGACGTATTCTCTGCCGAAAAACAATGGCGACAACACCCTGCATGGTGGGCCTCACGGTTTCAATAACGTGGTCTGGAAGGTGAAGCCAATTGCGAACGGAGTCGAGTTGACCTATCTCAGTAAAAACGGCGAAGAAGGATTTCCGGGGAACCTGACCGCCGTGGTCCGGTACACGCTTGTGAAGGGCAGTTTGCGGATCGAATATTCTGCGACCAGTGACACAGATACGGTGGTTAACCTGACCAATCATTCTTACTTCAATCTCGCGGGACAGGGAAACATCCTGGACCATCAACTTACGCTTCATGCTTCTCGCTTCACTCCCGTGAATGCGGGGCTGATTCCCACAGGAGAATTGAAGCCGGTAGAATCGACTCCGTTTGATTTTCGCAAGGCAACCGCAGTCGGAGCGCGAATCGCCGCGAACGATGAACAACTTCATCTGGGTCACGGCTACGATCACAACTGGGTGCTGGACAGCGGCGGGGGAAAACTAACGGAAGCCGCCGAAGTCTACGACCCCAGCAGCGGACGGGTGCTGAAGGTTCTGACTGACCAACCGGGAATCCAGTTTTACAGCGGCAACTTCCTGGACGGATCGATCAAAGGCAAGGGCGGAAAACCGCTCGAGTTTCGCTCAGCCCTATGCCTGGAAACACAACACTTTCCCGACTCCCCGAATCACCGGGATTTTCCATCCACCGAATTAAAGCCCGGAGAGCGTTATCACACGGTGACTGTCTATAGTTTCTCGGCTCGCTAAGGAATGCTGCAATATCATCTGCCCAGAACTCTGCTCCTTACGGATATTTCCGATCTGGACTGGCTGCGATGGATGCGTCATCGCCGACGGAAGCATCTCCTCTGGTCAGTTGCACTCCTTTTCTGCTTCTGTGGAAGTCAACTATGCTGGGCGCAGCAAACACCACAGAGCGTGAGCATTGAAGTGCACGCCGATCAGTCCGAAGGACCGATCACGCCCGTCTGGAATTATTTCGGTTACGACGAGCCCAATTACACGTACGCTCCCAACGGCAAGAAACTGCTCGGCGAATTGGCCGCGGCAAATGCGACGCCGGCGTTTGTACGCGTGCATAATCTGCTGACCACTGGAGATGGCTCTGCCTCACTGAAGTGGGGATCGACCAACGTCTACACGGAAGATGCATCCGGCCATCCGGTCTATAGTTGGACAATTCTCGATCAGATCTTCGACACGCTTCATGCAGTGGGCGTCAAGCCCATCGTCGAAATCGGTTTCATGCCGGAGGCGCTCTCTACTCATCCGGAACCCTATCGTCACGACTTTCCCCGGGTCCCGGTCACCGATATTTACACCGGATGGGCTTATCCGCCGAAGGACTACCAGAAGTGGTCGGAACTCGTTTTCCAATTTGTTCGCCATCTCCGCGAGCGTTATGGCGATGCCGAAACCAAGACCTGGCTATGGGAAGTATGGAATGAACCGGACATTGGCTATTGGCAAGGAACGCGAGAAGAATATTTCAAGCTTTACGACTTTACCGTTGATGCGGTTCTACGGGCGTCCTCCGAGATGCAAGTCGGAGGCCCGGAGACAACTGGCCCAGGCAGCGCAAGAGCGGCAGATTTTCTCCGCGCATTTCTCGATCATTGCGCTCACCAAAAAAATTACGCCAACGGCAAGATTGGATCGCATCTCGATTTCATCAGCTTTCATCCCAAGGGATCTCCCTCATGGCAAGGGGACCACGTACAGATGGGGATCACCCGTCAGCTTGCTGCGATCGAGCAAGGGTTCAAAATCGTAGCTTCTTTTCCAGAGTGGCGGCAGACTCCGATCATCCTGGGAGAATCCGATCCGGAGGGTTGCGCGGCCTGTTCTGCGAAAGACAATCCGCAGAATACATATCGCAACGGACCGCTATACGGCGCATATACCGTCGAAGTTCTGAATAACATCCTGGCCTTCGCGCGGCAGGAACACATCAATTTTCTCGGCGCTGTAACTTGGGCATTTGAATTTGAAGATCAGCCGTACTTCGCCGGCTTTAGGGCGCTGGCGACAAACGGCGTGGACAAGCCCGTCTTAAACGCCTTTCGCATGTTGGGCTTGTTGGGCGACAGCCGAGTGAAAGTCACTAGCTCAGGAGCCTTGCCTACTGAAGAAATTGTCCGCAGCGGAGTTCGCGCCGGGCCCGACATCAACGCAATCGCAACCCGGAAGCAACGGGAAATTGAGGTTTTGGTCTGGAACTATCACGACGACGATGTTCCCTTCCCCGCTGCACCAATCGACTTGCTGATCAGGGGCCTGCCCACAGATACAAAGCGTGGCCTGGTCGAACAGTACCGGATAGACTCGAACCACAGCAACGCGCATACCGCTTGGAGGGAAATGGGATCGCCACAGTCGCCGTCGGCAGCCGAATACCAGCGCCTGGAGAATACAGGCCAGCTACAGCTACTGACTTCGCCCGCATGGATAGAATTTCAGCACGGTGACGCGCATCTGCAATTCACCCTGCCGCGGCAAGGACTTTCGCTGATACGCCTCGCCTGGTAATTCCACAATTTCTAACCTTGCAATAACAAATTCCAAACTTGCATCGAGCTCGCCTGGCGGTTCGCCCATGCGTAATAAGGAATGAACGTGAGAGGAATCTTCCGGACTTTCAGCGACTCCCCGCTATAGCGAGCGTATAGACTTTTCTCCGACCCTTCGCGTTCGTACATCGCGCCCGTGTGATGAAGAACAACCATGCCCCCGAGTAAATCGCTCTTGAACTCGGCCTGAAATTGATCTGCCGGGCGGTGCCCGGCATTCACCGCCACATCGCTGAGAGAGACGCCGCTGGGCTGATCAATCTCCTCCAAACAGTAGATCAGCGGCCCGCGCTGGACCGCGACCCGCCCGCTGTCGTCGGCGACGCGAGGGTTCGCTTCAATCGCCTGCGGAACCACTTCCACTTTTAGCTGAATCACGTCGCCGGGTGACCAGCGGCGGCGGATTGGGAGATATTCTCCCGGCATCGCGCCGGTCAGCGGCTTGGCGTTTACGGCCACTTGTGCGCGGTTCGCCCAGCCCGGAATGCGCAGGTAAAAACTGAATTCGGAGGCTTCAGCGGGAGTGACCGTGATCGCCACATTGCCATCCCACGGATAGTTTGTTTTCTGCGCGACCTTCAGCCCAATGCCATTTTCCAACCGCCAGTTAAGTTCTTAATTATCATAAAGATGCAGGTAGATTCCGTCCGCGCTCGTGCTGTAGAAATAGCCCGGAAGCGAACCGAAGGTGCGCTCCAGATTCGGCGGGCAGCAGGTCACGTCGTACCAGGGATTGCGTATCTTGTCGCCCGTCGAGGGATCAAACGCCAGCGGGTTGCGGTAACAATAGAGCGTGCCATCGAGCGACATCCCGGAATTGATTCCGTTGTACAAAGCCCGTTCGATTACATCGGTAAACTTCGCTTCGCCCGTGACGGCCAACATGCGCCAGTTCCACATCATGTTGCCGATGGCCGCACAGCTTTCGCCGTAAGCGCGGAAATTGGGCAACTCGTAGGCATCGCCGAACGCTTCTCCGTCGGACCGGGAACCGACTCCGCCCGTGACATACATCTTCGTGCTGGTCATGTCGTCCCACAGCGTGTTGAGCGTTCGCAGATACTGCGGGTCACCCGTCTCCATGTAGTAGTCAGTCGCGCCGCAACAGGCGTACATGGCCCGCACCGCGTGCCCTTCCAGCTTGGTCCGCGCCGTGAAGGGAGTTCCACTGAACATGTAAATCGTCCGGCGCTCCGGCAACTCAATTCGCTCGTCTCCCTGTAGGATGTAGCCGGCCAGGTCTAGCTGACGCCTGTCGCCGGTGATGCGATAGAGCTCGATCAGGCCCATTTCAATCTCGGGATGGCCGGAAACAATGGGCTTCTTCGGCGCCGGGCCATAATTGGGAATTAGAAAATCGTCAACGAAGCGGATGCCGGCATCGAGTAATCTGCGATCGCCGGTGGCCCGGTAGTAGGCAATCGCGCCCTGAAGCATGTGCCCCAGGTTGTACAACTCATGGCCGGTCGTCTGGGTTTGCGGAAGCATGCGCAGAGACTTGCGGTCATCCTGGTAATAGGTGTTCAGGTATCCGTTGGGCTCCTGGGCCGCAACCACCTCGTCGATGACTTTGCCGGCGGTGGCGCGCAGCGCGGGGCGATCGCCCGATTGCAGAACAAAGCCAACCGCTTCCGTCCATTTGTAAACATCCGAGTCGGAAAAAACCGGCCCGCTCTGCGCGGCGGCGCTTGTGCCCGCGAGACGGCGGAAGTTGTTCATGCGGCCGTTGGCTTCCAGCAGGTCGTGCATCGTCGGAATGCTCCGGGTCGCATTGATCTCGCGGCGCTGCGCCCAGAAGCCACTGGTAATGGTCACGGCACGCACTGGAATATCTCGTAACTTGGCATGAGGGGATTTGGCAAGGTTTTCGATCCCCTGATCTTTCCAGGGGGGCGTATCAGTTAGTGGCACCGCGGCCTGTGATAAGTCTGGCAAGGCTTTTCCTGCGCCCGCTATCTCCGAGAGAACTGGCCGGGGCAAGGAGGAAACCGCCGCAACCGAAAAGGCCGAAGCCACGAACTGTCTGCGCGAAATATTTCCTTTTTCAGCCATGTTTCTTACCCCGTGTCTACAGCGACCACTGAATCACCGTGTAAGATCGCGGCGGCACCTCAAACTTAGTCTTTCCCCCGCTGGCGGCTGGCGCAGAAAATGATTGCGGTGCAACCCGCTGCGGCGCGGCAAAGCTGTTGGACGCCTTCAAGTCATCGCCGGTCAGCACTGCTGCTGAAATCACGCGGGCAGGCGCGGCATCTTCCCACACCAGCTCAACGTCATGGGCTTTCGAGAGGTCGCGATTCAGAATGAAGACAGAAAGCTTGCCTGCGTCGCGGTCCAGAGAACCAGAAACATCGACGTAGCCTGCCGGGCCTAACCCGGCAACTTCATACGTGGACGATTCCACCAACAGATTCAGCACCGCGCCTCTGGCAAATTGCAAAGCCCAGCTATACGGGTAGTAAATCGTTTGCCGGAATAAGCCTTTCTCGTTGGTCATGATCGGAGCAATCACGTTGACCAATTGAGCGAGGCAAGCGATTTTTACCCGGTTAGCATTGCGGATCAGCGTATTGAGGAGTCCGCCCACCAGAAGCGCGTCTTCCAGGTTATAAATTTCTTCCAGCAAGTGCGGGGCTTCCTGCCGGTGGCCATCGACCGCATCTCCTTTGGTCGTGCGATACCATACGTTCCATTCGTCAAAGGAAAGCCATAACTGCTTAGTCGACCGCTTGCGCCCGCGTACCATATCGCAAACGGCGGCGGTCTCGGCAATCTGTTGCTCCATGCTCAGATTCATGGCGAGATATTTCTCAGTGCTCCCGCCGGTGTCACGCTCGTTGTTGCCGAAGTAGCGGTGCAAGGAAAGTCCGTCGACGTAGTCGTAACACTGTTCGAGGACTTCGCGGTCCCATTCCAAATAGGTGGGCATGAATGGCCCGCTGGATCCGCAGGCAATGAGTTTCAGCGACGGATCTACGTAACGCATCTGGCGCGCTGCGTCGGCTGCCTTCAGGCCGTATTCTGTGGCCGACATATGCCCAATCTGCCAGGGACCATCCATCTCGTTGCCCAGGCACCAGTGTTTTACCTCCCAGGGATTGGCAAGGCCATGCTGACGCCGCAGATCGCTCCATTTCGTGCCCTTGTCGACATTGCAGTATTCGACAAGCGCGGCCGCTTCCTCGGGCGTGCCGGTGCCGAGATTAAGGCCCATGAGGGCTTGCGTGCCCGCTGCTTTGCACCACTCGAGAAATTCGTTGGTTCCGAACTGATTCGATTCGATTGTGTCCCAGGCTTTATCGAGCGTGCGGGGCCGATTTTGTTTCGGGCCCACTCCATCCAGCCAGTTGTATCCAGAGACAAAATTCCCTCCGGGATAGCGAATCATCGGAACCCCGAGCTCGCGGATTTCATTGAGCACATCTTTGCGAAACCCATTGGCATCGGAGAGCTTCGATCCCGGATCGTAGATTCCGTCGTAGATAGCGCGTCCCAGATGCTCCAGAAAAGAACCGAACAGATTGTGGTCGAGTGGCGCAATGGTTCTCCTGGTGTCGACGTAGACTCGTGCGGTGGCTGTCGCACCTGTTGAGGGCGTAACCTGACCACGATTTTCACCCACAACTCCATGTGCGAGTTTGCCGAACAACGCGCTTGCCGAACACACAATTCCCGCGTTGGAGGCCTGCTGCAGAAATCGGCGTCTGGAAGAAGAAAATCGATTCATCGTTTTCTTTGGAGAAAGCTTACGGCGCGCGGCTGAAGCCGCCCTTTCAAGGCCACCTTTTAAGGTCGTGTCCTGGCCGTCCCTAGCTACGCAGCATGAACCGTACTGCGATTTCGCTTCAAGCAATGTAGCGCGTATCGGGCGCAAAAAACTAGCGAGCCGAAGTTAGGGTCTTCAGCTCGCTGCACTACACCCCCTCAGCCACGATTAAAACGCAATCCTCAGCCCAAGCTGCAATTGCCGTGCCGGCAGAACAGTAGATACTTTGCCGAAGCCCGGGTCGCCCATATTCGGATCCACCGAACCCAGATTCGGATGATTGAATAAGTTGATGAAATCGAGGCGTAATTGCAGATTGCCTGCCTCACCAAGCCAAGGTAGATGGTTGTTTTTCAGCACGCTTGCGTCCCACTGGAACATACCGGGATTGCGGTAGATGTTCCTGGGCTCGTTGCCTTCCGTGCCAGCGGCAGGCTGTGGAAAGTCGCTGGCGGTGAACAGTCCATTGATGTACGCCGACTTGCTGTGCGAACCGGTAAAGTTTTTCGCGGGAAGATTCGGGACATCGTAAGAGGTTCCGTCCAAGTTGTAGTCGCCGCTGCCGGGCGCCAGCACATAGCCGTTTGGGTTTGTCGCGCTCGACGACACGCCCGTGACGATGTCCAAGGTCGTCGGACCCGAAGGGCAAGCCACGGCCGACGCGTCCAACGTGCCGTTATCACTGCACATAATACTGAGTGGCCGATTGTCGGTCACCCAGAACGGCGTGCCAGTCTGAATGGCAATAATGCTCGAAGCCTCCCATCCCGAAGTCAACGCCTTAGCGACCCCGCTCCCAACACCGGGCAGCGTGTACGAACCCGAGAACGAGAAACGCTGACGCACGTCGTAATCGGCATCGCCGTAATAGCTGAAATAGGAACTGGGTTGCGGAATGTTCAGAACGAAGGGCGAGGTATCCTGATCGAAGCGAGTGTTCGCTTCTGGATAGTCCTTGGCATGAGACAAGGTGTACGAACCCTGAAAAGCGCCGCGCCGTCCGGCTTTGCCGCGAAGGAACAGAATCATCGAGTTGTAGGTTGCCTGATTGGCGTTGTTGACGTAGATGATAGAACCAAAGTTAGGATTGAGTGTGCCGATGCTCTCCGTCACGCCATTTGTAGGACTATTCGTGAATGTAGCCCCACCCGGGAAGTAATTCACGTTGGAGCCGTTCAGTCCGTCATAGCTCTTCGAGCCGGAATAGTTAGCTCCGGCGACGAGATTGCCGACCAACTGATGCTCCACCCCGATGACGTAATTGACTGCTACAGGTGCAACCATGTTTTGTGACAGAGCGTCAACCGCAGTAGGCAATCCGGTGATTCCGCCATGGGAATTCAGGCTACCCGCGGGAATCGGGGGTAGTGGAAAATTCCAAGGGTAAGTTTCCGAGGGAGCAATCGCAAAAAAGTTGCTCAAAGGGTACGCAGTACCATTGTAGTTGTCGACGTTGGTAAAGGTTTCGCTCACCACTCCGGGCGGATTGTTCCGAGTCTGATCGACGCTCTGGCCCAGAACTACCCAATCGTGGTAAACGCCTATTCCGCCGCGCACCACCCACCTCCCGGTCTTACTTGGATCCCAGGAGAAACCGATGCGAGGGCTGAACAGATTCTTCATGTCGCTGCTGAACACTTTGGGAACGACGCCGACCGAGGCATTGGCCACCTGATCGCTGAAAGTGCCTCCCGGCGCGAGAACGAGCGTGCTGAACTGGAAGCCGTTGTTGCCCCACGCCGTATGGTTGGTTAAATCATCCCAGCGCAGCGAGAGGGTCAACGAGAGGTTGGGCTTGGCCTTCCAGTCGTCCTGCACAAAGAAGCCGTAGGGATTCGTTTGCCCTCCGTAAACCACCGATCCTTGTTGTCCGGTAAGCGGATTGTACGCGTACACATTCTCCTGGTATACGTTGCCTTGCACCAGATCGAGCAGGTTGTTGAAGGTGAAATTAGGCCGGACGTTGTAAGGCGTAAAGTCGCCGTGTTCAATGGCATGATCGCCGTCATAGCCGAAGCGCAAAGTGTGCTTGCCGTGGACCCAGCTCAAAACGGCGCGCCAGTTATAATTCGGTCCACGATATTCTCCCGGACCCCATCCTCCGCCTACGGGAAAGCCTACCAGCGAGCCAGCGGTGGTAGTTGCGTTGACACTGATATCGGGTACAGCCAGATTTGCGTCCTGTCCATTGGCGCCGCCGACGCTGGCGAAAGCAAAACCTCCTTCGAGCAAAACGCTGGAGTTGAAGGTGTGGGTGAAATCGATCTGCCCATACCGGTTCCTCATGATATCCAGGGCTCCCAGCCGAGGCCGCGGCGAGAGCTGTTGCTGATCGAACGAATCGTTATAGTAGCTGAGATAGAGGCGGTCGTTTTGCGTGAAGTACTCGTCGAGCCGGAAGTTATATTGCAGGGCGTTGTAGTAAGGGCTAGCGGCAAAACTGCCGGAATCGATCATATTCAGGCCGCAGGGCGGCGTCAGCGGGGTGGCTGTGCCACAATTGCCGGCACCGAGATATTGCTGAGCGGTCTGGTAAGGGGTACCCCTTATGTTGCTGGCCGGCCATCCGGCGAGAATCTTCGTACCTACATTGTTCGGGTAGTTGGTTTGCGCCCACGACACAAACGCCGGGTCTTCGTAATACAGGGTGCCAGTATTTGCCGCTCCGGAGGTGGTTGCCCAAAGTTTTTCAAAATCCGCGAAAAAGAAAGTCTTCCCCTTCCGGATGGGACCCCCAAGCGTGCCCACCAAGTCCTTGCGGGCGAAGGGAAGAAAAGCGCTGGCGGTGGCAAACTCCGGCGTGGCCTGAAAATCTTGATTGGTAAAAAACAGGCTGCCGGTGCCGTGAAATTGGTTGGTGCCCGATTTCGTGGTCACCTGAATCAGAATCGAACTGCCCAGATTGTCTTCTCCGTCCCAAGAGTTGGTTTGCAGAGTGGCTTCTTGGACAGCATCGGGAATGGGCGCGAGGATTATATTTCCGTTCTGAACCGGACTGGTGACGTTCATACCGTCCACCATCACTAGATTGCCGGTGTAGCTGCGCCCATTAGCGCTGATCTGGGGAGTTTGAGTTCCGAAGTTGTCGGCAAAACCACCCGGCGACTCTCCCGTGGCACGCGTGCCCGTGCCCACCACCCCCGGCGCAACGGCCAAAACATCCCACAGGTTGCGGTTCGCTTCAGGCAGATCTCGCACCGCATTCGAAGTCAGGGTGGTTTCCAGGCGGCTGTCGTCGGTGTCGACTGCAGGTGGCGCCTCTTCAACAGTAATCGTCTGTTGCGAACTGGCGAGGGGCAGAACTAGATTGAGACCCTTCGTCTCCGAGGTATTGAGCGAGAAATTTGATTCTGCCTTGCGAAAACCTTGAGCATCAGCCGTTACCACATAGTTGCCTGGGGGAAGGCTGCTGAAGCGATAGTTGCCGGCATTGGTGGTGGTGGTAGCGGCCGTGACCCCGGTGTCGGCATTACGCAACTGGACCGAAGCGCCGTTGACCGCAGCACCAGCCGGATCAGAAACCACGCCCTGAATGTTGCTGCTGTACTGGGCAAAAGCGGGTATAGAGCAAAGCGACAAAACCAGAAACGAGCACAGGAACCGCCGAGACTCCGATTTAGTCACGAGTTGCCTCCCACATCGCGGTGCGAGTCATAAAGTAAACGCTTTCTCAACTAATGGAAAGAGGTTATAGCCTCATGCGATAGCCACTGTCAAGGAGTTTCTTAACGACTTCACCGCAGGCTGGGTGCCGACGTCGGTACCCGATGGCTGCTGAAGTCAGGCCAGCCGAACAAGGGAGCGGAAATTATCGCAGCAGTAGGTCGAGGACGGGGGTCGCATTTACAAGCGTTCCACAATCCGAGTCTATGTTAATGGATCATATAATCAGACACTTAGACTGACCTGAAGACCTGCTTTATGTTCGCCGATCAAATTTTGGCGGCCGCGGTGCAGCTCGCTGTCCAGCCTTCTCTGCAGCTAGGCACCTTTGGCGTGATTCGCCTGCTGGCGCGCCAGCAAGCATGTCGACTACCGGTGACGTTTGAAGCAGGGTTTTCCACTGCCTTGAGATATAGTGATTTGGGGTTATGATTGCGTGACGTTGCCGTGTCCGATTCGCAACATTTGAGCAAGCGATTTCACAACCCTTTTGTCGTAGCTTGTACGGCTCACTCCGGGTGATTTCAATGAAAACTCGCCAACTGGGAGACAGCGATCTTCATATTACTTCGCTCGGCATCGGCGCCTGGGCGATCGGCGGTGGGGGCTGGAACGGAAGTATGGGACCGCAAAATGACCGCGACTCCATCCCCGCCATCCATGCCGCTTTGGATCGTGGTCTTAACTGGATCGATACGGCCGCACTGTACGGGCTAGGGCACTCGGAAGAAATGGTGGGGCGGGCGCTGAAAGGCCGCACGCAACGTCCGTATATATTCACCAAATGCGAGCGCGTATGGGATGCAAAGGGAAACATCGGAGCTTGCCTTAAAGCCGAGTCCATTCGGCGGGAATGCGAAGATAGTCTTCGCCGGCTGCAATGCGATGTCATCGATCTGTATCAGATCCACTGGCCCGAACCCGACGAAGATATTGAAGAGGGTTGGACAGAACTCGTGCGGCTCAAACAAGCAGGCAAAATCCGTTATATTGGCGTCTCCAACTTTAGCGTCACTCAGATGAAACGCGCGCAGGCGATCGCGCCCATTACTTCGTTGCAGCCGCCGTATTCGATTGTCACTCGCGAAATCGAAAAGGAAATCCTTCCCTTTGCTCTGAAGAACGACATCGGCGTAATTGTGTATTCGCCAATGTCCGCCGGCCTGCTGACGGGAGCGATGACGCGCGAGCGCGTAGCGAATTTTTCCGCGGAAGACTGGCGTCGCAACCTTCCCAACTTTCAGGAGCCACTCCTTTCCCGCAATCTGAAGGTGGTAGAGCGGCTACGCGAGATCGGAAGCCGGCATGGGCGCACGCCGGGGGAAGTGGCCATTGCATGGACTCTAAACCATCCCTCGGTTGCGGGCGCGATTGTCGGATTTCGCAGTGTGCAACAGGCACTCGGGATTGTCGGAGCGGCGGAGTTTCGTTTACTTACAAGTGAGATGTCAGAGATTGATGATGCGCTGAAACGTGAGCTTGCGGCGTGAGGCCAGCCCAGTATAAGGCCTAAGCGCGCTGCCGGACGAATCCAGAAAGCAATTGACAAACGCCTCGCGGGAGCGCGAAGCTGATCGAAGAAAACGTTTGCTATGCCAGTCCCTGTCCGACAGGAACCATTTATATGGATGCCAGCGTTAGCCGCCGAACTTTTCTCAAGACTGCAACCGCCACTACCGCAGCCGCCTACGCGGCCCGTGCGCTTCCTGCATGGGCTACTGTGGACCGCGGGATGATCGCCGTCAACACTCCTCTCGAAACCTTTGCCTATTCCGAGGTGGAGCTTTTCGAGGGCCCGATGAAGCGTCAGTTCGAGGAGAACCACGCCCGCTTCTTACACCTCGACGACGATCGCCTGCTGAAGATCTTTCGCCAGGATGCTGGTTTGCCCGCACCGGGTGAAGATATGGGCGGTTGGTACGACGGTACCGGATTCAGCCTGATACGCAACGATTTTCACGCATTTATTCCGGGCCACAGCTTTGGGCAGTATCTCTCTGGACTGGCGCGGGCATACGCTGTGACGGGATCCGAGGAGACGCGCGCAAAGATCAATCGGCTGGTGAAAGGCTACGCCGAGACGCTTGATCCCGAGGCCAAGTTTTTCGTGGATTATCGCTTGCCGGCGTACACCTATGACAAGCTCTCCTGTGGCCTGATCGACGCGCATGAGTTCGCGCATGACCCCATGGCGATGGAGGTTCACGAAAAGCTCACTCGTGCCGTTCTCGCTTACCTGCCGGAAAAAGCTCTTTCGCGTCAGGAACAGCGCTCCCGCCCGCATAAAGATACGTCCTACACCTGGGACGAGACCTATACCTTACCGGAAAATCTCTTTCTCGCGTATCAGCGTAGCGGCGACACCTTTTATCGCAACATGGCCATAAGGTATCTCGAGGACGACACCTACTTCGATCCGCTCTCCCAAGGCAACAACGTGTTGCCTTTCGAACACGCTTACAGCCATGTGAACGCCTTCAGTTCCGCGATGCAGGCCTATATCACGTTGGGAAGCGAGAAGCATCTGCGGGCGGCGAAGAACGGGTTCGAGATGCTGCTGACCACGCAAAGCTTCGCGACCGGCGGATGGGGCCCGGACGAAGCGTTCGGAGAGCCCCAACGGGGCCAGTTGGGCGACAGTCTTAGGTCCACGCATGCCAGCTTTGAGACGCCGTGCGGCTCCTACGGCCACTTCAAGATCACGCGTTATTTGCTGCGCGTCACCAAAGACCCCCACTACGGCGACAGCATGGAGCGCGTGCTTTACAACACGATTCTGGGAGCATGGCCCATTCAAGCCGACGGCACATCGTTTTATTACTCCGACTACGCTACCACCGGCAAGAAAGTTTGGTATGGACAAAAGTGGCCGTGCTGCTCGGGAACGTTTCCGCAACTCGCCGCTGACTATCACATCAGCACCTACCTGCGTTCGGTTGACGGCGTTTACGTAAATCTGTTTGCGCCGTCTCGCGTGCAATGGAAAGACGCGAGCGGAGCCTATGGATTGAAACAGGAAACCAAGTATCCGTTCGACAATAAAATTCAGATTCAGGTCTCGGGTTCGCAGGCCAAGGACTATACGATCTATGTCCGCATACCCGGCTGGGCTACACCGGACCCGGTCCTTTCAGTCAATGGCGCGCGCATCGCCGAAACGGTGCATCCGGGAACTTTTGCGGCTGTACGGCGCACATGGAAAGACGGCGATCGCGTCGAGCTCGAATTGCCGATGCCGTTACGGCTTGAAACCGTCGATGCGAATCATCCAAACCTCGTGGCTTTGATGCAGGGGCCACTGGTGCTATTCGCTGTGGCTGATTCTCAGCCCAGTTTCGACAGGAACGCATTGTTGCAAGCCCAGCCGGCAAAGAATGCGATGGGAGATTGGCTGGCAACTTCGGCCGACGGCAGCAGTGTGACTATGCGTCCGTTCATGAACATCGACAAGGAAAGCTATAGCACTTACGTATTGCTGAAGGCATAGACTCAATAGTCTCCTGGCAAATAGGACTCGGTCGCTCGGCGCTCTCAACCCACACAAAAGGCCCTCACTTCGGTTTAAGCGGAGGTTTTTTCTTACCGATTCTACGAGCCGTTAGAAGGTAAACCTGGCGCCGATTTGTCAGTTCCTCGGCAATTGCTGCGCGTGGCTTTGCCAAATGTACTGTTTATGTCGGCGAAATTGTTGTCGAAACCGGTGAGATTCACGCAGTTGAGCAGGTTGAAGAATTCGAAGCGAAGTTGAAAATTCCCGCGTTCGGTGATAGCCGTGATTTTATAAACGTTGAGATCGGTTTTTGCGAAGTTGGGTTGCCGAAACTGATCGGCTTTCTCGTTGCCTTCATTGCCAAATACCGCGGGCGCCGTGAACATCCACGCCAAAACCGGGGGACCGGCCTTGCCGGGTTGCCCACCACCCATCGTTCCAAGGCCGGCCACGCCCGGAGCAAGAGTGGTCAGCGTAACTACCGATTCGTTGGAGCCACTGTCAAGAATATTTTCGCCGGCGTGTCGCCAAGAGAATTGGGCGAGCCTATGTTGCGAAACACGTTGAAAAAACTGAATCGTTCCGGACCGAATCGAACCTCTAGCTTCGTGCCCAGCCTTTGTTAGGGACAATGCCGGTCCCTTCCCGCAGCGTTACGAGTTGATTCGCGGAAAGGTTCTTGTAGGTTTCGTGCAGGCCGTTCGGCCAGTAGATGTCGATGTCGACCGAAGTGAAGCCACCCAGACCGAAATGCAGGCGGGAATCGCTGCAGGAGTAGAAACTGGACTGGCTAAGCACGGCCTGCGCTTGTACTTTTCCGCCGTAATGCATCAACACACGCCCTCCGATCGCGCTGCGATTGGACTTGACTCCTTCGAGTTTGACCTTGATCCAATTCTGTTTTTGCTTGCTGTCGTTTCGCAACAGCGAGGGAGGTTCATTGAGATTAACGACGAGAATGTCGAGGTCTCCGTCGTTGTCGAAGTCTCCGAATGCGCAGCCGCGGCTGCAATGAGGCTCGGACACGCCCGGACCGGCTTCCCCCACTAATTCTTCGAAAGTGCGGTTGCCCAGGTTGCGAAATACGGCGCGCGGAGTTTTGCTGGCGTACTGCGGCAACCTGCGCTCCACTTCCGGGTAAACGTTGCCTGTCACCATGAACAGATCCGGATAGCCGTCGTTATCGAGATCGACGATGCCGGCTCCCCAACAGATGTAACGCGTATCAACTGCGAGCCGCGAGGGCCGGGTCATGTCGTCGAAGTTGCCCTTGCCGTCGTTGTGATAGAGACCGTTGGCGTCGTCGGCAAAATGAGTTTTAAACAGATCCAAATGGCCTTCGAGAGTGTAGTCGCCCACGCCCACGCCCATGCCTGCCTGCTCCATGCCGTCATCGCTGAGCGCTACCCCGCGCTGCACCCCCTCTTCGCGGAACGTTCCGTCATGGTTGTTCATGAAGAGCAAACTTGGGGTTGAATCGCAGGCAACAAAAATATCTGTCCAACCATCCTCGTCGAGATCAGCGGCGACTACCGTCATGCCATAGCTCTCGGTTGCGTTCGCGATCCCCGCTTTCTGACTCACGTCCGTGAACGTGCCGTCGCCGTTGTTGTGGTATAGCGAATGTCTTCCCGTGGGCAGTCCGCGCGGTCCGCACTCGACGGGAACGCCTTTCCAATTGCAATTTACGTTTTCGCCCGGCACCGGCGCGTGCTCGAAAGAGAAACGCACGTAGTTGGAAACGAAAAGATCAAGATGTCCATCGCGGTTGTAATCCAAGAAGCTACACCCCGCTCCCCAGCGTGGCTGATCGTTCCAAAGACCGGCGGCCTTGGTCACATCGGTAAATGTTCCGTCCCCGTTGTTGCGGTACAAGCGATTTTGCCCGAAGTAGGTGCAGAAGATATCCTCGAACCCATCGTTGTTGTAGTCGCCAATACAAACCCCCGAAGCCCAGCCCGCAGCTTTCAGTCCGGCTTTCTCCGTCACATCCGTAAAGGTACCGTCGCGATTGTTTCTGTAAAGGCGGTTGGTTGCGTCAGGCGGATCTCCGGTCAGGCGCGTGCCCGACAATAAGAAGATATCGATCCAGCCGTCGTTGTCGTAATCGACGAAGGCACAGCCGCAACCGGTAGCTTCCAGAATGTATTTCTTGTTTTCAACACCACCATATATAACTGGGGCGTGCAACCCCGCGGCCGAGGCGACATCCACAAAATGCGCATAAAAGGGACGCCCCGACGGAGCCGGCCGGGCGACGGGTTGGACCGTGTGCGCTGCGACTCCCTGCGCCAGCAGTCGTGGACTCGCGGCCAGCGCCGCGGAACCGAGGGAAAGTCGCACAAAGTCGCGGCGGGTAAATCTCACGGCTGCGGTTTCTCTGCTGACGCGGATTTTTCTTCCACGAGCTTGTAACGATTGTGTATGGCTTCTTCTTTGGTGCCTTCCATCCGCAGTTCTGCCAGGCGCTTGAGCAGGTTGGGAATGTCGTCGGTTTTCCCACTTTTGCGCAGCCCCTGAATTAAATGATAGATCGCAGTCTGGTCCTTGGGATCGTTACTCAGAGCTTTGCGGCTCTGCTCGATGGCAGCCGCATTCTGTCCATCCTGCAAGTAAAGTTTTGCCAGAACGTCACGAGCAGAACCTAATGAGGGACGAAGCGAAATTGCTTTCTTTGCAGACTCGACCGCCGCACGAAATTCCCGCGTACCTGGGTCCGGGCCTTTTTGCGCAAGAATATCGGCTTGCAGATAAAGGAGAAATGGATCATTGGGTTTCTTGGCCAATTTCGCGCGCACCGTCCCCAGGGCCCGGTCAGGATCGTTTTCCTGTGCAGCAACCAATCCTTCGGCAGCCGATCCGACAGACTGCCGGGGATCGATCGCGTCTGCCTTTTCAAAATCGGCCTCTGCATTGTCATATTGTCCAAGCTGCACATAGAGAATGCCTCGCGCTATATACAGCGCCGCCGCCTTCGGCTCTGCTTTGAGTCCCGCATCGATCATATCCACTCCCACTTGATAAGACTGATGATCGAGTGAAATGTTGGCGAAGTCGACATAGAGGTTGAGGTCTTGAGGATTCGAGACAATCGCTTGGCGAAGAATGCGGACTGCCTCCGGAGTATTTTCGTCGGCCTCATAGGCGGAAGCCGCCAGCTCGAGAATGTCACCGTCCGTCGTGTTTTGTTGCAGCAGCGGCTGCAGGGTCGCAATGGCATCTTTTGGATGCTGTGCCATCAGCTGGACTGAAGCAAGCTGGAAGCGCGCTCCGGCATCGGAGTTTGATTGGGCCAGCGCCCGCCTGAATACCACAATCGCTTTTTCAGTTTCCTTCAGCCGTACCAAACAATCTCCGTAATCCTGCAATGCCCGCGGCTGGGAATCCAGCAGCGAATCGCTTTGTTCAAAGTGTCGAACCGCTCCGGCGTAGTCTCGCCGCCGGTACGCCAACTCTGCCAGCATGGCATGACTGGTCGGGTCGCCGGGGCGCAGTTGCAGCACGTGTTCCAACAACCAAACCGCCTCTTTGCCGCCAGTTTGGTATTCAGTCTGCGCCGCTCCTTCCAGGGCAGGCAGGTAATCCGGAGAAAAGCTCAGTGCACGGCGAAACGACCCCAGCGCTTCCTTCTTGTCTCCTTTGCCAGAAAGCGCAATGCCCCGCAGGGTCCATAGTTGCGCACTCCCGGGACTTTGTTCCAACTCCGGCCGTAGAAGTTGCAGCGCCTCGTCGAACTTGCCCCCCCGCAATGCGGATGTAATCGGCCCGATCCCATCTGCCTTGGACTGAGCGACCATAAAGGAACAGGCAGAGAGCATTGCAGCAACAACACCAAACCGGACAAGAAAATGCATGGCTGCTATTATCTCTCGCCTTGCCCCGGGGTATGGCATGGGAAAATGTTTACCGGCCTTGATGCCGTCACTACGCCCCAAGCCGACGATTCGAAAGAGAAGCTTGTCGACCTTTGAACAACGACAGCTTCGACCATGGAACGTCATAGTAAAGGATTACTGGGCCAGCCGAAGTTCTCACGTCAGCGGTGCGTTTGCCGGGGCGAACCAGGACCACTACATGTGGAATCGGTAGCCCTTTCAGCAGAACGGAGTCGTTCATCTTGGGGATGTATTTCTCACGATCTTCCATCGCAATTCCTCTTCGGGAGTTAGCTCATCTCTTGTCCCAGAGCTGCCGATCTCCACATTTGCCTTATTCTGACCGGCCGCCCAGAACTTCTGCTATTTTGTTATGCGTCAAGATCGTTCGCAACCTAATCGTCTGCTTGCATGGACATCTTTGATTTGACCCTCCCCCGTCTCTCCGGAGAGAGTCCCAGGGAAGTCAAATTACGGTCCATTGAGATGGAGGATAACATGGAGTGCAAAAGAAAGCGTTTGCTCAGCACTGCCCTGGCACTGTTATCGGCTGGAATTCTCTTTCTCGCGGTAATTGCCGCCGATTCCACAATCAAGAAGCGCTATCCCGAAGACGATATGGGAAGAGATTCCCTCCCTGGACGCAAAAAAGCCCAAATCGAAGCAGCAAAGCAGTTCCATGTGTTTCATGAATTCCAGTTCTCCGACCAGCTTAAAGAAAGCGGCATCACTTTCGTCTACCACTCGGTCGACGACATCACTAAACATATGCGGATGGGTCACTATGACCACGGCAGCGCCGTGGCGGTTGCCGATGTCGATGGCGACGGACTGTACGACATCTTCTTTGCCAATCAGGTAGGCGGAAACGAACTCTGGAAAAATGTCGGCGGTGGAAGGTTTAAGAACATCACGAAGGAAGCGGGCATCGCGTTGCCGGGGCGTGTCAGCGTAGGCGCGGCTTTCGCCGACGTCGAAAATGATGGCACCCAGGATCTGTTCGTCACCACCGTTCGCGGCGGCAACGTCTTGTTCAAGAACGACGGCCACGGCCATTTCACGGACGTTACTCAGGAGGCCGGCCTCGGTCTGGTCGCTCACTCTTCCGGCGCGTTTTTCTTCGATTACGATAACGACGGTCTGGTCGATCTTCTGGTCTGCAATGTCGGCAAATACACCAACGACGAGAAGGGACCTGACGGCGAATACGTCGGGATCCCCAACGCCTTTGATGGGCACCTTCATCCCGACCGTTACGAACACCCCGTCCTTTATAAAAACATGGGCCACCACCGCTTCAAGGACGTTACCGCCGAAGTGGGATTGGATCCGCACGGCTGGTGCGGCGATGCCAGCTTCACTGACTTCGATGGCGACGGCTGGCCCGATATCTTTTTTCTCAACATGGAGGGGCACAGCCACTATTACGAGAACGAGGGTGGCAAAAAGTTTGTCGAGAAGACCGATCAGTATTTTCCCAAAACTCCGTGGGGCGCGATGGGAATCAAATTCTTCGATTACGATAATGACGGCCTCATGGACTTGTTCATCGTTGATATGCACTCCGACATGAGTGCCGAACCAGGCCCCGAGAATGAAAAGCTGAAATCCGACATCACCTGGGATGACTCTTATATCCAAGGCACAAAATCTGATTTCATCTGGGGAAACGCGCTCTATCACAACCTGGGGAACGGAAAATTTGAGGAAGTTTCCGATCGAATGGGCGCCGAAACCTACTGGCCTTGGGGACAGAGCGTGGGAGATCTCAACGCCGATGGCTGGGACGACATTTTCATCGCGTCGGGAATGAGTTATCCCTACCGCTATGGCATCAATTCGGTTTTGTTGAATGATCGTGGCAAGAAATTTGACGATGCCGAGTTCGTGCTCGGAGTCGAACCGCGCAAGAACCTCTACACGCCGTGGTTTGAAATCGATTGTTCCGACCCGCAGGAAAGACAAGCCCAGGAAAAGCTGAACAGCAAAGTCTGTGTCGGCCAGAGCGGCAAATCCATCATCATGGCACCGCGCTCCAGCCGATCTTCCGTCATATTCGACCTGGATAACGACGGCGATCTCGACATCGTGACCAACGATTTCAATTCCGAACCGCAGGTGTTGGTCAGCGACCTGGCACAGCGCAAGAAGATTCACTGGCTGAAAATCGTGCTCGAGGGCACCCGTTCAAATCGCAATGGGCTGGGCGCAACCGTGCGCGTGCACGCCGGTGGGCAAACTTATACCAAGTACAACGACGGCAAATCCGGCTATCTGGCCCAGAGCGTATTGCCGCTTTACTTCGGGCTGGGAGATGCCGACAAGATTGACAGTATAGAAGTCGACTGGCCGTCGCGGTGCAAACAGATACTGACAACCGCGATTGAGGAGAATCAGACGCTTCGGATCAAGGAGCCCCGATAGGCGTCCTGGGGCTGATCGGTAACAGGCCGTTTTGCGTCAGGCAATGGATCTGCACAGAGTGTTCTGTTCATCGTCCGTGACCTCCTCCACACAGCGCTGCTTGCTGCCCACGTAGTTAGAGAAACAGGGGGCCCACGGAAAGGGCCCGCATCTGTTCTTTAGGGTTTTAATCGAAGGATCCTAACAACTGCCCGAACTTCCCGTCTGTTCAAAAGTGCTCATATTTTGAAAACAATTTGGCCGCTAAGTGGCAGCGTCCCCTCAGTGCCGCCGCCCATGGCCCTGGGTGCAAAGTAGATAAGGCATTCGATCAGGCATCCTTATACCGAATCCGCGTACGCGGAGAACCACCGTTTCGGAATCGATTGAAAAATAAGGTCACCTTGGGCGACGGCGAACTCCATTCCGCAACGAGAGCAGATGAATTTCCAATCCTGCACATGACCGATGGGAACGCTCTCTGCCCGCGGGTCTCGTCCACCGCAAGGATCTTGCGGGTGAACACCTGAGTATCCCCGAGAATCGCTGGTGAGGATTGCTTCGCTAAACGAACGGTGCGAATTGCTGCCTTGGAAACATTTGAGGTGTTCACGCCTGTACATCCCTTCCAGAGCAGTTTTCTCCAGCCGTGTGCTAGGCAGTAATGTGCACGGGCACTAGCTCCGGAGTGCGCCTGGAATTCTCGATAGATTTGGCAGCGTCTTCGGCCGTGAATCTTCCCATCATAAGTGCTAGCTTGCGGCTGGTTGTCATCCGAACGGGCTTCCGATCGATGCGCTGTACGTAGGAAGGAGCGCCCATGTCGCCATGGTTCACCCTTATAACAAACTTAATGTTAGTCATGATTTCTCTTGTTTGCACTTTGGCCTGAACCTTCGCTGCGCTTTCCATCTCCGTCCATGGCGATGTGGAGCAGTCCCACCGACTCAAGCGTTTGATCGAGACTTTGCTTCTCATCAGGTTTCACAGGTCCATTCTCCGTCCTGAACCTGGGTTCAACTTTCGGCCCATTCCGCATTGTCTTGGGACGTCTTTCGCGCATCGGCGCTGTCGAGATAACAGCTCTGTTGCATATGTCGCGAATGCGCGGAAACGGTTACGTATGGCACGCCCAGGAAACGCCGGGCAACGATTTCAGTTACCTGAAGGCTATTGAAGTGTTGTGGCTTTACTTTTCCCAAAATGCGCTTCAACGCATTCTGGATTTTCGCCGCTCCAAGAGAGCCAAAGAACATCACCTTGACCTCCGACGCCATGAAGAAGAAATTCCACCCGGCAGCGTGAATTTTGCGATCGAGGGCGAATCCATCCAGAACTTGGAGTGAAGACCATTCCTCCGAACATGGCTCCGTCTCCAGGTTTAGAGGCGGTGTGGTCCCGGGCCAATCCTTCATCAGAATGGTGCCGACTCGAATTCGTGGTGGCATAGATCTCCTAATCAATTCCATTGTGAGCGAGGAGCTAAAACAAGACTGCTCAAAAGTGACCACTCTCGCTGAAGCTGCCGGAGGAGGGGAAAGTTGGCGGAATAGAGGCTTTCGCGACTTGGCGCCATCTGGGGACTATACTTACTGCAGATGAGCCCTGCGGTAGCATCCAAGAAGAACGGCGGATTCGATCCCAACACCTTCCTCGCAACCATCGGCGAGGGCCGCAAGATTCTGTCTGTTCCGAAGAAGCAATTGATATTCGCGCAAGGGGACGAGGCAGATTCTGTCTTCTACGTTCAAAAAGGAAAAGTGCGGCTCTCCGTCGTTTCCAAGATCGGCAAGGAAGCTACGATCGCCATTGTGAGCGAGGGGAATTTCTTCGGGGAAGGCTCGTTGGCAGGTCAGCTTCTGCGCATGGGCTCGGCGGCGGCCATGACAGATTGCGAGCTTCTCCGGGTGGAGAAGAAGACGATGATGGATGCGCTTCATCGCGAACCTGCGCTTTCTGAAATGTTCGTGGCGTATCTGCTGGGCCGGAATATCCGTTACGAAGAGGATCTGGTCGACCAACTGTTCAACTCCAGCGAAAAGAGACTGGCCCGCGTCCTGCTATTGCTCGCCCACTTCGGCAAGGATGGCATTCCCGAAACTGTCGTTCCCAAGATCAGCCAGGAGACGCTGGCGGAAATGGTTGGAACCACTCGATCGCGTGTCAGCTTCTTCATGAACCGCTTCAGGAAGCTGGGCTTCATTCATTACGCCGGCGGCACCGAGGGCGCTCTGCAAGTCCACAGTTCGCTGCTCAATGTCGTTCTGCACGATTGAGTTGCTCCATGAGGGCGCCCTTCATCTTACGGGCGTTGCTCGCAGCCACTGGGTCATGCAGTCGGCAGCCGATGACGGACACTCGCCGGCTCTCCGTTGCCTTGTCTTGCCGCTCGCCGCACGACGGGCAGATCGCTCGCACGTGATTGATGTCCGTCTTTTTGGTTGTTTCAGTTTCACGAGTCGCGGTCGAGCCGGAGATAACCGGTCCATTGCACGTGTCGCACCGGCAAGCGGAGAGATGAAGGTAGTTCACTTTTCATTCAGACCCTCACAGCGAAGAGAGATTTGCATCAGATACTAAGATATTCGGGATACTTCTTGGTCACGATTGCTCGGTGCACGCGCCACGCTCTGCGAGCATTTTCGTAGGTGTGTCAGGTGAGAGTATCCTCATAGATTCATTTTGGCTCAGAAGGCAGGCAGCCGCGGCAAAAATAGCAAAATTGATCATATTCGAAGGTCGCGATGATGAATGCTATGAAATGTGGAAACAGGACGACTCTCGCAGAAGCGAATACTGTCTGTAAGGTGCCCTGTGTGCAGGGCTACGCACTCCAGGCAACAGGCTTCGTAACGCGGCCTGATGATCCCACAAAATGGAAACACCCTCTCGGACGCGAAATAGGCGTCGTGTGCTTTCATCCCCAAGAATTTCCTCAGCGAAGCGGCTAAATAGGCCCGAAGACTACGCGAATCTGGGCAAGAAACGGATGCGAAGTGGAGGTCATGGAACAATTCTCGGTTCTCAGACGACTCTAATCTTGACACGTCGTAGCCTCGATTCTGTGCAAAGATTGCTTATTTTGCCCGGAGTTTGATTTTGGCGTTGCCTGAAATCGAAGTTCGAAGCTCCAAGTGAGCAATTCAGACCATCTATTCCCCTCTGGCTGAGCCATCATGATTGCAGAGACGTTCACTTTTTCTCTCTCTTTCACGTCCTCTGAACTAAGTCGGCTATCTGAAGCTCTCTCCTGTTAGTTCGGTGGTCCGAAAGGCTAGAGATTCTTGATGATGAGACTTTCGCAGCCGGTGTGGATCCGCGCATTTTGAAGCTGAAGAATCGTCAAGAATTGGCGCTATTATGCTTTGAATGCAACGTGATTTCCTATCGCGCGAGAGGTAGCAAAAACAAGAGGTAGCACAAAGATGAGAGTCAGCTTACGGAAGTGTTTTGGTGCGTTAATAGCCTGTCTCGGTTTGTGGCCGATTCTGGCAGTTGCTCAGTCCTCTGATCTTTCGCAAAACGATCTTTCGCAAAACCTGGCGGCGTGCAAGGCTGCTCGAGATACCTGCGATCGCTTCAAGTTGAGTCAGTCAGAAACGGCGGATGTGGCGCTCGCCGTGCACGTGCACAATGTGGTGAAATGCCGGAATGGTTACGCCTCCTGTGACCGTTCAGAGCTCACTGAGCCGGAAGCCATTGCATTGGCGGTGGCCGATCACCAGCGCAATGTCACGGATTGCAACGACGGCATGTTGTCCTGCGACCGGTCTAAACTGACTCCGTTGGAAGCCCGCGACATGGCCGTAGCCGAGCACCAGCATAACCTGGGCAACTGCCGGGATGAGATAGGCACATGCGATCGCTCTAAGCTGACTAAGAGCGAAATCGTGCAAGTGAACAATGCCAGGCGTCAGCTGAATGCGTCTGACTGTGAGGACGGCGATGGGCAGTGCGATCACGCTCAGTTAACCCCTTTGCAAACCAGGGAGGCCACTGCCGCCGAACATAAACGCAACGCACAGAATTGTAAGAACGGGTGGGACGGTTGCGACCACTCCAAGCTTACTCCATTAGAAGCGGGGCAAACCGCCTGCGCAGAAGATCAACGCAACCTCGCGGCTTGCAAGGAGGGGCAGGAAACTTGTGACTACTCAAAACTAACCGCCCTCGAAGCCGGGGTGCTGGCCGACGCCGAGCAGAAACGCAACTATACGGCTTGTGTGAAAGGCTATGGTTATTGCGACCTCTCTCGCCTCACAGCGGAACAGATCCATTCCATCCCGTCAGAATGGCCATTGATCCATTGAACGCGCGGACGATAGCGGATGTGAGGGACCATGATTCAACGACAGTGTCCAGAGTGTAACAGTGAGTTGGTGCGAGCCAGGCGCGAATCTCAGCAAGTGCCAGGGAAGGCAGCACTTCCCACCGCTGGCTGGCGCTGCAGCGTTTGCGGGCGAAGCTTCACCGTGGAACAAATCCGCGAAAGTAGACGCATCTTCCTGAAAGGGTCGCCATCGGCGGCACGATCGTGACGCGTTGAACTTGCCGCTGTCACGCATTTGTGGATCAGCGACAGTAACACAAAAGGTAATATTCGACGTTGCGCCAGCCAATGCTGTTGCGCGAGAAACTGGTCAGCCAGATGCAAAAAGCCAGTGCATCCCGCACCGGTATCAACGCTAACTTCCTCCAGAGCGCATCGTGCTTTAGTTCCCAGATTCCAACCATCCATGTCATCGTCAGTCGCATCGCAAGATAGGAGCCGAGATATCCTAGCGCAACTCCGATAGCGGGCTGGATCGCAATCGCTAACAAGCACCAGGGCAAACTCGAATCGGAATGCCGAGTGCGGTCAATTGTTCGAGTTGTGCAAAGTGAATCACGCTGCCTTCCCTTGAGTGCTAAACTTACCGTCGATTTGCATCTGCTTTCAGAGAACGAAGCGTGAGCGACCCGGCACCCAAGTCACCTCCGCACGACGCAGGCGCTGGTCCCGATCCCAACGCCGCCTGCGACCCAGCCGCTGCTCCCGTGGAGTTTCCTGCGCCTGACCTGGGTTCGATTGGGCCCTTTCGCCTGATCAGGAAACTGGGAGAAGGTGGGATGGGAGAGGTGTGGCTGGCCGAACAGTCCGCTCCCGTCAAACGGCAGGTTGCGCTGAAGATCATCAAAGCGGTCCGCTATGACAAGTCCGCATTGATACGTTTCGATGTGGAGCGGCAGGCGCTGGCCCTGATGGATCACCCCGCCATCGCCAAGGTTTTCGACGCCGGTTCAACGGCCGGAGGCCAACCGTACTTCGCCATGGAGTATGTGCAGGGCCTGCCCATCACCGAATATTGCGACGAGAAGCGCCTCTCACCCAGCGAGCGCCTGCTGATTTTCACAAAAGTATGTGAGGGCGTGCAGCACGCGCATCAGAAAGCAATTATCCATCGCGACCTGAAACCCAGCAACATCCTGGTGGTTGAGGTGGATGGCAAGCCGGTGCCGCGCATTATCGACTTCGGCCTGGCCAAAGCGATTTCTCAGCAACCGCAGGGCGGGACGCTAGTGACGCGCGACGGAGGGTTGGTGGGCACGCCGGGATACATGAGTCCGGAGCAGATGGATCCGATGGTGGCCGACGTGGACACTCGAAGCGACGTCTATTCGCTCGGCGTGGTGCTCTACGAACTGCTTACAGGAGTGTTGGCCGTGGATGCGAAGCAGTGGGAGAGCAAACCCTTTCATGAAGTTCTGCGGCAGGTGCACGAAGAGGAGCCGACGAGCCCGAGCACAAGGCTCATCACTGACCCGGCAGCAACGGCCATCGCGGAAAAACGGAGCACGGACCCACGGCAACTGGCGAACATGCTGCGCGGCGATCTGGACTGGATCACCTTGAAAGCTCTGGAGAGAGACCGCGCCCGCAGGTATGGCACGCCTGCGGAACTGGCGGCCGATCTCGGCCGCTATTTGCGCAACGAACCTGTCATTGCGCGGCCCGCGAGCCTGGTTTACCGGACAAAGAAATACGTTCAGCGCCACAAATTCGGAGTGAGTGCGGCCACCGCTGCGGCGTTGCTGATGATCGCATTCGGAGTCATGCAAGCGATCGAGTTGCGGCGGATTACGCGGGAGCGTGACCGCGCCGACCGCGTCACGAAGTTTATGACCGGCATGTTCAAGGTGTCGAACCCCAGCGAGGCGCGCGGCAACGCAGTCACAGCGCGCGAGATTCTGGATAAGTCCTCGAGAGATATCGACACCGGCCTGCGCAAGGACCCGGAGTTGCAGGCCCAATTGATGGACACCATGGCGCAGACGTATGCCGGGCTGGGCTTGTATGGCCGCGCGCAAGATTTGGTAGAACACGCACGGGCAATTCAAAGCTCACTGTTCGGAGAACGAAACCGGGAAACACTGGCGAGCGAAAGTTATCTGGCCCAGCTCCTCCGCGCTCAAGGGCATTTGCCAGAAGCGGAAAAGTCGTTGCAAAACACAATCGAGGCCCAGCGCCAGGTTCTCGGCCCCAATGATCCTGACACTTTGGCGTCCATGGATCGCCTCGGTTATGTGTATGCCAATGAAGCACGTCACGCCGACGCTGAAGGCCTGTTCCGCCAAACACTGAAGGCGGAGCGCAAGGTACTTGGCCCGGACGATGCTCAAACCCTAAGCACTTTGAACGAACTGGCGGAGATTTTGACGCCGCAGGGACGGTACGCGGAGGCAGATCAAATCTATGGCGAACTGATCGCTGCGCAAAAACGAACTCTCGGGCTGGACCATCCCGCGACCCTGCTCTCGATGTCACACGCAGCAGAGAATCTCGAGGAGGAGGGCCGATTCCCAGAAGCTGAAAAGTTGTATTCCGAAGTGATTGCCGCTCAGAGTCGCGTACTGGGGCCGGAACATCCCCAAACGCTTAGGGCAATGACGATGCTTGCTCTCACCCTGGCGAAGGAAGGCCGTTACTCCGAAGCCGACAAACTCCAGAATCAAGTTATCGAGATCAAGACCCGGGTGCTAGGCCCAACCCACGCCTCCACGTTGCAGAGCATGGAAATGGAAGCACTGAGCCTCAGCCGCGAGGGGCATTATGCCGATGCAGAGAAAATGTTTCGCGATGTGATTGAGACAGCGGAGAAAACTGATCAGCCGGCCACAACGGCCGAGGCTTGGTACAACTCTGCCTGCGCTGAGGCTGGCAGAGGTCGGCCAGACGAAGCCTTCGCTGATCTGAACCATGCCATCGAGAACGGCCTCATATCGCCGGGAGAACTTTCAGCTGATCCTGAGTTGAAGCCTCTTCACAGTGACCCGCGATTCGAGGCCTTGGTCGCAAAGGCACGCGAAGCAAAGAGTGCGACGAAAAGGTAGGAGGTCAAGAGGCGCTCCGTTACATTTTTCGCCAGGAAGTGGGTCATCGGCGACTCCTCTCACTGGTCCCGTCCGAATTGCCGACAAACCAGAAACAAGCCCCACTGCTCACCGTTTCTCCGACAGTGACCGTCGTAACCAGTGCCCGCCCCCTCTTCTGGTATACTGAAACAACGCTACTAATTACGGTTTGCTTGTCACGCGGTAGTCGCTTTCTCAGACTAGATTCATCTCCGCCCACCCTGCCCGCCGTTGATTTACGCGAAATCCAAGAATAAATGTGAGCGGCAGTGCGGCTCTCGAGGTGTATCCGAGCCTGCGTGACAACTAGTCTCTCCAGAAAGAAACCAAATCGAATGACCACATTTTCAGAACTACCCCTGTCTTCTGCATTGCAGCAGAGGCTGGCGGCAGCTCAATTCACCAACCTCACCCCCATCCAGGAACGCGCTATTCCTCCTGCCTTGGAAGGCCGCGATGTCATCGGCACCGCACAGACTGGCACGGGCAAAACATTGGCATTTCTTATCCCGCTAATTGAGACCTTGCAGCAGGAGCCGGCGCGTCACACGGTCGCTCTGGTATTGCTGCCAACGCGTGAACTCGCCATGCAGGTTCACGAACAATACGAGCAACTACGCACCAAAGCCATGCCCAGCGCCGCGCTCGTTATCGGCGGAGTATCCGAGAAGGCACAGATCCAAAGTCTGCGCGCCGGATCGAAACTAGTAATTGCCACTCCAGGACGCCTGCAGGATCTCATGAATCGCAAGCTCGCCAATCTGCAGAACGTCAAGCTACTCGTGCTGGACGAAGCCGACCGTATGCTGGACATGGGATTCTTGCCCGCGATCCGGCGCATCTTGTCGGCCGTGCCGGACGAGCGCCAGACGCTGTGTTTCTCGGCCACGATGGAACAGTCCGTCTCCGGGCTTGTAAGAGAGTACATGCGCGATCCTGTCCGAGTCGCTTTGGGCTCGGTGCTCAAGCCCGCGGAGAGCGTAGAACTCAAGGCCTACGAAGTGCGTCCGGGAGAGAAACTCGACGTACTCCGTCAGCTACTCTATGCAGAGAAGGGCCAGACTCTAATCTTCACGCGCACCAAGCGCGGCGCCGAACGTCTGGCAAAGGAACTTGTGCGTGACGGTTTCGCGGCTGCCATGATTCATGGCGATCGCTCACAATCGCAGCGCAACGGAGCTCTGAGTGGGTTCCAGGAAGGCCGTTTCCAGGTGCTGGTGGCGACCGACATCGCATCCCGTGGCCTGCACGTGGATGACGTGGCCCACGTCATTAACTACGACGTGCCCAAAATGGCGGAAGATTTTATCCACCGCGTGGGCCGCACAGGCAGGGCAGGGCTCCAGGGGCAAGCCTCGACCTTGGTCGCAGGTGCCGAGGTGCTGGAACTGCGCCTGATCGAACGCACTCTCAAGTTAAAGATCGAACGCATGCAGAGTCAGATGGCGACGGACGCGCCACCCAGGCGAATCATTCAAAACACGCTGTCCTCGCGGACTTTGACGGCTTTGCCGGGAGAGGTATTTGTATAGAGGAGCGACGGTGCTCGCCGTCAGGCAACCTGGCCGGAAACATCGCTGCGGAAAGCAAAATACGAGGCTCCGGGCCGGCTGTCAGCAAACAGGAAGTCATCCAAGGCAGCCCACCTAGCTTCCGACCGGATTGCCCTACAAAAACACTCATTTCTCCCGGCGTGTGTCCGTCCCAAACGAGCCTTCTTTCCGAATCTTCTTTCGAGCGCGCTTCCGCGCTAAAGCGCTTTTCACGCGGCGCTTTTCACCCGGCTTCAAGTAGTACGAGTGACGTTTCACTTCTTTAATAATGTCTTCCGCCTGCACCTTACGTTTGAATCGACGGAGCGCATTCTCTAAGGATTCGCCCTCATTCAATCGAATTTCTGCCACTCTCATCCTCCCACACTAAGTTATTGCGATGCGCATCCTACAGTTGCCAGGGCATTACGCTCCGGCAGACTTGGCCTGACTCGTCACTCGCCGAATCGGCCACCGGGCGTAGACTTCTCCGCGGCTTCATTTTCTTCCACACCAATATCGAATAGCGCCGCCTGTGCCGCAGCATGTTCGCGCAATTCGGCCATCTCATCCACGCTGCCTTCCACAGGCTTCTCCTGCTTTCGTTGGCTCCTGCGCTCCGCCTTGTCCCTCTGTCTCTGTTGCCGTGCGTGTTCTTTTTGGCGCTTTGTAAATGTCGATCGGCCTCTTGGCATACGTATCCCCTAGAATCTCTTTTGTTCGTCGCGGGCAGGAATTGGGCAGCCCGACCGGACGTACTTTGTGTCGTATCTTCGAAAAACTACCAGCGCGGTTCGCGCGGCTGCCGTGGATGGCCGCGATGGTCGTCGCGCCCACGGCCACCCCCGCCGCCAAAACGCTGGCCGCCACCCCCACCCCGTGGACGCTCGGCTTTCGCTTTGGCCTCGTTGATGGTCAAGGTCCGTCCACCCAGATCGGTCCCGTTGAGCGCCGCGATAGCCTTATCGGCTTCACTGGCATTGGCCATTTCGACAAACCCGAAACCACGGGAGCGGCCCGTATCCCGGTCGGTCACGAGTGTGATTTTTTCGACCGCGCCATGTGGCTCGAAGATATTTCGCAGCTCCGCTTCAGTTGTGTTGTGGGGCAGGTTCCCAACGTACAGGTTCTTCATCGCAATTCCTCTCTCAGTAAATCATCCAGGCTGATCGGCGCCGGGGTTCGTTTCGATGGACGTCCTTCTGAATCTCGTGGCGGAGCGGGCAGTGTGCGCATCGCTTGGGTGCGGGCGAGCGACTTGGAGCGGACCGCAGAGATTCGCCGGGAAGCTTCCAGGATTCCCCAGCGTTGAGTCAGGTCTCCACGATCGGCGGCAAGCCTGAGTTGCAAGTCACCCATGATCTGGTCGCCGCCGTTCTGCAGCGGCAACTGTTCATGCCCATTAGGCGAATCCGCGAGATATTTTGGTTGGCCGACCAGGAACGCCAAACGCTGCGGCGGTGTGGCGCTGCGAATGTCATCGCAAAATTTGTCCCGGTAGCCCGGCCCTTTTTCCATATTGATCAAGACGAGGTCGTACAGGGCCGCTCTCCACCAGGAACGAGCTTCCGCGATGTCGGCCGCGCAATCAACATCCATGCCGAACTTTCTCATCACCTCAGCACGCAACTCGCGCTTGGCCTGCGAAGTGTCGATGAGCAACACTCGTTTTTTCTTGACTTCTCCCGGGATGGGCGCGGGGAGCGGTAAGGCCAGCAGAGGTGTGGTCATGCCGACACCGTCCCCGGCTGCACGCGGTCCGAGGTGTTCTCCGGCTTGCGTGTCTTCGCCGCGCGTTCCAGCAGTTCGTGCGTACGCTTACGCCGCGCGATTTTCTGCTTGCGCTCGCGGTGAAATCTGGATTTGTCGCCATTCAGTGCGGACATCATGAACTCCTGTCATTTTGACGGTTAGTGCCGGGTGATCACAACTTTCCTTGTAGGGTGCTTAGGCGCGTCAAGATGCACGCTTTCGACTGCAGGCGCCGCCGGACGTGGAGTAGATTGGTTGGCTCAGGGATAAACGCTGCGCGAATATGCGCCTCTCGATCTCTCAATCGCGAAGACGCAGGGTGCTTTATGCAGCGTATCTTCGAGGTTAAGCAATTTCAGTATACCCTGTTTTCCACGATCATGCTGAAGCTCGCGTCCGTAAGAGCACAACTGTTGGGTCTTCCACCATAGTTCCGCCCGTGGAGTCGGCCAGGTGCCTGGACCACACGGATGGTCGTGCACTGTTCTGGAGCTAACCACGAAGGTCACCAAGAGATACGAAGGAAACCTTCCCAACACGACTTTGTGTGCCTTCCCCCTTGTGGTTTTGAACTTAGACCACCACGGATGGTCGAATCGCCTTGCTAATTGTGTGGGATCCGCGTACGATGCCTGTGTACGTTAGACCGAATCGGTCGTGAGCAGTTCTTGCCTCAACAGCCAGTAACCTGCCTTTAGTACCTCCGAATCTCTCCAGCGTAAATCAACTGAAAAGGAAACTTGTATCAACATGGCAGAACAAGGAACAGTGAAGTGGTTCAACGACGCCAAAGGCTACGGCTTCATCAGCCGTCAGAGTGGCGAAGACGTTTTTGTGCATTTTTCAGCGATCCAGGCGGGAGGTTTCAAGAGCCTTCAGGAGGGCCAAACCGTGCAGTTCGACGTGACGAAGGGCCCCAAGGGCTGGCAGGCCGAGAACGTACAACCTCTTTAAAAAGCACCACGCCTCGCGAAAAGGCGATCTCTCGAGATCGCCTTTTGAAATTCTGCTTCTGTTTCCAGGCGGACGTTCGGGAAGCTCGAAGATAAAGGATCAGTGGCAGGACTAAATTCGTGACCAACATTTTTGTCGGGAACCTTGATATCACGGTGACAGAACAACAGCTGCAAGAAGTTTTTGCAGCCCATGGTGCCGTTGAAACTGTAACGATGGTAATGGACAGGGACACGGGCAGGCCCCGCGGTATCGCTTTTGTCGAGATGACGCAAGCGGCTGAAGCCGGGGCCGCCATTGCTGCGCTGAATGGAACGATGCTCAATGAACGTGTTATGACAGTAAACGAAGCTCGTCCGAAGCTTCATGTCGAACCAACACGTGATTCTGAAAGCAGAGATCATCGCCGGCATCGGATGTGAACTGCGAGCATGGCAACCTGCCGCTTGATCGCTTCTGACCAACCCGGGAATGGATTCTTTCTGACACACGACGACCTCACCGCTTCTTACGCCATCATCCGGCATAACGTCCGCACCTACCGCTCCGCTGGGGTGATCGCTGTGATCAGGGGCAAGCAGAACGCAGAACTGCAGGTGAAGAAGTTTGAGGATTCCCAGGACTCCTCAGACCGGCACGAAGGCTGGCGCTACTTGATCGACGAAACCGATCTCAAGCCGGGAACTGACCCCGCCGAAGCTACCCAACATCGCCAGGCTGAACTGGAAGCGCGCGAATCGAAAGCTTTGAGGGAGACAAAGACTCCGGACTTTCCCTCACCCCATCGTCAGAGATAAGACAGGGTTTCCCCACGCCCTCGTTTTGCTCGATCCTATTGGGGACTTTGAGTGTTGTGACGATTGACCGTCAGCTACACTCGGAAGGCCAGTCCTTATGGCTTGAACGAGCATCGAACAAGCCTTGCGACGAGGGGCTGGTCCGGCTTTGTTTTTCTGCGTGCACCACCGCGAAGGAGGCTGGCCCCTGCCGCAACTGGATGTTTTCCCTCCCAGCACCGTAACTGAGTATCATGTCCAACGAACCTTCATGACCATCCCACATGCCACGCACTCTCGCCTCGCCACCTGGATCGGTCTCTTCCTCGCCCTCTTCTCCATGATCATCGTTCGCGACATCTTCCGGCACTTCGCGCCCAACACCGGACCCGGCCTCAACGTCCTCAAAGAATCCCTCATGTTCTCCAGCGCCGGAACTGTCGTCTGGCTCCTCCGTTTCCGCGAAGGACAGTCCTTGCGCTCCATCGGTCTCGGCACCTCTCCCTGGTGGAAGTCTCTTCTGTGGGGACTGTTCATCGGAGCTCTTTGCTTCGGCGTCGCTGTCGGCCTCGCTCTGCTCACTCACTACGGACAAGGCACAAGCTACCTCGACAAACTTCCCGTTTCCATCGTCACCCTAGTCGTCCTCCGCGCCGGCATCGTAGAGGAGCTCTTCTATCGCGGATATGCCATCGAACGCCTACAAGCCGCAGGCGTCGGCCGCAGCGCCGCCATCGCTTTACCTCTTGTCGTCTTCTCCATCGCCCATTGGACCGGGGGCTGGGCCAACATCCTCATCGCATTTTTCATAGGAGCAATCCTGACCGCCTTCTACGTCTGGCGCAAAGACCTCGTCGCCAACATGATCGGACACTTCCTCGTGGACTTCATTGCCAATGTCCTCCCCCGCCTTGTGGGATAGGGCTCAACCCAGGGGCATGGATTGAAGCCATCAGGCCATTGCGCTCAAACCTCCCGCCTATAGTCTGCCTGATGATGCCGACCCCCTCCGACATCGCGGCTTGTAGGGGGAGGGAGCAACTGACTCGAAACGAGTCAGCCGTGACGGTTCCAATAGACGTATATCCGAGCCCGCTTACTCGCGCACGTCATCGTAGAGGGCCTTGAGTTCGCTGGAGCGCCTGGGATGGCGCAGCTTGCGCAAAGCCTTGGCTTCGATCTGGCGAATGCGTTCGCGGGTAACATCGAACGACCGGCCAACCTCCTCCAACGTCCGCTCTGAGCCGTCCTCCATGCCAAAGCGCATCCTAATGATCTTCTCTTCCCGCGCATTGAGCGTGCGCAACACGTGCGCAGTCCGCTCCTTAATGTTCGCGCTGATGACTGCCTCGGCGGGCGAGACTTGGGCCCGGTCTTCGATGAGGTCGCCGAGGTGCGAGTCTCCCTCCTCGCCAATCGGCGTCTCCAGCGAGATCGGCACCCGCATGATCTTGCGCACCCTGCGCACCTTGGCCTCGGGAATGTCCATCTGCTGGGCAATCTCAGTTGAGGTAGGCTCGCGTCCCAGGGTTTGGACCAGCTGCCGCGAGATGCGAACCAGTTTGTTGACGATCTCGATCATGTGCACCGGCAGCCGGATGGTGCGTGCCTGGTCGGCAATTGCCCGGCTGATCGCCTGACGAATCCACCACGTGGCATAAGTGGAGAATTTGTATCCGCGGCGATACTCGAACTTATCTACGGCCTTCATCAGTCCGACGTTCCCCTCCTGGATCAGGTCGAGGAACTGAAGCCCGCGGTTGCCATATTTCTTAGCGATGGAAACCACGAGGCGCAGGTTGGCTTCGATGAGTTCGTGTTTTGCCTGTTCCGCATCCATCTCGCCCTGGATGATTTCACGCTGCGTGCGCTGCAGTTCGGCGAACGTCATGCCGGCGCCGCTTTCCAGCCTTTTCAATTCGGCGCGATGCTCTCTCTGCTTGGTGCGGCAATTCCTCTTGAGTTCCTCGCTGCGCGTGTCCGCAATCTTCTTTTCCAGGCTACTAAGCTGGCGCTGAAGCGAACGCATGAGGTTGGTGGTTTGATTCACCCGTTCCGCCAGGCGCTTGCGCTCCGAAGGAGTTAAGCGGAGGCTGCGGATGATGAGCGAAATCTGAACAATTTGGCGGCTCAGCTGGCGTCGGCAGCGGCGGTACCTGCGCGTCTGCTTATCCGCTGCGAGAATCACAAGTTGTTCTGCGAGGCGGCGGGCCGTTTTGTAATTGTGCTGCATCTGATCGATACGTCGCGTAGTCTCTTTGAAACGGTCCTGCAGAATGTCCTCGGTGATTTCTTCCTCATCGAACACGACAGTGTCTCTAATGGAACGCTGGCCCCGTTTCAACTCGTCGCCGATGGCC
Organism: uncultured Acidobacteriaceae bacterium; assembly: GCA_963712385.1. Lineage (GTDB taxonomy): Bacteria > Acidobacteriota > Terriglobia > Terriglobales > Acidobacteriaceae > Sulfotelmatobacter. Next base: position 67,177 of record CAVQHS010000005.1, read on the forward strand.
AGAACTTCGTGAATCACAATCGGCGAGCGCGAAAGCGACTTCATGGCGGAGAGTTGTCCGCGTTCGATGCGTTTGGCAATCTCCACTTCCCCCTCCCGGGTGAGCAGAGGTGAGGCCCCCATCTCGCGCAAGTAAACGCGCACCGGATCGTTGGCCGCCTCAGTTGCGGGCGGAGCAGGACTGACATCAATTTCGTCGGGTTCGCTGACCAGCCTTTGTTCCAGAGCCGAATGCGGTAACTGGGGCTCATCTTCGAGCACGTCCAGGCCGCGGGTGCGAATGGCGGTAAATAAATCGTCTAAATCCTTCTCGGAAGGCGCGCCGGGTGGAATGGGGTTATTTATCTCGCTGTCTGTGGAATAGCCCTCTTCCTTCCCTACACGGATTACTTTTCTAGTTTCGTCCATAGCCGCGCAGAACTCCTTTTTCGGGGCCGTCCGGCATGTAGAAGGGAGGCTTTTGTTGGATCTGGAACGGTCGCTTCAGCAGAAAAGGAAAATCCAACACCAGAACGATGCTAACACGGCGTCCCAACACCTCCTAAAATTGCCCTATTTCCGACCCGACGCGTCAGTTGGAGAATGGTCGGCTAAAGGGGGGATATTTTTTTCTTTTATATGCCTTGACAAGTATATGCTCCGTGGAGTATATGAAGAGAGTGGAATCTGTCTTTGAGATCATTGCCGAGCCGAACCGCCGTGCGATATTGAGCCTTCTGGTCACGTCGCAACAGTCGGTGGGAGAGATCGAGCGTCAACTGCGCATGACGCAGCCAGCCGTGTCCAAGCACCTGCGCGTGCTACGCGAGGCCGGTTTCGTGGAATCCACGGTGGATGCTCAGCGCCGTCTCTATCGATTGAAACCTGAACCACTTCAGGAGGTCGATGCCTGGCTGGCCCAGTTCCGCCGGTTCTGGTCCGCTCACGTCGACGCTCTTGAACGCTACCTTGACCGCATGGATGAATCAACAACGAAGACGACGAAAGCGAAGAAGACGACGCGGCCCAAACCGCGTGACAAAGGAGAAACGACATGAAAATCAAAGTGACCAGCATATATGTGGACGACCAGGCCAAGGCCCTGACTTTCTACACCGACGTACTGGGCTTTGCCAAAAAGTCCGATTTCAGCAACGGCCCGTACCGCTGGCTGACCGTGGCCTCGCCCGAGGAGCCGAACGGCACTGAGTTGCAGTTGGCACTGAACAACAATCCCGCGGCCAAGGCGTATCAACAGGCGATTTTTCAACAGAATCAGCCCGCGGCCATATTCTTCACCGACGACGTCAAGGGCGACTACGAGCGGATCAAGGCCCATGGCGCCGAGTTCACCATGCCGCCCACCGACGTGACCGGCTCGACCATTGCGATGCTGAAGGACACGTGCGGCAACCTCATCCAGCTCACGCAGCTGGCGCGCTGGTCAAGTTAAGGAGAAGAAAGTGACCGATCTCGCGCAGTACGAACCAGGTCCAGCCAGCGGGGCGCAGATAAAAAAGGACGGGGCACAAAACGAGAAAGACAAGTGGACGCTCATTCTCGTCCGCCATCTGCGCCACTCGCCAGAAAAAGTGTGGCAGGCGCTTACCGACCCGGCGCAGCTGCGCCAGTGGGCTCCCTTTGTGGTCGACGGAAACCTAGGTACGGTTGGAACCACGGTGAAGCTCACCTGGGTGAGAAACCCCACACCGCAGGAAACCAGAGTGACGCGAGCCGACGCTCCCACGGTGCTTGAGTTCAGCGATACTCGGTGGGAACTCGAAGACCTTGAGGCCGGAACGCGCCTGACGCTCTGGCACAAAATCGATCGCCGCTTCATCTCGTGGGGCGCCGCGGGCTGGCACATCTGCTTCGACGTGCTTGATCGGTTCCTCGCGGGTAAGCCGATGGGAGCTATCGCCGGCGTCGACGCTGTGAAGTTCGCGGGCTGGCAGCGATTGGTCGCGGAATATTCAAAGCAGTTCGGCGTTGAAGCCCCGGGTTGGACGCCTAGGGCGGGTCAAAAGTCGTGAATTAATTAAATCCAAGGAGTGACATCATGGCCACAGCAGCCAACGCAGTCAACATCACGAACCGAGGCATCACCCGCTCGGTTTTTCGCTGGATTCACCTCATCTTCAGCATTCCGATACTCGGCTATATCTATAGCCCGTTTGACAAACTTCCGAGCTACGCCTTCAAGACCCGGTTTGTCTTCGTTCCGGTCATGGTCCTTTCGGGATTGTGGATGTGGAAAGGCCATGTCGTCCGACGACTAATTTGGAAAAGGCCCACGCCGGTGAGCGCCTGACCGCGCCGTCGGCTGTTTAGGTCGCAGGAGTACGAGGAGTCCGCGTTAGAGGTGCGGCACAAAGAGGCCGTTCTGGAGCATCCTAAAGCTTATCGATGTCGGCCAACACGAGGAAAGGCTATGTCACGCGGCGAAGCAAATGAACAAAGACGAAGGGTGACTCTGCACATGGTGTCCAGTCTGGACGGTTTCATCGCGAAGAAGGACAACAGTGTCTTCTGGATGGACAGCCCTGGAGGCGTTTACGAAGCCGGGGTCTCCATTTCGGAGGAAGAAGCTGCGGCGTTCGTCAAAGGGATCGACTGTTATGTGCTCGGTTCCCGCACGTATGAACACGCGCTCGAACTGGGCTGGCCCTATGGAGAGACTCCGACGGTAGTCGTGAGCGGCAGAAAATGGCCGCCGGCGCGGAAGAGCGTGGAGTTCTATTCGGGCGACCTCAATACGTTAGTGGACGCGAAACTCACGCCTCGATACCGAAACATCTGGCTCGTGGGCGGGGCCATGCTGTGCCAGCGTTTTCTCGAACTTGGCCTGGTGGACGAAATTGTTTTGACGATTGCGCCTGTCCTATTAGGTGAAGGACTACGGCTGTTCGGTGCTTCCCTGACGGAGCAGAGGTGGAATTTGAAGAACGTAGTTGCTTACAAGAACGGCTTTGTGGAGCTATCGTACGTCGCTCCTGGCGCGTGAAAGCTTTGCGAAGAGATATTTGCTAGACAACATACGCATCGCGTGGCCACCTGCGCACCAACGAGGATCAGATTTGAGGATCGATCTATGTTGCGCAGATTAGGCCTCGGAATTTCGTATTTCATTGCAATCCTTTATTTCTTTTCAATTTTGTTGCCTCTTCTTTACTGTCTCCCGAATTGCGGGGGACCGGGACTTGACGCGTTTTTGCCCGCCTTCGCTCTGACTCCGTTTGGCGCGGTAGCTACGGCTTTCTCATTACGCAACGCCATACAACACATCAGAAAAAGAGAATCATCGTCTTGGGTTTTCTGGCCTCTTGCAATTATTTTCGCAATTGTACTCCTCGGTGTAATTGCATTTATCGCACTCTTAATTTATTACACTGCATCTCATCGTTAAGGCGGCCGCCCGTCTTTTCCGAACTGCTATCGAACCAGAGAGGCTTCCGCTTACGGCAGTTGCAGGTTACGCTGAGCGCAGCTAAATTAGGTACGAGAGTTGGAGCCGCACATGAAAAAGCCTGTGGCAGTGGAATCTGCCTCTGCATTCATCTCTGCTTCTGCATTCATCGATGAGAAGATCAAGGAACTCGGAGACTGGCGTGGGAAGATGCTCGCGAAAGTGCGCGGAATCATACACGAGGCCGATCCTGAGATCGTCGAAGAGCGGAAGTGGGTCAAGGCGACATCGCCGGGCACGCCCGTCTTCTCCCACGGCGGCATCGTTTGCACGGGAGAGACGCACAAGAACGTCGTCAAGATGACATTTGCCAAGGGAGCTGCGTTGCAGGACCCTTCCGGTCTATTCAACTCGAGCCTCGAGGGAAATGTTAGGCGCGCGATCGACATTCACGAAGGCGAAAAGATTGATGAGGCGGCCTTGAAGGATCTCATCCGCGCGGCCGTTGCGCTCAATCTCCAGGGCAAAGGCAAGGGCAAGAACAAACCGAAGAGCAAAGTGAAGCCCCGGCGAAAATCCCCACACTGAATTTCGCCAGGAACGCGAAATTTAGAATGGGGCACCCGCAACACACGGGCTGACTACCTCCATCGCACATCCCGGAGCGGGGCCAGGTTCATCGCGTGTTGCCAACTTGTGTTTGGCGAAAGCGGGAAAAACCAAAATACGAGCATCGTGACGTTTTATGCTTGTACCTCCTGCTCATGCGTAACCTTAGTGAGATAGTTGCCCTTGGCATATTTCCTTTCTCGGATGCGGGCTCTTCTCCTTGGTCCAGCGCAGGACAGCGCGCACCACGAAAACGTTCAGCAATATGGAAATCAGGGATGCGGCAATCACGGTGGTGAAGACGCCCTCATCCACCAGCCCGGATGATCGAGCCACTTGCACCACTACAAAAGAAAGCTCTCCGATCTGAGTCAACCCTGCCGCCACCGCGATCGCTGTGCGCAACGGGTACCGGAAGAGCCACACAACGGTGGTCCAGACAAGGAACTTTCCGGCGATGATTAGCGTTAGCATGAACCCGAGTAGCGGAAGATGTGCAAAGAGCGCCTTCGGATCAATCAGCGTTCCCAGAGTTACAAAGAAGAGCGCGACGAAAGCGTCGCGAAGAGGAATAATCTGAGTATGCGTGTCGTGCAGTTCCGGCAGGCTACTAATCGAAACTCCAGCCAGAAATGCGCCGAGCGCCACCGAGAATCCCACCGCTTGCGCCAGCGCAGCGGTCCCCAGGCAAATCGCGATTGCTACCAGCAACTGTAGCTCTGAGTTGCAAGTGCGCTTGACCCGGCGAAGCAGGGGTGGAATTACGCGGATCGCCAGGAAGATCAGCGGAAGCAGAAGCAGCAGAGCTCTGCCCAGAACCCACGCCGCCATGAGCACGCCGCCCTCGTTCTGTTTGCCGATCACCGGAATCGCGACCGTCATGCAGATTACGGCAAGATCTTCCACGAGCGTAATGCCGATCATCACGCGCCCATGAGTGGATGCAAGAAGCCCCGAGTCACTCAAGAGCCGCGCCAGCACCATGGTGCTGGCGACGGAAACGGCTGCACCGATCACCAGACTCCCCGTTGGACTGAAGCCCATGAGCCTGCCCGCGCCAAGCGCAATGCCGATGATTCCCAGTATCCCGATGGGGCCACCGATGAGAGCAACGGATTTTACCCGCATCAACTCAGAGACGGAGAAGTCGACACCGATTGAAAACATCAACAGCACAACGCCGACTTCGGCGAATACCTCGAACGCGTGCAGGTCCGAAAGACGTGGGCCGGGTGTAAACGGGCTAATGGCGATTCCGCCAAGAACGAAACCGAGGATCAGGGGCAGGCGCAGGCGCCATGCCACCAGACCTCCAAACACCGCTGCTACGAATATGTACGTGAGATCGCGAAAGAGAATCGGATTCGGTTCCATGAGAATATCCCGTAAGGTTAGTCTTAAATCCTATTACACGAGTCGATAAGTGAAGGCCCCGCTCCGCGAGACGTGCCGAACGGGCCGTGAAGAAAAATCACTGCACATAGCTCCGCCGAACAATGCCGAGTGCCGGCGACATCGCAACTGCCGACACCCCCAGTCGTTTGCCGTCTTGAGCTCAACCGTTCGCGCGGCAACTTTTACTTCGAGTTCGTCGCGGGCTTGCCTTAGAGCGCCTTCGGTGCGCCTGCGCCACGAAATGAGCTGGGCTACGACTACTTCACACACGACGAACGCAACAAAGTATGGCAATTCTCTGGGCTTTACAGCAAAACTGCGGAGCGGCGGTGTGAAGTAATAGGCTACTGCAAGCGTGCTGCAAACCACTGCCAGACATCCGGGACCGGTCCTTCCGTACCAGGTACTAAGAATTATGGCAGCTGAGAAAAAGAACCAAAATGGATTACCGAGGGAATGTTGCAGCGCCAGCGACACAAACAGCGCCAAGGATACCAAGCCGACCGCAAGCCCATAACAGTGCAATGCGGATTTCCTGGTCGTCAGCGCCGTGTGGACTTGCATCTGGAGGGTTCCGGGATGGACTTGAATCTTATACCACGCATGTAGATTCCGTTGCGCGCCGCTTCGGAACCCCGCTCTTGAGAAGGAGTTGCGAGGATTAGTGGCCGATTCCAAGATATTGAAAAAACATTCCGCCCGCTTTGCAACAAGCTTTCTTTTTCCGCGCCCATCCGCCACAGCCTATGGTGACCACAATCACTGCTTTCAGCCCACCCGTCTCTTAGCATCTTTGGTGGCGGGTACAAGCATGATTGCTGACCTGGATCTGCAGCGGTTTGCTGAAGTCCTTCGTGAATATCTCGTTTCATACTCATCTTCATCCATCAACATGAGCCCATCGGGGTACAACCATGCAGTAACTTCCGTTGCCGAGATTGAACAGGCCTTGGAAGAGCCCGGCACCGCTGTGTTCGTATACGGCGATCTGGGTGCGGGAATGTTCCCCATGCAGCACATTGCGAGGCTGCACGAGGAGGGTCATGATGCCAGCGTCAATCAGCGATTGGGGGTGGCGATCCGTGAAGCGTCGGCCAACGCTGCTCCTCGCGAGAATGGACCTGCTCGCGTCTCGACCGACGAGGGTCATGGCGATAACATGATCTCGCTATCATTGCGCGATGGTAGTCCCAGGAATGAAAACATACCGGTCTTGATCGACGAGTTCGATCAGGTGACAAGCGACGAGGAGCGGAGGCGCTTCGAAAATCTTCTGCGGGAAATCTCCGAGCGTCGCAGCCCGATCCGCTTCGTCCTGTGCGGCGTTTCGAACTCGCTCCACGAACTGTTGCGCGCGCACGAATCATGCTACGAATACAGCGGCAGCCCAATGCCGGCCTTGAGTAAGCCCGCTGGCCCCGTGCTACCGATAGGGGCGGACCGCGGCGTCATCGAATCGGCTGCGCCCCATTATGCTCATATAGTGCCGGAGAGCCTGTTCTGCGAAATGCTCAACGAGCCGACATTCGCGCGGAATCTTCGCTGAACCTCGATGCTTCCGCGTGACTACGACCCGGTGTAGAGTTGAAAGGGCGCCCAGTAAAACGGAGCGTGAAATGTGGCGCCGTGAAGCAGCGATAGTTTGGCGGACCGCAGCGCGGCCGCAGGCGACTTGCCTTTTTTCAATTCACTGTAGAATTCATCCACCAGCTGCGGAGTGGAAGCGTCGCTCACGTCCCAGAGGGCGGCGACCACGTTGTGCGCGCCCGCGCGCAGAAAAGCCCAGGAAAGACCGACTAGTCCTTCGCCGGAATAGGTGCGCTTGCCTGTGCTGTAGCAGGCGGAGATTGTCACCAGTTCGGCATGCAAAGGATGATTGTTAATGATGTCGCGCGCGTACAGCTTGAAAGAATCGTCTTGCGCCGTGGAAGGTGCGTTCTCTTCCCTGCTCAAGATGATCGCGGAATCGAGTGGGCTCATGCGGCTAGCGGTGCCGTGGGCCACGAAGTGGATGTAGGAAAACTGCTCGGGGTGATTGTTGAGATAGGCGGCGGGCGAGGCTTGCTGGCGAGTAAAGACTTGCTGGCGGCCGGTGGGGAAGTATTTTTGAATGTTTTCCATCTGAGCGACGGCGTTGGGGAGTTCGGGGTAGGCGTTGTCGGCGCTTTTGTCGGGCGCGACCGGATTGCCCACCAGCAGCAACTTGCCGTTGAGATTCCTGTTCGGTTCCCGCGAAGTTGGCAGCAGGCGCAACGACGGCGCATTGGCTATGGTGACATCTTCGATCCAGTAATGGTGTGGCTGCGGGAGCAGGGTTTCGAAGTTCAGGCTGTTCAGAGCGCCGTCGGGAATGATGAAGACATTTCTGGTAGAGGGTCCTTTCTTGGGAAAGTCTTCGTTTAGAAAATTCTGCGCGGGCGCGACCAGCATTTGATAAAGAACGCTGCCGTCGTTCGAGGCTTCGAGAATCTCCGGTGGGCCTTCCAGCTTTTTGCGGTAGTTCTGAACGGCTGCGTCAATTTCCGCATGGTTCGCGGCGAGCGGAAACATTTTCACTTGATGCGGCGAGATCGCCCAAAGGTACGAGTGCTCCTGCCCGAGCGCATAAAACAGAATCGTTCCGCCGGCACGGCGGGCGATTTCGGGCGCGTTCAGCGGATCGGGCGCGAACTTGGCTTTGCAACGGCGTCCCAGGCCTTCGGTGAGGGTGCGGGCGCGGGTGTAGTCGGCCACCTGCAGGGCTTCGTCCGTTTTGCCGTGGGCTACGAGGAAGTGAATGTAGTCTTCGTAAATGCGGGCGGCGTTGGTGAGAAAGGGCAGGCGGCTATCGACGCGCTCATGCACACCGCAGCGGGCCGCTTCAAAGGTGCTCAGCGCGGTGTGGTACTCGTCGTCGGCGGGGCCGTGGTGGTTTTCCTCTTCGTACAGGCGGGCCAGCGAGCGCTCGGCCTCCCACTTGAGAAACACCGGCGTGAACTCGGATTGCTCGACTTGATGAAACCAAGCTTCCGCAGCGGCCGCATCATGCTGCTGGGCGGCGATGCGGCCCTCGATCCACACCAAGTAGCCGACGTACTCGCCGTTCTGAACCTTTTTTGCCATGGCAAGAGCCTCGTCTGCATGGCTCTTCGACTCTTCCAGTTTGCCGGCTTGCTCCGTGACAATGGCTGAAACCGTCAGCGAATTAATGATGTCGTTCGTGCTGTTGATTTCACGCGCGAGATCGAGGGACTTTCGGGCGGATCGATAGGCGTCAGCGATTTTTCCCTCGTCCAGATAAACGTAGCTGGAAGCCTGAAGCCACATGACTTGGACCGCCTGGTTGCCAAGGGTCGCGGCTCGGTGCTCGGCCTCGACAAACAACCCCTCAGCCTTTTCCGGGTCGCCTAGCCTGTAGTAGGCCCAACCCATGTCTCCCAATGCCCTCTGTGCGCTGTCACCAAAATCCCTGGCTGTGGAAATTTCTCGTGCGGAATCCGCCCAGTCGAGTGCCTCGTCAAAGTGCGCTTGCGCATTGGCACACCAGCTAAGGTTCAACAGTGCGACGGCCTCCTGAAATTGGTCACTTCCCGCACGGGCGGAGCCTAAATTACGTTGGAAAGACGCTTGCGCTTCGGTGTAACGACCCCTCTCCATTTCCAGTTTGCCCAGCGTTTCGTCCATATCCCGGCAGGCAGGGTAATTGGTTAGGCAAAGTCGCTGCGCTTCGCGAATTCTTTGTTCCGCCTCGGGAAAATTGTGGAGCGAAGCATAGACGAAGGCTTCCAGTCTTTGTCTTTGGACAGCGAGGTCACCAGACTGGGGGGGCGCTGGCTCGGCAGCTAAAAGATCCAATGCCTGCTGATACCTTCCACGGCGGTAAAGTGCTCTCGCGCGCAGCATGGTGAACTGCCAAGCCCACTCCGCGCTACTGCGGCCGAACTCTCTGTGGTCTCTTTCTGCCTCCGCTATCACAGCCGCCATATCGCCGTGCTGGTAAGTCTGGTTGGCATGGTCGAGAGCCAATTGGGGATCGCGGTTTCGCGAGCACGTGGATAGAGAGCCCACCATGAGGATGAGCGTGGCTAGGCGACGGGTCCGGGCGCCTGCGCTGGCCTGTCGCCTATTGCCCGAGGCATAGTTGCGTGGTTGCGAAGGGCGGTGCATGCCGTTCGCAAGATTCTAGCTGGAAAACTTGACTGGGTTTATGTAAATAGCGACTGCGAGGGTCAGACTGGCACTGCGCCGATCCGACCCTCGCGTAGCTTAGGACCTGATGCCTCCGACGCCGTTCGTACCGGTCGTGCCTCCGCCGCCCGATCCCGAGCCGGCACATCCCAGTTCCATTCGAACCATCGTCAAATGAAATGAGTAGGTATCGTACTCTTTCTGGCTCTTGGCCTTTTCGCGCTTCACTTGCAGTTCGCCGAGGTAGAACTTTCCGAAGTGCGGTACCTCGACCACGTGACCAAACGACTTCTGGTAATTCTGCACTCGATTGAATAGGGAGCACTGCGCGATATCGACGTTCGGATTTCCGTTCTTTGATCTCCATCCCTCGCGGTCGCGCGGATATTTTTCGCCTGCCCAATCGGGATAATAGTCGGAGTGCGTGAGTTTCTCGTATTGTTGCGCCATACGGTCCATCACGTCCCGATTGTCGAAGAAGGATTGGTCTTCGACGGGCCTGGGACCGAGGATTTCAAGGTCGGCGTCGAACTCGACCTTGTGGCCGGCTATCCGTAGATTGTCGAAATGCGTTCCGATAAATGAGACTTCCGGCACTGCGCCATCGATGGGATGGGCGGTAGTGATCTGCGACACCACGCGATCAGCGGTAAGAACGTTGAGAATGTTCAGACCCTCGAGTACGGATGTGGCTAGAGTAGAAAAGCGGCCTTCGTGCTTGCGGCTCCGTGCGCCTGCGACCTGGGTGTAGCCGGAGCGATACGAGCAAATGCCCTCCAATTGGAAGGGGCCGGATTGCTGGAATTGGTAGTGGCTGGTTTCACCGCCGCCCTTTAATTCGAGTTTGGCTTGCGGCCTCACGATCTGTTCAAACGGCTCTTTCAAATCCAGATCGAACAGACTCGCTGTCCCGTGATAGGTGTGGACCCGCGTGGTGCCTGCGAGGGGCATTTCTGCTATCGCCATAACTTTGATCTCCTTTCCCGCTTGAGATTCACTTCTGGACTTGCAGTCTTGCTTCCCTAGGATGAACGATTTACTTCTGAACTTGCACTGCAAACGAACTCGTCCCTACTTCTACGTCCTGGCCCGAATCTGTGAGGCCATGTACCGCCAACTTATACGTCCCGCTCTGGTGATTTACTTCCGGAAAGCTGATTGACCAGGTATCGTCTGATGAATCCTTCACCGGAGTCGAAGCTTCGATCACCCCAGCGGGGTTATACAGGTCGACCCGGTACGCCGGGTAATGATGGCCCGGAGGGACTATCACATTCAAGAGAAATCCTCCACCCTCGCGGACTGCCAATGGGGCAGCGTTCGCGCCATAGGTGAGCAGATTCAGCGTAGCCGCCGGCAATACCTGCGGCCTGTGAAGCTCCTTACCGAGCTGGGGCAGGGTCACAAAGTTCTGATATCCGATCACCACCAATAACAGCGCCATCACCGGCACGGCGAAAGCAGGACGCAACCAGGCGAACCACCCGCGATTCGCCGGTTTGAGTACTGAACCCTCGTAAGCTGGCTCTTCCTCGGGTTCTGCCGCCGTACGCTCCTTCAAAGCCGCCTTGCTGTGTTGCACGAACGCAGTTCCGGCGCGAACGTCAAAGGCACACTCGGGGCAGTCGAAGAAATGCTCTTCGAACTCGTCGCGCAGTTGCGGATCGAGCTCCTCGAGCAAATATCTCTCCGTCAGTTTTTCTCGAACCACCACTTCGTGGTCCATGGCTTATTCCCCCTCAAAACAAATTCAGCGCCCCATGGCATCGACGCGCTTCTTGGCGGGAGCGAAATCTGGGGAATTTTCTCCCATATGCTTCAGATACGACGTCTTGAATGCCTGTTTGGCGCGGTGCACCAGAACCCGTAGATACTCCCGATCGACTCCTAGTTCGCGGCAAACCTCGTCCTTGTCCCTTTCTTCCAGAAAAACTGAACGCAGCAGCCGCCGGTCGCGTTCGGAAAGGGTTTCCAGAATGTCGCGCACGATCTTCTCGTTTTCCTTGGCCAGCAAGGAATCGATCAGACTCACGCCCAGCGCAGGAAAACTCTGCTCGTCTTCGTCACCGAGCGGCGTCGTGCGTCCATCGAACCGGTATTGCTCGCTGAGAACGTTTCTGCACATTCCCAGCACGTAGGAACCCAGACGCTCCGGATACTGAATCTGGTCCCCTTGCAGCGCCTTGAAAAAGCGGGCGAAGGTCTCCTGCCGCACATCTTCGATGATCTGTGGCAACCGCACCCGGGATCTCAGCTTAATCCTGATGAGGGCCGTAAAATAAGCGCAAAAATGCTCCTGCGTGCGGTAGTCCCCTGCCCGCAAACGGCTCACGTAGGCTGCATCGAACGGCTGGAACTGCAAGAAGCGGCCTCGCAGTTGAAGTGGGAGACAGTGTAGCACCGAAGCGGCGCTTCCGTTGCCGTTTTCAGGAGCTTGGCCAGGCGTGGGTAGGCGTTTGAGAAGCGAATGGGATCCGCGACGCACAACCGTGGGCGGGATGGGCCGAGCATTGAGCAACCGCAGACTCCGGGTGAGCGTAACCGGAACACGCATTCGAGGGCGCGGAAAATCGTCTTCAAAAAACGGCCGGAGTCACTTCCCCCATGGCCCCGGCCCGACGAGAGCCTGCTGGGCGATTCCCTACGCCCGGTAGGCTAGCCTCCGAAGGCGCAATGTCCTTCGCTCATAGGAATAGTGCAGGATCGGGGGAGATCGTTTCAGGGCCATTACGGAATTATTGAGCGGAGCCTGTGTTGGCCTGTGGGCGGCGGAGTGTCGATCGCCGCCGAGCGGAGCGCTATTTGATCTGTTCACTGGCTATGTGAAAACCCGTGTTGGCCGCCGGAACTCCTGCGTAGATGGCTGTTTGTAGCAGAACCTCCTTTAAATCACACAGTTCCAGTTCGTGCGCCAGCCCCGCGCGCACATGAAGGGTGAATTCCTCCCAGCGCCCCAGGGCCGCGGTGGTGGCCAACACCAGAAGCCTTCGGGTGCGCGGATCGAGCACGGGGCGAGTCCAGATTGTTCCCCAGGCATAGCGGGTGATTAGATCTTGAAACTCACGCGTCAAGTCGGTCGTTGCGGCAATCGCTTTATCGACGTGGGCGTCTCCCAGCACTGCCCGGCGCACCTCAAATCCGGCTTTCCGAGCGTCCTCTTCTTGAGGCCGTAAAAATTCCAGTAACGCGGCTGCGAACGTATGCGGCCGCTCCAGGTTCGAAAGATGCGCAGCGGGAAGATGAATCGCGCGCGCGCCTGGAATCTCGCGCGAGAGAATTTCGCCGTGGCCGGTCCATGGAGTGGATACGTCGCGGTCTCCGACGATCACGAGCGTGGGCGCTTTGATCGTTCGCAGCGAGTTGGTGTGATCGACGTCGCGCAGCGCCGCGCAGCATCCGGCGTAGCCAGTAGGGTCGGTTCCGAGCAGCAATCGTTTTATCGATTCGGCATAGGCATTCTTTTGCGCTAATGTTTCGGAAGAAAAGAATCGCTGCATCGCCATGTCGACAATTGCCGCCATTCCGTTCTTCAGCACGGTCTCGATGCGCGTATTCCAATTCGCAGGCGGGCCAAACTGCGGAGACGTGTTCGCGAGAATTAGATGAGTGACTCGCTCCGGCGCATTCGCGGCTACCCATTGGCCGATCGCGCCACCAAGCGAGAGTCCGCAGAATGCGAATTGAGAGATTCCGAGTGCGTCCGCGAGGCCGAGTACGTCCCTCCCTAGCATTTCGATCGAGTACTCGCCGCCAGGGGCGTCGGAAGCACCGTGGCCGCGCGTGTCGTAGCGCAGAACCTGGAAATACCGCAGCAGGTCGGAAATTTGCGGCTCCCACATGGCGTGGTCGGTTCCGATCGAGTGCGACAGGATGAGAACCGGATGTCCGGGTGTTCCCTCTAGGCGATAAAACATTCGTACATTCTGAATGGTGGCAAAGGGCAAGATCGTTGCTCCTATGGTTGTGGTTTCTGCGCGGTAGAACTGGACAGCAGTGCTCTCCGGAACTCGTCCGCGGAGCCAAGGTATTTCTCGGAAACTTCTAATTCTTGAAGGGTTGCGCGATCCAGATGAGATGTGACCTCGGTGATTTCTGCCAGCACTTCTGCGAGATGTCTGTTTTCGGCGACACACTTCTGGGCTGCGGTTTCGAGTATCTTGTGGGCGGTATCGCGGCCCAGCTTCGATCCCAGCAGCATCATGGCGCGCTCGGCGAAGATGACTCCATTCGTCTTCTTGATGTTGGCGCGCATGTGCTCGCTATTTACAGCGAGGCCCTCCGCAACCTCGGTCATCGAGGCAATCGCTAATCCGGTCGACTGGATCACTCCACTCAGAATCGGCCACTCGGCTTGCCAACCGCCAACTGCGCGTTCGTGCTCTTGGACCATCGCGGAAAGATAGGACGCAACCAAACCTGGTACGCGATGAGCAGCAGCGAGCGTGAGTGAACAGGCAATCGGGTTGCGTTTGTGCGGCATTGTCGAGGAGCCACCGCGGCCATCTCCGCCCGGTTCTGCAGCCTCGTCAACCTCGTTCTGCATCAACAGGCTGATGTCTCGCGCCATTTTTCCCAGCGCCCCCGTCAGAACGCCGCAGGTACAAATTAAGGTGGCCCAACGGTCGCGATGAGTGTGCCAAGGTGCTTCGGGAAGCGCAAGATCAAGCTCCTTTGCGAGGATTTTTGAGACTGCAACCCCCTGATCGCCGAGAGATGCCAGCGTGCCGCTGGCGCTCCCGAATTGCAGTGCCGCGGCACCGGCGAAAGCTTCACGCAGGGCGTGACATGCTCGCCGAATCGACCCCAGCCAACCCGCGGCTTTGAGTCCGAAGGTTACCGGAGGGGCCGCCTGTAGCAGGGTTCGGCCTAGCATTAAGCTGTGTTTATGCTCTTCTGCCAGCTTTGTTAAGGCGTTCTCTAATCGCTGAAGGTCGCTGACGAGAATGGGCTGGGCGCGTTTGAGCAGAAGAGAGATCGCGCTGTCTGCCACATCCTGACTGGTTGCTCCCCAATGAACAAAGCGGGCGGCATTTGGATTCTGCTTGCGGACGGTTTCCGTGAGTACTCTTACTAACGGGATTGCCGGGGTTCCAGCACGAAGGGTTGCATGGGTGAGGGCAGCCATCTCGAAGTGTTCGACCTTCGCAGATGCCGCGATCGCGTCGGCTGCGTCCGTAGGAACGATACCGATTTGAGCTTCCGCGCGGGCCAGCGCACTTTCGAACTCCAGCATGGCGGCCAGTACCGACTCATCGGAAAACAACTCTGCCAGCGGTTCCGTGGTTGCAAGGCTGTCGATCAATCGAACGCTCATTGCAATTCCCGCTCCGGAGTGGCCAATCGCATTTTCATATTCTCGAAAGTTCTTGCTTCATGCGTGAATGATTAGACACGAAAGAAACAGGTTTCGCCAGCGTTATGCGAGGCAATGTCACCGTGGGCAGAGATGCTGCCACTGTGTAAGATGAAAAATAACACGTGCATCTGCTCGAAAACATTCCGCTCGCTCCGTTGACCACGCTAAAGATCGGAGGCCCGGCGAAATATCTCGTCGAAGCAAGAGATGTAGAAGCGATGGCGGAGGCCGTTTCTTTTGCCCGTTCGCGCGCCTTGCCGCTGTTTATCCTGGGCGGCGGCAGCAATTTGCTAGTTGCCGATTCCGGCTGGCCAGGCCTAGTCCTGAAGATTGCCCTCGAAGGTATCGAACAAGAGGCGGGTCAGAATGAAGAAGGCAAAGTTGTTTTCTCCGTGGGTGCCGGAGAACCTTGGGATAAGTTTGTTTCGCGTTCGGTGGCAGCGCACTGCGCAGGAATCGAATGCCTGAGTGGAATTCCGGGCAGCGTTGGCGGAACGCCGGTGCAGAATGTCGGCGCCTATGGACAGGAAGTATCGGACACGATCACTTCCGTTCAGGTTTTCGATTTACGCGATGGTCAAGTGCGCGAGCTTTGCAATGAGGCTTGTCAATTCGGCTACCGCTCCAGCGTTTTCAACACGACCGAGCGCGGACGCTTTATTGTTGCGCGCGTGAACTTCGCGCTCACCCCGGGCGGCAAACCGCATATCGAATATACCGATCTGAAGGTGCATTTCGCCGGGCGTGAGACTGCACCGAATGTTGCGGAGACGCGTGAAGCGGTGCGCCATATCCGCGCATTAAAGGGAATGTTAATCGTTCCGGGCGATCGTGATTGCTGGAGTGCCGGCTCGTTCTTTAAGAATCCTGTGCTCACCGGGGCAGGGCATGAACAATTGAAAAAGCGAGCCGCAGCGCGAGGCCTATTGATTCCCACGTATCCCGCCCTGGAAACCCAGAAGAAGGTTTCTGCCGCCTGGCTGGTGGAGCATTCCGGCTTCGCTCGAGGATATGACATGGGGCGAGCCGGCATTTCGAGCAAACACGCACTCGCAATCATCAACCGCGGCGGAGCCTCGGCGGCCGATATCCTCGCCTTGAAAGAGCAAATTCAGCAACGCGTGGAGGAGATCTGGGGTGTGCGTCTCGAGCCGGAGCCAGTCATGGTTGGATTCTGATGCTGGAACATCCAACAAGTCGGCGCCGCCCCGGTTCGTGACTCGCTTGAAAGCTTGACCCCAAATAAGGGGTGAGTGCAGCGATCCGGCCCCGACGGCGCCTCGGTTTATTCATCGGCAAGTCTTGCCGCGTCTTTAAAGATTGCGACAAACATTTCGCGCGTGAGTTTGCCGGTTTGTGTGTTTTGATTCGAAGGATGGTAAGAGGCAAGTAACACCTTACCATCGGGTAACCGGTAACTGGCGCCGTGCTTAAAGATGAAGGACCGGAAGAGTTCGCGGCTCCAGAGTGATGCATCGAGGTTTAGCGACGACATTCGGCGCTTGAGATAGCTCACGTACGCGTCGAAACCGATCTTGCCTAAGGCCACAACAACCTTCACCTTTTCTAATCCCGTCAACTCGCGATCGAGAAACTGTGAGCATTCGGCGAGTTCCTGCGTGGTTGGTTTGTTGTCGGGCGGAGCGCAGCGGACGGCGGCGGTAATATAAAGATTTTTCAACATGAGTCCATCATTACGATCGGTGGCGTTGGGCTGGCTGGCGAAGCCGGTTTCATACAGCACGGGGTACATAAAATTCCCCGAGGCGTCGCCCGTGAAAGGCCGTCCGGTGCGATTGGAGCCATGAGCGCCGGGAGCAAGGCCCATTACTAGCACGCGGGCCTTCGGATCGCCGAATCCCGGCACTGGCTTGCCCCAATATTCGTGGTCGCGGTAGGCGCGGCGCTTTTCGCGGGCAACCTGCTCGCGGTAGGCGACCAAGCGTGGACATCGGGTACAGGCAATCACTTCGCCGTTGAGAACGGTGAGCCAGCGGGGGAGTTGAGTCTTCACTGTTTCCAGATTATGCCGAGTCTATTCCATTTGCGAGTTCCCGCAAGTCAGGAAGCAAGGTCGACCTACACATAATCGAACAAAGTCATAAAGCCAAAATCCATGTGAAGCTGCTGATGGCAATGGAATAGGGTGAGCCCGGGGTTGTCGGCGACAAAGTCGATTTCGGCTTCCTGGTAGCCTCCGAGCATGACTACATCTTTCAGAATTCCCGCCGTGGACTTTCCAGCAATCTTCGTAAGTTCGAAGCTGTGCCGGTGAAGGTGGATGGGATGAATGTCATCGCTGGCATTGCGCATGTGGATGCGGTAGCGCTTTCCTTGTTTCAGACGAAATGAGGAGGGGGAAACTTCGCCAGTCATCGGGTAGGCGACGCCGTTGATCGTCCATCGATTAAAGCCGACCTCGGCGGCGTTGTCCTTCGCGAACAGCATCTCAATCGTCTCATCTGGCGGTTGCGCGAAGGCGCCGGGCTTGGCGAAATACGTGTAGTTCCACCGGTGAGCCCGCGGCGCAATCCACTGTCCTTTCCCCTTCTGGCCTTCGTATTCCACCACAATGCCCATGCCGTTGTGGCGATCGTCATCGGCCAGATCACCCATGATCCACACTCCGGGATGATTCATCTCAGCGACGGCCGAAATTCTCTCCGCGGTGCCCAGCCAGAGCACAGGCACTCGCGCCGGACTCGGCACGGGATTTCCATCTAACGCGACGACCTGGAACGAATGGCCGGGCAAGGCGAGACTGCGAATCTCGGTGGCGCTTCCGTTCAAAATGTGAAAGAGCACGCGTTCGCCGGACTTCACGCGGACCGGCTCGCCGTGCCCCAGCATGCGTCCATTGATAGTGAAGGATCCATAGCCTACTTCGAAACCGTGAGGCATGCCTTTGGCAAGCGATGCCTTCATGGCAAACTCGCCCTGCTCTTCTAGTTCCTTGACCGTAACTGGCGGCAAGAAGTTCTGCGGCATGTCTCCGCCGCGGCTGAAAGTCGGCTCAAACTCTTTCAGAACAAGAAACACTTCGCGATCGTAATTTCCGGGATCGTTCCCCGGCTCGATGTAGACTGGGCCGACTTGGCCGCTGTACTGTCCGGCATAGAGATCGGCCCCTGCCCGATTGTGACTGTGATAGAAACGAAAGCCGGCAGGGCGCGGAGTAAACGTGATTCGCCGCACGCCATGCGCTGGAACGTACGGTGTGCCCTCTTCCGAAGCTCCATCTATGTCGACCGGAACTTTCTGACCGTGCCAGTGAAGTTGTTCCGGCACGCCTGTGTCATTGAAGATATCCACCGTGACGGGACGGCCTTCCTTCAAGCGAATCAAAGGGCCGGGAAACTGTCCGTTGTAGGTGGTTATGGAGATGATGCGTTTCGGCGCGATTTCGACCGGTGCGACTTTGATGTGGAGTGTGTAATCGGCGGGACCTGAATCGGCCGCTTCGGGAATAGGGTTGAAATCGATGGTTCGCGCAACTATCTCGTGCAACGGCAGGAACGCTGCTCCGGTCGCCACGATGGCTCCCCCCAGGAACCTGCGTCGCGATGAAACGGTTTGGGGCATCGTGTTTCCCTCCGCGCGCGGCACCCGCTGAACAACTCGATGGGGCCGCGCGAAGCTTTTGATCTCTCTTCAGTCAGGGTGGGAGCGTCTGCCATCGAGCGAGGCTCTTCCTTTGCTGTAGATGATGAGAAAAAGCAGACAGCAGAGCATGGCAAAGTCCGTGCGGGCGTCGCTGACCATGTACCAGAATCCCTGATTGGCGCGGAACAACTCAGGGATTTTCGTAGTGCAGATCGCGGTGAAAATAATGATCAGCAGCGGAACGGCGGCGAGCCTTGTTTTTAGGCCCAGCAAAACAAGAAAGCCACACACAATTTCGAAAGATCCTACAAAATGCGCCGTGAAGTAGGGATGAGGAAATCCTATGCGCGTGAAGCGAACGACGCCCATGTTGGGGTCGGTGTATTTGAGAATACCCTGGCTGACAAAGATCAGACCTACGGCCGAGCGGATCAGCAGCGTGCTCGGTCGATCAATAGAAACGTCGCGTGAGTCCATTTTCGTAGTTGAACATTCCACAAAGACCTTGAGTCTTGTAGGAATGATAGCTAGGACTGCCGCAGGAATCCATTTCATTTAGACTGATAGCAATGTCTTCTCCATCGAAACGAAGCCATGGCGCCGGGGCGGCGAGTCAATCCGCGGTTCCAGAGCCTTCTTTCGCCGAACGCGCTCGAACTCTCGTACATTTGGGCCGCATCGGCAGCTTATCCACGCTCTCGCGAAAACAGCCCGGCTTCCCCTTCGGATCGGTCATGCCCTATGGCCTGGATGAGCGTGGCCGGCCGATTTTTCTCATCAGCACCATGGCCATGCACACCCAGAATTTGCAAGCGAATCCTCATGCGAGCTTGTTAGTCACGCAATCTGATGGAGACGGCGATCCACTCGGGGCATCACGCGTAACTTTGGTAGGAGACGTTGTTCGAGTGCCTGAACCCGAACTCGCGGACGCCCGCCGTCTGTATCTTGATCGCTATGCCAACAGCAAATACTGGGTGGACTACGACGACTTTTCGTTTTATCGAATGGACGTGCTGGATGTCTACTACGTCGGAGGTTTCGGTGTAATGGGCTGGGTGCAGGCTGCAGATTACGACCGGGCGCTGCCCGATCCGCTGGCCGATGTTGCCGCCGGCGTCATCGCACACATGAATGCCGATCACTCCGATGCGCTCGTGTTGCTGGCGCGAACATGCGCAGGCCTTGAGGCGCAGGAAGCCACGATGACCTCGGTGGATCGTCTGGGGTTCCATATGCGCCTGAAAACTTCAGAAGGGGTGCGCGGTGCGCGCATTGCGTTTGTGCGGGAAGCAACGAATGCGAATGAGGCGCGAAAAGTTCTGGTGGAGATGGTGCAACAGGCGCGGGAGCAGACATAAAAGGCGGGCATTTCAGTTAGAGACAGGATCTGGCGATCTGAATTAATATTCCTTGGGTGCACATTAGTCCACTTATTCAGACTTCTCACCTGACCAATGACGAAGCAAGCGTGTAGCGCTAACCGCCGTTCTTTCCTCAGATCGACTTTGATTGGAAGCGCCGCCGCGACGTTTGGATCATTGTATCCGGCACTCGGCGCGGCGCGCGTTGCCCTCCCCGCTCCACCCACCGACGATATCAAGCCATTCGAACTGGACGAAGTCACCATCTCTGAACTGCAGGATGGGATGAAGTCGGGGAAATTCACCGCGCGCTCCCTGGTGGAAAAGTACTCGGCCCGAATCGATGAAATCGACAAGCACGGTGCAACCCTGAACAGCGTGATCGAGATGAACCCCGACGCGCTTTCGATTGCGGAGGAGCTTGATCGCGAGCGGCAGGCGAAAGGTCCGCGCAGTCCGCTGCACGGCATTCCCGTGCTAATTAAAGACAACATCGATACCGCGGATCGGATGCAGACTACTGCCGGATCGCTCGCCCTGGTTGACTCCAAACCCGCGAAGGATTCTTCCGTTGCGCAAAAACTGCGAGCCGCAGGCGCTGTCGTCTTAGGCAAAACCAATCTCAGTGAATGGGCCAACATTCGTTCGAGCCACTCGACGAGCGGATGGAGTGGACGCGGGGGGCTCACGAAAAATCCCTATGCGCTCGACCGGAATCCTTGCGGATCAAGTTCCGGCTCCGGCGCGGCGGTCTCGGCAAACCTCTGCGCGGCGGCAATTGGTACGGAAACTGACGGGTCGATCGTCTGCCCTTCTTCTTCGAACGGAATTGCTGGCATCAAGCCAACCGTGGGTCTCGTCAGTCGCAGCGGGATCATTCCCATTTCTCACAGCCAGGATGGCGCCGGCCCAATGTGCCGCACCGTACGCGATGCCGCCATTCTGTTGGGAGCACTCACCGGTTTAGACCCTGATGATCCGGCAACCGCGCCGAGCCAAGGTAAGTCTCTCACCGATTACGCACAATTCTGCCAGCCGATGGCCTCAGAGGTACACGGATCGGAGTTGCCCGAAAATATTTCGGCTTCAACGATGCCGTGGACGCTCTTATGGAGCAGTCGCTCGATGTCATGAAACGGGAGGGAGCGACTCTCGTAGATCCCGCGGATATCGAGACTCTGGGGAAGTTCGATGAGAGCGAACTGCTCGTGTTTATGTACGAACTGAAGGCAGACTTGAATGCCTACCTCGCGAAGCTCGGACCAAATGCGCCCGTAAAAACTCTGAAAGACATCATCGAATTCAACGAGCGCAATCGCCAGAAAGAGATGCCGTACTTTGGTCAGGACTTGTTCTTGAAGGCGGAGGCGAAAGGGCCGTTGACTGAAAAGGCTTATCTCGATGCGCTTGCGAAAAACCATCAGCTCGCCCGTACCGAGGGTATTGACGCCACGATAAGAAAATACAACCTCGATGCCATCGTCGCGCCGACGGGTGGTCCGGCGTGGCTTACTGACCTGATCAACGGGGACCATGTGGCCGGTGGAAGTTCGAACGCGGCGGCGGTTGCAGGCTACCCTAATATCAACGTCACGGCGGGATTCATCTTCGGCCTGCCCATTGGAATCTCGTTTTTCGGGCTTGCATGGAGCGAGCCGGCGCTTATTCGCATCGCGTATGCTTTCGAACAGGCGACCAAAGCCCGCCAATCTCCGCGTTTCCTGGCTAGTATCGGCTGACGGTAGGTTCGGTTGTCAAGTCTGCCTTCATCTTGCCGATAGTTAATAAAGTCTGCCATGGAATATTAGTGATTTGACTTCAAGTCATTCGCGAGTTAGCTCGCGATTTGCAGTGTCGTGTTAGTCTACTTAGAAGGGGGTGTCAATGATGATGAACAAAGTCGTATCCTCCCTGCAGCAGGAATATGCCCGTCTCCAAAAAGAGATAGGCCGGGTAGGGAGGGCGCTGGACGCTCTCGGCCATAGCGGTGGGAAGCTCAAAAGGACTGGCCGTACCTTGAGCAAGGAAGCCCGCCAGCGTATAGCCGAAGCGCAAAGACTACGCTGGGCCAAGGCTCGCAAGGCCGCCGCCAAGCTAGAGAAGTCGTAGTTGCACCCTGCTTTCGCAAGCACCGCAGCTGGCCTCGTTCGTAGCTCTTTATATTTTTACGGACGAGGCTTAAGCTGGGGAGAAAATGCCCCGCAGGAATTAAAATCACCCTTCTAAGTCCAGCGAAACCACCGCAGCGCCAGCACAAAGGAAATTCCACCCCAGAGAGCCAGCACCACTAATCGTCCCCATTGATGGACCAACGGTGTGCCTTCCAGAATGCTGGCCCGCAGTGCGTCGTTCAGGGCAGTCAGCGGCAGCGCCTTGATTAGCGGCTGGACAACCGCGGGAAATCGCTCGTAGGAGAAGAACACGCCCGAAAAAATCCACATGGGCATCATCACAAGATTCATGAGACCGCTGACGCTCTCGATTTTCTGGGCGCGGCTCGCGGTAAGCAAACCAATTCCGCCAAACGCGACTGCTCCCACTGCGCCCAAAAACAGAATGGCAGGTACGGAGCCGAGGACCTTCATGTGAAACACGATGACGCCAAGTGCCAGCAATAAGCCGATTTCCAAAATCATGAGCACGAGACGGCTGGACATGAGCGCGAGCAGAAAATCTCCGCGGCGCATGGGCGTGCCCACAAAACGCTTCAGCAGTTTACGCTGCCGCATATCGACGAGCGCGAATCCAATTCCCCACATACCAGAGTTCATCAAATTCATGCCCAGCAATCCGGGGATTAAGAAGTCGATGTATCGCGAGCCGGGTTCGGAAGAGACTATGGTAGCCGTTGCGACAACGTCTTTACGCCCAGCGGCTTTTTGCAGAGCGTCGTCCGCTGTGCCTTTCGCAATAACGCTTTCCGGCCGCGCCGGATCGTAGAGATATTTCCATCCTCCGCGTCCATCAGGCTCAACGACAAGATCATACTTGCCCAGCCGAAATCCCTTCCGGGCGGCCTGTTCATCCTGCACAACCAATTTGAATGAAGCGTGTTGCGGAGAACTTTGCAGCAATTGCTGCACGTGTTCGGCTCCCGATCCTTGCACGATAACAACCGACGAGGCATCTTCCGGCTTGGTGCGAAAGGCGATGCCAAGGCCGATAGCCAGCAAGAGCGGAAAAACGAACACCCAGAATACGACCTCCGGCTCTCGCTTCAACTCCAGCATCCGAGCGCCCAGAAGGTGAAGATAGCCGGACCAGCGCCCGTTGCGCCTTGTCGTGGGCGGCCGCGAAGCACCCTTCTCATCCGTTGCGATTTGTTCTGCGACCGTCATAACACTTATTGTGCCGCCGGTTTCCAGTTGTTCAGGAATTCCAGCAGGACCTCCGTCGTGAGGGCGCGAGCGTCCTCGAATTCACCGTTCTTTTGGCTGACCACCAGGTTGCCATCGCTTTCAATGACGGCCAGCGCCGGCACGCCTTTGTCCAGTGGCACATCAAATTGCTTCGCCACGTCAGAGTTCTTTTTTCCATCCGGACCAATATCCACGTGCACAATCTCGTATCCGCTTATAGCCGATCTAAAATCCTGGCGACGCAGCGCCAAATCGAGCACATGGCAGTCGTAGCACCAGTTCGCCCCAAAGATCAGCAGTACACGCCGGTGTTCCCTGGCAGCCTTGTCCTCTGCGAGCTTAATCTCCGCGCGGGCATTCGCGTCATCCGGATAGATGTTCTTGTTCATGTCCGAAGGCTGCTGTAAATGGGGCGAATCCGTGCGCTCCACCCCAAAGATGCGCCATTGCTCGCCTTCTTTTTTCCATGCCTGAGCGTTGGTGATATTGATGGTGCGCCCATCGGCCCTTTCAATCGTAGCTTTGAAGATCACACTCTCCCCATAACGGCGCTCCTTCAGGCGCACGATGTCCAGCTTCATGGTCTTGGCCTTCAGACCAAGCCAGAAGTTGATGTCTGCGTCAGCGCCGGATGCCATTCCATTGGCACGCACTTGCGCCGGAGGATCGAAGCTGTAGAGCGAACGCAGGCCCGAACCATCTCCCTGGAGGACGACTTTTCTCCATTGCTCCAGAGATGGAAAACCGATGGGCGAGTTCTCGCCTGGAGCCTGCGCTGCAGCTTGCAGGCTCGCGATAGCAGTGATCGCAATGAACACAGGAATGCAAAACCCACTGTTCGTCTTCACGATCCAAATCCCCACTAGTCTTCAGTCTTCCCGCAAATGTCGTCCCGTCAGCCGAACGAACACATCTTCCAGACTGGCCTGCCGCGTGGTCAAATGCGCCAACTGATGTTCCTGGTTCCCTATGGCTTCAAGCAGCGCCGGGATCGCCAGATGTGGCTCTCGCACATGCATCGCGATCATCCCGCCCTCGTCGCGAACCGATTCCACGCTGGGCAACTCGCGCCAGCGATCGAGCGCTGCCCCATCCGAATTTCCGTTGATCGCAAACTCCACCACGTGATGGCCGCCAAGTCTTTCGATCAGGTCGGCAGGCGAGCCTTCGGCAATGATCTGGCCGTGATCGACAATCGCCAGCCGGTCGCAGAGCTTTTCCGCTTCGTCCATGTAATGCGTGGTCAGCAGTACCGTCCCGCCTGCACGCTGAAACTCGCGAATGATATCCCAAAGCTGACGGCGGCTCTGCGGATCGAGTCCTGTGGTCGGCTCATCGAGAAAAAGTATCTTAGGATTGCAAACCAGCGCGGTGGCAACGGCCAGACGCTGACGCTGCCCGCCAGAAAGTTTGCCGACCCACGCATCCGCTTTTTCGGTGAGCTGCAACTGCTCCAGGACTTCATCGGAGGAACGCGGTTCGCGGTAGAAACTGGCGAAAAGATTGATTGTTTCGCGAACCGTCAGCTTTTCCGAAAGCCGTGTCTCCTGCAGTGAAATGCCCAGCCATTCGCGCATCTCGCGAGCATTTTCCCGCCAGGAATGGCCGAGAATCGAAACCTCACCGGAAGTAGGCTCGAGCAATCCCTCGAGAATTTCGATGGTAGTGGTCTTCCCTGCTCCGTTCGGGCCAAGCAGCCCGAAGCATTCACCAGTATGAATCTCCAGATTCAATCCGCGCACAGCCTCGACTTTGCCGTCGTAAGTCTTGCGCAGATGGTGGCATTGGATAGCAACCGGCATGGAGTGATTCTACCGGATCACTATCGTTGAGGCGGGCATCTCGAGGGCGAGGATTTAGCGTGCCCGGAAACTCTGAAAACCTTATCACTGTACGTCTGAAACCTTCCCGCTCAGAAAAATCACCTTCATGTCTTTGTAGTAATAAATCTGCTTGGAGCCGAGGTTTACTTTCTTCTCCGGCTGGCCTAATGCGGCTTCCACCTGGTCCGTGGTCATCCCTTTGTCAATGCTTGCCGGCGCGGCTTGTTGCTGCTGGTCCTGTGCCGCAGGCTGCTGGCCCTGATCCTGCGCTGCCGGCTGCTGGCCGCCCTGATCCCCTCCGCCACCCTGTTGCTGGTCGCCGCCTGCCTGTTGCGAATCGTCGTTGCTGATGGAGAGCACTTGTCCAATCGTATCTTCCACCGGCCCGACACTCGAGTTCGCCAACGATCCCTTGGGAAACTGGAAAACTACATTCGCCTTGTTGTAAGTCGGTGGATCGGTTTTGTTGCAGGTGTCGCAGGCAACAATTTCCATGGTTACCGTATCCTTGGCCACGTTCACATCAATCTTCATGGGATAAACTTTGTCGCCCGTCGCAAACAGATGCGTCGTCTGCTCCTTTCCAAATCTCCCCATGAGGGATTTTCGCCCCATCAACCCTAAACTGCTCGGGCCTTTGATCGCACCGTTCTCGTATTTGTTGTTCAGAACGTTTTGGTCGCCGTAGGGCACGGAAAGAATGCCGCCCTTCTGAATGGCGAGCAGAGTTCCCTTCTCCACGACCGAATAGCCGCTCGTGTCCGATCCCATCTTGACCACTTTGTATTGCGCCGCGAGTTGCTCTTGCAAAGTTGGCGCCTGCGCAGCAGCGAAAGACACCAGGAACATGGTGGAGACTACGAGCAGAATGCCTGAAATCAGAGCGACGGTTTTCCGCGACATCGCAAAATCCTCCGAATAGCTTTCGAAAGCGATCCTCAGTAACTGAGCAATTTACTACAAAAAGCAGAATTTCTGGCATGTGAAAAAGGGAGCGCCGGCTGGCGGCGCTCCCTATAATTGTTGGTTTGCCAGACAGGCTGCGGACGTTATTGCCCGCCGCCTCCAGCGGCCGCTTCCGACTTGACCTGCGCCTCAGTCTGATCAGCCTGTTGCTGCTGATCCTGCAGAGTCTTCGCCACGGTGGTATCCGGTGGCGGAGGTGTCACGGCCCCAGGCTCGGTGCCCGTATCGGGCGCCTTCGGCATTCCGTTCGTCCCTTGCTTCTTGGCTAGTTCGCCCATGCCGTTGGTAAGGTTCTCCTGGAAGTGGTTGTACATTTCCTGCAAGTCATCCACTTTCACGGCAACGGTCTGTCCCGACGCGCAGTCGCCCTTCTTGGTCGCCGAGACGCTGGCGTTCACAGTGTTGTCAGCATCGGGAGTGTCCGTAAGGCGGGTAATTACATCGCCCGACGACAGCGCACATTCCTGGCCGTTGGCCACCACTGTCACATCGGAATCCACCACAAACGTACGCTGTGCCGGATCTAACGCTGGTGGTGGAGTATCGCTGGCGTTACTAGGCGCTGCAGGAGCCGCCGACGGACGCTTGTCCACCCGAATCCTGCTGGCCAGCCTGCGACTGCTGCGCCGCCAACTGGGCTTTCACTTCCTGGGCGATGGCTTCCTTCACCTCGGGAGTCAACGCCACGTTCCCGGACGCCACTGGAGCAGCGTCTCCCCCGTCCCCACCGCCTCCTCCGCTGGCCGCAGCATCCGCCGCCATTGCGTCGGCGTTGGCGTCTTGGCGCGCCTGATATGCCGCCTGCAATTGCGCCGCGATCAGATAGTCCGTCAGCCAATAGTACGGAGCGGCGTAAACAGGATAAGGATTCCACCACCCGCCATAGAATCCCCACCACGGCGCTCCTCCCCATCCCCATGCCCCGATGCCCCAGGCAATCGGCGCTCCCCAAGGATGCCAGCCCCACCCATAAAATCCTGGATGGTACCAGACCCCTGGATAATAGCCGTAGTACATGTGTCCGCCCCAGCCATAGCCGCGATAGAGGCCAACATGGTAGCGGCCACCATAATAGAAGGTGCGCGAGTAGTAGGCGTGCCCGCCGCGCGTAACGTACGCCCGCTGCACATAGCCGCCGTGTCCCCGCGTAACAATCGTCGCGCCGTTATGCACGCTAACCACCGTGCGCCCGCCACGAACCCCGTGCGAAATCTGCATTCCGTTCCGATTGATGGAACGAATCGAGCCATTCGGGCGAACGTTCGCCGTTCCTCCACCTCTCAGCGAAACATTCCTGCCCGGAGGCGTGTGGCTGCCAACGTTGCCACGGCTTGCCGCGGCGCCCGGGCGGGCACCTGCGGCCCTGCCGCCTGCGGTGTTGCCCCGACCAGCTGCCGTTGTATGGCCAGCCGTGGTGTTGCCCCGGCTCGGCGTGGTGGTGTGCCCAGCGGCCGTATTCGGCCGACTGTTTGTAGTATGGCCCGCCGTAGTATTCGAGCGGCTCGGAGTCGTCGTATGGCCGGTAGTCGCGCCGTGGCTCGGGGTTGTTGTGTGGCCGGCTGTCGATGGACGGCCGCTCGTCGTGGTGTGTGACTGAGTTGCACCGTGCGAGGCCGTTGAGCCGTGCGACGCGGTTGAGCCATGCGAAGCAGGATGCGATGGCGCGCTTTTGGCCGGGGCAGCCGGTTTAGAGCCTCCCCCTCCTCCGCTCGGTTTATGTTGTGCCCAAAGCAATGATGGAACTGCAAACGCAAACGCCAGCACGAAAAACTTCCGCAGAATCCTTTCACTTCCCGAGGTGCGATTCATTACCGCCTCCTGATCTTCAAGTACTTCTAACCGCCCAATTGGAAATTCCTAAATCAATGACCCGGCATCCGCAGTGAGGTATCAGCTCCGGACTTGCCTTCTTAAACCCCAAATCAGCGGATTCGATGCACGCACTAGAAATTAATTTCAAAGCCCGGAAGGAAAACCCGCACCCGCGCAAAACTGGCGCACAGAAAGCCACCGGCAGACGCTCATGTGAGGGCGAAAAAACGTTACCAGAAGTTTAGCCAAGGTGCAATTGTTCTGTGCGTTAACCCCCAGACTGTGTTCCGACCGTTCACAGCTTGGAACGATTGCCAATTCGGGCGTGATCGAGAAGGCGCGTTCGCGCCTTGGGTTGGTTGGGTGACTCCACTTCCTTCCATCCCTTGCGTGCTGTAAGCTATGCTGTTTTCGCCGGAGGAACGACTTGCGCTACCTTGATCGTCTGCAACCACTCGCCTTGCTCGTCATGCGCCTCGCCTTGGGCGTTGTTATGGTCGTCCATGGTTACCATAAAGTTTTCGGGGGACTCCATCACCATGTTCAGTTTGTCTCGAGTCTGGGCCTTCCCGGCTGGACCGCATATCTCTCTGCCTTTGCCGAGTTTTTCGGGGGCCTGCTGGTGTTGGTTGGTTTGTTCACCCGCGCTGCCGCTTTCGCGATCTGTATCGACATGGCGGTCGCCATCGCCAAAGTGCATTTTCATAACGGACTCATGGGTCCCACCGGGTACGAGTTCCCTTTGGCGTTAGCCTCTCTCGCGTTCGCCCTTATGTTCTTCGGCAGCGGCCCCATCGCGTTCGACCACGTTCGCGCCCCGGGCGGCGGCAGAAAGGCAAAATAATCGCGAACCAGAAAATTACTCTCATCCACCGCGCAACTCGCCGTTCGCTTGCGGGTTTAATTGCGGGTTGTAAAGTCTGTTCAATCGTAGCCCAGGCCTTGACATTTCTTTACAGCCGAATGGGTTCAGTTGAATTGGTTGCTGGTTTGAAATTATGATGAGTTCTTATTGACCTGGTTACATCCCAATGGTTTTGTAGACGCATCTTAGACTGACTGGAGGTTCCTTTGAGAAAGTTAGCGTTCCTCACATCCTTTGCAGTTGCTGTTCTATTGTTCGCCTGCCAGTTTGCCTCGGCACAGCAGGCAGATTTCTTCCTTGGCGGCGGCAGCCTCGTGTCTTCGTCCTCTTCCAATGGCAGCTTTCCGTCAGAGAGCGGCGGACTCTACATTAACCTCGGCGGCGATGTCGTGGTTCACAACCGCATCGGCTTCAATGTGGAAACCGCGTGGCGGGCTACGCAGGGCGTCTACATCAGTGGAATAGAAAACTACCGCCCCATCCTCACGGATTTCAACCTGCTGTTTCAGCCGAAGCTGGGTCAAAAAGCGGGACTCGATCTGATGGGCGGAATCGGCGTGGGCGCCACTCGTTTCTATCAACCGGGACCTTCCTGCAGCGGATGTATTAACTATGTAAGTACGGACCACTTCATGGAGCATCTGGGCGCCGGCCTCCGCTACTACGTCTGGCACCATGTTTTCGTACGCCCCGAAATTCACTACTATCACATTCAGAGCAACAGCAATATCAACAACAACGGAGCGTTCAACACGGATAACGTGTTCCGCGTGGGAGCGTCGGTCGGTTACACTCTCGGCGGGGACTAAACGAACCTTCGAAAGCTGAGAACTTGTAAAATAAGCTGGCTGCGAATGCAGGAGAGTGCCTGTTGACCTGTGGGCTCGGGATCCCGCAGCCCGGCTCTATTCCGTACAATTCGACAACAACCCAGGGGGACGGTATTTGAGAAAGTTTGCAGCTATCGCAATCGTGTGTACTGTTCTTCTGTTCGCTGCTGTCGCCCATAGCCAGGAAAAAATCGATATGGCGGTTGGCGGGAGCACCCTGTTTTCCACTTCCATCATAGGCCCCTCCTTGGCCTATGTGCCGTTGCCGGAGCGGAGCGGAACCTACCCCGCCTTGAGCTTCAATTACCTCATCAAGAAACATTACGGATTCAACGTCGAGGGTTCCTGGCGCGACAAGAAGGCGTATTACTATGGCTACGAGACCTACCGCCCGATCTTTATCGACGCCAACGGGCTGTATCAACGCCACGTGGCCCGGAAGACGGGCATAGACCTGCTCGCGGGCATTGGAGTGGACAGCACACGTTTCTATTTGCCGCTCATGACGTCCTGCTCGTCCCCTTCCGGGCCTTGTTACACCAGCTATACGCACTTCATGGAGCACCTCGGCTTCGAGGTTCACTATTACTTCTGGCGGCATTTCTTTGTGCGCCCCGAGGCCCATTACTACCACGTGCAAGACAATCGGGGCTTCAGCTCCGATAATGTACTGCGCGTGGGCGCGTCGATTGGGTGGACGATTGGTCCCCGGGATTAGCAGGCGACTGGGTCGTTCTAATTCTCTTCCTTAGCAATGCAAACTCAGCAACACAAAGCAGCGCCTGATTCAAGGCGCTGCTTTTCATTTTCTCATTCTTATTTGCGAGGCTGTCTTTACGGCTCCTGCATGCACATTTCTGCTTCGTGAATCGCCGCATCGAGATGCTCGATCGCTTTGGCGCGATGACCGTGGAACTCGCCGTCAGCGTGCTCCATGTGTTCGCGGGCATGGCGCATCTCTTCCAATGCATCGTGCACCCGGGGATGGGGAGGCATCGGCACCGGTGCGGCTACAGCCGGAACCGCCGGAGCGACTGCGGGCACTGCCGCCTTCGGACTCGCCGCTGCGGCTGAGAAGGCCAGGGTTAACAGAACTGTCACCAGGATCAATAGAGTCAACAACCCGAGTTTCTTCACACATTCCTCCTCGTCCGAATTCCGGCGCGGACGCCGCCTGGAAAATCAACACTCGCGGACCCGTAATCGCAAACCTCGTGCCCACGATACCGGCATAGTATAAGCTGCGGCTCCGTTAAAAAACTGTATCTAAGTTGATTCTCACGAGAGCCGATTCTCACGCACCTAACCGGTTCCGGCGGAGGCTTCGACTTCGCCACCAGAATAAAACCACAACCAGAACGAACGCCACGACTAAGGCTTGGTCAAACCGCTTCATGAAGCTCACAAGCAAATTCCAGCGGCTGCTGGAAAAATATCCAATGCAAGAAACGATACTTACCCAAACAGTCGCCCCCAGCAGGTTGAAAATCGCGAATTGTTTCCACGGCATGCGCAGTATTCCGGCGATCGGCCCCGCCACTGCCCTCATTCCGAAAACGAATCGCGAAAACAAAATCGTTGCCGCCCCATAACTTTCAAACAGTTTCTCGCCACGCGCAATCGACACACTTTTGATCTGGAATACATACTGCACACGTTCGAGCAACGGGCGGCCGCCATAGCATCCGAGCGCATACCCAAGACCGCCACCTACGGTTGATGCCATCGTTCCGGCAACTACGATCCAGCCCAAACGAAGATCCCGCTCCGTATAGGCGAGAAAGCTTGATAACAATAATGCGGTTTCGCCTGGCAAGGGCAAGCCCACATTCTCCAGCAGCAACGTTGCAACTACAGCCCAATACCCGTAGTGCACGAGCGCGTTGCGAAGGAAGTTGACGATGTGATGGGTCATTCTATGCGCCAACAAAGGGTCAGGCAGGAAGCTTCTCACGCGTGAGGAATTCAATCAATGCTTTGTTGAATTCCTCCGGACACTCTTCATAAGGCAGGTGCCCAACTCCGGGAAAAACGAGCAACCTGGAGTTTGGAAAGAACTTCATCAGCTGTTTTGCCGAAGAAGCGTACACGGCCGTATCCTTGGCGCCCCACATTAACAAAGTGGGAGTATTGGCCAGCTTGGGCAGCATTATCTCCAGTTCACGCAGATCCTTGGTCCAGGTCTTCACAATGCTCAGGGCATGCTCGAACAATCCCGGCTTCGCCATTGGAGCTTTGTAGCCTTCCAGTGTTCCCGGCGGAATGCGGCTGCGGTTGCCATACATGCGCGCGTGCCAATAGGGGTACAAGAACTTCATGCGCCCCACGGTCAGCCGGAACATCGCCGCTCCGTGCGCAGTTCCGAAGAATGGTGCGAGCCAGCGCCCGTGCGCAGAATACGGATTGACTGGTGCGACGAGAATCAACCGCTGCGCCTGCGGCATGTTTTTCTTGCCCAAACATTCTGCCGCTGCCATCATGGCAACCGCTCCGCCGTGGGAGGTTCCCAACAGGTCGAACGAACTGATTCCCAGAGAGGCGACAAATTGCAGCAGGCGCTGCGCAGTACCGCGCATGGAATGATCAATGCCAGTTACGCGATCAGAGAATCCTGCTCCCATCATGTCTGGAGCGAAGATTGTAGCGAAGGGCGCGAGAGCCGGTATGGTAAAGCGCCAGGAAAAGGAATATCCCAGTAAGCCGTGCAGCAGAATCAGAGCTGGGCCCGACCCGGCGCGCAGGTATCGCATGCGCCCGCCGTCGATCTCCATCCAGCACTCTTCAATCCCCTCACTGAAACCGGGAAAAGGCGCTGTAGTTGCCCGATCTGCCCCCATCCCTCGCAATTCTTCCGGATCCAACTTTTATCTTTATCTTATCCAGGACAACTTTTTCCCGGCGGTCAGATTCTATGTAAGGGAACATCGCCTCTGTTCGCTTCACTTGGGGAGCTTCGGCTCCCCGTTTTCGTAGAACTCTTCAGACTTTGTCATCCTAAGAGGAACCGGGATAAAAGTCCCGGTGCAGTCGAAGGATCCCTAGGCTGCCATCGAGGTGTCGGGGAACCCAGGTTTCGCTCATCTCACGAAACGCGCGAAGATTCTCATGCCGCTTCCTTACGCTTCTTCTTCAGTAACTTTTTTAACACCCGCATCCCCTTATCCACGTGCTTCTCCTCCAACAGGAAAGGAGGCAGGAACCGCACGACCGTGTCCTGTGTGCTGTTGAACAACACACCCTCGGCAAGAGCCTCATCCACAATCGGGCGGGCCAGAATCTCCAGATTAATTCCCTGAATGAATCCCCGGCCGCGCACTTCCTTCGCTACGGCGCTCTTCTCCGCAACGGCTTTCAACTCCTGCTGCAGGTACGCTCCAACTTTGTTCACGTTATCGAGGAGCTTCTCTTCTTCCACAATCGCCAAAAATTCCAAGGCGACGCGGCAAGCCAGCGGCCCACCCCCGAACGTTGTCCCATGCTGCCCCGGCGAAATTGCCGATGCAAATTCTTCTTTCGCGATGAACGCACCCAGGGGAAGGCCGGCCGCAATCGGTTTAGCGATGGCAACGATGTCCGGCTTCACGCCGAAAGTCTGAAAGGCGAACATCGTTCCCGTGCGCCCGAGTCCGCACTGGATCTCATCAAAAATCAAAGCGGCTTTGAAGCGATCTGCCAGCGCCCGGCACTCCTGCAAAAACTCCACGGAACACTCGTAAATGCCGCCTTCGCCGAAAATCGGCTCGAGCACAATGGCGCAAGTATTGTCGTTCACAGCCGCGCGCAGGCCTTCAATATCGTTCTGCGCGACGAACGTCACCTCTTCGAGCAGCGGCTCAAATCCTTTGCGATGCTTCGCCTGCCCCGTAAGCGAGAGCGCGCCGAACGTGCGCCCGTGATACGAGCCTTCCAACGCCACGAGCCGGCACTTGGCTTCGCCGCCCGCCCGATGTCCCGCCAGCCTCGCCAACTTGATTGAACCTTCAATCGCTTCCGTACCGCTATTGGAGAAGAAGGCACGATCGAGTCCGGAGAGCCCACACAGCTTCTCCGCCAACGCTCCCTGATATTCGTGGTAATACAGGTTGGAGACGTGAATCAGCTTCGCCGCCTGCTCCCGAATCGTCTTCACAATCCGCGGATGTGCATGGCCGAGCGCATTCACCCCGAGGCCGGAAACAAAGTCGAGATAGCGCCGGTCATCGAGGTCGTAGAGAAACACGCCCTTGCCGCGCGTCAACACGACGGGATAGCGATTGTAAGTCCCCAGCAAATAGCGTTTTTCTAAGTCTGCGATTTGTTCGAATGTTTTCATAGGAAAGGTTTTCATAGGAAGACTTGATTGTAATGGATTGCGCCGTGTGCATATTTGGGAAAGACGTGCGTCCGAAGGACACCCGAAAGTAGCCCGGCGTTTCAACGCCGGGTAGGATGAATACTGTTTAACCACCGCATCGCCAGCGCGATTTTGAAGAAGAGTTCGTGGCCTTCTTGAAAAAGAATGGTATCGAGTACGATCCGCAGTACGTGTGGGGATAGGTTCAGGCATCCCTACGGGATGCAGTTCCACATAGACGAAGGCCCCCGGCGTTGAAACGCCGGGCTATTGTCAGGCGTCCCCCGAAGAGCCTATCTTTCTCCGTCAGGAGAGCGACCGCCAGCGTCGGGTTCTCGATATCATGCAAGCAAAGATTCGGTGAACGGTTCGCGGGCGGAAGCGTGCCAGTCCGGGACATACGTGAGTTCACTATTTTCGGAAGCCGCATCCCCGCTCTCGGTCGGAGGCTGGGCTACCTTTGCCGAACAACTCTTCTTGCTCCCAGGTGTTAACACTTGAGATCGTCGCGCCGCCGTCGCGGCACGACATCCAAACACTGACAATAGAGGACGACATGAAGAAATGGCTAGCCCTGACAGCCTTGCTGTTACCGCTCTCTCTGGCGGGATGTTCTCATCCACATCCAGTCTATGAAGAGCCGCCTCCGCCGCCGGAATATGCGGAAGTTGCCCGGCAAGGTTTTCACGATGGATTCGCTGCCGCACGGCGTGATGTGGACGGAGGAAAACGACCGGACGTCGAGCGCCATCCACGCTTCCGCAATCCTCCAGTGCCGCCGGTAGCCTTCGAGGAGTATCGCCGCGGCTTCCGCAGAGGCTACGAGGCATTCCTCCATCGCGGGTAGCGCGTCCGGCACAGCCCTGGCCCACCCTTTGCTGCCATAATCACAAATAACCGTGGCTGCTCAGCTTTGCTTGTTTTTGCAAAGCTGGGCGCCACGGACCTGAACGCCATGGTTGGAGAGCGGCGGACACAGGCTTCGCAAAGGAGTGTTTCTGATATGGATGGCAACCTTCTTGTACAGGAAATCCTTGATTTCTGGTTTGGCTCACCGGACTCAGCAGAATTGGGCAGGCGTCGTCAGATTTGGTTTCAGTCAACCGTGGAATTTGATCAAGAGATCAAGCGGCGGTTCTCTGAAGCCAATCGGCTCGCCTCCACGGGAGAATTGGACAGTTTACGGCAAACGCCGATGGGAACCCTGGCGCTCATCATATTGTTGGACCAGTTTTCGCGGAATATTTTTCGCGGCACATCGAGAGCGTTCGGCAACGATTCCAAGGCCCGGTCTCTGGCGGAATACGCAGTTGAAGAACATTTTGACAGGAAGGTACTGACGGTCCAGAGGCTTTTTCTCTATCTCCCTTTTGAGCACGCCGAAAATTTGGAATTGCAGGAAAAAAGCGTGAACCTGTTCGTAAATCTCGGCGACGCATCGTCGCTTCAGCACGCCCTCTGCCACCGGGATCAAATTGTCCGCTTTGGTCGCTTCCCGGATAGAAACCAGGCACTGGGACGCCCAAGCACGAAAGCCGAAGAAGAATTCTTGAACAATCCTTTTTGCTGAATCCTCGGAGAAAAACCCGAGCGGCCTATACTTCGTTCCCTTGAAGGCTGGATCCTAACGTCGGGTTGTGGGCTGGCCGTCGCCAGAATTGGGTTTCCGGTGTAATCGAGAAGCCTATCGTGACATCCGGCCTTGTCCACAGCCGGAACTCACGCCTCGATCGCGCAGTGGCACAATGCTTCAGGGCTGCGTTGAAGCGGTATCGAAGCAAGGAGCCTAATACAATCCTTTCTCCCCCGGCGGTCTGGTTTTCCACCGCCGATGTACCCAGAGCCACTGGTCAGGATACTTCCGCACGTAATCTTCAATAATCGACGTGAACTTCTGGGTGTTGGATTTGATGTCGGCTTCAAGATCGTCAGTTCGTACAAGCTCGACCGCAGGATCGAAGCGCAGCCGGTATTTTCCCAGCATCTTATCCCAAATCGTAAACACTGGAACTACCGCAGCATCGGTACGAAGAGCAATTCTCGCCAAGCCGCTCGCGGTGCACGCCGGAATGCCGAAAAAGTCCACAAAGATTCCAGCCGGCGGCGTCATGTTGGTATCGATCAGCATACCCACTACTTCACCCGCCTTCATCGCCGAAAGCAACCCGCGAACAAAATCGTCTTTATCGACGACCTTATTCCCGTGCATCGTGCGCAATCCGCGGACCAGCCGGTCGAGATAAATGTTATCCATGCCGCGCATCACCACGTGCATCCAGTGTCCCCGCATCGAAATCGCAAAAGAAGAAAGCTCCCAGCCGCCGAAATGGCCCGTGAACAGCAGCACGCCTTTGCCACGGATGCGGGCCTGCTCGTAATGTTCGAACCCCTCAAACACTACGACCTGATCGATGTTTTCTCTCGCGTAAGTGGAGAAATGGCAAACTTCGGCCAGTTGCCGCCCCAGCGAGGCGAATTCGCCCCGCAAA
Organism: uncultured Acidobacteriaceae bacterium; assembly: GCA_963712385.1. Taxonomy (GTDB): domain Bacteria; phylum Acidobacteriota; class Terriglobia; order Terriglobales; family Acidobacteriaceae; genus Sulfotelmatobacter. Next base: position 103,532 of record CAVQHS010000005.1, read on the forward strand.
ATCCTTGCCCGTTCGGCTTCCGTCTTCTCGGGAAACGCCAGCGCAAGATTCCGCATGCCCACACGGCGCAAGCGCACGTGAAGAAGATAAACGATGTAAGAGAGGCCGATGCTGATCGCTCGCGCCACTGGCCGCGGAAGAATTTCAAGGAATTTAATGAACGGCCAGGCTGCCGCGTACTCAAGTCGCTGCCGCATCGGGAAGCGTGACGGTATCAAGGTCGAGGATTATTTGCAAATAGTATCGAGTAGATTCTTGCATTCTCAAGTTTGTCGGCTCATAGCTGGCGGGCGCATGCAATTTTCCTAGAGCGGAAGTGCGATCATTCTGCTGCTAGCATCCGTCGACCGTCCAGTATCCCTCGCGCTGGTAACCGATGTGCAACAGCCGGTTCTTGGGATCATGCCGCTTGCCGCAGCTTGGGCAGATTAAATAGCGGCTCCACGCTGTGCCTTGGCGGTCGTAATTCTCCGCCACAGCGAACGTAGTGCCGCAACTGCATGGCACCATAAACATCCGCAAGGGCGCTTCATTTTCCGCGGTTGAATGTCGACCCATATCACGCCTCTTCCACTGCCTCCATCGCGCGCTTCCTGCGCTTATTCGATTGCAGAATCTTTTTCCGCAGTCGAAGCGACTTTGGAGTAATCTCCACAAATTCATCATCGGCAATAAACTCAATTGCCTGCTCCAGATTCAGTTGCCGGAATGGCACCAGCCGGATCGCCTCATCGGCCGTGGACGCACGCATATTCGTGAGCTTCTTCTCGCGCACGGCATTCACGTCCAGATCGTCATCCTTCGCGTTTTCGCCGATGATCATTCCTTCATAGAGCTCGACGCCGGGTCCGACGAAAAGCTCACCGCGTTCTTGTAGACCCCATAACGCATACGCCGTCGAAAGTCCGGGCCGGTCCGCAATCAGCGCTCCTGTAAGCCGGTGCGGAATTTCCCCTTGCCACTCCATGTAGCCATCGAAGAGCGAGTTCATCACAATGGTGCCGCGCGTATCGGTCAGCAACTGGCTGCGCAAGCCTATTAACCCGCGGCTGGGCACGCGAAACTCGATCCGCACCCGCCCGTAGCCGTGATTGTGCATGTTCACGACCTCGCCCTTGCGGGCCCCGAGTTGTTCCATCACGACCCCGACGAACGCCTCCGGAACATCCACGGTGAGATGCTCCACAGGTTCCATCAGCTTGCCGTCAATGCGTTTGGTCACGATCTCCGGTTTTCCGACCATCAACTCGTAGCCTTCGCGGCGCATCATTTCAATCGTGATGGAGAGCTGAAGTTCGCCGCGCCCCAGGACTTTGAACGAGTCGGTTGTGCCCATCTCCTCGACGCGAAGAGAAACGTTCGTCAGCAGCTCTTTTTCCAGCCGTTCGCGCAGATTGCGCGAGGTGACATAGGTTCCTTCGCGACCGGCGAACGGCGATGTGTTCACCGTGAACGTCATCGCGATCGTCGGCTCGTCGATAAGGATGGGTGGAAGCGGGGCCGGGTTCTCCGCATCGGTAATCGTTTCGCCGATGGTGATTCCTTCTACACCAGCGACCGCGACAATATCGCCGAGAGTGGTTTCTGTAATGTCAGTTCGCTTGAGCCCGGAAAAAGAAAACAGTTTCGTAATTTTCGTTTTCTGTAACGATCCGTCCCGCTTTGCGATGCCAACATCTTCGCCCGTATACATGGTTCCGTTGAACACGCGCGCAATCGCCAGACGCCCGAGATAATCGCTGTAATCGAGATTCGCCACCAGAATCTGCAGCGGCCCCGCTGGATCGCCCGCCGGCGAAGGGATTGTCTTCAGGATCGCATCGAACAGCGGACGCAGATTTTGGCCTCGGGTGTTCGCGTCGGTTGATGCCGTACCTTCCTTGGCGTTGGTGTAAAGAACTGGAAAATCGAGTTGATCTTCCTTGGCATCGAGATCGATAAACAGATCGTAGATCTCGTTCAGCACTTCCTGCGGGCGCGCATCAGGGCGATCGATCTTGTTGACTACAACAATCGGCGGCAATTTCGCCTCCAGCGCTTTGCCTAGCACGTATCGCGTCTGCGGCAGCGGGCCTTCGCTGGCATCCACCAGCAGCATCACCCCGTCCACCATCTTCAGCGCGCGCTCAACCTCGCCGCCAAAATCGCTGTGGCCCGGCGTGTCGACGATGTTGATCTTCACATCATGATAGAAAATGGCGGTGTTCTTGGCGAGAATCGTGATCCCGCGCTCGCGCTCCAGTTCGTTCGAATCCATTACGCGCTCGACGTGGTGTTCGTTGGAACGAAAAGTGCCGCTCTGTTGCAACATGGCGTCAACGAGCGTGGTCTTGCCATGGTCGACGTGGGCAATAATGGCGATGTTGCGAATGCTTAAAGTCAAAAGAATCCTTTCTGCGGAATCTCTCTATTCAATGTACTATGCGGGGATCACGATCGGCCATATGTCAGAGGAATCTGAGAAACTGCGTCTGCTGGCGCGCGACGCTCGCCGCGAAAATCGGCTGGAGGACGCACGCCCAGCACCTAATCGAAGCGTTTGCCCTTGCCGATGCTGCCGGTGATCCGATCGATTTAGCGAATACTCTCGCCGCTCTCGAACAAATCGAAAGAGATTTCGGCCATAACGATGTCGCGCTGCAACATTACGAGGAAGCAGTGGAACTCTACCGTTCGACCGAAGACATTCAGAAGCAGGCGCACACCATCCGGCATCTTGCCGATATCTACCGGCATGAGCGGCAAAACAATGAAGCGGCAGCCCACTATCGCGAAGCTCTCGATCTTTACCGTGCCGACGTCCAGACTGCGCCGCTGGACTTGGCGAATGCGATCCGTGGGTTCAAAATTTTAAGGCAGGATGCTGGTCAACGCGAAGAGGCGAAGCAGCTTTGGAGAGAAGTCCGGGAACTCTACGCAGCGGTGAATGTGGAGGCAGGGGTCAGGGAGAGCACGCGACGGGATCTATGGGCTGAATCGGTCTAGGCTGCAACCCATCGCCCGCTCGCATCACACTGGAGCCCCTTCCGCCGCCTGCACAATCTCGGCACCAACGTCGGTTGTGCCTTCACTTCGCAGCCGCAAGCGATACCAAAGCACAATCGCGACCAGCGAGAACAAAAAGATGATCGTAGATACGGCATTTATCTCCGGTGTGATACCGCGCCGCAGGCGTCCCCAAATTTCGAGTGGCAATGTGTTGTCGCGGCCGATCAGGAAGAAGCTCACCGCGATTTCGTCCATCGATAGCGTGAAGATGAGCAACGCCGCACCGATGATTGGCAGCTTCAAGTTCGGCACGGTGATTCGCCAGAATGTTTGCCAATAATTCGCACCCAAATCAAGCGACGCCTCTTCCTGCGCCCGGTCGAACTTCTGCAGGCCGGCAAAAACTTCGGTAGTCGCGACAGAAATTAGTGCAGTGCCGTGCCCAAGAACAATCGTTAGTAAGCTCAGCTTCGTTCCCATCACATTGAAGAGCATCAGGAGGGAAAGACCGGTAATGATCCCAGGCAGAATGAGCGGCAAAAGCACAAGGCGGCGAAATAATGCTTTACCGGGAAATTGCGCTCGTTCGAGCGCCAGTGCGGCAGGAACTCCGAAGCATAGCGAGATCGCCATCGCCGCAAATGCGACTTCCAGGCTGTTGAGCACGGAATCCCAGATGGGACTATCGGCGAAAAGAGTTCGATACCAGTCGAGCGTGAGATGATGCGGCGGAAACCCGCCGACGCCTTCGCCATTGAACGAATAAAGAATAAGGACGGCGATCGGCAGATAGAGAAACGCGAAGACGACAATCGTGTGAAAAAGCAGCCACGACAAGCCCGAATGAGATCGATTCTGGCTCACGTGTAGCTCCATTTTTTCTCAAGCCGCTCGGAGAGAAACAGCAGGCTCATCACCAACAGCAACATGCACAGAGAAATCGCCGCTCCCAGCGGCCAGTTATAAGCTGCGCCGAACAGGCTGACGACGATATTTGAAATCATGATGCCGCTCGGGCCGCCCAACAACAGCGGCGCAAGAAAATCCCCCAGACTGAGCACGAAGGCGAAGGTCGCTCCCGCCACCACTCCCGGAATCGACAATGGAAAAATCACCTTCCAAAATGTCTGCGCAGGGGTTGCACCGAGATCGTGCGAGGCTTCGACAAGGTTACGTGGAATGTGCTCGAGCGCCGCGTAGATCGGCAGAAAAGCAAACGGGGTGTAGATATGTGTGAGAGTGAGAACGACCGCAAAAGGGCTATAAAGAAGGAATTCCAGAGGATGCTTTGTCAGATGCACATACTGCAACAGAGTATTTAGCACGCCATCTGATCCCAGAATCGTCTTCCATGCGTACGCGCGCACTAAATAGCTCACCCAAAGAGGAATGATCACCAACTGATACAGCAAGTCTTTTTTCTTCCGCGCATAAAAAGAAAGGAAGTAAGCCAGCGGATACCCTAGCAGCAGCGAAAAAATTGTTACCCGTGCGGCGATCCACATGGAACGAAACAGGGTTTGGCGGTAAACATCAACCCGGAGAAGCTCGGCGTAGTTATCCAGATTCCAGGAGTGAACGATCGTTTGTAGAGAAGATACCGACCAGAAGCTGTAGCAGAACATCAGCAAATACGGAAAGAACAAGAAAACCGCAACCCACACGAGTGGGGGCACAGTCACGGCCGTTTTGTAAGTGCGCGAAAACATCACATTCGCTCCGGAGACTCGCGCACCAGCACAGCGTCCGCGGAATCGAATTCCAGTTCGACGTTGTCGAGCATTTCCGTGCGCTGTGAAGTGCGCACCACAAGCACCAACCCATCACCGCACTCGACACGAATGAGTTCCGTCGCCCCATGAAAAGCCTTCGAAAGAATCTTCCCTCGGACGCGTACTCTGCCGTTCGCTGCATCGGTTGTGCACACGCCAATGTTTTCAGGCCGCAATGAGAACAGAGCCGGGCCGTCTGGAAGGGCAGCGGACCAGGCCAGTTGGCCGCAACGCACGGCCCCGCCTCGTATTTCGCTCTTCAACAAGTTCGTGTGCCCGATGAACTGCGCGGCGTAGGCGGTTGCGGGCCTGTCATAAATTTCGCGGGGCGTCGCAACCTGCTCCAGCTCTCCCGAGCGCAACAACGCAATGCGATCCGACATCACCATCGCTTCTTCCTGATCGTGAGTCACAAAGAGGAACGAAATGCCAACCTCGCGCTGAAGAGATTTCAGTTCCACCTGCATTTGCCGCCGAAGGTTCGCGTCCAGCGCCGAAAGCGGTTCATCCAACAACAGCAATTGAGGACGATTGACCAGCGCCCGCGCCAAGGCGATTCGTTGCTGCTGCCCTCCGCTGATCTTGGACGGTTTCGAGTTCGCAAAAGCAGACATTCTGACCTTATCCAGCGCCGCAGTCACTCGCGCTTCGATCTCCCCCGCCGGTTTTTTCGCCACACGCAATCCGTAAGCTACGTTCTCTTTGACCGTAAGATGGGGAAAAAGCGCGTAATGTTGAAAGACAGTATTCACGCGTCTGCGATAAGGCGGTTGCTGGTCCAATCGCTCGGCACCCATCCACACCTCGCCAGAGTTGGCGTTCTCGAAGCCGGCGATGATTCGCAGCAGCGTGGTCTTCCCTGATCCGCTCTCGCCCAGGATCGTAAGAAACTCTCCTTCAGCTACCTCGAGCGAAATGTCGCGCAGAACTGTGTTTTTGCCGAAATGTTTCGCCACATTCTGTATTCTGAGAAGGGATACACGCGCGATTGGGGCAGCCGTCAAAGGCGGTGAAATCTCGGGAGTAGTGGTCATCGGGGGGTTTGTAATCCGTGCGTGAAAATCTGCTTTACTGCGCCGCTTTCACTTCGTTCCAAATCTCGTTGTACTTCGCCCGGCGTGGCACATTTTGCCAGAAGTAAAGCCGCTTTTGGTAGTTATCCACATCATCCAGATGCAGACTCTTCACCTCCTGGGGCGTCATAAACTGCGCCGCGCCTGGATTGGCAGGCGTGTACCCGGTGACATCCGTCACCTTCTTTTGCGTCTGTGCCTCAATCATGTACTGCAGAAATTCGTACGCTAGGTCCTTATTCTCGCTGCCGGCGGTTATCATTAAATGGTCGATCCAGCCTGTAGTGTTTTCTTTCGGAATCGTCTCGCCGACTGGGAAGTTGATCTTGCGAAGCTGATTCGTCATGAGCGGCCATCCCATCGCAGCGACCACCTCATGATTCTGAAAAAGATTCGTCAGTTCGCCGCCAGTCGACCACATCTTGCGAATGTTCGGCTTCAACTCCAGCAATTTCTTCTTAACCTCTTCCAATTGCGCATCGGTCAAGTTGTAAAGCTGTGATGGATCGGGCTTGTCATAACCCAGAACCTGCGCCGCCATATAAACAGTCGACAAATCATCCCACACAGAAATTTTGCCGCGATATTTCGAGTCCCAAAGCACATTCCAACTGTCAGGAGGCTGCGCGAAGACGGCCGTATCATAGATCAGTGGATCTGGGCCCCACATGAAGGGAACTCCGTAGACCTGGCCCTTCATGCGAACCAGCGGAAGCGACGTGAGTTGCGGAGAAAGCTGGCCATACGCCGGAATCTTTGACAAATCAAGAGGGGCTGCCAACCCAGCGGCGGCAATCGATGTCGCCACGTCGCTCGAAGGCGAAATCACGTCATAGTTGCCAGCACTGCCGCCGCGCAGCTTCGCCACAAGTTCATCGCTCGATCCCATGTAGGAAGCCGATATCTTGCAATGATGCTGTTGTTCAAACGCCTGGACGAATGACGGATCGGCATATCCCTCCCACACCAGTAGATTCAGCGTTGGCGTCTTCTTTGTGCACGACCCTAAGAGAGTCGTCGCAGCTAGTAAAACAATTACAGCGTAATAGCGTGCCTTCATGGTGTCTCCAGGATTTCCCGCTAGAACGTTGGGGGGGTGTTCACCCACAGTATCCATGTCTCCGCCCGCCCGGGATTCTTCCAATTGTGCGGCGTCGAACTCTCAAAGTAAAAACTGTCGCCTGCTTTCAAATGGTATTCCTCTTTTTCTAAAGTGATCGTCAGTTGCCCGCGCAGCACGTAGAGAAACTCTTCGCCCTCATGCGTATACGAATCACCGCTGCCGGCCGCCGGAGCTACGCGAAACAGATGTGGCTCCATCACGGTATTTCCCCAGGCCAGCAGCTCCATGCGAACCCCGGGCCCAGCCTGCAGAACTTTCCTTTGGGGCGGTTGCACCCGGCGGCTGCTCGTCCCGCTAGCATCAAAGAAATCCAAGATGTTGGTCTTATAAAAGCGCGCGAGCTTGCGCAGCGTACCCACCGAGCCGGTCATCTGCGAGCGCTCCATCGCGCTCAGAAAGCCTACGGAAATACCGACCTCGCGCGCCACGTCCGCCAGAGAAAGTTTTCGCTTCGCCCTCAACTGGCGCAGATGCGAACCGATCGCTCCGGCATTCCCATCCCCAGAGGGACGAGCGCGCCCTTCGCGCCGCAACAGTTCGAGAATGGCCGCTGCGTTCAATCCGCGCACCTTCCGCAGGAATCGTGCGCGCTTGAGCAGCTTCACATCGTCGGCCGAATACAGCCGGTACTTGCTTTCCGTACGCTGCGGCCGCGTCAGTCCGAGATTCTCCCAGCTTCGAATGACCGATGGCGAGACTCCCACAAGCTGCGCCACGTCTCCGATTTTCAAGTACGGTTTGGCGACTGACGATTTCATTTATGACCGAGAGATATCTAAGTTTTTAATGAGAGGAAATGCTTTTTTTCTCCTTGACAGCGCGCACTCCTCTTCTCTAACCTTGCGGGATTATAGCAAGGTTGTGGCAGGGCACAAGCTTTCGCTTTCAAAGAAATTCAATACAACAAATGAAACCGTCTTCCAGGATGCCGGGAGGTTCCATGCCGTCACTACGCGCCCGCTGGACCGCCGTATGTCTGACCGTCGCCGTTCTCTTTTTTGTTCCCACCCTACTTTCGGCCCAGGGTGCAAACGGCCGCATCCTTGGCCGCGTTGCCGATCCCACCGGCGCCGTCCTCGCGGGCGCCAAGATCACGCTAACGAACGAGGCCACCGGCATCAGCCGCGATGCGCTTACCAACGACAGCGGCGACTATAGCTTCATTGAAGTTGCACCGGGCACGTATACCGTTCAGTTTGAGCTGGCTGGGTTCAAGAAGAACGTTCAGAAGGGCGTGATCGTTGACCTTAATCAGGTGGTAACGCTCAACTCCGCACTGCAAATCGGCGGATCGCAGGAGACTGTTGATGTAACATCGGAAGCTCCCCAGGTCGACACCACCAGCACTCAGCTGGGAGCTGTCATCAACGACCGCTCGGTGAACGAGTTGCCCCTGAACACGCGCGATACCTACCAGTTTCTGCAACTGCAGCCCGGAGTTCAAGCCCAACTCGGATCAAGCGGCACCCTGTTTGCCGGAACCAGCGATGCCGGATCCGTCTCCGTCAACGGCGGCCGCACGCGCGCCAACAATTTCAGCGTCAACGGCGGTGACGCCAACGATCAGTTCGTAAACACGCCCACGATTCAACCCACTCCCGATGCGGTCGAAGAATTCCGCGTCATCACCAACACCTTTGACGCGGAATATGGCCGCAATTCCGGTTCCGTCGTGAACGTCATCACCAAATCCGGCGGTAACACTTTTCACGGCAACGTCTACGAATACTTCCGCAACACCATTCTGGATGCGCGCGGCTATCCCGATACCACCACGCCGCAGCTCAATCAGAATCAATTCGGAGGCACGTTCGGCGGCCCTATTAAGAAGGATCGCACGTTCTTCTTCCTCTCCTATGAAGGACGCCGCATCCGCGACGGCGTGCCGGGGCAATTGTTGAATGTGCCAACCACCCCGGAATTTAGCGGGGACTTCTCGGCGCAAGGGCCTTTTTCCGGTGGAATATCGAATCCCTTTGTCGCACAAGTTCTGGACGGACGCCCCGGTTGCGACGCTGCTTTGGGCTATTCGGTCGCCAGCATCCCCACGGACCCGTCTACCGGTCTCATTGATTGGTCCTCGGTTTTCCCCACGGGCGTAATCCCCACCGCGTGCCAGGATCCCGTAGCTGCCAACCTGCTTCAGCGGTTTGTTCCGGCCGCGAATAGCGGGGCCGGCCTTTACCAGGTCGTACCCGTCGGGTCCATTAACGCCGATCAGTTTACCGTCCGCATCGATCACAGGATTAACGACCACCAAAGCTTCACCGCCTACTACTACTTCAATGACGGTCGCGAACTCGATCCATATAACACGTTCGAGGCGGCGGGCGCCAACACTCCAGGTTTCGGCAGCTATAACAATACCCGCGACCAGCAATGGAACTTCACCCATACCTGGACGATCAACAACTCGCTGGTCAATGAAGCTCACTTCACCTACATGCGTGAGGGCGAACTCGGGTACTTGAAGAACCAAACATCCAATGCCGTCACGTCCTCTTGCACCGGCTCGGCCGCTCACTTCTGCTTTACCGGCACCTCCGATTCCTCAGCCATCCAGAGTGGGTTCGGCACCGCCGCTAATCTGGGCATTACGCCGGGACTGCCGTCGAATCTAACCGGCGTTCCTTTTGTGAACATCTCCGGCGGCGCATCTTTCGGCAACAACTTTGAAGGCTTTCTGCCGCAGGTAGGCAACAGCTTTCAGTGGACCGATGAACTCAGCTGGGTGAAAGGCAATCACACGATCAAATTCGGCGCCGATGTCCGCCGCGCCCGCTTCGATCAGTACTACTACTTCGACGTCAACGGCGAATATACCTTCGACAATAGCGGGCCGAACGGTATTATTCCCGCCGACGGCGATCAGTATGCCGAATTTCTGCTCGGCCTTGCGGATGGCTATACCCAAGGATCGGGTCAGCGTGAAGATGTTCGCAGCACGGCGGTCTATCCCTTTGTCCAGGACAGTTGGAAGATCAAGCCGAACTTCACGCTGAACTACGGCCTGCGCTGGGAATTCGTTCCTCCTCCCACCGACATCAGCGGTCACGTGGAGACCTTCCGCCCCGGACAAAATTCCACCGTGTATCCCTGCGGAATCACCACCAGCACCTCCTATTGGCAAAGCTTGGGCGTGGGGAATCCCACCTGCGCCAACACCGGTTCGGAGCCTACCGGCTTGGTGGTTCCAGGCGATCCCGGCGTCCCTGCCGGAATGACATCGACCTACTACAAAGCTCTCGCCCCGCGTATCGGCATTGCTTACAGCCCCGGGCGCAGTGGCAAGACCAGCATCCGCGCGGGATGGGGTCTCTTCTACAATCCGATTGAAGAATTGGTGCTCGCCCAATTCGGTGCCGAGCCACCCTTCGGCGGCAGTTCCTCGCTCTCCGACGTTTTCTTCAATACTCCGTTCGTAAACCAAGGAGATTTTCAAACTCCTAACCCGTTCGGCGGAATTATCACGCCGACAAAGCACCAGCCCACGGATCTGTCTCTATTTCGCCCGATTCTTCTCTACGGCGAATTTCAGCCCCACCTGCGCTCCCAATACACCAGCCAATACAACCTCACCTTTCAGCGTGAGTTAAGCAACAGCACCATGTTCCAGATTGGCTACGTTGGGTCGCAAGGGCATCGCTTATTGGCCTCTCACGACATCAATCCTTCGTTGCCCCAGACGTGCCTCGACATCATGAGCATCGCCGCGGTGAATCCAGCCAACGTGACCTCTTTCGGCTCACAGGCAAACTGTGGTCCCACCGCCGAGGACACTCAATACATAATCGGCCCCAACGCCGTTGCTCCCGCCGGAGGCTTCCATGTTCCCTACGGACCGAGTGGCGCGACCGTCATTCCCGCGGGAACGTCCATCGGTTCGGTAGCGCCGACCGGCTTGAACCTTGTCGGCCTCCGCCCCTACTCCTCGCCCAATTGCAATCCATACACCGGCACCGGTTGTCCGGTCGATGGCGTTCCCGTCTTCACCGACGTCTTCGCCGAAGATACTATCGCCAACTCCTCCTACAACGCGTTGGAGATGATGGTCCAGAAGCGCTTCTCTCACGGTTTGCAATTTCAGGCCGCCTACACCTTCAGCAAGTCCATCGATGACGGGTCCACCTTCGAAGAAACGCTGAATCCCTTTAACTTCGGTGCCAGCCGCGCCCTCTCGCTCTTTAACTCAAAGCAGCGCTTCGTCGTCAGCTACGATTGGGAACTGCCCATTCGCAAGTTCCAGGGCTTCGCCGGCAAGGTGCTCGATGACTGGGAGGTTTCAGGCATAACCCAGTTCCAGAGCGGTTTTCCGATCCGTCTGAACACCGAAGACGACACCGAACTGATCAACAGCTTGTTCTTCCTGGGCACTGAGGCGCCCAGTTTGAACGGTCCACTGCAAATTCTGAATCCCAAAACGAACGGCGGCTTTTACCTCAACTACAACCAGTTCTCCGATCCGCCGCTCGGGCAGTTCAACAACGGTACCCAGCGTACGATCTGCTGCGGTCCAGGATTGGAGGATTGGGACTTCTCGGTACACAAGAAAATCTCTCTGACCGAGGCCAAGTACATACAGTTCCGCGCCGAGATTTTTAACATTTTTAATCGGACGAATTTCTCGAACCCTGACGGCGGCTATTCGGACGGTCCCACAGCCTTCGGCAAAATCACGTCGGCAGGAGATCCACGGTTGTTGCAATTTGCTTTGAAGTTTTTCTTCTAGCGGAAGGATTAAACTAGAAGAGCATCCCCGGGCGGCATGCCGTCCGGCATTCTAATGGCCAGCTAATAACCGGCGGCCTGACTTATCCCGGAGCAATCGATGTACCCCGATCTGCAGAAAGAAATCTCGACGTTCGAGCGCCGCACGCCTAAGTCCGCGGAGGCGCACCAGAAAAATCTCAAACGCATTCCGCTTGGCGTCGCCAGTAATTATCGCCATTACGAGCCGTGGCCAATCTTTGTGAAGGACGCCAGCGGCAGCAAGTTTCGCGACCTTGATGGTAACGAATATATCGATCACAACCTCACATTCGGCGCGCTCATGGCGGGGCATTGCCATCCCGCGGTAATGAAAGCGGTCGAGAAACGGCTCTCGACCGGCACGATGTTCGGCATGCCGCACGACATGGAATGGGAGCTGGCCGAAGAAATCTGCAAGCGCTTCCCTATCGAAATGTGCCGCTTCGGCAATAGCGGCACCGAAGCCACGATGCACGCCATTCGCCTGGCTCGCGCTGCAACCGGACGCGACAAGATCATCAAATTCGAAGGCGCGTACCACGGACTGCACGACTCCGCGCTTGTCAGCGTAAAGCCGCATGCGCCGGACTACGGCGACATCAACGATCCCACGCCGGTTTCCGGCGGCCTCGGAGTCCCAAAATCCGCAATTGCCAACGTTCTCATCGCCACCTTCAATGATCTCTCGAGTGTGGAGCGGCGTTTCGAGCAAAATTCCGGCGAAGTCGCGGCAATTATTCTTGAGCCGATTTTGATGAACGTCGGCCTCTGTCTGCCGCAGCCCGGTTTCCTGAAAGGACTGCGTGACCTCGCAGATAAGTACGGCGCGCTGCTGATCTTCGACGAAGTCAAAACTGGCGCGAAGCTCGGCTGGGGCGGCGCCAGCGAATACTTCAACGTGATGCCGGACATGATCTGCCTGGCGAAATCAATCGGCGGCGGCTTGCCGTTAGCTGCATTCGGCGCGAGCAGGACCGTGATGGACCTCATCTCGCAACACAAAGTCTTCCACGGCGGAACCTACAACACGAACCCCGTTTCAATGGCCGCGGGGCTGGCTACGTTCCGCGCAGTTCTCACTCGCGACAACTACGCGCACGTGGACAAGCTCGGCAAGAAACTCGCCGATGGCTATCGCAAGACGATCGCCAAAGTCGGCCTGCAAGCCTACATCGCGCAAGCTGGCGCCAATGGCGCGCTGATGCTGTATCCGAAGGAAATTCGCAACTACCGCGACTGGACGACCGTCGATATCGACCTATGGCGTCATTACTGGTTCGGCATGGTCAATCGCGGCGTGATGGCGCAGCCGTACTGGTGGGATGAACAGTGGACGATCTCGGTTCAGCACACCGAAGCCGATATCGACAAGCACTTGGCGGCGTTCGACGACATCGCCGAGTCTCTGGCAAAGGCGCAGCACGAGCGCATGGGCCAACCGGTACTGGCTGCGCATTAATTGAGGGCATGTGGGGCAGCCGCCTCGGCTGTCCCACACCATCATATTTAGAAGTTGAGTTGAAAAGCTTTGTCATTCCGAACGCGAGCGAAGCTCGGGTGAGGAATTTGCTTTTGATTCAAAAGCGTAGTCGAAATTGTCCACGACGACTCAACCCGCTCACCCCCACCTGGTCCGCGCTCTTAAACGCCGCGACCTGGTGCTGCTCTTCGTCGTCGCCGTCTTCAATCTCAACGTAGTTCCCTCCATCGCCGCTAACGGCGGCGTCACCATCTGGCTCTGGATCATTTCGCTAGCTCTCTTTTTTCTCCCCCAAGGCATTGCCGTAATCGAACTTGCCCACCGCTATCCCGGCGAAGGCGGCGTTTATCTTTGGGCAAAAGAACTCTTCGGAGATTTCCACGGATTTTTCTCCGGCTGGTGCTACTGGACGAACAACATGCTTTACGTGCCGACAGTGATGCTTTATTTCGTCGGCGTATCGGTGTTCATCCTCGGCCCCAGTCATGCAGCCCTCGCCGATAACAAATCGTTTGCCCTCTGGACGTCGATCCTCCTTCTGCTCGTCTTGGCGGCCTTCAACATTGTGGGTTTAGGAGTGGGCAAGTGGATCAACAATCTTGGAGCCATCGGCACTGGCATCGCGGCCGCAGTCTTGGTTCTGTTGGGGATCGCAGTAGTTTCCAAGACCGGCCTCACAGTTACGGCGGCAGATTTCCGCATTCCGCACGACCCGCGCTTCGTTCTCAACACCTTCGGCGTGATCTGCTTTGCACTCGTCGGTCTCGAACTGGCTTCGATCATGGGTGACGAAATTGAAGATCCTCAGCGTACGCTCCCCGGCGCAGTTTTGTGGGGTGGTGTTATCTCTGGCCTGATGTATATTGCCGTGACTCTTACACTGCTGGTCGCCATCGGCCGGAGCGGCATTAGCGTGCTGCAGGGAATCGTTCAAGCAGTGGCGACGATGGCGGCGCGTTTCGGCCTAGCCTGGATTATTCCGGTCTTCGCGTTGCTACTTAGCCTGTCGATCGCGGGAATTGCCTCAGCCTGGTTGGGAGGCTCCGCGCGCATCCCGTTCGTGGCCGGACTCGACAACTACATGCCGGAATGGCTCGGGCGAATTCATCCGAAGTACGCCACGCCTTACGCCGCCCTGATCGTGCATGTCGGCATCTCGATCTTGCTGTGCGTCGTTTTCTTTCGCTTCTCAAGCGTTCAGGCCGCCTTCCAGACCATGTTGTCGTTGGCGGTGGTTTTGCAGCTCGTCCCCTATCTTTACGTTTTCGCCGCGCTGCTCAAACTAGCATTCAATGAAGTGGAAGGCGGCGTATACAGTAAGCCCGTTCTAATCCTTGCTGGCGCGAGCGGCTTGCTCACCACAGCGATCGGGATAAGCTTGCAATATTTTCCGCCGCAGTTGGTTACCAGCCTCCGCACTTATGAATTAGAAATGGTCTTAGGCACCCTATTCTTTGTGGGTATGGCGGCATATTTCTTTTTCATCTACGGACGCGGCAAGGTGCATGTTGTGCGTGTAGAAACTGCTTCGATTGTTGAGGCGAGTGAAGCCGGCCGATGAGCGTTACGAGGTTCCTACGGAGAAATTTGTACCGGGACACGACTCCAGTCGTGCCCATGAAACCAGTAAACAATTCGGGCTTTAGTCCCGCGAGAGGTTTCTCATGCCTGGCGCAGTAGAAACGGACGTCAAGACTTATCAGATGTATATCAATGGCGAATGGGTGGAGAGCAAGTCGGCGAAAACGCTTCCCGTTTACGATCCTTCCACCGAGGAAATCATTGCGCGGGTGCCCGATTCGAATTCTGACGATGTAAACCGGGCCGTCGCCGCCGCCAAGGCCGCGTTTGAAGATGGGCCCTGGTCCAGCAGCACGGCGCAGGAGCGAGGCCGCGTTCTCTTCCGTTTGGCGGACAAAATTCGCGCCAACTTCGCCGCGCTTGCCGAGCTCGAATGTCGCAACACCGGCAAGCCCATCGTGGAAGCCGAATTCGACATTAACGACGCCGCGACCTGCTTCGAATACTACGGCGGCCTTGCGACGAAGGTTGTTGGCTACGTGAATCCCGTTCCGGACAATGCAATGTCGCTCTCTCTGAAGGAGCCGGTGGGCGTTGCTGGGCAGATCATTCCGTGGAATTATCCGCTGCTGATGGCCGCATGGAAACTGGCGCCGGCAATTGCGGCCGGCTGCACGTGCATACTTAAGCCGGCAGAGCAGACTCCGCTAACGGCTTTGGAGCTGGCGAAATACTTTGGCGACTGTGGGCTGCCCCACGGCGTCGTCAATATTGTCACGGGCTTTGGTGAAACCTGCGGGGCTCCTCTAGTCCAGCATCCCGATGTGAACAAAATTGCGTTCACAGGCAGCGCCGCTGTTGGGAAGATCATCGTCAAACAGGCTGCTGACACGATAAAGCGCGTCACTCTCGAGCTGGGCGGAAAATCACCGAACATCTTTTTCGCTGACGCCGATTTTGAGGCTGCTATTGATGGCGCGCTATTCGGCGTATTCATCAATCAGGGCGAAGTCTGCTCAGCCGGCAGTCGCATCCTCGTACAGAAGTCGATTTATAAAAACTTCGTCGAAGCCATGACGGAGAAAGCGAAGACGATCAAGCTGGGGCCCCCGCTCGAACGCGAAACGAAGATGGGTGCGCTGGTCAGCAAGGAACAATACGAGCGGGTAAATGAATACATCGCGATTGGAAAAAAAGAAGCGAGGATGACCGCGGGCGGCGGCAGGCCGGAGAAAATGGGCATAGGGTATTACGTTCAGCCCACCATCTTTGCCGATGTCAGCAACACCGCTCGCATCGCGCGCGAAGAGATTTTTGGTCCGGTCGCGGCCGTGATCCCGTTCGAAGATGAAAAAGACGCGCTCAGGATCGCCAACGACTCGCCCTACGGCCTGGCGGCAGCAGTGTGGACGCGGGATATTTTCAAAGCCATGCGTACAGTGAAAGCCTTGCGCGCAGGCATCGTCTGGGTGAACCACATGCAGCCCACGTACGTTGAAGCGCCATGGGGCGGCTACAAGCAATCTGGTTTCGGCCGCGAGTTGGGGCCGTGGGGTATCGAAGAATATCTCGAGACGAAACAGGTTTACATCAACTTGAATGAACAGCCGATCGGTTGGTACTGAACGTCAGTTGTCAGTTGCCAGTAACCAGTTGTCAGTTGCAGTTCGCAGCACAAAGTTTTGTCATCCTGAGCGAAGCGAAGGACGTACTCACTTCGGCGGGTGACGCTGACAGTCCACGGCGAACAACGAGAATTAAGCTAATGAGTACGATTCAAATTAAAACGCAAATTCCCGGCCCGAAGTCCAAAGCGCTCTCTGAGCGCCGCGCCAAAGCCGTGCCTCGAGGCCTTTCTCACGGCACACCCATTTATGTCGCGAAAGCGGAAGGCGCGTGGCTGGAAGATGTTGACGGCAATCGCTACATCGATTTCGCGGGCGGCATTGGCTGCCTGAACGTCGGCCACCGTCAGGAACCCGTGATCGAGGCGATACGTGGCCAACTCGATAAATATCTTCACACCTGCGTGCAGGTCACGCCCTATGAAGGCTACATACGTTTGGCCGAGCGGATGAACGAGGTTACACCCGGTGACTTTTCCAAGAAGACTCTGTTCGTGAATAGCGGCGCGGAGGCGGTCGAAAACGCAGTCAAGATTGCACGCGCTTACACGAAGCGTCCCGGCATTATCGCCTTCGAGGACGCGTTCCACGGTCGCACCATGATGACGCTCGCGCTCACCAGCAAAACGCATCCTTACAAAGCGGGATTCGCACCATTTCCGGGCGAGGTATATCGCGTTCCCTACGCTTACTGTTACCGCTGCTCGTACAACTTGAAGTATCCGTCCTGCGATCTCTATTGCGCGCGGCATCTGGAAGACACATTCAAGCGCGTAGTCGCGAACGAAGAGGTGGCGGCTGTAATTGCCGAGCCGGTGCTGGGCGAAGGCGGATTCGTCGCCCCTCCGCCGGACTATTTCAAAGTGCTCATCGATCTCTGCCACAAGTACAACATTCTTTTCATCGCCGATGAAGTGCAATCCGGCTTCGGACGTACCGGCGCGCTCTTTGCCTGCGAACACTACGGCATCGAGCCTGATCTACTCGTAACTGCGAAGTCGCTGGGCGGAGGCCTGCCGATCGCCGCGATCACGGGTCGGGCTGAAATCATGGACGCACCCGGCGTTGGCGGTCTTGGCGGCACATTCGCCGGCAATCCACTTTCTTGCGCCGCCGCTCTAGCCGTGCTCGATCTGTTCGCAAAGGAAAACTTGCTCGAGCGCGCCAACGCACTAGGTGAACGTTTCCAGCGCCGCGCTCGCGAGTGGCAGCGACGCTGGCCGATCGTCGGCGACGTGCGCGGACTGGGTGCAATGCACGCAATTGAACTGGTGAAATCGCTGGAAAGCAAAACTCCAGCGACGGAAGAAACTAAACGGATCACGCAATATTGCTACGAACACGGCCTGATCACGATTACCGCGGGTTCGTACTCCAATGTGATTCGCGTGCTGGTCCCGCTCGTCGCGACCAACGAGCAAATGGACGAGGGACTTGACGTTCTCGAGTCCGCCCTGACCGCCGTTTGCGATCACAAGGGTGCGGTGGCGCAGTTGGTGTGATAATCGAAGAGACCTCCAGTAAGAGCGGCTAAAATATGACATCCGTTGCAGCACCTCCAATCACTCGGGTTCCGAACTACATCAACGGCCAATGGACCGAATCGTCGGCCACAGAATGGCGCGACGTACCGAATCCAGCCACGGGCGCGGTTTTGGCGCAAGTTCCGCTCTCCGTTACATCGGAAGTGAATCGGGCTGTGGAAGCCGCCGCCACCGCCTTTCCCCGAGTGGCGCCGTACTCCACCCGAGGACCGCATCCAGCCGCTGTTCAAGCTGAAGATGCTGCTGGAAGATCACATCGACGACATCGCCCGCATCATCACGCAGGAAAACGGCAAGACCTTCGCTGAAGCCAAAGCCGAGATGCGCCGCGCCATCGAGAACGTCGAAGTGGCCTGCGGTACTCCGATGATGATGCAAGGCTACAACCTCGAAGACGTAGCCCACGGCATCGACGAGATGATGATCCGCCAACCGCTCGGCGTCGTCGCCGCGATTACGCCGTTCAACTTCCCCGGCATGATTCCATTCTGGTTTCTGCCCTATGCCATCGCCACCGGCAACACGCTTGTACTCAAACCCTCCGAGCGCGTGCCGCTGACGATGCGCTACGCCTGCGAACTCATTGAGAAAACCGGCATCCCAAAAGGAGTGGTCAACCTAATCAACGGCGGCAAGTTAGTAGTTGACGCTCTTCTCGATCATCCGAAAGTTCGCGCGATCAGCTTTGTGGGATCGACTCCCGTTGCGAAGTATGTTTACGGTCGGGCGGCGGCGAACGGGAAGCGCGCGCAGTGCCAGGGCGGAGCGAAGAATCATGTCATCGTTCTTCCCGATGCCGACATGCCCATGGCGACGCAGATCATCAGCGACAGCGCATTCGGATGCGCCGGTCAGCGGTGCCTCGCGGTCTCAGTTGCCGTGACGATTGGCGAAGCGCAGGAGACTTTTCGTGACTCGATCGCCGATGCTGCCAGCAAGCTCAAAGTCGGCAACGGTCTCGATGAAGGCGTGCAGATGGGCCCGGTGATCACACCGCAAAGCAAAGAGCGCGTGGAATCACTGATCGGACTCGGCGAAAAGCAAGGAGCGAAAGTTCTGCTCGATGGCCGCAATGCCCGCATTCCGAAGCACGAATCCGGCAACTTCGTGAGGCCGACCATTCTCGACAACGTTCCCGCGACCAGCGATCTCGCTGATACGGAAATCTTCGGTCCGGTGCTGAGCCTTGTTCATGCAAAAGATATGGACGAGGCCATCGCCTTCCTCGAACGCAGCGCCTACGGCAATCAGGCCTCGCTGTTTACATCGAGTGGATCAGCCGCCCGCCGTTTCCGCTACGAAGCTCCTGCCGGCAACATCGGCATCAACATAGGAGTTGCCGCGCCCATGGCGTATTTCCCGTTCAGCGGATGGAAGAACAGCTTCTTCGGCGATCTCCACGGCCAGGGCCGCGACGCCATCGAGTTCTACACCGACAAGAAAGTGGTCGTCGAACGCTGGGCCAAAGAGCACTCGCGCAAATTTTGATTTACCCTGTGCTCTCTATGTCTGAACAATCTTTAAACGGAAGAACACAGAGGGGCATAGGGTAAACCTCATAAGGATTTAAATGACTACTACCATCGCAAGTCCTGCCATGTCCGGCAAGGAGATCGTCGATCTCTCCCGCAAGCACACGCTCTATGAGTGGTCCGCGCAATCGAAGGTCGATCCCATCCCTGTAGCCAGCGCCAAGGGGATTTATTTCTACACCCCGGAAGGCAAGCGCTTCATCGACTTCAATAGCCAACTCATGTCCGTCAACATCGGACACGGCGATGAGCGCGTCATCTCGGCCATCAAAGAGCAGGTCGAAACGCTTGCCTACGCGAATCCCTTCATGGCTACCGAAGTTCGCGCGCGCTTGGGCGCGAAGCTGGCCGAAATCACTCCCGGCGATATCGACACCTTCTTCTTCACGAACGGTGGCGCCGACGCTAACGAAAACGCCATCAAACTGGCGCGCTTCTTCACCGGACGCCATAAAATCCTGGCCCGCTACCGCTCGTATCACGGCGCGACTGCGGGCGCCATCTCGCTCACCGGCGATCCGCGGCGCTGGGCCGCCGAACCGGGCATTCCTGGCGTGGTTCATGTGCTCGATCCTTATCACGGCATCGAGCGCGGATGGGAATCGGCCGAATCTTCGCTAGCCATGCTAGAAGAAACCATTCAGCTCGAAGGCCCACAAACCATCGCCGCTTTCATCCTCGAACCGGTCACTGGCACGAACGGCATCCTCATCCCCCCTGATGGATACCTCGAAGGAGTGCGCAAACTTTGCGACAGATACGGCATTGTCATGATTGCCGACGAGGTCATGTCCGGCTTTGGCCGTACTGGCGAGTGGTTCGCTGTCAATCACTGGCACATCGTTCCCGATCTCATGTGCATGGCGAAGGGATTAACTTCCAGCTATTTGCCGCTTGGCGCGGTAGGCATGCGGAATCACATCGCGCAGCATTTCCAGGACAAAGTTTTCTACGGCGGCCTCACCTATAACAGCCACCCCATGGGATGCGCGGCGGCGCTGGCCACGATTCGCGTGTATGAAGAAGACAACCTCATCGAGAACTCGAAAAAAATGGGAGCGGTGCTGAAGCAGTTCGGTGCGGAAATGCAGGCGAAGCATCCGTCGGTGGGGGCCATGCGATCCATCGGCCTGTTCGGCATTTTCGAACTGATTCGCAACCGCAAAACCCGCCAGCCAATGGCGCCCTTCAACGGCACCTCCGACGAAATGGCCGCTCTCGGCCGCTTCTTCCGCGAGCAGGGACTCTACACCTTTGTCCGGTGGAACACGTTCTTCACCAATCCTCCACTGTGCATTAACGAGCAGCAACTGCGCGAGGCGTTCGCGATTATTGATCGTGGGTTGGAGATCACGGATAAAGCAGTCGTCGGCTGAACCTTGATTTCGGGGTGGGGCATCTCCTCAGCGCGAAACAGCTTATGGCGTCGGTTCAGTTTTTCGGGGCCTGGGTAATCGATCTGTTCGCGATCAGACTATGTTCGCGCGCGGACTGCTGAAAATCGAGCGAAGAGAACAGGAGAGGTTCATGGTGAACTTTGGCCGCGTGGCGATTGACTGCGGCGGCAGCCTGAGTGCGCAGAT
Source organism: uncultured Acidobacteriaceae bacterium (assembly GCA_963712385.1). GTDB lineage: Bacteria > Acidobacteriota > Terriglobia > Terriglobales > Acidobacteriaceae > Sulfotelmatobacter. The sequence continues at coordinate 124,522 of CAVQHS010000005.1, forward strand.
TGCCGTTGCGGGGATCGAAATCGAGTGTGCTGACATGATGGGAACAATGTGTGCATTTAAACTTCATGCCGCCCTTGATGCGCTCAATGGTGTAGAAGCGGTTCATGGCTTGAGTGTAGTCGCTGGCGGGCGAATGGGAAGGAACGGAGGTGGGGCGGCGAAGGTAATGGAAAATTAGGCTCGGGTAATCTCCTGTTCCGGGTGCGGCGAAAGTCGCAATCCCCACCCTTGTCCCCGGCTTCGCTCAGGATGACAGGTTGAGAAACGTTATTTCGTAAGGCGGTTGTACTTTTTCAGTACTTCGCGGAGGCGGTCATGAGGTAGCGCGATCACTTCGCGGTCGTCGATGCCTTTCATCGTCTCGGCGGCTACCATGGCATTGATTACGGCTTCTTCGGTGGCTTGCACGGTAGCTAAGAAGATCGGGTCGAGATCGCCGTTGGGCAGCATGGTGATGTGATGCAGGCCGTTTTCGCTGACTGCGCCGGGGTTGGCGGTGGAGAAGGCGATGAAGATGTCGCCGGAACCGTCGCCGGAGTAGCTGCCGTCGCGGCCAAGGCCTAGCGAAACTCGGCGCGCAACGCGCTTGAGTTGCGTGGGGATGAGGGGAGCGTCGGTAGCGACGACTACGATGATGGAACCGTTGTCGGTATCGTAGACAGTGTGCTCAGGAATCTCTTTGCCTACGGGAACGCCGGCAATGCGGAGTTGATCGCGGCGGCCGTAGTTGCATTGCACGAGCACACCCACGGTATAGCCGCCAGCCTTAGCCGGGAGCACGCGTGAGGATGTGCCGATGCCGCCCTTGAATTCGTTGCAGATCATGCCCGTGCCGCCACCTACGTTGCCTTCCTCCACCGGGCCGCCGTGGGCTGTGTCCAGGGCGTGCCAGGCGTCTTCAGCGTGAACATGAAAGCCGTTGATGTCGTTGAGTTCGCCATCCCAGGTTTCGGCGACAACCGGCAGCGACCACCAGTAGCCCTCCATGTCGGGCGAGCCATGTTTTACCTTCCAGGCGATGACGGCATCGCGAACAATACCGACACTATGCGTATTCGTGATCATCACTGGGCCATTGAGGAAGCCGGAGTCGTCAACCCATGTGGTGCCGGTCATCTCGCCATTGCCGTTCAGCGTGAACCAGGCGGCGAAGACAGCGTCGTTGGAATTTTTGCCACGAGGATGAATAGCAGTGACACCGGTGCGCACTGGGCCCTTGCCGACGACCAGCTTGCCACTGCCGGAGATCAGCGTAGTGTTGCCTACTTCGACTCCCTTCACATCCGTAATGGCGTTGTTTGGACCAGGCGTGCCATCGAAGGGAACCCCGAGATCACGTGCTCGGGGCTTAGTCTGGGCTAACGACACCGAAGCGATTGAAAGGATAAACGCGAGAGCAGAGATCAAGAACGAACTATAGCGGCGCAACATGGAGCCTCCGAGAGAACGGAAAAGTATAAAGGAGTGTGTGAGATTTTGTTGGCGGTGCCACTTGTTCGAGTGGCGACAACGTTGCGGAGAGATCGCGCATCGGAGAGATGCGGTCCAAATCAGAACGGCCTAGTACAATTTGCTGGACAAGGGAGCCTCGGGGGAAACATGGACAGTTGGAAGAAAGTAGCGATTGCAGGGTCGGTCACGGCGGCAACAGTTTTCTTTCTGAGAAAGCGGTACGCAGCGGGCGTCCTGGCAAGCGGGGTGGCTTTAGCGGTTGTGGCGGCGGAGTATCCGGAAAAGTTTGAGAAAGTGCGCAGGTCGCTGCCGGATTATTTCGATCGCAGCATGCAGGTAATGGAGATGGCCGCGCGTGCCGGGAAGCGCATTACGGAAGCTGCGGGGCGAAGCGCGGTGGATGCCTGGGAAGAAATTGGCGGGTGAACAGGTTGGCTATTCGATCCCGAGTTGCTTTCGCGCATCGGGGCTCAAGCGCTCGGGCGTCCAGGGGGGCGTCCAAACTACATTCACGGCGGCATTACGGATGCCGGGAAGTTGTTCCAGCCGGGATTTTACCTGCGCGCTGATGTTGACGTGTTCGGGGCAGCCTTGGGCTGTGAGGGTCATGTCGACGGTCACGTCCTGCTTGTCTTGCTCGGAAGAAACTGTGGCAAAGTTGACGTTGTAGATTAGGCCGAGGTCGACGATGTTGACCGGAATCTCAGGATCGTAGCAACTTTTCAGGGCGCTTAGAACGTCTTGTTCGGTGACTGGCATGGTCTTTATAAGACTATCTTATAGCGAGTTCTCTCGCTAACAAAACAAAACGGGCACCGAGGATCAGAGGACAACACATCCGTCGATGATGACCGAACAGGTTAAGAAGAAAATTCAAATTGCCCTGGCGCTGGCCCTGGTGGTGGCTGGCGGGCGCGCGGGGTACATCCTGTACGAACGGCACGAAGATTATGTTGCGGCGCAGAAGCAGCAACAGGCGAAAACCCTTGGATATTCGAACGCGGATTACTATGTCACGCCGAAAAAACTCCATCCCTACGATCTGGACTCGGCGCGGCAGTTGACGCAGCAACCCGTGTGGGTAAAGGAAGGATATCGATATACCTACTATCGCTATGTTCCAGTTGTGAAGAACGTCGATTTCAAGCATGAGGAAGGATTGCTGGGGCCGATCGAGCGGCTGGAAATCAGAGACGTGTTGGCAGTGCCTGCGCCCGGAGGACGGAAACAGGTGGTCGCCACGTTTGATAAGGATGGGCACAGCTACGCGGTGCCGATCGGATTTGAGAGCGACGGGCAGTACAGGATTTATTCCGATGAGATGTTTTATATCGAAGATCCGCATGAGTTGTACAAGCACTGGCCGGCGGATGTTTGGCAGGCCGTCGCGCAGCACGAAATAAAACCGGGAATGAACGAACTGCAGGCGGATTTTGCGGTTGGAATGGGCGTGCCAGATGCGGGAGCGTCCTCGGAGGAGAAGACGGTGCGGTATCCCAATGGTGGAAAGCCGCTGGTTGTGACTTATGAGGACGGCAAAGCTCGAGAGGTCAGAGCGGGCACGTAGAAGGTCAAAAGCCCCATCCTAAGTCCGCAGATGCGCGATCTTAGGATGGGGCACCTCTTTCGACACCACCCGTTTGACTACTTCACTGCAGCTAGCGCTTTCGAGACTTCGTTGATATCCGGCACTACCGGGATATCGTAGTTTTTGTGCCAGGCGAGTTTACCTTCGCGGTCGATGATGGAGATAGCGCGGCCGGTGATGCCTTTGTCTTCCAGATACGCACCATATTTTGCCGCTACGGCGCCGCGTGGGTGGAAATCGGCAAGCAGCGGATAGTGAATACCCATCTTCTCTGCGTATGCCTTGTGCGACCAGACGCTGTCGACGCTGATGCCCAGTACCTGTGCGTCGAGTTGGTCGAATTGCTTTTTGTCGTTGATGATGCAGGCGTGCTCTTTGGTGCAGACCGGGCTCCAGTCGAGCGGGTAGAAAACGAGGACGACCTTCTTGCCGCGAAAGTCTCCGAGCTTCACTTCTTTCTGATCCTGATCTTTGAGTGTGAATTCAGGCGCCGGGGCGCCGACGGTTGCTGGCATGGCTCTTTCCTTTCAGTCGTAGAATAAATTCCCCGATTAATCATAAACCGGGGAGCGGAATACGCCGCAAGCGGTCTATGGGGCGTATGTCCCGCCGCCGAAGGCCTTGGGGTGGAAGGGATCCTTCGACTCCGCCTCACTTCGCTATGCGAAGTCGAGGTTCCGCTCCGATCACAAAAATAGAGAGATTACTTCACCACCGGTGAATCTGCGTTCGCAGGTTTCTCTTCGTCGGCGTGGATTTTGCCATCTTCCTCGGCATAGAACGAGCGGTGCTCGGCATCGACGTGCTGCGGGGTCATAGTGAGCACAAAACTGTCCTTTTTGCCTTTGAATTCCGCGGTGTAATCGCCCCGGTCGGGATTTACCATGCGTTTGGTAAACGAACCGGAGTGTACGAGTTCGGAGAGCGAAGTGGCGTAGTGGCCGTATTGCTTGTTGAAGTGGTGCTCGGCTCGAATTACGACTCGCATGTAGGCCAGGGCGGCGGCCTCGGAGTCGGAGCGGGCAGGATCGCCGGGAAATTTGGGCTGATAGGTACTGGCTGCCGTTTGTGCCGATAGAAAGGGGGTCCCGGCCAAGAGATAAGCCATCGCGAGCGTGGGGGCGATCAGCGTCGCCAGAAATCGAGTGCCACTTTTTGTCATTCGAATCTTTCTCCAACGATGCGCGCCGGCTTCCAATTCCTGCGTGGAAGCGCAATTTCGCTCGTCTTTGTCATGTTACTCCCGTAATTTATCTTCGGTCACCTTCTCTTTGCGCGATGCGAAATTGCCGTTATGCTCTGAGAAGTCAAAAGTCCCAACAGGGAAATCTATGAAAGCAGCCGTAGCGAGAAAACCAACAATTAAAATTGCCGTGGTGGAGAGCGATCCGTTGAGGTTCGTGGGCTTCCGCGCCCTTTTCGATACCGAGCCCGAATTCGAACTGATCTCCGCCGCCCTGCCCGAAATCTCTGCGCTTCAGGAAGTTGATCTGATTTTGCTGGGCAACCGCTCCGGCCAAAACTTGTTTGACGTAATGGCTAGCCTGAAAGCTTCGCGCCCGGACTTGCGCATCATTGTAACCGGCTCCGGCGTGGACGAAGAGACGATTCTCAAGGCGATTGCTTCCGGTGCGAAGGGCTATGTGGACGAGGCGGCCTCGCCGGCGGAATTTGCGCAAGCGATTCGCATCGTGAGTCAGGGTTCGGTGTGGGCGCCGCGCAGAGTTCTTTCCATGTTTATCGAGCGCGTATCGTCGGCCCCGGGAAGAATCTTCCCTGCCGGCCGGGTGACCTTTACCGATCGTGAAAAGGAAGTGCTCGAGATGCTGGTGGCGGGACGTTCCAACAAAGAGATTGGCGCGCAGTTGGGGATCGAAGAACGCACCGTAAAAGCGCACGTTGCGAAATTAATGCGCAAAGTGGGCGTGCAGAATCGCATTGCGCTCTCGGTGCACGCGATCACACATTCCCTGGTTGCGGCTAAGTAAATTCTGAGCGTTCGCGTAACTTCAGGTCGATGACCTCCGTAATCTTGTCGCCAAACGACCGCTAGCGCATACTCGGTTCACCTACCACAGAACCTGGGAGACGGGGTTGAGAGTGGCGATTAGGGTCACCATTTTCAGCCCCGATTTTTTTATCCCATCGATCCTGTCCCTTTCGCCCATCGTTGCCAACGCCGGCACCATCCATTCGTTTACAATCCAAGTACGAATCCCAGAAACTTCTGTGTGAGGAACTATGAAAAAGCTCTTGCTGCTGAGTTTGATTCTGCTTCTCTGTGCCTTCTCGGTTGCGGAAGACCAGGAAACAAAGGCTTCGGAGCGTGTACAAGCGGCTGCCGACGTTCTGAACGATATCCAGAGCGCGCCGGATAAAGGTATTCCGCAGGAAGTGCTCGGCTCGGCGGAGTGTGTTGCAGTCGTACCTTCCATGCTGAAAGGCGGATTCATCGTGGGAGCAAAGTACGGCCGCGGGCTTGCCAGTTGCCGCACCGATAAAGGCTGGAGCGCTCCGGCATTTTTTGTGGTGACCGGCGGAAGTTTCGGTTTTCAGATCGGGGGGCAGGCGGTGGATTTAGTGATGTTGATCATGAATAAAGATGGGATGCGACATCTGCTATCAAGCCAGTTCGCATTGGGGGCTGACGCATCGGTGGCCGCCGGTCCTGTGGGACGCCACGCCGAAGGTAACACGGATTGGAAGATGCGCGCTGAGGTGTTGACTTATTCGCGTGCGCGTGGCCTGTTTGCCGGGGTTAGTTTGAACGGAGCCGTGATCAAGCAGGACAAAGATAGCACGCGGGAGTTTTATGGACATATGGTTTCTTTTCCTGCATCGCTCAAAGGAGAAGTCGAACCTCCGCCGGCGGCACACGCGTTCTTGACCTCACTGGCACAATGGGCGCAGGCGGCGGCCAAATAGTTTCGACGACTGGGGTCTTCTCAGCCCGCCGACGAAGTTGTTGACGCTCGCCCTTGACAAACCTGCTATACTTCTGCCGCATTTGACTGCCGCTGGCTCCGGTGTCGATTTTCAGGAAGGGGTTCCCGACCTGCCAGTCCAGTGAGCTCGCAATTCGACAGACCAATGCAGGGGTGGGGGCGTGAAAAACATCTTTGTGGGGAACCTGAACTTTAATACTTCGGAAGACGAACTCCGGCAGATCTTTGAGCCGTTCGGCCCCGTGGATCGCGTCAGCATCATGACCGATCGGGATACGGGACGATCACGCGGCTTCGGCTTCGTGGAAATGACCAACAACGAGGACGGGGATAAAGCAATCACCGCCTTGAACGGAACCCAGGTGGGCGGTCGCACACTTAACGTGAACGAGGCGCGGCCCAAGGGCGACCACGTTGGGGGGGGCGGAGGCCGCGACCGGGGAAGAGGCGGAGACCGGGCGGCACGCAGTGGCGGGCGCGGCCGCTGGTAGATCTTGTGCGATATTCCGCGGTATCCGCTGCGCCCGGCTCCAGCTCGCATGATTTCTTTGCAAGGCCGAAGGCCGAAAGCTATCACGCCTACGAACGCCGAAAGATTCAGGCCGCAACGGTTGCATTGATGAGGCTCCGCTCCTGCATGTAAACTGCATGTAGTCGTGCGCCCGTAGCTCAGATGGATAGAGCGATTGCCTCCGGAGCAATAGGTCGGGAGTTCGAATCTCTCCGGGCGCACCAGATTCTTCGCGATCCTTGACTTCGTTCAGGATTTCGGCTGCGAGCTCACGGCCGCAAAAACACCTCAAGTTCGAATCTCTCCGGGCGCACCAGATTTCCCCCTGCGGTGCTTCTTACTTCGCTCGTTCCGGATCGTATCGTCGACTTAGTAAGTTCCTGTTCTGCCTTTTAGGACTCGACTCGGAACGGGCCCGTTGAGCGGATCGTCATGCTCGCGCCCCAAAACGGAGAAACCCCGCGAATGAGTACCTTAACGGAACTGTCCGTATCGTTTCTCTGACCGGAGGACCCGAAATTTCTTGACAGCTGCCTCGTCACACCAGTATTTAAGTGTCCTCACTCTCGGCGCTGGAAACAGGCGTACAGCCTGCAGGTTCCTGTTGGCCTGAGTTTCACGCTTTTCCCCGGAGGCCGCCGATGACCGGAATGTTGCCGAACTTGGGTTCTATCGCGCACTCGCGTCGCACCTCAAGTCTGACCTTGTCCTGCGGCCAGAGCACATCTCAGCCGCACAGATTCCTGATCGAAGGTTCGCTGTGCAGCACAATTTCCGATTGCCATCTTTAGGTTTTATGTTCCCTCACAGCAAGCCGTGATTCCGGCACTGTCAAACACTGGGTAAACCGGGACGCTTTTATACATTTCATAAGCAACTCGCGGTCTCAAATCAGTTCCTGGAGGCTATTCCAAATGAAGAAACCCGTCTCTCTTCTTGGAGCTATGGTCCTAGCCTTGACGCTATCGGCCTCAGCTCAGGAACAACAAAACTACTCACCGAGTAACAACGCATTAGCCGCCTTGCTGGAAACAAAGGGAATCTTGTCTCCCAGTGAAGTTGCCAGCATCAACCAAGCAAGTTCGGCGGAAGAAGCGAATGCACGGCTGGCGCAGCTTTTGGTTGCAAAAGGTTTGATCAGCCAGCAGGAGTTCACGGCTACCGTCGCTCCGGTCAGCCTGAAACCTTCAACCCCGCATCTGTCTAACGCGGTTCTGCGCATGGAGACTCCAAGCCAGCCGGCGCCGACCGCAAGCGCCCCGCAGCAACCCTCAGGGCCGGTCGTCATTCCCGCAGTTGCGCCGGTGCGGCCATTGCCGATCGACACACCCAAACAAGGTGGCCTGATACCTGACATTCACCTGGGCAGTGGCGCGAACATGAAAATCTATGGCTTCTTCAAGGCCAGCGCCATTAACGACACGGCCTCAAGCGGCGGCCCAACATTTGGCAGCCAGGATTGGCCATTGCCGCTGCTGATTGGCGGCGACACGGGGCCCACTTCAGATCCGCAATTCCACTTGAAGGCGCGCAGCACGCGTATCGGCAGCCAGTTCGAGTGGGTGCCGAAGAATTCCAGCTTTACCATCACCGCCAGGCTGGAGGCGGATTTCGAAGGCGACTACACCGACGTAAGCAACCGCAATATCAGCAGCGCACGCTCGCCGCAGTTCGATATGCGGTTGGCTTACATGCGGCTGGACCACAAGCTGGGGACGATTCCCTGGTTTGTAGAGTTTGGACAGGACTGGAGCTTGATCGCCAGTTCCCTTCCCAGCCTGTTTGAAACCACGGGTCTAGGCGTGGCCATGGGCTCGCTCTATGAGCGTATCCCCCAATTCAAAACCGGCATTCAACTCCGCTCGGGCGACTTCAAAGTGCAGCCGGAGTTTGCCATTGTTCTGCCGGATGAGGGCTCGGCTGCACTCACCACGGATCAAAGAGAACGCTTCGGTGATCGGGCGGGGTCCGAGTCCGACCAGCCGGGGGTGGAGGCACGAGTCGTGTTTCAGTTCCCCCTCTCGCACGACTGGAAGGGTGTAGCACCGGCTCAGATTATTTTCAGCGGCCACCATGCGGAGATGAATGAAATCATTCCGCACGCGGCGCAGGCGGCTACGAGTGTAACTTGCACAGCCCTACCCTGCACCGTCAGCGTGTTCACCACAGCAACCACGCCAAATCTGGGATTCACCACTACCACAAACATCATCGGCGCCAACAATTGGATTCCACAGGAACCTGTACTCTGGAGCAGATTTTGGTCGTGGAACACAAGTGGGTAATCCGCAGAACGTCTGGACCACCGAATTGCAGCTGCCCACGCCGTGGGTCACCTTCGTCGGAAAATTCTATAAAGGCGATGACCTGCGATTCTTCTTCGGTGGACAGCTCAACGATGTCTTCAGCAATCTGAACGGCCTGACCGAGGTTGGAAACGGCATATCGGAAAGTGGCCGTTCCATCCTCTTCGGTTGCGCCGGCGGAACGACGGTTACCGGCGCGGCGACGGCAACGATCAATTGCCACGGCGACCCGGTGCAATCGGCCATTCTGCAGCCGGTGGGCGGCACTGGCGGATTCGTGGAGTTGAGTTTCCCGCTTTCACGCATCTTCCATGCCAATCCTGAGGGCCACAATGCAGGATGGGTGTTCCACGCGCAATACGGAACCGACCGCGCCACGGCTCGCGACGCGCGCGCCTCGGCCAGCAACGGGTTGGCTCGCACCGACCTGGATACGGCTTCGCTGACTTACAAACTCAACAGCTGGGTATCGTTCGTCAACGAAGGCAGCTACATCGTCACTCGTGCCGCCACGGGGTCACAATATCCCGACGGCGGAAAGTTGTTCGAGGGCATCCATGTAACTCAAGCGCACGATTGGCGGGAGGAGTTTGGGCCAATCTTTACGTTCTGAGTGGCCCCGAGCCTAGACTCCTGCGGGATCGGAGAATCCCGCGGGAGTTCTTTGTTTTCGCCCGTCGTCTCCTAAGTTGACCTCTAAGAGTAGGAACGAAATCGCCTGGCAGGGTTCCGGCATGGAATTTGGCTATGGTACGCTGCTGCGGAAAGAGGTGCGACATGCGCGTGCAGGTTAAAGCTTCAGTATTTCCGGCCATCACCCTTTGTGCTTCGATCCTATTCGGGCAACAGACAAACCAGCTACCCAAACCTCGGGAAGGCGACTACGTTTCCCGCGATTTCCATTTCCAGTCGGGCGAGGCCTTACCTGAGTTGCGCCTGCACTATGCAACTTTCGGAACCCCGGCGCGCGATGCGCAGGGCCGCGTCACGAATGCGGTGCTTCTCCTACATGGCACCAGCGGCTCCGGAAACCAATTTCTTGTCCCGCAGTTTGCGGGCGTGTTATTTGGGCCGGGACAGCTGCTCGATATCACGAAGTACTACATCATTCTTCCGGATAATATCGGCCACGGAAAATCGAGCAAGCCGAGCGACGGAATGCGGATGCGATTCCCACATTATGACTACGACGATATGGTGAACCTGCAGCATGAAATGCTGGAGAAAGGGCTCCAGGTAAACCATCTGCGCTTGATTTTGGGCACATCGATGGGCTGCATGCATTCGTTCGTCTGGGGCGAAACTTATCCGGATTTTATGGACGCGCTGATGCCGCTGGCTTGCCAGCCGGTGGAGATCGCGGGACGAAACCGGGTCTGGCGCAAGGCGGTAATGGATGCAGTCCGGGACGATCCAGAATGGAAAGAGGGCGAGTACACCGCTCAGCCGGGCGCGGCGCTGAAAACCGCGGCAGAGCTGTTCTTCATCGTCGCCGGTTCCGCCCTCCAGATGCAGAAGAACTTTCCTACGCGTGCGGCAACGGACGCGGCCGTGGACGAATTTGCCAAGCGTTTTGCCGGAGCTCACGATGCCAACGATTTTCTATATGCCGTGGATGCTTCGCGAACCTACAATCCTGAGCCTCAACTGGAAAACATTACCGCTCCGGTAATGTTCGTGAATTCGGCTGACGATTTCATCAATCCGCCAGAGCTGGGAATTGCAGAAAAAGAAATCAAACGGATTAAAAAGGGGCAGTTCGTGCTGATTCCTATCTCCGAGCAGACACATGGGCACGGGACTCACACTTGGGCAACGTTGTGGCAGCAGTATCTGAAGGAATTGCTTGAGAAGTCGCAGCTGTGAGATGGCGTAACTTAGTGGTGAGCAAACGCGCGCGGATTTCCTCGCTTCGCTCGGAACCACACAAGATCATTTCATCGGTGGCAAATACGGGATGTAGCGCGCAAACAGCCAGCACAAGAAAAACACGACCGGAATGTGAACCATCAGTTGCAGTACGCCGTAGCCGACAATGTCGCGCGCCTTTAGTTTCAGGATACCCAGCAACGGAAGCATCCAGAAAGGATTGACCAGGTTCGGCAATGCTTCTGACGCGTTATAGATCTGGACTACCCAGCCCAAGTGCACCTGATGCAGATTGGCCGCCTGGAGCACGTACGGGGCTTCGATCACCCACTTGCTACCGCCGGATGGAACGAAGACTCCAAGCACGGCAGAATAAGTGGCAACTAGTAGCGCATAGGAGTTGTGCGTGCTGATGGAGGCGAAGAGCTTCGCGAGCACGTCGGCGATGCCGGTTCCTATGATCATTCCGAAGATAACCGCGTAAAAGGGAAACTGAATGATGACGCCACCGGTCGCGGGAATGCATTGCGCGACCGCGCGCATGAAGCGCTTGGGGCGCCAATGCAAGAGAAGGCCCACGGTAATGAAAATCAGGTTGTAGGTGTTGAGATCGAGAGCGGCCAGCACTCCTTGAGGCGAGGTGCGAAAAACATCGAAGAGATAAACGCACAGCAGGGCAGCCACCAGAATTGTCAGCAACGGGCTATACTCCAGCCACTCGCCAGGCTTCGTCTTTTCTTCCAGACTGGCGCGGATCGGTTCGTACTCGATGCCGTAAAATTCAGCGGTTCTGGCATTCTCGGCGGAGGGCGTGGACCAATAGGCGATGAAAACCGAGATCACGATCAGGATTGCGGTGGTGGCAAGGCTTTGCCATAGGAAAAGACTTTGTGTGAGCGGGATCAGGCCGCTGACGTTGAACAGGGAGGGCGGCATGGCGGACTTGGTCGCCATCAGCATGGCTGCCGAAGAAGATAATCCCATGGCCCACACCGCTCCTAGGCCGAGATAGGCTGCGCCGCCGGCGGCGCGATAATCCATGCCTTTCACGCGATGGGCGAGTTCGCGGACGAATAGGCCGCTGAAGATCAGGCTTAAGCCCCAGGAGATGAGAGAGGTCAACATGGAAAACAGGGCCACTAGCGCGACCGCGTGTTTTGGCGACTTGGGGATTCCAGCCAAGGCGCGGATGGCGCGATAAACGATTGGAGTGGACGCGACGACATAGCCGCCCACGATGATCATCACCATCTGCATGGTGAAGGGCACCAGGGTCCAGAAGTTCTTTCCCCCCTGGATCGCCAGCTTCGACGGACTTTGGCGCAGTGCCAATCCCACGGCAAAAACCACTACGATTCCCAGCAGCGCAAACACCAACGGATCGGGAAACCAGCGCTCGCTCCAGTTCGCGAGGCTTAATCCAAAGCGGACAAGACGTTGTTCCTGATTGGGAATGTTTCTTTCTTTTGGCGTATGCATAGGCAACTCTTTCGTTTCAGCAATTCTCTCGCGCGGTATTCTAGTCAGCGGATGTCTGGGCCGACATTGTAGCGTGAGATTAGCGCAACGCAAGCGGTTGTGGCGAGCGGTTGTGACGAAATGATCCTTGGGTGTAGGATGCCTCGCTTAGACGGCAAAATTGCGGCTGTTGATTTAACGTGGAGCCCCTTATGAACACGTTCCCCATTTTGTTGGGTGCGCTGTGCGTGTATGCGATCGGTTACCGGTACTACAGTGCGTTCATTGCGGCCAAAGCTCTAGCGCTGGATGATCGCCGGACGACTCCGGCGCACCTCTACCCGGATGGTCACAACTATGTGGCTTCGCCGAAGTGGGTTCTCTTCGGTCACCACTTCGCGGCCATTGCAGGTGCGGGGCCGCTGGTTGGGCCCACGTTGGCGGCACAGTTTGGATTTGCTCCTGGCTTTTTGTGGATCCTGATTGGCGCCGTGCTCGCTGGCTGCGTGCAGGATTTCACGGTGCTCGTGGCTTCGGTTCGTCATCGCGGCCGCTCCCTGGCAGACATTGCGCGAACCGAGATCAGTCCATTTGCCGGGCTGGTCGCGATGATTGCCGTACTCTTTATTCTTCTTGTAACTCTGGCGGGCCTTGGTATCGTCGTGGTTAATGCTTTATCGAACAGCCCGTGGGGCGTGTTCACGATTGGGATGACGATTCCCATCGCTGTGATCATGGGACTTTGGATGTTCAAGAGCCATGCTGGCCAGATTAAGATTACCGGGCCCAGCATTTTTGGCGTGATCTGCCTGATCGGTGGCGTGATCGCCGGACACTGGTTCGCTCAAAGCGGGTCCGCTGGCGCGCTTACTTTCACTCCGCATGAGATCACGATTCTCATGGCCATCTACGGCCTCGTGGCTTCGGTTCTGCCAGTCTGGCTTGTGCTCGAGCCGCGCGATTATCTTTCGACGTATGTAAAACTGGGTACGATTATTGTCTTGATCATCGGCGTCTTCGTGGTTCATCCCAATATTCAATTTCCGAATTTCACGCAATTTGTTCACGGCGGCGGACCGATCATCAAGGGCAAGCTCTTCCCGTTTCTCTTCGTGACCATTGCCTGCGGCGCGATCTCCGGCTTTCATTCCCTGGTTTCGTCCGGCACTACGCCTAAGATGCTGGATAAGGAAACTGATGCCCGCTTCATCGGCTATGGCGCCATGGTCGCGGAATCGCTGGTCGGCGTGCTGGCTCTGATTGCGGCGTGCTCGATGTATCCGGGAGATTACTTCGCCATCAACACCACTCCGGCGGTCTTCAGCCATCTCGGACTGAGCACGGTCAATCTCGACATGTTCTCCCGCGAGGTTGGCGAGAAGCTGGCGGGACGAACCGGAGGCGCAGTTTCACTGGCCGTTGGCATGGCGCAGATTTTCCGCGGATTGCCGGGTATGGATCGCTTGATGGGTTACTGGTATCACTACGCGATCATGTTTGAAGCGTTATTCATTCTGACGACGGTGGATACCGGCACACGCGTGGCGCGCTATGTTTTGCAGGAACTCATGGGCAAGGTGCATAAGCCGTTCGGAAACAGCGCGTGGCTTCCGGGCAATCTGATCACGAGCTTTTTTGTGGTGCTGGGTTGGGGATACTTGATTTACACGGGCAATATTTCCACGATCTGGCCGTTGTTTGGGACCGGCAATCAGTTGTTGGCGACCATTGCTCTGGCGGTGACCACGACATTCTTAATCAATATGGGCAAGGCCAGGTATGCCTGGATCACGGGCGTTCCCATGTGCTTTGTGGGCCTAACAACGGTAACGGCGGGCGTGCTCTCCATTCAGGATATTTTCTGGCCGCTGACGGCCAAGCCCGGACAAGTGTTCACCGGCTACCTCGATACGGTGCTCATGACTATCTTCATCGTGGGCGTGATTCTTGTAGTGTTCGATGCAATACGGCGATGGATTGCCGTTATGAATGGCGCTCCCGCGCCGCAGGAGGCCTTCGGACCGCCGCTAACGGCAGCCGGCGAAGTGAAGATGGGATGCTGCTAGTTTGCGCCTTCGCGGCGCGCTCCTATTGAGCAGCGCGGCCGAAGCGGTAGCTGAGAACCAGGCTGGCATATGAAGGTATGCGGACACCCACTACTTCCTGCACCTCGGAAGGATAGAAATTTTCTGTGGTCTGTCCTGTATAGCCACTGGCAATGAGGAAGTTCACTCCTGCGGTGAAACGACCGTTATTGAAGGGCCGTACGATTGCTCCGCGGAATTCCTTTACCGAAGTTCCAGTGCATTCGGCGTTCACATCTGGAAGACAACCCGTCCCCAGCGGCTTCACGCCCACGTATTCGAATTCTCCTCGGGCCTGAAGCTGCATTGGGAGTTTCTGAATTGTTCCCAGCAGGTCGAAGATTGTGCGCGGCGCCTCGGGCGTAGGCAGGCCGGTATCGAGATCGCGGGCGTCGGCTTTCGAGAACGTTGCCAGCAGCCAACCCTGTGTGAAGTTCCGCCGCAGAGTGATGGTCATAAATCGAAGGCGGCTCGGGCCTTCGTTGAATTGCAGGCCCGTATCTGGATCGATTTTCGCGAGTTGTGCGCTGCTGGTCACGTGACCCAGTGTAAGTTTCACATCGGTATGGCGGAAGCTCTTGCTGGCGACGATCTGGTATGAGTGTGACGTGGCGACCGGCGAGCCGACGCTGGTCCCGGTGCCGATGCGCGGATCTTCAGTGAAGAATGCCTGGCCAAAACTGAGAGAGAGTAGAGGAACATACCGGGATTGTGCTGGCAGCAACGCGATGGTCGCTTTTGGAGAGTTCACGCCGACCCATTGTTGGAAAGAATTCTCCCGATGGAGAAGATCGTTATTGGCGATGTCGATTTCGTCGCGCCGCCAGCCGAGATAGTAGCGGAAACGAAGAGCTAACGTTCCTTCGGCGGCCGCGTATGGCGTGAGCGATGTGATGGTGATGTCGTTGCCGTCAACCGGGGTGAACCGGCCGTAGCAAGTGGGATCGGCCGGATCGAAGAATCCGTAATGATCAAGATCGTCCCGGCGGGGAGCTTCGCGGTTGTAATCGATGCCGGCTAATAACGAAAAATACTCGCGAATCCGGTTAACGTAATCGGCACTCGTGCCGGCAACTGTGCGGAACTCGCTTTGACGTATCAACCCCTGTCCAAAGTCGGAAAACAAGGAGAGATTGTAGGTTCGGAAAAAGCCCGAGAGTTGGAGTTGTTGACTATCACTCAACTGCCAGACATCATTGGCTGCAAAGAGAGCGGTGTGGGTCTGATCCTTCTGCCGCGGATCGATCGTGTCACCGAGATTGGGAAAGTTGGCGTCGTTCGCGTTCGGCGCCAAGATCGGAACAAGTCCCGGAACGTAGGAAAAACCGTAGTAGCCCATGCCGAGCAAGGTGAGCTTGTGCCGTGCGAACTGAAAAAAGCGCTCGCCGTTGAATTTGTATTGCTGTCGATGTTCCAACCGGTCCAGAAAGCCGTTGCCGTTGGAGCCTTCGAAGGCAATCCACGAGTCGATTGAGGGAGTGAATCCCGCGACCAGATCGATGTCGCGATAGTCACCAGTCAGCGTGAGGAAAGGATCGAAACGAGAGCGCAGCCCATAGGTTGCAGCCAGATTGACGGAGTGATTGCCTTCACGGACGTTGAATGCGCCGCCATCCACCTGAACGCTTTCGAGCACCTGCGGGATAAATATGTTCGGATCAGAGTAGCCATTGCCGTGCGCGTTGGCGGATAGATTGTTCGAAACCAGATAGCTGCCAACTGCGATGTACTGCGCGATAGGCTCGCCATGGTCACCTGCAACTCCGGGCGCAAAATATTGTGGCGCTTTGATACCGCTGGATGCGGTTTCGATCGGATAGCCGGGAATGGAAACGGGAGCGCCGGGACGGCCGGGGTTTGCATCGAGTAGGTCTTGCCGGACGAAAACCTTCTCCGCGGGATCGGGACTGAGAACGTCGCTCACCTCGACGTCGGCGGCAACCGTGACATTTTCGACGCGCGGTGCGATCTGGCTCATTCGAATCTCAATGGCAGAATTGTTCGCGTTGCGAACGGTGACCGGCAACACGACCACGCGAAATCCCGTGGCTTCTGCCTTGAGGATAAATTCGCCCGCAGAGGTAAGTCTCACGGTGAATTGCCCGTCTGCGCGCGAGGTGGCTTGGGCGAGCGTCTGGTTTTGCGCGAATACGTGGATGGATGCGTTGGGAAGAGCATTACCGGAGGGATCGAGGACGCGTCCAGTCAGGACAATCTGCTGACCCAAAAGCTCGGCGGGCATGAAGAACAGGAGAAGGAGAAGCTTGACCGCTGTCATATCAGGCTTGCATCCGCGATGACGGGCGGTCTCCTTCTAGTGAGGTGTCCATTGCGGGTGAGCGGTAAAAAGACCTTTGGCAAAACCCATTTCGTAAGCCAGAAAGATTCCGAAGGCGAGGCTGACTAAGCCGGAGGCAAATCCCAGCCAATGGGAGAAATTCGCGTGCCGTCGTCCAAAAAAATTGAACGCGGAGGCGATGCTCAAGGTGATCAGCATCATGCCGCCGACGGTTCCCGCTCCGAAGACCAGCAGGTAAACCAGCGCCCAGCGCGGGTTCCGGATGGTGGTGAGAATTAACAGCGCCACCGCAGCGGAACCGGCGAGGCCATGAACGATTCCCACTACCAGCGGCCGCAGTTGTTGATAGAGGCCGATCTGACAAAAAAGGCGATCGAGCCAGGTCAGAGGTGTCGGATGAACGTGTGAATGCGTCTCGGGATTGTGTCCGTGCGAGTGACTGTGCACGTAGTCTCCGTGGACGTGCACGTGGGAATGTACGATTTCAGATTCGTCCGGTCTGGTGGAAATCGTCCGCGCGGTGCGCATGAAGCTTGAGATATTCATGGCTCCGAGAACGATGAGCATGATTCCGACGGAAAGTTCCATCGAGAGACCGATCCGGGCGGGAATCACCACATCGAAAAGAATGATGGCCGCACCCACAACGAAGATAGTGATGGTGTGGCCGATGCCCCAGAAAATACCGGTGAAGGCGGCTTTCAGTAAATTGCGCTGGCGGCTCACGATGGTCGTTACCGCGACGACGTGGTCGGGATCGGTAGCATGGCGCATGCCGAGGAAGAATCCCACCGCGATAATGGACAGAAAAGTAATCATGATGTGATCGGTCTGCTAGCTTACTCCCGCGCCCCGTAACTCGTTCAAACGCTTCTTCAGATAGTCCAGATAATCATCCATGCCTTCTCCGGTTTTGGCCGAGAGCTTGAGTACCATCATGCCCGGACGCACCGCCTGGATGTTGGCGTAGGCGGCGTCCCAGTCGAATTCGACCGCGGGCGCGAGATCCATTTTCGTGACCACGGCAACATCGGCGCTGTTGAAGATGGTCGGATACTTGAGCGGCTTGTCTTCCCCTTCGGTCACTGAAATCAGCACCAAGCGCAGACTTTCACCGAGATCGTAGGACGACGGGCAAACCAGATTGCCAACATTTTCAATGAAAAGGAAATCGAACTGATCGAGATCCCATTCCTGCAGGGCATTCCGCACCATCGCCGCCTCCAGGTGGCAGAGCGTTCCGGTGGTGATTTGTTTGACGGGCGCCTGACTTCGAGCCAGCCGAATGGCGTCGTTCTCCGTGGCGAGATCGCCGACCAGCGCCGCGACACGATATTTGTTCCGCAGAATCGTAAGCGTCTTTTCGAGGAACATGGTCTTGCCCGAACCCGGGCTCGATACCAGGCTGACCACGAACACTCCTGCCGTGTGGAATTGGTCGCGCAGGGCGCGCGCGGTAATGTCGTTCTGCTTGAGAACGTTCTTTCGGACCTCGATTAAGCGGGGCTGTGATCCCATTCCTCAATCTCCAACGCAATTACCTCGAGTTCCTTACCCTGCACGACTTCTGCCGATGGGGTTCCGCATTCCGCGCAGCAAAACAATTGCACCGAACTGATGGGCTGCGGCGCGTTACATTTGCGGCAAAAGATGCGCACGGGAAGATCCTCGACGATCAAACGTGCGCCCTTCAACGGAGTGTCTTCGCACGCCATTTCAAAAGAACCCAGCAGAGCTTCTTTTACTACACCTGCAAGTTCTCCCAGTTTGAGATGCACTGCACACACCTGCACGCCACCGCGCTTTTCGGATTCCTCTTGCACCAGATCGATGATGCTCATCGCGATGGAAAGTTCGTGCATAGGTTGCTTGCTAACCGTTCCTTCGCTGTAAAAATAGCGCTAACGCCGCTTGTCCCAAGCTGATGCCGCCGTCATTGGGTGGAACCGCATGATTAGTCCAAATCCGGCAACGTTCAGGCTCAAGCAGCGATTTCACATCTTTTAAGAGTAACTCATTTTGAAAAACTCCTCCCGAGAGCACAACGGTGTCGATGTTCTCTGACTCACAGATGTCGACTACCGCATCGCGCACGCCCTGCGCCAACCCGAACTGGAAGGCTCGCGCAATTTCTGCTGGAGGACGCTGACTTCTTCGATCTTTAATGACCGACTGAAGCAAGGGACGAAAGTCGAGCTGCTGATACATAAAAGGAAACGGGTACGGGTCGGAATGCCCGACGCCCGCAGCGAGTTGCTCCAGCCACATCGCGGCTTGGCCTTCGAAGGTTACTTCCCGCGTAAAGCCGAGCAAAGCTGCGGCAGTGTCGAAAAGGCGTCCCATCGAGGTTGTCGGAAAACAGCGCACATTTTTTTGAACCAACTCAATGGCTTGTCGGTAACGCTGGGGAAAATAGAATGGAGGAGCAGCGAGATCGGGCAAACCTTCCAACTGCGCCAGAAACCCTGCAGCCGCCTGAACCGGAAACTGCGCCGCTGCATCGCCGCCGGGCAACGACGCGCGCCGTAAATGCGCGCGCCGTTCGAAGCCTTCTCTAATGCTTCCCGTGAAAATCTCGCCGCCCCAGATGCTGCCATCGTCCCCGTAGCCCGTGCCGTCAAAGCTGACCCCCAGTACACGCGTGTCCCACTCGCCACGCTCGGCTAAGACCGAGGCAACGTGGGCGCGATGGTGTTGCACGGCAATTTTGTTTGGAACATTCAGTGCACGGGCATGAGAGGTGGAGAAATATTGGGGATGCGCATCGTGCGCCAGGAGCAATTCCTCCGGACGCACTTCGTACATCGAAATCAAATCCTGAATTGTCTCCTGAAAGGCACGCAGCGATTGATAATGTTCCAGGTCGCCGATGTGCTGGCTAACGAATGCCTGGCCGTCCACCACCAGCGTAACCGTATTCTTCAAATCGGCTCCTAGAGCCAAAATCGGGCTGTCAGTAGGGAAAGTTGCTACCGCTCCGGGGGCGTAACCGCGGGCTCGGCGCAGAATTACCGGACCAAAGACGCCGTCGCGAGCGACGGAATCATCCACTCGCCGGGCAATTGGGCGTTCGCCGATCAGGAATGCATCCGCGATTCCGTTGAGCCGGTCCAACGCTTCGGCATCTTCGTAAGCAATCGGCTCGCTGGAGCGATTCGCGCTGGTCATCACCAATACCTCCGGAGCACCCGCGGCAAACAGCAGGTGATGAAGCGGCGTATATGGGAGCATGACTCCCAGTTCATCGTTGTCTGGAGCAACTTCCGGCGCAATCTCCGGCGCAACCCGGTCAGGGTTGGCGATACAAGGAGCGAGGACGATCGGACGCGCGTTGGAGGTGATCAACTCCTCCGCATTCGCCGAAAGATCGACCAATTGACGCGCTGCTTCCAAATCGTGCGCCATGATGGCGAACGGTTTTTCCTTACGGAACTTGCGTTCGCGCAGAGCAGCCACGGCCGCTCGATTCGCGGCGTCACATGCGAGGTGGTAGCCGCCGAGTCCTTTGACGGCGAGAATTTTTCCGTTGCGGAGAAGGCTTGTAGCTTCGCGAATGCTAGGTTCGCCGCCTTGAACGATTTGTTCCCCATTCCGCAGATAATAAGCCGGACCGCAGGCCGGGCAAGCGACTGGCTGCGCGTGGAAACGGCGGTTGGCGGGATCGCGATATTCTGCCGCGCAATAACCGTCCATGGGCCAGTTATGCATCGTGGTGTTGGGGCGGTCATAGGGCAGAGCTGTAATGACCGTGTAGCGCGGGCCGCAGTTGGTGCAGTTGATGTAGGGATACCCATAGCGCCGGTCTGCAGGGTCGAAAAGTTCTTCAAGACATGCGTGGCAAACCGGCAGATCGGGTGAGATGCGAACAGTCGGCGATTCACGGCGCTGACTTTCGCGAATCGTGAAGTCGCTCAGGCCAACCGGTTCCGCGTTATGAATTTCGATCTGGCTGATGCTCGCTGCGGGAGGCGACTGCGTTTTCAGGTCTCGCAAAAAGCACTGCAGGCTTTTCTCGGCGCCCTCGAGGAAAATCTCGACACCTTCCTCGCCATTCAGCACCCACCCGGCGAGGGTGTGCGCGCGCGCCAGTCGATATACGAATGGACGGAAGCCGACGCCTTGCACCACTCCACGAACGCGAATCGAGCAAGCGCTCGGCATTTAGCCAATGTCCACCATACGACTGGGGCCTGCTTTCACCCGTCATGGCCTATTCTACCGAATCAGAATCGCTGTGAGGTTTGCTGCAAACGCTCAAAGCGCGGCCAGACGCCGTTGTAGCAACAAGAAGTAGAGGGCCACAATAATCAAGAGAAAGCCATTCACACCCAACACTACTGGTGCCGAAAAGATCGGAACCAGCCAGCCCGATACAAGATTGCCCATGGGCATGCCGCCGCGAAAGGCGACGTTGTAGACGCTCATTACACGTCCGCGCATTTCGTTGGTGGTGATCAATTGCACCAGCGAGTTTACAGTTGCGAAAACCGCCATCATCGATGCACCACCCAGCACGAGGATGATGCCGCTTAGCCGAACGGACGTCGAAAGCGCGAAGACGGAGATGCATGCGCCGAGGCTGATCAGCGCTCCAAGGGCCACCAAGCCCTTTCGCCGGAAGTTGCCGGCAGTGGCGATGCCTAGGGAGCCGAAAATCGAGCCAAGCCCCATGAGCGCGAGCAGATTTCCGTACGTTTCCGGGCCGCGATGAAAAATATCCTTTACGAACACCGGAATAAATGTGCGCATAGGCATGCCCAGTGCGGTCATGCAAAAGGCCAGCAAAATGAGGGCTTCCATGGAGTTTTGCTGGCGTGCGAAGCGAATTCCCTGTTTGAGGCTGGCGAACATGGACTCCCCGGTTTTCGCCGGCAAGAAGCGCGCGTTGATGAGGGAGAGGGAAATGATCGGCGCAAGAAACGAAATCGCGTTTAACCCGAAGCAGTATGTTTCCCCGAGTTTTGCCAGAGCCTGGCCGGCGAGCGCCGGTCCGATCATCACGGCCACGTTGAACTGAATCGAGTTCAGCGCGATCGCATTCGGCATGTCGTCGCGGTCCACCAGCGTGGGAATCAGCGCCTGATAGGCTGGTCCACCAAAGGCCTGCGCGAATCCCGAAATAAACGAGAGGCAAAGAATCTGCCAGACGTGGACGAGGCCGGTCCCTACCAGTACAGTCAGCAAGCCTGCGGAAGCCATCTGCACGTACTGCGAGCCGAGCAGGATTTTCCGGCGTTCCACGCGATCGGCAACTACACCGCCGATCAGAGAGAATAAAAAAATCGGGATTCCGCCGAGAAACTGATCGAGGGCCAACAAAAAGGCTGAGTGGCTGAGGCGATAGATGAGCCAGCCTTGCGCGACGATTTGCATCCAGGTGCCGATGCTGGAGGTGCAGGCTCCAATCCACATCAGGCGGAAATCGCGGTATTGAAAAGCTTTAAAGATCCGGCCAATCACGCTGGCGTCACCATGGGCTCCAGCAGAAAGCGTACCATGTGAGCCCATTTGGGAGGATTGTGGCATCGATCGCTCGGCCGATCTGCATTTCCGCGCGGCCAGACGGTAATATGTGATCTTGCTCTGTATTTGACTCTGGCGACGCAGGGAAGGTAGCAAAATGATAATTTGCAACGGAAGCAGCGAAAACTGGCCGCTCCGACTTGTGAACTGAGGCGCATGAACTACGACGCGATCTTGATCGTTTCCTTCGGCGGACCGGAATCCCACGATGACGTCATTCCTTTTCTGGAAAACGTGCTGCGAGGAAGAAACGTTCCACGGGAGCGATTGCTCACTGTCGCCGAGCACTATTACCACTTTGACGGGAAAAGTCCCATTAACGAGCAGACCCGTGAACTCATCGCGGAACTGTCAGCCGAGCTTGGATACCACAAGATCAACCTACCGATTTACTGGGGGAATCGGAACTGGCATCCGTTCTTAACGGATACCCTGCGAAAGATGAAAGAAGATGGAATACGGCGCACGATTGGCTTTGTGACTTCGGCGTACAGCTCGTATTCGGGCTGCCGGCAGTATCGCGAAGACATTGCGCGGGCGCAAAAACAAGTTGGACCGGGCGCGCCGGAGGTGGACAAGATTCGCGCGTTCTTCAATCATCCTGAGTATATTGAAGCGACGGGTGAACGTGTGCGGGACGCGTTGCGGGCGATTCCTTCCGAGGCCGCGCAGAACGTGCAGATTGTGTATGTCGCGCACAGCATCCCGATCTCTATGGCTAATACCAGCGATTACCTGAGGCAACTTGAGGAAGTGCGGCGATTGGTGTCCGGCAAACTCGGGCACAAGAACGACGCGTTGGTTTATCAGAGCCGCAGCGGCGCGCCGGGGCAACCGTGGCTTGAACCGGATATTTTGGATTATTTGCGCGAGGTGAAGGCGAAGAATCTTGCTACCGCTGTGGTGGTCGCACCGATCAGCTTTATCTCGGATCACATGGAAGTTCTGTACGATCTGGACATCGAAGCGCGGCAGCGTTGTGAAAAGCTGGGACTGCCGATGGCCCGCGCGAAGACCGTCGGCGTACATCCCAAGTTCATCGGCATGATTCGCGAGTTGATTGAAGAGCGATTAAATCCGGGATTGGAGCGGCGCGCGTTGGGAACGCTCGGTCCGCGGGCCGACGTGTGTGCGGAAGATTGTTGCCCAGCGTCGCAGACGGGCCGCCCGCACCCGCACTAGGTTCTGCTGGAAAGTCTTTGTGGTTCGTAATCGGTAGCTCGTGGACCGCCCTGGATCAACTGCATGCTTTGCAGGATCGTCTGGATGACCGCTTCGTTCCCGATGGCCGTGTTAATCATAATGTGGTAGAGAGAGCGCGTGGGCCAATCGGCGTCGAAGTAATGCTTGACGAAGGCGATGCGCTCACGATCGACAGACTCGACGCGCTCCTCCGCTTCCGATTCACTCAGCCCATCCTCCCGCAGGCGGCGAACTTTTTCGGCGCGAGGAGCATAGAGGAAAACGTGAAAGGCATCGGGGTTCTCGCGCAGAAAATACGGTGCGCCACGGCCGACCACGATCGCACTGCCCTCCTGGGCGATCTTGGTGCTGATTTCTTCCATCATAGACATCATGCAATCGGTGTCGAACACCTGACTGCCGAGTTGAGCGCTGCGCTCGTAGCTGCCACGCCAGAAGGTTTTGGCTAATCGATAGAAACGGCTATCGATGCGCTCATCGCAACGCCGGACGGCGGAGGCATCCACATTGGCGAGACGGGCGATCTCATCGGTAAGGCGTTTGTCCCAGAGATTCCATCCCAGATGTTTCGCGAGTTGAGCTGCAATGGCGCCGGCGCCAGAGCCATACTCGCGCTCGACAGTAATGATCCGAAACATGGTTCCCCACAGAACCCGGAATTAGTGTACCGCGACATCACCGCCGGGGCGGCTTTTTTTCATCAGGAACACCGTGGGAATCATAAGCAGGATGGCGATGCCGAGCATCCAGAAATCGTCGATGTAGGCCAGCATGGTGGCCTGTCGCTGTAGTGTTCCCTCGATCAGGGCGTATGCTTGTTGGCCTGCGAAGGCGGCACTGGCGCCATGCGCTTCCATGGCCCGTGTGGCCCCTTGCAACATGGAGCGGAATGCCGGGTTGGCGGAACTCAGATTGCTCGAAAGATAGTTCAGGTGCGCTTGCGACCGGCGGTCGAGCATGGTGGTCACCACCGAGATTCCAACGCTGCCTCCGATATTTCTCGCCAGATTCATCAGTCCTGAAGCAGCATTATTTTTATCGCGCGGAAGGAAGGCATAGGCGGCAGTATTAATCGGGACGAACAGGAAAGCCATTCCAGCGGCCTGCAGGACGCGGGCCATCGCCGTGGTGCGAAAGTCGATCTGCAGATCGAAGCTGGTCATGTGAAATAGCGACGCCGACAGCATGGTCAGGCCGAACACCAGCAGCCAGCGCGGGGCGTAACGGGAAAGCAGAAATCCGACGAGCGGCAGCAGGATCATGATCGTCAGACCGCCGGGCATGAGGGCCAACCCGGATTGCTCTGCTGTGTAGCCCAGCAGCGTCTGCATGAAGAGCGGCAGAAGAAGGGTGCTGCCCAGAAGAGCAAAGCCGAGCATGAACATCAGAAGATTCGAGATGCCAAAGGTGCGGTCGCGGAAAAGATGCAGATCGACTATCGGATCCTTCTGATGCCACTCCCAGAAGGTCACGAAGATCAGAGAAGCTGCTGCAATCAACGAGAACATTAGGATGAAGTGGGATTCGAACCAATCGTCGCGCTGGCCTTTATCGAGCACAACCTGCAGCGTTCCCAGGCCCAAAGCGACAAAGCCGAGACCAATGTAGTCGATCCTGGTTTCCCTGATTTTGCGGCGGTGAAAATACGGCGGGTCTTCGATCAGGCGCGAGGTCAGAAGGATGGAGATGATTCCGACTGGAATATTAATGAAGAAAATCCAGCGCCACGTAAAGTTATCTGTAATCCATCCGCCAAGCGTGGGACCGATCGCCGGCGCGGTAACAACTGCGATGCCGTAAACGGCAAATGCCATGCCGCGTTTGGCCGGCGGGAAGGTATCAGCCAGAATGGCTTGCTCACTCGGTTGTAAGCCTCCGCCCCCCACGCCCTGGAGCACGCGGAAGAAAATCAGCGTCGCCAAATTGGGCGACAATCCGCACAGGAATGAGCTGACCGTAAACAGGGCTACGCAGCTCATATAGAAATTGCGGCGGCCCATGATCGAGGAAAGCCACCCGCTCAGCGGCAGCACGATGGCATTGGAGACGAGATAGGAAGTGAGAATCCAGGTGCTTTCGTCCTGTCCAGCGGAGAGGCTGCCCGCGATGTGGGGAAGCGCGACGTTGGCAATGGAGGTGTCGAGCACTTCCATGAAGGTCGCAAGAGTTACCGTGATCGCGATGATCCAGGGATTGACAGCCGGACGCCAGACATCGGCTTCGCCCACAGTCGCGGAACCAGCACCCATCAACGAATCCAGACCTTGGGTTCGACCGACTCTCCTGGTCGCAATGACTGATCTTTATCTTCTCCCGGATCAAGCACGATCTTCACGGGAACACGCTGCACAACCTTCACGTAGTTGCCGGTTGCATTTTCCGGCGGCAACAGGCTGAAGCGCGCGCCGCTCGCGCCAGCCAAGCTGTCCACTTTGCCCTTGTATTTGCGTCCGTTGGCATCCACTTCGATGGTCACCGGCTGGCCGACTCTCATGTCGCGGAGTTGGGTTTCTTTGAAATTGGCCGTGATCCAAACATCGTAGAGGGGAATTACTTTCATCAACTCTTGTCCCGGTACGACGTTCTGACCGACCTCGACCGTGCGATCACTGACCACCCCGGCAACAGGCGCAATCACTTTCGTGTATTGCAGGTTCAGAGCGGCCTGATCGAGTGCCGCTTTCTTCTGCTGCATTTGAGCCAAAGCCGAGGCTGCTCTGGAACGTATCACTTCCATCTGTCGAGGTGCGGTTTGTGCATAGCGATAATTCGCTTCTGCCTGGGCCAACCTGCTCTGCGCCTGCGCGACTTGCGCCTGCGCGGCATCGGCAGTGGCGCGGGCCGCTTCTACCGCAGCCGTGCTGGCCTTGGCGGCGGCAAGGGCTTCGTCGAATTGCTGTTGCGAAATCTCCTGCTTGCCAATGAGTTGCTGATAGCGAGTAAGGTCGTCTTGAATCTTCACATTGTTCGCCTGCGCCTGCGCGAGCTGGGCTTTGGCGGCAGCGAATTGCTGCTTGGCGGCGGCGATGGCGGCGCGGGCACTGCCGACGTCGGCTTCGGTGGCAGAAATCTGGGTCGTCGTGTTGACGTCGGTGATGGGAACATTCACACCGGCTGCGGCCGCCTGCGCCTTGGCGTCTTCGTAGTCGGCCTTGGCACGATCATAAGCGACCTGGTAATCGGTGGGATCGATCTCCACCAGAAGCTGGCCAGCCTGCACGTGCTGGTTGTCGGTAATGTCCAACCGGATGACGTGGCCGGAAATGCGGGCGCTGACGGAGTTGATGTGGCCGTCCACCTGTGCATCATCGGTAGATTCGTAGCTGGTAACGTAGCGATAAACAAAAAATCCGATCACCACAATGACGACGATGCCAATGATAAGAGCAATCCGGAACCCGGGACTGGCGGTGCGCGCAGGACGAGTGCGGAAATCCCGCTCGGTCGCCGGTAAGGGCTTGGGCCGGCTTTCTGCTTCGGCCGGCGGAGCGGCGGTTGGGCTTTGCGTCGTCGGTTCCATAGTTATTGAGTTCTGCCTTTCAGATAACGCTCCACTCCTTGTTCGGCATCGCCGATGGCTCGCGCCAGCTCGACCTTGGCCAGATTATGAGCGTACAGGCTCTGGATGTAGCTTTCATGCGCACCGGCGACGGTTTCCTGGGCCTGTACCACTTCCAGATTATCGGTTATGCCGGCGGCGAAACGATCGCGCGATTGCGCCAGCGCCTGCTCCGCCAGATCCACCGAACTGCGCGCTACTTCGACCTGCTGGGCCGCTGAATTCAAATCGAGCAGCGACGCGCGGACCTCATAATCGATACGGCCACGCAAGTCATTCAGCTGCGAACGCGCCTGTTTTAGTTGTGCCTCGGCTTCCAGAACGTCGCTATGAGTTTTTCCGCCCGCGAAGATTGGAATATTGATGCCGCCATTCACCTGCCAGGTTCCGTTCGACTGGCCGGGGGTGACTCCGACATCGCCGAGATTCGCACCCAGATCGAAGGTTGGATAATGACCGGCAGTTGCACCGCGGCGCACGAATTCTGCGGCCCGCACCTGCGCTTGTGCAGCCTTATAGTCAGCCCGTGAGCTGTAGGCTTGCTGCAAATAGACTTCAACCGGTTGCGGAGTTAAGGCTTCATACGGAGCTTTCTCAGTCAGCACGAAGTCCTGCCCGGTGGCCAGGCCAATGATGCGAGCCAGGGAGAGTTTCTGCTTGGCATAGTCGTTGCGTGCGGCAATTAATTGCTGCTGACGCGTCTGCAACTCAACCTGCGCCCGCAAGGCGTCGATCGCGGGAGTCAGGCCGGCCTTCAATTCATCCGCAGCTTTGTTGTACAGTGCCTGCGCGTTTTCGACCTGAGCCTCAGCGGTCTCGATGCGGGCCTCCGAGGCGATGGCCAGCAGGTAAGCGTTACCCACTGCGAGCACCACCACTTCCCTTGCATCTTTTAAGGTGTAGTTGGCGGATTTCAGACGCTCTTCGGCGGCGCGCTCCTGCTCGATGTCGTGAAAACTGAAAAGCGACTCCGTCAAGGAAAGCCGAGCATCGAAATAATTGAACGGCCCGATGACTCGCGGAAGCGGGAATGGGAAGAGGTTGCTCTTGAAACCAAGCGCCGTGAGACTCAGCGTTTGTGCGTCCTCCTGCACGCGCGCGCCGAACGTCGGCAATAGGTCGCTCAGTTCCTTCCACCGTTCACCTTTGGCCTGAATCGTTTGATCGCCAGCCAGCAAAAGACCGAGATTGTTGCGCAGACCTCGATTGATCGCGTCCTGAAAACCAATTTGCAGGGCTTGCGGCGTGGCCTGCCCCTCAGGCTCACTACCAGTGAAGGGGCTCTGCGATCCCGGTAGGGAGATAGAGGGGTATGGCGCCGGAGTTTGCGCCTCAAGTGCCGTTACGGCGAACACGAGAACCACGCTGCCACTGAAGAATTTCGATTTTAAATATGGCAAGAAGGCTTGCATTGCCGATTCTAGGAAAGATTTCATTATAGAGTCTGTAAGAACATCTATTTCCACATAGATACGGCACGTTCCGTTATTGATTCTATGACGGTACTGTGCGATGCAAAAGCTGAAGCTATTTAGTTTAACCCGGAGACTGAGATTCCAGTTGGGGGAGCGTTTTGAAAGGGAATCCCGAAGATGGCGATTCTCGTAATGGGAGTGTGACTTAGGTCATCTTGTTCTCGCATGACCTGCAGTTCAAGCTGAGAGCGGATTCGACTGCACCAATCCAGGCCGCACCCTTCATGGCAGACTCAAAAGCGAACGCAACGGCAGGAACAGACTGGACAGGTTTGCTGGCCGATCCGGACCTCGCGAAGAACTTCGGCAAACTTTTGCAGATTTACCGGGATGCGGCCCCTGAAGGCAGAGAGCAGGCTTTGTTGGCGGTGATGCGAGAGATTAAGCGGTCTGCCGCTCAGAAGGAAGCGCCTAAGCCTTCGGTTCCGGAACCGGCGCAACCGATTCCTGTTGAGACATCATCCACGCCTCCCTTTGAACCCGATCTTTTTGCTTCCACCTGGGCAGGTGACCGTCGCCGCCATCCCAGAATCAGGTGTTTCGTAGCAGTAGAACTGCGCGTCAATGACGGGGATACTCCCGTCTGGGGCAATCTCTCCAACACCAGCCGGGGAGGATGCCAGGTGGAAACCGCGGCCCACATCAGCGGGGGGGCGAAGGTGGAAATCGGCCTTTGGGTCGCCAGCGGGAAAATATGGGTGAAAGGCGTGGCCCTGAACGGAGTTGTGACACACAGCGCGCCCGCCGGAGGGGTACGCGTTCGGTTTGAGGGGCTGGACGCTCCGGCAAAGGAAAACCTTCGCCTGTTTCTCAAATATGTCCAGGACGCCACGCGAGCTTCCAGGAGCGAGAGCAGCTACCTGCAATTGCTGAGGTAGCACCCATCCAAGTGCAAGTTGTTTCCTTCCGAAGTTCCCCCTGCGGGATCAAACAGTCTCGAGCAATCTAAAGCATCATTGGGAATTCCATTCCTTCTTAAGAAATTGATACACTCGTGACGTAGCTGAAACCCTTTTCTGTCCCCTTAACTCTAATAATCTGTCAAGTCGGCCAGCGAAACCATTCGACAAAAAGACGCCAGTCGTCGCTGAGAGGAGCACGTGTCCATGGCAGTTAGCGAACAGATTTTGGTGACCGGAAAGCAACTCGACACACTGTGTGTTAATACGATCCGCACCCTTGCAATCGATGCCGTGCAACAGGCAAATAGCGGCCATCCCGGCGCGCCGATGGGATTGGCACCGGTAACGTATTGCTTATGGCAGGAATTTCTTAACTACGATCCGGAAGACCCGACCTGGTTGAACCGCGACCGGTTCGTGCTCTCCAACGGTCATGCCTCCATGCTCTTGTATGCCATGCTGCACCTCGCGGGCGTGCGTGAGGTGGACAAGAACAACGAAGTTCTCAAGGAACTGGCCGTGCCCATGGAGCAGATCAAGCGCTTCCGTCAACTGGGAAGCCGCACGCCAGGGCATCCCGAGTCACACATCACCAGCGGTGTGGAAACCACGACTGGCCCGCTAGGTCAGGGGGTAGGAAACAGCCTGGGGATGGCGATTGGCGCAAAGTGGCTGGCGGCTAATTTCAACCGGCCGGAATTTGAGATCTTCAATTACAACGTGTACGCGCTTTGTTCCGATGGCGACCTGATGGAAGGAATTGGCGGCGAAGCGGCCTCGCTCGCGGGTCATTTGAAACTTTCCAATCTCTGCTGGATCTACGATCACAACAACGTCACCCTGGATGGCCCGGCAAGTTGGTCGTTCAGTGAAGATGTGGCCACACGTTTTTTCGGTTACGGGTGGAACGTGACTCGTGTAGCGGATGCGAATGATCTGGAGATGCTGGCACGCGCCTTTGAAGTCTTCAAGAAGACGACAGATCGGCCGACCTTGATTATTGTTGACAGCCATATCGGATACGGCTCGCCTCACAAGCAGGACACCAACGCCGCGCACGGGGAACCCTTGGGCGAAGAAGAAGTGCGGCTGGTAAAAAAATTCTATGGTTGGCCGGAGGACGCGAAGTTTCTCGTGCCTGATGGAGTTCGCGAGCATTTTCAGGACGGGATTGGCAGCCGCGGCGCCGATGCACGGGCGCAATGGTCGAAGACTTTTGCGGAGTATTCCAGGAAATACCCGGAACTGGCTGATCAATTACACCTGATGCAGCGGCGGAAGCTGCCGAGTGGCTGGGATAAAAACCTCCCGGTCTTCCCTGCCGACGCAAAAGGCGTGGCGACGCGGGAAAGCTCTGGCAAAGTGCTGAATGTGCTGGCACAGAACATTCCCTGGCTGATCGGCGGATCGGCAGATCTGGCCACCTCGAATAAAACAACTTTGAAGTTCGAAGGCGCAGGCGATTTTCAGTCCGGTCACTATGCGGGCCGCAATTTGCATTTTGGCGTGCGCGAGCACGTGATGGGCGCGAGCGTGAACGGGTTGGTAGTTTCTGGAATCCGCGGCTTTGGCGCGACGTTCTTCAACTTCAGCGACTACATGCGTGCCAGCATTCGACTTTCAGCGTTGATGGAAATTCCCTCCATCTTCATTTTCACCCATGATTCCATTGGACTCGGCGAAGACGGGCCGACGCACCAGCCGATAGAGCAACTCGCGTCATTACGGGCCATGCCGAATCTGGTTGTGATTCGTCCTGGGGACGCGAATGAGGTGGTCGAAGCATGGAAGATTATCGCGCAATTGCAGCATCAACCAGTTGCTCTCGTGCTCAGTCGTCAAGCGCTGCCCACTTTGGATCGCACCAAGTACAACGCGGCCTCCGGCACAACGAAGGGCGCCTATGTTCTCGCCGATGCTCCGGGCGGAAAGCCCGACGTTATTCTGATGGGTACCGGCAGCGAGGTTGCGCTGTGCGTCGAGGCCTACGAGAAACTCAAGGCCGAGGGCATAAAGGCACGCGTGGTGAGCATGCCGTCGTGGACAATCTTTGAGCAGCAGGACACCGCTTATAAAGAAGGCGTGCTGCCTTCTTCGGTTACGGCGCGAGTTTCGGTAGAAATGGCGGCCACGTTTGGGTGGGAACGTTATGTGGGGACGAAAGGGCGGATGATCGGCATGCATCGTTTCGGCGCGTCGGCGCCGTTAAAGGATTTGCTGAAGTTCTTTGGCTTTACCGCGGATGCTGTGGTCGCCGAAGCACGTAAGGCAATTGCAGAGAAGTAATTCGCACTGTCCATTTGCTGAGGCACAATAAAAGCTGAATATCGAGCGCAACTGCGTCGAATCAGGGAGAAATTATTTATGAATCCAACCGGAGTTCTTGAGACTGCTAAAACCACCAATCCTCTGAAAGAACTGCTCAACTACGGCCAGTCCATGTGGCTCGACTATATTCGCCGCGACCTGATTACGACTGGAAACCTGAAAACCATGATCGAGGACGACGGCTTGCGCGGCATGACGTCCAATCCATCGATCTTCGAGAAGGCGATCGGCGAGAGCTCGCTGTATGACGACATGTTGAAGTCGCTGGCCTCCAGCGATCTGAATGCGACCGCCCGATATGAAAAGATCGCCATCCGCGATATTCAGGATGCGGCGGACATTCTGCGGCCTGTGTACCAGGGTTCGAAGTTCCGCGATGGCTTTGTCAGCCTCGAAGTGTCTCCGCTTCTGGCGCTGAAAACACAAGAGACCATCGACGAAGCGCGGCGGCTTTGGAAAACCGTCGGCCGCGAAAACGTAATGATCAAGGTGCCGGGTACGCCGGAAGGAATTCCGGCGGTGCAGCAGTTGATTGGCGAAGGCATCAATATTAACGTCACGCTGCTGTTCGCGCAGGAAGTGTACGAGAAGGTCGCTGAGGCGTATATTGCCGGACTGGAGGAGTTGCAGAATCGCGGCGGTGACTTAAAGAAGACGGCCAGCGTGGCCAGCTTTTTCATCAGCCGCATCGACACCTTGGTCGATTCGATGATCGACGACAAGCTGAAGACGGGGGATGCGCAGCGGCAGGCTCTGCTAAACAGACTGAAAGGCAAAGTCGCGATTGCGAACGGTAAGTTGACTTATCAGCGTTATCTGAAAATTTTCAGCGGGCCGCGGTGGCAAGCGCTCGCGTCCAAGGGAGCGCAAACCCAGCGCGTCTTGTGGGCGAGCACGAGCACGAAAAATCCCGCATACCGCGATGTGATGTACGTGGAAGAACTGATCGGCCCGGATACTGTAAACACCATGCCACCGGCTACCATTGATGCCTTCCGTGATCACGGGAAACTGCGCAACAGCCTTACAGAAGACATCGCCGGCGCGCACAAAGTGATGAATGATTTGGAACAGGCTGGAATCTCGATCCAGGAAGTAACAACGAAACTGACCTCCGACGGCGTGAAGTTGTTCGCCGATGCCTTCCACAAATTGCTCTCCGTGGTGGAAAAAAGCACGCAGCAAAAAGGAAAATCTTGAGCCGTTAAGTCGTCGCTGCCGGAAACTCTTGCGGCCGCGGTCTAAGGAGCATGACATGCAGTTGGGAATGGTAGGACTCGGCCGCATGGGCGCGAATATGACGCGGCGGCTGATGCGCGGCGGACATCAAGTCGTTGTCTCCGATCTGAGCCCGGATTCGGTAAGGCATCTGGCGGGCGAGGGGGCAACGGGATCTTCCTCGCTGGAAGATCTTGTCAGTAAACTAAAGGCGCCGCGCGCGGTCTGGATTATGGTTCCGGCCGGCGATGCTACGGAGCAGACGGTACAGAAACTGGCACAGTATCTGGAAGCGGGCGACACGATCATCGATGGCGGCAATTCCTATTTCAAAGATGACGTGCGCCGCTCCGAGCAAGTGCAAGGTAAAGGCATTCATTACGTCGATGTCGGAACCAGCGGCGGCGTGTGGGGTCTCGAACGCGGCTACTGCATGATGATCGGCGGGCCAAAGGAAGCGGTACAGCGGCTGGATCCAATTTTCAAAACGCTGGCGCCGGGGGTGGGCGACATTCCGCGAACGCCGGGACGCGAAAAATTCGCCGGCACGGCGGAACAAGGGTACATCCACTGTGGACCGTCCGGTTCCGGCCACTTTGTGAAGATGGTGCACAACGGCATCGAATACGGCATCATGCAGGCTTATGCTGAGGGCTTCGATATTTTTAAAAACGCCACCAGCAAGGATCTGCCGGAGAATATCCGCTACGACTTGAATTTGCCCGATATCGCCGAGGTTTGGCGGCGCGGCAGCGTGATCAGTTCGTGGTTGCTGGATTTGACCTCGATGGCTCTGGCAGAAAATCCGAACCTTTCGGAATACGAAGGCTACGTGCAGGATTCGGGTGAGGGTCGATGGACGATCCAGGCTGCGGTGGATGAAGCTGTGCCCGTAGACGTTCTGAGCGCGGCTCTGTTCGTACGTTTCCGTTCGCGCCAGCAGCATACCTTCGCGGAAAAAATGCTTTCTGCCATGCGGCAGAAGTTTGGCGGGCATGTAGAAGCCGCCGCAGCAACGAAACAGAGCGCATAAACACTCTCAGCTATTTGGGGGATACCCATGGCTCAATTGGCAGAAAGACCGGCGGTGGCTGCGCCCCGCGTTGGCAGACAGGGCGACCCTTGCGTAATGGTGATCTTTGGCGCAGCCGGGGATCTGACAGCGCGCATGTTGATTCCCGCCCTCTATAACCTTTTCCGCGCCGATTTGCTTTCGAAAGAATTCGCCGTGCTCGGCGTGGCCCGCGCACAGATGTCCGACGAAGATTTCCGCAAGCGACTCGCCGACGACGTCAGAGCGTATTGTGGCGAGTGCATCGACCCGGAAACCTGGGACTATTTCGCCCGCCGTTTCTACTATCACGCTGGCGACTTCAAGGACGACAAGCTCTTTCCTCAGATCAAAGATCGCCTCGCCAAAATCGACCTTGATCACTCGACGCATCAGAATTTCTTTTATTACATGGCAACCGCGCCGAGTTACTTCGGCCCGATCGTCGAGAAACTGGCTGCCGCCGGACTCATGGATCAGAGCAACAGCCATTGGCGTCGCGTGGTGATTGAAAAGCCGTTCGGGCACGATCTGGAGTCGGCGAAGATGCTGAATCAGCAGATTCTCAAAGTCGCGGACGAAAAGCAGATTTACCGGATCGACCACTACCTTGGCAAGGAAACCGTGCAGAACATTATGGCGTTTCGTTTTGCCAACGGAATCTTCGAGCCCATCTGGAATCGCCGTTATATCGACCACATCCAGATTTCCGTGGCCGAAACCGTCGGCGTGGAAGGCCGCGGCAGCTACTTCGATCATGCCGGCTCGCTGCGCGATATGGTGCCCAACCACATCATGCAGTTGATCAGCCTCACAGCCATGGAGCCTCCGATTTCGTTCGACGCGAACGCGGTGCGCGATGAGCAGGCGAAGATTCTTCATGCCATCCAGCCCATGACAGACGAAGAAGTTCTGACTCGCACGGTGCGCGGACAATATGGCGAAGGCACCGAAGGCGGACAGCATGTTCCCGCATATCGCGCGGAGGAAGATGTGCCTCCCGATTCCCGCACCGAAACTTTCGTAGCCATGAAGCTGCTGATCGATAATTGGCGTTGGGCTGATGTTCCGTTCTATCTCCGCACCGGCAAGCGCCTGCCCGCGCGCAATACCCATATCGTCATTCAATTCCGCCAGGCTCCGTTTGTGCTTTTTCGCGATACCTCGGTCGGACACCTGATGCCCAATCAACTTGTGCTGCATATCCAGCCGGAAGAAGGCATTTCTCTGCAGTTTGCCGCCAAGGTACCCGGGCCTGTCATGCGGTTGGGAACAGTGGACATGAACTTCGAGTATCAGGAATACTTTGGAAAGCAGCCGAGCACCGGCTACGAGCGGCTGCTGCATGACTGCATGATTGGCGATCAGACGCTGTTTCAGCGCGCGGACATGGTGGAAGCGGGTTGGACTGTCGTGAATCCGGTGCTCGATTTGTGGAAGGCGCTGCCGCCGCGCAACTTTCCCAATTATGCGTCCGGCACCTGGGGCCCGAAGGACGCCGATGAGTTGCTGGAGCGCGATGGGCGGCGCTGGAGGAACTTCGAGAAATGATTCTGGCCGGCGATATTGGAGGCACCAACGCGCGACTGGCCTATTTTCAGCCCCGGAATGGCGATCTACATCTGGTTTCCGAGAGCGTTTTTCCCAGCCGCGAGTTTCGGGATTTTGGCGAGATTGTCTGCAAGTTCCTGAAAGACTCCTCCACCCATCCCGAGATCGCTTGCTTTGGCATCGCGGGCCCAGTGCGCAATGGACGCGTGGCCACATCGAATCTTCCGTGGACCATTGAGCAAGCCCGGCTCGCGCAACAGATTCACCTTCCAGCCACTCTGCTGATCAACGATCTGGAGGCCAATGCGTGGGGTATTGGGGGACTCAGTTCGCAGGACTTCACAGCTCTCAATGAGGTTCCACATGCGCCGGGCAATCAGGCGGTGATCGCACCGGGCACTGGCCTGGGCGAGGCCGGATTGTTCTGGAATGGCAAGCGCCACGAGATTTTCGCCTGTGAAGGTGGACACGCGGACTTTGCTCCGCAAGGGGAAGTGCAAATCGAGTTGTTACGATTTCTCGCTCAGCGCTACGGGCACGTCAGCTACGAACGCATCCTCTCCGGTCCCGGGCTGGTCAATGTCTATGAGTTTCTCCTCGACCGGGGCGGCGAGGAGCCGCAAGGCTTCGCCGTACAACTCACGCGTGGAGACGCAGCGGCGACAATATCAAAGGCTGCTCTGAATGGAACGAATCCATTGGCCGAGAACGCGCTCGATCTCTGGATATCCGTTTACGGAGCAGAAGCGGGGAATCTGGCGCTGAAAGCGATGGCCACGGGAGGAATTTTTCTGAGCGGCGGCATCAGCCCGAAGATCCTTCCCAAACTCACCGGTCCTACTTTCATGAAGGCGTTCCTCAATAAAGGCCGCCTTCGACCGCTTCTCGAAAATATTCCGGTACAAGTCGTCACCAATGATAAAGCTGGTTTGCTGGGCGCGGCTCGCTGCGCCGCGGCGAATTGCAGCGGCGTATTGACAGGTGCTTCGTGAGCGCCTCCGTCGAAATACGCCGGTTGGCCACCCCCCAGGATCTTTTTCAGGCTGCAGCCGATGAGGTGCTGTGCGCGGCCGCAGAGGCCATCGCGAAGCGCGGCCGCTTCACCATTGCTCTCTCGGGCGGGTCCACACCAAAGAGCTTATATTCCCTGATTGCGGCGAATGCCGCTGCCAGCGTTCCCTGGGATAAGGTTTTTTTCTTCTGGGGGGATGAACGCCACGTAGGACCGAAAGACGCGGAGAGCAACTATCGCATGGTGGAGGAAAGTCTGCTTTCCAAAATCCCAGTCCCGGCCGGCAATGTTTTTCGTATGCCATCGGAAAACCCGGACGCCGACACCGCCGCCAATGCTTACGAGCAAGCCGTGCACCAGTTTTTCGCAACCGCTCCCGGCGACTTTCCCCGCTTCGACGCAATTCTGCTGGGTATGGGACCGGACGGACATACCGCTTCTTTATTTCCGGACACCGCGGCCTTACAGGAAAAGT
Organism: uncultured Acidobacteriaceae bacterium; assembly: GCA_963712385.1. Lineage (GTDB taxonomy): Bacteria > Acidobacteriota > Terriglobia > Terriglobales > Acidobacteriaceae > Sulfotelmatobacter. The sequence continues at coordinate 161,331 of CAVQHS010000005.1, forward strand.
CGCGACTGGTCGTTGCCAACTGGGTAGAAAAACTACATACCCACCGTCTTACCCTGACTGTGCCGGTTCTGAATCAAGCGCGATTGGTAGTTTTTCTCGTCAGCGGGACGGAGAAAGCCGCGGCGCTTCACGAAGTGTTGGAGGGTAACGCGCCGGCAGAAAAGTATCCTTCAAAACTGGTGCGCCCGGTGGATGGGAAGTTAGTCTGGTTCGTCGATCGCGCCGCGGCCAGTGAGCTTACGAAGGCCGCTTGAATTGTCCTACCTGCGCCAGCCGCCGATTTCCTTTAAGCCTCTGCCGCGAGCGTGCTCGAATAGGCGCACGCGATGCCGCGCATTCTCGAACTCATGGATATCGGCCCACACCTCTGCCTGCCAAGCCTTATCGTGAGCGGCGGACGCGCCACAGGTGGCGCAACGGGTATGCAGCGTGATGGAGGTTGGTTCCGTCGCCGTTGCAGCATTTAACTCAAGAAAAACGCAACGAACCTCCTGGATTTCCTCATTTTCATCGAGCAGATGCTCGTAGCGCAACACGTAAGGAAACCCCAGCTTGCGGGCTTCGGCTTCGGCCTCGACGCGCGTGGGAAATGGCCCGTACTCGGCCCGCAGCTGCTCGATGGAATCGCAGGCCATCCAGAATGTTTCCTTATATGCCATGCCTGTCTCTGCCCTTTGCGACTGTTGTGCTCCATCCCGGAGCCGCCCGGGTCAAGTATCATCTTCTGCAATTCATAGGCCGAGGGGCATCATGTGATCCTCTGTTTTTTCAACGACTTATTACACAAAGTGGAAAGACGTAGGCAGCCCCGTGTAAAGCTTTGCAGCAGTTTGGCCCAAGTCCCGTTCCCGGCCCTCGCCAAGTCGCCTCGAACCATAGCGGGCCTAGCCGGGCCGATTGCATCCGGCCGCTTGCATCCTAGCCTGCCGCACGTTCCGAAACCAGCGAACGTCCGGTTCCGTCTCCCCATTTCTTGCCGCCGTGGCTGGCCACATACATGGCCAGTTCAAGTCGGCTCCAGACCCCCAACTTATCGAATGTACTGCGCAAGTGATTCTTGATGACTTGCTCGGTGGTCCCCATGATCCTGCCGATTTCACGGTTGGTGAGGCCCTGCCAGACCAGGTTTGCCACCTGGGATTCCTTTGCGGTTAAGCGCTCGCGAGGCATCATTGATTTGCTCCTTCTCTCTCGAAGACCGCGATTGCCAGTTTCACCCGCTTGCGGCCCTCTTTAATTCCGGCCCGCAGAAAAAGTGTTCGCAAATGTTGTTTCACCGTGCGCGGGCTGATGCTCAACTGCCCGGCAATCTCCTTGTTGCTGCAGCCACCCACCAGCAAATCGAGCACCTGCTGGTCTCTCGGCGTAATCTTCATCCCGTTGACATCCATCACCACATCCTCCAGTTTTCTGCCCCGTCCGCGACCGTTCTCCTTCGGATCACGTCCACCCGTGCCCTTTGCACATCTTTCGCCAAACCTTCTCCGTGGCGGGGAATGCCGTAAGACCCGCCATTGAACGCACTTAGGGCACAAAGGCGCGGCCCCTGCGAGCGAGTTCGAAGTCCGTGCTAGGCTGAACTGTCCCATCTTGGGACTCACAAAAAATCAATCAGTCCCCTCATCACAACTTTCGCTGTCATTCGTGGCGTGAGCTATGCGGAGCCGCAAAGATGCATTCAAAAGCGCGCACCGACAAACTTGTGTATGCAGAGTCACTTGCGCCAATGCAGTAGAAGGATCGTTTGGCCAAATGGATCCGGAGGGCGACCTAAGGATAAAGGCACAAAATCCGTCAGCGTCCTCCCAAAACGAATTGGGCAACTGGCAACCAGATTCATTTTGGTGACTGCGGCTAAGGGCAACGCACTTTTCCACAGGCGCTAAATGTTTACCTTCGACGCTACGTACACAACTTTGAAGTCCGCAGAAAGGAATCACTTGGCGCGGATATCGACGATCAGCACCGGCTCGCAGGAGTTTGGATGAAATTCGGGAAGGCTTCTCTGGGAGAACAACTTCGAAGTTTACTGCGGCACACGGCAACCGGAGCAGTTCTCCTCCTGTTCTGTTTATTTTCTGCCAACGGATTGTTCGCTCAGGGCGGTCCGCCGTACTACACGAACGATCCGGGGACACCGGGAAATCACAACTGGGAGATCAATCTGGGATACATGCCGTTTTATTATGAGGGGCAGTCGGTTTCCCATACTCCCGACGTTGACATTAATTTCGGAGTAGGCGACCGCATCCAACTTACCTACGAGAACGCATGGCTGCGCGTGAGGGACTCCGGTTTAATGGCCAAATATGGATTGGGCCAATCCAATCCGGGCGTGAAATGGAGGTTCTACGATGCGGGCGAAAAGGGACTCTCGGTTTCCATGTTCCCTCAGTTTTTTCTGAATAATCCCAACGACGCCGTACGTCGGGGAATCACGCCGGCGAGCGAAGCGTTCGAGATGCCGTTCGAGTTCACACACAAGGTTGGACCGCTGGATGTGGACTTCGAGATCGGATACCAGCAGGTGCACAAAGGGCCGAATAGCTGGATCAGCGGGCTGGTGATTGGCCACGACTTTACACGGAAACTGGAAGGCGATGTAGAACTGTACAACAGCGGCACCTTCCATCCCTCGGAAAACCAGCCTACGTTCGATCTCGGCGGTCGGTATAAACTGCACAATCCGATCATTCTGCTGTTCATGGCAGGACGCGCCCTCCAACCAGCCCGCAGCAATCAATCCTATTTTATCGGCTATTTTGGCGTGCAATTGCTGTTGCCTCGCAAGTCCTACCCCTCTGTTTTACCGGAAAAATAAGTAACGAAGGAGGAGAATGCGGCACCGTGTGGCAGGCTGCGAGTCTTACCAGAGTAATGTGCAGATGGGCCTTCGTTTGCTTCACACTGATCGTTGGTTTCGGTAGTCGCGGATTATCCGGAGAAACTCCCGGCACTGGCGAAGATTTCACATCGCCATCCCCGACCCCGGAAAGACATAGGGAAACCATGAAACAGAAACGCCGGGTTGTCAGATTGCACTAGAATAAAAAGGGGCATTGTTGCGATTCGGAATCGAAGGCAACCAGAGCGGCCGAATCGGCGAAGCCTCCACGAGAACGCGTGAGCGATCCAAAAAACAAACCGGCTCTCGATGAGCAGACTTTTGCAAAGCTGCTGGAAGCCGCTTACGTGCTGCAGGAGCACAATCGGGAGATGCGGCAGATCGAGGAAAGCCTCGAACTGCAAAGCGAGCGCTTGCGGCAGCAGGAGATGGAAACCCCCGCGGGCTACGAAAAGAGCCTTCCGCGCCCGGCAGAAACGCGCCCTGAAATAGATTACACGCGCACGCTGGCGGAGATCGTCGAAGCGCAGCACCAGATTCAGATTCGGCATCTGCAGTCGGACGATGCCATGGCGGTGGTGGCGGAAAGAACGGCGCGCATCATTGGCGGGAGCGGGGCGGGCATAGGGATTCTGGAAGGGAAAATGGTCCGCTACCACGCCGGGGCCGGAACATCGGCTTTGCCGGCCGGCAGCGAGGTTCCGCTGGAAACTGCCATTTGCGCCATCTGCGTGCGCACCGGACAAGTGCTGCGCACGCCCGATGTCAACACGGAATTTTTGTTCGACCCCGAGTTATGCCATCCACGCAGAATCCTGTCGCTGGTGGCCGTGCCCGTCTACCATGACGGCAACATCGTGGGCGCACTGGAAGTTTATTTCGATCAACTCCAGGGTTTCGTGGAGCAGGACGTTCATACTTGCCGCTTAATGGCGGGTCTCGTAACCGAAGCCATTGGCCGAAGCTCCGAGTCGGCGCTCAAGAAGTCGATGGCCGAGGAGCGTTCCTCAATCATGGCTGCGATTGAGCAACTGCGGCCGAATCTGCTGCCCCTGGCTGAGGAACAAGCCGACGCCCAGATGCCCGCCGAAAGCCCAGCTACATCGGCCTTGACGGAAACGCTTCCCTGCTGGAAATGCGGCAACGGGCTGGTCACCGATGAACAGTTTTGCGGCAAATGCGGCTCTCCGCGCCTGGAGAAGGAAAAGCCAGACCTGTCCGGCAAGATTGCGCCCGTCTGGAATGACCATGAAAATCTTTCGACAGTTCCTTCCAAGGGGATGTCTCCGTACGCCGAACCGCTCGCGGGAGTGGTAGCACGGCTGAGCGCGGTTGCGGACGGAATGAATTTGCCAGCCTCCCCGGCTGCGTCCGCATTGCGGGAGAATACCGAAACCGTCACGGCCGCGAGCGCACGACAGGCGGACGAGGAAGCAATTCAGACGGCTTTATCGATTGCAGCCAGGCACCCCGGCCTCGATCTCGAGAATGCATCGGCCGTGCTGACGAAGGCAAAAGGGCAAGATGGGAATTGGAGCTCTGCGGCAAAGGCACGCGACTTTCTTCAAAACTTGGCGGATGCTCCTCCGAAGAATGCGATAGCGCGCTTGTGGCGCGCCCATCGCGGCGATTTTTATCTGGCGGTTGCAGTGATTCTGGTCTTGGTGGTGATTCGCTGGGGAATGATGCCTACCAGTCCGGTGAGCGCGACTGCTGGCACTCCCGCTGCCTCCAACGCCGCCCTCCACAAAGCGCCTGCGGATGAGAATCTTTCCGCGTTCGACAAACTCCTCATCAGTCTCGGATTGGCCGAAGCACCCGACGAGACAACGGAAGACAAAGGAAATCCCGACACGCAGGTGTGGATCGACCTGCATACGGCCCTTTACTACTGTCCAGGCTCCGATCTTTACGGCAAGACCGAGAAAGGCAGGTTTGCGAGCCAGCGCGACGCGCAACTCGATCAATTCGAACCTGCTTTGCGAAAAGTCTGCAATTAAAACTCAACCCCGCCGACGCTCTTCGCAGAACAGAATTGACAACCCTCTTCGGCGGGAGTGCAATCATACCTGTGTCCCTTGGCAATCCTGAGGAGGATCGATGGCGTTGCAACCGGAAGATGAATCGAAAACCGGGACCCTTCCCGACCCAGAGCTGAATCCTTTGTTGAATCCGCTATTGGCCGCGAATATGGGACGATGGGCGGAGGTGTATTTCACGAATCCTCCCGAGAAGGCGAGCGCAAGCGGTGGCCGAGTTGCTCCGGGAGTTGGAGAGAAACCCGCAGCCAGAGCGGCCTTCCAATGCGCTTCCAGGAAACGTTTCAGAACGGGGGGAAAAAAACGCGGAGGATCTCTTGTTGCGCCGGTCCTTCGAAGCCACTGAGCCGGCGATGTCTTGTCCAGCTTGTGGTCATGCAAATGACACCGCCCAGCGATTTTGCGGAATGTGCGGTACGCCGTTGCCGATGAGCGCAGCGGCTTCCTTCCGCCCCCCCGAGCCTGAGTTACGTCGGCAACGAAGTTGGCATGATCAGGATCGTTCAGAAACTGAAATCGTTGATGAACGGGATGAACCGGAATCGTCTTTCGATAGAGAATCCCGCGTGTCATATCCGAATGTTCCCCTCCCGTCTTTCGCTTCGCTTTCAGAGGATGGCGCTTCGGACGATTCCGGACTTTTCCAGTACGAATCTCGCCCGGTTCGCCGCAATTTTAGGATCTACATCGGATTAGGATTGGTGATTGTTCTCGGCCTGCTGGTTTACAAAACGTGGCGAGGAAACGCTTCATTCCGGGCAAGTCACACTGCGCCGGCTGCGCTGCCAACAGAAGCCCCGAATGCCACTCAATCGGCGCCGGCAGCAAACGCAACGCCCACACCTCCACCCCCTGCGGCGCAGCAGAACACAAGCAGTAATGCCGCGGCCAACCAGGCGGAGAGCGTTCCTTCGAAGCAAAACGAAGCTCCACCAAAACCAACGGCCAGTAAGGCCGAAGTGAACCGCACTCCGCATGCGGCTGCGGAGAGCGAAAATCCTGCGATTGCCTTAGGACAAAGTGGCGCTGCCGAACTGGCCGTGGGAGAAAAATACTTGAACGGCGGGCCGGGGACAGCGCGGGACTCGCGGGAAGCTGCATCCTGGTTGTGGAAGGCGGTTGCCAAGAAGAACCCGACCGCAACTCTGCTCCTCTCCGACTTGTATCTCCACGGAGACGGAGTTCCCAAGAGTTGCGATCAGGCTCGTTTGTTGTTAGACGCGGCTGCCAGGAAAGGCAATGCTGCGGCGGCGGAACGATTGCGGAACATGTCGGCCTTCGGCTGCCAGTAACGGACGACCGAAAGCTGCGGATCGGTGCTCAAGCCATCGCGGAAGGAACCCCACTGGACGGCCTGCGCGATTCGTACCACAGGGCCAACTCCACGCGATTCCAAAGCCCCAGTTTGTCGTAGATGACGCGCAGGTAATTCTTCACTACATGCTCGGTGGTGCCGATGGCATCGGCCACGTCGCGGTTTTTCAGTCCCTGAGCGACTAGCTCGATGACACGGTGCTCTCGCTCGCTTGGTGTGCGGTTTCCGTAACGTTCTTGGGGGAACATGTTTGCCTCCGGTATAGCAGTGTGGCGAGTTTTACTCGCTTAATTCCGTCTGTGATTCCAAAACGAAGAAAAAGGCGATTAAAGTGGGCCTTCACAGTTCGGCGGGCCATCTTGAGCTGTTTGGCGATTTCTGCGTTGTCGCATCCTTGCAGAAGCAATTCCACAATTTCCTTTTCGCGCGGTCCTAAGCGGACGGACTGCTGGCTCATCAATTTCTCTCCCCCCTAATCTGGACCGGCTCAGTCCCATTTTTCACAACTGGGATATTCCCAAATTTGGTAGCACCTACCATGCCATTTTGAGACGAAAATTGCTGTGATAGGAGAACAAGCATTTCCACAGGCTTTTGGTCGGTTCCGCGCAAGTCTGGGATTTCGTTCTGGACACAATCCAAGGCGAAAATTAGCCGGGTGGATACGGAAACTCAACTGGAGGGTGTTAAAACCCAAGTATTACGGATCATTTCTCCGTTTTGACAGCCTCACATCGGATCAATGTCATGAACACTCGCACGCCATGCACCGTTCTAAATGGCCACGATGGGCGTCTGGAACGGGATTCGCTGTGCCTATCTCAGGTGAACACCCTAGGTTAAAAATACTGGAATCCGTGTAGCCACCCGGGAAGAATTTACACCTTCCATCCGCGATTTCGCGGATAAGAGTATGTGTGTGCACATCAGTGGCCACATGCGCCCAGCGTCAACTTCGGAAAGAGACGGAGAAGTGCGTTACCCGCTGCGCCAGTTGCAGCCCGCCTTGCATTAATTACTTCGACTTGTGCCACACTATACTGCTGGATTCATCGTGCGGTTTTAGGAAGGTACAGCGAATGCGACTGCTGAGCGTGGTCGGGGCGCGACCGAATTTCATGAAGATCGCTCCGATCGTGACGGAGTTAAAGAAATACCCCGACATCGAGCATCGGCTGGTTCACTCCGGACAGCACTACGACGAACTTCTTTCGGGTAACTTTTTTTCCGATCTCGGACTGCCCGCGCCCGACGTGAATCTCGAAATCGGCTCTGGAAGCCATGCGGCGCAGACGGGCGAAGTCATGAAGCGCCTCGAACCGGCCCTGCTCGAATTTCAGCCCGAGATGGTGATCGTCGTTGGCGATGTCAACTCAACGCTGGCAGCAGCGGTCACGGCAGTCAAGTCGGGGATTCGCGTTGCTCACGTCGAGGCGGGATTGCGCAGCTTCGATATGACAATGCCCGAGGAAATCAACCGCAAGCTTACTGACGCAATCTCAGAGTTGCTGTTTGTAACGGAGCAAAGCGGCGTCGATAATTTAAAGCACGAGGGCGTCAGCGCAGAAAAAATCTTTCTTGTGGGCAACGTGATGATCGACAGTTTGCTGAAGTATCGCGAACCGGCGAAGCGGTCGCCAATCCTCGATCGGTTAGGCATCCGGCAACAAGAAAGCTCTTGCAGACCTTATGGAGTTCTCACGCTACATCGCCCCTCCAATGTGGATGACCGCGACGGACTGCATCGAATTCTTGAGACGGTGCAGGTAATGGCGAGCGATTTTCCGGTCTTCTTTGCTGTTCATCCGCGGACGCGGAAGAATATCGAGCGCTTCGGCTGGAGCGAGTATGTTTCGAATGGAGGTGCGAATCGCAAAGGAATTGTCGCCCTCGATCCGCTCGGGTATCTCGATTTTCTCTGCCTCATGCAGCATGCCCGCCTTGTGCTGACCGATTCCGGAGGCATTCAGGAGGAAACTACTGTTTTAGGCGTGCCCTGCCTCACACTGCGAGAGAATACAGAGCGTCCGGCAACGGTTAAATATGGTACGAACCAGGTTGTCGGCTTAAAGCGGGATCGTATTCTGGCTGCCGCGCGGTCGATTCTTCAGGACTCCAAGCCTGAATACCGCTGCCCGCCGCTGTGGGACGGGCAAGCCGCAGGAAGAATTGTGAAAATCATTCGCGAATACCTGGCTCAGCGGCGCGCCGCTTAATCGATTGCATCGCAATTTGGATTTGTGCTTCCCTCCCCACTACACTACCATTCACGACAATGAAGATTTCCGTCGTCATGCCGGTGTACAACGAGCGGGCTACGCTGCAGCGAGTCGTGGAGCGCGTGCTTGCGGTTCCGCTGGAGATCGAATTGCTCTGCGTGGACGATGCGTCGAGGGATGGTTCGAGTGAGATTCTGGACGAGCTCAAGAATCAGTATCCACAGATTCGAGTTTTCTCGCAGCCGCGAAATATGGGAAAGGGTGCGGCTTTGCAGCGTGGCTTTCGGGAGGCGACCGGAGATTTTGTGATCATTCAGGACGCCGACCTGGAATACGATCCCGCCGAATACCACGTTCTGCTCGAACCATTAATCGCGGGCAGCGCCGACGTGGTTTACGGCTCACGTTTTCTTTCCGCGCGTCCCCATCGCGTACTTTACTTCTGGCACTCCGTGGGCAACTGGGTCCTCACCTTGCTATCCAACGCTCTCACCAATATCAACCTGAGCGATATGGAAACCTGCTACAAGGCATTTCGGCGCGAGGTGATCCAATCGATTCCGCTGGAGGAAAAACGTTTTGGCTTCGAACCGGAGGTCACGGTCAAGATTGCCAAACGCAGGCTGCGCATTTACGAAGTCGGAATTAGCTATTGGGGACGCACCTACGAGGAGGGCAAGAAGATCCAATGGAAGGACGGAGTGCGCGCGCTCTTTTGCCTTCTGAAGTATTCCATCACAGTGCCGGCGGCCAAGGGAGCGGACGAACGAGGAATCCAGAGTTCTGCATTGTTGGCGCAACCCACCTCACCCCGCAAGTTGCCCCCTGCCAACTGATTGGCAGAGAGAGCGACACGCCTGCATTGTCCAATAAGGCTCGCCCGTGCCTGGAAGATTCCAGCGTTAAGTTCTTGTCAAGAACTACGACTCATGGGATTATCGCGGCTTTGCGGGAGTAGAGCAGCCGTAGAAAACCTAAGGCGATGGCGTGTGTTTGAAAACGGTATGGCGAAAATGATGTACATCTCGGAGCCGTTATTCCGGTTCGAGGCACCGCTGGCACTTCCGGAGAACGAAGTGCAGTTGTGGCGCGCGGATCTGGATGCTCTCGCTTCCGATGAGATCCGCTGGCAGCAGTTGCTGGCAATCGATGAACAAAAACGAGCTGCCCGTTTTCATTTTGCAAGAGACCGCCAGCGGTTTACCGCTGCGCGAGCGATTTTGAGAATAATCCTGGGCGGCTATCTAAGAGTTGAGGCCTTCGACGTAGATTTTTGCTACTCGAAGAAAGAGAAGCCTTACCTGGCGCAGCGCCATGCCGATAGCGGCATTACGTTCAATCTTTCGCACTCCGGTGGAATTGCGCTCTATGCGTTTGCGCGACGCCGCGAACTGGGAGTAGATGTCGAAAAGATTGGCCGCGATGTTGACGTCGCGGGCATCGCCCGCCGTTTCTTTTCCGAACACGAACAAAAGCAACTTCTGCAGCTTCCCGCTAATGAACAAGTTGAAGCATTTTTTCGTTGTTGGACGCGGAAGGAAGCCTACATCAAAGCCACCGGAGACGGCCTGTCGCTGCCGCTCTCACAATTCGATGTTTCCTTAGAACCCGGCAGCAGTGACGCACTGGTAGTAACCCGGCCGGACCCTGCAGAGGCAAAGTGTTGGCTCCTTCGCGAAGTGCCCGCTGGAGATGGCTACCTCGCAGCCGTATGCGTGCGGGGCCGAGACTGGAGCCTTATTTCCTGGAACGCCGTGTCCGAAAAGTAAGTCTTCTCGTCCAGAATCCACGGAACTAAATCAGCCATTACCGCAATTCTTTTCACAGTCTGCTAAAGATCCCGGAAAACCAGGACCAGGTCTTTGGAAGTCATTGTGCGCCAGCTGTTTAGATTGGTTGCGTTCGGTGACTGCGGTACATCGATTGCTCCACTCTTTGGTCATTCCCTATTTACAGATTAGCGCTTTCTAGCTACGCCAAAGAAGTGATAATCTGTTAGGTAAGTTTTTCGGGGCTTTTCCTCTCCCGTACATCTGCATAGTTCCGCTCCGGTCCGATTAAAACTGGAATAAATCCAGTCAAATACGATAGGGGTAATAGACAATACAGGAGGCTTTCGCACTTGACCGCTTCAGCTAGCCATCTCATCCCGCCCCATGGCGGAGAACTCATCAATCTTATTGCACACCCAGACAGGGCGGAAGAATTAAAAACCCACTCCAAAGAGTGGCCGTCGTGGGACCTGACCGCGCGCCAGCTTTGCGATCTGGAATTACTGATCACCGGCGGATTCTCCCCGCTCCGTGGATTCATGACGCGCGCCGATTACGAAGGCGTTTGCCATAACATGCGGCTTGCCAGCGGCATTCTCTGGCCCATGCCCATCACTTTGGATGTGACGGAAGACTTTGCCAAAAAGCTCACGCCCGGCAGCAGCAAAGTCGCACTGCGCGATCCCGAAGGTGTGATGGATGCCGTGTTGCACGTGGAAGACGTCTGGCAGCCCGACCGCAAAGCCGAAGCCAAAGCTGTCTTCAACAGCACCAGCTCCGCCCATCCTGGCGCCGACTATGCAATCAACAAGGCCAACCCCTGGTACATTGGCGGCAAGCTCGAAGCCCTGCAGATTCCAGCACACTATGATTTTCGCAGCCTTCGACTGACGCCTGCCGAAGTGCGCGCTGAGTTTGCCCGCCTGGGTTGGCGCCGCGTGGTGGCCTTCCAGACGCGCAATCCTATGCACCGCGCGCACGTTGAACTCGCCTTCCGTGCGGCAAAACAGGTCGAGGCCAATTTGCTGATTCATCCGGTCGTGGGCATGACGAAACCCGGCGACGTGGACTATTACACCCGGGTGCGCTGCTACCAGTTGCTGCTCTCAAAATTCCCGCAATCGACCGCGAAGCTTTCCTTGCTTCCGCTCGCCATGCGCATGGGAGGTCCGCGTGAGGCCGTCTGGCACGGCATCATCCGCAAGAATCACGGCATCACTCACCTCATCGTCGGCCGTGACCACGCTGGTCCGGGCAAAGACACAGACGGCAAGCCGTTCTACGGCCCTTACGAGGCGCAAGAAGTCTTCAAGAAGCACGAAGCCGACATCGGCGTGACCATGGTTCCCTTCAACATGATGGTCTACCTCGAAGATCAGGACAAATATGTTCCCGATGACGAAGTGAAGAAGGGCGACCGTGTGCTGAATATTTCCGGTACCGAGTTGCGCGAACGCTTGAATGAAGGCCGCGAGATTCCCGCATGGTTCACCTATCCGGAAGTTGTCGCCGAATTGCGGCGGAGCTTCCCGCCGCGCCACAAGCAGGGCGTGACCATCTTCTTCACCGGCCTTTCGGGATCGGGCAAATCGACCATCGCAAATGTGCTCCTGACCAAGTTCCTGGAAACCGGCGGACGTCCGGTGACGCTGCTCGACGGCGATTTGGTTCGCAAGCATTTGTCTTCCGAACTCGGCTTCTCGAAAGAACATCGTGATATCAATATCCGCCGCATCGGATACGTGGCGTCGGAAATCACCAAGAACGGCGGCATCGCAATCTGCGCGCCCATCGCCCCGTATGACGCAACGCGCAAGCACGTCCGGCAGATGATCGAACCCTACGGCGGTTTCATTCTCGTGCACATCGCAACTTCCGTGGAAGTTTGCGAACAGCGCGATCGCAAAGGCCTGTACGCCAAGGCCCGCGCTGGCATTCTTAAGGAATTCACCGGCATTTCAGATCCCTATGAAGTTCCGGCGGACGCTGAAATCACCATCAACACCGGCGAACTCTCCCCCGAAGAGGCCGCGCAGGAAATCATCCTGCACCTCGAACGGGAAGGGTTTATTGGAACGACCGCGGCATCTGCGTAAGCGCTAACCGGGACACGCCGGTGCGCGCCTGAAGCCGGGATTTGCTCCGAGAATGGCATGGATCTGCTGATCAAAAGCCTGGTCGGCTTTGTTGTCGGAAGCCTCATCGGAATGACGGGAGTGGGGGGCGGCGTCTTGCTGCTCCCGATTCTCATCTTCGGTCTGCACGTCCCTCCGCTACGCGCGGTCGGCTCGGACGCCCTTTTCAATTTTCTTACAAAGATTGGCGCGAGCGCCGTTCATCTGCGCAAAGGAACCGTGCGCAAGAAAGTAGTGCTGGCTTTGATTGTGGGAAGCGCCCCTGGGTCGTATGTGGGCGTAAGTTTTCTGCACCACCTGCGCGCGGTACACGGTGACGGAGTCAATCACTTCATTACTGTGGCGGTTGGAGTCCTGCTGCTCATCATCCCGAGTTTCCTGTTCTTCCAGAAGAAAATCGAAGACCGCGCTGCAACTCGGCCACCCACTATGAAGTCTTTCGCGTGGATGGGAGTGATCGGCCTCGTGGCGGGCTTCCTGGTCGGCATTACTTCGGTGGGTTCGGGCAGCGTCGTGATGATGATGCTGCTGCTGTTCTACAGCTTCCAGCCGAAGGTAATGGTTGGGACCGATATCGTGCACGCGTTGCTGCTCACCGGCGTAACCAGCTTCTTGCATTTCAAAATAAACCACAACATCGATATTCATCTGGTTGGCGCACTGTTGTTGGGATCGGTTCCCGGAGGCCTGTTCGGTTCTTACGTGAGCACGCGAGTCCCGGTTCCGTGGTTGAGGCGAATTCTGTGCGCAGTTTTGCTGGCAACTGGCGCGCGCATGCTGATGTCATAACCCACAAAGATTGATGCGGGATAACGCTGAATTTATGAACTCAACTTCCTATGCTCCAATCTTGCAACGCATTCAGGCCGCTCTCGAAGCTTCGCGCCTCGTCTTTGCGCGCTTCACTCCGGGCGCAATCGAGACCGAGTACAAGGCCGGCCACGATCCAGTAACCGAAGCCGATCGCGCTCTGGATTCTGTTCTGCGCAAGGAATTGCTGCGCCAAGGCGAAGGCTGGCTTTCTGAAGAAAGCGTCGACGATCCCATCCGCTTGCAGCACTCGCGCGTTTGGGTGGTTGACCCGCTCGACGGCACGCGCGAGTTCGTCACCGGCATTCCCGAGTTCTGCGTTTCCATCGGTTTCGTTGAGAATGGCCGGCCCGTGGCTGGAGGGATTTTTAATCCGGCGACCGATGAAACATTTCTGGGATCGATCGACTCCGGCATTACCTGCAACGGTAAACCCGCACAGGCCAGTCAGCGCAAGACTCTAGATGGCGCTTTGGTCCTCGCCAGCCGCAGCGAAGTCAAGCGCGGCGAGTGGAAGCAATTCGAAAACGCTCCTTTCAAAATCCGTCCCATGGGTTCGGTGGCTTATAAGCTCGCTTTGGTTTCAGCAGGTCTGGCGGATATCACGTTCACACTTACCCCAAAGAACGAATGGGACGTGGTCGCCGGTGCCGCGCTGGTGCAGAGCGCGGGAGGGTTCGTCAGCAACCTGGAGAAAACCAGTTTGACGGCCAATCGCCGCAATACTCTTATTTCAGGTTTACTGGCCTCCGGACCCTTTCTGAAGGAACCACTGCTGGCTTTGGTCGAGCCCCATCTTCGGATAGCGGAACACACTCGTTAACCCAATCAGCCGATCCTCTCGTAATGGTCCGACTAATTGAGGAAGACTGGTCCGGTACTCGATGCGCTCGGAATCACTGTGGCGGAACTGTTAATGACGTTTCAATCTTCCGCAGTCCAGCGCGCGCCTTCTGATCTTCCGGGTTCAGGTTGAGGGCGAGCCTGTAATGATCGCGTGCCCGATCGAGATTCCCCAGGGATAGATACGCAAACCCGAGGTTGCTATGGATGGTCGGTAGCAGCATAGGGATGTGAATGGCATTGGGCAAAGCAGCTTCGTACCGCGCTATCGCTTCCTGAGTCTGTCCGCGAGATAGAAGATCTGTGGCAATGTTGGCCGCGCTGATAGCGTCATCGGATTCAGCCGCGCCGCGTTGTAGAAATGCGGCATCGCCTCGGCAGTATTTCCTTCCTGAAGAAGAGCGATGCCCAGATTATCTTCCGCGACCGGGTTATTTTTCGTTATCTGCAAGTTATATGACCATAGCGTGACGCTGTCGCGCCAGTATCGCACTTGCTGCCACGTGAACCCGGCAAGCACCAGCGCAATGCCACCCGCAGCGGTCAGCCGGACCACCGGACCCCACCGATGTGCAATCGCACGATCGTCAAAGAGCCACACCAGCATGACCAGAACGCCTATGATGGGGATATATGTATACCGGTCGGCCATGGCTTGCGTTCCGACCTGGATGAGTCCGATCACCGGGACTAAAGTTCCCAAATAGAAAAACCATCCGACAATTAAATAAGGACGGCTTGCTCGCTGCAGCCAGACCGCAATGCTTATAGCTATCAGAAATAGAAGCGCCAGGCCGACCTGCATGGCGCTTCGCGCAACAGCGGGATAGAACGGCGCCAGATCCATGGGCCAAACCATTTTTAGAAAGTAAGCGCAGTAGGAATAGATCGCATTTGCAATTCGTGCTGGAAGCGGGACCGCGCTCGTAGATGCGATGGCACCCGAGGCAGACTGCGCAATGATCGTAATCACTGCGCTGGCTGCAGCTAACAGCAGGAGTAGCGACTTCTCGAGCACCAGCCGGCCGAATGAAAACTGACGCGGACGCAAAACTGGACTCGGAGGAAAAAAACCCTGGACCCTCCCGATGGGCCAAAAATCTAACAGCAACAGCACGAACGGAAGCGTAATAACCATCGGCTTAGCACAAAGGGCGAGTGCAAAGGCGATCATCACCGGCAAGTACCGCCGCCAGTTGGGTTGGCAAACATACCTCCCATACGCCGTGAGCGATAGAAAGAAGAAGAAAGTGCACAAAACGTTCTTGCGTTCCGCCGCCCAACTGACGGATTCCACCCCCAGCGGATGCAACCCATACAGCGTGGCTACCAGCAAACTACAACCGTTTTTGTGGGTAGACTTCCACAGAAGGAAATAGAGCAGGATGGCGTTCAAAATGTGAATCGCCAGGCTGGTCGCATGATGGCCCGCCGGCTCCATGCCAAACAGTACTGCGTCCAGCGCGTGCGAAATCCAGGTTAACGGATGCCAATTTCCTCCTTCGATGCTGGTCCACGCCCAGTTCCAGGTTTCCAGAGTGAGTCCGGCACGAACGTGTGGATTGCCGGTGATGTA
The DNA here is from genome assembly GCA_963712385.1 of uncultured Acidobacteriaceae bacterium. Taxonomy (GTDB): domain Bacteria; phylum Acidobacteriota; class Terriglobia; order Terriglobales; family Acidobacteriaceae; genus Sulfotelmatobacter. Next base: position 176,885 of record CAVQHS010000005.1, read on the forward strand.
AGCCGGATCGTCATAGTCGATAAATGAATTGGAGAAAAGCGGTATGTACGCGATCGCGATGGCAATCACGAGTAAAGCGCATGAAAGGATGTTCCATCGCAAAAACTGCGCAACGATGATCGGCTTTGTTGTCTTTGATCGCGATTTGGATCTGACTGCGGGCATGAAAATCAGAAAATCCTTCGCCCCTCCGGCAATCGCCTTCGGGGCGAAGGATCACGAACCAGACTTAAGGCAGGTAATAGCGGAACGACGTGAAGAACATGTTTTCGACACCGTGAGGCGAAGAAAATGCAGGTCCATTCATCCCCGTCCAGGCGTTGCGGGAAACATAAGAATACTGCGGCCCGAACTGCAGTCTTCCATGCGGTCCGCTGTGCGCCTTGATCCAGAATCCGGCAGTGCCTTCGACCAGGTATTGTGTATCGGCGCTGCACTTCGAAAGCGATCCAAAGGTAAAACCAGCGCTACCCAGTGGGGGCGCAGTCTCGGAGTAGCAACCGACAACGTTGAACAGCGGCGATCCATATCCCACCGGGGTAAATGGGTTGAGTGGATTATTAGGATCGAACTGCCATCTCCGCGCGACGTATTCTTCGCCGCCGTTCAAATAGAGGTCGAGTCTCTTGGTGTGCCACTCGAGAGTTGCTAATCCCTGGTAGCTGCGCAGCGGAGCCAGCGTTCCATCGGCGTGTACGGTGGAATCCGGCAAACCGCCGCTGCCATATCTGCCCATGCCTTCTCCCATGAGAGCGTGCAGTCCGAAGTCTAGTTGCTTGCGGAAAGTGACGCGCGCATTAGCTCCCACGCCACCTACGATCACAGAGTTGTTATACGCGCCAAGCGCGGAAATAGCGTCATTGCAGTTTGAGGAGACTCCCGGTTCCGCGCAAGGATACACGCGATCGCGGAAGCGGCTGAGAATGCCGAAAACCTCATAGTGGCCGAAGCCTGGTTCTGCAGCAGCCTTAAAGATGAAGTCCGGCATGGCATTGAACGAATAGTTGGCCGCGTTCGTGCAAGTCGTGGTAGCGCTGGTGATTGTGCCGCCTGTGCCGGCGATCGTGCTGGTGCTGCATGTCGTGATCGCCGAGTTGTAGAGACCGCTGCCGTTGCCCGCGCTGCCCAGCGCAAAGTTCGCCGCGTTGTTGCGCGCCGCAAACGTGGTCTGCGGATTCTCCAGAGATACTCCGAACCAGAATTTGTTGCCAAAGTCCCTCACCACGCGAATGCCGTACTGTCGCGCCCAACTGAACCCGACGTTATACTGCGGGTCGATCGTCATTGGCGTGGCTTCGGTTCGGTTATCCATGCCATGCTTGGTTTCAGTGACCAGACTCCACATCTGGCCGCCAGTCAGGCTCCATTCTTTATCGGCAACCTGCCCCCAGACTTGGCGCTGCCGCAGGGTGTAGCTATTGCTCTCATTATTGTTGGAGGTAACGCCCGCGGAGAGGAAGTCAGCCTCGTAGTATCCGCTCATTCGGAAATCTGCGACCTTCCCTTCGGCCAGCAAACTGATTCGCGACTGACGGCCGGAACCAAAGAACTCCGAAACGGCGTTCTGCCCTGCTCCTGGCATATTCACGCTGTTAAACGGTGTGTTGATGTCGGATCCCAGCGCTCGATTGCGATACACAGATTCGCCCGCCAGAAAGCCCCCCGGAGTAATGGTGATGCCCTTGTAGTGAATCGCAATGGGACTCTCAGCTTGCTCCCGCGCCGTCTTCTGCGTTTCCTGCAGGCCCAAAGCCACGTTGGTATTACTGGTTTTCAAATCCGCCACGTCGCTCTTGAGCGCAACCACCGCTTGTTGTTGATCGGCCGTCTGCGCAGCGACCGTGTCCGCTTTCGCCTGCGCTTGCGTGGCTGCAGCCTGGCTCTGATCCAGCCTCTGCTCGAGCTGCTGGATGCGCTGATCGCGGCTGTGCAGCTCCTGGCTTAAGTCCAGAAGTTGTTTTTGCTGCGCCTCGATCGCTTCTCTCATCTCAGCCAGCTGCTCAGCAACGCTTGGGGCCTTCTTTTTTCGCGCTCCTTGTGCCGCACCGCTCGACGCGTCCTGCTGGGCGACCGCGGCGTAGAGGCTGCCCATTAGCGCCACCAACAACGCTAAAGCCAAAAGTCGTTTCATTCGTCACTCTCCTGAAGTTCAACAAATAAAAAATTGGCGCACGACTGCAGGTGCCTTCAAGAAAATCGACTGTCCTGTGTGCGCCCTGTCCTGAGTTCTACGCGCGGGTTATCGCAGATTTTTCTTTAGACTTCGCGAGCTGCGTGCCTCTGCCGCGCGTTTGCTGGCGGCAGCCGCTTGCTGACAGCTCGTCTTGCTCGTAACGTCACAGGCCTGTGCAAAGTAGCCCAGACTCGTTTGCCCCGAATTGGCAAGGTCCGTTTCGACGAAGAAGCCGTAATTGTCGACGAGGTAATACTCGTAGAACGGGCCGTTGGCTCCGGAGACGAAGTTGTTCAAGAATGTGCCAGCGATGCGGCCAAAGCTATCCGCCGGTGGCGTGTAACCGTCCAGGCTGGGCAGAAGCAAGCCGATGAAGTCGTTGCTGGCAGTATCGTCGACTGTGCCGGCCAGCTCCCATTGCGGGGGAGGCTGCGTGTTCTGTTCCGCGATAATCGCGCCTGAGCCATCCGTTTCACTCCCGTTGTACTGCGTAAAGTTGATGCCGTAGGTTTCCGGATTTCCGAAGTTGAGCAGGCCGCCGCTCGCCTGCGGATACGCAATACCAGTGCCGATGGCCGGGTAATTCGGATCCGAATCTCCGGCGTACATCACCAAGGCTGCCGTTCCACTCCCGGTGAGATAGAAAAGGAAGGTCGGCTTGGGCTTGGGCGCGGTGCTCGTCGTGAACTTGAGAGTCAAATCCACACGGCCAACTCCTGTGGTGCCTCCCGCGCCGTAGTTATCGACTAAGTACGTACCGCTAATCGGCGTGGCCGCCAGCGGCGTGAACTCGCCGCCGTAGAATGTATCGGTCATTCCCGTGAAGACGCTGGCGGCGCCGATTGTGATCGTGCCCACCGAGGTGAACGATGCCGGCGTAGCGCCGAACGTTGCGGAGTCAAAACCGGGGATGCCGAACACGTACGCCCCCGATAAAGACGCCTGAGTGAAGGTTCCCGCAGCAGAGCCCTGGCTGATGGCGATCCCGGAGGTAAGGAACCCGCCTGCGCCGCTGACATCGTCAATCTCGATGAGCCGCATGTGTTGAGCATCAACGATATAGCCGGCAAATTGAATGGTGGCTGGCGTTGTCCCTCCGAAACAACTCTGGCCTGTCAGAGTGATCGTGACCACGCCCGTTGAGCTCGGCTGGGAAACGCTGCCCGTCAGGCCGGTCGGCGGCACGCAGCTGTACAGTTTGCCAACGAAGTTTGAGTTGAGGTAATTCTGATCCGCCAGGCTGCCATTGCCGGAAATATCGCCAGCCGCAGGGTTGTTGTCGATATTGAAGATGCCTCCTATTACAGTCGGTACCACAAATCCGAAGTTAGGATTAGCCCCGGAATCGGTTCCACTGGTGACAAATGCGTAAGCGCCGCTGGGCATGGTCGAAGCGGCGGCCGCATCCTGCAATTCCAGCGTGCCGAAACCAGTAGCGCCGAATGGCGTACTAACAGGACAGTTACCACCTAACGCTACCGGATCACACCCCAAATCATTCTCCGCAATCAAAGCCTCCGAACTTGAGAGAACTACCAGACTGAATGTCTGAGTGAAGGGAGTGACCGTACTACTGCTGCTGGGCGGCTGAAAGTTCGCAGTTATAATTCCGCGTCCGTCCGGGCCGATGAAGTAGGTGCTGGCAGCGGTGGAGGAAGGCTCCAGAGTGTAAGACGTGGAAAACCCAGGCACCAAGGTTGTTGACGAGTCATTGATTGTCTCCTCGCCCGCAGTGATGTTGCCCTTCCCGTCGAACACCAATACACCCATGATCTGGTAAGGACTGGCGCTGCTATCACTCCCCTGCACCTGGAAGACATAAGTCCCGCTAAGCGCGGAAACATAGGAACTGACGGTAACCGCAGTGCTGACGTTTTGACTGTGGTCCACTGTGGCAAAGGCGGTCACGTTTACCGTCAAGTTGCCGCCAATAAGATCCAACGGCGGAGTGTAGGTCACTGCTGTTCCGCTGGCCGAATGCATTGCGCAGGTTCCGCTGCCGGAGCAAATGCTAAGAGAACCACAACTATTCGAAACCGCGTTATCTGTAAGAGCATTCGACAATGGCGGCATGCTGTTTGAACAGGTAAGCGCCCAGTCCACTCCATTCTTCCCCGAATCGTTGCTGACTACCGGCGTGAACTGAATGCCTGCGGTGTTGCCGACAGGGATGGTCGTACTGGATGGCGCGGGACTTAGCGCGATAGCGACGGCAGGTTGCGACGATGACGTTGAAGACGAAGAGGAGCCCCCGCAAGCCGCCATTAAGGAAATCGCTGCCAGCAGAATTAAAGTAGGAAACCACCGTTTAGCTACCACAAACCGCCTCCTTAATGTCTTCGTCTGGACTCCGGGTTCTCGGTCACGCACGCGCCGGTGCTCAAGACGGTGCAGCCGCTTCCGCGCAGGAAAATCGTCTGCGATAACCCGATTTGACTTCCTAAGCTGTAAATAATCGTGATGTTCCCCGGATCGAGTCCCACCACCTCCGGCGTAAAAGTGACTGTGATGGTGCAACTCGAATTCGGAGCCAGCGCGGCGGGACAGTTATCCGTTTCGATGTAGTCGCTGCCCGAAACAATCTTGTTTGCGATGTTCACCGTCCCAGTGTTCGGGTCCGCCGGGTCATTGAATAGAGTGATGTTTAAAGGAGCACTGGTCAGGCCGTCGGTCATCACTCCAAAATCCATCCCTGCGCTGGGGGTCATGCGCAACGGACTGGCTGGCTCGGTTTTGAGCTCGACCGGAAAACGGCCACTATCGATTTCGCAATCCGGCTCGGGCGAGTTATTCGCGTCGCCACACCACGCCGTGTTCAGCTCCAGGAAGTCGTCCAATCCCGTGGCGGCGGCGGCGGCCGCCTTCCACGTGGCGGGCTGCGGCGCGAATGTAAGCTGAACGCTGCAACTATCTCCGGACTGTCCGGCAGGCTGCAGCGTCACTCCCGAGCATCCATCGTTCGAGATCAGGATATTTGGGTTCCCGCTTCCGCCGTTCGCCGGCGGAGGATCGATGTCGCAGTTATAGGCGATCGTCGGAGCAAGAATCGACGGAGGCAGCAGATTCGTATCAGCCGTGATCGATGCCGAAGTCACCGCCCCAGTCTCAGCTACCTCGAGTCCGCCGGTGGTCCCCGCAAGTGGGGGCCGATCCTGGGGCACCCCAAGACCTTTATGGGAGTAGACGCAAGGTGCTCCTGCGGGCAGAATTGAAACCCGACTGGAGCCTTGATTGGTAAAAGTGAGAGTCTGAGGCGGACTCGCCTCGCCAACCGCTTCCGCTCCGAAATCGATTTCAGGAACCGATGGCACAAGGAAGCTCATGCCCGTACCAGTGATCGGCACCGAGAAACTGTTGTCCCCATCTGCACTCCCGCTTGGTACCGTAACCAGCAATGTCGCGTTGAGCGTGACGGGACACTGTGCCGGCGCAAGTCCGACGATAGGCCCTTCGCCAGACTGCGTCTGCGGCAACCACGGGCAGCTCTCCTGCGGCGAGAATGAAATCGTAATCTTACAACTGGCTCCGGCATCCAGGTTGAACGTCCCCTGCTGGCTGCCGCAGGTATCCTGTTCCGTAAAATGAGGAACACCATTAAAGTCGCCGCCTACGGTGTAAAACGAATCGCTAAACCCATCGGCCCCAGGGAAACTCAGTTTTAGGCCCGTCATTGCGCTGCCGGAAACATTCGAAAGCGTGATCGTCTGCGTCGTCGCCGGTGAACCGAGAAGCTGAGGAAGAAACGCCAGGAAGAAAGGCACAAGCGTGATCGGTTGCTTGCACGCGTTGGTTCCTTGAAAGGCTAGGCAGAGATTGCCGGTATCAGAGGTAGGGCAAGGTTTCGTAGTCACCACGTAGCCGGATCCGCCGCTATTGTGCAGCATGAACCCGCCTTGCGCGCTGTCGCGCGTAACCGGACTGGTAGGCGGAGCGCCATTGCTGCCCGGCGTTTGTCCAATCTGCCCCTCGTCGGCCCCGTTGGTTCCAAAGATCTGCAAGAGAACTGTGTTTCCGCTGATTGTGCCATTCACAGATGCGGTGGCGAGGCAGGGATAATCGTTTAGCAAACTAACCGGGTCTTGAAAAAGCAGCGTGCCGGTAACGGTGGCGCTGCTGGTTCCTACATTCGGACCCTGCGTAAGCGTGCCAGAGACTGGAAAATCCTGAGGCTGAAGCAAACCAGTGCTGTGAAAGAATCCCTGAAAACCACCGGTGACCGGCGGCACCAATGTCGCACTCCATGTCCCGCCGTCCTGCGCTACGCCGCATGGTACTAGTTGGCTGTCTACGTTCGCGTAACCTGCGCTTAAACCATACGTCCCGTTCTGAATGGTTGTGCCGTCCGCGCTGAGCGTTCCACCCTTCAGGGTGACCGTTTGTGTGGTGGGATTGCCGTTCTGATCGAGAGTGCCTACTACTGCCGTAAGACTCACGGTTTGGCCGCTGACTGTCCCCGTGACCGTGGCCGTTCCGCTATTGCAGACTGTGTTTGCCCCAGAACCTCCGCTCGGAGGTAACACGATGGAAAAAGCGATTTGTCCGGAGAGAGCGCCATTGTTCTGCTGGAGAAACCCGCCCTGCAATGGAGAAGCGGCGAAAGAGTCTCCCGTGGTCGTCAACGCTAGTTGCCAATTGCCAGCCACTTGAGCTTTCTGGTCCAGAATCGAACTGCTGCCTCCGCCGCAGGAGCATAGTGCCAGCGTAATCGCGACGAGCAAGATGAGGCCGCTCCATTTCTGCAACTGCGATCGGGTCGACGCGTACTCCTTCTGGCCGTGCCGCGATGTTTCAAGAAAAACACTGCTCATCATTGTTTCCAATCCTCAGAAGGAGTACTTCAAGGCGAATTGCATAGTCCGGGCACGATGCGCGTCGACCGGATGTAAGAAAGAGGCGCCCGTAACGCAATCCGCACTGCTGCCCTTGTAGCCGGCAGAGTACGCTGGCCCGCCGTAACAACTCACGACATTGTCGCCAGTACTGCCCGGATTGTCTGGATCGTACACACGGAATTCCGTGTGGTTGAAAATGTTGAAAGCCTCCGCTCGGAATTCGAGCTGGCTGCCCTCTGTGACTTTGAAATACTTGGCCAGCGCCATATCGAAATTGAGCTGCGACGGATTGTTCAGGAAATTCCGTCCGGCATCGCCGAAGGTGAGGCCACGCGGCGCCACGAACTCCGAAGGATTTCCAATCAGAGGCCCGAAGCTTTGGTAATTGTTGCCAGGCCTTGGCAGTCCATGTACAACGTCGGGGTAGGAGGCAGCAATTCCCAGATTGCTGGAGACGCCTGCATTATCGGTGAGCGAAATACCGGTGTTGCCGGCGGTGTTGATCACGGTGAAGGGCACACCGGAGTGAAACAGAGTAATGCCGGAGAATTCCCAACGATCCAGGAGATAACCTGCCACTCCAGAGCAGCAGCTTGAACCCGGCAGCGCGGAGTCTTGTCCCTGCTGCTGGTGTTCATTGGCCCAGTCGGCGATATTGTGCACCAGCTTCCGGAAGGACAATTGGTAGATGTAGCTCAAGGTCAACAGGTGCCTTTCGTCGAAATTCGAACTCGCGCGATTCTCCCGAAGGTCGTAAGAATTCACCAGCACGGGATCGCTGCGGTCCGATGAGTCGTCGATCGAGTGGCTATAAGAGTAGGAAAGACCCGTGGTCAGCGAACCGCTCGTGCGCCTCAATCCAAGCTGAAGAGCGTGATACGTGGAGTCCGCGCCATTTTGCAGCGAAAGAACTCTTCCCAGACCAGGGTAGGGGCGAATCGGCAGCGAGTTTACGTTCGGGAGGTAAGTATTCGTGCAAGCCGCCTGCATGTACACGTAGGCAGGATCGCTCGCATTAATGATGGTGCCGCTTTGCAATTGGAATGGAACACCGCCGGCTCCCGGGTGTTGAACGCCCGCGGCAAATGGCGCCGGGGGAACATTGCAGTCATTAATGGTTAAAGGCTCATTCGGACCAAAAGGATTTTCATTCGCAGGCAGCGGCGGCAACTGGTTCAGCTGTCGTTCCACCGTCATATGCGTTCCTTTACTGCCGGCGTATCCAAGGTTGACCACAAAATCGTGCTGCACTTCCCGCTGCAGCCCGAAGCTCCACTGCTGCACGTAGGGCCAGACCGCCTTGGTTGGGATGGAAGTCACGTCGATTGGATAAAGTGAATTTGCTGGCACCGAACTGCCACCGCAGTAGTTGCCGGCACCGACGATTTGATTTTCGCTGGCGCCGTAGCCGACATTGCCAATGCACATAAGGCTGTAAGGAGTTGGTTGTGTAACGCTGAGAACAACCGGCGCGCTCGCCTCAAGCGAGCCAGTGTTAGCCTCATTGCCAGTCCCGTGTTCGTAGAAAATACCGTAGCCGGCGCGAATCGATGTCTTGCCATCACCCTTCGGGTCCCATGCGAAGCCAATTCTCGGAGCCCAATTGAATAAGTGCCCGGTCATGCAGCCCGCCGGCATGTGATTCACCCCGCATTGCACCAAACCAAGCCCGCTTACCACGCTCGGATCGAGAGCGAAAGTGCTTGGGTTGAAGGTCACAAAATTTCCCTGATCCAAGAGCGCGCCGCTCAAGGGATCCGCGCTGAACCGTCCCTGCTGAAACTGCGACGCTTCCCAATTCCATGCCTGGTGATATCTTTCGCGGTAGGTCCCGAATAAACTGAGGCGCAATCCAAGATTCAAGGTCAGCCGACTTTTTACCTTCCAGTCATCCTGAAGGTAAGGCTCCGCCAGTTGGTAACGCTGGTAGTAACGGTGTTGGCCGGAATCCTGTGTGAAGCTCTGGATGAATTCGGAAGGGTCAGATGTGATGCTGTGCGGGTTCTGTGCCAGGAAATCGGCAAACGCGTTTCCCGTGCTATTTGCGAGATTGCTGTAAGTCAGCAAACCCTGCTGGTCACCCGACGCCGCGCCGATTACGTTGTTATCCTGATTGCGCTGGTAATCGATATATTCGGCGCCGAACGTTAGGGTATGTTTGCCGATCACCTTGCCGACGTCATCGCGCGCCGCATAAGTGGGATTGGAATGTTCCCAGGGCATATACGACGGATCTTCCACAAAACCCCGCCCACCATAGGCCGCGTTGGTGCCCAGGATTGCGACTCCCGGCATTTTTCCGCCAAATCCGTTGTTAAAAATGTTGCCCATACCGCATTCGACAAGTCCGGTGAGAGGGTCAACGCTTAGCGTCGGATTGCAATTTCCCGGGCTGCCTACCAGGGGAGCGTCGAGCAACGGATTGCGTTGGAATTGCGCGCCCCCTGGCCCATTGCGGTCGGCCAGCGTAATCCTCGAGTTCGTATAGCTTAGAGAAATATTGTTGATCAGCGTCGGTGAGATGGTGTGCGTAACATCGAACACCAAACTGATTCCCGGTCCGGTGAAGTAATTCTGAATCGTGGGAAAGGTCTCGGCGGCTGGATCTGTGACGCTCAAGTAATTCCACTGCGGCGTGAGTACTGTCGTGTTCCAATCGTCGTGAATGTAACGGAAGGAAAGCTTTAATTGCTGGGTCACATTGTGATCAATGCGAAACAGCTCTTCACGCCAATAAGTCGAAGGCGAAACGGAGGCTACGTAGCAGCGATAGGGATCAGACGGGCCCAATATCGAGCTTAGAGGCAAACTGTAGTTGCAGCCCGTTGCCGAATTCGGCAAAGGTATGAGATTTGAGTTCAATATTAACGCTGCGTTCTTGTCGACCCCATAGGGCGCAGGGCCGCCGCCCGGAAGAGCTTCCAGTTGGTAAACCGGAGACTCAGCTGTCAAGGAGCCTCCCGGCAACGCTGGGCAATCAGGGTACTGTCCCCTACTGAACGTAATAGTTCCTGTGGGTGGACATACGTCGCTGAAATCGAATACTTGCCCGATTTGTCCTGTGATTACATCGGGAGCGCTGAGGTTCGGTTGAATCCCGTTCGCGGTCATAATCAGCCCGCGCTCTTTCAGTCCCGGAACCGCCTGGTTGTAATCGATGGGCGTCTTTTCCAACCGGAACTCTTCCGAGAAAAAGAAAAACGTCTTGTCTCTTTTTGTGTTGTAAACACCGGGAATGGTCAACGGACCACCGATATTCCCACCAAAATCCTGGCGACGATACAGGGGCGCTTTGGTGGTTTCATCGAAGTAATTGCGCGCGTTGAAGAACTCGTTACGGACGAACTCGTAAGCGCCACCGTGAAATTTGGACGTTCCAGATTTCGTCGTTACCTGCACCGTGCCCGACGCGGTGCGGCCATATTGAGCGCCGTAGTTCGAAGTCAGCACCTTCACTTCCTGAATGGCGTCAATGCTGGGGTAAACCACGAGCGTGCTGGCTGAACGGTTCAATCCAGTATTGAGCACGTCGCTGCCATCCACTTCAAAAGTGTTGTATTCGACGCGGCCGCCGTTCACGCTGTACTTCACGCTTCCCACAACACCCACTTTGCCTTCGTCCTGCCCCGTCTGATTACTCACGCCGGGCGCAAGTGCGATGAGCTGTGAAAAATTGCGCCCATTCAGTTGCAGACCCGTGACTTCCTTTTCTTCAATCGTGCCAGAGACCGTCGCGGTCTCCGTCTCAACATGTCCTACGTTGCTCGACTCCACATTTACTTTTTCACTGGTTGAAGCCGGCTCCATCGACACATCCATGGGCAACTCAAGCCCCGCTGTGAGCGCAATGTTGTCGAACAGTTTCTGAGCGAAGTTCGCCGCTGATGCGGTGAGGTTGTAAGTACCGGCCGGAAGATTCTTAAAAGCATAGCTTCCGGTTGCGCTGCTTACCACTTCCAGCTTGAGGTTTCCCCCTGCGAGCGAAAGTTTCACTCCTGGCATCACCGCGCCGGAGGGGTCGGTAACCGTTCCTGTGATCGAACCTTTTTCACCAGCGGGGCCAGACGCGACACTGGCCATTGCCTGGACGCCGCCTGCACTTTGTTCCGCTTGTGGAGCGGGCGCTTGCATGGAAATTTTCAGAGTGAGATTTTGACCTGCAGTGACCGTGACGTTCGGAAAGAGCTTGTCGCTAAAGTTCGGCGCAGTCGCTGTGATGCTATAACTGCCGGGGAAAACATCGTTGAATGTGAACGTCCCATCGGCGCCGCACTCGATTTCGAGCTTCACGTTCGCGCCCGCATCCAGCAGGACTTTCGCCCCGGCGATCGGCTCGCCTTTCGGATCCAGAACCGTCCCGCTGATCGAAGCTTTCTCGCCGGCGCCGGATTGTTGCTGGGCTCCGCAAACGCAAACCATCAGCGTCGCCAGCGCGAGCACAACGCTGACGCGGCTTGAAACACGAACAGGCAGGAAGCTCACAAAATCGCCTCTCCAAGTAGCGTGAGTCTTTTCGGGTAATAAAAAAGAAGGGCGATTCTAGAGGACGATCGGAATTGCTAGGTTAAAATCCCGTTAAATTATGGGAATGATCATAAAGATTGCCTGACGCCGCAACACGCCAGAAACCAAAGATGCAGTGCTCCGTATAACCCCGCGTCACCTCGGCACGTAATACAGAACAGCAATCGAACTACTACTTTCTTGCTACTTCTTTTTTCTTTAAACTGTCCAACTTCTTTTCCACAATTCATACTTCCTTAACATACTTTTGTTCAAGGTTTCATACTCGCACTACAACAATTCCTTTACTATCCACTCGCCGATCCAATACCCAAAGTATGTGCAAGCCGTATTGTGGGCGGATCGGTCACCTCGTTCCCAGAGTGCGTCGGCTCGGTGGCGCACACGTCCGTGAATTGATTCTTCAAACAAACGAAGCATTTCAAAAGGAGAAATGGCAATGTCGAGAACGAACGCAATCCTCGCGGTGCTGGTCATGGCCGCGATGGTCGCTGTTGTACCTTCTGCCAAAGCTACGGGCCCGGATGGCCTCGTGGTCGCCTCTGGTTCGTCGGCAATGTGGCAAACCGTCGCCCTCGCAGCCTTCAACAATGGCAATTGCGCCACAGCTAAAGTCAAAGTCACGCCGCCGTGCCACCATTGGACTGGCGCCACGAAGTTGAACATGGAAGACCAGCGCCCAGCGATGGTACCCTCTTCCCGTGGCGGCCCGGGCACGAACTCCCTCGACGCCGGCAATACCTGGGTCGTGTGGGACAACGCTGCAACTCCCCACTACTGGCTTGAAGTAAACGTAGACTCCACCATCGGGAACCGTTGCTTCTTTGCAGTTCCTCAGTGTCTGGTCGTCGCTCCGTCGGGTGACAGCTACGCGACCGGGAGCTTGATCTCCAGCGCTTTGTGGGGAGCCGATGATCCTCTTCCATCCTCCATTCAGACCGTTCTCAACACGGGAGTTCTGGTGAACGCGGGTGCTTCTGACATCCGTGCGGAAGATGCCTTGTTCGCCACCTGTCGCGCCAATTCCAAACTGGGGAACGGGACCCCAGGATTCGGAGATGGAACGGACGGCCTCGGCTATAACGTCAACAACCCGTCAGGAATCTGCCCCCAGTACAAAACAAAAGTGGGCAAGGTCTACGTCTACAGCCAGCTGGATCAACTCGTAGGCAACCCGGTTCAGACTGGTTACCCGGGATCGACCTCCAAGTTCAACGTCAACGCGTTCGAGGTCAACGACGGTACCACCGCTGTTGACGATCCTTTCACCGGGAAACCAACCTTGACTTCGACCAAGTGGACGACGATCGATGTTGGAATCGACCCAATCGTGTTCGTCTTCAGCACAAACGGCGGACAGCTTACGGCCGGAGCGAGTGGCCTCCTGAACGCTTCCGACTCGCAGCTGCAGACAGTGTTTTCGGGAACGGACTGCGACGCGTCGGAGTTCGGCCTCACCGCGGCTCCGATCTACGCTTACGTGCGTGAGCCGCTCTCCGGCACCTACAACACAACAGAAGCGACGGTCATGCGCCGCCCAACTGAGACAGTCCCGAACGACCAGGTGATCGGGCTGAGCTTCGAGGCAACGACCAACGGCACCAACCCACTCAAGGGAACCCCGTGCGCGAGCGGCAACGGCTTCCGCTCCCGCGCCATCGGCACTGGACAGGAGGTGCAGTCAGTTCAGGAATCGGCCACCAATAACAGCCTGGATGGTATCGGCTTCACGTTCTTCAGTTTTGGCAACGTGAGCCCGATCGCCGCCAGCAGCTCCTATCACTACATCACCCTGGATGGAGTTGATCCCATCTTCGCCAGCCAGTGCGTCAGCGGCACCTGCAGCGCTCCGGGACAGCCATCGAACACCGAACTGCCTGGACCAACGACGGTCTGCGGAGGAACAGGATTTCCTTGCACCGAGTCGCAGATTTGGGGCACCGGCAATCTGTCCTTCCCGAACGTTCGCAGCGGTAGCTACAGCGCGTGGTCGCTATTGCGCTGGGTGACCACCGTCACCAACGAAGTCAACGTCGAGGATCTGCTGAACGCTTCGCACGCGTATGCGGTCAACGCAACTCCTGACTACATTCCGGCTTTGGCGCAGCCGGTCGGTTGCACCGTGGGTACCGACTGCACTGATCCTGGCGTACAGCTCTTCCACACCCACTATCAACAGCTGGACGGCGACGGCAACGCCCTCGGAGGCGCGCCGAGCAATGGCACCTTCAACAGCAACAACAACCCGACCGGTGGCGACAAGGGTGGCGACATGGGTGGCTGCATCGAGACCACGCCCCTCAGTGGCGACTTCGACTTCATCCAGGTTGGGCCTGGCAACACCTGTTCCAATGCCGCCGTTCGTTAAACCTTTGAACCTCACCGTGGGCGGGCCGTTTCAACGGCTCGCCCATTTTTAATCGCATTGAAATATATACGTTCGCTACTGGCGGTAGAATTTTCGATTGCAATCTAAAAACGGAGCTGTGAAACACAGGATGTCGCGCAGTCAACTATCTACAATTTTCCTTCACAAGCTGCTGGCAGGAATCGCACTTCTATTTTTGCAAGGAGTTGGCGTTGCGCAGATGATACCCGCGTCTCCCCCAATTGCCGACCCCCGCGACAAACGCTTCGATGGGGTAACCGAAGATTTCTCAACACCCTCGCTGAAGACTAGCAATCTGCGCCCGGTTCGCGCCCTGATCGGCTCAAAGAGCGACAGCGATTCCGGCTACAGCGTGGAGTTGATTCAGGTGCAGTGGAGATGGGGAGATCCGATCGATCTCTATGTGATGAAGCCGGCAGGCGTGGAAAAGCCTCCGGTCATTCTGTATCTCTACGGCTACCCCTCCGATACAAAAATCTTCAAGAATCCTAAATTTCAGGAGTTCGTCACCAAAGGTGGCTTCGCCGCGGTTGGTTTCGTCACTGCACTGACCGGCCATCGTTATCACGATGTGCCCTTGAAAGAATGGTTCGTCAGTGAATTGCAAAAGTCTCTGGCGGTCTCGGCCCACGACGTACAGGAAGTGTTGAACTATCTAAACGCGCGCGGTGATTTCGATATGGACCGCGTGGGCATGTTCGGCCAGCTTTCCGGCGCCAGTATCGCAATCCTTTCTTCCGCCGTGGATCCGCGTATCAAAGTGCTCGATACGTTGGACCCTTGGGGAGATTGGCGGACGTGGATGGCAACCTCTACATTTGTGCCCAAGTCTGAACGAGACAACTATGCGCAAGCCGACTATCTGAAGAAGGTGGCGACGTTGGATCCATTGGAGTGGATGCCGAAAGTGCAAGCAAAGAAATTCCGCCTGCAACAACGCAGCTTTGAAAACGAGACGCCGGCCGCGTGCAAAGAAAAACTGCAGGCTGCAGCTTCGGCAGATGCGACGGTTGTCTGGTATAAAACGCGGGAAGAATTTGCCGCTTCCGTCGGCAACGATGGAAGTAAGAGCTTGGACTGGATCAAGGGTCAGCTACGTGCTCTGTCCCAGCCTGGCTCGAATCCTGCCGTAGTGGGCGAGAAGGTCACATCTGCGAGGTGAATGAAGCAGCCCGAATGCCGCGCCTGTCTGGCTTTTGGCGCCATACTCCTGCATTTTTGTGCTTGACAGGAAACGATCCTGACAAGATAAATGCGCCCTCAAGGGGCATCTTGTACCGGATTATTCGCCGTCGGGGACTCACTCTCACGAATCGGCGTCCAGTTTTCCGGTGCCTCACAGACTCATTGCTTTGAAGTATCACTAGGGCTCTCCGCTTGAGGTCCCTGGCCCTTTTCCACAATCCACCAATTTTATTTTCGAAAATTAATCTCAGTTTAATCTTTTCGTAATCCTGACGAAACAACGTTGCACGAAACTTGCTGCGCTTCGTGTAACGAGGAGGCAAGAAGGTTCTACCGGTCTCATGATGCCTAAGCCATTTAGAGAAGACTCTCGCTCCGAACTCTCCCTGGATGCATGGCGCGCAGAGAGTTTCGCTTCAGAGGCAGACGGAAATGTTTCGGATCGCTGCGCAGCATTCACCCCGGCGCCGGAGTCCGACGGAAGCGACTCGCCAAGCAACGCGCTCCGCGATCTGTTACCTTGCACCGAGGACCAACTCGCGTTGCCGCACGATGTACTGCTCGCCTTAACTTATGGCTTAGAGCTGGTGCGTTGCGGGGCGATGCTGGTGAGGGATGAAGGACACCCCTATTTCGCCAACCGTTCGGCTTTGGAAATTTTGAGGAAGAGCGATGGACTTGCGCTGGCAAGAACCGGCCTGGTCGCGGAGCGAGCATCCGACACCCGCTTGCTCCGCCAGCTTCTGCACGAGGCGATTACTTCTCCGGAATTCGGGGAGCCGAAAGCATCCCCGATCACGCTGCCCCGCAAGAAGGCTCGTACCTCACTTATCGTTCGAGTTCTTCCGGGGCCCGGGTTGGATTGTTGGCCGAACCAAGAGAGCCGCGCTGCACTTGTAACCGTCTACGATGAGGAAAACAGCTTGCAGGTGGATGAGTCGGTGCTGGTTAAACTCTACGGCTTGACACGGGGCGAGGCACAGCTGGCGGCGATTCTCTTGAAAGGCAAATCCATAGAAAACGCTGCCGCAGAATTGTTTATTAGCCCCCATACCGCCCGCACTCACCTCAAACGCATCTTCATGAAAACCGACACGCACCGCCAAACGGAGCTGGTTGTCCGCATCTTCTCAGCTCTTCTATAGATTCTCCGCCCGCTCCTTCTTCCTAACAGATCCCGCAGAAGTCAAGAATCAGCGTATCAAGCGAAGGTCGAGTTTACTGGAAATACCCTATTTGGGGGATTACAGAATTGCAGCTTTCCTTGAAAGTACGCTATCAGGAGGGAAGTACCTATGCTCGGAAGGAGTCACACGCGATTCCCAGCAGTTAAACTGGCGTTGTCGGTGGTTGCGCTGGCTTTGTGGGCCCCAGTTTTGGCGCGCGCCGACTCGCTCACCTTCAGTAACTCCGACGGAACAGTCAAGCTGGTTGGAGCAAGTTTTACGCTGACCAATTCAGGCATAAGCGAACTGAATGGTATGCCCGTAACCGGCTATTCCCTTAGCTTTGCCACCTCGACCTCCTTCAGCGGATCCTTGGGGCTGGGTGGGTCGTGGGCTGCCGGTGGGAGTCTGACCATAAAAGAAGCGGGAGTAGGGGTCGTTTTCTCAGGGACATTCTCTGGTCCAGTCACGTGGACCCTTACCAGCGCCTCTAATTGCACCTCGTGCCAATACGTGCTGAGCGGGGGCTTGTCGGGGATGTTTTATCCGAGTGGCGAAGGCAACGGCTCTGGGGTTTCCATTATTGCTGGTTCTACAACTCAGATTGGCTTAACTACCCACGGCACCGGCTTATATACCGGGAAGAATGGCAGTCTCGTAGACATGGGTGGAACTACCAGTCTGGTAACACCGATCCCCGAGCCAGGATCTCTCGGGCTGATGGGGACAGGGCTGCTTGGGGTTGTGGCTGTAGTGAAGCGCAAGCTTAAGAGTTTGGGCTCTCTGGGGAGAACAGACACGTAAGCCATAAATGGAACTGTCCCTCTCCATTGGACTCGCGTGTGAAGAACAAACGCCGGGGCGGAGGCATGCGTAGAGGTTTTTACACGTGTCTCCGCCTTTTTTTATGTGGCGAGGCGGGTTCTCTTCGGAAGAGCAGGCTACCTCGCCCACAATACCCCATTTGGGGGATTACAGGCTTCTTGCCATAAACGATCATCACAGGGAAGAGAGGAATGCCATGCAGACATGGGTGGTTCAGGAAAACGACTTCAACGGAAATGTCAAATTGCGTTCACGGACGCGCCATCGCTTTTACAGCTACTCCCTCTGGCGCGCCACCGGTGAACACTTGTTTGACGGAGCTGCGGGCGACTTGGCCGAAGCTCTTGATTCCTTGCACGCCCATATTCGTTACTTGTCTGCAGGAGACGGACGATTTGGACTAGCTACAGGGGAGTAGTCACGCCAAATGAAATTACATCGAACGGTGCAGGCAGCTCCAGACGGCAACGGAGTTGCTTCTAAACGTGATCGCTTTGATGTTGTCGACCTTGGACCGTTCGACAACAACCGCAATGATGTGCTTGCGCTAAACGACGTTGCGCAGTACGCGGGTGTTTCCTTGAATCCGGAGACGGGCCGCATCGAAGCTTTCCGCCAGGAAGACGGTGTGCGCAGCATGTTGGGGACGCTGGGCGGATCATTCAGCATCGCCCGCGACCTTAACAACCAGGGTGAAGTCGTCGGTGGTTCGCTGACCGAAGGCGACACGAATTTTCACGGTTTCATCTACCGCAATAATCGTCTTTACGACTTGAATGAGTTTCTTGATCCCGAAGCCGGGTGGGAACTTCTTCAGGCGCTGGGCATTAATAATCACGGCGAGATCATCGCCATCGGGTCGCACACCGGTCAGGATCGCATCGTCTTGCTCCGACCTCGAATTTAACCCTCTGTAACCGCATTTCACAGTGCGAGTTCATGCAGTGCGGAGGCAATCATGTCTTGCAAGCGAGGGTTTCGTGTCTTTTCGCTCACTGCCGGCAAGAGTTTGAGAAATTGGATGGAATTGCTCTTGGTTATCTCATTCCTGAACGGAATTTTATGCGCCACGCCCATTGCGGATGCTACGAATTGGCGCCCACATGCCGGAAAACAGCCTGCCAGCTACGTCATTCTCTCAGAAAGAGGAAAAGCGACGCTCAAGTTGATTCAGGGAACTTCTGCGAGACATTCCGGCATCCCAGGCTCGCAGTCTCCACCTTCTTCCGGGTGCATCTTCGCCGGTAACTGCGCGAATCCGGTTCGTATTCCTGAATCCGGGGCGTTGGCGGTGCTGGGCACGGGTCTGCTGTCGATTGCGGGCCTGCTCCGTCGTCGTTTAACGCGTTAAGCGCAAGCGAAATGAGGCGCGAATGTCAGTGACCGAGGCAACCTTCCGCGGATTTGAGCAACGGGAAGTTCATCTCTCACCTCGAATCCGCAGCATTGCGCGCGTAGCCCTCATCTTCTTACTCGGGATCTCAAGCCGGGCCTTATGGCTACTCTTCTGCTTGCAGCGGGATCCTACTACATTATTGAAATGCCTTTCCTTCGATTGAAATCGAAATACGGTGTCGGGAAGAAACCGATTCTCGACGGCGACACAGAATCTCGTTCTTTAGCTCCGCAGGAATCCTCGGGCGCGCTCACCGGCACCGGCTTGCAACCGCCATTCCCGTCGCGCGCGCTGGCAGAGGCAAGCTAGGCCGCGTCTGGCTGAGCTATTTGCTCGCATCCGTGAGGTACCCTGTCAGGAGTTCGGCAAAGCGCTCTGTATTCCGGGCGATGTCGTAATCCCGCAGGACGCGCAGCCGCCCTTGTTTCCCAATTTTCCCCATCAAAGCAGGTGAAGCCAGCAGGGTTTGAATCTGTGCGGTCAGGTCCTCGACATCGGCCACGGCATAGAGCATACCGTCCACACCATGCTGTATCAGTTCCGGAATTCCGGTGATGCATGGAGCAATGCATGGGATTTCCATCGCCATTGCTTCCATCAAAACCATCGGAATGCCTTCTGCCAGGCTCGGCAATACGAAAAGACTGGTTTCCGCATATAGCCGCATTAGCTCATCCTGCTCGACCCAACCGGCAAATTCGATGCAGGATGCAATTCCCAACTCGCCGGCGCGGCGCTCGAGAAATTTTCGATCAGGTCCATCGCCCACCAGTCGCAAGCGAACCGGACGGCCGCCGGAGTTCAGGGCGGCGACTGCCTCCAGCAATATTGACTGACCTTTTTCGGGAGCGAGGCGTCCCACGCAGAGAAGGTCCGGGATCGAAGGCAGAATTCGATTGGGCGCAGGCGGAAACTCGCTGGCATCGATGCCTAGCGGAACGTATATGAGCTTGGGCCATTGGCTGCGGTCGCAGGAGAGCATCATCGCGCCGCGTCCGTGCCGGCTGATGGAACGGACGAACAGCGCGCCTTGAATGCGCTCGGCCAGTTGTGTTTCGGTTGGATCGTGCAACTCTCCGAAACCATAAACTCCGAATGACATCGTCACGGGAAACGTTCGCGAGAGGATCAGGCCCACCGTCGCAGAAAAACTGACATGCGCGTGAGAGATGCCCCATTGGCGCATGTAGCGGCCGACCAGAATCGCTTCCGCAAAATATGCGAGGTGGTACAACACTCGTCTTGGGCTGCCGCGCGACAGCCGCAAGGTGCAAAGCAATCCGCGCAGGCATCGCAAAGGATGCCGGAGCAATTCCACAAAACTGAGCAACGCGATTTTCGGCGGTGAGACAGACTTGACGTAATAGGTGCGCGCAGCCTCCTCGCATTCGATGGGAGTGAGCTTTTCCTCCGCGCGGTCAGGAGGGGAGATCGATGCGATGCGCACCTCGAAGCCCAGCTTTCGCAGATGTCTGATCTCAGCCAGCAAATACCCGTGATTAATCGCCGGGAACTGGCCGATCAAGTAGAGGACTCGAATAGGATCAGGCACGGCGCTCGCGCTCCGCCGCCACCACCGCAGCAATTCCCCCGGCCAGCGATGTCTTTGGGCGCCAATCAAGCTCCGCAGCGGCACGGGAAATATCTGCTACCACGTCCATGATTTCCCCCGGGCGCTGTTCACCTGTGCCTATGATCGGTTTGCGAATACCGGCCGCCGCCATCACTAACTCGGCAACCTCCGCGACGCTGGTAGAACATCCGCTGCCCAGGTTAAAAACGCCTTGCAAGCCGGGACGCAGAGTTGCCACAAGAAATGAGACGGCATCCTCAACATAAAGATAATCGCGCTTGGGACGGAGATCTTGAAGCCGCAAGGCTTTGACGGAAGGATCCAACACCTGCTTCACGATCGAAGGGATCAGAAACGGCTCCCGCTGTCCGGGTCCGTAAATGTTGAAGGGACGCACAATCACCAGCGAAAGACCGAAGCGTGCCTCGTAAAACTTCGCGGCTTCGTCGGCCAAAATCTTGGTGTGGGCGTAAGGATTGGCAGCGGCAATCGGATGATCTTCTGCAATGGGCAGGCGTTTCGGTTGACCATAGACATAGGAACTGATCAGCGTGAGCGCGGCGTGGTGTTGCCTGCAGTGCTCCAGCACGTTGACCGTTCCCATCACATTGGTTTGATAGAAGAGATGCGGATTCTCCCAGCTTTCCGGCACATAACTCTTCCCTGCCAGATGAAATACGCGGCTGATTCCTTTCATGGGCAGCGCGCAACTGGCAATGTCCCCATCTGCGCTCGAGTGCTGCCGCACGCTGAGTCCTTGCGACTCCAGTACCGGGATCAGGTGACGACCCAGGAAGCCGGTCGCGCCCGTGACCAGAATCTCAGTTTTCATTGGGCAGAAGCCGCTTGCGCCAGTCATTAAATTCGTCGACTGCACGCATGTAATCCTCTACTCTTCCGATATCCAGCCAGTAGCCCGCATGATGCTCGATGTATACCGATTCGTCCTGCGCCAGCATGTCGAGCATCAGGTCGTCGAAACCGAACTTCTGGCCGTGCGGGACGCGGTCGAGAACCGAGCGATGCAGCATGTAAACTCCCATGCTGACCAGGTATTGGAATTTTGGCTTCTCCTCGAAACCCACCAGCCGATTCTCCCGGGCATGGAGCACCCCGTAATCGACCACGTTCACTCGTTCGGAGGCGGCGATGGTGAATTTACGCTTCTGACTCACATGGTCTTCGTACAGCTTTTGCAGGGAAAGGTCGGTGAGCACATCGCCGTTCATCAGCAGGAAATACTCCGGCAAATCGGGGATCAGCCGCAGGGGAGCAATCGTGCTGAGCGGAACCGTTTCCAGCGAGTAGTCGATGGCGATTCCCCAGCGCGATCCGTCGCCACAGAATGCGCGGACAATTTCCGCCTGGTAATTCACGGCCAGCGTGACCCGATCAAACCCCTGCGCCGCCAACTGGCGAAGTATAACTTCAAGAATAGGATACTCGCCCACGGGCATGAGCGGCTTGGGCAATACCACCGTGTAAGGACGCAGCCGGCTTCCCTGCCCTCCAGCGAGGACTACGGCGCGCCTAGACATTGTACAAATCGCCCTTATACTGCCGCAGATTCTCCGGCTGAGTAAACCATCGTACCGTGCGTTGCAGGCCCTCGCGCAGTGTAACTTGCGGCGCAAAACCACTGGCCTTCTGCAGCTTCGAGTTATCGCACCTTAACCGCTGCACTTCACTTTTTTCCGGGCGCAGTCTCTCTTCATCACATAGAATCCGTACTTTTGAACCCATCACATCGGCGATCAATTTCACTAGATCGCCAACGGCAATTTCCTGGTTCGATCCGATGTGAAACACTTCACCCTCGCCGCCCTCCATTTCCGCAATCGCCAGAAAACCGCGGCAGGTGTCCTCGACGAAGGTGAAATCTCGCGTAGTGGTCAGCGCTCCCAACGAAATCGCCGATTTGCCGTTCGCGATTTGAATAATGATGCTGGGAATCACCGCTCGCGCCGACTGCCGTGGCCCGTATGTGTTAAATGGTCGAGCGACAATCACCGGAAGTTCAAACGAGTAGTGAAAGCTTAGAGCTATACAATCGGACGCGATTTTCGTCGCGCTGTAGGGAGACTGCGGCCGTAGCGGATGGTTCTCATCGATGGGCACATATTTCGCCGTGCCGTAAACCTCGCTCGTGGAGGTTTGAATAAACCGCTTTACCCCATTCTGACGCGCCGCCTGGCAGAGATACAAAGTCCCCTTGACATTCGTATCCACGAAACTGTCGGGAGCACGGTACGAGTAGGGGATCGGAATCAGGGCGGCGAGATGAAAGATAACCTCGATCCCCCGCGTGAGTTCATCACAGAAATGCGCATCGCGAACGTCGCCCGTGATCACTTCGATCTTATCCAGGCAACCGGTTTGCTCCAGCCAGCCCCAGTCATTGAAAGAGTTGTAGAGGCTCAATGCCCGGACCCGCGCCCCTGCCGCAACCAGTTGCTCGGCTAAGTGTGAGCCGATAAAACCATCGGCTCCAGTCACCAGCACACGGCAGTCGTTCAGCTTTGGGCATAAAGACTTGTAAGAATACCACGCACCTGGCTCGCGTTCTTCCTTCATGGAAAAAACAGTAGCGGGTCACTTCATGGACGAACCTGCGCCATGCTGGGGCGCAAAGCCATGACCCGAATCGTAGCGAAATGCGCCAGGGCCGGTAGCTTCCTGAGCATCCAGTCATCCCACGTTCGAATCTTTTTATTCACGTGGCGCGACTTGATGAGCCGCGACAGTACTGCGGCCAACGGAGTGCGAAAACCGCGGGCGCCCACCACGTCAAAACCTTCCGCGATGGTTTTCACTTGCGCGGCATTCAGCGGATATTCGAACTCCGAGACGTCTTCCAGCGCCGGCAGAAGTTGGCGAAGCTGCTTCATCATCCAGGAAAATCGTATCGGTTCCTTGAAGATGAACAAACCCTCCGGCTTCAGGACTCGGCAGATTTCTCTTTTTACGCGATCCAGTTCCAAGTGGTGGAGTAGCGACATGCAGAAGACAACATCGACCGAATGATCCGCCAGTTGCGTGTCATAGGCCGAGCCGACGCGGAGCTCGGCATCGATTCCGTACTTTTGCAACCGCTTGTGGGCAACCGCAATCAGCTCGGGCGATATGTCGATGCCAGTCACGTGGGCGCCGCGCTGACGCAGCGGGATGACTTCTTCCCCTGATCCGCAACCCAGGTCGAGAACAACCTTATCGCGCACGTTTCCCAGCAGATAGAAAGCGTATTCTAAGGGGTAGCATGTGTCCGCCGGCGGGTTTGAATAGCGCGCGAGATCGACATCCCGAAGCTCGGTCTTGCTCGCTTCCGAGGCGCTACGCGCGATCTCAGCCAGATCGTGAGCCGAGGACATGAAAGACAATCCCTTCAAATGTGAGTTATGATCCACAATCACTGGAGTGAAGTCAAACGCTCGTCCCAAAAATTAAATTGCCATTCATAACCCTGTAACAGTGCAGGCATTAGCCTAGGTTCGTGTCTGGTCAAGGGCGGGGACACTGTACAATAGTTGTCGCTGCCGGAGGAATCCTCTTTACCCACGGGCCCCGCCAGTTGGAAGACGCAACCCTACCGAACCGGCTATGACGAACAAGAAAATAGTAATTATCGGCGCGGGCCCGACAGGGCTGGGTGCGGCTTATCGTCTGCATGAACTGGGCTATGACAACTGGGTTCTCTATGAAAAATCTACCAGCGTTGGCGGCCACGCGACTTCCCATGTGGATGAACATGGATTTGTTTGGGACGAAGGCGGACATGTCATTTTTTCGCACTATCCTTATTTCGATCGTTTGGTGGACAAGGTACTCGGCAAAGAGGTTCACGAGCGAATTCGCGAAAGCTGGATCGTAAAAGGCGAATCATGGGTTCCATATCCGTTTCAGAGCAACCTGCGCTACTTGCCCAAGGAGGTTCAGGTCAGTTGCCTGCTGGGAGCAGCGCGAGCGGCAGCCAATGGCGGCGGCAGGCACGCGGCGAACTTTCGCGATTGGATTCTCGGCACGTTTGGCGAGGGGATTGCAGAAGCTTTCATGTTTCCCTACAACTCGAAGGTCTGGACTACGCCACTGGAGAAGATGTCGAAGTCGTGGATCGACGATCGCGTCGCCGTGGTGGATTTCAAGCGGCTGCTGGAAAATGTCCTTTACGAGCGCGACGATGTGGGGTGGGGTCCAAACAGCAAATTCAAGTTCCCGCTCTATGGCGGAACGGGCGAGATCTACCGCCGCACGGCTGCATTCTTTCCGGGGAAGATCCATACCAACAAGCAGCTCTGCGAAATCGACGTCCAACGCCGCCATGTTTCATTTGCGGATGGAACCGGCGACGCCTACGACGCTTTAATCTCAACCGCTCCCCTGGACTTGCTGACACAAATGCTGCGGCCCCAAGATAACCGGCTCCTGGATGCATCGCAGGGGCTGGAACACAATAACCTGCTCGTGGTGGGACTTGGATTGAAGAAGAAAATCGAAACTGGAAGGTGTTGGATTTACTTTACCGACGCTGAAATGCCTTGCTACCGCGCCACCTATTTTTCACACTACTCGCCTTTCAACGTTCCGAACGGGGATACCGAGCATTACAGTTCCTTGATGTGTGAGATTTCTTTTCGCGTCGGAGAATCGCCCGATCCGCAGAAAGTGCTCGATCAGGTAACTGCCGGGCTAATCCGGGCAAATATCCTCGAAGACTCGGACCGTGATCGCGTGGTTTCGCGCTATGCTCGGGTCGTTGGGTACTCGTATCCGATTCCCACGCTCGGCCGCGACCAGGCGCTGCAGATTCTACAACCTGCGTTAGGGGAAAACGGAATTTATTCCCGTGGGCGCTTCGGGGCATGGCGATATGAAATCGGGAACATGGATCATTCCGTGATGATGGGGGTAGAGGCGGCGAATCACATCGTGACCGGTGAGAAAGAAGCAGTGTTCCATAGTTCGTGAACTGCTCGCGCATCGCGCTTTCGCAATGTATGTTTGGTCAGATCAAATACGGCGTCAAATACATCTTCGGGCTTGACCGCGCCGGAAACAGTTTTCACGTCTTCCCAGATGATACTTTCCTCGTCTCATACCCGAAGTCTGGCAACACCTGGGTACGTTTTCTGCTGGCGAACTTGCTCAACCCAAACGAGAGTGTGGGTTTTGCCAACATCAACCGGCTGCTGCCCGCGCCCGGCGTGTCCTCCAAGCGCTTCCTGAAGAGTTTGCCGCGTCCTCGCATTTTGAAAAGCCATGAACCATTTGATGTGCGCTTTCGAAAAGTTATTTACCTGGTCCGCGATCCCCGCGATGTCGTCGTTTCCGAGTATCACTTCAATCTGAAAAAACGGTACATCAGGCCGGAGGTATCGCTCGAAGAGTTCGGCTCGCGGTTTATCGCGGGCGAGACTTCATCGTACGGTTCCTGGTGGGAGCACGCGGCGAGCTGGATCGCCGCCCGCAATGGTAGCCGAGCTTTCCTGCTGGTTCGCTACGAAGACCTGATTGCGGATTCCATCCAAAAGACAGCCGAGATTGCGCGATTTATTGGAATTCCGGCCGATGCGGAGCGTCTCCGGCTGGTCGTGGAGCGCAGTTCGGCAGATCGCATGCGCAAACTCGAAAAACAACAGGCGGACCAGTGGACGGGAACACAAAACACCCTTAAGGAGATTCCCTTTGTGCGGGCCGCCAAGGCTGGTGGTTGGAAGGAATCCCTGCCTCAGCCTTTGGCCGAGAAAATTGAAGCGGCATGGGCTCCTCTTTTGAATTTTCTCGGCTATGAATTGCAGAACCCGCAGTTGGCTGGTTCGGCCGTGCCACTGTGGGCAAACAATTCGTAGTCGCTTGAGTTGACCGACTATTCGCAATCGATTTGCAAGAACCCGTGTCTCTGTAAATGCTTAAGTTCGAAAAACGGCAGATCGTCAGGAATGTCAGCTCCAGTTGGTTCGCTCTCGGGATCAACGTGGCGGTTGGCATCGTTCTCTCGCCTTTCATCCTGCACAGGCTTGGCGACACCGCGTTTGGCATTTGGGTACTCATCTTTTCGGTAACGGGCTACTACGGGCTCTTCGATCTCGGAGTGCGTTCTTCCATCGTTCGTTATGTTTCGAAGTTCACTGCGACTGGCGAACGCGAAGAACTGGCTAAGCTGCTCAATACCAGCCTCTTCGCCTACAGTTGCATTGCTGTGGTGTGTCTCCTGGTTACGGTCGTACTTTCTTATCAAGTCGATCGAATGTTCCACATCCCTGCGGAGTTGGCCTCCACGGCGCGATGGCTTTTGCTATTGGTCGGCTGCTCCCTGGCGCTCGGATTTCCACTCGGCATTTCGGGAGGATTTCTTGAAGGCTTGCAGGACTTCTACATCATCAATTGGACCAATGTAGTTTCGACAGTTCTGCGAGCCGTGCTCATCGTGGTCGCTCTTCAGCATGGACACGGATTGCTCACGATTGCCGTAATCACGGTGGTCCTGCCCCTTTTGAGTTCCATACTGCGCGGCTATCTGGCGCTGCGGCTGTGCCCGGTTCCCTTTGGAATGAAATACGTGCACCGCGACACTTTTCGCCGCATCGCCAACTACAGTGGCGTCACCTTCATGATCATGGTCGCGGGCCGGCTGAAGTTCAAAACCGACGAGATTGTGATAGGAACCTTCATGTCCGCCGCCTCGATCACCTACTTCAACATCGGCGCGCGGATCGTCGACTACGCTGGCCAGGTTGTAACCGCTCTGGCACAAATCTTCGTTCCCATGTCGAGCCAGTCGGATGCGAAGGGCGATATGAGGACCCTGCGCCAGATATTTCTTGTGGGCAATCGCGTCTGCGGCTTCACAATTTTTCCGGTATGCGTGATTCTGCTGCTGCTCGGCAAGTCTGTCATCGAAGTCTGGGTCGGCAAGAGATATATCGCCACCAGCTATCCCGTGCTCGTGATCATGATTCTCTGCAGCACCTTGTGGTGGGCACAGGGCGCTTCCGGAAGGATTCTGTTCGGCATGTCGAAACATGGAACATGGGCTGTCGTGACCATGATTGAAGGCATATCGAACTTGATCTTGAGCATTATCCTGGTTCGACCCTACGGCATTATTGGAGATGCGCTCGGCACGGCCATTCCCCTCACCTGCAGCATGTTATTTTTCATGCCTCATCACCTTTGCAAGAAACTGGATATTCGTCTACGAACGTTCGTTCGCGAATCCTACCTGCTGCCGTTCCTGCTTTGTCTGCCTCTGACAGCGGTGCTTCTTCTGATGCGGCGCTGGTTCATCCCTCATAACTATCGCGGGTTGGGACTGCAACTTCTGATCGCGTTGGCGGTCTATGGATGCGGGCTGCTGTGGGCTGGGTGGAGCAAAGAAGCGCTCCGCGTTCCGGAATCATCTTTGATCGGCAAAACGGAGACGGAAATGCCCGTTCCGCCGGCGGGAGAAGTTTTTCGGCAGGAAGTTTAGAAGACTCGAACCAGCGGAACCCGGCGTCAGACAAGCCCTTTACTCTGTTTTTAGAGTGTGAAACATCTTGACTTTTAGCTCGGGAACGATATGCTTGGTGCAACAGTCGTACTAATTTCCCCGTCTCAAAAAGCAGTACGGATCTTCATCTGTTGGGCGAGTTCAGTAGTATCCATTTCAACTTGTTCTGTAGTCGGACTCGATCGAGTCGAGGATTTATATGCGAACGTCTAAACTCGCCTTCTTTTTTTTGCTTCTAGCCGCAACCTCCAGCCTGCACGGATTAACAAAAACCACGACCACGATTTCCTCGTCCCTCAATCCTTCTACCTACGGACAAGCGGTAACCTTTACGGCCGTGGTTTCCTCCACGCTTGGGGCGCCGCCAAACGGAGAGACCGTCACGTTCCTTCAAGGCAAAAACACTATTGGAACGGGAAACCTGAAGAATGGCGCGGCCACGTTCACGATTTCGACTTTGACCACGGGAGGCGCCGATAACATCAAGGCGACCTATCCGGGCGATGCAAACTTTGCCAGCAGCACATCGTCGGCAGTCGCGCAGGTAGTCAATGAAGCGCCGACAACGACCACCGTGATCTCATCGCAGAATCCGATCAACGTGGGGCAATCGGTCACGCTAACGGCAAACATAGTGCCGGAGTACGGCGGCGTGGTGACGGGAAATGTGTCGTTCTTCAGCGGAAGCACGAGACTGGGGACCATATCGGTTTCCGGAAATGCCGCCAGCCTCACGACCACCAGCCTGGCGTCGGGTAACGATTCGCTCACGGCGACCTACAAGGGAAGCAACACTTTCCTAACCAGCACCTCGGGCGCCGTCACCGAAGAAGTGGAGGTTGGAACCACGATCAATACGACGATGGTTTGGGACGACGTCACTCGCTACTACCAGCTGTTTGTGCCGGGCGTTCTTCCCGCCAACCCGCCTTTGCTCTTGATGCTTCACGGCACTACTTACGATACTCCGCCCAATAATCCGAGCACACGCGACTGGGGCTGGCAAACCGTTGCCGACCAATACGGCTTTATCCTGGCCCAGCCCGCCTCGACCTACAACGAGAAAACCGGCCAATGGAACTGGAATTCCTACTTCATGGATTCCGCCTTTACTTCCACCGAATCCGGAAACTGCACCTCTCCGCCCGCAACTTCCTGCCCGGACGACGCCGGGTTCCTGCGGCAACTTATCCTCAACTTGACGAGCGAATACAAGGTGAATCCAAACCAGGTGTTCGTCACCGGTTTCTCGTCGGGAGCGCAGATGACCGAGCGTGTCGGAGTAGAAATTTCGGACCTTGTGGCCGCGATCGCTCCCACTTCCGGCCAAATGGAAGGGCAGGTGACTGCTCCGCCGCCGGTGCTCGTTCCCGGCAACGCTGTCGCCCCAATTTCCGTCCAGGAATGGCATGGTACCGAGGACACAGAGCTTCCACCCTGCAATTACGGCAAGACAAACTATTCGGGCGTAATTTTCTATCTCGATACCGTCGACGACACCTTCAATTATTGGGTGCAACAGAACGCTTGTTCTACGCTTCAAACTACACAAACGCTCTGTACCAACGGGCAGGCCACGCAAGGGTTGTCGGGAAACATCGCCACCGGCTGCTCGCAAAACGTGGAAACTCAATTTATTTGGGAGGCCAACCTGGGGCACTCGTGGGTCTCGAACAATAATGGCGCGCGATGGCTGTTTTTATCGGCGCATCCAAAGCAAAACAGCGACGGCAAGAAATGAGATAATCTTGGCGGTGCGGGGGAAGTCCGATCATGGGAGTTGGGCAGTCTATCGTCAGCGATGAAATGGTGAAGGAGTTAACCGCCTGGATTTCTGAAAAGGTGGTGAAGGGAAAGAGTGAAATCCACGAGGATACGCCTCTGGTTTCCTCTGGCCTTGTCGACTCCTTCGCTCTGATCCAGATCTTTCTGCAGTTGCAAAAAATTGTCGGTCTGAAAGTTCCACCCAGCAAAGTAGAAGCCGCCGATATGGACACAGTGCGCATGATGCTTGCCACGGCGGAGAAGTTTGGCAAGCCGGTGAAGAACTAAAGTTTTGGCGCCAGGGACGCATCGCCCAGTCCCACTTAAGAAATCACGAACCCGAACTCTTGTCCAACATCTGGGAAATTTTCCCGCGATCAATTTTTCCATTCACATTCAGCGGTATCTGCGGGAAGTGGTAGATGCGCGTCGGCACCATGTACCGCGGCAGCTTGCTTTCACATGCGGCGATGATTTGCTTGTCCTGCGCCGGATCCGATCCCGCCAGCACTCCAACAATTCCTGAAGCTGAGCCGTCCGACAAAGGCCACGGGATCGCAACTGCCAGCTCGGTGCGGCCTGCGTCCCGCAACACCAGATCGATCTCCTGCAACTCGACACGATATCCATTCACTTTGACCTGAAAATCGCGGCGTCCTAGGTAAAACAAGCACCCACGTTCATCCTGCCGGACGAGGTCGCCGGTGCGATACCAAACCTGATCGCCAGTGTGTTTGAGATGAACGAAACTCTTGGCGGTCTTCTCAGGGTCATGCAAGTAACCGCGCGTGACTTGCGAACCGCCGAGGCACAATTCGCCACTTTCGCCAACCGGAACAGGATTCAGATCGTCATCAACAGCGCAGACTTGTTGCCCATCGTATGGCCAGCCGATCGGGACCAGTCCGCGCACACATTCCGCTGGAGAGGTCGCCGAATCCCAACGATAACGAGTGATGGCTATCGTTGCCTCCGTTGGTCCGTAGAGATTTTCAAGAATGGAATTGCTCGCCGCCTGCTGCCAGGCATCCGCCAGACTAGCGGAAAGAGCTTCTCCGCAAAACAAACTCCAACGCAAAGTCGGAAAGGCCCCCGGCTGCAGCAAACCTAGCTTCGAGGCGAACATGGCCACTGATGGCACCGAGAACCAAACCGTCAATCGCAGTTCATCCACCAGAGCTGCTGGAGTAAGCGTCTGCGCTGCGAAAGGACACAACGTTGCGCCGGCATCCCAGCAGGTAAACAAATCATGCACGCTGAGATCGAAGGTGAGATCGAAATTCTGCGAACAGCGGTCTCCCCTTTGGATGCCGAAGTGCCGTGCTGCAAACTCCATGTACGCGGCCACATTCGACTGGCTTACCGCAACCCCTTTCGGTACTCCAGTGCTACCCGAGGTGAACAGAAGATAAGCCGTGTCATCCGCTTCCACTGTGGGATCGATAGGATCGGCTATCTTCGAGAGATCCTCAGCTGCTATCACGCGGTGAGACGATGCAGCGCTTGCCTCTGGCTCCCATCCAGCATCGGGAGCAATTAGCGTCAAAGTCCTATCCATGCGTGCGAGCAGCGATGTCAATGTGGCTGCGCACTCCTTTCCCACGACGACCGTCTTACATCCCGACGCTCGCAGCATGGCGAGAGTCCTATCGATCGGGAACTTTGGATTGAGCGGGACGTAACCTCTTCCGCTCGCCAGAATCCCCAAAATCCCGCCATACGCGCCCACGCTTCGATCGGCGAGCACGGCCACAACCTTCTCGGAAGGATCTAGATTTTCTTTTAACCAAGCGGTGGTTGTCCCGGCGTAGTTCCACATCTGCTCGTAGGTCAGAGACAGCGCGCCAATCTCAAGAGCAGAACTGGCAGGATTGCGGCCCAAAGAACGAAGAAAACCACTAATCAAGCTACTTGTCGGTTGCGGCGCAGGCATTGGTCGTTATGAAATTTCGTCTACGGCTTTGCTTGAGCTACTTGATTCGTAAAAATTTAGTTCCCTGAAGCCGTCGAAGGCCCGGGCGGACTGGCCTCTTTGCGTTCCAGGATGGCAAAGAGCCGATCGGCGACAATCTTGTCGCCAGTAGCATTCATGTGCGAGATCCCCCGATATAACGTCTCCTTCTGGTCGTCCACCAGATTCCCGAGATTGTAAAAATTCGGACGCTTAATCTCGTTGCCTCTCCTGTAAACCGCCTGATATATCAACCCGAGATCCGGAAATTTTTGATATTCCGAATCCAACACTTGCTGCTCGTAATAAGTCAGAATTTTATTGCCAACGGCCAGGTTGGGATACCACGCGTGGACTGCGCGAAATCCGTAATGCGCAGCAAGCAGATTCACGATGTCCATGTTCTGCTCATAGTTCTCTATGACAGCCGCGGAGAGCGCGTCGGTATTCAGTTCTCTTGTATTCTGTTGTCCCGGACGCTCAAACGGAGCTTTGGTGGCAATTCGTTTCAGTAAACGATAGGTATTGGTCTGCTGCAGGTAGGCGAAGCCAGCCTTCTGCGTGTTACCCCAGTTGTCGAGAAAATTTCTGAACAGGTTAAAGTTGCTATGGATATCCGCCTGCCCATTCTGGTAGGCAGCGAAAGCTTCCGTGCCTCCATCATAAAAGAGAACAAGATCCGGCGTGCGAGAAGTATGCTTGAGTTGCTCAATCAGCGCGATCGTCTCCTGGGTATTAGACCATCCCTTTTCTCCATAATTCACGATGCAGACAGGCTTCCCGGCTTTCTCGTAATCCTGAGCCACAAGCGATGGAATAGTTTCCGGATCAGGCGTACCCGATCCCCACATGACCGAGTCACCAAACATCCAGATGGTGTAGGTTTTGTCGTCGCATTGGGTGTACAAAGTTCGGCGCACACCATTTTGGTCGATCGATATCGATTCTCCCTGATAGGGCGCACGGCGCCACAGCACATATTGGTGATAATTCACTTTGTTGGCCTGATCGAACTCTCGCCAGTACTCGCGCTCCGCCGGCGTTTCGTTCTCTCCGAAATCCACTCTGGCCGCAGGCTCAAAGGCCTCACGTACGGGAGTGCGGTAACGCGTATAGGAAAAAAGTTCGACCGCGACCAGCAGCAAGACTCCTAAGGTCACTGCAACGCAAAGACGCACAGCAAAACGCTTGAGCAAAGCCACATACCGCGCGGGGGGCGGTTTCTCCACTGTCGTTTCATCTTTGGCTAATGGCACAAACGGCTCGACCTCACAGAACAGCTTGAATTCTCATCGAATGCTAGCACAGCCCTTGCCGTACGATGGTTACGCTTTGGCGAAGAAACCTTGTGTTGCGGCTAGAACAGAGCGTACATTACGGGTCCGGTTTCGGCGTGACCCGGCTTAAAAATGACGCTCAGGTAGAGCGTCAAAACCACAACCACGGGTGCAATCCATACCCAACGTTCTTGCGCCACAAGTCGTAAACAGATATCGCAACACGCTGTCGCCAGCCTGGGGACGAGCGAACTTCCCCAACCGATTGAGCAGTTCGCCCGCGCCAATCACGGCAAAATATCCAGCCGCGGCAAGAAATGTCATCAAGTAAAAGCTGCGATCCAGCGTTATCTGCCCATAGGTGCTAAGCGAAACCATCGCCTTCAGCATGCTTAACGCCTGCCCAACGGTTTCGGAACGAAAGAAAATGTAGCCTACGCAGACCGCAGAAAACGTTACCGCCCACGACACAATGCTCGCAAACGGCCCGGCCCACTTGAATCCGCTCCACTTACGAAATTCCTGCCACTGGCGATGCAGCACCAGCAAAATCCCATGATATGCGCCCCACATCATGAGCAGAAGACTGCCCTTGTGCCAGATGCCGAACACAAACATGGAAATAACCAGCGCAAGATTTCTCCACCACGCCTCAAACCGGATCGTGGCCAGGGGCAAAAAGACAAAATCGCGAATCCAGAACGACATGGACATGTGCCATCGCGTCCAGAAAGTCGAGATTGTCGTCGACAAATAAGGCCTGTTGAAATTCTCATGCAACCGTATCCCGAACAGGCGCGCGGCGCCGATAACGATGTGAGAAAAACCGCAGAAGCTGAAGTACAACTGGAATCCATAGCCGATGATCAGGCACCAGACGTCAAGTCCGCTCAATTGTCTCGCAGAGTCATTAAAGGCAGCGTCAACGCCAGTCCCCGCATAGAGCCCGCCGCTCATCACCAGCGCGAGAAGCGACATCAGCGTGCCGATGGCCACGCGTCGCACTCCAACTTTGAGATCTTCCTCGCTGACCGACCAGGCCTGACGGAATTGCGGCAACATGCTCGACATGCGGCAGATCGGCCCTTGCAGCACGGTTGGCCAGAACGCCATGTACAGGCAGAATTCGAGAAGGCTTGGATCCAGTTCTTTTTCGCGATAGAGTTCGAACAGGTAGCTGATAGCCTGAAATGTCCAGAAAGAGACTCCCAGCGGAAAAATCATTCGCTGTAGCGACAGAAAGCAGCGAACCGGGAGGGACGACTGTGCCGAGCAATGGCAGATACTTGAAAACGCTCAGCAGCGCTACGTTGAGAGCAATTCCAACCCATAACCGGCCAGCCGTAATATTTTTCTTCAGCCACTCGCCCAAGGCGTAATTCATGAGCGAACTGAAAATCAGCACGACAATGAGCCACGATCCCCAGCTGTAGTAGAAGAGCCAACTGGCGATGAGGTAAAGCCACTGGCGCGCGACTGTAGAGCGGAAACGCATCGCAGCCAACCACACCACTACCAGACCGACGGCATACATGAGAAGTTCTATTGCCATTGGTGGCCGTTGCAGCCTTGCAATTCATCGAGCGTTAACAATGCAGAAATCGCGCGTAACCCCTGTATTCTAGCGGGAACTCGAGCTCGCCACAAAATGCGAAGTTGCTTGACCATTGAGCGTTTCCGCGAGCCGCCGGTTTAACTCTTCGACGAGAAAGTCCGTCTCCTTCGTGGAAATGTGAACTCCGTCGTAAAAATTTTCGGGATTTCCCCGGAACTGCACGTATCGATCTTCGTTAAAGTCGATGATTGGCTCATCTTGACGGAACAACGCCTTCATCCTCGAAAGAAACGCCGCATAGTCTGCTGTATTCCAAACTTCGGTGTAATGCGGAGGTATAAATCCCACAATCTTCGCCCCCTTGGACCGCGCTTCATCCATGAGTCCGGCATATTCTTCGAATGCCGTCTCATCAATCACGATTTCTTCGCGGTGATACAGCCGGTATTGCGCCTTCATCTGATCGGCGTTGCGCTCCAGAAATGAAAAGTTGAGAACTCCATAATCGTCGAAAAACGGCTTGTGGTGCTCCGCGTGGGCAACGATATGATTCTTGTACTCGCGTAGCAGTTGTTCTGATCCGAGAGCTGTCCAATAATCGCGCGGCTGCATGTAGGCGGTCCGGCGGCCATGCGCATGAACCATTCGCGGATATACGCAAAACAGCGCCAGACGTATCTTCCCGCGCGATAAGATGTTCTCCGCGAGAAGTTTTTCCTCGGTCATGGTCGCGTCGACAATCGACAGGTTGTAAGTTTTCGCCAGTGCAATCTTGCGCGTGTCCCAGTTGCCGGAGATGGAAGAGCCGACCAAAATACCGTTGAAATTCGAGGGAATGTAATTGAACGAGTAGAGATACTTCGCTTCCCGGTCCTGATTCAAATAGGACTCATAAGCTTTCCCGCGTACGTCACCGAACACGCCGAACGCATTGATGCGGTAGTTCACTGCCGCGACCGCTCCTGCCACAGCAACCACGGCCAGCAACGAAGATGCGATCCACTGTTTAGAAGTCACGATAGATAAAGACCTTGGACAGCGTCGAATTCAAATACAAAAGCGAAACTAAACCCAGCGCCGTGGCGGCAGCGGCCGTGCGCCAGGATGGTGTGAACTCGCCCGTGAGTTGATCCGAGTTCTTTCCCAGGCAGGCGAGCGCCATGCCGATGCAAATCAGAAACAAGTCATGCGGGATCAGTTGGAAGTGAGTGAAAGACTTCACACCCCAGCCAAACATTGCGGCCACGGTGGTTATAGCGCTGGGCACATCAGGTGCTCTGAAAAATGCGAAGCCGACATTTAGAAAAACAAACATTAGCCCCCACGCCAGAGCATTCGGCATCCGCAATTTATATCTTTTCCAAACCTGATTCATGGCCAGCGCGACGCCGTGCAAAGTTCCCCAAAGGACATAGGTCCACGCGCCTCCATGCCATAAGCCGCACAAAAACATCGCGGCGATAGTCGCTGCGGCCGAAATTCCCAGCGTCAGCTTGCGAAATGACCGCACCATGGGCGTATAAAGATAAGTCGTGATGAAACGGGTGAGAGTAATGTGCCAGCGCTGCCAGAATTCCGATACGGAGAGTGCGCGAAATGGAGTATTGAAATTGCTGGGAATGTCTATGTTGAACATCAACGCGATTGCTTTGGCCATATCCGAATAGCCGCTGAAGTCGAAATAGATCTGCAGCGCATAGGCGATCACGACGAACCACGTGTCAAGCAGCGTAGTCTTCCCCGGTGGAAGAGTCGATCCCACCAGCGCCAGATTATCGGCCAGGGCAGTTTTCTTGGCCAGGCCAATCAGGAACAGCATTGTTGCTCGCGCCAGGCGGTCGAAATCGACCTTCCGGATCTCATCCGACTGCATCTGCGGCACAACCTGATGGGAACGAGTAATCGGCCCGGCGGTGATGTAAGCGAAAAAGGAAACGAATGCGGCGTGCTCCACTAGGCCGTTCGCCGGAATCAAATTCTCATAGCAGTCGACCAGATACATGATCTGTTGCAGCGTAAAAAAGCTGATGCCTAATGGCCAAACAAAGCTGGGGACGGCGTATTGCACCCCAGTGACGAAAGCAATATTGCTGAAGATGAAACCGAGATATTTGAACCAGCACAGCAGACCCAGATTGGCGACCACCCCTGAAGTCAACCAGAGCTTGCGGCGGGAGCGCTCGGGCTGAGCACTCATTTGCCGCGACACAAGCCAATTGAACAACACGGAAAAAAGCAGCAGAGGCAAATAACGGACCTGCGCAATTCCATAAGAAACCAGTGAAACCGCAATCAGGAAAACCTTGGGCTTCAGCCCGTCGAGGCGCGCATAGTAAAGCACCAGGACGACCGGCAGAAAGACAAGCAAAAAGGAAAAAGAATTAAAGGGCATTGCCCGGGGCCCTCACCAGGTAGTCCGCATACAGAATGAATCGCGTCAAAATCTTCATTGCTTTGACTGGAGCTTCCGTTCCAGCAGATCGAGCATTTCGCCAACATTCTTCAGTTGCTCCAGTTCACCCAGCGCGAAACGGACGTGAAACTTCTGCTCGATTGCCGTAATCAGGTTGATGTGCGCAAAAGAATCCCATCCGGGCACACTCAAAGCATTACTCGTCCGATCAACCCGCAGTTTTGGATCGTCAAACACGTCCTGAAAGATTGTCTGCAAAGTTTCCATCAATGATGTTTGCAAAGGAAGCTACCTCGATAAACTTGGATCGATTTTCATACCCACTGGCGAGATTGAGAAGCCATACCGACTCGCCATCCGAGCGCGAAATCTGGGTGAATCCCAGGTTGCCATAGTGGTCGGCGACCATTCCATTCTTGGGCGTTCTGAAATAGTAACCGCGGATGGCTTCTACTTTGCGTTTCTTACACTCCTGCGCCAGAGCATCCATCATTGCCGTCTCCATCCCGCGCTTCAGCACGCGGCAACTCATCAACCACAGGAGAATGTCCAATTCTTTCTCTTTGATTTCGCCGGCAATCACCGAAATCAGACCGTTATCGCCAAACTTGTCTTTTAAGCGCCCATACAGAGTTACGTAATTCTCATCGTCAGCCATGGCTTGCAATTGCGCCGACGTGTAGCGGCGAGTAGTGAGATTGAATTGGTTGGTCTTGTTGGTAAGCTGCGCGATCCGGTCCATGTAGAAGGGATTGAAGGTATCGATTTCCGCCTGCATTTGCAAGGAGCACAGATAGTCGTCATAGCTCGCAAACCGCGCAACCACAGCTTCGCGCTTTCGCTCACTGACATAGAGTTCAGTCCGCTCAGCGTCCTCGCGCGAAAGCCGCGACGCTTCGAAGTATCCGTGACGATCGATGATCTCGACGAAACGGGATGGGTCCTGCCCAATGTCTGGTACAGCGACCATCGGAAGCTGCGCGGCTACGATCTCCCGCTCGGCGGGATTGTCGTCAACAAAAACCAGGCTGTCCAAACCGAGATTCAAATCGCGCGCAATCTTTTCTACATTCTTATGCTTCGGCTCCCAGTTCGCTTCGAATGCAGCAAAATCCTCCAGATGAAGGATGGAGTCCGGATGGCTGAAACCCTCCCGCGCAATTTCCGGATCGTTCTTGGAGCAGGCGGCAAGCAGAATCCCCCGGTTCTTCAGTTGCAGGCAATATCGCTGAAACGCAACGTACGCCTCCCCTTCGGGCGTTTCGTTACCCAGACGCAGATTCATCAACCCGTCGTCACCGATCACGCCTCCCCATAGAGTGTTGTCGAGATCCAAAACCAGGCATTTGCGGCTCTTGCCATATGCCGCGCGCAAAATTTTGGCAATGCTATCGGCGATATACACATTGGCTTTGGCCCCGACGGCAAGCTTGTAGCTAAACCAGTCTCTTTCGGCGTACCAATCCTCAAGCCCTACCAGAGCAGCCAGATACGCAATGTCATTGATGAAAAGGCCGCTATGTGATCTGGAGTACTCGGAGAACCTGGCATTCAACTGATTGACGAAGCTGGTACGGCCGATTTCTGCAACCGCGTCGGAGTTGCCAAGGATGCGAAATGGCGGAGGGTCAAAGTTATTCTGCACAACGATGCAGCCGGTCTTTGTCCTTGTCCTTGCCAGCAGCGCTTCCCAAACCGCGCGAAACCGGGCGCATTCCGCTTCCACCTTCTCCTCGATCGCTGCCTTGCCATCCCCCGGTCGTGGAAAATACATGATGTTGCGGGACGTCGTGTGCACGATGGCGACATCCGGCTTAAACTCCCTCAACCCTTCGCTATCGACCACCGCTTCCTCATAGAATCTTCCGTACTCAGATTCGTGGAAGGTAGCTTCAAAGCCCTCGCGCAACAGGAATAAATCAAGAATACTTACCAGTTCGGAAGTCGTCGCTCCGCCGAGAACGGCAATCCGTAAGGGAGTGGTAGTGCCTTGCGACAGCAGGGAACGCCTGATCTGCTTCCGCTTGGCGTTGATCTGGGCAACGTCAAACGGCGGATTCAGAATCTGAAAGCAGTCTCGCTCCATGCGATTTCGGTCAAAGGTTTCGGGGCTCCAGCCTCAATAGTTTACCATCGATGAACCGCAGGCTAGATGCCGGATTCGAGCAGCCGGCCGCGCAACTTTTCGTTCAGATTTCGATCTATGCCCGGTTGCCTCGTCCTCAGTAATCGTCAGGGTCGCCCCGGTCGTCGCGGTCGAAGGTTCCCTGTGGGTCGATGAACTTGTATTCTCTGGGCGCGTCCGATTCAAAGAATTCGCTTAAATCGTCGGCATAATAATCGGCATTACCGAGCGTGCCCAGACCAAAATTCGATTCGATGAAGTGCACGACACTTCCGAAATCGTGAACATTATTGTCCACGTAACCGGCCGGAGTTTGAGCGCTGATCACCAACAGAGGGACGCGAAATCCATAGCAGTAAGATACGCAGAATCCGGTGTTGTTCGGCGTAGGCGAGACGTGGTCGTAAAAACCACCCCAGTCGTCCCAGGTAACAAGGATCGCCGTATTCTGCCAGTAGGACGTCGCTCCCACCGCATTGACGATTGACGAAACCCATGCCGGCCCGCCGCCATTATTGTTTACCCCCGGGTGGTCACTGTAACTTTGAGCTGGAATGACCCAGGACACGCTGGCTAAATTTCCATTGGCTACGTCGGTCAAGATTTGGGCGGGATCGGTTACGTCGTTCTGCGTCCAGTCTTTTGCGTTGCAAACTTTACCATTGGACTGGCAAAGGTGATTGATGGCTACGGGAGAATTCCAGGCTGAATCCTTGGTGGGAGCGTAGTACCTCCAGGAATAATTCGCTGCGACCAGAAGATCGGCAACCGTGGTCGGATTCAGACAGGCTGATCCGGTAGTGTTTTCCTGACCCTCGGGATTGATAAAAATGACGGTTTTGTTCTCGATGCAACCGCCTTGCGCTTCTTCCGATTCGAATAACGAACTGCCATTTTCCGGCTGGCTGGTTGCACTGAATAAGAACTGATGCGCGGGAGTGCTCGGGCCTTGATTGGTCTGAAACATTCGATTCGCAAATCCGTACTCAACCGCCAACTGACAATAGGGTTGAATCGTAGAAGCCTCAACATACTGAGTTGCCGTCTTCGGATATTTCCCGGCGAGCTCGTTTACAAAGGTCGTATGCGTGTGAGACGGGTCGCCCGATCCGGCCAGAGTTGTGGCAATGCCGTTCTCTTCCACGTCTGCGCCGGGTATGCCACAAGCAGAAAACAAATTGTCTGGTGTCCGATTTTCCTGAACGATGATGATGATGTGCGCAAACTGCGGCGCAGCGGCCGCGGGTAAGGAGAGCATCAAGGTTACAAGTCCGCTAATCAGCGCTTTGTTCACGTAGTCCTCCACTACCATCAATCCCAAGGTTAAAGAGAGCGCGCAGTTCCGCGACAGAGCAGTTCCGCAGCCTTACCGCACGCCTATCTGTAGTACCCCACGTTCCAACGTAGAAAGAAATATTCATTCAACGGCTGATCGTCATCGATCGGCGGAATACGTGGGTTCTCGGCGATCAGTGCCGCGAGTGGGCGCTCCTGTTGCAAAATGCCCGCGAACATCTCCTCTGCCGTCTTGAACGGCCCAAACTCGACAAGATCAGCCTGCGCCGAAGCAGGCAGCCGGCCGGCGAGTTCGGCGGCGCTTCGATTCGGAATCGGCAGATCGGCGCTCGCCAGGAAGTGGAACCCGTAACCCTCCTGGCCCTTGAGGGATTCGAAAACTCTCACGTAAGGAAAGCTGTCGGCTAAGGCCTTCGCGACGGCGGCGTGCGTTCCCGGATCGCGGCCGGGCAGCCAGACCTGCAACAGAGCACCGGGGCGCAAATGTCTTTTTACAATCGAGTAAAATTCCCGCGAGTAAAGCAGGCTCGACGTGGGTGCACCTACGGGAGGTGGCGGGTCGAGCGTAATCAGATCATACTTTTCGTTGGACCGCTCCAGAAAACGGCGGCCATCATCGATGACCACATGGGAAAGAGGAGACTTTAGCAATTGCGGCCCATCGAGATGGAAGTAGCCAAAAACTTGCGGAACACTCGGCACAAGTTCAACCACGGTGCTATCGATGGACCAGGACAACATGGAACGGAACGTCGTTCCCATTCCAAAGCAAATGGCCAATCCCTTCTGCGGCGGCCGATCCAGAAGAGCCAGCGGAAAGTGCGCCATCATTTTGCTGTTCGGGGTCAGCGCAGTCATGCCGATGCCGTTCACCAGCAACTGCTTTTGCATCCCTCTTCCCGTTGCTATGACGGTCGCTGTGTAATCACGCTTCTCCACATGCTGCGGATCGGCCATTCCGATCCCTCTCGTCATCGCGACGAGCGGAATGGAGAGCACCACCACCCCGGCAAAAACGGCTCGCCTCTGCCACGAAACCTGCGCTCTCGCCGGCGCCTCACTGCTTTTCTGGCTCACCACGAACCCAACGAGGAACAACGGCAAAGGCATTACGCACAGACCCCACCGATCGCCGAACTGGGGCAGAATCCAAAAGCCTGCGAGCAGCGGCCCAAGGATCGCTCCCAGAACATTCACGGCGTAGGCGCGACCTCCGCGATCAGGGTCGCCTCCTGACCAGTGATCCACTAACATGGGCGTCAGAAATCCGAGGATCGCACTGAACGGCACTATTCCAAACGCCGCCCGAATCGTGCCCAAGGCAAATCGGCCTTCGTGCCGTAGTAAGGGAATAGGAAGCGAAGGACTGCCAAATAGCAAGGGAAGTAACGCAGCAAGACCGGAGATGATCCAAAGAATTGCTGTTCCGTTCAGATCATGAGAGCCGGCCCACCAGCGGTAAGCGCGAGAGCCGAAAAAGGTCGCGGCAAGATACAGGGCCAGGATCGCCGCAAACGCATAGACCACGTTCCCTAGGTACACGGTGAACAAGCGTATCCAAACCACCTCCATCGCCATACTGCAAACGCCGGTGGTAAACAGCAGCCACAACACGCTTGATCCAGCCAGGCTGTAAAGCCTTGCCGAGTTGACCGAGGGTGCCACGGGAGCCCCAGCCGATGAAGTGCAGAGAAAGCTCATCACGAAGACGATGCTCGCCAGAATTCCATTTAACGAAGTCGCGACGTACAGTGTTCCCCGGAATCCCAGCATCTCGATTAGGAAGAACGCTGGAACCAGCGTCCCCAAAATAGCGCCGACAACATTCGCCAGGTAAAGGTAACTGAACGAGCGCTCCGCATTTTCAGTGACAGTGGACTGCATCGCCGCCATCGCCAGTGGAATAGTAGCGCCCATGCATGTGCACCACGGCAGGAGTGCCAAGGCTACCCAGAGACAGGAAGTCAAATAGTAGGAAGAAGAATTCCATACCAGCTGTCCGCTTTGCCCCTCGATAAG
Organism: uncultured Acidobacteriaceae bacterium; assembly: GCA_963712385.1. Taxonomy (GTDB): domain Bacteria; phylum Acidobacteriota; class Terriglobia; order Terriglobales; family Acidobacteriaceae; genus Sulfotelmatobacter. The sequence goes on from CAVQHS010000005.1 coordinate 218,834, forward strand.
CTGGTGTCCCCAGCGCAAGATTGCGGGCACTGCAAAACCGGAAATCCCAATCAAAATCTCGCTCAAACCATAAAGGCGCAAGGACGTAGCGGGGCTTGAAACCTTCGCTCTTCCTAGCAGCTTTCCTACTCCCCATGATCCCAATCCGAGGCCGGCCATAAACACTGACAGCACAATTGAAACCATGGGCGTGGTGACGCCGAACATGGACATGCACAGTCGAAGCCAGACCACCTCGTACACAAGGCTGCAGAAGCCGGAAATCAGGAAAAACAAAAAGTACCAACGCGCCTTCATGGTCCCCCATCAAACCGTGCGGAGTTTGTCGCTGAGCCGAAGCTGCCGGCTGTCCTGAAAAATGCAGCCAAGTATACATCGCATACATGAATGTGAGGTTACATTTTCAAAACCGGGCGATCAGCGCTTTGGCCCGCCGAATCTGGCATTTGGGCTGGCTGGTATTATGGGGAACTCGGTTGTTCGCACCCCGTGTCGCACCGGGATACCCGGCTCATGAGCAAGGCATGGATCAAACACTCTCTGGTCAGAACCGGCGCTCTGCGCTTTGCATCGCGCTTCTATGATCCGGGGGTCGTCATCATCATGTACCACTCGGTAATGGATGACCCGTCAACAGCGCAGGCCATGCTCGGCAGCATTATTCACTCCACTGAGGTGTTCCGCGGACAAATGGAGTCGCTCGCCCGTAACTTTCATGCGGTGGGCATGGATGATGTGCTGGCGTTCCTGCGAGGAGAAAAGAAGCTTCCGCCACGAGCGGTTGTAGTCACATTTGATGACGGATATGCGGATAATTACCAGGCCGCAACAACAATCCTGGCCCCGCTTGGCATCCCTGCCGTGTTCTACGTTACCGTTGACTGCATCGATCGGCAGCGACTGCCCTGGCCCAGCCTGCTGCGCTATGCCTTTCTGAACACCAAAGAACGAATAGCTGGGCGGATCGGCAATCAAAAGAAATGGATTCTTGCATCAACCGAGGAGCGAATAAAGCTTTCGAACATGCGGCGGAGCACTGCAGTCGGTTGTCGGGTGCGGCTCAAGATCAATTCGTCGTCTCGGTTCGGAATCAACTGGAAATCGGACCGTCGCAACTTCTGCCCCAGCCGATGATGACTTGGGACGAAATTCGTGGACTAGCCCGGCTGGGTCATACCATAGGTTCTCACACTATGACTCATCCAAACCTCGCCCAAATCCCTGACAACGAAATGCGGATTGAACTGCTCGAAGCCAAGCGCAGAATTGAACAGGAACTCGAACGTCCCGTGACTCATTTCTCGTATCCTTGCCCCGCGCTTCAGCCGCATTGGGAGAAGCGTACGGTGAAGGCAAGCCGAGAGATTGGATATCAGACAGCAGTCACTACCAACGGGGGCATGGTCCGAAGGCAGGATGATCCGCTCAGCCTCCGCCGCATTCGCCCCACAAAAACCATCGACGGTCTGCGCTGGAACCTCGAGTGCGCTTTTCTGGGTCGTGTGGTGTGAGCGAGGGGTACGAGTGGTTTTTGGAAGTGTTACCTTATCGAATCCGGACGCGTGCTAAGCCGGCCTTCTGCGGCGAAGCGTTTGGGCAAGAGCGGTGAGCCGACGAGTCGCACCTGGAGCAATCCGGAGCCCAAGCAAAATCAGCGACAGCTTGCGTCTTTGAAACCGTTTGTTCGATTCGGCAAGCATCGCAGCCGCTTCGCTAACGCGCCCTTCCCGCAAGTGGACCTTGCCCTGCTCGAGCAGATATTGCGCGCGAATCTCGCCCGCTCTTTGCTCTACCATGTCCTTCCGCTTGTCGTCCAACGGCAGAGTCCGCAGCGCCTTTTCGAGGATATTCATGTAGGCCTCGGTCATTTTCACACTGGAGGTGCTAAGCGAGCCTGGTCGGCTTCCGCTGAATCGGACCTGCGGCTTGCGGCTGTAACCGATCTTTGCTCCCCAGAAGGCCGCCCGCAGCCACATATCGTAGTCGTCACAGCGCGGCAGAGACTCGTCGAAGAAACCCGCTCTTGCCAGAGCCTGCTTGCGCGCTACGACCGTTGAAACCGGAAGCTGACAGCGCTCCGCCACGAGAGCTTCGAAGTCCGCCGTCCCGCTGGACGGGTAGAGGTCCATCACCTCCCTGACCACGCCGCGAACCTCCTGCAGACCATTGCAATAGACAATCTCCCGCGCCGGATCCTCTTCGAAAAGCTGCATTTGTTGCGCGAGATGATCCGGAAGCCAAACATCGTCGCTATCCAGAAATGCCAGAAACTCCGATCTGGCGTGACGAATTGCGGTGTTGCGCGCTCCTGCCGCCCGCTTGTTTTCCTGTTTTATGTAGACAATGCGCTCCGGGTAACGCGCCAGAACGCTCTCAAGCTGAACAGTGTCCGGCGATCCGTCATTTACCACGAGGATTTCAAAATCCTGGAAGGTCTGGGAAAACACGGAGTTCAGCGCATCGGCAATCAGGTGAGCCGTCATATACGCCGGCATGATTACGCTGACTCTGGGTGACTGGATGGCTGTGGACTCCATGAAGTTTGCAACTATGTCAGTTGGAATGGCGAGGCCCGGCGGCAGCGTCAGAGGCATCAACCTCCGGAGCATTTCCCTGCTGCTGGCTGCTCAAGGGATATCCCAAAAGCTGCATGACTGGCCCCCAAGCCGATTCGATCTCCCTTACAGCGGCGGCAGGAAGCGACTGCTGCCATTGGCCTGATTTCGCCGCCCGGACGAAAGGAATGTCTTTGCGGCTTGGCTTAGTCGTGGCCCACTGGTCAGACTCAGAGACTTCCAGCTTTCTCATGTTTTCCGCCGAACTCAACTCGACGGCTCTAGAAATTTTTTCGGGGGATATGGGTAACCCGAGAAACTTCGCGATGCGAGTCATCTCGCCGTGCGTATCCTCCAGCAGATCCTCATATCGCACGAGCAAAAACTCCCTGCCATGCCCCCGCGCTCCCAGCCAGCTCATTACATTCTCGCCCCACGATCCTGGAGTTCCTAAGAACCCATTCTTCAGCCGGCTGATATGCCAGATGTTGTTGATATTCACCATCCAGCTCCCAGCGTGTTCTCCCCAAGTACCGAAATATTCATCGGTCTTCATGAAGCGAGTGCTTACGTACTCCTCGATGGGGAAATCGTCGGGAATATTTCGGCCTTTCCGATCATAGTGGTAGGCAGACAATGCAATATCCCTGGGATCGCGAACGATGTAAACGACGCGCCGGTAGCGGGGATCGAAACACTCGTGACTCTTGAGCAGCCGCGGGCGCGGAGTTTTCTTCAGCGTGTTCTTCGACGCGCCATAAATATCTGGAACCATCCTCTCGACATTGGCAAAAGTAATCCGGCATTCGGTATGCAGCAAGTTGCCGAGCAGAAAACGCGTCCAGGTGTTGCCGGACTTCGGATAAGAAACCAGAAAGATGTCGTCCGGAAAAACGTGAAAAGCTCGGCCCGCGACGTCTCGATCTAACAGATAATTTGCGGTATAGAGAATTTTTCTTAGCATTTCACCCGTGATCTTGATTGCATCGGCGCCTTGTTGTTCCTCTTGCTTCAAACCGCTACGAAACTGGCGCTCGGCCTATCGTAAATGAAACATCTAGAGACTTTCGTCCTGAGGTCAGAGCCATGCGATTATTCTTTCTCATCCGCGCGGCTTAAGCACAATGCTCGCCAAAAGCCGCTTTCGAAAAGTTTGCCAGCCGAAAGACGCGAAGTAGGAGCAGAAACCCGGGAAAGACTGCCTAATGGCTGAACCCGGCTCTACATGTGGCTTCTAGGCCGATTTTCCCATCTCGCCACCCAATAGGCAAGCATGGAAGTGTTAAGTTCAGGTGAATTTGGCTGACAAACAAAAACTCCGCTGTTCTACTGCAAAATAGACGCTGCACCTTCAAGACATCATGGCAATTACTTTCTCTCGCGTCCCACCGCAACGAAGTGAAGACGTGATCCGCCTTCTCTCCGAGGCGTTCGGTATCAATACCCTCCCCCCCAATCTTCATCCGGAAGTACAGGCTTGGAAATACTTCGCCGCGCATCCCTGGTGGCCAACAACAAGGAGTTACGTTCTGGAAAGCGGGAATGAGATTGCGGCTCACGGTTGTATCGCACCCATCCGATTTTCATTCAGTGGGTCGATTCTCGAAAGCATGGTAATCATCGATTGGGCTTCGGGCAAACTGGTTCCCGGCGCCGGATTATTGCTTTATCGGCGTTGCATAGAGCTGCAAAAGGCTTCCCTTTTCGCTATTGGCGGTAGCAGCGATACGGTTCGCATTCTGCCGGAGGTGCATTGGTTCAAGCCGAAGGCCGATATGAAGTGGTATGCGCGAGTGCTAAAGCCGTGGGGCCGCTTCTTAAGGTCGAATCGAGGAGCAAGGGATCTGCTCAAGCTTCTTCGGAACCTGCAATGGACACTCGGCCATCCGCTGCCGGAAGCGGGACTGTGGACTTGCCGACCGGCCAGGCCGGACGATCCTGTTTTCATACCCGCGGGAGACTTTGTCCCCATCCATCGCACCAAGGAGTGGATCGATTACCTGCGGGCCTGTCCGGCCGCCAAATGCAGCTTCTGGATTCTGGAGCATAAGGGCGTCCCAAGTGGCCACGCACTAGTTGCCAACCTGGGCGGGTCGGCGCGGATCGCAGATTTTGCATTGCAGGGAAAAGTTACTCAACAAACAACTACAGAAGCTTTTTCGGCACTGCTGCGCTGTCTCGCAGCCGATCACGAAAACATCGAAGTGGTAGCGGCGTCCACCCTCGCCCAAGAAGTAAACGCCTTTGAGAGCTGCGGTATGCGGCACCGCCGCAACTCTCCAGTTCTGCTGGCCGATCCGCAAAAGATCTTCCCGCAGGAACTAACGATTGAAATTAAGCCCATGTTGGGTGACGGATTCTACCTTCATGACCCGTCCAATCCGTTTCAATTGTAGAGTCTTGGAGGGTAAACCCGGAAGCTAATGTCTCGAGCCAGTGTGTTGCGAAGTAGCACTAAGAATTCCCAGAGACTCATAATCGCGCTCCAGCGAAGAGCCGGGCGAAGTTAATTCATATCCAAGATGCCGCATGAGCGGCGCCCATGCGGCTTCGATGCGGTTGGCCTGCACCAGGGGAAGCTCGGAGCGCCATCCGCCCGAACTTGCGGCGCGCACGAATCTCAAGTCCGTGCGCGAACCTTTTGTGAGTTCGCACTTCTCGGTCTGAGACTCCTCCAGCTTGCGCATTCGTTTCGCCGAACTGCGTTCCACGGCCTGGGCAATCTGTTCGGGAGTCCTCGAAAGCCCAACAAACGCGACGATCTTGCCGAGTTCTTCGAGCGTATCCGCCAACATATCCTCGTAGCGCAGCAGAAGAAAGCCCGGATCGCCCTCCCGCGTGGCCAGCCAACTCACGACATTCTGTCCCCACGAACCGTGCGGGCAGGTTTGCCCTGCCAAAAACCGGGTAACAAACTTCTCCAGTGGAGAGTCGTCCTCGATTTTCTTCAGCTTGCGGTGGTAGTGATATTGCGAAACCACCACGTCGCGCGGATCGCGCACCACATAGATCACCCGCGGATAGCGCGGGTCAAAGCAATCGTGGCTCTTGATGATGCGCGGCCGGGGCATGCGCTCGAAGTCCCGCTTGGATGTACCCGATGGATCCGGCAAGAGGCGATGGATGTTGGCGAAGGTTGCTTCCTGCTCGGGATGCAACAGATTCGCCAGCAAGAAGCGGGTCCATGTACTGCCGGATTTCGGGAACGAAATCAGGAAGATATCATCTGGAAGAATCTGCAAAGTACGCCCCGGCCGGTGCAGATTGAACGCCCGTTTCACCGCGAACTTCAAGTGCCTGATCATTTCTGAAATCTGTCTTGCTTTCCTGAGCTGAGTGAATGGCGCGCGGCCACCGGGATCCGCCGAACAGGCCGCAAACAGCGCGGTTTCCGCCGTCCGGCCGTTGCCGGAACTAACGCGTCAATTCTACCATCGGAATAAGAACGGTTTGTTAACGCACCAAGAGAGGAACTCAACCCGGCAGCGCTGTCTTCCCGGTTTCGATATGAACGTCGCGGCAAAAGGCTTGCAGAAGATCGTTACCATCCCAAAAGCGGCCGAACTGTAGCGCGTGTCCAATAGGGACAATGCGGTCGAGGGCGCGGCCATTTAACTTGCTGGCCAGGCTTTTCAATTCTTCCGCCGGAAAGCCAAAGCAGCTTAGAGTCTGATCTCGGCGGCACAACGCCGGCGCAATATCGGCAATTCGCTCCACTTGGCACTCCAGAAAAACGTTCCCTCCCGGATGGCTCCGGCTGAAACCGTCGAGACTTTCCAGTGTGAGAACCGACAGAGCGGAAAATCTGCGATAGTTCGTTACCGGGCGATCGAGAATGGCCAGACAGGACGAGAGAAAACGGTGCATGGAATGCGCGGCCTGAATCGTCTTATGGCGGACGGCGTAGTCGTTAACGCGCGGAAACAAGTCAGCCGAAGCGGCAACAGCGTTGTCGGATGGTCCACACCAAACCACGAGCCGCGGCGACGAACATGCCATCTGGTCGAACCAGAACGAATCGTCGAAAAACCGCTTGGCCAAAGTCGCGCGCTCGCTTTCCCTAAGCTCGAGGTAAGGCTTCGTTGCGATAGCCGCCAGAGAAAATCGGTCGCCGAAAACGGTTTCTCGCGTGTGCGGCGGAAGTGATATTTTCCGAATGGTTGAAACCGTATCGTCACCACCCCAAATCACCCGCATGTCGCAGAGTTGCGAGAGCGCTTCCGTTGGTTCGATTTCGTGGCCATAAGAGACGATCCATGTGTTTTCTCTCGCCGCCGAATCCGCCGCTTGCAAGGCTTCTGAAAATATCCGCAGCAGCTCGTTCGTGGAATCGGACCTCTCGGGCGAAAGCCGCATTACGTTGCAATTGCCGGTCAGCGCGGAGAGCAGCCAGGAATACACGAACATCGTGTCGACGTTTCGCGGAGGCAAGTGAAAGACTGTGCCGCAAGGAACCAGAAGTCGATCCTCGCGCTTCAACAAATCAAACTGCTCCCGCAGGCGTTGCAATTCCGCTTTTCTCATCCAAAATCCCAGGGCCAAAAGTTCCGGGTATTGCTTCGCCCGCGAATCTCGCAGCAGCCGCTGGGATATCTCGATGCATGCGTCGGTCACTCCTGAATCGAATGGGGGGAGAGTGTGGCCTCGCGCTACCTGTGCCTGAAGCTCGGCCAGTTCAATCGGTCGTTTGTGCGGAAACAGCATTTCCACGCCCATTTAATTCACCTCTGCGGCGATTACGTCGCTGCACCCGCGGAGTTCGGCGCGTGGAATTCGTCCGAGGATAGAAAATGCTTTCCCTAGTCGAGCGCTGCCAGGAGGATCGACGGCATGGATCACGCCCAAATCTTCGGTGAGCAGACAATGGCCGGGGTAACTGCGCGGCAGTATGCTTAACACCTCCACAATCCCCGGCTTGCCTGTAGGCAACGCTTCGAAGCTCTGAGGGTCACGAATAATCACGTCGGCAAACGCTGGCGGGTAGAAATTTCCATCATCTCCTTCAAGAAAAATGCTGCCTACTTGTTCGACCATTCCGTAGAAATTGTAGATTTGCGTGAGGCCAGTCGCTTTCTGAAACGCAGATCGAAATTCCCCGGCGGTTACCGCTTCGTCCTGCAGCTTCTTCCATCCTCCGCTGTGAATCAGGATGCCGTTGGATAGATCGAGCCCCAGCGCTTCGATCTGGCGAAAAAAAGCTTGCCAGACGAGGAAGGTAAAACCGAAGATGACGAACTTTTCCCGGCCGAACCGGTCGAGGAATTCGCGCAGCTCCTTCAGCCGCAGCTTCAATTCCGAATCCAGCGCGTAGCAATGGTGCCGGCCAAAGTTCATCATGCCGAGGAGTCCCGCGCCGCGGGCGCTGAACTGTTTCCGATCCCGAATCAAGTCCGGCGATTCGATCAAAAGCATGGGCAAACGTTCCGGCCCAAGAACGTACGTCATGATTCGGCTCAAAGCTCGCGTCTGAAGCAGGGCGGTTTCGTGATCCAACGTTATTCGGCTGGGAACCTGCCCCGTCGTGCCGCTGGACTGCAAAACCTTGAAGACCTTGTCCGGCGCAACACTCGAAAGCAGGCGTTCTTTAAACAGTCCCACTGGCAGATAGGGCAGATCTGCCAACTTCTGTGGCTCGGCAGAATGCGGAAAGAGCAAGTCTTGCAAACGAGCATACTCTGGGCAATGCTGCCGGTGATAATCGCTCAGCTTCGCCAGTTCCTCCAACAGCACGCGCTCTTTCTCGGCGTACGGCAGCGAATACGGAGGCTCCTGCAGCAACTCCTCGATCGTCATAAGAGAGTCCTCAGGAGTTCGTAATCGATTTTGCCCGAAGCTTTTGTGGGCAATTGATCGATCCGCCGGAATTCGAATGCGCTGCTGTGTATCTTTAGATTGCTCGCGAGTTCGCTCCGAACCCTTTGCAGAGATAGCTCGCTGCCGAATTCGCAAAAAATGACGACGCCATCATTCACCGGAACGGCCGCCGCTGGACCGTTTTTCTTGACAAAAGTCTCCAATTCATCGAGATTCACGCGCAACCCGAATAATTTGGCATCGCGTTTGGACCGTCCGAGAATGTAAACGAAACCCTCTTCATCGATCGACACCCGGTCGCCGGTTTCCAGCCTGCCGTGCAACTCATCGCCGCGACCGAGATCATCGCGGCACTGCGCATAACCCATCATAACGTTGGGGCCTTCGTAGATCAGTTCGCCAATCGCCTTCGCCCCGGATACGATTTCTCCGTCATCGCTCTTGATGCTCAGCCGCCCTCCGGGAATCGCCTTGCCTGCCGATCCCGGCTTGCCCGGAAGCTCTCCCGGAGGTAGAACCGTCATTCGCGCCGTGGCTTCCGTCTGCCCGTACATCACCCAGAGCGCGCCTCCACGGCGCGCCAGCTTCTCATGAAAATGCGAAATATGTTCTGTGTCCAGTTTGCCGCCAGCCTGAGTAAACGTGAGCAGCGCCGGGGCGTTTAGCTTGTCAATGTCCAGCCGCCTTAACATCTGATATGTGTACGGGACGCCGGAAAACGAATTCGCCCGATGTTCGCGTATCGCACCCCAGAACCCGGCATTCATGAGACTTTGATTCGTTAGCAATATTCTTGCCCCGGCAAGCAAATGGCTATTCAGAATTGAGAGTCCATACGAATAATGGAGCGGTAGATGTGCTACCGGGAAATGATTGATATCGATGCCCAGCGCTTGCTGGATGGAAGACGCGTTCGCGATGACGTTCTCTCGCGTCAACCGGACAAGTTTCGGGCTCCCGGTGCTTCCCGAAGTAGAGAGCAAAAGCGCAAGTTGGGGATGAAAAGCACTCTGCGAGGGCACGCTTCGCGACCACACTTTGTCATGCGGCGTAGCTTCGTAACTGTCCTCGGGCTTTTCGGCAGCGATGACGGCCTCAGGCTGGTAAAGAGAAATCAAGTCTGCGCGCAGGTTTGAATTTAATTGGCCGCTCAGCAAAGCGATGGGCACGTCAGTTTCAAGGCAGGCCAGGTACCAGATAACGGAATGTGCATCATTGTTGCAGAAGTGAAAAACAAGGCCCCGACGCGACGCCAGAAAATCGCGGCGTCTTTCTACCTCATCGTTCAGTTGTCCATAAGTCCACGAGATCTTGCTCTCAGCTTCCGTCAACGCCACACGGTCACGACGCTGCGGTTCATTGAGATGGAAGATCATCAGACGATCATCCCGCCATCGACCCCAAGCACCTGGCCGGTGACGTAGGAAGCCATATCACTCGCGAGGAAAGTCACGGCCTTGGCCACTTCCTCCGGCGTTCCAATGCGGTTCATACGAATGCCAGCCAGCCGCTGCTGCCTCTTTTCCGGAGGCAGTTGGCGTGTCATATCGGTATCGATAAACCCCGGGGCGACTGCATTTACCCGGATATTCTTCGGCGCGAGTTCTTTGGCGGCCGCGAGAGTCATGCCAATCACTCCTGCCTTCGATGCCGCATAAACAGTCTGCCCTTCGTTTCCCACCCGGCCGATGATCGAGGATATGTTCACGATCGATCCTGAATTGGCGCGCCCCATCAGGCGAGCGGCTTCCTGCAGGTGAACCAACGATCCCACGAGGTTGGTATCGATCACCAATCGGATAGTGCTTTCGGGAATCATTCCGAGCAGCGCATCCTGCAGAATGCCCGCGTTATTCACCAGCACGTCCAGCCGCTTGAATTGCTTAAAAATTTCCTTGTAGCAGGTCTTAACGGCATTCACATCGGTCACATCAGCGGCTAGGCCGACAACAGGCCTTGAGGAGGCATTTTCAAGTTGCCTGCGTCGCTGCTCAAGAACTTCTCCCGCGCTCCGCGAATTCAAAATTACGCTCGCCCCTTGCCTCGCGAACTCCTCCGCCACCGCCCACCCGATGCCCCGGGTCGATCCCGTCACGAAGCAAATCTTTCCTTCGAGGATCAAGCGAAGATCACCCCATACTTCCCGAGAATCTCTTTTGCCTTTGGAAAGCTGCTCATGTCAATCACATCGTCGGTGTCCAGCATGATATCGAATCCGGATTCAATCTCGTTGATCAGTCTCATATGTGCAATCGAATCCCATCCCTCCGTTTGCCCGTACGCCAACTTATCGAACTCTGCCGCCTCCGGTACGCCGATAGAAGAGACAAACGCAGCTTGCAGTTTTTGAAGAGCAGACATGCATCCCTCGATATGTACGCTCTGCGCTTCGGTTCGCGGATTTTTGCTGGACACTGTGAGAGGCTGGACTGCTTCTCCGCCCCTGGCCTTTCTGCCGGGAGACCGAAGAGAAAGCTTGTTTTTCAAAATATCATCTGCATCTGATCGCTGCCAACACTAGAATGGAAGCGCGTTTTCGTCTCTAATCCACGCGAACCGAAAGATGACTGAGCACAGCACCGTATTTCTCATGTATCACGAACTGGAAGAACCTGGCCGGAAGGTGGTGCAAAACGCTCCCGGCTACGTCCGCTATGTCCTGCCGTCCTTTGAATTTCGGGCACAGATGCAGCTTCTAAAGAGTAAAGGCCGGAGCGGGGTGAACGTGAGCCAAGCGCTCGCTTATCAACCCAGGAACGTTGCGATTACCTTTGACGATGGCTGCGAGACGGATCTGATTCTCGCCGCGCCGATTTTGCAGGAGTGTGGATTTGGCGCTACTTTTTACATCACCACCGGATTTTTGGGAAATGCGGGATACTTAAGCGAATTGCAGCTGTGCGAACTGTGCCAAGCCGGATTCGAGATCGGTTGTCATTCCATGACCCATCCCTATCTCTCCGACCTCAACGATGGGGAACTTCGCCGCGAAATTGGCGAAGCGAAATCGCAACTGGAGCTAATAATTGGCCGACCGGTGGAACACTTCTCCTGCCCCGGAGGACGCCATAACTCAAGGGTTTCAGAGATTGCGCGCGAATCCGGATACAAGACCGTCGCTACCAGCCGCATGCGAGCCAACTCCTTGGCCACGGATCGATACGCGCTTGGCCGCGTGGCCGTGTTGCGCGGCACCTCGCCCGAGACACTTGCCGAGCTTTGCGCGGGCCGAGGTTTACGGCGACGCGAGCTAGCCGTCCAATGGCGGGAAGGCATGAAGCGGGTGCTGGGAAACTCCGCCTATGACCGCCTCCGCAGCCTCGTTCTGCGACAAGTCTCCCGCCGTGGGTGAAGCTTCTTTCACAGACAGCATGTTTCGTGGATTAGGTCGATCGAGAATGTGAACAGAGTGTTTCAGCCCTTCCCTATTCACAGGGCATCGATTAAGCTATTGAACCGGGCGACTGGCGCGGATTTGCGTCCGCAGTACTCCAGCGTCCTCTTCATTGTTTCCACCAGGAGTTTTCGTGTCCCTGACAGCGGTTTTGAAGCGCCGGTTGGTTGGAACCGGCCGGATTGCACCCGAGCGTCTCGATTTGCTGCGGCAAATGCCGAAAGATTCAGTATGCGCAGAGATTGGCGTCTTTAAGGGAACTTTTTCACAAGCCATCATCGAGGTGGTTCATCCGCGCCGCCACCACCTGATCGATCCCTGGGCCTTTCAGAAGGACTATTCTGATAGCTGGTTCGGAGGCGATCTGGGCGGAAACCAGGCCGTCATGGATAAAGTGCATGAGCGGGTCTTGCGCCGCTTCCGGGAGCAGATCAGCCGCGGGCAAGTCGTCGTAAACCGGGGCTACTCGGTGAAGATGGCCGAGCAATTCCCCGATGCATACTTCGATTGGATTTACATCGATGGCAACCACACTTACGAAGGCGTAATGGGCGACCTGAATTCCTATTATCCAAAAATCAAGCCCGGAGGTTTCATCACTGGGGATAACTACGGCGATCGGCCGGATTGGTGGTGGAAAGACGGAGTGAAGCGAGCAGTCGATGAATTCGCCGCCAGCGGGCGATGCACTCTAAAGTCGATTTCGAACGATCAATTTATAATGATCAAGCAGCTTTCGTGATTTTCTCGCCAAAGCCGTGGATCGTAGTTGTTCCCACAAGACGCTCGCGAAAATGAAGCCCGGCGTTGACACTCGGCCCGCTGAAAATTAATTAGTAGCCTTGCCTGTTCCGATCCTCCCCATTCCACACCTCGCTTCAAGGAAACTGCGACTCGGGTAACCACATTGGTCCTATGTTCTAGTGATTTGGGCATGTACTTCTGCGCCTTGCCTACGGCCCTCGGTTATCTTCCGGCCTTCGTCCTCCGCTCTTAGAGTGACCAGAGAAAGAAGCATTGAGTCCCATGGCAAGGACGGTACATTCATGTTTTCAGAAGTATTCCCCCAAAAACATGCATTGTGGAATAATCCGCGCAAACTCTCCGTCACATTCAAGTTAATTGCGGCCGCTGGTTTAACTTCGGCAGTTTTATTTTCCAGCGCCTGCGCCCCCACTTCAGCGCAAGGCTCCAACACCAGCCAAACAACCCCGGCTGGGGCGGCTGTACAAGTCACGCCCGGCAGTGCGGAACTGCAGTCAGCGGGAACCCTGCAATTCACCGCAGTTCTCACAGGCACCAGCAATACAGCGGTTGCATGGAATACAAACATTGGAACCATCAGTTCCGCGGGACTGTTTCGGGCCCCCGTGGTCTCGGCTGCCACTCAGGCCCGCGTGACCGCTACCAGCGCTTCGAACAGCGCATCTCCGGGCTCCGCGACCATTACCATTGTTCCGGCAGGCTCATCGACGACAAGCCTGACGATTGCTACCAGTTTTTTGCCGTCCGCCACCGAAGGTTCTTCTTATAGCGCTACGCTCGATGCTGCGGGAGGCGTTCCACCCTACGCGTGGAGCGCAGTGGGACTTCCTGCCGGATTGCTGCTTGGTTCCAGTGGGACGATCAGCGGCGCTATCAGCCAGACTGGCAGCTATCCGTTAGACATCACGGTAACGGACGCCATGCAGCACTCTGCGAGCTGGGCGACCGTTCTGGACGTAACGGCAAATGCGACCTCTGGCAGCTATGACGGGCCCGCAGAACTTCCGCTGGCATACGTGCAGACGGCCATGGCGGACACTCCGGCGCCCGGAGCCACTACGCTGGTTTCCGCTGGACAGAATTTGCAGACCGCTTTGAACGATGCTCAATGTGGAGACACAATTGAATTGCAGGCGGGCGCGGTCTTTACAGGCCTGTTCGTGATTCCAGCGAAATCCTGCGACGACCAGCATTGGATCATCGTTCGCACCAGTTCTCCCGATTCCAGTCTTCCGCCTGAGGGTGCACGCATTTCACCGTGTTATGCGGGCGTAAGCTCGTTACCGGGCCGTCCGGCGTTCAATTGCACTTCCACACAAAACGTAATGGCGCAGCTTTCGCTTAAGTCTGCAGGAAACGGGCCTATACAGCTGGCAAGCGGGGCAAGCCACTACCGCTTTATCGGTTTAGAGATTACTCGGGTCGTGGGCAGCGGATATGTCGGAGCGCTGATCTCTACGCAAACCGGGGGCACGGCGACCGGAATTATCTTCGACCGAAGCTGGCTGCACGGCACCACTCAGGATGAGACAGGACTTGGCGTAGCGCTCGGCGGGCTGACCAACGCGGCAGTAATAAATTCCTACTTGAGCGATTTTCACTGCACTTCCAAGGTCGGCGCTTGTATCGATTCCCACGCCGTCTCTGGCGGAAACTCAACCACGCCCGGCGGACCCTACGCCATTGTGAATAATTTTCTCGAAGCTGCTGGCGAGAATGTGCTCTTTGGAGGCGGCACCGCCACCACTACGCCTACGGATATCCAAATCAGCCAGAATCACTTTTTCAAGCCTCTTCTGTGGATGGAAGGACAAGCAGGCTACATTGGCGGCACGGGTGGAAATCCTTTCGTCGTCAAGAATCATCTCGAATTGAAAAATGCCCAGCGCGTCCTGGCGGAAGACAACATCTTTGACGACAACTGGGGCGGCTTCACCCAGTATGGTCACTCGATTCTGCTAACACCAAAAAACCAGGCTGGCAATGGGGGTAATGTGTGCCCCATATGCCAGGTAACCGACGTGACCATCCGGTACTCCACCATCAGCCATGTGGGAGCCGGCATCTCCATTGGAACTTCCGTTTCCGATGGCGGCGGCCAGGCGCTGGCGGGAGAGCGCTATAGCATTCACGATATCGTCATCGACGATATCAACGCCACTACCTATAACGGCGGCGGCGGCTTCCTGGAGTATGCGAACGGCTGGAACCAGAACGTCCTGAACAGCGTGACGGTGAATCACGTAACCGCGTTCCCTGACGCCAGCGGCCATCTTTTGCTGTTATGGAACAACACCACCAATCCAACCATGTGGGGATTCAACTTCACCAACAACATTGTGAATGCCACTACCTCGCCGGTCTGGAACGGCAATGGCAACAAATTAAGTTGCGCCGTCCACGACGTACCGATTACCAGCCTTACCGCGTGCTTTACGTCCTACTCCTTCACAAACAACGTCATTCCGGCCGCTCCCAGCAAGTACCCGGCTTCCGACTGGCCCGGGGGAAACTTCTTCCCCACTACTGACGCAGCAGTGCAATTCGTAAATTACAACAACGGCAACGGCGGCAATTATCAACTCGCTCCGAACAGCCCCTACAAGAATGCCGGTTCCGACGGAAAGGATCCAGGCGCGGATATCGATCTGGTGCAGGCCGGCATTGCCGGCGTTTATTAAACTCCCCCGGGACCGAAGGGCGAGGCAGTCGCTCATCTCGCGGCCATACTGTGTTCATCAACAGGAAATATAACGATGCTATACTTTTTGGCGGATAACCGTGGGGCTGGGACGTATGGGACATCGCGGAAAATCAGTAGTCCGAACCCTGCTCCCGCTGGTTCTGTTCTGCTTGATGACCGCTCCTTTCGCAGCTCGCCTCTCGAGCCAGGAAGCAGGCGACCAACCGCAGAAGGCGGCGAATTTCGACGGTCCCGCCGAACTGCCGCGAGTATGGATGAAAACCGGCCTGGCTGACACGCCAAGTCCGGGCCGAACTATCCTTCTCGAAAGCGGCAATGACAATGACCTGCAACAGGCGATCAACGACGCCAAGTGCGGAGACACTTTAAAACTCAAGCCGGGTGCCATCTTTCACGGCCTCTTCCGTTTTCCAGCAAAGGACTGCGACGATGCTCACTGGATTACCCTACGCAGTGCCGCATCCGACGAAGCTCTGCCGCCGGCAGGCACGCGTATAACTCCATGCTATGCTGGTGTTCCATCGCTGCCCGGCCGTCCGGATTTTCATTGCGCCTCTGAAAACAACGTTTTGCCGAAGATTGAATTCGATGGGCAGGCTGGACAGGGTCCAATCGCCTTCCTGGCGGGAGCAAATCACTATCGCTTCATCGGCCTTGAGATTACTCGCGGCGAACCCGGAGCCTGTATCACCGCGCTGGTCTTCATGAAGGACAAGGGCGGCACCGCGAATCATCTGGTTTTCGATCGCGTTTGGCTGCATGGAACGGCCCAGGACGAAACCACACGGGGTATGGCCCTCCGGGGCATGACCTACGTAGCCGTGGTGGATTCTTTTCTGAACGACTTCCATTGTGTCGCTGTAACTGGCGCATGCGGTGACTCGCAGGCCATTGCAGGGGGCGGGGGAGACGATCCGGAAGGTCCATTCAAGATCGTCAACAACTTTCTGGAAGCGGCGGGCGAAAACATCATTTTTGGCGGCGGCGCAGCTACCATCACTCCCACGGATATCGAGATTCGCCACAACTATCTGTTTAAGCCAATGATTTGGAAGTCGGGCGCGCCTGGCTTCGTCGGGGGTACGTCGGGGCGTCCCTTCATCGTCAAGAATCATTTCGAGCTCAAGAACGCGCAACGTGTATTGTTTGAAGGGAATGTTCTGGAAAATACGTGGGGAGGATTTTCCCAAGCTGGTTTTTCCATTTTGCTTACCCCAAAAAATCAGGGCAACGTCTGTCCCAAGTGCCAAGTCACGGATGTGACCATCCGATACAACAAGGTGAGTAGCGTCGGAGGTGTTTTAGGCATCGGCAACGGAAAATCGGATGCCGGCGGTTCTGCCCTGGCGGGTGAACGCTACAGCATCCACGACCTGATCGCCGAAGACGTGCAGGAAGAAAAATACAACGGCTTTGGCATGTTTGCTCTGATCGTCAGCAACGCCCCACCGCTGCACGATGTTCGGATTGAGCACGTTTCGGCGTTTGTACCCAGAGCCATTTTCGGTGTGGTCAATGTGAGCGGAGAGAAGTCCAGAAATTTTGTGATCGCGAATAATATATTCTCCTCTTCCGGTCCGCGGCAGATCGGCTCCCCCGGCGGAGGGCCTAGGAACTGCGCATTCCGGCCTGACGCGCAAGGTCCGGCGGGCGTTTTCAAAAGTTGCTTCGCGGCACCGGTGATCACTCATAACTTGATCGTAGGTGGAGGCGACTGGCCCCCCGGGAACATCATGGTCAAAAACGCCGCAGCTGCCGGACTGAGAGTCCTCCACGGTAACGCGGTCCAGGATTATCGTCTGTGTCCGGATAAAGACGGATCTGACTCCTGCAAAAAAACCTCGCCTGCGATTGGGGCGGCAGATGATGGAAAGGATATTGGCGCCGATATCCGCCAGATCAATCAGCTCACCGCGGGAGTAGTTTAATTCTTATTGGATCTCGCTGCGGAAGATGAATCACCGAACGGGGCAAAGTGAGTTGGACAAATTCAGAAGTAAGAGATCGTAGATGATTCAGTTCAAATGAACTAACCTTGCCCATCGTTATCCAACCTTACTACCCGGAGCATGAAGGTGCGGTGAAAGCTTTTAATCGGCGTCTGCAAGCTGCAGGTGCAGATTCAAGCTTATTTTTCTATGAGAGCGCACGTCCCAAGTGGCTGCCTCCGAATGGTAATCACCCTGCATTGTTCAACGAATTTTTTCTCGCTCTGGACAGTGATGTGGTTCGTGGTGCGTACGCCCTAAAACACGAGGAGTTCGCATTTGCGGACGGAAGCATTCGCCGCGTGGCTTGCTACCATCACCCCATCTCGGAGGGAATCGTTGACAGGTCGTTTTCCATCGTAGGTGGCTTTCTACTCCGGGATGCAATGGAACGCCGGCCCCTGCTCTACTGCCTGGGGATGGGCGGATATGATCGTCCGTTGCCCAAAATGCTCGCCAGCCAGGGTTGGGGCCACTTTCCCGTTCCTTTCTACTTTCGAGTCGTGCATCCGTCGCGATTTGTGAGAGAGCTGCGAGCCTTGCGCAGAACGCCCACTCTTCGTTTCATCACAGACATTGCCGCTTACTCCGGAGCTGCGTGGACTGCTTCAAAAGCAATTGCCTTATATAAACGCGCCCTGGCGCCGCATTCTTCCGCATGTCAAGTCGAGGTTGTGGATGAACTTGGTCCTTGGACAGATACACTATGGCAACAATCCCAGCCTCTCTACGCCATGGCCGCGGTGCGCAATTCTGCGAGAGTTCGCACGCTTTTCCCGGCGGAGGATCGATATTTCACCCGCCTGCGCGTGATAAGCAACGGCGAGATAGTCGGATGGGCCGTTGTAGGAGAGAAACGCAAAGATGCGAATTACGGTTCTTTGCGTGTCGGTTCGATCGTGGACTGTTGGGCTCGCCCGGAGAGCGCCTTGTCTGTAATCCGTGCGGCAACGGAGGAACTGGAACGAGCGGAAGTGGATTTGATTGTCTCCAACCAGAGCCACAGAAGTTGGGGCACGGCATTGGAGACGGCAGGATATCTTAAAGCTAAGTCCAACTTCATCTTCGCGGCATCAAGCGATCTCGCCGAGTTGTTGCAGCCTTTCGAGGATACAAAATGCCGTATTCATCTCACTCGCGCAGATGGAGACGGATTACCTCGGAATTTCTAGTCGCGCTGAACCAAAGTTCTAATCTCTGGCCTGGGATGCTACGGGGTGAGATGCAGACACGGTGTTCGTTTCGTACCCGAGTTCCAACATAAGATCTCCCCACGTCGATTCAATAAGCGCAACCGATTCAGGCGGCAGGCTAGCTTGCCATCCTCCTGAAGCTGCCTTTCGCACGAACGGCGTATCCTGCCGCGTGTACTTCGTTTGCAGCCACTTACCGCCTTCTTCGCTTTCCAGTTTGCGCATGCGGTCCGCGGAACTGAGATCGATCGCCCTCTGCAACCGCTCGGGAGAAGGCTCGATTTCCAACAATCGTGCTACACGGGCTAATTCACGCGCAGGGTGTTCTTTGAGATCCTCGTAGCGAAGCAATAGGAAATTTGGCTGGGTTCGCCGTGTAC
This sequence comes from uncultured Acidobacteriaceae bacterium, assembly GCA_963712385.1. Lineage (GTDB taxonomy): Bacteria > Acidobacteriota > Terriglobia > Terriglobales > Acidobacteriaceae > Sulfotelmatobacter. The sequence goes on from CAVQHS010000005.1 coordinate 237,627, forward strand.
TCAGCCAGCTGACAATGTGATCAGCCCAGTTACCGAGGCGAGGCCAGTATTGGGCTGCCATCCAGCGAGGGACAAACTCCTGCATCGGAAATCCATCTGGAAACGAGCCTTTTTTCAGCTCCCAATAATAGTTTGAGACGGCAACGTCTCGTGGATCGCGAACAATGTATACGACACGCCTATATCGCGGATCGAAGCATTCATGACTCTTGATCACTCGCGGCCTTGACATGCTGCGCATTTCCCGGTCGGCGTGAATATACATATCGGGGACAAGGCGTTCCAGGTTAACGAAATTTACAGGCTCGTTTTCGTGCACAAGATTGCCGACGAGGAACCGCATCCAGGTATTTCCGGAGCGTGGATACGAAGTCAAAAATATGTCGTCCGGATGAATCGTGATTTCTCTCTCCAACTTGATGGTGCGAAACAGGACATCGCTCACGCGCGACAGGTGCTTGATTGCCCGCCTAATCATTCCTTGTCTCCGGCTGTTTCGCTGGCTGGTTCCCGACTCGCCGTTCTCGCATTCCGGGCGTCGCCATCCTCGGAACCACGGCGCGGGCCCTTGCCATTCGCCCGCGTTTGAAACCACCCCAGAAATCGCTGCTTCATCGCAAACATTTCTTGCGCTTCGCCTTTCAGGCGTGAGATGAATTCGTATCGCGACTTCGTGAACCATGGGACACGGTGCACGTGACAGCCATATTTTTCCTTGTAAGTGCCTTCGCCGCCCCAATCATAAATGGCCGCGCCGCGCCGCTTCCAATATCGCATGGCGTACCAGTGAATGGCTTCGTTCGGCCGGAGAATCTGGCCGGATTGACAGCTCGCATTGCCCCAAAATTCCGCAATCTTGTTGAATCCCGGGAAAATTCCGCTGGCAATGCATTTCTCTTGCGGATCACGCGCGCGCAACAACAGGATTCTCCCCGTTGGTTCAAGATGTTTTACAAGCGCTCGCACTCGCTTCAAATCGTACGTAGGAACTAGGCCTTGCTTCGCAAACACTTCCTTGAGCTGTTCATAGTATTCGTCTGCGAAGGCCGCGTCATGAGCCTCCTCGATCGCAACCCCGCTCTTTTCCGCCTTGCGAATGCAACGGCGGCAGGCGCTATCCATGGCATTAAACAATTCTTCTTCGGACTTCGTCAGGTCTGTACGGTACGAGGTGTAAAACTGGCGCGCAAAACCGAGTTCTTCGCCGTCTTGGGGATCGAATTCAGGGTCGGAGATTTCCATGTGCAGGCACTTGAGCGAATTCCATGCCATCCGTTCCACCGCCGCCAAAGCAGCTGCGCGAGACACTCCGGGAAGCAAATTGAAGCCGATATAAGGGGTTGTCCAGCCGGGAAAGGAACTGCCCAGAATCTTCACTCCAAACTTTGTAACCGTGAGTCCGGAAAAATATCCAACCAGCTTTCCGTCCTGTCGAAGTTCGGCCGTGACCGGAGTGGCACGCTGAGTTGCGGCGATGAAGTTCAGCCATTCCCGCGTTTGAAAAACTGTACGATCAGCATAGGCATCGAGCGCTCGCCAATCGACGATCGCCGGGTCAATCGGGACGCACTGCATATTCTGAGATGATCGCTTCATTTACTTGGAATGAATCCCAGCTAACCGCTACCATGACGCACAGACCAGATTTCCACTGTAGCAATGGTCGAACGGCAGAGTGGACCATTACGATCAAACTAAGTTTCAGATGCCACTTCCAATTTAAGCTCAATTCGTTACAAAAAAATAAATACGACGTCGAAGTTGAAAACTTCTGCACACCCAAGAATCCCTGATCTCGAAAAAACTTCAAGGCACGATAACATGGAACGGTGAGCCCGGACTGGCAGAGAAAATGGTCGCGCCTTGCCGCAATGAGCTGGGACGAGATTGGCGTCAGGCTCATCCAGGAAGCCTCCAAGCGCTTTGACCTCGTACTCTACCGCGCCGGTTTCGGCCAGCGGCAAAACCTCCTGCCGGCGCGGCGTTCCGTTCCCGCACGATTCTTCTTCGGCCAAGAGAATGCCGCCCAGCGCGCCGCATTGTTGCGCGAACATCTGCCGCAGGAAGCCGAGAGCATCATTCGCGAGGCCAATAGCATCTGTCGACACGAATTTCATCTCCTTGGATACGACAAGGTCGATTACGGACGGAAAATCGATTGGCATTCCGATGCCGTTCATGGAAAGCAAAGTCCGCTGAAGCCATGGTTCAAAATCAATTTTCTTGATTTCAAGGAAGTCGGCGATCACAAGATCATCTGGGAACTGAATCGCCATCAGCATCTGGTGACGCTCGCCAAAGCGTGGTGCTTGACCCGCAACCGGCTCTACACGGATGAACTTCTGGCTCAGTGGTATTCGTGGCAGAAGGCGAATCCGTATCCCCTCGGCATCAACTGGGCCAGTGCGCTCGAAGTGGCCTTCCGAAGCATGTCATGGTTGTGGGTTCAGAACCTGCTCGCCGGATCGGCCCATCTCTCACGGGACTTTGAATCCGACCTTTTAAGATCTCTGCAATTACACGGGCGACACATTGAGCGCTACCTATCGACTTACTTCTCGCCGAATACGCACCTCATCGGTGAAGCCGCCGGCCTTTTCTATATCGGAACACTATGCCCTGAAATTCCGGCGTCCAAACGATGGCAGGAAAAAGGCTGGAGAATTCTGTTACAGGAAGCCGTCCGGCAGGTACGGCCTGGACGGGGTTTATTTTGAACAAGCACTCTACTATCACGTCTACGCGCTGGATTTGTTCCTGCACGCGCGCCTGCTCGCCACTGCGAATGGCTTACCGGTTCCCACGGAATTCGATGACACACTCAGGAAGATGCTCGACATCGTGGACTCGCTTTCGGAGATTGGGCCTATCCATGGTTTCGGCGATGACGATGGTGGCAGAGTCTTTAACCCGCAGCGAAATCAAGTCGACTATATGACCGACCCGCTAGCCATCGGCTCGGTCGTTTACAACCGACCTTATGCAGCGTCCACACTCACCGAAGAGTCGATTTGGCTTTTGGGCGATAATGCGATCCGATCGAAGGCCGAGTTGCTTCCTAAGTCCGACGCGGCTTCTCGGGCTTTTGAATCCGGGGGCATTTATCTGATTAACAACCATGGGCCCTGCCGCGTGCAAATGATGATCGACGCCGGACCGCACGGAACAGGGCATTCTGGTCACGGCCACGCGGACGCTCTCAGCATCAGGCTGTCGCTAAGTGGACGCCGTTTTCTGATCGATCCCGGTACGTTCTGCTACATCTCTGATGACGAAAGCCGCGATCTGTTTCGCGGTACCCGAGCGCACAATACCCTAAGCGTAGATGGACTCGATCAGGCTGTTCCGCAAGGACCGTTCGCATGGAACTCGATTCCTCACGTAAAAGCCGAAACGTGGCTGACTGGCTGTACTTTTGACTTTTTTGTTGGCAACCACGACGGATACTCCCGGCTTCTGTATCCCGTCCTGCACCGTCGATTCGTATTTCACGTTAAGGGAGGAATATTCATCGTTCGTGACGTGGCCGAAGGAGGCGACACTCATCTTCTTGAAACTTTCTGGCACTTTGCGCCCGAGTTGGAACTGACCGAAGGAGAAAACCTTCTGCTTGCTCGGGTTTGTGCCCGCCATAACGAAACTGAACGCGCCAGCCTCGCGTTGCTCTTCGACGCGAGTGCGGCTGGAAAACAGAAATCAGGCAAGGCTTCGTATCTCCCGCCTATGGGGCCAGGCAGCCGCACCGGTGCTGCGCGCGAGCGTTAGTGGACAACTGCCAGAAGACTGCACGGTCTTGCTTCTGCCTGTGACTGAGACCTTCGATATTGGTACGTTCTCTGCGATCGAAAAAGGCAGGGAAAGCAGCGTTCGCGGCTATCGTTACCAGACCAAGTCGAGCACCGAGTTCTTGTTTTTTGCTGACCCGACCGCGGCTCCTTGGACATGCGGCCCATGCAGGAGTGATTCCAGGTTTCTCTACTGCAAAGTGGAGTCTGCACGGCTTGTGCAGATTGTTATGATTAGCGGCAGCTTCGCAGAATGGGCCGGCAGGCGATTCGTTTCACGACCCGCACCCAGTGAGATCTTCGAATGGTCGGAGCATTTTCCCGTGGGCAGAGCTGAAACTATGTTTTTGTCGGACGCTCACGTAACTGATTTCGACTTTGTCGATCCGGTGCGGTAATTTCTTCATCGCAAGATCTGTTTGGGATAAAGCGAGAAGCATCATGTGTGGAATTACGGGAACACTTGAACTTGGCAGTGACGCGCGCGCCGAGGGCAGTGCGGTTCAGCGCATGTGCCGTGTCATGTCGCACCGCGGCCCAGACGATGAGGGCATTTTCACCGACGGGAGAGTCGGCCTCGGGATGCGCCGCCTCAGCATTGTCGATCTCGCGACGGGTCATCAACCTCTTAGCAATGAGGATGGTTCTGTTTGGATCGTTTTCAATGGAGAAATCTACAACCACCGTGCGTTGCGCGAGCCTCTGATTGCAGCCGGCCATCGCTATCGCACACAAAGCGATACCGAAACCATCGTTCATCTGTACGAGCAGTATGGCAGGGACTGCGTCAACCATTTGCGGGGCATGTTCGCGTTTGCGATCTGGGATGCGAAGAAAAAATCCCTCTTCATTGCGCGCGACCGGTTGGGCATCAAACCGCTTTATTATCACCTTTCGCCGGAAAAGTTCGTCTTCGGATCTGAAATCAAAGTTCTCTTCTCCTGTCCCGAAATGCGGCCTGAATTCAATCGCTCCGTTCTTCCGGAATATCTGGCGTTCGGATACATCTCAGGTGATGAAACGTTTTACGCCGGAGTAAAGAAACTCATGCCGGGGCACTGGCTCGAAATCGATGAGCGCGGCGATCTTCGGATTGAGCAGTATTGGGACTTGCCCCTTGTCGAATCCGGCAGGAATCATGACGCACGATACTACGTGAGTACTTATCGCGACATGCTCGAAAGCGCAGTTAGCAGCCACCTGATGAGCGATGTCCCTTTGGGAGTCTTCCTCAGCGGCGGTCTCGATTCAAGTGCCGTGGCCGCACTGATGACCAAAATCAGGCGCGAACCCATCGAGACTTTCTCCGTCGGATATTCCGAAAGCCGATATAGTGAATTGCCTTACGCCAGAACTGTCGCGGAACACCTGAAGTCCACCCACCACGAAGTGTTCGTTAGCCGCGAGGACTTTTTTGCAGCTCTTCCCAAGCTCATTTGGCACGAAGACGAGCCCATTGTATGGCCCTCCAGTGTCGCTTTGTTTTTCGTCGCCCAATTAGCGCACGAGCGCGTGAAGGTCGTTCTTACCGGCGAAGGTAGCGACGAGACATTGGCCGGATATTCCCGGTATGCGTTCACGTTAAAGAACATGGCTTTTGACCGCGCGTATCGAGGTGTGATCCCAGGCGCTCTTCGGCGTGTGATTCGAAACTCCATTGCTACATCGCCTTTGCTCAACGCCACCGCTCGACGCAAACTTTCCCATACGTTTCTCGGGCTCGATGGAAACTCCTGGACTTCTTTTTATTTCGATAATTTCTTCTCTGCGTACAATCAGAAAGATCAAGGCGAGCTTCTCCGCGATGCTTTCAAGCCGGAAATTGAAGCGGGATCGGCTTACAACAGCGTTCTCGGTTATTGGGCAAAATCCTCTGGAGATTTCCTGCAGCGTCTGCTCTACACCGATATCAAGACCTATCTCGTAGAGCTACTGATGAAACAGGACAACATGAGCATGGCGGCATCCATCGAAAGCCGTGTGCCATTTCTCGACCATGTTTTGGTGGAGTGGGCGATGAGCATTCCAGCGCATATTCAGATTCGCGGCGCATCAGGCAAGCGGATTTTGAAGAAGGCGATGGACGATCTGCTCCCTCATTCGATCATTTATAGGCCCAAGCTGGGCTTCCCTACGCCCTGGAGCGGATGGCTGGCGGGAGAACAACTCGATTCCATTGAGAGCCTTGTTCTCGAACCTCGCAGCATGAACCGCAGATTTTTCAGGCGCGATGCAGTACAAAAACTTTTTCGGGAGCACCGGGCCGGCTATCGCGATCATTACGATAGAATCTGGCGGCTTCTCAATCTAGAGCTCTGGCACCGGGTCTGTCTGGAAGGCGAATCGCACGAATATATCGGTCAGTCCGCTGAGGAAAGCCCCGTCCCCATTGGACGGTGATCCGAGTGCGCAGGTTGTAGCCCCAGAATGTTCAAATGCACAAATCGGCCGAGGGGCGTACTCTTCATCCAGTGCTTCATCTCAAACATCGTCAAATAAGTTCTCCGTAGCCGCTCGGTCCGGAAGCTGACACCCCTCTTGGCGTTTGAAGACAAACTGTAACCCAACTCGGTCATAAATTCGCCGACGAGATCTTCGAAGCCGGCAACGTGTTCCGCAGACATCCTGTTCTTCCAGCGGTCCAATGGATTGAATTTCCCTTGCGTTTCGTCGGCAAACGAAGAATTCGGCTGACTGACCGATCCGATCCCCGCGCGCTGAATGCGTTCGTAATCAAGATCGTGATCGATGAATGAACCCAACTCCGACAGGACCTGCTGCGGATTCGCGATCAGATTTTCAAATCGTACTTCGCGATAGTCCTCCCCGAGACGTCTTCCCTGTTCGCGGCCTTTGCGAACGATCCACTCCCAGTACAGTCCGGCGACTGCCAGGTGTTCTTCTTGATCCCACGGCAGCGGATGGGACCAATTCTGCTGAACATAAGAGAGCGCAACATCGCGGCCGTCACGAATAATGTGGATAAAGAGCGCGTTCGGAATCTGGCGCTTGATTTCCTCCATGTAGAGGAGATGATCGGGGGTACAGTCTGCCCAGCGTCGAACTCCCTGTTTATTTGCGATTTCTTCCATCACGATTCGCAAGAAGTCACCACCCGAACGGCATTCGTCCAAGACTCTTGCACTGATCTCGCCGGCGTCCAGTCCTGAGGCACGGAACAGATTGCTTCTTAACCAGACCTCCATCAACTCGCGTCGATCCGTCGCCGAGCGCATTCCACGAAAACGGGGAACCAGCAAATTGAAGACATTCGATTCCGCGCGGTAAACGGCGAAGTCCCCGGCAGAGAGCAGCATGTGGTAGAGGAGCGTAGTCCCCGACCTGGGACAGCCCAGCACAAAAACGGGCGACTTACTCTTCTCGGCAGCCGCGGACTCGGCTTCTCCGGCTGGGAACCTTGCAATCGGGGATTTTAAGCGGGAGCTCATTTTTGTTTCCGCTTGCAGGCTTAGGATCGCGCTCGCCTCTCTAAAGCGCGAGGACGCCAACCCTTCCTCTCCAGCAGTTGGCTATAAAGTTCCTCGTGCTTCTTGCGCATTCGCTCGATCGTAAAGTTTTCCAGCGCAAATCTCCTGGCATTTTGGCCGAGTGCCTCCCGCAGTTTCGCATCGTCGGCCATCTTTCCCAGAGCGGCCGCAAGTGCGGTTGCATCATCAGGCGGAAACAAAATGCCCCTGTCATTTCCGATTAGCTCCATGTTTCCACCCACCTGAGTGGCAATTACGGGCACGCCGGCAGCCATCGATTCGAGAACCGCGTTCGACAGGCTTTCTGAGGCGGAAGGCAAAACCGTTACATCCAACGATGCCAGAATCGCGCGCACGTCCTCCCGGTCGCCGAGGAACGTTACAACATCGCTCACTCCGCATTGCTCGGCATCCCGCTGCAATTCGGGTCGGAGAGGACCATCTCCTACAAGGATGATTTCTAGATCTTTTATATGGCTGCGCAGCCGAGCCACAGCCTGCAACAGAAGTTTGTGGTTCTTCGAGAGCGCGTTCATGCGCGCGATCATGCCGATCCGAAATAAGCCTGGCCGCCGCGCCATAACCGGCAACGCATCGGCGAAAGCCGAAAGCGGCAAACCGTTTCCGATCACCGCAAGCCGCTCCCGCCTCAATCCGCTCTGCAATAGTTGAGTGGCCGCCGCTTCGGAGTTACAGATCACACAGTCGGCCCAGCGAAATATCGTCAGTTGGGCCCGACGCTGCAGGGGCGTCAGCAGATCTCCTAATTGGCGCTGGCTACCAATGACCACCGGAGTTCCAGCCCATTTTGCGGCGGGAATCAGTGTGAGATTCGTGTAGAAATCAAAGGCATGAGCAACAGCGATGCCCAGGCTGCGCAGATGCGCAGCCAATCGATATCGCGCACGAATCGACTGAAGCCGGTATAAGCTGCCGCCAAGGTCGAACTCTTCTACCTGCCCCACATTTTCGCGAAACGGCCCGATCGTTTGCAGGCAGCCTAGATTGACCTTGTAGTTTCCACTGTCCAGCGCACCCGCAAGTTCGACGAATTGACGCTCGCTGCCCCCTCGTTCAAAGCTATTCGTCATCAAAAAAACTGCGGGCGTCAACCCACTACCGCTATCCGGCTCCGCAGAACGTCGAACCGTCGGCCTAAGGTCGTTGGTTTTTAAACCGTGAACTTCTACCGGGTTCATACCGCTCCTCCGGTTGATGGAGCAACAACAGCGGTCGACAGCTCTGCAGCAGGAAGCTGTCCGAGGTAGTTTCGATGCCACAATTCCAGCATCATCAATCGCCAGATCTTTCCCGCATGATTCCGTCTCTCCCGGAAATGCTCCCCCAGTAGCCGGCGAACTGCAGGGGGATTGAAGTAACCTCGCTGAAGAGTGCGCGGTTCGAGCAGCACAGTCTGGATCAATTCCTTCAGTTCGTGACGAGTCCAGTGAACCAGCGGCAGCGCAAAACCCTGTTTTGGCCGATGCAGGACTTCATTCGGCACGCCCACCCGTTTCGCCAATTTCTTTAAGATATATTTCTGCGCGCCACCGCGCATCTTCCATTCCGGCTTAAGACCAGTCGCCCATTCCAGAAAAACATGATCGAGCATCGGTGAGCGCGCTTCGAGCGAGGTCAGCATGCTCATCCGGTCCACCTTCGTGAGAATGTCTGCGGGCAGATACGTTTTTGAATCCAGGTATAGCAGGTGGCTAAGCGCATCATCAGCAGGCGCATTATTCAGATGGTGCCGAAAAATCCCAAATGGATCCTCTTCACGGCCAATAGGCGTCATGAAGTCCTCGGAGAAGAGATTCATCTCCCGGTGCAGTGGCGCAAAAGATATATCTTCAAGATATCGTTCCTGCCAGGGCAGCGAAATGCTGTAGCTCAGACTTCGTCCGGGCACACTGCGTGGAACAAACTTGTACAGATGGTTCCGATAAATGCGGCGAGTGCCGTCGGAGATCCAGGGAAATGCTCGGTCCTGCAGGCAAACCCGATACCGGTCGTAACCGGCGAATATCTCGTCGCCGGCATCACCCGAGAGCGCAACCGTCACATGCCGGCGCGCAAGGCACGAAACATAGTAAGTCGGCAGCGCGGAGGCGTCGCCAAACGGCTCTTCCAGGGATCGACTGATCGTTTCGACCGAGTCAACCACGTCCGGTTCAAGAATCAGTTCATGGTGCTCAGTGCCAAATTTCTGCGCCACTACCCGGGCATAGGGAGTTTCGTCGAAGTCCCTCTGCTGAAACCCGATGGAGAAAGTCTTGACCGGCTTCGAACTGAACCGCGACATGAGCGCAACAATGGTTGAGGAATCTGCGCCTCCGCTCAGAAAAGCGCCCAGCGGCACATCGGAGATAAGCCGCATCTTCACTGCTTCCCCAAGCCGATGTTCCAGTTCTTCCAGGCATTCCTCTTCATTGGAAACCGTCAGGCTGCCATAACGTGGGAGATCCCAATATTGACGGACGCTGACCCTGCCCGACTCGAATTCGAGCAGGTGCCCGGGTGGAAGCTTTTTGATATCGGCAAAGCAGGTATCGGGATCGGGAATATAGCTGAACTGCAGATATTGACGCAGAGCCAGCGGATTGAGCCGGGCAAGATGGGGAGCGACTGCGTGAATCGCTTTGATTTCCGACGCAAAGAGCAGCCGGCTACCGTCTAAAGCATAATGCAGCGGCTTCTGCCCCAACCGGTCGCGCGCAATCAGTAGCTTTTGCTGTCGCTCGTCGTACAGTGCGAAGGCGAACATGCCACGCAGTTCGTGGACACAATCGCTACCTTTCTCCTCATAGAGATGTACGATGACTTCGGTATCGCTGTGAGTGGCGAATTGATGCCCGCGGCTCAACAGTTGTGAACGCAGTAGAGGAAAATTGTAGATCTCTCCGTTGAAGACGATCCAGATCGATCCATCCTCGTTGAATACGGGCTGGTGTCCGCCTTCCACATCAATGATGCTGAGGCGGCGCATGCCCAACCCCACTCCGGGCCTTACCAAAATACCTTCGTCGTCCGGGCCGCGGTGGATAATCGCCTGGCACATGCATTGCACACTCGCGGCGTCAATCCGCTCCTCGCGATCTGCACTGACGATTCCGGCAATTCCGCACATGCACTATTCCCCAACTCTTAGCTTGCTCGAACCACAGGTTGTTTCTCCTGCGCAAGAACTGCGATTCAACTTAAGCCGGTAATCCCGATAGTCTCCCGGATTACCTTCGCGGCCATCGCAAGCGGCCCAGATCACATTCACCATTTCCCGAGCCGTCACGAAGTGGACAATCTCTTGCCGCTCCTCTGCTCCTTGTATCAGCTCAGAGACAAACTGTTGCATGGCCGCGCCCATCACGGCGTCTCGTTGCGTCGGATCCATGGAATGGCAGTGCAGCTTGATAAACAGCCAGTCTGGCCGCCCACGAACTATGATTCCAGCTTTTTTCCACAGACTCAGACGGCGCAAGCTGGGAGGGTTGGCGCCAGTAAGCGCCGCATTCTCGAAGCGGCCGATTCCATTTCGAGCGCCTCGGTCGAAATCCAGCATCAGCGGCCCCTGCACCATCAAAGGAAATGTTCGTGGAGCCACTCCGATTCGTAAGTCATTCCCCGTGCGATGTGGAGCTTTCTTTTCGAGCGGAAGACCGCACTCGTATAAAGAATTCACTTTGCCAATCTGTGCAGGATGAAACGCCGCCGCAGGCAGGGTGAAATCCGCATAACAGCCTGTCTCCGCCAGAATCTGCATTTCGCTGTCGACGCCGCAGGCTCGTCCTCCGGCGGAGTTTGCCAGCGCGAAATTCCCGTGGACAAAGGCATAGCGGGGCTCGGGCGAACCATCGAGAAAGGAAAGCGATCCGTGATTCGCGACGAGTGCATCACGGAAACTCACGATTTGCCGGCGAGTGTTTTCCGCGGTATCGGGCGCATCCATCCCATGGTGCAGGTGAATCTCGATCTCGCCCCATCCGCTGCGGCAATGCTCAGCGAGACAATCCACAAGCCCTCGATCGTATTGTTCCGCCGGATAGAAGTAGGTGTGAAGAAGCGCTCGGCCTTCGTGATCGCGCCAGGCGTCCACCGCTCGTGGATAATTCTGGCACCACTGCTCCAGTCGGCGATATTGTTCCGACAATGGTTCGCGCGCGCGTCCGTTTCCCGGCACGATCGCTGGTTCAAAGTGATCGGCAAGCGCGAGAATCAAATGCACTCGCCCCTTTTGAACCGGCCTGACGGCTCTTTGCCACGCGTACCGAGGCAGCCATCTGCCGAACGACAATTTGCGCGTCAGCCGATCTTTGAGTTTCGGCCTGGAATTCGATTGCTCGCTCATATCGCCCTGGGCATCACACCCGAAGTCACTTTTTCGAGTATTGCCTCGAACTCTGCCCCCACGTTGCTCCAGTCGTAGCGAGCTGCAAGTTCCGCGGCCGCGCGTTCGTATTTGTTCCGCATGGCTTCATCTTTCAGAAGCAGGGAAACGCTTGCGCCAAAGTTCGTTGCGCCGTCCGCCAGAATGATGTCCCGCCCGTGATGTACATCCAACCCCTCCGCGCCAATCGAAGTCGAAACAATCGCTTTGCCCGCCGCCATTGCCTCATAAATCTTGAGCCGGGTCCCGCCGCCGATACGAAGGGGCACGACAACCACCGCGGCATCGCGCAGATGATCGACCACTGCCGGCACGCGCCCCGTCACCTCTACAGACTCACAAGTCAGATGCTGCACACGACGCACGGGATTTCGTCCCACAATGCGAAACTTTGCCTCCGGAACCGCTGCCAGAATCTGAGGCCAAATGTCCTTGCAGAAAAACTCGACCGCGTCGATGTTCGGCTCCCAATCCATCGCTCCGATGAACACGACCAGCGGCGCCCGCGTACGATCTGAAGAAACGCCCTGGAACTGCCGCAAATCTACACCAGTGGGAATCACACTGATTTGAGATCGATCGATCCATGCGCCCATCAACTCCTTGTCATGTTCCGAGACGGCAATCACCTGCTGGAATCGAGGCAGAGTCGCCTTTTCGTAAGCCAGCATTTTCTTAAACTCCAGCGCACAGATCGCCCGTTTCACTGGATTTGCTTCCGTTTCTGAGTGTCGCCGCCAAATCTCGCTTTCCACATTGTGCTGAAATAGCACGGCGGGGGTGGGCCAGGCATCAAAATTTACGGCCGCATCCAGGAAGTCGCACACGGCCACGTCAAATCGTTCCGAAGTCAACCAGCTTTCAAGTTGCTTACGAACCGCAGTCGACTCAAAACGGCTCACGGCGTACGGAGCCGGATTCTTCAACTTCAGCGCGTAATCCATAGCCCGAGCGGGAGCGCTTCGCGATTTTCCTGTAGCCATGCAAAATGCGCGGGGGAAATCTTGTGCTAGTTCCCGCTCATACTTCGCATCGGGTTTGCCATCAAAGTAAGAAAAAAAACAAAGTTCGTGCCGCGAAGCGAGGTGTCGCGCAATGTGATACGAGCGGATATCGCCTCCGCTGTGCAGCGGAAGCAATTTGTTTGCCTTCACCCAAAGAATCTTCATGGCATTCGTTCGTATTCCTGCCAGACGATATTATTCCGATCACACCAGCGTTCTATCGCGCACACTCGATGATTTGTTCCCCTCGCTCTGCTCTGGGCAGCTCCTTGAGAACCGGACGATGGCCCTGCACGGAAATTGGCTGCTCGACCACCTTCAACTCGTCGAGGCCACAACTCTCAAACCAGCGAAACACCTCTTCATAGGTGTGCTTCGATTGGTACCACGGGGAATACCAATCGAAGGTGTCGAGAATGCGCCACCTACGATTCCGATGAAACGCCATAGGGATTAAATACCCCAGCGCACTGCTGGCTGGCCGGCCGACCACTGGGATTCTCCTCAGCACCTGATGCATTCCATAGAGGGGAACTACGCCGTAACAGAGCGCGTGAAGGACCCGGGGCGGCATTCGGCGAGTCGCCTTGCGGTAGATATCGCTCATTCGATACCAGGCGTTGTATCGGCTGTACAGCCAGATGGCGATCCGCCCGCCGGGCTTGAGCAGAGCCGGCAGCATTTTGAAAGCTCGCTCACAGTCGGGAGTGTGATGAAGTACGCCGATGCTGTAGATGAAATCGAAGCTCTCCGGGGCGAATGGCAGACGGAAGACATCAGCCTGGAATATCGCAGCGTCGCGATCTGCCAAATTTCGGGCGGCAACTTCCGCTGCCAGACTGAGATCGATTCCCACCACGCGCGCGCCCCAGCGAGTGGCCACCTCGGCGAAGCGCCCCATGCCGCAACCCACATCCAACACCAACTTTCCCGCCAGATCCTCCGGCTGGAAGCCGGTGCGCCGCCGGAAATCGTATTCGGAAACCTTGCTGTTGTCATTGTCGAGTTGCGTGCGAGCATGCACTTGCCATTGGAAACCGAAACTGCCGGCATACTGCTGCTCGTCCACAAAACGGACCACTCCGTTTCGCTCCGGGTACTTCTTGCCACAGTTGGGGCAAATCAATCCAGAATCCGCACGCTCAAGCAGCCCATGGCAAGTGATGCAGCGCAACATGGGAAGAATGCTTTCCGCAAGCTCGGAATGTTTGCCGTTGCGCGATGCGGTCATACTCTACCTTGACGCAACGGCGGAGAATTTGCAGCTTTCTCCGTCTCCGCTTGCGGTTGGCCTGCAATTCGCACTGCCACGCAGGTATAGGCCAACATGAAATAGGGATATAGGTTGTATTCCGTGGAAGCAAAGAATGACCCCGCAAGGTACGCCACCAGACCCGCCCATAGGGCTTGCGTAAACAGGCGGAACTCCTCATTCGTCTCATACTCAACCGAGTTTCGCGCCACTGCGATATTCTTGAACGCCGTTCCCATCGCCCAAAGGAACAACACGAGAGCCATGATGCCGGCTTCTGCAGCGAGTTCTGTAAAGGCATTGTGAGCGACTCTCCAGCCTTCATCCACCAACGGGAAGCAACCGGGGCCAACCCCAACCAGCGGATGGGTCAGCGCTACCACTACGCTTTTCTTCAGCAATTCCTTTCGCGCTTCCCGGGAATTCTTGTCTCCTGAACCTTCGACATTCCCCAGGAAAATGCTTTCCACTCGCGCGCGATAATGCGAGCTCGAAAGTGCTATTGCTGATCCAAGAAGTGAAGCAATGATTGTGGCGACGATTAGGTTGCGGCGCTTGCCCTTTACGCCATATTCCCAAACACAAACCATGATGCTCAGAACTAGCGCCAATAGCCCACTGCGCGAGGCCGTGAGCACCACTCCAAGGCACATAAATGCCAGACAAAGCGCCCAAATGAATTTCTTGAAACCCCGTCCGGCCAGCATGAAGGCCAGTGCCAGGGGAAAGCTGATCGCAATGTTGATGGCAAGGTCGTTGGGGTTTTCCAAAATGCCTTCCTGAATCCCCTGCAGGCGGCCAGCTTCACCGTAGTGTCGCAAAGCGATGGAAAAAAATGTAACCAGGCCGACCGCGCTCGCCTGTATCCAGAGCAATCTCCGCAATTCCTTCAGATTCACGACAGCCAGGCTGATGACTGTCGCCACCACCACTCCCTTGGCAAACATTCCGATCACATTTTGATAAGCGCCTCCAGGCCAGAGCGCGAAAGGGATGCATATCACCATTTGGACGGTAAGCGCCCAAAGAATTTTGATTGTTCGCGGAACTTTCATGCTGGTGCCGCTCATCATCCCGAACAAAACCGGCAGAACTGAGATAATCGCGGCAATTTTCGCCATTGGAATGTATGCCAGTGGGCGAATGAAATCCTCGGGGCGGTAGTAGTAAAGCACGGAAAAGGCGACAATCGCACCGAAGGCGATGGGATGCCGGCTAAGCGGAGCTACGCCTTCCCAACCGGCCGCTTTGCCGATGCGCTCTCGGCTTCCGGCCCATGCGGGCTGCGTGTTCATCCTTCTCAGTTCCGCTGGCATCATCTGACTACTATCTCCTCCCCACGTCGAACTGTCCGAAGGGAACGACAATATCGTGCGGCAGCGTCAGCATCCGTATTCTCAACATTTTCTCAGTCGGCGGCGTCCATTGCAGGTTTTCGTAAACCAGCAGGTCTTCTCCCTGCCAATTCGGCTGATTGCTCGTTATGGGGAAGCGGCCGATCAAACGAAACTGACTTGTGCTCAGCTGCTCGCGCAAGACACGCTGGATATCGAAACGAAAGGGAACGCCATCCGAAACGACTATGAAACGGATACCATCCTGGTGGATGGCGTCGCTCAACTCTTCACTGTTATGCAGCAATTCTTCGCTCTTCTCGCTCGCCCGGATGTTATCTGCGTAAAGTAATTTGCGCAGAATGAGAAAATGCCGCTGGGGATCGAGCGCCCTCATGAAAAACACAAAGTTCCCCGGCACTTTGCCATCGAACAGCACAATTCCGGCATGGTAGGTATTGACCAGCTGGGACGCCGCAGCCTCGTACCCGGAGATGTAAGGTCGCTGGTCGCTCCAGGCCGGTATCGCCAACAGCAAAACCAGGAGTGCAGCCACGCTTCGCATGGCCATCCGAATCCGCGGAACTTGAAAGAATTGTGTCAAAAGTCCGACGGCAAAGTAGACCAGCGGTGGGAACCAGTAAATAGCGAATCGCGCCTCCTTTTGGCCAAAAAAAGAAAATGTGATGTAGCCAGCAACGATCCAGGAACCCATGATGACCGCATGGCTGCGCTTGGTCCAACGCCAGGCGAGCAGCAGGCCGAGAGCCGCCAGCACAAAAATGAGAGGGGAAAAGGAATGCGGCAGCGCATCAGCGTAGAAGCTGACCTGTTCCCATCCGCTCATTCGGCGGGATCCGAGATCGTTGGCCATTGCCTTGCCTTGCATAAAGAACATTAGTAAAAGAAAAGGACCAGCAAGCAACGCGACCATACCCGCAACCAGAAGCGCGCTGCGCGAGAGGATCCGGTTCCACTTCCGCGTCACAATCAGCGTGAGCCCGCAAAAAACCAGCAAATACACGCTAGTTTGCTTGCACAGCAGTGCCGCGCTCAGCCACAATCCAAAGGCATAAAGTGATCGCGTGCGCCCGTGATCCAGATACCGTATCCAATACCGAATCGCGCCCACGCAAAGCGCCAGCGAAGGGATTTCCAGCATCACGGTCTTCTCAAAAACGAGCATCATGGGAAGAAGTCCCAGCACTGCCGTACTCAAACCCGCAGTGTATGAATCCTCCAACTCCTCTACCAGCAAGAACCACTCATACAAAAGGAGGGCAGCAAAGAGGATTATTGTGATCCGTGCCGAGACGACCGAAGCCCCGAATAAGAGAAAGCTAATGCCTTCGAATACATAAAACAATGGCGGCCAATGTAGGATCGCAACCGCCGGATACTGGGCGTAATACGTGTACGCGTATTGGATAGGATGTCTCCACGGCACGTCGTGCAGAGCGTCCGCTACGAACAGACCGGTAACCGCGTGCTGCGCCTCATCCACGTAGTAATCGAATTCGCCCTGGCGGATATGCCGGCAGGCAATCACGCATACGAGACTGATGGCTCCGACCAGCAGAGCCCAACGAATCACTGGAGCTGAACGACCCAAACGCCGAGGGGCTACGATGGAAAGGGGCCGCTTCTCTTCCGCAACCGCCCCGGTCTTTAACGCGTCCATGCAGCCCGCCTTCCGGCAACGAAATTGACCAATGCCACTGCCGCCGCGCCATTAAGCAGCACGAAAGTGCCCGGTGCGTCAGCGATACGAGCCAGCAGTCCCCGTTTCATCATCCCGCTCAAAGCCAGGGCGCCCAGTGTATAGAACATCAATTGCAGAATCATTACAGTGCGGTAAAAAACACCGGACAGACTTAGAGACGCAATGAGAAGCACGGCCAACGCAAACGGGACGGCAAGGCGCAACAATTTGTGGCTCACAAACTCAAATCGAATGGGATTGCTCCGACTGAGCAACCATGGGGCTAATTGCAATAATTGGCAGTTGCCGTAAAGCGTGCGAACTTTTCGAGAAAATTCTCTATTCGCGCCGAGGTTAGGACTATCCCAGGCCCGTGCTCTCGGATCGAAAACCACTCGCCGTCCCTGCTGGACCACCTGCATCGGTAAATAGACGTCATCCAGGATCGTCCCTGCTGGAACATCCGTCACTAACTCGCGCCGAGCCGCATAAAACGCGCCAGTGGCGCCAACCGTCGAACCGGATGCCGCCTCCAGTTCGCGGACCTGCTTTTCAATCCGCCAATACACACTCAATCCATGACTGCTCTCACCTTCCGAAGCATCGCCCAGCATCAGTTCGCCGCTGGCGCATCCCACTTCCGGGTCGGCAAAATTCTCGGCCAGAAGACGCACCGCGCCAGCTTCGATTGTCTGGCGCGCATCGGTGAAGACAACAATCTCGCCCTGGGCCACTCGCCGGGCATCGTTCAGACCCGATGCTTTGCCGTGAGAAACCTGGTTGAGCACGACCCGCACGCGCGGATCTTCCGCATGGGCTCGCAGGATGGCTTCTGTGCCATCAGTCGATCCATCGGAAACAACGACGATTTCGTACGACGGGTAGTCGAGCGCAAGCAGGTTTCTCAACTTTGCGTCGAGAACCTGTTCTTCATTGCACACAACCATTACAACCGACACGGACGGCGTACATGGACCGCGCCTCACCGGGCGGGACCGCCAGAGCATACGCAGCCGCAGCCAGCAGAGGTAGCCTACATAGGTGTAGACGATAAGGCCGGCCGCCAACCAGAAGATCCATTTCACGCCCGTTTCCCTTGGTTCGTATTAGCTCCCGCGTCTGTCGATCCCGTGTCTTCGTTTACCCTGGCGCTTTATTGCGGATTTCACTTCGCGCCGTGCCCCAGCACCACAATCTTGATGGTCTGGAACATGATGAGCATATCCAAACCTAAAGATGCATTCTTGATGTAGAACAGATCGTATTGCAGCTTCTCCCGGGCGTCTTCCAGCGTATTTCCGTACTTGTATTGAACCTGAGCCCAGCCCGTGATTCCGGGACGAACCATGTGCCGCACACCGTAGTAGGGAATTTCCCGGCTCAGCCACTCGACGAATTCTGGCCGTTCCGGCCGCGGGCCGACAAAATGCATGTCGCCTTTGAATACGCACCACAACTGTGGGATCTCATCGAGACGCGAGAGGCGCAAGACCCGCCCAACAGGCGTGATGCGCGGATCGTTGTCGAGCGCCCAGGTAGCGCCCGTGTCCGCTTCGGCATCCTTGCGCATAGTGCGGAATTTGTAGCAATAGAAGATCTTCCCTCCCCGGCCTACGCGCTGCTGGCGATAAAGCGCCGGGCCGGGCGAACCGAGTTTTACCGCCAGCACGATAAAAGGGATCAAAGGCAGTGCCAGTAACAACGCAATCAACGCCGCCGAGAAATTCACCAGCCTGCGTACCACACGAAAGAAATTGCTGAAGCGGAACCCTTCCGCGAAAATTAACCAGCTCGGGTTCAGTTGTTCGACTTCGATTCGTCCGGAAATTTTCTCCAGCCACGACGTTGCCTCTTCTACTTTCACCCCGGCCAGGCGCAACTGCAGCAACTCTTCCACCGGCAGCGTACCGCGGCGATCGAACATCGCGACAATTACGCGATGAACTCCTTTTCCGTTTGCCAGGCTTAACAGGTCGGACGCAACCGAGTCCCGAGTAAGTTCCCCTTCCACATTTCCGGTCCAGCCAACCACATCGAAACCGAGTGTCGGCCGCTGCTGCAGTCCGCGCACCAGCCTCTCCGCGCGATCTCCCGTGCCCAACACGTATACCCGCTCCCGCAGGAATGGTTGTTTCACCATCCAGGAATACGCTCCGCGCCAGCAGAACAGGGTCCCGGTCAGGATGATGACTCCTAGCAGCGCCGAACCATTCCCTGGCATAAAACCGGGAAATACAAAACCGACGGCAGAGAGCACAATCGCTACGAATCCGATAACCATCAGAATTCGCAAAGTCTGCTCCCAGTTTTTGTCGAGATTGGTGGAATCGTAGAGATCGAGCCAGTGCGAAAGGAGCAGCACCACGCCCGTGACCAGCAGAATCTTGGCGTAGCCGCCTTCGACGTTAAGCAGTATCCAGCTGTCCTGGTTGCGCAACATCGTACCCAGAACAAAAGAAGCCCAAACGATCAGGGCTTCACCCGCCAGCAGAACCAGCGTGCGCAGGGGGTAATACACTTTGAACAGCCGGATCACGGTCTCCCACTTCCCTAGGTATTGGTCTTACTCCCGTTTTTCTGATACTCGTCGTAGTAGTAGCGCGAGTAAGTGATCGGCTCTGCATTGGTGGCGTTTAGCACCACTCCGACGAGAGCTTCTTCCGGAAATTCCAGCCGCGCCCTTCGAGCCATATCTGTCGGAGTGGCGTCGGAGCGCACCACCAGCAGCACTCCATCACAATCCTTCGCCAGGACGCTGGCATCGGAAACTGGCACGGCAGGCGGCGAATCCACCACGATCCAGTCGAAAAGACTTTCCACTCGCTGGAGCAGAAGCTTCAGCCGGCCATTCGACACGAGTTCTGCCGGGTTTGAAATCTCATGTCCGCTGGCGATGAAGAACAGATTCTCCAGTGGACCGCGCTGCATAATCGAGAACTCGTCACTGCGTCCTTCCAAATAATCCGCTAAACCAGGTGAGGCAGTTGTGCCCAACATCATGTGCAAACGCGGGCTGCGAAGATCGGCATCGATGAGAAGTACGCGCCGGCCATGCTGCCGCACCAGCACTTGAGCCAGATTCGATGCCATGAAGGACTTCCCTTCCTTCGGCAAAGCGCTGGTCACAAGCAGTTTCTTGAGGGGCATTTTCTCCCGCGCGTGGTAAAGGCGCGAGCGTAACGTACGGAACTCTTCGGTTCCCCGCTTGTTGTCATTGCCATTAAAAAACAACATCGTTTTCTCATCCGGCACCCACGGTTGCGGAATGCAGCGCGCCAGCAGCACATCCAGGCCGAACGGGCTTTCAAAAGATGGCATCCCCTCCGTGAGCGGAATGCCTTCTCTTGTGGAGGCAGTCGAATCCCGTATCTCGGACGGCTCCATCGGAGGCTTAATCGGCGTCACCGCGGAAGGCAAAACCTCACTTGTACCCTCTGGCCGCATTGCCGCTCGCTCTTGTTCCGCCTTTTTCAAGGCCTCATGAATTCTGCTCATATTTTTCTTCCCTTGGGGAAATCAGTCTCCTCCTCGTGTATGCGGTCCGCCCTGTTGGCAAACGACCGTAAGGTTTCCACCAAGTCAATTTTTTCGTGGTCATCGGGCGGTGGAGCGGGCATCATGGCGCCTGCCGCCGTTCCCTCTGCCAGATCAAAATCGCGTGCTACTGCGTCCACCACTGCCGGGCTAATTTCTCTCTGCTGGTCCACAAACGCGCTTACCAGGCAATGCTCGCAGAGCAGATTGATCACGCGCGGAATACCACCCGCGTAACGGTGAATCGCAATCAACGCCTCGGGATCGAAGATGTGCGGCCCACTTGCCCCAGCGATGCGCAACCGCTGCCGGATATAAGCTTCCGTCTCTTCCAGCGCGAAAGGATGCGTCTTTGCCCGCAAGGTCAGCCGCTGCCGCAACTGCCGCAACTGCGGCTGCTTGAGCTTATGCTCGAGTTCAGGCTGGCCCACCAGGACGATCTGCAGCAACTTCTCCGTGAACGTCTCAAAATTCGTGAGCATTCGGATTTCTTCCAGAACTTCATCCGTAAGGTTCTGGGCCTCATCCACAATCAGAACGGCAGTCTCCCCTGCCCGGTAACGATCGAGCAACCAGTTGTAAAGGCGCAGCAGAACCTGACTCTTCGACTGGGAATCGAGCGGAATCCCGAAGTCAGCCATCATGTAGTCCAGGAATTGGGTTGTGTCCAACCGTGAATTAAAAACAAATGCAGTCGCCACCTGTTGCAGACGCAACCATTCCAGTAGTTTGTTGATGAGGGTAGTCTTCCCCGTTCCGACTTCGCCGGTCAGCAGCACAAACCCTTTGCGGCTCTGGATGCCATAAGTCAGACACGCCAGCGCCTCCTCGGTATGCCGCGTAAGAAACAGATAACGCGGATCGGGGTTGACATTAAACGGATTCGCCCGCAGGCCAAAAAAATCTTTGTACATTTTGATAGTTTCAGAAGCGCTCGGCTATAAGCGCGCAACCTCCTTCTCGGTTTGCTTGCCGCGCTTCAGGAAAGTCCTCTTTCCGTCTCCATTCGTGCCGCTCGGATCGGAAACCCAGGGCACCGCCACCAGCATGGGCAGCTCAAGAGCGGCCTCAAGATCAGCCTGCGTGCGTATCGATTTGTCACGCATCTCCAGCCAGAGTGCAAGTCCCGCGCCCAGAGCCAACCCCGCGCCCAATCCGCCGCCGGCGAAAAACAGGCGGTTGGGGAAGCTCGGCGCGTCCGGCAGATTCGCAGGGTCAAGAAGTCGCATCTGCTCGCCTTCTTGTTGCTGCTCCATTTGCAAGGCGATATCCGATTTGCTCTTGTTGGAGAGCAGATCCTGATACAACTTCTGCGTATTGTCGTAATCCCGGGCCATCTCCTTGTACTGCTCTTCCACCGCCGGACTGAGCGCGACCCGCCCCTCGTACTTTGAGATTTCGTCTTGAAGCCGCTTCTGGTCGCGCGTGGCCTGGGAAATCAAATCTTGGTATTGATGAAGCTGCAATCGCAATTGGCGGATTTCCGGCGGTTCAGATGCGGACACCTTGTCCGTGGCAGCAGTGCCATCTGACTTGTCCGCGGCATTGTTGATTTCGTTCAGCTTCTTCTTCACCTGCGCGATGTCGGCCTTCGTCTTGATGACATCGGGATGGTCGTCCGTATAGCGCGCCTCCAGATCGATCAGTTGCGTCTGCAATTGCGAAAGTTGCTGCTGCAAGGCTTGCGGATTGTTCGACGATTGCGAGTTCCTCCAGGCGGTCAATTGTTGCGCCAGTTGTGATTCGGCGTAGGCTTTATCCTGCTGCGCGCGATTTAAGGTTTGCGTGTTGGCGTCGAGCTGCGTGTTCAGCCCCATCAGAATCTTTAAATTATTGTCCTCGTCGCCCGGCAGTTGCCCGAGGTACTGCTTTTTAAAAGCGGCCAGTTTGGCGTCGAGTTCGTCAAGATTATGTTTCGTATCATCGACCTGCTTGCTCAGGAAGTCGGTGGTACCACGGGCGGCATCTTCGCGCGATTTCAGATTCTCCGCCAGTAGAAGCGAGGTCAGTTCGTTGCAAATCTGCTGGGCTTCGCGGGCGCTTTTGGCGGTATAGTTTACGTAGAAGCCCGGAACCTCACTGCCCTGCTGTCCCGGCTTTTTCTTGTTTGTTGCGCTGCTGGAAAGGTCGGTAACCACCGGCTCGACCGTCATGCTGTTGCGAATTCCTTCGATCACATCGTCCGAATTCTGCCCGGGTTTTACCAATCCTGTGCGCTCAAGCATGGGCTGCAGGCGGCTCTGGCTGAGCACCTGTTGCTGGAGCGTGGCAATGCGTTCGTTAAGGTCCGTGGTGATGACCGGCTGAACCATCCCCTCTGGCACTTTCTGGCCTTCCACCAATACCAGCGACTGCGAAGTGTACTTCGGGGGAAAAACATAGGAGACGAGAAATCCAGCCACAGGAGCCAGCAGCGCTGGAATCAGGATGACTTTCATCCGGCGGCGCAACATCCGCAGATAATCGTCCAGGGTGAATTCGCGATTTTCCATACTTTGCTACTCAATCCGCCAGCCGGAATGCTGGCAACATTTAATCAATCCGCCACGGTCGCGGCGTCCAATCTAAACCGAACGTCCCCACGTGTCGTTGCGAAATCCGGTTGCAAGGACCGGTCGTTCCGCACAAGGAACCATCGAAGGTCAGATAATTGAACTGGTAACTGAAAAAAGCCCGGAGCTGGCGGCCGAAATTGCGCGACATCCCCGCCCCCGCAAAAGCAAATTTATAGACATTCGCCGTCACACCGGGGCATTCTTCGCCCGTAGCAGTGAGGATACAGGTGTTCGGCAACACCCGGCTGTTGCGCGAGTACCCGATGTCGGTGAACCCGTCCCATCTGCGGCCCAGCGGGCGCAACGCCGATACTCGCACAATATCCGATTTGGCTCCAGCGAAAAAGCCCGACCCGCTGGTAATGTAATGTGCGTACGAAGCGTGGAAGGTAGTTTTCGGAAATTGATAGAGGAGCGTCGCGCGCCCGGCCGCAGAAATGTTCAGGCCTTCGTTGGCTTCGCTAATCTGGGTAAATTGCGGCCCCGCTCCCAGAATCAAGTCCATTCGTCCTGAGATCCGATGTCCCCACATCAACTGGATCAACTGGTTTTGAAATGACTGGGAAGTTGAAAACAGGAACTCCTGGTACCCATACACCAAAGCTCCCTGATCGTGTGGCCCCAGCAACCGGTCATAACCGACCTGTCCCGAGACCTGGCTGTCTCCAATGAAGGGATTGCCCAGTGCTGGCTCGTCCTCCAGGAAGTGAATGAACGAGTATCCCCCGGAGACGGTAATGGCAGATTTTGGCGTAAGACTTTCTTCTACATCTGCGAGGGAAACGTTCATGATCCGAGGAACCTGGCCTAAATCGCCGAGAGCGGTTCCCCCAAAGAACACGCTCTGTTCCCCAATCGCCGCTCCGGGAGCGCTCACGCCATATTCGGTGCCAAAACTGCCTTCCGGCTGGTAGCTGAAAGCGTCACGAACGTTGAATTCCCCTCTCTTCCAACTGACCTTTTGATCGATACCCAGTTCCTCAATCTGCCTCAACCCGATCCCGTTCACATCGAAATAACCCACTCCCCCCACGTATTCCAAGCCAAGGTCGTAGTGGCTCCAAAGCCTCTGCAATTCCAGGCTGCCCAACCCTTGCGTAATGGTCGATACGTGCGTTCCCCCAAGGGTATCCGCGATATTGGAATCAATCGACTCGCTGAAGTGTGCTCCTGCCTGCAGATAACTCAGCGGTGCCGCGTGCGGCTGCAGGTTTGGCATATCCAAACCGGAGATCGGGGGGGTTTCGCTGTTCGGCGGAGCGGCAGTATCCGTTCCATACGCCGGGACCGGCTGCTGCGGAAGCGGCGGCACGGCCTGCGCGCAGTCGTCCTGCGGGAAAACGGCAATGGCCGCACAGAGCAGCGTCAAACGCAGCCACGAAGTAGGGAACCTGAACATTCTGATTCTCAGGGAACAACCAACGTATCGCCCGGCCTGAGCAAAATATTTTGCTCGGGATGTTTACCCTTGACAACGTCCTTGTAATTGAAGGGAATCTTCTCTTGCTGGCCATTCTGGGTGCGCAGGAGGTAGATTCCTTTCAAACTCGCAAACTGTGTAAAACCGGCGCTGGAAAGCGCTTGCAGCATAGTCATGTTCGGCAACAGCGGCATCGCCCCAGGATGCGTGACTTCCCCGGTTACAAAGATTCTCCGGCTGTTCATCGCGGTCACTACAACCGTCACGCGCGGATCGGCAATATACTTTTTCAGTTTGTCCCGGATCGACCCCGACAGTTGCATCGGGGTTATTCCTGCGGCCTGAACATCGTCCAGCAGCGGCAACGAAATCTTGCCGTCGGGCCGGACTGGAACGGTCACTGTTAAGTCCGGTTCCTTCCAAACTGAAATATGCAGCGTGTCATCCGCCCCGATTACGTAGTCATGCGGAGTCTGGGAAACCGAAGTCTCAGGAGCTAGCGCTGCTACCTTCGCCGGCTTCTCTTCGGTGGGCTGGTCACCGTCATCTTGTGCCCACACGCCGGCCGCGAAGCAAACAAGCAAAGCGAGGCAGCCCAGCTTGGCCACTTTCTTCATGGATTCTCCTACGGGCTTCAAACGCCTGTTGTCGCGAACACCCTGGTTTAGGTGGAACCTGGTTTATGTACACCTGGTTTATGTAAACCTGGACCGCAGCCCATGCTATTGATAACGGGCCGCAGACACAGGCTGTGTGTTCTCACCCCAGTGTGCGAAAATCCTTGCCAGAACGCCGATCTCGACCAATGGTCTTCCTCTTAAGACTGCCACGGTTGTGTAAACAGTTGATGAATGCACGGGAAATACCAACCCCTGCCACTTCCGAGGCGCGAACCCTACTCTAGCTCTGACCGTCTATTTTCATCAACTTAGAAGCTGGAAGACGGACTGGCGCGGGAGAGAACCTAGTCACTATATCCTACTACGCGACATTGAAAAGCGAAACATTTTGATCATTTGTCTCGCACAATTCGCGGTGGAGAAGGCCGCAGCTTTCGGTGAGCAGATGAGCGGCTCTCCACATTCCTAAAGGCATTTCGATTGCACGGTCTTGGCTACTTGACATATGCTGTTGGATGTCCGCGGTGCCCCAGAACTTTAACAAACTCCTGCAGTGAGCCAAGTATTGCAAGCCGAACAAAAGGCTGCACGGTTGACGCCTGCCGCAACCCCAGAGCTTCCGCGTATCTGGCAAATCCTTCTGCTCATGGGCCTGTTGCTCTGGCTCTATCTCCCAACTGTCACGCGGTTGGTTGCACAGTGGTGGCATGATCCAAATTTTTCTCATGGCTTCTTTGTTCCCCTCTTTTCCGCGTTCATCCTGTGGCAGAACCGGTCTCGCCTGGCTGCGATCAAACCACATCCTTCATGGGCAGGCCTCCCTTTATTGATTTTCGGACTTTGCGTGCTCGTCCTCGGCCAGTTGGGTGCAGAAATATTCCTTTCCCGTTGCTCGCTGCTGATTGTTTCCGCAGCCCTGATCCTGTTCTTTCTCGGCTGGAATTTCTTCCGTGGTGTTCTCTTTCCATGGGCTTTCCTCGCCCTGATGATCCCGATCCCGGCCATCATCTTCAGCCAAATCACGCTTCCCCTGCAGATTTTGGCATCGAAGCTGGCCGCTGGCGCTCTTCCCCTGCTCGGAGTACCGGTTCTGCGGCAGGGAAACGTCATTCTGCTGCCGGCGATGGCCCTTGAGGTGGCTGACGCCTGTAGCGGCATTCGTTCTCTGATGTCGCTCGTCACCCTCGCGATTATTTACGGCTATCTGATGGAACGTAGCATCTGGGTCCGCGCTTTGCTCGCTTTGGCTGCGGTTCCCATTGCCATTGCCGCCAACAGTTTGCGAATTCTAGGCAGCGGAGTTCTCGTCCAGTACTGGGGCCCTGACAAAGCCGAGGGATTTTTCCACGGATTTCAAGGCTGGATCATGTTTGTCGCTTCCCTGGCCATGCTCTATCTTTTACATTGGCTGGTTCGCCTTCTGTGGCATCAGCAAAAGTCGGAGCTATGAAGTCGTTGACTGGAATGCGATTCGCTCTTGCCGCATGCCTGATCGCGTTGACGGCCATTCTTTTGCAGGCCCGCGGCCGCGTCGAAACCATTGCACCGCGCCCGCCCCTTTCTTCATTTCCCGCACAACTTGGGGCGTGGAGCGGCAAAGATGTCGCGATTGACCCGGAGACTCTGCATGTGCTCGGTCCCGGAGATTTTTTGCTTCGCGGCTATCGCGATTCCGGATCAATGACAAATCTGCCGTACGTCGATCTGTTTGTTGCTTATTTTCCAAGCCAGCGCACCGGCGATACGATTCATTCCCCGAAAAATTGCCTGCCCGGCGCCGGATGGACTCCGGAGGAGAATGCTCGCGTTACGCTTTCCCTGCCCGGTCATTCTCCATTTCGCGTAAACCGTTATGTGATCGCCCGGGGTGGGGATCGCGAGCTGGTTTTGTATTGGTTTTGGGCCCACGACCGCGGCGTGGCAAGTGAATATTGGGCGAAGTTCTACCTGGTAAAAGATGCAATTCGGATGAATCGAAGCGACGGCGCGCTGGTGCGGGTTACGACTGAAATGCTACCCGGCGAGACGGCGCAGAGAGCGCAGGAGCGCCTGCGTCCTTTCACGGCCAACCTGATTCCTTTGCTCGATACCTATATCCCGCGTTGAAGTCGACTGGAGATTCGGGGCTCTCAACAAAACCATCGGCCAGCTATCGCGCCGGTGCAGGAAGGTTGGGGGAGGTTTGCGCTCCTGCACCGGATCGCGTTACGGCAACTCTTCTGAAATAAACCTAGGCGGAAACGCTCAACCCGCCGCTTGCGCCACTGCCACTGGTCGTGGTGCCGGCATTCGAACCTACACCTAGCAGATTCAAAACGATCTGCTCGTTGCTGTTCGGATTCAGATTGAATTCGAACTGCGTTGGACTCGACGATCCTTCTGGCCCAACACTGAGTGAAACCTGCTCTGCGCCGCCACTGGCTTGCCCAATATTGATGGTGATCTGCTCGGGAGTGGTCCCTCCGCCGCTGGCATTGTTCAAGTTCAAGACAATCTCAGGACCACTCGCCGTCGTGCCAGTTGCCGCGGCTGAACCCGAGGTTGCTCCGCTGCTGCTTGGAGCGCTCAGGTTCACGACGATCTCCGGACCAGCGCCTCCGCCCACACCCTGGGCAGGTCCACCCGAGCTGGCGGCGGTTGTGGTTCGGTTGAAGGTCGATTGCAGAGAAGCAAACGCAGTCTGCGCTCCAGCCAGGTCTCCATTCTGAAGCGCCTGTCCGATCGCATTGAAGTCCTGCTCCCGCTGCGAGACGCGAAACGCGTCACCGTTGGCGAAAGGACCGCTCTGGGCGAGACTCTGCACGTTGCTAAAGGCAGTCTGCGCTGCGCTCAGATTGCCCGATTGAAGTGCCTGCCCCAACTGCTGCACGTCGCTATTTCGCGCCTGAAAATAGGACTGCAACTGCTGGTACAACGAACTGCTGGAAACGGCTGATGTCGACATGAAATTCTCCTCAAAATTTTCTACTCTGACACGGACCGCAGTTGGGTTCCTGCCATTCAGAGGCCATATCGGCTTAACCGCGACAAACTTCAGCGCCTGGCAAACTTTTTCCCAGATGCATTGTCACGGCAGATTTTGCCGGGCGCAGACAAACTCATGTGCGCTTGAGAGTTGCGTCAGCTATCGAACTCAACCACCTGCAGTTCGGAAGGAATGCGCGCAAGCAGGGACCGCAGTAGACTCTTCTCGACCGTGAGGGTTGAGGTGCTTCTAACCGCGATGGAAGCTGGCTGATGGGCGCCGGAAAGTATCGGAGTCCGCCAGAAAAAACAAATCAGAAAATCCTAAAAAGGATGATGCCGTTGCCGAACGGTAACACTCCGCTCGCACCTCCACGCACCGCAGCCCCGCCACCTGGCTTTGCTTGACTGCCCTTCGAAAACGCCCGCCCGAGTCAGATCCTCTTCGATCTCCCTCGTTGCAAATTGTTGCGCTCAGGTATTTCATCCCGCGAAGTAAAGATATTACCTGAACCGCTTCCGGCCAACGCTAGGTTAAGGTGAAGCCATCCAAATGTCGCTGCCAACATTTACTTCCACTTCTATTTCGCGAGCAGAACCCGGATCAGATGAAACACGCCACAGTTATGCATTGCCTCAGATATTGTGTGTTCCCCGTCACCCTCATATGCATTGGATGCGGTTCCAATTCTTCGAATAACACTTCAACCACGCCGCCAAAGCCCACAGTCGCTGTTTCGCTGAATCAGTCGACGGCCAGCGTGCCTGTGGGCTGGACCAACCAATTCAGCGCCACCGTTAC
Organism: uncultured Acidobacteriaceae bacterium; assembly: GCA_963712385.1. GTDB lineage: Bacteria > Acidobacteriota > Terriglobia > Terriglobales > Acidobacteriaceae > Sulfotelmatobacter. The sequence continues at coordinate 266,468 of CAVQHS010000005.1, forward strand.
GGGGACGACCAACACAGCGGTCACTTGGTCTGTCGACGGGATTACCTCTGGAAATTCCACCGTCGGAACCATTAGCTCGAGCGGGCTGTACACAGCGCCGTCGCAAACTGGTTCTCACAAGGTCACCGCCACCAGTGTCGCCCAGACCTCAAGCACCGCGACTGCGACTGTCAGCGTAGTTTCAGGCCTCGCCATATCTCCGAGTTCCGCCGACCTTGCTCCCAGTCAGACCGAGCAATTCAGTGCTACCAGTTCGATTCCCAACAATTCAGCGGTGACCTGGTCAGTCGATGGCGTTGCTGGCGGCAACACTACCGTTGGCACGATTACTTCCAGCGGGCTGTACACTGCACCGGCGTCTCCCGGTTCCCATACCATTACTGCCACCAGCACAGCCGACTCTTCAAGCAGCGCCAGCGCGACCATTGCAGTTTTTACGTTGTCGGTTTCGCCTTCTACCATAGTTCTCGCTTCCGCAGCCACAGAGCAGTTCTCCGCTAATTTCCAGGGATTGAACAATACCGCGGTAACCTGGTCCGTGAACGGTATGGCGGGAGGCAATTCCACCGTCGGCACGATCACATCCGCGGGCTTGTATACAGCTCCCTCCGCAAGTGGAACCTATACGATCACCGCAACCAGTGCGGCGGATGCTTCCAGCAGCAGCAACGCAACCGTCAACGTATTTTTGTTTTCCGTATCGCCTTCGACAGCAGCCGTGAATCCATCTTCCACGCAACAATTCACCGCCAACATACAAGGGATGACCACTGGCGTCACGTGGTCGGTGGATGGAATCGCAAACGGGAATTCATCGGTCGGAACAATTACCAGCAGCGGACTTTATACCGCGCCGTTCGCGGTAGGTGGTCACACCATCACCGCCACGAGCACTGCATATCCCTCAGCCAGCGTTTCTTCTACTTTGACGGTGCTGAACTACATTCTGAATGCCGTGCTCACTTACCACAATGACGATAGCCGTGACGGCGCTTATCTCCAGGAAACCACATTAACTCCGGTCAATGTGAACTCCACGCAATTTGGCAAATTGCTCTCCTATCCAGTCGATGGACAGATTTATGGGCAACCTTTGTATTTTCCGGGGATGAACATCAACGGGGCCAATCACGATGTTGTCTTTGTCGCCACTCAGAACAACAGCCTCTATGCCTTTGACGCCGACGCCACTTCCACCAACCCAACCACGTTCTGGCACGTTAATTTCGGAACCCCAGTGCCGGTGCAGTTGCAGTATGGCGTGTGGCCGGCCGTTGGCATACTTTCCACCCCGGTCATCGATGGACCCGCCAATGTGATTTACGCCGTGGCCGTCATAGAGGATTCTGGCGTGCCCGCGTTTTATCTGCACGCGCTCAATGCGAGCACCGGCGCGGAACAGCCAGGTAGTCCAGTGCCGGTAACGGCCAGCTATTCCGGAGACACCATGGAGGTTTCCTGCTTCCAGCGCATGGGTCTGGCGCTCAACCCGGCAACCAACTTGGTCTATATCGCATTCGGCGCTTGCGCGCATGGATGGCTCCTGGCCTATGACAAAACTTCACTCGCCCAGCAGGCGGTATTCGAAGACACGGCCGGGGGCGCCGGCGGCGGGTTATGGGGAAGCGGGGGTGCGACTGCGATCGACGACGCGACCGGCGATCTCTACTTGATGAGCGGCGTGGATGCGGGCGACCAGGAATGGATTACCGGAAATACCATGGTGGGCTATAACGATTCTTTCCTGCGCCTCGATCCGAACAAATTCACGGTGCTGGATTATTTTTCTCCCGACGATAACTATGCCCTCGCCTCAAGCGATGCCGATCTCGGTTCCGGCGAAAACGTGCTCGTGCCGGGATCCTCTACGTATCCTCACGAACTCGTAGGCGGAGGAAAGGACGGAAACATCTTCGTCATCAATCGCGACGACATGGGCGGCTTCAACGATTCGACCAACAACGTTCTACAAACTGTTCTCACGGGAGTCTCGCAGTACGACAACATTTTTTCCACTCCGTCCTACTGGAACGGCTCGCTCTACATTCACTGCAATAACGATGCGCTACGAGCCTTCAGTTGGAGTGCCAGCGGAAATGCCGGTCAGCAGCTCTCATCCAGTCCTACCTCCATAGGTACTGCTGTGTTCGGAACACACGGAGCTACTACGTCCGTCTCAGCCAACGGCGCTGCGAACGGCATCGTTTGGGATATCGACAACTCTGCCTACATCGGCAACAACCCCTCGGGAAGCGGACCTGCCGTACTGCATGCTTACGACGCAACCAATGTCGCAAACGAGCTTTACAACAGTTCGCAGGCGGGAACGCGCGACACTGCCGGTCTGGCGCTCAAATTCACCGTGCCAACCATCGCCAACGGCCGCGTCTTTGTTCCAACCGCCAGCGAGTTGGATATTTACGGCCTGCTGCAACCATGAAAAAAGGCCGCTCAACCAGCGGCCTTGTAGCAATTTCAGCCCGGCTTCAGTCCTCGAAGCTCCTCGCTCCACCCTTCAGTCGGTTCGTCACAAGATTCGTCCACACGAATTTGATTACCCGGGCATCGTTGTAACAATAAGCCAGATTGTGATTCAGCGTGGAGAAGCAATGCTGCTGGCAGGTTTTCTTCATCGCGGTCAGCTGACCGGACTCGAACTTATGCTCGTCGATGTTTCCCCAGTCGTAAGTTGAGGCATACATCGGGAAGCAAGGGGCCACTGTTCCATCGGTGCGGATGATCACGTTGTTCTGCCCGGCGCGGCAGTTCCACTCGGCAAAATGCAGTTCGCCATTCTCGTCCTGCACGAAGCCCGGAAGGCCGGCAATCTGCTTTTTGATATCGCCGTTGGTTCCGGTGCCGTCGCCATTCCAGCCGAGGCGTTTCAAGTCCGATCCGCTGGCCATACGGATGAAAGCCTTGATCTCCTGCAGGCGCTGAATGGAATTCACCATCTGATATCCAGCTTTGTTTTTCTCGATAATCCAATCCACCAGCGAGTCGATCTGCGGCCAATCTTCCGGCCGGATGTACGTGGGATTGTCGCTGAGATGTTTGAAGTGCTCGTCCTGCTCCAGCATGGGCGTTTCGTTGATGTGATAGTCGGTGGCGATGCGGTGATCGCGGGCGTATTCGGTGAGCTGGCGAATATCTTCTGTATTGTTCCGGCAGATGTTCATGTTGAAGAACACCATGTAGCCGTAGACGTATTGCTTTCTGAGCAGGTACTCGAGGTGCTTGCGCACGGGCACAAGGGCCTTGGGCAGGCTGGGTTTTTCATCCCAGGAGTCGACCGCGAAATTAATGACGGCCGCTCCAGCGTCCCCCAGCCGATCGGCCACTTCCGGTCGCAGTAGCCGGGCATTCGTCCCGATGTAAATCCAGAACCCTTTCTTCGCCGCGTAGTAAACCACTTTATGGGCAAAGTCTGGGCGGAGCAGCGGCTCGCCGCCCATCAATGCCAGAACGCGGCAACCGTGATCGTGCAGCCAGTCAATCGAGCGCCGCGCCACGTCTTCCGTCATGCCTTTGACTTTGTTGTTATAGGCCCAGCAATACCAGCAATCCAGATTGCATTTGTATTCCACGAACAGGTAAGCCGTGATGGGATGGAAATCGCCCGGCAGAACGCGCGAGCGGATATACGGAAACAGCCAGCCACGCATTGAGCGGTACACGAGTGGCAAAGTCCAGTTGCGCTTAAGCGGGATTGTTTCCGGGCCGGGATCGGAAAGCTTTTCTGGATATTGCGGGAAAATAGGCTTGGGCAAGGTGAGCCCTTTGGGCTTTGGGACCAAAACCGGCCCCGGGGCTGAGTTCATCAGCAGATTGTGGATATCTACGTCAATGCGAAACTTCGGCGCAGTAGCCATGCTAATTCGTTCCTCCGTACGTTCGCTTGGCAGCTGAACATTACTTCCGACTATCCAAGTCGGAAACTGGTTGCAAGAAAATTAACCATTCAGTGTGGAGAAACAGCTTTGGCGCATCTTGGCGCACGAAAGGCGGGACTTCGTAACTCTCGTTTTCTCTTGAAGTCAGTTCGCCTGCATTACCGGCGATGATGCCAGCAATCCGGCGGCGAGTTCCAGGTCGTGAAGATCTTCGCGGCTGAAGTCCTGCGTAAAGCGCGGATCCAACCCCTTGCGTGAGATTTGCAAAACCCCCAGCACGCTCGCTTGCGCATCCAGGATCGGTACCGACATCAGCTTCTGGATCGGGGCAGGAGGCGCAACTGCAACGCTATCATCCTCCACACCCGCGGGCTTGATCGTCTCAAAGATGCTGGCGTGCTTCACCCGGGCGAAGTTATTGAAAATCTCGGCTTTCTTGCTCAATGCCGTGTGCGCCGCAACCGCTTTACTGGAAATCGGTATCGCGCCCGTGGTGCGCAGATGCTCTGGAAAAATGAACTTGAGCAACCCGCCCTCCAGCCGCAGCAATGCCACTTCGGCGTACTGCACTCGAAATACCTTCGCCAGCACCATGCTGACGTCTAAGGGTGTTACGCCTTCGCCTAACACCGAGCCCAGGGGAAGGAGGTTTTCCGGAAGAATGATCTCTTCTTCAATGGCCGCGTTCTGAGGCTTGTGAGTCATAAGGACGCTCGCAAAATCAGTTTGGAACCACATTCGGGTCTCGCACTTTGAACGCCAGATGAGAGCCGTATCCCCATCCTACAAGCCCTTTGCTATCAGCAAAGTAGCTTACGGTCATGGACTTTCGCGGCGGACCTTCTCACAGCTCTTCGCCGAAAACTTGCAGGCTGGCTGACAAATTTTGTCATCGCCGAGGGAACTGAGCGCTCGATATCCCAATCTGGCCACAGCCATAATGATTCAACGACCATCGCTTCCCTTCGAGGCGCAAAAGTCATTACACTTCAGGTTATGAGCCTTCCCCCACAACCTCACGTCAAGCTGACCAATTCCCCCGAGTATCGTGAAAACTACGCCAACAGCGTGCAGATGCGCGTAAATGTCTGGGATTTTTTTCTCGCCTTCGGCACCGTGCAGCAACAGAGCGAAAGCCAAGTGGAGATTCGCAACTTCCAGGGAATTTATCTAAGCCCACAGCAGGCCAAAGCGCTGCTGGGATTGCTGCAGCAGAACGTAAATGGATACGAGACTGCCTTTGGAGAAATTAAACTTGACCCGAAGATGCACCCCGGCGGGCCAGTGCACTGAGCGGACAAAGCAGAAAACGAAGCAGGGCGCAGCGTCATCCGCGGCGGTCGCCATGCCAACCGCTGCTGTGGATTCTCCGAGCGAATATTTTTTGCGCCATCTCTCTGCGCTACTGGCTGTGCCCGGCGGTGCGAGGGCTCAAACCGTATTTGATACCTCCCCCCTCCCCCCCCTCAGATTTTCATAATCTTGAAAACATTGGGAGTTAGCGTCTTTAATCTGGGAGGTATCTCGTAAAGTCCGTGTGACAAAGAACTTAGATATTAAAATCCGTGAAACAAAGGACTTGCGGCTGCGACGTTCGGCTCCTGCTGATTGTCGTTGCCTCGGACATGATCGCGCGAATTATTTTGTGGGGCAAGGTTGGATGTCACAGGGGTGGCGACTGGAAAAGCCCTGCCCGAGCAGAGTTTGGAGAGGGCGCCCTATCGTTCAGTTTTGACGCCATGCGTTTTGGGCTCGGCTGGCCCCCGCGCGAGAATACGTGGAAATCCGCACCGGCGAGCCGATTGAAAGCGAGAATTTAATGGAGTTTCACCTGCTTTACAGCGGCCCGCTGCACAGCGGCGGATCAGAAGTGTCGCGCAAAGAGAAGCATGCGATTCGCAAGGTGTTTCACGTGCAGTTGCGCCACCTATGGGCCACGCATGCAAACCTCAGGGAAAGGGCCGAAACGGAGGGCGCAATAGGCATTACCCAGAAAGATGCTGATGAGCGTCCACGGGAAGAACTTTTTCAAAGGGGGCTTCAACATATAGGGAGCAATTGGAATCGCAATGGGTTTAATTTCCTTCCGCTAGTAACTGAGGCTCTGAGCGTTCGTTGCAGCCTAGATATTCTGTTCTTGCGTAGGGAACATAAGAATTTCATTCTCCAAGATGGGGATATTGATGGACGGCTCAAGACCTTGTTCGATTCGCTGCGGATGACTCGCGAAAAGCAGGAATTACCTATGGGCGCAAAGCCGGAGGAAGATGAAGACCCATTCTTCTGCCTGCTTCAGGACGATTCACTCATTTCTGAGGTGCATATAAAAACCGGACCTCTGTTGATGCTTCCCGGGTCGGCGGTAATTGATAAGCACGACGTATATTTAGAAATTTCGGTGAGGCTGAACCCGACGCGCCCAGCGGCATACAACTGGGTCTTCAACTAGGAATAAAAAAGGGCGACCCGCTTTGCCGACCCCGCATAACCACGCCGCTCCAAGCTCTGCGGTGTTCGAAAGGTGGGCGGCACGGCCGAGGGGTCTGGGCAGGACCGGCGCGCGTCTGTTCTCGTTGCGTCCAGGTCAAGAGTGGGAGTCCTGTTCGGGACCACGTTGAGATCCTCGCTTCCCGGCCATCGAAATGGCGACGCGTAGAGTAGGCCCCGGCGGGGGGCTTCCCGAAATCCCCCCCTTGCAACGTGCGCAAGCGTAAGCCGCCCGCGTGGTTGGTTAATGCTTAAGTGAAGAGCGCTATTCTTTTGTCGTATTCGGAAGTTCGAACAAATTCAACGGCAGGTTTCAATTCAGGTTTTATATCGGCAAGGTGATTTTGGTGTGGGACCAGGCCAACGGGCATGGCCTTAGCAACAAGATTCTTAACGGCAATATCCCCGAAGTTTTCATTTAGGAAGGAATCTAAAATGATGGATGACGTGGGCAGACCATTTCGTCAAATCGCCGAACTGCTAATGCAACATTTGATGCGGGAACGCAGGAGTGGCAGGATGCGGCTGGACTCGTACTCGGTGCAGCTTGCGGAGTCTGCCATCTCATGTACGGTAGAAACAATGCGAGATGATCCTAACTTATCTGATGAAGACCTTGCTCTTCGCATGAAGAGGCTTCTTCAAGTGGAGATGGCTCTCGATAAATCAGAGGATAACTTGCGGTAACGGTCAGCGATATGCAAAGGTGAATTCGGACGCCATTCAAAAGCTCTGCCCAAAACTGCTACTCCTGCCCAAAAGGTAGGCCTAGAACGCCAATTATTAGGCAAGGCCAGAGGGGGAGGGGGCACCGCAAGGTTGTCGCAGACCAGCGGATACGGCGATGTAGCTAGAGAAAAATCCCCGTCCGGCGGACTAAAATTGCGGTCACATGCGCCCACCCGCCACGGCTTCAATTTTCCGCTCAACCCCGTCTCTATTCGCCATCATCTTTCTCGCCGTCTTTCTGCTGCATGCGCCTCTTCTGCGCCTGCCCTATTTCTGGGACGAGGCCGGCTACTACGTTCCCGCGGCGCGCGACATCCTGCTTACAGGAAGTTTGATTCCGCATTCGACACTCTCCAACGCGCATCCTCCGCTGGTGATGGCGTGGCTCGCCCTGTGGTGGAAGATTATTGGGTACGCGCCCGTGGTGACACGCACGGCGATGCTTTTCCTGGCGGCCTTTGCGCTGCTGGGCGTTTATCGGCTGGCAGAAACGGCCGCCAATGCGAGTGTGGCGATTGCGGCTACTTTGTGCACGGCGGTCTATCCCGTTTTCTTCGCGCAGAGTTCGTTGGCACAGGTGGATCTGGCCGCCGCGGGATTCGTTTTCTGGGGATTGTCTGCTTATCTCAGGAGAAAACAGGCTGCGACGTTTTTATGGTTCACGCTGGCGGCGCTCTCGAAGGAGACTGCGATTCTCGCTCCTTTGGCCTTGGCGATGTGGGAAATCGTTGGGATTCTGGCTGCAAGAAATTTAAAAGACAAATGGTGGACAGAGGCTCGGCCGCGATTGTTCATGCCTCTTCTGTTGCCTGTGTTACCGCTCACTCTCTGGTACGGCTACCACTACGCGCGCACCGGCTATATCTTCGGCAATCCGGGATTCTTTCGCTACAACGTAGCATCCACATTGAACCCAATTCGCTTTCTGCTGGCGCTGGTCATGCGGTTGTGGCAAGTCGGCGGATATCTTCATTTGTGGGTGCTGACTCTTGCCATGGCGCTGGCGATGTGGATGCTTCCCCCGCAGCGAGAACAGTTCGGAGAAAGACCGCGAATCTCTCTGCCCGTGCAGATGAGCTTCTACGTCATCATCTTCACTTATGTGGTCGCGCTGGCCCTGATCGGCGGCGCTGTCCTGGCCCGCTATATGCTTCCCGCGATTCCTCTGGTGATTGTTCTTTCGGTTTCCACGCTGTGGCGAAGGGTGCGCTCTTGGCGGATTGTTGTGGGATTCGTTGCGCTTGTCTTTGTCGCAGGCTGGTTCTGGAACCCTCCTTACGGATTTTCTCCGGAAGATAATCTCGCCTATCGGGATTACGTAATTCTTCACGAAGATGCTGAGCGCTTCCTCGAAGCTCGCTATCCGATGGCGCGAGTGCTGACTGCGTGGCCCGCTTCCGACGAACTGACGCGGCCGTGGCTGGGCTATCTCACTCGCCCGATGCGCGTGCTGCGCATTGAAGACTTTTCGCTGGATGAAGTGCTTTCCGCAGCGGATGTCCGTTCCAACTATGACATGGCTCTTGTTTTCTCGACGAAGTATGAGGCTGGCCCGGCCTGGTGGGACCGCTGGAGAACATGGACGGAACTCAAGCGGCGTTTCTTTGGGTTTCACCGCGACTTGCCGCCTGCGGCCGCGGCACAAATCCTGGGCGGCCACATTGTATTTTCGGAAGAGCGCCACAGACAATGGGTCGCGGTAATTGAGATCGAACACAGCGAGATACAGAATGCAAAGTTGAAAATGCAGCGGTGAGAACTGTTTGTTTCTTTTTTTACTTCTGCATCAAGTGACAGGAGTGGGTCTTGATCACCAGCCACACTTCGTTCCCGTCTGCCAGACGCAGGGCATCGCGCGCTGCCAGCGTCAGATGAACTTCCATTTCGACGCCACAACTCACGCGGGCAACAACGATCATGTCGCGCCTTTGCAATTGGACTATGCGACCGGAAAGTACATTTCGCGCGCTGAGACCCTCGGGCTTCGTAATTGCCAGAAGAATATCTCCCGCGCGGATGCCTACTCGCAGCCGCGAATCTACGGCAGCACGAATCAACGGCGTTTCCAGAACAACATCGTTTACCGTGTCACCGTTCCATAGGCGGCAGGTCATCGTACCCCGGTCTTCGTGGACGGACTCGACCACCGCATCAAAGATGTTTTCAAAACCAGCGAGCTGGGCCACGGTTTCCTGCAACGGAGCCTGAAGGACCTCGTGGGGAGTTCCTTGCGCAATGATGCGCCCCTGATCGATTACCAGCACACGCTCGCCCAGCGCCATTACTTCCTCGCGACTGTGCGTAACGTAGAGAATCGGCACGCTATGAGCCAGATTCCAGCGCCTGAGGTCGTCGATGATCTTTGATTTGGTCGCCGCATCGAGCGCGGCGAGCGGTTCGTCCAGCAGCAGCACACAGGGATCAGTTACGAGAGAGCGCGCCAGGGCCACGCGCTGGCGCTCTCCGCCAGAAATCTCCGACGGGCGCTGCTTTCTCAAATGATCGACACGAAATTCCTGAAGCATGGCCGCGGCCCGCTGACGACGCTCCGCACGTGGCAGCGAGGCCAGGCCGAATTCCGCATTTTCTTCCACCGTTAAATGCGGAAACAGCGCGAGATCTTGCAGCACGTAGCCTACGCCACGCTTAGACACTGAGACATTGAGTCGGGCTTCGGAATCAAACAGAACACGTTCGCCGATAGCAATGCGGCCTGCATCCGGAGTAGCGAGCCCCGCAATGCAATTGAGCAACGTGCTCTTCCCTGCCCCTGAGGGACCGAACAGAATTGTGAATCCCGACGAGGCCTCGAATGCGGCCTGAAGAAAGAAGTTGCGTTCGGCAGAAAAACTCTTGCGAATGCTTACGCTGAGATGCGCCGACTTTGACCTTTCCTCCGGAGGCATCGAGCTAGCTTACTTGACGGCCCCAACAATCCACAGTCTCTGCCGGCGAGCCGTATGGTTGAGGCTGTAGACCACCGCCAAAGTGATGAAGCAGAAGGCGAGCAGCAGCAGCGCCATGCCGTTAGCTGAAGCATAGTCGGAGGCCTGCACCTGATCGTAAATCGAGATCGAGACGGTACGCGTAACACCCGGAATGTTTCCGCCAACCATCAGCACGACCCCAAACTCGCCCATCGTATGAGCAAAGGCGAGAGCGACGCCTGTAATCAGTCCGGGCATCGAAAGCGGGACAATGATGCGCCGAAATGTGCGCGCCGGTGAAGCCCCTAACGTTGCGGAGGCTGCGAGCAGCTTGCGGTCGACTCCGGAAAAAGAGGCCGCGAAGGGTTGTACGGCGAACGGCAAGCTGTAAAGGATCGATCCGATCACTAACCCGCTGAAGGTGAACGCCAGTGTGTGTCCGGTAAGAGATTGCCACCAGCGTCCGAGTGGACTGTGAGATCCAAGAGCCACCAGCACATAGAATCCCAGCACTGTAGGTGGTAGAACGATAGGAAGAGCGACCGTGGCCTCGACGAAAAACTTCCAGCGCCATTGTGGAAAAGGCAAGCCAATAAGCAAGCGGTACACCTGCGGCCAGCAGAATTGCGGACACAACCAGCGCGAGTTCAACGGTCAGGCGGAATGCTTGCCAATCGATCAGCATGGTTCTTCGAGCCTTGCGCTGCGCCCCTACTTCTGATTCGCAACGCTGAAACCGAAACGCTTTAGCACAGCAGCAAAATCTGCGCTGCGAACATACTCAAGGAATGCCTCCGCATCCTGCTTGTGCGGCGAAGCCGAAATCATCACGACGCCTTGATCCAACGGCGGATAGGCGTCGCCGGAAACGATCCAATACTTTCCCTTTCCTTCCATCGCGGGAGCGCTGGCATGAGCCAACGCCACAAAACCCGCCTGCGCATTTCCGGATTCCACGAACTGCGCCGCTTGCGCAATGTTTTCACCGACCACCAACTTGTCGCGGAGCTTTTCGCTTAAGCCATAGTGTTGCAGTGTCGCAGATGCCGCCCGGCCATAGGGAGCATGCTGCGGATTTGCAATCGCAATCTTTTCTTACGGACGGGTCGAGCAGAACTTCGATTCCTTTGCGCTCGACATCGAGAGGCGAGTCTTTGGGAACCCACAAAACCAAACGACCCACGGCGTAACGATACAGCGATTCGCTCTCGGCCAGGCCGGCTGAGATGAGTTGACGCGGGTAATCCATATCGGCAGAGAAGAATAGGTCAAAGGGAGCGCCGTTCTGAATCTGTTGCGTCAGAGCCCCAGACGCGGCGAAAGAGAGTTTTACCTTCACCCCACTTTGCTTCTCGTAGTTAGCGGCTACTTCCTGCAAAGCCACGCTCAAATCTGCAGCCGCCGCGACGTTTATCTCGCGGTCCGCAGCCCGACAGGGCGGAGCAGATGAGTGGCACAAAAGCAGGAGAAGTGTAGCCGCGCCTACGGATCGAAAAAAAGTTTTCATCGCTCGAGGACTCCGCTGAGTTTTGGATTCGGGAGCAGAATTCGTCGCCATTGTACAGGGACTCGTCGAGAGGCCCGCTCAACATTCCCGAAATAGCCTCCCGAAATGGCTCTCACGCGATTTTATTCGCTTTTCACATTGACCTGCTGATCGGGCGTCGGAATACTGGCCTCATTGCTGCTGATTGCTAATGTCTTCTCCCAGATTTCTGTTGTTAGTTCGCATCTGCTTATTCGCCCTGTTGCCGTTTTTGCACGCGTCCGTCGCGTGGGCTCAAGGCGCGAAGAAAAGCGCTTCCTCCGCGCCCATTTCCGATGACGATGCCGATCACGTAAAGCAGAGGACAGAATGGTTTCTGCGCGGGCGCCGAGTTCCGGGAAAATCTGCCGCCGAACTGCGGAAACGCGCCTACGAAGCCAAGATGCTGGCGCGGGCCGCGCGCGCGGCCCGCGCGCAAAACTTTTCCGGGAACTCGCAGCCGCTATCTTCCACTGGCGGTTGGACGCCGCTGGGGCCGGTTCCGCTTGCTTCCGATGCCACCGGCGATGGCATGCAGAACTATAACCAGGTTTCGGGACGAGCAACGGCGGTTGCAATCGATCCCGCCGATCCGACGGGAAATACGGTTTACATTGGCGGCGCGCAAGGAGGAGTTTGGACGTCGACCAATGCAGCCACAGGCGTGGCCAACAACGTCACCTGGACACCGGTCACCGATGATCAAGCCACGCTCTCGATTGGATCAATCGCCATTCAGCCGGGAAATTCGAACCCGAGCCAGAGTGTGGTCTTGGTCGGAACTGGCGAGGCGGACAATTCCGCGGATTCGTACTTCGGTCTGGGTATCCTGCGCTCTGCAGACGGCGGAAATTCATGGACATTAATACCAACTGCGAACGGCGGAAGCTTGTCCTTCAGTGGCCTCGGCGGAGCTCGCATGGCGTTTAGCACCACAACACCCAATACGGTAGTGGCCGCCATGGCCGCCTCTGCAGAGGGTGTGGTTGACGGGGCGTTGACGAGCAACACCTATCGAGGGCTGTATACATCAACCGATGCCGGACAGACGTGGACTTACGACGCTGTAGTCCCCGGCGGAGCCAGCGCGACCACCTCGGCAACATCGGTGGTGTACAACGCGGTTGCCGGATTATTCTTCGCCGCAGTCCGTTATCAAGGATTCTTTTCTTCTCCGGACGGCCTGACCTGGACTCGTCTTCCAAATCAACCGGGCCAGCCCGGACAATTGAGCACGATCGCGTGCCCCGCGAGTTACAGCACCAACTGCCCGATCTATCGCGGTGAAATCACTGTGGTGCCGGAGCGAAATGAAATGTACGTCTGGTTCGTCGCACTCGATTCCAGCGGCGATACCCTGGATGAAGGAATCTGGCAGAGCTTGAACGGCGGGACTTCGTGGACGCAGATCAACGACAGCGGCATCAGCAATTGCGGGGATTTCGACGGTTGCGGTGTGGAGCAGGGATTTTACAACCTCGACTTGCTGGCTGTTCCCAACTGCCCGAATGGCGCAGATACCTGTGCTGGAAATCCTACTGATCTCTACGCTGGCGCGATCAACCTGTACAAGTGTTCGATTACTTCGGCCAATCCGACGTGTGCCAACACCTTCTTCATGAACCTAACGCACGTTTATGGTTGCGATCCCTTGGGCGCGCCTGCCCATGTGCATCCCGATGAGCACGCGATGGCGTTTACGATTCCTTCGACTGGCGCCGACTTGATGTACTTTGCCAACGACGGCGGCATCTATCGCGCTTTGAATGGCTTCAGCGGCCTCTTGACTGGCTCGTGTACGGGCACAAATCAATTTGACGATCTCAATCAGAACCTGGGGTCGATGACGCAGTTTGTCAGCTTCTCCGAACATCCTACTAACGCAAACACAATTCTCGGCGGTACGCAGGACAACGGCTCTCCTGCGACCACCACTGCCACATCGAGCACAAGCTGGGGAAACGTGTTGGGCGGCGATGGAGGCTATAACGCGATCGACCCCAGTTCGGGGAATTGGTTTGCTTCGCAGCCGGATACAGGTTCAGGAACACTTGCGATTCAGGAATGCCCGTCCGGCATTGGCTGCAACAATAGCCTCTTCAGCGTAGTCGTCAGCAGCGGCAATCTCGGCGGCGACGACGGTGCATTTTATTTTCCATACATCCTCGATCCACAGTCGACCAGCACGACGTTAGTTGGCACCTGCCGGGTGTGGAGCGGCCCGCGGTTAGGCGGGAGTTTCGCGGCGCTGAGCCTGAATTTCGACACTCTCGGCACGGGCACCTGCACGGGAAACGAAGTCAATACCGTTCGCGCGATTGCCGCCGGCGGGCCATCCAATTCCAGCGGCTCGGAAGTTGTTTATGCAACGACGGACGGGCCCGGTCCCAACAACATCTCCGCACCGGTAGGTGGAAATGTCTGGGTGACGACGAGTGCTTCAGCTGTCTCGGGTACGAGTTCGACCTTTACGAATGTGACGATGAACGGACCGGGCGGCACAAGTATCAACCCCAATCAGTTCCCGATTTCGGGCGTTGCTATCGATACTTCCGATCCGACCGGGAACACGGCATATGTCACCGTTATGGGTTTCACCGGCGGGCCGGGTCACGTTTGGCAGACGACAAATGCGGGCGCAAGTTGGACCGACTTCACAGGAACTGGAGTCAATGCTGTTCCCGATTCTCCGGCGAACGCGGTTGTGGTCGATCCGGTCGCGCACATGGTTTACGTCGGGACCGACGTAGGCATATTTGAAAGTTCGACACTGTCGGCATCGTGGACGGAAGTGGGACAGATTCCAAATCCCCAGGGAGGCACGACGGGATTTCTGCCGGATGTAGCCGTTACCGCGCTTGCTCTGTTCAATTCCGGAGGGCAGAAATTGCTGCGCGCTTCCACCTATGGACGCGGCGTGTGGCAGTTTAATCTGCTTGCCACGCCGGATTTTTCGATCGCCGTATCGAATACGCCATTGACTTGTTTCCCGGAGCGATCGGTTCATTCAACGGAACGCTAACCTCGATCAACGGATACGAGCGATCCCGTCGAACTGAGCTGCACGGCTGGAACATCCAGTCCTCCGGTTCCATGCACTCCCAGCCCATCCACGCTTGCCCCCACACAGACGGGAGCGCCTTTCACGCTGCCTGTGAGCGAGAACACAGTTGGAACCTACAACTTCAACGTGCAAGGTCTGGGTACCGATCCCAACGGAACCACCCACAGCGCCCCAGTTACGTTGCAGGTCGTCGACCTGATTCTCTCGACGCCGTCTCCCAGTTCGATCACAGAACCGCGCGGAGCCGTTTCTCCTGCGGTGAGTTTTCAAGTTACGGCGGAAGGAACATTCAACGAAAGCGTGACTCTGGCGTGCAGCTTCACTCCGAACATCACAGGCGCGAGTTGTGCGTTCAACCCCGCTTCAGTGATTTTTCCAACCTCAGATTTGCCGACGAACATGTCAGTGACGGTCACGGTTCCTGCCACAACCATACTGGGACCTTACAACGTCACAATTCAGGCCACTGCGAGCGGTCAAACGTCGCCAGTCACGCAATCGTTCACGATGAATGTGACATTGAATCCGACATTTATCTTGAGCGAACCATCGGGCACATCGTTTCCGAATGTAAACGCCGGAAGCACGGGAACGAGCGGCCCGATCACGGTTTCGTCGCAGGACGGATTTTCGGGGACTGTGAATTTGAGCTGCCTGGCGACGTTGAACATCAGTTGCAGCATTTCGCCAACTTCGGTTACGACATTCCCCTCAACCGTCACGCTGGTGATCAACTCGAGCGGACTGACCGCGGGCACATATCAGGTAACCGTGCAAGGCGTTTCCGGATCGATCACCAACTCTCTCATAGTTCCTTTTGTCCTGGTCGATTACGCGATCGCCGGCCCATTCACGCTCACTACAATTCCCGGAGGTTCGGTTACCGGAAACTACCTGTTCACTGAAGTGGATGGCTACACAGGACAGATCGACCTCAGTTGCAATGCTTCGCCATTGCTGGGCGCTCAGTGCGCGCTGAATCCGCCGGGGCCAATCACGCTCGGAGTCGAGGATGTTCAAGTCGTTGCTAGCATCGCCGTTCCTTCGAACGCAACCGCCGACACCTACACCATCACCATCAACAGCCACGACACGAGCGGCGCGCCGAGTCATTCATTTCCTATTTCACTCGCAGTGCAGGATTTTGCCCTGAGCGCGATTGCACCCTCCAGCCAAAGCGTGGGCGTGGGCGAAACCGCGACCTACAGCTTTAATGTCGCACCCGTAGGGGCTTCATTCTCCGGGCAGGTAACGCTGGCCTGCAGCGGCGCTCCCTCCGGTTCCACGTGCACGGTGACGCCGAATTCCGTTACGCCTGGAAACAGCCCCACCTCAGTGGCGATGACCATCATGACAACCTCTTCCACGCCACAAGGCCCGGGCACGATCTCCGTAACAGGGACTTCAGGTTCGCTGGTGCACTTGACAACGGCCTCGCTTAAAGTTGCGGACACCTTGCAGCTCACTCTAAAGCAGGGTTTCCCCAGCGGGGCGGCAGACCCCGGAGTTCAGCTCAATGCATCGGTGCTGCTCACGCCGAACTATGTCGGTACCGTAACTGCAACCTGCACCAGTTCCCTCGCGGCCGCCCAGTGCACTCTGCTTCCACCCAACAACGCGACTCCCGGAAATATCCCAATCAACGGCTCAGCGCTCACTATTCCCGTCGTGCTCAACATTCCAAACAGCACCGCTATCGGCGGTTATACGGCCACCGTCACTGTTCAGGATGCTGCTACGGAAACTCCGACTCAATCCATCGTTCTGCCGTTTAACGTCGGACAGGACTATACGATCAGCATCGCCCCCGGCCAGCAGAGCCAGAGCATAACAGCCGGGCAGTCAATAACGTATAACTTGACGGTTCAGCCGGTGGGAGCGTCCTACACCAATGCCGTTACGCTGACCTGCACGTCTCCTCAGTTGCCGGGAAGCTGCAATAGCTTTTCGCCAAATCCGGTCCCGCCTTTTACCGGGCCGCAATCGGTAGTGATGACGGTCACTACAACGGCGTCCAGCAGTGGGCTGCTGCCGCAAAGCCCGCCGAATGTTCCATGGCTTTATGCGGCGTGGTGCAGTCTTGCTATGGCGTTGGCTTGCTCGCGAATCATTTCGAAGGCTCGATCAGCGCGACTTACATCGCTTCCTCAAGTTGCGCTTTTGACCCTGGCGCTGGCTCTCCTATTCTTTTTGCCATCATGTGGGAGCGGAAGCAACGGAAGCAGCCCGGCCATTACAACGGGCACGCCTGTCACGTTCACGCTCACAGTAACTGGCTCACCTGCCAGCAGCAGCCAGCCTGCAGGCGCGTCAATGAGCCTCATCGTGAATTAGACCTGTTGCATCACAGAAGCGGGCACGGCGCACGCGTATGATGACAAGCGATGATCGATTCCCGCTGCGATGTAGCCATCGTTGGCGGAGGCATCATTGGCCTCGCCGTCGCGCTGGAAATCACCCAACGTCTTCCCCACCTCCGTTTGCTTCTGCTGGAAAAGGAAAACCGTGTCGGGCAGCATCAAAGCAGTCACAACAGCGGCGTTATTCATTCCGGAATCTATTACAAACCCGGATCGCTGAAAGCCAGGCTTTGCGTGGCTGGCGCTGCGGCCATGGTCGAGTTTTGCCGCGAGCACGGGATTCCGCACCAAGTTTGCGGCAAAGTCATCGTTGCTACGCGGGAACAGGAGTTTTCCAGGCTGGAGGAGCTGCGCAGACGGGGCGAAGCCAATGGTCTGAGCGGAGTCCGGTCGATTGGACCCGAAGAGCTACGCGAGATGGAACCACATGCCAGCGGATTGCGGGCGCTGGTTGTTCCGGCCACCGGCATTACGGATTACGCGCTCGTCTGCGAGAAATATGCGGAGCTCATCGGCGCACGGGGCGGAACAATTCTTACGTCTCATGCGGTGATTGGCCTCAAGCGAGAACCGAGCGAGATTGCAATTGAAACCAACCAAGGCGTTTTCCTCGCAAAATTCCTGATCAACTGCGCTGGACTCTTCAGCGACCGCATCAGCCGCATGGCGGGAGACGATCCGCAGGTAATCATCGTTCCTTTTCGGGGCGAGTATTACGACCTTACTCCGGCGCGCGCTTCGCTGGTGCGGGCGCTGATCTATCCTGTCCCTGATCCCCGCTTTCCCTTCCTCGGGGTTCACTTCACGCGCCGCATTAACACAACCGTAGACGCCGGGCCGAACGCTGTGCTTGCTTTTCGTCGTGAAGGATACCGGCGCACGGATTTTGATCTGAGCGATGTGATGTCGTCTCTGGCCTTTCCCGGATTCTGGCGAATGGCAGTGAGAAATTGGCGCAACGGGCTTGACGAGTTTCACCGCTCATTTTCCAAGGCGGCGTTCGTAAGCGCCTTGCAGCGACTGGTGCCGGAAGTAACGGACGCAGATCTGGTCCCCGGAAAATCCGGCGTGCGTGCTCAAGCGCTTGCACCCAATGGAGCGCTGGTGGATGACTTTAAATTTGTGCCTTCCCAGAGAATGCTGCACGTGCTGAACGTTCCTTCGCCGGCCGCGACAGCCTCGCTTGTCATCGGACGAACTATAGTTGACACAGCGACAGCCAACTTAGGCATTCAATAGCCTGAGAAGCCCTGCGCTGAAATCAGCGCCCGGCAAGAACCACTGGCGGCACGGTGCGCGTACGACTCGCAGACCGCGTCAGCAGTTTCGGGCCGAGAGCGGGCAGCGAACTGGGACGGCTCTCAGAAGAACTTACCCAATCCTGGCGGAAACGGTACACGTAGAGAACAACTTCAACACGGCTGGAAACGCCGAGCTTGTCGAAAATGCGGAACAGATAATTCTTCACGGTGTGTTCGGTCAGCCCCAGACTGGTGGCGATTTCACGGTTCGACAAGCCTTCCGCCACGCAACGCACCACATCCTGTTCGCGCTTGGAGAGAATCGCATCGCCGCCGGAATCCACCAACCGCATGGGCTCGGATTCGCGCAAGGCGTCAACCACACAGCGCAGCTCTGCGCTGTTTGCCCATACCTGGCCCTGATGCACGCTATGAATACATTTGGCCAAGCCCTTCGACGACTCGGTGCGGGAGAAAACTCCACGCGCTCCGGAACGAAACGCCTGCACCACCGAAACAGGATTGAAGCTGTCCATCAGGAGAATCAACTGAGTTCCCGGATAGGACGATGAAATCTGTCGAGCGAGGTCATAGCCCTGGGTTCCCGACTCCAACGCTGAACTGATCAGCACAACATCCGGCCGCTGCTGCCCTACGGCCGCCAGGATCAGAGCCTGGTTCGGTTCGACGGCTGCAACTTCCAAGCGTGAATCCTGTGCCAAAGCTTCCGCGAGCAACTGGCTGTTCATGCGCGTGCTCTCGGCAGCAAGTACTTTCACTTTCCCCAACTTTTCCGGCATCGGAATGGCACTTTGCGCCATTAATTGTTCCCCCTGGATCGACTCGTGTGATTAAAATGTGCTGTCGCGCCCGATAGCAGGGGCGCGAAATATTCGGAATGACGAAGTGGGGATCGCTCAAAACATGGGGCGGGCAGACCCTGAGAAATTGCCCACTCTGAGCACATCGTTAGATGGACTTTAGACTCGAAGGCGCACGCCGTAAATGGCACCACTGTGCCATAAAGAATCTGATGTGTAAACCCGAGCGCTGTGGAAAACCGCCTTTTCAGTGGAATAAGGGTCGGGTTTCGGCGAAGTGCTGCAAAGGCAACCTTAGTTGGTGCCGAGAAAAGCCTGTATAGCCGCAGCATAGGCACTGCTGTCGGCGCTCGAGTACGCCGGCACGCCGGATGAACAATTGCTGTGCGGATAGGAACAGTAGTTGGCGGCGTCAAATGCCAAAGCCACATCGGCCTGATAGAGCTCCAGATTGTTGCAACCGTGGGATGCGGCGAAGGGTAGAAGCACAGTCAACGAGCCTGTCTGGGCCTGTCCGGTAGGGTCAGTCCATTGCAGCGTCTGCAGTGATAGGGTAATGGGTTTGCCGTTATATTCCGTGCCGCCGTACTGCGCAAACAACGCGCACCAATCAGCGTCGCAGGGAATCGCCGTGGCGGTAGTATCGCTCTGCTGCAAACCATTCGTGCCGAAACCGAAGTCGTCGGCCACCGCATCCCCGGCTTCGGCGTCCGGGTACTGGGTATAGTTTGCTTGGTTATTCTGACCCAAGGCATGCAAGTCTTCCAGAATCGTCATGGTCGGATTCTGGGACTTTACGAAATTCGTCATTGTCTGGATGTAGTTCAAGTATGTCTGGTCCGAGTAATTTGGACTGCCTGGCGGTCCCCAAAACTGGTTGCACTCCGGGCTGTTCTCTCCTCCCTGGGAGAAACCGAAGCGGATGTAGCCGATCGACGAATTTCCGTTGTAGTGCTGGATGACCTGGGTGATGAAATGTTGATAGGCCGTCATAAACGGCGCTTCGTAGGAGACGGGAAGGCCGCTGAGATCAGACGAGACATTGATATTCCACGCTCCGCCACCCCCGTTTCCGCTCTGCGTGGCAGTGTAATAAGGATTGCTGGGATCGCCCGGGTAGCTTGGGCAAACGGCCATATCCTGCGGATTGGCTGCATTGACGGACGCAGCGTAGGCGGCGCTGAAAACATAGGCGGGCGTCGAACCGCCGCTGCCCGGTGTGTTATTGCCTCCCTCGGTAGCTGGCCAAACGATGAGATTTACCATCTTGCCGGAGCTCAAATACGGCGCAAGAGCGCTATCGAAGGCAGCCCAGCTATAGCCTCCTGATGCAGTATTGGTCGAGTTGCTGGACTCCACCGCGCTCCAAGACAGCGACACACTGACGCCCGAGATATTGGGCAGGACGTTGCTGATGAAAGTGCCTGGAATCGCAATGGTGCCCGTTTGGGCCGAGGAATACAACAGGACCTGCACGTGGCGCGTACCCGATTGCGGGGGAGGCTGGGTGGGTGTGCTGGCGGGATGTGAACTGCCTCCACCGCAAGCGATCAATTCCAAAACCAGAGAGACTGCCGCAAGGCGTAATGCGGCACGACCAATCTTGACCATCCACATCGGGGGAGCACCCTCCAAGCAAAGTTATGGTACATTGCCTAACCCAACTCCCGGAAAGAAGTTGCGCGCTCTGGGCGTGGGGTGCGGGTCTTGTGGTTCCCGGCGTCTTTCCTCAGGAATCGCTCGCGTAACTTCAGTAACCCGCGAAGGTTACCAACCCTATCGTACGCTGTGGGGTAAAAGGTCTCTTGACAGAGCGGTCACATAAACGTCATAGTGGCAAACACGCGTACAGTGGTCCATCCCCTAAAGACCAATTTTCGCAATATCCCATAATCTAATCAGTTTCTAGCGCAAAGGAGCAGCTACATTGGTACTCACGAAGCCGGATTTTGACGTTGCCATTATTGGCGGTGGGCCCGCAGGTGGTTCGATGGGCGCCTATCTGGCCAAAGCTGGAGTGAACTGCGTGGTGTTTGAGCGTGAGTTGTTTCCGCGGCCCCACGTGGGCGAGTCGCTTGTGCCTTCCTCGATGCGCGTCTTCCGCGACCTGGATTTTCTTGAGCAGATGGAAGAAGCCAAGTTTCCGCGCAAGTTCGGTGCAGCCTGGACCGCCGAAGATCAGGGCGCGTACGAAATGAACTTCCAGGGCGGATTCACTGCAAGACCGACGCGGAGATCAATCCCGAATCCTACGTCGATATCCGCTTTAATGAGCGTCAGCAGGACGGCGTGGATCGCGAATACACCTACCACGTGGACCGCAGCAAGTTCGACCTGATGCTGCTGCAGCACGCCAACAAGCTGGGCGCAGCTGTGTACGAAGGCGTGAAGGTGAAGGACGTGGATTTTGGTCCCCAGCAGCCGATCGTGCGCTTCAACATGGGAGCGAAGGAAATGGGCGTGAGCTGCAGGATGGTGATCGACTGCAGCGGCCGTAATACTTTCCTTGGGAACAAGCTGAAGCTCAAGATTAAAGATCCAGTTTTCGATCAGTACGCCATCCACACCTGGTTTGACGGCTACGATCGCCGCGCCTTCGCCAAGAAAGACGCACAGCTCGACTTCATCTTTATTCACTTTCTGCCGATCTCGAATACCTGGATCTGGCAGATTCCAATCAGCGACAGCGTTACGAGCATCGGCGTGGTCACGCAGAAGAGAAACTTCGCCAAATCGAAACAGGGGCGCGAGGACTTCTTCTGGAACGCCGTGGGCACGCGCCCGCTGCTGCGCGAAAAGCTGAAAATGGCGGATCAGATGCACGCCTTTAAGGATGAGGGCGATTACAGTTATGCCATGAAGCAGCTCAGCGGGGACCGGTTCATGCTGGTGGGCGACGCGGGACGGTTTGTCGATCCTATTTTCTCAACTGGCGTGAGCATCGCTTTGAACAGCTCCCGCTTCGCACACAACAACGTACTGCGCGCGCTCGAGAAAAATGACTTCTCGCGCGAGAGCTTCTCCGACTACGAGTCCACGCTGCGACGCGGCACGAAGAATTGGTATGAGTTCATCTCGGTGTACTACCGGCTGAACGTGCTGTTCACGTACTTTGTCGGCGACCCGCGATATCGCCTTGATGTGCTGAAGCTGCTGCAAGGCGACGTCTACGACGACGCCGCGCCGCCGGTGCTCGACAAAATGAAGAAAATGGTATCCGAGGTCGAGCAGAATCCGAAACACCCGTGGCATAAACTGCTCGGCGATATGACCGTGGACGCGTTTAAAGAAGCGGCGAAGATGTAAGGTTAGCTGTCCATCAATCGATGGACAGCAGATTCCCTCATTCAGCATCGCGCCATTCGGACTGACAAGGCTTTGGGGTTCTTAGGAGGAAGCGTTGGTTATTACGAAACCGGATTTTGATGTTGCAATCATCGGCGGAGGCCCCGCCGGATCGTCGATGGGCGCCTACCTGGCCAAGAATGGCGTGAATTGCGTAGTTTTTGAGCGGGAATTGTTCCCGCGACCGCACGTTGGCGAGTCGCTGGTTCCATCTTCCACGCGCGTGTTCAAAGACCTCGACTTCCTGCCGCAGATGGAAGCGGCCAAGTTTCCGCACAAATACGGCGCCGTTTGGACTACCGACGATCACAAGGTGCCCTACGTGCACGATCTCGAGGGCCTGGCTCCGGATTGCAACGTCGACATTCGCTTCGATGAACGCCAGCAGCCCGGCATTGACAAGAATCACACCTACCACGTGGACCGCGGCAAGTTCGACCTGATGCTGTTGCAGCACGCGAATAAGCTGGGCGCGACCGTGTACGACGGCATCAAGGTGAGCTCGGTTGACTTTGGACCGCAGGAACCGTTGATCCGCTTCAATATGGGTTCGAAGGAAATGAACGTCAGCGCGAAGATGGTTGTAGACGCGAGCGGACGAAACACTTTCCTCGGCAACCAGATGAAGCTGAAGGTCCAGGACCAGGTATTCGATCAATATGCGATCCACTCCTGGTTCGACGGCTATGATCGCAAGGCGTTCGCCAAACGCGATACGAATCTAGATTACATTTATATTCACTTCCTGCCGATTTCAAACACGTGGATTTGGCAGATTCCGATCAGCGATTCTGTCACCAGCATCGGCGTAGTCACGCAAAAGAGAAATTTCGCGAAGTCGCGCGAAGACCGCGAGAAGTTCTTCTGGAACTCCGTGGGCACTCGCCCGATGATCGAAGAAACGCTGCGCAAGGCGAACCGCATTCGTCCTTTCAAAGATGAAGGCGACTACAGCTATGCGATGAAGCAGCTTTGCGGCGATCGCTTCCTGATGGTGGGTGATGCAGGCCGCTTCGTTGATCCCATTTTCTCTACCGGTGTCAGCATCGCGCTGAACAGTTCGCGCTTCGCACACAAGGATATCCTGAGCGCACTCGAGAAGAATGATTTCTCGCACCAGGCGTTTGCGAACTACGAGAACACGTTGCGGCTGGGCACAAAGAACTGGTATGACTTCATCACCGTTTACTACCGGCTCAATGTGCTGTTTACTTACTTCATCAACGACCCCCGGTATCGTCTCGATGTGCTGAAGCTGTTGCAGGGCGACGTGTATGACGACGCGCGGCCGCCGGTTCTCGAAAAGATGCGCAAGATGGTCTCCGAAGTCGAGCAGAATGAAAAGCACCCGTGGCACAAACTGCTCGGCGACTTGACTGCAAATGCATTTGTTCAGGCATCGTCTTAGGGAAGCGGTTTGATCTTTGTCGCGACTGTGCCGGTGCCACTACTGCCGGCACACCGCGCATCCCGTCCGATCCATTGAGGGCGAAATGTCATCCCACCCCAACCGGAATTTTGTCCTCGCCTATATTCTGTTGGTTGGCCTTCCCATCGTCGGACTGTTGGGCGTTTTGAAAAGCGGACGCACGCTGAAAGCCCCGCCCTCCATTGATGGCCTGTGGCGATTGCAAGCGGATACGAGCCAGCTTGCCGCTCTTCCCTGCGGAAAGGCGCTGGCAGAAACCTCTGACACGGCGTTGGCCATCTCGCAGTCGGGCAGAAATTTCACTCTGAGCTTTACCAGCGGCCCGAAATCCGTCGCCTCGGGTGTGCTCGATGGCACGACGGTGAAAGCTTCCATCGCCCCGACAGGAGACTGGTCAGGGCAGGAAAACTGTGGCCGCGATCGCCACCTTATGCTGGTAGCCAGTCTCGATGCGGATGCTAATCCCCGTTCGCTGACGGGAGAGTTGTCGGTTACGGACTGTCCTGAATGTAAGGGAATTTCGTTTCATGCGGTGCGGCAGGCCGTGGCGCCGATACGAAAGGCATTCCACTGAGCCTGGATCTATTCAAGCTCGTGTTGCAGCTCACCGTAATTCTGGCGGTGTGCCGGGTCACGGGTAATCTTTTTCGTAAAATCGGACAGCCACGGGTTGTTGGCGAAATGTTCGCAGGCATTTTGTTGGGACCTTCGCTGCTCGGCTGGATTGCGCCGAAGTTGCTTGAGAGCTACCTTTTCCCTCCCGCGAGCCTCGGCTTTCTGAACGCTCTGGCGCAGATTGGCGTGGTCGTCTTCATGTTTCTCGTGGGCCTGGGGATCAATCCCAGGGAACTCAAAAATCACGGCCACGCGGCGGTTCTGACGAGCCACGTCAGCATCACGATGCCGTTCGTGCTGGCGGCGTTTCTGGCGCTCTATCTCTATCCGAGGCTTTCTGACGATAGCGTGAGCTTCACCAGCTTCGCCCTATTCATGGGATCCGCCATGAGTGTAACTGCGTTCCCGGTGCTGGCGAGAATTCTGATTGAGCGCGGACATCTGCAGAGCCGGCTGGGAACGGTGGCGATCGCTTCTGCCGCGGTTGACGACGTAACCGGTTGGTGCATTCTTGCCTATATCGTGGTGTTGACGCGCTCGGCCCACAGCAGCACACCGATCTGGGTCACTATCGCCGGCATTATCGTGTTCGCGTTGATTCTGATCTATGGTGTGCGCCGGTTTCTCGGCGGACTGGAAACATCCTATCGGCAATGGGGCGGGCTCAGCGAAAATCGCCTTGCCTTTATGATGTTGGCCGTCTTCACCGCGTCGCTGTGCACAGAAAGGCTCGGCCTGCACTTACTTTTCGGCGCTTTCATGATGGGCGCCATCATGCCCAAGGAACCGAAGTTTGTTCAGTACATCCTTGATCGCTTTGAGACGGTCACGGTTACCTTGTTGCTGCCGCTTTTCTTCGCGTTTACGGGATTGAGGACTGATATTGCGCTGGTCAAAGGGCCGCAGATGTGGATGTATTGCGGTTTGATCGTCCTTGTAGCCACAGTGGGCAAGCTGGGCGGATCGACCCTGGCCTCGTGGTTGACCGGCATGCCCTTGCGCGAAGCGGCTGGCCTCGGAACGCTGATGAACACGCGCGGTCTCATGGAACTGGTCATCCTCGATATCGGGTTGGACATCAAAGTCATTTCTCCTGCGCTTTTTTCCATGATGGTGGTAATGGCACTCGTAACCACGTTTATGGCGACGCCATTGCTTGAGTGGTTCTGCCCCGATGAACTTCTGCGGCTGGAATTGACGACGGTCGCAGCATCTGAAGGCTTACGGAATTCAGCAGTTGAATCAACAGGAGGCTCGGCGGCGTAAAGACCGGTGTGCAAGAAATTGCACGCCTGAAGTTTGCAAGAACTTGCAACGTCGCTTTCCCTCATTTCACCTGTTTTTTCTTAGGCGAGATTGATGGCGTGTGTTAATCTTCTCGCAAGAACTCAGGTTTACGGCAGAACCGATCGTGGAAGTCCGTTGAGCGTCTCGGTTAGCCGCAACTTCCCCCATTCTGGCTACATACTTATTCCCCCGAAACAGGGAGACTGTGGTGTATGAAGGTGGTTTCTAGTGGTTTCTCTTTACGCGCGCAATTGTGCGCTCCCAAGTTGATGGCAGGCTGCAGAACCTTCGCGCTTCGCGCGTTAGTGGCGGTCATTGCCGCGGCAGCAAGCTTCAGCGTATGCGCCGTTCCGGCACTCGCCGCAGGACAGGACATCGTAACGCAGCGAGGCGACGTCAAGCGCGACGGACAATTTTCCAACGAGACTTATCTCACGCCGCAGAATGTGAATGTCAATCAATTTGGCAGTCTGTTCTCGGAGTCCGTGGATGGCTACGTTGTCGCGCAGCCGCTTTATATGTCGGGGGTGACGATTGGCGGCAATGTGGTCAACGTTGTGTACGTGGAGACCGCGAATGATAGCGCGTATGCGTTTAATGCCGATCTGGGCGGCGCGCCGCTGTGGCAGACCAGCTTTTTGAATTCGGCGAATGGCACGACTGTTACTGCGGAGCCGGTGTCCGCTCTGGGTTGTCCGTATGTGAATGGATTCACGCAAGTCGGCGTAACCGGAACGCCGGTGATCGATCCCACCACCAACACGATGTATCTGGTGGCGAAGACGATGGAAGTGACGGGCGGTGTAACGAGTTATGTTTTTCGTCTGCACGCGCTGGATATTACGACGGGCCTGGAAAAGTTCGGTGGCCCGGTGGTCATCAATGCGTCGGTGGGTAGTGTAACGCTGAATACGCAGAACGATCTGCAGCGCCCGGCGCTGCTGGAAGTAAACGGCACAATCTATATCGGTTTTGGTTCCAATGGTTGCGATCAACTGGCGCATGGATGGCTGTTGGCGTACAGCGCTTCGAACCTGCAACAGCTGGGGCTGATTAACACATCGCCGGCCAAGACGTATGGATCTTCGCTGTGGATGAGCGGAGTTGGTCCTGCGGCAGACTCGTCGGGCAATATCTATTTGGTAACGGCCAACGGCACGTTCGATGTCAACAGCGGTGGAAGTGATTACGGCGATACGGTGATGAAGCTTGGTTTCAACGGCTCCACGTTCACCGTGGAAGATTACTTCACCCCATTCAACCAGGGGCAGATGGCGCAGCATGATCTCGATCTGGGGTCGGGCGCGGCCGTATTGCTTCCCACCCAGAGCGGACCGGTTCCTAATCTACTGGTGACTGCGGGAAAAACCGGAACTATCTATCTGATCAATCAAGACGCGATGGGTGGCTACAACGCGGCGGGGGACGACATCGTGCAGGAACTGCCGGGTGCCGTAAAAGGAATCTGGGGCGCGCCGGTCTACTGGAATAACGCGATCTACTTCGCCGGGCGGCAGGATTATGTCAAGGAATTTTCCTTTACCAACGGGATGATTGCGCCAACTCCAATCGCGGAATCGCCTTCGAGTTATACGCTGACCGGAGTTCCGGTTGTCTCCGCCAATGGCAATGAGAATGGGCTCTTGTGGCTGGTTCGCAATCTGAACGCAAGCAGCGGCACGGAGCTGCTTTCCGCGTTTAACGCGACCACGATGGCGGAGATCTACAACACCAACAAGGATCCCGGGCGCGACCAACTCACGGCGACACCGCACTTCGCAGCTCCCTTGATTGCCAACGGAAAGGTTTATCTGGGCACGCAGACGGAGTTGCAGGTTTACGGTCTGTTCCCGGCTCTGAATCCTTCGACGGGAAATAACCAGACGGCGACGGTGCACACGCAGATTAACCTGACCGTGCAAGCGGCCAATCCATACACCGGAGTTGGAATCGCAGGAGTGGCGTTGACTTTCAGCGATGGCGGAAACGGCGGAACGTTCAATCCGCCGAATGGGACGACCGGTTCGACGGGCCTTTTGACGACCGTCTACACATTGCCGCAAACCGCTGGAACTTATTCGCTTACGGCGGCCAGCGCTGGTTACACGACCGCGACCTTCACTGAGATCGCTACAGCAGGGCCGCCGGCCGCGGTTTCCCCGATATCGGGTTCTTCACAGTCGGGCACCGTAGGGACGACGCTGGCTTCCCCGTTGATCGCGCTAGCGAAAGATAGTTTTGGCAACGTAGTTTCGGGGGCAGCCGTTACTTTTTCCGATACGGTTGGAGGCAGCTTCTCGCCCAACCCGGCGACGACAGGAAGCAATGGCCAGGCGAGCACGAACTTTACTCTTCCGACCTCCGCGCACACGGGGCTGGCCGTAACCGCATCTTCCGGCTCAGCGAGCACAGCAACCTTCCACGAAACTTCGGTGGCAGGAGCACCCGCCAGTGAGGCGATTTCCGGCGGCAACAAACAGACTGCGGCGCCAGCAACGCAGTTACCCAAGCCTTTGATCGTAATCGTGAAGGATCAGTACGGCAATGCGATCTCTGGAGCGACGGTGACTTTTTCTGACGGCGGAGCGGGTGGCAGCTTCGTAAACAGCACTCCGCTGACCAACAGCAGTGGGCAAGCGAGCGCAACCTACACTCTGCCTCCCAACGCTGGCACATATTCGATCACGGCGACCGTGAGCAGCTATGTCGTAACGTTCACAGAGACTGCCAATTAAGTCTCTGCGGTAAAAGTTGATCGAATTGGATGTTTTCGAAAAATCTTCTGGAATTGAGCACCGGGCCAACCTCCCCAGCCCGGGAAAAACACATAACCAAAACGATTTGTTGGGAACGAGGCGTTTATGAACAAGGTTAAGACTCTTCCAGCGCTTCTCCTTCTCATGCTGTCCTGTGCTGCGGCGCAGACGGTCACATCATTCGACGGCATTGATGCCAGCCAAGTCAGCAAGCCCGAGTATGACGTCGATCCCAACGGCGCAATCGGGACCAAGCAGTTTATGGAGTATGTAAATCTCTATTATCAAGCCTACGATAAAGTTACTTTGGCTCCGGTCTGGAGCACGCCGCAGGCGGTGAGCACCCCCTTCGCCAACAATGGTTTGACCGGGTGCGAAGCCATCAGTGGGGATGGCATGATCATCTTCGACCGCCTGGCGTCGCGTTGGGTTCTTGCCGGCCATACCGGCGTCGAGAACAATTATCTGTACTGCGTCGCCATTTCCAACACCGACGATCTTACGTCGCCAACGCTTGCCTGGTACACATACTCGATCGCTCTTGCTCCAATTCTGGGCAAGAATGCCGAGGGGAACGTGTATTTTCCCGATTGGCCGAAAATTGCCACCTGGCCGAACGCCTACTACGTGACGATTGATCTCAACGATATCAATCAGAACTACAGGGAAGTCGGCATCGTCGCTTGCGCACTCGATCGCACGAACATGCTGATCAATGGCACGCCGAATTCTCCCCAGTGCCTCGAAGTGACCAGCCCGCTAAGTGAAGGCATTTACCTGGGCCACAGCCTGATTCCTGCCGATGTCGACGGCACCACACCTCCGCCAAGCGGTCGCGATGAGTATATGGTGAGTATTCAAAATCCTCCCATCGACGGCTCAGTACCACAACCTCGAGCACATTTAATCTGTGGGATTTCCATCTGAATTGGACCAATCCTTCGCTCACCACCTTCACTCAATCCGCGCTCACCGTCGCGCCTTATACGCCCGGATGCTACGACGTTAAATCGCCGGTGCAGACGGTGTGTGTGCCCGAACCCTCGACGAGCAGCACGAAAAATTACATCGATTCTGTCGGCGACCGTTTTATGCCGCGATTCGCTTATCGCAATTTCGGCACGTATGAATCGTTTCTCGTCAGCCATGACGTGCAGCCCGGCAGCACGACGCAGACTGGAATTCGATGGTACGAATTGCGCGGTTCAGGCACTCCTGCGGTTTATCAGGACGGCACGATCAACCCCGACAACACCACCTATCGCTTTATTCCCAGCATCGCCGAAGATTCAGCCGGCAATGCGGCAGTCGGCTACAGCATCTCGAGCAGCGAGACTCATCCGGACATGAATGCTTCCTGGTGGAACCTGACGAGCGACACTGCGCCGGACGAGTTCACGCTTTATGACGGCACTGCCGACCTGGAGAATACGTGGCACTGGGGTTCGTACGACAGCATGACGGTCGATCCGGTGGATGGCTGTACGTTCTGGTATGTGAACGAGTATTACCCGCAAAATCAGACGGGAACGGAAATTATCTGGCACACCCGGATCTCGAATTTCCAACTTCCGGGATGCGGACAGAGTTCCGGCGTGACAGTCTCGCCCACAAGCCTGAATCTTGGTTCTTTAGGCGTTGGGAGCACCAGCTCATCGCAACCAGTCACGCTCACGAATAACTCGGGCTCAGCCCTCACGATCAACAACATTGGCTTCTCGGGAGGAAATGCCGGAAATTTTGGCCAGACGAACACATGCGGAACCAGCGTGGCAAACGGCGGAACCTGCACGATCAACGTCACCTTCACACCCAATACCACCGGCGCATTCTCATCGACTCTGGAAATCACGGACAGCGCCAGCAACAGCCCGCAAGCGGTGAGCGTGAGCGGCACCGGCGTCACGGCGGTAACGCTTTCTGCGACGAGTATTTCCTTCGGAACAGTATTTATCGGCTCCAGTTCGACAGCGCCCGCAGTAACGCTGACCAACAATCAATCTGTGCCCTTGACCAACATCAGCATCTCAGTAAGCAGTTCGTCCTATAGCCAGGTGAACACGTGCGGAACGAGTATTGGAGCGGGCGCACAGTGCACCATCACCGTGACGTTCTCGCCAAAGAGCGCCGGAACCCTGACCGGAACCGTGACGATCAGTGATAGCGGCAGCAGTAGCCCGCAGACTATCAGCCTTAAAGGAAGCGGAAAGCAACCGGTAAATCTCGCGCCTGCGACCATGGCGTTTGGAACGGTAGCTGTGGGAACCACGAGCGGACAGAAGAACGAAACGCTGACCAACAATCAGAAGGTCGAGTTGACGTTCAGCAGTATCACGATTACGGGCAACGATCCGGGTGACTTCAACATCAGCGGGAACACGTGCGGGAGCGAGGTCGGCGCGCAATCCGAGTGCATAGTAACTCTCGATTTTGCCCCGAAGGCAAAGGGCGCGCGCACAGCTACGCTGCAGTTTACTGATAGCGCCGGCACCAGTCCGCAAACCGTGAATCTCACTGGAACGGGCCAATAGAGGAGTAGTCGTCCGGCTCGATATCAATGACCTCGAGGAAAAACCTCGAGTGATCAATTGAAGATTGCTGGATGGTTTACGGCTAAGTTGGGTTGCTAGATTGGCAGGGCTTTTCGCGCCGGTTTGACAATGGTTGAAGGCTCGTCAGAGTGACGACTGGCGGCGATGGGGCGTTTGCGAACTCTGCTCCCGGCCGTAACCGCCTGATCTTGCGTCGGCCCGACCATGACAGATGGATCCTGCGAAGCCACCCCACCAACGCCGAAGGCGTATAGAACCACTTCCACCCGGCTCGACACACCTAATTTGTCGAAAATCCGAAACAAGTAGTTCTTCACCGTGTGCTCGGTGAGACTGAGTTGCCGGGCAATTTCGCGATTCGAGAGTCCGTCAGCAACGCCGCGCACCACATCCTGCTCGCGCTTCGAAAGAACAGAAACGTCGCGGGCCTGCATCTTCGGCCGCCTCGGCATGGCTTCGGCGAGAGCGTCGAGCAAATATTTGAGTTCGTGGCTGTTCGCCCACACCTGACCCGCATAAACACACGCGATGCATCGCGGAAGAAACTTGAGCGATTCGGAGCGGCAGAAAATTCCGCTGGCACCGGCGCGAAAAGCTTCCACGGCGGCGCTGCGTTCGGACCGGTCGAGAAGCATCACGATGCGGACCGCGGGATACTGCGAACGCAATTCGCGCGCAAGGGAATATCCCCGCGTCGAGTCATCTTCCAGAACTGGACTGAGCAGCACCACATCAGGCTTATCGCGGTCCGCCGCCGCCAGGATGCCTTCTACCGAAATTTGCGTCTCTAGTACGCAAAAGCGCTTATCCCGCGCCAACACATCTGCCAGCATCTGGCTGTTCATGCGCGTGCTATCGGCAGCCAGCACCCGGATGGGCCGCTTCTCGCCCGGCTTTTCTGCGGAGCTTTCGATACTTTCGTTGGCCGATGGCATTTCTAGGAATTCTGGGAACTTGCTATTCTCGTGCGCGCTTCTTCCAAGCGACGGTCACTGAAAACAGATTTCAGGAAATCCACGTCACAACCGTAGGAAGAACGGCTGCGCTTTTAAAGTTACCCCGTCCTTAGAATAGGGTAAATGGTACTTTAGTGTTGAAGATAGAGAGCGAATCGATAGTTAAACTTGAGCTTCGGTAGCCGCGTTTTCGATAAGCTCTAGTGCGGCGGAAACGCCAACTCTTTCGCCCTTTGGGTCGCTTTGACCACAGCCTTAATCAGCGTCACGCGCAGCTTGCCCTCTTCCAATTCCATGATTCCATCCACGGTGCAGCCTGCAGGGGTGGTTACTGCGTCTTTCAGCAGTGCCGGATGGTCCCCCGTTTCCAGCACAACTCGAGCTGCTCCCATCGTCGTTTGGGCAGCCAGCAAGGTTGCGATATCTCTGGGCAGTCCAACCTTCACGCCAGCTTCGGCAAGGGACTCGATGATGATGTAGATATACGCCGGGCCGCTCGCCGAAAGCCCGGTAACTGCATCCATGTGCTTCTCGTCAACCACCACGGTGCGGCCGACCACGTTGAACATTGCGGTGGCAGTCTCTATATGACATGCTTCGGCATATTTTCCTTTCGCCAGAGCGGTCATTCCGCAGCCCAATAAAGAAGGGGTATTCGGCATGGCCCGAATTACCGGGACGGGGGCATCGAGCGTCTTCTCAATCAAGCTGTTGGGAACGGAAGCGGCTACAGAGATAATTAGTTGTGCCGGCGACAGGTGACCGCGAAGCTCCGCCATCACCTCTTCCACCACCTGCGGCTTCACGCCGATCAGAATGACGTCAGCGTTCTTAGCCGCCTCCAGGTTATCGGTGCCAACCGTTATACCCAGCTTCGCCGCAAGAGCTCGCGCCCTTTCTTCGTGCGCCACGGTCGCAGTGGTTCGTTCGGCTGACAGCAGGCCGCTCTTGAGGAGCGCCTGCAGCAGAATGCCTCCCATCTTGCCTGCGCCCAATACGGCGACTTTCTTACCCGCCAAACCCGTTCCCATTTTCTGCCCCCCTGTATCTTGTTCTGCACCCACAGCTATTTCCTGCGCGTAGTCTGAACTCCCTTCGTCTCCCATAGCCATGCGGTTTGCACAATCTCGCGGAGAGAACGCTTGGCAGTCCAGTTTAGCGCGGCGCGAGCGCGCGATGGATCGGCGACCAGAATCGGCGGATCACCAGCCCTGCGCGGGGCGATATGCCGTGGAACTCTGCATCCAGTTATCTCTTCGATCATCGAGATCACTTCCTTCACCGAGCAGCCGACTCCAGTACCCAAATTCAAAGCGGCAGAACTCTTTCCGGCCTCGAGTTCCTTCAGCGCGAGCACGTGGGCCTCGGCGAGATCGTTCACATGAACGTAATCGCGAATGCAGGTGCCATCGGGCGTGGGATAGTCCGAGCCAAACAATTCGAGTTCTTCCCGTTCGCCGGAAATGGCTTTCAACGCGACTGGAATCAGATGGGTTTCGGGATCGTGAAGCTCGCCTATTTCTCCGCTTTCATCAGCCCCGGCCGCATTGAAGTAACGCAAGCTCACGTAGCGCAACCCGTAGGCGCGATCATAAGCTTCCAGCGCATTTTCGAAGAATAATTTCGATGTACCGTACGGATTCACCGGCTGGCGCGGCGTGTCTTCGGTGATGGGCATCTTCTCCGGCATGCCGTACACCGCACAAGTCGAGGAAAAAACGAATCTGCGAACTCCCGCGTCCAACGCGCAATTCAACAAGGCCACGCCCAGCTCGGCGTTGTTCTGAAAATAGATACGCGG
Organism: uncultured Acidobacteriaceae bacterium; assembly: GCA_963712385.1. GTDB lineage: Bacteria > Acidobacteriota > Terriglobia > Terriglobales > Acidobacteriaceae > Sulfotelmatobacter. The sequence goes on from CAVQHS010000005.1 coordinate 300,256, forward strand.
GTTCTGAACGGACTCGCCCACCTGCGAATGAGCGGCAAAGTGCACGACCGCATCAACCCGGCTCATGGCTCGGTTCAATCGAGCGCGGTCGGCGATATCCGCAACGATCAGTTCGAAACCATCGGCCAGGAACGCGTGGCCGCGCGACAGGTTGTCGTAAATAATTACTTCGTACCCGCAGCGGCGCAGTGCGCGCGCCGCATGGCTTCCGATGTAACCCGCTCCACCAACTACGAGAACCGACAAGTGGTACCCTTTCTATGACCTTCCGTTCAACCTTCGTTGTTTCACGCTTCAGCAGTCTGCCGCGTTTCCAAGTCGGGAAATCCCGCCTCGAACCTTATCGTTCTCTGTCCTTTTGGAGGAGTTGACCGCGCGGTGCAGGGGTCACAGACCGAGAAGCTTAAACCTCAGTGTGTCTGCCAACGAATCGGCGTGTCAAGCCGAAAGTTGCAGAATTCCCATCTAGGTCAGAATACTGGAAAAGCTCAGCCCGCCAATTGTTACGCCACGATGAATGCCCCCAACTGATTGATTCTTTGTAGCTTGTGCGCCATATGCCTGGATTCACCCATGGCGGCGCTCTTGCAGAAACCGGACATCGAAAACTAGAGTTCGGGCAATGCACCTCTGTGACCTTCCATCGGGTCGCGTGCCGTTGTCTCCTGATGCTGGGGCGGCGATGCTCGTTTTAAAACCCCCGTCCATCAACAGATTTTGAGGTGCTAAATGTTGGCTTACTCCCCCAAGCCCTGCACCGCAGGGTGCTTTAGTAAGGCTACGTCTGCATTTTTTGTTCTTGTCATTACGCTCATCACTTGCGTTTATTCCGAAGCCAAGCTGCAGGTCCAGGAACAGGCTCCGCAAGGAACAGTTGGCATCGCTTATAACACTGTTCTGACCGTGACCGGAGGAACTTCACCCTATTCGTTTTCGGGGAGTGGCTTGCCGGGCGGCTTGACGCTTAGCAAGACAGCGGGGAGCATCGCGGGCACGCCGACGGCTTCGGGAACTTTCCCTGTAACCGTCACCGTAAACGACTCTGCTTCAAACCAAGTACAGGCAAACTTCTCGATCATCATCGCTGCCGCCGGCACGGTGAGCGTCACCGTCTCTCCGGAAGGCGGCGCGCTCGTGTCCGGCCAGCAGCTTCAATTTAAGGCGACAGTATTCAACTCCAGCAATCAGGACGTCACGTGGTCGGCAACAGAGGGAACGATTACCAGCAACGGACTCTACACCGCGCCGCAAGTGAACAGCGGAACCTGGACCTACAAGGTAACCGCCGTCAGCAGCGCTAATTCTGCCAAGTCCGCGTCTGTGTTCGTCGTGGTCACGCCGCTGGTTATTCCGCTGAAAATTACTACTACTTCGCTTCCTGAAGCAATGGCGGGACAAGCTTATTCGGACACGTTGGGCGTCACCGGTGGCAAGTCTCCGTATCACTGGAAGCTGACAAGCGGCACCTTGCCGCAGGGATTAACTTTCACGGGCAGCACGGGCGTGCTGGCGGGAACGACGGCGCAAACCGGTTCATACAATCTCACATTCCAGGTCACCGATTCTTCCTGGCCCACACAGCTGACGGCAAGTGCTGAATATGTTTTCCCAGTAAGCAGCGTGCTTGAAATTACCACGACGCTGCTGCCGCAGATCACCGCGGGATCCAGCTATAGTTCCTCGGCCGCTGGAGTCGGAGGCATCGCCCCTTACTCCTGGAGTATCAGCTCAGGAACTTTGCCGTCGGGAATTTCCTTCGGCAGTTCGACCGGTGATTTTACTGGCACGACTTCGCAAACGGGAAGTTTTAACTTCACGGTAAAGCTCACCGATTCCTCCACGCCACCACAAAGCACGACGCAAGCGCTCTCTGTCACCGTAGTGCCAGCGCAAAGCACGGTTGCGGACTTCTATGTAGCAACCGATGGAAACGACAACTGGAGCGGCACGCTCTCCGCGCCGAATTCGAAAGGCACGGATGGTCCTTTTGCGACGATCGGACGAGCCCAAACCGCCGTACAAGGCATCCTGCAAAATCCGAAGGGACGCACAAATCCTATTCAGGTGATGGTGCGTGCCGGCGGCTACTACGTGACGCAGCCGCTTTCTTTTGGCACGGCTGATTCCGGTACATCGACTCTCGGGGTAGTTTGGGAAAATTATCCGAATGAGACGCCGGTCATCGATGGCGGGATGAAGATCACCAACTGGGTGCACAATAGCGGCAACGAGTGGCAGGCTACGCTGCCATCTACGACCCAGTATTTCGAGCAGATGTTCTACAACGGGCAGCGCCGCTTGCGCCCGCGTCTTGGCGGCTACTTAGGAACCTACTACCGCATCGCCGCAACCATCTACCTTCCCGGTTCACCCAATGGTCCGGCGCCCGACCCGAACTGCACGGTGTATATGTCAGGGTTGGGATGGGAGTGCTTCGATCGATTCCAGTACACCAAAACCGATCCCATCAACGGCAATTGGGAAAACCTCAATTCACCTTATCCCCAAGGCGACATCGAACTCTACGACTTTGAGAAGTGGAGTGCGGCTGAGCTGCGTATCAAGTCGATTGACACGACGAACAACATAATTTATCTCACCGGTCCGACTTATCAGGAGGATTTCTACGACGGTTTTATTGTCGGCCATCGCTACCTCGTAGAGAACGTCAAAGATGAACTGACCCAACCGGGACAGTGGTTCCTTGATCGATCGAAAACTCCGTGGGTTTTGACTTACCTGGCCAACAGCGGAGAAAATCCGCCCACCGATACCGTGATTGTTCCGCAGAGCACGCAAGTGTTGATTGCGACCGGCCTGCAATACGTAACGTTCCAGGGGATCACCTTCGAGCACGATAACTGGACCGTTCCATCGATCGGCTACCCTTCGGTCACCGGAGACCAGGGGGTGACCGGTGCGGTGAGTTGCTACAACTGCCAGTATGTAACCCTCAACGGCGTGATTGTCACGCAGACCGCCGGGGGCGGCTGGGAGTTCTACACGAATAACACGTCAGCCACGACGGCCCACAACACGATCGAGAACTCCGCTTTTTATGATTTGGGCGGATTCGGGCTCCGCGTCGGTCTGCTGGCACAGTATACGGACACCGACGCGAACGTGGCGCAATTCACGACTGTTCAAAATAATGTAATCAGCGGATTCGGGCGCGTGACGCCAGGTACATTCGGGATCATGCAAGGCGATGCCCACGACAACACCTATACTCACAATGATATTTACGATGGCTACGAGGTGGGCATCAAAATCTGCGCGTTAGGATGCATTCCGGGTGTAAGCAATTCGCACGGCGCGTACAACAACACCGCCTCCTACAACCACGTTTACAACCTTGGCCAAGGCATTATGGATGACCTCGGCGGAGTTTACTTCAATACCGATCCTGCGGCGACAGGCAACCAGGCGCTGAACAACAGAATTCATGACGTCAGCGATGCATCTGCGCTGGATGCGGACGGCTACGGCGGCCAGGGCATTTATCTTGACGCCAATACCGCGAACGCACTGGTACAGAACAACCTGGTTTACCGAGCTTCTGCAGCCACACAGTCGGAGACCTGCGGACCGCAAACTCCGAACACGACCAACACCATCAAGAACAACATTTTTGCCTACGGCCGTCAGGGGATTAAGCAGGAAGGTTGCGTGCCGCCGGCATCTGGCGTGCTGCAGTTCTCCTTCACCAACAATCTGGTTTACTACGATCGTGGATATGTTCAAACCGGCTTTGCCTATTGCATGGATGGTCCCTGCACGGACGTAATGAAATATGCCGACAACATGTACTGCTATGCTCCAGGCCAAGCCTGCGCGCTGCCCACGAATCCGTTCTATACAACCGGATCGCAAGGCCGCTCGCAGTCCCAGTACTACGCGAGCCTTTCTGCCTGGCAAAGCGGAACGGGTGAGGATTCTGGAAGCGTGGTAAAGAATCCGGGCTTCGCGAATCCAGTTTATCCAAATGACGATTACACCTTGACGGAGTCGCCGGGAGTTGGGTTCGTGGTCTTCGATCCCAATGAAGCCGGGAGATCGAACCCGGTCATTCCCGGGCCAACTGTGATTCCGACCTTTGTGACGGCCCCGTTCAATCCGGCGACGGATTTCTGACATTACTCTGACCGCGCAACTTGCGGCGAATCGTCATTCACGGTTCGCCGCTTTTTTATTTGTGTGGGGCTCGCGGGGCCGGAAGGTGTTCCAGCAGAATTGGTTTCGATCCAATGTTTAGCGCACCAGCTTGCATGACGGTTTTGCCGCCATCGAGATCGCGATATTGCGTAAAATCGCCACCCGGCGCGTAGCGAAAGGTTGCGCCGGTATCGTAGGAATTCAGAGTATTCCACACAATCCTTGCGTAATATCCGCCGGGGCGCGAAATATCGCAGGTCCAAACACCCTGGTTGCCGGAGCAAGGCTTCGTGAAAGTCGCGCCCACCAGCCAGTGGTAGACCTCGCCGTACGCTATGCCAGCCTTATTCGTGCCATCACGCGGATCCCACATTCCGCCCCAACCGCGCGCATCGCCACCGTTGTCCCACATGAACCAGTAAGCGCGCTGAACGCCAGCCGAGGCCTGCAGAATGAGCCAGCGCGCAACGTATGCGGCTTGCGCATCGAGATTGGGCAGTTCTCCGTTTGTGCCCCAGCCGCCTTCCGTCGCCCACAGCGGTTTTCCTGCCATGCCGCCGCTATCGAGAATCGATCGCATGGTTGCGATTTTCCCGAGTAATGTATCCGGACATACGGGCGATTGTCCGCCCCCGGGACAGCCACTGCCGGCAAAGGTTTCGGGAAATGGCACCGGGTTGATGTTCCACGTGCGCGCGGCGTAGGGATGGAAAGCGCCTGCATCGGGATACTCGCTGCTGAAGTTGCTGTACGCGGCAAGAAAGTGCTCGGTCCAGTCATCGTACGAACGGCTGTCACCGTTGCCCTTGGTATCGCCAGAAGTCGCTGCCGAAATATCGGGGGTTAGCGTGACGCAACTCGTACACTGGTCTTTCACGATCTTCACCATGTCGGCGCACATCTTCGCGCTATCGGCATAGGTGCCCACCCAAAAACCGTCGAGGTTCGGTTCATTCCAGCAGGAATACGCCACGATCTGGCAGCTCTTGTTCGGCGCCGTGCCGCTGCACACGTGATTCATCAGGCTGGTGACGAATTCTTTGAACTGGCAGTCGGTCGTGGTAACTCCGGCAAGTGGGGCCTGACACGCAGCGTTCTTCATCAGATCGGAAGGCGGTGCACAATCGGCGGAGTCGCGGCGAGGACCGCACGCTTCGTGGGTGCTTGCCGCAGCCCATTCGGGGGTACGGCTGAAGGTGTACATGACATCTACGTTGTGCGAGCGCGCCGCGTTCAGCCAGACATCCAGATTGTGCCAGTCGTAGCGGCCGCGCCCGGCGCCTTCCAGGTGGTACCACGTCGTCATGTTGCCCAACATGCGCAAGCTGCCGAAGGGAACATCGGGCCAAGGCGTGCCCGGACGGTTAATGTGCATACCGAAGAATGTGGGAGGAATGGGATCCGCCCCAGTGCCTGACAACGCGGTGTTTGCCGAGGCAAGCAAATACATCGTCACCAGGAAAAAAGAGATCACAAAACGATAAGGTTTCAGCATAGAGTCTTCCGTCTGTTCAATATTACTGCTCTGGAGAACGTCGTTCGCACACAAAAAGGGGCAGCATTCGCCGGGAACGCTGCCCCTTTATCAACCCAAACTCGCGCGAACTGAAGTTTATTTCACCCTAAAACCCCGAAAGCGACAAAGAAGCCGGTTCTCTTCTCTGCTGTGCTTCCGACGAAGGGTGAAATGGCGCTTTGGTCAGCAGAAAATTATCCATCAGCAATGCATCAATGCCGGAGCAGGCATAACTGCGGATAGCGTCGAGAGGGCTGACCACAAGCGGTTCTCCGAATAGGTTGAACGATGTGTTCAGCAGCATGGGTGCAGGGGCCGACACACCGAACCGTTTCAATAAATCCCACAGCTCCGGGTTGCTTTGCTTCTTCACCGTGTGCAAACGCACCAGCCCATCGCGAAGCACGAACCCTTCCGGCAAACCATCCGCTCCGTTGCGGACTCGCGCCAAGGAATTCATGGACTCGCAGAGTTGCGAGCACTCGAAGTAGCGTGGCGCGTCCTCGGCGGGAACCGAGATGGCGAATGGCCGGAACCACTCGCGGTGCTTGATGAAGTCATTGAGATTCTCCTTCACGTAAGGCGCCCACGGCGAGGCCAGCACACTGCGATTGCCGAGCGCACGCGGTCCAAATTCAGCGGCGCCCTGAAACCATCCAATGATTTTGCCGGCCAGCAGCAACTCGACCGCGTTCTCCGTCTGCCGGTCGCGCATGATCGAAAACGAAAAACGAGCCTTGCAGTTGTCGAGAACATCCTTGATCTGGTGCCGCGAGTAGGAGGGTCCCCAGTAGGCATCGATACTGACTGGTTTCCGCGGAACGTGCCGCATGTGGTGCTGTACGTACAAAGCTGCGCCCAGGGCGCAACCGGAATTACCGGGAGCAGGCGGGACAAACACGGAATTCATCCCCAGGTTCTTTTCGAGTTCCGCAACCAGCAAAACGTTCTGGAAGAGTCCGCCACCCAGGCAGACTTCGTTGATTCCCTCTTGCTTGCGTAGAGTCTCGATGATCTCACTAACTTTTTCGACGCAAATCTGCTGCACGCTGGCGGCGAGCGCGCGGCGCTGTTCGTCGCTCCACTCCTCTCGATTCTTCGGCAGACGCAGCCTGCTCCAGAATTTGGCCGCCAAGGCGAAACGGCCACCGACGCCGTGTTCCAGATAGCTGGAATCGAACCGCAGACTGCCGCGGCCCGATTTTCCCATGAGCTGATGAAAGACGTCGCGGTATAAAGGCTCGCCTTCCAAGCTCAACCATTGCGTCTTGTGCTCATCGACATGGGGATTAAATCCGAGCGCCTCCGTGACTTTCGAATAGAGCCACGCGAGCGAGTGTGGATAAGCAATATTGCGCAGCACTCGAATGCGTGTCCCCTCGCCGATGGCGAGCATTCCGGATTGGCCATCGCCCTCTTCGTCCATCGTGACAATGAGGCTGCGGTCGAACGGAGAAAGAAAGAAGGCGCCGGCGGCGTGCGACAGGTGGTGCTCTAGGTTTACGATGCGATCCGCTGGAACAACGTCCCGAAGCCGCAGCAGACGTTGATGCCCCATTTCCCGCGCCAGTCGGCCAATTTCAGCCATTTGGCAATAAGCCGAAGCGACAGGAGCAAGGGGCGAGACTTTGGCCCCAGCAAGGGAGCGACGCTTCCAGCCCTGAAGTGGCTTGCTTGCGACCGCCACGTGATCCAGATCCTTCCACTCAACTGCGCCCCGTTTCAGGCAAAACTCGATCGCCGCTTCTGGAACTCCGCGCGTCGTCTTCGAGCGCGAAAGTTTGCCCTCCTCGATGGAGGCGCGGATTGCGCCATCTTCGAGAAGCGCTGCAGCGGTGTCGTGAGTGAAAGAAGACAGGCCTAGGATGTGCATGTTTAGACTTCCCTAATTAACTTGGTTTTCGAAACCGGACTGTCAGGCGCACTGCGCGAACGTGAACTCCGTTCGCCAACTGAAGAGATTCTACAGGAGATGATCGAGGGAGGATGCTTAATCGCCGTCGCCCACCGCGACCGGCTTAGCGTTCAGGCGGCGCAGCAGCGGGCTGTTCTGCGACAGGAACTCGATGTGGCCGCACTTGGGGCACTCTAAAACGACGTTGCCGCCTGCGGAGCCGTAAGGCAGAAAGGTAAACTTGGTGAAGGCGTAGCTATCGAGCTCATGATGGCACCGAAGACATTGCACGCCTCCCGTACTGCCGACGGGTTTTTTCTGGATCGAAGCGGATTCGGGCCGGCTGATTTTTTCGACACTCATGCGAATTTCCCTTCCAATGACTCTACCGCAGAGTAGCCCAGCCTGGCCATAATATTGCCCGCGTATTGTTGCACAAGTTGACACTGCTCTTCCGTAAAAACCTCGCGCCAGCCGCCAGCGGAGCCGCTGCGGATGAACTTCCCCTTGGCGGAAGCCCGCTGCGGATCGGCCTTTTCCTTCTGCCGCATCTTGTCCATCGAGTTGTTGGCGACCGCTTCGCAAATTCTCGCTGTCGGCACGGGCACCCCGAGAAACTCGGCGATGCGGGAGAGCTCCTGCACCGAATTGCGCTTCAGTTCTTCAAAACAGACGAGCAGGACTTCCGAACGCCCACGGTCGGCTGCTTCCATCCAGCAGGTTGCGTGATTGGTCCAGGAACCGAAGGGATTCACTTCGCCGCGCAGGAAGCGCAACAGATAAATATTGAAGTCATCGCTCGCAAGCCCAAGTGCCTTCTGATAGGCAAACTCAGAAAGTGCCACATCGCGCGGATCGCGCGCCACGTAAACCGCCTTCTTGTATTCCGAGCGGAATGGCTCGTGGGTCTTGATCAACCGGCCGCCGGCAGGCAGAACACACGCTCCCGTGGAATGACGGCCCACATCAGGAAGCATTTCGTTGGTCTTCGAGAACCCGGAGGCTTCTCCGGAGAGAACCTCCAGCAACATGAAACGGAGCCAGGTGCTGCCCGAACGAGGATAGGAACCGACAAACGCGTCCGATGGCTGAAAGTTGCGGTGGCGCACCCATACGAGGGGAGCGCGGGCCCGGGTTTTAGCAAGAGTGAATCGAATTTTGCGAAGGAATGGCATGAGTCCCTTTGTATTCGGTTTAAGCGCGGGGAGAAACTTCCGGTAGCGCGGCAGATTTTTTTGCAACTTCTTGTTTTACGCTTTCGGCGGGTGCCTTGGCGGAACGATAACGCCTTAGCAGCGAAATCGGCGCGTAGCAATACACCAGCGACGTGAAGCGATCAAACGCGCGCAATCCCCGGAAATACGCCTCGTCCCAGGCTCGCTCCAGCAAACCCGGCTGAGGATGATTCTCCGATTCCAGTTTTGGATACAGCGGCCACGTGCCGTTGGTTTCGTGCCGCCAGTAAGCAACGTAGCGTTCGATCTTGTTCTTCAACGCCAACGGCAAAACCTCTTCCCGTCCCTTGCCGTTCTTCGAGCGGATTGTCGTGCTGTTCACGCCCGCGTGATGATCGGCCTCGTAAATTGCCGAGCGATCCGCGTCTTCGAGCGACGCCATCTGCGGTTCGAACGGAATACCGAGAAAATCGCAAACGCCGCATAGGACCCGAACCGGATCTTTGATCATTTCCTCGTACTGAATCTGATAGAGAGGAGTTCCTTGCCGTTGAAGAGCTTCACACTCGCTCTTGAGGCGGCATGTGCCAAGCAGTGCGCGATGCGGGATGCCACGCTTGGCGAAAAATGAAGAACCGGATTGCGCGGCGCGAACGATGCTCCGGCAAATGTCGGCCGGGTTTCTCCAGATAACGATGAATCGCGCATTGGGGAACTCGCGCGTCAGCGATTGCAGCGAATCGTAATAGTTGGGAGATTTTTCGCCCCAGATCGCATCGCCTGCGTATTGCTTCCAGACCATCGCCGCCGCGCTGTTAAGATCAGGAACGCTGGCGGGAATCTGCTGGCGATCGATGCGGTGACGGGTAAGGGCGGAGTTCCAGAACTCCCAGCGCTCAAGCCAATCCGGCTTGCTGCCGGAACTTCGAAATAGCCCCGGAAGCAACGGGAGATCGGCCTCGTACATGAGGGCGATCTCCGGATGCTGGTTCAGCAGCGTGTACAGGAGCGATGTGCCGGAACGCCACATTCCGACAACGAACAACGGTCCTGAAGGCTTTTCATTCACCATACGAGGTCCCACTTCCGTCTGCGAGTCCCCGCCGGTTAGTCTCCATCCACGGTTGCGAGTTCGTGGGTGTCGCTCGTTACCTGGGATTTAATCCAAGGATACGTGATGCTCAACCCCTGCTCGAGACTAATTTTAGGCTCCCAGCCGAGGACTTCGCGCAGGCGAGTGTTGTCACTGTTACGGCCGCGCACGCCCTGCGGGCCAGTCAGATTATGGCGCTTGTTGATTTTCTTTCCCGCGATGCGGGCCACGATATCCACCAGTCCGTTGATCGTGACCAGTTCGTCGGTACCCAGGTTGAGGGCATCACGATGGTTTGAGGCCATCAGGCGAATCAGGCCCTCCACACAGTCGTCCACGTACATGAAGGAGCGTGTCTGCTCGCCATCGCCCCAAACCTCGATCTCATCGTTCCTCTTGGCCAGCGCAATCTTGCGGCTGATGGCAGCGGGAGCTTTCTCCTTGCCGCCTTCATACGTGCCGAGCGGTCCGTACACGTTGTGGAAGCGCACGATGCGGGTTTCGAAACCGTAATCTTTGTAGTAATAGCGGCAGAGTTCTTCGGCGAACAACTTCTCCCAGCCGTAGCCCGGCTCGGGATCGGCCGGATACGCGTCTTCTTCTTTTAGCGGCTTCACATCGGGATCTTTCTGTTTTGCCTGGTTGTAGACGCAAGCCGACGAGGAGAATAGGAAGCGCTGCACGCCGTTCTGGCGGCTGGCTTCGAGCGTGTGAGCGTTGATGAGGATGTTGTTGCGGCTGATATCGGCGTGATTAGCGGTGATGTAGCCGATGCCGCCCATGTCGGCAGCTAGGTTGTAGACTTCATCAATGCCGCCACGAGTGGCGAGCAAACATTCTTCGATTTTGCGCAGATCGTGAATTTCCATCTCGTCGGCTGCGCTGGTTTCATACTCCGGCATCTTAATATCCGCACCCCGCACCCAGTGGCCGTCACGCTTCAATCTTTTGACAAGATGATGGCCGATAAATCCCCCCGCACCAGTTACCAATATCCTCTTTTGCTTGCTCATTGTCTGCTCGTCTCCTGAAGGTTTGTTTTGAAATTTTCTAACCAACTAATCAATGAACCCGGGGGATGTAGGATCAGCCAAGCTTTTCCTGCCCAAAAATCCGTGTAGCGAAGTGCTCCCGGCAAACCGCCCAGATAAACTTCGAACCGTTCACGATGTAGCGGGACCACAAACGGCGCGGCTCCGCACACAAACGATACAGCCATTCCAAACCGTTTTCCCGCATCCAGCGCGGGGCTTGCGACAATCGTCCGGTGTTGAGATCGAACGCGGCGCCAACGCCCAGCATCACGGGAACACTCAGTGTCGTGCGATGGGCGTACATCCATTGCTCTTGCTTCGGAGTGCTCAAGCCGACCCACAGAACATCGGGCGCGGCCGCGGCGACGATGCGCTGAACTTCCTGTTCTTCTTTTTCAGTAAGAGGACGAAAGGGCGGACAATATGTTCCAGCAACGCGAATGCCGTAGCGTTCCTGCTCTACGCGCGCCAGATGATCGGCTACGCCCGGAGCGCCACCATAAAAGAAGTGTCGGTATTTCGGGCCGGTCTCGCGGCAGAATGTTTCCATCAACTCCGGCCCGTAGACGCGGCGTTTCATCTGACGATGACCTTGCCAGCGTCCAAGCCAGACGAGCGGCATGCCGTCGGCGACAACCAAGTCAGCGCAGTCGAGCACGTGCCCGAACTCTTCTTTCTCCCGCGCTTCGGACACGCCGTGCATGCCGGTGACCGCAACATAGCGCGTGCGACCGCGGTCCTGAATCCAGGACTCCAGAATTTGAATGGCGTCAGGAATCTGAACTCCGTCGACACGTACGCCCAGCACACGATAGTTGGGAATCTCGGGCGTTCGATCGAGTACCGCTTCAGTCGGCACTTAGTTCTCCTGGCTATGCACGTTGAGGTTTGGGAAGGACACAGGTTTGGCCGTGCCGCTCAAGCCCATTCAAATCCGAGCTTCAGCCCCGAGGGAGGGTCATTAATTCGGACAACATCAATTCGACGACGGCTTCTCGATGATGAAGTTCTCGAGCACCAGCGCGTCCATTTCGCTCTTATCGAACGTGTTGTACGCATTGGCCGGAGTGTTCACGATCGGTTCGCCCTTCAGGTTGAACGACGTGTTCATTACGACCGGAACGCCGGTTGCCTGACCGAACTTTTCGATCATCTTGTAGTAGCGCGGGCTCTGGGCTTTGAATACGGTCTGCAAGCGTCCCGTGCCATCGACGTGCGTGATGGCAGGCAGAGTCTTCTTTTGTTCTTCTCTTACCGGCACGACGTAAAGCATGTAACGCGCGGGCGACATGTTTATCGCGTTCGGCAGCTCGAAATATTTCTCGGCGCTTTCCGCCAACACCGACGGCGCAAACGGACGGTAAGGCTCACGGAACTTGATCTTGGTGTTCACGATGTCCTTCATCTCCGGATTACGCGGATCGGCCAGGATGGAGCGACTGCCGAGAGCGCGCGGCCCCCACTCGAAGCGGCCCTGCGCCCAGCCGATGACCTTTGCACTGGTCAGGTGGTTGACGACTGCATCGAGCAACTTGTCTTCGTCTTCGTACCGGGTGTGCGGAATATTGTTCTGCTTCAGGAAATCTCCGATCTCCGCATCGCTGTTTTCGCGGCCCCAGTAGGCGTGATCCATCTGGAAGTTGCGCGGCTTGCCGAGCAGCGTGTTGTACGCCCACAGAGCCGCACCCAGCGCGCCGCCGCCGTCACCGGCCGCAGGCTGCACATACATGTTCTCGAATCCGGATTCTTTCAGGATGCGCGTGTTGGCAACACTGTTCAGCGCCACGCCACCGGCCATGCACAGATTCTTCATGCCCGTAGTCTGATGCAGATGCTTCGCCATGCCCACCAGAATGTCTTCCGTCACTTTTTGAATGCTGGCGGCGATATCGGCATAGTGCTTGTTCAGCTTCGATAGCTCTTTGAAATTTCCGGGCGGCGTTCCAAAGTATTTCGGGAAACCGGTTTCTTCCGTGAAGAACAGCATCTTCTCTGGCCGCGGATCGCCGAACAACGCGGCAAACTTGCTGTTGTAAGTTTTTTCAGTCGAGTGATGAAAGCTGAAATAATCCATGTTCAGCGAGAACGATCCATCTTTGTTGAGCTGAACCAACTTCCAGACTTTGTCGACGTAAATGGGATCGCCATAGGGCGCCATGCCCATGACTTTGTACTCGCCTTCGTTCACTTCGAATCCGAGGAACGCAGTGAATGCGCTGTAGAGCAGGCCGAGCGAATGCGGGAATTCGATCTGCTTGTTAATTTTCAGATCGTTCCCTTTGCCGATTCCCCAAGTCGCGGTTACCCACTCGCCGACGCCGTCAACGGTGAGCACAGCGGATTCCTCAAACGGAGAACACAAATACGCGCTGGCCGCGTGCGACAGGTGATGCTCGCTGAACAAAACTTTATCTTTGCTGATGCCGAGTTCCGACTGCAGCGTGGTTGCGACCCAAAGCTTGTCGATCATCCAGGTGATCATCGACTCGCGGAAAACTTTCCAGGATTGCGGGTAGGTCTGCAGGACCATCATCAGGATGCGGTCGAGCTTGCGGAATGGCTTCTCGAAAAACACGACGTGGTCGAGATCCTGGCCGGTAATGCCCGCTTCTTCCAGGCAGAACTTGATGGCGTTCTTGGGGAAATCGTAGTCGTGCTTCTTGCGCGTAAAGCGCTCTTCTTCCGCCGCGGCCACCAACATTCCATCTTTCAGCAGCACCGCCGCCGCGTCGTGGTAATAGCAACTGATTCCTAATATGTACATTCTCTCCTCGTTCGTTGAATCTCGTTTCGGTCGGTTGTTACTGCCGGTGCGCCCACTCCATATCGTAGGCCTCATCAGGATGGTCGAGCCACGCATCGGGCAGCTTCTTGATCCGCAAAGGATCGCTGAACCATCGCGCCGCCAACCCAAACGGCAGCATCAGCACCGCATAGAAAATCGTCAACAGCACGCGCGCCTGGAAGTTGCCGACTTTCTTGCCAAAGGCTTTCCACGCGGCCCAGGCCCGCTTCAACATATTCCACATTGCTTGATTGTTCTCCTGTTGTAAAAGTCTCAGAGGTGCAGTTACTTGGCGGGGGCGGGCACGAGGTGCCAGCCCGGCGATGCTTGCTCCTGGGTCTGGCTGACTTGCTGCAACAGTCTCTCGCTGACAAACACCAGCGCAAACATCATGGTAAAAGTAGCATCAGGCCGGCTGCCAAAAGCCCGGCTCACCATGCCGTTAATCAGAATATTGAGATATACCGCAAAGCACCCGGCAGCCAGCGGCAGCGACACTCGTCGCATCACGCGGATCAAATTACGGATAATCATGCCATGCATCATCAGCATGATGAATAGCCCGATCAGGCCATTGTTGTACAAGACCTCGAGGAAGCCATTGTGGAGGTGTCCCGGCTGCCACGAAACGTCGATTTTGTAAGCCAGAAAGCGCGACGACATAAATCCGCGCCCGAAAAGCATCTTCTGCTTGATCAGCTGCCAACCAGCCGACCATACCTCGGTACGCCCGGTAACCGTGCCAGCCTGATCGGTACCTAAGTAACCCGTAATGTAGGAGGCCAGTCCGGGCGAGACGGCCATCAGCAGCGCACCGACAACCATCAATCCGAGCAGAAACCACACCGCGGATTTGAACTTGCCCTGCCAAATGAAGAAGATCAGACCGGAAAATACGCAAGCTACGAATCCTGCTTTGCCAGCCGCCAGAATCATGGTCGCCATGCCAAAAACGGCGAAGAACAGCGCCCACCCGCGACGGCCGGGCTGGGAGAGAGCCAAAGACAACAGAACCAGAATTCCGGCATCGGCGGCGAGCATGGTCGGCGCCGTGCCCACGTCAAACAGGCGGCCGGTCGCGAGCACTGCGGGATCGGAGATCAATCGCAGCAGCGGCATGAAGACCAGAAATGCGAAGGCCCATTGGCTCACGCGCAGGAAGGTCCGCAGATCGTTCTCGTCCTTGATCTCTTGATTGCATGCGGCCAGCAAGGCGATGGCGAGAAACAGTTTGACGATCCAGCCGAGCGAGAAGAACGGCTGCTCTGCGTAAGCGCACGATAAAAAACAAACGACTCCGAACCACGCCACCCATTTGTACGAACCGGAAAAGATTTTACGGAAATATTGCGGGTTCTTCACTGAGTAGAGAACAAACGCAAAAATAATGAAGACCCACACCATCACTTCCGAATACGCACCGCTTGTGATCTGCCCGCCTTCGGCATCCTCCGTCATGTATGAGAAGAAGCCTTCGGAGCTGAGCAGAATCCACCACAGGGCAAAGATCAGGTTGCGGTTGCGAACGGATATACCCGAGACTGAGAGAACGAGTCCCAGCAGAGCGAAGATTCCCACTCCAACCGCCAGAATTGAAATCGCCTGATCCGAGACCAGTGCATAGAACAACCCCATCGCGACGGCGGTGATCGCGCACAGCGCACCAATCCATAAGCCGGAACGCAAGCGGCTATTCGGCCTGCTGGCGCTCACGCTGCGGCTTGATTGCGTCGCGGGATTTAGAGCAGTTCCACCCATCGATGTTTCGAAGGTTCCTGGTCAGACTCGGCTAGAACAATGTGTAAATAAACGGAGCGATCGCCGAGCTTTGACCAAGGATAATGAGCGCCCCGATCAGAAACAAGCTCACGACCATCGGCACCAGCCACCACCGCTTGTTGCGCATGAAGAAGCCGAGCAATTCGCCCGCAACCCCCATGTTGCGCGCGCTGTTCTTGATGAATTTCATGATCCGTTTCTCCCCAGGTTGCGAGCCCTTGCGATGCTCGTCTTAAAATTCGCGTTTAGTTTCTAGAATCCGACAAGCCGGAGACGTGCTTACTGCCGGTGCGCCCACTCCATGTCGTAGGCTTCTTCCGGATGGTCGAGCCACGCGTCCGGCATCTTCTTGATGCGCAGAGGATCGCTAAACCACCGCGCTGCCAAACCGAACGGCAGCATCAGCACCGCATAGAAAATCGTCAACAATACGCGGGCCTGGAAGTTGCCGATCTTTTTCCCGAATGCCTTCCACGCTGACCAAGCCTTCTTTAACATTTCCCACATTTTCGCCACCTGATTCTCTAGTGAGTCACCACGCCGTTGGCAGAGGCAGTCGGAGCCGCCGAATTGGCTACGCTCACGGCAGGCGCCTCGCAAGCCTGATTGTATGCAGGAAGTTGACGGATCACCTGATAGAGCTGGTCGGCAATGATCCTGTGTCCGGCGGCAGTTGGATGGGCGGGATCCATGTACATCTTGTTCTGATCATCATGGCGCAGGACCTCGATCATGTTCACAACCGGAACATGATTCGCTGCGGCGAAATCGAGCATCGCCCGCTGGAAGGGATGCATATCGCTGTCTTTGACCAAACCATCGCCGGCCAGCACCAGCAGAACCAACTGAGCATGGTGCTCCTGCGCCAGTTGCAAACTTTCCTGCAGGCTGGCGTTGAATGACGTCACATCCAGATCGCCGTTGCCCGCCACCGTGGAAAGCGAACCCTGCATCAGCACGTGACGGAGTTTGTAATAGGCGATCTCGCGGAACAGGTCTTCGATGAAAAAGTTGTACAGCGCACTACGGCGGACAATCGACTTGAATTCCACGCGGCGCAGGAACTGCTTGCGCGCTTCACCCTGCAGCCTGGGAAGATTTTCGAAGTTTGTGTTGAAACTGTAAGCGCGGATCACTACATCCGGCTGGAAGGTGGGGTTTTCGATCACTTCCTTCAACTTCTCCTCCACCAGGGAGTTCGGATACGCATTCACTCCGGCGGAGATAACCTGAAATCGCTCGCTACCACAGGCTTTCGCGTTAAGCATTTTCTCGAGCAGCGCGCTGTAATGCTGGTTGTCGTCCACGCCCCAGCCCTGCGTGGTCGAGTCGCCGAAGGCCATGATGCGAAACTGATTTTGCTGTTTCGCAACCACATCTACCGGATAGCGGAATCCCTGATCGTTAATCGTGATGGGAAGATGATTCTGCACCGTCAGGGTGCGGCCGGGCTCTGGAACCCAGAGCAGCTTGTTGTCCGGCCGGTACTGCGTAAACGATCCATAGCCGAACAGGCGCAATACCAGCTCTAAAACCAGGCAAATACCGAAGAACCAGGCGATGAACCGCAAGAACCCACCGCGCTTTTTTGTACCCGAACTCATTCAATTGCTCCCGTGGAATTTTCGTTACGTGGCATTTTCGTTACGTGGCATTCGACTCGCTTAGAACATCGTGTAGATGAACGGTGCGAGAGAAGAACTCTGGGCCACGACGATCAAGGCTCCCAACAGGAACAAGGTCAGAAGAATCGGCAGCAGCCACCAGCGCTTGTTGCGTCCAAAGAAATGCAGCAGCTCGCCAGCGGTCTGCAGGTTTCGGGCGGTTGTGCGAATGAACTTCATAAGCTAGGACGTCTCCTTTGAGTCGTTACGATTCGGTTTGGAGGAAGATGCGGCGGAACCGCATCGATTTCCGGTTGCTTCTAATTCAAAATCGCTAATTGACGGAACCCGGCGCAGGCAGCCATTGTTTGCGCTGCAAAAGATCGATCATCGCGGCAGCCGCGACCTGATGCCCAAGGGCGCTGAAATGCGGATCGCAAGGCAGCGAAAAATACGGCCACTGCAGATGATGCTCATCACGATACGCCTGCATATAAGGAGTCAGTGAAGCCATCGTGATATTCTCGCGCGCGGCAATCTGTTCCAATCGCTGGTCCAGCTTCTGTGGAACCAGCTCTTTGGGCAGCGGCCCGAATTGTTTGGTCAGCCGCTCTCGCCAGTCGGGCTCGATGTCGCTAAAGTTGCTCCATGGAACCATCACAAATTTCACGCCGTCCGCTTCCACCGTGTCTCGCATTCGGGCCATCACCTTGTCGGTGATTGTCCACGCGGTCTGCCATTCGGGATCCAGCGGATCATCGGAGTAGCTCCCAAAATACACCGGCATGCCGTGCCACCTGTACAAGGGAAGATCGGCGCGAAACCAGATGCGCTCGATGTAGTAAGCCAGATACGAATGCCGTTCCAGAAATGTAATCAGGCCATTGAATGGGCGGGTTTGCACGGGCTGAAAAACCAGGTTTCCCTTCCCGTCCAGATTGTAGTACGGGCAATACCAGGTGTGAATGCCGTAGGACTTCGGCTGCAGCGTCGAGGAATTGTTCATGATGTCGTTATCGGAGACGGTGAGAATCACCAGATCCGGGTGAAACTGCCGGATCCGCTCCTTATACATGATCAATTCCTGCGTGGTGCCAATGCCTTCGATCCCGAAATTCAGGACCTCGACATTCTTGTATCCCCGCTGCTGCAGAAGCTTCTCCATCTGGATGTTCATGACCTGGTCGGGATTTACATGAACACCTTCGACCACGGAATCGCCGACCAAAGCGATGCGGAACTGACCTGGAGACTTCTCCAGCGTGCGCTCGCGATCGCGAAATCCCCAGCGGTTGGTGACCACATGGCCGGTGAAGCAGCCCCGGCTGTGGATGACGTCCATGTTCGGAATGAGCGAGACGCCAAGCTGCGGATCGTGTTGCCGGAAAGGCGCGCTGCGGAATTTTCCCAGCGGCAGAACTCTCAGCGCCACTTCGCCCACAATCGCCAGCGTGGCGATCATGAACAGCGCGTAAACCACACCGAACAGCAGCCGCTTGTACAGCGGCAGCTTCACTTCGCCGGAAGTTGGAGTTTGTATTGTCGTCACCATCCTACGCGGCCCCTGAGCCTCTCAGGACCGCGGGAATGGTTTTCACCAGAATCTCCAGATCCAACGCTAACGACCACTTATCGATGTATTGCAAGTCCAACTCCATCCATTTTTCGAATGAAATCGAGCTGCGCCCGCCAATCTGCCACAGGCAGGTAATCCCGGGCCGGACGCTGAATCGCCTGCGCTGCCAATCCTCGTTGAAGCCCTGGTAGTCGCGAATGGGCAACGGCCGCGGCCCCACCAGACTCATGTCGCCTTTCAATACATTGAATAACTGCGGGAGTTCATCGATGCTGGTTTTACGCAGGAACCTGCCTAGCGGCGTAATTCGTGGATCGTTTTTGATCTTGAACACCGGCCCGCTCACCTCGTTCAGATGTTCAATTTCCTTCTGGTACTTTTCCGCATCCACCACCATCGTGCGGAACTTGTAAATGCCGAAATGCCTCTTGTTCAATCCCAGCCGCTTCTGCACAAAGATGGCCGGCCCCTTCGACGTCAGCCGGATGGCAATGGCCGCGAGCGCCAGCAGTGGGAGCAGCAGAATAATCAGGGCTAGTGAAACCATGATATCGACGGCCCGTTTGAATACCACCGGCCAGCCTTCTAATCCGCCGGTGTAGTGCGTGATCAGCGAATCGCCTTCGAACTCCTCCGATCGCGATCGGGCCTTCTTCAGATCAAACAGGTTGGAGATAAAGCGGATGACAATTCCCTGCTCTTCGCACACCGCTGCAATGTCGCAGGCGCGGGAATGGAATGAGCGCATGGGCAAGGTGACCACAACCTCATCCACTACGTTGCTCCGCAGGAATTGTGGCAGTCCATCGAAATCGCAAACCACCTCGTAGCCCGTTTGCTGGAATTCCGGCATCCCAAGCCAATCCTGATCCACGAAACCAATCACGCGATAACCGAGAGCCGGATTCTGCCGCATCTTTTCGGCAAACTGAATGGCGCGGGCATTGGTGCCGACAATCAGCATGTCGCGCAAGTTTCTGCCGTGCAGGCGCAGCCGTCGCAGCAGACTCCGCATCATAGTTCTGCTGAGAATCGCGCCGGCCGTACTCGCCAGCCAGAAAACGACCAGGAATTGCGGCCGAATCAGGCTGATGTGAAATATGAAATGCGAGCAAAACAGCAGGAATGTCCCCAGAGTGGTGGCTTTGACGATGTCTTTCAGTTCATCCCATTGGCCTGCCAGACGCCGCGAGGCGTACATGCCAAACGAAGAAAAGATGACGTGCCATGCCAGGAGCAGAAGAGAAAACGTTACGAAATTCTGAATCTTGACCCGAAGGGATAGAAATTCCGCCAGTGAAACCGTCGCCCTTTGGGAAACCACTACCGCCGCCAGTCCAAATGACGCCATCATCAGGACCAGGTCGAACAACTTCATCGAGTTTAGTAAGAATTGCCGCCGTACGTTACCCACTGCAAACTCCTAGGAATAGGAAAATGGTGTTATCAACTGTGGGTGAAGCGGGGGAAAAGCTTGACTACTGGTTGCGGTGCTGGAGGAGGGTTGGTTTCGCCGCCGAGCAAGAGTCACTCGCGGCTGCCTTGGGGCGGTTTCGAGCGATCGGACAATGCTTCCGACACTAACTGATTCGATCGGTGCAACTGTGCTGTGATCTGTTCCATATAAGCCCGCGCTTCCGCAGGGCTCAGATTCGAACCGTGGCTGGCGCCGTTGGGGCGCGAAGACGTGGGAACGAAAAAATTCGTGCCTGCCGAGCCCTCATATACTTGCGCCGTCGAACCTTCATACACTTGCGCCGCGCCGGGACCGATCTCGCTGGGCCCCCGCCACGCCTTCGAGGTATGGCGAGTGATATCGAGGTCGCTGATCACTTCTTCCACGATGGCTGCGTCCATCACCCTTTGCTGCAAGGCACAGCCCAGCGACATCGAGTTAAAGCAAAGGCTGTTGATATTGCGCGGAATGCCGGCGGCAAACTCGGTAATGCGGGCCAACGCCGCAGCGCTGAACAACGGTTCACCGCGATGCCCTGCCACGCGCAGCCGGTGCTGGATATATTTATTCGTTTCCTCAAGAGACAGAGGCTGCAAACCGCTCACCAACGAAATTCGCTGCCGAAGTTGCGCCATGCGCGGGTTGGCAAGCTTATCGGCCAGCTCGGGCTGTCCGGCAAGCACAATCTGCATCAGCTTGGCACGCGGAGTCTCAAAGTCCGAAAGCAGGCGAACGGTTTCCAGCACAGACGGATCCAGATTCTGCGCTTCGTCGATCACGACGATGAAACGATTGCCGGCCCGCGCTTCCTGCAAAAGGCGCTTGTTGAACTCCTCGTGCATGCGCACGAAATCCTGATCGTCGGAACCATAACCCAATTCGGCGAGGAGGAACCGCATGAACTCGCGCGAGTTGCACTGCGTTTGAAACAGAAATGCGGTGCGAGCCGAGGTGCGGAATTTTTCCAGGAGATGGAACAGCAGGGTGGTCTTGCCCATCCCCGGGGAGGCGATCAGGGCCAGAAAGCCCAAACCGCTCTCGATGCCATACACCAGCGAAGCCAGCGCTTCGCGGTGAGCCGGGCTCAAATACAGAAAGCGTGGGTCCGGAGTTACGCCAAAAGGCTGTTCGCGAAGGCCGTAGTATTTCAAAAACATTCCCGATGTCCTCTTTCTCTACGTCTGTCGATGTTACTGCGGTCTTTCACTCACGCCATGCCCGTTGAACGCCTCTTCCATCTGCAAATCGGAGTCGTGGCTGCCCGATCCGTTGCCATTGCTTGCGCCATTGCTGCTGGTCTTCGGGCTGACGCGCAAAGGCACGGCAGCCAGTACCGGAATGTTCAGTTCGGAGAGAACTTCCGAGGGAGTACGGAACGAAGTGTCGAGATACTCGCGCGTGAAGACCAGTCCTACGCTCACCATTCCGGCCATCAAGATGCCGACCAGGCCGAACATCAGGGGCGAGCGAACGGGAGAGAGCGGCACCGTGGGCTCTTGCACCATGGCAATGTTCAGAATGCGCGTCTGGTCGAGGGCATCGGCAATGCGAGCCTCTTCCCGCTTGTGCATATAAAGAAGGTAGTTGTCTTCGTTGGCCTTCTCTTCGCGCAGAAGATCCTGCTGAACCAGGCCGCTTACCTCCAACTGATGAGCTTTCGCCTGATACACGCCAACGATTGCCTGCGTGGCAGTAGCGCGTGCCTGCAGCGCGCTGTAATCAGACTTGGCCTTGGCCAGCTCTTCGTTAATCCAAGCGTACGTAGGATTGCGATCGGTGGTCTGCTCTTTCAGCGGCTTGCTTTCTTCCGTGACAATCGAAGCGCGGGTATCAGCGATCTGCTTGTCGACTTCCGTCACCAATGGGTATGTCGGCTGGTACTTGGTTAGCAATTCGGTACGCTTTAGTTCTAGAGTGAGCAACTCGCTCTTCAGTCCCTGCAACACCGCTCCATCGTCGGCTTCACGCATCTGCGTAGTCAGACGATCGGGGGTGGTTCCGGCCTGCTGTTCCAAGTCCTGAATCTTTTTCTCGGTAGCCGCCATTTCAGCGCGCGTCTGTTCGAGCGCGGCGCTGAAGTCGTTCAGTTTCTGCAACGTGATGTCGCGGGCAACCTGCGGAGCTACCCCGCCCTGCTCCTCCGAGAATTTTTTCAACTGGCCTTCGGCATTGTCCAGATCGTGCTTGTAACGATCGGTCTCGTCCTCGAAGAACTTCAGCTGTCCCTCCGGCCGGTTCACCGCTACGTGCTTTTCCACGTATGCGCTGACGATGTTATTCAAAATCCTCGCCGCAGACTTGGCATCGTGCGCGGAGTATGTGATCTGAATGACATTCGTCTTCTTCAGAGGATCAACTCGCAGATTGCTCTTCATCTTTTCGACGGCCTTGCCAATCTTCTGATCGGGCGTTTCCGCGAACAAAGCCGAGAGGAACGACTTCCGCCTGTCCAGTCCGGAGGTGACTACGGCTTTACGCAAAACGTCCTCGCTGAAGATCAGCTGCGCTTCCGAGTTCAACTCTTCTTCCGTGATAGCGCTCACCATCTGCGCGGCATCATTTTTCTCCGGCGTGACCACGGGGTCGACACGTTCGCGCTTCACTACGATCTGGGCGTTCGAATCGTAAGTCGACGGCAGAACCAGAACGGCGGCCAGCGTACCCAGCAAAATTCCCACGAAACAAAGCAAAAACGCCCGCTTGTGGCGAAATCCGATGACCAGCAGATCTCGCAATGTAAAGCCGAAGTTGCTGGCGCCTTGTGCCTCGGTGAATTCCTGCTCTCTCATAATCTGCAATTTCTCCTATTGGGTCCGACGATCCAAGGGGGAATGGCGGGAAACGTTAAATTACGGCTGGGCCAATACCGCGCCCGCGCTCACGCCCGTGTATGGGATGAACGGCTTGATCTTGGAAAGCGAGTTCTTGGGCACGTAAAGCATATCGCCGGGATGCAACAGCGGATCCTCGTGCAGATCGCCCTTCTTTTCCATCGCTTTCAGGTCGAATACCTTGGCCAACATCCACTGGTCATCCACGCGGCGATAGAGGCGCACCTGGGAATGCTTGGCAGCGTCGGTGAATCCTCCGGCGACCGCCACGGCTTCGGCCAGCGTGACATTGCCACGCAGTTCATATTTGCCAGGATGCGTCACCTGACCGTCGGCGACAAAGAAGGGTTTTTGAAAGTCGGTCAACACTACGGCGATCTCAGGATCATTCAGAATCTTGTTGTAAGACTCACGCAAGAGTTGTGTTAACTGCGGCACAGTCAGATCCAGCACCTTGATGTCGCCGATCCCCTTCAGGGTCACGTAGCCGTCCGGTTGGATAGTAACCGTCTGGTTGAATTCCGGACTTAACTCGAACGTGACGGCGAGGCTGTCACCCTCGCACAGGTGGTAGCGATTCCCCCGCGCCTGCAACTGGGGCACTGTAGTAGTTGCAGCGGGACTGGCCGTCGCGGTGTTTTGATCCGCAGACGAAACGATATGCGCCGCATCCGGGTTGGAAGTTTGCTGCGCAACAACCACGACGGACCAAGCTGCTGTCGCAACTAAAATCGTGGCCCAAAATCCAATCCGTCTTGCCATGAACCCTCCTGCTTTAAAAGCTTTTCCTGAGATCTGCATCGCATCTCGTGGGGGAGTAAAAATAGCTGCAACTCGAAGGATCAACAAAGAATATCAAAAGATTGCAATTACCGCGCGGGTATGTGAATGCCAATCACAGCTCCGCCCTCTGAGTCCCATAAAGGAACCCGCCGAAAACAAAGACAAAAGCCAAATACCTTCGCAAACATGAGCCATGAAGGCCTGTCAGTTAGCAAAGATTAGGCATCGCTGTGTTCGTAAAGGGGGGATGACGCTCGGGTGCCAAGAAGCGACACACTTAAATTGCTCCTAAGGCTACCCGTGATTGCAAGTTACTGCAAGAGGTCAAAAGCACTACCAACCAAAGACTCTATCGGCCTTTGCATTTCCAATTTTGCACCGAGCCAAGGCAGCTGCCACGAGGACTTATTACTCCGGTAACCATCCAATTCTGTGCCCAAGATCGGTGCGAGGAAGCTTCTGCCTCTCTTTTGCCCCACTCCTCCTGCACTTGAATATTGCAATAACTTGCAACCTTCAAGTGCCGTAAGGACCGCAACCAGTGCAGCGTTTCGAGCCAAAATTAGATTGACATCACAATCCGGTATGACATAAAGTTTGGTGACTGTCCCCCCATTTGCACGACCCATTCGGAGAAACCACTTGTTAAACCATGGCAGGCAGCGTATGCGCCCGTACAGTTCACTCTTGCCGATCTTTCAACGAGCCGTGGCTTCCTGTGGGACTCAAACGCCATCTTCCCGAAACAGAACTTCTGAGGAAAATTACATGCTGAAAAGTGTCTCCGCCTCTCGCACGATTGCGCTTCTGATAGCGGTTTGCTGCTTGCTTTCCTTGAGCGCCTCAGCGCAATACGCTGGTCAGTTTTCGTGGGGAAATAGCAATCTGAACGAGACCACACTTACGCCGGCGAACGTCAGCACCGCGACGTTCGGCAAGCAATTTTCTTATTCGGTGGATGCCAGCATTTTCGCGCAGCCGTTGTACGTGCCGAATGTGACCATCCCGGGACAGGGAGTTCACAACGTTCTCTACGTAGTGACGGAGAATGACAGCGCCTATGCATTTGACGCAGATGGAAAACAGACGACTCCGCTTTGGTATGACAGCTTCATCAATCCAGCGGCCGGGATCACCGCGGTTCCGTGCAACCTGATTACTTCCAACGTTTGCAATATTGCTCCGATTATCGGAATCACAGGCACGCCTGCCATCAACACTGCTACGAATACGATGTACCTCGACACGCATATCGATAACAACGGCACGCTCTACCATTATCTTCACGCGCTCGACATCACCACCGGCGCAGAAAAGTTCGGTGGCCCGATACTCATTCAGGCATCTGTCCCCGGAACCGGCATCGATAGCTCGGGAGGCGTTCTTCCATTCGACGCGAACCACACCTTTCAACGTCCCGGATTGCTGCTGATGAACGGCGTTATCTATGTTCCGTACGGCAACTATCACGGCTGGGTGCTGGCTTACAACGCCACGACTCTGGCTCAGCTTTATGTCTTTAATGCTTCGCCCAACAGCAAAAACTCGAACCTCTGGCAAAGCGGGGAAGGCCTGATCGCCGATTCCGAGAACAACATCTACGTCTCCACCTCCGATGCGCCGTTCGACGTTTACAACACGGACAAAATGGATTACGGCGATAGCGTGATAAAGCTCAACAGTTCGCTGCAAGTGGTGGATTACTTCACGCCGATGGACCAGGCGTGCCGCAACGGGAATGACATGGATCTGGGTTCAGGCGGACCGCTTCTCCTGCCAACACAACCGGGCCCCTATCCAAATGAGATTGTTTTCGCAGGCAAGGGCGGAACACCTTGCGATCTCTGGACCGGCGGCGTTTACGCTGCGCCAGTCTACGTCATCAACTACAACGACATGGGTCACTACAACGCGACCCAGGATCAAATCCCGCAGGAAATAGAAGGCTCTGCGTACGGCTATTGGTCGAGCCCCGCATATTTTTCCACCGGCACTGCCAGCTACGTTTACATGGGTGGAGTCGCGGGTGCCACAGGCGTGGGCGACTACCTCAAGCAGTACACGTTGAGCAACGGCCAGCTCGTAACCCCGCCTTTCGCCTTGTCCCCTGCCACATTGCCAGTGGGAGGAACTCCCAGCATATCCGCGAACGGTACGACGAACGGTATTGTTTGGGTACAGGAACGGCAGGAGAGTTTAGATACTCAGATTGGAAAGAAGCCGCCACTCCTTCTCGCCTACAACGCAACCAACATCGGAACCCTGCTCTACAGCAGCGCGCAGAATGCGGGGCGCGACACGCCTGGTCTGGAAACCAAGTTTGTGTTACCTCTGATCGCCAACGGCCGGGTCTATATTGGAACGCAGACCGATGTCGATGCTTATGGTCTAATCACGCAAACCAATGTAACCCTGACACCCACCAGTCTCGCGTGGGGCACAATCTTCTACGGAGCCACGGGCGCGGCTAAGACTGCAACTTTAACCAATGCCGGCAGCGCAACCGTTTCGATTACCAGCATTTCCGTCACGGGAACAGAGTCCAGCGAATTTCCGATCAGCGCCGATACCTGCGGCTCAACTCTCGCGGCGGGCGCGAGCTGCTCGATTTCCGTCGAGTTCAAGCCGACCAGCGAAGGAACACAGTCGGCCACGCTCACGGTGGTCGACGGCGGTGGAACTCAGACTTCCGCCTTGAGCGGCTACGGCTCTGCGATCAAGTTCAATCCGGTGAGCTTGACGTTTAGCGCCACGGCGGTGGGCACCTCGAGCGCTCCGCAGACCACCACGATGACCAACTTGAACAAGACCGCCATCACGATCACCAGCATTGCTATCGGCGGGGCAAATCCCTCTGATTACGGCGAGACGAATACCTGCGGCAGCACGCTTGCGGCTGGCGCTAACTGCGCCATTACCGTGACTTTCACACCAAACACGACTGGAAGCCTGCCGGCCAACATCACCGTGACCGATAGCGATGCCACCAGCCCGCAGAAAGTGGTTCTCAACGGCACCGGATCGGCCCCTATGATCAGCTACACGGTGACGCCGAGTTCGATCGCCTTCCCTTCCGAGAATGTTGGATTACAGACTGCGTGTCAGCCGGTGGTGGTCACCAATACCGGCACTAACTCGCTGACCATCAGCAGCTTTACTTTGTCGCCGTTCATGGTATTCCAACTGCAGTATGGCTACGCTCCGCGCACTCTCACAGCGTCGGAGGCTCAAACCTATTGCATCAAATTTGTACCGGGCGCGGCGCAAGCCTACACCGGATCGATGTCCATTTCGATTCAAGGAGTTTCTACGCCATCGACGGTTTCCTTCACTGGTACCGGTGTTTCGACAACCGCTGCCGCGACCGTTACGCCAAATACGATAACTTTCCCGTCCACTCCTCTCGGAACCACCAGTACGCAAACGGTCACCGTCAAGAACACGGGCAAAGCGGCGTTCCACTTGACTTCGGTCACGGATGAGCCGCCCTTCAGCTACACGGGTTACACCGGGTCGGTTGCCATTCAGCCGAACGCATCGTTCTCGTTCCAGGCGACGTTCACGCCGACACAAGCAACGTCATACACCAATGCGATATATCTGGCGAATGACATCATTCCTGGCTTGAGTGTCAGCCTTGCTGGAACCGGGACTACGCCGAGTTCTTTGGCCGTCACCAGCTTCCCAACTCTGCCCTATGCCTCGCAGACCGCCTCTTATCTAGCCAATCTGGCGGGTGCAGGCGGCAACGGTACGCTTACCTGGAGCCTGGCTTCCGGCAGTTCGCTGCCCAACGGATTGACGATGTCCAGCGCCGGCTCGATCGCTGGAACGGTTCCTTCATCGGTCGCTGTGGGAAATTATTCCTTCACCGTGAAGGTAACGGACCAGAGCACTCCGCCCCAAACTGGCACCGCCACGCTGACCATACCTGTAGCTGCCTACAATACGGGTACGAAGTGTAGCGATGTCTCCTGGGACGTCGCCGGCACCAACAATCCGCTGGTGGCTCTAACCGATCTCGGCACGGGTACTTATCTGGGCTATGAAGGAGGCCTGTACCCGAATGGACAGAACACGCCGCCCGCCTCTCAATTGAGCCAGGCACTCACATATGCGCAAAATATCGCGAACACGCCAGGGCCTTACGCCATGATTTCGTTGGGCGTCTCGATAACGCGCACGATCTGGGATGAATATGGACCGATGGAGCAGGCCGATCCCGCGCTGAACCCGAATCTGGTTCTGGTGAATGCCGCCATCGACGGGACGGACTCACCCGACTGGACGGCTTCAAACAGCGGAACCTGGCTGAGTGTTACCAACTTCTATCTGCCTTACCAGGGCTTGACCGCGAATTCGGTTGTGGCGGCCTGGGTGATGATGCCGCACAGCGACCCGAATGGCACATATCCCACCGATATGCAAGATCAGGAAAACGACCTGATCTCGATTCTGCAGGATATGCACACTTACTTCCCGAATCTGCAACTGGTCTATCTCTCCAGCCTGCACTACGGAGGGTACGGGCCGACGGGAAGCTACCCCGAGCCGGACGCCTATGAGTTCGGATTGGCGGTGCAGAATGTGATTGCAGATCAGATCAACGGCAATCCTGCGCTCAACAACAATCCGGCGAATGGGCCGGTGATGGCGCCGCTCTTGTTGTGGGGACCCTACACCTGGGCGAATGGATTGCTGGGCCGAGAAGACGGATTAACCTGGGATTGTCAGGATTACACCAGCGATGGCCTGCATCCTTCGGCAACGGGACGCAATAAAGAAGCGGGGCTGCTGACCACGTTCTTCAAAACCGATCCGACGGCTGCACCGTGGTATCTGGCTCCAGCGCCAAAGTAGTTCGTCAGGTAGTTACAAAAATCGGTCGCCAGTCACAGCGGCGACCGATTTTTCATTGGATAGATTTCCTACGGAGTGGGTCCGACTTCCGGCACAGCTGCGCCATCGGCGCGCGGGTCGGAAGCTCCGTAGTGAATTTTCGTTCCTACATCATTCAACACTGCCTGTCCTCGACCCATGGCGGTTGAATATTCTTCCCGGACTTCCAGCACGTGTCCCATTTCCCTCAGCTGCTGCAAACTTTCCGCCGGAACGCGAGACTCAATCACGATGTTGCAACCCAGTTTTCTGCTGACAGTGAACCGTGGCTCCTCGAGCGCAGCCTGGATGTTCATGTGATAGTCCACGACGTTCGAAACAAACTGGGCATGCGCCAGCGGCTGATTCATGCCTCCCATGATTCCAAAACCGATGTGCTGTGTCCCGTGTTCCATAAATCCCGGGATGATCGTGTGAAACGGACGCTTCCGCCCGGCCAGCGCGTTTGGAGATTTCGGGTCCAGCGAAAACAACCCTCCACGATCCTGAAGAGCAAACCCCATCCCGCGCACTGTGATTCCCGACCCGAACATTTCATAGTTGCTCTGGATGAGCGAGAGAATGTTTCCTTCTCGATCAATGACGCTGAGATAAGTAGTATCGCTGCCAGAGAGCGCAGCCGGAGCGACCTCACAGTTTGCCCGCGCAGGATCGATAAGTTTAGCGCGCTTCGCGGCAAAGTCCTTCGAAAGCAGTTGCGAAACCGGGATCGTGCTGAAGCGCGGATCGCCGTTGTAAGCCTTCACATCGGCATAGGCAAGCTTCATCGCCTCGATGCGTGTATGGAGTTCGGCGGCGCTGGCGGGCCCATCCGGCGATGGTTGCGATTGCTCCATAATGTTGAGCATCTCAAGTGCGGCAATGCCATCGCCATTCGGTGGGAGCTCGTAGACTTTCCAGCCGCGATAAGTTACGGAAACTGGTTCCACCCATTCCGCCGAGAACTCGGCGAGGTCGGCCGCGGTCATCGTTCCGCCCTGCTCAGTTGAAGTCTTTAGAATTGCTTGCGCAATGGCTCGCTTGTAAAACGCATCCCGGCCTTGATTGGCAAGGATTGTGAGAGTTTCTGCAAGATCAGGATTGCGAAAGACTTCTCCTATCTGTGGCGCTTTGCCACTCCGCAGATAGACACGCTGGCTCTCTTGATCCACAAGTTCGGGAGCTGCGGCTGCCCAGTAGCCGTGAATGATTTCTGGCACCGCGACTCCGTTACGGGCATAGAAAATAGCGGGCGCGAAGAGTTGTTTCCACGGAACCTTGCCGAAGCGATCATGCAGTTTCGCCCATCCGTCCACCGCGCCGGGCACGGTAACGGAGTCGATCCCAGTTTGCGGCATCTTCGTGATTCCCTTCTCGCGAAGATGTTCGATGGTGAGCGCTCGCGGCGCCCAGCCGCTGGCGTTGATCCCGTAAAGTTTTCCGGTCTTCGCTTCCCAGTAAATGGCGAACAGATCGCCGCCGATTCCGTTCATCATCGGCTCGGCCACGCCGAGCACAGCGTTGGCCGCGATGCCCGCATCAATCGCCGAGCCACCCTGCTCCAGAATTCTTGCGCCCGCTTGCGATGCCTGCACGTAGCTTGTCGCCACGATTCCGTATGGAGTGACAACCATGGAACGGCCGTAGGCACGATCAGGATGGTCGTCGGAAGGTGATTGGATGGCAACCATGAGAATGAGTAAAAGAAAACATATCTTGAGCGCCTGGGATCTAATCATTAGCTCTCCTTGCGGGCCGCCGCGGGACTACCGGGCACAGCGCCCGCAAGGATGATACATGGCTTGCATTCTAGGCGAGATCAGCACGTTGGCAATGGCCGTGTCGCGTCAGATTGCTGAACTGAGGAAACGGTCGCGCTCGGCCCTGCGGCATCCGAAATTATATCGTTGGGAATTGAAAGCCGTAGATAATGATTCGCATTCACAAGCTTAAGAATCACCCGCACAAGGAATGGGAACTGCCGCCGCGAACGGTCGATCTTGTATCAGACATGCCTTCGACGCGGTAGTCACGATAACGCCTGTTGAGATCGCTAGTAGTCGGTCGCCGGGTTCAGTGGTGCTGTTTGGAAGGTTGGCGATATGCTGGGAGCCTGAATGACAGGGGTCTGCCTTCCCGGCTGGCTTAGGTCGAAAACTACAAATCCTGAGATGGGCGAACTCGGCAGTGTGTAGTCATCTGTCGGATAAACGGGATTTGCGAAACCGGGATTCACCTGCGCGGTTCCCTGCACATCCTCTCCAATTCCCTGCCAACCGCTGAAGGTGTAGTAGGTCCAGTCTGTTCCCGATGTGTTCAGCGTGTCGCAGAGCGGCGACGAGGCGTTGGGTTGCACGTGAAACGCCTGGGTATCCGTGGCAAATAAACCGTCGGTGCGCCAATACAGATTGCCGCTCAGCGTCTCATATTGAGTGTAGGGAAACCCGCAGGCGTACGTGCATCCCTTCTGCACGCTGAATCCGTCTGAGTATTGCTTGTCGAAGTAGGCGATATTATCCGCTGCAGTGAACTCGACAACAGGGTTCGCGGGACAACTATTGTTCGGGTAGGGATCGCTCAAGGCGAAGATGCCCATCCGGCCATAGGCAAAAATGTTGTTTTGAATCGTATTCGGAGTGCCCGTCTGCGCCGGGCCGTTCGACATGTCCATGGTTGTGGACGACACCCGATAAACGAGATTGTTCTCCACATCGACGGCGGCGGTTTGGGCATCAAGATAAAGTCCCTGCCCGCCGTATCCGTCCGTGTCCAGCGTATGCGCGTCGGTCACGTCGTGGCACTTGTTGTTGAGAATCTTGTTCCCCGTGGCATAGTGATTCGGGCCGCCAGTGTTGTAGTAAATGCAGCCCATATCGTCGGTGAGGCCCTGCCCGATGTCGTAAATGTGATTAAACTGCGTAATGTTGTTAAACGATCCGTTCGAGTTCTGCACACCGAAAGGACACGCCAGAGCGCACACTTCCACGCCGCTATGGTAGCCGTCGTAAATGTCATTGTGGCTGTAGGTATTGTCGTGCGCGTCGCCCTGCACGATGCCGATGGCACTGGGAAATACGCGGCCGTAGCTTGCGACTAGAGTGTTCTCGATCGTGGTATTGTGGGGGACGTTTGAGTCTGTGTCCGTATAGGTGGCCGGCATTCCCACGCGAAGTCCGAACGCCCCAAGATCATAAAACCCGGAATTTTCTACCGTGTTGTTTGCCGTCGCGGCGCTCGTATTGTTGGTATAAAGTTCGAGTCCTCCGCCCGACGTCTCCGTGAAAATATCTCCGTTGAAAGTTACATTTTGGCAATTCAAGCAAGTCGCCGCACCCGTGATTCCGGGATCCTGGCGCAATGAGGGATATCCAAGTGCAGGAACAGTGAAATTGTCATGCTCGAACGTAAGTCCGGTGAAAGTGACGTACTGCAGGCCTGTGGCGATCAGAATTTGGGACGCCTGCGGAACGATTACGGAATCGGTATTCGGATTCTCTCCTGCATTCGCTAAATAAGTGAGCGTCCATGGAGTTGAAGATCGGTCCAGGAACCACTGGCCGGGCTGAGTCAAAGCGTCCTTGAGGTTCTCGACCACATAACGATGGTCCACGATGAAACCCATATCCGGGTTTTCCTGTTCCGTGGGGCCGGTGAAATAAATGATGTCGTTCGTGGTGTCGATGGATTTGATGCGCAACTTGGCCACTTGCCACTTTTCGAAGTCGTACACTTCGATGTCGCCTTGCGGGTAGGGCGAGTTCAAATTCTGCCAGCTCGCGCTGATGGGATCGCTCGGATTGTATTGAAACCGGTCGAAACACTCCCATCCGCTGCCGGAGACATAGACCGAGCAATTCGGGTCGGGCGCGGGGCCGGAAGACGATCCGCTCAAGTAAATCGTGGCGGCAACGCGGTAATAAGTTCCCAGCGATCCGCCCAGCCGCGGGCGCAGTCGCCGCTGCTGGTTGTAGAAAAGTTGTTCGAAGTATTGCGCCGTAGCGGGAAGTGAGACCTGCCACTCGTTGCCGCTGATATTTTTCCAGCTCAGGCCTGAACCGCCGCCAAGCTGAATGCCGCCGCTGATGACCGGCGTCTCGGAAGGATAATTCTCCCAATTTACCTGTAATTGCGCTGCGCCGGAATCAGCGAACGAAAACGACAAGGGCTGCGAGAGGAAATACGTGCCTTGGCGAATTTGTACAACTATCGTCTGCGTGCGGCCGTTCGGATTTTGCAGGATACCCTGCACGGCGGTCTGAGCCCTCGCCACGGTCGCGAAGGGACCATCCGTGTTGCTGCTGTTGGGTGCAGCCAGGGTGCCCGACCAAGCGTCGTTGCCGTCGGTGGCTACGTAGAAATCGGCCCCGGTGTTTCCGCCGCCCTGTCCCCCACCGCTTCCACCCCCGCCACCTGAGCCGGTTCCACCACCACCTCCGCCGCTTCCGCTGCCGCCTCCGCTGCCAACGCTATTGCCGGAGGAACCGGAGTTCGAAAACCCGCTGCAACCTACAGAAAATAAAAGGGCAAGGACAAGAGCAAGCAATGCAAAAAGCGTAAGCGGACGCTTCTCGAGCATCTTCGGTTTCCTTTTCAGTTTCCTTCCGGTTGTGGAGTCTCCCGAGAATAGGCTGAATAGTCACTTGAGTCATGATTACTAGGGGACACCCGCACCTTGGGATTTGCCCATGTTCGGACGCGTTGAGGAGATGCGGAGAAGCCGCGATGTGAGAGTCTGTGCCGAGGGGCACACGCGTCCCCCAAAAATGGACGGATTGAAGAAGGAATTGCGGTATAAAGTGGGCCGGGAGCAGGACGCTCACGGCGCAAGACGGCTAGGAACGGGGTGAAACCGTCTCTTCGAGGTGAGATCTGAGTTTCTCAGCCACCAGATTGACGTTGGGCTCGAGAAACATTGAGGGATGGTCGCCGGGAATTGCATGGAATTCGATACCGCCGCCGACCAGATCTTTCCAGCCGAGTTCGAAATCGAAGTAAGGACCTTTGGGCCATTCGCTCGACTGAAAGAGGACCATTTTTCCGGAATAAGGCTGGGGCTCATAACGGCTGAATGCCGGATGAACGATGGAATCCGTGTTGCGCAGGCGCTCCTCGCCCGAATGGTCGGAGACCAACCGCCACGCGACGCGCTCGATTTTTCGTCGAGCCTCATCCAGACGGTCCATCAAATAAGCCGAGGTTTCGCCCGCATCCAGCTTGAGCAGATTCGAAAGATGATATTTGACGCGCGCTGTGTAGCGGCGATCCTTGAACGGATTTTTGTAGTAAGCCTGGTTGTGCGCATCCAGCATGGCGAGCAGCGCGACTTCTTCGCCTTCCCGAACCAGTTGCTGCGCGATCTCGTAGGCGATCACCGCATTCACGCAAAGTCCGGCAACATAGTACGGTCCCTTGGGCTGCACCTCCCGCATGACACGTATCATCAGGGCCGCAATATCTTCAAACCTGTATGGAACAGGCAGCCGGCTGCCGTCGGTGAAGGGCAGATCGAGGCCGAGAAAAGGTCGATCGGGAGCGAGTCTCTGCGCCAGTAATCGGAAACGAGGTCCGCCGCGCACCCAGAAAAGAGGAGCGAGAAGTCCGTTGGGTTGGATGGGTATGATCGCGCGCTCCCGCAAAGTCTGTCCCGCAGTAGCGAGCGATTCCGCCATTTGCTCGACTGTCGGCGATTGGAAGACAAACGCCAGCGAAAGCGATCTTCCAAACTCTTTCTCAATATGCGCGAGCAATCGCGCCGCCAGCAGTGAGTGTCCGCCCAACTCGAAGAAATCTTGCGTAATGTCCTGGCTGGTTGTTCCCAGCACTTTCTGCCAGATTGCGAGCAAGCGTTTTTCTACGTCATTCCGCGGAGCAATTCCTTCGTCAGAAGAGATGTCCGCTCTGTTGCTCTGGGCCATCAGCGCCTGACGATCTACTTTTCCGTTGGGGGTGCGCGGGAAGGTTCTTCAGGAAGTGAATCGATGTTGGCACCATGTAGGCCGGAAGCCGGCTCTTCAAGAACGCCCGCAGTTCCTGGCTCGAGGTCGCATGCTCCGCGTGGGCAGCCACAAAGGCGACCAGTTTGAGATTAGCCGATCCATTGGAGTCAGCAACCACAGCAGCTTCGCGTACATCGGGATAACTGGTTAGTGCGGCTTCAATCTCGCCGAGTTCAATTCGCAGGCCACGAATCTTTATCTGCTGATCGACTCGTCCCAGGAATTCAAGATTGCCATCGTCGCTGTAGCGGACCAGATCTCCGGTGCGATAAAGTCGCGGACTGGACTTGGACGCGAAAGGATTCCGAATGAAACTCGCGTCGGTAAGCTCCCGCCGATTGTGATAACCCCGTGCCACGCCATCCCCCCCGATGTACAACTCTCCGGGAACTCCAGTTGGGACAGGCTGCAGATTCGGATCCAGTAGGTAGAGTTGCGTGTTGGCGATGGGGCGCCCAATCGGCACAGCAGTCTCTCCATTGTCCCGGCTCGCACTCAGACACGGTAGCCCAAACCGTCGCCTCCGTCGGGCCGTATTCGTTGAATAACGATGCTTGCGGCAGAAT
Organism: uncultured Acidobacteriaceae bacterium; assembly: GCA_963712385.1. Taxonomy (GTDB): domain Bacteria; phylum Acidobacteriota; class Terriglobia; order Terriglobales; family Acidobacteriaceae; genus Sulfotelmatobacter. The sequence continues at coordinate 335,377 of CAVQHS010000005.1, forward strand.
GCGGTAGTGGCTATCGACCAAGGACCGGGAGCAGGCCTCACCTGCCACGATCACCGACCGCAACGAAGCCAGTTTCGAGCGTTCCGTCTGCTCCAAAAGGTCTCTGTACAAACTGGGGAAGGTGAGAATATCTGAGATTTCATTCTCTGCGACCAGTTTCGCAAGCTCCTCTGCTGTCCAATGAAAATTGTCTGCCGGCGGAATGACCAGCGTTCCCCCCGTCGTGAGAGTGTGAAAAATGCCGGCGACGGAGCTGTCAAATCCGAACGAGGAGAGCAGCAGAAAACTTCCCACCGGATCGCGATAGTAGTTCAGGCGCGCGCTATTGGAGTGGGCGAGATTGCGATGCGTGATCTGCACGCCCTTCGGCCCGCCAGTGGATCCCGAGGTATAGATGATATAGGCAAGATTGTCGAAGTTCGTTCCACTGGCCGCGTTTTTCGTTCCGGCCTGCGGTTCCCGCCATTCGCTCGAATCGAGCAAAACGTTGTGCATGGCAGCAAACGGACGGCTGGCAAACAGGCTCCGCGCCAGGTTTGAACTTGTGAGCAGCACATTCGCGCCGCAGTCGGCGATCATGAATTTGATTCGCTCTAGCGGATAGGACGGATCGATAGGAACGTACGCCCCCCCGGCCTTCAGTATGGCGCAGATGCCCAGGATCATTTCCACTGACCGTTCCACGCACAGCGCTACCGGCACATCGGGCCCAATGTCGAGGGTTCTAAGATGATGTGCAAGCCGGTCGGCGCTCTTATTCAGCTCGCTGTAACTGAACTGAGTTCCACCGCACCGAACCGCAACGGCATCGGGCGTCTTTGCCGCCTGCTCAGCAAACAATTCATGGATCAGACGCGGCTCGTACGATTCAGCCGTATCGTTCCACTCGACTAGGACTCTGTGACGTTCCGCGCTCGGCAGCAAGCCCAGCTTACCGATCTCCTGACCGGGGCCGGCGACGATGGACTCAAGCAAAACCCGCCAGTGGCCGGCCATTCGCTCGATCGCAGCGGCCTCGAACAAATCCGTGTTGTAGATGAAGCGGCAGAGCAATCCCTCTGGGCGGTCGTCCACCACCAGGCACAATTCGAACTTCGTTGTACCCGTCTCCACATCAATGCATGTGACGCCCCATTCCGGCCCAGTCACTTCGCTTTGCGGTTCCAGCGAAAACAGAACCTGGAACAAGGGATTGCGATTCACATCGCGCTGCGGATGCAACCTGGCGACCAGTTGGTCGAGCGGCGCCTCCTGATTGGAGAGCGCATCGAGAGTGGTCTGCCGCACGCGGCTCAGCAATTGACGGAAGGCCGGGTCGCCCGTGAGATCCGTGCGGAGCACGATTGTGTTCAGAAAATATCCCAGCAGTTTCTCGCTGCCCGGATGATTACGCCCCGCGGTGTTGCTGCCGATCAGAATGTCTTCCTGACCGCTGTATCGTTGAAGCAGCACATTGAACGCAGCCAGCAGCGTCATGTAAAGCGTCGCGCCTTCCTGGGTGCTAAGCCGCCGCAAGGAATCACTCAGCGACGCAGGCAGGCTGAGCGACCGCATCGCACCGCGAAAACCTGGCATTCCCGACCGGCTTCGGGAGATGGGCAATTGCAGAGTGGGCAAATCGCCCGACAGTTCCCGCTTCCAATATTCCATCTGTTCAGCGAGCGCATCGCTCAATTCCGATCCGTTCTGCCACAGTGCATAATCCGCGAACTGGTACGGCAAACGTGGCAAAGGCGAAGGCCTGTTTTTTAAAAATGCCTCGTAAAGCGCGACTAACTCAGGAAGGAAAACGCGATAGCCCGAGAAGCCATCGAAAATCAAGTGATGCAGAGTTACAAACAGGCGGTACTCTTCCTCTCCCAATCGAACCAGCTTGGCTCGCAGAAGAGGGCCGCGCGCAAGATCGAACGGCTCGCGAGCATCTTCCGACGCGAGGCGCATTGCCTCCCTCTCGCGTTCGGTCTCAGGCAGGCGACGCAGGTCAAAGAGCGGCAGCTTGATTTCAAACGGCGCACCGATTTTCTGCATCGGCTCACCGGCGATAACCGGGAACGTGGTGCGCCATGCTTCGTGACGGCGGATGATTTCCGAGAAGCTGCGTTGCAGCGCCGGAACGTCCAAAGGCCCGTGCCGGCGAATCGTGAGGGGCTCGTTGTAGAGAGACGATTCGGGAGCAAGCTGAGCGTGCAGCCAGAGCTGCTTTTGCGCGAGTGTCAGCGGAGCAAGGGAATTCTCCCTTTCCAATGGAACTGGGGAAGGCGCAACTGGAGCGCTTTCCGGACGCGTCTGAAGGTACGCTTCCAGCAGTTCTTTTCGCTTCGCTTCTGTAAGCACCGTCGGCATTCTAGGCAAGTCTCGTTTCGCGATCACAGCGGTTCGGCAGTCGGTTGCTACACGGTGAGGGATTCAGGTTCTACGATCTCCGTAGTTCTGCTACGCTCCCGCATGGCAAATTCGTAAATGGCTTCCAGCATCTCGATGTTTCTCGCCGCGGTATATTTCTTCTCGAACTCTTCACGGGCATTCCGTCCCATCGCATTCATTTCTTGCGGATGTTGCCACGCCCATCGAGCTTTTTCCGCCAAATCCTTCGCGTTCCCCGCTTCGAAATGAAGTCCAGTCTTCCCGTCGCTGACAATTTCCTGCATGGACCCGAGACGGGAGCAGATGACGGGAATGCCGCAAGCAAAGGCCTCAGCGATGGTGACCGGAAAACCTTCGTACCATTCGCTTGGGAAAATCAAGAAGCGTGCTCTCTTCATTGCTGCCATCGTATCCGGGCGAGAGAGTCTTCCAGCATAAGTAACCGAAGGCGCTTTCCCAGCGTTCAAAGCTGATTCGATCTGCTCGCGGCACGGACCGTCGCCAGCAATCTTAAGAGGGATGGCCGGAATATTTTCCCACGCTCTGAGCAACGAGAGAACGCCCTTAGCCTGAACCAATCTTCCCACAAAGAGCGCATAGTCACCATCCGCTGTATCGCCGCTCGTTGTACGTTCCCACTTCGGTTCCGCCCACTTCGACCCCGGATCAGGCAAAACAAAATTCGGCTTCACGCGAATTCGCTCTGCGGGCAGTCCTCCCTCGATCATTTTCTGCCGGGCGAATTCTGTTAGCGCGACATAGCAATCGACCAGGTTGCTCCATGTTCGCAAGCGGCGGTGCACCCCTACCATCGAAGCGAGGACAGCCGTTCCCAACTTCGACCCCTGATAACAACCGTATTGCACTCCGCGCAGCAATCCGTGGTGCAGGCACTCTTCGCAAACCTTGCCTTCGCGATAAAATTCCGCGTTTGAGCATAGCAGGCGGTAGTTGTGCAGCGTTTGCACAATCGGCACTTCCTCGCGGCGGCACGCATAATAGATTGACGGCGAAATCAGCGGGAAAAAATTGTGAATGTGGACAACGTCGGGCCGCACCCCTTTCAGAGTCTGCCGGAATTTGTCGTACCAGCGTTTCGACCAGATACAATCCATCGCGACGCCAAGCTTCTTCACAATTCCGTCCGGGTAAACCGTCTGCTCTTCTACCTGCGTGACTTCGTGCCCGGATTCTCTGAGCAGGCGCGCCTCCGACCCGAAGACCTGATCTTCCCCGCCCGGCTGCACGTAGCGGTTGTGAACCGAGATGATTTTCAGTGCGCGCATGTGTGTGACGTCGTCAACAGAACTGTCTCGCGCGAATCAAAACGCGCTTTCTTCTACGGGCAGCGGTATCTCGAAGTGTGGTTCGGGCGTCTTCAGCGTTGCAACTTTGCGTCCCAGCATAACGAAGGCGACGAGCACATAAAGAACATTGGCCAGAACCATGCTCCAGATCACCCCGTGCAGCCCGAAGAAGCGGGTCGCTGGAATGCCAAACACCAGCGCAACCACGCTGGCCGCGCCGTTGGCGAAAAACAACGACCGGGGCGACTCCATCGCGCGCAACAGAATTGCAGGCCCAAGGGCCGCGCTCCACACGATCGTTTCCGCAGCAAACAATGGCAGCAGAGATGCCGCGTCAAGATACTTTCCAGCATAGAGCATATGAAACAGGGGCCGCTTCAGCGGAATTAGCACGGACCAATAAACCAGAGCGCCCGCGACGAACAGCGCCGTCAGCTTCAGGGTTAAGGAAGAAGCTCCTCGTTTTCCCTGGTTGCTTTGCACACGCGCCGCCAGTGGCAGGAACAGCATAGAGAGCGCCGCGTAGGTCTGCAGAACCGGCCCGCCCAGATTCATCAGAGCGCGAAGTTCGCCAGCCATAGCCAATCCGGAAAACTTGCTCACTAGAGGAATGTAGACGTAAGTCGGAATCCAGCCGACGATGCATGTAGCCAGCGCCCACTTGCCATACTCCCAGTGCTTGCCCATCGTAGTTTTCAGCGTTACCGTGGCGGTAGCGGGCTCCAGTTTCGCGTGCAACTGGAAAACCATGATCACGCCCCCTACAAGTGCCGCAACCGCCATGACAAGGTATGCGCTGAAAGCGGAAAGCCAGCCCAGCTTGTAGACCAGAAACGACCCGCCCACGACAAAGGCGCAGTAGAAAGCCGAACCGAAGGCCGCCGGGCCTGGAGATAACTTGAGGTAAAAACTGCGCCGTCCGAGAGCATGAATCAGGATGAAGGGCGCAGCCACCGTCATACCCGCAAAGGCCATCGCCGAAATCGGCGAGTGCCACCAAACGCGCGCGGCAAGGGCCGTTCCGCCGAGAGCCAGGCAAATGACGGCAGAGAGGCCCCAATGCAGCCAAACATTCGACTGCAGATAACCGCGGAGATTGTTGGGGTATGCCGTGCCCGAGAAGACGGAAAGCGGCTCCAGCACGAGCGCTTGATAGAGGAAAGTTACGAGGATAAAAATGCTGAAAGCCAGCGCGTAGGCGCCGTATTGCTCCGGAGCCATCCAGCGGGCCAACAGAATGTTCAGCAGAAAATTCGCGCCCGAGAAGAGGCCGTAGTCGAGGATCGCCAGCCCGCCCTTGGTGACCCAGGGAATAAATCTCTTGAAAATAAAGTCGCGGCTGAAGACAGGAATGCGTTCCGCGCTCTCCGCGGCTTCGAGGAAAGAATCCCTGGTTGGCTTGCTGGTAGGAACTGCCGGCACGAACGATCTCCTAATCCCGGACATTTCTGCATCGCCCGCAACCATGCCGGAACTGGTTGCGGCATCTCTTCACAGTCTGGTTAACGGGAAGTCACTGGCGCGAATTCCATCACTTCCGACTGCGCTTTTTCCAGCCGGGCACGAATCTGGGCTGCCAGAAGCCTCACTTGAGGCTCGTTCAAAATATTCCCGTGGTCTCCATCCACTTCGTGAATCTCAACTCCTGCCGCATACTTCTGCCAGCCGCCTTGCGGATCATCGAGACCACGCAACGCTTTTTCGCTCGCCCGGAAAATCGCGATGTGGCCGTTATACACTTTCGGCTGATAGCGGTGTTCCGCTACCGCGCAACCTTCCCGCACAGCTCTGATCGCAGGCGGCAGATAGAGGGCGGCAATCCTTCGTTTGATTCCACGCCCGTAGCGCACGGCTCTCTTCCTGATGTAGGCCCACTTTTGCTCACTGGATAACGAAAGAAATCTTCCGAGCAAAGACTGACTTTCTCGCAAACCCGGAAGATAAGTATCTACCAGTGAAAGCAATCCGATCTCTTCACCGTCGGCTTGCAACCGGCGCGCCATCTCTAGTGCCACCAATCCGCCGAATGAATAGCCGCCGAGGAAGTACGGCCCTCGCGCTTGCGTGGCACGCATGTGTTCCAGGTACAACTCTGCCATTTCCTCCACCTGGTTCAGGCATGGCAGCTTTCCGTCCATTCCTTGCGCTTGAAAACAGTAGAACGGTTGGTCGGGAACCATGTGCTTCGCCAATTCATGGAAGCGCATCACCGTGCCACCAAGTCCGTGTACAAAGAAAAATATCGGCTTTGAGCCGGCGGTCTGCACAGGAACCAGGGGCGACCACGGGGGATTTTCATCCTTGACCAGCCGAACCAGGCTTTCAACCGTCGGGGCCTGCAGCAACGCCGTGATCGTCAGCTTCCTGCCGAACTGTTTTTCGATGTGGCGCGTGAGCCGGATGGCAAGTAGAGAGTGCCCTCCGAGTTCGAAAAAATTATCGTGCACACCGATCGGCCGCTTTCCCAGCACGTGTTCCCATAGGCTGGCCATGGCGGCTTCGCTTTCATTGCGCGGGGCAGCAAAATTTTCCGATTTCTCTTCCTCGCTCACCGCCGGCTCGGGCAGAGCTCGCCGATCCACTTTTCCATTCGGAGTGAGCGGAAACGATTTCAGATAAACAAAGTCCGCCGGCACCATGTATTCCGGAAGCGCGTTCCTCACATGCCGGCGCAAATCGGCCGCGTTGACGGAATTGGCCGCCGTAATCACGTACGCGGCCAGCCGCTTCACCCCGTTTACTTCGCGCGCCGTAACCACAGCCTGCGCCACAGCAGGATGCCTTTCGATCACAGCTTCTATTTCGCCAAGTTCGATGCGGAAGCCGCGAATCTTCACTTGATAATCTGCTCGGCCCTGAAACTCGATATTCCCATCGGGCATGTACCGCACGATGTCGCCAGTCTTGTATAAGCGAGCGCCGGGGTCGGGGCTGAATGGGTCTGCGATAAATTTCGCCTGGCTGAGTTCGGATTGATTCAGGTAACCGCGCGCAACTCCCGCGCCCCCGATGTGTAATTCCCCCGGTTCGCCGACTGGAACGGGTTGCAAATCGGAATCGAGAACATAAAGCTGCACGTTGGCAATAGGACGACCGATGGGAAGATTTTCCGGAATCGGCTTTGAGGGATCAGGCTCATAGGCGCTCGCAATCACGCTGCCTTCCGTCGGTCCGTAGGTATTCACCCAGCGAACGCGATTCCCTCCAATTTTCAGCCACGTGGCATACGCCGAGGCTGAGGCTTTTTCCCCGCCAACGATCACCAGCCGCAGACTTTCTGGCAGTTGTTCCTGAGACTCGGCAGCCCCGTTGACGAGTTCATGCCAATATGCGGTGGGTAAATCGAGCGCCGTAATCCGCTTTTGCTTGATCCATCTCAGAAAATCAACCGCGTCCAGCGACATGTCATCGCTGCGCAGAACCACCGCGCCTCCGGCAAACCAGGTGGGAAAAATCTCTTCGATCGCAATATCGAAGCTGATGGAAGCGAACTGCAACATGCGATCCGTAGGTTCAAGGCCGTAAAGATCGATCGACGCCGTGCCGTGATTCACCAATCCGCGATGGGTCAGCATCACGCCCTTCGGCCTTCCGGTTGAGCCTGACGTATAAATAATGTAGGCGAGATTTTCCGGGCTCGCGGCCTGACCGAGGTTATCCGAACTCTGGCGGGAGAGAAGTTTCCAGTCCGAATCTAGAACGATCGTCTCGGCATTTCCTGCCAGGTCCGAATGCAAGCCGCCATGCGTGATGAGCACCGGTGCATGCGAGTCCTGCAGAATGTAAGCGAGCCGATCCCTGGGATAATCGGGATCGAGCGGCACACAAGCGCCGCCGGCCTTCAGGACCGCCAACAATGCCACAGGCAGTTCCAGCGAGCGCCTTAGGCAAACTCCAACCGGAACATCCCGTCCCACACCTTTCGACCTGAAGCAGGCGTGCTAACTGATTCGCGCGCGCGTTTAGTTCGCCATAGCCCAGCTGGCGGGATTCATGCTCGGTAGCGAGCGCAGAGGGATTCTGCGTTGCCTGCAGTTCCACCAGTTCGTGCACGCATTTATCCGCTGGATACGGCTTGGCCGTGTTGTTCCACTCCACAAGAATGCGGTGCCGTTCTGCGTCCATCGTGCCTGTTGTGGGTGTCGCGTAAGCCATGGGCTGACTCATTGCCCGTTCTTGCGGGAACCGGCAGACGTTCCGAAGCTGACCTTCAGGGAGGTAAGCCCGCGCAAACCCAGGTTGGTTCGCCAAACCAAATTCTGCGGCTCCAAGTGAATGTTCTCAAGTCTCCGCAGTAACGTCGCAAATGCGATCTGGCCTTCCATCCTCGCCAGCGGCGCGCCAAAACAGAAATGTGCGGCGTAGCCGAACGCCACATGGCGATTGTCCGTTCGGGCGATGTCGAAGCGATCCGGTTCCGGGAACCTCTCAGGATCCCGATTTGCCGCAGCCATCACGGCAATTACAGCCTGACGCTTGCGAATTTGTTTCCCGCCTAGCATTCGATCGCTTGGTGCGAGCCGAGCCGTATGCTGGCTTGGGCTTTCAAAGCGCAGCATCTCCTCCACGGCCGAGCCTGTGAGTGACGGATTGTCCCGCAATCTCTTCATCTCTTCCGGATGGCGCAACAAAGTCAGCACGCCATTTCCGATCAGATTTGTGGTCGTTTCCTGCCCTCCGACCATGGTGATGATCGCATTCGCCGCCACTTCTTCTTCCGTCAGCCGATCCCCACTTACTTCTGCGGTCAGCAGGGAGTTTATCAGTCCCTCGCGCGGATGGGCCTTGATCTCGCGTACCGCCTCGCGAAAATACGCGGTCATCTCCTCGACCGTCTGCAACATGCGGGCAGCATGGTCAGGATTGTGCTGGAAATTTCCCAGCATCTCGGCGAAATTCGCCGACCATGCTTTGAGCCGATGGCGATCTTCCACCGGGAGACCCAACATCTCAGCGGTAACAATCGCCGGGAGTGGTTCGGCCAGCTCGGCAATTACATCCATGGAGCCGCGAGCGTGCACGGAATCGAGCAAGCGCTCGACGATCTCCTGAATGTGTGCACGTAGCGCTTCGATGCGCGCTGGCGTGAACGCTTGGGAAGCGAGTCCGCGCAGCCGGGTGTGAGCGGATGCATCCATGAAGAGCATCTGCTTGACCATCAACTGCGCCAGTGGCGCAAGCTGGGCCAGCCCCATGGAGGCAAGCTGCTCGGGCGTAGGCGTTCGGTCGGCGGCGTAGGAGTGCAGGACTTCTAGAACGTCCGAGTAACGGGTCACCACCCAGGCGTGCAGAAAAGGATCCCAATGTACGGGATCCTCTTGGCGCAGGCGGTGAAAGAGCGGATATGGATTGGCGAGAACTGCGGGATCGAGCAGATGATACAGGCTGAGCGCCGCGCCGGATTTTTCGGCACGGCTAGCGGTTTCGGTTCCCAACGGCACTACCGCTTCCCCTCGAGCGCGAACTGCGTCAGGGCGCGCTGCTCCTCCTCGCTCATGGCTTCGACTTTCGCGAGGATGAGCTTTTCCACTTCCAGAGACATTTCTTCGAGCGTGGGATGATCGAACAGACCGAAGAGCGTAAGTTCCACGCCAAAGGATTCGCTGACTTTGGTGATCAGTTGAGTACCCAGCAAGGAATGGCCACCGAGCAGGAAAAAGTTGTCCTTCACGCTGACGCGATCCACATGCAGCAGCGGCTTCAGTATATTTGCCAACCGTTTCTCAACAGAGGTGCGCGGGCCAACGAATTTGTCGTCGCTCAGAGCATTTGCAGCGGTGGACGCAGGAAGAGCGGAAAGATTCACTTTGCCACTGGATGTTAGCGGCAATGCATCCACGCGCACAAAAATGGCCGGAACCATGTAATCGGGAAGTTGCTTCAGCAGGGCGTCCCGCAGTTCAGCCGCGCTGACCTCGACACCCGGAGCCAGCACAACATACGCCAGCAAACGATTGGAGCCGGCATGATCCAGTTCAACTTTTACCGCGCTGGACTGCACCCCGGGAAAGGCGTTCAAAGCGCTGATGATCTCATTCGGCTCGACGCGATAACCGCGGATCTTGAGCTGATCGTCCAGACGTCCGAGGAACTCAATCTCGCCGTTCGGCAAGAATCGCCCACGGTCTCCGGTCTTATATAAGCGCTCGCCTGGACCGCCGAGCGGATTGCGAATAAACTTTTCTGCGGTGAGCGTGGGATTATTGCGATATCCGCGCGCTAGGCCTGCGCCGCCGATATATATTTCGCCCGCTTCGCCGCTGGCCACAGACTGCATTCTCTCATCGAGAATGTAAATCTGCGTGTTGTCGATAGCGCGGCCGATCGTTGGCGGGCAACTGCACGCTGTGCTCGTAGCGACGGTTCCCGAAGTCGCAACTACGGTGGCCTCTGTTGGCCCATAATTATTGACCAGCGTAAATGGCAGACCCGCAGGCGGACGCCGGTGCAATGTATCTGCACCGGTAAGCAGGATGCGCAAAGCGCAGTCGCAGGGCCACTCCAGAGGCAGCATCTGCTCCGCCAGTGGAGTCGCCAGGAAAGTAATGCTGATCTTTTCGGCCGACAGCCAATCGCGCATCGCTTGAGGATTGCTGCGAATGGATTCTTCCGGAATATGCACACTTGCGCCGGCGGCCAGATACGGCCACAATTCCCACACGGCGGCGTCAAAGCCAACCACAGCCTGCGCGCTGGCGCGATCCGCAGCACTCACCTGAAACGCCCTGATATGCCAGTCGACCAGATTCCGCAAACCGCCGTGCGTTACTTCGACGCCTTTCGGTTGTCCCGTCGAACCCGACGTGTAAATCACGTAAACCAGACTCTTCTCGGTGAGCTCTACCGGCAGGCAATTCCCCGGATAACTCGAGAGCGTGGGAAACAAGCTGTCCAAATCGACCACCGACCAGGTGTGTTTTGGCAGCTGCTCGGAAATCTCTCTCCGGCTCAACACCAGCAAAACACCTGCGTCCATCAACATGTGGCGCAAACGCTCCGCAGGAAGCGATGGATCAAGCGGCAAATAGGCGCCGCCAGCCTTGAGCACGGCCAGAGATGCAATCGCCGACGCGGCCGAACGCTCCATATGCAATCCCACCACCTGCTCGGCACCCACACCCTTCGCCTTCAGGTAGTGGGCAAGCTGATTGGCACGCCGATCCAGTTCTCCATATGTCAAGCGTTCAGAACCAGAAACAATCGCAATTGCTTCAGGTCTTGTTCGCGCTTGCTCAGCCACCAACTCCGGGACGGAGACCCACCGCTCGTTTGCAGTGGGGGCTCCTGCGCGAGTTTCATTGTCCAGATTGGTTTTACTCTTCACAGAACACTCTCGTCGGCAAGTCAAGAATTTACAGGGGCCCAGGACCAGCGGAAGTGGTGCGTGGTCCAGCGTGCAGAAGTCGATTGACTTCCTTCAATGCAGCGCGGAGGCTGGGGGAGCCGCCTGTCCTCGCCAAACGAACCGGGATCAGGGTTGCGGTTGCGTTTTCGCTTCTTACTTCTTTTTGCTCAAAACCAGTTGCGCAATCGAGTTTACACTTTGCAGGGTTTCTGCGTTGATCTCTTCATCGCTCACGCGGACGTGAAGTTCTTCCTCGAGAAAGGACACGATGCGGAAAATTCCGAGCGAATCGACAACGCCGCTCTCCATGAGGTTCTCGTCATCCGCGAACGACGTGATGCCCTTGGCGTGCGCGAGGTTTTCCATGATGAACTCGCGAATCTGATCTTTCAGCGTCGAAGTCTGAGTCGCGGGTGTTTGGTTTACGGTTGACATTACAGAAATTCCTCCTGGATCTTGTCTTAATTGCGATTCAAAAATCGGTTACTGCGAAACTACTTCCGTCGCGGATTGTTGCGCCGCGCGAATACTTTCCTGCGTGAGTTGTACGCGGTCCACTTTCCCGGTTGAGGTCTTGGGCAAACTCGCGCGGAACTCGATCAGTTCGGGGATCATGTACTTCGGAATCCGCGTGCCGCAATGCTGCTGCAAGTCTGCGGCTTTAATCTCCATCCCGGCATGCGGGGCAATCACGGCAATAATGCGATTGCTAACGATATCGTCGGGAATCGCAATCGCGGCCGCTTCCTTCACAGCTTCATGACTGAGCAAGGCGCTCTCGATTTCACCAAGCTCAATGCGGTAGCCGCGGCTCTTGATCATGCTGTCGCGGCGTCCGAGAAAATAGTAATTGCCGTCTTCGGCCAGTTGCACCAGGTCGCCAGTGCGATACATCTTCTCTTCGAAGTTGCGCTGAAAGCGATTCGGGACGACCATCTTCGCGGTCTTCTCCGGATCGGCCCAGTAGCCATAGGTCACGGATGGTCCGCGAACGTAAAGCTCTCCAGTTCCACCGAGTTCAGTCACGATTTCATCCTGATCGTTGACCGCAAACACTTCTGTGTTCTCGCAGGCGATACCGATGGGCAACTTGTCCATGCCAGCGAGGCGATCACGCTCGACTCTGTAATACGTACAGACGTTCGTCTCCGTCGGGCCGTAAAGATTCTGGAGTTCGACGTGCGGCAGCAGGTTGGCCAGTTGCTGCAGATACTTCATCGGGAACACCTCGCCGGCGAAAAGAATCAAGCGTACCTTTGCGAGTTTCTCGGCATTCAAATTCGCGTGCAACAAAAGCAATGTTAAGGCCGACGGGACGGAATACCAAACTGTGATCCCTTGATTTTCAATGAAGCTGGCCAGCTTCGCAGGGAATAGCGCCAAGTCCTCGGTGATCAGATAAACCGTCGCACCGGCTTCGAGCGTGTTGTACACGTCGAATACCGAGAGATCGAAGTGTAGAGGAGCGTGGTTCGACAGCCGGTCTTCGCTTGTGATTTTGAAAGTCTCGGCACACCACTCGATGAAGGTCAGCGCATTCTGGTGCGTCAGCATCACACCTTTGGGGCGACCGGTGGAACCGGAAGTGTAGAGGATGTAAGCGAGATCCGTTTCGGTGAGAACGACCTTCGGTCCATCCGAGGCTGGGAACTGACCCAGCATCGTCCAGGGAAGAACCGACGCGCCATTGCTCGATTTCAGCGAATCGTCGATCAGCACGCAAAATTCGAGTGATTCACGCGTTGCCTCATCCAACCCGCGCCGCTTATCCTCTCGCGTGATCAAAGCACGGCAGCCGCAGTTGCCGATGATGTAGCAAACGCGGTCCGCTGGAGCTTGCGGGTCGAGCGGCACGTAAACCGCGCCCGCCTTCACAATACCCAACATCGCGACCACCGATTCCACGCACTTCGGAAAATAAATTCCGATGCGGTCACCCTTCTTAATCCCGCGTTCGCACAACAAATGTGCAAGCTGGTTCGAGCGCTCATTCAGTTCGCGATACGTGATGCTCCGCCCGCGCGCCCACACCGCCATCTTCTCCGGATAGCGCTCCGCGCTCTTGGTCAAAAGCTGTTGCAGAATGTATGCCATGTCCGTCCCGTTTTTTGCAAAATCTGTGCTGGATTTTGGGGGCGTGCACAATAAACATCAGAGGCCGTGAAAGCCGGCGATAATCACGCGCTGCATCTCGGAAGTTCCCGAGTAAATTTTCGCGGCAACGGCGTCGCGCAAGTCGCGCTCCATCTCGTATTCCGTCGTGTAGCCGTAACCGCCGAAAATCTGAATCGCATCGAGGCAGCTTTGCACACAGGCTTCGCTGACGAATAATTTTGCCATCGAAGCTTCGCGCAAAGCGTGGCGTCCCTGGCTCTTCAGCCACGCAGCTTTGTAGATCAGCGCCCGACCCGCCTCGATCCGCACTTCCATGTCGGCAATCTTGTTGCCGATAGCCGAATATTTCCCAATCGGCTCGCCGAACTGCCGGCGGTCGTGCGCGTATCTGACGCAAGTTTCGAGCAGCCGCTGCATCATTCCGATGTGGCTGGCGAGAATGCAGGTTCGCTCCCACTCCATCGAGTGTGTGAAGATCGCCTGCCCGCTGCCTTCTTTGCCGAGAATGTTCTCTGCCGGAACTTCGCAATCCACCAAGCCAACCTCGCCCGTTGGCGACGTGCGAATGCCCATCTTGTGCAGCTTCTGTCCAATCTCCAGCCCGGGCGTGCCCCTGTCGACCAAAAACGCCGTGACGCCGTGCGGACCTTTCGAAAAATCGACGTTCGCAAAAACAATAAACAGATCGGCGTGGGTCGTGTTCGTGATGAAGGTCTTGCTGCCGTTCAGAATGTAGCGGTCGCCTTTGCGCTCGGCCCGCGTCTTCAAGCTGTACGCGTCCGAACCCGAGCCCGGTTCGGTCATGCAATGCAGCCCAATGAATTCGCCACTCGCCAGCTTCGGCAGATACTTCCGCTTCTGCTCTTCCGTGCCAAACCCCATCAGCGGAAGCTCCGACGTCCACATATGGGCGTTCAAGGAGAACAGAAAGCCGTTATCCTTGCAACCGTAGCCTAAAGCTTCCAGCGCGCAAACTGTGGTCAGCGTGTCCGCGCCGGCGCCGCCGTATTCCACGGGAACCGGCAGGCCCAGAAGCCCGAACTCACCGCATTTCTTCCAGAACTGGACTGGAAACTCTTCGTCGTGGTCGCGCTTGACGAGATCGTCGTTTAATTCTTCTTTGGCAAACCGGATGACTTCTTTGCGAAACGCAGCTTGTTCTTCACTCCAGGAAAAATCCAATTTGCTTTCCCTCTTCCTCCGCGTGAGCGGGTCTTTCCCCGCCTAGGCGTGAGCCTTAGGAGCCGGAGTCTGTTGCTCCACAGCTGGAATCTTGCTATTCTCTGCGCCCGCGTGATTTCCGTTCTTGCCGTTCGGTGAGGTGCCCGCCGTTTTTTCCGGCTCGGGCGATCTCCAGGCAAACTTCTTGGGACCCCTTCCGCCGGGTAGCCTAATTCGAGCGGGCACGCCCATGATGGTCGTGTTATCCGGCACATCGGTAATCACAACGCTGTTGGCCACGATCACTACGTTGTTGCCAATCTTCGCGTCGCCCACGATCTTGCAGCCGGCTCCGAAATAAACGTTATCCCCGACGCTGCGGCAACCCGAGCCAATCAGAGCGCCTGTGGAGAACGTGCAATTGGCGCCGATTTTCACGGGAGGAATAAATACGCCGTAAGGAGTGTGAATGACCAAGCCGGGTCCGATTTCCGCGTCGGGGGAAATATAAATGCCGAGAAACATCTGATTCAATCGCTGCCAGATCAAAGCGGGAATTAAAAACAACTGCCGCACCACGGGAATGCGCAACTTTGAAGCCCAATGGGAATAACGGTAGCAAACGATGGCGGGAGTTTCGATGCGCATCAAAACCCGCAACAAACCGCTCTCCAGTTTGCGGTGCCCCAATGCGGCCTCGAAATCAGCCCGCAAATTGTCGAACATCTTATTAGTCCTTGCCTTTCTAAGACTAGCCCGAAACGATCAACCCGAAATTAGGGGAGTAAGAAATCGACTTGCCATCGCCCGCCCTATGAAAGAATCTCCGCCAGCCTAGAGTTTCTCGTAAATGGCTTGGGGAATAGGGAATGTGCGTTGGTTGAGCACAGCGCCCAGCACGCGAACTTTGGCTGCCCGCAAATCCTGGATTGCCGTGCGCGCGCTCTCCCGGCGCGAACTGTTGGCTTTCAGCACCATCACCAACCCGTCAGTGGATGAACCCAGCACGGCCGCATCGTTATATGCGCTGACGGCAGGGGTATCGATCAAAACGTAATCGTACTGCGAGCGGAGTTCGCTGATGCGGAAACGCATCAGCTCCGATGACAATAACGTGGGCGCGTCTTCCCCCTCCGAACCAGAGGTGACCAGCCACAATCTCGGGCATGAAAGAAGTTTCGCAAAGTTGCGAATTGGCTCCCGCCGGCGCAGAGCATCGGTGAGACCATGATGATTTTCCACTGCAAACTGCTCGCTCAATCCCGGATTTCGCAGGTTGGCGTCAACCAAACAAACCGACCCCGCGACCTGACTCGCGAGCACTTCGGCCACCCGAGCGCAAACCCAACTGCAGCCATTTCCCGATTCCGCGCCGGAAAACAGCACCGCACGTGGCGATTCACCACCCGGCAGCAAAAACACGCGCTGTACCAGCTTCGTAATTTCCTCAAGTTCGGCGGCTTCGATCTTCAGGCGGGAGCCCACCGGCGTCATATTCGGAGGCGGCTCCAGATCGCGGATCGGCTCCAGTTCCCGAATCGGCTCTTCCGCCGTGGTCGCGGCATAAAGGGACTGGTCCCGGCCGATCCTTTGTAAAAGTTCGAAATTACGACTCATGGTTGATTTCTCCGCTAAACTGCGTTCGCGTTCGACCCGTCATTGTGCGGCGGATAGAGGTTCCGGCCAGCCCCAAGCATTTTCTAGCTAACAACAGTCCGCAGCGCTTAATGCAGTCTCCAAGCACTGCGTTTTTTCGCGCCGACCTGTCCAGTTAATCTTCGCCCGGAGTTCCGCCCCCGGCGACGGCTAGCCCCGGAGATTCCCAGTTAGCAACAGTATCTGCCATCTTGCCACGTTTGGAAACCCCAGAAACGTCCCGGTTGCGGGTAATGTTGTGTTGCCGAATCTTGTACAGCAATCCCCGGTAACTGATGCTGAGCAATTGCGCGGCGCGCTTGCGGTTCCAGCCGGTCTGCTCCAGGGCCTGGCTAATGGCCTGCATCTCGGTTTCAGCGCGGAGGCTGCGCAACGTAACCCTTGTTGCCCCCGGCGCAAAGTCGTGCCTGGCCACCGGGGTAGACCCCACTGTCTCCGCGCTGGCCGGCGTTTCGCTCACGGCGTTACCATTCTTCATTTCCAAATGATCCATAATTTGCCTCACACAGTTCACCGAAACGTTCCCAATTCGGAGTGTGTTCAGTGACGACGATCAGTAAGCATGGAACCGCCACAGACGCGTTCCATTTGTGTAGCTCACTGCCTTGGGGAGAGACTTCCAACTCCGCCGCATGGAGGATGCGGTGGCCTTATACAGCTTCAACCTCGTAGCCTTGCAGACGTATCGACAGGGATCGCTGAATCAGTTCCACGGAAATAACCAACATGCGATCGGCATCCTGCCGTACCAGAATTCCTTCCGTTCCGTTCAAGGCTCCACCGCGGATTCGGACCCGCTGGCCAGCCTTCAGGAAGGGATAATTTTCGAAGGGGATTTTGCTTGCGAGCAGAGTTTGCACGTGCTCAATCTGCTTATCGGGAATGGGGATGCCTTGGCCGGCGGTTCCCACAAAATTGACCACGCCCTCGGTACGCAGCACTCGGAGCCGTTCTTGCGGTCCGTAGGAGAAATGAACAAAGGCGTATCCAGGAAACAAGGGAAACTCGACCAGTTTTTGCCGGTCGCTCCACTCGCGCAACTCGGTTGAAACAGGCAGGAACGTGATGAAGCCCTGATTCTTCAACTGCTGGGCCACCATTTTCTCGTGCCGGGAGCGGGTCTGAACTGCATACCAACTCATCAACTGCGGCGAGTGGCAGCTTTCTGTGCCCAGGTGTTCCGAAATTTGCATGCTGCTCGTAGCTCCGCCCTCTCAGTCACAAGCAGTGACTTCAATTTGCAAACCGCAACCCCGCCCCACCGGAAGCCAAAATAAAGCTCCGCCTTCCATAGCCATGAACGGCTATTGGGCCAAGACACGACGCTTGTTGCTGCCGTCGATTAAATTGGGGGGAGTTAAAACTTCCGCTTCTTGCGGTTTGGGTGAACCCACAAGGGAGTCACCAAATGTAGATAGAGAGTACGGAACATTGCAATTTACTGCAAGAGGCCGAAAGCCTTACTCACGAAAGTCTCCATTCCCCCGGTATCGTCCCTCTTTCGCATGTAAACAGTTGCAATGACAATGATTATGCATTTGCCCAGTTACTTTGGTGTTGCTCTATCGCTTGGCACCTTCCTGAATCGCTCCCGGGGTCGGCGGGAGACTCAAGGGTGCGCTCCCAAAATAGGCATCGTTCACTTCGGTGGTAAAGGGCCCCTGGATCTTTTCCATCGCAGAATGCAGCCGCTGGCTCTGCAGCAAATTGTGGATTTCGCCTTTGGCATCCGCCAATGTCTCCATTTCCGTAGCATCTACCTTATAAATGTAGTGTCCTCCGGCATCATTAATCACTTGTGAGACCTCGCCCGTCTTCAAGGAAAAAACGGCGTCGTGTCTAGGCGGCAAACCGTTTCGCCGAAGCTTTCCCATGCTGGCACTAGGCGGGTTGCTCTTTAGTCCGGCTACCTGGTAAGCCTCTCTTTGCAGCACCTCAAACGATTCCCCCTTCGCCGCCCGCTCGCGCAGTGCATCCGCCAGTTTCGTCATCTCGTCTTCGGCGTGCTTCTGGCGTTCTTGATCCGCTTCCTCGCTCAGTTTCTGGGGTGGTGGCGGTTCCTGCTTCACTCGCGGAATATAGACGCGTTCGAAGGTGTATTCCCGGAAATCGCCGGGATGCTTTTCGTAGTAATCGGCAATTTCCTGCTCCGGAACTTTTCCCGCCTCTTCCTGAATCCGACGCGTGAGCTGTTGTGTCAAAATCTGCAGGCGCGCAAACGCGAACATCTGCTGAAAATATTCTTCCTTGTCCAGACCGCGCGCCTCGGCCTCGCGCGACATGATCAGTAGCCGCGGATACAGGCTCATCAACTGTTTTTTCACTACGGGGCTGAGACTAGGCTGAATGGCGCTGGCGAGCTTTTCGAATTGCGTTCTGGTGATGACAGTTTCGCATTTGCTCCCCGAAATCTCGCCCGTGCCCGAGGCTGGCGGGCAAAGACCTTTAATGGTCAACACCGCGGCATCCGGCCCAATACCAGCCGCAGAAGGCGGCGGAGGCACGGGACGATCGTCGTCATCCGCAGCCCCAGCTGGATTTTTCTCTGGCGGCGTGGTGGCGGGATTTCCCTGTCCCCAGGCAAGAGCACCGAACAATAAACAAATCAGCCAACAATTGCGCATATCGGAAAAGCCTCCGCGAAGATTCCTGCTTTTTTTGAGGTTAACTGCAATGCTAACACGCACGCTGCGCTACTTCCTCGGCACCTTCGACTGCCCGGGAGAATTCTTAATTTGTTCGGCTTCGAAGATCCTTATTCTCCCGTCTTTCGCAAGTCCGATGAGCATAACTTCATTTGATGTTCCGAGATGCGCGGCGGTCAGGGAAACAAACTCCGGTTCCATTGTCTGCGCACCCAGCGTGCCCGGCGGCGAGACTGGCTCTGGAGACCATCTCACTGCAGCTTCCTCAAAGTGACCTGCGCGGTTCACGATGAAATGCCAGTTATTTTTCTTGTCCACGGTTAGCAGGTCATCATAACCGTCGCCGGTGAGATCAGCCGCGAGTCCATGAAAACCGAAGGCGCGATTGGCTGCATACACGAGCGGAAGTGATTCCTCCTGCTCGAACTTTCCATTGCCATGATTGATCAACACTTCGTTCCCGATGGTGGACCATAGCACGACATCCGGCTTGCGATCATGATTGAAATCGGCAATTTGTCCCTGCACGTAGGCATACTTCCATATCTCCCTGCCCGCGTCCCAGGTTTGGTCTTGGAACTTGCCTTGTCCCTGATTGCGAAACAGCGCAGGCGGTTTGTTATCCCGCAGCAGCAGTAAATCCATTCTGCCGTTCTGATTGAAATCTGCAGCCAGGGCCATATGAGTCCGTCCGGGATTGTCGATCAGACCCGCGAGCTGCGTGATCTCGGCGAATGTCCCGTCATGCTGGTTGCGATACAGACGGCTGGTCGCTCCCGCAAAATCATTGGGAAAACTAAAGGAAGCCTTCCCCGGAGGAACACTGAAATCGGTGTAGGTTGTGATCAGAGCGTCGAGGAACCCATCGCGCTCCGCGTCGAACAAGAGCACCGAGGTGGCGAGTTCGCCGGGCTTGAGTCGAAGTCCGGACTTTGCCGTGACGTCGGTAAATGTCCCGTCGCCGTTATTGTGGTACAGAGTCACTCCGCCCAATCCGGCCACAAACAAACTAGGATGGCCGGATTTGTCAAAGTCCCCGAACGTCGCGCTTAGATCGGCGCCGGTTCCGGGAACTTTCGCCTTCCCGGTAATATCCGAAAATGTGCCATCAGGAAGTTGTTGGAGAAGATGATTCGATCCGCGCGGAATAACTACGTACAGGTCTATGCGACCATCTCCGTTAAAATCTCCGATTGCAACCGATCCGCCCATGGAGGGAACAAGAGTACGGCGGGCATAGTCGAGCGAGTATTTTCCAGAAGAAATTTGAACAGGCAAGGCCACGGCCTCTGAAACATCGACGGCTGGCAGCGCTACATGCAGCTTCGCAGTCACCTCGACCAGCGTGAGCACACGCGATTCATTCGATGTGGGTTGCGCTCGCTCCTGCGCTTGCATCGAGTTTAGAGAAGCACTGGTGAGAACAAGAAGGGTGGCCAGCAGTCGTCGAAAGTCAGGCTGCAGCGTCGATGCGTTCATTGGTTGTCGGATTGGATCTCGTGTCGAAATCGTCGCAGTGACGCGAGGAACCGCGCTTCGCTCGCGTCGCCCGGGCCAAGGCTAGCTATTTCTTTGTCGCCACCCCATACAGCGCGATCGATTGCGCTCCACCCAATGCATTGTCGTTAATCAAGATGGTGGCCACTTGAGGCACGCTGAAGACAGTAGATGTGAAGGTAATGCTGATTTTGCAAGAGGCTCCCGCGGCCAAACCCGCGCCACAGGTGTTGGTCTGGGCAAATTCGCTTGCATTGCTGCCGGTCATCGCGATGCTGCTGATCGTCAGCGTTCCAGGACCGAGGTTGGTAAAAGTCGTGGTCTGTGGCGGGCTGGTTTTGCCCACAGTTTGCGCTAAGAAAGTAAAGCATGGGGAGGTAACTGCAGGCTGCGGGGTACTCTGTGGCACCGGCAAAATTCCAAAAACGTCCAATTCATTCTGCGTTCCCACATAAACTTTCCCATTTGCAATTGTAGGCTCCTGGAATTTGTTGGCACAGCCTGGCTGGTCCCTCAATTGTGTGGCCTGGGAACTGTTGTACAGCACCTGCGAAACGTTGCCTGCGTTATACGCGTAGAGCTCCGCAGGATGGACGCCGGGAAGCGCCGAAAGAATATCTTTTCTCTCAATCGCCCATAGAATCCCGTTGGCGGTTCCGTTCGCCGAGATAGCAGGCGTGCTGCCCACCGGGAACAGATTTGGAGTCTGCTCGACTGGAGCGCTCGAGACCACACCGTTCGTGATCGAGTATTGCTTCAGGTAATCTCCGTTCCCCGTCTCGCTCGTCATTCCCGAATAATAGACGTACTGCGACGTTGGACTCTGCCAGTACGCCGGGCTGCTCCAGTAGCCGTGAACCGTGCCTTCGATCGTCTGAATGTCCTGATCTTGATTGGGGTCGTACTTGCCCATATTGTCGCGGTCGATCAGATAAATGGGAACGGCGTAGGTGCTGCCGAAGAGATCGCACGGTGATCCGCCCTTTCCGGCTTCAATGACTTCATCCGGGTAGGTTCCATCCTGCGTGGGGAAAATAAGCGGACCGCCCGCTCCTAAATCCAAATCGTTCGGCAGCAGGCGGCAAGCTTGATCCATTGGCGTGAAGTAATCCAATACATTCAAATTGGCGTCAGTCTTCACAAGCGTGTCGCCGTAGTCAAGGCCGCCCGTGGATGCGTCGAACGTTCCGTCGCCAGTCGCAAAATAAATATCTCCTTCCGAATCCGCAGCCAGCCCGTTACCGGCTTGCCAAACGCCGCCCAGGGTGCCATTCGGCGTGGTGTTGAACACCGCAACCTGCTTCAATGTCGTGGCATTGTAGGCCATCACCCAGCCGTGCGCATCGCCGGCCCATCCCAGGTAGAGAATGCCGTTCTCCAGCAGGATTCCGGGACGATGGTTGTCGTGCAGCGTGCTGAATTGAACTTTTCCGCGCGAACTGCCCGATCCTGTTCCGGAAACGACGGCCGAGATTTGGACTGGACCGCCAAACTTGTCTGCTCCGGTTGTAATGTCGATCGCATGCAGGTTTTGGATCGAAGTGCTTCCCTGCTGCGCCCGCACCAATACGTATATCGTGTTCGTCGTGGGATCAATCACAGGCGTTCCGGTAATACCCGTGTTCGGCCACACGTTGCACACGAAGCTCAGAGAAATACAGTTCAGCGTGGTGACACTCGGAGGATTGATGAAACTCACGTGCCACAAAATGTTCGGACTCAACCCGTCTGCATCGAACGCGTATAACGAATCGTTTTCCGTCGCGATGTACACGACATTATGAACGCCCTGGTTGGGAATCGAGACGTTGGGCACATACAGCGGCTGTGCGTAAATCTGGCCGTCGACGGGATAGGAAAACAATTTGCCGAAGCTGGAAGCTTTCACATTCTGGGTTGTGAGTACGGTTTCGTTCAGGTTCTGGCCGGTCCGCGCGTTGTCATTGCGCGAAGTCAAAACGCCGGCGAACTGTCCTTGTGCCGCAGAGGTAAAAAGGCCCAAAGACGCGCCCACGAAGACAATGACCCGCATCAGGTAGGAGTTCGTACACATAAGATACCTCCAAAATGAACTAGCCGTGCTCGGTTGCCTCACCACCAAAGCAAAAATACCAACCGCTGATAAAGTACCGCCGCTTTATCGTCGCCATCGAACTTTCGAACGCACATCCTGACGGTACTTATCGATGCTCAGAAAAAAGGCGGATTCCCTATGGGGGAATCCGCCGACTGCGTAATTCAACTCATTCGCCACTTATCGTTTCGCCCGCCATTCATGCTACTGAACTGTAAGCGTAATCGTTGTCGGATTCGAGAGACTCGCGTAGGTTCCTGTTACCGTCAGCGTGTAAGTTCCCGGCGCGGTCGACGAAGTAGTTTGCAACGTCAGCGTAGTGGTTACCACCGATCCCGGTGGAACATTAACGCTCGTCGGCTCCAGCGTACACGTCGAATTCTGGGGGAAACCTGTGCACGCAACGGCCACAACTCCCGTGAACTTCGCCTGCGGCTTCAGTGAGATGGTTGAAGTTCCCGCCGAACCAGGCGCGACACTCAGCGTGTTCGGCGAAGCCGAAATCGCGAAGTTCGGACCCGATCCGGTGAGCGTTACCGTCTGCGATCCACCGGTCGCGTTGTCGTTAATGTTCATTGTCGCCGTCTCCGGCCCATCCTGGCTCGGAGTCAGGCTCACGCTGATGGTGCAGCTCGTATCGGGCGAAACCGTCGCTGGATCCGATCCGCACGTATTGGTCTGCGAGAAATCGCCGCTGTTGGCGCCGGTAAAGGTAATGCTGCTGATGGTCAGATCCTCGCCGCCGGAGCTGCTCAACGTGGTCGTCTGAGAGCCACCAGTCGCCCCGAGCGCCCACTGCCCCAACGAAAGGCTCGTTGGACTCACCGAGCCCACCGCCGCTAGCGGTACGTAGCGAACACGATTGTTACCCCCATCGGCGATGAACAGATTCGAGCTGCCGTCTACCCAGGCGCCCAGGTTCGCCATCTTCGCGCTGGTGGCAGGCCCCTTATCGCCGGAGAAGCCTCCCTGAATCGAGTTAGTCGAACTGCCGGCAGCCGTACTGTAGATCGTGGTCACGGCGCTGATTTCCTGAACCACGTTGTTGTTGCCGCCCGAGATGTAAACGTTATTGGAGGGATCAATCGCCAGTTCCAACGGATTCCACATGCTGCCTTTTATGGCAGGAAGGCCATCCCCCGCGAGTTTGGCTTGCGTGTTCAACGCCCAGTCGCAGATGTCGCCCACCGCCGCGCAGGTCGTGCTCGTCGGCGTCACTACCACCTGCCGAACCTCGTTGTTGTACTGATCCGAGATGTAGACGTTGCCATTGCTATCCACCACTAATCCAGCAGGGTGGTTGAGATTGGCCTTGGTCGCGGGTCCGTTGTTTCCTTTTGAGCCCGAAGTCCCCGTCCCCGCGATTGTCTTGATCGTTCCATTCGCGACAGTTCCGCCTGCCTGTACAACCACCTCGCGAATCCGATAGCCCTGCCAGTCCGAGATGTAAAGGTTCCCGGCCGAATCAAACGTGATGTTCAGAGGGAAAGAGAAGTTGGCACTCGTCGCCACGCCACCATCTCCGCAAGCCGCGGTCGTCGGATAACAAGAACTTCCGTTGCCCACCACGGTGGTGATAATGCCAGTCGCCGCGGCAACTTCCCGCACCACGAGGTTGTTCGAATCGGCGATGTACATATTGCCGCTGGCATCGAACGCCACCGAACTTGGCCCATTCAACGTAGCCGCCGTAGCCAGGCCGCCATCGCCGCTGTAGCCGGCGCTGCCGTTACCTGCCACGGTCGTGATTTGCGTTGGACCGCCGTTCGGAAGTTGCAGTGGATTTGTCACTTCCCGGATCCGATTGTCGCCCTGGTCGACGATATAGAGATTGCCGCCGTATTCCACGACATCCCACGGCAAGGCAAGAGTGGCCTGAGTCGGAGATCCGCCATCTCCGGCATTGCCGCCGCCGGCAATGGTCTGGATATCGCCCGGCTGAATCGTGGTTCCACCCACCGTGATCGCGCTGGCTTGATTGTTCACGACCCGGATGCGCCCATTGCCGCCATCCGCCACAAAGTAATCGCCCATCGAATCCAGCCAGATTCCACCCGGCAGGTCGAGCTGCGCGCTGGCCGCTGCACCGCCGTCTCCCGTGAATCCCGGCGTTCCCGCGGAGTTCACCACCGTGTTGATGATGCTGGTCGCCGAACTGACCTCGCGAATCCGACTGTCGCCGGTGTCGGCAATGAAGATATCGGACGAAGTGTCGATAAAAATACCTTGCGGCCGAGTGATCTCAGAGGAGGTGGAAACCTTCCCATCGCCGCACTTGCTCACCGGATTCGTACACGCGATGCCGTTGCCCACAACGGTCGCAATGTTTCCCGGCGCAATCGAGACTCCCATAATCGTAGTCGTTGTGGATTGCGCGTTCACCACGCGGATCTTCTGGTCGTCGGTATCCGCGATATAGATATTGCCGGCGCTATCCAGCGCCACGCCATAGGGCAGATTGAGATACGCACTCGTCGCCGGTCCGCCGTCGCCGCACGCCGTCTGCGAGTTGGCGCATCCGGTGATGTCATTTTCGAGGCCGGCAACGCTCTGAATGTCTCCCGCAGCAATGCTCACGCCCGCAATAGTAATGGTCGTCTTCTGCATGTTGACCACGCGGATCCGGTTATCGTTTGCATCGGCAATATAAAGATTGCCGGAGGCGTCCAGTGCCACCGACTCCGGAAGGTTCAAATTAGCGTCGATCGCCAATCCGCCGTCACCGCACACCTCGGCGTGGTCGCACTTGTCGCCGTTTCCAGCCACGGTCGAAATCTTTCCAGTGGAGATCGTAACCTCGCGGATGCGCGATCCGGCTGCATCGGCAAAATAAATATTTCCCTTGCTGTCGAATGCCAAGCCGGTTACGGCAAAAATCAGCGCCTTGCTCGCCAGGCCGCCGTCAGCATTGTGTCCGCCATAGCCCTGGCCGGCGTAGTTGCCGAACGTTCCAGTAGAGGCCAGTTTGAAAACATAGGCGGTATCCGGCGCCGCGATATAGACATTGCCGGAAGAGTCTTCAATAGCCGCACTGGCTCCGGGCAGAGTGGCGCTCAACGGCGCAGTAGGAGTCGCGCCCCCGCCGACAATCGTGTAGATGTCATTCGGCGTGTAAGTTTGCGCCTGCACGGCAAGCGAAAACGCCAGGCACACCAACAGAGCCGCCAGACTCAAGGAAATCTGCGGTTTCACGGTGCAACCGCTGGGAATCAATTTCACAAACTACCTCCGCACTTTTCTGGGAATTTTGGATTTGCGCAATCTATGTTCAGTGTTCAGTCGCCGGACGAAGCGCAGCGCAATCATCATCGTTATCCGTACCCCACCCCGCTAAGGTCTCGTCTCACGCTCAGTAATCGGCCAGAAACCGCAATCCGCAAACGGCCTTACTTCGCGGCGCAAAGTTCAATCCCGGGGCCTCGCGCGGGCTGCTCATTGAGTGCTGGGTCTCTATGTTGGGGGGAGATACCGGTAAATTCCGAAACACGCCATCCCACACCACGACGCGATCAGAGTGCAGTGATACTACCCTCGCATGCAAATTCTGAACAAGAGGAAGAAAGCACTACTAACGAAAGTCTCTAGGCGCAGGCCCAGATTTTCAAATCTATTAACAATCCCTTGACGGCTATATGACAACCGGCCCCGTAGAGCGAGGTATATCAGTGATGGTTCGAAAAGCGATCTTTGCTCATTTCCCGTTTTCTGTGAGGTCAATTGTGAAACGAACGCAATTTCCGCTACTGGCTCCGGGCGCGCATTTCGTCATCCTGGCAGGTTATCTGTTTTGCACCGTCGGTTTTCTCGGAATACAATCGGCATCCGCTCAGTCGACGGCAGGCGCGGACTCGCAAATCCAAAGCCGCGAGGCGAGTCCTCAAAGTCCCGTCATTGTGACTCCAAAATTCGGCGGACAGATCCTGGGGTATGCAATCGACCCCTCCGGCACCGAAGGCGTCTTGAGCGAATATGTCGACCGAGCCAACGGGAACGTGCTCGCAGCCACCGAGACCTTCAGCCAATCGACCGGCAAGATTCTCGAGGTCGTTGCCAAAACGGATACGCAGGACGATTTTGTCACGGAAGGCGTCTTCGGCAGCACGGCGCTCATCCTGCATCAGCATGACGGCCAAAACATTTATCAAATCATGAATCCGCTTGAGCAAAATAAATTCAATGGGAACTGGAAGCCGCCGATCAAGCCCAACTACGATTTCTGGACTTTAACCGGTACCGGCGCAAGTCCCAATGTCGCCGCTTACCAGCTATCGTTCGAAACCGGCGACACTTTTGTTTTCAGTTCCAACGTCGACAACAACACGTTTGGACCACAAATCTCGTTGGCGCCGATCCAGGATGGCACTGAATTCTTTCAGCCTGCCATCGCCCTCGATTCCGTAACCAATCAGGCGGTTTTGGCCGACTCTTTTGGATGCCCGGAACCGGGTTGCGTCATGAGCATTGGCCTGGTGAACCTTTCAACCGGCGAAATGAGTAAATTCACTGACAATCTCGGGCTCGGAATCGTTAACGGCCTGGCGCTTGATCCGACAACCGGTATCGCATGTACAACTACATCAGAAGATGGGGGAGTTGAATTCTACAATCTCGCCACCCAGGCTGGCTTTGAAGTGATCATTCCCAACTTCGACGGCACCCCACTCGATTCCGGCCTAAGCGTCGCCTTCGATCCCGTCCACAGCCTTTTTCTCGTTTCTCAATGGAGTTCCAATGGCGGAAACACAAACGATCCCGAGCCACGCATCTATGTTTACGACGAGCAAGGCACCGTTCAGGAATCCATTAATATTCAGCGCATTCCGATCAGCCCAATTTCGATGGTGCTGAACCCCTCGAAGAGAATCGGCTTTGTGATGGCAATTTTCGAAGGGCAAAGTGCATTTACCCGGCTGCAGTCATTTTCGTATTAGCTATGTAGGTCGAATAGGATCTCCTCCCGTGCCAGCACGAAAGAGGATGCCCCACCCTTCGCGGTTCGAAGGGTGGGTAGCACGCGGACGAGGGCGTCCGCCGCCATGTTACTTTTTGCTTTCGTCCGCAGGCAGCAAACCGTACACATCCAGCTCAACCGCTGTTGGTACGTAGACCTTCCCGTTCGCGACCGTCGGCGGTGTGAACTTGATGGCAGCCCCAGCGGTGTCGCGCGTTCCCGCCTGAGTGCTGTTGTAAAGTTCAACCGCGGTGGTGGCGTTGATAGCGTGCAACACTGCCGGTGCCGCCGTCGGATACCCGCTGGGATCGATCGCCCATACAATTCCATTCGTTCCATTGTTCGCGGAAATCACCGGCGTCGCACCCGGAGAACCGAAGGTTGTCGCTCCCGTCGCAATCGGCGTGGACGAAACCAATCCATTCTGCATCTGGTATACACGCAACACATCATTTGCCGCGCAAAAGAAGAGATAGCCATTCCAGTACGCCGGCCCGCTGTAAAGTCCATGGCCATTAAACGCGTTGGTAATCGACTCCACAATCTGCGTGTTCCCCGAGGAGTTGAAGTGCCCCATGTTGTTGCGGTTCACGACGAATAGCGTTCCATCTTTGCCGCCGCCGATCGCCAGATAAGGAACCGGCGCACCATTCTGATACGGCAACAGCAGGGCGCCACCCGAGCCCAAATCCAGATCCTCCTCGCTCTCCTCATATTCGTTGTAAGGCGTGAAGTAGTCGATCACTCCCATTTTCTTGTTGGTCGAGATCTTCACATAGCTCATGCCGTAGTCGGAGCCGCCGGTATTGGCGTCGAAAGTGCCATTTCCCGTCATCAGAAAAATGTTCCCCAGAGTATCCGCGGCCGGCCCGTCTCCGCTCTGCCAGATCCCGCCCTGATCCCCGTTCGCCGTGAGGCACAGTGCGCCGACCTGCGTTAACGTCGTTTCGTTATAGGCAATCACCCAGCCGTGATAGAAAAATTCATTCTTCGAGGCCGTGCGAAGCCCAGGTGATAAAGATCGACCCATTCAGCAGCAGAAGGCCCTGGCCGCTGATTGGAGCGAAACGGATCGAAAGCAATATAGCCGCCCGACGAACCCGAGCCGGTTCCCTTCACCTTGGCGGAAATCACCACCGGTCCGCCAAACTTCTCCGCACCGGAGGTGACATCGAGCGCGTGCAATCGCTGATAGTAAACTCCGTTTTCCTTGGTTGCCGCTACGACGTAAAGGGTGCCGTTCGTTGGATCGATGACCGGCGTCCCGGTAATCCCGATCTGAGGATAAATTGCGCTGGTTCCCAAATCTGAACTGGGCACGGTCGTGATTCCCTGCCCAGGGTTGATAAAGCTGACATGCCATAGCGGATTGACATTGTTACCAGTATTACTGTTCCCATCGAATGCATACACGCTGTCATTTTCCGTAGCGATGTATACGACCGTGTGCGTGCCTTGTCCACTGATCTTCAAATTGGCAAGGACCAATGGCTCCGCGTAGATCTGCCCATCGACCGGCTGGGAAAACAATTTTCCGAAGGTGCTTTGCTGCACCAGGGTCGGGGTCAACGTGGTCTCATGCAAATTCTGCCCGCTCCGAGAGTTGTCATTGTGATAAGTGACGACATTCACCTGCGCCTGACACCCAGCTATTGTTGCAATGAGGACCGTTGCTCCAATCACTCCGGCCTTGACGGCTTGACAAAGGCTCTCCCAGGGGGCGTAACGACGCTCCGAGTACATTTTCGATTTTCTCCGATGCAGGAAAGGGGACTGTGAAGCATGAACTCAACGCAAAAGCCTGGTTCAGAGACAGGCCTGGCCAGTTGCGTGAAGCATACTTCATTTTGCGAACCCTATCATGCCATCGATTGTCGCGCTAGTGCACAAGATTATTTTTCGGTGAAAGTCTCTGTGCAAGATTTTGCAATCCAGGACGTGTTCCAGAAACGCGGCGCTGACGCGGCAGGGTTAATTGGGAAGAGTGAACTTCAATGTAATTTGAGTTTCCGTTTCTTTGGGCTGTCCGTTCAGGAGGTAAGGCTTAAAGCGCCATTGTCGCACGGCCGCAACCGCGGCCTCGGCCAGGAGAGGATGGCCGCTCGCGACTTTTATTTCTTGTACTCTGCCATCCGTACCCACGCGCACATCGAGTGCGACCGCGCCTTGAATGTGCTGCGCCAGCGCCTGGGCCGGATACTCCGGCTCGACGCGGCTTATTAATTCAGGCTTCGACTGTGGCGGTGTATTATGCCCGGACGGAGCCGCCGTGCGAAAGATTTCTTTGCCACCCTCGTAGACGAAGAGAGTGCCTTCAGGCGCACCCGCGCTTTCCTTTCTTTCGACTGGCTTTGCGCTGGTTGGAGCGGTCATTGTTTCTGCAGATGACGTCGTTGGCGAAGCGATGTGCGCCCCATTTGCATCGGTCTGCCGGGCAATAGCAGAGGGCACCACAGGAGCACTAGAAACGGGCCGATGTGCATTGCGGTGATCGCTCACTTTGATCCATCCCATGCGCACAGTCAAAACCGCACCCATCACAAGCGCGATGGCCAGGATGATTGCGCTTAGCACTGCGGTGAACCAATCGAAATGCCTGTGACGCCGGCTGTCGATCACATATTCGGCCGGCACCTCGAGCAACGCGTTTCGAGCACTCTCGATCTGGGCTTGCACCACGGGGTTTGGGGACACCTGGGTGTTGCACCCCTGCGTGTCGCTTCCGCTGATGGTTTCTGCGACACGCTCAGCGGGAGCAGGAGCCGTTGGAACGAGAGAAATCTCCCTCGCCACCTCGGTGTTCTTAACCACCCGGCTCGCCAAAGCTTCCAGCGTTTGCAGGTCCCGTGGCGTAAAAGCCGACGGCAATGGCGAAAGAATTTCAAGAATGCCGAGAAACTCCTTCCCACGCGCTAGCGGATAGACCACCACCGATCGCACTCCCAATTGGTGGGAAAGATCGGCATCGGCCCTGTCATCGTTCCAGGCGTCATCACAGCTTTGGATCTTCCCGGTGCGCACGCAAGCGCCGGAGAGACCCGAGCTGGTGTCGAGGCGAGTTCCCAGTTCCGGCGCGCTCGTTCCCGTAGTGGCGCGGCAAACGATGGCATCGTCGCGCCGCAAAGCAATCGCCGCACCGGATGCTCCAGTCGCGAGGCAGGCTTGCTCCGCAATTTCGTTGAGCAGGAGATCAAGCGCCAACTCCCCCGAAAGCTCGGCTGGAATTTTCCCCCCTCCATGGGTCGCAAACTTTGCCGCCAACTCAGCAAAATCTGTGGCGCGGAGGGTTTGCGGCGAAGGTTCGCCTGCGGGGCGCGGCTGCGACGCAGAATTCTTTACAAAATTCTCCGGCTTTGCCGGATCAGGCCCGCCAGGCTGTGCGGAGTCGGTCCCCTGGGTGGGACGGTGAGCCATAGCCAAAAGGTGTAAAATTCGGTACGGAAGAACGTCTTCTCTAGCGGAGTTTCTCCTTAAAGTCCCACCTTGTCAACCATAGAAAAGCCCGTAAGTTCGCAACTGGGTTCCAGGAACTTTCGAATTGCCGAAGCGTGCTCTTTTTGCTTGACAGAGGGAGCGCGTGAGAGGATGATTCGCTCCGCCTCCTCTAGGTGTCGTTACATCTCCCCTTGGGCCCCGTTTTTCCAGTAAAAATCGAGGTGCAGGATGATTCCAGCTTCTGTGGAAAAGCTGCGGCAAACCAGTTTTGTTTCCAACTTAATTATCGACTTTTCGCGAGAGTTCGCCTTAGTTGTTCCGCTTGCCTTGCTTATCGCATCGCCGGGTCGGGGCCAGGCGCAAGTCAGCGTTACCACCTACCACAACGATAATGCCCGCACCGGCCAGAACCTGAGTGAAAGCCTGCTCACACCCGCGAATGTCAATGCAAATCAATTCGCGAAACTTTTCGCTGCAAGTGAAGCCCTCGATAGCTGGGCCGCGGCACAACCGCTGTATGTTCCCAATGTCTCGATTCCTGAGCAGGGTACTCACAACGTTGTTTACGTGGCGACGATCAACAACAGCGTTTATGCCTTCGACGCCGATGACGGCCAGAAACTCTGGTATGCCAATTACGGCCCGCCGACGCCGTTCGACAATCTCTGTAAAGACTCGAACTACCAGTTCTCGCCTTCGAAGGGAGCCGGGATCGTTGGGACTCCGGTCATCGATCAGAACGCCGGTCTCGTCTATTTCGTGACGAAGACCGGCAACGGTAGCGAATCGTCGCCATACGCCCTCTATCTGCATGCCGTATACCTCACCACCGGCTTCGACGAACCTGGCAGTCCGGTACAAATTGTTCCTCCATCCGGGCCCACTTTCATGCCGCAATATCAGATGAATCGTCCGGGACTGCTTCTGAGCAACGGCTACGTGTACGTTGCTCTTGGTTCAACCGGTTGTAAGGGGCTTTCGGGCTTTCCGAAAATCAACAATCACGGATGGGTTCTCGGCTATAACACACTGAGCCTGTCAGAAACTCCTTACATGTTTGTGACCAGTCCCACCACAAATAATTCGGGGATTTGGCAATCTGGCGGCGGCTTGGCCACCGATCCCAGCGGAAACATCTATCTCGAAACCGCGGATGGAGTTTTTGATGAGAACGATGGAGGGTCGGACTACGGTTTAAGCGTGTTGAAGCTGAGCCCGCAGCTTCAGCTTCTGGATTTCTTCACTCCCTACAACGAAGGAACCCTGCTCGAACCGAACGATCTCGATCTCAGTTCCGTGGGGCCGCTTCTGCTGAATCCGCCGGGATTTGATCCGGTCATTATCGCATCGGGAAAAGCAGAAGAAATATATGTTCTCGATACCGACCACTTGGGTGGATTCTGCAGCCCCAGCACCTGCAATACGAGTACCGGCAATATCAACATCCTGCAAGACGTCGTTCCGCCTTCCTATCTGAGCGGATGCTTGGGAACGCCACCGGCTTTCACCTGCCGTTATGGAACTCCGACGTACTGGAGCAACGGCTCCTCGAACTATATCTATTTCTCCGAAGTGCCCGGCCCAATCGTCTCCTACTCATTGAGTGGAACAACGCTGAGCACCACACCTGTGCAGTCGCCAGCAGCATATCCCGGCGTTGGCAGCGGATCCATCTCAGCCAACTTGACCGGGAGCGGAATTTATTGGGCTGTTACCTGGTCGAATGGCGCGTCTGGAGCGAACCCCGGAACGCTACGCGCCTTTGATGCGACCAATCTGCAAACCCAGTTCTATGCCAGCACTCAGGCATCCGGAGGACGAGACACGTTAAACTACGTGCCCAACTTCATCACTCCGACCATCGCTAACGGAAAAGTTTTTGTAGCTAGCCAATTTCAACTGCTTGTCTACGGATTGCTTCCAACCCTCACGGCGAATGCAGGCAATAATCAGTCGGCGTATGTCGGCACGACTTTGCCAACCACGCTTTCCGTGCTGGCCCTCAATGACTACACGAACCAACCGGCGCCCGGCGTGCCCGTTACGTTCACTGCGTCTCCGTCGGGAGGCTCGTTCGGCAGCCCTACAACCGTTACCAACGGTTCTGGAATCGCTACCACAACCTACAAAGTCCCGACGAAGCCGGCAACCGTCACTATCACCGCCTCAAGCTCGGCTGCGGCAGCGACTTATTTTTCGGAAACTGCCGCCGCGGGTCCGGCTGCAGAAATATCGCTAGTTTCCGGTGGATATCAAAAAGGCACGGTCGCGACCATACTTCCCGCGCCCGTCGTAGTGTCAGTGAAGGATCCCTTCAACAATCTGATGCCGAACGCTGCCGTCAACTTCACCGATAACGGCGCGGGGGGAACGTTCAACCCCGCGAGTGCAACAACAAATTCCTCGGGAGAAGCCTCCACCTACTACACCCTGCCCACAAAAGCTACCAGTCTTACAATTACCGCGACCACCGGCGCTTTTAATACCAGCGCTGCCGAGCAGTCAGTCGCGGGCAGCGCTGCATCCGTAAACTACGTTTCGGGCAACAATCAGTCCGCGCAGCCCAACACTCAGCTCACGCTTCCTCTCGTGGTCTCAGTCAACGACCAGTATGGAAACGTAGTTTCCGGAGTGACGGTGAACTTCTCAGACAATGGAGCAGGGGGAAGGTTATCCAAGTCACAAGTGATCACGAACAGCAGCGGTCGCGCCAGCGTCAACTACGTTACGCCCTCCAGCGCGGGTACGGTCACCGTTACAGCATCAGTCGCCGGATTGCCCGGTTTTAGCTTTACGGTAACCGTGCAGTAAATTGCAAACCCAGACAAGTCAGCGGCCTAAACCGGGGCAAAAAGTTGCAAGTTCCTGCATCTTGACAGTCTTTGCAACCTCGGTCACACTGTGAGCCATTACTCGGTCGCGGCCAACCCCAAAGCCTTATCCCGAGCACTTCGCAAACAATTTCAAATGAGTCGCTGACACCGGAAATCTCCGTGCGCGAACTCTGTGATTTCAGTTTCTGGAGGGGTCGTTTACATGGCAGGATATAAAGCGCTGGCAAGCTTCGCTGCAAGTCTGACTCTCGTTACCGCTCTCTCGGTTCGCACACAAGGCGCTGAACAGCCGTCACAACAACCAGCTTCGCCTTCGACAACCGGTTCGGCCATTCCGGCCATCCCAGCCCAGAAACCTTCTGTTGACGATGCGACCAAACGGGAAATGGTCAACGCCGTCGCGAAAATTCCGATGAGCTTCGAAGTCAACGCGGGCCAGACCGCAAAACAGGTTCAGTTCCTCTCGCGCGGCGCAGGCTACACGTTGTTTTTGACGCACGATTCTGCGGTGCTCGCCCTGCCCATGCCAAAAACAAGAGTGGCACAGACGGCTCAGCAAAACGCCTCGACGCAGGCTCCGCTGCCCTATGTCGGATCGAACACTCGGTTCGATAAGCCTAATCAAGACGCACAGCAGCGCGAAGAAGTCCTCACCATGCGCGTAATCGGCGCGAATGGGCAAGTGCGCGCCACTGGCCTCAATAAACAGGAAGCTCAGACCAACTATTTCATCGGCAACGATCCTGCGCAGTGGCACAAGAACGTTCCTAACTACGAGAAAGTTCGCTATGCCGGAATTTATCCTGGCGTCGATCTGATCTACTACGGTAAGCAAAAGCAATTGGAATACGATTTCGTCGTAAATCCCGGCGCGGATGCGCGCGCCATCGCGCTCACCTTCTCGAGCGGGGCTGGCGCCAACAAGCAGGTTCCCCTCGCCGTGGATCGTAATGGCGATCTAATCGCCACTCTCGAAGGCGGCGAAGTCAGCTTCCACAAGCCGATCGTCTATCAGAAAAATCACAACGCGAAGACCGCCGTCGATGCGCGTTACGTTCTCAACGCCGACGGCAAAGTAGGGTTCGAACTTGGTGCCTACGATCACCGCAAGCAACTGGTCATTGATCCAGTTCTGAGCTACTCAACGTACCTCGGTGGCAGCAGCGACGACATCGCTTACGGCATCACCTACGGCGTCCGCTATGGCCAGCCGATTCTGGTGGGAAGCACGCGCTCGGCAGACTTCCCCGAAGTTCTCGCCCTCTATCCCTACGGCGGCGACCGCGACATCTTCGTTGCGAAGTACAATCCCGCGTTGACCAAGCTGATCTTCGCCACCTTCATCGGCGGATCGAACGACGACGTGCCCTCGCAAGTTACACAAGACGTCTACGGCGATATCTTCCTCGTCGGTTACAGCCTTTCGACGAACTTCCCGATCAAAGGGCCCGTCTTCCAGAAGACCTTCAAGGGCGGCAGCATAACCGGCGATGCGGTCGTGGTGGAAGTTGAGTCCGCCGGTTTCTATCTGGAATGGTCTTCCTATCTCGGCGGCAGCAGTGACGATCAAGCATTCGGCGTCGCCGTGGACACTCCGGGCAACGTGTTCGTCTCTGGCCACACCACTTCCACCGACTTCCCCGTTACCGCGGGCGCTTATCAAACCACCTGCCCTGTGGATAGCAGCGGCGGTTGCTCAACCTCGTTTGTCAGCGAGGTCAATCCCAAGGGTACAGCTCTGGTTTACTCGACGTATCTCGGGGGCTCAGATGGTTTAGGCGAATCCGCGTACGGCATTGCGCTCGATGCGAACGACGATGCCTATTTGAGCGGCATCACCGGTTCGCCCAATTACCCGACTACGCCGAACGCCTACAAGACCACCTGCGGAAGCGATGGCCTCTGCAACGGCACCTATGACGGCTTCGTCACCGAACTGAATCCGACGGGCACCGGAATCGTCGCCTCGACTTTCCTGGGCGGAAGCAGCTTCGATTACACCGCCGGCATCGTCGTGAAGCCGACTGCGATTTATGTCTCCGGCAGCACCGTCTCGTCCGATTTCCCCGTAACCTCGAACGCAGCACAGAAAACCTATGGCGGCAACTCTGCCGGGTGCGTGGTGAGCACTGGAACTTGCGGCGACGTAACCGTTTCCAAACTGAACACCGGCCTCACCACTCTGCAGTACTCGACCTACCTGGGCGGCTCGCTGGATGAAAACCCTGGCCTGTCGATGGCGGTCGATACCAACGGCTACATGTACGTGACCGGTCAAACCGATTCGCTGAACTTCCCGCTGGTTGACGCTATGCAGGCCACGTATGGCGGAGGCTCGAGTGACGCCTTCATTACCCAACTCACTCCACAAGGTGGTTTCGGATATTCGACCTACTTCGGCGGAAACGGCGAGGACTTCGCGTATCGCGTGGCGCTCGATCCCACGAACAACGTCTACATCACCGGCGGAACTCTCTCGACCAACTTGCCGGTGACCGCCCACGCGGTGCAGCCCACCTGCGGCACAGACGGCAACTGCAACGGCGGCTACTATGATGCCTGGTTTGCCAAGATCATCCTGTCGGCTGATATCTCAATGACCGCCAAGGCTCCAGCGACCGTCAAGAGCGGCGCCAATCTGACTTATAACCTCACTGCCAAAAACAATGGTCCGGATACGGCACTCTCTGTCAGCGTGAGCGATGCGACGCCGACCGGTACGACCTTCGTCAGCGTGACTCCGAATACCGGGACCTGTACCGCGCCGCCGGTGGGAGGCACGGGCACCGTAACGTGTACTGTGGGAACGATGGGGAGCGGCACGAGCCTGAAAATCACCTTGGTCGTAAACGTGAATGCTTCGTCCGGGAGCACGATCACGGATACGGCCACAGCATCCTCAACAACATACGATCCGAATACAAAAAACAACACCGCTACAGCAACCACAACCGTGCAGTGAGGTTTCTGAAGACGGCCGGGCGGCGCATCCGCCGCCCAGCTCTTGAAGCCCAAACTGACCCGCGCGACGGTCCCAAAACGGATGAAAAAACCATAGGACAATCGTGCTACAGAACTTTTGGGTGCTTCCCCGGTTCGCTGCGATGTTAGAATCAGCACATGCTTGGGGCAAGATGAGGCCTCAAGACCGTTTCTTCTCCCCTCCATGCGGATGTCAGTGAATTTCCAAGGCTTTTTGGTTCCAGGAGTTTGAACATGCACGTCGCCGTCGTTGGTTCTGGATACGTGGGTTTAGTCGCGGGCGCTTGTTTCGCGGACCTCGGTCATGACGTCATTCTGGTCGATAATGACGAGCGCAAACTGAAGGCGCTCAAGGACGGCCAGACGCTGATCCACGAAAATTTTCTGCCTGAATTGCTGGGCCGCCATCGCGGGCATAGGCTCACTTTTTCGAACGATCTCCATGAAGCCGTCCGCGCGAGTTCTGCGATTTTCATCGCCGTCGGCACTCCGCCTACTGACCGCGGCGACGCAGATCTTTCCTACGTCGAATCCGTTGCGCGCGAGATCAGCGGCGCCATCAGCGAATACAAAATCGTCGTCGAGAAGAGCACGGTCCCGGTCTACACCAGCGAATGGGTGCGCAGAATCATTCTCCGCAACGGAGCCGAT
The DNA here is from genome assembly GCA_963712385.1 of uncultured Acidobacteriaceae bacterium. Lineage (GTDB taxonomy): Bacteria > Acidobacteriota > Terriglobia > Terriglobales > Acidobacteriaceae > Sulfotelmatobacter. Next base: position 372,394 of record CAVQHS010000005.1, read on the forward strand.
CCCGACTGTTTCGATGTTGCTTCCAACCCCGAATTCTTGCGGGAAGGCACCGCCGTCACCGATTTTCTCTATCCCGACCGCATCGTCGTCGGTTGCGATACCGAGCGCGCCGCGCAGGTTTTGCGCAAGATTTACGAACCGCTTACCAGCGGCACCTACTACGTGCAGCCCGGCGCAATTCCGCAACCGGATCGCACTTCGATTCCCGCTCCGATCATCGTCACCAGCACAAAGAGCGCAGAACTCATCAAGCACGCGTCCAACGCATTCCTGGCGATGAAGATTTCCTTCATTAATGCGGTCGCCACTGTATGCGAGTCTGTGGGCGCAAATGTGAATCAGGTGTGCCATGGTATCGGGACCGATAATCGCATTGGTCCGAGATTCCTCAATCCCGGCATCGGTTACGGAGGTTCCTGCTTTCCGAAAGACGTGATGGCGTTCCGTGCCGTGGCTCGCGAGTGCGGCTATGATTTCCGCCTGCTTGAGGAAGTGATGCGCATCAACGAGGATCAGCGCGACCGCTTCTTGCGCAAGGTGCGCAGCGCTCTGTGGACACTGCGGGGCAAGCGCATCGGCGTGCTGGGTCTGGCATTCAAGGGGGGCACCGACGATATCCGCGAATCGCCGGCGATTCTGATTGTTCAGTCTCTGCTGCAAGAAGGCTGCAAGATCACTGCCTACGACCCGGCCGCAATGGAGCGCACGCAGGAAGTCATGAATTCGAACCTGAAATACGCGAATTCGGCGTACGAGGCGGCCACCGGCACGGATGCTTTGCTCATCCTCACCGAATGGGAAGAGTTCGCCAACCTCGATCTTGATCGCCTGAATCGCGAAATGAAATACCCCATCGTCATCGACGGCCGAAACCTCTATGATCCCGAAGTGATGGCGGCCAACGGCTTCATCTATTACTCTGTGGGACGCGCTGCCTCGCACCCCGATGGCGTCCCAACCGGGGCATTGAAGAATGGCAACGGCGTAAAGAAAGCATGAGCCAACATCGCGCTCTGGTCACCGGCGCCGCCGGTTTTCTGGGATCTCATCTGTGTGACGCACTGCTCGGGGAGGGTTGGACGGTCGTCGCTATCGATAATCTGCTTACCGGTCGCCGTGCGAACATCGATCATCTCAAGAATGACTCCCGCTTCGATTTCGTAGAAAAAGACATCTGCGAGCCGTTTGACGTGGGCCATGTCGACTACGTCTTTCATTTCGCCAGCCCCGCGAGCCCGGTCGACTACACTGTCCATGGCATCGAAACATTGCAGGTCGGGTCGCTCGGCACATTTCACGCGCTCGATATTGCCAGGAAACACAATGCAAAGTATCTCGTCTCTTCGACGTCCGAGTGTTACGGCGACCCGCTGGAGCATCCGCAGAAAGAGACTTACTGGGGTAATGTCAATTCGATCGGCCCGCGTTCCGTCTACGACGAAGCCAAGCGCTTCACCGAAGCGGTTACCATGGCCTATCACCGCTACCACAAAGTCGATACCCGCATTGTCCGCATCTTCAACACCTACGGCCCGCGATTGCAACTGAATGACGGTCGTGTGGTCTCGAATTTCATGAAGCAGGCGTTGCGCGGCGAGCCGCTCACTGTCTACGGCGATGGCAGCCAGACCCGCAGTTTCTGCTACGTCAGCGACGAAATTGATGGATTCCTGCGGCTGGCAAGATCGGACGAGCATCTCCCCGTCAACATCGGCAACCCGAATGAATTCGCAATCTTGGAATGTGCACAACTTGTGCTAAAAGTCACCGGCTCCAAAAGCAGTCTCGCCTACCAACCGCTTCCGCAAGATGATCCCAAACAGCGGCGTCCCGACATTACGAAAGCGAAGACTATTCTGGGTTGGGAACCAACAATTCAGCTGGAAGAAGGTCTTCGCCTATCGCTGGATTACTTTAGAAGTTGTCTTGCCGAGGAAGCAGCCGCCTCGAAGTAGTTCAGACCGCACTTTCCACAGCATACCTGCGACTAAATAAGAGTACACTTTCGACTAACAAGGGGAATTACCTTCCCTCGTTTGCCTCAAAGGAGTCCAGCTATGCAGATACTCACTCCGCGTCGAGCGTACTTACGTATTGCCAACACCCTGACTCTAGCTTCAGTCGTTTGCCTCGTATCTTTGCTTTGCTCCACATACACTCTGGCTGCAGCGGCACTTGCTGCAGCTCCATCCCTACCAGCCAGCCAGGCAAATTTCGGCCCCAATGTCTACATCTTCAACCCCAGCATGTCGCTGAGCGACATTCAAACCACGGTAAACAACATCGCCAACCAACAAATTCCCAACCAGTTCGGAACCCAGCGCTACGCGCTTCTCTTCGAGCCCGGCACCTACGGGACCAGCACCAATCCTCTCAACTTTCAGGTCGGCTACTACACCACAGTGGCAGGCTTGGGCCAGAATCCAACCGACACAGTCATCAACGGCTCCATTGACGTATATAACCAGTGCTTCGGCGCAAACGATTGCATTGCGCTCGATAACTTCTGGCGTTCGCTTTCGAATCTCACCATCAACGTGACCAATCCGACTTTCGGCTGCTACATGGGCGAATTCTGGGCAGTTTCCCAAGCCGCACCGCTACGCCGTGTCCAAATCAACGGCCTGACGACGCTGATGGACTATTGCACAGGTCCCTCGTTCGCTAGCGGAGGCTTCATCGCTGATTCGCAGTTCAACCAGAACGCGATCACAAGCGGTTCCCAGCAACAATGGATCACTCGCAACAGCCAGATGGCTGGCTGGAGCAACGGCGTGTGGAATCAAGTCTTCTCCGGCGTGCTGGGCGCACCCGCACAATGCTTTCCCGTGGGAGCTTGCGGCGGTCCATACACTACGCTGGCCACCAGTCCGGTCACACGCGAGGAACCGTATTTGTATCTCGACTCAAACGGAAACTACAACGTGTTTGTCCCTTCTGTGCAGTTCAACTCTTCAGGAACAACCTGGGCCAGCGGTCCAACCCCGGGCTCGTCAATCCCAATTTCCAAATTCTTTATCGCGCAACCGACCAATACCGCTGCTCAAATCAACGCGGCCCTATTCGCGGGTCAGAACCTGATTCTCACTCCCGGAATTTACAACCTTAACCAAACGCTGTTAGTCACGCGTCCCGACGCCGTAGTACTCGGCATCGGCTTCCCCACGTTGATTCCAGAAAACGGTATTGTCTCCATGATCGTCCTCCCATCAAAAGGAGTCATGCTCTCAGGGATGATCTTCGATGCCGGAACTCCAGGCTCTCCCCTGCTTCTTCAGTTCGGAACGCCTTTCGCGCCCACCTCCAGCTCTGATCCTGCGGCAATTCAGGATGTATTCTTCCGCATCGGAGGCGCAGAACCCGGCCAAGCCACGGTCAGTCTTTCCGTCAGCGCGAACAACGCGATTCTGGATGACATCTGGGCCTGGCGCGCCGACCACGGCAGTGGTGTCGGCTGGACCGACAACACCGCCGACACTGGCCTGATCGTCACCGGCAATAACGTAACCGCATATGGGCTCTTCATCGAGCACTACCAGAAATACGAGGTGATCTGGACGGGCAATGGAGGCACGGACATTTTCCTCCAAAACGAAATGCCCTACGACCCACCCAGCCAGGCCGCGTGGATGGAGGCTCCGGGCGTGGATGGCTACGCAGCGTTTAAAGTGACCGACAATGTAACCAGCTTCCATGGATACGGCATGGGGAGCTACAGCTTCTTCAATCAGGGTGTGAACATCTATGCAGCCAACGCGTTTGAGGTTCCGACGGCTCTGGTCCCCGCCAGCATGAACGACCTGCTGACCGTATTTCTCTCCACGTCAGGATTCGGCGGCATTCTCAACGTGATCAATAACACTGGGGGATCGTCCACCATCGCGAATCCGGACACTCCGGTCACGGTAGTGAGCTATCCATAACAATGAACTTTCTTGATTTGGATCGGCGCGGCGGCAGCCGCGCCGAAATCTCTTACGAGCTCTCCGCCGCAGCCGCCACAAAATCGATCAACTGCTGCACGCCATTCTTCTCATCGCGCGTGTTCAAACGAAAAGAGATCCCCATCCCGTAGCTGGGATGTGAGGTCTTCACTGTACCGCTCAATCGCAATTTGATGTCTTCGGTCCGCACCACAATTTCGACCGGAGTGGCCACAGGAAAAGCGAGCGGCATCTCCAGATAACATCCACCGGGGCTGAGATCGCTCAAGTGACAATAATTTCGCACCGAACTCCCCTGCTGATAAACCTCTGCGCCCAGGTGGCACGTGTAGCGAACCTGTCCGCGGCGGTTGCCGGGTTCGTTCAGATGCTGTTCCGATGCGATTTCCGCCTCGCGGGCTTTGGCGGTACCGCTCTTCCCGCCTTTTTTCTTTCCGCCTCCGCTGCCCAGTTTGTTTTCATCTCTTGGCCGAATGGAATGCTCGACCTCGACCTGTTCCGCCGCCAGTTCATGCTTCGTCGAGTTGCGCAGATTCATCTCCAGCCACTCGCGCAAAACTCGACGTGACGACTGCGGTACATCGACGAACTGAATGCCGGCTCGTCCGTTCCAATCCTGCCAAACAATGTGTCCCGAAAGCCGCACGCTCGCCATCTGCCCCGGCAGCTGGAATTGAAAATACACTTTGCAGGTGGGCGGCAGTTTTTTGCCAAAATTCACCGCCATGCCATCTTCCGCCAAATCGACCAGTGTAGCTCGAGCCTGTTCCATGCCTGCATAATCGATGATCGCGTGGGCGTGTACCGGGGCCCGCGCTTTCTTGCGCTTGTCGCGGAACAACACGCTCTGCGCCGCCCGCAGGCTGCTCAGTGCCCTCTCATAGGACACCGGTTTGTACAAAACGAAATTCACGCCTAACGAGAACATCTCCCGGATGTTCTCCTGCCCGGCAACGACCGCCACTGCCAGCGTGGCATCATTCAAGCGCGAAGTGCGCGTGTCGTGCAGAAGCGAAGTCACGTCCACCTGTTTTTCGCAGTCGAGAATAATCAGGTCGAAGTGCTCCTGCGCCAGACGAACCGAAGCGCGCACAGGATCTGAACACAACTCCACCTGAATGCCAAGTTCTTCCAGGACGCGCTTCAACACTTCCACCGAAGCTTCGTCCACGCAAACCAGGAGTGATAAGAGAGTCATACTCGTAAGCATCGTAGGATCACCCTAGTTCCGCCGACAAGTTACCGGAGTCATCCGCCGCGCCGCTACGGAACTGAAGTAGCCGCCTAACTCCGCTGGACTCAACAGGTGACGGTCGTCACCAGCGTAATTACAAAAGACCAATACTTCGTCGTTGCACTGTGGTGCTTTGACGCTCTTCCACCCCCGTTCCTACGATTGAAAAGCAACTCCTCTCCCTTGGCGTGTCCAGCTTTGTCGCTGTTCGCCGCCAGGGTGATTTCGTGGGGAGGATCGAACAGGCACCGGGGAAACCTGACGCCCAACGAAAGAATCTATGGCTTCGACGAGAACAAGCGGGTTTTCGATGTTGGAGTTGACGACGGTTCTTGCAATCTCTGTCACCCTGACCGCCGTCTGTGTGCTTTCGTATCAACCCTTGATGCAGCAGCAGCATGTTACTGACGCCTACAACATGACGTTAATGGCTCTGCGACGCACTCACGATCAAGCCGAAGCTGACATGCGTGTTTATCAGGTGACGTTCTCCCCTCCAGTACCTAATGTCAATGGGGGAACAATCACAGTGATACAGGCTGCCAATCCTGATGCAACGAACCTGCTCAGCGTGACGCTGCCTGCGGATGTCACCTTTCACGTGGAACCCGGAGTTCCGACTTCTCCAACTACTCCTCCTACAACCCCGGATGGATTTGGAACCGCCGCCAATGCCATCGATTTCAATCAGTCGCCCAGCGGGGCCGGCGGCGGCAGCGTCATCTACTTTTATCCCAATGGCAGCGCCCAAAACGCCGGGCCACCTGCCGGCGGCGTAAATAACGGAGTGGTTTACCTCGGCATGCCCGGACAACTTGCCACGTGCCGAGCGCTCACGCTATGGGGCTACACCGGCCGCATCCGAGGCTGGCGACTCGTACAGAATGGAGGCGCATGGCAATGGGTCGAAAACTAATTCGCAAAAAGCGCCTTTGTAATTTATCCGAGGCCGGGTTCTCACTCTTGGAAGTGATGATCGCCGCCGGACTGCTCACGACGGCATCACTTGCGCTTCTTAGCGTCTTTGGGCTCGCGATTGCCACCAGCCAGGCTTCGCAACAGGATCTGATTGCGCGGCAACTGGCCTCCGACGCCATGGAGAGTATTTTTACAGCGCGCAATACATCGCAGCTGAACTTTTCGCAAATACAAAATGTCTCCAACGGCGGCATTTTTGCCAACGGTCCACAACCGCTGTTGTGCGCTGGTCCAACCTACGGACTGATAGGTGTGGCCGGCGACACATCCCAATGCAAAACCGCGACCGGAGCGATCTGCCCGAACAGCGGCGTTCAATGCCTGAATGAGCCGGGACCGGACGGTATTGTGGGGACTGCCGACGACGTGATTCTTTCGCTATCGAACTACACACGCACCATCGCCATCACGCCGTTGAGCCAGGGAAATCCTCCCACCCCGATTCAAACGCTCGTGGCGGTAACAGTGACGATCACGTATAGCGTTCCGGGCTACCCCGTTCCCAAGAACTACTCGATTGTCGAATACGTTTCGGAATACTACTAGAGAGGAACCATGCGGCGCGCGCCCAATTCGATTGCAGGTTTCACGCTTCTGGAAATGATGATCGCGGCCTTCGCCGGACTGCTCGTCGTGGGCGGAGCCGTGACTTTATTCTCGCGCGCGATGAAAGCAAGCTGGATCACTTCCGAAAAATCCGAAATGCAGCAGGATCTTCGCGCTGCCGCCAACCTGATGCAGCAAGATATTAGCCAGGCAGGGGCAGGCGCCCTTGGACAACAGGGTCTGCAGAACAATGGCGTGGGACTGCCAAATGGCGCAGGTAGCTCAAAATCTATTTACCCTTGCAGCACCGCGACCTGCAACTACGTCAATGGAGGCAGTGTCGCTTTCCCCCTCTCGCCGTCCGGTGTGCCCACTCTGTATTCCATCATCCCCGGTCCAAGCCTGGGAATCACGGTTAACGCGGCGACGGGACCCACAGATATTTTGACGGTGGACTCGGCCGATCCGACCTTAACGTTGAACTGCTATTCGGCTTCGATTGATGGCACGGGCACCGTCGTAACTTTTCAAGCGCTCGCGGCGCAGCCAGCAACCTGCGTATTGCCGCAACTGGACAACGGAGCAACAGAGAGCGGAGTATCTTATCCCCAAAATTTGATGGACCCTAATGTTGGGCTGCAGCCCGGCGACATGGTTTTGTTCGGCACGAGTGCCGCTGGTGTAGTTACAAGTGTAGCCTCCTGCGCGCCTACAGCCGGAAACATCGCATGCTATACGGTCAATTTTGCCGCCACTGACGTCGGAAAGATAAACCAGCCCGGAACCAGCGGAAGCCTGACGCAGTTTCCTGCCGGCGCCCTCCCGTCTTCTGCGATTCCGGTTCGCGTGTTGTTTGTCACTTACTATCTCGACCTTTCGCCGATGGATGGAGTAACCCCCCGGTTAATGCGCCTCCAGAGCGGCAGGCTGCCGGCGCCGGTTGCGGAAAATGTGGTGGATCTCAAGTTCACTTACGATGTAAACAACGATGGCACCATTTCGGCCAACGTAAGTACCCTCCCCGGCGGAACCACGCCCGGCATGATCACGCAGGTCAACATCGCTCATTTGGCGATTCGCAGCCAATTGCCCGGCATTACTGGCTATCAGGGCTTCGATCTGCAAACCGGAATCTCGGCTCGCAATCTGACTTTTTTACAGCAGTATCCAATTGCACCTTCAAATTAGTGATTTGGGCAAAGAATGTTCACGGAAGTCAGCATCGTGAAAACAACCAGGAGAATGACGATGTTCAGCCAGAAATTGGGTCCAAAGGGATTTGCGCTAATCGCAACTCTGTTGCTGGTGCTACTGATGTCGGGATTTGCCGTGGCTCTGCTGATGATGGTGAATACTGAGCAGCGTTCCGGCGGATTCGACCTCAACGCAACCTACACCTATCGGGCTGCGGAAGGCGCAATGGAGGCCCTGACGTCGAACCTGGCGAACACTTTCCAGAACATTCAATCGCCGACCAACACAGAAATCTGCGCGGCTGGGGCAACGCCTCCAAACTGGGATACAACCGTTACCTATCCCTTCTACAACGTCGCTCCCAGCCCCGGGTACAGCATTGCTAATCCCTGTCCCGCGCTTCCGAATCCTGTCCCTTGGGGTCCCATTACGGTTGGTCAGGACGCTGGCCTGTACGCGCAAATCTTGCCCATTACGCTGAATGTCACCGCGCAGCGCGCCGATGGCTTGGAAACGGCAAGCATGACGCGCACCGCTGAAGTCGTCTTGATTCCTGTATTTCAATTCGGCGTGTTCTGCAATGGCGATTGCTTCTTTGGCCGCAGTCCGAACCTGGGGTTCGCCGGGCGCGTTCACACGAATGGAGATTTGTACCTTGGCGTAGCCGACGGCGCCAACCTGGTTTTCGGAGACAAGATCAGCGCCTTCGGCAACATCATTCGCGAACAGATGGACAATGGCGTCGCCTCCGCGGGTAACGATAATGGTGGCATTGTCATGATTCCCACCACCAGTGGCGGTTGCGCGACGCAAATGGCAAATGTAGCGGCCGCGACTCCGGGCACGACCTGCGTCGATATCGCCACCACGGCGTTAGGTTCGACTCTAGGCAGCGTCACCGGCGGCCACGGTTCGGCGCAGAATACGGCCTCCTGGCAGAACGTCTCGCTGGGCACGTATAACAGCTACATCACCGATGGCAACGGCACCCCTCCCGCTACCACCGACGGACCGAACAGTACCGGCGCCGAGGATCTGACGCTTCCTTTTGTACAGGGCACGACCTCCGCCGTGCAGATCATTCGCCGGCCGCCGCCGGGTGAGGCGATCACCTCATTACTAGGTACTTCGCGTCTTGGCAACGAAGCCCAGATTCGCGTCCTGTTGAGCGATACGCAGGATGGAAATCATTTGTCCGACTGGAACGGCGATCCGACCCAAGACGTGCAGTTGGTAAGCGAACTGCCCAAAACGCTGTGGAATCTGCCGCAGGCTGCCGACGCCGCCAGCCCGGGCATAAAGGCCAATTCGATTCAGGTTGGCAATACATACCCACCAGCCAGCAATCGCTGGTACTCGTTCGGCGAGAGCTACTGCGTTGGCACCGTGTACCCGGCGACAACCACAATAGGAGCTGCTTACAACGTGAACACCAGCGCCCCTCTTGTTGGCACCGCGGGCAACGGAATTGTCTCCACCTATAACGGAACCACCGCCCGTACGTGCCCCACAATAGCCGCAACGGGTGGGCACGCCGCCCCTGCCGCCAATACGATTCCCGATAACAACTTCGTAATTCCTGGCAACCTTGCCACCTCGTATTACGGCTCGCCATCGCAGGTCTGGCCTCCGACGGCATTCCCGCAATGGCCTCCGCAAACGATGCCGGTGCCGACAGCCGCGACCGCCTTCACCACTTTCAACGGCAGCACCGACGGGCTGGAGTGGCCGCTGGTCGGCGGCTGGCTGCTGGTCGAAGCGAAGTGGAGCGCCGATGAAAAATGGCACGGCGTAACGAAAGAATGGCTGGCCATGGGCTTCGCCCGCGGGGAGAATGTTCCCACCCAGCCCGGCACTACCTGCGCAAACGGGCTCTATAACGTCGGATCGGCATACGACCCAGCCAACAATAGCCTCGCCACCGCCAACGGTTGTAACGCTCTCGGGGATCACAGAAATGCCATCCTGTATTTCGAGGTCACCAAAGACAACAACATGGCAGGTACGCCCGGCGCTGCAGGCAGTCTGGACGCGCCGCTGACCGCCGCTGCAAACCCCTACTGGGATACCGCCTCATGCGGCATGCCAACCGACGGCTACGCGACACTCTGCACGTCGCAATACAACTGGTATCCGATTAACTTTTACGACACCCGCGAAGGCGAAAACAACGACAATCAAATTTATACTCAGGGTACTGGCACTCCGAATGGCATTATGAACGCCGTTGAACTGGACGTGGGCAACCTGCGCAACTGGCTGCTCGGCGCGACCGGTTCGACCGGGCCTAACGTCGACTACGTCACTCAGAACGGCTACATCCTTTATTTCTCGGATCGGCGTGGAATGCAGTTCGCCAATGTCGGTTCGCCCTACAGTCAATGGGGTGAATACGGCTTCGAAGACACGGTGAATTATGCAAATGCGGGAAATGCGTTCAAGCCGGATGGGAAACTTGATCCGGCAAACTACAACGGCGTTTCCGCGGAAGATGTCAACGGCAACCTGGCGCTCGACAATTACGGAGTGCTCGGCGTGGGCGATGCCTTCGGACCCGCAACTACCAAAGACACAGATTCGACAAGTCCGCCCACCCCGTATGCTCAAACTGGTGGTAATGCCGAGCGCATTCCGCTCATTAGCGCGGGTATCGCGAACCGCGTCACCGGTGCGCGCCATGTGCTGAAGCTGGTGGATGGCTCTCTCGGAAATCTGCCCACGATGCCTCCGGCCAGCGGATGCTCCTACACGATCCCCGCTACCGGCGCGCCGAATCCCACTGGGTGCGGTGGCTTCACCGTTGGCTCGGAAAACCCGGTCTACATTCTGGGGAACTACAACTCGAACTGCACAGCAGCCGGCCAGCAGGGATGCACGCCCAACAACGGAACTTACGATTCTACCTGGACCAGCACGATTGCGCCGGAACCGAACCACTCCGCGGCCTCTGTAATCGCGGACGCCGTCACCGTGCTTTCCAATAACTGGCAGGATTGGGGCTGCACTCCCGGCGGAACAGCGAGTTGCACGAGCACTATCAATAAAAACAGCGGCAGCATGCTCAATCCGTTGAACCCGGGTGGGCAGGGTGTTCCGGCGCAAACTCCAAATCGGGTTGCCGTGACCAGCTACTACCGCGTCGCCGTTGCCGGCGGCAAAACCATCGCGTTCAATAACGTTGCCCAAAACCCCGAATTCTCTTTCGGTATGGACGGCGGCGTCCACAACTTCCTCCGCTTCCTCGAGGACTGGGGCGGCACGACGGGAACGCAGGCGCAGCTCTATTACAAGGGCTCGCTGGTCAGCCTGTACTGGAACCAGTATGCGACCGGCACCTTCAAATGCTGCAACCTCGTATACAACCCGCCGGATCGGCAATATGTCTTCGATCCGCTGTTCTCACTGCCTCAGAATCTGCCGCCCGGAACGCCCATGTTCCGCAACGTGGATAACCTGAGCTACCGTCAGAATCAGATCGCCCGCACCAATTAAGTGCGAGCGATTTCGGAAAACCCCGGTCCTGCTCCGCGGATCGGGGTTTTTCATTTTTTTGTACTATTGTCCGGGTCGGGCCTTTCACTTAAATTCGCCTGACTCGAATTCGTTTTGGTTTCACGAATCGTCTGTGACATCGTCGCCTATGGCGCAGAATACTGGTAACGCGGTTGGCAGTCGCGGCTACATCGCGTGGACTTGGACCGTTTTCCTCGTTTCGGCGGCAATCTGTATCGCGCTATTCTTCATCCCAGCTTTTATCATTCGTCCGTTCCGCTATCAGGCGCACGGCGCGCTGTGGCTGGCGATGTTGTTACGTCAACGCGCTCCCCTGGGAACGCTGGTTGCGGCGTGCGTGTGCCTGTTTCTGGCGTTTGTCCTTTGGAAAGCCGTGCGCCGCCGGCAGAAGGTTCTCCTCGTGCTTGCGCTCGTTCCCGTTGCCTTCTCTGCGGTCATGGCGCGGCTGAATTATTTTGAGTGGATGTTTCATCCCATCGACAGCGCACGGTTCCTGCCGCAGGCCGATAGCAGGCTCGATTCGAAAGAGATGATTATGGCGGTCCGCTTCGGCGGTGCTGCCCGCGCTTATCCCATCAGCCAGATGGCTTACCACCACGTGCTCAACGATGTGGTTGGCGGCATCCCGATCACCGTTACGTATTGAACGCTATGTCACACCGGTCTGGTGTGGACGCGAACGGTGAACGGCCGGGCCTTGCATTTTTATCTCGCCGGTATCAACAACCAGAACTTCCTCATGCGGGACAGGGAAACTGGTACATGGTGGCAACAGATCACTGGCAAGGCGATTTATGGACCATTACAGGGTGCCACTCTCCAACTGGTTCTCAGCGACGAACTCACCTTTGGTGAATGGCGGAGCGAATTCCCATCCGGTCAGGTACTTGCTCCCGTCCTGCGATACGTGAAAGATTACGACAGCAACTGGGAGCCGGAGGTCGCCAAGCTGCCTGTGGTCATCAGCTTTCCCGGGACGGAGTTGAAATCGCGCGATATCGTCATCGGACTCACCATCAATGGCGTGGCTCGCGCCTATCCCTGGGAAACTTTCGCGAAGCAGTCCCCGATCGTCGATCGCGTCAACGGCACTCCCCTGCTTCTGGTCCTCGGGCCTGACGGAAAATCATTTCGCGTTTTCATAAGCCGCATCGATGGCCGCGACTCGGAATTCTTCCTGCGCACTGCGGCCGGGGCTGCGTCAGATCCGAAAGCAGATTGGGCCCTGCTCGATACATCCACAACCAGCCAATGGAACTTTCAAGGCTGTGCTGTTTCCGGCCCTGCCGCAGGTAAATGTCTCGCCCGTGTTCCCGCGCTGAAAGACTATTGGTTCGACTGGCGCAACTACCATCCCGAGACCACGGTATACAAACACTAAGCGGAATTCGTCTACACTCTTCTGAACGGAGAAGACCGCGAGTAATTTTCGTGGATCTTCAGGAGGGAATTCTTGTCTGCTATCCAAGCCATTTTCTGGGACGTCGGGGGAGTGCTGCTCAGCAACGCCTGGGACCACAATGAGCGCAAGGACGCACTCGAACATTTTCATCTTGAGGAAAAGGAATTCCATGCGCGGCACGAACTCGTGGTTTCTTCATTCGAACGCGGCAAAATATCGCTCGATGAATATCTCAATCACACCGTGTTTTATCGCGATCGGCCATTCACCCGCGAGGAATTTCGGGACTACATGTTTTCCCTCTCCAAACCGAAGCCCGACGTTTTGAGTTTCGCGCATTCACTGGCCGATAGTGGCCGATACTTCATGAGCACAATTAACAACGAATCCCGCGAGTTGAATCTGTACCGTATCGACAACTTTGAATTGCGGAAAATCTTCCGGCTGTTTGTCAGCTCCTGCTTCGTAGGCCTGCGTAAACCGGAAAGCGGCATTTACCGGCTGGCGCTCGAAACAACGCAAATCGACCCGCAAGCCTGCTGCTTCATCGACGACCGCACCTTGAACCTGGAGTGCGCAGCGGCACTGGGAATGCGCACAATTCAGATGCAGAACCTCGCGCAGTTGCGCGGAGAACTAGAAAAGATGGGAGTGAAAACGTAAGCCCTGGTTTAGTTTGCAAAAGGCTGAGAGGTCGGAATTACTTACGAGGCTGGGTCTTCGAGATCGGTGCTCCAGCTGACTTGGGAAGATCTGACTCTGTCGTGCTCAACGTAAGATCGGCGGACCAGCATTCCGAAATTAACTTCCACTCTCCGCCGCTCTGCCTGCCAAACACCCAGAGATACTTACCCCGCTCTTCGCGACGCTTTCCCACTGTACCGGGCACCAGCGCGCTGTAGCGGCCAACTTCGTGCGCTAGGTCGCCGATCACGTCCACCCTGATCGGCTCGACCGCCACTTCGCCAAGTCCTGACTCCAGCGCGGAATGAAAAAACTCCCGCACCGCTGCGGCGCCGCGCAGCAACGGCATGTTCGAACGCAGCACCAGAGCATCGGGGGCGTAAAGATCGAGGAGTTCGTCGAGTTGGCGCGTATTGCAGGCCAGCACCCACTCCTGCGTGATACGCCGCACGGCAGCTTCATGGCGAGTCATCGGCTCGCCTTTCGCAGCCGCAGCGATTCGCAGGCGATCCGCTTCGCGCGCGCTTTCTTCTGAATTTCCTCGCGGCGCCAGCGAACCCACTTCCGTGCCGCCGGGGAAATAATGGTAGTGATGATGGTAGTGGTGTGTGCCGGGAGGAAGATTCTCGGCCGGACGCAGCTCTCGCATGGGATCCGCGGAGGAAATATGCGGCCCACGCTCTTCGCCTTCCCTAAACGCAGAAGATGCCGCCTCCAGTTCCTGAGGCTCTGACCCATTCGATTGCGTGCTCGCGCCTTCGATGGGAAGGCCGCACATGCCGCAGAATTTATTGCCCTCGCGATTGTGATGTCCGCAGGAAGGGCAGGCCGCAGATCCAGATTGCGTTGTTTCCTCGGCGGCCCCTTCGGAATCCATTTTCATGGTGAGGCGCTGCATGGCCTTCAGCGCTGCGGCAATCGCCTCTTGATTCGGCTTGGGGCGCTTTATTTCGGGATACAAGCGCTGGTAAATTTCGCCGAGAGCTGGATTGTATGGGCCAATGCTCGCGGTCGGCTCTTCAGAATCAGTCGCGGAACCTGCGCCGGGAATTTTGCCGAGTTTCTTTTCTTTTTCCACTAGCAACCGAGTCTAATGCGGGCGTACAACCCCACATTGTAGTCGAAGCAACCAATGCTAACGGCGGGAAAACTCGATCTTTCCTTCGGCTTCGGTCGGCACACCATTGCAGGTTGCGGGTCGGTACCGCCAGCCGCGAACCGTCTGCAGGACATTCCGGTCTCCCGCGGCACCAGCGCTCTCAAGAATGATGGGACTATGCACGCGGCCATCCGCGCCGATGATGAAGCTTACCTTTACCTTCACACCCGTAGTGGCCAGAACCAATAGGGGGTCTGGCGTCGCCAGCGCCTCAGGAGGCTGCGTGTCCTCGCAGCGAGCCCGTGCGCTCACGTGCGGTATTTCGGTGAACTCCGAAGCCCGGCTGGGCGCTTTCCAGGCTTTCTGCTCTCGCCGGTGCAAGCCCGATTGGGACGCGAGGGGTAACGCAGAGGGAACCGCAGCGCTGCACGGAAAGGCGAGCACCAGCAACCAAAGCCACGAGCGAAGAAACAAGCCTCGCAAACCTCGATTTGCAACCGCGTTCATACTGGTCTATCGGCAAGCGGGGGACCAGCTCTGCACGTTAGGTAAATCTATTGTTATCATCGACTTGAATACTAACTAAGGCAGGATAAGATTAAGTAAGGTGCAGCGCTTTGCACACTCAATTCCGCGGCTTACCTCGGGGGTGCCGAACGGAGAGTAAGGAAGGTAACCTCAGGCGGACAATTAAACCGAATCGGAGCATCAACCGTACCGATTCCAGCGTTCGTATACAAAGGCAGCGGGCCCACTTGATAAGTCCCCATCACGTACTTCTTGGCCAGGTCCGGCAAGTAAAGCGGCGGCAGAAACGGAATTCTAACTTGCCCGCCGTGTGAGTGCCCGGAGAGTTGCAGGTCGAAGGGATACCGCGCTGCGTCATCTGCAAAATCAGGTTCGTGCGCCAGCAGGATTCCCGCTTCATTCGAGGGAACACCGCGCAAGGTGGCCGCCAGATCTGCGGTTCCACTCAACACGTCATTCACTCCCGACAACCAGAAGCGTCCGCCATTGTTTTCGATCGCGACGGATTGGTTTGCCAGCACACGAATTCCAACTCCCTCCAATGCATGTGTCACGAACGCCGGATCGGTATTGTCGTCGTGATTTCCCAACACCGCCCACAGTCCAAAAGGCGCAGTCATCTTCCGAAGATACTGAGCGCAAGGCTCGGCTGCCAGCGCACCCTTGGCGTCATCGCCAGTCAGAGGAACAGAAACGAAATCTCCGGTGAGAACGATCAGGTCGGGCCGCAGCTTGTTCACCATTGGAATCGCGGCAAGCAAGGGGTGCCTGGAGAATACCGGATCGTAATGAAAATCGCTGAGCAGCGCGATGGTGAAGCCGTTCATACGCTCGGGCCAGCGCCGCAGTGCAAAGTCACGCCGCACAAGGCGAGGAAGATTTGGCTCGATCAGGACCGAATCGCCTGCAAGCACCGCCGCTCCTGCAGCCATGCCGTACAAGAACTTGCGTCTGGTATGAAGCAAAGAAGACAAACGGGTTTGCGGCCTTGGACTCTGTGTGGTGCAGGAATAAACACCCTAACCCTAGAATACCCGAAGAACTGCAACATCGAGGGTGCCAGACTCAAAAGCTGAAAGTGGCTAGCAGATCAATACGCCGGTTGGCGGAATTATTTGAGAACGGACCGCTCTGCAATGAGTTCGATGTATCAAAAAACCTTGACCCCAGAATCCCGCTCGGATCTCCTAGATTCACTTTGTTGAAAACGTTGCGGGCAGACACTCCGAACGTCAGATTGTAGCGACGGTCCGAGCCGCTCGAAATTCCCATCGGACCGCCGCCAAAGAGCGGGCCGTGTCCACCGCCGCCGTGCCCCCCGTGACCACCCAGAGGGTGGCCCACCTTGATTGTTTGAGGTAGCGCCAATCTTCCTACCGAAACCAAAAGTTTTTGTAAGTCGCAAATTCACCACTACGTGAGACGGCCCCTGAGCAGAGTTGATCGGGGTAATTCTCTCGCCCGCCGTTGGCGACGCGTCGAAGGTTCCCAGCGGGGTGCAATACACGCTAGACGGAGGCGTAGGGGTCACCACGGTCGGGCAAGTCGAGCTCGACACCAGCCCTGGACGGTCGTCAAAAATCGAGTCGTTGTTCAGATCATTCGTGGTGGTAATGTTGAACGGAGTGCCGCTGCTGGCGATAACGAACGGACTCAACCGAACGTTGTAAGGCAGCGCGAACGAACCGCCAAAGAAAACCCGGTTACGAAAGTCGAAAGCGGCCCGGCCATAATCCTCGCTGATGTCGTGGGAGTTCATCGGAAAGCTAGAGACTCCCGAAGTATCACTGTTGGCATAGTTCAACACATAGTAGCCAAAGAATTGAATCTTCGTCCCCGCGCGCCAATTCGTGTTCACAATCAGCTGATTCTGCCGGAACACGGCTTCCGAAACATACTGGTAGATATTTCCGCCCACTGGCGTCGCACAAGTAGGACTGCACGGCGTTCCCGGATACGGTGCGTTAGCGTTGATTGTCAACAACTGATCGAACCCGCGGGAATTTAGGTAAGTGAAAGTGATAGTCGAAGACTTCGTGAGCTGGCGCTCAAGACTCGCGGCCGATTGCAGGGTGTACGGCGCATGCACTCGCGGATTGATCTGGTAAATCGTCGGCGTCGCCGGAGTAACGATTCCGGTGCACGCCGAAAAGTCGGTTAAGTTGGGGCAAACTGGGTTGTTGATGACGAACTGCTTTTGCGTGATTCCGTTGAGCCGTTCGGCCTCCAGAATCTGCGCCTCCTGGAAGCGGTCGTAAAAAATGCCAAAGCCTCCGCGCAGAACAAACATCGGCGGACCGGACTTGCCGCCAACTCCCCACGCAATTCCCAGGCGCGGCGCCCAGTCATCGTGGTCCGATATGCCGGTTTGCGTCTCCCAGCGCATTCCGTAACTGAACGTGATGTTAGGACGTACTTTCCAATCGTCCTGGGAGTAAAGGCCGGCATCAAAATTGCCCACCACCAGCGGCGGCACGCCGACGGTGTAAGTCAATTGCGTCGCAATTGGCGTCGTCAGATTGCCTGTATTCGCGACTGCGTGCGCGTAGGAAATCGGGCACGGCTTTTGTCCCATAACCGGCACACAGCTGGTTTCCTCTGCCGTGTCGGTCAGCGATGAGAAGGTAAATGTCCCGTTAAACCCGGATGTCGAACTATTGGCGTCGCGAATTCCCCGCAGCCGCGCTCCGAACTTGATCGTATGGTTGCCGTGAAGAATCGACGTGTAGTTCTGCAGTTCATAGTGATCCTGGTGGTCAAGAATATTGCCCTGGCTATTGCCGCCGCCGTCGAACGATCCCAGCACATTCAGCGCCGGCACGGTGTTCAGCGCAAATTGATTATCGAGTTCTCGCAAATACTGGAACCGCGTTTCATTCACGATTTTGCCGCCAATCAACTGCGTGTCGCTGATCTGAAACGTGTGCTCGGTCGATTGCGAGTTGTAGCCCTGCGACTGCAGCGTAAACTGCCCGGGGCCTTCGTCGTTTTCCGTGTCGCGGTAATACTGGTAGCGCACCGTCAACGTGTTGTTCTTGCTGAGCTGATAGTCGAGTCGCGGCGTGATGTTCGTACGATACCGGGGATTGGGGACGGATTGAATAAACGGCGTTTCGGTCAGCGTGGTCGGATCAAGGGTCACCGCGTTGATGATCGACAGATTGTTGATATCCCGTCTTTGCGCGTCAAGAAAGAACGAGGAATTCTTGTTGATCGGTCCACCGACATTGCCGCTGAACTGAGTCGAGTAGTAACCAGGCTGATTGGTGCCGCCAAAAGGATTCGGGCTGTTGAATGCGGAATCATTATCGTCGGTGGTGAATTGTCCGTGAAACTTGTCGCTGCCCGGCTTCGTGAAAATCTCAATGCGTCCATAACCCAACTTATCGTACTCGGCGGAGAACGGATTCCGATTGATGCGAATTTCCCGAATGGATTCTTTGGGAGGAAGTTGACCGGCAGTAAATCCGTCAATGTACAGCTGCCCACCATTTGGGCCAGCGGACGGCCCAGCTAACGCCTGCAAGTCGGTGAGCAATTCGTCGGGGTCATCGGGCAACGATTCCAGCTCTTTCCCCGAGATGACGATAGCTCCGGCATTGTTCGCAGGGTTGACGTCAACGGTCGGCGCCGTATCGGAAACCTGAATCTTCTGCTGCTCGACCTGAATCTCCATGGCAACGTTGAGCCGCAGCGGCTGACCCGCAATTACGACATTGTCGTTTTCGTAGACCGCGAAACCCGGGGCCACGGCATTCAACGTGTACTGCCCTGCAGGCAGCCGGGGGAATTCATAATGTCCTTGATCATTCGACTTCGCCTTAATGGGCGCCGAAGAAGCCGCGGCCGGAGTGAGGACGACGTCCGCATTGGCAATGGCTGCGCCCGAGGGATCCGTGATCTGGCCGCGCAACGCCCCCTCCGTTGCCTGCGACGCAGTCTGGCATACGGCAAACGGCGCGCACAGTTGCAAGATGCCCGCGAATATAAAACAAATACACTTCCCTGCTCTCATCCAATTATCCGTTCTGCAATAAGAATTCTTGACTACAAGGAATCACCGCGAACGCGCATCCCGGCGCGATATGCAGCGCTACGGACCTCCTGCATCTCCGGAGGGGGCGCTCAAACTCCAAGGCGTCAAAATCGAAGCCCCGCTCGCATTGGGTGCGGCCTCCAGAATCGGCTCCACGCCGGTGAGCAAAGTGATGGTCGTGCCCACTTCCGCGGTGCCTTCCGTGGAAAGAACTACAACTGCATCGCCCTTGTGCAGATCACTCAGGGTGACCGCCGGCATGCGGTTTAACAATTGCTGCAAGTCCGGCGCGCCGCCGGAACGTCTGCCCGCGCCGCCGCCTCCCGGGCCCATCATTCCGGGAGCGCCCGCCGGAGGGCTACTCTGATTATTGCTCGCGGACTCAGGCGTTGATGCACTCGCCATCGCCGCTCCTCCCGCCGCTCGCTTGAGCCGCATCGCCAGCCGCTGCGCAACTTCCGGAGGGAGATGCCGGAGCTGCGAATCCTGCGTCACTTTCACCGTCACGTTTTTCTTCGATAACAAATCGTGAACGATAAGCGTAGACGAACTTGCGTCCACCGAATTCACCGTGCCCGCAATATTGCGGAACGCTCCGGAGACGATTTCATCTGCTGTCAGTTCGTTTCCATCCGCGCTGCGATCGCCACGGGCCCGCACCTGATCGCCGGTATGAATTTCCTGCAACGTGCCGGGCTTGGCGTCGTCAAACTTTACCGAGTCGGGCGGATACCGGCGAATTGTGGTTGTCTTCGAGATATGGACGACCACGGGCTTACTGCGCACCGAAATGGTCACCGTCCCAGCCGCTGGATCGACAGCAGTGGCGAGACCATCGACTCCACGCTTCTGCCAGTCCTCCATCTCGCGCTGATGTTGCGCGTCAAGATCCGATCGCGTCATGACCACGACCGTGGAAGCGACTAGCGACGTATTGTCATCCGAAGGCTTGCCGGCAACCAGAATGCGATCCCCAACCTGAAGGTCCTGCGCCTGTATGGGCGTCGCATTCTTCAGATTCTTTTCGCCCGGAGCGATACGAAGAAACCTCGTCGCGGGCTGCATCGCAACCATCACCTCCGGCCCAGTATCCGGAGCAAGCGAAATCATCGTTCCGTTAATGCTCCTGATTGTGCCGATGGCTTTATTGCCTGGCGGGGAGGAAGGAGCCGTCTGCGACCAGGAATGAGACGCAGAAAAGAGGAGAGCCCCTAAAATGCTTATAGCTATTTTGACGCAGCAGGTTTTTGCTGGCTTTGTGTTTGCGCTCATGCTTCATTATTAATCTACATCTGCGCAAGCCACAAAAACCGCGGTTTACAAAGTTTTACTCCCACATGAACCTTCTTAACACTATGTTGACGTATAAGGAAGACAATTAGGCGGGTCAATAATGTCAATCTCTATTCCGCGATGAACAGGTTTTCGGCAAATGGCCATTCCTCGTCGATCCATTGCACCTCACAACGGAAACCCGCAGTGCGAGCCATACGGAAGATTTCTTGCGAAGAATACTTGTGGCTGCTCTCCGTCCAAATCGTTTCGCCGTCCTGAAACTCCACAACGAGATTTGCGCCGGGAACATTCACGATCTGCCGCCTCGTCGATTGCAGATGCATTTCTACACTGCGGCAGCGGTTGTTAATCCTCGCCAGATGCTTGAAATGCGCCAGATTGAAATCGGCGTCCAGTTCGCGGTTGATGCGGGCGAGCAGATTCAAATTGAAAGCTGCAGTCACCCCCAACTCATCGTCGTAAGCCGCCAGCAGTTGGGCGCTGGATTTTTCAAGGTCGGTGCCGAGCAGAAGAAAATCCCCCGGCTGCAGGGTGCGGCGCACCTGGTTCAAGAATTTCAGCCCCGCCATGCGATCGAAGTTCCCGATCGTGCTGCCGAGAAAAAGAACAAGCAAATGCTGGCCGGGACGCCGCTCAGCCGCCACTTCCAGCAAGCCATCCAGATATTCGCGTTCGAAGCCCAGAATGTTGATGGAATCGATGTCGCTGAGCTCGCGCTCGCACATGACCAGCGCCGTACGCGAAATTTCGATTGGGTAATAGCGAGTGCGCTGCCGCTGGGCCAAAGCTTCAAGAATCCGCCGGGTTTTCTTGCCGCTGCCGCTGCCGAGCTCGGCAACCGCAATCGACTCCGGTAGACGTTCGACAATATCGTTCGCGTGCCGGGTCAACAAGCGCTCGTCGGCGCGGGTGAGTCCATACTCCGGAATCCGGCAGATGACTTCAAACAACGCGGACCCGACGTCATCGTATAAATATTTCGAGAGCAATTCCTTCTGCGTCGGGTTCGTAAGACCAGTGCGAACGTCCGTGGCGAACTCGTATTCCAGTTTGGAGGTAACAGCGTGAACCAGCATTGGAAGCTCCTTAGTCCGTTAGCGGCTCACGCAGCGGAAGCCGGTATACATGTATTGATAGTGCGCCTGGAACCAGTTGCGGAAGGTGCGCCGCAACATGCAGGCCGCAGTACGCGCCGATCCGCCCTTCATGACGAAATGTTTTCCATCGAAGAAATCCGCAGAGTATCCGCGATAGAACGGAAATGGTTCGAACCCGGGATAGCATCCAAATTCAGTCGAAGTCCACTCCCATCCATTGCCCAGCATTCCCTCGACTCCGAATGCGCTTCGCCCTGCCGGAAACGCATGGACCGGAGCGGGACTCCATCGGGCAAAGTCGAAATTTCCAAACTCAAGCGACGGCGCATCACTTCCCCACGGATACATGCGCTCGTCGTTATTCGGCGTCGCGTAGGCTGCTCTTTGCCATTCAGCCTCAGTGGGCAGAGATTTCTCCGCCCATTCGCGCGTACGCTTTCGCCTCCGCCTGGCTCACATAAACCGGCCACTCCGTCGGAAGAGGAATCTCCTCGAACATCCTGCGATAGAGCCATCGATCGCCATCGCGTTGCCAAAATGCAGGATAAGAAATTCCTCGCTCTGATTTCCACTTCCAATCGTCCGCGCTCCACAGGCTCGAATCCTCATACCCGCCCGCATTCATGAAATCGAGAAACTGCCGATTCGTAACTTTGTAGCGATCGATGGCGAAGGCAGGCACATTCACTGAGTGCAGTTCGAACTCATTGTCCCAACCGAAGGATCCACTACTGCGAGTGAGGCCCAGCGTCACTGGACCGGCGGGAATCTCAATGCTACGGTGATCGGGAGGAGTAGTAACCACGACGGCAGGTTCGATTTGTTTTACCTTTCGGTCCAGCGGCATCTGGTGCAGCATGTACGCCAGCGTTTCGGCGTGCATGAGGCGATGTTCAATCGCTACGTGAAGCAAAGTATTGAGCGAGAATCCATCTCGGCCTGCGCCATCGGAGCCCAGTGCGGCTTCCAATTTCTCATCCAGAATATTGCGAGCCGCTTTGACGTAGTCGCGCACATCCGCAATCGAGGGCCACTGCGCAGGCTGATCGCTCGGCAATCCACCATCCACAGGATCAATTCCAAAAGCAAAAAGACGGTCGAAGTCTGGACGAAAGCTCTTCAACCCTAACACGCGGTCGTGCAGTAGATTCCAGTCGAATGCCTCCAGATGCCCGATATAAAAGACGATGCGATGACGCTCTGCGATTGGCCGTTCATACAAAGCATCGGACTTAACGATGGAAAACAGCTCGTCGGTTTGCTGGCGGGCTTCCGCTAGTTCTTGAACTAGCGGATTCAGGGCAATATCACTGGTGCTGGCTGGCATAGAGTTTCCCCATTGATCACTAAAACGAACCCCAAAAGGAGGCTAAAGGCGGTTTGACGATTCTATCCGCATCGGGTTCCGCGTACCATAGCGGAATGCCGATTCCTGTCTTTCACATCGACGCCTTCACCAATCGGCCCTTCGCAGGGAACCCAGCGGCGGTGTGTCCCCTTGAAGGATGGTTAGATGACGCAATTCTACTTTCGGTGGCAACAGAAAATAATCTTTCTGAAACCGCCTTTTTCCTACCTCTTCATGACGCCTACGAGTTGCGCTGGTTTACGCCTTGTTGCGAGGTCAAGCTCTGCGGCCACGCCACGCTGGCCTCCGCTTATGTCATTCTGCAATTCCTTGCAAGGGAGCAAGAGACAGTGCGGTTCGAGACGCGCTTCAGCGGAACGCTGACGGTTTCTCGCGAGGGCGATGCGCTCGCTATGGACTTCCCTGCTCTGCCGCCCTGGAATTGTCCGAATCCGCCACAGGAATTATTAGAGGGGCTAGGAAAAACTCCCGAGGGCGTGATGCAAATCGAGGACAATTACTTCGCCGCGTATGCGCGCGAAAAAGACGTGCGACAGGCAAGGCCGAACTTCACGTTATTAGAGAAACTGCATCCCGCGGGCGTCGCGATTACCGCCCCGGGCGATTCATCCGATTTCGTCTCACGATATTTCGCGCCCAGCTACGGCATTCCGGAGGATCCCGTAACCGGTTCGACTCATTGCTCGCTCGCGCCTTATTGGGCTGCGCGATTGGGGAAGACGAAGTTACACGCCCGCCAGATATCTGCGCGCGGCGGAGAGCTGTGGTGCGAATTCGCGAAAAACCGCGTAATTCTGAAAGGCCAAGCCGTGCTCACGCTTCGGGGTGAACTCCTGATCTGAGAGCTCGCCGCTTCACAAATTTAGGGCACCAGGCCCTTACTCCTCAAGAACTCGCGCGCCACATCCGTAACGTCACGGCGCCGGCCGTCAAGCGCATAATTCAGCTTCCGCATTTCATCGTCCGAGATTTTTCCGCCAAGATCCGCAATGGCCTGCGCAACTTCCGGATGCTGCCGCAAAGTCTGCTGCCTCATCACAGCCACAGCTTCGTATGGCGGAAAATAATGACGATCATCCTCCAATACAAAAAGATCGAAAACCGGAATCAGACCATCCGTTGCATTTCCAGCGGCGATATCAATCTGATGATTCTTCAGCGCTGGAGCCAGTAAGCCCAGATCCATAATGCGCGGCGCCCCGGCAAAATGCAGGCCATAAGCAGCAGCCAGCCCAGCATATCCATCGGGCCTCTCCATGAACTCGTAGCCAAAACCCGCGCGCCACTGCGGCGCGTACGGCAGCGCTTGCGACAAGGTCTTCAGCCCGAGCCGTCGCGCATCGTCACCACGAATCTCCATGGCAAACGTATTGTTGAATCCGAACGGCGGGCTTATCGTCAGGGCAAAGCGCCTTTCATATTCGCTCTTCACGCGCTGATAAACTTGCTCGCGATTACTCGCGGTCTTCTCCTTCAGGATCGCGCTCAGCGCTGTGCCTGTGTATTCGGGATAGATGTCAATTCGTCCGGCCAGCAAGGCTTGCTGGCAGATGTAGGTTCCCGCGAGATAAAAGCGGCGCTCGACCTTGAGATGGGTTCGAGCTTCGATGATCTGAGCGATGATCTCACCCAGCATCATCGACTCGGTAAAGTTCTTGGATCCGACGACGACGCGGTTGGAATGAGATGGAGCACAAGAAACAAGAAACAAGACCACAACCAGAACGTAAGCGACGGCGAACTGACGGGTTCGCTTCATCGTGGCCGCAAACGCCTTTCCAGCCATCCCAAGCCGAAGTCAGCCAATAGAGCCAAAACCGCCGCGGGAACAGCTCCCGCGAGAATGAGCTGATTGTTCACCATGGCCAGCCCACGGAAAATAAACTCACCCAGGCCACCGGCCCCGATCGCGGCCGCAATCGTGGCAAGGCCCACAGAAACAACTACCGCTACGCGCACGCCCGATAAGATCACGCTCGTCGCCAACGGCAACTCCACCTGAAATAAGAGCTGGCTGCCAGTCATTCCCATGCCGCGCCCAGCCTCCACTACAGAGGGATCAACTCCACGAATGCCTGTGTAAGTATTTCGGATCACAGGCAGCAACGCATAAAGCGTAAGAGCAAGAATCGCCAGCCGGTCCGCCCGCGCTCCAATCCACGGCACCGGCAACAAAAATCCAAACAAAGCCAGGCTGGGAATGGTTTGAATCACGTTCGCGGTTCCCAGTACCGGCTTGTTCCAGACCGGCCAGTGCGCACTGAAAATGCCGAGAGGTATCCCAATCGCAACCGCGAGCAACGTGGAAATTCCTACCAGCCACAAATGCTCCAGCGTAAGTTCCAGAATTTCTTCATGATGCAGCAAGAAAAAATGAGCGAGATTCATGACGAGCCTCGATTAGCCGCCGATTCCAGCCCCTCTCCAAACGCCCGGATATACGCAGCCGCGATTGGATCATTCGATCGCAAGAATTCCTGGGGCGAAAGCACCGTAACCAGCTTTCCCGCTTCCATCAAAGCAATCCTCGATCCCAACCGCACGGCCTCGCGCAGATCGTGCGTGACAAAGACAACCGTCTTGTGCAGCCGCTTCTGCAGGGAAAGAAACTCACGCTGCAACTCGTCGCGAGTGATGGCATCGAGCGCGCCGAATGGTTCATCCATCAGCAAAATTGCAGGATCAGCAGCCAATGCTCGCGCCACTCCCACGCGCTGCTGCTGGCCTCCAGAAAGTTGGTGGGGATAACGCGACGCAATTGCATGATCCAGGCCGACAAGATTCAGCAACTCTTCTACTCGCGCGCGGATTCGATCGGCAGACCAGCCCTCCATTCGAGGTACCAGGCTGATGTTGCGTTCCACGGTGAGGTGCGGGAACAGCCCCACATTCTGGATGACATAGCCGATGCTGCGGCGCAAACGAATTATGTCGCCGCCGTCGTTCGCATGGACGTTCGTATCGACCTTCGCCTCCCCGTTCACCCGCACACTTCCGCTGCTTGGAATCAGGAGACGATTGATCAACTTCAAGGTTGTCGTTTTTCCAGAGCCACTGCGCCCCAGCAAGATAAGGGTTTCTCCACGATGTATCTGCAGATCCAACCCATGCAACAGTTCACGGCCATCCGGCAGTGTATAGATGACATCGCGAAATTCGATCACGGGAATTTCTTTCGAATCTGTTTGCATGTTTGTACGGAAATATTCTTTGCGACTTAGTTGATCAGCATACCGGAAGCGGCGGGATCGAGCGCATATTCGTCTCTCAGCTGTTTTTTGATCCCCCGCCTCACGCACCCTGAGAGCTAATAGACGATGAGGCTCCCCGCCGCTACGATCTCTTGTAGGTGTGGAAATTTAGTCGGGGTATGAGTGTGCCTGTTCTACGCAATTTTGTCGCATGGCTGCTGCTTTTCCTGTTTCCCCTGTCGCTGAATGCGGCAGACACGGGCTCAGCCATCCTGCGCAGCGCGGGCGGCGTTTGGGTCAACGGCAATGAAATCGCCGGCTCAACGACCATATTCGCGGGCGACTCGCTCGAGACCAAGCCCGGCTTCGTAGCGAATCTCGATGTCGAAGGCTCGTCTGTACTCATTCAGCCGGAATCGATCGTCAAGTTCGAAGGCACATACCTCACGCTCGAACACGGAAGCGTCTCCGTAGGAACTTCGACCGGAATGAGCGTGCATGTGAACTGCATCCGGGTCGAACCGCTCTCGAACGACCGCACGCAGTACGATGTCGCCGACGTAACTGGGAAGGTCGAAGTCGCAGCCCACAAAGCGGATGTCAAGATCACGCAGTCCGGCTCGTTGCATAAACCCTCTGCAGAAAATTCATCCCTCTCGGATGTGGTCCACGAAGGCAAAACTGGAAGCAGGGACGAATCGCAAGCCTGCGGAGCGGCCTCGCCGCCCGAACCTCTGGGGCGCGCCCTGCCCACCAAGTGGATCGAGATTGGCGGCGGCGCGGGAGCGGGGGTTGTTGTGATCTGTCTTCTACTGTGCAAGGGCTCGCCCCCAAAAAATGTGAGCCCTTCCGATCCCTAGAATCACGGACTGTCCAAAATCGCGCCAAAAAAGCGGCTGCGATTTCTACCTGAAATCGCAGCCGCTTTGTCGAAACACTCTTCCCTGCGCTGAATCTACTGCACAGTCACCGAAAGCGGAGTGGGAATGGAACTCTGTATTCCACTCGCACTGCCACTCACCATCACTTGGTAAGCTCCCGCCGGAGTGCCGGAGTTGCCGGATGGAGGCGGCGTAGTAGAACTGCTGCTGCCGCCACCGCAAGCCATGTGCGCCATGCATCCAGCCAGCGCGAGGAACAGGCAGAAGCTCATCAGCTTCTTCCGCCCGGGCTTCGTCAGTCCGGCTCCGCCCAGCAACACAGCCGGAATCACCAATCCGACCGCGAACAGCATGTTCGGACCATGATTGTCGCTCGGCACTAACAGCGCAGAAGTCGGGCCGGCAGTCTTGAACGTGAGTGTTGCCGTCCCCTGCCCGTTCGCCACCGTGATCGAACCCACTTGGCAGCTTGCCGCCGGTGTGGCCGAGGGTGAAACCGTGCAACTCAACTGCACCGTGGCCGGATTGAGTCCGCCCACCGCACTGATTGTCACCATGGAGGTCGCGGTTGCGCCGGGCGCGATGCTATTAGGCGTCAATCCCTTCGCGGTCAAGCTGAAATTCGGAGCCGTGACCACCAACGGCATGACCGACGAATTGCTTGCCAGGAAATTGCTGTCGCCAGCGTAGGAAGCGGAAATATTATCCGTCCCGGCCGCGAGAGTAGAAGTTGAGTACGTCGCAACTCCGCTGGCGTTAAGGGTGGAATTTCCCAATTGAGTGGTTCCATTGAAGAACGTAACCGTGCCAGTCGGAACTCCGCCAACTCCCGAAACCGTGGCGGTGAACGTGACGCTCTGATTCAGATTCGCCGCGGTTGGATTGGAGGTGAGAATCGTTGTCGTGCTCGCCTTGCCAACCACCTGCTGCAGAATGGACGAAGTGCTGCCGGTGACATTGGAATTTCCGGCGTAAACCGCGCTGATGTTGCTCGTACCCATGGCCAGGCTGGAAGTCGAGAGTGTCGCCTGGCCCGAGGCGTTCAACGCACTGCTGCCAATGGACGTCGAACCATTAAGGAATGTCACCGTTCCGGTGGGCTGGGTGGTCGGCGAGATCACCGAAGCCGTGAATGCGACCGTCGAATTGGGCGGAGCCGGATTAGTCGCAGAAATCAATGATGTCGTGGAACTCGCCGCACTTACTGGTTGCGACAAGTACACGGTGTGCGGCTGATAGTTGCTGTCCCCCGAATAAACCGCCGCCAGCGTGTTTGTTCCAGCAGGCAAAGCGGTGGTGGATACCGAGGCTTGGCCGTTCGATAAATTCTGCGCCGTTCCGATAATCGTGCTTCCGTTCTCGAAGGTCACAGTCCCGGTGGGTGCCGCACCGTTCGACACGCTGGCTGACACTGTCGCCGTCAGGGTGAGCGATTGGCCGTAGGTTGTTTCCTTGGACGAAGGCGCAAAATTGATCGTGGTGCCTTGCAGGTTCAGCAGAATGCTGACCGTGTTGCTGCCGCCGTTGGCCACTGCCAGATCCAGAGCGCCATCTAAGTTGAAGTCGCCGGCAACGAGCGAGTACGAGAGATATCCCGCACCAAAAAGCGCTGGCGCAGTGAATGTTCCGCTCGCTTTGCCTTGTGCATTGGGGACGCCAAGCAGCAAACTCACCTGGTTGCCGGGATTTCCTCCCGCTGGAGCGCTCGTGAGAGCCAAGTCCGGAATGCCGTCGCCGTTGAAATCGCCAACCACGACCGCAGACGGATTGGCGCCCGTCGAATAAGGAACAGCCGTTTGGAATGTTCCATTCCCCACCCCATTGCTGCCGTTCCCCAACAAAACGCTGACTTGCTGCGTCTGGAAATCAGCTACCGCGAGGTCGGGGATGCCGTCTCCATTCAAGTCCGCCACAACCACGGAAAGTGGATTTCCCCCGACCGCGGTGGGCGTAGGCTCCGGCGTAAAGGTGCCGTTGCCGTTGCCCAAAAGAATTGTTGCGTTATTCGCGGTTTCGTTAATCACTACCAAATCGAGCGTCTGATTGCCCTCAAAGTATCCGACGGCAACATCGATGGGGCCAGCGCCCACGGGGCAGGCGTTTTGGCTAGCGCCGTCACAGTTCGGCGCAGACACAAACGTCCCCGGGTTGGCCTTGCCTGCGTTCAGAAGTATGGTCACGCTGTTTTCGTTGTAGTTGGTGACTGCGAGGTCCGGGTATCCATCCCCATTAAAGTCCCCTACGGCGATCGACGTCGGCTCCGCCACCGGATTAACCAGGCCCGAATTGCCCACTGGGTACGTCGCGGGAGTCAGGAATGTAAATGTGTTGTTCGGCCCACGCTGACCTAAGAAAACACTGACCGTGCTCGTGGCATAATTCGCCACGGCAACATCCGGGACGCCATCCTGATTAAAGTCCGCCTCGACAATATATACGGGATCGGTAGCGGTTCCGGTTGGAAAGTACTGGGGCGGCTGAAACGAGCCATCCCCATTGCCCAATGTCAACGAAATCTCGCTTCCAGCGCTATCGGCGTAAGGCTAAATCCGGAATGCCGTCTCCGTTGAAATCCGCCGTTACCGCAGAGTGCGCATTGGTTCCCGCAACATAGTCGAGACGCGACTGGAACGTATTGTTTCCGTTATTGATGATCACGCTAAATGAATTGCCCTGTGAATTGGAGACGATCAAATCGTTCTGACCATTGTTGGTGAGGTCTGCGGCGGCGACTGCAGACGGAATGTCGCCTGTTCCGCAATTCTCCTCCCCCGAGAAAGTACCGTTGCCGTTTCCCCAGAACACGGTAACAACATTTCCATTTGCCGCTGCGACCGCCAGGTCGACATTGCCATCGCCGTTGAGGTCGGCCGCAGTCACTGACACCGGAAAAGGTGCAGTCGGATAGGTTACCGGCGCCGCAAAACCGCCTTTTCCGTTCCCGACGAGAACGCTGACCATATCCTGTCCACCACTCTCCCCTTGAACCGCAACTGCAACATCTAAATTCGTGCCTGGACCGTTGAAATATCCGACTGCAACCGAAACCGGGCTACCTTGCCCAAGAGGTCCCGTGGAAGCCTGAAGTTGAGTGCCGAATCCTCCCTTCCCGTTGCCCAGGTAGAGGCTTATAACATTATTGTTGTTGTTGTCCGCGACAACGATGTCCGGGTTTCCATCCCCGTTAAAGTCTCCAACAGCTACAACCCAAGGATTAAACCCGGTTGTGTAGGTAGTCTGCGCGCCGAACCCTCCGCTGCCATTGTTCAGGAAAACTCCAACGGTGTCGTCCAATGAGTTTGTGACGACAATATCCGGATAACCATCTTCATTGAAGTCCGCTACTGCGATACCGCGCGGGTTTCTGCCGGTTGCTGGAGCGGCGGATTGAGCCGTGAAACCTCCTTGTCCATTTCCAAAAAGAATGGTGATCGTGCCGCTGGTGAAGTTCGTCACGGCGAGATCCATATTCCCGTCCTGATTGAAATCCGCCGCCGCGATGCCTTGCGGATTGGTGCCCGTGGGACAAGTTAGCGTCCCGCTGCAATTGGTTTGCGTAAATGTCCCATCGCCGTTTCCCAGGAAAATAGAAACTGCGTTGGTGCCGGAATCGGCGACCGCCACGTCGGGAATACCGTCATTGTTGAAATCGGCGACGGCGAAGGCTTGCGGAGTCGAATTGGCTCCCGTCGAATATTGAGGCGCCTGAAGAAATTGTCTGGCCTGTGCGGCCGCAGGAAGTGACGTAAGGGCGAGAAGCATCAATCCCGAAAGCGTGCGTTTCAACATGGAGCCTCCTCCAGAACCTGAATTGCAGCCGTCGCACGATCTGCGCAAGCCTCGGAGCGCTCCGCGAGCATCGGCTCGAGGCGCACAAACTCAGCTTTGCAGCCGCAATGTCTGCAACAAGAAAGTGCTAACTACAGGGGGAACTTGCCGGGGGAGAATTACATCTTCATTGCCGCGATTCTGGGGGAATTACGGCGGCAACTAGCAGCGGAGAAGCATAACCTTATACAAAAGAATTAATCAACCGTCTGTTTGGGTTAGTACCTATGGGGGAAGTCCAACCACCTATACGCTTGGAGACTTAAAGCTCGTTGGACTTCCATCTCGGCAAATACCTCAAACCTCAGCAAACACAAATAAACAAATTAGGAGAGGGCTTACCCGCAATTTAAAAGCCTACTTGCTGCCCGCGTTGCCCGTAGTGTGAACTTGCGCCGTCAGTTGCTGGTCAACAACCTGACGCAAGGTCGCGTAGTCCAGTGCTCCACTCAAGTAGTGCCCGTTGATAAAGAAGCTTGGCGTTCCACTGATTCCCAGCTTCTGTCCTTCCTTGCGGTCTTTCTCAACCGCCGCAGTTTCTTCGCCTGTATCCAGGCACTTATCGAAGTCCGCCGTATTCAGGTTCAGAGACCGCGCTTGCGCCTTGAGCTGGTCCACGTCGAGTTCCTTACTCTTAAAAATCTCGTCGTGGAACTCCCAGAACTTGCCCTGCTTACTTGCGCAGCGCACCGCTTCCGCAGCCTTCTCCGCGCGTGCATGCATCTGTAGCGGGAAATCCTTGTACTGAAAATTAATCTTGTCGCCTAAGTCAGCGCGCAGCTTGTTTACATCGGCCGCGACCTTCTGGCAATAAGGGCACTCATAGTCGGCAAACTCGACGAGCGTAACCTGCGGCTTGTCTGAATTGGACTGTGCAAGCTCGGACTCGATATTTCCGGCCGCCGGCGGCGCCAGCATGATCGACACCGTGGAATGAACCCGCAAGTCCGCCACATACGCAGCTCGAATTCGCGCCGTGCGCAGTTGCCGGATCTTCTCCAGAATCTTTCCTCGCACTTGTTCGTACGGTTGATCGGTCTCCACGCCCTCGTAGTAGACCTTCATCTGATCTTCGGTGGGATCCTGAACCTTCGACTTGATATCGCGCTCGATTAGCTGATCGACTGTAATGTTCTCGCTTTTGGCTTTCTGCTCGAGGAGCTTCTTGTCGATAAGATCGTTAAGCGCCTTGGTCTCGGTTTGATAATACTGATAATGCGCGGCCAGCAGATTTGCGGATTCTTCGCGCTCCAGGTCGGCCATCGTCACCTTGAGTCCGCCTACAACCGCAACCACGCTGTTGTCATTCTGAGCCAGAGATCCAGCACTCACGCAGAGCAACGCCGCTCCTAGTCCAAACTTCAGGATTCTTGCAAAAGCTGACATGCGATCCCCCATCTCCCAAATTAAGATTGATTTTGACAAGGAGGCACGGCCGAGTCGCAAAATCGGATTCGACGCGAGACTCCGAAAAGCAGATTGCTGAGGGAGGGCGAATATTTTGGAATGGCGCACCCACACTCTACTAGCACGCCCCATCACCACAAATTCTCCAAGTTCACTAACCCATTGTTACTAGCCCTGTGCGTGACCGTTCATGAGAGTCACGTCGAGACCAGCCCGTGAACCGGCCAGCTTCCCTATAATTCCCGACCGCGTCGACACACCCATCTTGACCATAACCAGCCGTATAAAAGCCTTCACCGTATTCGGGCTGATCTTCATGCGCTCGGCAATTTCCTTGCTGGTAAAGCCTTCCAGCAGGAACTCGACCGTTTCGCGTTCCCGGGCCGTCAAACCGTAACGTTCGGCGATCTCAGCGATCATCACAACTTCATTTCCGGTTCGCTCCAACATCACGATCATAAGGCCATCGGAGCGTCCATTCTTATGGTTTCCGCCCTTGCGCGCGCTCGCCAACTCCACCCCGAACGAGCGGCAATGGTACCGGCGCCGGGCCGAATGAAATTCTCCCACCATGCGCGCTGGAGAATTTTTCTCGACCAGGCTTATGCGAATTTTATTGGCCAGCCAGGAATCCAGGTGCTGGATGCTCTCTGGTCGGTCCGGAAATGTGAGGATTTGGACGGCCTCGGCATTGGAAGCCACTACGCTCAGCGCAGAGTCAACGACGATCACGCCCGGGCGAGCCGGAGCAATATTCACTTAAGCCTCCCCTTTCCAGCGGCCGCTGAGTTATTGATGAAGCCGCAGCAAAACGATTTCGTGGCCCAGGGAATTTCAATCTTCTTTTCGTCGTGGCATTGCCCCACGGAGTGCCCACTTCCGCAAGACGGTTCGGTTTAGTTCGCACAGGTTAATGCTTTCCTGGGGGTAGGAAAGCCGAATCAGCACGCTTCCCGGAGGGTGGGAAGAGGGCGGCTGTATTCTCGCATATTAGAATTTGATGTCAAGGCAATTTGGCGCTTTTTGGATTATTTCTATGAAACTAACCCATACGAACTAGCCTGTAAGCAGTAAATAGTGCAGTTTCTTGCATCTTTTCTTTAGCTTGCGGAACATCGTTTCGCTTGCGGCGGGCAGTTTGCACCGGTGCAAAACTACCCTGCTTTCGTTTTTCTCGCTCGCTCCGAAAGCGGAAACCTGTTTCTTTTTCCGTTGCCCATGGCGGTGTTCTTGTTCACTTCCCGAGACCGATGTTCGGACCGCTGCAAACCCGTTAAGATCCTCCCGGCAAAAATGAGTATTTGATCGCCAATGGTTTTTGTCGCATTGCACAGATCGTCGAATCGTGATTTTTTAACGGGCTCACCCCGCAAAGCTGCCCTATATCTAGCAATCCATTCTTCGTCTCGGTCGTGTGCCGCACGCTCGCCCACGAGAGCTTGCCCCCTTTCGTTTGGTGTTAAGTCTTATACCTCCGCTCGGCCAATCAGTCATCGCCCCAAAGGAACTACTCCATTGGATGAGCATCAAACTCATCTCAAAATCCGTGTTACATTGGCACCGAATCATGTTTGCTTGCGGTCGCATCGGAGGAATATGACGGGACGTCGAATGGCCAGCAGGGCTCGAACGGTTTTCCCTGTTTTTATTTTGCTGAGCAGTTTCGCGATCACGACCTTCGCGCAAACCGCCTCTCAAAAGCCTCCAGTGATTACTGAAGCAGGCGGGAAGATTCACATTGCCACCAATGACCCTCGGCCCCTCGATCGAATCGTGAACGCGCTCCAACAGAAATACGGATGGCGTCTCAATTACGAAGATCCCCAGTACATTTTCAAACTCGATTTGACGGACGCAAAATCCTCTAGCGATGGAAGGCTAGAACCTGGCGGTGGTTCCTTTGTCGTTGAGGTTCCCGCCGGCCCGTCGGCAGATGCTCCACCGGACGAACAGAAAACCCTGCAACTCGTCGTCGACGCTTACAACCAATCCAGCAACCCCGGCCGGTTCGACTTGCGTCATCCGAATCCCGAGCAGTTCGATATCGTAGGCACGTCAGCGCACGATGAGAAGGGAAAGATTTCCAAGCAAGCTGCGGTGCTCGATACTCCGGTCATTATTCCGTCTGAAGATCGAACCGTGGCCGATACGGTCGATCTGATTTGCCAGAAGCTCTCCGAGAAAAGCCACATCGACATCACTCTCGGCATCCATCCCGGCGGTTTGGACCGTCAGCGCGTGACCGTGGGCGGCAAAGAGATTTCTGCCCGGGACTATATTTCCGCCGCCACGGTTCCAACGGGCCGCAAAATCAGCTGGCGTTTGCTCTACGACCCGGATTCCAAGAGTTACGTCTTAAATCTGCACCAATTCCGGGTTCCTCCACCCCCTTCGAAACCTCCAGCGCCGCCAGCCAGGCCCTGAACCTCAATTACAACGGGTCCTAAGGCTTAACGATATCGGGTTAGTCAAACTGGGGACTTGTAAAACAATATGGTGCGGCTAAAGTGCTCACGGCACCATTTCACAGTCCGAAGCCTCCCCCTGCGGACAGCGCAAAATCGAAGGAGAATTTACTAATGACACGAAAACTAGCGGTTATGTGTAGTTTGTTCGTGGCCCTAGTGATCTTCGCTGGCATGGCTCAAGCACAGTCTAGCCCATACCGCGTGGATTACTTCTCGAACGCCAACACCGGGGGAGCTCCGGATGCCACGCTGAGACTGGACAACGACGGCGCTGCCGGGGATTCCAATCTCTGCGCTGACATTTTCATTTTCGATGCAAGTGAAGAAATGTCTGAGTGCTGCAGCTGCCTGGAGACTCCAGACGGCCTCCGCACTTTGTCGGTCGACTCAAACCTGACTTCAAACCCGTTAACTGGTGTGGTTCTTAGCACCGGCGTGATCAAGATTGTTGCTGCGGAACCGACCGCCGGCGCTTGCCCCGTTCCGACCCACATCACGCTTTACGACGGTGCCGCCGAAATCCAAGGCTGGGCGACCCACATCCAGAACAGCAACTACACCATCACCGAAGCTGCCTCTCAGGTTTCCAACCTCAGCAGCGCCGAGGAATCGAACCTGGCGAAGCAGTGCGGCGCGATCGTTAAGGTCGGCAGCGGCAAGGGTATTTGCAACTGCGGAACCGGGACCGGATCGTAGTTCGACTCGGATCACGTTCGCTGTGGAGAAACCATCCGCCGGGCAGAGATCCAAAAATCTTTGCCCGGCGTTTAGCTCTCGACGATTACCGCCGGGAACCCGCCCCTAGGGAAGGCGCACACTCCAAGGCTCTTGCGCCCTCCCCCTGTCTAGTCCCGAACCCGTATCACAACGAGTCCTAAGGCTTAACGACATTGGGTTAGTCAAACTGGGGACTTGTAAAACAATATGATGCGGCTAAAGTGCTATTGCGCCATTTCACAGTCCGAAGCCTCCCCCTACGGACAGCGCAAAATCGAAGGAGGATTTTACAAAATGACACGAAAGCTAGCGGTAGTGTGTAGTTTGTTTGTCGCCCTAGTGATCCTCGGCGGTATGGCACAAGCTCAGAGCCCATATCGCGTGGACTACTTCTCGAACGCTAACACCGGGGGAGCTCCGGATGGAACTCTGCGACTGGATAACGACGGGTCAGCCGCGGCGGCCAATCTGTGCGCGGACATTTTCGTTTTCGATGCGAGCGAAGAAATGTCCGAGTGCTGCAGCTGCCTGGAAACTGCAGATGACCTTCTCACCCTCTCGGTAAACAGCAACCTGACTTCGAACCCGCTGACCGGCGTTGTTCTGAGCGGTGGCGTAATCAAGGTTGTGGCTGCGGCGACGACCGGCGGCGCTTGCCCCGTTCCGACCCACATCACCACCGTATCCGGCGCTGAGATTCAGGGCTGGGCAACACACATCCAGAACAGCAACTACACGATCACAGAGACTGCCTCTCAGGTTTCCAATCTCAGCGCTGCTGAGGAATCCAACCTGGCGAAGCAGTGCGGCTCGATCGTGAAAGTCGGCAGCGGCCACGGTATCTGCAACTGCACCGGCGCGGGCGAGTAACTCGACCAAGCCAAGAGTTCCGTTTTGGCTTTACACACTCGCCAGGCAAAGATCTTCTGGTCTTTGCCTGGCGGGTTTTCCCCTTTTGCGGCTGGCGTCCTATTTCTCCCCCTAACGAACAGCGCAAATAGCAAGGAGGAGTAGCAATGACACGAAAGCTGGCAGTAGTGTGTAGTTTATTCGTAGTGGTTGTCCTTTTTGCCGGCATGGCGCAAGCTCAGAGTCCATACCGGGTTGATTATTTTTCTAATGCAAATACAGGGGGGGCGCCAGACGCAACCCTGAGACTCGATAATGATGGCTCCGCCGCAGCTTCCAATCTGTGTGCGGACATTTATGTTTTTGACTCCAATGAAGAAATGTCGGAGTGCTGCAGCTGCCTGGAAACTCCGGACGGCCTCCGCACTCTCTCCGTTAACACGAACCTGACCGCCAACCCGCTCACCGGCGTCGTCTTGAGCACAGGTGTAATCAAGATCGTCGCGGCGGCTACAACTGGCGGTGCATGCCCTGTTCCGAGCCACATCACGCTTGTTTCAGGCGCCGAGATACAGAGCTGGGCAACGCACATTCAGGGCACCTCTTACGCCATCACTGAAGCTGCGTCCCAAGTCTCTGACCTCAGCAGCGCCGAGGAAAGCAACCTCGCGAAGCAGTGCGGTGCAATCATGAAAGTCGGCTCCGGCAAGGGCATCTGCAACTGCGGCACTGGAACCGGAACGTAGTTTTGGTTTGCCGCTCTTTGAAAACCTAAACCAACCGCCAGGCAAGGGATCGTCCAACATCTTTGCCTGGCCAGATTCACCTTTGCGGTTAGCGTCCGATCCCCTCCCCCTTCGGACGGCGCAAACTCGAAGGAGGAGAGTAATGTTTCGAAAGCTGGCGGTAGCGTGCAGTCTCATTATGGCGCTAGTCCTCTTCGCCGGTATGTCACACGCTCAAACCCAAACGTTCTACTACCGGGTAGATTACTTTGCTAACGCCAACACCGGTGGCGCTCAGGATGCCACTCTGAGGCTGGATAACGATGGCGCTGCAGGAACTGTGAATCTGTGCGCCGACATCTTCATCTTCGATTCCAACGAGGAGATGTCAGAGTGCTGCAGCTGTCTGGAAACTCCAGACGGCCTCCGCACTCTCTCCGTCAATACCAACTTGACGGCAAACCCGCTCACGGGTGTCGTCCTCAACACGGGCGTCATCAAAATCGTTCCGGCAGCACCCACCAGTGGTGTTTGTCCGGATCCCTACTACATCAATACCGTGGCTGGCGCTGAAATTCAAAGCTGGGCTACGCATATTCAGAACACCACCTTCGCCGTCACCGAAACTGCTTCCCAGGTTTCTGTTCTCAGCAGCGCCGAGGAAACGAGCCTCGCCAGGCAATGCGGCGCAATTGAGAGAGTCGGCAGCGGCAAGGGGATTTGTTCCTGCGGAACCGGCACGGGCAGCTGATTCCGCAACATAACTATATCTTCAAAAAAACTCGCCAGGCAAAAACCAATCCGGTTCTTGTCTGGCGAGTTCGGTTTTGTTGAAAGCCAGCCCAAGCACGGCTTGGAGCCGGCCCTCGATGCGCGGCCATCTGATCTTGGGCCGCGCTTACTGCCCTGATACCGATTGTGATCTTCGCCAGAAAGTCGAGTGAATCTATACGCGGCCCTGGGGCATCTCTGAAACAAGTCAACCCTCTTACGACTCACACCAAAAGGAGAATCCCATGCCCTACGTCAATGTCGGCAAGGAAAATTCAGGCAATATCGAGCTTTACTACGAGGATCACGGTTCTGGTCAACCTATCGTCCTGATTCACGGATATCCGCTGAGCTGCACTTCCTGGGAGAAGCAACTCCCCGTTCTGCTGGACGCCGGCTATCGCGTCATCGCCTACGACCGCCGCGGCTTCGGCAAGTCGAGCCAGCCGACGACCGGCTACAACTACGACACGTTCGCCGAAGACCTGCACAAGGTCGTCACTAAACTCAAGCTGAGCGATTTCACCTTAGTCGGCTTCTCCATGGGCGGCGGCGAAGTGGCGCGCTACATCGGCAAATACGGATCGAAAGGCGTGGCAAAAGCCGTCATCATTTCTGGTGTTCCGCCATTTCTTCTGAAAACTCCCGATAACCCGGAAGGCGTGGATGCCAGCGTTTTCGAAGGAATCAAGAAAGCCGTGATCGCGGACCGCTACGCCTTCTTCACCGAGTTTTACAAAAATTTCTATAACACTGACATGTATCTCGGAAAACGAGTCAGCGAAGAAGTAGTGCAAGCAAGCTGGAATCTAGCCGCCAGCGCTTCACCCACCGCAAGCCTTGCCTGCGTTCCGACCTGGCACGAAGATTTTCGCCAAGACGTAGCCAAAATCGATGTGCCCACGCTAATCCTTCACGGCGACGCCGACCGGATTCTCCCCATCAGAGCCGCCGGCGAACATACCGCCAAACTGATCAAGGACGCGCAATACGTAGTGATCAACGGTGGCCCACACTGCGTCACATGGACGCACGCGGAAGAAGTGAATGCAGAATTGATAAAGTTCCTCGGCAGAGCCTCCGCGGCAGGAACCGCAAAACCACAGAAGAAAGCAGCCGCTTAAACCGCGCACCATCAGCAGGATGCCGAGATTACTTCGGCATCCAACATTTCATTTCGTATGGAGCGAAATGGGCGTCAACAGCGCGCTTGCAGGATTTGCACGCCTTCAACTGGGCTCTGACGCCTTTAGGTTTTGAACTGTTTGTGCAGACCGTCAACGTTCCCCTAAAATCAAATTCTTGATGTGTACCCCCACCGCGATCAATGTTTCTACCTCCCAGCGTTCCCCACTCTGGAGAATTGCCTTATGGCTCCTGCTGATCATCGCGCTCGTCGCCGTCGGCATGACCTCGTATGCATACTTCGTCGCCCGTTCCGCTCTCCCGCAGCTCGATGGCGCGGTTGCAGTAAAAGGTCTCTCGGCACCAGTCAAAGTCACGCGCGACCATCACGGAGTTCCAACCATCGAGGCTGCAAACCTGGAAGATGTGTTCTTCGCGCAAGGCTACGTCACCGCGCAGGACCGCCTCTGGCAGATGGACATCATGCGCCGCTTCGGAGCAGGCGAACTGTCGGAAATCCTCGGCGAAGACACGCTGAAGATCGACCGCGAGCAGCGCATTTTGGGCTTGCGTGCCGCGGCAAAGAAATCTCTTGCTATGGCGACCCCGCGGGATCGCTCTTACGTCGAGGCCTACGCGCGCGGCGTAAATGCTTTCATCGAAGCCCATCAAGACAGGCTTCCCATCGAGTTCCGCATCCTCAAATATCACCCCAAGCCCTGGCAAGCTGAGGATTCCATAGTCATCGCCAACCAGATGGTAAAAGACCTCAACTACTACACTTTTCGCGACGTCTTCACACGCGAAAAAATTCTGGCGAAGCTCGGACCGGAACTCACCAACGATCTGTATGTGAATCGCTCCTGGCACGACCGCCCGCCTACAGTCATGCGCGCAAATCTCGAAGATCAGCAGAATCCGAGCGACTCGAACGACGATGATGACGACGAGGACGACGACTCCGGTCCGGACAATGCCGTGACGCAGCAGCACGGGGCGCTCGAAGTTTGGGCACCGCAAACTCCGGAAGCGGTGAACGGATCGAACAACTGGGTCGTCTCCGGAACGCACACGATTACGGGAAAGCCGCTGCTCTCGAACGACATGCATCTTGGGCATCAAATGCCCAATCTCTGGTACGAAGCCCACCTCAAATCCGGCTCGTTTGATGTTGTCGGGGTGACGCTGCCGGGAATGCCATACGTCATCGTTGGCCACAATCGGCGCATCGCCTGGGGATTCACCAACGTCGGCCCGACGGTCACCGATGCATTCATCGAGAATTTCAATGCGCAGGGCGAATATCAAACTCCAAACGGCTGGCAACAACCGGAGCACCGGCAAGAGGTCATCCACGTCAAGGGGCGGGCAGATGTCACCCTTGATGTGCGCAGCACCCGCCACGGCCCGATTGTCACCGACCTGATTCCCGGCGAGACCCGCCAAGTCGCCCTGCGATGGACTCTCTACGACGGCCTGCGCATGCCGTTTTTCGACGTTGATACGGCGCAAAACTGGGACGATTTCCGCAAGGCGTTTTCCCAACTCGACGCGCCCGGGCAAAACGTCGTTTACGGCGACGTCGACGGCAACATCGGCTATCAAGCCACCGGTCACATTCCAATCCGCGCCTCTGGCGACGGCAGCCTACCCGTCAATGGCGCCGATGACGCCCACGAGTGGACCAGCTACATCCCCTTCGATAAGCTTCCCAGCATCTACAACCCGCCTTCGGGTGTAATCGCTACCGCAAATGGCCGCATCACGCCCGACGATTATCCCTATTCGCTCAGTGCCGAGTGGGAAGCACCCTGGCGTACAGCGCGCATTTATCACGTTCTCGAATCGGGCCGAAAGTTTGCGCCTTCCGACATGCTGGCTCTGCAAAACGATATTCAGTCGGAAAACGATCTGTTCGCGGCCGAGCGATTCGTCTACGCCGTCGACCACGCCGCCAAACCCTCAGCCCGCGCCAAACAGGCCGCCGACCTGATGCGCAACTGGGACGGCCGAATGACTGAGAATTCAACAGCAGCAACGCTTGCCGTGCGCTCGGCGAGCGAACTGACGCGGCTCTTGCTCGAACCACGTCTCGGCGCCGCTCCCGACGATCCGAAGGCGGAGGGGACCACTCTAAGCTGGAAAAGCTATGGCTGGGAAATGCGCACGGTCTGGCTGCAGAATGTCATGCTGCACCAA
Organism: uncultured Acidobacteriaceae bacterium; assembly: GCA_963712385.1. GTDB lineage: Bacteria > Acidobacteriota > Terriglobia > Terriglobales > Acidobacteriaceae > Sulfotelmatobacter. Next base: position 413,475 of record CAVQHS010000005.1, read on the forward strand.
CCCAAGCGCTGGCTTCCGGAAAAATATCCGAGTTACGACGAACTCCTCACCGCCGCAGTCGAAGCTGCCGTCAATAGCCCTGACGCCCCACAGAACCTGACGGAATGGCACTGGGGCCGGGTCAATGCGGTCGACATCGAACACCCTGTGCTGGGAAAAATTCCCTTCCTCAAACGCTGGACTGCACCCGGAATCAAAGAACAATCAGGCAGCGGCTACACGGTCAAAGCCGTCACCCGCCACCACGGGCCCTCCGAACGTTTCACAGCAAATCTCGCCGACCTCGATCAATCCACTTTAAACACCGTTACTGGCCAGGGCGGGAATTTTTTCAGCCTTTATTACATGGACCAATGGAAGGCGTGGTACGAAGGTACAACGTTCGAGTTGCCGTTCTCATCGGCGGCCATCGAGGCGAGCCGCGCGCACGTTCTCCTGCTGCAGCCCGCAAAATAGCGGCGTCTACGGCAAGAAAAACCAGCTAGAAGAAATCGACCGCCTTCACATCTGTAATCACGCCGGTAATCACGATCGTTCCCGTCTCTATGTAGTCTGTGATTAGAAGTGTATCGGAGGTGGTGCTGTAAACCCGCAAGTTTCCGCCTTCGGCAACATATTCCACGTAGCGGGTGGTAAACCCCTGCAATCCGGTTACGTCTCCGTTATCCGGAGGAATCACGATAGTGTTGTTGACGGCGTTGTAAACGGAAAGGCAACCACGCACTTCTCCCTGCACATTATTCACATTGCCAATATTGGTGCAGTTATACGAACCAATGAAAAGCTGCCCGCCGAGCCCGAAGTCAATGCGGTCGTGATAGCCATCCGTAATCGCAAGGCTGCCGGTAACAGTCATGCTATTGATGTCGATAATATCCAGCCTGCCGCAGGTCTTGGCCGCAGTGGTCTGACCGGTACACGCATCGTTCGTTGGAGAGTTCCCCACCACCCACAAGAATTGGTTGTGGAGGAACGCGATCGTAGCTCCATCCACGGGAACGGAAGTTCCGAGCGTGGGAGGCGTTGTGCTGGTGTTCAGCAACTGCACGCTGGCCTGGGTGCCGCCACACTCCGCCCCGCAGTTCAATATGTATGCCGTGCTGCCATCACTGCTGAAAACGGCGTTCACCGGCTGGTCAAACCCCGGCACTGTAATCGTCAGAGGAGAGCTGACATTTAAGGCCAGCGGATAAACTACGGTTACAGAATCGGAATCATTGCTGAAAACCAGCAATACCGTTCCACTCGGATTCGACACGACAGTCTGTGCATTAGGCACGCTGATGACCGCTGTCACCGACGGATTAGTAAGGTTCATTACCACCACTGCCCCATTGGGAGAGCCGTTGAGCGGAGCGCTCGGAACCGCCGCATAACCCACGTTCGGATTTGGCACGGCCATGCTGATGGTGGGCCCGGGAAGCTGAACCGTTCCGGTCACGGTTTCCTTGTTCGTGTTCACTACGTCTACCTGATTGGTCGCCGAGTCAAAGGCAAGCAGCACAGACCTTTCCGGAGAAATCGCCATCAGCCCCGGAGCAGTACCGGCGCTGATTTCTCCCCGTCCCAGCGTATCGTACTCGCCATCAACCACGATGAGCCCGGGTCTGGCCGTGGGCGAGGAGGCGCTTTGCGAAGCCAGAACGCGCTCCGTCAGTTTACTGGGAGGCAGAGTCAAATGGGCTGAACCGTTGCAGGAGACGAGGAAAAAACTCGCGAACAACAGCAGAATGACGAACGAAAGAGCGGATTTCTTCAAACGTCAAGGCTCCCAACTAGCAGAAAAGTAGAATTTTAATGGCGAAATAGCGGATTATAACAGAGCTTTGGACTAAAGCCCCGCAGCAAACGCCGCCCTTTGTGGTTTACCTGGATCATTGCTACCCCAAAAGTGCTTCGTCACGGGTGCAGCCCTCGGCTTCTATCTTGTATCCTCTCGATATGCCGGACAACATTCTTAACCGGATCAAAGAGTCCCCCGTTCTCTGCGATGGTGCCATGGGAACGCTGCTCTACTCAAAAGGCGTCTTCATCAACCGCTGCTATGACGAGCTGAACCTGTCACAGCCGGATCTGATCCGCGCCATCCATCACGATTATTTGCAGGCCGGCGCCGAAATTATTGAAACTAACACTTTCGGTGCAAACGCCTTCCGCCTCGCCCGCCACAGCCTGGCCGACAAACTCGAAGATATTAATCGAATGGGAGCACGGCTCGCCCGCGAAGCCGCCAAAAGCTTCGATGTGTGGGTAGCAGGATCGGTTGGCCCATTGGGAACAAGAATCGAACCTCTCGGCAAGACATCTTTCGAAGAAGCTCGGCAGGCTTTTCGCCAGCAGATTGCCGTGCTCGCCAACGCGGGCGTTGATCTCCTGATCCTCGAAACCTTCGGCTATCTCGAGGAACTCCATCAGGCCATACAAGCCGCAAAGGAAGTGGCCGCCGGTCTACCGCTCGTTGTACAGGTCACGATTGACGAAGACGGCAACTGCCTTGACGGCTCCGATCCGGAAACATTTGTCCCGCGCCTGGAGGATTGGGGAGCGGACGTGATTGGCTGCAATTGCAGCGTCGGCCCGGTCGCCATGCTCGAGGCCATGGAGCGCGTACGCGCCTCCACCTCCCTGCCGCTGGCCGCCCAGCCCAATGCAGGAATCCCGCGCTCGGTCGAAGGGCGAAATATCTATTTGTGCTCCCCCGAATACATGGCGAGCTACGCGCGCAAATTCGTGGCCGCGGGAGTTCGCATCGTCGGCGGATGTTGTGGAACTACCCCGGAGCATATCCGCGCCATGAAGTCGGCGCTGCGAGTGGGGGAAGCGCGAGGCAGAACGACTTCGGCTCACACTGCGGCAACGGCTGCAAGCCCATCAGCCACGCCCGAACTGCCTATGGAACAGCGATCCCTCGTTGGAGCAAAGCTTGCTCGCCGGGAATTTGTAACCATGGTCGAAATCGTCCCTCCGAAGGGCATAGATATCCGCAAGGAAATGGAAGGCGCAAGATTCCTCAAGTCCGTTGGCGTAGATGCGGTCAATATTCCCGATAGCCCTCGCGCCTCGGCGCGCATGAGCAACCAAGCCCTTTCGCTACTCATGCAGCGGGAAGCAGGCATTGAAGCAATCCTCCACTACACCTGCCGCGACCGTAACGTGCTCTGCATCCAAAGCGATCTGCTGGGCGCGGCAGCCGTTGGCATCAAGAATTTGATCTGCATTACCGGCGATCCTCCAAAGATGGGCAACTACCCGGACGCCACGGCTGTGTTCGATGTCGATGCGATCGGCCTGGTCAACATCGTTCACAATCTGAATCGCGGCCTCGACCTTGGCGCCAACCCCATCGGGACCGGAACCGGATTCGTAATCGGAGTTGGAGCCAATCCCGGCCTCACCGATCTGGACGAAGAAATCCGCCGCTTTGAATACAAAGTTCAAGCCGGCGCCGAGTATGCGGTCACCCAGCCCGTCTTCGATCTCCGGCTGCTGGAAAACTTCCTCCGCCGCATCGAGCACTGCCGCATTCCGGTCATCGCCGGAATCTGGCCGCTCGTAAGCGTACGCAATGCCGAATTCATGAAAAACGAACTCCGAGTCTCGGTCCCGGATTCGATCATTGAGCGCATGGCGCGTGCTCAAACGCCGGAGGCGGCCCGGGCCGAAGGTGTGGCGATTGCGCGCGAAATGCTGGTTGCAGTTCGCAACACGGTACAGGGCGCACAGATCAGCGCGCCCAACGGGCGCTATAGTTCCGCCGTGGATGTTCTCGAAGCATTGGGCGCAAAGAGTGCCGCTCCGGCCTGAGATTCCTGTCTCGGTACGTGAATCGAATTTTTCACTCACTATTTACAATAAAATTCTGGACATTCGGCGCTGCTGAGAGCATCAATTAGAGTGAGGAGTGAATTTGCTTGGCCAAGTTTGAAGAGTGTCTCCAACGGTTGGAAAAAATCGTTCAGGAGTTGGAAAAAGGGGACGTGCCCCTGGAAAAGTCGCTCACCCTCTTTGAAGAGGGCATGAATCTGTCTTCCGCCTGCCGTAAAGAACTGGAGCAAGCGGAGGGCAAAGTTGAGATTCTGTTGAAGAAGAACGGCAAGGTCCAGACCGAACCGTTTGAGCCGCAGGCGGGTTCACCCGCCAGCCGCTAGGCTTGATCGTCAGCCGCCACTTTTGTTTCGGCATTAATGTCTGTGGAGTCGAGGTTTCAAACCTTCCCCGCAGCCCTAGTCCGCCGTTGTTGACGGTGTTTAGTCAGGAGGATTCATGGGCTTTAGTGTTGTAGTTTTGGAGAATGACCCAAGAGTGGCGCAGTCTCTCGCAGGCAAACTCGCCGCTCACTTTCATGCCGTGCACGTGGCCAGTTCGAGCGACGAGTTGCGCGAGCGAATCGCGGTCAGCCGTCCTGAGGTTATTGTTCTCGACATAGAAAATTCCCGATTGAGCGACGTGCGCAATCTGCACAACGATTTCCCCTCCCTGCCGATCGTTTGCCTGCATCGCATTCCCGATGAGCAGTTGTGGGTTGACGCGCTGGAGGCTGGCGCCAGTGACGTATGCGGCGCAGACGATGCCCAGCACGTTCTTTCCTCCGTTCTGCACAGCATGGAGACCGCAAAGAGCGTAACCGCATAGCTTTTTTTTGAGCTTCGAGCGAGGATGCCCCTGCGGCGTCCTCGCTTTTTTCTTGCAGAAGCCGCCCGTCGCGCCCCCCGGAAGTGTTCTCGGAACAACTGCCTTGCTATACTCACTGCTTCATGCTGCAGGAAACGCTCGAACAAGGCCGCTTGTTGACGGACGCCGCCCTGGGCCGCCTGATTCCGCTCGAAACCCAGCACCCGACGTCTATTCACAAAGCCATGCGCCACAGCGTGTTCGCCGGCGGCAAACGCCTTCGACCAGTGCTCTGCATGGAAGCCGGGCGCATGGTCGCCGGCTCTTTGCCGGAAAAAATCGAAGAGCTAGGTGCCGCGCTGGAGATGTTGCACACCTACTCCCTGATCCATGACGATCTTCCCGCGCTCGACAACGACGATCTGCGCCGCGGCCGTCCCACCTGCCACAAGGTGTTCGGCGATGCCGTCGCCATCTTGGCGGGAGATGCATTGCAGACGCAGGCGTACGAAGTTCTCTCCCGTTTAATGTGCCCGGCGGAGGCGCGAGTCCGAATCATCGAAGAAATCGCGCGTGGCACTGGCACGATCGACGGGATGATCGGCGGTCAGGTCGTCGATCTCGAAGCTGAGCATATCCAACCGACTGCCGAGATGCTCGATTACATCCATCGCTCGAAAACCGCGGCGCTCATCACCGCAAGCCTGGTGAGCGGCGGGCTTTATGCGGAGGCAAAAGAGAAAGAAGTGCAGAAGCTACGCGCCTTCGGCCAGTCGATCGGCCTGGCTTTTCAAATTGTCGATGACGTGCTCGACGTAACGCAAACTTCCGAGCAACTGGGCAAGACCGCCGGGAAAGATACGGCTGCACAGAAGGCCACGTATCCGGCGCTGTTTGGGGTGGAAGAATCGGTGCGTAAAGCAGAGTCTCTGGTAAGCATCGCTCTCGAGGAGTTAGACAGCTTTGGCGAGCGCTCGGAGATGTTGAAAGAACTAGCAAGGTATCTGGTGGAAAGGAAGAAATGAGTCCACCCGCCGACCCAAAAGAAATGTCAGCACATCGGTTGATTGTGCGCGAGAACGTCGCGCTGGAACGGGGGAACCTCAATTAGCATGCTCTCAGATTTCCTCGACATCCTGGCCATAGCCGCCCACCGCGACGACGTGGAGCAAACCTGCGGCGGCACGCTGCTAAAAGCGGCCCAGCGCGGCCAGCGTACCGGCATCCTCGATCTCACCCAAGGCGAGATGGGCACCCGCGGAACCGCGGAAGATCGAGCCCGCGAAGCCGCCGAAGCCGCAAAGATTCTGGGCATAAGCTGGCGCAGAGCCCTCGATATCCCCGATGGCCGCGTCGAAAACACCTGGGAGAACCGGCTGAAAGTGGCGAGCGTTATCCGCGAGACTCGCCCGCGCGTGGTGATTCTGCCGTATTGGAAAGGCCGTCACCCGGATCACTACACGTGTTCGATCCTCGGCTACGAAGCCTGCTTTCTGGCGGGTCTAAAAAAGCTCGAAGGTAACGACGCGCCTCACCGCCCGTTCAAAATTGTCTACGCCACGCTCTACTACGACATCCGGCCCACATTCGTGGTCGACATCAGCGCGCAGTTCGAGCAGAAGTTCGCTTCGATCCTCGCCTACAAATCGCAGTTCAGCGATCAGGAAGCGGGTAAGGATCTCTTCCCTGCCCAAAACGAAATCCGCGCACGTGTGGAGTCGATGGCACGCTTCTACGGCGCTCTGGGCGGCGTTACGTACGGCGAACCGTTCATTCAAAAGGAAGTGGGATTAGTGGAAGATCTGCTGGCGATTCCCGTCAAGTCGATTTAGCGCGTCAATTACTTCTTGAACGCCACAGCCAACCCATCCCGAATCGGCAGAATCGTCGTATAGAATTCTGGCGAGTTATACAATTGCCGGTTGAACTCAAGAATGGCCTTCGTGTGCCCGTCCTTCGGATTCTTCTGGGCAACTCGCCCGCTCCATAAAACATTATCCGTGATAAACAATCCCCCCTTGCGCAACCGCGAAGACGCCATGCGCAACACGCGCGGATAATCTTCTTTATCGACATCGTTGAAAATGACGTCGAACTGCTCTTTCTGCTCGCTCAACACTTCCAGCGCATCGCCGGTGTGGACCGCGACGCGGCTTGAAACACCAGCCCGGCTGAAATATCCGCGCGCGCGTTCAGCATTCTTGGGATCGCCGTCGGTATAAAAGACGCGGCCGCCCTCGCCCACCGCCTGCGCCCACCAAATGGTCGAATATCCGATAGCCGAGCCCAATTCAAAAACAGTCTTCGCATTGATCATCAAGGCAAGCTGTTGAAGAACGCGCGCGACGGCCGGACCAACAATCGGAATATGGTGCTTGCTGGCGTAGTCTTCCATCTCCGCCAGCACTTCATCACGCTGAGGAAGCAGAGAATACAGATAATCGTCCACCGGACCCACAGTCGTGTAGTTGTAATGCCTCCAACTGGGTTTATTTTCTTTTCTGGTTTTCTGTGCAGGCATTCGTCCACCTCGTAATTTCGCGGTAAAAGATAAATGTGAATGGTCAGTCGCGTAGAGTAACGCCGGGCTTCATCGCCAAAACATCGATGCCTGAGACCAGCTTCTTCAACTCGGCAGGACTCCCAGTGAGCATCGGAAAAGTCCCAAAATGCATGGGAATTACGGTTTTCGGCTTAAGCAGATTGCACGCATATGCCGCCTCACGCGGCCCCATGGTGAAATGGTCGCCAATCGGCAGCATCACAATTTCCGGCGCGTACAGCTCCCGGATGATGGCCATATCTCCAAACACATTCGTATCCCCGGCGTGATACATCTTGACTCCGTTTTCGAACTCGATCACGTAGCCAACCGCCTCTCCGCCATAGATAAGCTGGTCGCCATCCTGGATGCCGCAGGAATGATCGGCGTGCACCATGGTGACCTTAATATCACACACCTTCTGCGTGCCGCCCTTGTTCATCATGGAAGTTTTTTGCGATCCCTTTTTCTGCAGCCAGCCGCACATTTCTGGAATCGCCACGACTACCGGATTGTGATCCTTGATGACTTCCACCGCATCCCCAATATGATCGCCGTGGCCGTGGGTCACGAGCAGCGTATCGACCTTCTTCACCCTTTTCTCCGAAGGCGGGCACGCGGGATTATTCATGATCCACGGATCAATGATGATGATTTGTCCGCCCGGCGTTTCGATGCGAAACGTTGCGTGACCCAGCCAGGTGAGTTGAATGCCTTTCAGATTCATGGATGATCTTCCTCCAAGCAATTGTCGTGCAGACTTTCGGGCGAGAGCCCTACGTGGGCTGCGGCAGAACTTTTAGTTTAATATGAAACGCCATGACAAAACTCACGGTTCTCATATCGCACGATCAAATCACCAAGCGTGTTGCGGAGCTCGGGGCGGAGATCACGCGTGACTTCGAGGGACAACCGGTAATTCTGGTCGGGGTTTTGAAAGGTTCAGCCATTTTTCTCGCCGACCTGGCGCGCCAAATCAAGCTCGACGCCACGTTCGACTTCGTCGGCATCTCCAGCTACGGCAACCGGCCCAGCCCGACGCAGGAACTGAAGAGCGGATGGGACTCCACCGGCGAAGTAAAGTTGACGAAAGATGTCGATCAATCCATGAAGGACAAGAACGTGATCGTGGTCGAAGACATTCTCGATACCGGACTCACGCTGACCGTTTTGAAAAAGCTGCTTCTCGCTCACGAGCCGCGAACTCTAAAGATCGCTGCGCTCCTCGACAAGCCCTCACGCCGCAAGCTGCCGCTGCAAGGCGATTACGTCGGCTTCACCATTCCTGACGAATTCGTGGTCGGCTACGGGCTGGACTATGCCGAGCGTTATCGCAATCTGGCCGATATTTGCGTCATTCCACGGGAGTAGCGCCGTTATCAACACTTCGCTCTCATCTCGCGTCCCATTGAATAACCACTGCTATCATAGAAAACAATGGGCTCAACTCTGAGCAATCTGGACAATTTACGCGTTGAATCGCTTTTGCTGGAAGTGTCAGATATTCTGGCGACTTCCCTCGACCTCGACACTACTTTGCGCCGCGTAGCCGAGGTCGTACGCAGCGTAATCGACTACGAGATCTTCGCCATTCTTCTTCTCAACGAGAAAACACAGGAACTGCGCTTTCGCTTCCAGGTCGGCTACCCCCCGGAATTCGCGGAGAAAGCCCGTGTGAAAGTGGGCGAAGGCGTAACCGGGCAGGCGGCACAGCTACGGCGCGCAATTCTAGTGGATGATGTTGCCAAGGACGCAACCTACATCGCTGCCATTCCCAACGTGCGTTCCGAATTGGCTGTTCCGCTGATCGTGAAAAACAGAGTGATCGGCGTAATTGACATCGAGGCCCGCGACCCCGGCTACTTCCACGAAGAGCACAGCCGGTTACTCACTCTCGTTGCCTCGCGAATCGCAGGCGGCATCGAGAACGCGCAGCTTTACACCCGCAGCACACGGCAAGCACGCATTCTGGTCCTGCTCAACGAAATTGCGCGGGAACTCTCATCAATTCTGAATGTGGACGAATTGCTGAACCGTGTCGCGGAACTGCTCCGCCGGTTGATCGACTATCAGATGTTCAGCATTTTGCTGCTCGACTCCTCCGGCGAGAAGCTGCAGCATCGTTTCTCCCTGCGCTTCAACGAAAACATTCATCTCAAGCGCGAGGTTCCGCTCGGCCGTGGAATCGTCGGGATCGCCGCACAAACTGGCAAAGCTATCCTGGTCCCGGACGTAAGCAAAGATCCGCGCTACGTGGAGGCAAATCCGGAAACGCATTCAGAATTGGCCGTTCCGCTGATTTACAAAGATAAAGTCATTGGCGTGCTCGATCTCGAACACACACGCCGCGGTTTTTTTACCGATGACCATCGCCGCACCATGATGACGCTCGCCGCGCAGGTTGCGATTGCGATCGAAAACGCGCGCCTCTACGAAGAAATCGCCCGCCAGGAGCGCCGCCTGGAGCGCGACTTGGCGCTGGCCCGCGAACTGCAAATGCGTCTGCTCCCGCAAACCCTTCCCAAGCTGCCCCATCTGGAGCTCGCGGCAAAGTTCGTCCCCGCCCGCGCCATTGGAGGCGACCTCTATGATTTCATTCCCTATTCGCTTTCCCGCCTCGGAATTGTGATTGGCGACGTCAGCGGAAAAGGCGCCCCGGCCGCAATCTACGCTGCGCTGGTAAGCGGCATTCTGCGTTCTCACGCTCCCATTGAACCCAGCCCGGCAGAGATGCTGCGTGCCGTGAACTTGTCTCTAGCGGAGCGGCGAATCGAAGCTCAATTCGTCTCCCTCATCTTCGCGGTTTGGGACGACCAGAACCGTACTCTTCTTGTGGCCAACTCCGGCCTGCCGCGCCCCGTCCACGTACACGCCGGTAAGAATGAGGTGATCGAAGCCACCGGATTGCCGCTAGGCTTGTTCGATGACGCAAACTATGACGAACTCCGTTTCAAGACGAAGCCGGGAGACATGTTCGTATTCTTCAGTGACGGCATTCTGGATGCCCGCAACCGCGACGGAGAATTGTTTGGACGTGGGCGTGTCGAGGCCCTGATCGCTAAATGCGCGGGAAGATCGGTAGGATGTGTGGTCGATTCGATCTTCAAGGCGGTCGCCGAGCACTCGGCCGGCGTAGAAACCTTCGATGACCAGACGGTGGTCGCGATGAAAGTAAAAGACAGTCCCGGCGCCGGCAAGCGAAAATGATGCCGCGCACCGAAACCACACAAATGGACCGTCCGCCCGGCTTCATCTTTCGCCGCTTCAGAGACCGGAGCCGGAGTAACCGGTCTAGCGTTCTCCACTGCGAAGAAGTGCCCCTAACCACTCTCGCGCAAAAATACGGAACTCCTCTTTACGTTTATTCAGCTCGAGCGATCCTGGATCGTGTCGCAGGCTTCAAATCCGCTTTCAAGACTGTTCCTCACACGATCTGCTATTCCGTAAAGGCAAATTCGAATCTGAGCATCTTGCGCCTGCTGGCGCGCGCCGGATGCGGCTTCGACGTGGTTTCCGGAGGCGAGCTGGAGAAAGTAATAGTCGCCGACAAACGCGCCGCCAAGCACGTGGTTTTCTCAGGTGTAGGCAAGACTCCGCATGAAATGGCCGCCGCCCTCAAAGCAGGAATTCTCTTGTTTAACGTGGAGAGCGAATCGGAACTGCTGGCTCTGGCAGATTCTGCTGCTCGACTCCAGAAAGTAGCGCGAGTGGCACTGCGCGTGAATCCCGATGTCGCTGCCGAGACTCACCCCTACATTTCGACCGGATTGCACAAACACAAATTCGGAATACCAATCTGCCGGGCGCGCGAACTCTATGCTGAGGCTTCCGCATCGGGTTATCTGAAAGTCGCTGGAGTCAGCGTTCATATCGGTTCACAAATCACCGAAGTTTCGCCGTTCAGAGAGGCGGTCGAGCGCGTCGCGGAGTTGGTTGGTCAGTTGCGATCCGACGGGCACAAGATCGGGTACATCGATGTCGGCGGCGGGCTGGGAATCGACTACCACGAGTCACGCCCGAGTTTTACAGATCGCATTGCAGATTATGCGCGCGCTGTAACAGCTGCTCTAGGCAAGCTGAAAGTGCACCTGCTACTCGAGCCGGGAAGGTCGATCATTGGGTCTGCCGGTGTGCTGCTCACTTCTGTGATTTACAAAAAGTCGAACAACGGTAAGCGCTTTCTCGTGGTCGATGCTGCCATGAATGACCTGATCCGGCCAGCGCTTTACGAGGCTTACCATGAAATTGTTCCTGTGGTTCAACCAGAAAACCGTTCAACCGGGAAAGAGATTGTGGATGTGGTCGGTCCGGTTTGCGAATCGGGAGATTTTTTCGCGCGTGATCGGGAATTACCATCTGTGAAGGAAGGCGAATTGCTGGCCATTCTCGATACCGGGGCCTACGGAATGGCTCTTGCCTCGAACTACAACACGCGACCGAGACCAGCGGAAGTTCTGGTGCGCGGAAAGTCGGTCAAAGTCATTCGTCGTCGTGAAACGGTTCGCGATCTCTACTCGGCCGAGTTGTAATTCGAAGCCTGCCGCGTAATCGGGCCTTACCGCTCTCCCCATTTCAGCTTGCTGCGCAGCACGTGAAAGAAATCGTGCTCGGTGCGGAATAAACTGACTCGATGTTCCGAGCGGCGCAAGCGAACCCGATCCCCGTCGCGCAAATCTAAACCCGGTTGCCCGTCGAGGCTGAGATATGCCACCTCTTCGTCGCTTCGCAACAGAATCTCAATGACAGCAGAATCCGGGACAACTAACGGCCGATGAGTGAGCGAATGGGGCGAGACGGGGGTGATCACAAAAGCATTCACCGTAGGCATCAGTACTGGACCTCCCGCGGAAAGCGAATAGGCGGTCGATCCCGTGGGAGTGGCCACGATCATGCCGTCGGCGCGATAACTGGACACAAATACTCCATCGACACAGAGTTCATAGTTGTTCAAACGCGCCAGCGCAGTCTTGTTCACCACCGCGTCATTGAACACCAGATAACTCTCCCGCGTTTCGTCACCTCGCAGCAAGTCAACATGCATCAGCGAGCGTTGCTCGATTGCCGCACTCCCCTGCGCGATTTTGTCGAGCATCGAGAACAACGAGGGCAGCGGCACATCGGTAAGAAAACCGAGCGATCCCAGATTCACGCCCAGCAACGGCACGTCGATTGGGGCTGTAGCTCGGGCCGCAGAGAGTAAAGTACCATCTCCGCCAAGCACGATTACAAGGTCAAGCGCACGCAAAGACATCTGCGAGCGCTGTACTTCTTCTTCCTTTCCATCCGAATATTTGGCCGTCTCTGGATCGACGATGACGTGGTAGCCGTGCGCGTGAAGCCACCGGAACAGTTCGGGAAGAGTGCGGGCGACTTCGGCCCGCGCCGGGCGGGAGATAATCGCCGCGACTTTGGAAGATAAAGACGAACTAGGCATGAGGAATGAGAAGTTAAGATTGTACAGAATTTAAAGCGAAAAACCGTAACCACAGCCTTGAATCAAAACACTGCCCGCAAAAGAAATTCCTTGTTCCCTTCCGCGCCAAGAATCGGCGAGTCGATGACATCCACAGAACACCCAAGCTCCAGCACAGTCTTTTTTACTTTCTCTACCGATGCCAGTTGGGCCGCTGCATCGCGCACGATCCCGCCCTTGCCGACAAACTCCCTCCCCGCTTCGAACTGTGGCTTAACCAACACAATCATCTGCCGCCCATTACGCTCCTCCGCAGATGCAGGAAAACCAGCATTTACGACAGGAGGAATTACTAGTGTCGCCGAAATAAACGAGACGTCGATAACAATTGCGTCTACCATCTCGCCGATACTTTCCTTCGTCAGGTAGCGGGCGTTCGTCTTTTCCAAAAGCCACACGCGAGGGTCTTGGCGTAACTTAAAATCCATCTGCCCATAACCGGTATCAACAGCAATCACACGCGCAGCGCCATGCTGGAGCAGGCAATCGGTAAAGCCGCCGGTCGAGGCGCCCACGTCCAGGCAAATCTTATTCCTCACATCGATCTTCCAATAATCCAGGCCCCGTTCTAGCTTGAGTCCGCCGCGGCTGACGTACTTAGGGTCTTCGCCCAGCAAGCGGACCACAGCATCGTCGAGGACCTGCTCTCCAGCCTTCTCGATCTTCTGTTCGTTTACCAGCACCTTCCCGCCGAGAATCAGCGCCTGAGCGCGCTCCCGAGAAGGAACCATGCCCCGGTCAACCAAAAGCTTGTCGAGTCTAAGTTTCAACGCCGTCTGTTCACCGTAATTGAGCGCGTGATCGACTTCCGTGTAGCCGAGAAGTGCCAGCACCCGCTCCGGTGCAAAATGCTGAAATATTTTCTATTGAGTTACTTACAAAGATACGACCGCATTTTTCCACAGAATTTTCCACGCAGGTGTTGAAAACTTTTTGGGTTCCACTCGCGAGTAAGAAGAAAAGCCGCCACAGGGGCGGCTCTTCAAGGAAAACCCGATGCGAACTATCCCGCCACTTCTTCAAGCAGCTTCTGATCAATATCAAAGTTGGAGTGGACATTCTGTACGTCATCGTGCTCTTCCAGCGCTTCCATGAGTCGAATCATCGTATTGGCGGCTTGACCTTCCAGCTTGATGTAGTTCTGCGGAATCATGGCAACGCTTGAGGACGCGGGCTCAATTCCTGCTTTCTTTACCGCTTCGAGGACGCCCTCGTACGCGGAAGGCTCGGTGAGGATCTCCCAATTCTCTCCATCATCGCTGAGGTCTTCACCGCCCGCTTCGAGAACAATGTTCATCAAATCGTCCTCTTTCGCGGCGCTCTTCGGAACCACGATATCGCCCTTCTTGTGAAACATCCACGAGACGGCGCCGGCTTCCGCCATGTTGCCGCCGTTCTTGCCAAAGACGTGACGAATTTCGCTGACGGTCCGATTGCGGTTGTCCGTATTGATGTCCAGCAGAATGGCGACGCCACCCGGACCGTAGCCTTCGAGAGAAAACTCCTCGTAAGTAGCTCCCGGCAATTCTCCGGTGCCGCGCTGAATGGCCCGCTTGATGTTATCGGCAGGCATGTTCTCTGCTTTGGCGGCGACGATAGCGCCGCGCAGTCGCGGGTTGGAATCGGGATCGCCGCCGCCATTCTTTGCGGCGATGCTGATTTCCTTAATTAGGCGGGTAAAGATCTTGCCGCGCTTGGCGTCGAGCGCGCCCTTTTTATGCTTGATTGTGGCCCACTTAGAATGGCCAGACATGGCTAGACCTCGTCCTTAAGAATCTTGATTGGCGCGGGATTCGCCCGTAGAAGGAATCACAGGCAGCCTCGGCAAATCTGCAGGCGAATGGGACTCAAACGCGACCCTAAGCCTCCGCCCGGCTGTATTGATAATAAACAGCCTATCGAAACAGAGCAAGCTCCCTCATGTGACGGCGTGGGCCTCCTCCCTTATTCGAATATTGACTACAACAAATAGTACTCCTAACATGCCACCGGGACATTAAAACATGGATGGGCGCGTCATTGGGCACTACAAAATCCTCGATAAAATCGGGGCCGGGGCCATGGGTGAGGTTTTCCGCGCTCGTGACGAACGCCTGGGACGCGATGTTGCCCTGAAGGTAATTAGCGCGGCCTCCAGCGATAATCCCGATCACATCCGCCGCTTCGAACTGGAAGCGCGTGCCGCAGCCGCGCTCAACCATCCCAACATCGTCGCTATTTACGATGTCGGCCTGGAAAACGGAACGCCCTACATCGTCTGCGAATTGCTGGAAGGCAAGACTTTACGCCAGCGTTTGCAGGAGGGACCGCTGCCGGCTCGCCTGGCCGCCGATTACGCGCGCCAAGTCGTCCAAGGCCTCATTGCCGCTCATGAGCGCCGCATCATCCATCGCGATCTCAAGCCCGAAAATCTGTTCGTAACGAGCGATGGCCGAATTAAGATTCTCGATTTCGGTGTTGCCAAGCTGGCCCAGGAACCTGGACGCTCGGCCGAAGAAATGACGACCGTCACCAAAGCGGGATCGCTCATCGGCACGATCGCTTACATGTCCCCCGAACAGCTGCGCGGTAAGCCGGTCGACCACCGCAGTGATATCTTCAGCGTGGGCGGAGTTCTTTATGAAATGCTGACCGGACGCCGCCCCTTCCGTGGCGAAACCGAAGTAGATACCATCACCGCGGTCCTGCGCGAAGACCCTCCCGAAATCGATCTGCAACAAGCACGCATACCGTTATCGCTTCGCCACATTCTTCTCCATTGCCTCGAGAAAGAACCGGAGAACCGGTTTCAGTCAGCGCGCGACCTTGCCTTCGCTCTCGAAACTCTTCCCGACACCTCAAGCGGACGCGCCAGACTAACCGCTCCCTCTCAACGAACGCGCTTCCTGCCCTGGGCAATCGCCGGCTTGCTTCTGATTGCGACGGTCTTGCTTGCTGCCAAATTGGCTCAACAAAAACCAGAGTCGATCTCTTACCATCGCGTCACCTTTGAACAAGGAACCCTCTACTCAGCTCGTTTTGCTCCGGGTTTTCATTCAGTGGTTTACGGGGCCGCATGGGGCGGCAGGCCGCTGCAACTCTTTTCCACGGTCGGAGACTCTCTTTTAGCTCAACCGATCAACATCACGAATGCAAACTTGCTGGCGATTTCGAAAACCGGCGAAATGGCGCTGGCCCTTCACGGCATGCACATGCAGCACTTGGTAGTGGAGGGAGGCACGCTGGCTCGCGCCCCTCTCGCCGGAGGCTCTCCCAGAGAGATTCTTGAGGATGTCCGCTGGGCGGATTGGGACCCGAAGGGAGAATTGGCGGTCGTCCACCACGCGGAGGATCGGGATCGAATCGAGTACCCCATCGGTCACGTCTTGTATCAAAGCAGCGGCTGGATCAGCCACATGCGCCTTTCCCCTGAAGGCGACGCTATCGCCTTCATCGACCACCCATCGCTGTGGGACGATCGCGGCCTGGTTTGCCGAATGGATCTGTCGGGCCACGTGACCACGCTCACTCCGGAATGGGATTCGGCTGATGGGCTGGCCTGGAGCGCTAACGGAAAAGAAATCTGGTTCACGGCGGCGGAAAATGGTTACGCCCGCGCACTGCGAGCAGTAGATAACTCACAGCACATTCGCACGGTTCTGCGAATCCCCGCAGGATTAACGGTGCAGGACATCGCTCCGGATGGCCGCGCGCTGATCAGTCTCGACTCCGAACGTCTTGCCATGGCTACGGAAGCGCGCAACGGCAAGGCAGAGGATATTTCCTGGCACGACTGGGACGTCGCCAAGGAAATCTCGCGAGATGGCCAGTCGATTTTGTTCGAAGACGCCAGTGAAGCCGCCTCGGAAAATTATTGGGTAGCAATTCGTAGAATTGACGGCACTCCGCCCATTCAACTGGGGGAAGGCAGTGCCGGAGGCCTTTCACCTGATGGCAAATGGGCGATCGGAATTATCGCCGGCAAACCCGGACGCATCACCGTTTATCCCGTTGGGCCGGGTCAACCGCGAGAGGTTCCGGTTGAAGGGTTGGAACGCATCGTCAATGGTTCGTCTCATTTCCTGCCAGATGGCAAGCGAATCACGATCAACGGCAATGCCCCCGGCCAAGGTGTCCGCTGCTATTTTGTCAGTCTGGATGGAGGCAAAGCGGTTCCCGTCACACCCGAAGGGGTCACGGGCGGATTCGTTTCCTCAGACGGGAAAGAGATGCTTGCCTATAACGGTACAATCATCTCTCTCACCCCTGGTTCGGTGGGCATTCCCCGTCCGATTCCCGGCATCGGGCGCGATTTTACACCGCTGCAGTGGTCAGACGACGGCACCGCCATCTACGGTTATCGGCCCGGGCACGTCCCCGCCACATTGTCGAGAGTCGACATCGCCACCGGCCGCGAGACTCTCGTACAGGAAGTTCAGCCGGAAACAACCACAGGCGTGGTCTTGATCGCCCCGCTGATCACCAATCGCGAAGCAACGCGTTTCGCGTTCAGCTACTATCAGGTCTTTTCCGTGCTCTACGTGGTTTCCGGATTGCGATAGCACGAAGAGAACTAATCGAGACTTCCTGAAAAATCCGCCGGAACGTAGTGCAAGAAAATCGAAGTCGAACTGTATCCATCGCGCAGCACGCTACGATAATGAGGCAGTTTTGTTCCCCGATAGATCAGGCCATCCCCCAGCGCCTGATACACAGTAACCCTGCCATCGACTGTCTCAAGACAAATTGGCCAGGAAGTCGTTTGCTCAGGCTCAGGGGAGAAATCCAAACAAAGGGTAACGCTGAATTCGCACTGCTCCCGGTCCGTATGTTTCTTCAATTCAGCTCCACTGAGATAAGACGCGAAGTACACATAGGATGGCTTGACCGGCTCGCCGACAACTACGCTGACAATCTTCGCAATCTGATGGTGAAAGTAGCGCGCCACCGGCTCATTGTGGGCAACGTACCGGCGGGAACTCTGCTCATCGCCGAGGCGAATCATCCCTCGCCGAATGGCATGGCGATAGTAACGGCGCAAGGCCGCGAGATTGAAGGGATGGATCAGGCCTCGCAGTGGCGCGTAATTCTTTTCGCCGAAAATCCGCGCGGCGACACTGGCCCTTTTCGACGACTCTGCGGAGCGCTGTTCGCGCTGACCTGCCGCGGTCAGAATACCAGCCGTTTTCAGCACGATCTTATCGCAATCGGAAAGTGACGATGGCGTCCGATTGCCCGCCTGAAAATCTGAAACCGCGGATTCAAGTCGCGGCCCCAACCAAAAGGGTTGCAGAGCACCCATAACCGGCTCGCGCACCCACCCTACGGTGCGATCCAGACAGAAGCCCTGCAACAAATCCATTCGCCCTTGAAGCTCACTTGCAACTTCGCCCGCAGGAAGAACTGAACAATCAGGGTTCAGAAAAAGCGGCTCCGAGAAAGCATCTCTATCGCGCCCTAGAGAGAACACACCCGCCGGAATCAAATGGAGCGGCAACTCATCCAGCACACAATGGAACTTCTCCATGGGCAGTGTCGCGGCATACCGCTGCCGCGACGCTACGCCCATCAGTCTAGCCATCCACTCAGACCATGCGGTGTCGCCTAGTGATGCAGCCATCCGTTTACCGTAAAGCGGCTGTCCGTGAATGCCCCCGACGCACAGCGCACCTGACTAATCTCATGTAGCGTCGAGCAGGGGAAAAACACAATCTGGTTCTGCTGCGGAACAATCGTTTCATAACTTCCCGTCCCGGTATGAGGGTTATCCTGAGGCGAGTCGTGGAGCCTCAACTCTCCGCCGCTGAACTGCCGCGGTTCGCGATGGAAGAAATAGACGAAGGTCAGCGTCCGGCTCGCGATGAGCTGCTGCGCATCATCGCAGTGAGCCCGGAAGAAATCCCCGTCATTGCTGGCGGTGACCTGAACCTCTGTCCGCGTGATCGCGAACTCGTCGATTTCCAATTGCTCGAGCACGCTTGGCAGAACATGCCGGATTCGACTCAAAATCACTCCTTCGTGCCGCCCTAACTCCATCAGCACGCGCGACCGCCGATGGCTGTAGTCCGCCACCCCAATCTCTCCACTCGGCGCGATCACCTCGCTGTTTCTGAAATCCTGCTCATGCCGCAGCGTATAGTGAAGCAACTCTTCCAATTCCTGAGGAGCCAGGAACTCATCCAGCACCACGCACCGGGCCCGTTTGACTTCCGCCGCTTCCAAAACACCCACTCCTTCTCGGAATATGGCGGTTGCACCGGTCCTTTGGTGTCGCACAACGTTCCTTTTAGCCATGTGGATGGCCGGCGGCTGCGGCCCGGACGGTGTCACCGGTTCGTTTGGCGGCTCCGTTGGTTCTGGTTTGGGCCCGGCCGGCGGCTCCGGCCCCGCAGCGGTCCAGGGGCGCAGTTGGGCAGACTGCTCCTCAGACGTTGACGCCACTCCACGGGACACGATCTGCTCCACTATGCTGCTGCCGAGCAGGGTAACCGCCCGCTGTGCAACCGTCTCTCCCACCGACCGGCGGATGGCCTCCATCACTGCAGTTTGGACCTCGCTATTTCCGCCCGCCGCGGCTTTCGCATTCTGCAGCAGGGTCATTACTAATTCACGTTCGCGAGAACTCAGAATGCGTTCGTCGCGCATCAAAGTCTCAGAAAATGCATCAAGAATCTGTTTCGCTGTCATCGCACACACTCCTCCCCTTACTTTGTAAACAACATTTTTCAAATTGACAGGGGAAGTGCTTTCGCCGAGACATTAGCAGGTAACGGCGCGATTATCAAACAGAATTTAGGGATATTTTCACCGCAGAACTACTTGCCCGCCATCGCGCCCACCATCGAGTGGAATATCTTCATACCATCCGTGCAGCCGAGTTCAGGTTCCGCGGAGCGTTCTGGATGCGGCATCATCCCTACAACATTTCCCCCCTCGCTGCAGATGCCGGCAATATTGTCCAGAGATCCGTTGGGATTTGCCTCGGGCAGGATTTCGCCAGACGGAGTAGCATAACGAAACACGATCCGGTTCTCCCGCCGCAACTCCCTCAGCGTTTCCTCATCGCAGAAATAATTCCCCTCCATGTGGCCGATGGGAATGGTCAAAACTTCTCCCTGCACACAAGCATTGGTGAATGGAGTGGACGCATTTTCCACACGCACCTGTATGGGCTTACACACATACTTCAACCCAACATTGCGCATTAAAGCCCCGGGCAGAAGTCCGGACTCGCACAAGATCTGAAAGCCGTTGCAGATCCCCAGTACCAACCCCCCGCCATTGGCAAATCGCCGCACCGACTCCATTACCGGGGAAAACTTCGCAATCGCTCCCGTCCTCAAGTAATCGCCGTAAGCAAAGCCTCCCGGGACAATGATGGCGTCACAATTTTCCAGATCATGCGATTCATGCCACAGAAAAGTTACAGGCTGCCGGGCAACGTGCTGGATCGTCCAGTAAGCATCGTGATCACAATTCGAACCGGGGAAAATGATAACTCCAAATTTCATCGTTCGTCCTTGTTGTGGGGATTTGCGTTCAGTCTAACACGCGGTTTGCCGCATCTCAGCGCGTCAGTCGAGAGTTACGGATGGAAGCAACGGGGGCAAATCAGCGGTTGGAGGCCGGACTATGTGCAACCGGTGCAGCCAAAGGCACAGCCCGAGTACTCGTTTGCACAACGTTGGAAGGTTGCTCCGCGGAAGACTGCTCCGGCTGCGCGACAACGGGCAGTGCCGCAGGTTGAGCCGCAGACGCGCCCGCGGCAGGCTGCGCCCCTGCCGGCTCCGTTATTTCAGTCGCGGCTGGCGGCGTAGGTGCTACGCCCTTTGCCCTCACAATCGCCCAGTGCCACTCCTGATCCGGAAACAGGGCAAAGTTCAATTGCGTGCGGAATAGCGCAGTTGTCGAGGGCGCAGCCGCCCCCTTCACGCGCAACAGAATCGTCGTATCCTGCAGCTTTTGCGCAGCGTCCGGCGCCGAACGAGGAGTAGCGACGGCAGGCACAACGCGTGCCGGACCGTAGTAGGAGGATGCATCAACCGTATCCGGAGTTCGAACGATCGTAAGTCCGATCACTACTTCCCGCAGATCCCAGGCGCTTCCGTTGTGGATCGACAACTGCAGAGAATCTCCATCGAGTGTCGCCGGTCCATCCAGCTTGGTTAGTTCCTCTTTCGGCAACTCGTCGAGCATAACTGGATCAGATACCAGCGCGCTGGCCTTCGCGGTAAAAGAAAGCGTACAGCTGGCATCGGGCGTAGAAACGTGGAAGTTCTTGGCCCCAGGATCGAGCGTAAACGTCATCGTCGTACCCTCCGCCCTCCGGCTTTCTGCCTGTTGTACGATTTTGGAAAAATTATCATTATCGATCACAATTTCGGGCGGGCCAACTTGCTTGCGAAAGCTCCTTGCGACATCCCCGAGCGGGATGTCGTTAGGGTCTTCCTGGGCGCACGCCCACGGCAGCGCAATGGAGGACAATAGCAACGCAAATAGCGCCAGAATCCCGCTAGATCTCAACTTTGGCATAAGAAACGCGGTTCCCGCCGTAACCATTCACCAGGTTACCGGCGCACCAGGTACCTACCAGGATTGTAGTGAGAGCAAGGCGGCAAAGCCGAGATAACCCCGGCACACTACGGGGCTAGACCTTTAGTTTGGAAGGATTTTGGACCAAAACGAGAAAGAAAGGGCGCGCGCTGACGAAATGGAGGCGCAACGGGGCGCACGCCCAAACCACAGTGAAGCTTTACAACAGGCCAGAAGATCGTAAACGAACCACTGGATCCACCACCGGCTGCCGACGGAAGATCCAACGAGCCACCGCAAATCCCACTGCCGCATAGCAAAGATGCATGAACCTCATAACACCCCCAGATCCCAAGCTGCCCTTCACCTCAGGGGAGGATCAGCATCACTAGCGGCAACATAGCAGTGCATGATCGGCCGCACAAGGCCCAAGCGTGCCACAAAAATGGCACGGAAGTAATAGGAAGGAATTTGCAACTCGCCTGAGAAGGGCTGTCCAGAGGCGCTACCCAGAGCCTCAGTGTGCTTCGACAGTCTCATCCTCGGTTGCCCGTCCAGCCGGTGGCACCACCACCGTCGAAAGGCTTCCCTCAGCTGTCATCTTCTGGAAGGCGGCCAGATCGCGCCGCTGCAAATCGTCCCAGCGGCTGAGCAACTCTCCGCTTTGGCGTTTCAGCTTCCCGAACTCAACCTGCTCTGCCTCGGTCGGCGCGGAATCCGCGCTGCCAACGTCAATCGACAGGAAGGCGAGCTTCGCGTCAATCTGCGGAGGGTAAGCCAACGAATCTTCGTTCGCACTGATCGTCAGATTCACCATCTGATCGCGCGCCGCAACCAACTTCTTCTCAAGTTCATCGGCTGAGGACACAATCGGTTTTGTGCTCGCGTTCTCCGGCAAGCGCCGCTTTAAGCCGGCCAGCTGCGCGCGCACGTCCTGAATCTGATTCACCGCGTCATAAACGTGATTCAGTTCTTCATGAATCTGCGTCAACAAAGAAAATTGCTGTTGAAGATCCGCCTCGCTAACACTGACGCGCGGATCAAGCTTCACTTCCAACGGAGCAATCTGGCTTTCTCCTCCAACTGTCAGCTTCACTTGATATTGACCAGGGACAGCCACCGGCCCCTTGGCGCCGCCGCCATACTCCCACAGGTAGTATCCCGGAACGCGATGCGCCTCCTCGTAACGCAAATCCCAAACAAACCGATTCAAACCGGCTTCCGGCTTGATTTCCTTTTCCGGCTTCTTGTCGTCAGGTCCGAGCGGTTCGTCGAGCAATTGTGTTTCGGTGCTGGAGTATTTCCGAATCACTTTTCCGGAGGCATCCGAAATCTCCAGCGTCGTCTCGGTCCCCGTCTTCGGTGCATCTTTCAAATAAAAGTAAATCACCGCTCCTGCTGGAGGATTCTGTCCGGCTCGCTTCGAAGGATGGTGTTCGAAGCTTTCTCCCGCCTGAATTCGATAGGCTGGAGCGGGCGTGTAGAGATGAATGTCCTTCTTTTCCACTTCCTCGGAGAACTGCCGCAGCGGGCTGATGTCATCCAGAATCCAGAAAGCCCGCCCATGCGTTGCGACAACTAAGTCATTGTTCTTAACAACCAGATCGTGCACCGGGGTCGTCGGCAGGTTTAGTTTCAGCGGACGCCAGTTCGCGCCATCGTTGAACGAAACATACACGCCATTTTCTGTGCCCGCATAAAGCAGTCCGCGCTTCTTCTGGTCTTCGCGCACGGCTCTCACGAACGAACCTTCCGGAATCCCATTTGTCAGCTTCGTCCAACTCTGGCCGTAATCGCTCGTCTTATAAATGTATGGCTTCAAATCGTCGCTCTGATGCCGGTCGGCAGACACATAAGCCGTTCCCGCATCATGCGGCGAAGCTTCAATCAGGCTGATGCGGCTCCACTCCGGCAAATCTTTCGGCGTGATGTTGCTCCAGCTCTTGCCTCCATCACGCGTGATCTGGACCAAGCCGTCGTCCGTTCCCACCCAGATCAATCCTTTCGTGATCGGCGATTCCGCCACGGCAAAAATCGTGTCGTAATACTCCGTCCCCGAATCATCCAAAGTAATTTCACCGCCGGAGACGCGCTGCTTGCTTTTGTCATTCCGCGTCAGGTCAGGACTGATCGCCTCCCAATGCACTCCTCCGTCGGTGGTCTTGAACAGCCTTTCACCGCCGTGATACAGCGTGTTCGGGTCGTGCGGTGAAATCAGCACCGGCGCAGTCCATTGAAAGCGATGCTCCAGGTTCGCCGCGCCCCACGCATCGGAAAGCTCCGGCTGCTCCGTGATCGACTTCACCTGCCCAATGCGCTTGTCAAAGCGCGTGATGTTCCCCTGATAGTCAGCGGCGTAAACAATATTTGGGTCCGGCGGGTACGGCGCGATATAGCCGGCCTCGCCTCCGCCCACGTCATACCAATCGCTGCGATCAATCGCGCCATCGTCGCTGCGGCTGGCAATCGCCACCGTTCCGCTATCCTGCTGCGCGCCATAAACGCGGTATGGCGTGGCGTTATCGGTAATCACATGGTAGAACTGTGCCGTTGGCTGATTATCCTCGCGCGTCCAATTCTTCCCGCCATCCAGCGTTACCGTAACGCCGCCGTCGTTGGAAGCAATCATCCGTCGCGTATCTTTCGGATCAATCCACAAGCCGTGGTTATCGCCGTGTGGCACATGGACTTTGTTGAACAGATGTCCGCCATCCGTCGACCTGTACGCCTCCACATCCATGATGTAGACAACGTTCGCATCCACCGGATCAGCAATAATGTGCATGTAATACCAGGGCCGCTGCCATAAGCTATGACTCGGATTAATGAACTCCCAACTCTCCCCGCCATCGTCAGAACGGTACAACCCTCCGTCAGGATTGTGCGCTTCGATCAACGCGTAAACCCGATCAGAATTCGCGGCCACGGCAACCCCGATGCGCCCATACGGCCCTTTCGGCAGCCCATGCTCTTCCAGCCGCTTCCACGTCGTGCCGCCATCGTTCGAGCGATACAGTCCGCTACCCGGGCCGCCGCTGCTCAGGCTCCACGAAGTCCGTCGCGCCTGCCACAGCGCTGCGAACAGAATGTTGGGATTGTGCGGATCGAACGCAACGTCGATGCCACCCGTATTTTCATCCTTGTAAAGAACTTTCTCCCACGTCTTTCCGCCATCGGTTGTGCGGAAAACTCCACGCTCTGCATTCGGACCAAACGGATGCCCCAGCGCCGCCACAAAAACAATGTCTGGATTATTCGGATTGATAATGACCTTGCCGATCGCTCGGGTGTCACGCAGGCCAACGTTCTTCCACGTCTTGCCGCCATCGAGCGACTTGTAAACTCCATCGCCTTGCGCAATATTTCCGCGAATGCAGGCCTCGCCTGTGCCTACATAAATCGTATTGGGATCGGAATCCGCCACTGCAATGCTCCCGATCGATGAACTCCCCTCCTTGTCGAAAATCGGCGACCACGTCATGGCCCCATCCGTCGACTTCCAAACTCCACCACCCGTCGCGCCGAAATAATAAGTCGTGGGATCGCCCGGGATTCCCGCGGCAGTCAGCGACCGTCCCCCGCGGAACGGTCCGATCAAGCGGTACTTCATGCCCTTGAACAGCTTGTCTTCCGGCTTCTCGGATTCCTTCTCCGCGGCTGGCTGCTTCGGTCTTGGAAGCATCCGTAGCGACGCCGCCGATTGCGCGGACTTTGCAGCCTTCGACTGCCGCTCGAGCTTGGTTTGGGCAGAAGCCGTACTGAGCGAGAGAACGGCGAGAATGAGAATTAGGCGCACTGCAACCGAAATCTGTACAGATTTTTTCCCGGGACGTGCTTCTTCGCGAACCATAGTTGGCCCCCCTTACTGAATCGTTTGAATGAACTTTGTTTATGGTAATGCTGCTTCGGCGGAATGCAAAGACACTGTATAAGCTACGACACTTTATTTCTCCAACATTTTCCGCGCCGCCTTGATTTCCTTCAGCTTCGCTGCGTCGACTTTCGGATAGCGAAGATTCAATTCCTCCAGCGTGTCCACTATCGCCGCCGCAACCACAAGATGCGTGAACCACTTGTGATCTGCCGGAACCACATACCACGGCGCATGCTCGCTGGCCGTGTGCCGGATCATATCTTCGAATGCATCCTGATAATCGTTCCAGTATTCGCGCTCGTGGACATCCGCCTCGGAAAACTTCCAATGCTTTTCCGGCTCATCCAGCCGCGCCAGAAATCTTTCCTTCTGCTCCTTCTTTGAAAGATGCAGAAAAAACTTGCGGATCACGGTCCCATTGCGCGCCATGTGGCGCTCGAAGCAACGAATATCTTCGAACCGCTCCTTCCAAACGTCCTTGCCAACCAACGAAGGCGGCACTTTCTCTGCGTCGAGCGCCTCAGGATGCACACGCACCACCAGCACCTCTTCATAGTAAGACCGGTTGAAAATCCCAATGTGCCCGCGCTCCGGCAGTTGGCACGTGGTTCGCCATAAAAAATCGTGCTGCAGTTCAATATCAGAGGGCTTCTTGAAGGAGTACACCTGGCAGCCTTCCGGATTCACCCCTGACATCACGTGCTTGATCGTGCCATCTTTGCCGGCCGCATCCAGCGCCTGGAAGATCAGCAGCAGCGCCCATTGATCCTGCGCATAGAGCTTGGCCTGCAACTCCTCCATTCGGGAAATATCCTTCTGAAGCTGTTCTTTTGCCTCGTCTGCAGATTTCCAACCCGCAGTATCGCCGGGGTCGAAATCCTTCAAACGAAAATGTTTGCCACTATCTACGCTGTAGGATTTAGCTAATTTGGCTGTTTTCATGCTTCGTCTCTCACAAAGTCTCTAAGGGAAGTCTACCCGAAGCCTAAATGGTGGCGCACTCAAACGACCCCATCAGTCTTGAACGGTCCCGGCCGTGAATTGTCTCGGTTTTGAGTTTCGTCCAACGATACCAATCACCGTAATCTGTGACCGCCGTCACTGCTTCGGTCTTCGAAACATCGTAGCGTTGCGCTCCATGTCCTGTGTCAGGGCCAGAGCTTTCTGGAACCGCGTGGCTGGTAGTGGGTCAGTATCTTTGTTGACCCACTACCGCGTGGCTTTCAGTCTTGACATCGTTGGCGAAGTAGGCGTAGTGTTGCGCTCCATATTTAACAACCCAGGGGTGTACTGAACCGTACCAAGCCACAGCGTTTACTGAATCTGAGAGGAGATACCGTCAATGTTGACGTGGAAGCAGTCTCTGTCGACCCTCCTAGTGTTAGCCACCGCAGTGACCCCCACGCTGGCTGAGAATAACGAAGCAAAGTCTGCCAACCCTTCTGCCGCGAGCGCGAACAGCGCGGAAGCTTCCCCTGCTCCGGCCAGTCCCAGTCTCAAACTGGCCGCCACCGACGCAAATATTACCGCGTTGCTTGGCGTACTGGTCATGAAGGGAGTGCTGGCGCCGAACGAGGCCAATTCCATTCAGAACGCATCTCCCGACCTTAAGTTTCAGTTGCTGATCGAAGCTCTCGACCGCAAGGGCGTTCTCAGCGCCGCTGATTTGTCGGCGGCCACGCATCCCGCGGCAGTCGCGCCCGTCACTGCGGCAGTTCAACCGGCTGCGGCGCCGGCAGCGGAAGTTGCTGAAGCGGTAACCCTGGCTACTCCCGACCCGGCAGCCCAAGCCAAGCAGGTCACGGCCAGCGCGGCCGCTCCCGCTCCTGTGCCTGTGGTCCCCGCCATCGCTCCGCTTCGCGTGCTGCCGGTCGATCCCCCGAAGAGGGACGGCCTGAACGCGGCTTTCAAGATGGGACCAGTGAAGATGACACCGTATGGTTTCATCAAGTCGACCGCAGCCTATGACTCGAGTTCGCCCAACGGCGACGACTTTCCCTTCATCGGATTGTTCCTGACCGCCGCAGGTGCGGATACTCTCACCACTGGTCCAACGCAGGATCCGGAATTCCACATCAAGGCCCGTTCCACTCGAGTGGGCGCGAACTTCGAGTGGCCGGATTCCTCGCCGCGACTGACCTTTACCGGCCGTATCGAAGGCGACTACGAGGGCAATTTCAGCGAAGTGGATAATCGCGACGTTTCGTCGATCCGCAGTAGTGCCTTCCAGTTGCGCCTTGCCTTTGCCCGCATGGATTACGCCGCGGGCGACAAGACTGACATCTATTTCGAAGGCGGACAGGATTGGAGCTTGTTTGCGTCCACCGCCCTGCCCAGCATTCTTGAAACTACATTCCTCGGCGCCTACTACGGAACCATCTACGAACGTTCGCCCCAATTCCAGTTCGGCTTGGTGCATTCGTTTGGAGGTTCGCGCAATTTCAAGATCTCTCCAACCTTCGCTCTTATGATGCCAAGCAGCGGACAAATTTTGAAGCTGGGCAGCGTCGGGTTGGCGGGTCAGCTTGGAGAAGGCGAACGCGAAGGCGCCGATTCCGGACGGCCGGAGGTCGAGGCCAGACTCGCCCTGCAATGGCAGCTCGACAAAGCTCACGGAGTCGCACCTGCCCAGATCGCGTGGTCCGGATTCCAATCCCGGCGCACCTCGATTGTGGCCAAGGAGAACTACGCTGCGTGCACGGCTGCACTTTGTGGGACCTATGAAGCCGCATTTCCCAACGGCTTTACGGATTCGAGTACACAGTACGGCAATCAACTCGTCGTCCAGCTTCCCACGCGCTGGGCAACTTTGGTAGCCAGTGGCTATTTCGGAGGCGACCTCCGCTTCTTCTTCGGCGGCCAGGTAGATTCCTATTACACCGACGTGAGCGGACTATCCAACCCGATCACCTTCACGACCACCGACGGCGGTCCTCTAGCTGCCGCCGGCGGTGCAGTTCTTGCCACCAATTCGGCCGGGCAAGTAGTGGTCGCCCCTCAAAGGCCAATTCGCGCCTTTGGTGGATTCGTCAATCTTGGCTTCCCTCTTTCCCGCTGGTTTAATGCCAATCCTAAAGGCCACAATGCGGGCTGGCAGCTTTACCTCCACGCCGGCAAAGACCAGGTGGTGCATAACGACCTGGTGCAGGCGACTGGAAGCGGCGGGTTGCCGCTATTGATGGGCAAGGTTTTTGCCGCGACACTCTATTACAAAGTGAATCCCTACGTGACCTTCGGTATTGAGCAATCGGTTTACGGAACTCGACTGGCGCCGGGCGTCAACTACGATATCGCCGGCTCCCCCGACAACCTATGGCAGGACCACCGGACCGAATTCGGCCCGATCTTCACCTTCTAGCCCGGAATTGGAAAGCTCTACGCGGATGCCTTTAATCCGCGTAGAGCTTTGTAAGAAACCCCTTGTAGAGCGCGGGTTTCAGGTTCACAATGTAGCGCGGTTATCTGCCCTGTTCTTAGGGCAGGGTTAAATTTGCGGCCCATGGTTCGGGAGGAGTTCTTCATGAATTATCGGAGAACGGCGGCGGTCGCGGCCTTAATGCTGGCTACGCTGTGCGCCAGTGCCACGGAAAAGGAGAACATTCGCATCAAGGTCCTGAATTCCGAAACCCGCTCCATGACCATCGACGACAGCGGCGTTCCCAAGAACTGCGATCAAGTGAACTTCGACGCCTACTGCAATAACAGCAAGAGCGTCCTTCTCACGAACACGCTGACGGTGCAGGAAGGCAACCAGCCTCCGTTTCGCGTCAGCTGCAACATTGACACGAGATGGTCACGATGCATCCCCTTGCCCAAGGGAGAGAGTTACGACGCGCGCTTGGCCAAGCATGGAATTGTCATCTACTACGTCGATGACAAGGGCAAGGTGCGAAGCCAGTTGTACACGCTGACAGCAGGAGAAGCGAAACCACAGGTGGCGGCTGCAACTGCCCCTGCACCTGTTGCAGTGACGCATTCAACGCCAGCGGCTTCCGCACTACGTTCGCTAGCCGTCGAAAGCTCTCAAACGATCAAATGCAGTTTTACTTCGACGCCTCCTGGAGCGGAAATCAATCTCGATGGCAACTACGTCGGCAACACGCCTTCCGAAATCGCTGTCAGCACTGGAACGCATGTTGTCGTCTTGTCTATGCCCGGCTTCGCCCAGTGGAGGCGGGACCTCAAGGTAGCGGCAGGTTCGGAAGCGGTAAATGTGACGGCCAGCCTGCAAAAGACACAGCCGTAAGCAGGTTCGCCTGTAGAACAGACGTATGGGTTTGCTGGATCAGCCAACAACGGCTCCGACTATAAGCCGTGGCTGAACACACGACCGAAAAGGAGAAAACATTATGGCAGAATTAGCAGACAGCGGTATGTTGAAGGAGTGGTGGGCGAACCCTGCCGTTGTCGGGCTGATGGGATTCGGCTTGACCACGATGGCGACGGGCTTGCACAACGTTGGCTTCTGGAGCGCGGGACCAACCCTGGCGTTGGCAATTACCTTCGGAGGCACGGCGCAATTCATTGCGGGCATCGTAGACCTGCGAAAAGGCAGCATCTTCGGTGGTTCCGCCTTCATGTCGTACGGCGCTTTCTGGTGGTCCCTTTTCGTGCTGCTGTACGTGCAGCCGAAGACGGGCATACCGGCAGGCCATCCCGAGGAACTCGGTTTCTTCCTCATGTGGACTCTATTCACACTGGCTTTTTGCATTGCGGTCCAGGGCGTCGGGAAGTTTCTGGCGGGCTTATTCTGGCTGCTCTTGCTGGCCTTCATTCTGCTGGACTTCGTCGTTTCGGGCCATTGTCCGGCAGCCGTTGCGGGGTGGGAGATATTCATCACCGGGTTGGTTGCCTGGTACATTGCCACGGCGACGCTGGCGAACACAGTCTACAAAAGGAAGGTTTTGCCGCTTTCTTAGACTCGCAGAGTCACTCGTGAAAAAGTACGCGGGGAAGCGTGACTTCGCGGCCGTGCGGTTGCAGTGCTGCACAGAGTGTTCCATGATAATGGCTTGACTGGAGCGCGAGGGCGCGCTCCGTCCCCGCGAGAAACACCGGCGAAGGACGGTCGGGATTGCATTCACAAATTCAGAAATCGCAAATCCGGAAATCTAAGGGGTAACTGATATGGCTCCAACTCTTGAGAAGCAGAACCCGGTGATCGAGACTACCGAAGCGCAGATCGCGGTTCATTGGCGGGAGGAAGAATATTATTATCCTTCCGCGAAGTTTGTCGGGCAGGCAAACCTGACCGATCCTGACGTCATCGAACGCTTCAGCGAAAAAAATTTCCCGGAGTGCTTCCGGGAATATGCCGAGCTGTTGAGCTGGGACAAATACTGGCACACTACGCTCGACACCAGCGATCCCCCATTCTGGAAGTGGTTTGTGGGCGGCAAGATCAACGCCTCCTACAACTGCGTTGACCGGCACCTCGCCAGGCACAAGAACAAGGCAGCGCTGATCTTCGTTCCAGAACCGGAAAACGAAGCGACTGTATCCGTCACCTACCGCGAACTGTATGTGCGGGTGAACGAATTCGCGGCGCTGCTGCGCGACTTCTGCGGTTTGAAGAGCGGAGATCGCGTCACCATTCATATGCCCATGGTTCCTGAGTTACCGATTACCATGCTGGCCTGTGCCCGCCTGGGCGTGATCCACTCGGTCGTATTTGGAGGCTTCAGCGGTGAAGCCTGCGGAATGCGCGCCGCCGATTCCGGCAGCCGCGTGCTGATTACGATGGACGGGTACTACCGCAACGGCAAAATGATCGACCACAAAGCGGCCTCCGAAATCTCGCTGGAGGTAGCCAAGAAGGAAGGCCAGCCCATCGACAAAGTTCTGGTCTGGAGGCGGCACGCGGGCAAGAATGCTTCCGCTTCGCCGTTTGTGAAGGGACGCGATTTCTTCGTTGATGAGATCCTGCCGAATTACTCGGCTGAAATCGTGCCTCCAGTCCCCATGGATGCGGAAGCGCCGCTGTTTCTCATGTATACCAGCGGCAGCACCGGAAAGCCCAAGGGCTGCCAGCATCGCACCGGCGGCTACCTTTCTTACGTGGCCGGCACATCGAAATACATCCAGGACATTCATCCCGAGGATGTTTACTGGTGCATGGCCGATATCGGCTGGATCACCGGACACTCTTACATTGTCTACGGTCCGCTCTCGTTGGCGGCCACTAGCGTTCTCTATGAAGGAGTCCCAACCTATCCTGACGCCGGTAGAGTATGGCGAATCGCCGAGCGCTTGGATGTAAACATCTTCCACACCTCGCCTACTGCCATCCGCATGTTGCGTAAGACCGGCCACGATGAACCCACCAAGTACAACTACCATTTCAAACACATGACCACCGTCGGAGAACCCATCGAGCCGGAGGTCTGGCGATGGTATTACGAAGTTGTCGGCAAGCGTGAAGCAGCCATTGTCGACACCTGGTGGCAGACCGAAAACGGCGGGTTCTTGTGCAGCACCAAGCCGGCGCTCGATCCCATGAAGCCGGGAAGCGCGGGGCCAGGCATGCCTGGAATCTATCCCGTGATCATGGACGAGAACAATGAGCCGATTTCGGCTGGGTCGGGGAAGGCAGGGAACATCTGCATCCGCAATCCCTGGCCGGGAATCATGCAAACCATCTGGGGAGATCGCGACCGTTTCGTCAACCAGTACTACAGAAAATATTGCAAGAATCCCAGCAGCAAAGATTGGCATGACTGGCCCTACTTTGCGGCGGACGGTGCCGTGCTGGCTGTAGACGGCTACTTCCGCATTCTGGGACGCGTCGATGACGTCATCAACGTGGCCGGCCACCGTTTGGGCACAAAGGAAATCGAATCCGCATGCCTGACGGTGCCCGAAGTAGCAGAGGCGGCGGTAGTTCCGGTGGTTGATGAGATCAAGGGCCGGGTGCCCGAGGTCTATGTGGTCTTACAGCCCGGCCTTCAGTCCAGTCCGGCGATCATCGACAAGGTCAACAAGGCCATTGAGACAATGATCGGCAAGATTGCCCGCCCGCGAAGGGTCCTAATCGTTCCGGATATGCCTAAAACGCGCTCCGGCAAGCTGATGCGTCGTATTCTTGCAGCTCTGTCCAACAATATGGCCACTGGAGATATCACGACTTTGGCCAATCCAGATGCGGTGGAACTTGTCCGCGAACTCGTCCAGGGCAAAGAAAAGGTGGCCTTGGCCGATGGCCCTGAGGATCTGAAAAAATTTGGGTCTGTTGATTGAAAGGTAGGATTTCGAGCCTTTGATGCTTGCGCGAAAACCGACGCCGTCGGCATCGGGATGATGCGGCGGGACAAGCGTCGGAGCGGCCCGCGACACTAAATCTCACTGTCTAAGCGGCGCTGGGCGCAGATTCCTCAGAGTTTTGGGGCTGCGGCTTCTTCCTCGAAACGAGACTTTAGGTTGACGCGGTCTAGGGGGCTGCGCGCCTTCGTGCCCTCAGGCGCGGCTCTCAGGTATTGCACCGGCCAGGAAATTGCCTGCCCAAGCTCCCGCGCCGCGCGCAACGGCCAATAAGGATCGCGCAGGAGTTCGCGCGCGATGACTACCGCATCTCCCTGTCCAGTAGCGATGATGTGCTCCGCTTGAACTGGAGACGTAATCATCCCCAACGCTCCGCTCATAATTCCAGCCTCGCGCCGGATTTGCTCCGCAAACGGCGTTTGATACCCGGTACCCACGGGAATCCGCACTTGCGCCACATTACCACCAGAGGAGCAATCGATCAGGTCGACCCCCAATTTCTTCAATTGCCGTGCTAGTTCGACCGATTGCTCGATATCCCATCCGTTCTCAACCCAATCCGTCGCCGAAATCCGCACGAACAGCGGCGCTCGCTCCGGCCACACGTGCCGTACAGCCTGAACGATTTCGCGTAATATGCGCGTACGATTTTCAAACGAGCCACCATAAAAGTCAGTTCGCTGATTGCTGAGCGGCGAGAGAAACTCATGGATCAAATATCCATGCGCCGCGTGAATCTCAATCACGTGGAACCCAGCCTCGCAGGCCCGCCGCGCAGCCTCAGCGAAAGCCGCAACGATCTCCTGGATGCCGTCTCGCGAAACCTCCCGGGGCAGGGGATAGTTCGGCGCAAAAGCCACAGCGCTGGGCGCAACCACATTTTTCCATCCGCCCTCACGCTCCGGAATCGTTCCCTGCCCGTCCCAAGGCCGGTAGGTGCTGGCTTTCCGTCCGGCGTGCGCCAACTGCATCCCTGCAACACTTCCCTGCTCGTGAATAAAGCGAACGATGCGCGACAGCGGCTCGATGTGATCGTCGCTCCAAATACCCAGATCCTGCGGGCTGATGCGCGCCTCCGGCAACACCGCCGTCGCTTCGGTCAGAACCAATCCAGCCCCGCCAACCGCCCGGCTGCCCAGATGCACGAAATGCCAATCGCTGGCAAAGCCATCCGTGCTCGAATACTCGCACATGGGCGAAACAAACACGCGATTGGCGAATTGAATACCCCGAATTTCCAATGAATCAAATAAGTGAGCCATAAGGTTCCGTTCTATCTGAAGTCGATGAATGTAATTCACAACAACGGCCTGCACAAACGACCGCGCTGTTCACGCCATCATTGGATGATCCAACCCCTCAGCAGAATTCATAGAATGCACCCGAATCGCCAGTTGTAAACATGGCCCCCGAGCGTTACTCTCTGCCGATAACATTAGAATCTCTAAGGAGCCGAATTTCAGCTGTGCAGGCCTTCCTTTCACAACGCGTCGTCACTCCGGAAAAAATCCGCCCGGCTGCCATACTGGTGGAAGGAGAAAGCATCAAAGCGGTCGTCGTCCCCGACCAACTGCCCCGTCAAGGCTGCGAGATTCATGACTTCGGCGACAACGCCATTCTTCCCGGCCTGGTCGATTCCCACGTGCATATCAACGAACCTGGCCGTACCGAATGGGAGGGCTTTGAAACCGCGACGCGCGCCGCAGCCGCTGGCGGTTACACATTTGTCGTCGACATGCCTCTGAACTGCCTACCAGCAACTACGACGGTGGACGCACTCGAGGCCAAGCGCACTGCCGCGCAAGGTAAATGCCGGGTGGATTGGGCAGCCTGGGGCGGAATCGTTCAAGATAATCAGAACGACATCGAGCCTCTGGCGGTTGCCGGCGTGCGCGGTTTCAAGTGCTTTCTCGTGAATCCTGGCATCGACGGCTTCACCATGGTCACAGAAACCGGGTTGCGGAAAGCCCTGCCGCATGTTGCGAAGACCGGACTCCCTCTGCTCGTTCACGCTGAACTTCCGGGTTCAATTGATCGGGCGACCCAATCTCTGGCCAATTCCGACTGGCGCCGTTATTCAACCTATCTCCAATCGCGCCCGGACGAAGCCGAACTGTCCGCGATTCGGCTGATGATCTCCCTGTGCCGCGAATTCAACTTTCACCTCCACATTGTTCATCTCTCCACAGCCAAAGCGCTAGCCGAACTCCGCCAGGCGCGCTCCGAAGGACTGCCGATAAGTGTAGAAACCTGCCCGCATTACTTGCACCTCTGCGCCGAAACCATCGCAGATGGATCCACATTGAATAAATGCGCGCCCCCGATTCGAGACCGGGAGAACTGCGAAAAGTTATGGCAAGCGCTACGCGACGGAATCATTGATCAGGTGGTCACCGATCATTCCCCGTGCCCGCCCGAGATGAAGCAGCTCAACCAAGGCAACTTCCGCACCGCCTGGGGAGGCATCGCCAGCCTTTCCGTCGCATTGCCGCTCGTGTGGACCGAAGCCCGCAAACGTGGATTCACGTTGCTGGATGTCGTGCGCTGGATGTCCGCAGCACCGGCAAAGCTAGCCGGCTGCGAGAAACGAAAAGGTCAGATCGCCGCAGGATTCGACGCTGATTTTGTTGTCTTCGATCCCGAGCGCCAGCTTGTCGTCGGCGAAGACAATCTGCACTATCGCCATCGCATATCACCTTACCTGGGCGAAACCCTGTACGGGGCGGTCAAAGCTACTTATCTACGCGGAAATCTCGTGTTTTCTGGAGGCGCATTCCCCGGCCAGCCGCGCGGCTTCGAATACCGCCCGAATCCGCATCAAACTCGATAAGGCTTTTCGATCCTCGCTCTCGACAGTTCCGCTCCACTTGCGCGCCACTCTGTCATACACTATCCCATCTGTAATCGAAACATGTGCGCAGAGCCCATCGTCGGCCGATCGGTCCCACGCAAGGAGGGGCGCGACAAGGTAACTGGAAAATCTCAGTACGTCGACGATATGGTTCTGCCGAACATGCTCTTCGGAGCCACGGTCCGCAGCCAGATTCCCCGCGGACGAATCAGAGAAATTTCATTCGGCGATCGAGTTCCCTGGAACGAATTCGTGATTGTTTCGGCAAAGGATATTCCGGGAAAAAACTGCATCTCTCTCATCGGCGACGACCAGCCCTGTCTAGCAAGTGAATTTGTTAATCATCCCGAAGAACCGATTCTGCTGCTTGCCCATCCCGAGCGCCATCTCCTTCCTCAAGCCGTGCAGGCGATCACGATCGAATACCATCCCCTGCCGGCCATCTTCACCATCGCGGAGAGCGAGAGCCGTTCGGAAATCGTTTGGGGCAAGGACAATATCTTTAAGACCTACGTAATCGATAAGGGCAATGTCGACAGTACTTGGGAAAAAGCAGATTTCATCGTAGAGGGCGAATACACCACGGGTGCCCAAGAGCAACTCTACATCGAGAACAACGGCATGATCGCCGCCTTCGATGCCGAGCACGGAATCACAGTATGGGGATCGCTGCAGTGTCCTTATTACGTTCATAAGGCGCTGATGGCACTTTGCAACTTGCCCGCGGAGAAGGTGCGCGTAGTCCAGATGGAAACCGGAGGCGCGTTCGGCGGCAAGGAAGAATATCCTTCGATGATCGCCGCTCATGCCGCGCTACTGGCGATGAAATCCGGCAAGCCAGTCAAGATTATTTATGACCGCATGGAAGACATGGCGGCGACCACCAAACGGCACCCCTCGCGCACTCGCCATCGAACCGCGGTCAGCAAAGAAGGCAAGATTTTAGGCGGAGAGATCGACTTTACGATTGACGGCGGGGCGTATCTCACACTGTCACCGGTCGTGCTTTCGCGCGGCGCAATTCATGCAGGCGGGCCGTACTACTGGCCGAACGTTCGCATCCGGGCAAAAGCACTGGCCACCAATACCCCGCCCCACGGCGCTTTTCGCGGCTTCGGAGCTCCGCAAACTCTGTTTGCCATGGAGCGGCACATGGATCGCATGGCGCAGACCGTCGGCCTGTCGCCAATCGAAATTCGCCGCAGAAATTTCCTGCACCCCGGTCAAACCACTACGACGGATCAGGTAATACGCGAACCGATCGATCTGGAGAAGTTGCTCGATCGAGCTCTGGAGCTTTCAGGCTATTACAACAAGAAACAGCAATTCTTTCGCCAGAATCAGACCGGCTCCTCGCGGAAAGGCATGGGCATCGCCACATTCCTCCACGGCGCAGGCTTCACAGGATCGGGCGAACGCTACCTGAGCTCTGTTGTGGGAGTGGAAGGCTGCCCCGATGGCAGTATCAGGGTATTAGTTTCCAGCGCAGAATTCGGCCAGGGAACCAAAACGATTCTCTGCCAGATCGCAGCCGAAGCTCTTGGACTGCCTTACGAGAACGTCATCATGGCGCAGCCCGACACTATGCAGGTGCCAAATAGCGGACCAACCGTGGCTTCTCGCACCGCGATGGTGGTGGGAAAACTGGTTCACTCCGCGGCGTTGGGAATCAAGCAAACCCTGATTTCTTCCAGCTTGCTCGACGATCCCTATACGGCCGATAGCTTTCGCGCAGCCTGCCAGCAATACATTCGCGAGCATGGACAACTGCGTTCCTGGTCTCGCTACGAAGCGCCACCCGAAGTCTTCTGGGACGATGAGAAGTATCGAGGTGAAGCCTACGCGGCTTTTGCGTGGGCGGTTTACATCGCGGAAGTTACGGTCGATTTGACCACCTATGCAGCAGCAGTGGACGATTTTGTCGCGCTGCAAGAGGTGGGTAAAGTCCTGCACCCAGTCCTGGCTAAGGGGCAAATCATCGGCGGCGTAGCTCAAGGCATCGGCTTCAGCCTCTATGAGAAAGTCGTCTGGCAAAACGGCCGCATGCAAAATAGCCAGATGACCAACTACATCATGCCAAGCTCCAGCGATCTTCCGCCTATCCGCGTGTTCTTCGAGGAACTGGGCAACCGCTATGGAGCATATGGAGCGAAGGGTATCGGCGAATTGCCGATGGATGGGCCGGCGCCCGCAGTAGTTAACGCAGTGACCGATGCGCTCGGAATCCCTTTCGACTCGATTCCGCTGCTCCCTGAAGACATCATGGAAGGCTTGAATGAATCGCCGCAGGAAATAGTTTTGAGTCCCGCGAACAACACTCAATGACGAACGCTCGCCAAGTGGCCGCCAAGTCTGAACTCACCTTCACCGTCAACGGTGAGAAAAAGACGGTGAGCGCTTATCCAATGGAGCGCCTGCTCGACGTGCTCCGATCTCGACTCAACTTAACGGGCCTCAAAGAAGGTTGCGGTGAAGGCGAATGTGGCTCGTGTGCCGTGCTGATGGATGGAGCCCTCGTCAACAGTTGCCTGATCCCGGTTCTTCAGGCCCAAGGCTCGACTATTACGACAATTGAGGGACTCGCATCGGGAGAAACGTTGCACGCGTTGCAGGAATCGTTTCTCGAGTGTGGCGGCGCGCAGTGCGGCATCTGCACGCCGGGAATGATCATGGCCGCTCTTTACTTACTCAACGAAAAACCAGCGCCCGAAGGCACAGAAATACGCGAAGGGCTCTCTGGCAATCTCTGCCGCTGCACCGGCTACAGCCAGATTATCGAGGCCGTGGCGCAGGCGGCGAGCCGAAGGATTCCAGCATGAGATCGAATCCTGCCGAGTATGAAATGATCGCGCCCGGCAGCTTGCCCATTGTTCTCTCGCTGCTCGCCAACGAACCCGGCAACTGGCTTCCGATCGCCGGAGGCACAGACGTGATGGTGCAGTACGCCGCCGGCAAATTGCCCGCGCGAAAATTGGTAAGCATCTGGAATCTGCCAGAACTGCAGCGAATTGCGGTCGAGAAGGAGGAAGTCCGCATCGGCGCCGGATGCACCTACACGGACATTCGCAAACATACGATTCTGGGAAATGAATTTCCTCTGCTGCAGAAAGCGGCAGGTTGGACCGGTGGAATTGCAAATCAGAATCGCGGAACGATCGGCGGCAACATCGTAAACGCGTCCCCAGCAGCAGATTCCTTGCCAGCGCTGCTGGTCTGCGATGCCGAACTAATTCTGGTATCGGTTCGAGGTGAGCGCCGAGTCGCCTACGCAAGTTTCCACACGGGATACAAGAAGACGAAACTCGCGCCCGACGAATTGATTCACTCCATCTGCCTCCCGCGAACATTTTCAGGATACGTCTCCTACGCCCGGAAAGTCGGCGCGCGCAACGCGCAGGCGATCGCCAAAGTCTGCATCGCTGGCCTGGGACATACGGTCGATGGAACGATTTCCGACCTTCGCATCGCGGTAGGAAGTGTAGCGCCAGTCCCCATGCGCCTCCGCGAGACCGAACACGCAGTTCAAGGGAAAGTGCTCAATGCCGAACTGTTGCACCTGGCGAAAAAAACTGCAGCCGCTGAAATCAAGCCAATCGACGACATTCGATCAACCGCAA
This sequence comes from uncultured Acidobacteriaceae bacterium, assembly GCA_963712385.1. Lineage (GTDB taxonomy): Bacteria > Acidobacteriota > Terriglobia > Terriglobales > Acidobacteriaceae > Sulfotelmatobacter. The sequence goes on from CAVQHS010000005.1 coordinate 452,211, forward strand.
AATATCGCGCCGCTGTGGCAGGCAATCTGGTAATCGAGTTTTTAAGTCGGCTGAATCACGGAAACAGCGAAGATCAGGTCCAAAGCTCTGCTCTGCAAGACTGGAATCGTCTTCCACCCGATCAAGCGGCGCAGGCGATTCTACCTTGTTGCGGGTCTAGTTCATGGGCAAAGACAATGGCAGATCGTCGGCCGCTGGGCGACGAACCGGCGCTTCTAGCTGCGTCGAACGAAATCTGGTGGGGCTTAACGCCTGCAGACTGGACGGAAGCCTTCCGCAGTCATCCCAGGATTGGCGAGTCTCGAATGCCGCAGCCGCAATCGTCCCAATCTGTAGAATGGTCCGCACAGGAGCAGCGGAGCATAGGAGAAGCCGATGCCGCAGAGAAAAACGCCCTCGCGGATGCGAATCGCGAATATGAACTCCGCTTCGGCTGGATCTTTATCGTGTGCGCGACCGGAAAGTCCGCAGGTGAAATTCTCAACACACTGCAGCGTCGTCTTCACAACGATCCAGAAACTGAACTTTACGAAGCAGCCGAGCAACAGCGGCAGATTATGGAGATCCGGCTAAAGAAATGGCTTCAGACATGAAGGGGATTTCCACTCACGTTCTCGATACTGTTCGCGGCAAACCGGCGGCAGGCATGCTAGTCCGTTTGCACAAGCAGAACGCGTCGGGAGAGTGGCGCCTCATCAATTCTGCCCGCACGGATCAGAATGGCCGCTGCTCTCAATTGCTGCCTCAGGAGGAAAGCCTGCCCGGCATTTATCGTTTGATTTTTGACACCGGCAATTACCACCTGCATCAGCAGAGCCCGGCCCTGTACCCGCAGGTCGAAGTCATGTTCCAGGCGCAAGAAGGCGAATCGCACTTCCATATTCCGTTGCTGTTGAGTCCAAACGGTTACACGACTTACCGGGGAAGCTAACCACTGCATGCCTTGCACGGAGCTGAATCAGTGACCTCGTCCATCCGCGAGTGGCTCAACCTGCTGGTGCGCTGGTTCCACGTTTTTGCCGCGATCATGTGGGTCGGCCAAACCTATTACTTCACCTGGCTCGATGGCCAGTTCAGCCGGTTCGCGAAAAGGCCCGCCGCACAAACCGATCCTTCGGTATGGATGGTTCACAGCGGAGGCTTTTACACGGTCAACAAACAGCAATCCTTGAAGGTCGGCCCGGAGCAAGTCCGCTGGTTCCGCTGGGAAGCTCTCATGACTTGGTTAAGCGGAGTCGTGCTTCTTTTTCTAGTCTATTATTCAAGCTCCGGCCTGATCGATCCCGATGTAGCCAACATCTCTCAGCTCACCGGCATTGGAATTGGACTCGCTACGCTCGTGCTCGGATGGCTCATCTACGATTTCGCCCTCAGGTCACGGCTGGGCCGCTCGGAAACCGGCTTTGCTATATTTTCTCTGCTGATGATCGCCTTGCTGGCGCTCGGATTGTCGCACGTCTTCAGCGGTCGCGCGGCCTACATCCACCTGGGCGCGGTATTCGGGACGATTATGACCGCCAACGTGTGGTTCCGTATTCTTCCCGCGCAGCGCAAAATGGTCGCCGCCGCTGCTGCTGGAGAAAAATTCGACGTGGCCCTTGGCGCACAGGCAAAATTGCGCTCCAAACACAATACTTTCCTCGCCGTGCCGGTTGTGTTCATCATGATCAGCAATCATTTTCCGGTTGCGACATATGGGAATCAATATGCCTGGCAGATTCTTGTCGCGCTGGTTTTCGCTGGTTGGATAGCGGCGAAAATCATTCGCGAAGCTTAGCATCCTGAGATTGCGTTGCACACGAGCCAAACCAAATCTCGCGCAGGAAAAGTTATCGATCGGTGCCGGCGCTTAGCGTCCTTTACCGAAGTCCCGGGCACAATTTGCCGGACGTTCTTATCGCCGTCCATACGCGAATGCCACCAGGAACTTACGCACTGGCTCAAAGCGCTGGACGCCGAGGTGCGAATCGACGCCGCCGGGAATCTCCGCGCACTGTATGCAGGCAAGCAGACTGGCTCACCACGCCTCCTGATTGGCTCACATCTCGATACGGTACCGAATGCCGGCGCTTTCGATGGCCTGCTTGGGGTCGTACTTGCCGCTGCCTTGCTGGAAGAATTGCACGGACGCAGGTTTCCTTTCGCAATCGAAGTGCTTGGTTTTTCCGAGGAAGAAGGAGTACGCTTCGGTACTCCGTTCATCGGCAGTCGTGCCCTTGTAGGAAGACTCGATCGAGATCTGCTGAATACGAAAGACGCGAATGGAATTTCTGTGCGAAACGCAATCACGGATGTTGGATTGAACCCTGCGGAAATTTGTCAGGCTGAATTGCCAAATAATGCGCTTGCCTATTTAGAATTTCATATCGAACAAGGTCCGGTGCTCGAACAATTGAATCAACCACTCGCAGCCGTCGAAGCGATTGCCGGTCAGAGCAGGATGGAATTTGTATTCCGGGGCCGCTCGAATCACGCTGGCACAACACCGATGCATCTTCGTCGCGACGCCCTTGCAGGTGCGGCCGAGTGGATTTCTGCAGTGGAGCGAATCGCCAATACCGTGCCTGGCCTGGTGGCTACGGTAGGAAAAATCGAAGCGAAACCTGGAGCAAGCAACGTGATTGCCGGCGAAGTGCGCTTGACGCTAGATGCGCGCCACGCGTCCGATGGCGCTCGAAATCGTGCCCTGGAAGGCTTCCTTCATGCCGCGCGTGAAATCGCCGAGCGCCGCGGATTTTCCCTGCAAGAAACCACACTACTCAATCAGCTGGCGGTAGCGATGGACACATTCCTGACGGCAGAGATCGAAAAAGCCATCGCAAAGACCGGATGCAAATCCCGCCGCATGGTGAGCGGCGCAGGCCACGACGCGATGATCCTCGCGGAGAAAATTCCTGCTGCCATGATTTTTCTGCGCACTCCGGGCGGCATCAGTCACGACCCGGCAGAGGTCGTTTCCGAAGACGATGTGGAAAAAGCGATCTCCTGTGGCTTGCATCTTCTCGAACAGCTCGCCGCATCACCCGAATTTCTCACAAGGACAAATCGTGCATAACCTAGGCTCGACACGGAGTGCCCAAAAATCGAATCATCTGCTGCTAACTCCAGATACCTTCGTTCGAACTACGCTTCCCGGCATGACAGACTGCCGCGCCATCCTGCATGTCAGCCCCGCGCTCGGCGCGCAGTTCACGCAGTACACCGCCGAGTTTGAGCCGCGAGGAACATTAGGTCCAACGCCAGCGCAGCGCTTCTTGTACGTAATCGAAGGACAAGTGAACGCGGAAGCAAACGGTATGTCGCACGTACTCGGCCCGCGAGGATACGCTTTCATTCCTGCGGGCATGACGCATCGCATCCATGCAGCACAAAAAAGCCGCGCTGCCATTATCGAGAAGAGATACGAGTCGTCGAACGAAGTCGAACCGCCCCATTTCATCGTGGGAAGCGAGGACGAACTGCCCTCTCATCCACTTGAGAACGATCCTGACTTGCAGGTGAAGTGCCTCCTACCTGACGAAATGAGCTACGACTTCGCGGTTAACACCATGGTCTATCAGCCTGGCGCTTCGCTCAGCGTGGTGGAGATGCACGTGATGGAACACGGACTGATCATGCTCGAAGGCGGAGGAATTTATCGGCTTGGCGATTCGTGGTATCCAGTCACCACAGGAGATTTCATCTGGATGGCCCCCTGGTGCTCGCAGTGGTTTGGAGCCATCGGCAAAGTGCCGGCAAAGTATCTAATTTACAAAAACTCGAATCGGCATCCCCTGGTGGATCTGGATCGATGAATATCAATATCGATGAGGCCCGCCTGCTCTCCGAGATCGAATCTCTAGCCTCGATCTCCGATGCCCAGGCTCCCGCAGTCACGCGTATCGTATTCACGCCAACGGATATCAAAGCGCGCTCCTGGATGAAGGCTCGCTGCGAGGAAGCCGGACTCTCGGTGCGCCAGGATGCCATCGGAAATACATTTGCCTGCTGGAGAGGTTCCGATGCATCCGCGCCGGCCATTGGCACTGGCTCGCACATCGATGCGATTCCGAACGCGGGTAAATACGATGGCGTGGTGGGAGTGTTGGGCGGCCTCGAAGCCATTCGCGCCCTACAGCGCAGCGGATTTCATCCAAAGCATTCCATCGAATTACTGATCTTCACCTCGGAAGAGCCGACGCGCTTTGGAATCGGCTGCCTGGGCAGCCGTCTGCTCTCCGGCAGCTATTCCGTCGCAGAGGCAAGAAAACTATCGGATAACACTGGAAACTCTCTCGACAGAGTCCGTCAGGCAGCAGGTTTTACGGGCGAACTTGAAAACGTGCCACTGCCCTCACATTACTACGAAGCATTTTGCGAATTACACATCGAGCAGGGACCGATTCTCGAGCGTGAGCAGATTCCTCTAGGTGTCGTCACGAAAATCGCCGCCCCGGCGACTCTGCGAGTCTTCATCCAGGGCTCGGGCGGTCACGCTGGCGGCGTTCTGATGTCCGACCGTCGCGATGCGCTCTGCGCCGCCGCCGAACTGATTCTTGGAATTGAGAAAACCGCGAAAACCAGCGGCGCCGTCGACACGGTTGCAACGGTTGGCATCTGCGAAGTGTTCCCCGGCGCGGTAAATAGCATTCCCAGCAAAGTTCGCCTCAGCCTCGACCTGCGGGACACCGATCTTGATCGCCGCAATCGTGTCATGAGTTCGATCCAGGCCACGATGCAGTCGATCGCAAAGCAGCGCCTGGTCTCGATCGAAAGCGAGTTGCTAAACTCCGATGCTCCCGCGGATTGCGACCCTAAGATTGTAGGTGCCCTGTCCGACTCTTGCCGAAAACACAATTTCAAGTTTTTGCCAATGGTCAGCCGCGCTTATCACGATTCGCTCTTCATCTCGCGGATCGCGCCGACAGCCATGTTGTTTATTCCCTGCCGCAACGGCTACAGCCATCGTCCAGACGAGTATGCCGAACCGGAAGACATCGCTCGCGGCACCTTGGTGCTCGCGGAAACTCTGGCGGCGCTGGCGCAATGACTATCTAAAAGCTCACACCGCTCCGACCGCCTCGCGCATTCTCGCGTAACCGGGCTTGATCGTCGAATAGATAAATTCAATGCGGCGGTCGTAAGGCAAGAAAGAACTCTTCATCGCATTGATCGTAATCTTCTCAAAATCATCGAGCGTTAAACCGAACGTCTCGGCTGCAGCCGCGAATTCCTTTGTCATGGTCGTATTGCTCATCAGCCGGTTGTCCGTATTCAACGTCACGCGAAATTTTTCTTTGTAGAGAATCTTGAAGGGGTGTTCCGCCAGGCTTGGCGTGGCGCCGGTGTGAACGTTGCTGAGCAGGCAGATTTCCAGCGGAATACGCTTGTCCAGAACATACTGCGCAAGATCGCCGAGCTTTACAGCTTTGCCTTCCACTACTGCGATATCGTCGATCAGGCGCGTTCCGTGTCCAATGCGGTGCGCCCCACAATACTGAATCGCCTGCCAGATGGATTCTTTTCCATATCCTTCACCCGCATGAATCGTAATGTTGAAGTTCTCACGCTGAATGTAGTGAAAAGCATCCACATGTTTCTTCGGAGGATAACCGCCTTCCTCTCCGGCCAGATCAAACCCGACTACCCCTCGCGCCCTGAAATCAACTGCCAGTTCCGCCATTTCGAGAGACGTGTTCATATTGCGCATTGCGCAAATGATCAAGCCGTAAGAAATTCCGAAATCCTTTTTCCCCCGCTCTAGTCCTTTTAAAACTGCGGAAACAATCTGCTGGTGCGTCAACCCCTTCTGCATATGAAAAACCGGCGCAAAACGCGTTTCAAAGTAAACGACACCATCGCGGCTCAAATCTTCGGCCTGTTCGTAAGCCACGCGCTGCAGAGCCTCTTCCGTCTGCATCACGGCAATCGTGTGCGCAAAGCCTTCCAGATACTTCGCCAGACTCCCTTGATTTGCGCCGCGAAAGAACCACTCCGCCAATTGTTGCGCATTATTCGTCGGCAAATCCGCATACCCCGCCTGCTTCGCCAATTCGATCACGGTTAGCGGCCGCAGCACGCCATCCAAATGCTCGTGTAACAAAACCTTGGGCAGACTCTGCAGTAAAGCTGTGTTCAATGTCATGCGACAAGTTTCCTCTCCCAGCCGCCAACGCGCAAGGATGTATCTCTGTTTGGGCATGATCTTGCACGCCTTCGTTTTCCGAAACTATTGCCTGTTGTACAATCCAACGCCAGCCAATTTTCGGCTAAAGAACCCTTATTGCATGGCGCAAGCAGCACATGAACTCTCTTCAACTGCGAACTACGGCTTGCGCCGCGAAATTCTTTCTCCGGCGGAAACGCTGGCGCAGTCTGTCTCGACCATGGCGCCGACAACCACGCCGGCCGCCACAATTCCGCTAGTCTGTGCGCTGGCTGGAAACGGCACCTGGCTGGCATATGGGCTCGCAACGGTGGCAGTCTTGCTCGTAGCCTTGTGCATCAGCCGGTACGCACGCCACTCTGCCTCACCCGGTTCGCTTTACACTTATGCCTCGATTACTCTTCCCCCGTGGCTGGCGGCAGCTGTTGCCTGGAGTCTGCTGCTCGCCTACGTGGCCACGGGATCGAGCGTCATCGGCGGCTTCTACCACTACGCGAACTTGTTGCTGCGCGACGCCACGGGCCACATCTTGTCCGCCGTATTTCTGGCCGCGCTCGTCACAGGCGTTTCCATCTGGATCGCTTATCGTGATGTGAAAATCTCCGCCCGGCTCATGCTCTGGATCGAAGCCGCATCTGTCACGGTGATTCTAATTGTGGTCGTTCTGCTCCTCGTGCGCCACGGCTGGCACGTGGACCCCTCACAATTCCATCTTCAAGGCATGACCGGCAGCGGACTCCGGTTGGGCCTGGTGCTGGCCCTTTTCAGCTTCGTCGGTTTCGAAAGCGCAACTACGCTCGGCTCCGAAGCGCGCAATCCTCTACACACCATTCCGCGCGCGGTCATTCAAAGCACCGTCTTGGCTGGAGCTTTCTTCACTGTGTGCGCCTATGCCGAAGTTCTAGGCTTTCACACCGTCGGCCAGGACTTGGGCGCGAGCCAGGCTCCCATGTACCTGCTCGCCCGCGTCAGCGGCATTCCCATCCTTGGTTTGCTGATCGACATCGGAGCGCTCGTCAGCTTATTCGCCGGCACATTGGCCTGCATTACCGCCGCCGCCCGTGTGCTGCTGCTCATGGCGCACAATGGACTCGCCCACGGATCTTTCCGCAACACACACGCGCGAAATCAAACTCCCAGCCGTGCTGTTGTGATTACCGGCATCGCCGCCCTGCTTCCGGTCGCTGTTCTTGCCGCTCGCGGCGCGAGCGGTCTGGATGTCTATGGCTGGCTCGGCTCGCTTGCCACCTACGGCTTCATCGTCGCCTACGCCTTGGTCTGCTTCGCGTTGCCACGTTATCTGCGCCAACATCGTGCTCTTCATCCGCGGGCGAAGGTCGTTTCCTGGCTTGCGGGCGGTGCAATGCTGCTAGCACTTATCGGCAATTTCTATCCCGTGCCCGAAGGCCCCTACGGCAAGCTGCCCTACATTTACGCGGCCTACCTGGCATCAGGACTGATCTGGTTTGCGATCCGCGCCCGCAACCAAACCGCAGCCATCGCCGACAAGCAAGACTGCGCTGCGGATTGACTCAGAGTTTCACCCTGCGATGAAATTATCGAATTCTCAGAAAATAAATTTTTGCTTACGTTCCGCCCCGTACTCGTGTAAAGTCATCCGTTAAATTCGTGGGCGGCGAAACAATCCAATTCTGTTTTGAACACTGTTGGAATAACCCAGCCAAAGTTTCGGCCGCCCGGTAGTTGTTCCGCGTAAATTCGCTCAAAAGATTCTTGATACGAGGTCATTGATTTCGATGAGGTCACTGATGCTCAAGAAAGTCGCCCCTTTTTTTTTCATCGCTGTTTCCTGCCTCTCTCTCCACCTATTCTCCGCTCCATCTGCCTCTGCCCAACAAACTCTCGGCGGAATCACCGGTACGGTCACGGACAAGACCGGCAGCGTGCTGCCCGATACCACCGTCACCGCCGTGGGCGATCAAACGCAACTCACTCGTACTCTCAAGACAAACGCCAATGGCACCTATGATTTCGTGAACCTTCCCATCGGCACTTACACCCTCACCTTCACGCACGAAGGTTTTCAAACGCAGAAAGTCCCCTCAATCACGGTGCAGGCCGATCGCACGGCAACGGTGAACGCCGTACTGCCCGTCGGCCAGGTTGGAACCATCGTGGAGGTAGAGGCCGTCCCAATGTTGAATGCGGTCGACACCACCAACGGCTACATTCTCGACAAGGATCAAATCGACGCCGTCCCGCTGCCCACAGGCAGTTTCACTGGCTTGGCGATTCTTTCTCCGGGCGTTAACGCCGAACTTCCCGGCGGCACGGGCGCCAATAGCGGCCTGGGAAACCAACCCATTTGGGCCAACGGTCAGCGCGACACCAGCAATAGTTTTCTGCTCAATGGCGTCGATGCCAGCAACCTGTTCAACGGAAAAAGCACCAGCCAGGTAGCCTCTGCGCGCATCGTGAACAATACCGGCGTAGCCAACGCCGCCAGCACCAGCGCCGCTCCCATTCAGAGCACGGCCTCGGTCTATCTCGCAATCGGCCAGGCTTTGCCCACGCCGGCTCCAGAGACGGTAACCGAACTTCGCGTGAATACCTCGATGTACGACGCTCAGCAGGGTTCGACCAGCGGCGCTCACATCGACATGAGCACAACCTCCGGCACGAACGCTTTCCACGGTACCGCATACGTCCATCGCGGCACAGATTGGTTGAACGCCGCACCCTTCTTCTACAAGCAAGACCCCAACATCCCCGCCGACGACAAGGTGCCGCAATTACACCGCTACACGTTGGGCGGAATGCTCGGCGGCCCAATCATCAAGGACAAGCTTTTCGGCTTTGTCAGCTATCAGCACCTGCATGATGCGGACCAGGAAATCGGTCTCTCCCGCATGTTAGTGCCGCACGGACTGACAGATGATCGCTCTGCAGCCGCATTAGCCGCGATCTCGGACGCGTATTGGGGAACCAACCTCTCCAGCAACCTGGGAGCAATCAACCCCATTGCGCTGGCGCTGTTCCAATACAAACTGCCGAATGGCCAATATCTCATCCCGTCCGATGACGGCCAGATTCCCACACCCATTTTTCCTGAAAACGCCATCGCGCCGGGCACCGCTTACTTTATCTCCGATCAAGCCGAGGCCAACATCGACTGGAACAAGAGCGCGAAAGATACGGTTTCCGCGAAGTACTACTACCAGCACGATCCCACCCTTGCTCCTTACGCTTATTCAAACGTCGCAGGTTTCGCGCAACATCTCGATGCGGGCAGCCAGGTCGCATCGATCACAAACACACAATCGCTGCGCTCGAATCTCAGCGTGGCCGAGGTTCTCGGTATCCTTCGCGAGAAGGCTTACAGCACCATCGCTCAGCCGTTCTCCCCGCAATCCTTCGCCACGCAAACTGGAACACCGGCCATCAACACATTTGGCTCTACGTTCTTCCCCGGCATCACCATTGCCGACCCGCTCGGGCTAAGCAGCTCCGCCAACGCAGGCGGTATCACGAATCTGCAATTCCTTACCATCGGACAAGGCGCTGCCTCCCAAGGCGCATTCACCGGAGTTTTCCAGAACCGCATCATGCCCTCGGCCAATGCTATTTGGAGTCACGGCAAGCACACCGTCACCTTCGGCGGCAGTTACTCTTACACTCAACTCAACACACGAGACGAACGAACCAACCAGGGCATCATTTCAACCGCCGACTTTTCGCAGTTTCTTCAAGGTTTCGTCACCACCAACGACGATTTCACCACCACAAAATTTCTGCAAGGCAACGCCAACCGCTACTATCGCGCCGGCCAATCGGGGATTTATGTACAGGACAAATTCCAGTTCCGCTCCAATCTCAGCCTGACCGGCGGGCTTCGTTTCGATTGGGACGGCGGCCTCACCGAGAAAGAAGGCCGAATCTTCAATTTCGATCCCTCGCGCTATTCCTACGACGCGACCACCGACACCATCGCGTCGAACGGCTTCATCATCGCTGGAAACAACAACCTCTTTCCGACGAAAGGCGTCAGCAACACCACGCTAACTGGAAGGCAATGGGGATTGGCTCCGCGCATCGGCGTCGCCTGGAGTCCGCGAAAATTCAATGACAAACTGGTGGTTCGCGCTGGCGCCGGAATCTACTACGACCGCGGCGAACTCTACTCCTACCTTTCCCCCGGCTTTGCTGAAGGCGTCATCAACGGCGGACCATTTGGCGTAAATCAAACTCCGCCGTACGTGAACGCCCAGGCTTGCAACTTAGCCACAGAAAGCTTCTATCTCGGCTACATTCCAACCTGCAACTCCGATCCATCTCAAGGCTATGTTTACTCGTTGCAGAATCCGTGGGGACCAAGCCTCGGCCCGCCGCCCAGCGGCAATCCGGCCGACATTACGCAGTACTTGCCAAATGCGGCTGCCATCAGCGCCGGAGAGGAACTCTTTTCCTTTGCCACCTACAATCGCGCCAACAAGCTTCCCTATACCATCAACGACACGCTGGATTTCCAATGGCAACCGCGCAACGATTTGGCAATCGAAGTCGGCTACGTCGGCAACCTGGGCCGTCATGGCGTGATTCCGCTTCCCTTCAACCAGCCGCTGATCGCCACACCCAGTCATCCCGTCCGCCCCGGTACCCCCTATGAGCAGGATTACACTTACGGCTACACCGTTCAGAACGCTTCTAGCTGCTCTCCGTTTTGTCCCATCAATCTGCCCAATGGGCAGCCCATGCAAGTCACCTATGAAGGCGGCAACGTAGATCTGCGCGTGCCGTACCTCGGCTACTCGGCCGAATCGGAAAGCTACACCGCCGCCGGTGTCTCCGCTTACAACGCTCTTCAGACGCACGTCGAAAAACGCATGAGCCACGGCCTGCAGGTAGGATTTTCCTACACGTACTCTCACGCCCTCGACGAGCAAAGTGGCATGGGGTTGTTCTTCAACGGCAACAACCCGCTCAATCTCCGCTCGGCCTATGGCTCCTCCGACTTCGATCGCACCCACGTCTTCAACTTCAGCTATGTTTACGCCTTGCCCAAGTTTTTCGGAGCTTCTTCTCTGAAGGGAAAGCTCGCCGATGGGTGGTCGATTCAAGGTGTGACTGTGCTCCAAAGCGGCCAGCCCTACAGCATCATCGACTATACCGGCGCGGTCGGCAGCATTTATTACAGCGTCTACGACGGCATCACGAACCCTATCGTTCCCCTGGCTCCCGGCTGCACGCCGAAGAACGCTCTTACAGGCGCATCCGGCGCCTACGCCAACTCCGACCCGACGAATCTGAATCTGTACGCTCTCAAGCAGTCGTGCTTTACACTGCCACTGCTCAATCCAGGCGACCTCGGCGGCGCCATTCCTGCCGGCGACACTTTCGAAACCAACTTCACCTCCGGCCAGCGCAACATCTTCCGCCAGGCGTGGCAGAAGCGTGCCGATATTTCGCTCGCCAAGGTCACAAACATTACGGAGCGCGTCTCGTTTAAGTACAGCCTCGACATCTACAACCTTACCAACACCGCCAGTTTCGACATTCCGATCGATGACGTCTCCCAAAACCAGTTCTACAATCAATTCCCGGTAATTGGGACTCCGCCACTGCCGGCAAACTGCGGGAACGTTTCATTTTGCAGTTTCTACAATCCACCTTCCGGTCTCGGCGTAGTGAACAAAACGATCGGAAGCCCGCGGCAAATTCAGATGTCACTGCGCTTCGATTTCTGAGATTGTGACCCGGATCGCGAGAACAGAATGTGCAAACAAAGAAATCGATGGCATCGATTCAAGAATTCGATGCACAAAACGATTGACCGTCCGAAAACCCCGGCCTAACATCACGACAGAATGACTTCGCCGCGCCATCATCGCCATCATCATCACCACGCGATGAACGTGTCGGCGGAGCGTTTCGGATAAAAGCTTAAAAGCACTCATCAAAATCCAAACCCGCTGACGCGAACCGCGCAGCGGGTTTCTTGTTTCTGCTGCGCAGCGTGACCGGGTAGAACGGAAAATCTCATGGGAATCGATTTCGACAAGATGCAAGGCTTGGCGCCGGCAGTAGTGCAGGATGCCGTCAGCGGCGAACTGCTGATGGTCGGCTTCATGAACCGCGAAGCGTTAGAGACTACCTTGCGCACCGGCTACGTCACCTTCTACAGCCGCACCCGCCAGGAACTCTGGACAAAGGGAGAAACCTCCGGTAATCGCTTGGAAGTCCTTACGGCCTGGACCGATTGCGACCGCGACACCATTCTGCTGCGCGTGCGCGTGCTGGGTGAAGGCAAGGTCTGCCACAAGGGCACGCCGTCATGCTTTACAGAAGAGCTGCCCCTCAGAGTACAAGCGCAGAAGGCCGAGGCCGCTCGATGAAACTGCGCCTCGGTATTCCCAAAGGAAGTTTGCAGGAAGCCACGCTCAATCTCTTTACCCGCGCTGGCCTCCGTGTCTACACCAACGCTCGCTCCTACTTCGCCACAACCGATGATCCCGAAATCGAATGCCTGCTCATCCGCGCACAGGAAATGACGCGCTATGTCGAACACGGCGCGCTCGACGCCGGCCTCACCGGCCTCGATTGGGTATTAGAAAGTGGACTCGACGTCGCCCGCGTGATTGATCTCGTCTACGCTAAACAAAGCCGCGGCAAAGTAAAGTGGGTGCTGGCCGTCCCTGAAGATTCGAATTTTCAAAAGCCCGAAGACCTCGCCGGCCGCACCGTAGCCACCGAACTCGTCAGCTTCACCCGCAATTATTTCGCCGCCAAAAACGTTCCCGTGCAGGTCGAATTCTCCTGGGGCGCAACCGAAGTAAAACCTCCGCTGCTGGCGGACGCGATCGTAGAAGTCACGGAGACAGGAAGTTCCCTGCGCGCCAACCATCTCAGAATCATCGAAACCGTCCTCGAATCGAACACCCAACTCATCGCGAACAACGCAGCCTGGGCCGATCCCGCGCGCCGCCATAAGATTGAAAATCTTGCGGTGATGCTGAACGGAGCCATTGCCGCGCTGGGCCGCGTAGGGCTCATGCTCAACGTGCGCAGGGCCGATCTGGCGGGCGTTCTCGGCGTGCTGCCCGCCCTGAAAAACCCAACCGTAGCGCCTTTGGCCGATGGAGAATGGGTCGCGGTCAACACTGTCATTGAAGAAGACACGGCCTGGTCGCTGATCCCGAAACTCAAGGAAGCAAATGCGCAAGGCATCGTCGAATATCCGCTGAATAAGGTGGTGATGTAATGCGCATCCTCGACGGCAAGAAAAGAGATCGTTATGTCGAAGCGCTGGAGCGCCGTGGCGCAACGGATTTGGCGGAAGTCGAGCCAACCGTCCGGCGCATCATCAACGACGTTCGCAAAAACCGCGATCGAGCCTTGCGCCGCTATTCCACCCGCTGGGATAGCTTAGGCGAGAACGAAGCATTCCGTGTAGCCGACGCCGACCTGCATCAGGCCTGGCAGGACACTCCTGCACAACTCCAAAGCGCAATCAAGCACGCTGCAGGCAATATTCGCCGCTACTGCGAGTGGCAAAAACCGCAGGAATGGCGGCGCGAAATTCAACCCGGAGTGTGCGTCGGCCAGATGATTCGCCCTCTGCAATCGGTCGGCTGCTACGTTCCCGGCGGCCGCTATCCATTACCTTCCACGCTGCTAATGACCGTCATTCCCGCACAGGTAGCTGGCATAAAAAAGATTCGTGTCGTATCGCCGCATCCAGCCAGGGCAACGCTGGCCGCCGCCGCATTTCTGGGTGTATCCGACTTCTATCGCATTGGTGGAGCACAAGCCATCGCAGCGTTGGCATACGGCACCGAAAGCATCCCGAGGGTGGACAAAATCGTAGGTCCGGGAAATCGCTACGTCACGGCGGCGAAGAAACTGGTAGTGTTCGATAGCGCCATCGAATTTCTAGCCGGTCCGACTGAGGCAGTGATTCATCAGCGAAGATGGCGAACCTGCCCTCATTGCTTCCGACATGATCGCGCAAGCCGAACACGATGCCGATGCGCTGGTCGTTTTTATCACGAATTCGCCTAACCTGGCAGAAGCTGTGCGCAAAGTAATAAAGGAGCACACGCGATCGAATCCGACTGCCGCCAACTCTCTTTCGAGCCGCGGCGCCATTCTCCATGTCGATTCTCTCGAGCAAGCGGTCGATCTCGCCAATCGCATCGCACCCGAACACTTAACCCTGCCCGCCTCGCTGGCAGCAAAAGTGGAAAATGCTGGTTCAGTCTTTCTGAATGAATTCACCCCGCAATCGGCCGGAGACTACATTTCAGGCCCCAATCACGTCCTGCCCACAGGCGCGATGGCCCGCGTGCGCGGCGGTTTAAGCGTACTCGATTTCATCCGCATCATCTCTTGCCAGGAAATCTCAACCGAAGGAATCAGTCGAATCGCCCCATCCGGAATTGCCCTTGCCGAAGCGGAAGGTTTGCGCGGCCATGCCGACTCATTCCGCGCGAGGTGCTCGAATGCTTGAAGCGCGCAGCACAGTCCGGATCCTGCATTCGTATCGCCCGCCCCTGGCCGGACGCCAAGGCCTGCGACTCGATTTCAACGAGAGCACGACCGGCTGCTCACCACGAGTATTGGCCAAACTGCAAGCGCTCGACGCCGAAACACTGGCTCGCTATCCCGAGCGAGAGCCAGTCGAAAAAGAAGTCGCAGTATTCCTGGGCCTGCAAAAAGAGCAAGTCCTACTGACCAACGGAGTGGATGAAGCCATCCATCTCCTCTGCTCAACCTATCTCGATCCCGGCGACGAAGCCATCATCGTCGTCCCCACGTTTGCCATGTACTCGATCTTTGCCACAGCCGAAGGCGCCCGCGTAATCGAAATTCCCGCCGCGGAAAAGTTCTCTTTTCCCCTAAAAAAGCTGCTCTCCAGCATCACCCAGCGCACACGGCTCATCGCGGTTGCGAATCCGAACAATCCCACTGGCGCTGCCGTAGATTGCAATGTCCTTCTACAAGTCGCAGGTGCTGCGCCACAAGCCGCGCTTCTCGTCGACGAAGCCTATTACGAATTCCACGGCAAAACAATCCTGAACGTCTGTTCGTGGCCAGAGAATCTCTTCGTGGCGCGCACTTTCTCCAAAGCCTACGGCCTGGCCGGTCTGCGCATCGGCATACTCGCCGGCCAGGCGGCACAAATCACGATGGTACGGCGCGTAGCATCACCGTATAACGTGAATGCTGTTGCCCTGGCGGCGCTGCCCGAAGCCCTCCAGGATCAGGCATACGTAAGGAAATACGTCGCGGAGGTGAAACGCGGCCGCAAACTCTTGGAGCAAGAACTGCAGAAGCTCGGCTTGCCCTACTGGCCGAGCCAGGCCAACTTCGTGCTCGTGCACATTGGCGCTGCCCACGAGGAATTCATTCGAGCATTCCGCTCCCGAGGCATCCTCGTGCGCGACCGGAATTCCGATCCCGGATGCGCAGGCTGCGTCCGCCTGACCGTTGGCTGCGTAGAACACACACAGACTCTTCTCGCCGCACTGCGGGATGTGGTCGAACAACTCAAACTCGGCTGCGAGGTGCAAGCGTGAGAAAAGCCAAGTTGCGCCGCAAGACCGCCGAAACCGAAATCGAGATCGCCCTCACGCTTGAAGGTCGCGGCAAATATGAAATTTCCACGGGCATCCGTTTTCTCGATCACATGCTCGAACTCTTCGCACGCCACGGCGGATTCGACCTGAAACTCAAGGCAACTGGCGATCTGGATGTGGACCAACACCATACCGTCGAAGACATTGGAATTGCCCTGGGCGAAGCCTTCGACCACGCTCTCGCGGATCGTCGCGGCATTCTACGCGCCGGTTACTTCGTCATGCCGATGGATGAAACTTTAGGGTTAGCTGCGGTCGATTTCGGGGGCCGTGCCGCTGCCGTTGTCGAAACAAAAGTCCGAGCAACACATGTCGGCGATCTGCAAGTCGAATTGGTCCCGGATTTTTTCGAAGGCTTCTCCCGCAGCGCCCGGGCCAACGTTCATGCCCGCGTGCTCTACGGCCGCTCCAGCCATCACAAAATTGAAGCGCTTTTCAAAGCCTTCGCCCGCGCTCTGCGCGTGGCATGTTCTCGCGACCGCCGCCTCGGTCGCATGCTTCCCAGCACCAAGGGGCTTTTATGATCGCCATCGTCAACTACGGCGCAGGTAATCTGCAATCCGTCAAAAAGGCTTTCGATTATCTCGGAAGCAACGCCGTAGTAACGGATCAGGCTGAAGCCATCGCTGCCGCTGACAAAATCGTATTTCCGGGCGTAGGACATTTTTCGTTCCTCCGAGTCCTGGACCACAACGGACTTCGCGCGGCTCTCCTCTCCGCCGCGTCATCGGGGAAGCCGCTGCTCGGAATTTGCCTGGGAATGCAGTGGCTCTTCGAAGGCAGCGAGGAGAGCGCCGATACCGCAGGGGCAGGCATCTTCGCTGGCCAATGCCGACGCTTCCCTTCCTCGGTTAAATCGCCGCATGTCGGTTGGAATTCGTTAAGAGTGAAAGAAGACTCACATCTGATGCGCGGCATCGCTCAAGGCTCGTTTGTCTACTACACGCACTCTTTCCACGCGCCCATAATTAAAGAGACCACAGCCTGCACCGAATACGGCCGAGAGTTCTCAGGCGCCGTCGAGCGCGACAACATTTTCGGCGTGCAATTCCATCCGGAAAAATCCGGAGACGTCGGCCTTCAATTCCTGAAAAACTTTTGCGAGATCTAACTTGCTAACCAAACGCATCATCGCCTGCCTCGACGTGGATAACGGCCGCGTCGTAAAAGGCGTGCAGTTCAAAAACCTGCGCGATGCGGGTGGTCCCAGCGAATGCGCCACCGCCCACGCCCGCGACGGCGCCGACGAAATTGTGCTGCTCGATATCAGCGCCACCAGTGGCAATCGACGCACTCTCCTCGAAGCGGTCGCAACCACCGCGCGATCTCTCTTCGTTCCGTTCACCGTAGGAGGAGGGATTCGCACCATCGACGACGCCGCCGCTGTGTTCGATGCGGGCGCCGACAAAATCGCCATCAATTCAGCCGCCGTGCGCAACCCATCTCTGATTCCCCAAATTGCCCGGCGCTTCGGTTCTCAAGCCGTCGTCGTCGCCATCGACGCCAGAAGATTAAACGGAAGCTTTGAGGTATACGTCGCCGGCGGGCGCACGCCCACTGGCCGCGACGCCATTCAATGGGCGCGGCAAGCTGCCGACTGCGGCGCGGGAGAGATCCTGCTTACTTCCATGGATCGAGACGGAACAAAATCCGGCTTTGATTGCGAACTCACCCGCGCCGTAGCGGAGACTGTTTCCATCCCTGTAATCGCCTCGGGTGGCGCGGGATCGCCACGCGACTTCATTGAGGTTTTCCACGATGGCTGCGCCGACGCGGCTCTCGCCGCCTCCATTTTCCACTTCGGCCTTGAGAACATCGCGCAACTGAAAGGTCAACTCCACCACGCCGGCGTGCCCGTGAGGTGGCCTTGCTGATTCCTTCCATCGACCTCATGGGCGGCAAGATCGTGCAGTTGGTGCAAGGTCAGCAAAAGGCCCTGGAATTCGACAACTTCGAATTCTGGATCGAGCGCTTCGAGAAATATCCCATGGTGCAGGTGATCGATCTCGACGCCGCGAAGGGCATCGGCAATAACCGTGACCTCGTAAGCCGAATTGTTCGAAGGCTCAACTGTCAGGTGGGCGGGGGTATTCGCAGCCTCGCAACCGCGCGCGAAGCATTCGCCTCGGGTGCTCGCAAGGTAATCTTAGGGTCCTCCTTATTGAAAGACGGCAACATCAACCAATCCTTTGCTGCCGCTCTGGCAGCCGAGTTCGGCCCGGCGAACCTGGTCTTCGCCCTCGATTCCAGAGGCGGCCGCATCGCCATTGAGGGATGGCAAAAGACAACCTCAATCACTCCCCTAGATATGATCTGCGCCCTCGAACCCTTCTGCGAAACATTCCTCTACACGCATATTGACACCGAAGGCTTGATGACAGGCATTCCTTTCGAGATCGTCCGCCCCTTGCGACGGGCTACGAATCGGCGGCTTGTCGTTGCGGGCGGAATTCAAACCCAGGAAGAAATTGACGCCCTGGATCGACTGGGAGTGGACGCCGTTGTCGGAATGGCCGTCTATTCCAACCGAATCGCAGTTTGAACCGAGAATTCAACTCTGCCCGCGCTTTATCGCTCCTGAAGAAGCCCTAAAGTTCAACTTCAGTATGCCGATATAGCTCTCGGCGGACGCATTTAAGCATCTGCGGCTCCGCCTGGACGAGGACAAGTAACCCCTCATGAACAGCATACGGGCTCTAATTGTGGACGACTCCTCAGTGATGCGGAAGATCGTAGAGCGCTCGCTGGTGCAGGCGGGTCTCGAGTTGACCGCTGTTTTGGGCGCTGGCAACGGTGCCGAGGCGCTCAGCATCCTGGCCGAAAATCAGGTGGATCTAATCCTCTGCGATATCAATATGCCAGTCATGGACGGATTAGAGTTTGTAAAGCAATTGCCCGGAGTGGCGAACGCCAAAGGCGTGCCCGTGGTCATGATCACCACAGAGGGCAGCGAGGCTCATGTCGTGCAAGCCTTGTCCGCCGGCGCGCGCGGATATATCCGCAAGCCATTCACTCCGGATCAGGTCAAGGAGCATGTGATTCCACTCCTGGCGGTGAAAGCATGAAAACAACCAGCGAAGTCCTGGCGGATAGCAACAGCCATCAAAACTGGGTTCCGCTTTTAGAGGTCGCAGCCCAGGAAGTCTTCGAACTGATGCTCAGTTGCAAAATCAGCGTGGCTGAGAATCCAGCGGAATTCGAACCAGACATCACCGCCATGGTCGGACTCGCCGGTCAACTTTGCGGAATATTGACCATCCGCTGCGGTCACAAATCAGCCGGTCTCATTGCTTCCAAGATGCTTGGCGTCGATGCCGATAAAGCGGGACCGGAAATATGCGACGCGTTCGGGGAAGTCTGTAATATGGTCGCCGGCAACTTCAAGAACAAGGTCTCCGGACTGGGCGATGGCTGTATGCTGTCGGTTCCCACAGTCATCACGGGCAGTGACTATAACTTGCGGTCCCTCACCGACTCCGCTGCCATCGAGGTTCGATTTCTGTTCGAAGGCATGCCCTTGACCGTAGCGCTGGAGGTTCACAGCTAGGTCGCATTCGCCCGCTTGCACGCGGAAACAGCCAGCTACGCCAGCCTCCCCCTCTCACCAGACGTGGCACGCATTCTCGGGCGCCATCGGCTGTCCGGGTTTGCACCCCCACGCCTTCTGGAACTCCGGCATATTCTGCACCACTCCATCCACGCGGTATTTGCCGGGAGAGTGGGGATCGGTAAGCACCCTCACCCGCGCCACCTCAGGTCGCCGCAGCTCGCACCAGACGCGCCCAAACCCTAAAAAGAACCTCTGCTCAGGCGTATAGCCATCGATCGTCTGCCCTTCTTTGCCCGTCTTGTCGTCGGCCATCATGTGTTCCAGCGCCATCAGCGCGATACGCGCCCCGCCATTGTCGGCGGTGTTTTCGCCCAGCGTTAAGCGGCCATTTATTTTGAGATCATCCACCGCCACGAAGTTCGAATACTCGTTGGCAACGCAACTCACGCGCTTCTCAAATTCCTTCCCGTCCTGCACCGTCCACCAATCGCGCAAGTTGCCGTGCGGATCATACTTGCGCCCCTGGTCGTCGAATCCGTGCGTCAGCTCATGTCCGATCACAAGCCCGATGCCACCGAAATTCACCGCATCGTCCATCGACTTGTCGAAGAACGGAGGCTGCAGAATTCCTGCGGGAAACACAATCTCGTTAAACGGCGGGCTGTAGTATGCATTTACTGTCGGCGGCGTCATGCCCCATTCTTTGCGGTCCAGCGGCTTGTCGATTTTGGCAATCACGCGCTTCGATTCGAATTCGTTCGCGCGCGCAATGTTGCCGAGCAGGTCGTCGGATTTAATAACCACAGAACTGTAATCGCGGTACTTATCGGGATAGCCAATCTTATTGCGAATGGCTTCCAGCTTCACCATCGCCTGCTTCTTGGTTTCCTCGCTCATCCACGAAAGGTCCTGAATGTCCTCCGCCAGAGATTTCTCCAGCGCGTCCACCATCTTCAACATGCGCGCCTTGCCCTCTGCGCCGAACGTGGCTTCCACATAACGTTGTCCGAGCGCCTCGCCCAACTCACGATCAGTAAGGCTTACGCACCGCTTCCAGCGCGCCTGGATTTCTTTTTGTCCAGTCAGGTTCTGTTGAAACTTGAAGTTAGCATCGACAAACGGCTGCGAGAGCCAGGGCGCGGCCGCATTGAGCACTTGCCAACTCACATAGGTTTTGAGCGAATCTAATGATTCTGAATCCAGCTCGCTATTAACCTGCTTGAAGAACTCGGGATTGGTCACATTCAGCTGAGTAAAACTCGGTGCCCCCACTGCGCCAAAATATTCATTCAAATAAAAATTGGGTCCAAGCGCGACCGCTTCCTCACGCGTCATCTTATGATCGCGATTCTTCGGATCGCGGCGAGCGGTCCGGTCCATGGAAGCCTTGGCCAGCATAGTCTCGATGCGCAGCACAGTCTGCGCGGAATCGCCCGCCTGCTGCTGAGTCTGGTCCGCCAGAACAAACGACTGCGTGATGTACTCCACCAAATGCTGTCGCATGTCCTTCATTTTTTCGTCGTCTTTGATGTAGTAATCGCGGTCCGGCAGCGTCAGGCCGCCCTGATCGATGTACGCAATTACCTGGTCGGCGTTGTGCAAATCGGAATTCGAATAGAAATTGAATAAAGGACTCGGCCCGACCATATGCACATGCGCAATCTCATCGATCAGCCCCTTCTTATCCTTCACCGCGGCAATGCGGTCGAGTTCCGGCCTCAGCGGCGCGATACCCTTAGCGTCGACCGCCTTTTCATCCATGCACGAGCCATAAAGATCCCCGATTCGCTGATCGACGCCATCTCGGCTCGCCCCGCCAGCCGCCGCCTTCTCCAGAATTCCATGCTCGATATCCAGATTGCGCTCGTGCAGTTCCACAAAACTCACCCACTGCGACTGATCGGGAGGAATCTCTGATCTTTTCAGCCAGTTCCCGCAAGCGTATTGGTAAAAATCCACGCAGGGGTCGACGGTCTTATCGATGTTGTCGATGCTGAAACCGGGAGCAGGCCGGGCAGAAGACGTTTGCCCGAACGCACACGCAGAAACCACGGTCCACAGAAACGCAAACAGGCGGAAGGATCGCATGAAGGAAAATCTCCTTTTGGGAACGGTTGAGATTCTAACCTCGTCACTTCGGCATCGGCAAGGACAGAAGAGGGGAAGATTGTAGAAACGTCGCTCGCCACGAAACGACACCGGATCCCTGTTTTTTTGAACTGAACGGGGGTCAAGTTCGTACCGTGCGATATGGGGCCAGAGAGGCTCGTGTTCGAGTCGCGATTCGCCGCTCGCCCGACCTACTCGTGTCTGACTTAGCGCACATTCCGCAAGCCAGCTACCGACACTCGGGAAAGTCATCCTGGGGCGAGAACGCAGCCTGGTCGGTGGTGCTATTGTCATCGGCCGCAATCGCCGTCTATGGCACAACTTATTTCATAAAAATTCCAGGTGACCCTCACTTCGCTCGCTACATTCTTCTGTTGCGCCTGCATATTGGGGGCGGGATAGTGGCTCTGCTTGCGGGGCCATGGCAATTCTCGGG
Organism: uncultured Acidobacteriaceae bacterium; assembly: GCA_963712385.1. Taxonomy (GTDB): domain Bacteria; phylum Acidobacteriota; class Terriglobia; order Terriglobales; family Acidobacteriaceae; genus Sulfotelmatobacter. The sequence continues at coordinate 474,047 of CAVQHS010000005.1, forward strand.
AAGGCTCCGCGCGCGAGCTTTGAGCGTTCATCGCTGGCTGGGGCGGTTCTACCTGCTTGCGGTCGCGCTCGGATCTGTCGCCGGTTTTGCGATGGCAACGGTCTCCAACGGGGGCCCGCCCACACACACGGGTTTCGCGATCCTCGCGGTGTTGTGGTTCTACACCGGAGCGTGTGCCTATCGTGCCGTGCGCAGAGGAGAGATCAGCCTGCACCGGCAGTGGATGATGCGCAACTTCGCCCTGACTCTAGCCGCCGTTACTCTCCGCATTGAGTTGCCGTTCATGCTGGCTGCCTTGCACTGGCCCTTCCACCGCGCCTTTATGATCGTCGCATGGCTATGCTGGATCCCGAATCTGACGATTGCCGAGTTCCTGGTCCGTTCGGAAGGGCCGGGCCAACTGGTCCGCTAAGCTGACAACCATACCATTCCTACACCCCGGCGCGTATAATCTTCACCTATAGAATTTTGCAAGGAAAGCGGGCACTCCTATGACCTCCAATAATGGCAATTCCGGCAATGGATACTCCGTCCCCAAGCCGCGCGCTGAGTGGCTGGCCGCACGCAAACAGAAGAACGCCGACGGCAACTTCTCCCAAATGCACTACGCCCGCCAGGGCATCGTCACAGAAGAAATGGGCTACGTAGCCCACCGTGAAAAGATCGCACCAGAACTCGTACGCGATGAAGTCGCCCGCGGCCGCATGATCATTCCCGCCAACATCAACCATCCGGAACTTGAGCCCATGGCCATCGGCGTGGCCTCGCTGTGCAAGATCAACGCCAATATCGGCAATTCTGCCGTCACCTCTGACGCGAAGGAAGAACTGAAGAAACTGCACACCGCCGTGCACTACGGCGCCGACACTGTGATGGACCTCTCCACCGGCGGTGACATCCATGACATCCGCGAAGCCATCCTGCGTCACTCGCCCGTGCCCATCGGCACCGTGCCAATCTACGAAGCCATCTCCCGTGTCAAGCGCGTGGAGGATTTGAACGCGGAAGTAATGCTGGAAGTGATCGAGGAACAGGCGGCGCAGGGCGTCGATTACATGACCATCCACGCCGGCGTCCTGGTGCAATATCTTGCCGCTGGTCGCGAAGCGCATCACCGGCATCGTCAGCCGTGGCGGCGCGATCCTCGCGCAGTGGATGGCCTACAACCACAAGCAGAATTTCCTGTACGAACGCTTCGACGACATCTGCAAAATTTTCAAGAAATACGACGTCAGCTTTTCGCTAGGCGACGGCCTCCGCCCCGGCTGCGTAGCCGACGCCAGCGACGAAGCCCAATTCGCCGAACTGAAAACTTTAGGCGAACTGACCAAGAAAGCCTGGGAGCACGACGTGCAGGTCATGATCGAAGGCCCCGGCCACGTCTCCATGGACAAGATCGAGGAGCAGGTCGAAAAAGAAGTCGAACTCTGCTACGAAGCGCCGTTCTACACCTTAGGCCCGCTGGTCACCGATATAGCTCCCGGCTATGATCACATCACCTCCGCCATCGGCGCAGCCATGATCGGATGGTACGGAGCGGCCATGCTCTGCTACGTAACGCCGAAAGAGCACCTGGGCCTGCCCAACGAGAAAGACGTAAAAGACGGCATCATCGCCTACAAGATTTCCGCCCACGCCGCCGACATCGCCCGCGGACGCCCCGGCGCCCGCGACCGCGACGACGCTCTCAGCTACGCACGCTACAAATTCGATTGGGAGAAGCAATTCGAACTCTCCCTCGACCCCGAAACTGCCCGCTCCATGCACGACGAAACCCTCCCCGACGAGCACTACAAAGAAGCCGCCTTCTGCTCCATGTGCGGCCCGAAATTCTGCTCGATGAATTATTCGTCGAAGGTGGACGAGTACAACCGGCAGGTGCATGGGATCGAGAAGAAGGATTATTCGGAGCTGGTGGAGAGACTGGTGACGCTGAAGTAGTTACGAATCACGTAGCCCCGGACGCATTCGTCCGCGGCTCTTCGCCAGTCTCGGCTTTTCCGCTCAGCACGAGTTTCGCCCGCAGGCGGACGAGTGCGTCCGCCGCCACCCGTTCCTGTTTGGGAAAAGCCTGCAAATTTTGCCTCGCTTCAGTGATAGCTTCTCCGTCTTTGATGACAGAATAATTCCTGCCGTGGCCTTCTATCGTCGCAACCTGCCGCATCTTCAGCGCGACTACAAACCGCACTTCATAACATTCGTTACTAGATTCCGCCAGGCGCTGCCAGACTGGGCACGCGACATCACCCTCGGCTGCTGCTTGCACGATCACGGAATCAGATACTCACTACATGTCGCTGTCGTTATGCCCAATCATGTGCACCTGATTCTTACCCCGCTGACCGACCAAGAACGTCGCCTCGTCGTTTCACTGATCGAGATTATGAGAGCCATCAAGGGCGCTTCCGCACGAGCCATCAACCAGCGTCTCCGGCTAAATGGCGCAGTCTGGCAGGAGGAGTCATTCGATCATGTGCTGCGCTCGTCAGAAAATCTCGATGCCAAGATTGACTACATTCTCCAAAACCCAGTGCGAGCGGGACTGGTGCAGGACTGGCAAATGTATCCCTGGGCATGGCGGAAAACCAGCAGCAAATCCCTACGCTCCGCCAGAGAGCCGCCCAGCCTAACAATGACGTAGCCCCAGGCGCATTCACGTAGCCCCGGACGCATTCGTCCGGGACGAGGCATCACGAACTACAAGGGCGGGCGGACGATTGCGTCCGCCGCCACGCATCCCGGGCGGACCTACCGCGCAATCGCCACATCCTCCAGCGTCACTCGCTTGAACACGCTCGGATCACCCAATCGCTTCGCCGCGTCGAGAACCTCGATTCCCGCAAGTCGTCCTTCGGCATCAAAGTCCGCGGCAATTCCCTCGCCCAAGTGCTTGGTCGTCACCGTGGTTTCTTTGAAACGAATATAAAGCGCGTCCACATTTTGGTCGTAGGTGATCCTCATGCCATGCACCTCTAGAAGTAGTATACGTAAACGGTGACAACGACGATCTCATTCGGCTCTTCGACAAAGATCGGTCGTACCTGCTTCGCGGCATAGCGGCGGCCGTTCCAGACTGAATCGAAGGCATAGTCTTTTCGACATTCCGTCCGGCCATTATCCGCAGGATGCCAAGGGGCGGTTCGGATCGCCTCGACTACCTCTTCTTCGGTCGTACCACGGAACGGCAATTGTTGTCTTGCGTGCCCAGAGAATTGAATAGGCTTAGAACTGTCAGCCATCAGGCAATGATAATCGCGTGCCCCGCTTCTCGCCTCCTTTGCAAGAAGTGCGATCGCGGGAAGACTGGGAGCCGAATTCCACTGCACCGCCCACCGATCCCGCCCACGATAACACTATGGCCAAGGCAAAGAAGTTCGCCCTGGAGAATCCCGTTCCCGCCGTTGATGAGGAAGACACGGAAACGCTCGCTGCCATTGATGAGGGCATCCGGGATGCCGAGGCTGGCCGACTGGTGCCTGCAGAGAAAGCCCGCGAGTCGCTGCCTAAATGGATTACCGCGTCCTGTACGCGTAAAGGGCGCTAAAACGACGTCGCTGATGTCATCGGCCACATAGCCGAATTGACTGGAGAAAGGCTTGCAGCTCTGCTTGCTGGATTTTGAATTGAGTCCCGGAGCCGACTTGTTGTTCCTTGTCCAGCCACCGAGCATCATGGTTCCAAGCAAGCATCCCACGATTTCCAGCGTGAGAAGGATGAAGACACTCCCGTTAAAGAGGGCGGTCCAATCGCCGTGCGCTACCATGAAAACATTGTTTTGAGAGGCATGCAGGAAGTGCTCATAAAGATCGGCGCTCAATGCAGCCAAAAAGAAAATCACCGAGACAAGCCCAGCAACTTTATCGCTGAGCTTCGATAACAGAATTGATACGACCACGTGCCCTGACGTTATCAAAGTTATGGCTAGCCAACTAACGCTGTTGTTCGGAGCTGGGAGAACCTCAGCCGCAAAGAACAGGTGCACGATGGCGACAATCCAGTGTCCGGCGACAATCAGTAAGGCAAACATTCGTGCTTTTGTCATGTCTGATGCCTCTATCCTGGGCGGCTAGCCCATCCTTTCAAACCTACCCTGGGATGCCCGGTTACCCTTGTCCCCCTTTCCGGTCCTTCACCCTCCGCACGAACTTCAGCCCCGACCAAATCTCCGTCACCGCGCAAACCTTCACATCCACTAAGCCTGCATCGAGCCCAATGCCGCGCACAATATTTTCATCCAGATCGCTCGCCACGCCCGAACTTCTCTTCGGCCAACTCACCCACAACATCCCAGCGGGAGTCAGAGCCTTGGCAACCCGCGCAAACTCCTTCATCAGCTCTGCGCGCGATTTCGTGAAGATCATTGCGAAATCAAGGCGGTCATTGTTCTTGGGAACAATGCATCCCGCTAAGTCCGCCGCCAACTCGGCTCGAACCTCCTCCGGATCCCGCACTAGCCGCACACGAAATCCCGGCTTAATTCCCAACTTCTTCGGAAGCGGCGTTCCCGAATATCCTGGCATCGCTGTCTAATGGAAAGGAAACGAGCAGACGGAAATCAAAGGCCCAGAACCAACAGTGCACAAGCCACTCGGTTCTACTGCGCCATAATTGCGTAATACCCGCGCCGCGCTCTCACCCGGAAATTCTTACGATCATTGGCGACAATCTCAATCGTGCGGAAATGCCCGTCCGGCTTGAAATCCGCCGGCTTGTAGGAGACGGCATACTGTGTTCGCAGCTCATCCTGAATCTCTGCAAACGCGTTGGTCACATCGCGAATCTGAAAAGGAAAAAACGCACGCCCGCCGGTCGCGTCGGCAATCCGCTCCAGCACCTTGTCACCCGCGCCTTTGGTTCCGCTCACATTTGTGCTGATGGTATAAACAATCGCTTCCGCCCGCTGAGCCATCTCGATGGCTTCCTCGCGCGAAACGTGACTCTGATTATCTTCCCCATCGCTGAGCAGAATGATCGCCCGTCTCGTCGCTCCCAGCTCCGGATGCTTCAGCAGCTTATCGCGGCACGCAAAATACAGCGCGTCGTACATCGCCGTTCCGCCGCCCGGACGCAGCGCGCGCACTCCCCGCGCCAGCAACTCGGTATCATCGGTAAAATCCTGCGTTACTTCGGGGGTCGCGTCAAAACCCACAACAAACGCCTGGTCAAAACGCTTGCGCACCGTCTGATTCAAAAACTCGATGGCCGATTCCTGTTCGAACTTGAATCGATCCCGCACCGAACTGCTGGCATCCACCAGCAACCCCACCTGGAGCGGCAAATTTGCCTCGGCGCGGAAACTGCGAATCTCCGCAGCCGGCTTGCTGTCGTCCACAAACTTGAAGTCACTCTGCTTCAAATCGGTGACGCGCCGGCCGTGTTTGTCCGTCACCGTAAACACCACATTTACCTCGTTCGTGCCCACACGAATTTTCGGAATATTCGCGAGATCCGAATCAGCCGTGCCGGTCGTGGCTGCAGTCGGCCCGGCTTGCGCGTTGCTGGCCGAGGATTGCCCCACCGCGCCCCCCGGCGATGTTTGGCCCGCAGCCGTTTGAGCCACGGCGAGTCTATCTGCAAACGCAGACACGAGCACGAATAGCAGCCAGACTGCTGCGCAAACAAGAGAAAATTTTCTGCCGAAGAGGTTCCTCGTAAAAATACCCCTTATTTGCATCCATTATATCCGCACCCAGCCACATTTCGAATCAGACGATCTGGAGCCCGAGCAACAACTGTTACGACCTTTGAAACTCTGAATCTTTGAGCTACGGTTTGAGGTCTCCCTTGGCCGTCAAAAGCCCCTCTGTGCAAGATCCTTCACATCGACACCCAACCGACTATCGCGTATAGTTCTGGTGGCGATTCCGTGGGATCGTCTGTCAATCCTGCCTGCCCCTGCGAGGCTCGAATCCTGCTTTCAGGACAATCGAGGAAATCTTATGACGAATGCTCTAACGGGCAAACTCGCTCGTAACCGTGGACGTTTGACCCTTCTGGCTGCGTTCTGCGGATTGCTAACCATACCTGCCTACGCTCAATCGGGATTGGCAAAGATCAGTGTCGATAACCTGACAAATAGCGACAGCGTTCACAAAACGGAAGTCGAGCCTGACATGTTTGCCTGGGGGAACACGATCGTCAGCACGTTTCACGTAGCACGGCGTCCGGGATCGATTGGCTGGGGCAGTGGCGATATAGGCTTCGCCACTTCCACCAACGGCGGCGTGACCTGGCAACACGGCGACCTGCCGGGGCTAACGGTGAACTATAAAGGCGGCACGTACGGTGCAGCAGCTGATCCCTCTGTAGCTTACGACTCCAAGCACGGAACGTGGATGATCTCCACCCTGCCGCTCGTCGGCCTGAGTTCCGGCTCGCAATACATCGGCGATGTTGCCGTTAGTCTTTCCAGCGACGCCCTGCACTGGGGAAACCCTATCAATATCGATAAGACTCATCTTGATGACAAGAACTGGACCGTGTGCGACAACACATCCACCAGCCCCTACTACGGCAACTGCTATACAGAATGGGATCAGGCATATGGCACCGGCGATGTGCTCATGAGTGTTTCCAGCAACGGCGGACAGACGTGGGGGCCGGGCTTGCCTTCCTCCGATCATGCCGGCGGCCTGGGCGGGGAACCTTTGGTGCAGCCGAACGGCACTGTGATCGTGCCTTTTGAAGGCGGTGGCATCGACGTGTTCAGCTCTACCAACGGGGGCACAAGTTGGGGCAAGAGCCAGCAGATTGCCAGCATCGATAGCCATCTCGATGGCGGTGGCATAAGGAATCCGAATCTGCCTTCCGCCGCGATGGATGGCGCAGGGAATGTTTACGTCGTGTGGTCGGATTGCCGCTTCCGCACCGGCTGCAAAGAGAACGACATCGTCATGAGCACATCGGCCGACGGAAAAACCTGGAGCTCGGTAACACGCATTCCAATTGATCCGACCACCAGCACCATCGATCACTTTCTTCCCGGCATCGGAATCGATCCCACGACCTCCGGCACCACCGCGAACGTAACGATCGTTTATTACTACTATCCCGTCTCCAATTGCAGCTCGACCACCTGCCAGCTCGAAGTGGGCTTTACAACATCGACCGATGGCGGTTCAACATGGACTGCGGGTGTAAAGATCGCCGGTCCCATGAAGCTCGCCTGGCTTCCAGTTTCGGACGAGGGTCCGATGGTAGCGGACTACATCGGCGTCTCCTACATAAACGGCAACGCCTTCGGCGTTTTTGCCGATGCCACCGCGCCCAGCGGCAGCACACTCGAAGAAGCGATGTACACGACCAAGTCTCCCCTGCCGGCTCCCGGAAGCGCGCCGCGCTTCAGCGGTGCTGCCGATCAACCGGTTCCAGGCGCGCACTCGGATCACCAGATGCATTTCTACTACGATGACGAGGCTACGCGCGAAATTCCGCGCTCGCGTTGGATCGTGAACACTCCGGGACAGTAGCGCCGGCCCTCCGGCCGGCTCTGTCCATCGCAACCGCGGCGCTACTGAGTCTTTGGTAGTCGGGGAATCTCGAACGTAATGAGAATACGCCGAATCCCCTGTGCTTCTAGCTCATTTGCACTAAAATAGAGCGAGCCGCTTCGAAATTTCATCCAATAAGCAGGCCAGCTCCGGATGATCAAAGCAACCCTCCAGAATCGTGCGCTCCGCCGGCGCGCTTCACAGTTCGGACGATTAGTTCGCCATTCCGCAATCACGCCCCGTTGCGGCGAGACCCATAAGCCAAGGCTCGCCACCAACGGAGAACTCGGCGTTACCTTCATTGGCCACTCCAGCTTTTTTATTCAAATTGGCGGCCAGAGCGTAATGATCGACCCGAATTTTGCACGCTGGCTGTTCGTGCTAAAGCGCTTGCGCCGTCCGGGATTGCGCGTGCGGGATTTGCCGGGGATCGATCTCGTGCTGGTAACCCATGCTCACTTCGATCATCTGCATCGCGCCTCCTTGCGCGCAATCGTGCAAAACAATATACGAACGCGAGGACGTGCGCCCGCGATCATCATTCCCAGCCATGTCACAGATTTGGTCTCGGACTTGGGATTCGCCGAAATCATTGAGCTCGAATGGTGGAACACCTCCCGTCACGGCAACGTCACGGTCACCCTCGTACCTTCGCAGCACTGGGGCGCGCGAATTCTCAAGGATTCGCACCGCGGCTACGGTGGCTTTGTGCTGCGGGCGGGAAAGCACTCGGTATATCACGCCGGCGACACAGCTTATTTTTCCGGCTTCCGCGAAATTGGCAGGCGTCTCGCGCCGGAGTTGGCGCTGCTTCCCATCGGCGCATATAACCCTCCGACGTTTCGCAACGTGCATACCAATCCCGCCGACGCCACTCACGCCTTTCTTGATCTGAAGGCACGCTGGATGGTCCCGATGCATTACGGCACATTCCGCCTATCGCATGAGCCGGTCGATGAGCCATTGCAATTGCTGAAGCAGGAAGCGCGAGCGGCGGGAATTGAAGACCGGGTAGTGGTGCTGGAAGAGGGTGTAACAAAGTTCTTCTGAAAGGACGAACGTCCAAGCTTTCAGAGTCACGGTTGCTAATGCGGGTCAGGCTTTATACCCTGAGACTTTGAAACCTTGAAACTTTTTCCCCAGCCTCTATGCCAACCCTGATTCCGCAACCCACGCGTATCCAGGCCGCCGGCAACAAACCTAAGCTCATCGACGAGTACATTGGCCGCGTCAACTCGCAAACCACTTCCGCCAGCGTTGCACACATGCGCAGCCCGGCAGGATGGGTCGAGCCCGGCCAGACTCCCGCCTTCGACGAATTCACCGTGGTGTTGAAGGGAACTTTGCGACTCGAGCATAAATTGGGTTCGCTAGAGGTAAAAGCTGGACAAGCCGTCATCGCGCACGCCGGCGAGTGGGTTCGCTATTCCACACCCGACGAAGGCGGCGCCGAATATATTGCGGTTTGTCTCCCTGCATTTTCGATGGACACTGTCCATCGCGACCCGGCCTGAATTACGATCAAAAGAACCACTCCATGTCCACTCGAACCATAGCGGTCTTCGATCTCGGCGGCGTGCTGATTGACTGGAACCCGCGTCATCTCTACCGGAAATTGTTCGCTGACGACGACGCCATGGAGCATTTTCTGGCGAACATCTGCACAGCAGAATGGAATTTGCAGCAGGATGCGGGAAGAACCTTCGCGGAGGCCTGTGAATCGCTGAAACTGGAGCATCCCAATCACGCCGAGATGATCGACGCCTGGTTCGCACGTTTCGATGAAATGATGGCCGGTCCCATAGCAGGCACAGTCGATATTTTGGCCGAATTGCGTGCCCGGGAAGTTCCCATTTACGCACTCAGCAACTGGTCAGCGGAAACCTTTCCTTTCGCCAGGAAAAGATTCGAATTCCTGCAATGGTTCCGTGGAATTTTTCTCTCTGCCGATGTGCGTCTTGTCAAACCGCATCCGCGAATCTTTCAACGCTTCTGCGAAACGTTTTCGCTGAACCCGGAACAAACAATCTACATCGACGACCTACAGCACAATGTTGAAGCAGCCACCAAGATTGGCATGCATGCAATTCACTTCACCGATCCGGCTTCCCTGCGTCAGCAGCTGGTACAACTGGGACTGCTGCAATCAAAAGCTCGCATCGAACACATCGCAGCCTGGGTTTCTGATCTCGACCGCGCCCGTGGCTTTTACGAGCGCTGGTTCCACGCCGGCTCAACTCCCGAGTATTCGAGTGCAAAGCGCGATTTTCGCTCCCGTTTCCTGTCGCTCGACGGCGGGCCGCGCCTCGAACTCATGGTTTCTCCCCACGAATCGCCGCGCCACGCTCACATTGCGGTTTCGGTCGGTTCGCGCGAAGCCGTTGATCGCCTCGTCAACGACATGGAAAAGTCCGGCGTTCAAATCGTAAGCAGACCCAGAGTCACAGGCGATGGATACTACGAAGCGGTAATTGCAGACTCCGAAGGGAATCTGGTGGAGATAACCGAGTAGTTCCTCAGAAAGCGCTCACTCCCATTCAATCGTCCCGGGCGGTTTGGATGTAACGTCGTACACCACGCGATTCACGCCTTTTACCTCATTCACAATCCGCGTGGAAATCCTCTTCAGCACCTCATGTGGCAAAGGAACCCAGTCCGCCGTCATGCCGTCTTCGGAACTCACCGCACGGATCGCACAGGTGTAAGCATAGGTACGCATATCGCCCATCACGCCCACAGACATGATCGGCAATAGCACTGCAAACGACTGCCAAATTTTTGTGTAGAGGCCCGCGTTTTTTATTTCGGTCACCACAATATCGTCGCACTCGCGCAACACCGCCAATCGCTCAGGCGTCACTTCTCCGAGAACCCGCACAGCTAGCCCCGGCCCGGGAAACGGCTGCCGTTGCAAAATCTCCTCGGGAATCCCAAGGTCACGTCCAATCTTGCGAACCTCATCCTTGAACAAGTCTTTCAGCGGCTCTATCAACTTCAGCTTCATCTTCTCCGGCAGCCCGCCGACATTATGATGCGACTTGATCACCTGCGACGGCCCACGCACGGACCGTGATTCAATCACATCCGGGTAGAGCGTCCCCTGCGCCAGCCATTTGACCTTCCCCTCTTCTTTTTCAATACGCCGCGCCTCGCGCTCGAACACCTTGATGAACTCGTTGCCGATAATCTTGCGTTTTTTCTCCGGATCGCTCACACCCTTTAACTTGCCCAGAAATCGATCCGTCGCATCAACCGCATCCAGATGCAGTCCCAGCTTGCCGCGCAACGTTTTCTGAACCTTTTCAAACTCGTTCTTGCGCAGCACGCCGTTGTTCACAAAAATGCAAGTCAATCGCGACCTGCCCTTCCCTTCACGCAAAGCCCGGTCCACCAGCACCGCCGCCACCGAAGAATCAACGCCTCCCGAGAGCGCACAGATCGCGCGTCCCTTCCCCACCTGTCGCTTAACTTGCTCGATTGTGGAATCGATGAAGTGTCGTGGCGTCCACGTCGGTTTGGCGCCGCAAATCTCAAACACAAAATTGCGCAAGATTTCCGTGCCGTGTCTCGTGTGGTGCACTTCCGGATGAAACTGCACCGCAAACCACTTCTTCGCGCGGTTCTGTATCCCCGCAACCGCATGGGCGGTCTTCGCGGTTAGCTCAAATCCCGCCGGCAACTCCAGCGCTTCATCGCCATGCGACATCCAAACCGGCTGCCGTTTCGCCAACCCCGCAAAAAGCGGCGACTCGGCAACGATATCGATCTCCGCATGGCCGTACTCCCGCTTCTCCGCCGGACGAACCTTCCCGCCCAGCTTGTGCACCATAAACTGCAGCCCGTAGCAAATTCCAAGCACGGGTAACCCAAGTTCGAACAGGCGCACATCCGCCGGCGGCGCGCTCTTGTCATAAACCGACCACGGCGCGCCTGAAAGCACTATGCCCGCAGGGGAGTAGCTTTCCACCTCTTTAAGCGATGCCGTGCACGGCAGCACCACGGAAAAAACATTCTGTTCGCGGATGCGGCGCGCAATAAGCTGCGTATACTGCGCCCCAAAATCAAGGATGACGATCGATTGGTTAGCGCTGGATGGGATTCCCACGCACGAGTTTCTCAAATAGAAGCCCCGCTGTAAAGCCGCGGAATCCAACGAACAGGAATCTAACTCTTCAGCGCCAAATTTGGAACATCGCTCAAGATTGGCTCATCCCGGTCAATCGCGCCTTCAGGCCCAACGTTGACGCCACCGACAGGTCCACGCGGAAGCGGCGATTCCGCAAGCAAAACACTGGGCATCTCGGCAATGCAGATATAGCCCGAGAACCGCGCGATGTAAATCCAGTCCACAACTGCAAAGTAGGCGAGCGTCACTAAAATTACACCCGCAACAACCAGGCGCACCGGCACCATACTGATAAACGCGAATAAAAAAGTTACGACTGAACTGGCAATACTGAACACAACCAAATGCGCGAGCCCGGTCCACGTACTCACGGCGAGAACTGCCCCGGTCCGCATGCGCACTAGACTAGCTGCAGCCGAGATCGCTCCCATCGCATCTTCTCCGTTGCGCACTGCGAAAATCGCGGCGAAAGATAGCCACCAGTTCAGAACCCAGCCCGCAACAAGAACCACTCCCGTTAGCAGCAGGAAGAGAATGACCGCCAAATCCGGCCGCGGATTTTTCTCCGTCGATACCAGACTCGAAAGAATTGCCGATCCTGCCAGTGCCAGTATCAAGGCCAGCACCACAACCACACGTAGAAAGCTGAGATCAATGAGGGCCCGAATCGGCCGCGTCTTCCCGGTATCAAACCTTCCCGCAGTTGCACCGCTCTCCTCGCTCAAGCCTGCAAAGCTGCCGGCTCGAAAATACTCCAGCACAGCGCGCGTAGTGGCAAGACGCCCAATCGAGGCCGCAATAATCCACAACAGCGCCAGCGCCAACGCTGCGACCAAGGCCCCAAACACTGCTCGATGCAGGCTTCCCCGCACGATATCTGCAATAGCGCGCCCCATCAGCAGAGGCTGCCGGCTGGCCAAAAGCAACGCGTCAGCATTTGTGACCGGCAGGGTGTCGAGAAACTCGACGCCGTAGAAAGTAAATACTGCCGCTACGGTTGCGCCCAACGCCCAGCGCCACATGATTTCGGCATAGGTAAAAGCAGGACGTCGGAATGCAGCGCGAAAACCTTCCGCGGTGGGCGATGGAGACTTCATTCTCGATTCCGATGATAGCAACAACTTAATAGAAAAGAACTATCCGCTTTCACGTCATCTCCCGGTACGTTTTTACCAAAGTTTACACATGCTCCACAGTCAAAAGCGCAACCGGACCCTACCCTAGGGCATCTGTTGAAGAGAGGAATAATCCACGTAGCGGTCATCGAATCGACTTCGTCCTTCGATGTCGAAGCTGCGTCAACTACACAGCTCATAACAGCGACTCATAAGGAGATTGGGAAATGAAATCCGCAAAATACCTTGCTTCAATCGCAATTGCAACGCTTGCACTTTCGTTGGGCGCCTTTGCAAAAGATAGCCATTCGGGAAACTTCACCGTGTCCGATAAAGTACAGGTCGGCTCCACGCAACTGCCTCCCGGAGATTACAAGGCCGAGTGGACAGGGCCAGCCAACGACCTGAAAGTTGTTATCATGCGGCACGGTAAGACCGTGGCCACAACCGAGGGAAAAATCAAAGACCTGCAGCAGCCCGCGCCTTACAGCGCCGTGCTGACCAAGCAAACCGGAACCACACTGACGCTCGACGAAATCGAGTTCAACAACCGCAACGAAGCTCTGCAATTGGGCGGCGAGTAACCAGCTCGACCGAAAAAGGCGAGCCCGCATCCGCGGGCTCTTTTTCTTGAAACCTTCGCTATTTCACAACAAGATTCACCAGCTTGCCGGGGACAAAGATCTTCTTCACAATCTGCTTGCCCGCAATCGCCGCCTTCACCTTCTCCTCGTCGAGCGCCCGCTCAATGACGAACGCCTCCGACGCATCAGCCGGCACGGTAACGCGCCCGCGCAACTTGCCATTGACCTGCACCGGAATTTCAAGCTCCTCTTCTTTGGCCAATTCAGCGTCGTACTTCGGCCACGGAGCTTTGAGCAAATTCCCCGTTTCTCCAAGCATCTCCCAGAGTTCGTGCGCGAGGTACGGCGCAAATGGCGCAAGCAAGAGAACAATATTCCGCTGCACCTCCGCGAATAGTGCTAACGGAATTTCATCCGCCACTACCGGCTCTCCCGTCAAAGGATGAGTCGTCTGGCTGCCTAGACATCTCCGATTAGCCTCATTTAAAAGCTCCATGATCGCGGCAATGCAGGTGTTGAAATGCCATCGCCCCTGGAAGTCATCCGTCACTCGCTTGATCGTCTGATGAAGTTTGCGCTGAAGGCTGCGCGCAGAGACGCTCAACTCCTCCGGCGTCGGCCTCCGCCAGTTGAGATCTTTGGGCCTCGCATTGTCCTTTACAAACCGATAAACCCGTCCTAAAAATCTCTGAATCCCTTCAATCCCCGAATCCTGCCAGTCGAGATCGCGATCCGGCGGCGCCGCGAACAAACTGTACAGACGCGCCGCGTCCGCTCCATAGCGCGCCACCATCTCATCCGGGCTGACGACGTTGCCAAGGCTCTTCGACATCTTCGCGCCATCTTTAATCACCATGCCCTGTGTGAAGAGACGCTCCACGGGCTCATCGTTGGTGATAAGCCCAAGATCGCGCATGAATTTCGTCCAGAACCGCGAATAGATCAAATGCAAGATGGCATGTTCCACGCCACCGATGTATTGATCGATGCCACGCTCACCAAACCAGTACTGCGCCGTCTTCGAATCAAATGGAGCGCGCTCATTGTGCGCGTCCGTATAGCGATAGAAATACCAGGACGAATCCACGAACGTGTCCATCGTGTCCGTCTCCCGCCGCGCAGCGCCGCCGCACTTGGGGCAAGTCGCATTCACAAACTCCGGCACTCGTCCAAGCGGCGAACCGTTCGTCAAAGTAATGTCCACGTTCTCCGGCAACATCACCGGCAAGTCTTTTTCCGGCACCGGCACGATGCCATCTTTCTCGCAATAAAGCATCGGTATCGGCGTGCCCCAATATCTCTGCCGGGAAATTCCCCAATCTTTGATCCGGTAAGTAACGGTGACTTTGCCGAATCCATTCTGCTCCGCGAAGGCAGACATCTTCTTGATCGCTTCACCGCACTCCAGCCCGCTATAAGGCCCGGAGTTCACCAACATTCCATCGTGCCCAACGTAAGGAAGCGGCGGCTCGGTCACGGTTTCTTCCGGATCATTGGAAATCGGAAGAACCACAAGCCGGATTTCGAGCTTATATTTTTTCGCGAACTCGTAGTCGCGGTCGTCGTGCGCAGGCACGCTCATAATCGCGCCCGTACCGTAATCCATCAGAATGTAATTCGCCACCCAGATGGGAACTTTCTCCTGATTGAACGGATTGATCGCATAGCGGCCCGTAAATACGCCGTGCTTTTCAATCTCGCCAATGTCCCCGGCCTCTTTGGCTTTGCGCTGCTCGGCAATGAGTTGATCGACCTTCGCTCGCAAATCGGCGTTCGCCGCCGCAAGATCGGCAACGATAGGATGCTGCGGCGCGAGCTGCACCGAAGTCGCGCCAAAGATCGTATCCACGCGCGTAGTGAAAACCGTGATCGTTGCGCCAGCCGGCCCGAATCCCTTGTGAGGCTCGGCATAATCCAACTTGAAATCGACCAAGGTTCCTTCGCTGCGGCCGATCCAGTTGCGCTGCATGATCCGGACTTTCTCCGGCCACCCACCAAGCTTCTCAAGGTCGCGCAACAATTCGTCCGCGTATTTCGTAATCCGTAAAAACCATTGCTCGAGTTCGCGCTGCTCTACGAGCGTATCTTCATGGCGCCAGCAGCACCCATCCACAACCTGCTCATTGGCAAGCACGGTAGCGCACTTCGGGCACCAGTTCACCAAACTCCTCTTGCGGTAGGCCAAACCTCGTTCATAAAGCTTGAGAAAAAACCACTGATTCCATCGGTAATAATCGGGCAAACACGTAGTAACCTCGCGCGACCAGTCGTACCCAAACCCAATGCGCTTCATCTGCGCCTTCATCTTGGCAATATTGCCAAGCGTCCACTGGCGCGGCGGAGTCTGGTTCTGAATCGCCGCATTTTCCGCGGGCAAGCCGAACGAATCCCACCCCATGGGATGAAGCACGTTGTAACCGTTCATCCACATATAACGCGCAAGCGCATCGCCAATGGAGTAATTGCGCACGTGCCCCATATGCAGCGCACCGGAGGGATACGGCAACATTTCCAGCACGTAATGCTTCTTCTTGCCGGAACCTATGGGATCGGCAGCGTAAAGTTGCGGGTCGTTCTGCCAGCGTTCGACCCACTTGGCCTCGACCCGCTGGACATTGTAGCGTTCGTCGCGCTCGGGATCACTGTGCGGCATAGTGGCGGCTTTCGAATTGGTTTCCTGCGACATATCGATGGAAATCAGCCTAAACGGTTAAGTTCTGATTTTACAGGAGTAAATAGAGAATTCTAGATTCGCTGGCTCAGAGAGCCAGGAGTCGCAGTCGCAGCGACTGGAGCGGGATAGAGGGTCCGCGCCGTGCTTCGCGTTCGATGTGAATGTCGAACATAATGAAATCAATATAACACATACCCAACCTTTCGAGAGTCCACCCGGCCAAGCTCGGCTTGGGCCAGGCTTTTCGCCCCGCACTGTGGCCGGGGTTCCCGGTCCTCACGCCCAGGAAAGCTTTGGCTGGCGCCACGGAGGCGGCCGGAGAATCGAGGGTTCGCAGCGAAAGAACTGATACTGCAAAGTTCGGGGGTCGAGATCACGCCACGAGCCTCTTTAAAGCTTCCACGTTCCTGCGATCATCGCCCGGCTTATCAATCGGCGTTTCGGCAATAAACGCGGTATGAGCCAGGCGCAGATCGTTCAGCAAAATGCGGAAAGGCTCTCTGCCGATCGTTCCCTTCCCAATGTGCTGATGGCGATCGAGCTTCGATCCTCGAGGCGCTTTTGCGTCATTGCAGTGAATTACCTTCACATTATTCAAGCCAATGGCCGAATCGAGCTGTCGCAAGGTTTGATAGATGCCTTCTTCACTGACAATGTCGTATCCGGCCACATGCGTGTGACAGGTATCAATGCAAGCCGCAATCGGGACGACCCCGCGAAGCCGATCGATGACCTCCGCAACTTGCTCAAAGCTTCCGCCGAGCGAGAACTCGGACCCCGCCGTATTCTCGATCAGGATGGCCAGTCCGCCCCGCGCGAGATCGAGGTCTTGCGTCGAGGCAGCGATGGCCGCAGCTGTCTGGAGAAGTCCAGCTTCACGATCCGATCCGCGGAACGACCCAGGATGCAGCACCAGATAATCGGCGCACATCGCCAGCGCGCGCTCCACTTCGCCGCGAAATGCCTCGATCGAGTTCTTGAGGAACTGCTGGTTCGTGCTGGCAAGATTCACGAGATAGTTGGTGTGGATGACCAGCGGCTTCAGGTCGTACCGTGATCGCAGACGCGACATTTCTTCGCATTGCAATTCACTCAACTCGTAAGGAGCCCACTGCCGCGGACTGGAAGAAAAAATCTGCAGCGTGTTGCAGCCCAGACGATATGCGCGCTCGGCGGCGTTTTGAACTCCTCCCGCAGTGGAGGTGTGAATGCCAATGCGCCGTGAAGTGAGGCGTGGTGGACCTTTCGGCGCACGCCGCTTGAGAATATCCTGCTCACGCGCCATGGAGTGAGGCATAGGAAAAGTATAGAGGCCTCTAAGAAAACGGATTCCAGAAAGGCACGGGCAGGAGTTTACCCTGAGCCGGCCGAACGGGTGCCCGCGCCACACGGTTAATTCATGGTGATCACTGCGCGGAAGCGGACTTTGCCCTGGGCAACTCGATCGTAAGCCTTCGCAACATCATCAAGCTTATAAGTTTCGGCTATGACCTTCACCTTGCCCTTGGCAGCGATGTCGAGCGCCTCGTACAAATACTCCGGCCCATTCTGCGACGATCCCATCAGCCGCACCTTCTTGAACATCAATTCGGGCGTGTATTTCAACGCTTCGCCCCCCACGCCCATCAGGATAATTCGGCCATCGGGACGCATCCCTTTCATCGCATCCTCAGTGGCCGCCCACGAATTGGAAGTCGCAAGCAGAACGTCGGCACCACCCGCAGCCATCAGCTTTTCGCCGCTCTCCACAATCTCATCCGCGCCAAGATCGCGAATCATCTTGTCTTTGTCCTTCGACTTGGTAACCGCGATCGTATCGAACCCGGAAGCCTTCGAGTATTGCAAGGCAAGATGTCCCAGCCCGCCAATGCCCACCACCGCAATCCGCTCGTGCGGCTTGGGGTCGGCAAGCCGAAGTCCGCTCCAAACCGTATATCCGGCGCAGAAGATTGGCGCGGCCTGCTCATAGCTGATAGCCGCAGGCAGAGGCATGGTAGCGTCCGCATAAGCCAGCATGTACTCGGCATGGCTCCCCTGCAGCGTAATGCCGGTAGAGATTGGGTTCACGCACAATTCTTTCTTGCCGCGCAGGCACCACTCGCAGGTGCCATCTCCTTTCTGCACCCAACCCACTCCCACGCGGGCGCCCACCTTGCGCGAAGTCACGCCTGGCCCCACTTCCACGATCTCGCCCACCGGTTCATGCCCCAGCACCCTTGGAAACGGAAGCCCAAACAAACCATGCGTCAGATGCACATCGGTGTAGCACAACCCGCTGGCATAAATTTTAATCACGACCTGATTAGGACCCGCCTTGGGAGTTTCCCACTGCTTCACTTCCCACCTGCCATTCACCGAAGGGACGACTGCTGCTTTCATAATGCCGCTCCAAAATGTTTTTGAAATGCACTGGTTGGATGCGGCGCGAACACAGCGGATGCAAGACTGCTCTGTTTGCGGTGCAGAACGTACAAAGGTAGACTTGAGAGTGCCGTCTGCCAGCTGAATAAGCGAGTCCAGACGTGGATCGCCGGGCCGTTGTCCTGGCCCGGCGCGGTCCTTCTCATGAGGAAAACCTATGTTAGTCGTCATGAAGGCGCACGCTACCGACGATCAGGTGCGTGCCGTCTGCGAAAAAATTGAAAAGCTTGGTTATCGCGCTCACTCCATGCCGGGCGCCCAGCGCACCGCCATCGGCATCACCGGAAATAAGGGCGAGGTCGAACACGGCACGCTGGAAGAAATGCCGGGCGTGCAGGAAGTCATCAAGGTTTCGAAGCCCTACAAGCTCGTGAGCCGCGATATCAAGGAAGACAACACAGTCATCCGATTTGCGGGAACCAACGCAACCATTGGCGGAACTGGATTGGCAATCGTTGCCGGTCCGTGCGCTATCGAAAGCCGCGAGCAGGCCTTTGCCGTAGCCGAACGTGTGCATCGCGTGGGCGCGCAGTTTTTCCGCGGCGGCGCCTACAAGCCGCGTACATCTCCCTATTCATTTCAAGGCTTGGGTGAAGAAGCATTGCGCATCATGTCGGAAGTTCGCGATCAGTACGGCCTGAAGATTATCACCGAGGCCATCGATCACGAATCGCTCGACTTGGTCGAGGATTATGCGGACATGATCCAGATTGGCGCGCGCAACATGCAAAATTTCTCGCTGCTCAAGCGTGCCGGACGGGCGAAAAAGCCAGTTTTGCTGAAGCGTGGCATGTCAGCTACTCTGGAAGAGTTTCTAATGGCGGCGGAATACATTCTGAGCGAAGGAAATTACAACGTTGCCCTGTGCGAGCGCGGAGTGCGCACCTTCGCCGATCACACACGCAACACGCTCGACCTGAGCCTCGTTCCGGCGGTCCAGCGGCTCAGCCACTTGCCCATCCTGGTCGATCCCAGCCATGGAACGGGAAAGCGAAACAAAGTGACGCCGCTATCTCGTGCAGCAGTAGCCGTGGGCGCGGACGGGCTGATGGTAGAAGTGCACAACAACCCCGACGAAGCCATGTCAGACGGCCCGCAATCGTTATTCCCGGATCAGTTCGATGAGCTGATGACGCAAGTGCGGCAGATTGCGACGGTGGTGGGCAGGACCGTACCAGAAATCGGACTGAGGGAACCGGTGGAAGCGAGCAAGTAGTTTTTGGTCATGGCTAAGCAGCTACGAAGATGCGTGAACGCCCTCGGAGTTCTGGTGGGGCTCCGGCTGCAAAGAACTGTAAACTCTGTAGCTTTTTCCTCGCCGTTGAGACAAGCTAAGTATGTGCAGGATTGCGGAACTCTGCCTATGTCTGTCCGCGCGCCCATCTCTCGAATCAAGTACCTGGTCCTGCTGGCTCTCGTGCTGGCGCAGCCATGTGTCCTTGTGGCCCAGCGCGGCGGCGGACACATCGGCGGTGGAACCGCCGGTGCCACCGGCATGGACGGCAACGGCCAGCCCACAGGCCTGGATATCAAAGACGACCTGCAGGGTTTTCACGATGTGCTGGCCGTGCAAGCCACCAGAGAGCAGGCGGCCGCCTACGCTGCCATGATGAGAAGCACGTCAGCCGCGGATGTGGATTTGAAGGCCCTGGAAGCGCAGCTTCGCAAAGAAAATAGTCCATCAACTTTTGCAACCCAAGCCAAACAAGTCCAGGACGCTCTCGAAGGTGCGCGATCTCTGAACAAGAAATTCCTGGAGAGTTTTTCCGAACCGCAGAAAACCGGCCTGAAGGAGATCACCAAACGCATCGCCAAGTCGGATTCCGAGCTGGCACAGCAGGCACGCACCATCGATCTCCCGGGAGACACCAAGCTGGCTGGCGCACAGATGTTGTCCTCCCTGCAAAATCTCCAACACGCTCTCACCAATTTTCAGAGCGCTCAACTGGATCTCGGCGAAGAAATGAGCATTCCCTCCGCCACTAACGGGCAAGGTTTCACCTACAATCTCCCCCCGGCAAAAAACAGCATTACGATCGGCGGCCAGTCCATAACCGTCACAACCTCCGGAACAATTTCGAAAACGTCTTCCGATGGCGCCCAGAATACCTTCGCCGTACAACTGAGCGAGGACCTGTCAGATCTCCAACTCGACATCCCGGACCTTCTGCGGCTTCAACTCGATAAATCCGACCGTTGCGGAGAACGGATTGCCATTCAGACGGCGGAACTCACTCCACGGGGTCCAGCCGCTTTAGTCGTCGCGCAATTGCACTTCGAGCGGTGGACGTGCTCGCCGATATTCGGACGCGACAGCATGAATGAAATTGTTGAGGGCAACGGCACCATCGAAATTCAGCTCACCCCGGCCATCGCTCAAGATGGCACGATGAAATTAGTCGCGCAAATCGGCCGGATCGATGCGCAGGGACTGATCGGCGACCTGTTGCGTTCGGGATCGCTTGGCGAGACAATTCGCGACAAAATCGCGGAGACTTTTGTCGCAATCATCCGCCAAGGCGGCGACTTCAAAGCCGCTCTGCCCTCTGCAGCCCGCATTTATGCGACGCCCCGCCATGCCGAGTTTCAGGGTACTGGATCAGGAAAGCTCATCATGCGGTTGAATGGGGAAATCCACGTTTCGAACGAACAACTCGCCGCGCTCACCAGCGAACTGGAACGTGCCACGCAGCAGCCGATTCCGGGGCCGCTCTTGACCCGCCCGGCAACCCCGCAGGAAACCGTCTCCCGCTAAACCGCTGCTGCAAAAAGCTCCTCTCTGCTAATCTTATTTTCTCCGTTTCCTTCATCCAGGAGACGGGCGCTCATCTTGCGAAAAGTCCTTATCATCATTGTTCTGATTCCGCTATTGGCTGGCGCCGCATGGCTGTATTTCCGCGAGCAGACTCTGCCCAACTACGGCCCTTCCTACCGCGAATATGCCTATGTCACCAATGGCAAAAGCAACACCGTCAGCGTGATCGATCTGCGCACCTTTGAGCTCGCAAAAACCATTCCCGTAGGCGCCTCGCCCACTGGCGTGGCTGCCAACACCAAAAAGAACGAAATCTATGTGGTGAACACCGGAACCAACAACGTCAGCGTGATCGATGCCGAAAAGAATGCCGTTGTCGCAACTCTTGGAGTTCACGGGAGGCCTTATTTCATCGATGTCGCACAAGACGGCAAGCGAGCTTATGTGGCGAACTCGGGATCGGCCAATATTTCAGTGATCGATCTGGAGAAACGCCTGGTTCTGAGCAATGTGCGGGTTGGTGCCGAGCCAGGACTGGCGCGGGTTTCGCCCGATGGCGCAACCGTGGTCGTTTCGAATCGCGCCGACGATACCGTTTCCATCATTGATGCGAAATCGCTCCGCGTGAGAGCGGTTCTGCCCGTTTGCCAGCATCCCGAAGACATCGCCATTTTGCCCGATTCCAGCAAGGCGTTCGTGGCTTGTTCGGGATCGTCGCAAGTCGCTTCCATCGCCCTGGCCGGCAGCAGGAACGGAGAATTCACCGGTGACCGCGTGCTGGCCCTGCTCGATGTGGGCAAAACACCGGTAAGCTTGACCGTGAAGCCGGATGGCGGTGAGCTGGTCGTATGCGACTTCGATTCGGACAGCATTTCCTTCGTGGAAACTGGCAGCGACGAAGTCGGCAGCAGCGCGACCATTGGCCAGCATCCCGTTCATGCGGTTGTAACCCGCGATAACTCGCGGCTGTACGTGAGCAACTTCGGCTCGGACAACGTTGCCATCTATGACATCGACATGGGCCGAAGGCTCGCAACCTTGGAAGTAGGCAGCCGCCCGGATGGACTGGCGCTATCGCAGGACGAAAGATATCTCCTGGTCCTCGATACCCAGTCGGGTGATGTGACCGTGATTCAGAAGCGCAATCCGCGCCAGCTCGAGCCCACCGAGTATTCGCTGCTGACCATGATTCCTGTTGGCCTGCAGCCGAACGCTATCGTCATCAAATCGTTTATGGTAAGCAAGCCCGAGCCGGAGAAGTAATCCTACGCCCGCAAATGCGGACGTGCAGGCTGCTCTCTACGCGGCGGAAACAGGTTTCGCGCAGAACTTGTCGAGGGCCGCTTTCAAATCGGCGGCAATTGCCGGAGCTTCGCGGGATTCGATATCCCTCCGCGGCATCATGTAGACGAGTTGGCCGTCACGCAGAATTGCAATCGAAGGCGATGAAGGCGGCTGCCCCGTAAAGTAGCTGCGCGCGCGTTCTGTGGCCTCGATGTCTTGTCCTGCGAAAACGGTGAATGCTCGATGGGGATGGGCCGCGCTCTGCAGCGCCATGCGCACGGCGGGACGCATTCTCCCGGCAGCGCAGCCACAAATCGAGTTCACCACAACCAGCGCTGTACCCGGCTGGTCTCGCAATGCGTTATCTACCGCCTCACCCGTGCGCAGCTCTTGTATGCCCAGCCGCGTCAATTCCTCGCGCATGGGAATCACCATGATTTCCGGATACATTGATCTGTCCTCTTTCTTCTGTCGTTATCCATCGATTCTAAATCAAAGCAAATCTCCACAAGGTTCGCCTCCCCATCGATGTGGTGTAAAGTTTTCTAGCTTAGCAACCACCCTCAAGGTCAGCCGCAACCAACCCAAAATGCTGTCTCGACGTGAACCGGTCTCCTCGTGATCGAGTCCGGGACGAAAAAGGAGCATTCAATGTTCGACAAGCAATCGCGGTTTCTTCGTTCGTGGCTTCTCGCCGCGTCGTTGGCGTGTTCCGGATTCGGCCTCGCCTGCGCGCATCACTATTACCGGGTCTATGACCCCTACTACAACGATTACCACGTCTGGAACGACCAGGAAATTGGTTACTACCACCAGTGGGCGCGGGAGCGCCACTACGACGAACACCGCGATTTCCGCCACATTCCTCCCGAACAGCAAAAAGAATACTGGGCCTGGCGGCACAACAACGGCGACCACGATCACCACTAAGCCGCAGCCTCATGGCGGGCGAGTCGCGGCAGATTCGCCCGCTCTTCGCATTCACGTCCTCAGCACGCTTGAGTCCCGCTTTCGGATGTACCACGGTGCGCTCACCGTAAAAATCCGTTCGTTTCCGCGGGCCATCAACACCCACTCCAATAACCGGCCTCGCTGATTGTGCAGAAAATATTCATACCATCGGTCTTCCACCAACTCCGGGATCACCACAACAATGTTCCGGTTCGGATTTTTCCGCGAAAGCTCCAGAACAAACTGTACGAAGGGAACGATCACAAAGCGATAAGGCGAGGGAACGAAGTGCAGTTCTGGCGCTCGCTTGCCGCACGCCGCGAACGGCTTCAAAACGTAATTCTCCCATTCGCTTTCCAGCAGCTCGTTGTGCTCGCTCGATAGAACATGTGCGGCGATGACGTCCTCAGACAGGCGCAGGGCGAACTCCATGCCTTGACGGGTAATGCTGCTCCAGCGATCGATGGCAATCACCGCAATCGGATGTTGTTTCAATCCCGCCACGTCCACCGGAACTTTGCAGGCAGCCATCATCTTCACGCCGTGATAGTGGCGTCGCACAAAGATGAAGATAACAATGGTCAATGGAATAAAGATCAACGTGATCCACGCGCCCTCCACAAATTTCGCCACCAGCACAACGGCCGTCGTAATCCCGGTAACCAGTCCCCCCAGCCCGTTTACGAAGGCGCTTTTTACCCAATGCGGTCCGCGCTTTTTCCGCCAGTGCATCACCATACCGGCTTGCGATAGCGTGAATGCCAAAAACGCTCCCACCGCATAGAGGGGAATCAGCCGGTCGGTAACGCCGCCAAAGCCGATCAGCACACCTGCGCAGAGTAGCGTCAAAACAACAATGCCGTAGGTGTAGACCAGCCGGCGTCCCCGGTAGGCAAAGACGTGCGGCAAATACTGATTGCTCGCGATGGCGCGGCAGAGGCGCGGAAAATCTGCAAATGCCGTATTGGCGGAGAGCGACAGCACCACCAGGATGGAAGCGATCGTCAGATAGTAGAAAATTCCCTTGCCAAATACCGCGGCGGTCAGCATGGAAAGCACGCTCTGGTAGCCGGGAGCGCCGGGGTCCGTGGCTGCGATTCCATACGCCTTCACCAAAAATGAAATTCCCGCCAGCAGAACTGCCAGCAGAAAAATAATGATGGTTAGTGTCCACTGCGCATTCTTCACCGCTGGATCGCGAAAGGCTTTCACACCGTTGCTTACCGCCTCAACGCCGGTCAAAGCCGTGCAGCCGCTGGCGAACACTTTCAGTAGCAGCCAATAAGTAACCGCTTGCGTGGCCGCCGAGGGAACCGGCGGTGCAGCAACCGCAGCGGGATGCCCTCCGCTCCACAAGACTTTTGCGATGCCTGCGACGATCGTAATCAGCAGCGTTCCAACGAATGCATATGTTGGAACCGCGAACACAGCGCCCGCCTCGCGCACGCCGCGCAGATTCAGAATGCTGATAATGATCAGAATGCCTACACAAAGCGAAACCGTGTGAGGCAAAAGTGCGGGCACTGCGGAAACCAGTGCTCCAACTCCGGCAGAAATTCCCACCGCTGCCGTCAGAATGTAATCCGCTAGCAGCGCCGCCGCCGCAAGCAATCCGGCTCGCGCCCCCAGATTGAATCGCGCGACCGTGTACGATCCACCGCCGGAAGGATAGGCCGCAATCGTTTGGCGATACGAAACATATACGATGATCAGCAAAGCAATGATCGCGGCGCTCACCGGAACGATGTAGCGCACGCCAAGAACACCCAGCGGGATAAGAAGGCTGAGCGCGGCCTCGGGTCCGTACGCTGCGGAACTGAGTCCGTCCAGCCCAAAAATCGGCACTCCCCGCACCGGACCGATTTGCTCTGCCCGTTCGTCGCTCGTGGGTATAGGTTTGCCTACTACCAGATCGAGGATATTCATAGGGCAGGATCAGTGATGATTATGGAATAGTGTTATGGAAACTTTACTTCAAGGCTGTAGATTTCCTGGGTGCTTCGGTCCCGCATCAGCAGCGGCGAATCGTCCGGAGCCAATCCCACCCAGAACTCCCAGGGATCGAACCCACGCGGAATCTCTTTCAGGTTGAGAAAACGCTCCAGATTCCCGTCGGCCACATTCACGCGAACCATGTCGTCGGTTTTGTCGGAATAATCTTCCGCGTAAATGTATTTGTCATCGTGTGACCAGTTCTCAAAACCAAAACGTGACGTTGCCAGCTCCCGCCACGTCTTTTTCTCCACGTCGTAAAGCATCAGCTTCGTTGAATCGGCAGAAAGCGCCGCGATGTAACGGCCATCATGCGAGCAGCGCGGACTGAAAAGATTTTCCGAACCGGGCACATCGGAGACCTGCGAAGTTTTCAAGTCCACCATATGAATATTCGCACCCGATACCGTCCCATACTCCAGCCACGGCATCCCCGCAAATACGATGGCATCGCCCGTGGGCATCCACGTAGGATCGCCCTGATTCCGGCTTCCATCACTCACTTCGCGCGGCTCGCCCCCCTGTGCCGGGATCACGAAAATCTTCCACGGTTTCCCGGGACGAGCCGCCATAAAGGCGATTTGTGTCCCGTCGGGCGACCACCGCGGCAGGTGGACGAGCATCGGCGGATAGGTCAGTTGCGTACGAGAGCTTCCGTCCGCCTTGCCGCGCCACAACGTGAGATCGGGATGCGAAACGTACGTCACCCATTCGCCGTTCCGCGTGATATCGGCCTCACCCGCCGACACGCCCGGAAGATACATCGAGAACTGCTGCGACCTACCCACCAGCCGAATCAGATCGAACCGCCATTGCTGGCCAAGCACAAAAATCTTCTTTCCATCCGGACTCGGAGTCGGGTCGCTGAACATCAGCGGGCCAACCGTCAGTTGGGTTGGTTCACTGGAACCGCGAAACCACGACTTCTTCTCCCGTATGGCCCAGATATTTTCCGCATGGTCGCGAATGGATTCAAACAGGAAATATTCCCCTTCCGGCGTCCATGCTCCACCAAATTCCTGCGCCGGTTTGTTCCAGCCCGGCAGGAGAGCATGAAGTCCCTTTCCGTCCGCCGAAACCTCCCACAAGGACGTAGTATGTTGGTCGGTGTCGCGCACGGTAAAGCGCAGGCGGCCGCCGTCAGGCGAAAATCGCAGGGCAAGCGGCACTCCCGACACGCTGAGCAACTGGTGCGAATCGCTGCCGTCCGCGCTGCATTCATACAGACTCGAACCGCGGGCATACACGATGTGCTGACCGTCCGGCACCCACGCGGCGGCGTGAGCCAGAATGTTTCCGACCTGGCGCTGCGATCCCGCCGGCACAGGAAGAATCCAGATGGGCCACTCCGTTTCCGAACCCTCCGCCACTCCCTTCACCAGTAATTCGGAACGTCCGGGAAAAAAGTCGTACACGTCGGCGCTCGGCAGCGACGTGGGAACCGGAGCGGTGTCTCCCCCCGAAGTGGAAACCTGCATAAGCACCGAGTGCCCGCCGACGTACTCGGAAAAATACAGCCGGTTCCCATCCGTAACCAGAGAGCGCTTGGAAGCTCCGTCATTCGTGATTTGCAGAGAAGAAACCACAACCGGCGCGCCTTCCGGAGACTTCAGGAAAAGAACCACCGCAATCAAAGCCGCAACCGCCGCCAGCCCGGCCACAAGCCACGGCCACCTGGAAGACTTCTGTTGCAGAACTGTGGTGTGAGCCGTCGCAAATAGCGCGCGCAGTCGATCCTTCGAATCCGGAATCTTTCCTGTCGCTCGCGGAGTGGTCAGTGCTTGCCCCGACTCTACTTCCCTCCTCAGCCGCTGCAAGTCAGCCCGCATCTCCGCCGCGCTTTGATAACGGTCTCCCGGATCCTTTTCCAGGGCCTTCCGTACAATTCGTTCCAACTCTGGCGGAATTGAACTGCCGAATTGCAAGGGCCACTCCGGCGCGCCGTGAATCAGCGCATCAAAAAACGCCGCGGTAGTCTGCCCCCGAAAAGGCAACCCTCCCGTAGCCATCTCGTAGAGAACCACTCCAAAAGAAAAAAGATCGGTTCGCGAATCAAGTGGCTGTCCCAGCGCCTGCTCCGGCGACATATAAGGGACAGTTCCCAGCGCAAAACCGGGACGCGCTGGATCTTCCGGCGCCTGCGTGACCTCGCCAAACGTGTTGCCGCTGATCACTGACTCCTGGCCTTCGGTCAGCTTCGCCAAACCAAAATCGAGAATCTTCGCATGACCACGCTTGGTGACAAAAATATTCATCGGATTGATGTCGCGATGAATGATGCCGTGGCTGTGCGCGGCATCGAGCGCATCGGCAATCTCGACCGCCAGCGACAGAAGCGTCTTCAAGTCCAGCGGGCGGCCGCCAATACGATGCTTTAAAGGCAGCCCGTCCAGAAACTCCATGGCAATGAACGCCTGGCCGCCTTGCTCGCCAATGTCGTGGATCGTGCAGATGTTGGGATGATTCAGCGCCGACGCCGCCTGGGCTTCGCGTTGAAACCGGGCCAGCGCATGCGCATCGTGCGAAACCGGCGCCGGGAAGGAACTTCAGCGCAATGAAGCGATGCAGGCGAGTGTCTTCCGCCTTGTAGACGACACCCATCCCGCCGCCGCCCAGCTTCTCAGTAATTGTGTAATGCGAAATCGTCCGCCCTATCACGTGGCAAAAATCCTACGTGTGCAGGGGCAGCAAGTCAATGAAGGGGAGACCTTAGCCTCGGACCGCTAGCGTAGAAAAACGTGCGCCGCGTCTTCCACTCGGATGGCCGATTTCCGTCGTGCCCCAGTGGCGATGTTATACCCAACCAGCAGGTGTTGTTCCACAATCAGAATTTCTTTGTCGCTGACCCACCCCACCAGCGCAGCATGAGGCAAAAATGTAATCCGCCGCGGGACATCCTCTGTGGTTTTCACTTCCACCGCCGGCAACTCGAGCAGAGCCTTGCGAATCCGCTCCGATTCCTCAGGACTGGCCTGCCCCTCATCCGCCAGCTGGATCGGCTTGTTGGCCGCAGAAGTGGCCACAATCGTAAAGGCAACGCTCTCCAAGCCAGGCGACAGTTCGCCATTGTTCGAATAGAAACTCACGTCGTAGTCCGGATTTTTATACGCTGCGCGCTCGTCGAACACAGTCAAAGTCCGCCCGTCAACATGCAGCAGCGTCTGGTCATCGCTCTTATTCGACCATCCACAACAGCCCGTGTCCGGAATCGCCTCAAGCATGGCTCCCGGATTCGCCGCGTCCAATACGCGTTGCAGAGGTGGGTTAACCGAAGTCGCTGTCCACTTCCCCGCGCTTTCCTGATACAACGAAGTTGATTGATAAGTCGGCTGGGCTTGTCCGCTGATAAACATTGTCAGCAGAAAAAAGTTACCCACTCCTTCTTCCGGAACCCACACCTGACCATAGGGACAAGTTTCCTCGCATCCTCCTGTCGGGCAGGAGCACTCCGGCAACGTAATCGAAGCCATCTCTTCACGTTTCCCGCCTGCAAGATCACTGCGCCAAGCCGACCACGTCGTTTTCGTGGAGAGGTCCACGCCATCCCGCTGCAACCGCCGTGCCTGATTCGAAAACCAATAGAGATGCTCTCCATCGGCCGCCAGAGACGGCTCCGGCGCCGCCTCGCTGATCGCCAGGTTCGATCCCATAGTGGCGACAGTGCGAGAAATATCCCGCGTCAGCGGAGTCGCAGCTCGCCCATCCCAGAACCATACTTTTTTCCCGGCAGCGACATCGTCTTCTCCCAGCGGCAAATCCGAGGACGGAGCGAACAGCATCTGTCCCAAAGCATTCACGAAGAAAGTCTGCGGCGATGCCACCGCCTCCGCGGGAATCTTTACACTATGTTTCTGGGTAAAAGTAGCCGGATCATATTCCACCGCCTCGCCCGGCGCGCGCAGCACCCACAGCCGCTTGCTCTGCGCTGCCAGAGAACCAGCCAAACAGAAAACTAGGCACGCTATGGCGATCAGCGCTTTCAATGGACCTTGCGGACTCGCTGCAACCGCGCCTCTTGCGTACAATGGAGTCTGAAACCCGTTAAGCATAAGCTCTGAGAATCCCATGACAACAACTACCACGCCTCACGTTCGCCCGCAAACCACTGCGGCAGAAACCCCCGCAGAAACCCCTGAGGTTCCGCTCACTACCGAAGGTTACAGCGTCCTCCATCAGATGATGCGCTTCCGCTGGTCTGCGTGGCGCGCCCTCGCGGCGAATGAGCGATCGGCAATTGTTCAGGAAGCCGCAACCCTGCTCGGCGAAATGGAACGGCCTACCGGCGGCCAATCCGCCCTCTACTCGCTCATCGGCCATAAAGGCGACCTGATGCTCGTCCACTTCCGCAAATCATTCGCCGACCTGAATCAGGCCGAACTAAAGCTCGCCAACCTGCGGCTCAGCGACTATCTCGAACCCACATCTTCTTATCTCTCGATCATCGAGCTCGGCCTTTATGACTCGACCCTGAAAATCTACAAAGAACTGACCGCGCAAGGCATCCAGCCGCATTCCGATCAGTGGAAGGCGGAGATCGAGTGCAAGCTCAACCGCCATCGCGAAGCCATGCATCCGCGCCTGTTTCCCGAGATTCCACCCAATCGCTACCTCTGCTTCTATCCCATGGATCGCCGCCGCGGCGAAGAAAAGAATTGGTACACGCTGCCCATCGAGGAACGCGCCCGCCAGATGAATGACCACGGCCTTGTAGGCCGCCGTTATGCCGGCGAAGTCAAGCAGATCATCACCGGTTCGATCGGCTTCGACGATTGGGAGTGGGGGGTCGATCTCTTCGCCGACGACCCGCTCGTCTTCAAGAAACTGATCTATGAAATGCGCTTCGACCAGGTCAGCGCCGAGTACGCCCTGTTTGGCCAGTTCTACGTCGGAGTCCGCTGCCCAGCCGCAGAATTGAGCAAGCTGCTGAGCGGAGAATTACCACAAACAGATACGCAATAAGACTAATTCACCACAGAGACACAGAGCCACCGAGGAACGCTTTTCAAATACTTTCTCTGTGACTCTGTGGTGAATTAATCTCAAAACGGAGAACGAATGTCGACCCTCGGACTAATTGAATACAAAGACGCCAGCCCTGAAGTGAGAGCCGTGTACGACGACATCATGGCCACACGCAAAACCGATTGGATTAATAATTTCTGGAAGGCGATCGCGCACGATCCCGCTACGCTCAAGCGCACATGGGAAGACATCAAGCAAATCATGGCCCCTGGCGCGCTCGATCCGCTGACGAAGGAAATGATTTACGTCGCAGTCAGCGTAACCAACCAGTGCCACTACTGCATTGCCTCGCACACAGCCTCCGCCCAGAAAAAAGGAATGACAGACGCCATGTTCAAGGAGTTGATGGCGGTCGTCGGCATGGCCAACGAAACCAACAAAATGGTCACAGGCTATCAGGTGGAGATCGACGAGCAATTCAAAACCGGACGCTAGCCCGTTTTGAAGGGGCGCGGCTCCAGTCGCGCCGCCAGGCGCCACAAAATCGAGCCGGCTTCAGCCGCTGAGGGATCCCAGCGGGTTTCAATAGCTAAGTTTTTTCAGCCTACAACGAAGCTCGTTTGCCGCCGCTCCGCCCAAACCTGTGCTCACAGAGCTTCATGTCCACTTTACGCCCCCGGAAACGCACTCCCTCAGCCTCTAGCCGCAACCGTTGCTCGATGGCCGAATCCCCGCGCAGTTTGATCTCCCCGCCCGCGCCCAGCACGCGTTGCCATGGCAAATCGAAACCGCGGCGCAAGACGATAGCCACCTGCCGCGCAGCACCCGGCAGTCCCGCAGCCCGCGCCACGGCCCCGTAAGTCGAGACTTTCCCCTTCGGAATGCGCCGGATCGCAGCCTCGATGCGAATGCGCGTCTGAGAAGATTGATCCGGAGCCAATTTTCGCTTGGATCGATTGCCCGCTTTCTTGCGTCGTTTCCTCACAACGAAATCCACCCAATGCGGATCAGCCACAACGTGCCCGTCAGCACGATCAGCCACAAAACCACCCCCTGCAGCAACGGACGATACCCCACCCGTTTAATCGTGCTCACCGAAATGCCGCTCCCAATCAAAAACAGAGTCGCCGTCAAGCCAACCTTCGCAATCTTCACTGCCAGTGAATAAGCCTGCGCGCCCGCGGGCAGATAGGTCTTGCACACAGCCGCTAAACAGAATAAGCCAATAAACCACGGCCACTGGATCTTCGCCTTCGCTCCCCGAACCATGGCCGTTCCTAGCGAAAGCGGCACAATCCAGAGCGCTCGAGCCAGCTTCACCGTGGTCGCAATGCCCAAAGCCACAGTCCCATATTTTGCCGCCGCGCCCACCACGGAACTCGTGTCGTGAATCGCCAGCGCAGCCCACAATCCAAACTGCGGTTGCGTCAGCTTGAGCGCGCTTCCGATCTCCGGAAACGTCAGCAGCGCGATGGAATTCAGCATGAACACCGTGCCGAGCGAGACGGCCATTTCTTCGTCGCTCGCCTCCGTGATCGGCCCAACCGCGGCAATGGCACTGCCTCCGCAGATCGCCGTCCCTGTAGAAATCAGAAATGCCGGCACTCGCTGTACCTGAAACAAAGCTCCTAACCCCATGCCCGCAAGCAGCGCGAACGTAATCCCCACCATCGTGTAGACGAAACCACTGCGGCCCGCCTGAATCACCTGGTGAAGATTCATGCCGAATCCCAACCCCACGACGGAGGCTTGCAGCAGGTACTTGGAAGACACTTTCGCGAGGCCGCCGTAGGGATGCGGAAACAGCAAGCCCACGGCAAGTCCCATCACCAGCGCAATCGGAGGCGAGACAAAGCCGCTGGCGCTCACCAGCAAGCACAATATGAAAATTATTCGGGGAAGCATTCGGGTGGAAGCCCGAGCACGTTACGGGCCGATCGTAATTGCAATTCAATCGCTCGGCTACGCCGCCTTGCGGAACGATTCGATTGCTTCCGCCTCAGAGTTGTACACATCGAAAACCGTAAGCAGTTTAGTAACTTGCAGCAGGTCGCCCACGCGCTTCGTCAAGTTGGTCAGTTTGATCGTGCCGCCTGCATTCTGCGCCGTCGTGCGAAGCGCCACCAGCGTTCCCAGCCCGCCCGAATCAATGTAGTTGACTTCGCCAAGATTAAGTACGATCCGGTTGCTTTGCGAAACCGCTTTCTTCACAGTCTCGCGCAGTAAGGAAGATTCCTCTCCGAACACAATCCGGCCGACACAATCCACAATCACAATTCCATCGACGCTCTTCGTAGCCAGCTTCAATTGCATGAGTGCTCTCCTATCCGTATATTCCTGGCGATAAAACAATCCTCGCAACAGTTGACGTTACAGCCTATCGCTTACCTAACGCTTTAGCAACTTCTTAACCATGCCTGGGCATGATTCAATGCATTTCTGATCCCTGTATAATCGTCTTTCGGCTCATGAGCTATACCGTCCTGGCACGCAAATACCGTCCTCAAAAATTCTCCGAGGTGATCGGCCAGGAGCACGTGACCCGCACCCTCCAGAATGCTCTCGAACAGGGCCGCACCGCCCACGGCTACATTTTCAGCGGCCATCGCGGCATCGGAAAAACCACCGTGGCCCGCATTCTGGCGGCCGCTTTGAATTGCCGCTCGTCGGATAAGCCGGTCGTCGAACCCTGCGGAGTTTGCGAATCCTGCACAGAAATTCGCGCCGGTAATTCCGTCGACGTGATCGAAATCGACGCCGCCACCAACCGCGGCATCGACGAAATTCGCGAACTGCGCGAAGCCGCCCGCTATCGCCCCGCCCGCGACCGCTTCAAAATCTACATTCTCGACGAAGCCCATCAGATTACCGACGCAGCCTTCAATGCCCTGCTGAAAACGCTCGAAGAGCCCCCGGATCACATCGTTTTCATGCTGGCGACCACGCAGCCGGAAGATATTCCGCAAACCATCCGCTCGCGCTGCCAGAATTTCAGCTTCCGCGCTGTGAAATTTGACGACATCGTCGGCCAATTGCGCGACCTCATCGATCGTGAAAAGCTCGAGGCGGATAACGACGCTCTCGCTCTCCTCGCCGAGGCCGGCGATGGATCCATGCGCGACGCGCTATCGATTCTCGATCAGGCCATCGCCTGCTGTGCCGGAAAGGTAACAGCGGATTCCGTTCGCAACCTCGTCGGCGCGGCGCCGTCACACATTCTCGAAGACGTAATGCAGGCCGTTTCCCGCGGCGCTAGCGATGAAGTTTTGCGCCAGGTCGATCATCTCATCAGCGAAGGCCACAGTCCGACGCATTTCGCCCGGCAGATGGTGCGCTTTCTGCGCAACGCAACCGTTGCTCAGATCGCTGGCAAAGATTCTTCTCTACTGCAGATATCAAGTGAAGAGCGTGATCGTGTCGAGCGGGTTGCACAGTTGTTCAGCGAAGAGGATCTGACCCGTCACCTCCAAATCATGTTACGCACGCACAGCGAGTTGGGCTACAAACAAGAGCAGCGCTTCCATCTTGAACTCGGCTTGCTGAAGATGGCGCATGCCCAGCGCCTGCTGCCGATTGAGCAACTGCTCAGTGAAGTCGCCCCCGCTGCTCATGTTCCGGCGAGCGCCAGTGCAGCGCGAGTCGTTCCCCGGCCCTCAATTGTCGCCGGCAGCAACGACATCCGGCGTTCGGAACCAGCGCCTCGACCCAATCCAATTTCGCCCTTCGCCGCCGACTCTGCCCGCAAAGGTACCCCGCGTCAGGAGTCATCCGCTGATCCGGGATCGACCGGCGGTTCGCGGATTGTCGCCGCTTCCAACGCGCCGGTGATCATGGGCTCTGCCGCACCAGCGAACATCAGCGAGAGCATGCCCCACCCGCAGGCTGATACCTATCCTGCAACCTCGGAAGATATATCCGAGCGAGCAGTAATAGCAGCCGGGATCCCCGCAGACCGGCTACAGACCGCCGTGCTGCAGGCCCTGATGGACGGGAATCAGCGCATTCTGGTTTCCATGCTGGAATCCGGGGAATGGTCGGTGGAAGGAAATGAATTAGTAATCAAAGTTGCCGAGTCACAAACCGTTGTCGACATGTCATTCAGTCCCGACGCGAAGCGGCTCGCGATCGCGGCGGCCAGCGGAGCTCTGGGCAAGGCCGTTAAGTTAAGAATTGTTCCCGGATCGTCACTGGACGCGGAAAAGCGCAATGGCGCATCGCCCAAGGTGAACCGGGCAACCTCGGGCGCAAGTGGTCGAAGCCGCGCCGAACAGGATGCCGTAGTGCGCCGTCTCCAGGAAAAGTTCGGCGCCCAGATTCGCACGGTGATCGATTACAAGGAGAAGAGATAGCAGAAGGTTTCAGAGTTTCAAGATTTCAGAGTTTCAAGGTAAAAAATCCGTGCCGGGGGACCCAAATTTCCTAGACTTTGAAACCTTGCAGCCATGAAACTTTAAAACATGAGGTGTTATGGGCGGATTCAATCTGCAAGAGTTAATGTCGAAGGCCAAATCGCAGTACGAAACCCTGCAGAAAAAAATGCAGGAGACGGTGGTCGAGGCTTCATCCGGCGGAGGTACAGTAACTGCGAAAATGGACGGCCGCAAGCAGCTTCTCGGCCTGCGCATCGATCCCGAAGCCGTGAAATCCGGCGACATCGAAATGCTCCAGGATCTGATCCTCGCCGCTATCAACGAGGCCGCTCGTAAAGTCGATGCTCAATTGCAGTCGACCGTGGGCGGAATGCTAGGCGGCATGGGCATTCCCGGACTCTAATCGGCACCTGAGGACTCGCAGAATGATGACCAAAATCATCTACATCGCCGCTGTCCTGAGTGCAAACCTATGCCTCAGCATGATGATTGTTGCCCCAACGCTCGGGCAGACTACACCATCCCACGGTGAGGCCACTATGATCGCTCGCGGACCCTTCGATGTAAAAATCATTCCTCAAGACGATAAACTCAACGACGGTATCAGCCGTATGCTGCTCGATAAGCAATATCATGGCGAACTCGAAGGCACGTCCAAAGGACAGATGCTAGCCGTAGGCAGCGCCAAAAGTTCCGGTGCCTATGTCGCGGTGGAAACTTTCACTGGCACGCTGCAGGGCGGATCTGGCGAGAAGAAGACCGGGAGTTTCTCGCTGCATCATACCGGCATCATGAGCAAAGGCGCGCCGAGTCTGAGCATTAACGTCGTTCCTGACTCCGGAACCGGCCAACTCACTGGCATTACTGGCAAAATGAACATCATCGTTGCTTCTGATGGCAAGCACAGTTACGAGTTCGAGTACACTCTGCCCTCCGCGCAATGAACGAAACAAAAAGCCCGTCTCCTTGAGCGGAACCGTTCTTAGGCGAAGATCTTGCATGCAGTCAAATTTTTCCCATGTCCAAGTTTGCTGAACCAATGTCGCGCCTCATCGATGAGCTAAAGAAGCTGCCCGGCGTGGGCGCAAAGAGCGCCCAGCGCCTGGCCTTCCACATTCTGCGCTCGAGCGATGAAGATGCCGAGGCCCTCGCCGTCGCAGTGCGCGACGTGAAAGCCAGTCTGCGCCTCTGCTCAATCTGCAACAACATCACCGACGTCGATCCCTGCGCCTACTGCACCAGCGCAACTCGTAACCAACGCCTCGTGTGCGTCGTCGAAGAACCCACCAACATCGCGGCCATCGAGAAAACCAAGCACTTCAACGGAGTCTTTCACGTGCTGCACGGCGCGCTCTCGCCTCTGCACGGCATTGGCCCGGAGCAACTGCGAATTTCGAATCTAATCACGCGAGTCGAAGCAGGGACTGTGGACGAAGTCATCATCGCCACCAATCCCACCGTTGAAGGCGAAGCCACAGCCACCTATCTTTCGCAGCAACTCAAGCGCGCAGGCGTAAAGGTGACGCGCATCGCCATGGGCATCCCCGTCGGCAGCGACATCGAATACACCGACGAAGTCACCATGCTCAAGGCCATGGAGGGCCGGCGGGAGCTTTAATTCTCTCCTGACTACTGAGTTACTTCTGGTTCCAGAAACACGTTCGATTCTTCTTCAGAAGGAGTAAGGCCCTCGGGCAGTGCGCCCCGGTTATATTCCGCCATCCGGTTCTTCCACTTCAGGAACTCTGTAATACTCTGAGGCTCCACGCGAATCTCGACCCGCCTTAGGCTGGCCAACAGCAGGTTCATCTCGTACCGAAAACCCGTAGCTCTCCGCAAATTCTTCGCAGAAGGACGCACCATCTCGACGCTACCCCTCTGCGTTTCAAGCAATCCCCAGCCCAGCGGCAATTCTTCCCCACGGATCAGCCCCGATGGAACTAAATAGAATCGCTCGCAGCCCACTCCCTTCCCAGGCTTAACCCGGAACGGCTTTGCTCGATCCGCCAGAAAGTCAGAGCGCGTGACCTTGCATTCCACAAGAACGGAATGACACGCCCTCTTCCAGCCAATCGCATCCGGCATCTCTCCGCTCACGCACGCCTGCTCCGAAAGCACCACCCCGCAACGATAGCCGCGCAGCCAGCGGACCGCTTTTTCGACAAGTTGCGCGTGAGTCATAACTAAATGAGCCAGCTTTCTCCCGCTCACACTTTCTAGCGGAATTAGCAGCTGTGCGAAAGTGATCAATCCGTTTCCTGGATGTCACACCCGTCGCGCCGGACGAACCACCACGGGCCGGTGCAATATCGTTTCCAGAAGATGTCTTTCCGCGGCGATGGTCTGGGCGGCGGAACTCGTAGCACGGTATCCCTGCGCGGCGATGACCAAAACCTCAGACAGGGCCGCGCGGCCGTTGCGTTGGAATCCATCCTTCCTGGATTGGGCCTCTACCACTTGCAGCTCGCGTATGTGGCCATCGTGCGTAGCGTCCAGCGCATTCGCTAAACGCAGAATCGCGGCCAGTTGTATGGTTGCCTTCTGCTCATCCGGAAGCAGATCGCGCAGCGTCTTGTGCCTTCGGGTCGGCAGGGCTCCACGATGAAAACGCGCCACAATGGCAGCACGCCGCAAATCTGCAGCCTTCCAGCCCAATGGAATGCCATGCGCGCGAATCATATCGAAAGAAGCTTTGTGATGCCGTTTCTGACCTTCGGATTTGCCAACGTCATGAAGCAGAGCGGCAGCAAAAAGGCTCGAGCGCGCGGAGTCGGCGTCCACTGGAGGCTTCCATCCCCAGGCAAGCATGCCGTCATAAAGTTGCAGCGCAAGATGCGTCACCCGCTCGGAATGCGCAAAATCGGGATCCAGGCCGTGCGCCCAAAGCTTCATGCGCCGCGTAGCCAGAGCCCGAATCTGTTTTCCATGCGGCAAGGCAGCGCGCCAGAACTGCCACAGCGAATTCTCTCCAATCGTCCTCGCACGGTAATGTTCAATTCGCTTCGCGCGCTCGTCAAGAATTCGCTTGTGCCACTGACTGCGCGACTCGGCATCGGGAAAAACCCGGCACGTCACGGCCGTTGACCACAGCACATCAAGATCATGGACCTCGCCAAGCAAGTCCTGCATTTCCTTCAAATCCTTGCTCCACGCGTTATGCTCGACGGGAAGGAAATTTTCCACGATGTAGCGAAAGCGCTTGATACCAATGCGCAAGCTGTGAAATGCCACCTGAGATCGGTTGCGCAGGGCGCGAGCGTGCAATTCGCGTGCCGTCGTCCATCGCTCAAGCGCAAGATGTTTGAACAACGCGCTTCCAGGGTGTATCCGCGCAGCCCGCCCCGGCAGAGTCTTGCTCCAATGTCGCCATTGCTTTCGGTCAAACTCCTCGAGAGCAGCGTGGGCATCCAGCTTCTGCTCTTTTTCGCGGCCGCGAAGAATAACCAGCAAGGCTCGTGCGACAGGATCGTGATGATCCTCCACGTCTGCCCCGCTCGTCTCGCCTGCACTATCCTCTGGCTCCGGCATCACCTGCGAGTCGCGCCTGTCAGAAGGAGTCGGCTCCAATTTTTCTACCCACTCCATCATCACTTGTGTATCGCGCAGGTCGCCGAGCCGCTGAAACAGGCGCTTGCCGGCTTTTTTCATGGCCTTCCAGGCCGGATCAGGATCAAGAGCGATTAAACCATCGGCCATCGATCGGCAGCGCCGAAGCGAAACGCGAAGGTCATGAACCGGGTCGGGATCGAAATTCTTCGCCGCGTTATCGCACTCCTCCAGCACCCGTAACATCCAGTAACGAAGGCCAGTCACTTTCTTGGCGCGGTTTGTATTAGGAGTCGCCGATAGCACAAGCAATTTCCTACAGTGCGAATGTTGTTATTACTATTTTCGCCGGAGAAGCTCATCAATGCCAGTGACAGGCCGAATCCGCGAACCTCAACTCGAGGAGCCAGGTATTCGGTACCGCAGCTTCAAGGCAAGAAAACAGGAAGTCGCAGCGCCTGCATCGCCCATTTGCCGCATCCTATCAATTACCTCCGTAATGTGCACCCGCTTACCTCCTGAATTAACCTCGTAGGTGGAGAGTCCGGTTCAAGGAGCGCCATATTACCAACGCAGCTACATTTCATGCCAATCGAGCGGCATCGGCGCGGGCCTTCGTTCATAGCCTCAATATCCTCATTAAGTACGCCCGCATGTACGGCTACGATCACAAGCGTACCGAAGCTCAGTTCGAAGTGGCCTGGAATGAATTGCAGCAGGGCCTGCCGGTGGCCGGAGATGGCGGCTTTCTACTCGGCGTTTCCGATAACAAGCTCTTGTTGGATGGAATTCCGCTCGAAAGCGGCCAAACCGAACGCAGCTTCGTTCAATTACTCAACGCCGCCGGATTGGCCAGTCTGCACTTTTCGAAAGACGTTACCATCGAAGATTTCACCCGTCTGGTCCGCGCTTTCGCGATAGCGGGATCCAAGGCGCAGGACGTCTCTAAGCAAATCAAGGAAGCTCTCAATTCCGGAAGCCAGCAAAGCACCATCAAGATCAACGAAGTAAAGTTCGTCGCTGCCGATCCGCTGACCGGAGACGTCAGCGTAGCTGCGCAAATCGCGGCGCAAACCCTTGGACCGGAATTTAAGCAGTGGCTGAACGATCCCCAAAAATTGCTGCAACTGATCGCTGCGGCCGAAGGCGCCAGCGCCGGCGGAGGCACGAACCCCCAGCCGCAAGGAACGGTTGTTCCCTTTGGCAGCGTTCCGAATGCTCCCGGAGGGATGATCGCAGCACAGGGCGCAGGTGCAGGCGCCGGAACCGCTCCCGCCTGGGAAGGTGGAGTCGTTCCTCTGCAGGAAGCCGAAGTCATTCAGGCCATCCGGCTCCTCACTCGCTTCGGCCAGGTACAGAACGATCCTGCGCTTCAACCCGAAGATCTTCAAAAAGAACTTGGCGAAACAGATCCCAACACGCGCCTGAACTTGCAGCAGCTTCTGGCCTCTCTTGCCGCGAAAGCCACCGCCGAGCAGGAAGATACCCCCCTGCTCATGAAAGCCGCCGAGCACATGGCCATCCGCTTCGCCCTTGAGCGTTATCAGAAGGGCGAAGTAAAAGTAAATGCCGTGCACCAGATGATGGAGCACATGAGCCGCCAGATGGACTCGCTGCGCCAGATTCTGAAGTTGCAAGAAGAAAAGATGAGCAAGGCGGGGATTCTGGTAGAGTCCCACGCCGATATTCTCGACCGCATGTTCTGGGCGGAAGTGCCGGAATCTGGCAAGAAAACGGTTCTGCTTTCCAATGAAGCGCCTTGCGTTCCGCCGCGCAACGTTCGCCAGTTTCTGGAGGTTCTGCTCGATCGCGAAGATAAGCAAGCCTCCGCCGAGATTCTGGA
Organism: uncultured Acidobacteriaceae bacterium; assembly: GCA_963712385.1. Lineage (GTDB taxonomy): Bacteria > Acidobacteriota > Terriglobia > Terriglobales > Acidobacteriaceae > Sulfotelmatobacter. Next base: position 514,160 of record CAVQHS010000005.1, read on the forward strand.
TAACTACTCCGGCTGTCTGGGCGCCAAAGATGCTGAATCGCGCCGCAAAACCGCCCTTGGCGTGAGCCAACTGGCCGATCTTTATGCGCGGCTGGGCGGCGAATCCATGGGCACGGCGATTCAAAGAGTAACGGCCCAGCTCTGCTCTGAGAAAGATGCCGAACTCCAAAGCTTGTTGAGTGCCGCTTTCGTCCGCCTCAGCCAGGAAGCCAGCGAAGCCAGGAACTACCAGGCAGTGAATGAAGTCTGCGCCGGCATGGAAAAGCTGATGCAGGAGCGGCCGGTGATGGTGAACGATCTTCGGCCAAGAATCGGCGTCGAAAACCGCATTCCAGAATTCATTGAAGAGGCGCTACGTTCCGATTCGTTCCCTTCCGACCTGCTCGTGGTCTTGCGGCGCACTTGTCAGTCGGGCGCGGAGCATCTCGCTGACCGCTTTTTCCGCTGCATGCGTCGCGACGAATGCGATCGTATGGTCGAACTCGTCCAGGAGATGGGACCTCCCGCTTTAGCTCAATTACGAGAGATTCTGCGCACTGGCCAGTCGCGGCAGGCTTCCGCCGTCGTCGGTTTGTTAAGCCGCCTTGATGTCGGAACTTTGCTGGAGTTGCTCCCGTTGCGTTTGCCCGAATGGAACCGTTTTTATCACGACGTCGTCGTGCGCCAGATCGCCTACGGCGCTGCCCCTGACCGCGGCCGGACTCTGCTCGAACTGGCCGAAGTTCTGGACGCAGTAGTTCTTCCCGAAGCCATCGACGAAATCGGAATGAGCGGCGATCTAACTGCGGCGCCTCCGCTTTTGGCCATGGCGAAGCCCGGAGAAGCGGCCTCGCGTTCGCCTTTCGTGCAATTAAAAGCCATCGAATCTCTCGGCCGCCTTCGAGACGCAGAATCGGTTCCTCTTCTGCGCGAAATCGTGGAATCCAGGAAAAGGTTCGGATGGGTTCATCACAAGGAGCTGAGAGTAGCGGCGGCTCAATCGCTCTCCAAGACCGATCCTCGTTACAGCACACAGATTCTCTCCGAGAGCGGCATCGAGGCAGCAGAGTTGGCCATTGCTCCACTCGATCCCGCACCTGCTTGTCCCTGGGTGCGCCAGCGCCGCTACGAGCGCATGGTGCTCTCGCGAGCGCTCACCGCAACTATCGGCAGCTCGTGGGGAAAATCCAAGATTCTTATCCGCGAACTGAGTCTGGGCGGCGGCATGGGCACGAAAGAAGACAATCTGCGCATCGGCAGCGAAGCCGATCTGGAAATTTCCCTGGGCATGCGCACCAAGATCAAAGCGCACGTGCTATTGCGCAGTGCACGCGTGAATGAAGTGGGATTCGAAATTGTCAACACTGACCTCGAAAGCCGCTATCGATTGCGGCGCATATTGCTGGAAGCGATGGATCGCAGTCCGCAAAACAAAGACCAGGCGTGGGGCGGCGAACGGAAAATTTAGATCACCTTCAATCGAAAAGAAAACGCCTCTGCCATCGGGCAGAGGCGTTTCACTTTAGGGTCCCAGCTACTTCACTTTCACGAAAATAATAACCAGCGTGTACAGTGCCAGCGATTCGATCAGCGCCAATCCCAGAATCAGCGCCAACTGAATGCCGGGGCGAGCCGCCGGATTGCGGGCCAAACTCTCAGCCGCCGACGCCGTCGCCTTGCCCTGGGCCAATGCGCAGATTCCGGACGCGAACGCCATGGAAAATCCTGCCGCGATGGCAACCCAGTTTACCGTGCTCGCTGCTTCCCCGCCCTGCGCCAACGCAGGCACGGCAAACGCAAGCACGGACAGTGCCATGAACAATTTGCTCAATTTACTCATTCGTCTTTCTCCTCGTATGAAATACCGCCAGTGGGTGGTTGACGCCATACCGTGCAGACGCCCTCACGCTCGCGGCTGAAAGCAGATTTCACTTGTCAGTTCTCAGTTCTCGCTTTCCTACGGGCAACTGACCGCAACTGGCAACTGTTCTTAGTGCTCTTCCGAAACCGCTCCCTGCAAATAAACTGTCGTGAGCAGAACAAAAATATAAGTCTGCAGCAGCGATACGAATATATGCAGTCCCAAAAATGGGATCGGCATTGCAATCGGCACCAGCGAAATGAAAACCAGAGTGACCATGTCTCCCGCAAACATGTTCGCAAAAAGACGGACAGTCAGGGAAAGCACGCGCGCCAAATGGCTGATTAATTCAATCGGAACCATCAGTGGGGCCAGAATGGGCATGGGCCCGGCAAAGTGCTTAAGGTATCCAACACCGGAATGTTTGAACCCTTGTGTCTGATAGTAGATGAAAGCGCAAATAGCGCAGCCCAGGGGCACAACCGGCACTGCCGTCGGCGATTCGAAAGTTGGAATAAGTCCAAGCAGATTCGAGCAAAGGATGAAAAGCCCCAAGGTCGTCAAGAACGCCGTATAGCCTTCGCTGTGATGCCCGATGATCTCATTGCTCTGTCCCTGAATGAATCCCTCGATACCCTCGAATGCATGCTGCAGTCCGCCGGGATTATCGACGGAGAGGCGTGAGCGCACCAGCACGAAAAGCAACAATAGAAACCCAAAGATCAGAAGCTCCATGGAGAATGAATTGGAAATCGGAGCGGCGGGATACTTTGGCTCAACGTGCATCGCCCGCAGAAGAGCGGTGACGGGAGCGGCAAACAGATGGTTCAGGATGTGAGTGAACCAGAGTTGTTCAGGCATAAGCAGATGCAAGTTATTAGCTGACGTCAGCCCAATCGTTAGATCCCGCGCGCCAAAGCCGCGTACACCTCATACGCCGCTTCGCATAGGATCGCCGCAACGGGCAAAAATAAGCCCGCAAGAAGCCCATTCAGGCTCGCGGGTGAAACAGCCAATATAGCATAGGCGCCCAGCGCCATCAAAACATAGCGCAGCAGAAATCGAAACACAATTCCGCGCCCCGATTGCGAAGCCTCCGCCCCGGTAGCGCGCTCGGCGAATCCGGCAATCACCCGCTTAAGCCAGTGGAAATTCACATAGGCGATCAGGCATCCGAAGCCGAATCCGGCCGCGACACGCACTCCAAACTTCCACCAGGCCGCCGCCACCAATAGTGCGCCGACAGTCGCCATGAAAACACCAATCCGCTGAAGCGCGCCGGAATAAAAATGCTCCGCCACAGAGGGCTGAGTTATCTCTGCGCCAGATCGTGTCTGGTCAGCCATGCCTTACCTTAACTTGTCATCCTGAGCGAAGCGAATGACCAATGCATTTTGCCGGAAGCAAGGGAATACATAGGTCCTTCGCTTCGCTCAGGGTAATTTACTTCGCGTCCCGCATAAACGCGCGAATCAGCTCGATAAACCCGGCCGCAATCCCGAACAGAAGGCCCGCAAGATACAACCACGTAGTGTGCAGCCACCGGTCAAGCCCAGCCCCGATAAGCCATCCCACGACCACCGCAGCCGGAAAAATGAGCGCCAGTTGCGTATATCGGGCGGCCTGGACCCAAAAATTCTCTCTGGGTTCGGAGTTTTTCGGTTCTTCGGTCGGATCACCGGAAGTCATGATTGGAAATGCCACCGCGCATTGCAAATGAACGGTGCAGTTTTAGCGCATCAGCTTAGCAAGCGAAGGAGTCTGCACAAGTCCGAGAGCCCAGTTTGCAAGATCGATAAAGCGCTCCGGCAGGATTCCAATAAAAAGCGTCGCAAATCCCGTCAAGCCGAGAGCGACGCGCATGCTCCAACTCACCGGCAGCGCACCTTCCTCCTCGGGCTTGCTCATCAACATCGCGTTCGCCATCTTCAGGTAGTAATACAAACCGAAAACCGAATAAAGCACGCCCAAAGAGGCCAGCGCGTAGTGCCCAGTTTCGATCAGGCTAAGGAAGATGAAATACTTGCCCCAGAAGCCAGCCAGCGGCGGAATTCCAGCAAGCGACAGCAGGAAGATCAGCATCAGCACGGCTTCGACAGGTGCGCGTGAGTACAACCCGTTCAGATCGTCAAGCTCGTCTCCGATCACGTTACGATGGCGCAAAGACGTAATCACCCCGAAGGCGCCAAGGTTCATGAACGTATAAACGAGCAAATAAATCATGATCCCCTTCACGCCGTCGGTGCTGAGCTCGGTCGCGCTCCCGGCGATCAGGCCAAGCAGCATGTAACCAACGTGCGCAATGGAAGAGTACGCGAGCAGACGCTTGGTGTTGGTTTGCGTCAGGGCGGCAAAGTTCGCGCCCGTCATCGTCGCAATCGAAACGAACACCAACAGCGGCACATAAAGCGGCCGCGCCGCCGCAAAACCCAGCACCACGCTGGGATAAGCTGGATACGTCGCGCCCAGAATGCGCAGCAGCATCGCCCATCCCGCCGCCTTCACTGCCACCGACATGAATCCCGTAATCGAAGTCGGCGCGCCTTCATACGCGTCCGGCGCCCACTGATGGAACGGAACCGCAGCAATCTTGAATAGCAGGCCCGTCGCCGTCGTCAGCAGCGCAACGATCACAACAGGATTATGCGGATCCTTCGCTAGAATTCCCGCCAGCCCATGGCCGATAACGTTGAGGCTTGTGCTTCCCGTAAGCCCGTACATGAGCGAGAGGCCATAGGCAAAGATTCCCGAAGAAAACGCTCCCAGCAAAAGATACTTCAGCGCCGCTTCATTCGACCTTCGGTCGCGCCGCAGAAATCCCACCAGCACATAGGTGGAAATCGCCATCAGTTCCAGGCCGATAAAAATGAGCACAATGTCGAACCCCGCGGCCATGCACATCATGCCCACAACCGACAGCAGCATCAGCGCGTAATACTCCCCGTGGTTCTCATGCTCGGTTTTCATGTAGCGCACGGACATGAGAATGGCGATCGCCGTCCCTGCAAGGAACAAATAAAAGAAATAAAGCGCGCCCCGATCCACCAGCATGGTGCGCATCAAGCCCAGCGCGCCCATGGAGACCGAGCGATTCGCCTGCTCCCAGACTTGAATCCTGACCACTCCTCCCGCGGCGAAGAGCACACCAATCAAAGCAGTGACGGCATTCACCCACTTCGATTCGGGGGGAATCATCAGGTCGATCAACAGGATGCCCAGCGCAAAGAGCGTAAGTAGAGTAATGGGGAGGGCCAGCAGATAATCCGTGGCCGAGAATTGGCTCAACGCGCCCACTAGTTCTTCCCCTTCGTCGCAGCACCCGCGGATGCATTGGCAATTTGTGTTTGCGCCGGCGTAGCAGGAACAGCGGCGTTCATCGCTCCGCCGGCCTGCGGATTATGCACATTCTGCACAAGCTGATTGACCGGCTGCTCGAGGATCTGGAAGAAAGGCTTAGGATACAGCCCGATCCAAAACGCCATGATGAGCAGCGGCGCAAACGTAAGCACCTCCCGCGGCGTAAGATCGTGCAGCTTTTCATTCTTCGGATTGGTGACCGTGCCGAAGAAGACGCGCTGGTAGAGCCACAGCAAGTAGGCGGCCGCCAATACGACTCCAGGCACCGCCCACGCGCCCCACCGCCAGTTCTCCATAAATGCTGCCCTGCAAAATGGTGAACTCGCCGACGAAGCCGTTAAGCAGCGGCAGTCCCATCGAAGAAAGGAACATGATCATGGTGATGGTCGCGTAAACCGGCATTACATTCGAAATCCCGCCATATTCAGAAATTTCGCGTGTGTGTCGTCGCTCGTAAAGAATGCCGACAATCAAGAACAACGCGCCAGTCGAAATGCCGTGATTGATCTGCTGCAAGACCGATCCGCTCAATCCAGCGGAGTTCAGCGCAAAGATCCCCAGCGTGCAGAAGCCAAGATGGCTCACCGAAGAATAAGCCACCAGCTTCTTCATATCTTTTTGCATCAGGGAAACCAGCGCGCCGTAAATAATCGCGATGATCGACAACGCGATCATCCAGCCGCGAACTTTCGTATGCGTGAGCACGTCTGGAAAGAACGGCAGCGAAAAACGGATGAAGCCATACGTTCCCATCTTCAGCAAAACGCCTGCAAGGATTACCGATCCTGCCGTGGGCGCTTCCACGTGAGCATCGGGTAGCCAGGTATGGAACGGGAACATCGGCACCTTGATCGCAAACGCGAAGAAGAACGCGAAGAACAGGAGTGTCGCGATCGTCGGTCCATACGCCGGATCGGAATAAATCTTAGGCGCAGTTTGGTAAAGTGCCGTCAAGCTGAACGTGTAGACGCCGGTCAAGCTGTGATGGTGGAAGTAGAGAAACAGAATTCCCAGCAGCATCAGCACTGATCCGGCAAGGGTATACAGAAAGAACTTGATCGCCGCATACAACTTTCGCGGCCCGCCCCAGATGCCGATCAGCAGATACATCGGCACCAGCATCGCTTCCCAGAAAACGAAGAACAGGAAGAAGTCGAGCGCCATGAACACGCCCAACATGCCCGTCTGCAGAATCAGGAACCAGACGTAATATTCCTTGACTCGATTCTCGATGGCCGTCCACGAAGAAAGGATCGAGATCCATCCCAGCAGCGTTGTCAACATGATCAGCAGAAACGAAATTCCGTCAATGCCGATCACGTAGCCAGCGCCAATGGAGGGAATCCAGTTATTCGGCGCGCCTTCAATGAACTTGAAGCCTGGCTCAAACCGCTGTGCCCAGAACCACGGCACCAGCGGCAGCGAAATCAAAAAGCCGCCAAGCGCAAAGATGTTCGCGATCCAACGGATAGCGTCCTTGTTCTCCTTGGGAACAAACAGGAGCACAAGCGCGCCAACGAGCGGCGTGAAAAGAATGATGGAGAGAATGTGGTTATACATTGCTAGCTCTTGGCTCCTGGACTTTGGCCTTTAGCTAGGAGCTAAGAGCCAATTGCCACGAGCGGCTTCAGTGATACACGTAATAAAAAACAAATCCGACCAGCCCGGCCGTCATCACCAGCGCATACCACTGCACCAACCCCCACTCAAACAAGCGAGCGGGATACGACAACATGCGCGCCAGAATTGCCGGACCGTTCACGCCGATGCCATCGATGATCCACTTGTCCCACCAACTGGAAACCGTTGCCGTGAGGCGAGTGATCCATCCGGCAGCATTCACCAGGCCATCGACTACGTGCGTGTCAAACCAGGACGACGCTTCGCCCAGGCCCAGCACGCCGAGCCGCACCTGGCCGAGTTTGCGGCGGCCGGTAAACACGTAATCGTAACCTTCATCGACGTAATACTTGTGCAGCAGCACGTTGTAGACAGGTGGCGCGCCCGCCGCAATCGGCTCGACATAGTTCTTATCTGCATGGCGATAAGCTCTCCACGCAAAGGCCCAGCCTGCGCCCGCAGCCGCCAGCGATAGCGCCATCAGCAACCACTCCGTGCCGGTATTTTTTTCTTCCTCCGCGCCCTGCACCAGCTGGCTGGTTCGCCCTTCTACTTGCAGAAGGCGAGCCTCGGGTTGAAAGACCGGCTCGAGAAACGCCGTAAACCGATCCGATCCACCCAGGCTGTGCGGCCATCCCAGCCAACCGGCAACGATCGCACAAAGCGCCAGCACGACCAGCGGCGCGGTCATCGATATCGGAGACTCGTGGACGTGATGCTCGACCTCGTGGCTCATGCGCGGGCGGCCGTGAAAGGTGAGGTACATCAGCCGGAACATATAAAACGCCGTCATTAAAGCGGTAACGTAGCCAACAACCCACAACACGCGGTAAGCGCCGCCCTCCCGCGACCATGTTTCCCAGAGGATCGCATCCTTCGAGAAAAATCCGGCAAACGGAAAAATTCCGGCAATCGCCAGCGTCGCGATAAACATGGTGCGATGCGTCGTGGGAATGCGGTGGCCAAGATCGCCCATGTTGCGCATGTCCTGCTCGCCGCTCATGGCGTGAATCACCGAGCCCGCGCCGAGGAACAAGAGCGCCTTGAAAAACGAGTGCGTAAAAACGTGGAAAACACCCGCGGCAAATGCTCCTACCCCAAGCGCAAGAAACATATAGCCGAGCTGCGAAACCGTCGAGTACGCCAGCACGCGCTTGATGTCATTCTGCACAAGCCCGATCGATGCCGCGAAGATCGCCGTCAACGCCCCGACAATCGCAACCGTTTTCATGGAAGTCGGCGCGAGCACGAACAGTGCGTTCGACCGCGCGACCATATACACACCCGCCGTAACCATGGTTGCTGCATGGATGAGTGCCGACACCGGCGTCGGGCCTTCCATCGCATCCGGTAGCCACACATAAAGTGGAAGCTGAGCCGACTTGCCGCAAGCCCCGACAAAAAGCAGAAGTGTGGCCGCCGTGATGATGGGGTCGCCGACACTGAAGTGTCCACTGCGGGCAAGATGCGTTACCTCCGTAAAGCGCAGCGAACCAAAATACCAGGCGATGAAAAACATGCCCAGCAGAAATCCCGCGTCGCCGATCCGGTTAACGATGAAAGCCTTTGCCGCCGCGTCGCTCGCAGATTTGCGCTGAAAATAAAAACCGATCAGCAGATACGAGCAGAGCCCTACGCCCTCCCATCCCACAAACAGCAACACATAATTGTTCGCTAGGATGAGCGTCAGCATGGAGAACATGAAAAGGTTGAGATAACCGAAGAATCGGTAATACCCGCCTTCATGCGCCATGTATCCGACGGAATAAATATGAATCAGCATGCCCACGCCGGTGACGAACAACAGCCAGACGCACGAGAGCGGATCAAGCAGGAAACCGGCATCGGCTTGGAACGGCGCCGGAGAACCATCGTGCATCGTGTAGTTCAAGTGCCCGGTATCGGTCCCGAGCCAGGTGTACAGAATTGTCTGATAAGGCTGGTGATAATGCTCGCTCGTGGCCGACCAAGCCGAGTATTGCCAGACAGCGCCGCAAGCCATGATGAAGGCAAGGACAATAACACCGACGCATACCGCGCTGACCGTCCGCTTCTCGAGCTTTCGGCCGAAGAAAAACATCATGCCTGCGCCGAAGGCTGGCAGCAGCAGAATCAGCCAGATATGGGATAGAAAGATCAGGTTCTAGCTCCTAGCTTCTAGCTTTTAGCTCTGCTCATAGCCATCGACGATTCGCTAGAAGCTAGGAGCTAGAAGCTGCGTTTCACCACTTCAACAAATTCACTTCATCAATATTGATCGTCTCTTTATTGCGGAAGAAGGCGATCAGAATTCCGAGACCGACAGCCGCTTCTGCGGCTGCATCGGTGATGATGAAAATCGCAAACACCTGCCCATGCAAGCCTCCCCACATGCGGGAGAATGCAACCAGGTTCAGGTTCACGGCGTTGAGAATCAATTCAATCGACATCAGGACAATCACAACGTTGCGCCGCGTAAGCACGCCGATCACGCCCAGCAGGAACAGAGCCGCGCCGAGTACCAGATAATGCAGCGTCGTGATGTGCAGCATCGATTGCATCCTGGCCTTCAGATCTTCTTCTTCGCCATCACCACCGCCCCGATAATCGCCACCAGCAATAGCAGCGAGGCGATCTCGAAAGCGAACATATACTGTCCATAAAGCAAGGTGGCGATTTTCTGCGTGTTATCGTTCTCCACCACCGGCAGCGCATGCTCCGGGAAAATGTTCGTCCCTTTTGTGTAGACCGCAATAAACAACCCGCCCAGGGCCGTAGCCGCAACAATTCCCACCACCCACTGGCTGTTGAACTGCCGCTCCCGCATCGAGCGATCGATGCTCACCAGCATGATCACAAACAAAAACAGAACCATAATTCCGCCGGCATAAAGAATGATCTGCACGCCAGCAACGAACGGAGCATAAAGCATCAGGTAAATCGAAGCCTGCGCCAGCAGCGTGACGATCAACGCCAGCGCCGAGTGCACCGGGTTCTTCCGCGTGATCACCAGGATGCCGCCGATCAGCATGATCCCGGAGAGCAGATAAAAGAAAAATGGTGTGGCTACGGGTGCCATAATTTCTGTTGCAACAGCGCTACGCTAGCCGTAAGAAGAAGCACTCCCAATCCCATCGGTAGCAGGACCTTCCATCCCATCCTCATGAGCTGGTCAAAACGATATCGCGGGAACGTGCCACGATACCAGATATAGAGATACATGAAGGCCGCCACTTTCGCCGTGAACCAGAAAATATCCTGAACACGCTCACGCACCCCGGGGACAAACAATAAAAGCCCAATCAAGCCAAGCAGCGCGCCGAACACCGCCAGACCGATCGTCTGAATTCTGAAAAAAGGATGTTTCGGCATGCGCGCAACATTAAAGAAAGTGATCCCGGCAAGAAACAAGAGCGCCAGACCTGGAAAAAACGAAAAAACATCGTCCCACGTTGCACCGCTCAGGAGATTCGGAAACGGCCGCAACCACCCGCCCAGCCACAACGTAACCGCGATCGACGAGGCCGCCATCATCGCGCCATATTCGGCCAGAAAAAATAACGACCAGCGAAATCCGCTGTACTCAGTATGAAAACCGGCCGTCAGCTCTGATTCCGCTTCGGCCAGATCGAACGGCGCACGATTGGTCTCGGCCACCATCGCAACCGCAAAGATAAAGAAAGCGATCAGGCCCAGCGGGAAAAACTTGAAAACGAACCATTCGCCCTGCGCCAACTGCGCCTGCACGATCCCGATCATGCTCAGGGTTCCGGTCCCGGTTGCGTTCAAGCTGGTCATCAGAATTACCGAAACGACTGCCAGCCCCATCGCAACTTCATACGAGACCATCTGCGCGCTCGACCGCAGTGCTCCGATCAGCGGATAGTGCGAGTTCGAGGCCCACCCTGCCATCACAATGCCCAGCACGCTGAGCGACGACACACCAAGCATGAACAAAATTCCAATATTCATGTCGGTAATCGCGTGCGCCGGGCCAAACGGAACCACAACAAAAACCGTGAACGCCGCCAGGTCGACGATGAACGGCGCCACCCAGAAAATCACCGTGTCCGCCTCGGCGGGCATGATGTCTTCTTTAAGCAGCAGCTTCAATGCGTCGGCAAACGGCTGCAGCAATCCGTGCGGCCCCACGCGCATCGGCCCCAGCCGCACCTGCATGTGCGCCAGAATCTTGCGCTCCAGCCAGTTCATGGCGATCACGCCCACCGAAACGCCGGTGAAAACCAGCAGGATATAGACCAGCATCCAGAAGACATTTCCCGCAGCGCCGGGTGTGACCTGAACCGTCGGATCGAGATACGACTGGATGTAATGAACGAGCTGGCCCATCAGCGGTCCACCTCGCCCAAAACGATGTCGAGTGTACCGATCACCGCAATCACGTCAGCCACGAGCTGGCCGCGGCACATCAGGTCGAGCGCCTGCAGATTCACAAACGATGGCGGCCGCACACGCAGCCGATACGGTTGCGTAGATCCATCGCTGACGATGAAATATCCGAGTTCACCCTTCGGCGCTTCGATCGAGTGATAAACCTCGCCCGGCGGGGGTTTCATGACCTTCGGCACTTTTGCCATGATCGGCCCTTCGGGAATCGAGTCGACGGCCTGTTCAAGGATGCGCACCGATTGCCGCATCTCGATCATGCGCACGATATAACGGTCGTAAGTGTCGCCATTCTGTCCGGTGGGAATTTCAAAGTCGAAATTCTTGTAGTTCGCGTAAGGCTGGGCTTTGCGTATGTCCCACTTCACACCGCTAGCGCGCAGCACCGGTCCAGTCACGCCAAGGGCAACGCAATCCTGCGCGGAAATCCTGCCGACATTCTTCGTGCGCTCCACCCAAATCCGATTCGTAGTCAGCAACTCTTCATATTCGTCGATCTTGGGGCGGAAGAAATCCAGAAAGTTCTTAACCTCCTGCTCAAATCCGTTGTAGGTTTCGTACTGCAGGCCGCCGATGCGGAAGGCATGCGTCGTCAGCCGCGCTCCGCAATATTTTTCATAAATCTTGAGAATCTCTTCCCGGTCGCGAAACGTATAGAACAGCGGCGTAATCGCGCCAATATCCAGCGCATGTGTGCCCAGCCAAAGCTGGTGGCTGGCGATGCGATTCAACTCAGTAAGAATCACGCGCACAGTCTGCGCACGCGGCGGCGCTTCCACATGCAGCAGCTTTTCCACCGTCTCGCAATACCCGAGTCCATTGGAAACAGCGGCGACGTAATCCATACGATCCACGTACGGATTGAACATCGTATAAGTACGATTCTCGCCAATCTTCTCAACCCCGCGATGCAGATATCCGATCACGCATTCGAGGCCCAGAACTTTTTCGCCATCCAGCCGCAGAATCACCCGCAGCACGCCGTGCGTGGCAGGATGCTGCGGTCCCATGTTGATGACGAGCTCGTTGGCATCGAGAAACGGCTTCTCGGGGGTTTCGAGGTCGAGATGCGAGAGCGTGTTCTGGTCGGTCATCGTTTCTACTGCCCGCTTTCAATGCCCAGGTTAATCTGCACCCACTCGCTATCCTGTTGCAGAATACTGTAGTCCTTGCGCAGGGGATAACCTTTCCATCCATCGGGCAGCAGAATCCGTTTCAAATCGGGATGTCCCTCAAACTTAATACCGAACATGTCGAACACTTCGCGCTCCAGCCAGTTCGCCGTCGGCCAGATCGGCACAGAACTCGGCAGAGTTTCTCCGTCGACAATCTGCGTCTTCACGCGAACACGCTCGTTGCGCGGAAATGAATACAGCACCCACACAACATCAAATTGCTTCTCGCGCTTGGGATAATGCACGGCCGTAATATCCACACAGTAATCGAATTGCTCTTCGTTGCGCAGAACCTGGAGAATCTCCGGAATCAACGAACGATCGACAACCATGTAATTCTGTCCGACGTATGTAAGCGGCTCAATTCCTGATCCGTATGTCCGTTTCAGCTTCGCTATCATCGGCGAATCCCAGGGAGTTGGCGCAGGAACAGGCGCTTTCGGAGGCCCGGGCTTGGCCGCCGGCGTCGCCGGCGCGGCCGCCGCAGGTTTTGCTGGAGTCGCAGGGGAAGCTGATTTATCGGAGGGAGTCTTGGCGTCGCCTTGAACGGAACCGGATGGGGTTGCTTTTACGCCGCCGGGAACTGCGGTTGAATCCGCCGTCGGTTGCTTGCCTTCCGGCGGCGGTGATGAAGGCGAGTTAGGGTTGTCCGGCATAGCTGCGAACGGACAAAGCTCCGATCAAGTTCGTACGGAGATAACGTTAACTTTTATCAGCTTGAGCACCACGTGTCAACGAAGTTAGGAAAGAAAAATTGATCGCTCTTGGCTTCGAAGCCAGCGAACGCCGCGCTACGAGCGCAATTGCGCCTGATAGCTCTCAATCAAATCGCGAATGCGTTGCGCATCCTTCTTGCGATGGCCATGGCTCGTCATGGGATCGGTGCCGCCAGTAGACTCGATAACAATTTCTGACCACAGCACGCCTGTAGAAATATGCACCGATGCCACCTTCGATATGGCAATCGTCTCTTCATTGCTGCCAAACAGGCGCGACTTGACGCGACTCACGCGCTGCGGGCTTACCACAATCTTCGTTGGAAACAAAAAGTTGCCTTGCGTCCAGTGGCTGGCAGTAAAGGTTTCGGCTTGCGGTTCAGGGCTGGGTGCAGGCGGCGTTACACCCATTCCAGCGCCCCTTTTTGCCAGATCCAGATGTAACCCACCACGAGGATAACCAGAAAGATGAGGACTTCGATGAAACCGAAAAGCCCCAGCGCTTTGAACTTCACCGCCCAGGGAAACAAAAAGATCGTTTCCACATCGAAGACAACAAACAGAATCGCGATGATGTAATAGCGAACCGTATATCGGCCTCGCGCATTATCGATGGGATCGATGCCGCATTCGTAGGGCATCAGCTTGGTTTTGCCGGGATTGTTCGGGCGCACCAGTTTTGCCAGCAGAAGTGTGAGAGGAAGCAGGATCGCAACCACTGCGATAAAAATAAAAATGGGCACATAATTTTGGGGCATCGCGTGCCTCGCGGAACTTCAGCGCTATCTTACCCCCGACCCTCAGCTACTTCAAGGAGTTGACGTTATAGCTTTTGGCAAAGCTCCTTGCGATGCTGCAGATACGCGCCAATCCGCCTTTGCCAGTCAAGCATCTTCGCCGCGTAGGCATCCTCGGAAAAAGACTCAAGCAAAGTGTTCGCACTCGCTCCAAACGCCGTGACAGCGTAGCTGACCACCACCTTGCTCCACTCTGCTGCCAAACTTTCAACCTTCACCACAATGTGTGCCGCGTGCGAAGCCGGAGCCACACGCACATATTCCGTCCGGTGCGTTTTCCAATCCGCGTCAATGATCGTCCAAATCGCGTCGTCGTCACCCTGCCCTTGCCGGAAAACGGTATCCCGCCCAAACACGATGGTCTCCGGAAACACCGGCCGCGGATCCCACCCCGTCACCCAATCTCTCTCCCCCTCCGGACTGAAAAACGGGAAAGCGACTTCAGCACCACACGGCAACTCAAAACCCCCGATCCGCGTGACCTGCCGCGCAGATTCACCTGCAATCACATCTCGCGCCAACACTGCCATAGAGACTCCTCGCTGAACAACTGGTTCTTGCCGTCTACTTTTTCCCTTCCGCAACCACCCACGCCGCCGCCGCGTAAATTACTAGATTTCCCACTCCATACATGCCGTGCAGGAGGTGAATCACAATCGCCAGCGCGAACACCGCCGTCAGAAACCACGCGCCCCGTGCCGCCGTGCGCGGATAGAGCATCAGCAGGCAGCCGGCAATTTCACCGCACCCCAAACCGATTCGGATGAAGTTCGGCATGTGCGTGCGGGCAAAGGCGTGGGCCGCGCTGGGCAGGATAAACAGGATCGATTCAATCAGAATCACCACGCCCAGCGTCCATTGCAGAGCAGTCACTGCGCAATTCATTCGAGATGCTGTCATGGCAAACCTCAGAGGTTTTCCTCAATCTCTTTACTTGTCGGCCGCTCGCTTGCGCCCGGGCCGCGCCTTGATTTCCTTCAGGCGATGGCTGGCGCTCGAGTCCAAATCGAACTCATAGAACCGCTTCAACTCCTTAATCCGATCGAGCGAAGCCTGGCTGAACGGAGTTTTCCCGTCAAAGGCGTGCAGAACAATACCCTCCAGCAGATCGCCAAGGGTCATGTCGTGATACTCCGCGAAAGCCTTCAGGATCTTGAGCAGGCGCTTTTCCATCCGCACGCCAGTCTGCACTCGTTCCACCAACAACATCGAATCATCAACCATGGTACAAATGTACCACAGTACATAACTCGAAACAAAATGAAACCCTCCCCGCAGTAGCTTTTTCCCGCAGCCGAAAAATCCGGACACGGCCCAGCCCCCATGCGGCTGCGCAGACCAGTCCCAAGCCCAAAGCGCCGGAAAACTCAAGAAGAGAAGGAAGAACTACCGGAAGGAAACCATCCAAAAATCAAGCCGACCCACTGTGCCGTGTGACGGGCCGAGAATGAACCGTCAGATAGACGTTGGGAGCGCGCCGAGACCCTTTAGGCATGTCGCTTGGCGGAGCGGCCGCGAGCACGGGCCTTTACTATTTCGATTTCTCCGCCGGCCTCATCGTAACCAGTCGAAGAGAATTCGTCTTTTCGTTTGCGGTAACAAAGGTAAATTCGTTCCCATCGGTGCACGCCAGCCCCCACCCAAGATCCGCTCCAAATACGTACTCGCGAAGTGGCTCCCCACTTTCGGGATCGAAGGCATATGTGGAAAACTCCTGGGCTGCATTCTGCGGAAGATCGTGCATAAACTCGACAATCCACGCAGTCGAGGTCGGTTTAATCGTGAATAGAGTGTACCTCCCCTTTACCTTCAGATGATGAATTCGAATATCGCCGGAAGGAGAAACGGAGAATATGGGCCCGTCCCAAGGGCGAAATAAGAGCAGATTGGGGCCGTTCTGAGCAATCTGCGACGTGGATACAACATCAAAGAAAGATCTCTCCCAAGCTTGCGAGGGCGTCCTACGTGGCACCGCCGCTGGATCCTTGCTAGCGTTATCTCCGGCCTGCTGGGCATGAACGTCGCCCTGCAATTCGAGAGACCGCCGGAGTTGTCCATTGGAACCGACAATAGCTGCGCGGGCCACGCCCTGCGGTTTGTCCATTCCCGCAATTAGGAAATCCCCGTCCTCGAAAACCCCCATCTGCTGAGGAGTGAACGGGAGGTCTAGGAGCACCGCTCCGACGTAGTCTCCATCGCGCTTGAAGCGCGCCACGAATGCGCTCACCTTCGATGCTGGCTCGCTTTGGACCTCGCCGCTTGGTGTGCGCAACGTTGTTTCGTACCCAAGCGGCTCATGTCCCCGCACCAAAACGTACAAATCATTCCCGGAGAGGAACATACGGGTCAAAACGGGCTGAGAGATGTTGTTGATTTTCTCTTTGCCGAAGCGGACGACGGATTTCCCGTCGCTCGAAACGGCGACGGGGTCCTCCACTCCGGTGTCCGGCATCGCAAGCCGGAAGATTACCCCACCGTCGCGATCGCAAAGCAAAGGAGCAACGACACTCTCGGCGGGCAAGGACGGTATCTCGACCGCCGACGCCTGCGTAAGGATCACGGATGGCGGAGCCGCCCCGACACCTTGCGCCACACACGGCAGGGCAAACGGAGCAAGCGCGCAGACAACCCCCAAAAATCCGCACAGGATGTCCCGTATACCACTACAGGGTGCCACTGCCACGTTCCCTCTTCTCCCGAAGAGCAATTCTTGCCGGTATGTATGCGCCGCTGCAACTCGGAACGAGTATCTCGTCATCTATGGCAAGTTCGAGTATGCGTGACCTGTTCCTCCTGTCCCTCAATTCCGTAATGAGGCATGGGTCGCCAGTATCCACGAGGGCATTGTACTTGCCACAACACACGGGAAACGCAATCAGCATGTCGCAATAATCCTCGTTGTCTGTCGCGCAAAGCTCAGTCGTGAGGGTAGAATAGGTGCCGCACGACGAACCGTTAGGGCAACGGAGAGGCGCAAACGTGCCGTCGACAGCAGCGCAGCCTCCCTCCGCCAACTTATGTGCCTGTGCAGATGCACAACCGACCAGGGTGCCGCAGAAAACAAGAAGACACCAGACACGTTTCACATTCGCCCTGGTTGAACGCCCGGTAAACCTGCTGGGCTACACTCCGAATGGCGTGTGCCATCCCTGCCTAAAGCCGCAGCGGCCCTTGGCAAAATAACATACGCGCCGCGATGCAACTTTCGACGCCAGCTTCGTTTTGTTACGAAATCCGAACAGATGGGCTTAGGAGCGCGTTCGGGGTCCGCCCCAGCCGCCCAGTGTTGTCCAATAGCCAGAGGCGAATGACCGACGACATATATGCGGGTAGAAGTGTTTGTTGGAAACGAAACTTGCGAAAGGCGGGAGAAATCAAGCCGACCCACTGTGCCGTGTGACGGGCCGAGAATGAACCGTCAGATAGACGTTGGGAGCGCGCCGAGACCCTTTAGGCATCTCCGCCTGGCGGAGCGTCGCACACCGGATCCTAGTTCGAGTCGAGCCCCCGTTCATTCAGCATTGGTTCAAATATCGGTTACCGCCATCACCAACCCCGCAGGCCGGCTTTCACCTGTGATGCTAGGAGAACCACCCGCAATTGGCAATAGGCAAGCCGCAAATAGTTGGCAGATCACTTGCAACCAAAGTAACCTCGCCGCAATACTTCACAGTTGCAATATCATCGCGCTAAAGACTCCCAAAATGGAAAGCCCGGCTTGATCAGAGCCGGGCTGGTTTTCGATTGGCGGAGATTCCTAGGCAGCGGCCGATCTCTTGCTACGACCCTCCGTCGCAATTGGCTGAGCTACTTTGCGCACCAGAAAAGGTTGCAAATTTGGCTCCGTGCCGGCCCATTCCAAACTGACAATGGAATGCCCGGGCTGGCACGTAACGAAATATCGTTCTCCGTTGGGGCTGGTTACTTCGAATTTGCCGGTCTCGCCCTGCAAAGCCTCGGCAATGTCATAGGTCAAGCCGTACACCATTTCGCCCTGGCCGTTCTTCACCAACGCCGGAACGAGAACGATGTTCGATTGTGTTCGAAGGGTTTCCTGAGAAAAAGCCTGCCTGCTTGTCACTACCAGGAACGGAAAGAGTGAGGATGCCAGAAGTGGAAAGACCAGTGTTGCAGAGCACAGGCTACACCGCTTTGTGTTTATCCTCCAGCACCTCATCCAGCGCGCAAGCCAGCAAATGCGCCCGCTTTTGGTAATCCGAGACGCCATTGTCTTTCCGCTTCAGCAAATGATACTCGTCCGCAATATTCAACGCCGCCAGCACCGCCAGTCGCACCGTGTCAATCGTGTTCGTAGCCTGCGCCACCGCCCGCATCTTCGAGTCGACATAGTCGGCCAGCTTCAAAATGTATTCCGGATCCGACCCGCGCAAGTTATAAGCCTGATCGAAAATCTCCACGCGCACGCTCTCGTTCTGCGCATCCCGAAACGTCGTATCCTTAACCGCCGTTGCCATAGGTCACCCAGGTTTTTTTAGACCAAGCGATTTACCAAAACTTTGTCATGCCGAGCAATTGTCAAACTTTGTCATGCCGAGCGAAGCGAGGAATCTGCTTTCCCCTTCCACGAGACTCCGCGCGATCGCTTATAAAAATTCCTAGCTAGCCCGCTCCTCCGCAATCGAATCAATCTGTTGCAGCATCTTCTCCACCCGCCCGCGAATCTCCTCGCGTTCTTTCTTCAACTGCACCGTCTCGCGCCGCAGCGCCACAATCTGCTCTTCGCGTTCTTCCAACTGCTGCCGCAACCGCTGCGCATCCCGCTCCGCCGACTCCTGCCCCTGCCGCGCCGCCTTGTACATTTCAATAGTGCGATAAATCTTCTCTTCCAGCGCCTGAAAATTATCCACCGGAACCTGCTCTGCTACCGCTTCCAATGCCATGATTGCACTCATCCCTGGTGAGATTGAAAACTTTCTCGCAGTATACCCCACCGCCCTGTGAATCGAATGGCCCGATGGTGCCGCAGTATTGCCCCGATCGCATCATGAGCAGCACGAAGGTATACAAGCCTGCCAGTGCTATCGACCTTAGTCTGATTTAGTGTCCTTCGTGGTTGCTGAATTTAAACCTAGCCCCGCTAGCGATCCCGGCCCCTCAGGTCTATAATCCCCCGCATGAAAACTCCAATCCTCTCCCTGGCCGTTCTAGCCGTGGTCGCCCTGGCCTCCATTCCCGCGGCCGCCAAAACGAAAGTTGAGATGAAAGACGCCCAGGGCAAAGCTGTTGGCACCGTCATGCTGTGGGAAGGGAGATCCGGCGTAGGCCTCCAACTCCATCTTCACGACCTTCCGCCCGGCGAGCACGCCATCCACTTCCATCAGAATCCCAAATGCGACCCGCCCGACTTCAAATCCGCCGGCGGACACTTCAATCCCGCTGGCAAGAAGCACGGCTTTGACAACCCCGCAGGCCACCACAATGGCGACATGCGCAACTTCACGGTAGACGCCAACGGCAAAGCCGACGTGAAAATGAAGGACGACGACGTAACCCTGGGCGATGGCGCAACCTCATTGTTCAGCAACGGCGGCACGGCCATCATCATCCACGCCAAAGCCGACGATTACAAAACCGACCCGTCCGGCAACTCCGGCGACCGCATCGCGTGCGGCGTGATCTCAAAGTAGAAGTAGAGTTTGAGGGGGAGGAAATTCGATGAGTCCGGCGAAAATTCTCTTGTCCGCAGCACTTCTCTACATTTGTTTAATGGCCAATAGCTGTGGTAGCAGCAGCACTCCGCAATTGCAGTCGATCATGATCACGCCCAACTCAGCCAATGCACCCTCCAACGGCTCAGTACAGTTCGCCGCGACAGGTGTGTACAGTAACGGCTCGCAGAAACCACTTCCGTCGAGTTCCGTTTCCTGGTGTGCTTCGGCAAGTCCGGGAGTTTGTATCGGCAACACTGCCAAACCCGGCGTAACCGTCAGCGCAACCGGCCTCGCACAGTGCGAGGCTGGCTCTGTTGGCACCTGGACTATCGACGTGAATTCTCCACCGACCAGCGAGTCCTCACAGCCAGGCGGCGAAGTCGGCGAACCCATCACCTTCGGTTCGGCCACCTTGACTTGTCCCTGATGGGTTCCGCGCCATCTTGCCGATTCTTGGCCAAGGAACCGGCCAGCGGAAACCTATTTCTGTGACTGCAATTTCTTCAATCTCTCCGCCGCCGCATCCAGCGTCTCCAGTTTCTTGCAAAACGCAAACCGCACCTGCCGCGCCCCATCCCGCGGATCGCGATAAAAACTCGATCCCGGAACCGCCGCCACTCCTATCTCTTTCACCAGATGTTTCGTAAACGCCACATCATCCTCAAACCCAAACGCCGAAATATCCGTCATCACGTAATAAGCGCCGCGCGGACGAAAACACTGGAACCCGGCTCGCTCCAGCGCCGGAATCAAATGATCGCGGCGCACGCGATAACCGTCGGCCAATCGTGCGTAGTACTCCGCAGGCAAACTCAAAGCCGCGGCCCCGGCTTCCTGCAAGGGCGCCGGCGCGCCCACGGTCAGAAAATCATGCACCTTGCGAATCGCATTCGTAATCGTCTCCGCTGCAACCGCCCATCCCACGCGCCACCCCGTCACGCTGTAGGTTTTCGACATGCCGTTGATCGTCACCGTGCGCTCGCGCATTCCTTCGACAGACGCCAGAGAAATATGCTCCGTGCCGTCGTACAAAATGTGCTCGTAAATCTCGTCCGTAATCGCCAGCACGTCGAACTCCACGCACAAATCGCGAATCAACTCCAGCTCCGCCCGCGTGAAAACTTTGCCCGTAGGATTATTCGGCGTATTAACAATGATCGCCTTCGTATGCTTATCAAACGCCGCTCGCAATTCTTTTTCATCAAAACTCCATTCGCCGCCCTCACTCTCCGGCGGACGCAGCTTCACAAACTTCGGCCTTGCCCCGCTTAGAACCGAATCCGGCCCATAATTTTCATAGAACGGCTCGAAGATCACGACCTCATCGCCCGCATTACACACCGCCAGCAAAGTCGAAATCATCGCCTCCGTCGATCCGCAGCAGACAGTAATATTCTTCTCCGGATCCACGTCAATCCCCTGCCACAAACCCATCTGCCGCGCAATCGCATTCCGCAAACTCTTCGCGCCCCAGGTAATCGCGTATTGATTTATGTCCGAATCAATCGCAGCCCGCGCGGCAGCCTTAATCTCCTCCGGCGCCGGGAAATCTGGAAACCCCTGCGCCAGATTGACCGCGCCATAAAGCATCGCCTGCCGCGTCATCTCGCGAATCACCGACTCGGTGAAATGCGAAACCTTGTGACTCAAAAATTGTTTTGCTGGATTGGAAACAGAAGTAACCCGAGACATAGCCCGCAGATTAGCACAAGACAAGAAACGAAGAGTGTGTCATGGTGACCTGTCATCCTGAGCGGAGAATCTGCTTCGCGAACGCGAAGCAGTTTCGGAGTCGAAGAATCCCCACCTTTTCAAGTGAATCCGCCTAATGCACGAGCAACTCCGTTTTTCCCTCTTCGGTATGTGCGGCCAAGACCTTGGCATATGCCACATATCTGCCCGATTGCATCCACAGAAATATCGGCCCACCTGTATCTTTGAAGTTCTTGCAGCCAATTACAAAGTCCTTAACCGGCGGCTGAAGGTCCGAGCCCAGTCGGGCCCGGCCCAAATCATACTGTTCGCCGGGATACGACATGCCCCATTCGCCAGCCTTCTTGCTGATAATCAGTGTCCATGGAGGTTTACCCTGATCGATCACGAACGCGGTGTAGGTGCCGGCAGGAATTTCCAGAGGATTCGTAACAGGGGGAATCACCATCTTCTCGCTGACGCGCAACGCGGTCGCCTCGTAGGGGCCCGTGCGCCAATGGTCGCCAGACCCGCTGGGCAAGCCCAAGGCTTCCCGCCCAAATACGATCGTGCTTCCGTCGGAGAATGTGCACTCGGCCGCGAGAATGGGAACTGGTGCCTCCGGTCCAGGATTGGAAGATCCACGTAGGAAAGCCGGCGCGGTGAGAATCAGACCGGCGGCGGAAAACAAAAGCGCGGCGCAGCAGAGGAAATCGAATTTCTTCCGGAAGGCGTTCACAGCCCCTCCCAGGTTACCGAGAGTTTACATTCCCGCCCGAACGCGCGCAATATTTACCTACAAGTTTTGCAGCGAACAGTCTTAAGGTACGGCTCTACGCCCGCTGCACTCCGCCGAGCCCTTGCAGCGCCCTGACAAGCTCTCCGGACCACGCCGCAATCTGCTCATCCCGCAGCGTCCCCGCATCTGACTGCAACCGCGCCCGCAGCAGAATCGAATACCTCCCCGCCTCAATCGATCCCCCGCGGAAAATCTCCACTGGCCAGAACGAACGCAGCTCCGCAATCTGCAGCCCCTTCACCGCCCGCTGCATCGCCGCGAACTCCACGTCATCCGAGAACACAAACGAAAAATCCCGCTCCACCGCCGGATACTTAGCCTGCGGCGCAAACGCAACCCGTCGCAAACCGCGCCCATGAAGCTGATCAAGATTAAACTCCGCCAGAAAAACATCTTGCCGCAACTTCCGCCCTACTTTTACGGCCTCCGCAACCTGACCAAACTGAGCTACGGGTGTACCATTCATCAAGGCCCGTGCCGAGCGTCCCGGATGAAAATACTCTGCCGTCTCCCGATCGAAACTCAGTTCCTCGCAAGCAAAGACTGTTAAAAGACTCTCCACATCTCCCTTGAACGCACGAAACGCCTCCGCCGCTGCGGCGTGCTCCCCCTTACTTACGTCAATCGCTCCGCTCACTGGAACAGAACCTTTCACCGCAGCCAACGTCGCTCCCAGACAAAAACGCTCTGGCTCAACCCGCTCCGCATCGCGCATCTCATAAACCCGGCCCATCTCGAACAGCCGAACATTCTCGCTGTCGCGATTCAAATTCCAAGCCAGCATGTCGAGCATCCCCGGAGCCATCGAAGTCCGCATCACGCTGGCTTCTTCGCTCAAAGGATTCTCCAACTCCAAAACCGAAGCGGAGGAAAATTTCTCCGCATCTTCATGCGAAATAAAAGTCAGCGAAACCGCCTCGTTATATCCCAGCGCCAAAGCCCGCGACCGCAAGCTCGAGTCCATGCGCGCATTCGGCAGCTCCACCACCGCGCCACTGTAAGCCGGCAAAGTGTTTTCGAACTTGTCGTATCCGTGCAACCGCGCGATCTCTTCGATCAAATCGACTTCGCGTTCCACATCCAGCCGCCAGCTGGGAATCTGTACGCGAAACTCCGCGTCCGCCTGTCCTTCGGGAATCAATACAAACCCAAGCTTCTTCAAAATATGAAAAATGTGCCCGCCGCTAAGATCGCCGCCCAGAATCCGCCGCACCTCGGAAACCCGCAGCACAACCGGCGCCTGGTCCATCTTCTTCGAGATCACATCTACCACCTCGCCCACTAACTCCCCTCCGCCCGACTGCAAAATCAGCGCCGCAACCAGATCGCACGACAACACCGTAGACTCAAAATCCGCCCCACGCTCGAAACGATGAGACGCGTCGGTATGCAAACCATGCCGCCGCGAAGTCTTCCGCACCGTAATCGGATCCCACCATGCCGACTCGATCAAAATGTTTCGAGTCTTCTCGGTGATCATCGTGTCGAATCCGCCCATCACGCCAGCCAGCCCAACAGGCCGCTTCGCGTCGGCAACAACCAGGTCTTCAGAAGTAAGCTTGCGCTCCACGGCATCCAGCGTCTTCAACTTCTCACCGACCCTGGCGCGGCGAATAATCAAACGCCCGCCCTCCAGCAAATCCATGTCGAAGACGTGCGTAGGCTTCCCCATCTCCCACAAAACGTAATTCGTAGCGTCAACCGCATTGCTGATCGGCCGCTGATCCAGCAACTGCAATCGATGCGCGATCTTCGCAGGCGAAGGCTTGATCTTCGTCCCTCGAATCACCCGCGCGGAAAACCGGGGACAGAGCGCAGGCTCCTCCACAGTAATCGGGAAGGGCACGACTTCAGTCGTGCCGCCAGAGACGCTAGAAAACGCGGCTTTAGCCGCTGAGGCATGCTTTTGCCCCGTTACCGATTGCAGGCCAAGAACTGCCAACGGCTTCAGCCCCACGTCATAAATCGCCGCTGCCTCCCGCGCCACGCCATAATGATTCATCGCATCGGGACGATTCGTCCCGATCTCCATCTCGAAGACAGTGTCCGCGCCCGACCCGCTGATCCCCTCAACCGCAATTCCGGCTAAAGTCAAATCTTCGGCCAGCCGCCGGTCATCGACTGGAAGATCGATGAAATCGCGAATCCATTGTGGAGAAAGTTTCATCCTGCTCTGTCATCCTGAGCGAAGTATCGGCGAGCTAAGCGAAGCCGATGCGAGTCGAAGGATCCCTATACCCTCATAATCCGTCCATCGTGCGATTCAAGCTACCATTAACAACCGGACGGTACCTTCACGCCCACTGTTGCAAAAACCTCACATCTCCCGAAAAGAACAACTGCAGATCGTCCACGCCATACTTCAGCAAAGCAATCCGGTCCGCACCCATACCGAACGCAAATCCAGAAACCCTCTTCGGGTCGTATCCGTTGTCCTTCACGAACTCAAACACATTCGGATCGACCATCCCGCATCCCAAAATTTCAATCCACCCCGTCTGCTTGCATGGTCGGCACGGATCGCTGCCTCTGCTTCCGCTTCCGCCGCAGATGAAACAGGAAATGTATAGCTCGGCACTTGGCTCCGTGAATGGAAAGAACGACGGACGAAAACTCGTCTTCACACTCGATCCGAAAAACTCCTTCATCGCATGATCGAGCGTTCCCTTCAAATCGCCGAAAGTAATATTCGTATCGACCGCCAATCCCTCGATCTGATGAAACATCGGCGAATGGCTGGCGTCCGGAGGATCATTGCGATGCACCGTCCCCGGAATCACAATGCGAATCGGCGGCCGCAGCTTCTCCATCGTACGAATCTGCACCGGCGAAGTATGCGTGCGCAGCAATAACCGCTCTCGTTGCGCTTTCGACTGCTGGCCCGCGATGAACAAAGTATCCTGCGTGTCTCGAGCCGGATGGTTCGGCGGAAAGTTCAGCGCCTCGAAGTTGTAATAATCCGTCTCAACCACCGGCCCCTCAGCAATCGAATACCCGAGTTTCTGGAATACCGCACACATCTCACGCGAAGTCTTGAGAATCGGATGCTCCGCGCCGATGGGACGGCGGACACCGGGGAGCGAGATATCGACGCGCGTCGATGATCCTGCCGACGGGACTGTAGTCGCCCATTCGAGTTGCAACTCCTCAGTCTTCTCGACCGCGTGTTCGACTTCTAACTTAATTTCGTTGACTCGCCTGCCAATCTCACGTTTCGAGTCTTTTGGGGCTCCTTTCAGCCAGAAATCGTTCACTTGCGCAAGTACGCCATTCTTGCGGGCCATCCAGCGATCGCGGAAGGCTTGGAATCCGCCTCCCTTCTTCCGCGGCCGCTTCCTGATCGAGCGCAGAAAGCAATTCCACCGCAGCCCGCTGCATCGCCACAGTCGAATAGTCCGTGAGCTTGGGAACGTTATATGCCACTTTTTCCTGCACTCTCCAGAATTGTCATTCTGAGCGGAGAATCAGCTTCGCGAATGCGAAGCTGATTCGTAGTCGAAGGATCCCTATCAGCTAAACGAAAACGTCGGCCTGGCGGGCAATTTCGACCACGCAATCGAAGGCAAATCCTCACTTCGCTCGGAATGACAAGTTGTGAAATTAAGATCGGTATTCGGCACGGCTGAAAGCCGTGCCCTTGCCGTTATGCGTGCGCCAAAGCCGACTTAGCCTGCCGGGTGCCCGATGTCTCGCATCTTTTGCGAGACGCGGGGACTCCATCACAGCACTCACCACTACGCTAGCGCAGCCTTAGCCTGAGTCGCCAAACTTGCAAACGCCGCCGCGTCCTTAACCGCCAAATCCGCCAAAATCTTGCGGTCCAGTTCCACGCCTGCTTTCTTCAGTCCGTGGATGAACTGGTTGTAGCTCATGCCATTCAGCTTGGCGGCAGCGCCGATACGCACAATCCAAAGCGAGCGAAATTGCCGCTTGCGCTGTTTGCGTCCGGCGTAAGCGAACTTCAACCCGCGTTCGACTGCTTCTTTCGCGGAGCGGTAGAGTTTCGATTTAGTAAGGAAGTAACCGCTGGCGCGGTCTAATATCTTCTTGCGTTTGGCGCGGCGCTTGGTTCCGCGTTTTACACGTGGCATGTTGTTCTCCTTTTTACCTTGCGATTTATTGGCGGCTGGAGGTAAGGACTTGTCTGACCTCTTCACACGCCGAAAAGAATTGAGCGATTTTTACGATTGAGTGATCGCGCCATTGTTCTCAATCGCTCAATCACCCGATCTCTCAGTCACTCAATGTTTTCACTGATACGGAATCATCCGTTTCACTTTGAGCAAATCGCCGTCGCTCACCAGCGCGGCCTTGCCCAGTTTCCGTTTCCGCTTCTTGGCTTTCGACGACAAAATGTGGCGCAGCCCGGAGTGTCCGCGCTTCACCTTGCCATTGGCAGTCTTCTTGAAGCGCTTCGACGCGCCTTTGTGCGATTTCAATTTCGGCATAATTCCTCGAATGCTGACGCTCCGCGTCAGCGTTAGTTCAAATTTTGTCGATGTCGCAGGCGCAAAGCCCGCATGGACCCGCAACCTTATTCAGACTAAGCAGCGTTAAAGCTGCCGGGCGAAATACTAACTCGCCTGCGAAGTAGGATTCGAAGTCGCAGCCACAGCAGCCGCCGCCGGCTGCTCTTCCTTCTTCTCCGGCGCGCTGCCTTCCGCCGCTTTCTCCTGCATCATTTTTTCCTGCTTTGCCTTCTGCTTGGCGGCTTTCTCTTTTTCTTTTTCCCGCTCTGCCGCCGACTTCTTCGGTGCCAGAATCGCGTGCAGCGTATTGCCTTCCTGCCGCGGTCGGAACTCCACAATACTCTGCGGCTCTACATCTTTAATCAGGCGCTCCAGAATCTGCCGCCCTAAGCCTGTCCGCGTCATCTCGCGGCCGCGGAAGAAAATCGTCGCTTTGACTTTGTCGCCCTCATCCAGAAAGCGCAGCACATGATTTTTCTTCGTCTCGTAATCGTGGTCATCCACGTTGATGCGGAACTTGACCTCTTTTACGGTAATAGTCTTCTGGTGCTTTTTAGCTTCGCGCTCTTTTTTCTCCTGCTGGTACAAATATTTCCCGTAGTCCATGATGCGGCACACGGGAGGCTGAGCGGTGGGGGAAATCTCGACCAGATCGAGATTCTTGCTGCGGGCCAACTTCAGCGCTTCGTAAGGGGGTAGAATGCCGATCTGCCCACCTTCATCGTCGATCACGCGAATTTCGCGGGCTCGAATACGATCGTTAATTCGGATAAAACGTTTGTCGATACGGTCCTCCGGCGCAGTCTGCGCGAGTGAGAATAGCAAATTATAGCATGGGGCTTGATGGAAATGGACTCAAGGATCGGCGTAGATAGAATGTAGGCTCGATTCAGAGAAACAGCAAAAATCTGAACGTCACCGCCGTTATACCCCCCGCCGATCCGCCGGACGCTGTTCGTCTTGGCAGAGTCCAGAGCCGGACTCATCTCCGGCAACCCGCATAAGATGCCGATAAGAAACTCAGCGTTGATAGGCCCAACCGCAAACCCGGGCCTTTCGCACTCGATCGCTGCATAATTTTCCCTGCCCTCGAGCTGCTCAGCCCGCATCCAACCTCAATTCCTTTTTCTCGGAAGGAAACTGCGTGAGCACCAAGTTGGCACAGGAAGAAACGGCGACTGCGGAAAGCACCGTCACCACACGCGTCGAACGCAAGCAGGTGGAAGAGCGTCTCGCCATCGGCGCGCACGTGGTCTACGAAACCATCCGCCGCGAAGGCGAGGAGGAACTGCGAAGAAAAGTGTCATCTCTGTGGTGGTCGGGGCTCGCTGCCGGGCTTTCCATGGGCTTTTCCTTCATCGCCGAAGGCCTGATGATGGCGCACCTGCCCGATGCGCCCTGGCGGCTGCTGGTCTCGCGCGCCGGATATTCCGTAGGATTCCTGATCGTCGTTCTCGGCCGCCAGCAATTGTTCACCGAGAATACTCTCACGGTTTTTCTTCCCGTCCTGCTGAACAAGAAATTTTCCACGTTGCTCCGCATGCTCCGTTTATGGGCCGTCGTATTGTCCGCAAACCTCGTAGGAACTTTTCTGTTCGCGCTAGCCGTCGGCCGCACGAAGATCTTCGACGAGCGTATGTGCTTGTGTCTGATGCAAATTGGCGCCGCACACATGGGATCGTTCTTCGGCCTCACCCTAATCCGCGCCGTCTTCGCTGGCTGGCTAATCGCCTTGATGGTCTGGCTGCTCCCCGGCGCAGAATCGGCCCGCGTCAGCATCATCATTATCCTGACTTACCTGATCGGCATCGGCGGCTTCAATCACATCATCGCTGGTTCTACCACCGTGTTCTATCTGGTGGTCACAAAATCGATTTCCTTCGGAACATACTTCAATCAATTCTTCGTTCCCACATTGTTAGGAAACATGATCGGAGGGATGGCCCTCGTAGCGGCGATCGGACACGCGCAGGTAGTCGGCGGCAAGGAAGAGTAGCGCAAACCGCAGCCTAATCAAAACGAGGAAGAAGGAGGCCCTATCGAGAGGCTGACCCGTTGATCATGCAATGCCGTCGTGAACCGGTTATGTCGGTTTTGACAATTCCGGTTTCGTCAGAGCAAAAGGATTCCCGTCCGGTCCGCTCCTTGGTAACAGGGTAGGCCACAATCAAATATTTCGCGCTGGGGGTATCCCCACCGACGGCTTGGCAACCTGACAATTCAAAGTTGTAGCCATTCTTCTGCCCGGTCCCGAGCTTCTCGTCGATTAGTCCCGCGCTCGACAGGTCGGACAGTTTGCACGTGTACCCGACTTTGGCATGCGATTTAAAGTAAGCATTCTCCGCATTGACGAT
Organism: uncultured Acidobacteriaceae bacterium; assembly: GCA_963712385.1. GTDB lineage: Bacteria > Acidobacteriota > Terriglobia > Terriglobales > Acidobacteriaceae > Sulfotelmatobacter. The sequence goes on from CAVQHS010000005.1 coordinate 543,037, forward strand.
TTCCCGGACTGAGACAATTGCCGAGGACTCATTCGCCGCCATCGCTGCGCGCAGGAGGTTCGGAATGATGATTGCGGCAAGGATCAGGATCACCGGGATGGCGGCTAGTCCCACATAGCCCAGAATGAGTCCAGCAATGGCGAGCCCTTCGCCTTTAAGACGTCCTGCGCTTCTGCGAATTTCAGAGACGGAGAGATGGCCGAGAATCACTGCCAGAATCGAAAGCGGAAACGCAAAAACGAAAAGACCGGAAATCAGACTGGCGATCGCTTTACCGCTGGTCTGTGCTGGGAATATCGTGCCTTCGGCAGCCGGTCCCAGAGTTGGCGGCGCTGCTGCGCCACGCGATACATCGTTTCCGCAAACTCTGCAGAACCTTTCGCCGACGGGCGCCCCGTTGCCACACACGGGACAGAACATGGACCACAATCTTACAACTTGCTTTGGCTGGAAGAAGCGAAAAGGCGTATCCTTATCTCTCGTGGGTTCAATCCAACGATGTTCCCAGCCAAGCTTCCCGGCGCATCGTTGCAACTCCATGATTCCAAATCGGCACACCCGTGACCGCAATCACCCCATCGGGTGCCAGGCGCACTTGCAGGCATCTGCTGAAAGCGCACAATCAATGCGGATATGTAACACACCTACGGAGGTAGGACTATGACTTCTGGCATTTTGACGTCGCCCGGAATCAAGGCTCCCGGCGACTACATTGAAGATGTAATGATCAGCGTCAAAGCAAAAAATCCAGCCGAGCCTGAGTTCCATCAGGCCGTTCGCGAGGTCTTCGATTCTCTCCGGTTAGTTCTGGCCAAGCATCCCGAGTATCAATCCAATCGCATTCTCGATCGCATCGTCGAGCCCGAGCGCGTTCTGATGTTCCGCGTGCCCTGGACCGACGATCAGGGGAATGTGCAGGTGAACCGTGGCTTCCGCATTGAAATGAACAGCGCCATCGGTCCTTATAAAGGCGGGCTGCGATTCCATCCTTCGGTGAATCTTGGAATCTTGAAGTTCCTGGCGTTCGAGCAGGTATTCAAGAATTCGCTCACCACGCTGCCCATAGGCGGCGGCAAGGGCGGATCGGATTTCGATCCCAAGGGCAAGAGCGACAACGAAGTGATGCGCTTCTGCCAGAGCTTCATGACCGAACTCGCCCGCCACATCGGCCCCAACACCGACGTTCCCGCCGGCGACATCGGCGTAGGCGGACGCGAAATTGGCTATCTCTTCGGCCAATACAAGCGCCTGCGCAATGAATTCACCGGCGTGCTCACCGGCAAAGGCCTGAACTGGGGCGGATCGTTGATTCGTCCGGAAGCGACCGGCTACGGCTGCGTGTACTTCGCGCAGGAAATGCTGAAGACCCGTAAAGATTCGCTGGAAGGCAAGCTCTGCCTGGTCTCCGGCAGCGGCAACGTCTGCCAGTACACCATCGAGAAACTGCTCGACTTGGGCGCAAAGCCGGTCACAGTCTCCGATTCCAACGGCGTGATCTACGATCCCGACGGCATCGACCGCGAGAAGCTCGCGTTTGTTCTCGAACTGAAGAACGTGAAGCGCGGCCGCATCCGCGACTATGCGGATAAATACAAGAAAGCCATCTTCATGCCGACCGACGTGAAACTCGAGCACAGCCCGCTCTGGAACATCAAAGCGGATTGCGCCTTCCCGAGCGCCACGCAGAACGAAATCACCGCGAGAGATGCCGCGAACCTCATCAAGAACGGCATCAAGGTAGTGGCCGAAGGCGCGAACATGCCAAGCACGCTGGAAGCAACCAAGCTGTTCCTCGAGGCCGGAATCCTCTACGGACCGGCGAAAGCAGCCAATGCGGGTGGCGTAGCCACCAGCGGCCTGGAAATGTCGCAGAACAGCGCGCGCATCTCCTGGACCCGCGAAGAAGTGGATGACAAGCTGCACAAAATCATGATCGCCATCCACCGCAACTGCTTCGAAACCGCCGAGAAATACGGCACGCCCGGCAACCTGGTAAACGGCGCCAACATCGCCGGCTTCTTGAAAGTCGCCGATGCAATGCTGGATCAAGGCCTGGTGTAATTGTTGTGGAGGGTCGGACGCATTCGTCCGACCCAAAGTCGGAAAACCCCGAACAGGTGCCCCACCCTTGTCCCTGCGCACTTTGCAGGGACAGGGTGGGGATCTTGACTTTTGTAGGCGCATCACCCACGCCCCCATTACCCTCGCTTTCCCCGCAAGCCCATCCCAATTGCCCGTTCCCCCAAGCAATGCTAGGCTGCAAACAATGGCGTCTACCTCTCTAAGTTCCCCCAACTCCGCCGCCACAAAGCCGCGCCAGCCCTGGCCCGGAGCCGAAGTCTGGATCAAATTCCTTTTGGCCATGCTCGGACTCGGTCTCGCTTTTGGCGCAGCTCTGTTCTCGACGGCTTCAGGGGAAGCCGGCCATCTCTGGGTTTCAGTCATTCTCGCCTCGGTCGCCCTACTAACCGCGGCCTTCGTGGGCTTGGTCACAGTTCCCTACCTCGCCCGTCGCGTCGCACTCGAGCGCTTGCGACAAACCCTCCACTACGAAGTCACCAAAGCCGGAGTCGTCTACGTCCTCGTCAGTCTCATCATCGGCATCGCTGCCCTGAACACCGGAAACAATCTTCTCTACATCGTGGTCGCCGCCATGCTGGCGGCCATTCTTGTCTCGGGCGTCGTCTCGGCACTTGTGCTCCGCGGCCTGGAACTGGACGTTCGCCTCCCCGAGCACGTCTTCGCCGGACGCCCGGTCAAAGGCCGCATCCTGCTGCGCAACTCCCGCCGCGCTCTACCCTCGTTTTCTATTCGCGTAGTGACCAACCGCAAAGAAAAGACGTCTCGGAAACAATGGCGCTGGGAGCCAACCACATTCGCATTCCCCCTCAACCGAGCGCCAGAAAACCAATGGCTGCGCCTGCGCGACTGGCGTGTACAGCGCGTACAAGTTGTATCCGCCGCCCCGGGAATTTTCGAAGGTATGGTCTATTTCCCCTATCTCCCGGCGCGAACCGAACTGGCCGCTGATTTGGATTTACTTTTTAACCGCCGCGGACGCTACTGCGAATCCAGCTTCGGCGTCGCCACCCGCTTTCCCTTCGCCTTTTTGACCAAGACGCGCCAACTCGCCCTGCAGCGCGAAGTTCTGGTCTACCCGCCGGTCGAGCCGACCGAAGAACTGCTTCAAATACTTCCCCTCGTTCGCGGCGAGTGGGAAAGCTTTGTCCATGGACGCGGCAGCAGCCTCTATCGCATCCGCGAATACATGCCGGAAGATTCCGCCCGCCACGTCGACTGGAAGGCAACCGCAAAATCCGGTTCACTTAAAGTGCGCGAGTTCACCCGCGAAGATGAACGCAAGCTCTGCATTATTTTCGATAACCCTCCTGCAGGCCTGATCTCCGAAGCTTCTTACGAGCGCGGTGTAAAGCTTGCCGCTTCGCTCGCCTGGCATTTCTCCGCGCAAAACTTGGAAGTATCCTTCATCGCACCCGGTCTAAGCAGCACCGATCTTTATGAATTTCTCAGTCTGTTAGCTGTGATCGAGCCAGAGGGCAGGACGCAGGAGCCTGTAGCCAAGCTCAGCACCGCCTCGCAAGGAAAACCATCTCCGCAGGGACGCCAGTCAGAGATGTTGAGCCGCATCGAAGAAAAAGACCCGACGGAATACAACATCGTTCTCACCGCAAGTCCCAGAGCGCATCTTCCCGCAACTCTCACGAACTCCAGCTACTTCCTGTTTCTGGGTGACGAATCTAATCACGCTTCCGCCAGTCTGTAATTGGGCTCTCGGCAACGAGAGTAAGCGTCGATGAGCCGGGCCTGAGCGCCGCGTAAAGCCACAAAACCAGACGAGGCTTTTCATATCTGAGTTCCAATCGCCCCCTGCCGCCTCGCTTTTCCCGGAACGAATTCCCCGGTAATTTATTTGTTTCCCCCAACTGTTTCCCTCTTCCCCTGCATCTGATTTCGTCATATACTCGCCCCCCGGTGTATCTTTTGGGGCCGCGACGCCCGGGAGGATCCCATGCGCATCTGCGATCTGATCAAGAATCAGGAAACCCAACACGCTGAATTAAGTCACACGGTTCTGCAAACTGTCTGCGCCATGGTCGAGCACAACATTGGCGCCGTTCCCATCCTTCACAACGGCAAGCTGGTAGGAATTTTTTCAGAGCGCGATTTGATGAGACGCGTGGTCGCCGAAGGCCGCGACCCGCGCAGCACCTGCGTAGCCGAAGTGATGACCGACGATCCTCTCACCGTCAGCATGAACGAGGAAGTCGAAAATTGCATGGCTCTCATGCGCCGCCACGGCTTCCGCCATCTCCCGGTCTGCCATGAAGGACGCTTAATCGGCATCGTCTCCCTGCGCGATGTCCTCCTCCACGATCTCAATGAGAAGGACGACGAAGTCCGCATGATGCGCGCCTACATCCACTCCGTTCCCGACGCTTAGAGTTTGGCAGCGACGCGGCGCGCGCGAAGCGGCCCGAGTGGTGGAACTGGAAGAGCGACGCTTCAGCCTTGCCCTGAGCGTGTCGAAGGGGCCGCATAAAGCCTTCAAATGACCTGGGCTCCAGCCCCTGTGTCGCAACTCAAGGGCGCGCAGAAACGGAGTGCATCCCCTACTGTAGCCGCCAAGCGGCGCAAGCCCTGGGTAGCAAAGTGGAACAAAAGCCAAGCTCCGAAGGAGCGAAGGAATAGTCGTAACCCAGTCTCTTCAGCCCTCGCGCGCAGCTACAGTAACTTTCCTCTTCCCAAATTCGCAGAACGAAGTTATGGTTTTACCAGTCAACTCAACTAACTACTCCGCTCGGAGTAATGGCACGATAGTAACGTTACTTTCGGTTACCTGTGTACATTGAACATCCGCGCCAGAACATTTAGCTTTCCTCTTAGCACTTAAGTCTGAGTACCAACTCATCTTTTCGCCGGTCTGGAGAATTGTTGCGGTGAGCGACAAAATCAAACTCCTTTATTACGCTCTCTGGATCGCCCACCCGATTCTTCAAGCGGGCATCGCCATCGCTCTCTATCGCAGCGGCCGCTACCGTCAATTCAAATACTTCTTCGCTTACATCGCCGCTCAGATCCTCTCGTTTGCGGTCGAGTTTCCCACCTATCGCTACAATCCTGGCGCTTGTTTCTATCTCATTTGGATTAGCACTGCCATCAGCGTGGCCTTAGGCTTCGAGGTAATTCATGAAGCCTTCCTCGATGTCTTCCGCCCCTTCCACACCCTGCGCGATCTCGGCACTGTGCTTTTCAAGTGGGCTGGATTGGTCATGCTTTTGGTCGCGGGCGTGGTTTCCGTTTCCGCGAATTCCTCCGACGTCGCACCCTGGATTCAGGCCATCCTCACCGCCCAGCGCTGCGTGCGAATTATTCAGGTAGGAATGGTGCTCTTTCTTCTGTTCTTTGCCCGCTACCTCGGTGTGAGCCGCCGGCAATACAGCTTCGGAGTTGCTCTAGGCTTTGGCTTCTTCGCCATGGTGGAACTCTCTTTGGTCGCATCCTGGGTAGGCGATCACCTGAACAATCTTTCGATCGGCCTCATCAATATGGCCGCTTACAATTGTGCTCTGCTCGTCTGGCTCGGTTATACCCTGGCCAAGCCGCCCGCGCGTGGGGCTCCGGTCTCTCTTCTGCGCCCGCAACGCTGGGAGCAAAGCCTAACTGACATTCACCATCCCGTCTCCGGCGACTCGCTCATTCCCATGTTCGAAGGCATGGTCGATCGCGCGCTCTCGAGAACCCAAGCTTCGCCCGCAGCGGCGACGCCTGAGTCCGCGCCCGCAAAGGCGATAGCGGCTGGGGCCGCAAGCGCTTCCGCACGCCCCGGTTTCCCCGGCGCGCCCAACCCTTCGGATCTCCGCAAGTAAAGCCAGTCAGTTTCACATTCAAGCCGCACCAGTCTCCTCGAAGGCTTACACACTACGCTTCTATCCGCAAAGCCGCGATGAAAAGCAGCCGAGGAGCCGCGCTCCTTGGGTAAGAAATTCAATAAAGCGATCCCAGAAGGGGGCGAAAGGAATGCCTCAACACTCTCCTCCCGCGCTCGATTCCGGATTTCGTAAACTTCGCGCCTCATTCTCCTGCTGACAAGTCCGGGCAGCCGCGACCTCTCCTGCCACTCGAACTATTTTCAGCAAATAAAACAAAACAAAACATTAACCTGAGGCGCAATGAGAACACGTATCCATTTCGGGAAAGACCGTAGAAACTAGCGGGAAATACCTTAGAAAGGACTTGACTTCTGTCTTATAATTTTCGTCCGCGTTGCGCACCGTTTTTTGTGCACGCCAGCGCGGAAGGAGAGACAACCCATGAAGCAAGCAGTCAGGATTTCGATCCTGATGTTTGGACTAGTGGGCACTTATGTCGCCGCCGCCGTTCCGCAGGCTCCCACCCCGGACGGAGGACCGATCATGGTGTGCCCACCACAACAACAATTGCAAGGCAAATGCGTTGCCCTGCCACCGATGATGAAGTAGTAGTTAACTGGTTGCGCAGGTAGAACGCAAGTCACCAAAGTAACCGGTAGTAACTTGGGCCGAACCAAGGGCTCGCAATCTTCGGGCTGACGGACTTCATACATAAACCGTCAGCCCTGTTTTTTTGAGATTCTCCAGTTGGATTTCTCCGCCGCCTCACTTCCATACCTGCGTCATCCCGATGCCCCGCGTTTTCACCAGCGGGGCGAGGGACCTCACGTGCAGATAAGCGCGCCTTTGGCCTGCGCCGAATCACTGGCTTCGGCAGTTCCTATTGGTTCGTCGTAGAACCCAACTTCCTCTCAAGCTCCTCTGCATCCAGAATCGGCGGCAAACACGTAAACCCCGAGCACAAGACCGCAAACGCGCCCTCCGACTTCAACTGCGGCAAGTTAGGAATCGTCTCAGCCAGCGCAGAAGGAAGATTCGCCGCCACAACCTCATTGGCCATCAACCGCAATACACTCCTGCCAAACCGGAACCCCGCAATCGCCCGCGCATACAATTCATCCCCGCATCCCGCCGTTTGCTCAATCACCACCACCTGCTCCCCCGGCTCAAGCATGTACGCCACAGCGATCCCATAAGTAGCCGCGAAAATTCCAAACTGCCCCGCAACTCCGGCAAACGTTTCCAGCGTCTGTTCCGCTTTCGCGCGATAAGTGGTATCGCCCGTGTAGTGATGCAGCCGCAGCAGCGCAATCGCCGCCATCGGATTTCCCGCCGGCGTCGGCGAATCCTGCAGCGGCTTCCGTCGCGTCGAAAGCGCCCCCAGACTCTTCCCATCCGCCGCCGGTTCGGCATCGAAAAATCCTCCCGAGGTGGTGTCAAAGAATTTTCCGATCATCGCGTCACAAATCGCCCGCGCAAATTTGAAATAACTGAGATCAGCAGTGGCCTCATAAGCATCCAGGCACGCCAGCGAAGTAGCCGCATAATCCTCCAGCATCCCCGCGACCTCCCGATGCTCCGCCCGAGGATCCGAATACGAAACTACGTGCAGCAACCGTGTGGCCCGGGCGCCCTCGCCCGCGCGCGCATGTCCCCTCCAAGCCTCCGCCAAAATGCGATCCAACGAGCGCAACCCAAATCGCCGCGCATCTTTCAACCCCAAAACCTTCGCCGCCTCCAGATACGCGCTCACGCACATGCTGTTCCAGCCCACATAAACGGTCTTATCCACGTAAGGCGTAGGCCGCTGCAGCCGCGCCACATACATCTTTTTCTTAGCCGAATCAAGCAGCGCCCGCACCCGCTCTTCACTCACCCCCATCCGCAGCGCAATCTCATCGATCGAAGCCCGCAGAAACAACACATTCTTTGCCGGATTGTGGTGCATCTCCCCGATCTGGTTAATGTCGTAGTGAAGCGCCGCCACCTGCGCCTCTTCTTCCGTCAGAACCGCCCGCGCCTCCTCCAGCGTCCAGGTGAAATAATCGCCATCGTCATCCATGTTGATGTCCGCATCCTGCGAAGCGTAAAACCCGCCGCGCTCGCGGTCGCTCAACCACTCGTCCATCCAGCGGATAATGTCCCGCGCCACATCTGCAAAGAACTCCGCACCAGTTACCTGATAAGCATGCACATAATTCTTCAGCAATTCCGAGTTGTCATAGCACATCTTCTCGAAGTGCGGTACCACCCATCGCTCATCCACCGAGTAACGATGAAACCCGCCCGCCAGCTGATCGTAGACACCGCCCCGGGCCATGTGTTCAAGGGTGGTCACGATGACGTTACCAAGCTGATTTCCATCACCAATTAATTCTGGAGGGTGCCCCACTCTAGCCGCGTCCTTTGCGGCTAGGGTGGGGGCTTTGACTTTTCTTCCATAGCTTTCAATCAACAAATCCAAAACCGAAGGATGCGGAAACTTCGGTGCATGGCCGAATCCACCATTGTGCGCGTCAAACATTTTCAGCGCCGAATTCTCTATCGCCTCGAGAATTCCGGCCGTAATCCTGCCATCCCGCCCAGCAAAAGATTCCCCCTGCGCGATCGCGCTCTCCACCATCTGCGCCTGTTCCATCACGTCGCCATGCTTTTCCTTGTAAGCATTGGCAATACTGAGCAACACGCGCTTAAAGCTAGGCCGCCCATATCCCTCCGTAGGAGGAAAATAAGTGCCGCCATAAAACGGCTTCCCTTCCGGAGTAAGAAACGCAGTCAGCGGCCACCCTCCCTGCCCGCTCACCGCGCTCACCGCCGCCTGATACCGGCTGTCAATATCTGGCCGCTCATCGCGATCCACTTTCACCGCAATAAAAAAGTTATTCACAATCCCCGCGATTTCCGGATCGTCATACGATTCCCGGTCCATCACATGGCACCAGTGGCACCACACCGCGCCAATATCCAGCAGCATCGGCTTGTTCTCCCGCTGCGCTGCGGCAAACGCCTCCTCGCCCCATTCATTCCATTGAATCGGCTGATGCATGGCGGAGCGCAGGTACGCCGAAGAAGCGTGCGCAAGGGAGTTGAGCCTGGGAGCATTCATAAATCCAGTTTAAACGCAATCGTACGAGAGGAAACCGAAGCCCCTTCCTGACCAGGCCCCACCAAACAACTCGGCCCTCACGAACTGCCGTTCTATGCCAACTGCGTTCTGGACCCCCGAACCGGATCGCCCGCGGAAGGAAACTTGATAACAATGGATCTGCCGACTTTACGGGAAGACAACTTTCTTCGCCCCTGAATCTTCGCCGGCCCGCTCCAAATGTACATCGCCCCGTACGCTCTCCACGGCCGCCATACTTCCGCTTGTGCCTCCAGTTCCCGCGCATTCTTCAGTCCAAGTTTACGCATCAACCCGAGATCGCCCGAAGGAAACGCATCGGGATCACCCAGCGCGCGCATGGCAACATACTGCGTGGTCCATCGTCCGAAGCCCGCGACGCTCCGCAGTTGTTCGAGCAGTCCCTCCGAATGCAGAACTCCCTCGAAACTGATCTGCCGGTCCCGCACAAAGCGCGCAAATTCCCGAATCGTCTGCGCCCGCGCCTGCGGCAGCCCAATGCTGGCTATATCCGCTTCCGCAAGAACTTCAGGTCCGGGAAAAATGTGTGTGAGCCCGTGACCCGTCACCGCCTCCTGGCCGAATTTCCTCACCAGACGCCCGGCGAGCGTAGTCGCCCCCTGAACCGTAATCTGCTGCCCCAGAATCGCACGCACGCACAATTCAAAACCATTCCAGCAACCCGGCACCCGCAAACCGGGATTCACGCTGATCTTCGCCGCCAGCACCGGATCCGCGCCGAGCGTGCGCGCGATTGCAATCCAATCCGCATTGAGATCGAACATCGCACGCACTCGCTCAATGATGAAGTAAAGAGCTTTCGAATCGCCAAATTGCACTCTCACATTCAACGAGTGATTGCCTTCATCATGCGAAACCTCGAAGCAACCAATTGCGCCACGAAACGAAATCGAGCGCCGGTAAATTCCATTCTCCACCTCCTCTACGCCCGGCGTGGCGCGAGGTTGAAGAAACCGCAACATCCCATTCCAGTCATAAGGCGGACGGTAGCGAAGACGAAAAACATACTGGTTCTCAGGAAGAGCTCCATCCTGATGCGAAAGCCGCCGAATCTGCGATGGCGTGCGCTGATACGTTTTTCGGATCGCCGCATTGAACCTTCGCACGCACCCGAACCCCGAAGCCATCGCGATCTCCTGCATCGATAACTTCGTCTGGTCAATCAGATTCTTGGCGAAGTGAAGCCGGCGCGTCTGGGCCACCGCATTCGGCGTAGCCCCAAGATGCCGCACAAACAATCTGCGCAGATGCCGCGACCCCACGCCCAGTTGTTCGGCCAAACCCTCCACTCCACCTTCCAGCCCGCTCTCGGCAATCAGTCGCAGCGCCCGCGAAACCGTATTGGGCGTGCCATTCCACGCAGGCGTTCCCGGCGAGCACTCCGGACGGCAGCGCAGGCACGGCCGAAAGCCCGCTTCCGCCGCCGCCGCCGCCGTCAAAAAATAGCGGACGTTCTTTTCCTTCGCCGTCGGCGAGGGACAAATCGGACGGCAATAAACACCACTACCGCGCACGCCGATAAAAAATTTCCCGTCGAACCTGGGATCGCGCGAAAGGCGAGCCCGGGAAAAAACTTTGCGGTCGATCTCGGTTTCCAGCACCATCGCTTCTCACGATAATAACGCTCATTTCTGCCAGAATTGGACGTTTTCGGACCACGACATCCCCGGCCACTCAACTTGAACCGCAGCCGAAAATGTCTACTGCCACCCATAGCGAGGTCCGCAAACGTCTGACCTCGTCTTCCTCTCCGCAGTAACTTGATCCACGCCGAAGGCCGAATATTCAACGGTTCTCCCCCGCTCACGAACCGCGAATAGATCGCCGCACCGGCGGCAAATAAATTTCGCAAAAAGTAAAGGGGACCACTATGCAGAGACGGTTTGTGTTCTTGCCGATTATTCTGGTTGCTGTCGCGTGCGGGCTCTACGCGCAATCTCCACAACATAGCCAACCACCCAAATATTACGTATTCAATCTGGGCGCCCCGTTAGGCGGCAACCCGGAACCCGTCGGAATCAACGACCTCGGCTGGATCTCAGGCGGCGCGAATCTCACCGGCAACACCGCCGTCGACGCCGAACTTTGGGTCGGCGTTCCGCTTGACCTGGGAACGCTCGGCGGCCCCAACAGCAATATCGCCTGGCCCAACCACACCATCCTGGGCGAGATCGTCGGCATCGCCGAAACCGCCGAAGCGAATCCCTATCACGAATCCTGGAGTTGCTCCGCCTTCTTTCCCTCAGCCCCCACCGGCGACATCTGCTTAGGCTTCGCCTGGCGCAACGGCACCATGACTGGTCTCCCTGCCTATCCCGGCGGATACGACAGCTACGCTGCCGGCGCGAACAACCGCGGCCAGATCGTTGGCTGGGCGGAAAACGGCGTGCTCGATCCCACCTGCAACAACTCTTCCCCGGTCAATCAATACCTTCAGTTCGAAGCCGCAATCTGGGGACCCAATTTGACCGAGATGACCCAACTTCCGCCCTATCCCGGCGATCCCGATTCCGCCGCCACCGCCATCAACGACCTCGGACAGGTCATCGGAATTTCCGGTATTTGCGAAAACGCGGTTGGCGATCAGAGTGCGACTCACGCTCTTCTCTGGGAAAACGGCCAGCCCATCAACCTCGGCAATCTCGGAGCACAGGCGTGGAACACTCCCATCTCTCTCAATAACCACGGCCAAATCGTTGGCTTCGCCAACAACACCAGCAATAACTCGCAAGGGTTCCTATGGACAAAAGCAAAGGGCATGCAGCCCCTGCCCTTCATCGGCAATGACAATGCCGGTGCCGCCTACGATATCAATGAAGAAGGTCAGATCGTTGGCATTTCAAATGGCGGAACCGAGCCCTATGGTATGCGAGCGTTCCTCTATCAGAACGGAATGATGACCGATCTGAATAAGCTAGTGGTGGGTGACTCCCCGCTCTACCTGCTCATCGCGCAAGGAATCAATGACAGTGGCGAGATCGTAGGCACCGCAGCCGAGCCCGATGGTCAGCAGGTCGGCTTCCTCGCCGTCCCAGCCTACGGAGCTCCGAACGGAGCCAACGCATCGAACGCAGGCCCCGCCGACTCCAGCATTCCGCTGCAACTCACGGGCTTCCCCCGTTTGCTACAGCAAAGGACGCAGCCAAAATAGCAGCCCGATTGGGGCGCGGGATCAGGGGTGGGGGAAGTGGTGCAGTTTGGCCATCGGGACTTGCCGGAGCCAGCTCCGAGCAGAGGAACGCGCGCGGCCGCCATCCAGCACCGGGTCTCCTACAGGGACCAATAGAGAAACTAGCGACGGTCTCCGCTCTCTAGCATCGGAAATTCGGACAGCAGCGCCTTGATCCGTTCCCCCGTGGGGGAAATGGCGCTGCGAACCGGATCGGAAAGAGTTTCCCGGAATTCAAACGAATCTCCCGTGATCGTGACGCAATAGGCCCGTGCCGGGCGCTTCCCGTAAAGTTCCTCGGCGAGAAGCAAGAGAAGTTCGGGAGAAGTATGATGCGTACTGCCGAACGACGCGCCTGGACCTGGCTGTAACTGCCAGCAAGCGATTGAGCCCGGCGGCGTGCCCAGGGCAGCGTCGACAAATATAACGATCTCCGCCTGGCTAATCGGCTCAGCAAGTTCGGGCGTCCACTGCTGCTCGCAATGAAATTCCGTCGCCGGAGAGAATGAATCGTTGCGCAAGTACCTCACGACGTGGAGCGCCACGCCGTCATCGCCGCGCTGAAGATTCCCGCAGGCCAGCACCAACGCTTTACTCATGTTTCCCGGAAAATGATTCCCGGCAAATTTCGTCGAGCACTCTGCCGTCGGGAGAAACCAACCTGACTTTCAGCGGCATTTGTCCATACGCATGCGTGGAGCAACTCAGGCAAGGGTCAAACGCGCGGATCACTGCTTCCACGCGATTCAGCATTCCCTCGTTCAGCTTTTCGCCGTGCACAAAGTGGCGCGCGGTCTGTAGAATGCCGCGATTCATCGCTAGATTGTTGTGCCCCGTGGCAATGACGAGGTTGGCCCAGGTGATCAGCCCCTGTTCGTCCACGCGGTAGTGGTGGATCAGCGTGCCCCGCGGCGCTTCGCAACAACCAATTCCTTCGAGGTTATTCAGCGACGCCGAATAACGGGCATGGCTTTTGGTAATGAGGGGGTCCAGCAAGTATTCCTGAATGTGCTCGAGCGCAAAGAGTATCTCGATCAGGCGCGCGTAGTGATAATGAAACGAACTTAAAACCGCTCCGCGTTCCAGTGCGCGGAATTCTATCCATTCCTGCTGGGCCAGCGGCGTGCCGCAGTTTTCCACCAGGTTGAGCCGCGCCAGTGGGCCCACGCGGTAGATGCCATCCGGATAGCCCAGTGGCTTGTAATAGGGAAACTTCATGAACGTAAACGGTTCAACGGCCTCGCCCAGATAGTCTGGATAATTCGTTGCCTCAAGTTTGTCGGCCACGATGTTTCCATGCGAGTCGGTAAAGCGAAGTTTGCCCTCGTAGTAGCCTGCACGCTCATCCGGCGTGACCAATCCCATGAACAGGCTGGGGAAATTCGCAAACGTACGAATCTCTTCGCGGAAGTTCTCGAACTCAATTTTGAACCACGCCAGGGCCTTCTGGGCGATAGCAATCACTTCGGGTATCTGTGACAACAGATTGTCGCGTTTTTCCACACTGAGCGGCTCATTCACTCCGCCCGGAACCACCCAGCCCGGATGAATGCGCTTGCCGGCGAGCGTTTCAATCACCTGCTGCCCGAATTGACGTAACCGGATTCCTCCCCGCCCCAGCTCCGGATGCTTGCGCATCACACCGAAAAGATTTCGCTCTTTCGGGTCAGCATCCATTCCGATCACAAAGTCCGGCGACGAAAGATAGAAAAAACTCAGCGCGTGCGATTGAATCAGTTGCGCCAGGTTGAGGATGCGCCGCAGCTTCCCCGCCGAGGGCGGAACTTTCATGGCCAGCAGTGCATCGCATGCCTTGGCCGAAGCCAGAAGATGGCTTACCGGACAAATCCCGCAGATTCGTTCCATGAGGTACGGCATTTCATAGAACGGACGCCCCACACAGATTTTTTCGAAGCCGCGAAACTGAGTGACATGGAAATACGCTTCGGAGACTTCGCCCTCATCGTCGAGTTGCAGCGTGATCTTGGCGTGGCCTTCGATGCGTGTTACCGGATCAATGGTGATGGTCTTCGACATCTTCCTGTCTTTCTTAGGCCCGGCTTGGGCTGGCCTCAGCTAGGCCCCGAAGCGAGACAAGGCCGCTACGTCCGGAATGCGGCCTGCGAGCAACTCGCTAATTACCGTGAAGATGGTGTCGGCAGAGGGCGGGCAGCCTGGGACGAACACATCCACGTTTACCACTTCGTGTACCGGTCGAACGCGAGACAACAAGGAGGGTAAGCGCTCGGTTGGCACCTGCTCCTGCAGCAAACCGTTTCCCTTATAAACGCAGTCGAGCAGTTCGGGCACGGGGATAGGGTTTCGCATCATGGGTACGTTTCCGGTCACTGCACAATCTCCCAGCGAAACCAGGATGCGGGTGTGCGCCCGCACTTTGCGGATTTTGCGTTCATCTTCATCGCTGCTCACCGAACCTTCAATCAGTGCGATGTCCACCTGCGCGGGGAACTCTTTGTAATCCACCAGCGGCGAATACACCAGATCGAACTTCTCGCTCAACTCCACCAGCCGCTCGTCCATATCCAGGATCGACATGTGGCAGCCGGAGCAGCCATCCAGCCAGACCGTGGCAAGCGTCGGTTTGCTCATCGCAGGCCTTCCCGCATGTCATTCAGGTAAGAAAGAAAATCCGGGTTCTTGCGCACTTTGCTACCAACCTTGCCCTTGTCAAATAACGCGCCTGTAGGACACACTTGAACGCACTTCCCGCAACTCGTACACGTATCGGACTCGCCCCATGGCTCATGCAGATCGCTGATGAGCACGGAATTCACACCCCGGCCGAGAATATCCCAAGTATGCGCGCCTTCAATTTCGTTGCACACCCGCACGCAACGCGTGCATAGAATGCAGCGATTGTGATCCAAAGCAAAACGTTCGTGAGATACATCCACCGGAAGCTGGGGAGAGCGGTAGGGGAAACGCACATGAGTCACACCGTGCGCTTTCGCCTGGTCCTGCAATTCGCACATATTGTTGGCGACGCATACGGAGCACACGTGATTCCGTTCGGCAAACAGAAGTTCCAGCACCATGCGCCGGTATTTCTGCAGTCGCGGCGTCTGGGTCGTGACCTCCATGCCTTCCTCCACCCGAGTCACACATGCAGGTTGCAGCCGGGTCGAACCCTTCAGCTCCACCAGACACATCCGGCAGGCTCCCACTTCTGTCAGCCCGTCGAGGTGGCATAGTGTCGGAATCGAAATCCCATTTTCCCGTGCGGCATCCAGAATCGTCTGATCGCTGCTCGCGCTTACGTCGATGCCATCGATTACGAGCGTTTTCGCCTCGGGTACCGGATTCATGCGGAGACCTCCGCCAACTGATTGCATTCGCAAACCCCCGCCCGGCAATGCTTTTCCAGGATGTGCTCCGTATATTCCTCCCGGAAGTAGCGCAGCGTGCTCAACACCGGATTGGGCGCGCTCTGTCCCAGTCCGCACAGGCTGGTGTTACTCACCATGTCACAAAGATCTTCCAGAAGCTCCAGGTCCTGCGGTGTCGCGGTTCCGCTGGTCATGCGCGTCAGCAGTTCGAACATCTGTGCGGTGCCGGCGCGGCAAGGAATGCACTTGCCGCACGATTCGGACATGCAGAACTCCATAAAATAACGCGCCACGTTCACCATGCACGCGCTATCATCCATCACGATCATGCCGCCCGAACCCATGATGGAGCCGACTTCCTTCAGGGATTCGTAGTCCACCGGAAGATCGAGAAACTGTTCCGGAATACAGCCGCCCGACGGCCCGCCGGTCTGGACCGCCTTGAACGTATGGCCCTCTGGTACGCCACCCCCGATTTCAAAAATAATCTCGCGTAATGTAGTCCCCATGGGTACTTCAATCAGACCCACATTCCGCACCTTCCCGCACAGAGCAAACACCTTCGTGCCTTTGCTTTTCTTCGTACCCAGAGAGGCATACCATTCGCCACCCCGGCGCAGAATGGTTGGAATGTTGGCGAACGATTCCACGTTGTTGATCAGCGTGGGCAGTTCCCACAAGCCGGAGTGTGCCGGAAACGGAGGTCGAGGCCGCGGCGTGCCCCGCCGTCCTTCAATGGAGGCAATCAGCGCAGTCTCTTCCCCGCAGACGAACGCGCCGCCCCCGATGCGAATTTCAATGTCGAAGCTGAACTTCGCGTTGCAGATCTGACTCCCCAGAAAACCCAGCCGCCTTGCCTCGCGAATGGCCGTCTGCAGCCGCTTAATCGCCAGCGGATATTCCGCACGCACATAGATATAGCCTTGACTCGCTCCCACGGCATAGCCTGCGACGATCATCCCCTCCAGCACTCGGTGCGGATCGCTTTCCAGCACGCTGCGATCCATAAACGCCCCGGGGTCGCCTTCATCCGCATTGCAGATGACATACTTGGTGGTCCCAATCGTCTTGGCTACCGTGCCCCACTTTAAACCGGTGGGATAGCCCGCCCCACCCCGCCCGCGTAGCCCGCTCTTTGAAACCTCCTGCACAATCTGCGCCGGAGCCATCTCCGTGAGCGCGTGGACCAGAGCCTGATACCCATCCGCGGCGATGTACTCTTCAATCTTTTCCGGGTCAATTCGGCCTGAGTTTTCCAGCACGACGGCGGTTTGCCGCTGAAAAAAAGGCTGCTCGCGAGAGCACAGCAGATGCTCCGGGATGGCACTATCCAGTTTTGCCACGATCTCCCCCGCGTCCGATTCCGCCACGTTCTTCAGGAGCTGGCCGTCAGGCTCGCGGCTCACCAGCGGTCCCAGCGAGCAAAGCCCCATGCAGCCCGTTCCGGCTACCCGGCAATTCGCTCCGGTGCTCTGCACTTCCTTCTCCAGCGCCGACTTGATCGCATCGCTGTGCAGAGATAAGCAGCCTGCGGCAACGCAAACATGCAACGCGCGGGGAGATTTTTCTTTCGCCATCCGCCAGTCGTTTGCAATCTGTTCAAGCTCCTCGATCGTCATCAGTTTTCCCATCCCGCCAGCTTGCTGTGAAGCGCTGCATCATCGACATTGCCGGAGGTCTCGCCATCAAAAATGACAGCCGGCGCCATGCTGCACGAGCCGATGCAGCGCGCGGTCAGCAGAGAAACATTTCCATCCAAAGTAGTTTCCCCCGATTTCACGTTGAGTGACGCTTCCGCCGAGGCAAGAAGTTGCCCGGCTCCTTTGATATAACAAGCCGTCCCCAAACACACCAGGCACGTATGCTTGCCGGGGGGCTTCAACGTGAAGAAGTGATAGAACGTCGCAACCCCGTACGCCTGACTCAGCGGCACGCGCAGCGACGCGGCGACGAACTTCAAGGATGGCTTGTCAAGGTATCCAAAATACTCCTGAACCGTGTGCAGAGTTTCGATGAGGGCATCCCGGGCAAACCCGTGCCGCCTCATGGTTCCAGCTACAATTCGCCAGCGCTTGTCGCTTGAAGGAGGAGGGGGCTTCTTCGACGTGATAGGCATGATCTGATGAGCAACGTTATTCCGCAGTATACCGCGAAAAGTTTGTCGCCAGTCCGTGCCGATCTACGGTTTCTGTGCTCACATCCCCAGTTTGTTTCATATCGGAATATTCCCGGTATTCATCGAGGCGCCGCCGAGGATCCAGAAATGTACCGGCTTCATCGGTGGCGCGTTTCGCCTACCCGGGAACCGTAACGGTTCGGTGCCTTTCGTTTACTAACCAAGCCATCAATTTCTGTTCGAGCAAGAATTCGGAGGATCCGGTGGCAAATAACCCCGGGTGCCCAAGTCACGTATTCGAACGTGCTTGCGGGAGCAGTGTTGATCTTGCTAACAATGACAAATTTACAGTATTTGCCCGATTGAAGTTCTCCATCTGAACAGCATAGTGGATGTAGGTTCCTCAGGAACCTAAGCCGTTCCCGAGCTACCAAATCTGCTCAAGCAGTCAGGCGGCGTGAATCTACACCCGCATTCACTCCGCCCTCTACAGAAGGAAGAGGTTCTTCTCAACCGACGGCGCAAACAGCGGGAACGCCGCATCCGAAAGCGATTAACGCATGTAAGATAGGTTCCTGTATTTTTCCGACCGGGGCAGAACATTGGTAAGTCTATCTGTGACGAAGCAATGAATCGGTCTAACGTTAAGCTGCTTATTTTTTGCTTTGCGATCAGCGAGGGATTCTGCCTATGGCCGTGAAGCGTGTGATCAAAGGTGTACATGTCGTCCCGATGGGGTTCGCAAACGCCTTCCTGATCGAGGGCGACGACGGGTTGACGCTGATCGACGCTGGTTATCCAGGCAAGGAGGCAGCCGTCTTCGGGGCGATTCGCGAGCTCGGCCGCTCTCCACGGCAGCTCAAGCACTTGATTTTCACTCACGCCCACCCCGATCACATCGGCAGTGCCGCCGCGATCGTGCGGGAAACCGGTGCGAGGACCTACATGCACCCGCTTGATGTTTCTCTGGCCGAGAGTGGAGGTCCTTTTCGGCCTCTGACGCCGGCACCTGGTCTGTTGCGGCGAATACTGTGCAACCTGTTCTACCATCCCGACGAGCGACTCGAGCCGGTTGCCATCGACCAACCTCTGACCGCTGGCGAAATACTGCCCATCGCTGGGGGCATCGAAGTGATTCATACTCCGGGGCATTGCGCGGGACAGGTCGCGTTACTGTGGCGTCGGGGACGAATGCTGTTCGCGGGCGATGTGTGCATGAACATCATGGGCCTTGGTGATCCCGTCGGCTTCGAGCGTTTGAAGGAAGGTCGCGCCAGCCAGCGCAAACTTGCCGGTCTTTCATTCGCATTCGATGCTGCCGGGTTCGGTCATGGCAATCCTATCGCCCGCGATGCGTCGACGCGTTTCCGCAATAAGTACGGGAAACATCCAGAGGATGTGCATCAACAGCAATCCGCGGCTTAATGCCCCGATCAGGGACCGATGGCCCCCTACATCGTGAGTTAACCCCGAAGCGCCGGGGGCCGACTGATTTTCGATCGTGATCCAATTAATTAAGGAGCATCTAATGACACGCGACGCCAGATTGATGTCTGGGATCATTCTCATTACCGTACCGACGATTCAATACGGCGGCTATTTTCTGTTGACTTCGCTCATGAACAAAACAAGCGGGTACATGGATAATCCCTTGCGTCAGAACTTCTTCCGTGCCGGGCACGCTCATGCCGGCGTCATTGTGATTCTTTCGCTCGTCTGTCAGATATTCGCGGACTCGGCAGTTCTCCCTCCTCCGCTTGTCTGGTTTGTGCGTATTGGAGTGCCGCTCTCGGCGATCCTGATATCGGCGGGCTTCTTTTTCTCCGTGCTGCCGCCGACGGCCTCTCAGCCGAGCGGAGCAGTCCGACTAATCTACACGGGCGCGGTTATTCTGGCCATCTCGGCAATTACGCTGGCCGTCGGCTTGATCCGAACTCCGGCTTCCTCGTAAAAATCGATCAGGCGAGAATCCAGACAATCTTGAGTCCACAAATTAGGCTATTACATTCGATTCTGCTCGAATGTCGGCAAACAAGAACTGGGCGTCGGCCGAAGCGATACGGACTAAGGTGGAAAATCGAGAGGCTGTTTGCCTGGTTGCAGAACTTCCGGCGTCTGGTCGTCTGTATGAACGTTACGCCGAAAACTTTCTCGAGATGCTCCATCTCGCCTCGCCTCTGATTCTACGAGGCATCTATGAGATGGGTAGATGGGTTCTAGTCGGGCTTCCCTGTGTAGTGTTGTTCGCTGTGCACATCGGCATGGTCTTCGAGCGATTCCAAGTGGGTCGTGACTTCAGCTGGCATTCCCAACTCGACCGGCAAGCGTTCTTCCAGAATTGTGGCGCGACGGTGGGCCTCGCTGACTGAGGTGAGGTGCGGGAACAACAAGTGTATTTCGATAATCTGACGATAGCCTGTGGTTCGGAAGCGTACGCCGTGGTATTGGATGGACAGCTCAGCGCAAATCTGATCCAACTTCTCGCGAATCTTACGACCGGCTTCAGGATCAGAATAGTCCATCAGCCCGACGGCCGAGTGCCACACCAGGCGCCCTCCGGACCAACAAATATTCCCTGCGACCGCAATGGCCACCAGCGGATCGAACGGTTTCCAGTGTGTCAGCAGCACCATTCCCAATCCCGCCACAACACCGAAGCTGGTCCAGCTGTCGGTTAAGACGTGTCTGCCGTCGGCTTCGAGAATCAGAGAATTGGTGCGGCGGCCGACTCGCAGAAGATAGTAGCCGAGACCGGCATTGAGCATCCCGGCCAGCAGGATCAGGGCTGTTCCCACTCCCAAGTTCTCCATTTGTAGCCCGGCTATCCACTTGCGGATCGATTCATAGAGAATTGCCATCGCCGCCACCACGATCATGGCGCCTTCAAATCCTGCAGAGAAGAAAGTGATCCGCTCGTAGCCGTATAGAAATTGCGGGGAGGCGGATTTTGTGCTGAGGCGAAGACTGAACCAAGCGAATCCCACCGCGATTACGTGAACCACCGACTCGGCTGCGTCGGAGAAGATCGCAGCCGAATGCGTCATGAGGTAGACCGTGGTTTTGCCGGTCAGCATTGCCAAACCAACAATCAGAGAAAGTCGCATGGCGAAATTTGCGTCATGCAATTCTCGTTCGTCCCTCCGTATTGTGGTTCTGGCCGTGGCTGGTGTGGGCACGCTCTATTTTCCCGGATCAAAATCTGCGGTTTGGCAGATGGTCTCACGAAAACCATGCCTGAGGATGTGATGCGACTCACACCCCACTATTCATGCCTGGTATTCGACCATCGCCATAAAGCCATAGTCCATATGCAGTTGCTGGTGGCAGTGAAAAAGAGTAGGGCCGGGATTGTCCGCCGTAAAATCCACCTCGACTTGCTTCCTCGCTGGCACGACGACAACGTCCTTCACGACACCAGAAGTTGTTTTGCCGGCATACTTCGTCAGTTCGAAGCTGTGCCGGTGCAGGTGGACGGGATGCGCGTCATCGCTCTGGTTATCGAAGCGTAGGCGATACCGGGAGTTGGCCCGGACTCTGACGGGATCGGTCTTGGGAAAGGACTTGCCATTTATGGTCCAGTGATCCACCCATCGATTGCCCGCGAATTTCTTGCGGAATGCCAGTGGCACGACACCGCCCGCCGGCTCAGGAGTCTGCGCTTCGCGCCCAAACCTCGTGTAGTCCCACGGAGTATTCGGCGGGGTTGTCCACCGCGGATCACCGCTGCGATCGGCATACTCCACGACGATACCCATTCCAGCGCTCCGTACTTGATCGCTCGACTCGCCTAGAATCCAGACGCCGGGGTTGTCCATTATGACCATGGCATCTACCCGCTCTGCTGGCCCCATCTCGATCACATCCACCTCGCGCGGCACAGGCACAGCGTTTCCATCCAGGCTGACGATTTTGAACTTGTGACCTGGCAAGGCGATGCGGTGCTGATCGGTGGCGCTGGCATTTAAGATGCGAAAGAGCACCCTCTGACCTTCTTTCACGCGCACCGGATCGCCTGAACCAAGAGCGTGACTGTTGATCGAGTATATGGAGTACGTGACTTCCAGATTGCCTTCATCGCCCTGAGCGTCCAGATGCGGATCCCAGCCGTGTAGCGCGAGAAAAACCTCCGCGTCGTAGCGCCCTGGCTCCTCTTTCGGTTCGATGTAGAAGAATCCGAACTGTCCCGTATATGTGGCTCGTTTCATATCGCGGCCCGCATGAACATGGCTGTGATACCAGCGTGTTCCCGCAGGGCGCGGGATAAACGAGTAGCGCCGCATTCCACCGGGAGGCACCATCGGCGTTCCCTCTTCTTCGGAACCATCCACATCCGATGGGACAAACAAACCGTGCCAATGCACTACTTCCGGGATCTTAGTTTCGTTGAAAATGTCAATCGAGACGGGCTGCCCCTCGCGCAGTCGCAAAACCGGGCCCGGAGCGGATCCGTTGTATCCAGTCGTTTTGATTACTTTCTTGGGTGCGACTTCGATCTCGACGGGTGCAATGCGAATCGTTACGTCGGCTTTGGGATTGTCCGCTCCAACTCGCGCACCCAATCGCCTCGCCAACTCAGCGCAAGCTGAGGTTCCGATCATGGCCAGGAAAGTTCTACGGTCCATACCATTTCCTAGGGCGAGGCGCGCTCCTGTCGTTGATCAGAAATTAAAGCGATAACCCAGAATCATCTTGGCAATCAGATGGTCGGTCGCGCCCGTAAGGCCCACTCCAAGTCCAAAATTAATCTCCCATTGCGGAGCGACATTCAAATCGATTGCGGGGAAAATCTGATGCTGCTGTTGCGAGACCGAGTCGAACCCACTCACCGGACCGACCGATCCATAGTATTCCAAACCTCCCGCAACTTTCGGCGTGAAATCGTAACTGAACTTGAAGTTCGGCGAGAAAACAACCCCCTGGTTCACAGTTTCCCCGTGGAAAGACCGGTCCAGCGTGGGGTTCAGGGCCCAATACCAGCGCTGGATTTTTTGGTCCACGATGGGACGGATCTCCCAGGTCCAGGTATCCACCGAGTATTGTCGCCTTTGGTAACCGATTTCATTCGAAAGACTCACTCCAACCGGCCAGTGCCATTTCTTCGGCACCGCAACCCGCGGGCGTATGTGATTTCCCACCCACTGCCAGCTCTGGCCTTCGGTTATTGAAGTGAAGATGTAAAACCCGCACTCGAACCAGTCATTGAAGCCGTGGGTGATCTCCACGGTCTCGTGCTCGGCGTGATTGGTGGGGTAAACACCATCCACGACCGTCTTCGAACCATCGATCGTAAAGTTGCTGTGGAGTTCGACCATCGTGTGTCCGGGGTCGACCAGATCGGATCCGTAGACCTGGATTTCGTAGTTGTCTTGGGCAAGGGCGAGAGTTGCAGTTGCGGCCACGGCCAAGCTGAGGGATAGCAACGAAATCGCGACGTGTCGGGAATTCACGGTTCGCTCAGACTCACAACGTTCTATGGGAAAGATTATCAGCTACAGCATGAATTGAGCGTGGCGGGCAGATGACAAGTTGTTCATCGTCCCCTATCAACCGACGCAATCCGAGATCGTCGGCAAAGTCTTCATTGTCGTTGGCGGCAAGCGCAATCGCCTGATCTGCGATAGCTTGTTCATACCTATGGGGTCCAGCTAAACATCCCTAAGCTGTTCTTCAGTCATGCCGAAATAGTGCCCCAGTTCGTGGAGAAGCGTCTGGCGGATTTGGTATCGGACTTCTGCCTCGCTCCTACAGACCGCTTCGATGTTCTTCTGATAAAGCACGATGTGGGCAGGACCCATCGAAACATCAAAGACGCTCTTCCTGGTGGCTGGCACTCCGTGAAAGATGCCGAGAAGCAATCGCCGTTGCTGCCCCGGCTGGGGTGGTTTCTGATTGGGCGGAAAATCCTCCACGAGAATCGCGACGTTCTGGATGCGGCTGCGAAACTGTTCCGGCAACGAATCCAATGCTTCATCTGCAACCTTGACGAAGTCTTCGCGTTTCATCCTTCACCACGCCGGCATGAGGATGCGCTCACACTGAATAGCCGCTCTCTTGGTCGTCATCCTCATCGCCTTCTTCGCCGTCACCGTCGTCTTTCTCGTCCTCTTCCTCTTCCTCTTCCTCTTCTTCCTCGTCTGGTTCCTTTCGAAAGCGGACGTCCCCAACGGTCCAGCAGTCAGAGAGATGTGCGCCGGGATATTCTGGATGTATTCTGCTCATGATCAATGGTACGCCTCGCACCACTCCGCCTAAACCGATCGAGAATGAGACTATGGCATGCGCTGCGCAGCGAATGGGATGCGAATTACCGAAGTCTCGGCATTGGTGCCATCTCGTTTGACCCCGCCATGCTTGTGGTAGATATTGAGGAACAATGGATGCTGAGCAGACTATTGCCGAAATCGAGTGGCTAGAGCGCACATTCGCCGTGCCGGACACCAGACCGCTGAACGCAAGCGACCTCTCATCTGCGAATCGGAGGCACGATGAGACCCTCGCGCACAGTCCTTGGTTTCGGCTGTGGCAGCGGTATGGCGTCTGTTGCCGTTCGTGAGCGCGTTTGACCGCTCCGAAGAAAGATTGTCTCGCCAGTTCGAGTAAGCATTTGTCTCCATTCAATGGGCATACCAATCCCGAATGTGGCGTCCATTTCGCATCGAGACGCCAACGGCGTCAACTCCCCGGATGGCGCTGATGAGAGATGAGAAGACACTTGACCGCGTCTCTCGCTCGATTTGACTTCAAAGCTCGATCGCGAGATTGAGGACCTGCGGGCACGGCAGGGGCTTTGCTCGAGCTGGTGTGCTTCAGGGTTTGGCCTTCCAGATACTCCATAGCTATCAACGCGGGAAAGAGGTTTTCATCGGCAGCCGTTCCTGCTACTACCCTCCTACCCAAATGCAGTCTTGACATTCGCTTGCCCATGAGTATTGTGTATGCCACGTAGTAGTGCGGTCCAATCTGTGCAACGCTGATTGGGGGCGTGGCCCCTTGACTGGGGCTTTTTGATTTCCAGATTTTTGTTTCGAGCCTGAGGGAAATAAGTCTTCCAGGAGGGGAATGCGGGCAGACCGCAGACTCTCGGCTGAGGAAGGCCGGAGTTTTCTATAAAGACTCCGTTGATGCCGAGAATTGCTCTCTTGTGAAGCGGATGGACCGTAAACATCACTATGTTTACAGGTCTGCAACGCAGTGTATGGAGGACACTATGAAGATCCGAAGGTCTGTGCTACCTCGCGCCGCTTGTTTAGCTTTGTTCCTGGTTTTTGGAACCATGGTGTCCACTGGCAATCTGTGGGGGCAGGAAGTAGGAGGAGGCGATCCCTGCTCGGCGCCAACAATAGGACCGGGGACGGGTAAAGTGGGGAATGCCAGCCCTCCGGACACGTGCGGCGTCATAATAACCGTTAGCCCGGATGGCTCGGCTGCGGTCCTTCAGACTGGACTTCCACCGTATGACGGCTCCGATGACACCTTGGTTGGCATCGTAAACAATTCCGGCCAGTACCTGACTTCCATCACTCTCACGTCGTCGACGACTGACATCTTTGGCTTCGATGGCGATGGTCCCTGCGACACGCAGTACCATAGTCCGGCATATTCGTGGTGCCCCGTGCCCTACCCAGCGGAGCCCAATGATCCCAACCCTCTTGGTTATGCGGGCCCGGACAACACATTCACCAACATTACCAACGAGAACATGACCGGAACGGTGAATTTCACGACCGCGATCCCCCCGAATGGGAGCACATGGTTTGCCTTGGAGGGCCCGCCATCGTCCGGGGTAGTGGTGGTTTCGTCCGACACCTTGACTTTGACATTGACTGGAATGGGAGCCGGCACTGTGACGGACAATAGCTCCCCAACGATGCTGATCGACTGTACTGAAGCCGGCGAGGGAGTGGCACAGACAGGTTCCTGTTCGGCAAGCTATGCTCCCGACGCAGTAGTCATTTTGACGGCTACTCCCAACCCCTCGGCTCCTAATGGGGGACCATCCACGTTCGGGGGCTGGGGCGGCGCCTGCGCAAGCGCTGGAACGAACTCCACGTGCACGTTGAGCTTGAACTCGGCGCAAAGCGTTACTGCTAGTTTTGCCGCGCCTCCCAGTACCACCGCTATAATACCCACAACTTGTTCCGGCACAAACGTGAGTGGCACGGTCAACTACTGCCCGAACAATCCCAACGCGATCACGCCCGAAAATCCTTGCACCGACCCGAATGGGGTTCAGTTCAGTGTTACCATCCCCGTTGTTTCGCCACCGACGCAGGGCGAGGAGTGTTTAGCCATCAGCGTCACCGCGACAGAAGTTTCGGGTAGCGGCCTCTGTGTTGCGGGGGGAACCGGACAGAGCGGGACCGGACCGGGCAGCGCCTTCGATTGCCGGTTGGTGGATTTCTATAATTATGGGACCGATCCCACGACCGGAAGCACCGTCGTTCCACTTTGCTATCCCTATTCCAACGGCAATTGCATTTTCTACAGTCTCGCTCTCACTGGCGGCGGGATTCCCAACGCCGAGTTGTATAGCGGCGGGGTTAACTGGGAGGTTGCCTTTAACAAAGTCTATGCGCCACCGGTGGGATATTGGTCTGGCGGCTCGCCAAGTTTGCTTGACGATCCGGGTGAGGACGAGATTCCCCCGTTACCTTGGGGAACTGATTGCAGCACACCCATGACGGACGATCCCGATGGGCCCTCAGGTACGTATTACTGCCAGTTCGATAACAACATTACGACGTTCTACCAGCCCGGCGGGGGCAGCTATGACCCAATCGGCGGAACCACGAAACAAGTCAATGATGTGGTAGTGGCGTTCCTGCCGACAAGTACGGGAACTGGACCTGTGCAGATGCCGCCTAGCCAAACTGCTCCGGCGGTTGGCGGCAGTTGCCTCAATGGATGCATGCTGGCCGGCTCTACCATTACCTTTGCCGATGGCACAGGAGGCACATTCCAAGTGCAGGTGACAGCAGGTTATCCGGCGCCAACCCTGACCGCTGCCACTACGGGAACGACGACCGTCGCTACCGAATCCGGAAACACGGTAACGCTAACCTCGGTGGGCAGCTATGGTCCCGAAGCCGTAGCCGGCAATACTGTCGTCGTCGGGAATTGCAGTCCTGCTGGGTACAACGGGACCTTTGCCATAACCAGCGCGTCCGGTGGAACCATGCTCACTTACACCGATAACGCGGCGGCGAACTTAACTCCCGGAGTCGGTTGCCAGGCGCTGGTGCTGCCGAACGGCCTAACGTTCGATGCGACGACCGGCCTTCTGGGTGGAACGCCTGCAAACGGCTCGGAGGGCAATTACGCCATCAGCGTTACTGCGACCAACATTATCGGCGCCGCCACGCTGAATTACACTCTGACGGTAAATTCCGCTGGGACGCTGACCATCACGGCCAGCAGTCCCTCCATGACCTACGGCGGAACTGTGCCGACCATTACCCCAAGCTACATGGGATTTGTTAACGGAGACACGTACGCGAACTTGACCACCCAGCCAACCTGCACAACCACAGCCACAAGCTCGAGCCCGGTGGGCAGCTCGCCCACAACCTCCTGCTCGGGAGCGGTGGATCCGAACTACAGCACGTTCAAGTACGTAAACGGCACGGTGACGGTGACTCCAGCGCCGCTGACGATCATCGCGGGCAACGGCACCATGCCTTATGGAGGAGCCGCGCCGACCATCACTCCGACCTTCATGGGTCTTGTGAATGGCGACAATGCCACGACCCTCGGCGTAACCTGCACGAGCAATGCGACCAGTTCGAGCCCGGTCGGCAACGGCTATGTCAGTTCCTGCTCGGCATCGGCGGGCACGAACTACACCATCATCTATGTGCCGGGCACGGTGACAGTGACGCCGGCACCCCTGACCATAACCGCGAGCAATGGCACGATGAGCTATGGTGGGATCGTGCCCACTATCACCCCGAGCTATAGCGGGTTTGTGAATGGGCAGAATTCTTCGGTTCTGACCACCCAGCCAACCTGCACCACCACAGCAACCAGCGCGAGCGCGCCGGGCAACTACCCGAGCTCTTGCACGGGCGCGGTAGCTCCGAACTACACAATCAGCTACGTCAACGGCACGGTGACGGTGAGCGCTCTGCAACTTTCTGCAACGAGTTTGAACTTCGGAACCGTATACCTGAATGGGTTAGGTTTCCAATTCATCACCCTAACCAACAAGGGGACCACGCCGTTCACGGTTTCGGCGATCAACATCACGACTCCTGGGAACGCCCTCAGTGACTATATCGGCGTGCCCATCGGACTGTGTCCTCCAATGATTGAGTTCCTGCCTGCCTCAATACCTGCGGGGAAGAGCTGTACGATTGCCGTACCCATCTACCCCACGGTAAAGATATTCAGCCCAACGGCCTCAACCGCCACTCTCACAATTACTGACACCGCGGCAGGGAGCCCGCATCTGGTGGCGCTTACGTCGCAGGTGATCGACCCGGTGGCTTCGCTGTCGTCAACGAGTTTGAACTTCGGGAATCAGAAGACGGGAACTACCAGCACGGCGCAGAAGGTGACGCTGACCAACACAGGATTCACTTCGCTACAACTTACGGGCCTCACGATCAAACCCACAGCCAACTTCGCCCTGGCAACCGGAACGACGTGCTCGAGCAGCACGTTGCTCTCCCCGGGAGGGACATGCTTGATCTACGTGACCTTCACGCCAACCTCGAAGACGAGATACTCCGGCAGTGTGACCATTACCGACGTCGCACTGTCCAGTTACCAAACCATCTCGCTGTCGGGGACGGGAGACTGAGCGGGGAGCGGTGAGGCTCAATGCTCTAGAAATTACTAGGAGCAAGGGTCACGCATAAGGATGATTTTCTGGACCACGCGTTTCAGGAGATCGACGATCTTGGTGAACCATAGCTTCAGCGGATTTTGAAGAAGTCGCGAACAGAGGGGATTAGCCGTTCGGACATGGAAGCGCTGTTTACTCCGGGGATAAATGGCAAGACCCTTGCCGACAAGATTGAAGATCACGACAAGGAATAGCAAAACGCTATCAGGACACCACCGGGCACGGGCCTCTTGTGAGCAGCCCGGTTAATGGGTCTAGACGAACCTTTCGAAGTGGCTAGCTAACGGGGTGGGCGTAGATGGAACTGAAATCGCTGCGCTTCACGATGCTATCGGTCTTCGCTTCGTTCTTAATCTCATCCAGGATTTTGCGCGCCTGCGCGTAGTGTTCCGGGGCGTCCGCCGCCATGCCGGAGAGTTCCAAATCACGTGCCAGCAGGTAATGGCTTTGGGCAAGCAAGCCCTTCAGGCCGAGCCTCTCACTCTTGCTGAGAGCGCTCTCCAGTTCTTTTCTTGCCGGCTCGTAACTTTTCAAGTTCATGAGAGCTTCAGCATGGTAAATCGAACATTCCACCGACATATACTTCGATCCCATACTATCCGCATCCTGTGACAGCTTGCCAACTGTAGTTGCCGCGGATTGAAAGCGACCTTGCTTGACAGCCGCTTTTGCAACATTGAACTTCGCCACAAGGATGAGATCCAGATCGCTGGTGTGGGACGCGGTCTTCAGAGCCTGCTCGTAAAGGGTACCGGCGTTTCTGTAGTCCCCTCGATAGAAAGCGATATCGCCCTGGTAGCCCTGAATTTGCGCAGTTAGCGCTGGATTCTTGAGCTCCTCGGCCAAATTCATTGCTTCCTCAAGACTCTTCTGCGCGTCCTCGTTTCGGCCAACCTGTGCAAGCGCGTTGCCGTAGTAAGCGAGAATTTGTGCCAGCCAGTAGCCGCGCTCCTGCAGATCCCGGAAGGTCTTGAGCGCGTCGTCTTCCGCACTCAGAGCGGCGCCATTACGACCCTGATAACCAAACAGAATGCCCATGCTGGAGGACTCCAGGGCCGCGCCACGTTTATCTCCGGTGCTGCGCCGCAAATCCAGCGCGCGCAAATATTGCTGCAACGCCTGGTCATACTGCCCCATCTTGCTCGAAGTGTCACCCAAATTGTGAAGCGCATCGGCAATATCGCTCGGGACCTTCAGTTTTTCGCGAATTTGCAGGGCCTGCTCGAAATAGGTGAGCGCGTTCTGGTAGTCGGCCTTGAAAAAATACGCGTTGCCGATGTTGTTTAAAACCAGCCCCTGGTTGCTCTGGTTTCCGACGTCAACCTGGGCTTGCAGCGATTGCTTAAACAACTTCAAGGCCTCGTCATACTGCCCATGATTGACGTAAAACTGACCTAGGTCGTTGAGGATGTCTCCGGTTCCTGCTTTGTCGCCGACCTCTTGCCACAAAGCGAGTGCCTCTTTGTAGTCCCTGAGGGCCTGGTCCGATTTGCCTAGAACATCTTCAGACGAGGCCATGGCGTCCAGACTCATCGCCATGCCTTTCTTCAGTCCCAGCTTGCGCTTGATTTCGAGCGACTCCCGGAGGGTGCGAAGAGCGTCCTCATGCTTGTTTAAAGTGGCATACGCGACGCCCATTGCCTGCAGAGTCTGGGCTCTTTCTTCATCGTTACCGAATTCGACCGCCAAGGCTTGAGCACGTGTCAGGTATTCCAGGCCTTTCTGCGGGTTGCCACTTTCAACTTCGACCCGTCCTAGCGCCAGTAAGGCGTCGCCGCGCTTCGGATCGAGGGTCAGCACCTTTGCATATTCCTCTCGGGCCTTGTCATACGCGCTCGACTTCTCGTAAAGGCCGCCGAGTTCAAACAGCACGTCAGAATTTTCGGGTGCGGATTTCGCAAGGTTCTCGTAGGCCTCGATTGCTTTTGGATAATCCCTTTGGATTTGGTTGTGGCTGGCCTGAATCAGATATTTTTCCGCGGGGGGAAGCTGGTCGCTCAATTCAACTGCCTTCCTTGAAGCGTGCTCCGCATCGTCGTCCTGTCCCAGGCTGGCGTAGGTTTTCGCCAGCTCCGAGTAAGCCAGCGCAAATTGGGAGTCCTCTTTCGTGGCGGCCTCGAATCGCGTGCTCGCATCGAGGAAATTTCCCCGACGCGCGAGTTGCAACCCGTCGTCGTAATCGCGCATGGCCGCAAGGGAGTTGGTCGAGGGTTTGAAGGACTGCCCCTGAAGTTCTTTCACCGTGCTGCGCGAGAGAGACAGATTCGACCGGATGTCGCCAGCGAGAAGGTCGATTGCGCTGAGAATGTTGTTCTCGGTCGCGGACTCCGCCAGGGTGGTGGTACGGCCATGTTTCATGTCCTGGATCGTCGCGTCAATGCGAATTTGATCTCCAAACCGGGTGAATCGCCCCCAAACTACGTTGTCGGCGTTGCTGAATTCAGCCAGTCGCTGCACCGTACTAGGATCAAGGGAAGTATCGGGAGATATCCGCAAATCGCGCAGGACCTGGCTGACGCGTTCGGGGGAAACAATGCGCAGATGGGATGACTGCCCCACATCTGTACTTAACGTTTCTGCCACGCTCGATCCCAGCCAGTTGAGATTCTGGTCAGCCGACGAATTGCGAAAAGGCAGGATGGCCAAGGAGAGGGCGGGACCCGATTCGCTTTTGGTTGCGGAAGGTGAGAACAGCGGCCCACGAAACACGTAGCCGACAATCGCCAAAAGAAGAACCGCTCCAATGCCTGTGACCAGAGGCCAGTGAATCGTGCGCCCCCAGGGTTCGACGGCGGATTGAAAACCCAACGTCGCCGCCGCGCTTTTGCCCTGCCATGCATTAAGATCCCGCAGTAATTCGGTAGCACTCTGATAGCGCAGGTTGGGATCGCGTTCCAGACACTTGCTGACGATATTGCTGAGTGCGCGCGGTATCTTTCCATCATGATCAGAAACCGGGATCGCGCGTTCCGAGTTGCGCTTGATCAAGCTCGCAACCGCACTTTCAGCATGAAATGGCGTTATCCCAGTCAACATTTCGTAGAGAATCAAACCCAAAGTAAAAACATCAGAGCGTTGATCCAGATCTTTGGCCAGAGCCTGCTCAGGCGACATGTATTCCATGGTCCCGACCAGAGCCCCGGTCTGGGTCATGCCATCTCCTCCAACAGTGCGCGCCAAGCCGAAATCCATTACCAGTACGCGGCCGCTCGTGTCGCGCATGATGTTTTGCGGCTTCAGGTCGCGATGGATCACGCCGACGCTGTGGGCGGCCTCGAGGGCCCGGCATGCCTGCTCGATGATTTGGACCGCTTCTTCCGGGGCGAACTTTTTCTTGTCCTTGATCAGCGCACGCAGATCGCTGCCTTCGACGAACTCCATGGTGATAAACTTCACGCCATCGGCGTCGCCGAGATCGTAAATACGAATCACATTTCTGTGGGTGACTTGGCGGGCCAGCAACAGCTCTTGTTTAAATCGTGCCAGTATTGAGGCATTCGCGGCGAATTCTGGCCGGATCACCTTCAGCGCAACGGGCCGGTTCAGTTCCCGGTCCATGGCCTTGTACACTGCTCCCATTCCGCCTTCACCCAGCAGCTTTAATATTTCGTAGCGACCGGCCAACACGTCGAACGGCTGAAAAACGACCCCGACTTGAAAACGAGAATTTACGCGACCGGCAGACCCAGCAGGCGGAGTTGCATCGACCTGTGTTTCGAGGGTATCCACCAGAGTAGCTTCTGGGTCAGACACTTTGGGGAACGGGATTAGCGTAGCCTCAGAGCCACCCGGGGCATGGGAGTCGGAACTTTCGCCTTTGGCAGGAACACTCACACCCGCCTGGTTGGCCGAATTCGGCCGATCCGGGGGATCGGGCCGTGGATTCCGGTTGTGCATGGTTCGCCCTGGATGGGGGCCAGACCAAAAAACCCCAAAAACCGCGCCGCAATAAACTGTGGAAAAGTATATACCCGCTTTAGCCACAGTAAAGCAGAATTTGGGCCTGTCTGAGCTCCCATTCATTCTTCTTCGAGCGCAGATCTAGCAAGGGAGCCGTCTGCTGCAGATTTCCTATGGTGCAAGCCACGCTTTCATCTGATTCTTCGAAATAAGTTACCGGCCAAAATGTAAGGTTTGGTCGTTGAAACGCGCTACTTAGACACAGGCATGAACTCGCCTCATCGGTTCTGCTCTAACAAATGGTGGCTGCGGGGGCAGAAACGTTTCAAATTAACGATGAACGGGCACGGACGAAAGCTCACGCCCTGAGGCGAGAGTTGGGGTTTGAATCTGCACTTTCAAGTCCCACTGTCAGAATGCTCGCCGCGAAGTACCAGGTCGAAAAGATGCCGACCCGACACAGTACCAGACGAGTTTGTACGCTGTGGTTGAAGAAGAACGTTTTGCCCCGATGGGGCGGTTCTCCGATTACAGAACTGCAACCACGAGTTGTGGCTCAATTCGCTTGCTCTGGCTCCAAAAACTCGCAGTCACCTTCGCGCCTGGTTTATCAAATCTGGGGAATATGCTATGTGGAGTGGGTACGCATACTTTTCGACACACGTATCGCAGTTGGCTCGATGCAGTTCCCGATCGCAGTACAACAGAAACTTATGCGCCACGCCGACATCAGAACCACAATGAACATTTACGGTTCTGTCGTCAGCGACGAAATGGAAGTGGCGAACGCCAAGGTCGAAGGCTTAGCCCTGCGAGCGGCAAACTGATTTTTGTGATTTTCGCGGCTGTAAGCCACTGAAAGAATTGGCTCCTCAGGTAGGACTCGAACCTACAACCCTCCGGTTAACAGCCGGATGCTCTGCCATTGAGCTACTGAGGAGTGTGGTAGAAAGCGCGCGCGGAGCGCTCGCTTCCGGTCGATGTTTGTCGATCATCGTTATCATACCATCTGTTGGGCGAGGTGGGAACTACTGTCCTGAACGTGTAGATTGTTCCAGGATAATTTCACCTCCTAACT
The DNA here is from genome assembly GCA_963712385.1 of uncultured Acidobacteriaceae bacterium. GTDB lineage: Bacteria > Acidobacteriota > Terriglobia > Terriglobales > Acidobacteriaceae > Sulfotelmatobacter. Next base: position 576,529 of record CAVQHS010000005.1, read on the forward strand.
GCAACGAAGACTCTGTCACCCCGTCAGGCTGGGGACGATGAGTCGCAAAGAGTTCCAGCCGGTGAAGGTGATCGAGAATGCAGCGGGCGCTGGTCTAGTCGATTCGATCAGCGCCCGTTTGTGGTCCCTTTGCTGCGTAGCTCTGCCGCCTGCCAAGGGCAACGTGAAAATCTCACCCGTGAGAGGGAGGACGTTCGCATTGAGTCAGAAGGAACTGCATCGAGTGCGCGTGATTTCTTCTTGTTGCAAAGGAGACATGGCGTGTGCCGCGCAGGACTCGCGTAGACTAGGATGTTGTTGCCGGCGATGTTGCGGCCTTGACGTTTCCACATTGTTTTCCCAGGGGTGAATCATGTCGGGAGGGTGGCGTTTGGTCTGGGCTCTGATTTTTTCTGTATGTTTCGTGGCAGCTGCGGTTTATGCGGCTAATGATGTCAAGCGAGCGAATGCGGTTTCTAGTGGGCCGCCTCTGGCGGAGAAGCGTCCGCTGACGGAGACGATGCACGGAATCGAGATCACGGACAATTATCGCTGGCTTGAAGATGCGAGTTCGCCGGAGACACAGAAGTGGGTTAAGGAAGAGATGGCTTATACGCAGTCGATTCTCGATCCTCTGCCGGGGCGGGCTGCAATTCAAAAGCGGCTTACGGAATTGCTTGGCATTGGAAACATTTCGCAGCCGGAGATTGGCGGCAAGTATTACTTCTACACGCGGCGCGAAGGGATGCAGAATCAGCCGGTGCTTTATGTGCGCGAGGGTTTGGAGGGAAAAGATCGCGCGCTGGTGGATGTGAATCAGTTGGCGGCGGATGGGACGATTGCGCTGGATTGGTATCAGCCTTCGGAGAATGGGAAGTATCTCGCGTACGGAACTTCGCCCAGCGGATCGGAGATGAGCACATTGCACATCATCGAGACTAAGACGGGAAAGTTGCTGCCCGACACGATTGAGCGAACGCGGGCTTGCAGCATTGCGTGGTTGCCGGACAATTCCGGTTTTTATTACACGCGTTATCCGCAGAAGGGCGACGTGCCGGAGGGGCAGGAGATGTATAACCGGCATGTGTTTTTTCATTTGCTGGGAACCGATCCTGCTACCGACGACAAGATTTTTGGCGAGGGACGCGATGCGGAAGATTGGCCGAATGTGAGTCTCGACAATGATGGGCAATTGCTGGTGATCGAGGTGGACGAGGGTTGGACGAAGAGCGAGCTGTATTTGAAGGATGTGAGAAGAGACACGCCGCCAGAGCGAATCACTACGGGCAAGAATTTTCTTTACAGCGCTACGGCTTATAACGGGCGGCTTTATATCACTACGAATGAAGATGCTCCGCGGTATCGCGTGTTTGTAGCGGAGGCGGGAAATTATGAGCGCGATGACTGGAAGGAAATTATTCCGCAGACGGAAGCGGTGTTGCAGGGAGTGGGGGTTTGGGGCGGGAAATTGTTTACCCAGTACGAATACAACGCCAGTTCACAGTTGAAAGTTTTTAATATCGATGGAACGCTCGTCAGCAATCTTCAGCTTCCTGCGCTGGGCACGGTTTATGGGTCGTCTGGAAAATGGGATCGCGATGAGATTTTCTATGGATTCTTCTCCTTCACGGTGCCGCCTTCGGTTTATCGATATGACTTGAAGACGGGCAAAACCACGGAGTGGGCCAAGGTGGATGCGCCTTCGATTGATCCTGCTTTATATGAGGTACAGCAGGAGTGGTTCTAACGTCGAAAGATGGAACAAAGGTTCCGATGTTTGTGGTTTACAAGAAAGGTCTGAAGAAAGACGGGCACAATCCCGCGCTGCTCACTGGTTATGGGGGGTTCAACGTTAGCCTCACGCCTTCGTTCAGCCGCACGGCTTATTTGTGGATGGAGCATGGCGGCATTTATGCGGTGGCGAATTTGCGGGGCGGGGCGGAGTTTGGCGAGGACTGGCATCGGGCGGGGATGCTGGGCAACAAGCAGAATGTTTTTGACGACATGATTGCCGCGGCAGAGCATTTGATTGCGGAGAAGTATACGGATACGGATCATCTGGCGATTCAGGGCGGGTCGAATGGCGGGCTGCTGATGGGGGCGATGATCACGCAGAGGCCTGATTTGTTTCGAGCGGTGATTTGCCAGGTGCCTTTGCTTGATATGTTGCGGTACCAGTATTTTCAGATTGCAAAGCTGTGGATTCCGGAGTATGGGAGTTCGGATAATCCGGAGCAGTTCAAGTGGCTTTATGCTTACTCGCCTTATCAGCATGTGAAAGCGGGAGTGGAGTATCCGGCAATTTTGTTTATGACGGCGGATACGGATACGCGGGTTGATCCGATGCACGCGAAGAAGATGGCGGCGGAGATGCAGGCTGAGGCTCGGAATGGGGCTCGCAAGACTCGGCCGATTTTATTGCGGATTGAGAGTAAGGCGGGGCATGGGGCGGGAAAGCCGGTGACCAAGCAGATTGAAGAGTTCACGGACGTTTATTCGTTCTTGTTTTGGCAGTTGGGGGTTAGGGAATAGGGGCTTTCATATGGGGTTCCCACGTCTCGCAAAGGAAGGGAGACATGGGGTACCCGCCATCGGGGCTGTTTTGCTTTTGGTACCCAACCCCTCGGCGAGAAGACAAATCCGGGCGCTGGGAGCCCTGCGCCACCGAAAGTCGGAATCCTCCTCGCTTTTTGATCCCCTGCTTCACGAATTGCCGATGCCCCCACCTTAGTGGCAGTTCCAATCGCAGCTAGGCATGCTATGGTAGGTTGCCTTTTGGCGGGCCGCAGCTTGGCCTCTACCTTCCGAGAGATCGATACACGGAGCCCTTCACGCCATGAGAAGAATGAAACTGCTTCCCTGCCTTTTGCTCGTCTTCGCACTCGGAGCGATGATTTTTCTGTACGCAGCGGCCGCCGGAGCTCAGACCGAGGTGACGCTTTACAACTTTACGGGTGGCAGCGATGGCGGCGATCCGTTATCCAATCTTGTGATGGATGCAGCAGGCAATCTCTACGGAACTACCTTCGTCGCGGGCACTTATGGAGCAGGAGAAGTTTTCGAACTCAGCCGCAATGGCGCGGGCGGCTGGAAGGAATCAGTGCTTTACAGTTTTACTGGCGGGGTGGACGGAGCTAATCCTTATTATGCAGGTGTGATCTTCGATGCTTTCGGCAACCTGTATGGCACGACGGTCGGCGGCGGCGCATCGAACTTGGGGACTGTGTTTCAATTAACGAAGAATGGAAATGAGTGGAGCGAGAAGGTGCTGTATAGCTTTGCCGGTGGCGCGGACGGGGCTGCACCGTATGCGGGACTGGTCTTCGACACCGCTGGGAACCTCTACGGGACTACTTATTACGGAGGATCTTACGATGACGGCACGATATTCGAGGTAATTCGCGGCGGCAAGGGACAGTGGACCCAGAAAGTGATCTACACATTCAACGAGACCAACGGGGATGCTCCGGCGGGCGGCCTGATCCTGGACCGTGAGGGCAATTTGTATGGTGTAACGCAGGGTGGGGGAAATTCGCATGCTGGTGTGGTTTATAAGCTAACGCCCCTATCGGACGGCAACTGGAACGGGGAGATTTTGTACGCGTTCACTGGTGGAGCAGATGGCAGCGGTCCGTACGCGGAGAGACTGGTGTTTGACCGCAAGGGAAATCTCTATGGGACGACAAATGGCGGCGGCGACTTCCAACGCGGAACTGTTTTCCAGTTGTTCCGGAACAAGGCAGGCTCATGGAATGAGACCGTGTTGTATAGCTTTGACGGGTCGGTCGCGGCCAATCCCACCAGCGGACTGATTTTCGACGGCAAGGAGAATCTCTACGGAACCTGCTCGAATGGAAACGGGGAGTCGACGGTGGGCGCAGTGTTCGAATTAAGTCCTCAACCCGGTGGCGGGTGGAGTGAGCGCAATTTGGTGTTGTTTAACCGCGTAGATGGTGAGTTCCCAGAGGGAAGCCTCCTTGGAGATTCCGCCGGGGATATTTACGGTACAACGTGGCTGGGTGGAGCAGAAAATATGGGAGTGGTGTTCGAGGTCGTTCCGTAGCGCTGTCCTGATTTCGCCGTTCCAGAAGGAAGCTCAGGACCACCATCACGGTCCATCGGGCCGAGAGAAAATCTTTGCAAAATTCAGTGCGCTCTCGGGGCTGAAGCCGCGCCTTTTCGAAGGCACTTTGCTTGACCTTGTTGCTTCTGCTCATATCTAATCGAAAAAGTTTTTCCTAGGAGAGTTTGACAATGCGCGTTGCTTTTTTGGGCTTGGGGATTATGGGTCACGCCATGGCCAGCAACTTGGTGAAGGCGGGGCACGAGGTTACGGTTTGGAATCGTACGCCGGGAAAGCTGGTGGAGGGGGCGGGTGTTGCGCCTACGCCGGCGGCTGCGGCTCGCGGGGCGGAAGTGGTTTGGCTTTGCATTTCGGATACGGCTGCGGTGGAGAAGGTGTTGTTTGGGGCGGATGGGGTGGAGGAATCGCTGACGCAGGGCATGATTGTGGCGGATTCGAGCACGATTTCGCCTTCGGCTACGGCGAAATTTGCCGAGCAGGTGCGCGGTAAAGGGGCGGAGTATGTGGATGCTCCGATGACGGGGTCGAAGATTGGGGCGGCGAATGGGACTTTGATTTTTATGGTGGGGGGAGAGGACGCGGCGATTCAGCGGCTGGGTCCGCTGTTTGCGGCGATGGGGAAGAAGATTTTTCGCATGGGCGAGACGGGCAAGGGTCAGGCTACAAAGCTGGCGATGAATCTGCAGATTGCTCTGATCTTTGAGGGTTTCGCGGAGGCTTTGACGCTGGCTACGAAGTTGGGCGTGGATGCGAAGCAGCTTTTGGCATTGATTGATGCGACTATGGTGCGGTCTGGAGTGGTGGAGTATAAGGGGCCGTTTATTTTGCAGCGCGACTTTACGGCGAATTTTCCGCTGCGGCTGATGCATAAGGACATCAAGCTGGCGCTCGAGGCGGCGAAAGAGGCGCGGGTGAAGCTTCCCGGGTTGGAAACGGTGGAAGAGGTTTACGAGATGGCGACCGAGGATGGGAATCGGGATTTGGATTATGCGGCTACGCTTACTTTGTTCGAGAAATGGGCGGGAGTGCAGGTGAGGGGCGAGGCGGCGTAGGTGGAAGTTTTGTTGGCTTCAGTACGCCAGCAGGATGCGTAGGTCGCGCAGGTTGTTGCCGGTGGGGCCGGTTTCTATGGCGTCGCCGAGCGCGGTGAAGAAGGGGTAGGCGTCGAATTTTCCCAGAGCGGCGTGCGCGTTCAGACCTATCGATCGTGCGCGAGAGAGAGTTGTTCCGTCGGCTAATGCGCCAGCGGCTGGGCTGTTTCCATCCACTCCGTCGGTTCCGGCGGATAAGACAGTAATGTTTTCTCCGGCAATTTTTTCGGCGCAGGTTAGCGCGAATTGTTGATTGCGGCCGCCTGCGCCTCCAGCGTTCGTTACCTTTACGGTGACTTCTCCGCCGGAAATCAGGCAGACTCGGGCGTTTTCTTTTCGAAGCTCGCGCAGACGGGTGAGTAAGTAGTTTGCGGCTCGCTCGTAGTCCCAGTCGTCGCAGGAGTTGTCCACGTGGACGGTGAAGTGGGCTTGCTGGGCTGCGGTTTTTGCTTGTTCGATTGCGGTTTCGTTGGAGAGGATCGTCCACCAGCGGGAGCGATGGAAGGATTGGTCGTCGGATTTGGGAGTTTCTTCGAGTACGCGACGGTCGAAGAGTTCGCGCGTAGAGGCGGGAAGCTGGGGGACCAGTTCGTGCTTCTCGGCGATGCGGTAGCAGTCTTCTGCAGTGGTGGAATCCGGCATGGTGGGGCCGGAGGCCAGGGCGTCCAGGGAGTGCTCGGGAACATCGGAGACTAGCAGGGAGACTTGTTGCGCGGGAAAGGCGGCTTGCGCCAGGCGGCCTCCTTTCACGGCGGAGAGATGTTTGCGAATGGTGTTGATCTCAGCGATCGGCGCGCCGGAGTGGACGAGCGCGCGATAGGTTGCGATCAGATCTTCGAGGGAGATTTCGTTGTCGATCGGTTTTTCGACTACGGCGGAGCCTCCGCCGCTTAGCATGAAAATTACCAGCGAAGTGGCGGTTTGGGAGTCTAGTAATTTCAGGATCGCTTCGGCGGCGCGGATCGATTCGGCGTTGGGCAGGGGATGGCCGCCGTGAAAATAGCGGAAGCCTCGGACTTGTGTTGCGGGTTGAACAGAGCTGGCTACGATGCCTTCCAGGGAGAAATGGCCGACTTGCTGGGCTAGGGCTTCTGCCATGGTGTGGCCGGCTTTGCCGATGGAGATTACTACGACGCGCGAATAGGACTGCAGGTCGTAGAGGTCTTCGCAGATGCGCAGGATGCCGCGCTCGGCGTGGACGTGGCGGGCGAAGGTTTTAGAGATGGAGGCTTCGCGTAGGGCGTGGAGGAATATTTCGCGGGCGGTTTGGCGCATTGAGGGGGAAATGTCGTTGTCGGGTTGGGTTGGCATTCCTTGGGAGTTTATCGCGGGAACGGCGTACCTCAGCGGCTAAAGCCGCATTGGTTTTTTGAAGGCTTTGACGGCGCGGCTGAGGCCGCGCCCTTTCAAATCAGCTCTCTCACCCATTTCTCTATTGCCTCACGCAGTTCGCGGAGGCGGCCCTCGAAAAAATGGTCGGCGCCTTCGATTACTACGAGCTTTTTCGGCTCTGGGATCGATGCCAGCACGTTCTTCCAATTTTGCTCGTGGACCGAACTGATCTCGCGCGCCGCTTACGAATAGTTTTGGCTTGGTGCAGTTGCGGAGGAAGTCGAAGGTGTAGGCGCGTGGGACTTCCGTGTTTGCGGCTACCGGGCCTACCGGGGTTCCTACGCCGATTAGCGCATTGACTCGTTCGTCTGGCGCGGCGGCGCGCAGGCCTACGGCTGCGCCGAAAGAAAATCCGGCGAAGACCATGGGCAGATGAAATTCGGCGTCGAGCCAGTTCAGAGCAGTGCGCACGTCTTCGACTTCGCCTTCGCCTTGGTCGTGTTCGCCGTGGCTCAATCCAGCGCCGCGAAAGTTGAAGCGCAATGCGGGAAAACCGAAGCTGCTCAGGGCTTTCATGGTATGGAAGACGACCTTGTTGTGGAGCGTTCCGCCGAAGAGAGGATGGGGATGACAGATTAGTGCGGCGTGGGTGGCGTTTGGTGTGCCCGCGTTCAGCAGGGCTTCAAGGCGTCCGGCTGGGCCTTCGAGGAACAAGGAGCGGATGCTGGAGTTTGGCTCGGGCACGTGTTCAGATTACATGATTGTGTAATGGCGGCGAGGGCAAAGCTTGCGGCGCGGCTGAAGCCGCGCCCTTTCAAAACTCCTGGTTTATTCTTTCTGTTATGGACGCTATCACGCTGACGCGCGAACTTATCGACATTGAATCAATCTCCGGCAATGAAAGTGCCGTCGCGAATTATCTTTATGGCGAGTTATGCCGCATTGGGTACAACGTTCGGAAAATTGCAGTGGAGGGGGATCGATTCGATCTGTACGCTACGTTGCCGGAGCAGCCGCATCCGGGGATGGTTTTTTCTACGCACATGGATACGGTGCCTCCGTTCATTGCTTCGTCTGAAGATGAGGAGCGGATTTATGGGCGCGGGGCTTGCGATGCCAAGGGCATTATTGCGGCGCAGATTGCGGCTTGTGAACGGTTGCGGCGCGAGAGCGTTCATGCCGGGTTGTTGTTTGTGGTTGGCGAAGAGCGTGACAGTTTGGGGGCAAAGGTGGCTAATGAGTTCGCTGCTAGCGATCCTGATCATCGGTGCAAGTTTTTGGTGAATGGCGAGCCTACGGAAAATCGGCTTGCGCTTTCTTCCAAGGGGACGCTGCGGGTGGAAGCTACGGCGCGGGGGCGGATGGCGCATTCGGCTTATCCGGAACTGGGCGAGTCGGCGATCGACAAGTTGATTGCCGCACTGGGACGGTTGCGGGTTATGCCTTTGCCCAGCGACGCGGAGGCTGGGCCTTGCACTTTGAATATTGGATTGATCGAAGGCGGACGCGCACCTAATGTCATTCCGGATTACGCTCATGCGGATTTGCTTTACCGATTGGTTGGGCCTACGGAGGATTTGCACCGGCAGATTGTGGAGACGGCTGGGCGCGATGTGGAGATCTCTTTCCCGCTGGAACTGCCTTTCATGCGTCTGGGCAAAGTGGACGGTCTTCCTACGATGATTGCGGCGTTCACTACGGATATTCCGCGGCTCACTAACTGGGGTCAGCCGCTGTTGATTGGGCCGGGATCGATTCATGTGGCGCACACGGATGGGGAGTTTATTGAGAAGCGGCAATTGGCGGAAGCGGTGGAGTTGTATTGCGAGATTGGGAGGAAGTTGGGACGATAACGTTTTTGGACTTCAAAAGAGATGCCTTTCGCGAGAGAACCGGTGCCTAAGTGGAATTGGCGTAGCCTGCTACTCTTCGAAGTAATCGTTTGTGCTGTCTCTCTGCTCTTTTCGATTGCGGGTTCGATTGCCCCTCAGATTGTGGTGACCGTTCCCGCGCGGGGAGGCTTGTCGGTAGGCTCTAACACGATTTTGTTGTTGTTGGGAAGCTTTCTTCCTGGAATCGTTCTGCTCTTCGTGTCCAAAGAATGCAGGTCGGCGGCCTTCCGACTCAAAGCTAGTTTCGGAGTGTACGTCAGTGCCGTACTGATTGGCTTTTCCTTACCGTTCTCGGGCTACCTTGGCGCAAGGTTTTCTTACCTTCCGTGGAATTCAAGCACATCCCCAAGCCTCGTCCGAGTGTTTGCGATAAACCTACCGTTGTCGCCTCTCTGGGAAGAGGTCATTTGGCGGGCATATTTCTTTTCCAAAGTCAATTCGATGATGCGGAGGGGACCATCCATAGTCATTGCATCACTTGGATGGACAGTTTGGCACGCCGGCTACTTGTTTCAGCTTCATCACTCTGGCATCCGAGCTGCAATCATAGCCATTTTTGTAATCCAGGTCTTTCTGGGAGGCATAGTTCTTTGTTCATTTTTTGCGCTTGGTCGCTGTTCTCTGGCACCATGTGTCCTCTTGCACACAGCTTTCGATGCGTCCTCCGCAGCTTATTTTGGAAGGTACAACCGCGTCAACGATGTCGGTTCATATATTGCAGAAACCATTTTTACGCTGATCGTCGCCATTATCCTGCTTAGGTTTGTAATGCGGCGAGCAGAAAGTTTCGCCATCGTTGAAAACAGCTGCGTATCGCCTTGAACCAGCGACCATTGCCGCGCTCTTGGCTAAAGGGATCCTTCGACTGCGCGCGTCTTCGCTTCGACGCGCTTCGCTCAGGATGACACCGTTGAAGAAAGGGATTGGCTTGGCGCGGCGGTGAAGCGCCGCTCTTCCACCATTTGATACGGCTTCTCGATAACTACTTTTTGCGGGAGTGGACTAGCTTCAGGCCGTCGGCCTGGAGGATGCGCTGGATTTGGTTGCGGGCGTGGACGGACCAGGGGCCGGTGGTATCTAGCTTGATGTAGGCTTGCCAGTGCTTCAGGGCTTTGCGCGGCTCGCGGACTTTTTCGTAGGCGAGCGCCAGGTTGTAGTGGGCGTCGGCGTAGGTTGGGGCTAGTTGCACTGCCATCTTGTAGGTTTGGATGCCTTCCTGGACTCGTCCGGTTTCGTCCAGCACGTTGCCGAGATCGAAATAAGCGAGTGCGTAGCGCGGATCGGCGGCCAGCGCGGCGCGGTAGTGTTTTTCGGCTTGCGCGAAATCCTGACGGTTGTAATATAGCGTGCCCAGATTGATGTGGGCGGCGGAGTGGCTGGGCTGGAACTCCAGGACCTTGTGATAGGCGGCCAGGGCTTCGGTTTGGGTGGCTGGATTTTCTTCCAACGCTACGCCGCGGGCGAACCAGACGGTGGCTTCATCTTCGCGCTGGGGAGTTTCGGTCTCGGGAATGGGCGTGCTGGTGACTACTTTTTCGCGCGTGGAAAAATCCATTACGAACTGGCCGGCTATGGGTTCTAACAGCCTGCCTTCGTGGCGGAAGGCGATGCGGTGCTTGGCAGTGGAAGAGGCGCTCGCTTCTACCAGGGGATTTTCCATGCCGGCGGCCTGCTTCTGCATGGCTTCGAGAGATTCGCGAATTACTGTGGGGCGCACACGCATGGCGCAGAGATCGCGAACCTTTTTGATTTTCAGCAAGTCGGAGAAGGAATAGTTGGGACAAGCCGAGATCAATCCCGCCCGCTCCCAGTTCGCCAACTGGCGCGGAGTGAGGTGGAGAATTCGCAGTAAATCAGCTCGGCTGTACAAGGCTACTCACGGCTTCCCGCGCTCGATTGCTGCCTGATTTGCTTTTTTGTGCGCGGGAGAAACCCATCGGGGTCATTATCTGTAAGTCGCAAAGGAAAACGCAACTGTAAATCGTTGTGGATATCTGTGGAGAACCTGGATGATTTACATGCAGCGAAAATGGTGCAGTTGCGACGGCGAGCTGAAACGTGTGAACATTCCCAGTGGAACGAGCTGGTTCCTGGCATCTCGATCGGTTCCCTGCTGGGCATTGCCGGCGTATCAGCCACGGTTCATATCTGTATGAGAATCGGCGAACTTGCAAAGCGTGGCGGTGTGAGCGTGCAGGCTGTTCGCTTCTACGAACGGCGACGCCTGATCCGCACCCCGCGCCGGACGCCCGCGGGATACCGCATTTACAGCGAACAGGATCTTGAGAGCGTCACTCTGATCAAGAAGATGCAGCGATTTGGTTTCAAGCTGGTGGAAATCCGGCGCGTCCTGCAGCTATGGATTTTGCCCAGCGACGCGGGTGCGGCCTCTCCTTATCACGAAGGCTCACGGCAATGCCTTCGCGAGGCGTTGAAACTTGCGGAGAAGAAGCTGCAAGCCATGGATGAGCAAATCCGATCCTCAATTCAGATCCGTGATGAGCTGGAAGGGGCGTTGCGTCAAATCCGGGCTGCACTCAATGCTCCCCCGCCGCAGAAAGCTCCGTCGGATCGGGCCAAGTCCGCTGGACCGGCCGCGATTGCCGCCTCCTAAATTTTTCCTTGACTCTATACCTTGGTATAGACCGGACACTAGCCTTGTCCGCAATCGGCAGATCCAAGACATTTGTGCAAGGAGGTTTCTATGCAGAGAAAGTATGCTTTTATCTTATCCGTGTTGGCTGTTGCCATGATTCTTCCATGTCAGGCTCAACAAGGAAGCGAGCAGGAAAAAGACAAGGCTGTTGCGCGAGCGTTTTTTGACGAAGTGCTCAGCCCGGGAAAGCTTGAAAAGTATTCCGAGTTCCATGCCGCCGACTTTGTGGCCCATAGCACTGAGCGCGATTACACCCAGGCGGAAGATTTGGCGATGGCGCGGGAAGAACGCACAGCCTTGCCCGACATGCAGTTCGCGATCAAGCACATATTGGCTGAAGGCGATCTGGTCATGGTGCATTGGACGCTGCGCGGCACGAACACTCAGCCGGGAATGGGACTTCCTGCGACCGGCAAACCAATCAAGATTTCAGGAATGACCTTGTTCCGCTTCAAAGCGGGAAAGATTTCGGAAGAATGGAACGCCTGGAACATGCAGTCGGTGCTGAAGCAGGCAGGCTTGTACCCTCCGAGACCATAAGCTTGGCGCGGGTGCCTTGAGCGATTTCCACCAGTTCGGCCGTTGATCCGGTCGCCGACGGCCCTCCTGCGCCCTTGATGGACGTTCGCGCGAAGCGCGGCCTAGTCGACGGCATTCAACAACGTCTGGTAAGCTGTCGATTCTGTTGATTCCCTGCGGGCTGGGATGTCCCGGCATATGATTTCTTGCCGGTTCCGGCAGGTGATATTCCCATGGCGTCCGACTCCATCAGCGCGCAAGCACCGGCAGCCGTAGTGGCCGTTCCGCAGCTTGTTTCCTCTCCGCTCACGAGTTCGGCAATTTTTCTCGTGGTGACGATTAATCACGGGGACGAGCATCGGGCTACGGTTCTTTCGCTTTGCGCCGACCTCTCCGGGCTGCTGCGAGCCGTCGGTTTTCGCGCCCTCGAAGGTTCTCTCTCGTGCATCATGGGCTTTGGTTCCGATGCATGGGACCGACTTTTCGGGTCGCCGCGTCCGGCTGAACTTCATCCCTTTCGCGAAATTCGCTCCGGTCCGCGCCATGCTGTTGCTACACCGGGCGACCTGGTGTTTCACATCCGCGCCAAGCATATGGATCTTTGTTTCGAGCTCGCCATGCAAATCATGGCCCGCCTTGAAGGCGCCGTTACCACTACCGACGAAGTCCACGGCTTCCGCTACTTCGACGAACGCGATCTGCTGGGCTTTGTGGATGGGACCGAAAATCCCGCCGGCAGCGCGGCTGCCGATGCGGTATTTATTGGCGATGACGATCCTGGTTTCGCAGGGGGAAGTTACGTCATCGTGCAAAAATATCTGCATAATCTCGACGCCTGGAACAGCATTCCAACCGAAGCGCAGGAAAAAATCATCGGCCGGACAAAAGTTTCCGACATCGAACTTGATGACTCGGTCAAGCCTACGTCTGCGCACAACGCGCTTACAGTGATCGAAGAGAACGGCAGAGAGATCAAAATCCTTCGCGACAACATGCCCTTCGGGCGGCCCGGGCACGGCGAGTTCGGCACGTATTTTATCGGGTACAGCCGCTCGCCGCGCACTATCGAACAAATGCTCGAAAACATGTTCATCGGGAGGCCGCCCGGTAATTACGATCGCATCCTTGATTTCAGCACTGCGGTGACCGGAGGTCTGTTCTTTATTCCGACGGCCTCGTTTCTCGACAGCGTGTCTTTTGACCAGCCCGCGCCCGCGGCGGCGCCGGATGAAACTTCCGCTTCGGCCGCGCCATCCAACGATGGTTCGCTCGGCATTGGTTCCCTGAAAGGAGAAATTTCCCATGAATAACCTGCATCGCGAGCTGGCTCCGATTTCTGATGCCGCGTGGGCGCAAATCGAAGAGGAAACTTCGCGCACCATCAAGCGCTACCTGGCGGGACGGCGCGTTGTGGACCTTCATGGACCGGCGGGCACTGCGCTTTCGGCAGTGGGCACAGGACATCTGAGTTCGATTGCCGCGCCGGGAGATGGCATCACCGCGCGGCAGCGTGAAGTGAAGGCTTTGGTCGAACTGCGCGTTCCTTTCGAGCTTGATCGACAGATGATTGATGACGTGGAGCGCGGCGCGAACGACTCCGATTGGCAGCCGGCAAAGGACGCGGCGCGAGCTTGGCCTTCGCCGAGGATCGCGCGATTTTCGAAGGGTATGCTGCTGCGGGAATCGTCGGAGTGCGGCAGGGCACGAGCAATCCGCAAAAATCGCTTCCGGCCGACGTACGCAAGTATCCGGAAGCTTTTGCGCAGGCTTTAAGCCAGTTGCGGCTCGTGGGCGTGAACGGGCCGTATTCCATTCTGCTCGGCGCTGACGCTTACACCGAACTCGCCGAAACCAGCGATTACGGCTATCCAGTCCTCGAGCATGTGAAACGGCTGGTCGAAGGCAAAATCATCTGGGCGCCGGCTATTGACGGTGCTTTCGTGGTTACTACTCGCGGCGGTGACCTGGATCTTCACATCGGGCAGGATGCTTCCATTGGCTACTTGAGTCATACGGAGACGCAGGTTCGACTTTATTTGCAGGAGACGTTTACGTTCCTCTATCTGACTTCAGAAGCGGCGGTTGCGCTGGGTGCGCCGTCGAAGGCGCAAGCATCTCGACGCGGTGGAAAAGGGTAGTCTGGCTCGCGGAGCTCGAGCGGCTAAAGCCGCTTTGATTTTGCGCAAACTAGCGGCGGGGCTGAAGCCGCGCCCTTTCAAGACACTCTGTGCAGAGATTAAAGGCGCACCCTTCGGAATAAAGGCCGCACCCTCTCCAAACCCGCATGGCTAGGCCACCACTGCGGCCTGGTATTCCTCGTAGGTTCCTTTGAAGTCGGTGATCTTGTGGTCGCTTTCGAAGTGCCAGATGCGGGTGGCTACTTCATCGATTAGATCGTGGTCGTGGGTTACGAGGAGAACTGTGCCTTGGTAGCGCTGCAGGGAGATGTTGAGGGCGTTGATGGCTTCGAGGTCGAGGTGGTTGGTGGGTTCGTCGAGTACCAGTACGTTTGGTTTTTGCAGCATTAGCTTGCAGAAGAGAAGACGCGCGGCTTCGCCTCCGGAGAGGACGCTGGTGGATTTTGTAGCTTCGTCTCTCTGGAAGAGCATTTGGCCTAGCAGACCGCGGATTTCTTCGCCTACGGCAGCGGGATTCCATTGATGGAGCCAGTCGAGGACGGTCATGCCGCCTTCGATCAGGCTGCGATGGTCTTGCGCGAAATAGCCGATGGCGGCTTCGTGTCCCCAGATAACTTTGCCGTGATCGAGGAAGGGGCCGTCGTAGCCGCTGGTTTTGCGGAGTTCGGCCTCGGGGGTGGTGGGCGAGTTGGCTAGTAGGGCGTTGACTAGCGTGGTCTTCCCTGCTCCGTTGCGGCCCATGAGGGCGATTTTTTCTCCGCGCGTGATGCTGGCAGTAAAACCGCGGACTTATTTTCGCCGTTGCCTGTTCTCGCCGTAGGCTTTGCTTAGATGTTCGATTTCTAAAATGTGTTTGCCGGAGGGGCGCTTCTGCTCGAATTTGATGTACGGGCGCTGGATGTTGGATTTCGCGAGTTCTGTTACCTGCAGGCGCTCGACTTCCTTGCGGCGGGATTGGACCTGGCTGGAGCGGGTTCCGGCGGCGAATCGGCGATGAATTCGTTTAGCTGTGCGATTTTCTTTTCGCGCTGCGCGTTTTGGGATTCGATCTGCGAGCGGACTTGCGTTTTTGCCAGGACCATCTCGTCGTAGGAGCCGGTGTAGGTGATGATGGTTTCGTAGTCGATATCGGCGATGTGGGTACAGATGCTGTTTAGGAAGTGGCGGTCGTGGGAGATGGCGATGACTACGCCGTCGTAGGTGTTCAGGAAATTCTTGCAGCCAGTGGATGGAGTCCAGATCGAGGTTGTTCGTGGGTTCGTCTAGGAGTAGCGCTTGCGGATGGCCGAATAGGGCTTGTGCCAAGAGGACGCGGACTTTTTGGCCGCCTTGGAGTTCGCTCATCTTGCGGGTGTGGAGTTCTTCGGGGATGTCTAGGCCATCCAGCAGAATGGCGGCATCGCTTTCGGCGGTGTAGCCGTCTTCTTCGCCGACGATGCCTTCGAGTTCGCCTAGCTTCATGCCGTCTTCGTCGGTCATGTCGTGCTTGGCGTAGATCGCGTCACGCTCTTGCATGGCGGCCCAGAGACGCTTGTTGCCCATGATGACCGTGTCGGTGACGGTGTAGGCGTCGAAGGCGAACTGGTCCTGGCTTAGGACGCCGAGTTTGCGCGGGCGAACTACGGTGCCTTTTTGCGGCTCGAGTTCGCCGCTGAGCAGATTCATGAACGTGGACTTGCCGGCGCCGTTGGGGCCGGTTAGTCCGTAGCGCTTGCCCGGCGTGAATGCCACCGAGACTTCATCGAACAGAATTTTTGCGCCGTAGCGCATGGAAACGTTACTGACCGATAGCATGTTTTCTTAGTTCTCTTTTTCTTTTTCTAGTTTCGGGCTTCTTCAGGGAAGCTTAGGTTGCTGCGGGGAATTGACTGTCACGAAGGATAATGCGGCTTACTCTGCTTTGTGACCCCATTCTCTTCGTAGGTTGATTTTACAGGGTTCGGAGAAGGATTCCAAGCCGGGTGAAATGCGAGTCACAACGACGGAGGGCACGCGGTTTCACGGATTTTTGCGCGAACGATAGAATTACGATGCATGCCTGAATTGCCTGAGGTTGAGACTATTGCGCGCGGGCTGGCTAAGCGCGTTACGGGCGACTTGATTGAATCGATTTGGCTGGGGAACAAGCCGGAGCCGCTGAAATCTCCGGCGGGGGAGATTGCTCGGGCGCTGGACCGGAGCCGGATTTTGGCGGTTCGGCGGGTCGGGAAGCATATTGTGTTCGATCTGGCGAAGGATGGCGGTGGGGCGGATGGACTAGGGACGAAGATCGCGGCGGATCGTCAATCGAAGATAGTGCGGAAGTCTGCTAGGACAAGGCGCGCGGACGAGGGCGTCCGCGCCACGCAATTCATTGTGCATCTGGGGATGACGGGGCGGTTGCAGGTTTGCGAACCAAACGACGAGATTGCCAAGCATACACATGCGATTGCTAAGTTGAGTTCGGGGCGGGAATTGCGGTTTGTCGATCCGCGGCGGTTTGGGCGGCTCAGCGTGTCGTCGAGTTTTGACGCTGGCGGCGTGGAGCCGCTCGAGGTTGAGCTCGATCGCTTTCTTCCGTTGTTTCGCGGACGGAAGACACCGATCAAGAGCGCGCTGCTGAATCAGAAGCTGCTGCGTGGCGTGGGAAATATTTATGCGGATGAATCTTTGTTTCGGGCGGGGATTCGGCCACGGCGGCGGGCTTCGACGATTCGGCGGGAGCAGTTTGGGAAGCTGCTTGAAGCGGTGAAGGAAGTTTTGCGGGAAGCGATTACGGCTGGCGGGTCGTCGGTTTCGGATTATGTGAATGCGGATGGCGAGGTGGGATTTTTTCAGTTGCAGCATCGCGTGTATGGGCGCGAGGGCGAGTCTTGCCTGGTTTGTGGGACTCCGATCAAGCGCGTGGTGATTGCCGGGCGTAGCAGTCATTATTGTCCGCGTTGCCAGAAATAATATTTGTCATCCTGAGCGGAGGCAGTGCTTCACGATAGTGAAGCACTGCCAAAGTCGAAGGATCCCTATCATCAGGAAACAATCGTCATTCACAACTTCTGGTACCCTTACTGCTTCATGCCTGATTTCTCCATTGGCGTTGACCTTGGCGGAACTAACCTGCGCGTGGCGGCGGTGAGCCGCGAAGGCCAACTCCTCGAAAAAGTGAATGTGCCTACACGAACTGCCCTTGGGCCAGATCGCACCATTGACGAGATGTGCTCCGCGATTGAGCGGGTTTCGGCACGCATCGGCAGGCGGGGGAATTTCTTGGAACTGGGATTGGGGTGTTGGGGATTATCGACACGGAGACGGGGAAGGTGCGGAAGTCTGCGAATTTTCCGGGGTGGGAGGATTATCCGGTGCGGGCGGCGATTGAGAGCCGATTGCGGGCTTGCGGGCTGCTTGGCGAAAATGCGCGCGTGGTGCTCGATAACGACGCGAACATGGCGGCGCTGGGCGAGCAGTGGCTGGGAGCGGCACGGGGCGTGGCGAATGTGGCGGTGATTACACTGGGCACCGGAATTGGCGGCGGCATTGTGTTGAACGGAAAAATCTGGACTGGCATGAACGGTATGGCGGGCGAGTTTGGCCACATGACCGTCGAGCCGGATGGCGTTCCCTGTGGGTGCGGCAATCGCGGGTGCGCGGAGCGCTACGCTTCTGCGAGCGCCATCATGCGCATGGCTCGGGAGGCAGTTGCCGGGGCGATGCTCCTTCGCTGGTTGACGCAGCATCGGGCGATTCCGAGGTGGGCGCGAAGGCGATCTACGAGTTGGCGATGCGGGGCGATGAACCTGCGCGGCGCATCTTTCGGACTTTCGGGCGATATCTCGGCATTATGCTTGCCGATGCGATCAACGTGCTGGATTTAGAGATGTACGTTTTGGGGGCGGCGTCTCGGCGGCGTGGGATGCGTTTGCGCCTGCGATGTTTGAGGAGATGCGAAAACGGTCGCTCATCTTCGCGGCCATCGCGGACAAGCACGAGAACATTGTCACGCGCGCTTTGCTTGGGGGCGATGCCGGACTTTATGGGGCGGCGCATGCGGCGGAGATGGGGGAATAACAATAGCAAGGTCTGATTAGTCTTGTCTGATTAGTGCCCGGCGGCTGAAGCCGCTGTCAATAAAAGGGGCGGTTTTTGCGGACGGCCTGAAGGCCGTCCCTTTCAAGACTAGGCTTAATCGGGGCTTCCTTAGGGGAATACAGAATGACGCAACACAAGTTCAAAACCAAGCTGATTGGGCACGCTGAGATCAATGCGGCGGGGATCAAGCCGCCGTTTGATGTGGTGGAGGTGTTTGGGCGGAAGGGACGCGTGCCGGTGAAAGGGACGATTAACGGGTTTCCGTTTCGCAGTTCGCTGATGAACATGGGCGACGGGCATTGCATGGCGGTGAATGCAGAAATGCGGGCTGGTGCGAAATGCAAGGCTGGCGATACGGTGGCTGTGGTGATGGAGCTGGATGAGGAGAAGCGGACGATTGAGGTTCCGGCGCACTTGAAGAAGGTGATTGCCGGCGACGCTCAGGCTCAAGAGGCTTGGGGGAAGCTTTCGTTTACACATCAGAAGGAGTGGGTGCGGGCGGTGGAAGAGGCGAAGAAGCCGGAGACTCGGGAGAAGCGGATTGCGGCAATGATGGAGGCGTTGGGGAACCGCAAGCGCAAGAAGTGAATCTGCAAGAACCTATCTGCTACAACACACCGCCGGTCTGGATCGCCAGATCATTCAGTGCCATCTCCAGCTTGGTAATGGCCGCGCCGATCTCTGGATGCTCTCCGATCTTTTCTTGCAGCGCCTTTAGAATCTGATGGGCACTTTTGATATGCGCCTCTGCCTTGGCCGGACCTGATTCGGGATTGCGTTCGCTCTGCGTTTCCATAGCCACTCGCTCCCCTGCCTTTTAGTCACCACAGCATCTCCCTTCATTTTACGCATCCGAGGCTAGCGGAGCGTCAAAGGAAACGAAAATCAGGGGTGTTCGGAAACGGGTCAATGAGTGCCATGGCGATATTACGTCGACTGACTTTCCAACCACATCAGCGCGTGCCGCGCACTTCATAGTGCCGCACATAGGGTGTCCGCTCCTCCTCCGGGAAATAGCGGTCGTCTTCCGGATAGTAAACGGCACGCTCCGGCTCCGGGCCGGCGAAGCGCCGCACCGCTTCTACGCTGTCCCAAAGGGTGATCAAAACGTACTCTGTCACATCGCCGATCTGCCGTGTCAACACAAGTACATCCTTGCACCCCTCGGTTGCTTGGTATTCCTTCAGTCCCGTCTGCTCCAAGTACGACATATACGCTTCGCCCATGCCGGGCCGTGTGCGCCCCTGCCAGATTCTCGCGATCATCGTGTCCTCCCTTCGTGCATGAAAAACATAACTGAAGAAATTAGGCGGTACACACAAAAACCCCTTGGTTCGGCAGAGTCAGTGAGTGATATGGCGATGTTACGCCAACTAGCCCGATCCTTGACATGAGCGAAGCGAGGCTGCCCCGGTTTCCCACGACAGCCAAATGGACGCTGCTTATGGCCGTGGCTCGCACGTTACCTCAACCCCGAAAGCATGAGGAGTGCAGGCGTGGCTGTAGTCGTATCCGAACCACTTGTCATATCGGATCAAAAGGTGATCGTTATCAATCCATCGCACTTGCAGATCGTCGGGATCGTTAGAGTATCCTGGGCCGAAGAACACCCTCGCAGCGAAAATGCCACTCCGGTGACGGACCTTGACTGTTGCGATGTCGTCATTGACAACCAGGGGGCCGACAGCCCAAGTGACGACGGCGACGTGTTTGCCATCTGGGGCGTAAGCCACCGGGCCGTGTGCGGTGCTCGAATGCATCGCCCAAAGGAATCCTGCAAGCAGGATCGCGCTAAGTGCCACGCCCACAGTCGCCCCGACCTGAACGAATCCTCGCAGCCACGGATTCGACAGATGCTTCGCGCTACGGAAGGCGACGAAGAAGAGGGCCAAGAAAAGAGTCGGGAGCACAACCGCAACGAATAAAACTGGCATAATAACCGCGAAGTATGTGGTGGGAGTGACCGACGGAAACGTCGAGGCCTGGAACATAGATGTCGATTGTAGCTGGCCTATTTTCGCGCCGACTTGAAGCCGGATAAAAGTGACTGTTGTAATCAGTTCATTACACAACCGAACCCGCCGCTGGCGAGCCGTGCGTTCCATCCCCAGAGTCCCCCGACTTAACCTTTCCGACGGCTTTCAACAGCGCCTGATTCTGATCTGCCGTTCCAATCGTTACGCGAATGGGGGCTGGCCCAGTCTGTTTTTCTGCGGGCACCGCGGCGAAGGAGGCTGCCCCACCCTTCGCTTCGAAGGGTGGGTGGCACGAATTCCGATGTTCGCAGCGGACCGAGGGCAAATTCCGGCTGCATGAATCCGGTTGTTGAAGCCCCGTTTCGAACTCAGGGAGGGGTCTTTGCCTCCCACCCATCGGAAGAACGACGGGTGGGGCAGCCTCAATCGTGGTAGCGTCCGGCGCGACAAAAGGTGGGCCAGCTCCCATGGGGGCGTTTCGGCAGATCTCCGACTAACCGGTCGCCCGTAATTCCAGCACTTCAGAATCCTACTTTGATCCGCCTCTGGAGAAAGTCTGCGCTCGTGCGGCGAAATGGAGAAAGAGACCGAGGACCGCCAAAACTGGTATTCCTCCAGCAAAGAACATCCATAGCAAGTTCAGCAGTCGTTTGTGAATTACTCTGACATAGACAGCGTGGCCGTGCGACCACAGGGGTTCTGTGGAAAGAGCTGTAGGGGTTGGGGAGCCTGTCAGCGTCAAAACGATGAAGTAGCAGAAGGATATTGCCGCGGCGAACAATACGGTGCGGAGTCCGTATGTGTATGTCTTTCGCACCACTGTCTTCCACGGTGTTTCGCCTTCGCTCTCGGGTCTGGATCCTGAAGGTGGCGCGCCGAGCCTGATCCCCATTATGTTCTGGACGACAACAGTGCTGGCAATAAGGAGTACCAAAGAGACCACAAGGATCAACCGTAATCGAGTAAACCACTCCTTTTGGACAATTGTTATGTAAACCGCGTATCCGAACTGGTTGAGCGGCTCCGTTCGTGCCGGTGAAGGGGCGGCGGACCCGTACATGTACAAGAAGCCGAGGTAATATACGAAGCCGACCGTGCTCATCAACGCTATCAGCGCGATCGTCGTATGGGCGAGGCGAATATTTTTTTCGCGGGGTGCTCCCATCATGGAATTTATTCTGCGCTCAGCACCCGATCGACGCGTAGATGACTGTTGTAATCAGTTGATTAGATAACCGAACCCGTCGCTGGCGAGCCGTGCGTTCCATCCCCAGACTGCCCCGATTTAACCTTTTCCACCGCTTTCAGCAGCGCCTGATTCTGATCCGCCGTTCCAATCGTTACGCGAATGCAGGTTGGCGCGCCCCACGGGCCCAGGGGACGGACTGCTACGCCTGCTTCCTGCAGGCGCTGCGCGACGACTTCGGCGTCTTGGGCTACGTTGCAGTAAAGAAAATTTGCCCAGGTGGGGACTACGCGGTAGCCTTGCGCGGTTAGGCCTTGGGTCAGGTCGCGGGATTGGATGGTGTTGTTTTCTACTACGCGCTGGATTTGCTTTTCGTCGTCGAGGGCGGCGATGGCGGCGGCTTGGGCTACGGAGGAGACGGAGTATGTATTTCTCATGCGGGCGCAGTAGCCTAGAAGTTCGGCTGGGCCGAGGCCGTAGCCTACGCGGAGGCCGGCTAGGCCGTGGGCTTTGGAGAAGGTTCGCAGCACTACTACGCCTGCGCCGCGATGGATGTAATCGAGCGAGTTGGAGTAGTTGACGCGGCGGAAGCGGGCGAAGTGTTGGGCAAATTCGTAGTAGGCTTCGTCGAGAACGAGGACTACGTGGGCGGGGAGATGGGCTAGGAAACGCTCAACCGTGGCGGCTTCCAGCATGGTTCCGGTGGGGTTGTTGGGATTGGCGAGGAAGACCAGGCGCGTGTCGGAGTTGATGGCGTGAAGAATGGCGTCTGGATCGAAGGTGTCGGCTTGCATGGGGGCTTCGATGAGCCGCGCTCCGGCAGCTTGCACGGTCATGGAATAAACGATGAAGGAGCGCTCGCTGCTTACGGCGTTCAGGCCGGGGGCGAGCAGAGTTTGGCAGAGTAGGCTTAGCAGGCCGGTTGAGCCGGCGGTTACCAGGACTTGCTCGGGCGGCAGGCCGTGATGGGCGGCTAGTTTGGCGCGCAGGGCGCTGCAATCGTCGTCGGGATAAAGATTTGCGGCGCGAGTTGCGTCGCGCATGGCGTCGAGGACTTGCAGGGATGGGCCGTAGGGGCTTTCGTTGGAATCGAGTTTGATGAGTTCTGGCTGTGGCGCAGCGGGGATTGCGCTGGGCGGAGCGGCGGTGCCGAGGTCGCGGGCGGGCTTCGAAACCAGATCGAAAAAGCGGCTCATATTTGGCCAATCACGCTTGCCGCATCATGCCACGGAAGGCTTGGTGCGGGCTATTGGTTTGTTTGCGGCGGGTTTGTTGGCGGCGGTGCGCAGGCGGTCGACTTCCTGCAGGGTGAGTTCGCGGAATTTTCCGGGAGGGACGTCTAGTGTCAGTGGGCCGTAGCGGACGCGCTTGATTTTTTCTACGTGGTGGCCGACTTTTTCGAACATGCGGCGGATTTCGCGATTGCGGCCTTCGATTAGCGTTATTTCATACCAGGGATTGTTGGCTTCTTTGACGGCGCGAATTTCGGCGGGAGCGGTGCGGACGCGGCGGCCATCGTCGGTAGAGATGGAGACTCCCGTGCGGAGTTTTTCGAGGGCTTCGTTGGTTGGGGTTCCGGATACTTTTACTACATAAGTTTTTTGAACGCCGGAGGAGGCTTTCATTAGTTTGTTGGCCAGGGCGCCGTCGTTGGTTAGGAGGAGCAGGCCTTCGCTGGCGTAATCGAGGCGGCCAACGGGATAGACTCGCGCTTTTGTGCCGTAAATTAGTTGCAGTACCGTTGGGCGGCCTTCGGGATCGCTAACGGTGGTTACGTAGCCTTTGGGTTTGTTGAGCAGAAGGTAAATGTGGCGCTCGGCGCCGTGTAGGAGTTTGCCGTTGACGCGGATGTGGTCGATGGCGGGATCGGCTTTGGTGCCTAGCTCGGTGACTACTTGGCCGTTTACTTTTACGTGACCGTTCGAAATTAGTTCTTCGGCTTTGCGGCGGGAGGCGATGCCGGCGGCGGCGATAATTTTTTGCAGTCGTTCGGGCGCCATGGCTGAATTTAGTCCCGGCTTTTACGGCGCGGCTGAAGCCGCGCCCTTTCAAATCAGGCGGTCGACTTCAGATCGGAATCTGTGGCTACCGCTTCTGCAGGAGCGTCTGCTTCGGTTGAACTGCTTGCCGGCGTTTCTTCTGGTGCTGGTGCTGCAGATCCTTCTTCGGCCGGTATCAATTCCGATTGGAATGATTCTGCCACCAGCTTTTCGAATTCTTCCATGCTGGGAAGTTCGTTTACGTCTTTTAGGCCGAAGCGCATGAGGAATTCTTTGGTTGTCTTGTAGAGGATCGGGCGGCCGATTACTTGTTTGCGGCCGGCTGTGGTGATCAGTTTTCTGTCGAGCAATTTTGCGATTACGCCGCCGGAATCTACGCCGCGGATTTCGCTGATCTCGGGGATGGTTACTGGCTGCTTGTACGCGATCACGGCTAGCGTCTCGAGCGCCGGCAACGAGAGGCGGATTGGCGGCTTCAGGCTTTTGGCGAAGGTGCGGACTACTTCGTGCTGCTCGGGCTTGGTGGACATGCGGTAGCCGCCAGCTACCTGCCGGATTTCGATGCCACGGTCGGGCGAGTAGTAGTCGGCGACGAGTTCTTCCAGAGCGGCGCGGACGCGGGATTTGGCTTCGGTTTCTTCGGACGAGCCTTCGGCTAGGACTGAGGGCTTTACCAGTTGATAGAGCTGGTCGGTGGTGATGGGGGTTTCTGCCGCGTAGATGATGGCTTCGAGTTGAGCTTTGAGACTCATTGTTAGTACCGAGCTGCGAGTATCGAGTTGCGAGTACCGAGTAACGATTGCGACTTTGAATTGCTCCGTACTCATTACTCGGTACTCGAAACCGTTCTTACCTCGTAGCTGTTTCTACCTCCAGTCGTCTCTCACCGCCGATTGCTGGCTCATGATTTCGGCGAAGTGCTTGTGTTTGCGGACTGCGATTTCGCCGAAGAGCTGCTCTTGACGGACTTGAATGGCTTGCAGGCGAACCAGTTCTAACAGGGCCAAAAACATGCACACCAACGCTTGCCTTGATGGAACTCGCATCAGTAGTTGCTTCAGACGGATTGGGCGCGACTCCAGTTCTAGACGCTTGCGCAGATAGTCGATCATCTGGCCGACTGTCACCGTGTCTTCATCTACGTTGAGCATCGGACGCGTGCGCAGGCGTTCGACGATTTGCTGGAAGGTTTTTACCAGGTCGATTACGTCGGCGGCGATTTCTGGCTCGGTGCCTTCGGCGTCGATGAAGTCTTTCAGGGCCGGGTTGGTTAGCACGGCTTCTTCGATTTGCTGTTTTTGCAGGAGCATTTGGGCTGCTGATTTGAATTTTTCGTGCTCCAGCAGGCGATTGACCAGCTCTGTTCGCGGATCTTCCAGCTCTTCGGCTTTAGCTAGTGGGTCGCGCGGCAGCAGCATTTTTGATTTGATGTGAATCAGCACGGCGGCCATGTAGATGAAATCGGCGGCTACATTCACATCGACTTCGCGAATTTTTTCTACGTAGGCGAGATATTGTTCGGTGATTTTGGCGATGGGGATGTCGTAGATGTCGATGTCCTGCTTGCGAATCAGGTCGAGCAGCAAGTCGAGCGGGCCTTCGTAGACATTCGTTACCGAGATCGCGAAGGGCGAGTCGCTTTCTTCTTTCTTTGTGGCGGGCTTTGACGGTTGCTTCGGCGCGGCGGGCGCGGGACTCTCGACCACGAACGGTATGGCTGGCGCGGCCATCTCGTCCGCTCGAACTGCATTTTCTTTTGCACTACTGGCCATGATTCACCGTTGGTGGTTCGTATGCTAGCGACATCCCCATCGCGGCGCGCACGTCGCTCATAGTTTCGGCTGCGGCCTTGCGGGCGCGCTCCGTGCCTGCTTCAAGGATATCCCAAGCCAGGCGCGGATTCTCCTCGAATTTCTTGCGGCGTTCCTGCATGGGGTTCAGCAGTTGCACCAACCCGTCGGCGGCCCAGCTTTTGCACTCGATGCAGCCGATGCTGGCCGAGCGGCAGCCTTCGTTGACTTTCGCCATGGTTTCTTTGCTGCTGAAAATTTTGTGGAGGTCGCCGACGGGGCAGACATCGGGGTTGCCGGGATCGGTGCGGCGGACGCGGGCCGGGTCGGTGACCATGGTTTTCAGCTTTTGGCGGACCACCGGCTCTGGATCGCTGAGCATGATTGTGTTGCCGTAGGATTTCGACATTTTGCGGCCGTCGGTGCCGGGGAGCTTGGGGGCCTTGGTGAGAAGCGATTGCGGCTCGGGGAAGACTTCGCCGCGCTGGCCGTAAAAGCCGTTGAAGCGGCGGGCGATTTCGCGGGTGAGTTCGATGTGCGCTACCTGATCTTCGCCGACCGGTACCACTTGCGCTTTGTAAATCAGGATGTCTGCGGCCTGGAGCACGGGATAGCCGAGGAAGCCGTAGGTGCCGAGGTCTTTGTCTTTGATATTTTCGCGCTGCTCTTTGTAGGTAGGAACGCGTTCCAGCCAGCCCAGCGGCGTGATCATGGAAAGCAGCAGGTGCAGTTCGGCGTGGGCGGGGACGTGCGATTGAATGAACAATACGGATTTTTCGGGGTCGAGGCCCGCGGCTAGCCAATCGAGAGCGACGTCGATCGAATTCTGTTTTACGAGCGAGGTGTCGGCGTAGTCGGTGGTGAGCGCGTGCCAGTCGACGACAGTGAAGAAACACTCGTAGTCATCCTGCATGCGCACCCAGTTGTCGAGCGCGCCTACGTAGTTGCCTAGATGCAGTTTGCCGGTGGGGCGCATGCCGCTTAGCACGCGCTTGCGAGGTGAAGGTGTCATTGCTTCGATTAGTTGATGGCAGTATTAGAACACAAAGTGGTTGCTTACTCAGTTTAACCGCAAAGGGCACGAAGGAACATGGAGGAAATCACTCATGGCGAACGCCTCGTTGCCTAATGCTTTATAATTCGCGCTCGCATGTCGCAACTGGCGCGCAAGCTTCGGCTGACTGACTACTTCACGCTGGCGTGGGGGACGATGGTCGGCGTTGGGTGGCTCGTCGTCATGGATGATTGGCTGCTGCGCGGCGGGGCGCTGGGGGCTTTGCTGGGATTTGCGGTTGGCGGGGCGCTGCTGTTTCCGATCGGTTGGGTTTATGGGCAACTGGTGGCTGCCATGCCGGATGCTGCGGGGGAAATTGCTTATACCGCTGCGGCGTTCCCGCGTCCGGTGAGTTTTTCGACCGGGTGGATGATGATGCTGGCTTATTTCATCGTTTGCCCGTGGGAGGCTGTGGCGATTGGGAGGATCGCTGGGTATATTCTGCCTTCGCTTGATTCGTTGGAGATTTATCGCATTGCGGGGCGGCCGGTTTATCTGCCGCATCTGGTGCTTGGGTTGGCGCTGACGGCTTTGCTGACGCTTCTGAATTATCGCGGCATCCGGCTGAGCGCTACTTTTCAGAACTGGACCGCGTTTACGACTATCGCGTTGTTCGTGATTTTCGTTGTGCTCGGGGTTAGCAAGGGATCGCCGCGGAATTTCCCTCCGCTCTTCACCCACGCACCGCTGCTTTCATTCGTTCTTGTGCTGCAGATAGTGCCCTACTTCATGACTGGGTTTGAATCGGTCAGCAAGGCCGCGGAAGAGTCGAGCGTGGGATTCCGCGCGCAGAATTTCCTGAGCGCCATCTGCATGGCCATCTTTGTTGGGATCCTTTTCTATACGGCAGTGGTTGCGGCGGTTGCGTTCGTTGCGCCGTGGGCGCAACTGACGGATCAGAAATTTATGACGGCCGTGGCTTTTCAGCGGGCGGTTGGGGCGCGGTGGATTGTCGATGTCATTTTGGCGGCGGCGTTGCTTTCGCTGATCAAATGCTTTAACGGAAATTTCGTTGCCGCCAGCCGGCTGCTGTTTGCTTTGGGGCGTCGCGGTATGGTGCAGGCGCGGGCTGGTTATATTCATCCTTTTCATCAAACGCCTTCGGTTGCAGTGGTGTGCATTGGCTTGGCTACGGCGGCTTGTATGCTGCTGGGCGATGCGATTCTGGTTCCGATCACAGAGGTGGGTTCAGTGGCTTGTGCGATTGGATGGGCTGCGACTTGCGCGGCTTACATTGCTCTGGGGCGAGTGGGGGCGCTGCCGGGGCGGCAGAGGATTTCGGGAATGAACTATCTGGTTGCGGGTTTTGGGTTGGTTGTGGCGACTGCGATGTTCCTGATGAAGATTGTTCCCGCAGTGCCGGGACATTTTACGGTTTATGAATGGGTGGCGCTGGGAGTTTGGATTGTGCTTGGAGCAGCGGCGCATAGGCGCGGGCAGACATTCGAGGGACAGCGCGCTGGAGACACCGGCGCAGTTTCGTGAGAAGGAAGTTTGTCAAAAGGAAACACAATGAAAATCTGCAGAGCGGGTTTGTTTTTGATTGTGCTGTTTTTTGTTGCTGCTTGCGCTGTCTTGGCCCAATCGGCGGAATTCGATGTTGTCATTATCAACGGGCACATTATCGATGGCACCGGGTCGCCCTGGTATTCGGGCGATCTGGGCATTCGCTATGGAAGGTTGCTGCGATTGGAAATCTTGCCGCTGCTCCGCGCAAACGCACGATTGATGCGGCAGGGAAAGTTGTTGCTCCCGGATTTATTGACATGCTGGGGCAATCGGAGATGACCATTCTGGTTGATCCGCGGCTGCCATCGAAGATTTATCAGGGCATTACTACGGAAATTACCGGCGAGGGCGGATCGATTGCGCCGCTGAACGATGCGATTATTCAAGCGGATCGGGCTGGTTACGAGCATTACAAAATTACTCCGGACTGGCGAACGTTCCGGCAGTATTTTGCGCGGCTGGAAAAGCAGGGGATGGGAATCAACCTGGCGAGTTATGTTGGCGCTACGCAGGTGCGGCGCATGGTGCTGGGGGATGACGACAAGCAGCCTACTCCGGAGCAGCTTGAGCAGATGAAGGCGCTGGTGCGCGAGGCGATGAAGGACGGCGCGGTTGGAGTTTCCACTTCGCTGGAGTATGCTCCTGCGCCTTATGCGAAGACAGATGAATTGATTGCGCTGGCTGCGGAGGGCGGCAAGTTTGGCGGTATCTACGCCACGCACATGCGCAATGAGAGCGACTCGGTGCTGGAGGCGATCGATGAGGCTTTGCGCATTGGGCGCGAGGCACATGTGCCGGTGGAAATTTGGCACATCAAAGTTGCGGGAAAAAATAATTGGGGGCGAATGCCGGAGGTTGTGGCCAAGATCAATGCGGCGCGGGCTGCGGGTTCGGACGTGAGTGCCAATACTTACGCGTACACGGCGTGGTTCAACGATCTTTCCGCATTCATTCCGCAGTGGGCGCACGATGGCGGCGAGGCGAAGCTGGTTGAGCGATTGAAGGATCCGGCTACACGCGAACGGATTCGCAAAGACATGCTTACACCTTCGAAGGATTGGGACAACGAGTGGCAGGAAATTCCGGATCCCAGCGCGATCATGATCGGCGTGGTGCAGAATCCGAAGGCGCTGCCGCTCGAGGGCAAACGGCTTTCGGAGATTGCGAAGCAGTGGAATAAAGATCCGATGGATGCGCTGTTTGATGTGCTGATTGAAGACCCCAGCACTGGGGTTGCGGTCTTTGGCATGTCGCAGCCGGATGTTACGCTGGCGCTTGAGCAGCCCTGGGTTTCGATTGATAACGATTCTTCGGGGACTTCGCCGGAGGGGATTTTGGGACAGGAGCATCCGCACCCGCGGGCCTACGGAACTTTTCCGCGGATTCTGCGGAAGTATGTGCGGGAGGAAAAAGTTTTGACCCTGCCGGATGCGATTCGAAAAATGTCGGCGCTGCCGGCGCAGCGTTTGCGGCTGACGGACCGCGGCGTGCTTAAGGCTGGGATGTGGGCGGATGTTGTGGTCTTCGATCCGGCGACGATTCGTGACTTGGCTACGTTTGATAATCCCAATCAGCTTTCTGAGGGGATGGAGTACGTGCTGGTGAATGGGGTGCCCGTGATTGACGGCGGGAAGATGACGGGAAAATTGCCGGGGAAGGTGTTGCGGGGGGCGGGGTATGTGCCGTAGGTCAACGTTTCAGACGTGCCTGGGTTTCTAATGCGGGAATTTGTGTGACGCGCGGTTCTTTGAGTGTGCCGGTAATGCTGTAGGCAATCGGACCTGTGGCCACGGCTTTTGAAGTAGTGGTGAGCTTAAGATTTAGAACCTGTCCTAGCGTTGCTGAGCCGCTGACTTCATACAGGTTCGAAGAGGAAACGATCTCGCTGTTCTGAATTTCTATTTTTCCTTCGCGCAGGCGTCCCGAGCCTTGCCAACGCGAAACCTGGAGCGGTCCGCCATCGATGGGCAAGGAAATGTGGGGGAAAACGGCGTCCTGAATGTTGAAGTGCAGCTCGCCTTCCGCCGACTGCCAGAATGCCGCGGAATTTTTCCCGCTGGAGGCGAGTTCATAACTGGCTGTGGCTTTTCCCGAACCCCAGGCATTGTGCATCACGTCCGCCGCTTGCTGTAGGGAGACATTCGTAAATGTTCCCGAAGCTTTGTAGGTGGGAGTTGCGGCTGTGAAGTCGGCTTGCCAGTCGCCGCGATGCTTACCACCGAGCACGTCAAAGAGAAGATCGGAAATGTTGAGTTTGCCGCGGTCGAGAGCGAGAGCTGCTGAGACATGGTTCATGGGAACGTGATGAATCAGCAGGCGCGAGATGCTGACGTTGCCGGAGGCGTGCAGATTGCGGAGGATGGAAGGCGAGTCGGGCTCGGAGGAAGACAGAACCTGATACCAGCGGCGTTCGGTGGGATGCGAACCGAGCCAACTATAGAGCGCGCTTAATGCAGCTTCGTCGGAGTTCAAGTTGAAGTGAATGAGGCAGGCGTCGGGGGTGCCGCATCCGCGCGGCATGGTGATCGAGCCAGTCCAGTGCGCGTCGGCGGCGCGGGCGTTCAGTTTCTCGATTCGCGCTTCGTTGGGAGCGAGTTTCAACTCTGCCGAAGAAATTTCTATGGGACCGTGCAGTCCGTGGGCGGTTGTGCGCACATTGCGCAGTTGCACGGTGCCGTCGACGGTAGGCGGAGAAAAACCGGATGAGGCTGTGAGCTGGCTGCCGCTCCATCTCCATGCACCTGCGATCTGCAAATCCAGTTGGGCTACACCGTTGGCATTGGCCTTGAGAGCCCGCACGCCGAAAAGGCTGGCCAGGCGCAGGGTTTGGCCTATTTCTCCCTCGCCGCGCAGGAACAAGCCATAGCCGGATCTGGCCAGCCAGCCATGCGCTTGCGCGGGCGCCGGACGGCCGAGCGCTACGGGGAAGGGACCGAAGTTGATCCGTATTTCGCCGGAGGGCGGCGTTTCCGTATTCGATTCGCGCGCGGATTTCCTGCCCGCTGGCTGATCGGCAGGAGTTTCAGAGATCAGGACAAACGGTACTTTTCCGGGGGCGAATTCAACTCTGTTGCTGGGTGACTGAAGATGGAAGGCGAGGAGTTCGCCCGCGCCTTGGAACTCCGGCGGCGACGGACCATTTTCACGAACGGAAAAATTTCCCCGGATAGTTCCCGTGGCTACCAAATCTGCGGGCAAATCTTTTTTTGCGCGGCGGATGAACTGGGCGACGGAGTTTGCTGGAATGCCTTCGAAATCCAGTGTGAGGTCCAACAGGCGCGAGCCGGGCGGACCAGCGTCACCCTTCAGAGTAACCACCCCGCTTCCGACCGGGGCGATGCAGAAGATCTCGCGAAGTGCGCCTGCGGCGGCGTTGTATTTGCCATCGCAATGGGCGGCCATGGACAAGGCATCGCTGGCGAGGATGTCGTAACGATGAAATCCTTGAACGGAGGCATCGACCGAGACTTGCAAAGCCGATGGGGTTCCGCTCAACCTCAGATCCAGGCGTGAATCGCCGCGCCAGCCTTTGTCGGCGCCGGAGATGAGTTTGGTCAGTTGACCGAGTTGCGCTTTGTTCCACTCGGCGGTGAACTGCAGCGGAGTTTCGAGGAGGCTTGGGGCGCGCTGCCAGGTTCCGTTCACTCGTAAAAGTCCAGTGTCGCTCAGGCTCATGTCGGTACGCAATGGTTGAGCTTTCAAGCGCACTCCCCAGGTATTTTCTGATTCCTGCCAGAGGGCGAAATCGGCGTCTAGCAGGGCGTATGTTTTTTTCTCCGCGCCGGACTTGAGGTTGATGCGGCCGGAGCTTGCTTCGATGTAGGGAAAACCCGGGCGAGGTTCTGATTTCGATTTGGCCGTGGGCGCCAGCGGAGTGCGGCGGGCGCGCTCGAGCAGCGAGGCCCAGTTCCAGCGGCCATCTTCCTTGCGGCGGACAAGATTCAGACTTGGCTCGGTCAGTTCGAGGCGGGAGATATCGAGACGGCCGCGAACGAGCGAAGTGAGACGCACGAGTGCTGTGACTTCGGGTGCGCGCAGCATGGGCTCGGCGCCGAATTGCGGGTCTTCATAGATGACTAGATTGTCTAAATCGAAGCCGGGGCGCGGAAGAAAACGAAGGTGGACCCCGCCGATTTCGACGCGGCGATCGATGGCGCGACTGATGGAGCTGGTGATGCGAGATTTGAGGCGCGAGACGCCGGGACGCACAAGAAAGAGAATCAGCAGAATCAGGACTGCTGCGGCTGCAACCCGCCGTTTGGAAGAAAGGACACTCACTTTACTATACGCAGAGTTCGCCGCCAGCGCGTCTCGTCGAAGAAATGGATGATCACGTGCGCGAGAAATCCGATGCGGTCGGCGAAATCGGTTTTGCGATATTGATCGCTGGGGGTTTCGAATGACCAGTAAATGAACATGGGACGGCCGATGATATTTTCCTGCGGAATGAAGCCCCAATAGCGGCTGTCGAGGCTGACGTCGCGGTTATCGCCCATGCCGAAAAAGCGGCCGGGAGGAACGACCAGATCGTCGCCTTGAATGTGCTGGGGCAACTCGGGCTCCCAGCATGGGTAGACGTTGTAACTGTCCGATGGCGGAACGGCGGGAAAATTGTCGCGATAGGGATTGGGATACGCGGCCGCATCCTGCGAGTGAATTACATATGGCTCGTTGAGGGCTTCGCCGTTTCGGTAGACCACGCCATTGCGCAGGTGAATGCGATCACCCGGGATGCCGATGATGCGCTTGACTACGTACAATCCGGGTTCGCACGGAGCTAGAAAGACGACGATATCGCCGCGATGAACGTTGCGATAGGGCAGCAGAGGACCGACCCAGGAGGTTTTGGGCGCGAACGCAATGCGGTTGACGAATACGTGGTCGCCGATGAGGAGGGTTTCCTCCATGGAACTGGAGGGAATCTCGAAGGCCTGCACTACGAAGGTGATGATGAAGAGGCCGGTTACCAGCACGGCGGCTAACGAAGCCAGAAACTCGACTGTAGTTTCGCGCGGTTTTTCAGGAATGCTTTTGCTTTCGTTGCTCTCTTTTTTCGCCACGCTGATCGATCTGCTCCTCTTCTGTTGTGGTGTTTTGGATACATCACCAAAGGGCACGAAGGAACACTAAGGAAATCTTAGCAATGCGTTTGTTTTACTTCGTGCGCCTGGCGGCTCTCACATTCGGAACATGCCTCAAAGCCATTTTATAAATGTATACCGCTCAGCCATGATGCCCTTCAGGGGCTAAAGCCCTATTCCTGTTCAAACGTCCTGGCGCGGCGCTGAAGCGCCGCTCTTCCACGGTTGCGCCGGCCCATATTTCCTTGCGCTTGACGCCGTGAATGACTATCTTAGCCGCGCTCAAGCTAATTCACCAATCGCAGGGTGCGGCGCCAACGTGTAATTTGAAAAATGTGCGTCAGAGCATAGGCAAAGTGCGCGAATTTGCCGGTGACGGACGAAGGAGCGGGAATCTCGGATTCGCGCACCGACCAGTAAATCAACAACGGGCGTCCGATGATGTTCGCCCGCGGGACGAAGCCCCAATAGCGGCTATCGTAGCTGTCGTCGCGGTTGTCGCCCATTACAAAATAGTCTCCCTGGGGGACGATCAACTGTCCATCGTCGACCAGTTTGCGCATCTCGATCCACCACTCGGGAGTTTCCCCAGCGGCTACGTCGAAGCGGGGAAAGCTGTCGCGAAACAGGTTATTTGCGGGCTGGGTGAAGTGGGCGTAGGGCTCCTTCAAGGCGACTCCATTGATGAAGACCTGCTTGTCGATCATGCGCACGCGGTCGCCGGGCACGCCGATCACGCGCTTGACGAAGTGCTGCGCGGGATTGACGGGATAATGAAAAACGATGATGTCGCCGCGGTGGATACGGCTGTAGGGCATGGCGTGATCAGCGATTCCGCCGCCGCCGTAGCAGAGTTTGTTGACGAGGAGATAATCGCCGACGAGAAGCGTGTTCTCCATGGAAGGAGATGGAATCTGGAATGCCTGCACGATGAAGGTGATGACGAAGACGGCGATCACCACGGTGCCGAGCAGAGACTGTATGGAACCGGTCGCGCCCAATCCTGCCGACCAGCGGGCGGGCGGCGGCGCCGGAGGGGGACTGGCGGCAAGCTGCTGGTTGGGAGAATTCATGGATACCACTTCCGCCGCGTTACTCATGACTGCTTATCGGTGGAACGCGGTCCGCGCACCACCCTGGCCTCCGTGGGATGCGGACGCGACACCAGATAGGAGAGCAACTGCCGGGCCGCATCCTGTTCCGCAGTTTTCTTGGTAGAACCGGCTGCGCGCCCCACAAACTCCGCCTCGCCCTCACCCTTCTTCGCGTTTAGACGCACTTCTACTGTAAACGTCTTCTTATGCTCGGGGCCAGCTTCGTTCACCAGAAGGTAGGTGGGTTGGGGCAGGCCAAGTCCTTGCAGCCTTTCCTGCAGAGCGGACTTGAAATCCGTCATGGGCAGCGCGCCGCCTTCGCGCTCCATGCTTTCGAGTTCGGGGCCGAGGATTTCGCGGAGAATGAATTCACGGACCGGGGCCATGCCTCCATCCAGATAGATTGCCGCCAAAACTGCTTCGAGAGCATCGACCAGCAATGCCGTCTTGCTTCGGCCGCCGCTTTTTTCTTCTCCGCGGCCAAGGCGGAGGTAATGCCCCAACTCGAGTTGCTGCGCCACCCGAATCAGATGCCGCTCGCTTACCAGGTGAGCACGCAGTTTCGAAAGCTCGCCTTCGCGAAAGTGCGGAAAGCGATTGAACAATTCTTCGCTGGTGATGAGCGCGAGAATGGCATCGCCCAGGAATTCGAGCTGTTCGTTATCGTGAACCTTATATTTATGCTCGCCCGCCTGCTGCGCTTCCGCCTCGCGCGCCTGCGAGCTGTGGGTGATCGCCTGCTCAATGACACCGCGGCGGCGGAAGTGATAGCCAAGCGCCGTTTCCAGCGCGGAAATTTCCCTTTCTTTCATGATTACTGGCGCGGAGAGTTTCCCCTTTGCCGCAGGCGCAGCCGACGCAGCGTCGCTCTCGCGATTACTTTATGCCCCCAATCAACTGGATCAGACGGTCCTTTTCCTTGCGGGCCGCATCGCCGGCATTTGTGCCCGCTTTCGTCAGGTCCACCGCCTGATTGGCATATTTCAGAGCATCGGGATATTTGTTTTGCATATCCAGAGCGACCGAGAGGCGGAAGATGGCGATGGGATCGGGTTGCTGCGGAAAAGCATCTATGGATTTTCTCAACTGATCTTCCGCGGCGGCCCACTGCTTGGCGTTGAAATCGAGCGTGCCGAGAATCGCGTAGGCTTCGGATTTGAGGAAGCCTTTGTAGGCCGCGAGTTGGTCGGGAGCAACGCCGGTGGTGGGAAGGTCGGTGTCGATCGTGACGAGGGCACGCTCGCCATCCTTCCTGGCTTCGGCCAGGCGCTGATCTTTATCCACATCGGTGTCACGGGTGCGCTCGGCCAGAACCTGGGCTACACCCAGCAGGGCCTCGGGATCGTCGGCATCGTAGGTGAGGACCTTCTGCGACATGGCCAGCAATTTGTCGGCATTGTTGGCCTGCTGATAGTTGTGCATGGCCGCCTTGTAGAGCAGGGGGCGCAATTCGCTGTCGGGAAATTTGGCGGCGAACTCGTCGGCGGCTTTTTCCTGGGCCGCGGGATCGGTTAACGCAGCCGCGGTTTTATAGGCCTCAAACTCGGCCTGC
Source organism: uncultured Acidobacteriaceae bacterium (assembly GCA_963712385.1). Classification (GTDB taxonomy): domain Bacteria; phylum Acidobacteriota; class Terriglobia; order Terriglobales; family Acidobacteriaceae; genus Sulfotelmatobacter. Next base: position 611,524 of record CAVQHS010000005.1, read on the forward strand.
GTTTTGGCCTGCGGCGGACGCTTGACTGCCGGCGCTGCTTGTCCCGCCGGCGCAGTCTGCGTGGCCGGCTGGCTTTGAGCGAAACTGCAAACTGAAATCGCCAGCACTGCTGAAACAATGATTGCTGTTCGCTTCATGCTTTCTCCTCGGAACATTGGGTGATTGAGCGATTGGGTGATCGGGCGATTGAGGATGCGCTGGAGCGAGTATCGCTGATTCGCAACCTCAATCGCCAAATGGCGCAATCGCTCAATCATCAATCCCTCTTGATTGTACCCGCAAAAAATCCATTTGCTATTGCGCCTGCGGTTTCGCCGGAGGTTCGTAGGCTTGCCGCAGGCCGCGCTCGGCGGCGGCTTTGATTTCCGGCAGATTGCCGCCTGCGCTTAAGGCTGCGCGGTATTCCTGCAGGGCGGCTTCGCGATCTTCTTTCATATCCAGAATGCGGCCGAGATAGACATGCGACCAGCCGATCACCTTTGGGTCTTTCGAGGCTTCGATGGCTTTCTGGAAATTATCTTCTGCACCGTCGCGATTCTTGTTGTAGACGGCTACCTGCGCGAGGATGAACAGCGCGCGGCCTTGATCGCCGATCTTTTTGTCGATTGCCTGCTGGGCCAGCTCCTGCGCGCCTTTGGCATCGCCGGCGGCTAAACGCTTCTCGGCGGCGAAGAGCATGTGGCGTTCTTCGGGACGCGAGAGCTGCACAAGTTCAGGGCGAAGTTTTGCTGGCAAATTGAACATCTGCGGCGGCTCTCTGCTCCTTCTTTACGTCTACGCCATCTAACATGCCGCCGTAGGCTTCGCGAATGCCTGCGGGATCTTTTTCGAAGTTGATTACGGCGTCGTAGAAGTAGCGGGTGAGAATGTAGCCCTGCTTCACGGCATCATCTACGGCTTGAGCGCGCAAGACCTCTTCGGCAGGCGTTTTGCCTCCGCTGGTGCGGATTTCGATGGCGCGGATCAGGCATTCGGTTACCAGCAGAGAGATGTCGGTCTTGAAGCTTTCTTCGAGCGGGGCGCGCTTTACGGATTGCAGCAACGGCTCAAGGCGCATCAGGGCCGTGTAGTGGCGGCTGGCCATGGGATCGAGTTCATAGTGCAGGAAGGTGTGGCGAATCTGATCCATCTTGAGCTGTTGCTTGAGCGGAGCGCCCGAGCTCGGAGGCAGCGGGAAGACAATGACGTAGTAATCGGCACCGTAGTTGCGGGCGTCGGTTTCGTTGGGCGAACCCATGAAATCGAGATAGATGGTGAAGCGGCGGCCAAGGTACTGGGAGGATTGCAGCTTCAGATAAATCTGGGTATCGAAGACCATCTTCGAAAGCTGCTCGTGATAACGATTCATGGCCGCGGCGTAGTCGGCGCGGTGGCGCTCCCAGATCGAGTGCAGGCCGACTTTGTCGTAGAACTTTTCCATCAGCTCGCCGTAAAGGGTGATGGCGTCGGCATCGGGGGGCAGGTCTTCTTCTTTGGTGCGCGGGCGGAAGTGCGGCGGGCCGTCGACGTAGAGGGCCAGCGAAATGTAGGGAGACAGGCTGCGATTGGTGTTCCGGTCGGGAGTGTGGGTCTGGTAGAACTCGCAGAGGTTGGCGCGGGCGGCGTCGGCTTCTTCGGAACTGCTGAGGACGCGCTGCATTTCGGCGCGCACATTGAGGCGGGTGGGGTCGGAGATGGGCAAATCCATGTCGTAGCCGCAGGTGTTGAGGGCGGCGATCATCGCAAAAATGGTCTCATTGCTATCGAGGGCGATGGGAGTGGGGTGGTCTTCTGCAAGGCAGAAGGATGCGGCCAGCCCCAGCAGGGCCGTTAGGATTGATGCTCGCAGCTTAAGACTCAGGAAAGCCTCCAGCGGACTTGTTCGGCGCGGGTTGGGAACCTTACAAGTTTAAGGAGTTGGGGGTGTGGGGGTCAAACGATGGGTACTGTCCTAATTTCTGTGGGAATTTAGTTGGGGTATGTTCTGGGCCGTTCTCGCCGCTACGGTCATCGCAGGAGTGATCCTCTTCCCGCTCTGGACGATGCCGCTCCAAAACAAACTAGACTTACTGTGGCACAAGCTGGATGAAATCCAGCGGGAGATTCCGAGCTGAGGGCAATTAGCGTACCACTCCCACAGCACGGCGATGGCAACTTAGGACAGTACCCAAACGATGACATAGAGGCAGCGTCCTATTACTGCGTTGCTGACCGGAGGGGGCGGCCTAAGGGTGTATTGCTTTGTGTACGTCATCGAAGCTTTCATAGTGGACCAGTCGGGTGCAGTGGTATTTGCTAGCGAAGCCTTCAATTTCGGCGCGCTTGTGCTTGAATCTTAAGAAGAATCCGCTGAGCGGCGCGACAGGGTGCAACGGGTGAGTTTGTTTTCTAGCCGTTTTCTGTCTTGAACGCTTTTCCCAGGCACTCTGCCTGATAGAGACGTTCATCGATACGATGCAGCCGCTTCGCCATCTCTGGAGTTATCAGAGGATAGTGCTTGATGTCGAAGAGGTGATAGACGATGAACCAGATGGGCTTGTCGGTCGTCATCCAGTTCTGGCGATCGAAGCGCTTGAGATTGACAGGCACTGAGTAGCGCCGCAGTGTGCGCTCGCGGCGCAGATTGAAATAAAGATTGAAATACGTGAGCGCCAGCTCGCGCAGCGTGCGATGGACCGGCTCGCGCCAGCGGCAGCCGCTATAGTTCGATTTCGCGATCGCCCCCCAGCATCCGTTCTCGCGAAAGATCGCGATGACATGGTCGGTATCATGCTCGGCCTCAAAATCCAGGAGTAGTGGCGGATATCCGTTGGCGCGCAGGGCGGCGGCGGCAAAAATCGCGCCTTCCAAACAATGGGCAGTTTGCTCCGCCAGCACACGGCGCGGCGACCAGGCCGTATCGGCCAGGTGATAGGGGGCATCGTCCAAAAACTTTTGAATGCCGTAAGGATTTTTCAGGCTACGCAGCTTGCGAAGTTCCGAAGGGGTGAAGCCGGCCAGATCGGTCATGGTTGCATGAGTTTACACAATGGGTGAATCGAATACCTCCGCGAGTTCTTTCGGCGTGCTTACTAGTACGTCGGGTGGAGCGCCTTCGAGCGTGTGCGGGGCGAAGCCGTAGGTTACGCCGATGGTCCACAGGCCGGCGTTGCGTCCAGTTTCGACATCGACATGCGAATCGCCGACGATTGCGGTCTCTTCCGGGTGAACTCCGCATTCTTCGATTAACTTGCGTGCTCCCTCGGGGTCGGGTTTCTTGGTGGCGAAGCTGTTGCCGCCATATACCTGCATGAAGAATGGGCCCAGGCCAAGCGCCTCCACAATCGCCCGCGACGGAACCACAGGTTTATTCGTCAAAACCGCCATCGACCGCGGGCTGCCGTTCTGACTTCCGGCGCGATGGCCAGCGGAATGCGAATTCTGAATCACCCTGAGCGCCTCATGAACTCCGGCGTAAACGGTAGTGTGGTCGAGCTTGTGCTCACGATAGTACGAAAGAAAAAACTGCAGGCCTTGGCGAACCACCGCCTCATCCACAGCCTCTCCGCCCAGCGCGCGCTGGATCAGAATCGGCGCGCCGTCGCCCACGTAGCTGGCGATGACATCGTCGGGCAACGCAGGCCGCCCGATGTGCCGCAAGGCGGCGTTTACCGAGTGCACCAAGTCGAGCCGCGAATCGATCAGCGTTCCATCGAGATCAAAGATCACCAGCTTGATCGATTGCGGGTCAAACGGGCGGAGATTTTGAATCATCGGTTCAAGGATAAATGAACCCGTGGCTATCCGATGCCTGTGTGGCGACGGACGCCTTCGTCCGTCCCGTCAAGCGATCGAGGCGGAACAACGCAACGGCGCAGCTTCGTCCGTATAATTCCCGCATGGCGAAAAGCTGGAAGACGCGCTTGATTCACTCTGACGTGCAGGTTCCGCAAGGCTACAGGTCGCTTGCCAGTCCGGTGTTTCGCGGCTCGACAACTTTATTTCCGGATGCTGCTTCCGTCGATGACCGATGGGATCAATATGAGGCCGGTTACACCTATGGACTGTACGGCACTCCCACCACGCTCGAACTCGCGGGGAAAATCTGCGAACTCGAAAAAGGTTATCGAACGATCATTACGCCGGGAGGGCAAGGCGCAATCGCGCTCATCAATCTCGCTTTTCTGAAAAGCGGCGATCACATTCTGATTCCGGAGAGCGTGTACACGCCCAACCGCAAGCTGGCGCGCAATGTTTTGCGGCGCTTTGGCGTGGATGCCGGCTTTTATCCGCCCGAGATCGGCGCGGGAATCAAGGGTCTTCTGCGAGAAAACACGAAGCTGGTCTGGTGCGAAAGCCCGGGATCGATCACCATGGAAATCGAAGACGTTCCGTGCATCGCCGAGGCGACGCAGAGGAGCGGAGTGCTCGTTGTGCTCGATAACACCTGGGCCGCAGGGATTTACTTCGACTCTTTCGCACACGGAGTTGACATCACCATGCAGGCGCTGACGAAATATGTGGGCGGGCACAGCGATCTGCTGATGGGATCGGCGACGGTAAAAGATCCAAAGCTCTATGAACAGTTAGGCGCTACGCAGCAACTACTTGGGAAGCGCCGCCTCACCCGATGATTGCAGTCTTGCGCTGCGTGGAATGCGAACCATGGCGGTGCGCCTGAAGCACATCGAAGCATCCGCTTTGCAAATTGCGCGCTGGCTGGCGGCGCGGCCGGAAGTCGAACTCGTGCTGCATCCGGCGCTCGAAGGCTCGCCCGGCCACGCTTTGTGGAAGCGTGATTTCAGCGGATCGGCTGGAGTTTTTTCCATCGTATTCAAGGCGGAAGCGACAAAACCTGAGGTTCTCGCTTTTGTGGACGCGCTCGAACTGTTTGAAAACGGCTACAGTTGGGGCGGTGTGACAAGCCTGGCGGTCGCCTACGATTTCCATGGTTCGAAAGGCCGCCCCAATTACGGCCACAGGATCGTTCGCCTGAACATCGGGCTGGAAGATCCTGAGGATTTAATAGCGGATCTCGAGGGGAGCCTTAAGCAGGTCTGGCACAGGTAAAAGCGCCGGGCCCCGGTGACTAAAGTTCAAGCGCCGGGGCCATGCAACTTCCATGTTTTCACATTCCGTTTTCCCATTTACAATGCAACGTGGCCGGTAGCGTTCCGCACCTTACTAGTTCGCGGGACATCTAATCTCGTAGCAGGAAACCGGATGGCGACCACAAAAACCGACCCGAAACTGACGCTCCCAAACAATAAGAAGTCCCGCAGTTACGAGGGACTTAGCCGTGAGCAACTGATCGACATCTACCGGTTGATGTACACTTCCCGCCGGATTGACGACCGGGAAATCATGCTGAAGCGGCAGCAAAAGATTTTCTTTCAGATGTCGGGCGCGGGACACGAAGCCATTGGCGTGGCGGCGGGCATGACGCTCAAACCGGGCTACGACTGGTTTTATCCTTATTATCGCGACCGCGGCTTGTGCCTGGCTTTGGGTGCACAGCCGCTGGAAATGTTTTTGCAGGCGGTCGGTGCGGCTGATGATCCCAGTTCCGGAGGACGACAGATGCCTTCGCACTGGGGATACCGGCGGCTGAATATCGTCACCCAATCTTCGCCAACCGGATCGCAGATTCTTCAGGCCGTGGGCTGCGCGGAAGCAGGGCGCTACTATACGAGCCATCCCAAAGCCGCCGAGCCTCCAGCTCCATCGGAAAGGCCGGACTATCGCCACTTCAAGAATGTAACTTTTCACGGTGACGAAATTGCGTATGTTTCTCTCGGCGATGGCACCAGCAGTGAAGGCGAATTCTGGGAGGCGCTGAACGCCGTCGCGCTCAACAAGCTGCCGGTTATTTTCTGCGTGCAGGATAATGGCTATGCGATTTCTGTCCCGGTGGAAGTGCAAACCGCTGGCGGCAGCATTTCGCGTCTCGTTTCCGGTTTCCCGAACTTTCATTTCGAGGAAGTCGACGGAACCGATCCCGTCGCCAGCTACGGAGCCTTTCAGCGTGCCTCGCGGTATTGCCGTGAGGGGCATGGTCCGGCTTTGGTTCATGCGCACGTCATTCGTCCTTATTCGCACTCGCTCTCCGATGACGAGCGCTTGTACCGCCCCGATAGCGAACGCGAGCGCGATGCGGCGCGCGATCCCGTCTCGCGCACGCAAATGTTCCTGCTGCGCGAAGGCATCCTCGATGAAAAGGGCATCAACGAACTGGAGAAAAAAGTCGAGGAGGAGTTGCAGATTGCGGTAGATAAAGCGCTTGCCGCTATGCCTCCCGCACCCGAGAGCGTGATGAATTTTGTTTATTCTCCCGATCTCGATCCAGCTTCGGCGGCCTTCGATTCTCAGCCGAGCGGTACGGAATCGGAAAACGGCAAGAAGGCGGCGGCGAAGACCATGGCCGATTTGATCAACGCCACGCTGCGCGACGAAATGAAGCGCGACGAGCGTATCGTGATCTTCGGCGAAGACGTGGCTGACTGCAGCCGGGAAGAGTATCTCAAGCGCAAGCTGGTGAAAGGCAAGGGCGGAGTTTTCAAGCTCACATTTGGCCTGCAGTGCGAATTCGGCAACGATCGCGTCTTCAACTCGCCGCTGGCCGAGGCTGCCATCGTGGGACGCGCCACGGGCATGGCCACGCGCGGCATGAAGCCGGTGGTTGAAATTCAATTCTTCGACTACATCTGGCCCGCGATGATGCAGATTCGCGACGAACTCTCGGTGATCCGCTGGCGCTCGAACAATGTTTTTTCGTGTCCAGTTGTGATCCGCGTAGCGATCGGTGGATATCTGACCGGGGGTGCGATTTATCACTCGCAGTGCGGCGAAAGTGTGTTCACGCACATTCCCGGCCTGCGAGTAGTTTTTCCTTCCAACGCGCTTGACGCCGCCGGGTTGCTGCGCACCGCCATCCGCTGCGATGATCCGGTTCTTTTCCTCGAGCACAAGCGCTTGTATCGCGAAACGTTCGGCCGCGCGGCGTATCCCGGACCGGATTACATGATTCCCTTCGGCAAGGCGAAAGTCGTAACTCCCGGTACGGACATGACGGTGATCACCTATGGAGCAGTCGTTCCCCGCGCCTTGCAGGCTGCGCAGAAAATCGAACGCGAACACGGCGTGAAGGTCGAATTGATCGATCTGCGCTGCCTGAACCCTTTCGATTGGGAGACGGTCGCCACTTCTGTTGAAAAAACCAATCGAGTGCTGGTGGCTTACGAAGACACGTTAAGCTGGGGTTACGGCGCGGAGATCGCGGCCCGCATCGCCGATCAGCTTTTCGATAAGCTCGACGCGCCCGTCCGGCGCGTGGCCGCGAAAGACACGTTCGTGGCTTATCAACCCATTCTGGAGGACGCCATCCTGCCGCAGGCGGCGGACCTGTTCCGCGCAATGAAGGAGCTGGCCGAGTATTAGAGCAAATCTGGTTATAGGCCACCGGGTTTGCTCATCCGGCCGCCTGTATGGTACGCTCATCGCGTCCGTCCCCCCTTTTTTGATTCCGTTTCCCACTGAGGTGAATTTATGCACGGTCGTGCCTGCCGTCTTTTCCGTACTCTCCGCATTTTTTCGTTCTCAATGTTGGCGTTAAGCGCTTACGCATTCGGCCAAACCGAGAAAATTCTGTATGAATTCAATGGCGGTACCGGAAGTTCTCCCGCGGGGAATCTTATTTTCGATGCAGCCGGAAATTTGTACGGCACCACTACGACAGGAGGTAGTGAGACCCGTGGGGCAGTGTATGAGCTCTCACCCGCCGCGGGAGGGGGATGGACGCAAACGACCCTACATTCCTTCACCGGTGGCAGTGACGGGTCGGAGCCGGAGGCAGGCCTGGTGTTCGATGCGACCGGCAATCTATATGGCACAACGGCTTGGGGCGGCGTTTACGGCTATGGCACAGTCTTCGAACTGTCGCCTCTTTCCGGCGGCGGCTGGACAGAGCAGGTGCTATACAGCTTTACCAACAGCACGGACGGTGCCAATCCGAACGGAGCTTTGACTTTCGATATGGCTGGCAATCTATACGGAACATGCATTTTTGGCGGCGCTCACGATCAGGGCGTCGTCTATGAACTCTCGCCGGTTGTTGGCGGCGGCTGGACGGAGAATGTCATTCTGTCTGGTTCCCCAGCTCACGGGGCCGACTTCTTTGGGAGCGTAGTCTTCGATAGCAGTGGCAATCTGTATGCGACGGCCAGCACTGACGGCTCCTTCAATGCAGGTGCGATATATCGTTTGCGGTACACAGCAGGCGTCTGGAAAGCCTCTGTGATTTACACATTCCAAAACGGTGCCGATGGGAGCTCACCGGTTGGACTCATCTACCGCGCCCCGAATCGTTTCTTTGGTGTTACCAACGGCGGCGGGACCTATGGATATGGCACTGCCTATGAACTGACTCTCGGCGCGAATGGGACCTGGAGCAAAACCATCTTGTACAACTTCGGCAATTCATCCGCCGGTGCCCTGCCGCCAATATTTTCCTTGACCGTCGGCCCATCCGGGCGACTCTACAGCGCGAGTAGTCAGGGCGGTAGTTCAGGGTTCGGAACGGCTTTCGCGCTGGTGCAAAGCGCGGGAATCTGGCAAGAGAAAATACTTCACAATTTTACAATTAACTCAGACGCTGGCAATCCCAATGGCGGCGTGGTGCTGGACGGTGCGGGCAATCTATACGGCGTGGGGGCGAATGGTGGAACCTGGGAATCTGGCGCGGTCTACAAGATAACTCCGTAAACCGATGACGAAGGAACGACCCGCCTGCTATGTCGTTAGTTATCTGCTCCCGACATTGGATTCTCCTTAGAATTCAAGTCGAAGATTCTTCCGACCTCCTCCGGTGGACTCTTTTACCGTCAGCGAGTCGTGGTGTGCGATCGACGCGCTTGCGGAACCAATTTCTGGACGGAGATAAACTTCATGGCAACTGGAACTGCGCCCGGGCTCGATCCCAATATCGAGCCGAAGAACCAAACGACGGAAGCCGCAACCTCGCAGCCGGAAACATTCGCGCAGCGCTTCAAGAACCTGCTGCATAAGATTTTTGCGGGACGGGAAGAACACCTCGGCTGGCACCAGTAATCTGAGGCCGCTGCCGAGTCGCTATTTCAGTTCAACCTGTTTCTATCCGCGTGTATTGCGGTTGCGGCGATCCGGTCGAGCGATACGACAAGGTTGACAGCGCCGCGGCTGATCGCCTCTTTCGGCATCCCAAACACAACGCAGCTCGCCTCATCCTGCGCGATGGTGACTGCGCCGGCTTCCTGCATTTCACCCAGGCCTTGCGCTCCGTCGTCGCCCATTCCGGTCATAATGACGCCGATTGCCTTTGCGCCAACGGAAATCGCTACTGAGCGAAAGAGAACGTCTACGCTGGGCCGATGGCGCGACACCAGCGGCCCGTCGACGATTTGAACCACCAACTCTTCCCCTTTGCGATTGACCAGCATGTGGCGGTTGCCGGGCGCGATCAGAGCGCGTCCATTCTTCAGCCGATCGCCATCTGCCGCTTCAGCTACGTTAACCGCGCATTCTTTATCCATGCGATCGGCAAAGGCGCGCGTAAAGCCTTCCGGCATGTGCTGCACAATCACGACGGGCGGACAATCCACGGGAAGTCCTCCGAGAAACACGCGCAAAGCGTCTGTTCCGCCGGTCGAAGCTCCAACGGCAATCACGCTGTTGGGCGGAACGCTGCACTCTCCCAGCGACTTGCCTTTGCGGGGCAACACAACGTCGGCTTGCAGCTTGGGAGCCACATGCATTGGCCTTGGCTTGAGCTGCGCCTGTGAGGCGCTCCAAACCGCGTCCATCAGGGTCACCGCCGCTTCATGCAGAAACTCGCGCACACCGACCTTTGGCTTGGTAATTACTTCTACCGCACCTTCTTCCAGCGCTCGCAACGCTAATTCCGTGCCGCGCGCGGCCAAACCCGAGCAGACCACCACCGGGGTCGGCATCTCGAGCATGATTTTGCGGATGAACGTCAGCCCGTCCATGCGCGGCATTTCGAGGTCCGTGATGACGACGTGCGGCCGTTCTTTCTGCATCTTTGCCCATGCAATCAGGGGATCCGCTGCCGCTTTCACGTTGATTCTGGCATCGGTGCCCAGAATGGCTTGCATCACCTGGCGCACCGTGGCGGAATCATCCACCACCAGCACTTGCAGCGCCTCTCCATTCATGTGCGGCGTCATGTGCGGCGCGTTCCTCACGCTTCTCCTTTTCGCGACGTGGTTTTCCGGTAGATGGTTGGTTCGAGCGAGCGTATCTGGGAAGACAGAACCGTTAGGTTTTCCGCGTGGCCGACAAATAACAGACCGCCCTCGCTGAGCTGGCGGACAAGATTGGTCACCGCCCGCTGCTTGGACGCAGCATCGAAGTAGATGAGCACGTTGCGGCAGAAAATCGCGTCGAACGGCGCTTCGCTCAGGTCAGAGGCTTGATCGAGATTCAAACGGCGGAATTCGATCATCCGCTGAATCTCGGTCTTCACTTTGATCTCGCCGTCCCGCTCTGCCATTCCGCGCAGCATAAAACTCTTCAGCAAATCGCTCGGCACTTCCGCCGACTTCGCGATGGGATAGATTCCTTTGCGCGCCTTGTCAAGAACGCGGTTCGAAATATCGGTGGCGAGAATACGCGTGTCCCAGCCCTCCTCCGCTGGAAGATAGCGAGCCGACAGCATGGCGATGGTGTATGGCTCCTCGCCGGAGGAGCATCCGGCGCTCCATATCTTCACGGTCTTCGCCCGAACGCCTCGGTCGGCCATTAGCCGCCAGCGCGGAAAGATATCCTGCACCAGAAACTCGAACTGGCGCGGCTCGCGAAAAAAGCGGGTTTCGTTCGTAGTGATGGCATCGATCATCCGCGCCCGTTCTTCGTCCTGGTCCGGTTGCGCGACGCGCTCGTAGTATTCCTCGAGAGAACTCAGTTCCAGCGACCGCAGGCGACGAAACAAGCGACCGCAGAGCAGAGCGGTTTTGGCGCGGCCCAGCCAGATGCCGGTTTCGGCGTAGATGAGCTTCTGGAATTTTTGAAACAGAGCAGGACTTACCGCGAGCGGAAAAGGGTTCTCGGGCAGCGACTCAATCCGGGCAGACTTTGCCTTGCCCTTTCCTGCCGCGGCTCCAGCGGACACAGTTATGCTCCGGCCTCGAGGTGTGCCTTGTTCCCCGGCTCTTCGTTTCCCGGCCCCTGGGGCGGAGCCTGGTCGACGGAAGATTCGCTCACCGCCAGCAATTCCTCCGCAGAAAGAACTTTGTCGATATCCAGAATCAGGCAGAATTTCTTGCCCAGAGGGCCCATGCCCAGCAAGTACTCGGTCTTCACGCGAGTTCCGAATGGCGGAGTCGGTTCGATTTCGTCGGCGGAAAGATCGATCACCTGGCTGACGGAATCGGCCAGCACGCCCATGGTCAGGCTTTCTCCCTGAAACTCCACTTCGGTGATGATGATGCAGGAAAATTTCGAGATGCGGCTGGCGGCCAAACCGAACTTGACGGCGAGATCGACTACGGGCACAACCTTGCCGCGCAGGTTGGTCACGCCGCGAATCCACGCCGGGGTGTTGGGCACGAACGTGACGGTCTCGTACTCGATGATCTCACTTACCTTGGCGATCACAACCGCATATTCCTCGCCCGCGGTCAGGAAGGTGAGATACTGCGTTGTATTTACAGGGAGTGGAGCGCTCCCCTGGTTCGAAGCTCCCATAGTGTCAGTCCTCGAATGTCGTCTGTCTTCGTCCTGCCGGTTAGAACGGAGCGAAGTTGGCCTCTTCCTCAACGTTGCTTTTGCCGCGCGGATTCTGGCGCTGCGCATCCTGTTTGAAGGCCGGATTCAGCCTCATGCTGACGTGCTGCTTGCTCTCGCCCTTGCGATTGGCGGCAGTTTCTCCCGAAACACGGAAGAACGTCATCAGTTGCTGCAATTGCTCCGACTGCGCCGCTAATTCTTCCGCGGTGCTCGACAGTTCTTCTGCCGAAGATGCATTGCGCTGCGTGACCGCATCCACCTGCGACATTGCCTGGTTGATCTGGGTGACGCCGCCGGACTGCTCGGTCGAAGCTGCGGCCACATCCTGCACCAGGTCAGCCGTCTTCTTGATCGAGGGCACGAGTTCGGTGAGCAGTTTTCCGGATCTCTCGGCCACGTTGACGCTCTTGCCCGCCAGCCCGCCGATTTCCTGCGCCGCCAGTTGGCTCCGCTCGGCCAGCTTTCTCACCTCGACCGCAACCACGGCAAAGCCGCGGCCCTGGTCGCCCGCGCGGGCCGCTTCAATCGCAGCGTTGAGCGCAAGCAGGTTCGTCTGGTAGGCGATTTCTTCGATCACCGAGGTCTTGGCGGCGATCTGCTTCATCGCGTCTACGGTTTCTTTCACGGCGTTGCCGCTTTCTTCCGCGGCCTGCGCGCCCTTGGTAGCCGCCTGTTCGACCTGCCGGCTGTTTTCGGCGTTTTGGCTGATGGAAGCATTCATCTGCTCCAGGCTGGAACTCATCTCCTCCACGGAAGCAGCCTGCTCGCTGGTTCCCTGAGAAAGACTCTGCGAGGAGGCCGAAACCTGCTGCGCCGCAGAGGCCACGGCTGCCGAGCCTTCGCGCACGTCGCGGATGATGCTGGAGAGCCGCCGGCTCATCTGCAGCATGGCCTGCTGAAGCTGGCCAGTCTCGGACTGATTGGTCACAAGGATCTCTTTGGTCAAGTCACCGGCGGCGATGCGCTCGGCATGTTCCACCGCTTGCTGAATCGGCCCGGTAATGCTCCTCGTAACGCTGATAGCAACGATGGGAGAAATAATCAACGTGAACAGGAACAACAAAAAGGCCATGCGGCGGCCGCTGGCAAATGCGTCCTGGCTCTGCTTCATGCTCTGTTCCATGGCCGCGGTTTGCATGTCGATAAACTGTTGCCAGGTAGCGCGATAAGAATCGAGCGCCGGAATCACTTCTTCACTCAATGCTGCCATCGCCTGGTCACGTTTCTTATCGGCCAACAGTTTCTTGGCCTTGTTGCGCGCTGAAATGTAAGCCTCGCGGTGTTCGGTGACGGTGTCGAACATCTCCCGCTCCTGCTGGGAGCTAAGATTTTTTTCGATGACGGCGACCTGCTTGGTAATCTCTGCGCTGATGGCGTTGTTTTCCGTGTTCAGCTTTTTCTCCTGCTCGGGATCCGTCGCGTCGAACAATTGCAACGTAACCCGGGCGTTGGTGATCGAGTTTTCGATGGTCTGGTGCGTCGCCTCCACCGTGGCGGAGCGCTTCTGCAACATGGCCAACGTTTCGGAGTTCAATCGACCGAGCCAGATCAGTCCGAATGCGCCTGCCGCAATCACACACAACAGAATGGTGCCGAAGACCACCCCCAGTCGTGCGCCTATTTTTTGATCCCCCCATTTCGTCATGGTGCTGTCCCTCTCTCTTGTCCCTTTTTTTACTTATGTCTGCCTTTTTTACTTAGTTCTGCTTTTATGCTTGTGTCTGCAAATTCGACTGCATCATCCCGCGCAAAAGGCTGGGAACGTCGATGATGAGGCCAACGCGTCCGTCCCCAAGCACAGTAGATCCCACGATTCCGGGAATCGAACGGAACGCCCTGCTGAGCGGCTTCACTACCGTCTGCATGCCGCCCAGCAACTCATCCACGGCGATTCCCGCTTGAAAATCGCTGATCTTCACAACCACAACGTTTTCTCTTTTTGGAGCTTGTCCGGGCAATCCGAACACCTGGCGCAATCGCACATAGGGAAGCGCATCGCCCCGGAGATTGAAGATTCCGCTGGCTTCCGCGCTGTGTTGTTCCGCCGGCAAGTCCGTACACTCGGTCACATGCTCCAAGGGCACGACAAAAGTTTCGGAGCCGACCTTGACTGAAAATCCTTCGATGATGGCCAGCGTGAGCGGCAGCCGGATGGTAATCGTGGTGCCTTTTCCCTTTGCGCTGGCGACTTCCACGGTGCCGCGCAGGGTATCGATATTGCGCCGCACAACATCCAGCCCAACCCCCCGGCCCGAAAGATCGGTGACGGAATCGGCAGTTGAAAAACCGGCACGGAAAACTAATTCGTAAATCTCCTCGTCGCGAAGCTCGGATTTTTCCGACAGCATTCCCAGCCGCTTCGCTTTTTCGAGAATTCGATCCCGGTCGAACCCGGCTCCGTCGTCCTCCATCTTCACGACGATATTTCCGCCGCTGTGTGCTGCGGTCAGGCGGATTACACCGCACGGATTCTTGCCAACTTTTTCCCGCGCCTCGGGCTTTTCCAAACCGTGATCCACGGAGTTCCGCACCAGGTGCAGCAAGGGATCCTTCAGCAGCTCGAGCACAGTGGTATCGACTTCAACGTCTCCCCCGACGATCTCCAGGCGGGCAAATTTTCCATGACTGCGCGCCAGGTCTCTGACGGACCGGACAAGTTGCCGAAATAAGGGACCAACGGGAACCATGCGGATGCTCATCACTTCGTTCTGCAGGTCCATGTAGAGGCGTTCGGCCTCGCGGTGCATTTCCAGAAGGGAGCGTCCCTGCTCGGTTCCCAGCTGTTCGATCATCTGCCGCAGCCGGCCTTGCGCAATCACAATTTCTCCGGTCAGGTCCAGCATGTGATCGAGTTTCTCGACGTCGGCCCGGAGCGTGCGGTGGGTCGAAGCTACTCCCGCTTCTGCTTTTGCGGTTGCGGCTGCTTCCCCGGTACTACCACCTGTGGTGACGACTCGTTTCGAGCGCTTTTCGACGTGGCGAGCGATCTCGCGTCGAAGCTCCTGTTGCTTGGGGCTGAGTTCGTGGTTTCCGCTGGAGGAGGTCACCAGCATGGCGCGCATTTCATCGACTGCTTTTAAGAGAAGGGAGACTACCTCTGGCGTGGGCAGAGTCTGCTGCTCGCGAATAATATCCAGGAGGTCTTCTACAACGTGAGCAAAGCCCGCGAGTTCGTTGAGTTCGAGCGAACGCGCATTTCCTTTGATGCTGTGCGCTACCCGAAAAATCGTATGTACAAGTTCGGGATCGGGAGGGCTCGACTCCATCTGGAGCAACACCTGCTCCATGGTGTCCAGTCCCTCTTCCGATTCGGCGAGGAACGCGGCAAACACCGCATCACGATCGAAGTCCGCTAACTCCACTTCTCCTCCGCTCGTTCCCAAAACATCTTGGTGCTACTCCATGCCTTGCATAAAGAATCGAGGTTCACACCTGGTCAAAGTTCTTGATTGCCGTGGTTCCGTCTGCGATCTGAAACACCAGCCTGCGCCCATGTTTCCCGGAAACTTCCTTCTCCACTACCGGTATGCCCGCCGAACGCAGAAATTCTTCCGCCAGTTGCACATTTCTCGACCCGACAGAATTCGACGCATCAACGGCAAAGGCGCTCGAGCCTCCGTAGATTTTTGCCTGCAGGTTTCTGATTTCGCATCCCAGGCCGCGCACGCGGCTCAACAATTCCTGATTGGCATTGTTGCCGTAACGCAGGCGATTCGGCCCATCCGGTTGACCTTCGGGCAGAAGGTAATGATTCATGCCTCCGGCCTTCTTATGCCGGTCCCACAAACAGACCGCCGCGCAAGATCCCAGGATGGTGGAAATGGTGATGGGATCGCGGGTCACAAAAACCTGGCCGGGGTAAAGAAAGTGGCGGGGTTCGCTCGCCTCTGGCTGCTCGAATCCTTTCAACGCTTCGTCTGGTAAAACTGCAGGATTAAATTTGGGGATGGATTCCTTCATGCTCTCGTTCCGGGTCCGTTGTTGCTAGTCGTTGGAGAAGAATTCCGGCCAAACAGAGGAGCGCCGGCCTCATGGGTCAACAGGTGAAATAACTCGAAATCGGATCGGTCAAACCCGTTCTTTTGGGGCAACAGGCGCAAGATCGCGAGGATAGCGACGGTGCGCGCATCGATGCAGATGGGAATGAATGCCTGGGCGAGCTTCCCCTTGCCGGTATGGTCGTGTCCGGACAAATCCAAGTGGTATTCTCCCCGCATCACGCGCTCGCGGCCGGAGTCACCCAATGCCTTAGGCAGGTCGTAGTTCTCCAGATCGATACCGAACGACCAGAAGGGGTGGAGACTTGCGGTTCGGCGGTCGATGGTGAACAGTCCAATTTCTTCCGAGCCGAGAAAAGTGCCGACGATCTCGCGCAAACCCTCGAGCGCATCCTGCTGATCGCGGCTTGCCGCCAGCCGCTTCCGCGCGGTGCTTAATCGTAATTCGTTCAGCGATTCGGCCCCGGTGGCTTTAGCTGCAGCTGCGCTTTGGTGGTTCACATTCATGAAATTGCCTGCTGTAACGGCGGAAGTTGCATTCAAAAATCGCGCCGATACCGGGCTACTCGCCCAAATAACTCTGGATCAACGCCACCAGCTCTGTTCCATTGACCGGCTTGGTAATGTAGTCGTTGCATCCGCTCTGGAATCCCGCTTCCATGTAGGATTCCTCGCCGCGGGTGGTGACCAAAACGATGGGAATCTCCCGTGTGCCGGGCTGCTGACGCATTTTCTTGCACGCCTCAAAACCGTTCATGCGCGGCATTACCACATCCATGAGGATCAGGTCGGGGCGCTCCTGTTGCGCTTTCTCCACCGCCTCCAAGCCGTCACTTGCCGTTACACACTGATACTTGGTACGCCGCTCCAGGATTTCGCGCTCCATCATCAGTGCAGTTTTAGAGTCATCCACTACCAGTATTTTCTTTGCCATTAGTTCTCCTCGAATCTTTCTTCCGAGGTCATGCCGGAGAATTGAAAAATCCCCGCCTGCGCCAATTCCGTCCATTCGTTGAGTCTTTCTTGGAATACCCTAATTTTGGACAGACCGATGACCATGTAGTGTTTCCAAGCCCCTCAAAAGCCAAAGGAATACCGGTTCACACCGGGCATTCACAAACTAGCCACATTAGTAGTTCTTTAACATGGTCACAGGTCACACCGTTAGTTACCCACGTAATGAAGGGGGAAGCATGAGCGGAGAAGTGCAGACAATTAGGGGACTTGCTGCGGAAACCGAGGAATTCGCTACCGGAATTGATAGCCGGGTTTCAGTTCGCAGCGGTAGTTCTTTGATTGGTCTCGGTCGATCACCACGCTACAGTCCGCCCAGCGCAAGTAAAGATCGGGACCGAGCGGAAAGACGATGGGTTCGCCCTGAACTTCCGCCTCAATGCTGGGGCCCTCGGCCGCCGCGGGCAAACTAAAGTTTAGAGCGCGTCCAAAGATGACTGGATAGGATTCTCGAACCAGATCGCTGTACATCGGGTGCACGACCTCGGCCTCTACCAGGAAGGTGGTCGTGTCGGACCAATTTAAAACAGAAATATCAAAATGCCGGCGATCCGCCGAGAAAGTCTCGTGCTCGATCCGGGTGAATGGGCAGGGTCCGGCGATACAGGAAACTCTGGTGTCGCGAAATTCGTTGCCCTCGCCGGCATCGAGCGAAAGCGAACCTGTGCCGGCTTTCCACTTGTTGCCCGCTCCGCAGGGAGGATGATTGTTGCACGGCGTATTCCCTATATTCACGGCCTGAAAAGTTTTCACCGCGCTGCCGATGTTCGCTTCCGTCGCAGATTTTACCGTGTAGCGAATGCGCGCATTCGATATGGCTTTTGCGGAAGCGGAAGGAACATTCGTGTCGGGATGCAGCGGGACCATCTGCTCGACATAAAGCTTGTCCCCGATAAAATCGTCGACCTGCAAAGGCTCGTACCCATCACGGCGCAAATGCAGCACGACCTGCTGACGTCTCCGCAGCCCCTTGGGCAGGGTCAGAGCGAAATAGCCGGAAGAGTCGGATCGAGCCTGGCCGCTTCCCAAAGCGTTGATGGCGGTGATTTGAACGTCGGCTAAAGGAAGTTGGCGGTTCGGGTTTCCGTCGCGCCGCAGTACTGCGCCTTTGAGAGTCACGGGTTTGCGACGGCCCAGAATGGCGGCAGCAGCTCCGAGGGCCACAACGGCGGCGACGGTGATTGCGATGACCTTGCGAGTGCTCATGCCTGCATCTTAGAGTTTAATATCTAGAGTTTAATATCTTAAGAGGCACGTTGCGGAGGGCAAGTTTGCTGCTCTTGTGGGTCGGAGCAGACCGGTCCGCGGATATTGGATTCGCCCAGCCCCGAGGCAGAAGCATCTAAAAGCATAGCCGATGCGCATGAAAGAAAAGCGTTCTTTTGAAAATCAGCTCTCCCGGCGCGATCTTGTGCTGCAACTTGGCGGAGCCGGAGTCGCAAGCTGGTTGGATCGCGGCAGAATCGGGTCGTTCCTTCCGGCATTGGAGTCAGGGCCGGGTTCGCAGCCGAAGACTCCGCCGAGTCGTCTCTCGCCCGAAGACGACGCCTTTCTGGACGAGCTTGAAAAACTGAACTTCCAATACTTCTGGGACCAGGCCGGCCCGCAGACCGGCTTGGTGCGCGATCGCTGCAATGTTCTGAAGAACGACAACTCCATTGTGGCCAGCATCGCGGCCACAGGTTTCGGATTGACGGCGTTATGCATCGCCCAGCAGCGCGGCTTCGTTTCTCTCGCTGAAGCGCGCGACCGGGCTCTGCTTACGCTGCGTTTTTTGTGGAAGAAAATGCCCACGCACCGCGGGTTCTTCTATCATTTCGCCGACATCAACACGGGCGAGCGTGTGTGGGATTCCGAAGTGTCTTCCGTCGACACGTCGATCCTGCTCTGCGGCATCCTCACCTGCCGCCGCCATTTCCCCGAACACTCTGAAGTCAGCCTGCTGGCCTACGAAATTTTCAACCGCGTGGATTGGAGCTGGCTCTCGGAAGATACCTCGCTGCTACCGCATGGCTGGACGCCGGAATTCGGCTTCCTCCCTTATCGCTGGGATTATTACAGCGAGATGATGATGATTTATCTGCTCGGCCTGGGCTCGGAGCCGCATCCCCTGCCCACGCGAGCCTGGAACGCCTGGAAGCGCACAAGGTTCGAGTACGACGGCATCGACTACATTGGCTCCTTCGCGCCGTTATTCGTTCACCAGTATTCGCAGGCGTGGTTCGACTTCCGCGACAAGCGCGACCAGTACGCCGATTATTTCGAGAATTCGATTTTCGCCACCGATGCGCATCGCCACTTCTGCCTCGAGCTCAGCAAACAATTTCCTGACTACAGCGACGACCTCTGGGGAATCTCCGCGTCGGATTCGCAGCAAGGCTATGTGATCTGGGGCGGGCCGCCGATGATGGGGCCGATCGATGGAACAGTGGTGCCCAGCGCTTCCGCCGGGTCGCTGCCCTTCATGCCGCAACCTGTAATGCGCGTCCTGAAGAATATAAAGAACCGGTATCCGAAGGCATGGTCGCGCTACGGCTTTGTGAATGCTTTCAATCCTCTCAAGAATTGGTACGACAGTGACACGCTCGGAATTGACACGGGCATCACCATGCTGATGGCAGAAAATGTTCGCACGGGATTCGTCTGGAATACGTTTATGAAGAATGAGGAAGCGCGGCGCGGAATGCAGCGGGCAGGATTCCAGAACTACACACCGTGAAGAAATATCAACCACGAAGGGCACCAAGTATCACGAAGGGGGCTTTGTGGGTTGCTTCGTGTACCTAGCGTCTTTTCGTGGTCATAGCTTCTCACTTGATTTCAACCACCGCTAAGCCGTAACTAGGCAAGGTCAGAGTCAACTCTCCATGTTCAATGTGCGCGGACTCAGGCGCCGGCAACAGGGCGGCGAGCTGTAGCTCCTGAATCTGCTGCTGCGTGGGATAGCGAGGACTGCCCATTCGCGCATAAGCGGGGTGGACGTCTCCATGATCGCCATCCACTCGCGAGATACGCGCCTCAGCCGCGTTCGTATTCTTCAGATGGAAGTGAAAGGTTCTCGACGCCCCAGCGTGCTCGGGCGGAGCATAGTTCCAGACCGCCAATACCAGCGTTCCATCTTTCCTGCGTGTGAGCAGGGCCGAATCGGAATCGAGCTGAATTCGCTCATCTCCGAGTTCGTGCAGAACTTTGAATGCGTTGAAAGCCGGCTTGGGAATGTCATCCTCCGCGATCAAGCCGAAGCCGCCGTAGAACGGAGTTTTCACGACGCCTTGCTCCTCGAACACATCGGAGAAGGTCCAGTAAGACATCATGTTGACCAGGCCATCGCACTGGCGAATCGTGGCGGCGAGCCAGGGCCCCATATAAACCGCGTCGGTCACGTCGGGTTCATTCTTGTAGCTGGCATTGAACTCGCTCCAGATCAGCGGCAGATCGGGCATTTTTGACGCTTTGATTTCCCGATGCACCATGTCGACGGCGCGGCAGACCATTTGATCGCGCGGGATATTTTCCTGCGTCTTGAAAACATCCTGCGCGGTATCGTTGGCGTAAACGTGAGTGGAGACGAAATCAACCGGAACCTGTTTCTCCGCGCAATGGCGAATGAACGCATCCACCCATGCGGCCTGCGCGGTCGCCGGGCCGCCCACGCGCAACTGCTGACTTACTTTCTTGATGGCAGCCGCCGTATGGTCGTACAGCTCCCAGTAAGTTTCCTGCCGGGGATCTCCGCCCCAAAAATCAAGGTTCGGCTCGTTCCAAACCTCGAAGTACCACTGCGCCACTTCGTCTACGCCATAACGTTGCAGAAGATGCTGAACAAAGGCCGTCACCAGCGCATCCCAGCGTCCCCAATTCTTTGGCGGAGAAATATTGGGGTGGTACCAGAACGGATGCGGCATGCTGCGCGCCGCGAGTTGGTTGGGCATAAAACTGATCTCGACAAACGGCCGCACTCCGGCCCCGAGCAGGCCATCGTAGATCTGATCGACGTAGGAAAAGTTGTAGACCGGATTGCCCTGATCATCTTCGGTGTAGACGCCTACTTCATCATGGAGAATTGCATGGAAACGAACGTAGCGGAAATCCGTAATCTGTTTTACTGCGCGCAGGTCGCTGCGATAGTTCTCGCGCAAGCTGAGAATCGCGCGTCCCGACCCGAACATCTCTTCCCAAAAATGAGGAAAAGGATGTGAAGGCGCATTGGCATCGAGAACGATTGTGTTTGTGTCCGGTGCGGACTGCGCAGCCGTTTGAATGACGCCTGAAAAAAGGAGGAGAAAAGCCAGCGCGAAAAAGAGGCAGCGTCGCATAAGTATTCTTATCTGGTTTGAGGTGTGCCGAAGAGTAGTTCTCTTCACGTCTGATTATGCTACTTTTGCCCTTGATTTTTGCGAACCGGAACGCGCTGCCGGTTTTTCCTGTAGCAGCAGCTCAGTTGCCTGCACTCGCGGATGGCTGTGAAACCATTCCTGCAGAATCTTCTCGTCGAGAAAATTCGCAATCGCCAGCAGGCCCATGCCTTCATGATGGGCCATCCAGCAACGCACCACCTCCGCGCCGCGAATTCTGCCGTCGCGCTTGCTGGGCGTGAAATCCAGAGCTTCGTAAAATCCATACGCCCCGAGCCATCCCTTGCGCTGCATCGAGCGTAGATTTTTCAACGCCGCTTCGGGATGGACATCCAACGCGAGCAACGTGGAATAGGGTGAAATCACCGGACCATCCTGCTCCGGCTTGAAAATCGCAAGCTGCGGCACGCCGAACGCAAAGTAGTGATAATTACCGCTGCCGTCCTTCTTGCTCGAGGAGGATTCCGAAATGCCCCAAGGCACGCCTTTGCTGGCGGCATAATCGCGCTGGCAATGCACGGCGACCTGCGCCGCATGCTCCAGCAGGGTATTCGGATAGGAGCGCATCCACAGCGGCGGCATCAGGTATTCGAACATCGTGCCGGTCCACGAAAGCAGACCGATCAGTCCTCCATATTGAATCAAAGGCCGCGTAAGCTGAAACCAGGAATCCTGCGGAATGTCATCTTTAGCGATGGCGATGAAGTAGGCGATGCGCGCCTCGCTTGCCAGCAAGTCATAACAGGCAGGGTGGTTGGCCTGTTTATCCATTTCGAAGGCGACGGAAAACAACATGCGGCCCCGATTCAGAAGAAACGAAAAATCCATTTCGTCGACCAGGGTCCCCGCCGCATCGGAGATCGCATTGAGATCGGCGATCAGGCGCACCGCGCGCGTGCGGGCCTCGGCCATCAATGCAAGCAATTGGCCATAAAGCCTGCCCAACTCCGGCGATGCTGCCCGGTCCAGCCCCGCTCGCAAATGCACGGCCAGGCTATCGATATATTGCGGCATCTGCTTCAGCACGGGAGCGTCATCGCGATCGCGCAGCGGATGCGCCGCCAGTTCATTCCGCAAAACCGCGTACTCGGGAAACAGCCACGGTGCATAGAGCTGAACGATCTGGCACACTTGCTGAATTCTCGTTTCCGCATGTTCCTGGAACCAGCCGACGTCCTCGTTTTTTGTGCTGTCTTTTGTGTTTCCGGCGGGTTGGCGAATGTTCTTGAGATCGGCATCGGGAACGTCGAGGAAATATTTCAGCCAATCCTGCTGCCGCAGAGTTTTCTCCATCAGCGCGGCTTTCTTGCGCGGAATGGCTCCCGCATTCGACAAGAGCGAAAGGTGATCCAGCAGCCCATCCGCCAGTTCCCGCGAAAACAGGGGCCGCTCCAGCAGATCCAGGGCGCCTTGCTGCAGAGTCCAGAGCGAGGCGACCAGATTTCCGCTGTCCACACTGGAAACCACGGCCGGAGAGAGTGGAACGAGCGAGCGCGTGTCATACCAGTTGAAAAGGTGCCCGCGATGCTTCGGCATTTGCGAGACCGCGCCCAAGGTGCGGAGCGTTAGTTGAGCGAACTCGGGCACGGTCACATAACCGAATCGACATGCAACTTGCCGCGCGTTCAAAAGCAACCCTAGATTGGTGGGCGAAACGCGGGGCGCAACTATTGTGCCCTCTTCCTGCACATTGTCGGGAATCAACCAGTGATGTTCTTCCGTGCTGAACTGTGCGAAGTAGCGCCAGGTGCGGAGCGTGGCGATTCGAAGCAGCCAGCGATCCCGTTCCGAGGCTTCCTTACGCGGGGCACGCGGCGGACGATTCATCCACCGCGAAATCGGTTTGCTGCACGCCCACAGAAGAAGCAACGGCATAGCAGGCAACAGGGCAGCGGGACGCACGGCCCAAACCAGCGTAAACACGCCCAGGGCCAGCACCGGCGCCCAACTCAGATAAATATCGATCGTGCTCGGCCGATCCGTCGCCAGCTCGGCGTCCGCTGCCGTCTCCCACTGCAACAGTCTTTGCCGGGTGATCAGCCGGCGCACCATGGTTCGCACCACGGCATCCAGCGACAAGAGCGCCTGATGGGCTAGAAACGTAACCGTGAGCAGATCCGCGATGCTCGCGTTGAGAAACGTATTGAATGCGTCGGACAGATGGGATCGTTTGCCCGCAACAGTGGCGTACGCAAATTCATACGCGAGCTCGCACAGCGCCGGAAGAAAGAGAATCGCGATCGTGGCGGCAGTCCACGAGGCGGGATGACCCGGGAGGCTTGTCCATCCAAGGACGAAAAGAATAAACAAAGCCGGCTCGACCAGACTGCGCCGCAGATTATCGAGAATCTTCCAGCGCGAAACCACGGAAAGAGGATTCGGCACCAGGTGTCCAGATTCCTCAGGAACCATGGGCAGGAGCCAGCCGGCGATCTGCCAATCGCCGCGCATCCAGCGATGTTTGCGCTTGTTGTGCGCGCTGTAATGCGAAGGATAATCTTCGATGACTTCTACATCGCTCACGAGTCCCGCACGGGCGTATGCCCCTTCCATCAGGTCGTGACTCAAGAGCGCATTGCGCGGGAAGCGGCGCTCGAGCACGCGATGCAAAGCCTCCACTTCATAAATTCCCTTGCCGACAAAAATTCCTTCACCGTACAGATCCTGATAAACGTCGGAGGTCGCGTGGGTGTAAATATCGAAACCGGTCTGCCCCGAATAAATACTGGCCAGGCGCGAGCGCGTAGAGCTCTGCACGCTGACTCCGACTCGCGGCTGCAGAATTCCATAACCGGCGACCACAATGCCTTTTTCGGGATCGACGATCGCCTGATTCAAAGGATGGGCCAGCGTTCCAATCATGCGTCGCGCCGATCCGCGCGGCAATTCGGTATCGGAGTCGAGCGTGATCACAAATCGCACGCTGGGCAGAATCGTCAGATCACCAATCTTCACCGGAAAGCTGTCGAACTGGCCGCGGATCAGATTGTTCAAGTCCATCAACTTGCCGCGCTTGCGCTCCCAGCCCATCCACAGCCTCTCGCGCGGGTTGTAAACGCGGTGGCGATGGAACAAAAAGAAAGTTCCCATCCTCTCATCAGCGTATTTTTCGTTAAGCTCGCGAATCAGCCGCGCCGCCAAATCCACGAGTGGCGCAGTGTCCTCGCGCGGCTGGAAAGCGGAATCGGGCATATCTGTGAGCAGAGCGTAGTGAATATTCCGGTCCTGATTGCCGAGGTAGCGGACCTCCAGTTGATCGACCATGCGATGAACATGTGCCGCGCTGGTCAGCATCGTCGGAATCGCAACCAGGGTTACGCAATCGTCCGGAACGCCCTCCACAAACTCGAGCTTGGGCAAAGTTTGTGCGGGAAGCACCAGCGTGGCCAGATAATTCATGATCTGCACCGCGCTCTGCGAACTGGGAAACAGCACCGCCAGGATGGCGAGCAAGACCAGCCATAGCGCCGTCGTGGGAGGCGTGAGCAGAACTATGACTCCGGAAACAATCGCCAGCGTGAGCGCGGCGATGCCGGGAAGATAAATTTCGTCCGGGTGCTGCAACAGGAAAATACGCAAGCGCTGAGAAATCGTGGGTTGAAATCCCACGCGCTCGCGCAAGATGGGCGCGCCTTCCGCCTGCAGATAAAAGCCGACGTGAGATTCGCGCAGCGTGACACGCGGATTCTCATTGTGCCGCTCCTTGGCACGCCGTGCCAGCGCCACGGCCTCGGTAGCAACCTGCATCTCGGAACAGTCGCAGCGGTCCGCGATCTTGACCAGATGCTTGCGGTAGAGCTCGCGCGTTTCATAATCCATGCGCGCATAAGCGCCGGCCGGATCTTCGCGCAGCACATGATCGAAGAGAATCAGCGGTTCGATCACGGCCTTCCACGCCGTTTGTTTGATTTCCTGCAGGCTGCGGAAGGGGTTGTGCACGGCGTACGACCCCGACGGATCTTCCAGCAGCCGCCGCCCGCGCTCCGCAATCTGCTCGAGCAGCACCAGTTTCATTACCGGAATGAGCATCCACAACTCATCCATCTTGAGCACGGTGGCCTGCTGGAAAGCCTGCACGTAGGAGGAGAAATTCTCCGTAGTGAACTGGCAGGAGTTTGACGCGAAATAATCGTGGGCCAGCACTGCGATTCTTGGAACGACTGCGCCTTCGAGGGTGCGCACATGCGGAAGTTCATGCGGCAAGTCAAAAGTCGCGCAAATCTCCTGCAGTTCGCCTTCCAGCAGAAACATATTCGCGCGCAGCTCGCGCAGATCGCCGGTGACATCTTTTCCGCCGCGCGCCTGCAGCGAAACCAGCAGCGGACGGAATGCGTTGGTGAGCCTTTCACAGCGATTGCGGAAGTGGTGCGACTCCTGCTGTCCGGGCATCCACGCCAGGCTGCGGGCAAGCTCCGCCGCCCTCACGGAAATCGCATTGTTCTCCGATTCCATCTCCACAGGCAGTGTACTCGCAGGCTGCGGTTGCGCTCCGATCAGTTCCAGGAATTCGCTTTGCGGAGTCATTAAATTTCCCTAGCGATAGCTCGAAGCTTGCATCTCGAACATTTCGGCGTACCGCCCACCCATGCGGGCCAGTTGATCGTGAGTTCCTTCCTCAGCGATCTTGCCATTTTCCAGAACTAGGATGCGGTCGGCGGAACGCACGGTTGAGAAACGGTGCGAAATAAAAAGCGCCATCTTTCCCGCCGTGAGTTCGGCAAAACGGTGAAACACCTCGTATTCGCTGCGCGCGTCGAGGGCGGCTGTGGGTTCGTCGAGAATCAATAACTGCGCGTCGCGAAGATAGGCCCGCGCCAGCGCCACTTTTTGCCACTCGCCGCCCGAGAGATCTACTCCTTGTTCGAAGCGCCGTCCCAGAATCTGTTCGTATCCATTGTCGAGGCGCGCGATTACATCATCGGCCAGGCTCTTATGGGCCGCGGTCTTTAACAGTTCAATGTTCTGAATGTCTTCGATATGTCCCACCGCAATGTTGTCCCGGGCGGTCATCTCATAGCGCATGAAATCCTGAAAAATCACGCCGATCTCGCGATGAAGATCGTCCAGGTCGTATTCGCGCAGATCGATGCCATCGAGCAGAATCTGTCCTTCGGTCGGGTCGTAAAGCCGCGTAATCAGCTTGACGATGGTGGTCTTGCCCTGCCCGTTTTCGCCGATCAAGGCCAGGCGCTCGTTGGTATGGAGCTTGAAATTAATGTGATCGAGAACGCGCCGCTCGTTTCCGGGATAAGAGAAAGAGACATCCCGGAACTCGACGCCGGTCTTGATGGGCCGCGGGGCGGGCAGGGCGTTGGGCTTGCTCTTGATCGTCGGCTTCATCTCGAAGAAGGCAAGCAAATCCGTGAGGAACAGGGCCTGGTCTCCAATTCCGGCAAAGGTGGAGAAAATCTGTTCAATGTTGCTGCTGGCCTGCTGGATGGCTCCGGCCAGGAAGGTCAACATGCCGATGGTCAAGCGAACCCTCCAGGGTCCGCCAGATGACAAATACATAGGCTGAGTAGTAGCCCATTGTGCCGATGGTCGAAAGAAAGGAGCCGGCGATCAACTTGCGCCGCGATAAAGACACGTTTTCGTCGTAGATCTGATCGGAAAGGCGGGTGAAACGTTCGGAGAGAAAATTCCGCAGGCCGAACAGTTTCAGCTCTTTCGCGGCTTCTTTGCTGCCGCCCAATATGCGTAGATAATCCATCCGCCGCCGCGCCGGGGTCTGGCGGAAATTCTTCGCGTATCCGAGAAAGGCAAAGTGGCTCTCGCCCAGGAATGCGGGAACCACTCCGGCGATCAGCAGGAGCATGAGCCACGGCGAAAAGAACATGATCGAAACCGATAGAGTGATCGTCGTGATCGCCTGCTGGATGAGCCGCCCAATCTGCTGAATCATCACCAGGCGGTCCGTGGCCTGCACGCGCGCCCGCTCGAGCCGGTCGTAAAAAACCGGATCTTCATACGCGATCAAGTCCAGCGACGCCGCATGATTCATCACGCGGATGCTGACGTAGCGCGTGTACTTATCGCCCAGCAGCGAATCTGAGTAATCGATGGTCCGAAGGAGAATGCTATTCAGAACGGCAAGAGCAAATTCTGCTGCCACCAGCCACCAGAACCCGCGTTGCACCGGATGATGGGTGCGGGCGGCGTTCACGATGCCGTCGATGATGAGGCGAGTGATCCACAGAAGAGCAACCGGCATCAGCGAGGCGAATACGCGCGAGACGAGGCCGAAAATAACCACACCCGGCCCAGAATCCCAAACGATTTTCAGAACGGCAGGAACGTTTCGGAGCGCGGAGATGCGCTCCTGCCACCCGGATAGGAAATTGTGCCGTTCCGCCATGCGTGCTGGTTGCCGCCTTCAGGCCGGTATACATCGCCGGACGGACGAAGCCCCAATGGTGGCTAAAAGTATGACAGCCTGACCCCAATGAATGCAACGGCCCGGAGAGGAGATGCCGAACGTCCCTGGAAAGGTTTGTATTTACCGCATCGTTGTTGCCGCACCCGGCGTTCCTGCCCGTGTCTTAGTTAAGGCTTCTTTAAGGTTTCCATAATTAAGGCGCCCGGGCGTGGCCATCGCGCGCCGGAGAAGCGGAGAAGCATTTGTGGTACTAGCGGGCAGTGACCCTGGCAGAAGACTGTAGCAGCTATTCCAGACTCAGATTCATCTCTCCGTGTTTATCGAAGAGGATTCGCAACGTCTTTTCTTTTCCGCTGAAAAACTCGCCGGCCACGGTACCGGAATGATCGGTTGGGTTGGATTCGGAAGTAACCTGCACGCGCAGCTCATGATTTCCCGGGGGAACCTGCATCGCATGAAACTCATGCCCCCGCACGCTATGAAAAAGTACCAGCTTCTTTTTGTCGGTGCCCTCCAACGCGTGCGTATAGCTGAGATGGGAATCGACCCAGATGGAAAGGTTCGCCTCGGCGAATTTGTGCTCGATCTCGATATCCAAAGTGGCTGGATCGACAGCTCGAGCGGGAGCAGCCAAACGAACTGCTTTCGTATTCGCCGCAGTCCGCACCTCGGCAACGATGCGAACATTCTTTGCGTTTGGAATTGCAGCCTTTGGAGCTACATCCGTGGGTGAGGCGACCAACGCAGCAACCGAGGGTCGCAAATCAGCCGTTTTAGGACCGGCAACCTTCGGCGGCGGAACATTGCCAGCCACCGCAAGCGGCCCCGCAATGTGGCTCTCCATCTGATTGCGGGAGGTGATTTTTCTCGTATGGGCAAGTGGCGCGACACGCAACGCAAAAACGATCAGCCCCACCAGCAGCAAGGCGGTGGCGAACGATTTGCGATGCATTTCATCGAGCAGTCTTGAAGCCAACCCGCTTCCATGGCGCGCACGCACGGCGGGACGAACCGCAGCAGCCGCGGAAGGATTCAGTGGCATTGCTCCTTTTTCACCAGATGGCGGAACGGCAGCTGCCGACCCGCTCGACTGCTTCCCCCGGCTCCAGAGTTCGCGCCCGGCTCGCAAATCCTGAATGTCCAGGGCCACTTCCATGCCGCGCTGGTAGCGTTGGGCGGGATCCTTGGCCATCGCCCGTCCGATAATGTAATCGAGCGCGGGCGGCAGATCGGTATCGAGTACGGTGGCAGGAACGGGCTCGCGATTGACCACCTTGAAAGAAACCGTCATGGCGCTGTTGCCCTGAAACGGGCGGTAGCCGGTGAGAATGGTGTAAAGAACCACCCCCAGAGAAAACAAATCCGAGCGCCCGTCAACAGCCTCGCCGTTCAACTGTTCGGGCGACATATACGCGGGAGTGCCGAGAGTGCGTCCACCCAGGGTTTGATTGGAAAGATTCAACTTGGCCACGCCAAAATCCGCTATCTTCGGGTGTCCATCTTCGGTGATCAGAATATTTGCCGGCTTCAGATCGCGATGCACCACGCCCTGTCCATGGGCGCAATCCAGCGCCTCGGCCAACTCATGAGCAAGCTGCAGAGAGGTTTCCACCGGCAATCGATTGTCGTTCGCCGCCAGAACTTTATCGAGAGACCGGCCGCCCACATACTCCATCACAATGTAAGGGGCGCGTGAGTCCGGCTCCTCACCGACGTCGAAGATGGTCACGATTCCGGGATGCGACAGCCGGCCGGCGGCTTCCGCTTCACGAACAAAGCGCTCGCGGAACTCCTGCTCGTCCTCGGGAGATTGTCCGGAAAGAGAGAATGTCTTGATGGCGACGACGCGATTGATCTTGGGATCGCGCGCTTTGTACACTACGCCGACGGCGCCGCGTCCCAGCTCCGATAGTATTTCGTACCGCCCGAAACGTTCGCCCCTGCGCTCATCCATAAAAATGCATCCGCGTCGTTAGACTCTCATGGGGAGTTTCAGGTCACCCCTGCCTATCGGAGGACCGTGGACGCTGCAATCAACGCCTATGGCTGTCAAGGCGCAGAGATTTCTCATCGCTGCGCGGGGGAAACGGAGCAGCATAGCCGGCGCGAGCGGTCGCAGGCTTACCCTCCGCCGTTATTTTCAGTTGACGGCAGAATTGCTCCAAGTTACCGACGTGTTAAGGATGGGCGGTTACTTTTAGACGGCTGCCGTGCTGCCCCGGAACCTGGGGAGTGACCGGTCGCTGGCGTCGAGTCTCAGTTCGCAGAGTTCTGTGATCAGGTTTCCCGCCCAGCGGTAAATATTCTGCTCCCGGATGATCCGGCGCATGCGATGTACCCGCATCTGCCGCTCCTCGGGTTCCATCTCCAGCGCGGCGCGGATGGCCTCGGCAGTCTGGTCGATATCGTAGGGGTTCACCAACAATGCGTCGCGCAGTTCCCGCGCCGCGCCGGTAAACTGGCTAAGGATCAGCACACCTCGCTCATCGCTGCGCGCCGCCAGAAATTCCTTTGCTACCAGGTTCATACCGTCGTGCAGCGAGGTCACCAGGCAAAGGTCGGCGGCGCGGTAGTAGGGCGCGATTTCTTCATGGCTGTGTTGCCGATTGAGAAAGAGAATGGGCTTCCAGTTGCCCGATTGGAAGCGCCAGTTGATCCGCTCCGCTTCTCCCTCCAACTCGGCAAGAAGATCGTGATAGCGCTTGATGTGGGTGCGGCTGGGCGCGCCAATCTGTACGAATGTGAACTGATTCTGATATTTCGGGTATCTCTCCAGAAACCGCTCGATCGCCCGGAATCGCTCGTGAATGCCCTTGGTGTAATCCACGCGATCCACTCCGACCCCCACGAATGCCGTCTCTATACCGAGGCTGTGCATCAACGCCGAACGCTCCAGATAATTGGAGTTGTATTCGTCGCCGGCCTCCGGCTCGTCTTCCGGTGTATCGACGCTGATTGGGAAAGGACGTACCAGCGTGCGATGACTGCGGCGCAAGACCGAGAAATGCTCCCAATCCACGCGCGACTCCACAATGCGATCCACAGTTTGCAGAAAATTGTTGCAGTGCGATTGAATATGGAAGCCGATCAGATCAGCGCCCAACAACCCTTCCACCAATTGCCGTTGCCACGGACAAATCCCAAATGCTTCCGGATTCGGCCACGGAATATGCCAGAAAATCGATACGCGTGCGTCCGGCCTTTTTTCTTTAATCATTCGCGGCAGCAGGGCGAAATGGTAATCCTGCACCAGCACCACCGGATTGGAAGTGCCGTCCATCTCCTCCAGCACCGCCGTCGCGAATTTTCGATTTACGTTCTGATAATGCTCCCAGTCCTTCGCGCGAAAAATTGGCCGCGTGTGCGCGATATGGCAGAGCGGCCACAGGCCTTCATTGGCGAAGCCGTAGTAATATCCTTCCTCTTCTTCTTTAGTGAGCCAAAGCCGGCGCAGGGTGTAACGAGGGTCTTCCGGTGGAACCGGCAGGCGATCGTGCGCATCGACCACTTCCCGGTCCGCATCTCCGCTGCCATGCGCGATCCAGGTTCCGTCGCACGCATTGAGCACTGGTTCCAACGCTGTGACCAATCCACTCGGTGGCACGGTCACATGAATCTCTTTGCCATTTCGCTGATGCATGTAGGGCTCGCGGTTCGAAACCACAAATAGCCGTCCACCCTGCAACCGGCTTTGCACCTCGATCGCCAGCCGGTCGGCTGTCCAGAGGTATTCGCCGGCGCCTCGCAATCGCGCCTCGTTCTCCGCGGCGCTGCGGGCCTGAGTCAAGCTTTGCGCCAAGGTGACCACCTCGGAAGCGAGAGGTTTGAACAGATCGAGGTCCGGCATTTCCTGGCGCGAAGTCACTCTGCCCATGCGCAGCGCGCGCATCCATTGCGCCGCTCGCGCAATCGGTCCCGCAATGCTCCAGCGCAAGATCAGGACTGTGATGCAAACGATCAGGAAGACTTGAATCAAGACGCGGAGGAACGCCTCGCGCCAGGTATGGAGGCTTTGCTCGTGAATGTAGCCGGCATCATGTATCAGCGCCAGCGCACCCACCAGATCATCCTGGTGATGCAAGGGCAAGGCAACGATATTCACCCGTTTGCTGTCGATGCGAACAAACGAACTTTCGCTGTGATTTTCCGAGATTGCCTTAGCCACATCCTCGGGCGCTGCGGTCAGAGTCTCGGACAATTCCGGGGTGATCGCTATTTGCTTGCCTTGACGGTCATAGACCGCAATGCCGAGCAAATGTTCGCGATTCCCGTAATGCCGCACCAGGTGCTGCAGCCCCTTGGGCGGTACCGATTCCCACGATCTCTCAATGTTGGTGGAAATGCTATCGCCCAGCAGCTCGGCTCGCCGCTCCAGCTCTGTGCGCAGGCCACGCTCTTCCCTCAGCACCTCAAAATACGAGAATGCCAGCGACACCAGCGTCATCGCCACAATCAGCGAAACAATCAGGCGGAAGCTCAGCAGCCGCAATTGGATCCTCCTCCAGTAATCCGAGTTTGATCCTAATGAATCAAAACTGCATCGCACATACCGGAATCCCTTTAGGAGAAACAATAATAAAGACGCAGGAGTGGCACTTTTTCAAACTTCCCGAAATCAACCTCTTGCGCCCATAGAAGCCTGGTGCGGCGACTTCCTAATTCAGGAATAAACCCCACGCATACAGGAAATACCTTAGAGCCACCCTACGCGCAAACGTGGTACGAATCAATGTCGGACAAGTACATCCCCCGGTTAAGTTCACCGCGACATGTCTGAGCTGATTCGTTGCCGGTTCACATCCCGCTCTGCGGTTTGCATAGGAATCCCGCGTCCGTCCGTTGAGGCGTGCCACGTTTCCGCCTGCCCCGCAGTCGTGTGCGACCTGTTTGGCTCAGAAGCCGCCACAGAACTCGTCTTATTTTCCAGGAGATCTTATGAAGAGAAATAGCCAGACAGCGGGCGCCGAAGATAGCGGCGCAGCTGTCGAGGAAGTGGCGCGCGCCAAGCGGAACGGCGCGGAAAAGCGCAACGGCCACGCTCGCGTGGACGAGAGTTCCGGCGACCTCAGCGTAATTCTGGCCGGCCTGCAAACCATGCGCGAAGGCGATTTCTCCGTGCGCCTGCCCGGCTCCTGGACGGGATTGCCTGGAAAAATCGCCGACACGTTCAACTCGATCGTTGCGGCAAATCAGCAGATGGCGCAGGAACTGAAGCGCGTAGGCCAGGTCGTCGGAAAAGAAGGAAGAACCCGCGAACGTACGCGCTTTCACGAATCCCGCGGAGCCTGGGGGGAGATGGAAGTTTCGATCAATACCCTGGTGGAAGACTTGCTGCGTCCGACCGCCGAAGTAACCCGTGCGATCGCCGCCGTCGCGCAAGGAAATCTAACCCAAACCGTTCGCCTCGACGTCGATGGCCGCCCGCTGGAGGGCGAATTCCTGCGCTCCGCCAATATCGTCAATACGATGATTCAGCAGCTAGGTGTCTTCACCGCCGAAGTGACGCGCGTAGCCCGCGAGGTCGGCACCGACGGCAAACTCGGCGGACAGGCCCAGGTCCCGGGCGTGGCTGGTACGTGGAAGGATCTCACCGACTCGGTCAATTCCATGGCCAGCAATCTCACGGGCCAGGTGCGAAACATCGCCGAAGTCGCAACCGCTGTGGCCAGCGGCGACTTATCACGCAAGATCACAGTGGATGTGCGCGGAGAAATTTTGCAGTTGAAAGAGGCCATCAACACAATGGTGGATCAACTGCGATCCTTCGCCTCCGAAGTGACGCGCGTGGCCCGCGAAGTCGGCACCGATGGCAAACTCGGCGGACAGGCCGTGGTGGTAGGCGTAGCCGGAACGTGGAAAGATTTGACGGACTCTGTCAATGCGATGGCCGGAAACCTCACGGCCCAAGTGCGAAACATCGCGGAAGTGACCACGGCTGTGGCTCGCGGCGACTTGTCGCGAAAAATCACGGTCGACGTGAAAGGTGAAATTCTCGAACTCAAAGACACCATTAACACGATGGTTGACCAGCTCAATGCGTTCGCCGGAGAAGTCACGCGCGTGGCCCGCGAAGTCGGCACTGAAGGCAAGCTCGGTGGACAGGCGCAGGTTCCCGGCGTCGGCGGTACGTGGAAAGATCTCACGGACAACGTCAACTTCATGGCCAGTAACCTCACCGGCCAGGTTCGTAACATTGCCGAAGTGGCCACCGCCATTGCAAACGGCGACTTGTCACGCAAAATCACTGTAGACGTTCGCGGCGAGATTTTGCAGTTGAAGGAAACGCTGAACACCATGGTTGATCAGCTCAACCGCTTCGCCGGCGAAGTGACACGCGTGGCCCGCGAAGTCGGAACGGAAGGACGGCTTGGCGGGCAGGCGAACGTGCCGGGTGTTGCCGGAACGTGGAAAGATCTCACGGACTCCGTGAACTCGATGGCCGGAAACTTGACGGGCCAAGTAAGAAACATTGCCGAAGTAACGACGGCCGTGGCCCGCGGCGACTTGTCGCGCAAGATCACGGTTGACGTGAAAGGCGAAATTCTCGAACTCAAAAACACCATCAACACGATGGTTGACCAGCTCAATGCGTTCGCCGGGGAAGTTACCCGCGTGGCCCGCGAAGTGGGAACTGAAGGCAAGCTCGGCGGCCAGGCCCAAGTCCCGGGCGTCGCCGGAACCTGGAAAGATCTCACCGACAACGTCAACTTCATGGCCTCGAACCTCACCGGCCAAGTGCGTAACATCGCCGAAGTCGCTACCGCCGTGGCCCGCGGCGATCTTCTCGCGCAAAATTACGGTCGACGTGCGCGGCGAAATTCTCGAACTCAAAGACACGCTGAACACGATGGTCGATCAGCTTCGTTCCTTCGCCTCCGAAGTGACGCGCGTGGCCCGCGAAGTCGGTACCGACGGCAAACTTGGCGGCCAGGCGCAGGTTCCGGGCGTCGCCGGTACGTGGAAAGATCTGACCGACTCCGTTAACTCGATGGCCTCGAACCTCACCGGCCAGGTGAGAAATATCGCCGAAGTTTCCACGGCCATCGCAACCGGAGACTTGTCAAAGAAGATCACAGTCAACGTCAGCGGCGAGATTCTGCTGCTCAAGGAAACCATCAACACGATGGTCGATCAGCTGAACGCGTTCGCCGGCGAAGTAACCCGCGTCGCGCGCGAGGTCGGGACCGAAGGGCGTCTGGGAGGACAAGCGAACGTCCCCGGCGTCGCGGGCACGTGGAAAGACTTAACGGACTCGGTCAACTCCATGGCGGGCAACTTGACGGGTCAGGTGAGAAATATTGCCGAAGTAACAACGGCCGTGGCTCGCGGCGATTTGTCGCGCAAGATTACGGTCGATGTGAAGGGCGAAATTCTGGAACTTAAGAACACCATCAACACGATGGTGGATCAGCTCAACGCATTCGCAGGCGAGGTGACGCGCGTGGCCCGCGAAGTCGGGACGGACGGCAAACTGGGCGGCCAGGCGCAGGTTCCCGGCGTCGCGGGCACCTGGAAAGATCTCACCGATAACGTGAACTTCATGGCCTCGAACCTCACCGGCCAGGTTCGGAACATCGCCGAAGTCGCAACGGCCATCGCCAACGGCGACTTGTCGAAGAAGATTACCGTCGACGTACGCGGGGAAATTCTGCAGCTGAAAGAAACGCTCAACACGATGGTCGAGCAACTGCGCTCGTTCGCCGCCGAAGTCACGCGCGTCGCCCGCGAAGTCGGCTCCGAAGGCCGCCTCGGCGGTCAGGCCAATGTACCGGGCGTAGCCGGAACATGGAAGGACTTAACCGACTCCGTGAACGCCATGGCCGGAAACCTCACCGGCCAAGTGAGAAATATCGCCGAAGTGACCACAGCCGTAGCTCGCGGCGATTTGTCGCGCAAAATCACGGTTGACGTAAAAGGCGAAATTCTCGAACTCAAGAACACCATCAACACGATGGTGGATCAGCTCAACGCTTTTGCCGCCGAAGTTACGCGCGTGGCTCGCGAAGTCGGCACCGATGGTAAACTCGGCGGCCAGGCCGTGGTTCCCGGCGTGGCCGGAACCTGGAAGGACCTCACCGACAACGTCAACGTGATGGCCGCCAACCTCACCGAGCAGGTGCGCGGCATCGTGAAAGTCGTGACCGCGGTCGCGAACGGAGAGCTGACGCAAAAGCTCACGGTGAATGCGAAGGGCGAAGTCGCGGCCCTCGCCGAAACCATCAACAACATGACCGACACGCTTGCCACCTTCGCCGATCAGGTGACGACAGTGGCCCGCGAAGTCGGCGTCGAAGGCCGTCTTGGCGGACAAGCGAACGTCCCCGGCGCCGCCGGAACCTGGAAGGATCTCACGGGCAACGTTAACCTGTTAGCCGACAACCTCACCAACCAGGTGCGCGCCATCGCCGAAGTCGCAACTGCCGTGACCAAAGGCGACCTTACGCGATCGATTCAGGTGGAAGCCAGCGGCGAAGTGGCGGAGTTGAAAGACAACATCAACACGATGATCGACAACCTCCGCCTCACTACCGACCGCAACACCGAGCAGGACTGGCTCAAAACAAACCTCGCGCGCTTCACCGGCATGTTGCAGGGCCAGCGCGATCTAACGACTGTCGGCCGCATGTTGCTCTCCGAGCTCGCGCCGCTGGTTAACGCACAGCAAGGCGTCATCTACCAGATGGGCGGCGAAGACTCGGCGGAAATGATGCTGCTCTCCGCCTTCGCCGGGGATGGCGAAGACGGCCACCTCCGCCGGCTGAAACTCGGCGAAGGTCTCGTTGGTCAGTGCGCCTTTGAAAAGCGCCGCATGCTGATCTCCGAACTTCCGCCCAACACGATCTCCATCCGCTCCGGTCTCTTCGAAGCCGTTCCGCAAAACGTAATCGTGCTTCCGGTTCTCTTCGAAGACCGCGTAAAAGCCGTCATCGAACTCGCTTCTCTCAGCAGCTTCACCACCTCACATCTCGCGTTCCTCGAGCAACTCACCGCCAGCATCGGCATCGTGCTGAACAGTATCGAAGCCACCATGCAGACCGAAGGCCTGCTCAAGCAATCGCAGCAGCTCGCCACCGAACTTCAGGTCCAGCAGAAAGAATTGCAGCAGACCAACGAGCAACTCGCGCAAAAAGCGCAGCAGCTTGCCGAACAGAACGTGGAAGTCGAGCGCAAGAATCAGGAAATCGAGCAGGCCCGCCGCGCTCTGGAAGAAAAAGCCAAGGAACTCGCGCTCACTTCGAAATACAAGTCAGAGTTCCTCGCCAACATGTCGCACGAGTTGCGCACGCCGCTCAACAGCATTCTGGTTCTTGGCCAGCAGCTCAGCGACAACGCCGATGGCAACCTGACTCCGAAGCAAGTCGAATTCTCCCGCACCATTCACGGCGCTGGAACCGACCTGCTCAACCTCATCACCGACATTCTCGATCTCTCGAAGATCGAATCGGGAACCGTTTCGGTCGAAGCCGAGGAAGTCTTCTTCGCCAGCATGCTCGATGCGGTCAGCCGCCCGTTCAAGCACGAAGCGGAGAACCGCCGTCTCACGTTCGAAGTGCAAGCCGATCCGCATCTCTCCCGCAGCGTGGTCACCGACTCGAAGCGTTTGCAGCAGGTGCTGAAGAACCTCTTGTCGAACGCCTTCAAGTTCACCGAAGTGGGGGGCGTCCGCCTCTCTGTATCGCCGGTGCAAGATGGCTGGAGCGAGGATCACCCGATTCTCAGTAAGGTGGCATCCGTTGTGGCCTTCGAAGTTGCGGATAGCGGAATCGGCATTCCACTCGAAAAGCAGCGCATCATCTTCGAGGCCTTCCAGCAGGCAGATGCCGGTACCAGCCGCAAATACGGCGGAACCGGGCTCGGCCTGGCCATCAGCCGCGAATTGGCCAACCTGCTCGGCGGAGAAATCCAGCTGCGCAGCGCTCCCGGCCGCGGCAGCACGTTTACCCTGTTCCTGCCGCAAACCTACGTTGGCCCGGCTACTGCCGGCGCTCCTCTGGTGGAAGGGAAAGCATCGTCGACCGTGTCTCCGGTCCAGATGGCAGTCACGAGCATCGCTGAACTTCCGGCGGAGAAAATCGAAGACGATCGCGACAACCTTCAGCCCGATGACGCCGTCCTCCTCATTGTCGAGGACGACGTCCACTACGCCCGCGTCCTCTTCGATCTCTCGCGTGACAAAGGATTCAAAGTCCTGGTCGCCACCCGCGGAGCCGAAGCGCTCGCGCTGGCGCACGAGTACCATCCAACCGCAGTTTCGCTGGATGTTTTCCTGCCCGACATGCTCGGCTGGACGGTGCTCAACCATCTGAAGCAGGACCCCACCACGCGTCACATCCCGGTGCAAATGCTCACGCTCGATGAAGACCGTCACCATGGCCTGGCTCGCGGGGCGTTCGCATTTGTCACCAAACCCACTACTCCGGAAGGGCTGGAAGTGGCATTGTCGCGCATCAAGGAGTACGCCACTCCGCGCCGCAAGCGCCTGCTGGTGGTGGAAGATAATCCCGGCGAGCAGCTCAGCATCAAAGAGCTTCTCGGCTACGACGATATTGATGTAAGCGTCGCTTCTACCGGCGCCGACGCGCTGGAAGCTGTAACCGAGCAGCGATTCGACTGCGTCGTGCTCGACCTCCGCCTTCCGGATATTTCCGGCTTCGACGTCCTCGATCGCTTCAGCGAGAATCCGGCGCTGGCCGACCTGCCGGTGGTGGTCTTCACCGGCAAGGAACTTTCGCCCGACGAAGACGCCCGCCTGCACCACCTGGCGCGCAGTGTCGTAGTAAAAGGAGTGGAATCTCCAGAAAGACTTCTGGACGAAACTGCTCTGTTTCTGCACCGCGTGGTTTCCGACCTGCCGCACGAGAAGCAACGTCTGCTCGACCGTCTGCATCGCTCGGATGACGCCCTTGTCGGGAAGAAAGTTCTCATCGTGGATGACGATGTCCGCAACATTTTCGCTTTAAGCAGCGTGATCGAACGCAGGGGCATGAGTGTGCTCACGGCGGGCACGGGCAGGGAGGCAATTGCCAAACTCGAATCCACTCCCGACATAGCAATCGTTCTGATGGACATCATGATGCCGGAAATGGACGGATACGAAACCATGCAAGTAATCCGGCAAAACGCTGCCTTCCGCCGCTTGCCGATCATTGCGCTAACCGCGAAAGCAATGAAGGGAGATCGCGAGAAGTGCCTTGAGGCAGGAGCTTCGGAGTATCTGGCCAAGCCAGTCAATACCGAGCAACTGCTCTCATCGTTGCGAATGTGGCTGCACAGGTAGAGTCGCGTCGCATTAAGAGAAGTCTTGGCGAGGCCAGGAATCCCGGTCGAGTAGGAAAAGGGATGAGTACAAACAAACGGGTCAACATCCTCATGGTCGACGATCAGCCGGCCAAGCTGCTGAGCTATGAAGTCATGCTCGGCGGGCTGGGGGAGAATCTGATCAAGGCCAACTCCGCCCGGCAAGCACTGGAGATTCTCCTTCAGACCGAAGTCGCGGTTGTCCTCATGGACGTGAGCATGCCGGATTTGGATGGATTCCAACTGGCCGCCATGATCCGGCAGCATCCGCGTTTTCAGCGAACCGCGATCATCTTCGTCTCCGCCGTTCACCTTACCGACCTGGACCAGCTCAAGGGTTACGAATACGGCGCCGTCGATTACATTTCTGTTCCTGTGGTTCCCGAGCTGCTGCGCGCGAAAGTTCGCGTATTCGCCGACCTTCACCGCAAGACCCGCCAGCTCGAGACGCTCAATCGCGAACTCGAAGAGCGGGTTCTGGAACGCACCAAAGAACTGGAACGCAAAGCCGAACTCCTGTTGTATCTCAACACCGAACTGGTAAGTAAGAATCAGGAACTGGATGCCATTGTGCAGACTGCGCCGGACATCATTTTTAGCCGCCAGACCGATGGCCAGCGAGACTACATCAGCGATCGCTTTTACGAATACACTGGCGCGCCGCAGGGCTCCGCCAAGGGCTTCGGCTGGCTCGACTATGTGCATCCCGACGATCGAGATCAGGCCATGGCGCAATGGCTGAGTTGCGTCGAATCCGGCGCCAACTACGAAGCCGAATACCGGATGCGCTCCGCCTCCGGTTCTTACAACTGGTTCCGCGCCCGCGCCGTTCCCATCCGTGACGAAGAGGGCAATATCGTGAAGTGGTACGGAACCTGTTCCGACATTCACGACAGCAAGATGCTGGAGCAATCGATCCGCGACAGCGCCGCCGAACTGGAAAAAATGGTGGATCTGCGGACCAACGAATTGCAGCGGCTTTCCGTGCGCCTCATGAGCTTGCAGGATCAGGAACGCCGCCGTATCGCCCGCGACCTGCACGACGGACTGGGACAGGAACTCGCCGTGGCCAAGATGGCGGTCGACAAGATGCTGTTGCAAAAGTTGTCCAAGCCTGCCGACGACGATTGGTCCCAGGTGAGCGCCATTATCGATCGCGCCATTCAGCAGGTTCGAACCATGTCTCACCTGCTGCATCCACCATTGCTCGACGAAGTAGGCCTACTCTCCGCGCTTTCCTGGTATGTCGACGGCCTGGCCAAGCGCAGCGGTCTGGAAACCTCGCTCGAAGTGCAGCCCAAGGATTTTCCCCGCCTCACTACTGAGGTGGAGACGGCCGTTTTCCGCATCGTTCAGGAAGCTCTCACCAATGTTTTCCGCCATGCCGAGGCCCACAAAGTAAGGATCAGTTTGGCCCAGACGGACAAAATGATATGTGTCGCAGTTCGCGACGATGGCAAGGGCATCGGAAAGAGAGTTGCCGAACTGCGTCCCGATAGCGTGGGAGTTGGGATCGGCGGGATGAAGCAGCGCGCCCGCGAACTCGGCGGAGAATTTCGGTTGGAGAACGCCAGCCCCGGCACGCTCCTTGAACTGGTGCTGCCGGCCAGCGCCGTCTTGCGGGAAACCAGCGCCGTATTCAACGAGTGCGCTTCCGATTAGGTTACTTTCTGAGATGCCTTTACTGGGACGTCCGGCACGACTACAGATTTTGTGGTATTGCGTCCGCAGCGAAACAACTCCTATCGTACATTGTTGCCATAAAAATATAGAATCATTCGAGAATCATATTCATTGGCAATTTAACTTCTCGGAGCGCAATACAGAGAAGAAAGACCTGAAGCTTTGTGTATCCTGCCGCGTATACAGGATTTCCGGTATACGCGTGGTTGTACCAGCATGATATTTTCGTTCTGCTGCATTCCAACTGGAATGCGTTCTCAAGAGTGGGTTCTGGCGGCGGAACGAAGGAACTGAGACCGAACCAAAGCGCTCGTCGAGTGAGCGGGTGCCGTGTGCGTAAGAGACTGGATATCCGTATGACGGTCCGCATCCTGTTGGTGGACGATCATCCCATTGTGAGGCAGGGGTTGAGGACTCTCCTGCAAGGACGGGGTGATTGGGAAGTTGTCGGGGAAGCCTCGGATGGGCTTGAGGCGGTGGAGAAAGTAGCCGATTTGCAGCCCGATGTGGTGGTTCTCGACGTCACCATGCCGCGCATGAACGGCCTCGAGGCCTGCCGGTTAATCCTGCGGAAACAAAAAAACGGCGGGCCGGAGATCTTGTTCGTCACTCAGCATGACTCTCCGCAGATGATGCGTGAAGCTCTCGATGCAGGCGCGCGCGGCTATGTGGTCAAGTCCAACGCTGCCAGGGATCTGCTGGAAGCGGTTGAATCGGTGAGCCAGCACCGGGTTTTTACGGCGCTGGCGCGCAATTCGCCAGTAACAAATCAATAAGTCGATTTTCGTAATTGTGACTTCAATCAGGAGGCTGAACTGGGAGGTATTTGCTATGAAACTGCGTATCCTGTTAGCCGATGATCATGAAATCGTACGCCGAGGTTTGTGCGCTCTGCTGCAGAAACACGAAGGCTGGGAAATTTGCGGCGAGGCTTCTGACGGCCGCGAGGCCGTCGACATGGCCAAGCGGCTCAAGCCGGATATCGTCATCGTCGATATCGGCATGCCCAGTCTCAATGGTCTGGAAACGACACGCCAGCTCATGCAGTACGATCCGCAGTTCAAAATTGTTGTGTTGACGATAACCGATTCCGACCAGGTAATTCGCGAAGCCCTTTACGCGGGAGCGCGTGGCTTCGTTCTGAAGTCCGATGCGGCGCGCGATCTGGTTTCGGCTGTGGAAGCGCTGCAAAGCAAGAGAATGTTTTTCACTCCTCGGGTGAATGATCTCGTGTTGGCCGGCTTCCTCGACAAAGGCCATGTGACTCCGCGGAATGAAGCGCCAGAGTTGCCGACGCTGACGGTGCGGGAGCGCGAGATCACTCAGCTTCTGGCGGAAGGTAAAAGCTCCAAAGAAGTTGCCGTGCTTCTCAACCTGAGCACCAAAACGGTCGAGACCCATCGCAGCAACATCATGCGTAAGCTAAGCCTGCACTCGATTCGTGATCTGGTGGTTTACGCGATCAAGAACAACATCATTCAAATTCAGATGCCCACGGCAGTGGGAGTCGGCGACCGGTTGAGCGAACCGGGCCACTGAGCCGCGCAGTCTGCGCGTCTCCCGTTTCAAGTTGAGACGGGCGCTGCTGCGGTTCCACCCCGATCCGCAACGCCCGGAAAAAATTACACATGATTGCCTTTGATCCCTGTGCAAGCTGCTGACAGTCAAGGCATCCCGGTTTGGCAGCGGCGTTGCACCCTCTCCGAGCGAGAGACGAACCTACGAGCTGCGGCCGGCGCAGGCTTGCCACGATGCGCTTTTCCGGCTACCGAACTACCGCCAGTCTGCAACTAAATCTCTAACGCGGCTGTTCCTTTTGGTCTGAGGGTCGATCCGGGGGATTGGCCGTCGTTAGAGACGGGAGGTCTGAGCGTGCTCCGTATCCTTGTCGCAGACGACCACGAAGTGGCCCGCAAAGGAGTCCGTTCCCTTCTCGAAGAGCGCGCCGGATGGGAAGTCTGCGGGGAAGCGAAAGACGGCCGCGAAGCAGTCGAGCTCGCCAATCAACTGAAGCCCGACATTCTGCTGCTCGATGTTGGAATGCCGAACCTGAACGGTCTGGACGCGGCCCGGCAGATTCTGGCTGCCAATCCCGACGCGCGAATCCTGATTCTGACGATTCATGATTCTGAGCAGGTGGTAAGAGAAGTGCTAGCCGCCGGCGCGCGCGGGTTTTTGCTCAAATCCGATGCCGGCCGCGATTTGGTCGCAGCCGTTGAGGCATTGCAGAATCGCCGCACATTCTTTACCTCCAAAGTGGCGCAGATGATGCTCGATGGTTATCTTCGCCCCTACGAGGAACGCGAAAATTCAAACCAGCAAATTCTTACGCCGAGAGAACGTGAAGTGATTCAACTTGTAGCCGAAGGCAAAACCACAAAAGAAATCGCCACCGCTCTCAACCTGAGCGTCAAAACTGCGGAGACGCACCGCACCAATCTCATGCGCAAGCTCGATCTCCACTCCGTCGCCGATCTCACGCTCTATGCTGTGAGAAACGGCATCGTGCAAATCTACTAAGCGCCGCTTACTTTCAGCTTTCTGACAACAGCGTCCTGCGCTGTCGCATCTTAATTTCAATTCACAACCCTGAGAGGAAAAAAATCAATGAAATTCTTTTCGGCCAATCTTGATAGTCTTCGCAAGCTCTATGTCGATCAAATCCAGCAATTGCACTCCTGTGAAACTCAAATTACCGAAGCGCTGCCAAAGATGATCGAAGCCGCAACCGAGCCTGAGTTGAAGAACGCGCTCAACAGTCATCTGCAGGAAACACGCGGCCATGTCTCCCGGCTGGAGCAGATTTTGAAACAAGCCAAAGGTTCGGTTGACTCCAAGAAATGCAAAGGCATCGCTGCCCTCATTACCGAAGGCGAGGACATCATTAAGGACGCCGTGGATGCTTCGGTTCGGGATGCGGGCATCATCGCCGCCGCGCAGAAAGTCGAGCACTACGAAATGGCCGCCTACGGCACCGTGCGCACATTCGCGGAAATCCTGGGAGACCAGACCCAAGCGTCGTTGCTCGAGCAAACTTTGAAAGAAGAAAAGCACGCCGACGCCAAGCTGACAGAAATTTCCAGTTTGGCCAACGTAAGAGCCGAGAGAGCAGCCTAAGCTCACGAAAGAATAGTGCTGGAGATCCCTTGCCCCGCTGGTCAAAAAGCGGGGCTACGGGATGCCCCGGAATTCCGCTCACTTTTTCGCCGACGATTCGTAATTCTTTGACTCCGGCTTCGGCTCATTCTTGTGCCCAAAATCCAACCCAAAGTGCGGCTCCGATTCCGTGCCCGTCACCTTGATCGGAATCTCGGTTCCAGCGCCATCTTTACTGAAGAACCGGTCCACAGGGCGCAACAGAATGGACTTCCACCCGGTGGTCATCTGCGACAACTTCGCCTCCAGCTTCGCGGTTCCATGGAAATCGAAGGTCTTTCCGTCCAGACTGTAGACCCCGGCCATATCCACGTGCGTGCCGGGAATCAGAAAATGCACCTGAGAAAAAGTCATCGTTCCATTCGCCAGCGTGAAGACGCCGCGCAAATCCACCGGGACGTCTTCCCCCTCGTGTTCACGCGCCTCTTTCGGCTTGCCCTGCGTGCGCAGACTCAAGGAATCGATGCGCGATTGCACTTTTTCATTGGTGAAATGCGCGCTGGGCATATGGAAGT
This sequence comes from uncultured Acidobacteriaceae bacterium, assembly GCA_963712385.1. Classification (GTDB taxonomy): domain Bacteria; phylum Acidobacteriota; class Terriglobia; order Terriglobales; family Acidobacteriaceae; genus Sulfotelmatobacter. The sequence goes on from CAVQHS010000005.1 coordinate 655,658, forward strand.
TTCCCGCCAATTTCAGCCGGTCGACTACATCGTCGCTTCCCGGCGGCAGGCTGAGCTTCGTTGTCATCTCCACCGGTCCGGTCATAATCGGAGGATTCGTGCGCACACCCAACTCCAGCAAATCCTGAATTCGCGCGTTGTCGAGCACTACATCCAACTCGATGTCGTGCCCGTGAGGATTTTGCTCGCGGATGATCGAGCCCTTGGCGGTGAACGACGAATGCAGCAGTGTCGCCTTCACCGGTTCCAAATGAGTGTCACCATTCGTTCCATCCACGATGGCGTGAAACTCAGTATGCAAGGGCATCGGATGTCCGCTGCGGGCGATTCGAAAATCGGGAGTGTCGGTCGTGCCATCCACCACGATGCTGCTCAACATACCCTCATACTTGCCGGTCGAAGAAAGTATTCCGCCGATTCCCTTAATGGTTCCCAGGTCCGCGTTGCTGAAGGAATATTCGCCCTGCACTGGCGTGTCGCGCGGAGCATCGACATTCCAGGGGCCGAACAATCCCGTGGAATGAATATCTCCCACGGGCTTTGGGTTGACCAGCGTGGCGTCGAAGCTCATCGGCTGTCCGGGGCCAATGTCTTTCATTCGCAAATCGTGAATCGCGAATTCCAGCGGCGGTTTTCCCGGTTTGGAGGTGTTGATGAGAAGGTCCGTATCCTCGCAGACGAGCTTGTCGACGAAGACCGAGATCTTTTTGCTCTTCGGGCCCATGTTTGTCAGTTCGGCGCGGCTTCCTTTGGGAGGAATGTTCAACTCCATACCTTTCACATAAACCGTATCCACGTGCACGGAGGGTCGAAAAAGATTTCGAATTCCGGTATGAAAGTGGAATTGAGAGATGCTGATCAACGGCTGGACCCCTGGCTCATACGGATTCGGGTCGGTGGCGCCGAAAATTTTCAGCCCCGTCCCAGAAACCTCAAGTCCTCGCATCACGGAAACATTCAAACTGGCGAGCTCGACTTTACTCTTGAAGTGGGCCGATAGCGTATCAATGACGCGAGCCCGCAGAATAGGCTGGGCCCGGTGAATCACCGACCGGATCGCAACCAGCCCTCCCGCCAGGCACACCACGGCGATGATGGCTATCCACTTCCACGGCCAATGTCTCTTCGCGTGTTTCGAGGTGGGTTCGGAGGAATCGCTCACGGCACGTCCATCTCTATAGGGCAACGCCATCCCAGTGACGTCAATACAGTTTTCACAGCAGATGATGAATTCCGCAATCGCTTACTTTTCTCACCCTGCCTGTTTCTGATACTGTTTTGAGTCCGCCGGATGCTTCTTTTCGAGGAAGCTTCAATGCTGCAGCACTCGTCATGTGACCGATATCACAGTCAATCGCCATTCTGGCCGATAGTATTTGCAACGCCACTTGGCCGCGATATTCGTGAGGGAAGGAAAAGCTCGTGATCGTCGGAGTTCCGAAAGAAAGCTATCCGGGCGAGCGCCGCGTAGCGCTCGTTCCCGCCGTTATTCCCACCCTGGCTAAGGCTGGTCTCGAAGTGGTGGTTGAACCGGGCGCCGGAGAAGAGGCCGGCTACCCCGATTCGACATACGTCGAAAAGGGCGGAAAAATCCTCGCCGATCGCGCCGCCGTGTTCGCCTCGGCCGACATTATTGTGCAGGTCCTCTGCTACGGGTCGAACGATGTGACGGGCAAGGCCGATCTGCCTCTGCTGCGCCGCAATCAGTTGCTCGTCGGCTTTCTGCGCCCCTTCGGCTCCGCCGAGGTCGTCGCGCAAATCGCGGGCGCGGGGGTCACGTCATTCTCGGTGGAACTGATCCCCCGCACCACGCGCGCCCAGAGCATGGATGCTCTCTCGTCCATGGCAACGATCTGCGGATACAAGGCCGTACTGCTTGCGGCTGAGACTTCCATCCGGATTTTTCCCATGATGACGACCGCCGCCGGCACCATCACGCCGGCGCGCGTGTTCATCATCGGCGCGGGCGTCGCGGGCCTGCAGGCCATCTCGACTGCTCGCAGGTTAGGCGCCGTCGCTTCCGCTTACGACATGCGGGCCGCTTCGAAAGAGCAAGTGCAAAGCCTTGGCGGGCGCTTCGTTGAACTGCCCCTCGAAGCCAAGGATGCGCAAGACGCGCGCGGTTACGGCACGGTGCAAGATGAGTCCTTCTACGCTCGTCAGCGCGATCTTCTGACGCGCGTGGTCGCCGAAAGCGATGTGGTTATCAGCGCCGCGGTGATTCCCGGAAAAAAGTCGCCGGTGCTGATTACAGCCGGTATGGTCAAAGGGATGGCGCCGGGATCGGTGATTGTCGATCTAGCAGCCGAGCGCGGCGGCAATTGCGAACTGACCCGTGTAGGCGAAACCGTGCAAGAGCAGGGCGTTACGATCATCGGAACCATCAACCTGGCAAGCACCGTTCCGTATCACGCCAGCCAAATGTACTCGCGCAATCTGGCAAGCTTCCTTACTTACATCGTGAAAGAAGGCAAACTGCAACTTAACGAACAGGACGAGATCACTCGCGAAACCATGGTCACGCGCGGCGGCGAAATCGTGAATGCGCGCATACGCGACTTTTTCAAGCTGCCCGCGCTGGTGAGTGGAAGTCATTGACTGACGATCGATGATCGACTATCGACGATCGATGATCGATCGGTTGAAACACGAACGCAAAGGAGCAAAGGATGCCGGCGGATTTCATCTCTAATCTTTATGTTTTCATTCTGGCGGGGTTTGTGGGGTTTGAGCTGATCAAGCGGGTCTCGCCGCTGCTGCACACTCCGCTCATGTCGTTGACTAATGCGCTCGATGCCATTGTCGTGGTGGCGGCCATCATTATCGCCGGTCGCCATGAGACGCGTCTCACCACCATTCTGGGGGCGATTGCCGTAGCCGCATCTTTCAGCAACATGGTTGGCGGATTCCTGATTACCGACCGCATGCTGCGCATGTTCAAGTCCGGCAGGTCGAAACAATCATGAATGCAACCGATCTTCAGCAATATCTCGATTTCGCCTACATTGCCGCGGTCGTTCTCTTCATTTTTTCTCTGAAGTTTCTGAGTTCGCCGGCGCGCGCTCGTTGGGGCGTCCTTGCTGGAGAAATCGGAGCCGCGCTGGCCGTCACCGCCACGTTGTTCAATCCCGAGGTGACCGAATACAAGTGGATTCTGATCACGCTCATCATCGGCGCGGGCATTGGCATTCCTCTCGGTCTGGTGCGCATGACGGCGGTGCCGCAGCGAACCGCGTTAAGCCACGCCTTCGGGGCGCTTTCAGCGGCAATCGTGGGCATCGCTGAATATTACGTCGGCACCACGCCCGTCACACGGTTCCAAATGGGTGAGATTTCGCTTGAAGTCATTATCGGCTCGCTCACTGTCACCGGCAGTCTGATCGCTGCGGGAAAGCTGCAGGAACTGCTGCCGCAGCGGCCTATTGTTTATCGTGGGCAGAACATCGTCAGCCTGTCGGTTTTGGCGGGCGCGCTGGGGCTGGCGGTTGCGCTGGTGGTTCATCCGACGAACGCGGTGCTGTTTCCCATCATGGTTTTTGTGGCGCTGATTTTTGGCGTGCTGCTGGTCACTCCTATCGGCGGCGCAGACATGCCCACCGTGATCTCGCTGCTGAATTCCTACGCCGGATTTTCCGCCGCGCTGCTTGGATTTGTCCTGAACAGCAAGGTGCTGGTCGTCGCTGGCGCGCTCGATGGCTCCTCCGGCTTCGTACTCTCGGTGATCATGTGCAAGGCCATGAACCGCTCCTTCACCAACGTGATGTTCGGAGCCTTCGGGCAAGTACAGGTCTCCGCTGCTGGTGCTAAAGAAGAACGGGTGGTTCGCAGCGCAACCGCCGAAGAAGCCGCTTCGATTTTGGAAGCCGCGAGCAGCGTGGTCATCGTCCCCGGCTACGGCATGGCTGTGGCGCAAGCTCAGCATAAGGTCCGCGAACTTTACGACGCGCTCACCAAGAAAGGCATCGATGTACGCTTCGCCATCCATCCCGTTGCTGGACGAATGCCCGGCCACATGAACGTTCTGCTGGCGGAAGCGGACATCCCGTATGATCGCCTCGTCGAGATGGACGACATCAACGGCGACTTCCCGCAAACTGATGTGGCTCTCGTCATCGGCGCGAACGACGTTACGAACCCCGCAGCGCGCACCGACCAATCCAGCCCGATTTATGGCATGCCGATTCTCGACGTTGACAAAGCACACACCGTGATGGTGATCAAGCGCAGCATGAACCCAGGCTTCGCCGGCATCGACAACCCGCTTTACTACCTCAACAACACGTTGATGCTTTTTGGCGATGCCAAGCAGTTTGTGGGGGCGATTGTGCGGGAGTTGGGCGGGGGGCACTGAGGGTGTCCCCGCGACCCCAGAGCCTTTTCAAGTGTTCTTCTCCTCGCCTGCGCGGCGGCTCCCAGTTTGGTGGACAATTTTCAACGGCGCGGCTGGAATTCTTCCGCCGCTAAGGCTTCGGAGGATGCGGACTAAGCCCTGCTTTTTCAGGAAAGCCCAGATTGAAAAATTCATGATGCGAGCAGAAAGTGCACTTAAAAACGCTAATCCTTAGTACGCCGAGCTGACGATTGTTCTCGTCGTAACACGGCAAGTGGACTCCCTGGTCCGCTGGAAATTCAGCAACGTAGTGGCCCCTTCCACACACATGACAACGCCGCGCAGCAGTGTGCATCTGCCCGCCGCTCTCGATAGTGGAGATGCTAAGGCCAACAAGTGGGAGCAATTCCTGTGCGGATGACAGGCACTGTTCCGGTTCTTCGACCAAGCACTTATCGAGAATATTATTGATTAGAGGCATGCCATCATCGTTTGGGAATAGCTCCGTCAGATCATAAGCTGGTTTCTTATGCCATTCGCGCGGAAGTTTCAGGTGCCCGGATGCCATGCACCAAAGTAGTTTGGCGAGCATATACACATCAAAATTAGGCTCGACGTTTTCGTGCCTTTCGCCCAGATTAGCCCACTGCGGCATGTAGTCGCGCGGGCCGACTCGCTCGTTTGTGAGTGTCAAGCGCTCGCGGTCGAGCACATAGACTATCCCGAAGTCGCCCAGCACAAGCTGGCCACCATCTGTGATGAACACATTCGCTGGCTTTATGTCTCGGTGAACTTTCTTTTCGACATGCAGGTGCATCACGGCGCTAACAAGAGGCCTAAACGCCTTCAGCGCTCGATAGGCATCTCCTTTGAACATTTCGGGATGGTCTTCAAGAGTGCCGCCGCGCATCAAGTCGGTTACGATCCACCCTTCGTCCTTGTTGGAGTCGAGCAGTTTGAGCATTCCGGGCAGGCTCTGCGAGAGAACTGAAATTTCGTTCGAGAGACGACCGATAGCCAGATCGTGCTCGGGGTTCTTGTTCGGAATCTTGAAAGCCTTGAGTGCCGCAAGTTCGTTCGGTTCATCGGGGCGAGCAAATTCGTACATCGCAGAAGCTAGGGTTTCTAGTTGCACTGCGTCCCATATCTTTTGCAGATTCTTGGAGATATTGGCGCGCTGAGCAGCGCGTTTCGGAGTTCTGACCTTGTACACTTCACTTTGCCCGCCGCTGCCTAGAGGGCCGACCACTTCCCAATCGCCATATTTAGTCATTTCCTCCACCCCTGCACACAGCTCGACGCAGGATTGTAGCACCGCCGCCCAATGAGTTTCCCCGGTGCAACGAGCTGTTCTCAGGCCCATGTTTCTTGGGTTGCCCCGCACCGCCGGGGAAGACGCGTTTGACAGGGACGCTAAGGGTTCCTGGACTTTAGGCATGGAAGTCCGCCTTCAACCGGAGAAGGAGGCGCAACTGGCCCAAATTGCGGCCTTAGTCCCGGCCGGAAATCGATTGCGGTTCTGTCGGCCCTGGTGATAGCATGATATCAGTTCGCAGAAAGGGCAGAGATAATGGCTCAACTTCTCGTCCGCAATCTCGAAAACAGCGTCAAAGCCCGGCTCCAGCGGCGCGCCAAGCGCCATGGCCGCAGCATGGAGGAAGAAGTACGGGACATCCTTCGCGCGGCGGTGAATGAGGAGAAAGCCGCTCCCGCAGGTGGTCTAGGCACGGAAATCTCCAAGATTTTCGCCAAGCACGGACTCGACCGGCCCATCGAAGAACTGCGCGGTTTCACCGTCGAGCCGCCCGACTTCGAGGAATGATCATCCTGGATACGAACGTGGTCTCTGCGCTGATGTTGCGTGCTCCGGACCCCATCGTCGCAACATGGCTTGATGGCCAGCCGCGGACCTCCGTTTGGACTTCGTCCGTAACGTTATTCGAAATCCGCTTCGGGTTGGAATCTATGCCGCACGGGAAGCGGCGGGCCAATCTTTTTGAGGATCTGGAGAAGTTGCTTCTCAGCATCGATTACCGCGTCACTCCGTTCGATACAGATGCGGCGCAGCATGCCGGTATCCTGATGGCATCACGAAAGTTGAGGGGCCGTCCTCGCGAATTGCGCGATACCATGATCGCCGGAGTCGTGCTCTCCCGCCACGCTACCTTAGCTACGCGAAACGTTCGCGACTTTGAGGACATCGGCGCAAAGGTGATCGATCCCTGGAATGCGAGCTCGTAGCCCGAGAGCCGCAGCGCAATACTCAGAAAATTAGTCTTTGAGTGGCACGACCGCCCGGCCGTCGCGGCAGAAAGTTGCGACCTTTTGCAGGTCGCCGTTGGCCGTGGGGACTGTCATTACTGGGCCGTAGCAGTAGATCGCGTGGCCCGTGGCGGCGAAATACCATTGCCCGCCTTTGGAGTGCTCCAGCTGACCGGTGGGACGGCGATCAGGTTGCGCCGGTCGCGCAATCGTCATCGTAAACAACAAGGCTAGGGTCAGGGCCTTCATGTTGCGTCTTTACGACTCGCTAATTTCTAACTTCTCGTGCTCGAAACTTCGTTTTGCGAACCTGGTCTTACAGCAAAAGTTTTACAGTGCAAGTCTTACAGCGTAATCAGAACACGGCGCTGATCGCCCAAATCCGATGCGGGCACGGGCGGAAGCTGAATATGCTGCCTGGCCTGTTTTCCTCCGCGGGTTTGAGAACGTTGCGGTCCCTGGCTTGGTGGGACTTGCGTCGTAGGAGCCTGGGTCGATGGCGCCTGGTTCGACGGATTTTGATTGTGCGCTCCGGGAGTGTTTGCGTACTTCTTTGCGTTCTCGGCGTCGCGGCTGGCCTTTTCGACCACCGCTTTGCCTTTGATCGCCCAAAGCTCCGTGCTGTCGCCCTGCAGAACCTGAATCAGATTGCGCTGCTGTTGAATCACTCCGCCCTGCTCCACAATGAGCATGGTCATGAGCGCGTAGGAGATGATGAAGACGACCGTAAGCAGGGGCAACAGGCTATGCTTCTTTTTAGGAGCCGCATTAGGAGCCGCAATCGGCATCACCACGGTGCCACCGAACAAAGTCGTCAAGATCCACCCCCACTCTTGCCCCTCCACCGCAGGCACAACCTAGGAGTGCAGCTTGTGCTCCAATGGCGGGCCGGGCAGGAAGCGGCTCATTTATTAGGGGTTAGGATGATTTGGGGCGGGTCAAATGTTGGGTGGAAAGTGCAAGTCGATGCACATTTTGAGCAGGCGGGCTTTGTGGGATTTTTCTGGCGATCGGGCTGAAAAGCCGCCAAGGAGGCGGCTTCTAGAGAATAACGACTCAGGCTGTAGGTTCGTAGTGCCGCTATTTTCCGCCGAGCAACAGCTTGGCAATCGTCGCCAGTTGCATGTTGGAGGTGCCTTCGTAGATCTTGCCAATTTTTGCATCGCGCCAGTATTTCTCCACCGGATAATCCTTCGTGTATCCGTAGCCACCGTAGATTTCGATGGCGAGCGAGGTGACCCGCTCGGCAACCTGCGAGGCGTAAAGCTTGGTCATCGCCGCTTCTTTCACGAAGTTCACTCCCGCGTCTTTCATGCGCGCGGCGTTGTAGACCATCAGCCGCGCCGCTTCGATCTCGGTGGCCATTTGCGCGATCTGGAACTGAATGCCCTGAAATTCGGCGATCGACTTGCCGAACTGCTTGCGCTCCTGCGAATATTTGGCGGCATATTCCCATGCACCGCGCGCCACGCCGATCATCTGCGCGCCAATGCCAATGCGGCCCTCGTTGAGGGTTTCGATGGCGATTTTGTAACCCTTACCAGCCTCGCCCAAAACATTTTCCTTAGGCACGCGGCAATCTTCTAAAATCAATTCGCAGGTGGAGGACGCGCGAATGCCGAGTTTGTCTTCCTTTTTGCCAACGGCGAAGCCGGGAGAATTTTTCTCTACGAGGAACGCGGTAATTCCCTTATACCCGGCCGCAGGATCGAGGGTCGCGAACAGAACGAAGAGTCCCGCTTCTTTACTATTCGTAATCCATAGCTTGCGCCCATTCAGAACGTATTCGTTGCCCTTGAGCTGGGCGCGTGTTTGCAGCGCGAAGGCATCGGAGCCTGATCCCGCCTCGCTCAACGCGTAAGCGCCCACCGTCTCGGAAGCCATCCTCGGCAGGTAGCGCTTTTTCTGCTCGGCGTTTCCCCAACGCAACAGAGCGTTGTTGACCAGAGTATTCTGCACATCGACGATCACTCCGGCGGATGCGTCCACGCGCGAAAGTTCCTCGACCGCCAGAATCGCTTCGAAAAACTTCGCGCCGCCGCCACCGAATTGCTCGGGAATCTCAATGCCCATCAGGCCGAGCTGAAAGAACTCCCCGAGGAGATCCTTTTCGAAAACGCCCTTCTCATCCATTTCTTTCACCAGCGGGCGAACTTTATCCTCGGCGAATTGGCGAATATTGTCGCGGAAGAGGATTTCATCCTCGGTTAGCGAGGTGAGCGGAGTAGGCGGGGCAGATTGGAGTGTGGTCTCGGGCATGAGAAGTCCCTCCGGCGAAGAATGCAAACTAGTGATTTTACCGTAAGCGGCGCCGGGGCGCTTTACCCCGTGAATCCGGACAGCGTCCTTAAATCAACCACAAAGGAACACGAAGGAAATCCTCTTCAGCGACTTGCAATAAAAAACCCACCCAAACCGCGAAACCAGCGAAAAGGGTGGGTCACCGTAAAACCGAAAACGCCCGCCTTACGGCAGCAGCGTAGCCGCCAACACGGCCACGTGCGCGTTATTCGGCAGCGTGATGCTCTGAACGGTCTTCGCCGAATTCAGCGCGAAGTGATACGCGTACAGGTTAAAGGTTCGCTGGTCTTTGGTTCCGTTTTCGTAGTTGCGATAAGCCATGGCTACGGCTTCGGATTCGCCCTTGTAGTTCGCCGGCGTGTACCAGTCGCTGAAGCTCTGCGTGTACTTGGTCGTGGTTCCGTCGGTGTAGGTGACGGTCAGAGTCTGTGATTTCTGGGCGCCCTCTACGCCGGTCGCCAAAAGCATCAGAGCCGAGAAGCTGCCGGCAGGCAGCGCGATTACCTGCGCGCTGCTGCCAATGGCATCGAGTTCATTCGGGGGACCGAATTCGAACAGGTCCTTGTTCAGAACGCGCGAGGTGGTCAGCAGATTGGCCGAGTAAGAGTAGCCGTCGCCATCCAGGCCGCCGGTCGTGTACGTGGAACCGTCTTTGTAGATTCCGTACAAATTGAACTCGGAAGCGAGGTCCACTTGCGTTCCGCTCCCGGTTTTGCCCAGAGCTGCGCTCACCGCGAGCGTGAAGTTGAGCGATTGCGTAATCGTGCCGGAAGTGCCGGTCACGGTGATTGTCGTGAATCCAGTCGCAGCCGTTGGCATGGCCTTGAACACGATTTTCTGGGTATTGCCCGTTTCCTGAATCGATGCCTGCACGCCCTTGGGCAGAGCCGACAAACTCAGAGTCACGGCGCCGGTAAAGCCATTCTGATCGGTAATGGTGATCTGCGCGTTCGCGGTTGCATTCTGGTTCAGGAAAACATTCGTTGGTCCTGAAAGGGTGAAGCCCGGCTGCCCAACCGCCGTGTTGATGGCGCTGGCGTACTGTGCCGCTTCGCCGGTGCCCACGAAATCGTCATACAGCCACATGAAGCCGCCGATGATGCCGCATTGCTCATGCCAGCCGCTCATGATCGTTTCCACCTGGCTCGGCGTGTCGTTCTGATCCCACAAGCCGGGGAATACCGGAACAGTGCCGAAATTCCATCCCACGCACGGGCTGTTTCCGGCGCCGCCCGCGTAAGCTTGCAGATGCACGCCGTCGACCGTGCCGGGAAGCTGCGTGTTGATCTGCGAAACCAGGTTCGTCCAGTAGCTGTTGTTAGTGTAGGGATCGGGCATCACGTGATAGCCCAGATTGCCGAGCATCACGGCGAACTGAACGGTGGTGGGATCGTTGTAGCTGTTCTCGTCGTCGAAGTCGATGGCATCGAGAGCCGGAATGGCGGCTTTGAGGGCGGCAAAATCCTGATACAGAATGCTGGTGGGACCGGTACCCTGCGACTCGACAAGCGAAGTGATGTCTTCCCAGTCGCCGTAATTGGAGGAGCCCACGCTGAAGGTGACGCGCTTCACCGTGCCCTGTTTCAACTGCGCCATATCGGCGGCAAAGTTGGGATAGTACTGGTCGCCGACATAGACTCCGCCGGAAGTGAGCGGAAATTCGCCATTGAAATTGAGATCGCCGGTGCTGCTGACTTCCACGCTCCACACAATGGCTTCGGTGAAGCCGGAGGTTTCAATTTCGGTGATGGCCGATGGGTCTTTATAAAACGGGCCACCGCCGAAAATTCCGGTGAAACCGGTTTGGGCGGAAGCCGAGAGTGCAAGTATCAGAAGCGAGACAGAAAGAATTGCCGCCCGGCTCAATACGGCGGCTGGACGGCAGAAATATAGCAGGCTCATCTTGGGTAAGCGCTCCACATCTTCTCCTTGTTGATTCCTGGGTTGGGTACGGCAATTCGGACGCGGGCTGGACGCCCGTGTCCGATGATCGCGAAATTGTGGCGACGTCGCGGTGCTTTAAGATCGCCCCAGCATTATAAATGCAAATCAGCCCAAATGCGGCTGTGGGCGGGCGTTTTAGCAGTGTCCTGAATTCAAAACCACAAAAAGGCACGAAGGCACACAAAGGAGCACCGCAAAGGCTTCCTTCGTGTCCCTTTTGTTGCTCATACTTCGCATTGAACCCGATTGCGGTATAGAATTTTGCGCACACTTGAGAAGGCGTATCAGCTTATGGTTCTGAAGATCGTCATTGTATTGGCGGTTGTGATTGCGGCCGTGCTCCTCTTTGCGGCAAGCAAGCCCAACACATTCGCGATCCAGCGGTCGATTGTGATCGATGCGCCACCGGAGAAGGTTTTCGAACTCATCAACGACTTCCACAACTGGCCGAAGTGGACGCCTCAGGACAAAGAGGACGCCGCCATGAAACGAACCTTCAGCGGCACAGCAAGCGGCGCGGGCGCGGTCTCAGACTGGACCGGCTCCGGGAACACCGGCGCCGGGCGGATGACGATTATCGAGTCGCAGCCGTCGCAGAAGATTTCGGTTCAGGTGGATTGGACAAAACCGTTTGAGACCCGCAACATCAACGACTTCGTACTAGAGCCTGCCGGGGCCTCGACCCGCCTAACCTGGAGCATGCGCGGACCGAATCTCTATCCCATGAAGCTCATGGGCGTGTTCGTGAACATGGATCGCTCCATGGGAAAGCATTTCGAAGCCGGTCTTGCCAGCCTGAAGCAAGTTGCTGAGCCCGGGGCGAAATAATTTTTGTCATAAACCTCATCGCCGCCACTTTCTCAACTGCTTCCATGCCTGTACCAACTCCTGCACCGCGCGGGCTGGCGGAAACGTCTGGCTGTTGATGATGCGGCAATCGCGATAGGCGCGCTGGTAGAAGTCGAGGACGGCGCTCATGCTCATGTGCGCCAGGTTGTAACCGAGTTCCTGCAAGTGTTCGCGGCTGAGGATTTCTTCGCGCTGTCCGGGATCGGGGCGGCGGGCCATGACCGGGCCAGCTTATCATTTTCGCTATTTGTTCGCCTAAAAAATTTTACGTTCGTCCTTATCGCTTTTCCCGGTCGGCGCCATGTCATACTTATCTAGCGTGGGCCGCTTCGTCTCCGGGGACAAACCATGTCCAGTTCTGCCAGCGCACCAAGATCACAGGATCCTCCCGCTGCGGATTCCTCCTCCCTCTACGCTTCGTTTCTCAATGCCATGAAAGCGGCCGTCATCGCCACGGATCCGGCGGGCAGAGTCACCTTCTGGAATCCGTTTGCCCAGCGCTTGTATGGCTGGTCGCCGGAAGAAGTTGTGGGCAGAAACATCATGGAAATCACCGTCAGTTCGGCCACCGAAGAGGAAGCCCGCAAGTATATGGCGGCGGTGGCTGCGGGAAATACCTGGGCGGGCGAATTCGAGGTGCTTTGCAAAGATGGCAGCTACATAAGTGCCTTTGTAACCCTCTCGGCGGTTAAGAACATCAATGGTCAAGTGGCAGGCGTGGTGGGAGTGAGCCAGGATCTAAGCAGCCTGAGAGCGGCGGAGGTCGCGCTGCGGCAGAGTGAAGAACAGTTTCGCGCCTTCGCCAATTCCCTGCCCGAGCTCTGCTGGATGGCCTACAGCGATGGTCACATTTTCTGGTATAGCGACCGCTGGTACGAGTACACCGGAACGACACCAGAGCAAATGGAAGGATGGGGTTGGCAATCGGTCCACGACCCCGAAATTCTGCCCTCCGTGCTGGAGCGTTGGAAAGCTTCTCTCGAAAGTGGAAAACCTTTTGAGATGGAATTTCCACTGCGCGGTGCGGATGGCAAGTTCCGCTGGTTCCTCACCCGCATCATGCCCTTCTATGAGGAGGGCAAGATCACCCGCTGGTTTGGCACAAATACGAACATCGATGAGCAGCGGCGGCTGCTGCACTCCCTGAGTGAGGCGCGGGATGAACTGGAAAAACGAGTTGCGGAACGCACGCAAGAATTGGGCACCGCCACCGACCGCCTGCGCGAGCTATCCGTCCGCCTGCTGCGCATGCGCGATGATGAGCAGCGCCGCCTGGCGCGCGAATTGCACGACAGCGTTGGCCAACTGCTGGCGGCGATTGGGATGAATCTCGCCGTCGTCGCGGCCGAGTCGGATAGACTCTCGCCCGCGGCCGCAAAATCCGCGCAAGAAAACACCGAGCTGATTCAGGAAGTAAGCCGTGAGATTCGCACTATTTCGCACCTGCTGCATCCGCCGTTGCTCGATGAAGCGGGGCTGGCTTCGGCGCTGCGCTGGTATGTGGAAGGTTTTGCCAAACGCAGCGGCATTGAAGTGAATCTCGAAATCCCGGAGGAACTGGGACGTTTGCCCAATCCAGCCGAGATCGCGATGTTTCGCGTGGTGCAGGAGTGTTTAACCAACATCCATCGGCATTCGGGAAGCCCGACGGCGAGCGTGCGTATCGCGATGCAGGAAAATCGTCTATCGCTTGAGGTGGAAGACAGTGGGAAAGGGATTGCGGAAGACGCGCAGCGCCGGATGGAACGATCAGGCCAGATGGGTGTGGGCTTCAGCGGCATGCGAGAGCGCCTGGGGCAGCTGGGCGGCACGCTGCAGCTTCATTCTGGGCGTAAAGGAACGCTGGTGAAGGCGGTTCTGCCGATCGATTCGGCGGCGCCGGGCAACGCCGCGTAAGCTAAGCCGGCAGGCGCGCCACGCTGAAATAAGTCTGCCCTTTCAGCAGCGCCTCGACCGCGTTCAGCAGCGACTGAAGATCGGACTTCGGCACCAGTCCCTTCACCCCCGCCTTGCGCGCCTCCTGCGCCAGTTGCTGCGAAGGATCCACGGTGACCATCAGAATGGGCGCCTCCGGATGACTTTTCATCAATTGACGCGATGCCTCCAACCCATTCATCTCCGGCATCACAAAATCCATGACGATCAGTTCCGGCGACAACTCGTTCCACTTCTCCAGCGCCCGCCGGCCATCCTCCGCCTCTCCCACCACGACCCACTCCCCGCGTTTTTCGAGCGCGGTTCGCAGGCAAGCGCGGATCATCGCATTATCGTCGACCACAAAAATACGAACCACGTCGTCCTTTCCAAGAAAGTTGCGCGGACGAAGCCGTAATCATGGTGCGGCGCGCATTCACTAATGTAACGCTAACGCACCGGCGCCGAGCAGGCCATACAGGAGGAACCTGAAGGATACGAAAGGAAGAAGATCGATTACCGCCCCGGGATGGCTACCCGTGGACACTGATCTTCGCAAAAGAAAGCACCGCGCGCGACGAGATGGGGTGCCCCATCGACATGGCCGGACGGAACGTGGTGAAGATCAACATGCGCTTCACCTGGGGCAAAAGCTGCTGGGCATCGCCGGGATCGGAAAGAATCTTGTAATCCTGCACCCGCCCGCGGGGGTCGACGTAGGCTTCGATCACGAGAGAGTCGGCATTGATCGAATTCATGGTCCCGAAAGCGATCTGCTCAAGTTCGGGACCCGTATTCAACATCAGGGGCACGTCTTGGCTATTATTCGCCTGCAACTGGCCAGGCACGGTAAGAATGGCCGCGACCAGGCCAAAAATCAAAACTGCGCACGCCAGCCCCGCCGTAGCCGGAACCATGAAGACTTCCAGCGCATTTTCGATGCGTGTGCGCAACCCTTCATAAGGGCGCTGCGCCTGCGCGGCTTCACGGGAAATCGCGAGACGAATTTTCAATCCCAGATCGGCGGGGACGCGAGGCCGGCCCGCGCTCAGCAGAAGCTCTTGCGTTTGCCGCAGCGCGGCATACTCCCGCGCGCAGGCGAAGCAACTGTCCAGATGCTCCCGCACCGCTTGCATCTGCGTTCCAGTAACCACGCCGTCGAGATACGGCGACAGCAGCCGCGTCGCTTCCGCGCAGCTCATCTTCACCTGCGTTTTCGCCCGCTCTTTTCCGGATTTCGATGCCATGGCTTTCATGGCGTCACCTCGACCCTTCTACCCCCTCCAGCAGCCTGTTGCCGCACGCCTGCGGCTTCCTCTTCTTCCGGCAGGGCAAGCCCCAATTCCTCCCCCACCTCGCGGACATAGGGAGCAAGCCGCTTCTTCAGCGCCTGCCGTCCGCGCGTGATTCTGGACTTTACTGTTCCCACCGAGATTTGCAAAATTTCCGCAATCTCTTCGTAGGACATTTCTTCGAGATCGCGCAGGATCAGCGTTGTGCGGTAGGGCTCGGGTACGCGCCGCAGTTCCGCTTCCACCCGCAGCTGCACTTCTCTCTGCGCAACATTATCGAACGGCGAGTCGTGCTGGTCGGTAAGCGCGTTCTGCAATTCCTCAGCCGAGTTCGCTATTCCCTCGGATTCCCCCGGTTCAATGGAGGTTTCATGCGCTTTGTGGCGAAACCACCATCGTTTGCGATTCGCGGCTTCGTGCAAAGCGATGCGGTAAATCCAAGTCTTCAGGCTGGATTCCCCATGGAAATGTTTCATTCCACGAAAAACCTTCAGGAACACTTCCTGTGTGGTATCGGCTGCGTCGGCAGGGTCGCTCACGACCCGATAGACGAGGCCGTAGACCGGACGCTGGAACTCACCGATCAACCAGGCGTAGGCCGCCTCCGAGCCGGCTTTCAGTTCCGCAACAATCGCGGATTCCTCACCCCGTGCCCCGATTGCGCCTACGAAATCTCCCAAGATGGTTACTCCCGCCATGCGTGGCGTCCTTTAAATTATAGGGGCTTCCATCCCATTTGAGACTAAGAAATCTATTCCATGGCCCGTTGCAGCTCTAGTGAGAATAGACTCCACCAACGTGCCCGAAGTTCCCGAATCCAAGTGATTTATTTTGTTGGAGGTAAGACTAGACACCGGCCGTATGCGCTGACTTGTTGGGAAGTGTCTTCACGATATCCCTCAGGGCAGAGATCAGTTTCTGTGCTCCCTTGTCCAGTTCCAGCGCCGATTTTTCCAGAAATCCGGAGGCTCCGTCATCTTGCAACCGCGCTGCATTTTTCTGAGACATTCCCGTCATGATGATGACTGGAATCGCCTTGGTGAACGCATCCTGTTTCAAAGCCCGGAGCACATCGAGGCCGCTCATCTTGGGCAACAGCATATCCAGCAGAATCAGGTCGGGGGGATCTTCGCGCGCCCGTTTGAGCGCTTCAAAGCCGTCTACGGCGCTGGTCATCTCATAGCCGGCGCGAGCCAGTGCACGCTCGGTCGCGATGCGGAGGAACTTGCTGTCTTCGACGAGAAGAATTTTCATCATAACGGTGTTGCTTGTGGGCGATGCTGGGTCTGGCGCCCAGGCGCGCAATCGTTCGCACCGCAGTAATCATCGGCAGAAACTGAAACGTGCAGCAGGGAGATAAGCGTTTTCTAATGGAACTCGCCGTGGCATCTCAGCCGGTTTCCATCACCAACTTCAGATGAAGTGCAGTCGCCTGGCCGCGAAGTGGCGCGAGCGGCTCAGCCTCCAGTTGATGCCGCAGTTCCTGTTTGAGCGCCTCGCGCTCGGCAGTCGGCAGGGCAAAAGCCCGCCTGCGCTGCTCATCCTGATCCTCCCCAAAGCGGCCCCGGTTGCGGCTTTTGATGTGCTCGAAAATCTCGGCCTCGTTTTCCCTGGTGTGTTGCCACACATCAAAGTTGGTCCGGAATCTCTGGTTCAGGCGTTGAATGGCGGGAGTAAAGTTTCGCGTCATCTCGTCAAAACGGCAAAAGACAATGCGCTCGCGAAACCGGAGCAAGCGCTGGTGGAAACGGATCCAGGCAACCAGGGCGGGACGCGCGGAAATTCGATGCCGTGCCATGTGAGAAAGCGCCACCTCTTCCGGATGGCGGACGATGACCAGCGTCGGGATACGCATCTTCACGGCGGCAATCACTTGCGCGGCGGCGTGCGTATGGTGAACCGTGCGCACGCGACGGCGCTGGGCAGCCAAAAATGCGAAGTTGGCGAAGGTTGTACCCGTGCGGCCGAAGGCCTCGATAACGAGATCGGTCTCGGCACTCACAATGCGGTCTTCCGAGTAGCGGTGGCGCAAGCGCGCCATGGGCATATACAGAACAGGGTAGGCGTTGACGAAATAGCGCACACGGTAAGAGATTTCTTCGCGCAGCGAAGGGCGGCGCAGCGCGGCTGTCGCTTGGCGAATCTGCGGTTGCCCGGTGGCATGGGTTAGTTGATCTGGATAGGTTTTGTCGTTATGCATGGTTGCGCTTCGTGAATGAAAGTTCAGCGGGAGTCTCACCGAATGGGAGCCGCTCTCTTTTCTGCTTCGCTTTGCGGTACAAACGCAACAACCGGACCGGCAAGAAACAGAAGCCCACACGGATAAGCGAGTCGATCGCGCGGTAAAAACGGTAGCGAATTTGATCGAATCGCAGTTCGACCGAAGGGAGAAGCTTCTCGCGCGATCTCACAGCACGGGGCCCTGGGTTGTCTGCGCCAAACTCTTGCCAGAGCCTTACATAGTGCTCGGCCTTTCTCCGTAGTTGGGGATCAAGGGGATTGCTGCGTGGTCCGCGGATGATGGCGTTTTCTTTCAGCAAACTGTGATGCCGCCCTGCGTACACAGCGGAGCGATCGGCGCCTTCGAGCGTGCAGAGGTTCTCGTGGTAAGGAAGCTGAAGGAAATCGCAGACCCTCTTCATGACCGTTGCCGTATCGCTGACCAGATCTTCGTAATGCAACTGGTGAACGGCCGCGCCTGAAGCGATGAGCTTTGCGCATTGCCGTTTGAAGACGCGGTATCCGAGCAACGAGCGCCAGGGCATGCCGCGCTTGCGGAAATACCGGCTTCCGGTGGCGGCAGCGCGCAGGGTGGCGCCGATGGTATCGATCGGGTCGCGCCATACAATGATGAATCGCGCCGACGGAAAAACTTCCGCCATTGCCAACAGCTGATCGTGATAATTCGGAGATTTATCTCCCCAGATCACGGCGCCCTTTCGGCGCGCATAGGCACGATGCACGGCTTCGAATACGCTCTTGAACTGGGGACGAACCTCGCCAAATTCGCCGGGATTCAGACCATGCCGGCTAAACACCTGATTCCAGACTTCCCAGCGATCGCCCCAGTCATTCTGGAAATCCGGCTTCAGGAAGACCGGCCGCAGCAGCAACAAGTCCGCCTCGAACATGAGGGCCACCTGTGGATGCTGGTTCAGCAGGACGTGAAGCAGCGACGACCCTCCCCGCCACATACTCACGATGAACAACGGCCCCGGTTCCATCTCCGCCTCTGCGCTCTTCCTTCGATCGTTCTGCGATCCTTTTTGCATCGATGCAAGCAGCCGCTTACGAAACAGCCTGCAGCCGAACATTGACATTGGCGTCGTGCACAACGACCAGCTCGTGGGTGCTGGGTCCGATATTCCATCGTCCGTCCTGCTTCTCAACCAGCAGCACCGCGCCGGTATGCGGGCCGCCCTTTACCGGCACTTTCGATACATCCGAGCCGGTGATCACACTGGCCGTGGCCAGCAGGTTGCGAACGTGGGTCACGACGGCGATGCCATTTGCAGAGGATTCCGCAAGGCTGAGCAGTTCCTGCAAGCGATGCGCATAGCGCCCATAAAACTGATAAAACGACTCGCCGCTGGGCGCTGCCAGGTCGAGATGCTGATTCAGAAGATTCAGGAAAGGGAGAATTTCGCGAACCCGCTGGCCGCAAAACACTCCCAGATTCCATGGCCGCAAATCGCTGGTGGCCACAATCGGCACCCTGGTCTTTTTGCGCAACACCTCAGCGGTCTGGCGGGCACGGCGAAGGTCGGAGCTATAAATCGCATCCACCGCGTATACGGTGCTTACCTGCTCGGCTGTAGCCTCGGCTTCCTCGTACCCTTTTCCATCCAGCGGCACATCGAGCCAGCCCCGCAGCCTTTCGTCGCGGCCCGGCAGGTTCAGGCTGGTGTGGCCGTGACGAATGATCAGTAGTTTTCCCATAGTCATCCTCCGGTGCGGGAAGGCGAAGCCTCCCGCCCGTGTTTTTGAATTGCGCTTCTTTCCCGGTGAAATCCCGCTCTCCGGGGGCGTCTCGCTGGCTTGGGGTCGTGCTGGCGAGTTCTTTGCTACGGGGGAGAAATATGAATGCCGCGTTACATGTCTACTAATATAATAGACTTTATTGAAATGCAAGCATTATTTTTTCGGGGTGGGAAATTTTGAAATCCCGCCCAGGCAGGGCCATCGAGTCCGGCGAAGTGTGTAAAACCCGCTCCCCCTACGGTTTTCACCGTATTGCTCGAAGACTGTGAGGAAGATAGAGTAAGTGCTGTCAAGATCGAGAGGGTGGCAAGAACCCTCGCGGGCGGTCATAGGTTAGCGTCAGAGATCTGACATTCGACCTTCATGACTGCCCTTTTGTTTTGCCCGCCAGCTTCTTTATTTCACTTCCGCTTTATTTCACTTCCTCTTTTATTTCACTTCCACGATTTTCAGCAGGGTCGCCTGGCGAATCCATCGCGCCATGCGTTTTTCGTCGGGGACGACGATGCGATACGGGCCTTCTTTCTCGTCGAGCGGCTTACCGTCTTTCAGGAAGACTAAGGCGACCTGTTTATCCGTGAAGCCCGGGTCCAGTTCCGGCAGGGCAAAGAGTACACGATAGCCATCGGCGGCTTCTACGAGAAGGCACGAAGCCATGGCTTTGCCATGCAGAGTCTCTCCCAGCGTGACACCGGCTTTCTCCAAAACCGATCGGAGTGCCACGCCTTCGAAGCTTGCCGTCTGGCCGTGCAAGTCCGCTGTTACTTTCACATGAGGCAAAGCTTCAATGTTGGCCTTCGTCAAGATCGTTTGCTTGCCATCCGCGTTCTGGACGGTTAACTGTTGGCAGAGGGCACGCTGCGGCTGCAAGAGGGCGAAGAGCGCCGCAAAGACAATCAGTCGATATTTCATTTCACACCCGCAGAATCATCACTTCCGTGGCTTTGATGAGCGCCGCCGCAGTTTGTCCCGGCTTGAGTTGCATCTCGCGCGCCGATCGCGCGGTGATGATGGAAGTGATTTGCTGCCCGCCGATGGAAATGGCAATCTCTGCCATGAGCCCGCTGATGCGCACGGCCTCGATTCGTCCCACGAGTTGGTTGCGTCCGCTCACGCGCCGCAGCACCTGTTTGCGTTCTTTCTCGGTGCGGCCGCGTTTGCGAAACAGCAGCCGGTCGATCTCGCCCTGCGGAATGCGGTGATGTCCGCCGGCGGTTTGCACGCTGCCGATCTTCTTTTTGTAAATCCATTGTTTGATGGTGGGAAAGCTGATGCCCAGCTGAAGCGCGGCATCACGCAGCTTAAGCAGCTCTTCTTTCGCGTGCCCGGATTTTCCGACCCTCGGCATCGGAACGAAAGTATAGTCAACGCATTCGGGTAGTCAACAGTCTTCCGACCAGTCGAGATTCCCACATAACTGTAGGAAATAGTATCGTAATTGACACATTAAACGTATTTCATATACATTTTTTTCTCACCACGCGTGGTCCGCCTGGGGGGACTGAATGTACCGACTCACTCAACCTTTTGCCGTGCTCCTTTCTCTGTGGCTGGCGATGGGGGCGTTCCCGGCGTGGGCTCAAACCGGAGCGAGCCTTTCCGGCGTGGTGACGGACCAAACCGGCGCAGCCCTTCGCGATGTCGCGATGACAATCAAGAACGTCGACACAGGTGCAACGCGCACCATCGCAACGGACGGCGGGGGGCACTATCGGACGTCCGGCCTGCCTGCGGGGCGCTTCGAGATTCGAGCGGCAAAACAAGGGTTCGCCGATGAAACGCGCACGGGAGTCAGCTTGGCGGTTGGCCAGGACGCCACGGTCGACATTAAGATGCAGCGGAGGACGCTTGAGGGCACTCCCGACGCCTGCGCCAGCGGCCACGAGTTCGCCACCACAGATTGCACGCTGACCTGGCACGGCATCACGCTGTACGGCGCGTATGACGTCGGCGTCGGCTGGGTCAGCCACGGCTTACCGGAAAACGGCTACAACTATGAAGGCGAATCTTTGGTGAACCGAAACGGCTTTCAACATCGATTCCTTGTCGCACCGAACAATCTGTCGCAGACGGGTCTAGGCATCAGGGGCAAGGAAGAGTTTGTGCATGGCTGGTACGTCGTGTTCAACGCTTCAACAGGCATCAATCCGCAGTCCGGCCTGCTCGCCAATGCGTCCGCCACCGACACGATTAACAATGGCCTCCCCAGGAGCAGCTACTCGATCGCCATCGACGGCGCACGCGCCGGCCAACCCTTCAATGACCAATACTACGGCGGTATATCGTCCACGCACTTCGGCGAGCTGACCTTCGGTCGTCAGCGCTCTCTCGGTACCGATGCGATGCTGCTTTACGATCCGGCCGACGGCAGCCTATGCCTTTTCGTACATCGGGTATAACGGCACGATGGCTGGCGGCGGCGACACCGAGGACAGCCGTTGGGACGACGCCGTGAAGTATCGCCTCACCTATGGCCCGGTCCATTTCGGCGCGATGTATAAATTCGCCGATGTTTCTGCTGGCTGTTACTCGGCCTCCGCAACCTGGACTGCCGCCACCTGTACGCCGGAATCGGCGCACAACAACGCCTATGGATTCGACCTCGGCGCAGACTACGGCAAGTTCTCCGCCGACGTCGTCTCCCAACATTACAACCAGGCGATCAGCGTATTGAACCCCTTGCTGGGGCCGCAGAGTCCGACGCAGTCATTTCAGTCGACCACCAACAGCATCAATACAAACACCATCACCGGGGCCAATCTGATCGACACGAACAACACCGTATATGGCATCGTAACCGACAACTACGGAATTATGGTCGCTGCCAGGTATAAGTGGGACCGGTTCAAGTTGTTTGCCGGCTACGAATACATCTGGCAGAACAACCCGACGAACCCGTTGGGCGTTGGCGCTGCGGACCAGGGCGGCTATTTCATGAGCGGGGTAGAGGACAACAATCTTGATTCTGAAAAGTTGGTGAATATTTGGTGGACGGGCGCGAAATATACCGTCGACAGCAAAACCGACATCACTTTCGCCTGGTATCAACAGCGGCAGAACGACTTCCGTGTTCCGCAGACCTGCTCGCCCTCAGCCGGTTTCCGCAGTTCCTGCGCGGGCACCCTCAACGAGGGATCACTCTATGCAGATCATCACTTCACCAAGCGTTTCGACGGTTTTGCCGGAATTGCGTATTCCTACGTGAGCGGCGGTCTGGCCATCGCCATTCCTCATGGCCCCGGCGTCCCCTATAACTACAACAACAACTGTGCTCCGACAGTCGGTGGCCGTTTCACCTTCTGATCGTTTCCGCAGCAAGCTCCGCGCGGCGGGATCATTCGAGAACCCACATGGGTTGTGGTTCATCAAAACCTCGCGGCGGGTTCGAAATCGCCACGACATCCCTTCGTCCGAATTTCGTCGGACGGACCACATTCCGATTCTGTCGATTCGCTTTCCGTTCTAAATCGTAGGCTCACCCAGGGGTTCTTCGAACAGCCCGCGATCTTGTAGCACCTCTTTTATCGAAGACGTGGATACCTGGGCCGCAGATAATTCGACTGCCGCGATGCTGCTTGGCCCCAATCTTCTCGACAGCCAACTGCCCCGAAAACGCAGCTTTAGCACTGCGAAGCCGTTCCAGCTTCCAATATCGAAGGCGTCAAACCTCGACCAGCCGATTTGTCTGACGCTACCGTCCTCCTCGACAAACTCTATCCCGCGCAAGCGACAGAGTACACGGACGCACGTACCGGCTGTTGGTTTGGCGAATCCGAGTCGAAGCGCAGCATACGGAAGCAACCAGAGGACCAGAAAAGGCCCCGCGAACTTCAGTTGCCAGACGTAGGATATGGGACCGCCCCCTCCGGGAATTCGGCCAATCAACCAGAAGCCAGTCGCAAAGAGAAAGGCACCCACAGGAACGCCACGAACCGCGACACGTCGCATTAGACGGAGAAGTGTCTTGTACGCCCTCTGGCGCGAGGCGTCGCACCAAGAAATCGACTCGTCCCATCCGAGCAGTACGGGATTGGCGAAAGCGTGCCGATCATACCGATTCGCCTGAGGTGCGAAACAGTGTTTCCCAGCGCCCATAATTTGGATTATCCCAAGACAACGGTCCTTCCGGACGTGACCGGCGTAACCGCGCGTCGCCTTCTGGTTTCGCGTGCGGATTATGAAACAACGGCCTTACCCGCAATCTCCGACTGTTGCCACAGCGGCGGGTTCGAGATCGCCTGGGCTTCATTCCACCCAAAACCACATTCCGATTCTGTCGATACAGTTTCCGTTCTGAGCGAAATTTGCGAATTTTCCCCGGTGACGCAGGGACAATGACTCTCGTCACTACCGGGATAACTTATTTTTCCAGGGACCCTTCGGCTTCTGCGAAACTCCATTCAGCACATTTCTCGGGCCGGCTCTGCAGGCTAAAGTGGAGCCGTGCCCTTGACCGGGTAAAATCGCCGATGAACACCGAAATCATGCCGGCAAGCACAGAGATCCCTCCCCTGCAGAGTCGTGTGCAAGTGGCGGAAACAGTTACGACCAAAGGACTGGGGTGGTATTTCTCTTTTTTCTTCGTCTCCGGATTTTGCAGCATCCTCTATGAGTTGATCTGGCTTCGCCTCGCCATGGCGCAGTTTGGCGTGACCACGCCCATGGTTTCGATTGTGCTGTCGAGCTTCATGGCGGGCTTGGGGATTGGTTCCTGGGCCTCGGGCACGTTCGTGCGCAGGTATGCGCGGCGAATCGCGTCGCCACCGTTGCATCTCTACGCGGTGACGGAACTGTTGATTGGCTGCTCGGGTGTGATCGTTCCGCTGGAACTGCTGGCAGGACGTTACGTGCTGGAGCATTTGGGCAGCAGTTTGTCCTTATCTTCGGCCGGATATTACGTGGCTGCGGGGGTATGGGTGGCGTGCACGCTGATTCCATGGTGCGCGCTGATGGGCGCTACGATCCCCATCGGCATGTTCGCCATTCGCAGCAGCCGGCGTTATGAATCGAAGCGCTCGTTCAGTTTTCTTTATGTCGCGAATGTGTTGGGAGCCGTGGTGGGCGCGGCGATTCCCCTGGCGCTGATCGAGTTCTGGGGATTTACCGCGACCTTGCGGCTGGGAACGCTGCTCAACGCTTCGATCTGCGCGGCCGCATTCTGGCTGGCCAACACGCAATCCCGAAGCGGCCATAATGAGAGCGTCGCTGATCAGGATCGAGCGAACGAGCAGGCCGGCGTCGCATTCCACGCGAATTGGCGAGAGATGGCGGGCAACGGCACTTTGTGGCTGCTGTTTGCTACCGGCCTTACCAGCATGGGGATGGAGCTGGTGTGGACGCGGCTGTATACGTACTACATTGGAACGTTCGTTTACTCCTTCGCGCTGATTCTTGGGGTTTACCTGATTGCGACCTTTCTCGGGTCAGGCCTTTACCGCTATTGGAGCCGCCGCCACGAGAGTGATGCGCCAGTGCTTTGGCTGCTGGTGTGGCTTGCGGCGCTGATTCCGCTGCTCACTGCCGATCCTCGCGTAAATCTCGCCTGGTGGCAGCGCATACCGCTCGGCATTGCCGCCTTCAGCGGTCTGTTGGGATTCTTGACGCCGAGGCTGGTGGATCGTTATTCGGAAGGCGATCCGAGCCGCGCCGGCGTCGGCTATGCAGTGAATGTAGTGGGCTGCATTCTGGGGCCGCTGGTGGCGGGGTTCATGCTGCTGCCTTACATCGACGAGCGTTACGCGCTGGTGATGCTGGCCCTGCCGTGGCTGGCCGTGGGAACGTGGTTCGTGATGTCTGGCGATGGCGGTCTCGCGAAGCGTATACGCTTTGCAAGCCTGGTTGCATGCGTGGCAATTTTGTGTGGCTCCGCAGCGTTGATTCTTCGGACCCACAGTTACATTCAGGAGATCCCCGGGGCGCAGGTGAAGCGCGACAGCACCGCGACTGTGGTCGCATCGGGAGAGGGGATGAAGCGGCAGCTCTATGTGAATGGCGTGAGCATGACCCTGCTGACGCCTATCACCAAAATGATGGCGTCCCTGCCGCTGACGTTTCTCGACCATTCGCCACAGAAAGCGTTAGTCATCTGCTTCGGCATGGGCACGACCCATCGTTCCATGCTGGCGTGGGGGATGGATTCCACCGCCGTGGATCTCGTTCCCAGCGTTCCTGAATTTTTCGCGTACTATCATCCCGACGCGCCGCAGTTGGTAGCCTCTCCGCACTCGCATATTGTGATCGATGACGGTCGCCGTTTTCTCGAGCGCACCGGCGATCAATACGATGTAATCGTGATCGACCCTCCGCCTCCTATCGCCGCCGCAGGCAGCAGCCTGCTCTATTCCCGCGAATTCTATGCCGCAGCCAAGAAGCGTCTGCGGCCGGGCGGGATCCTGACGCAGTGGTATCCGGGAGGAGACCGGCAGACGGGCACCGCGGTAACACGGGCGCTTACCGAATCGTTCCCCTACGTTCGCGCATTTCTCTCTTTCGAGGGTTGGGGCGTCCATTATCTTGCCAGCATGCAGCCCATTCCAGCGCGCTCAGCCGCGGAGCTGGCAAGCCGCATGCCGCCGGCCGCAGCGGCGGACCTGGTGGAATGGGGACCACTGCATTCGCCGCAAGAGCAGTTTGCCGCCTTGCTGCAGCGCGAAATCAATCTGCAATGGCTGCTCACACTGGATAAAAACGCGCCTGCGTTGCAGGATGACCGTCCGGTAAATGAGTACTATCTGATCCGCTACCTGCGTGCTGGCGCTGGCAGCGGATCAGCTCGAAATTAATCTGCAAGCCGCACGTCAGCACGGTTTCTGCTTCAGAATCCCGTGATGGAATACACGTATCCGGAACTGTCACAGAGACCATCGAATTCGGTGCAGTCGGCGGTCGTTCCGAACAACTGGTTGTTGCGCAGCAGTACGCCTCCAATCAAACCGATTTCAGGCGTGCTCCCGCTATCGGTGAAGGTGGCCAGAATGGTTTCACTCCACGTGCCGCCGGATGGCGTCAGCTTGTAGACCGTGCCGTTGCCGCCGGAGCCTCCGGCAAAGGTGGTCCCGTAGAGGTTTCCACTCTGATCGAAGATGACTCCGGCATAAGGAATGCCGCCGTTGTCAAAGGTGAAATTGAAAATGGTAGTGAAGGTCGCGGAACCTCCAGAGCCGGGAGTCAGTTGGAAGACGGTGCCCTCATTCTCAGGGCCGCCCGCGGAGGTAGTTCCGTAATAACTGCCCTTGAAGTAAGTCAGCGAACTGAAGGGGGTGGCGCCGTCGGTGTACTCGAAGGCGTGCAACTCCTGCTCGGTCCACGTGCCTTCCGCGTTGCGTGACAGCCGGAAGATAGTGCCGCAGCCTCCCGTGCAGGTCGTCGTATTTTGGTATCCACGCATACTGGTGGTGCCGTAGAGGCTGCCATCGCTGGCCAGGATTACGCCGCCCAGGGGGTATCCTCCGTCGGCAGCGTGGGGAAATGTGAACAACACGGTTTCCGTCCACGAACCGCCGGGCGCAGATGGAGGACTCAATTCGTAGACTGTGCCACGGCTGTTCGCGCCGCCGACCTGTGTGGTGCCATAGAGGTCTCCGGCTTGATTAAATACAAGCGTGCCCCATGGTGCGGAGCCATCCGTACCGGATGACGATTGGAATACGTACAGCGTGGTGAATGTCCATGCGCCGCCAGCCTCGGCGGGAGGGGAAAGCTCATAGACTGTGCCCGGGCCGTATGGGCTACCGTTGCCGCCTTTCAGCGCTGTTCCGTAAAGGTTGCCGGCCGCATCCATTACAAGTGAGCTGTAAGGGAAGCTGCCGTCGGTTGCGTAGTGGAATTCGTGCAGCACGGTGTACGTCCAATGACCGCCTTTGGTCGTGGGAGGCGACAACTCGAAAACGGTACCGCAGCCATCCTGCTCGGAGTTGTGGTAGTTACATTCGGTGCTTCCACCCTCGGTGGTGGTGCCGTATAAGTTGCCGGCAGAGTCGGAAATCAGAGTTGAAGACGGCGCGGCCCCGTTGGCCCCACTGACAAACTGGATGTTGTGGGTCTGCGGACCCGAAGCAAAGGCATTGGCAAACAAAAAAGCACAAGCGAACGGGAGCGAGAGCGTACGGAACAGGTGTCGAAGCATGACGGCCTCCAAGAACCAAGAAGTTGTTTCACTCAACCCACGGGGGGATTTACTAAAGAAAATCTCGGGAAACGGCTTTGGGGGAGCCTTCCGAGGAGTCCGAGGATATTAGCACGAGGGGAAAGCGGGAGCAATGGAGACTAAATTCTCCCGCTTGCGTTGAAGCCAATAGACGGGTGCGGGGACGACCCTTATTGCGAATCGCCCCGCACCACGAAGTCGAGAGATTAAGTAGTTGGAACTATCTTTCCGAAAGTGCCTGCGAGATTGTTGTCCGGGCCAGCCGTGAAGTAGAGATGATTCTTCGCGCCGTTCTTGCTTGTTCCTCCGCCGAATTCAATGCCCCAGAGCTGGTCGATTTTGATCGCCTTCCCAGTGGTATCTTTCACCGTGCCGATGAACTGGCCAGTGAGAATGTTGAACGCGTTGATGGTGCCACTGTTGGTGTTGTTCGAAATCAGCAGAGCGTTGCTCAACGATCCGAAGTTTTTCGGCGACACGGCAAATCCCCAGGGCTGATTCAGGGGCGAACCTTGTGCCAGACGCTTCAGAAAAACGCCGGCCTCACTGTAGATGTCGATGTATCCTCCGGAGCCTTCGGATGTGGCCGCATAGGAAACGTAGAGCAGGCCGCCGAAGTCCTGGATACCGAAGACCGAGAATCCAGTGGGAACTGTTGAGTCGGTGAACGAAGTTACGAAGTTGAAGCTGGCGTCGTAGATATCGACTTTGTTGTTGGCGTTGTCGGCGGCGAATAGAAAGTTGCCGGAGGTGTAGTTGGTGATGGCGAGACCTGTGTAAGCGGCTCCCGAAGTAGTTACGGCAATAATCGATGCATTGGGATTCGACTGCGGCGCCCAGCCGCTGATCGTGCCATCGAGGGTTGCGAACAGGAAGATCGAGGCCCAGCCCTCAACCTGGAAATCCTGTGATGAGTTCAAGACGATCCCGGTGGGAGAGCCGGTGCCGCTGCCGGCGGAGGGCACCAGAACTTCCAGACCTTGCTTGATGCCATTGCCGTCGTAGAGTGTGGACCATCCCGAGCCTTCATCGCTGATCCAGAAAGGTCCGGACCCATGGACCAGTCCCCAGGCGTTCACCAGCAAAGGGTCGGTGTGATTAGCTTGCCCTGCCTGGTTGGAGACGAGATTGGTGAGTGTGTATTGTGCAGCAGCGGTGCCTGACATGAACATGATCGCACCGAGCAGAAGAGCAAGCACGAGTGCGCGCGCAGTGAGGGTGGTTTTGGAAATTGCGGGCATGATCAATTCTCCTTCTGAATGAAGTGACGGCGTGGGGCGGGGAGCTTGTCAGCCTTCCGCGACGTTTCCGAGGCTAAGTCTGGGGGGACTTGACAGTGTCACGACTTGGTCATGAATTTGTACATTTTGTGTTGTGATGTGCCGCAGAAAATCTGTGGAATTTGCCATTTCTTGGGCTTTGCCACGTGGGCTAGAATGGGCGAGTGAATCTCCGCGCGTTGAGCCTTCTGTTGCTTTTCGTTTTGTCGTCGCTGGCTTCGCTCGCGGCTCCTGCTCAACAGAGTGCATCAACCGCCCCGGTGTCCGGCAGCGAGAACGCAACACCCTCCGACCACACTCCCACGCCCGATTTGACCCCTGATGCGAACGGCTCGCTCTCGCAGGCGCAGATGCAGCAACTATTTCGCGTGGTCGCGGAAAAAGATATCGAGAACGACAAGAAACTGCGCGACTACACCTATATCGAGCATGAATTGGACCATAAGCTCGATGGCAAACGCCAGATCAAGACCACCGAATCGAAGACCTACGAAATCCTCGAGATCTATGGCGAGCAGGTTCAGCGGCTGATTGAAAAGGACGACAATCCCCTCTCTGAAAAGGAAAAGAACAAAGAAGAAGAGAAGATTCAGAAGGTCATCGATAAGCGCAGGAATGAATCGGAAAGCGAGCGCCAAAAGCGGGAAGAGAAGCGAGCAAAAGAGCGGGAAGATGACCGGAAATTTGTGCTCGAAGTCGCCGACGCTTACAACTTCAAGTTAGTGGGAACGGAATCGCTGGACGGCCGCGAGGCATGGGTAATTGATGGCGAACCGCGGCCGGGATATGAACCGCACATGAAGGAGGCGAAGTTTCTATCCAAGTTCCGCGGGCGCGTGTGGATCGACAAGGACGATCTGCAGCTCGCCAAGCTGGATGTGGAGTGTTTGGACACGGTTTCGTACGGCCTGTTCCTGGCACGCTTTCATAAAGGATCGCGGCTGATGCTGGAGCAGACGCGAGTCAATGATGAGGTGTGGCTGCCTCGCGAAGTCGCCGTCAAGGTTGATGTGCGCCTTGCCCTGTTGAAGAACTTCAATGTCGACGTGGAACAGAGTTTTCGCGATTACAAAAAGTTCCGGGCGACCACGAAACTGCTGCCGGCCGAGGCGGTGCAGGAGCAGGAGAAGAAGTAAGAGAAATTCCGGCTGACAATTCGCATTCGAGAAACGAAACCGGCGCAGAGTGTGAAATCGAATCCACGAAATTCGATATCACGCCTGCGCCGGTTTATTGCCCCGTCAGGAGGAACGGAGGCTAGCTCTTGAAGTGGGCGGCGTTCCGCTCGATAAGCTCCTTCTTGTCTTCCGGAAGGTCGTCGACTGAGAGAATCGAATCTGACGTGCAGACCGGAACGCATGCTCCACAATCGATGCACTCCGCGGGATCGACGAACAACTGCGTGGCTTCTTCGAAGCCGGGCTCATCCTGCTTGGGGTGAATGCAATCGGTGGGGCAGACGTCAACGCAAAGGGCATCTTTGATGCAGGCATCGGTAATTACATAAGCCATGGAAAATCTCTCCGTGATGAAAATTTGCCGCTCAACTATCAATATGAGGGCGCGAAGCGGATTCTTCCGTGATGTCGGTCACTGCGGGTTGTGCGGCGGAACGCGAACATCAAAGGTTGCATGGGAGGGACATTAGTCACGCAGATCGGTGACGGCGGTCACGGAAATGAAAAATGGCTCATGTCAGAATGCCGTCATTGAACTAGTCCTTACTAGTTAAAGATCGCCCGGTCCCAACCCACAGAACCCCACAGAGCCGTTACCCCAGACGGCAGGGGCCGGGCGCCTTAAAGTCCGCCGTAACCGCATCCGTAGCGCGCATTCGCAGTTAAAGAGAGACGAGAGAGTTTGCCCTCCCCACCCTCCCCGTCTCTTTTGGTTTCCTGTTTCTCGTTTCCTTTCTTGTTTCCGGGTTCACCACTCTCCTTACATTCATTGCCTTCTTGGCTGATTTCGCGCGCCCTCGCATTGTGTCGTGTTTGACACGGTGTGCGTGAAGGGCGCGCCTTTTGCGCTCTTCGAGGCTTCCTAAGTCATTGTTTTTCAGATGGATACAGTTTGGGCCGGGGCTTGCCTTATGGAAGTGTGTCAGGAGGCGGGCAATGCAAACCGCGATCAGCAAATTGGGCGCGAAGTGGATGATCGCAGCTTTCGTTATGGCATTGGCGACGTTCGGGGAAGCACAAAGTTCGGCGTCGGCGGCTGGGAATCTGCGGACGCGGCGCTTGGTGCTGGTGAGCATTGAGGATCGCCGATTGGCGGTTCTGGAGAACGGAAAAGTCCTGGCGTATTTTCCCGTGGCCGTAGGAGCGGCGGTGAGCCCAAGTCCGATTGGCGATTTCGAGATTGTGCGGAGAGTGGCGAATCCGATCTACGAGCACGATGGCGTTGTTTTGCCGCCGGGAAAAGACAATCCCGTGGGAACGCGATGGATGGCGCTGAACATCAAGGGATATGGAATTCATGGAACGAATGTTCCGCGATCGATTGGGCACGCGAGTTCGCACGGATGCATCCGGCTGAGGAACCACGATGTGGAGAAGCTGTACGCGATGTTGCGCGTGGGGGACCGGGTGGAGATTCGCGCAGAGCGCGACGAGGAAATTGCGATGGTGTTTGGCGGATCGCCGGATGTGGTGGCGACACAGGCTTCGCTGGTGGCGGGCGGGCAGTAAAGCTTCAGAGGAAGTTCTGGAAGATGTTCTTAGGAGGGGTTATGCAGATGGCAATCACATTCATGGCGGTGGTGGCGGGACTGATTTTTTCGATAGCGGTGGCTTTGCTTGCGGAGGAATTGATTTTTGGCCAGGTGTTCCGGCTGTTGTTCCGGCCGGTGGTCGTGAAAACGCAGAAGCGGTGAGGAAATTCACCCCGGGCCGCTAACGCCGCGCGTGGATCGCACTGGAATGATCGCAGTGGAATGATCGCAGCGCGCTGCGCCACCCAAGAGCAGATCGACAGACTTCGCCGTCATCGGGAAACGGTCAAACGTTCGAAGTTCGTTGCGCAAAGGAGAACTACCATGCTGGCGTTGAAGTATTTGCTGATTATGTGCGGCCTCGGAATGATTTTCGGGGCTGTGTGCATTCTCACCTATGATCTGTATCGAGAGTTGTTGTACCGGCGCGCGATGGAGACGCCGGGTGGAGCGGTTGAAGCGAAACCGGTCGCTATCCGGTGGCGCACTTCACTGGCGTTGACGATGCTGGCCTGGGGGCCGCTGCTGGTGGCCTTCAGCATTGTCGTGGTGCCGAGCGGAATGGCTGGCGTGCGCGTCAGCCAGACTAGCGGCGTTGTGCCGGGCACCCTGTATCCCGGCGTGCATATGGTTGTGCCGTTGGTGGAAGACGTGGCACTATTCGACACGCGGGATCAGATCTTTACTACTGGTGTTGCGGAAGACGGAAGTAAAGCGGCGGCCAACGTTTCTGAAAAAACTCAGCTTCTTGATGTGCAGGCGAAGGAAGGTTTGACGCTGGGACTGGCGATCACGGTGCGCTACCGGCTGGATGCGAAACGGCTGGATTACATTCAGGGAAATTTGCCGCGTCCGGTGGAAAAAGAAATTGTGCCGCCCACTGTCGCAAGCGTTTGGCGGGAGATCGTTCCCAACTACACGGTGCGCGATGTTTTTTCCGCAAAGCGCGAAGAGGCGCGGCAGCGGGCTGCGGGAATGATTACGCAGAAGCTGGCGGCGGATGGAATTGTGGTGAAGGAAGTGATGCTGCGCGATATTCAGTTGCCGCCCGAATATGCGAAGGGACTCGAACAGTTGCTGCTGAAGGAGCAGGAGAACGACCGCATGGGCGTGGAGACGGAGTTGAAAGCGAAAGAAGTGAAGATTGCTGAACTGGAAGCAGAGGCGGCGAAAGTACAGCAGGTAAAGCAAGCGGAGGGTGAGGCGCAGGTTCACGTGTTGCAGGCCAAGGGCGAAGCCGACGCCATGCAGTACACGCTGCCGCTGAAGCAAAAACAGATCGAGCAGAGCCGGCTGGAGGCGCAGGCGCGCAAGGAAGCGACGATTCAGAATGCAGAAGCCGAGGCCCAGGCCAAGGTGATCGACAGTAAGGCGGAGAGCGAGCGGCGCAAGGTGCTGGCCGATGCTGAGGCGGATCGCATTCGAGTCACAGCTGTCGCTGATGCGGAACGGATGAGAAGCGAGGCGGCGATTCTCAAAGACAATCCGCTGCTGATTAATAAGATCGTCGCTGAGCGGCTATCGGACAAGTTGCAGATCATGATGGTGCCCGCCGATGGCAAGTTTTTCTTTGCTAACGACGTGTTACGCAGCATGAATACGGCGAACCAGGCTGGGCAAGCGGAGTCTCGGTGAGCTCGTTTCGTGAACGGATGGTGAAGGATGGTGATGGAATGCGGCGGGTGATTCATCTTTTCCTGCGGCTGAGGACGATGGGAACTTGCACGCAGAGTTTCGAAGCCGGCGGCGGGGGCACAATGCCCCCGCGACAGCCGGCCAGGTGCCGGCGCTACTGCTTGACGCTCTTTTTGGTTTTGAGTTTTGTCGGTATGGTCGCCGCTTCCGATTGGAGCGACCCCGCGCGGCAGCTGGCGCGGAAGATTGCGGCGGTGACTGGGCCCGGGGCAGTATCCATTACGCTGGAGAATCGTTCATCGCTGGCGAAGAAAGATTTCGATGCGATTGGAGGCTTGCTGCATGCCGAGATGGAATCGCTGGGAGCGCGTGCGGTGCCAGCGGAGCAGGCAGCGGCGTCAGTGGAGGTAACATTCTCCGAGAATCCGCAGTCTTATGTCTGGGTTGCGGAGATTCGTCAGGAAAATGCGGACCCTGTCGTTGCGATCGTTTCCTTGCCGCGTGGAGATGAGATTGGCGTTGTACACGAGTCCATGCCCATGAGCTTGCGAAAGATTCCGCTGTGGGCGCAGGACAGCCGGATTCTCGATGTCGCGGTGCTGGATGACGACAGCGCGCCGCAACACATCGCGGTGCTCGATGGAGAGAAAGTCGCGATCTATCGGCAGAAAAACGCAAAGTGGCAAACCGAACAGAGCCTGGAGATCACACATGCGCGGCCCTGGCCGCATGATTTGCGCGGGCTGTTGATTCCGGCGAAGGATCATCTATTTGACGTATATCTGCCGGGCGTGTTCTGCCAGACTTCTGTGAGCGTTCCTCTAAACTTGAATTGCCGCGAGAGCGACGATCCGTGGCCGCTGCCGAATGCTGCGGGAGCGCAGCCCCTGCGCGGGTTCTATGCTGCTTCGCGGAATTTTTTTACCGGAGCGCTGACGCCGGGAGTTGGCAAGCTGACGAATGTCGGCAAGTTTTATTCGGCGGCAGCAGTGCCGCGAACCAATTACGCGCTGTGGCTCTTTGCGGGAGCGGATGGGCAAGTGCATCTCGCGGATGGAGTAACTGAGCAGAGCACGAAGCTGAATTGGGGCAGCGACCTGGTAAGTGTAAGAACCGGCTGTGGCGCGGGCTGGCAGGTACTGGCGACAGCAGCAGATGCCACGAATGGCGATTCGTTGCGAGCTTATGAGATTGCGGATCGCGATCCGGCGCCGGTGAGCGCGGCTTTAGATTTTTCCGGCGAGATCACCGCGCTGTGGCCGGATGTGAAGTACGACAGCGCGATTGCAATCGTGCGCCAGCGGGAACGAGGAGAGTATGAAGCGTTTCGTGTGGCTGTGGCTTGCGGCGAGTAGCCTTGCACTGGCCGCGCGGGTGGCGCGCGCCGAAACGCGGCCGCAATATGGCGGGACGCTGCGCATCGCGATTCGCGAGGAGATCACTTCTCTCGATCCGGGAGATAGCGCGCAAAGCGATTCTCTCGCCCGGCGGAACGTACTTGGCCTGATTTTTGAGACGCTGGTCACGGTGGATGATCGCGGGCGGGTTCATCCGGCGCTCGCGACCTATTGGCAGGCGGACCCGGGGAATCAGCGCTGGCAATTTGAAATCCGGCATGGAGTGAAGTTTCATGACGGGTCGGAGTTGACGCCGGAGGTTGCGGCGGCGGCGCTGCGTGCGGCCAATCCCGCATGGAGAGTTTTCGCGCAGGGAGATTTCGTGGTTGTGGAGTGCGATCACGCCGATTCGGAATTGCCCGCGGAGCTTGCGCTCACGCGCAACAGCATTGCGAGGAAGAATGGCGGGGGCAAGAATGGCGGGGTGAAGGTCAGCGGAACGGGGCCGTTTCATATTGAAGACTGGCAGCCGGGAAAACATTTGACGCTGGCGGCGGAAGAGAATCACTGGCGCGGACGGGCGTTTGTGGATTCCATCGACATACAGATGGGAACAAATCTTCGTGAACAACTGCTCGAACTGGAGTCGGGAAAAGCCGATGTAGTGGAGGTTGCGCCGGAACAGGCTCAGCGCGTGGCGATGGCGGGGCAACAAGTGCGCCGTTCGCAGCCGGTTGAATTGCTGGCTCTGGTTTTCGCCGACGAACCGCGGACTGCGGACGAGAAAATGATGCGCTCCGCACTGGCGCATAGTATCGAGCGCAGTTCGATGTGCAGCGTGCTGTTGCAGGGCTCCGGAACACCGGCCGCTTCGTTGCTGCCGAACTGGATGACGGGATATGGTTTCGCGTTTTCCACGGAAGTGGAGTTGAAGCGGGCGCGCGAAGAACGCGCTGAGGTTCATAACGCACCGGCGCTGTCGGTGGGATATGATGCCAACGATTCACTGGCACGGACGCTGGTCGATCGCGTTGCATTGAACGCGCAGGATTCGGGATTGACCCTGCGGCCAATGGCTTCGGCGAACGCCGGTCTAAGGTTGATGAGAATTCCGCTGGCTTCGGCTGATCCGTGGGTCGAACTGGAAAATGTGGCCGGAGTTCTGGGGTTGGCGATGCCGCAGACGGCAGGAAGTTCCATTGAAGATCTGTTCGTAGCCGAGCAGGCGTTGCTTGCGAAACAGCGCGTGATTCCGCTGCTTTATCTTCCAACGGAGTGGGCACTTTCTCCGGCGGTCAGAGATTGGCGCGTTGGAGCGGATGGAAACTGGCGGCTGGATGAGGTATCGATGGGTAAAGACAGACCATGATATTTCGGCGGAAGCTGCTGGCCGTGTTTGCGCTGACGGTCTTTTTGTCGGTGGCGGCGGTGGCGTGGTTGGTGTCGGAGGTGACGCGGCGGGCCTTTGCACGCAGTGACGATGAGCGGACGGCGGCGCTGGTCGCGCAGTTTCAGCGCGAGTTCAATCGCCAGGGCGATGAAGTAGTTCAGCAGGTTGAGGCGATTGCGAAGTCGGATGCGGCGAATCGGATGGCTTTGGCGTTGAATCGAGCCGTGATCGACTCCGGTCCTTATTTCGAGCTGGCGAAAACAACGGCGGAGAACGAACGGTTGGATTTTTTGGAGTTCGTCGCAAGCGATGGGACCATCGTTTCTTCAGCGCAGTGGCCGGCGAAGTTTGGATATCCCGAAGAGGGGTTTGGCGGTTTCGCGGCCGCCTGCACGCAGGGCGCGTTTCTCAAGCAGGAATCTCTTCAGGATGGAAGCGCGCTGGGGCTGTTTGCAGTTCGAGCCACGCGTGTGAGCGAGCAGCCGGTTTATGTGATTGGCGGCCGGCGCCTGGACAAGAATTTTCTTTCCGCGCTTGACCTGCCGGTTGGCATGCGCGCGCTGCTTTATCAGAATCGGGGCGATCGGTTTTCGGCGGATCTGCTGATCGATCCCGCGGGCGACAAGACGCGTTCGCCGGAGATGTTTGAGCCGCTGCTCGATGCAGTGCGGAAGTATGGGACGGAAATGACTGCGGTAGTCTCGCCCTCGAAAGATCAAGCGGACGATGAAGTGTTTCACGCCATACCGTTGTGGGGAATCAGCGCTGGTCCGGGCAAAGATCGGCCGCTGCTGGCGATTTTGCTGGTCGGTAACTCGCGGCGAATTTATGTCGAACTGAAGCGGCATATTCGCTCGGCGGCGCTGCTGGCGGGCGGAAGCGGAATTTTGCTCGCGATTCTGCTGAGCAGTTGGGCAGCCGCGCGAGTTACCAAGCCGGTGGAGCAGTTGGCGCTGGCGGCACAGGAAGTTGCGGCGGGAAATTGGAATGCGCGGGTGGAGATTGCAGGGAAAGATGAATTGACGGTGCTGGCGGAGTCGTTCAATCGAATGACGGCGGAGTTGCTCGCGCAGAAGGAACGGCTGGTGCAGGCGGAGCGCGTTGCGGCCTGGCGCGAGTTGGCGCGGCGGCTGGCGCACGAGTTGAAAAATCCGCTGTTTCCGCTGCAATTGACGGTGGAGAATCTGGTGCGGGCCCGGCAGCAGAGTCCGGACCAGTTTGAGGAGGTTTTTCGGGAGAGCTCGCAAACTTTGCTGGCGGAGATTTCGAATCTGAAGGGAATCATTGGGAAATTTAGTGAATTCTCGAAGATGCCGCAGCCGCATTTGTCGCAGGTACAGGTGAACGATGTGATCCGCGGCGTGGTACAGCTTTTTCTGGCACAGATGAGTGCGAGCACCGCAAAGATCGATTGTGTGATGCAGCTGGATTCGGGGCTCTCGCCCGTCATGGCAGACGCGGAGTTACTGCATCGGGCGATCTCAAACCTTGTGCTCAATGCGATGGATGCGATGCCCGACGGTGGAACTTTGACGCTGCGCACGCTCGCAGAGGACGGCGACGTGCGGATTGAGGTTGCAGATACTGGTTCGGGGCTAACTCCGGAGGAGTGCGAGAGGATTTTTACTCCTTATTATACGAGTAAGAAACATGGCACCGGCCTGGGACTGGCAATTGTGCAGTCGGTGGTGAGCGATCATGGAGGGCGAGTTTACGCGCGAAGCGAACCGGGGCGGGGGACGACGTTTGTGATCGAGCTTCCGCAAGGAACGCTACACACTTCTGCGGGCCGACTAACCAGCGCCTGAAGGTAATCTGATGTTGCGGATTTGCGGCACGCATAAATGCGTGCCCCGATACAAATCTTGGAGGATATTTGCCGGCGAAAGCACATTTGCTGATTGTGGACGATGAGGCGAACACACTCGCGTCGCTGGCGCGGGCGTTTCGGTTGGCGGGGCATGAGGCGGTCGTCTGCGATAACGCTGTCAAGGCGCTGGAGTTGGCGAAGGCGGAGAAATTTGATCTGATCCTCTCCGACGTGGTGATGCCGAACAAAAATGGCCTTGCCCTGCTGGAAGAATTGAAGACGCAGGGCGTGGCTGCGCCGGTTGTGATGATGTCAGGGCAGGCCGATATTGGGATGGCAGTGCAGGCTACGCGGCTCGGTGCGCTGGATTTTCTGGAGAAGCCGATCTCTACGGAAAAACTCTTGTTGACCGTGGAGAATGCGCTGAAGCTGCAGCGGCTGGAGAGTGAAAACCGGCAGTTGAAGCAGCGGCTGGGCAAGCATGAGATTGTTTGGCAAGGCGCGGCTATGAAGAAAGTCATGGCTCAGGTGGAGCGCGTGGCCGCGAGCGAGACGCGGGTTTGCATTTTGGGTGAGACGGGAACGGGAAAAGAATTGGTGGCGCGGACAATTCATGAGCGCAGCGCGAGGTCGGGGGAAGCATTTGTTACTTTGAATTGCGCGGCGGTGCCGGTGGAGTTGATTGAGTCGGAATTGTTTGGGCACGAGAAGGGGTCGTTCACGGGGGCGGCTGGGAGGCATATTGGAAAATTTGAGCAGGCCGATCATGGCACGTTATTTCTGGATGAGATCGGCGACATGCCGCTGGCCATGCAGGCGAAGCTCTTGCGCGTGCTGGAAGAGGGTGAGGTCGAGCGCATTGGCGGGGACAAGCCGGTGAACGTGAATGTGCGCGTTTTGGTGGCTACGCATCGCGATCTGGAGGCGCGGGTGCGGGAGGAAAAATTCCGGCAGGATTTGTTTCATCGCATTTATGTTTTTCCGTTGATGCTGCCTCCGTTGCGAGAGAGGCGCGAGGATATTCCTGCGTTGGTCGCGCATTTTGCAGCGCAGGTTTGCGCACAGAATGGATGGAAGACGGTTCCGTTTTCTGCGGGGGCGATGGAAGCGCTGCAATCGCACAGTTGGCCGGGCAACGTACGCGAGTTGCGGAATATGACTGAGCGGTTGATGCTGCTGGCGACCGACGGACAGGTGGATCGAGCTACGGTGGAACTGGCCTTGCCGGCCGGCGTGAGCGCCGGTGAAATGTCTTCGTCATTTCCTTCCGGGCCTTTGTCGGAGCGTGTAGACGCTTTCGAGCGCGGGGTAATTCTTGCCGAGTTGAAACGAAGCCATTCGAATGTGAGTCTGGCGGCAAAGTCTTTGGGGCTGGAGCGTAGTCATCTTTATAAGAAAGCGGAGCAGTTGGGGATTGATTTGAAACTTCTGCGGAGGGAGCAGGGATCCGCACAGGAGTGACTCCTATTCGACAACGACAATCAGTCGGGCTTCGCCCGACGGACAGCCGGGGGCGGCTGTCCCCACATGGGCTGTGCTTGCTCGCCTGCGATTTTCTCTTGCTGGTCTTCCTGTCGGCACACCTTTTCGCTGTCGAGCCGCCTTCTCCGCCTATCTACGGCGTGCGCATGGAGCAGGCCTGGATTCCGATGAAAGATGGCGTGCGGTTGGCGGCCACGCTTTACATGCCGGATGGAGCAAAGCCGGGAGAGAGGTTTCCAGCTCTGCTGGAATATTTGCCTTATCGCAAGGATGACGGGACCGCGGCGGAGGATTATCCACATCATGCTTATTTTGCGCGGCGCGGATATGTGGGCGTGCGCGTGGATATTCGCGGGTTTGGCGCGAGCGAGGGTTCGCCGCCGGGGCGCGAGTATTCGGAACAGGAGCAGGAGGATGGCGAGCAGGTGATTGCATGGTTGGCGCATCAGTCGTGGTCGAACGGGAATGTTGGCATGTTCGGGATTTCCTGGGGAGGATTCACGGCGCTGCAGATGGCGATGCGTCATGCGCCGGGATTGAAGGCGATTCTGGCCGTGGATGCTACGGCGGAGTTGTTTCACGATGATGTGCATTACGTGGATGGCATCGCGCACATCGACGAATTTGAGTTGAACATGGACATGGCGGAGGGATGGACCGGCGCTCCGGACTACTCGCTGGATGAAAAAATTCTGGGACCGCGATTTGATACGCCACCCTGGTCGCTGCTTTATCTAAAGCATCAGCATGATGGGCCGTTCTGGCGGGATCCCGTGCTCCGCTGAACGAGATTACGATCCCTAGTTTTCTGATTGGGGGATTGCTGGATGGCTATCGCGATAATGTGCCGGACATGTTGATGCAGTCGAGCGGGCCGGTGAAGGCGATTGTCGGGCCCTGGAATCATACGTATCCGAATGACGCGGTGCCGGGGCCGCAGATTGAGTGGCGGAATGAGGCGGTGCGCTGGTTCGATCATTGGCTGAAGGGGCGCGATACGGGCGTGGAGCGCGATCCGCGGCT
Organism: uncultured Acidobacteriaceae bacterium; assembly: GCA_963712385.1. Lineage (GTDB taxonomy): Bacteria > Acidobacteriota > Terriglobia > Terriglobales > Acidobacteriaceae > Sulfotelmatobacter. The sequence goes on from CAVQHS010000005.1 coordinate 695,344, forward strand.
GGTCATTTATATGCAGCACTGGCATCCACCGGATCCGAATCTTGAGAATGTGCCGGGGGAGTGGAGACGAGAAGATGCCTGGCCGCCGGAGGGCGCCAAGGCGATGGAATTCTACTTGCAGCCCGATCACACCTTGGCCCGCTCATCTCCGCCGATTGCGCGGCATGAACTGAAATACGTTCCTTCGGTTGGGGTTGAGGCCGGATTCTGGTGGGGCGAATTGTTGAGTGACGTGCGGCCCGTGGATGCGTTCAGTCTGGTGTACGACTCCGCACCTCTCAAAGAAGACGTGGCGATTCTCGGCCAACCGTTCGCGCAACTGCATGTATCCGCGAGCGCGCCGCTGGCCGATTGGTTTGCGCGCTTGTCTGACGTGGCTCCCGATGGCACGGTCACACAAATTACGGGCGCGGGCATCAACGGTGCGCAGCGCGATTCGATGAGCGAACCGGAGGACTTGGTCCCCGATGAGATGTATCGCATCACGATCGACATGCACCTCACCTCGTGGGTATTTCCCAAAGGACACCGCATTCGCGTGGCGATTTCGAATGCTCTCTGGCCGATGATGCTGCCGACTCCTTACAACATGACCACGACGCTCGATCTCGGCGGACCGGACGGTTCCGGCATTGTTCTGCCGGTTGTGCCGGAGCGTGGAGATGCCCCTCCGGCGTTTTCGCCGCCGGAGCCGATGGAGGAACGAAAAGACATCAAGACGGTGGGATTTCCGTGGCCTGGCGAGTGGACTGTGGAGCGCGATGAAGCGCGGCACAAAACCACCGTGCATTGGAGCGGCAAGGACGCGAGCACGTTTCCGTGGGGAACGGAAAACGATTATGAAAGTTTGACTTACGACGCGGATGATGCGCATCCGGAGACGTGCTCGGTGCGGGGCGAGGCGGAGACTGTTTTTGCGCTGAAGGGACGCACGTTGACCTGGCGGGGGCATTTGCTGGTTACTACCGATCAGAAGAATTTCTATTATTCGTATACGCGCGAGGTGTTGAAGGATGGGGCGGTGGTAAGGACTAAGGGTTGGAAGGAGACGATTGCAAGGGATCATCAGTAAGTGGTGAGCCGCCGAACTCTAATGTGAGATTGAGCCATTCGGGAACATTCGGCCGTCCTTTGTTGTCTGCAATTAGTAATGTTCCACAGACGGCATAGTCACATGGCAAAAGTGCCCATCTCGGTGTTCCTCCTACTCTGCGTCGCAGGATTAATCGCACTGAGAGTTCACGCCGACCACGTGCGCCGAAAAGCAGAGCGGCTCCAGGCGGAAGTACTCAAGCTCACTCCCGGCGTGACCACCCTCGCGGAGGTTCGCGCTTTCGTCAGCAAGAGCGAGCGTCCGGCTGGTTACGCTGGCTACGACGGCCCCCAATGCGACGAATCAGCCTGCGTTGTATCCGTCGACCAAACGGCCTTCCTGCGCGGATGGGACTACCCCCTCTTTCGTCGTCTCGGCTTCCTCGGAATCCGCCCTGCCGACTACGGTGCCATTGTCAAGGTGCGGCGTGGAATAGTGCGCGAGGTAAGCGCTAGCATCTTTTACAGCGCGGGGACGAACCGAACCACGTCAGCATCCGTGATACTGGTGGAACAGTTCAGCGATGCTGATGTGCGCAACACTGCGGCAATGGACAATGAACACGGGATCGCCATGTGCAGTGTATTCGATCCGACCCCTCCCGGCAGCGTTACGCGGTATTCGTTTATTGGCATCGCGACTAAAATTCATCCGCAGAGGATCGCGCTCGATCTGTGTTGCGCCACCTCTTTGGATGGGTGTACAGACGCCCGAAAGTTGTTTCGCCCCGAGGATTCGCCGGGATACCGCGCGATTGTCGGAAGGCCTGATGCAAGGTGCTCGACAAAGGCACCGTGGCTTTATCCCGAGAGCTAGTGGTCTATCGCTTGTAGATCTTTCCATCCTTCATCACAAATTGCACATTCTCCAGCAATCGAACATCAGCCAGCGGATCTCCAGCCACCGCAATGATGTCCGCGTACTTCCCCGGCTTGATCGACCCCAATTCCTTCGAGCGCCCCAGCAGATCGGCGGCGTTGGTGGTTGCGGCTTGAATCGCCTGCATCGGAGTCATGCCGTACTTCACCATGAAAGCGAATTGCTTGCCGCTGGTGCCGTAGGGGCAGACTCCGGCGTCGGTGCCGAAGGACATTTTTGCTCCCGCGGCTACGGCTTTGCGGAAATTGTCGCGCTGGATTTGGCCTAGCTCGGCGTCGTGCTCCAGAAAATCTTTTGGCATTTTGCCTTGCTTGCCTTCTTCCTGAATGCACTCCTCGTCGTAGATATCCATGTCGAGATAGGTGCCATGCTGCTTGGCCAGCGCGATGCCTTCGTCGTCGATCATGGTGGCGTGCTCAATCGAGGCGACTCCGGCGCGGATTGCATTCTTGATGCCTTCCGGCGAGTGGGCGTGCGATTCCACGCGCAAGCCGAAATGACTGGCTTCGTCGACTGCGGCTTGCAGTTCTTCCAGCGTGAACTCCTGCGAGTGCGGATTGCTGCCGTGAGTCAGCACTGCGCCGCTCGAAAGAATCTTAATGTGGTCGACTCCGTTGTGGGCTAGCTTGCGAATCACCTGGCGAACTTCCCAGGGCCCGTTGGCTTCGCCGTAATGCATGTCCGAGGGGAGGGTGATGTCGGGAGCGAGGCCGCTATCGGAGCCCGCTCCGCCGGTGATGGTGACGTATGCTCCGGCGACAAACATGCGGGGACCGACGATGTCTCCACGATTGATGGCATCGCGCAGGGCAACGTCGCCGAGGGCGCGGTAGGTACCGACGTCGCGCACCGTGGTGAAACCGGATTCGAGCATGGCACGTGCGTTCGGCACGGATTCGAGGGCTAGTTCGGCGGCGGTTTTTCGGAAGACGCCCATGGGATCGGAGTCGTGGGCGCCGTCGGCGAGGTGCGTGTGGCAATCGATCAGTCCGGGGAGGACGGTGGAGTGCGAGAGGTCGATGACTTTGGCGTTGGACGGGATGATGAGGTTTGCGCCTACGGCGTCGATTTTGTTGTCGCGGATCAGAATGGTTTGGTTGGTTAGGACTGTGGCGGTGTCGGGATCGATGAGTTTGCCGGCTCGAATCGCGGTGATTTGGGCGGAGGAGGGATGGCAAAGAAGGAGAAAAGCAATCGTGGAATAGAGTCCGAGTGTGTTTTTGTGGTTGATCATCGTCTAAATGTGAGTCGGTAAAGCGGCTTGCATAGCTCGAATCACGACAGCTTCCGCAATTTCACTACAGCCGCTAAAGCCGGATCTCAATACCGTCTGCTTTGATGGCAGCGCCGGAAGCAGATGCGCCACCCAAAATCATTCCCCGCATCAGATCCCTGTCTCTCTCGACAAATGGAGCAATGCCAGGTTGTCCGCAAGATCGATCGCAAAACTATCATCGCGGCTATCCAAACCGCACCCGATGCTCCTTCAAAATGCACCGGTCCATTACCACGAAAATCCCCTCCTGGCGCGCCTTTTCCGCGGCCTTTTCGTGCACCACTTCTTCCTGCATCCAGATCGCGGGAACCTTCAGCCGGATCGCCTCCTCTACAATCGGCTCCACAAACTCCGGCCTTCGGAAAACATCCACAATATCGATCTTCTCCTGAACCTCCGCCAGAGAGGCATACGCCTTCTCGCCCAGACACGATTCAATCTGCGGATTCACGGGAATAATCCGATAGCCGTGGCTCTGCATGTAAGCAGAAACCCCATAACTCGGCCGCATTGGGTTATCGGATAAGCCCACAACCGCGATCGTCTTAGCAGTTTTCAGCAACTCACCAATCTCATCCATGTCGCATGGTCACGTGAGCGAAGCGAAAGACGGCGTATCTGTCGATGGCAGCAAAACTCATGAATTCTTAACTACCGGGAGAAAAGAAAGCGGCGACAACCATATTGCCTCGGGCCTGCATCATCACTTCTTATTCGCCTCTTCCTGCTTCTGCTTGAACATCTTCAACGCCAGCTTCCGGACCGTCTCTGAAACTTCCTTGTTGGAAGAAAGATTCTTCAGGTCGTTCGTCAGCAGGTGCTTCATTAAATTTAAACTCAAATCCAGCGGCGTGCGCGGATTCGCCACCAGATTCCGGACCACGATGTAATTCTTCATGAACCGCCGTTTCAGCGGAATCTGCCGCAGCACCGCCTCCAGCACATTTTTCTGCGACGCAAATTTCTCCACTTCCCCGTCGGCAAGCTTTGGCGCTTCCAGCACCGCCAGCGCCACCACCTTGGTTCCGTCGCGAATCAGAATCGAGCGCTCTTCTTTGCTGCCTTTCAGTGCCAGTTGGATGCGCCCTTTCACATCCAGTCCATTGATCTTCTGCAGCGTATTCTCGCGCTTGGGCGCGGCAGCGGCACCCGCGTTTCCTGCCTTCGCTCCAGTTGGACTGGCCGGGACCGCAGCCGTTTTCGCTGGAGTTGCAGGCGCCTCTTGGCTCTGCGCCGCGATGTCCTTCACCTCTACAACAGGAAAATAATCCGCGCCCAGCAAATCCACAATCCCGCCGATCGCCTGGAACGGCTTGCCTTCCTCCGCGCTGATGTCGGCGGCGTGTTGCGCCAGATACGCGGAAACCGTCTCTTCCGGAACTTCACCGTCCTCGGGCGATGCTCCCTCATCCTGTTGCGCAGTCGAGCCCCGCACTTCAGTCGGCTGCGGCAATGTCGCGCTCTCTTTTGCAGTAATCGGAGTCGAAGTTTCCACCTCAGCGCTCTCAACCGAAGCAGAAGTTGTCGTCTGCGGCGCACCCTTGCCGTTCAGCAGCCCGGCAACCTCACTCGCTTCGTTCGGCTTCAAGTACGGATTCGAGCGCAGCGATTCCAGAATCTCCTTCGTCGCCCGCACCCGCGCACTCTTCAGAATGATGGCAATATTGTCCACCAAGGCCGATTGCGCAATCTTCGCCAGTTTGCTCGCGGCCACGGACGGATTCTCGAGCAAAGCCGGCAGAAGCATCGGCCGCAAATTCTCCGGAGAGACGAAATAATCCAGCACTTCCTGCGGCGTCTTCGGATCGGTCGCCGCCGCCAGCGACGCCTTCTCATCCCACCCCGCCAAGGTCATGCGCGCCAGATCACCAAACACCTTATTGTGCCTGGCCAGATAAACCAGAATCTCAATATTCTCGTCCGGCGGTACGGAGAGCGCGCCGCGCGCCGCAAACTGCATCATGTTCGAAGGCAGCTTCGAAGCCCGGATTTGATCGATCATGCGTGGCATGCAATCCTTTGTGGACCTTCCTGTCCTTTGTGGTTCCTGAATTTTCTGCCCTAAAAGGGATTTACTACGTAAACATGATCATCTCGAATTCCACAGGTGAAAACTAGGTTACCGAAGAGAGCGAACTTTTCTTCGCAGCCATGACTTCTAATTCCCGCACTTCAAGCTCAAACTCTCGAACCAGGCGATTGGGTTTGCGCAAAAATTCGTCCAGGAGCGTGCGGTAGTACCAAAGCGTGCCCTCGCGCCCGCCGTTGAAACGCTCCCAGATTTCCTCTCCAATCGCACGATAATCCGCCAGAATCGACCGCATGTTGTTCAGCTTATCGGCGGCGGAAACCAATCGAGTCCCGGCATCCGCACGCTTCAAATGGCGAATGTAACTCTCTTTGCGCTCGCGCCAGGGTGGTTTGGGAATCTCATACGCGTCCGTGCACCCATCCACCACCTTCGCCACGCGTGCCCCAAACCGCCGCCGCACTTCTTCCAGCATCGGCTTGCCGCCGCAATCTTCCACCACATCGTGCAGCAACCCGGCGATCGCCAAATCCTCGTCGCCGCCGAACTCCAGCACCAGCGACGCCACGCCCATCAAGTGCGCAAGGTAGGGAATCGTCGAAGCCTTCCGCGTCTGCCCTTTGTGTTTCTCCGCAGCAAACTCGAAAGCCCGCAAAAATCGCGGGCCGAGTTTCACCGAGCGAAGTTTCTTGCGAACCGGCAATTACTTCTCCTGCTTCTCCCCGCGCCGCGCCAGCAAATACGCCCGGATGAACGGCTGCAAATCGCCGTCCAGCACGCGATCTACGTCGCCGACCTCGGCCTTGGTGCGGTGGTCCTTAATCATGCGATACGGTTGGAGCACATACGAGCGAATCTGCGATCCGAAGTCGTTGTCGAGCTTCGAATCCTCAATCTTCTTCGTAGCCGCCCGCTTTTTCTCCATCTCGAACTCATACAGCTTCGAGCGCAACATGCTCATGGCGCGCTCGCGGTTTTTGTGCTGAGAGCGTTCATTCTGGCAACTCGCCACCAGTCCCGTGGAAATGTGAGTGATGCGAACCGCGGAATCGGTGGTATTCACGTGCTGTCCGCCCTTGCCGCTGGAACGATACGTATCCGTACGAATATCTTCCGGCTTGATGACGATGTCGATGCTCTCATCGATCTCTGGCGAAACGAACACGCTGGCAAACGACGTGTGCCGCCGCTTCGCCTGATCGAACGGGGAAATCCGCACCAGCCGGTGCACTCCGATCTCGCTGGCCAACAATCCGTAAGCGTATTCGCCATTCACCGCAAATGTCGCCGACTTCAACCCCGCTTCTTCGCCTGGCTGATAATCGTAGAGAACCGTCTCGAATCCTTGCCGCTCCGCCCAGCGCAAATACATGCGCAACAGCATGTCGGCCCAATCCTGCGACTCCGTTCCACCCGCTCCGGGATGAATGGTCACAATCGCATTCAGCGCATCGTTGTCGCCGGAGAGCAGCGTCTCGGTTTCCAGTTTGTCGACCACTTCGCGCAGCGCATCAATCTCGCGGCGTAAGTCGGCATCGACATTTTCGCCTTCCTTGCCCAAATCAAAGTAAGCGGAAATATCATCGACGCGCCGGCCAAGATCGGCATCGGTCGCGAGCAAATGCTCGAGCCGCTTCTTCTCGCGCATCACCTGCTGCGAGCGTTGCGGGTTCGACCACAAGTTCGGGTCGGCAGCCTGCTTTTCGATTTCAGCTAATTGCGGACGGAGTTTGCCCGCGTCAAAGATACTCCCGAAGCTCGCGCACCTTGGTGGCCAGCGCGCCGTATTCCTGTTCCAATTCCTGAATCATGCGGATTCTTTCTTTTGAGGTGCGAAGCGCGTCAGCAGCGCTCCTATTGAAATTATCGCACACAGATACGCGAACCAGTCGCCATGCCGCGTGTAGAAAGTGGTTCCGGAATTCAATCCATACGGCGCGGCCAGCGCCTCGCGCACTTTGCGCGGAAGCCGCGCCACAACTCGCCCATAAGGGTCAATCGACGCCGTAACTCCCGTATCGGTCGCGCTCAAAAGCCAGCGATCATTCTCGATTGCCCGCATCCGCGTCTGATTCAAATGCTGCGCATAAGCCCCGCTGTCGCCATACCAACCATCGTTCGAAATATTGACGAACACTTGCGCGCCATTATTCGCGAACTGGCGCACTTCATCCGGAAACACCGACTCATAACAAATAAAAACTCCCAGCAATTCATCGCCCGCATGCAGCGGAGCCCTCGACTGCCCGGCTTTAAACTCTCCCACTTCCTTCGTCAGCCCGCCTGCAAACGCAAACAATTTCGGAAAAGGCAAATACTCTCCGAACGGCACCAGATGCACCTTGTCGTATCGCGCCGTCCATTCGCCCGCCGGACTCACCAGCGCAGCCGAATTGAAAACCTCCGTCGACGACCCATTTCTGCCTGGACCGTTCCCGATCGCCCCCGTCACCACCCAACTATTCGTGCTGCGCGCCATGTCGCTCACCGGATTGCGAAACAGTGGATCATTCGTAAAAAACGGAGCCGGCGATTCCGGCCACACAATCAAGTCCGGTTTATTTTTCGCTGAGTTCAACTCCCCGGGCGAGACGTTCGAACTCTCCGCCCGCGCGGTACGCTCAGTCAACTCCTGCAGCGTGCGCTCAAAAGTCTCCCGCGTCCAATTCTCATCCACAGGAATATTCTGCTGCACCAGCAGCGCCATGCGATCGGCCGCAACCGCAGGCGCATCCACCATTCTTCCCGCCTGCAACACCGCAGACGCGGCCAGCGCAGCCAGCAATAGCGTGCCGCGCTTCTTGCGATGCACCAGAAACGCCGCTGCCACAGCCACATTCACCAGCATGATCTCGAACGAAAGCCCATACACCCCCGTCCACGTAGTAATCCGGCTCAGCGAAAGGTTATCCACCTGCGCCGTGCCCAACAAATCCCACGGAAACCCCGTAATGCGTGTGCGCGCCAACTCCACCGCAACCCACAAAAACGGCGCGGCAATCAACGCCCGCCGATGGTCCCGCCCCGGCCCCGCAGCCAAACCCAAAAGCAATCCGAAAAATCCGTGATAAAGCCCGAGATAAAGACAAAACAGAATCAGCGCCAGCAGCGCCGCCGCCGCGTTCAACCCGCCGTACTCGTGCATCGTGTCGTAAATCCAGTAACACGTTCCCGCATACCAAAGAATGCCGCAGACGTAAGCCAGCAGAAACGCCTGTCCCGGAGCGGCCGCCCGCAGATTCGTAGAACCATCAATCTCCAGCGCACCCGCCGGACGCGCCCGCAGCACGGCCAGAATCAACGGCGCAAACGCGAACCACGACAGGAAATACAAATCAGGAAGGGGAAAAACCAGAACCTGCAACAGCGCCGAAAGCCCCACCAACAGCCACGCGCTCGAATGAATTTGTCGCACCCGCAAGAATAACAAAACTACTCACGCACCAAACGCCGAGCAGACTGCTTGTCATTCCGAACCGGCGCGAAGCGCCGGTGAGGAATCTGCCTTCCCCGTCACCACGCCCCGCACAAACTCCACCATCTCCCCCGTAACATAAGCCGGAGGCGCAATCCGAAACACCGGCCGTCCGGCTACCGGCTTCAAAGAAACATCCTTCCACGCCGCCCCATTCGCACCCTCATGCAAAATCACCGCTCCCGCCCGATCCAAAAACTCCCGCGCCGAATTCTTAAAATCCTCCGTCCCCGGATCCAGCACCGTCAAATACAAATCCGGACGCACAAACTTCAACACGCTGTTTGACTCCACAATCACATTCCGCGTCCCGCCCAGCCGCTCCCGCAACGCGGGCATCGCCTCCGCCAGCCGTCCCTGTTCCGTCCGCACCCACAAAGCCCGCGCCGCCCCCGCAACCAGAAACCGCGAAGTATCCGACTCCCCATCACGATTTCTCTCTTCCAAAATCGCCCACGAATGATCGCCCGTGGCGCAATCGCAGGGCTCTCCATTCGCCGAACAAATTCCATGCCCGTACTGCGTAATCTTCACCGCAGTCCAATCGAACTCGCGCAGCCCCGCAATCAAACCCGCAACCACGCTGGTCTTCCCCACGCTCCGCGAATGCCCGCCAATGACGATCAATGCCATGTGCTTGCCTCCGGCGCCCGGCCACCGCTTCCGGTCTCCGGCTTGGCCGCGAGCGTCCGAAAGCCGGATGCCGAAAGCCGGATGCCGCTCTATTTTTTTCCCCGGCTTCTGGCGTCCGGCCTCCGGCTTCCGGAAATGCAAAATGTAAGGAGCAAAAACCGAAGACCGAAAGCCGGACGCCGCTCTATTTTTTCCCCAACCGCGCCAACTCCGCCAGAGTTTTCAAATACTGCGCGATCGGCCGCGCTGGAGTTCCCCAGAACACCACACCCTTCCCGCGTAAAACCTTGTTCGAAGGCACGCCGCCCTGCGCGCCCACAATCACTCCGTCTTCCACCCGCACATGATCCGCAATGCCCACCTGCCCGCCCATCACGACGTTGTTCTCGATCACAGCGCTGCCCGAAATTCCGGTCTGCGCCGCAATCACAACATTCTCTCCGATCCGGCAGTTGTGTCCAATGTGCACCAGATTGTCAATCTTCGTTCCCCGCCCAATCCGCGTCTCATCCAGCGCCCCGCGATCGATGGTCGAGTTCGCTCCAATCTCCACATCATCCTCAATCACGAGTTTGCCAACCTGCGGAAATTTTTCATATCTTCCGCTTGCAGAATCGCGCACATATCCAAACCCATCGCTGCCCAGAACTGCCCCAGCATGAACGATCACGCGATCACCCAAAGTCGTCCCCGTATAGATCGTGACATTCGGATAAATCTCGCATGAACGTCCAATCCTCACGCCCCGCCCAATCACGCATCCCGCGCCTACTCTCGACCCATCGCCAATCTCGACCTCTTCCGAAACTACAGCCCGATCTTCCACCGTGACCCGCGCACCAAGCCGAGCAGAAGCATGCACCAGCGCACTCTCGCGCACTCCAGCCTCGTGCTGCCGCAGCCCCACTTCTAAAAACCGCGCCGCCCGCGCAAACGCCAGCTTCGGATGACCGCAAATCAACAACGGTTTCCCCGAGGCCGCGGCCCCGCTCTCGCCCGCAATCACCGCCGCAGCCTTCGACCCCAAAGCGTTCACCAGATATTTCTCATCCTCCACAAAAACCAGATCACCCTCGCCTGCCGACGCAATGCTGGCCACGCCGCTCACCTGCACGGTCCCATCCCCAACCAGGCGCGCACCCACGGCTTCGGCAATCTCCCGCAAGCTCCGCTTCATGGCTCTCACTCTATCTCAGAGCAGCAAACGAAAGAAAGGCGCGGCGAATTGTGGCAGTTCCAGAAACAACGCGGAAGGCACATAATTAAAGCTGGGTAAGACTGGCGGGAATTTTGGCGCTGATCTAATTAAATCAGATCAGCACCGGAATTTTTCGCGCCGGCAAAGAGCAGAAACTCATGTGCAATCGAACCTCGCGCTCGCTTCTCATTTTCATTGGCGCACTCGCGCTCATGGTTCTCTCGCTCCTCACTTCGTCCGCCGCCCAGCAACCCGCCCGCCGTCTCATCCTCAAAGACGGCTCCTATCAATCGATCGACAAATATGAGATCAAAGGCGACCGTGTCCGCTACTACAGCGCCGAGCGCGAAGAGTGGGAGGAACTCCCCGTATCCCTGGTCGATTGGCCCGCCACGGAAAAATATCAGCAGGAATCAGCCGCCCCAGCCGCCATCCCGGAAGCCGCCGCACTCGATAAAGAACTCGATGCCGACCGCGCCGCCGCCGAAGCCAATTTCCCGCAAGTCGCGCCCGGCCTGCGTTTGCCCGAACCCAATGGCATGTACATGCTCGAAAATTTCAAAGGCCAGCCGCAACTCGTCGAGCTGCAACAGGACGAAGGCGGCCTCGCCGAGCGCTCAAAAGCCAGCGTCCTGCGCGGCATGCTCATTCCCGCCGCCGGCGCCAAACAAACTGTAGAACTTGAAGGCGACCACGCCACCATCTACGCCCACGATGCCAAGCCCTCCATCTACGTCAAGCCCGACGACAATCCCACCGAAGCCCCTCCCGGCGAAAGCGCCTCCGCCCAACCCTCGCAACCCAGTCTCGACGCGCCCCGCGCCCAGCCTCAACAGCCCGAGCAGGCGCAAAAGCCCGAGCAAGCCCTCGTCCCCTTCGGCCGCTACCTCATCGTCCGCCTCAAAGTAAAAAACGGCAACCGCATCGTCGGCGATGTGAAGCGTTCTCCCAACGGCAAAGTCACTCAGGAACAGGATTCCGTGAAAACCACAATCGACCGCGTCTCCTCCGGCTGGCTGAGGCTAACCCCAACCGAAGCTCTCACTCCCGGCGAATACGCAATTGTTGAGATGAAGGGAGAAGCAGGCATCAACCTCTACATCTGGCCCTTCAGCGTCAATCCCAAGGCGCCCGCCAATGCCAATCCGTGGAAGCCAGACGAAAAAGAAAAAGACACAACCACGCCGCCGCTGCCAAAAGAAAATCGGTAGATGAGAAGCGAAAGCAACGCAGAGAAAATCGCAAGGTGGGAAGAACAAATTACTAAATTGCCAAATTACAAAATCACCAAATCACCCAATGACTCAATAGTTCCCCTACTTCATCACTCCCCGCTGCGCAATGCCAATGTTATCCCGCGTAGTGTTCTTCACCAGATACATCATCTCGTCCGCCTGCCGGATGATGTCATGCGCATCCTTGGCATCATGCGGATAAGTAGCCAGCCCCATCGAAGCCCGCACATTCAAATGCAATCCTTCATCGCGGCAAAAGCAACTAGCCCGCAAAGCGTCGCGCAGACGCTTAGCAACAACTAAAGCCTGATCCTTGCCAGTCTGCGGCAGCAACACCACAAACTCATCGCCCCCGTAGCGAAACGCAAAATCGATCAACCGCAGCTGCGCCTTGATCAGATATCCAATCTCCGCCAGCAATTTGCTGCCGACCAAATGCCCATGCGTATCGTTCACCTGCTTGAAGTGATCCAGATCGATAAACAGCACGCTGAACTCATAGCCAAACCGCGACGACCGGTAAACTTCCGTCTCCAACGTCTTATAAAGATGCCGCGCGTTGTAAAGCCCGGTGCAGTCGTCGGTGATCGTGAGTTCCTGAATCTTTTCCACCCAGCGCGCATTCTCTATAGCAATCGCCGCGTAATCGCACAACGACTGCAAAAAGAAAATCTCCTGCTCGTTGAACTGCGCCCGGTCCACGTTCACCAACTGAATCACGCCCAGCACGCGCAGCCGCGACTTCAGCGGCACCGCAATAATCGATCGCGTCTCCCACTGCGTCCGCTCATCAATCCGCTTCGCAAACCGCGGATCGTTCCCCACATCATCCGAAATCACCTGCTCGCCGTGCTTCGCCACCCATCCGGCAATTCCCTCACCCACCTTCAACCGCTCATTCTTCAACTCTTCGGCCTTCTCGCCCACAGCAATCGCAAAATACAACTCATCCTTCTGATCGTCCACCATCAGCAGCGACCACGTATCCGGACGGAAATATTCCGCCATCTTCTCCATGATGGTTTGCAGAATCGAGTCGAGATCCAGCGACGACGTCAGCGCCTTCGCCACGTCGTGAAAAATGGCGAGTTCCTGGCTCTGCCGGATCAGTTGTGTCCCAACAGCCTCAGACATGCCGGATTCCTGTGTGGCGCGGACGCCCCCGTCCGCGGACTTTATGATGCTGATCGGACCCTCGTATCGTTACTCAAGTTCCGAGCACGGTTCTGACCGAAGATTCCGCAATGACGAGTGACAGTTCCAAAAATTATAGATTCGCAATCACTATGCGGCAATGAACGTTGGTAACCGGAACCATTAAAGCCAATGAGTTCTTAATGATGGAAGTCGCGGACATAACCAATGGAGGGGCGGACGCCCTCGTCCGCCCAAACCGAACCTGGGGAAAGCCTACCCAAGCCTGCCCTGACCCTGCCGAAAAGGGCTGTGCTGCCAAGCGAAGCTCGATAGCCCCTCCACCACCCTTCGACCGGCCCATCTCAAATTCACTTCCCACCAGTCCTTGGCGTAATCTAAAGCCTATGCGAACCGCACGCCACCTACTCGTCCTTTCGGGTCTGATGATTGCCGCGCTTTCGGCGAGTTCTCCCGCCCACGCCGCCGACGCCTCCAAAGATATCGCCACCGTCGACGCCGGCCTGGGCTCCTGCACCGCCGACTTCACCATCAACGACGACACCGGCAAGCCCGTCTACAACGCCAGCATTCGCGTCCACATCGCCTACGGTTTCGGCGGCTTCCACAAGCTCGATCTCCAGGTCGGCACCAATGCCGATGGCCAGGCCCGCTTCATCGGCCTGCCCGAACATCCCAAGCAAGGCCTCTTCTTCCGCGCCAGCGAAGGCGACCGCCGCGGCGATGCCTTCGACAACCCAAACGACACCTGCAAAGCCCAATTCACCATCGTGCTGCGAAAGAACTAGTGGAGCGACGGACGCATTCGTCCGTCCACCGAGCGAGGCGAGGCGTAACCGTCGCATTACCCTTGCCCTGAGCTTGTCGCAGGAGGCCGCGTGAAACGCGGAAAATGAAAGCGGGGCTTCAGCCCCGGTTTGACCCATCCACTTCGGTCACCGCCATTCGCCAACTCTTCTGGCATCCTTCCCCGCCTTCGCCTATCATTATTCCAATGCGGGCACGGCCCGCCGGAGCGGACTCGTTTGGGCATCTTCGGGGAAAAACTTCGCAAGCAGCGCGAACATCGCGGCATCACCCTCGAAGCCGTAGCCAACACCACAAAAATCAGCACCCGCATGTTGAAAGCGCTCGAAGACGAGCACTTCGACCAGCTCCCCGGCGGCGTCTTCAACAAGGGCTTCGTCCGCGCCTACGCCCGCCAGGTCGGACTCAACGAAGAAGAAGCCATCAACGATTACCTCGCCGCCCTGGCCGAAAGCCAGGTCCAGGCGCAATCCATCGTGCCCAATTTCCGCAATGCCTCCGCCAGCCCCGCTCCCGAAAGCGTCGCTTCGAAACCCGCCGCCCGCACCAAGAGCAGCAAAGACCTCACGCGCGATCGACGTTCGCACTCCGACCGCCGCATCGAAGCTCGCCGCATAGAAGATCATCTTCGGGCCGGCCGAGACATCAAACCTCATCTCGTCAGCGATGGTGAGGGCCGAACCGGTGAGAGCCAAATCGAAGACAGCCACAACGGAGACCGCCGCGAAGACACCAAAGTCCTTGCCACAGAAAATCACGTTGTAGCCGGTTCCAACGAGGAAGTTCCCGCCCCGCCACCCTCTTTTCTGAATCTCTCCACCGAGCAGCACTCAGACTACGAAGAACCTCTCCAGTTCGAGCCCCCGCCGACAAGCAGCCATGCCCCGCAGCCAACCCATTGGCAAAAACTGGCAATCCCGCTCCTTCTGTTATTGCTGATGATTGCACTCTATGCCTTCTACCGCCGTAACCATCCGGCACGGAGCCTGGCGTCTACACCCCAACCATCCGCCCCCGCCGCAGCCGTACCATCGGCGTTCGCTCCCCTGCTGCCTGCCAAACCATCCGCCACCACCGGAGCCACCACCCCAACTCCACAACCCCCGCAACCGGCGCCTGCCGAGCCCGTCTCCGACGTCACCAAAATCATTTCTCCGCGCGCCCAACCCTCCCACCCCAAGCCCCTCCCGGCATTCACGCTGGTCATTCGCGCCTCTGAAAACTCCTGGGTCGCCATCACCGCCGACGGTCAACCTGTCGCGCAAGAGACGCTGATTGCCCCCGCCAACACCTCCGTCCGCGCCACACGCGAAATCACCGTAAAAGCCGGCAACGCCGCCGGCGTCAGCTTCCTGCTCAACGGCAAAGAGTTCCCCGCCTCTGGCGGCGAAGGCGAAGTCCATACCTACACCTTTGACCCCAACGGTCTCCGCGATGCGGCCGGCACGCCCATTGCAAATCCAAGCAACTAGCTCGCAAAGGATGGAGAATGACGACGAGCTGGGAAGTAGATTAGTTCAGATTCTTCCGGCAATCGCTGGGGAAGCGATTCGCTGAGCCGTGCCCACGGTCGGCGCACTACAACCGGCGCGACTCTCTCAACAGCGCCCTCACTGACCGCGTAAAAACCGCCCTCGCCTGCGCTGCTTCATCCGCCTCAAGCGATTTGCCAATCATCAGCATGGCAGCTCCATGCCCGAGCATCCATAACGCCAGCAGCGTCCGCTCGTGGCCATCGCGCTCCTTTCCGAGCGTTGCCGCCAACTTCCGCCTCATCGCATCCCTCGCCGGCCGTTTTACCGCCTTTGCGCCGTCACCATCAGAGCGAGCCGAATAATTGAGACGAAAATTGTGCCGATAGAACAGCTCATACTCCCGGGGATGCCGCAGCGCATAATTCAGGTATCGTTCGCAAGCCTGTTCCGTAGAATGCGCAGCTTCCAGCTCCGCCGCAATCTGTAGCCGGATGCGTCCCAGCAACCCTCGCAGAATATCATCGCGGTCGCGGAATCGCCGGTAAACCGATGGCGTATTCGTCTCCGCCGCCTCCGCCACCGCCCGCATGGTGAGGGCTTCCTCGCCGCCTTTCTTCCAAAGTTTTTGCGCTGCATTCAGAATATTTTCTTCCAGATCCGGATCCCGCCTTCTAGGCACCTGTTTCCCTCGCGAGCGAAGCTCTGTCCTGTTATGTATACAACGTAAACATAACAATGTACAGAAATAGCTGTTTGGCCGCCTTCTGCGTCCACCCTTGCTATAATTATGTTGACATTGTATACATAACACTGTATAAGTTATTAAACTTTTGCCCCGGAGTACGTTTATTCCTCTTAGGAGTTCAATCGATGTTTTCGTGGGATAACCCTGACGATCGCGTTGCGATTGCACAAATGAATTCAGAGTTGCAGCACGCCCAACTCGAGCTGCTCAGCGCCGATTGCGCCGCCCATCAGTTGCGGCTGCGCTTCACCACCGATGATCTCGCCCGCTTCGGCCAGCGCGATATTCTCCGCAAATCCGTCCGCACCGCCGCCTCGCTCAACGAGTATTACTCCTCCATCGAGAAAAAATTCGCCGACGCGGAATCTTCCACCCCCGGCGCTCAACTCCCCGAATCGCGTATCGCCGAAGCCGTCAGCCGCGTCTCCACTTATCTGCGTGAGCAGCGCGATCACTATTTCCCCTCTGCAGTCCCGCTCACCAACCGCCAGAAGGCGGTCATGTGGCCGTACTTTTCGGGGGACTTGCTCGAGCGCGTCCGTATCGTCGAACTGAATGGCCAACGCATTCCCAATCCGCCCTTCTACGAGGAAGCCCGCGCCCTGGGTTTTGTCAACCTGCCCCAGTGGACTCACATGCAATCACTGACTTTTCTCGACGTTGTCATCTTCAACGAGAAGCTCGCCGAGCGCTCGCTGTTTCATGGCCTGGTACACGTTGTGCAATTCGACGTTCTCGGGCTTGACCGCTACACCGAACTTTTCGTGCGCAGCTTCGTGAATACTAAACTCCACATCAGTGTGCCTCTCGAAGCGCACACTTTTTCTCTCGAATCGAAGTTCGCCCAGCATCCCGCCGAGCGTTTTTCCGTCGAGGAACGAGTCCGTCTCTGGGCCAGACAAGGACGCTATTAGCGCAGAGCGTCCCTGTCAGGATTCCGGAGAATGTCTCTTCGGAAACGCGGACCCTCCCCCGCGCAGTCTCTGGCCGGCGCAAGCCGGCCGGAGACCTTAAAGAGTTGTACCAACCCCCACGCTGCAAAAGGGACGGCCGAAAGGCCGTCCCTGTTTCGTTTTTCCGAACTCCTGTCATCTTGAGCGAAGCGTGCCGAAGAGCGAAGCGAAGCGGCACGCGCAGTCGAAAGATCCCTCCCCTCTCATCCGCGTTACGGTCGTTTCAGGGAGTTCTCCAGTATCGTCGCGCCTAGGGAAGCGTAGGACCGGGAAGGGCACGAGTTTCACTCGTGCCACATGAGGAGACTAACCAGGAAAAGGGCTTCAGCCCCCGAGGTATGCGCGCCTATCCTTTCGCAGCTTTCTTGACGCTCCGGCGCGATTCGTGGATCAGGCGATCCACATCCCCTGCACGCAGTCCCCGCTCCTCGGCCTGCCGGCGGCCATATGCATTCACCTCGTCCCACCACGACCGCCGCTCATAATGGCGCAACGCCTCCCGAACCAACTCGCTCATGGTCCGACTCTCCCGCTTGGCAATCGACTGCGCCCGCTTTAACATCTCGGGCGGCAAAGTTACAGACAGGGTGCGAGTGCCTCTCATGCTAAGTATTATAAAGCATGATTTAGCAATATTGGACACAAAAGAGACGCGAGGGGGCACGGCCGTCGAATCCGTGAAAGTTTGGAGAGGTTGCCGGTCTACCAGCGGACTCTGACGAAGGACTCGTTGGTTGGCTTGAAGGTACGATGGCGGGTTATGGTTGCACACAGCATGGCGCTCTCTTAGGTGGCTCCTGCCGGAAGAGGTAGAGCGCACGTTCCACACTGAAGGGGAGTGGGTTTATAAGGGACTACTGCGGATACGGCTGCGGGGCCCGATCTCGGTCACACCAATTCGACTGCTGGACTGAAGGCGGGAGCTCGATCCGTTGGGGGTCAGGAATGCCCCACTTCTGGCAAAACCGACCGGAAGTGGGCACCCGGTTCTTCTAATTCTCGACCTTTACGCGGCGCTAAAGCGCCGCTCTTCCATGTTCGCTCTTAAGTTCCCTCGCTCCAACCCGCCAAATACTCCTCCTGCTCGGGCGTAAGCCGGTCGATCTTAATCCCCATCGACTCCAGCTTCAGCTTGGCCACGCGCTTGTCGAGTTCTTCAGGAACCCGGTACACGCGTTTCTCCAGCGTCTTGTGGTTCTTCACCATGTGCTCCACCGACAATGCCTGGTCGGCAAAGCTCATATCCATCACCGACGCCGGATGCCCCTCGGCCGCCGCCAGATTAATCAGCCGTCCTTCGCCCAGCAGATTAATCTTCCGCCCATCCTTCATCGAATACTCATCGACAAAGGTGCGCGTAGTGCGCTTCGAAGAAGCCATCTTTTCGAGCGCCGGAATATCAATCTCCACGTTGAAGTGCCCGGAGTTCGAAATGATCGCGCCATCCTTCATCACGTCGAAGTGTTCTTTCGTCAGCACGCTCTTGTTGCCGGTCACCGTGCAGAACACGTCGCCCAGCTTCGCCGCCTCCTGCATCGACATCACGCGGAAGCCGTCCATCACCGCCTCCAGCGCCTTCGTCGGATCGATCTCGGTCACAATCACTTCCGCGCCCGCCCCGCGCGCCCGGCTGGCTAGCCCGCGCCCGCACCATCCGTAGCCGGCCACCACAAATTTCGACCCGGCGAGCAAAAAGTTCGTCGCGCGAATAATTCCATCAATCGTCGACTGCCCCGTGCCGTAGCGATTGTCGAACAGATGCTTCGTGTCTGCATCGTTCACCGCGATGATCGGATAGCGCAACACGCCTTCCTTCGCCATTGCGCGCAGCCGAATCACGCCGGTAGTCGTCTCTTCCGTCCCGCCAATCACGCCTTCGAGCACGTCCGTGCGCTTGGTGTGCAGAACGCCCACCAGGTCCGCGCCGTCGTCCATCGTGATGTGCGGCTTGTGATCGATCGCCGCAAGAATGTGCTGATAATAGGTGTCGTTATCCTCGCCCTTGATGGCGTGCACCGGAATACCCTGATCGCGTACCAGACTGGCCGAAACATCATCCTGCGTCGAAAGCGGATTCGAAGCGCACAAAACCACATCCGCGCCGCCATCGCGCAGGCAGATCGCCAGATTCGCCGTCTCCGCCGTAACGTGCAGGCAAGCCGAAATCCGCACGCCCTTCAGCGGCTGATTCTTGATAAATTCTTTGCGGATAATCTGCAGCACCTTCATGGACTGATTCGCCCACTCAATCCGCTTCTTGCCCAGATCCGCCAACTCCAGATTCTTGATGTCGTAATTAATCGATGTTGCTGCCGTTGACATACGCCTCCTCTGGCGCTCTCCCCGAGAAATATTGATTTGTGAAGAATTGTTAAGGCGGTAAGTTTAAAAACGTACCATGCCAGATTTCACGATCCAAGCCCGCACACTTAAACTTTTCCTAAGGGACGAGCACCAACGCTATCCAGAATATACTACCGCCCGCTGTGGAACGAAACCATTCTGCAGGGCATGATCCGTCGCGGAGAATCCAATAAACATTTTGCTTGACAGCCGGCGTCATCAAAAAGCACGTGCCTCCATTCACTTCGCCGAAGCATGAGCGCCCAGCTCAGCCATACTTTGCTCCACTTGCTGCACGTAAAGAGCGAACCGGTCCGGATTCTCCTGCTCCAGCTTCTGATAGATGGCCAAAGCCTCTCCGTAGTACGCGCGCGCCGCTTCGATTTGCTTTAAATTTCCTTCCACCAGTGCCAGATTGTCCATAACGTCCGCTAGAAAACTAAGAAACTTCCCGGGATCGTCCCGCGCCAGCCCACGATAAACATTCAAGGCTTCTTCGTAATCGCGCTCTGCCGCCTCGAATCCTTGCCGATTGAGATGAAACGCCCCCAAATCCTCAAGGTTGGCAGCCACGTCCGGAAGATACACAGACGGTTCCTGCCGCGCCAATTGCCGCCTTACCTCCAAGGCCTGTTCCAGATACCCATTGGCTTCGTCCGCCCGCTGTTCATCCTCCGCCGTTTTCGCGAGATTATTCAGGGTGAAGGCCACATCCGGCAGATATTCCCTCGCTCCCGCGCCTCGCAGCTGCCGCAAACTCTCGAGCGCCTCGCTGAAGCGTGCGCGAGCTTCCTCGGGATGGTTTTCCAGCCGGTCCATCATTCCCAGATTGTTAATGGTCTTGGCCAGATAAGGCAGGTCGCCCTGCGGATCTCTCCTCACCAGCTGCCGATGAATCTCCAAAGCTTCGCTGTATCGTCTCCTCGCCTCTTCCATGCGCCGCTCCAGCCGGTCCAGGTCGCCGAGATAGTTCAGTGTGTTCGCCAGCGCCGGAAGATAAATGCCCGGGTCCTGCGATTCGTGTTGGCGGCAAATCTCCAATGCCTGCTCATAATGCCGGCGAGCCTCATCCATCCTCTTCTCGCGCGTATCGAACTTCTCCAGATCGGAGGCCGACATCGACATTTCCGGCGCCAGCAGCGCCGACCCAATCGCGTTGTGTGCAAACACGTTCCCGCTGGTCACTCCCAGCGCATGAGCCCACAAATCATACTCACTGCTCCAATAGCCAATCTGCCGGTAAGTCAGCAAACTCAGCCCAGCCAAAACGCAAATCGCGCCGGCAATTCGATACACCCTGCCAATGTGCCTCGCTTCCGCCAGATCACGCGCCCCGAAGGCGAGCATCACAAAGATTCCAATCAGCGGAACATAAGCATAACGGTCGGCCATCGCGGCATATCCCACCTGCACCAGCCCGATCACGGGAATCAGCGTCCCCAGAAACCACAACCAGCCCGTCACCAAATACCCTTTCGACCGGTAGGCAACCACGAACGCCGAGATACCCGCCAACATCAGCACCGCCAAAATAATCTGCCATGCATGCAGACTTCTTCCCGGATGCGGATACATCGCCGCCAAACCCACCGGCCACACCATCTTCCACAAGTAAAGTCCGTAGGCCACCAGCGCGTTCTCAACCCGCACCCACACTGGATAATCGAGCAGAGTGCCCTCAGTGAGAACTTGCGCCTTCATCGTGATCACCGCACTCGCAGCGGAAAGAAACAGAAGTGGAACTTTCTCGAGCAGTAGTTTCGAAATCGTTGTCCGAGGAATCTGCAACCGCGACTCAGGACTTCCGGAAATCCGCCCCAACGGCCAGTAGTCCAGCAGCAGCAACACAAACGGCAATGTGATGACCATCGGCTTGGCCATCAGCCCCAGCGCAAACAGCAGCGCAACCAGCCCATAGCGCCGCCAATCCGGCTTGCGCGCATACCAGCCATACGCGCCGATCGCCAGCAGAAAAAATAGTGTCGACAACACATTTTTCCGCTCCGCCACCCACGCCACCGACTCCACGTTCAGCGGATGCAACGCGAACAGCCCCGCCACCAGCAGGCTCGGCCCCACCACCCCCGCTCCCCGCTCCAGCAGCAGAAAAAGCAGCACCACGTTTAAAACATGCAGGAGCAAGCTATCGCCATGATGGCCGCCCGCATCCAGGCCAAACAATTTATAGTCCAGCGCATGCGAAAGCCACGTCAGGGGATGCCAATTTGCCGACCGGTTCGCCGTAAACGCCCACTTCACAACCGTCCAGTCGAGCCCGTGTTGCACGTGAGGATTTTCGACCACATACTCCTGATCGTCGAAAGCCACGAACGGATGGGCGCGAACCGGACTGTAAACCGCAAACGTAGCGATCGCCAGCACAATGCAAAGCAACCCATTCCGCCATCCGCGGGACAAGCCCCGCCGCAGCCGTTGAGCTTCGTCCTTCCGCCGCGCCTGCCGACGGCCCCGAGTTTTGGCTCCACGAGTTATGGTCCCACGAGTCATAGTTCCCCGAGTTACGGGGCTGGCCCATCTTTGCCGACACCAGAATAACTGAGGCTGGGGGCTGGCCCAGCCTTTCCAAATTATTAACTGTGCGGGTGCCCCGTCCTTGTCTCTGCGTACTGTGCAGAGACAGGGCGGGGAATTTGACTTCCTGTCACATTTCCCGCTCCCGGAATGACTGAAAAAAGTCTGGGGGATGGCCCATCCTAGCTTGGATCACTACTCTTGAGGGTGGGGGCCGGGGGCTGGCCCATCCTAGCTCGGATCACAATTCTTGAGGGTGCCCCATCCTAAATCTCGACGTTCTTTGTCGAGATTTAGGGTGGGGAATTTGACTTTCACAACGACAATCTCACTTCCGCAGCCACCACCGCCCCAACTCCCGCGTCACTCGCCAGCTTCGCTGCCTTGTCCGTCTTCTCCCAGGTGAAGTCCGGATCCGTCCGCCCAAAATGTCCATAAGCCGCCGTCTTCTTATAAATCGGCCGCCGCAAATCGAGCGACTCAATAATCCCCCGCGGCGTCAGCTTGAAATGCGCCCGAATCAAATCCGGAAGAATCGCGGGATCGACCTTCTCCGTCCCAAACGTATCCACCCGCACGCTAACCGGATCAGCCACGCCGATCGCATAAGCCAACTGCACCTCGCACCGATGCGCCAGTTTTCCCGCAACAATATTTTTGGCAATGTGCCGCGCCATATAAGCCGCCGACCGATCCACCTTAGTCGGATCTTTTCCCGAGAACGCCCCACCGCCATGCCGCCCCATGCCGCCATAAGTATCGACAATAATTTTCCGGCCCGTAAGTCCGGTATCCCCCATAGGCCCGCCAATCACAAACCGCCCCGTAGGATTGATGTGATACTTCGTGTCCTCATCCAGCAAATGCGCCGGGATCGTAGCCTGAATCACATGCTTCAAAATCCCCGAACGCAATTCATCGTTGCTCACAGTCTCCGCATGCTGCGTAGAAATTACGACCGCATCCACGCGCCGCACTTTTCCTTTCCCATCATACTCAACCGTAACCTGCGACTTCCCATCCGGCCGCAAGAAAGGCAAAGCCCCATTCTTCCTCACCTGCGAAAGTCTCATCGTCAACTTGTGCGCTAAAGAAATCGGAGCAGGCATCAACTCCTCAGTCTCATCACAAGCGAAGCCAAACATCATTCCCTGGTCGCCGGCGCCGCCGGTATCTACGCCCATGGCTATGTCGCCGGATTGTTTGTTGATGCTGGAGATGACGGCGCAAGTGTTGCAGTCGAAACCGTGGAGTGCGTTATCGTAGCCGATGGATTGCACGGTGCCGCGGACTACGTTTTGAAAATCGACGTAGGCTTTGGTGGTGATTTCGCCGGCGATCATGACCAGGCCTGTGGCGGTGAGGGTCTCGCAGGCTACGCGGCTGGTGGTGTCCTCGGCCAGGCAGGCGTCGAGAATCGCATCGGAAATCTGGTCGGCGATTTTATCGGGGTGGCCTTCGGTTACGGATTCAGAAGTGAACAGGTGCAGATTTTTTTCGGGCAAGAGTTTCTTCTCCTTCGGACTTTCTTTCTGGCGAGTTGGCGCGGGTGGGCGCGTCGCAAGTGCTTCGAGAGCTCAGTTCAATGAAGACTTTAAAAGGCTATCAGAGGCTGGGCGGGTGTGCAATTAGTTTGGGCTTAATCGCTGCGGAGTGAATTGGATAGGAGAATATTTGGGTTGGGTGGGAGGAACTGGGTGGTGAGTGGCGAGACCGGAGTTTGCCGAAGAAAAAAGCAGATTCCCTTCGGCTCCGCTCAGGACATCCAGAATGATAGATGCTGCACGAGGAATAATGCGCGTCAACTATGCAGGGGCTAAAGCCATAACTTGTTTCGAGGTTTTATGCGGCGCTGAAGCGCCGCTCTTCCACTCTTCTCTTCATTTTTCGATAACATCATTTGCCGAGGAGAATTTCCATGCAGAAGATTGCACGGTAATGTATCAGTTTGAATTTAGTCGGAATGATTGGGCCGATCCCCGTACTCCTTGAGTAATTCGGCAACTTTGGCTTCGTCATGGAAACGAAATTCCTCACGCCAATGGATGTCTTCTGAGGAGTACCCAGACGATTGCACAACCTTCTTTACAATCGTTAGAACGCGGTCGCTAGGGGGAGAAACCTGCGTTTCCGACTTCCCGCGAGATAAAAATTGACCTACAATCCAACCTCTGGGAGTGAGGTGGTATAGGCGTTCATACCGGTCATAAGACACGAGCAGCACTATACACTTTCAGCTCTCTTCTTGTAAGGTCCGCGTGGCTTCGGCGCTGGCGCGTAGCGCTCGGCCATCATCACAATATCTTCTAGGCTCCAAACATGATCGCTCAAGCCAGCAGCCATGCTTGGAGTGATTCGCAGCGTCTTGTGGATTCGGGCGAAGTTGTAATGTACCGCGTAGATCGCAACCATGGCCGCGTGATTCTGAATTTTCTTGCTGAAAGCATTCGTCAAACGAGTGAAGCGCCTCATGCCCATTCGCATTGATAGATTGTGCCGTTCCACATAAGACGTGCTCACATGCTTAGGGTCAGGATCGCCGCTCACAACCTTGAGATCGCACCCGATGCAACGTGCCGGGGAATATCGCCGCGTTTCCTCATCGGACGGCGCACCGTAAATCTTTTGCAGCATCGCATAATCGCAGTCAGCGCCGAATGCGGTCTCGACTGCCTCCAGATATGCCTTGTGGCCGTCCGTCGTGACCTGCACGCGGCCCTTGATTCTAGCGGCGCAATCAAGCATGAACTCCATTGCCCAATCCGCGCTACGGCCTCCCACCAGATAGCTCACGCAGAGCTTTGTGTCGGCATCCAATCCCGTCCATGTCCAAGTGTCGCCCCAGCCTTGCGCCTTCTGCTCTAGAGTCACGTCCTTAGCCTTCGCTCCCACGAAGCACCAAATTTCATCGCACTGGAGACGGCGCACGCGGACGTTTTTAACGTGCTCATTATGGAATTGCTCACAGGCCGCGCCGAGGTCAACGGGCAACTTCATCACGGTAATTACGGAAACGTCGGCCATTCTCGCACAGGAACGAAGGCTATTTCCCTCAACCATCATCCCCAGAATCTTGGCGCGGTCGGCAACGGATAAGCGGTTCATGTCATTAAAAGTACTCCCTCCCTCTCGTTTTGTCAAGCATAAACTTCAGTTTGACAGCACTAAGCTGATCTTAAGTCGTACTTTATCACAAATATGTTGACAGCCATGATATAGTTTTACATGTAGCGCAGCGCTAGATTAGAAATGAGACGGTTATTGGCGGCGCAACTGGCTTCACGGAGGCGTTTATGGCCGAAAGCAAAGAAATACGGCGACTTACTGCTAAATGGGACAGCGGTACAGGATGGCCTAAGAGGTTGGAGTGGATTCAGGTTGAGGGGTTACGCGGCTGGAAGAATGAGAAGTTTACTTTGAACTATCCCATCATGGCCGTTGTCGGCGAAAACGGGAGTGGCAAGAGCACCTTGCTGCAATGTTGCGCCGCAGTCTATAGCTCCAAGCCGCCAAAGAAACAGGGACGAAGGCGACAAGCCAAGAAGCCGACTTTCGCTTCCGATTTCTTCCCCGATACCGCATGGGAAACCGTTAAGAAAGCTACCGTCCGATATTCAGTCAGACAAGGGAAAAACAATCCCGCGCAAGAAGGATCGCTTCGCAAACCTGGACCGCGCTGGCGCGGCAATACAGATCGCCCCGAGCGACAGGTAGTATATGTGGACCTCAGCCGGATTCAGCCAATTCTGTCGAGAGTGGGCTACTCGCGCCTCGCAAAAGCGCAATGGAAGGAAGAGAGCGCGATTCCGTTTGAGCGCGACAGTCTAAAACGGTACGGGCAGATCATGGGGCGGGAATATCAAGTAGCGAAGATGTCCTACACGAACGCCGACAAGTACCGACCTGTTCCCGTGTTGGGGCATTCTGGCAATCAGTACTCTGGCTTTCATCAAGGCGCGGGAGAAATCATTCTTGCTGAATTGCTTCAAGTCGAGATACCCGAACACAGCATAGTTCTGATTGACGAAATTGAAAGTTCACTTCACCCACGTCTGCAACGCAGACTCATCCGCGATCTCGCCGAATTAGCGCGGCAATTGGAACTGCAAATTATCGTGACGACACACTCACCTTACATTCTGGATGAACTGCCCAACGAAGCGCGTGCTCAGATCATTATGACGCCCACCGGACGCACTATCGTCTACGGAGTCACCCCCGAGTTTGCCATGAGCAAGATGGATGACGTTCTGCACTACGAGTGCGATTTATACGTAGAGGATGAACGCGCCGAAAGAGTGCTGCTGGAATTGATTGTTGCTCATTCTAGCAACCCAGAATCGGTTCTGCGCTGTCGCACAATTAAGTACGGCGCGGCCTCTGTTGGTCAGGCACTTGGCATTATGGCAGTCCAAAGCAGATTTCCCCGGCCCTCCTTCATTTTCTTGGATGGCGATCAAGGGAGCGCACCCGGTTGTATAAATCTTCCCGGCGAGGAAGCCCCGGAGCGCGTGGTATTCGAGGCTTTGCGTGCGCGGGATTGGCTCAAAGTTGCGCAACGGATAAAGCGCGAATTTTCAGAAGTTGCCGATGCCTGTACGCAAGCCATGCTACTACCAGAGCACCACGAATGGCTAAGGTACGCGGCAAACAAACTGGTGATCGGAAGCGATACGCTTTGGCAGGTCATGTGTTCAGAGTGGGCAACTAGCTGTCTTGAGACGGAACACGTCAAGCATGTCGTCCAGCCGGTAGAGGATGCATTGAATCGCGTGCTTCGGACGTTCACTCCACCGGCAGTCATGGCTTCTGTCCGTAAGGTGGACGCACCAATTCCACCGCAGCCAGCGAAGAAGGATGACGAATCCGACGAATCTTTGTTGCCGTTCGGGAAATAGAGAAGAAAGTCCTTGCATCGCAAGGCGAAGAGAAGGAAAATAGCGCAGACCGAATGAGCCGCAACCTGTGGCGGGTTGCGGCTCTGGAATACTATAGGTTGTAGCGACGGCGCAGAAGCCGTCTCTATCTTACCTCGTAGTGTCTCCCTGTCAAGTCTTTTATTCGCGGATACTTTATTAATGGAATCCTGTGCCAGTTTCTTTGGTAGGCAGGTACTTCCTCTCGGCCAAGGTGTTGAGGACCGAGGCCGAGAGGATCCATCCACCATTCAACAGTGAGCCGCAAGCCCACAGGAAGAACAGTGAAACATGACGAAGTATGAGAACAAAACCTTAACCAAAGCAACGTTTGTTATGGAAGATTGCTTCTTCCTCAACTGCGTTTTAACCGAGTGCGATCTGTTTTACTCCGGCGGAGACTTGGAGGCGATAGGTACAAGATTCGAGAACTGCCGCTTCCATTGGCGTGGTCCGGCGTTGAAAACACTACAAGCGATGCAGGCGATGGGAATGTTAAAAGTGGGACCGTTGCCCGTACCGTTGAAAGTGGATACGGCCAAGGCAAATTGACCGTGCTGATCGTGGACGTGTTGTGGCTGGGTTTAAGCATAAGCCCAGCCATAATACGCCATCATGCAAACAGAGCAAGAAACGGACGGCCAACGGCGCATATTCGTCGGTAGATGGCCAAAAGTCACGGTTTTTACGTTTTCTTCCATCGTGCCTCAGCAGCCAATCGAGCAATCTCGGTACGTTCTACGGCACTTAACCTCTTTGCCCTTGCCCTACCACCCTTTAGCCCACCCTTGCGCTTAGCTGAGGGATGGCGCTTTGCTTCGCTAACTGTGTCCTCAGCTTCGCCCGTGGCTATATCAAACACCTGCTTGGCAAGTTCGACGGGATCACGCGGACGTTTTGCCACGAACCGAGTATCGCACAGGCCGCGCCGTGATTCTACGGGGTCAAAATTCAAACTGATACATTGCCGATTGCACCGTTTCTTTGGTTCGACAATCAGGCAGAAGAGGCTATGAATTTTTATGTTTCGATTTTCAAGAATTCGAGGGTGGTGAGCGTGGCGCGGTATGGAGAGGCGGGGCCGGGGCCGAAGGGGTCGGTGATGAGCGTTACGTTTGAGTTGGAGGGGCAGACGTTTCGGGCGCTGAATGGCGGTCCGCTGTTCAAGTTTATTGAGGCGATTTCTTTGTTTGTGGATTGCACTACGCAGGAGGAAGTGGATGAGCTTTGGATGAAGCTTTCTGCGGGCGGGCAAGAGTCGCGGTGCGGGTGGTTGAAGGATAAGTATGGATTGTCGTGGCAGATCATTCCTCGAACGCTGATGGAACTGTTGAGTGACAAGGACGCGGCGAAGTCGGGGCGGGTGATGAAGGCGATGCTGGGGATGGGGAAGATTGATGTGGCGGAGTTGAGGCGGGCGGCGGAGGGGTAGAGGTTGTTTTCGACTCAGAGTGGAATCAGAGCCAGGCCGAGTGCCGCGTGTTGATCCCATGTCTCGCAAAAGAAGCGAGACATGGGGCACCCGCCGACCTTCTTTCGTCGACAACACTACTTCGCTCAGGATGACATCGTTAAAGAACGAGGATGGCCTAACGCGGCCTCTCCGGCAGGGCCGCTCTTCCACTCTTCTTAGTAGTCGTCGGGGGGCTGTGGTTCGCCTCTGTAGTTGATGAAATATTGTGCGTCGTACGGGGTAGAGATGGGCGTGAAGACGGCTGGCGGAAGGTTGAAGTTGAAGAAGTCGGAAAGACCATATGGGCAGATGCTCGGACTGCAAGTGGAATTGTTGGGGCCGTCGAGAGCGTAGTAATCGGCGTAGTGGTAGGCGGGGTAGATTTCGCCTAAGGATTTTCCGCCGCTGCCGAAGACGTATTCAATGAAGTTCAGGATGCTGCCGAAATCGTGGCAATAGCTGGAGTTCGGTGTCATCGGACAGGTGATCACGGAGTTGTTGGCGGCTGTACCGGAAACGTAGCCAGGCTGGGGCGAATAGGCAGAGACGACCAGTAGGGGCACGCGGAATCCGTAGACGTATTGCGAGCCCGAGCCTCCGGTGTTGATGTAGCCCTGGCTGGGCGGCTTGACGTGATCGTAGTAGCCACCCCAATCGTCCCAAAGAATGAGGATGACGGTGTTGGACCAGTAAATGGGGGCGTTGAGTGGGTTGCAGGAGCTGCCGGCCATGCCCTGGCCGATGGCGTTGACGATGCTGCCGACCCAGGACGGGCCCAGCGCCGGGGCTGGGTTTTGGGGGTCGGCATTGCCGCCGTGATCCGACCACGCTCCGTTCGGGATAACCCAACTGACCTGCGCGAGATTGCAGTTCTCAATGTCTTCAAGAATCTGCGCTGGGTTCGGTGGGTTGTTTCCGCTGCTTTCATCGATCACATAGTTCCAGTCGGGATTGTCCAGCGTGGCCACGCAGCCATCGCCGGCCACGGTGGAGTTGCAGATGGTCTGGAAGGCGTTGGGTGCAGTCCAGTAATCGGTGTGATCGTCGGTGTAGTAGCGCCAAGCGATACCGGCGGGATCAAGCACGTTGGCGATGGTGTTGTGGTTGAAGCATGGGTAGCCGGGCGTAGCACCAGCCAGGTTGGGATTGGTCCATCCCGGCGACTCTTTGGTTTGGCCGGGGCCGAGTTCCTCAGCCGTGTTCGTCACCGCGCCGAAGCAGCCAGTGGGAGCATCGATAGCCGTGTTTTCGGCTGCGAACCATTCGTAGTAGGGAGTGCTTTCACCGTCGTCGTAGACGGGAGCGGAAGTTCCGGAGAAAAGAAATTGGTGGGCGGGAAAGCTGGGGCCCTGATTGGTTTGAAACATGTAGTTGGCGAATCCGAACTGCCTGGCGATATCGAAATAGGGCTGCACTTCGTTAGCAGGATAGGTAGTGCTGCCGTTATCGGCGTAGGAGTACATCGGGTGGGCAGGAGCGGTGCAGCCTTCAGGAAGAACTACTTGAGTCTTATAGGCGCCATCCATGGCTCCCTTGTCGTACATGGAAGTGAAGTCGGAATGCTTATGGCCGAGGCCGTAGCAGGTGATGATCGGCTGGGCGATGAGTGGAGGATTGGGCTGGCCTTTGTATTTGCCGAAGGTAGCGATATTGACTCCGGGTAGGAAAGTCGAGTTGCTGCCGAAAAGGTTATCGAGGGTGCGGTTTTCCTGCACGAGGATGATGACGTGCTGAATTTTACCTTGTGGGGTGGATACCTGGCCGTTGGCGACGGAAATTATGGTGAAGGCAAGCAGGAACCGAGGCGTGAATTTCACGAGAAAACTCCGGTTAAATTTATTAGTCTCAAGCTGGGGGATGGGGAAGGATCGATTTGGTGGAGCTTATGACGGTCTTATAACGATGTCAAGGGGAAACGGCGGTGTTACGCGGTCTGCATAGAGTAAGGATCGGCAGACGGGCGTCGGTCTGATATCGTTTTTGGCAATAGGGTCTTTCGACTTCCCCTCACTCGCTTCGCCTCGATGGGCTTCGCTCAGGACGGCACTGTTAAAGAAAGGGATGGCTTACGCGGCCCCTTCGACGAGCTCAGGGCAAAGGCTGAAGCGCCGCTCTTCCATTTTTTGTTATCCATTTATCGCAGCGCTTAAGCGCTGCGCCACCCAAAAGCGTTAGTCGTCGTCGGGGTCTTTGGGGGCGCCGGTGTAGGTGATGAAGTAGTCGGCGTTGTAGGGCGTCGAGATCGGCGTAAAGACTGCCGGCGGCAACGCGAAGTTGAAGAAATCGCTCAGGCCGTAGGGGCAGATGGTGGAGCTGCAGGTGGTGTTGTTGGGGCCGTCCAGGGCGTAATAGTCGGCGTAGTGGTAGGCGGGGTAGATTTCGCCTAACGACTGGCCGTTGCTGCCGAAGGTGTATTCGATGAAGTTGAGGATGCTGCCAAAGTCGTGGCAGTAGCGGGAATTGGGTTTTGTGGGGCAGTTGATGATGCTGTTGTTGGCGGCGGTTCCGGAGACGTAGCCGGGCTTGGGCGAGTAGGCGGAGACTACCAAGAGCGGAACGCGGAATCCGTAGACGTATTGCGAACCTGTGCCGCCGGTATTGATGTAGCCCTGGCTGGGCGGCTTGACGTGATCGTAGTAGCCACCCCAATCGTCCCAAAGAATGAGGATGACGGTGTTGGACCAGTAAATGGGGGCGTTGAGTGGGTTGCAGGAGCTGCCGGCCATGCCTTGGCCGATGGCGTTGACGATGCTGCCGACCCAGGAGGGACCGAGGGCGGCCGAGGGTTCTCCCGTGACACCGTCGCCGTTGCTGGCGTGATCGGACCAGGCGCCATCGGGGATGACCCAACTGACTTGCGGAAGATTGCAGTTTTGGATGTCTTCGAGAATTTGCCCAGCATTCGGGGGATCGTTATTGCT
This sequence comes from uncultured Acidobacteriaceae bacterium, assembly GCA_963712385.1. Taxonomy (GTDB): domain Bacteria; phylum Acidobacteriota; class Terriglobia; order Terriglobales; family Acidobacteriaceae; genus Sulfotelmatobacter. The sequence continues at coordinate 726,462 of CAVQHS010000005.1, forward strand.
GCTTTCGTCGACGACGTAGTTCCAGTCGGGATTTTCCAGCGTGGCGACGCAGCCGTCACCGGCTACGGTGGAGTTGCAGATGGTCTGGAAGGCGTTGGGAGCGGTCCATAGATTTTCTTCGGCGTTGGTGTAATAACGCCAACTGATGCCTGCGGGATCGAGCAGGTTGGCGATGGTGTTGTGGTTGTAGCAGGGATAACCGGCGGTAGCGCCCGGAAGATTTGGGTTGGTCCATCCCGGGGATTCCTTGGTTTGTCCGGGACCAAGTTCGGCGGCGGTATTGGTGGGGGCGCCGAAGCAGCCGGTAACCGATGTGTTGAGCGCATTTTCGGCCGCGAACCATTCGTAGTAAGGAGTGCTTTCGCCGTCGTTGTAGACGGGTGCGGAAGTGCCGGAAAAAAGAAATAGATGAGCGGGAAAGCTGGGTCCCTGGTTGGTTTGGAACATGTAGTTGGCGAAGCCGAATTGCGTAGCGATATCGAAGTAGGGCTGGACTTCGTTGGGCGGATTGCTGGTGCTGCTGTTGTCGACGTAGGTGTACTCCGGGTCGGCGGGTGCGGTGCAGTTCTTAGTGATGTGAACATTATTCTTGTAGGCGCCGTCTAAAGCGCCGTTGTCATATTGCTCGGTGAAGGACTCGTGGTTATGGCCAAGGCCGTAGCAGGTAAGCATGGGCTGAGAGAAGAGTGCAAGGTTGGGCTTGCCCTTGATCTTGCCCGAGGTCGCAATGTTCAAGCCAGGGAGGAAGGTTGGGTTGCTGCCAAAGAGGTTATCGGTGGTTCGGTTTTCCTGAACAACAATGATGACGTGCTGAATCTTGCCCTGGGGGCTGGCGGGACGCTGCGCGTAGGCGACGGCAGTTAAGACCAGGGACAGGAATAGGCACCGAGTTGCAAGATTCACGAGAAACTCCAGCTTGATAGTTTTTAGGAGCCCAGGCTGGGGGTGGGAGAGGGCGACGGTCCCCTGAAAGACCGTTGGTGGAGCTTATGACGGGTTGTGGGCAATGTCAAGAACAAGTGGAGGAGATTTTGCTGGCTACGCCGTTTGGGCAGTGTGGAGGACAAGGTTGTTTTGCTGAAAAAAGGCGGGTGCGCAAGAATCGGCCTTGGAATGGCGGGATTCGCGCCCCCGCGGATAGAGATTATTTGGCGTTACGCGGGGCGCTTCATGCGCGCGACGCGGCGGTGTGGCGATCGAGGTAGCGCTTAATGGCGGCTACTGCGACGGTGACAACGGCGGCGAGCATAAAGGCCCAGCCTGCGCCTCCATCAGGCACCTGGGTTTGAGGCTGATTGTTGAGCGGCTGATAGGGACGCGGATCGGGCTTGATGATCGTATGTTGCTGATTCTGCTGCAAAACCACTGCTAGATATTCCACGACAGCTCCTGGTACTGCGGACGATATGGCGTTCTGAGATCCTTTGTTGCCTAGCACTTGCGAAGGTTGCGGGCTCGGGAATTTTGAACTCCGGGCACCGAGGCAACGGACCTCCGGCAATACGATGCTACCCGAATGGGCTAAACCATTGGAATGGCCCGGAAGCTGGGTCGGGTGGCACGAAGGTAATAGTTACTTTCCTGATTTCCTGCAACGAGCTCATTTCGCGCGGGGATGTTCAGTGCGCCGTTACCGAGGTCATCTTGGGGAAGGTGACGAATCGGTTCATCATAGGCAGAGCTTGCGAGGCTGGCTGTTCGAGGCTGGCTTTGCAGGCGAAGCTCTCCGGGGAAAAGACCCTTCAATGAATATTGACGATCTGCTGCGCATTGCGACGGAACGGAAATCCAGCGACTTGCATTTGAAGGTGGGAAACTACCCGCACTTGCGCATCGACGGCGAACTGGTGCCGCTGACGGAGCAGCCGCGGGTGAGCGCCGAAGATATGCTGACGATGGCGTTCAGCATGATGTCGGCGCGGCAGAAGCAGAAATTCAAGGAGACCACGGAAATCGACATGGCCTACGGCGTGGCCGGGCTGGGACGGTTTCGTGTGAATATTTTTCAGCAGCGTGGCAACGTGGGACTGGTGCTGCGCGTGATTCCGACGAAAATTCGGGCGCTGGATGAGTTGTTTCTGCCGAAAGTGGTGGAACAGATCTGCGAGATGCCGCGCGGGCTGGTGCTGGTTACGGGCGTGACGGGTTCCGGTAAGTCGACCACGCTGGCGGCGATGGTGGATCGTGTGAATTCGAGCCGGGCGGAGCACATTATTACGATCGAGGACCCGATCGAATTTCTGCACCGCGACAAGAAAGGTTACGTGAATCAGCGCGAGATTGGCGTGGATACGCCGTCGTTCAGCGCGGCGCTGCGAGCTAGCTTGCGTCAGGACCCGGACGTGATTCTGGTCGGCGAAATGCGCGATCTGGAGACGATTTCGACGGCGCTGCACGCGGCGGAAACCGGGCACATGGTGTTCTCGACTTTGCACACCTTGGATGCTGTGGAAACTATCAACCGTATTATCTCCATCTTCCCTCCGCCGGAGCAGAAGCAGATTCGGTTGCAACTGGCGGCGGTGTTGCGCGCGATTGTGAGTCAGCGACTGGTGCGGCGTAGCGATCAGGACGGCCGCGTGCCCGCGGTCGAGGTGATGATCAATACGGCGTTCATTCGCGAGTCCATTCTGGTGCCGGAAAAGACGCGGTCGATACGGGACGCGATTGCGGCGGGCACTTCGCAGTATGGCATGCAGACGTTCGATCAGTCGCTGTGGGACTTGTTCCAGGCTGGGCTGGTTGCTTACGAAACAGCGTTAGAGAATGCTTCCAACGCGGATGACTTCAAGCTGCGCATGCAGGGCATCGCTTCGACTGCGGATATTTCGCGGCAGTCGATGCAGTCGGCGGGGTTTGGGGGAAGGTAGGGCGGCTTCCGGCTCTCGGCTTCCGGCTTTCGGCCTCCAGCTCTCTTGGATCGCTTCGTGTTTCGATCTATGAGCCTTTCACTGCTGCAGTCGTGTAGGCCTCAAGAAAATCGCTTACCGCCCGGTCATTTCTTAATCTACATACGGGAACATCAAGTCCGAAAGAGGCTCTGCATCTCTCGATCTTCGGACGATTAACTCGGTCGAAGTTCCAGATAAATTTCATTACTCTAACAAGCCTCGTTATTCGATGAGGCTCTCCGCGCTTGAATACTCGCGTTGCTGCGTTCCACAGGCAAAATAGTTTTGACCGCTCGAACCAGATGATTTGCGTGGCTCGGGGAAGGCGGATATCGAATGTGGCTTGGGCGAAGTTTCCGTCGCTGATCCAGTTTTCTGCGGCGTGGGCTTGCTGAATCAGTTCGCGGAATTCGGTTAGGGTGGGGGATCTCGTCGGCGCTTTGCCTGGGGCCTCGCTGCGCTCGGTGGCGGACGAAGGCGTCCGCCGCTCCACGTTTTGCCAGATCTCGTCCAGATTGATTACTGGGGCGGCTGTTCGTTCGCTTAGCCTTCTTGCCAACGTGGTCTTACCGCTGGCGGCGCAACCTAGGATCACAATTCTCATTTCACGCAGGTTCTGATGTCATTCTATTTTGGCGGCTATTGATTTATCGTTGCGGCATGACATTTTCGCGGCCGAAGAGAAAACATTATTCCGAGGACGAGTTGTACGAGTATGCCGTTGGCGCGCTGGCGCGGCGGATGCGTACTGTTGCAGAGTTGAAGCGCTTGTTGCGCGCGCGTGTGGAGGAGCCGGAATCTGAATATGGACAGACTCTGATCGAACTCATCATCCGGCGATTGAAGGACAATAGCTATCTCAACGATTCGCAATACGCCGCCTACTTCTCTTCCCTGCGGCGCGATAATCAGAAACTTGGCCGCAGGCGCGTGGTTACGGAATTGAAGATAAAAGGCGTGCATGGGGATGTGATCGAGAAGGCGGTGGATGCGGCGTTTGAGGGAGTGAATGAGGAGAAGCACGCTCGGGAATATTTGCGCAAGAAGAGGATTGCCAAGCCGGCTCGGGGAGATGCAAAGGCGGCAGCACGGGTGTTTCGGCAGTTGGTGCGGGCGGGGTTTGCGGCGAAAACGATCTTTGATGTTTTGAAAAAATGGGATGTGGATGAAGAAACTTTAGGGGCGCTGGAGGAAGAGAGCGCGTGAGTGACCTCGGCTAAAGCCGCTCCCATTTACAGCTCTAGATCGCAGCGCGGAAGCGCTGGCCACCCAAATTCCAGAGGACGACTTGGCAATGGGCATCGAGATCGGGCATACTCCTGCCGTTCCCGATAAATCCGCTCGGAGGAGAATATTCCCATGAAAATTGGATTGAAGTTTGTTCTGGCAGCGTTGTTGCTGTCTGCGGTTCCTGTGGCACTGGCGCAGGATGCCAGTTCGGATGTGAAGAAGACCACGAAAGATGCGGCAAAAGATACGGACAGTGCCGCTAAGAAAACCGGTCATGCGACGGAAAAGGCCGCTGACAAGACCGGTCATGCGACCAAGGTCGCGGCGAAAGATACGGCTAAGGATACGGGGAAGGCTGCGGACAAGACTGGACATGCGACAAAAGTCGTCGCAAAAGATACGGCTAAGGATACTGACAAAGCTGCGAAGAAAACCGGACATGGCATCAAGAGAGCCACGGAAGCCACCGGCCATGAAGTGAAGAAAGCCGGAGAGAAGACCGGAGACGCAGTGAAGTAGTTTCAGGATAACCTTTAAAGGACGCGGGCACAGAGGTTCACAGAGGAAATCCCTTGTGATCGGCTGTGCCCGCTGTGTTTTGCGAATGCTAAAATTAACGTTTCCACTGAATCATGCTTACTGGTTCTGAAATTCGCCGCAAGTTTTTGGACTTCTTTGTGCAGAAGGGGCACAAGGAGGTGCATTCGTCGTCGCTGGTGCCGGCGAATGATCCTACTTTGTTGTTTACCAACGCCGGAATGAACCAGTTCAAGGACGTTTTTCTTGGGCTGGAGAAGCGCGACTACTCGCGCGCGACCACTTCGCAGAAATGCGTGCGGGCGGGGGGAAAGCACAACGATCTGGAAAATGTGGGATTCACCAACCGGCATCACACGTTTTTTGAGATGCTGGGAAATTTTTCCTTTGGCGATTACTTCAAGAAAGATGCGATTGCTTACGCGTGGGAGTTGGTTACTTCGCCGGAGTGGTTTGGGATTGATAAGAACAAGCTTTATGTGACCATCTTCAACGGCGAAGGCGGCGTGCCGCGCGATGCGGAGGCTTACGATTTGTGGACGGCGCAGGGAGTGCCGAAAGAGCGCATCTTCGAGATGGGGTTGAAAGATAACTTCTGGCAGATGGGCGATACCGGGCCGTGCGGCCCTTGCAGCGAGATTCATTACGACATGGGTCCGGCGGCTTCGGATGCTGGGCATACGGATTGCGCGTTCGCGTGCGATTGCGGGCGGTATGTGGAGATTTGGAATCTGGTCTTCATGCAGTTTGACCGCGACGCATCGGGGAAATTGAATCCGTTACCGAAGCCGTCGATTGATACGGGGATGGGTTTGGAGCGTACCGCGGCGGTGCTGCAGGGCGTGATTTCGAATTATGAGACGGATTTGTTTACGCCGTTGATTAAGCGCGCAGCGGAGTTGATCACTGGCAGGCCCGTTCTGCCCTTCCCGGACAACGTCTCTGGGTTTGATAGCCGCAATCCTTCTCTTCGCGTCATTGCCGACCACGCACGGGCGGCGACGTTTCTGATCAGCGACGGAGTCGTGCCAGGCAACGGAAGGCGGGAATATGTTCTGCGTAAGATACTCCGGAGGGGCATCTACCACGGGCGAGTGCTTGGTCAGGAAAAGCCATTCATGTACCAGATGGTAGACGCAGTTGTCGGGCAGATGTCGGAAGCTTACCCTGAACTGGCGGAGAACGCGAGCAGCGTTCGGAACATTGTATTCGGAGAGGAAGAGAAGTTTGCGCGGACACTTTCGCTGGGTCTTGGCAAGCTAGAGCAGGAGTTCTTGTCAGAGGAATCGCTAAACAACGTTGAAGGAGTGGCCAAGAAGCATTTCGAAGCTCTGGCGCAGCACGATGTCCACACCTCGGACCCTGATCGAGTTCCGGCGTTCGAATACATGCTCAGAGATCTGCACTCTTCGCAGGCAGAGGAAGCTCCGAGGTATGTCCGCTCCTTGATTAAAGAGGCCCTTCCGCGATCCGATTGGCCACGTTTTTCCGGAAGGAAGGCTTTTCAGCTCTACGAAACGTACGGGCTACCCCGGGATTTTATCGAGGACGTTGCCCTCAGCAAGACTTTCGTGCTGGACGATCATGGCTTCGAGGACGCACGAGCGGAGGAGCAAGCTCGTGCCCGTGCTTCCTGGAAAGGCGCGGCTAAGCAGACGGCCAATCCTGTTTATCAGCAGCTTCCGAAATCGGTGTTTGAGGGATATTGGCAGACTCGCTCGGATGGATGCGAAGTATTGGCAATCATCAAGAATGGGCAGGGTGTGCAGGAGCTCAGGGCTGGGGAGGCGGGCGAGGTGATTCTGGACCATACGCCGTTTTATGCCGACTCCGGCGGGCAGGTTGGCGATCGGGGATGGATTTATTCGGAGGATCACAATACGGTCGTGGCTGAAGTGACTGGCTGTTACTCGCCGATTCAGGGGGTGCGGGCGCATCAGGTTGTGGTTAGGGCGGGAAAGTCAAAAACCCCACCCTCTTTCGCACAGGACGCGAAAGAAGGATGGGGCACCCTTCGGGTTGGGGATCGGGTCGATGCGGTGGTGAATGCGGAGATTCGGGAGTCGACTATGCGCAATCACACGGCTACGCATTTGCTTCATGCTGGGTTGCGGGAGGTTTTGGGGAAGCATGTGAAGCAGGCGGGGTCGCTGGTGGCGCCGGATCATTTGCGCTTTGATTTTTCGCACTTCACTGCGGTCGAAGACGAAGAGTTGCAGGATATTGAGGACATCATCAATAAGGAAGCGCTGCGCAATATCAAGGTTGAGACTTTGACGGATGTGCCGATTGATGAGGCGATCAACACGTATCATGCGATGGCTTTGTTTGGGGAGAAGTATGGCGAGAAGGTGCGGGTGGTGCGCATTGGGGATTTTTCTACTGAGCTTTGCGGCGGCACGCATACCGGGGCGACGGGCGAGATTGGGTTGATTAAGATTTTGAAGGAAGGCAGCGTGTCTTCGGGTGTGCGGAGGGTGGAGGCGGTTACGGGGACGGGTTCGCTGGCGCATTTTCGTAAGGATCATGAGTTGGAGAAAGTGGTGCATTCGGTCGTTTCGCCCGCTGTTGTCAAGGGATATGGAAAGTCAAAAACCCCACCCTCCCCTGAAGGGGAAGGGTGGGGCACCCCCTATCATTTCGGTACGATCAAGGAACAGAATGTTGAAGAAGTGATTTCTCCGGCTGAGGCGTTGAGGGTTGAGCTTGAAAAGAAAGATGCGGAAATTAAACGGCTGTTGCGGGAATTGGATTCGGCGCGGATGAAGTCGGCTTCATCTTCTACGGCGAATATCGGCGACAAGGTTAAGGATGTTAAAGGCGTGAAGGTTTTGGCGCATCGCGTGGATAATTTGGAGCGCGCGCAGATGCGGACTTTGATCGATCAATTGCGGGAGAAGATTGGGTCGGGCGTGGTGGTGCTGGGGTCGGCTTCGAATGGGAATGTGGCGCTGATTGTGGGCGTGACCAAGGATCTGGTGAATAGGATTTCGGCGGGCAAGGTGATTGGGCCGGTGGCGCAGAAAGTTGGCGGCAAGGGCGGCGGGCGGCCGGATTTGGCTGAGGCTGGCGGGAAAGACGCTGGGGCGCTGGATGCCGCGCTGGACGGGGCTTACGGCGTGGTCGAGTCTTTACTGACATGAACACGCGCGGCGATTCGCATGAACGGCTGCAGTTTGTGCGGCACAAGGGTCATGTCATTTATCTGATCGACCTCTCGCATTGTGCGGTGAAGGAGATGCTGATGCTGCTCGACATGATTCGCGCGGATATTGCGCGGCATGAGCGGGGATCGCTGTTGACGCTGGCGGATTTTACCGGGGCGGAGGTTGATAAAGCTGTGGCTACGAGGATCAAGGAAGTTCTGGTGCTGGATCGGCCGTTCGTAAAGCGTGCGGCTTTTGTGGGGACGGAGAGTTTGCCGAGCGTTTTTTACGAGCATTTCAAGAATTTTTCGCAGCGCGAGTTGCCTGCGTTCAAGACGCGGGAAGAAGCGATGGAGTGGCTGATCAAAGAATAGTTGTTCGGGGCTTTTCCTCTCAAGCGGTATCGCGGGCGTTGAAATAGCCATCTCAGATGGCTATAATGAAAACATGCAGGTCAGTGTTGCGGATGCCAAGAACAAGCTGCCGGAGTTGATCAAGGCAGTGGAGAATGGCGAGCCGGTCACCATTTGCCGCCGGGGTGTGCCGGTGGTGGATATTGTACGCACGAAGAAACCAGGGCGGAAAAAGCGAATGTTCGGAACTCTTCGCGGACAAATCAAGATCATCGACCCGAATTGGTGGAAGCCGATGACGGACAAGGAAGTGGATGATTTTATCGAAGGCCGCTATTAGAGATGCGCCTGCTGCTCGACACCGCGACCCTCATTTATGCGGCGCAATTTCCGGAACGTTTAAGCAGAGCCGCCTCCGCGGCCTTGCATGATCTGGACAACGCGCTCGAGTTGAGCGCCGTTTCTGTTACGGAAATCGCCATCAAGTCGGCGTCGGGAAAGCTGGCGTTCTCTTTGGCCACCTTACAACGGGCGCTGCAGGACTTGGACATTCGAATCCTGCCGTATAGCGGCGAACACGCGCTGCACATGTTTGGCTTGCCTTTGCGTCACCGTGATCCCTTCGATCGTCAGATCATCGCTCAACTGCTCGCTGAACGAATACCGATCGCAACTCCCGACGCCAAGTTCCGGAAATATGAGGGTGTGACGGTGATCTGGTAACTTGTCGCGTGCCCTGCCGACATTCGCGCGACTTTCCGTCAGCGCAATGTTGCCTGCAGTAACTCCAGCAATTTCCCGTAGGCGCGCTCGGCTTGGATCTGGTTGTAGACGGGGCTGTCGGAGGAGGTCCAGCCATGCTGGGCGCCGTAGGTTTCGCTCTCGTATTTTCCTCCCCAGCGTTTGAGGGCCTCTTCGAATTTTGCGATGGCTTCGGCGGGCATGCTGCGATCGTCGGTGGCATGGCCGAAGTAGAGTTGGGCTTCGATGCGTGGCAACAGGAGATGCGGGCTGGTGGGTGCGCTGGTGTAGAGGCCACCGCCGTGGAAGCTGGCTACCGCGGCTACTTTTTCGGGACGGGCTGCGGCGGCGTGCATGGCCATTTTGCCGCTGAAGCAGTGGCCTACTGCGGCGATCGGGCCTTGGCGAGATTTGGGGTTGGGAGATCAGGAAATCGATGTAGGTTGATGCGTCGCTTTCCATGGCGTCCGGCGTCAGCGGGCCGCCTAGTTCGGCGAGGCGCTTGGTGCGGGCATCGGCGTCGAGGTCGCGGAATGAGGGTTTTTGCGGGGCGCGGCCGATGCGATAAAAGATATTCGGTATCAGGACTACGTAGCCTTGCCTGGATAATCTGGCGGCGGATTCGCGGTTGCTGGGGCGGATGCCAGCAATGTCAGTGAAATAAAGAATGCCGGGCCAAGGGCCTTGGCCTTCGGGATAGATGAAAACGCTGTCGCTGGCGCCGTGCTGGGTGGGGATTTCGAGTTCTTGCTGGGGCATGGATTTGTTTTGTCTCCCGTCGGGATGCGTTCCTGCAAGGTGAAGAAATTTAATTTGATGTTTGATTGCGGGGTTGGATTCGGGCGATTACTTCCCAATTTATTCTGACTTAGGCATCCGCGGACGAGGGCGTCCGCGCTAGATGGTTTTAGATCCCTCGCAAGAAGCGCTCGGGATTTCGGCTGCGGGCTCCCGCTCCGCTCACGCCCGCAAAGCGCCTCAACTTCTCCATTTCAGAGTTACTGGGCCGCTCATCGGATGTTTGAACACTCCTCCTGTGCGTTTTGCTTCGAGGTGGGCGGCTTTCAGTTGGAAATACCATTTTGCTGGGCGGTCGGCGTCGTCAATCAACATTAGATGAGGGTTGTGCTTGAGGCCTTCGGCTTGCAGTTCCATGGTGCGACGGTCTTGCTCGACAAATTTGCGGAAGACGAATTTCAACAGTTCGGGGCCGAAGGGGAGCCAGCGGAAAATGTTCCAGGCGGCGACTACGTCGATGCGGCATTGATTACGGGTGATGGGCGTTACCGTGGTCAGCGAAGAGAACCAATACTTCCCTGCGCGGATTACTTCGCGGCGGAGGTTGGGGAGGGTGAAGTCGATGGTGGTGGTGATGGAATCGGCGTCGGCGTATAGACGCAAGAGCTTATAGGGCGCGGAGTTTGAGCTGGGGGTGTGGGCGCTCATGCGGAAGCCGCAAGGGATGGGTTCGAAGTTTTTCGTTTTTTCGTGAATGCTGTGGCGGCTGCGCCACCACCAGGCTTGATGAACGAATGGACCGTGGGCGGGGTCCATGAGGCCGATGATGCCGTGATCGATGCTTACGGGCATGTCGGCAGTCAGATAGGCTCGCTTGAATTTTTCTTTTCCCGGTACCCCGAATTTTTCTATGACCGGGGCTGGCTCGGGAGCTTCTTGCGGGGCGGTGAATCCTGCGCCCTGGGGCACGGGATCGGTGATGTAGGCCCAGATGAATCCGTCCTGTTCTTCGCAGGGATAACTTCCGGCATAGATGCGATCGACCTTCAGATGTTGATCTGCGGTTAGTGACGGAATCAGCTCGCATTGGCCGTTGTGCACGTCGAATTGCCAGCCGTGATAAGGGCATTCGAGATTCTCGCCGTCGAAATGGCCACCGTTTAACGGCATGCCGCGATGAGGGCAGCTGTCGCGCAGGGCGAAGGGCTGACCGGCGCGGTCGCGTCCGATGACCAGCGGAATTTCGAGCAGCGTGGCTTTGTGGAGTTGGTTGCGGTGAACGCGGTCGGCGGGCAGGGCGCGATACCAGAAGCCGGTGAGCATGAGCGTATCGGTGGCCTGGCGCTGGGGTGGGTCGAGTTCGGGCATAAGCCGGATTGACGAGTGTCGATTTTCGATTGGCGATTGAACTCCATATGCTAGCATTCGCAGGTCTTTGAAGCGCACAGTGAATTCGTGGAGGAAAACCCATGGAGTTCATCGGACACTTTCGACGGCTTACGCCGGTGCAGCGGAATACGTTTGTCGCCTGTTTTCTGGGATGGTCGCTGGATGCGTTTGACTTTTTCATTCTGACTTTCTGCGTGAGCGCGATTGCGACGCAGTTTCAAGCGAAGGTTTCGGCGGTGGCGGAGGCGATTTTCCTGACGCTGGCGATGCGTCCGGTGGGCGCGTTTTTGTTTGGAGTGATGGCGGATAAGTATGGGCGACGGGTGACGCTGATGGTCGACATCATCGCGTACTCGGTGTTTGAGCTGGGATCGGCGTTTGCGCCTTCGCTGAAGACTTTGCTGATCATGCGCGCGCTGTTTGGAATTGCGATGGGCGGGGAGTGGGGCGTGGGTGCGGCGCTGGCGTTTGAGACTCTGCCCGCGGAGGGACGGGGATTTTTCTCGGGTGTGCTGCAGGAAGGCTACTCGGTGGGATTTCTGATTGCAGCCTTGGTTTATCGATATGTGTTTCCGATGGTGGGATGGCGAGGAATGTTTATCGTGGGGGCGCTGCCGGCGTTTCTTGTGATCTACATCCGGACGAAAGTGGATGAATCGCCGGCGTGGCTGCAGGGGCAGGTGGCGAAGAATGCGCAGACCCATTTGCGCAAGGACATCATGACTTACGCGGGCACATTTATTTTTCTGGTAGTGCTGATGTTTGCGTTTAATTCTTTCAGCCACGGGACGCAGGATCTTTATGCCACCTTTCTGCAGAAAGACCATCACTACACGCCGGAGACGGTAGGGCTGATTGCGGTCATTGCGAATATCGGGGCGCTGCTGGGAGGGATTTTTTTCGGGACGTGGTCGGAGAGAATTGGAAGGCGGAGGGCGATTGTGATTGCGGCGCTGCTGGCGATTCCAATGACCCGGTTGTGGGCGTATTCGCATACCGTGCCGATGCTGGCTCTGGGCGGTTTTGCGATGCAGTTCATGGTTCAGGGAGCGTGGGGAGTGATTCCGGCGCACTTGAACGAGCTTTCTCCCGCGGCAGTGCGCGGGACGTTTCCGGGATTCGCTTATCAGATTGGGAACCTGCTTTCGTCACGTAACGTTGTGATCCAGGCCAAGATCAGCGAGCAGCGTTACGGCGGAGTGCTGGCGCCGGTGCTGGCATGGACGGTGTTGATTATTGCGACTCTTGTCGCGCTGGTTACAGGGCTCGGGCATGAGCAGCGGGGCGTGGATATGTCGATTACGCGGTGATAGGAGAGGATGTGCAAGTTTTGGCATACGCGAAGCTATTGAAATGGGCGGTACCGGCACGTTAGTAGCATTGTCATAGGCGGAGCCATGTGTTACGGTAGGTAAAATTTCACGCCTTCGTAAATACTTTTTCAGGGCCCTCTAATAATCGGCATTTGCGCGAGCGCGTGTGCAGGAGCGCCACAATGAAGGACACCATGGATCCGAGTTTGCCCAAGCCGCCTTCGGATGAGCAGGAAAACTTTGCGAATCGAAAATTGATTCGTCCGGCGCTGCCGCGAGTGGACAACCACGGCAATCATAATTCCAGCCATACTGCGAATCATATGCAGGGCCAAGAGCGGCGGGAGCGGCACGAACGCCATGACCGCGGCGGGGAGCGCGGGTTTGAACGAGGCGGTGGTGGTGGAGGCGGCGGGCGGAAGGCACCTCCGCCAGAACAGACGAACGCGGAGAATTTTTATTACCAGAAACAGATGCAGTCGCGGACGCCGATGGTGATTGTGCTGCAGGATGGCGAGGAAGTTCACGGGATTATCGAGTGGTATGACAAGACCTGCATCAAAATCATCCGCGAGGATGGCGGGCCGAATTTGATGATTTACAAGCCGGCGATCAAGTATATGTTCAAGGAAGAGGAGAGCCGGAGCTAGGGATTGAGTAATTGGGAAGTTTGGTGGTTGGGTGATTGATCTTTTCTCCGATCACTTCTTCTTTGTCAGCAGTTTCTCCTTCTTCGCGGGCCATCTTGCGAATCCAGCGATCGCTCTTCAGCGTGAATTTCTTGGAGTTGCGTAGGTGGTTGTGGTGATTCCGTTCGGCAACCGACTCGTCTGCGAGAACTCCCTGCGAAGCCATTTTCAGTGGCTCGGTGAAAGGGATCCTTCGACTTCGCAAGACCGTCCTTCCGGACGATCCTGCTTCGCTCAGGATGACAAAATGGTGGCGGCAGAAATGGCTGCCAGTTGACGGGAGGGATACTGCCGTTGACAATCTTGCTTATCTTCCTTAGCATCAATGACTTGAAGCGCGATTTTCACACCGCATTGGGGAGCCTTTCGTGATCAAGCTCGATATTATCAACGAAGTGGTGGCCAGAACTGGCATTACGAAGACGAAAGCGGAGCTGGCCGTGGAAACCGTCTTTGAAAGCATGAAGAATTCACTGGCGCGCGGACATCGCATTGAGCTGCGCGGATTTGGCGTGTTCAACGTGCGGCCGCGGAAGACCGGGATTGGGCGCAATCCGCGGACTGGGGCTGAGGTTTCGATTCCGCCGGGGAAGGCAGTGCGGTTCAAGCCGGGGAAAGAGTTGCAGTCGATCGAGTGAACCGCAGCGGCCAGTGGCCAGTTTTTCAGTGGTCAGTTGTTTTGTGCGAATTTTGTATTCCCTTTCCTGCGTTGATTCCTCTGATTTAGTAGCATGGAAGCTAGCCTTGCTTGAGTTGCCTGGCTTGTGAATTCATGTCGGATCCTGGTCCTCCAACAACTACCTCTACGCTTGAATACTTCGGGCCGGTGGCGGAGTGGGCGCCTGCGCGGCCGAAGCCTCGTTACTGGCTGCATGTGTTGCTGCTGCTGGCTACTTGTTTTACTACGCTGGTGACGGGTGCGCGCATGCAGTACAACTTCGATCACGGGCGGCCAGCTTTGTCGATTGATGACGCGCCCATTCGTGGCGAGGTAGTGCCACTTTTTCCGGTGAACTGGGTGTGGTCGCATCCGGAGCGGATACTGGGCGGCGTGCCGTTCATGGCGACGCTGATGCTTTTCTTTCTGGCGCATGAGATGGGGCACTATTTGTATTGCCGGCGTTATGGCGTTTATGCGACTTTGCCGTTTTTTATTCCCATGCCGCTGACACCGATCGGGACGATGGGGGCGGTGATTTTGATCCGGTCGCGCATTCGATCGCGGACGGCTTTGTTTGACATTGGAATTGCGGGACCGATTGCGGGATTTGTAGTGGCTACGGCGGTGCTTGTGGTGTCGCTGGCGTGGTCGAAACCGATTCATCGCGGATTTGGACTGGGCGAATATGAGTTGGGGTATCCGCTGATTTTTTATGCGGTGCATCGGGTGTTCGTCTGGACGGGCGTTCTGCGGGGAGCGGCGGCGCTGCCGCTGAATTTCGTACTGTTGCATCCTACGGCGATTGCGGCGTGGGTGGGAATGCTGGCGACTTCGCTGAATTTGTTGCCCGGCGGGCAACTCGATGGCGGGCACATTGTTTTTTCGATTGCGCCGCAGGCGCACAAGATGGTTTCGCGGCTGACGATTGTTGTTCTGCTGGTGATGTCGTATTACCTGTGGACAGGATGGTTTGTGTGGGCGGTTCTGCTATGGCTGAGCAGTTTTCGTCACCCGCAAGTGGCGGAGTGGCCGCGGGTGGAAGGCAGGCGTTTGTGGCTGGCGGTGTTTGCGCTGCTGATGCTGGTGCTGACTTTCATGCCGGCGCCGATGCTGCACTCTTCCCTGCCGGAGATGTATCACGGATTTCGCGGGCGGTAGGTTCGGACTTGTAGTAGATGTATTTTGGCTGGCATCGCCCCAAAAGGCATGGTGTGCGCGTGAGATCCCTCGGCCCGCTGGGGAAAACGCGGGCCTTCGGGATGACGCCACGAGTATCTTGACCGGGCAGAATTTTGAAACATTCGCGCTTGGGATGAACCTTCTCGTCGTATACTCCTTTATTGAATCGTTTTAATTAACTGCCTGGAGGTGGCTTGCTGTGGGCAAACTGGCCGCCGTTTCGTTGGTTTTGATCTCGTGTCTCTTTCTGGCTTCCTCTCTCGTCGCCCAGACCATCTCGGTTGATATCTCGCACCCGACTAATCATTTTGTGCCGAAGGAGACGTTGGGCGCGGGTGTGGACCGGATTGCAGTGGAGGCGATCGATAAGGATTTGCTGCAGCCGACTTTGGAGAAGACGCTGGCTTCTGGGTGGCAGCCGGTTACGTATCGGCAGAATACCGAGCTTGCGATTGAAGCCTGGCATTGGAATCCGCAGGGTACCTGGAGTGATGCCGTGGGGAAAGGATATTTCACCGGGGCGTCGACTCCTACGGAGATGATTCGCTATTCCTATGGGTACTCGCTGCCGCGGCGGGGGACGACGCGAAATGATGGGACGGACAACGTTGGATTTTCGCGGTTGACGGATGGGGATGTGAATTCGTTTTGGAAGAGCAACCCGTATCTCACCCAGCGATTTACTGGAGAGAGCGATGCTTTGCATCCGCAGTGGGTGGTGATCGATCTGGCGCAGGTGCAGCAGATCGATAGCATTCGCATTGCGTGGGCGGAGCCTTATGCTCGGCGATACGTTGTGCAGTATTGGACGGGCGAGGATCCGATCAAGGCGGTGACGCGCGGAGTTTGGCAGACGTTTCCGCAGGGGGTGGTTGCGGAGGGCAAGGGTGGAACGGAGACGATTCGGTTGAGTGGTGCAGCGATGCCGGTGCGATTTTTACGGATATGGATGACGGAGTCGTCGAACACTTGCGATAGCGATGGAGAGGGTGATCCGCGGAATTGCGTGGGTTATGCGATTCGGGAGCTTTATGTGGGCACGACTACTGCGGACGGCGAGTTTCATGACGTTGTGCGGCACACTCCGGATCAGGAACAGACTACGACTTATGCGTCGTCGGTTGATCCGTGGCATCGAACTTCGGATTTGGGATCGACGAAACAGGCGCAGGTGGGATTCGATCTTTTTTTTACCAGTGGCGTGACGCGCGGGCTGCCCGCGATGATTCCGGTGGCAATGCTCTATGACACGCCGGATAACGCGGCGGCGGAGATTGGGTATTTGAAGGCGCGCGGGTATCCGATTTCTTATGTGGAGATGGGCGAGGAAGCAGATGGGCAGTACATGCTTCCGGAAGATTACGCGGCTTTGTATTTGCAGTTTGCCACAGCCATTCATCGCGTGGACCCGGCTTTGAAATTGGGCGGGCCTTCGTTTCAGGGCGTGAACAAAGACATTGAAGTCTGGCCGGATGCGAACGGGAAGGTTTCGTGGACGGGGCGGTTTGTCGATTATTTGAAGCAGCATGGGCGGATGAATGATCTGGCATTTTTTTCGTTCGAGCATTATCCGATGGATCCTTGCCGTATTCCGTGGGGAAGTTTGTATGAGGAGCCTGAACTGGTGAGCCACATTATGGAGGTATGGCATGAGGATGGAATTCCTGCGGATATGCCGATGTTTATTACGGAGGGAAACTTATCTTCGGCGGCGAGCGAAACTTATCAGGATATTTTTTCTGGAATCTGGCTGGCGGATTATGTCGGTGCGTTTTTGAATTCCGGGGGGAATGGAGTTTATTTCTTTCATTATTTGCCGCTGCAGATGGAGCCGGGATGCAACAACTCGCCGGGAACGTTTGGGATGTTTACGGTGGATGCGAATTATCAGATTCAGCAGCCGCTGGCGCAGTTTTTTGTGGCGCAGTTGATCAATTTGGAGTGGGTGCAGGCGGGTGGGGGTGAACATCAGGTTTTTTCGGCCGGTAGCGATGTTCAGGATGGGGCTGGACATCAGTTGGTGACGGCTTATGCGGTGAAGCGCCCGGATGGAGAGTGGGCGGTGATGGCGGTGAATCGGGACCAGTGGAATGCGCACCGGGTGCGGATTTTGTTTTCGGCAGCTGATGATCGGGAGAGTGGGTTTGCCGGTCCGGTGGAGATTTCTACTTTCGGCAGCGCGCAGTATCAGTGGCATCCGGCACAGACGCGGTTCATGGCTCATGCGGAGGAGAGTGGGAAGCCTACGATCGTGACTACGAACAAGGGATGGGCTGATCCGGATGGGCCGATTGTTCGCTCGAAGGTGAACGCTGGAAAGGATGTTTGATTCGAGTTGCCTGCGGCTTCAGTTACTGTGATTCGGGGCAGGATCGGACAATAGTTGTCGGTCGTTCCAGGGTCAGGCACCTGCGGCGCGGGTTTGTAGCCCCGAACGGTTGGCTCCTTCTTTTTGCCAATCGCCTTTCCATTCCAGGCGCGGAGATAATCTGAACCCGTAATACTCAACCAGGATCAAGGGAAGCAGTTTCTTTTTTATCACTGTGCGGCGCTGCCGCATGCGGTTTTGCACACCGGGGAAATAATCGCTGGCCGTGGTAGCGGGCACCACACGCAGGCCGAGAGCAGAACTGATTTCGGCGCATTGTTGTTGGTGAGCTTGCAGGAGGCTTACCGGATCGGCTCCGGGGAGACATCTCCAGACGCTTTTCGGCAGACGCAATACCCATGTACCGCCGTTGGGTTTACGCGTACCCGTGGATACGGCCCATCCACGATCGAATTGAGTATTGAAAGAGCAAGAAAGCTCGCTTGATTTTCCCCGCGGAGGAAAGACCTGATTGATTTCCGCAAAACAATGGCTGCGCTCATTGACGAAGAGCCGTCCGAATGCGGGGATGGGCAATGCCATGTTGGAAACCATGGTGTAGTCCAGAAGGCGTTTGAATCCCAGGTTTTCCACGGCGCGCGTGAGTTCCTCGAGACGGTCGCGGTCGAGCGCGGTAAACTGCTCGACCGATGCATTGGGAAATGAGGCTTGTTCCGGCAGATTGGCCAGCAACTTGGACTTTAACCGCAACAGGGAAATGAGCGCGACTATTGCAGGCGAACATGGAAGCAGGAAGTAAATCAGGTATTCCGATAGGGCCATAGCCGATCGGACCGGACTACGGCGAGTGTGCACGGCCGTATCGTGAGAACGTAGCGAGGCAAATTCTGCAGCACTGATCTCTTGCTGGCCATTTAACTCGGCTCCTGAGATCGTTACGGGGGATTGCAGATCAGATGCCTCCAGCGTGACGAGCGCGGGTTGGAACTCGTGAGCTTTGAGGTCCGTTTGCGGGCGGGTGATTTTGATGACTGCGTTGGAAGTTTGAAGTTGAACGTCGATCTCGCGCGTCCCACCACGCCCAGCGTACAGAGACGAACGATGCCAACCCTCAGGAAGAGAGGGGCTCGGGGTTTCGTCATTCTCGTTATCCACGTGGGCGTCTGCAGCTTTGGCAGCTTTCTCAGCTTCGGGGCCTGTCACTTCAGAGAGCTTCGAATCCTGCCATTGCCATACTTTCTTTTCCTTGGAGCGCCCGATGGTCGACGAAATACAAAGTGTTCCCGGAGGGCACGGTTTGCACGAAGCCACCCGTGATTTTGTCCTTGTACACCTGGCCACCTTGATACTGAAAAACGGTGAGTTCGCCTGGCAGAGAGACGAATTCGTTACCGCTGGCGAATCCGAACATCGCGGCGAGGATGGGGATGTGCGATGTGCCTTTCAGCTCCGAACGCGCGAACCCTCCCGATTGGACGGTCAGGAAGAGGCTTTGGTCGTTCCAGATTGCGTCTTCAGGGTAATGGTGCCGCGAGACGATGTAACGGCGCGGCCCATAAGTGATGATGGCGAACGCGATGATGAGGGCGAGCAACGCCAGTGTCAGGCCAAAGGCAAGGTTCTTGAAGAACTGCATTGCAAACTCCGGAAAATGAGAAACGGTAAGTGATCGTGATACACAGCGGAGGGCGATTCAAGTTACTGTCGTGCATTTTGGGGCCGTGGGATGTACTGGTAGGGCGATGAACGGCCGGGCCTCGCACAGGTTCGCTATTTCTTTTTTCCGGGACGAGTGAGGGGCGCGATGCTTCGTTGGTTTGCCGAGTCTTTGATTAGTCTGGCAAGGCGCTTCAGTCTTGTCTCTTCTTTTTTGGCGCTGATTACCCAGTACGTGCTCGTGCCCTGATACCACGGTGGTTGCGATGTAAAGAACCTCCATGCGGTTTTGTTGGCGCGGAATTGTTTTTCGTACTCGGCCGAAAGTCTTGCAGTTTTTCTCTGCTCGTAGGCGTAGATGGCGGATCTTTTGGATTCGCGCTTCTCGAAAGCGGCTAATCCTGCGCCGTGCATGAGTCCCATACTTTTGAGTTCGGTGGCGCGCTTCATGTTGATGGCGCTCCACACGCTGCGCGGCTTGCGCGGGGTGAAACGAATCTTGTAGCTTGCCGCATCGATGCTTTTGCGCACGCCATCGATCCAGCCGAAGCAGAGAGCGCCATCGACGGACTCCGGCCAGGTGATGCTGGGGCGGCCGGAATCGCGCTTGTAGAAGCCGACCCAGAGTTCCTGTTCGGAGGCATGATTTTGTTCGAGCCAGGCGCGCCAGTCTGCGAGCGTGGGGAAGAAACGTGGTTCTCCTTGCATGGGCAAGATATTAAGCGAATGCAGACTTCTTCGCTCGGCGGCTTCGCCTTGTGGATTGGCTCAGGGGCCGACAGGAGGAACCGCAGGAGGAGCAGGCGGAGGGGGAGGAGCGACATTGGGAGCAGGGTTTGCGTGTACGGCAGGCGCGTTTCCACCTTGCGGAGGATCCCACTGATCGATATGGTCTTCGATGTATTTTTCGTTCGCCTTGAGAATATGCCCGATGACAGCCGCCTTGTTTGAGTCTTCGTTTCCAGCGGAGCGCTGTCGCTCCTGGGCCAAGAGATTCTGGCCTTGTTTGACCTTGCCGGCCGCGATCATGATGTCGCGGTAGATGTTTTCCAACTCCGGCAGAGCCAGATTTCTTAGCCGCCTCGCGAGATCGGCTCTTTTAGCTTCGTCCGCCTCTTTCTCCACTTTGTCCGAGGCCGCCTGTTCCAACATCTTGGCACGAATCGACTGAAACAGGTCGGCGATGGGGACCAGCGATTGTCCGCCGATTTTGATGTTAGTGTTGGAGATTACGCTGACCCCTAAAAAAGTTCCGGCGGGGGCGAGCAGATACCACTCAGTGACTTTGGAGTGAAGGAGATACGCTGCGAGGCAGGAGATGCCGAAGTGAAGAAAGAAATAGAGCCAGAAGCGCAGGGTGCGTATGAACCACAAGATCCGGCTGAAGGACAACTCGAGTAAATCGAGAAAGAGGCTTAACCCGAGAATGAAGAGGCCCGTGGGAAGAATCTGCATGGCATTCCCCCAGACGCGAATTTTGAGACTCTTACAGGAGTGTTGCCAGGCCGGTCTTTACTGATTGCTCTACCTGCTTGATGCCGTTGGCCGTAATGGTATACCAGCCGGGACGCTGCTCTTTTATAAGGCCGTACTCCATGAGGGGACCGAGCTTAATTTTGACTTGGTCCTCGGGAAGGTCAAAGTGTTGCGACATTTTGGGCAGGGAAACAGCTAGATTCTTGGCAATGTAGTCGAGAACGCCGGTTGTTCCTAATTCGTTCTTTTGGCCTGCAGTTGACACCACCGAACCTCCTAACTTCTTAGCCTAAGTGTGAGCGCGGAGAGGAACTCTGTCAATAGGATTAGATGCAGCGACGGAGCAAGGAGATGGGACTTACCTCGCCGCTGCACCCCTTGCAAGTCATTGCGGCGCAACGGTCCAAGAATTTTCTTCCTTGAATTTACATCAGCCATAGGGCGTCCACATCGACGATTAATTGCGTGCGCGGGATTTTCTGCGATGTCGCGTAGGCGAGCATGGCACGCAAGGCTTGTATTCAACTTTTCACGGCTTGGCGATTTCAACACAAAATGATAACGATAGTCGCGCTTCAGGCGCATGATGGGAGCACTGGCCGGGCCTAGCACGCGTACGCTTTCGTGCCGGGTTTGCTCAAACCATTTGCCCAGCGTGCCCGACCATTGCAGGGCTTCGTCGAGTTTGTCGCTGCGGATTAGGACGTTGGCGAGGGCAGAGTAGGGCGGGTAGTGCATCCAACTGCGGAAGCGAAGTTCTTTTTCGTAGAAGCCGGTGAAGTCGTGGCGGGCGGCGTATTGCACGGCATAGTGATCCTGAAAATAGGTTTGCAAAATTACTTTGCCGGGGGATTGGCCGCGGCCGGCGCGGCCGGCGACTTGCGTAAGTAATTGGAAGGTGCGCTCGGCGGCGCGGAAGTCGGGGAGGCCGAGGGCGCTGTCGGCGCCGACTACGCCTACCAGGGTTACGCCGTGAATGTCGTGGCCTTTGGCAATCATCTGGGTGCCGACCAGGAGATCGAGTTCGCCATCGTTCAGCGCGTTGAGCGTGCGTTCAAAATCTTCGTGGCCGCGGACGGTGTCGCGATCGAGGCGGGCGATGCGGGCTTGGGGGAACATGCCGTGCAGTAATTCTTCCAGCTTCTCTGAGCCGGCGCCGAGGAAATAGACGTACTCGCTGCCGCAGTGCACGCATTCTTTGGGAATGTGCGCGACGTAACCGCAGTAGTGGCAAACCATTTTGTGTTCGCGCTTGTGATGGGTCATGGAGATGGCGCAATTGCGGCATTGGAGAGTTTTGCCGCAGGTCCGGCACAGGACCACTGGCGAATAGCCGCGGCGGTTGAGCAAGACCATGATTTGTTCTTTGCGGTCGAGGCGCTCTTTGATTTCGCTGACGAGTTTGCGCGAGATGACTTGCTCGTGGCCGGTTTCCTGGAATTCCTGTCGCATGTCTACGATTTCGACTTCCGGGAGCGGGCGTTGCTCCACACGGTCGGGCAGTTCGATCAGCGCATATTTGTTTTTGGTGGCGTTGAAATAGGATTCGAGCGAGGGAGTGGCGGAGCCTAGGATTACTACCGCGTTGGCCATTTTGGCGCGCATTACGGCTACATCGCGGGCGTGATAGCGCGGAGTTTCTTCCTGCTTGTAGGAGGAGTCGTGCTCTTCGTCGACGATGATGAGAGCCAAGTCTCCGACTGGGGCGAAGACTGCGGAGCGGGTGCCGACTACCATGCGGGCTTCACCTTTCTTGATGCGGTGCCATTGCTCGGCGCGTTCTTTGTCGGAGAGAGCAGAGTGCAGGATGGCGGCTTCGTCACCGAAGATCTGGTGCAGATCGGCGGCTACGGCGGGCGTTAGGCCGATTTCGGGGACCAGGAGGATGGCGGAGCGTCCGGCTTCGAGAACGGCTTTCATGCCAGCGAGATAGACGGCGGTTTTGCCGGAGCCGGTTACGCCGTGGAGCAACATTCCGGAGAATTGTTTTTTGTCGACGGCTTCGCACAGTCGATGCAACGCGGATTGCTGCGCTTGGTTGAGACTGAAGTCGAACGGTGAAGGGCGTGGTTTGGTGCTCGAGAGCGTGAACCCAGCGGGTTCTTCGATAATTTCGACGAGGCCGCGCTTTACCAGCGTGCTAAGGGTGCTTCTCGGAACTTCGAGCTCTTGTAGCGTTTCTACGGGGATTCGGCCGCCGGAGGCGGTTAGGGTTTCGATGATGTTGCGCTGATTGTCGTTCAGTTTGCCTTCGGCGGATTTCAGTCGGGCTATTTTTATGGTTCGGGTTGCGTCGCGGATGTTGGAAACGTCTTCGCGGGTTAGCCATTTCTTGCGGACCATTCCGGTCAGAATGGATTTGGAGACGTGGGCGGCGGCGCGTAATCTCTCTTCGCGAACTGTGGCAGCCTCGTCCGGTGCAGAGTCTTGTACAGCCATGTAATCGAGAACGCGGAATTCTGCGGCTTGTTCTTCTTCAGAGCGGCGCGAGCGCAGGGATGATCCGGACATGCCTGCCAGATGGAGCGCCATGCGTCCTTGGGGCGTGATGCGGTAGGCGATGGAGCGTTTGAATTCGGCGTGGAGCGGGAGCATGGTGCGGAAGACTTCGCCGAGCGGGGCCAGATAGTAGTCGGCGATCCAGCGGGCGAGGCGGAGGAGTTGATCGTCGAGGACGGGAGCGGGGTCAAGGACGCTGTAAATGGCTTTGGTTGCTACGGAGGGTTTGCGGTCGTGCAACTCGACGACGATGCCGGTCATGCGGCGCTGGCGGAAGGGGACGAGGACGCGAGTGCCGACGAGTGGGTTCTGCGCCGGCGGGGACACGGTAGGTGAAGACCGTGTCGAGCGGGACGGGGAGGGCTACGTCGCAGAATTCTGGCATTGATGGGAAGGATATCAGGCGGTGGGCGGGTTATTGCTCAGGGAGAGGAAAGCGGATTCCTCGCTTTGCTCGGAATGACAAAGTAGTTTTCGCGCGGTTAGCTTTCCTTGTTAGTCCACGGGTTTCTTTGGAGGTTCGATTCCTAGATACTTCATTACCATTTGCAGGTCCTTCCAGGCTTCGCCTTTCTGGCGAGGATCGCGCAGCAGGAACGCAGGATGATAGGTGACGGCGAGGCGTGCGCCGGCCAATCGGGATCGCTGCCAGCGGGCTTGAAATCGTACCAGTGGCCGCGGAGTTCGGACATGGGAGCGTTGATGGCCAGCAGATTTTTCGCGGCTACTGCGCCTAGGGCGACGATGGCTTTGGGTTTGATGACCGAAATCTGGCGCATTAAAAATGGCGAGCATGTGTCGCATTCGTCGCGCTCGGGGGTTCGATTGCCCGGCGGGCGGCATTTGACCACATTCGCTATGTAGACGTCTTCGCGCCGCAGGCCCATGGCTTTGATCATGTTGTTGAGCAATTGGCCGGCGCGGCCTACGAAGGGCTCGCCTTGCGCGTCTTCGTCGGCGCCGGGGCCTTCGCCTACGAACATCAGTTCGGCGCGGGGATTGCCGACGCCGAAGACGATTTGCTTGCGGCCTTGCTTATGGAGTTTGCAGCGGGTGCAGTCGCCGAGATCTTCGCGGATGAGCTTGAGGGCGGCAGTGGGATCGGTTGCGCGGTGTTCCGGTTTCGGGGTAGTGATCTCAAAGATATTTTCTTCGGCGACTTTTGGAGCGACGGCGGATTTTCTTGGGGGCATTTCCTCTCGTATTTCGGGTTGGGCTTCCGGCGATAAGGATGCGGTGGAGATCGATTCGCTCGCGCCGGTGCGTGTGGAGATGGGATCGCGACGGTAGAAGTCGTAGATGCCCATCTCGTGGCAGAAGCGGATGCGCTCGGCCAAGGCGCGGCGCAGTTCGGGGTCAAGGGTTTGGGGCATTCGTAGGTTAGTGCTCGACGTCAAAGTAAATCTTCGTGGCAGCGCGATACTGGACTACCTTGCCTCCCTCGATTTGCATGTCGAGCGAGTCGACGTGAGCCCACTTGATGCTGCGAACTGTTTTCGCGGCTTCAGCTACGGCGCTTTCGGCGGCTTTGGCGAAGCTGTGGTTGGATGTGCCTACTACTTCGATTACTTTCTGCGTCATGTCGCGCTCCTTGGGAGATTGGAAAGAAGCATTGTACGCTTTGGGCAGCGTAGGATTTCTGTTTAGCGCCTCATGATGACCAGACTGGCAGGGCAGCGTTGGGAGATCCCTCGCCCCGCTGATGAAAACCGCGGGGCTTCGGGATGACGCCAAAGATACTTCAGGCTTTGACGGGGGACTTGCGTCTGTCGCGGATGCGGACGATCTGATCGAGGACTCGCTGGGCTACTTCCCATTTGGTGGTTTCGGGGACTTGGACGACTTCGTCTTGCGTAATGATGGTGACTTCGTTGCGGTCGGAGTCGAAGCCGATGCCTTCGCGGGAGACGTCGTTGACCACGATAGCGTCTAGTTGTTTGCTGGCCAGTTTTTGGCGGGCGTTTTCGAGGGCGTTTTCGGTTTCGGCGGCGAAGCCTACGATGATTTGCTGTTGCTTGCGGGTGGAGATTTCTTTCAGGATATCGGCCGTTGGTTCCAGTTCGAGGGCGAGCGGGCCTTTGCGTTTGAGCTTCTGGTCGGAGACTGATTTTGCGCGGTAATCGGACACGGCTGCCGTCTTGATTACGATGGTTGCTTGCGGCAAGTGCGCGAGCACGGCGTCGCGCATTTGCTCGGCGGATTGCACGTTTGTGAGTTCGGCTGCGGCGGGTGGTGCGAGTGAGGTCGGGCCGCTGACGAGGAGGACGCGGGCACCCCGGCGCAGAGCTGCTTCGGCCAGCGCGTAACCCATGCGGCCGCTGGAGCGGTTGGTCAAGTAGCGAACGGGATCGATGCGCTCGCGCGTTGGGCCAGCAGTGATCAAGATTGTTTCGCTGGATAAATCCTGTGAAGCGCCCAGCGCTTCGAGAACGGATGCTACGATGGCTTCATTTTCTGCCAGGCGTCCTGCACCGACCATTCCGCACGCTAGATATCCCGATCCTGGTTCGACAATCTTCACTCCCCGTTTGCGCAGGATTTCGAGATTGGCTTGGGTGGCAGGATGGTTCCACATGTTGACGTTCATCGCGGGCGCGACTACTACGGGCGCGGTGGTTGCTAGATAGAGAGTGGTGAGGAAATCGCTGGCGATGCCTTGGGCAAAGTGGGCGAGAATGTCGGCTGTGGCGGGGGCGACGAGGAGAGCGTCAATCGACTGCGCTACGGCGATGTGCTCGATGGCGGAGTCGATGTTGGCGGACTGCTCTCCCGCCACCGAGAACATGCCGGTAATCACTTTTTCGCCGGAAAGAGCGGCGAAGGTGAGCGGGCGGACGAACTCCTGCGCCGCGCTGGTCATGATGACTTGCACGCGAATGCCGCGGTCTTGCAGCAGGCGGACGATTTCAGCTGCCTTGTAAGCTGCAATGCCGCCCGTAACTCCGAGAGCAATCTTCATCGATTCTAAGGAGGCGCAACGCGGTGCCCACGGCACCTCAGGGGCTGAAGCCGATCTGCGGAGCAGTGGCCCATTGCAGCGCTGAAGCGCTGTGCCACCCAAGGGCCAAGGTTCGCCGAATGCGCGACGCCCGAGCCGGACATCTCTCGGCGGCTAAAGCCGCATTCTCTTTGCATCGCTGGACGGCGCGGCTAGAAGCCGCGCCCTTTCAAAACCGCCCAGATTTTTCCCAAAAATCCGAGCGGGATTTGTCCGCGACAGAAGTGAACGCAGAGCGCTAAGCTTGGCCGAACGCCTGATCCAATACTTCGGCGGCCTGCTCGGCGGCGCTGCGGGTTTCGGGAATTTCCCACTTCACCTTGCCGGCGCGGATCTCATCCTGCGCGATGCGGCACGGTTTGCGCGAGTTTGTTTGCACCACCGGCGGAGCTCCCGATTGCAGTTGGCGGGCGCGCCGGGCGGCGACCAGAATATAGCGATAGTTGCTGTCGAAGCCTTCGATCAATTTCATTGGACTCTCTCCCTTGAATTGGGGCCGCAAAATTTGATTGCCGAAAGTTCTACGCTGCGTCCTTCGCCAGCGAAGCTAACGTCCACCTATTCTCCCACGAAAAAGGATTTTGCGGGGGCCACGAGAGTGCCATTAGGTTACGAAGGACTAGCGGGCGACTTTTACGGTGGCGCGGAAGGAATCGAGGATGGGCTGGACGCGCTCGCGGATGTTGGCGAGGCGGCAGGAATTGGCTACGGCGACGATTTTGGCTTGAGCGTCGTTGAGCGTGTCTCCGCCGCGGAGTAAGCGTTCACCGCGCACGATGGCGCGCAGGCACTTGATCGATTCCTCCAGCTGATCGTTCACGAGAATGTAGTTGTAACGCTGGTAATTTTCGATTTCGCGCGTGGCGGTCTGCAGGCGGCGCTGGATGACTTCTTCGCGATCTTCGCTGCGTTTGCGCAGGCGCTCTTCCAACGTCTTGCGATCGGGCGGAAGGATGAAGATGCTCGTGGCGCCGGGCAGTTTGTGCTGAATTTGTTCCGCGCCCTGGACGTCGATATCGAGAAGGAGGTCGCGGCCTTTTTGTTCGGCTTCCTCCAGAAAGCGTTTTGCCGTGCCGTAGTAGTTGCCGAACACTTCTGCGTATTCGAGGAAGTTGCCGTCGCGGATCATCTGCTCGAACTCGGAGCGGGAGATGAAGTAGTATTGGCGGCCGTTGATCTCGCTGCCGCGGGGCGGACGGGTGGTATAGGAGATGGAGAACTCGAGATCGGTGACGGATTTCAGGATTTCGTTGACCAAGGTTGATTTGCCGGAACCTGACGGAGCGGAAATGATGTAGATGACTGGTTGGCGCGGTGCGGAGCTCATTCGAGGTTTTGCACCTGCTCGCGCGATTTTTCGATTTCGGCTTTCATGCTGAGGCCAGCTTCGGTGATTTTCAAGGCGTCTCCGGCGAGGCCCGAGGTTTTTGAGAGCAGCGTGTTGGCCTCGCGGTTCATTTCCTGCAGCAGGAAATCGAGCTTTTTGCCCACTTCACCGTGTTCGTCGAGGAGACCGAGAAAATGCTGAATGTGGTTTTCCAGGCGAACTACTTCCTCCTGCACATCGCTGCGATCGACCAAGAGAGCTGCTTCCTGAAGGACGCGGTCGCGGTCGGGAGTGGAGCCGAGCAGTTCCTGCAGACGTAACTGCAGGCGCTCCGTGTAGCTTTGCAGCATTTTGCGGCGGTGTTCTTCGACGACCTTTACGGCTTCGCGCAGGTGCTCCATGCGTTCGCGCAGCTCGCGCTCGATGCTGCGGCCTTCCTGTTCGCGCATCTGGTTCAGACGGTCGAGGACTTCTGCGATGCGGGCCATCACGGCGGTTTCGAGGGCGCCATCGACTGCGGCGCCGGAGGACTCGAGCGCGCCTGGAATGCGCAGGATGGCGTTGAGGTCGGGTTCGTTGGGCAAAGAAAATTCGCTGGCGGCGGCGCGATAGGCCGCGATGTAACCGCTTACCAGCGGACGATTGAGCGACAGAGCTTCGCTGCCGCCGCGCTCGAGGCTGAGAGTGACTTCGACGTGGCCGCGGGCGATTTGCTCTTTGAGCAGGCGGCGAAGTTGCATTTCGAGGGCGTCGCAGCCAGAAGGCAGGCGGAAGTGGAGATCGAGGAAGCGGTGATTTACCGACTTCAGCGAGACCGAGAAGGCCAGCCTGCCGTTGGTCTGCGTGGAGGCGGAGGACGGCGAAGCGAGGCTGTCCTCGGCCTTATTTGGCAGCTCGCCTTTCACCTGCGCGAAACCGGTCATGGAGCGGAGAGGCATAGATGGTTTTCTAAATTCCGATTGTAACTTCAGCTGGGTTGCGCCGGTTCCAGTTTCGGCTCGAAATCGGCGAACTGCAAATCATACAGGCGGCGATAGGTTCCCAGCTTCGCCATCAGATCTTCATGAGTACCGATATCGGCGATCGCTCCGTTTTCTATTACCACGATGCGGTCGGCGCGGCGCACGGTGGAGAGCCGGTGAGCGATTACGAAGACGGTGCGGCCGCTCATCAGATTGTGCAGCGCCGATTGGACTAACGCTTCCGACTCGCTATCGAGCGCGGAGGTGGCTTCATCCAGGATCAAGATCGGGGCGTTTTTCAGGATCGCGCGCGCGATGGCGATGCGTTGACGCTCGCCGCCGGAAAGGCGGATGCCGCGCTCACCGATCACTTCATCGTAACCTGAGGGCAGCGCCTTGATGAAATCGTGGGCCAGCGCGGCGCGGGCTGCGGCTTCTACTTGTTTCAGGGGAAGGTGGGGCTGGCCGTAGGCGATGTTGTTGCGAACGGTGTCGTTGAAGAGAACAGTTTCCTGCGTGACGATTCCTACCTGCTCACGCAACGAGGCTAGAGTTACGTCGCGGACGTCGTAGCCGTCGATTAGCAGGCGGCCCTGGGTTATATCGAAGAAGCGCGGGATCAGGTGGACGAGAGTGCTTTTGCCTGCGCCGCTTGAGCCTACGATGGCTACGATTTCGCCGTGGCGGACTTCGAGGTCAATCTCGTGCAGGACGGGAGCGTCGCCGGATTCGCTACCGTAGGTGAAGCTGACGTGGTCGAATTTTACGTTCTTCGAGAAGGAAGGCAGGCGCTTGGCGGAGGGCTTTTCGCGGACATCGTCCTCAACGTCCATGAATTTGAAGATTTCGCTGGACGCGCCGAGGGCTTGCTGGAAGTTGTTGTTGAAGAGGGCGAATTTGCGGACGGGATTGTAGAGGCTGAAAACTGCTGTGATGAAGGCGACGAAGACGCCGGGCGTCATTTCATTGTGGGCGATGTGGTCGCGGCCGATTAATAGAAGAATAGCAATGCCGATGATGCCGACGATATCCATGAGCGGAGAGCTGATGGCGGTTGCGGCTACCGAGCGGAGGTTGGCGCGGAAAAGGCGGCTGGCGGCGGCGCGGAAGCGAAAGATCTCCCACTTTTCGCTGTTGAAGGCTTTTACGATGCGGTTGCCGGTAATGGTTTCGTGGAGGATGTTTTGGATTTCGGCTAGTTTGTCCTGGCCCTGGCGCGTTGTGCTACGCACGCGCGAGCCGATTTTGCGGGAAGAATAAATAATGACGGGAACGAACAGCAGCAGCACCCAGGAGAGACTC
Organism: uncultured Acidobacteriaceae bacterium; assembly: GCA_963712385.1. Lineage (GTDB taxonomy): Bacteria > Acidobacteriota > Terriglobia > Terriglobales > Acidobacteriaceae > Sulfotelmatobacter. Next base: position 755,878 of record CAVQHS010000005.1, read on the forward strand.
TTGCCGAGCACTACTACCACGCCGGCGACAAAAATAAAGGTGAAAAATTGTTGCAGGGATTCGGCGAGGACGGTCGACATGGCGTACTGCACACGCTCGATGTCGTTGATGATGGCGGAGAGGATAGTGCCTGTGGCGTGTTTGGAAAAAAATGCAGATGAGCGGCGAATGATGGCGTTGTAGAGATCGTCGCGGAGATCGGTGATCATGCCGAAACCGGCGTGGTTCACGAGGTAGGTGCCGGAGTAATCACAGATGCCTTTGAGAATGGTGGAGGCGACTAGCGCGAACGCTACGGCGGTCCAGGCGTTGGTGAAGCGGGCGGGGACGAATTGCTGAAGATAAACGATATGGTGGGTTCCGGGGATGGTGAAGAGTTGAATGTCTTTCGATCCGGTGGAGGGGTTGAGGACGCGATCGAAGACCGGCCGCACCAGCAGATACTTGAAGGCATCAAGCGCGCCGACCAAGGCCATGAGCAGGACCGAGGACACGATTTGCCACCAGTAGGGGAGCGCGTAGCGGACGAGGCGCATCAGTTGGCGCATAGGGCTCCGAGCAGGCTGAGATAGCTTACTCGCGGCGGTTTGTGTGAGTCTCGCAAACCTTTATTTTACTTGCCGGTTGCCTGTTTGTCGTTCTTCCAAGGGCATCGCTTCCCATGAGCCGTTTTTATTTCGGCATGTCGCGATGTGTCACCTTCACGCGGTATCCAGCCTTGTGCAGACGCTTGCCGACTTCTTCGGCGATCATTACCGAGCGATGCTGGCCGCCGGTGCAGCCAAAACTGATGGTCAGATAACTTTTGCCTTCGTTAATGTAGTGCGGCAACAGGTACACGAGCAGATCGGAGATGCGGTGGATGAATTCTTTGGTCTGCGGAAATGAGCGAATGTATTTGGCTACTCTCGGATCGCGGCCGGTTAGAGGACGGAATTCGGGGACGAAGTGCGGGTTAGGGAGAAAGCGGACGTCGAAGACGAGGTCTGCATCTTCGGGCACGCCGTGACGGTAGCCGAAGCTCAGGCAGGAGACGAGGATTCCCTTTTCGGTGGATTTTTCGCGGAAAAGGGCGGTGACGTGGGCGCGGAGCTCGTGAACGTTGAATTTTGATGTATCGATGACGAGGTCAGCTAGGGCGCGAATTTTTGCCAGATGACGGCGTTCGGTTTTGATCGAGGCATTGACTGGCTCGTTCGTGCCAAGAGGATGCGGACGGCGGGTTTCGCTGAAGCGGCGGAGCAGCACGGCGTCGGAGGCTTCGAGGAAGGCGACCTTGGTCGGAATCAGGCGACGGACAGCTTTGACGATGCCGGGGAGTTGCTCGAGTTTGGAACCTTCGCGAACATCGACTACCAACGCGGTGCGGCGGATTTCGGCTGATTGCAGCGCCATTTCTGCGAAGCGAGGGATCAGTTCGACGGGAAGATTATCGACGCAGTAGTAGCCCAGATCTTCAAAGGCGTTTAATACGGAGGCTTTGCCGGAACCGCTCATGCCTGTGATGATGACTAACTCGGGCGGATGCGGGGCGTCCTGTGCGCGGGATCGCTTGTGGGGTGTGCGCGCAATTTTTTTCTGCTGTTTCCGGGCAGGCGGCTTCCGTGGCGCCATGCTTTGGATAGTAGCACCCGAAATGGTTTGCAGGGACCTGAGCAGTCGTTCGTCGAGGGAACTCGAACCACGAACGGCAAGAGTTGTCGTGAGGGGGTGAAACGACTCGAAGCGTGGCCTCGGGTCCGCCTCGCTTTGCTCGGCGGGACGGACGAAGGCGTCCGTCGCTCCATGGTTCGTCACCACATGGTTCGTTGGGTCGGCGATTTTCGATTTGTGTCCGGCGTGCTCTGGCATTTAATCTAATCGGCCATGAAAAAATTTCATGAACTTACCGAGCGCGAGGTGCTGGCGCTGGCGATCTCGCTGGAAGAGGAAGATGAACGGGTGTATTCCGACTTTGCGGAAGGGTTGCGGCAGGATTATCCGGCGTCGGCGGCGATGTTTGAGGGGATGCGAGAGGAGGAATCGACGCATCGCAGAAGGCTGATCGAACTGTTTCGCATGAAATTTGGCGAGCATATACCGCTGATTCGCCGGCAGGATGTGCGCGGGTTTGTGGAGCGTCCGGCGTTGTGGCTGAGCCGGCCGCTGCGGATCGACGCGGTGCGCAAAGAAGCCAGCACGATGGAGGTGGAGACGCGGCGCTTCTATGAGCGGGCCGCGGAGCGGACGCAGGATGCGAGCATTCGGCAATTGCTGGATGATCTGGCGACGGAAGAACGGTCGCACGAAACGCGGGCACAGGAACTCGATAAGGAGAAGTTGCCGGCGAATGTGAAAGAAGACGAAGAGCGGGCGCAGCGGCGCTTGTTTGTATTGCAGATCGTGCAACCTGGGCTGGCCGGGTTGATGGACGGCTCGGTTTCAACTTTGGCTCCCGTGTTTGCGGCGGCTTTTGCGACGAAGAGTTCGAATGATGCGTTTCTGGTGGGGCTAGCGGCGTCGGCTGGAGCAGGAATCAGCATGGGATTTGCGGAAGCGCTTTCCGATGATGGAAGCCTTACCGGGCGCGGGCATCCGTGGGTGAGGGGCTTGATTTGCGGATTGATGACGGGGCTGGGCGGAATCGGCCACACGCTGCCGTTTTTGATCAAGGATTTTCGCGTGGCGCTGTGGGCGGCGGGCGCGGTGGTGGTTGCCGAATTAGCGACCATCACCTGGATTCGACACCGCTACATGGATAGCCCGTGGGTTTCGGCGGCATTACAGGTCGGCTTGGGCGGAGTGCTGGTGTTCGTCACCGGCTGGCTGATCGGAAGTTCGTAGTTGCCTGCATTACGGCTGCGTCTCCAGCGGGTGTTTGCTCTTCTCGTAGAATTCGTTCTGCAGTTTCAGACTCATGTCATCGGCTTTCACTGCGCGGATTGTCTTTACGATCTCGCTGATCCACCAATCCATTTGAAATTTGCCTAGCTCTTCGGTGGCGGCGGAGCCGTCGCCGGAATAGTGATTGGGGAAGCGAGCGTACCACCAGATTCCTGTGTAGACATCTTCAGGGAGATTCTGGCGGTGCTGGTCGGCGCCGGATTCCTGATTGGCACGGTTGATGTGAACGAGATCGGGGCGGGCGATCATCATCTTCGAAGTTTCACTTTCGCCGGCGTGCATATCGATGGACGTTTTCTTCTTTGGGCCACCGGTTTCCGGCGATCGCTGGTCGAAAATGTAGACGACGTAATCGTGGGATTTGTCGAGCTGGGTCTGCGCGAAGTACGGCAACAGATATTCGTTGCCGCCGTGACCGTTGACGACGATTACTTTTTTGCAGCCGTTGCGGGCCATTTCGTCGGTGGTTTCCTGAAGTAGAGCCAGTTGCATGTCGCGGCTGTAGGACATGGTGCCGGGTTCGTGGCGGGCCTCGGCGATCTGGCCGAAATAATATTCGGGAAAAACGATTGTGTATTCCTGGTCGGCGGCGTGCAGGGCGGCGTAGCGAACATCGAGTAGATCGGTCCCGAGAGGAAGATGCGGGCCGTGTTTTTCGAGAATGCCGAAAGGCAACAGGCATGTGCCTTGCGCACGATGAATGCCTTCGCGGAAGTCGGCGGCGGTGAGTTCTTCCCAGTGGACGGAAAGTTTTGGTTTCATTGTTGCCGATTGCGCCGATGCGCTTGACGACATTGTTGAAGTTAGAAGAACCGCTGCAAAAGAGACCAGCCAGCGTGTGCGAGTCGTTGTCATTCTCATTGAACTAAATCCTTCAAGCGGCGAATTTAACCTGCGGCGAACTCCAGACTGGAGAGGTTTCGAGAACAGCCTTCCCAGTTTGGCACCCGATCTGTTCGGATTTCGGAACGCAGCGAAGAATCTTGTGCCGATATCCTGAGAAAGGAGTATAAGGCGGCTGATCTCAGTCCGGGGAATCGGCTCGCGTCCAATCTTCACGCTCGGCACGACCCGGTGCTTGGACCGGCAATTGGCCAACGCAGTCGCGGGTGTTGTGCATCAGTTTATAAAAGCGAGACGCGGCAATCCCGGGTCTCCGTTGTTCGCTTCAGATTTATTTCCCAGGGAAAATCAGGCAAGAACTCGGCCTCAGAATTTCATTCGACAAAGGAGAAGAATATGGGTTGGAGCTATCCGCCAAATTTCAGCGCCTCTACGGCGATCACCTACGCCAACTTCGTTCAGCAAGCGTATTTTCAGTATTACGTTTCAACCGACACGCCTCAATCCTTCGGCTACCCAGCGTTTTCTACTTTCATGCAAGTACCACCCAAAGGCTACACTCTCACCTACAACCTCTGGTACAACGAGGCTCTTACGCCGTGGGGATGGACCCCGGCCTACTTCGGCTATGTGTGCGCCTCACAGGCGAATCCGAAGCAACTCGTCATTGCCATTCGAGGAACGGAGAACGCGGAGGAATGGACCGACGATATCTTTGACTCGATGCAGGAAGCGTGCCCGGTGGCAAACTCCACGGGATTGGTGCATGAGGGATTTGGTTCGATTTATAAGGGGCTGCTCTACTACACTCCGCCGAGTGGTCCCTTCATTCCTCCCACGAAACAGCAAACGCCGGTGCCGTTGAGCCAGGTTTTGGCGGGAGCACAGTCGGTGATGGTGACCGGGCACAGTCTGGGAGCCGCTCTCGCCACTTTGCTGACGCTGGATATCGCGCTCAACTATAAGGTCCCTGTGAGTTCGTACAACTTTGCGTCGCCGACGGTGGGCGATCCGGTATTTGCGGCGGCTTTCGACGCGATGATCGGGAACCAGATCGGCGCCAACTATCGCGTGGCGAACGGCGTGGATCCGGTGCCGAACCAGCCTTCGAGTGTTTTCTACGCGCCGGGCTTTTCGCAGGAGTTCGATTACATGCAAGTGAACGGCTACTGCCCGGTGGATAGCGGCCTGCTTTCACTGGTGAGCGATCCGCATTCGCTTTCGAACTATGTGATTGGCTTGACCAATCTCGGTAGCAGTGCGGTAGAGGCGAGGCCCGGCCAGAGGCAACGGGCTGGGCTGAGGGCGATACCGAGGTGGAAGGTCACACAGGTGGAGGGCAAAGAGCAGGTAGCGTAGGGTGGACAGCGATTCGTGAGACGTAAGAGTGAAAACCCCGCTCGGTCTCGGCAGCAGAGACCGGGCGGGGTTTTTAACTACGGCTGTTCGAGACGTGGATACCAGTGCGCTTCTTCGTCGGTTTGCCTTTAGTACCTCTCGCGCAGGGCAAGTACAACCAATCAAAAGCAGCGAAGCGCATTCCGAGACGCAATTACCTCATGACACCGAAAAGAGCGACACTCCGGTGATATTTGCGGCGCGGCGGAGTTCGGCATCCAAAGTTGCCAAGGGCAAGCCCTCGCGGAGTGCCAGGTCCAAGTAGGCGGCGTCGTATTGCGAAAGGCTTTGCTGGCGGGCGCGAGGCAGAATCTGCTCGAAAGCTTGTTTGGCGTCGATAGGAATAACTGAAATTGGGAACCCGGCGATGCGGAGGAGAATCGCCGTCACTTGAGCGAGAGTAATGCGCTTTCGGCGCTCTGCGACTAGCAAGGCATTCCCGACTTCGAGCGGCCAGAGAGAAGGGACCAGGGCTTCCGAGCCGTTCGACAATGAGTCGAGCACGCCTTCTGAAAACTTCGTGCTCTCGTCCTCGAAGCACCATGCCACAGCCACGGAGGCGTCGAGTACGAACTTCTTAGTAGCGGCGGCCTTCATCAATCAGCCCCCGGATGGAGATTTTCTTGAGCTTGACGCCTTTTCTCAGCTGGCGCAGGTCATCGGCTAGTTTGCGCAGGTCCTGCTTAGTTCCATTGTCGGGCGGGATGAGCTTGGCCATAGGGATACCGCGCCTTGTGATTAGGATGATCTCACCTTTGAAGGCTCGTCGAAGGAGTTCGTTCAGATGGGTCTTGGCTTCAAAGGCGCCTACGGTTTTCATGAATCTATTATCTCAGCGAATAGACTAGTATATCAACCAGTTCGATGTTTGGCTTGGGGAGCTCGCAGAGACAATGCTTACGGCGCTTCGATCAGTTCCATCTTCCCGTCGCGAGTGCGGTGCAGGATCATAACTTTGCCCTTGGGGTCGCGGAAGACGAAGACGTCACGGTCGCGGAAGTGAGCTTCTTTGATGGCTTCTTCGAGGGTCATGGGGCGCATGGCTACGGCTTCGTCGGAGCGGACGAGGTGCACCTCGGTGGTGCGGGCCACGGCGGGGTAGCGGTGCACGGCGACCGGGATGGCGGTTTTCTCGGTTAGGCCGACTTTGGTTTGCGGGGCATCGTTCGTCTCCAGCGCCGCCTCTGCGTGGCCGTTCCACTTCCTGGCTTCTTCGCTTTTGCGGGCGGAGAGTTTTTTGGTCTGCCAGCGTTTTTTGTATTTCACCGCCTGTTTCTCGAGATGATCGAGGGCTTCGCCGACCGCAATGGACATATCCTTAGCTTGGGCCAGGCCGACCAGCGGGCCGTTGCGCGGGGTGATGGTGATTTCGGCTTTGTGGCGGTGCTTTTCGACGGCGAGAATGACGTGGGTGTCAAACCTGTCGCCCAGGATTTTGCGGATTTTGGTGAGGCCGGTTTCTACTTCTTTGCGGATGGCGGGAGTGACTTCGTAGTGACGTCCGGTGTATTCCACGTTCATGAAGTGGCGCTCCTTGCGCTGTAGCGCCGCCGTCGAGGCGGTTGCGTCGACTTCTCTTTTTCTACCCATGCCGGCGGGACGCCGGCGTTACTGGCGCACCCTGCGCTGATGCGTGCTGGGGATGCGCATATCTTCGCGGTACTTGGCTACGGTACGGCGTGTTACCTGGATGCCTTGCGACTGCAGAATGCGGGTTAGCTGCTCGTCGGTGAGCGGACGCGCGGGATCTTCTTCGTCGATTAATTTTTTTACGCGGCGCTTCAGGATCAGCAGGCTGGTGTTGCCGCCTTCGGGGCCTTGCACGCTCTCGCTGAAGAAGTAACGCAGCTCGAAGACGCCTTGCGGCGTGTGCGCGTATTTGCTGGCTACGGCGCGGCTGACGGTAGAGGGATGCACGCCGATTTCTTCGGCGACTTCCTTGATCATCATGGGCTTCAGGTAGTCAATACCCTTTTCCAGGAACTCCTGCTGGCGGGCTACGATTGAGTAACAAACTTTCGTGATGGTCTGCTTGCGCTGCTCGATGTTTTTGATGAGCTGGATGGCGCTCTTGTAGCGCTCTTTCACGTAGTCGCGGGTGTTCTTGTCGTTGGTGTCGCGGGTTAACAGGCGCTTGTAGGCCGGGTTGAGACGAAGCTGCGGGAGGTCATCGTCATTCATCATGACGAGCCATTCGTCGCCGTGCTTGACGAAGGCTACGTCGGGTTCGATGAGGCGCACTTGGCTTTTGTTGTATTGCAGGCCGGGGCGGGGATCGAGGGTGCGGATGTAATCGAGGGCTTGCTGGACGGACTCAACGGGGCGGCCGATGGCTTTGGCGATCTCTTTCTGCTGCTTATTCTGAACGGCGCGCAGGTGCTGGTCGACGATGGCGATGGCGTCTTGCAGAACATGGGCAGTGCCGTTGACGGGCTTGTCACCGTTTTTATGTTGCGCCAGTTGCTGCTGGTGGTAGCGCAGTTGGCGTAAGAGGCATTCGCGCAGGTCGCGGCAGCCTACGCCGGGAGGGTCGAGTTGGCGAACTACTTCCAGGGCTTCGTGGAGGTCGGCGAGGGTAAAGCTGGGTTTGTAAGCTGGCGGCTGAGGTGCGGACGCGACTTCGGGAGCGGGAGCAACGGCTGCGGCAGAATCTCCGTTGCGTGAACCGAACGACGCTTCAGCGGGCGCCGGCGTGCTACCCAGCTCGCTAACAGGATTCTCCAGCACACCATGAGAGGTAGAAACTTCGGGCGGACTCGGTTCCCCGACTGCTGGTTCGTGAGATGTCCCTACAGATTCCGTCGTGGCCAGATCGTCGGGCAGGGCTTCGCTCGACACTTCTTCCGAGCCCAATCCGAGAGCAGCAGCCTCGCTGACGATAGCGCTGGCCGCGACGGCATCGGCCTCCGGTGGCGCAGGCGGAGCTACGCCCAACATTTCTTCATCACTCGCGATCAGATAGCCGTCTTCGTTGAGGTTACCGATGATCTCTTCGGCGGCTTCGCGAACTTCGGGACGCAGGCTGAGTGCGCCGATCTGCCACATCAGGTGATCGGTGAGATTGGTCGGCTTCGAAAGAAAATTTTCGAAGGATGGGCGTTCGATGTCTTCGGATTCGCCGCGGGTGCGGTAGCCGGGATCGAGGTAGTCCTGGAAGAATGAGCCGAAGTCGATTTCTTCGAACGGGTCTTTCTTTTCTACGGCGGTGATGGGGTTTTCTTCGGTGGTGGCGCTGGCGGCGCGGTCGCGGTCTTCTTCTTTGCGGCCTACTTCATCGATCAGGGGAACGGAATCTTCGAGTTCTTCGAGAACGGGGTTCTCGACCATCTCGGAGTTGATCATGTCCTTGAGCTCGAGTTTGTTGAGCGCGAGGACGGAGACCATCTGGACGAGGCCCGGGGTGAGGATCTGGCGCTGGGAGAGCTTGACGCTTAGTTTGTGCTGCAGTAGGACCATGTTTCAATATTTCAGAGTTTCAAGGTTTCAGCGTCCATTCCTCAATCGCGAATCCGTCGGAGGCGTTGGCAATCTCTATGGGTCAACGCCGGCGCCTAAAGGCGCTCCATATAACGTCTGTTTCGACGCGGCTGAAGCCGCGTCCTTTCAAGGCCCTTGCAACTTCACACCAGCGAGAAACTCTCTCCCAAGTACACCCTTCTCACTTCCGGATCGCCGGCCAACTGCTCGGGCGGGCCATGGCGGAAGATTCTGCCGTCGTCAATGATGTAGGCACGATCCGTTACGGTTAACGTTTCGCGCACGTTGTGATCAGTGATCAGGACTCCAATGCCGCTCGCTCGCAGGCCGCTGATGATTTTCTGCAGGTCGAGGACGGCGATGGGGTCGATGCCGGAAAAAGGTTCGTCGAGGAGGATAAAGGTTGGGTTGATGCACAGGCAGCGGGCGATTTCCACACGGCGGCGTTCGCCGCCGGAGAGCGCGTAACCGCGATTCTGCCGAATGTGCTCGAGCCCAAGCTCATCGATAAATTTCTCCATCTTCTCGCGGCGCTCGTGCCAAGACATCGGCTGCGCTTCCAGCACCGCGAGGATGTTTTCCTCGACCGTAAGTTTGCGAAAAACCGAAGGCTCTTGTGGGAGATAGCTGATGCCATACTGCCGCGCCCGCAGATACATGGGAACGTCAGTGATGTCCTGGCCGTCATACAGCACGCGGCCAGTGTCAGGGGGGATCAGGCCAACAATGGCGTAAAAGGTTGTGGTCTTGCCGGCACCGTTAGGGCCTAATAAACCAACAACTTCGCCCTGCTCTACGCGCAGGCTGACACCGTTTACAACTCTGCGGCCACGGTATGACTTGCCGATCTCATCTGTGGCCAGGGTACGCATTTATATTGCCACTATTTTGTTACTCGCGTCTGAGTTACCACAGGAGTACTTTTTTCGCCTTCTACGAGCACCCTATCATCGGCCCTAAAGAAAGTCAACGAAACCCCCGTAATCTTGCCATGTTCGGCATCAAAAATGCTAGGCGGGCCGCCGGTGAGGACGAATTTGTCGTCGGAGGCGGTGTAAACCAAGGTTTGGCTGTTGGCGCGACGACCGGGCTCCTGGAGAAAGACGTGGCCCTGGGCGACCATGTGGTCGAGTTTGCCGGGGCTGGGTGGGGATTGGACGGATTCGGACTGGCTTCGCGGCAGGAGATAGACGTCCATCTGATCGGAGCGGGCGTCGAAATCAGTGCCGCGGGCTTTGACGTTTTCTTCGTAGTGAGCTTTGCGATCGGGGTCGGAGTAGGTTAGGCGCAGGGCGGTAATGGTGATGGGGCTGGCTTGGCCGAGACTTTCCTGCGGTTTCTTCTTCGCTTTATGCTCACCTTCTTTTGTATTCGGGGGCTTCTGAGCGGCTGCGCCTTCGGAATTCAACTTCTGCTGTACCAGGACGGTTGAGACTGGCTGGGTTCGCGTGCCTTGGGCGATCAAGGAGCGGGTGTCGCGGTCGAACTGGATGGATGGGGCTTCGATGATGTTTGCGTCCTGCCAGAGGCGGGCGTTGCCTTCATAGAGCGCGATGGCGGGCGAGTTGTGGGCGGTCATTTTGGCTGAGGTTACGTGGATGGGCGACGACGAGGAGAGCAGCGCACCGTTGGTTTGCTCTTTCACTTCATTGTAGGTGCTTTTCACGTTGCCTTCGGCGAAGGAGTCGTTGGTGGCGCGGTTGATGCGGATGGTTTTTGCGGTCGTTTCCATGCCGCCATCGGAGACGCGTGGACTGCCGGTAAGGAGCAGGATCTGGTCGGCGGGAGTGTAGAGGGCTTTGTCGGCCCAGGCTTGGGTTCGCTTTTCCGGGGGTTGGCCGTCGGTGTAGGCGACGCTTCCCTGCTGGATGATGGACGCAATACCACCTTCAGTAAGAAATTCGGCGTCGAGGGTTTCGCTGGTGCTGATGCGGTCGGGTTGGTTGGGAGCGATGCTGACGATTTTCGCGTCCGGGGCGCCGTGGACTGAGGCGAGGCGGCTTGCGCCCTGGGGCGTTGCGGCGAATTTTGCGTCGAAGCGGCCTGCAGTGACTACGGTGCGCTGCGGCGGAGTTGTGGCTAAATTCTGATTCTGCTCCTGCGCCGGAAAGATTGTGATTTGCGCCGGGCCAGAAGTTTGGGCGCGATCGAGACGGCGGCCTTCGGCGATGAAGAAGTCGATGGCTTGGGCGCGGATGTCGAAATCCTGCGGAGTGGAATTATCTGCGGCCGGTTTTTTCGGAGTGGTCGTGCGCTGCGCCAGGCGGACGCCTTCAGACGCGTGGGCTTTTTGCAAAATGTTTTGCCCGACGAAATCGAGCACCACGCGTCCGGCGTCGCCTTGCATGGGCTGATCGCCTTCGCGCTCCACGTGAACGTTGCCGGTGAGAGTTGCCGTGCGCAGCAGATTTTGATTGCTGGTCAGCAGAAGTTCGGCCTGGTCGGCGTGGGCGCGCATTTTTTCTGTTGCCTGATCTGAGGTTTCCGCGTTCACGTTGCCAGTGGCTTGCACGCGCTGCACTTCGTTTTCGGGGCCAAGGAAGAACGTGGCCTGGTCGGACTGCAGCGTTCCGGTTTCGCGCTCCATGCGGGGATGGTCGAGAATGATTTCGCGGGGAGCGCGGGTGATGACGCCGTGAGTTGCGAAAAGTTTCGCGTCATTCTCGCCGGTGAGGGTTACGTGAACCTGCGAGACTAGCATGAGCTTGCCGGGCTTGGCCGAGTAATGAATGCCTACGGCCCAGCCTGTGGCTTGCGGAGTGCTGAAATCGACGCGGGCATCGGTGTGGGCGTCGCCGCTGTCGCGGTTGAAGACGAGATCGCGGGTTTTGAGGTGGATGGGATCTTTTAGTTGTTTCGGAGCGGCTTGATCTGGGGCTTCGCCGCCGGCGGGATTGGCTTGCAGATCGATTTGCACTTCGCCTTTGGCAGTTACGTTGCCGGATTTGGGGTCGAAGGTGAAATCGTCGCCGTAGATCTGATCGAAGCGCGAGGTGTCGCTGCCGTAGACAATGACGCTCACATCGTGGAGATCGGCGCGGCCGTTGAGTTTGAATTCTTTTACGTCTTTGGCGTGGATCGTGAAGATGGTGCGTCCGGCTTCGGATTTGGAGAATTGAAAGCCGTTGGCGGTCTGCTTGATTTCGTAGGCAATTTTATTGGGAACATCTTTGAGGACGCTGTGCTGGCTCATGCGAGCGTAGAAATACATGCCCGCGATCACGGCGGAGAACAGAACCGTGATGACGGCCAGGAGGCGGCGAAGGCGGTAGACGGGCAGGGGCATCTACCATTAGTTTACGGCAGCGTGCTGGCGGACGCGTTTCTGAAGTCTTGCAGGCACAGTTCAAGCCCTCCGAACTCGGAGTGGTCGTTGTGGCCGATGGTGAAGGCGATGTCGATTGCATCTCCGGCGAGGAGCGGGGCTTGCTGGAGGCGCTCGGCCAGGTGCCAGCCCAGGGCGTCGAAGACCGGGCTTAGTTTTCGCTTTTCGCTTCTGAATGTGTCGCTTGCTTCGGCTTCTCGCAGCGCGGCGGATTGCTGCGCCATCGGGATGGCAGCTCGGAGTAGTTAGGATCGCGGCGGCGGAGAGTTCTTCCTGGATCGGCTGTTCGGGATCTCCGGCTTTCAACTTCAGCTTGATGTGTTTGTCTTTCAGAATTTTTGGCGGAGCCAGCAGACGCACGTTGCGGGCGGAGAAGGCGGGTTCGTGATTGCCGGTGCCGTAGGGTTCGAGCAAGGCGAGCATTTGATAGAGCGCGGGGGGTATGTCATCGAGATGAAGTTCGGCTTCGATGTCGAGTATGGGATCGAAATCGGCTGCGGTGAGGCGGGTGCGGGCGAAAGTGTCGAGTTCGGCGCGCAGTTGTTGAACATTCTCCGACGGCATGGCGAAGCCGCAGGCGTGGGAGTGGCCGCCGTAACGGGTGAACAGAGTGCTGCTGGCTTCTACGGCTTCTAGAAGATGAAAAGGACGGATGGAGCGGCCGGAGCCGAAGGCTTCTGCGCCTTCACGGGCGATTACTATGGCTGGGCGGTGATAGCGCTCAACTACGCGGGTTGCGGCGATGCCGATTACGCCGCGGTGCCAGCCTTCGCCATCGACCACGATGCAGTAGGCTTCGCACAACGATGGGTCGCCAGCGATGCGTTCTTCGATGGCTTGCAGGATGCGGCGTTCTTCTTCCTGGCGTTCGGCGTTCAGGCGATCGAGTTTGCCGGCCAGAAGGCGGGCGCGATCGGGGTCTTTCGCGCTGAAGAGTTCGATCACGTCGCGGGCGATATCCATGCGTCCGGCGGCGTTGATGCGCGGGGCGATGCGGAAGGCGACTTCGGTGGAGTTGGGCGGACGCTTGGTGGAAATTTGCGCGACTTCCAGCAGGGCCTTGAGGCCGGGATTTACTGCGCGGCGCAGAGCGTCGAGGCCCAGTTTGGCGAAAACTCGATTTTCGCCGGTGAGCGGGACGGCGTCGGCTATGGTCGCGATGGCGACAATTTTCAGGAATGAAAGCAGCAGACGGGTTTGATCTTTGCCAGTGAGGCGGCGCTGCATTAGTCCTTGGGCGAGTTTGAAGGCGACGCCTGCGCCGCAGAGTTGCTTGTAGGGATATGGGCATCCTGTTGGTTGGGATTGACTGACTGCATGCGCTTTCGGTACGCCATCGGGCCAGGTAGGTGATGATCGGTGACGATTAGATCTACGCCCAGACGATGCGCGGTTTCAGCGGGGGCGAAGGCGCGGATGCCCATATCGACGCTGATGATGAGGCGAATGCCGGCGGCTGCGGCGCGCTCGATTACGTCATCGCGCATGTCGTAGCCTTCGCGGATGCGGTGCGGGACGTGGAAATCGGCGGCGCCACCGCAGAGTTCGATGGCGGTTTTCAGGATGATGATGGCCATGGTGCCATCGACATCGTAGTCGCCGTAGATGAGCATGGGCTCTTTGCGTTCGATGGCCGCGTCGATGCGGTCGACGGCGGCGCGGAGGCCGGTCATTTGCTCGGGGGCGTGGAGATGATCGAGCGAGGGAACAAGGTAGCGGGCGGCGGATTCGGGATCCGTGAGGCCACGGCGAAGGAGTAGTTGCGAAAGCGTGTGGAGGGCGACGCGATCGAGCACGGGTTTGCCGTTGGCGCGAAACTGCAGGTTAGGAAAATCTTGCAGTCCGAGGGCGAGGCTGTGCACTTGCGGAGGATCTGCCGCGGCTAATTCCCAGCGCACGGTTAGTTCTCGTCGTCCTGGTCCGGCTCGTCGATGGGGATGCCGCCGAAGTCTTCAGAGAGATCGACCAGGCGCTGGTAACGCTCGTACCATTCGGTACTGATTTCGCAGAGGAACATCGAGCCTTGGTAGGCCCAGCCGAGCTGCAGGAAACCGATCTTGCCGATGTGGGTGCGGAGCCAGCGGGCGTCTTCCACGTCGTCGCTGTCGCTGAATTCGGATTGCGTGAGGCGTTCGACCAGTTCGTCGAGTTCCTCGCGATCCAGTTTCCAGGAATGCATGGTGAGGAAGGGTGCAGCGGCAGTCTTGGCCAGCTCGACGAAGTCCTTCCAGCCGTCGGGATTGTTGCCCATCTCCCACATGATGCATTGGACTTCTTCGTAGTCGACGTAGCCGTGGAAGCGGCCCATGCCGTGGCCTTCGATGAAGGCGATCATGTCATCTTTTACGGTGGTTAAATCGTCAGGTGTGGGCGACATAGGGAAAAAACTGGTTCAAAGTGCATTGTATGACGTTTGGCGGGAGGGTGCCAGCGGGAGGGTGCGGCGCCATCGGGGGCCGGGGCGATTTCATGCGATTATTGGCACCAGACTTGGAGCGGCAGCATGGATCTGGTTCTCGGCATGGTGTACGGTTTAATTGGATTGATTCTGTTTTGCGCGGCGCACCCATTCTCCCGGCGCTATAACGCTTGGACCACTCGCCTTCGTGAGCGTCATCCTAAATTCAATCCACCCCCGACTCCGGAATGGCGGCCGCGAAACACGAAGATAATGACCGTCATGTTTCGTATAGCGGGGATACTCCTGATTTTGATATCGGTCACTTCGCTCCTACACGTCATTGCAGCCAAACACTGATGATTTTCAGAGCTACCGTTGATCGGAGAATTCGGGAAGCACGAACGTCATGTTACACTTTATGTTTCACAACAGACCGCTGCTGAGACAGGGACTCGCTATCCGCGCATGCTTTTGTCGAAAGAATATGTGGGCTACCTGGCCCGCGAAGTTACCAAGAAACTGATCGCCGCCAAGGCCATTGAAACCGATGCTTTGCCGAAAGTCACCGAACGCGTGCATGCCGCGCTGCTGGAAGAGCTTTCGCTGGAGGACCGCATCAATGATGAGGTGCGGGTGATTCTGGAAGCTTACTCGGAAGAGATGAACAAGACGGGGGCGAATTACCAGGAAATGTTCCGCAAAGTGAAGACGGAACTGGTTCGAAAGTACAAGGCGGTGCTGTGAGACTGAGCCGCGACAAGGTAAACGTGCTGGCCCGCGCTGTTACCGAGGCTTTGCGGCAGATGGATGAAGTGGAGTTCATCGAGGATCCGAATACCATCCGGCAGGAAGCGCGCAGGATTCTGGAAGAGCTGCTGAACAACGAGGCGAAGATCGACCAGATGGCGCGGCAGAAGATCGAAAGCCAGAAGCGGACCATTCTGGAGGGCTCGCAGGAGTGGGATATCCTTTACCGCAAGTATTACAACGAGGAAGTGAAGAAGCTGGGCGTGTAGGGCGCTATGTGCGCCGTTTCGAGGGAGGGTCCTTCCTCCTTTGGACGACTTCCTTGGCCCGAAATTTCGCGATTCTCCCGATTAGTTGAAGCGGAACCGGCTCGGCAAGCGGCAATCGCAGTGTGCCCTTGTTATTAACTTCGTAAGATGCCAACTCGTCCTTGAATGCTGCAATTAGGGGCTTGGTGATGGGATAGAGCGAGTAATGCTTCTTCCATCCGGCAAAATAGAGGAACGTCGCACCCTGCAATCGATAGGCCGGGATCTTGTAGGAAATTGTCTCTTCGGCCGCGGGAACCGACTTGCAAATGGCGCTGCGCACACGCTCGAGAATGCTGCGTGTGGATTCTGGCTGCTGAGCCATGTACTGGTCGACTGAATTGAGTTGGGATTTCATTTTCTTCTCTTTAAGAGCCTCTCTTTAAGAACTTCACCCGGCTCGAACGTCATCTCCTCAAAGCCTTCCGACGATTGCCTGAACTAGCAATATCGTGCCGATACACAATAATCCAGCGTATACGTACTTCACAAAAGCTTCTCCTTGCAGGCGACGATTAATGGCTCGCCCGATACCGATTGCTGCCAATGTGAGCGGCAGCGAGAGCAGATAGTAGCGCGTGACAGTAGACGTCCACAGACCGGCTAGCCCATAGCCGATTACTCCCACCAGGCTTGCGGGCAGAAAATATCCTTGCAATGTGGCGCGAAAATGTTGGGCCGACCAGCGGCGCATTGCGCCGTAGATGGCGAGCGGCGGGCCATTCATGCCATAGGCGCCGCCTAGAACTCCTGCGATGAAGCCGCAGATCACGAGCCCTACTCGATTGTCATGGTGAAGCTCGGGCGGCTTGCGACCGACGAGCGAGTAGGCGGAGAAGGCGATGATGATGATGGCCAGCGCGGCTTTCACGGCTTTGGGGTGACGGCTGGTAAGCAGAAGTACGCCGAGAGGAATTCCTAAGAATGTGGGGAACACGAGCCAGCCGGTGGTGTGGAGATGAATTTTGTTCCAATCCTGTACTACTACGACGGCAGCGATGGTGACGGAAAGAAGTGCGACCAGTGGCGCGGCCTGCGCAATAGGAATGAAAAAGGCGAGCAACGGCACAGCGACCAGACCTTCTCCGAAACCGAAGGCGGAGCGGATGAGCGTGGCCACGAACACGATGCACAGAACCAGGAGTACGGGATTCATGGTATTCAGAAACGATCGGGTGCGGCGTTAAGGTTCAGGAGATAGAGTCCGCACGCCATTGTAGCTGCGCTGGCAAGGGACGTTGTTCGTTTGTATTTCGTTTCTATTGAGCGAAAACTTCGAAAGATTAAACACACAGGGCACAGGGGCACGGGCTAAATCTTCCTGCGGCCGTCTGACGAACTGGGCTTGTTACGAAAAACGAACTGAACTTGACTTTGCGATTCTGAGCTTGGGTTTTGCAGTATTGTAAGCCCCAAAAGCGGACGCGGATCGTGAAATGGCTGCCTTGCGGCGCTACTTCCCCTTTTCAACGATCCGCGCAAAACACGACTTCGCGCCTTCTGAGTTTTCCCGGTTCCTTCTACTGCGAACCGGTGAAATGTTGTAACAGCAAAGGAGGAAGCAGATGAAACGTAATGACAATAACCGGGTGCTGGGCCGAACCGGCGCCCGCGAACTCACTGCGGAGGAACTGGCTCGCATCAGTGGGAGCGGGCCGTTGATCACAAACGTCATCACTATCAACCCGAAAACCGGCCAGAGGGACGGTGACGGCTAGAGGAGGATCCTATGCAGACGAAGAGCAAGCGTGTATTGAGCCGCACTGGCGCGCGCGAACTCACAGCGGAAGAAATTCAGAACGTGGTTGGAGGGATTCGCACCACTACGGTGTGCTCCTTCGATCCGAAAACCCAGCAGCCGGACGGAGACCCCGGCGAGTGCTAAGAAACGGGAGGCGGCGCATGGCGCGCCGCCTTTCATGCTTGAGAGGAACGCGATGAAAATCGTGATCGTGGCTTTGGCCAACGACAATCACACCGCGCCGCTGAAATGGGCGCTGGAGCAGGCGGGATACACGGTAGCGTGCTGGGGCGGAGTAGGGTGGACCGAGAAAAGGCAGGCCACGATCTCGTGCAACGGCGCGACGCGGATTTGTCTTGGCCCTTACAGCGTCGACTCGGGCGATGTGGTGTGGATCCGACGTCCAAACCCGCCGCTGACAAATCCCCAAGTTGCGGTTGCGGACAAGGCTTTTGCGGATGAGGAGTACCGATGGTTTTCGCTTTCCATTATGTATCTGCTGGAGCAGTTGCCGGTGCGCAGCGTGAATCCTTATTCGGCTTCGCGCGTGATCAACAACAAGGCGGTGCAGCTTTGCCTGGCGGCGCGGAGTGGATTGAGAATTCCGGCTACCTTGATGACGAATTCGCCGCGGCCGTGAGAGATGTGCTGAACAATCCCGCGCAGCGAAAAGTTTGCAAGGCGTTTTTTCCGCACATCTGGAAGAAAGAAGGCAGCGAGGCGCTGGCGGTGACGGAGACGTTTGAGATCGCGGCTTCAGCGCTTCCGGAAGATGAAGTGCTGACTTACGCTCCGGCGATTTACCAGGAAATGATCGTTAAAGATTTTGACGTGCGCATGGTTTTGCTGGGCGAAACGGTTTATTCGTTTTCAGTTCGCACTCCGAATGGAGCGCTCGACTGGCGGCAGGAAGTGGGGCAGGGGCATGTCACGATCGAGGAAGTGATGACGCCGGAGGAAGTGGAGCGAGCGGTGCTGCGATTTGCGCATGAGGCGCGGATTGAATTTGGAAGTTTGGACTTTGCAGTGGATCGGGAGGGCCGCTGGTGGTTTCTGGAGATTAATGAAGAAGGACAGTTTTTGTGGCTGGATGAGTTTAGTCCCGGGGTGCGGATGCAGGAGAAGTTTCTTGCGTTTCTTACTTTGCCGAAAGGCGCCCGGCGGGAGGAGATTGAAAGGAAGCAGCGAGAATTTCCGGCGTGGAAGGATTATTTGAAATCTCCGGAGAAGGAGGAGGTTCCGGAGGAGGAGCATCTGGCTGCGCCCATTTTGTCGGTGGAACCTTAGTGGGCTGTGGACTGGCGTGGCGACAATTGCGACCACGAGGGCTGAAGCCCGCACTAATTGCTAGCGTTTTACGCGGCGCTGAAGCGCCGCTCTTCCACCTGCGCTTTTCCATCTGCACTCTTCCACCTGCGCTCTTTCATCCGCACTCTTTCACCTGCGGCCTTCCAACCTGCGCTCTTTCAACCTTGAGTCCGCCAGAAAAAAAGGCCCCGCGCATCGCGTGCGGGGCCCGGGCCAGGAGGACCCAGTGGAACTTATGCGGCTTCGCGCCGTTGTTGAATGGTCTGCAGGTGCTCGCGATATTTTTGGGCGTTGGTCACGATCTTGCGCGGGGGCAGGCTGGGTACCCAGAGATCGGGCGGAGTACCGCGGCGCTCACGGCGCGTGCCAACGGTTCCGCGGCTGCGCAGGTTGGTGGGGCGCTTCTCGGCGGTAATTTGTTGCCATCCGCTGCCGGAGGCTACGTTGAAGACTCCGATATATCCGCCGGTGAGCAACTGCAGCGGATTGTGAATTTTGCTCATGCGATCGAACTGCGTGGAACCTTCGGCGCGGAAACTTTCGAACCAGGACGGGTAAACGAAATCGGAGACGCGAATGTTGTCGATTTCGTAGCTGTAGCTATCGTCCTCGCAGGCATCGCAGACTTCGTAGGCGTAGAGGACACCGGCGCTGTTGCTGTTCTGCACGAAGACAGTGAGATTGACGTTGGGATCGCCGAGCATCTCGAGCAGTTCGTGGCTGGCAGTGACGGTCCAGGACGTGCCGGCTTTCAGATCGCTGCCGGCGAAGACTTTGCCAACGGGAAGACCTTCGGTGGTGAGATCGTGATAGCCGAGGGCGCTGGCCTGGTCGGAATCATCGAGCAGGACGAGCCACCAGCTTCCGCTTGGCGGCGGCGTGCCTTTAGCGACGACTTTGAGTTCGGCGTCGACGCCCCAGACTGGACGGAAGTCGTTGGTGACCTGTTTTTGTAGCGCGGCCACAACCGGGGGAACATCTTCGTCGGTTAACACCGTGCTCTCATTGATGAGGGAAATTTGAATGGTGCTGTTTTGCGTTTGGGTGGGTTGTGGCATGGATTATCTCCTGGGAAACAAATTGGGAGAGTACGCGGCTTTCTGGTGGGTTCGTTTGACCTGAGAGCGCGGTTCGCACGGGAGATTCCTCGCCCCGCTGATGAAAACGCGGGGCCCCGGAATGACGCCGAACCCTGGTCAAGATTCAACTGCACTGCGACCCAGCCTTAAGCTGCGTGACTCTGTGAGGAAAAGGCTATAGGCTGAGGGAGAACGTGGGCTGTGACGGGACGACGAAAAGGTTGTGGGAAATTCCGTATTGGAACGGGGGTTGGGCCGTTTTGGAACGAGTTTCGCTCGAGGTGATACGCAGGGCTAAAGCCCGAAGGTATTTTGAATGCTTTACGCGGCGCTAAGCGCCGCTCTTCCACGCGAGATCTGGGATTAGAGAGTTTTCCGGCGTCCTGTGCGGCCGATTCCGTGCTGGAAACAGTTTAATGAGGCGCTGCTCCACCTTGCATTCCTTATGAGCGTGATTGAGGCCGACAAAATTTCGGAGGCGGTAGCGAAAGCCGCTACAGACGCGGGCTTTGATCTCTCGGGGATTGCTGCTGTCGAGGATTCGCCGGAGCTGGAATATTTCCCGCGGTGGATTGCGGAGGGACGCGCGGGCGAGATGAAGTATCTGGAGGCGCGGGATGAGCAGGGGCGGCTGAAGCGGGCTTCGCTGGCGCATGTCGCTCCGTGGGCGCGTAGCGTGGTGGTGTGCGCCATCAACTACAACACGGCGGAGCCTTATTCGACGCAATTTGCAGATCGGGATCGGGGATGGATTTCGCGCTATGCGTGGAGTGGGGTGGATTATCACGATCTGGTGATACAGCGGCTGCGGCAGGTGGAAGCGGCGGTGAGAGATGCGGCGGAAGCCGAGGTTATTACTCGCTGCTATGTCGATACCGGACCGATCGTAGAGCGCGTGGTGGCGAAGTATGCGGGCATTGGATGGATTGGAAAAAATACTTGCATCATTCATCAGCAGAAAGGATCGTGGTTGTTTCTGGGCGTGATTTTGACTTCGCTGGAACTCGCGGCGAGTTTGCCTGCGCCGGACCGCTGCGGAAGTTGCACGCGGTGCATCGACGCTTGCCCTACCGATGCGATTGTTGCGCCTTATCAGCTTGATTCGAATAGGTGCATCGCCTATCTCACGATTGAAAAACGTGGGGCGATTCCGGAAGAGATGCGCGCAGGGATTGGGCGGCATGTTTTTGGGTGTGACATTTGCCAGGATGTTTGCCCGTGGAACCGGAAGGCTCCGGCGACGAAGATGGAGGAGTTTCAGGCACGGGAGGGATTGGTGAATCCGGCACTGGAGTGGCTGGCGGAGATTAGCGTGGAGGAATTTCGTGAGCGGTTTCGGGGTACGCCGGTGAGCCGAACGAAGCGGGCTGGGATTCGCAGGAATGCAGTGATTGCTATGGGGAATAGTGGAGATGAGGGGTTTTTGCCGGTGCTGGAAAGGTTATCCACTGACGAAGACGAGACGCTCCGCGAGAGTGCGGCTTGGGGGGCTCGGCAGATTAGAAGGTTGCGAAGATGATTACTGTGTCGGAAGGAAGATCATGAGTTCTGTCCCAACTCTGACCCCGAAACAAATTGATTCCGTTTCGAGACTCGTTTCGGCCTATATAACTGTTCACCGTGAGAAGTACCGTTCCAGCGCGGCCGGGTTGTCCGACGCGCAAAAAACGTCATTGGGGGGATTCTTTTCTCCTCAGGTTTTGCAGAGCGTGCGGCTAACCGTATTGCGGAAAGAGAGAATTGGCAATCCCGACTTCTATCCGGCTTTGAGGAAAATGGGATTTCGAAATCTTCCGGATCAATCGACAATGGCAGCGATTACGTTCCGCGATGTGGTCGTGTCGCACGAGCCGTTTTCGGACGGGCTGCTCTTCCATGAGATGGTTCATGTCGAGCAATATCGCCAGCTTGGCATCCCACGATTCTCTGAACTTTACGTGCGCGGCTTTCTAAGCGGTGGCAGTTACGAGGCAATCCCACTTGAGGTGAACGCGTACACGCTGGAAGGACGGTTCGAGTCGAATCGCCGTCATGCGTTTTCTGTTGAGGATGAAGTCGCAAGGTGGATGGGCGAGGGGCGGTTTGGATAGGAGGTCAAAATCCCCACCCTACTCTCGCCAAAAGAAGGCGAGAGTAAGGGTGGGGCACCCTTGGGTTTCATCCCTTGGGTTTCATTCCTTTGATTGAATTACCTCGGCGCAATTGCGATGTTCTGCGGGTTTGTGATCGAGTACGGCGAGCCGGGGGCTTGCGTCACCTTCTCCGAACCTACAGTGAACACATACAGCTCTCCTCCGGCCGTGTTGATCGCATAGATATGACCGGCATTATCCCAGGCGAGTTGACTGATGGCCCCGGTCGGCAGCAATCCGGTAAAGCGCGTGGGCGGATTGGCAGCATTGAAGTGGAAGATCTGCACTCCGTTCGTTCCCCCGACCGCGAGATACTTGCCTGAGGGTGAAGCCGCGTAATCGTAGACACCGGTTACCGCCGTGGCCGGCATGTTCTTATACGTGCTGCTCGTGGTCAGATTCCCCGATCCATCCGCCGTGTAAACCGCAAGCTGCGACGGTCCTCCTGTCGGTTGCTGATTGTTCCCATTCATCGGCGCAACTACGAATGCGAGGTGATTGGCCGTGTCCGGGGCGGCGGAACCGCCAGGGCAGTAGTAGTCGCCGGCGGGAGCGACGGGCATGGCCGGATTGATATTCAACTGACTCAGCGAATCATCAGCTGCGCGTTGGAAGCCGTAGATTAGCGGACCCACCATGAACAAACAGCTCGAGCCGTACGCGTATTTGTTATTGGCAAGGAAACTGAGCGACGTCGCGAACGCTGGGCTCGCGGCGTTAGTGACGCCGATGTAAGTCAGCTCGCCGCTGTCGCCGCCGACGCTGAATGACTGGTAGGGATTATTCGCACAGATGTTGCCGATGTAATCCATGTCGTAGAGGGTGGAGCCGGTGCGGTCGAGAAACATATCGAATGGGCCGCCGCAATCGCCCTGATTGAGTTGCTGAGCGTTGATGGAAGAAACCTGGGCGATGGCGCCGTCATTGGCGATGGAGAAGGAATCGATTTCGACTCCATTGGTACCGAACAGATATTTTGAACTGGAGGCGAGGCTCGATACTTCGGTGGGAAAAGGCGAGTCAGGGACCGTGGTTAGTTTTCCGTTTGATGAGGCGGCGTAGGCGTTAATCTCGTACGTGTTGCTGCTGGGACTGCTGGAGATGTAGACAAAAGCCACGGGAGAAGTGCGGTGTGAGTTCGGCGAATCAACGTCAGTTGGTGAAGACAGGACCTGAGCAGCCAGAACTGAACTGGCCATGGTCGCGATTGCGAACAGCGTAAGAACCCGGAAATGGCGGGACATAAGACAACTGAGCCCTCACTGTCTGAAATGGCAATCAAAGCAGCCGGGAATCAGATGCGGGCGGAGGAGGCGGGGTTGTGAGGGATGCCGTTGCTGCGGGGTGACGAGTGACGATTAAGGGGATGCGAGGTCAAAGACCCGATCCTCTCTCGCCGAAGGAAGGCGAGAGCAGGATGGGCGGCCGATGCGTTGCTACTGCTTCGTTGCTGCTGCTCTTCTACCTCGGCGGGAAATGATCGAACATTTTGTCGACCGCCTTGTCGAGCTTCTTTTCGTTCTTTTCGGGATTGTCGGTGAGCGAGTTGCTGCAAACGCCGCGCCAGATCAGTTGCTTATTGTGCGTGTCGTACAGGTCAACGACCAGCGAGCCGACGGGATAATTTTCGACCTGCGTGGCAGTTTCGCCGAAACCGCCCCAGCGCCATCCGCCGAGACCGTTGTAGAAGCTCTGGTATTCCTGCTGATTGTGGGCGCTGCCCACAGCGGTTATGGCAACGTCTCCGTCGCTGCTAACCTTCTGCCAGCCTTTTGCCTGGAGGGCATGGTCGACGGCATCGACGATGCGCGATTGCCAGAGCGGATCTGTGGTCTGAACTCTCTCGTAATAATAAGTGTGGTATTGAGAAAAGTTGGCGTGATGGTCGTAGTCGGTTTTCACATCCTGCGCGAGCGCGACCGTGGCGACGGCGAGCGCGGCCAGCAGCATTGCGCCTAGAATGCGGAGCTTCTCCATAGGTGTTCTCTCCGAACCAAGATCTCGTGCGCAAGGCCGGGCAGGTTTGCTCGCAGCGGATTGCGCGGAAGTGAGATGCGCAGCTCTCTGTGGGGGATTACGCCTACGGCAGACTCCCATTCCATTTAGGGTGAGGACTGCAGAGGGTCCAGCTTTAGCTTTGTAGCTTTGTAGCTTTAGCTTCGTGTAAATGAGAAGAACATAGAGTGCGAATTCATCAAACTTTCATAGTCGGATAAATTATTATTTTTCTATTGGCTACGAACTACATTTCAAATTCCTCATTGACTAGTTGACTTCGGTAACTCGCATCCCCGATCAGCTGCAACTAATCTTTCAATGGCGGGTTTGTACTAGGGTGCATTACAGGTAGGAGAAGTATGTTTTCTGCAGGGCAGCTACGGCGAGGGATTTGCGCAGTTCTGGCGCTGATGTCGATCTCCGCCATGATGGCCCATGCCTCGGCTACTCTGCTGCTGGAAGAGCCGTATGGCAAACTGGGATTCTTCACCGCTACTGGACATGCGGCGGTGTATTTATCAGGTGTGTGCGCGGAAACGCCGATCAAGCTGCGTCCCTGCCAGCCCGGCGAGTTAGGGGCGGTAATCAGCCGCTATGACGGAGTCGGACACTTCGATTGGGTGGCGATTCCGCTGATTCCTTACTTATATGCGGTGGAGAAGCCAGAGGAGATTCCGCTGTTTGTGGATGGGAAAGTGGTCAGTTTTTTGCGCGATCAATATCGCAGGCAGCATCTGGAAATGGTTGCGCCGGATTCGACGAACGGGGAGGCCCCGGGCGGAAACTGGTATGAACTGGTGGGGACGGCTTATGACCGGACGTCGTATGCGTTTGAGATCGAAACTTCGCCCGCGCGCGACGCGGATTTTATTGCCGCCTACAATGCGCGGCTGAATGATTCGCATTTCCGCACGGTTTCGCACAACTGCGCCGATTTTGCCAAGGACGTGATCAACTTTTATTACCCCAAGGCGCTGCATCGCAGCGTGATTGCTGACGTGGGGATCACTACGCCGAAGCAGATGGCAAAAACGCTGGTGAAGTTCAGCTCGCGGCATCAGGAGCTGGACTTTACGCGTTACGTTATTCCACAGGTGCCGGGGAGCGAGGCGCGCAGCACTCCGGTGCACGGCGTGGTGGAATCGTTTTTGAAATCGAAGAAATACATTGTGCCGAGCGCGATCGTCAGCCCGGTGTTTGGGGGCTGCGTGCTGGCGGTGTATGAGGGAACGGGCACGGGGCGATTTGATCCCGCGCGGGATGAACTGGTTTACAACGCGCAGCGGGGATTGGAGCCGCGCATCGACGAGGAAGACCGGCGGGCGTATCAAATCGAGCTGAATCATCTGATGGCCGGGGATTTGACGAGGATCGGGCAGAGCCGGGTGGAGAAAACACTTACTCGAACGCTGAATGCGAGCACTCCGGGGTTCGATGCCGATGGACGGCCGATGCTTCGTTTGTCTTCTGGAAACGAGACGGAGAATTTCGGGATTGCCGGGGCGAATGTTTTTGCGGCGGAATCCTCAGGGCAGTTTGTGCAGGAGTTGCTGGAAGCACGGTTGCACGAGGAATTGCGCAAGGGGAATCCGGCGAAGGTCTCGGAAAGCGACGTGGAGCGGGATTGGGCCTTGCTGCAGAAAAGTCTAAAGACGAGGGATGAACAGGTAGCCAGCGGAGTCACGCGGCCGCAGCCTGGGGCTTCACAGACGCATTGGCGGAACAGCGGTAATCGGCCGTAAAAAGTTCGTGCCTCAGTTATTCTTGCGCCCCTTCGGGGCTTGATCTCTTCCCTGCATTTCATCCATGGCATTGGCCCCTTCGGCAGGCTAAGGCAGGCTGTGGGCTGCATTCTTCCACCGCTTCGCGGCCGCGGGTGAGAGTTCGTCTAAATTTTCAACTCGCAAAAAGTTCTTGTTGGCCTACTGATTTTGCGGAGGCTGCGGCTGGTGCGGGATTGGCATGCCGGGGGCTGGCGGATATCCCGGCTGACCGCCTTGCTGTTGCTGTTGCATCAGCAGTTGCCGTTGTTGCATTTCCTGTAGAAGTTGCTGCGGGGTTTTCACGCCGGGCTGATCTGCGGGCTGATCGGTGTCGGCAGAGTTCTGATCGGCGTTGTTGGTGTCGTCCGGAGTGTCATCGGGTGTGTCGGCGTCTTGAGCTTCCGCCACGGGTTGCGGGGTCGGAGGCTGGTTATTGGCATTGGGATTATTTCCGGCTTGCGTGGGCGCGGGAGGGTTGTCCGGTCCGGTTTTAGCGACGAGGACGACTCGGGTAAGGGCGTTCGCATTTTCCGGCGAACCGAGCAGAATGTAGTTGAACCGCGATCCATTCAGCAGTTCGGCCATGACTTCGCGCGCGGGCGCGGGGCCCAGGCGGGTTACGACACGTTCGCTGGCTGTGGGCGGTACGTCGATCTCAGCTGAAGTGTGCTTTCGAACGCTGCGCAGAATGTCTCCCAGTGTTGAGTTCGGCGCGACTATCGTGAGCATGCCGTCTTCGTACGTGACCTCAGGAGCTACGGCTGGAAGCGAATCCAGAGGTACTTGCGGCACTGGTCCCTGGGTTCCGGAGGGCAGCGGCGGAGGCGGTTCCTTTTTCTTGGTGTGAGCGCGATGGGTGGATTGCGTATCTGCCAGAGCCGCGAGCGGCAAAGCCAACAAGCCAGCCATCAGTAATCCCGTGATTCTTCGTCGCCTGCTCATTACAGCTCCTTCGCTACACCTTCAACTTCGGGAGACGGTAAGGATTTATTAGCAATTTTAACACCGCTGGGGCGGGAAACTTTAGCCTCCTGCGGTGTGCCCACTTCCCTACCCTATAGAATGTATTGACTTTAAGTTCTTGCAGCGGGAAGTTTCCTAATAGCGCGCCACGCCATTGTGCAATTCCTTGCACTTCTCATCGTTTAGCGTGGGCGTACAATTTTCTCGAGCGTTGGGGGACACGATGAAAGCGGTGTGTTGTCCGGGGCGCAATTTCCTACGAGCTTGGCTGGCGGCGCTGGTTCTGGCGTTCGGGCTTGCAAGTTCTCTGGCTGGTGAAAATTGCACCACATCGAACGATATGGACGGGGCGACCAGAACGGCGATGGTTGCGGCAGCGGAGCACTACTTTGATTTGCTGGCGAGAGGCGATGCGAACGGGCTTCGCCAGGCGTCGATTCCGAGTCTGGCGGCGGATTTTTCCGCGATTGAATCGACGGTTAAAGATAATTTGCCGGCGCTGAGTGGAGCGAAAGCCACTCCGCGGCCAGCGTTCCTGCTGGAGGCGAATGGAAGCTCGCCGGTGGCGCACGCGGAATTTTTCTGCGGAGTTTTTGGCAGTAACGGGCAGACGAAAGACAGCGCGATCTTCACGCTGGCTAATCTTCCGCCGGGCAAATATGGAGTTGTAATTCTTGACGTGATGGGCGGCGCGAAAGGCGCGTATACGGTTTCGCTGATTTTGCAGCAGATCGGGAGCGACTGGAAGCTGGGCGGACTTTACATCAAGGCGGCGCACACAGGCGGGCACGATCTCGATTGGTTTGTGGACCACGCGCGCGAATATGAAAGCAAGGGACAGAGGCATGATGCGTGGCTGTATTACACGGAAGCGCGTTCGCTGGTTTCCCCGCTGCCGTTTATGAGCACTGCGGTTACTGACAAGCTTTACGACGAGTCGCAGAAGGCGCTGCCTGCTGATGTTCCGGCGGATGGAAAGACTGTTGAGCTGGCGGCTGGAACGGGGACTTATAAACTCACCGACTTGTTTCCTGACATAGTGGGCAACGATTTGGATCTGGTTGTGAAATATCAGGTAGCGAGCATAGCGGATACGAATCAGACTTACTCGAGCAACATTGCGGTGATGAAAGCGCTGGTCGCGAAATATCCGGAGCTGCGCGATGCTTTTGCGGGGATTGTGGCACGGGCGGTGGATCCGAGCGGGCGGGATTATGGGACCTGCTGGCGATGAAGGATGTGAAGTGAGTTTTGAGTTTTGAGTTGTGAGTTTCGTCTTTTAGTCCGCGGTTACGGTTGCGCGTTTTGAATTTTCAAGGCTTCTTCCAGTAGGCATTCTTTGGGGGCTTTGTCGTCGCGGAGGCCTTGGAATACTGGAGCGCGGAGTTTGGGGCCGGTGCCGGCGATTTTTCCGGATTCTTCTCCGGCGGTCCATTCGCCGTACTCGATTTCGGCTACCAGTTCCGGCTTTACCCAATACACTTTCCGCAACGCTTCGACTTCGCCGTAGAACGGGTTTTGTTTGGTTTCGCGCTTCTTCAGCATCTGCCAGATTGCTTCCAGCGATTTCTGATTGAAGCCGCTGCCGGCCTGGCCTACGTGGATGAGGCGTCCGTGGTTGTCGTAGAGACCGAGCACGATTGAGCCGAAATGGGCGCGGCTGCCTTCGGGTTGGGTATAGCCGCCGATTACGCATTCCACGTGTGCGTGATTTTTATCTTCAGCCACTCGCTGGAGCGGCGCTCCTGATAAATGCTGTCGCGCTTCTTGGCGAGAATTCCTTCCAATCCTTTCTGTTTGGCGACTTCGAAGAGCGCGATACCTTCGCGTTCGTAGTGATCGGAAAGGCGCAGCCGATCTCCGAGGATGATGATCTCCGACAGTTTCTTCTTGCGCTCCTCGAGCGGAACTTTGCGCCAGTCGTAGCCATCGAGGTAGAGCAGATCGAAAGCGAAGTACAGAATGGGCACGTCGGCGTTAACTACGCCACGCTTCCCGCCGGGGCGGAAGCCGGTGCGCTGCTGCATGAGGCTGAAGGAGGGGCGGCCCTGGTCATCGAGCGCGACTACTTCGCCATCGAGGATTGCGGTTTTTGCTTTGACGAATTGCGGCAGGTCTTTTAGTTCGGGATAGCGATGGGTGAGTTCGTTCTGATTGCGGGAGACGAGACGAGCGTGGCCATTTTCGATGAACGCGATGGCGCGGTAGCCATCCCATTTGATTTCGAAGAGCCAGTCGTCGCCGTCGAAGGGTTTTTCAATGGCTGTGGCCAGCATGGGATGAATGGAAGTGGGCATGGTGCGCTTGGCGGGGGCGGCGGTTGATGACGCGGATTTCTTTAACACAGAGGGAACAGGGGACACAGAGGATTGCAGGATGGGTTCAGTCGCCGCGGTTATGGAGAGTTTTTTCTGCTTGAGGTCTTCTGTTGGTTTCTCTCTGTCCCCTGTGTTTATTTCTTTCGTTTTTTTTTAGCGGCCGTCTTCTTGCCGTTCTTCCTGTCTTCCAGATTTTTTTCTTCCGCTCTTTTCTTATCGAGTCTGGCGACGGCATCGGCCAGCCAGGGAGCTTTTAACTTTCCCCGGCTTGAAGCGGGGCGGCTGGTCCATTCTCGGGCGCCTGCATCGCCGGCGATTTCGGCGAGGCTGCGCCTGGTTAGAGCCGACTCGTCGTAGTCATCGATGTTATAGCCTTCGACGGCGTAGTCGTCGTGCTTCTTGATTAGCAGCCATTCGGTGCCTTTGCTTCCGGGGCGGCGGCCTTTCATTTTCACCAGCGCGAAATCGCCGTTCAGCTTTTTGCCTTTCAAGCGGAATTTCAGGTCGCCCTTGGCTAGCATGGCGGCAGCTTCGATGTCGGTGCCGGGTACATATTTTCCATCGACCGCAACTGGAGAGAGCGGCTGCCATGTGCCCACATCCCAGACCATCACTGTGCCAGCACCGTAATTGTTTTCGGGGATGATGCCCTCGAAATCGAAGTAAGAGACCGGATGATCTTCGACCTGCATGGCCAGACGCTTATCGGCGGGATCGAGCGATGGCCCTTTCGGAACCGCCCATGATTTGAGAACGCCTTCCATTTCCAGGCGGAAGTCGTA
This sequence comes from uncultured Acidobacteriaceae bacterium, assembly GCA_963712385.1. GTDB lineage: Bacteria > Acidobacteriota > Terriglobia > Terriglobales > Acidobacteriaceae > Sulfotelmatobacter. Next base: position 785,344 of record CAVQHS010000005.1, read on the forward strand.
GTGGAGGCGCGTGGCATCGTGCTTCTGGATGACGAAGCGATGGGTCGATTTGTTTTCGACTTTGCCTTCGGGCTCGGGAGTTTCGTCGAAGCGGCGTTTGCGTTTGTATTCTTCGAGGGGCATGGAAAACACCATTTAACCACAGAGTCATAGAGTCACAGAGAAAACCAAAATCTTAAACCACTAAGGACACGGAGTTGCACGAAGGAAGTCCTATGACAGCCTTCGTGTACGCTTGCAAGCCGATTCAAGTCTCGCTTTACAATGCCAGCATGCAACGTGAATTCCCCGAAGTGCCGCTTATTGGCGTGGGCGCGATCATAATTGAAGGCCCGCGCGTGGTGCTGGTGAAGCGGGCGCACCCGCCGCTGCAGGCAGAGTGGTCGATCCCCGGAGGTGTGCTTGAAGTTGGCGAACTGGTGCGCGAGGCTGCGGTGCGCGAGGCGCGGGAAGAAACCGGACTCGTGGTCGAAGCCGTGGAACTGCTCGGCGTTTACGACCGAGTGCTGCGCAACCCCGAGCAGCGTGTGCAATATCACTATGTTTTGATTGATTTTTTGTGCCGGCGGGTTGCGGGAGAACTTGCGGCTGCCAGCGACGCCGCCGAGGTGCGGTGGTTCACGCGAGAGGAGTTGCCGGGATTGAAGCTGGCGGAGGATACGCTGGATGTGATTGGGAAGGGGTTTGAGAGAACCTGGTAGTCGCCGGGATATTAAGCCGCAACTGCGAAATCATCCGTACTTTCGGACGGCATCCCTTACTTCCCTTCTTGCAACAGCACCACATCCGACTCGGAGTGACTTCGCAGCACCCCCAGGCTTTTGCCATCTGGCGACCAGTTGAATGATGTGATTTGTTCGGAAGTGAAGTTTGTAATCTGCTTGCGGGCTGAGCCATCGAGCGGCTGAATCCAGATGTTGTCGACGCCGTTGTTGTTCACGGGATAAGCGATCCCTTTTCCGTCCGGCGTGAAATGCAGGCCGCCGCTGCTGATGTGTGGATCGACATCGACCAGTCGCGGCGCAGAGGAACCGAGATCCAGAAGCGCCACTTTTTCCTGGCCACGCTGCGTCTCGGCGTCGACTACTTCCACAATGTAAGCCAGTGTCTTTCCATCGGCTGAGAACACCATCTCCCCAGCGAGAAAGCTGTTAGGCACAACACTGGCGGCAACCACTTCGGGTTTTCCGGAGCCATCCAGCGGGGCGCGCGAAATACGGCCGATGGCGCGGTTCTCGTAGTAGACCCATTTTCCATCCGGCGTGCAGACGGAGCGGAGGTCGAGCTTTCCATCGGTGACCTGGATGGCGCCGGAACCATCGGCGTGGGCGCGCCAAATGTTGGCCTTGTTCGTTCCGTTCTTGAAGCCCCAGGAGAAAATAATGTGATCGCGGCCGCAACTGGAGAAGTCGAAGACACCAGCTGCGGGGTCGTTGATCAATTGCGTGGGGTTGGTACCGTCGGCGGCGGCGCGCAGGAGTCGCGGCCCATCGGTCACCAGCAAGCCGCCGTCGGGCGTCCAATTGAAACCGCCAATATCTCCGCTGAACGACAAGGGCTTGATGTCGGCATTCTGGCTACCCGCGCCCGGAAGCATATACAGACTCTGGGTGGACTTTTGCTGCACGGTGGCCGCGGTCTTGCCATCGGCGGAAACGGTGAGCGTAGTGTAACGGTTGGTGTCGCGCGTAATCTGGCGCATTTGGCCGCCTGCGGTGGGAATAAAACCGATTTGCGACCGGTTGAATTGCGAGCCCGCCTGTTGATAGACGACCAACAATCCGTCGGGCAACCATTGCAATTCGTTGAGCAGTTTGTCGTTGAAAGAGGCCAAGCGAGTGGACTTTCCGCTGTTCAGGTCGAACAGGTCAATGGCGCTAAGAGCGTGCTCATCGGGCTGAACCGCGACCAGAGCCAAGCGTTGCCCGTCCGGAGACCAAGCCATATTCTGACGGCCGCCTGAGGCAAGCGGACCGACTTCCAAAACTTTCTCGTCATTGCCGCTGATGTCGGCGCTCAGAATGCGGAATTTGCCGACTTCGGGATCGTTGGCGCGCATGTAAGCGATGCGTTTGCCGTCGGGAGAAAATGCAATGCCGCTATCAATATCTCGAACGATGATTTGTGGTGTGCCTCCGAGGACGGGTGCGCGGTAAAGATTGTAGTCAGTGTTCACCGCGTTTTGTGCCTTGCGGAAGTAGATGTAGTTGCCATCGGGCGAAAATGCGAGGCTGCGGTAGGCGGCTGCTTCGGGCGGAATCACCTGCGTGTCGCTCGCGGTCGGGACGTTGCGCAGCCAGAGGCTTTGCTTGCCGTTATCGTTGAGCACGTTCAGCAGATATTTGCCGTCCGGAGAGATCGCGGCGAGTTGGGCTTTGCCGGAGTTGGTAACCTGGGTGACCGTGAAATTTTGAAACGGGCCGGCGGCGGGATGATGGAGCATCGTGTACGCGCCGTAGCCTGCGGCAGCCAGCAGGACGAGCACAATCACGCCGAGACTTGCTGTCCCGAATTTATGTTGCTTGGCTGCAGTGACTACGGCCGAACTGCCGGACTGGGCGGGAAGGACCGCACTGCTTGAGGCAGCCGAAACTGGTTGAGCGCCGGAATTTGAAAGCCTGGTGTTTGAAATCGGAGCGGCTGGGCTTGTGGCAGCGGGTTCAGCGACGGGGGTGACGCGGCGGCCGGATTCGGTATCGCGCTTCAGGCGCTTCAGGTCGGAGCGGAGATCGGCGGCGTGTTGATAGCGCAAGCCGGGGTCTTTCTCCATGCATTTGTCGATGATTCGTTCCAGCTCCGATGGAGCCTCGGGATTCAGCCGCGATAGCGGCAACGGCGCTCGATTCAGAATTCCGTCGAACAGCTCGGCGGAGGAATTTCCGGGGAAGGCCTGGCGTCCGGTGGCCATTTCATAGAGCACGAGGCCAAACGAAAAAATGTCGCTGCGGGCATCGACTTCGCGGCCGCGGGCCTGCTCTGGCGACATGTAGGCGACTGTGCCGAGGGTAGTACCGGGGCTGGTGAGATTGACGTCGTCTTGCGTGGCTATCGTTCCTCCCAGCGTTTCCCCGCTGCCGCGGGTGACGACTTTGGCGAGACCGAAGTCGAGGACTTTCGCCTGGCCGCGCTCGGTTACGAAAATGTTCGCGGGCTTGATGTCACGATGAATGATGCCTTGCGATTGCGCGGCATCGAGCGCGTCGGCTACTTCGATGCCGACGGTAAGAATAGTTTCGAGCGCGACGGGGATTCCATTGATCTTGTGCTTCAGCGTCACGCCCTTCAGCAGTTCCATCGCGATGAAGGGATGGCCATCGGATTCATCGATGTCGTAGATCGTGCAGATATTGGGATGGTTGAGCGCAGAGGCGGCTTGCGCCTCGCGCCGGAAGCGCTCGAGAACGGCTTCGTCTTTGGCAATGCCATCGGGCAGGAATTTCAGCGCGACAAATCGGCGCAGCTTCGTGTCTTCCGCGCGGAAGACGACGCCCATACCGCCTCCGCCGAGTCTTTCGAGGACGCGGTAATGGGAGATCACGCGGCCGATGGGAAATTGGTCTTCTGTCATGTGCTGCGAATCTTAGTTTCGAGAACGGGGGTGAGTCAATAAGAGGAGCTGGGTGCGCCGTGATGAGCCGGTTGAGGGTGCTCGGGAATCCCACCGTCTATTTCTGCGGATCATCTTCCCATTCTACGCCGCAGGCGTGGCATCGCCAGGCCGGCCTTTGCACCGGGATCGGCACGCGCAGGAAGGCGCTCATATAGGCGATGGGACGGTCGAGTTCCTGATAGTTGACGTCGAGCGAGCCGCATTTTGGGCAACGGGGCTGCTCGTAGAGGCCTACGCCTTGCACGTAGAGGCCTTCGAGGATGGGTTCGTCCAGCAGCTTGCGGGCGTTGGCTTCGTCGGCGGGGCGGACGTTGAGCTTGATGCCGCCGATGAAGTTGGAGATGAACCAGTCGAGACGGATCAGATTTTCATCGGCCAGGAAACACTCGATGCCGGCTGACTCCAGGCTTCCTTTGGCCAGCAAGGCTTCGGGCAGGTCGCGGAACTTACGGATGGTTACGAGCTCCTGCATTTCCAAAGTCTGGCGCGGCTCGGGCGCGGGTTCGTCGTCGACGGGTTCGAGATTGCGGCGGTCGAGTTCATCTTCGAGCGCGTCCCAGGCCAGCTCGGTCAGGGAGTCGGCATTGCGAGCGAGGCGGTGCAGCTCGCCATCGGTCATGGCGGCGTAAGTGGCGGCCAGCCGCCGTTTCTCGCGCTGCTCGTTCAGGAAGGATTCACCGGGGTAGGACACTTGGCAAGGATACTGCGGGAGGGGCGAGGTTTCAAAGTTTCAGGGTTTCAGGGTTTGCTCTGGCGGACGATTTCGTCATGGGACGAAATTCTTGCGTTGGCGTCGGGGAAAAAACCCTTCATCCTGCACATTTGAGCCGCTTAGTTGAAGCTGGGTGTGGGTGCGGACAATCGCTATGCCAACCAGCACGGCGCTTACCAGCATGACCACGCGCAGGTAGAGGCCAGCGTGAAAAGTTTGATCGCCGGCGGCAGTGCGCAGCAGGCCAGAGGTGGCGCTGAGGGTGCAGAAGGCGAAATAGAATTTTTCCATCCAGCCGCGGGAGATTAGTAAAAGCAGTAAGAGAATGATGGAGACGAGAGTGAAGATTCCACAGAGAATCCAGGTGCCTGTTGGCACGTGCGGCGGCGCGATAACGCCTGGGGCGCGAGTAGCGGCGAACATCTGACACACGGCGATCAACAAGAAGACTACGGAATGTACTAGCGCAACGATGGCACGCTTGCGGTTGGTCAGGATGGAGAATCGGCCCATATTCACCCTACTGTAACGAAGGAGCCGACCATAAGGCTGTGACCTCGATCACGGAGCTAGCGGGCGGGGGCGCTCGCTCTACAATTCTTAGGAAAAATCAAACGGCCCGCAGCATGCGCTACGGGCCGTCCGGTGTACTGTTTGGGGATTGACCAAGAGGTGGCGGACGTTGGTCATGTCGAAATCGTTCGATTGTTGCTCGGCGCGGGCGAAGATCCAAACCGATACAACCCGGTGGGAGGCCATTCCCACACGACACCGCTACACCAAGCTGCCGGCAGAGGGCACGATGAAGTAGTCCGGCTCCTTGTCGAACGCGGTGCAAGATTGGACTTGAAGGACATTCTCTGGCGGGCTACACCGGCCGATTGGGCGAGACATGCGGGCAGGACAGACATCGAAGCGCATCTTCGTCGCAAGGTTGGGAGCGACTCATGTGGGTGGAGGATCGACCCAGCCAAAAGGTGGCACCCGCCCTTCGCACAGAACGCGAAGGACGGGGCACGCTCCCCGTATTTTACTCCAGCTGCTAATCGAAAGGCCGGGCCCCCCGGCGAAAGTACCATTGTGCACGTCGGAAAGAGTTGGCAGAATGTGGCTATGGGATGGTCCTATACGCACGTCGCTTTGTTTGGCCCCACTCAGCCGCAGATCGTTGCAGCTTTAGAAGATCGGCAATCTGCCATCTCCCCAACCGTCAACGGGTTTACTCTCGTCGCGGATGGGGAGTTCGAGTCCCACTATGAAGAACGCATTTCTGCTGTTGCTGCTGAGTTGTCGAAACGGCTAGCTTGCCCGGCTATCGTGGTTTCTGAGTTTGACGATGACGTGCTCTGCTATCGGCTTGTCGAGGCAGGTGTTGTCACCGACGAGTACAACTCGGAGCCGGATTATTTTGACTTCGCTGCAAAGCATGTGCCGCCGAGAGGCCCGCAGGGAGGCAATGCTGAGCGCCTCTGTGCGGCCCTCAAGCGGCCTGATGTCCGTGAGCAAGTTGACCGGATTCTGCACAAACAGGACGCCGGACTACTGGCACCCGACAGACACCGACAGCTAGCAGAGGCTTTGGGAATGCCAGGATTCTCTGTGGGCTTCGATTACGGCGCACTGCAAAGCGGCGAACTGCCCGAAGGCTTGGATGAATTCGGTGTAGTATTTACCGCGACGGAAGTGGGCTAGCGCTTCACGAAGGGTGTAAGCCACGCCAGCGCGGATTCCTGCCGGTATATTTCATCTAACATCGCTTGCCTACTTTCGTATCCTGGCTTGGCCAACAGCTCTTGAGGCTGATCAATCTCGTTAACATCCCGGATGAGCACCCATTCTTTCGCCGCCGGATCATGCCTCACATCCTCCACCTCATCTGGAGAGATGCTCACGATGGCATTGGTAGCTTGTTCCGAGATTCGAATCAGAGAACAGCGGTTACCAAGGGCTGCCGCCAATCCCTCACACGAGGCTACCGGTCCGATCATAATCGGATAGATATTCTCGAACTTCGCACCCAACCGATCCGTCCACGGCCCAACGCTTCTCATTCCGTAAAGCATGGGCATACGATAAAAGTTTCCTGGGCCGCCATGTCCAAAAACCTGTAGCGGATCAAGTCTAGGAGAGAAAGACGTACGTATCCATTCGATGAATCTTTCCAGGAGTTCAAGGTTATCCTTGATGACGTCCTCTCGATACTCGAAGGTGAAGAAGCACGCCAGCGTCGAAGGGTACGGCAAACGGTATCTCGAATAATCGCGAGGTTTCCCCGATCCAAAGTTTCTACGCTTACGTTCGTCAGCATGGGATGCGAGCTTTTGGGTCGGAACCGGCGCCCATAACGCACTAACTCGCGAAGGCACAAAATCAAACCAGAATTCGACCAGTCGCACCGGATCGCTAGCCTCCGCGTTATCCCGTGGACGCCATTTGAATTCCAGCTCATTGACACCGTCGTCGGCAAGCCTCGCTAGAATCTTCTCGCGATCGGCAGAGCGCATGCGCTTGGTCTTGCTATGACTCCACCAGCGAGCGGACCAATCTCCACTTTTTAGGACTGCATGATCGGGGAAACGCAGTAGTTCCAATAGTCCAGCGTCTTGAGTCCGGGTCGCCAGTTCCAAGTACGGTTTGAATTCCATCTACGCCGCCGGCACTATGTCTACCGCTGTGTCAATCCCCACTTCTGCCTCGCCGCCCTTGATTCCGATCTGGACCAGGATAATGCGGGGACAGACGGGACTGGCCCCATTCGCGTATCAAAATTAATTGTGACACTTCCGTCTGTCCCTGTATTCCCAAGTCTACTCAGCAGCTTGGGACCGACCCGTTTGTCTGATCGGCCCACCCGCCAGCTTTGCGTTAGAAGTCCTCACGTTTCTACTTCAATAAAGTATGTACTGCAAAAGGGGAAGGCCCCAACCCCAAGACGAACGTCTTTCCCAGTCCAGGACTGGGGATCAAAGCCAACGACCTTACTGGTCCTGATCGAGTACGTCTTATGGGACACGCGCAACTTGAAAAACGGCTGTCCTTTGATCGCCCCCAATCCCTCTATCGAGGCGATGACGCCTGACACGATGCGCGGAAAGAACATTCGGAATGCCACATAGAAACAAAAACAAGCTGTAAGACCGTAAAGAAAGAAGTATGCAATTGCCAGCCCCAGGGCTGACCGAGTCACGAGTCGCGAGTGGCCACTAGGCATGGACCAGTGCCCGACGTCTCTTGCAAACAGCGGAATACCAGCGACGAATTTCACACTGAACCAGACACCTACCACCAGGATAACTAGAGCTAGACCTCGGCGGCCCTGCTTACGCAGGATTGTCGTATCTATCAAGGTCTTCTGTGGCATTCTGCCCTGCCCCCTTTCTAGTTGTTGATAAAGTTGTAGAAGCCGGGCGCGAAGGACTTGAGAATGAGTTGCTGATCATCGGTAAAGAATGTAGAGATAGTGCCTCCGATCGCCGCTTTTAGGCCCTCTTGAAACCCGGGGGATGTCGCGATGGTGTTAATCCCGGGCGACACAAAACCGTACGCGAGCGCCCCAACAACAAAGGACTCGACAGCATTTATTGCGCCAGCTCTCAAGCTCTGGCCTTGCGCGATGGAGGTGATCACGGAGCCAGCCAATCCTTGGACACCGGCAGCCACCGCTCCGGAATTTGTTAGTCCCGTCACCTCAGGAATGCCACCTACCAGCCCGCTGGATGCTCCGGTTCCAAAGGCTACGACAAGGGACTCGGAATTCAATGCTAGGTTCGGAGGCTGCAGGTTAAGAACAGAGTAGTAGTTATCCCGCGCGTAATTAACCCCGATTTGTAGGAAGACACCCACGATGCCGGACGTCAACGTTTGGGTTATTAATTGTGGATTTCCTGAGAAGAAAGCGAAACCTAGAGCGGCGCCGCCAAGTGCACCAAAGGCAGCCCCCTTGGTCGTTCCTGATATGTAATATCCTAGACCTGCTCCGACCGAGGCACCAGGGCCGACGCTGATCGAAAAGCTTACCGAGATTTCTGCGAGATCGTCGTGGCCGGAGGGGTCCGTCAAGTTCGCTGGATTCCCTGCAACGTACAGATATTTGTGCAATGAAGTTGGATCCTCGTCGTCTCCTTCATAGGTATCCATACTCCAAAAGCGGCCTATGGTCGCGTTCAGATATCTAGCGCGGCTGTAATAGAGATTCAGCGCGGGGTCATACTGCTCGCCAGCGAACAGGTAGTTGTTCGGCGTCGAGCCGGTTTGGTTGACGATGTTTCCGAAGGCGTCGTAGTCGTAGGTATCGGTTACTGTGCCAGCTGAGTTCGTCAGCTGGCGCACGCTGCCGTGCCCGTCGTAGCCATAGAAGCTAGTCGTCAACACCGAGTTCAGCGTTTGCGTTTCGCTGATTCGTTCGAGTCCGAGCGAATACGTTCTTGCGACTGTGCCGATTTGCAGCTCATCGACGACTTGCGCGTACCCAGTCGGGTTCTGCGTATCGACCAGATAATTTGTTGTCACGCCGCTAACCGTCTTCGACACACGGTTGCCGTCGCCGTCGTACACAATCGTGACTCCGCCGTGAGTGGACAGATGGTTCTCGAAGTCATAAGTATTCGCGGTTCCGAGCGAGTTGATCGTGTTTCCATCGGCGTCGTACCGGTCAGAACCGAGACGGTCATCGGCGTCATAGGTGTAGGAGTTTGCCGTCACTCCGTTCACCAGCAATTGCTGGCGATTCCCAACCGCATCGTACAGATAGCTCGTTGTCCCATCGTGATTGTTCGGATCATTGCTCACTGCCTCGGAGGTGAGCCGATACAGTGAATCGTAGCCGTAGTTCACGGTGCGTCCAGTGACTTAGCGAATACCGTCGTTCGCTGGCTTCTTCTCTTTCGAACTTGGCATGGATGCCGCTTTCGCGCCTTTCTGGTTTGGGACGGTAGTTCTGTTGCTGCCCGCCTTCATCTGCTGGTTCTGGGTTTGAGGAACCCCTCCTGCTGGCGCAATTCCCGGATTATTCGATCCCGTGTTCGGAGAATTATTTTCTTGGTTCACCGATTGCGGATTGGTGGATGCATTCGATTGCGCTGTCGCGTTCTTCGATGCAGCTTTCGCGCCGCCGCTCTTGCTGGACGTGCTCTGAGCAGCAGTTTGAGAATGATTGGCAGCCGCCGCAGGCGTGCCGGCTTGAGCGAAGGCCGGCATCGTTGCGATGGCTAGCAAGATAGCGATTGCGGTGGGACAGAAGGCTTGTTTTGTTCCGCGCGATGCACTCATTATGCTTGTCTCCTCAGTTTGGTTTGGAGTGGGTCGATTCCCACTGACTTCTTCGACGGCCCACCTGCGTCAGGTGCCGCAGACCCCTCACCGCGACGCTTCTGGAGCCTACGGCAGCAATCGCGGGCCTTCGGAGATAAACCGTGCGCAAAGCGAAACTAACTGCTCAATCGCCTCGCCGGTCACATCCGTCGTGATTAAGTCCCAGAACGTGTCCCCCATGATTCCCATCCATCGATGGAAGGATGTCTCCTGTGACAAACCTCTCTTGCTCGCAAGGTATTGGGTATAGCGCATTGGGAACTTTCCCTTGAGCGCTATTGAAGTTGTTATTTCCCAGTCATCCGCTTGGGCAACATGCTTAATGGTTTCGAACTGGTCGATCTCGGGAGCGCCGCCTAGCACTTCTTTGACGCGTGCCAACACAGAGGCTCGAAAGACCTTGTTCGAATGCTGCACGCGAAGTTCCTTCCTTTTAATTGCTTCACTTATCTCCTGTTCTCTCTTACTCGGCCCGACGGACCGAACGGTCCCAACAATGGGGTACTCTGTTACGCTTCTGCCGTAATAACTCTGCAGTAGCTCTCGCTCTGCCCCCGTGATTGGTTCGCCGCACAACTCTGCCGCCTCGGGGTTACTGTGCTTGACACGGGCCAACGCAAACATTCGCCGCCGATCATCGGGCAGGGCCAACATGAATTCACAGACCCTGAGAGAGAAACTGCATCTCAGCCTGGAGAGTAGCGGGAAATCGTCTTCGACTTCGCGCTGAGATTCGCGCCTTGCCCACCGGTAATAATTAACCGCAAACTGTTTTTCAAGTTCTGTCATCCTGTCCCCGATGTGTCAGAAGAAAAACGCTCCCGCAAGGTCAATATCCAAAGCTGCTCCTGTCACCTGCAGCACTGTTGTGACGGGTGGCCCACCCTTGGATTTGCAGACACTGCCATGATGAGGGTGCCCCATCCTTGCCGCCAACAACCGCCGACCCGCAGACACATTCTCGATGCGGCAAGGGTGGGTATCACGGACGCATAAGTCTGGAACATTTGCAGGAATCTTCGAACCGCTACTCATCTTCCGTCGTTCTTCTCTTTCGAATCCGGCTTGGCTGGGGGTTTCGCGCCTTTCTGGTTTGGGACGGTGGTTCTGTTGCCGCCTGCCTTCATCTGCTGGTTCTGGGTTTGAGGAACCCATCCTGCTGGCGCAATTCCCGGATTATTCGATCCCGTGTTCGGAGAATTATTTTCTTGGTTCGCCGATTGCGGGTTGGTGGATGCGTTCGATTGCGCTGTTGCATTATTCGATGCAGCTTTCGCGCCGCCGCTCTTATTAGGGGACGTGCCCTGGGCAGCAGTTTGAGACTGATTGGCGGCCGTCGAAGGTGCGCCAGCTTGAGCGAAGGCTGGCATCATCGTGCCGAATAAGAGGACCGTTGTTGCGGCCTCGCGGATTGTCTTGTTTGTCATTTCAGTTCCTCCGAGGAAAGCTCGGCCGGTGATATGGGTTACGGGCCGGACGTTGATCGCGCGGTCATAAGGACCCGCACCGTGGCGGCGGCGTTACCCCGATTCGCTTCAACGCAACCCGAGCCGCATCTGACGACCTCACCCCAGTTGCGATTTTTGGACAGCCTGCTTCACGGATGACTCTCAAGAGTGCAGGGACAGCCATCTTCGCGCGGGGCCCAAGGTTTCCCAGTGCCCCTGCCACCCAGCCACGCACCGAACCATCGGGGATATCTAATAGAGTCACCAAATCCCTTAGCGTTTTGTCGTCGACCTTTTTCGGATCGATGTTGCTTGTCAATCGAGAAATAGCCTCAGCCGCATTTGTTCGCGCCATGGAGGGCCCGCTCATCGCGCGCACCTTCGCTACCATTTCGCGAAGGTCCTTCAAGACTTTTGTGTCATCCGCCCGACCAGCAAAAACCAGGGGCATCGGCAAGCACGCGCCGCACAGTAGCAAGCAACTAATGCTGAGCCACCGACTTTTCATTCGGGCCTCCTATCGAATCCAGCGCTGCTCTGGCCTGCACACTTAATGCACAACCCATGACCGATTGACGGGTGGCGTTGCATTTGTTGTTGAGAGTTGCGGGTCGTAAATAGTTGCGGGAAGGTCCCCAGCTGCGGTTGCGGTGTTGTTACGAATAAATGAACCAGGCAACGTTAGACCCGGATAAAATCGTGCTTCCGCGTTGATCTTAGCACCTTTTGGCCCCGCAAATTCATCGTCGAATCCATAGACTGGGTATATCGAGGTCGTTGGGGAGTCGAATGGCGGCCATTCCCAGGCTTCCCAATAATCGTAGTGCGATGCGCGCGGGGCGTTACATGGCACGGTAAGCCAGTGGCACCCGCCATTAATCACAACGTGCTGGACGATCTCGCCCCCCACCAACGTTGGCTTAGCCAGTACCCATTTGATCTCCCAGACATCTTTTTCCAATACCAATGTACTGTACGTTAGCTGATTCTGTGTTGTGCCAAGGTTAAATGTAGGCAGCGAAATCGCGTTGAGCGTATCGCTCATGGACTCTTCCGCGCCCACTTCGGCGAGGTTGTCCTGATTCCCGGATGGGTCAACTCCGTCCACCGGGTCGGCGTCCGCGTAGAGATATTTATGCAGCGTCAGAGGCTGCTCATCCAGACCCTCCTCAGTGTCCATGCTCCAGAAACGGCCGGTCGCCGTATTCAGATAGCGCGCGCGGCTGTAGTAGAGGCCCAGCGCTGGATCGAATTGCTCGCCCGCGAAAAGGTAGTTGTTGGGCGTGGAACCGGTGGAGTTGACGAGGTTGCCGAAGGCGTCGTAGTCGTAGCTGTCCGTGACCGCGCCGGTCGAGTCCGTCAGTTGGCGCACCGAACCGTGTCCGTCGTAGCCGTAGAAGCTCGTGGCCAGCGCAGAATTTAGCGTCTGCGTCTCGCTAATGCGTTCTGATCCATAAGAATAGCTTCGCGTGACCGCTCCGGTTTGCAGTTCGTCAACGACTTGCGCATAGCCAGTCGGGTTCTGCGTGTCGACCAGATAGTTCGTCGTCACTCCGCCAACGGTTTCCGACACACGATTGCCGTCGCCATCGTAAACCAGCGTGACGAGTCCGTGCTGCGTCATGTGGTTTTCGAAGTCGTACGTATTGGCCGTGCCGCCGGAATTGGTCGTGTTTCCGTCGGCGTCGTATTGATCTGAGCCCAGACGGTCGTCAGGATCGTACGTGTAAGTGTTCGCAGTCGTTCCGTTCACGACCAACTGTTTACGGTTACCCACGCTGTCGTACCGATAACTCGTTGTGCCGTTGTCGTTGTTCGGATCGCTGCTCACCGCTTCCGACGTGAGCCGATACAGCGAGTCGTAGCCGTAATTCACGGTGCGTCCAGTGACCTAGCGAATACCGTCGTTCGCTGGCTTCTTCTCTTTCGAACTTGGCATGGATGCCGCTTTCGCGCCTTTCTGGTTTGGGATTGTGGTTCTGTTGCTGCCTGCCTTCATCTGCTGGTTCTGGGTCTGCGGAACCCATCCCGCTGGCGCAGTTCCCGGATTACCCGATCCCGCGTTAGGAGAATTATTTTCTCGGTTCGCCGATTCCGGGTTGGTGGATGCGTTCGATTGCGCTGTCGCGTTCTTCGATGCGGCCTTAGCGCCGCCGCTCTTGGTGGACGCGCCCTGGGCAGCAGGTTGAGAATGATTGGCAGCCGTCGCAGGGGCGCTCGGTTTAGCGAAAGCAGATATCGTTGTGCTAAGTAACGCGACGGTTGTTGCAACCCGATGGATGGTCTTGTATGTCATTTCGACTTCCTCCCAAAAAACATCCCATTTGCCCCTTTAGCCTTGTCCGGTTGCGCGACTTCCCGTCCTAGCCTTGCAAAAGATGCAAAGCTAAGGCACCCCCCAGAATTAGTAGCCCCGTTCCTGCCTTACCAGATCCAAACCTGCCATTTGTCCCACCTTGTTCCAGTCGAGTTCCGCGGCGGAGCTGTTTCCAACCCTCTGGAGTAGCTTCGCTCTCTCTAAGAGCGGGAAATAGGAGCGCGCGCCTGTTTCAATAGCGAGAGTGAACGCCTCGATTGCCTCTGAATACCGTTTTTCGTCTCTAAGTATGTAGGCCATGTCAAGGGCAATCGGCCACTTTGTCCTTGCCCCCGCGAGTCCGTCTTTGAGGATGCCGAGGCCTATTTCGGCGTGGCCTCTCACGTAGTACTGGTCGTAAACACCAGATTTTTCGATTGCCACAGCCGGAATCACCAGTGCGTCGCCAACCAGGGCGCCGGTTCCCCGGATGAGCTCTCCCCCTACCTGCAGGAAATGAGAGTCTGTGATTCGCTCCGGTAAGGTCATGTCTATGTAAGCGGTTTCAGTCACTCCGCTGCGATGCACAAGAATTCCGCGGAGAATGAAGTAGCCGTCTGTTAGCCCGCTAAGGGTGTTTTCTTTAGCTAGGGTCAGACCATTGAGGGCAGCAAGGCGCCAATTCAAGTAATTGCTCCTGAGGTCCGGTTCCACTACTTCGAACATCCGCTGTTCGGAACGGAAAAGAACTTCCCTAAGTCGCGCATGCTGGGAGGGAGTCATGGACGCCATGTTATCGCTCCCGTGGTCAGGGCCTCTTTCACTATTTCTAGGCCGGCACTCCATTGCGCCTCCCAATCCTGCGCCGCCATCCAATCCCGGACCCTCATCCCGTTCAGCCACTCGGGGGCGCTGGAGTAGAAGCCTGATATGATGTCGTGGACGTCTTCCTGCACCGGAATTATATTCCCGAAGGACTGAAGCGCCTGCCCGAATCTGGACGCGTTAACTCCACCCTGCTCCACGATGTGATGATACTCGATGCCTCCAGGGTTTGGGGTTGAGGCTCGGGTGAACAGTTGATTGAGAACCTGCCTCGCTTGCGATCCGTTTTCAGCGATTGCGGTCGCATCTGCCTCTGCCTCGGAGAGAATTGTTTCGGTTTGCAGAAACGCCTGTTGAACGACCTGCACCCCCTCAAGCCCGGTCCCCTCGACCTCTTCAATGATATTGGGATCCGAAAGGACTTGTGACGCGAGACCTGCCGCGACGACGAGAGCCGATCTGACGCCATAGAGAACCTGCGTTTCACTCACGGCCGGTATGGATTCGAGGCTCTGGCTTATCCCTAGTGACCCTACCTCCTCGATCTCGTCCTGATTGCCCGACGGGTCTTTAACATTTACAGGATTTGCGCTTGCGTACAGGTATCTATGAAGTGAGCTCGGCGACTCTGGATCACCCTCAAGCGTATCCATGGTCCAAAATCTGCCGGTAGCGGTGTTTAGATAGCGAGCGCGGTTGTAGTACAGGCTCAGGGCGGGGTCATACTGCTCGCCAGCAAACAAATAATTGTTCGGGGTTGAGCCGGTTTGGTTCACCAAATTCCCAAACGCGTCGTAGTCGTAGGTGTCTGTAACTGCGCCCGTCGAATTCGTTAGCTGGCGCACGCTACCGTGGCCGTCGTAGCCGTAGAAACTCGGAGTCCACGTCGAATTCAGCGCCTGGTTCTCGCTAATTCTTTCCATCCCGTATGAGTAAGTTCGTGTGACGGTGCCGCTCTGCAACTCGTCTACGACCTGCGCGTAACCCGTCGGGTTGATTGCGTCGACGAGGTAATTGGTCGTCAGCCCACCCACGGTTTCTGAAACGCGGTTGCCGTCGCCGTCGTAAACGATGCCGACAGTCCCGTGAGTCACCAGGTGGTTTTCGAAATCGTAGGTGTTCGCCGTGCCCAGCGAGTTAATGGTGTTGCCGTCGGCATCGTAGGAATCGGACCCAAGACGGTCGTCGGCGTCATAGCTATATGTATTTGCCGTCACTCCGTTCACCAGCAATTGCTGGCGATCGCCGACCGCATCATACGTGTAACTTGTAGTTCCGTTCTTGTTGTTCGGGTCGGATGTGACATTTTCGCTGGTGAGCCGGTAAAGCGAATCATACCCGTACGCCACCGACCTTCCGCTGAGCTCGGCCACGGTAAGCCTATTTCCAGCTAAACCGAGGGTGTATGCGTAGTTGGAAATTCCAAACGCATTCTTTGAAGCCCCGACCTGTGTCAGCCGGTTCAAGGTGGCCTGGGGTGGCGATTAGGCATCGTGCCGAGAGGCGGAACGACCAGATGAACTGCCCCGTCACGAACAGCAGGTCACTCCGCTATCAATCCAGTAGGGCAATGCCATGATTCGTTGCATGGATGTTTCGCTCTCGTCGCAAAATAGAAGCCGAACGAGATGGCTGCTGACTTGCCGCCAGGGAAGTGAGAGTGCCGTAAACAACAAACGACCCGCAAGTTGTTGAACCTGCGGGCCGTCCGGTGTACTGTTTGGGATTGACCAAGAGGTGGTCACTCTACGTGGCCTCTCACGGCGACTCCGGGCTTCGTCTTTCGACGACCTGGCCGACCTGAGCCAGGCGGAATTCAATCCTTACTCACCGGTAGTGTGCGGGCTGTAGCTTTCGTTTCCGCGGGCAAGGGTGCCCGCGCCAGACCGAAAGCCCCGCTTAGAGCAACCAGCTCTAAGTCTCAGCCACCTCACCTGGTCTTAGACTCCCACATCTACTACTACCATCTGAACTTGTCATTCGACCACCTCCTTTCCGGTGTGACTTCCACACTAGTACGGAAATCCGCGCCCGTCAACCGTTGCAAGTTTGATTCGGCAATCTTAATAGTTCCTCTGCTAGGCTAGGGGCCGCAGCTGGAATCGTCATGCGAGCCGGCCCAACCTCGCGAGCGGTGCGAGATATTCTTCAGCAGCGCTGTCCGCGATGCCGCAGTGGGTGCATTTTCCGTTATTCCATCTTTCGCGGATTTCCCAAGATGCATGAGCGTTGCCCGGTCTGCGATCTGAAGTTCGAGCGGGAGCCGGGTTACTTTCTCGGCGCCATGTACATCAGCTACGGCCTCGGGATCATTACTGTCGCGGCCCTCGCGGCCATTGTGTGGTATGTGACTGGTTGGTGGATCACTACTGACACGATTGTGGCAGTGGTCTTGTTTTTGCCGCTGGCTCCGACTCTCACGTTTCTGGCTCGAGTGCTGTGGATTTATCTGGATCAGACAATTGATCCTGAGCGGCCGCCGGAGTGAAGCTTTGAGCACAGAGGGCACAGAGGGTCACAGGGTAGATCGATTATTTTCGGCGGAACTTTGGGAAGGTGACGGTGGCGTCTCTTCTTTTCCTTGCATCGCGGCTTTGAATCCGCGGATGCCTTCGCCTAGTCCCTTGCCGAACTCGGGCAGTTTCTTAGGACCAAAAATGAGTAGCGCAAGGCCTGCGATTACCATCAGGTGCATTGGTTGAAAAATTCCTTCCAACATATTCCCTCCATTTAGAGAACAATTGATTTTAGAGAACAATCGATTTAGTAGAACCATGATCGCCAGATTGAAAACTGACAGGCGCCGCAAATCAGGAGAACTTCGCGACGCCTGTCCTGCCGAACCACCAGCAGACCGCACAGAAACTAGACACCGCGTTGCGCCGCGTCGGCCGCTTCCGCCAGGGCGTTGAGCGTGTCGAAAAATGACGCCGATTGTCCGGTAAACAGTCCGCTGGCAGTCAGCGCCTTCACTGCGGCCATGGCGCCGGCGAAGCTCATCGGTGATCGGACGGATCATCGAAACATTGGGAAGGTTGGGCCTGAACTGAAATGGAACCGGGAAGATCAGGCTGGGTTGAATCGACTTGTTGAGCGGGCTGAAGAAATTTGGGAAGGTAAGCCCGGTGATGGGATCGGTGAAGGGGCGACCACAGGGGCTTGCACACCATTGCCGGCAAAATCGACCCACTCGAGGAAGTGCGCGATCTCATCGCCGCCGATGCCGAGCGTGATTTGCAGAACTTCCGGGCTGGTTACTTTCTGGCTCATGGCGGCGTAGAGGCTGGTGCCACCCTGCTCGATTTGACCGAAGTGAAATGCAGCCACGTTGGCGATGGCTTGAATGTGATCGTTGCCGGGAAAGTTGGGATTGGATTTGCCGTCGTAGTCGGCATCGGTTCGAGGAATGGCGGTGACGTTGTTAAGTGTGATCGCCTGCGGAAAGGTTGCACCGAAATCTGGACTCTGCGTGCTGCGATAGCGCACGTACCAACTGGTATCGACGTTGAGGCTCATCAGGTTCGTGAGCCGCGGCTTGCCTGTCGATCCGTGCGCGCTGCTTCCCGGCAGAACTGCGAACTCGCTTAGGTTGACTGGATCGGCGCCTTTGGATTCGAGATAGGCATTCAGGAAATTCATGTGGCTGACTTCATCGAGCGCGTTGCTGGCGATGTATTGCGGACCGTCGGAATCAAGATTCGACAATGCGACCTGATACGGATTCAGCTTTTCGTTGGGATTGACTTCGATGGGCGGCAGTTTGCCGATGCCGCCGAGTTCGGCGTACTGCGTCCACAGATCAGATTCGATGATCTCAGCCGCCGCGAGGAAGCGGAGAATGGCGACGTCTCCCTTGGTGATGCTTGCGTTGCTGCTCTCCTGAGCGAGTAAAGGCAGTCCCTTGCCTAGAACGCTTGCGCCTACGGCTGCCGCGGCCCCAGCGACCGCACTTTTCTTGAGAAATGATCGTCGATTCGAAGGCCGCTCGAGAACATCTGTAATTTCTTTCATGATTTCCTCTCTGCACTCGCGTCCACTGCTTGCTTCGGATCACGGTGTATAGGGAGAGTACGGGCGGGTGTGGGTGGGCGTGTCACCTGGTGGTCAAAGGTTTGTATTTTGGTGGAGAAGTTGTCTCCGGGGATGAACAGGAAAGTTGAATTCAGGGAGAGGCTACTTTGCGACGGGATATTTCTTGCAGGCTGCGAAACTCGCCATTTTTCCGGAGGCTTACCTCAGGCGCTGAAGCGCGGACTCATTTTCAGCGACTTAACGGCACGACTGAAGTCGTGCCCTTCCCGGTTGCTCGCTGTGGAGTTTTTCCGCGCCTGTTAAGGCAAAGCGAACGCGTAAATCGCGCTGCCGGCGGCGATTGCCAGATATTCTTTTCCATCCACGGCGAAGGTGATGGGCGCGGCGTAAACTGCGCCGCCCATCTGAAAATGCCACAGAGGTTTTCCGTTAGCCGCGTCGAGGGCTACGAAATTTCCTTCGGCATCGCCGGTGAATACCAGACCACCAGCGGTTGAGAGTACCCCTGACCAGGTTGGTGATGTGTGCTCGAAAGTCCACTTTATCTGGCCGGTTGCGGGATCGATGGCTTTCAGAAATCCGCGATATGGTTCCGCTTCCTCCGAGGGAAAGTAAGCGCTGCCGTAATAGGCGTGGCCGGCTTCGTAGGGCTGCGGAGCGGTGGAGAAAATGTCGCACTGATCGCGTGCGGTTACATAAAACAGTGACGTTTGCGGATCGAAGGTGGGCGCCATGAAGTTGGTGGTGCCGAGCGCGCCGGGACAGACGGTGTGGCCTTCGAGCGTGGGCGAAGCTTCTTTCTTTGCTATGGGACGGCCTTCGGAGTCTTTGGTGTCGCTCCAGGTTTGTTTGCCGTAGGCGTTGGCTGAAATTAATTTTCCCGACATGCGATCGATTATGTAAAAAAATCCGTTACGGTTGGCTTGCGCGATCAGGTGCTTGTCGTCGGAATCGGGCTTTTTCAATTCGATCATGACTGGGACTTGTGTTGCGTCCCAGTCATGTTCGTCGTGCTTGGTGAACTGGAAATACCAGTTCAGCGTTCCGGTGTCGGCGTTCAGCGCTAGAAGCGAATTGCTATAGAGATTGTCGCCGGCGCGGCCTGCGCCGCGATTTGAGGGTGCGGGATTTCCGGTGGGCCAGAAGATCTGATTCGTGGCGGGATCGTAGGTGCCGGTGTTCCAGGCAGGAGCACCGCCAGTCTTCCAGGAATCGCCCTCCCAGGTTTCGTGGCCAGGTTCGCCGGGGCCGGGGACGGTATAGAAGCGCCATTTGCGCTCGCCGGTCGAGGCGTCGTAGGCATCGATGAATCCGCGCACGCCGTACTCGCCGCCGGAGACGCCAATTACGATCAGATTTTTTACTGCGAGCGGGGCCACGGTGAAACTGTAGCCGTTGCGATAGTCGGCTGCGATGACATCCCAGACTACGTTTCCCGTTTTCGCGTCGAGCGCAATTACGTGGGCATCGAGCGTGCCGAGAAAAACTTTGTCGCCTAAGAATTGCGAGGCCGCGATTGACATGGCCGCAGCAAGGGCGAATATCGGCGGGGACTTGGCGCTGATACATCCAGACGGGGCGGCCGGTGCGGGCATCGAGGGCGAAGGCGCGGTCGTCCTGCGCTGTGGCGTAGAGGATGCCATCGACTACGAGCGGCGTGGTTTCGAGTTTCCCCGTGGCGGCGGTTTGGTAGACCCATTTGGCTACGAGCGTGTGTGCGTTTTTGGTGTTGACTTGGTTGAGTTGGCTGAAGCGGCGCCCGGAGTAATCGCCGGAATAGGTCAGCCAGTTCTGGGGTTCTTGGGCGGAGTTGAGCAGGCGGTCGAAAGTTACTTGAGCTTGTGTAATGCCCGCCGCGATCAGGCAAATCACAACGAGCCGCGCGCACAGCATCCCCCCGGCGGCTAAAGCTGCGAGCTTCGATGGAGGATTCACCGCAGCGCTGAAAGCGCTACGCCACCCAAAATCACCTTTCATTTCGCCCCCACGCTGATCAGGAAGGCCACGATGTCATCAAGATCTTTATCGCTCAGCAGCTCTGGCGTATACACCGGCATGAAAGACTCGCGGCTTTTCTTGAAAGAACGAAGATTGGCTTTGTCGAGCAGGTAAATCTGCTCGCTGGCGTCCATCATCTGCACGCTGAAGTTGTCTTCGTTCAGGGCGACTCCTTTTATTTCCTTGCCGTCTGCGGTCACGACGATGATGGTTTCGTATTCCTGGGGAAATTCTTTTGTGGCTTCAGTCAACCCCCAGGCGAGGCGGCGGCTGGGATTGCGTACGGAATCGATGATGGCTGCTGGCGTTCGCGATTCGCCTACCTCGGTTAGCTCCGGCCCCACGCGGCCGCCTTTGCCTTCCACCATGTGGCAGAGCGAGCAGTTGGCGTCGCCGTAAAAAAGCTGCTTGCCGTGGGCCGCGTTGCCGATGGGTTTCTCCGGAGCTTTCACTTCTACGCTGCGAATGTAGGTGACGATTTGCCAGATTTCTTCGTCGGTCATGCCTACGCCCTGGCCGTTGGTGCCGTTGGCGGGCATGGCGGTGCCGGGAATGCCGTTGCTGATCACTTGAAACAGTTCGGCATCGGATTGCGCATGTTTCTTGCGCGCGCGAGTCAGATCGGGACCACGACCGCCGCCGCGCGCACCAAGTCCGTGGCAGAGGGCGCAGTTGATGCGGAATTCGTACTCGCCGGCTTTTGCGGCTTTGCTGTCGTTGGCATAAGGATTGCGGTCGTCGGCAGCATTGGCGAATTGCAACGTAGTGACAGCGCAAACGAATGTCAAAAGGCATCGAGACATCAGAAATTTTCGAACAGAACACAAACCTTCTTTTGTGCAGCGAAAAACTGAAACCATAAATGATCGATCCATAATGATCCAAGCATGAATTTGCCGCATTCTACGCCATAGGAGCGGAACCCGTCCGTTGGAAATCCCGGCAATCTCCGAATGCATCCAATGAGCAGTTGACGTTCCTCTTGTACATGCCCGCCGGGTATCTGGGATCTGCGTGAAAGGTTTCCTACACTAAAGCTCCCCGTGTTTTCGCCGATTTTTTCCCTAGGCTGAAGACGCTTTTCCTGTAGGCAGGTAAGCCGCTGGCATGTAAACGGCTGAAAGATCAGCCTTTCCAGCGGAAAGCATCGGGCTGTGGCAGGCCGAGATGAGCCAGAACGCGGTAAGCAAATTCGCGAGCCATGTCATCTAAGCTCGCCGGTTGGTAATAGAAGGCCGGGATCAGGGGAAAGATGGTGGCTCCGGCATCGGCTGCCCGGTACATGTTGCGGATATGAATCTTGTTCAAGGGCGTTTCGCGCACGCACAGGATCAACGGGCGCTTCTCTTTCAGGCAGACGTCGGCAGCACGCTCGATGAGGCGGGAGGCTACGCCGTTTGCGATGCGCCCAAGCGTGCCCACGCTGCAGGGGATGACGACCATGGCGTCGGCGGGATAGGAACCGCTGGCGACGTTGGCGCCGATATCGGCGTTCGATTGCAGTTGCACCTTGCGGGCGAAGCGCCCGCCAGGAAAGCCGATGATTTGCCCTACGAGATTGGAGCGGCCTTTGATGGCGAGCTCTTCGGCGAGCACGCGGAGGCCGCTATCGGAGGGGATGAAGTTAATCGAGCGCACGCGGGCGTCGCGGCCGAGGGTGAGAAGAAAGTGCCGCAGGAAAATCGATCCACTGGCGCCGGTGGTGGCGACGATCAGATTTTGCGGGGGGTGGTTGGGCAAGGAGTCTCCGTGAACATTCTCGTGAATCAGGAGCATAGAAAGGTGCGGAGTGGGAAGTCAAGAAAGCTGGGAGCTAGGGAACCGAGTCGCAAGTACCGAGTCGCGCTCCAGGTGCTTTCACTGACAACTTGCAACTCGCACACGATCGCAAACTAGTCATGGCTTCCACCACCAATCTTCGGTCGCGCCGCAGCGTGGCGCAGTTGCATGCGCTGGCCGGGGTGGAGCGCGAGATCCGTGCGCAGGATTCGCATGGGCGGCGGAAATATCTTCGGGAATTCTCAGAGGCGTTCCGCACTTACGACTGCGTTTTCACGGCGCAAAAGGTTCAGGATTCTGTGCAGGCTGCCGACATCGTTCTCGTCGGCGATTACCATGCATTGCCTGCCGCGCAGCGCTATGCCGCGATCCTGTTTGAGCAGCGTGCGCTGGTGGGTGACCGGCCGGTGGTTTTGGGGCTTGAGACCATTTTTGCGCGCGATCAGCACATTCTGGACGAGTGGTGGCGGCGGGAAATCGACGAAGCGGAATTCCGGCAGCGCATCCGATTTGATATCGACTGGGGATACGATTGGGCGCCGTTCTATGAGCTTTTAGTCGCGGCCCGCGATCACGGCGAGGCGGTTTACGGCCTCGATTGCATGCCGCGCGATAATCTGCGCCGGATCGGGGCGCGGGACCGCCATGCTGCGGCAAAGATTGCCGAGATTCGCCAGCGGCACCCGAATGCGGCCATCTTCGTACTATTCGGCGAGTCTCACCTAGCGCCCGGCCACTTACCGCGCGCTGTGCGGAAAGAATTACCCGACGCCCGTGTTCTGACCGTACTGCAGAATGTCGACGCGCTTTACTGGCATGCGGCGGGCGAACGCGCGGAAAAGGTAGATGCGGTGCGGGTGGCGGAGAACGTGGTTTGTGTGTTCAATGCTACGCCGCTGGAAAAATATGAAAGCTACCGGCTATTTCTCGATCAATGGAGCCGGTGCGATCGCGTGCCGGATTTTGCGCCTACGATTTACAACCTGATTGATAGTCTGGCGAGCTTTTTGGAGATTAACCGCTACTCGCCGCACAATGGCACGCAGCCGAAGTTCTTGATCGACATGCTGCCGGAAGTTCATGGGAGTTGGTCGGAGGCGGTGCTGCGTCGATTGCTTTCGCGCAAAGGCGTAAGCGCGAAGCAACTGGAAAGCATGCTGACACACGTGGACCAGCGGGGCAGCGCTTATGTGCCCGAGGTGAACGCATTCTATTTCCGCGAATTGCAGATGGCGCATGCGGCGGAAGATGCGACGCGGTTTCTGCACCATGCCTGCCGTGGATTGCCGGAGCGATTGAATGGACATGGGCCGAACGGCAACGAGCGCGATGTGGATAGCTTTTACCGCAAGGTTGTTGAGCACGCGGTGGCGTATTTCGGCTCGCGTGTGCTGCATCCTTCGCGCGAGGCGCCGGCGGCGGAGGATGCGCCGCTTCTTTCGCGAGCGGCCTGCGAACGGGCAGCGCAAGAGTCAATGCGGTCGGATGACGAAGGGTTCGATTCCAGCGCGCGGCAGTGGGGTTATCAACTGGGCAGCGCGATTTATAGCACCTACCTTGCGGGCCGGGTAAAGCCGAGCGGCGTGCGGCGGCTGTTTCTGGCGCATCTAGATGAAGCGGGACTTGCGCGGAAAGTGTGCACCGCCGTCATTGCTCGAGTGCGAGCTAGTTCCCGCGGTGCGCGTCAATCATCAGCGTAGGCCGTCTTCCAGTGCTAATCTGAGGGCGGTCGCGGTTACGCAACTTGAACGCCGAATCCATCCGAAAATTATTTGAGCAGGTGCGCCAGGGCAAACTTTTGCCTGACGAGGCGGTGGATCGTCTGCGGCATCTTCCGTTTGAAGACCTTGGCTTTGCCAAGGTCGATCATCATCGGGCGCTGCGCGCGGGGATGCCGGAAGTAATTTTTGGGCCGGGCAAGACTCCGGCGCAGCTTGCGGGAATTTTTTCCCGCCTGGCGAAACACGGGGGAAATGTTCTGGCTACGCGCGCCGATCAGAAACAGTTTGCCGCGGTGAAGAAGAAGGTGCGCGGGGTGGAGTATCGCGAACTGGCGCGGGCGATTGTTCTGAAGCGCGACTCGCAAGCGTATGGCAAAGGAGTGATCGCGGTGGTTTCGGCGGGAACCAGCGATATTCCGGTTGCCGAAGAGGCGCTGGTAACGGTCGAATTGATGGGGAATCCTGTGCAGCATTTTTATGATGTCGGCGTGGCGGGAATTCACCGTTTGCTGGCTAATCGCGAGGCTTTGACGAAGGCGCGCGTGGTGATTGTCTGTGCCGGGATGGAAGGCGCGCTGCCCAGCGTGGTGGGAGGGTTGGTTGGCGTTCCTGTGATTGCGGTGCCTACCAGCATTGGCTACGGGGCGTCGTTTAAGGGACTGACGGCGCTGCTGGGAATGCTGAACTCGTGCGCGTCGAATGTTAGCGTGGTGAATATCGATAATGGGTTTGGCGCGGGATATGTGGCGACGCTGATTAACCGGTTGTAAGAAAAGGCGCGGCTTGGGCCGCGCCCATCTCCTCCCCAGAGAAAAAACGAGAAAAAACTTACATTCCCGGCTGGCTGGAGTCGTTGCCTACCACCAGCTTGTTTTCTACGCTGAAGGCTCCGAAAAGTTGGTTGGCGCGAATTCCAGCGACGTTTTTGTCCATCTGGTTGTCGACCGAACCGTACAGCGTAATGTGGCCGTTGTTCACGATGATGCGAATCGGCTGCGCGGGATCAATCGCGTATTTGCTGAGCACGGAGTCGCGATAGATGGCGCGGGCGGCGCGCAAGCGCAAACCGTCGTCCATGGGGGAAACCGGCTCGAGCGTGATCTGATCGATCACGTCTTTCACGCCGGGCATGTTCTGAATGTCGGCGAGAGCCTCGTCGCGGCCAACGCCGGTGCGATCCTGGCCGACTACCGTCACCACTCCGTCTTTCACGTTCAGCGCGAAGTAATCGAACGTGATGTCATAGCCTTCGCGAACATAGCGCAGCTTCTGCGCCAGCTTCTGTTCCAGTTCGGCATCGGAGATGCTGGGTCCGGCGACGTCGATCAGATTACGTACGCCTTGCACGTGCGCGGCTTTGCGCACCAGTTTGGCTGCATCCAGCTTGCGCTGGTAGAGATCGACGGTTCCAGTCAGCGTGACGATGCCCTCTTCGACGCTGGATTGCACATCGCGGAACTGATTTTTCGCGGACAGTTTCTGCGTAACGGATGTTCGAATCTGATTGTCGTAGCGGGATGCGGCGACGGGCTCGGCCATGAGCGTCGCGCTCAGCAATCCCGTCATGAACAGCAAACCTGCCAGCTTTGCCAAAGTTTTTGTTGCTGCTTTCATTTTCTTTTCTGCTTTCATGGGTCACCTCCGACCCTTTTACAAAACTTCACAAATTAACCAAATGGTTAATTATTCGATGCGGCACTTGCCGCATGAGGTGCTAAACCCCGGAGTTGGGGAATTGTTTCGGGCTAACACGGGAGCATGATGTGGAACGGGCCACTCTTGTACGACAGCCAGGGAGCCTACAGTGTTCCCCGGATTGCCATGCAAGGACTTGAATAATAAAAGCTTAAGTGTAGTGTCGATTCGGGCAGCCGGAAGGACATGATGCACATATTCTTGTGCATCATCACAACATTGGTAGTAGACTTAAGCGGTTTGACGTTCTAGGACCTTAGCCAGCCGCGGCGCATGTACCAACCATTTCGTGCGTCAGCAACTTTGTCACCTGCAAAGGTGTTTCAGCCTAGGTCCAGTGGGTTGTCATGGGATACTCCGCTTCGCAGCCAAGCCTTTTTTCGTTGCTTCCCAGCAGTAGGACGCCATGGAGAGAGTTCGTCTTCAGCAGCGGGACGCAAGCTGGTGCGGTTGCGTTTCTGTTATGGCTGCGCCTGCTGCATCCAGCGATTATTCCTTCGCCGGAACATGTGTTCCGCTCGATTGAGCTGGTAAGTACTCCCGTTCCAGTGAATCATCTGCCGCAGCCCTTGCGGCAATTGCCGGAACCTGTTCACGCCGCCAGCATCGACCCGCCGGCCGATGTATTGCGGCTTCCCGCGCCGCTCCCCAAGATTGCGAGAATCGAAGACGCACCTGCTCCAGCGGTGAACATTGCGCCGAAGAATCTGGAGACGCTGCCGGTGATCCCGGATCCGGTTACCCCAAAGATCGTAGCGACGAACGTGTTTTCGAGCGGGAGTTCGGCTGCGCCTACTGTGGCGCGAGCGCCGGAGCAGGTGCAGACTGGCGGATTCGGCGATCCGAATGGCTTGCCTGCGAAAGCGAACACGGGCAGAGCAGTCACTATTGCCGCTCTTGGGTCGTTTGACTTGCCTTCAGGCGCAGGTTATGGCAACGGTACAGGAGGGACCATAGGAGCGCGCGGAGTGATCGCGAGCGCCGGCTTTGGAAATGGAGCTGCTGTGGGAGATGGTTCGCATCCGGTTGCGAGGCACGCCGTGGAGGCCAGCGGATTCGGCGATGCTGATGTCCCGGCCCCGACTACGGCGCGGGCACATCCGGAAGTTTCGTCGGTGACGGTGTTGCCGGCGGAAATTATTTCGAAGCCTACTCCTTCTTATACGGCTGAGGCTCGCAGCCTGCGAATCCAGGGCGAGGTTTTGCTGGAAGTGGTGCTGGAAGCTTCGGGAAATTTGCATGTGGTGCGGGTGGTGCGCGGGCTGGGCCATGGGCTGGACGATAATGCCATGAAGGCGGCGGAACAGATTCGCTTTAAACCAGCGATGCGGGATGGGCAGCCGGCCGATTCCACGGTGGTATTACATATTGTTTTTCAACTGGCGTAGCGGGTGTGTCCTTATGCGTATTCTTAAAGTGAGTTTGCTGCCGTTATTGCTAACGGCGATTTTATGTTTCGCCGCGCAGGCGCAGGAGTCTGCATTTCCTCTTGCGGCGGGTGACCGCACAGAACGGGCCCCCGGGCAGATTTCTTCGGCGCCGGCTTCGTTTAACGACGTGATCGACCGCGTGATCCAACGGGAGCATTTCTTTCTGGCGCAGATGCGCCATATGCGGCCGATGGTCGAGACCTATATTCAGGATTACAAGGCCGACGGCAGCGGGAAAAGTGAACCCGTGAAGGATCAATATTTCCTTGGGCGACTGGATATGAGCGAAGGGCCGGAAGACACATCTTTTATAGGCCAGCCGGGATTCGGTCATCGCATGCTGAATCATCTGACCGGGCTTTATGCCATGCATTTCCTGCCGCTGGGGTTTGCGCAGATGGTGGTTCTGGATACTGATTTACAGAAAAAGTATTACGACTTTACGTTTGTGCGACGCGAATTTCTGGGTGAAGTGCGCTGCCTGGTGATCGATGTTCAGCCGAAGGAAAACGCGCCGCCGGGACGATTTGAGGGACGCATCTGGGTCGAGGACCAGGATTACAACGTGGTCCGCTTCAACGGGACGTATTATCCGCATCCGAAGACGAGCTATTACCTGCATTTCGACAGCTGGCGGCTGAACCTGCGCACGGGCGCGTGGCTGCCGGCTTACATTTACAGCGAAGAGTCGGATTTGAAGACGAACTTCGGGCACACGCTGCACTTCCGCGCACAGACTCGGCTCTGGGGCTACGATCTGAGGGGACTGAATAAGAATTCAGAGTTCGCGCAGATTCTGGTGGACTCGCCCGGTACGGTGAAGGATCAGAGCGACGCAGCGGCCGATGCGACGCCGGTGGTGGCGGAGCGCATGTGGGAGCGGCAGGCGGAAGACAACGCGGTGGAGCGTTTGCAGAAAATCGGATTGCTGGCGCCTCCGGGAGACGTGGATAAGATTCTGCTGACGGTGGTGAATAATCTGCTGGTCACGAACAACATCGACCTGCAATCGGATATTCGCTGCCGCGTGCTGCTAACTTCACCACTGGAGTCGTTCACGATCGGCCGCACGATCGTGGTGAGCCGCGGATTGCTGGATGTGCTTCCCGATGAAGCTTCGCTGGCAACGGTGCTGGCGCATGAAGTGAGCCACATTGTGTTGGGACATCCTACCGACACCAAGCTGGCATTCAACGACCGCATGTTCTTTCCGGATGAAGATTCATTCCAGCGGCTGGACTTCAAGCGGCGGGCGGCCGACGAAGAGGCGGCGGACGCGAAGGCTTTGGAGTTGCTGAAGAATTCTCCTTATAAGGACAAACTGGGAAGCGCAGGATTGTTTTTGAAAGCGCTGCAGCAGAGCGCGCCGGATCTGCCGAACCTGATCCGACCGCACCTGGGCAACGGCGTGGCGAGCAGCAAGAGTATTCGCATGTCGGTGTTGCTGGCTTCGGCTCCGCAACTGGAGCGGGACAGTACGGACCAGATTGCGGCGCTGCCGCTAGGAGGGCGAATCAAACTCGATCCGTGGACAGATCAGGTGGAACTGGCGAAGGCTAAACCGGTGGCGCTGGCTTCCGCGCGGGAAAAGATGCCGTTTGAGATTACGCCGTTCTTCCCTTATTTGACGCGGATTTCGATACCGAGCAGCGAGAAAGCGGCGCTTACGGGACCGACTGCAGCCAAATAGATTTGTAGCGAAGGTCTCAGGCTCCGGACAGACAGGACTCCGCCTTGTCGCGAAATCGCAGAAAACGCGATTACTGGATGGAACTGGCTACGTTGGAGAACACGTTGTTTGCGTTCGAACCAATCAGACGGATCGTGCCTACTACGATGACCAGAATGACGGCCAACATGACGGCGTATTCGGCTATATCCTGACCGCTCTCGTCCTTAGCTAGTTGCTGCCAAACGTTCTTTAGAATTCTTGCCACTGGGCTCCTTCTCTCTTCTTGCGTTCTTCGTTTTCCCCACCTTGCGGAAGACCGGGTAGACAATTTCACGGCCGCCGACTCCGGCGACCAGAATCCATTACAGTCGTGAGGCTGGTTTAGATAAATGATAGAAGGCGGCGTAGGCGCAGCCAATGGCACATTCGTGCCACGGACGGGGAGAACGCGACTGGTCTCGTAATTCCTTATTACACAATACTTTTCAGAGGAAGCGACTGGTTTACTGCGAACAGCGCCAACTCCAGGCGGGTGGAGACGCCCAGCTTATCGAAGATGTTGCTGAGGTGGTGCTTGACGGTGTCTTCGCTAATCTTGAAGTATTCCGCAATCTCTTTGTTCGAATATCCGGCTACTACGGCGGCCACAATTTCGAGTTCGCGCGGGGTGAGGCCGAATTTCTTCTGACGGGCTTCGTCGCTTGAGGATTGGACTAGGGTCCGCAAATATTGCACGAGGTTGGAGACGCTTTCGCGTCCGACCCAGTACTCGCCGGACATCACGGTATCGATCGCCTTTAGAAGCAATTGCGTGGCGGAATCTTTCAGTACCACACCGCGTGCGCCTAATTGCAGCGCCTCGACAATCTGACTTTTTTCCGCGGCAGCGGTCAGGAGAATCACGCGCACCGGCGTCGAACTGGCGGCTGAGCCGAGATCGCGCAGAGCTTCCAGGCCGGGATGCTTGGGCATGGCGAGATCGAGGAGCAGAATATCCGGCTTGAGTTGACGGGCTAACTTCACTGCTTCGGCGCCGTCCGAGGCTTCGCCCAGGACTTTCAAATTCGGTTCGGCTTCGAGCAGACGGCGCAGACCATCGCGGAAAATCGGATGGTCATCGGCGATCACGATACGGACTTGCTGCGACTTCTTAAAATTCATCGGAGACTTCTCCATCTTTCGGAACTTTGACCTCCAACCGTGACCCCGAACCCGGAGTCGATTCTACCGTGAGTGCGCCGCCAAGCAAACGCACGCGTTCCTTGATGATCATGGGGCCTTTGCCGAGGTTGTCCAGTTCTTCCTGCGAGAGGCGGCCTGCGAATGGGAAACCATTGCCGTCATCCTCCATGACGAGGCTCCATTGCTCGTGATTCGAAGCCAGGCGGACCAAAACGTGACGGGCGCGGCTGTGCTTGCGGACGTTGACCAGGCTCTCCTGGACGATGCGCAGGAGCTCGCGGCAAACTCTGTCCGGCATCTTCAGTTTTTCGATATCGGTTACGAAACGCGCGGAGATTCCTGTCTCGCGCTCGAAGCGTTCCACGCTGTCGTTGACAACGCTCAGGAATTTTCTGGAATCGACGTCGATGGATTTCATCTGCTGCATGAGCTCGCGAAGTTTCAGAACCTCTTCGCGCAAGAGGCCCTGGATCCGGCCCAGTTCATCGATCACGACCGCCGGCTTGGTTTCCGCCTGGCGCTTTAGAACGTCCACTTGCATTTCCACGGCGATCAGCGACTGCACAGCGCCGTCATGCAGTTCCCGGGCAAAGCGGGCGCGCTCGGCCGCACCAGCCCGGCGGCGCAGGCGATGCAGCAGGTAAACGTTGTAGACCGCGGGGCCAACCTGATGAAGGAGGTCGAGCAGGAAGCGCAACTGCTCCTGCATGTCTCCCTGCAGGGAGGGTTCGAAGATAAAGGCGCGCCCGGTCCACTCCGCGCCGAAAACATAAGAAATCGATATCACGGAGCGGAACGGTTGATGTTCCTTCAAGGTTGCGAAAACATCGACAGAGGGATTCGGCAAGGGGTTCCCGTCACCATCGAGAGCGATGACGATCCAGTGATCTTCCGCTTTACGCGCGTAGCTGACCTCGCCGGGGAATTTGTCGAGATAAATCTTCGCCTCGCGCGGGCGGGAATCGAGCCAGGTGAAATCGGAGAACTCGCCGTTGACGTTGTGCAGTTCGCCGAGAAACTGGCGATGGCTATGAATTTCCTCGGAAGCAATCACCATGCGAGTGGCGCCGTACATGGAGAGCACTTCCCTGCACATCTGCTGGAGCGTGCCGGTTAAACCGGCCTCCACGCGAACTTTGGCCAGCATGCGGGTGATTCCGGCTTTTTCGGCGCGCAAATGCTTTTGCTGGCGCGCGAGATAGCCAAGCAGCAAGCCCATTACCAGCAGATAGACCGAGAGCATGAACAGGCGTTGCGGTTCGAACTCGGTGGTATTCATGCGCAGGCCGGCGAAGAGATGCCAAGGCAGGCCTCGTCCGGGCTGCGCCCAGACGTGGAAGATGAGGAAGCTTTCCGCCCAGAGCAAGACTACTTCGGCGGCTGCAGTGCTTAGCGTTTCCCACAAACCCCAGCGGTAAGCGGCGGCGGTCAGGACGAAAACGAAGAAGAGGATGAAGGGACTTCTCGGGCCATCGCCGAACACGGAGATGAATGCGGGCCAGACGATATCGGCGGTGTGCACCATGACGCGGAAGGCCGGAGTGGAGGCTTTTCGCCGCCGCAATAACATCAACACGAGAATGGTGTTGCCCATGTAGAAGCCGAGCAAGCCGTAGGCGGCAGGCGAGTTGCCCAACTGTGTGGGATCCATGCGGATCGCGACCAGAGCGGAAACGGCCAGAAACACACGGGCTGTCGCCAGCCAACGTTCAGTACGCCGAACCTCGCCGGGATCGGTGGTGGCTTCTGATTTACCTAAGAACCGGTTGTTAAAGCTTGTGCGCAATGATCCGCTTCCCGCAAAAGCGCTTTCGCACCAATGCAATCAGTTGTCTCGCATATTATTGATAACAAAGATAAGTAGCAAGCGAAACTTTTCTGGAAGGAAGCTGTAATGGGTCTAAGGTGGGCGGTGCGCGCTCTTAGGCGGAGGTTACTGCAGTAACCAGAGATTTCTATGAATCCCTTCTAAAATTGCCGCTGAGGACTGCTCTGCTGCGCGCATACTCCAAAATTTTGACTGCGGCGGTCGCCGTGTGCGCTGCGACTCTGGTAGGGACTGCGCTTTTTCTGCCGCGTTCGTTTGAGCTCACCGCAATCAGCGATTGCATGCAGTGCGTACTTCTGCTCTCGGGCACGCTGTCATTCATCCCTCGAGCCGTTCGCTCCGAGGGGCGCTTGCGAACGTTCTGGACGCTGCTGGCAACGGGCATGGCGTTCTGGTTCTGCTATCAGCTGATGTGGACGTATTTTGAAGTCGTGCTGCGCACCGACGTTCCTGACCTGTGCGCCGGCGACATCATTCTTTTTCTTCACATCGTCCCGTTCATGGCGGCGCTGGCGATGCGGCCGCATGCCCCACAGGATGAATACGCCACCCGCTTGCGCCAGCTCGATTTCGCTTTGATGATGACCTGGTGGATATATTTGTACATCTTTGCTGTCATGGCCTGGCAGTACGTGGTTCCAGATATCGAAGCCTACGATGACAACCTGAACTTCCTGTATCTGATCGAGAAGGTAGCGTTTCTCGCGGGATTGTTCGTGGCATGGCTGAATAGCAAGGAGGCGTGGAGACCGTTCTACTCGAATCTGTTTGGCGCGAGCCTGACTTATGCTGCCGGCTCTTACCTGGCGAATTGGGCGATCAGCCGCCACGCGTACTACAGCGGCAGCCTTTACGATATTCCGCTGGCGGCGTCGATGGCATGGATTACCGTCATCGGATTGTGGTCGAGGGCAGACGAACCTAAAGCCGGAAAGCGGGTCACGGCTTCTTCGCATGGCGTGTGGCTGGCGCGAGTAGGCATGATTGCGGTCTTCTCCTTGCCAATGCTGGGCACGTGGGCACTGCTGGAAAATGGAATTCCGCCGCGCATCCGTTCCTTTCGCCTGGTTCTGACCCTGGGGGCTGCGTTGTGCATGGGCATCATGGTGTTCGCGCGGCAGCGGCGGCTGGACCGTGAGTTGCTGCGTCTGCTGGGGCAATCACGCGATTCGCTGGCAAATCTGAAGCGGCTGCAGGCGCAGATCACGGAATCCGAGAAATTGGCGTCGATTGGACAACTCGTAGGCGGCGCCGCTCACGAACTGAATAATCCGATCACGGCGATGATGGGGTATTCCGATCTGCTGCTGACCAGCTCTCTGGACGTGGAGCAGCAAGGCCTGGCCACCAGAATCGGGCAGCACGTGCGGCAGACGCGGTTGCTGGTTGCAACGCTGCTCGGCTTTGCGAAGCAAGGGCCAGCGAGCATGGCTCCATTGGACCTGAAAACCGTGCTGCGAACGGCGGCAAAACTCTCGGAGCCGTTGTGTCAGAGTCTGAATGTTGGGCTGCACATTCAGCTCGAAGCTGAGATATCGACGGTGCTGGCGGACTCGAACCAGTTGCTGCAAATGTGCGTGCAGGTGCTGAATGGCGCGGCCAACGCGGCCGGGCAACGTGGGGTTCGGGTGTTAACGCTTACGGTGGAACAAAGCGCGGGGCTTGTGACCATCCAGGTTTGCGGGACCGGGACAGGCGTCCAGGAAGGGCTAACAATACGGAACGCTGATGCAGCCGGCGAGAATGAAGAGTCGAGAGAACTGCTTTCCGGACTCGGGCTGACGGCGTGCCAAAGCGTGCTGCTGCAACATCGGGGAAAAATTTCATGCGCGCAGAACGATGCTGGTCTCACGATCAGGATCGAGCTTCCTGTTATTTCGCCGGAGCAGGCTGCAAAAGCGGCGACGGGGATGTGGCAACCTCAACCGTCCGCTTAAGCTGGCCGCAGGCGGCATAAATATCGCGGCCTCGTGGGCGGCGCACATAGGCGGGGATCCCACCTTCGCGAAGGGTGTTCTGGAAAACTGTGACGCGGGCTTCGCTGGGAGTGGTGAAATCGATCCCAGGGCCTGGGTTGAGCGCGATCAGATTTACCTTGCAGTGCAGACCGCGAAGCAGATTGGCGACTTCCCGGGCATTCTCCGGCGCGTCGTTGACTCCACCGAGAAGGACGTACTCGAACGTAATCCACTCGCGCGTCCGCAGAGGAAAATCCTTTGCGGCCGCCAGCAGCGTCTCCAGATTCCATTTCTTGTTGAGCGGCATGATGCGGGTGCGGAGATCGTCATTGGAGGCGTTGAGGGAAATCGCGAGCTTCGGACGGATGGTTTCTCTTGCGAAGTCGTGGATGCGAGGCACGATTCCGGCGGTTGAAACCGTCATCCGGCGCTCGGCGATGCCGACTTCCTGCACCAGCAGGCGCGCGGCCTTTATGAAGTTGTCGTAGTTCAGAAACGGCTCGCCCATGCCCATGAAGACGAGGTTGATACGATCTTTTGGGGGCGATACTTGCTGGTCTTTGAGCACGGCGCAGACCTGTCCTACGATTTCGCCTGCGGTCAGATTGCGTTTCACGCCGAGTAATGCGGTCAGGCAGAACTGGCAATCGACGGCGCAGCCGACCTGGCTGGATATGCAGATGGTTGATCGGCCAAAATAGCGTCGAGTGCGTGGGCCGGACTTGCTTTCGTCCGCTTTTAAAATTTCATCCCCGGCTTCGCTGCCATCTCCGGCCTCACCGCCATCGCCCTCAGGCATCCAGACGGTTTCCACGCTCTGGCGGTCTTCAAAGGCGATGAGATAACGCACGGTTCCATCTTGCGAGATGAATTTCTTCTCAATCTGGGGTGAACCAATCCGAATTCCTTTTTCGGTAAGCCAATTCTGGAAGGTTTGGGGCAATGTGGAAATCTCAGGTACCGATTCAACGCGCTGCCGATAGACTGCATCCATTACCTGTTTGGCGCGGTAGCCGGGTTGACCCGCGTCGCGCACCAATTCGGCGAGTTCTTCCCGGTTCATTCCGAGCAGCGATGGTTCTCTGGATTGCCTCATTTTTGGTGCTTCCATTTTGCCAGCAAACCTCTCAAAAGACTTTCATAACTGCCGCAAGCCGATGATTCTAAAAGATTAATTTCATTTCCATGGCGATCCGTCCCATACCTCCCGGATATGTCACAATAATAGGGTACTTCTGGGGAGAATGCGCAGCAGTTCTGCCCCGCTCCAACCCGGTGCTGCGCAACATCAGATCAGTGAGACGGTAGAGATGGTAAAAGAAGTCCGCAATATTCGGCGTCAAGTTTTGCCTCATGGGTTGACTGTAATTACCGAGCAGATGGAGCACATCCGCTCGGCTTCGATTGGCATCTGGCTGGAAAGCGGCTCCCGCGATGAGACGCCGCCGGTCAACGGCATCTCCCATTTCATCGAGCACATGGTGTTCAAAGGGACCGAGCACCGCACAGCCGAGGAAATCGCAAGGCAGGTGGATTCGATTGGCGGAAACATGGATGCATTTACCTCGAAGGAGTGCATCTGTTTCAACGTCAAGGTGCTGGATGAACACGTTCCGCTGGCGCTCGAAATTCTCTCCGACCTGGTGCTGTACCCCACGTTTGATGCTGAGGACATCGCCCGCGAACGCGGGGTGATTCTCGAAGAGATCAAGATGGACGAGGATAACCCTGATTATCTTGTCCACGAAATCTTTACGCAGAATTTCTGGAAGGATCATCCGCTGGGCAAGCCGATACTGGGCACGAAGGAAACGGTGAAGCGGTTCGAGCGGCAGGGGGTGGTAGAGACTTACGCGCATCGATTTGCACCGGGAAACATCATCGTGGCGGCGGCGGGGAATTTGAACCACGCTCAGTTTGTCGATTTAGTGGCCAAGCATTTCGAGCATCTGAAGCCGGCAAAAAATGGCTTCCATTCCTCTGAGCCGAAGATTTCTTCGCGCATCATTTTGCGTAACAAGAAGGCGCTCGAACAGGTACAGCTTTGCATTGGAGTCCCGGCTTATCCCATTGCGCATGACAAGCGCCACGCCAGTTACATTCTCAATACGCTGCTGGGCGGAGGGATGAGCTCGCGGCTTTTCCAGAACATCCGTGAGCGGCAAGGTTTGGCTTATTCGATTTACAGCGATCTCAATCCTTACCGCGATACGGGATGCATGGCGGTATATGCAGGAACTTCTCTCGCTTCGGCGGAGAAGGTGGTGCGCTCGGTAGTGAAGGAATTTCGCGACCTGAAAAATAATCCTGTACCGGAAGAAGAGTTACGCCGCTCGAAAGATCAGCTCAAGGGCAGCCTGATGCTTTCGCTGGAGTCGAGTTCGGCGCGCATGTCGAATCTGGCGCGGCAGGAGATGTATTTCGACCGCTTTCAGGATCTCGATGAATTGATTGAAAAAATCGAGGCGGTGACTGCGGAAGATTTGCAGAATCTGGCGCAGGAGTTCTTCAAGACAGAATCTATCGCGGTTACTGCGCTGGGAAATCTGAATGGGTTGAAGATTTCACGCGATCAGCTCACCTGCTGACCCTCAAACACCAGTTAGTAAGTGATTTTATTGACCTATCTTCGGGTCGACCTTTCCTGCCACTGATATTGACAACTAATAAGTCCTTGCTAACTTCATCCTGAAAGTAATATAAGTTCCTACATACCGCGTTGCCAGTTCGACTCGGAGGTAACTTATGAAAAAGAAGTTAGCGATCAAGAAGGTAAGCCTGCGTGATTTGGACGATCCCGCGATGAACAGGGTCGCCGGCGGTACAGGGCTAGAATGCCTGACCGACGGACAATTCGGAGATTGCACCAACACGCAGCGATGCACAACACCGGTCACGAATTGCTACTACACCTGCGTGAACCCGCAGTGCGTTTAGCGCTGAACGGCCAGCTCTGACCGCACCCTGCTTCCTTCCTCTTCGGGGGGAAGCAGGGTTTTCGACAATGCGGCCCCTAAAAATGGTGCGTCAGCCGTTGTAACTTTCCTCCCTGTGATCCATCCCA
Source organism: uncultured Acidobacteriaceae bacterium (assembly GCA_963712385.1). GTDB lineage: Bacteria > Acidobacteriota > Terriglobia > Terriglobales > Acidobacteriaceae > Sulfotelmatobacter. Next base: position 821,904 of record CAVQHS010000005.1, read on the forward strand.
TTTTGCAGCCAGCAGGCGCGAGCCTGCCGGACGACCTAACTTATCTCCGAGGAGAAATCTATGAGGAAGATTTTCGGCAGTTTGGCGCTTGCCTGCATTTTAACCGCTTCCATGTCAGCCTTCGCACAGGACGCGATGAAGCAGCAGAGCTCCCAGCAAGACACGATGAAGAAAGACAACTCGATGAAGAACGACTCCATGAAGAAGGACGATAGCAAGAAAACCAGCAAAAAGGTCAAGAGCGCAAAAAAAGACAACATGAAGAACAACACTATGAAGCACGACGACACCATGAAGAACGATCAGATGAAGCAGAACTAACCGTCTGGCATCAGGCGCGGAGGATGGCTCCGCGCCGTTTTACCTCCATCCGCAAGTACTTTCGTCATATCAATTCCCTAGGCGCTACGCCGATGAATTCAGTCTCGGAGTATTCCCTGCGAAGGGTTACCGCGGTTGCAAAGCAGAATTCAGTTCGCCAGCAAACTCCTCACCAAGTTCATGGTGCCGACGATCGTTCTGGTACTGCTGATCATCACGGTGTTCGGCGGGGTGGTCGGACATCTTCTGCAATCGGAAATCCGGGACCGGGCAAATGAAGCGGCGGAGAAGCCAGGCTGATAACATTCTCGGCAATCTTCAAACCATCGACATGCTCAGTTCCGCTGCAGTGCAGGCTTCGATGAAGGTCTTACGAAACGAGGCACGAACTGCCGGGCCCCCTCGGGTGGAGGGTTCCGCGCGCATGGGCGGGGAAGAAGTTCCGAACCTGCGATTGGGAAAATCTTCGCAGGTTGGCGACTATGCGTTAGTGGATCGTGTGAAGGGGTTTGCGGGAGGCACGGCCACCATTTTCGTGAAACGCGGCGAGACATTCGTGCGCATATCGACGAATGTGTTAAAGCCGGACGGGTCGCGCGCCATCGGAACCGTACTTGATGCGAAAGGCCGCGCATACGCCGCGATCAGCCAGGGAAAAGCGTTCTACGGAGTCGTGAACATTCTGGGAAAGCCGTACATGACGGGATATGAACCGATGCGGGACCGCTCCGGGGCGGTCATCGGAATCTGGTATGTGGGTTATCCCCTGACGGCGCTTGGAGATCTGGACAACAGAATCCACGAGTCGAAGGTTCTAGCGCACGGTTTCGTTGCGCTTGTGCAAAGTGACGGAACAATCATCGCCAAGTCGGAGGGGGCGCGGGACGAGGATATTCACGATCAAGTGGAACATACGAACACTGCGGCCTGGGACGTCCGATCGAAAGACTTCGATAAGTGGGGCTACCGCTTGGTCGTCGGTTATCCCCAGTCGGATGTCGCCGCAAAAGTCCGCGGCGTGTACTTATTCCTGCTCGTTTGCGCAATCACAATGACGATCCTGGTGGTTGCGGCGCAATACGTATTGATGTCGATCCTGATTCTGACGCCGGTGCGGGAACTTGTGGAGCGGATGGAAAGCGCCGATCTGAACACGGCGATGCGGCAGAATCGCAACGATGAAATCGGAGTACTGGCGCAGGCATTTGACCGCTTTGTGGGGAATATTCGCGAGACTTTGGTGCGAGTCATCGAAACTTCGGAGCAGGTGGCGAGCGCGAGCGAAGAAATTTCGGCCGGCACGGCGGAGAGCGCACGGGGAGCGGAGAGCCAGCGCGGGCAGGTTCAACAGGTTGTGGTGGCCATGCAGGAAATGGCGACGACCGTACACGATGTGTCAGCCAATTCCAGCCAGGCAGCGGGCATTTCGCGGAAAGCGGCGGAAACGGCGCGCGAGGGCGGGAGCATCGTGGAGAGCACTCTGCAACTGATGCAGTCGATTGCCTCCTGCGTGCAGGAAAATGCGGAGAAGGTTCACGGGCTTGGTGCGCGGTCCGAGCAGATCGGAAAGATCATCGACGTAATCGATGAGATTGCCGACCAGACAAACCTGCTGGCGCTGAATGCTGCGATCGAGGCTGCCCGAGCGGGCGAGCAGGGCCGCGGATTTTCTGTGGTCGCGGATGAGGTTCGCAAACTTGCCGAGCGGACCACCAAGGCCACTAAAGAGATCGCCGGCATGATTGAGGCGATCCAGGCGGAGGCGCGGCAGGCGGTAGAAAAAATGGAATCGGGACGTAAGGAAGTGGCGAATGGGCTTGAAATCACGGCGCGGGCGGGCGCATCGCTGAAGCAGATCATTGAACAGGCCGATAGCGTGGGGGAGATGATCACGCACATCGCCACGGCAGCGGTGGAACAGTCGGCTGCGACAGACTCCGTGCAGAATAACGTGGATCAAATCAGCAGGATCGCTGGTGAGTCGGCGGAAGGAGCTACTCAGTCGGCGAAGGCGTGTGCGGACTTATCGGCTTTAGCTTCGCAACTGCAGAATATGGTGGCGCGCTTTCAGATTGGGAAAGCGGCGCGGTGTTCTGGCACTTTGCCGGAGCGGGTGCAGTCTGATTCGCAGGCGCAGGTTGCAGCGGCGGGACGGGACTGACGCACAGTTCCCACCTCTCGCAAAAGAAGCGAGAAGTGGGGCCCTATCTGGACATCTATCTGGTCCCCTACTTCGTCACTGAGCCAAGACTCACCGCTTCATCCTGTTCTGTCCCGCCGTCATCATCGGCCACGGTCTCGGAATGTCCCGTCAGTCCCGTTTTCAGATATTGCCGCAAACAACGCGAACACGGAACGTATCCTTGCTGCATCGCCTCTTTTGCCGTGATGGTTCTCTCGGTAGCCTTGTCGTGAATGAACGGGCATCCCGCCACGTGAAAGACTTTCGAGCCATCCGAAATAACGACCTGCATATTCGGAGGAATACCATGCTCCGGGGCGGCCAGGATCGATTTGGCCGGCGGATGGAACAGGAGGCGGTCGCTGAGCTGCAATGCGCCGGCTATTAGAACCATTGCCGCCACCGGAATCAGCCACGCTTCCCAGGTGAGCCAGCGTGAGGTCTTCTCTACCGTTCGCGCCAGCCGCTTCTCGAGTCTGCGGCTGAAACCTGAGGGCACTTCCAACATGCGCTCATCGCCGTAGAGCTTTACCACGTTCTGCGTGCCCGCGAGTACTGAGGCGCAGCGCTTGCAGGTGCGGAAATGCCCGTCCATGGCAGCGCGCAAGGTGGCGTCCACGTCTCCATCCACGTAATTGGAAATCTCGCTCCATACCTGTTCGCAGTTCACATTTTCCTGGCTCACCATGGCTTGTTTCCCTTCTCGAATGGAAGGCGGCTGAACCAGCCTTGCTCCCACCCGGCGGCCAGCAGATCGCGCAGCATCAGGCGCGCGCGCAGCAACCGCGTCTTCACGGAAGCCACTGAAATGCCGAGCGCTTCGGCCGTCTCCTGAATGTTCAGGTGCTCCATGTCGCGGAGCACGAAGACCTCGCGATACTTGCGGTCGAGCGAGGCGAGCGCCTGCGCCAGCCGTTGCCGCACCTCTTTGCGTTCCAGCGCTTCGGAGGGAATTTCGCGCCAGTCGGCAAAATCGCGGGGCGCGTAACTGCTTTCTTCGTTGCCCTGGCCTGAACGATGATCGTCGATGCCTTCCATGACTACTGTTCGTCCCCTGCGGCGGCGCATGAGGGCCTCGTTCACTGTGATCTGGATGAGCCACGTGCTGAAGCGAGCCTCGGCGCGGAATTGGCGGATATTCGCGAGCGCCTTGAGCATGGCTTCCTGGGAAGTGTCCTCGGCATCCTGCTCGTTTCGCAGAATGGCGAGGGCAGCCGCGTAGACGCGCTTTTCATAGGGCTTCACCAGTTCATAGAACAATTCGTGTTGCCCGCGCTGCACGGCCAGGATCAGTTCCGGCTCGCGTGTGCCATGGCTCTGCTCCGGATTGTTCAACGCCAACTCTGCATCCGCCATTTTGCACGTCGTCCTGCCGTGCGCCTCGCGTCACGCGACGCAGGGGCTAAAGCCCCACCACTTTTGGCGCTTTACGCGGCGCTGAAGCGCTCTTCCACGTTTGTGGTCCGCATTCAGGACTTTTCAGCATACTGTTTCACGCTGGATATATGAGATTGCCCGGCATCAATACTCCGGATCTTTTTTCCAACCGGTCACCATCGACACAAAATTGTTCCAGCCGTGCAGAATCACCATGACCAGGTGGCCCAGCACGAAAAGGAGAATCGCCCACATGATGGCGAAGTGCCAGATGCGGGCATAGTGGAATCCGCCCATGAACCAGCCGAGCCAGGAGAATTGAATTGGCTTCCAGATGACAAGACCGGTGAGGACGGAAAGAACTCCCAGCACGAGCACGGTGGTGTAAGCATGTTTCTGCAGCGAGTTGTAAGCTTCGCGGACGGGCGGCTTGGGGCCGAAGAAGAAATAATGCTTCACCATCGGCCAGACGCCGGAGATGTCGCGCGGCACGAATAAAACCTGGCGATAATTGCCGCTGAAAAGTTGATAGCCGATGTAGAGCAGACCGGTGCCCATGTAGATCCACATGAACGTAAGGTGCCATTGCAAGCCGCCGCCAAGCCAGCCCCCTACGGCGAATTCTTTGGGCCAGTGCAGGAGGTCTTTTTGCGGGATTTTGGCGCCGAAGCTGGGAAAGGCGCGGAAGATTTGCAGGCCGCTGCCGACCATAACGAAGAGAGCGACGGTGTTGATCCAGTGGCAGAGGCGGACGATGAAGGGATGTTCGTAGACGGCGCGGGCCACGACCTCAGGTTCTTCGTCTTTGCCGTTTCGGCGAATGATTTCGATCGCGGCACCGCTCATTCTTTTGCCTCCATGGGGCCTCCAGCTGCTTTCGCAAAAAGCCGGCAGGATGCCGGCGCTAGCTTTTTCGCCCGGCGAGACGCCGGAGCTAATGTTTTTTTCTCTACAGTCCGTAGAACCATGAGTAACCCTGGTCTTCCCAGTAGCCGACTTTGTCCAACACGTGGGTCACCTTTAAATCCGTCAAATATTTTGCCTGCTTGTAGCCGATTTTGGTTGGAATCGTCAGCCGGAGCGGGGCGCCGTGCTCGCGCGTCAGCGGCTGCTCGTACATTTCGTAGCACAGCAGCGTTTGCGGATGCAGGGCGGTTGGCATATCCAATGACTCGTAATAATCGTCGGCGCAGTTCACCTGAATGAATTTTGCCGTGGGGTCGGCGCCGATGAGGCGCAGAAAATCTGACAGGCGCGCGCCGCCGAAGCGGCCAATCACGTCCCAGCCTTCCACGCAGACGTGGCGGGTGTTCTGACGATAGGGCGGCAGGGCCTGGATTTGCGCCAGGGTATAGTTTCCCGGCTTTTGCACTGCGCCGCTCACGGTCAGAGTCCAGTTCTCAAAGATCACTCCGGGATCATCAACGTCATAATCGTTGATCGGAAACCTGGAGAATGGTGTGAGTTCGCTGTTGTCGAAAGTGGCGGCCAAATGGCCAGGCCGAAAAAGCCGCGCGGAAGCCCAGTCGCTGAACCCTAATCCTTTTTTTAGCAATCCCTCCTGCCATTTCGGGATGGCAAAGGCCCCCAGGGCCAGCACGGGAGTCAGCTTAAGTAATTCACGGCGGGAGACCTGGCGAAACTGCCTCACATCCATTTTCTTGTCTTTTTCTTTCATAGATGCGTACCGCGGCCTTCTGTCAGCAATAAATGCGATTCGCGAGGTCCCCGGGAAGTTTCATTTCAGCCCAGTTTGAGAATGATAAACCCAGGGAGAATCCGGCGGGGGGATGCAGGTTTTGCTGGTCTTTCGCCCATTTTCGAGGCATACTGTTAGGGCTATTCTCCCCCCCGGGGAACCGGTTCCGGTTCAGCAACGCAGAACCGCCGCCCCAGCAAGCGGAAGTCGTTCTTGAAGGTCCAGGTTGCTGCCATGTCGATCCTGAAGACGATCGTGCCCAAGCCGGGCCGAGCCCTCGCTGCACAGTTTCGCGGAAAAACGCGGGAGGACCGGCGGCAGCGCGAGTTGATGGTGGGTTCGCTGTGCATTTTGCTGCTGGCGCTGGGCATCTTGCTATGGCACGACCGCGATTTCTGGGTGCCCCCTGACGACGCTGATGTGGACCAACCGGCTGAAATTCCTCCGGTCGTGAAGACGGAAACTGCGAAAGCTGCTCCCGCGCAGGTGGTGATTGTTGCGCCTGCTGTGAAATCGAGCCATAAGAGGACGCGATCGCACACTAAGGTTTACGCGGCGCCTCCGGCGCCCGAGGCGGCTTCGGATGATCAATCCGGAATGACGGTCACCAGCCGTACAGTGCTGCCGCCGCTGAATGTGGAAGTGGTGGCTGGGGACACGCACCGGGTGGTCCAGCCGGGGAACAACGCGCTGCATGTGGATTTGCAACCTGCTGCGCCGGTGCAGGCCACGATAGAAATTCCCGAGAGAGAAACGGCCGCCAGCGTTACCAGCAATGCTGCCGAGCGCATTCAGATGTCGGCGGATACTTCCAGCATGGTCGCAAGCCCGGTGAGGCCGAACTACCCGCTGCTGGCTCGCCAGATGAAGGTGCAGGGGCGGGTGGTTCTGCTGGCGTTGATCGGAAAGGATGGGATTATTCAGAACCTGAGCGTGGTGAGCGGACCGCCGATTCTGGCCTCGGCCGCGGAAGACGCGGTGCGGCAATGGCATTTCAAGCCGCATATCGAGGCGAATCAGGCGGTGGAAACCCAGGCTAAGATTACGGTGAATTTTACGATTTCGACGAATTAGGGAGAGCCGCTTCCTGAGGTGATCGGTCTTCGATCTTCGATTTTAGGTCGTAGGCCTTGCGGTAAGCAGCGCAGCAGGGGTTGAAGCCCTTCGACGCGGCTGAAGCGGCGCCCTTCCACACGAATGACGAACGCCCTGATCTCTCGCGAGATCAGGGCGCCCGGGCAGCCCTCCCCCAGAACTGCTCACTGAGCAACTTACCTTTTTCCCGCTTTTCGGCAAATGGCACTGTCGTGCCATGCTACGGCTCCAAAGTGCCACCCGAACACCCGCGCCGCTGCCCGGCTGCCCTTGCTTCCAAAAACGGCGTTTCCGAGAACTGCACAATAACCGGTGCGTTCCGGAATTCTAAAGTCACTTCACCGGCGCTGAAGTCCGTGTGATTCTTCGTCGATGGAACACACGAACGAGTAGTCATGCCGTACTTTACTGATCCCGAAGTCTATCGCGACATACTCGATGAGTTGCAGATCGGCGTGAGCGTGCTCGATTTGCAGAGGAAGATCGTGTTCTGGAGCGATGGGGCGGAAAAAATCACCGGTTATGCGCGCATCGATGTGCTGGGGCACTCCTGCACCGAAAACATTCTTCGCCACTGTAATCACAGCAGTTGCGAGATGTGCGTGGAAAGTTGCCCGTTGACCGCCGCACTGCACGACGCGAAGCCGGTCGAATTGATGGGGTCGATTCATCATAAGTCGGGGTATTGGACTCCAGTGCACATCTGGGCCATCCCGCTGCGCGACCGGCATGGATCGATCCTCGGAATCATTCAAACTTTCGAAAGCGAGTTTGCGGTCAACGGCCCGAACCCGAACGATCGCAGCATGAAGGAGCGGGGTTGTCTCGATTACGCCACGGACCTGCCGAACCAGACGATAATGCATTCCCACCTGCGGGAATCGCTGGCCACTTTCGCCGAACTGCAGATTCCGTTAGGCGTGCTCTGCCTGGAGATCAAAGAGACGGACAAATTTCGCGCGCGTTACGGACAAGAGGCGGCTACGACGGTTTTGCGGGTGCTGGCGCGCACGCTGCGAAACTCGGTATGGCCGACGGATCTAGTGGGCCGCTGGAGCGGAGACCGGTTTCTGGTGATCCTGAGCGGCTGCGATGAAGAGGCATTGAAAGCTGTGAGCGCCCGCATGCAGAAAATAACGGCCAAGCTCACCATTCAGTGGTGGGGGGAAGAATTGTCAGTTGCAGTTTTGATGAGTTCTACGAACGCCGTTGTCGGCGATAGCGTGGACTCGCTGCTGCAGCGAGTGCAAGAAGGCTTAAGTCAGACCGGCGGCTCGCAAGCGGAACGCGGGATGGCAGCCGGACAGAACGGCTGATCTTCGGCGAAAAAAACCGGGGATCAACAAGTCACTTATGTTCGCGATTATCGGCATCGTCATTGTTTTCGGCTGCGTGATTGGCGGCTTTCTGATGGAGCATGGCAATCTGCGCGTGCTCATTCAGCCGGCCGAACTCTTGACTATTGCCGGCGCGGCGGCAGGAACTGTGCTGATTGCGAATCCACTGCACATCCTCAAGAAGATCGCGGGCGGGATCGGTGGCGTTTTTGGCGGCTCGAAGTTCACCACGCAAGCCTATCTCGAAACCCTCAAGACTGTTTACGATCTGCTCAACAAAGCCCGCAAAGATGGTTTGATGGCGCTGGAAAATGATGTGGAAGAACCCGAGAAGAGCCCTATCCTGTCGAAAGCTCCGAAGGTGCTCAAAGAGCACCATGCGCAGGATTTTTTGTGCGACTCGCTGCGCATGGCCATTACCGGCGTCGACCCGTTTGAATTGGATCAGATGCTCGATCTCGATCTGGAAGTTCACCATCATCAGGCGTCGATTCCAACGGGCGCGCTTACGACGATGGCCGATTCTTTGCCGGGCCTGGGCATTGTGGCGGCGGTGCTCGGGATTGTGATCACGATGGGAGCGCTGGGCGGGCCTCCGGAAGAAATCGGCAGGAAAGTCGCGGCGGCGCTGGTCGGCACATTCCTGGGCATTCTGCTCTGTTACGGGCTGGTTGGACCGATTGCGGCGAACATGGTGAAGATCGCCGATGAAGAGCATGCTTATCTCTACGTGCTGCGTGTTCTGATGATCTCTTTCTTAAAGGGAACGGCGCCCATTATGGCCGTGGAAGTGGCGCGGCGTGCCGTGCCCGGCCATGTGCGGCCATCTTTTAAGGAACTGGAGGCTGCGTGCCGCAGCGGCGGAGCCGCGGCGGCAGCGGCGGCGGCAGCGGGGGCCACGTCGGCCTGATTCGTTCGGGTTTTTGCTCATGGAAAAATCTCGTCCCATCATCATCCTCAAGAAGAAAAGCGGCCACGGCGACCACCATGGCGGCGCATGGAAGGTGGCCTACGCCGATTTTGTGACTGCGATGATGTCTCTGTTCATCGTGCTGTGGCTGCTTAACACCAGCAAGCCGGTACAGGAAGCTGTGGCCGGTTACTTCCGCGACCCCAACGGGACTGCCTCAAAGAAGGGTTCGGCGATGGTGGGCGCGGGAGAAAATTTCATTCTGACCAAAGACAACATGCCGCAGCTCAAGGACCAGCTTGAACAGAAGATTCGGCAGATGAGCGATTTTGAAAAGCTGAAAGATCACATCGAGATCACCGTGACCAGCGAAGGTCTGCGCATTGAGTTGATGGAATCGGCTTCCGGAACGTTCTTCGACAGCGGCAGCGCCCAGCTCAACAGCGACGGGCGTGATTTACTGATTACGCTGGCCCAGGAATTGGGCAAGTTGCCGAACAAACTCTCGATCGAGGGGCACACCGATGCCAAGCCTTATGCAACGAGCGGGGTGTATTCCAACTGGGAACTCTCCACGGATCGCGCCAACGCCGCGCGCCGCCTGATGCAGGCCAATGGGATTGGCGAGAACCAGATCACGCAGGTGCACGGTTTCGCCGACCAGGATCTGCGCAAGCCCAATGACCCGTTCGATCCCTCGAACCGGCGCATTACGCTGATCGTGCAGTACCTGCCGAAGGCGGAGGAGGACAAAGTTGCGGGCGAAGGCGAGGAAGCAAAAACCGGACAAAAGGGCGTCAGTAAGCCCTTGGCCGGAACGGAAGAGAAAAAACCGGAAGGCAGGAAAGAGTAAACGAATGAATACTCGCATTGAAAGAACTTTACAATTCGGCCTGATTCGGTAGACCGAGCCGCGCTGTATAATTCCCGGTTTGAATCCTTAGCTTTGAATCCTTGTCCCTGGAGCTTCATTCATGAAGAAGTTCGTGCGCTTAGTATGCCTTTTGTTTGTGGTAACTTCCGCCGCGAGCGTATGGCCGCAGGAGAGAGAAAAGGTTGACCTTGAGACCATCAGCCGCATTCGGTATGAAGGCTTTCACGACTCCAAAGTCATGGACTACGCGACCGGGTTGATGGACTCGATTGGTGAGCGGCTCACGGGGTCGCCGAATATGAAGCGCGCCAATGATTGGACGCGCGACCAACTCAGCGAGATGGGACTTTCCAATGCGCATCTGGAAGCGTGGGGGCCTTTTGGCCGGGGATGGGCGAATCAATACACCAACGTGCGCATGACCTCGCCTGATGTGGTCACGATGATCGCGTATCCGAAGGCCTGGACGCCCGGGACGAACGGCGTAGTGGAAGGCAAATGCGTTCGGGTCGTCATCGACAAAAAAGAAGATTTCGAAAAATACAAGGGCAAGCTCGCGGGAATGATCGTGATTCTCGGCGCCGATACCGAGGCGAAGCCGATCACCGATCCTATGTACCGGCGCTACACCGACGACGATCTCGCGAAAATCGCCGAGTACAACCCCGCTACCGAGCATAATTTCACCTTCGCCGACTACATCAAGCGCCTGCAGTTCATCAAGGACCAGAATCAGTTCTTTGCTGAGGAAAAAGTTCTTGCCGTGATCGATCACAGCCGCCGCACCGATGGCGGCGGAACTGTTTTCGTGCAGTCGGGCGGTTCGTACAAGCCCGGCGAGACTACGACCGTTCCCCAGCTCACCATGGCGCTGGAGCACTGGACGCGGATCGCGCGACTGCTTGGAGAAAAGAAGGATGTTTCGCTTGAGATTAACGTGCAGAACACCTTCTACGACAGCGATCCGAATCAGTACGACACAATTGCTGAGATTCCCGGCACAGATAAGAAGGACGAAGTGGTGATGCTGGGTGCGCACCTGGATTCGTGGCACGCCGGGACTGGAGCCACGGACAACGGCGCGGGAACAATAGTGATGATGGAGGCAGTTCGAATTCTGAAAACGCTCGATATTCACCCCCGGCGGACGATTCGCATTGGCTTGTGGAGCGGCGAAGAGGAAGGTCTGCTCGGGTCGCAGTCTTACGTCGAGCACCACTTTGGCTCGCGTCCTCCGATGAATGAACCGCTGTTGAAAGACATGCCGACCTTGCTGCGCCGCGAGGCTGGAGATGTAACGGTGAAGCCCGAGCAGGCCAAAGTTTCCGCCTATTTTAATGTGGACAACGGCACGGGGAAGATTCGCGGCGTGTACATGCAGGAAAATGAGGCGGTCGCGCCAATTTTCAAAGCCTGGATGGAGCCCTTCAAGGATCTCGGGATGACCACGCTCACCATGCGTAATACGGGCGGCACGGATCATCTCTCCTTCGATGCCGTCGGCATCCCCGGATTCCAGTTCATCCAGGACCCGATCGAATACGAAACGCGCACGCATCACTCGAACATGGACGTGTACGACCGTTTGCAGCCGGACGATCTGAAGCAGGCCGCGGTCATCGTGGCCAGCTTTGTTTACGATGCGGCCATGCGCGACCAGATGCTGCCGCGCAAGCCGATTGAAAAAGGCCTACCGTCCCAGCCGGAGAAAAAAGAATAGGTCCGGCAAAAACGGTTGTGAGCCATAGCCGCGCCCAAAAGGCAAGTCACTAACGTACCCATTTCCTCAACATCCCCCGTTGTCCGGCTTGGTGACGGGAATTACGATGGTCTGAACGAAGCAGGGGCTTCTCCGTCTGAACACGGGAAGTCGGGTGTTTATCATGACGCAGCCTTCCGCCGGCACTCCGCGCACATCCCGTCCTCCGCAGAATCTCGAGCGCGAAGAATCGCAGCTCTGGCGATGGATTCTGCTGTTCATGGTTCTGCTGGCCACCGGATTTGCCGTGCTGGCCTGGGAGCGCCTGCAAGGTCTGCCGTACCACCTTGGGCCGATGGCGGTTGGCGTACTGGCTTTGTCAGTTCTTTTGGCGGTGTATGCCTACGGCCGGCGTAGAGAAGTCGTCGAACTCAAGACTTTGCTGCAGGACTTGCAGGAACACGTTGGTGCTGCGCCTTCCGAAGAACAGCTCGATCAGTTAAATGAGATGATTGCGCGGTCGCAGCGCAACTTCAAGGAACTGATCGATTCGATTGACGATGCCGCCTGCTCCGTGTCGCTCGATGGAACCTTGCGCACGGTCAACAAAAGCGTCAGCGAGCTGATGGGCCTTCCCTACACCGCGATCGTGGGCCACAAATATTTCGAGTTCGTCGAGGAACCCGGCCGCACCACTCTGGAAGCGGGGTTGGCTCGCTTCCTGGAGAAACGGCATTGGACTGGAACTGTGCGCGTGCGCCTGAAGAACAGCGGCCGCCCGCGATATTTCGATTGCGTGCTCAACGCTATCGTCAAGAGCGACGAGGTGGTGGGCGTGAGCGTGCTGGGGCGAGACGTAACGGGGCAGCACGAGAAAGAGTTGCGCTTTACAGAGTTGTTCGAGACGCTGCAGGAAGGAGCGTACTTCAGCACACCGGACGGAAAGTTGCTTGATGCTAATCCCGCGCTGGTGAGCATTCTTGGTTATTCGGCGAAAGAAGAACTGCTGGCCATCGAGGCAAACCAGCTGAATCTTCATCCCGAGCAATCGCCGGTGCTCGGCCGCGCCGCGGACGACCGCGGAGGAGTTCGCGCCCGTGAAATTGCACTACGCAGGAAAGATGGCAGCTCGGCCATCTTCTTGGATTCATCGCGCGCAGTCTGGGACGAGAGCGGCAAGCTGGTGCGTTACCAGGGTACGCTGGTGGACATTACCGAGCGGCGCAAACTGGAGCGCCAAGTGGCGCAGCAGGAAGAATTCCGGCGGCGCCTGCTGGAGAGTTTTCCGGATCTGATTCTGGTGGTCGATCTCGGGGAGCGGTATACGTTTGTGAGTTCGCGCGTGCGCGAAGTGCTTGGCTGCCAATCCGAAGATCTGCTGGGCACGAAAATGTCGGAGACTCAGGCGCACGCGCCGGAACTGCTGGCGCTGTATCGAGGCGTGGTTAGCGGCAACCAGGCAGCAGCCTCGACGGAGTACAGCGCGCGCTACCACGACGGCGGCGGGCGCACCATGCGCGCCTCCGCCAGCCAGTTCTTCGATGCCGATTCCAAGCTGGCGGGGGTGATCATCTGCGTGCGCGACATTACCACCGAGAAAAAATTCGAGCAGCAGTTGGTGCAGAGCGAACGCCTGGCCGCGATGGGCGCGATGATTGGCGGAGTAGCGCACGAGCTGAATAATCCGCTGACCAGCATTCTCGGGATCGGCGAATTGCTGCAGGACAGCCAGACGACCGATGCGGCGCAAAAGCAGATTGCGATCCTCCAGCAGCAAGCGAAAAGAGCGGCAGAAATTGTGCGCAACCTCACGTACTTCTCCAGCCCGCCCACGCCGGGAAAGACGCGCGTGAATATCGGCGACGTGGTGGAGCGCACGCTCAACCTGCACGCCTACTCACTGCGCAAAAACAACATCACCGTCGATTTCGTGCGCGAGAGCGGCCTGCCCTTTGTGCAAGGCGATCCCCATCAGCTGATGCAGGTGTTTCTGAATCTGATTTTGAATGCCGAGCAGGCGATTCGTGAGGCGCGCGACCGGGGAACGCTGCGCATTCGCATGGGAAAGACCCGCGAATCTGTGTGGGTAAGTTTCCTGGACGACGGGTCGGGAATTCAGCCGGAGATTCTGCCCAACATCTTCGATCCGTTCTACACCACGAAACGTCCGGGGCGCGGGACAGGGCTGGGCTTGAGCATTTGCAAGTCGGTGATGAAGGAACACAGCGGCGCAATCGAAGCCGCCAACTCACCCGGCGGCGGAGCGGTTTTCACCGTCACCCTACCGGTAGCCACTGCCCTGAGCGAAGCAGCATCGCGTTAGTCTCGTTCCACTGCCATCGCAACCGCATTGCCTCCACCCAGACAAAGTGCAGCCATGCCACGCTTCACGTTGCGCCGGGCCATCTCGTAGATCAGAGTAACGAGCACGCGGGCGCCGCTGGCGCCGATGGGATGGCCGATCGCGACGGCCCCGCCGTTCACGTTCACTTTGTTGAGATCGAGGCCGAGCTCGCGCGTCACACCGAGCGCCTGCACGGAAAACGCTTCGTTGAGCTCGAAGAGATCGACATCATCCTTTGTCCAGCCGGTTTTCCGGTAAATCTTCTTTACCGCATCGACGGGAGCCATCATGACCCATCGCGGTTCCACGCCGCTGGTAGCTTGGGCGACAATTCGCACAATCGGTTGAGCGCCGAGTTCTTTGGCTCGCGCGGCACTGGTTACAACTACGGCGGCGGCACCATCGTTCACGCCGGGAGCGTTTCCTGGGGTCACGGTTCCATCTTTCTTGAAGGCAGGTTTCAAGGCGCGGAGCGATTCGATGGAAGCATCTTCGCGCGGAGATTCGTCGCGATCGAAGATGATAGGGGGCGCGCCTTTTTTCTTTGCGGGAATTTCGACAGGCACAATCTGCGATTTGAAGCGGCATTCCTTCATCGCTGCGACTGCTTTACGGTGCGAATTAAGCGCATACTCATCCTGCTCCTCGCGCGTGATGCCGTACTTTTCCGCAACATTCTCTCCGGTGATGCCCATGTGGTAGTCGTTGTAGATATCCCACAGGCCGTCGTGCACCATGGAGTCGATCACCTGCCCGTTGCCGAGGCGATATCCTTTGCGCGCTTGCGGGAGAAGATACGGCGCGTTGGTCATCGACTCCATTCCGCCCGCAACGACGATGGAACTGTTTCCGGTTTGCACGGCTTGCGCTGCGAGAGCGATGGCTTTCAATCCCGAGCCGCAAACTTTGTTGATTGTCATGGCACCTGTCGCGGGAGACAGTCCGCCGAAGATTGCGGCTTGCCGCGCCGGATTTTGTCCGAGGCCTGCGGGCAGCACGTTGCCCATGATGCATTCATCGACCTGGTCGGAATTCAATCCTGCCCGCTTCACCGCTTCGCGGACGACAATCGCGCCGATTTGTGGAGCGCTCAAATCGGTCAGCGCTCCCTGAAATTTTCCCACGGCCGTTCTACAACCGGAAATGATGACGACATCATCGAAACCCGCCATAAATCATGCTCCCGCGAATATTTCGCAATCACATTATAGATGCAACGCAGCAGAGAAACGATTGAGATCGCGTTCGATGCGATGCGATTGTTCGCGGTGCGCTCCGGTTTACATTGGTTTTTCTCCATGTGGTGGAGGCTGCGTTTTTCCCGGCAACAAGGCAGCGCGATAGCGATTGGGCGACTCATTTTGTCCTGCGACGTTGCTGATGATCTCCATCGCGTCGACTTGGTGTGACTTTGGTACAGCATCACTCGCTTCATCACGTTCATTTTTTTCTTGACTTCATTTTTCATTAACTCTATACAATCAAATAGTTGCAACAAAACATCGTTGCAGATTTTTCCATGAAGAATGGAAGGGAGAATAGAAACCAATGGCAACCAAGAAAAAGGCAAAGAAGAAAAAGAAGCACTAAGCGGTCAGTATGAAGTCGATCTGAGGGGACGCGTACAGCGTCCCCTAAGTTTTTGGGGCGCGTTTTTCACGTGCCGGGCACAATCCGCGAAACGCACAGAACGAGCAATGAAAGCCGGGCTTCGCGCCGAAGTTCCCACTGGCGATTCCATCGGCGACCGTGCGTACGCGTTCTTTCGCACGCTCCAGTTGAAACTCATCTCGTCTTGAAACGACGGCGATATTTCCTTCCAGATTGTGAAACACCAGCGCGCCCACGTGGTAGCCCCACTTCTGCTGCGCGGCCATGGCATAAATGGAAAGCTGCAAGCTTTCGTCCGCGTCTTCCTGGGAGCGGGCTTTACCGGTTTTGTAGTCGACGACCGCGACGTCATCGCCCTCACGATCGATTCGGTCGATGCGCCCGGCGAGCTTGATTCCGCCGACTTCCACGTCGAACCACTCCTCGGTGTGCAGCACATTTTTTTTTGCCGAGGAGCGGACGCTCAGCAGGAATTCCTGCAACTGCTTCAGTCCCTGCTGCAAATAGAGATCACGCTGATAATCATCCTGAATTCCGGCCGCCGCGAGGCCGTCGCGGAAGAGTTGCAGCAGCTCGTCATCGGTTTTTGTTCGGTTCAGGCGGACGGAGTCGTAATAGGTGCGCAGAACGTTGTGCACGGTCGCGCCGTACTGCATGGCCGCATGCACCTGCTTGGACAATCTCCACTCGCGCTCAAATTTGAATTGCAGCGGACAAAGTTCATAGGTTTCGACGGCGGTCGCGCTCAAACGGGAGTCAAGCCCGTCGACCGGAGGGAGCGAGAGCCATGCCGGCAGATGGGAACCGGAGGGTTGGGTTTCTTCAGCGGCGGCGGCGATCTCGATCAACTCGGGCTGAGAGGGCAGCGCCTGGCGGCAGCGCAGCCATGGATGCAAGGTTGCGTTGGTGATCAGTTCGCGCATCAGCCCCGCCGGCGTTTTGTCGCGGCCGATTCCCTGCTTGCCATAAATGTGCAGCGAATCTTTGGCGCGGGTCATGGCAACGTAAAACAATCGCCGCTCTTCCTGCTCGTTCAGGGTTTTATCGTCGGCGGCTGAGGCTGAATCCGGATCGCGCAACTCCCGGGGGAACTCGACCAGCGTCTCGCGATACCCGAGGGGAAACGATCCGCTATTGGCGCGGAGAACGAACACGTGCGAGAACTCGAGGCCTTTGGCGCCGTGGGCAGTCATCAGACGAACCGCGTCCTTTTGGTCGTCAGTGGGCAATGGAATCGCCCCGCCTGCCTCGCGGAAGTATTCGAGATACTCAATCCACTCGGCGAGTTCGCCGGTCTTTGTGGTTTTTTTCTTCTCCCACTCCGCAGCAAAGTTCAGGGTCGCCCGGACGGCGGCGGAGTCCATATTCAGCCCGAACCTTCTGCCTATGAGTTCCAGCGCGGCGCGTATTTTGGTGTTCTTCTGACGAACTTCCTCGCGCGCGAGACGCACAGACTCCAACACGGCTGCACCACCGGTGACTCCGCCGAGCACGGTGGCGAGCGGAACTACTTCTTCTTTTTCCCTGGATTGGCGCGCGATGGCGCGGAGCGCTGTCCGCAATAGTTCGGGATCGACTTCGAATTGCGGCAGCGCCGCAACGCGAAACAGATTCGCGTCGGAGCTGAGGTCGACCACGGCGGCTACACAGGCGAACAGGTCGCGAACCTCCGGCGTATCGCTCACATCCATATTTTCGATGGTGAAAGGAATATCGCGATCAGCGAGTTCCTGAACGATTTCATCGCGATGGGTGTGCGTGCGGTAGAGAATGCCGAAATCTTTCCACTGGCAGCGCGAGCGGCGCTGAATGTCTTCGACGAGACGGGCTACGTCCGGTGCTTCTGCCGCTTTGCCGGCAAAAGCGACCGCCTCTACGGGAACGCTCTGCAACGTTTCGCCTTCCTTGCGTGCTTCTTCCTCTCGCGCCGATTCGAGCGGCGTACGCTTATATGCGACCGAGCCGGGCGCGAACACCGGAGGATTCTTATCGATCAATGCGAAAGCGGTTCGCAGGATGGGCGTAGTCGAGCGGCGATTCTTGCCCAGGACAACCAGCTTCGTCTGCGGAAAATGGCGGCGGAACAGTTGAAACGCGGCGCTGGAAGCACCACGAAAGCGGTAGATGGCCTGATCGGGATCGCCGACGGCGAAGACGTTGGCAGCTTCGCCCACCAACGCGGCGAGTATTTTGATCTGCGCGAAATTCGCGTCCTGAAACTCATCTACCAGAATGAAGCGGGCGGAACATTGTTCATTTGCCACGCATTTTGCGTCTGTCGTAAGCAGTTTGTGGGCGCCGGTAATCATGTGGCTGAATGTGCCGAGATTTTCCTGGCTCAGCCAGCGCTCGGTTGTTTCGAAGACGCGGGCAATCTCCCGGCACCGCGCGGCCACCTCTTCATCTGTCAGCTGATCTTTCGATTTCGAGACTCGCGGCACTGAGCACTCGCCTCTTTCCAGCCGGGCGACGTAATCGGCGTATTTTTCCGGAGGGACCAGTTCATCGTGGCAGCGGCTGAGGAAATTCAGTAAGTCAGTCAGAAACTGGCTGACATTCGCCGCGCGCACGTAATGCTCGAGATGCAGCTCATGAATTCGCTTGCGGAGATAAATCCAGAGATCTTTCTCATCGAGCACGCCGAAATCTTTTCCGGCGCGCTTCATGAGGCCAAAGCAATAGTCATGGAAGGTGCAGGCGCGAATCTTTTGGCCCAGAAGTGAAGCGGCTTTCTCCTCCATTTCTTTCGCGGCGGCAATGGTGTAGGTGAGCGCGAGGATTTCTTCGGGCTTGGCGTGTCCTTTTTCTACGAGATTGGCGATACGGCGAATCAGAACGGAGGTTTTGCCGGTGCCCGCGCCCGCGATCACGAGCATGGGGCCGTAAATGTGCTCGATGGCTTCGCGCTGGCGGTCGTCGGGAACAAATGGGCGAGATTTTGTTTTGGCGGGGGACATGTGGGGTCAGAATATCACCGCGCTTAAGAAGCGATAGGCGAGATTCAGGCTATCGCCAGGAAATTGCCGAATTGACAATTGCCAAAGCGGCGATAGCGGCGGTTTCGGCGCGCAGAATGGTTTGACCCAGCGAGGCTGAGATCCAAGCGCTTTGCTGAAACGATTGCAGTTCGTCGCCGGTCCAGCCGCCCTCGGGGCCTATAGCAAGAGCGATTCCGGCTGAGGCATCGTGCTCTACCACATCGCGCAGCAGGGTCCGATCTTCGGTTTCCGCCAGCACGATGCACAGGCCTGTGTTCGCTTTTAATGCCTCCCGGAGCTTAGTTGGCGCAGCGATTTCCGGAGGCGAAGAGCGGCGCGATTGTTCGGAGGCTTGCAGGGCAATGCGCCGCCAGCGCTCGACTCGTTTTGCGGACGCAGTGGCCAGGTGCGAGTCGGTGCGGCGCGCGATTATGGGCACGATATGCGACGCGCCTAGCTCGGTGCACTTTTCGATTGCCCACTCCATGCGATCGAATTTGAAAATGGCGAGAAGTAAGGTGATCTTGGGCAAGGTGGCGCCGGAAATCTCTTCGCCTAATTCAAAATCGACTCGGGTGCTGCTAAGAGATGTGATTCGTCCACGACGCACGGATGCGCCGGTGGAGATATCGAACTCTTGTCCGACTCGAACGCGGAGAACTCGCAGGAGATGATCGGCGTGGTCACCGAGGAGAGCGGCTTTGTCTCCGGAGACTTCGTCAGCAATCCAGCGGCGGCGGGTCATTGGTGGAGAGTAGCAGTAAGTTTTCTTCAGGGCACCTCAGCGGCTAAAGCCCGGGAATGAAGCGCAGCATATTTTCGCACTGCTGAGGGCTACGCCACCCAAAAGCTCAGAGCGGAGTGCGGCATTAGCCGAACATGTCTTTGACTTTGCCAAGGAGCGAGCGCATCACGGGCTGGTTGTCGATTTTCGCCGTGCTTTCCAGTTCCTGCAGAAGTTCTTTCTGGCGCTTGTTCAACCTGGTCGGAATTTGCACGCGCACTTCCACGTACAGATCGCCCTTGCCGTGCCCGTTGAGCACCGGCACGCCCTTGTTGCGGATACGGAATGTCGTTCCAGGCTGGGTGCCGTCGGGAACTTTGAGCGTATGCTCGCCTTCGAGTGTGGGCACGCGAATTTCGGCGCCCATGGCGGCTTGCGTCACTGAGACCGGCACCACGCAATGGAGGTCGTTGCCTTCGCGGACGAAGAACGGATGTTCTTTTACGTGCAGCACCACGTAGAGATCGCCGGCTGGGCCGCCGAATGGGCCTGCTTCGCCTCCGCCGGAAAAACGAATGCGGGTGCCGTCTTCCACGCCCGCGGGAATTTTGGCTTCTACAGCGCGCTGCTGCAGCAGGCGGCCTTCGCCTTTGCACTTCGGGCACGGATCGGTGATCACGCTGCCGGTTCCGTTACAGGTGGAACAGGTTCGCGCGATGCTGAAAAATCCCTGCTGATAGCGCACCTGCCCGCGGCCATTGCAGGAGCGGCAGGTGGTGGGGCCTTTGCCCGGCGCGGCGCCGGAACCGTGGCACGAGTCGCAAGTTTCGTGACGGCGCACCATCACGCGGGTTTCCGTGCCAAAGACAGCTTCTTCGAATTCGATGGTGATGTCTTCGCGCAAATCTGCACCGCGCTGCACGCGGCTGCGGCGGCGGCCACCGCCGCCAAAGGCGTCCCCGAAACCGAAGAACTCACCAAAAATTTCGCCGAGATCCTGGAAGGCTGCGCCGTCAAAGCCCGCGCCGGGTCCGGCCGCGGCGCCGACGCCAGCGTGGCCGTAACGGTCGTAGAGCGACCGCTTTTCGGAATCGGCGAGAACGGTGTAGGCTTCGGTTACTTCCTTGAATTTTTCTTCCGCATCCGGATTATTCGGATTGCGATCGGGATGCCACTGCATGGCGAGCTTGCGATAGGCGCTTTTCAGCTCGACTTCGGTCACGGTACGGGTCACGCCCAGCACCTCGTAATAGTCGCGTTTCGCGTTCGTGGTCAGAATAAAAACCTTCCCTTCAATCGAAAATTAATTCTCGCTGGAGACTTACAAAGCAGTTCCCGCAGGGCTTAAGCCCGCGCCTTTATAGGCTCCGACGGCGCCACTGAAGCCGTGCCTTCCCAAAGGCAACCGCTATTTTCCCGGATTCCTTGCCACCTTCACCATCGCGGGCCGCAGCAGGCGGTCCTTCATCTTGTAGCCACGCTGCAGCTCTTCGATCACCTGATGATCGGGCACGTCGGTCGTATCCACCATTTCGATGGCTTCGTGCACGTGCGGATTAAACTGCTCCCCCGTAGCTTTAATCGGCTGCAGCGAAAGTTTCTCCAGCGCGGATTGCAGTTGCTTGTAAATGAGCTCGACGCCGTTACGGAACTCGGCAGCTTCCGATTTGACCTTCAGCGCTCGCTCGAAGCTGTCGAGCACCGGCAGCAATGATTTGATAGCGTCGGCGGCAGCGTAGTCGCGATATTCCTGCTGCTCTTTCAGCGTACGGCGGCGGGCGTTTTCGAACTCGGCCTGCATGCGGGCCAGGCGGTCGAGCAGGGTGTCGCGCTCCGCTTGCAGCTTCTGCAATTCGGAAGGCGCTGCGGAAGCTGCGGCATCGACTGCGGCTGCGGCCGTGCTTTCATTGCCATCATTGGATGCGGGCAACTCGTGCTCCAGATCAAGGCCTTCGTTATCTACTTCGGGTCTACCGTTACTTTTCCCCATAACTGATGTGACTACTCCGAATCGTTAAGAATTTTGTCGAAGAGGCGCGCGATGTAGGCAACTGCGGTCATGGTGTGTTGATAATCCATGCGCGTGGGGCCAATCACTGCAAGCGACCCGAACATATCCGTGCCAGAGCGCGCAGGGGCGCCAATGAGCACGAAATTCTGCATCGAGGGCAGCGCGTCATCGAGCCCGATCACCACGCGCACGGCTTCCTGTTTCACGTCGAGATAGGCACTCAGGAGCCTCGCAACCTTTTCCTTTTCCTCCAGGGTCTTCAGCATCTCCTGTAGACGCTGGCGGTCTTCCTCACCGCTTACCAGATTCGCTGCGCCTTCGACGAACACTTGCGAATCGGTTTCGGCGGCGAGCGCCCCCTGCTTGTAAAGCTGTTCGATCGAATTCATCAGGCGGTCGTAGTCGCTACGTTCCTGCTCAATTCTGCGCTCGAGTTCAGCTCGCATGGATTCGATCGTCCAGCCGCGAAAATTGTCGTTGATGTAGCGCGCTGCCAGATCGAGATCGGACTGCGACAGGTCGAGCCGAAAGACGCGGTCGCGTACAAGCCCCGAGCGCGTGACCAGCACGGCGAGAACCTTCTGATCGCCGAGGCGCGAAAAATAAACATGGTCCAATGCATTGCGGGTTCCGCGCGAAGCGACAGTCACGCCTACGTTGCGCGAGATCAGAGAAAGCACATGCGAGGTCCGCTCCATGAATTCCTGCACGTCGCTTACGCCAGTAAGCGCATCGGAGATGATGGTCTCATCTTGCGGCGCAAGCTTGGCGGTGCCGGAAATCTGCTCGACGTAGTAGCGGTAGGCTTCGGGCGTTGGAATTCGTCCCGAGGATGTGTGCGTCTGCTCGAGAAAACCAGCGTCAGAAAGGTCCGCCATCACGTTGCGAATGCTGGCAGGGCTCAACCCTTCGCGGTTGGAGCGCGACAACGTGCGCGAACCGACCGGCTCGCCGGTGGAAATAAAAGTCTCCACGATGGCGGTCAGAACTTCGCGTTCGCGTTTGCCGATATTGGGGTCCGGGGGCATACTTCGCTTTGAGGCCTGCGGATAGCGCCTATCGTCAGCTAACTAATTCAGTTAACTAATTTAGATGCAAATGCTTAGGCTGACGACGCACACTGCTCTCGCTGCTTGGATTCTAGGAACGAGTCAGGGTCCTGTCAAGGAGAAGACCTGAGGGGTGAAGCGAGGCGCCGCTGTTACTCCCAAGGCTCACAGGTCGATGCCCGGCGCTTTCCGATGCGAAACTATTCTTGATGAAATCGAAACCACACATCGCCGTTATCGGAGCCGGGGCTTTCGGAGGATGGACGGCGCTTCGTCTGCTTGAGCGCGGAGCGCGCGCCACTTTGCTGGATGCCTGGGGGCCGGGCAACTCGCGCTCATCTTCGGGAGGCGAGACTCGCATCATGCGCTGCACTTACGGCCCCGATCAACCTTATACCGCGCTGGCGGCGCGCGCGCTCAAGCTGTGGCAGAAGTATGAGAAACGATGGAAGCGGAGCGTATTGCATCCGAGCGGTGTTCTGTGGATGGTCAGCAGCGACGAGGATGAATATGAGCGCGGGTCGTTGCCGGTGTTGCGCGAGGAGGGAGTCAAGTTCGAGAAGCTTTCGACGGCGCAGTTGAAAAAACGCTGGCCGCAGATTCAGCTCACTGATGTGCGCTGGGGAATCTTCGAGCCGGACTGCGGATATCTGGATGCGCGAGAGAGTTGCCGAGTGGTGGTGGAAGCGTTTGTTGCGGCGGGAGGAGTTTATCGGCAGGTTGCGATATCGGCTGACGGTTTGGAGGATGCGCCTTTACGCAGCTTGAGGCTTGCAGACGGCTCGCGGCTCAAGGCCGATGCTTACGTGTTTGCCTGCGGGCCTTGGCTGGGCAAGCTGTTTCCCGAAACGCTTGGCAAGGTTATCCGGCCGACCAAGCAGGACATCTTTTTCTTTGGCGCTCCCGCAGGAGACGCGCGATTCTCCGATGCGCAGCTTCCGGTCTGGGGCGATCACGGCGAGCGCTTTTTCTACGGTATTCCGGGAGGTGACCGCCGAGGCTTCAAAGTCGCGGACGATACTCGCGGGCAGGCCTTCGATCCGACGGACGGCGAGCGCGTCGTCAGCCAAGCAACATTGCGGCGCGTGCGGCAGTACGTGAACATGCGCTTTCCTGGAATGAAGAATGCTCCGCTGATTGAATCGCGCGTGTGTCAGTACGAACAGACTTCCGACAGTAATTTCGTTGTGGATCGCCATCCGCGAGCGGAGAACGTTTGGCTGCTTGGCGGCGGCTCGGGGCACGGATTTAAGCATGGACCTGCGTTGGGAGAAATGATGGCTGGGGCGATTTTGAGGGGTCAAGAGACGGATCCCGGCTGGAAATTGAGCCGTTTTACGGAATAGAAACCATAAAAACACAGAGGGCACGGAGTTTCACGGGGTAATACTTATCGTCGCCTGGGCTATTGAATCGAAATCACGCTAGCGCCTTCGCCAGCCTTGATCTCGCTCACGCGCGCTGCGACGCGCTGGGCGAATTCGAAGATCGACTTGGCATGGGGCGAGTTCTGGCCTTCGAGCACGATGGGCTTGCCTCCGTCGCCGGCTTTGCGCACTTCCGGATCGAGCGCAATATTCCCCAAGAAAGGCACGCTATAGCTCTGGGCCATCTTCTCTGCACCGCCGCGAGAGAAGACATCCACTTCATGATTGCAATGCGGGCACACAAAATAACTCATGTTCTCGACCACACCGATCAGATCCACCTTCATCTGACGGAACATCTCGATCGCTTTGCGGGCGTCCTGTAAAGCTACATCAGAGGGCGTGGAAACCACAACTGCTCCGGTGAGCGGAACATTTTGCACCAGCGAGAGAGCGATATCGCCTGTGCCCGGCGGGAGGTCGACTACCATGTAGTCGAGTTGCCCCCACTCGACCTGCCCCAGAAACTGGCGCACGATTTGGTGCAGCATGGGCCCGCGCCAGATAATCGGCTTATCGCCGGGATTCAGGAACCCAACAGAAATCACTTTCAGGCCGAATGCTTGCAGTGGCTCAATCTTGTCTGCACCGGACATTCTTGGCTGGCCGTTCACGCCCAGCATCAGCGGCACATTGGGCCCGTAAACATCGGCGTCCAGCAGGCCGACCTTGTGCCCCATCTTCGCGAGGGCAGCGGCGAGATTCACGGACAGCGTCGTCTTCCCCACTCCGCCTTTGCCGGAGCCAACGGCGACGATGGCATTTACTCCAGGCAGCGGTTGCGGACCTTGTGCGGGTTGACCGGGATGGGGAGGCATATGTGCGTTCAAGAGATCACACTCCAAGAATGATTCAGGACGGAATCTTTAGATTATACAGACATTCATGCAGGGAACGCCGAACCGGGCTTCCGATGGGCGAAGCGCGATGCGCCTTCGATGGTGGCTACTTGGCCTTTCGCCGCCGGGCCATCTCAGTTCTTCGCGCCTCGCGCCGCCGCCCGGCATCGTCGTAGCGGCGCCGTTGCTCGTCGGTTTCGGGAATCACGGGCGCAACCTTCAGATGATTGCCCTGCGCATCGATCGCGACAAACGTCAGATGAGCGGAGGCTACATGTTGCGAAGTGTCGGCAATGTAGTTTTCTACAAAAACCTTCACGCCCACTTCCATCGAGGTATGAAATACGCGGTTGACCGACGAGCGCAGAATGACGAGATCTCCCACGCGCACCGGAACGAGAAAATCGATGTGATCCACCGAAGCAGTGACAGCGTAACTGCGCGAGTGCCGGTGCGCGGCCATTGCGCCTGCGAGGTCGATCCAATGCATCAAACGTCCGCCGAGCAGCGCTCCAAGCGGGTTCGCGTCATTCGGCAAAACTAACTCCGCCATCTCGGATTGCGAATCGCGCACGGGACGCGCGATGAGTGCCTCGTCGTTCATTTCTCGTTTTCCTCTTCAGTCAGGTGAAACCATCGGCAGAAATCAATTCGGCCGTAACTTGTCTAACTCGCCAGCGGCTCAGCCGGGTCCTTCTTTTTCTCAAAGTATGCTGCGAGAAAACACTCCGCCATTTGCTGCACGCGAGCATCCGCATGACGCGCCCGCCATTGATCGGAACTAACGTCGAATTCCAGAAGCCCATGCTCTACAGGCCGGTGGTCGCGCTCACACACGTAGCGGAGCTGGACGCGGTCGCCTTGTTTTTGTCCTTCGCTGCAAATCGTCTTTACGCCAAAACGCACCGAATCCCAAGCGCGCTCTTGCGGCATGCGTGCGCAGCCACTGGCATAACCGAGATTGCAAAACTCCCGCAGCTCTTCTTGCGAAGGGATCTCGCCTTCGTGTCCGGGGGCGGTGCATTGGCCGCTCCAGCCGCATCCTAGCGGAAGGCGACGCGCATGGAGCCAGAGGCCGTTCTCCAACTTCTCGATCGGCATAAAGAAGGGACACGCCACTTGCGCTCTCCGATCCAACGAATTCTGAGGATTGCTTATTCTACTGCATGGACTGACTCAACGAATCGTTGCTAGTCTTGCACTTCGAATCACGAACTCGACCCTCTCTTCCACCGGCACCCGCGGTATCTCGACCAGCTCGTACCTGTAGTTCTGATAAGTTTCGACCATCACTTCGTAAGTTCGCACCGCTTCGGCAAAACTCTGCCTGCGCTCTTGGTCCGGGGCGAAGATATCCTCCCACGGCGGCGCGATGAATACCCTGTGGTTGTATCGAAAGGTGCGGGGGGCTTTCTCCATGTAATCGGGAACGGGCAACGTCATCAGGCGCAGATATCCAACGACGTCGGGGAGCCCGCGATCGAAAAAAACGATTCCTTTCCACTCCTGCGCCATGCGGTAGGAGCGCATCTCCCAGCACAGCATCAGATCGGCAAAGGCCGCGGGATCGCTCCATGGCAACGCTCGCCCTCCGATTGCAACTTGATCCTGGATAATTCCGCGCCCGGCTTCCAGGGAACGACCAAACCCGCGGGCTTGCAGGGAATCCAGAAGAGTGCTCTTGCCCGAGCCAGGACCGCCGGTGATGACGAAAAAATGCTCGGCATTCTTAGTCATTTCTCTTTTTCTCTTTCGACTCTCTTTCGACCTGCGAACAAGTTTTCCCGTGTAGTATTCTCATTGACTGGCAGACCGCAACCTGCTGCCACTGACTGATTCTATGGATCGCATCTCCGCGCTCAACGAAATTCTCACGCAATCGCCGAACGACACCTTCGCGCGCTACGGCCTGGCAATGGAGTATTCGAAACAAGGCGATTTCGATCGCGCGCTGGCTGAGTTCGCAATCTTATTGAAGGGAAGTCCAGACTACACGCCGGGTTACTTCATGGCTGCTCAGACGCTAGTGCGCGCTGACCGGGCCGCGGAGGCGAAGACGATGCTCACTGACGGCATCGCCTCCGCGCGGCGCACGGGCAATCTGCACGCGCAATCGGAGATGGAGGCGATGCTGGCTGAGTTGGGGTGAGCTTCGCTTCGTTTCTTTTGGGCTGAGAGAATCGAGGTCGACAACGATTCAGTTTCCGAATTGCTCGCTATAATCCAGGGTCCATCAGGTTGGCCGTCGAAATCGGCAAGCTTTATTCTATTCGCAAGTCGTGAAAGTCTTAATTTCAGGCGCGGGCATTGCCGGACCAACTCTCGCCTATTGGCTGGCCCGCTATGGTTTTGAGCCCACGCTTGTCGAAAGGGCGCCGAAGCTGCGGACAAGCGGTTACGTCATCGACTTTTGGGGCGCTGGCTTCGACGTCGCTAACCGCATGGGGTTGATGCCGGCGATCCGCCAAAAAGGATACATGATTGAGGAGGTAAGAGTTGTCGACCGAAACGGGAGGCGAGTCGCGGGATTTCCCACCGAGGCAGTGGCCCGAATTGCGCAGGGCCGTTATATCAGCATTGGGCGCGGCGACCTCGCCGCCTTGATTTTCGGCAAACTTGAGCGCAAGGTCGAGACGATCTTCGGAGACAGCGTGAGCCGGGTTGAGCAGTCGGAAAAAAGCGTACGCGTTGTCTTCGAAAGCGGAGCCGTGCGTAACTTTGATCTCGTCGTTGGAGCCGACGGACTGCATTCGCGGGTGCGTGAACTGGTTTTTGGAGTGCAAAACCAATTTGAAAGGTATTTGGGTTACAAAGCCGCGGCCTTCGAAGCTCCGGGCTACGAACCCAGAGACGAACTGGTTTATGTGATGTATACGGAAGTTGGCCGCCAGGTGGGGCGGTTCGCGATGCGCGGCGGCCGCACCATGTTTTTGTTCACGTTTGCCGATGACTCCATCGACGAGAACGGTGACGGTGATCTCGAAGCGCAGAAAGCCCTGCTTCGGAAGCACTTTGGAAGGGTCGGATGGGAGTGTCCACAGATCCTGAAGGCTCTCAACGGCACCAACGATCTCTATTTTGACCGGGTGAGCCAGATAATAATGGATCCACAAGCGGGATTGTGGACACGCGGCCGCGTTGCTCTGGTTGGGGACGCCGCCTTCTGCGTATCGTTGCTAGCCGGGCAAGGTTCAGCTCTAGCGATGGTCGCGGCTTACATCCTGGCTGGCGAACTTCATCGCGCCAGCGGCAATTACATCCCCGCCTTCGAACGCTATCAGGAGCTGTTCGGTCCGTTTGTTCTCAAGAAACAAAATGCCGCTCCGCGGTTTGCCAACATATTTGCGCCGAGATCGAAATTTGCGCTGTTCCTCCGCAACCAGATCATGAATCTGCTAACCGTTCCCTGGATTGCAGATCTGGCAGTCGGTAGAGATCTCGCCGACAAGATCACCATCCCCGATTACTGACGAGAGCGCCTCTGTGCGGACCGACTCACTGCGCCATCCGCCCCATCACCCACTCCACAAACCCCGGCCAATGCTGATAAATCTTCACCGGCGCATACATCGTCCAGGGCACGATCACTTCCCGCTTCTGCTTTAAATATCCTTGCAGGGTAGCTCGGGCGACGCGCTCGGCGGTAATTCCCTTCACCGTATTCGGCCGAACTTTTTTTCGTTCGTTTCCCAGCACTACGTTTTGGCTAAATGCTGTGGCAACGTATCCCGGACAAACTGTCAGCACGTGAATTCCATCTTTCTTCAACTCAACCCGCGCGGCCTTGCCGATGGCATTCATGGCAAACTTTGTCGCGCTGTAGCCGGCGTGAAAGGGTAAAGGAATGTGCCCGGCCACGCTGGAAATATTGATAACGGTTCCTCCGCTTTGCTGCTGGCGCATGACGGCGATCGCTGCCTGCATTCCCATAACCGCCCCAAAGAAATTCGTTTCGAACATCTCGCGCAGGGCGGCCATGTCCACCTGCGCCACGGAATCAAGAAGGCCATGGCCGGCGTTATTGACCCAAATGTCGATGCGCTGAAAGTGATGCATTGTCAGGCTAACGACGCGGTCGATCTCTTCGCGATGGCGCACATCGCAGGCCAGCGCGAGAGTTCGCTCAGTATGTCCGATTCGCCCGCGCGCCGCCTCCACCCGTCCCGCGTCACGCGAAAGCAACACGACGTTTGCCCCGTTATCGGCAAAAATCTTGGCTATCGCCTCTCCGATGCCCATGGAGGCGCCGGTTACGACGGCAACCTTCTCCGAAAGCTGTGCAAGTTCCATACGCGCTTTTATTCCAGGCCAAGTTACCAAGTCAAGCGCTGCGATACAATCAGAACGGTCGTTCAACTGCGCGCGTCGCGCCCGGAGACTGCTTGGCCTCGCTTATTCCCCTTTTTCCGCTGGATGTTGTGCTGTTTCCCGGCACGCCCCTGCCTCTGCACATTTTCGAGCCGCGCTACAAGGAGATGATTCGCGAATGCCTGGCGCAGAATCGCATGTTCGGCGTGGTGCGCGCGGTCGAGCAAGGATTGGCCGAGGTGGGATGCACGGCGGAGATTGTTACGGTGGTGAAAGAGTATGAAGACGGACGCCTGGACCTTGTAACTGAAGGCCGGCGGCGCTTCGAGGTGCTTCATGTCAACCAGGAGCGCTCGTTTTTGCGCGCGGAAGTTCTGATGATTGAAGATGCACCGGGCGCGCCGCCGCAGGAGGACACCGATCGTGCTACGGCACTGCATTCAGAATTGCTGGAGCTGGCGGGGGCGCGGCAGGATCTCTCGGCAGCCGATCCTTCGGCGCTTTCCTTTTATCTTGCCGGTTCCCTTCCGCTCGATCTCGACTTCAAACAAAAACTGCTTTCCCTCCGCTCCGAAGCCGAGCGTTTGACACTGCTCATCTCGTATCTGGAACAGCTCATCCCAAGAATCCAGCGCGCCGCGCGAGCCAAGGAGAAAGCCGGCGACAACGGGCACGTGCACTAAGGCGCCCGGATTCCGGCTACCGGCGTGCGGCATAGGTTTTCAACTCTGCCCTGCTTCCTCCTGATTCTTTTCACAACCCACCAATTAGAACTTCTGGACGCCGGAAGCCAGACAGCGGAAGCCGAGGTACAGGGTATAATCCAAGGAAAGTATTCTTCTCGGGGGTTCATTCGATGTCACTTCCTCGCACGCTCGGCGAATTGCGCCGCAGCAACTTTTCTGAAGGCTGTGTGCGCAACCGCCGCGTGAAAGACGAACTCCGGCAAAATCTGATGGCGCAGCTACAGCAGAGCGACGAGGCGATTTTTCCCGGCATCGTCGGCTACGACGATACAGTGGTGCCGCAGATCGTGAACGCGATTTTGTCGCGGCACAATTTCATTCTTCTTGGCCTGCGCGGCCAGGCGAAAAGCCGCATCCTGCGGGCGCTCACGTCGTTGCTCGATCCGCATATGCCTTATGTGGAAGGATGCGAGATTCGCGACAATCCGTACAATCCTATCTGCCGGCGCTGCCGGGAAGAGATTACGCGCCTCGGCGATGCGACGCCGATTGCGTATCTGACTCCTGACGAGCGCTATGTTGAAAAACTCGCCACGCCCGACGTTACGATTGCCGACCTCATCGGCGATATCGACCCGATCAAAGCCGCTCGCGGCGGGCACGAACTTTCGAGCGAGTTCACGGTTCACTACGGCCTGCTTCCCCGCGCCAATCGCGGCATCTTCGCGGTGAACGAACTTCCTGATCTCGCGGGAAAAATTCAGGTTGGATTGTTCAACATCATGCAGGAAGGGGATGTGCAGATCAAGGGATATCCAATCCGCCTGCCGCTGGATCTGGCGATCGTGTTCAGCGCAAATCCCGAGGATTACACCGCTCGCGGAAAAATCATCACCCCGCTCAAAGACCGCATCGGCTCGGAGATCCGCACGCACTATCCCGCAACGGTCGACGAGGGCATTGCCATCACCACCCAGGAGGCCTGGACCAACCGCAATGCCCGCGCACTGCACCTGCCAACCTATGTTCAGGAAGTGATCGAACGCATCGCGTTCACGGCCCGCGAGGATAAGCGAATCGACAAGCGCTCCGGCGTGAGCCAGCGTTTGCCGATTTCGGCCATGGAGAATGTGATTTCGAATGCCGAGCGGCGGGCAATCAGCAATGAGGAAAAGCTTGTCGTGCCGCGCATCAGCGATGTTTACGCGGCGCTGCCGGCCATTACCGGCAAACTTGAACTGGAGTACGAAGGTGAGATGAAGGGTGCCGATTTCGTTGGCCGCGAACTGATTCGCACCGCCATCGCGAATACCTACGATCAATATTTCACCGGCGCGAACATGCAACAGGTTATCCAATGGTTCGATCTGGGCGGCGAGATACAGCTTTCGGATTCCATCTCCGCGGGAGAGGCTTTATCAAACTTGAAGGAAATTCAGGGCCTGGTCGACAAACTTGGTCCGCTCGGAGTCTCGCAAAAGGAAAGCCCCGAGCAGCAAGTCTCGGCCGCCGAATTCATTCTCGAAGGTCTGCACGCGCACAAACGCATCGGCCGCAACGAGGAACGTGTATTCAAAGCCGGAGAGAAAAGGCCTGAACCCGCACGGGAGAAATCCTTCGAGATGGAAGACCGGCCGTACCGGCAGAGAAGGCAGTTTAACTAGGCGTCCGTCTCTCGGCATCCGGCGCAGGGTTTGCGAAGTTATGTTGAAGATGAAATCGATCTCAAGTCGTGCCCCCGGAAGCCGAAGGCCGGAAGCGGTGATATGAAACGCATCCGCTATTCCAAATACGTGCCCGACCCCGCGGGCGAAATGAGCATGGAAGACCTGCTCGGCGCGCTCTCCGACTACCTGCTGCAGAGCGGCTTCCAGAGCGACATGTGGTACGAGATGCCCGATGGCGAACAGTCGCTTGACGAACTCAAGCGCGCCATCGAACAGGCTTTGCTCGATAGCGATCAATTTGACGAAGAGATGCGCGAACGCATGTTGGAAATGGCGATGAACGGCCAGATGGAGGAACTGATCGAGAAGCTGATCGAGCGCATGCAGCAGGAAGATTATATTTCGATCGATCAGCCGCACGATCCCGCGCAGCGCTCGAGCGTGGGCGGACAGGTTGGGGAAAACGCGCCGCAGGCGAAGTTCGAGGTCACTGATAAGAGCCTTGACTTCCTCGGCTTCAAGGCGTTGCGCAACCTGCTCGGCTCGCTCGGCAAATCGAGCTTCGGACGCCACGACACGCGCGATTTGGCCACCGGCATCGAAGCCAGCGGTTCTTCAAGAACCTATGAGTTCGGCGACACGCTCAACCTTGACATCACTGCCACGCTCTCCAGCGCGATCCAGCGCGAAGGCCTCGGCCTGCCGCTGAATATCGAATATTCGGACCTGCAAGTACATCAGTGCGAGTATCAGTCGTCGTGCGCAACAGTTCTCATGCTCGACTGCTCCCATTCGATGATCCTCTATGGCGAGGACCGCTTTACTCCCGCAAAAAAAGTCGCCATGGCGCTCTCGCACTTGATCCGCACGCAGTATCCCGGGGATTCGCTGTCGCTCGTGCTTTTCCACGATTCTGCCGAAGAAATTCCGCTTTCACAGCTCGCTCGCGTCAAAGTCGGCCCCTATTACACGAATACCCGCGAGGGCCTGCGCATGGCGCAACGCATTCTTCAACGGCAGCGCAAAGACATGAAGCAGATCGTGATGATCACCGACGGCAAACCTTCTGCGCTTACGCTGGAAGACGGGCGCGTTTACAAGAATGCATTCGGACTTGATCCGCTGGTGGTGAGCCAGACGCTGGAAGAAGTTTCCAAGTGCAAGCGCGCAGGCGTGCTGATCAACACCTTCATGCTTGCGTCGGATTACGGCCTGGTGCAGTTCGTGCAGAAAGTCACGGAGATGTGCCGCGGCAAGGCTTACTTCACCACTCCGTACACGCTCGGCCAGTACCTGCTGATGGATTACATGTCCCGCAAGACGAAGACGATCCACTGAATGTTCTCTCCTGGCACGGCTCAGCTGTTGATCCTCACCATCATCGGTATCAGCGTCGCGCTGATGCTGGTGCGTCCGCGCGGCTTCGCCGAGGTGTACTGGATCAGCGGCGGCGTGGTTCTGCTTCTGGGTCTGCGGCTCATCGACTTTCGGCTTGCCTGGCGTGCGTCCGGCAAAGCTCTGGACGTCTGCTTTTTTCTGATCGGCATGATGCTGCTCTGCGAGATGGCGCGCGAACACGGCGTGTTCGACTGGATTTCGGCTGTTGCGGTGCGGCGCGCGGACGGTTCCTGCCTAAGGCTGTTCACGCTGGTTTATGTAATTGGAACGGTGGTGACGGTCTTCATGTCGAACGATGCCACCGCGGTGGTGCTCACGCCGGCGATCCTTGCCGCTGTTCGCAAAGCAAAAGTTCAACCGCTTCCGTATCTGTTTGTGTGCGCCTTTATTGCGAACGCGGCGTCGTTTCTGCTGCCGATTTCGAATCCGGCGAATCTGGTTGTGTTTCACGATGCTATGCCGCCGTTAGCTCGATGGCTGGCGGCGTTTGGAGTTCCTTGCCTGCTTTCGATCGTGACTACATATTTTGTGTTGCGCTGGGTCTACCGAAAAGAAATCTGCGAAAGCATTGATCACGAAGTGAAGGCCGTCGGCCTGAATGGCAACGGGAAGCTGGTGCTAGCGAGCGCCGCTGCTATGATCGCGGTGCTGCTTACGGCTTCGTCTTTGGGAAAAAACCTGGGACTGCCAACTTGCATTTCGGCTCTCGCCATTCTGATGGTTATTTGCCTGAAGGAGCGAAGCAGTCCTTTGATCTTTACGAGCGGAATCAGTTGGAGCACTCTCTTGCTGGTCGTGGGGCTTTTCATTATGGTGGACGCCGCCGAGAGCGTTGGCGCGATGCAGTATACGAAAGAATGGCTGGCGTGGGCAGAGCATTTCGGCGCGGCTGAAGGACAATTGATCACCGGCTTCGGGGTCGGCGTGGCCAACAATCTTGTCAACAATCTGCCACTCGGCCTGATTGTTGGCAGTACGCTTCACAGCGCGCACTCCAGCGCGCCGATCTCTGACGCGGTGCTGATCGGTGTGGATCTGGGGCCGAACCTCTCGATTACCGGCTCGCTGGCGACCATTCTCTGGCTGATTGCCTTGCGCAAAGAGAAAGTTGATGTGAGCTTCTGGGATTTTCTGAAGGTGGGAGTGATCGCGATGCCGCTAGCGCTGCTGGCGGCATTGATCGGCGCGATTTTTATGCATACGCTTCTTCCTGGTTTCTGAGGCGCTTGCAAGAGTCTGCGCTTTCACTTTCCGGGCGTTGCCGGCGGTTTGACGTCATCGGCAGCTTTTTCGAGGCCATCGACCGAGCTTGAGTCCAGTTGGTAGAGCGTAGCGGTCGTTCTCGCGCTTGGCGATATAGCCGCTCCCGGATTTTGCCATCGAAATTTTCTCCACGCGCTTTCCGTTGTCCCATGTGACCGTGGCCTCAATCGTGGGATTCGCAAATCCGGAGTCGACGAACTTGCTGGCCGCAAGATCGCGCAGCTTGGCGATGAGATCTTCCACACTGCCGGCTTCCATCTTTTTTCCGTTGGACCACCAGTCGGCGCCACCCTTGGTCAGAAAATAAGCTTTCGATCCATTGTGCAATTCGATCTTCTCCGGTTCGTTGTAGCCGAAATCGAAAAGCTTTTTGTTGCGGAAGTCGTCGAGCCCTTTGTCGAGCGCCTGGCCAAGGCTCGGGTCCACTTTGTAGGCGCCTTCGACCACGCTTGACTTCGCGTAGTAGGTATCTTTGTTCTTGCGAATCTGGAGTTCCTGCGTTCCCGATGGATCTGTGACTTTGGCCGTAGCGACCTGGGTTGCGCGAGCAAAGGCCTCGCTTGCTTCCTGGGAGCTGCGATCCGCTCCGCTAAGGTCCATCCGGGCATCGGCCAGTTTTCCGACCAGTTCGCCGACCTGGATGCTATCAGCGCGCAAAGGTTTTGGCTTCAAGATTTGCCATTCGTCTTTATTGCGCCCGAACTCGATTTCCTGATTTTTTCTGGTCAGATCGACACGGCTGACCTTGTCGGCGCTTAGGGTTATCAGCCGCTTGTCGCGAAGATCATTCACAGTTTTGTCGAGGCTGGTCTTATGGTAGCTGGCCATGGTGAAGACTCGGGGATCGCCTGCCAGCATGGCGTAGACGGCGCTTCCCGTCGGCGTCGCGTCTCCAATCAAGAGCTTCTGCATCTTGTTATTTTTTTCGCTGAGGTCGACTTCAACGGCTGGTGGGGCGAGACCGTATTGCTGCAGATCGGAAATCTTGTCTTCTACCAGACGGTCAGAACTCAGATTCGACAAAGTCGAAAGCATGCCTGAAACCGTGCTTTGATCGGCGTTGAGCGGCTTGGGTTGGGTGATCTGCCACGCACCCGAACCATTTTTTTCGAGCACAATCGGCTCGGCGTCCTTTCTCTTTATCTCAAACCCGGTAATTGCGTATTCATCCAGCTTGAGGATCGTGGGAGATGTTTCGGCCGATGCTTTGGCCTCTTCCGGTTTTCGATGATCTGACCAGTAAAGAGTGCCGAGGAGGGCGAGCAGCACGAAGGCTGCAAGAGCGAGGCTGCGAAGTTTCATAGCTCGGGTCTTCGAGAGAATCTGAGAAAACTTTTTTTACCGCCTCTTCCACCACACGCCAATGCCGAGGACAACGACGATTCCCGGCAGCAGAAACTGGCTGGTGGCGCGGACCCAGTTCAACTGGGCGCGAGTCATGGTAATGCGGCGGTCTTCCTTTTCTTTCGGGCGGATCGAAATCAGGTCTTCGTCGGAGGACAGCCAGTTGATCGTGTTCAAAGCCAGATCATTATTTCCGTTGAAGTTGATGAAGCCGTTGTCCAGCCAGGAGGAGCTTCCGACGACCACAAAACGTCCCTGAGAGTTTTCTTTTCCGGTGTTGTATGTGCCGGCGGCGGCGAGGGTCAGCGGTCCTTTCTTATTCTTGGGGTCGTTGACGCTCACTGAGGCGGAACTCAAGTTGGATGTCGCCAGGCTGGTCGCAGACGAATCGAACAATTTCTGCACGCTGGTTTTATCGGTGCTCTTGACTTGGATCGAACGCGAGAGTGGAAAGCCGGTCGCGGTTCCCTTCATGTCGCTCACGATGGGCTGGGAATCATAATTTGTGACGAGCGCAACCTGAGGCCCGAGTCCAACGAGTTGGCCGATAGGATTGAGGTCGAGAATCAGATCCTTCTCGGGAGTTACCCCCCAGCTTTCGAGCAGGCTGGCGAGCGCGTCATTATCGGCGATTTCCGAGCGGCCCGCTTTTAGCGGTGCATCCAGCATGAGAAGCGCTCGTCCGCCGTTTTCCACGTATTTCTTGATCGCGTCGACTTCTGGCGGTTCGTAGTTTCGCGTTGGTCCAGCTACGACGAGGGCGGTGCAGTCGCTCGGCACGTCTGGCTGTTGCAGCAAACTAATGGTCTTGCTTTGATAATTATCTTTCGAAAGGAGATCCTTGAACTGAGAAAGGCCGTCGCGATTGCTTTCATCAATCTGGCGTTCGCCGCTGCCCGTGACGAAGCAAACGGTCCGGTTACCGCTTTTGAGGTCGCGGATGAAAGCGCCGGTGATGCCTTCCTCCGTCATGCTCTTGGCTTCTTCGCTTTTAGCGCCGATCTGTACGACCGCGGTACCGAAGTTGCGAATACCAGCTTCCCGCGCGACTTGCGGCTTCTTATCGGGATCGACGTACTCAACCTTTACCTTGGGAGACAAGTTCGCGTATTCGTCGAGCAGGTCCTTTCCGTCGCGGAAGTGCGTGCTCTGGTCGAAGTAGGTGATGGTTGCATTTTGCTTCAGGCCCTTGACGATCTTGGCGGTCTGCGGAGAAAGGCTGTAACGCTTGTTTGAGGTCGCGTCGTAGGACTTGTTGAAGCGATTGGCGAGCACGTTGGCGACGACGACAGCCACCACCACAACCAGGATGTAGAGCGTGGCGTAAGCCGCGTATTTGGTCTGCCTCGCCTTGAGCCACTGACTTGCCATCTTGATCTCCTAATTACGATCTCTTAATTACGACCTCCAGCGCAGAGATTCCATGGAGCGCGCGGTGAAGAAGAGGCCAAGAAAAATTACGGTGACATAAAAAATGGCGTCTTTGGCATCGAGCACTCCTCGTCCAAATGATTCGAAGTGGGTGATGACGGACATATAAGAAAGGACTTGTGCCCAGGTCGCGGTCTCATATCCGCTGACCCATTCGAGCACCCACAGTAAGAGGCACACTCCGAAGGTTGCGGCGCCGGCGATGATCTGATTTTTGGTAAGCGTAGAAATAAACGTGCCGATGGCGAGCAGAGCGCCTGCTTGCAGCAAGAGGCCCAGGTATCCAATAAGAAGCGGCTTCCAGTCGGGATTACCGTAGCGGAAAAGAAACGCGAAGTTGACAGCCGTGAACAGCAGCAGGCAGGAATAGAGCATCACTGCGGCGAGCCACTTGCCAACGATGATTTCGAGGTCGCGGATCGGAGAGGTGGCCAATAATTCGATCGTTCCAGTGCGCTTTTCTTCGGCGAAGAGCCGCATGGTGATCATCGGGATGAAAAACAGTCCGACGACGCTCACGTTCGACAAAAGCGGCCGGATGATCTGTTCGTTAATGTTCATAGCCATCGGCTCGCCGCGCGTCTGCATTTCCATGCCCTCGATCACAAAGAAGCCGAGCGCATTCCAGAAAAAGAAGCCGAAAATCAGGCCGAACATGGTCAACAGAAGATAGGCGACCGGCGAGGCGAAGTAGCTGCCCAGCTCTTTGCGGCAGATCGTCCAGACATTTCTCATTGCGGCGGCTTCTTGGTCGCGGGTTTTTCGGCTCCGCCGGATTCGTTTCCGGTGAGCTGCAGGAAGATTTCTTCCAGGCTCATGGCGGCGGGGCGGAGTTCGTTCAGGTCCCAACCGGACTCAACCACGGCGCGCGCCAGATCGCCACGCACAAGCCGCCCTTTCTGGCTCTCCACTTCGAACAGCGCGCGGCTGTCGACCTGTTGCTTGCAAACTACGCGGCTGACTCCGGAAACCTGCTGAAGCTTTTGCTCGACAACAGGCGCTTGCAGGCTTCCATTGCGTCCGGCGACTTCCACGAGAACTGACTCTGCGCCGCGGGCTCGCGCCTGCAAATTGCGGACGGAGTCCGTGGCGACCAGCTTACCTTTATTGATGATGATGACTTGTTCGCAGGTCTGCTCGACTTCCGGAAGGATGTGCGTGCTTAGGATGATCGTGTGCTCGCCAGCAAGATCTTTGATCAGGTCGCGAGTTTCGTTGATCTGTTTGGGATCGAGCCCGGCGGTGGGTTCGTCGAGAATCAGAACGTCGGGATTGTGAATGATGGCCTGCGCCAAGCCGACGCGCT
Organism: uncultured Acidobacteriaceae bacterium; assembly: GCA_963712385.1. Classification (GTDB taxonomy): domain Bacteria; phylum Acidobacteriota; class Terriglobia; order Terriglobales; family Acidobacteriaceae; genus Sulfotelmatobacter. The sequence goes on from CAVQHS010000005.1 coordinate 859,784, forward strand.
GACGGTAGCCTTTTGACAACTTCCCCAGTAGCTTGGTTTTCACATCGACTATGGCACAACGCTCGCAGACGTAGTCGATACGCTTCTGCAGATCTGGGCCTCTCAATCCCTTCAATTTGCCGACGAACTTCAGATATTCGGCCGTTTCCATCTCCGGATAGATCGGAGGCGTTTCGGGCAGATAGCCGATGCGCCTTTTGACCTCGAGCGGTTGCTCGAGCACATCAAAGCCGGCTACCTTTGCCGTACCGGCCGACGGCGGGAGGAAACAGGTGAGAATGCGCATGGTTGTCGTCTTCCCGGCCCCGTTGGGACCGAGGAATCCGACGATCTGGCCCTTGGCGACTTCGAAGGAAATTTTATCGACGGCGATGTTGTGGGCGTACCGCTTGGTAAGCTCTTTGGCTGAGATCATAGCTAGTTGCTGTCAACAGTAAGAACTATCAACCGTTGGGCCGAACCGCACTCGGAGGGTGCGGGGCAATTGCGATTCTAAAAACGCAATTGCCGGCATGTCAACTGTTTGGTGGCTGGCCAGCCACCGGCCGGGACAAAACCAGCAGCCTGGGCAGACGAATTCAGTGTACGGCGATATTGTTCCGCAGAGACCCCGAAATTTGTCCTTCCTTTTTAAGGAGAGCTTCACTGCGAAATTGGTTGCCTGAACCGAATGCCCTTATAACAAAAATTTCGGCTTCCAGCTCACGCTACGTCGACGGTGACGGCAACGTCGAACTTCGAGTAATACTTTTTCACATCGCCGGCCCCGTACTTTTCGCGGAACTTTTCGACTACGGATGAGACCTGCTTGCGGTCGGTCACAGGAACCGCTTCGAGCTTAGCTTCGGCTCCGCGGGCATCGACCTCCAGCGTGGGTTTACTGAGAACGTTCTTGTACCACTGCGTGTCCGATCCATGCACCGGCAAGAGGTAAAGTTTGCCGCCTTCGAATACGAACCACACCGGGTTGGAAATGGTTCTTCCTGATTTTCTGCCCGTGACACTGATTTTGATTTCGTGATAGCAGGAAAGACGGTCGGTTAAAGCGTCGTTGGCGGCTGCGTGGTTTCTTGCCATATTTACTCCTTTTTCAAGTCTCTGGTGAGACTGCGAAGCCTTACAGTTTAGGAAATAGCTCTTTTGCGATCATGATAGCGCTCATGGCGCTGGGCCACCCTGCGTAAAACGCGAGATGCGTAATGGTTTCGATCAACTCCTGTTCCGTCACGCCGTTTTCCACTGCTCTGCCGAGGTGAAAGCGCAACTGGTCCGGGCGATTCAGTGCGATCAGGGCGGCTACCGTAATCAGGCTGCGGTCGCACTTGGATAATTCCTTGCGCTCCCAGACATCGTCGAAAAGCACTTCGTCGGTAAGTTGCACCAACTTGGGAGCGAAGTTGCCCAGCAATTGTTGTGCTGCGTTCGATGGTTTACTCAAGGTTGTTGCTCCTTCTCTAGTCGCGCGCCGCCGTTGGCCGACCAGCATTGGCAGGACAAACTGCAATCCGATTAGGCGCCGGCGGCTGAGCCAACAATACATAGAAGTTGCTCCACTTGGTGAACTCAGGCATTGTGCCTCTTCCTCATCCAGACGCGCCATGTGACCGGCCCGATCTCCTTGTTGTCGAGCGGGCATCCTGCGATTTTGAGCGCCAGCTTGATCTGACCGTGGTGGTAACCTTCATGCCAGATCATATGCTGGAGCAGCAGGAGTGGGTGGTCGTAGTGCAGATCCATCTCCGCACCTGACTCGATTTTGCGCTTAACCGCATTGTGCACCACCTTGGCACTATCGTTCAGAAGTTGCGCGATGCGATCCGGATCCTGTTCAGCCGCCCACTCTTCCTCTGGCAACTCTGCGGCGAACTCCGGCGCATCTTCTGAGACGAACACAAGCCGCACGTAGTGGATGTGCGTAAACAGCTGGGCGACGGAGGGACTGCCCTCCGTCGCTCTGGCTTCCAGTCCTCCTGCGGGTAGCGCGCGAAGCAGGTTGACCAGGATGGTGTTGTTCCGGTTCCATGAGTCGAGCAGCGCGCCGAGAAGATTATCGTCCGAGATAGATATATTCATCGTGCGAGTCTAATACGACGTTTGGGCCAGATCCCACAGATTGCATTGCCGTGCTTACCGGCCCACCAGCTTCTGCAACTCTTCGGGGTAGCGGGCTCCCTGAACCGGAATCTTGGAAGCAGCGTTTTCCAACTGGCGCAGGTCCTCCGCCGTAAGGTCGACATTGACCGCTCCGAGGTTTTCTTCGAGGCGATGCAGCTTGGTCGTGCCCGGGATCGGGACGATCCACGGTTTCTGCGCCAGCAGCCATGCGAGCGCGATCTGCGCGGGGGTGGCTTTTTTCTGTTGCGCGAAGCGGCCGATCAGGTCCACGACAGTTTGATTCGCTTTGCGATTTTCTTCGCTGAAGCGGGGAACGATGTTGCGGAAATCCGTCTTGTCGAATTTTGTTTCCTGGTTGATTTTGCCAGTCAGGAAGCCTTTGCCCAGCGGACTGAATGGAACGAAACCGATGCCGAGTTCCTCAAGCGTGGGGATGGTTTCCTTCTCTGGCTCTCGCCACCAGAGCGAATACTCGCTCTGCAGCGCGGCTACTGGCTGGACCGCATGGGCGCGGCGGATCGTCTTCACGCCGGCTTCGGACAGTCCGAAGTGCTTCACTTTCCCTTGCTGGATAAGGTCCTTGACTGCTCCTGCAACATCTTCGATCGGCACATCCGTATCCACGCGGTGTTGATAGAACAGGTCGATCACATCGGTTCTGAGGCGCTTGAGCGAGGCTTCGGCAACTTCTTTAATGTGCTCAGGCCGGCTGTCGAGCCCCGCCTGTTTTCCGTTTTCGAACTTGAAGCCAAATTTTGTGGCAATCTTCACCTGCTTACGAACCGGAGCCAGCGCTTCGCCGAGGAGATCCTCATTGGTGAACGGGCCGTAGACTTCGGCGGTGTCGAAGAACGTGACTCCGCGTTCCACGGCGGCGCGGATGAGTGAAATGCCCTGCTGCTTGTCCATGGGCGGACCGTAACTGAAGCTCATGCCCATGCAGCCGAGGCCGATAGCCGATACTTCCAGATTGCTTTTTCCAAGTTTACGTTTTTGCATTGTTTCTCCTTAAGAGATCGTTTTGGCCATGAATTGTTGAGTCACGAAACTGCGTGTGCCCGCTGCTGCTCTCGCCAGCGTGCAGGTGGAACGCCTTCCCATGTGCGAAAGGCGCGGACGAACGAGTTTCCGTCTTCGTAGCCGAGCAGATAAGCGGCTTCATTCAACTCGAGACTGGAGTTATTCAGATAGTGGCGAGCCAACTGATGACGGGCGTCTTCCAAAACTCGCTGGAAGCTGAAACCTTCGTCCTGCAGCCGCCGCTGCAGAGTTCGGGAACTGATATGCAGCGCGCCGGCAATGTCTTCAATTGTCGGGCGTTGGCCGGTCAGCTTTTGCTGGATGACTACTCGAACTCGCTCCACGAAGTTCTCGTCACTATTCTCCTGCTTCAACTCTTCTTCGAACTGCGGCGCGAGCATCGCCAGCAGTTCGGCGTTTCGCGTGACGAATGGCCGTTGAGCATCGGAGGCACGGAATACGAGGGCGTTTCTGGGCGCTCCACAAACAACAGAACAGCCGAAATGGCGTTCGATAGTTTTCACATGCGAGCGTGGCTGCATCAACTCGACGCGAAGCGGCGAGATTCGCGCGCCCGTGCCATGGCGGGCAATCGAGAGCACCCACGCGAAGGCGCATTCGATCAGTACCGGAGGCTCGATTTCATCGGCCAGCAGCCAGTGGAACTGGATGCTCCACTCTTTGTCATCGATTTCCTGCCGAATCTCTTCGGGGCAGGTGAGCTGCTTGTAGCGAGCCATTTGATCGATGGCTGCGCCGAAGGTTTCTGAAGAGAGAGCAGCGAGACCGACGGGATGAAATCGCTGTGTCCTGTTTTCTGTGCCGAGCCGGAGGCCGATCGCCGCATCAGTGCTGACTTCGCCGACCGCACGCCAAAGTGCAAACAATTCCCTGGTCGTAAGCAACACGCGAGGCTGGCCGGCGAGTCCCTGCGAAAGCCCGGCCCGGCGCAGGACTGCCGCGGCGCGGAGGCCCGATTCTTCCATCTTCACGAAGTTGCTGCCGGAGAAGCGAAAGTGTTTGTTCATAACATTACTCGGATTTGAGAGATGCCATGTCGATGGAGAAGCGATACTTCACATCGGACTTGAGCAATCTCTCGTAAGCTTCGTTAACTTTTTGTATAGGGATGACTTCGACGTCAGCCGTGATGTTATGTGCGCCGCAGAAATCCAGCATCTGCTGGGTTTCGGCGATGCCGCCGATGGCCGAACCGGAAAGGCTGCGACGACCCATGATCAGTGCGAAGGCGATGACGGGTAAAGGCTTTTCCGGCGCGCCAACCAGGGTGATGTTGCCATCCCGGCGCAGCAGGTTGATGTACGCGCCAATGTCATGTTCGGCGGAGACGGCGTCGAGAATGAAATCGAAGCTGCTGGCATGCTTTTGCATTTCATTCGCGTTGCGCGAGATGACGACCTCATCTGCTCCGAGGCGGAGCGCATCTTCTTTCTTACCAGGCGATGTTGTGAAAACCACGGTGTGGGCGCCCAGCATGTGGGCAAACTTCACGCCCATGTGGCCGAGTCCGCCAATGCCGACTATGCCAACTTTCTTATCCTTATTAACACCCCAATGGCGCATGGGCGAGTACGTTGTGATCCCGGCACAGAGCAAAGGAGCCGCCCCAGCGAGGCTAAGGTTTGAGGGCACGTGCAGCACAAACCTTTCGTCGACGACGATGCTCTCAGAGTACCCGCCGTAGGTGACGCCTCCGAGATGCTTGTCGGGAAGGTTGTAGGTGAACGTCACATTCGGGCAGAACTGCTCGAGCCCGGCCTTGCACTCGGCGCAGGTTCCGTCGGAGTGGACCATACAACCGACCGCGGCAATGTCACCGCGCTTGAATCTGGAAACTGCCGAGCCGACCTTGGTGACGCGACCAACGATTTCGTGCCCAGGCACGCAGGGATAGACCGTGGGAAGGAATCCGCTCCACTCGTTGCGGACCTGGTGCAGATCGCTGTGGCAGATGCCGCAGTACAGGATTTCAATCTGAACATCGTATTCGGTTGCATCGCGGCGGTTGATGGTAGTCGAAGCCAGTGGCGAAGTTAGAACTGGTAGCGGAATAAGCTTTAGCCTTGTACATGCATCCAGTTTAGATGCTGTTCGGGTACTTCGATATGCAAAATGCGCCATTGTACATGCAGCGGACGCCAGCTCTTAGGCCACATCCACTCTGAGCGCGACGGAACCAAAGAAGTTTCTGATCAGGACAGCAATCTCATCGGCGGCGGTGTCGAGCGCGAAATGTCCGGCGTCGAGAATGTGAACTTCGGCGTGCGGCACATCCTTGCGATAGCGGTCTGGTTCCCCGGGATCGAATGACAGATCGTATTTGCCCCAGATCACCAAGAGGCGCGGCTGCTTCTCGCGCATCCACGCCTGCCATTTCGGATAGGAGTCGACGTTGGTTCGGTAGTCGTAAAAGAGATCGCTTTGAATTTCGGCCTGGCCGGGCTGGTTTAGGAAATAGAATTCATCGGTCCACAGATCAGGATCGTAACGATCGACATTCGGATCGTTGCCGACGTGGCGAGTCCGGGTGGTGGGAAGCGAGAGCAGGTTCGTACGCAGAGCGCTCTCGTTGGTGGCTCGATCGGCCCAGAAGGCGCGGCGGGTTGCCCAGTTGGCTCCCAGGCCTTCGTTATGCGCGACTGCATCCTGCACGATGAGAGAATCGATGCGCTCCGGGTGAGCCAAAGCCATGCGAAAACCGACAGGCCCTCCGTAGTCCTGCATGTAAAGCGAATAGTGCGCGAGTCCGAGCGCTTCCGTGAAATGATTGATGACCGCAGCGTAGCGATCGAACGTGTATGCGAATTTCTTTGGATCGGGCCAGTCGCTGTGCCCGAATCCCGGATAGTCGGGAGCGACAAGATGAAAGCGATCGGAAAGCCGCGCGAAAAGCGGCTCGAACATGCGCGAGGACGAGGGAAGACCGTGCAGCAGTAAAATCGTGGGCGCGTTCTTCGGGCCGGCCTCTCGATAGAAAATTGAGAGGCCATCGATCTTGATCGTTTGATAAAGGGTTGGGTGTTTCATCAGTTCTCCTCCCAAGTACTGCGACTATTCCACCGCACGCTGCAAAGCGCGTCCCAGGGCTGCATCGATCCCATAAGCAGGACAACTACGGGCATTGATCCAAGCGACGCCGCGAAAAAATGCATCCCGCGGCTCTATTTACGCGCAGGCCAATGCTCCCGGTGTCTCCAATTATTGCCCGCGTCACATCGTCAGAACAACGCGGAACTCGGCCTTGCCGCTCAGCATGCGGGCGTACGCTTCTTCCGCCTTTCCGAGCGGGAAGGTTTCGATCATGGGGCGCACGCCGGTAAGTTCGGAGAAGCGCAGTGTGTCTTCGGAATCGGCCGGCGTTCCTGCCGCCCAGCCCTGGATCCTCTTGCTTCCACTGATGAGTTGTAGAGGCGTTACCTCGAGGGGCTCGGATGCGGCGCCGATTACCATCAGCGTGCCGTTCGGACCGAGGCCATCGATGAGTTCCGACATGGCTTTCGAGCTCGGCGCCGTCGCAAGAATTACCTGGGCGCCCCCGAGCTTCTGCAATTCCTGCGCAGCGTTCGTCGACCGGCTGTCGACATACGTGCTTGCTCCCAGTTTTTTTGCGAGCGGAGCAATTTCTGGACCGCGCCCGATGGCCACGACCTTGTACCCAAACTTATTCGCGAACTGAATTCCAAGATGGCCCAGACCGCCGATGCCCAGTACGGCAACCAGGTCGCCCGGCATCGCGCCGCTGTGCCGCAATGCGTTGTAGGTGGTAATTCCGGCACAGAGTAATGGTGCGGCTTCCACGTCGCTGAGGCTTTGCGGTATCGGCACCAGCGCTTCGATGGGAGCGACCATATATTCCTGGTAGCCACCGTCATAGCTGATGCCGCAAACTTGCAGGTTGCGGCAATTGCGGAAATCGCCGCGCCGGCATTCCCGGCAGGTGTTGTCCTGGCCGCCGTGCCAGCCAACACCGACGCGCTGCCCTTTTTTCCAGTTGGAAACACCATCGCCCACTTCATCGATAACGCCAGCGACTTCGTGGCCGGGAACGCGGGGATATTGAATCCCCGGCCACAAGCCATCTTTCGTAAGCACGTCGCTGTGGCAAACGCCACAGGCCTGCACTTTGATGCGCACCTGCCCTGCGCCCGGTTCAGGGATTGCGCGCTCGACGATCTCGAAAGGTGCCCCGGGTTTGGTGACTTGCGCTACTGTCATGGGTGCTACCGCGGGTCTGGCTGCGACTCTCAGTGTTGCCATAGTCCCTCCTATGAATTCTCCACGATGTTGCTGGTAACTTAGGTTTTAGACGTTGAACTTGGGTTCGAACGTTCGAGAGACACATCGGCTGCAGGTCTTGTTTAGCGTTTAAGACCGGTTGTGAAAATGAGCTTCTTACTGTTCCCCATCCTGGCTAACTCCATCTCTGAAAGGAAAGATTGATTTTGCGTGTTGCGCGGGCTGAAATGGTGTGATGAAACAATTACAACAGAGGTTGCGGCGGAAACAATCGGTCGCATTCTGGATAAAAGGAAGATTATCTCCGTATCAGCAAATGAGATAAGCGGACGCGGTCTCCGGTCGCAAATATTTTAACGATGGTGTTCGCGCGAAAGGTTAGGACTTCACCACTATTTTTAACATGGCTTCGATACCATTCCACGTGATCTGTACGCCGATGCACAGGAGAACGAATGCGATCACGCGCAGGATGCCATGAGCCGTCTGGGAGAAATCCGCGCCGTACAAACCACTCTCGTCGCGCACAGGTTTGCGGGCGTGGCGAAAACCAACGGAATACGCCGTCAAAGCGTCGCAAGCGCACTTCACAAGTATCGTGGCCAACGTCGGGCGCTTCCCATCTTCCAGCAATCCCAGGAGGTCTTCGGGAAGAAGAGGGTAGCGTTCCACAGCTTCCCGCCATGCATACACAACGTTACCCACTCAGCACAGCGAAGATGTGAAAGTCGTGCAAGAGCTTCTACCATGGGAACAGCCGGCTCACGCTCGACTTGTACGCCCAAGCCGGAATGCAGAAGAAGCGAGAAGCACAAAGCAAACTTGTGAGGCTGGTATTGAATAAAGGAGAGGCACTAGATCATGAGCGAAATTGTCAATTCCCAACAAGTGCTTGAAAAGAATGGCGGGGACGACGAGACTCGAACTCGCGACCTCTGCCGGTGACAGAGTCGCCGGCCGATGTAACTTATTGGAAATTAACGGTACTGACAGCCCGTTATGAATCCACTAAGGGAACTCAAAGGAACTCTTTGGCAGGCTTATTGGACCCAGATCGGACCCGGATTGTCCGATCTATGCGAACGTGAATGATTCCGCCATTCTGATGTCGGAATCGCGGCGCTTTCAGCTGCCTTGGGGATCGAAGCCCCGGTACAAAGCTGAATTTGAACTCGCGTCGTCGCCGTGAAAAGTGCCAACGTCCGAACGTAAGTTACCCAAGGTTTATTGGTGTGTTGGTCGAACGCTTACTCTATTGGAATACCTTCGATGAGCCAGAGCCTGGCCGATGCGACATCCACGGTTCGCTGCGCGTAGTACAGGGGATTCGGCTTATCGGCGCGGCGCGAGGCAAGCTTGCGTGTGAGTTTCGCGGCGTCCTTTCCACGGGCAAGTTGATGCAGAACCCATGCCCAATCGTGCTCGGAACGCTGATTAACATGCTTTCAATCACATCTTCGGCCTGCTCGTAAAGGGCGTTGGCTTCGCTAACGCGACCGCGGCGCGCCTTCAGGTCGGCGGAATATTTACGAAGCTGCCGTTAGCTCTTCGCCAATCGTCATGGGCTCTCGAAGACAGGAAGGCATTTCCGACAGCCGAGTCTGGGCAGACAGCATCGCTGGAAGCAGACCTTGCGGGGTAGCTAACACGGCTCCTCGCCCGCAACCCATGTCGAGCGCCGCCTCCGGAACCCCATGCACGAACGAGCGATCATCTGGAGGTCCACGGTATTGTCGAACGTCGGTTGCAGCATGGCGAGCGTCGTTGAGACCTGCGCCAACGAAAGCGCCGCACATTGATCGGGTTCTGTGAGTAAAGATCGCTAGACAACGCCATCGTCGAATTCAACTCGATTGCGTCCCTTACTTTTGGCAGCGTACAGAGCGGCATCGGCACGGCTCAGGAGACTGCTGAATTCAGAAGGAGCGCTTCCCCGAAAACCCGCAACTCCGAAACTGGCGGTTACTACAGCGGTCTTGCCCTCGAAGCTGAACTCCTGCATCATGAAGTGCTGCCTGATACGTTCTATGGGGATCTCTGCTTGTTTTCTGTTCTCATGCGTAAGAATTAATAAGAATTCCTCTCCACCTAGGCGACCGCACATATTCGACTGGCGAGTATTTGCTTTGAGCACTCCGGCAAACCGTCTGAGAACCTCGTCCCCCGCGTCGTGTCCAAAGGTATCGTTGATCCTCTTGAAATGGTCAAGGTCGGCCATGACTACCCAAATGGGAAAATCATGCCGCGCCGCTGCACTACATTGCCGGCTCGCCCAAAGGTCGATCGCACGGCGGTTCGGTAGACCTGTCAAGGGATCGGTCAGCGCCAACTCCTCCAATTGACGGTTCTTAGCTTCGATTTGGCGATGAAGTTCAATCATCCTGCAACCCACTTCTACGCGCGCGACCAGTTCGCCCGAGTGGAATGGTTTTGTTAGATAGTCATTGGCACCGGCTGCTAGGCCTTCTATGACTTGCTCCTTATTGCTGTTGCTGGTGAGGAGTATGAGATACGCATGATGGTCCTGAAACTCATGGCGGATTCGATTACATAGCTCAGGTCCGCCGATATCCGGCATCGTCCAGTCTGTAATTATGAGAGCCGGCCGATGTTCAGCAAAAACCGCGAGGGCCTCGCGACCGTTCCTCGCGAACAGCACCGGATAGTGATCTTTCGAGAGAGATTGATCTACCAATTTGCGGTAGATCGGGGAGTCATCTACTACCAGGACCTTAAATTCGTGACAATGGTTTTCTACTCCGGGTGGGACATCTGAAGGAAGCGCTGATCTCCGCTCAATCGCCTGCACACCTTGCTCCTCCCCCGAAGCCGTCCGACGAACGAAACAACGACCCACTGGTCACCGGCGCACTAAATATGACCCAGTACCTTTTACGGCGACAAAGTCTTCCAGCTCCAAGACTCGATTGCAATTCAATCGCCATTTTCTCGAAACCAACATATCCTTCCACTGCTATGAGATGGTTGGGCGACGCGATCCGCACATGCGGCTTACCCTCAATTCCCATCGTCGTTCTCACCATCTTCCTCAGAGCAAGGAGCGCAAACTGAAGCGGGACGGTGCGACTGCATACTTCGACAAGTCCAGTCTGGGCTTGCGTGATCATTCCGCTCTCTTCGTGAACAATATGCTCGCCGATCCTGCGGGGAACGCCGGCCATCGGCTTGCCATCTCTCCGCTCTACTGGGGTGCCCGCGAAAGGCGAAGCGTGACTCCGGGATTGGCCTTTGAATGCCTGCTTCTCATTTTCGGCGCAATGACGGGGAGCGTACACCGTCACCGCACGCAATGGCAGCTGCGGTACTAGCTTCCCGTGATATAAGGTGCCGGTAGACGGCGGAGTCTTCTGCCAACACGATTTCGTTATGCAGGCCCCTATGGACCTCGACTCGAGCTTCCGCGCTGTTTGTTTCTGCACGTGCACTTAGGTTTTGCCAGCGGCTGTTTTCGACCTAAAGAATTTTCATCCAGAAGCTCCCTCTCCGCCGTCCCTCATGCCAACGGATTCAAGTTACAGATCGCTACGTGCGGAGCGCAATCCATCACTGCACTTTGTTTTTCACGCACCCCGCCGGCATTTCCGCATTCTCCAGTTTGGTCAGTTCGCTCGCCACCCAGGTTTGAAGCAAAGTAAGGTCTTCCTCAGGAATGTACGAAAAGCGAATTCCAGCGCGCCCTTTCCCGTCCGCATTTACGACTGTGCCAGACAGGTGAATCAGGCCTTTCTCGCCTGGGAGCGAGAAAAGGGCGGTAACTTTCCGATCCCGCTCCAAAGGCTCTGCGCACTGCAACGCCAATCCGCCAATGCTGATGTCGCTGATTCTGGCATCGAACCTTCCGCCGTCGATCACTCGAACGACTACCGGGAGGTCAACTGGTATTCGAGCAGAGCGCCGGCGGTTTTGCAGCATCGTCCCATAGGCGGCTCGCATACATCGCTGCGCGTGGTCAAAGTCCATTGGCTTGTGGATCATGAAATTGGCACCAGCCAGCAGGGCATAGGCTTCGGAACACTGATCGACCATGGCCACGATTGTGGAGTTACTATTGGGAGATGAGCTGCGTGCGGCGCACACGATGCGATTGGGGTCGTATGCCCCCTTCCAGTCCACAATTACCGTGTCGAGCCTGCGGTGAGCCACCATATCGAGCGCCGAGTCAAGTTCTCCACAGACCTCCCTCTTGATGGCGAACCTATCTAACACTTGATTCATGACACCAAGTACTTGCGCGTCGCTGGAGAAGAGAAGGCCGTCGAGGCGAACTTGTTCTTTGATCATGACCTTGAGGGATGAGCATGTTAATAACCATACCAACGACGTCCGTAAACCCAATGATTTTATTAGTTTGTCGAAAACGGACGGCGCCTTTGTTAAGGGAGCAGTACCGCAGGGCTGGAATAGCGTCTGGCTTATAGACACCGGGATGGGACACCAACTAAGCTCCTCGCTGATTGAAGGATTATTTCCGTCCGTTCCGCAGGGGGTGCCCTACTTATAATCCAGTACTTATACTTCGCTTCCCGACTTGGTTCGAGGCTTGTGATAAATTAAGATTTTGTTAGCTCTATCCTCAACGGCTGGTGTGGTTTGCATATTTATTCGCACATACAGTTCAGCGACAAGCTGACTTGGTTTTCGCGTTTCCTTCGAGAGCAAGTCAGGAGGTCCCTGCCTTGCGTCCTAAGTCTTATGCGAGAGTTCGCCTTGGCGAAAGTCAACGCTGGCGGGATCGCATTCTCTGCCTTCCGCGAGCGTCCGAATCTGTGTTCATACCCGAAGCCAAAACGGAGCCAGGCTTAAGTGCCTCTTTCGGTGAGCAAGCGAACTAAATTCCGGTTATTGGCGATTGATGACGATCCCCAGACCCTTTCGCTGATTGCAGATGCACTGGGGGACGAAGGATTAGAAGTAGTGGCCGCAGAGGATCCAGAACGTGGATTCGAGCTGTTTCTGCAGCTACGACCTAGAATCGTGTTGCTTGATCTGCTTACGCCAGGGGTCAATGGCATGGACTTGCTTCGGCGCATTATTAGCTCTGACCCAGGGGCGAATGTTATCGTGATCTCCGCGCATTATTCGGCCGAATCGGCCATGGAAGCGATTCAGCAAGGCGCGTGCGATTATCTGACTAAGCCGGTTGATTTGCCGAGACTGCGTAATCGAATTGTCAGCTTCCTGGCAGAAGCGGAAGTGCGCAGACGAACACTACTTCTGGATCGAGAACTGGTGCAAGCGTGTCAATTCGAGGGCATCGTTAGTCGCAGTCCCCTGATGCTCGATATTTTCGCAAGAATTCGCCGGGTCGCGCCACACTTCAAGACTGTTCTGGTTACCGGCGCCACCGGTACCGGTAAGGAGTTGGTTGCACGAGCACTCCATAGCCTAAGCCCGTCTTCCTCGGGCCGATTTGTCGCGTGCAACTGTTCTGCTCTGGTGGAGAGTCTCGTCGAAAGTGAACTCTTTGGCTACGTAAAGGGTGCTTTCACGGGAGCGATCCAGGACAGGCCTGGGCTTTTTGAGAGCGCGGATGGTGGGGTTCTGTTTCTCGACGAAATTGGAGACCTCTCATTAGGGGCTCAAGCAAAGCTACTTCGCGTTTTACAGGATCATCATGTTCGAAGAGTGGGTTCTACGGTTTCGCGCAATGTCGATCTGCGAGTAATCGCTGCTACCAATCGTGATTTGAGAAATATGGTCCGCGAGGCTCAGTTTCGAGAAGATCTGTACTACCGATTGGCCGTGGTTGAGATTGCTTTACCGTCACTGGCAAATCGACGGGAGGATATACCGCTCCTGCAGCGATACTTTGTGGAGCGATTCGCCGCTGAATATAAGAAACCGATCGCGGGCCTGACCCGGAGGGCACAAGGCTTATTGGCGACATATCCATGGCCGGGGAATGTCCGCGAACTGGAGAATGTTCTGGAAAACAGCTGCATGATGGTGGATACTCGTTTCATCGATACAAATGATCTTCCCGAAAGGTTAAGAACTCCCTTTACCGGTGATTCGATCCTAGATGAAGGGCTGCTATCGCTGGATGAAGTACAGAGACGCCATGTCATCCGGGTACTGGAGAGAGTTGGCGGGAACAAGGCGCGCGCAGCGGAGATCCTAGGCCTCGGTCGCGCGACGATCTATCAGCTATTATCACGAATGAAGCTTGAGGGCAAGAAAGATGTAAGTGCATAGTGCTGCTAAGTGGTATCCGGCTTTCAGCCGTTATCAATTGTGACTCAGCACTCGCTCCCTGGGTTGCCTGACCGTCTCCGCGAGGCGAGGCCGCTTTAGGTTCCAGCAATTTGATACGCTTGAAACGATCAGCAACGCCCCAATAGCGCTGCGGAAGGTGAGCCCGTGTCCAGATTGTGGACAGTCACCCTCAGGAGTCCGTGCTTGCTCTTGGTTTCATGGACTAACCAGACTGCAAGCCCAAGAAAGACAAACCTCTACGTCTAGATTTCTTGGTATCCGTCTAGCAGAGATCATGCACACTCTGAGTCAGTCCTTCCGCACAGAATTCGGAACACAATCCAGATTCTGGACACTCTGCCGGTGACTTCCCAATCTATCTTGTTCCTTCAGTTGAGCCTGCTATGAAGAATGGTTGGTCATGAAAATGCTCTAAGACGTCAAGGCAGTTAGTTCAATTGGTTCCTGATTGGAGCTGGGGTGAAATGTGACATCAGATATGGCCTTTGAGTGTTTGCTGGTTTCTCGGGATCCCGGCGTATTCCTTGTCATGAACAAATTGCTCAAGGATCTTGCGATCTCAACGAATATTTGTTTGAGTTCCTCGAAAGCCTTTGAACAGATGTTAGGACGCAGCACCGATCTCGTCGTTGTTGACTGGGAGAATGACACTGCAGAATTTTTGAATAGAGTTCGGAAGGTCGGTGGATGGCGGAAGCCGACGGTAGTTGCGGTCTCTCCGAACGACCGCATCGTGCGTGGTGCCGACGTGCTGCTTCGCAAACCGGTAACTGGGGAGTCAGCAGCCAAGTCGTTGAAAGCTGCCTACTCCAGGATGGTCTATGACCATCGCCGCCATACCAGGTATGCACTGATGACACGGGTCAACGCGAGGAATGACAAGAATCAGCCTGTGGATATTACAGTCCTCGATATTGGCGATGGTGGAATAGGTATAAGCACAAAGCATAAATTCAATGTCGGAGATGAATTGTCCCTTAGTCTGCGACTTCCCGATGCGAACAGGGCAATCCAACTTCAGGCGCGTGTCCGGTGGACACGAGAGTACGGCGCGGTGGGTTGCGAGTTTCTTCATATCCCGCCTCTCGACCTCTGCGTTCTGCACGACTGGCTCACACGCAAGAGCCAGATTAAGAAGCCACTGGTTGCGATATGACGAAAGAAAGACCGGGGTCCCCCTCTTCGGTTGTTGGAGATTGAACAGGTTACGAACGCGTGCATGAGCCGTCACAACCCGCGAGCACCGAAACCGTCCTACCCCCCCTGCGCCGAGTCGAGAGCCGGGAGTGGTGGCTCTGGGGATTTGCCGTAGCCGTCACTCTCGTTCTGACCTTTGGAATCCTTTCATTGACTTTTCCCGGATTTCATATGGCCAGTGACACAGTTTATTCGTTGAACCTGAGAGAGTGGGTTCGTGGACTCGCCGCCCTTGTACTGCTGTTCGACATCTACACCGTCTACCAACATCGGCAGCTTCAGCGCACTCGCCGTCAACTGGCGGAGCGTGACCGGCTCTTTCAGCTCATCAGCGAGAACGCCGCCGACATGATTGCCGTAATCGACAAGGATGGACAGCGGATTTACAACAGCCCCGCCTATCAAAAGATCCTCGGGTACAGCCCAGAGGATTTGGCCGGTTCGTCCTTGCGACAGATTCATCCAGACGACCGGGGTCGTGTTTACGAAGCCGCTGAAAAAGCCTGCATCACCGGACGTGGCGAGCGTCTGGAATATCGCATCCGCCACAAAGACGGCTCGTGGCGGGTTCTTGAGTCCACCGCGAGCGCCATTCGCGGAGCAAAGGGTGAAACCGAAGGACTGGTGGTGGTGAACCGCGACATCACTGAGCGCAAGCGGGCCGAGGAAATGCTGGCATACAATGCTTTTCACGACGGTTTGACGAATCTTGCAAATCGCACACTTTTTCTCGATCGCCTCGGACGAGCTCTGGCCACGTCGAGACGCCACGCCGATTTCAAATTCGCGGTCCTGTTCATCGACATCGATGGATTCAAACTCTTCAATGACAGCCTTGGACATGCCACCGGCGATGCCTTGCTCGTCCAGATCGCCCGGCGTCTAAGCGCATGCCTTCGCCATGCTGACACTGTTTCGCGTGCACAACCGGGCGAAAAAGAGGAAACCCATCTCGGTGACAACACCCTGGCGAGGCCCGGCGGAGACGAATTTACGGTTCTGGCCGAAGAACTGCGCGACCCCAGTGATGCCATCCGCGTAGCCGAGCGCATTCAGGAAAGACTGGCTCTCCCTTTTAAGGCGGAGACCCACGAAATCGTTATTACGGCAAGTATCGGCATTGCTTTTAGCAGCCATACCAGTTCAGAGGCTGAGGATGTGCTCCGCGACGCAGAGATCGCCATGTATCGTGCCAAGCACAGCGGCAAAGCTCGCTGTGAGGTATTCGACAACGTCATGCAGGCCGATGCTCTCAAGCGTCTGCAGCTTGAGACCGACATGCGCCGAGCCGTTGATCAGGGCGAGTTCCACGTCTATTACCAGCCTATCCTGTCCTTGCAGAATGGACGCATTGTGGGATTTGAGGCTCTCACTCGCTGGCAAAGCCCGCGCGGGCTAGTGATGCCGAACGAGTTTATCTTGCTCGCCGACGAAACGGGCATCATCCTCTCCATCAACCGCCAATTGCTTCGCGAGGCCTGTAAGCAGTTGCTTTCCTGGCAGCAGTTGTTCCCTTCGGAGCCACCGCTTTCCCTGAGCGTCAACATCAGCCCGAAACAATTCGCCCAGCCCGACCTAGCTTCTCAGATTGGCCAACTTCTGCAACAGAGCGGTATGCATCCGCGCTGTGTAGACCTGGAGATTACGGAAACCATTGCCATGGCCGATGCAGAGAAGTCTGCCTCCATGCTCTCGGCATTGAAGGCCCTCGGTGTCGGCCTTGACATTGATGACTTCGGCACCGGCTATTCGTCCCTCAGCCGCCTACAAAGTTTCCGCGTCGACACCCTGAAAATCGACCGGATATTTGTCTCGCGAATCGATAGCGACCGCGAGACGCACGAGATCGTGCGTGTAATCATTAATCTGGCGCACAGTTTGGGGTTGAAGGTGGTCGCCGAGGGGGTGGAAACGCCTGCGCAGCTTGATCTGCTTAGAGATCTCGGCTGCGAGCGCGCCCAAGGCTACCTGTTCTCTGAACCCGTCGACAAGCAAACGATTCAGAAGCTCCTGACAACCCATCGCCCTGGAGCCCTCGATCTCCGGTCCCAGACGGCTACGTCGTCTACATAAACCAACCAAACCCCTGAGTCGGGATGGTCCAAGGTTGGCCTCTGTCGCGCGCAATAGCATTCCCGCCGCATCAGTACTTGATCCCGGTAGGTGTTCGACGTTGATTCAAAACTCCATGAACCCTCCTTGGGGCGTCGCAAGTGAAGGTCGTTAAACAGGAGTCGCGCCGCCTGGTTATATATCCATTTAGAGGGCGTCTATCGTCAACTATTGCTTCTCGTATCAGCTTACCATTGGCAGTTTGTCCTGTTTCTAGACAGAAATTCGGATTCTAGACAACTGTGGTTTTACTCCGTCGATTACTCTTCCGTAAATTCTCTGCAAATTGACGTATTCTGTGTCACTTAGTTCGGCATCAGGCGTGCATACCCTGGAGTGTGCGTGAAAGCAACACAGATCGGCCAGCAGCGGAAACACTGTGCGATCTCTAAGACCGGGAAACACACTATGCGAATCAAAGCGCTGGCCGTGAAATGTCTCATACTGATATTAGGTAGTTCCGTTTGGTTGGAGTCGCACTCCCTCGCGCAGTCACAGCCAGCTCCAACCCCGAGAGCCGCGGCCCACTATGGTGCGCTGCCCCTAACATTCGAGGCGAATCAGGGACAAACCGGTGCGCAGGTGAAATTCCTCTCGAAAGGTAAGGGGTACACGGCATTTCTGACGTCCAATGGTATGATTCTGTCTCTTCGTCCATCTGCAGGAGCGGCCCGTCAGCCACTCGGTTCGTCCCCGTCGGCGTCGCAGTCGTCAACCATTCTCCGATTTACTCTCGTTGGCGCCGCAACAAATCCTGCGGTTACCGGGGAAGAGCTTCAGCCTGGCAAAGTTAATTACTTTTTCGGCAAGGATCCCTCGCAGTGGCGCACTAATATTGCCACCTATGGCCGGATTCGCTATCACAACGTGTACCCGGGCATCGACTTGATCTATTACGGCAATCATCGGCAACTGGAATACGATCTTGCGATTTCACCAGGGGCCGACCCGAATCTGATTCAATTTCAGATTCAGGGTGCCAAAAGCATCGATCTCGATGCAAAGGGCAATCTTGTTCTGGATACGGGCAATGGCGAACTTTACTTTCAGACTCCTGCAATCTATCAGGAAACGAATGGAGCTCACGTACCAGTGCAGGGGCAGTATGTCATCAAAGACTCCACTCATGTGGGCTTCCGGCTGTCTGCAATTGATCCCGCGAAGCCGACCGTAATCGACCCTGTACTGGTCTATGGCACGTTTCTAGGCGGCAGTGGCGATGACGAGGCCAGCGGCGTTGCCGTAGATTCGAGCGGAAATGTTTATCTCACTGGCTATACCGACTCCACCGACTTTCCGCTTGCGGTGCTGGGGTCGCTGCCCGCTGGTACCCACGCCTTCGTCGCCAAGCTCGACGCAACTGGCTCAACCCTGCTGTATGCCGACTATCTTGGGGGCAATAATTACGATTTTGGCTACGCTCTTGCCATCGACAGCACCGGCGAGGTTTATGTAACGGGCAGCACTGCGTCCAGCGATTTTCCAGTGGTCGATGCCTACCAAGCGACGTATCCGGGAGGCTTCAACGCATTCCTCACCAAGATATCGGCGGACGGCTCGACGCTCCTGTATTCCACTTATTTTGGAGGAAGTGGAACGGATACTCCGAATGGCATTGCTCTCGACAGCTCGAACGACATGCTGATCGCGGGCTCTACAAGCTCTACCAACATCCCCACCGCGAATGCCTATCAAGCGGCGGCCTCTGCCAATCAGGGCGGCCAATTTGGAGACTATGGGTTTCTTACGAAGTTCTCTCCAGACGGCTCGCAGCTCATTTATTCCACATATTTTGCCGGTAATTCTAATGTCACCTATCCCTGTGGAAGCGGTTCCTGTTGGCCTGAACCCTACAGCGCCATTATGGGCTTGGCGGTCGATAGCAGTGGGAACGCTTATGTGGGCGGCAGCACGAATACCTACAACTTTCCAACCACGAGCAATGTTTATCAAACGTCAAGCAATAGCCCGCAAAACAATCTGGCCGGATTTGTGGCGAAGTTCAGCAGCTCAGGAACGTTGACCTACTCAACCTATCTGGATGAGTTGAGCGGTGTATTGACCATCATCAACGCCGTTGCTGTGGATGCTTCCGGATCGGCTTATGTAACGGGGGGCGCGTTTAGTGATGGCACTTTCCCGCTGACCTCAACCACGATCTGCGATCCTTCAGTCTACTCCACAAGCTGCGGATATGCCTTCGTGACTAAATTCGATCCCGACGCTGCCACGCTGCTCTATTCAACCTTTTTGGGCCCTAATAATCTTTCGACTGCAGTGGCAATTTCGCTGGACGCCAGCAACAACGCTTACGTCGTGGGCTCCACCATCAGCACTTCGTTTCCGCTCATCAACGGTATCGAAGCTTTTTCGACTGAAGGATCCCAGTATCAGCAAGGAGTTGACTATGACGTCCTCCTCGCAGAGATAGATTCACAGGCCTCGTCTGAGCTGATCGCAACTTATCTTGGCGGAAGCGGAAACAACACCGCCGCATCGATCGCGCTCGACGCCAATGCGAACATTTACGTCACAGGTTCCACCGATTCGACCGACTTCCCCGTTTCCGAGGAAAGCTTTCAGCAGGTTATCGGGGGCAACACCGACGCATTCATCGTAAAGATCGCGCCCCAAGCTGCGGCTGCAGTATCCCTATCGCCGTTCAGTCTCGACTACGCGCTCCAATCGCTCGGCACGGTCAGCGCGCCTCAAACCGTTCTGCTGCGCAACATGGGCAGCACTGCTCTGAACGTCATGTCCATTACGGCTTCCTCCGGATTTGCGCAAACTAACGACTGTGGAAACAGTGTTCCGGCGGCCGGCACGTGCACCTTGTCCGTGACCTTTGCCCCCAGTGCGGTGGGGACCGACTCCGGCAGCGTTTCGATCATGGATGACGCTGCCGGATCTCCTCATCTTATTGCTTTGAGCGGAATCGCCACAGGCGCTGCGGTCGCACTATCCCCCGCCAGCTTGAGTTTTACCGCCCTTCCGATCGGGACTGCGAGCACACCGAAAACTGTAACGGTCACCAATAGTGGCGATCAGTCCCTGAGCATCGGCGGTATCCAAGTTTCAGGCGACTATTCGCAGGCGAATAACTGCACAGCTTCTCTGGCCGCGACTGCGAGTTGCCAAATTCAGATCACGTTTACTCCAGCCGCTACGGGTGCCCGCACCGGCACCCTAACGGTGACCGATAGCGCGTTCGATAGCCCACAAACGCTCGCCCTCACCGGAACTGGCCAACCCGATATTACACTCAGCTCGAGCACTTTAACCTTTGGCAGTCAAATTCTCGATTCAACCAGTTCGAGCCAGACGGTCATCCTGACAAACCAATCGGCCTCGCCGGTCGTCGTTTCGAAGGTGTCGATCACGGGCGACTTCAGCCAAACCAACAACTGCGGCACCGTGGCCAGCGGTGGAACCTGCTCCGTAACCGTCGGCTTTGCTCCTTCAGCGTCTGGCTCGCGTACCGGCACCTTGACAATCGTCACCGGCATCGGCGCTTCCCAGCTTGTAGCGCTGAGCGGCACCGGAGTCGACTTCGGTCTGACAAGCTCAACCGGCAGCGAAACCATTACCGACGGTGAGACAGCCACTTATAAGTTGACGGTAACTCCGATTGCAGGCAGCTTTATGGGTGCGATTCAGTTGAGTTGCAGTGGGCAGCCAGCGGGAACCACCTGCGCGTTCTCCCCGAGTGCGGTGACGCCAGGCGCGAACCCGGCAACTGTGACCATGAGCATTGCAACAGCGGCAACGACTTCGCGCTTGTTGCCTGCTCATTCAGGGAGCAGTTATTTCGCGCTCGCCGCCTGGATCCCGTTCCAGGGGCTCGGTTTGTTTGGCATTGTCTTCGTCGGTTCCAAACCCCGTTCGAAGAAGCTCGCAGCCCTGGTTATGCTCGCCTTGGTGATCGCTGCTCTCCTCTTCATGTCGGCATGCGCCGGAGGAACCGGCATCGTCTCATCCGGCGGCCAGACTGGAACCCAGACTGGAGCTTATACAATTTCGGCAACTGGAACTTCTGGAAGCCTGAAGCACTCCGTACCTCTAACCCTCAACGTTCAGCAATAGGCCGTTCCCGAATCGCAGGACTAGTTGCAGTTCACCATATTCTGCGCTACTCCCTGCGCCCCGATGACTGAGTTCGCGATCAAAGGCAGCGACCACAACTTGCTGTGGTGCTTGCGGAAATAGTACGCGGCAAAAATCGACCCTGCGCTCTTTATCGAAGCCACAGCGTAAGTCCGCGCCACCGTAGGATGCGTGCCGTAAAGATATGCCGACTCTACTTCTGCGTTGCAAACACCCTGCTTATGAGCCAACCAGTTTTCTCTCGCAAACAATGTCGTGTAGGAATCTGCGAACGTCGTACCGGTAGAGATTACCGCCAGACTAAGAAACTTCTTGTCCACAAGGCGCGCCTCGAAGCGCGTCGCGGTGAAGCTGGCTGTGGGCACAGAAGACACTGCCGATACGCTGCTGCTGAACGGCAACGCTGGTTCGGGGGCGTTGGGTAACTCTTTGCCGGCGGCGATAGGCCCCAGCGTGATTACCGCGAGGATTAAATAGATGATCGGTTTCATGGCATTCCTCTTTTCGATTTTCCAAATGAAGGACGCGCGGAACCAATCATTGCTCCAGCTCAACACGCCAGCTTTGGGGGTGATTCATGAACCGAGAGTACATGTACCAGCGGAAACCTCACAATTGCTAGAAGGTAATCGACGTTAGTAATGGTGGTAACTGACTGAGGTGGCCAGTAATAGAGTAGTAAACAGTGATAATGGCTGTATCTGAACCTTAACCGCGATGAATTCAACAGTATCTTGGAAACCGAAGGCAGACGGAAATGGAATGTTTACGTGAGTCGCTATATCTAAAAAGAGTGTCATTGATCACATCGGTCGCTACATACGAAAACCCCCGATCGCGTTGACCTGCTTGTGTGGCCTCACCCTTGACGACTATTGCCGCACGCGCGAGCAGTGCTCCACTGGGGTCGCTTACGCTGCCCGCGATCGCTCCGGTGTTGGCTGTCTGGGCCTGCATGAGCAGAGGGCAGACCGCAAACACTGAGATCCTGATCAAGGCGCGGCCGGCGGCGCATTGAGATCTCCCAGAACACATCGTTCCCCAACAATCATCAAAGTAGGGTTAAGGAATAACCCGGTTTAGTGGGGATAGTATAGAGCGGATTCAGGGATCAGACCACACCGGTGGACTTGGCCGAGTGCTGCCACCAAGCCAACTGATTCTGAATCAGTAGTTCGGTAATCGTCGTAAACCCCCTGGGAATGGCAGATCAGCTGCTATCGACCCGATGACAGTTCAAATCGTTGAGCGGGGAAATCTGCCGAAATTGGTCGACCTTGAAGGCCTAGCACAAAACTGAAATGTGGCACATGACTGGCACCCGGACTGCCTAAAACGCCAGCAAAAGCGCTCTTTAGGACCGATTGCTAGTCGTCCGTCTGCTCACGGATCGCTAATAAAAATGAAGAGGTTGCGATTCAGGTCTAACTGATTAAGAGTTGTGCACCTCAGCAGGTCTAGCGGGCGCTTGTTGAGTTTTGCCGAAGCACAGATGAAGGGACACACAGCCCTCGGCAAGTGCGACAGAAAGGCGCTTGAACCGTAGACTTCTCCTCAATTATGTTCGGTTGACGCTCGATAGCAAAACGGTGGGTGAACCCGATTGGCGACCGATACAGAAAAAGATTCGGCGGTCCGAAACTCGACGGGTTTAGGGCGGCCACTTCGGGTTGCGATCTTTCGCCATCTGCTGATCGCAGATCTTGTCTCCGATATTGGCACGTTCATGCAGAACGTTGGCGCCGCGTGGTTGATGGTTTCACTGCGCGCCGGCCCTGGTTACGTCGCGCTCATACAAACTGCTGCTTCGCTGCCTTACTTTCTACTGGCACTGCCTGCGGGTTCAGCCGGCGATATCTTCGATCGCCGCAGACTCATTTTGTATACCGAAGCCTGGATGGTGGGGGTCGCACTGATTCTGGCCGTTCTGACCGTCAGCGGCCTCACTTCGCCCTGGTTGCTGCTCGCGCTGACATTTGCGCTCTCCGCCGGAGACGCGTTTGAGACTCCAACCTGGCGCGCCATCCTGCCCGAATTGGTATCCAAGGACGATCTGGCGGTGGCATCAGCCTTGAACGGGATCGAATTCAATCTCGCCAGAGCGGTGGGGCCCGCAATAGCGGGCATGGTGATCGCCGCCGCAGGCGTCGCAACCGCTTTCGCCGCGAACGTCGTGTCGTTTTCTGGAGTCATTCTCGTGGTCGCGAGATGGAAGAGACCGATTCGCAATCGGACGGCTCCGGCGGAAACCTTGACCGGAGCCACCGTCGCGGCCATTCGCTACGTTCGCCATTCCCCTGCGATTCTTATTGTGTTGATTCGGACCGGCATCGTCATGTTCTTTTCCAGTACGCTGTTTGCACTACTGCCGTCGGTCGCCAGGAGCGTGAATCAGAGTGCGATCGGGTATGGGGTGTTACTGGGGTGCTTTGGGGCAGGTGCGATTGGCGGAGCTTTGATCATGCAAACGCTGCGGGCTCGTTTCTCGACGGAAATGATTGTCTCCGCGGGCGTGGCGATCCTCGGCATTGTGATCGTAACGATCGCTCGTTTGCACAGTTTGATTGCCCTTGCTCCTGTCATCCTGGTTGGCGGCGCGGCATGGGTTCTGTTCATCTCTCTCATCAATGCTTTGGTCCAAAACCTAGCCCCGGACTGGGTACGAGCGCGCGTGCTGTCAATTTTCACGCTCGTCTATATGGGGAGTTTTGCACTGGGAAGTGCGGCCTGGGGCGGTGTGGCTCAGCGAGAGGGTATTCGGTTGGCTCTTATATGTTCAGGATTTGGAACTCTTGGGAGCGTGATACTTACCCTTTTCGCCAGACTTCGGGATTCCACGGCAGATCTCAGTCCCTGGAATCACTGGCGTATGCCAGTTGTTGTCAAGGAGGTTGGCGCCGAGGTGCTAGAGGGCCCCGTTCTTGTCACAATCGAATACTCTGTGGTTTCAGGGCAGGAGGCAGAGTTTATTGAGGCGATCCGCAAATATGCCAGGACAAGGCGTCGCGATGGTGCATATCAGTGGGGAGTCTATCGCGATACCGAAGCTGCTAATCGGTTTGTGGAGATATTCCTGGTGCACTCGTGGGCAGAACATCTTCGTCAACACGAGCGCCAGACAAAAGCGGATCGTGAAGTGGAGCAACGCGTCTACAGTTACGTGGCTGGCGAGCCGAAGGTGCGACATCTTCTATTCGCAAACTCGACAAGATGATTCTTGCGAGCCCGGAAGGCAACCTCGTAGCGTCCCGTCGACTGTCGATTTAGTACGTGCAGAGGCTATCTGGCCGCACAATTCGCACACTGACCATTCAAAACCGGCAGCAAAGATGCGAGCGACTCTAGTTTTGTCATCCGCAGTCTCTACGAACAAAACGCAGGACGCATTTCTTTTTCCGCCCACGCCCCCAGGAGAATGATGCGGAAACAACGGCCAGATGGCGGTTTACTGGTTTCGTGAAACCGGGGTTCGTGCGTGTGAGTCTAATCACTAGTAATTTCCGGCGGGAGATTGGACACCATGGGCAACGCTTCGACAGCACTTATCACGGGAGGAACAAGCGGAATCGGTCGTGCAACAGCCAACAAACTGGCGCAGCTTGGCATCCATGTTGTCGTCGTGGGACGTAATGCAGAGCGCGGGAAGAAGACGGTCGACGAAATTCGTGCGGCAGGAGGCAAGGCGGACTTTATCGCTTCTGATCTTCACGATGCAGCCAGTGCACGCGACGTGGCGAAAAGGGCAATCGAGCTCGGAAATGGCCACGTCGATATTCTCGTCAACAATGCTGGGATCTATCCGTTCGGGCCCACACATGAAATGACGGAAGAACAGTTTGACCAGGTTTTTTCAATCAATGTGAAGGTGCCGTATTTCCTAGTCGCGGAACTTGCTCCACTGATGGCAAAGAGAAGCAAAGGTGCAATCGTGAATCTCTCGACAATGGCTGCTGAGTACGGCTCGCCGGGAATGAGCCTGTACGGCTCGAGCAAGGCCGCAATCAATCTATTGACTAAGACTTGGACCGCTGAATATGGACCGAGCGGTGTCCGTGTGAATGCAGTGAGCCCCGGGCCAACACGCACGGAAGGTACGGATGGGATGGGCGAGGGTCTCGAGCAGCTTGCTGCACAGGGACCAGCGGGCCGTCCGGCTACAGCGGACGAGATAGCGGAGGCAATTGTCTTCTTGGCAACAGATCGCGCCAGCTTCATTTACGGGGCAAAGCTCGCCGTCGATGGAGGGCGCACCGCGATCTGAAGTAAAATTGTGAACCTATTTCTCTAATTCTTCAATCCTCACTTCCGAGCCGCAAGGAGAATGCAATGGCAAGTCTTCAGGAGCGCCTGGATGAATTTAAGAGATCGTTTGAGTCCGGCGCTCCGCCATACAATGCGCCCCACGAAGTGATCGAAACCATGCATCGCGCCACGGCCGAGCTCAAGGCTACGGGGATTGAAGGGCGAGCGTTGAAGATTGGCGACCTTGCTCCGACCTTCACCTTGTTCAATCAAGATCACGTGCAGGTAGACTCGACCGATCTCCTCCGCCAGGGGCCGCTGGTAGTCAGCTTTTTCCGAGGGCACTGGTGACCCTACTGCAATATGGAGCTGGAGGCTCTACAGCAGATCCATTCCGAGGTGCGAGGCTTGCGTGCGCAAATTGTTGTAATCACACCTGAACTCGAACGGTATACGCGAGCTCTGCACAAAAAGCTCAACCTGTCGTTCGATATTTTGACGGATCTTCACCTAAAGGTCGCGGAGCAGTTTCGGCTGGTTTTCACACTGCCCGATTATTTGCGCGACCTTTACAAATCCTTTGGAAGCACTCTGGACAGATTCAACGATGAACCGGAATACCGACTGCCCATGCCCGCACGATATTTGCTCGACAAGGCAGGCATTATCCGCGTGGCCGATGTAAACGCGGATTACACGATTCGTTCAGAGCCTTCCGAAACGCTAAGGCAATTGCGGACGCTGAGTGCGGCCGCGGCAGATTAGTGACACAGATTCGATACCTATAAATCTAGACAACGCGAGAAAAATCGTGGAATTCGGATTCATTGGTCTTGGAAACATGAGCTCACCGGAGAGGTCATCCGGGCGGAGGCGGACTTGTTGTAGCCACCTGAGTGCAATGAGCGGACCGCTGTAAACATGGACTACACGATCCTCCTGCAACCGTCAGGCGGTTGCGGATTCTAATCACTGGGATTGGCTCGCAGCAGAACATCAAAATCAGAAAGGAGAGTACGATGCAATTTCAAAGTGACTACTTCAATGCTTATCACAACCTAAAGCTGACCCGAGATGACAAGGGTGTGCTCGTGGCTGAGTTCCACAGCAACGGCGGGCCGTTCATTATGTCCGCGCAAGCTCACACGGAACTTATCGATGCCTTCTACCGGATTTCGCAAGATCGAGCGAACAAGATCGTAATCCTCACAGGTGCAGGTGGGGAGTTCATTACTGATGTCGATTGGTCCTCTTTCGGCGATGTCGCCGATCCCGGCGTTTGGAGCCAGGTTCACGACGAAGGCGTTCAGGCTTTGGAAAACATAGCCAACATACGCGTTCCGGTCATCGCGGCCATCGAGGGACGTGCCCATGTGCACTCAGACTACGCGTTGCTTGCCAGTGTAATTGTGGCGGCGGATGATGCAACCTTCCAGGACGTGGCCCACTTCTCTGCGGGCGTTGCACCCGGTGACGGAATCTTTACCACCTGGAGTTATCGCGCGGGAGCCGGGCGAGCGGAGGCGTTCCTGCTGAACCCGCAGCCGCTATCGGCGCGTACTGCGCACG
This sequence comes from uncultured Acidobacteriaceae bacterium, assembly GCA_963712385.1. Classification (GTDB taxonomy): domain Bacteria; phylum Acidobacteriota; class Terriglobia; order Terriglobales; family Acidobacteriaceae; genus Sulfotelmatobacter. The sequence goes on from CAVQHS010000005.1 coordinate 886,637, forward strand.
AATGGGGAGTGGTCGCCGAGGTTGTGCCGAACGGTAAGGCGCTCAGTCGGGCGCGGGAATTGGCTGCACTCTACCTGAAGGCGCCGGAGGTAACGCGCCGAAACACACGCATCCACTTCATTCAACCGTTGAAGGAGCGCATCGTGCGAGAAGTCGGATACGGATTGTCACTCGAAGGAGCGTCGTCGGCCAATCTCGTAAAATCAATGCGAGCCAAGAGTGAATCTGTCGCTCGGAAAGAAAAAGTCGCATGAACCGCATGGCGAGCACGTCAGCCGCCCCCCTGGAGATGACGTAGCCGGAGGAACGAGGGATAACAGGTGGCAACTTAACTTCACGACCCACCTCGGAGGATTCAGACCATTCGCCTCAGGGGGTGTTGCGTCTCCTCTGGCGGGAACTGCTCTTCGAAGAGGGGGACGTATTATGTCACACAATGCGGGTGTCGTTTCAAGAAAATTAGGTTGTATGTCTGCGCGGAGGTCGCAAGAAACAAAGTTGCGACGTGTAGTTTCTCGGGCAAGATTTCTAGATGTGGAAGACGGGAAAGCCTGCCGCATACTCGCAGCAGGGTCCGTTGTCTCGGAAGGTGACGATTCCCTCGCAGGACGGGTGAGAAACCACGCCCTACCCTCAAGCAGACTTTTTCGTTGCCTCGGGAAACACGATAAGTTTTTCGCGAAACGCTCCGGCGCTCTGCCACTCCCACCCGCATTTGCAATAAACGGTGTCCCACAATCGCGGCTTTTTCAGAATTGCTTTGCATACGGCGCACGATCTCATCCACATGGTTTCTCTCCCATCGCGAATCCATATCGGACTTGGATTCGAAGGCTTGGTTGGTGGTTCTCAGTGTGCATCGGACGGACAGAGCGGGTTAATGGCCCCGACGTGCGGAATCGCGTCACGTTTGAGCCATTTTCGATGAGTGTCGATGGTTATAGCTTTGGAGGCGCTGGCGGCTGGGCATCCAGCGAGCGGTGACAAGACTCAAGGTTCACTGGGCTATGCGTCCGCCGCCAGTCCAAACCGTATTTAGTCACCCGCTATAGCTAACCTCGGTAGAGCGCCTTGGCCGTCTATCAGCGGATGCTGAGAAGCCCGACACAATAAACCGTCTACTCGTCTTCCGTAGAATCATGCACGATTCGCCGGGCGTTCCGACTGCTGTCCATCGGTGTACACTCGTGGGCGTCAAACGCCGCTCTGATTTCGATTTCCCCCTCATCCTCTGACCGCTTGTTGGACTTGAACTGAGAATTGCAACCCTCGCAGTCGCCGATGGCTGGCAGCGGAGGCTTTACGATGCGGAGCTTGCGGGTGTCCATGACCGGAGTCTATCGCATCGACACGGCGGGCGTTCAATCAGCGGGGATCAAGACTGCACAACTGTGTGGCTTTGGGGCTATCTAGCTAGGAACCACCTCAAAGGGAACGATGATGACCAGACATTGCGATCTCCATTGTGATTCCCGAAGCTGCGATCAACAATTTTTCTACATGACTCCGGTAATTAGTTTCGCGGGATTATCAGGCTAAGGTTCACAATGGGGTAAAAATATGAAGCGAGTTCTGATTGTAATTCTTGCAATAACGACCCTAGCGGCGGCTCGGGATAAGAAATCAAAAGCTCAGCCGGGACCTTATATATTCCTCAGCAAAGCTCCATGCCTGATGCCAGATCGCGTGGTCCGAATTCGAGTACAACCGGCACGCCACGACGCCCCCACTCTTTGTTCTCCTGGATAGCGGGAGCGTATAGCATCCCGTCGGAGAACTGGCCTTCTCATCCCATCCGTTCACGACAATCTTCGCAAGCACGATGCCGATACCAGAAAGTGCTACGCTGGTTGACGTGAAAGCGTAGCATTCTAGCGTTTTTCAGTGCGTGAGCGAAAGGGGGACGCAACACTGCCTAAGACCAGCCCGGCCAGCCACCCAATTGCAATAGAAAGGCTGCCGATCATGACTGTGGTTACAAGCACAACGACAACGGACTCCAACGCGTCTGATACATCTGTCCAACTGAGAGCGTGGCTGGTCGCCACGCTGTAGGTCCCGTAGACGAACCCGGCAACACCACCGACTAATGCACCGATGCGCGCACTCTTCATTATCCACTCGTAATTAGCCATAGTCGCCACCCCTTTGTTTGCGCTTCCAGTTACCCTAATTTCAAGGCAGCCGCGATCAGAAGGATCAGAATTGCCAACACTACGATAGAAGCCCCAACAACATTTGGAAAATGATTAGAGGGAGTTTGCGCGTCATTGCAGACCTCCTTCACGGACGGAAGCAGAGGCCATAGTCGGCGTAATCATTGAGCTACGAGGGTTTCGGCCCCGATCTGCCCGGCTTAGAACCGAATCGTCACCGACAATACAAATTGCTAAATGGGCCTAGCGTTCAGAGCTCTCGCCTCAAGGGGTGTGCACACGGTGGTGGACTGCTCTTCGGTGAAGCGGGATGTTTTGATATTTCACACCAATGAGCACGTAGTGTCAGTGACGTGAGTCACATCTTTGATGCATGCTGAGCGCCAAAGAACTCGTCGTGTTCGAGAATAGTTCGACGACCATTTGAGAACTGAACAGAATTCTTGCCTCATTGGTCGATAGCAAAACGACCGGCGAATTCCTGACCGCTTGTATCAGACAGCGATCCTTTGGCCTGAAGACATCAGGGCTTCTGCGAAGTGCTCGCAAAGGGAGGTTTCCACGTTGTAGTGATTGCAGATGGCCGGGGCGGCCATAAAGAGTTTGAAGATGCCCGTCCAACTTGGGGGAAACCCTTCCAGCTCCCAGCGCTCTGCTTCCCACTTCTCGGCCCAGAGAGTGATGGTGACCCGCTTTTCCGTCTTGGTCTCGGGCACCTAGGGCTGCGAACCCACTGCTCAGTGGCTTGGAACCCAGATCAAAATCATCGAAGTCCGCCAAGCGCGTTCAAGTCAGAGTAGCTCGTCATACGGAAAGGGACCACAGGCACGGTCGCAGCAATCGTGCCGGCTGTAACACTCTATACAGATCAGGAATTCAAAGCTTGTTTTAGGTGCAACTGCGCATGTGCAACGTCCGCAATGTACAATCCGCATTGGTTAAGAATGCATGCCTGAGGCCATGAAATGACGCACCTGGTGCTTATTCGGCACGGCGAAACCGTCTGGCACGCAGAGAATCGTTACGCCGGTCGCACCGATATTCCGCTTTCCCCTCGTGGTCACGAACAGGCGGAGCGGCTGGCGCGCTGGGCGTCATCGGCTCGCCTCAATGCGATTTGGGCCTCGCCTTTGAGGCGCGCCCGGCAGACGGCCGCACCAGTGGAGCACGCTACCAAGCTCACGGCGCACGTCGATCCGCGGCTCCAGGAACTTGACTTCGGCAAGGGTGAGGGATTGACCAGGACTGAAATCGAGCGGACTTTCCCGAAAGCATTTGCCGCTTTTGAATGCGATCCCACCGCCCATCCCCTGCCGGGAGGTGAGAACCCGAGGCACGCTGCCGAACGTGCCCTTGCCTGCCTCCGGGAAATTGTACAAACGCACCCGGACGGGCGCGTGCTCGTCATTGCGCACAACACGCTCATCCGCCTTGCGCTGTGCGGACTGATTGGCGTTCCGCTGTCGCACTACCGCAGCCTTTTTCCTTCCATCATTAACGGCGCACTGATCGAAATTCGCATCGACGGCGACCGAACTTCGCTTTTACGTTTCAACGTACCGCTCAGGTCCACGGGCGTAGGTTGGGTGCAGGACGACGAACGTTAGCTACCGCGCTCTTCGTCGATAGTGGCACGATACGATGGTTGGGTCACGGCAACTCTATTCGATTTAATCTGCGAGCGGCGAGTGGAAACAGAATTTTCATGCCAACAACCAGGGGAAAGCATCTGGCTTGGTCTCGACCTCGGCACACAAAGTGTCCGTGCGGTCGCAGTGTCGGAAACCGGACGCGTGCTTGGATCGAGTTGGTCTCCACTGACGAGTCGGCGTGAGGGTCCCAGACACGAGCAGGATCCCGAAGAATGGTGGCGCGCTGTCGTCTCCGCCTGCCGTGCAGCTCTTGCGGACTTGCCTGCCAAGTCCATCCGAGGCGTGGCTGTTGACGGTACTTCGGGCACCATCCTTCTTGTTGACCGATCAGGCCGTGCGCTCACTTCGGCGCTCATGTATGACGACACGCGTGCCACGGATGAAGCTCGTTGCGCCAATGCAGTTGGCGGCGCCGTCTGGGCCTCGCTCGGATATCGCATGCAGCCATCGTGGGCACTGCCCAAGCTGCTTTGGTTGCTGCGTCAGCAGCGCGGCGTAGTCGCCGGCGCGCGAGTCGCTCACCAGACCGATTTCATCAACGCCCATCTTGCTGGTCGCGAGGTACCATCGGACTCAAGTAACGCACTCAAGACGGGATACGATTTAATCCGGGAAGCGTGGCCGCACGACGTTCTGGACGCTCTCGGTGTGCCTGAGCAGATAATGCCCGCTGTTGTGCGTTCCGGCGCCAAGCTTGGGTCTGTTTGCGGCGAGGCTGCGGCGATGACCGGCATTCCCGTGGGCACGCCGATTGTTGCTGGTATGACCGACGGATGCGCCGCACAGATTGGTGCGGGCGCGTTTGACGTCGGCAGTTGGAACTCTGTGCTCGGCACGACACTGGTTCTCAAAGGCGTGACCAGCGCACTGATTTGTGATCCCACTGGCGTCGTTTACTCGCACCGCTCACCGGATGGCAACTGGCTGCCTGGTGGCGCTTCCAGCACGGGCGCTGGAATTCTGACGCAGCGATTTCCCGGACGCGATCTCAACGCGTTAAGCGCACAAGCGGCAGAACGAGAACGGGCGAACGTCATCGCGTATCCACTTGTGTCTCGCGGTGAGCGTTTCCCTTTTGCTGCGCCCGATGCAGAAGGATTTGTTCTGGGCAAGCCGAGCGACGAAGTTGATCTCTGCGCGGCGCTGCTTCAGGGAGTGGCTTTCATCGAGCGGCTCTGCTTCGACTATCTCGATATGCTCGGGGCCCCGGTCAGTGGTGACCTTAGCCTGACGGGCGGCGCAGCCCGCAATCGCTATTGGTGCCAGCTTCGCGCCGACATTCTCGGGCGCCCCGTTCAACTGCCGGAGAATGCCGAGCCCGCATTCGGCATGGCCATACTGTCGGCTTCCGTGGGGCGTCGTGTGTCCGATGTCGCCAGGCAGATGGTACGCATTCGGGAAGTGATCGACCCTCGGCCAGATCGTACTGGCCGTTTCCACGAATCATACTTGCGGCTGGTAGATGAGTTGGCACGCCGCGGCTGGGTGCAAGCGGCACTGGTTGAACATGCCACGAAAAGAATCGCCTAAGCACGGCGACTCTCTCTTCGCTCCATCTGGACGATTACGCTTACGGTATTGGCTGCGCCCGCGCGGGCGTTCAGTTTTTGAAGCTTTTCTCCACTACTCCAAGAAGCTTATCGAAGGCTTCCGCGAAAAGGCGGACGCCGTCGTCGGTCAGCTTGTCGGTAACTTCCTTCATCGAAATCCCGAGCTTCGCCACCGTTTCCATTGTTTTATTGGCGGAATCGAGATCCTCCGTCAGACTGGCGCGTGTCCGACCGTGATCGCGGAAGGCATCGAACGTAGCCGGCGGAATGGTGTTCACCGTGTCCGCACCGATCAGCTCTTCGACGTAGAGAACGTCGCAGTAATTCGGATTCTTGGTGCTGGTGCTCGCCCACAGGACGCGCTGCGTCTGCGCTCCCTTGGCCCTCAGCGCCTTCCAGCGATTGCCGCTGAAAATGCGCAGGTAACGCTGATAAGTCTGTTTTCCATTGGCGACCGCCACTTTGCCAAGCAGGCCCTTCAATTGCTCCTGCTCGCGCGGGTCTTTGAATTGGGAGTGCTTCAGCCGCGTCTCGACAATGGAATCGACGGAACTATCGATGCGGCTGATGAAGAAGCTGGCTACGCTGGCAATCTTCGAGACATCGCCACCGCTAGCTGCGAGTTGCTCCAGCCCGGCAATATAGGCTTCCGCAACGCGTTTGTAGACTTCCTGAGAAAAAAGAAGGGTCACGTTAACGTTGATAGTCTCGCTGGTCAGTTGCTGGAAGGCCGGTATGCCTTCTGGCGTGCCCGGAACTTTGATCATCACATTCTCGCGGCCGACGGCTTTCCACAACCTGCGCGCTTCGTCGATCGTAGCCTCGGTGTTCGCGTGCGAGATAGGGAGACACCTCCAGGCTGACATAGCCGTCGCAGCGCTTTGAGCTTTCGTAGACGGGCATCAGAGCGTCGGCAGCGTATTGTATGTCGCGAATAGCCAGGATTTCATAGCGAGCCTTGGCATCGAGATCGGTCCTCGCGGCGAGAGACTGCAGCAAGTCTGCGTAATCGGAACTCCCTGCGATTGCCTTCTCAAAGATGGCGGGATTCGAAGTCATGCCGCGCAAGCCATCTTCTTCGATAAGCCGCGTCAGTTCACCGCTGGTGAACAGGTCGCGGCGAATGTAATCCAGCCAAACCGACTGACCGTAATTCAGTAGATCTTTCAGGGGATTGGCAGCTTTCGCGATTTCGAGAATTTCGGTTGTCATAAACTCCCTCACTTATATTGCTGCGATTTTCAATTCTGATGGCGATTCAAACTTTCAGCCGTGGGTACGCGGTTCAGCTCCAGGACCAAATTGACTACACAATCTGTATGCACGCGACTTTCCTTTTGCAAGCTGGAGAGGCGCAAATCGGAATCTTCTTCTGGAAAGCAGGTTGATCCGGTCGCTTACGTTGCTGCAGTTCAGCCGTTTACGCAGTGACCGCAATTACAAATGAGTGTGATGGGTAGCGTCAGGAATGTGAACTACAGTGGCAACGCACGTGCAGTAGAATCTCAGCTACAGCTATGACGCGGGTTATTCTCATCGGGGCAGGCACGGGTGGAAAGGCGCTGGTGGAGCTATTCTGCAAGGATCCTACCGTCGAAATCGTCGGCGTGGCTGACAAGAACGGGGACGCACCGGGGCTGGTGCTAGCTCGCCAACTGGGATTACCGGTGGCCACGAATTATGGAGAACTTCTTAAGCCCGGAGTGGCCGACCTTGTTGTCGATGTGACCGGCGATCCCGAGGTCGGCCGGAAGATTTACGGATTGAAACCCGATGGAATGGAAGTTGTCAGCGGAACCGCTGTCCGATTCCTCTGGGAATTCGTCGAGGCCAGGAACAAAACCGAAGCTCTCGAAGACAGATATCAGCTTGCCATCAGGGAAATGGAATCTCGCGGGGAAACTGAATTCATCATCGGCAACAACCCCAAGATGAAAGAGATTTCCGGGCTGATTGCGAAAGTTGCCCCTACCCCAACCACTGTTCTTATTCGCGGCGAAAGCGGAACCGGCAAAGAACTTGTTGCGCGGGCGATTCACCGGCACAGCGCGTTGAGCAATCAGCCTTTGGTCACGCTCAACTGCACCGCGCTATCGCCGACTCTGCTGGAAAGCGAACTCTTCGGCTACAAGCGCGGGGCCTTTACCGGCGCCTACGCCGACAGAAAAGGCCTTTTCGAAAAAGCCGATGGCGGAACGATGTTTCTCGATGAAGTCGGCGACATGTCACTGGAGACGCAAGCCAAGCTTTTGCGAACTCTGCAGACCGGCGAGATTCGCGCCGTCGGCGATATGCGAACCAAGAAAGTGTCGGTCAGAATCATCGGAGCAACCAATCAGGATCTGGAAAAAGTCATTCGCGAAGGCGCGTTTCGCGAAGATCTGTTCTACCGGATCAACACCTTCACCATAACGCTGCCTCCGCTGCGCGAACGGATTGAAGACATTCCATTTCTGGCGGAATTTTTTCTGCAGCGGGCTCGAGCCAAGGTTAATAAAAAAGTAGACGCCATTTCTCCCCCGGCCCTCATGTTACTTAAAAATTATTCGTGGCCCGGCAATCTCCGCGAATTGGAAAACATCATTGAACGGGCGGTGGTTCTGGCACCCGCATCCGTGATCGAGGCCGAGCATCTTCCTCTCCACGTGCAAGATGTAATCGCCTTCAAGCCACAGTTGGGTTTCAAGCCTAGTAAATCCCAGGCGATTGAACGCTTTGAACGGCAGGCATTATCGAGCTATCTGTCGGAAGCGAAAGGAAATATTTCCCGAGCGGCCGCTCTGGCGAAGATTCCGCGACGCACTTTCCATCGCTTGATGGCAAAATACAAACTGCGCGCGCACCCTGCAAAAATCAGTCGATGAGACATTTGGATCACAGCTATGTGATTAAAATGTCTCATCAAGACTGAACCTGTTTATATCATTATGCAATAGCGAATTGGCACCCCCTCGTTTGCGCTGATTCGCCCCGCGTGACACTAATGTCCCTCCTCTCAGAGTGCGCGCGCCGCTTGCTCTCAGTGCTTCTTCTGGTTTTTCAAGTCTAAGCCGTAGAGACCACAGGCGCTTACCAGCGATGCTTCTCGCCTTTCTTGATCAACTCCGGAACTTGGCAAGCTGATTGCCTTTTAGCTAACTCGCAGGGCAGCGTGCAACGCGCGGCCGGGCCAACCAGTCCGGCGAGAACTGGCGCGGGGCGCGAGCGCTGCGAATCGAGAGGGTCTGATGTGAGCGAGATCACTTCGATAGGTGGGACCGCTCACTGACTTTTGTATCAACGAGGGAGATAGTTGCGGCAAGTATTTGGGGAACGACGGAAGGCCGAGTAGATTTTGGCCGATCGCCTTCCAGACTTGGCGGTGCTCCATGCGGAGCATTCCTTCTCGGTTCTTGCCACGCTGTCTCGCGTTGGGGGACAAACACAATCCTAAAGGTAAAGGCCTAATTCACTCGCGCTCGCTGCTCAATACGGCTGCATCGACAGCTGTTTCAATCGCGGTGCCAGCGAGTGCCGCTAACCACGGAAAAAGAAAAGATTTGATAGTTTTCGAGGGAGAGAGAAATGTCTAGCAACAACAGCATGCTTAAGACAAAGAATCGTTGGGCAGCAGGCATTACGCCCTACGCGGAAATGGGCTACTACGACGCAGATTACGAACCGAAGGCCACAGACATTTTGTGCGCATTTCGCCTGGTGCCGCAACCGGGCGTCGAACCTATTGAGGCCTCGGCAGCGGTAGCGGGCGAGTCTTCCACGGCCACGTGGACGGTGGTTTGGACGGATCGCCTGACTCCATACGAGCATTATCAGGCGAAATGTTATCGGGTCGATCCCGTTCCCGGCACGGATCAATACATTGCGTATATCGCTTATGATCTCGATCTCTTCGAGGAAGGTTCGATCGCCAACCTGACTTCCTCGATCATCGGCAATGTGTTCGGCTTTAAAGCCCTGAAGTCTCTGCGCTTGGAAGACATGCGCATTCCACCGCATTACACGAAAACTTTTCAGGGACCGCCGCACGGCATCGTGATGGAGCGCGAATATTTGAACAAATTCGGACGCCCGCTGCTCGGCGCCACTGTGAAACCCAAGCTTGGCCTCTCGGCAAAGAACTACGGCCGCGTGGTCTACGAAGCGTTGCGCGGTGGACTCGATTTCACCAAAGACGACGAGAACATCAACAGCCAGCCCTTTATGCGCTGGCGCGATCGTTTTCTCTTTTGCATGGAAGCTGTAAACCGGGCCATTGCTGCCACCGGAGAGATCAAAGGGCATTATCTGAACGTCACAGCCGGAACCATGGAAGAGATGTACGAGCGCGCCGACTTCGCCAAGGAACTGGGCAGCGTGATTGTGATGATCGATCTGACAATCGGTTATACCGCAATTCAATCAATGTCGAAGTGGGCACGCCGCAACGGCGTGATTCTGCACTTGCACCGCGCCGGTCATGGCACTTACACGCGGCAGAAAACCCACGGCGTGAACTTCCGCGTCATCTCCAAATGGATGCGTCTGGCGGGCGTGGATCATATTCACGCCGGCACCGCGGTCGGCAAACTCGAGGGCGACCCCAACGCGATTCGCGGCTATTACAACACGCTGCGCGCGAACACGCTGCTGGCTGATCCCTCGCAAGGTTTGTATTTCGATCAGGACTGGGCATCCATGCCGGCAGTAATGCCTGTCGCCTCGGGCGGTATCCATGCCGGGCAGATGCACCAATTACTTCACCTTCTCGGCGAAGATGTCGTGCTTCAGTTTGGAGGCGGCACCATCGGCCACCCGGATGGAATCGCGCAAGGTGCGACCGCGAATCGCGTGGCCACCGAAGTGATGATTCAGGCCCGCAATGAAGGGCGCGACTACCTTGCCGAAGGCCCGGAGATTCTGGCGAAGGCTGCGCGCTGGTCGCCAGAGCTGCGCAAGGCTCTCGAGATCTGGAAGGACGTCAGCTTTAACTACGAATCGACCGATGTGCCGGATGCGGTCGCCACGGTCACGGTCTGATGGCGAGAGGCGTCGTGCGGCGTCACGGGTTGGCGCCGCATCTTTAATTGCTACGCACTGCGAAACGGAGACAAACAATGCGAATTACGCAAGGAACTTTTTCTTATCTACCCGACTTCACGGAAGAAGAAGTCAGACGGCAGGTGCGGTACTGCCTCGACAACGGTTGGGCCTTTTCCATCGAGCACACTGACGATCCCCATCCCCGCAATGCGTACTGGGAAATGTGGGGACTGCCAATGTTTGACGCCAGCGACTTGGACGGCGCCATGTTTCAGATCGAGGAGTGCCGCAAGGCATTCCCCGACAACTACATCAAGGTAAACGGCTATGACCGGACCAAGGGCCGGCAGACGACCATGTTGAGTTTCATCGTGCACCGGCCTGCGGAGGAACCTGGATTTTCTTTAGAGCGTACGGAGGCTGCCGATCGCCGCATTCAGTACACGATTCGCTCCAAAGCCAAGGCTGCGGTTTAGCGCAGCGCGAGCACCGCCTTCATTGCAGAACGAGCATTACGAGAATGCCATGCAAAAACTAGAAACAGATCCTGCAGTTGAAACCGGCGCTATCCCGGAGACCGGGGAAAGCCTCGTGGATATCGGCGCGGCTCATCGGGACTCCAATCTCGAGCAAGTCCTGAATGAACTGGATCGCGAGCTGGTGGGCCTCAAGCCGGTGAAAGCCTACGTCCGCCGCGTGGCTTCGCTGCTGCTGGTGGCGAATTTACGCGAAAAAGTTGGACTCACGACCGAACGTCCCACGTTGCATATGTCCTTTACCGGACATCCCGGCACCGGCAAGACCACAGTCGCGATGCGCATGGCGAAGATACTGCACCATCTCGGCTACCTGCGTCGCGGCCATTTAGTGGTTGCCACGCGCGACGACCTGGTCGGGCAGTACGTGGGACATACCGCTCCAAAGACGAAAGAGACGTTGAAGAAAGCGATGGGCGGCGTGCTCTTCATCGACGAAGCGTACTACCTTTATCGCTCGGAAAATGAGCGCGACTATGGCCAGGAAGCAATTGAGATGTTGCTTCAGGTCATGGAAAACCAGCGCGAGGATCTGGTTGTCATCCTTGCGGGCTATCGAGACCGCATGGCAACTTTTTTTCAGCATAACCCCGGCTTTCGCTCGCGCGTGGCACACCACATTAGCTTTCCCGATTACACGCTGCAGGAGTTGACAACAATTGCCGAATCCATGCTGCGGCAACAGAACTATGCCTTCGACGCCGAAGCGCGCCAGGCATTTGTCGAGTATCTTGCGTTGCGCATGAAGCAGCCGCAGTTTGCCAATGCCCGCAGTGTCCGCAATGCGATTGACCGCATAAAACTGCGCCAGGCCAGCCGCCTGGTCAACGAGGGCGGATGCGTTCCCAAAGAGCAACTGCTTCGCATCGCGGCGATTGACGTGCGTCAAAGCCGGGTGTTTCACGGAGGCTTGGACGCGGAATCCGAAGGTATGGATGATGGCGGGGCGCAAACTATCCCGCGCGAGGAGGAGTGATGACGAAACGAAGACCGATCGTGTTGGGCATTGTGGGCGACAGTGCCGCGGGCAAGACGACGATTACCCGCGGACTGGTGGAATTACTAGGCGAGGACCGGGTCACGCACATCTGCGCGGACGACTATCACAAGTACGACCGCCCCGAGCGCGCGCAATTAAAGATCACTCCGCTGCACCCTGACTGCAATTATCTCGACATTCTCGAGCTGCATCTGGAACGCGCCCATTACGGCCAGCCTATGCTCAAGCCGGTCTACGACCACAGCACAGGCACGCTGGTTCGACCGGAATACCTGGTGCCGAGCGAGTTCGTCATCGTGGAAGGACTGCTGGGCTTTCACACGGAAGCCATGCGGCAGTTCTACGACGTGAAAGTTTTTCTCGACCCACCGGAAGATCTGAGGCGGCTTTGGAAGATCAAGCGCGATACGGCGAAGCGCGGATATACCCCCGAGCAGGTATTGGCGGAAATGGAGAAGCGGGAGTCGGACTCACAAAACTTCATCCGTCCCCAGCGCGAATTTGCTGACATTGTCGTGCGCTTCCATCCGAGAAATGGAGTGGGATCGGATAAGGCGGATGCGCACCTGAATGTTCATCTGGTCTTGCGCCCGACAATTCCTCATCCCGACCTCACTTATCTGACGAATCATAAGAGCGGTCACGCGGCCGGCATTCGCCTTGAACTCGGACGCGACTATGGACGTCCCGTGGAGTTTCTTGAGGTAGACGGCGGTGTGAGCCGCGAACAGGCCGCTCAGTTAGAAGACGTGATCTGGAGACATCTGCCCGATCTGCGCCCCTTGCGGGCCGACCAATTCGGTGATTACAACTACGGCACTGAGGTGCGGCACAGCGACCCGCTGGCCCTCACGCAACTGCTCATCACCTATCACTTGCTGCGCGCCTACAGCAAAGACGCTCCCATCCCTTTTGCGCGTCCGATCGCCGCTCTCAGCCGATTGGAGTCGGCGGCGCAAGAGGAGCCGATCGAGGTTGTCACGGAAAAGTGAGGAACCACTATGACTACAGTTTTGACCACAACGTCGTCTCTGGCTGCAACGGAGTTGACCCGCCTGCGCCGGCTGACAGCCGACACCATCCGCGGCTTGGCGATGGATGGTGTGCAAAAAGCCAACTCCGGACATCCCGGAATGCCCATGGGCATGGCCGATGCAGCGGTCGTGTTGTGGACGCGCTTCCTCAAGCACAATCCCGCGGACCCGCTGTGGCCTGATCGTGATCGATTCATCCTCTCGGCGGGACACGGCTCCATGCTGCTTTACAGTTTGTTGCACCTCAGCGGCTACGAACTGCCGTTGGCTCAGTTGCAATCTTTTCGGCAGTGGGGCAGCCAAACCCCCGGCCATCCTGAATATGGATTGACTCCTGGCGTCGAAACTACGACTGGCCCACTGGGCCAAGGCATCACAAATGCCGTCGGGATGGCCATTGCTGAACGCTGGCTGGCTGCGCAGTTTAATCGGTCCGGGTTCGAGATCGTCAATCACTTCACCTACGTGATCGCCAGCGATGGCGACCTGATGGAAGGCATCTCGCACGAATCCTGTTCCTTGGCGGGCCATTTGGGTCTGGGTAAGTTGATCGTGCTCTACGACGATAACGGGATCAGCATCGACGGGCCGACTACGCTCTCCTTCAGCGAGGATGTTCTGGGCCGCTTTGCCGCTTACGGCTGGCACGTGCAGCGGATTGACGGTCACAACGCAACCGGCGTTGAAGCTGCGCTCGCATCTGCGCAGGCTGAGATTGGACGTCCCTCGCTGATCGCCTGCAAAACGCACATCGGCTTCGGCAGCCCGCACCGGCAAGACACCAACAAGGCCCACGGTGAGCCGCTTGGAGTCGATGAGGTACGGCTCACCAAAGAAAAATTGGGTTGGCCGGTCGACAAGCCGTTTTATGTCCCGGACGAAGCGCGCGAGTTCATGGAAGAATCTGCCGTGGCAGGCGCGACTCAGCAGGATGAATGGGAAGAATTGTTGTGCTGCGTACGCCAGGCGTATCCAGAACTCGCGGCGGACTTCGACTGCGCCATCAGCGGTGAGCTGCCGGAAGGTTGGGACTCGAACCTGCCCACTTTTCCCGCAAGCAAACCGCTCGCTACTCGCTCTGCCTCCGGAGCCGTACTGGATGCCATCGCACCAAATTTTCCTGCACTGCTTGGCGGCTCGGCCGATTTGACGCCTTCCAATAACACCTTGCCGAAAGGTGAACATGATGTGACGCCGGAAAATTTCACTGGCAAGATATCTTCACTTCGGCGTGCGCGAGCACGGCATGGGCGGCATCCTCAACGGTCTGGCTTTGCACGGCGGGGTTCGTCCTTATGCAGGCACGTTCCTCATTTTTTCCGATTACATGCGACCGTCCATTCGGCTGGCGGCTCTGATGGAGCTGCCCGTGATCTTCGTCTTTACCCACGACAGCATCGGTTTGGGCGAAGACGGCCCCACGCATCAGCCCATTGAGCAGATCGCCAGCTTGCGTTTGATTCCGCATCTTGCGGTCTTCCGCCCCGCCGATGCGACAGAAACGGTGGAAGCTTGGCGAGCTGCACTTAGCCGACGTCATGCGCCGAGTGCACTTGTCCTCACTCGCCAGGCTTTGCCGGTTATCGATCGCACAAGCCACGCTGCGGCACAGGGAGTTTCACGCGGCGCTTACATACTCCGAGACGTCGATCAGCCGGAAGCCATTCTGATTGGGACGGGCTCAGAAGTTCATCTGGCGCTGGCAGCACAAGAAATACTAGCGGCGCAGAAGGTTAAAGCTCGCGTTGTGTCCATGCCGTGCTCGGAATTGTTCGACGAGCAGTCCGACGAATATTGCGAATCCGTGCTGCCTTCCAGTTTGCGAGCGCGTGTGGCAGTGGAGGCAGGCACCACGCTGGCTTGGGGACGTTATGTCGGGCTCGATGGCGCTGTCGTCGGGCTGGATCGTTTTGGCGCTTCTGCGCCTTACCAAGTGTTGTATCAAAAACTCGGGATCACAGCTGAGGCTGTTGCCGAGGCCGCCCGCCGAGTGCTCGCCAGGGTCAAGTGACAATGCTGCCGGTGACCGAGCCACACTGTGGTCATGTTGGCACAGTTTTTGGTGTGCAATGGTTCGAAACTAGGTGGCACGCGGAGGCGTGCAGAAACGGTTGGTGTGATATGAAGCGTAACTATCTGCTTGGGATCATGACCTTGGCCGTAATGGTAATGATGGGCGCCAGCTCGCCGCCCGCTCCCAGCGCACCCGGCGCGGCGACTGTGAAGGGCGGGGTGAAAGTCGAGGGTGCGATACCTGCGCCCGCGCGCATCAACATGTCGTCTGACGTGGCCTGCGTCCGGCAGCATAAGACCGCGATCTTGAGTGAGGAGATCGTGGCCGACAAGAGCGGTGATTTGCAGAACGTGGTGGTGTATGTCGCCGATGGTCTTGGCGACCGCACCTTCGATGTTCCCGCCGAACCGGCGGTGCTGCAACAGAAAGGCTGCGTGTATGAGCCGCATGTGCTGGCTTTGCGCGCCAATCAAAAGCTGCAGGTCATCAACGGCGATAGCTGCATGCACAATATTCATCCTTCGCCGGCCAACAATCGCGAGTGGAATAAAGCACAAACTCCGGGTTCCACGCTGGAAGCCACCTTCGCCCGCGAAGAGGTAGGGATTCCGCTGAAGTGCAACGTGCATCCCTGGATGCGCAGCTACCTGGCGGTGTTCAAACATCCTTATTTTGCGGTGACCGGCAAGGACGGCAGCTTCGACTTAAGCAACCTGCCGCCGGGGACGTACACGATCTCGGCCTGGCAGGAAAAGCTGGGCACGGTCAGCCAGAAGATCACAGTGGGTAATAACGAAACCAAGACTTTGCAATTTGTATTCAAGGCAAAGGCTGGCTCGTAATCTGAAACTTAGATCTGCGGGTGCTGAAGAGTGGAAGAAGCCCAAATCAATGATGCCGTTAGCGGAGAATTGCGCGATCACTTCATCATTTGTGGATACGGACACATGGGGCGCGCGGTGGTAGAGCAGCTGCGTCGCCTTGGAACGCCGTTTGTTGTTATTGAGACCAACGACGAACTGCGTGCCGAACTTATGAAGGATGGGTCTCGTGTGATCCGCGGGGACGCCAAGGAGCGCGATGTCTTACTCAGAGCAGGGATCGAGCAGGCTCGCGGCATTTGCATCGTTATCGATAACGACCTTGAGAGTCTGTCCGTTACGATCACTGCCCGTTCGCTTAATGCGAGGCTCAGGATCGTCACTCGATCCGGGCAACGGCATTACGCCGATTGTCTGCGGAGGGCAGGAGCAGATGAGGTGGTCATACCAGAGTACTTGGGCGGTTTAGCGGTGGGACGGATGGTCCGCAAGTATTACCCGGTGTAGGCTGTCCTGCCAAGTTAACCGTGTTCAATCGGGAGGAACTAATGGCGACTCAAGTCGCACCTGAAATCAGAGCGAGCAGTTTTGGCCGAAATTTGGAGCGTGATCTATCGACACAGTTTCTAAGCGTGGTCGAGAATGCGGCTATTGCGTCTGCTCGCACCATGGGCCGGGACGACCGCCACTTGTCCGATCAGGCTGCCACCGAAGCAATGCGTCACACCATGGACAGCATTCCGATGAGGGGGAGGATCGTCATCGGCGAAGGTGAACGCGATGAAGCTCCCATGCTTTACATCGGCGAGAAACTCGGCACCTGTTTTCCCGCCGGAAGTGGAGTCCCGGAAGTCGATATCGCCGTGGATCCATTAGAAGGCACAAACCTGTGCGCGACCGGCGCTCCCGGGTCCATCACTGTGCTGGCGGCATCCGAACGCGACGGGTTGCTCAACGCGCCCGATTGCTACATGGAAAAGATTGTGGTCGGCCCCTCCTGCAAGAATGCCGTCGAGCTCGATGCTCCCGTCGCGGACAATTTGAAAAATATCGCGAAGCGGTTAGAGCGCGATGTTCAGGATCTCGTCGTCATCGTGCTCGACCGCCCGCGTCACGAAAAGCTCATTGCAGACATTCGCGCAGTCGGCTCGCGCATCCGGCTGATCAGCGATGGCGATCTCTCCGCCGGCATCGCTGCCGCCGTCCTCGGCACGGGTGTGCACGCGGTTATGGGTTCGGGCGGTGCTCCGGAAGGCGTGATCACTGCGGCCGCAATTCGATGCCTGAATGGCTACATGGTTGGACGATTGGTGATCAACAAGCCTGAACTCGAAGAGCGCATCGCGCGCATGGGAATCAAAGACAAGAACAAAATCTACGAGGCGGAAGATCTCGCGCCGGGGAAGTGTCTCATCTTTGCAGCCACCGGCGTAACCGACGGCGCGCTGCTGAAAGGCGTGCGCTTTTTCGGTGAGGGAACGCGAACTTCATCCGTGATCATGACCCTGGGGACCGGCAAAGTTCGCTTTATCGACAGCATTCACCTGGAAAAGAGCCCGAATGTGAAAGTGCGGTTCTCGTAAAGGCACACACTTGCAACCGAGACTTTCCACTCATTCAGGTGAAAGGCAACTTGCAAATTCTTAAATGTGAAGCACCAAGGCACAAGGACGCATGGCTGGCGACTCACGCAACAGCGTTTTGAATGGTATCCCCGAGCTTCCATCGGCGGCAACCGTAACTACATCCGCGCCTGCTCCCGGAGCGGGTAACGGCGATCCGTCTAGCTATGTGGGCAGGCCGGCGGTAGGCACTTCCAAAGCAGCACCCCGCGCAGGCGTACCCTCCATCGGCCCGGAAAACAATCAGATCAATCAACGACGCCGGCGACTGGTGTGGAACACCGTTACCGCTTTTCTGGCTGTCTGGTTCCTTGCGTTCTTCCGCTTCTTTCTGCCACGCACTCTATTCGAGCCTGCGACCGTCTTCAAGATTGGCTATCCCGAGGAATACGGTCTGGGAGTGGACACGAAGTGGCAGCAGAAATATCGCATCTGGGTAGATCGCACACCCGATCGCTTGTTCGTGATTTACGCGCGCTGTACGCATCTCGGCTGCACACCTGACTGGAAACCCGCTGACAACAAGTTTAAGTGCCCTTGCCACGGCAGTGGCTACGACAGCGAAGGGATTAACTTTGAGGGGCCGGCGCCTCGTCCCATGGACCGGGCCCACGTCGAAAGATCTCCGGACGCGCAGGTGCTGGTAGATGTGGCGCGACTCTATCAGTGGCCGAAGGGACAGCCGAGCCAGTTCAATGATGATGGAGCGTACTTGCCTGTGTAATTCTGAGCACCGAGGGAGCCTTGGCCGGGAAAAAAGACCGGCTGATCGCAAGAGTGAGCAGAGGAAACCATGCCGGAAGAGAATGGGAACAAAAAAAACGGCAAAGAAGTTGGCTTGCTCGAACGAGTGAAGTCCGGTGTGCAAGAGGATATTCAATCTTTCAGGACCGATCTGCCCGCCAAAGCAAAGGAACAGATCGAGGCGCTCAAATCTCCCACCAAGACCGAGCTCTATACTTCGATCTTCCGCCACAAGCACGATGACACGCCGCGGCAACGAGCCCTGGGCGTGCTCTCCAACGTCTTCCTGCATCTCCATCCCGCGAAGATCAATCGCGACGCCGTGCGCTACAGCTATACCTGGGGCATGGGTGGAATCACGTTTTATCTGTTCATTGTGCTCACCCTAACCGGCGTGCTGCTGATGTTCTATTACCATCCCACCAAACTTCAGGCATTTCGCGATGTGCTCTACCTGGAGCACGACGTGCCCTTCGGCAAGATCCTGCGCAATATGCATCGCTGGGCGGCTCACCTCATGGTGATTGCGGTGTGGTTGCACATGTTTCGCGTGTTCATGACCGGCTCCTACAAACAGCCGCGGCAGTTCAACTGGAACATTGGCGTGCTGCTGCTCGTGTTCACGCTATTGCTTTCGTTCACGGGCTACCTTCTCCCGGACGATCAGCTTGGGTTCTGGGCAGTCACAGTCGGCACAAACATGGCTCGCGCCACGCCGCTGTTAGGACACGAGGGCCCTTTCGGCAAAATGCTGGGGATGACGCCGTTTAACGACGTGCGCTTCGGCCTGCTTGGCGGTTCCATTGTGGATGCGAATGCTTTGTTGCGTTCCTACATCTGGCACTGTATTGGGATTCCTATCGTGGCTTCCGTACTGATGATCGTTCACTTCTGGCGAGTGAGGAAGGATGGCGGCATCTCCGGCCCCGAGGAAGTGGTGCTCACTACGGAAGGTAAACCGCGCCGTGGCCCAAGGCACGCGTGAAGGCGTGCACTGAACACGACGCGGATGTCTTCACTGGAACGCATCGGGCAACGATGGCCGGAAGTGCGAACTTAGTTTTATTGGATGGTTTTATCGGCCCTATATGTCAATTCTGAGCTTGAATATGGACGAATTCGATGGTGACCAGTGACGTGATGATGAACGTAGGAACCCATCCCCCGATGGCGAAGAATCACCATCGCAAAATTTGGTTTGCGAAGGCTCTGCTGCATTCGTGCTTCTGGCATTGGATCGGGATTCCACTCGTCGCTTTCGGATTGAAGATTGTTCACTTCTGGCGTGCGCGCAAGCATGGCATTTCCGGCCCGGGGGCCAGTTTTGCTCTGGTCGGACAATAAGTGCACCGTGGCCGAAGCCACGCCTGAGGGCGTGGCTTGACGCGACGCGCAATGTTTTCTCGCAACGTGCGTCGATTCTGGAGCCCTTATGGATTGGCGACAACTTTGGGAAATCTGTTCTGCGCCTGACAACATCCCCATCGTGGGGATGATTCCACTTCTCACTTTTTATTGCTATCTGGCGTGGAAGCAGGCAAAGGCCAACGACGACCTGATTGCGGAACTGGAAGCCAATCCCGCGCTGGCGAAGACTCACCATCGCAAGACCTGGCCTCTCGAGCCGGGGTGGCAGAAGGAAGTACACGTGTGGCCGTTCCTGCTGCGCATTGAATTCTTCGCTGCCATCGTCGTCACCATCGTCTTGATGATCTGGTCCATTAGTTTGAATGCACCACTCGAGGAGCCGGCGAATCCGAACCTCACCATGAATCCGGCGAAGGCGCCCTGGTACTTCCTCGGTTTGCAGGAAATGCTCGTTTACTTCGACCCATGGATTGCCGGCGTCGTGATGCCGACACTCATCATCATTGGCCTCATGGTGATTCCCTATATCGACACCAACCCGCTGGGCAACGGCTACTACACCTGGAAGCAGCGCAAGTTCGCCATAAGTACATTTCTCTTTGGCTTCATCATTCTTTGGGTCGCGATGATTATTATCGGCACGTTTATACGCGGACCGGGATGGCAGTGGTTCTGGCCGGGACAAACTTGGGACCACAATCGGCTGATTTACGAGGTCAACCGCGACTTGCCTGATCTTTTTGGGATCACCAACAACCTGGGCAAGGCCATTTTCGGAGCGATTATTGTCGGAGGTTATTACTTGATCGGCGCGTTCATCGTTCATGCGCTGTTCCGACGTTACAACCCGAAGGATTACCTTCGCATGAGCCTGTTGCAATACTCTCTCATGATGTTCTTCCTGCTCACGATGGTTGCATTGCCAGCGAAGATGATGTTACGGCTCGGATTCAACATTAAGTACGTGTGGATCACACCCTGGTTCAACGTGTGAATGGTCGTTAGTCCCAGAGGTTTTGTGAACATCGGCTGTCGCTAATGGCCAACTATTAAGGAGGCTGTGGTGCCCAAACAACCAATCCGCAAGCCTGATCCGATTGTAAGCAAGTCCTGGGCGCTGCATTACCTCGTGGCCATGCTAATCCTGATGGCCACGCTCTTCTGGGCCCTGTGGGACGAAAATTATGGCCAACGTCCCTGGAAAGCTTTTCAGCACGAGTGGAAGCAGCGCTACAGCACCTTCCTGAAGACAGCCGAATCAAAATCCGCTCAATCCGAAAAGGAGGTCGAGCAGAGCTCCGAATATCAGCAACTCGACCAGGCTTACCAGCAGGCTTATCAAGCGGCCAAGCCTCGCCGAGATGAGATTCAGAAACAGATCACTGATCTCAACGCAAGAATCCTGGCGGTTCAAAACGTCTTTATCGATAAGCGCGCTTATGTAAATGCTCTCACTTATCAGATCGAGACTAAGACAAGCACCTCAGGCAAGGAAAGGAAGCGGAAGGAACTCGAAGACTACAAGAACGAAACCTGGCCGGTCACATATCCCGATGGCCACAAGGAAAAATACAACTTCCCTCAACTGGGCGAAAAATACGCCGAGCTAAAAGATGAACGCACCAAGCTCAGCGCAGAACTCGGTCAAGTGCTCAAGCCGGTGACGGAAGCCAGCACCAAGCTATCGGCCTACATTAACCAGCACATGGTCGATCTTACACCGACACAAATCGAAGGTCTGAAGAGGAAAACCGCGGAGTGGGATCCAATTATCGTGCAGATTAATGTGGCGGAGGCCAACATAATTGACCGCTGCGAATCCTGCCACATGGGAATTCGCGAGCCGCTCGCGCTGACTGCGGCGTCCATGACACTCCAGGGCAAGAAACCTGACGAGTATGCGCGCGCTTTCACCAGCCACCCGGAACCCGGCTTACTGAAGATGCATGATCCGGATAAGTTCGGCTGTTCTCCCTGCCACCAAGGCAATGGCCGCGCTACCACCAGCGTCGAGAAGGCTCACGGAACGTACGAGCATTGGTTGTGGCCGCTTTTCCCCACGGAAAACACGGAAGCAGGTTGTCAGACCTGCCACGCCGCCGACATGTTGCTGGTGAGCGGCGACGTGGGCTGGACGATCAGCGAAGGCAAGAACTTATTCCGCCAACGAGGTTGCATCGGCTGCCATCGCTACGAGGGCTACGACAGAGAACCCGAGGAGTTGAACTCAGTCAGCCAGGAAGTCAAGCAACTGGAGCAGGAGAAGATTCAGAACATCAAGCAGGCAGCGTTCTTGATGAAGCGAGCAGATGCCGCAGAAACGAACGAAGAAGCCAACCGGCTGAACGACAGAGCCGTGGCACTGAAGGTCACCAACAGCAAGATCGACGGCCGCATCGCCCAACAGGATCGGCAAACAAAAAGCCTGTTGCAAGACATTAAGAAGGTGGGGCCCAATCTGAAGGACATCCGGCTCAAGCTCAACAAGAACTGGATTCCTGTTTGGTTAAAGAAGCCGACCGATTTCCGGCCCACCACCAGGATGCCGAACTTCCCCCTCAACGAGGACCAGATCGAGGCTATTTCGGCCTATCTGTGGCAATCGGCGCTTACAGATCCACAGGCCAAGCACAAAACGGGCAACGCCTTGCACGGCAAGGAAATCTTTGAAACGCGTGGCTGTCTGGCCTGCCACTCGATCGGCGAAGCCGATGAAATGGTGGGTGGAACATTCGCCGCCAATCTTACCCGCATCGGGGAGAAGGCCAACTATGACTATCTCGTGCGCTGGGTGCACAACGCGCGCGAGCGTACTCGTCCTTATTGCCAGTACGAAAAGAAAGACATTGGTCCGGAAGATTACGCCAAGAAGGGACTGCCATTTGTCTTTGACCTGCAACATAGCCGATGCCCGAACGATGGCCATGAACTGCAAGTGCAAAACATGACGGTGATGCCCAGCCTGCGCCTCAGCATCGAGGACGCGCAAGACATCGCGACCTATTTGCTGACGCAGAAGAAGCAGGATCCCAGCTCCTATGCCGAGGCTTCCTTCATGGACGACCCCAAGCTGAAGGATCAAGGCAAGAAGTGGATTCGCCATTTCGGGTGCTCGGGTTGCCATGAGATCGCCGGCTTAGAGGAAGAAGGCCGCATCGGAACCGAATTAACTTTCGAGGGCAGCAAGCCGATTGAGCGTCTTGACTTCGCCCTCTTCACAGAGACCGCGCAGCGCGGGGGCAAGAATGCGGAACCGATTACCAACCCGGAAGACTTGGCGCGTTTGCCTGACGGCCCGGCGCGAAGTTCCTGGTACGACCACAAGGGCTTCTTCGAGCACAAATTGTCGGAGCCCGATGTCTACGACCACGGCAAGATCAAGAGCGAAGAGGAAAAGCTGCGGATGCCCAACCTGCACTTGACTAAGGACCAGGTTCGAGCCTTCACCACGTTCCTGATGGGCAGCCAGGAGAGCGCGCTGCCGGTCACTTATCAATACCGGCCGCTCGATTATCGCCGCGACATTCAGGAAGGTTGGTGGGTCGTCAGGAAGTACAACTGCATGGGTTGCCATCAATTCATTCCCGGCCAGCAGACTGTGCTCATGGGGATGAAACGCTACCAGGATGCCCAGGAACAACTACCTCCCAAGCTGCTGACCGAAGGGGCTAGGGTCGACCCCGAGTGGCTGCTGCACTTTCTTACAAACCCGTCGCTGACCGACCAGGACACGAATCGCAACGGCATACGCAGCTACCTGCAAGTGCGCATGCCCACTTTTTCATTTTCCGAGAATGAACTGGGCAAGCTGGTCCGCTTCTTCCAGGCGCTTTCGCGGCAACCTTTTCCTTACATACCGGAGCAGGTCCCAATGCTGACGGCGAAAGAAACCGACATGGCGCGCAGCCTTTTCAGCAGCACGGCAGCTCCTTGCCTGAGATGTCATGCCATCGGAGATCCGCAGCACGATAAGACCGCTGTCGCTCCCAATCTCCTTTTGGCAAAGGGACGCCTCAAGCCTGATTGGGTGGAGCGCTGGATCATCGACCCGCAAGCCATCAGCCCGGGCACATCCATGCCTTCAGACTTATTCCGGCGCGAGAATGGTCGTTGGGTTTTCTCCGGTCCTACTCCGCCCTCGTTCCAAGGCTACGACAAGGACCACACCAAGCTGCTAGTGGATTACATTTTCCAGCTCACGCCGCAGGAACAGAAGCGTGTGGTCGCGGCCATGGGTCGGACGCAAGCTTCGACTCAGCCGTTGGGCAAAGTCAAGCCAGGCGACAGTTCATCGGATCCACATCGAGCAGCTAGTGGCGGTGGTTCGCGATAAGACTAGGATTTGCGATCGTCGCGCAGTTTGAGAGCTCCTTTCACGCACAGCATTATAAGGAGAAGTCGTATGTCGCCATCTAACCCTAGAGTTCAGCACTTCGGCGAGTTCCGCGAACCCGAATTAATTGAGCTTGCACCTTCAATTTTGTCGGCTGACTTCGCGCATCTTGCGGACCAGGTTTGCGGCGCGGCCGATGGCGGTGGCTCGGTCGTCCACGTGGATGTAATGGACGGGCACTTCGTCCCCAATATCACGATCGGGCCGCCGGTCGTCAAAGCGCTGCGAAAAGTAACCGACCTTCCCCTCGATTGCCACCTGATGATCGAGAACCCTGACCAGTACATTGCGGACTTTGCGCAGGCTGGCGCAGACTGGATCTCGGTGCATCAGGAGGCCTGTCGGCATCTAAACCGGACGCTGCACCTGATCCGCAGCCACGACGCGCTGGCCGGTGTGGTCATTAATCCCGCCACTCCGGTCGAGAGCCTCAGTGAAGTGCTCGACATTGTCGACTTCGTATTAGTGATGTCGGTGAACCCGGGATTCGGCGGTCAAAAGTTCATCCCCGGTGCACTTCACAAGATTGGCCGATTGGTCGACATTCGGGCGCAGCGTAAACTCAACTATCGCATTGAAATCGATGGCGGAGTTAGTCTCGATACCGTGGCAGAAATCGTGCGAGCCGGCGCTGAAATTCTAGTCGCAGGTAATGCAGTCTTCGGCCAGGGTGATCCGAAGACGAATGCCGAGAGGCTGCTGAAAGCCGCCGGGAAAGCCATGCTGCAGAAGGCATAGTGATGCAGAAGTTAGTTCTCGTCTGCGATTGTGCTTTCCGGCATCCCCTTGTCTGACGGCGATAGTGATTGCAACGGCCCTCGCATGGTTTGCCGGCAGAACGAAAGCGGTCCGTGCGGCTTCGATTCTACTGCTGAGACATTTGAAGCATTAACGCGTGACTGCCGCGTCCCACTCTTCATCCTCTCGCCGAAGTCCCTCTGTAAGTGAAATGGCAGCAAACTACACCTAACTCGCATTCTTCCGTGGGACGTTGCTGTCTCACTCGCCGCGAATCGAACCACGCAAATCGGCTGCGCATACTCTGCCCCCTTGAAGCTAACCCGTGATCTGGATGGCGCTTACGTCAAGCAGTTTTGCTCGCCTAGTGGCTGACAGAGAATTGGCAGACAAATTGCCTTTTAAGAAATTCACAAGGCGACGGGGATTGGATCTTCAGACTCCGTCGGCGACCGCAATTCAACTTAGAGCTTCCGCCTACTCCGGTTGCACGAAATGAAAGTAGTGCAGCCGAGAACGAAGGGAAATTGGGACCACGGAACCACGTGGTACCCCGAAGATGATGAAGCAGGAGCCGGGCCAACCAGCCCCGGCGTAGGTTGGCCAGAATCGCTGGCCAGAATCGCTCAGGTGAAATTAAACGGCACGCGCAGGCGTGCAGAAACGGTTGGTGTGATATGAAGCGTAACTATCTGCTTGGGATCATGGCATTGGCTATAACAATGATGGGCGCGAGTTCTTCGACGCCCGCGAACAGCGGTACCGCTACCGTGAAAGGTGGCGTAAAAGTCGAGGGTGCGATGCCCGCGCCCGCGCGCATCAACATGTCGTCTGACGTGGCCTGCGTCCGGCAGCATAAGACCGCGATCTTGAGTGAGGAGATCGTGGCCGACAAGAGCGGTGATTTGCAGAACGTGGTGGTGTATGTCGCCGATGGTCTTGGCGACCGCACCTTCGATGTTCCCGCCGAACCGGCGGTGCTGCAACAGAAAGGCTGCGTGTATGAGCCGCATGTGCTGGCTTTGCGCGCCAATCAAAAGCTGCAGGTCATCAACGGCGATAGCTGCATGCACAATATTCATCCTTCGCCGGCCAACAATCGCGAGTGGAATAAAGCACAAACTCCGGGTTCCACGCTGGAAGCCACCTTCGCCCGCGAAGAGGTAGGGATTCCGCTGAAGTGCAACGTGCATCCCTGGATGCGCAGCTACTTGGCGGTGTTCAAACATCCTTATTTTGCGGTGACCGGCAAGGACGGCAGCTTCGACTTAAGCAACCTGCCGCCGGGGACGTACACGATCTCGGCCTGGCAGGAAAAGCTGGGCACGGTCAGCCAGAAGATCACAGTGGGTAATAACGAAACCAAGACTTTGCAATTTGTATTCAAGGCAAAGGCTGGCTCGTAATGGCACGGCATGCGAGTGGCTTTCCCGACAGCCATCTATCTGTTGCGTGCGGCGAAGAGCCCCATAAATCCTGGCAGATCCTGGCGCGGAATGTGGTCGAGGAGAACAGGGAAATGAAAGCGAACTTCAGTATGGTTTTCTTGGGAGCTCTGATAGGGACGCCCGCAATGTCAGCCGCGATGTTTATGGCTGCGCCATTAGTTGGCGTAAAAATAGACATCGTCGCCATGCTGGCGGAGATGCTCGGCTGGAGGATGGGCATGTTAGTCCACATCCTCAATGGCGTGATCATCTTTCCCGCGATTTTCGTTTTCTTGTTGTACCGTTTCCTCCCGGGCTCGCATGTCGCGAAAGGAGTGGCTTTCGGAATAGCGCTGTGGTTGACCTCGCAACTGATCGTGATGCCGATAATGGGCGCAGGTTTGCTTAGCTCACATGCCGGTGGGATGAGAGCGGTTGCGGCCTCACTCGTCGGTCATGTGGTGTATGGTAGTTTCCTTGGTTTATTCCCAATGTTGGCGCACGAGGAACCGTTCGCCAGCAAACCGAAATCGGTCAGCCCCTAAAACTCGGTCAGCCCCTAAAACAAAGACCGACTGTGGCAACCCTAGTTGCAGGCCGAGCCTTCATCCCTCTGGTAATTTTGCGTGATCGACATCCTAAGTCGATCACGCAAGATCACCGAAACCCTCATCAGCGCCATATCAACGGCGCGCTTCTACCGTCCATTTTGTGATCTTTGTCACTTTGATAGGTGATCTTCGACACTGACTCGCAATGACGTGTGAGGTATTATCCGTGCCTCCGACTGGTAGAGTTCGGGTCAAGAGAGAATGTGGGCGCAGGTACGTTGTTCCCTCAAGGTTGAGTAATCGCTTCCCAGCTCGCGCTCTGGCGGCGTCCCGGGCAACGAGTTAAATTGCCGCACCGGAGACATCACGAACAACAAGGAGGAAAATTCAATGAAAGCTGGATACGGATTGCTAGTACCGGTCTCGGTCTTATTAGTTTGCGCATTCGCACTGTTCCATTCGGCAGGTAGTGTGAATGCGGCTCCCGCGGGCCAGGTTACAGGTACCGTTAAGCTTGACGGCACAGCTCCACACCAGCGCGGGATCGACATGTCCAAAGACCCGAGCTGCTCCGCGGCTCACAAAGATAAGCCTGTTACTACAGAAAATGTGGTGGTAGGCGCAAACGGAGGGCTGGCGAACGTGGTGGTCTATGTAAGCCAGGGTCTGGCGGGGAATGAGACCGCTTCATCGCAGCCCGTCCAGCTTGAACAAAAAGGTTGTCAGTACTTTCCCCACGTGGTGGCCGTTAACGCCGGTCAGCACATGAAGATAGTGAATGACGACCAGGCTTTACACA
The DNA here is from genome assembly GCA_963712385.1 of uncultured Acidobacteriaceae bacterium. Lineage (GTDB taxonomy): Bacteria > Acidobacteriota > Terriglobia > Terriglobales > Acidobacteriaceae > Sulfotelmatobacter. The sequence continues at coordinate 914,061 of CAVQHS010000005.1, forward strand.
ACATTCACCCGCAAGCCGTAAAGAATGCCGCATGGAACAAGTCACAGATGCCGGGAGGCCCACCTCTGGACATAACTTGGGGCAGCGAAGAAATCCCCATACCAGTCAAATGCAACGTCCATCCCTGGATGCAGGCCTATATTGTGGTTGTGAAGGGCCCCTACGGGGTCACAGACAACAGTGGTTCTTTCAAGCTTGACAACCTGCCACCCGGAACCTACACTCTGACCGCTTGGCAAGAAACCTACGGGACTCAGACGCAGAATGTGACGGTTGCCTCTGGTAAACCCACCGCCGTCAATTTCACTTTCAAAGCAAAGTAGGGAAGGAATTGGAATCACGGCCGGGGCGGCACGACTGTGGGGCCGCCCCGGGGACCGTTGGGGACCGAAGCCGAAAATAAAAGTGGGGGACACACATGCCAGGTAAAGTGTTTGCGTTCGTAGTGGTGATCGTCACGCTGGCTATCGCCTATTGCGTAATCGCCCACGTGTGGTGGATGCCAGTGGATATTTCCGTCCACGGACCCAAGATCGACGCTCAGATAGAAGAAACCCTATACGGCGCCGGCACTCTGTTTATTTTCGGACAACTGGTGCTGGCGGCATTAGCCTTTCTGTACGGCGATAGCAAAGGCGCGCGCAAGATGAAATCCTTTCCCGGCGGCGCAAAACCTCTCATCATCTTCGCGTGCGTTGTGGTGGGTATCGAAGTTCTGGTGCTCTCGTTCGTGGGTTCCAAGGCGTGGGGCGCGGTCTATTTCACGCCCCCGGATCCGGATTCGGTGCGCATCGATGTTCAGGCTGGGCAGTTTGCGTTCTACTTCCGTTATCCCGGCCCAGATGGCAAGTTCGGACCGCTTCACCCTGAGCTCATTAATGAGGGTACTCAAAATTTCTTTGGTCTCGACCCGGACCATGATCTGGATTCGAAGGACGACATCGTGACCGCACAGCTGGCGATTCCGGTGAATAAGCCGGTGCTGCTCACGCTGCACTCCAAAGATGTGGGGCACTCCTTCGATGTACGGGAGCTCCGCATCCAGCAGGACTTTGTACCTGGGATCGTGATTCCGATCCACTTCACCGCCATCCAGACGGGAAGGTTCGAAATTGTGTGCACTCAGCTGTGCGGTCTTGGACACTACAACATGAAGGCGTATCTCGAAGTCCTGTCCCAGCCAGACTTCGATAATTGGCTGAAGCAGCAAGCGGCAATGCAGTAACGCAAGTACGTTTCCGAATAGGGCGGACGAAAACTATCTCTCTTGGGGGTGAGATCACATGCACCAGGTCACAGCGCACGCGGCGGCACACCATGGCCCGCCGCAGGGTTTCATTCGCAAGTACGTCTTCAGTGTGGATCACAAAGTGATCGGGATCCAGTACATCACCTTGAGCCTGGTGGCGGCGTTCATCGGAATGGCGCTTTCCTGGGTGATGCGCATTCACCTGGGCTGGCCGACAGCGTCCATTCCGTTTCTAGGGACGCTCTCTCCAAATGGCGCTCCGGGGGGGGTTCCGACGCCGGAATACTACTTGTCGTTGATGACCATGCACGGCACCATTATGGCGTTCTTTGTGCTGACAGCGGCCCCGATGGCAGGTTACGGCAACTTTATGCTTCCCATCCAGGTAGGTGCGGCGGATATGGCGTTTCCCAGGTTGAACATGGCGTCGTTCTGGGTCACGTTTGTCGGCTTCGTTCTAGCCTGCGCGACGTTTTTCATCCCTGACGGCCCGCCGATCTCCGGCTGGACCGCGTACGCGCCGTTGAGCGCCGTGGGCTCGGTAGCGGGTCCGGGTGAGGGTTGGGGCCAAAACCTATGGGGACTTTCCATTGTGCTCTTCTGCGTGGCATCGCTGCTCGGGGCACTGAACTTCATCGTAACCACGATCGATCTGCGCACCAAAGGAATGACGATGTCGCGGCTGCCGCTGTCGACTTGGGCGTGGTTTATTAACGCCTGGGTGAGCTTGCTGGCTTTTGCCGTGCTGTTGCCTACTTGTCTTCTTCTGGTGCTCGACCGCCTGGGCGGAACCAGCTTCTTTATACCCGCCGGATTAGTGATAAACGACAAGTTGCTGCCGCACTCCGGCGGTTCGCCGCTCTTATTCCAGCATTTGTTTTGGTTCTTCGGGCATCCGGAGGTTTACATTATCATTTTGCCCGCGTTTGGCATCATTGCGCACGTTCTGCCGACGTTCACCCGGAAGCCGCTGGTGGGGGGCTGGAAGGTGGCGACCTTTAACATGATGGCCGTGGGTACCCTGAGCTTCCTCGTCTGGGGGCATCACATGTTCGTGAGCGGGATGAGCCCCTATATGGGAATGGTGTTCTCTGTGCCGACGCTGATCATCACCATCCCGTCCGCCATTGTGGCGCTGGTGTTCGCGGCCTCGCTTTACGGCGCCAATATGCGCTTTACCACTCCCATGCTGTTCTGCCTCGGTTTCATCTCGCTGTTCATCAGCGGCGGAATCGGTGGCTTCTTCCTGGCGCAGCCGGCGGTTGATTCCTATCTGCACGCGACCAGCTTCGTGGTGGGCCATTTCCACTTCACCATGGGCCTCTCCGCCATCTTTGCGACTTTTGCTGGCTTCTACTACTGGTTTCCGAAATTGTGGGGCCGCATGATGAATGAGACGCTCGGCAAAATACACTTCTGGGTGACTTTCGTCTGCGTGTACCTGGTTTTCATGACCATGCATTTGATGGGTTTCACCGGGGCGGTTCGCCGTTACTCGGCGTATGTGGACGACTTCATGATCCCGCAGATTCCCACCAACCGGTTCATTACCGTCTTCGCTTTGCTGCTGGGGGCGACGCAATTCATCTTCTTGTTCAACGCGATTTGGAGCCGCTTCAAAGGGCCCAAGGCTTCGGACAATCCGTGGGGAGCCACCGCCCTGGAATGGGATACGACCTCGCCGCCCCCGTTTGACAATTTTGGCGGCCGGCAAATGACGGTCTATCACGGTCCGATGGAATATGACGGGGATGCGAGCGTGATGCAGACTTCGACGGAAAAGTCCATCGCAGGGACCTAAAACAGCGGTAGGAGCTTGCTGTTCATCATAACAATCGGGATCCAACAACACTCCGAGGAGGCGGCACCGTGAGCCAAAGCGAACTGACCATGTCAACAGGGCATGAAGTGCTGATGGAGAGTTCTCCTTACGGCATTGAGAAAAAGAAGCTGGGGATGTGGATCTTTATCGTCTCCGACGCGTGCACGTTCGCCACGTTTCTGTTTGGCTACGGCTATATGCGTATCGGCAGCCAGAATTGGGGGACGCCGTTCGAGTTCTCGTCGATCTTGAACGGAATCATCATGACATTCGTCTTGCTTTCCAGCAGTCTTACCATGCTGGCGGCGGTTCGGGCAACGCAGACAGGGCAGAAAGCCTCTGCCAGCAAATGGCTCGGCCTGACCATGATTCTGGGCACCGTGTTCGCAATCCTCCACCTGCGGGAATGGGTCAAAATGATCGGAGAGGGCTGGCGGCTGTTCTACAACCCGCTGGGCGGCGCGGCCCAGTTCGGCGCGTGTTTCTTCAGCGTCACCGGACTCCATTTGACCCACGTTGTCAGCGGCGTTATCGCGCTGGCTTTTATCATGCGGGGCTATAACCAGGGGCGCTACGACAGCAGCCACGTGGAAACTGCGGGCCTTTACTGGCACTTTGTCGACCTGGTCTGGATGTTCGTTTTTCCATTGATGTATTTGATGAACGCTGCCCGTTGAGCGGAACTTCGACCCGGAAGGAGAAGCTGACATGTCATCGAATCAAGCCCTGAGGCAAGAGCCGAGCATGAGTTCTTACGCGGGGATCGTGATCGGACTGATGATCATCGTGGGAATTGAGGTGGTTCTGACCTATCGGCATTTGTCGACGAGAACCTTACTCTTCTCCTTGGTCTGTCTGGCGTGTCTAGAGGCCTACGTTGGCATCATGTACTTGATGCACGTAAAGTACGAGAATCGGCTTTTGTTTTGGACCATCTTTCCCGCCACGCTCTTCGTACTGGTGCTGCTGAACTACTTATGGCCTGACGCGTACCGCATGGCGAGGATGAGTCTGGGGAAATAACGCGGTCGAGTCCGAGCGGTCCACGCCAACTGCGATGGGGATGGGAAGATAAAGAGGAGACCGAGTGAACTCTGCAAAACAGGCGCGTGTACGGTATCTGAAGATAGCGCTGGCCGGACTGGCGTTCCTGCTCTTGATAAGTCCCGCGTATCTATACGCGCAGGGCTGCGCCATGTGCTACCAGAGCGCTGCCGCTTCGGGCACCCGCCTCATCCACGCTCTGAAGAGCGGCATTGTAATTTTGGCGATTCCACCTCTTTTGATGACAGGTTTTTTCGCGCGTCTCGTGTACCGCAGGCGCAACCTGTGCAATGAGGAGTTCGTGGAAGACCACGAGGTTTAACAATTAGCGGCGGGAAGCCTGGTTTTATCCAGGGCCTGTGAGAAAAAATGGTAAGCGTTAAATGGGGAACAAAAGGAGTCTGAAGTAATGGCAACCACGATTCACGAACCCCCGCAAACCGAACCTCGCCGCCGGCCGTATGAAGGTCACGCTAGAAATGGCGGGGGGAATCTGGTTCCAGTTGAAGGCAATTTGCGTGCGGTGGAGGAGCGCTCCCCAGAAACCGCCAAGACCGGCATATGGATTGTGCTGGCTGCGATTACGATGTCATTCGCCGCGCTCACCAGTGCCCTGGTGGTTCGTCAGGGTTCGGCGACAAACTGGCAGCCCATCACTCTGCCGCCCGTCCTTTACGCCAATACCGTGGTGCTGCTTCTGAGCAGCTTCACGCTTGAAATAGCACGCCGACGGATCGCCGGTTACGCTCGCGGGATTCAAAGCGAAACTGCGGCATCCATGCGCTGGCTGCTGATCACGCTGGCGTTTGGATTGCTTTTCGTTGGCGGGCAGTACATGGCGTGGTTGCGATTGAAGGCCGCTGGACTGTATCTCGCTACAAACGCAAGCTGCTCATTTTTTTATGTCTTCACGGGCGTACACGCCGCGCACGTGCTGGGCGGCTTGGCTGGATTGCTTTACGTCATCAGCAAACTCAATCGCTCCATTCTGCGGCGAAGTACGTTCACTGCGGCCGCGCAGTATTGGCATTTCATGGGCGTTCTTTGGCTCTATCTCCTTTTGGTGCTTTGGATGAAGCTATAAATAATGACGACTACTTACAGGACGATCCCTCTAAGCCCAACGGATGGCTTCACTTCCAAGCTCCGGGACTACTACACTCTAACCAAGCCCGAAGTGAACCTGCTGATTCTTATGACCACGTCGGCGGGTTATTACCTCGCCCCCCATGGACCCTTCAAGATCGCTGGCCTGATCAACACACTCGTGGGTACGCTCCTGGTCGCCAGCGGCACCGCAACTCTGAATCAGTGGATGGAACGGGTTTGGGATGGTCAGATGCGCCGCACCGCAAGCCGGCCGCTGCCTTCGGGCAGGCTGAATGCGCGCGAAGCATTTCTGTTTGGGACTCTGCTGAGCATCGCCGGGGGCCTGTACCTTGCAATTGCGGTGAACGGGTTGGCAGCCTTGCTCGCGATCTCCACGCTGCTTTCGTATCTCCTCATTTATACTCCGCTGAAGCGGAAGACGCCGCTGTGCACGCTACTCGGCGCTTTTCCGGGCGCGATGCCCGTCCTGATTGGATGGGCCGGAGCCTCGGCCACTATTGGCCGGCACGCGTGGTTTCTCTTCGCCATTCTCTTTCTGTGGCAGTTCCCGCATTTCCTGGCGATTGCCTTGATGTACCGTGAGGACTACGACCGAGCTGGCTACAAGATGCTGCCCCGCTTTGATCTTGATTCCCGCTTCACGCGTGCAGAGATTGTTGCCTTTACCGTAGTCCTGGTACTCACCACGATGCTGCCGCTGGCGGATCACGGAGGCCCGATTTATCTGGGTAGTATGTTCCTGGCCGGTGTCTTCTTGCTGTACCACGTAACAAGACTGGCGAGGTCAACTTCGAGCATCTTGGCAAGCCGAGTCCTACATGCCTCCGTTATCTATCTGCCCATAGTTCTTGGGATAATCGTCGCCCGCAAGGCCTGAAATTCTTATTTGGCGCGAACCTATTTGGACAAATCCCCGCAATGAAGTTGAATGCACGGGTCGTTTAGTCGGTGCTGGCTAAGTTAAGTACGCTCCTGTTTTGCCGCCGCGCGTTCTTGTTTGAGGCGGTGGATGGTAGCACGCAGCCACGCTTCCAAAGCCTCCTCCAACTTAAGCTGGTTGTCCTGCAGCGTCTCCACGGTGTCTCCCTCAGCATTCAGCGGAATGTGGTGGCAGGGGACCTCTTCACTTTGCGCGCTGCCGGGAACGAAGTCGGTGAGGAAGCATTCGTTGCACGGATGCGGCCGCGTCGGCTCATTGAAATTGATGCAGGTGAGAGAATCCTGGAAGCTCCTCGTGGGCGTCTTGGGAGTACGCACCGAACGTCCATAGCCTCCCTGCTCCAGGAACGCGAGTTCGAACTTAAGAGCTTCGAGAATGTCGCGCTTATCATCGGACATCCATGCCTCCCCGACAGTCTCCACCAGAAATGTTACCCAATCGTGTGGGACCATTCTCAAGTTTTACACGCCCCCGCGCTGTGACTGCTCTCACTGGGCTGAGTGAGATTGGTCACCAGAAACCCCCAGAAGTATTGTGAGAGCAAGTCAGCGGATCATAACTTTCCTATAGGAACACATATTCGGCCATGGGGGAAGAGAATCGTTCGGGTCTCCCATCGAACGCACTGGGATAGTTGCGCCTGATGTCTCGTTCGGAATCGCACCAACTTACCTGGACAATCGTCATGATCTCAATGTAGTCCCTTGCTACAGTTCTGAGCCGCCGATGCTGGCTTGCTGAGTCCCGAGTTGGCCGCGGGGATTAGCCGAGTGAAGGGAGTCAAGCAGCTCGGATTTCGCTCCGGTAATTGGTTGAGCGCAGAGCAAAGTTCAGCAGTGCTGCAACAATCTTGTGGCGATAGCATGCGAGCCAAGCGCGACTACGCCATGCTGGCCATGCTATTTGGCCGTGGTTTTCGCAGATCGGAACTTGTGGGCTTGGAGCTGGACGAAATCCAGATGCGCCAAGGGCATTGGGCAGTGGTTGATCTGATTGGCAAGGGTGGACACATTCGGACCGTGCCCATTCCAAACTGGGTAAAAGCCGCGCTCGACCAGTGGACACGCGCTGCTAACGTCACGGCGGGCAAAGTCTTCCGAGCGGTGGCACGGAAAGGAAAGGTGTGGGGCCGTGGCCTCTCGCAGAACGTTGTGTGGTATGTCGTTAGGAATTGCAGTCAGAGAGCAGGTTTGGACCACATTGCACCACACGACCTGCGCAGGACTTGTGCGAAGTTGTGCCACGACCGCGGCGGCGAGATTGAGCAGATTCAATTCTTACTCGGGCACGCATCGGTTCAGACCACGGAACGCTATCTTGGCTGCAAACAAAATTTCGGGCATCCAGTAAATGATCTTTTCGACCTCAGGATGGACACGCAGCCGCAGATGAAAGGTGATGAATCTGTCCCGCCGACTCGGGCCAGCGACGCTGTAGAAAAGGCATTCGGGGAAGGCATAGAATGGCGCGCCACGGAGGATCGGAACACGAGCGACCCATCGGCGACTCAAAACACGTATCCCTAACCGAACGAACCGATGTGGTCGAGGTCAGAAAAGGTCATCGCCCGCAAAGCCTTCGACGTCGCCCTGGGGCGAGAGCTTCAGGAAGTCATTCAGGCAGCAAAGAAGATGGCCAGCCAAATCCAGCAGTCGTCGGATCTGTGGGACTTGGAACATTACCTGACCGAACGCCGTAAGGAGATCGAGCAAGTACGACTATCGCTGTTCGCAACTCACGCACGTGTTCGGGAGACTTTTGTACGAAAAGCGACTTCATGAGAAAGAGCTGCGCGGTTTGCGAAAGGACAAGCTGAAGCCGATTCTTTCTTGCGCCAAATTCTTGGCGGAGGACACAGCTGCTTGAAACAGCGCGAACCGCCAGTGGTAGTGTATGCCATCAAAGTGAACCTCCTAGGCACAACTCCACCCGTCGGGAGATCAGCCATCGGATAAAATTGCGTTGGCTATCCGACGCAGATTGGGAGAACAGATGAAGGTCGAGATCGTTCACTGCCCGACGTGACAGAACAACAAGGCCAAGGTCACGAGTCTCGTGACCCTTATCAAAGAGCGCCTCAATATTGACGCCGTCCTTACGGCTGGCAAAATCGGTCAGTTCGAGGTCATCGCTGACGGCGAGAGGATCGCCGAGCGCGGTGGGAACTGGATCACGCGGAGCTTTGGCGCTGGCTATCCTGATCTCAATGGCGTAGTCGGGCAGCTGCAGCGCCGTGCGACTGACGCTGCGCGGAGGCAACAGGTATGCTGAGAAAAAAGCTCATCTAGGCGATTTCACTCAACCACCCCAATGAGTGAAATCACCTGGTTTCGTCAACTGAGCCCGTCGATAATGTCGGCTACACTATGCTGCAGCGGTCGGAGCGCTCTCTCAATGCCAAACGGAACTGTGGGTGACCACCCGCTTACTGACATTTTGTTTCACAAGGTTGAGGTTTACGGACGCGACGCCGATGAGCTAATTCGCAAAATCTCTGGGCTTTGCAGCAGACGAGAGCTATATGAATGGTGGGATCGCGAGATCGATTGGTCTAAAGACACTCCGTTGGTGCTCAGCAAGGCGAAGTCACGTTTGACCGAACTGCTTCTGCGTGCGAAAGAGAGTGGCTGGGAGATGCAGCCATAAAACGTAGAGGTCAATGAGCGCTATCGCCTGTTTGCGACAGCTACGGTGTCTATTGTTTCGACCATCCCATCGAACTAGTATTCCGCCTACCGTCCTGCTTTCTTGGCGAAAACCTCCGCTTTGGGGAGTGAGCAATTCTGAGCAGCGTCCCGATTCTGAATAAGGCACCATGCTGTTATCGGCCTTTGGGCCATTGCCCAACAGCAAACTGGAGGCAGTGGACACTTTCCTGTCTAAATCCCAGCCGCCGAGTATGCTCCTTTCCACACTGCAGTACCTGATGAATAACCGGCCCCAACCCTTCTTAAGCCGTTGGCTGGATGCCTGGAGAAATCACAACGAAAGGGTGATGCAATGAACTTTTTAGAATGGCTTTTCGGCCAAGGTTGCTCGCATAGATTTACCTGGCCACGCATCGACGCCGACGGTCACCACTATCAGATATGCCTGCTTTGCGGAACTGCATACGAATACGACTGGAGACTGATGCAACGGACCAACCGGCTGCTGGCGGCAAATGCCAGGCAAGGATAATAAGTGCCTTGGCGAGCTGAGAAGTTTGCCCTCTTGTGAGCGTTTCTGGAGGTGCGTTCGATCAGGCGTTCCAACCTCAATAAACAATGTCAATGAGTGAAATCGGGATATTTCGACAACAACCCATGACAGAAATACCCCTGCAGATGATGAAAATTCTTTCACATTGACGCGCAGCCAGGGCCTGGCGGAGAATGTAGGCGTTTTTCTTGGTCAAAAGGAAATCGACGATTCACGCCGTCGAATCCCCCCTCCCGAAAACTTGATCTTTTGGTTTGTCGCGGAGGTTCCTGTCTTTAAATTCAACAGACAAAATGGAGGAAATTCGTGAAGAAAGTCACGCTAGTTGTGAGCCTGTTCACCCTTTGCAATCTGCTGTTCGGCCAAACCGACAAAAGTCCTCGGAGTGTGCACACCACGGAAAAGTCTGCAATCCATGTGTCGGCGCAGGAAATTCCTGCGACTCTGACAAAGATCTACAGCAACCTCGGTAGTTCGGCGACCGACCTTTACTACGACACCGACGGTTTACCGATCGAGGGACCAAACGAAAACAATGGTTATGCCATCTTCGAAGGGATGCAGTTTACGCCTGCAGCCGACTCGCACGTTACGCAGGTGCGGGTTGCCGTGCAGTATTACGGCTTTGGGACGAACCTGGTGGACCTCAACATCTACTCGGACTCGGGCGGCGTTCCGGGAGCCTTGCTGGCGGGGCCAGTAGCGGTTGGGGGGCTGCCCGACTTCGGAACCTGCTGTACGCTAGCCATCGCGAAGTTTTCCCCGGTTGCGGTCGCGGCTGGCACCCGATATTGGGTAGTTGCAAATACGGGCTCGGAAAGCGACGCCTTCGCCATCTGGGACACGGTTGTCCAGGGGAAAACTCTGGCGTCGAGTGTTGAAGCGAACGGCACGTGGTACGAGGAACCGGGCCTCCTATTACCTGCTGGCGAAGTACTCGGGACAATCCCGTAGGCCCTTGCCCCGGCTTCAATTCTTCGGAAAGCACAGAAAAGCCGCTCTCGATCGGCTTTCCTTTGTGCCTCGCAGAAGACGGGAGCGCAACTGTTGTTACCAGGCGATAGCACTCATTGAGAATTGGCCGACCCGCTCTCCGCTTGCTACCGACCAAGAAAATCTGGAAAACTTAAAACCGAAAAAATATTTCGCAGTTCGCTATTCCTAGGGGTTGGTTTTGGCCCCGCGCACCCTCCCCTAACCCTTTGCGGGCGACATGCTGTTCCGGCTAGCTAGGTGAGGGTCGGCCTTGGTATAGCCGATCTCTCGGCTCCGCTAGAATTCATCCCTTCAAATCTAAATCTGCGAGGTGGTGCGATGTTCGGTGTCGAGATTAAGTTTAGAGTAGGAGATCGCCAAGTATCTTTGGAAAGATTCGCCACACTGTTCCTGAAAGACTTGCTGCGATCTGCCCAAGACGAGATCAGACCGGAGCCGATTCAGGAGCGAGTCGAAGCTCCGGTGATACGTCCACCAGTTGTCGCAACGCCAGCGAGAATGGACAAGAAGGAACCGGAACCTCTGGCTGTGAGCCGCAAACAGGCTGCATTCTTGCTCGCCGTTAAAGAGCCGACTATTAGGAAACACATGAGACTGGGTACGATTCCCCGCGTGCGTATCGGCAAACGGGTTCTAATCCCAATGAAGGCAATAAACGACCTGTTGCGGAATGGAGCCTGGTCGGTTGAAAAGAAGTCGGCAGCCGTTCCATAAACACATGTTTTCAGAACGTCGGGACAGTTAGCTTACGGTGCCCTAGAATCAAGGGTTTGCGATGGGCTCAACTGGAGGGTTTCTGGAACAGGAAGGATGACTCCGTTTATCTGTCGTCCACCCTCTATCGAGGTAAGCGCCAACTTCCTCGAAGCCGACTTATGGTTCTTGCCTTTTGTGGTGGGTCAAGGTGGTCCCTTTGGGGCCCACCTTTGGGCGCGATACCCCATTGGCTTCCAGGGTCAGATGACAGCGTTTCTAGTCGGCGTGAAACGAAATCACGTTCACGGTCACCATTCTTCAGGACGAGATACTAGTTAAGAGCATTAGCGCGAAGCAGTATGGAAATGAAAAAGACTGTATCGGCGATAACTGCGCAAAGCCCTTATGAGGGAGAGGACACATTGGCTTGGCACGATCTCCCCATTAATTTATGGAACCACATTTGTGTTTTTGGCTGGCGTCGTTCGCCAACGGGTGAGAGCCAAACCGTCTTTCGGTTGGCAGCCAAGCCAGCAGCGTATTCGGCGGTCTTAATCCAACTTTGAAATCACGCCCATGGCTTGCTGCGGTTCTTCGGGAAGGATGGTGAGAGCGATGAGGACGACGGGAGCGGTTTTGACGGTAGCAAGTGCAATTACCGAGAACGCGCCATGGTGTGCCCCGATTCCAAAACGCAATACGGGATGCTGCATTCAAGCCACAACGCCGCCGCAGCGCCCGGACCTGGCGACTTACAGTCAACTGGAGCAGATCGCCAAAGGAAACGCGCCCACCTGGAACAGTCCGGACATTACGACCGACAACGATATCCCCTGGACGCTACTGCCGGCGGCGCAAGTGGTGGTGCGCAATCTGTCGAACGTGGCCAGCGCGATCAACGCGCTGGTTACAGTGTCAACTTCGGCGTTCGGCATCGGAATGCCACAGAGCACGCTGAGTTCGCAGAAGCTCAATCTTGGCCCCGGACAACAAGTCACCTTGAATTTCCCTTTCACGACGGCGTTGCTGGCAGGTCCGCCGAGTATCGGCACCTACGTGCTGATTGAAGACACATACGACGCCAATCGGATCAACAACAGCGGAGCCCAGGTATTGCAGGGAATGACGACGAGCGGTGTCGGCCGAAACATTGTGCTTTCGTTCCCGGTCACCAATTCTTCCGGAGCCGCGCGGACCATTTCTTTAAACGTGCTGGCCAATTCGCTGAGCGGAGCCGTTACGCCCGCCACCAAGGCATTCGCACCCTGGGAACAGATCAATGCGTCGCTGAGCTTCAGTGTGCCGGCGGCCATGCACGGAACCCCGGCCGCTCCCATCTACAACGAGGTAACTGTTATTGCCTACGCATCCGACGGGAGCCTGGTGGGTGGCGCGACGTGGATTCTTTGGGTCGATAACTAAGACGGAGAATCGGTATGGCATGGTCATTACCCATTTGGAGGCGCAGTCTTTGCGCCGTATCCGGGGCCATTGCGGGAGGCCTCGCAGGAACGGTGATGGGCCTGGTACAGGCCGACAAGTCCTTCACGCTCACCGCGGCCGAGGCATTCCGTGTGGGATTGCTGCTGGGCGCCGCCGGTTGGGTGGTGCTGCTGATCGTGATTGGACTGTGGTTTCACTACGGCCTGGCGCAAGTTGCCTGGCCGGCGCTGGTGAACACGATGATCACCTGCATTCTCACGGTATTCGTCTGCCGCGCGTTGCACATTCCGTATCTGGACACAATCATTGGCGTCCTGATTGGAACGCTAGTGGGTTATCTATTGTGCCTCTTATGCGGTCGGTTCATTAAACCGGCAGGAGTGGCTTTATGACTTGTCCGATACCTGCTCCAACCTGCGGCGCCCAGGGGATATCAGGGCCATCGAGTACGATCAGCTCCGTCCTTTCCACTATTTTGAACATCGGTTCTACCGCGGGCACACTCGCAACGATCATCAGCTTCATCTTGCTCACTGTGAAACATACCGTCGTAGCCCCGGGGCTAATCTCGATTCTCGGGATAACCGCCCCGCTTGCGGTCTGGCTAGCCGCCGTTGTCGGGGCGCTGGTGACTTGGGGAACGGTGTTCGGGTTCTATTACGAGCGTTGTCTTGGGAATCCTGATACGGAAGCGGCGTGCTCGGCCGGAGTGATTGAGGACACGGTGCCGGCCTTCAATTCCTCCACAGATGAACTGTTTCCATTCACGGCGCAGCACAATCGCGTGGATGTTGTCGTGAAATGTATGTACTGGAGCCTGATAACCAATAACGCGGCGTGGGTGTGGTGTAACGATGATCCGGACACTTCGCCGATGGCCCGATGCTATTACAAGACCAGCGACGTATGCGGGGCTGGGCTGGGCGCGACGATCGGCGGCGGAGTCGGCGTCGTCGGCGGCATCCTGTTGGGTGCTCTTGCCGGCGCGGCTATCGGATGCGCAACGGTGATTTTGTGCATCTTCGCAATCTTGGCCGCACTGCTGATCGCGGCTGCGGCGGTTTTGGTGGCGGCTCTGGCGGGCGGGCAAATTGGAAAGGCCGTGGCGGGGAGCAGCAGCCCCACATCATCGGCGGGAAACACACTCATGGTGGGAGACTACATTTCCACCTGCGGCGGCTTGCTGACCAGCGGCGATGATAACGGCTCTCGCGTATATTGGTTCGTCAACACGACCATTCAGCACGGAAGCTCGAGCGGCTCGACACCGTTCGATCACACCGATCCCGATATGAACCTCAACCCGGATGCGTGCCCGAGTTGTTCAGGACCGTCGATACAGTAGACTCGGATTAGTGGTGAATTTGTGCTCGAACTTGAACAATTCTGAATGCTTTGTCAGCAGCGCGACGATACCTATTCTGGAGGTCGCCTCGGAATTAAGGCTGGGCAATGGGGTGGCCGATAGATATCTCGGTCCTGCAGAGGGTCCCTCCCCAAACAGACCTCCTGCTGCCATCTAGGGCCGACCGAGTTTCATAGAGGGAAACTCTTCGGTCGGCGAACAGAAATACATCTTTTATAACTTGAATTCTGCGCAGTGATTGCGGCGGTGGTCGGCAAACAGGAAACTATCCAGAAACGGGCATCCGACAATGTTTCCCTGAGACCCCCACTCCCCGACTTCTGACACCAAGCCGACTTCCCGTTACCAATCTGGCCAACTTCCCCGAAGCCCGTTTCTGGATAGTTTCCGGTTTGCCGACAATCCAGCCACAGGCGCTCGTCTGCTATACGCCAAATTCGTTCGCGTGACCAATGCTTGGAAACGGGAATCGGCCTCGTTTTAGGTTCTCGTCGCGAACCGGGCGCTCTTGACGCGAAGTCCTGCTGCGTGTGCCGACGCTTGCCAAACGACTGCCAGGACGAGCCACGCTGCTGAGTGTCACTCGGGGGTCTAACCCCAACAGCGCGGATCCTGTTGCAGCGAGAAATCTCCCGCCTTGACGTCCTGAGTCTATGCGTACAGCGCCAGGCTGCTGTTATTAGGGTGCTCTTGAGCTTCCTCGGATTCGGCGTCCTCGCCCTTCAGGTAGGCCTCTGCCTTGTCGCGACAGTGGTGGGCGGTCGGTGCGTCGCGAGCAGTGAGGCATTCACCTGAATTACGGAGTACCGCCTCACGGCAACTCGGGGGACATATCCGATAACATTGCCATCATTGAGAAGGGCGGGCTAGCGAAGAATGCTGCGTGAGGCAGAAACCGAACTTGTCATCTCTCGAACCTTAAGTACGTCATACCGCTGACATCAAGAAACACCCGTTCTCCCGCGTTCACCAGTCGCAGCAGAACATGCCCGCATGACGCACATCGCGCAATAAGACCGGGACATTCCGTATACACATGCGCATCGGCAAATTGCGCCTTTGCACCGCAATTGGCACACTGTCCTTTTGCCTTCGTAATATCCACTGCGAATATCGTATTTAATTCGCCCGCGGCATTACCATCAACGTAGCTCAATGACGCTTTCATTTCCGTTCTCCCGTAGCACCGAAGCGTTCTGTCTTGATTCGTTCCCGATCGTAGCCAGTGGCAATCAAGAGCTCTGTCGCATGTTCAACAAAGGGTGTCGGGCCGCAAACATAGGTGGTTGGCCGAAGGGTCGCAGGCCATGTAACACTCGCAATCAACGACGCGTCGATCCGCCCGGCGGGGCGCGGCCAACCCTTGGGAGTCACTCGTGTGTACGCATAAGTTATGGCCATCGAGTCCCCTCGGTTTGACAGCGCCGCCAACTCGTCGCGGTAGAAAGCCGCCGCCAGTTCCCGAACGGAATACAACAATCGGAACGGTGCGCTGTTCGAGGCCGAACCGTGCGAGCGGATCATAGCCATAAGAGGCACGATGCCGGAGCCGCCGGCTACCAGTTGGATCGGCTCCATTTGTGTGCTTCGCCACACGAACCATCCGCCAATCGGGCCGCGCAATTCAAGCTCATCGCCGACCATGACTTCTTGCGTCAAATAAAGTGAGACTTCACCGTTCGGCAGTCGCTCGATCGTAATTTCAATGCGCCCATTGGAATCCGGCGCCGAGGCAATCGAGTAGGACCGAACTGCGGAGTACCCGTCCGGAGCAGTCAAACGCACGTCGACGTGTTGGCCAGCGACATGCCCCGGCCAGTCCCGCACCGCTAGTGCGAGCGTTCGCGTAGTCGCTGTCTCATCGCGCAGGGCGACGACCGTTGCGGTACGCCACATTACTCTTCCGAGTACCGCTGTTCCTTCCATGGGTCACCGTAGATGTGATAGCCGGCGCTCTCCCAGAACCCCGGTTTGTCATGCGGCATCAACGTCATGCCCTTTACCCATTTTGCGCTCTTCCATAAATAGAGATGAGGAACGAGAAGCCGCGCGGGGCCGCCGTGTTCGGGCTCCAGATCGGCACCGTTGTATTTGAACGCGATCCAGGCCCGCTTGTTCATGACATCTTTCAGTGGGAGGTTTGTCGTGTAGTCGCCGTACGAACGAAACATCGCATATTGAAAGTCTGTCTTTACGTCTGCAAGCAGAATATCGAGCGGAACTCCCTCCCATGGTGTGGCGAGCTTCGACCAACGGGTTACACAGTGCAAATCAACCGTGAAATTTTCCGTGGGCAACTCACGAAACGACTTCCAATCCCATCGCTTCAAAATGTTCCTGCTGTCATCGATAGCAAATTCCCAGCGATCAAGGGACATCCGTGGTGTCGGTCCGGCAGACAACACGGGAAAATCCGTGGTGAGGTATTGGCCAGGCGGGAGCTTTGCATCTGCTCCGCTCCGTCGACCGGTGAAACCTCGCGAGATGATAGTCATCGAAACTCCTATTCAAACTGAACGTGGTCTGGTGCGGGGTTGTGATCCGAAAGTTCGAGCCGCTGACTCTTATGCGGGAGCCACGAATGGTCACCGTCAGTTACAGTTCGTTGTTCATGCGACTTGTTCCTTAGAATCGGCACGTGCTGTACTAGATTGCATTGACTTCACCAGGTCTGCGGCTGCTTGCCCGGTATCAATCACCTTTGTAAACCTCGGCGTTCACCGCTGCCTGCTTTATGAAAAGTCCATCGTCATTTCGTGGCGCCGCGAAATGCCTTTCGGTAGAGCTCTCGGAACTTATCGCCTGCGGGGTTCCACCTCTTGACATCTTGGTAGGGCACCTCGAACGGAAGTCCTCCAGACGGCGCCGCGACGACCAGTTCCCCATTTGTCCCGGGCCTCCATACTACGTGAGGGCCTGATTTCCCTGAGACGTCTACCAATTCGTCGGTCTTGAATGGTGCCTCGACCATTTGAAATTAGATGCATCGGGCCGAAGATCTTTTCGATGTGCTACTTCTCCGATACCGCTTGATCGGGCATCAATCGAGCAGCGCCAAAATTGACGCTGAATCGTTTGCACCACACCGAAACCGCGCGATATTTCGACAGGTCCACATCGGGACCGAGGGTATAGTTTTGGTCGCCGATGTTGCCCTTGATGACCCCCAGATCAATGAAACCGGCATGTTGCACCGTAGCTACGTCCTTTGCATCGTCAGAGGCGACCATGTAGACGTGGACATCCGGACCGTTTGATGTGCTAAAACCCGTAAAGCGAAGAACACGACTGCCATCTCCCAGCCGGTAGACGGTTGCGGTACCCGCCGTTGGGTGCAAGATGCTGTAGAACTGACCGGAGACAAGAGGCTGTGGCGACGAGCTACCTTGCGCAGCTGGCATGGCTTCATCGACACGCCGATTAACCACAAGCCGTTCAGGCCGGAACGCATACCAAGCGAGAAAAGCCGCGACCGCGGCGATAGGAATCACAAGTTTCCATTTTTTCATTTCCGCACCTCAATTACTTCTTTAGCTTTTTCTCGATTCTGAATCCTACTTTGACGAGTACCCTAACGGCGCCGGTCTTTCCACCCTCGAAGTCACCAGAGCGAAGTTGTTGCCCTGTGGCGAACTCATAAGCCGCGCCCAAGACTGCCTTAGGCGGGTAACGGCGTTTATCCAAGACCAACTCATAGGTCGTAGTAGGGGCGAAACCATGCTTAGAGAAGAACTGCTCTGGGCCTAGCCGGTCGTACTCGTTTATCGCGCGCAACACGTCACGACGGGTCACGCGATCCCATGCCACCATGTGTTTTTCCTCCTCCTTTCGCGATGCGGGCCTCAGGCAGAAAGGAACTGCTTGAGGAGAACTGCGGTGTCGTCAGGATTCTCCTCCGGAAAGAAGTGTCCGCCCTTCATCGCCTGTCCGTGCGCGCGTGGCGCCCATTGCCGCCAAATGCCTAGGGGACCTCCGTCTTTTGCATAGAAAGTGTCGAGCGGACCACCCTCCGCCCACAGATGCAGCATCGGGCATTCGATTGTCTTTGAAGCATCCTTGTCAGCACGATCGTGTTCGACATCGATGGTCGCAGCCGCTCGATACTCTTCGCAGATTCCATGAACACGAGCCGGGTCGCGATAAGTCGAAACGTATTCTTCGAGAATCTCTGGGCCGAACGAACCTTGGCCGAAGGGATTATGGAATACGGCGTCGGGCGCACCGAGCAGATAGCTCTCCGGGAGCGTTTCCTTCTGTGAGAGCAGAATCCAAGGCCAATAAGTTTGCGCGAAACGTGCATCGGACCGGGTCCATGCTTCGAGGATGGGGATCACGTCGAATACTGCGAGTCGCTCCACGTTCTTCGGATGATCCAAGGTCATGCGGTAGCTGACGCGTCCTCCGCGGTCGTGGCCGATTAGCGTGAAGGTCGGAAATCCGAGCTTGTCCATCACTTCTACCAGTTCCTTTGCCATTGCGCGCTTGGAATAAGGAAAGTGATCGTCGGTAGAAGTGGGGATTCCGCTGCCGCCGTAGGCGCGCAGGTCTACGCAAACCACGGTGTGATTGTCAGCAAGCTTCGGTGCGAGGAATCGCCACATCAGGCTAGTGCGCGGGAAGCCATGCACTATCAGAATGGCGGGACCTTTTCCATACCGGCGCACGAAAATTGTATTTCCTGAAACCTCGACAAGAGACGACTCGAAAGAATCCTGGCCAGCCATACTTCCTCCAGTTTTATTTGAGTCCGGTGGTCGTACCGGTTTAGCGAAAGAATTCTCCAGCAAGGCACCGAAAGATGCGGCGGTGAGGCCACCAAGAAAACTACGACGCTCCATTGCTACCTCCTCCCAGATTTTGTATTGCCCATGTCCCGCCTCTTCCGATAACAATTGAGAGTTCGTTTCGGCAAGAAGCTAGGACGAGAGGGTCTCACGCGCCCCTTCCAGGATTATGTTGATCACAAGATTTGGCTCCGTGTACATCGGGCTGTGGTCCACATGATGCGAACGAACCTTCGCCCGCATGCGATCAGCCATGAAATGCTGCGTCTTCGGGTTAATCATGCGATCCTCTTCGGCAATCAGGAACCAGGACGGTTTTGTTTTCCAAGTCGGCGTCGGGGCTGGTTCTTGAATGCACTGAACCGCGATTGGCCGTTGCACGGCAGTTGCAATGCTTGTCTGTTCGGCAGAAGCCTTGTGGGCAACCGCTTGGCGAAATCCACCGTCCGGAATCCATATAAAGCCGTGAGAATCGGGAGCCAACTTCGGCGATTCCGGAGGCTTTGGATCAAGATAGAAAACCTTGGCTACGGTCTCCCCTTCGTCGGGCGCCAGCGCCGCGATGTAGACCAGAGACTTGACCCGGTCTTCCCGTACGGCAGCGATCACGGCGCCAGAGTAGGCGTGTCCGACCAGGACCACAGGGCCGCTGGTCCGCTCCAGCACCTGACTCAAAGCGGTAGTGTCGTTAGTTAGGGACGTCATCGGGATTGGCGCGCAGATGACGTGAAGACCATGCCGTTGCAAAGGCAGAATGACGTTGCGCCAACACGATCCGTCGGCCCATGCCCCGTGCACCAAAACTATTGTTGAGTTCGGAGGAAATCCACTTGTCTTGGAAGCCTGAGAGTTCGCTGTAGCCTGTCCGGTGTTTTGCGCTCGCGCAAGTTTAATGGGTGAGCCATCGAGAGCAACACCCAAAGATGCAGCGGTGAGCGAACCAAGAAATTTCCGACGCTCCATGTCTTCTCCTCTCCAAATTAGTAGTGCCCCCTAACTCGTATCAGTGATACTTTGGCCCTCCATCACCGAAGAAAGCAGACGTCACCAATGGTTGTCCCAGCACTCGCTTCGACCGCTCGCCCGGCGAGCCATCTAGATGCACTTTCTCCATTACGGCATCAGCAACCTGTTCTCCGATTATGTTGCCGGCAAGCATGTCGTCGCGGAAGTGGACACCCGCCCACACCCGCGCGTTGTTGACTTCGGGAACTAGATATTCGTATTCCGAGCTCTCATCAGGAAAAAATTCCTGCAGCACGGTAACAGCTGCGTCTACATAGGTTCCGTGCCCGGCCGGGTACGAAGGGTGCTTGGGCGTCAGAATGACGGTTGGAAGACCCGTCTCCAGGAGGGCTGGCCGCGGACGAAGATAACGAAACTTCTCATGCCACGTCGTTAGCAGTGAGTCGTACATAGCGGCGTAAAGAATCGCCTCCGCCCGCGCGGTTTTCGGAGCATCCCAATCGTACCGGCTCATCAGCCTATCCATGATCTCGGCGGCCCAGCGACCGGGCTGTTCGTTCGCCCACTTGAAGACGATGAAGTCTGTGTAACAGGTACGATTGTTCAGCGCGGCAACGATCTCCTCCATGTCATGCATGGTCTGAGCGGAACTGTTTGCCGGGGGCGGCGGAGCATGAAACAGATCGGTGCTCTCAAGAATCAGCGGCCGCCAAGTGCCTGCAGTTGGGTCCACGGGCAAAGCTTGGTTCCAGGGCGGCAAGTCCCCGTACGTGACGCCTTGCCGCAAGAGAGGAGCCGTCCACTTCACCGAGTCATCGTATTCGGAATGCGCAAGTTGATAGCGAGAGCCGAGCCGTACCGTTTCCGGCGCGGCAGGCTGCTCCCAGGGCATCTCCTTCGCGAAGACCAGTTGGTTCGGGCGCCGGTCTTGGGCAAGTACCGAAAGCACTTCCTCCGCAACGAGGTAGCCAAGCTGACGGCCTGCTTGGCAGTCGCTCTTTAGATAAAGCCCCGAGCTTTCAAGAGCCCGCATCGATTCATCCACCAGAGCATCGATTTGGCCGGCAGCTTCTGGCCTCACGAATAACAAAATCCGTTCCGCGGCACCGGTTTCCGCAGCCAGGTCGGAGGGATAAGCGTACGGACTTAAGCTCGCGACAAGAGAATGAATGCCGGGCTCAAGTTCGCCGGGATGAGGTCTGCGGTAGACTCGTTGTCGATTTCGCGCCGCCACCTCTGCATCAGCAATTGCGATATGCAGAGCGGCATAGAGCCGAAGAGAGGATGGAGCTCCGGCGAGATTGTGCAGCGTCAGCTGATCGAGAACCTGACGCCACACCCTTCCCTGATTCGTTACAGTCCATTTATTAACCAGGCTTCGCTGGTGCGGCGTGATGGATCGCAGCGCCTCGCGGAGTTGTACAAGTTCCAGTCGCACATCTCTCGAGTCGACCGGCTGCGGTGATGGCACATCATTCGCACCAGCAGATTCCAGTAGGATTGGTTCCCAATCGGCAGGATCCAAGTTCTTCGCGGATGCAGTGATCTGAGCAGAGTGGGTGCCTCCACTGGCTTGCGCTGCTGCCCCGATTGTGTAAAAAGCCGTCACTAAAGCGAGCGCGAGTCCGAAGAAAGAATTCCGCGACGGTGCCATCATTTGTTTAACCTCCAATCGCCAGGTAGTGAAACCCCAAATGGAGCCGATCCAGCGCCAGCCCTTGCCGGATCGGCCCAGTTGGGGTCACGACTCTACAGGAACCGCCAAACGATCGGACAGTTCACAATCAGACCCGTGGATCCGAATGCTCCTCCGTTGGGCCCGGTGATGAAACCTTTCTCGGCGAAGTCGAGGATTTGGAACTCTCCCAGCAGTCTTGAGCGGTAGCCTTTCTCGATCGACTGCTTCGTCCACACCCCAAGGTTCAGGTCCCATAGCGGACTGTAATCCGTGGCAACCGTGGGAATGCCTCCCAGCACGTTCAAAGGCGAGAGCCCATCACTGAGCGCGCTATCCAATCCCTGACGTTGTGGGTTGTCTTTTCCGGTAGGACCGTTGGCAAAGAGAAAGATTCTCTCAATTGCGCTGAAGGCGCCATCGTCGTGTCCGACGGTGATGTCTTTCAGTGCGGGGGCCAGGGTCGCTCCCTCCAGCGCCGCAGGAACCGCCTCGTTTGCATCCAGGCTGAGGTAGAGCACGGGTCTCGCGAAACTGAATCCCTGCGTAAGTGCAAGAGTTACGGTCTCGGCCTTTGGACAGATGCGAACCACCTTGTCATGCACGAGAGAGTAGTCAGGATTACCCTGGCAGAAGTCGATCTGGCTGGCTTCGACATTGAAGGCAACGATGGGAGCGTTGTAGATAGCCCCGCCGGCGTTATCAATGGATATAAGAGGAGAGTAATCCTGATCGCCGACTGAGCCCGGTTCTGCAACTTTAGGGGGAAAATAGTTCGGCGCCTCTCCAGGTACAACGCGCCTCTTGGGGGAGAAGTCTACGGTTCCGCTTTCGAAGGTAAGGGTCCCGTCCTTTTCGAGAGTAGCGTGCCGGGTCGCTCGACCAACTTTGGCATAATTCAGTTTAGCGGCGTAGTTCAAACCCAAAGCTGCGGCATTCCCCGCGTCCGTTGTGTCGGTGAGGACGTACCAGACCTTCCGGCCGTCTCTCATTTTCCCCAGATACAGCGGGATGGTAATGGTTTCAGCCTTCAAGTCGATCTTGCCCGATTTGAGTAACTGGTAAGGGCCGACGTACTCACGCTGTACGTCGGAAGGGATCGGACCGAAGTAAGTGGCGGGTACTGTCGCACCGACGGAAGGCGGCGGCGGCGGAAATTGCGCTCGAGCCGGTGCGGCGAACGTTATGCAGAGTGTCATCCATACGAATAAGCTGATTCCACAACTAATAACCCCGTTAGTGCTTCTCATGTTTTTCATCCTTTTGACAAATGAGTAGACAGCAATTCTTTTCACGACTTGCCGAGGAAGTCTTTCATCGCGCCCGCGATTTCGATGACGTGTGTTTCAATCGCAAAGTGTCCAGTTTCGAGGAATTGCACCTCCGCGTTTGGCAGGTCCTTTCGAAACGCTTCTGCTCCCGCAGGGACGAAGAAAGGATCGTTCTTGCCCCAGATCGCCAGCAAAGGCGGTTTTGATTTCCGAAAATATTCGTGAAATTTTGGATAAAGCTTTATGTTCGACGCATAATCCAGAAACAAATCGAGTTGAATCTCTTTGTTCCCCGGCCGTTCGAGCAGAGCGGTGTCCAACGTGTATGACTCCGGCGGAACAGCCTCCGGATTCGCCACGCCGTGGGTATACTGCCAGCGCGTTCCGCCCGCGGTCAAAACACTTTGGCGGAGTATGTCGCGATTCTCGGCAGTGGGCGCGGCCCAGTACTTTCTGATCGGTCCCCACGCATCACCAAGCCCTTCTTCGTATGCGTTCCCATTCTGCGAAACAATCGCTGCAATCCGCTCAGGGTGAGCCATTGCCAAACGGAAGCCGGTGGGGGCGCCATAGTCGAATACGTAGATTGCGTAACGGTCGATCTTGAGCGCCTGTGTGAAGGCATCAATCGTCAGCGCCAATCGATCGAACGTGTACGAATATTGGCGTTCCGCCGGCACCTCGGTGAATCCGAAACCAGGAAGGTCTGGCGCGACCACGCGGTAGTCGTCAGCCAGGCGCGGAATGAGTTCGCGGAACATGAAAGATGAGGCTGGGAATCCGTGCAGCAAGAGAACGACGGGAGCCGTTATGTTACCGGCCGCCCGATAAAAGAGTCGAACACCGTCGGCTTCGACTTTGTGGACGGATGTAGCACCGGGCGCATGGGTAAACTCCTGCGACGATCCTGGCTCCAAGGAGTTGCGCTTTATGCGCTTTAGCTTGGAAGTTGCTTTACTCATGCATTCGCTCGCGTATCACCCGGCTCTTCGAGAGGCCGGCTTCTGAGCAACCAACATCACCTTCTCTTCATAGAAACGCTGGATGTTTGCGGCGATTTGTTCAAGGCAATCCTCCACCGCAAAATGACCGGAGTCGAGACGGTGCATCTCCGCTTCCGGTAGGTCTCGCAGATAAGCTTCTCCTCCCTCGCGTGTGAAGAATATGTCGTCTTGTCCCCAGAAAATCAGTGTTTTGGGCTGACGATCGCGCAGAAACTTCTGCCAATTCGGATAGAGGGTGACGTTCGTTCTGTAATCATAAAAAAGATCCATCTGAACGCGACGGGCGTGGGGCCGCTCCATAAAGCGGAAGTCCATGTTCCAGTTGTCGGGACTGATCAGTTCCGGATATTTGTGGCCGTGCAGATAGACGGCTTTGATGGTATCGAACTCCAGCAAACCCGCTACTCCCTGCTCAGTTTCAGGAGTCCGCTTTTTCCAAAGTGCATTCCGCAGTCCTCCCCATGCTTCCGTGAACCCGACTTCGTAGGCATTGGTGTTCTGAATAATGAGCCATTCCAGCGCATCCGGTTTGCGCGTAACGATTCTGAATCCCACTGGCCCTCCGTAATCCTGGACGAACAGCCCGTAGCGGTCGAATCCCTTCTGCTGCAGGAACTCCTCCGTGATTGCGGCAAGTCGGTCGAACGTGTAGGCGAAGTTCGCCGGATCCGGCATGTCGCTATTGCCAAACCCCGGATAATCAGGTGCGATGACATGGAACCGATCGGCTAGCGCTGGTATTAGGTTGCGATACTGATGGGACGAAGCCGGAAAGCCATGCAGCAGAACCAGCCTGGGATTCTGTGGGTCTCCAGCCTCACGGTAAGCGATGTTCAGCCCGGCAATGTGTGCAGTCTCATGCCGGACCGTGCTCGGTGACGCGGTGCGAGAATCCTCTATCTTCATAACTCTCCTTTTTGCGCTTCGCGCAACTCGGCAGTCTAAAAGGCATCTAATTTTGCCCTGCCGAAAACGGCATGAAGACCAGTGGAATAAATTGCAACTGTGTTGAATCGATCGATGGCATCATCCGCTGGCAAGGCACAGCCATTCGCCCGCGATGATTTGCCCACTAGCCCCACTGGAAACGCACTTGAGCATTGGAATTGCCAAACTCAGAAATTCGGGCAATTCGCTCAATCTGCCGCAGACACAGCACATTAGAAGGACAAACCGCTGGCCCGATTACGGAGAGTGACAGAAACCTATGACGGATCTCCGCCGCTGACGGATTTCCGTCGGATCCACTGCTACTGATAGGGGGTTGTTACAACGGCTAGGAGAGTGAGTTGTCGCCAGCACTGTTGCTGACGCTGCGTTTCAGTGGGACCCCGGCAGGCCGGCGAATGTGAAGCTTCATCATCCTGTAGGTCAAGGACGTTCGCTTCATCCCTAAGCGCGTGGCTGCGCCACTGATCACCCAGTTGCTTGCTTCGAGCACACGAAGGATATGATCGCGCTCTACCTCCGCGAGACCATTCATCGGGGTATTACTTTTCTTATTAGGCTGGAATGGCTCCAGTTCGGAGGTTGGCGCGCGTAATTCCGACTGGGGCGATAGAATCACAGCGCGTTCAATAAAGTTCTGCAATTCACGGACATTGCCGGGCCATTGGTATCGCACCAACGCATCCATAGTGTCCGGAGCAATTACGTCAATTCGCTTGTTCATGCGCTGAGAGTAGAGGCCCGTGAAGTGCCGCACCAATCTCGGAATATCCTCTGTGCGTTCTCGAAGGGCTGGGACGTGGATCGGGAATACCTTCAAACGATAGTAAAGGTCTTCGCGAAACGTCCCTTGTTTGACCATGGCGGGCAAGTCCCGATGCGTGGCTGCGATCAGGCGGACGTCAACCTTATGGGTTCGGTTGCTACCGAGCCTCTCGAATTCTTGCTCCTGCAGCACGCGGAGCAGTTTCGCCTGGAGTTCGAGAGGTATATCGCCGACCTCGTCAAGAAACAGCGTGCCTTTATCAGCGAGTTCGAACCGTCCCGTTTTTTGGGCGATCGCGCCTGTAAATGCTCCCTTTTCGTGCCCGAAAAGTTCGCTCTCAAGAAGTCCAAGGGGGATTGCCGCGCAATTCAGTTTCACGAATGCCTTTTCGCTGCGGCTGCCCAGCTTATGTATCGCACGCGCAACCAGTTCTTTGCCGGTGCCCGTCTCTCCCAGGATCAGCACGCCGGAATCCGTAGGGGCAACGACCGATACCATGCTCAGCGCGGTCTTCAATGGTGGGCTCTCTCCGACGATTTCTCCTAACCCGGCGCGAATTTCCTCTTCGAGGTAGAGCCTCTGTTTTGTTTCTTTATCTCGATCCTTTGTCGCCTGTTCGTACTCCAATGTGTTCTCAACGGCGATCGCTACCTGACAGGCCACCTGTTCGAGCAAGATAACGTCGTCTTTCGCAAAATGATTGTCCGAACGCCTACAGAGCATCAGAACGCCAACCACGCGATCGCGACCAATGAGCGGAAGATAGCAACCTGTCCTGAGGCCTTCCTCGATCACGCGCTCATAAAGAAGCCGGCCGTCGGGATTCCCAAAGATTTCAGGATCGTCGCGGACCTGTTCGAAGCTATCGATCCGGATGCTCTTGCCTTTCCGCAACACCTGACCCGAGATCGAACCATTCATCGGCACCAACGATCCCTCACGGAAGGGTCCTTTCGCGTCCGGATTGTGCAAGATAGTGACACGTAACGCGCCACTCTCGGAGTCGGGTATCAGCAAGGCGGACACGTCACATTGCATCACCCTGAATAGATTCGTCGAAAGAGCCTCAACCATTAGCCGGAGGTCTAACCTGGATGTGACGCTGCTTGTGATTTCCAGAAGCAATCGCAGCCGATCGCGTTCGCGTTGCAGCGCTTGTTCCTTCATGTGGCGCTCAATGGCTATCCCGGTGATGTAGCTGGCGTTTTCGATCAACTGGAGTTCGTTGGCACCGGGGCTGCGTGGCTCACGAGAAAGGATCGCGAAAGTACCAAGGGCTTTCCCTTCACTCGCGAACAACGGTCGCGACCAAACGGAGCGAATGCCATAAGGTTTGAATAGGTGACGATAATCATCCCAGAGAGGATCTGTGAGGATGTCGGTTACATACACCGGCTCCCTGCGATAAACGGCTGTCCCGCAGGATGCGCCATTCGCACAAACTGCCGTGCGCCCTACGTGAGCGCTAAATCCAGGAAGGCTAGGCGCCGCAACGCAAGAGAGGTGCTTTCCGTCTTCATCGGGAAGCCAGATAGTGCAGAACATACCTTGCCCTTGCGATTCGACCAACCGAGCAATGATCTTGAGCACTTCGGGGAGCGGAGAGCCAGCAAAAATCAATTTTTCGAGGTTGAGAACAGTCTCGATCGAAAACAGCCCGGCGTTGTCTTCCGACGGTTCGTCCCGCGATAGGATTTTTGCGGGAGACTCGATTGCTCTCTCCATAGAACTGTCCCCCGGCCTCTTAGACTCGGCTGCTCTTGGTGACTCTTCTGCCGTTTCTGGGCAAGCTGAGGTACGACTATCACCGGCGGTTTTCATAGGGCCGACTTCAGCCGCGTCAGGCACTACTTTAAGCCAGAACCGGCGAAACTGCCACTGTTTGGGAGAGCGAGTGTGTGTGGGTGGGGAGGCTCTTGCACTTTCCTTTTCCGGCCAGATCAGCTTTGAGGTCACTGGGTGATCGAAACCCAATGAGGACACTCACCTTGCCGAAGAGTCTGTGCCTCGCGAAAGTGACCCACCGCAGCTGCTGTACCGATGCGGCGTGCGATTGCACCCGAATAACGGGCAAAACGGAAGTTATTCCGGGCCAGAAGTCCGCTTGTAGAAAGTTTCACCACATCGGTAACGATAAAACGGGCATGAGACCTCCAATCCGGCCAGACTCCCGTGCGGCCGGAAACGTGGTGCCATGCCGACTTCTCGTTACTAATCTCCTGATGCCTACACGTTCGGTCACGTGAAGCTGTGACCTCGATCACTGACGGCAGTATGGTGGTTGGACCATAAGTGTTATTACGTTCGCAAGTGCTTCGGCACGGTTAACGTGAACGGGGATAATTCGAACGAACGTTCGATAATTCCCGGAAGGTGGACTGTGGAAGTTCCTCTCGCCACCGCCTATCAAGACGCACCCCTTCTGGCCTCTTGTCTTCGATTGCCATTACATCAAGAACAATCTGCAGGCCTCTCCGGCGGCTATCAACCGAAGGGAGGGTTTCGGCTTGGAGCTGATGACTTTCATGGAGGGGAACGCTTGCTGTTTGACGCAATGAGTGGCGAGATAGGGCCAACAGTTAAGGATACAGTCGAACGCCGCAATAACGGATTGTGAGAACGGAGAACAGAGCAGCACCAATTCAAGTTCGGTAGGAGGTACGGTATGGCAGCTCGACTTGCCGAAGAATGGTTTGCTATATGCGGAGGGTGCGAGGTAACCATCCTCGACATCGGTGAACCACTCCTAGATGTACTCAAACAAGTGCAAATCGTACACATGCCGGTTCTGATGGACCACAAGCTCTACGGTCAGACCGGCGAAAGTACCGAGATGGAAATACCAGCGGCGGATATTGGGCTCATATCTGGCGGAATCCGCAGCGAAGAACACAAGAAACTGGCGCAGGAGATGCGCAAGAAATGCAAGACACTGATTTCTCTGGGTTCCTGCGCGTGTTTTGGCGGTGTACCGGCGTTGGCGAACCAGTTCAGCACGGAGCAGTTGTTGGAGAAGGTCTACCGCGACAGCGTGACGACCGAGAAAAACGGTCTGCCTCATGAGCAGATTCCTGCCCTTACTGATAGGGTCTACGCGGTCCACGAAGTGGTAAAGGTGGACGCCTATCTGCCCGGGTGTCCAACTACGCCAGAGATGGTAGCCGGAGCGCTGCTTGCTCTCCTTGAAGGCAAGCCTCTGCCCGCTCTGCCCTCGAAGAGCGTTTGCGACGAGTGTCCGACGAAGCGTGAAAAGAAGGCAGTCACCACCCTGAAACGCCGCCTGGATGCGCCGGACTTCAAGCCGGGAACGCCTTTGAGCGAGATGCGCTGCCTGATGGAGCAGGGCATCCTGTGCCTAGGGCCCGCGACGCGAGCCGGTTGCGGTGGCAGTGATGGCAACCCACGCTGCATCCGTGCCTACATGCCATGCGAGGGTTGCTTTGGTCCGTTGTCAGAGAAAGCCAATCCCATGGTGGACATGATGGGCGCGCTGTCCTCAATTGGACTTGATCCAAAACAGATTCCGGATCGAGCCGCAACCTTCAACCGTTTTTCTGGCGCTGGCCGTCTGCGGCCGATGCCTCGGAGGTGATCCATGGCAAAGACAATCGTCATTCAACCTGTCACCCGCATTGAGGGCCATGCCAAGGTGACCATTCAACTCAATGATGCCGGTAACGTGGACACCGCCCGGGTGAACGTGATTGAACTGCGCGGCTTCGAAAAGTTTTGCCTCGGAAAGCCAGTGGAAGATCTCCCGCGCATCACGCCGCGCATTTGCGGTGTATGTCCGTGGTCGCATCATCTTGCCTCGGCCAAGGCTTGCGACGCAGTCTTTGGAGTCGAGCCACCCCCGGCAGGCAAGAAGCTTCGCGAGCTGTGTAACAGCATCGCCTACATGGAAGAGCACATCTTGCATTTCTATTTCCTGGCAGGAGCCGATTTCCTGCTCGGTCCCGATGCTGACTATTCCATCCGCAACGTAATCGGGGTGCTGCAGGCAGCCCCGGACATTGCAAGAAAAGTGGTAAAGGTGCGGCACATGTGCGCCAAGATGTTGGAAGTTTTGGCGGGCAAACCCATCCATCCGCAGGCCGCCGTTCCCGGCGGATTCAGCAAACCACTGGCTCCTGCCGAGCGCGATGAGTTGCGCAAGCAGGCCGATGAGGCGCTGGAACTCGCCAGGTTCTCTATTGCCTTTGCCAAGGAGAATGTTTTCCCCAAATACCTCGACGTGGTGAAGTCGCTGGGAGTGATCAACACCGGCTTCATCGGCACCGTCAAGGAGAATGGAGCACTCAACCTCTACGACGGAAAACTTCGTCTGATGGCGCCTAAAGGCTCCATCCAGGATTTCCCGTGCGATCGCTACACGGAGTTCATCTCCGAGCACATCGAATCCTGGAGCTACCTGAAGTTCCCCTACGCCAAGCAGTGGGGTGAGGGTTTCTCCATGGATATCGACAATCCCAAGGGCGTCTATCGCGCCAACACTCTGGCACGCATCAACGTTTGCGACTTTATCGACACACCGTTGGCACAGGCGGAGCTAGAGGAGTTTCGTGCGAAGTTCGGGCGCCCCGCGCAACTCACGCTGCTCTATCACTGGGCGCGGCTGATCGAGCTGCTCTACAACGCGGAAAACACCATCCGCTTGCTGGACGATCCCGAGATCACCAGCACTGAAACCCGGGTGAAGGTTACGCCGCGGGCGGCGCGAGGCGTGGGTGTGACCGAAGCGCCACGCGGCACGCTCATCCACGATTACACCACCGATGCCGATGGTCTAATCACTAATGTCAACCTGATTGTAGGTACCACGCACAACAACGCTCCCATCAACATGTCGGTCACACAAGCCGCCAAGAGCTTGATCCATGATGGCAAGTATGACCAGGGCGTGCTGAATAGAGTTGAAATGTCAATCCGCGCCTACGATCCGTGCTTGTCCTGCGCCACTCACCGGTTGGATGGGAAGCTCTCGGTCAAGCTGGATATTTTCGACGCGGAGGGCAAGTTGCTCGGCTCGCTCGCCAACTGAATGGCAGCGAACTAAGGAGAAAGCATGCGGGAGATCGATCAGTCCGATATCGGGCGATCCGAGATCGAGGCATCCGATCTTCCCGACTTCTGTCGGAAGCCGACCTTGGTGCTCGGCTGCGGGAATATTCTGTTTGGAGATGACGGCTTCGGGTGCGCGGTAGTGGACTATATCGAGTTACATTACCAGGTGCCCGAAGCCGTCTGCTTACTGGACGCCGGCACTGGCGTGCGCAAGCTGCTATTCACTCTCTGCCTAAGCAGCGCGCGTCCGCAGCGTTTGCTCATTTTGGACGCGATCGATGTCGGACGCAGTCCCGGCGAGATATTCGAGATCGATCCCGCCGAGATCCCGGTGGCTAAGCTTGACGATTTTTCGCTGCATCAGTTGCCAACGTCGAACTTGTTACGCGAGTTGCAAGAAGCCTGCGGGGTCGAGGTGCGCGTGCTGGCCTGCCAAACGGGGCCGCTGCCGGAGGAAATCTCTCAGGGTTTGTCGAAGGCAGTCAGCGGCGCGGTGCCGCAAGCCGCGCGCTGGCTGGTCCGCGAATACTTCCCCCGCTCCACGGCGTCGCCAGTGAGCAATGTTTTCACAGCAGCATGTGAAGGGGCTGGAGGCGCCGTATGAGCCCGAATCTCGCAATGATCAGCGATGGTAAGAAGTTCATGTGGGATGGACAGCTCTACGACAACAGACATGAAGCATTAAGTGCCGGGCAGTCGTATCAGGACGAAGGCTTTCAGATTCAGATCGTGGAAGAAGGCGGGAAGTTCCTGGTGTACACGAGGAGGCCTGCAAAAGAAGTTGTCGTTACCGCGCAGTAACGGGCACTCCCGCTAGAGGTGGCAAATGGCAACAGGCACATTGCCGGTTCAAAGCGATCCAACACTGCTGCCCGACATTCGGCGGTATGGGAAGTTCGATCCCACAGGCTGCTATCAGTGTGGAAGCTGCACGCTCTCGTGCGATCTGGTGGGAGATTCTGCGACTTTTCCCCGTAGGAGCATTCGCTTGGCGCTGCTGGGGCTCAGGCAACCGCTGCTCGAAAGCCTTGACCCATGGGTCTGCCATGATTGCGGCGACTGTTCGATCATTTGCCCACGCCAATCCGAGCCCAGAATCTCCATGATCACTTTGCGGCGTTTTCTCAGCGCGCAATATGAATGGACCCGCATCGGCCGCAAACTCCTCCAATCCACCGCGTGGTATCTCGGTTCCTTAATCTCCGTGGCTGTTCTCACACTGCTGCTGATTGTCGGATACCACTTGTGGTATGTGGGGATGGCGGCTAAGGATTTCACCACTACGCCGTTCGGATTGGATCACATGTTTCCGCTCATCAAGTACTACACGCTGACGGTGATCCTGCTTCCGCTGTTGCTGTTGCTCTCGCGCGTCTTCCACATCTGGCGGCTTACGATGAATGGCCCAGGGCGGGAGCGCATTCCCTTGTCTATCTACGCTGTTGAGGCGTGGGTGTATGTGTATGAGTCGATAGCCCAGCCTATGATGCGCAAATGTCCGGAACATGGCCGATGGCTGGGGCATGAGTTTCTCGCTGTGGGCACTCTGACGATGCTCACGATCAAAGTATTCGGCCTGCGGTGGTTTCAGACCGACAATATCTATCCTCTCTACCATCCTCAGCGGTGGCTCGGATACTTGGCAGCCGGATTCATCTTTTACGGCATCGCCGGCATTCTCAACTGCCGCTTGCGAGCGCACAAGGAAATCTGCAAGGAGACGCACTTCCAAGATTTGGTCTTTCCTATCCTGCTTCTGTTGACGGCGATCAGTGGCCTTGCAGCACACATTTTTCGCTACGCGGGTTTCGCACTTACCTGTCACTACCTGTATGCGCTGCACGTTGTCGTGGCCACGCCCATGCTGCTGGTAGAGATGTCGTTTGGAAAGTGGTCGCACATGGTCTATCGGCCGCTGGCGCTTTATTTTCTGGCCGTCCGCGAGAGAGCCGGGCGGCAGGCGGCCGCGGCGGAGGTTATTCCCCATGCGCTTTGAGGAGTCCAGCAGTGAGAAGTCAGCCACCCTGCCAGTGGGCGCTGCCCTAGTAGTAGGAGGCGGTATCGGCGGCATGCAGGCGGCCCTCGATCTCGCGAACGGCGGCATAAAGGTATATTTGGCCGAACGCGGTCCCGCCATCGGCGGAGTGATGGCCCAACTCGACAAAACTTTTCCCACGAACGATTGCGCCATGTGCACCATGGCACCGCGCCTGGTTGAGATCGGCCGGCATAAAGACATCGACATCCTAACCTTGTGCGAGGTAGAGCGCGTCGAAGGACAACCGGGGAATTTCACGGTCACGATCAAGCACCGGCCGCGTTTTGTCGACGCGGCGAAATGCACGGGTTGCGGCGCTTGCACAACCGAGTGTCCTGTAACGCTGCCCTCCGAGTTCGATCAACGCTTGGGAGAACGAAAGGCGATCTATCGACCTTTCCCGCAAGCGGTCCCCAATATTTTTTCTATTTCGCGCCGCGGGACTTCGCCTTGCGAGGCCGGATGTCCCATCCATCAGAGTGCGCAAGGCTATGTGACACTCATCGCACAGGGACGCTTCGACGAAGCTCTCCAGGTCATTCTGCGAGACAATCCGATTCCGTCGATCTGCGGCCGCATCTGCACGCACCCCTGCACTGCGGCCTGCACCCGTACCAGCGTGGATGATGCAGTAAATTTGCCGGCATTGAAGCGCTTTATTACCGATCATTTCTCCGACTACAAGCTGCCGCAACCTGGTGTGCCGGAACGCCCGGAGAAGATTGCCATCGTGGGATCGGGCCCGGCCGGTCTTGTGTGTGCGTACGAGCTTCGCCAGAAAGGCTACGGCGCGACTATCTTCGAAGCGCTACCGGTAGCGGGCGGGATGCTCGCAGTTGGCATTCCTTCCTTCCGGTTACCGCGGCCTTTATTGAACGCCGAGTTGGACCGGCTGCGCGCGATCGGGATCGACATCCTGCTGGAGACGCCGGTAGGCCGCAGCATCACGCTCGAAGAATTGCGCAAGAGTTATGCGGCTGTTTTCTTGGCCATCGGCGCTCACGTCGAACGCAGACTCGGGATTCGCGGGGAAAAACTGCCTGGCGTCACAGGCGGCGTCGAGTTCCTGCGGCGAGTGAATTTGGGGAATCAGCTATCGCCGGGGCATCGTGTCTTGGTGGTGGGAGGAGGCAACTCCGCACTAGACGCGGCACGCGCCGCCTTGCGATGCGGCGCTGCCGAGGTGACGATCGTCTACCGGCGAACCCGGGCAGAGATGCCTGCGGACCATCGCGAGGTCGAGGATGCGGAACGTGAAGGTGTCAAGTTGATGTTCCTCGCCGCGCCCAAGGCTTTTCATCCGGGTCCCGACGGACGCGTAGCTGGCCTTGAGTGCATGAAGATGAAGCTCGGCCCGCTCGATGCCAGCGGCCGGCCAACTCCAGAGCCGATTCCAGGCTCGGAGTTCGTCCTTCACTGTGACGCCGTCGTGGCCACCATCGGCCAAGTGCCGGACGTAAATGCTCTCGGCGAAAGGCTTGGGCTGGCGACCACGAAATCGGGAACGCTTCGCGCCGATCCGCTAACACTGGAAACTGAGCTGCCCGGTGTCTTCGCGGGCGGCGATTGTGTGACCGGTCCCGACGTGGTGGTGACGGCGATGCTCGCCGGCAAGAAAGCCGCCAACTCTATCGACCGCTGGATCAATGGCCGCGACCTCCGTGGAGCGCGCGAAATGGAAGGGCCGTATCACACTGCGTACACCGTGGACACGGCAGGCGTGCTGATGCAGCGCCAAGTACCCGTACAAGCCCTCGACCCCAAGACTCGCGGAAGAACATTTGCGGAGATCCACGTCGGCTATACGCAGGAAGAAGCAGTGGCCGAAGCCAAGCGCTGCCTCGCCTGCGGCATCTGCTGCGATTGTCATCTCTGCCAAAACGCCTGCCAGGCCAATGCCATCGACTATGCGCAGACCCAGCAGACGCGCGAGTTGAAAGTAGGCGCCATCGTCCTCGCACCTGGATTCGAAATCTTCGACGCCAGGCTAAAGAAGGACTTGGGTTACGGCCGTTTCCCGAATGTGCTTACGTCCCTGGAGTTCGAGCGGATTCTCTCCGCCTCGGGACCCTACTCCGGCCATGTGCGGCGACCTTTCGATCAACAGGAGCCAAAGCGCATCGCCTTTCTACAGTGTGTTGGCTCACGGGATTTCGACCGCGATTATTGTTCATCCGTCTGCTGCATGTATGCCACGAAGGAGGCCATCATCGCCAAAGAGCATCTCGGCGAAGGTTTGCAATGCGACGTCTTCTTCATGGACCTGCGCGCTTTCAGCAAGGGTTTCGAGCAGTATTACCGCCGAGCCCAAGAACTCGCTGTGCGTTATATACGTACCCGGGTGCCGAAGATCGAGGAAGCACCCGGCTCGCGAAACCTGATCGTCAACTATCTCGGCGAGAACGACAGAAAACTTTCCCAGGAATACGACCTAGTCGTGCTATCGGTGGGCATGCAGCCGCCCAAAGAAGTCAAAGCGTTGGCCGAACGATTCGGCGTGGCACTGAATGAGTTTAACTTCTGCCAGACCCCGACGTTCCGGCCCGCGGAATCCTCGCGGGAAGGAATCTTTGTTGCTGGACCGTTTGCCGAGCCTAAGGACATTCCGGAAACTGTGATGCAGGCGTCAGCGGCCGCTTCCCAGGTGCTCTCGCTCTTGCGCGAGGCGCGCGGGACGCTGATCACTCCCAAGGTTTACCCACCCGAAAGAGAGGTGAAGGGAGAAGAGCCGCGCGTCGGAGTTTTCGTCTGCCACTGCGGAACCAATATCGCCGGAGTGGTCAACGTCCCCGAGGTCGTGGAATACGCCAAGACCCTGCCTAACGTCGTGTTTGCGGACAACAATCTTTACACCTGCTCCAATGACACCCAGGATCGGATCAAGGAAAAGATCGCCGAACACAACCTGAATCGCGTGGTGGTGGCCTCGTGCACTCCGCGAACCCACGAGCCTCTGTTCCGCAATACTATGGCGGAAGCCGGCCTCAATCCCTACCTGTTCGAGATGGCCAACATCCGCGACCAGTGCTCCTGGGTGCATATGCACGAACCGGAAAAGGCCACGCAGAAATCGAAAGACCTGGTGCGGATGGCGCTGGCGAAGGCTCGGCTACTGGAGCCGCTCCACCGGCAAACGGTCAGCGTAGAAAAGTCCGCCCTCGTCATCGGTGGAGGACTGTCAGGCATGACCGCTGCCCTGTCGCTGGCACGCCAGGGCTTTGACGTTCATCTGGTGGAAAAAGAAAAGGAGCTGGGGGGCAATCTGCGCCATGTTCACTACCTACTCAACGGAGACTTGCCACTGGATGAATTAGCGTGCTTGCGCAACGGGGTCGCACACAACAGCAAAATCCATGTATTTACCCGCGCGGCCATCGAAAAGATTGATGGCAGCATCGGCAACTTCAAGACAACGATCACCGCAAATGGCAAGACCACCGAAGTCACGCACGGGGTCATAATCGTGGCCACGGGGGCGAAGCAGTACCAGCCGAAAGAATACTTATACGGACAGGACGACGGCGTCATCACGCAGCGTGACCTTGAAGCGCGCCTCGCTTCCGGAGGTGCTTTCCTGGCCGGCAAGGGCACTCAGCCTGCGAAGACTGTCGTCATGATCCAGTGCGTGGGCTCACGAGACGCCGAGCATCCCTACTGTTCCCGTGTATGTTGCGCCGAGGCCATCAAGAACGCACTAAAGATCAAAGCGCGCTCTCCGCAGACGATTGTGTACGTCCTCTACCGCGACATCCGTACCTACGGGTTCAAAGAGAGCTACTACACCAAGGCACGCCAGCAAGGCGTGATCTTCGTGCGCTACGAAGAGAACCGCAAGCCCGAAGTGTTACGAAATGGCCAAGGACTCAAGGTCAGCGTCTACGATCAAACTCTGGGAATGCCGATAATGATCTCCGCCGACATGGTAGTTCTGTCTGCAGGAATTCATCCACATGAAGAGAATCGCAAGATCGCGCAGCTCCTCAAGGTTCCGCTGAACAGCGAGGGATTTTTCCTCGAAGCTCATATGAAACTGCGCCCCGTGGACTTCATGACCGACGGTGTCTTCCTGTGTGGTCTGGCCCATTCTCCAAAGAGCATCGACGAATCCATCTTGCAGGCCCAGGCAGCATCCGCGCGAGCCGCATCCGTCCTCGTTCAAGATCGCCTCGAACTCGGAGCGAATATCTCGCAGGTGGTAGACGAAAACTGCGACGGCTGTGCCTACTGCGTGGACACTTGTCCCTACAAAGCGATCACGCTGCTCGAATACAAGTGGCAGGGGTCGATCAAGAAAGTCGTTGAAACCAACGACTCCGCCTGCAAGGGTTGTGGCTGCTGCCAGGCCACTTGTCCGAAGAAAGGCGTATTTATTCGTGGATTTACCCTCGAAGAGATCGAGGCCCAGATCCATGCAGCTCTGGGAGTAGAGTGATGGACGACAACTTTCAACCCTTGATTATCGCTCTGTGTTGCAACTGGTGCTCCTATGCCGGCGCGGACTTGGCGGGCGTCTCCCGCAGCCAATACCCGCCCAGCATCCGGATCGTTCGTGTCATGTGCTCGGGGATGGTGCATCCCAACCTGGTGATTGATGCGTTCACCAAGGGCGCGGACGGAGTTCTCATGTGCGGCTGTCATCCTGGCGACTGCCACTACCAAGAGGGTAACTTGAAGGCAGAAAAACGCGCGGAAGCCATCAAGTTGATGCTCGCAGATTTCGGAATCGAGGAAGAGCGCTTTCGCCTGGAATGGGTTTCGGCGGCCGAAGGGCCAAAGTTCGCGCAAGTGGTGCGCGAGTTCACCGATCAGGTGCGGCAGTTGGGAGTTAGTCCCTACAAGTCATAACGTGATCAGCCAGTGGTTAGCGCCGATTATTGTTTGATAGTAGTCATTAACTGGTTTCTAGCGGTTGCAGGCTTCTTGCTCACCGAATGAATAACTTCGTTTCTATGGGTCGCCTCCGAAAGGAGGTGAGCGGTATGGTCTTCATCATCATGGGACCCGGACAATCAGCCAGAAACACCGTCGGCAGACTCCTCGCAGAAGCCTTGGGGTGGGAATTTGTCGATGCGGAGAATCTTCATCCTCTTGGCAACTTTGATGCAGGCAGTGGCAGCACTTCGCTGGCTGATGCTAACCGAATCTTGCCGATGAAAACACTGTCAACCGCGATCAACTCCTGGATCTATGAATGGCGCGACATAGTGGTTTCATGTCCAGAACTGACGGACAACGATCGAAAGCAACTGTCCAAGATTTCATCGCTGGTCAAGATCGTCTCGCTGGAGGCATCCCTTGAAAGCTGTCGCGGTCATGTCTCTCGTCGATCAGCCGTCGGTATAAGCTCTCAATTGCCTGCCGCTTGCCGGACAGCATGCGATCAGGGACAGGATTCGCTCAGTCGAGATTCATCCTGCCTAGTGGAAGAGATTATCGCGGACTTGACGGCCGTGCTTTTCACGTCAAGTCGTCAGGGTCATAATTAGGATTTCGACTCCTTGAGCATAACGGAGGAAATAGGAGTTTCCCTCGTCCAGCATGCACACGGCCAGCGTCAGTATGTCCGTCGGCTAGTGGCCGCGCAGGGGGCGGGTCACAGTGTCTGAACATGGACAAGTGTGTGCGCACGATGGCGCAGAGTGCCGGAGTACCGGGCAATCCGGACAAGTACCGATAAACGGGCTTGTGGGAAGTAAGGGCCAGCATGGCGGGCTGGCCCTCGGCTAACTCAAATTGTATTCGCTGTCCGACGATCCTATGTACGCTGCTGACTAAGCCTATGGATAGTACCCACACCGACTCCGAGCTCCTTCGCTATGGCGCGCAAGGATGCTCCTGATGCACGCAAAGCGGCTACCTGAGTTTCGCTGAGATCCGCTCCAGGTCGGCCAGGCCGCTTGCCTTTGACCCGTGCATTGCGCAGACCGGCCCGGACCCGCTCCTGGATCAACGCTCGCTCAAACTCTGCCATTGCACCGATGATTTGGAACATAAGCCGGCCGGACGGCGTGCTTAGGTCTAGGTTGTCTTTCAGACTGACGAAGGCGACCCCAAGAGCTTCCAGTTCGGCCAGGGCATTTACCAAGTGCCGAAGAGAACGGCCAAATCTGTCGAGTTTCCAGATCAGGACTGCATCGAACCGCCGCTGGCAAGCATCGGCCATAAGGCTGTTTAGCGCCGGTCTCGAATTCTTTGAGCCGGACACTCCGGTATCTGTATAGGTTTCGTAGATTTCCCAGCCGCGGCGCTCTGCGTACTCGCGCAGTTCGCGAAGTTGCATTTCTGGGTCTTGGTGCCCTCCGGAAGTGCTGACGCGGGCATAAAGAGCGATTCTAGGAGATGCCCCTGGGGAGAGTTGAGCTACAGATGGACGGGTGATACGTTGATTGACAGCCACGTTTGCCTCCTTCTTAGGCTACGGTGGTTAGCGTCGTGTCGGTGCTAGAACACCGGCACGGCGCGCTTTACTCATTAGAGTTGGTGGAATCGACAACGATCTGTCGATTACATGTCCGGAAGCGTTATGAACCATCAACTTCAAATGTCAATCGGATTTCTATTCTCTCACGCTGCAAACAGCCGCTCTCTTCCGCGCGGGGCACCTCCTGTTACTTCCGCCGGTTTCCTTTTGGGGAGTTATGCTTGCGACACATCAGAGCCGCGGCCTCCGGTTGACTCCGGCCACCTGTCTTGTAGGTAAAAAGCGTTTGATCGAAGCATGGATCTCCTATCTAGTGCCTCTGTTTGCAGGTTTATCGTATTTCGTGTGAGCGGCCAGCCCTAGCAACGCTTCTACTTGGCCTGCCGCTCGCATAACCTGGTAGACGTTAACCTGATCGACCGTGGTGTTCGTTTTGACGTAGTTCGAATCATTTCACGCACAGTCATTGTGTCCTCCTAATAGAGGAGTCCAATAGTTCGGCCGCTCATGGCGAAGGTACAATCTCATCGACATGACAACAGAAAAGGAACAGCTCGGCGTAGCAAGAGAGAGGATTGGCGAGTCTCCGCTCACGAGGTTATTTGAAACGGCTGGCCCGTGCGTGCTCGCGTTCATCTCGAAGATGACTCAGACGCCTGTAGGCGTACCGCCAATGTTTCCGCCGATCTTCGGAACGGGTTTCCTCGTTGATGCCGACGGAACGGTAGTCACCAATCATCATGTTGTTGAGGCTTTCCATCATCTCCCGAAGCACCCCAAGACGGGCGAACTCGCATTAGGAGCGTTGATATTTCTGCCCGGCGCGGACGACAAAAGCTGGCAGATGCTCAGTGTGGATGTGAGGAACTGGTGCGTTCTGGGAGACTTCATATCTTCAGACCGCTGGTACGGCAATAGCGTACGTGAACAACTCCAAAACGCCCAACGTTCGTTGTGATGAGAGCTACGATTTCGTCACGCTTCGGGCCATCAGGCCGGGGGAGGAATTGACGGTGGATTATTCCACTTACAGTGAATAGCTGCAAAGTATTTGCCCACGGCTGCAGCCGGAGCATGATTGACGTGGCAGGCCCAGATTGTCGCTCTTTACACCGCCCGAGCGGCCGCGGCCGCGCACGCACACCTGCACGAAAACATAACCGGTGCTACAGTCGTCGCCACCGCCGCCAGAGTCGCCGCCCACGCAATCAACTGCATCTACCGCCAACGACCGCGATGCCTGGAAAATTGACAAGGCCAATCGAGTTCGCAGGTTTTGAAATTGATTTTTATTTTTCCCATATATCAAGGTAAATGGAACTGCGCCTGAGTTACACTGTCGCGGGAATCCAGATGCCCACGCTCGACGCGCAGCTCACCGATCTTGAATCCGCGAAAAATCTGTTTGGACCTGGCCTCGCGTACAAGGTGCAGCGGTTGCTCCGGCAGATTGGCCGCCGCGAGTTCCGAGATCCGAAACTATTGATCCGCTTCCATGAGTGTCTACTGTTTCTGCGCGCCTTTCCGCACTCAGTCTCACTGGTTTCGCAGGTTGAAAAGCTTCTCCGTTCGTTCCACGAGCGCGTGGAGCGAATTCGCGACCTCGGCGCCGATATGTCGGTCTTCGACGACTTCGACACTTCGGGCATCGCAGGTACGACGATGCAGGACTCGCTGAACTTCGAGGCTGCGCGCTGGCTGGTCCGGCGCATGCCTCAGAGTGTCGAGATAGCATGGGACGAATACGACGAAGAGCGCGCCTGGGGATCGAGTTGGCCGCGTTTCATTCCGCTGCTGCGGGAAGATTCCGACGTGGAAGCCAACATTCCCTGGCGGCGGTGGATCGACGCGGTGAGAGGTTCCAAACGGGACATCCAGTGGCTGCTGCGGCAGTTCGAGCAGGTAAAGATTGGTCCGCCTGGTGAAGTGGAACGAGTTCGCGGCGAACTGTATGACTCGCTCCGCATGCCTCTGCGTTGGCGAGTGCAAGGTGCGAGCTTCTCTCGCACGCACAGCTGGATTCGCCCGCGCCGGTTCTACATCCATGATGCGCCATTGATTGCGCGGAAAGAAGTGTCCCTTACCGCGGAACTCTCGCGTCCAGCGGTTCGGCTGAAGCGCCCTTCTCAGCGGGAACGGGATTGGGTGATGCGGACAATCAAAGAGATTATGCTGGTGCGCTACCGGGAACTTTACGGGACGACTCTTGGCGATCCGCAATCGGTGGTTCGGGCCGATTTCGATCGCGGCATCGTGATCTATCTGTGGAATTTGCCGCCGGGGCGCCGTCTGCCCCTGCGGGCCTACGTGGCGGGATTCACATTGAAGAACGGCGTGCCGGTCAATTACGTTGAGGCTATCGGTCTTTGCGAATGGATTGAGGTCGGTTTCAACACCTTCTACACCTACCGGCAAGGAGAAACCGCGTGGATCTACGCTCAGGCTCTGCGCTGCCTGCGGGCTGAGACCGGCGCAAGCGTGATTTCTGTGTATCCCTATCAGATCGGGCAGAACAATGACGAAGCGCTGAATTCAGGCGCATTCTGGTTCTACCGCAAACTCGGGATTTCGCTGCGGGCTTCCGGAGATCGAACAGTTGGCTCGGACTGAGGAGAAGAAAATCGCGGCTGACGCACAGTATCGCACGCCGAGGAGGACGCTCCAACGGTTGGCGGAGGCGCACATGTTTTACGAAATCGACCTGGTCGCTGGGCGAGCAGGGAAGAAAGATGATGGCTCGGAGGGGTCGGAACCTGACATCGCCTCCGGCGCGTGGGACACGTTTTCCGCGCGCAATGTGGGACTTCGTGTGAGTCGCAGGATGGCGCGGGAATTCGAAGGGAATTTGCCGACGATGAGCGCGGCTTCTGCGGCAAAAGTCAGCCGCGCTTTGGGAGCGAAGATCAGTCGCTGGACGAGCGCCGAGCGGCGATCTCTGGAAGAGTGGTCTCTGGTGCTGAGCATGATTCCAAAGATTGCCGATTGGTCGAGGGCAGAAAAAAGGAGGATGATCGAGATAATTCGGGCGCAGTCCGGGCCGCACGACATGCACTACCTTCATTTGACCCAGCATCACGAACAGCTGCGACGGGAACTTTTGCGGTTGGGATCCGAAGTGGATCTTTAGGCAAAAAAGCGGGGCCCGAATGCGGCTAATCGGCTCGTGAACTGTGCTAGTCTGATGGCCCGATGAACCTTTCGTGCGCTCTGAGTGCCGGTTTCTTGTGTGCGTCGCTGGGCCTAACGGCTATGGCTTCTACGAAGGAACTGGCGCCGCGGCCCGATATCTTTCTCATAACGATCGACACTCTGCGAGCTGACCACGTGCACTGCTACGGCTATAAGCAGGTCAAGACGCCCGCTCTGGACGCTCTGGCAAGAGATGGCATCCGCTTCGCACAAGCGTTCACCGCGAGCCCGATCACAAATACTTCGCACGCCAGCATTCTCACGGGGCTGTTGCCGAGTTCACACGGAGTGACCGATTTTGGCGTGCCGCTGTCTCCTGCGATTCCAACGCTGGCGGAGCTGCTTCGCAAGCAGCGCTATCACACAGCTGCTTTTATTGGAGCAGTCATTCTCGACAGCAAGACGCTGGCTCCCGGATTCGATCAAGGTTTCGACTTCTACGACAACTTTCCCGAACATCCAACCTCGAAGTCGCGATGGGGACGCATTGAACGCCGGGGGAT
This sequence comes from uncultured Acidobacteriaceae bacterium, assembly GCA_963712385.1. Taxonomy (GTDB): domain Bacteria; phylum Acidobacteriota; class Terriglobia; order Terriglobales; family Acidobacteriaceae; genus Sulfotelmatobacter. The sequence continues at coordinate 956,557 of CAVQHS010000005.1, forward strand.
GGAAGTGGTGCGGCACGCGGAGACGTGGTTGAGTCAGCATCCAACAGGCCCACATTTCCTATGGGTGCACCTGTACGATCCGCACGATCCCTACGAGCCTCCCGAGCCGTATTCACGGATATACAAAGATCATTTGTACGATGGAGAGATCGCCTATGCCGATTCTGCACTGGCAAACTTCATCGCGTACCTCAAGAAGACGGGCCGGTATCGCAACTCGATTATCGTTGTGGTCGGCGATCACGGCGAAGGGTTGGGCGAGCACCACGAGGATACTCACGGAATCTTCCTTTACGACTCAACGACTCACGTGCCGCTGATTCTCAAGCTGGCTCATGGACTCAAAGCAGGAGTGGCAGTCGATGCACAGGTGACAACCCTTGATATTGCGCCAACGATACTCGATCTGGCGGATGCCCCGGCGTTCGAGAAGACGGATGGCAGCTCGTTGAAGCCCTATTTCACTGGGGCGGAGAGAGCTGAACACACAGCCTTCGGCGAGACCGACTATCCTTTGCGCTTCGGTTGGGCTCCGCTGCGATCCGTGCGCAGCGAAGGATACAAATACATTGAGGCGCCCCGGCCTGAGTTTTATGACTTGCGGAGCGATGCAGGCGAGTTGGTTAACCGGTATGAACCTTGGAACGGTCGCGTGCAGAGGGCGCGCGCCATGCTGACGGAAGTTCGCGCCCCGGAGCCGTCGCCAGCGACTGTCAAGGGAGCGGTGGGACAGGAAACAATCGATGAGCTCAAGGCGTTGGGGTATATTGGCCCTGCAGATGCAGGAAGCTCAACAACGGCTCCAGAGCCCTCGATGTTGCCTGACCCGAAGGACAAAATCGAAGAGCAAAATTTCCTACACGCGGCGATGATGGCAGCCGAAGACGACCGCAATGAAGAGGCTCGGAAGCTTTTCCAAAACGCGCTGGCGCTCGATTCCGGATCCTCGACCGCTCTGCGGGAATTGGGGGAACTGGAATTACGGGCGGGGGAATACGACAAGGCCGCGGAGCACTTGAAGGGAGCCACGCAGGCTGGTGCGAACGACGCTACGGCGTTTTTCGATGAGGGAGAAGCATTGGAGCATCTGCACGACTTCGCCGGAGCGCGCGATGCGCTCGAGGCCAGCCTGAAGCTCGTGCCGGGCCAGTTGCAGGGCCGCCTGCTCCTAGGTCGGGTGTATCTTGGGCTGAACAAACCAAAGGACGCTGAAGATCAGTTCGAGGCCGCGCTGTTGCTGCAGTCGAACAGCGTAGAAGCTCAACAAGGACTCGCAGAGGGGGAAATTGAAGAGGGCAACTTCACCGTGGCTGTGCGTCAGCTAGAAGCCCTCTCCAGGACGGACGCGAAAAATCCGGACCTCTTCGAATGGCTGGCGACGGGTTACGCACGATTAGGAGAAGCCGCGAAAGCACAGCGCGCTCGGACGCAAGCCCAGCTGCTGCGGCAGCGCAGTGCGCACGCATCCGACAAATAGGAAAGAAATCCACATGCGACTTTCTATGTTTAGCGCGCTGCGACGGTTTTGCCGGCGTTCACAAAGATGTCGCTCAGCACGTGCCCCCGCATCTGTGGCGGCTGTTCGATCCCATACAGATGCAGGATTGTGGGAGCGATGTCGTACACCGAAGCCGCAAACCCCATAAGCCGCAGATTTTGCTTGATGCCGGGTCCCATGGCAAAGAAGGACCCGGGGACGTCATCGCCGTCTGCGAAGTCGTGTTTGGCGATGACTGGCGTCGTCTTCTCGTGGTCCATGTGCGCATGCGGATCGGTTTCTTCGAATTCGCGAAGCGGTTTGATGCCGTGATCGGAAACAATGATCAGGTAGGTGTTCTCGTCGACATGCTTCAGGATTTCACCCAGGACCTTATCGAACGCGACGTACTGGTCAGGGAAAGCCCCGGTGCGCACCGCGTTAATTTTGGGATTGTAGCCGACGTTGTAAGGAGCAATGGGATACAGCCAGTGCCCCGTGCGATCTTCGCATGACTGCCCCAGCCAAGTGAAGTCGGTTGGATAGTGGTCGAGGATATAGGCGAAGAGACGAGTCTGTTGGTCGCGGATCAATTGAACCTTGGCCAGCCAGGCATCGATTTCCGCCGACTCATGCCCTTGAAGATCGGCCGCGGAGGGCATCCGTTCGCAGTCGATATAAAAGTCCCCCACATTCTTCAACAATTCAGCCTTCAGGGATGGAGGGTAGACTGCATCTCCACCCTCGACTTCAGAAAGTTTAGGTGCACAAAGGACGCCGTCCTCGCAGTTTTTGCCGCGAGTCAACATGCCGCTGATCATGTAGCCGTTCACCGGCATCACCGGAAAAGTGGCTGGGACATTGGTCATGCCGACAGTGACGTGATTCTTGGACAGAATCGACCAGATCGGTTCCTCCTTGAGCATGTTGGTATTGGCGGTAATTCCGCCCACAATAAAACCTGTAACCCCATGCTCCTCGGGCTCGGTGCTGGTGAACATGGTGCTGAAAACACGAGGGCAGTTCGGTGCGGAGACAGTGCGGAGCTTACCGTACGCTCCTTTCTTTATCACCGATGAGAGGTTGGGCATCTTGCCCTCGAGGAGCAAGGGACGAATGACGTCAAGTTCCATGCCGTTGACGCTGACTACGACCACGTGGGGCTTCGGCTTGGCAGAGCTTTGGCCCAAGCCGGATACAGGCGTAAAGAGTAAGACGAAAGACACTAATACAAAGACAGCCAACCGACGCAATTTCATGGCACCCCCCACATCAATTCGGGCCAGCGACGAGAACTTCCGCCGAACGAGCGCATTATAGCGCGTTTTGGAACTCCCTAATTCACTCTTCTCTAATTGACTCTTGGGCAGATTGCTTCAGGCGATCGGCTTTGGTCCGCTCCTGCGCCGCATCTTCTTTGCGTCCCAACTGATCGTAAACCTCGGCCAGAGCAATATGTGGCTCGGCTCTTTCGGGTCGCAGCGCAGCCGCCTTCTCCAGTTTCGGCAATGCCGCCTCAGGGTCGCCCGACTTCGCCAGATATCGCCCCAAAATCAGGTACGTTCCGTATTGTTCAGGGATGATCTTGAGCACCTTTTCACATTCGCTGATCGTCTCTGGCCGGTTAGCTCGCGCGTAAACGATCTCCAGCAAGAGGTGTGCATCGATAAGATTCGGAACCCTGGCGCTCAACCTCTCGAGCACGGTCGTTGCCGCTTGCACATCTCCGAGTCGCATCAAGGTCTTGCCCAGATCCAATTCGGCCATGGTGAAGTTCGGGCCCAGCTCCACCGCCTTGCTCAGCATCGGGGACGCTTTGTCGTATTGCTGCAAGTGCATATAGACCCCGCCGAGCTTGAAATAGAGCATCGGCATGTCTGGTTCTTGAGCAATCAGCTTCTGCAGGATCGGAACAGCCTCCTCGTAATGTCCATTATCAAGAAGAGCATTGGTGTCTCGGATCGTGTTGGCCGTAGCAATTTTGTCCTTGGGGTCGGCGCCCTGGTCAGAAGGCTTGGCAATGTGGCTGCTCCCCGTTACGTATCCCAGCGACGCCAGCTTCTGCTGCAGTGCCGGATCGAGGGCCGCAACCTTTTCGTCGGAGAGCTTGGGCGCTTCCCGTTTGCTGGCGGTCTTCTCCAGGAATGCGTGCACCTGGCCCGCCAGCGTGTCGGCCACCGCTGCCGAGGTCGCTGCCAGATTGTGCTCCGCTTCGGGGTCTACCGTCTGGTCATACAGTTCCCGCTTCGGCGCCTGCACATACAAGTATTTTCCCGTCCGCAGCGACTGCAGCGCACTCCATCCAAACGCGACGTGAGGATAATCCGACTGCGAATAAGCTGGACGGTCGCGCCAGGAATTCGCAACCGCCGCGGATTGCTCGGCTTCCGCTTTCGTTGTCGTTGTTATCAATTTCAGCAGCGATTCCCCTTGCACCTCGGCCGGTACGGCAATTCCTGCCGTCTGCAACATTGTCGGCATCACGTCCACCAGACCCACCCGATCGTCGATTCGCCGACCGTAAATCTGTCGATCCTTGCTCTGGCCATCCTTGGTCTGCCCACTCTTGATTGATTGACCCTTGATCGTCTGAGCTTTGATCGTTTGCCCCCTGATCGGATTCTCCCCTGCGCGCCCGTGCGGCAGCTTAATCACCAGTGGCACGTGGATTGTCTCATCGTAAAGAAAGAATCCGTGCGTCTCCTCTCCGTGAGCTCCCAGCGATTCCCCGTGATCGGCCATCACCGCGATCATCGCTCCATCGTAGAGCCCGCGCGTTTTCAACTCCCGCAGTAATTTCCCCACTGCCGAATCCATGTACGCGATCTCTCCGTCGTACGGCTCCGCCGAGTACCTGCTTTTGTAGGGCTCGGGCGGATCATAAGGCTCGTGCGGGTCATAAAGGTGTACCCACATGAAGAAGGGACCTCTGGGATTGTGGTTCAACCAGGTTGTCGCGCGGGATACCACTTCATCCCCCCGGCGCTCGATGGAGTTGTACCGGTCCCTTTCGGCCAAGAACTTCGCTGAACTGAATCCGGCGTTGTAGACGTCAAATCCGCGGTCAAAACCGGGAGCGCCACCGTGCGGGTCAAGAGCCAGGGAGGCGATAAATGCTGCGGTGTGATATCCATGCGATTGTAGAATCGCCGGCGCATAGGGTAGGTCCTCACCCAGCACATCCGGAAAATCAAGCACGTGATGGTACTGCGGATAGGTCCCCGTGAGAATCGTCGCATGGGAAGGCGAGGTTAGCGGAACCTGCGCGTAGGCCCGTGTGAACACCGCCGACTGCCGCGCTAACCCATCCAGGTTCGGAGTAAGTCCGCGCCTCGATCCCATGAAACCCATACGGTCCGCGCGCGTCGTGTCGAGCGTGATCAGAACAATATTGGGAAACGCCTTCTCTGGCCCGCGCGTTTTTCGCGCAGTGGAATGGCCGGATGTCTTCCCCGCTGCCGGGGTCGCGGAAGCGCTGTTCCCAGTGGTCTGATTTCCGGCGCTCTGATTTCCGTTACTCTGAACCGACGGGTTCTGCAGTGGCAGCGCGAACGCGGCCAGACTCACAACACACAACAGCCAACGGATCACAAACATCGAATCAGACTCCATTCCCGAAGGAACATGACCGGAACCACTGCGGCTCAAAAAAAAATAGAGATCGCTCGGGACAAAGGCAACGACAATACTCCGACCGACTCACTCCTGCGGCGCGGCATTTCCCGGGTCGGGTGCGCCGTTCGCCGGATGGGTCGGATTCGCGGCCAGACGCTCGGCCTCAGCCCGCTCGCGCTCCGCATCGGCCTGCTTCCCCAACTTAGAGTAAACATCGGCCAGATACAAATGCGGCGCGGGTGTCTCGGGCCGCAGCGCAGCCGCCTCTTGAAGCTTCAGCACTGCCCCCTCCAAGTCCCCGGACTTCGCCAGAAATTGCCCGAGAATCAGATAGGTTCCGTAGCTACGTGGAAAGAACTTCAATACGTTTTCACATTCACTGATCGTCTCTGGCACGCGGTTGCTCCGGGCATACGCAATCTGTAGCAGAAGGTGTCCCTCCGCCAGATTCGGCACCCTAGCTGTAATCTTCTCGAGCACAGTGGTTGCTTCCTCGATATCTCCAACCCGCAGCAAAGTTTTGGCCAACCCCATCTCGGCGTCGGTGAGCTTCGGGTCCAACACGACCGCCTTGCGAAACAATGGCTCTGCTTTCTCGAACTCGTGCGTCTGCAGGTAGCAATCGCCCAGCTTGGAATACGGCATGGGCATCTCGGGGTTTTCGGCGATTAATTTCTGCAGAACTGGAATCGCCTCCGCGTAGTGCCCATCCGCCATCAGATCGTTGACGTATCGAATTGCTCTGATCGTCCCAATCTTGTCCTTCGGATCGGGCTCATGGTCCGACGATTTGGAAACCTGGCTGCCCGACGCAACATATCCAAGCGATGCGAGCTTCGCCTCCGCCGCTGGATCGAGGGCCGCAACCTTTTCATCCGAGAGCTCGGGTGCTGCTCGCTTGCTGGTCGTCTTTTCCCGGATTGCCCGCACCTGGCCGCCCAGCGTATCGGCCACCGCTACCGAGGTCGCTGCCAGATTGTGCTCCGCTTCGGGGTCTACCGTCTGGTCATAGAGTTCTCGCCGCGGCGCCTGTATGTACAAATATTTTCCGGTCCGCAGCGATTGCAGTGCACTCCATCCAAACGCGAGGTACGGATAGTCCGCTTGCGAATAAGCAGGACGGTCGCGCCAGGAATCTGTAGCTTCTGCGTCTCCCGCCTTCATCAGTCCGACCAGTGATTTGCCCTGCACTTCCGACGGCACCGCCGCTCCCGCAATCTGCAACAGCGTCGGCATCACATCCACCAGCTCTACGGGATTCTCAATCCGTTTCTCTGCTGCACCCTCCTGCGGCAGCTTGATCACCAGCGGCACCCTGATCGTCTCATCGTAAAGAAAGAACCCGTGATTATTTTCCCCGTGAGCTCCCATTGATTCCCCGTGGTCGGCCATCACCGCGATCATTGTTCCATCGTAGAGCCGGCGCGTTTTCAGCTCCCGCAGTAATTTCCCCACCGCCGAATCCATGTACGCAATCTCGCCGTCGTATGGCTCCGCCGCATAGCGGCTCTTGTAGGGTTCGGGCGGATCATAAGGCTCGTGCGGGTCATAAAGATGTACCCACATGAAGAACGGCCCTTGTGGATGAGAGTTCAACCACGCCAGAGCATGCTCCACCACCTCCCCGCCGCGGCGTTCAACCGTGCGGTAGCGATCTTCTTCTTTATCGAACGCTGTCGTGCTGAAACCCGCGTCGTAGGTGTCAAATCCCCGGTCAAAACCGGGTGCGCCCCCATGAGGATCAAGCGCTATCGAGCCAATAAATGCCGCCGTGTGATATCCACGGGATCGTAGAATCGCCGGGGCATAGGGGAGATCCTCCGCCAGCACATCGGGAAAGTCGTACACCTGATGGAACTGCGGATAAGTTCCAGTAAGAATGGTCGCGTGCGAAGGAGAAGTCAGCGGAGCCTGCGCATAGGCGCGCGTAAACACCGCCGCTTGCCTTGCCAGTTCGTCGAGGTTCGGTGTCAGTCCGCGCTTCGATCCCAGAAACCCCATCCGGTCCGCGCGCGTCGTGTCGAGCGTGATCAACAAGATGTTGGGTGCGGGCGTTCCAGCCGCCGCCGTACTCGCGCACCAACACACCAAACACAACCACCGTCGAATCACGCGCGCACTGAACACATTACTCCTCAGACCCCAAAATCGAGACTCAGGCTCGCGGCCATCCGTGAACCACTGGATCATTATTGCTGACTGCTGGCCGGCGGCGTCGCCGCGGGCGTCTTGACTTTCGGAGTCTTTGCCGGCTTCTTCGTCGGGCTTTCGGGAAGGCGTCCACAGTCTTCCGGATAAATGAAAAGCGTTGGATCCTGCGGGCCCAGGACTACTTCCTTGAATCGAACCACCCTGCTCCCTTTACTGTTCAAATCTTCGACCTTAATGGGGAAGCCCTTCCATTCCTCTGGCTCCCAGAATCTCAGCTTCGTGGCTACCGGGAGGTCTTTTCCACTCACGGTAACGTCCTCCACCTGGCACACGCGTCCGTCCACGGTCTCTTTCCCGACCGCCACGCGCTCGCTGGTGTGGCCGGGTCTCGAAGCGATGAAGGGCCAGGAGCGAAAATACGCGTGCGCGACCTTCACGCATCCCATTTTCGTCTGAGCGTAGCTCATCCCATCTGTCAAATCCGTGATGTAATAGCCTTTTTCCATCGGGCCCTCTGCCCTCAGCAGGTTTCCGGATCTGTAAACATAACCCTCCCGGTCATCGTGAGGTTGCAAACTGCCAACCATCACCGCCGAAAACTCTGTGAACTCGTCTAACGGAAATCCCGATTTCGCAGCCGCAGCTTCTCCTGCCTGAACCGGC
>CAVQHS010000006.1:0-84943 GCA_963712385.1 uncultured Acidobacteriaceae bacterium
CATCCGAACGCGGCGGCCTCGCTCAAGAATGGAACTTGTCGAAGACTGGCCGTCGCGAGCCGCGTCGGGGCGATGGTTGATCTGCATCGACAAACCTTCCTGGCTCAAGTCCAGGATCATCCCTCCGCTGACCCCGTCAAAGCTGGCAAACGCCGGCGCGCGCACCGTCTGCCGCAAACATCGACGCCGCTCCGGAACGAATTCCAGATTTTCCTCCAAGGCTAGTGAATTGGATCCCCTGGAGGAATGATTAGACAGCTACGCTCCAGAAAAAAGTGCCACCGCAGATTCCACAGCCTGCAATCGGCTTCATCTCTATCCCGAACGGCAATGTTGCTCGCCAGCGCGAAGATGGGGCAGGACGAGCGGAAGTATTTAAAGCAGAGTCTTCGCCTCCACGACTCCTTCGAGAAGCTCTGCATGACCAATTAAGAGGAAATGGCCACCGAGATTTCTCTCGATGGCCTTTATTGATGCTGGCAACTACCGCAGCTTACCCTGAGCTTGCCGAAGGGCTCCCACACGTGTGGCGCGGGCGCCCTCGCCCGCGAACGCGTCCACCGCCAACGCTGCGTCCTTAGGGCCGCGAAATCCACACGCCGGCGCTGTTTGTTTATCACAGTCAACGGGCATTCGACTGATTAAGCTTGCTGGGGGAGCCTGCCTCGAGCGAGGCCCGAAGGGCACCCGCCCTTACACAACATGTCCACCACGCCACTAGCGAAGTATCGTTACCTGAGGCGGCTTCCGCATTTGCAGAAGGCGGATGCAGATCTGTTTGTTACTTTCTGCACTGCACGCTGGCAGTTGCCGGACGCGGCACGGGAACTCGTGCTCGAACATTGTCTTCGTGAGGGCGGTCTGCGGATAGCGGGCGGCACTCGTCCGACACCTGCGCCACGAATTCATCTTCACGCTGTTGTGGTCATGCCGGACCACGTGCATTTGCTGTTGCAGCGCCTTCGCGATGCCAATGGATGGCCGGTTCCTCTGCTCGATATTCTGCAGTGCATGAAGGGCTCTACGGCACATCGCATCAACAAGGGGCAGCGCCGCTGCGGCCCTGTGTGGGAGGAGGAATCGTTCGATCATGTGCTGCGGTCGGATGAGAGCCTGAAGGAGAAGGCGGAATACATTAGGCAGAATCCGGTGAGGAGGAGACTGGTGCAAAGACCGGAGGACTATCGGTGGTTATGGGTTGATTCCGAGTTGAAGTTGTCAATGTGGGGCGGGCGCCCTCGCCCGCCAGAAGCCGAAATCTTGTGAGAAGCGGATTTCCCCGGTAAAAGGCCGCATCCGAGGTCCTCGGGCGGAGTCTGCTCTACTTCGAAGTTATTTTCCACTGCATGCGTTTGCGGGCGAGGGCGCCCGCACCACATTCACACCAAAGGAAAAGGCTACAACATTCCTGTTGATAGCCTTTATTTATGCCGGCAACTACCGCAGTTTACCCTGAGCGCAGCCGAAGAGCTCCCACACACTTTCGCGTGCAGTACCATCGGCCCAGCGGGGCGCAGGATACAACCAAAATGCTCGCATACGGTATCTATCTTTACAGAGGCGGGACGGATTGACCGGACGCTGCAACCGTGCTGCTTTGTCATCCGCGCCTCCTTCCTGAGAGGCAGCGCGGTCGGATCAAACCTGTCCACCTCCGCAAAAGTAGAAGTGATGCGCCCCCAAGGCGGCACAAAGTGTCGGCTTGGTGTCGTATCGGGCCGTGCTGCAGCCGGGCCCGAAGAAAGGAGCAGCCATGACAAGTGCAGATGCCTCAAAACCTAAAACAGCGGACCGGGTGGTCAATGGTCCACGCGAGGAAGATGAAAAATGGGAGCGAGTGGTCAACGGTCCACGCGAGGAAGACGAAAAATGGGATCGTCTGGTCAACGGGCCGATTGAGGAAGAGAGCGAACGCGCTGCCTAGATGTGTTCAGAAGGAAAAGGCCAACCATGTTTCCATGATTTTGCGACCGCGAGGGGAAGGCGTCGTTTCAGTTCGACGACTCTGAGTTGGTTTCGCGGTTGCCATATTGAAATCGTAGCAAACCGGGACGAGGCACGGAAGTCAAAATCTCCACCCGCATCGTTCTTGATTGCATTTCTGCGTAAAGGAAAAGGCCAATCTGATTTCTCAGACTGGCCTTTATTTATGCCGGCAACTACCTACGCTCCCACACACTTTCGCGTGCAGTACCATCGGCCCAGCGGGGCTTAACTTCCGTGTTCGGGATGGGAACGGGTGGATCCCCCGCGGTAAGATCACCGACAAATTGAGGCGCTTAGCAGGCGTGAATGAAGCCGCCGTCAGGCGGCGAAATGGGAGCCTGCTGCCGAAACCCTGAGGCTGCGCACTTCGCAGCCGAAGGATCTCTCGACGCCATCTCTGTGTCAGATCATCTGACTTGTAATCAGACGCCCAACGAACTTTCAAAGATCGTGAGGACGAAACCTCACAACTGAATAGATTGGTTTTGTTTTGCAAAATCGACAAGACGCTAAACTCGTCGGCGCACAGTTATCAGTTATTGCTTCTCAGTCATTCAGGTTCTAACGACTTACTCACAACATGCTGAGTTTCAGTTCAGGTTCTAACTGAGTCATGGCTGAAGCCATGCCCTACCCAACTGAGAACTGACAACTGTTTTTCTGCACCGAGTAAATTTTATGGTCAAGCCGAACGGGCGATTAGTACTGGTAAGCTGCACGCATTACTGCGCTTTCACTTCCAGCCTATCAACCAGGTAGTCTTCCTGGGCCCTTCTTATCCCTTACGGGTTGGGAGATCTCATCTCGAGGAGTGCTTCCCGCTTATATGCATTCAGCGGTTATCACTACCGAACTTCGCTACCGAGCGGTGCCACTGGCGTGACAGCTCGAACACAAGAGGTTCGTCCATCCCGGTCCTCTCGTACTAAGGACAGGTCCTCTCAAATCTCCTGCGCCCACAACAGATAGGGACCGAACTGTCTCGCGACGTTCTGAACCCAGCTCACGTACCGCTTTAATAGGCGAACAGCCTAACCCTTGGAACCTTCTACAGCTCCAGGATGCGATGAGCCGACATCGAGGTGCCAAACCGGAGCGTCGATATGAACTCTTGGCTCCGATCAGCCTGTTATCCCCGGCGTACCTTTTATCCGTTGAGCGATGGCCCTTCCATGCAGAACCACCGGATCACTAACGCCTACTTTCGTATCTGCTCGACTTGTAGGTCTCGCAGTTAACCACGCTTATGCGTTTGCACTCGTCGGCTGATTTCCAAACAGCCTGAGCGTAGCTTCGCGCGCCTCCGTTACAATTTAGGAGGCGACCGCCCCAGTCAAACTACCCGCCTAACTATGTCCTTCTCCCGGGTAACGGGAGTAAGTTAGAACCACAGATCTCGCAGGGTGGTATCTCACCGTTGGCTCCTCCAAGCCCGAAAGCCTGGAATCAAAGCCTCCCACCTATCCTGCGCAGCAAGGGCCATAGTTCATAGTTAAGGTATAGTAAAGGTGCACGGGGTCTTTCCGTCTAGTTGCGGGCAACCGGCATCTTCACCGGCACTACAAGTTCGCCGTGTCAGTCGGCAAGACAGTCGCACTTTCGTTACGCCATTCGTGCAGGTCGGAACTTACCCGACAAGGAATTTCGCTACCTTAGGACCGTTATAGTTACGGCCGCCGTTCACTGGGGCTTCAGTTCGAAGCTTCGCTTGCGCTGACCTCTCCCTTTAACCTTCCAGCACCGGGCAGGCGTCAGCCCCTATACGTCGTTTTCGACTTTGCAGAGACCTGTGTTTTTGTTAAACAGTCGCAGTGCGCATTTCGCTGCGGCCCCCTCGAGCTATGAACTCTACCGGGGCACCCCTTCTCCCGAAGTTACGGGGTTATATTGCCGAGTTCCTTACCAACTGTTCTCACGAGCGCCTTTGGATATTCTCCTCGTCTACCTGTGTCGGTTTGAGGTACGGTTCCCTTACTTTCTCCTTAGAGGTTTTTCTTGGCAGCGTGGAATCGGCAGCTTTCACCCATACGGGTTACTGCTTTGCGTCTCAGTGATAACTTCCTCGCGGATTTGCCTACGAGAAACACCTTACACGCATCGACCGTCATAGCCATAGGACGGCCTGCTTATCCTCCTGCGTCACCCCATCGTAATAACGAAAACAAGGGAGGTCCGGAATATTAACCGGATGTCCATCGGCTACGCCTTTCGGCCTCGCCTTAGGGACCGCCTGACCCTGAGCGGATTAACCTTTCTCAGGAAACCTTAGACTTTCGGCGCGGAGGGTTCCCACCTCCGTTATCGCTACTTATGCCGGCAGGGTCTCTTCTCAACCGTCGACGAGTCCTTTCGGTCTCGCTTCAAACTGTTGAGAATGCTCTCCTACCACGCACACTTGCGTGTGCATTCGCTGCTTCGGTAATCAGCTTAAGCCCCGTTAAATTGTCGGCACCGGACCGCTTGACCAGTGAGCTATTACGCTTTCTTTAAAGGATGGCTGCTTCTAAGCCAACCTCCTGGCTGTCTGGGCGTTCCGACTTCCTTTCCCACTTAGCTGATATTTTGGGACCTTAGCAGGCGATCTGGACTGTTTTCCTCTCGACGACGAAGCTTAGCCCCCGCCGTCTGACTCCCGTATTGGTTGTTCTATGGCATTCGAAGTTTGATTGGATTCAGTAAGCTGGAAAGCCCCCTAGTCCATTCAGTTCTCTACCACCACGACAAATCATACGAGGCTAGCCCTAAAGCTATTTCGGAGAGAACGAGCAATCACGGAATTTGATTAGCCTTTCACCCCTACCCTCAGCTCATCGGAGCTTTTTTCAACAAACACCCGTTCGGCCCTCCAGTGGGTGTTACCCCACTTTCAGCCTGGCCAAGGGTAGATCATCCCGCTTCGCGTCTATTCCTGCCAACTGATTCGCCCTATTCGGACTCGCTTTCGCTGCGGCTCGCTTTCGCTTAACCTTGCTGACAAGAATAACTAGCCGGCTCATTATGCAATAGGCACGCGGTCAGACTTTCGGCTTGCGCCGCATAGTCCTCCCACCGTTTGTAGGCACACGGTTTCAGGTACTATTTCACTCCCCTCGCAGGGGTTCTTTTCGCCTTTCCCTCACGGTACTGGTTCACTATCGGTCAGAAGCTAGTATTTAGCCTTACGGGATGGTCCCCGTAGCTTCCCGCAAAGTTTCTCGTGCTCCGCGGTACTCAGGTATCTCGTTCGAGTCCAAGTCGTTTTCACCTACGTGGCTATCACACTCTGTGGCCCCTCTTTCCAGAGGGCTTCGGTTAACGATTGGATTGGTAACTCTACTGTTCGAGACCCTACAACCCCTGCATGACCCGAAGGTCGAACAGGTTTAGGCTGATGCGATTTCGCTCGCCACTACTCTCGCAATCGAGGTTTCTTTCTTTTCCTCCTGGTACTGAGATGGTTCACTTCCCAGGGTTCGCTCGTGCGTGACTATGGATTCATCACGCCGTACGGAGGTTTTACCTCCGTGGGTTTCCCCATTCGGAAATCCCCGGATCAATGCCTGCTTGCGGCTCCCCGAGGCTTATCGCAGCTTGCCACGTCCTTCTTCGCCTGCTTCTGCCAAGGCATCCACCATGCGCCCTTAGTAGCTTGACCACAAAATTTACTCGACACACTTGAATCGGCTTCCGGCATCCGGCTTTCGCCTTCTGCTAGAAGCAAAACCTCAAACGCGCCGCTTAAATTCCATGGGCCTTTGTGCTGCTCATCGCGCGCTTAACGCCTATCAACGTTTACGCGCACCAGCAGCTTCTCTCAGGCACTCATAAAAATTTACAACGCCTTGTATTTTGCCCAATCTATTCAGTTGTCAAATATCGTCCTCGTAAAGCCGGCTTCCGGCTCTCGGCTCTCGCCGTCGGCCAAAACACCGGACCTCACTCACCCCGCCTTGTGCGGGTATGGGTCTTGCTCACTTCAGAAAGTTACTAACTAAAGACCGTTGCACGATTCTGAAGCTCCTCCAACCCAATGTTCGGCACCAAACGACTTTCTTGAACCGTGATACGGAATCGGTTGTCGTGTTGGCGCCCAACATCGGGCTGACTACGTCATTTCGTAGGTTTCAGAAAACCCTCAACGATCCAACCACCTATCCAGAGGATCCCACCAAAGAACAACGGCAGAAATAAAAATGCGATCAGCTGTTCAATCGCTCCGACCTTTGTGTTTCCCGATGCCTCCGCGATCACCCACAAAATGAATGCGCACAAGCCACCAAGCACCAGTAGGTACTTGCCGAAACGCTTGATACGCCTTGCTCCTTCGATGGCAGGCCCTGAAATCGCCCCTCATCTCCTACTTTTGCTGCTGCGGCCAAGGGCCGTCGGGATCGATGCCGCGCTCGATTTTGGCGAGGCGCTCGTGATGCACGTGGACCATCTTGACGATGGCAATCACGCCCCCAACGATCAGAGCCATGATCGGAACGAGCAGTCCGCCGAGGGCAAAAAATCGATCAATAAATTCGTTCACGCGTCACCTTCCACATCACAGGATTGATTGGTGGAGCTGACCGGGATCGAACCGGTGGCCTCCTGGTTGCAAACCAGGCGCTCTCCCAGCTGAGCTACAGCCCCAAAATCCGTCGTTCGTCTTTGGTCGCGGTTCGTTCGCAAAAACCAACGACCAACGACGCACGGCCAACGGCTGATTTTCTGGTGGGCCTGGATAGACTTGAACTATCGACCTCACCCTTATCAGGGGTGCGCTCTAGCCACCTGAGCTACAGGCCCGTTTTTTATTCGTGGACGTCCTGAGCCCAGATTATACCTGAGCAATCAGCATTCAGCCTTCAGCCGGAGTTGACTGAGTGCTAAATGCTGAGTGCTGATTGCCCGAAGTTATTTTCGAGGACAAGGTTGAACGTGCGCTCCAGCTAAGCCGGAGCTGACCATCGCAGAAATTTTGATTCGAGAAAGAGAGGTCTGAGCGAGGCTCCCGAAACGGTTATCAGGTGAAAACCGAAACGGGGTACATGGCAACATCTTCCGTATGTTTAAGTCTTATTGCCCTGAAGATCGAAATTATCCATCCTCAGTGCGAAGACCGCGGAAGTGCCATGACGTTCTCTCTTAGAAAGGAGGTGATCCAGCCGCAGGTTCTCCTACGGCTACCTTGTTACGACTTCACCCCAATCATGAACCATACCTTGAACGGCTGCCTCCTTGCGGTTAGCACGCCGGCTTCTAGTGCAGTCCACTTTCGTGATGTGACGGGCGGTGTGTACAAGGCCCGGGAACGTATTCACCGCGGCGTTCTGATCCGCGATTACTAGCGATTCCAGCTTCATGGAGTCGGGTTGCAGACTCCAATCCGAACTGAGGCCGGCTTTTTCCGATTAGCTTCCCCTCGCGGGTTTGCGACGGTTTGTACCGACCATTGTAGCACGTGTGTAGCCCTGGACATAAAGGCCATGAGGACTTGACGTCATCCCCACCTTCCTCCCCATTATCTAGGGCGGTTTCGCCAGAGTGCTCGGCTTGACCCGGTGGCAACTGGCAATAAGGGTTGCGCTCGTTGCGGGACTTAACCCAACATCTCACGACACGAGCTGACGACAGCCATGCAGCACCTATAGAGCGGTCTCTTGCGAGACGCGGATGTTTCCACCCGATTCCACTCCATTTCGAGCCCAGGTAAGGTTCTTCGCGTTGCGTCGAATTGAACCACATGCTCCACCGCTTGTGCGGGCCCCCGTCAATTCCTTTGAGTTTCAGTCTTGCGACCGTACTCCCCAGGCGGATTGCTTATCGCGTTAGCTGCGGCACAGTGGGATTGGGTACCCACCACACCAAGCAATCATCGTTTAGGGCTAGGACTACCAGGGTATCTAATCCTGTTTGCTCCCCTAGCTTTCGTGCATCAGCGTCAGTTATGGTCCAGTGCGCCGCTTTCGCCACAGGTGTTCCTCCCGATATCTACGCATTTCACCGCTACACCGGGAATTCCACGCACCTCTCCCACACTCCAGCACCACAGTTTCGCCTGCAGGCTCCGAGTTAAGCCCGGAGATTTCACAGGTGACTTGTGGCGCCGCCTACGCACCCTTTACGCCCAATAATTCCGAACAACGCTTGCACCCTCTGTATTACCGCGGCTGCTGGCACAGAGTTAGCCGGTGCTTCTTCCACCAGTACCGTCATTATCGTCTTGGTCGAAAGGAGTTTACGCCCCAAAGGGCTTCATCCTCCACGCGGCGTTGCTGCGTCAGGGTTTCCCCCATTGCGCAAAATTCCCCACTGCTGCCTCCCGTAGGAGTCTGGACCGTGTTTCAGTTCCAGTGTGTCCGTGCGCCCTCTCAGGCCGGATACCGATCTTCGCCTTGGTGGGCCGTTACCCCGCCAACCAGCTAATCGGCCGCGACCCCCTCTCCAAACGCATTGCTGCTTTGACCGTCACTTATTGAAAAGCGTCGGTGTTATGCGGTATTAGCCCCGGTTTCCCGGAGTTATTCCCCACTCGGAGGTAGGTTAGTCACGTGTTACTCACCCGGTCGCCACTTTACTCATGGATTGCTCCACTTTCTCGTACGACTTGCATGTGTTAGGCACGCCGCCAGCGTTGATTCTGAGCCAGGATCAAACTCTCGTTTGAAACCTGATGTCTGCCGACGGGTAGTTGGCAGACTGCCATCGCCGGGCTCGAAAGCCGGGATGGCGCCACCGTTCAGCTTTTTCTCTTGCGAGAAAAAGACCACGGTGGTCTATCTTGTGAGATCGTTCAGACTTATGCCCGAATGATTTCTCACGACTGGCACGTTCAACCTAGTTGTCAAAGACCGAATCGCGGTCCGCCGGAGCGGTGCGAATTCAGTCCAGGCGAAAATGCTCGAAAGCATTTTCGACTGTCCTCGAAACTTTACAACCATACAGTGCGGCGAAAATCCCGTCAATCATCGCTTCCCACAGAATTTCCAGATGATTTCCACATCGGGAATTACTCAGTTGAGGGAGCGGCGACGGGAGAGCAAGGCTCATTACTGCGCGCAACAGTATGGTCTTCCGTTCGGCGCTGGACGCCACTTTTCGGCGCACCGCATTTTGCGACAGCCCGGACGGAAGACAGAAAATTGAGAAAAGATCTTTATTACTTGGAGGTCCTTGCTTTGAAGGTACCCTTCGGAACGTCGTAAGCAAAACTTGCTTGCTTTCCGAATCGAGTCCCGTGGCCGGGACGATTGAGAACTCTACACCGCTCTCTAAATAATTAGATGCCGGACGAGACCGAGAGTTTCACAAATACGACCGGCTCAGCCACACACTGCTCTCGGTGAATTGTTTATAGCAGATGAATGGTCTCTTGTGCAACAAAAAGTTTTCGAGGCAGGAGGTTTACCTTTTTGTGCGACCGAAATGCTGGCTTGGGCCGCAGATGTCGTTTACTCGGATATCCCAGTCGCGTCTGTTGGGTCGTCCGCGCGGGGGACCCGACGTGCGAGGAAGATGCCAACGATGGGAACGCCGGGAAAACGGCGTGTGAGGATTGAACGCGCTGCTTTGAAGTGGGACCCCGTGGTCAAAAGATCGTCAAAAATACCAATACCCCTTGGCACTGGGTCGCAGCGCTCCTCATGGATGTAGTAGTTCTCTTCGATATCCTGTGGCCGTGGCCGATCCTCTGTGTCGTGTGCCGGAGTCATGCTTTCTCTTTGCAGCACGAGCTCGCGTATATCCAGATTCAGTCCTCGACCAAGCTTCTGCAGCACCCGTAGCATTCGGTCATCATACAAAGGGTCGCCGATTGCCTTCGATGGTGGAATGGGAACCAGGGTGGCATGTGTCAGCCACTCGCGGTTCGTGTCTGTCGTCAAAACGGCACGCAGCATCCCGGCCGCATCGCCAATCGCTCGCTCCTTCCAGTACCACTGATTCGTGCCTCGGAGCTGAGGGTTCTTCTTGAGGTTGTAGATGAGATTGTTTGACTCGCTGAACTTGTATCCGCGTCTGGCCGTGTACTCGCCGATGAAGTAGCACTGATCGTCGGCGTCAAGGTAGTAATGATCTTGGCTCGCCAAGATCAGCGCATCAATTTTGCTCAGCCTAAGTGGCAAGGTGTTCTGCGATCTCGTCGTAATCTTTGACGCGGATCGCGCCCTGGGCTAGCAACCGCGATGGCCACGTCAGGGACGGGTTTCGGAAGGCACTATCTAGGATGAAGAGCTTCCTTCCCTGCTTGAGCGCTGCGTTCGCCTGAACAAGTGTGCCGGACGTTTCCCCTGCCTCTACAATTATCGTAGCGCGAGTCAGCGCCGACATGGTGACATTACGCTCGGGAAAGAAGATCCGGTTTTGTTTTGGCCCCTGATGGGTGGAGCGAATTATCGGAACCTGGCTGATCAGCAGGTAGTCTTCGGCGATGCGTTTCTGCAACGGCTGGTTTTCGGCGGGGTATGCACGGGACAGCGCGGTGCCGATCACCGCTATCGTAAGGCCGCCCGCCTCTATCGCGGTCTCATGAGCAACCGTGTCGATACCCTTCGCGAGTCCGGAGACTACCGTGAATTTGTCGGCTACTAACTGACGGACCAGCGTCTTTGTTCTTTTGACGGCATCTGCCGATGGTTTTCGTGTCCCGACCACTGCTACGCACCGGCTCTCGACCAGGTCCCACCATCCTTGGAAATACAGCAGCTCGACCGGATGGTCGGCCTCCCTCAACCGCTCGGGGTATTCGCCCGCACCGTGCACGCGCACGCCAAAGCGCCCGACTTTCGCGCGTCTGAGGAGATCGAGGGCGTCCTGCGCAAACTTGTCTGCAACAGCGGGCTCGACAAAGTCCGAAGGAACAGCATCCGGGCGCGCGCGGAACTTGTCGGCCAACCTTTTGAAGGTGGCGCTGGTCTTGACCCAGAGAGCTTCGTAAGCCCCCATCTCGCGCATTGGCGAGATGCTGCCGATGGAGAGGTACCCGGCTAAAGCTCCCATCGCTTCACCCCCTTCAGCTTGAATTGTAGGCGAATAAAAGGCGAATTTCAACTTCGACGCCGATGTTACCACATTTTGCTCCGTTCAGCTGACAAGATTTTGCGGTTATCGTTGGGGGGCGAACCCTTTCGGGAAACATTGATGTGGCACTCCGTCCTTAGATTCATTGGATTCTCTGGGGTTGGTGCGTAAAATTCGTGCTAGGAGGCCCACGTCGTTGAGCACTTGCCGAACTAGGGGTGTAGCTGGCACTTCGCCGAGTTCATCAAGTTCGAAAAACTTCAACTCCGAGATGTCGTCCGAAGCTTGTGCCTCCCCGCCCACAACTTTTCCCCAACTGTAGATGACGATCCTATGTTCGTTGGGAGGGTTGATGATTTCGTAGACGTTGAAGTGATCGCCGACTCGACAATCAGGCCGGTCTCTTCGTGCAGTTCACGCGCTGCGGCCTCAGCTATGCTTTCAAACGCGTGAATTTTCCCACCCGGAATTATCCAACTGCCGCGCTGCGGGTCTTTATTCCGTTTTCCAAGTAAAATCCGATTCAACTCGTCTCGAACGAGCAGAGCGGAGCCGATTCTTGGCAAGCATTCGGGCATTCCTCTTTACAGTCCTTGCATGTTTCCCGCCGCCAAGGCGGCTGTTATCGATGAGGCATGGAACGGGCATACTTTCACACGGGCAGGGAGTTTTCATCCGCAGAGCCTCCGCGTGCGCGACCTTGCAGTCTCAATGCTTTAGACGTGATTCCCACATTCTCCCACAGTCTCGATTCAAACGTGAGGCACTGTAAACGTCTCGTATCCCCTTGATCAATGTTTTCGCATGCAAACCCACACATGGCTTAATCCGGCGCTCATTCCCGAAAGTGGAAAAGTAGAGTTGATCCAGTGAATGGGACGCCTCATGGGCGGGAGCGGGTCCTTAAGCGTCTGGCATCGGTCGACATTCGCTGGCGCAGAATGCTGTTGGCGCGAGTCTGATAGCCTTTGCCGGGCTTCTTGAGCCAGGCGACCACGTCGGCATCGAGGCGCATTGAGACGGCTTGCTTGATGGGCCGATAGAACCTGCCGCAGAGTTTGAGGGAGCCGAAGTCCCTGTACCACGCGCCTTCCGGAACGGTCGGTTTCGATTCGATCCAGAGGCGGAGCTGGTTGAGGCCTTCGAGGCCGACATTACGGTCGTGCATGCGTTCAATCAGGTGATCGCGGACTGCTGGCGGAAGCCTCGACCAGGTTTCGATTTGGGGCATTTATTCACCGAACACAAATCGCCCCAGTTCGTCGCCCATGCGCTTGACTTGCGCGGGATCGTTGGCGGCGCGGAACTTTTCGGCCAGATCGAAGAACGCTTTTTCTTTTTGTCGCTGTGCTTCGATGCCTTCTTCAATGAGTTCGACGAGGACGCGATTGTCGCTCAGTCGGCGGCGTTTTGCGATGCGCTGCACTTGGCGCGCTACCTGATCGGGGAGGGTTACGCTTCGGCGAACTTGCTTCGGTGTGGCCATGGCACCAGTTTACACCATTTTGGTGCAGAGCTGTGGGCCGGCGCGCGAGCCGCACGTAAAAAACCCATTGCAGGACAGGTTCGTGGTACCCGCCCTTGCCAAGTGCGCAAGAGCGGGGCACCCACTTTTATTTTCTATGCCAGCGATCCACGGCTGGGCCACCCGCCAAATGCCAGGCTTCTTTGTAGGTCGATTTTCACGCACGTCGAGGACCGTTCAAAATCCGCTGGCGGAGGATGCTGTTGGCGCGAGTCTGATAGCCTTTGCCGGGCTTCTTGAGCCAGGCGACTACCTCGGCGTCGAGGCGCATTGAGACGGCTTGCTTGATGGGACGATAGAACCTGCCGCGGACGGCGTTTTTTCCATGCACTGGGTGGGAGTTCGGGGGTGTCGGAGGTGTCGATTTGATCGTCGGGCATGACGGCTAGTGCGGCTAGTTCACGCTTTTGACCGGCGGTCAGCGTTTGCCCGGGGATGAGGAAGTCAAAATCCCCACCCTTGCCGCACTAGAGCACGGGCGATCTCTGCTTTTCGGAATGCGGCAAGGATGGGGCACCCGGCGCTTTTGACGGGCGGTCAGGGATTGCCCGGGGCACCCATCGTGTGTCTTCACGTTTGGTGTGGTGGCGGCTTTCGGCGGACGAGGGCGTCCGCCGCTCCATGGTTTTATTTCATCAGTGGATTTATTTCGTCAGCAGGTGCCAGGCTTCTTGAAATTCGCCGTATTTGGATTTTTTGAGGTGGGGGGAGAGGACTACTGTGGGTTGATTGTTGGTGGCGCGGATGGGGAGGATGTACCAGGTGTTGGTGGGGATGACCAGGGCGGCGAAGAAGTCGAGTTGGTCGGGGGTGTAGACGACGTGGCTGGAGCAGATGGTACAGACATAGGAGTTGTCGCGCTTGTAGAGAGTGCATTTGACTTGAATGCGCTGGAAGGAGCCGCGGTGGTCGGTGGCTACGTCGTAGGGGGCGGTTTCTCCCCAGGGCTTGTTGACGCGGAAGCCGCGCTCGATGGCGGTCTGGAGGAAGCGGAGTTCGGCCCACTCGCCGCGGAGTTTGGGGTCGGGAATGCGCGGGCGGTTGGGGTTATGGTTTAGGTTTGGGTCCGGGATAGACATTTTTGTTGGGGCAATAAAAAACGCGGCCTTTTGGGCCGCGTTGGTTTTTTCTACCTATATTTCTATTATAACAATTGGCTATGAGGTAAAGGGACAGGTTTGCTGGTAAAATTTTGCTTTTGGAATCAGCGGGATAGGTTGGATCGTGTCGTTTTTACATATTGACAAGAATTTCCTCGCTTCGCTCGGCGGACAGTCGAGGCGGCTGTCCTCACATGTGTCGTGTGGGCTTCGGCTTTCGGCGGACGAGGGCGTCCGCCGCTCCACAGAGGCGACTGAAGGCATGCCCTGATACGCGGCAATCGGCTACAATGACGGAATGAAAGGGCTTCCTCGCTGATGACCGCGCTGCACGCGGTCGCTAGAACCGGACGTCTGTTTGACTACGAGCGCTGGGAAGCTGCGGTGCCGGGGCTTTCCCGGCAGTACCGCTGCAATCATCCTTGCCCGCATATTCTGCTGAAGGATTTCATCGACCCACAAGCTGCATTGGCCATGGCCGAGCAATTTCCTTCGGCGACCAGCGATGCGTGGACGCAATACAAGCACGCCAACGAAAACAAGCTGGGCATGCCCAAGCGGGAATTTTTCCCCGCGGCTATCGGGGCGGTGGTCGATGAGCTGAACACGCCGGAATTCGTGGCTTGGATCTCAGTCCTGACGGGCATTCCAAAGCTGATGGCCGATCCCATGCTCGAGGGCGGAGGGCTGCATCAATCCGGACGTGGCGGCTATCTCAACGTGCATACGGATTTTTCCATGCACCACTTCCACACCAACTGGCACCGGCGCGTGAACCTGATTCTTTATCTGAATCCGGGATGGAAAGAAGAATGGGGCGGGTCGCTGGAATTGTGGGAGAAGGGAATGACGCGGTGCGGCGCAAAGTATCCGCCGTTTTTGAACCATGCGCTTATCTTTACCACCGATGAGCGTTCGCTGCACGGCTTTCCCGACCCGCTCACCTGCCCCGAAGGCGAGTCGCGCAAGAGCTTGGCTCTCTACTACTACACCATCGACCAAGGCCACAAAACTGCAGTGCACTCGACCGACTACTTTGCGCGCCCGCAAGATAGCTGGCGAAAATCCGCGATGATCTGGCTCGATAAAAAAGCTGTCGATCTGTACTCGCGAGCCAAGGCCCGCTTCGGCTTCTCGGACGAGTTCGCCAGCAAAGTGCTCGGCTTCCTCTCCAAAAAAAAGTAGGGCAATCGCCTTAGCCAGTGATCCTCCATGCCCTCGGTGTTAATCGAAAAAATAGCCCCATCACCACGGTCTCGGCTTATTCTGCCGCGCTGGCGAAAACGCAACTGCCCACCGTGAACCAAACTCCAAGCTGGTACGCTGACTTCGCCTACAACCTTGCGATTGCCCAATCACGCGTCCGCAACTGGCAAGGCGGAATTCTCCCCGTCCTTGAAGGCGTGCCGGTTTCCGTCGTAGCTTTCAACGCGGCGATGCAAGCCGCTTTCACTTCTCTACTCGGCGATCTCAATGTGCTCAAAGGAGATCCCGGCAATCAGCAACTGTACAGTCGATCATTTCGACTGCGGGATCTCTCTCAGAACATTCAGCAAGTTCAGACTCTGCAGTCGGTGGCCAATAGCTTCCAGCAACTGGTCACCAGCAACGATCAAGCGCTGCGGCTGCAGTTGAAACCATGTGGCTGGAGCCCATGGATGACATTAACTCCACGCTACAAAAGCTGAAGGCTATCGGCACAAATCTCTCACCCAGCCAAATCGACGAAGTCATCGCCGAGTGCAGCGACTCGCTCTCCGCATGAAACGATCTGATCGCAACAGCCAAGCAACTCTCCAACGTAACCTATAACTTCGAGGCCCCGGTAACCATAGATTCCAAGGTGCCGAAGGCTGCTTAAACAACCAACCCCACCCTCTCGTGTCTCCTGCGAGAGGGTGGGGCTTTGGTTTCGCTCCCTTGGCGGCACCATTGACAAGCCCGGTACGATAGGAGGGAAATTCCCCGCGCGGCTCAATCTGCTTAATCCGGGTAGCAGGTCATCATGCAGAAAAACTGGTGGGTCTTCGTTGCCGTTGGCTTGCTGATCCTGATTCTCGCAGCACTCTGCCTTTGCCGGCTACGGAGATCGCACACGCGCGCGTTATTCAATCGTCCTCCGCAGCAGGTGCCGACCGTCAAGTTGAATCCCGGCGAGTGGCGGTTTATCGTCTCCGGCGACTCGCGCAACTGCGGCGATGTAGTCATGCCCGCCATCGCCGCCGATAGCCGCAGATATGCTCCCAGCTTCTACTGGCATCTCGGCGATCTGCGCGCCATCTACAAAACCGATGAAGACATGGAGGCCGCCTCCGCGAACAAAGGCCTCATCCTTACTTGCGACGATTATCATCGTCGCGCCTGGCCAGACTTTATCTCCAATCAGATCGCGCCCTTCGCGGAGATCCCATTCTTCGTCGGAATCGGCAACCACGAAACCATTCCTCCAAAGGATGAAAATCGATTCCTCGCGCAATTCTCAGGCTGGCTGAGCACGGCCGTGCTCAATGAACAAAGAAAAGCCGACGGGGACAAAAATCCCAATGCGCCCAAGGCCTATTACCACTGGATCAATCAAGGTGTCGATTTCGTCTACCTGGATAATGCTTCGGGCACTTTCTCCAAGGAACAACTCGATTGGTTCCACTCTGTCGCTGCCCGCGCCCAGAACAAGGCGAACGTCCTGAGCCTCGTCATCGGCATGCACGAAGCCTTGCCCGACAGCATCTCCAGCGATCACTCTATGTGCGACAAAAACAAAGAGGGCTGCGCCAGCGGCAGGGATGTCTACAACACTCTCTTGAATATTCAGAAGCGCAAGCCTGTCTATGTGCTCGCCAGCCACTCGCACTTTTATATGAACGGAACGTTCAACAATCATCCGCCCGAGGAGCGGTTGCCCGGCTGGATCGTGGGCACCGCCGGCGCAGTCCGTTACGCCCTGCCCAAAGATTCGCCACCCGATTCCGCAACCGACGTCTACGGATATCTCCTCGGCACAGTCGAGAAAGACGGCAGAATAAATTTCGAATTCCAAAAACTCGGCGAAGAGGACGTCCCGGAGTACGTGCGGCAACGCTATCCTGGCTGGTTTGTCTCCTGGTGCTTCGCGCACAATTCACAAAACCTGGATGCGATGGCCGAAGAAACCACGCACCGCTGCCCAGCCGGCAATTAGCCGCAATTCCCGTGCATAAAACGCGCGATCCAAACGACTTAGCCCTGCTCTCGCGATCACAAAACTCTACAATCCCTCGCGCATCCCGCCCCTCTTAGAGGCGATCTAAAGAAGTAGA
The DNA here is from genome assembly GCA_963712385.1 of uncultured Acidobacteriaceae bacterium. Classification (GTDB taxonomy): domain Bacteria; phylum Acidobacteriota; class Terriglobia; order Terriglobales; family Acidobacteriaceae; genus Sulfotelmatobacter. The sequence goes on from CAVQHS010000006.1 coordinate 16,893, forward strand.
GTGGAGGGGTGCGCTATGTCGTTCCCGTTGGAGTATCATCATCACGTGGTCCGCTCACTCCAGCGCTCGCTTCCTGCGTCACTGGCGCTTTCCGGAGTGTTCCTGTTCTTCGCTGTTTCGCATAGTTCGGCGCAAGCCAACAACGCAGCATCGTTCAACGGTGCATCGCACGCGGCCAGTGTCGCACCGCCAACTCATTTCTACACTGCGCCGCCAACGGGTCCAGTAACGCCGCGCACCGGCCCGGTCGCTCCACCTACCGGGGGGCACATTCATTCACCCGGCGTGGCGCACAACGGAAATCATCCACACCATACCGCAGTTGGCACGGCGTACTATCCTTATATTTATGCACTGCCAGTTCCGTATGCCGTAGACACAAGCGCGACTGACGATACCGCCGACAATAACGACGCCGGCGATGATGACGCAGAGTATCAGGGCGGCCCAACCATCTTCGACCGCCGCGGCCATGGACCCGACTCTTACGTTCCACCTACGTATGAAGACCCGGCCGAAGCCCAAGATTCGGCTGCCGACGAAGCCGCTGCCGATCCGACTCCTGAGCCACCGCAGCCGCCAACCACGCTAGTTTTCAAAGACGGCCATCAGATCGAAGTCAGCAACTACGCCATCGTCAGCCAAACGCTGTACGACCTTACGCCCGGCCACGCACGGAAAATCTCGCTGGCAGCGCTCGATCTGCCGGCGACCGAAAAACAAAACGACGACCATGGCGTAGTCTTCCAACTGCCGCCATCATCGCAGGCGAACTAGTATGCAGGCCCAAGCGAACACGTTGAGCAGCGGACGCTTTCAGCCGCTGACGCTGTCCGCGAAATCTATCCTCGCCCACAATCAACTGCTCTTGCTTCTGATTCTCTGCACTCTGTTACTCTCGACCTCAACCATCGCGGCGGCCCAACGCGGATCCGCCATGCACTCGGCCTCCGGAAATTTCCACATCTCGAACGGCAATCATGCCTTCATCGGTCACGCGCGCACGGCCTTCCGCCACTCGTATCCCTACGGCCTCGGCTATCCCGGCTATGGCTCGCTGCCATTCCCGTTCTTCGGCGATGACTTCGATCCCAATGACATCTACTCCACCGGCTATCCTGTCTCGTCCGCGCCACCGCCGTTCCTGATGCAGGCCCTGCAGGGTCTCGTCAATCCAGCGGCGAACTCGATGGCGTCGTTGATGACCCCGGCGAACAATCACGAAGGTTCGTCTTCATCTTCATCAAGCGATCCGCTGATGATCGAACTGCAGAACGGCCGCTACGTGCGGGTCAACGGTCCAGTCGTTAACGGCGACGCCGAACCAATCACGTTCGCTGAAACTGGGGCTGCGAAATCTCAGTCGAAAATATCGAGAGAAACTCCCCCGGTTGAGCAAACCCAGAGCATCGCCGCCGCCCCGCTTCCCGCAGTAGTTCTGATCTTTCGCGACGGCCATCGCGAAGAAGTCCGCGACTACACCATCGCGCAAGGCGCGCTCTATGCGCGCGGTGACTATTACACTGACGGATACTGGAACAAGAAGATTGACCTCGCGACTCTGAACGTTCCCGAAACCCTGGAAGCCAATTCCGCGCGCGACGTGAAATTCGTCCTGCCCTCATCGCCGAATGAAGTGGTTACGCGGCCGTAGAAACTAGTTCCGCAGTGACGAGTGTGCGTGCCCGATCTCCCGTCGCACAACAGTGTTATCGCTCAAATTGCTCCACCATCCCGGTAGACCTTTGGGTGGCGCAGCGCTTCAGCGCTGCGATAAACACCCGGCACACGATCCTCAATAACGCCGGCGAGTTCGCTTCAACCCCGGTCAAAAGCCTTCGATCTTGTAGTCGAAAAACAGGACGGTCCGCAAGAACTTGTGATCCGAAATAAGGTGCATTTGGCATTGACGAGAGGCATCGGATTCAAGGGGCTATATTACTGTTCCGAGGCGCTGAGAAGCGTTTTTCTCCCAGGAGACAGATACTTCCTCTTCAATGTTCCCTATTGTGGCAACTACGAGGGACAACTTCTTGTCGACACGGTCACGGCGGAATATCAGCAGCTTCCACACGATTCCGTCGTATACCTGACCTTGAATACCGATACCTATACGGACTATTGCATCGCCGGTGAGGGAATCGTCATTCGGTAAGGAATCCTCCGCATTAGCGCGGACTCTACGCTTCCAAGAACTCCCTTATCCCCCTCCAGTACCTCCGCACCACCCACTCCGTACTCAAATGCCCGCCTCGCGCAACGGTTCGCAACTGCACTCGCGTCTCCCGCGCAAAGAGCAGGCTGCCGGCATAAGGCACATGCGGATCGTCCTTCGCATGAAACATCAAAACCTTTCCCGCCTCAATCTCGGCCCGCCGCGCCCATGGACTATAAAACTTCCCACCCCGCAACTTCTTCCAATGAGCATCCGACAGCCGGTACGCATTGCCGAACGCCTCGCGAATATACGAGGCATAATTCGCATTCGCCGTCTCCATCTTCTCCGCGCGATGCAGAATTGCCCAATCCGTTACCGGACAATTCGCCACCACTTTCTCCACCCGCGCATCCAGCGACGCCAAAATGGCCGCCGCCCCGCCGAAACTTCCGCCAATCACAAAAATCCGCTCCGGCTCCAAGGCAAAACGCCGCCCAAACGCAATCTCCACCAACCCCTTCGGCAACTCCTCGATCACATCCAGAATGTCCTCATGCGGCGAGCGCCGCAAAAATTCCCCACCGCTCTCCCAAGCCCCGCGATAGCGCGGATACACCACCCAAAATCCCTGCCCCGCCAAAAATTCGCACAGCCCCTGCTTCCGCGGAATCGAAGGCATGCCATCGCACAGAATAATGACGCGCGATTTATTGCGAGGGCGGGCCGGCGGCAGGAACTCGGCGAGGATTTCGTTCTTGAAGCGAGTGCGAAACATGATCGTGATCAGCCGCGAGGCGGCGACGACGCTTTAGCCAACCCCCGCGTCCCGCCTCCGCATGGTAAAATAGCAGTTAATCCGAACTCAAACTAACCACCTGTAGATGCAATTATTTGCGGCAAACAAGATTAAAAATCCAAAACCGCGACACGAGTCACCCAAGCCCTAACTATGCCTGACGATCAGAATCCTGAACTCCCCCTGACCCCACCGGCCGGCGACGGCGGCACCAGCGGTCCCGGCGCGCTGCACATTCAACCGGTCAACATTGAAGACGAGATGCGGAGATCGTATCTCGACTACTCGATGTCGGTCATCATCGGGCGCGCCCTGCCCGACGTGCGCGACGGACTCAAACCCGTGCACCGCCGCATTCTCTACACCATGCAGCAGATGGGCTTGCAGCCGAACCGGGCCACGCGCAAGTGCGCGCGTATCGTCGGCGAAGTGATGGGTAAGTACCATCCCCACGGCAACCTCGCTGTTTACGATGCTTTGGTCCGTCTGGCGCAGGATTGGTCCTTACGATATCCGCTGGTTTTCGGACAGGGAAATTTCGGCTCCGTGGATGGCGACCCGCCCGCGGCCGACCGTTACACGGAAGCGAAGCTGGCGCAAGTCGCAACCGCGCTGCTTGAAGATCTGGACAAAGAAACTGTTGACTTCCGCCCAAATTACGATGGCAGCGAGGTCGAGCCCGATGTTTTGCCCACGCGTATTCCGAATCTGCTGGTCAATGGCTCCGACGGAATCGCCGTTGGCATGGCTACGAAAATTCCGCCGCACAACCTGACTGAAATCGTCGACGCGGCCATCACGCTGGTCAACAATCCCAACGCGCAGCTTGCCGAAATTCTGAAATTCGTGCAAGGACCCGATTTCCCCACGGCCGGCGTGATCCACGGCCGCAGCGGCATTTTCGAAGCCTACCGCACCGGCCGCGGACGCTTCACCATGCGCGCCAAAGCCGCGATCGAGAACATCACTAAAGACCGTCAGGCGATCATCGTCACCGAAATTCCGTATCAGGTGAACAAGTCGGTGCTGATCAAGCGCATCGCGCAGTTGGTGAACGATAAGGACATCGAAGACATCTCCGACGTGCGCGACGAGAGCGACCGCGACGGCATGCGCATCGTTGTTGACCTCAAGCGCGGAAGTCGAACCACAGATCGTTCTCAACCAGCTCTTCAAGCACACGCAGATGCAGGAAGGTTTCTCGATGATCCTGCTCGCGGTGGTGAACGGACAGCCTCGCGAACTGGGATTGATTGAAGCCATCAAGCTCTTCATCAATCACCGCGTCGAAGTGGTCCGCCGCCGTACCGCCTTCCTGCTGCAAAAAGCCCGCGACCGCGAGCATATTCTGGAAGGGTACATCACGGCTCTCGATCACCTGGATAACGTGATCGCCATCATTCGCGGCAGTGCCAACCGCGCCGACGCCCGCGAGAACTTGGTCGCATACTTCGGCGGCAAGAAGATCGACATCAACACTACCGGACGCGCGCCCAAACTCGATCCTGAGAAGCCGTTCACTGCGCGGCAGGCCGATGCGATTCTCGAACTGCAACTGCATCGCCTGACCAAACTTTCCATCGATGAAATTTCCAACGAGCTGAAAGAAGTTCGCGACAACATCGCCGAGTACGAATCGATCCTTGCCTCCGAAAGCAAGCTGCGCAAGGTCATCATCAAAGAGCTGGAAGAAGTGAAGAAGGAATACGGCGACGAGCGCCGTACGCGCATTGAAGATGAGGCTGCGGAAATCGTCCTGGAAGATCTGATCGCCGATGAGCAGGTCGCTGTGACCTTCTCCCACTCCGGCTACATGAAGCGCACGCCGATCTCGACCTACCGCATGCAGCGCCGCGGAGGGACTGGCCGCACCGGCATGAAGACGCGCGAAGAAGATTTTGTGGAGCATCTCTTCCTCGCGTCCACGCATGCCTTCATTCTGATTTTCACTAACAAAGGCCGCGTCTACTGGCTCAAGGTTTACGAAATTCCCGACGTAAGCGCTGCGGGCAAAGGCAAGCACATCGGCAATCTTATCGGCCTGCAACCCGGCGAGACCGTGCGCACCATGCTGGCGGTGCGCAATCTGGAAGAAGAAAACAAATACGTGTTCTTCGCCACGCGCAACGGGCTGGTAAAAAAATCCGAACTGCGCGAGTTCATGCACGTGCGCTCCAACGGAATCAATGCCATCGGCATCGAAGAGGGCGACGAACTGGTGGCCGCGCGCATCACGAACGGCAACCAGATTGTGTTTCTGGCGTCGCACGAAGGCATGGCCGTGCGCTTCGACGAAAATCACGTTCGTGCGATGGGCCGCGCCGCCTACGGCGTCTGGGGCATCGATCTCGAAAAAGGCGACTATGTCGTCGGCATGGCCACGACGTTGAAGCCAGAAGCTCAAAGCGCCGCGAAAAAAGAAGAAGGGGCTTCGGCCGCAGAGGTCATTGACGAGACGGTCAAGGGCGACCTGATTCTCTCCGTCACCGAAAACGGCTTCGGCAAGCGCACTGGCGGCGGACGAATACCGCCTCACCAACCGCGGCGGCAAAGGCGTCATCAATCTCAAGACCACAGAGCGCGTCGGCAAAGTTGTTGGCATCGCGCAGGTGGACGAAACTTCCGAAGTGATGCTGATCAGCCACTACGGCAAAATCATCCGCATGGATTCGAAAACCATTCGCGAATCGGGCCGCAACGCGCAGGGCGTGCGGTTGCTTCATCTGGAACCGGGCGACCGCGTGGCCGCCGCGGTAGTAATTGCGCCAGAAGAAGAACCAAACGGCAACGGAGGCACGCTGATTCAGTAACGACTGTGGACCTGCGGACGTCCTCGTCCGCCGGGGTCTCGCCTTGAAAGGGCGCGGCTTCAGCCGCGGCGAAAGTTGTGTTGACGATTCGTATCAGGGCACGACTTCAGTCGTGCCGATACCGCACGTATAAAAGGAACCGGGCTTCAGCCCGAGCTAAAGCCGGCCTCTGCGTGGCGCGGCGCTTTCAACCCTGCGGTAAACTGTCATATGTGAATCATCGATCATCGAGCCTTGCTACCTATAGTGGCGCATTGGAATTGCGAATCTCCTACTCGCCGTTATTTTCCTTGAGATTCGCGTTGAATGCAGCCGAACGCATAATGAGCGTCGGTTCAACGAGCTGGAAATTCGCGGTTCAATGCTCGATACGGCATTCGAAAGGACAATTCACCTACGAAGCGGCTGACTTGTTCATTGATGCCCATGCTTTCGAGGCCTTTGAGGAACAGTTGCGCGAGATCAGCAACGGTCAGTCTAAACAGGCGACACTGGCGGATGCGGGCGGCATGTTTTCATTTGCTCTGAATTTGAACCGACGGCGGCTACAGTCTGCTATCAATATCCGTGAATATCAGGCAGGAGACGAGTTAACGACCCTCAGCGCTGGGTTCGAGGTGGAGTACGACCTATTTGTGAACAAGCTGCGCGACGACGTAGCCGAATTCAATGCAGCCCTACGCGGCGTCATTCCCGCGGACGTTTAGAGCTCCAGGACCTGTAACAGTAGGCCTCACTCTGCCGCCCCACCCCCCGCTTCCGATTAATCCCCGTCCCAAACTCCGTAATCAAATTCACCTAGGGCTCATACCCGCCTGCTCCCAGATTGTTTCTCCCAAGTCGGGAATGTTCCCAAAAATATTTTTCCGCCTATCGACTCCAGCCATCGTAGCCGCAAGCTACAATTTCTCTCCAGCGGACAAGCGTCTAGGAGGGTGCTGCCAGTGGGTACTGGACGCAGTCCGTCAAACTGTCGAGTGGCTTCATCAGCCACTAGGGTTCGACTCCCTCGCCCTCCTCGTGAGATCCTCGACTTACTAGAAGCGGTACTGTCCTAAGTTGCCATCGCCACGTCGTGGGAGTGGCACGTTAGTTGCCCTCTGGCGTCACTTTGTCCTTTGGTCCCGGACTCCAAATTGAAACGGGGATAAACGCCTCCGGTATGAAAGTTGTGCTGGGGCCGTTCCCCTGCATATTCTCAGGGCGATAGTGCCACACGCGGCCAGTCTCCGAATCGAAAAGGAATAGCTGAGGAGTTCCACCGCGATCTCCCAACGTTACAGGAAGTAACTGGTAGCGACCTTGATCCGGTGATGGAACGGCAGAAGGCTTCTGCCCTTGGAGTGGTATAGCAAACAACATGAACAGCAGAATCGCGGATTTCATTATGTAAGCCTCCGTGAATTGTGATTTAATCACAGAAAGCGAAAGGCCCCAAAAAGGGCCTTGTGGTAAATCTTATAGTGGGTAGCGGTTGGAGGCTATTATGCCACAACCGCCAAGCCCTGTCACCGTCTGTTGTAAGTCCGAAGCGTCTCACTCAGTTTACGAACGTGCCTCAAAAGCGCTTGCAAGCCTTCGTCAGTCAGACCCTGAGTTGCAACGTCTATTAAGGGCTGAAGTGGCACGTACGCTCTTTGGGGAGGATTCAAACATTGTTGCTTGTATGTCTCCTCCCATCCCCGCAACACGGCTATGCGACTTGCCCCCTCATCAAGAATTGAGCGCATTACTTCTCGGTCTACGTATAGGTCGCGTAGAACAAAAACCATCTCCGAAATTAGCTTCCGCAAATCTTGCTCATTCATCGAAGTCTCCTATCCGAGTAACGCAGTTAAGGGCCAAATCTCGCTCACGATCCCAGCAGCCATCGCCGGAGTCACGCGCAAGGATGAATGCACGCGGCAGAAATTATAGTGCGCAAAGTGCAAAGCGCAAGCCGCTTTCAGGTTCTCCAGTTTCTTTGAAAAAGCGTTCGTCAACCGCGTGAATCGCCGCATCGCCATGCGCATGGTCAAGTTCTGCCGCTCTACGTGCGACGTACATATGCGATCCTCATCGGGCCGTCCCTCCATCACTCTGGATATGACCTCCGCGATTCCTGGTGGGGAGTACCTCGCTTCGGGAGTGTCCATCGAATAGTTGCCGAACATCTTGATTAGCTTCGCGTAGTCAGCGCGGCCAGCGAAGATGCCCTGTATGGCGTTGTAGAACACGAAACCATCGGTAGTGATCTGGAATCGGTCATCGCTCAGCCGCCATTGCAGCCCGTACAGGAATTCCTCCGTGGTTTCCCTTGTGCGCTTGCCGACCGTGTAGATCGGAACGAGCTTGGTTTCCTCGTCCATCGCAACGAATACCCACTGACTGCCCATCTCCGGCGAATCCTCGCCCTTGCGAACGTGGCGGTCTTTCTTGCCTACGTAGGTCCAGATTTCGTCGCATTGGACGAAGGAACACTTCAGGTTTCGCATGTTGGCGTCCATAATCTCAGAGCAATGCTCACCTGCGCTTACCAACAAACGGCAGATTGTGTCACGGTGAACGCCTGTCATGCGCTCGGTTGAACGGACGGAGTTACCTTCAAGGAGAGAAGCGATTACGGAGATTTTCTTGTCGGTCGGAAGTGTGTTCATTTTGTCCTTGCCTTTCGGGTGAAGGCAAGCCAAAATGAGAATTGCGGATCGGCATTTCGGCTTGCCCGAATTGTCGGTTTCAGACTCGCTCGGAGTTGACGCTCCTAGCGGGTCTTGCTATTTGCGCTTCTTTTTGGTGGAGGCGGCATCTGCTTTGTTCCTTTCCGTCGCCAGAGACACATACTTCTCGCGCCCACGCCAGAACACATGAAATGTATCCTTGTGGACGCTCAAAGCGGAGTCAATGGCGCTCCTACTGGCTTTCGTTCCAAACGAGTTGAGTGCATTCTCCAATTCGATCATCCTGATCTCGGAGGTCTGTCGCACGATCTCCCTTATCACCTTCCATAGAGCAAACTTAGAAACATCCAAGCGGTTCACGTCTACCGGAAGAGTGTCATACGCGATATCGCCATGCTCTCTGAAATCAGCAACCGCATTGGGATTAACCTTCACAGGCATGTTTAGAAGCAATCCTGCCGTGATTTCCAAGCGTTCCTGCTTAGGTTGCGCCCTCTCCGACAACTCAAGGAACCGGAGATGCGACTCTCTAAGCTGGTCCTGCTCTGCCTGTATAGCCTTGAGGTCGGTGCTGTCTCTCACCATTTGGCGAGACAGGCCAGCAACGAGATCACGGAACTTAGCCACAACGAAATGATACAGCCCAAGCAAATACTTGTCAACATCAAAGTGTAATAATGTTGAGTCGATTTCCATGTTCATTCTCCCCTTTCCACTCGTCTTGGATTTCCGCCGCCTTTGGTTAAAGTGAAATTGAAATTAGGACAGTACCCTAGAAGCAGCTTGACAAAGTTCATGGCCGAACTATGATAGAAGATGTTTGGCGGACTGCGTTTCAGTACCCAAGTTAAAAGCCCCGGCTGATGACCGGGGCTTTTCCTTTTTCCAGAGTGAGCGGTAACCACCGACAACCCACTGCGAACGCGAGTCGCTTCTGCTCGAAGAACTACCTTCCCACCCCCTGCTTCCGATTAATCTCGGTCCCGAACTCCGTAATGATGTTCACCAGCGACCCATAACCCGCCTGCCCCAACATGGCCCAGCCACCATTTGCCCAGGCACTCCTGGCACCGGGCTTCCAGGCGGTAACCATCAATCCCCCGCCAAACGCCCCGCCGTACAAGCCCAACTGCGGACGCAAATTGACCTCGCTCCGGTCATAAGTCAAAAAATTGCGCATAATCGCGTGCCGCAATCGATGCTTAAATCCCGAGCACTTGCACTTGTCGTAACGAACCTCATACCCCAACTCGGCATTCCCTAAAGCCGCCAGAGAATTCGAAGTAAAAAATTGCCCCTCGCGCGAAGCGAACCGCTCCGCGTATCCCGCCCAGCCATCGTCCCACTGGTAAGGCACGCCGCGCGCCTGATCCACGCCCGCCGCAAACATCCTCTTCATATAATCCTCGGGCCGAGTGAACGTCTGGTGCAGGTAGTAATCCATGCGCTGTTGGCGGGTCAACGGCACCAGCTTGCGGTTTTTTCCTACATAAATTCCGGCAATCCAGCTGGATTCCCAATCCCGCGCTTTTATAAAAGTAGTCCGAGCCGTGTCCGTCGTCTGCGACACAATCTGCTTTGTCTTGTCTTGTAACTGCTGCACCGGGCTGGCGTTCTCATCTTTATTGTTATGGTTTGCATCGGGTTTGCTGGCATCGGGCGCGTTCGGGAGCTGTTGCTCGGCCGCCGACGGCGGACTCTGCTGGGTCTGTGCAAAGGCAACCCCGCCAACAAGTGCCACCAGTCCCAATACAAACACAGACGCCCACAGAACTTTCGGCCAAGCGTACGGTTCAACCTTGTTCGGATGAATCTTCGAGCCGGCCCCCAAGCGTTTCAACCAGTGCTCCTCTATGGCCTCTGCTTTAAAAGCTCGACCTTATTCTGCAATGCTAAACTTCCCATTCGATGCCGTCTCTGTACAACCGCGTTGCAGGACAAAGCGTCGAGCGCCTGGCCGCCCTGAGCGACGGCATCTTCGCCGTAGCCATGACGCTACTGGTTCTGGACCTCCGCGTCCCAGCCGCCAGCGCGGTTCATTCCGAGCGGGATCTCTGGGGAGCGCTGGTCGCACTCTCGCCGCGCTTGTTAATTTTCCTCATGAGTGTGATGACGCTGGGCATCTTCTGGGTAGGCCAACAAACCCAACTGAACCACTTTGCGCATTCCGACCGCAACCTGGCGTGGATTCACATCGCCTTCCTCTGCGCCGTCTGCCTGGTTCCGTTCACCACATCGCTGCTGGCCGAATTCATTCACTACCGTGTCGCGCTGATCGTCTACTGGTTCAACATAGTCTTGCTTGGCGCGATGCTTTACTGGAGCTGGAGCTATGCCACACGCGGGCGACTGCTGGCCGAAGATCTTCCTGGAGAAATTCACCCGGCCGTGATCAGGCGCATCGTGATCGCACAATCCCTTTATGCTTGCGGGGCTGCGTTGTGCTTTATCAACACGTATTATGCGATCGCCGCGATTGTGCTGGTGCAGATAAACTACGCCATCGCGCCCAGGTTTTGCTGGGGATTGTTTTCGAGAAAACAATCGTAAGACTTGCATCGAGGAGCAACGCGATGAATGGAAGGAGCGTCGAGGATCAGACCAAGGATTCCGCCTAGAGAGAAATCATCTTGAAGATAGAGATGCTTCGACTGCGCAAGAGCGTCCTGCGGACGCTTCTTGCTCCGCTCAGCATGACAGAAACTGGGGCACTGCTTTTCACCCTCGCTCGAACGCGTGCTTCTTTTCCAACTCCTCCAACGCCGTCCGCGCCGCTGACTCGAATCTCTCCGCCTGCCCCATCAGGGCAGAAGTAGCCTCGGCGAACTCGCCATCCATACGCACCAGGCCATCGCCGGCCACTGACCGTCCGGCAACTTCAATCAAGTGTGCCGGAGTCGATTCCAGATACTGCGCTTCGGCGGGATCGCCAATCCAAACCTTATGCGATGAGGTAGTCGATTTCGTCTCCCAATAAACCTTGCGTTCCACAAACCCCGCGATCACCTCATCCGATGCTTTGCCGAAGTTCCAGCGCTGGCGCTTGAAGTCATAATGACGGCTGGAGAACGCCACCGGCAGCAGCTTGCCCGACTTTACAAACTCAATCTGACGGCGATCGACTTCTTTGCGCAGTGCGTTGATCACCGGCGCTTCCGTATCTTTCGGCTCTAGCGAGGGCAACACTTCCCGCACCGTCGCCGATAGATTCACCGCCACCAGCGCATGCAGTTCCGTCCCGACAATATGTAGATCTCCGTGCAACACCCAAAAATCCGCGCCCGAAGTTGAGCGATGAAACGGCCACTGCAAGGCAATCCTCAGCGGCAACCCTGTCAACGTCATCCAAATTTTCGTAGCGTCACTCATTCCGAAATCCTAACGAAATCTTGTCCGTGATCCGCGACGGAACTCGCTCAAGACTCAGAACGCATCTCATAATGAACCAAGACAGAAGAGTTGCGTTCACTCGGGGGCTAAGGCCCGTGTACTTGTCGCTCGTGAACGGCGCGCCTGAAAGGCGCGCCCTTTCAACACAGGTATATGAACAGCTTCTCACAACTCACGACTTCCTCTTAGTAACCTTCGCGCCCATGCGCAACAACTTCCGCACCGTGCCGGTAGGCAAGCGCTTCATCTCATCATGCAGCTCGGTCACAGCATCGAAAAATCCCGCCATCGCGGCGATGCGCTCGCGGGTAAACTGCGCCCCCGGCTCTTTCGGATCGAGTTCCGCGAGACTGCGCCGCAGCATCTCGCGCGTGGGATCGATCTCCCTGCGCTTCCTCTGCTCGACCACCAGGCGGAACATCTCCCAGACATCTTTCATCGACTCATAATGCTCCCGCCGGTCGCCCAGCACATGGACCGCGCGCACAATGCCCCAGGTCTCGAGCTCGCGAATCGACGTACTCACATTCGACCGCGCCACGCTGAGCGTCTCCGCAATTTCCTCCGCCGGCAGGGCGCGCGGCGAAAGGTAGAGCAAAGCGTGAATCTGCGCCACAGTGCGGTTGATCCCCCAGCGCGTCCCCATCTCGCCCCAGTGCAAGATGTAAGCTTTTTGCACTCCAGTCAAAGCCGCCATATCAGTATTTTCAGTTATAACAGAATCTACAGAACAAGGGACCACCTGTCAACCGGCCGCCCGTTGGCTGCTTCCGAAGCCGCCAGTTACAAAGTAGGCAAGAAACTGCAACCTAAGTCGGGATAACTAACCCGCCCGAAAATTTGACAACTTTTCTATGTCTGGGCGAGGCAAACCGTAGTACTATGCCCACGCCAGAAACGTCCAAGCGGGAATTCCCCCAGATACTCCCAGAGAATCGAAGGCGGAAACTCCGCCTAACAAAAGGAGAAGACCGTGATCCGAAAACTGAATGTTTTCTTGTTTGCGATCGTCGCGATCGTGTCGGCCGCGTCCGTGGTTTCCCAAGCCCAGCAGCCGCTGCTGACGCGCCATGTGCGTGATGTCGTTCTCAATGGGCAGGCGCCCTTGGTCGGCCACCTGCCCGCAACACAATCCATGCGCCTGGTCCTTGTTCTCCCACACCGCAACCAGGCTGACTTAGAGGACTTCCTGAAAGAAGTCTACGATCCTTACAGCGCCGCGTATCGCAAATTCCTCACGGTGGAAGAGTTCACCGCAAGATTCGGCCCGACGCAAGAAGATTATGACTCTGTGATTCAATTCGCGAAGGCTAACGGATTAACCGTGGTCAAGACCTCGCGCAATCGCATGAACATTGACGTCAAGGGATCCGTCTCGGACATCGAGAGAGCCTTGCACGTCACCATGGGCGTCTACCAACATCCCACCGAAGGCCGCACCTTCTTCGCTCCCGATCGTGAACCCACCACCGACACGGGCATGCAACTATGGGCCATCGGAGGCTTGGACAACTATTCCAGGCCCAAGCCGATGTTTAGTCGTCGCGACCCGAACGCAGTTTCCCCGGAAGGTGTGAACTCGAACGCCTCGATCGGCTCCGGTCCCAGCGACTCGTTCCTGGGCAGCGACATGCGCGCGGCCTACTACGTCGATGGGAACTCCGCCGCAACTCTCACCGGCACCGGCCAGTCGCTCGGCTTGTTTGAGTTCCTTGGCACCGATCTGACGGACCTGACCACGTACTATAAAAACGTAGGCCAAACCAACAACGTGCCCATCACGCTTCATTCCGTCGACACTCAGAGCACGAGCTGCGTCTTCAAAGGCACGCCGAAGTGCGATGATACCGAGCAGACCCTCGACATGACGCAAGCGCTCGGCATGGCTCCCGGCATGTCCAGCCTGGTAATGTGGATCGGCACTGGCGGCTTATCGGGGCAGACGCTCGACGACGCCGGCATCCTCAACGGCATGGCCACCGCCAGCCCGCTGAACGCCCAATTGAGCTGCTCGTGGGCCTGGACGCCTGCGGACTACACAACCGACGACCCCTACTTCGAGGAGTTCGCGGCGCAAGGTCAGAACTTCTTCACTGCTTCCGGCGACGACGGCAGCTGGGCCACTGCGGAATTCGTTTGGCCAGCGGACAGTGTCTATCTTACTTCTGTCGGCGGGACCGACTTAACCACCTCCAGCGCGGCTGGTCCATGGGCGTCTGAAACCGGCTGGGTGGACGGTGGCGGCGGCATTTCGCCGGACGACTTTCCGATTCCATCGTGGCAGGTTGAGGCGGCCGCCGGTTGCTCCAAATGTTCCAAAAAGTATCGTAACGGGCCAGACGTTTCGGCGAATGCGAATTTCAGCTTCTACGTTTGCGCCGACCAGGAAGCGTGCACCGCCAACCTCTATGGTGGAACCAGCTTTGCCACACCCATGTGGGCCGGCTACCTGGCTCTCGCCAACGAGCAGTATCAAACGAACGGAGCCACCAGCACGCTAGGTTTCATCAATCCGGCGCTCTATGCGATCGGTGAAAGCTCGAGCTACGACACCGATTTCCACGACATCACCAGTGGAGGCAACACCTACGGAGCCACCAAGGGCTACGACTTGTCGACCGGGTGGGGCAGCCCGAACGGAGACAACCTGGTCAACGCACTTGCCACGGCCAGCTTCATCCTGGTGCCCAATCCCAAGTCCGTTAGCGTTGCTCAAGGCGCCACAGGCAAATCCACCATCACGTCAACTCCGTTTGGCACCTTCGACTCGACCGTTACCCTATCTGCTTCGGGGCAGCCAACCGGCGTGACCGTGGCTTTCAAGCCCGCTACCATCACAGGAGGTTCGGGGAGCGCGACCATGCAAATCAAGGTATCTTCGACCGCCACAGCCGGGACTTACAAAATCACCGTCAAGGGGAAGGCTGGAACCGTGACCGCAACCACCACAGTCACTCTCAAAGTGACGACCTAGAGGAATGCTGCGGTATTCACTCAGGTAAACTTGGCAGCAAAGGCCCGGATCAAAGAATCCGGGCCTTTTTGCATAGCCGCCACCGCTAACTCCATGACCCCAAAGTCCAAATATTCGGTATTATGCATCTCACACAGGGAGAGCTATAAAGGTTTTCTCTCTGCGGAAATGTGCAAGTTATGACGACTCGCGCAGTTCTAAACGAGCAACGAGACCAAAAAATTCTGATCGCCACTCTGATAGGGGTAGCCATTGCGGTTATCGGATTGGGGTATCAAATGGCACTCCCTGACCCGAATCCTGTCATTGGTTGCGCAATTATGTTTGTGGGAGTGTTGATCCTGCTCTGGGCGCTGTACCAGTCCACCTGGAAGAGTATCTACAAAATACTTGTAAGTATCGCCCTGTTGACTGCTGATCTCGTTCCATCTTTTTATCTTTTAACTGCACGGGCGATCTTCGAGCCCCATGTTGTCTCTGCGATTATAAGCATATCCCCCTCCAGCGGGGAACGCATACAGCTTTGGGCAGATGTGGAGAATATTGGTGATCGGGCTGGTTTGATTAAATCCTGGCATTTGACGCTGATTCTGCCTGATGGAAGGATTAAGGAGGGAAGGTCGATGTACGGGCAGCAGGCGAAGAATGCCGATGGGCAACTATGGAACGCTGATTCACTCGAAGACAAAACGGAAAACTCTGCGATCCTACGCCACGCCCACCCCAAAGGATTTCTTTTCTTCTTTTTTGATCAATCGGTCGGGGATGCTGCGAAGGACGACAGAACCGCTCTCGATCTATGGCTCGTCGATGATCAAGGTAGATCATTTCATGCCAAACAAAAAACAGTTGCCGATATCAGGAACGACGTACCCGACTAAGCGGCAGATTTAGTGAGGTCTTTGTGTTCGAGGTTGTCTGAATGAATGAGTTTTAGCATCGTACCGCGGAAGAGAAACGGGTTCTTGCGATTGTTAAAGCGCCATGTCATCTCATCGAGGAAGGCCGCAGGATGCTTTGCACAGACACGATGCCACGTTCCAATAATCTCGCGCTTCAAGAGCGAGAACGCCGACTCGGCGGTGTTCGTGTGAACGTCTCCGTCTACGTACACTCGCTCTTTGTGACGAATGGTCTTGTGCTTGTCGAGAGATACATTGGCCTCAATCAGCAAACCTGTCCCTTTGCTACTTAGCCAGTTGTTATAGTAGAAATATAAGTAGAAAAACCAGCGTGACCCATCCCTTACGGCAGGCGGCAGACTTTGATTGTGTTGTTCTGGAAGGGACAATCAAAGCTTTCCACGCCGGGTTGTTGCACTACGATCCACCTTGCATCGTATTTTTCTTTCAGGCGCAGAAAATCCTGCGCGCCGAAATTCTTCCAGGGGGTTTGGGCTTGCACTTCGGACCACCACTCTTCGGCTAGCGGCGGGAACATGCTGACTACGCCGTTGTCTTTGACGCCGTCGGCTAGGCGGCTACGCTCGGCCAGGCAGCGGAAAGCCGACTTCATCTTCGCCGGAGATATCCATGTAATAGGGATCGATGGCGAAGACGGCATTGGTGGGAGTGTTTTGGCGAATCCACAGGAAGGCTTGCGCCCAGGGGTTTTTCGGGGCAGCGCCGGGCCATTCGATGTGCGCACTGGCGGGGAAAAGATCGCGTTGCGCCTGAGAACATTCCCACGCTCAGCGGAACGAAGAGGACGAGCCAGCGCCAGAGGCGGTCGCGCAGAATGAATTCGCCGAGCAGGCCGCCGATCATGATGAACATCACGATGTAGAGGAAGTGCAGGCTGCGCAGCGGTTGAATGCGGGCGAGGGCTTCGAAGCGGGCGGGTAAATCGACGGCCAGCGCGCCGACGAAATAGATCGAACCGTAGATGACGAAAGCGCGGCTTACTCGTTGGGCGATGGGCCATTCTTGAGCGCGGGCGATGCGGGCGAACCACCAGAAAAGCAGGAGCGGGGCGACGGCTCCCAGTAGTTCATACCAGGTCCAGCTCTGAATGTAGTGGTAGGCGTGGCGCTTGGCGGCTTCGTGGTAGGCCGGAGAGGATTCGGGGGCCAGCGGGCCGAGAAATAGTAGTGTGGCGATCAGAGTATCCCGGCCTTGGCTGAGAATTCTCCAGCGCTCGAGGACGATGAAGAGAAGGCAGAACGTGAATGGGAAGACCCACATCAGGGGATGCATGGCGGCGGCGAAGACGAGCCAGAAGAAGGCGCGCAGATATTTCTTTTCCAGCGTGCGCGCCAGCATGAAGACGCCGGCAAAGGCGGCGAGGTTTCGCGGATTAAGATATTGGTCGACGATGTAGAGCGCGGTTCCTGCGACTGGCAGGGTTAGCAGGGCGGCAATCAGACAAACTGCACCCCAGCGCGCGCGCGAACTTGGAAAAAACAGGCTGGCCACTTCCCAGCAGGCGAGAAGCAGCAGAAAAATCGATAGAACCTGCCAGGCGAAAAGTGCAAATCTCCATGGGCAGATGCGTTGCGCGGATGGAGAAGGCGATCAGGTTGGGAAACAGGGTCATGCTGGCGTGCGCGGCGAAGAATTCACGGCCTACCGGAAAAAAGTTGGGATGGAGAATTTTCTCCACGCCGGGCAGGTAGATTTCGGCGTCTTCGGCGTAGGGGTGGTAGCCCAGGATGAGGAGTGCGATTGCGGTTAGCAGTAACAGGCGAAGCAGGGGTTTGCGGGACGAAGATTGGGGCACTACGTAGATTAACGCAATTGGGCGATGTGGGATTGCTCTCGCGGCTGGTGTGGCGGTAGGGATGCTTCGACTGCGCTGTGAGAACTTCGTCCTCACGGCTTCGCTCAGCATGACAGTGGACAGGCGATTTGCGCTAGCGTGAGATTTCGACTAATACCTCGTCGTAATCATGCTCTGCTTCTTGCGATGTGAGACGGGATTTGCGTGTTGAGGCAATGACGCATGCTGCCAGTATCACGAACTCGGGGTCGATGGGGCGGCGGTAATAGTCTTCGGGGTGGGTCAAGTAATAAATGATGGGGAAGAATAGAAAGACGATGAGGTAAGGAATGGCGATCGCCGGATTCATCTGCCAGGCGCGGCGCAGGCCGGCTAAGGTGAGAATGGAAAGTGCGGTGCAGAAGACAACATTGAGCGGGTCGGCGGGCTCTTCCTGCAAGTAGCGCTGGCCGAAGCTCCAGAAGCCGGTCCAGAGATAGACCACCCGGCGCAGCGTTTGCTTTGCATAAAGCTGCGGGTGCGTCTCGATGAAATCCAATCCCTGATGAAATTTCCTCTGCGTGTAGGCGATCTCGCCGAGTTGTTGATATTCGCGCCACTCGTTCTCGTTGTCGGAGGGGTGATAGCCGGGAGGGCCCCAGTGCCAGGAATCGGCATTGTTGCCGCAATAGACTTCGAGGCCGAGGCAACTGCGGAAAGGAATGATTTTGTGAAAGGTTTCGTAGTTGCGGATGAACCAGGGCGAGGTGGTGAGAAGCACGGCAAGCACTGCCGCTGCGCCGGGAGCGAACCAGCGTCTTCCGCTGCTGCGCAGGCGATACCATGCCCATGCGCCGAGAAGAGGCGCGACCGACATTACTACGGGATCGGTGGAACCGCCGAGGCCGCTGAGCGCGCCGAAGAGGGCCCAGTGCCAAAGCGAAGAAGATGTTTCGATGTGCAAAGCAGCAAGGAATACCAGGGTCATCAGCAACGTGGTGAGGGTTGTGGCCCAGATGAAGTCGGCGGAGAAAAAGATTGCGTAAGGGAAGATGGCCCAACCCCATCCTGCCCACGCCGCGGTTCGATCGCTGAACTGCTTTTTGGCGATGAAATAAATCGGTATGCAGGTGAGAGCGGAGAGCAGGCAATCGAGGGCGAGAACCGCGATTGCCGAGGCCGTGGTGTAAACGCCGAAGATTTTGAAGATGCCAGCCAGAAGATATGGGAATGTGGGCGCGAGCCAGGAAGTGGGGCCGGTGTTGCTGAACAGAGGATTGCTGTAACCTTCGCCTTGGGCGATGGAGCGGGCGATTCTGCCGGCTTCGCCCCCGAAGCGCCAGTGGTCGCGATAGGGATCGGTGCGCTCGGGATAGAGGAAGGACATCACGAGCAGGCGAAGCGCGAGCGCCACGATGACCATCCACAGCAGTGATCCGCGCCTGGGTTCCACTCTTATGAGCTTTGATGCGTCCAGTTCAACTGCTGTTTGTAGCGCCATCCGCTAGGGCCGGTCCATGGGTTGAAGGGCAACAGGCTTCTACTTTGCCACAACAGAGGAGTGAAAAATCCTTTATTACGATTCTTTACAGGAAATTTGCGTAGAAAGGCCCGAGTTCAGACCATCTTGGGGACGCTCGGGCGCGCCTTGCACCTTTTGCCGTATCTTACGTAGCATTTGATCAGAATGGCAGCCGCTCTCATGCCCGAGCGCTTTCGGCCCAAGATGGCCTTCGGCGAGATCATCAACTTTGCCTACGACACGTTCTGCGGCAACAAGATTCGCTTTATCCTCACCGCGCTGGGCATGGTGATCGGCACCGCTTCGCTCATCCTCGTGGTCACGATTGGAATGACCGGGCGGCAGTTCGTGCTCAACCAGATTCAAGCGATCGGAACGAACGAGATTTGGGCGGAGTATTTGGGCGGCGCACCGCACATCAGCAATTCCAATCCGGACCCGCTGACGATTGATGATTTGCATGCCGTGCTGGAGGTTGTGCCGGGGATTGTCGCTTCTTCGCCGGTGACGCAGCTTTCGGACCGCATTCCTGTGGGCAATGGGAAGGAAAAGGATGTCACGATTCTCGGCGTCAACCCGGAGTATATGCGGGTACGGAATCTGGTAATTCCTTCGGGCAGGTTCTTCGATCAGGAGGATTCGCTGGCGCACAACAAGGTAGGCGTGATCACGGAGAAGATGGCGAATGAAGTTTATGGTTCGGCGCAGGCGGCCGTGGGCAAGGTGGTCAAGCTGACGGGGTTGCCGTTCACGATTATCGGAACGTTTAAGGAACGCGTGGAAACATTTGGACAGTCTGAGATCGTGGATAACACGATGCTGATTCCGTTCTCCGTGAGCCGGTATTTCATGGAGATTCCGAATGTAAAGATGCTGTATTTCTCCATGGAAGATCCGACGATGGTGATCCCGGCAACGGCGCAGATCAAACGGGTGCTGCAGTCGCGGCACCGGCCGGAGTCGGTTTATGACGTGGCGAATTTGACGGCGCTGCTTTCGATGGCGGACCGCATTGCGACCGGGCTGACTTGGGTGCTGCTGCTGATTTCGATGGTGACGCTGGTGGTAAGCGGCATTGGGATTATGAACATCATGCTGGCGACGGTGACTTCGCGCATTCGTGAGATTGGTATTCGCAAGGCGGTGGGAGCGACGAATCGCGAGATTCGATTTCAGTTTTTGGCCGAGGCAATTTTGATTTCGCTGATCGGGGGATTGGCCGGGATCGTGATTGGGCTGGCGATTCCTTATTCGGTGCGGTTTTTGACGGAATATCGCATACCGATCTCCGGGCTTTCGGCGATTATTGCGATTTTTGTTTCGTCGATTGTGGGCGTGATTTTTGGAACTGTGCCGGCGGCACGGGCGGCACAGTTGGATCCGGTGGAGAGTTTAAGGTACGAATAGGCGGGTCGGAGAATGCCTCACCTGAAGCAGCACCTCGACCCACCCGCCGAAAATGCGCGGCGGGTGGGGCATCCTCAGTTGGAATGGCGCCGGCAAAAGCCAGCCTGCCGGTTTGATGGCTTCACAAGCCAGATTTCCCGCGGCATAGGTTTGATCCCTTCTTACTTCTTCTTTTTCCCCTCCACCTTCAGCGGGTTGTAGCCGGAATTCTGATCGAACATGGCGGGGTTGAGTTCCTGGTCGTAGCTGGCGGAGTTGATGAAGCGCTCGGTTTGCATGTCGCCGTTGTAGTAGCGGGTGAAGCCGAAGGGGGTCATGATGCCTTGCACGGCGCGGTAGCCGGTGAAGATTTCTTCTTCGGTGTTCTTTTCCCGGTCGGTGGGGTCGCGCCAGGAGTAGCTCTTCATGATGGGCAGGTGCGTGTCGATATCGAAATAAAGGCTGACCGCCTCATCTTTGTTGTTAATCAGGGTGACTTTCTGCGCCGCCTGATTGCCGGCGAGCGCGGGCCCGTCGAAAAAAAGCGCGACGGTGGGGTCATTGATCCAGTTGTGCAGGATGGTTTCGAGCGAGAGGCGGCGGCGGCGCAGGTAGGCGTCCATATCTTTCTGCTCGATCTCGCGCGGGCCTTTGTAGGTGACCTCGTAGCCTTTGTTGCCGACGTAGATTTCGGCGATGTCGCGCTGCTGCGTGAGCTCGACGCGCTCCTTGTCGGGATATTCGAGGAACCGCCAGTAGACCACGCCGTTGCTGGTGGGGCGTCCGTGATAGAAGCTGTAGACGCGGCCCTGCTCCTGCTTGTTGCGCAAATTGAGCCAGGCCTGGCCGCCGAGGGCCTGGATGCCCTGGTTGATGAGGTCGCGGGCTTGGCGGACGTTTTGCTGCTCCAGAGGAGGCATTGGCGGGTTTTTTGCCGCGGGAGATTGAGTTTGAGATTGTGGAGTGGGCGTTGTGCCGGCCGGAGCGGCAGGGGACTGGGCGTTTAGAAGCCCCGTAAAGATGACGACGGGCAGGAAGCTGGAGAGCAGATTTCTCATGCGATCAACAAAAGCTGTTTCAAAAAGAAATTGTAGCTGTTCGGGGCGCGGCAGGAACGGAGATCGACGGACGGTTCGTTGTGGGCCGCTTTTGCAATCCTGCACAGGAATCGTCTCGAATGCACCTCTGGGGCTAAAGCCCTTGCGAAGTAAGGCTTTTTATCGCAGCGCCGAAGGCACTGCGCCACCCAAAAGGGCAGCACAGAAAAAGCGCGCCACTGTAAAGCATGTCACTAAGAAGCGCGCAACTCCAAAAGCGCATTCGTCTAGCCGTGTTTACCTTCTAAAGACGTTTAGCCTTCGCTGGATACGGATGGTTGGATGCGAGATCGATCCGTACTGTTATCTCGAGCGCCCTGCGCTTTGTCCTCTAGCCCACGAGCACGGCGCCGCCGTTCACGTTGAAGATTTCGCCGGTGATGAAGCCGGCGTATGCGGTGCAGAGAAAAAGAACCGGTGCGGCGATTTCTTCGGGTGTGGCGGCGCGGCCCAGGGGAATCGTGGCGCGAATCTTTGCGCCGGTCTGCGGGTCGTCGAGCGTGGGCTTTGACATGTCGGTGTCAACCCATCCCGGCGCGACGCAGTTGACGTAGATTCCCGCAGAAGCCAGTTCAGCGGCGAGGCTTTTGGTTAGGCTGATGACTGCGCCTTTGGTGGCGGAGTAGTCGCCGTGGTAGGCTTCGCCGCGCTGGCCGCTGGTGGAGCTGATCAGGACAATGTGTCCGGCGGCGGAGGCGTGCGGCTGGGATTTCATCTGTGCGACCGTGTGTTTCACGAGACCGAAAACGGCGTTGAGGTTGATGGAGAGAGTGGAGCGCCACTGCTCGTCGGACATTTTTTCGATGGGGACATCTTCGGCGGGCCAGACGCCGTGATTGGCTACGAGAATATCGATTCTGCCGAATTGGCTTGCGGCTTCGGCGACAAGAACGCGGGCGGATTCTGGACTATCGAGGTTGCTGGCGATGGCGCGGCAAGTTTGCTCGCCGGATTCTTTTGCGAGGGCCTCGGCTTGCGCGCGCGCTTTTTGATAACTGAAGACTACCTTTGCGCCCGCCTTCGAGAAGAGGCGAACAGCGGCGGCGCCGATGCCGCGGGAACCGCCGGTGATCAGGGCTACTTTTCCTTCGAGAGAAAGAGGAATGGACATGGGGACTAGTTTCCAGTTTCCGGTTACCGGTTGCAAGGGGTTGGAAAATCTAAATTAGAGCACAACCTGTTACTCCGTATCGGGTTCATGGAGCTTGGGAGGGCGGTTATGCGCATCCGCACATCGCGATCTAATTGCCTGGTCCTCGCTTTACTGGTTTTTGTAACGGCCGCGGTCTTCACGGCAAGTGATGCTGAAGCTCAGGAAGATCGATCGGGCAGCGCGGGGCGAAACGAAATCTGCTCCAGCTTAGGACGGTACATTTTCGTTGGCGGCACAGGTGGGTTCGACGCGCTCAGCGATGCCTCGCTCTTCGAAGATCTTCTCCGGACCGGTCATATCGGGCTCTACGAGCACGCTACTGCCGTCGCGGCTGCGGAGGGCACGCCGGACGTGATTCGCGCTATTGAGCGCGCGTTTGCAGGGACGGGAACGGGACAAGCTGAACTGGGCCAGGTGGGCTGGAATTATTTCACGCTGCCTCCGCGCTACGGCTATTACAAGGATGTTTATATAAAAAACGGACTGCATCCCACTGAAGCCAACATCGATACACCATCGGATTGGGTTCCGAAGCAGCGTTTGAAAGAGGCGCTGACGCAGTGGCAGGAGTATGTGGATGCGGCGCGGAGTGTGGGGATTGAAACGGTGGCACCGATTGCCGGGCCCAATAATCCGAATGAGCCGAAGCTGGGAGACGATGTTTTTGCTACGAATCCGTTCTACGCGCTGGAGCGGGATGAGTCGCTTTATGGCGGAGCCATTGCCTTCGACGTTCCGCCTCACTTCTTTTTGACCGGCGGAAGCGGCCCCGGTTATCAGAAGTTTATTGTGCAGGCCATTCAGTGGAGCAATGAACACGGCCTGCGAACCACGGTGTTAGTTTCTCCTTATCCGTGGCCGACGAATGCGGAGGGCCAGCCAGTCTACTTCCGGCAATTCACTGGCAATACGTTCAGCAGCGACACTGAGAAATTCGTGAATATTCTTACGGCGGAGAATGCGGTGCCTTCGGAATGGGCGGTCGATAATTACGAGGATCCGTATGCGGAGGACGCGCCTGCGATGGTACCTGGACACGGTGCCGAACACGACTACCACAGTGGGCCTTTGGTTGGCGCGGAATGCGCCGGTTTTTGTGCGCGGGGAAAGCGGCGGGGTTACTTGTCCTGCGCCTTGAACACTCCCAAAGTGAGGGCGTCTAGATAAACACGCGGTCATAGCGTAAGGTGGGTCTCAGGCGTCTTAGAGTGTCTCTCTTGACTGCGCGGGTGATCGCTCGGCTTTCAATTCCCGCAACAGCAATCTCACCAGCATGCCGTCGAAACCCGTGCCGCTCATCTTGCTCAGTTCATCGAGCGCCTGCTCGGGAGTGCGGGCTGCGGCGAGGGATTGTTCGGTGAGCATGTTGGCGTAGGCGTCGGCTAGAGCGATGATGCGCGCCCAGAGCGGAATCTGCTCGCCTTTTGCGCCGTCGGGATAGCCGGTGCCGTCGAAGCGCTGATGGTGGTGCTCGATGGCCTGGCGCATCATGACGCTCTGCGGCAGGATGCCGACGATTTCCGCGCCCACGCGGGCGTGCATTCGGACTAAGAAGAATTCGTCGTCGTTGAGCGGGCCGGGTTTGTTCAGAATGCGCTCGGGGACGAAAATCTTGCCGACGTCGTGAACGCGGGCGGCGTAGACGAGATCGGCGGATTCTTCGGCCGGCAGATTCAACGCACGGGCGAGCACCGATGTGTAACGGGCCACGAGGTCACCATGGCCGGAGGTGCGCAGTTCGCGCGATTCGGCGGCGCGGCTGAGAATTTCGATCGACTCCTTGAGGAGGGGAACATTTAAGTCGTCCCCGCCGCCGCAGAGCTTCACCAGCATGGTGCGAAGTTCTTCGAGGTGCTCGGGTCCGTTGTGTTCGCGCTGCAGGAAGCCCTCGATGTAGGTGGAAATCTGCTGGCGCTGCGGCGCGAATTCTTCGCCTGCTGCGAACTCTTCAGCAGCCGAAACTCGATTGCCGCCGGAGCGTTTGGAGACGTACATGCCGGCGTCGGCTACGCGAATGATGTCCTCGATCGAGAAGCCGTGCGTGGGGAAACTGGCTACGCCGAAGCTGCCGGTGATGTGATGTTCGGCGAGCATGGGGTCGGTGGCGATCCACTGGCGCAGGCGCTCGGCCAGCACTTGCGCCTGGTCGGGGCCGGTTTCGGGCATGAGAATGATGAATTCGTCTCCGCCATAGCGCGCGACCACATTCGACTGGCGGGACTTTTGTTCGAGCAGTCTTCCTACCCGCGCGAGCACCAGGTCGCCCTCGAAGTGGCCCATGGTATCGTTCACTTCTTTGAATTTGTCGAGATCGATGAGCACGACCGAGAATGCCCGCCCGGAGCGCGAACCGCGCTTCCACTCGGCGGAGAGCGCTTCCCAGAAAAAGCGGCGAGTCTTGATGCCGGTGAGGCCGTCGGTGATCGATTGCTGCTGCAGCTTTTGGAAGACGAAGGCGTTGTGCAGAGCTGTGGCGAGCAAGTCGGCGAGCGTGTTGAGGATGAGAACATCCTGCGGCGAGAAGGCGCTTTCGGCATGGCTCTCGATGTTCAACGCACCCAGCAGTTTTTCGCCGTAAGTGATCGGGATACACAGCACGGAACGGGATACGGGCAGGACTGCTCCTATCTGCCCTTCCAGGCCGTTCTGCACGAGGGCGCGTTCTCCGGTGCGCGCCACGCGACCCAGAATGCCCACGCCGAGCGGAATTCGTCTTCCCACCGCATGGGCTGTGGTTCCGGCTTCGGCTTTGATTTCGATTTCTTTCGTGCCGTAATCGAGCAGGCCGATGCCGATGTGATCGAAGCTGAAGTTCTTCTGAATTTCGCCGACGATCTGGCCGAGCATGTGCACGGGGTCGTCACTGGAAATGGCGGTGCGAGAGATGTTGTTGAGGAACGCGAGTTGGCGGGAGCGGCGTTGTTCTTCGGCAAAGAGGCGGGCGTTTTCTACGGCAACTGAAACCTGGCCAGATGCGGTCATGAGCACGTCAAGATCGCGTTGCTCGAACACGTATTCGCGTTCGGTGCTCATCGCGACCATTGCGCCCGCGGACTTGCCCGATAACAAAACTGGCACGGCGCACATGCACCGGGCGGGTTTCTCCGGCTTGTAGGTGATGCCGAGGCGTACGCGGGTCTTCTCAAGATCGGAGCGGATCAGCAGCGGCTCGCCGGTACGGATTACATATTCTGTAAATGCGTTCTCCAGCTTGCGTTTTCGCTTGGGCAGAAAGCGGTTGTCCTCGACTTCGAGTTCGAAGCAGATTTCGTCGCCCTGTTGGAAAGCGACATAAAAATTGCTGTTGTTGAAAATCTGTCCGAGCTCGGCGTGGATGGTGCGCAGGACTTCGTCCTGATCGAGACGCGAACTGATGGCCTGGCCGATTTCGGTGAGCAGTTCGTATTCCTGGGTGCGGCGGTGGGCGTCGTGCGCGATCAGATAGTTTTCGACCGTCAGTCCAAGCTGCAGGGCGAGGCCAATCATGAGCCGCGGACCGGATGTTCCGAAGGCTTTGCGCTGCGCGTGGGGGAAGAGAATTACGCCGAAGGAGTGCTCGCGGGTTTGCAGGCTGACGGCGGTCAGATTGCGGATTTCGGCTTTGGCCAACACTTCTTTGAAGGCGGAGAAGGTGCCGCCGGAGCCGACCGGCAGAGGCTCGGTGGCGTGAGGAAGATCGTGCACGGTGAAGAGTCCACCGTGTTTGTAGGCCAGATCGGAGAGGTACTGTCCCGCGCCCGTGCTGGTAAGTTCGTCGAGGAATTCGGGAGAGAATCCGCGCTGGACCGAAGGCAAGGTGCCGCGCCAGCGCTCGTCTACGTAGATGATGGCGCGTCCGGCGGAGAGCGCACCAGCGAGGCGATCGAGCGCGGACTGCATACTGGGCAGCAGATCGTCGGCAGAGAGCAGGCGGCGCGGATCGGCACCGAGCGTGGAGAGAGACAGAGTGTTTTCCTGCACAGCGTTGCGCTCGTTTTCGAACAGCACCATCACCATGGCGATGCCGAGCAACATCTGCGGAACGGGGCCGAGCACGTGGCCGACGCTGCCGAACATTTCCATCCACGGATTGGTCGACTGGATGGAGGCCATGAGAACGGCCCAGAGAGCCAGAGAAAAGGCGAGGAGCTGAAAGGCAAGCGATCCCCGGCGGTGCGCGTGCAGATAAAAAACGGCAGAGCAATACAAGAGGACGCCGCTTAGAAAAATGACCGTGAGGCTAACGGGGCGTTCGCCGCCGTGCGGTCCAGCCGAAGTCATGTAGAGACGCAAGTCGATACAGGCGAGTATTGTGCCGACGAGGGCCAGCCCCCAGTCATACCAGCGCGTGCTGAAGGTAGCGCTGGTGAGGCGGGTGGAAACGAAGATACTGACCGCCATGGCCACCAGGCACAAGGAGCTGATGAAAAACGCGGCCGTGGCTGGAGGACGATAGAAACGGAAAGCGTCCAGCGCGTAGTGGATGGAGTAACAGGCCCAGGCAATCTGCCAGACGCGAAAATAAACCTGCCGGCTCTGCTGATACAAATAGGTGAACAGCAGGCACAGCATGATGGCGACAACGCCGGGAATAATGACGATGCTGGTGGAGAGGCTATTCATGAATCGAAGCTAAGATGCCCGTTTGGCCGCTGGGGCCGTTTTTATGAGAAGAACCTAAGCTGATGCTTTCACAGCAGATGGCCTGTGCACAACAAGATTTAAGTACAATGCAAATCGCAGGGCACAATAAGGTAACCAACGCCCATTGAAATCAAAAGGCTTGCCAGCTTGACGGTGGTTTTTGCGTCACCATACCATCGAAGTTAGTCCTCTAATATGCAAGAAAAATTAGATTCCACTCTGCCGAAACCCCGCGTCCGCTTTGCGCCTTCGCCCACCGGCTTTTTGCACGTCGGCAGCGCGCGCACGTTTATTTTTAATTGGCTTTATGCCCGTCATAATGGCGGAACGATGATTCTGCGGCTGGATGATACCGACGTGGAGCGCAACACGCAGCAGTCGGTCGATTCCATCTTTGAAGGATTGAAGTGGCTCAACCTGGGTTGGGATGAGGCGTACAGACAGTCGGAGCGGCTGGAGTTGCACCGCAAGATTGCGTGGTCGATCTTTGAAAAAGGGACTGGCTTACCGGGACTTTACTCCGGCGCATGTGGGAGATGCGGAGAAATCTGGGGCGCAGGGAACTTGGCTGTTTAATGCCGATGCGCGGGAACTTTCGCAGGCAGAGAGCGACCGGCGGGCAGCGGCGGGTGAGCCGTTTGCGTTGCGCTTTCGCGTGCCGCGCGACGCCGGGCAGGTAGTGCGTTTCGCGGATGCCGTTTACGGCGAGCAGATGAAGGCGACGGCCGATATCGAGGATTTCGCCCTGCTTCGATCGGACGGAATGCCGACTTATCACCTTGCTTCGTGCGCCGACGATGCGGATTTGTGCATCTCGCACGTCATTCGCGGGCAGGATCACCTTACGAATACTTTCAAGCATGTGCTGATTTTCGAAGCGGGCGGATTCACTCCGCCGCAGTTCGCGCATCTACCGTTGCTGGTCGCACCCGACGGGACGAAGCTTTCCAAGCGGCGGCACGGGCCGGTGGTTAGCGTTACCACCTATCGCGATGCCGGATTTCTGCCCGAAGCGTTCATTAATTTTCTCTGCTTGCTGGGCTGGTCTCCGAAAGACGATCGCACGAACATGTCGTTAAAGGAACTGATTGAGATTTTTTCGCTGGAGGGAATTAACCGGTCGAATGCGGTAGTGAATTTTAAGGAACCGGCTGCCACTCCTGAGGAGACGTTCGATCCGAAGGCGGTGTGGCTGAATGCCGAGCACATTCGCGCCCTGCCCATCGAGGATTTAAGTGCGCGATTGCTGCCGATTGTGCGTAGCGCGGGCTTCGACATTACGCCGGAGAAGATGCTGCGGATCACACCGCTGATTCGCGAGCGCATTAAACTGCTGCGTGACGTGCTGACGGCCGCGGACTTCTTTTTTGTGGATCAACTGCCCCCATATGATCCGGCCGAGTTGATTCCGCAGAAGGGCGATGCAGCGATGGCGAAGAGGGTTCTTGAGAAAGCGCAGATTGTCCTGGCCGATGTCGAATTCAGGCACGATCCTTTGGATCATGCGTTGCGCGCAGCGGCGCAGGAATTAGGCGTAAAGGCGGGACAGATGTTTCAGCCGATTCGCGTGGCGGTGTGCGGACGCAAGAATGCGCCGCCGTTGTTTGAGACGCTGGAGGTGCTGGGGCGAGAGGCGACGCTGGCGCGCATCGCAAAGGCCATCAGCAAGCTTAGCTAGCGGAGGCCCCGGACGTATTCGTCCGGGCATGGAGTGCCTCGGAACTTTCCCCCTAGAGCAGTATCGCTGCTTCGGCGGACGAGGGCGTCCGCCACTCCATGGTCCCGGTCCTTGCGATAAACTCGAAGTATGGAGCCTCGTCCGTCCAACTTTCTCCGCGACATCATTGCCGATGACGTTCGTAGCGGGAAGCATGGTGGCCGCGTGCAGACACGGTTCCCACCCGAGCCCAACGGCTATCTGCACATCGGACATGCGAAAGCCATCTGCCTCGACTTCGGCCTGGCCGACGAGTTTGGCGGACACACGAACCTGCGTTTTGACGACACGAATCCGGAGAAGGAAAACGTTGAGTACGTCGAGTCAATCAAGAATGATGTGAACTGGCTTGGCTTCAAGTGGGATGGGCTGTACTACGCTTCGGATTATTTCGGCCAGCTTTATGAGTGGGCGGTGAAGTTAGTAAAAGATGGAAAGGCTTACGTAGACGATTCGACCGCCGAAGAGATTCGCAAGAATCGCGGAACGCTCACCGAACCGGGAAAAGACAGCCCCTATCGCAATCGTTCCATCGAAGAAAATTTGGATTTGTTCGAGCGCATGAGGGCGGGCGAATTTCCCGATGGCTCGCGGGTTCTGCGCGCGAAGATCGATATGGCTTCGCCGAATCTCAACATGCGCGATCCGGTGATGTACCGTATTCTGCACGCCGAGCATCATCGCACCGGCGACAAGTGGTGCATTTATCCCATGTACGACTTCGCGCACGGGCAGTCGGATTCGCTGGAGAAAATCACGCACTCGATGTGCTCGCTCGAGTTCGCCGACCATCAGCCGCTCTACAACTGGTTCATCGAGCAGCTTGGAATTTTCCCGTCGCGGCAGATCGAGTTCGACCGCTTAAGCCTGACTTACACCATGATGAGCAAGCGCAAGCTGCGCCAGCTCGTGGAAGAAGGCCGCGTGAACGGATGGGACGACCCGCGCATGCCCACGCTTGGCGGCATGCGCCGCCGCGGCTATACGCCCGAAGCAGTTCGCAACTTCGTCACCGCCGCCGGAGTTTCGCGCACCAACGGCATCGTCGAGCTGGCCATGCTCGAACACTTCGTTCGCGAAGACTTGAACAAGCGCTCGCTGCGCGTGATGGCCGTGCTGCGGCCTTTGAAGGTTGTGATCGATAACTATCCGGAAACGCAGGTCGAGGAAATGGAGGCGGTGAACAATCCCGAGGATGCGAGTGCGGGCACGCGCAAAGTGCCGTTCTCGCGCGTACTCTACATCGAGCAGGATGATTTCCGCGAAGAGCCGCCGAAGGGATATTTTCGTTTGTCGCCGGGGCGCGAGGTTCGGCTGCGCTACGGATATTTCATCACCGCGAAGAGCGTGGTGAAAAACGAGCGCGGCGAGGTGGTGGAAGTGCATTGCAGCTACGATCCCGCGACGCGCGGCGGCAACTCGCCTGATGGGCGCAAGGTGAAGTCGACGATCCACTGGGTTTCGGCGGCGCACGCTATCGACGCCGAGGTGCGGAATTATGAGACGCTGTTCAGCAAAGAAAATCCCGACGATGTTGAGCCGGGGCAGGAGTTCACGGCGAATCTGAATCCGAATTCGCTGGAAGTGATCCGGCAGGCGAAGCTGGAGCCGTCGCTGGCCACGGCGCCGGTGGGCGGACGCTACCAATTCGAGCGCCTGGGATATTTCTGCGTCGATGCGGATTCGAAGCCGGGCAAGCCGGTGTTTAATCGGACGGTGGCGTTGAAGGATACCTGGGCTAAGGTGGAGAGGAAGCAGGGTGGGAAATGAGGACTCAGGCGAAGAAAGTATCGGGTATCGCGAGGGCGACAATCACGAACAATGAGGCGCCGATCATCAAAACGTCTCCTATCCCGATCTCGCTTCTGCGAAGAACTGAGTAAATGATACCCGGCAAAAGCCAGATCGCCACGGCCACAGAAGAGAGCATGCCTATGAAGAAGAATATTGGATGAATGTGCAGAAGGCTGAGGCCCACCATCTGGGCGCCGCGCGACCAAGTCCAGGCCGTTTTTTCCCACAGGAGACGGACCGCCAGCGCGATCGCCATCGGAGAACAGGAGATCCACCAGACCCTCAGCCAGTTAGGAATTGCGCCTCGGTTCTCCATCGGCAGGTATTGTACCCCGCTTCGGCGAAGCTTTCCCCCAAAAAGCAAAACCCCGAGCGCGTCTTTGATCAGCACTCGGGGTTAGCACGTAAGCCCGTCTCGATAATTATGGAAATGTAGAAGTCTGAAGTCAAGGTTACTTTGAGGAGTTCGCCCGTCTCGAACTCCTCGCCAGATTCCCTACCGAACCGGGAATGCTGTGGACCCGACGGGATTCGAACCCGCACCTTAAAGCTCGACGGGCTTACGTGCTGCCAGTTACACCACGGGCCCGAAGAAAGGCTAATGGTCGGAGTTTGTGGGCGGCAAGGTTACGCGAAGGGTAATTTACGTTCGGGTTTCACTTCGGGAAGCACTAGCTCGTAAGCATTCCGGTGGCTAGAGGGATTCTTCGCTTCGCTCTGAATGACAACTCGAAAAGCAAAACCCCGAGCGCGGTCTTTCATTCGCACTCGGGGCCGTAAGCCTGTCCAGCTTCATAGGTATTATCAGTACCTCGAAACCGGAAGTCAAGGTTACTTGAGGAGCCTCCCTGTCCTGAGGCTCCCCTCAGGTTTCCCTACCAAAGAAGGGAAACGGTGGACCCGACGGGATTCGAACCCGCACCTTAAAGCTGAACAGGCTTATGTGCTGCCAGTTACACCACGGGCCCCGAGGGCAGGTTAGTGGCAGGCGTTTGGAATCGGCAAGGTCGCGCGGAAGAAAATTGGGCTTGGGTTCTCAGTTTGGGAAAAAGGCACTTTGTCATGCTGCCCGAGTCGAACTGTCGCTATCCTCGTAACGCATCCCAGCGGCTGTAGCGATTCTTCGCTTCGCTCTGAATGACAACGCTAAAAGCGAAACCCCGAGCGCGGTCTTTCATTCGCACCCGGGGCAGCGCCTCAGCCTGTCAAGCTACGAACACTATCGGCGCAAACCGGAAAGAATCTTGAAAAAACCTGGACGGAGGAATGCGTCCGTCGCTCCACGAGTCTCTCTAACTTTTCTTCCGCTGCGCAGTCTAAAGGGCTATGATTTCGGACGGCGCGGCATCAGGCCGCTTCCCACAGACATGAATATCACCATCCACACCACCTACCCCGCACTGATGCTGTTCGAAATTTCGCGCACAGTCGCCTTCATGTACGCCGCCAGTATCGTTCTGCTGGTGATCGGAGTACTGGCCGCGAGGAACGATCTGGTCAACTCCCGCGGTCTTGAGAAGGTCGTCGCTCTCACCAATCTCTTTTTCGCTCTGCCTTTGGCGGTTTTCAGCATGCAGCATTTCTTTGACGCCGAGGGCATCTCGCGGCTGGTGCCCAAGTTTGTGCCGTGGCCCCTGTTTTGGACTTATTTTGTCGGCCTCGGCTTACTGGCCGCTGCTTTGAGCATTGCCACGAAAATTGAGGTGCGCTGGTCTGGGCTGCTGTTCGGAATCATGATGTTTCTCTTCGTGGCGATGATGGACATTCCGGCCACGCTGCACCACCCTTACAACCGGTTCAATTGGATTCTTACGTTGCGCGAGCTGTCGTTCGGGGCCGGCGGCTGGGTGCTGGCGCGGGATGCGATGAAACGGGATGGGCACGGTGGGAGCGGGCTTATCAGCATCGGC
This sequence comes from uncultured Acidobacteriaceae bacterium, assembly GCA_963712385.1. Classification (GTDB taxonomy): domain Bacteria; phylum Acidobacteriota; class Terriglobia; order Terriglobales; family Acidobacteriaceae; genus Sulfotelmatobacter. The sequence goes on from CAVQHS010000006.1 coordinate 49,577, forward strand.
CGCATTATCATTGGCGTCGGTGCGATGGTTTACGGCGTGCAGCACTTTCTTCATCCGGTCAATGTGCCGGGCGTTCCTTTGGAGATGCTGATGCCCGAGTGGATTCCGGGGCGCATGGTCATTGGCTATCTCACAGGCGCGATTCTGGTGGGTGCAGGAGCGGGCATCGTGCTGGCGAAGAAGACGCGGACGGCGGCTACTTACCTCGGCGCATGGATTACGCTGCTGGTATTCACGGTTTACCTAGCGATTCTGATCCCCTCGTTTGCCAACCCGAGCAACGGGGTCAGGGTCGAGGCGTTCGATTACTTCACGGACACGATGCTATATGCCGGAGCGATTCTGGCGCTGGCGCGGGCGGCGCCGGATTCTCAATAAGATTACCGGCCGTACTCTCCGGCAGGCTGCGGGTGCTCCGGATGGAGTCGCTCAGCGGCTGAAGCCGCATTCAGTTCTGCGGAACTCAGCGCCGCGACTGGAAGTCGCGTCTTTTCAAAACTCCAGTATGCCGCGGTCTTTTCGCGCCCGGGAGGGTGGTCTGCGCGGGAGATTCCTCGCGCCGCTGGTGAAAACGCGGCGCTTCGGAATGACGCCGGGGGCACCTCAGCATTCAGAAGGTCAAACAAAATCACCCATCCTGTCCCGCCCAAAGAAGGCGGGATAAGGATGGGGCCTATGCGTTTCTTCTTTAAGCGCTATGCAACGGCCTTCGGCGAAGCGGGGCCAGCCATCGATTGCAGGGCGCTGGCTTCGTCCCGGTGAATGTCGAAGACGGCTGAGAGCCTTGTCATGTGAAGCAAATCACTCACGCGCTTGTTGAGGTTGGCCAGTTTCAGAGCGCCGCCTTTGTTATGGACCGTCGTGTGAGTCTTCACTAGCTCTCCCAGGCCTGAGCTGTCGATGTAACTCACTTCACTGAGATTCAGGATGATTCTCTTGTTTCCCTTATCCGCCAGGTCGCGGACGATGTCGCGCAGCATCACGTTGCCCTCGCCAAGGGTGATGCGCCCGCTGATGTCCAAAACCACCACTTCGCCGATTTGCCGCGTGTTGGTTTGCATGCGGGCGGGCACAGTGCGGCCCTCCATGCTGAGGCCCAACTCATCGAGGATGGCACAGGCTGTAGCTGCGACCTCCTGCGAATCAGTTCGAACCACGATCAGCGAGCGCCCTTCTTTTAGCACCTCGCGGAAAAAGGCGACATCCTCCGAGCATTTCGCATCGGGTGTCGGCTGGGCGTTGGATGGAGTAGCGGCCGAGCCCACCGCAGCACCGGCCCCGGCGCCAGCAAGGCCCAGCAGCGCGGCGGCCCCGAACCCGAGGGCGAATACTGTACCAATGCCCGGAAGCAGCAGCGATGCGGCGACCACACCAGCCGTCATTCCGGCGGCTCCCCCGACAAAACCTCCCACCGAGGCGCCAAACTCTTTGGCCACGGATTTGGCCTCGAGCTCAGAACGAGTCAGAAATACAATGGATTCTTCCGGTACTCCCCGATGACGTAATTCCCTGATTGCTTCCTCCGCCCCCTGGCGGGATGAAAACACTCCGATTGCGGTTTCCATATCTCTCTCCTATCCCCAGTTTTGGCGCACGCGATGATGGTGCGTCTGTTAAGAGGCCGAGATGAACGAACCCGGCGATAAAGCTCCTATTATGGCGCACAACTCTGCACCGGAAGGCGGCTTTTGTCAAGCGCTAAATTCGGGTTTTCTGGGACCATTCGCGCAGGAGAGGAGCTTTTTGGTCCCAATCGGGCTTGGAAATGTCTAGTTATGCACGTGCGGGCTTTGGGCGGGATTTGCGTGGTGCGCGGGCGGTTCCTTTACTACCTTCACTTCAAAACTTACCGGCAGATTTTTCGGAGGGAAGCATTGGGCGTTGTCGCAGCCCTGGTAGCGCAGGATGCCGTGCATCTCATATTTTCCGGGGACGACGGAGTGCAGCGGGTGCACGCCCAGCGTGATGGTGAAGTCGCCGGTGTAGACGCTGAGTTTTTCGTCGGGAGAAAACGGGAAGGTGAGTTCTTCGCCGGCCGGGTATTCGATTTTGCCGAGAACAATGTCGGTGGGCAGATCCATTCGCAACGCGGTGGCAATGAGGAACTCCGACTTGGGCGTGTTGGAGTTTATGTGGAAGCCCGCGGGCACGCGAAAATTCAGGCTGACCAGGGTCTGCTCGGCGCGCTGCGCGGTGACCAGCGGGATGGGGCTCATGGTGACGGTTGGCGCCTTGGGCGGCATCTGTGCTGTGGCGATGGCGGACATAATCAGGAGCGATGCGAGCAGGCCTGCCGCGGCCGCACTCGCGCGCAAGAAGCGATTCCGCAAAATCGTTCCAGTCGTTTTCTTTTTTACTGCGATCATCTTTATCGTGCTCATTTTCACCGTGCCATCTTCTATAGTGCCAGGAAAACCGCTGATGGATTTTTGTTCAGGTTCACAGGCCGGGCAGCGGCCGCATGCGTATTCAGAGCCTTCTTGATTGAGTCTTCGATCTCGGCCTTGCCGCGCAGGCCGAGAATTTTATCGACGATCTTGCCATCGCGCCCGATGATGAAGCTTTCGGGCAATGCGGGCACGCCGCCGTATTCATCGCCCACCGCCTCCTTGCCGATCAGGATGGGATAGTTCACGCCCATTTCTTTGGTGAACTTGGCGATGTCATCCTTGCTGGCATCATCCATCGCTACGCCGACGATCTGCAGGCCCTGCGATGCGTATTGATTCTGCAGTTCTACGAACCACGGCATTTCGATTTTGCAGGGACCGCACCAGGTCGCCCAGAAGTTGAGCAGCACGGCTTTACCGCGGAAATCGGAGAGGCGCATGTTTTTGCCGTCGAGGGATTCGAGGGTGAAATCCGGCGCGGGAGTGGAGACGGCGAGCTTTGTGGCGAATGTGGGGCCGGCGGCTCGCGCCTTGTGGTAGCCGAAGTAAATTCCCAAAGCGATAACGAATGCGACGACGACGAGCGCCAACGGATTACGGTTCACAGCGTTTACTCCATTTACTTTCGTTCTGACCGATAGGGATCCTTCGACTGCGCGGATGCTGCGCTTTGCTTGCATCCGCTCCGCTCAGGATGACAGATACCCCACCAAATCTATAGCGCGAACCGGTTCAGGAATGAAAGCCAGTTCGAAATCAAGGTAAAGCGGCCGATCACTAACAATACTCCCAGCGCGATTAACAGGCCGCCGGAGGCGACTTCTACTGCGTGCATGTGGGAGCGGAAACGGCTGTAAAACTTTAGAAATCGCTCCACGCCCAGCGCGGTCAGCAAAAATGGTACGGCCAATCCCAGCGAGTAAATTGCCAGCAGGATCATGCCTTTCGACAAAGTATCCTGCGCGGCGGCTAATGTAAGGATTCCGGCGAGAATCGGACCGATGCACGGCGTCCAGCCGAAGGCGAAGGCGAAGCCGATGACGAATGCGCCGATCGGGGTGCTGCCACCTTTTAGCTGGTGCAGGCGCGCGTCGGAATAGAGCGCTTTGATTTTCAGAATCCCCGTGAGATGCAGGCCAAAAATAATGATGACTACGCCCGCCACGATTGCCAAGGTGTGTTTGTATTGGGCAGCGATCTGGCCGATCTCGGTCGAAATCGCGCCGAGCGTGATGAACACTACGCTGAAACCGATGATGAAGCCGATCGCGTTGGTGATCACGCGGCGCATCAGGCGGCCTTCGGAGGATTTCAGTTCGTCGACGCCCGCACCTGAGATCAGTGAAACGTAGCCCGGCACCAGGGGCAGCACGCAGGGCGAGAGAAACGAAATCAGCCCGGCGAAGAATGCGGCAATTGGCAGCGGGAGGCTCGACATGCGTCCTTATTGTACCTTGCTAGCTGGATACGCCGTCATCCTGAACCGAGGCGTTTTTTCAGCCGAAGCGAAGGATCTCGCTGAGGACGGAGCGTGGTTGCCGGGAGATCCCTTGCGCGGCTGAAGTGCCCCGCGTTTCGGGATGACGCCATTCCAAAGCTGGACCCCATTTATCAGACGTTTTCAGGACCATTTAGTTACGCGATTTGCAACCCTGTTCGGATCATCGCGCCTTCGTCGGCGTGGCTGACGGCGCGGGTGGGGTCGCCGGTTGGCTCAGCTCGTTCCCCGAATCCGCCAGCATCTTGTGCAGAAAATTGTACGGAACCGAGGCACTCAGTACCGCAAGGTCATCTTCCTGCTTCACCTGCAGGCTGTCGAAGAAAGCCTTCACATCGGGGTCCGTGCCGTGCATTCCGACCGCGGCTTCGGCGCTGCGGCTGAGCGCCAGAAAGACGCTTACTTTGTCGACCAATTCCCGCGCCTGTTCTGGGCTCTGCGTGAAGGCCTGCGCGCGCAGATGAATTGCGCCGGACTTTAACTTGAGGTGAAGCGGATCGAGATAGGTTCCCGAGGCAACCACCGTGGCGGGTGCGGAGAACAAAGCGCCCCAGGTTCCCGAGGCGTGTGGTTCGATGCGCGCCACCGCCCACGCCATGCTCGCTAGCTGCACGTGCTTGTAGTACTGCCGGAGCAGAGCGGGGCCACCGAAGGGCGACGCCAGGCGGCGGGAGCGGTCGATGATTCCGCGAATCACGGCGGGGTCCTCGAGATTGGAGGCGGCGACGGAATCGGCGCTCAGCACCGCCACGCGCAAGGTTCTGTTCTCGATCCGGATGGTGAAAATGTCGACGGATTGATAGTTCTCAATCGACTGCGCGATCTGCTTTAGATAGGAAGTGAGGCGCTCGCTCTGAAATTTGCCGACCAGGACCTCGGAAAATCGCGGCTCCGGAGCCGAGCCGCCGGTGCCGCCGCCGGGCCAGCTTGCGGGTAATGCACGGCAAACGCGGCTTCGTCGAGATCGCGCTCAAATTGGAAACCGGTTTCGCGGATGAAGCGCTCATACTCCGGATCGTGGCTGACAGCTGGCAGTTCCTTGCCGGCGTTGACGCGCCGCATCCAACTGAGGTCGAAATAAACGAACGCATCGGCTCCGGGCAGCAGACGGGCCGGTTCCGGCGGAGCGTGTTTGCGAAGCTGAACCGCAAGCGTTACCGCTGCGGTCACGATCGCAACCGCCAGCAGGATGGGGAAGGTACGCTTAATTCGCATGGAATGCGATCAGGGTTCAAATCATAACACTGCGGGGCGGGCGTGTCAGAGGTGAGAGACGCTCCGGCAATGTCCCACTGTCTGCGCCATCTGAGACAAATGCACACTGGTATTCGAATCCACCCGACCCTGAGATTTCCAACTCATTGACCCGTTGAGTGGGATTTCTGGGCGCAAATGCCCCGGGCGACGCCTCGATCCTTCCTGCTCGAAGCAGTGGGTTGCGCGGAAAATATTCTTTGTGATACCTTAGCTAATTGTCCCGGACATCTGGAAGGGATTAAGGGTATACTTGTGTCTCAGGGCACTTGTGCCCGATGCTGGCGTAGCTCAGTTGGTAGAGCATCTGATTTGTAATCAGAGGGTCAGGGGTTCAAATCCCTTCGCCAGCTCCAGAATCGGAAACGATTTCCGGCAGTAGCGGACTCTGTAAGTAGCGGCGCAACAGGTTTTTCCAACGCACTCCATTCGGAACTTTTTCCCGCGTGTGGTGATCTCAGCGCGGTAATCCGTAAGTGAGATTCTTGGTTTCCCTGCATTGCGAAACGGAAGATTGCGAGAATTTGCTTCGCAAACTTGCTTCGAAAACATGGCTTGCGAGTCCGGCGGGCTAAGGCGTAAGCGCGTAGATTCGCCACGCCGCCGAAGCCGGAGATTGCGGCTGCATCGCCCGAAGGTTTTGTGCACAGGTGGGTGAGTGGTTAAAGCCAACAGACTGTAAATCTGTCCCTCCTAGCGAGGTACGAAGGTTCGAATCCTTCCCTGTGCACCATTATTTGTAGCGCTGGCCGGCTAGCCGCCGGAAGGGCGGCGCTACTGCCCCGAGCAGTCTTGACAGGAATATGAGTCGCTTGGCCATGGCGTTGATTGCGTACTGCGGTGCTGGGTGCGCTGGCGTTTGCGACGTTGAACGATTATCGAATCCGGACGTGCACGCTGCTGATTCTTGGGCTGTTCGCGTTCAAGAGCTGGGTGCGGAGGAAAGATGTGCTGCATCCGGAGGGTGAGAACGATTCGGAGTAAGGTTTTTGCTGAGCCGATGTAGCTCAGTTGGTAGAGCACTCCCTTGGTAAGGGAGAGGTCATCAGTTCAATCCTGATCATCGGCTCCAGGGATTTGGAAGGGCGCGACTTGAGTCGTGCCGTTGTGAGTCATATTCGGAAGCGGCTTTCGCCGCTGAGGCTGAGCGGGAGTAACTCAGTGGTAGAGTCACAGCCTTCCAAGCTGTTGGTCGCGGGTTCGATTCCCGTCTCCCGCTCCAGAGATTGACGAGCATGACGTTCGAACAGGCGACGATCAAGATCGAGAAGCCGCGGGAATTTGCGGCGCTGCAGGCTGCGGTTGAGCAGGCGTTCCGGCCAGACAACACCGAGCGATTTTTGAAGCAGTTGGACCGCAAGGGAATTCGGGTTCGAGATTTTGACGGAGTGCTGGCGAAGCGGGTTTTGGAAGAGTGAGCGACGGGCAAGGCAGATTTGAACGCTCGGCAGTTGTATCAGGCGTTGCTGCTTTCGGATCAGGCGCAGATACGCGAGTTTTATTTGTCGAAGCTGGAAGCGGTGGATGTCATGCTGCGGCATAAGTTTAAGAAGTTGTATCAGTATTACTGAGTTTCGTATCAGGGTATGGCTTGAACCGTGCCGGCAAAGGGATGGCAATAATCCGGGGCTTTAGCCGGTGAGGAAAATCGCGGGCGAGGGCGCCCGCGCCACACAAGACTTGGTTTTGAGCTAGAAGCAAAGAGCTAGGAGCTAGAAGCTGTTATGGCGAAAGAGAAATTTGATCGCACCAAGCCGCATTGCAACGTGGGCACCATCGGTCACATCGACCATGGCAAGACCACGCTGACGGCGGCCATCACGAAGGTGTTGCAGAAGCACAATCCCAAGGTGGTGTTCCGCTCGTTCGACTCGATTGATAACGCGCCGGAAGAGAAGGCGCGCGGCATCACCATCGCCACGGCGCACGTGGAGTACGAGACGGCGAACCGGCACTACGCGCACGTCGATTGCCCGGGCCACGCCGACTACATCAAGAACATGATCACGGGCGCGGCGCAGATGGATGGCGCGATTCTGGTGGTGGCGGCGACCGACGGCCCCATGCCGCAGACGCGCGAGCACGTGCTGCTGGCGCGCCAGGTGGGCGTGCCGTATATCGTGGTCGCGCTGAACAAATGCGATGCGGTGGACGATCCCGAGCTGCTCGACCTGGTCGAACTGGAAGTGCGCGAGCTGCTGAAGTCCTATAAGTTCCCGGGCGATGATGTGCCGGTGATTCGGCTCTCTGCTTTAGGGGCTTTGAATGGAGAAGAAAAGTGGGAGAAGCAGATTGATGCGCTGATGGAAGCGGTTGACAAGTACGTGCCGCAGCCGCAGCGCGAGCTGGACAAGCCGTTCCTGATGCCGATCGAAGATATTTTTTCGATTCAGGGGCGGGGCACGGTGGTGACGGGACGCATCGAGCGCGGCAAGGTGAAGGTGGGCGAGGAAGTGGAAATTGTGGGCTTCCGCGAGACCCGCAAGACGGTCGTGACGGGCGTGGAAATGTTCAAGAAGCAGCTGGACGAAGGCATGGCGGGCGACAACGCGGGATTGCTGTTGCGCGGCACGGCGAAAGAAGACGTGGAGCGCGGCATGGTGCTGGCGAAGCCGGGGTCGATCACGCCACATACCAAGTTCAAGGCGGAAGTCTACATTCTGACCAAAGAAGAAGGCGGACGACATACGCCGTTCTTCAAAGGATACCGTCCGCAGTTTTATCTGAGAACGACGGACGTGACGGGCGTAGCGGAGTTGCCGAGCGGCACGGAGATGGTGATGCCGGGAGACAACGTGAGCCTGGTGATCGAACTGATCACGCCGGTGGCGATGGAGAAAGGCCTGCGGTTCGCAATTCGCGAAGGCGGCCACACGGTGGGAGCAGGCACGATTGCGGAGATTGTGCAGTAGATGTAGAGCGGCCGCCCTCGGCCGCTTTGCGTGTGGGATCGGGAAAACCAGCGCGGGCGAGGGCGCCCGCGCCACACACAGATGCATAGGTCCCTCGGCGGCTGAAGCCGCCTCAGGATGACAAAAGTTTGAAGAGCCAGGAGCTGTCGTTATGCCCCGAGAGATCGTTACGATGCAGTGCGGTGATTGCAAAGAGCGGAACTATTCGACGACCAAAAACCGGAAGACGACGACCGAGCGGCTGGAGTTCAAGAAATTCTGCCGCCGTTGCCGCAAGCACACGCCGCATAAGGAAGTGAAATAATTGAGCCGTTGGGCGATTGTGTGATTTTGCGATTGAAAAGCCCGGAGGTAAATGGGATTTTCAATCACTCAATGACCCGATCAAAAAATCACCCAACGGTCTTAGGGGCGTAAGCTCAACGGTTAAACTGCCGGTCTCCAAAACCGGACTTGGGGGTTCGAATCCCTCCGCCCCTGCCAGAGTTTGGAACGGACGACGCAGCGGCGAACCTGGAAGGGCGAACCTGGAAGTAAGAGGCGGACGTTAAGGGGTAAAGAGGAGTATGGGAGTGGAGACGAAGAAGATGGCAAACTCGATCGCAACCGCCAGCGAAAATTTTGGAGACCGGATCAAGTCCTGGCCGGAGCGCATCAAGTCGTTTTATAACGACGTGCGCACAGAGACACGAAAAGTTACCGCACCCGGCTGGAAGGAAGTGCAAGCGACCACAGCGGTCGTGGTGGTCACGGTGTTCATTTTCGGGTTGTTCTTCTTCATTATCGATAACATCCTCCAGAAGGCTGTTTCGTTTTTGTTCAGCTATTTCGGGCACTAAGTCAGGGCGGAGATTGCGGAGTTGAACTTGATCATGCAAGACGAAGAGAAAAACCAGTCTGACGCGGGTGCAGAGCAGGCCGGGGCAGCGCAGCCTGCGGTGGCAGAGGGCGCCGCCCCAACCGGCGAACCGCCACGCAACCCGAATATGAAGTGGTACATCATCCACTCCTATTCCGGATTCGAGCGCAAGGTGAAGGAATCGCTGGAGTCGCGCGTCGCGGCGTTCGGCTTGCAGGAAAAGATCGGCAAGGTGCTGATCCCGACCGAGTCGGTCACCGAAGTTCGCGGCGGCAAGAAGTACACGTCCGAGCGCATGTTCTATCCCGGCTACGTGCTGGTGGAAATGGACATGGACGATCATGTGTGGCATGTGGTGAAATCGACGCCGCGCGTCACCGGATTTGTCGGCACCGGCCAGCAGCCGACGCCGCTTTCGGATGAAGAAGTCCAGCACATCGTTTATAAGGTCGCCGACAGCCGCGAGAAGCCGAAGCTCAAGGTCAAGTTCGAGAAGAACGAGACGGTGCGGATTTCGGAAGGCCCGTTCGCGACGTTCCAGGGCATTGTGGACGAAGTGAATGAAGACCGCGAGACGCTGAAAGTCATGGTAACGATTTTCGGCCGCTCGACGCCGGTGGAGTTGGAGTTCAACCAGGTGGAGAAGGTGGCGTAGGACGTAGGTACCTTCACTGCTCGACTGCGAGTATGGAATTACGAACATCCGCAGGTGAAGTACTTGGTTGTCACAGCATCGATGGATTCGGGCTCAAAGTAGATCCGGTGCAGAAGAAACTCGTTGCGGCAATCATGTGGGCCTTGAGAGCGGAATATTTGCCTCAGCCTTGGCTGGACGCCAAGAGCTAGAGGCTAGGAGCTAAAGAAGTGGCAAAAAAAGTTACAGGTTTCGTCAAGTTGCAGATCGCGGCGGGCAAAGCGACTCCGGCGCCTCCGGTAGGTCCGGCGCTTGGGCAGGCGCAGATCAACATCATGGAGTTCTGCAAGCAGTTCAACGCCCGCACCAGCGCGAAGGAAATGGAGGGGCTGATCATCCCGGTCGTGGTGTCGGTTTATAGCGACCGCTCGTTCACCTTCATCACCAAGACACCTCCGGCGTCGATTCTGCTGAAGCGCGCGGCCGGCATCGCCAAGGGGTCTGGCGTTCCTAATAAGGATAAGGTCGGCAAGGTGACGCTGAAGCAGGTGGAGGACATCGCCAAGCAGAAGATGCCCGACCTGAACGCGGCGTCGATCGATGCGGCGGTGAAAAGCGTGCGGGGCACGGCGCGCTCGATGGGAATCGAAGTAGTAGGGTAGTCGTGGAGCGACGGACGCATTCGTCCGTCCAGGGAGCGAGGCGAGCGGGGGTTGAGTTAGGTATTTGGGTAACGGTGGCGGGCAGGAGTGCCCGCGCCACACGAGTCGAAATCACCACGGCTTATCGAAGCAACGATGAGCGGTGGGAGACAAGGAAAAGCAAAATGAAAAAAGAAGGAAAAAATATCGCCAAGGCGCATGCGGCGGTCGAGAAGCGTCCGTATACGCTGCAGGACGCGGTGCCTTTGCTACAGAAAGTAAAATTCGCCAAGTTTGACGAGACCGTCGAAGTCACGATGCGTCTCGGCGTCGATCCCAAGCACGCCGACCAGATGGTGCGCGGAACGGTGGTTCTGCCGCACGGTCTGGGCAAGTCGAAGAAAGTTCTCGTGATCGCCACCGGCGACAAGATTCGCGAAGCCGAAGCGGCGGGTGCCGACTTCGCGGGCGGCGAAGAGATGGTCGAGAAGATCACCAAGGAAAACTGGACCGACTTCGACGCGCTGATCGCCACGCCGGATGTGATGAAGTCCGTGGGGCGACTCGGAAAGATTCTCGGACCCAAGGGCCTGATGCCGAATCCGAAGACCGGCACGGTCACGATGGATGTGGCTAAAGCGGTACAGGAAGTGAAGGCCGGCAAGGTTGAGTTCCGTACCGACAAAACCGCGCTGGTGCACTGCCCGGTCGGAAAAATTTCATTTACGCCCGACAAGCTGATCGAAAACGCGACTGTGCTGATCACGAGTGTGATCAAGGCCAAACCGTCGGTCGCCAAGGGCAAGTACATCAAGGGCTGCACGCTCAGTTCGACCATGGGGCCGGGAATTCTTCTGGACACCGCTCCGATTGAGACTGCGGCAAAGGCGTAGTAGCGCCGGCCTCTGGCCGGCTCAGTGCCGCCGGGACGGCGGCGCTGCAGAGAGGAAATGATGGCAGTTAGCAGAGCAAAAAAGAAGGAACAGGTCGAGAAGCTGAGCGCCGACTTGAATAATATTTCGAGCGTGGTGGTCGCCACCTACAGCAAGATGACTGTCGCCCAGGACTACGAGCTGCGTAAAGCTCTTCGCGGCGCGGGCGCGAAGTATCAGGTGGTCAAGAACACGCTTGCCGAAAAGGCCGCCAAGGGAACCAAGGTTGAGGAAGGCCTGAAGAACCTCGCGGGCGTGACGTCGATCGCCTACACCACGGGCGACCCTGTTGCCATGGCGAAGGCACTCACAAAGTACAAGAAAGATACGCCCGAGTTCACTTTCAAGGTCGGCGTGGTCGAAGGCCGAGTGATTTCGATCAAGGACATCGAAGCCCTCGCCAGCATGCCTTCGAAGGAAGAGTTGATGTCGAAGCTGCTATTCCTCATCAACGCGCCTGCGCAGCGGCTGGCAACGGCGATCAACGCCGTGCCGCGCAATTTAGCGGTCGTGGTCAATCAGGGCGTGCAGGAGAAGAAGTTTAAAGAAGCATAGCTTGCTGCTGTGGCGGGGGCGACTGCACCACACAAAAGAGATTTGGTTATCGGCAAGTCCGGGGTTGCGCGGTTGGATTTCTTGCGTTGTCTGGCGCGAGTGATCAAAACCTGGTCGCACTGGAAACCGGGCTGGCGATGACGAAATAGGAAATTCATAACAAAGTGGAGAACTGACATGGCGGATTTGCAACAGATTGAAGAGTCGATCGTAAACCTGTCTTTGCTGGAAGCGGCGGAGCTGGTGAAGAAGCTGGAAGCGCGTCTCGGGGTTTCGGCGGCAGCCGCGGCTCCCGTGATGGTGGCGGGCGCTGGCGGTGGTGCGGCGGCTGCGGGTGCGGCTCCGGCTGAGGAGAAGACCGAGTTTACCGTCGTCCTCAAAGAAGTCGGGGCGAATAAGATTAACGTGATCAAGGCCGTCCGCGAAGTCACCAGCCTGGGCTTGAAGGAAGCCAAGGAACTGGTGGATGGAGCGCCCAAGAACGTAAAGGAAGGCGTTTCCAAGGAAGAGGCTGAGACCATTAAGAAGAAGTTCACTGAGGCTGGCGCGACGGTTGAAGTTAAATAGCAGCCCTAAGGGGCATGGGACGGTGAGGCGAAAACCTCAGCGGCTGAAGCCGCACTCGCGCTGACAGGGTTGTGGCACGACCTAAAGTCGTGCCCTTCCCGGTCGATTTGGCAGCGAGAGCTGGTTGCACCGAATTCCGTGCAAGCCTCAGAAAATATTCACGTTCTAGGTTGTGAAGCCGGGGCGGCGGTGTTAGCATCTATATAACACCGCTTCCGCTGGCCTCACTCAAATGGCGGGCGAGGCCCGCTTAGGAAGTTTTGGGCACTGTTCCGCGGGCAGGCGGGACGGAAACGGCCGAAGGAACTGGCGCGAAAGAGTTCAAATTCATATTGGCGAAACGCCTTGATTGGCGTCGGTGGGGATGTATGTCCCTGCGGACGCCCTGTCGTCTTTTCCCGGTTGTGCGGTTCTTTCTACCAGGTTCATAAGCAGTAATCGGGCGCTCTCGGCGCCACATTCCGCAGGTAATCGCAGCCCTCGGCTGCGCGTGACATTGGAGTTCTAAACGATGAAGAATAATGCCTTCCGTAAACGTTTTGATTTTTCAAAAATCCCAGCGACTATCCAGATCCCGAACCTGATCGAGGTTCAGAAGCGCTCCTACGACCGCTTTCTCCAGATGGACAAGCTGCCCAGCGAGCGCGAAGACGGCGGATTGCAGGCGGTGTTTCAGTCCGTCTTCCCGATCACCGACTTCCGCAACGTATCACAACTGGAGTTTGTGGATTACGCCATCGGAAATTGGGAGTGCAAGTGCGGCCACCTGAAAGGGCTGCATCACCTCCGCACCACTTGTAAGAACTGCGGCAACACGGTTATCACCGATCCGTTCCATCCCGGCGACGTGCTCTGCCAGAAGTGCGGCACCTACAACGCCAACACGCCCGACTTCTGCAACAAGTGCGGCGACCCCGTCGGCTTGCAGTTGAAATACGACGTGGCCGAGTGCGAAGAACGCGGCATGACTTATTCTGCGCCGCTGAAGGTCACGATGCGCCTGACGATCTTCGACAAGGACGCCGAGACCGGCAACCGCTCCATCCGCGACATTAAAGAGCAGGAAGTTTTCTTCGGCGACGTGCCGTTGATGACGCAGAACGGGACCTTCATTATTAATGGTACCGAGCGCGTGATCGTCAGCCAGTTGCACCGCTCGCCCGGCGTATTCTTCGAGACGGCGAACAACCGCACCTACTTCCTCGGCAAGATCATTCCCTACCGCGGCTCGTGGGTGGAGTTCGAATATGACCAGAAGAACGTGTTGTATGTCCGCATCGACCGCAAGCGCAAATTCCTGGGCACGATTTTCCTGCGCGCCCTCGGCCTGCGCTCGGGCGAAGATATTCTGCGCACGTTCTACACCGTCGATCGCATCGCGATCAAAGACAAAAAACTTTACTGGACGCTCGATTCCGCCAGCGAGAAGCCGACGAACCTGCTCGGCATGAAACTGGCGCATTCGATCAAGAACAAGTCTGGAGACGAAATCGCGCACTCCGGCCGCAAGATCAACGCCGCAGTTTTGAAGGAAATTCAGAAGGCGAAGATCAGCGAGATCGAAGTCGACGTAACCGATCTCGAAGGCGCGTGGGCCGCAGCGGACATCGTCGATACGACCACCGGCGAAGTTCTGCTCGAAGCCAACAGCGAAATCACCGCCGACAAGGTTTCGAAGATTCTCGACTCCGGCGTCGTGGAAATGAATCTCTTCTTTCCCGAGCGCGACGATGTGGGAACCGTGATCAGCCAGACGCTGAAGCGCGATTCCGTGGCCACACCGCAGGAAGCGCTGATCGAAATCTACCGCAAGCTGCGTCCCGGCGATCCGCCGACGCTGGACACGGCCACGGCGCTGTTCCACGGCATGTTCTTCGATCCGCGCAAGTACGACTTCTCTAAGGTTGGCCGCCTGAAGTTCAACATCAAGCTGTTCGAAAACCAGGACGCAACCAGCCTGGAAAAGCGAACGCTCGATCCCGACGACTTTTACGCGACCATCGGCTACCTGTTGAAGTTGCGCAAGAATCTCGGCGCAGTTGATGACATTGATCACCTCGGCAACCGCCGCGTGCGCGCGGTCGGCGAGTTAATGGAGAACCAGTTCCGCATCGGCCTGGTCCGCATGGAGCGGGCCATCAAAGAAAAGATGTCCGTGTACCAGGAAATGTCGACGGCCATGCCGCACGACCTGGTCAACGCGAAACCGGTCATGGCCGCGATCCGCGAGTTCTTTGGATCGTCGCAGCTTTCGCAGTTCATGGATCAGACCAACCCGCTCTCCGAGATCACGCACAAGCGGCGTCTCTCGGCGCTGGGGCCGGGCGGTTTGTCGCGTGAGCGCGCCGGATTCGAAGTGCGCGACGTTCATCCTACGCACTACGGCCGCATCTGCCCGATTGAGACGCCGGAAGGTCCGAACATCGGACTGATTTCGTCGCTCAGCTGTTATGCGCGCATCAACGACTACGGCTTCATCGAGTCGCCCTATCGCAAAATCAAGAACGGGCGGGTGATCGATTACGTCAGCGTGGTCAACACCGGCGACAGCGATTTCAAAGTCGGCGACTACGTGGAAAAGCACGAGATGGAGAAGATCAACGCCGAGTTGAAGGAAAAGCGCAAGAAGCCGGCGCAGGTCGATCCCTTCTCGTTCTACCTTTCCGCGTGGGAGGAAGACCGCCACACGATCGCGCAGGCCAATGTGGAGCTTGACGACAAAGGCCGCATCGCCGCCGATCTGGTGAACGCCCGCAAGGCCGGCAACTTCGTGCTGGTGGCTCGCGACGAGGTCGATTACGTCGACGTCAGCCCGAAGCAGCTGGTTTCCGTCGCCGCATCGCTGGTGCCGTTCCTCGAGCACGACGACGCGAACCGCGCGCTGATGGGCGCGAACATGCAGCGCCAGTCCGTGCCGCTGTTGCGCGCGCAAGCGCCGATCGTCGGCACCGGAATGGAAGGTGTTACCGCGCGCGACTCGGGCGCGGTGGTTCTCGCCCGCCGCAACGGCCTCGTCGACTCGGTCGATTCCGAACGCATCATCGTGCGCGTGGAGGGCGAGCACCATCCCACGCAGTTGTCGCGCGAGGTGGGCAGCGACATTTATCAGCTCACCAAGTTCAAGCGCTCGAACCAGAACACCTGCATCAACCAGAAGCCGGTGGTCAAGAAGGGCCAGCGCGTGTTGAAGGGCGAAGTGATCGCTGACGGTCCTTGCACCGATCACGGCGAGCTGGCGCTCGGACGCAACGTGCTCGTGGCCTTCATGCCCTGGCGCGGCTACAACTTTGAGGACGCGATTCTCGTCTCCGAAAAGATGGTGAAGGAGGATTACTACACCTCGCTGCACATCGAGGAGTACGAAATCGAGGCGCGCGACACCAAGCTCGGACCCGAGGAAGTCACGCGCGATATTCCCAACGTCAGCGAAACGATGCTGCGCAATCTCGACGAAGCGGGCGTGATCCGCATCGGCGCGAACATCAAGCAGGGCGACATTCTGGTGGGCAAGGTGACGCCGAAGGGCGAAACCCAGCTCACGCCGGAAGAGAAGCTGCTGCGCGCGATCTTCGGGGAAAAGGCCGGCGACGTGCGCGACGCATCGCTGTACTGCCCGCCGGGAATCGAAGGCGTGATCGTCGATGTGAAGATTTTCTCCCGCAAGGGCCAGGAAAAAGACGAACGCGCGAAGTCGATCGAAGCGGCGCAGATCGGCAAGCTCGAAAAGAACTTGTCGGATGAAATCCGCATTCTTACCGACGAGCGGCTGAAGCGTCTCGAAAACATTCTCGGCGGAAAAGAAGTTCAGGCCGACCTGCACGACGAGCGCACCAACAAGCGCCTGTTGACCAAGGGCGTGGTGCTGACGCGCGAGGAGATTGAGCGCATTTCGACCCGCAACCTGAAGCGCATCAAGTACGCGGATAAAGACCCGCGGGTGAACGAGCAGATCGACGAGATCGAGGAGATGACTTCTCGCCAGATCGATGTGCTCAAGAAGATCGTCAACGAAAAGAAAGACAAGCTCACCAAAGGCGATGAGTTGCCTCCGGGCGTGATCAAGCTGGTCAAGGTCTACATCGCGATGAAACGCAAACTGAGCGTGGGCGACAAGATGGCCGGCCGCCACGGCAACAAGGGCGTGATCGCGCGCATTCTGCCGGAAGAGGATATGCCGTATCTCGACGACGGAACGCCGGTGGAGATCGTCCTGAACCCGCTCGGCGTGCCCAGCCGTATGAATGTGGGCCAGATTCTCGAGACGCATCTGGGATGGGCCGGTTACGTTTTGGGCGAGAAGATCACCAACTTGCTCAAAGAGAATTCGCGCACCGAATCGGTTCGTCGCGAGTTGAAGACTCTGTTCAAGGACTCGAAGCTCGAAGACATCATCAGCGAGCTTAGCGACGAGGAGCTGGATGCCCTTGCCCCCACACTGACTCGCGGAGTCTTCATGGGATCCCCGGTATTCGATGGCGCCAAAGAAGGCGAAATCAAGGCGCTGCTCGATCATGCGGGCCTGCCGACTTCGGGCAAGACATATCTGCACGACGGCATGACCGGAGACAAGTTCGAACAGCCGGTCGCGGTCGGTTACATCTACATGCTGAAACTGTCGCACCTGGTGGACGACAAGATTCACGCGCGCTCCATCGGGCCCTATTCTCTGATAACCCAGCAACCTTTGGGTGGCAAGGCGCAGTTCGGAGGCCAGCGTTTCGGAGAAATGGAAGTCTGGGCGCTGGAAGCCTATGGCGCAGCGTTTATTCTGCAGGAACTGCTGACGGCGAAGTCCGACGACGTATATGGCCGCACCAAGATTTACGAGGCCATCGTCAAGGGCGAAGCCGCCATGGAGCCGGGCGTGCCCGAGTCGTTCAACGTGCTGATCCGCGAATTGCAATCGCTCTGTTTGGATGTGGAGCTGATCAAGACCGGGGAGCGAAAGCCCACGGCCAGCGCGGCAGCGGACTAGTAGCGCCGCCGTTCCGGCGCTACGAAGACTTTAGAGTTCTGAAATATCCGCCACTGCGGCATCATGCTCTCAATGCCGCATGAAGGGCGAGAGTTCGATCCTGGTTTTTGAAGAACCGAAAACCGGGAACTGAGAACTGGCAGTCGAGGGCCGTCAGCGGACGCGTCAGAGCCGCAGGAAGCGGAGGAACACCTTGTTTCGTTCGAGCCCATTCGAAATGCAAAACACAATCGCTGACTTCGATGCCATCAAGATCAGCCTGGCCTCTCCCGAAAAAATCCGGAGCTGGTCGCATGGCGAAGTCACCAAGCCCGAAACCATCAACTACCGCACCTTCAAGCCGGAGCGGGATGGCTTGTTCTGCGCGCGCATCTTCGGTCCGGTAACCGACTGGGAGTGCTTGTGCGGCAAGTACAAGCGCATGAAGCATCGCGGAGTGATCTGCGACAAGTGCGGCGTGGAAGTCACTTTGTCGAAAGTGCGCCGCGAGCGCCTCGGCCACATCGAGCTGGCGTCGCCCTGCTCGCACGTGTGGTTCTTCAAGGGCCTGCCCAGCCGCATCGGCCACCTGCTCGATATTTCCCTGCGCGATCTCGAGTCTGTTCTTTATTTCGAAGCTTATGTAGTCGTCGAGCCCGGCGACGCTCCGGTCAAAGAGCGCGAAGTTATTAAAGACGAAGCCAAGTTCCGCGAACTCGATCAGCAATACCGTCCCGCGGGTTTCAAGGCCATGATGGGCGCGGAGGCGATCAAAGAACTGCTGAAGCGGCTCGACATCGACGCTCTGGGCAGCGAACTGCGCGAGAAGATGAAGAACGAGAACTCGCTGCAGAAGCGGCTCAAGTACACCAAGCGCCTGAAAGTAGTCGAGGCCTTCCGCAAGAGCGGCAACAAGCCGAGCTGGATGATCCTCGACGTGATCCCGGTCATTCCGCCGGAGTTGCGTCCTCTCGTTCCACTCGATGGCGGCCGCTTCGCGACCTCCGACTTGAACGATCTCTATCGCCGCGTCATCAACCGCAACAACCGGCTGAAGAAGTTGATGGATCTGCACGCGCCGGAAGTGATCGTACGCAACGAAAAGCGCATGTTGCAGGAAGCAGTCGACGCATTGTTCGATAACGGCCGCCGTGGCCGCGTGCTGCGCGGCGCGAACAACCGTCCGCTGAAGTCGCTCTCCGACACCCTGAAAGGCAAGCAGGGACGCTTCCGCCAGAACCTGCTCGGAAAGCGCGTCGACTACTCCGGACGTTCCGTCATCGTGGTCGGCCCCGAACTCAAGCTGCACCAGTGCGGCCTGCCCAAGAAGATGGCGCTCGAGTTGTTCAAGCCGTTCATCTATCACCGGCTCGAACAGACCGGCAACGTCACCACGATCAAGCAAGCGAAGGAAATGGTGGAGCAGCAGGAGCCCATCGTTTGGGACATTCTTGAAGAGGTCATCAAGGACCATCCGGTGCTGCTGAACCGCGCTCCAACCCTGCACCGTCTGGGCATTCAGGCGTTCGAGCCGGTGCTGGTGGAAGGCAAAGCCATCCGCATTCATCCGCTCGTCTGCACGGCGTTCAACGCCGATTTCGACGGCGACCAGATGGCCGTGCACATTCCGCTGTCGCCGGAAGCGCAGGTAGAAGCGAGCGTGCTCATGCTCGCCTCGCACAACATTCTTTCGCCGGCGTCCGGTCAACCGATCACCGTGCCTACGCAGGACATGGTTCTCGGCCTCTACTACCTGACCAAAGCGAAGCCCGGCGCGAAGGGTGAAGGCCGCGCGTTTGCAAACATCGAAGAGGTTCTGCTTGCGCTTGAAATGGGCGAGGTGGAAACACTTACGCCGATCCGGCTGCGCTACACCGGTGAGCTGATCGACCTGACCACCGCTTACGACGATCAGGACATCATTCACACCGAGCCGGTGCACGTGGAGCGGGCGTTCATCAACACGACCGTTGGCCGCGCGATCCTCAACGATCACATGCCTAAGAACGTGACCGATGCGCTAGGCAACATCAGCACTATGCCGTACATCAACGGCCTGCTCAAGAAGAAGGGCATCGGCGCGCTGGTGAACTATGGATACCTGCGCTTCGGCCTTGAAACCACGGTCAAGATGCTCGACGAAGTCAAAGACTTCGGCTTCAAGTACGCAACCCGCGCCGGCCTTTCCATCGGCATCGACGACATGGTCATCCCGGACAGCAAGAAAGTCCTGGTGAAGGACGCCGAGAAGCAGGTGGTGAGTGTGCAGCAACAGTATCTCGACGGCGCCATCACCAACGGCGAGCGCTATAACAAGGTCATCGAAATCTGGTCGGCGATTACGGAAAAAGTTGCCGACGAGATGTTCGGCGAAATGCAGAAGCGTGACAAAGCCGGCGAGATGAACCCGATTTACGTCATGGCCGACTCCGGCGCTCGCGGATCGAAACAGCAGATTCGGCAGCTCTCCGGCATGCGCGGATTGATGGCGAAGCCCTCGGGCGAAATTATCGAGTCGCCGATCACGGCCAACTTCCGTGAAGGGTTGACGGTGCTCGAATACTTCGTCTCGACGCACGGCGCGCGTAAAGGATTGGCCGATACCGCTCTGAAGACCGCGGATTCCGGCTACCTGACTCGGCGTCTGGTCGACGTGGCGCAGGACGTCATCATCAGCGAGTACGACTGCGGCACGGTGGATGGCATTTACGTTCAGGGAATCGTCGAAGCCGGCGAAATTATCGAGCCGCTGCGCGACCGTATTGTGGGCCGTGTTTCGCTCGAAAAGATCAAAGACTACGACGGCAACCTGGTCGTCGACATCAATCAGGAAATCACGGAAGAACTCGCGGGGTCGATTCAGGCTGCGGGTATCGAGCGCGTGAAGATTCGTTCGGTGCTGACCTGCGAATCGAAACGCGGCGTTTGCGTGATGTGCTACGGCCGAAACCTGGCTTCAGGACGGCTGGTCGAACTCGGCGAAGCGACCGGCGTCATCGCCGCACAGTCGATCGGCGAGCCCGGAACGCAGCTCACGATGCGTACCTTCCACATCGGCGGTACGGCGTCGCGAGTTTCCGAGCAGTCGCGCCTCGATGCCAAGAACAACGGCACGGTGCGCTTCATCGGATTGCAGACGGTGAAGTCGAAGTCCGGCGATCTGGTGGTGATGAACCGCCAAGGCTCGATCGCCGTGGTCGACGACAAGAACCGCGAGCGCGAGCGCTACTCTGTGGTATACGGCGCGAAGCTCAAGGTGAACGATGGCGACCGCGTCGAACTCGGCAAGATCATGGTCGAGTGGGATCCGTATACGTTCGCGATCCTCACCGAAATCGGCGGCGCTGCGCAGTTCAAGGACCTGCAGGAAGGCGTGACTTTACATGAAGAGGTTGACGAGGTCACCGGCCTCTCGCGTCACGTTGTGGCCGATTCGCCCGACGAGAAGCGCCAGCCGGCGATCGTGGTGAAGGGCAAGAGCAGCAAGCGTTACCTCATGCCCTCGCGCGCTCACCTCATGGTGCAGGACGGCGACTCGGTGTTCCCTGGAGACGTGCTGGCGAAGATTCCGCGCGAGACTACCAAGACGAAAGACATCACCGGTGGCCTGCCGCGCGTGGTCGAGCTGTTCGAAGCGCGCAAGCCGCATGAAACCGCGGTCATCAGCGAAATCGATGGCACGGTGAAGTTCGGCGAGGTTTCGAAAGGCCAGCGCAAACTCTACGTGCAGGCCGATAACGGCACCGAGAAGGAGTACCAGGTGCCGCGCGGCGTTCACATCAACGTGCAGGAAGGCGAGCGCGTGAAGGCGGGCGAACCGCTGATGGATGGCCCGCTCAACCCGCACGACATTCTGGCGGTGCTCGGCGAAAAAGAGCTGCAGGCTTACCTGGTGAACGAAATCCAGGAAGTCTACCGGCTGCAGGGCGTCAACATCTCGGACAAGCACATCGAAGTGATCGTCCGCCAAATGATGCGCTGGGTGAAGGTCGAGGACGTGGGCGACACCACGTTCCTGCTGGAGCAGCAACTGGATAAGTTCCGCTTCCGCGAAGAGAACGAGCGCGTGATCAAGGAGGGCGGCAAGCCGGCCACCGGACGCCCGCTGCTCCTCGGCATCACGAAAGCGTCGCTCTCGACCGACTCGTTCATCTCCGCCGCGTCGTTCCAGGAGACCACGCGCGTGCTCACCGAAGCCTCGATTCAAGGCGCGGTCGATCACTTGCGCGGGTTGAAAGAGAACGTCATCGTCGGCCGCCTCATCCCTGCCGGAACCGGCATGGAGTACTACCGCAACGTGCGCCTCTCGCCAGAAATGGAAGAGGCCGCGGCCAAGGTGCAGGCGGAAGTTTCGGCAGCGTACGAAGAAGCCGAGCGCGCTCTGGAGATGATGCGCCATGAGGGCGAGACCGAAGAACTGGCTGCGGAATAAGCAAAAACCATGTAAGATGCGGGGGCGAAATGGATTCGCCCCCAATTTGTTTATGAGCCGCGGTATAAAAAGCGGCCGAGATCTTTGTAATCCCAAGGTTTGAAGATTTGTCATCCTGAGCGGAGCAAGCAGGTTCGCGAAGCGAACTGCGTGCGCAGCCGAAGGATCCCTATAGCCAAGCGAGCAGTCTGCGTCCGGAGGCTTTCGTATACCGGTGCAGAACCGACGGGGCGCAGAGATCAGCGGGCGCGGCCAGCGGCAACTCTGCCCAGGACGACCGCAACCCATATACGATGCCAGCATCCGTCCAGCGATTGCCAATCGAGGAACCCCGGCTGGTTCCCTCGTTGCAACCCGAGCCACCTAGCCCTAAGCTAGGGCCAGCGATGCTTCGCTTCTTTCGCCTATTGCGGCTGGCGGTTTGGCGTGCCTTCGAGCACGACGCATTCTCGATTGCCAAAGCGTCGGCGTATTCTTCGATTCTTACTTTCTTTCCCGCATTGCTGGTGGTCGGATCGGTGCTGGCAACATCCCGCAAAGGCGCGCCGTACTTGCGTGAAGTTTCCTACGCGCTCTCGCGCATTCTGCCCGCCGGAGCCAACACCGCGATGAACTTCCTGCGCGGCGCTGTACAACGCCCGGTCGGCTTGCTGCTTACAGCTTCTCTGCTAACGCTCTGGACCGCATCCGGCGTGATGATTTCCTGGATGGAGGGTTTCCGCCGCTGCTATGAATTGCCGAAAACCTGGGGGCTGGTGAAGGAGCGGCTGATCTCTTTTGGCCTCGTCATATTCGCCCTCGTTCCCATGACCTTCTCGACGCTGCTGGTCGCGTTCGGCAGCAAGATCGAAACCACCATCCTCTTCTACTCCGACCGCGAATTCAGTTTTTACATCCTGATCATGTGGGCCGGGATTCGCTGGGTTATCGCCACACTCACCAGCATCGCGGTCATCGCGCTCATCTATCACAACGCCGTCCCGCGCACGCAGCCGTGGCACAGCGTGCTTCCCGGCGCGACTCTTGCCACCGGCTTGTGGTTCTCTTCCACATTGCTGTTCGGCTGGTATCTGCAGCACTACGCCGATTACAGCCTGATCTACGGTTCGCTGGGCGCGGCGATTGCGCTGCTGGTGTGGATGTACATGGTTTCCCTGGTCGTGCTGGTGGGCGCGGAGTTCAACGCCATGATCTCCCCGCGGGCGATGCTGGGGAAAGAGTTGATTGCGGTTAGCGGGCCGAAGTCGATCGCGAGGTAACGCGGCCCCTCAAACTTTATCTTTACGGGAATCCGCCGGGCGTTATAACCGAGGAGTCATCTCTTCTCCGCCATACCCCGAACTCTCTCATGTTATTTTCTTAACAGTTCAGGAAATTCTCGATTGAAAGCAAAGACTTCAGAACCAGCCGCCGTCGCATCTGCCTCTTCTCCCCGTCGCGCTAAAATCATCTGCACCATCGGTCCGGCCTGCAACTCTGAGTCGGCCATGCGCGAAATGATGCGCCTCGGCATGGATGTAGCGCGGCTGAATTTTTCCCATGGCACGCATGAAGAACATGCCCGCAACATTGAGCGGCTGCGCGCCGCCGCGGAAAAAGAAAATCGGACCATGTGCATCCTGCAGGACTTGCAAGGGCCGAAAATCCGCACCGGGCGGCTGGAGAACCACGGTCCGGTCGCGATAACAGCCGGGTCGACCGTCGCCATCACCCCGCGCGACATCACCGGCACAGCTACTTGCATCTCGACTACATTTCCCGACCTTGCGCGCGAAGTGACTGCCGGCGCGCGCATTCTTCTGCGCGATGGCCTGATCGAGCTGCGCGTGCGCACCATTCGCGGCAAAGATGTGTTCTGCGATGTGCTGAATGGCGGAATACTCGGCGAGCATCAGGGCATCAATCTGCCCGGCACGGCTCTGTCGATTCCAGCCCTCACCGAAAAAGACCGCACAGATCTTGAATTCGGCCTGAAGCACGGAGTCGATGCCGTCGCGCTCTCTTTCGTGCGTTCTGCCGCTGACGTGAACATGGCGCGCGAGATCGTCGCCGATCTTGGAGCCGAAACGCGTTTCATCGCAAAGCTGGAGAAGCCGCAGGCGATCGATCATCTCGAAGAAATTCTTGAAGCGGTTGACGGCATTATGGTGGCGCGCGGCGATCTCGGCGTGGAGATGGCGCCCGAAAAAGTTCCCGCGATTCAAAAACACGTCATCGGCCGTTGCGCGGTGTGGCGCAGACCGGTGATCACGGCGACGCAGATGCTCGAATCGATGATCGAAAACCCGCGCCCCACGCGCGCCGAGGTCAGCGACGTGGCCAATGCGATTTTCGACGGCAGCGACTCGGTCATGCTTTCTGCCGAAAGCGCGACCGGGCACTATCCTCGCGAAGCCGTAGCCATGATGGCGCGCATCGTGGTCGAGGCCGAGAGCAACATGGCAGAGTTCACGCAGCCGCGGCGCCGCGACCGCCGCGGACTCTCGGTCGCTGAGACCATCTGCGAGTCGATTGCCCATGCGGCGGAAGATTTGCCGATGGGCGCGATCGCCGTGTTCACCGAAACCGGCAACACCGCGCGCATGATTTCGAAGTATCGTCCTCAGGCTGCCATTTACGCCTTTAGCCCCAACCGGACAGTCGCTCAACGCAGCAATATTCTTTGGGGGGTGCAGCCCATCATGTGCGCACCCGCGCTTTCGGCCGAGGAAATGGTGCGCACCGCGGAAACGGAACTGCTCGCCCGGCGCGTGCTCAAGCCGGGAGACGTGTTGGGCGTAGTCGCGGGCACGCGCCAGTCCTCCGGGTCAACAAACTTCATGCGTCTGCATACGGTCACGGCCGCGGAAGCCGCGCGCGCTACCGGCAAGCGCAGGGACAAGCGGCAAAAGCTATAATCGCGGGAGCATGTCCCACGAATATCTCTCCATCGCGATCTGGGAGCCGCTGCCCGGCATGGAAGCAGCCTCGATCGCAACCGTCCACGAGCTCAACTCGATCGTTTCCAGAAAACAATACGGCCGCAATCTTTTTTATCGCAGCGGGAGCTCGGATTTCGTTCTGCTGCGCTACTGGCAGTCGGAGGAGGCGCAAAGAACTGCGCTGGAAGATGCCGAGTTGCTGCGCTGCTGGGCGCGGCTGGCGAATGAAATCAAAATCTCGAAAGTCTTCGAGAAGCTGGAAGAGATTGGCGGATGAGTATGCCTCAGTCGACTCAGCGCGTTTTCACCGACGTTACTGTCGATCCCTTCGTGCGCGGATGGTTGCATCAGCCGGAGAACCCGAACGGGAGGGGATTGGTTCTGACGCACGGCGCGGGATCGAACTGCCGGTCGCCGCTGCTGGTTGCCATGGCCGAAGCTTTTGCCGGCGCGGGGTTCACCGTGCTGCGCTGTGACTTGCCGTATCGGCAGGATCGTCCCTTCGGGCCTCCGGGGCCGGGAAATGCGAAACGCGACCGCGCCGGATTGAAGAATGCGGCGGCGGCGTTGAAGAAGTGTTCAGGAAATACGAGTCAGGTTTTTCTTGGTGGGCACTCCTATGGCGGACGGCAGGCCAGCATGTTGTGCGCGGAAGAGCCGGATCTCGCGCCCGGCTTGCTGCTGATGTCGTATCCGCTGCATCCTCCGCGCAAGCCGGAGCAGTTGCGCACACAGCATTTTTTTAATCTGAAGACTCCTGCGCTGTTCGTGCAAGGAACGCGCGACGCTTTCGGGACGATTGCTGAGATCGAACAGGCGCTGAAGCTGATTCCTGCGAATACGAAGTTGCTGACGGTGGAGGGCGCGGGGCACGATTTGGGATTTAAGGGAAAAGGCAGCGCGAAGGATCTGCCGGGGAGAGTTTTGGCGGAGTTTCAGGCGTTGTTTACCGCGTAGGGCCGAAGGGAATTTGAGTGCAATGGCGATGCAACGACAGCCTGACAGGCTAGAATCATCTCTCATGCATGGCCGAAAACAGCCATTACGGATACTTCTCTCATTCCTCTGCTGCTCTTTTTGCTTGCCATGCTATGCTCAGCAGCCCTCCGCGGACGAGATTCTGAGGAAAGTCGGCGAGACCTACCGGGGACTGCAAAGCTATCAATTCATCGCACACGAGGTCGTCGAGATTTCCCCCAGCCATATGTCTAAGTCTGATATCTCCTTATCTTACTCCGCCCCACGGAAGATTCGACTAGAAGTGAGAGACGACGATGGCATGAGTCTCCTAGTGAGCGACGGCCAAACGAGATGGATATACCTTACGAACCGTAAGCAGTACACAACCGAGCCGGGAAACGGGGACGAGGCCGTCACGCGGGAAGGGGGAAGCTGGAATTGCCGACATACCGTTCGCTCCTGGTCGAGCGTTTTCGTGAACTTCCGGAAGAAGGCTCATCGGCGATCGTTGAGAAGGAAGATCGACTGCCCATTGGCCCAGATGCCGTCCGCTGCTACTTCGTGAAGATACAGAGACAAGACGGATTTGTCGATGAACTTTGGGTAGACAAAGATCGGTACATCGTCTGGAAAAGCAAGCACGTTGCCCCCGTGATCGGGAAGGGATCCCTTCCTACGATCACGCTTACCCTCTCAGAGGCGAAGCTTAATGCAAAGCTACAAGAAAGCACCTTTCAGTTTACCCCACCTGCTGGCGCCAAGAGAGTGCGCTCTTTCTGATCGCCCACTTCGCCTCCGGGGGGGAATTTGAGTGCGATCGCGATGTTACGCCAGCCGCGCCGCTAGGTGGCGGTCTTTAGGCACTGCACGCGCCTTCTTTCCATCCAGCCGACCAATGTGCAGGCCAGGAACACGCCACAGCTGGGTACTGCGGCGTCCCGTGCAGCCTGCTTCCAGAAATACGAATATTGAACTGAGTCCCTAAGCCAGCCCCACCGAGTCATCTTAATGCGCCTTTTGGCAAGCGCAGCATCCATCTCGTTTACGGTCATATTTCCCATCTGATGAAACTCGGCCTCGCTTATGGGCGGGTCGTATTTCATCGCACGACGAAACAACGTAAAGGTGCTAACGAGATCGATTGCGGGGCCGACAAGGACCGCGACGAGCAGAGAACGTACCAATAGAACCTTCACCGTTTACCTCGCGCTCTGACGGGACAGTCTAGCAAAGGGCAGGAGGCAGCCACAGCATAACCGTCGTAACCCGGCGCTTACACTCATTGGCTGGATTTGCACTGTGACAACTAGTCTTTGTAAGCGCGGGTATATCTAGTTCACCCAGCCCGATTTCGATCCGCCGTTGCCTTTGCGCGCGTCATCATCTGGCGGAACGTAATTGCCGTGCTCATCGAAATGGACCTGGCGGTCGTGCTTGCGCATGTAGACTTCAAACTTTCTGGCTGCACGACGGCGCTTCCAGCGATAGTAGGAATTATTGGCCCCGTGATACCACTCGGAAAGCGAGAAGCCCTGCGACATGCCGCGGGCCGGTGAGAACTTCACATAGAGATATCCGAATAGCAGCCCGCCAAGGTGGGCTAAGTAGGCGACACCGCCTCCGCCGCTGATGGACAGGGCAACCGTAACGACGATCAGAATCAGAACGAAATACTTCGCCTTGATGAGGAAGGGAAACGGAATCATCATGATTTCGTTCTCGCCAAAAACCATGCCGAAGGCCATGAGAATGGCGAAAACGCCGCCGGAGGCGCCGATGGTAACCGTGGCGGGAGTGGCCAGGATGTGGGCGAAGGAGAAAATGATGGTGGTCAGGGCGGCGCCGATCACGCCCGAGAAAAACAGTTCCAGGAAACGCCGCATCCCCCAGGAGGCTTCAAAGCTCGCGCCGAACATCCACAGGCCGAGCATGTTGCCGAACCAGTGCCAGAAGGCGAAGTGAATAAAGCTGTAGGTGACGAGTTGCCAGATGAAGAAGTGAAAAATCGTCATCTCGGGTACCAGCCCTAAATACTGGAACACCCACTGCGTGACCGCGCGCGATCCGAAGGCGGATAGCGCCAGAAATATGGCGGTGTTGATTCCCAGCAGCCATATCACCGCCCTGGTAAAAGGCGGAAAACTCAATGTCATCTCTCGACCGCGCAAGACAGTTCGCTCCTGATAGAAGTAGACACCGAACTCAGCGTTCGGGCAAGGGCACGATAGGGAGGCTCGGATGGCCGTGGCCATCGACCGCCCTCACAGCAAAGATGACATTATCTTTAGAAAGTTGCATCGTCGCGTGGGTGACGTTTCCGACCTTTTCCACGTGCTCCCAATCCGGACTCGAGGTCGCGCGCCAGAGAATCTCATAACTGGAGGCCAAACCGCCGGGCGAAGGCTCCCAGGTGAGCGTGGAGTCATTTTCGAGGTTCTTTGTCAGCAGATGCACGTTGGCCGGAGGAGCCGGCGCCGAGGCGAGCGAGGCCAGCGTGGCGGCATTCAGGCGGGCCACGTGCGCCACGTAATCGAAATCGACAAATTTGGGGAGATCGCCGTATTCGATGCCGTTTTCGGTGCGGACGTTCTGATGCTGGTGATGAAAGTCTTCGCGATATTCGGTGAAGCGGACAGCGGCGAATCCTTCCTGATTGAAGGAATAATGATCGCCGCCGCGCAGGTAGCGATCCAGGCGGAAGATGAGCCGCGGCTTGACGCCGGTGTCGTAGGATCGGCCTACATCTGCGATGTAGCGCGCCAGTTCGCGTGAAGAAGAATCGTTCTCGCCGCCGAGGGCGCGAATGCGGCGGATATCCTGTTCTGTGGCCGCGGCAGGGACGCCTTCGGAAAAGACGCGCACCAGGGAATGATCCTGCTCGGCGCTTTTGTCTCCGCCGACGATATCGTTATTCAAAACAGCTTCCAGATCCCAACCTTGATTTTTCGCCATCGTTGCGAAATGTTTGCTGCCGTTGAGGCCTTGTTCCTCGCCTGCAACAGTCAGAAAAATAATCGTGGCGGGAAACTTCTGCTTGCTCAAGACTCGAGCGCACTCCAGGCTGACGGCGGTGCCGCTGCCATCGTCGTTTGCGCCGGGCGCGTCATCTTTGACGTTAAATGTGTCGCTGTTACGCGAATCGTAATGGCCGGTCACCAGAACGATGCGCTTCGCATTTTCCGGATCGGTACCCTTCAGCACCGCATAAACATTGGTGATTTCTGTGGGCTGCGGAATGCGATCGGCGGCGGGCTCGGTGAAAGTATCGGTCTTCACTTCCAGACATCCGCCGCAGTCCTTGGAATAGCGCTCGAATTCTGATTTGATCCACTCGCGGGCTGCGCCCACGCCGCGGCCGGAGGCGATCGCGGCCGCATCCTGCGCGGAGATGGTGGAGCGCGTGCCAAAGCTCACCAGCTTCTCGATATTGGCACGTATCTGCGCGGCGGAAATCTGTTGTAGCGCCGTCGCAATCTGAGCATCTACTGGCATGAGTTCGGTGGGAGCCGTCATTTCAGGCTCGCTCTGATTCTGCGCTGCTGCGGCAACACTCAGCAAAGCAACGGTCGTCAAAAGCCATCGTCGTGGGATCGGAAAAGTCATCTAAGCTCCGCGGGATGAAATGTCAAGGCTGGCGGCAGTTCCGCAAAATTATAAATCTTTGCCCCCTACAGCCCTCGCCCCCTTGACCTGTGGCGGGGAAGAATCTAAATATTATCAAGGGTATCTAACCAGCGTACGGAACGGGGAGTGTAGAAATCATGGTGCTTTGTCCTGAATGCGAAACCGATCTCGACGTCGAAGAAGACGAGGTCGACGAAGGTGAAGTGATCTCCTGCCCGGAGTGCGGCACGGACTTCGAAGTCATCACCATCGACCCGCTAGAGCTGAAAGCAGTGGAAGAGGGATACGTAGACGAGGAAGAAGAAGTGGAGACCGAAGAAGGTGACGAGTAACGGCTCGCGGGTTTCCAGGCTGGAACGCTCCTTTGCTTTTTCCCTCCTGCTTTTTCTGATGTGTGCTGTGGGATCCCAGTGCTCGCCGGCCAAGGCTGATTCCTCGCCAAAAAAACTGAAGCCCACCGATCCTTACGCGCTGATTTTTGGCACGGTGTGGGGTCCGGACGATCATCCGGTGTACGGCGTGAGAGTTCTGATTCGCCGCGCCTCCGACAAAAAACCCAAGTGGGAGCTTTATTCCGACCATCACGGGGAGTTTGCCTTGCGCGTGGCCGCGGGCAAAGAGGATTACATTGTGGGCGCCGATTTGAAGGGGGTGAAGACGAGCGACGGCCATCCCGTGCACCTCACGGAAGAGGTTCCGGTGCACGTGGAGTATGATGAACGCGTAGACATCGGCTTGCATCTGGCGCAATAGCTTTCTGCCAGCCGACTGCCGAAGGCCGGCAAAAAGAAAAGGATCATCACTCCGCCATGGTTCCCAGATTGTCGCTTCGAAATGCCGCCCTGCTGGTATGCGGGCTCTTGCTTCTGATTTCAGCGAACGGCATCGCGGCCGACAAGAAGGAGAAACAACAGGGCCGACTGCTTTCAGGGAAGGTGCTCGACCAGCAGGATAATCCCGTCTCCGGCGCCATCGTTTACCTCAGCAACCTGCGCACGCACGCGGTGAAGACTTACATTGTGGGGCAGGATGGTACCTACCGTTTCCCGGGATTATCTACTGTGGACTACGAGGTGTACGCGCAGTTCAACAACCGCAAAAGCGACACGCGCTCGGTGAGCCAGTTCGACGACCGGCCGCAGGTGTATATCGATCTCAAGATCGATGTGGGGAAGTAACCGCTATTTCTTTTTGCCTCCCGCCGGCTTCAATCCCAAAATCACCAGTTGCTTGTACGATGCCACAAAAACTTCGCCGTTGGCGACGACGGGAATTAGATTGGTGTTGCTTCCCTTCAGCAGCCATGTGCCCACCGTGCCCTCGTAAAGCTGTTTCATGGTGGTTCCCCCGCCAATATCGGGCGAGAAAGCATAAAGGTTCACGTTCGTCTGCGTGGGCTTGGGCCGTGCCAGTGCCCAGATGATGGGATTCGCCGTTCCGTTGGAAGAGACGCTGGTGAAGAAACCGGACCCGGCGCTCGCGAGTAGCGGCGATTGCGTGACCTGAGTCAGAGTCGGCGCCGATGTTCCAGTCACAACCTTCCACACGCGAACCGTACTGCCGCCGCTGCTCACTACGCGCCCAGCGCCATCTTTGGGATCGACGAAGTACGAGGGACCGCACCAGCAGTCGCCGATGGTGTACGTGCCGAGGACGTTGTTGCCAGTGCTGGAATAGCCTCCGAGATTTTGCTCGTTCATCAGGAACATCGATCCGGTCTTGCCCGCCGCAACCGCCAGGTACGGAACCGAACCGGGCTGATCGGGCAGTACCATGACTCCGCCGGATCCGAAATCGAGGTCGTGTTGATCGAGGTAGAACACATTCGAAGGCGTGAACAAATCGAGAACCGTCGAAAGGTCCGAGGATAGCTGCACCGTGCTTTCCTGAATGTCCGTCACGCCGTCGTAGGTATCTATATCGGGATCCGAGTTGGCTGTAACGAACAGGACATTGCCATCGTCATCCGCGGAGGGTCCGTAACCGGACATCCAGATTGACGACAGGAAATAGTTGTCCGTATCGGTGGCTTGAGTATCCGTCAGCGTATTGCCGGGAAGAGGAGTCAAACTTCCCGTCTGCCATCCCAGGATCCAGCCGCGCGAAAGATTCGGGTGTTGGTCGCAGAAGCTGCCGTAAGCCGCGTAGATGTTGCCGTTGGCCATCAGCAGTGCGGGCCGCTGCCGCTGATATTTTGGGTTGAACGAGTACGTGTTGCCATTGGTGAGCGTGTGCGATGCCGAAACCAACTGCGGGGGAACGTTGTCGGTCAGATTGCCTAGATTCAACGCGTGCAGGTAGTAGGCCGGTCCGCTCGACTGCTGGGTGTACGACATTGCATAAAGCGTATTGCTGGAAAGATCGATCACAGGAGTCGAATTGATGCCAACATCCCCGCTCTTGCCACATCCCAGCGGGTTCACCACCGTCGGCCCGAGATTCACCTGCAATAGCACGGTGCCGCTGGTGGTATCGATGGCATAGATCGAATTATTTTCCGTTGCCACATAGACCGCCGTGTGAACTCCCTGGTAGTTGCCGGCGGTAATGTTCACGTTAGCGACAACCAGGGGCTGCGCGTCTACCTGATCGTCAAGTGTGATGGTATTCAGTACTCCGAAGGAAGTTCCGTGAACCGCAGTCGGGGTGAGAGCAGTTTCCTGGGAGTTCCAGCCGGTGCGGTAATTGTCGTTGTGATAAGTGGTGACCGAAACCTGCGCGGCGGCGAAAACGCTGCCGGCCAGAACCACTGCAATGGAGATGAGTCTCCCAGCAACGGTCGCTTTTGAACGACGCACGAAACCGCGTTCGCTTGGACGGAGTGGCATAAGTGATGGCTCCTGAGATTTTTAGAGGCGGCCGTGTGCTGGCCGAGGGGGGAACAGCACCAGAGTGTATGTTTTCTCGCCCCGGCTGTAAAGCGCTTTTTTGCATGTGGGCCTGGGACAACTATCTGCTGTAGTAGGCGAATTAGACATGGTTCTAGTTCGAACCGCCCGATTTGGGCGTCAGGCCCAGAATCACTAATTCCTTATACGAAGCCACAAACACACGGCCGTTGGCCACCACGGGAACCAGATTGCTGTTGGTTCCATCGACTGGCCAGGTTCCGGCCGTCCCGGTATAGAGGGTTTTCATCGTCGTGCCGCCAAGATCCGGCTGGAACGCGTAAAGGGAAATTGTTGTCTGCTTGCCCGAATTCCGCGAGAGTGCCCAGATGATGGGGTTTGACGTGCCGTTGGAAGAAACCGTGGTGAAGAACCCGGTATCCGGGGTGGTGAGCTTCGGGGAAGTCGTAACTTCCGTCAACGAGGGCGCCGGCGAGGTCAGCACTTTCCATACAATAATCCTGCTGCCGCCGCTGCTCACTACCCGCCCGGCGGCATCCGTGGGATCGACAAAATAGGACTGGCCGCACCAGCAAGGCCCGACCGCGTAAGTGCCGAGCACGTTGTTCGATTCTGGATTGTAGCCGCCCAGATTCTGCTCATTCATGAAGAACATGGATCCGGTTTTGCCGACTGCAACCGCCAACTCCGGAGTCGAACCTGGCTGATCGGGCAGGACCATCACTCCACCGGAGCCGAAGTCCAGGTCGTGCTGATCCAGGTCAAAGACGTCGTCCGGCGTGAACAAATCAACCACGGTGCTCAAATCCGACGACACTGCAACCACGCTTTCCTGAATATCCGTGACTCCGTCATAGGTCAGCACGCTTTTGTCGGAATTCCCGGTGACGAACAAAACGTTGCCGGAGTCATCTGAGGCTAACGCGTAGCCCGACATCCAGACCGAGGCGAGAAAAAAATCGCCGGTATCGGACGCTTGCATATCCGTCAATTCATTGCCCGGGAGAGGCGTCAGAGTTCCTGTTTGCCATCCCAGCACCCAACCGCGAGAGAGATTCGGCGAGAAGTCGCAAAAGCTGCCGAAGCCCGCATAGATATTTCCATTGGCCAGCAACAGACCCGGACGCTGGCGCTGATAGGTAGCATTGAAGGAAAATGTGCTTCCGTCGCTTAGCGTGTGCGAAGCGCTCACCAATTGTGGCGGCACTTTATCGGTCAAACTGCCGAGATCGAGGGCATGAAGGTAATACGCCGGGCCCGATGATTGCTGGGTGTAGACCATCGCGTAGAGAGTGTTGCTGGTGAGGTCGATTACCGGAGTCGAGTTGATGCCGACGTCAGGATTGTTGCGTCCGCAACCGAGAGGGGTGACCACCGGCGGCCCGAAATTGGGCTGCAAAAGCAGCGTGCCGGAGGTGGTATCGATGGCGTAGATTGAATTGTTGTCGGTGGCAACATAGACAACGTTGTGCAAGCCCTGGTAGTTGCCGGCGGTGATTTTCACCTTTGGTACTACCAGGGGCTGAGCGTCCACCTGGTCGTCCAAGGGAACTGTGACCTGCACGCCAAATGAGGAACCGTGCACCGCGTTCGGCGTCAGCGTCTTCTCCGCAGAGTTCCAGCCGGTACGATAGTTGTCGTAATGGTAGGTGGTAACGGAAACCTGGGCGGCAACAGGCAGGCTGAAGGCGGCTACGAGGACGAGTGAGACGGCGACGCCACGGAAAACGCGGCGCGCCGAGCTGCTACCAGGCCGGCAGAGAGGTCGGGTGAGTACATTGGCAAGGCACGCCATGGTAGTAGCTCCTTAATTGTGTGGCAAATGTCGCGCCGGTGGCCGGCCTTTGGGGGAAACAGCAGCCCCGAGTCTATGTTTTTCAGTTCCGCCTGTAAAGGAGTATTTCTTCCCCATCTGCCGCATCCGCTTGGGCAACCGGTGCCATGCAACTCTGGGGCGTTTTTCGGGTTCAATATGATAGGAATTTAGGTGTATGGGAGGGAAAACCTTGAAAGTTATGTATTTAGCTAAGAATAATGATCAATTGGGCCAGATCGCGGCGGCCGTGGCGTTCGTGCTGCTTATGTCTCTTGCGGCTTTCGCCCAAGGCGCGATGAGCCCCTATGACAACGAGCAGGATGGCGTGAGCGCCGGGGGAAAGTGGATGGTCTTCCGCTCGGAAGACAAGATGACCGGCGCCAAGAAAGCGCGTTTCGAACTGCTCTCCAACAACTATCTTCCCCAGGACCCGAACTACAAGCCGCGGGTCGAGGTGGTTTGCACCAACGGCAAATATCAGTATTCCGATTTCAACCTCGGCGCGCGCCTGGGCCGGCCTGATTATCCGGGATTTTGGGGCCAGCCGAAGATGGAAGTGATGGTCCGCATCGACGGGTATCACGACCATAAGGGCTGGAATTGGGTGCGGGGCCGCTTCCTCTCCATGGACAAGGGCACGGTTCGCGGAATGATGGGTGCGCAAGTCTTCAATATCGAAGTCCGTACCGACCAGATCGACGCTGAATTTCGCCGGACGGTTCACTTGCGAAGTGAAGCAGCCGCGACCTGACGCCGCACAAACCGTAAAATTGTCGAGTGAGGTCAGTAGGGGCTGGGCCGGATGGCTCAGCCCTTTTGGTTTTCCGCTCTTCTGCCTGCCTTCATTCGGTGACCTTCGCCGCTTCCCGATTGGTACTTGCCTTCCTGAACGTACCCTTGTTTCACTAAAGGTGGGTAACGTGTGAATGGCGCTTAAGAAGAGAGCTTTTTAGCCCGGAGCCGAATCATGATCGAAGCTGCCGTCTTCCTTTTCTTCATCGTAGGCGTGAGCGTCTACGTCGCAATTCTCTATAACGAACTTGTGCGCCTGCGCAACGACAATGACCGCGCCTGGGCCAACATCGACGTGCTGCTCAAGCAGCGCCATGACGAAATCCCCAACCTGGTGGAAACCGTGAAAGGCTATATGCAGCACGAGCAGCAAACCCTGGTTGCGCTGACCCAAGCCCGCGCTGCTTCGATGAACGCCGCCAGCGTCGCGCAAAAAGCTCAGGCCGACGCCAAAATGACCAGCGCCCTTACCGGCCTGTTCGCCGTTGCCGAGAATTACCCGCAACTCAAAGCCAACGATAATTTTCTCAAGCTGCAATCCCGCATCAGCGAACTCGAAGAGCGCATCGCCGACTCCCGCCGCGAATTTTTCAACGACGACGTCAACACCTACAACACCCGCATCGGCCAAATCCCCGAAGTCTTCGTGGCCAGCTTCATGGGGAGCTCAAACGGCGCGATTTGTTCAAAGTGGCGGAAGAAGACCGCCAGTTGCCGCAGGTGAAGTTTCAGGGACAAAGCGCGGGAGCGTAGAGAAAAAAGAAAATTGGCAGCAAA
>CAVQHS010000007.1:0-1120002 GCA_963712385.1 uncultured Acidobacteriaceae bacterium
GGGGGGTGGATTTGAACCACCGACCTTTGGGTTATGAGCCCAACGAGCTACCAGACTGCTC
Organism: uncultured Acidobacteriaceae bacterium; assembly: GCA_963712385.1. Lineage (GTDB taxonomy): Bacteria > Acidobacteriota > Terriglobia > Terriglobales > Acidobacteriaceae > Sulfotelmatobacter. Next base: position 62 of record CAVQHS010000007.1, read on the forward strand.
CACCCCGCAGTTCGATCATAATCAATGAGTTTCACGCCGTCAAACCTCGCGGTCTTCTGACTCTCTCTCTTGCTTCCCTGGTTTCTTGAAATTTCCTGGTTTCTTGAAGAGAACTCCCGGCATTCTTGGCTTCCCTTGAGGCTGCCGACAAAAAAACACCACATCCAACTGTCGCTGCCGAGCATCGAAGAAAACCAGATATGGTATTAAACCGCTAGGAAAATCGAAAGTTAGTCGAGCCAGAAGGAGAAGCCGATTTTATGGCCAGAAAAGATCTCAATTCAAAAGCTCCTGCTCGGGAGCGAGGAAATTTGAACGGGCAACCGCGTCTGCACCAGCGCGCCGCGGAAATTCAAGCCTACGGTACTGTTTCGCACATGTTGCCTCTCGATCTCGAGGAGCCGGTGCGCCTCGAGATGACGGAACAACTCAACCTGATGTTGGCTGACACCATGACCCTCCGCGATCTTTATAAGAAGTCGCATTGGCAGGTAGCGGGACCGACTTTCTATCAACTGCATCTTTTGTTCGATAAACATTTCGACGAACAAGTGGAACTGGTGGACGCGATCGCCGAGCGCATTCAACTGCTCGGAGGCGTTTCGATTGCCATGGCTCACGATGTTGCTGAGACTACCCGCATTTCGCGGCCGCCCAAAGGCAGGGAAGAGGTTCCGGTGCAGCTTTCCCGCCTGCTCGACGCACATCAGGTCATCATCAGCCACTGCCGCGAACTGGCGGCGCGCGCCGATAAGTTGGGCGACGATGGCACCAACGATCTGGTTGTGAGCGACGTGCTGCGCACCAACGAACTGCAAGTTTGGTTTCTGAGCCAGCATCTGGTAGAGGAGCCGCTGGTAGAAGCAAAGGAACCGCACCTGCGCAGCGCAAGCTAGGCTGCGTCCAGCCGCTACTTCGCATCTAAAAGAGCAGGCTCTCTTGTAGGGCCTGCTCCTTCGTCAACAGGAAGTCTCCCATGAATACCACCTTGTTTTTCTCAAAATCTCATCATTACTCGCTTTCGATTTCTCTTGGCCTCGGATTTTTACTCTGCGGGTTGCCTGGGGTTTCTGCGCAGAACGCAGCATCGAACGGCATTCCAGTTCATATGGTCGTAACCGTCGAACCGCGGAAAGGCTTCGAGGTGCCAACTCTCAACCGCGAAGATGTTCTCGTTTCGCAGAACAAAGAGCGCGACACCGTCACCGACTGGGTGCCCGCGCCGGCAGACGGTTCCGGACTTGAATTCTTCGTGTTGCTCGACGATGCGTCGAACATGACGCTGGGCTCGCAACTGGACGACATTCGCAAGTTCATTGACGAGGAGCCGGCGTCCGCCAAAGTCGGTGTGGCGTACATGCAAAACGGTATTGCCCGCATCGTCCAGAATTTGACTACGGATCATGCTCAGGCCGATAAGGCTCTGCGCCTTCCGCAGGGCGAGGTCGGCGCAAATGGCAGCCCCTATTTTTCACTTAGCGATCTTGTGAAGCGTTGGCCCGCGGGCGCTTCACGGCGCGAAGTGCTGATGGTTTCCGACGGCATCGATCGCTATTACGGCGCCGGCGACTGGGAGGATCCTTATCTCGATGCCGCCATTGACGACGCCCAACGCGCCGGCATCATCGTCTCCGCACTTTACTCGCCCGGCGCCGGACATTTCGGCCACAGTTATTACCAGACCTATTGGGGCCAGTTGTACATGGCAAAGCTTGCCGACAGAACCGGAGGCGAATCCTATTACATCGGAATGACTGGACCGCCGGTAGCATTTGCCCCCTATCTCGATGATGTGCGGACCAGGCTGACTCACCAGTACCTGCTTACCTTTCTGGCCAAGCCGCCGAAAAAAGCGGGCCTGCAACCGGTAAAAATCACCACCGAAGTCCCGCACGTGGATCTCGTCGCAGCGAGCAAAGTTTACGTGCCCGCCGCGAAATAATCGAAGTCATCCCGAGGCCCATGTTTTCACTAGCGGGCCGAGGGACTTCACTGTCACAACTGCCCTCGGAATGGAACTGAAGCCTCTACGTACGACTTTCCGCTTTCAAATTGTCATGGTCGTAATATTCATAGGCTGACATCGGCTTCTCGCCGCCTTTTTTCCATGTCCGCGAATCCTCCGGCAACTTGCCCAGCGCGCGCGCCATTTCGCGAATGTGCATGGCAACCGCCCCGCAGCACGCGCCAATGTAGTTGATACCAAGATCGCGCGCCTGCAATGCATAGTCGGCCATGTCCTTGCGCGTCAACTGCAGCGGATCGAGCGCATAAGGGAATTCCGGAAGGCTCGTGAAATCCGGCTTCGTCTTCGGAGTTCGATACGCAACCGGCTGGCACCCGAGATAACCGGAAACCGCTTTTCGCATTTCTTCCATCGGACCGAGAATGTGCTCCGGCGGCCGCAGACAATTCATGCCCACGATATCCGCGCCGGCATCGAGCAGCGCCTTCGCCGCATCCGCCGCGCTCTTGCCGTCGGTGGTCTCGTTTTTGTTCTCAAAGCAGATCGTCACCATCGTCGGCAATCCCGTTTTCTTCGCACGCTCCACTGCAATCAGCGCCTCCCCAAGAAACGAGAAAGTCTCGCCGATGATCAGGTCCACGCCTTCTTCCACCTGCACCGCTAATTGCTCATCGAACGTCTTTCGCACGCGATCGGCTGCCGATGTGCTGCCTGGCTCATACATCCAGGTCAAACTCAAATTGCCCGCGACCAGGCATCGATCGCCCGCAACCTCGCGCGCAATGCGCACCGCCGCACGATTCAAGGCTTCAATCTGATTCTCCAGTCCAACGGTGGCCAGTTTGTCGCGGCTGGCATAAAACGTCAGTGCTTGCAGAACTTCTGAGCCAGCCTCGCGAAACTCCGTATGCAATTCGCGCAATGCCTCCGGATGCGTTAGCGCCACTTCCGGAGTGAACGGACCCGCGCGCACCCAACCGCGCTTTTCTAGCTCAAGAAGATATCCCCCATCACCCAACACCGGACCTTCTTTCAACCGCTCCAGAATGCCTTTCTTTTTCATACTCGCTCCTAGCAGAAATTCGTTGCCCCAAAAATCCCTGTGTACCTCTGTGCCCTGTATGTTTAGCCCTTTTTACGCACTCGAAATTACGCAGCCTGTCTGAACCACCCCTTCTTCCAATCCCGCAAAACCTGCATGGCCGCATTGCGCCCCGGCGCGCCAGTCACTCCGCCTCCCGGATGCGTCCCCGCACCACACAAATAAAGACCGCGAATCGGCGTGCGATATTGCGACCACCCCGGTACCGGGCGCATAAAGAAGAGCTGTTCCAGCCGCAGATCGCCGTGAAAAATATTTCCCTCGGTCAGAGCCGTAAGTTCGCTCCAGATCGAGCGGCGTCAAAACCTGCCGCGCCACAATCGCTCCCGGCACATTCGGCGCATACTCCGCAATCTTTTTCACCACGCGATCGCCCAAGAGTTCGCGCTTCTCATCCCAGCAGCCCGAGCGCAACTTGTAAGGCACGTACTGCACGAAGCAAGTCAGAATGTGTTTTCCCGCAGGCGCCAGCGACGCATCCGCATTCGACGAAACTACGCAATCCACCCACAACTCCTCGGGAATCTCGCCAAACTTCGCGATGTCATAACATTGTTCCGCGAACTCGAGCGACGGCACCAGCGTGTAGAAAGTCCGCTCCAGCGGTGTTGCCTGTGGCGAGGTCCCGGTAAACCTCGGCTCCTCCGCCAAAACGAAATTCACCTTCGCGCACGGTCCGTCCATCTTGATCCCGCGAATCGCAAACAAAAACTCCTCCGGCAACTCGCGCGCGGCAATCATCTTGAGGAATGTTCGCTTCGGGTCCGCATTCGAGAGCACAAGCCGCGCCCGTATTTCCGTCCCGTCTTCCAGCACAACGCTGCAAGCTCGCCCTTCACGCACTTCAATCTGCGCCACCGGAGCCGAAGTTCGAATCTCCACGCCAAGTTTTTTCCCCGCCGCCGCCAGCGCTTGCGTGATCGATCCCATCCCACCCATCACGTGCCCATAAAATCCCTGCAGCTCATGCTCGCCGCCGCTGAGCAGGTGAAACAGCAGGCCAATCGCGGTTCCCGGCTGATACGGCCCGCCATGCTTGCCGTAAACGTTGTTCGCCAGGAACATCGTCTTGATTTTTTCGGACTCGTAGTTGTGATCCAGAAATTCACCGAGACTTCCGGTCAGAAACGAAATAAGTTGCGCAATCTCTGCGCTCGAAATCCCGCGAAAGCGCTTGCCCGCACGAAACAGATCACCCCAGCCGCGGATGGTCGAGGTATCGATCTCCGGCGGTGGCTCCATAAAAAACGGCTGCAGATACCGCGCCAGCTTTTTCAGTCGATCGTCAACTTCAACAAATCGTTCTGCATCCTTCGCCGACACTTTATTGAACTCCGCCTTCGCCCGCGCCCGGTCCGCCCACCATGGCAATACGTGTCCATCGGGGAAGGGAACCTGAATCGCCGGGTCACAGGGAATCATACGCAGCCCATAATCGGCCAGCTGCAATTCCGAAATCACTTCCGGCCGCAACATGCTCGCGATATAAGACGTGGTCGAAACCCGGCATCCCGGAGCGATTTCTTCCGTTACACAGCAACCGCCGACAATCTCGCGCCGCTCCAGCACCAGAGTCGACAACCCCGCGCGCGCAAGGTAGGCCGCCGCCGTCAGCCCATTGTGCCCGCCACCTACTATCGCGGCATCGTAGATCGAATTCGAGTTTCGCCTGTTCAGAAGAATTGACTCACGGTCAAACACTGCGCCCCGGGGAATTCATAAAATATCGAAACTCGTCGCAAAATGGAATTGAAAATTAGCATCGATTCGGATATCCTTTCGTGACTCGGAGTCAGAGATGAGCGGAATCGCCAGCAGTCCGATGCACTCCCCACGCTACGTAAACCACCCCACATCCCGTCCGCGCTCGCAAGCCAAGCGCTCTCGCATCGTCGAACTGGCCATGCAGCACTTCGCGGAGAATGGTTACCACGCAGCCCGAGTTGGAGACATGGCCAGCGCGCTCGGCATCGCCAAAGGCTCGATCTTCCAACACTTCGGAAGCAAGGACGGATTGTTTTTTGAAGTTTACAAGCGCGCCGTGCGCTCGTTTCCCAAGTATCTCGATGCGCCCCCGGAAGTCCGCGCCAACGGATTCTTCGACGTTCTCCACTACTGGCTGCTGCGCACCGAACACCTGCTGCATGAAGATTGGATTCCGTACCGCATCTCGCTGCTCGGCAACTACGGCACCGATCTTGCCTTGAAGCGGGAAATCAATCGATTCCTCATCACCGAAGATCCCTACGGCACCGTCGCGTTCGTTCGCTTCGGCCTCGACCGCGGCGAACTACGCAAAGATATGGATACGGAGTTGATTGTCTCCATTCTCGACTGGACGATGGAACGTTTTCAGGACGCGCTGCTCACCGCGGAACTCGATCCCGGCCTCTTCCGCAGGCAAGGAGAACTGCCGGAGAAAAAAGACGCTCGCATCCAGCAATTCCTGGCGGTGTTGCAGCGAGCCATTGGGGCGGACTTCCCATCGTCATCTCGCGATCACCGTCTGATTCCCAAGCTGCGTCCAGCCGATTTGATCGCAAAACGAAAAAAATCGTGACGGCAAGTTTGAAATCAGCATAGATTTATATCCATTCCAAGGGACAGAAATCAGAGCTATGCAAACCTCGATCGAGCAGATTCTCTCCAGCTACGACGACCACGCGCCACTTTCCCAGGCCTCGACCATTCCTGCTTCCTGGTACGTCGACCCGCGCATCGCCCAACTCGAACGCATCAACGTCTTTAGCAAAACGTGGCAACTTGTAGCGCGCACCGATCAACTGCAAAGGCCGGGACAATTCATCAGCACAACGGTAGCCGCGGAACCCATCGTCGTAGTTCGCGGCAACGACGCCGTTCTGCGCGCTTTCTACAACGTTTGCCGCCATCACGCCGCCGCCGTAGTCACGCAGCCCTGCGGCCACGCCACCCTGCTGCACTGTCCGTACCATGGCTGGAATTACGGCCTCGACGGCTCGCTGAAAGGCATGCCCGAATTCGAGGGTGTAGAAAATTTCGACCGCGCACAAAACGGTCTGGTTCCCATTCGTGTCGAAACCTGGGAATGTTTCGTCTTCATCAATCTCGATAACAACGCGATATCTCTGAAGGAATTCTTGGGAGGCCTCGTTCCGCGCATAGCGCCTCTCGGCATCAGCAAACTTCACTACTTCGACCGGCGCGTCTACAACATCGCTTGCAACTGGAAAGTTTTCGTCGATAACTATCTCGACGGCGGCTATCACGTTCCTCACTTGCACAAGGGCCTGAACTCGGTTCTCGACTACAAGCAATACACCATCGAAAACGAAGACCGTTACTGTTTGCAATCGAGCCCCATGGTTTCCTCCGATGAAGATGTAGCAACAGGTGCGACGAGAAAGGGCGACCGCGCCTGGTATTTCTGGCAGCATCCGAATCTCATGATCAACTGCTACGCGGGATACATGGACACGAATCTCGTGATTCCGATCGACGTCGATCACTGCCGGGTCATCTTCGATTTCTATTTCGCCGACGTCAGCGAAGCCGCCCGCGAGTACAACGAGCAATCTGTGAACGTAGGCAACCGCGTGCAGGAAGAAGATCTGGGAATCTGCGAAGACGTGCAGCGCGGCCTGAAATCCCGCTCCTATCGCGCCGGACGTCTCTCGGTCCGCCGTGAAGCCGGCGAACAACTATTCCACCGCCTGCTGGCCGCAGACCTAAAGCGGGCCGTAGAAATTTCTTCTGCTGCCGCAGACTAGCAAGCGAAATGGCAGATTTTGAGTGTATTAATTCGATAACAGCGTCGGCGATGTTACAACAGTTTAGAGTTTCTCCTGTGTCGTTGCTTCTGCTTTGGCCTTCTCAACTACCCATTGGATGCAAGTTGCTCTCACTCACGATAAAGGCAACTTGTTCGATTCCCGCAGCACGTACCTTGTCTAATAACCGTGGAAACCAAGTGGTGTCCCTCGGCAATTCTGTGTTTGCCAAAACCGGAGAGTCTACGAAGCGCTGGAAAGAGGCGTAGTGAGGTACGCCATTCGTCTTCCTGGTTCAGTTCACTCCAACGTAAAGCATCATCCACGGTTCTCTCGTCACAGGCCCCGGTGAGCCTGCTCATATTCGGTTCGACCCCTGCTTGCTAAACTTGTTTCGGTGAACCATCGACATTTTCTTGGATACCTACAACGGAGTTATTCCGGGAGGAGGTTTTATGCGTCTGTTGAAAGTGGTAGTAATTCTCTTCAGCGTGCTGGCGGTCTGCTTGTTCGCCGGGGCTGCGGATAAGAATCTCGGCATTCAGGATACATACCACGTTACATTCGATACGCCCATACGAGTGGGAACGGCGTTGTTGCCGGCAGGGGACTATGCGATCCACCACACCATGGAGGGGCAGGATCACATCATGGTCTTCCAGAAGGGCAAAGAGCCAGCCGTAAAGGTGAAATGCACGCTGGTACCGCTGCCTCAGAAGGCGGCCGCGACCGAGACGATTTACGTGCGGAACGCAGCGAACGAAAGAGTCTTGCAGGAATTGGTTTTCCGCGGCGACGCCGCCAAGCACGTTTTCTAGAAATCGCTCGCCATTTCTGCATCAAGCTGCCCGGAGATCTGATCTGACCGTGGGGCCTTACCATGTGTCTTTGCCATGGAGGCCCCATGTTTCTGCAAATGATAAGTGCCGTCACTTCATAGCGGGTGAAAAGACGGCGCAAGCTTGTGACAACCCTGGTAACAACAACGGCTTGCCGACTCAGTTGTAGGGCCGGGGTTCAATGAGTTTTATGGCGATGTTTCAACAGCTACAGGCAAATCTTTCGACGAAATGATGCGCAACTTCGAGTTGCAGCGCGACAAAGAGTTTAAATCCCATGTTTGCACCGATCACGCTGCCGACAAAAATCCAGGATAGTTTACGTAACCAGGGCCTTTACACTCAAAACCCTCGGCACAGAATCAACGAGTGTAACGGCGATGTCAGAACCGCTGTTAGAATCCCGTCATGTCCGCACGCGCTATCAGGATTACATCTCGCATTGCGTTTTTCCTCTGTGGACTGACTTCACTTTTTACCGCCGTTCCTTTTCTGATGCTGCGTGGCGCCGAGCTACCGGTTCAGAGCGAATGGGTCATATTTGTGGTTACGCTGGCACCAGTGGGCCTTTTCAGCGCCACGCTTGCTGTGCTGCCCCGTTCGTGGATCGCGAAAGCGTGCCAGAAAGATCGGGACGATCAACAGTTGTTCTTAGGGCCCCTCAAATGGCTCGGTGGCTTCGCGGTGATTTCATATCTCCTAGCGCTCGTCGCCTATCTTGCTCCGCACCGCTGGGACCTCGATCCCCAACTGATGTTTTCTCTGTGTCCGTTGTATTTCGTGAAGATGACGTTCGATCCCTCGCTGGTGGCCACCTTTTTCCTGCTTGCCCCCATGAACGCCGCGGTGTACGGCTCACTCGGCCTCACCTTAGGATACGCATGGTTGACCTTCCGTAAAGGACGTCAAGTTGATGGTTGACGAAATCAGGCGTAGCTGTTGAAAAACTCCTGCGCGCGAAATTGGCGAAAACAAAATTGCGCTGGGAGGCCCACAAAGGCCCGCACGTTGAGACTGCGACTAGGCGGGGTGGACTTCGCTTTGCGGAAAAGGATGAATGGTAGTGCCTAACGGGCAATGAAGGCTGTCCAGGCGTTGTAGGCCAAGCCTATGAGCGAGATGGAGATCAAGAAGTAGGGCCAGAACCCGGCGATCCGCTTCACCATGAGCATTGTTGGGCGATCCGAAGGCGGACGCTCAGAGGAATAACAGCGCCCTTGGTCTCAGGCCAATACCGCAAATCCTGTAGTACAAAGAGCTTGTAGCTGTAGTGAAGAGAGCGCTTGCATTCGTTTGAGCCAGCCCAGACGGTCGACTACTGCTTCATGTGGAATCTGAAGTGTGTTCTCGCACCGTTTCCTGCACGTGGATTTTATCGAGCCGAACGCTCTCAAGGCTGGAGTTGCCCCCACATCGCTGCGCCGCCGTCTACCTTGGTCGACCGAAGAACAAGACGTAGCCGTCAGGGTCGCAAATCTCAAACCCGCGAAGACCGTCGTGGGTATCCTTGAGGGGCACGCTGAATGCTGCTTCGCCATCGGCGAATCGATCGGCAAATTCGCGGGCGAGCGCATCCGGGTCTGGGGCATAGACGTAGGCATCCCACCTCATGGAGGGACTACGCTTTGGGTTCGGCAGCGGGGCCGTGCCTCTCTCGGACTTGACGAAGATCTGTGCTCCGTCGCGGCCGATGATGGCGAAAAAAGGGTTTCGATCCGGTTCCTGGAATCTTGTCTCGAAGCCAAGCTTGTCGCGGTAGAAAGCGGTGGTTTGATCGACGTTGCTGACGATGAAGAACGGTGAAATTGCCGGCGTTGTTGGTCGTGTCATAACGGTGGAGGGTACTGCCAATCTAGTGGCCTCCGAAAAACTTGGATGATCAAGCCGTCACTTTTACGAATACGACGCTGGCGTCGTCGTGCGGGAGGACTCCGGCGGCGAAGTTGCGGACGTCATCGAGGATGGTGATGGCGGAGGCATCGGCGCGGGTGAGGTGCTGGGCCAGCCGGTCGACACCGTATTCTTCGTCGTTTACATTCGGGGCTTCGGTGATTCCGTCGCTGTAGAAGACGAGGCGGGAATCGGGTGCTAAAGTTGCCGTGCTTTCCGAATAGCCGCCGCAGCTCAGGCCGAGGGGAAGGCCGCACTCAGTGGCGAGGAAATGCGAACCCGCTTCATCGATCAGCAGAGGCGGAAGATGGCCGGCGTTGGCGAAGGTGACGGTGCGGGCTGCGGGATCGAGAACGGCGTAGACGAGGGTGACGAACTTTCCGGCGGGAAAATCCTCGACCAACAAACGGTTCAATTTGGTCAGCACTTCGCTGGGCGTGCGACAGGCTTCGGCTAGAGAGCGCAGCATGCCGCGCGTGGCCGACATGAGCAGCGCGGCGGCGGTGCCTTTTCCTGAAACATCGGCGAGAACGATTCCCCAGCGGCCATCGGGGAAGGGAATGAAGTCATACCAATCGCCGCCCACGGCGCGGGCGGGAATGCTGTGACCGGAGATAACGAAGCCGGGCACGTAGGGAGAACTTTTTGGAAGCAGAGCTTGCTGCATGGCGCGGGCTTCATCGGCTTCGCGGCTCATGGCTTCGCGCTGATCGCGCTCGGACTGAAAGCGGCGCGCGTTGTGGACGGCGACCGCCATGTGATCGCAGAGAGCCTGCAGCAGGCGCAGTTGCTGGCGCGGAAAGGCGTCGAGATCGGGATGAGACGCAGTGAACACTCCGACCAGGCGTTCGCCTACGCGAAGTGGAATGGCAACTTCTGAATGCGTGGAGTCTTCGCAGCCGATGTAGTACGGGTCTTTGCGGACGTCCGGGGCGTAGCGCATTTGGCCGGTAGAGGCGACGTAGCCAACCATTCCTTCTTTGCCAACTTTCAGGCGAAAACCTTTTACGCGCTGCGTGCAGCCGCGAACGCCGGCCATGACCATCTCGGCGTTCGGTTCGTCGTGAAGATAAACGCTGGTTTCAAGCAGGCCGAAGGAGCGCGACACTTCGTTGACGATGTTGTCGATGAGTTCGTCGAGATCGAGGATGGAATTGATCTTCTGCGCGGCTTTCTGAATTTTTTGCAGGCTGTCGACTTGCCAATCGAGTTGGGGATGGGCCGGTGGAGCGGCGTTCAGTAAGTTGGCAGGAACAGTTGCCATAGCTTGGAACCCAGGCGATCGAGTTACAGCTTTGGATGCGGAGGCCGAGCTTAGGACTCGGAGTTTTCCAGGGAGCGCGATTGGCCGACTCGTTAGAGGGCGCAAGCGTCCTTTTTAATGGCATGACCAACTTAGGTCCGATTTCCCGGGTGTTGAAACTTGGAGCGAACCATAGGCACGGTCAGTCGAGTCTTCTCCGCATTCCCCATTTTTCGTAAGCGTGAACCTCGCTTGCCCGCCTGCAAAGCTCCAGGAGGTGGAAACGCACGGCCCACTGCCCTCGTAATTCATTGTTCCTTTCGGTATTTCGAGGTCGGGTTTTTCAAATAGAGCGCGGGGCTTATTCCATGAGCGATAGCGCAGATCGCCGATCTCCCCAGAGTGAGGTTCTTTCGCTCCCGCGTCAACGATCACCCGATACTTATCCGTATCGCAAACAAATTCAACGACCCGCTCACTAGACTTCGGCTGGGTTGCGGCTGGAACATTCACGGTAGCAACCTTATATCCCATGTCCGAGAAATGAACCCACACGTTGCCGTCCCCGTACATAATCCCGGTATAGTTACACCAAACCGCTTCGGGATGTTGCTGAAGGACCACCCTCTGGATTGCCGGTGTGAAGATTTTTCGGAAGCGTAGTTGAACAGATCGGGGATCGTCCACCGAGTAATTGCCGTGGGCGTCGCTGACTCTGAGAGGATTTTCCACTAGGAGCGCCATCATACCGGCGTCTTGTTTAGAAAGTGCGACGCGTAGTTCTTGATCGAAGGCGAGAAAGCCTTTGCTGTCTTTGGCCCCAACTGCCGAAAGGTCGCAGTTGTCCCCAAGTAGCGTAGATTGGCAGAAAAGGAGAGCGGGAGCACACAATAAGGCAAATAGTACGAGCACTAGACGCTGAATCGGCACGGTGAGAATCCTTGCCATTCTTCTCGCCTCGCCGGGATTATAGCGCTCGGTTACCTTTCCGCGCGATCCACTTTGGTTTTCTTGATTTCTTCCATGCGTTCGCGGATGCGTTTTTCGATGCCTTCGTTGGTGGGATGGTAGTAGGTGTGGTTCTTCAGATTTTCCGGAAGGCATTGCATGTTGGCGACCTTGCCTTCGACGTCGTGGGCGTATTGATAGTTCTTGCCGTAGCCCAGGCCTTTCATTAATGCGGTTGGGGCGTTGCGCAGGTGGAGCGGAACGGGATCGGCGGCGGTGCGTTCGATATCCTGCTGCACCGCGCCATAAGCGGTGTAGAGCGCATTGGATTTGGGAGCGACCGAGAGATAGACGACAGCTTGCGCCAGCGCGAGATTGCCTTCCGGCATGCCGATGAAATCGACGGCATCGCGCGCGGCCATGCAGAGCGCGAGCGCGTTGGGATCGGCGAGGCCGATATCTTCGACGGCCATGCGGACGACGCGGCGGGCGATATAAAGAGGATCCTCGCCGGCCTCGATCATGCGGCCGAGCCAGTAGAGAGCGGCGTCGGCGTCGCTGTTGCGTACGGATTTGTGCAGAGCGGAGATCAGGTTGTAGTGTTCTTCGCCGGCTTTGTCGTAGAGCAGGATGCGCTTTTGCAGGGCGTCACGGACGATGTCATCGGTGATCTCTCGTACGCCTTGGGGTGCCCCACTTCTCGCTTCTGTTGCGAGAAGTGGGATTGCGAGTCCGGCGGCGACTTCGAGGACGTTGTATGCGCTGCGGGCGTCGCCGCTGGTGTAGCTCGCGATTTTCTTCAGGACCTCATCCAAGGCTTGCACGTGCATTGCACCCAGACCGCGCTCTTCGTCGGTGAGCGCGCGCTTGAGCAGACTGCACAATTTGATCTTCGGTGAGCGGTTGCAGTACGTAGACGCGGGTACGCGAGAGCAGCGCTCCATTGATTTCGAAAGGAGGGATTCTCGGTGGTCGCGCCGATCAGGCGGATGTTGCCTTTTTCGACGTGGGGCAGAAAGGCGTCCTGCTGGGCTTTGTTGAAGCGGTGGATTTCGTCGATGAAGACGATGGTGCGCGTGCCGTATTGGCGGGCGCGTTCGGCGTCGGCCATGACCTGCTTGATTTCCTTGATCCCGGCGAGCACGGCGGAAAACTCGATAAATTCCGCCTTGGTCATATTGGCGATGATTTTGGCGAGCGTGGTCTTGCCGGTGCCGGGAGGGCCCCAGAAGATGAGCGAACCGGTGTCGTCGCGCTCGATTTGCACGCGGAGCGGCTTCCCGGCGCCGATGAGATGCTCCTGGCCGGCGAATTCTTCCAGCGTGCGCGGGCGCATGCGGTCAGCCAGCGGACGGGTGCGGTCGGTGGAGTTGCTCGCTTCCGGAGTGGGCTGGAAGAGTCCCATGGGAAACCTTTTTCACCACAGAGGCACAGAGACACAGAGAAACCTAATAAAAACATTTTGCTTTTCTCCGTGACTCTGTGGCTCGGTGGTGAACAAGCTTTTATCTTCTCTGTCTTGCCGCTTCGTACAGTACGATGCTCGCCGCTACACCGGCGTTGAGTGATTCTACCTGCGAGGAGTGCGGGATGGCGATGGATTCGTCCATTTGCGCCATCAGGTCGCGGGGCAGGCCGGCGCCTTCATTGCCGAAGAAGATTGCAGCTGGGCTTTTCAAGTCGGCTTGATCGAGCGGGGTGCCTTTGTGCGAGGAGGTTGCCAGCAGCCGGACTTTTTGCGAACGCAGTTTCGCGATGGCTTCGTCCAGGTTCGCTGCTTTTGACTTTCCGTGATTGTGGATTACAGGCAATCGGAAAATCGATCCTGCAGAGGCGCGGATTCCTTTCGGGTTGAATGGGCTGACCGTGCCTTCGCCGAGAATTACGCCTGCGCTGCCGAAGGCTTCTGCAGAGCGAAGGATCGTGCCGAGGTTGCCGGGATCTTGCATTCCGGCGAGAGCGATGATTGGGCCGACTCGCAGGCGCTCGATCAGATCGTCGAGCGAAAAATCCTTCGGGCGAACGAGCGCGGCCACGCCTTGCGGTGATTCAGTGGGCACGATGCTGTCGAATAACTTATCGGGCAGCAGGAGGGTTTCAACGTGGGCGCCAAGTTGCGGAAGCAGGCGCTGGGCGCGGTCTTCGAGAGGATTCGCGGAAGAAGACGGCGCTGAAACGCAGGCTGCTGCGGATGGCTTCTTCGATGATGCGCAGGCCTTCAATGGCGCAGTCGCCGGAATCGGTGAGTTCGGCGTGGGCGAAGGCCTGGCGCAGTTGCTTGATGAGCGGGTTGTGGCGGCCTTCGATGCGGCGGAGGCGGGAGGACGAATGGGGCGCGGGTTCCGACATCTTTCTCATGATTCGATTTTTAATCATGATACGAGATTGGGGCTGAGCTTTCCCGCCGCTTAGGTAGTCGGCCAATGATTGCCGTCACTGAGCCAGCGATAAAGAATGCATCGGAGATTTGTCGTAAAATAATTGTTTCCTCTTTCATCAGCGGAATGAGCGAGCGGAGGTCGGTTTTCGCTTGCCACAATCCGATTACATACAGGACATCCATGCATCGTTGGTCAGAACTCTTCATTCCTACCCTTCGCGAGGCTCCGGCGGATGCCGAAGTCGCCAGTCACAAGTTCTTGGTGCGTTCCGGCTACATCCGTCAGTTGGCCGCAGGAATCTATTCCTATCTTTTCATGGGCAATCGCTCGTTCAACAAGATTACGGCCATCGTTCGTGAAGAAATGGACAAAATCGGTCAGGAATTTCTTCTTCCCGCGCTGCATCCGCGCGAGATTTGGGAGGTCAGCGGCCGTTGGGCTCTCATGGGTGAAAATCTCTTTCGGCTCAAGGATCGTAAGGGCGCCGAGCTCGCACTCGGGATGACCGAAGAGGAAGTCATGACCGATATTGCCCGTAAAGAGCTGCGCAGCTACAAGCAACTGCCGCAAATCTGGTATCAGATTGCGCCCAAGTTTCGCGACGAGCCGCGGCCGAGGTCCGGCCTGCTGCGCGTGCGGCAGTTCATGATGAAGGATTCGTACTCGTTCGATATCGACGCGGCGGGGCTCGACGTCTCCTACAGAAAACATTATGACGCCTATTGCCGGATCTTCGACCGCTGCGGGTTGAAGTACATGGTGGTGGAGGCCGACTCGGGCGCGATGGGCGGGAAAGAGTCGCACGAGTTTATGGTGCGCACGCCCGCGGGTGAAGATCAGATTGTGAGTTGCGATGGGTGCGACTACGCGGCAAATCTTGAAAAGGCAACGTCGAAGATCGATGCGGTTGAGGATTTGAAGCCGGAAGGCGATGGCAAGCCGCTGGAAGTGCACACGCCGGGGCAGAAGACGATTGAAGATGTGGCGAAATTCCTCGGAGTTTCGCCGAAGAACAAAATCAAGACCCTCGCGCTCATGGCGGATGAGAAAGACCGGAAAACCGGCAAGATCAAATCCCGGCCGATTGTCGTGCTCATGCGCGGCGATCATCAACTGAACGAAGCCAAGCTGAACGGCACGGTGGCGGTGGCATCGCGGCCCATGACCGAGGCTGAGATCGAAGCGTTGTTCAAATCGCCGGCAGGATATCTGGGGCCGCTGGGCATCGATTGGGCACGGGACATCAAGAAGGATGGCGATCTGCCTTTGTTGCTGGTGGATAACGCGCTCGAGGGGCGCGCGAACCTGATCGCGGGCGCGAACAAGAAGGACTATCACGTGAAGAACCTCACGCCGGGGAAAGAGTTTCATCCCACGGCGTATGCCGATCTGCGCGTGGTTGCGGCGGGCGAGGGCTGTCCGAATTGCGGCAAGCCGCTGCGCATCGATACGGCGGTCGAGATCGGACACATCTTTAAGCTCGGATATCGCTATTCGGAGTCGATGGGTGCGCGCGTGCTCGATAAGAACGGCAAGGAAGTGATGCCGATAATGGGCTGCTATGGCATCGGCATTGAGCGGATTCTTACGGCTGCGGTTGAGCAGAGCAACGACGAAAACGGTTTCTGGCTGCCGGCTTCGATTGCGCCGTTTGAAATTGTTATCACGCCGATCAGCGTGAAGGACGAACAGTCGATGAAGGCTACATATGACGTCGCGAACCATCTTGAGGGCGCCGGTTTCGATGTGATCGTTGATGACCGCGACGAGCGGCCGGGGGTGAAGTTCAAGGACGCGGATCTGGTGGGTATCCCCTTTAGAGTCAACGTGGGGAAGAAGGTTACCGAAGGTACTGTGGAAGTGGTTCTGCGCTCGACTCACGATGTTCGCGATGTTACGATCACCGCAATAGTCGACCACTTTCAACAGCTGCTGCGAGCCAAGGCCTGATTTTGCGCCCGGTTCGCGGCGCAGAGTTCAAGACCTATGGGAATCATGAAGGCAGGTTTCGGTATTCTGGTTTTTGCGGCGGTAGTGATTGGGCTGTTTCAGATCGTGCCGCCGATTCTCGCCAATTACAGTTTCTCCGATGATCTGAAGACGGTTGCGATGATGGACAGCGCCAATTTCCAGAAGACCGACGACGATGTGCGCAACGACGTGCTGAAGAAAGCGAAAGAGCACGATTTGCCGATCACGCCCAAGCAGGTTAGCGTGCAGCGCATCAACACTCCGGGCCTATCTGCTGTGTGGGTGGCTGCGGATTACAGCGTGACCGTCAACCTGCCGGGATATTCATTCGACATGCACTTTAATCCGGATAGCGGGAATAAGGGGTTCTAGCAAGACAAAGTTCCCCTTCGCGGCGCCAGGCTGGTAACTTATCGTTGTTGTGGCTTGTCCTTCGCCCATTCGGGCTGATCTCGTCGTAGCTCTCTACCTCGCGGGGTATTTTCAGACAAATTCGTGTTGAACAGCTTATAAGCGATGAAGCAAGAATTTATAGGTGTGTTTGTTGGGGCAAAGAAGTTCGCCTTGGCCGGATCGTGGACGCCGATAGATTTGTGGCTCCTGTATCGACGTTGCCATGTACAAGCAGCTTTAGCGAACTCCTGCGGAAACAAGCCGCGATGGTGTCCGGACGACGGCACAACTAAGACAGGCTGCGGGCAGGCTGCCCAAGAGAGTTCAGGGGCTAAAAGCCCTGATTGAAAAGGAAAGACTGTACCGCAGCGCTGGAAGCACTGCGCCGCCCAAAATGTCGGTCTCTTGCCCGAGTATGGAATTAGTTCTGTGGGAAGATTTTGTGGTGGGTGTGGACTGGCGCCCAAGTTCGAAATGTTCCATGCCGCTGTGGAGGCCGGGTGTGGGGAGGGTAACCCGGAACTCCTTTATTGTGGGCCACAGGTGCCGTCAGGAGCGTTGCCGGCTTGCGAGCCGACGCCGATCGCAACTGGCTGTGACGCCATGCCCCTGTAGTTCGCAACCACTTGATAGTATCCGGTGTATTCCCAGTTGTACTTGGGCGGAGTTGGAATCGGATTGCCTACATCGACCCATGTGCACATAGACGCAATGGCCGTCATTAAGCCG
The DNA here is from genome assembly GCA_963712385.1 of uncultured Acidobacteriaceae bacterium. Taxonomy (GTDB): domain Bacteria; phylum Acidobacteriota; class Terriglobia; order Terriglobales; family Acidobacteriaceae; genus Sulfotelmatobacter. The sequence continues at coordinate 17,273 of CAVQHS010000007.1, forward strand.
GTTGAGTCAATCGGTACGCTATTCGGACCGTACGCCAGCAGCGGAGAGCCATCCGCCTGCGTGCCGACAAGTGTGACGGTATAGGTGACTTCGTCGGTCACTGGGACCGTTTTGCCGCTATGGTAGACGGCATTGGCGACCAACTGCAGTGTGCCGTCAATTCCGGCCAGATTGAAAAACCCTCCCGCTGAGGCGCCGTTCGAAGTGAGTTGCACCGACTGCAGATAATCGGAAGTGCCGCACGAGCTCGCAAAAAATGAAATCGCGACGACCACAGCTAACAGAATCTTTGTTCGTTTCACTGGAAGAGTCCTCCACACACGTTCCACTCACTACGATTTGCATGTTGGCAGTTTTTAATTTAGCAGGCAAGAAAAATGTGTGGTTACCATGCAATCGATTGGTCACGTCCATTAGTTACGGTATAAGTGATGGTGCGCGAAAGATGCAGTGAAAATGCATGCGCCGTGGGTGGGAGTGCGGTGAGTCGGTCCGCGCAGCAAGCCATTCGGAGTAACCACTGGAAATAAGTCAAGGTAGATTGTGCTCAATGGACAGTGACGTTCGTAACGTTGCCGTCAGGTTACTGTCGCCCTATGATCGCCAGTGCATAAGAGTATTTTCACGTGCTGAAGCAGTCGCGCAGGAGATCATCATGGCCTTGAAAGCGAGAGCGTTCCTTGGTGTGTTGGCGGTGCTGGCAAGCATGTTCCTGGCGGCTTGCGGCGGATCGTACACGTGCCAAGTCACGTTCGGTTCTTCCTCCTGTACACCCTCTGGCAGTTCCGGGACCGGCAGCGGTACCGGTGGAAGCGGTGGAGGCGGCGGCACGGCTTCGACTTTTGTATTTGCCATCGATCAGGGCGGAACGATTGACGGCTACACACTGAATGACTCCGCGGGCACTTTTCAGGCGACCTCGAACTACACAGCGCCCACCGTTCCGGCGAATGATGGCGGGCGAGGTCTGGTAGTGGCGAACGAGCAATTTCTGTACGCTGGTTTTGGCGACACAGAGACGATTTACGGTTGGAGCATTGGCTCGAGTGGCGGGTTGACCGCACTGAGCGGCAGTCCTTACGCGGCGAGTTTCATGAGTTCGGTGGGCATTGGCTACGGGACGTCGAGCATGATCACAAATCCTGCCGGGACCTTCTTATTTTTTGCGAGTACGCTGGGTGAGATTTTTGTGTACCAGATCGGCAGCGATGGATCACTGACCGCGGTTACGGAATCACCGTTTGCGGCTGGAATTTCGCCGGTGAACCTCGCCACCGACGGATTGGGAAAGTACCTTTACGCAACAGCAGGCAACAGCAACCACCTGGGAACTGCTGTAGCGGCATTTTCCATTGGGAGTACCGGCGCGTTGACGCCGGTTGCCGGCAGCCCGTTTCTTACGTTGCCCATGTGGCAGGTGCAGGGCGAGCCTACGGGGAATTTCCTGATCGGGACGACGGGACAGAGTGCCGGGGTTAATGGAAGCGACAACAACTTCCTTTATGTATACAGTATTCAACAGACTGGTGCGAACGCGGGGGCGCTTACCGCGGTTGCCAATTCTCCGTTCGCCACGCAGTATTCGCCGTACTCGATTGCGGTGCAGCCGGATGCTGGAGGAAACCTGGTGTACTCGTTCGGATTGAACGACGATCTAACCGGGTTCAATCCACCGGAAGCCTTCAGTATCAACGCGACGACGGGGGCGCTGAGTGAGATCAGCGGATCGCCTTTCTCGAACGCGGCTGAGGGGACGTGGGGACAATTTGACCAGAGCGGAACGGTTTTGTTTCTTTGGGGCGAGGTCAACAGCTCGGGAACATTGAGTTATCCGTTGTCGGGGCTGGAAGTGGCGTCGGATGGATCGCTTACCCAGCCCACTTCAACGCTCGACTTGGCTTCGCTGGGCTTCTGGGCGGTGACTGATCCGGCCTCTAATTGAACGGAAGTCTGTTAACAAGAAAGAGACTCGTGCGGGTTGCGAGTCTCTTTTTGTTTTCGCGGGGGCGATACAATAGGAAACACGCATCTAAACAGTTTGCACGGTGCGAAACCCAGAAGCGGCGAACTTTGCGAGGGCGGTTCAAACCTTTTCGTGCGCCTCAACGTCTGATGACTTGAGTTGGCGTGTTCGAGTCGGTCTCAACATTGGCCATTAAAATCAAAATTCCGAAGACCGGAGGGAAGGGCGGCAAGGGCGGGCGCGGTCTGCCGCGCGATCCGATCATTCGGGCGGCGCTGATTGTGTTCATTGTGGCGGCTTTGGGATTCACCACTTTCTTCAGCTATTTCTACGTTAAGTACGACCGCATTATCGAGCAGCGCTTCCGCACGCCGGTGTTTTCGAACTCGGCGAGGATTTACGCGATTCCGCGCGCGGTTCACGACGGCGACAAAACGGATGCAAAGGAAGTTGCCGCGGCTCTGCGGCGGGCAGGGTACTCAGACAAGGACGGGCAGTCTCCGCTGGGAACTTTTCACTTGATCAGCGGCGGGATTGAGATTGCGCCGGGTCCGGAATCCTATCACAGCCCCGAAGAAGCGCGGATTACGTTTCACGACGGCGAAGTGGAGACGATCACCAGCAAGGGGAATGAGCTTTCTGCGTACGAGCTGGAGCCGCAACTGGTCACCGCGTTGTTCGACTCGGGGCAGCGCTCGAAACGCGAGCTGGTGAAGTACAACGATATTCCGAAGGTAATGGTAGATGCGGTGCTGGCGATCGAAGACCGGCGCTTCTTCGAACACGGCGGCGTGAACTTCATCCGCATGTTCGAAGCGGGTTGGATCGATGTGACGCGGCAGCGGCATGAGCAGGGCGGATCGACCATTACGATGCAGCTTTCGCGCGGGTTTTTTCTGAGCCCGGAAAAGACGATCCGGCGCAAGCTGACCGAGATGCTGATTGCGGAGGAGATGGAACAGAAATTCAGCAAGCAGCAAATCTTCGAGTTCTACGCGAATTGGGTGAACCTGGGTCAGCGGGGGTCATTCGCCATCAGCGGATTCGCGGAGGCAACGCACGCTTATTTCAATAAAGATCTGAAAGATATTACGCTTCCGGAAGCCGCGCTGCTGGCGGGAATCATCCAGGGGCCGAGCCGGCTCTCGCCTTACCGGCATCCGGACCGGGCGCTGGAGCGGCGCAACCTTGTGCTGGACTCGATGGTCGACACCCACGCGATCACGCGCGAACAGGCGGAAAAGGCGAAGGCGACGCCGTTGAAGCTGGCGCCTCCGAATGTGGAGGCCAGCGATGCGCCGTATTTCGTCGACATGGTGCGCGATTCGCTCATCACCAAGTTCAGCGAGCACGATTTGAACGATCAGTCGTATCGCATCTACACGACGCTCGATCCGGAATTGCAGAAGGCTGCGGCGCAATCGGTGGAATATGGGATGAAGCTGGTGGATGAGCAAGTGAAGAGGATGCGAACGAAACGGGTGAAGGTCGGGAAGAAGATTGAGACGGAGATTTTACCCGGGCCGCAGGCGCAGGTGGCATTAGTAGCCCTCGATCCGCATACGGGGGCGGTGCTGGCACTGGTTGGCGGACGCGATTATGCGTGGAGCCAGTTGAATCATGCGGTTTCGAAGCGGCCGACGGGTTCGATCTTCAAGCCGTTTGTTTATGCGGCCGCGATGAATACGGCGCTGGACGGTTCGCAGACCGTGATTACGCCCGCGTCTACGGTCACCGATGCGCCTACCAGCTTTGCTTATGGCGATCAGATTTACGAGCCGCGTAACTATAAAGAGGAGTATCACGGCGATGTGACGCTGCGCTATGCGCTGGCCATGTCGCTGAATAATGCGACGGTGAAGGTGGCGGAGGAAGTCGGTTATGACAAGGTGGCGGATCTGGCGAGATCGGCGGGAATTTTATCGGTCAAGCCTACGCCCGCCATGGCTCTCGGCTCCTACGACGCCACTCCGCTTGACATGGCTGGGGCCTACACCTCTTTCGCGAACGGCGGCGTACGCCTCTCGCCGTTCCTCGTCAACTCCGTGCGCAACGCTAAAGGCGACGTCCTCGCGAATTACAAAACCGATCAGCGCCAAGTGCTCGATCCGCGAATCGCCTACATCATGACCAACATGATGGAGAGCGTGATCAATAACGGATTGGGTTATACGGCGGTGCGGTTGCGCGGGTTCGAGCTTCCGGCGGCGGGGAAGACGGGCAGTTCGCACGACGGCTGGTTCGCGGGATACACGTCGAATCTGCTGTGTATTGTGTGGGTGGGTTACGACGACTACAGCGATCTGCGGCTGAGCGGAGCGCAGACGGCCGCGCCGATCTGGACGGAGTTCATGAAGAAGGCGTCTACTCTGCCGGAGTACGCGGACATGAAGGAGTTTACCCAGCCTGCCGGCGTAGTGGATGTGCAGCTGGATAAGGTTACAAATCGCCTGGCGACACCCGCCTGCCAGGACGATTACACGGTGGCCTTTATCGCCGGGACGGAGCCACGCGAAACCTGCGACCAGCAGGGGGGAGTGGCCGGGTTCTTCTCGCGATTCTTCGGCGGCGGGCAGCCGAAGGTTTTGCCCCCGCCGGATCAGTCGGCGAATGGGCAAAACGGCCAGGAACCGCAGAAAAAGAAAGGCCTTTTCGGCAAGATTGCAGGCATCTTTAAGGATGACAAGTCTTCCACGCCGGCGGCTAAACCGCCTGATAGTCAGACGGCACCCCATTAGGGCTAATAAATTCTTTCGCCGCCTGCCCCAAATTGTGGCAAAATGCGGTGGTGGGAACTGGTCGCTTTGGGGGTATGTATGTCCTGCCGGATCGCCTGCCTCGCTGCTGTAGTTGTGATTTTCTCTTCCGTTGCGCTAACCCAAGTTTCACATCCTGAACAAGTGCAAATTGCACCGCCCCTGATTCGCGCCATTGATCCGCCCGCGCCGGATGCGACGTCTGCCGAGCTGGAAAAACAGGCGGATGAGTTGCGTGGGGAGAAACTTTATCTGGATGCGCTTGACTATTACCGTGCCGCGCTGAATAAAGGAGAGCATCAGGCGCGGCTGCTGAACAAGATCGGCATCACCGAGCTGATGATGCAGCGCTTCAGGGAAGCGCGAAAGTCCTTCGAGCGGGCCATCCGCAGCGACGGCCAGTATGCCGATGCCTATAACAATCTGGGCGTCATTTACTACGAAGGCAAGAAGTACAGGGCGGCGGTCAAGCAGTATGAAAAGGCGATTGCGAAGGACGACAGTTCGGCTTCTTTTTATAGCAATCTCGGCGCGGCATATTTTTCCAGGCGGAATTTCGACCAGGCCGTGGCTGCCTACCAGCACGCGCTGGAACTGGATCCCGGTGTATTTGAGCGGACATCGCGCTCGGGAGTGCAGGCGCAATTGCCCAGCCCTGAGGATCGAGCCCGCTACGATTACACAGTGGCCAAGCTGTACGCGAAGATGGGGCTTTCCGATCAGTCGCTGGAATACTTGCGCAAGGCCATGGAAGACGGCTACAAGGACATGAAAGACGTATATAAGGATGTGGAGTTTGCGCAACTGAGAAAAAGCCCGCGCTTTGCGGAATTGATGGCGGCAAGGACGCCGGCGCTTTCGAATTAAGAGTTTTTTGAGTTATTGCGCGAAGAAAAACTGCTGGTCGTCTACAGTTTTCACCGGATTGACTGAAGAAAAACGTGTAGCCTTCGCACAGAAATTACAATCTTTTACAAAATTAGACGGAACTTCGCACCGTTCTGGGGTTTAATCGTATCAATAACTCCTGAAAACAACAGGGTGAGTAAGGAGAAACGGTAGCCCATCGGATGCTGACCCGAGCACGCCCCAAGCAAGCATCCGGTGGGTTTTTTGCTTGCGGCTGCCTCGTTCAACGTAGAATCCAGAGGATCGGAAAATGTCGACCCAGCCTCTCAAAATGACGATCCATGGCCGATGAACTCAAAATCGAACCGCGTCCGCCTTCCATCGCGGATCTCCTTCGCAAATTGCGAGGCTCTCTGAAGGGTCCGCATTCGCTGTTGGACGACCTGTGAGCGAGGGCACCAGCTTGAGGCGTCCGACCGATGAATAAGACCTACGTGCTTGACGCAAACGCTGTGCTCAGTCTGGTGACCGATTCAGCCGGTGCCAATCGCGTCGAGCGCCTAATGGCGAACAATTGCCGAATATCCACTGCACACCAAAGATGAAGAAATGCAGTCCCTTCCTGCTCACTGCTTGAATTTTTTTTCCCCCCTGAGAATCGAAAATCACGTTCGCCGAGACGGGTAGTGCTCGCCCAGCGAATCCAAGTGGCAAACTTAAGGAATTTCAATCTCCGCCGATGAAAGATCGGTGGGGAGCGCAGCGATCGAGTGGGATGTATCCAAGACACCAGTGGGACGACCGCGGCGCCTCCGCACGCTCCCATTGGTTTTCTCGGCTTTTTTCCTGCTGGTTGCGTCCCGTTCTTCGACGGCCCAGCAACGGGTTTTTCTCGCAGGATCGGGCGGCCGGATGGAAGCGTCCCTCTTCGCTGCCTGGACCGAGGTATTCAACCGGCAGAATCCTGCCGTTCAAGTCGGCTTTGTTCCCACCACTTCCGCGGAGGGTATTCGACGAGTCAGCCTATTGCTGGGCGACTTCGCTACGGGCGAAATACGCCTGGAGGAGAAGGAAGACGATCCATCTCATGTGCATCTTGTGGGGATTCCGATTGCAGTAATCGGAGTCGTGCCGATTTATAACCTGCCCGGCATTGCTCACTTGCGGTTTACCGGTGAGCTGTTGGGACAGATATATATGGGAATGGTTTTGAGGTGGAATGATCCTCGAATTGCAAGATTGAATCCCGGCGTCGCACTTCCTGATTTGCCCATTACGGCGCTCGATCGCGAAGAGGGAAGTGGAATTAAATACATCTTCGATGAGTTTTTGTCGAGAAGTCTTGCCGAATACCGGAACAGAAAGCAGCGCCCCAAGTCTACGACGACAGGCGGTGGCAACCTAGTGGCGCAAAGTGTGGCGCGCACACCGGGCGCCATTGGCTATGTGGCGGTCATTCCGCAGGAACACTACGGCGTTTCGCAGGCCCTGGTTCGAAATTCTGCGGGCAAATTTGTGCGCGGCAGCCAAGCCAGCATTTATGCGGCGTGCGCCGCCAGGGCTGAGGCGCTGGAGAAACACCTTGAGGCTTCTCTGGTGGATGGGCCGGGAACGGAATCGTATCCTATGGTCGGTTTTGTGTGGCTTTATTTGCCGATTTCCTCGGCCAGCCCCGAGCGAACGGATGCGTTACGGCAGTTCGTAGGCTGGGCGCTCAATGAGGGCCAGAGATATCTCGGAGAAAGCTTGCAGCCATTACCAAAAGGGATAACAATCCAAGCTCAGACACAGCTGGAAGCCGTCTTGCGATGAGCTAACCATCTGCTTCGGGGTTGGCGAGATTCCTTTCTTGTTCCTTCGTGCCCTTCATGGTCAAGCCCCAAAATTATCCGGAGGCGAATGATTGGCGAAGATCGAGATTCACGCTAAAATACTCAGATGCCCCTCCTTCCCACATCTCTTGCCTGGGCCCACCCGCTGGTTGCGGAGTGGTTCGTCCAGCGCTTCGCCACGCCCACCGAGCCGCAGGAGCAGGGATGGCCGCACATTCTGGCGGGACGGACGACGTTAATTTCAGCGCCTACCGGGTCGGGAAAGACTCTTGCCGCGTTTCTTGCTTGCATTGATCGTCTGGTGCGCAAGGCGCTGGCGGGTGATCTCGCCGACCGCACCCAGGTTCTCTATGTTTCGCCGCTGAAAGCCCTGGGCAACGATATTCAGAAAAATCTGGAAGTGCCGCTGGGTGAAATTCTCGCCATGGCGGGCGAGCGCGGCCTGCTCATGCCGGAGATTCGCACTGCGGTTCGCACCGGCGACACACTGATGCCCGAGCGGCGCGCCATGCTGAAGCGGCCGCCGCACATTCTGGTTACTACGCCGGAATCGCTATACATTCTGCTCACGGCGGATAAGAGCCGAGCAATTTTGCGGGATGTTGAGACTGTGATCGTCGACGAAATTCACGCCGTGGCCGATGACAAGCGTGGCGCGCACTTGACGTTGTCGCTGGAGCGCTTGGAAGCGCTCACTCACAAGCGGCCGGTGCGCATTGGACTTTCTGCCACGCAGAAGCCGATCGAGGAAGTGGCGCATTTCCTTACTGGGAGCTCCGATTCAAAGGAAACCCGGCCGGATCCGGTCATCGTCAACGTTGGCCATAAACGCAAGCTCGATGTGGCGGTGGAAGTTCCTCCTATGCCGCTGGGACCGGTGGCTTCGAACGAGATGTGGGAGGAAGTTTACAAACGGCTGGTGGAGTTGGTGGAGCAGCATCGCTCGACACTGGTGTTCGTGAACACGCGGCGCATGGCGGAGCGCGTGGCGCATCATCTGGGCGAGTTGATGGGCGAAGAGAATGTTGCGGCGCATCACGGCAGCTTGTCGCGCAAGCTGCGGCTGGCGGCGGAAAAGAAATTGAAGGAAGGCCAGGTGCGCGTGCTGGTCGCGACCGCATCGCTTGAACTGGGAATCGATATTGGCACGGTGGATCTGGTGGTGCAGATCAACTCGCCGCGGTCGATCGCCGTCACCCTGCAGCGCGTGGGCCGCTCGGGGCACTGGCGAGGCGCGGTGCCGAAAGGGCGATTGTTCGCCACCACGCGCGACGATTTGCTCGAGTGTGCGGCGCTGGTGCGGGCGATTCGGCAAGGAGAACTGGATCGACTGGAAATTCCGGAATCGCCGCTGGATGTGCTGGCGCAGCAGATTGTGGCGGCTTGCGCGGCAGAAGAGTGGGGCGAGGAGGAGATGTTTGCGCTGGCGCGGCGAGCGTATCCGTATCGCAATCTCGAGCGTGGCACTTTCGAGGCGATTTTGGAAATGCTTTCGGAAGGCATTGCGGCCCGGCGCGGACGGTATGGCGCTTATCTGCATCGCGATCGCGTAAATGGAAAATTGCGGGCGCGACGCGGGGCGCGGCTGGCTGCGATTACCAGCGGCGGCGCGATTCCAGATAATTCGCTCTACGCAGTCGTCGCCGAGCCGGATGGACTAGTTGTGGGAACCGTGGATGAAGATTTTGCCGTGGAAAGCAATCGCGGCGACATCATACTGCTCGGGAATACGTCGTGGATGATTCGCCGCATCGAAACCAACTCTGGCCGCGTGCTGGTGCAGGATGCGCACGGAGCGCCGCCGAGCGTGCCGTTCTGGAATGGCGAAGCTCCGGCGCGGACCGAGGAGCTTTCCGATTACATCGGAGGCCTGCGCGAAAAAATCAGCGAGATGCTGCCGCACATTTCGCCGGTTGGTTTTTCGGCGACGCAGCCAGAAGTCGCTGCGACCGTTGCGTGGTTAAAAGAAGAATGCGGTCTCGATGATTCCGGGGCGGAGCAAGCGATCGAATACATCCTGCAAGGCCGCGCCGTGCTGGGCGCGGTGCCGACGCAGACGACCGTCATCGCGGAACGCTTCTTTGACGAAGGCGGCGGAATGCAGTTGGTGATTCATGCACCGTTTGGTGGACGCATCAACAAAGCGTGGGGACTGGCGTTGCGCAAGAGATTCTGCGTGGGTTTCAATTTCGAATTGCAGGCTGCGGCTACAGACAACGGATTGAATATTGCGCTGGCCGAACAGCACAGTTTCCCGCTGAAAGATGTTTTTAACTTTCTGAACGCGGCCACTGTGCAGCCGATCCTCGAACAAGCGGCGCTGGATTCCCCGATCTTCGGCACGCGCTGGAGATGGGATGCAAACCGGGCGCTCGCTCTGCTGCGCTTCATGAATGGAAAGAAAGTTCCGCCGCAAATTCAACGAATGAGATCCGACGATTTGTTGGCCTCGGTTTTTCCCGATGCCGCGGCGTGCTTCGAAAACATTGAGGGCGACCGAAAAATTCCGGATCATCCGCTGGTGAGCGAGGTCATGAAAGATGTGCTCACGGAAGCGATGGATATTGAAGGTTTAAAGTCGCTGCTGAGCGGGTTGGCGGATGGGCGCATTCGCTGCGTTGCCGTGGACACGCCAGTTCCTTCGCAGTTCTCGCACGAGATTTTGAACGCGAATCCGTATGCGTATCTCGATGATGCGCCGCTGGAAGAGCGGCGGGCGCGGGCCGTGCAGATGCGGCGGATGCTGCCCGAGTCGGTGCTGGAGGAAGTGGGCGGACTGGATCAGGCGGCGATTGCGCAGGTGCGGGCCGAGGCTTGGCCGGATGTGCGCGACGCCGATGAGTTGCATGATGTGCTGCATACGCTGGTGGCGCTGCCGGAGATGGGACTTCACTATCAGACGGATGCATGGCGCTTTCACTTCGAGCGCCTGATTGTAGAGGGGCGCGCAGCATCTGCAGTTTTCGATGGCAGATCGTATTGGGTTGCGGCGGAGCGGGCGAAGACGTTCTCGGCCCTATTCCCGGGTGCAAGATTTGAGCAGAGCTTAGCTGAAGTCGAACCTGTGGTTCCTGTGCGCGATGAAGCTTTGTTGACCCTCGTCACAGGATGGATGTTGCATCTCGGGCCGACAACTGCAATGGAGTTGGGAGGCATTTTGAATCTTCCCACGGCGGAAGTGTTCAATGCGCTTCTCCGCATGGAAGCGAGCGGAACTATTCTTCGTGGGAATTTCACTGGCGCTGCTGGGCGGGCAGAGCCTGCACCACACGAGCATGGCGATTTTGAGATTGAATGGTGCGAACGGCGGCTGCTGGCACGAATTCATCGATTGACGGTTGCTACGCTGCGCAAGCAGATCGAACCCGTTAATAAAGCGCAGCTCATGCAGTGGCTGCTGCAGTGGCAGCACGTGGCGCCGGGAACGCAGGTGAACGGCGAGCGGGGCACGCTTGAAGTTTTGCGCCAACTGCAGGGATTTGAAATCCCCGCGAACGCGTGGGAGCGGCAGATTCTCGCCCGCCGCGTTGCCGATTACGAACCCAAATGGCTTGACCAGCTTTGTTTGACCGGAGCTGTGGGATGGGGAAGGCTTTCGCCGCATCCGGCGACGCTCGATTCCTCTCAGCCTGGCAACGGAAGCTCTGGCACACGCCAGCGGCGCGTGATTCCAACCAGCGTTGCGCCGATCACGTTCTTCGTTCGCGAAGATGCGGACTGGATGACGCCGCGTCATCCGGGCGCGGAGGTGTCGGAAAACAATGGATTGAGTAATGGCGCGCAGATCGTACTCGATTTTCTGCGGCAGCGCGGGGCATCTTTCTTTGCTGATATTGTGCGTGGGACGAACAAGCTGAAGGCGGAAATCGAAACCGCGCTGTGGGAGTTGGTGGCTGCGGGGCTGGTGACGGCGGATGGTTTCGAGAATCTGCGTTCGCTCATTGATCCTAAACGTCGCGCGGGGCAGGGAAGTGGACGGCTGGCGCGTCCGCGGCATAACGCTGGCCGCTGGGCTTTGCTGCATGCCGATGTAGTTGTCGAACGTCCGCGCGCGATTGAAGCGGCGTGCTGGATGCTGCTGCGTCGTTATGGCATTGTGATCCGCGACGTGCTGGCGCGCGAGGCGAATCTGCCTCCGTGGCGGGAATTGCTGATGGCATTCCGGCGGCTGGAAGATCGTGGGGAGATTCGCGGAGGGCGCTTTGTGGATGGATTTCTCGGCGAGCAATTTGCTTTGCCGGTCGCGGTCGAATCGGTGCGCGCGATGCGGAAGAACGAACCATCGCAGGGAACGATCACGCTTTCCGCCGCGGACCCGCTGAATCTGGTGGGAATTCTCGTTCCCGGCGATCGCGTGCCGGCGATTTCCGGCAACAGCGTGACTTACCGCGACGGGGCTGCGGTTCCCGTGCCGGTGGTGGCGTCTGCCGCAGCCGAGGCTGTTGCTGGGTAATGCTACCAATTCAATTTCGCCTTTCAGACGCTGCTTCCCTTTACGTTATGATGTCGGGCGATGGCCAGCCCTGAGAAAAAGATTTTCCGCTTCGGTGTGTTCGAGGCCGATGTCAGCACCGGCGAACTGCGCAAAGCGGGCGTTCGGTTGCGCCTGCAAGAACAGCCGTTTCAAGTTCTCACGCTGTTTCTCGAACGTCCCGGGGAAGTGATTTCGCGCGAGGAAATCCAGAAAAGGTTATGGCCCTCGGGGACGTTTGTCGATTTCGATCATAGCCTCAACACGGCCATCAACAAGATTCGGGAGGTGCTGAACGACTCCGCGTCGAATCCACGATTTGTGGAGACGTTGGCGAAGCGCGGCTATCGATTCATGGTGCCAGTGAGCTCAGGATCAGTTCTTGCTGCTGAAGAAAAACAGGACGCGCGGGGAAACAATGGTTCCACAAGGGAAGACTCTTCCGATTCAGTTTTCCAGCTGACTCGCGTGGAAGAGTTGCCGGTAGTGCGGCAGGTCTATGTCCGCACTTTGTTTTTGCTGATCCAGATCATGTATCTGTTTTTTTATGTCTTCACCTTAGGGCGACTGCCTGCTGCGGAAGATGTGTTGGAGTACCTGTTGGGCGCGCATCCCGCGGCAATTGTGGTTGCGGTCATCTCTGCCAGCATCGGTATTCCTCTGCGTCTGTACTTTATTTCTGCGGTTTCGTTTGACGTGAAGGACCTCAGCAGCAAGTTCCTGAAAATTTTCCCCGGCATTCTCCTGCTCGACGAACTGTGGGCGCTTGCGCCGTTCCTGCTGGTGCGGCGCATTGGTCTAGGACTAGCTCTCGGCATCACGGCGGCGCTGGCCTATATTCCTTTCGCGCAGCGCACACTGGTGCTTATGCGGCAACGGACCAGTAAAGACGCGGCGTCCTAACTATAAATGCAGATCGGCGCGTTTACGAACGGAAAACCCAGCGATCGCTGGCCAGGAAGTTCGCGATAAAACATATCGAGATGCTTCCGAGATTGGCGCTGAGTGGAGGTATTCTTAGAGTGCCCACCAACAACCGCATCAGAACCAGATTTCCCAGGAGCGAGACCAGGCCGTTGCTGACATGAAATCGGAGCAGTGACGGGAAAAAATTCCGAACTCGCGATTGTGCCCGGTCGCTCCACGTAAAGCGCCAGTGCCATAAAAAGTTGTGAAGAACGGCGGACTCGACAGCCAGCGCAGTGGCAGGCAGATAATCGACTCGCGCCGCGATGAGAACGGCGAGGGCGGCGATCTGCACGACGATCCCCATGGCGCCAACCAGCGAAAATTTGAGCACGCGCATGCATGATGCATTGCTCACGAGAGCTTCTCCTCGCGATAGAGCTGCAGCGTATGTTGTATCGCCGAGACAATCAGCATCAGGCTCATGCCTGCGATCGCGATTGCGCCGCCGAGATCGAACAGCCGGATTTGCCGGTTGAGTACCTTGACGACGGAATGACGGAGCAGCGCGACATTGCCAACAGCGAGGAGAATACGGATCTCCGTGGGGCCAAACTTCCAATAGGAAAGTCGAAATTCTCCGAGCGTGTAGGTAGCAAGATACGATTCGATCGAGAGCATCAGGAAAGTGATCAGCATGCCAAAGCTGATCAAGGGATGAACGTATCCCGAGAAGGAAAGGCCGCACATGAGGAAGAACGCCGCAGTCGTGTCGGTGACGTGATCGACATAAAATCCGTAGCGCGGCCGCTGCCGGTTGCGGACCCGAGCGAGGGTGCCATCGAGGCTGTCGCCAAGCCAATTGAGCGCGAGAAAGACGATGCCGATCAGCAACATACCTGGATTCTTCTGGGCGAGCGCGTAGCAGAGGCCGACCATGCATTGCGACGCAAATCCGAGAAGAGTCAGGTGATCGGAATTAATCCATGCAGGCGTTCGCTCCGCCAACCAGATGAGTGTTCGTTTTTCCACGCCCGACACAAAGCTGCGCTGGATGCGCGCGGCTGGGGTGAATCGACCGACTGCTTTCGTCGCTTGATGATCTGCACTCGACATGAAATCCTCCGTGATGCAGCCCACTTTGCCCGGAGGTGGACATGACTTCCATGCACGGAGAGTCAAAACGAGGTCAACAAAAGATCACCGGATAAATTCATTTAGAGTGAGCGAGATAGGAAGAAGTATTTGGGGAGTGGAGGAAAGTTTGGGCTGCACGGATGCGCAGAAAGAGCGCGGAGAAACAGCGCGCCAAATCGCGGATATTTGGCTTTGAGGACGAACGTCAGGCCGCATTCAGCATGGCCCTTGCTGTCGCCCCGCTGCACGAGCAGAAAACTTCGATCGTGCCGCGAAAGCGGCGCAGGCGGTCGCGCCGCCGATGGCTGCTACGCCACCTTAAGCATCGCTGTTACCACGGTTCCGCTCTCCTGCGACTGAACGTCGAGCGAGCCTCCGAATTGGCGCAAACGCTCTCTCATTCCGAGGAAGCCGATTCCCGCCCGGCCTTTTTCCATCAATTCATGGCGTTTTTCCATCGGAATGCCCTTGCCCGTGTCCTCTACCTTAATGACGAGCCGGTCGCCCTCGCGACGGAGTGAAATGGAAGCGGTCTTACTTCCGGAATGGCGATGCACGTTGGTCAGGCACTCCTGGATGATGCGGAAAATGGCAATCTCCATATCTTCGCTGAAGCGTCCGACACTGTCGCCGATTTGCAGATTTACCGTGATCTTGCTGCGCTCGGCGAACCCATCGACATACCACCGGATGGCCGAAACCAGTCCGACCGCATCCAGCAGCGGCGGATGGAGGAGATGGGAAATGGTGCGGATTTCACTGGAGGCCTGGTCCAGAAGAATTTCAGTATCGGAGATTGCTTTCACTCCGGCGGCGTCCAACTTATGAGACTGGTCGCGCAAAGCTCGCACGTTGATGGCGATCGCAGAAAGCAGTTGGCCCGCGCTATCGTGCAATTCCCGCGCAATCCGTTTCCGCTCCTCATCCTGCAGGGTTTGCAGACGGGCGGCGAACTCCGCTTGCTCCTTCTGCTGCCGGAGATCGGTTACAAGCACACCCGTAGCGGATTTATCCCGGGATAGAAGCGTAAAAGAGAGGTTGGCGGGAATAAAGGTGTCGCCGGCGCAGTGCAGCGTCATTTCGGCTTCGCAGGTTGCGGTCTGCGCATTACTGAGCAGCACTTCGTAAGTTGCCGCATCCCCGACAAAGTCCTGCAAACGCCCCCCGATCAGTCCTTCCCGCGGCACGCCCAGCAGATCGGCCAGCGCATGATTGCAATAAATCATGGCGCCGTCCTCGTTCAGCATGGCAGCGCCCTGATGCATTCGCTCGACCAATGCGCTGTAAGGAAGGTCGGCGCCCTCCAACGTGTACACACGATGGCCCTCGGATTCTTCCACCACGAAGGCGTCGACGGCGCCTCGGCGAATCGCGTCGAGGGTCTGCTCCGCTTCCTCTATCAGATCCAAGCTAGGATCAATTTCGGACCGAGAATTTGATCCAACTTCATCGTCCATTGGGTTCACCTACACATAGCACCCCAGCCGGCGGATTGCGGCCGGGACTCACTTATCGTTGCTATTGCTCATCGGACGTAATTGTAACCCGACCAGAGCCCGTTCGCGGTCGCGAAGATCGCCAACAATTTTGCGCAGCGGCTGGGGCAGCTTGCGCACCAGTGTGGGGATGGCAATAATCTGGTCTCCTGCCGCCAACTGCGGATGCTTGAGCAGATCGATGACCTCGATGTTATAACGTCCCTGCAAATGCTCCTCACAGATCTTCTTCAAGTTGGCGATGGCGGTCAACGAACGCGGCGTCTGGCCGGCGGTGTAGAGACGCAGTTCCCACATGTCGCTTTCTTTTCCCTTACGGCCGACTTCTTCGAGCGAGAGTGGCTGGTCGCTCGCCTTACCTGACTTCTTCATCTTTCCCCCTTGCTTTTATTGCGATGAGGACGCGCCGACCCGTTGCCGACATCTGCTTTCCGGCTGATGGCCATGGCGGAGCGATCTTCTTCCAGGACTTTCTCGCGCAGGACTTCCTCGGCGCCGAGGGTTTCCGCTTCCTGCTCTTCGAGCTCAAATTCCTTGCGCAACGCCAGAATGCGCGCTTCCAGTGCCTCGCGCTTGCGCTGGCGGTCGCGCGCAATGCGCTCGATCTCCTGTTGCCCGACCAACGCAGCCGCCTTCTCGCGGGCTTCCTGCGAGAGCCGCGACGAGCCGGTCAGCACGCCTTCCGGACCGACGTAAATATCCAGCAAGTCCACGCCGCGGTCGGTGATAAGGAACTCCCGCAGTTGGTTCGAATGCGCCATGCCGCGCGACTTGAGAACGTACAAGGCGCGATTACGCTCGCCGTTCAGTTCCAGGTCGCGCACAAACAGCCAGGTATCGACAATCGACGAAATTGCAATGTCGGTTCGTTCCAGCGAGTCGATGCTGGTATTCGTCAGATTGGTCAAAAACGCCGTGATTCCGCGGCTCTTCAAAAAGTCGATCAGGCGGATCAACATAATATGCGCATCGCGCTGATTGCCCGCCTCAATCAGGCTGCCCACGGGATCGAGAACCACAACCTTCGGACGGAAGTCGTTCACCAACTTATGGATGATCGCCAGGTGCATCTCCAGACCGTAAAACGTAGCGCGGGTGGAGTGAAATTTGAGCAGCCCTTTCTTTTCCCACTGCTCCAGGTTCAAACCAATCGACCGCATGTTGCGGATCATCTGCGGCGGCGATTCCTCGAAAGAGAAATAAACGCAACGTTCTCCGCGTCCGCATGCCGCATCTACCATGTGCGCGGCCATGCTCGATTTGCCGGTGCCCGCCGTGCCCGAAACCAATATCGTGCTGCCGCGGTAGTATCCTTTCCCCCCCAGCATCGTATCCAGCCGCGCCACTCCGCTGGAAATTCTTTCGTCGTTCACCTCATGGTGCAGGCCCAGCGAGGTGACCGGCAACACGGTGAAACCGCCCTCGTCAATCAGGAAGGGATATTCGTTCGTCCCGTGCGCCGTCCCGCGGTACTTCACCACCCGCAAGCGCCGCGTCGAGACCTGGTCCGTTACGCGGTGATCCAGCAGCAGGACGCAGTCGGAAACGTATTCTTCCAGCCCATTCCGCGTAAGCGCTCCTTCGCCGCGCTCCGCGGTAATCACAGCGGTCACACCTTTATCTTTCAACCAGCGGAACAGACGCCGCAGCTCTGCGCGCAGGATGCCCTGGTTCTGGAGACCCGCGAAGAGATTCTCGATGGTGTCCATCGCCACCCGCTTGGCGCCCACGGCATCGATCGCCGTACCCAGCCGGATGAAGAGACCTTCCAGATCGTAGTCGCCAGTTTCGTCGATTTCGTTGCGATCAATGCGCACGAAATCCACGACCAATTTCTTTTCCTTGATCAGCTTGTCGAGATCGAACCCGAGCGAGCGAACGTTTTGCGCCAACTCATCGGGAGTCTCTTCAAACGCCATGAACACGCCGGGCTCGCCATGCTCAACCGCCCCGCGAACAATGAATTCCATCGCCAGCAGGCTCTTGCCTGCTCCAGCGCCGCCGCAAATCAGCGTCGGCCGCCCACGCGGAAACCCTCCATAGGTAATCTCATCCAGCCCCTGAATGCCGGTGGGCGCCTTGGGCAGGCTACGAATGCCATTTTTGTTCGCATCGGAGAAATGCGAATCCTTTTGGACAATCTTCAGACGGGGCATAGTGTGATGTTCAGGATTGACTTTTACTCAGGAGCCTTAAGAACCGAAGCGGAGATTTCGGTTTCCCCACGAACCGCCTTCAAGTCGCTATTATAGCCATAAGCCAAACGTATCCGCACTATAGCCACAAACCCGTGGTGTCCTAAGTTCAAAACCAGAAAGGGTGGTTAACCTAGGACACGACCCACAAACCAAACCCTATCCGCAATTCAAGCGGAGAGCGAGAGCAGCAAAAATTACTGTCAACGGGCTCAAGCAATTTACCCCTGTGTCCCTGCGCCCTGCCGGATGAAAAAGGCCACGACTCGCGTCGTGGCCTGAGTTGCAGATTTTATTTGGGTCGCGCAGCACTTAACCGCTGCGATAGATGCCAACAAACAGTTGGCGGCTTTAGCCACTGAGGGACCACACACCAAAACTTCTAGTGCCTACCCCCACCGGACCCGCCGCGCCCACCACGATCCCGCCCACCACCGCCGCCATGACGGCGTCCCCCGCGCCCGCGATCACGTCCACCACCGGGACGTCCACCGCGCCCGCCGCGGTCACCTCCGCGGTCTCCGCCTGGTCCGCCGTGCGCGCCCACTATTGCAGGATCGCGATTGAAGTTCGGTTCTTTCTCGGCTTCATCCGGGAAATCGCCGCCGCCTTCGATCACGAGTGAGCCGGAAGTCGGCGCTGCCGGAGCGTGCTCCTGCGCCGCGGCCGGTTCGCCGTTTCCGCTGCCTGCGCCCTGCGACTGCATTTTGGCGCGCTGCTCTTTCAGGATCGCCTTGCGCGAGAGCCGGATGCGGTTGCCTTCGACGGCCAGCACTTTGACCAGCACCTGATCGCCTTCTTTCAACTCGTCGCGCACGTCGGCGATGCGATGCTCGGCCACTTCGCTGATGTGCAGCAAACCTTCGGTGCCGGGAATGATTTCGACGAAGGCGCCAAAATCGGCGAGGCGCGTGACTTTGCCGAGATAGGTTTTGCCAACTTCGGGGGTCGCGGTGAGATCGCCGATAATCTGCAGCGCTTTTTGCGCCGACGCCTGATCGCTCGACGCGACTTTGACGAGGCCGGAATCTTCGACATCGATCTTCACGCCGGTCTGGTCGACGATGCTGCGAATCATCTTGCCGCCCGGCCCGATCAGGTCGCGAATCTTATCGACCGGAATCTGCACGGTGTAGAAACGCGGCGCGTAGTCGGAAATCTTTTCGCGTCCGGCGGCGATCACTTCTTCCATCTTGCCGAGAATGAACATGCGCCCGCGCTTGGCTTGCGCCAGCGCTTCGCGCATGATCTGCGCGGTGATGCCGGCGACTTTGATGTCCATTTGCAGCGCGGTGATGCCGTCGCGCGTGCCGGCGACTTTGAAATCCATATCGCCGTAGTGATCTTCGGCACCGGCGATGTCAGTCAGGATGGCGTAGTGATCGCCTTCCTTCACCAGTCCCATGGCCACGCCAGCGACCGGAGCCTTGAGCGGAACGCCGGCATCCATCAGCGAAAGTGAAGCGCCGCAAACCGTAGCCATCGACGACGACCCGTTGGACTCGAGAATGTCAGAGACAACACGCATGGCATAAGGCCACGACTCTTCACTCGGCAACACCGCCGACACCGCGCGCTCTGCGAGCGCGCCGTGTCCGATTTCTCGCCGGCCCGCCCCGCGCAGGAAGGCGACCTCACCGACGGAGAACGGCGGGAAGTTGTAATGGAGGACGAAGCGTTTTTTGGCTTCGCCTTCGAAACCTTCGAGGCGTTGCATGTCGTCGCTGGTGCCCAGCGTGGTGGTTACCAAGGCTTGGGTTTCGCCGCGGGTAAAGATGGCGCTACCGTGAGTTCTGGGCAGGACGCCGGCTTCGATCCAGATTTCGCGGATTTCGTCGAAAGCGCGGGCGTCGGGACGGCGTTTTTTCTCGATTACCTCTTCGCGGAAAATGCGCTCGCGTAGTGTTTCGTAATACTGCTTCAGTTTTGCTTGCGCTGCTTCGTCTTCTTCGGGAATTTCCGCTTGCAGTTTTTTCTTCAGATCTCTTACTAAGTTGTAGCTTTCCGCTTTCGGATGCTTCTTGGTATCCAGCGCATCCGACAAATCCGCGCCAACTTTCTTTTTCAGCTGATCGTAATAAGCTTGATCGAACTCGGGCGGCGTTACTTCGCGCTTTTTTTTGCCGGTCCTCGCTTGCAGGTCGACAATCGCGGCGCAAATTTTCTTGATCTCGGTGTGACCGAATTCGATTGCGTCGACTACGACTTCTTCCGTTACTTCCTTCGCGCCGGATTCGATCATCACGATGCCGTCAGATGTTCCGACCACCATGATGTTTACTGCGCTCTCGCGCATCTCGTCATACGTCGGATTGATAACGAACTGTCCATTCAACTGGCCGACGCGCACTGCGCCGATCGGGCCGAGGAAAGGAATGTCCGACAAAGTCAGCGCACACGATGCGCCGTTGATGCCTAGCACGTCTGGATCGTTGCTGCTATCGGCCGACAACACGAACGCGATCACTTGCGTTTCACACTTGAATCCTTCGGCAAACATTGGGCGGATCGGCCGGTCGATCTGGCGGCTGGTGAGGACTTCGCGCTCGCTCATGCGGCCTTCGCGCTTGATGAAGCCTCCGGGAAAACGTCCGCCGGCGTAGGTGTATTCGCGGTAGTCGACGGTGAGCGGGAAGAAATCGATGCCCTCGCGCGGGTCGGCGTTGGCCACTGCGGTAGCGAGCACGACGTTATCGCCCATGCGGACGACGGCTGCGCCGTGGGCCTGCTTGGCTAATTTTCCGGTTTCGAATGAGAGTTGCTTTCCGCCGGCGAGGTCGACGGTGACGGTGCTGGGTACTGGTTTCATTTTTTATCCTTTGGAACAGGTGCGGGGAAATGGCGAGCGATGAGCGGTGAGTTTTGAGCGTACGAATCTGATCGATCCCATAGCGGGATTCGTCTGGTGGGATGCGCTCACACGATGCACTTGAGGAAGGTCCTTGAATGCTGTTCGACCGGCTTCTCGGGAAGGCGGTTTTAAGAGATTTTGCTGATCGGGATTTCGTTGAATCCCACCCAAGTCAAAGGAAGGCTTGGATGGGGCACCCTCGAGTTCCTTACTCTCGAAATTCTCTCATTGGGTACCCGATTTACTTGCGGATGCCGAGCTTACCGATCACGGTTTTATAGCGCTCGGAATCGTATCTCTTCAGATAGTCCAGCAAGCGACGCCGCTTGCTGACCAGCATTAGCAGGCCGCGGCGCGAGCCGTGGTCCTTCTGGTGCGTCTTGAAGTGATCCGTCAACTGGCCGATGCGTTCGCTGATGATGGCGATCTGAACCTCGGGACTGCCCGTGTCCGTCGCATGCGTCTGGTACCGGTCAATGACAGATTTCTTTTGCTCTCTGGCTAGCACTACCCTGGTGCACTCCTGTTCTGTTTTCGATTTATCTTGGTGACATTAATGAGGATATCATGCGGGGGGTTGGGGGGTAAAGGCGGAGCTACCGAGCCTATTTCACGCCTCGTCGGCGCCAGACGCTGTCAGAACCGGCAACCCGACAATGGCACGCAGATCGGGGTCTTTCATAAGGCACTGCCACTCCTCGTCGTCTGGGTCAGGAGACGCCCACTTCTTACTTAGTATCTCCGCGTAGTCGGGCTGTGCGCGAAGTCCATTCTTTAGGTTTTCAAGCGCGCGTTTGCGGTTCTCCGACTTTGGCAGCGCCTTCTCCTCGCTCGATGCCAACTCATTGCAATATTTGTGAGCATAGGCCCGGGCGATATTGAAAAATGTATCGGATTCGTCTGGGAACTGCTCATGATATTTGCTGGAATACTGGATCGCCTCGTCATCCCGGCCCACCTTAATCAAGTAGTACCCGAGCCACTGGCGGATGTACGCGGGTGCATCTACGGTTCGCTCGATGCGCTCCAGAATGCTTACCGCCTCGTCGTAGCGATCCAAGACTCCTAGCATGTCGGCATACTTAACACCCAGGTCCACGTGAATAGGATTTATGTACAACGCGCGCAGAATCCATTCGAGTGTCCGCTCGGCCTCGGATTCCCTCTCTTCCTCGTTTCTTTCGAAATAGGTGCGGTAATAGCGCAGATTCGCGACCTTCGAGGTTACGTCCCAATCAAGCGGTGCGCCGGAGGCCGCAGCTTCGTCAGCCTGCTGCAGGAATTTCGGCAAGAATATACTTGACTGACCGAAGCTAACGTGCTATGTTTGCTGCATGGAAACGCCACGTACCTTACAGGAAGCAATTCAATACTTCGCCGACTTCGAGAACTGCCGTCAATTCATGGTATCGGTTCGCTGGCCGGACGGCAAAGTGACTTGCCCGACATGCGGTTCTGAGAAGGTCACCTATCTGGCAAAAGCTCGTTTATACAAGTGCTACGGCAACCACGCTAAGCCTAAGTTTTCACTGAAGGTCGGCACTGTGTTTGAGGATTCGCCGATCTCTTTAGAAAAGTGGCTTCCCGCCGTGTGGTTGTTGGTGAATTGCAAGAACGGTGTTAGCTCCTACGAAATATCCCGCGATCTGGGGGTGACACAGAAATCAGCGTGGTTCATGCTTCACCGCATTCGCCTTGCGCTGAAGAACGGTAGCCTATCCACTCCGTTAGGCGGCGAAGGTTCCGAAGTCGAAGTCGATGAAACTTTTGTTGGCGGCAAGGTTAAGAACATGCATCGTGCACGCCGTATCCGCTTCGCAGCGCTGACGCAGCGCCCCGGCGGGTCAACCGGCAAGGCGGTCGTGCACGGCATCTTAGACCGAAACTTGCGCGAAGTGAGAGCCAAGGTCGTGCCAGACATCAAACGCGAAACACTACAGAATGCGGTCCTGAACAACGTTCATTATGGTTCTACGGTCTACAGCGATAGCGCAGTCGGCTATGACAAGTTGGGCGAAACTTTTGTGCATGAGATCGTGAATCACGCTGAAACCTACGTCCGTGGCCGGGTTCACACTAATGGCCTTGAGAACTTTTGGAGTTTGATGAAGCGTGGGTTGAAAGGTACTTACGTTTGCGTTGAGCCATTCCATTTGGAGCGCTACGTGGATGAGCAGGTTTTCCGTTACAACAATCGGAAAACTTCCGACAATCCGATGACCGATGCGGATCGTTTTCGACTGGCTTTGACTCAGGTTGTCGGAAAGAGATTGACCTACGCAGAACTGACCGGAAAGACCTCGGAACGTCCTCTCTAGCCGTTTTTATTCACGGCGCGGAAAGCGGCATACCGTGACTTCCTTGTCCGCTTGAGTTTCTTCGCTGCTTTTTCTTTATCCAGGTGCGCTTTTATTTCGCTGTGAGGAACGCTGACGATCTGCTTCATCGCATCGCGGAATTTTTCCCATTCAGGGTTACTTAGGTTTGTGTGATGCACCATGTTAGAATTCATGCGGGACTGGCGATGCGTCTCTTTCCAGTCTCTCCTTCCACCCTCTCAAGGCTGGTTAGAGAGTCTGCCTTTTAGCATTGCTAGTCCCGCTCCGAGATGGGCGTGGTGAGGTTGGTTCCAGTGGGGCACTTGAGAGGCTCCCGCTCTGGGTTCGATCCCCGGCACGTCCACCTCTACTGGCCGCGTTCGAACGAGCGGCCAATCTCTTGTTTCAATTGGTATCAATTGAAACTCCCTTGTACCACCGGTCATCCAGCAGTTCACGGCACGTGTGTTCCATGCCCTTTGAACTCGGACACTGCCCATTACCAAAGTCCACCAACTTACGTGTAACTAGAATACTAGTGAATGGGCCTCGCTTGCAAATAAAGGTTGGGTAAGATCACACCCTAATCGCAATTTGCAGGGGCCACGCCCCCCGGAAAGCCGGGGTCGCGGTCAGCCAGCTATATTTATACCGGAATTTCCTTACGTCCTCCCTCTCGAGCAGTTTCCGCAAATCCTTCTCGGTCTCGTCGTCTTCGACAACCTCATTCACTTGGTGGACCCCGGACAATACGCTTGCCGGAAGCGCCTGCAGCAGACGGAGAGTCACATGCCCGACCTCCTGGGTTCCCTCTAGGCGTCCCCGCTCGGCGCGGCTTTGTGCCAACCAAACGTTCAAGATCAACTCGCGCTCAATGAACATGAAGAAAAAGCCGAGGCCCGCGTATAGGACCGCCACGCTCGCAACCAGCGCAAACTCCTGAGCGCTGCCGTCGATGGCAAAATTCCCTAGCAAGCTCTTAATGTTAGAGGCCTCGGCGATGGTGAGTCCGGTGAGTCCACCAACAAGCCAATCGCGTACCTTGCCCACCGTCGCCTCCTCCTGGCCGTAGCTGGTAAACAAGAAGCCAATTAGGCAACCGACCATGAAGGATGCGAAACTCAACCCCACTAGCAGCACGAGCCGCTGCGGAGAGTGTCGGGCGGCAAGCGCCCACCAAACGACCGTTGCTGTAAACAGCGCCATCCAAACCCGTAGGGATACCTTCTTATCGCTCTTGCTTGGCTGCGGGCCCCTCACGGGCCAAATCGAGGCCGACAGCATCAGACTTACCGCCAGGAGCGTGGCCAGCCACCACCACTCCTTCAGCGTGCTGACTCCCCACCATTCGGCGGACGCAATGGCGACTGCGACCCACACCAACAATGTGGCGATCGAGATTTTGCCGAACAAAGTTACATTCGACTCAGCTGTAGTCGCATCGCTCATAAGCCATCCCCGGCCGCCTTACCTACCTTGCTCTGCCACCGCAGCTTCGAGGGCGCAGCCGCGGCCCCCCCTATTGCGGAATGCTCACCCTTGCTTTCAAATCGTCAACCAGCCTGTTTGCCGAGTTAATAGTTTCTTTCTCGCGGTTTTTCTCCCTACGCGCCAGTTTCCTATGGTCCACTTCAGACCAGAGCGAGTTCTTAGTCTTCGCATCGAAAATCGTAAGCGTTAGCTCCGGGTCGACTACCTGGGCGCTATGAACCTGGGTGGTCCCGTCGTAAGTATTGGTTGAACTCCAAACGCGGGTCCCGCCACGTTCAACCCTGTAAGCGAGTTCAATGATCAGATCAGCCTCATCCGGCGAGCCAACGATTTCGTACCTGCCCCACTGCTTCATCTCCGAATAGAAACTGTCGTAAGCGAGATTGCTACCTCCGCCGTTAGTTAAGAATATTTTTTTCGCATTTACCACGACGGCTGGCAGCGGCGCTGCGGGAACGTCCTTGCGATTCTTGGCAGCGAGTGCATTCAGCGAAATCAGCACGCATAGAGACACTGCGAGTTTGCGCATGGCTGCTCCTTGGGTTGTCCTGGGGAGTTACGCGAAAGATTCTACAGGAATAAGTGAAGTTAGCCCACCTGTCCGGTAAATTTGGGGGCTGGCCCAGCCTAAAAAAACTCGAGGGTGCCCCGCCCAAGCTTTGCTTGGGCAGGGATTTTGACTCTGGCCCATCCCTCAATTCGGCGACGCTATCATAAGCCTGAGGCCGCCCGTGCGTCGTGGTTTTCGACAGGCAGGTGCAGCTGAGCAGCGTGAGAACAGCAGGTTCCTCACCGGGCTTTCGGCCCGGTTCGGAATGACATCCTCCAGCTAGCCCTTTCCGGCCGCTGCCTTCCTGGCATCCGCGAATTGGCTGATTTCAACGGTTCCGTCGGGGAACTTGGCGGTGATCTTCAGTTCTCCGCCCATGGCTTTGATGAAGTCCTGCAGCGTGCTCACGTACATATCGGTGCGGCGCTCCATTTTCGATACTGCGGCCTGATTGACTCTGAGAATGCGACCGAGATGCACTTGAGTGATCGCCAGAGCCTCACGGAGTTCGTTGAGGGGCATCTCGGCGCGGTACTTCGCAGCCAGCGCGCGGGAACGCTCGCGAGACTGGGGAGACATCTTCTCCCGGAGGGTTTTGAAATTCTTCGCCATACGCATCATCCTTTGTTCTTCAGACTCATCGTTCTGGTGTCGCTACTTCTTTTTTTGCTGCCGCTCAATTTCCTCCAGATGCCGATCGAATAAGTCATCAGCAACCG
Source organism: uncultured Acidobacteriaceae bacterium (assembly GCA_963712385.1). GTDB lineage: Bacteria > Acidobacteriota > Terriglobia > Terriglobales > Acidobacteriaceae > Sulfotelmatobacter. The sequence continues at coordinate 42,807 of CAVQHS010000007.1, forward strand.
GCACAAACTTCTCATACCGCGCGGGGTCGTCGGTTTTATCCCCGCCCAGCAAAGGCAGGGCCGTGCGACGAGGATCAAACGCGAACAGCACCCGCAAATGTCGTTCGTGGACCTTTCCCCGCAGCTCTTTCATGTTTGAGTGGCGAGAGCTTTCGATCCTATCGGCATGGGGGCGGGACAGGGTCGGGCCGCGCTCTTCAAGGAGGTCAACCTTAGCGTCAATCTCTTCCTGTTCATCCTCCGAGAGGTCGTTCCACCAAGCCTCAAAGTCATCGGTGTATTCGATCTCCCATGCCATCGCCGGTAGTATTCCATGCGAGGAATAGTCTGTCAAGGGAATAGAGACGTTATGGGGGCTGGCCCACGCTAAAAAACAACTCGAGGGTGCCCCGTCCAAGCTTCGCTTGGGCGGGGACTCTGACTCTGGCCCATCCCTCAATTCGGCGACGCTATCATAAGCCTGAGGCCGCCCGTGCGTCGTGGTTTTCGACAGGCAGGTGCAGCTGAGCAGCGTGCAAGCAGCAGGTTCCTCACCGGGCTTTCAGCCCGGTTCGCATGCCATACCTAGACGGTCGCTTCAAACGGTCACTCCACTCTTGACCATATTCCCCTTGGGTTATATTCCTTCTGTGGGGGCTGGCCGACCAAAAGATCAGCTCGAGGGTGTGTGCTGTGGAAGCCCTTAGGGCTTTGCGGGCAGCGGTTGCCAGAGTTCAATCTTATTCCCATCCGAGTCATAGATCCAGGCAAAGCGACCGTAGGATTCATCCATTCGTTTGGCGTCAATCTTTACTCCCTCTTGTTTTAAGCGGTCGAGCAAAGCATCCATATCGTCCACGATGTAGTTGATCATGAACGGTGCGGGGCTGGGATCGAAATACTTAGTGGAGGTGGGAAAAACAGTCCAAACTGTAACGTGTTCCTTTTGCGGGTCGTCGTGTTCGCGCCACGGAAGCATCGCGCCTTGGCCTTTGTCGGCGAGTCCAAGATGCTTCGAATACCATTCGCGCATCTGATTCTGATTAGCGGATTTGAAGAAGACACCGCCAATTCCAAGGATGCGCCCGCGCTGCTCCACTTTCACAGGCGGCTTCGACTTTTCAGGTTGCGGAGATTGCACTTCCTGTCCTCCTTTTGAGCGGGCCGAAATGAGCAACAGCGAGCCGAGCGCAATTGTGCTCCACGGTATGCCTTGCATCGGCGGATTATACATAAGTTTTCGATTCGGATGGAGAAATCGGTTCGCTCAATTTCTAGATCGCGCATGAGGTCTCGAACTGGGGGGCTGCCCCAGCTTGCTTCCGTTGCAAAGCTGGGCACCACGGACCTCAACGCTTCCATTCCATCGCGGTTCTCGGCGGCCCCGTGCCAGGGGTCATTAGGGTCGTCGGTGCGTGTCTACGTAGCTGGTGAAGTTGCCCTCGGAACCCGAGTTAGCCTCTGTCTCAGGACGACTCTGCAAAATATCCATACCAGAGTTACCGCCGCCGCCAGAAGGCCGAGGAGCGGCCACTTCAACTGGCTTACGAATTGGCGGGCGGCTTGCAGTTCGTTGAATGAGGTCCACTCCTCGCGGATTCTTTCGTCGACAATGCGCCAGACGCATGCACTGCCGCCTGGTCCTCTTGAAGATCAAAATCCCTACGGAGTCCGTGGTTCACGAAATCTCTGGCGTAGATTTCGTCTGCAATCTGAAATTTTCCCTGGTTGAAAAATCTCTTCGAACACGCGCCCGGCGACCGCTTTGTTTCTGGTCTGCTGAGAATTAAGGTCTGGCAGAAGAGCGGGACTATCGGCTGCGAAGGCCGCGCAGACGACCGCGAGTGTCATGAACAGTAGTAGAAGTGTCTTCATGTGATTCCCTCCGGTGCCAGCCCTTCGTGGCGTAATTGTCGGCCCCATCTTAATACGCGCGGCGGAGTCCTTCGGCCCGGAATAATTTTCGGTTAGTTGGCAATCGCACCCAACGCACTCTTACGGAGGTTCTTATGTTCCTGTTGCAGGAATTGCGGAATTCGGGGTTTGATCCAAAGCAGCGGGGGTTGATTGCAGCGGGAAAGCGGCCGAGAACGAAGACCCCTTGCCGAGACAGCTTTGAACGCTGATCGATGCTCGATGCTGTTGCACAATCCAATCGGCAATCGCGAGGCCAATGCCTGCACCGCCAAGCTCACGACTTCTAGCCTTGTCGATACGGTAAAAGCGTTCGAAGATTTTGCTGTGCTCAGACTCGGCGATTCCGATGCCTGAATCACGTACTGTGATGACGGCCTTATCGTCCCGTGTTTGCAGTTCCAGTTCGATGACGCCGGGCGGCGGCGTGTACTTGACGGCATTGTCGAGGAGAATAGCCAGCAATCTTTGCAGGGCGCGGCGGTCGGCTAATACTGGAAGCTCACCATCCGCGAACACTTGTGCGAACTGCAGATTTCGGCTTTCCACCAAAGGGCGCCATTCATTCGCGATTTCTGCGATCAACGCACGTAAGTCGATCAACGTCAAGTGCAAGCTCTCGCGACCGGAATCAGCACGCGCCAGTGATAGAAGTTCTTCCACCAGGGTCGTCGTTCGCTCCGCTTCCAACAGGATGTGCCGCAGGGCTTCGCGATATTCTGCATCCCCCCTCGACTTCCGAAGGGCGATTTCAGCTTCCGTGCGAATCAAGGAGATGGGGGTTCGTAGCTCGTGCGATGCATCCGCGGTGAACCGAGTTACACGGAGAAAGGCGCTTTCGATGCGCGCCAGCATTTCGTTCAACGTGTCCGACAATCGTTGTAGCTCATCGCCCGTCGTGAGTTTCTCCAGCCGGTCGCCGAGATTGTTTCCTCCGATGTTTCTGGCCGTCCGAGTGATTGCATCGACAGGCGACAGAGCTTTGCGGCTTAGCCAGTATCCGCCGCACGCAGCGGCGAGCAAAAACAGTGGCGCCAGCATTAGAAGATAACGCCTGAACAGAGACAGGGTGGCGACGATCTGAGCGGCAGGAACGCCGGTCTGCACTGTATAGGAACGGCCATTTACCTCGATCTTTTGCGTAATGAAGCGAAAGGGCTTGTCCGCCAGCTGGACGTTTTGGAATGTCCGGTGTCTAGTCGCCACGGGTGCTACGGGCTCAAAATTACTTTTCTCCAGCGCAGGGGCGCGGAAGATCCAGTTTCCATCCTGATCGTAAATTTGCAAAACATCGCCAGAGTGCTCCAGATCGTAAGCTTCGGAGGCTTCTTCCCGAAGCTTGGTTACCGTCCTGTTCTTCTCTTTTTGCGACTTCAGGAAATTTGTGAGGTCTTCGATCTGGGCCTTCAACGCGCCGTCGGCGACCGCGTAAAGTTCCTGTCGCAGAGCTACCCACATAGCCAGGCCAAACAAAAGCTGCGCGGCCGCAAAGATTGCCAGATACCAGAAGGTGAGCCGGGAGCCGATGGAGAGCCTTCTCATGATTGCCAGTCCAAGCCGAGAACGTAGCCGCGCCCGCGCACGGTGTGAAGCAGCTTACGCCGATGCGCACCGTCGACTTTTTGCCGCAGCAGCCGCACGAAGGCGTCCAGCGAATTGCTCCCCATTTCGCGTCCAGAAGCCGCAATAAGTTTCTCTCGCGGAACAACTTGCCCCGCGTGAAGCATCAGCTGTTCCAATAGCTGATATTCGGTGCGCGTCAGGCTGATACGCTCCCCGTCGCGACTGACGGCGCGGGTCGAGACATTCAACAACAAATCGGCGACCTGAAGTTGACTTTTCCGTGGAGCAGCCGCCGCTCGACGTACCGCGCGCAGACGCAGCAGCAGTTCGTCAAAGGAGAACGGCTTCGTCATGTAGTCGTCGGCGCCGAGGTCCAGGCCATGCACGATGTCAGGAACGGAATCTCTCGCCGTCAGCATCAGTATGGGCGTGCAATTGTTCTCGATTCGCATCTGTTTGGCCAGTTCGAATCCGTTCATCTTCGGCATCATTACGTCGAGTATGACCACATCGAAATCGTGAGCTCGAAGCGCTTGCAGTCCCTCACTGCCATCAGCGGCACACGAGACAGTATGCCCTTCTTCGCTCAATCCCTTGCGGAGCAATTCCAACATTCGACGCTCGTCTTCTATCACTAGGAGTTTCATGGAACAAACCTGACTGGCTCCGATGTGCTGGCGAGAACGGGATAAGAGTAAACCGCAAACGGCTCAGGCGAATAGAACCTGAAAAAAAATTAACCGTCCTTTCATAACGGCTTTACACCGTCAACCTACTATCACTCTTCACTTCAATCGACCGGAATAAATGCTCCAAAGGGCGCATGTTCCTCAACGGGTTGCTTCCCACGGGTCGTTGTGAGGGGACAAAATCATGAAGCCAAAGCGATCATGTTGCACTATCGGATCTCTCTTGAGAAAGCCAGTCTTACTGGTCCTCTGCGCGGCCTTAACACATTCGGCCTCCGCACAGACCGGGAAAGGCAGCCTTCTTGGGCATGCAGCCGATGCGGGAGGGGCCATGCTGCCAGGCGCGAAAGTGCGAGTCGAGCCGGGCAATATTTCGGTGGCTACAAATCAGGTGGGAGAATTCAACGTGATCGACCTTGCAGCCGGCGATTATAAAGTCACAATTTCTTACGTTGGCTTTCTTCCCTACACAGCGGATGTAAAAGTGATGGCAGGCCATGCCACTCGTGTGGATGCCGTACTTAAGGTCGAGGGCAAAGGAGAAGCGGTGACTGTTGTTGCTGATGCGCTGGGCGTGGAAGAGGATATTAATATCCAGCGCACCTCCGACAATATCCTCGACGTCATGTCGGCGGGCGTCATTCAGAGCCTGCCGAACGAGAATATCGCCGACGTGGTTGGCAGGATGCCGGGCGTGAGTCTAGAGCGCGATGAAGGTGAAGGCAAGTATGTGCAGATTCGCGGCACCGAACCGCGGCTTAATAACACGACCGTCGATGGGGTTGAGCTTCCCGCACCTGAGGACAATGTGCGCCAGTTCAAGCTGGATACTATCCCCTCGGACATCGTCGCGTCGGTCGAAGTCAACAAGACTCTGGCCGCCAATCAGGACGCGGACGCGATTGGCGGAACGGTAAATTTGGTGACCAAGAAGGCTGGTGATACGCCCACCCTGATTTTGGAGGGAATCGGCGGATTCACTCCCATCGTAAATACGCGTTATATCGGTTTGGTGACCGGCACCGCCGGCAAGCGCTTTGGACACGACAAACGATTCGGGGCGCTGTTTTCCGGTAGCTACGACTATAACGGGCGCGGAATCGACGACATCGAACCGCAACCCAACGATACCGCGATTCCTTCGTATGGCAGCATGGATATCCGGGAATACAGATATCAGCGCAAGCGCTATGGTTTTGGCGGTTCACTCGACTACAAGCTTAAGGATCCGGCTTCCGGTCTTTACCTGCATTACTTTCTTTCCGATTTCAAAGACTACGGCAATAAATGGGTCTACACCTTGAGTGATGGAGGCGCGCCCCAATTCTCGACTTCCAGCCGTGTACCGGATTATGGAGCCGCGAGTCTGGCCATTGGCGGCAAGCATGTCTTTAGTGGGTCTTGGCTGAGCTGGGAGTTTTCGGCGGCGCGTTCGCGCGAGTTGGGCGCCGCCGGCAATCCGGGAGCGACGTTCAATCCAATACCAGGCACCCCGCTGAGCAATCTCACAAGCTGCGTCAACGTGCCCAGTTCTAACTTTCGCTTGCCGCAGTGGTCGGCATCCTGCTTCGGTCCGCCAACTTACGATCCGAGCCAATACACTTTGACCGAGTTCGACGGGACTCAGGGCATAACGTCGCAAGTGAACCTGCAAGCCGCGACCTCATACGCCAAAAACTACCATCTGGGCTCGCATTTCTCGACATTTGAGTTTGGCTTCAAGGTTCGCAATGCGCATAAAGGACAGGACGCATATTCACCTACCTACGACCAGACATTTATCACGAACCCCAACAATCCGCCGGTCTCGCCAATGACCAACTACCTTAGCGGATTCACCAACTCGAATTACTACTTCAACGCTTACCCGCTCGGGCCTGTCACCAACTACAACACGATCGCCGGCAACCTGAACAATGCGATCGCCCAAGGAGTCCTCGCTCTCGACGAGCCCTCCACAATCTTCGGCTCAGATCTTTCCAACTTCGACCTGACCGAACGAGTTTCGGCTGGCTATGCCATGAACACGATCGAGTTCGGCCGTTTCCGCCTGCAAACCGGTTTGCGCATCGAAGCCACGCAGCTAGACATACTTGGCTTCGCCATAATCAATAACGCCACCAGCACCGCGGAAACTGTTGTGCCGCAACCGGCGAACACGTGGTACTGGGATCCCTTGCCCAGCGTGCAACTTCGCTACCGGATCACTAACGACTCTGACATTCGTGCCGTCTACGGAAGAGGAATTTCCCGTCCGAATCCGTACGATATGGTGCCCTATGTGACGCTGGACAACAGCACGAACCCACTTACCGTCGCGGTGGGAAACCCGAATCTCAAGCCGGAGCACGCCAACGACTACGATGTGCTCTACGAGCATTACCTGAAGCCGTATGGCGAGTTCCAGGCTGGTTTCTACTACAAGCAGTTGAGCCAGCCCATCTATTACCTAGCGGATCCCAACTACGAAGGGACGCAATATCCGCAATATCATGGAGACATTCTCGATTACATTTCCAATGGCGTGAACGCGAAACTCTATGGCGTAGAGTTTTCCTACACCCAGCGCCTCGGATTCCTGCATGGCGCGTGGAGCGGCTTTGGTATTATGGCGAACTTCAGCAAGACGGGTTCCAGCGCCGGCACGCTGCCCCTTCGAAACGACAATCCGGCTTTGCAACGTCAGACTCCGACAATGTGGAATCTCAGTCCCAGCTATGACCGCGGCCGCTTCTCCGCCCGACTGGGAGCCACCTACAACAGCGCGAGTATCTATCAGTATCAGTGGGAGCAATGCACCGCGGCAGCGGCCGCAGGCGGTGGTTGCGAAGATCCCGCCAATCTCGGCGCCAAGGGCCCGTTAGGCGACAACTACCTGTATGCGCACTTGCAAGTCGATGCCCAGGCCAGCGTCCGCGTGCAGCGCAATCTGACTGTACTGTGGCAGGGTCTGAATCTTACAGACGAAGTTTTTGGGTTCTACGACGGCAGCCCTTGGTACGTCACGCAGCGCGAATACTACAAGCCGACTTACTCCTTCGGACTCCGTTGGGAGCCTCACAGAGAATAACGAAAGATTGACAGGTCGCTTTTCAGGCGAACTTCAAGTTTCGCCTTCCAGGGATTGCGCCTCCGATCGAACAGCGTGAATCATACAGTTAAATTCAAGGAACCTCATGCAGATAAAGCAAGTGAAGTCGCACCGTAACCCGTTCAACAGAAAGTTCGCCCTTCAAATAGCCATCTTCGCGCTCGGATTCTCTCTGGCGGGCATCGCGCTCGCTTCCGCGGAAAGTTTCGCCATCACCAAGAAAATACCCATCCCTGGCCAAGGGAGCTGGGACTACCTCACCGTCGACGAAGGTGGACGCCGTCTTTACGTTTCTCACGGAACCCAAGTGGAGGTGCTCGATGTCGATTCCGGCTCTATCGTCGGCAGAATCGAAAACACTCCCGGCGTCCACGGAATCGCAATCGCCCCGGAACTGGGGCGGGGATTCGTAAGCAATGGGCAGGCTTCAACGGTGACGATCTTTGATTTGAAAACCCTGAAGAAGATCGAGGATGTCCCGGTCGGCAAGAAACCCGACGCGATCATTTACGATCCCGCTACCTCACGCGTCTTCGCCTTCAATGGTGACAGCAACAGCGCCACCGCGATTCAGGCGGCGGACGGAAAAGTAGCAGGAACAGTGGATCTCGGCGGAGGTCCTGAATTTGCCGTGGCTGATGGTTCAGGGTATGTCTACAATAACCTGGAAGATGCGAGCATGGTCCTGAAAATCAATGCACGTTCCCTGAAAGTTGAGCAACGCTGGCCGACTGCTCCTTGCGCTTCGCCCTCGAGCATAGCAATGGATAGACAGAACCGGCGGTTGTTCATCGGTTGCCGCAGCAAGGTGATGGCGGTCATGAACGCGGACAGTGGCAAAGTGATCACAACCCTTCCAATCGGCGACCATGTCGATGCGACCGCCTTCGATCCAGAGTCCCGCCTTATCTTCAATTCCAACGGCGAAGGCACGATCACGGCGATTCGCGAAGACAGCCCCGACAAGTACGTGGTTGTGGAAACGGTGAAGACGTTGCCCAAGGCCAAGACGATGGCGCTCGATCCTAAGACCCATCAACTTCTCCTCTCGACGGCGGAAGCGGGACAGTTTGAAGTGCTGGTGGTGGGCCGCTGATGAAACCTCTCCGGAAGTTCGCGATCATTAACTTGCCGGTCATTGTTCTTTTTCTCGGTTGGGCCTGTTCCCGTTCGCATTCTCAGCCTCAGCCGCAGACTGAGCCGGTGGAGCTGCAACTGCAAGTGAGCACGCCCTTCCATTTTGTAGTTTATGGAGATTCCCGTTTTCACGATCCCAAAGATACCGAAGCGGCGAATCCCCCGGTGCGGCAAGCGCTGGTGCAGGCGATCGCACAGACCAATCCGGCATTTATTTCTTTCGGCGGAGACATCGTCTACAACGGCTACGACAAGGACGATTGGAAAGTGTGGGACAGCGAAACCGCGGTGTGGCGCGAGAAAAAGATTCCCGTCTATCCCGCATTGGGCAACCACGATCTGCACGGTAGTGAGAGCGTTGCACTGGGCAACTACTTCGAACGCTTTCCCGAGCTGAAGAACAGCCGCTACTATTCGGTACGCGCCGCCAACATCCTGATGTTGGTTCTGGACAGTTCGCTCAACGAAACCTCCGGTCCACAAGGGCAATGGCTCACCCAGAAGTTGGATAGTCTTCCCGGGGACGTGGACTTCGTTCTAGTCGTTCTTCATCATCCTCCGTACACCAGTTCGTCGGATGCTAAGAAATTCGGTGGAGGCCACTCGGCCCGCCCGCAGGAACAAGATCTTGCCAAAATGTTGGAAGCGCGGCAACAGAACCTCCGCGCCCGCATCGTTGTCTTCTCTGGACATGTGCACAACTATGAACGCCATGAGCACGGCGGAATCACTTACTTCGTGACCGGCGGAGCGGGAGCGCACGCCTATCCGATTGAACGAGCCAAAGACGATCCTTTCCAGAGCAAAGAAGTGAACTATCACTACCTTCAGGTGGAAGACGATGCCGGTAAGCTGAAGATCACGATGAACCGTTTGGATTTGACCAGTGGCATTGCCCTGTGGACGCAACCTGATTCGGTCACGATTTCGGTTCCGACAGCAAGAGTTGCGGCGCAAGGCAAGTAATTTTCAACCTGAAACTTGCGGGTGCAGCTACCTGGCAGGCTGTCGCCATGGAACTCAAACGAGACATGGAACTCAAACCAGAAAGGGTTCAGCATATTCTGCAAAATGGCATCGGAATTTCCGAAACGCTTGATCTTTCTCCCGGAAAAGATGAAGTGAAATTCGCAATCCGCGACAACTTCAGTGGCAGCCTTGGCACCATCACAGTCGCTATCGAACTGAACTAAAGGACGCTATCGCTCTCATACTGTAGGCGACGGCAATCCTTCGCCACCCCGATTTCTCGGTCTCCCGTGTTTCTTGGCGTGTGGAAAAAAGCCATAGTGATGGTGCCCGGGGTCAAGGTTTGGCGCCCAATCGTGCGCTAATTCCACAGCTGACAACGACGCGTCGGCTGTTTATTTGATGCTCCTGACAATAGCGCGGCGTGAAAGTCCTGTGTAAATCACTGCCAGGGTGCAGATTGGGGATAGATGCGCGGTCAGAGACTCGGGCATAATAGCTCAACTCACTCGAGTTTCAAGAAATGAGGTCCAGCACTTGCAAGAATTCAGATCGCGCCTGGCGTGTCGTGTTGTTACGTGTGCTTTGCTTTCGCTGACTTCACTGTTATTCACCCTTTCCGCCTCTGCCCAGTCGATTCCCCCGGAACTCATCAACGGACTCAAATGGCGCCTGATTGGGCCTTTCCGCGGCGGACGCGCGGTCGCAGTCGCCGGCGTGCCAGGCGACTTGACAACTTTTTATTTTGGCTCGGTCAATGGCGGGATCTGGAAAACGACGGATGCCGGAGTTGTCTGGAAACCGATTTTTGACAGCCAGCCAGTGGCCTCGATTGGCGCACTAGCTGTGGCTCCCTCCGATCCTAAGACGATTTATGCTGGAACCGGCGAGTCTGACATTCGAGAGGATCTCTCGTCCGGCAACGGTGTGTACAAATCAAGCGATGCTGGGACTACGTGGCATCATATAGGTCTGGAAGATACGCGCCAGATCAGCCGCATCGTAGTTGACCCGCAAAACGCCAATGTCGTTTACGTGGGCGTTCTAGGACACGCGTTCGGTGCTAACGATCAGCGCGGAATCTATAAATCCATCGATGGCGGAGAGCATTGGACCCGGGTTCTCGATTTGGGACCCGAGATCGGCATTTCAGATCTGGCCATGTGCTCCTCCGACGCGCAACTGTTGTTTGCCGGCGCGTGGCATGTGCGGCGTCCTCCCTGGAGCGCCTATGCTCCGATCGATGGACCCGGCAGCGGCCTATACCGCTCACAGGATGCCGGCAAGACGTGGACTCGTCTCGACGGAAAGGGGCTGCCACAGGGCGATTGGGAACGCGTAGGGGTTGATGTTGCGCCCGACGGCAAGCGCGTCTATGCGCTCATCGCTCTGCAGTCGGAGTTCCAGACTCTGGCCCAAGACCGAAGATCTGGCCTTTATCGCTCTGACGATGGGGGTAACACTTGGGTCCTCGCCAACTCCGCTCCTCCTCTCACCAGCCGGGCGTGGTATTTCAATCGCATCACGATCGATCCACACAACCGCGACGTAATCTACATGCCGAATGTTGCTCTTTACCGATCTGAGGACGGCGGAAAAACGGTCTCGGTGTTGCGTGGAGCACCAGGCGGGGATGATTATCACCAGCTTTGGGTCGATCCGAAAAACTCTGCCAGCATGGTTCTCGGAACAGACCAGGGAACCACCATCAGCCTTAACCGCGGCCAAACCTGGAGCAGTTGGTATAACCAGCCCACGGCGCAGCTTTACCATGTGACGACCGACAACCAGTTTCCCTATACCGTCTACGGAGCGCAGCAGGATAGTGGCAGCGCGGCGGTGCTAAGCCGCACCGATCACGGCGAGATTACGGCGCGGGACTGGTTTCTTCCCAGCGGCAGCGAAAGCGGATATCTAGTGGTTGATCCCAAAGATCCCAACATTATTTATGTAAGCGGGACTTACGGTTCCGTGGCTCGCTTCAACCGAAGCACCGGCCTCAGCCAGGACATTACTCCATGGCCCGCCATGGCGTTTGGTGTTGAGATCAATGAACGCAAGTATCGTGATCCCTGGACGCCCGCGCTGGTTCGTTCCCCGATTGACCCGGCAAAACTCTATCTCGGAACGCAGTATGTGATGACGACCGTCGACGGCGGCCTGCACTGGCAGACCATCAGCCCCGATCTGACTGGATCGACTGGCGAGAAAACGCCAGCTTCGGCGACTCAAGTACCTCCAACTCTTGAGAACGCCAGGCGCGATGGTTACGGTGTGGTATTCACGATAGCGCCATCGCCGCTCAATCGCGATTTGGTCTGGGCTGGAAGTGACACCGGATTGATTCACGTGACTCGCGACGGTGGAAAGAACTGGAAAGATGTCACGCCTCAAGGATTGACCGCCTGGAGCCAAATATCACTGATCGAGGCTTCCCATTTCGATCCTGCAGTTGCTTATGCCGCGGTCAATCGCAGCCGCATCGACGACCAAACACCTTATATATATCGCACGCGCGACTACGGGGCCAGCTGGCAACTGATCACGAACGGCATCCTCGCGCCCGCATTCTTGCGCGCGGTGCGGGAAGACACCCAGACCAAGAGCCTCCTTTTCGCAGGAACCGAATTCGGCGTCTACGTCTCGTTTGACGATGGCGATCACTGGCAGTCTTTGCAATTGAATCTGCCGGTGACCGGAGTTCGTGATCTCACGATCCACGGCGATGACCTGGTCATTGCCACCTACGGGCGCTCTTTCTGGATTCTCGACAACATCACCCCCCTTCGCCAGGTGAGGATGTTGGCTGCAAATAAGACGGGAACGCCGTGGCTATACCATCCGGCTACAGCACTTCGCGTGGATAACGACTCGTTTCCTGGCACGCCTTTGCCTCCGGAAGAACCTGCGGCCCAGAATCCGCCGAACGGTGCGATGATTGACTATTTCCTTTCATCTCAGGCGCACGAAGTTCAGCTGGAGGTTCTCGATGCGCAACGAAATCTGGTCCGACGGTTTTCTTCTGAAAGTCATTCTGTGGAAGAGCGAATCCCGGCCAAATACTTGCCGCTTCCCGTCGCCGAGCGCTGGTTCGCCAAACCGGAAGTCCTCGAGAAAACTCCCGGCATGCATCGCTTCGTCTGGGACCTTACTTGGGGCAGCTCCGGAGGCCCGACCGAGGATGAAGACGCCGACTACCACCGTCCAAAGGGGCCAAAGGCAGTGCCAGGAATCTATCAGGTCAGGCTGACGGTGGATGGAGAAGTTCAAATCCAGTCGCTGACCGTCGCCATGGATCCGCGCTCGCCCGCTACTTCCGAAGTGCTGGCGCAGCAGTTGCAAGTGGGGCGACAAATATTTGCCGAGACCATGGAAGCGCGGCGCGCCCTGGCCGAAATAGATTCGGTTCAGAAGCAGCTTGCCGACATCCAAAAGAAGCTGGGACAGGAGAAAACGGATGCAAAAAATGCATCAGTTGCATCAGCGCTCACGAGTGCTCAATCCGCAATCGGCAAGCTTGTCATCAATAAGGAACACGCGGCAGCAGAGGCCCCCGGACTGCAGGATGCTTACACCGGTCTGGCCTCTGCTCTACGAGTAGTCGAAAGCGGGGATCGTACTGTGCCCTCGCAAGCGATTGCGGTTTACCAAGAATCGAGCCAACAGGCGAAGACCTGCATCGCAGAATGGAACCAGTTCAAGCAAAGGCAGTTGGCGCAACTCAACCAACAACTGGGTAAAGCGAACCTCGCTCCCATCGCGATTGCCGAGATTGAGCGCGAGGTCCAATTCCTGATGTCGCGCTAAACGGCGGAGGAAATGCTTTCGACCGCTCCAGTAACGCCCACCGCGGGCAGGGTTGTCGGCAAATCGGAAGCTATCCACATATCCAAGCCGTTCGCTGGAAACCATCAATCGGAAGATAGCTTTCACACACTCCACTCTGTTAGGTATCGTATTGCGTGTCCCGGCGATCGAAGAAAGGGCTTGGCTAGAAGCCCGTTTCTGGCGGTCAACAACGTTGACAGCTCGATACGCAAAAGGGCGTTTGTCAGTGCCTGCCGCTCTCCTTGGCGCAAAAATTCTTGTTTGCCCGTTATTCAGGCGCATTCTTTATCGCTATTCGCTTGCTAAGTGCCTGTTGAGCTATCCCATACGACGCAGGCAGGGCGTGCGAACGGTACTGAGCGGGTGCATCGGTTGTGTTGTTGCTCGCAAACCGAGACGGCTGGGGGCGGTACCCGTTGCGGGTGCGGATCTTGTATTTCTTCAGATGTTCGCCGATCAGCTTTACCGTGATCGCACGCCAGCCGGAGTTGGGATTGGCCTTAGGATAATAGCTTAGCGAATAGAGATGAGCCAGGTCGTCGCGGATGGACGAAAAGGCTCGCTTTTCGTCTCTCCAGTTCTTGGCGAAGTAGGCCTTGCCGCCCGTGGCCGCGGTCATGCGATCAAATACCGCAGTGGACACGGGCTCCAACTTGGCCTCTTGAGTGCTGATCATGTAGATGGAAACGCCGGCGGACTGAGCGAATTCGGCGACATCCTCGGGTGGTACTACGCTGGAGTTGTCCGGGCCGTTGGAAAAAACGACCACGACTTTCCTGCCCTGGCACTTGGCCGCATCCTTCAGAGTCAGCAACAGGGTGTTGTAGAGCGCTGCTTCGTCTCCGGCCACCGTTGAGCGCACGGCACGCAAAACTTGTGCCCGATCGGAGCTGAGACGGGCCGCTCGAGAGAGGTCTCGGCTGTAGGAATAAAATGCGATCTTGTCCGCGCTTCCCAGCGAGCGCACAAACTCGGTGATCGCATCTTGCGCGAAGACAAACCCGCGATACATGTAGTTGCTGGTATCAAACAAAACGAACACATTGGCGCCGGCTATCAGCGAGTCGAGAGTCTGAGGCGAAGCCGCGGCAGAAGAGTCGTTGGTGCCAGCGGCCGCGATTGCAGATCCTTCCGCCTCCGTGGGCTCAACTAGTCTGACTGCCGGTTCATTGCCTTCCGCAAAGGTAGCGAGCTTCTCCGTAATGCCATCCTCAACGACGGCAAAATCCTTTGGCTGTAGGCCTGTAATATAGTTTCCATTTTTGTCGGTCACCGCGACGTTAAGTTGTACCAGGTTGACGACCACGTGAAGATCAGGGCTCTCCTGAGCTTCGACTTCAGCTCCATAGCCGGCGAACAGACCCAGAAACAAACCTAGAAACAAACGAAGATACCGAGGGAATTTCATTACCATAACTCCAGGTTCCTACTCTGCCATGCGTCTACTTGGGTCGTTGCATTGCGTTAGCAATCGATCCGAGATACCTCAGGGACCGGACGCGTTCGCACTCGTGAGCGAAGCCAACCTGCCCTTCTGAAAGTCTTCGCCCGTTTCGTGCATCGCGCGCAGGAGCGCGGGCCAGTCTTCAAAGTCTGTGGCGAAGATCTTTTCCACCATGTGTCGGGTCAACTGCGGCACCAGATAGTTCAGCGTCACAGCCGATTGCCCGGTTTCATCGGCCAGGCGAGCCCAGTACAGATTGGGCGAATCCCACGACTCCGCCAGAAGACGGCTGGCGTATCCCTCGAACGCTGGGAAAGGGCCGACGTTCAAGAGTTCGCAGCCATAAGTTTCAGCCAGATTAGGATGCGGCACTCCAAAATCGTGCGACAAACGCTTCCAGTTGACCTGTTCGGGATGCTGACGAGAGAGAGCCTGCAGTTCCTGCATCGCGGTTCCCCAAGAACGGGTCTCTTCCGGGTACTGGCGCTGAAACTCTGCTGTCAGATAGAACGTGTCCGCGGGCGTTATTCGAGCAAGAGCCTCCGATACGTTGCCAGCGCGGAGACTATGCTCGATTTGCTCGGATCGCTGGGGATTCACTCGATCCGATAGGATCGTCATTACCTTGCTGCGCAGTTCTTCGTCCTTTGCGGAAGCGGCCAGGAGTTCCTCCCCGCTTCGCTGATATAGCGCGACCGCGTGAAGCTCGTTCTGGCTAATATCCCACCAGCGCGGCAAGATCGCACTGGTCATCAGACCCGGCGTCAATTCTCTCCAGATGAGAGCCTGCACATTCTCCGGCGAAATAAAGTCCTGTTCGAGTTCGGCAAGAACATATGGCAGGTCGGCAAGAGAGCCCACGAAATGAGCGCCCCCGCCGGCGGGGGAGCCTTGACCAAGGAGTTCCGGGGCCTGCCAGACTGTCGTTATGCCAGTCACCGTTTCCGCGGCAAAATCGTGGGAGCGGACCAGGAGGGGATTGTTGAGCAGAGCCTGGGCACCCGGAGGTTCGTAGTAGGCATAGTTCAAGCCGACCAGAGTGTCCCGCAGGAAAGAAGCGAGTTGTCCGCGAGCCTCTTCAAGTTGTGCGTGCGAAGGCGCGGGAGACTTGAGCACTTTTTGCAAGTCGGTCCGCATCTGCAATTCGGTGTGATGGTTGTTGATATAGACTCCTGCAGCCCATTCGGTTCTCTCGTTATTTGTGAAGATCGGCCGCGGCATCTCGAATTCGCGTAGTTCACCCGCCCGATGGATCGCGAAATCGTTCAGCGATTTCCCCTGACCCTTTTCGCTTAAGGCGTCGCCCAGGGCAACCAGTGTGTCAAGAGAAACCAGTCGTTGGCTGTCTAATACAGAACGGATTCCGACGACGATCTCCCGGTGGATCTTTCTTCCTTGTGCCGTGGTCTGCTGTGGTCCTGCCAGCATTTCAATGATTTCATCCTGAGAAACTCTCGCCTCGCCGGTGGTAAATCGCATCAGTTCGCCAAGGGAAGCTCGCCCCGCGTCATACAACTGGGCCGCCGATCGGATTCTGGCGAATGGCTTCATCACCAGCTGCCACGAATCATTCAACTGCCGGCTCGGGATCTGTCCCTGCCGCGCCAGGATCTGCCAGATTCCGACATTTGCCTGAAATGTGCCGAGCGCATTACCGCGCACGGGATTGGGAAGGTCGCTGAGCGTTTGCGCGGTTTCCAGGAACTGCACAATAGAAGCGTCAGTCAGCTCTTCAAATTCGGAAAAGATCCGATACTGATCACGGAACTCCTCGAACTTGCGCGCCAACAGGCGCACCGTCTCGGGAGCCAGGCGGTGTTCGGGAGATCTCTCGCCCTCAAGTTCAATGATCGCCAGGTAGATCTGCAGCGTTTCTTGATGGGTTTTCGACCGGGAAAGCGCGAACATTGCCTGGACGAGTTGATCAGCATCAGCCAGACCGTTGCTGCGTCTTCCCCCTTCACGAATTTGGCGAAGAATTTCTCTCCACACCTCAAGATTTCCTGGGATATGCGGTTCGCCGTTTGATTCCCACTGAAGCCGAGTAACCAGAAGCAGCAGCTCTGGATTTGGCCTGAATATGCCTGCCGTGGCGCCAGCGGAAGGATCCAGACTCCGCAGGCCATCGTAAAAAAGTCGCAGGCGATGCGATTCGGTGAAGTGTGCTTGTTGACTTCTACTCACCCGGGAAAGCACATCAAAATAAGCGATCAGCCAGCCCTTGTCCCTGGCCAGCAATCTTTGAACAAAGGCCGCGGAAGATGCCGGGTTAGCCCCCACCAAATCTTTCCACGCAGATTCTGCACCCGCTCCTCCTGGAACTGCGACCCGGCCCGCTCGGATGCAGAGATGGCTCCCATAAAAGTCAAGGACGCCGGCATACGGCAACAGTTTCCTGATCCCAATCGATCGCTGTAAGAACGTACTGGTTTCGGGATCTAGTTTGGAAAGGGCCCAATAGAGCCGTGCCACCCCCGGATCGCTCAGGATTGTGTCGACTAAGTCCTTGCTGGTTTCCTTGTAATTTTTGCGGCTGGCCATGGTCCACTCGCCTGCGGCAAACAGCACCGGCACAGGAGAACCAGCGTACGGATACTCGAAAGGTTTACCTCCTTGCAGAGTCTGCTCTAGATCGGGTAGAGGGAAACCGGAATCGATGGTCAAGAACGCCCTCTCGGGATCCGCCGTCTGCAGGGAGGTGTCAGTCGCTCCGCAGTCGGCCCGGGTCCGATAACCAAGGATGCTTAGAAGCGGTTTCGCGTCATCGCAATTCGAAACGCGAATCATGCGATCAGCACCGGCTAGGCTTGAGAGCTCTCTAGCCTGCACGACATAGCGGCTCAGCAGCACGAGAAATTCGGTCTGTTTTTTAGAGCCCTCATAGCCCTGCATGAACACGTTCCGGCTGAGCAAGGGCAGCACTTCTTCGGGCGCAATCTTTTGACTGATTCCGGCCATCCGCAGAAAGGAGCGCAGTGGACCTGGGATTATGAACTCCGATGCAGCGGCGACCGATCCGTTTTCTGGAGGCACGCCTGCAATCGCTTCGGATGGGTTCGAAACAGTCGATTCAGCAGGCCCGACGTTGGCGGACAGGCAACAGCCGACGGAACCGACCACAAAAACGGAGAGACGAAGAAGGAATTTCATGGCTGGATTCCTCCCAGAGCCGGCGACAGCGACCACAACCAGGAGCACGGCGCGGAGAGCAGGGGTTGTCAATCATCCGCGAAATTGATTCGTACACCCTTTTCGAGTTGTGCTTCCCGACCGCCGACTCCAAATTCCAGTGTCGGCCAAAATAACCCATTTCTTTCGATTATCCAAGTAATTTCGTTCAGTAGGCAGGTTTTCTAGGGCATAAGCAGCCGGTGCGGCTATTTGCTGCAGTTGGCCTTGGGATTCTTAGCGGACCTCGGGATTTCGTCCCAGAACCAAAGCCATTAGCCGGCGGTTCGATTCGTCGTGTGGTTTGGGTCGCACGAATCCCGTTAATTGTTGCCGCCTGCGGTTTGTCGGCAGTCAGAAGTGATCCATCATCACGCGCGAGATTAATTCTGACATAATTTTGAGAAGAAGAACTGCAGCATGTCGCCATCAGAAGCGCTGCAACTAAGACGGTCTCCCAAGAGTGCCGCTCTTCCGCTCTCGTAGAGAATCACTTGAAGCTTGAAGTTGTCGCAGTCTGGGCGAGTCGCTCTTAATCATGCCAACAGGCCCACAATCACACCGAGTGCCAAATCGGGCTGCGGCCACGGCCTTCTGCTCTGCCGGAATCGAAACAGGGGGTGACGGCTCAAATCCAAACCTGTCAGACTTTTTTCCGAAATGATTAGGCGTGAAATTGTTGTTGCGCGACTGATACTTCTGGTCGTTGCCCTGCTGCTGCTCGCCGGATGCGGCTTCTCTTCCGGTGCAATCGCGCCGTCGGCGCAAGCTCCACTCAGTGCCGCGAACATCAACCTGATCTTTGTGGTCAGCGAGGATTCTGCCAACACTACCGGGGATGTCAACCCAGACACGGCCAACCTCACCAATCGGGGTCTACAGCGGTCGCTCCTTATGGCCCCTTTCCTGACACAGAACGTACTGGGAGGGAACAATGCAACCGCAATCTACGCCCTCGAACCGATGACTCATATGCAAACCGCCGCCAAAGGCACTTATCCGGATATAGTGCCGCTGGAGATCATCGAACCATTCGCCATGCTGAATCAGGTTACTTTGTCGGACGGCAGTCAGAGCTTTACCGCCAACAGTTATCCGATCTTCGCCGCGTATTCGGCGGAGTCGACGCCGGTAGGAGTGGCGCCCGGCCCATCTGCGCGCCCTGCCAGGGTCTCGATTTCAACGACACGGGAAAAGATAACGAAATCCTGGTCAGCGGTATCGTCCAGGCCGACGTTCCGGGCTTTTATGTGTTCGTGGCGCCGTGGGAGATGGCCAGCGTTCTGTTGGCCAATATCAATACGCTCGAAGGTTATAACCTCACTCCTCCAGCAACCTATCAGGGGCCTGACTATATCTATGCGCTTTCCATCGCACCGTCGGAAAGAAGCGCCAGCCTGGTTACCTACAACAGCGATCTGAACCCGCCCTCCACCTACCCGGTGCTGCCGCCGCCGGCGATCATGCCGACGCCCTGCGCGACGCCAACTTTCAGCATCGCCGTGACGGCCGCCAATGGAAGCATTCCGGGGGATATAAACAAGAACGAGACGGTTTACATGATTCGTCACGCCGAAGCGCATCCAGTTGTCTGGTTCGAAGATGGCAACTACGTGGCTGCGGGTGAATGGCGCGCCCTGGATCTTCCCAACGCGCTAAGCGGCAAACTTAATCCCATCCCCACGCAGATTTATTCCATCGATCCCGCGATCGGCTTTCCGGCCGGTGCGAGTAGTACCAATTTGTCGTATGTCAGGCCTGCGTTGACCGCGGAACCATACGCGATCGCCAACAACTTGCCCTTCAACCTGGCCGCCAGTGTCCCGGTTTTCAGCCAGAATGGGCCGTTAGCCCCCGCGGCCAGTGGTTATTTCTTTACCGGGGGTGCGTTCTCCAACCAGACTCTACTGGTGGCGTGGGAACACGATCACATCCCGCCAACCATCAATGCGCTGCTCGCTGCCTATAGCAGCAGCCAAGTTGCGCCGAATTGGCCGGACAACGATTACGACACCACCTGGACGATAACGCTTGACGGTGCGGGCAACTTGACGGTGAACAACGCGCTCTGCGAAGGCATCAACTCGGCTACGCTACCGGCTGCGGCTCCTCAATTCTAGGAACGCCCAAACGTAAGTGGATTTCCACAACGCCTTTTGCAGGGCTGGAAACGCTCCTGCTCTCAGCGGAAGAGCAACGCAATTTTGGCCCGGCTTTCTTAAGGAAAGACTTAATGTTCCTTTTTCGAAAGCCCTCACTTCAACCCTCAAACAAATTTCGGAGTCGATCTGTGAACACAGGCTGCAGAAATTCCAGATTTTTCACATCGTTCGGTCTTTCTCTAACCGCAATACTTCTTCTTATACTCTGCGGGTGCTTCGGCGCGAGCATCAGCGCCAGTCACAGCACTCAGACTCAGCCTCCCATGGCGCTCAGCTACACCGCTGCCACGGCGGCCTATACCCAGTTGACGCCGATCACGGCAAACAGCCCGATCAGCACCGGCGGCGCCGTGACTTCGTATAGTGCAACTCCGCCTCTGCCGGATGGCCTCGTGCTTAATCCCGCCACGGGAGTGATTAGCGGAATGCCAACCAAGCCGTCCGCCACGACCATTTACACGATAACCGCGTCGAATGCGGCGGGTTCTACCACCGCACCCGTAACCATCACGGTTAACATCGCGGCCCCAGCGGGCCTCGCCTATTCCAGCCCTACGGCGTTTTACACATTGAACGTGCCGATTCCGTATAACGTCCCGAGCAGCACGGGCGGAGCGCCGGCCACGTACAGCGTGAACCAGCCCCTACCCGCCGGCCTGAGTCTGAGAGGGTTCACTCCGCCTTATGACCCTGATCCTCCCACCATTAGCGCTGGCATCATCAGCGGAACACCCACCGGAGGGCCTTCGAAGGGAACCTATGTGATCACCGCTTCCAACGCCGCCGGTTCTACCACAGCTACCCTGAGCATTACGGTAAACGCCGTGGGCGCGGGAATGCCTCCGGCAGGCCTGTCTTATAGCGCTCCCGCCCCTGTCTATACCGCGGGCACGGCAATAACCCAGAACACTCCGTTGTTCAGCGCAAGCGGCGGCGCTCCAACCTCTTTCAGTGTGAGCCCCGCTCTTCCCGGTCTGGTTCTGAATCCCATCACGGGTGTCATTACCGGAACGCCGTTGGCTCCGGCCTCCACCATTGTGCCTCCCCCGCCCGTCACCGCGACTTATACGGTGACCGCTTCCAACGCGGCGGGCAGCACCACGGCGCCGCTCACCATCACGCTGTATAACGCAATGCAGTCGGTTCCCAATATGGGCCAGTCGATTACGCCGCTCGAGACCTCAGGATCGAGCTTTCAATATCTGGACACCGGCATGGTGGTAACCGATCCCATCGATGCGCAGGTCGCGCCCGTAGAATGGCTGGCGGGATACGGGGCCAGTAGCTCGGTGAGTCCGGATGGTAAAACTCTGCTGGTTTTGACCAGCGGGTACAACCGCGTATTTCAACTCGCGTTCCCATTCTTTGACCCGCAATACTCGAACGAG
This sequence comes from uncultured Acidobacteriaceae bacterium, assembly GCA_963712385.1. Classification (GTDB taxonomy): domain Bacteria; phylum Acidobacteriota; class Terriglobia; order Terriglobales; family Acidobacteriaceae; genus Sulfotelmatobacter. The sequence goes on from CAVQHS010000007.1 coordinate 64,139, forward strand.
TATGTGTTTATCTACAACATTCAATCCGGCGCGCCGGTCTTCGAGCAGGCGCTGCCCATCCCCAATGCCTATCACGGAATTGTCTGGGATCCTTCGAGTACGGCTTTCTACGTGTCCGGCGGCATGGGCGATGCTGCCTTTGGCACCGACCCAGTTCCATATTCCTTTCCCGATAAGGCTGCTGCCGCCAACAATGGTGACAATGTTCACATCATCGCTCAGCAAGGAAACGGAACCTGGGCGAGCGCCGGAGAACTGGACCTCGGCCAGTCGAGCCTGAGTCCACCTGCCCAATTCACCATTGCCACGGGCCACCCTTCTGGCAATGGCCTTCCCGTACCTGACAGCGGATACGCCTCGGTGAACGCCGCTGTGTACGTGGCGCCTTGCGCCGCCGGAGTGGCGATTTCCAATGATGGCCAAACCCTGGTGGTAGCGAATTACTACAACGACTCGATCACGGTATTCACCGGAGGGATGAACGCTTGGGAGGCGCAATACCTGCCGTGGCCCCCTCCGCCGAACCCCCCGCCCGCCCCGACCGCACCGCCAACGGCAACCTTGCAGGGAGCCGGGGGAACGCAGCAAGGAACGGAACTCGACTTACGCCCCGGCAACGGCTTGCCGGGCGGTGAATATCCCTTTTGGGTCGTCCTGAAGGGTAACACCGGGCCGGGCGCGACAGCCTATGTGTCCAGCCTTCGCGACCGCGAGATCGACGTAGTGAACCTGCAGGAGACTTGTGCCCCTGATACCGCCCCGCCATCTTGCACCATCGCGACTGTAACCCCCGTCGTCAGCGCACGCATCCCCGTAAGGGGCCAACCGAACAAGATGACGTTAAACGCGGCGCAGACGCTTCTGTATGTTGCCGAGGACGAGTCGGACACTGTCGATGTTATCAACCTGGCAACGAATACGGTAGTCGAGAGCATCCCGGTGATCGCTCCACCGTCGGTATTGAATTCTTTCTCGCTGACGCAATATACGGGCGCCAACACCAACAGCGTAACCCTCGCCGAGCCGGGCGAGAATTATCTCTACGTGACCAATGGCAATCTGAACAACATCGCGGTGGTGGCGCTCGGCGGAAATAATAGCGGCGACGAGGTGGTTGGGCTCATTCCGACCGGCTGGTATCCCAACTCGGTGAGCTTGAGCAAAGACGGCACTTGGGCATACGTGGTCAATGCGAAGGCGCCGACCGGCCCGAATCCAAATTGGTGCTACGTCTACGGCCCCCCCACCTACCCCACCTGCATGCCCGCGAATGAATACAATCCGCAGTTAACCAAAGCCGGCCTGCAGAGTTTCCAGCTCTCCAACGCCATGGCGCAGCTTCCAACGCTGACCACGCAGGTAGCCACGAACAACCGGTTCTCCAACACCTCCTCTACCGGCTCGGTGATGGCGGCCGTGCATCAGGGCGTGCAGCACGTGATCTACATCCTCAAGGAAAACCGGACCTACGACCAGGTTCTGGGCGACCTGGGACGCGGCAACGGCGATCCCACCCTGGCTCTATTTGGACAGGTAATCACACCCAATCAGCATAATCTGGCGTTGCAGTTCGTTACCCTCGACAACTTCCGCGCCACGGCCGAAGTCAGCAACGACGGATGGCCGTGGAGCACTTCGGCCCGCGCCCCTGATGTGGTGGAACACCAATATCCGGTTTTCTATTCGCAACGCGGCGTGAGCCTCGATACCGAAGGCCTGAATCGCAGCGTGAACGTTGCCCTGCCCACCCTGGCCGAGCGCCAGGCCTCCGATCCACTTATGCCAAGCGCGGAGGAGAACGGCGAGAATCTGTTGCCGGGACAGACCGACGTGGATGCGCCGGACGGGCCGGACGACGAAATCAATACCGGCTATCTATGGAACAACGCACTGCGCGCAGGCCTCACGGTGCGCGACTACGGTTTCTTCGTAGACACGACCTGCTATAACATCGCCAGCTGCCAGACTCCGCTGGTGCACAACCCGTTCTCCACCAACACCATCGTGGCTCCCTCTGCGAACGTGGCCCTAACGCCGTTCACGGATGTGTACTTCCGCGGTTTCGATCCCTCGTTTCCCGACTACTACCGCTACACGGAGTGGGAGCGGGACTTCGACGCCAACTACGCCACGGGGGGGCTTCCGAATCTGACCCTGGTCCGCTTCATGCACGATCACACCGGAAACTTCGCGCTGGCGAGCGACCTGGTGAATACTCCGGACCGGGATGTAGCCGACAACGATTACGCGGTGGGTTTGCTGGTGCAGAAGATCGCCGGCTCCATATACAAAAACAACACACTGATCTTCGTCGTCGAAGATGATGCGCAGGATGGCGGCGACCACGTCGATTCGCACCGCACCACTGCCTATGTAGCTGGCGCCTACGTGAAGAATGCGTTGGTCTCAACGGCCTACAATACGCTCGACTTCGTGCGCACCATGGAAGAAGTCTTGGGCCTGCCGCCGATGAACCTGAATGACGCGCTGGCCAACCCCATGAGCGATGTCTTCAACGCGACCCCCAGCCCGTGGAGCTTCACCGCTACACCCCCATCCATTCTTTACTGCACCAACCTGCCGTTGCCCCAACCTGCGCAGCCGTGTCAAAACCCGACGCCGGACGCGAAATACTGGGCGCGAATGACCCAGGGGATGGACTTCACGGACGCGGATCGAGTCGATGGCGGGGTCTTCAATCGCATTCTCTGGAAGGGGTTGATGGGCGGCAAGCCTTATCCCGCGGCGCCAACCGGAAAAGACCTGCGCCAGAATCGAGAGAAACTTCTGGCCGATTACCGTAGGTCCCTAACTCGCGCCTCGTCAACGCCGAACCCGATACCGGGCCTGAGGCGAGAAGCGGCCCCGAAACCGAATACAGATAGGAATTGACACGGACAAGGAGGCTGCCGCGCCCGGGGTGCCAATATCGCATCCATCAGGTTGCGGATATTCCTTAGGAGCTAATCTCGAAGATGCCTTTTGCCGATGATGAGGGTATTGTCGGCGGACACTTGCGGCCAAAACGGATGGCATTTGTCTGCCGCACTCGGCAAAAGGAGAAGCTCCCGTGTCAAGACTTCCCGCCTGTATGTTTCTTCTGATGTTGGCAAGTATCTACCTGCTATTCGGCTGCGGCGATGGTACCAACACACCCTCTCCCCTCACCGCCACGACCTTTCCGGTGGTTGTGTTCTCAGACCTCCATTTCAACCCGTTTTACGATCCCGCTCTTTTTGTCAGTAATCCAACTCTTTGTACGACCGCGGATCCCAGCACGTGGGCCAGTATTTTTCGGACCTCGGCCAAAACAACGCCTTCCGCATGGGGCAGCGACACCAACTATCCTTTGCTCGTGCTCGCGCTTGCAAGCATAAAGCAAAATCTGGGTGGGAGCCCGCTTGTCCTCTACACCGGCGACCTTATCGGCCATTACTTTCAATCATCGTTTTACCAAGATTGCGAGGGCATAGCCCCGGGATCCACGCAAACCCCGACTCCGCAACAGGTCGCAGCCATGCAGGCCTTTACCGACAAAACGGTTGCCTTTGTTACCGGACAGATCAGGGCGGCGATCGGAAACGTTCCGGTCATGTTCGCGGTCGGAAACATCGATTCCTACACCGGCTACGGGCCGGACAGCGTTTTTCTTTCCAATACGGCGCAGACGTTCTACACAGAATTCGTGAATGGGACTGTGGATCAGCAAACGTTCCTTAGCACCTTCACTAGTGGTGGATATTATTCCGCCCAGCCGATGGCATCACTGACGGTGATCGGACTCTACACGAATCCATTTGCCCTCGGGGTCCCCGGAGACAATGACGGTGCAGTGGCCACTGAGCTTGCCTGGCTCGATTCAACCCTCGCTTCCGCTCAGGCTGCCGGACGAAAAGTGTGGCTCTTGATGCACGTACCTCCCGGAGCAAATACGGTTACAACCGCCGCAAGCGCCGTCAACGGTAAGATTCAGAGCGCCACAATGATGATGTACCAGAGTTATCAGGCGAGTTTCCTGCAAATACTTGCGCAGTATCCAGGCCTTATCACCATGACTCTCGGCGCGCATACTCATATGGACGAATATCGCATCCTGTCACCCTCGATTGTATTGGATCAAGTGCCCTCGATCACGCCGTGCTTTGGCGAGAACCCGGCCTTTAAGATCTTTACCCTGGCCCAAGATACGCTTGCTCCTACCGACTACAGTTCCCTGAACTATGACCTCTCTAAAGTGCCGCTGCCAGCGGAGTTCAGCAGTTACTACACTTTTTCGGCCGCCTATTCCCTGCAGGGTCCGCTAGGCGCTTCCTTGGTACAACTTTATCCAGAGCTGGCCAACAACGTCGCCCTGACCTCTGCGCCTGCTACCCCCAATGCGAACGCCCAACAAACCGCTTACATGGCGCAATATAATTCTGGAAACCCAGCCTGGAATCCCGCTGGCAAGCCGCCGGCATTCTGGAACTCCGTTACTCCTGCGAACTGGCCGGTTTTCGCCTGCGGCATCGGAAAGATGACGCAGTTGGATTTTGAAGATTGCGTGAACTCCTATTGATTCAAACCGATCTTTTCACTGCTTACCTGTACGCATCGAAGGATTGCCTCGCCTTCTGGAGGCAAACTGAGGTTCGAGTAACCCGTGATAGTCAAGCTCCTAGGTTGGATCCGCGCCGCCAAGTTCCCGTTGAATCTCGGGATCGATGTCTACCAGAGAAACACTGGTTACGCCGCGGCTCATGAAATCGTTATGGGCGGTTTGCGCATTGATGGCAAAGCTAACGGTTGGGTCGCCAGAACCGCTGCACAATATCGTTGGCGATTTTGGATTCCACGCGAGAAGATCCTGAATCTTACCGTCGACTATAGCGGTGTTGTTCAGATTGCTGGCTAGATCGGTCAAGTAAGCAGTCTTGAACCTGCCAGCTTGAGCTTGCGCAGGCGTGCCTGTGGGCAGCATGGCGTTCACAGCCTGTGCCGAAAGCAGCGTGGGGAACATAGTTGCAATAAAGCTGGCATACGGGTGCGACCCGAGTACAGGACACCCTCCAAACAGCATCGTCTGGATATCAGTGTCTGACCCTTCCATCCCGCACTCTGGCGTGTTGCACAATCGACCGCACTCTTCGTTTCGAGCGTGGAAGGCTTGGCCTGGAGTCCGGACGGAAAGCTGACCTCTGGCCCGATGTGGGTGCCCTCCTCGCCTCTACGGGGAGAAGGTCTCTTCACCGGAATTGCGCTGGAACATCTCCTTGTACTAACGTTACATGCCTGTACGAGTGGAAGGTCTCTAGAGGCTTGGGATGGATCTTCACGATCTGACAGTGGCAGCTCGTGTACTGTGCAAAAGTCCGGTCTTTGCCTTGACCGCGGTGCTTACCATAGCGTTGGGGGTTGGGGCGAACACGGCCATCTTCAGCGTGACCAACGCCGTGCTGCTGCGGCCGCTCCCTTACCGCGAACCCGACCGCCTCGTGGTCGTCTGCAGCGATCTGCGCAAGCGCAATGTGCGCGATTTTCCGTTTTCCAACGCCGACTTCATCGATCTCCGCGAGGGCACGAAGTCCGTTTTCGACGACCTCGCCGGCGTCTTTACATTCCCGCTCACGCTTCAACGCGAGGATGGCACTCCCGAGCAGACCAACGCGGCGGTTGTAACCGTCAACTTCTTCCACCTGCTCGGCGGACGTGTGGCTTACGGCCGCGACTTCATCGACGAAGACGCCGTTCCCAACGCTCCCGCTCCGCCGCCTGGCGCGCAACAGCAGGGGCCTGCACCCACTCGGCTGCCGGTGTACGCAATCCTGAGCTACGAATACTTTCAGCGCCGGTATGGCGGAGATGTTTCCGTGCTCGGACACCCCATGGGAATCGCCGGTCCACAAGCACCGGCGCCGATCGTCGTCGGCGTGCTCCAGCCGTACTTCCAATTGTATTTTCCGCCTCAGGCTCAGGTACTTTCCACGCCTGATATCTGGATCGCGAACCGCCTCGGCTACGACGCCGCGCAGCGCAACGGCGTTTCGATACATGCGGTGGGCAGGCTCCGGCCCGGAGTTACGCCCGGGCAGGCGCAGGCTGAATCCGAGAAAGTGGCTGCCTCAGAACGCGCTCAGTTTCCTATTCTGGGGACGGCCGACTATCACATCCGCGTAGAGCCGATGCGCCAGCACATGGTCGCAGAGGCCCGCCCCGCAATCCTCGCGCTCATGGGATCCGTTATCTTCCTGCTGCTGGTGGCGTGCGCCAACGTGGCCAATCTTCTGTTGGTCCGCGCCTCCCTGCGCGATCGCGAACTCGCCGTCCGCGCCGCGCTCGGAGCCAATCGCTGGGGACTGATGTCGCCGATCCTCGCGGAAGCCATGTGGCTTGCTGCCCTGGGCACTGTGGGCGGACTCGCGCTCGCATGGGCTGGGATCCGGGAACTGCGCTCGCTCGCCCCCGCCGACTTACCCCGCCTCGATTCCATCACCATCGACACGTCGGTCCTCGCCTTCACCGCGCTTGCAGGACTCGCGGCGGCGTTTCTCTTTGGAGTGACTCCGGCCTTGCGGGCTTCGCGTCCGCGCTTGATGAACGTACTGCGCGGCATCAGCCGCAACACTGGCCTGGGCAGTGGCAGCGTCATCCGCAGCATTGTCGTGACCGCCGAGGTCGCTCTCTCGTTCGTCCTGCTGGTGGGCTCTGGGCTGATGTTCCGCAGCTTTCTCGAATTGGTACGCATCGATCCCGGATTCGACTCGCGCAACTTGCTCACCTTCGTCCTCAATGGCGACAATGGCGCCACCACGCCCGCGGCTAACGCTGCTTTTGTCCGCCAGGTTGAGGACCGGCTGCGCGCGATCCCGAGAGTGCAGAGCGCCACCGCATCTTTTCCGTTTCCACTGGCTGGCGGCTACAGTCCGATTCGTTGGGGCAAAGGGGATGCTCTCTCCGATCCGAGCAAGTTTCAGGCAGCGGATTTTCAGATCGTTACTCCCGGATATTTCGAGACCGTGCATACCCCGCTGCTCGCTGGACGCACTTTCACCGACGCCGATAACCAACCCGATCGCCGGCTGATCATCATCGACGACGCTCTCGCCAGGAAAGCTTTTCCCGGAGAGCCCGCGGTCGGCCAACGCATCCTCATCCGGCTAAAGACACCGGAACCGGAGTGGATGGAGATTATCGGCGTAGTGGCTCACGTGCGCCAGAGTTCGCTGGCGGTCGCTGGACGCGAGCAAGTTTACTTCACCGACGGATACGGCGGACCCGGCGCTGTGAACTCCTGGACTCTGCGTGTGGCAGGAGATCCCGCAAGTTACGCAGGCCAGGTACGCGCCGCGATCAAAGATGTAAGCCCGCGACTGCTTATCACTGACCTGCAACCGGTCGACGAGTTGGTGGACCACGCCCGGTCGCAGACAACATTCTCCCTGCTGCTGATCGGTGTCTTCGCGATTATCGCCGGAATTCTCGCTGCGGTCGGACTCTACGGCGTACTTTCGACCGCCGTGCGGCAACGTACCCCCGAGATTGGAGTGCGTATGGCCCTCGGCGCTGGACGCGAGAACATCTTCCGCCTCATCGTCGGTCATGGCCTTCGTTTGAGCGGAGTCGGAGTAGTCATTGGCGTCGTCGCCGCACTGCTGCTCACTCGACTGATGGCGAGAATGCTCGTCAGCGTGAAGCCTACCGATCCCCTTACGTTTGTGGCCATGATGCTGCTCTTTCTCGCGATTGCGACAGCATCATCCTGGATTCCCGCAAACCGTGCCGCTGCAGTCGACCCAAACAAGGCGCTGAGAGAGGACTGAATCCCTTTACCACCTGTCAGCAGGCCATTGTCCATGTTCGGCAGGACGTAGGCGGGGCCGTTGCAGGGCAGAGTGACTGTGTTGGGAGGACACACAAGCTATGTGGTCGTTCCTTGCAGCCGATTCAGGTTCAGGTCATAAGCGCGGCACCGAAAAGGAAAACCTCGGCTGCCCGGCTGCCTGGCTGAAATTGCTGTATTGCCCAAGGGCAAAGGCTTGCAGACTGGGAAATTCGTAGAGTCCGAGCGGCGAGCCGAAATCAACCGCCTCGTTCGGATCGGCGCCGCCATCATTCGTGTCCGCATCCGAGGAGCGCGGTTTCAAACGAACTGACAAAGGTCAACCCAATCCGGTCTGCGAATGCTCAGCGGGCGCTCCTTACGAATGGGCCGAGGCGTTCTAACATCGACAAAAATTCTCCATTCGGGCGATCCGACAGTCGGCGCCCTTCTACCAGATTCACCAAATCCCAGAAGTTGGTGTGCGTGTGGGAGGTCGGGATTGAGTTGGAGCGTCTTGTGCAACTCTCTTGCAGCTTCCGCCTGTCGGCAAGCCTCAAAATTAATGTTGACGTACCGAACAGCGACTCAGCCGGATCAGTGGATTCAACTGCACCGGCTGCTGGTCGAGCTCAAGCCCTGTCCAAATCCTCCCTGCGTCATAGACATCGGAGAGGCAGCTGAAATGACAGTGAGAAGATTGATGGGGCTCTATTACAGGAATTGCAGCGACCAAATTCAAGTTTTTGTATCTAAACAGTTGTCCGGCGCGCCCAGAAGTCTGCACTCATCTTTCTGCCCGAAGCTTCGAAACGAGATCGAGAATGCCTAAACCAATTTTACTGAGCGTGGATGACGACTCGGATGTTCTGCGGGCGATTGAGCGCGATCTGCGTTCGCAGTACGGCGCGGAATACCGGGTGATCGGAAGCGATTCGCCCGAGGGCGCGCTCGATCTGCTGAAGCAGCTAAAAGTGCGGAACGACAGCGTGGCACTGCTGCTCGCCGATCAGCGCATGCCGCGCATGGACGGCGTGGAGTTTTTGCAGCAGGCGATGGGACTCTTCCCCGGTGCAAAGCGGGCGTTGCTCACCGCATATGCTGACACCAACGCCGCAATCAGCGCCATCAATCACGCCAGCATTAATTATTTTTTCTTGAAGCCGTGGGACCCTCCCGCCGAGCACTTATATCCACAGCTAGATGATTTGCTCGACGACTGGCAGGCTTCGTTCCGCCCAACATTTCAAGGGATCAGAGTACTGGGCACGCGTTGGTCGCCGCGATCCTACGAGTTGCGCGACTTCCTGGCACGCAACCACGTTCCTTATCAATGGATCGATGTCGAGGCTTCCGTCAATGATCCGGAGACCAAGCGCCTGCTCGAAGCTTTGGGTCCAGAAGGGGCCAGTCTCCCGGTGGTGCTCTTTCCTGACGGAACGAAACTTCTTGAAGGTGTACCCGCCGACGTCGCGCAAAAGGTCGGCCTACGGACGCGCGCCCAAACCAGTTTTTATGACCTGGCCATTGTGGGAGGAGGTCCGGCTGGTTTGGCCGCCGCCGTTTACGGTGCCTCGGAAGGTCTGCACACTGTAATGATTGAGCGGGAAGCGCCGGGAGGCCAAGCCGGCATGAGCTCGCGCATCGAAAACTATCTCGGATTTCCTACCGGGCTCAGTGGCGGCGACCTGGCCCGCCGCGCCGTAGTGCAGGCCCAACGTTTTGGAGTGGAGATTCTGTCCCCGCAGGAAGCGGTTAACGCCAGAATGGAAGGGCCTTACCGAATCATCAAGATGGCGGATGGAAATGAAATTTCTTGCCACGCGTTGATGATCGCGACGGGCGTGCAGTGGAGGCGACTGAATGCCCCGGGGATAGACCGGTTACAGGGTGCCGGGATTTACTATGGTGGCGGTGCAACCGAGGCGTTGTCGTGCAAGGGTGAGATCGTCTATGTGGTGGGCGGCGCGAACTCGGCGGGCCAGGCGGCGATGAACTTCGCCAGATTTGCCGAGCGCGTTGTTATTCTGGTGCGTGGCGAATCGCTTTCCAGCACCATGTCACAGTACCTGATCGATCAGATTCAAGAAACACCGAACGTTCAGGTCTGGACCCACGCCAGCGTGGCCGAGGCGCATGGCGAAACACGGCTGGAAGAAATCTCCGTGCTTTGTTCCGACACCAACAAAGTAGAACGCGTTCCGGCGAGTTCGATGTTTATTTTCATCGGAGCTTCGCCGAGAACAGATTGGCTGGCGAACATCGTCGAGCGGGATGAGCGTGGCTTCCTGTTGACTGGCCCCGATCTCATACGTGATGGGCAACGCCCGAAGGGATGGGCCCTCGACCGAGATCCGTTCTTGCTGGAAACGAATGTTCCCGGCATTTTTTCCGTGGGCGACGTACGGCACGGTTCTATCAAGCGGGTGGCGTCCGGAGTTGGGGAAGGTTCGGTGGCAGTGCAGTTCATCCATCAATATCTAAGCAAGGTGTAAATGGTCGATAAATCTGAACTACGTCGCGTTACTGAATTCGCCGATTTGCCGGACGATCAACTGGATTGGTTTCTCAGCCAGGCGCAAGAGCTGCATCTTAAGGCGGGAGAAACCTACTCGCGCCAGGGTGACCCGGCCGACGCGATGTTTGTGATTCTTGAGGGACACACTCAAGTGCGGGGAGAACTCAACGGCGAAACCATTGTCTTCGACCTGGAGCCGGGCGACGTTACCGGGGTCTTGCCATACTCCAGAATGAAGCAGTTTACGGTCAGCCAGCGCGCCGAGGTGGACAGCCGTGCCTTGCGATTTCCCGCCTCGCTATTTCCGGAACTCATCCAGAAAATGCCGGAGTTGACCAAACGGCTGGTGGGGCTGATGTCCGACCGCATCCGTGAAGTCACCCGCCTCGAACAACAGCGAGATCGTTTGGCTTCCCTAGGAAAGCTGTCGGCTGGGCTGGCGCACGAACTCAACAATCCTGCCTCGGCCGCGAAACGCGCTGCCAGCCAAATGCGAGAGATGCTCAAGAAAATCAAGACCGCGAGTCTTGAGCTGGGGAGGCGCGATCTTACGTCGGCGCAGAAGGCGGAGATCGAAAAACTAGAGGCTTTATTTACCCAAAAAGATGTTGTTCCGCCCGATGCGCTAACCATCAGCGACCTGGAGGACCAGATCGATTCTCTGTTGCGCAGTCACGGGCAGAACGATCTCTGGCAACTGGCGGCTGACCTGGCACGGCGGAATATTAAGCCGGAAATTTTGGAATCATTATTTGCGAGCCTGGATGCAGACACCGCCAGAGCCGCGCTGGTGAGGATTGCAGCATCCGTGGAGATTGCCATTCTCTTGCATGAAATCGAGAGCAGCACGTCGCGAATATCGGAGCTGGTGGGTGCGATCAAGGAATACACCTACATGGACCAGGCTAAGGTGCAGAACGTCGATGTCGTAAAGAGCCTGGAAACCACACTTACGATCCTGAATCATAAGCTGAAACAGGGCGTCGCCGTGCAGCGCGATTACGAGCGCGTTCCGCTTCTCGTAAATTCGTTTGGGAGTGAACTGAACCAGGTCTGGACCAACATTATCGATAACGCGATTGACGCGATGCGCGGAAAGGGCGAGCTTCGCGTCCGAACCTACCGTGACGACGGTTGCGTAGTGGTTGAGATTGGAGATAACGGTCCAGGAATTTCTCCCGATGTGCAGCCTCACATCTTTGAGCCCTTTTTCACGACGAAAGGAGTGGGAGAAGGCACGGGCCTTGGCCTGGACACTGTCCAGCGAATTGTGAAGAAGCACAGGGGCAATGTTCAGGTGAATTCCAAACCCGGTGACACGCGTTTTCAAGTCTGGCTGCCGTTAGCGGATGCCACGCGCTAACACAATCGTCGGAAATTGTATTGATTGGTCCTGGCTGATTCGTTTGTAACGATGAAGGTCGAGGGTTGCTGAGCACGCGAGGAGTGAGATGGATGTTTGAGAGTCTTCTGTGCGAAGTAAGCGAATACGATCCGGACGTGCTTGAGCCGCTGATTGGGCTGGCCGTCGAAATTGCCCGCGAAGGCCGGGAGGGAAAGCGCGTTGGCACTCTGTTCACGCTCGGAGATGAGGCTGCCGTGCTCGCCAGGTCCCGCCCGCTGATTTTAGATCCGTTGTTGGGGCATCCTGAGTCTTCACGCCACATCACCAATCTCAACCTCCGCGGAACCATTAAGGAATTGGCGCAACTGGACGGTAGCTTTGTGGTGAGTCGCGACGGAATTTTCCTTTCCGCATGCCGCTACCTTGACGCGGTCGCGGCTCAAGTGGATGTGCCGCTCGGGCTCGGCAGCCGCCACATTGCTGCCGCCAACATGAGCGCGGTGACCAAAGCGGTGGGCATTGTCGTTTCTGAAAGCTCGGTGGTTCGGCTTTTCTGTCACGGGCAACTGGTCGGCGAAATCATTCCCGAGCTTTGGATGACGGACCATGCCGCCCATCTTCGCGGTACGGCCAAGAGGGAACAAGTGGGCGAGCTAACGGTGCTGACCCCGAACCGGCTACCGGTTGCCGTCAAGGGCGACTAGGTACCCGATACCCATAAGCGCCCTACGTTGAAATCAACTCAGTGGAGTCATGCAGTCGATGCACCTGCCGGACACAAGATAGCTCAAATGGAGGGAACTGAGAGATCTCTCCCCCAACGGGTTTGGCCACCACTGGTAACTCTTCCCTAACATTTTTCCGCGCATGCTCCCGATCGGCCGTATATTGGGGCTCGGGCAATTCCCCATAGCGGCCCCGAAAATTTCAGAAATCAAATTCAGCCACTACCGCGCTGTGAACTGAAAGTTATGAGCGGCGATCCGGGGATGCGGCGTTTTACAAAGCTAACGAACGCGTTCGGCAAGAAAGTTCAGAATCACGCGGCAATGGTTGCGATCTACGCCGTACACTACAACTTCACAACTTCGCCCGAATCCACAAGACACTGAGGATCACTCCGAGCATGGCGGCTGGCTTAAGTGACCACGTTTGGAGTCTTGGTGAGGAAATCGTGACGATGGCCGATAGCTACATGCCAAAACCGGGAAAGCGAGGGCCTTACAAAAAGAAACTTCCTGCCTAGCAATCCTAAAACATTCTCGGCTTGTCGGTTTGCAATACTCCGAGGGAAAGAAATAGGAAGACGTTACTGTGTGAACCTTTCAGTATGGAAAGGACGATCTTGCAGTGACCATGAGTAGACAAGCCACACCGCCGTCCGGACCAGATCGCCTGCAATCGGGCCAACGCACCGCGCAAGCGCGGAGTGGCGGCTGGCTCCGTCTATTTCAAGGCATAAGGCCGGTTACTCGTGCGGGAGCGGTCCGCGATGCCTTCGCCGGATTCCAACTGGCGGCGATGAACATCCCGCAGGCGCTGGGCTACACCAGGATTGCCGGCATGCCAGTAGTCACGGGGTTTTACACGCTGTTGCTTCCGCTGCTGGCATTTGCTGTGTTCGGTTCGTCGCGCTATCTGGTGGTCGCTGCCGATTCGGCGACCGCTGCCATTCTTGCCGGGAAGCTTGAGGGTATGGCGCCCATCGCAAGCGCGAGATATCTGGCGCTGGCATCGACCGTCGCTCTGCTCACCGCCGGATTTCTGCTGCTGGCCCGAGTGCTCAAGCTCGGCTTTCTGGCCGACTTCTTGTCGCAGACTGTGCTGATCGGGTTTCTCACCGGAGTGGGATTTCAGGTAGGCATCGCCGTGCTGGGCGAGATGGTCGGTCTGGAAGTACGCTCCAACAGGACGGTGGGACAGCTCATCGGGGTCTTCCGCGGCCTGCCCCAGGTTCACCTCCCGACCGTCGCTATCTCGGCAGTGGTCGTGTCAGGCGTCTTTGCCTTCAATCGGTTTGTTCCCAAGGTGCCTGGCCCGCTGATTGCTGTCGCCGGCGCAATCGCCGCGAGCGCAGCTTGGAATTTCGCAGGGCACGGCATTACCATCGTCGGGCCGGTGGTTGGCGGGCTTCCGCACTTAGGGTTGCCCGATGTGCACTGGAAGGACGCCGTTTCGCTGCTCGGCGTGTCCGGCTCCTGTTTTGTCATGATCGTTGCCCAGAGCGCGGCTACCGCACGTTTCTACGCGGGGCGCCACCATCAGCACTTGGACGAAAGCGCAGACCTGGTCGGTCTGTCTGCGGCCAACGCCGCGGCGGCGTTGAGCGGGACGTTTGTGGTGGACGGAAGCCCTACTCAAACCGCGATGGTCGAAAGCTCCGGCGGTCAGAGCCAGCTTGCCCAGGTAGCCACCGCGATGACGGTCGTATTCGTCCTGCTCTTTCTGACCAAGCCTCTGCAATACCTGCCGCGTTGCGTGCTGGGTGCCATCGTATTTTTCATTGCTGTCCGTCTAATCGATGTGCGCGGCTTGCGCGAGATTCGACGCGAGAGTCCCGGAGAATACGCTCTGGCCGTGTTTACTGCCGCTGTCGTGGTGCTGGTAGGGGTTGAGCAGGGCATTCTGCTGGCCATGGTGCTGTCGCTGCTCCGGGTTGTGCGGCACAGCTATCGCCCTCACACCGGCGTCTTCGTCGTAAGCGAAGGCGATGCCTGGCAGTTGGTCCCGGCTATTCCCGGCGCAGTAACGGAGCCGGGGTTGGTGATCTATCGCTTCGGAGCAGCGCTCTTCTATGCCAATGCCAGCCTGTTCGCAGAGGAGGTTCGCGGCTTGGTTGGGCCAGGCCCCTCGCTCGCGCGCTGGTTGGTCGTCGATGCCGAAGCGATCACGAATGTGGATTACACCGCCGCCCGGATGGTGCAACAACTTCACAAGGAACTGGTTCACGGAGGCGTCGTGTTGGTGCTCGCACGCGTGTCTCTCTCGCTGAAGGCAGACTTAGACCGGCACCTCTTGACGGAGGTCATCGGCGCGGCGCGGTTTTTCGACCGCCTGCACGATGCGCTGACGGCATTCGCAAAATTCAAAGACCAACCAGCACAAACGGGGTCAAGTCAATCAGTATCAGGCGAGACCTAGCAAGCAATGTTCTGCGGGCAGAGTTTCCACTCGTCCGCAGCAGTCTCGGCAATAAGATTTGGAAGTACCAACGTGCTAAGCAAGATGGCGGGCCATTCGAATTGCCCACCCTAAGCAAAGGAATGAGTCCCAAAACCGACACTCCGACCCTTGTGCCGGATCGCGAGGTTGAGACAGAGAAGAGCCGGGAGCCATCTGGTCCTCGCATTCGGTGCCCGCTGTGCGGCTGGTCGCCGCGCAAAGAAGACAAATGGTTCTGCACCTGCGGACACGAATGGAACACGTTCGATACCGGAGGCGTCTGCCCTGCCTGCCTCCATCAGTGGACTTCGACACAATGCCTGTCGTGTAGCCGCTGGTCGCCGCATTCGGACTGGTACGCGCAGTGAATTAAGACAATGCGTAGTCGAACCGGCGAGACATCCCCGCTTCCGAGCCCCGCTGAGAAACTGGCTAATGTGATCTTGATTTGAATCCGCCATAGGTCAGGTAGACGCCGAGGACGAGCGAAATAGCCCCGTACGCGTAGAAAAACTCTTGGTAGTGAAGCTGTCTGAGAAAAAGCCCTGCTCTTAACTCTGCTGCCCGCCATTATCCGTCTGCAAAGTGACTTCGTGTGATTCGCTCTCGACAGAATAGTTCTGGTAAACCATCCGAACAATCTGCCCGCTTATTCCAGGAAATGTTCAAAATAGGAATCCCGATCAAGTTCCGGCGCGTTCCGCCGATGAATTCACAAGTAGCTCTGTGTTTAGTTGCTCCGCAGAGGCGCAAGAGGTGTCGCATTAGCGGGTGAGCATCGCAACGCGCTAGCAAGCTGACTTTCTAAGGAAGGAATTTTGAGGCTGGCTCCAACAAGGCGTTGGGGACGAATTGGCCGCATCCGGCGGCCAAGGGTGAGGCAGATTTCACTGCTGCTCTGGATGTCAATTGCCGCCCCCGTAGCAGCGATCGGACAGAGCAAAGACCTCATGGACTTGAGCCCTGAGGCGCTCAAAGGCGTTCAAGTTTACAGCGCATCGATGTACTTGCAAAGCGACCGCGAGGCCCCGTCCTCAGTGACCGTCATTACAGCCGACCAGATTCGTGAGTTTGGCTACCGCACTCTGGCCGATGCCCTGCGCAGCGTACACGGCTTCGACATTACTTATGATCGCAACTACACCTATGTCGGCGTGCGCGGGTTCTCCCGCCCCGGCGGATATAACGATCAAATTCTGCTGCTCGTCAACGGGCATCGCCTCAACGACAGCGTCTACGAGGAGGCGGATCTCGGCACCGAGTTCCCCCTCGACGTCGACTTGATCGAACGAATTGAAATTGTTCGCGGGCCCAGTTCCTCTCTTTACGGCACCTGCGCTTTTCTCGCCGTGATCAATGTGATTACCAAAAACGCCCAGAGCGCCGCCGGACTTGAACTCTCCAGCGACGCCGGAGGTTTTGATTCCTATCGGGGACGCTCCACCTTCGGCGGAACTTATCGCGGTGTGGACGCACTGTTTTCTGCGACGATCTACGACAGCGTCGGCGCCACTCGTCTCTTCTTCCCCGCCTATGACAGCCCTGCAACCAACTACGGAATCGCCCAGGACGCGGATCGCGACTCCTCGAGAAGCTTCTATACCAGCCTCCATTTCCAGCACTTTACTGTGGAGGCCCTGGGTGCGACGCGCGAGAAGGGCATACCGACTGCGTCTTTTGGGCAAGTTTTCAACGACAACCGCAGCCAGACGATCGATACCAGTAGTCATTTCAAGCTGCGCTACAGCCGCCCGATTCTCCACGACGCAGAATTCACCGCTAACATCTATTTCGACCGCGAAATTTACCACGGAGTCTACGTCTATTCGCCGATCGCCGGCCAGATGGGAGATGTTCTCAACGAAGACGCAGCGCGCGGGGACGTTTTTGGAACAAATGCCAGAATTACCAAGACGCTGTGGCAAAAGCACAAGGCGACTGTTGGCATGGAGTTCCGCGACAACTTACGCCAGGACCAGACCAACTATAATTTGAATCCCTTCCAACCCGTGCTCGACGATCGGCGAAGTACGCAGGAATGGGCAGCTTTCGTTCAGGACGAATTTACCATTAGACAAGGCCTGATTCTCAATGCGGGATTGCGGCACGATCAGTATCAGCCATTTGGAGGAACAACCAACCCGCGCGTCGCACTGATCTACGCCCCCTTGAGACGAACCACGCTCAAGCTCATCTACGGTCAGGCCTTTCGGGCACCCAATGATTACGAGCTTTACTACGGCGATCATGTCAGCATTGAGCCCAACCCCTATTTGCGTCCGGAAAAAATACGCACCGAGGAGTTCATCTGGGAGCAAGACGTCGGCGGCGATTTCCGCATCTCGGCCTCGGGTTTTGGCAGTCAATTCACCAATCTCATCAGCCAGGAAATCGATCCCAAAACCGCTTTCATTGTCTACGAAAACTCCCAGAGCGCGCACAACCGGGGCGTGGAGGTGGAGTTGGCGGGGAAGGTACCCTCGGGCATCGAAGGCCGACTGAGCTACACCCTGCAGGAGACGGTGGACCCCTCTACCGGCCTTTGGCTCTCGGATTCGCCCGCCCAACTGGCGAAGGCTAATATCATTTTTCCCCTGGCTCACCGCAGCCTGACCATAGGATTCGAGCTCCAATACACCGATTCCAGGAGGACCGTGGCCGGAACGCAGGTCGGCAGCTACGTGGTTTCCAATCTGACCCTGACCAGCCGCGAATTCGCCAAAGGGTTTCGCCTGTCCGGCAGTGTTTACAACGTTTTCAACAGTCCGTATAGCGATCCGGTGGGAGCAGAAATCGTGGGGTCCACGGTACGGCAGAACGGTCGGGACTTCCGCGTTCAGCTCACGCACACCTTTCATTTCCAGTGAGCATGATGTCGACTTGCTGCCATTTCGAACAACGTTCCTCCAGCCTTGGGGATTGCCACAAAGCTGGGGCATCGGTTTCGCCCGGCTTCAGCAAGAGCGCTTTCCTCAGACGGGCATTCTCTATCGATCTTCTGATTCTTGGCGTCGGCTTGGGCTTCGCGGCGCAGACCTCGGCCCAGGCGGTCGAGGAGAGTCAAGTGAAGGCGGCTTACCTCTATAACTTCGCGAAGTTTGTGGAATGGCCTTCGGGAGTGTTCCGCAATCCTGACGACCCCGCCGTGATCTGCGTGATCGGCGATGACCGCACCAGTGACGTCCTGGAACCGGCCGTCTCCGGCAAAAAGGCGAACGGACGGCCAGTGGAAGCTCGGAGGCTGCATTCCTCTGCGGAATTCAAGTCCTGCCAAGTCTTGTTCATCGGTTTCCCCGATAAAGAGCGCATCGCCCAGTTGCTCAACGCACTGCACCGATCGAGTGTTCTCACAGTCGGGCAAAGCGACCAATTCATTCCACTCGGGGGAATGATCAATCTGGCGATCAAACATACCACCATCGAGTTGGAGATCGATCCGGAGGCTTCCACTGCGGTGGGCCTGAAAATCAGTTCGCGGCTGCTGGTAGTAGCGCGGCTGGTCAAGGGCCCGGGCCAAACCGGAGGCGAGCGATGAAGTTCCTTCCCCAGCTCACCTTGGCGCGCAAACTTGTTCTAACCATGATGGCGGCGAGTAGCGCTTCTCTTCTGGTCGCTTGCATCCTTTTTTTGAGCTACGATGTCATCACCCTTCGCCACAGCATCGCCGACCATCTCGATAGTCTGGCGGATATTACCGGCGCCAACGTGGCGGCCGCACTCACCTATAACGATCCCAAGAGTGCCGACCTTGTTCTGCAAACCCTGCACGCGGAACCAAACATCGTCGCAGCGCGTATCTACGATGGCCGCGGCCGGGCCTTTGCCTCCTACCGTCGCGTTCTCACCGTACCCCCCACCCAGCTTCCCGACCTTCCGCCCGCAATAGGCGATCAGTTGGAGCGGGATCGCGTCACCGAATGTGCTGCCATCATGTTTGACGGGGAAGCGATCGGATCTGTGTACCTGGTATCGGATTTGCGAGAGATCCAGCAACGTATGCGGCGGTTCGGGGTATTCGTGTTGATTCTGATGGCCGCTTCTTCCGCTGCCGCTTTCCTCGTGGCCGTGCTGCTGAAACGCTTCATTTCAAGACCAATTCTTGATCTGGTCGAGACTACGAAGAAGATTTCGAGGGAAAAGAACTTCGGCGTCCGCGCTCCCAAGTATGCTGCAGATGAAGTGGGTCTCCTGGTGGACAGTTTCAATGAAATGCTGACGCAAATCGAATTCGCCGAGGGTTCTCTGCGAGCAACCCACGCTGAATCGGAGCTTTTCATCGGCTCCGTTCCTTCCATCCTGATCGGTACCGACAGCCTTGGTCAAGTCACACGCTGGAACCTGGCCGCCACAACAGCGTTCGGTCTCCCCGCAGATGCCGTCTTGGGCAAACCGCTCCAGAACTGTGGGATCCTCTGGCTGCATCCTCAGAAGGACGAACAGGTCGATTCGTGGTTCCGCGTTGCGAAGTCGGAGAAGCTCGATAATGTGATGTTTGAGAGAGACGGTCACAGACACTTCCTCGGTCTGAATATCATCAACGTCGACCTCTTCGCCCGCGGGGAAGGTACGGGGTTCTTGATCACCGGCGCCGACATAACCGAACGCAAAGTTCTGGAAGAGCAGCTGCGCCAGGCCCAAAAGCTCGAGGCTATCGGACAGTTGGCCGCCGGCATAGCTCACGAGATAAACACCCCAGCCCAATACGTCGGCGACAACGCCACATTTCTTCAGGAGACGTGGCCCACCGTCAACAACATCCTTGGGGTGTGCCTGCGGATTCGTGAGGAGTCTCTGGCGGGATCTGTTGTCCCGGATACGATTTCCGAGTTGTTGCAATGCACGGAGCAGGCAGATCCAGCCTATCTTCTACGCGAAATTCCGCAGGCGATTGCCCAGACATTAGAAGGCGTTCAGCGGATTTCAAAAATTGTTCGAGCCATGAAGGAATTTTCTCATCCTGGATCTGAAGGCAAATGCGTCATCGACATCAACCACGCGATTGAAACCACAATTGCTGTCGCCCGCAATGAATGGAAATATGTGGCCGATGTTCACACCTGTTTTGCCGACAATTTACCTCCGGTACCTTGTCTGGCAGGTGAATTCAATCAGGTCATACTGAATCTGCTGATCAACGCGGCTCATGCCATCGGAGACGTAGTGAGAGCAGCCTCTGGAACCAAGGGAACGATTACGATTACCACCGGATGCGAGGGTGCGTGGGTGAAGGTCCAGGTCAACGACACTGGAGCGGGAGTACCAGAAAGTATTCGCGCAAGGATTTTCGAACCGTTCTTCACCACCAAAGAAGTCGGGAAGGGCACGGGACAAGGCTTGGCCTTAGCCCATAACGTGATTGTCAAGAAACACCACGGACAGATATGGTTCGAGAGCGAGATAGGGAAGGGCACGACATTTTTCTTGCGGCTCCCGATAGAGACGACTGAAACCGCGCTGTGTGCTGCCGCAACCGCAAACGGGTAAGCTCTCCAACCCAGAGGAGGTAATCCAGCGAGTCGCGCTCAAGGCTGCGAGTGAGCAGAAAGATCAAATATGGCGAATGTGAAGTAGAAATGTAAGTTCCGTGAAGAGTTGAGACGGTAACCGACGAGCAGCAGAGGGCTGCCGTCAATTTCATCCTTTGTGATGACCAATTCGAACGGCAGCAGCACAGGCTTCCTCCATCTTGATCGAGAACACGTCGCCCGTTTTCAATACGTAAGCGGACCATAAGATCACGTGCGCGGATCAGCGTCAATGCCTGCTGCTGTTGCAGCGTGCGATGCGCGATGGGACGCAGAATCTTGGGATCCAGCCGGGCGAAGCGCGCCAGTTTCTCGGCATCGACCTGGTCGCTCTTGCGGTCACTGTGAGAGATCGCTCGTAGCTCCCGCAGGTTCGCCACGATTACCTCGTGTCCGAGCAACTGAAGCTGTTCGCTGATCCAGATCGAGTGCGTGCCGGCCTCCATGGCCACCCGAACTGGCGAGATTCTTAAACCACTTCTCCACTCCTTGGGGATTGGTTCGGAACCGGCCCCGGTCGACCACGTCTCCATTTTGGTTGATCGTGCAGTAGTGGCTCCAGACATCTCCCAGGTCGACGCCGATGGTTATTTCGCTTGGGGAATGTCTGCTAGGAACCTCTGCGATGAGGTGCTGCGCTGTCTCTTTCATGGGAAACAGTTTCTCCGATCTCGAAGACCTGCTCATCCCATTTCTGGACCGCTTTCGTGTAGCGGACAACTCGCCCAGTCGATACGTGTAATCGGGATATTTCGACAGCTATGGTTGTGACGCGCCTTCTGCTTGACCCTCTCGGCTAAAGCCGAATGGCCCTCCGGCTGTTTTTCCGGAGGGCCATAATGAAGCCGTAAGGCTGGGGTCAGACTACGGGCCGACGCATTCTGTTTCAGCATTCGGGTCGTTCCAAGTATTAGCGGAACACCCTGGCTTGTAGCAGAGACCTCCCACTCCCAGATATGGTTCTTTCCTGGGGCCACTCCGTAAGGGCATGAGGGCTGGGTTTGTAAAGAACACAGTCGGGAAGTTGAGGTTATTGGAGGTTGATGAATCGTTCGGATCTACCGCGTTAAAGAGAATGTTGAGCAAATCCGTAGTGGGAAACTGTTCCGACACATTCTCGGTGTTGTTGTTGCTGATAGCGCCGCCAACGACAAAGATATCGCTCGTCTTTCCGGTAGAAGCCACATACAAATCGTACCCGTTTGACGGCAGCGAAGAGGAATAGGCAGCCGAACAGGAGAAGATGGTATATGGAGACTGTCCGTAGAAGCCATCCTTGCGAGATATCAGCCCCAGTTTATCGATCTGAGTGATCGGTTGCGTATAGTAAGAATCCATCTGATAGAACTGCGGGACCACTTGCCGGTAGATGGACCGGCGTGTGCCATACGCCAGTTGGTTGCCCAAGGTGATGGGGCTAAGCAGATTGGGGAAGTTCCACCCTGAATCGGAATTGGCGGTTTTGGCACCCGTCTGCGACAACTTACCCCAATCGGAGTAAATGTTGTCGAGGGCGGTGTCGTACGAAACAATGAGACCTTGGGAATACTGATCCTGTTGTTGTTCCAAGGTTCCCAGTTCAACATCGAACGAATTTGTGTAACTGGGTGGCGTTGTGGTGTCGGTACCTCCGAATGGGGCTAGAGCAGAGCCGGTCCAAAGTGCACCGCTTGCGACCCCGATCACACCCCCGGCGACCGGGAGTTCGAGCGGCCCGCCCACGGCGACAGCCGCCACGGACGTGACCCCGGCCAGCAGATTCATCCAATCCGAAGCGTTAGCCGCCACTGTAGTGGTCGTGGATGCGCCACTCTGCCCGTTGAGCACCTCATAGGTGGCTTCGATGACCTGATCTGAAACCGGAGTGGCGACGCCATTGCCTTCGATCAGGGTACCAATCCCCCCGTTGTCGCCGAGGAACGTGTAGGTGCCTTTCAGCGCCGTGACCTCAGCGTAAAGCTGCGCGTTCGCGTCGGCAAGATCTTGCTGCGTAAAGCCTTCGCCGTCGGCGTAAACGCAATTCGGTTCGTTGGGATTTACGGAACAATCGAAGTCTGTGTTGGCGGCCACGATGTTCTTCGTATTGTCGCTGCTGTAGTAGTAACGCAGGTCGGCTGAATGCGTCCCCGTCTCGCCGATCACGTACGAAAGGAACTGCTTGCTGGCATAGTGATAGGCGGCGATGTGTCCCGAGGTGTCGGTCAACGGCCAATCGATTGGGGTTTGTGTGCTGATGCTATAGAAGTCGTAGTCCATACTGACGCTGGTTGCGCCCTCTCCGTTTCCTTTCCCGTCTTCCTGGGACGCGACCGAGGGGAAATAGAGACCGTTGTTGTCGCGAGCCATCACCCCGCGAACAATCCCGGTCTGTCCTTGCTGGCTGAATGCGGACGACGAATTGACTACGCCGGACGCCAAAGGCGACGCGTACCTAGGGGGGATTGGAGAATTTTGATTGCCGTACCCCGCAGCGACCAGAGTGTAGGTTGAGCCCGATGTGGTGAGCGATGGGAATGCATAACCGGCTCCCCCCAGAAGCTGAAGCGCACCCTGTAGCCCGCTTATATCTATGCCACTAACTATGCCACTCTGGAACGGCTGGCCAACTGTCGTCAGCACGAGCATATGACGATACGACGATTGAATGAGTGCCTCAGAGAGGTTGTCGACTGCCTGCGACGCCACAGTCGAGTCCGTGCTGCCCGTGGGGAAGAACTGCCCGCAATAGTGGTTGGAGCCTCCTTGGCAAGAACCCTGGTTGCTCAGATCGATGGGCAGCAACGTCCCGCGATCCAGAGTGAGAAGCCAGAAGCCGTTCGCTGACCCCGCGGGCGGCTCCCAGACCGAAACCAAGCCGTTCCCGGGTGAGGTCGTCGACGCCGTGAGGAAAGCGCTAGTACCGGCCTCAGGATCGTTCGGAAAAACCTGGAATTGCATGTTGTTGCCGGCATGGAAGTTGAAATTGCTATGCTGGTCAACCGCGAGCAGACCATTGGCGAACGGATCTTGCATATAGGCTTTACCCACGTCGGACGCCAGATAGTAGCTTTCGTAGGCGCTGCCAGGATTGGCTCCCGAAACTCCAATCGCCGCATAGCCCTGAGGCTGCCACTCAGCGCCATATGTCGAGTAATTGGTGCCCCCGATGGCCGTCGTGTCCAGGCCGGCATCGGCGTTGTTATATAGCGTAGTACCAACGAGTACGATTTCTGCGCCTTTTGTCAAGCCGGCCAGCTTACTCTTGAGGTCGGCCGAACTCGAGGCACACATGTAGCCATCCTCTTGTTCCGGAGTTTGGCGGTTTAGAACCACAATCTGATAGCGCGTGGTGCACGGAGCGTCTTTTGAGGAGGGGAATGTAGTATCAGGGTAGGGGAGTGCATACTGGGTTCGGTCAATGTTGTCCTGCAGACTCGCCGGAGTACCCGTCGTCAACGTCACCCACGGCTGCGCGCCTCCGGGGTTCAGAGAGAGCCCGACTGTCGTAGGGGGATAGTACGGGATATCGCCGCTTTGCAGTTCCGCGTAGTAATCGAATTTCACTCGCTTCACTTTCCATTCCTTGTGTGCGCCTCTGACGCTGGCTACCAGCTGGTTGTTGCCCGTGCGCAGCTGCGCAGAAGCAAGGACGGCCGAGTCCCGTCCGTGGGAGAACCTGGACGTGATGTTCTCGCCGTTCAGGACCACTCGCAACGTCTTGCGTTCGATTTGCCGTCCTATCTTCAAACTCACGGTAGCGGTCGGTCCGTTGATCAACTGACCAAACTTGGGCGACACGATCGCGAACGCGTTGGTGTCTGGGCTCTGCCAAGTCAGATTCGGTGTGCCATTCTCGGCTGCGACCGCACGAGGTGCAGTAAGAACGGATTGAGGCTGCGATGGAGTGGTTTGCGCCGCAGAGGAAGCAGTGGCCGCCGGCGGAAGCATCAGTAAACACAAGATGCGACGAAGAACATCTTTCGGCATAAGCATTGGAATCTCCTGAATCTGAAATTGGTGCATCCGACGGAGTCTTCGTCGCGCACCTCGCTGGATGAAGATGCAAGGTCGAGGCCAATCTTAAAGAGCAGAAAGATCGACACTTGGCAAGCACTCGAACTCTCAGCTCATCGGGACTTCACGAGATGTCGGGAATGGCGATCGCGATTCCCGCTCGATTGCTGATTCCAATTCCCGAATGGCTTCTTTGATTTCTTGCTCTTACTGCGTCGTAAGCAAAGATGCCCTCTATCTTTCAACGAGTTGCGACCCGGATTTTGCAAAGCAAACAAGTCATTGAGTCCGGCGGTGCGGGCTAGGACGGGACTGGCCAAGAGTTCGTGGATGGAGCGTGAAGTGCTCTGGATAGACCCGTTACCTCCTGACTTGGCGGGCCGCAAGATTGGCTGCGTTATACTCCTTCTCCAAAAGGCGACGCGAGCCGCGACTGTCCGACCTGTCGCTAGCTAGCGCCGAAGCTGAGGTACGAAAACGCAAAGAGGGTAAGTCGGGCCGACTAGGTGGCTGCTGCTGGTTTCTGCGGAATGAACTCAATGGGCGAGAGACTCGATGGGTGGCTTGACAGAATCGATCCCGGCGTCCATCGCCGCGTCAAGGGCCTGCGACTGGTAACCGCATATGGCATTGCGGCGATGCTGGGCGCTCTTCTCTACAACTCGTATCACATCTCGGGCGGCTCGTTTCTAAGCTACCTAGCCGCCGGCTTCGGCCTCTGGGCGAGCGTTTCAGAAGGTCAGGCAACTCGCTGGTTGTCTACTCGCGATCTTGTGATCTTAAATGCTGCCGCGGTGACGGGCGCACTCAGCTTGATCGGTCTTGCGCCGATCTTGATGCGTCACGGGGGGCTGGGTCCGGAGTGGGTTCTGATCACAGGCGCGTTTCTGGTTGGATATCTCAAGCGATTCGGAATCCTTGGTGCGGGCATCGGGTCCCAGATCTATATCGGCCAGCTTCTCGGCTACGGAACCGGGATCACTCGGGCCGATCTGGGACTGGTAGCGCTGGCAGGATTGATAGCCACAGTGGCCTCGGTTGTTCCTCGCTTGCTCAGCGGACCGGCGGAACATCCGACGCCCGTGTCGGGTGTGGATGCCTCGATTGGGGAGGGGCAAGCATCACGAGAACTGCGGATGGGGTTACAGGCAGCAGTGGCCGCTTTTCTCATCGTTGTAGTAAGCAGCGTAATCCACCTCCAAGAGTCCGCATGGGCGATCACTGCGAGCACTTATGTGATCGCCGGGTCGGCGTCGGGCACTGCAGATCGCGTTCGCCGACGGATCGTTGGAACGCTGATCGGAGTCCCGCTTGGCATCGCGTGCGTGCCGATCGCAATGCACATACCGCCGCTGGCGTGGATACTCGCTGCAATTGCAATGATCATTTACGCCATGGCATTACCAGAGCGCTACGACATTGCCTGTGCGGCCTACGCCTTCACACTGATGGTGACGTTGGCGATTAGTGGAGAAACATCGATATCGGTCTTGGGGGCGCGCGCCTGGGAAACGCTGCTCGGCGGGTTACTGGGAGTGGCGGCCGCGAAAGTCATTCTTCCTCTCCCCAGGCGGCGTGAGCGAGTATGGTTTCTTCCTACTGGGTGGGACGCTCGACAATCAGGGCAACGCCACAAGTAATGGAGGTCGTGCCGGGATCTTTTGCGGAATACCCTACCATGCGGACGCTTTCGTACGGGTTGAGAGTGGGCGGTGAGAGGATACGGAGAGTCGGTTCCAGCTCGTCCTAGGCACCCGTTCTTTAAGCCTGGGTTATTGAGACTTGCTGGTTCCAGACTTGGCGAGGACCCCGCTTATCGTTGCGCAAGAAAAGCGGGTCCTCGCATCGGTTCAGAACCTCGAGACGTAAGAGTAGAGACGAGAGTTGTTGGTATACGGGTCCCCGACAGTAACAAGGATGGCGGTATTGCTGATGGCGGCGAGCTCCGGACGTTCCTGGTTGGTAACAGGAGGATTGAACAGCAGAGAACACGTCCAGTTGATCTTGATCGAATCCGTAGTGCTTAGCTGACCCACCATGCCGCCCAGTTTGCCGCTCTCCATGTGTGATTCGATGACTAAACCACTGTCGAGAAGAGCAATCGTGGGCTCGGAGGCGTTCGAGTGGTATCGCGGTTGGTCGCCGGCAAAAGCAATATTGCTGTAAGGAGCAGAAATGGTTCCGCGCACATAGTGTAGAAGCTTTTCATCGGCTTGGACCTGGTGAACCTCAACGACCTGGTTCAGGTTGTTGATCGCGATGTTCGGACTTACGCCCCCCGTATATCGGATACCGTATTGGCCGCTCGTCCACTTAATATGGTAGCTGTACGGAGGGTCGGTGAATTGCCCGATCCGATAGTAAAGCCCGGTGCCGTTCGTGCCCGATTCGTGAACACCCACGATTAAGCCATTGTCATTAACTGCGATGGAAGAATTAAAGCCGGCATCCCAAGTGTAGGGGAGTGTGAGCCACAGGATTCGCTGATTGGCGCCGCCATTTGGATCCACTTGTCCGACTCTGTACCACAGCAAAACTTCGCTTGCTCCCCTGCCGGCAGAATTGCTCCAGACGATAATGACCTGACCGCCTTTGGTTATCGCTACGCTCGGACGATAGGCTGGAAGATTAGTGAAAGGATCTATGGGTACCTCATACCGGTCTCCCCACGTCACAGAGGATCCGCTCACTTGTCCGATGCGGTACGAAATCTTCCCGATACTCCCGTCGAGCTGTTCGACTTCTGCCGCAAGCCCGGAAGCGTTGACTGCGACCTTCGGGTAGAGTCCGTAACCAAACATCGTGCCCTCGCCGAAGTTGAGATTGCACGCCGATAAGGCGTCCGAAGCAGAAACGTCGGGGGTGGTTCCGTCGTCTTGGGCGAGGGCCGTGCGGCTCGCCAGAAATGTAAGTATGAACGCCAGAAGCGTGACCGCAATTCTGCGCGGTGCGCGAACGAGACGACTAAAGGATCGATCGATTGTGGCAGTGTGGGTTTGCATTTCTCTTCTCCGTAGTGTGTTTGTATTGCCGAAGGGGAGGGTGCATTCCGCCTGCCAAATTCAAGACGCAGAAAAAGAAGCCGTTGCACAGGTATAAAATCACGAGTCACTCGGGAACTCACGGAAGCTCGTGAAACGAGATCAGACCGATAGAGTTTGCACACTCTCCCGGGGGGGATGCCCGAAGTGATGATGCGAGAAAACTAAGGAGAGCGTGTTTCTCACCCTCAAGGTTTCCAAAGGCGGATAGAAAAGCGCGGTCGTTGCTGTAGAGAAATCAGCTTCCTGTCGCTATGGGCTGGGCCGTAACCGCTGTTCGCCAGCTATATGTCAGCATCACGCGCTTTTGCGACGAAGATCACTGACTCAAAGGGCGGACTTCCGTGATTATCTCTCTATAACCGTAATCTTCGATCGGTCAGCACGTAGGAAGGACATTCAGGTAGAATCAGGCCGACCGAGAGGTATTGTTGTGCAGGCTGAACCCTTACTCTCCCTCGCAGCACAGGTAGCGGGCGAACACCAGACGGCCGATGTTCTGAGCGCGGTTGTTCGGGGTCTTGCAGCACAACCGGGGGTTGCACTGGCGCGGGTTTGGTTGCTATCGCCGGGAGATCTCTGCCAGAGCTGTTTCCACAGGACCGACTGCGCCGACCAAACACAATGCCTCCACTTGGTCGCAAGTGCGGGCTCTTCCAAATCCTCTCCGGGCGAAGACTGGTCCTCTCTTCATGGCCAATACCGCAGGATTCCACGGGGCCATCGAAAGGTCGGAGAAATCGGCGCCACCGGCAGATCGATCTTGATCTCAGATGATGCGGCCACCAGTGAGTGGATCGCGAACAAGGAATGGGCCAAACGGGAGAGCATCCGAGGTTTTGCGGGCTATCCACTCGTCTCCCGTGGAGAGATCCTTGGAGTCCTAGCCACATTCAACCGCGAATGCCTCTGCCGGCAGGATTTTTCATGGCTCGAAATCTTTGCGAATCAGGTCGCGGTAGCAATTACAAATGCTCGGGCTTTTGAGCAAATCCGCCGGGGCGAGAACGAATTGCGAGAAAGCGAAACCAAGTATCGTTCCTTGGTGGATCTTTCTCCCGCCGCCATTCTGGTGCTGAGCAACGACGGGAAATTCGTCTCGGCCAATCCTGCCGGCCTCAGACTGCTGAAGTGCAGTGTGTCGGAACTTGAGCAAATATCCATTCTGGACACCTACTCGAAGGAGGACCTGGCCCGCTATCCAACACCGCCCGAGAAGATCGGAGGAGGTATCTTCCGGTTCGAGCGCACGCTTGTTGGCAAAGACGGAAGCCAAGTGCCCGTGGAGGTCTCCCTTTCACCGACCTTCCGCGGGGGACGCCAAGCTGTGGTACAGGACATCAGCGAACGCAAACGTGCAGAAGAAGCCGTGCGGCAGCACGCGAAGGAGCTTCAGCAGGTGATTGATGTAGCTCCCTTGCACATGTTTCTTTGGGAAGCCGATGGGAGCGGGTCGTATGGCAATCTCACTTCGGCCGACTACTTCGGCACGATCCCGCCGAAAGCCCCCATGGAGTTTCTCGACCTGGTCACCCATCCCGAGGACGTGGGGCAACTCAAAGAAGGCATTCGCACCGCCATGGCCAGGGGCGAGTCCTTTTCGATGGAAGCGCGCATGCGTCGACACGATGGCGAATACCGATGGTTTGTATACGAGATTCGGCCGTTGTGGAATGAGGCCGACCAGATTACGCGCTGGTGCGGTACCCGAATCGACATTGACGATCGCAAGCGTAAGGGAGAAAGAGCCGAGAAAGAGAACCTGGTTCTACGCGAGGAAATTGACAAGGCCTCGATGTTCGAAGAGATCGTCGGCGCTTCGCCCGCACTGCAAGCTGTTTTGGCCCGCGTCTCAAGAGTGGCCAAAAGCGACACCACCGTACTGATCACCGGGGAGACGGGAACCGGGAAGGAGTTGATTGCTCGCGCAATTCATAAGCGTTCACCGCGTGCTTCGCGTGCGTTTGTAAGCGTGAATTGCGCGGCGATCCCCCGCGACCTGATCGCCTCGGAGTTGTTCGGGCATGAGAAGGGAGCCTTTACGGGAGCTTTGCAGCGACGTCTCGGCCGCTTTGAACTGGCGGAAGGAGGCACGATCTTCCTCGACGAAATTGGGGAGCTGAATGCCGAGACGCAAGTGACGCTTCTGAGAGTCTTGCAGGAGCGAGAGTTCGAGCGCGTAGGTGGCACAACGCCAATCCGTGCCAATGTTCGCGTGATTGCCGCGACGCACCGAGATCTGCCTGCCTCGATCGCTGCCGGAATATTCCGCAGTGATTTGTATTATCGGATCAATGTATTCCCCATTGAAGTGCCCCCACTCAGAAAGAGAAAAGAAGATATCCGCTTACTGGTGGGGTATTTCATCGACCGTTACGCCAGCAAGTCCGGCAAGAAAATGATGAGCATAGATAAGCGGACGATGGGGAGCCTGCAGTCTTACCCCTGGCCAGGCAATATCCGTGAACTGCAGAACGTGATTGAGCGGTCGGTCATCGTAAGCGACACCGATGAGTTCGCCATTGATGAAAGCTGGTTGTCTCATGAGTCAGGCAGCCTACGGCCACTCGCGGAGGATATTGAGGGTCAGGAGCGGGAACGTATCGAAGCCGCGCTGCGCCGATGCAAAGGCCGTATATCGGGTCCAACAGGAGCGGCAGTTGCCTTGAGCATGCCGGCTTCGACTCTGGACTCAAAGATCAAGGCACTGAAAATCGACAAACGCCGTTATCAAAGCATGTGAAGCAGGACGCCCGCGCTCATCGGGCGCCCTGCCGATCAGCACGCGGGTTTCAGTGCTGATTCAAGTCGATTCCTGGCTCGCCTTCTCCGCGTCAATCCATTCCCGGATGTAGGCCGGATAATTTCGCAGTTGGACTCCGCGGGCTTCGCAATCCGCCAGGAACCGCACAGCCTCCTGATCCAGCAGCCGCACGTCCGTCAGATCGAGGATCAGGTTCTGAACACCTGCCTCCGTTCCAAACGCGTCTTCCAACTCGGCCAACTGATTCCCCTCCAACCGGCCGATTAGTTTTAGGACAATCCGGCCCTGATCCTCTACCCGTCTAACTTTCCACATGAGTGATTTCCACCGCCTCCTTTGGTTGGTCCTCCAAAGTACCTTGTAGTTTGCAACTACGAGGCCAATTTCACACGGTGGAAACAAAGTAGTTCCGAGTTGCAGCGAACCCAAGTCCATGGCCCCCTTACGATTCTTCGTGAAAGCCTCGAATTACTAACTCACGAAATCTCGGGAATTTGTGAAGGCGCGCAGCTGAGAATCCGGTTAAATGGTTGTTCGTGAGGAGTACAGCTTTGCCAACTGCGTTGCGTTGATTCCTTCACGATAGGCCGGTCGATTCGCTCCACAAAATCCGAGAGTTGACAGGGGTTTGAGGAACGATGTGCCGTTCCCGGTCGTGCAGCAATCGTTTTTTTCCTCCAGCTTGTCCAAAGCGACGAATGGGTCTTTGCTAGCCAGCGCATACTGCTGCTTCCCGCCCTCCGTACCAAAGCGGACGTAATAGACACCTTCTTTGTGGTGCTCAGGTTCGCCATTGACCACAGCGTATTGAGGCTTGAGGCGACCCTTGGACTGGTAAACGGGCTTGCAGTAGGACTTCCTACCATCGGAAGTAGTGATGCGGATGTACAGCGTTGCGGTACGGTTTGCCATGAAATTCCCCTGAAGTCCAATACCGCGAGTCAAGGGATTTCGCGATTTTTAGTAACAGGAACCGGGCAAAAATAGTAACAGGTCACGGAACCCGCATGTTTGGCTGCGACTTGAGAACTGGCGGAGAGAGTGGGATTCGAACCCACGTTACCCTTTCGAGTAAACACGCTTTCCAAGCGTGCGCCTTCAGCCACTCGGCCATCTCTCCGGCGCTTTGGAAGAGGTTAGAAAAGCATTGATTGGCCTGTCCGGCAGGGCTGCCGTGTGGCCGTTTTTATTCTATGGTGCGAAGGCGGGTTGGCGCAAACTTGCGGCTTGTTGGTTTGCGAATGCGTGATTAGGAGAGCTTGGACGGATCTGGGGTGATGAAAGGTGCGCCCGCGCTTGCGGAGGAACCGGCTGCGGCGGAGGCCCCGACGGCTGCGCCATTGCCGCTATGGGCGGCCGGCGCGGATTCGGCACCTGGATTGTTAGTGGGAATCGGTGGAGGCTTGATTCCGTCGACGATGTGATGGTTGAGACAGTACAGGGCAAGCTCTAAACGGTCGGCTACGCCCAGTTTGTCGTAGACCTTGCGGAGATAGTTTTTTACTACTTGCTCGGTGGTGCCGACGCGGGTTGCGATCTCTTTGTTCTTCATGCCCTGGGTGACGCAGGAGACGATTAACGACTCTTTGGGCGTTAGCTGAACTTTGGCGCGGGTGCCGGAGGGGCGGAGGGTGTGTCCGCGGAAGGCTTCCATGACCCAGTGAATGGCCTGGTTCTCAAGCCACGGTTCGCCGGAGGCTACTTTGCGCAGACAGTCGACGAAGACCTCCGGTTCTACTTCGCGCGAGACGATGCCGTGCGCGCCGCGACGGAAGAGATCGAGGGTGAGTTGTTCGTCGGATGTGGGCGTCACTACGACGATCTTGAGTTGCGGCGCCTGGCGCAGGAGTTCGGTTACGGCTTCGATCGGATTCGGGGCCAGGGCAGACTCGAAGATGAGAATATCGGCAGAGAACTTGGTGACGGCAGATTGAGTTTGCGGCAGAGTTTCGGCCTGGCCCACTACGCGGATGTCATCTTCGAGGGCGAAGATCTTTCTTAGTCCGGCACGGAAGATGGCCTGGGTATCGGCGAGGATGACCCGAATGAGCGAGGTTGCGACAGCCTCCTGCTGCGTGCCGGGATTTTCGCCGATGCTGCTTGTGCTGCCCATCCGTTTCCTTTTGCTGCCTTATGCGCGCTCGAAATGGTATTCGTCGATTACTACGCCTACGCCTCTGCGTCCGTTATCTTCGAAGCTGCGGACCACGCGGCCGTGGCAATCGATCTGCACGTCGCTACGCGAGCCGACTATTTCGCCGGGAAGCAGAATCGTGAAATCGACCGCAGAGCCAACGGGAACGTCGCGATCCATGGCGAACAGAACGCCGTTGGCCGAGATGTTCTGCGTTTCCGCGGTATAACCGGTGCCGGCGGACTTCAGTTCGACGGGCAAATGGAGTGGAAAGCGCGGAGCGCTTTGCATTTCGGCGTAGTGCCTCGCAACCTGCTCCTTTGATTCCGCTACGAATTGTTCGTCTGCCGCTTCACCCAACACGTCTGTTGCGACCCTTCCTCCGGAGCAAGCGCGTTCCGGCTGCGAAGAAATTCCTTCCTAATACTTCGGAACTCAAGGGCAGCGTACACCTCGGAATCAGGCTCGCAAAGTTACGGAAGTCATTGAACAGTAGGGCCTTAAATGCTTGAGGATGAGAGAATTACAACCAATGTGCGGAAGTGTTTACGGCGAGGGCTTGCGACGGAGAAGAAGTTCGGGCGGAATTTAGAACTTTGTTACTTCGGTGAAGTTGAAGTCGCGAATTTTCATGGCAGGGACAACCATGTCCGCGGATTCTTCGCCGCTGGCGCGGACGGGCAGGCTCATGCTTTCGACGTTGGAGAGCATTTGAATGAGGCTTTGGTTGAAGCGGAAGTTGCGAACTCCGTTTTTGACTTTGCCGTTTTCGACCAGGAAGGTGCCGTCGCGGGTCATGCCGGTTACGATTTTTTCGTAGGGATCGACTTCGCGGATGTACCAGAGGCGCGTGACTAGAATGCCGCGCTCGGTAGAGGCGATCATTTCGGGTACGGTGCTTGGATTTTGCGGTGCGCCGAAGACGAGGTTGATGGGCATCTCGCCCATTTCGTTGGGAAGAGCGAACCCGTGGCCAGTGGCTGCGATTGGGCCTACTTTATCTTTATATTCTGAATGCTTCATGCGCTCGGCGGTTGCGCGAGCGTAGACCACGCGTTTCACGATCCCGTTTTCTACCAGCGGCACGCGTTGGCGTGTCATGCCCTCGCCATCGTAGGGAGAACCGGTTTGCAATGGATGCGAGACGTCGTCTGCGATGGTGATGTTTTCGCCGAAGACTTTGCTGCCGATGCGGCCGGTAAGAAACGAGCGCTGGTCGAGGATGGCCATGCCGGAGTAATCCCAGAACATGAAGCCGACGATATCGAGCACTGCGGAGGGTTCGAGAATTACGGTGCATTTGCCGGGGGGGATTTCGGCGGGATGCGCGGAGTCGACTGCTTTCTGTGCGGCGGTTTCGGCCAAACGGAGTGGATCGAGATTGGATACGTCGGGCGAGTTCGCTTTTTGCCAGCCGGAAGAATCGGGCGCCAGCATGGTAATGGAAACCTCGGCGAGAGTTTGGGTGTGCCACTTGCTCAGGCCGCGGGAGTTGAAGATTCCTTCGACGTGTTCTGCGGCCGAGAAGATTCCGGCGGTGGTGAGGTGGTGACGGTTGGCTACGTCGACGATTTTCCTTACGCCTTCGGCGCGGAGTTGGGGCGTGATGGCGGCGGTTGCGGGGAAGTGACGGGAGGGTGTGGCGCGGACGCCCTCGTCCGCGCCGCCGGCAGCTTCGCGCGCGTCAGGCATGGGCAAGAGGTCAGGATCGGGATGCTGCACTTTGGCTAGAGCTTCGGAAGATTCGACTACGCGGCGGAGACTGTCTTCGTCAAGTCTGTTTGTTGTTGCGCGTGCGGTGCGGCCCCCGAAGACGGTGCGGACAGAGATTGTGTGGTTCTCATCTTCAACGTTTTGGTGAATGGTATTGTTGGCGAAGCGGGTGAGAGCAAAGTTGCCGCCGGAGACGAGTACTTCCACTTCGTCGGCCGACGAGAATCTTCGAATGCGATCGAAGGCGTTGGCGGCTTTTTCCTTAGTGAGCAAAAGGCTTTTCTCTGTGTCTCGGTGACTCTGTCGTGAATTAACTTCCCTTATATGCACTGCCTACTTTTATCTTTCGAAAGCGCGACGGAGCCGCGCCGTGGCCGGTACCCATTACTTGCTGCGGCTGGCCTTTGCCGCAGTTCGGTGTGCCCCAGAGTGTCCACTGGTCGCCGGAGCAGATGGCGTCGAGAGAATTCCAGAATTCGGTGGTGATTCCGGAGTAAGACGGATTTTTCAACATACGCACGCGCTTGCCGTTCTTGATTTCCCAGCCGATTTCGCAGCCGAATTGGAAGTTGTAACGCTTGTCGTCGATGGACCAGGAGCGGTTGGTTTGCATCAGAACGCCGTGGTCGGTGGAGGCGATGAGTTGCTCGAGTGTTAGCGGCTTTTCGCCGGGGAGCAGGCTGATGTTGGTCATGCGAATCATCGGCAAGCGGTTCCAGCCTTCGGCGCGAAGCGTGCCGCCGGAGCGATTAGCGCCGATCGTATGCGCGGTTTCGCGCGAGCTCAGATAGCCGGTGAATAGTCCGTTCGTGATAATGGGCGTGCATTGCGCGGCCACGCCTTCATCGTCGTAGGCGAAAGTGCCGAGGCCGGGGCCGTGCTCCTGGCGGGCATCGGCTACTACGTTGACCAAGTTGCTGCCGTAGCGGAGGGTGCGAAGTTTGTCGAGCGTTAGGAACGATGTGCCGGCGAAGTTGGCTTCCATTCCCAGGACGCGATCGAGTTCGATGGGATGGCCGATGGATTCGTGAATCTGCAGGCCGAGTTGCGAACTGTCGAGGATGATGTCGAACGTGCCTTCTGGGCATTGGTCTGCGTGATGCAGAGCTACGGCTTCTTCGGCGATGCGGCGGGCGTTTTCGACCAGCTCCAATTCGTCAATTAATTCGTAGCCTTTGTTTTGCCATTGCCCGCCGTAGGAGTTGGGATACGAGCGTTTTTGAATTTCGTTTCCCGCGAAGGCGTAGGCGCAGTAGCCGGCGCCGGTGGAGTATTTCGTCTGATGGATATTTGATCCCTCGGAGGAAATGAACCATTGTTCTTCGCGATTGAAGTTGAGATTCGTTTCGGCTAGCGTGACGGCGGCTACAGAGCGCAGTTCGTGGTCGATCTTTAGAAGTAGATCGATATTTTGTTCGACCGAGATGGAAAAGGGATCGATTGCGTGCGGTGTGGTCCAGTCGGCGGTAGCAGGCTTTTCTGGAGCTAAGTGAACGTCTTCTGTTTTTAACTGGGCGGAGGCGCGGGCGATTTCGACGGCGCGGGCTGCGGTCGATTCGACACCGTTGCGGGATAGATCTTCGGAAGCGGAGAAGCCCCAGGCGCCGTCGGCGATTACGCGCACGCTGTAGCCGAGCGATTCGGAGTCGGAGGCGCTGCCGACTTTGCCGTTTTTTGTGGTCAGGGCGCGGCTGCGTTGGTTTACGATGCGGGCGTCGGCGTAGGTTGCGCCGCGTAGGGAGGCGACATTCAGGGCCCAGTTGGAGATTTCGTTCATGCGAGATTTCAAATTTATCACGGAGGCACAGAGGCACGGAGATCCGCAAGATTCGATGGTTACGGTGTGGCGTGCGCCATATCCAGTGCTTTCTTCACGGCCAGGACCTCTTTCAGTACTTCGCGCAGCTTGGTGGATTCCAGCGCATTCGCGCCGTCGGATTTTGCGGCTTTGGGATTGTCGTGGACTTCGAGGAAAACTCCGTCTACGCCCGCGGCTACTGCGGCTCTGGCCAGGATTGGGATGAATTCTGGCTGGCCGCCGCTTGTGGCTAGGCCTCCGTCGTTCGTCTGTGCGGACGGCAATTGCACGGAGTGGGTGGCGTCGAACACGACCGGGGCGAACTTGCGCATGATGGCTAGGGAGCGCATGTCCACGACCAGATTGTTGTAGCCGAAGCTGCTGCCGCGCTCGGTTAGGACCACCTGCGAGTTCCCAGCTTCGCGGCATTTTTCTACGGCGTGGCGCATATCCCAGGGGGAGACGAATTGGCCTTTCTTGATGTTTACAGCGCGTCCGCTGAGCGCGGCGGCTACTACGAGATCGGTTTGACGGCAGAGAAAGGCGGGGATTTGCAGGATATCGACTACTTCGGCGACTTTCGGGATGTCGGCTACTTCGTGAACGTCGGTTAGGACAGGAAGCTGAAGTTCGTCTTTTATTTTTTTCAGAATGCGCAGACCTTCTTTCAGTCCCGGCCCGCGGAAGCTGCGGATGGAGGTGCGGTTGGCTTTGTCGTAGCTGGCTTTGAAGATGAAGGGGAAGTTTAGCGAACGGGTCACGCCCTTAATGATCTCCGCCATGCGGATAGCGTGTTCTTCACTTTCGATTACGCAGGGACCGGCGATGAGGAAGAGATCGCCGGAACCGATGCGGATGTCGCCGAGTTGGAAGGAGGCGGTCAAGGTTCGATCGACGAAAATCTTTTCACCACAGAGACACAGAGGCACAGAGAAACCTCTTCAGGCCTTCGTCTTCTCTGTGACTATGTGACTCTCTGGTGAATTTCATGTTTGGAGCTTTATTGGTGCGCGACTCTTTCTGGGCGGTGAAACATTTCCACCGAGGCGATCTCTTTTTCTGCGCGCCGTTTTGTGCCGTGTTCATATGCCGCTTTGATGAAGGTGCTGAATAAAGGATGCGGCTCAAGTGGTTTCGACTTGAATTCGGGATGAAACTGGCAGCCGATGAAATGGGGATGATCGGGCAGTTCGATCATTTCTACGTAGGTGCCGTCGGGAGTTGAGCCGGAGATTCGGAGTCCAGCGGCAACTAGCGGTTCTTCGTACTCGCGATTGAACTCATAGCGGTGGCGATGGCGTTCGCTGATCTCGAGCTTTCCGTAAATCCTGTGGGCTAGCGTGCCGGGCTCGATCTTGCAGGTCCACGCGCCGAGGCGCATCGTGCCGCCTAGTTCTTCCACGCCGCGCAATTCGCGGAGTTTGTAGATTACGCGGTGGGGTGTGGCTTGGTCGAATTCGCTGGAGTTGGCTTCGGCGAGTCCTGCTACGTTGCGGGCAAATTCAACGCAGGCGGTTTGCATGCCAAGGCAAATGCCGAAGTAGGGAACTTTATTTTCGCGAGCGTAGCGGATGGCTACCAACATGCCTTCGATGCCACGCTTGCCGAATCCGCCGGGGACCAGGATGCCGTCGTAGCCTTCGAGTTGGGCCTCTATGCTCGCCGGGTCGCTTTTTTCCAGGCCTTCGGCTTCGATCCAGTTGAGTTGAAGTTTCAAATTGTGGGCTAGCGCGCCGTGGACTAAGGCTTCCTTCAGCGATTTGTAGGAGTCTTCGTACTCGACGTATTTTCCGACGATGCCGATGATAACCGTGTCTTTCGGGTTGTAAACGCGATGCACGATCTCTTCCCACTGGGAGAGATCGCCGTCTTTGGCTTCCATGTGCAAACACTTCAGCACGAGTTTGTCCACGCCTTCGTTGGCGAACACGAGCGGTACTTCGTAAACGGAAGCGACGTCTTTGGCAGTGATCACGGCTTCTTCCTGCACGTTGCAGAAGAGGGCGATTTTCGATTTGATTTCTTTTGCAAGGAAGCGGTCGGTGCGGCAGAGGAGGATGTCGGGTTGGATTCCGATGCTGAGAAGCTCTTTTACGGAGTGCTGCGTGGGCTTGGTTTTCAGTTCCTGCGCGGCGGCGATGAAGGGAACCAGTGTCACGTGAACGAATAATGTATCTTCGCGCCCTAGTTCCTGGCGCATCTGGCGGATGGCTTCCATGAAGGGCAGCGATTCGATGTCGCCTACGGTGCCGCCGATTTCGACGATGGCTACGTCTACGTCTTGCGCCACTTTTTTCATGGCGGCTTTGATTTCGTTGGTGACGTGAGGAATGACCTGGACGGTTTTTCCTAGATAGTCGCCACGGCGTTCTTTAGCGATGATCTGTTCGTAGATGCGGCCGGTGGTCCAGTTATTGTCGCGAGAGAGTTTGGCGTGGGTGAAGCGCTCGTAGTGGCCAAGATCGAGATCGGTTTCGGCGCCGTCGTCGGTGACGAAAACCTCGCCGTGCTGGAAGGGCGACATGGTGCCGGGGTCGACGTTGAGATACGGATCGAACTTCATGAGGTTGACTTTCAATCCGCGCGCCTCGAGCAGGCATCCGATGGAAGCCGCGGCCAGACCCTTGCCTAGAGAAGACACAACTCCGCCGGTTACAAAGATGTACTTCGCTGGCATCTGTTCCTCGCTTTAAATTGTGTTGGGAAAATTGTGCAGGTGGCGTGCACGATCAATTATGGCAGAAGAGGCTGTGGAAAGAAATAGGGATTGCGCGGCGGTGTCACAAAAAATGTATTTCACCACCAAGGGCACTAAGGTTACACAAAGGAAAGCGTGAACCCGTGCGCGCGTTGACTATCGCGGAGATGTGGGCGAGAATAATGACGGTTCACACTATCTCACCGAAGTGTCTGTAACAGTGGGCCTGTGGCGCAGCTGGGAGCGCGCTTCCATGGCATGGAAGAGGTCGTCGGTTCGATCCCGACCAGGTCCACCAAGTCCCATTAGCTAGGCGAGACGAGCGCTCAAGTAATTGGCATTCGTACCGTACCGCCGTGTTTGCCTTCACAACTATTTCTGGCGATTCGGTTACCCGCGTCGGAACGTGGCTCCAATGCTTCCCCCTCGCTTCGCCTGGCGGGACGGACGAAGGCGTCCGTTGCACCATAGTTCGGGCATCAGCGTGCCGCGTCCAAGGCTTGGCCCAAGTCTTCGATCAAATCCTGAATATCTTCAATTCCTACCGAGTAGCGGATCAGAGCTTCGGGGATTCCAGCTGCAGCGCGCTCTTCCGGTGTCGACTCCACATGGCTCGTGGTTGCGGGCGGGCCGGCGACGGTTTCGACTGCGCCTAGATTCGCAGCTAGATGGGCTAAGCGCAGGCGGGGCAGGAATGACTTCACGGATTCGAATCCGCCTTTGATCGAGAAGCTCAGCACTCCGCCGAAACCGCTCATCTGCTTGCGGGCCACGGCGTGATTTTCGTGCGACTTTAGGCCGGGATAGAAAACTTTTGTGACTTTGGAATGGGATTCGAGGAATTGCGCGATCTTTAGCGCACTTTCGTTTTGACGGGCGATGCGCAAGTGAAGAGTTTTCATTCCGCGGAGGAGGAGGTAGGCGGCCATGGGATCGAGTGCCGCACCGGTGATTTCGCGGAAGTGGTAGATTTTTGCGATTAAATGGGCGGGGCCGCATACTACTCCTCCCAGGGCGTCGGCGTGGCCACCCAGGAACTTTGTGGCGCTGTGAATGACCAGATCGGCGCCGAGTTTGATTGGCTGCTGGTTGATGGGCGTGGCGAAGGTGTTGTCGACAATCACGGTTGCTTTGTGGCGATGGGCCGCGCTTGCGAGGCGGGCGAGGTCGATTACTTTCATGGTGGGATTGGTTGGGCTCTCGAGGTAGACGGCTTTGCAGCCGTCGCGGACCGCGGTTTCGATTGCTTTGTGGTCGTGGGTGTCGCAGAGCGAAACCTTGATTCCGAAGCGGGGCAGAAATTCTAGGAACAGTTTGTTGGTGCCGCCGTATGTGTCTTTGATGGAGACGACGCGATCGCCGGGGGAGAGGAGTGTGAACAGCGTGTTGCTGATGGCGGCCATGCCGCTGGCGAAACTGGTGGCGGCTTCTGCGTTTTCGAGGTCGCGCACTTTTTCTTCGAGGGCGGCTACCGTCGGATTGGTATTGCGGCTGTAGATGTGGCCGGCGGCTTTACCTTGGGCTACGGCTAGCCAGTCATCGATGTTGTTGTAGCCGAAGGAGACGCTTAGGGCTACGGGAATTTGGGTCGAGCGCTCCCAGTGTTTGTCTTGCTCGCCAGCCCAGACGGCGCGGGTTCCCATTCGCCTTCGTTCGGGGGTTTTCTTACGGGTTTGCAAATTAAGATCGTCTCCTTTTTAGTTTCGATTAGTTGTACGGCTGTCCAATTCGTTCGTGTGCGCAATCGGGATTATAGCCGCGGGCCAGGGATGCTAGGCTGGTAAGGTGAATCGGCCACTAAACCTTCAGATGGTGAAGAAACGCTGCGCTGTGATGCTTTTGTGTTCGGTGTGGCTTTGCTTTGCTCTGCCTGAGGCACTGGCCGCGAGTTGGACGGTGCACGTGCTGCCTGCGAGGTTGGTGAATGGTTCGCCGGTATTGTTTCGCGTGAAGCCGCCGGAGCGGCTGGAATCTTTGAGCGGGACGTGGCTGGGGCACGAGGTGCCGTTCAGCTACGATGCGGCGAGCAGGAGTTGGTTTGGGCTGGCGGGCGTGGGTTTTGAGACTGCGCCGGGAGCGTATTCGCTGGAGTTGACGGGGGAGCGAACTGGCGGGGCAGCTGACAGCAAGCAGACGTTTTCGCGGAAGGTGATTGTTGGGCGCGGGAAGTATCCCAAGATCAAGGTTGAGTTGAGCGTCGAGAGCAAGTTCACGGAACCGACACCGGAACAGCAGAAACAGATTGTAGAGGGACAGGAAATAAAAAAGGATTATTTGAATCGGGTTACAGCGGAGCGGGAGTGGTCGGGTTCGTTCGCTCCGGCGGCGGAGGCGGCGGTTTCAGACGTTTTCGGATCGGAGAGAATTTTCAACGGGAAGACCTCGAGTCCGCATCTGGGACTGGATTTTCGCGTGCCGAGCGGGACGCCGGTTCATGCGATGAATGATGGAACGGTGCTGCTGGCGCGGCCGCTTTATTTCGAAGGGAACTTTGTGGTGTTGGATCATGGGCAGGGATTTCTGACGCTTTACCTGCATCTTTCCGAGTTCAAAGTAAAAGAAGGAGAGCGGGTGAAGCGCGGGCAAGTGATTGGATTGAGCGGGGGGACAGGACGGGCTACCGGACCGCATCTTCATGCAGCAGTGCGATGGCAGGGGATGTATTTGGATCCGGCGAGGTTGATGCGGTTGGCGCTGCCGTAGGAGGGTAGTTGGCAATGAGCATCCGGCAGTCAGTGCTTGGCGTTCAGCAAGCATTTGGATTCTTCTGCGAGGGGGTTGCGTCAGAGCCAGAAGGTCACTGGGGCTGAAGGCCCTGTTCTTTTTGGGACAGACTTGACGCGGCGCTGAAGCGCCGCACTTACGCGTTTCCACCGGGAAGGCCCGGCAGGGTACGGGGCAACTCGCGCAGGGTTTCTTTCAGTTCGAGATTGCGGATGAGGCGGTGCAGGTAGTTGGGGTGAACGCCCAGGAGGCGAGCGGC
The DNA here is from genome assembly GCA_963712385.1 of uncultured Acidobacteriaceae bacterium. Taxonomy (GTDB): domain Bacteria; phylum Acidobacteriota; class Terriglobia; order Terriglobales; family Acidobacteriaceae; genus Sulfotelmatobacter. The sequence goes on from CAVQHS010000007.1 coordinate 105,611, forward strand.
GTCGGCGTAGCTGCCTTGCGTCTGCTCGACGGCATCGAGGATCAGTTGCTTCTTCAGTTCCTTTAGGGCTACGTGATATTTCGCTTCGGTCATTTCTGGTGGCGGGGTTCGCTCGAGCAGGGACTCCGGCAGATCCTCTGGGAGGATCATGTCTGAATTTCCTAAAACCAGAGCGCGCTCGATGGCGTTTTCTAATTCGCGCACGTTGCCGGGCCAGTCATAGTTGACGAGGCAGGAGAGAGCTTCACGGGAAATGGGGCGTGGTTTGGCTTTGCAGCGCTTGGCGTGTTTCTGCACGAAGTGGCGTGCCAGCATGGGGATATCTTCGCGGCGCTCGCGAAGAGCCGGCATTTTTATCTTCAGCACGGCGAGACGATAGTAGAGGTCTTTGCGGAACGCGCCGTTGCGGACGGCTTCTTCCAGATTGCAGTTGGTGGCGGCGATAACGCGGACGTCGACTTTAATGGGATGATTGCCGCCTACGCGCTCGAACTCGCGCTCTTGCAGAACGCGGAGCAGTTTTACTTGCAGGGCAGGCGCCAGTTCGCCGATTTCGTCGAGGAAAACGACGCCGGAGTCGGCGAATTCGAGCCTGCCTTTTTTTAGACCGGCGGCTCCGGTGAAGGCTCCCCGCTCATGGCCGAAGAGATCGGCTTCGAGGAGCGTTTCGGGGATGGCAGCGCAATTGATCGCGAGAAAAGGCCTGTTGGCGCGCGGACTATTGCGATGCAGGGCGCGCGCGGCGAGTTCCTTGCCGGTGCCGCTCTCCCCCTCGATGAGCACAGTGGAATCGGTGGGCGCTACCCGCTTCAGGAACTGATAGACATCTTTCATTTTGGGGCTTTCACCTACCAGACTGCGCTCCTGACTGATTTCGATGGTGAGGCGTTCGTTTTCCTGCTCCAGCCATTGCAAGCGGCGGGCGTTTTCGAGAGCCATGGAGGAAATACCGGCGATAGCAGTGAGCAATTCCAGGTGTTCTTCAGTCAGGCGGCTGGCGACGGAACGGCTGTCCAGATAAATGCAACCGATTACCCGCTGGAAGACGGTGAGTGGAACGCAGAGCAGCGAGCGGACCTGGGATTCGGCGAGGCTTTCGACTTGGCCGAGGTCTTCGTGGCTGGGAACATCAGTGCCTAGAAGCGAGATGCCTTGCTCCAGCACCTGGCGAGCGACGGTGCGGCTCACTTTTACCAGCGGCGCCTGCCCCTGCTGGCGCATGCGGGCAAACAGCGAATTGAATTGCTGGCCTTCGCGGTCGGCCAGCAGGATTGCACCTCGGCCTGCAGGGACGACTTCAAAAATCAGTTCGAGCAGTTTGCCCTGCAGTTCGTCGAGATCGCGAATGGAATGGACTATGCGGCTGATCTTCAATAGGGCATTCAGATTGGCGGCGACGCGCGAGGTTGGCGGCAGTTCGCGAAGAAGTCTTTCGGGCTGGAGGTAGACGACATCGCGAGGATGAATAACGGTGGTTTCCGCGGTGTGCTGCGAGTCTTCGAACTCGACGCGGCCCTGGGAAGGGAGGACTTCGTCTTCGTCAATGAGGAAGAGAAATGATGAGTCGCCTGCGGAGATTACATCGCCGTGGTTCAGCCACTGTTCCTGAACCGGTTCGCCGTTGACGAGGGTGCCGTTGCGGCTGCCGAGGTCGCCGAGTTCAAATTTGCCACCTTGCTGGCGGAGCAGGAAATGGCGACGGGAGACAGACGGGTCAGCTACCGCGAGGCCGTTGGAAGTATCGCGGCCGATGGTGATTTCCGGGGCCAGGAGGGGTACAGTCGAATCCTTCAGGGGTCCGGAAAGGACGACGAGTCTTGGGCGCAAGCAAGTCTCCTCGATGCTTGTCTTATCACACTTTGGGGTCGAATTCATTTCCAGATTGAAACTGTTCCAATATCCGAACAGATAGGGAGGACTATCCGATCGGATAGGAAATGAGCGCCGAGGGCGAATGGGTATCAGACTGCGCTAGGTTCGGCGTTTCTGGTAATTCTATTGGTTTCAATGGATTATACGGGACCTAGCCAAGTCCAATCAGCGGCAAGCCATTGGCATGCGGCTTGCATTCCTTGAGAGTGCGCCACCGCTCGGCAAAAAGCGATGGGGGAAGCGCTTTTCGATAGAGTTCTGCTGAGCAAGGCTATCAGGGATTCGAGGGGCCCCCTCATCGGATCCCTGATTTTTTTGTCTGCTGCCTCAAGCGTTTCGAGACGAGCGCATCCTTAGTAGGCTGCGTTTTGTGAGCGCTTGCGCATTAGCCAGCGCAGGGCTTGCGTGGTTCCCACGGCCAGGGCGAAGGCGAAGACTGCGATCACGGGCGCAAACCACTGGCCGAGTAGTTCGTGCATTTGCTCGGGATGATCCACCATACCGATGTTGAGGTCGCCGCGGCCCCACCACATTCCTACGCGCGATGGCATGATGGCCTTGAGGATCAGAGTGACCGTGAGCCCAAAGGCCGTGCTGTAGCCGAAGAGCGCAAGGAAAAACGCCATCGTTCCTTTCGCGCCTGTTTTGGCCCAGCGCCAGCTTGTGCTCAACAGCAGCCAGGGCGAGAAGCTACGGCTGGCGCGGGTTAGCAGGCGTTCGGTCTTGTAACGCTGCGCCAATTCTTCGGGTGGGCCGAGCAGGCGGAGAACGCGATCGATGGCGGCTTCGCGATCGGTGGCGGCGGCTACGGAGTCGAGAACGTGGGCGCGGATTTCGTAGACGATATCCTGCTTTTCTTCTGCGGGCATGTGCGTGAGAGCGGAGTCGAGGCGTTTGAGATAAGTTTCGATTCGCGCGTCGGAAATCGAAGTTGCGTTCATCGTGTTTTTCCTCCTGCCAAAATCGGCTGCACCAGCGTGGAGAGATTGGCGGAAAATTCGTTCCAGGCGGAGACCATTTCGCGCGCACGCCGGCGTCCGGCGGGGGTGAGCCAGTAGTATTTGCGCGGGTGTCCGGCTTCGGCTTCAACCCATTCGGATTGCAGAAATCCTTCGGTTTTGAGGCGGGAGAGGATGGGGTAGAGCGTGCCTTCCGCGACATCAAGCTGGGATTTTTCCGAAAGCGCGCGCAGGACTTCGAGGCCGTAAAGGCGCGCGGGCCAGAGACTGGCGAGGATGGCCATTTCGAGGCAGCCTTTGCGCAGTTGGGCTTCCCAGTTCTGGCTGCGATCTCCATTGCCGTTGGTTTGCAACATACCTTGTAATGCTATGTATAGTGCGACGGAAGGCATGGAAAGTCAAGGGCTGTTTGTTCCAGTTTCTCGCAGGGAGAGCCAGTTTGAATGTCCCTTCACCGAGCGTTCACGCAAAGCGCAGGCTAGCGATGCCCAAAAGCAATGTGACGTGAATTCACGAATCCAGAGCCGTGAGCGCAAAGAGCGCTAAGCTCTCTCAAAGGACGCAAAGAAAGGCGAATGGAGGTTAGGATCCTACTCGTGAAGAAGCCTGTATTGCGCGTTTCGAAGTGGTTGGGTGAGATTCCGGTGGAGGCGTATTGTGCTGCGTGCTCGGGAATCGTTTTCAGGGCGCGGGGTTCGGGGCATCGGCCGAATGGGGAAGAGTATCGGGCGTCATTGCAGGCGCAGTTTGAGGCACATTGCCGCGAGGCGCATTCGTCAAGCGAGAGGCCGAGCGATTAAGCTGAGTTACCTTCTTTCACCCTTCTGGTTCTCGCGTCATACATCATCACAACGCTTCACTTCATATTGTCCAGGATGGAGCCGACGATGCCGCCGACTACGCCGCCTTCCACGGTTTGCCTGCGGACTTCGTGCGGCAGGTATTTTTCGATGACGTGAGCCAATCTTGCGATGGGAAGGGTCTGCAGCCAGACTCGCCCGGGGCCGGTTAGGGCGGCGAGGAAAATTCCGTCGCCGCCGAAGATCATGTTTTTGATTCCAGGGACGGTGGTGATTTGAAACGAGACGCCGGATTGAAATGCGCCGACGTGGCCGGGATGGACGCGTAGGGTTTCGCCGGGTTGGAGATCGCGGATTACGAGTTCGCCGGAGAGTTCGAGCCAGGCGGTACCTTGTCCGCTGAGGTGTTGTAGAAGGAAACCGTCGCCGCCGAAGATGCCTGCGCCCAGCGACTGCTGAAAACCGACGCTGATTTGAATTTGCGACGTGGCGCAGAGGAAGCCGTGGCGATGGATCATGTATTCGTGCCCAGGTGAGACTTCGACGGGAACGATGTGGCCGGGGAGTTTTGTGGCGAACGCTAGTTCGCCGACTGCTCCGAGGGCACGGTATTCAGTCATGAAGATGGAGCCGCCGCCGGCAACGCGCTTGAGCACGCCGAAGAGACCTCCGCCGCCGGCGAATTGGGTGTGTGTGGTCATCTGGATGGAGCTGCCCATCCAGGAAAGTTCTCCGGCTTCGGAGATGATGGAGTCGTTGGGATCGAGCAGAAATTCCAGGACCGGCATGGTGGTGCCGGTGATGCGGCTCTGCATGAAGGCGCTCCTCTAACAAGCGATGATACGTCTGAGATCGAGCTTCGGTTCCGCGCAAAAACCGCCGCGGATATTAGGGTGTAACTTCGAAAATTACTCCGACTCCATGCGAGCCGCCTTCTTCCGTGCCGCCATAGATGTTTCCGGCTTTATCGAGGACGATTGCGCCGTCGGGACGTCCGCCGTCGGATCCGCCAGTGAACTGATAGACGATAGTCTCTTTCGTGCCGGTTTGGGGAGTCAATTCGTACACTAGGCCATTTCCGCTCTGTCCGTTATATCTCGTTGTGCCGAACAACACACCGCCGCTACCGAGCACCAGCGATTCAGGTTCGAATCCGTATTGGCCGTTGAAGCTGTGAAGATCGGTTTCGTTCCATTGGCCATCAGACTGGGTAAGCTTGAATACCAGACCCTCGCCATTCTTCCCGCCTATGTCGGCGGTTCCATAAATATTTCCGGCAGAGTCGAAAAGCAAAGTTTGCGGATATCCGCCATCAGTGCCGGCATCAAAACTATATATCTCACTCTCCAGCCACACACCGCCGGATTGAGGCGTGAGCTGGAAAACGACTCCACCTGGTTCACTGCAGCCGGCAGCGCCGCCGAATTCGGTGGTTCCGTAGAGATTTCCCTTCGGATCGAAGGTCACTTCGGTTGGGTATCCTCCGTCCTGGCAACCGGTGAAGTCGTGAATGACGGTTTCATTCCACGGGCCGGATTCGTTAGGAGTGAGTTGATACACGAAGCCTTGGTCTGCGCCTCCTCCGTTGAGACTGGTGCCGTAAAGATTTCCGGAGCTATCGATGGCGATGGAATTCGGTTGCGAGCCTCCGCTACCGCCGGTGAAGGTGTAGAGCAGGGTGAAGTTCCAAGGGCCGCTGGCATTGGGCGATAGCTTAAAAACTGTGCCGTAGCTCTTGGCTGGACTACCTGGCGCATCGTTCACCGTTCCGTAGGTCGCACCGTAGAGATTGCCAGCAGCGTCGAACACCAGGTTCGTATCGGGATGGAAGCCGTCACTGGCTCCCGTGAATTTATAGATCTCGGTGTATGCCCAACTGCCGTTTTTCTGCGGAGAGAGTTTGAAGACCACGCCGCAACCTCCTTGCCCGTTGCTGCAGGCCTGGCTTGCTCCATAGAAGGAGCTGCCGTAGAGGTTTCCTGCGGAGTCGAAAATCAGGCCATTGGTGGGGGAATACCCCAGTGACTCGGCGTCGTGAAAGAGAACCTTCTCTGTTCCTGCAAGCACGTTCAAGCTCGACAGAAATATGATAAAGGCGAGAGATAATTTGGCCACAGAGCTGAATATCGATTGCATTGAATCCCCCCAGGAGTGGAAGAGTGGGAAACCGCGCGGAAAGCGGCGTTTCGCAGGGAGTATAGCACGGAACACAGGGCGCGAAGCAGCCCTGGATTGGGACCGGATGTATTTGCGGTGATACGATTTTGCACACTGCGTTCGGCCAGATGCGGATGCATTTTCACGCGAGCGAGGTCCAGCGACGAAAGCCCGGAACGGCGAATTTGGTTGTTCGATGAGGAGATGAAACATATGTACGAGGTAATCCTGAAACAGTTTGAGCACCCTGACGAGACCCGCACCTTCGAAAAAGGCAAATTCGAAATTGTGCATATGGGTGGGATGACGATTGGGCGGGCGACTTATCAGCCGGGATGGAAGTGGTCCGAGCATGTGGGCAAAGCTGCGGGAGCGAAGAGTTGCATGGTGGAGCATGTCGGCACGGTGGTCGCGGGACGGGCCACGGCGGCGATGGATGACGGGCGCGTGATTGAGATGAAAGCGGGCGATGTTTTCTATATTGCGCCGGGACACGACAGTTGGGTGGTGGGAAATGAGGATTATGTTTCGCTGCATTTTATGGGGGCGGAGAAATATGCGGAGCAGAAAAAGTAGGTGAGCAAAATATGCTCGCTTGCTTTGCGAAAGCTTGGAGGTAGAGCGTGCGAAAGCTACGGAGTTTGTCGTAGAGATGCGTGCGATTTCGCTGTAGAGAAATTTTCGGCGGATTTCGCTTTGGCGCTAAATCTTGCAGATTGAACTGGGCGATGTGAGTGCTGGGCAGTGGTGTTTATTTGGCAAGCCACTTGCGGCGAAGGGCGAGACAAGAAATCTCGTCTCTCGGAGGAATCATGAAAAAAGTTCAATGCGCTTCGGCCCTCGGCACCTTCGCTCTACTGCTGAGCCTTGGTCTTCCACTCAGTGCACAGCAAAATACGCCCTCACAACCAAGCGATCCGACGGCGCAGCAGCCGGCGCAACCGCCGCAGGGGTCCGGCAGTCAAACGCCGGACGCGCGTCAGACGCCTGACACCACGCAGCAAGCGGCTCCTGCTACGGATAGACAGACGTTTACGGGAACGATTGTGAAGTCGGGCGACAAGTATGTGCTGCAGGACGCGGCTTCGGGGACGAATTATGACATCGATCATCAGGATCAGGTGAGGCAGTTTGAGGGGAAGAAGGTGCGTGTGCGTGGGACTCTGGATCCTAGTGGAAAGATGATTCACTTGCAGTGAGGTTTGGCTGGCGGTGGGAAGGCCGCGACTGAAGTCGCGGCCCTGTTTTATTTCCGAGCTGCCATTTTCGCAATGCTAAAGCGTTTGCGCCACCCAAAAGCACACGCCGTTAACCTTCTCCTTCGCGACGCCAGAGATCTAGTCCCGGCGTGCCGAGCGCCAGAATGCCGAGGGTTGACGGTTTCGTTTTCCCGGCATCGATTAAGCGGGATTCTTCCGCTGCGCCCGAAGTTTTGTCGGTCAGGATAGGCGTGTTGGCTTCGGTTTCGTAGGCGTAGCCGGTGAGCATGGCGTGTACGGTTTCGTGATGTTCGTTGGCCAGGACGGTTAGTCGCGCCCAGCCGAAGTGGACTTGGCCGTTGATGATGAAGCGTAGTCCGAGGAAACGGTTGGTGGCGCTTTTCCATGGGCCGCCGCTGACGTAGGTGAACGCGGTGAGGCTGGCGTAGGCCAGGTTCGCGGGTTGGAAGACGAACGGCTTGCCTTCGCCGACGGGAATGCCGGCAGCCAGGGCGGCGGCGGTGATTTGATTGTAACGTTCGCGTGTTCCTTGCCAGACCGCGTTGCCTTTGCCGGGAACGATGTTGAGATCGTCACCGAAGGGAGTGGTAGAAAGATGGAGGTCGTTTTCGATCGTAAAGTCGATCACGCCGTCATTGTTGAGATCGAGTTGATATTTCGAGCCGGGAGCGATGGTGCCGTTGACGGGAGTGAAGATGACTTCGGCATTGGCTGGTGTGGCTGCGGCGAGGGCCGCGACACCAGCCGCGGCGGCGCTAATGGCGTAGGCGTTCAGTTTGTTGTGAAGCGCGTGTGAGATTTGACGATTTCTGGGCGGCTGGGAAGGGTGCTGCATGGGGAGCCTCCTGCAGGGGAGAACATTATGTTTCCGGGATGGGCGGATGTCAATGAGCGGCGGTTTGGGTGAGGGACGGGAAAAAATCCCCGCTCTGGAAGGAAAGAATCCCCGCCTGTCGCGGCGCAAAACGCAGCGACAGGGACGGGGCAGCGGCGAGATTACTTTTTGGTTTTTTCGGCGATTGTGATTTCCCAGCCTTCCGGGTCTTCGAAGGCGAATTCGCGCATGCCGTAGAACTGGTCTTTTAGTGGCATGGTGATTTTTGCTCCGCTTTTCTTAACTGCGGCCAGGACTTCTTCGATCCCTTCGACTTCAACGAATAACGTCAGGCTGCCGCCGATGGGTTTGGCGCCCAGCGCGGGATATTCTTCAGCTACGGCTTTCTGGTCGTTGAAGAAGATTTCGACCGCACCGTTAGTGACTGCTCCGAAGACGTAGGGAGCCTGCTCGGGAACTGTGATCGTCGATTGGAAGCCCAGGACCGACTTGTAGAAATTCATGCTGGCTTCTACGTTGCGGACTACGAGATTGGGCGTGAGTTTGTTGAATTTCATTTTTGTCTCCTCGTGGATTTTTGATTTGTTGGCCCCGGAAGCGTGAGCGGTTTGAAGGCTGCACGCACACCTAGGGTGTGCTCGCAACTCCTCCATCCGCGATCCGTGCGAGGAAAGGAACGCAGGTAGGGCCGCCTCAATTTTGGTGGCGCTGTCCGGACAGCGCGCGGGGCTCCGCGAGGTACGGAGAAAGGGTAGCATGGGAAGTCAAGTGAGGCGGACTGTGAACCACGACGCGCGGTATTGGATTGAGAAGTTAAAGCTTCAACCGCATCCCGAAGGCGGATATTTTCGACAGAGTTATAAGGCTGATTTGCTTTTGGCTGAGGATTGTTTGCCGGGATTCGGCGGGGCGCGGGCGGTTTCTACGGCGATTTACTTTTTGCTCGAGGGCGGGAATTTTTCGGCGTTTCATCGATTACGGTCGGATGAGATTTGGCATTTTTATGCGGGTGGATCGCTCGTGGTGCATGTAATTGCGGCGCATGGTGCGTATTCCCGGATTTTGCTGGGCGCGGATTTTGAGGGTGGCGAAACGTTTCAGGCGGTGGTGAAGGCGGGGTGCTGGTTTGCGTCCGAGGTGCGGGATGGGAAGTCGTTGGGGTTGGCAGGGTGCACGGTGGCTCCGGGATTTGAGTTTGATGATTTTGAATTGGCGCGACGGGAGGAGTTGGGGCGGTTGTATCCGCAGCATCGTGGGGTGATTGAGAGGTTGACTCGGGGGTGAGATGAAAGGCTTGGATCACAGGAAGCCAGGGATTCACGGAGCGGAGTTTGGGAGGCCCATGTGAGTGCGGAGTACCTGCCAGTGCTCCGTTACCTGAGGATTGTGGGCGAGGTCGGAGGCGCGGTGCAGGGATTCTTCTGCCTTCGACAGATCGTTGAGTTGGACGTAGCAGTCGCCCTGGCCGGCCCATGCGAACCAATCGTCGGGAAAATCGTGGATGACCTGAGAGAAGATTGAGAGCGCTTCGGCACAGTGGCCTTCTTCGCCGAGTTGGAGAGCGGCCCGCACGTGGGTATCGGCGAGATGGCGTGCCACCGGAACGTTGTGCGGCGCCAAGTCATGAGCCATTGTGAAGACGCTTGTGTCGTCTTTCCATTGTTTTTCCTGGGCGAAGGTTAGAGTGGCGAACGCAATTGCTACGGCGCAGGCTGGGGCTACCAGGACGAGGTGCGGTCGATTCGTCATGCGCCACGCGGTTGCCAGTAAGAGCATCAGGCCGGCTACGGGTAAATATATGTAGCGGCCGTGCAGGAAGTCACCGGGGTTTAGTGCGTTCAGGTTTAGGGCCGGGAGAAGCGGAAGGACCAGCAACAGAATTCCGATGATTAGTGCGTTGTCGACTCCGTCGGCGGCTGGGGTTTGTAAATCTCGTCGGGTTTTTTTTTCGCACCCATAAGAAGAATGTAGCGAAGATCGCTGCGGCGCATATTAGTCCAAGTAACGGCTGTAGGACTTCGCGGGCCGAAAAACTTTCGATCAGGATTGGATCGGCGAAGGCGTAGGATTTGCTGGGCCAGAATAGGACTTTCAGATAGAACCAGAGAATGGCGGGCCAGGAGAGGACTACTGTGCTGGAGGGTAGATGCTGCGTGGGCGCGCCTAGCATGTTGCCCAGGACGGCTCGGCGTAGCAGGAAGTAGATTGCAGTGATCACGATGAAGGGCGCGGTTTGACGTAGGGCGTGCGGCCATCGGCTGGCGGTTGCGCTGGACTTTGATCGATTTCCGATCGCCATCTGGCTCGGCCCGGGGGCCAGATTTATGGCAAATATTACGGCGGGAAAAACAATCGCCGTTTCCTTTGTCAGCAGGGCCAAGAAATACGCGGACACCGAAGCTGTCCACCATTTCCAACTCCGACTGATCTTGCTCGCAGCCGATGCCTTGCGAGCTTTTTTACTACGCGAGGGCTCCTTTGGGGGCTCCTTCATCGAGAATCTATCCCAGTATCGGAGGTAGCAGAGCAACGCAGCGAGTACTCCCGCAGCCATCAGAGGATCGGGAACAGTGACCCAGCTCACCGATTCTGTTTGCGCGGGGTGGAGAGCGAACAAAGTTGCCGCGAAGAGAGCCGCGGTCAAATCGCGAAGCAGTTTCCATATCAGCGCGGCCAGCAAGGCTGCGGCGCACAAGTGCTTGGCGATGCTCAGCAGGTGCCATCCCCAGGGAGAGAGACCGCTCAGCAGGAAGTTGATTCGCAGCCAGAGGAGAAAGATTGGGCGGTAGAAGCTCGCGGGGCCACCAGTGAACTGCGCCCAGGGGGAGTGCGTAAAGTAATCCCAGATGTGGCCGGATTCCTGAATCGTGGAGTGCGCAGTGAAGGAGTGGTCATCGAGGACGAACTGGTAGTTGAGTGACGGGAGGTAGACTGCGACGATGGCGGTTAGGCAACCTAATGCCAACGCGAAGAAGTTCCGGCGTGAGAGTAAGTGCGCATGCCAATCACGGCGTGTCGCTTCTTTGGTTCCTTCGAGGGGCACTTAGGAATAATAACTGCTCAGCGCGCGGCATCGGCGTGGATCCCGCCTCCGACTGTAAGGCGAATTCGCTCGCGTGTGGCATTTTCCCGGACGAATGCGTCCGGGGATCCACTTAACTATACAAGCTGAAAACCGGGAAGGCGGGATGCCTTTTGGTCGAACGTCAGCGTGCGAATACATCCTGCGTGGGCTCCTAGCGCTGCAATTAAGGCGTCGGCGAACTGTCCGTTGCCTTGCTTGAGTGCGACCATGGCGGTGAAAACTTGCTGTTCGTTTTCGATCGCCAGAACCTCGACTTGCAGCATGCGTTCTACGGCTTTGGCGATTTCTTGCGCGGTCAGGCCATAGGCGCGGTCGAGTACCCAGACGGTTTCGACTATGGCTACTACGCTTACAAACCCGGGGTTCCCTGGTGTCAGGCGGCGTTCGAAAATCTCGGTGGCTTTGGCTGACTGGACTTGGTCGTCCCGGGTTAGATAGCGGACCAAGATGTTCGGTGTCGATCCCGATCATCGGGATCTTCGGCGCGGATTTCGGATCGAGGCGGCCTTGGAGGCTGCTTTGGTCATTTGTTCAGTTGTTATGGGCTTTCGGTTTCGCGATTTGACTATCCCTCGCAGCGCTGAGGCTGGGAGTTTCGGCAACAGGACCACGCTGCCGTCAGGATGGACGAAGAACTTCACGCGATCTCCGGGGTTCAGGCGGAGGAATTCCCGGATGGGCTTGGGAATGGTGGCTTGGCCTTTGATGGTGAGGGCAGACTCCATGATGGTAGTATTACATATCCCGTGATGTAATACCACGCTGTTTGGTCTTGTCAAACTGGATCGTTGACCATGAGGCAGCGTTTTGCCGGGGAAATCTCTCGCCCCGCTGATGAAAATGCACGGCTCCGGTATGCCCCTTTGGGTTGTCCGCCTTCGCGGGCAGGAGTACACGCTCCACACCTGGTGGCCCTCTTGGATTTCCCCTGACGAACGCGTCCGGGAATCCGCTACTTCACCGCCGCGGCTTTCTTGGGGAACATTTCTCCGATGCGTTTGATTTCCGCGCCTAGGGCTTTCAGTTTTTCTTCTATGCGTTCGTAGCCGCGGTCGATGTGGTAGACGCGGTCGATGATGGTTTCGCCGTCGGCTACCAGCGCGGCCAGGACTAGCGACGCGCTGGCGCGGAGGTCACTGGCCAGGACTGCGGCGGCGCTTAGCGGGGTTTTACCGCGGATTATGGCGCGGCGGCCTTCGATTTTGATGTTCGCGCCCATGCGGACCATTTCCAGCGCATGCATGAAGCGGTTCTCGAAAATGTTTTCGGTGACGATCGACGCGCCTTCGGCTTGCGTGGCTAAGGCCATGAATTGGGCTTGCATGTCGGTGGGAAAGCCAGGGAATTCTTCGGTGACGATGTTGGCGGCTACTAGCGGGTTGTCGCCCATTACGCGGACGGAGTCGGCGTTCGACTTCGTTCTTACACCTACGGCTTTGAGTTTGGCTAATACTGCGTCGAGATGAGCGGGATCGCAGCCAGCGATGTTGAGGTCGCCGCCGGTCATCGCGCCGGCGATTAGGAACGTTCCGGCTTCGATACGGTCGGGGATGATGCGATGCTTTGCACCTTTCAGCCTGGTCACGCCTTTGACGCGAACGGTGGGGGTGCCGGCGCCTTCGATCTTCGCCCCCATCTTATTTAGTAGGGCGGCCAGGTCGGCTACCTCAGGCTCACGGGCGCAATTCTGCAGGATAGTTTCCCCTTCAGCCAGCGTGGCGGCCATCAGCAGGTCTTCGGTGCCGGTAACAGTGATTTTGTCGAAGACGAACTCCGCGCCTTTTAAACGGGTGGCTGTGGCTTCTACGTAGCCGTGATCTTGCGTGATTTTTGCGCCTAGCTGTTCGAGGCCTTTGATGTGGAGATCGATGGGGCGGCTGCCGATGGCGCATCCGCCGGGAAGCGAGACGCGGGCGCGGCCGCAGCGGGCTACCAGCGGGCCTAACACCAGCGTAGAGGCTCGCATGGTTTTTACCAGCTCGTAGGAGGCTTCCGGAGTTGCCAGATTGTTGGCGTGGATCGTGGTGCGGTGGTGGGCGCGCCCGTAGCCTAGTTCGACTTCGGCTCCCATGGCGGCTAGGAGGTTGCGCGTGGTTTGAATGTCGCGGACTTGCGGGATGTTTTCCAGGATTACGGGTTCGTCGGTTAGCAGGGCCGCGGCCATGCAGGGGAGGGCGGCGTTTTTGGCTCCGCTTACGCGGATGGTGCCGAGCAGGGGTTGGCCACCGCGGATGATGAATTTATCCATGAGGGTTCTCGATGAAGGTTTATTCTAGCGGGGAAATGGGTCTGGACAGGTTAATCGGGAGGGCACGGACTTGTGGGGTGGGTTTTTCTAGCACCGGGCACGCGCTGCGCCAGTAGACGAGAGATGAAGCAAGTTCCCTTCGCCAAGCTCAGGGCGGGTTCCGCTTGCTCGCGTCGCTCGCGCTTTGTATCACCAAATTCTTAGTTGCTGCTCCTCCAATTTTCGATCGACAGGCTGGATGTCACTATTCACAGGGTATGATTACAATCTTTACTGAATCGACAAAAGGGCGTGGCGTTTTCGCATTGAAGCGTGGGCGAAGTGTGCCAGGGTTGAACCATGAAGAAGAACATGTGGAGAGCGGTCATCGAAGTTGGCTTTATTCTCTTTCTGTTCTATGCCAATCTGCTGATGGGAGAGTTTGAGCGCTCGGGTGGGGGAGAGCGCCGCGGCTTATCCTGGGCGTTGACCGATGTCTTCACGCCGGCCAATCTTTTCATCGGAATTATGGCGGCACTTGCCGGTTATAGTCTGTTCGAGTTTCTTAGAAATAGATTTTAAGATGGTGCCGGCACGGGGCCTGAGCCGGGTTTTACGATTACTACTCCTCTCGATACTACCTATCTTGACTTATATGTTCCGATATATGTGTGATCTGTGCTGCAACTTAGACCATAACTAATAATATTTGGGTTGACAGCTGCTCTGAGCCAGAGCTAGTTTCACTGCGTAAGTTGTTCATCGTGTTCGAGCGTATACGCCCGTTCACAAACTTAGGTTCGTTTCACACTGAAAAGGAGTTGATTCATGAAAAAGCTGACGAAATTGCAGATCAGGAAAGTCACGCTGAAAAACCTGGACGAGCCGCAATTGGATGTGGTCGCCGGGGCAATCACAGGTACGTGTTTGAATACTATTTGCATCGGAAGTACCTGCGTGGACCACATTACTTGTGTTGGATACAAGACGTGTGTCGTGTGCAGCTAGCGGTTTTCAACTTACGACCGGGGTACAGGGCGCCCCGGCTGTATCTGTAAACGAACCTTCCTCTCTAATTTATTTCCGTTCGTCTTACTGTCAACTTTGTGATGGAATAGGTTGCAAGCCGAACCTGCATAACTGCTCTCCGACCAGCGCGCCGAAACGCGCCCCCTCTGGAATTCTGGGCCGAAGGTTGGGCCTCGCAGTAGATTGCTGCCGTGGGACCTCGGTGGCAGCATGCGGGCCTTGCCAATAGGCAGATGGCTCCCTGGGGGCCTGCGGCATGCGGAAAATGTGGCCGATCTCATTTTGAATGCGTGCCAAAAGCCGAAGTGTATGATTGGCGGGCGCTCGCGATCCGGTATACTACAGATACATGTCCGTACTGAAAAACATTGCTGCCATCGCCAAAGGAATGAGCATCACGTTTTCCGAGATGTTCAAGCCGACGACGGTTGAGAATTATCCGGACGGCAAAGGACCGCTGCGCGGGGCTCGGATCGAGGCGCGTTACCGTGGCGCGCACGTGTTGCAGCGCGATGAGAATGGGCTCGAGAAGTGTGTCGCGTGTTTCTTGTGTGCGGCGAATTGTCCTTCGAATTGCATCTACATCGAAGCGGCTGACAATACAGCGGAAAACCGGGTGAGCGGCGCTGAGCGCTATGCGAAGGTCTACAACATCGATTACAACCGGTGTATTTTTTGTGGGTATTGTGTGGAGGCTTGCCCAACGGACGCGATTACGCATGGGCATGGGTTTGAGCTGGCTACTTTTAACGCCAGCAATCTTGTGTATCGCAAGGAGCAGATGCTGGCCCCCCGGCCAGCACATATGGGAGCGAACATCGTATTCAATCAGGCCGACGTAGACGGCGGGGCTCCCAAGGAGATGGTTGCGGGGAGTTGAGATTTCGAAAGTTCGGATTTACGCACGCCGGTCCTTTGTGGCCGGCGTTTTGTGCATGGGGCTGGAGTGGAAGAGTCACAAGTCAAAATCTGCGCTTCTCCCAAAGGACAGGAGAAGTGGAGCCGATGGGAGGCCGCAGGTTCCTCCTGGCTCGCTGCGCTCGCGTGTCGGAATAACACGCGGGATATTTCTTCGATGAAATCAATTTGAGTGCTGAATGACTGACTTTTTACAACTGGTGAAAGAGCGCGTTGTGGTTTTTGACGGCGCTATGGGGACTAATCTCCAGGGCAGGAATCTCTCTCTGGATGATTATTGGGGCAAAGAGAACTGCAGCGAAGTCCTGGTGCTGAGCCATCCGGAGATTATTCGCGAGATTCATGCTGCTTACTTTGGGGTCGGTTGCGATGTTGTTGAGACGGATACGTTCGGCGGATCGCGCGTTGTGCTTGGCGAGTTCGATCTTGCGGATCGCGTGCGCGAGATCAATGTGAGGGCGGCGCAGATTGCGAAGGAGGTGGCGCGGGAGTTTTCGACTCCAGGGCGGCCGCGGTTTGTCGCGGGGTCGATTGGACCTACTACGAAGCTGCCTTCGCTGGGACATATTGGGTTTGACGCGATGGTTGCTGCCTTTGAGGAGCAGGCTTCGGCCTTGATTGAAGGCGGAGTGGACGTGCTGCTCATCGAGACTTCGCAGGATTTGCTGCAGGCGAAGATTGCGACGATCGGAGTTCTGGACGCGCTGACAAAAGCGGGCACGCGGTTACCCGTGATGGTTCAGGTTACGTTGCAGGAATCGGGCACGATGCTGCTGGGCACTGAGATCGGCGCGGCCTTGACCGCGCTTGAGCCTTTCGATGTGGACGCGATTGGGTTGAATTGCGCTACCGGGCCAAAGGAGATGAATGACGCGGTCCGCTACCTGGCGCTGAATTCGACCAAGGAAGTTTCGGTGATGCCGAACGCCGGGTTGCCAGTTAACGTTGGCGGGCGCGCGGTCTATAAACTGACGCCCAGCGAGTTGGCTGAGTATCACAAACACTTTGTGCAGGATTACGGCGTGCGCATCGTTGGCGGATGCTGTGGAACCACTGTGGAGCATTTGAAAGCGGTGATCAATGCGGTTTCTGGCGTTGAGCCAGCCAGGCGCGAGGTGAAGCGCGTGGGCGCGGCTTCGAGCGCCTACACTTCTGTTCCACTTGATCTTGAGCCTAAGCCGCTGGTCGTTGCTGAGGAGATGAATACTACGACGCGCGTTGATAAGTTTCGCAATCTGGTGCGCGCACAGAAGTATGACGACATTCTTGCTCTGGCTAAGAAACTCGTGAACGATGGATCGCACATGCTGGATTTGTGCTGCGCGATTGTGGGCGAGGATGAGAAGGGCTACATCTCTTCGATTCTGGAGAAGATTGCTACGCGGGTGCCGGCGCCGATTCTGGTGGATTCAACCGAAGCCGATGTGGTGGAAGAGGCGCTGAAGCGGATTCCGGGGCGGACGATTATTAATTCGATCAACTTGGAGGATGGGGAGAAACGGACTTCGCAGGTGTTGCCGATGGCGAAGCGGTATGGCGCGGCTGTGATTGCGCTGACTATCGACGAAGAAGGGATGGCGCTTACGGCGGGGAAGAAGGCCGCGATTGCGCATCGGATTTTCGATTTGGCTACGAAGAAGTATGGGCTTGCGCCTACGGACTTGATTTTCGATGCGCTTACTTTGCCGATTTCTACGGGGCAGGAGGAGTACCGCACTGCGGGAGTTGAGACTTTGAAGGCGGTTGAGCGGATCAAGAAGGAATTGCCGGAGGTGAAGACTATTCTGGGCGTGAGCAATATTTCGTTTGGGCTGGACGCTTATCCCCGACGCGTCCTGAATTCGGTTTTTATGCATGAGGCGGTCGATCACGGGCTCGACATGGCGATCGTGAATTACACGAAGATTTATCCGCTGTACAAGATTCCGCAGGAAGAAGTCGATTTGGCGCGGAAGTTGATTTTCCGCGATGAGTCGAATGGCGATCCGCTGCAGGCTTACATGGCGCACTTTGCCGGGATGAAGGGCAGGCCGGCAGCTTCGACTACTGCTCATGTGGACACGCTTTCCGTTGAGGACAAGTTGAAGTTTGCCATCATCAACGGCGAAAAGTCTGTGGGCGAGGCTGAGCATAAGAAGTCGCTGGAGGATTTGTTGGAGGAGGCGCTAGGGTCCTATTCGGCGCTTGACCTTATTAATACCGTTTTGCTCGACGGCATGAAAACCGTGGGCGATCTGTTCGGTGCGCGGAAGATGCAGTTGCCTTCGGTGCTTGATTCGGCTGGCGTGATGAAGCAGGCGGTGGCTTATCTGGAGCCGAAGATGGAGAAGAAAGAAGGCGGGTCACAGAAGGGAACGATTGTGCTCGCTACCGTGAAGGGGGATGTTCACGACATCGGGAAGAATCTGGTTGACATTATTTTGTCGAACAACGGATTCAAAGTCGTGAACCTGGGGATCAAGCAGCCGGGCGACAAGATCATCAGCGCGGCGCAGGAGCATGGCGCGGATGCGATTGGCTTGAGCGGGTTGCTGGTGAAGTCGACTTTGGAGATGAAGTATGTGATTCAGGATTTGCAGCGACAGAAGCTGGAATTTCCGGTGATTTGCGGCGGGGCGGCTTTGACGCGCAAATATGTGGAAGACGATTTGCGGCGGGAGTATGAGAACGCCGTGTTTTATGCGGAGGATGCTTTTGCCGGATTGCATGTGATGGAGGATTTGGTAACCGAGGATGGTGCGCGCGAGGAGCGGTTGCGGGACGGCCGCACGGTAAAGGAGTACGCGAAGGCTGCCGCCGTGGATGAGGAGACAGGACCGGTGTTTGCGGAGCGGAGCGCGGTGGTTTCGGATGCGCCGAATATTCCTGAGCCGCCGTTTTGGGGAGTTCGCGTGACGAGTTATGACGTGCGCGAGGTTTTTCCTTATATCAACGAGACTGCACTGTTCAAGAATCAGTGGCAGTTAAAGACGGCTTCGCAGGCGGATTATGTGAAGTTGGTGGAGGAGAAGTTTCGACCGATCAAGGCGAAGTTGGAAGAGGAAGTGGCGGAGTCGCGGTTGTTTGAGCCTAAAGTAGTTTACGGTTATTTCCCTTGCCAGAGTGAGGGGAATGATGTGGTGGTGTATGAGCCGAGTTGCGAGTCCCGAGTTGTGAGTGGCGAGGAAAACCACGAAGGTACAGAAAGGGAGTTGTTGAGGTTTACTTTTCCTCGGCAGCGGGAGGGGCGGCGGCTTTGTATTTCGGATTTTTTTGCTTCTCGGGCTTCGAGAATGATGGATGTTATAGGGTTATCGTTGGTGACGATCGGGCCCAAGGCTTCGGTTGAGACGCAGCGCTTGTTTGAGGGTGGAGAGTATACGAAATATTTGTACTTGCACGGGCTTAGTGTGGAGACGGCGGAAGCGCTGGCGGAGTTGCATCATAAGCAGATGCGCGAGGAATTGGGGATTTCGGGCGAAGATTCGCTACACATCCGGGATTTGTTTCATCAGAAGTATCGCGGGTCGCGGTATTCGTTTGGGTATCCGGCTTGCCCGAATTTGGAGGATCAGACGAAGTTGTTTGCTTTGCTCAAGCCTGAGGAGAATGTTGGAGTGCGGTTGACTTCGGGATTTTTGTTGGAGCCGGAGCAGAGTACTTCGGCGATTGTGGTTCATCATCCGGGGGCGAAGTATTTTGTGGTGTAGGTGGACTTCTGCACTGACGCGCGCAGTAAATTTTGGGCGCCTTGATATTCCTTGGAAAGAAACCTGCCACTGGGGGCTAAATCCCAAAGTTGTTCCTGCGCTTAACGCGGCGCTGAAGCGCCGCTCTTCCACGGTTCGGTCAAGGATGTTGCTCTCCGGTCGAACTGCAGTGTTGGTCGTGGTGCAAAGAATTCCTTGCGGGGCTGCTGGTTGTCTCGAGGCTTGAGCGATCCTTCGACTACGCATGCTCGACCCTCGGTTGACTTTGCTCCGCTCAGAATGACAGCGTCGTAAGAGCTTTCGTGCTGCTTGCCAACCTTCGGCCGCAAGAGTGGCATCCCTTTTGCATGATTCGAAAACTACAATCCGGCGAGTATCGTTTGTATTCCAAGAAGAAGGACGCGAAGACTAGGAAGAGGAAGAATTTGGGAACTTTTTCGTCGCGGGCTGCGGCGGAGAAGCATGAGCGAGCTGTGCAGTATTTTAAGCGGGCGGGGTAGTTCGCAAAGCTCTTTTCACTTCTCCTATCCCACTTTTTGCAAAAAGAGGCGAGAAGCGGGGCACCCGAGCCCGGTTTTCGTGCTGAGGCAGAGCAGATTTCCCACCCAATTCAAAAGAGGGTTTGGATTTGCGCATCCTCAGCATACATGGTCCCACCTTTGCGTTTCTTGCCCCCGTATAATCGTTACGGTGCGGCTTCTTTTTGACATTTTTGGGCAGACTTTACGCACGCTTTGGGCGCATAAGATGCGGTCGTTTCTCACCATGTTTGGCATTGCATGGGGAGTTTTTTCTTTACTGCTTTTGGTGGGAGTGGGGGAGGGATTCCGGTCGGGGAACCGGAAGCAGTTCGATTCGCTGGGCGAAAATGTGATGTTCGTCTGGTCTAGCCGAGCGCCGGTGATGCAGGGAAGCTTTACCGCTTTGCGGCAGTACTATCTGACACTTCGCGACAATCGAGACATCCTGAACGAATGCCACAGCGTGGGAAAGGCCGCGCCGGTGATTATTCGCAATGACATTCAGGCGGTGAGCGATTTTTACCAGGCAAATGGGCAGATCATGGGCACACTGCCGATGTTTAATCAGATCCGGAATATGCCGATCAATGAAGGGCGCTGGATCGACGACATGGACGAGCAGGAGAGCCGGACGGTGATTGTGATTGGCGACGAGACGCGGCGGACACTGTTCCTGGGAAGGCCGGCGGTGGGCAGCACGATTTTGCTGAACGGAATTCGATTTACCGTGATTGGCACGCTGCAGCGCATGGGGCATGGAGACAACAACACGCAGAATCTGAAGAGTGTTGTGCCGTTCAGCACTATGCACAAGTTTTTTCCGCCGATCAATGCAGGGAACGATCCGGATGTGATCTCGGTCATCGACTATCAGCCGAAGTCGCGCGCATTGCATGAAGCGGCGCTGCAGGAAGTGCACCAGGTGATTGGGAGGAATCATGGGTTCGATCCGAATAATCCTGATGCATTTGACGAGTGGGACACGGTGCAGACGGTGGATCAGATCGGAAAGATCTTCGATGCGATGAATACTTTTTTAGGAAGCGTGGGACTGGTGACGCTGGGGCTAGGAGCGATCGGGATTATTAATATCATGTTGGTGGCGGTTGCGGACCGGACGCCGGAGATTGGATTGCGCAAGGCGCTGGGAGCGACGAACGCGAACATTATGTTTCAGTTTTTTGTGGAAGGCGCGTTTCTGACCCTGTTGAGCGGCGGGATTGGGATTGCGGCGGCGGCGGCGGTGATGTCAGCGCTGTCCGGGGTGCAACTGAGCGACGGTTTTGATCCGCCGAAGCTGGTAGCCTCGACGGCGGCGCTGGCGGTGGTGTCGCTGGCGGTCGCGGGAGTGGTGGCGGGTTTGTATCCGGCGCGGCGTGCGGCGGTTTTGCAGCCGGTGGAGGCGTTGAGGAAGGAGTAGGTGAGCTTCGAGCTGCGAGCTTCGGGCTATGAGATTCTTGCAGCATGGTTTCGCTCGGAGCTCGTCGCTCGCAGCTCGTAACTCATTACTTATGCATCGCGATTTACTCTCGCAAGCGGTTGCGGCTATGCGGCATGACTTGCGCAAGACTCTGCTCACCATGGCGGGCATGGCTTGGGGGATTGCTACCGTTGTGTTGTTGATGGCTTACGGGAATGGGTTTGGAACTGCGATCGAAAACATTTTTCAGAGTTTTGGGGCTACGGCGGTGGGCATTTTTCCGGGACGGACGTCGCAGCAGGCGGGAGGAAACAAGGCGGGAGCGCCGGTGCGGTTTACCAATGACGATATTGAACTGCTGCGGAACAATGTTCCTCTGTGCCGGCATGTGGTGAGAATGTCGCAGAAACAGTCGGTGGTGCAGAAGGAAAATCGCACCTTCACGATGCCGGTGCTGGGTCTTGATCCGGCGATCTACGAGATATGGAATCTTGAGATGGATCAGGGGCGATTCATCGACGATGCCGATAATACCCGGCATGCGCTGGTGGCGGCGATTGGATCGGAGGCGAGGGACAAGTTGTTTTCGGGGATGGTCGCGGTGGGCGATGACATCCGTGTCGATGGTGTGGAGTTTCAAGTGGTGGGAGTGGTGAAGGCGAGGATGCAGGAGAGCGACGACGATGACAACCGGTCGATTTACATTCCGTATAGTTCGATGGATGTTTTGAAAGACAACCATTATCTCGATGGAATATGGATGGATTCGCTGGGACTGGATCATGACAAGCTGGATGCAACGGTGCGCAGCACTCTGGGAACGGCACACGGCTTCAAGATCGACGACAAACGGGCGATTTTCTTGTTCGATGCGCAGAAGCAGCTTTCGCAGTTCGGGATTATTTCGTTGGCGCTGAGAATTTTGCTAGGATTTATTGGGACGTTGACGCTGGGGATTGGCGGCGTGGGATTGATGAATATGATGCTGGTGTCGGTGACGCAGCGCACACGGGAGATTGGCGTGGAGAAGGCGCTGGGAGCGCGGGAGCGGGATATTCTGTTTCAGTTTTTGGCGGAGGCGCTGACGATTACGGCGGTGGGTGGGTTGTTGGGAATTGCACTGTCGTTTTTGGTTTCGGTTTCGGTGGGGCGGCTGACTTTTTACAGCGCGATGGCGAAGCATGCAGAAGCAGCGGACATACGGTTGATCGTTTCGCCGGGGATTTTGTTGGTAGCTTGCGGGATTTTGGGGATTGTGGGAGTGGTGAGCGGGATGGTGCCGGCGATGCGGGCGGCGAAGCTGGATCCGATTGAGGCGCTGCGGTATGAGTAACCGTAGCGGCTGAAGCCGCGCTTAGTTTTCAATTTGCATGCCGGCACACCGAGGCGTGCCCGATGAACACATCAATCGCAACGCTGGAATGAACCGTGGATCAGGCGGGGATTGTCTGGGCCGGCTGGGTTGCGGGTAGGGATACGCTGACGGCGGTTCCTGGCTGGGCGGAGCGGATTTCGAATTTGCCGCCGAGTTCGCGGACGCGCTCTCTCATGCCGGCGATGCCTACGCCTTCGTTTCCGTTCTTTCCGTTGAATTGACTTAGATATTCCTTCGGGATTCCGCGGCCGTTGTCGGCGATCTCCAGCTTCAGTTGATCAGTGTCATACCTGAGCGCGATGTTCACGGTGGAGGCGCCGGAGTGGCGGTGAACGTTGGTCAGGGTTTCTTGTAGTACTCGAAACAGAACCAGTTCGCAGAGGCGGGAAGAACGCGCGATTTCGTCGGGGATGTCGCAGTTCACGCGAATGCCGCTGCGCTTGGCGAAGCCTTCGACGTACCAGCGGGCGGCGCAGGCGATGCCGGCTTCGTCGAGCAGGGGCGGGTGCAATAAATAAGACGCGGTGCGGATTTCCTGCAGGACTTCGTCTACCAGCGTGCTCAACTCGGACAAGAGGGAAGATAGGTCCGAGGGCTTTGCGCCGGAGAAGCGGAAGGATGCCATGGTCATTTTGATGGCGGCGAGAGTTTGGCCAGCGCTGTCGTGCAGTTCGCGGGCGATGCGGCGGCGTTCTTCGTCCTGGGTGGTCATCAGGCGGAGGGTGAGATGGCGGAGTTGATCTTCGGCACGCTCGCGCACTTCGACTTCCGATTTCAGGCGCGCCAGAGCCTGCGAGAGAGCGGTGGTACGTTCCGCGACGCGTTGTTCGAGTTGATCGTGAGCTTGCTGAAGTTCCTTTTCTGCGCGCTCGCGCTCGCGGGCCTCTCTGGTGAGTGCGAGAATAGTGCCGTCGAGTTTGATTTGTTTTCTGCGATTGGCCTCGCCCAGAGCGATAAGAACGCCGCATACCAGGAAGAAGGCGATGATACCGTGGATCTGAGAGGCGCGGACCACCGAGAGAGAATGTCGAGGGTCGACGAACCAATAAAAAATCCCCAGGAAACCGAGGAGGGATCCTAAGATTGCCGGAAAAAGACCGCAAACCATGGCGCACCAAGCGACCGCCATGTAAACGGTAGCGTAGAAGGCGACATGGCCGAGAACGGGGTCAAGGAGTGCGCGCAACACGACGGCCAGAACAGCCGTCAGGACGGCGAGGGTGAAGCGCTCGACCACGCGTTGCTGTGGCAAAGGAGCAAGAACTGCCAGGGAGTGCGTCAGCGATCGAACTGTCATACCGGCGGAAACTCTGGGATCTGTGGAATGGCCGTTTACTTACATGAATCGAGTTGAGGCAGGAAAGCGGCTGTTGATGGACAGCGGCAAGCCCTGGATTCTCCAGCCCTACTGATGTTCTTGAATTGTTAACTCAGTTTAATAATGATGCAGGAGCAGGTATTGGGGTTGTCCGATAAATATCGTGGGGCGATATGTTCGAGGGAGGGCCCGACGGGAGCATGAGTTCGAACCATGAGTTCTAGCGAAGACATTTTGAGTTTGGCTGCGCCTAAGGCTGACGTGCGTGTGGGTTACGGGAGCGATCCGAATCAGTTTGTCGATCTGCGCATGGCCCGCGGCAAGGATCCGCATGCGGCGGCGGTTTGCATTCATGGAGGGTACTGGCGGGCTAAGTACGATCTCGAATATTTGGGGCATTTATGTGCGGCGTTGGCTGGGCGGGGAATCACCACTGCGAATGTGGAGTACCGGCGAGTGGGAAATGCTGGCGGCGGGTGGCCGGGGACGTTTGCGGATGTGCGGGCGGCTTATCAGTTTGTGGTGCAGAATGCGTCGCGGTATTCGATTGATGCGCGGCGGACGATTGTCGTGGGGCATTCGGCGGGAGGGCAATTGGCGCTGTGTCTGGCGGCGCACGAGGGAGTTCGGGGGGCGGTTTCGTTGGCGGGGGTGGTTGATTTGCAGCGGGCCTATGAGTTGCATTTGAGTGACGATGCGGTGGTGGAGTTTTTGGGAGGGATGCCTCGGGAGGTTGGGGATCATTACCGGGAGGCGGATCCGATGCGGTTGGCGATTGAGGCGCGGCAGTATTTGCTGCATGGAGTGAAGGATGAGGATGTGCCTCCGGAGTTGAGCCGGAATTATGCTCGAGCTAAGGTCAAGGAAGATGTGCGGTTGACGATGATTGAGGGAGCGGGACATTTTGAGTTGGTGGATCCGCGGAGTGGGGCTTGGGGGGATGTGGAGAGAGTTGTGGTGGAGGTCACAGGGTAAAGGCTTTAATGCAGGGGCACAAGGAACACAGAGGTGGCTGTCCCTTCAAAATGAAGGGACAGCCCTTTTTCGTTTCAGGCTACTTTCGATTTGCGTTTCTTTGTTGTCTTTGCGGTTTTGGTTGGGCGACCGGTGGAGTGTTCAGGGTTGCTGCCGGGTTCGGGGAAGTCGGTGTCGGCGTCTTTGAGGAGCGGGTTTTGATCGCGGTGCCCTAGTTGTTCTTCGAGGCCGATGTTGCCGTCGTGGTGATGTTCGTCGATTTCGACTGCGCCTTTGGCGCCGTCGGGGTCGTTGGCGGAGATTTTGGTCATGGAGGACTCCTTAGGAAGGTTATGAATGAGTGTTCGAGGGGCTGACGCCCTGATACATTCTAGTCTCTTTACGCAGCGCAGATAGCGTGTGGAGCGGTTCTTTCGCCCCTGCAAGGCTTGTTCTCTTCCTCTTTCGCACCGACGGCTTGCGCCGTGGGCTGAATTCTCACGCCGCGTCGCGGCTGCACCCTACGTTCACTCGCCGGAGCGGCTGGTTACTCGGGACTTTCATCTGGCGCAGGCGTTCACGGGCTTGCAGGGCTTCCGGAGACTTGGGATAACGCTGGATTACGTGGCGAAGTTCCTGCACGCCGTTGTCTTGCTGGCCTAGTTCGATCAGGGCGAAACCTTTTTTCAGCTGGGCGGAGGCTACTTTGGTGCCGGTGGGGAAATTCTGCACCACCTGATCATAGTTTTGCGCGGCCTGCTGGTAGTTGCCCTGGCGGAACTGGATTTCGCCTAAATAGAAGTAGCAATTTCCGGCCAGATCGGTGTTGGGATAGTACTTGATGTAGTCGGAGAATTCCTGGATGGCGAGATCGTTCTTGCCGCTGTTGTAGTCGCGCAGGGCGTTGTTGTAGAGGACATCGGGCGGCGGGGCGTTCTGAATGGCTTGCTGCTGGGCTTGTACCTGCGCGCTGTTGGCGGCGGCGGTTTGAGCCGCGGCTTGCATGTCTTCAAGTTGCTTGGCCACTTTGGTTAGGCGGGCTTTGAGTTCATCGAGGCTGTCGTTGAGGGCCTGAATTTGGCCGGAGAGCTGATCGACGTGGGAAGATCCCTCGGCCTGTTGTTTTTGCAGGCTGGTCTGCAGGCTGGTGATGGCGGCGCCGACTTTGTTGACGGCGTCGGTGTCCTGCTGGACCAGGTTGTTCATGACGCCCATGCGCTCGTCGAAGCTGCGCTGCATGGCGGTCATCTGCTCCTGCAGTTGCTGAACCTGGGTTTGGAGCTGGACCATCTCTTTGCTCACGGCGAAGGCCGGGAGTGTGGAGAGGGTCAGAGCAGTGATGAGAGCGAGTTTGAAGTGATGCTTGAGTTTCATAGTAAGTTCACCGTGATGCGTTTACGGTCGTTGCGCGCGAGGTTTTGTGCCGTCCCTACTGGACCGTTCCAATCTCCTCGATGTTTTTCGGCAGGCCTGATGGCGTGCCCCGATACGAACCCAACCCCCGAGCTAAAGGCCGGTTTTTTCTTGAATCCTTACGCGGCGCTAAAGCGCCGCTCTTTCGCCCACCGTAGCTAGGTCTATTTTAGATGGAGTTGGGTTGCCGCGGTTGGGAAATGAAACTGACGAACATGGAAAGGCAGGGGCGGACTGGAGCCCGCCCCTGGCGGCAACAATGTTAATTACTTCTGATAAACGAAGTGGCCGCGGCGGTTTTGCTGCCAGCAGGCTTCGTTGTCTTCCATGCAGAACGGTTTTTCTTTGCCGTAGCTGATGGTCTTGATGCGGCTGGCGCTGACTCCGGCGGCTACCAGCGCGTTCTTGACGGAGTTCGCGCGCTGATCGCCTAACGCCAGGTTGTATTCGGTGGAACCGCGGTCGTCGCAGTGTCCCTCGATGGTGAAGTTGATATCCGAGTGCTGGTTGAGGAACTGGGCATCAGACTGGATCGCTCCCTGCTGATCGGCGCGGATATCCGACTTGTCGTAGTCGAAGTAGATATCCTTGATGTTCTGGCCGAACAGGTCTTCTTCGCTGGGCGAAGGAGTGGGCGGCGCTGGCGGCGGTGGGGCCGTGACGGTGAGGCGCGTTGAGGCCTCTTGTGTCCCGCCGGAGCCCTTGGCAGTCAGGTGATAGGTGGTCGACTGCGACGGGCTTACGGATTGCGATCCGGTGGCTTGCACGGCGCCGATGCCGTCAATAGAGACGTCAGTGGCGTTCGAGGTTTGCCAGCTCAAAGTTGCCGATTGGCCAGGTTGAATGGTATCCGGGCTCACGGAGATGGAGGCGGTTGGCGCCGGCGGCGGTGGTGGCGGAGGCGGCGGTGGCGGCGCAGCTTTCTTTTTGCAGGCGCCGAGCATCATGATCGCGCCCAGGGCTAGAACTGTGGCGAGGTATTTGGTTTGTTGTTGCAGGGTGGTTTTGTTCACAATCGATCCTCCTACGAGCCCGAAATCGAACTTCGAGTTCAGACGAAGTGGTTTGGTAAATTTCAACCGCAATTACTTCCAACAGCCGGTATTGCTCCAGTTACGACGAAAGCGCCGCTTGCACATGAGACTCCCGTTCGACTCCCTCGTTCCTCGGCTCGCTCTCGTCCGCTGGTGGAAACGGGGCCTTCGGAACGACGCATTTTGGTATGTTCCTTCATACCACTAAAAACGGAAGACTTCGAATTATTTCCAACTCCAATTCGGTTGTGTGTTACGTCCAGTAAAAGTTAACTGATGGAGCTTGGTACCGTCAGCAAGCATTTCCCAAATTTCTTCTTTGCCGGAGCGGCTGGACTGAAACACGATGTGGCGGTTATCCGGCGACCAAACGGGGAAATCGTTGCGTCCGCCATCGTGGGTGAGCTGGACCCATTGCTTGCTGGCGATGTCCATCAAGTAAATGTCGGAGGAGCCGGGTTCGCCGGGGCCGTATTTGCGAATCCATGCGAAAGTCAGGAACTGTCCGTTGGGCGACCAGTTGGGCGACACAGCGTAACCTTGATCGGTGATGCGCTGCTGGTTGGTGCCGTCGGCTTCCATGGTGTAGATCTGGGGCAGGCCAGTACTGCCGCTGACGAAGGCAATCTGCGCTCCGGTTTTGCGATTCCAGGTTGGCGAGACGTCGGGGCCGCGGCCGGTGGTCATGGCGCGGGCATTCGCGCCGGAGGAATCGCAGACATAAATCTCCGAGTGGCCGCCGCGCGACGAGGAAAAGGCGATGTGCAGGCCATCGGGCGACCATGAAGGCGAAAGGTTCGTTCCGCCGAAATGCGGGAAGCTGACCAGGCGGTTGAGATCCATAGAGTACATCAGAATCTCCCAACCGGATTTGGTGAGAGAACTGAAGGCGAGGCGCGTACCGTCTGGCGAGATGCGAGGCGACAAAGAAATCGAGCCTTGATGGGTGAGCTGATGCTGGTTCGAGCCGTCGTAATCCATCGCCCAGATTTCCTTGTGGCCAGAACGATCGCTGACGAAATAGATTTTGCTCTCGGCGATGCCCTGAATACCACCGCCGAGGCGGAAGATGATTTCGTCGGCGAATTTGTGAGCGATGAGGCGCGAAGCGTCGTCGGTGGGGACGTCGTTATATTCCTTGCCCAGGACCAGTGGAGACGCTGTGTTCTTGACGTCGTAGAGCCAGCCTAAGACTTTGAGTTTGCCGTTAGCCACGCCCAAATTGCCGAAGGCCAACATGCCGGCGCTTGGAGGGGGAGAGTTCCAGATGCCGAAGGTGACTTCGGTGGGCTGGCTGGGAATTTGCAGCGGATAGAAACTTTTCGAGACCAGTTCGAGGATGCCGGAGTTATCCAGGTCGTTCCAGAGAGTGTCATTGAAGGTTTTGAGCAGGGCGGCGTTTTGGGGATCACCGTCGAGGGTTTGAAATCCGGGACGGCTAAGCGGACTTTTTCTACGCCGAGGCCTGAACCGGTGCGAACCCAGTCCTGCGCGAACAGTGAGCAGGTCGTCAGCAGCAGGGCGAGAAAGATTAGCGCGCGACGCGCGCCACTTGCGAGCGGAGATTGTGTGAAGCTGTCGTCCATCCCTTTGGAGCGTTTACGCGAAAAAGATACAGCGTACGACAATATCGTATACCGATATGTTGACATTGGCAAGGTCAAGTGCATGATCCGGGTTAGAGTTGGAACACGAAAGTGCAACATTCATTTGTGCGGCGAAGCAGGGCGCAGAAAAAATCGTACAGGCACCTCGGGGCCAAAGCCGCTCTCGACACAGGTCCGTTCGGCACGCCCTGAAGGCGTGCCCCGATACGGGTCTGAGTTCCGCAGCGCGGAAGCGCTGCGCCGTCCGACTGCTTTCACATGGTTGCTTTGCAGTAGCAGGCCCGTGTGCGGTTCCACAATTTCCCTGCACTATTCATGGATGCGATTTCGGTTGCATGGGGTACCGGAAATTATCTTTTGTAATCAAACCAGTACTCCACGGAAAGTTTGTTGCCGCTGTAATCGGCGGGCAGCGGGCCGAAGGTGTCGATGCGCTGCAGGGCGCGAACGGCGGAGATATCTAGTGAAGGCACGCCACTCGATTGCTCGACCTGCACGTTGTAGGGATGGCCGTCGCGGGCTACATCGAAGGTGATATAGACGCGTTGGGCACCATTGATCCCGGGATCGACTTCGTACTTCAGCCAGTTCTCGGAAACTTTTCTTTGGATGACCTGCACGTACCAGCCGTAGCGGCTGCCGAAATCGCCTCCGCCGCCGTTGACCGCGAAGCCGCCTTTTGCACCGCCGGCAGCGAAAGAGCCGTAGGGCCCGCTGACCGGGCCGCCTTCGCCGAAGGCGGCTTGATTGGTTTCTTCCGGCTCGGGCTTCGGTTTGTTTTGCGTCGAAGTTGTTTGCTTCTTTCTGGGCTTCGCGTTCTTGCCCTGAATTTCGATGGCGTCGGGTTCTTTTTCTTCTTCTTTCGGCTTCGACTGCGTCAGGCCCTTGGATTCGTTGGCTAGAACGTTCTGCGCTGCGGTGGGACTGGCGGGCAAGGGAACTGAGCTGACCAACGTTACTCCCATGGCGTCGCCTCCGCCTCCGCTGCCCCATTCGCTACCGCGAGCGCCAGTGAAGAAAGTCGCATAGAGAATGATTAACGCGGTCACAGCGACGTGAAAGCCTGCGGACCAGCCTAGGGCGCGGGGCCAGCTATCGTGCTCGAAAAAAAGCTCAGCGTTTGACATTTTGTTCCAGCGGCTGAGTGACGATGCTGACGTTGGTGATGCCCGATTGCTTGACCGCATCCATGACGGTGGCGAAAGCGCCGAAGGGGACATTCTCGTCGGCGCGAATGAAGATGGATTGGCCGCGGGGGTCGCGAATTTTCTGGCGCAGCATGGTGGGGATCTGATTGATGTTGATGGCGTCGTTGCCGAGAAAAACTCGCTGGTCTTTATTGATGGTAATGACTAGGCGCTCCTGCGTGATTTCTTTTACGGTGCGGGTTTTGGGGACGCTGACTTCGATCCCGGACTGCAGGATGGGCGCGGTCACCATAAAGATGATGAGGAGAACCAGAACGACGTCGACTAGCGGGGTGATGTTGATATCGGCCAGCGCGGTTTGGGTGCGGCCATTGTTGGTGGTGAAGGCCATCAGCGCCTCACTTCGTCGAGTTGCGGCTGCAGGCTTTCAATGGCGTTGAGAACTTCGAGCGAGAAATCGTCACCGCGGGCAGCGAAACCGCGGATGGAACTGCCGATCAGGTTGTAGGCGATGACGGCGGGGATGGCGGCGGCGAGTCCGGCGGCGGTGGTGATGAGGGCCTCGGAGATGCCGGGGGCGACTGCGCGCAGCGTTGCGCCGCCTGCGGTACCGAGGCCGTGAAAGGCGTCAATGATGCCCCAGACCGTGCCGAACAGGCCGATGAATGGCGTGACGGCGGCTGTGATGGCTAGCCAGGGAATGTTGCGCTCAAGGCGGGTGATTTCTTCGGAAGCCCCGATCTGCATGCCGCGCTGGACGGCGGTGATGCTGCGGAGATTTGAGTTTGCGCCGAGTTGGCGCTTGTATTCCTGATAGCCGCCTTCGAAGACGCCGACGAGTGGGCTGGGACGGAACTGATCCGAGACTGCGGCCAGGTCTTGCAGGCGCTGGGCTTTGCGGAAGGCGCGCAGGAAGCGCCCGCTTTGAACACGGGCGCGGCGGAGCAGGCTCCATTTGGTGAGAATGATGGCCCAGGAGATGAGGCTGAAGGCTAGCAAGGTTAAGAGGACGAATTTGGCAACGGCGCCGGTGCTGGCAACAAGATCAACAATTTCGCCGCCAACGAAAAATGCAGGGTATGAAAATGATGGCATGGGGATTTGGGAAACGCCTTAGGGCGATTATAGATGATTGGGGCGTGGATTCTGGCTGGATGCATCTGAAGGATAAACCTTTGAGTGGAGGAGTTCGTTAAGAGTTCTCAAGGAATATGTGTTGTGGGCGGCCACCTTGGGGGGCTGAAGCCGCTCTTATAGTGTGCCTGGATCGGCGGCGCGAAGCGCTGCGCCACCCAAAGCTCTTCGATACTTTTTGCGATATACGCGAGCGTGCAATGTGTCATCCAAGGTTGACGCGGTAGTGGCGGCAAATCTTTAGAGGAGGAGTCATGGCCAATTTCGGAATGTTGCGCGAGTACCGGTTTACGGACCCGTCGGAAGATATTCGTGGGGCGAAGTTATATGGACTGGATGACGAGAAGCTGGGGAAGATCGATGACGTGATTTTCGATTATGCGACGGGCCTGATTCGCTATGTGGTGGTGGATACGGGCGGGTGGCTTTCGACGAAGAAATTTATTGTTCCGGCGAACCGGCTGCGGGCGTCGGCCAGGCACAACGATGATTTTGAAGTCGCGCTGACCAAGGCGCAGGTGGAGTCGTTCCCGCATTATCATGAGCAAGATTTGGAATCGGACGAGCAGTGGTCGGACTATGAGGGGCGGTATCGGGCGAAGTGGGAGGCGGATCCGGTGATGCATCGAGCGGAGACGGACCGGAATATTATACCGACTACGCAACAGATGGAGGGAAATTTAGATTCGGAGTTGGCCTCAGGATCGATTAACGCGGCGCGGAGGACGCTGGCGAAGTCCCAGCGACGACGAATACGGAACCGGTGGAGATTGAGGATACAGCTTTCATTGAGCCGGGATTTGCGGCGGGGACGAGCACGGTGGAGATTGAGAATAGCGCGGCGGGAATTGGCGGGCGATGGGATACGTTTCAGGACCGGCTGCGCGAGCGACGGAAGGAAGTGATTCACACAGGAGGGACGCCGGAGAGCTCGTACAAGAAGGCGAGTTAGCAGTTTTGTGTTTGGGCCACGGCTTCGGCCGTGGCTTTTTTATTGAATAGGCACGAGGCGGTCGGAGTGTATGCACCTCGGCGGCGAAGGCCGCTGATCCAGTTGGTTCTTGTCGCGGCACTGAAAGCGCTGCGCCACCCAACATCAACAGCTTCGCTCAGAACGCCAGAGAGATGACTTCTCAGCAGCGGCTGTTGGAGTTAGCGGGATCGGATAAGGCGATCAGTTTGCCCACGGGATAGTCTTTCTTCGAGAGCGGAAATTTGGGCTCGAGGTTGATGGTGAGCACGTGGCCGCTTTGCAGGCCTTGAACGATCAGTTCATTTTCTTCGACACCAACCACGCGATATTGCTCATCGAAAATGGACATGGCCGGGACTCTGCTTAAAATCTTGGATGCTCGGAGGGCGACTGCCGATGGCGGGATTCTGTGTGCTTTTGACACGTGAGCTGGGCATCGAAGGCCTTTGCTTTTGTAAGAGAACCGCAGGTCGCACACGAAGAAATTTGCGCGCGCCGCCCATGCTGTAAGTCGAAAAGGGCCGCTGATCGCGGCCCTTGGAACTCGCCTGAATCTACAGGCTACAGAGTAGATTCGATTTCGAAGCCCCAGGCTTCCAAAAGAGGCTCGGGGATGTACTTGGAGTTCTTGTTGCGACGCGCCCACTCACGCAGGCGGGTCGACCGCAAGTATTGGTCGGGGGTGAGTTTGTACTCGCGCACGACCTGCTCAAACTCAGTGATGGTAGGGACAATGGGCCCGATTGGTTCGGGCTTGCCCCAGTTGGGATTTCCGCGTCGCTTAGCCATGAACAATGCCTTTCCTACAATACGGGGATGAACTCGCAACCCAGAATATAGCCTATCTATTTGATTCTCCGAGTGGTACCGGGATTCACGGAAACGCAAGCACGGGTTCGGAGACCGAAAAATCAGACAAACATCCTACAGCACAAGAACCCGATCGGAGACTAGGTATATTAGGGCAGGTTGGCGCAGAAGTCAATACCTAATCTACTTTGCAAGGCTTGATAAGCATAGTCTAACTTATTGCAAACACGACAGCTTGAGACGCGGAGACTGAGGCCGGCGGGAATCTCATCGATGGTCTTGGGTGGGATCGTGAGATCAGGTATCTGCCAGGTTACCGCTCTTCGCTCTAGGACGCTTCCTGCCGAGGTTCTGCACTTGGGTTACAGGCGTAACACTCTTCTTCCGAGCACGATTGATTGAGGTTTGGAAGCGGCTTAGAGTTTAAGATGCCGCGTTGTGGAACGGTCGAAGCAGTGTGGGAGCGGCACGATCAGGGCCCCAACTATGAATCTGAAGTCATTGCTACTGAGTTCGGACGAGAAGATTGTCAGAATACTTCGCCGTACGCTGGGCGATCTTGAAATTGATGTGGAGCATTGTACGAGCTCGGAAGGTGCGCTCCGGTTTCTGACCCGAGACCGTTTTGAAGCCATTATTGTGGACTGCGCGGATGAGGGTGCGGCCCAGGTTCTGCGCGGAGCGCGCACAGCAGCGTGCAACAAGCGGGCAGTTGCGGTGGCGATTCTGGATGCGGCTGTGGGACTGCGGTCGGCGTTTGCAAACGGGGCGCACTTCACGCTGTACAAGCCGGTCTCGGCGGAGCGGGCAAGGTCGAGTTTTCGCGCGGCGCGGGCGCTGATGAAGAAGGAACGGCGGCGGAATGAGCGAGTGCTGCTGCAGGTTCCGCTGGAGATGGTGAGCAAAGAATCGGACACACGGTTGAGGGTGAATACGGTCGATATTGGGGAAGGTGGACTGGCCATTTCGCTTCCGAAAAAAAGCCGGCGGCTGGGACGATGGAATCTGTTGTTTACGCTGCCGGGATTGGAACAGCGGCTGGAAGTTCCTGCGGAGTTTGCCTGGGAGGGAAGTGGGACGCAGGTGGGTTTGCGTTTTGTGGATGCATCGCCGGAGGCGGTGCGGCAGTTGCGGGAGTGGCTGCAGCGGAACGCTCCCGATGCGGAGACGGACGATCCGCCAGTGCGGTGCCAGCTTACGGACTTGAGTTTGCATGGCTGTTATGTGGAGGTGGCGTCGCCGTTTCCGGTTTCGACACGCGTTACGCTTTCCATGAAGGCAGCGGGGGTGGAAGTGAAGCCGGAGGGCGTGGTGCGGGTGATGCACGCGGACAAGGGCATGGGCGTGGAGTTCACCCATAATTCTCCCGAACAGGGAGAGTTGATCGAGAAGTTCCTTAGGGCTCTGGCGCAGAATCCGGACGTACAGCCGGAGTTGCTGGTGGAACCGGAGGCATTGGAAAGCGATGCGACGCCGAATGCAGTGACCGCGGGGGCGCTGGAGGATCCGCTCATCAATCTTTTCCACAATCACGCCGGACTGGGCGTGGAATTGTTTCAGGCCGAGTTGCGCAAGCAGCGCAGCATGGCGGCTGCCGCGGGAGCCTGACCGAGAGGTTTTCGGCAGGACGGAAACCCGAAGCGGAGTCTACAATCTGCCCTTCGCCTTCGATTTCTGGCCCGCGAGTGCAGCGAGGTTGGTTAGAATCGGCGTAATCCCAATGTCGATTCGAACTCGGGCAGGATTCCTACCATCGCAGGCGACTGGGGACGGCGCGCAAGTCTCATGGCCGAGCCTTCGGGAATTGCATTCGAGCGCGGGGTTTCGAAGGATTTTCTGTTTCGCCGTTGCGCTCGCGGTTCTTTCAACCACTGCTCCGGGGCAATCTGCACCTGATCTTTCTTCAGGAAATCCCCAGCTCCACGAGATTCTTGCCTACATCCACAGCGGATGGGATTCCCTGACACGCTCCACCAACACCTGCAACGCGGTCGTGGATCCGAAATTCTCCGCGCAACCGGTGGTGTATCTTCCGGCCAATTTTCCCGAGCCGAAAGAACTGGAGCAGATGCAGCGTGAATGCAAAGTCATGGTCGCGCATTTGCCTGCGGTAATTCACAAACTTGGCAATAAGGAAGTGGAGTCGATCAATCCGCCGGGATTGTTGTACCTCAAGAACAAGTATGTTGTTCCGGGGGGACGGTTCAACGAGATGTATGGCTGGGACAGCTATTTTATTATCCGCGGGTTGCTGCGCGAAGGGAGGATTGCGCTGGCGCGCGGGATCGTTGACAACTTTTTTTTTGAAATTGAGAATTACGGCGCGCTGCTCAACGCGAATCGCACCTACTATCTCACGCGGTCAGACCCGCCATTTCTAAGCTCGATGGTGATGGCTGTGCATGAAGCGCAGAAAGCTGCCGGGCAAGACGACCATGACTGGCTGGCGACGGCATACTCATACGTGAAGCGCGATCATTACATGTGGGTTTCCGCTCCGCACCTCGCGGGCGAGACCGGCCTTTCGCGCTACTACGATTTCGGCGAAGGGCCGGCGTTGGAAGCGCTCAAGGATGAGAACGACATTTACGAGCAGGTAGCGGCGTATTTCGTTTTGCATCCGGCCATGGCCGAGTATGAGGCGCCGAGTGGTGGCTCTGCCGATGAGAAGCCTTT
This sequence comes from uncultured Acidobacteriaceae bacterium, assembly GCA_963712385.1. Lineage (GTDB taxonomy): Bacteria > Acidobacteriota > Terriglobia > Terriglobales > Acidobacteriaceae > Sulfotelmatobacter. The sequence goes on from CAVQHS010000007.1 coordinate 140,785, forward strand.
GGGGCTGCCCTATTCGGTGCGGGTTTGCGGTACGGGGAGAGCGGAGTCCTCGTGCGAGCCCGCGCAGCAGATCAAGTTGAGAGCAGATTATTACAAGGGCGACCGCTCGATGCGCGAATCGGGATTCGATATTTCGTTTCGTTTCGGACCGTATGGCGCGGCTACCCATCATTATGCTCCGGTTTGCTTGAACAGCCTGCTGTATAAAGAGGAGCGAGATCTCGAACAGTTGAGTCTTTTGCTCAATAAGAAAGCGGAGGCGGAGAAGTGGAGGAGGATGGCGGAAGAGCGGCGCGGGCGGATCGAAAAATACTTGTGGGATGAACGGCGGGGCATGTTTTTCGATTTCAACTTCGAGGAAGGAAAGAGATCGACTTACGTTTATGCCAGCACGTTTTATCCTCTGTGGGCCGGATTAGCGACACCAGAGCAGGCCCGCGCGGTAATGAAAAACCTGAGCACGCTCGAAAAACCTGGCGGCATTGTGATGAGCGTCGAGAAAAGCAAGGGGCAGTGGGATTATCCGTTTGGCTGGGCGCCGATTCAGTTGCTGGCGGTGGAAGGGATGCGCCGTTACGGCTTTGACAAGGACGCGGATCGGGTTTCAGTGGAATTTCTTTCCATGGTGCTGGAAAATTTCGAACGCGACAAGACCATCCGCGAGAAATACAACGTGGTTACGCGCTCGCAGGAGACCGATGTGAAGGCGGGCTATGCGGCAAACGTAATTGGATTTGGCTGGACGAACGGAACTTTTCTTGAGTTGTTGCATGAGCTTCCCGCCGGGAAGTGAAGGCTGTGTCGGCAGACGCTCGACTGATCCCACATGTTTGCACCTACGGCGTTGCGGGCTTTACCTCTCACCAAGCGGAAAAAAATGGCTTACGAATCCCAGATTCCGCGTCATTCCACGCCGGGAAGTGATGACACATATCGATGTTTGTCTCATGCGGTGAGCTAGCGCCAGCTAGCTGTTTATTTTGTGGGATTCTTGCTGGTGCCGGGAGGGGGAATCGAACCCCCACAGTCCTTTCGGACCTGCGGATTTTAAGTCCGCTGCGTCTGCCAATTTCGCCATCCCGGCCTGGGGTTCATTTTAGCTTACGCGTTTTGCGCATCTGGTTCGACAATTCCTTTTCGAGTACCTGTGCCGAGGGATTGTTGGCGGCTACCTGCGGGTGTCGTTTAGCATCTCAATAATGGCAAATTGTGAGGTGGAGATGAATCGCTTATTGAAACGGCGCGATATTTTTTGTTCGCTCATTTTCTTACTTTCTTTCTTCATTGCGGTTCCCGGCCTTCGCGCCGGCAATGGGGTATTGGGGCAGGTGGATCTGGTTGGGGCGACGAAGGTTGAAGACACAGCGGGCGTATGGATTGATGGCCAGTATGTCGGCTACCTGGGTGAACTCAAAGGATCGAAGAAAATTCTACTGCTTCCGGGCGAGCACGAGATTATTGTGCGGCAGGGCGGGTATATCGATTTTGTGCAGAAGGTTCAGGTGCGCGGCGGGGAAACGCAAAGCCTCGACGTGAAGCTGGAAAAAGATACTCGCATTCAGTATCCGCGCATCACGGCGGAGATCAAGTTGAAGGTGAATCCGGATCGCGCGGCGGTTTTTGTGGACGGTGTTTTCGTCGGCCACGTAGCGGAATTTGGCGGCATGGGACGGGCTTTGCTGGTTGCTCCGGGAAGACGAAAAATTACCATCAGCTTGCCTGGATATCAGACATTTGAAACTGACATCGAATTGGTGGCGAATCAGAAAACGACGGTAAAGACGGATTTGATCAAGGGCGGATCGCCAGAGGGAACTCCGCTACCGCCTCAGTAGGCGTGTTCTTCTGGTGCCGCGACAGTCCTTGGTTGTGCGAGCTTCGCGCGATCCATCTTGCTTTTCTTCCGGGCGGCGAAAGTTTCTGGCGAAATTGATTTAGCTTGGAGTGTGTGCGTTATTCTATCCGCTAGGATAATCGCGACAGTTGCCATTGTTGCCGACTCTTCCTCATGGCGATGAGAATCCTTTTAATCCATCCGCTCGATACAGCCGAGCGCGGCCCGTGGGCTGGGCAGTCATGGGATTTGATCGTCGATCTCGGCCGAGATGGGACGCGAACCTATGAAGCCTGGAGAAAACGCTTTCATTGCAGCGTGGAGAACTTGAATACGCTGCGCGACGGGTTTGAGGATTTCTACAGGATTCGCGAGATGCTCGGCAAAGGTTGCGGCTCGCTTGTGGATGAATGTGGCCTTGACTGGTGGGAGATTTTGTCGATCCTTATGCATGAGGAACTGGAGGTTTTGTTTCTGCTGCAGAGGTGGGCGCGAAGGGTGGGCTCGGGCGATGAAGTGTACGTCACGCGGCCGGGGATGCATGCGGATTTTCTGCGGTGTATTTCGAAAGCACGCGTCAAAGTTTTCCGGCCGCTTTTTGGATTGCAAAAGGGGCTGGGACATTACTTGCATGTTTTCGCAAAGCTCTCGAGCTCGCAGATCGTCGACGTTTTGGGGGATAAGTACGATCCGGGGTACCAGTTGCGCGGGCGAAGGGCGAAACGGCGCGCGGTCTCGGCACGGGAGGTGGTGCTGATTCCGACGGCGTACGTGAATGTCTCGCGCACGGGAATCGCCTATGCAAGGACGTTCCCGGAGGAAAATTTTCTACTGGTTACCACGCGCAGAAGTGGGTGGGTTCATGACCCTCCGCGAAATGTGGAGACAGCGTGGCTTTCTGCATACGCTTCGGTCCGCGAGCGGAGGGCCGACATGGCGAGTATGGAACGCCGGCTTCATGCTCTGTTATGCGAGTTATGCCGTGCGCCGGAGATTGAGATTCTGAAGCGGCTGGGACATTTCGAGAGTTTCTCGCGGCGCTTCCGTCATGGACTGGAGGTTCGCGATGCGTGGAGGAACGTTCTGGATGGGGAACCGGTGAAGGGAGTGTTGTGCGCGGATGACAGCAATCCGTATACCCGAATTCCGCTGCTGTTGGCGCGCGAGCGGGGACTGGTGAACATTGCCTGCCATCATGGCGCGCTGGACGCGCGCTATCTGTTCAAGCACAGTTATGGCGGCGTGATCTGGGTGAAAGGGAAAATGGAGGAGGATTATCTGGTGCGACGCTGCGGAGTACCGGCGGAGCGAGTGGAAATCTGCGCTCCTGTGGTGGAAGGGATTTCAGCTGCGCGCGAGCAACGCAATCAAGACGAGACCCGGCCTTATGTTCTGTTCATCTCCGAGTTATATGAGGTGAACGGGGGGCGTGGCGAAGGTTTTTATCGAGACGTATTGCCGCCGCTGGTGGAGATGGCGCGGGCTGCAGGAAAAGAAGTGGTGGTGAAGTTGCACCCTGCAGAAAGCAAGAGAGAGCGTGCGGCGACGTTGCGGCAACTGCTGTCTGCGGAACAACGGAGAGCGGTGCGGGTGGTGAGCGGCCCGCTGACGGAAGAGTTGCTGGGGAAAAGCTGGTGTGCAATTACGATTCTTTCGAGTGTGGCCACCGAATGCGCGGTTCGAGGGATTCCGTGCTTTCTGTGCACGTGGCTGGAGTCGCATCCTTATGAATACGTCGAGCAGTATCTTCGCTTTGGAGTGGGAATTGGGCTGAATGGACCCGGCGACATTGCTAAAATTCCGGAGTATGTGTCGCAGGGGTTTTACGCTCCGAGCGTAATCGAGAGCGTCTCTCGGCCCGCGGAGCGAGGGAGGTTGCGCGAGTTGTTGAGCTCGGCTGGAAAGGGATGTGCGCAGCCGGGCGCTCGGTTGGGGAGTTGCAGATAGTATAAGAGCAGAGCCGATTTCTTCCAAGTCGCACGTGGCATGGTTCGACTTCCGCTTTCGCCGTGCGATGCATCCCGGAACGGTTTGTAGTCGCCACTAGCTGGCAGCTTTTTCGAGTTCGATGATTCCTCGCAGATTGTCTTGAATCATTTCGGTCCAAGCCAACTTGGGCAAATTCGTATACTGCGGCACATCGAGGGTCAGACTGTATAGCATCATGCCGCGTTTACGTGAATCCTTTGGCTCGTATTTGCAGAGGCGCGGGACGTCCTTGATAGGCGTGCTTTGATTGTTCCCGTCATAGCCAGGTTTTACTCCGATTGCGACTTTTTCGTCTCCCATAATTCCAGCGTAGGTCTCATACATGGCTATCTGATCGTCGAAGCCATTCCAATAGGCCATTGTCGAAATGAAGTCCAGGTCATCTTTCGCCGCCAGTAGATAGCTCTTATCGCGACCGGGCATGTAGGCGGGATAGGTGATCAGCTTATCTGGACCGATCTTTTTCCGAATGGCATTCGTTACAGCGGCGAAAGCTGGTCCCGGGTCGGTGGGATCGTCCGCGCTGTACTCGTTATCGAGATCGACACCGTCGAGCCCCCACTCATCGATAACGATGCTCTCAACGGCATCGGCGAAAGGCTCAGGTTGGAGTTTGGTCCAGGAGTAGTGGGGATTTCCATTGATCGACATCACTACCTTTTGGCCGCGGCTTTGCAGAACGCGCGCCCCTGCGAGGATGGAAGCCTTGCTGTTCTTGCTGGTGAGGAAATCGGTGGTTATGGAGTTCTCCGGAAAGATGACTCCGAAGGCGAGAGCGACGATGTCGACGAATTGGGGCGTCTGCTCGAGGGTTGGAGGATCCTGCGGGCCGGTACCGGAAGGCGTGAAGCCTTGCCAGTAGGCCATGATGGTCTCTTGCGTTGTGGGCATAGCGTTCTCTCCTTGGTCCGAACAGCGGACGACTGTCGAATTTATTGTTGCGGCGCGAAATAGAGCATCCAACTGAAGTCGGCTTTTTGATTCGCCTGGTCGATTGCCGGACCGTGGCAGTTGATGCAGCCAAACATCTTCCCGGGTTTGACAAAAGTTTCCTGCACCGAATTTCCGAGTTCAGCCGGCTTTGGTTGATTTCCTAACTCTCCCGTCCATTGCGTGCTGATGAGCTGGTAGTAAGCCCACGGAGTGCCTTTGAGCAATCCTTGAAATGTGGAATTGAGAGTTGGCGGAATTGGGTTTGCCGGAGTAACGGCTACGACCTGCGTCGGCTTGTAATTGGGTTGGCCTTTGGAGTTGAGTTCCTGCGCAGTCTTCGGATCGGGCACGGTTGGTTTATTGGGAGGACATTGACTGGCAGGGCAGTTCGGGTTGTTGAAGGATTTGGTGTCGTTTTCCACCTGCTCGAAGGTGGACCAGATCCAGTTGGGTTGGTTCGTGGTTTTGTGCGTGATGTGAAGGCCAACCAGGCCGACGGTCACGGTACTCGGGCCGGGGCTGGGCGCACCGCTGTAATCGTTGTAGACGATGGCTTGCTGGGTGAAGAAGTGCGTGGCATCGTCGTTGGCGCCCAGGATTTTCCAGGCGGCTTTGAATTCCATGGAGCCGGTTGGCGTGATGGGGAAGTTTGCCGGGCCATTTTTCTGTTGGCCGGCTTTGGTCCAAAGCGTGGCGGGGCCGGTGATGTAGTTGTATTCGTCCTGGTTCATCTGGACGCTGAAGCGCGCCCAGCGGCCGTTCTGGTCGACGAGGATGTCGCCGGTGGATTGCAGAATTTCGGGGAGCGGCGAAGTGCTGCCCAGGGCCGCAGCGGCGGGCTTGAGACGGGCGCGGTTCGTGGCCTTCGAGGAATAGTGCAGGAAGAGACTGACTTCCGGATGTTGTTGAGCGAGAGCGCGAACCTTGGCGGGAAGATGGATGAGGCGCGAGGTGTGGGCGGCTGCCGCGAATTCCGTTGCCGCCGCGCCTCCCGTGGTCGCAAAGCACCAGTTGGCGGGCTTGTTGGGCGCAGCCACAAAGACGTCGCTATCCTGCAGGTAGGTCATCCAGACAGGATTGGGTGGTGCAGTGAGGATACTGAGGCTGGGATTGCCGACGCATCCTGAGCCAGCGGGCCAGTTCAGCGCTACAAACGCGATCCAGGAGTAGAGATCGAAGTTTCCTTGTGTGGGTGTGCCTTTGAAGTCAGGAGGAATGTTGGCGCAGGTGCTATCGATGGTATTCGGAGTCGGCGGAACATCCAAGGTGGAGTTCTGCCAGGCGGCGCAATTGACGGACTGCGCGGCTGCAGTGGGCGCCGGCTCTTTGTTGGCTTGCTGGCAGGCTATGAGGGAAAGGATGAACAAGATGAACGTGGCGAGAATCCAGTTAGCGGAATTATTTGCGCGAGTCGATGGCATGTAAGTGCGCCCTCCCTGGCTGAGAATGTGGTGTGAGCCCGGACAGCAAAAAATCAGAACGGTTCGAGGCGATTCTGCTTTGCTTTATGAACCACTGGTCACGAAGGAACACAAAGTCTGGCGAAAGTTCGGTTCGCGAGTTGGACTGGTTGCAGGAACGGGGAATTATCAGCCTGAGTTTCGGGGTTTGGACAAAAAGGTTGGTTTTGTTCGGATTTCGTAACAGGTGCTCGCTGGAATTTTGTCTTATAAATACCTGCTTCGATCGACAGCGGCCTCGGAGACTAGAGCCTGCTTATTTTTTCTGGGTTGCACGGGCACGGCTTGAAAGCCGTGCCCTTCCAGAATTCTGGTAAAACCAGCTTCGGATTTTAATCTCCAGTTCCCTGCAGCGGAACATTCTGCGTGCTGATTAACGCGTTATCCGTGACGGTCAGATTGGCCGAGCGCGGACCATTCCGGCTGGGCATGAATGTGACCGAGATAAGACAACTGGTATTTGGATTGAGCGAACTGGGGCAATTATTGGTTTGCGTAAAATCGGTTTCGCCGGTGATGGCGATGTTGGAAATGTCGAGTGCGGTCGTTCCGATGTTGGTGAGGGTTACGTCCTTGGTTGAGCTGTGGCCAACCTGCACCGAGCCGAAACGAAGAGCGGCCGGGTTGTAGGCGGGGATTGGGTTGATGACGGTGGCAGTCATGCTGACTTGCTGCGGGCTGCCGGCAGCGTTGTCGTAGACGTTGAGTGTGGCGGACGGATTACCGATATTGCCCGCGAAGAAGAAGACGGTGATGGTGCAGCTCTTTCCGGCAGGCAGGTTCTTCGGGCAGAAGCTGAGGAAGGTGTAGTCATCCTTATTTGTGCCTGCGCCGGGAGTGATGGAAATGCTGGTGATGGTTGCACTGGCAGTGCCGGTGTTTTGGACCGTAACGTTATGAGTTTTCGCGGTGAGTAAATACACCGTGCCGAAGTTGATGCTGGTTGGGTTGAGCGTGATGATCGGGCTGTTCTGAGTGAAGTTGGCGGTTACCGATTCCGGTGCACTCATGGTGATAGTGGTGCTGGCGGAATTGGCGTTCGCTACGTTGCCGGTCCAACTGCTGAATGTGAACCCGGCGTTCGGCGTCGCGGTAAGCGGAACCACCGTGCTCGCGTTATAGAAGTTGCCAGACGTGGGCGAGACCGTCCCGCCATTGCTGGGATTCGCGGCGGTCGTCAACTGGTACTGCGTGTTGAAGCTGGCGGTATAGGTCGTCGCGGTGGAAGGCACGGTGATGCTGTGCGAGATTGCGCCACTGTCAGACCAGCTACTCCAGACGTACTGCACGCCGGTCCCGCCGGATTGCGGCGAGGTGGTCGCAATGGTATGCGACGATCCGATGACCCAGTTTTCCACCAGCGGGGCGGCCGTGAAAGTGCCGCCATCCACGGAAACCAGAAGATTAGCCGGGGTGGAGGTGATTGTTATTTGCACCGAGCCGTTGGTGAAGTTCCCCGTCACGGTCGCCGGGGCTGCAGGCATGTGGAAGTTGGTGCTGGCGGACGTGTTGGAGTCGAACGAGCCTCCAGTCGAGGTCCAGTTGCTGAACGCGAAGCCGGCATTGGCCGTTGCGGTCACGGGTATGATCGCGCCCGAGGCGTAGTAGCTGCCCGAGGCCGGTGTAACGGAACCATCGGCAGGCGGCGAAGCCTGCGTGGTGAGCTGGTATTGAGTGTTGAACGTGGCCGTGTAGGTCGTCGCACTGGAAGGCACCGTGATGCTGTGCGAAATTGCGCCGCTATCAGACCAGCTGCTGAAGACGTACTGCACGCCGGGCGCGCCGGATTGCGGAGAGCTGGTCGCGATGGTATGCGACGATCCCGGTACCCAGTTTTCGACCAGCGGTGCTGCTGTTGGTGTGCCACCGTCGGCCGAAACCAAGAGACCTGCGGGGCTGGTGGTGATTGTAATCGGCACCGTGGCGGAAGAGATGTTTACGCACCATCCGCCGCCGATGGTCGCGGCGCCGTTGCCCGAATTGTCCATGGCGTACAACGCCCATGTGCCGTTGGGAGCGGTGTTTTGGAAGGTTGAAGTCAGCGTGGCCGCGCCGTCGGTGGCGGCGTAGTCTCCGGCTGGAACCGTGGGCGCCGGGGCCGGGAAAATCAAGTTCGGGCTGCCTGTGATCGACGTAGGTTGGTAGGAACCGCTAGTGAGCGGAGAGCCTCCGGGGATCAGGCCGGAAGCTGAATCTTCGAGCGTGATGTTTACGCCGCTGATTGTAGAGCCGTCTCCCACGCTGGCGAAGGGTACGATTTCCGCGCCCGTTGGACCCACCAGCAGCAGGTCTGTCTGTGTAATGTTGCTGGAGCTGATGTTGTTAAGCGTGACCGTGATCGTTCCAACGTTGCCGCTCAGGCCGGTCACGAAGATATTCGACGGATAAGGTGTGGCTGCTCCAGCCGCACTGGGCACGGTGATTGGGCCCTGGTTGCAGAACTGGTTCCCCGTTATCACGGTGTGATTGTTGACGGTTTGCGTGACGAATCCGCTGCTGGCCTGGAAGTTGACCGTGCCGTTGTAGGCAGCGCTGATAACGCGACTGCCCTCAGTGGTGAATGAGGTGGTGCAGGTGGCTTGTCCGTTGCTTACTGGCACCGTGTTGCCGCCGCTGCAGGTGAAGTCGTTCGCGGGGTCCGAAAACGTGACCGTGCCTTCATTCACCGTGCTGTTGGAAGTGACAGTGGCCGTGAAGGTGACGGAGTTGCCGGGAGCTGTGGTGAAGGATGGGTTGTTATTCGAGGACACCGAAGTTGTGGTGGGAGCCGCCACGATGATGAGCGAGAAGTTGGCGGTTACGCTCTGCGGCGCCGTCATGGTGATGGTGGTGGAGGCGCTGGTGGAGTTCGCGACGTTGCCCGTCCAATTGGTGAAGCTGTAACCGGCGTTGGGGGTTGCGGTGAGAGGCACGATAATGCCCGAGTTGTAGTAGTTGCCGGAAGTGGGCGAGACGGTTCCGCTGGCGATAGGATTCGCCGCAGTCGTCAATTGATATTGCGTGGCGAAGCTGGCGGTGTAGGTGGTTGGGGTGGAAGGCACGGTGATGCTGTGCGAGATGGCTCCGCCGTCGGACCAACTGGTGAAGGCGTACTGGATGCCTGTGCCGCCCGATTGCGGCGAGGTGGTTGCGATGGTGTGTGACGAGCCCTGGTTCCAGGTTTCGACTAATGGGGCTGCGGCGAATGTGCCGCCGTCAACCGAGACTAGGAGATTGGCGGGGCTGGTCGTAATGGTGATTTGCACCGTGGCGGGGACGAAGTTACCCGTGACGGTGGTTGCCGCCGCGGGCATGTGGAAGTTGGTGCTGGCGGAGGTGGTGGAGTCGAAGGAGCCTCCGGTCGAGGTCCAGTTGTTGAACTGGAAGCCGGCGTTGGCAGTTGCGGTCACGGGTATAGTTGCGCCCGAGGCAAAGTATTGACCTGAGGTCGGCGTGACGGAGCCATCGGCCGACGGCGAGGCCACTGTAGTCAATTGATATTGTGTGGTGAAGTTGGCCGTGTAGGTGGTAGAGGAACTCGGCGCGGTGACCTGTTGCGACTGGGCGCCACCCTGCGACCAACTGCTCCAGACGTATTGCGAACCTCCCGGGCCTGGCTGCGGCGAGATGGTGTTGAGGGTATGCGTAGATCCCACGACCCAGTTGAAACTCTGCGGGGCGGTGTAGGTGGTGCCGTCCACCGTGATCGACAGACTGCCGGGGCTGGTGGTGACGGTGACGCTGACGAGAATGTCGATCGGCGTGCTGACTTCCTGATTGTCGACCGTTGCTGTGCCGCTGCCGTTGCCGGCGCTCGCTCCTGCCGTGTAGGTGGAGTTCGCCTGGCCACTGGTCAGCGTGGTGCCAGTCGGGTTCACGCCGCTGTCCAGTGTGCCGCCGAAGGTGACCGGCGTCCCGTTGGGAACGCTGAATCCGCCGGTGCCCGAATTGTTCTGCGTCAGGTCGGCGGTGAGAGTCGAAGTGGCGCCGGGGTTAATCTGGGTTGGGTTGGCGCTGATGCTCAGCACCAGCCAGTTGGTGGGAGTGTAGGTTTGGTTGGTGCCGCTGACGTCTTCGAGAATTGTCTGGCAGCCGGTTTGGTTGGGGCCTGCATTGCATCCCCACCAGTTGTTGTTCACCGTGGGATTGACCAGGGAGATATAGAGGCCGGATGCGCCGCCCGCGGCGGTGTTGCCGACGATGCGGGAATTGCTCAGGCTGAAGGGTTCCCCGGTGTCGTTGCCCGCGGCGTCGATTGCGCCGCCGAGTTCCGTGCTCGACTGGACGCTGTTTCCGGTGAAGGTCGATCCGGTGACGCTGGAAGGATAGCCAGCGGCCATGTTGAAGGAAATGCCGCCGCCGCTGCCGGTCTTGGCGGTGTTGTTGGTGAAGGTGGAGTTGATGAAGCTGAAGTTGCTGGGTATGTCTCCGGAGTCGTAACCGACTTCGTCATACACAGCTCCGCCGAATGCTGTGGCTGTGTTGCTTGAGAATGTGGAACCGGTCACGGTAAACGTGCCGCCAATGTACGTGATTGCGCCGCCGTTCTCATCCTCTCCCGAGGGGTTCGACTCGTTGTTGCTGAGCGTCACATTGGTGATGGTCATGTTGTCGCCGGTGCCGCCGCCGAGAATTGCGCCGCCGCCGTTGTCGGTGCAGTCGAGACCGCTGGCGTCGGTGCAGTCGCCGAGCGCCAGGGTCAGATTCTGGATGGTGATGGGAATATTGCCGGCGAATGTTTCATCTTGCTCGATGATGCGGTCTTTGCCGTTCGTCTGCTGAATGATGGTCGAGGTCTGCCCGGCGCCGGAGATCGTAATGTTATTGCCGGACTGAATACCTACCTGAAGTTCGCCGGAGGAATAAAGGGAACCGTTGCCGCCGAAGGTGCTGATGGCTAGGTCGTAAGTGCCGGCGGGCAGGTTGATGGTGTAGGTGCCGGCTCCGTTGTTATTCGCGATACAAACCGCTTCGCGCAGGCTTAACGTGGCGGGCGGGGACGTAACGGCGCTGTTCTGGGCACAGGCATTCACGCTGTCGATGTCCGCCGTGGTGTTGACGTTGAGGGTGAGAGTGGCGTTGGAGGTGATCAGCATCGGAGCCGACGTGGAGGAAGTCAGGACGACGATGTCGCGCGCGGCGTTGATCTTCTGCGGCAATGCCAAGGCTGCGATGGGCGGCGCGTTGAAAGAAACGGCGGCGCTGGGACTGGCGGCGGTGCCGGAGGTGTCGAAGATGTCGAGCTGGCTATTGCCTGCATCGAGCACCATCACGTCGTGAGTGGGAGTGGCAGCCAGACGCGGGCTGTTGAAGGCGGACTGCGATACTGGGCCGGTTGGGGCGGAGATTGTGGATGGGAGTTGTTTGGCGACCGTCCATGCGCCGAGCGCAGTTGGGTTCGATGGCTGACTGCGAAGAGACCTCAGGTTCTTGGCGCTGAAGAGCGTGCGGCGGCCTTGCAGTTGTGCGCCAGTCAGCAGCGCGGTGTTTAGAACACCGTGTTGCAGAATTTGAATGCTACCGTCATCGGCGAGGGCGGCGATTTCTGTGCGAGCGGACTGGTCCCAAATGTAGTCGCCAAGGGTGATCGCTTTCACGGCGAAGGGAACGGTTACGGTTTCGGTCTGTGCCTTGGGGGTGAGCGCGTTGTAGATGATCGCGATGTTCGATCCGGCGGCGACGGCTATGTCCGAGCCGCCACCGAGGTTGCCCCACGCTATGGAATCGCCGCGAGCTGGAAGCGGGAAAGTTGCTAGCGGAGCCAGACCTTCGGCGCTGGGCGAGAAAACAGCTAGTTCTTCGCCGGTTGAGCTTTCGAGACTTACGGCGATGTGACCGGCAGCATCAGCTGCGAGCGCGCGGACCTGCCCAAGGACTGGTACAACGGTTGGAGCGAGAAGATTGCCGTGGCCATCTCCGGCAAGGAAGTACAGATTGCCGCCGCGGGATGCGACCAGGACGTCCTGATTGCCGTCGCGGTTAAAGTCGCCGGTGACTAACAGGTCGGGAGATTCGGGAAGCGTGAATGCAGCGGCTTTAGACTGGAATGTATTGGGGACGCTGCCGTTGAAGGCTTTTTGGTAAAGAGTGGGATCGGTGGGAGCGTAGGCATTGGGGTTGCCAGTGAACAGGGTGAGCACGCCGCCGTTCGGCGTGGAATATCCGGCGACTACGTCGATTGCGCCGTCGGCGTTGAAATCTGCTGCGGCGAGCGAGACTGGGGTGGCCGTGCCGTTCGTCAGCGCAGACGCACCGTCTCCAGTGTAAGTAACCTTCAGCGTCTGGGGATTTTTCAGATTGACGAGCGGCTTGGCCGCGCTCGGCAGAATGGTTGCGCCCGCACTGGCGGCGCGAGTGTGGGCCAGCGGAAAGTAGGCCAAGGCCAGAAGGGAGGTGACGGCAAGCAGGGAAAGACCATAGGAGCGGGTCAGACGTGGGCGCATGATAAGGGTCTCCGCGCCGACTTACAACTCTGTACAGTCGCACTAAAGGCGCGGCAGACAAAGATGCGCTGTCGGCGTCTATTGAACAAATTTTCCTGGGTTCGGCCGACGTACTGCGTACTATGCAGGCCACCAGACCTGCATGCGTGCGGTAGGAATGGTCTAATGATTAGAGGGGCAAGTCAAGATGAAAGATTTTGCAACTTGAATTGTTTTGCTGGAGCGGAAATCTTACTTGCGGGATCAACCACGAGAGGCCGGCCATTAGATGGTGAAAGCACGCCCTGGACAGGAATCTCTTGTTGAAAGTAGAGTTTCGGAAGGACACAATTGGAGGAATTCCAATGATGAGGGACGGGCCATGCACGTGGACAAAGTCAACCGGCTTTTACCCTGAGAACTATCGGTAATTAGGCTGACGGCTACTAGGTTATATAGAGTGTGCAGTGCCGTCTCGGCGGGACTCGGTTTTCTCTTTCGCACAGCTACCCCGCACTTACCTGCCAGACTGTCCGATCCCGCCCTTTCGGGCTGGTACTGCGTCAATTTTGTTTGCCGCTTTTTGTTAGAACATTACAACCCATCTCGTAAATGCCTCGAGCTCCCGAAGCCTGATTCTGACCGTCTCGCTTTTGTGGTTCAACTTCCGGATTGCTCGTGACTCGAGAGCAACGCGGTAGGGTTGAATTTGTGCGAAGGTCAAATGAGTGCAGTGGCGATTTTGAGTCAACCGATTTTGAGTTAGCGACGAGGCGGGACTTCAGAGGCAAGACCTGGGCACTTTGCATCGATCTGCCGTTCGCGAAATCGATTCGCCGTTTGCTAAATTGATTCGGGGCAGTCGGTTTGCTAAGGTCGTCCTTATGTCCGAGCGTGTCATGTCCGAGCGTTCTCCCGAGCAGACCCATGACCAGATACGCGAATTGCTCGACTCCCTTTATCGCGTGGATTCGGGACGAATCCTGGCCACTCTGATCCGCTTGCTCGGCGATTTCGATCTTGCCGAGGAGGCGATGCACGAAGCCTTTGCGGCTGCGCTGACCCTGTGGCCAAGCAGTGGCGTACCCGACAACCCGCGACCATGGCTGATTTCGACGGCCCGATTCAAAGCCATTGATACTCTGCGTCGACGGGCAAGATTCGATGCCTCGCAAGACGAGCTCGTGCACTATCTCGAAGCGCAATGGAGTGCGGCGGAAAGGTCCAAGGCGGAGGATGGCCTTGGGGACGACTTTCTTGAAGATGACCGGTTGCGCCTGATTTTTACCTGCTGTCATCCATCTCTGGCGCCGGAAGCGCGGGTTGCGCTCACCTTGCGTGAGGTATGCGGGCTGACAACCGAGGAGATAGCAAAGGCGTTCCTTACCACTCCGCGTACGCTGGCGCAGCGCATTGTGCGCGCCAAGGCAAAGATTCGAGAGACACCGATTCCGTACGAGGTGCCGACGCCGCAGGAATTGCCGGAGCGGCTGGGCGCGGTGCTTCAGGTCATCTATCTCGTCTTTAACGAGGGTTATTCGGCTGCGGCGGGAGCGGAGGTAACGCGGGCCGAGCTGACCGGCGAGGCGATTCGACTGGGCCGATTGCTGATGGAACTCCAGCCGGAGCCGGAAGTAACGGGGCTGCTTTCCCTGATGTTGCTGCAGGAATCCCGTCGCGCCGCGAGAATGTCTCCGACCGGAGAGCTGATTTTGCTGGAGAATCAAGACCGCTCGCTCTGGAACCGGGAGCAGATCGCGGAGGGAGTGGCATTGCTGGAGCAAACCCTGAAGTCCCAGCAGAAGTCCCGCCGCTTCGGCTCCTACACACTGCAGGCTGCGATTGCGGCCGTTCATGCGGAGGCGGAATCGGTGGCTCGGACCGACTGGCGGCAGATTGTTGCGCTTTACGACCAATTGGTACGAATTCAGCCTTCGCCAGTTGTACAGCTCAATCGTGCCGTGGCCATTGCCATGCGCGATGGTCCAGAGGCCGGTCTGGCACAGATCGACGCGGTGTTGGAACCTTCTTCTGGAAAACAAGGCGAATTGGCCAATTATTACCTGGCGCATTCCGCCCGTGCGGATATGTGCCGCAGGCTCGGCAGGACAGCTGAAGCTCGGGCGTCTTATGAGAAGGCGCTGGCGCTAACCCAACAGGAGCCAGAGCGCCGTTTTCTCGAAAGGCGGCTCGAGGAATTGAAATAAAACTAGTAGTGCGCCTCAGTCGATTTTTTCTCTCCCGCTTTTTCCTGCCCGGTCGAGGCTGGCTATTTGGAGTTTGTGCAGTAGCACGCCGGCTCGTTGGTTGTCGATTTCGCCGTGCAGAAGGCGATGGAGGATCTGCGCCAGGGCCTTGTGTCTGGATTTTGGATCGTCCAGCGCTACGGATTCGAACCAGCGCTGGCGGGCGCGCTCAGCAATTCTTTTGGTGCTGCGCTTGTGCTCACGGTGGTGAAAATCGCAGAGGCGCAGTCTGCGGCGGGCTGGGCGTTGGCAGCGGGTGCCGTCTTCATGCCTGTGTTGGCATTTGGGTGCGTCGGTAATGGCCATCGGGCTTTTTGTCTGCTTCCGGGTTGGGTGCTACCCCCCTCCCCCTGTCTTTTGCAAATTATTCAGGATCAGCGGCTTCGCGGGTTTTCGGCGGCAATTCCGGGCGGATAAAGGATTTAGGTCTTCATCGCATGGAACCCGTCGCCTGGAGCCTGATCTGTTTTCGCGGACGCTTCATGATGTTCGAGGTTGCGGAGGTGCGCAAGTGGAGATGTCACAGGGTGGGCGTGGAAAACTTGCGTTTTGTTTTGCGGTCTGGCCCCCCTTTCCAAGCTTCTAGTGCTGCGGGTGCCCCGTCCTTGTCTCTGCGTACTGTGCAGAGACAGGGCGGGGAATTTGACCTCCCATCATCCGTTCCCGCTCCCGGAATGACTGAAAAAAATCTGCCACTTGTATGCTGCCGCCGGTCGCGTTTCGGCTTACGATCTCCTCCATGCCCTGGGGCCTCAAGCGATTTCAGCAAGCGCGATGTCTGCACTTCCTGACCTTTAGTTGTTATCGTCGTGCGCCGCTGCTCGGCAGGCCCCATGCCCGCGACGTCTTCGAGCAAACTCTTGAGCGGGCGCGGAAATGGTACGGCTTCTATGTCGCCGGATACGTGGTGATGCCCGAACACGTTCATCTCTTAGTCAGCGAACCAGAGAGGGCGAAGCTCTCGCTGGCTTTGCAGATGTTGAAGCAGAATGTCGCCCGTCAGCTGCGCGAGGTGGAGGGCGGATCGTTCTGGCAGACGCGATACTACGACTTCAATGTTTGGAGCGAACCCAAGCGAATCGAGAAGCTGCGCTACATCCATCGCAATCCGGTGCAGAGAGGACTGGTGTCGAGTCCTGAGCAGTGGGCTTGGAGCAGCTTCCGTCACTATCTTTCGGGAGTTGAGGGAGTGGTGGAAATTGAGTCGCAGTGGACCGCGCGGAAGCGGGAGCAATTCGGAGTTGTGCCGCAGATTACAGGAAGTCAAATTCCCCGCCCTGTCCCTGCACAAAACGCAGCGACAAGGACGGGGCACCCGCGAGAATAAATTCCGGAAAGGCTGGGCCAGCCCCCAGCTGAAATAAAAAAATAGAGTAGCTGTCGATTTTCGGGAAAGCGAGGAAAATCGGTTCCCCCCCGGTTTCCCTCCCTTTTGGTCAACGGGGCCTCGTGCGTCGCCCGTTTTTCTGCCTTGCAAACTACGAAGCCATTCTGCACAATGATCTGCCGTCCTGGGCCGAATCTTTCCGCAATCATCGTCGGGCAAAACAGGCTTCGTATGACTCCTTGGGAGATTGCTCTTCAAATACTCAAGTTTCTTTCCTTGGGCGTCTCCACAGCATCGGGTTGGTACGCCACTCTCAGTGACACTAGGGAAAAAGACCCACCACACAAATTGACTCGTGCTGGTCGAATCGTCTTTAGATGCCTAATCATCTCCTCGGTGGTCGCATTGGTGAGCCAGATTCTTGAGACGACAAACACACTGGATAAGCTGGCGAAGGATAAGCACGAGAAGGAGGTCGCTGCTGCTGAAGATAGTCGCAAACGAAAGGAACAGTTGGATCGTTTGGACACGATCATCGGAACTGCGGAGAAGGCAAGTAGCAATTCCGAGGCCTCTGCAAAGCAATCTGGGGTAGCTGTAAACCGTCTCGCTACGGTCATAGATAATGAGGAGGTCGCCAAAGAGAATACGTGGCGAGAACAACGACCGTTTGGATCATGGTTTGCCAATTTGTCAATTCATGGGATTTCTGTCCGCAACTCTGAAAACACCTGGGTGAAGAAGGCTTTGCAACGCTGGGAGCAAGAGCAACATGCTCAGGCTCATTATGGGGACACCCCAACGATTGAAGACGTTTATACCGAAGAAGACTCTAGCGACAGTGAAAAGAATGTGTTTGTCCACCCGTTCAAAGTCCTTTTTTATCGTACGTCTTGGGACAATAACCCGGACTACGCTCTCAACCTTTATCCAAGGCATGCGTCCGCAGAATTTCATTTCGATCAGGCAATGAACGTTACTTCCGTTAACCTGGCAGTGCAGTTAAAAGGAGTTGAAACTACAAGAACCGAACGAGTCACCAATTGGATCGACTTATTCGGAGGCCAGATGGAAGTATTTCTTGTTGGACCAGGAGTTGATGGGGACATTGATCTTGATATCGGGTATGAAGATACCATAGCACCTCACGTCATCAACTTCGTGTGCGACGATAGTTGTGAAACTCAAGAACTTGGTGACGATAAAACCATGGCGCATATGCTTACTGAGTCTAATCTCGGCTCCTTTCCAGAAGACTACCAAAAACTGTTTCCCAGTCGGTTGCCAGCGATTGAAGCCCGAATTCGAAAAGGCAAAAAACAAGTTCCCGCCATTCGCGTCCCTTCGTTCTAACCGTTGCTAGCCCCTCAATGGTGAGGAGACTTGGGCGGAGTGGCCCAGGGGCCGCCCACCTACCACACCGACGTGTAGTGTGTGGCCTATCCCCCATCCTAGGGGATAGAATACGTGCCATGGCGCTTCCTGTCCTGACGACTGCCGAGGATGTGACCGCTCTCATCGGCTACCTCAAAACCAAACCCACAGGCGCAACTATTGCTGAAGCTAAAGCTGCAATCAATAAGAGCGTGCTGGACCCGCGCAAGTTCACCGCCTACACGCTGTGGGGATTCGTCAATAAGGAAGGGGAGAGAGTCAAACTTACGGAGCGTGGTTGGGAATTTGCTCGCAAGCCGGAAGCCCAACCAGAAATTTATCGTCGGGTCATCGACTCGATTCCGCCTTACAAGTCAGTTCTTGAGTGGGCTTTCCACCAGAAGATGGATGCGATCACGAATGTCGACGTGGCCGCGCATTGGCATGAACACCACAAGGAGGCTCTGGGTACGGATAACGAAGACACCATTAAGAACAATGCGGTGTGCTTCTTTCATCTCGCCCAAGCTGCGGGACTTGGGAAGTTTTTCATCGGGCGGCGTGGACAGACTACACGTCTGGAGTTGGACCGGGAGCAACTCACGCGGTACATAGAGGCTGGCCCGAGCACACCGCCGTGGACAGCTAAGTCCGATGAAACTCTCGCCAGGACGGAAGTGATAACCGACCCGGACAAACTTGCCGAAGCGAATGTATCTCCAGTGGTGAAGGCTCCTTCGGTTCCCGAGCCTCCTCCCGCCGCGCCAGCGACAAAGACTACCGCCGTTCGCTGCTTCATCTCACATGGAAGCAATATGGACCTCGTTGATCAGGTTCAAACGATGCTGGGCATCGCTGATATTCAGAGTGAAGTTGCGGTTAAAGAAGAGTCGTCCGCCATTCCGGTGCCGGAGAAGGTCTTCGGCGCAATGCGGAGATGCAGCGCGGGGATCATCGTCGTGAGTGTTGACGAGAGCCACAAGGACAAGGACGGCAAATACACCATCAATGAGAATGTACTCATCGAAATCGGCGCGGCCTTCGTGCTCTACGAGAAGCGCGTCGTGCTTGTTTGGGACAAGCGACTAAATGTTCCTTCAAACTTGCAGGGACTTTATCGTTGCGAGTTTGAAGGAGTCGAGCTGAGTTGGAGCGCGGGGATGAAGTTGATGAAAGCGATCCGCGGATTCAAGACGACTGAACCCGCCTAACGGGTTTCGGCTTAGGGCACAGCGCCGCCGGGTGGGGCATCCAGCCTCATCGTGAGCCTCAAGTCAAAAGCCCCACTTCTCGCAAAGAACGCGAGAAATGGGGCACCCAGCTAAAATAAAAACCTCGACAACCTGTCGAATTCCAGTGGGACCGTTCGACTATATGGTGAAGGCCGGGCCGGGCAACCGAACCTCCAGAAAGTGTTTCCCAGGTGATACGCTACGCGAAAAATCTGCGAATCGCCTGTCGATTCCCCAGCACCCCGTTCGACTAGTAAGTGGAACCGCACCGCGCACACGGCGCCTGGCAACTCGCAATTTGCAATATTTCCGGCCCAGCGCGGTCCAGGCTCTTATACAAAAGAAGCGGCCCTGATACGGTGTCCGCACAACACTCAATATCACTACACAAGGAGAACACCATGCGCTTCATGATGATCATGTTTCCGAAAGAATACACAAACGCAAAACCTGGCTGGGCACCCGACCTCAAAGACATGGAGGCAATGGGCAAGTACAACGAGGAACTAGGGAAAGCCGGCGTGCTGCTGGCGCTCGACGGGCTCACCCCGCCCTCGACGATGAGCGCGCGCGTCACCTTCAAAGGCGGAAAATCGAAAGTGACCGACGGTCCGTTTACCGAAGCGAAGGAAGTGGTGGGCGGCTACTGGATCATCCAGGTGAAGTCGCGCGAAGAGGCGCTGGAATGGGCCTCGCGCATCCCCGGAAAGGATAACGAAATGGTGGAAGTTCGCCGGATGTTTGACATGACCGACTTCGATCCCGAGACGCAAAAGTATATCCAAGAAAAGTTCGGCGACGATGTGGCCGCTGAGATGCGCCAGTAATAAAGAAACTCCGGGAAAAGGGGGACGGACGGTGGGAGTGCACCCCAACGGGACGTCC
Organism: uncultured Acidobacteriaceae bacterium; assembly: GCA_963712385.1. GTDB lineage: Bacteria > Acidobacteriota > Terriglobia > Terriglobales > Acidobacteriaceae > Sulfotelmatobacter. The sequence goes on from CAVQHS010000007.1 coordinate 160,466, forward strand.
CCAAATTTCCGGAGAGCCATTTATTGACTATTTGAGCAGCCGCCCTTGGTGCCGAACGTCGTGGCCCCCGACAGGTAACCAGGCTCCTCAAACACGCCCTTGCTGAGGTCGCCATCCGCGGCGGGAGCGATGAACAGCAAGTAAACAACTTCACCGGTGTCACTTCCGGATTGAATGGTCGCCACCAGCAGATGGTTGGTTACTTGAAAAGTACCAGTCAGAGTGGCGTTACCAGCCATCGGCCCTGCTAGCGAGGCCGAGCCGCTGTGCTGCCCGCCCGTGCCACTATCGACCAGCGACAGGCACCCCGTGTGCGCGAAGTGCGGCGGAAGAGTAACATTTACCGGGAAATTGCCGGTGTAGCTCTGTGCCATGGCAGCGTTGGACATGAGTGCAAAAGCCGCCAACGTGATTGCCATGAAGATAATCCCGCGTTTGTTCATTGTCCTGCCCTCCAAGCGAAAACGTAGTTACTTGACGCCATCCAAAATAGCCGTGTAAGACTCAATCGGTTGTCATGAACATGTAAAACCATTGTCAGGATTTCTGATGCCCAGAAGGGCGTTCGGATCGGAATGTGATTATCGGGCGAAATCTCAAGGATGATTTGTCGAATTCTGTCCGGCCGTTCGACTATGTGGTGAAGGCGGCGCAACCGGGCCGCCCAAAGACCAAAGAATCCGAAAGACAAAATAAAGACCGATACAGGAGAAGGAGAAGGAGAAGTCATGCCCCAGTATCTAGTTGCTGTCTACCACCCTGACGACTACGACCCCTCCGTCGAAACCGAAGCGATGATCGAGCAGATCCACGCGCTCAACCGCGAGATGATTGCTGCCGGAGCGAGGAAGTTCGCCTGCGGCCTTTCCCCGGCCGGCAAGGCCAAGTCGCTGCGGGCCCAACCCGACGGCAAGGTGTTCGTCACCGACGGGCCGTACACAGAGACCAAGGAGCACATGGGCGGTTTCTGGATACTCGAAGCCGCTAATCTGGACGAGGCGCTGACGTGGGCGCGCAAGGGCGCCGTCGCCTGCCGTGCGTCGAGCGAGGTGCGCGAGATTCTTTTCAAGCCGGACCCCAAAAAATAGTCTGGCCGCCGCGACTTCGGAATATGCACCGCCGGCTTCGGTCTGGCGGGTGCCCCATTTCTCGCGTTCTTTGCGAGAAGTGGGGGGTTTTGCCGACGCCATCCCGACCCTCCGGCAGCGCTCTATCGAATTCTCTCCTCGTAATAGCGCTTTAAGCTCCATCGCATGAAAAAAACTGTATGCGCCGATGCGAGGTCATGTATATGACGGATGAACACTGCAACTAGCCTCGGGCTTACCGTGGGCCATAAGCTAAAAGCCCCACTTCTCGCAAAGAACGCGAGAAATGGGGCACCCTGACTAGGGATACGTCGCGAATGGGGGATGTCGGCCGCCCGCCCCCGTGGTGGTCGCACACTAAGGCGAGTGCCGATTCGCAGGTGTAGGATAAAGAGCATGGCAGGCAAACGTTGTCCGGGCAAGTTTAGCGCGGAGACGATTGAGAGATTAAGAATTGCGTTCTCCAACTCCGAAGTGTTGGTGGGAACCTGTGTACTCTGTCATCGTCGCAACGTGGGTGCGAGAAACGATTCAGGAAACTGGACGCCGCGTAGCCATACGGTACCAACCCCGGAAAAGGGAACAGGCAAGCGCAGGGGAAAGTGAGGAATTGGAGCATGGGGACCCTTGGAACGTTCCGCTTACATCCGCCAACCCTTGATGCGTACCCCAAAACGTGGGTCGAAGATGTGTTCGAGTGCGAGTGCGGGGTGAAATGCCGGGTTCACTTCGAGGACCTCGGCCCGACCTTTTCGTCTCAACCATTCCAGCATCCGTGTGGTAGGGGCCAGGAGAAGTGGATGCCAGGCCGAATCTTTGCTGCTTGGGAAGAACGCGCCGGGCAGTGGATCTTCATTCCCCAGCAACTTTGAGAAACTGGCGGCCCCGGCCGGGTGCCCCATTTCTCGCGTTCTTTGCGAGAAGTTGGGCTTTTCGCAGACACCCTACCAACCCTCAGCCAGCGCTCCGCCGAATTTTCTCCTCCCACCAAGTCCAATCGTTGATCCGAACCAGTCCCGCCTCTCCGTATGCGTAGGATCGGTAGCTACTCCGCCGCCAATCCTCCGGACTCGCTACCAGTCCTCGCACCACCGGATTGCGATGCATGTACTTCAGCTTCTCAACCTCTTTCTGCTGGTCCCATAGATTGAAATCATAGAAACGACTCTGCCAGAACCGGCCGGAGAATTCGCCGCTAATCGCCAGCCGCCGGGAGACGCTCAGCTTCACAGCCTGAATTATCTTCGAGGGATCGCCAATCAAAGGTTCGGAAATCAGCAGATGTACATGCTCGGGCATGACCACGTATCCGATCACGGCAAAACGGTAGCGAACGCGCATCAGTTCGAGGACAGTGAGTACCAGATCGCGGCGCGTGGGATTGCCAAGCAGCGGCTTGCGTCGATAGCAGCTCCAGGTGACGAAATGGAGGCTTCCCGTGCCGTAATAACGCTTTAAGCCCCATGGCATGAAGGAACCGTACGCACAATTGCGTGGTCGTGTCTGTGATGGGTGAACATTGCTGGGCCCGTCGTGGGCGCAAGCCAAAAGCCCCACTTCTCGCAAAGAACGCGAGAAATGGGGCACCCAGCCTTTTGGGCGGAAGAAGAAAAATTTCTTGGACGATTTGTCGATTTCCGGCTGGCCGTTCGACTATGTCGTGAAGGCAGGGCAACGCCCTTACATAAAGAAGGCTTGGCCCACTCTCGGGAGGAGAACAATGCGGAAAAATAAAATTAGCGCAATCGCAATCAAAAGCTTTGCACTGCTTCTCGCGCTTGGTACGGAATATCAGGCGATGGCACAGGCCGCTATGACACCGTCGACCACCACACCGTCGACCACCACGCCGTATCCGAAGATGGCTCCGGTCGAGCAGTACCTCATGACCGACCGAGCCGCGGAAATCGACCTGGCGCGCAGTGCAGCGCCGGAGTCCATTGCACGCGATGCCGAGGTCCTGGTTCTTGGACGGCATGGTTTCGAAACGGCGGTCAAAGGCAAAAACGGCTTTGTGTGTATCGTGGGACGGGGGTGGACTTCCGCTGCGGATGCTGACTTCTGGGATCCGAAGGTGCGGGTGCCCATGTGTGTCAATGCGGCAGCCGCGCGTACCTACCTTCTACGAATCGCCAAAGAGACTGAGTGGGGACTGGCGGGGCGCACGCCAGCTCAGATGACCGAGTCCATCAAAGCTGCCATCGCCAAAAAAGAACTGCCGCCGATGGAATCCGGGGCTATGTGCTACATGCTGTCGAAGCAAGGCTACGGCGGCGACAGCAGCCCCCACTGGCCTCCCCACCTCATGTTTTTCTATTCGGACACCGACCCCGCAATTTGGGGAGCGAATCTGCCGGGTTCCCCCGTGGTTGCTGTGAGCGACCCGGTGGAGCACCTGACGCAGTTCGTGATTCCTGTGCAACGCTGGTCGGACGGAACTGAAGGCCATTAAGCCGGACGGTGCAACGGGCGTAAGCACTGCACTGGTATATAAGAGAGGAAATCAAATGAGAAACGTAATCTACGCAATCAACCTTACCCTGGATGGCTGCTGCGACCACACCAAATTCAATCCCGATGAAGAATTGTTTGAGCACTATGTGCATCTCTTGCGAGAGGTTGACCTGCTCATCTATGGGCGTAAAACCTACCAATTGATGGTTCCTTATTGGCCGGATGTCGCAAAAGATCCTTCTTCGACAAAAGCGGACAAGGATTTTGCTCAAGCGTTTGACTCCAAGAAACTAGTTGTTTTCTCGCGATCATTGGATAGCGTCGAAGATAAAAATACGAGAATTGTTCGTACGAAGCTGCAAGACGAAATAGTTAAATTGAAGCAGGAACCAGGTAAAGATATTTTAGTCGGCGGTGTAGATATTCCTTCACAACTTATACAGCTTGGTCTGGTTGACGAATATCGTTTTGTCATTCAGCCAATCATCGCAGGAGAAGGAAGACGGTTGATGGAAGGCGTCAACCTGCCGGAAAGATTACGACTAAAGCTCGTTGAGTCAAAGACTTTTAAATCGGGATCTGTTGCGCTTCGTTACTTGAAACAGTGACAGAAAAATCTGCAGGTGGCCCAGGCTTTTGATCTCGCTGGCGTTACCAACACAGTGGGGTGCCCGCGTTCTTCGCGTTCTTGGCGAAGAGCCTGCCCTGAGCCTGTCGAAGGGGCGGTGACCACGAACGCATACGCAACGGGGTTTGTGCAGAACGGACAAAAGTTGCCTCGGCAGCATCGCTACCCGCCCCTGCGACAATCAAGGCTTCAGACGCAAAATAACAACAGAATATATTTACGATTATGGTGTAGCGAGGGGTTTGTAAATAAGACCGATGACTATTCCGACGATAGTCCACTGGACGAAGTAAGCCACAGCCTGTCCCAGAGCGAGTTTCAGCCCGATGTTCAGATTCACGTAGTTGTGCAGCACGAATGCGCAAACCACGAAAATGCCAATGAGAACGCCGAAGCGCGCAGCTTCCACAGTGCCCGATCCGCCCTGATGTACCATTGCGAAAATTATGGCGACAACCAGGATCGCTAGGAAAGTGGCGACCAATCCAATTGGCATAACAGTCATCATTTTTTCCTTCGGGCGGAATACGGCCGGGTATTTGTGAGCTTCATTGGTAAGAGATGGCACCAGCCAAAACACCAAGGAACCAAAGGCAAAAGACGCCACCGTGCCACCAAGCGCCGCCAGCGCGAGACGTGAATAGTTCATTTGCACTCCTTTACAAATTGCGGATCAAAATCACAGTCGGTTCGGCAGGACTGGTTCGCCCAAACAATGATGATTTTGGTAGGGCGAGATATCGACACTCCTCTTTGCTTAGATTTCGAATATTGCTCATTAATCCGGAATTTCCTTTTTGGACTTCGAAAATTGCAAAGATTGTACACTGAGGTTTCCCATCCCTGGCACCGTTGAACAATAACCGCCATCTCAGTTCTCCCCGAAGCTCTGCAAACCCGCCCATTCTCGAGATTGCCTTCTTCTCAAGCAGTTGAAATAAAAAAATGGAGTAGCTGTCGATTTTCGGTCTCCCGAACGACTATCTGATAACAGAACGATGAGCTACGGCTCTGAGTCACAGGAAACAAGCTTAGTGGCTCATTTTGAATTTCTGATGGCATCTTCGCTCGTCGATGGCGTCATCCCTTCGACAAGCTCAGGGCAAGCTCTGAGCATAGCCGTTCTTCAGGCGAAGCGAAGGATCTCCTGCTACGACACTGTGCGCCACGGGAGATCCCTCGGCCCGCCGGTAAAAACGCGGGCTCTTCGGGATGACGGCTTGTGAGATTTAGAGTTCAAGCTGAGCCACTACAGGAAGCAAGGAGGAATGGATGAAATATATCTGTTTGGGATACATCGAGCCCGGAAAATTCGAGGGGATGAGCGAGGACGAGCGGTACGCAACGTTCGACGAATGCTTTGAATACAACGACCATCTGCGCGCCAATGGACATCTCGTCGCCGAAGTACCTCTTCAGCCTCCGGAGACCGCCGTGACTCTGAACTGGAAAAACGGCAAAGTCGTGACCACCGACGGACCCTATGCGGAAACCAAGGAACAGGTCGGCGGCATTCAGATTCTCGAGGCGCGAGACCTCAATCACGCCATCCAGCTTATCTCACAGCAACCGGGCTTTAAGTATGGACTTGGACCGATTGAGATACGGCCGGTTGCGGATTTGAACGAAATCATAAAGGAGAGCGAGCAACGGCGACGGCGAAAGGATACCTCGCGATGAGGGCGGCAAAATGATGCGGGCAAGAATGATCACGCGCGTCGAAACTGAAGACAGTTGAGCTTCACAATAATTTACTTGACACGAAGCCGAAGATATTGGCACTATGTCCGCGAATTTCCTTTCAGTTCGGGCCCCTTCGTCACCTAACTTATCCCTTGTTAGTAAGGTTCGCCTATGTGCGAGGAACAGTCCGCCGCACCAAGCCGCAGCCCACTTAGCACGCGGGATCATCTCGCCGAGATCGAGTTGGGCGATGCCGGTTCGGCCATGATTACTCTCGAACCGGTGACACCTGCGGACGAAAGCTTCCTTTACGAGACTTATGCCAGCACACGAACCGATGAAATGGCGCTCACGGGATGGAGCGACGAGCAGAAAGAGAAGTTCTTGCGCATGCAGTTTGAAGCGCAGCGGCAGTCGTATCTTACGCAAACCCCCGATGCGGAGTATTCCGTAATAAGGTGCGGGGAGATCGCAGTTGGACGGTTAATCATCGAGAGGACGGCGGAGGAAATTCATATCGTGGATATCGCCCTGCTCACGCAATTTCGTCGGCAGGGAATCGGCTCCGTTCTGATGGACGGAATCTTGCGAGAAGCCACGGAGGCTGCAAAGTCCGTGCGGTTGTTTGTGGAGCGGTTCAATCCGGCTTTGCGCTGGTACGAACACTTGGGGTTCGGCGTGGTGAGCCGTGGGCCGATTTATTTGGAGATGGTGTGGCGACCGGGTTCTGCGGAGCCGCGTCATCATGATTCTGAAATTTCAGAGTTAGCAGTGGGGTCTTGCGATGTATCTGACTAAGGGGATGTTTGAAGAAAACCTGAACAGCAAGTTCTGGCTGATGGATGAGCACTCGGAGCCGTATGCACTGGATTTGATCGAAGTCGCGGACGGGTATTCGACTCCGAGGCAGGAACAGTTCTCGCTGCACTTTCGCGGCGACCGGGCCAAGATTTATCCGCAGCGGATTTATGCCATGAAGCACGATTCGATCGGAGAGTTTGAATTGTTTCTGGTTCCGATCGGGCGCGACGACAGGGGTACTTTCTATGAGGCGGTATTTAACCGCTTGATCACAGCTGCGGCGACGCGGGTCCAGCAGGATCAGGGCGGAGCGCAACTGCAGTAACAGGAGGGAAGGAATGTCACAGCCTTACATCGGTGAAATTCGTCTATTCGGTGGGAACTTCGCTCCCGTGGGATGGAACTTCTGCGACGGCTCGACGCTCGCCATCTCGCAATATACGGCTCTTTATCAACTGATCGGAACCACCTACGGAGGCAACGGTCAAACCACATTCAACCTACCCGACTTGAGGGGGCGAGTTCCGGTTCACATGGGGCAGGGCGCAGGCCTGCAAAATTATGTTCTCGGGCAACTGGCAGGATCCGAAACGGTGACGCTGACGGCTGCGCAAGTGGCGGTGCATTCGCACGGGGCGCTGGGTAGCGTGGGTGCGCCCTCGGCCACTCCTCAGAATGCCACTTGGGGAAATAGTGGCATCAACACTCATATCTTTGGAACTCCGGCGAATAACTCGATGAACTCCGCGAGCGTGGCTGCGACGGGCGGGAATCAGCCGCACGACAACCTGACGCCGTTCCAGGTGGTTTCGTTCATCATTGCGCTTGTTGGCGTGTTTCCATCGCAAAACTAGAGCTCCGCAATCACATTTCGAGGGAGGAAATTATGGGCACACCCTATCTAGGCGAGATTCGCATGGTTTCGTTCAACTTTGCGCCCAAAGGCTGGGCGAGCTGCAACGGGCAGACCTTGCCCATCAACCAGAACATGGCGCTGTTTTCGTTGCTGGGAACTACCTACGGGGGGGATGGAAGAACCACGTTCCAACTTCCTGATTTGCGGGGGCGGATACCGCTTCATCAGAACTTGGGTGGTGGGCGTCCTACCTTCCCTATCGGCACGCGTGCTGGAGAGGAGATGCACACGCTGGTGGCACAAGAACTGCCTGCGCACTCGCACCTCCCCATGGCCAGCACTGCGACCGTCAACCAACCTAGCCCGGTGGGTAATTTCTGGGGAAGCGGCGCAAATAATCCGCAATACTCCACCGCGCCGATCAGTACTCCGATGGGTACTGGGATGATCGGCAACAACACGGGAGGACAGCCGCACGAGAATCGCGCCCCGTACAACGTGCTCAATTTCGTTATTGCGTTGCAGGGAATTTTCCCATCGCAAAACTAAGCGGGATCCAGAGGAGGGTTCGCAATGGCAGATCAGTTCTTGGCAGAGATACGCATCGTGGGATTTAATTTTGCGCCGAACGGCTGGGCTCAGTGCAATGGACAACTGATGTCGATTTCACAAAACACCGCTTTGTTCTCTCTGCTGGGGACGTACTATGGCGGCGATGGCAAAAGCACCTTTGGCTTGCCGAATTTTCAAGGTGCGGCCCCGATGGGATCGGGTGCCGGACCCGGCTTGACGCCGCGGACTCAAGGTGAGAGCGGCGGAGAATACAACGTTTCTTTGCTGACCGGTCAAATGGCGGCCCATAATCACCCCGCGGCCTGTGCAAGTACGGCGGGAACATTAAACACGCCTGGAGGGAACTTCTGGGCGGACGCCGGCGGTCGCGGAGCGCAGCCGGCGTACGCGAGTACCGGGACGAGCCTGGTGAGCATGAGTCCGCAGGCAATTCAGCTTGCTGGAGGAAATCAGCCGCATAACAACTTACAGCCTCTCTTGACGCTTACGTTTGTGATCGCGCTGCAGGGGATTTATCCGTCGCGAAGCTAGAGCGGCGTCAACACGTGGGAATGGAATGCTGCGGCAGGCGTTATGCGTCTGCCGTTTTCTTTTTTCACGCCCGCGTTTGCGACGCGGCCTTGATGCGATCGGGCGTGAATGGCACTTCACGGATGCGGGCGCCAGTTGCGTCGAAGATGGCATTGCCGAGGGCGGCGGCTACGAGCGTGATTGCGGTTTCTCCCGCTCCCAGGGCCGCGGAATTTGGGCGGTCGATCAAAACGGCGTCGATGATTGGCGAATCGATTCCGAGATAAAGGGAATGGTAGGTTTCCCAATCGACCGAGGTTACCTGGTGATTGTCCCAGGTGATTTCTTCGCCCAGGGCGCGGCTCATGCCTTGCAAGATGCCGCCTTCGATTTGATTGCGCAGGCCGTCGGGATTGGAGATTGGTCCGCAATCGTGGCCGATGGCGAAGCGCTTCGGTTGAACCTTTCCCGTTGTCTGGTCCACTTCTATTTCGGCAATTAATGCGGCATATCCGTTGCCGCCTTCGTAGGCGACACATGCGATGCCCCGTCCGGTGACCTTGCCGGAGCTTGCGTTGCGGGGCTTTGGTGAGGAACGGGACCCCCAGTTGGCGGCTTTGGTTGCGGCTTTGAGCGCGTCGATGATGCGGCTTTCGGTGAGGTGCTGCAGGCGGTAGGCGACGGGATCGGCTTTCACGTGAGCGGCGATTTCGTCCATGAAGCATTCGTGGGCGAAGGTGTTTTGCAGGCGTAGAGGGGATCGCAGCGGGCCGGTGAAGAAGGGCGAAGTAACGGTGTGAGTGAGCACGCGTTCGCTGCGAATGGTGCCGGCGCCGCCGCATTGGCCGTTGATGCATCCTGCCATGTAAGAGGGAACTGCGTTGGCGTTGTTGCGCAGTTGCTCGGTGGGTTCGGGGGCTTTGCGTGGCGTTGGAGTTTCGGGGGCGAAACCAACCAGCATCCCCGTGATTACGTTGCCGGGTTTGTCGTAGCCGGGGCGGGAACCGAGCGAGGCGATCCAGGCTTCGTAGTCCCAGACGGCGATTGCGCCGTTCGCATCGATTCCGGCTTGCTGATCGATGACGCAGGCGTTGCCGTAATTCTCGGAAATGAATTCGTCTTTGCGAGTGAGTTGGACGCGAACGGGTCTGCGCAGGGATTGAGAGAGCAGAGCCGCGTCGTAAGAAACGGTATCGGCGGCGTTGATGCCGTAGCAACCGGCGCCGCGGGTAAAAATTACGCGCACTTTATCTGCGGGTAGGCCGGTCAGCGTGGCGATGCCGTGTTGCGTAGGGTAAACGGATTGCGTTGGCGACCAGATTGTGGCTTGATCTGCCTGAACATCGGCTACGGCGCAGGAGGAACCGATGGAACCGTGGGCCTGATAGGGATGGGTATAGGTGGCTTTGAGAACGTGAGCGGATGACTTTAATTTGTCGTCCACGTCTTTTGAGTCGACCAGCATGGTGTCGTGCGAGGGCCGCGTGCGCATGTAATCGTAGAAATTATTTTGTGATGGAAGCTCGGGAGCGGGGTTCCAGGTGACTTTTAGTCGTTCGGCGGCTTGTGCGGCCTGCCATTGTTTTTCGGCGACTACTCCTATGAAGTTGTTGCGCACTACTACTTTGATCAGTCCGGGAATGCTCTCGACCGATTTTTCGTCTACATGGGCGACGGTTGCGCCGATCTGCGGCGGGCGCACGACTCGGCCGTGAACCATGCCCGGCAGGTGGACGTTGTGTACGAATTCGAAGGCGCCGGTCATCAGGGCGGGCTTATCCGGCGAGCGAATGGGTTTTCCCATGATTTTCCATTCGGTTGGCGACCGGCGCTTGGCCGCCGAGTTCACGGTGATATTGAAACGTTTGCCGCCAATCAGATTGCCGTAGCTGATGCGCTGTCCGCTGGCGGTGATGATGCCGTCTTCGACTGAGAGTTGATCGGCCGAGACTTTCAGTTTTTGCGCGGCCATTGCGAGGAGGGCTTCGCGTGCGGTGGCCGCGGCTTGTGCAAGGTTCTTCTCGTTGAAGTTTGTTGGCGTGGATTGACTGCCGGAGGTCGTGCCCTGATCGGGGGTGACCGATGTGTCGCATTGAATCAGTCTCACTCTACTGAGGGGGACACATAGTTCTTCTGCGACTAATTGCGTTTGAACGGTGTACATGCCCTGGCCGAAATCGCACTTGCCGGTGTAGGCGGTTACCGTGCCGTCGGCAGCTACGGCCAGCCAGGAATCGAGCTTGGCGGGATCGATGTGCGAGGCATGCGTGTCAAAGGGGCCTTGGGCGGCGGCGAGCGGGCCGATCATCGATGCACCGCTAAAGGTGACTACCAGCGCACCGGAGGTTTTCAGGAAATCGCGGCGGGAAAGGTCGTTTCTCATGCTCGCCTCGTTCCTACCAGACTTGCTTGATAGCGCTTGATGGCGCGCAGGATTCTGGTGTGGGTGAAGCAGCGGCAGAGCACACTCGAAAGCGATTCGCGAATTTCTTCGTTGGAGGCTTTGGGTTTTTGGTCGAGCAAAGCCTTGGCGGTGAGGATCACACCACTTAGGCAAAAGCCGCATTGGGCAGCCTGTTCGTCGATAAAGGCTTGTTGGATTGCATGCGGATTTTCCGGAGTACCCAAACCTTCCAGCGTGATGATTTCCTGGGCTCCAACTTCACTGACCGGAATGACGCAGGAGCGGCGTACTTGACCCTGGAGGAGGACCGTGCAGGCTCCGCATTGGGCGAGGCCACAGCCGAATTTCGCTCCCCGGAGGTGCAGTTCGTCGCTGAGGACATACAACAGAGGAGTGTCGGGGGCGACATCCACAGCGTGGGTCCCACCGTTTACATGGAGGATGATGGAAGCCATAGATTTGATTGGCCACTTAAATTTAATTGAAAGAAAAAAATTAGTTTTACCTACGGTAAACCCCTGATTGCAGGCCAGCGAGCGCGGTGACTTAATTTTGAATGGGCCGGGAGGGAAGCAGCGCCCATTCCTCGCCCCTCAAGGTAACCTGGATTCGCGCCGCTTATCCTGTCCCGGCCCTCGCTGCCGCTACCTCATCTCTTCGTTCTCATAAGGTCAATTTGTTGGACGCATTTTGCGCGCCCACGGATGTCATTCTGTTCATTCTAATTGCGAAAGGTGCGCGATATAATTCGATTTCCTCGCTATGCGATTTCCCCGGGCCGTGTGGATGGTGTTGTTGCTGACGGCGCCGCTGTTGCCACAACGGACCCCCAACCAGAAATCTGCGACTCAAGAGCAAGCTCCAGTTCCGCGTTTTGAAGACGTCGCGCAGAAGGCTGGGCTTACCGTCTCGCATATTTCGTCTCCTGACAAGAAATATATTGTGGAGTCGATGAGCGGAGGAGTCGGGTTTATCGACTGCGACAACGATGGCAAGCTCGACATCATCACGGTGAATGGTTCGACGGTGCCGCGGTTTCAGCAGGGCGGGGATTTGATGATCACGCTGTATCACCAGGAAGAATCGAAGAACGGTGATCTCAAATTCACCGATATTACAAAGGCAGCGGGGCTTACGCACAAAGGATGGGGCATGGGCGTGGCGGTGGCCGATTATGACAATGACGGGCTGCAGGATATTTACGTTACGGGTTATGGCGGAAACGCGCTTTATCACAATCTGGGGAACTGCAAGTTCGAGGATGTGACCGAGAAGGCAGGAGTAGGCGCGGGAGGGTTCAGCACGGGCGCGGCTTGGGGCGATTACGACCGCGATGGTCGGGTGGATTTGTTTGTTTCGCGGTACGTGCACGTCGATATGAACAACTTGCCGGTCTTCGGCAACGATCCGCGATTTTGCCGTTTTAAAGGAGTGTTGGTGCAGTGCGGGCCCTGGGGGATGGAGGGCGAGTCAGACCTGCTGTTTCATAACAAGGGCGACGGGACGTTTGAGGAAGTTTCAAAGAAGGCGGGCGTGGATGATCCGCATCATTATTACGGCCTGGGCGCGACTTGGGGCGATTTCGATAACGACGGCTGGCCTGATCTTTATGTGGCAAACGACGCGGGGCCGAATTTTTTGTATCGCAACAAACATGACGGGACGTTTGAGGACGTCGGCTTGCTTGCTGGCGTGGCGCTGAGCGGCGATGGGATGGAGCAGGGATCGATGGGCGTGGCTTGGGGAGATTATTTGCACGAAGGCCGCTTGTCGATGGTGGTGACGAATTTTGTGGAGCAGGGAACGACGCTTTATCACAACCTCGACAAGGAGAATTTTGCGGATGTGAGTATTCGGGCGAAACTGATGCGGCCGACTTATCCCTATGTGAGTTGGGGTGTGTCGTTTTTCGATATGGATAACGATGGCTGGCCGGACTTGTTTACTTGCAGCGGGCACGTTTATCCGCAGGTGGATACGATTCCGGGCGGAACGCCTTACCGGCAGCCCATGCTGCTTTTTCGGAATCATCGCGATGGGACGTTTGAGGATGTTTCTTCGGTGTTGGCGGATATACCGCCCCAGTCGAGACGGGGAGCCGCTTTTGGGGACATCAATAACGATGGGAACGTCGATATCGTTATTCTGAATGTGGGCGAGCCGCCGACTTTGCTCCTGAACCGGACGGAGAGCGGGAATCACCGGGCGCTTTTCAAACTCGTCGGGACGAAGAGTAATAAGGCTGCAATTGGCGCGCGAGTGACGGTGAAGGCAGGTGCGTTTACCCAGATAGATGAAGTGCGAGGCGGGGCGAGTTACCTTTCGCAAAACGATTTGCGTTTGCATTTCGGATTGGGCGCGAGCGAGAAGATGAATGAGGTCGATATTCGCTGGCCGAATGGTGAGACGGAGATTTTGCGGGATGTGCCGGCGGATTTTATTTATACGGTAGTGGAGGGGGAGGGAATTCAGGGGAAGGTGGCGCTGCCGGAGTTGCGGGGGTGAGAGTTTTCCGTTCCGGGATAAAAAGCCCCACTTCTCGCACAGAACGCGAGAAATGGGGCACCCGAGCCCGGTTCCCGGTCACACATCCGAGCAACTTCTACTCGACGCCCAGTTGCCTCTGAATCATCTCCAGCGGCACGCCTTTGGTTTCCGGGACCATGGTCTTCACCCAGATTAGTTGCAGGACCATCATTCCCGCAAAAAACGAAAACACGTAGCCTGGCGGGAAGGCTACGACCATTCCCGGGAAGAATGTAGTTAGCAGAGCGGCGAAGGTCCAGTGGGTGAAGCTGCCTAGGGCCTGGCCTTCGGCGCGATGTCGGTTGGGGAAAATTTCGGAGATGAAGACCCAGATGACGGCTCCCTGCCCGATGGAGTGGGAGGCGATGAAGGCGAAGATGCAGATGGGCACGATAGAAAGATGTTGCGTGAAGAAGGCCCAGGCCGTGGCTCCGAGCGAGGCGATGTAGCCGAAAGAGCCGATATAAAGGAGAGTGCGGCGGCCCAGGCGGTCGATCAGCCAAAGACCGACAAAAGTGAAAACGAGATTGGTGACGCCAATGCCGATGGATTGCAGTAATGCGGCCTTCGCGGCGAGGCCGGTGAGTTCGAAGATGCGCGGGGCGAAGTAGAGAATGGCGTTGATGCCGGACATCTGATTGAAGAAAGCGATCAGAATGGCAAGCAGGATGGGCGTGCGCAGGCGGTGAGTCCAGAACTTGCCGCCCTCGGCCTGCACGGTGGATGCGGCGGCGATGGCGTCGGCTTCAGCGGTGATTTTTTCTTTTGGAAGTTCAGGTTGTGCACGCTGCAAAACCTTCAGCGCTGCTTCGCGATCGCCTTTACGGCTTAGCAGCCAGCGCGGGCTTTCGGGCAGGCCGAAGCAGAACAGCGCGTAGATCACCGACGGAAATGCCGCGACGCCGAGCATCCAGCGCCATGCGTTTTCGCCAATGCCTGCCAGCAGCGCGTTCGAGACGAAGGCGATCAGGATGCCGAAGACGATGTTGAACTGGAACATTCCCGCGAGGCGGCCACGATGTTGCGGAGGCGCGATTTCGGAGATGTACATGGGCGCGACTACGGTCGAAATACCGATGCCCAAGCCGCCGATGACGCGCGCTGCAATGAAGACGGCTACATTTGGCGCCAAGCCTGAGCCGACCGCGCCCACCAGATAAAGAATGCCGATCCAGAGCAGCGTGGCTTTGCGGCCGAATTTATCGGCGGGCCATCCGCCGATGAGTGAGCCGACTACGGTGCCGTAGAGGGCTGAGGCCATGGCAATGCCGTGGACGCCGGGGCTAAGTCCCCAGAGAGTTTGTATGGTTTTTTCCGCGCCGGAGATGACGACCGTATCGAATCCGAAGAGAAATCCGGCCAGGGCTGAGGTGAGCGACCAGAAGAAGATGCGCGCGTTCATATGGGAACGGGGAACGTGGGAGCTTACCACAGATCAGGTTTTAAGGTTTCAAAGTCTCAGGGTTGCAAGGTGGAAGCGCGCTGCCGGGCGAATTCTCAGACCTGAAAACTTGACAGTTTGAAGCCTTGGCTAAAGCCAGACGTCAAATTATGGTCCAATGAAGCGCTTTATGCTTTCGTTAGCGGATAGCCCTTTTCACGCCAGTCGCGGATGCCGCCGTCCATCGAGATGACGTTGGTGTAGCCCATCTTTTGCAGATTGTCGGCGGCGAGGGCGGAGCGGAAACCGCCGCCGCAATAAAGGACGATGTCAGCATTGAGGTCCTGGACTTTTTGTTCAATGTCACGCTCGATGATGCCTTTGCCGAGGTGAATCGCGCCGGGGAGGTGATCCTTGGCATATTCGCTTTCTTCGCGAACGTCGACGAGGAGGAATTTGTCGCCGTTGTCGATCCGCTTTTTGACTTCGGGCACGTTGGTCTCGCGGACGCGGCTTTTGGCTTCATTGACGATTTTCAGAAAACGGGGCGAGTGCTGCTGGGCCATGTGTGTTCCTTTTGCTGGGTCCTTTTACTAAGAGAAAAGATAAACCACCGAGGGTACTAAGGTACACGCAGGATTTTTTGGTTAGCATCGAGGGGGTGAGACGAGAACGGAAAATCGGGTTGGCGCGGGCTTTGTCGAAGATGGGTTACTGCTCGCGGTCTGGGGCGGTGGATTTGATTCCGGCGGGGCGTGCGCGGGTGAATGGGGTGGTGCGGCGCGATCCGGAGACGCCGGTTCTGGAGAATCGCGATTCGATTACGGTGGATGGAGTCGCGGTTGAGGCGCGGAAGAAAGTCTATCTCATGCTGAACAAGCCGCGCGGGGTGGTGACTACAGCTTCGGATGAGAAAGGACGCGAGACCGTGTATGCGCTTTTGCAGGATTGCGGTATTCCGTGGGTTGCCCCGGTGGGACGATTGGACAAGGCTAGCGAGGGATTGCTTTTGCTGACGAATGATTCGGAGTGGGGTGCGCGCATCGCAGCTCCGGAGAGCCACGTGGAGAAAACTTATCATGTGCAGGTTGGGAAAGTTGCCGATGACGACTTCGTGCAGCGGTTGGTGCACGGCGTGCAATCGAATAACGAACTTTTGCGGGTGAAGCGGGTTCGTTATCTTCGCGGCGGAGAGAAGAACTGCTGGCTGGAGATTGTGCTGGATGAAGGGAAGAATCGGCAGATTCGGCGGATGATGGAAGCGATCGACGTGGAGGTGTTGCGGCTGGTGCGCGTCGCGATTGGGCCGCTGCAGTTGGGCGATCTGGCGAAGGGCGAGCATCGCGAGCTTAGGTTGGTGGAGAAGAAGATGCTTGATCAGGCAATGACAGGGAAGCATTCGTGAGCGAGTTGACCTTTCTTTCCGCGGTGGCGATGGCAGAGCGAATTCGGACGAGGCGGATTTCTCCGGTCGAACTGGTGGATGCTCATCTGGCGAAGATTGAGAAGCTGAATCCGATGCTGAACGCATTTGTGCAAGTGGATGCGGAGCGGGCGCGGGAAGCGGCGCGGAAGGCGGAATCTGCGGTGATGCGCTCGGCGGCGCTGGGGCCACTGCATGGGGTACCGGTGAGCCTCAAGAGTTCGATCAGCGTGGACGGATTGCGATGCGAGGCGGGGACTCGGCTGCGGGCTGGCTTTGTGGCGCGTCAGGATGCGCCGCTGGTTACGCGCCTGAAGAGTGCCGGCGCGATTGTTTTGGGAACCACTAACACGCCGGAACTTCTAATGGCCTGGGAGACGGACAATCTGCTCTATGGGCGCACGAACAGCCCGTGGGACTTGGAGAGGACGCCGGGAGGGTCGAGCGGGGGCGAGGCGGCGGCGATTGCCGCGGGAATGTCTGCGGGTGGAGTGGGAAGCGATGGGGGAGGATCGATTCGGGTGCCGGCGCATTTCAGCGGAATTTGCGGACTGAAGCCGACGCCGGGGAGGATTCCTGCGACGGGACATTTTCCAGTGTCGGCGGGGCCGTTTGCGTCGATAGGTGTGGTCGGGCCGATGGCGCGCGCGGCGGAGGATTTGAAGATTTTATTTTCGGTGATGCAGGGGGCTGATATTGGGGATACGAATGCTGCTCCTGTGCCGGCGCGGTGGCCTTCCCATCGAGATGTCAAAGCGCTGAAGGTTGGTCTTTTCGAAGACGACGGTCGAACGCCGGTTCGAGCGGAAATTCGTGATGCGGTGCGCACTGCCGCGAAGGCCTTGCGGGCCGTGGGGTTTCGGGTGGAAGAGTTTCGGCCGGATGGGTTGGAAGAGGCGCAGCAGTTGTGGTGGAAATATTTTGTGGTGGCTGGCGGGATGTTGCTGCGGCCGATGTTCAGCGGGCGGGAGGCGGATGTGAGTCCGATCTTAGCGCAGTTTCTGGACTGGGCAGCAGAACTGCCGCCGCACAATGGGCGTACTTTGCTGGATGCGTGGATGCGGCGCGACGCGCTGCGGGCGCAGTTCTTCGCGCAGATGGAGAAGTATCCGATTTTGTTGTGTCCTCCGGCCGCGATTCCGGCTTTCCGGCATGGCGAGCGCAGTTGGGAGATCGACGGACAGACAGTGAAGTATCTGGACGCGTGGAGCTACGCGGAGTTTTTTAATTTGATCGGAAATCCTGCGGTTGTGGTACCAGCCGGGCAATCGTCGGACGGGCTGCCTATTGGCGTACAGGTTGTCGGCCGCCCATGGGAGGAAGAGCAGGTACTGGCGGTTGCCGCAGTGCTGGAAAAGGAGTGCGGCGCTTGGAAGATTCCGCCACTCGCTGTTAGCGCCGGCTGATTTCTTGCAACTAGTATCTTTGCACTATTTCCGGGTTGCTTGCGGCTGAGTAAGTTGGAGGGCACGCGCGTCGACCTGACGCGGGCCTGAACCTACGTAAGCATGGGGAATCGATCATCTCAAGATCTGACGGGCCGGGTTCTGCCCTGGCTTGTTGCGTTTCTCGCAGTCACCGCGGCTTATCTCTACGCCTTCCCGCAACCGAACCTTCTTTATGCGGGCGTCGTGTTATTGCATGCGCTGGGCGGACTGCTGGCGGCGATTCTGCTGATTCCATTTTTATTCCGGCGGCTGCGTGAGGAGAGTTTGGCAGCGCGTGGCGGCTGGCTACTGATTTCCGCGGGAGCAATTCTTGGAATCGTCCTGATTAAGACCGGAACGCCGCGCTCGGATTGGAAGTGGTTGTACGTTCACATTGTTATTTCGCTGGCGGGAGTCGGACTGTTAGTTGCGGACTGGTGGGGACGACGAGATTCATCCGCCGGCGCCGTGGTGGTACGTGTATCCGTTTGCATGGCGTTATTGGGCGGGATGGGCTACGGCGCGAACTACATTCGCGAGAGTTGGCAGACGCGCTTACGGATTCAGAATCCGATCATGCCGCCTGAAAGCATGAACGAAGAGGGGGATGGAGCGAGCGGACCGTTCTTCCCCAGTTCGGCGCAAGTTTACGGCAAGCAGAAAATTCCCAGCAAGTTTTTCATGGAGTCGGATTCGTGCAAGCGCTGTCACGAAGATATCTACAACCAATGGTTCAGTTCAGCGCACCATTTTTCGTCTTTCAATAATCAGTGGTATCGCAAGGCGGTCGAGTACATGCAGGATACGATCGGCACCAAGCCTTCGAAGTGGTGCGGGGGTTGCCATGATCCGGCGGTGCTTTATGCGGGGTTGATGGACACTCCGATCAAACAGATCGTGCATCGACCGGAGGCGCAGGCGGGGCTGGGCTGCATGATGTGCCACTCGATTGCGAAGGTGAAGAGCACGATGGGGCAGGCGGATTTTTATCTGGAGTATCCGAAGCTGCATGAACTGGCGGCTACGAAGAATCCGGTGGCGCGGGCGCTGCATGATTTTCTGATTCGACTGAATCCGGAGCCGCACCGGCGCGTGTTTTTGAAGCCGTTCATGCGCACGCAGACGGCGGAATTCTGCTCGACGTGCCACAAGGTGCATCTGGATGTGCCGGTGAACAATTATCGCTGGTTTCGCGGATTCAACGAATATGACAACTGGCAGGCCAGCGGAGTATCGGGGCAGGGGGCGCGGTCGTTTTATTATCCGCCGAAGCCGCAGCAGTGTGCAGACTGCCACATGCCGATGGAGCGCTCACAGGACGCAGGGAACATTAATGGCTTTGTGCATTCGCATCGGTTTCCGGCGGCGAATACGGCGGTGCCTACTGCCAACGAAGATGATGCGCAGTTGAAGTTGACGGAAAAATTCTTGAAGAGCGGTGCGGTTACGGTGGACATCTTTGCCGTGTCTCCCGCGCAGGCGGTGTTGAAGTCGGGCGCGATGAGTCAATCGGAAATGGCGACGACGTTTGCCGTGGGTGAGGAGGCTGAGACGAAGATTGCTCCGGCTGCGGAAGGGCAGGTTGCGCCGATAACCGCGCCGCTGAACCGCGTACAGCCTGCACTGCGTCGTGGCGACACTGTACGCGTGGATGTGGTGGTGCGTACCAAGAAAGTTGGACACTTTTTCCCGGGCGGAACTGTGGACGCATACGACACGTGGCTTGAACTGAAGGGAACCGACGATAAGGGGCAGACGATTTTCTGGTCGGGGATGGTGGAAGACAACGGCCACGACCCGGTGGAAAAAGGAGCGCACTTTTATCGCTCACTACAGATCGATGCGCATGGAAATCCGATCAACAAGCGCAACGCGTGGGCTACGCGGGCAGTGGTTTATGTTCGGCTGATTCCGCCGGGCGCGGCCGATACCGTGCATTACCGCATGTTCATTCCGGAAAATACGGGCAACAAGATCACGCTGCGCGCGCGGCTGTGCTACCGGAAGTTCTCGTGGTACGAGACGCACGAGGCGTTCGCCGGGCAGCCCGATCCGTCATCGCCGAAGTCAGTGACTTCCGATTATGATGACCGGCCTACGGTGTTTACGGCGTCTTTGAAGGGAATTTCGGCGAAAGAGGAGAAGATTCCGGATTTACCGATTGTTGTGATGGCGGAGAATGAGGTTACTTTGCCGGTGGTGGCCCATAGTGCGCCGCCTTTGCAGCCGAAGACGATCGCGCTGAAGGATGAATGGCAGCGGTGGAACGATTATGGAATTGGTTTGTTTCCTGCAGGGCGATTTAAAGGCTGCTGCTGCGGCGTTTCAGAAAGTGGCGGAGGCAGAT
Source organism: uncultured Acidobacteriaceae bacterium (assembly GCA_963712385.1). Taxonomy (GTDB): domain Bacteria; phylum Acidobacteriota; class Terriglobia; order Terriglobales; family Acidobacteriaceae; genus Sulfotelmatobacter. The sequence goes on from CAVQHS010000007.1 coordinate 180,567, forward strand.
CCGAATAATCCGGATGGCTGGGTGAATCTCGGGCGGTGCGCGGTGCAGGAGGGGGACATGGAGCGGGCGCGTGTCGCGCTCGAGAAGGCCCTCGCGGTCGCGCCGAATTTGGCGCGGGCGAATTATTTTTACGCTCGCGTGCTGCGAGCAGATGGAAATTATGATGGCGCGGCGGCGCGCTTGCGGATTGTGCTGGCGCAGTATCCGCGGGATCGCGTCGCGTTGAACGATTTGGGGCGGGTGCTGTTTTTGCAGCGGAAATATGCGGAGGCGGTGAAAACATTGGAGTCGGTTCTGGAGATCGATCCCGAGGATTTGCAGGCGCATTACAACCTGATGCTTTGCTACAACGGCTTGGGGAATGAGAAGCTCGCGAAGGAGCACCAGGAGCGGTATTTGCGGTTCAAGGCGGACGAATCGGCGCAGGCGATCACCGGCCCTTACCGGCAGGCGCATCTTGAGGATAATAATGAGCGGCAGGCGGTGCATGAGCATGTGTCCGTCCCGCTGGCAGCGTTGAATACGAAACATGCTGCGCAGGTTTCTGTCGGCGCTGCGGGAGGGTCGAAGTAGTGCGGGCAGCGAAACTGCTGTTCACCACAGAGTCACAGAGACACAGAGAAAGCCGTTTTTCTTTTCCTTCAAGATTTCTCTGCGCCTCTGTGTCTCTGTGGTTGGCGACTTTCGCCTTTCCTCGCGTGGCAGTTGCGCAGCAAATTCATTTTCGCGATATCACCGCACAGGCTGGCATCCATTTCACGCACAACAATGGGGCTTTCGGGAAGAAGTGGCTGCCGGAGACGATGGGGCCGGGTTGTGCATTCATCGATTACGACAATGATGGGTATCCCGACATCCTCTTGGTGAACGGCGACGACTTTCCGGGGCATCCGCACGGCGGGGCTACGACGCCGAAGCTTTATCACAATAATCGCAATGGAACTTTTACCGATGTTACGCGGCAGGCTGGGCTGGCTGTGCCGATGTTTGGGCTTGGGGTTGCGGTGGGGGATTACGATAACGACGGCTTCGACGATCTGTTCGTCACCGCGCTGGGACAGAGCCATCTGTTCCACAACAACGGAAACGGCACGTTCACCGATGTGACGAAGGCGGCTGGACTGTGGGGGCCGAATGAATTTTCCACGAGTGCGGCTTGGGTGGATTACGACCGTGACGGAAAGCTTGATCTTGTAGTCGCGAATTATGTGCAGTGGAGTGAGCGGGGCGATCTTTATTGCACGATGGATGGAACACACAAATCGTATTGCACGCCGGAGTCGTACAAGGGAACGTCAGTGCGGTTGTGGCATAACGTTGGGGGAAGTTTGAGGATGTTACGCAGAAGGCCGGGTTGGGCGATCCAAATTCGAAGAGTTTGGGCATTGCGATTCTCGACTACAACGGCGACGGCTGGCCGGACATTTTGGTTGCGAATGATACGGAGCCGAACAAACTCTACCTGAATAAAAAGGACGGCACGTTTGAAGAACGCGGCGTGGCTGCGGGAATTGGGTTCAGTGAAGATGGCGTGGCGCGCGCAGGAATGGGCGTGGATGCGGCCGATTACGATCGCAGCGGGCATCCCAGCGTGATCATCACGAACTTCGCGAATCAGATGGCCTCGCTTTATCACAACGAGGGGAATGGATTGTTTGTGGATGAAGCGCCGCAGTCGGAAGTGGGGCGGGCTACTTTGGTTACGTTGGGATTTGGGTGTTTCTTCTTCGATTTCGATAACGATGGCTGGCCGGATATTTTTGTGGCGGATGGGCATATTGAAGATGCTGTGGAGCGTGTGCAGAAGCGCGTGACTTATGCGGAACCTTCGCATCTATTTCGTAATTTGGGTGGAGGAAAGTTTCAGGAAGTGACGGCGCGGATGGGGCCGGCGTTTGCTGCTCCGCGAGTTGCGCGGGGCGCGGCTTATGCGGATATCCATAATGATGGATATCTGGATGTGCTGGTGACTACGAATGGCGGTCCGGCTTACTTGTTTCATAACGAGGGCGGGACGAACCATAGTTTGCGAGTGAAGTTGGTGGGGACGAAATCGAATCGCGATGGGATTGGCGCGGTTGTGCATGTGACTTCCGGAGCGGACAAGCAGACTAAGATGTTGCGGTCGGGCTCGAGTTATCTTTCGCAGAGCGAGCTGGTGCTTACGTTTGGGCTCGGTTCACACGTGCAGGCGGATGCGGTTGAGATTGATTGGCCCAGCGGGCAGGTGGACCGGTTGACGAAGGTTGCGGTTGGGCAGACTGTAACCGTGCAGGAAGGGAAGGGTGTGGTGGCTGGCCGGGCTTATGGGTTGGTTGGTGCGAAGCATTAGCCGGCATTGTGCTGGCTAATAGGGATCCTTCGACTGCGTAGGACTGCGCTTCGCTTGTCCTACTTCGCTCAGGATGACAGTGCGTTGTCTTTGTGTGTTTGTCGATGAGCTCTGTGTTTAAATCGTAGGCGAAATGACTTCTCGAATTTCTGTTGCTCTTGCTGGCATTGTGCTGGCTGCTTTTGGTTTGTTCTCTTCTGCGCCTCAGAATTCTCCGAAGACAAATCCTGCGGAGGCTGCGCGGTTGAATAATCTGGGCGCGGCTTACATGAATCAGCAGCTTTTTGAGAAGGGGCTGGGATTGTTCCGGCAGGCGGCGGAGCTTGATCCGAAATTGACCATTGCGCGGCTGAATCAGGGGATTGCGCTGCTGAATTTGCAGAAGATCGATGAGGCTCGGGCGGCTTTGGAAGACGCGTTGAAGCAGGACGCGAAGATTCCGAATGCGTGGTACAACCTGGGCTTGCTGGACAAGAATACGGGCGATTCTGCGGGCGCGATTGAGGCGTTTCGTCAGGTAGTCGATCTCGATGGGAACGATCCGGATGCGTGGTATTTTCTGGGGGCTTCGTATGTGCAGGCCAGGCAGTTTCCGCAGGCGATTGAGGCTTTTCAGCATGCGCTGAAGATCAATCCGCTGCACGCTTCGGCGGAGTTTGGATTGTCGCGGGCTTATCAGCAGGCGGGCGATGTTGACCACGCGCGGGAGAATCTGAAGAAGTTCCAATACATCACGCAGAACAAGATTGGCGCGCCGATGAGTCTGGCTTATGGTGAGCAGGGGCAGTACTCGCGCGTGGTGGAATCGCCGCTGGCGGTGCTGAAGCCGCCGCCGCAGATTAAGGTGCGGTTTGTGGATGTGACGCGGGAGGCGGGGATAAGCTCCACGCCGCTATCGTCTTTTTCCGTCGACGGTCGTCCTCTCGCGGATGCTTTGCCGCTCAGCCCCGGCGCCTGCTTTCTGGACTACGATTCCGATGGCCGGATCGACATTTTTGTTGCCAGGAACCGGTCACAAGGAGGCGTGGCTCTCTACCACAATCTGGGCAATGGCAAGTTTGACAACGTAACTAAACGGGCGGGAATCGATCCAGACCTTGAGGCTACAGGTTGCACAGCGGGTGATTACGACAATGACGGTGCTACGGATTTGGCGGTAAGCCACAGCGGCGGCGTCGCTATCCTCCACAACGAAAAGGACGGGACCTTCAAGGACGTGACCGAGGCGATCGGAATCCGGAATCTAGCTGTCGAGGGCCTGACGTTCATTGACTATGATCACGATGGCGATCTTGATCTTTACGGTGCAAGCGGCCTCATGATGATCGAGAGGTTTGGAGGGGGGCCGACGAAGGTCTCCAGTACGAGCGGGATGTGGCGCAACAATGGCAATGGAACATTTACCTCTGTCGATCTTGGACTTTCTGTTCCCGCGAACAATGCTTTGGGGACGGATTACAACAAGGATCGTGCCGTTGATCTGGTAGTTGCCGATGAAGTCCCCACGATTTTTGAAAACCCGCGAGAGGGAAAGTTTCTGCCGCGCAAGCTTTGGTCTGCGCCGATGCCTACTCAGACCGTGGGTGTTGCGGTCCTAGATTTCGACCACGACGACTGGATGGATCTGGCGTTTACTCACTTAGAGGCACCAGGGCTTACTCTCTGGCGCAATAACCACGGCAAGTCCTTCGAGCGGGTGAAGCTTCCCGAAACCAACTGGGTCCGTGCCTACGGAGTTGCCGCCTTCGACTACGACAACGACGGCTGGGTCGATCTCGTCGCTGTCGGCGAGACGAAAGAGGGCAAGGGCGAGATCAAGCTGTTTCGCAATCTTGGACCCGATGGATTCAAAGATGTCAGTGCCGACGTTGGGCTCGACAAGATTCATCTCGAACATCCGCGGGCCATCATCACCGGCGATTACGACAACGACGGCGCTACCGATTTGCTGATCACGCAGAATCATGGGCCCGCGGTGCTGCTACGCAACGAGGGCGGGAATCAGAATCATTGGCTGCGGCTTTCGCTGAAGGGATTGAACGACAACAAGAGCGCGATTGGAACCAAGGTGGAGGTATTTGCGGGAGGGAATCGGCAGAAGTTTGAGATTGCCGGGTCGAACGGATATTTGGGGCAGAACTCGACCGACATCGTGGTGGGATTGGGCGAGGCGAAAGAGGCTGACATTGTGCGCATGTTGTGGCCGACGGGCGTGTTGCAGGATGAAATTCATGTTGCGGGCGACCGACAGCAGAATTTTACGGAGATCGACCGGCGGGGAAGTTCGTGTCCGACGCTGTTTGTGTGGAATGGCGAGCGGTATGAGTTTGTGGCTGACATGCTGGGCGCGGGTGTGGTGGGGCATTGGGTTGGGCCGGGGCAGCGTGATGTGCCGCGTCCGGTGGAGTGGGTAAAGGTGGATCGAGGGATGATTCGGGAGAGAGAAAATCCCCGCCCAAGCGGAGCTTGGACGGGGCACCCTCGGGATTCTGATAAGACTTTGAGTTTTCGGTTTATGGAACCTTTGGAGGAGGCGGTTTATTTGGATCGGGTGCGGTTGATGGCTGTGGATCATCCGGCAGAGACAGATGTCTATCCGAATGAGTATTTTGCCTCAAATCCGCCTTACCCGGAGTTCAAGGTTGTGGTCAGCAAAAAGAAAGACGCGCGGCCTCCGGCGGGGGCTTGGGATGAGCATGGGCACGATGTGTTGCCGGATTTGCTGGCACATCGATATTTTGGCGATTTCAAGTTGACGCAGTTTTTGGGATTTGCTGAGCCGCACAGCCTGACTGTGGATTTGGGTGAGGATTATCGCGGCGGTCCGTTGTGGCTCTTGATGCATGGGGAAGTCGAATATTTTTCAGCGAACAGCATGTATGCGGCTTCGCAGGCGGGCGTGACCGCGCTTGCTCCTTATGTGGAGGCGCTGGGGCGGGATGGGAAGTGGAAGCGAGTTGTGGACGACATGGGATTTCCGGCTGGCGGGCCGCGGACGATGACGGCTGACCTGACTGGGAAGTTGCCGCTGGGGACGCGGAAGATTCGTATTACTACGAATTTGCAGATTTATTGGGACGGGATCTTGATTGATCGAACCGAACTGAATCGTTCACGGGAGATCCCTCGCCCCACTGGTGAAAACGCGGGGCTTCGGGATGACGCCCCGGTGCACCTGACGCGCGTTCCACTCGTGCGAGCCAATCTTGATTTTCACGGTTACCCGCTGAAGATCGAAGGCTTGCCTCCGGGGAATGTGAACTACATCTATGAAAAGGCGAGCGCTACTGGTCCTTACGCGCGGCCTGCGGGAAGCTACACGCGCTATGGGGATGTTTTGCCGCTGCTGACTGCGCTGGATGACAAGCTGGTTGTGTTTGGCTCGGGCGATGAAGTGCAGTTGGATTTCGATCCCGCGCAGTTGCCTGCGCTGCCTGCGGGATGGGTGCGCGACTACTTTTTCGCGGCGAATGGTTATGAGAAGGATATGGACTTTTACGCGGCCGAGGGAAATTTCGTCGCGCCCCTTCCATTCCTTGGCATGGGCGAATATCCGTATGCGGCGAAACAATCGTTTCCGATGGATGACGCGCATGTGAATTATCTCCTGGAGTACAACACGCGGTCGATGTCGGGGAACGAGCAGCGCGGGTATTGGTTCGACTACGGGGATTCGAAGTAGTACGAAACAACGTCCATAAAACGTTTTAATATTGACATTTTTGCTCTCCGCATACTCCAATAGGCGCACCCATGGAAACAACGTCTGTTGCTCCTTCCGCGCCGCGGCTGCGGCGTACGCTCACTCTCTGGGACTTAATTTTGTATGGCGTGATCGTGATTCAGCCGGTCGCGCCTATGTCGGTGTTTGGCGTGCTCAGCGATCGGGGCCGCGGACATGTTGTGACTGCGATTCTCATCGCCATGGTGGCGATGCTGTTTACCGGCATCAGCTACGGGCGGATGGCGCGGGCGTATCCCAGCGCCGGTTCGGCTTTCACTTATGTGGCGCAGGAGATCAATCCTGCCGTTGGATTTGTGACGGGTTGGAGCATGGTGATGGATTACATGCTCAACCCGCTGATTTGCACGGTGTGGTGCGCGGGACAGGCCAATCAGTTTGCGCCGGGGGTTCCGGCGTGGGTTTGGAAAGTCTTCTTTGTGATTGTTTTCACGCTGCTCAACATCCGCGGCATCAAGACCTCGGCCAGGATCAACACCGCCATGGCTCTTTTAATGGGCATGGTGGTGGTGGCCATCTTTATCGCGGCCGCGCGCTACATCTTTGGGGCGCCGCACGGAACTGTCTCCTATCTCACTCCTTTTTACGATCCGCATACTTTTAGCTGGGGCAACCTGATGGGTTGCACCTCAATCGCTGTCCTGACCTATATCGGCTTCGATGGAATCTCCACGCTTTCGGAAGAGGCGGAGAATCCGCGGCGAAACATCCTGTTGGCAACGGTGTATACATGCTTGCTGATTGGAGTTCTCTCGGCCGTGGAGGTGTACGTCGCTCAGTTGATCTGGCCGGCACGCGAAGCGTTTCCGGACATCAACACGGCCTATTCTTACGTGGCCGGACGCGCCTGGAAGCCGCTGTTTCCGATCGTGGGCTTCACTCTTCTGCTGGCGAATTTCGGATCCGGGTTTGGAGCGCAGATTGGCGCCGCGCGGCTGCTGTTTGGGATGGGGCGCAGCAATGCATTGCCGAAGTCTTTTTTTGGCAAGATTGACGCCAAGAGTCACGTGCCGCGCAACAGTGTGATCTTTGTTGGCGTGGTGGCTCTGCTCGGAGCGTTCCTGCTGGAGTTCGTCGCCGGCTTCAGGACCTATGGGTTGAGTAGCACGGCTCTCAGCGGGGAGACCTTTAAACGGATTATGAATGGTGGGGAGGCTTATGGACTGGGTGCGGAGATGCTGAATTTCGGCGCGCTGATCGCATTTATGGGAGTCAACGTGGCCGCGTTTCTTCGTTACTATGTGCGCGCAGAAGAAAAGAAAATCGGCAATCTCCTGCCACCGATTTTTGGTTTCCTGATTTGTCTCGGCTTGTGGCTCAACCTCAGCCGACCCGCCATGATCGTTGGCTCGATTTGGATGGCGGCCGGTATTCTTTTCGGTGCAATCCGGACCAGAGGCTTCCGGGCGAATCTGATCAACTTCGAGTTGCCGCCGGAAGAGGCGGAAAGCTAGTTCCTGCCGTTTGCCGCGTCCTCAAAATAGCGGCGCGGAGTTGTGCCCAGCGCTTTACGGAACATGGCGATGAAAGCACTGGGCGTACTGTAGCCGGCTTCCATGGCGGCGTGCGTGATCTTCTCGCCGGCGGCGAGCAATTGCAGGGAGTGCAGGAGGCGGAGTTGCTGGCGCCATTTCCCCAGAGATAAGAACGTTTCCTCCTGAAAAATTCTCTCTATCGTTCTCTTGCTTGCGCCTGCGCGCTTGCAGGTTTCGTCGAGCGCGGCGGAGTTGGCCGGATTGTGCTGCAGGATCGCCGCCACGCGCGCGGCGCGCGGGTCCGAGGGCATGGGTAGCTGCAAGGGAACGGTTTTTACCGACTGCAATTGGTCGACGATGAAGTCGATCAGGTGAGCCTGCGTTTTCGATCTTCGATTGAGCGCGCGAAACTGGCAGGCGTGAAGAATGAGTTGTTGCAGGAGCGGCGAGACGTTCACCACACAACAGTTTCTCGGAAGATGTTTGACTAGTCGGGCGCGTAGGTAAAGCGTGCGCATGGAGACCGCGCCTGCCATCACGATGCTGTGGCGGGTGCGGCCGGGTATCCAAACGGCGCGTTGGGCGGGGACGACCCATGTTCCTTCTCTTGTTCGGACGGTCATTACTCCGCGGCAGGCGTAGACCAGTTGGTCTTCGTGATGGTGGTGTTCGGGGATCACGTGGCCGTGGAGGAAATCGAAGGAAAGCGCTGTGACCGGAGAGGGCAGCTTGGGACAGTCGTGGAAAGGTTGTCGTGATTTCGACATTCGTTGTCACGATATCGAAAGTCACGGAGCACCGCAATTGCATAGTCTAGCGGGAGTCTCGCAGGTGACTCGGGAGGGGGCCATGCTTGGTTCGCACAAAATTGTTGCCTTTATTCAAATCACGAATGTTGAGAAGGCGAGGGTTTTTTATGAGGGTGTTCTCGGGTTGCGGTTCGTGAAGGACGACGGCTTTGCGGCGGTTTTCGATGCCAACGGAATTATGGTGCGGGCGGCGAAGATGAAGGAGTTTACTCCTCTTCAATCGACGGTGCTGGGGTGGGAAGTGGCGAACATTGAGGAAATGGTTCGCGGTCTTCAGAAACAGGGAGTGCAGTTCGAGATTTTCGGGTTCTTCAAGCAGGACGAATTAGGGATCTGGACCGCGCCAACTGGAGATAAGGTGGCTTGGTTCAGGGATCCGGATGGGAATATTTTGTCGGTCTCACAGCATCTCGCGTGATTGAGGCGGGGCAAAAACCCACCGCAAAGGATTTGCAAAGGTCGCGAAGAGAAGGCGATTTGCGATTACGATTATTCTGCGTTCCATCCTCGGACTTCTAGCTCTGGTGGCTTATCGCCGAGTTCCGCGGCGCGGCAGGTTGCAGTCAGCTCGCGCTTCTCGCCGGGTAACAGCGAGATGTAGTTGTCCTCCCAGCGGACCGGAAGAATCTCTTCTCCTTTGGCGTTGTCGAGCTTCAATCTCACAAAGAACGCCAGAGACCGGCTCGGGTTCTCTATTGTGACGTGCGTGATCGATTCTTCGCCCTGGCGTTCGCTGCGATCTGTAACTTTAAGCTTTACCTTCGGGAGTTGCGATATCGCGGTGAAGTCGGCGAAGGATTCGGTCGGCGTCATCCACCAGGTGGATTTCGACCAATCGATGGTTTCGGGCTTCGTCGAGAGCCAGTAGAAATTCGAGCCCACTAATTTCCCCATGGAATCTTCGAGGCGCAATGCGAGGAAATAGGTTGGCGAAAGGCCGGTCAGCTCGGGAAGGGTCAGGATTTTTGCGGTGCTGTCTGACGGGGCGTTTACCTTGTCCTCGTGCGAGAATTTCTCGGTCATGTCGAGGTTGTAGATTTTTGTGATGAGCTGCAGATCTTTCGCGTCCGTGTATTGGCTGCTGACGACCCAGATGGAATGATCATCGTAGCCGTAGACCGGATGCAGCACCTCCATTGCCCGCTTGGCGCCAAAATAGCCGCCCCCGGGGCGCAGGTAGTAATCGTAGAGATGCCAGATCATCGAGGGCCAGGCATTGTTGAGCATCCACTGGATGACGCCGGTCGCTTGATACTTGTTGCGGCTGTAGGCCTCGTACATGGCGCGGATACCTTCGTAGGTTTGCATCTGCGATTTCTCGGCGAAATCTTCCGCGTTGTTGGACTTGCCGTAGCGATCCGCGAGCGCCTCGCTGAAAACTTTGATGGTTTTGAATTCGCCGCCCCCGTCGTGATAGTTCCAGACATCGTCGATCGGCCACAGGTGATCCTTGCCAACCATGGCTTCGATACTCTCGATCGGCGGAACGGCTGGTCCCATGCTGGTTTCGGTGTTGAAGCCGTAAGCGCCACCGCAGCCTCCGGGATTGCACTGTTTGTGCTCCGGTTGCCCTCGCTCTTGCAATGTGTCTTGCTCCCAATAGCTTGGAGCTACATATTCGTAAGGGCCGGTCATCTTCACGCCGCTGGCGCCCGTCAGGCTTGTGGGTTTTCCGGTGGCGGAGGAAACAACGGGATTCGGCCACAGTAGCTGCTGTTCGATGTTGAGGTACATTTGCTCAACATCCGGCGGCGGCGGGTTGTCGCTGCCGTTGAGCCACATGACGAGGCTGGGATGGCTGCGCAGGCGGTAGATCTGATCGCGCAGCGATTGTTGCGCGATTTCGAAATCCTGCGGCTTCCAGCGCGGCCAACGCTCCCAGAAATCGCAGCAGCACCAGCCGGCCATGACTAGGATTCCTTCGCGGTCGGCTATGTCGAAGAACTCCTGCGTTTCGAGCTTTCCTTCGAGGCGAACCGTGTTGAGGCCCATGTCGCGCACGTAGCGGAATTCGTCGTGCAGGCGTTGGGAGTCTTCGCGGAGCATCATGTCGGGTGTCCAGCCGCCGCCGCGGATGAGGATATTTTTGCCATTGACGTGGAAGAGGCGTCCGCCGGTGGAGGTGAGTTCGGAGGTGATTTCGCGGATACCGAATTCGGTGTGGGAACGATCGCTGACCTGGCCGTCAATCTCGAAATCGATGTCGAGCCAATAAAGATGCAATTCGCCCATCTGGGCAGGCCACCACAGTTGCGGGTGGGAAAAGCGTCTGGCCGGAAACACCACGTCTTTCGCCTCATTGCCAGCGAGTTCTACCTCTTGTTCAAAATCCGTTACCTCGAGCTTGCTACGAACGATATTGGTGATTCGTACCTTCAGTTTGCCGCTTACGGTGTGGCCTGTGCCGTTCTTTACTTGTGCGGTAACCGTGAGCTGCGCGGTGTCATTTGCAGGCGAGTTCAGTTTGGAAACCACGGTCGGATAGCGCAACGCGACCGGGCCGCTGGTCGTGAGATACACTTCGCGCCACAGACCCATGTTTTTGTCGGGAGGAGCGGGGTTCCAGTCGACGAAGGTGATGGCTAGATCGTTTTCCGTGGGGGCGAAAACTTGGACCGCCAGCACGTTTTCCGCGCCGGGTTTGACTGCATCAGTCACGTTTAATTCGTAGGTGCGCCAGGCGCCGGCGATATCGTTGGAGTTGGCGATTTGTTTTCCGTTCAGCCAAACATTGGCGCGGTAGTTGATGCCCTTGAAATTCAGCCATGCGATTTTTCCCTTGTACGATGTGGGAACTTCGAACTGCTTGCGATACCACCATGAGACAGCGTACGGGCTGTCGGGCGGCATGGGGATGTTGGAAAAATTTGCGCCGATGGGATAGCTGACGCCGGGGAACTGGCGGAGATTGGTAGCGAAGAAGGGATCGGGGAGGGTCTTGTCTTTCACCAGAGCGGCGACCACTGTTGTGGGAACGGTGGCGTCGTGCCAGCCTTTTGGAACGAATTCTGTGGTGGAAATGATTTGGCCGCCGGCATCAATTTTGGCGGAGGATTGCAAGTTCCAATGTTCGTGGAGGGCCAGTTTTTCCGAGTCTTTCGCCGCGGAGGCTGGCGAGGATTGTGCGAGAAGGACCTGAGCCGCCAGCAATGAGAACAGCAGGTGGATGAGCAAATAGTTTCTGAAGTTGCAGAAGTATTTCAAACTTTTTTTCTTTGTTTGCATGATGGCAATGACTCGAGAGGAAGTGTTTGCGTACTTCTTCTTCCGGCAACCATGGATAGCATGTTTATTGATTCGTTTCAATAGCGGGTTTTGCGCGGGGAATCCCGTATCCGAAGCGTCGATCTCGACATTCAAGACCAAGATTAAACACAAAGGGCATAGAGGATCACAGGGTAAAGCCGAAGCCAGCTTCAGTATTTCACCGAGCGTACAGTTGCGGAACAGAAAGCGGCGCCAGGCACTTGGCTCCTGCTTCTTTTTGCCCCGCCTTTCCTGGTTTATAATTGATCATTCGGCCCTGCATTTCTGGAGTGATAAGCAAATGATTCGATTTCTGCAGACAGAAGGACCAATCAAGAAAGTTGTGCTCAGCGGGCTCTTGTTGATAATTTGCGCGGCCATGGCCATCACGCTGATTCCCGGCGGCCTGGGCTTCGACATGGGAGGCAATCCTGGCAAGGGCGTCATTGCGAAAGTAGACGGCGAGGACATTACCACTGAAGAGGTGCGCGAGGCAGCGCGCGGAATGCTGCAACAGCAGGGTGCGAATTTGGGCGCCAATGCTTCCATCCTTATGCCGTTCTTTGCCCAGCGCGCGGCAGATCAGTTAGTCGACCGGCAAGCACTGGTGGCTGAGGCGGAGCATCTCGGTTTCAAAGCGACTCCAGAGGAAGTGAAGGACGAACTGCAGCACGGGCAGTATGGACAAATATTTTTCCCGAACGGAGCATTCATTGGGCAGGCGGAGTATCAGGACTTGCTGCAACAGCACAACCTCACTACGGTCATGTTTGAGGAGGACGTGAGGAAGGGAATTTTGATCAGCAAGCTGCAGGCGCTGATTACGAGCGGCGCAACGATAAGCGATGCAGCGGTGCGCCAACAGTTCGACAAGGAAAACACGAAAATCAAGTTCGAGTATGCCGTGCTCAAGCAGGATGACATCAAGAAGGGACTGCATCCGGCGACTGAGGAACTCAAGGCGTACTATGACGCTCATCAAAAAAGTTACCTGAATTCGATCCCTGAAAAGCGCAAGGTGAAGTATGCGGCAATCGACCTTTCAAAGATCGAGAGCGGAGTGCAGATTTCGCGCGCGGATCTGCAGGCTTATTACGATGCACACCGCGATCAATATCGGGTGCCGGAGCAGATAAAGGTCAGCCACATTCTGATCAAGGCGCCGCTTCCGGGGCCCGATGGCAAAGTGGACGAAAAGGGGGTTGAGGCGGCTCGGGCGCGGGCGGCCGATTTGCTGAAACAGATTCGAAACGGCGCGAATTTCGAGGAACTGGCGAAGAAATATTCGGAAGATCCGGGAAGCGCCAAAGAGGGCGGATCGCTGGGATGGGTGCCGAGAGGACGCACGGTTCCCGAGTTTGAGAAAGTTGCCTTTTCTCTGCCGAAGGGGCAGATCAGCGATCTGGTGAAGACCAGTTATGGTTTTCACATCATTCGCGTGGATGACCGGCAAGAAGCGCACTTGAAAACTCTGGATGAAGTGAAGGACCAGATTGAGCCAATTCTGAAGCAGCAGAAGGCGCAGCAGATTGCGCAGAAGGAGGCGGATGATCTGGCGCAGGCGGCAAAGACGAAAGGCTTGGACGCGCCCGCGGCGGCGAAAGATATTCCGGTTGTGACTTCCGACTTTTTTGCCCGCAAAGATGTCGTGCCAGGGCTGGGACCTGCGCCGCAATTTATGGATGCGGTGTTTGCGGCGGCGGAAAAATCTCCGCCGGAGTCGGTGGCTACTTCGCAGGGATTTGCGGTTTTCGAGTTGCTGGCTGTGAAGCCACAATCGACGCCGACCTTCGAGGAAATACGCGACAAGGTCGAAGAGCAGTTCGAGAGTGAGCGCTCTAAGGTACTTCTGTCGCAGAAGGCGCAGGAACTTTCGGATCGCGCCAAAGCTGGACACGATCTGAAAAAAGCGGCCAAAGAACTGGGCGCAGAATTGAAGACGAGCGAATTTGTTGGACCGGATGGGCAGGTTCCGGATCTTGGATCAATGACCGGCCAGGCAGCGGTCGCCTTCAGCATGAAGCCGGGCGAGATCAGCGGACCGATTATCAGCGGCGGCAACGGAGTTGTGCTGAATATTCTGGAGGTACAAGCGGCGTCGGAAGCGGATTTTGCCGCCAAGAAAGATCAGATTCGCGATCAGCTTCTGCAGAATAAGGAGCAGGAGTTGTTTCAGCTTTTCCTCAGCAATCTGCGCGATCAGATGCAGAAATCGGGAAAGATCAAGATCAACCAGGACGAATTGAAGACCCTGACCCGCAGCGAGAGCGAGTCGTAGATTGAATTGAATGTCTTTTGCACGCGCGGCAGGCATTTTGTTGCACCCCACGTCGCTGCCTTCGCGCGGCGGCATCGGTGACTTTGGGCCCGCGGCTTACGAATTTGTAGATGCGCTGGCTGCGGCGCGCCAGGGGCTATGGCAGGTTCTTCCGCTGGGGCCGCTCGGCTACGGCAATTCGCCGTACTCCTCCACCTCCGCTTTCGCGGGCAATCCTTTGTTGATCAGCCTGGAGCGCCTTGCGGAGCACGGCTGGATTGAACCATCGAAGATTGCGGATTTCTTCTCCGAATCTTCCGGCGCGAACAAAGTTGCGTACGACCAGATGTTCGCGGCGAAGCTTCCGCTGTTGTTCGAGGCTGGACGCGGGTTCGTGAAGTCGATGTCCGATGGCGCTCGCGAGCGCTTCCAGCGTTTTTGTTCGGAAAACGCCTGGTGGCTGGATGACTTTGTCCTATTCGACGCCCTTCGTGCCAAATACAAGCTCGCGAGTTGGAACGAATGGCCGGCCGAATTGGCGCGCCGCGCGGAGAGCACGGTGGCGCGGGCGCGCGAAGAACTGACGGACGACCTGAAGATCCGGTGCGCGCTGCAATTTGCGTTTTACGAGCAATGGAACGCTCTGCGCCGCTTTTGCGCGGAGCGCAGGATTCGCATCGTGGGCGACTTGGCGATCTTCGTGAATTACGACAGCGCAGATGTATGGACGCATCCCGATCTTTTCCGGCTGAATGAAAAGCTGGAGCCTGAAGTGGTTTCAGGCGTGCCGCCAGACTTCTTCAGCAAAACCGGGCAGCGCTGGGGGAATCCGCTTTATCGCTGGGATGTGATGAAGCGGCGCGGATATCAATGGTGGGTTCAGCGGTTGCGTTGGGCCACGCAGAATTGCGATTACATCCGGCTCGATCATTTTCGGGGGTTCGATCAGTTCTGGGAGATTCCTGCAGCAGATCCGACGGCCGTGAACGGGCGCTGGGTGGATGGTCCGCGGGACGATTTATTTCACAAGTTGCGCGAGGCTCTGGGCGGGCTGCCTTTTTTCGCCGAAGATTTGGGGTTGATTACGCCTGAAGTTCATGCCTTGCGTGACCGGCTGCAGATACCAGGAATGGCGGTGCTGCAGTTCGGATTCGGGGACGAGGGGGCGCATATGTATCTGCCGCATCGCGCCGTGGGAAAAGTAATCTATACCGGGACTCACGATAACGATACGACTGTAGGCTGGTTTACTTCCGGCGCTGCGGAACATGAATGCCGCGGCGCGGAATGCTATCTTGGACGGAGCGAGGACGGAATTCATTGGTCCTTCATCCGTGGGGCGCACGCTTCAGTCGCGGATTTGGCGCTTGTGCCGATGCAGGATGTGCTTGGCCTTGGAAGCGAGGCGCGCATGAATACGCCCAGCATGAACGATGGGAACTGGAGCTGGCGGCTGATGCCGGGACAATTCAACCATGAGTTGATCGCCAAGCTTGCGCAGCTCGCAGAAGTAACAGATCGGACACCTCCGCCGATGGCGATTCCTCCGGACGAAACCTTCGCCGCTTGACGCGGCTGCTTCTCTTTTTCATCTATTAATGGAGTGTTACAGAGTGGAGGAGGCTTTGCGCCTTGCGCGAGATCGTGTATAGAAAGTACGGGGAAATGTTTCCGTGAGCGAACCCATCATCGAAGCCCGGGCGATTGAGAAGTCGTATCCACAGCCGGATGAAACGCGAGTTCAGGTTGTGGGGCTGATGGACTTCGCCATCGAGCCGGGGAAAATTATTGCGCTGCTCGGGGCCTCAGGTTGCGGCAAGTCGACCCTGCTGCGGATTTTGAGCGGGCTGGCCAAACCCTCGTCAGGAGCGCTTTTCTGGCATGGCAAGCCGATGACTGAGCAGTCGCCGAACGTGGCCATTGTCTTTCAGAGCTTTGCACTGTTTCCATGGTTGACGGTTCTCGAGAACGTTGAGGCTCCGCTGCAGGCACGGGGCGTGGCGGCGGTGGAGCGTCGCAAACGGGCCTTGCGCATGCTGGACACTGTAGGTCTGGATGGTTTTGAAACGGCCTACCCGAAAGAGCTTTCGGGCGGCATGAAGCAGCGCGTGGGTTTTGCGCGGGCTCTGGTGGTGGAACCGGAAGTGCTGTTCATGGACGAGCCATTCTCCGCGCTCGACGTGCTCACGGCAGAAAACCTGCGCGGTGAACTGCTCGAGCTTTGGCTCAATAAGAAGATGCCCACCAGCGCAATCTTTATTGTGACGCACAACATTGAGGAAGCCGTGATGATGGCGGACCGGATTGTGGTCCTGGGGAGAAATCCAGCGCGCATCCGCTCGGATTTTGGCGTGAAGCTGGTGCATCCGCGTGACCGAAAATCGAGCCGCTTTCTCGAACTGGTCGATTACATCTACAAGGTGATGACGGAGCCGGATATTGAGCATGCGTTGCCGGATCCGGAGAGCACTGGCGAAATTGTTCTGCCGCCGGGTGGACTGAAGAAGGGACAGGCGCCGGTTCGTGCAGCCAAGTATCAGATGCTGCCACATGCTCGCGTGGGTGGAATTGCGGGCTTGCTCGAGCTGCTACATGATCGCGGCGGACGCGAGGATCTGTTTCGCCTGAGCGAAGATCTGGTGATGGACGTGGAGGATTTGTTGCCGATTCTTGAAGCCTGCGTGCTGCTCGGCTTTGCCTTGTTGAAAGAGGGCGACGTGCAATTGACCTCGCAAGGCATCCGATTCGCCGATGCTGACATCCAGACGCGCAAAGTTTTGTTCCGCGAGGCGGCGCTCGATCACGTCATGATCCTGAAGCAGATTGACAGCATTCTGAAGAAAAAATCGGACCACTCGATTGCCGACGAATTCTTCCACGACATTCTCGACGAACATTTCCCGGAAGACGAAGTGCAGCGCCAGTTCGAAACGGCAATGAACTGGGGGCGCTACGCGGAAATCTTCGACTACGATCGCGAGAGCGGGCGATTGACCCAGTCGGAAACCTCGCCGCTCACAGTCGTGGAGCACGTTGTAGAGAATCAGGATGTATCTACGACGCCGAAGTCCTAACGAAAATTCTGCAAGAAGCAGCGCATGAAGAAGAGCATCACATTGCGAGGATTCTCGGCGTACAGGCTGTGGGCGCAATTGCCGAGCCTGGAAGTTTCGCATCTGCCCGATGTGATCATGTTCGCGGCGGCGATTGCGCTCTTCTACGGGGTGGTAGTTGTAGGGCGATCCTGGTTCGGTCCTTTCACTCCGGCGGTTGAGATTTCACGCAGCGTGCGGGCGCTGCCGGCCTATGCGGGTTATTCGCTGCTGCGCATTACCATCGCGTACTTTTTGAGTCTCATTTTCACTCTGGTTTACGGGTACATCGCGGCCTACAACCCCCGCGCCGAGCGCTTTATGATCCCGCTCCTCGACGTCTTGCAGTCGATTCCCGTACTCAGCTTTCTGCCGGGCGTGATGCTGGCGATGGTGGCGTTGTTTCCGGGAAGGCAGCTGGGAGTGGAGTTGGGCGCGATCCTGCTCATCTTCACGGGCCAGGTTTGGAACATGGCGTTCAGCTTTTATGCCTCCCTGAAGAGTATTCCGAAAGAGATGCGCGAGGCTGCGGAGATTTACCGCTATAGTTGGTGGCAGCGCTTTATGCAGATGGAGTTGCCGTTTTCCGCGATCGGGCTGGTGTGGAACTCGATGATGTCGGTGGCGGGCGGATGGTTCGCGCTGATGGTGTGCGAAATGTTTGTGCTGGGGCAGCGGGATTTCCGGCTGCCGGGCCTGGGGTCGTATTTGCAGACGGCGGCGAGCGAGGGCGACACGGCATCGATCGCGTGGGGCGTGGCGACGATGGTTGCGGTGATCGTTTTGCTCGATCAATTCATTTGGCGGCCGGTGATCGCCTGGGCCGAGAAATTCAAAGTGGAGCAGGTCGAGAGCACGGACGCTCCGCGGTCGTGGGTGTTGAATTTGGTGGAGCACTCGGTCGGGCTGGCGAGAATCAAAGAGAAAACTTTGCATCCGCTGGGCGAGAAGATCCTCTTGTACTTTGCACAGAAGCACGGCGAAGAACATGTGGAGAAGGCATCGCCGGCGTGGCGCCTGTGGCTGGTGCGCCTCCTTGCCATGGGCATGCTGCTGGGGGTTGGTTATGGAATTGTACGCGTGGCGATTGTTCTCAGCGGATTGCAGCGGCCGGAATTGCGGGAAGCAGCGATCGGCTTGGGTGCGACTTTTCTGCGTGTGAATGTCGCGTTGTTGATTGGCACATTGTGGACAGTACCGGCGGGAGTGGCGATTGGATTTAGCCCACGCCTGGCGCGAATCGCGCAGCCATTGGCGCAGATTGCAGCGTCCGTTCCGGCGACGGCGTTGCTGCCCGTGATTCTGCTTGTGCTGATTCGTTTGGGCGGGGGGCTGGGTATTACCTCGATTGTGGTGCTGCTCTTGGGTACACAGTGGTATGTGTTGTTCAACGTGATTGCGGGCGCGATGGCGATTCCCACTGACTTGAAGGAGGTTTGCTCCGTGTTCCGGTTGTGCGGGATCGAGCGCTGGAAAAAATTAATCCTGCCAGGAATTTTTCCTTACCTAGTTACGGGCCTTGTGACTGCGTCAGGCGGGGCGTGGAATGCCAGCATCGTTGCCGAGTACTTTCACTTCAAAGGGCAGATCTATACCACGACTGGACTGGGTGCGACCATCAGCCAGGCGACAGATGCTGGCAACTTTAATTTGCTGCTGGCTGCGACCATGATGATGGCTGCAACAGTGGTCACGATTAACCGGTTAGTGTGGCGCAGGCTTTATTGGCTGGCGGAGACGAGATTTCGGCTGGAAACGTAATTTCCCAAGTTACTTCAGTTACTTTTCAGTTTCGCTGCCACGCACATTTCATCTGCTTTTAACCTCCTCTTCATCCTCCTGAAAAACGGCTGCGCTATTCCTTTAACATGCCACTCAACCCTGTTCACTCGGACAAGGCGCAGCCCGAAGTGTTGGCGGAAGTTGCCGAATTTCCCGGCGTGCCTACATTCGCAAGTAAGCTTCTTCCTGTAGATAAGGTGCGCGATCTTTACCGCCGTGTGCGGCAGTCTCCTGCGGGGTTCGGATTGGAAAGATTGCTGGCGGAGATGCGCGTGGAACTCCGCGTGGATGCCGCAGATGCAGCGAGGATTCCGACAGACGGACCGGTAGTAGTTGTGGCGAACCATCCATATGGGATGCTGGACGGCGCTGTGCTGGCGGTGCTGCTGACGCGCGCGCGGCAAGATGTGAAAGTGATGACCAATTACTTGCTGCACGATGTGCCGGAGTTGGCGCAGCATTGCATTTTTGTCGATCCGTTTCAGACGCCGCAGAGCATCAACATCAACCGGCGTGCAGTTCGGGAGGCGCTTGCATGGTTGCAGGGCGGCGGAATGCTGGCTGTGTTTCCGGCGGGCGAGGTTTCGCATCTGCAATTCCCGCAGGCAGAAATCATTGATCCGGTATGGAACGACACAGCGGCGCGGCTGATTCGGAGGACAGGCGCACCCGCTCTGCCGGCCTATTTTTGCGGACACAACAGCGTGAGCTTTCAATTGCTCGGAATGATCCATCCGCGGCTGCGGACTGCATTTTTGCTGCCGGAGTTTCTCAAACAGGAAGGGCGGACGATTGAAGTGCGCGTGGGAAGCGAGATTCCGGGCGAGTCGCTAGCCGGCATGGCAGATGATCGCGAGGCCATCGAATACCTGCGTTGGCGGACTTACCTGCTGGCGCGGCGCAATCGTCCGGAAAGGTCGTGGACGATTGCAGTACGATCCAAAATCTCAGAGAAGGTGCAGGAGCCGGTTGCGCCCGCGGAGCCTGCGGAGCTGCTGGCGGCGGAACTGGATTCACTGCCAGCAGAGCGGCGCCTGGCGCAGAGCGGCGATTTTGTGGTTTATCTGGCGAAAGCGAATGAAACTCCGCGGCTGTTGCGGGAGGTGGGACGTGCGCGAGAGATTACGTTCCGGCTGGCCGGCGAGGGCACCGGGAAGAAACGCGATTTGGACCGTTTTGACGGCTATTACTGGCACCTCTTGTTATGGCATCAGGCGAAACGGGAACTTGTTGGAGCGTACCGGGCGGGCAATACAGAAGAGATTTTTGCGCAACATGGCATGAAGGGACTTTACACCAGCACGTTGTTTCGCTTCGAAGCGGGTGTATTCGAGAAACTTGGTCCGGCCCTGGAGTTGGGGCGATCTTTCATACGGGCAGAATATCAGCGGCAATATGCGCCATTGCTTTTGCTGTGGAAGGGAATTGCTCGATTACTGGCCATGCAGACGAATGTCGCGGTGTTGTTTGGCGCGGTCAGCATCAGCAACGATTACAGTAAAGCGTCGCGCGAGATGATTTATCGCTTTTTCGAAGCACGCATCGAAGAAGACGAATTGGCGGGGATGGTGGCGGCGCGGCGGCCGTTTCGTCCGGCGGTGCTGCGACCGTGGGATTGCCGCGCCATGTGCCACGCTTTGCGGGATATCGAGGACCTTTCGCAGCCGATTACAGACGTAGAAACCGACGGCAAAGGGTTGCCGATTCTGTTGCGGCAATACGCGAAAATTGGCGGCAGACTGCTAGGCTTCAACGTGGATCGCAAGTTTTCCAACGTGCTCGATGGCCTGATGGTGGTCGACCTTCGGAAAACGGAGCGTGCCGTCCTGGAGCGCTACATGGGACGCGAAGCGGCAGCGAAATTCAGAGAACTGCACGGTTACGACTCCTGAACATTTCAAGAGCTACTGTTTCGCTTTGAGTCTTGTAGCTTCACCTGGCAGAAGGCATGTCTGGTGCGCTTCCGTGAGCGCTGTCTCTAGTCGTTTGCCCAGGACACCGAGTTCTTGTTGAGTCATCAATTCCTGCAGGCGCTTGAAAAGTTGGCGCTCTTCTTTGCGGATGTGGTTGGATAGCCGTTGGGCGAAAGCCGGCAGGGTCGTGACCGTCATGCGTCGTGCTTGTGCATGAGCGAACGATTCGCGCAGGCAAGCGTGGTCAGCGAGCAAGTCCTCAACTAATGGAGACAATTCCGAAAATTTTCGAGCTGCCGGAAAAACTTCGGCTTCTTCCGCAGCGAAATGAACTTTAATCTCCTGCTCGAAGTGTTGTTCGATCTCGGTCTGCCAGGCGTGTAAATCCTTCTCGGGAATCGGTTGGGCACGGTCGATGCGCACGCATAAGGCCAGCGCGTGCTGGTGCTGGTGCGAGAGCGGGATCAGGTTTTTATCGCGCAGCATAAGAGGGCTTGAAAATCCGGACCAAGTTCAGGAAACGAAAGTACGAAAGCTCACGAGCTAAGGCCCGATTGAATATTCAAATCCTTACGCGGTGCTCAAGCGCCGCTCTTCTACGTCGCAGTGCACGTTATAGTGCAGCAGCGTCGTATCACGGCAGGCTGGCCGTTTCTTCGGGTTCGGCAATGGCCGGGCGCACTGTTAACCAATCGGTGCGGACGCGTTCCCACTCCTGAATCAACATGCCGTTGGCTTCGAAAAAGCTGCGGATGCGAGCGCGGTTCCAACCGGCAACTTCTTCGAGAATCGGCGCCAACACTGCCAGTGCACTTGTGCTAAGCACGGTGCGCTTGGCGATTTGCGAAACGTGCGGCGACTCTGACACCGCGATCGTGAGGCCATCGCGGGCATTGAGTTGCAACATGATGTGGATGTCCGAGCTGCCGTCGCCACAGTAGACCACGTGATCGGGCCCCATGACTTGTTCGGCCAGCAACTGGTTGAGTACTGCAACTTTGCCATAGCCCGCAGTGGCGCGGACGATGGTATCGATCTCGCCGGATGGCTTGTAGCGGAACTCGGTCCCGTAAATGTGATCTGGCGGAACGATGCCTTCGAGGGCGGAATGAATCACCTCCACCGGGGCGGCGGAGAGAACATAAAAGTCGAAGAAATGTCCGTCGACTCCATTCGCCAGAATTTGATAGAGGAGCGGAATATCACCCTTAAGCCGAATGCGTTTGCCGACTTCGTAAAGATGCTGCTTGCGAACTTTGGCCTGGAATTCGGGATCGTGCAGCAATAAGTAGGCGAGCTCAGCCCCCTGCTGCACCAGGTTGATCTTGGCCATGCCTTTGGCTTTGCGTTCGAATTCGTCTGTTGGAATGCCAACCAACTCGGCGAGAACGTAGCCGGAGTCGTTGAAGGTGAGCGTCTGGTCGAAATCGCTGGCGAAGATGTAGCGCTTTAGGGGCTTGTCTGCCATATGCTGATTAGATTCGCGGTCAGAATTGAAGGCCCATGAAAAGATTCGATCCTTATTATAGAGTCTGCATCGGAAAACATTGTGAATGGACGGGGTGCATACCTTTACTAAATTCGTCAGCGCGTCCAGAATAGGAAGTTCGGCCTACGCATGCTTGACTGGGTGCTGACAGGCCGTCGAGATTCTGAACCCATAGATTACAGGAGCCCTCATGCCCGCCTCTGGTGAATTGATTCGTTCGATGAATTATGTGGAAGACATTACCAACACGCTACGGCGGATTTGCATCATGATTCCTTCGTTAAATGCGGAGGAGAAGAAGCGTCTGGCGGAGAGTTTACGCGGCGCCGGCGGCGCGATCAACGACGCGATCAAGGATCTGGAAAAGGCAGGCTGATCGTGGCGGAGATCAAGACCGTTGCCGTGATCGGCGCCGGCATCATGGGCCGGGGAATCGCTCATGCGGCCGCGCTTGGTGGCTACCGCACGATTCTAGAGGATTTGCTTCCGACGGCGTTGCGGCGCGCGGAGAGCGAAATTCGTGGAAATCTCGATAAGGCTGTGGAGTTGGGGAAAGTCTCATCGCCTGACGCCGACGCGGCTTTTCAGCGGCTGGAATATGCGGGGTCGGTGGAGGAAGCCGCGCGCGAAGCTGATCTCGTGATCGAAGCGGTTCCGGAGGAGATGGAATCGAAGGTTGAGATTTTTACTTTGCTCGACAAGATTTGCCGTCCGGATACGATCCTAGCTTCGAATACTTCTTCGCTCAGCATCACTGAAATTGCCAGCGTGACCTATCGCGCAAAAAAGTGCGTGGGCATGCACTTTTTTAATCCTGTGCACAAGATGAAGTTGCTCGAAGTGGTGCGCGGTTTGGAGACCGACGAAGATACTTTGGCGAGCGCAGCGGAAGTTGGAAAGTGCATGGGGAAGGAAGTTGTTGTCATCAGGGAGTCGCCGGGGTTTATTACCAGCCGGATCAACGCGATGATCGGTAACGAGGCGTTTTACATGCTGCAGGAGGGAGTTGCGTCGGCGGCAGATATCGATAAGGCGCTGAAGCTGGGATTGAATCATCCCATGGGGCCGTTCGAGTTGGTGGATCTGGTTGGGCTCGATACGCGGTTGAACATTCTGGAATATCTGCATAAAACCTTGGGAGAGAAATATCGTCCGGCGCCGCTGCTGGTGCAGTACGTGAAGGCGGGAAGGTTGGGACGGAAGTCGGGGCGCGGGGTGTATGAGTATCCGGAGGCGCGGACCGCGAACTCGAAAGCCAGCGAGCCTGCGAGCGAGCACAGCAAGTTAGCGGAAGCGAAACGTTAGTTTGCTCTCTCATATCAAATGGGCTTGCCGTCCAAAACTCAATCCTGACAGAACCTCGACCTTCTCCTGCTCCACGCCCTTGCTCGCGATGAGCACGTGAAAGCTTTCGCCCATACCCGCGGGAGTGACCAGATGCTTGAGTTGTAGCGCAACTTTGGCGCGCTCTTGCGGCAGGCGGCATTCTTCGAAAGCGTCGGCGAACTGATTGGCTTCGCCGATGCCCATCAGAAATTGGGATTGGGTGACGAGTTTGTGAGCGGTCATGCCGTGCCTTTCGGCTGCGGCTGCGAGCGCGGTGAAATTTACGTCGGAGGTCAGGTCTTGCTCTCCCGGCGCTTCGTAGGGATTGTTGCTGATGGAGTGTTGGCGAAGGGCTTTCAGCGTTCCACGATGACGTCCCGCGAGCTGCTCTTCGCGGGTGTAGCCGTAGTCGATGGCGATAAGAAATCCTTTTTCGATCTTGGAGGCTGCGGTTTCCAAAGAGCGGTGCGCGACGAGCTGCGCCTCGATGCGTTCTCCAGGCTCAGGGTGGACAGAATAGCGGTCGAGGAATTCTAGTTCTTCGGGGGAGGACGGGGCCCAGATTTCGATGAGGCGGTTGTCGTGAGCGCCTATCCGCAGCGAGCCCTGGGTGCTGAGGATTTCAACGGGGAGGGCGTCGAAGAATTCGTTGGCGAAGACGATGGTGGGGACCGGAGGGGCTGAAACCCTATCTTTTTGGCGCAGTATTGGGACGACTGAAGTCGTGCCCTTCCCTTCGGATGCGGTTACGAGATTTCCCTCATGCAGACTCGCTTGTCCCGATTCCAGGTAGCGCGTTAGCGTGTTCTTAATTCGTTCGCGCAAAGCGAGCGAACGCTCGACCAGGATGTAGCGAAGGGCGTGGAAAAACTCCGGGAACTTTTTCTCCGACCAATTCAGCACGTCTTGCGCGAACAGGCCGCGGCCGGGGCCGAGTTCTACTATCTCAATCTGCGCGGGTGAACCCAGGACGCGCCACATTTCTTCGAATTGGCGAGCTAGAAGGCGGCCGAAGACGGAGTGGACGTCACTCGAGGTGTAGAAATCGCCGGCTTTGCCGAATTGTTCGGCATTGCGGGAGTAGTAGCCGAGATCGGGTTCGTAAAGGCATAGTTCCATGTAGCGCGAGAAGGGAATGGGGCCACGTACGCGGATCTCCTGTTCGATTTTTTGGCGCAGCGGATTCACAAACTTTTTTGTCGTCTCTCTTCGCGATCCTGCGGAGTACGGATGAACATTTCGACGAAATAATCGTGCAGGGCGTCATAGAGCTGGCGCTGGAAGCTCCACTCGAATTGCGGATGATCGAGATCGCGGGGGTGGAGATCGAAATAGTAGGTATGTACGGGAACGGATTTGTCTTTGAATTGGATGATGACTTCCACGCCATCGCCTTTGGCGCGAGCGGAAAAGTTCAGCAGTGGATGCTCGTAGAGGCTCAGTTGGGCGAGAACGCGGTCGAGACGGGGGTTGGCTGACACGCGTGGAATTGTAGCTGAGCAGCAAGAGGATGCACCATAGATGCGGCTGTGATCATGCTCGAATCTCGCAAATCGCGAGAGCTGTTGAGGGGGTAGGGCCTTCGACTGCTGCGCTTCGCTCGTACTCGCTTCGCTCAGTGTGGCAAGGGCGATCAACTTACTCGTAGCGCAGAGCCTCGATCGGGTCCAGCCTCGCAGCCTTGATGGCGGGGAGCATGCCGCTGACGATGCCGACGAAGCTGAGAATGCCAGTCGACCAGATGAGCGTGGCCGTGTTGATGTAGAGATGGATATCGCCTTCGTTGGCGTCGTCGATGAACATGCTCCAGAGGGGCATGGAGCCGACCGACCAGGAAATCAGATACGCCAATACCACACCCAACAGGCCGCCGAGGGCGGTAATCACCAGCGCCTCGGCGAGGAATTGGAACAAGATGTGCCAGCGGTGCGCACCCAGGGCTTTCTCCACGCCGATCTCGCGGGTGCGCTGAGTTACAGAGACGAGCATGATGTTCATCAGGCCGACGCCGCCGATGCCGAGCGTGAGCAGGCCGATGAAGCCCAGCAGAACCTTGATCCCTACGGTGATGACGGTGAGGTCGGCGAGGTCTTTGACTGCGTCGAAGACGAAAATGGCCCGGTCGTCCTTGGGGTCGAAACCGTGATGGAAGGCCATGGAATTGCGCACGGCCTGCGTGATCTTGCTGTGGTCCCCCTCGTAATCCATGAAGATACCATCGAGGTAATAGGTGTTCTTGAGGTCGCGCATGGCGCTGTAGGGGACATAGACGATTGAGTTTATATCTTCGTCGCCATTGGAGATGGTGTGCCGCAGAACGGCGATCACCTTGTAGGAAATGCCATCGATCCGAATGCTCTCGCCGAGTGCGTTTTGTCCTGAAAAAAGTTTCTTTTTTACTGTTGCGCCGATAACAGCCACGCGGCTGTGCGTGAAGTCATCACGCTCGCCGAAAAATGCGCCCTCACCCAACTCGAGAGCGCGGATTTTTTCATAGGTGGAATAGATGCCGTGAACGTTGTAGCTGAAGCTGCGCGTGCCGTAGGAGACCTGGCTTTGCTTGTCGACCTCTGGCGAAATGCGCGTCAGCATGGGAACTTCGGCACGGAGGTAATCGAGATCGTCGCGGGTGAGGCGAATCTGCACGCCGGCTTTCGTGCCCCCCGCCTGGATGGAGGTGCGGCCGGGGAAAATGCCGATCAGATTGCCGCCGAAAGTGCGGAAGGCGACCATCAGCGCACTCTGGAAGCCGGAGCCGTAGGCGAGCAACAGAACCACCGTCGCGATGCCCCAGGCCATGCCGAGCATGGTGAGCAAAGAACGGCGGCGGTTGTGCTTCAGCGCGTTGAAAGCTTGTTTGCCGAGATCGCCGAACATACTCACTCCTGCCGCAGCGCTTCTACTGGCGGTAGCAATGCGGCTTTGCGCGCGGGGTAGAGGCCGGCCACGATGCCCGCTACCGACAGCGACACGATGGCGACGACCGCCGATGCCGGCACGATGCGCGGCGTGTCGAAACCTTCCGGCGACGGCAACTGCGCCAGGGCGGTGACGAAGGCGATAGAGATTGCCAGGCCGATGCCGCCGCTAAACGCGGTGAGAAATGCGCCTTCGACAAAAAATTGCGTGAGAATGTTGCGGTGGGTGGCACCGAGTGCCTTGCGCAGGCCGATCTCCCGCGTGCGCTCGGTAACGGAAACAAGCATGATGTTGATGATACCGATGGCGCCCAGGCCGAGAGTAACCAGGCCGACCACGCCGAGAAACCAATCCATGGCGTCAAAGATTTTTCCTACTTTGATCGCGCTGTCGATTGTGTCCCAGTCGTTGAAGGCATCATCCAGGCTGGGATCGAAGCCGTGACGTTTGGCGATGATGGCATGAACTTCATTCTTGGCCTCGAGGTGCTGTTCCTTCTTCAATGGACGGTAATTGATGAAGGAGATGGCGTTTTCTGAATTTTGCGTGGTGATCGGGAATAGCTCGCGCATGGTGGCGAAGGGAAGAAAGATGCGATGGTTGGTGCCGTTCTCGCCGTCCTTGCCGATTTTAGGGACCACACCGATCACTTTGAAATCCATGTCATTGAGCAGGATGGTGCTGCCGACGGCGGCTTCGCCCGGGAACATGTTTTTCAGCAGTTCCCAGCCAACGATGGCCACGCGGCGGTGCTGCAGATTGTCTTCTTCGTTGAACCAGCGGCCGGGATCGATGGGAGTGTTGCGAATCTGGCTGTATTCGGGGGTAACGCCGAAGACTTGTCCGTTAGTGGATCCGTAATCGCTTACGGCGCGAATATCATCGCGTTCCAGAACCGGCGATACTGAGCGCACGAGATGAGCCTGGTCGCGAATGGCGAGATAGTCGCCATCGTTGAAGTAATAAATCTGGCCGGACTGGTAGCTTCCTTCGACCGCCGGAATTCGCCCGGGGAAGATGAACATAATGTCCTGCCCGAGTTCGGCGAGGTTCTTATCCTGACCGCTGCGGAAGCCCTCGCCCAGACCCACCAGCAGAAGCAGAGAGCCGACGCCCCAGGCGATACCGAACATGGTAAGAAATGAACGCAACTTGTGCGCCCACAGCGTGGCCAGCGACTGCCGGACGATATCGATGAGCGTTCGCATAATGTTGTCCCCCACGCTTCCGGGGTGGAGCGTGGGGGCCCCGGGTCACGTTCAGGCGAGGGGTCTCAATCCCGCCTAACATCTGATCAGATATACGCAGCCAGGAGATGCGAAGTTCCACAGCTGCCGTTGATAATTAGACCGCTGAATCGGGGAAATGGTTAGCTAAAGGCCGCGTTTTAACCTTGCTATTCGACGGCTCTATTACCTCGGGAAGTTCCTGTCGTCACTGAAGCCGAGTGAGTACTTTGCCGATGAGAATCGATAGCCATGGTCGGTCATCGCGATGCTCCAGACGTCAATACTTCAAAGGATATCCCCAGCCTCGAGATCGAAGATCCAACCCCGGAGCTTCCGCGGATCAGCGTTTCTCCGGACTATGAAATTGACGTGGGAAGACGGGTGATATCGGTAAAGTTTCGAAAGAGCGTGACGGTTCGGGAAATTGAGAAGTACGCCGCCTCGTTGCGTGCCGATCCGCTATTCGACCCTGATTTTTCCGAGATCGTGGATATGAGCGATGTGGAAGAGTTGGATCTTTCCGCGGACGAATTTTTTCGCCTGGCTGATAAAGTGGATCCCTTTTCAACCGGGGCCAAGCGGGCGTTTGTGGTACGAGACTCGGTGCAGAGCCATGCGGCGCGAATGCACAAGATTCTGCGAACGCAACCGAACTTTTCGATCTTTCACTCGGCGGTAGAAGCGAAGCGCTGGCTGCTGCAGCTGGCGCCAAGCGAAGATTCCTCAAGAAGTCAGAACTCGAAATAGCCTGCGCCCTGGGGGCGACCCTCGGTGCCAGTGGGGGAAAGCAGGCCGTGCACTCCGCTTAAGCTTTCCCATGCGGCCTCGGCCAGGGCTGGATCTGAACCAACAAGATGGCGAATCATCTCCCATGCCGCGACATTCAACGCGCCTTCAGGCGGTGGTCCCATCGCAAGCGAAACGGAACACTGCGGGCAGAATGAGACGCGATGGGCGGCAGATTTCTGCCGCGGCTTGATTCCCACGGTCTGCGCGAACATGTAAAGGGCAATGGACTTGCTGCCCGGCTCAAGCTGGCAATTACAGCGCAGACAACACATATTCTCCAATGGAAATCTCCGGCTCCAGTGAATAGTTGAATCTTGTCTTGGTTAAGGCTCGTAGCGCAAGTATGAAAAAGGATTCCATGGCAGGGAGTGAACCAAGGTGTGCTCTAGGCAGAGATCGCGAGGGCGTGCAAGGCTGAGGAAGTTTGTTGGCTACTTTCGAGGGAGGAGAGCGCTTGAGGGAGCTTAGCAGTCGATCCCGCGATTCGCGTGCGTTGCAGTTGGAAATGGCGGGCAAGCGGCGGACGGCGCAAGCGCCTGCCTCGGCGGTTCGGTTATCGAGACTGCGAAAGATGCGCGAGGTCGAGAAGGTGGCTGCGGTCTGCTATAGGGTTCGCAGTGGGGAGGTAGAGTTTCTCTTAGTACAGACTCGCGGCAGGAAGAGCCGATGGACTTTTCCCAAGGGTGGTGCAGAAGCCGGGTTGACACACGCTCAAGTGGCGGCGATTGAAGCCTTTGAGGAAGCTGGAGTGCACGGACGGATCGAAGAAGCTGCTTTTGCCCGGTATTTCTGCCATAGGGGCGGCCGGAATTCAGGAAATCATACGGTAAGCGCCCATCTTTGTGAAGTAATGCGGCTGAGCGCCCCAAAGGAAGCTGGACGGAACCGGACGTGGTTTTCTGCGCCGAAGGCGAAGGCAAAGTTGCGCGAAGGAAGAAAGACGGGGGAAGGAGCGGAGTTTGCTCGCGTGGTGGAGAAGGCGGTGGAGCGAATTCGAAAGGTCTCGCGCGAATCCTTTTTCGTTCAGAGTGGGCACGACGGCGTCACCAGAGATGAATGGAATCGGGTAGAGATTGAGGCACGGACTACTAATGTCGGTTGGACAGACGAGTCTCGATCATCACGGATGCAGCGGTTTGCCGCGATTGAGCATGTGGAATTCGCTGACGATGCCGGGGAACCGTCAGCCGGCGAGGTAATTCCTTTCGCTTCCTCTCGTCAGGCCGGGCGAGACTCCAAGTTGTTCTCTTCTGCCAAGAAGCTCAAAGCTCTGGGGGCTGGGACTCGAGTCCAGTAAGGACTTGCTTGAGCCTCAACTCTCACGCTGGCGAGATCTGTATCAAACACGGAGGACACAGAGTTCCACAGGGTATCTTCTGCTCGAGTTCAGGAACGCCGGCTACTGGTCCTTGTTCTTGGGGCGTTCATAGGCTTTTGCCATGTACCTGCGCGCTTCTTCGAGGGCGCCGAAAGTATCGTCGTTCGTCTGGACGGCCTGCCGGTATTCGTTAATGGCGCGTTCGCGCTGCCCGGTGATGTCGAAGATTTTGCCGAGCTGGACGTGGCTCCAAACTTCGGTCCAGCGGGGGTCTCCATCGCCGTTGATCGATGAGCGATAGGAGTTGGCGGAGGATTGGTAATTTCGCTGGAGGAAGAAGATTTCCGCGACGCGGTAGTGGGCCAGCGAGCTGTTCTTATTGAGATCGAGCGCCTTGTTGAATTCCGAGAGCGCACCGGCGAGATCGCCCTGCTGTTGCAGGGCCTGGCCGCGGAGAATGGAAGCGCGCAGTTTTATATCTGAAGAGTTGGTGAGGACGTGGTGATCGGGATCGATAGAGATGCGGCGGGGACGGCCGAAGGTTTCCACCGTAAAAGGCGAATTGGTGCCGACTACTTCCAGTTTCTTGTCTTCGGTTTGGCCGTCCGTCTCAACGCGCAAATCGACCGGCATGCGGAACAGATCGAGATCCTGCGAAACCTCGCCGGTCACGCGGAAGCCGGGGGTTTTCTTGTCCTTCGAGTTCTGCTCGGCGACGTGAACTCCGCCCAGGCGATAGACCGTATATTTCAGTTTAAATTCCGGAGCCCCGGTGGAATCGAGCCACTGAGTGAAGAACCAGGTTAGCTGATCGCCGTAATATTTCTCAGCGATAGTGCGGAAATCGTCCATGGTGGCGGATTTGCCGGAGTAAGTTTCGGCGAACTCGCGCATGGTCTTAAGGTATTTATCTTCGCCGAGGACCCAGCGGAGCATGTGGAGAATCATCGCTCCTTTGTCGGTGACGAGCGATTGAAATTCCGTCGAGAAGGGGTCGAGATTGCCGGCGCTGGAGAGCGGAATATTATCGTAGGCCAGCGCACCCACTGACATGTCTTTGACCACTTCTTCCAGGCCAGCTTTGCCGGCGGCGCTTTCCACGTACATGGCTTCGGAGTAGCGTGAGAAGCCGTCGGTGAGCCACCAGTCGTCCTTGCTGGCGGGGTTGACGGAAACTCCCCACCATTGATGGGCGATAGCATTGGCCAGCAGGCGATAGTTCGTTTTTTCCGTGATAGAGGAACCGGCGAGGGCTGCGATCTCCGGCGCCCACGCGTAGGGAACAGTATCGTTGGGGAGTTCGACTACGTTTAATCGCTGCGATAAAGGCGAGCCGTAGAGAGTAATGAAATAGGTGAACTCTTGCACGGCCGTGGTCGTGTATTCGGGAGCCAGTTTATCGTGATCGGGCTTGAAGAAAACGTGCAGGTCGAGGCCGGCTTCATCGCTTTTGTATTCCTCGAAAATTCCGGCAATGATGGTGCCCGGAAAACTTGGTTTGTCGTCGACGAAGGTAAAGGTTTTGGTCGGCAGGCCGTTGCTATTGGGTTTTTTCGAAGGAGGGTTTTCTACCACTGTGGGCTTGCCGCTTCCAATGACCAGCATGTGTGCGGGAACCGTGATGCTGATGGTGGAAGTGAAGCGATTCAAGCCGTAACCGCTGACCGGGAACCAGCGTCCGGCATAGAGGAGATAGCTGGTGTCATCGCCGATCGAGGCGAGCTTGAGGCCGGGCACGGGACTATCGTCGGCGTTTTCGATTTCGCCTTCGTATTCGAATGTGAGTGAGGTGGAAGAGTCTTTCGACAGTCCGTTGGGCAGAGAAACACGGATGGTGTAATCCTGCGTGACGCGTTCGGCTGAGAGTGGATGATTGTCTGCGTCCAGAACCTTGGTGACGCGCAGGCCGTTGTGCAGTTCGAAGATGGCCGTGTTGATATCCTGCAAGGCCGTGAACTTGACTGTGGCGCGCGCAGAAATCTGATGGAGGTGAGGGGTGAGTTCGGCTTCGATTTTGTAATCGTCAACGCGGATACGGGCTTTTTCGGCGGCCAGAGAAGGAGTGGAAATAAAGACCAACAGCAGCAGGGCGGATAAAACCGCCAGGCCGCTCGGGGCGCGCCGAAACCGTAGTTGCATTAAGGAGAATCTCCGGAAATGGGCCTTACCATTTCTATGATGAAGATTTTCCCCTAAAAGATGTCGGGAGCACAAGCAGACAGCCATCAGCCCTCAATGGTCCGCTTGTGAGCTGCGAGATCAAGGATGATTTCGGCGGCGCGTTCGGCTGGGAGTTCGGCCGGCCTTTGCATAAAATTTTCCGGGCCGCGGAGCTTGGATTTTACCTGATCTAGCCCGGCCAGCATCCCATCACGGGCCGTGCCGTCGGGGATGATCTCCCGCAAATGGGTGACGACGTTGGCTGCGGTGAAATCGTGCTGCACGAGTTCGGGAACGATTCGTTCTCCGGCGATCAGGTTGACCATGGCGAAGTAGGGGACTTTCACTCGCGGTTTGCCGAGGAAATAAGTGAGGGCGGAGACGCAGTAGACCATCACAAAGGGAGTTCGCATCATAGCGGCTTCGACGGTTGCGGTGCCGCTGGCGACGATGCCGGCGCGGGAGTGAAAAAGAGCAGGCAGGGATTCGGGAACGAGCGTGATGCGATGCGATGCAATCAGTCCTGTTAAGAAGCGGCGATCGAGAGTAGGTGCGACGGGAAGCAGAAATTCGAACTGGGAACCAAGTTGTGCTGCCGATTCGAGCATGGTCGGGAGGTTCATGCGAACCTCTTTGACCCGGCTGCCGGGCATCAGCGTGATCCAGTGCCTGGAGGGATCGAGATGAAACTGTTCGGCGTAATCTCGCCGGTCGATGGTTGGGTTCGGTAGTTCGGCTAGAGGGTGTCCGACGAAGGTCGCGTCCACGCCGTGATCGCGATAGAACGTCTCTTCGAAAGGGAAAATCACGAGCGCTTTATCAATATATTCACGCAGCAGGCGCACCCGGCGTTGACGCCAGGCCCAGAATTGTGGCGCGACGTAATAGACCACCGGGATGCGGCGCCTTTTCATTTGCCGGGCGACGCGCCAGTTGAAGGCGGGGGAATCGATGACGATGGCTAAGTCGGGCTGGCGCCGGTCGGCTTCTCGAATGAGCTTTTTGTAGAGACCGTAAATCTCTGGGAGATGGCTAAAGATTTCGGTGATACCGACTACGGAGAGATCTTTGGCGTCGACGACGGTGTCGCAGCCAGCGGAGCGCATGCGCTCACCGCCGACTCCGAAGAATTCGAGAGACGGTTCTCGCTGGCGCAATGCTTCGATCAACTGCGCGCCGTACATTTCTCCGGAAGCCTCACCGGCTGAGATTAGGATTCGCAAGGAAGCATTGTACGGCCATTCTCCGCGGGAGAACGCTATGCTAATCGTCCGCGCTCGCGGTGAGTTCAGGACTCTCGGGCGAGGGCGTCCGCTCCACTTCGCTCTCCTGATCCTTGTACTGAAGTTGATACAGCTTGAAGTAAATTCCCCGCTTGGCCAGCAATTGCTGGTGCGTTCCCATCTCGCGTAGCTGTCCCTTATGCATGACGATGATCTTATCGGCGCGCTGCACGGTGGAGAGACGGTGGGCGATGATGAGCGAGGTGCGGCCTTCAACCATACGGCTGAGCGCGTCGCGCACGCGGAATTCGGTTTCGGTGTCGACGCTGGACGTGGCTTCGTCGAGGATCAGGATCTTCGGTTCGTGCGCCAGGGCGCGAGCAAAGGAGATGAGTTGTTTCTGGCCAGTCGAGAGCGTGGAGCCGCGCTCGCGAACTTCTTCGTTGAAACCGTTGGGCAGGGCGCGGATGAAGTCGGCGAGGTTCACGTCCTCGGCGGCTCTCTCGACGTGGGCGTCCTGGATGCGCTCTGTGCCGAGGCGGATGTTGCCGCCGATCGTGCCGCTGAACAGGAACGGATCTTGGAGGACTACGCCGAAACGGCTGCGAAGATCGGCGAGGTCCATATCTTTGACGTCGACTCCGTCGATTCGGACTACGCCTTTCTGGACATCATAGAAGCGGAGCAGTAGAGAGATTAGCGTGGTTTTGCCGGCGCCGGTGTGGCCTACGATGGCTACGGTTTCGCCGGGTTCGATGGTGAAGGATACGTCGCGGAGAACCCAGTCGGGGGCGTTGACGCTCTCGGGCGAAGAACCCTCGCTTTGCTCGGGGGCGGACGAGGCGTCCGCCGCTCCATTTGGGGTTTCGCGGTAGGCGAACCAGACTTGGTCGAACTCGATTCGGCCTGCGCCTTCGGCTCGCTTGGGCACGCTGGGCGAAACCACTTGTGCGGTCGTATCCAGCAATTTGAAGATGCGTTCGCTCGCGGCCATCGCGCTTTGCAGGATGTTGTATTTCTCGCTGAAATCCTGGATCGGGCGAAAGAAGCGCAACGCGTATTGGATGAAAGCGACCAGCACGCCCAGCGTGGCTACCGTGGGTACCAACTGGAACGCGATCAGAGTTTTCCAATTGAGACTCACCGATACGCTGGAGACATGAATGCCGCGCATCACGTCGCCGCCGCCGAACCATATCACGCAGGCAATCGCGATGGCCGAGAGAATTTCGACTACCGGGTAGTAGACCGAATAGGCCAGAATCGCGTCTTTGTAGGCGTCCATGTGGGCGCGGTTGATCTCCGAGAAACGCGTGTAGGCCTTGCGCTCGCGATTGAAAAGCTGAAGAACCACCATGCCGCTGATGTGCTCTTGCAGATAGGAATTAATTCGAGCGATGGCTACGCGAATGCGCCGGTAGGAGTCGCGCACGCGGTCGCGAAAAATTTTCGTGGCGACCACGATAAACGGCAGCACGGCGAAGGTGACCAGCGCCAGCTTCCAGTTCATGCACAGCATCACGCCAAGAATCCCGATGAGAACAAAGATGTCTTCGAAGATCGACACCACGCCGGAGGTGAACATTTCGTTTAAGGCGTCCACATCGGTTGTGACGCGGGTGACCAGGCGTCCGACGGGATTCTTGTCGTAGAAGGCGATGTGCAGACGCTGCAGATGGCGAAAAATCTGGCGGCGGAGGTCGAACATCACTTTCTGCCCGGTCCATTGCATGAAGTAAGTTTGCAGGAACTCAAGCAAGAAGCTGAACACCAGCAGGCCGACATAAATAGCCGCAATTTGCGCGATGCCGATGATGGGGCGAGCGCTCAGCCAGTTCCAAAAACCAGCAGACGCGCCTGCTGGTGCGAGGTAGCGGTCAATGGCGACTTTGGTGAGATAGGGCCCGAGAACGTCGGCAAACGACTTCAATAAAATGGAGACCAGCGCAACCGCCACCTGAGAGCGATAGGGGCGGAGATACTTCAGCAGCCGCGCCATCAGGCGGCTGTCATAGGCTTTGCCTAATACCTCTTCTTCCTGGGACATCGGTTCTAGAGTAAACCAATTAGATGGGCGGCACTGTCACAAAGATGGAAAAGGTGTGACGGTCAGATGGGATAATGATATATGCCCCTGGGGATATACATTTCTGTGCCTTTTTGCCGCACGAAGTGCACTTACTGCAACTTCGCATCCGACGTGTTTTCGCGCGCGGTATTCGAACGCTATGTCGATCGTGTTTGTGACGACATAAGGAACGCGGAGCGAATCGCCATTGAGATGCAGGGGCGATTTGAGCACGCGCTGGATAGCGTTTATCTGGGCGGCGGCACGCCGACGGTTTTGGAACCGGCTCAGTTGCAACGAATCTTCTCGGCATTGCGCGGACAGTTTGAGATGAGACCGGGCGCGGAGATTACGGTCGAGTGCGCGCCCGGAACGCTGTCGGATTCCGTATTGGACACTTTGCTTGGCGTGGGCGTAAACCGGGTGAGTTTGGGAGTGCAGTCGTTTGTGGATCGCGAAGCGGCGGCGGTTGGGCGACTGCACAAGCGGGATACGGTGCATGAGGATATTGAGCGGTTACGCGCGGCAGGAATTGTGAACATCAATATCGATCTGATCGCCGGATTGCCGCACCAGACGGCGGAGAGCTGGGATTTTTCCCTGGCTGAGACAATCGCCAGCGGTGCGCTGCATGTGAGTGTTTACATGCTGGAGGTCGATGAAGATTCACGGCTGGGGCGGGAACTGATTGCGGGCGGGACTCGCTATCACGCGCATTTTGTGCCGGACGACGACGCTACGGCGGATTTTTATCTTGCGGCCTGCGAACGTCTGCAGTCGGCAGGAATTGCCCAGTATGAGATTTCCAACTTTGCGCGCGGGGAATTTGAGTCACGGCACAATTTGAGATATTGGAAGAGGCTGCCTTACTTCGGATTTGGCGTGGATGCGCATTCCATGCTGCCCTCGAGCGTGGCGGAGTTCGATGCGGTGCGATTTGCAAGCAGTGATTCACTGGAAAGATATGTGGGTGGCTCGCCTTTGCAGCGCAGCACGATCTCGCGCGAAGCGGCTTTGGAGGAAAGCTTCTTTCTGGGTTTACGGTTGAATCGTGGGGTCAATTTGAGCGAGGCCGCCATTCGATTTGGGGATGAAGCGATGGGGGCATGTCAGAGCGCCGTCGCCGGCTTGATCCAAGAGGGTTTATTGCAGCGGCGCGCAGACGTTGTGAGCTTGACTCCGCGGGGGCGGCTGCTTTCGAACGAGGTGTTTGAGCGGTTCATCGCACCTGCTCCAACGGTTTCATAATTCAAAGCTTTACCTCGTTTGACCTAAAATCTGCTTCTTTTTCGCAAACCATACGGTCGGTTGGGGCTGAAGAGAGGATGGGCGAAATCTCCAGTGTTGACGGGCGTTCTCACCGGCGTCGGCACTTTTCTCCTCGGTAACTTTTCCCGTTTCCTTCCCCGTGATTTAATCAAAATTTGTTGCAAGGAGGCGTTTTGGATTTTCAGCTAAATGATGAGCAACAGCAGTTGAAGAAGAGCGTTCGCGAGTTCGCCGAGCGCGAGATCGCGCCCAATGTCATGAAGTGGGACGAGGCCAGTGAATTCCCGCTGGGTACGATCAAGGAATTGGGCAAACTTGGCTTGTTGGGAACGGTTTTTCCTGGCGAGTATGGGGGCGCGGGCATGGGTTACGTCGAGTATGTGACCGCGATCGAGGAACTCTCTCGCGTGGATGGTTCAGTGGGAATTATCGTGGCCGCGCATACTTCGCTTTGCTCGAATCATATTTTTCTTGCTGGGACTGAAGAGCAGAAGAAGAAATATGTGAGCAAGCTGGCTACCGGCGAGTTTATTGGAGCTTGGGGTTTGACGGAGCCGTCGTCCGGTTCAGACGCTGGCAGCGCGCGGATGACGGCGAAGCGGCGCGGTAACTCTTGGGTGCTGAACGGGACCAAGACTTTTTGCACGAACGGCCACTATGCCGACGTGTTGGTCGTGATTGCAGTGACGGATCGTGCGGCAAATACGCATGGGCTTTCGGCGTTCATCGTGGAAAAAGGCACAAAGGGTTTTCGTCCGGGCAAGAAGGAGAACAAGCTGGGACTGCGCGCCAGCGACACGGCGGAGTTGATCTTCGAAGATTGCGTGATTCCGGCGGAGAATCTGCTAGGCAAGGAAGGCGACGGATTTATTGACGCCATGCGCGTGCTCGATGGCGGGCGCATCTCGATTGCGGCGTTGTCGTTGGGAATGGCACAGGGGGCGTATGAGGCGGCGCTGAACTATTCGAAAGAGCGCAGGCAATTTGGGAAGGCGATTGGCGAATTCCAGGCGATTCAGTGGAAGCTGGCCGATATGGCCACGGAGATTGACGCGGCGCGGTTGCTTACGATGCGGGCGGCCTCGATGAAGGACGCGGGAATGAAGACGACTTTGGAGTCATCGATGGCGAAGCTTTACGCCAGCGAAGTAGCTGTTAGGTGCGCCAATGAGGGCGTACAGATTCACGGTGGGTATGGGTTCATCAAGGATTATCCGGCGGAGAAGTTTTATCGCGATGTGAAGCTGTGCACGATTGGCGAGGGGACGAGCGAGATTCAGCGGCTGGTGATTGCTCGGCAGTTGCTGAAGGAGTGACGCGAGCGCTTGTCTAAATCAAATCTGGGACTCCCGCCCGTTTTTTCACGAAGCGGGAGTCCAAGATATTGCTAAGCGAAAACTACTTTGCCGGAACGAGGTAACTTAACTCCGGTTCAAACTTCCACAGGTCCCACTGCGTCCCTCCTTCGATGAAAGGTACGATTTTGCCAAGATACGCCTTATATTCGGCCGGGGTCATACCTTTTTCGGCCCCAAAGGGGCTGTCGAACTCGCCCCAGCCGCTTACGCCAAGGTAGCTGTGAAGCTCATTGCTGGGAGTGCCGAAGCGAGCCACGGCCATGCCGAAATCAGTCACGCCAGCCTTCTTCAAAGCAGGAACGAGTTGTTCGCGAAGCAGGGCTTTGACTTCGTCCATTTTGCCGGGAACTATGTGAGTGCGTCCGGTGCGGACGAAGGGCGGGATTTGATTGGAGCGAATCATCAGATCCGGTTGCATTTCGTCGACCCAGGTTTCCAGGCTGTCGGTATCTGCATCGAGCCGCCGGAATAGTGTTTCGATCTCCCCCTCGACACTTTTCAGCTTGGGATTGTCCTCGCCGAGTTCCTTCCACTTGGTGGAATACCAGACCACGGCGTGGAGGGAAGGTCCACTCTGGGACTCCCACACGGTGAACTGCTCTTCGGATCCCGCTTTCTTTACGGTGGCAACGTAATCTTTCACAGCATCTTTCCAGCTCTCGTCATGACCCATCTTTACCTTGACGAGCAGCACAGTGCGGATGTTTGCCTGGGCCCAGCACGGCATGGAGCAGGCGAACAGCACGGCGATTCCAAGCAAACGACGGTGAAGCGAAACAAAGTTTCGCATGATAGTCTCCTTTAGATTTTTTGGGAAAACGGACGGTGCTTACGAAATTGCTACAACTTGGCCCGAGACGCGCGGCAAGTATACACGGGGGAGGTGGGATTGCAAGGGTGGGGGTGGCGATATGGCAGAGATTCGTGATTACACGTTACCTTACTCAGGAAATAAAGAAGGATTTAATGCTTGGGGCTTACTTTAGCTCAATCTATGGGTATGGTATCTTTTCATCCTTCGGAGGCGCCATGCTCGACAGCGAAGTTGACGAGGCGATTCCAACTCAAGACGAGTGCACGCTAGCGACGCTCTCCCACGTGCTCCAACTCGTGGGTGGATGGATAGCTCCTCTGGTTATTTTTCTCGTAAAGCGCAATTCCCGTTTTGTCTCCTTTCATGCTTTACAGGTTTTGTTGCTGCAGGGGTTTTATTTTCTTTTTGTCACGATTGTAGGAGGAGCCTTTTTTATTGTTGCGATGGCAGGCGTCGCTTTGCACTCCCAGACGGGTCAGCACGCAGCGCCTCCCTTGTGGAGCATCTTCCTTTTCCTCTCAACATGGCTGGCGCTTATGGGATGGTGGGTGTTTACGTTGATCATAGCCATCGTGTATGGAATCAAGGCCGGTAAGGGCCAATGGGCTCAATATCCCCTGCTCGGTCCTCTATCCCTAAAAATCCTTAAACTCGGGCCGAACGGCGAGTCGCTGGGGTAATCAGATTTCGGTTTACTTCCGTACTGCTTTAAACTGACTTGTTTGGATCAGGACACCAATCTCTGCATTGATCAAATTCGTTCGGGCGACGTGCGCGCGCTTTCGCGCGCTATCTCCGCTGTTGAGAACCGCGCTCCCGGATGGTCCGAACTGCTGAAGGCTTTGTTTCCGCACACCGGACATGCGCGCGTTATCGGTCTCACTGGTGCCCCCGGGGCGGGGAAGAGCACGCTGGTCGATCAATTGGCGCGTTTCTATCGAAAGTTAAAAAATCCCCACCCAAGCCGCGAAGAGCGCAGCTTGAATGGACCATACAGTACGGAACGCGGCTTGGATGGGGCACCCACTTCCGATCAGTTCTCCAAAAGGCTTACCGACGACAACTACACCGTGGGCATCATCGCCGTCGATCCCACCAGTCCCTACACCGGCGGAGCGATTCTTGGCGACCGCATTCGCATGCAGGATCATTTTTCCGATCCGGGGATTTACATTCGCAGTATGGCGACGCGCGGGTCGCTGGGCGGGCTGGCTCGCACTACGGCGGATGTGGCAACCGTGCTCGATGCCTCCGGACGCGACTTGATCATGATTGAGACGGTCGGCGTGGGGCAGGATGAAGTCGACATTGTGCGGCTGGCCGATGTCACGGTTGTGATTCTTGTCCCCGGCATGGGCGACGATGTGCAGACGATCAAGGCCGGGATCATGGAGATCGCCGACATTTTTGTGATCAACAAAAGCGACCGGGATGGAGCCGACCATGTGGAGAAGGAGATCAAGGCGCTGCAGTCGCTGGCGGCGCGGCGCGATGGGTGGACTCCGCCGGTGGTGAAGACCGTGGCTAGCCAGGGACTAGGGATTGAGGAGTTGGCTGGGGCGATTGCATCTTACGAGAGTTATTTGCGCGAGAATAATCTGGCGCAGAAGAAAAGCGTGGAGAATTGGCAGGAGCGGATTGTCGAGATGCTGCGCGATGCGATGCTGGAGAAGGCGCGCGGGCGGCTCGGGGTCGGGAATCTGGAGCGGCTGGCGGCGGAGGTTGTGGAGCATAAGCGGGATCCGTATACGCTGGTGGAGGAGATTGTGCGGGGAGTAGTGGTGGGTGAGAAGAAAGCAGATTCCTCGGCGCTTCGCGGCTCGGAATGACAAAGAATTTAGAGGTTAGGCTACGTGCAGGTTCCGACTCGCTTTGCTCGTCGGGACGGACGAAGGCGTCCGTCGCCACATGAGCTCGAACGCTCGCGCATAATCAGGTAGGAGAAGCAGGAATGGAATGCAGTATTGATCATCTTGGAATTGCGGTGAAGTCGCTTGCTGCGGCTAAGGCGATTTATGAGAAGTTGGGATTGAGCGTTTCTCCGGAAGAAACTGTCGAGCAGGAACAAGTACGGCTGGTGATGGTTCCCGTTGGCGAAAGCCGGCTGGAGCTGCTGGAGGCGACTTCGGAGAGTTCGACTATCGCCAAGTTTATTGCTAAGCGCGGCGAGGGATTGCATCACGTTTGCCTGAAAGTGCCGGATTTGGCTGGCGCGGTGGATGGGCTGAAGAAAGACGGGGTGCGGCTGGTTTCGGAAGAGATCAAGATTGGGGCGGGTGGGCATCGGTATGTCTTTGTGCATCCGGCTAGCGCGGGCGGCGTGCTGCTGGAACTGGTGCAGGAATAAAAACCAGCCGCGGATTTTCTTGGATTCTCACGGATTAGACTTCCTTCATGCTTCTTCTCGCTATCGACACCTCGGGCCGGAACGGCAGCATTGCTCTGGCTCGGGCGGGGGAGGGTTCCGACGACGATGACGATATTGAAGTTCTTGAGAGCGTGCCGCTGACTGGAGGGACGTTTTCGGCGCAACTGATTCCTCAGATCTCCGCGCTGCTTGCCGGGCAAGAGGTCGACAAGTTCGCCATTGGCGCTTTGGCGGTCGCTTCCGGTCCTGGCTCGTTCACGGGGCTTCGGGTTGGATTGGCGGCGGTTAAAGCTTTGGCTGAGGTTTTGCAAAAGCCCATCGTTTCAGTATCTCTATTGGAACTTTGTGTATTCGTCAGCGGCGCGAAGGGCAAGGTCGTGGCTGCGCTGGATGCAGGGCGAAGCGAAATCTACGTGGGAGAGTACGAAGTTCCGGCGTGCGAAGGTGGTGGGCGTGAATATCTTCTGACTCTGAGCGAGTTTTGTTCGCAGGCGAGGGGATGGACGGTGATTACGCCCGACTCTGCCATAGCAGGGAGCGCGTCGGCCGCGGGGCTATCCGTCACGCTGATTCCGCCGCTATCTGCGGCTGTGCTGGCGCGGCTGGGGTGGCAAAAATTTCGGCGCGGACACACGGTCGCGCCTGACCAGCTAGAGGCCAACTACATCCGTCGTACCGATGCCGAGATGCTTGAAAAGATCAGCTCTTAACGTGCAAGTGCGCCGCGCCATTTCCGCCGATATTCCTGCGATGATCGAGCTCGAGCGCCAGGCTTCGAATGCCGCCCACTGGACGGGGGAGCAGTATGAGGCGCGTATTGCGGCAGAAAAACTAGCTGGAGAATCTCTAACCCTCGTGGCCGAAGAGGTGTGCGAATCAGCCGACGCGGTTGCATCTAGTGAGCCGCCAATCATCGCCTTTCTGGTGGCACATCGGGTTGACAGGGAATGGGAATTGGAGAATATTGTGGTCGGGGAAAAAGCCCGGCGGCGCGGAATCGGTTTTTGTCTCGCGAAGAGACTTGTTGAGCACGCCAGGGAGGGGAACCATAGCGGCATATT
Organism: uncultured Acidobacteriaceae bacterium; assembly: GCA_963712385.1. Classification (GTDB taxonomy): domain Bacteria; phylum Acidobacteriota; class Terriglobia; order Terriglobales; family Acidobacteriaceae; genus Sulfotelmatobacter. The sequence goes on from CAVQHS010000007.1 coordinate 222,606, forward strand.
TCTCGAGGTTCGCGAGTCGAACCAGGCCGCTCGATCTTTGTATGGAAAGCTGGGCTTCGAAGAGGCGGGAAGACGCAAAGGTTACTACTCGAATCCTCTGGAGGATGGCATTATTTGCCGCATAAGATTGTAACCATTGGCTTTATTTGTCCAGCGGTTCTCGCGATATTGCACCAAGAATTTGGCATTGAACCGAGGTTGGCCCTGTGGTAGGTTGGCGATATAAATTCCCGGTTGGGAGGTCTGCCTGGATGCTGACTCCGAATGAGGTTCTCCTGAGCAGTCATGAAGAATTTCGCAAGCTTGTTCAGGAGCACTTGCAGTACTCCACCCGTCTTGATTCACTCACTCAAAAACGTTATCTCAGCGAAGATGAAAAGCTGGAGGAAATCCGGCTGAAGAAGCTGAAGCTGCGGCTCAAAGATCAGATGCAATCGATTGAGCGGCAATATCGGCAGCAGTTTGGAACGAACGTAGCGTAATCGATATCCCGGCTCCGGACAGGGCGGCTGTTGCCGTCGCCGGAGGATTGTATCTGCATGAAGGCGCTTTCGAGCGCCTTTCTTTAATTTCAGCTTCCTCCAGCGGACCTTCCAGTTGCCCTGCTCTATAATGAATTCAACTCTCATGGTTCGCGATGGCTACTACTATGCCTCAGGCTTGATCGCTGCTGCCATTCTGGTTGGCTGGCTGGCGAGACCTGCGTGGGGGATTGTGCCGTTGTTGTTTGCGTTATTCTTCCTCTGGTTTTTCCGCGACCCGGAGAGGGTGATTCCTGATGCGCCGGGAGCGGTAGTCTCGCCAGCGGATGGAAAGGTGACTGATGTTTCCATTGTTACCGTGGATGGAGCGAGGCGCGCTCGTGTGAGCATTTTTTTGAGCGTGTTTGATGTTCACGTGAATCGTTCGCCGATTGCCGGTACGGTTGGCGAAGTGCGCTATCTACGAGGGAAGTTTCTGAACGCGATGAATGCGCTCTCGGCCGCCGAGAATGAGCAGAACATCGTCCGCGTGGAAGGCGATGGGCATAGCATTGTCTTCAAACAGATTGCTGGATTGCTGGCACGGCGAATCGTCTTCCAACCCAAGGTTGGTGATCGCCTGGAGCGGGGCCAGCGCGTGGGCCTCATCAAGTTTGGGTCGCGAACGGATATTCTCCTCGACCCAAGCGCGCAGTTGCAGGTGAAAGTTGGTGACCGCGTGCGTGGCGGAGCTAGCGTCCTGGCCTTCCTGCATCCACTCGAATTAGCAAGCGTGTCACGTCATTCTTCCGGCGAAGAGGCCTGCTAATGGACGCTCCTGTTCCGATGCACAGGCACGGTGAACATCGCCGTCGCCGGATGCGGAAAGGAATGTATATTCTTCCTTCGCTTTTCACCACAGGGAATATGGCAGCCGGTTTCTATGCCATCGTGCAGGTTCTCTACTACACGATCACGAATGCATATTGGCATCTCGACCATGCTGCCATCGCTATCGGCTTCGCAGTGTTGTTTGACGGACTCGATGGCCGCATTGCCCGCATGACGGGGACAAGCAGCGACTTTGGCCGGGAGCTCGACTCGCTTGCCGACGTGATCACATTCGGGGTGGCACCCGCAATGCTCGCGTGGGCATGGGGTTTTCATGGAGTTCCGCCGGTCAGACTGACACCGTGGCACATTAAATTGACACAACTCGGGGGCATCGCCTGTTTTCTTTTCCTGATGGCGGGCGCCAGCCGGTTGGCTCGCTTCAACATTACAACCAACCCGCAACCATCTAACCCAGGGCGTCCGGGGAAAAAATATTTTGTAGGTATGCCGATTCCTGCGGGGGCCGGCGTGATCGCCGCGGTGGTGCATTTTCAGGACGGAGAACCAATCTCCTCGTGGTACACGGCGCTCACATGGATCGCGATGGTATTTGCGGTTGGTTATCTCATGGTGAGTACCTGGCGCTTTTACAGCTTTAAGGATATCGATTTCGGTTCACGGCATCCTTTTCGTCTGATCATCCTGCTGGGAGCGCTTGTCGCCTGTGTGGCGGCCTTCTCCGGGCCGGTGCTGTTTGCGGCTGCGATACTTTATATGGTCTCAGGCGTTTTCTGGCGTCTACAGTGGATTTTCCGCCGCCGCCCGCAGACTCCACCGCCGACTTATAAGGAGGCTTCGCAGACTTCGTGAACACCACGTCCAGAATCACGGCTCCTCCTTCCGCTGCGCGCGGAAACCTGTATCGGGCGGCCATCGTAGGCGCAGCTACACTCAAGGGAAAAGAAGTTGCCGAGATGTTGAACGAGCGCAACTTTCCTGCCGCTGATATTCGCCTGCTCGACGATGACGAATCGATTGGTCAGCTCGAGGCCACTGGCGATGAGATTAATTTCATCCAGAGCGTGCGGGCAGAGCAGTTCATCGGGGTCGACTTTACGTTCTTCGCTTCGGATGCGGAATGCACGCGCAAGAACTGGAAGCGCGCCCGGGATAACGGCAGCGCGATTATTGATCTGTCCGGTGCTCTGGAGGACGAACCGGGCGTGACCGTTCGTTCCGTGTGGATCGAGCGTGAGCGGGGAGAGAACTGGCAGCCGGACCTGGAACCGGCTCCGTGCGTGGTGGCTCATCCGGCTGCAATAGCGCTGGCTTTGTTGCTGATCCGTGCAGGCAAGCTTGGAGCGATTCGCAACGTCGTAGCCACAGTTTTTGAACCCGCCTCCGAACAAGGCCAGAAGGGTATGGACGAACTGCACCAGCAGACGGTCAATCTGCTCTCGTTCCAGCCTTTGCCAAAAGACATATTCGATACCCAGGTGGCCTTCAACATGGTGGCGCGTTATGGACAGAACTCGAAGCTGTCGCTCGATTCGCTGGAGTCGCGCGTGCGGCGTCATTATCGAAAGCTTGCCGGTCCGGATGCGCCAGAACCTGCGCTGATTGCGCTGCAGCCTCCCGTATTTCACGGCCACGCTCTCGGAATTTTTCTGGAAATGGGTGAACCCATTGACGCCGAGAGGCTGATGCAGGCTCTCGCAGGCGACCACGTGACTATTGCCGGAGTCGGAGAAGAGTCTCAACCCAGCAATGTGAACAGCGCAGGTCAGGCCAACATTCTTGTTTCGCTGAAAGCCGAATCATCGCGGCCGAATGGAATCTGGCTGTGGGCGGCGGCGGACAACCTGCGCGTCTCCGCCATTACTGCGGTCGAATGTGCGGAAAGCATGATCGCCACCCGCCCGGTAGGAAAAATTCAATGAAGCGTTGGCTTGCCGCGTCTGTGGCGGCTCTGCTGGCAGCGACGGCGTGTGGATATCACACGGCTGGTCATGCCGCGCAAATTCCCGAAAACGTCAATACCATTGCCATCCCCGCCTTTGTGAACGACACCACCACGTATCGCATCGAACAAATGCTGACGAGTTCCGTAGTGCGTGAATTTACAACACGCACGCACTATCACATTCTTAGCGGTTCCAGCGAAGCTGCCGACGCTACGCTGCGCGGAACGGTGCTCTCCACGTCCGCGTCGCCGCTTACCTATAATTCGACCACGGGACAGGCTGCCAGCGTTTTGGTGGTGGTGAGCATGAAAGTTTCTCTTACCGACCGGCAAGGCAAGGTTCTTTATCAGAATCCTTCATATCTGTTTCGAGAGCAGTACGAAGTTTCACAGGATCTGGCTAGCTTCTTCGAAGAGAATTCGCCCGCCTACCGCCGCCTGTCGCAGGATTTTGCCCGAACCCTGGTTTCTAACATCTTGGAGGGGTTCTGATGTTAGAGTTCGAGAAGGTCGTTGGTCTTTGGCGAATAGCTAGCGACGAACGACCAACGACTGTTTTCATAAATGCGCGCCTTTGCCCAAGCCGACCGCTTTGTAAATGACCTAGCATCGCGCAAGCTGCGTGCTGCCTATGTCTTCGTGGGTGACGAGGCATTTTTCCGCAAGCGGTTTCGCGATGCGATTCTCGAACATCTTGTCCCGCGCGACTTGCGTGACTTCAGCTTTTTCGAGTTCGATCTCGCGGAAACCGATTTAGCCGAGATTCTCGATCGCGTCCGCACGCCTTCGTTGATGGCGCCATTTCAGGTTTTCTTCGTGCGTGGCGTGAAGAATCTTTTCGGCCGCGGGTCGAATGAAGAGAAACTCGCTGCAATCGAGGAATATTGCGCGAATCCCAATCCCGACGCGCTGATCGTCTTCGTTGCTGACCACATCAGCATTCCCGCCGACGTTCGCCGCATGGAGATGCAGGATAAAGACCGCTACCAGCGAATTCGCGACACCATGGGCCAGTATTGCGGCATTGTCGAACTGGCGCGCGTGGAGGAAGGCGAAGCGGTGCGCTGGGTTTCCGATTACTGCACGAGCCGCAACGTGAAAATCGAGGCCGATGGCGCGCGCGAACTGGTCGATGCGCTCGGCGGCGACATGATGATGATATCGAACGAGATCGAGAAGCTGATGCTTTACGTCGGAGCGCGCAACCGCATCACGCTGGGTGATGTGGAAACGATGGTGCTTGCCGCTAAACAGCGGTCTCTGTACGAACTGACCGATGCCATCTCCGCGAAAGATCGTACGCGCGCGTTAGAAGTACTCGACGCGATTCTGTCTTCGGGCGAGGGTGAAGAAGCCGCGATCGGCCACATCTACATGCTGGCCAAGACTTTTCGCCAGATGCTGGTGATTCTCGAACGCAATGTGCGCGACCAGCGCATGTTGTGGGCTGCGCTGTGGCAGGGCTTCCGCGTTCCTCCGTTCGCTGCTGACGATATCATCAAGCAGGCTCGCCGCTATAAATCGCGCCGCGATGTCACGCGGGCGATCCGACTGATTGCAAAAGCCGATCTCGCGCTGCGCTCCAATCCGGTGAGCAAACGCATGGTTCTGGAACGGCTGGTCATCGATCTCACGACCGAACCGAAGGTCGAACCTGCAGGATGGATGCAGGAACAGTTGCCGGTGTAGGAAGCCTCCTTAGGTACCGACACCAATACGCGGGACTTTCAGGGCTGACAACGACAGAGTCATACCTTCGACTGTCAAGGTCGAGGTATGGAAGCGAGACAAAGGAAGATGTGTAAAGTGCGGGTCAGACCGGAATCTCCATTTTGACCATATAATTCCGTACTCACAAGGTGGTTCATCGAAAGATGCGAGAAACATCCAAATCCTGTGCTCCCAACATAACTTAGAGAAGCGAGACAGGATCGAGTGAGGCCTTGCACGGATAAACCCATGACAATCTGGCGCATCCTCATCGACATTCCATGGATAACCTTCGTTGCCTACTGGGTGATCAGCGCCCTCAACACCAAGAGAACGGAAAAACGAGAAGTTTTCGTGGCGCGTTACGGCGTCATGTTCATCGAAGTGGTCGGCTTCGTTTTTCTGTTTAGGAGTTCGGCTGGCATTGGTTTCCTGGGCCAGAGAGTACTCCATCGCAGTTATCCCGCCGGCCTCACCGCCGTTACGCTCACGTGGGCTGGAATCGCCCTGGCCATTTGGGCGCGGTGGCATCTGGGCCAATATTGGAGCGGCCGAATCACTATCAAGGAAGATCACAAGCTGATCCGTACCGGACCGTATGCTCGCCTTCGGCATCCGATCTATTCCGGGCTTGACCTGGCTGCCATAGGTACTGGCCTGGCGATTGATCGCTGGCGCTGTGTGGTGGGCGTCTGCGTGATTATTGCCGGGTTTTGGATCAAAGGAAGAAGAGAAGAAGCGATGCTGGCCGCGCAATTTGGTTCTGAGTTCGAAGAGCATCGGCGATGGACTGGCTTTTTGTTTCCGCGGTTGAGGATCGCCTCGAAGTCTTCCTGAAGCGCCCCATGGTTTCCGTGTTAAAAGCTTCTTTTTCGAGACCTTCGGCATCTTAGCGGCATGACTCTCTCACTCGCGATGGAAATATTGTTGCCTCTGCGGCGAAGAATGAGGACGCCTGCCGAACCGATGCCGCCTCCGATCAAGGAACCGCCCGCGCCGGAAGAGAATCCTGATGCGCCGGTGCGCGAGCCCGATCCGGAAGAGCCGGAGATGATTTGAGGTTTCCCCTGATTCTTCCCACTCTGGCACGGGATCGAAAAAAGAACAGCACTTGTCACAATGCATTCTGCGTCTCCCGTGCTATACAGAACTGGTTTCCCACCGCGCCGGGTTTCCGGTAAAGCTCTGCGCAGGACCGCTTCGAGCCTCATGCCAATTCGAGGTGAGACTCCATGCCACGCTTGTTTTTTGTGGTCGGCGCTTGCTTTTTGCTGGTAGTTTCAGCGTCTGCCCAGGACGCCGCTACGGGGGCTATTCGCGGCACGGTGCTGGATGCCAGCGGCAGCCGACTGGCGCAGGCAACCGTCGCCGTGGTCAACTCGGCCACGGGCGCGCGTTACGCCGCAACTTCCGACGCCGAAGGCCGCTTCATGATCGATCTGCTTCCGCCCGGCGATTACACGGCGCGCACCAGCGCGGAAAAAATGTCGCCGCAAATCACGCCAATGCTTCACGTAGAAGTGGGAGCAGCCACGGAGATTGATCTTCACCTTGCTGTCGCGGGACCGCAGGAGAATGTCACTGTCTCCGGAGCGCCGCAGGTGGTGGATACTCAATCGAGCTCGGTCTCCACTCTTGTGGACGAACGAGCCATCGCGGACCTCCCGCTCAACGGGCGGCGATTCTCCGATCTCATGCTGCTCTCGCCGGGCGTTACGCAGGACCCGCGCAGCCTGACCTCCGCCACTAACGGTGATCTCTCTTTCGGCGGAATTCGCGGCTTTCAGAACAGTTTTCTGGTTGATGGCGGCGACTTCAACAATGCTTTTTTTGCGCAGGCGCGCGGACTTTACCGAGCTCCGTATCAGTTCTCGAACGAAGTGGTGCAGGAGTTTCGAGTGTCGACGAATTCTTATAGCGCCGAAATGGGACGGGCGGGAGGCGCGGTGGTGAACGTGATCACCAAATCGGGCTCGAACCACTGGCACGGCACCGGGCTTTACTACATTCGCGACAGCAGCTTTGGCGCTGCCGATCCGTTTCTGCCGTTCAAGGCGCAAAGCCGCCAGCAGCAAGCAGGGGCGACGCTGGGCGGGCCGATCGTTAAAAATAAAGTATTTTTCTTCGGCGGATTCGATCAGCACTATTTTCACGTGCCGGATGTGGTTGAGTTTCTCGATGGTTCCATGCAGGTTCAACCGCAAGCGGGAGTGGGGCCTTACTCGCCGGGAGATTATGGGCCAGACGATCAGGCGCTGGTCTTCGGGGCGGCGGCGCAGCTAACGTCGCTAGCCGGAGCATATCCGGCGGCGCAAATCGGTAATGCGGCTTATGCCAAGCTGGACATTAATATCACACCGCGCAATCAGCTTGGGCTGCGCTACAACTCATCGCGGTACTGGGGTTCGAATAATGTATTCCTCGATCCGGCAAGCCCGATCACTTATGATGCAATCTCCGACAATGGAGAAGAAACGGTTTCTACCGATACTGGATCACTGACGCTTACGTCGGGTTTCAGCCCACGAGTGATCAGCCATTTCCGGGCGCAGTTTTCGCGGGATCTTCGGCAGTCCTACACCAATTCTCCCCCGACGCTAAATGGGGTTCCCGTCTACACGTTGCTGAAAGTCACCGACATCATCGATGGCATCGGCCGGTCCGATCAATTGCCGCGCGCGACGCGCGAACACCGCGCGCAGATCGCGGAAACGCTGAGTCTCGATAGCCGCCGGCATTCGCTGAAATTTGGTGGGGATGCGCTACTTACCTGGATTTACGATTTCTTTCCCAGCCAGGAGAGCGGGGAATATGTTTTCGATGACGTTGTGGTGAACCCGCTCATGAACTACAGCCCGTGCACTCCCGGATGTCCGCTGCGGAAAAACGATTTTCTGACGCTTACTCCCCTTCGCGCCTACGCTCACGGTGTACCGCACTACTATTTGCAGAACTTTGGGCCATCTTCTACCAACCCTAACAGCAATGATTACGCCGCATTCTTACAGGACACGATTCGAGCCACCGACCATCTCGCGTTGAACCTTGGAGTGCGTTGGGATCTGCAAACCTTCACTAGGGCTGGATTGCTTTCCAATCCACTGTTTCCACCATCGGGCAGGGTTCCCTTCAATCCTTACAACTTGGCGCCGCGTGCTGGATTGGCTTATTCCATCGGAAAGACGCACCCTTTTGTGATTCGCGCGGGGTATGGAATTTTTTATGTGCGCATTCCCCAAATCTATAACTCGGCTATTGCTACGGAGAATGGGATCAGCGACTCGCAAGTGTTTCTCAACAACGCAAACTATTACGACAACCAGGTGTTTCCCCACTATCCGAATCCGCTGGTTTACTGTCCCCCTGGCGCTCTCTCCTGCACCCTCCCCGCCGGATTTAGCGAGGGTGTAACCCACGACGTTTCCGCCTTCGCACCCAACTTCACGACTCCACGAGTGCAGCAGGCAAGTCTGACGCTGGAACGCGAAGTGGCCGGCCGTACGACCGTTGCAATTTCGTATCTTTACGTACACGGGGAACGGCTGATTCGCGCTCTGGACGTAAATCTTCCGCTGCCGGTCGCGGTGAATTATCCCATCTTCGATTCCACAGGGTCGATTTTTGAAAATGGGTTTTATTCGCTAGATTCCTTCGCGACCTGGCAGTTTACACAGTCGCTGACGTGCCCATTTCCGCCGTGCATCAGTCCCCTGGGTCGGCTGATCACGCAACTGGGCGCCATTGATGAGTTTCAAAGCGCGGCATCGAGTCTATACAACGGGGCCACTATTTCGATTAACCGCCGGGTATCGCGGGGTACTTACCTGCGGCTCTCGTATACGTATGCACGCGCGATCGATGACGGGCAGGATGCGCTAGTGGCGGGAGAGCCGGCGACGGTCCAGAATTCGTATCAGCCCAGTGCCGAGCGCGGCCCGAGCGTTACCGATCAACGCAGCCGCGTGGTGGCTGCATTCTCACTGGAGCCGCGGCCGTTCCATCGAGAGCACGAGTTCCTGGGACATGTCTTTAACGATTGGAGGCTCTCAAGCATTGTCACGGCTGGAAGCGGCCGCCCGGTTAACGCCACCGTGTATGGCGATCCCAATCAGGATGGCAACTACGGCAACGATCGTTTGCCGGGTTATGGTCGGAACGCTTTCACTGGACCTGATTATGCGTCCACGGACCTCCGTATAGTACGGAAAATCCGCATCGGTCGTGGGGAGCGCCTGGAGTTCAATATCGACTCGTTCAACCTGTTTAATCGCGACAACAAACGGGTTCTGATCACCAGCGATGGCTTGACTGCCGAGGCGACGACATTCTCCCCGTACACGGTGTATGTAAATGGGGTACCGTTTCCAGGTTACTACCAGCTGCCCCAAAATTTCCTCAGGCCGACGGCTGCGTTTGCGCCCCGGCAGGTTCAATTGGGGGTGAAGTTTATCTTTTGACGGGTTCTGCGCGACGGCCGAACGGGTTTAATTGCACGTCAATTCTCCCAGATGTCGAGCGTTTTCACACGGTACGCAGGAAGCATTCTGCACATTCTGCGAATTCTCTTCAGTTGTGTGGAACTGGGGGCGAGAAACTCGAAGGCATGAAGCCTGCCCATCTTTCGTCGCAGAATTGCTTTGGCAGTTTCTCCACCCACCGGTTCCAATTCCACGATGTCGCCAACTTTCAATGAGGCGGTGGCCATGAGCGAGGTTCCGCATTCGCTGATTTCAATGCTCATGCCGCGTACTTCAGCGCCGTCCGAGGTGCGCACAAAGATCGGAGCACTGTAATGGTAGCGGCGAAACCGTCTCCGCTCAACGACCTGCGGCTTAACCTCTACAACACCCAGACCAATATTCACGGCAGAATCCCTCTCCCGATTCCATCGGAAAAAGCAGCCGCGGCCTTTAGGAAAGTCGTTTCGGAATGCCCTGTTCCGGCGATTTATGTGCAGTTTTTTATCCTTCCCCCCTTGACTTCCGTTCAAATCCTTGTAATAACTATTCGGTCCTTCCGGACGGGTTTGGAGGTGTGTGTGTTTGGCGGAAATTCGACTGCAAGAGGGTGAATCCCTGGAGAACGCTTTGCGCCGCTTTAAGCGCAAGGTGCAACAGGAGGACATCATCAAGGAAGTCAAGCGCCATTCGTTCTACCTGAAGCCGGGAGAAAAAAAGCGGGTGAAAGCCGCGTTAGCGCGGAAACGAGCCCGCAAAAAAGTCCGCAAAGAAGCGGACTAAGCAGTTCGAGGAGTTGAGAGCAGTAAAGGGTCGCTCCTAACCCGGGGCGGCTCTGCTCAACCCGGCCCCCACCGGAGAGAGCCGCAAAGCTGGGAAGGTGAATTTACTCTTCAGATTTTCATTCGGCATTAACGCAGTAAAAGCTGTATCCACGCGTCCTCCGCGCGCGTGGCGGGCCGAGTCCAGGGGCAGTTTGAGGGGGGATGTACAACCTGTGTTGTTCTGTGCCGCGCCTTTCCCCGCGCATGGCCCTGCGCAACACTGGACAAGGGAGTAGGAGTTGCCGGCATTGCCCTGAGCGAATGCGAAGGGCAAAGGATGTGCCATGCGCCATTCGTCGCAGTTGCCTCTGGCCAATAGGGCTCCTGAGACGCTAAATCGGGCGTATTGTGCTCGTTCTCTGGCAGACTACCGTGCCCTGCAACGGGAGCCATCCTCAATGGAATTCAAGGATAAGGTACTAACCTGCATCGATTGCGGGACCGAGTTCGTTTTTACCGCTGGGGAACAAATCTTTTTCCGCGACAAGAACTTCAAGAATGAGCCCAAGCGTTGCAAGAACTGCAAGTCGAAGCGCGTGGCCGTTCTCTCCAATCCACATGCTCTGGGCAATGCGCATCATTTCACGCGTGTTGAAACCCGTGCGATATGTTCCCAGTGTGGCAAGGAGACCACCATCCCCTTCCGCCCAACACAGGGCCGCCCGATCTTCTGCCGCGAGTGCTTTACGCAGAAGCGAAATGTAGCCTCCGCCTAATTCGATCAGGGGGCGTCCACCTTTGCCAACTTCTGGCAGAGACCGTGGTTTCCTGTCCGAAGAAGGAGTTCTGGGTCAGGACTCTACCCAGAGCACGAAGCGCATTTCGCCGGAAAATGCGCTACGATGAACGAGTGCCCAGCTACCACGTGGAAAACTTCGGGTGCCGCGCTACGCAAGCAGACGGCGCAGCTATCGAACGCCAGTTCGATCTTCGAGGACTCTATCGCGCCGCTACCACTGAAGCTGACCTGGTCGTACTAAATACCTGCACCGTGACTAATTCCGCCGATCAGGATGCGCGGGCCGCCATTCGACGCGTGCACCGGCAAAACCCAGGGGCGAAAATCATCGTTACGGGCTGCTATGCGCAGCGAGCTCCGGAAGAGATCGCGGCGCTTCCCGGCGTCAGCACGGTAGTGGGTAACTCGCACAAACACCAACTCGCGGAGATTGTTCTCGATTCTCAAATCCCTGATCAAGCCCTGTTCCCCATCTCGGATCTGACTGAGAACTGGGAACTGAGAACTGAGAACTCGATTCATGTCTCCAACATTTTTGCGCACACGGAGCTGTTGGCAGCCCCGGTTTTCGAGGCGACCGTTCGTACTCGCCCGAACCTGAAGGTTCAAGATGGCTGCGACAACCGCTGCTCGTTCTGCGTGATTCCCAGCGTGCGCGGGCACAGCCGCTCTTTGCCTCTGGAGAAAGTGATCGACGAAGTGGACGTGCTTGTCGCAGCGGGATATCACGAACTTGTAATTAGCGGCATCAACCTGGGGCGCTGGGGACGAGATTTGCAGGGCGACTCCCAACATTTCACAGTTTTGATTCGGGCTGTACTCGCCCGAACCGGGCTGCAGAAGCTGCGAATCTCATCGGTCGAGCCCATGGACTGGACAGACGAACTGATCCGCCTCGTCGCCGAGTCCCCGCGCATTGCCAAGCATGCTCACGTTCCGCTGCAATCCGGCAGCGACGCGGTTCTGCGCCGCATGCACCGCAAATATCGTCCCTGGCACTATCGTGAAAAGATCGAAAAAATTCACGCCGCCATGCCTGACGCTGCCATAGGCGCCGACGTGATGGTCGGTTTCCCCGGCGAAAGCGACGCCGAGTTTGAGTGCACGCGCCGGCTGATCGAGGAACTTCCATTTACGTATCTGCACGTTTTCACCTACTCAGCGCGCCCGGGCACTGCTGCTGCCTTGATGCGCAACCAGGTGCCTGTCCACGTAGCCCGCGAGCGGAACAAAATCCTCCGTGACCTTGCCCGTGAAAAGAAGCGGGCGTTCATGCTCCGATTTGTGGGAAAGACGATCCAGGCGATTACCCTTGCTTCTCGGGTTTCAGACAGCGCCGATGGCGTGCGCCTCGCCACGTTCACCGGAGCTCTTACGGACAATTACCAAAAATTGTTTGTCAAGGGGCGGCACGCGCCGAACCAATGGCTCGCTGTGCGCATCGATCAGGTTCAAGACGAGGCGTTCATTGGCGAGCTAGTGTAGACCTCCGACAGGTCTTTTTTTTTCGCCGTCATCTGTACTTCCTTGTATACTTGTTTTCCGTAAACGGACTCGTTCGCGCGCTCCGACTGCCGCAGCTCCCCCCTCACGGCATTGGAGCATGTTCTAAAGGAGCTTTCGTATGGCTCAGCCGCGCTCTTCCGTTCGCGCAGTGGTCTATTTCTGCTGGTTCTCCGCCGCTGCGATGATTCTTCTCCTAATGACATACACGGGAGTTTTTGATGGTCTCGGCGACGCGATTTACGAACTCCTGAAGCCTATCGGAAGATTTTTCTTTCAATAGACGGACCGAGGAGCAGACTCGACCCCTGCATCCTCTCCAGCCGAAAATTCCAGCATCACCACTACCCAGCCTACAGTGACTACCCGAGAAAACACATTTGCCCAGTTCCTGCTACGCTCGTCGAGGTTTCTTAAGCCTTCGAATCGATCGCTGAAAGAGTTTGCCTTTCATCCGCGCAGCCCAGTAGCAGTCCCAGATGTGCCGGGTAAGCGAAGGATGATGGCATACGAGGACATACCATGCGCATGATCCGCTCCATTCGCACAATCCTATTTGCGCTTGTCGTGATCACGTTGTCGCTCACGGTTTCGGCGCAAGTCCGCATCAGTGTGGCTTTTGGCCCTCCCGCCATTCCAGTTTACGAACAGCCAATCTGCCCCGGCGATGGCTACATCTGGACGCCCGGTTACTGGGCTTGGGATTCCGATTTTGACGATTACTACTGGGTTCCAGGCACATGGGTTTTGGCCCCGGAAGCCGGCTTCTTGTGGACTCCACCGTGGTGGGGCTGGGACGGCGGCGTTTTCCTTTTCCATGAAGGTTTCTGGGGGCCGCACGTTGGCTTCTACGGCGGCATCAACTACGGCTTCGGCTACTTTGGCGTGGGCTTCGTTGGTGGACGCTGGGATGGCGGCCACTTCTTCTACAACCGCGAGGTCGCTAACATCAACGTCGTCAACATTCACAACGTTTATAACGAGCACGTGACTATCGTGAACAACAGTCACGTCAGCTACAACGGCGGCGAAGGCGGCCTGACCGCTCGGCCCACTCCGGAGGAAGAAGCTGCCGCGCATGATCGCCACGTCGGGCCGGTGGCAGCCCAGAACGAACACATCCAGGACGCGCGCAATAATCGCGATCTGCGCGCTTCAGTGAATCAAGGCCGGCCGCCGATCGCTGCCACATCGCGTCCCGGCGATTTTCACGGCGGTGTCGAAGCAGCTCGCGAAGCGGGAGCGCCGTATCATCCGCCGGCAAACCGCGGCGGGGAAAATGCTCCTCACAACAATGTGACCAGCATGCCAAGGACTTGCCTCCGATCGAACGTCCAGCGGCACCTAATAGCGGCAACGCCAAGCTCGACAAGAAATACGAAAAGCAGCAACAGAAGTTGATCAATCAGCAAAACAAGGAGCGGCAAAAACTCGAGAAGCAACAAGATCGAGAGCATCAGCGATTTGCCCGGCGCAATGGCAGTGCTGCCGAAAGGCAGCAGATGGAACAGCGCCACGCGCAACAGACCCAAGAGCTTCAACAACGCCACGCAACTCAAATGCAAAACCTGCAATCCCGCCAAGCCCCCCACGGGCGAAGATAGCTGCGATTGGCTTGACCCGTCCTTGTCTCTGCCTTGCACAGCGGAGACAAGGACGGCGTCCCTTCATGGGCAAGACTTGTTTTCGCCTTGCCCACTTTTGCTTAGTCGATTGTTACGGTTACTGGTGTGGAATGGGTCAGAGAGCCAGACGTGCCCGTGACCATCAGCGTGACTTGAGACGAAGCAGGAGTCGTGGAGTGGCTGGAACTGCTTCCGCCGCAACCTAGAGCGATCAGCGAGACGAACAGCAGCAATCCTACCAAACTGATCCAGCGATAAGTCCTGCGTTTTCCGTCGGCTGATTTCCGTTTGCCGAACGCGAACAAGGTTCCGAACAATCCAAGCCCTGGCAATAGCGCCGCCATGCCGGACGCGCTGTAGCCGTTGCTTGGCGGAGTTGATGTGGCCGAGATGGTTAGCATCGATCCAGTGGTCGATCCCGGAGAGATCGTCGACGGGTTGAAGGAGCAAGTCAGGCCGGAAACTGAGGAGCAGGATAGGCTGACCTGGCTGTTGAAACCTCCGACGGCGGCCGCGGTGATGGTTAGCTGAGCTGAACCGCCCGGCGCGACCGTTGCGGATTGAGCCGACAGGTTAAGAGAAAAGTCTGCGTTGGTGGTGGAAGACGCAGGCACGAGCGTTGCGAACAAGCCGCTGGTCTGGTTCGCGCCGCCGGCAGTGAAATAGAGAGTGTTGGGATCGCCGGTGCCGCCCGCGCCGAAGACCATGTCCCACAGGCCAGGGTTGGCGATCGCGTTGTTGTTGGAGTCGGTGACCTGGCCGAGAAACTTCCCGGTGTTGTCGAAGGCGTTGAAGGTGCCATCGCCAAAATTTCCAACCAGAATGTCGTTCGAGAAAGTTCCGAACGACGCTGAAGCCTGTACTACGCCCCATGGCGCGTTCAGAGTGCCGCCCGTGGCGAACACGCTCACGAAATTGCCGTTGGTGTCGAAGATATCGACTTGGCCCAGGCCTGCGCCGACGGTGGGATCGTGCTTCGCAGAATCCTGCTGGGCATAGGCTACGTAGATCTGGCTACCGATGATGTGGATGCCGTGGGGCGCGAATCCGGCAGGCAGGTTCGGATCGGTGAACGAGCCGCTCAGCGAGGTCGGATTGAAGTTGCGGTCGAGAACGTCGACCTTCCCGCTGTTGAAATTCGCCAGCAGAAGAAACGTGCCGGAACCGTTGCTGAGCAGCGCAAGACCTTTATAAACCGCGCCGCTGGCGGAGTTGTCGAAAGCGACGACGGCACTCGCAGCGCCGGTCCAGTTGGCAACGATTCCATCTTCGGTGTCGAAGATGAATGTTCCGCCGTTGAAATAGCTACCGGTGGCGTTGGCTACGGTTCCAGTTGGACAGCCGGGATTGCAGGGATTGACGGAAGCTCCCGGGATAGTGACTACGAGAGAGTTTTTGTTGCCCTGCGCATCGTAGAGAGTCGATGTGCCGCCGTTGTTATTGGCGATCCAGAAATCCTGACCGGGAAGAAACGAAATTCCCCACGGGTTCGAGAGTTGAGAGTCGGTGTGCGCGGCAACCCCGGCGGTGTTGGCTACCAGGTTGGTTTGCGAATAGCCGGTCTGCGCCACGAGGGCCGAGGGAACCGACAGCGACAGGAGCAGCCCGAATAATACAAGTGTCTTTTTCAAAGTGTCCTCCATATTTGTTGCGAATTACTCGGACTGGCTCAGCTTGCGTTGAAGTTAGAAGTCAGCCTATTTCCGAAATGCAACCCGCTTTACAAAATGGAGATTAGTTTGAGCAGGAACAGGCAGTGTCATGCGGATGTCGGGCGGGTGTAAAAAGTTATGCGTTCCTGCGCGACGAGTTTAGACGAAGGCTTCAGAGCTGCCGCAGAGGCTTCTACGTCGGTGCGTTTTGGCGGTCGAGAGAGGCTAGATCGAGGATTTTTTCACGACAATTCCCAACTCGCGGAGTTGTGCTTCACTCACTGGAGTTGGCGCGTCGACCATCAAATCCACCGCGCGTGCTGTTTTCGGGAAGGGAATTACTTCGCGAAGACTTTCCGCCCCGGCAATGATCATCACAATGCGGTCCAGCCCGAGCGCGATGCCGCCGTGTGGTGGCGTGCCGTATTCGAGCGCTTCGAGGAAGAATCCAAAGCGGTTGCGGGCTTCTTCTTCGCTCATGCCGAGCGCGCGGAAGATTTTGCTCTGAATGTCCTGACGATGAATACGAATCGATCCGGAGCCTAGCTCGGTGCCATTCAGCACCACGTCGTAGGCGAGTGCGCGAACGGCGCTTAACGTCGATTGCGGATCTTTCACCGACTCGACCCCTGCTCCCAACAACTGCATGTCTTCCTCATGCGGAGAAGTAAAAGGATGATGCGCAGCCATCCACTGCTTTTCGCTCTCGTCCCATTCGAACATGGGGAAATTCGTGACCCAGAGAAAGCGGTAATCATTCGCGGCGTCGCCAGTTTTTTTGAATATGCCGTGGCGGTCAGCGTACTTCTGGGCCAGCGCGAGGCGCAACAGTCCTGCCGACGCATAAATTGCCAGCTCCTGCGGCGTAACTTTGCGGTGAGCGGGCATGGCGGTCTGCGGGCCGGACTGGGCGGAGCCGGCTACGAGCACGATGAGATCGTCTGCCTCCACCGCGCACTTTTTGTTGATCGCCGCTGCAGTTTCGGGATACTTGTTCGCGATGCGTTTGAAATCTTCATAGACGCGCGCTCCACCTTTGGAGTGGAACATGGGTTTGATGTCGTCGCGTTCTTTGCGCGAGAGTTCGCCCACCTTTGGGATGCGAATGGCGATCACAGGAAGATTGAGATTGATCGCGAGATCGTTCAGATTTTCCGGAGTGAAACAACCGCGCACGTCGGTAAACGGAGGCAGGCGCAGGTCGGGCTTGTCGATACCGTATAAGCGAATGGCTTCGTCGTAATCCATGCGCGGGAAGGGCGTTTTGATCTGATAGCCTGCGGCGGCGAACGCAGCAGTCAAGAATCCTTCAACCACTTCCCAAACGCGCTCCGGCTGCGGGTAGGACATTTCGAGATCGATTTGTGTGAACTCCGGCTGGCGGTCGGCGCGCAGGTCTTCGTCGCGGAAACAACGCACGATCTGAAAATACTTGTCGAAGCCCGAGATCATCAGAATTTGCTTGAACATCTGCGGCGACTGCGGCAGCGCGTAAAACGTGCCTGGCTGCACGCGGCTCGGGACAAGGTAATCCCGCGCGCCCTCGGGCGTGGAGCGGGTCATGAACGGCGTTTCGATCTCGAAAAACCCCTGTGAAGAAAGATAATCGCGAATGGCTTTCGCGACTCTGTGGCGCATCTCGATGTTGAACTGCATCGCGTCGCGACGGAGGTCGATATAGCGATATTTCAGGCGCGTCTCTTCGTTGGTGAGCGCGGTGTCGCCCGGCAGGAACGGCGGGAGTTTGGATTCGTTGAGGATGCGAAGTTCGTCGGCAGCGACCTCTACCTCGCCGGTTGGCATGTTGGGATTAATGGTGTTGGCATCGCGCAAGCGCACCGTGCCAGTAACCGCGATGACGTATTCATTGCGCAATGTCTCTGCTTTTGCGTGCACGGCAGCGTCGCGATCCGTGTTGAAAACGATCTGCGTGACGCCGGTGCGGTCGCGCAGGTCGATGAAAAGCAGGTTGCCGTGGTCGCGGCGGCGGTTCACCCATCCCATGAGAGTGGCTTTTTTCCCCGCGTCGGCGGCGCGCAGAACGCCGCACATGTGGGAACGTCGTAGGTCGCCTAGGAAGTCGAGCAAAAGTCTGTCCTTTATTAGAGAAAAATGATGATGAAAGCTGAACTGAGGATTATAAAGGCGCGAGTGGCAGGGCGGGAAGGATCCGTGGGTTTTTCACGGGTCAATTGGCATGGGTAAAAAAATCCCTACTCTTGCCAAAAGATGGCAAAGATGGGCATTTGTGTAGAGAGGCGCAGTTTCGATCGCGCCTAGTTTTTAGTCGCCTTCCCGTCCATCACGTCCGTCCACTTCATGCCGTCCTGCGACATTTCGAACACGAAGGTGTAGGCCTTGTCGGATGTGATTTTCATCGTGAAGCGGCCGTGCACGGTCATCTCGCCCATTTTTTCGTCGCTGGTCCAGGTCCAGGTATCGCCATCGACGTGGCCGCGCGAGTCTTCAAATTCGCCGAAGCTGTTGAACTCGCGGTAGGTGTAGGCTTTCTCTTCGGGCGAATAACCGAGCACGGAAAGTCCAACGCCGCTGCCCATCGTGCCTTTGTAATCCGAATGGCAGACGAGATAGAAGCCGCCCTCCATCCATTCGCACTTTTCGTTTTCGGTCATCGAACCGCCGGGCCCCATGGAACTTGGTTTCATGGTGCCATCAAGAGTCCATGTGCCCGCGAAGGCGTCGAGTTTTTTGAGTTCTGGGCCGGGTTTGGGCTGCTGCTCCATTTGGGCTAAAGCCGCGGCTGAGAGTAGGACTGCCGTGAGAATGACTTGGAGTGTTTTCATGAGCGTGCTCCTTGATGAATTCCTCAGTGTTTTCGACGGCAGCGCCATTCTACCGTTAGCGGGGGAAAGGTCAAGAGGAACAAGAACGGGATTCGACTGGAGATGGCTGTCATCCCGAGCGGAGCGTTTTTCAAAGGAGCAACGGAGCAAAGGATCGCGCGCGGAACGAAGGTGGCTATTTGGATGAGATCCCTCTGGTGGCTGAAGTGCGCCCCTGTTCGGGATGACGCCTCGTTTAGGATGCAGATGCTAACGACTTCACGTTCTACCAGTCGCCCCAGTGAGTCGGCGTGGCTTAATGGAATTTGAGTTTCCACTGCTCGCCCTGCTTGATCCAGACTGAACTGAAATGCTGGTAGCGCGGGGGCGGGCCTTGGTCTTCCTGCGGGGCTTCACGGACAATAGCGTCGTAGGTAACGATGGCGCCCGAGTCGCCGAGTGGGATTACTTTCATGTCGTAGGGTGTGAGTTCGACCAGGTCGGAATCGCCGAGACCGTCGGCGGCTTCCTCGCCTTGCAGAAGTTGGCCGTCTATGCCGACTAGGGAGAAGTCATCGGCGAGTGTTCGCTTGAAAAATGTCGCGTCGTCTTTCTTCTTGGCCTCAATCAGAGATTTTTCGTTGGCGATTGCTGCTTGCTCGAAGATGCTAAGAGCCCTGCCTGCCGCCGGAGTTTGTGCAGGCGATGGATGGGAAATCGCGACGGCTAGAGTGAAAACAGAGATGAGAAGAAGGTTCATCCGACCTCCTGAGGATCGAATTCAGAGACGCCTGGCAAGCCATCGATGCTTTGGCGGTTTTTTTGCTCGCGGTAGACTTTCAATCCTTCCGTGCCACGTTTGCGTGCCCAGAGTTCGAGTTGCTGGCGCTCGCCTTTGTATTCGAAGAGCGGGACGCCGTAGCCGCAGGAGTCGGTGATGCGATTGAGTTCTACGACGATGATGGAACGCGAGTGTTCGTAAAGCGGAAAATTTTGCGCCAGTTCTGCAAATTCCGGCTCGTGCTGCTCCAGCACGCGGCCCCGGCCGTAGAGACGGAAGATGTTAGGCGGACCTTGGAAGGCGCAGAACATCAGGACAATCCGGCCGTTTTCTTTGAGGTGCGCGATGGTTTCTACGCCGCTGCCGGTAAAGTCGATGTACGCGACGGTGGTTGGACCGAGAATGCGGAAGGTGTCGAGTCCCTTGGGTGAGACGTTGACGTGGCCCTCGGCATCGAGCGGGGCCGTGGCGACGAAGAACAGGTGCTGCGCTTCGATGAAGCGGCGAGTGATGTCGTCAATGGCAGTGCGAATGGTCCCCATGGCTACTCCTTGATGCGCTGCGGCAACTCGTCGCGCGGGACAGAGACTTGCTCACCCGTGGCCAGATTCTTCAGCGCAAACGCGCCGGCCTTCACTTCGTTCTCGCCGACGATGAGAATGTACTTTGCTCCAGCTTTGGTCGCAAGCTCGAAGGATTTTTTCAGGCGGAAGGTTTCGTCGCCCAGATCTACTACTGCGTTTTCGCGGCGGAGTTCGCGCGCCAGGCGAGCGGATTCCGCGTTCATGCCTGCGCCCAGCGGGGCGATGTAGACATCCGGTTTTTTTAGCACACTTTCTGCCGGAGTCGATTCCTGCAGCGACATCACCAGGCGATCTTCGCCGATGGCGAAGCCGATGCCGGGTGCAGCAGGCCCCCCGAGCGATTCGGAAAGGCCGTCGTAGCGGCCGCCGCCGAGGATAGCGTTTTGCGCGCCCAGAGCTCCGTGCGTGAATTCGAATGCAGTGCGAGTGTAGTAATCCAGGCCGCGCACCAAGCGGTCGTTGATGCGGAAATCGACACCGACCGCTTTCAGAATTTCCTGCACCGAAGCGAAGTGTTTCTTGCTGTCTTCATCAAGGAATTGGCTGATACGCGGAAGCTTGTCGATGATCGGCTGATCTTCGGGAACCTTGCAGTCCAGCACGCGCAGTGGATTGGTGACGGCGCGCCGCTGGCAATCGCCGCATAATTTGTCTTTCACCGGTTCGAGCGCGGTGCGGAGCGCCTCGTTGAACCTGACTCGTTCCGCAGAGGAGCCGACGGAGTTGAGTTCGAGGGTCCAGTTCTTGATGCCCAGCCGATCGAGAAGGGTGGCCAGCATTTCGAGAACTTCGGCGTCGCGTACGGGAGAATCGCTTCCCGAAGATGCCGGACCAATCACTTCGGCGTCGATTTGGTAGAACTGGCGGTAGCGGCCCTTTTGCGGTCGTTCGCGGCGGAACATGGGGCCGATGCAGTAAAGCTTGTTTAGTCCGCGATCCCAGAGTTTGTGCTCGATGTAGGCGCGCACGATGCCGGCGGTCGCCTCGGGGCGAAGACTGAGTGACTGTCCTTTATCGCTTTCGGCGCGGCCGCGATCTTCCCAGGAGAACATTTCTTTGGAGACAATGTCCGTTTCTTCGCCGACACCGCGAGCGAAGAGTTCGGTGCTCTCGAAAATCGGCGTGCGGATTTCCTGAAAGTTGTAGGCGCGGAAAACCTCGCGCGCAACGGATTCGACAAAGTTCCAGAGCGCAGTATCGGGGGGAAGTAAGTCTCGCGTTCCTCGGACGGCTTTAATCATTCGTTCCTAATTCTTGTTCGTTTATCCGCAATCGCATTGTCATCCTGAGCGGAGAAATGTCTTTCGCGATAGCGAAAGATCTCCCGGAGTCGAAGGATCCCTTGCATCTCAAGCGGCATACGGCAATGCAAGGAGTTCGATGATAAAAATGCCCTGTCGCGTCCTGAATGGCCAATGCTTACAGGGATCCTTTGACTCCGCATCGGCTTCGCTTCGCTCGCCGATGCTGCGCTCAGGATGACAAGTTGCTGGTGGTCGACGCATTACCGTTCCCGTAAATACTCTTGCGTGTACCCCAGATAATTATTCGTATAGCGCATGATGGTCTCAGTTTCGGCCGGCTCCAGCTTACGGCGGAACTTGCCGGGTGATCCCATCCAGAGCGAACCGGGCTCGACCACGGTGCGCTCTGGGATTAGCGTGCCCGCTGCAATGATCGACCCTGTGCCGATTTTCGCGCCGTTCAGAATTATCGATCCCATGCCGATCAAGCATCGATCTTCAACCACACACCCATGCAGCGTGACCGAATGGCCGACCGTGACATATTCGCCTACCGTGACCCCATAAGTGTTTTTCATGCCGTGCAGTACGCAGCAATCCTGAATGTTGGAGTTGGCGCCAATGCGGATGCCGTAGACATCGCCGCGAATGACGGCGTTCATCCAGACCGAAGCGTGCTCGCCCAGAACAACATCGCCGATGATTTGTGCGGACTCGTCCACATAACAGCTTGCGGGGATGGTTGGGGTAATGCCTTTGAAGGATCGAATCATCGTTTTCCCTGTGCTTGACGGCGAAGAATAAATATTAACAGTAGAACTGGCTGCCTCCTTCCGTGCCGGGGTAACTTTTGCGTTTGATCCTCTCATCTGCGAAACTGGCCTATCCTTAAGAAGGCAGCCGATCGCTGGCATCTGGGACTTGATTCATGGGGCGCATTCACGTTCTTTCCGAACAAGTAGCGAACAAGATCGCAGCCGGTGAGGTGGTGGAGAGGCCTGCCTCGGTAGTGAAGGAACTGCTCGAGAATGCGCTGGACGCGGGGGCGACGCGGATCAAAATCAACGTCGAGGCGGGCGGGAAGAAGCTGATCCAGATTACCGACAATGGGTGCGGCATGGTGCGCGACGACGCCATGCTGGCGTTTGAGCGTCACGCTACTTCGAAAATTAAAGATGCTGAAGATTTGTTGAGTGTGGCTACGCTTGGGTTTCGCGGCGAGGCGCTGCCCTCGATTGCCTCGGTGTCGCGGTTAAGACTCGAAACCTGTGCCTTGGAGGACGGAGATTCCCCACTTCCCCCAAAAGATGGGAGAAATGGGGCACCCAATTTTTCGGAGACACAACCCTCCGGGACGATTATCGAGATCAACGGCGGGAAGATGGCGCGTGTGGAAGAGTCTGGGCTGCCGCAGGGCACTTCGATTACCGTGCGCGATCTGTTTTTCAATACTCCGGCGCGGAAGAAATTTTTGAAGGCGGAATCGACTGAGCTTTCTCACATCGCTTCGCTGGTCACGCATTATGCGTTGGCGCATCCGGAGAAGCATTTTGAACTGCATTCGATGACCAATGCCATGCTGATTGCGCCGCCGGTGGCGGGTTATGGCGAGCGCGTGTATCAGGTATTCGGCAAGGAAACGCTCGACCAGTTGATTCCGGTGGCGGCGGTGCAGGTTTTGGAGAGGGAAGGATTGCCGCAACCTCCGCTGTGGAGGAGGCAGGAAGAGCGGGATGAGTTCGGGGAGGGCGGGCAAAGTGTTGGCGCATCACCCGGCGAGATGCGGCTGCACGGGTTTGTCTCAAAGCCTGAGATTCAGAAACTCAACCGGAACTCGATATATGTTTTTGTGAATGGGCGGCTCATTCGCGACCGGTTGATTCAGCACGCATTGACCGAGGCTTATCGCAACATCATTCCGCCCACTGTATATCCAGTTGTGCTGTTGTTCTTGGAAATGCCCGCGGGCGAGGTCGATGTGAATGTGCATCCGTCGAAGACCGAGGTTCGGTTTCGGCAATCGACCGTGATGCACGATTTTGTGCGCGACACGGTGCGGGCAGCGCTGATGAAGGCGCGTCCGGTGCCGCAATTTACGACGGAGATTCGCGCTCGAGCGACGGCGAGCCAGGCCTTGACCTCGGGAGGGTTAAGCCCGGGAGCGTTGACGCCCGGTGCGGATTGGGACCGATCACCAGAGGCGGGCCACAGAAACCCACTTCTGGCACAAGAGGCGAGAAGTGGTGTCCCCTATGACCCGGCGATGAGCGGAGCATTTGCTTTGCAGCCGCCAGTTGTGCCCGCGATTTCGGCGCGTTTCCAGTTCGAAAGCGGCGCCGCTGTTGAGGCTAATGCTGCTGTTCCGGTGGCGCGCGGGTTGGAGTCGCATTTGATTGTGCGCGCAGCCGAACGAGGCATTATTGATCCCGCGATTCCTGATAACACGTGTGCTCCGGCGCTTGAAGTACAAGAGGAAGAGCCGACACTTGCGGCTTTATCAACGCTGCGCCCGCTGGGGCAGATTCGCAATTCGTTCATTCTGGCGGTGAATGAGGACGGATTGTGGATCATCGATCAGCACGTGGCGCATGAGCGCGTGTTGTTCGAACGCATACTGAAGCAGCGGGCCGCACACAAGGTCGAAAGCCAGCGCTTGCTGATACCCATTGTGCTGGAGTTGACTCCTGCACAGCAGGCGGTGTTTGCCGAGATCGCCGACGAGTTGCAGCATAATGGATTTGAGGCGGAGCCGTTTGGCGCGCGCAGCGTTGCGGTGAAGGTTGCTCCGGCGGGAGTGGATGCCGCCGCGGTCGAAAAAATGCTGCATGAATTGCTCGATCAGATTTCCCGCGAGGAGCAATCGTTGAATCTGGAAAAGATTCGGGGCCGGATTGCGGCTTCGATTGCCTGCCATGCCGCGATCAAAGTGAACATGCCGCTGGAGCAAAACAAGATGGAATGGCTGCTGACGGAGCTGGCGAAGACGCAGCATCCGATGGCGTGTCCGCACGGGAGGCCCGTGGTTCTGCGGTATTCTGTGAAGGAGATTCAGAAAGCGTTCAAGAGAATTTGAGCCGGCTCCCGGCGCTCGGCTTCCGACTGAACAGGCAGACCTAGGAGCAACCGCTGGATCCGAATACCGGTCGCCGGAATGCCGGACGGCCGAAGCGGTTTTTATGACCGAACTCGAGCTCCAACAACTGCGGCGCGAAAAATGGCGGCTCGATGGCAAGCCCATCCGGACGATCGAACAGGCGCGCGCGTTCGTCGAGGAGGTTGGGTTCTGCCTGATGTATCCGGCACGGCCTGCGGTGCTGCTGCCAACGTTTATTGGCGCTTTCGTCGGCTCTGAGGATCGATTGCCAATGTGGCAACATGCGTTTTCGGATCCGCGCGCGGCGGAGGCGACCGAGCTGATGGTTCGGCTGCTACGCGAGCGCTCCGCCTACGAGGCGAATTTGTTCGACGAAAATAATGCCTTTCTCGTTTCGGCGTCGGTGTTTCCCTATCTCTATGCGCTGGTGGGCGAGCGCAATCCCAAGCAGGCGCCGCGGGCAGGGTCGCGGTCGCCGTACTCGTCGCTGGCGTGCGATGCGTTTGAGTGGATCCACCGCGAGGGGCCAATTTCGAAACTGAACCTGCAGGAGACGCTGGGCGGCAGCATCTCGCTGGCAGCGCTCGATAAAGCGCTCGCGGAACTGGGGTCGAAACTGCGCATCACGCGCGTGGATTACAACCCGAGCCAGGGCTCATTCTGGGATTTGCTTTATCGCTGGTCGCCGGATGCGGTGAAGCAGGGTGTGGGACTGTCCGTTCCGGAGGCGCTTTCGGCGCTGCTCTCGAAGTATCTGGATTGCGTGGTTGCGGCGGACCAGAATGAATTGGAGACGTTCTTCGGAAAGTTCGTGGCGCGGTCGCGGGTGAAGGAAGCTGTGAATGCGCTGCTGGCGGCGCGCGAGTTGAGTTTTGTGCATGTGGGCAGCAGGTCGATGGTGCAGATGAC
Organism: uncultured Acidobacteriaceae bacterium; assembly: GCA_963712385.1. Taxonomy (GTDB): domain Bacteria; phylum Acidobacteriota; class Terriglobia; order Terriglobales; family Acidobacteriaceae; genus Sulfotelmatobacter. Next base: position 247,769 of record CAVQHS010000007.1, read on the forward strand.
GCCGGCGGGTGCGTCGAAATCAGCGATTGCCGCCAATAGTGCCCCGATGAAGAGATAGACTTTCTTCGTTGTGACCAACCTTCCAGAGAAACCAAGTTCTCCATCTTACCGAGGGCGCCTTGCGCCTTCGCCAACAGGCCTGCTGCATGTTGGGCATGCGCGGACATTTTGGGTCGCGGCGCTGCGGGCGCGAGAGCGGGGCCAACTGGTTTTGCGCAACGAAGATTTGGACGCGGCGCGCTGCCGCCCGGAATTTGTTGAGGCCATGTTCGAAGACCTGCGCTGGCTGGGAATTACCTGGGACGAAGGTCCAGACTGCGGCGGACCGTATGCGCCTTACTCGCAGAGTCAGCGGCGCGGTTTCTATTTCGATGCGTGGCGCACACTCCATGAACGCGGACTGATTTATCCCTGCATTTGCTCGCGGAAAGAAGTGGCCCTGGTGGCGAGCGCGCCTAACGAAGGCGACGATGAGCCGGTTTATCCGGGTACGTGCCGGCCGGTGTCAATGACAGCGGTCCGTGCGACTGGCTCAGGGCAGGCGTCGTTGCCAGCCCCGCCACAGGCGAATTGGCGTTTCCGCGTACCTGACGGCGAGGAAATCTGCTTCACCGATTTGCATCATGGTCCGCAGCGCCTGATTGCCGGGCGCGATTTTGGGGACTTCATCGTGTGGCGCCGGGACGATATGCCTGCCTATCAGTTAGCGGTTGTGGTCGACGACGCTGCCATGGGTATCACCGAAGTTGTCCGCGGCGCGGATCTCTTGAAATCGACCGCGCGGCAGATTCTCTTGTTTCGCGCTTTAGGACTGACGCCGCCGCAGTATTATCACTGCGATCTCGTGCGTGACCGGAGCGGAGTCCGCCTGGCCAAACGTCATGACTCGTTGAGCATTCGCAAGCTGCGCGAACTGGGATGGACTCCGGAAAAAGTGCGAGCGGGTAATGTGTCTTCCCGCATTTGATTCTCCGGGTGATTGTCTCCAGACCGAGTGGTCGTTTACGTGTACAATTCTTATTTCTTTAATGATCTTTCTTTAATGATCAATCATGCGAACGGCCGGACTCAACACGGCGTGATGAGCGACGATTCCAGCACTGGTATTCCCAAGCGAAAACTGATCATTGCTATTGACGGGCCGGCGGGCGCGGGGAAAAGCACGATTGCCGCTCGCTTGGCGCGCAAACTTGGCTACGTGAACCTGGAAAGCGGCGCGATGTACCGGGCGCTGGCTCTAAAAGCGATTGAGAAGGATTTGTCGTTTGACGACGAAGCGGCATTGCTCAAACTGGCGCAAGAGTCACGCATTCATCTCGAACCCACCCTCACCGGGAACCGGACCTTGCTCGATGGGCATGATGTCTCGGCGCGCATCCGGGAGCGCGATGTGACTGAGGCCGCCTCAAAGGTGTCCGTGCATCCTGCGGTACGCGAATGGATGGTGCTGCGGCAACGTGAGATGGGCGGAGGTGGAGGGGTGGTGATGGAAGGCCGCGACATCGGCACGAAAGTTTTTCCAGATGCTGATCTGAAAATTTTTTTGGATGCCGATCCCGTGGTGCGCGAAAAACGGCGGATGGAGCAGCAGAAGATCAAAGGCGATGTGGCCGCTAACGTTGCAGCCGACTTGCGCGAACGCGACAAACGCGATCGAACGCGGGCGGCTTCGCCGCTCGTGGCCGCGAAGGATGCGGTGGTGATTGATTCAACCTCACTTACGGAAGATGAGGTCCTGGCGAGAGTCGAGGAGTTGGCGGCGAGCTCATTGAAGGTACGATGAAACTCGGTCTACGCACTGAGCCGCTAGCTTCATCGGCTATAAGTGGGTTTGGTTCTCAGTGTGCCCTTATTGCCCTTCTGCTTTCTTAACCGCCAACTCCGCTCCCTGGAAACCGATCTTGCTGTGCGTGCCGTCGCAAAAAGGCTTATTGACAGAGCCTCCGCAGCGGCAAAGCGAGAATGCTGGTTTGCCGGTGATGTCATACGGAGTTCCGTTGGCGTCGACAAGTTCGATGGTGCCCTCCGGTGCTTCCACGCGGTAAGGACCATTCGGACGAACTGTGATTTTGACTTGGGCCATGATTTGAGTTCTCCAACCCTACGGTAGTAAAGCTAAAAATATCATCAAAGCGAGAATCGTGTCACGAGCAAGAGATTGTCTCTGCTATGCAGGAAACAGAGGTCGCTATATTGGCAGCTCTTGTGTAGCCGGAAAATGATGTTGCTCGCGGCCAACCTTGCCGCCGTACTTGGTGGTCACCTTGGAAAGTCGGACGATTCGAAGATCAGGCGGCCAAGGTGTTGGCCGAGACCAGGCTCGAGTACAAATCGATATAGTCTTCAATCATGCGCTTTGCGGTGAAGCGGGTGCGGGCGCGGGCGAAGGCGCGATCGGCGTAAGCCTGGCGGAGCGGACGATCGGCATCGAGTTGGCGCAGAATCTGCGCGAGACTGCTAGCGTCGTTTGTCCGGAAGTAGAGCGCGGCGTCGCCCCAAAGCTCGCGATAGGTTGGGATATCGTTAGCCACAATGGCGCAACGCGAGAAGGCGGCGTCGAGCGGCGCCAGGGCCAGGGGTTCGTACCGGGCGGTGGCCGCGTAGACGGCGGCGCGACTGTAAAGAGCCCGTAACTGGGCTTCCGTTTGGGGTCCGCGAATCGCGACTGAGGCTTCTTTGGTGGCTACTTTCACATCGGCACGAATGGGGATTCGCGAAACCGGCACAGTCTGCTCCGAGCCTACGATGCAGATCGGAAAGGAGTGCGCATATTGGGTTAGCAGAAACACCTGCTTGCCGGCATCGATCAGTCGACCGACGGCCAACACGGAATCGTCTTTGCTCACATAGGGATTGAAGAAAATGGGATTGCGGCCGGGATGAATGACAATTTCGCGCCGGGCATGGCCGTAGGTTTCGCGGATCGTGTCGAGCATCCAGGTCGATGGCGCAACTACGGCGTCGGCGGCGGCAATGCCGCGACCGATCATGTCACGATACCAATTGAGCCAGCGCGTACCGCGCGGCTTGCATCCCTGCACGGCCTGCGACCAACTGATCAGATCGCCGTGCGCCATGATCACCCGCGGCACGTCGACCGGAAGATCGCCATGGCAGAACTGGTGGAGCTGAAGCAGGTCGGGCTGAATTTCGTCGACCAGGTGAATCAGGAATTCCGACGACTCGGGCAAATCGCCCGGCGCTTCATCCATCCACTCGAGGCGAAACGCCGTCGGCCGGTATTCCAGGCCGTGGAGATGCTCCATCCAGGCGGTCTGATCGGGCAGCGGAATTTCACCGAAGCTCACCAAAGTGACACGTATGCCTCGGGTTACCAGTCCGGTGACCAGTTCGCGGATGTAGGTCCAGGAGCCGGACAAAGTATCGGCTGTGACCAGAACGTGCACAGAACCTCCGGGAGCGGATTCCGCCTTGGACAAGTAGTCCGGCGGGCGCGCTCGCTTATTCTAGAGCGAAAGCGCGTCGCCCGGAAGGACTTTTTCTAGGGACTCTTTTCTCTAACGAATCCTTGCGAATGCGGCTGCAGGGAACGAATTACCCGGCGGTTTCCCCTGCTCCCAGTCTCAGCCGCATTTCGCGCGCGAGATTATCAACGGCGAGAATCTTTTCGGCGGCAGGACCGGGAATGTTGGGCACGGCCATGGCCAGCTCGCAGGAGAGAAGCATGGCGGTAAGACTCTCGCATATTTCGCTGCGGAACTGCTGTTCCACCGAGCGCCGCGCCTGTGTTTCCTCTCGCTTGCGGCGATGCAGGGCGGAGCGGACTTCGCGCACCAGGCGCTCCATTCCGCTGACCGCAAAATTCAGATAAACCGGGAAGGCGGTATCCAAATGCTCAAGCAGTTGATCGCTTTCGGCTGGTTCACTTTCGACCAGAAATTGATCGATTACCACCACCGAATAGCATTGCTCGCGCAGCCGCGCCACGCCCTGCTGCAGGCTTTCCACCCAATCGGTCTCACAACCAGTCGATTCTTTTAAGGTGGCGGAACACTCTGGGCCACGGTCTGAGGATGTAATCAGTAGGATCATGCCGGGTTATGTGCACGCTGGTCTCCACAAACCTTTCAATTGAAAACACGGCAGTTACGGAACCCGGACGAATCGGTTTTCCCATTACGGGTTCTCGGAATCAACTCTTCATTTCAGATTGAACTTCCATGGTGCTTAGGCTTGGACCGCATAGTCCTTGAGCTTGCGGTAAAGAGTCGTCTTGCCAATGCCGAGCAAGCGAGCCGCCTGCAGTTTGTCGCCGTTCAACTCGGCGATCGCCCGAAGTATGGTCTGCTTCTCCAGTTCGGCCATGGGCACAATCTTGCTTTGCAGAGTGCCATTCGGCCTGTCGAGAGCCACCATGACCGTGCGTGCGATCGCGGGCGGCAGATCTGGAACATAGATCACCGGCCCGCTGGTGAATGCGCAAGTGCGTTCGATGCAGTTTTCCAGTTCGCGCACATTTCCGGGCCAATCGTAGGCGAGCAATGCTTTGAGAGCTTCATCACTCAGCACCCTTTCCTGGCCCGAAGCCCGCGTCGCCCGCTCCATGAAGTGAGCGATCAGCAGAGAGATGTCGTCGCGCCGCTCGCGCAAGGGCGGGATGCGGAGGCTGAGAACGTTCAGCCGGAAATACAGATCGCGGCGGAACGTACCTTCGGTGACCGACTGTTCCAGATCGCGATTGGTGGCGGCAAGAATGCGCACGTTGATGGGGACGCGGCGCGTGCTGCCTACGGGACGAATCTCCTTTTCCTGAATCGCCCGCAGGAGCTTGGATTGAAGATCGACGGGAAGCTCGCCGACTTCGTCGAGGAAAATCGTGCCGCCTTCGGCGATCGCCAGTAGTCCGTCTTTGGCTTGATTGGCGCCGGTGAAGGCGCCACGGACGTAGCCAAATAATTCGCTTTCGATCAGGGTTGGAACCAATGAGCCGCAGTCGACTGGAATGAAAGGCTTGTCGCGGAACGGGCCGGAGTAATGGATGGCGCGCGCAACCATTTCTTTTCCCGTGCCGCTTTCGCCGAGAATTAGAACTGGATGCGTGCTGTTCGCCGCCTTGGCGATAATTCGGTACAGCTTTTCCATTTCAGGCGCCCGGCCTACAAGCCCGCCGTAGCCTTGACGCCCTTTGAGTTTTTCGCGCAGGATGCGGTTCTCGGTTTTGAGCTTCAAGTGATTCGAGACGCGCTCGAGCAGCAGCTTGAGTTCGTCAATGCTGAAAGGCTTGGTTACATATTCGTAAGCGCCGTTCTTCATGGCCTGCACGGCCGATTGCACGGTGCCATAGCCCGTGACGACGATGACCAGAGCCTCGGGCCGCTGCGCCTTGATCTGCCGCAGGGCTTCGAGCCCGTTCGCTCCGGGCAGACGCAGATCGAGCAGGACGGCATCGATGGTGTGGGTTTGGAGCAGACGGTAGGCATGTTCGGCGGAGTCGGCCACATGCGCGATGTAGCCGAGTGAGAGGGCTACCTCGCGGCAGGCTTCGCGAATGGCGCGTTCGTCGTCGACAATGAGAAGGTTGAGAAAGTTCGCAGCCATGACCTGCGGAGTGGCGATTGAGGGACTAACAGCAGCTGACGTCATAGGTGTGGTTCCTTTTTGTCCTCGTGATGGGTGCTTTGCGGTGAATCTGAACTTGTGGCGGCCAGATGAGGGAAAGTTGCAATGGGGGAGGACTGCGGCAGCAGAATCAAGACCCGGGTTCCGCAGCCGGGCGCGCTTTCGACGTGAATGAGTCCGCGATGGTTGGTCACAATGCTGCGGATGGTCGCGAGCCCCAAGCCCGTGCCCGCTGCCTTGGTTGTGTAGAACGGTTCAAATAATCGCCGGCGTGTGACTGCGTCCATTCCGCAGCCGTTATCGCTAATTGCCAGTAGAACGCAGGGAAAAATCGGCGTACCGGCGAAGACGGTTCCGGTGTCTTGCACTGGCTCGAATTTGCAGTTGCTGGTTTCGATCACGATGCGGCCGCCATTGGACAGGGCGTCCCGCGCATTCAGAATCAAATTGAGCAGTATCTGTTCGGCTTGCGCCCAGTCGATTTCGACGAGACCCAGGCGCGGATCGAGGCGTAACTCCAGCTCAATGTTTTCCCCGACGAGGCGCGTCACAAGATCCCGCATAGACTCGGCCACCTGATTGAGAGAGCCGAGCCGAGCCTCGGCGCCCTTCGGCCGCGCAAAAACCAGCAGTTGCCGGACGAGCATGGTGGCCTGCGCCACGGCTCCGCGAATTTCCTCCGCGTAGCGGCGCAGCCGGTGTTCGCTCGCGTTCAGACTGGCGAAGAGCAGATCGCAGTAGAGCAGGACGCCGGTGAGCAGGTTGTTGAAGTCGTGAACTACGCCGCCCGTCAAGCGGCCGACGGCTTCCCAACGTTGCGCCTGCAACAAATCGTTCGGCACAAAATCGGCGTCAAGACTCGAGTCGGCCAGGAGCAGAACTTGCGTCAACTCCCCATTTCCGCCCCTTACGCGCCAGAATGTCCAGCCACAGTTTGGTTTGTTTTTTTCAATGTGAGCCGCAGGACGTTTTCCTTCGAAGACCTCGCGCAGGAGACGATCCGTGGTCTCGTGATCGTCGGATCCCACAACATCACCCACGCGCAACCTATCGCTGAGATTCTTTTTCCGATTCAGCACCTGTTCGAATGCGGGATTCATTTGGAGAATGATTCCCTGCTGATTACAACGCGCGGCCGGAATGGGGGCGTGTTCAAAGATGAAACGGAAATCCGTTTCGACGCTCTGGGCATCGAATTCTGGCCACGGAAATGTCGGCGCTGCGCTCATAACAATACTTTGCCGGGGAAAAGTCCCAGAAGGAACTCCGTCGCACTGCCTTTGATACTTCAGTGCTTCCAAAACGGGACGAAACCCGTTTTGGTTTTCTGCCGTACTTTGCTTTCCCGGAATTGCGCTCCCACTATAGGAGTCGTCATCGGACACTGCGAAGGGCACACGTCACGGAGAGCCGGAATCAGCCTGTGGAAAACCTGCTAAACGGTCGACTTTGCTGGCGGATTAGCCATTGACGCGTTGACGCGGAGATAGGCGTTCCCGGAATCGTGGAACGGAGCTACCTTGGGGAATCGGGATATTGACGGACGGCTAGTGAATTTATGTCTGCGAACATGACTGGGGAAGTGAGGCGAAAAGTGAGCTGGCGGCCTTTCTGCAAGCGATAGTCGCCCGGAATCGGTTGTTCTCCGGGAGGTCGCACCGAGGCGGCAGGTTGCAGAACAGCCTTGGTGAAGAGGCTGGAGGTTTGAATCGGCAGCGCCTTACCATCGATCGTCATGGTGTTCAAAGTAAGGCGGATGAGCGCGGCCTTAGGCGCGAGTCCGGGTTGATCCACTGGCATCTGGACGCTTTCCACGCGTCCGCTGACTGGCGTGCCAGAGTCAACTAACGCACTGCCATCTACGCTAACAGGAGCCGCCAGGGACGCCGTAAACTTGTCTCCGGAGCGCACGTGTGTGACCGAGAATGAATTTTCCAGGCGCACTGTGAGCAGCGTGCCCGCGGGCAAGCCGTGGTGCATGGAAGCGCGGAAAGGCGCACTGTCCGGGGTGTTGTGATCGAGGGGAACAGCCGGACGCTCGTTATCGTCCGATGTGTGATCGGCGCCTGAATGGAAGGGAAGCTTCTGAGCCGCCGAACTGGAGCCCGCGTTCGTCTGGGTTCGGCGGAAAGCGTCGGGGCGGGCACAGCCCTGGCTGATCCCTATCGCTAGGCAAGTCAGCAGCCAAGCGGAACTGCGGCGGAATGGAACCTGCCGATTCACGGCTTGCGGATATGGTTGCCCGATCCTCTCCTTCACGCTAGTGGCAAGTCAAATACCATACGGAAAGCTTCAAAAAAGATGGAGTTACGGCTTCCTGGAGGGGCCGCTGCATGTAGAAGTTGCCACACGCCGCGCAAAAACAAAATCGCGGAGAGCATGCGGCGCTCTCCGCGACCTGGTTTCAAGGACCGGTTGTTTAGTTTGAGCCGCCGAGACTTGCACTCTGCGACTGATTCTCGGGCTGTGCGATTACGCCGTCAAACGGCGTAGCTGCAACATAACGCCCATGCACAATACTGATACGCCGCAACGGGAAGCCGGAGTCGGGTCCGCGCTGCCAGCTGTTGCCGCCATCGGTGCTTTCGAACACTACTCCAGTCTGGCCGCTCGTGGCGATCAGGCGCTTGTGGCCACCGTCGAACGCCACTGAGGTGATGTCCTTATCCGGCAGGCCCGCCACGACGTGATTCCAGCTCTTGCCGGAGTCGCCGCTGTGGAAAGCTCCTTCGCGAGTGGCGACCAAGACCTGCCCATCGGGCGTGACCGTAACGTTGCGGATGTTAATCGGATACGAAGCCAGGATTGCCGACTTCCAGTCTGCACCGCCGTCCTGAGAAACCAGAACGGTGGAACGGGTTGCGGCGACGATCAGGTCATCCTGCGCCTGAACCGCAACGAAGTCTTTCTCGCCGGCGACCGGGCCACCGATCCAGATTTTGCCGTGATCCTTGCTGGCGAACAATCCGGACGAAGTTGCGGCGTACCAGCGGCTGGAAGAAAGATCGGCGTCACTGACCCGGCCCTCCAGAATGGAATGGGTAGCAATGGTCGAAGAGACAGTCTTGGTTTTGCCGCTCTTCAGCTTCACCGTACGCGAAACCGTTTTCGCAACCTCCACGTTGTTGATCGGATGCCAGCTCAAGCCGCCCTCTGCCAGCTCGAACATTCCGCGGTTGGTTCCGGCGATGATGGTTCCGTTGCTGGCCTGCTTCAGCGTAAAGACATCGCGGCCATCCAATCCGGAACTCTTCTGCTGCCAGCTTTGTCCGCCATCGTGCGAGGAGAAGACGCCGCCAAATTCGCGGTCATTCACGATGCCGATGTAGAGCGAGTTCGGTTCTTTGCTGTCGGCCAGGATTGAACTTACATAGCGATGGCTGTAGCCGTGATTGGAGGCCGCGAATGTGGTCGCACCATCATTGCTGGCCAGCACGCCGCTGCGATCGGTTGCCAGCAGCACGTGTTGGGGGTTACGCGGATCGATGAGTACATCGTTGACGACGACCTCAGGATTGCTCACGCGCTTCCAGTTCTTGCCTTCGTCCACGCTCTTCCACAAACCTTCCGTCGTGCCGGCGTAAACGACTTCAGGATTGCCCGGGTCCTGCTTCAACACGCGGGTTCGGCGCGCACTGAAAGGGATGCCTTTAATCTTGTCGAATAGATCGCCGCCGCTCACGCTCTTATAAATGCCCGAGCACGCACTGGCGAAGACTTCCGAAGGATTGGCCTGACTGACGATAATCGAGAATACGTCAGAATCGTCAATCATGCCCTTGGTAATGTGCTGCCAGTTCCCGCCGCCGTCGCTGGTTTTCCAGGCGAGGTGCCAGGTGCCGGCATAAATCGTATTCGGATCTTTGGGATCAATGGCAAGCGACTCGACGTTCTTCACGACGCCGTCGGATGAAATCCGCTGCCAGTTATTGCCGCCGTCCGTACTGCGATAGACGCCATCGAGCGCGCCGGCAACGATGACTTTGTCGTCGGAGGGCGCAATCGCCATGGCGCGGACGCTCTTGTTGTGCATTGCAGGCAGAGCTTCCCAATCCTTGCCACCATTCTTTGTGCGGAAAACATCGCCCGCGTTTTGATCCTGGACGCTCCAGGCAGAAACAAAGATGGTTTTATCGCGCTGAGGATCGAAGGCGATGTGGTCGAGCACGTAGTCATCGCCAGCTCCCAGTTTGGCAAAACGCGACCAGTTGTGTCCGTCGTCCTCGGAGACAAAAATCACCCCGGTACTTGTTCCCAGAAGAATTCTGTTGGGATTGTGCGGATCGTAAGCCAGACTGCGGACGTCACCGCCATCCGGCCCTAAAACACTCCACTGCGAACTCCCTGCTGCCGCGCAACTGCAAGCTAAAGTCAAGACCGCCAGCAACTTAAACCAAGCATGTTTCATAGATGTCCAGTGCCCCAGATCGAGAAAGTTGGATGCGAGAGCTAGCCTGACAGGCTACACCACCCCCATCAAGTTACTGAAGTCCACGCGGAAAAAGGCCGGTCGCTTTGAGCGGCCGGCCTTTCCCTTAAGTTACTGGAAGTTACTCCGCTTTCTTCTTCGCAGCAGCCTTTTTGGCAGCCGGCTTGGGATGATCCGGAATCGGCTTGATTTTGGACTCATCCACGGCTTCTGTTCCCGTCGAGTCAAAGGTTGCGCCGGAAGGCACGATCCAGTACTCGGCCGTCTTGGTGCCACCGCTGCCGGTGCGCACCTCGATCCGACTTTCATCGATGTGCTGTTGTGCTTCGCCTTCGACCAGGTAGAACTTGGAATCGACGGCGCGCTCTGCCGCCAGATTCTTCCGTTTCTCACTGGGCTCAGCATTACCAACAATCACCAGTTTGCTATCCGGATTCTGCTGCAGGTTCTTGGCCACGTCATCCAGAATTGCCTTGCAGGTGTTGTCGACGCGCCACGGCTTCTTCTCGTTGGGGAAGTCGCACTGGCTCAGTTTGGCGGCCTTCGGTGGCGGAGGCGGAGGATTCTCGACCGTCACCTGCGTCGAGGCCTGACCGGTCAAACCACGCGAATCGGTACAGGTGGCACTGACTGTGATCGACCCCGGAGAAGCTCCGCTCGTGTTCAGAGTGGCAGTGCTGCCGCTGCCCGAAAGCGATCCGCTGCTGGCGCTCCAGTTCGACACTGAAACGGGAACACTATCCGGACTCGTGCAACTGCACGTGACCGTAACGCTGGCACCTGCTTGCACGCTGGAGGGACTAGCTGTGCAACTCATCGTGGGCGGGTTCTTCGGCGGAAGCGGCTTGATGGTGTAACTCGCCGAGCAACTCGCCTCGTTGTTGCTCTTTGCCTTCGGATCTGTCACGTGAACGGTGACGGTGTAGCTGCCCGGGGCCGCATTCGTGGTATCGATCTGTGCGGTCGTATCCTTCCCCGCAACCTGTCCGCCGTTGCCGCTCCAGGCATAGGTAACGGTGTGCTTGGGGTTAAAGTTGCTGGTAGTCACCGTGGCAGTGATTGGCTCACCCACCATAACTTCCTGCGGCTGCACGGAGCAACTTGCGCTCGGGGTGACCGTCGGCCCGCCGCCCCAACTGAAGACCAGACCTGTACGCAAGCGAACCCCATCGAATGAAACGTGCTGCAGGTTGGGGGAGTACGTCGAAACAAAACTGGCATAGTTGTGGCGTCCCCAAACAAAGTCCGCTTCAAAAAGGCGAAAGGCGAGCCACTTCCTGATCGGCAGATCCATGCCGCCGCCCAGGATCGCTCCCACTCCGTTGGTGGCATTCAAGCCAGTGATGGATGCGCGGTTGAGGCTTATCAGCGAGTGCAGAAAATAATTCGCGTCATCGGTGCGCCACATGAAACGGGGTCCAAGTGACCCTGTCGTCTCATAGTTGCTGCAGCACCAGTTGTGACCCAAATCAGCTTCAAGGCCCCAATGGGGGTCGAAGTTATAGGTCAACGCACTCCCGAATCCCGGCGCCATATCAGGAACCTTCATTCCCGTGGGATTGTTGTAATCAGTAAAAGGCGACGGGACTGTCCCACCCGGGTGCAACCATTGATAGCCCACAAACAAGTCCCACTTTGGATTTGCGTCGCTTTGCGCAAAGGCAGTACCGATCAGTGAGACCACAAGTATGAACAGGCCTACTGCGTGGCCCATATTGAACCTGGAATTACGTGACATTCCTTCCTCCGTATTTTTGACAGCTGCTAGTAGGGTCCGACGACGGGGTTCACACGACTCTTGCAGATAGTAGCTGAATTGGACCTCAACTTTAGGAACCCGCAATTTTAACGCACTGTTACATCAAAGCAAAAGAGCGATTTCGATTTTATTCAGGATTAATCGCACTTTTCGCCGGTTGATCGACTTGCCTTTCGTCTCAAATTGAAACTGCTAAAGATACGCGATAATGGATGAGGTGATGTCCGGTGCGGTTGCATCGAAGAGCGTGCTGAGACGCTTTACGAACCTTGCCGGTTACGGAGCCAGCCGCGTATCGTTATAGTCGCGGTTTCCCGCTTACAAGGCCGTTACGAATTGGGCGCACCATCGGAATGAATCAAGAAAAAATATTAATCGTTGAAGACGAAGCCAATGAGCGTACCGGCCTGGCGGAGCTGATCTCTTCCTGGGGGTATCGGACGGAAACAGCCGTGGATGGCGTGGAAGGCCTGCAAAAGGCTGAGCAGACCGCCCCTTCGATTGTGATTACAGACTTGAAGATGCCGCGGATGGGTGGCATCGATCTACTGAAGAAACTGGGGGAGCAGTCCCAGGATATGGCGGTAATCCTGGTAACTGCTCAGGGCACCATCGACAGCGCGGTAGAGGCGATGCGGCTGGGAGCCTATGACTACATCACCAAGCCGATCGACACGCAACGTCTGCGCTCAATGCTGCAGAATGCCTCCGCCCTGGTCGGTACCCGCGCCGAGCTCGAAAGCACACGCCGCCGGCTGCGCGATTCCGGCTCCCTTGGCCACTTGCGCGGGACCTCGCGCAAGATGCAGGAAATTTTTCGCCTGATCGAACTGGTCGCCCCCAGCACAGCGTCGGTCCTGATTACGGGGGCCAGCGGCACCGGCAAAGAATTGGTTGCGCGCACGATTCACCAGCTCAGTCCCCGCCGCGAGCGTCCGTTCGTGGCCATCAACTGCGCCGCGATACCGGAAACCTTAATCGAGAGCGAGATTTTCGGCCACGAAAAGGGAGCCTTTACCGGCGCTCTCGAACGCAGAACCGGATGCTTTGAGCTGGCAGAAGGCGGAACGATCCTGCTCGACGAAATCGGTGAGATGCCCATCGCGACTCAGGCGAAGCTGTTGCGCGTGCTCGAAGATCACAAATTACGCCGGCTGGGCAGCAAAGTTGAAACTTCCGTGGATGTGCGAGTCCTCGCAGCCACTAATAAAGTCCCCGATGAAGCCGTGGCTTCGGGCGAGTTGCGCAGCGACGTTTATTACCGCCTGAACGTTTTCAATATTCACATGCCGCCCCTGCGCGAGCACAAAGAAGACATCTCCGATCTGGTGGAACTTCTGATTTCCGAGATGAATTCCAAGCACAGCCGTAAAGTAGCCACGGTCAGCGAAGCGGTCATGAATATGTTCAACAATTACACGTGGCCAGGGAATGTGCGCGAATTGCGCAATACGATTGAGCGGGCCATCATCGTGTGCGATGGAGGGATGATCGAGACCAAGCATCTCCCGCCCGATTTTGGGCACACCATCCTGCGCACCAGCGCGCACGACCCGGATGCGATCCGCCTGGGAGTGGGCACCACCGTGGGGGAGGCGGAAAAAATGCTGATCCTGAAAACCCTGGAATCCACCAGCAACAACAAAACCAGGGCCGCAGAAATTCTCGGCATTAGCCTGAAAACTCTGCATAATAAGCTGAAGGAATACGGCAGCGCAACGGCCGAAGCGGAGCCGGCGAAAGAAGAGATGTAGTTAATGGTCAGTGGTTCTTGGTTGATGGCCAGTGCATCAACCGCTTCGCATGAGTCAAGTTCGGGCTCGATTGAGCAATGCTGATCTAAGGCTTCGCGTCGGGCCTCTTCCACTGATCGCTAAACACCGACCACTAGCTGCGATGCGACGAAAAGCCATCATCGTGTTCACTATCACCTTCATGGTAACTGTGATGGTGGCCTTTTCTTCGTACTTGTACGTTTCTCAAAGTCTGCGCCTGCGTGTGTCCAACGTGTACGACGATACCTACTATCTGACTCAGCAGCTTGCCTACCTGGCCAACAATGACCTGCCCGATTTGACCAGCACTCGCGTCGACACGAACGATCCGGTAGCCATGCAGCACGCTCTTGCCGAATACCTGCCGATGGATTCGAACCTGCAGAACAATCTGCAGTCCGATACCGGGCTTTGGCCGTTCATCTATGACGGCAGCATCGCGGACCCGAAAGGTAAGGCGCTGCTGCACTCCAACCCGCAACTGGTAGGCAAGGAATTGCCCCCTCGTCCTGATTTCCTCGAGGTAAAGAATGCGCGCTTCCTGCAACAATTGCGGCTTGCGTACGTACCCGCGACCGTATACGACGTCAGCGTTCCGCTGGACCTGGGCGGGCAGCCATTCGGGACCATTCGCATGGGGGTTTCGACAACTTTCCTGAAGAATGAACTCACGCCGCATTTGAGGCGCGCAGTCTTTTTTTCGATTGCATCCATCTTTGCCTCGTTGCTGCTGGCGGCGATGATCTCTAATTTTGCTCTGGGCCCGTTGCGCAAGATCAGTGAGAACCTCGACAGCGTCAGTGTGGGAGAAGGAGAACAACTCTCCGGGAAAGAATCCGAACATGACGAACTCGGCCTGGTGACGCTGAAGATCGCCAATCTGGGCCGCCAGATACGCGATACCAAGGAGATTTTTTCTGCCTTGAAAGACAACGTCGATCAGCTCATGTCGAAACTGCAGGATGGGTTGATGCTGTTCACGCGGGATTCGCGGGTGGTGCTGGTCAGTGCCCCGGTAGAGCGCTTCCTGGGTAAACCTCGAGGAGAGCTGTTAGGCCGTACGGTGCGGGAGATTTTTTCGAGCGATTCGACGCTGGGCGCGGCCGTTATCGATGCTTTCGAACGCAGGCGTCCCTTATCGCCGCGTGAAGTTGGGGCGGCAGGGGGCCGGCGCATCCAGGTTTCCATGGATTTTATTCAGGAGAAGGCGACGCAGATTGGCGCCCTGTTAGTCATGCGCGATGCCGAGTCAGTGCAACGGATCGGCGACGAAATCGAGACCTCGCGCCGTCTCTCGGCCAGTGGGCGCGTGACCGGCGGCGTGGCGCATGAAGTAAAGAATCCCATCAACGCCATAGTGCTCCACCTGCAATTGCTGCAAAACAAGCTATCGGAACTCGATCCCGACACGCGCCGCCACATGGACATCATCGGCAGTGAAATTCAGCGACTCGATCGCGTCGTGCAAACATTGGTGGACTTCATGCGAGCACGCGAGCTTCACCTGGAGGAGACCGATCTTCGGGCATTACTTGAAGATGTAGCTTTGCTCGCCGCGCCCGACGCGCAGGGTCACGGAGTGACTATTCGCCAGTCGCTTTCTGAGGATCCGCTGCCCATCAAGGCCGACATCGATCTTATAAAGCAAGCCCTACTGAATGTGGTTCTTAACGGCGTGCAGGCCATGCCGGAGGGAGGGCCGCTCACCATCTCGGCGCATCGTGACGGCAATATGGTGGTGGCTGAGATCAGCGACCGTGGCGTGGGCATCCCGGAAGACATGCACGAAAAAATCTTCGAGCTCTACTTCACCACCAAGAAGGAGGGCAGCGGCATTGGACTCGCCCGCACTTACCAGATTCTGCAATGGCATTACGGCTCGGTGGAGTTTGAGTCCCATGAAGGCGAGGGAACGGTCTTCCGCTTCCGAATTCCTGTCTCGGCGGCAACCCTCGAGTCCGAGCGTGAGAATGCGGTGCCGTTTGAACCCGCTTTTACCAAACCGCACCTTTAGGTTTTCTTTACGGATTGAAGCGTAGAATCAAGGTTGCGAAGGATTGAATATGAATCTGGCCGCAATCCTCGTACTTTTATTCTTGAATCCGGGACCTCTGGGCTACGCCGCCCAGGATCAGTCTGCGCCGGCACCGCAGACGCAAGTCGCGCCTGCTCAGAATGCCAAGCCCCCGGCAAGTTCTCCCGGGGCGGCGAAAACAACATCGAAACATCCGGCTCATCCTACAAAAAACAAGGCCGCGGATTGCGCTTCTTCCTCGTCCGCCAAGTCAAGCGCAGCAAAGTCGGGATCGACGAACACAACCGATAGTGCCAAGAAGCCTTGCTCGCCGCAAAAGGTAATCGTAAAAAACGGAGGCTCGGATGAACCAATCGTCCAACTCAAAAATGACACCCCGTCGGCGAAAGCTTCAAACGAGCTTCTCAACACCGAGCAGCTGCGGCTGGTCACGGAAGACAATCTGAAGAAAATCGCGGGGCGCGAACTCACCGCAAACCAGCAGGAAATGCTGAACCAGATCAAGCAGTTTATAGAGCAATCGAAGACCGCCGTAGCCGATGGCGACCTGGAGCGCGGCCACAATCTCGCAATGAAAGCCAGGTTGCTCTCGGATGAGCTGGTGAATCCCTAGCTCACCTCGCCTTTGCTCTTGCTGCGTTCACCTTGGCCAGCAAATCCTGCGACATCGCCTGCACCGGACCACTGATCTTCACTGCCTCGGTCAATACCTCGCGCGCATCGCCCACTTTGTTTAGCTTGGCGTAAGCAAAACCCAAACGGTAAAGCGCAATTGCGTATTGCTGTTGGTCCTGATCCTTCAGCAAGTCTACGGCTGCCTTCAGCTCCGGAATGGCGGCCGTGGTTTTGTCTTCCTTAAGGTAAGCGTAGCCCACAATCGAATGTGCCACGCCCCCTGAGGTTTTGTGCGACTTGTCCGCGGTTGGGTCGTCCGCTTTCGCTACCGTGACTGCTCTTTGTGCATAGGTGAGGGCTTTAGCTACGCTGCCGGGCTTCGGGTCATCGACGTAAGTTCCAGCCAGCAGCAACAGCGCAGGCAATGAGTTCGGATTGGCCTCCAAGGTTTTTTCGCCGTAAGCGAAAAGCCGCGCCTGATCGTTCAGTTGACCGGGGCCGAGAGTATACATGGCGTAAGTCGAAACTTGATCCCCGAACCTCGACTCCGGAAATGCCGCCGTATAAGCCTCGATATACGCCATGCGTTTCTTGGCATCATTCTCGTCGACGATCACATTGAAGCCCGCCGATTCCAGAAAAGTGCACGAGTTCTTCGCCGCGTCCTTTTCTTCTTTCACCTGGGTTTGAAATTCGGCGTCGGTCATTCCTTCCGGCTTCGGCTCCTTGCCTAGCGACCGGCAGGCCGCGCCTCCTTTGGCCGCGTAACTCATCAACTTAGCGTCGTCCTTGGCCTGCTCTGCGAGGTTGGCCTGCGACACAATGATGTCGATGTTCTGCGGCGCTGCGCCCAGCGCCTTGTCCCCATACTCGAGCGCCTTGTTCAAATCTCCCGAAGTCTGATACGCCTGTGAAATCTGCCAATTGCCGTAGGCCACGGCCGCAGGGTTTGACGCGTACTTCTGCACGAAATCCTGATACAGGCTCAGCTTCTTGGCCGGATCAGTTTCCGCCGAAATCGCCTGCAAATCTTTGTCCTCAGGGGTACCGGCTGGAATGATCAGGCCACCTGTTTGTGGCGCTGCCTTGAGGGAGAAGAGAAAAAGAACCGCTGCCAGCGACCATGCATAACGCTTCATAAGCCACCTCCGCGCAGAGAAGACTGGCATCTCCATTTTCACCAGCAGGCGAATCGTAGCGCCGAAAGGCTCCGCCCCGCAAGGGCTGCGCACTGCATTTATGTCAGATTCCGGGCATCTCTTGCGCGAGGGGGTATACTGCTTCGACAAGGGTATCCCCCACCCTGACTTGGGACTTAGCTCCCGCAGCACAAAAACTACCAGGAACCTGACGAACGAACATATGAGTGCTCGCCCTGCCACGAAACTCACTCGCGCGAATTTCTGCAAGATGGTCGTGTGCCTGATTAGCCTAAGCTCGATTGCTGCGATGCTGGCCTGCGGAAGCAAGTCGAGTGGTTCAGGCAGTACTGGCCCCGCCGCTCAGATAGGGCAGGCAACGGGCTCGGGACAAAGCACCAGCGTGGGGACGGCGTTTCCCAATCCGTTTTCCGCCACGGTTGAGGACAGCAAGAATAATCCGGTGAGCGGTGCTAGCGTAACCTTCACCGCTCCAACATCGGGAGCCAGCGGCACTTTCGCGAACGGACAAACCACCGAGACCGACAGCACAAATTCCAACGGCGTGGCTACCTCATCCACGTTCACCGCAAATTCCGATGTTAGCCAGAGCGCCTACACGGTCACAGCTTCCGTTGCCGGAGTATCGGCCACGCTCAATTATTTGCTTCTGAACCTCCCGTCCGCCACGGTTACCGCTACCCAGGGAAACGCCCAGGGAACGCTGACTAACACGCCATTCGCGAAGACCTTACAAGTCACAATCATCCTGCAAAATCAACCCCAGAGCGGCGTAATGGTAACCTTTACGGCGCCGTCCTCCGGCGCCAGCGGTACATTCGCAACTTCACCTCCGTCGACAGCCGCAACCGCAACCACCGATTCGAATGGGATAGCAGCGGCCCCCGCCTTTACTGCGAACGGGACGACTGGCGTGTATCAAGTGACGGCCAAAGCTTCCAACTCGCCCACGCCCGTCACCTTCGATCTGATCAATGTGAGTTCCACATCCTCGCCGTTTGCCGCGGGCAATTACGTGTTCTCGCTCTCCGGAACCGACGCGAACGACAGTTTTTACAGCGTGGCGGGCGTTTTTGCCGTAGATGCGAACGGATTAATCAGCAGCGGTTATCAAACCTTTTCCGACCTCACTTACACGGCGTCCTACGAGCCCATCGCCAACGGCGGAGCGCTAGTCCGCACCAGCGACGGCAATGTGCGGATCATTCTCAACACGGGAAACACTCACATCGGAGCCGGTGGAAGCGGCGAAGAGATGTTCGATGCGGCCGTAGTCTCCGGTTCGAAAGCCTTTCTCACCGAATTTGATAATTGGGCTACGGCGAGTGGAGAACTGGATGCACAAACCTTGCCCGGTGCCACGAATTCCCCCTGCACTGCACCGTGCAGCTACGCCTTCCTGGTCTCCGGCCGAAGTCCAGGAGCGCCGCCGTCGTCGTTCTCGATGGGGGGCATATTCGCCGTCGCCTCTGCCAACAGCATTTCCGGTGGCATTTTTGATGCGAATAACGGCAACAGTGGGGCAGCGTTCCAGGGCGTAACCATTGCGTCGAGTTCATCCACAAATATCAATCCCTTCGGCGTCCTGCAGTTCACACTGACCTTGAATGCACTGGCCACAGACGTGGTTTTTGATGGCTATATTGTCGACTCCAATCACATTCGCCTCGTCGAATCCGGCGGAACGCTCGACGTGGTGGCGGGTGGCGTGGCGCTGGGACAGACGGTTACGACTTTAGCCGGCGTGTGTACATCCGGCTCCAGCTATGTCCTCGGACTGAACGGCTCCGACCACAACGGGCGCTTACAAGTGGCGGGCCTGTTTACGATGCCGAATGCAAATCCAGGTTCCACAGTGGAAGGTGCGATTAACTACAACGACCTCACCGGGTCGAGCACGCAACAGCCGTTGGCCATCACCGGCGGAGCATGTACTCCGGACACGGTAAATTTAGGGCGCGTCTCAATCAACAGCGTGACCATCGCCAATAGCGCCGTCAGTCCTAATTTGCAGATGTATGTGACGGGGGACAGCGACGGCGACGTGCTCGCGCTCACCCTCGATAGCACGGACACACTCTCCGGTCATGGTTTCCAGCAAAACGGTGGATCCTTCACGTCCGGGAGCTTCAGCGGAAATTATGCAATCGACGCAACCGGTGTTAACAAGATAAGTTCCTCGCTAACAAGCGAAGACGAATTCGACGCCGCGGGCACCATTGCCGCCAACGGCAGCGGAGGAATCTCTGCGAGCAGTTCGATCGATCTCAACTGGATCTTCAACACAGGCCCAACCACCGCTCTCAGCGTCTCTTCCGGCAGCTATACTGCCAATTCCAACGGAGTGTGTACGGGCGCGTTCACCGGCCTGGATGCGGCCAGCAGCAGCACGTCCGGCGCATTTTCTTTTTACCTGGTCGACACCGCTGGAGCCAATGGCACGGCAACCAGAGTCATCGCCATCGAGACCGACACGAACCAGTTGAGCCTTGATTTCTTCGAACAAGAGTAGGGACGGCGCAGCCAGTTTTGCTCAGGCGCGCGAAAGCCCCCACCGCTGGGTGCTCAGCTCAAAGAGAGGACGCCATTAAATCCGCCACCGGTCCCTCTGATAGAGGTTGTGCCGTAAACGCGGACTCCTCGCGTTCACAATAAGCTAAAAAATATTTCGCCGACCGTCGTTCCTCCGAAATTTTCCCTTTCATGTTGCGGCAAGCCCGGCGAGTAACTCTCGTAACTGCCACGTTCCGATTTGGTTTGTACTCCGAAAACAGGGAAAGGATAATCGGCCTGTTCTTGCTGCTAAGAATTCCCAGGATTTTCGGCTCCGGGTAGCGAAGATCCTGTTCTGCTACGAATCGCCGCGTTCTTGCTTCGTCAAAGGCGGCGCAAACCCCTAACCCTAACCAACTCCAAGGAGAGCTACATTTTTATGAGGCGCTGTCGATTTGCAAAATCTCTGTGTGCGCTCGCAGTGCCGCTGGCCGGCCTGCTGCTCGCGATGCTCGCCGTCCCAGCCGGCGCGCAAGTGGCGCACGAATCCCCAACCCGAACCGCGCTATTGATTGGCTATGACAAGGCGCATGAAATCACAGTCGATGGAACGATTCAGAGCGTAGTCGCAAAAAGAGTTCCGGAGAGCCCGGTTGGCCTGCACGTGATCCTGGCGTCTTCCCAGGGTACATTCGATACCCACCTTGGCCCTTACCTCGCCAAAGAGACTCAGGAAGCTTTGCATGCCGGTACTCCAATCCAGATCGTGGGCGCCATCGAGAAGGTGCACGGGCGTAGTTACCTGCTGGCTCGGGAAATGAACCTCGGTGGAAGCATCATCACGATTCGCAACCAGAATGGATTTCTGGCACAGCCTCACGCGCCGCGCGCGAAGCGCTCCAGCAACCAGGCGGTTGAGACCCGCGGAGGTGCGCAATGACTTCTCGCCTTCGCCAATGGTTTTCGCTTTTTGCCAGCCTGACCCTGATCGCAGGCCTCGTGGCTTGTGGCTCCAGTGGCAACAGCAACAACGGCAATAACAACAACCCGGGAGGAGGTTCGACCCCAACGATCGCGATCTCAGTTAAGAGCGGCAACAATCAGAGCGCCGCGGTCGGCAGCGCCTTTACGCAACCTCTCGCAGCTCTCGTCACTTCCAATGGCTCCCCAGCCAGCGGCGTTTCCGTGACCTTTACGGCCCCGTCGAAGGAGCCCGATGGTGCCTTCTCGAAGGGCGGTGCTACCGACACGGAAACCACCAATTCGAACGGCATCGCGACCACCTCGCAGGCGTTCACGGCGGGAACCGCGGCCGGTTCCTATGCCATTACGGCCAGCACGTCCGGCGCTTCGCAGTCCGCCAGCTTCAGCCTGACGAATACCGCTGGTTCGCCCGCTGCCGTTACCGTGGTGACCGGCTACGACGCAAGCGCAGCCATCAGCGGTTCGTTCGGTGCGTTGTCGGTCACCGTCGTGGATAGCGACAACAACCCAGTGGACGGAGCAAGCGTAACCTTCACCGCTCCCACCTCGGGCGCAAGCGGCACGTTTGCCAGTACGGGAACGAACACCGAAACAGATTCGAGCGGTTCGAATGGTGTTGCCACCTCGTCGGTCTTCACTGCCAACTCGATGCCCGGCACTTTCGTGGTCAACGCCGCGGTTTCGGGCGTCAGCACCGCAGCTGCGTTCAATCTCACCAGTGCGACGCTTGCGCTTGGTGCGGGCAACTACGTGTTCTCCCTCAACGGAAGCGACGCGAACGGTCTCTTCTACACTATGGCCGGAGTGATACAAGTCAATAGCAGCGGAGCAATCGTAGGCGGCGAGCAGGATTTCTCCGACTACAACTACTTCGTCTCGGCCGAACCCATCAGCGGGGGAAGCATCGCTCCGAGCGCGACTGCCGGAGATGGCAATCTCACGGTTACCCTGCAGTTCGCCGATTTGTATATCAACAACGGAGCTTGCACCGTCACCTTCAATGCATCCCTGGTGTCGCCGACTAAGGCTCGGCTCACCGAGTTCGACTCTTGGGCGACCTCCAGCGGGCAAATGGAGATGCAAGCACAAAGCATTTCCGCTCCAACCGGCGGCTGGGCGTTCACGCTTGGCGGAGCGGATTACAACGATGCTCCGATCTCCGTTGGCGGCGTTATCAACGTCGATGGCAATTTAGCGATTTCCGGCAATGGCAGCGTTCTCGATATGAACGACGCAGGAGCGGTGACCGCTGATCAGCTGTTCACGGCGAGCACGATCTCAGCCACGCCGGACCAGTACGGGCTCGTAACCTTTAACCTGAATTCGGGTTCGATACCCGCAAACAACCCAGGCACAACCACCGCGGGCATCGTCCTCGATGGTTACATCGTCGATTCCGGCCACATACGTTTAGTGGAAAACTGGACCACCGATGAGCTCTATGGAACAACCGGCGGTACTGCACTGGCTCAAACGGGAACCGGAACCTTCAGCACCAGTTCTGTTTCCGGTGCCTATGTAGTCGGATCGACCGGGTACGACAACTACGGTCCGCTTCAGACAGCCGGTGCGCTCACTTTCAACTCTGACGGCAGCGTGACGGGCAACTTCAGCTTTAACGATCTGACGTACCTAAGCCCGCAGGGAGGAACTGCCCTAACGGCCGAATCTACCGCATGCTCTTCCGGTTCAGCGACGACAGCTTGCTACACCATCGATGGTCCGGGGGTGGGCAACGATGGCGGGACTGGCAGGGTCACTATCAGCAATGTGACCGACCAAGCCACCTTCGATTACAACCTGGAACTCTATCTGACCGGAAACGGCCAGGCTTTAGTGATCTCGCTCGACAATGCTGATGTGCTCAGCGGAGTGGGCGCACAGCAGGCTGCGGGTACGTTCACCGCTGCCTCGTTCAGCGGAAACTACACCTTCAGTGCGAGCCAAGCCGTGCCGAACAGCGGTGGCCTCTTTGAGCAGGACCTCGTCGGCACGGTAAACGCGAGTGGCGGCACGCTAGCCGGCTTCGTCGATGTAAACGAGGCGAGCACGACTGCGACCCCGATTCCGACGCCGTACTTGTCGGTCTCGGGCAATTTCGCGGTCACCACGACAAACTCCGTCTTGACTGGAACTACCGCCGATCCGGTAGTGACTGGCCAGCAGGATACGTTCACCTACTACCTCGTCGACGGCAACACCGCGGCGGTCATTGAAAACGATACCTTCCAGCTAACCCTGGGGACGTTCGAGCTTCAGTAGCCGAGCCGGACGCAACCGCAACCCAAGTGGCGCACTTCGGTGCGCCACTTTGTTTTCTCTGCTGCGGTGACACGGTCTCGGCGACTCTTAGCTGGCGGACCCCCGGTAGGCGATCCCAAGCCCACGCTCATGCGACACCAACGTCTTCCCTGAACACCCCGCTGCTACAATGCCTTGTTTCGAATAACTTGCAGCCGTAGTTTGTACACTCGCGAACTTGCGGGTGCACATCCGCGTACTGTCTTGTGTGGGGCCGTGCCGAAGTACTGGGTGCTTACAGCTGAAAGCTGACGGCGAATAGCTGAAAGCGATTTTCCGGGGAGCTCGGGATTGGAAGACGTCCAGGTAACTGCGATGCTGGTTCGCCGGTGCGTAGCCGGCGATGCGGCTGCCTGGGAAGAAATCGTTCAGACCTACAACCGGCGCATCTACAACATCTGCTATCGCTTCGCCGGATCGGCCAACGACGCCGAGGACCTCGCCCAGGAGGTCTTCATCAAAATGTATCGCACGCTTGCGAGCTACGACCCGTCGAAGGGAGCCTTCGTCACCTGGGTCACCACGATCACCCGCAACCTGCTGGTCGATCACTTCCGCAAAACCAAGCAAGACCGCCAAACCGATTCGCTTGACGCTCCGGTGTCGGCGCAGGAAGACGCGCAGCCGTTGAGCGAGCAAATTCATGACCAAAGTGCGCCTCCCGACGCCCATGTCCGCAGCCGAGAGTTGGGAGAAACCGTTCACGCGGCCTTGGGCAAGCTTTCGCCCGAACTGCGCGAGGCTGTGATTTTAAGGGACTTACAAGATTTTGATTACAAGGAAATTGCCACCGTTTTGAAGGTTCCGGAGGGGACTGTGAAATCTCGAATAAATCGTGGGCGCGCGGAACTTGCACGCCTGCTACAACGTACCTATAGGCAGGTGATGTGATGCCAGACCTTACCAGTAACGGAATGCAGTGTCACGAGTTCGATAGCCTGCTCTCGGACGCCATTGACGGCCTCCTGGGTAGCTCTCAACTCGACCGCTTCCAGGCTCACGCGCGGAGTTGTTCCGCCTGTGGGCCGCTGCTCGCCGAGGTTGAAGCGGGCCGCAACTGGCTGAAGGAACTCACGGAGGTGGAGCCTCCAGCCGGTCTGGTCACGAATATTCTGGCATCCACAACGGGCGTTGACACCCAACGCCTGCGGGCCAACGTGTACGCGCCCACACGAATTTCCCTGTGGGAGCGCGCACAGGCGTGGGCCTCGGGCTGGGTTGCAGAAGTTGTCCAGCCTTTCTGGGCAACCGTCCGTCAGCCACGGTTCGCCATGTCGTTCGGCATGGCGTTCTTCTCGCTGTCGGTGGCGCTGAGCGTGCTCGGCGTCAAACCCGCCGACCTGCGCCAGATCAGCCTGCGTCCAACGGCCATTCGGCACACGTACTACAATACGCAGGCCCGCGTGGTCCGGTACTATGAGAACATTCGCTTCGTGTACGAGGTGGAGTCGCGCGTCCGTGAATTCAAGCGCGACGTTGCCCCCGCCGAGCCACGAAACAACGAATCCGCGCCGGACAAGAAAGACCATAAGAACGACACAACACAACAGCCCGAGCAGAAGCAGGAGCGCAACTACAGTTCGACCGAGAACCATCTCATTCTCGCGAGCGCGCCGTTGGGTCCATCTGTCATTGATCGGTCAAATCTTGATCCGTCATATCCGGATCTGCCTGTAGTGTCGGTGACCACGTACAGGAGGTTCGTATGAACTGCGCCACGCACCCAGATACCGCCGCAGTCGCGTTTTGCCGCACCTGCGGCAAGCCGCTCTGCTCAAGCTGCACGCGAGATGTTCGCGGAGTGGTTTACTGCGAGCCCTGCCTCGCTGCGCGCCTGGAAGGAACTGTTGCGCCCGCGCCGGGCGTCATGCCCACAGCAGCAACGTTTGTACCGCCGGGACAAACTCCGTATCAGCCTATAGGAGCGCCAATCGCGCCGCCGAGGCCCTTGAGTTCTGGCCCCCATCCTGTTGTCGCAGGAATTCTCGCCGGATTTTTCCCTTCGGGGTCGGCGCAGTCTACTGCTCGCAGTACGCGAAGGGATTAGCTCATCTGCTGATCTTTGCGATGCTCATTTTTGCCTGGAACCATGCCGGGAGGTATGCTGGATTTTCGGTTCTGGGCATGGATTTCTTCTACGTTTACCAGATCATCGATGCGGTTCGCACTGCCCGTGCCTCGCAGGAAGGCCGTCCCGGTGCCGGATCCATACGGCCTGGGTTCAAACCTTCAGCATAGGAACTCCTAGCGAAAAAGGCGAATCGAAAAGTGTTCCCGCCGTTGCGATCATTCTGATCGGCCTCGGTGTGCTCTTTCTTCTGCACACCATGAATATCTTCGAGTTCGGCCTCGATCGCTTTTGGCCGCTTATTCTGATCTTATTCGGTGTATGGATGCTTGCTCGACAGTTAGGTCTCATCGCCGGCCGCCGTTTCGGCTGTCAGTGCGATCGCTGCCGTATTCGCGGATCATTGGACCAGTCGGTGCTAATCACCATCGGCCGTTGTTCCTGTTGCAAACCTCGCCACGTGGTGGATTTTGACCGTACCTGGCCTGCGATCCTGCTGGTGATTGGAATTATCAAGCTGTTGCAGAGCAATGCCTCGGAAGCAGGCCATACGGGCTTGCCTCCGCTCGCACGGGTTCCTTACGCGCCACCGCAAGCGCCGCCTCCACCACCGCCTTCCACGCCTGACGCTGGAACTCCTTCCTCCGGGGAGGTGCGCAATGTCTAGCGTGCAAACTCCAGTGCAGCCGCCTCCGCCACTCCCGCCGCGACGTTATCGCCGCTCGTACTCCGGTCCGGTGGTGCTGATCGTCCTGGGAATTATTTTCCTGCTCGGCAATCTGCACATGTTGTCGTGGGTGCGCATCGGCACGCTGTTTGCGCACTACTGGCCGCTGCTGCTGATTCTTTGGGGCGTCATGAAACTGATCGAGCATCAGCAGGCGCAGCGCGAGGGCCTTCCCTCGCGAGGCATCGGCGCGGGCGGAATTTTTCTGATCGTGATCATCGTGGTTTGCGGGCTGATCGCAACTCAGGCTTCGCGCTTCAACTGGGGAGAAATTCGCGACAATCTCAACATCGACGACGGTGACCTCGATAACATTTTCGGCGAAACGTACAATTACGACTCGAATCTCGAACGC
This sequence comes from uncultured Acidobacteriaceae bacterium, assembly GCA_963712385.1. Taxonomy (GTDB): domain Bacteria; phylum Acidobacteriota; class Terriglobia; order Terriglobales; family Acidobacteriaceae; genus Sulfotelmatobacter. Next base: position 274,050 of record CAVQHS010000007.1, read on the forward strand.
GATTTAACCCCTGCCGTCTCCAGCTTGCGGGTTAATGACGATCACGGAGCGGTTCATGTGAGTGTTGCCGACGAGACCAAAATTACCGTCGTGGTCCGCAAGAAAGTTGGCGCGGAGAGCCAGAGCGATGCCGACCGCTACAACGGCGAGACCATGCCACAGCTCACAATCGCGGGCAACACCGTCATTCTCGATGCGAGAACGCAGGCTGCTGGTGACCACCCTGTGGAGAGCGATCTCGACATCACGCTTCCGCGCAAGATGGGGGTGAACATCACCTCCCGGCATGGCGATGTCTCGGTGAGCGGCCGCGATGGGGAAGTTGATATCAATAACCAGCACGGCGATGTTTCCGTGGAAGACGTAAATGGAAACGTGAAGCTGAACATCGAGAAGAGCTCGGCGAAGGTGGAGCAAATCAACGGCGATGTTCACATCGACGGACGCCTGAATGAAGTTTCGGTGACGGATGTGAAGGGTTCGCTGCAACTCGACGGCGAATTTCAGGAAAGCGTGAAGCTGGGGCGCATCGCAAAAAATGTCTCGTTCAAATCCTCGCGCACTGAATTGGAATTCTCCCGCATCGATGGCGAACTCGATCTCGACTCCGACGACCTGCACGCCGACCAGATTACCGGCCCCCTGCACCTTACGACGCGCTCGAAAGAGATTCGGCTGACCGATGTCTCGGGCGACGTTCGCCTGCAAAATAACAATGGCGGAATCGAAATCTCGATGCGTTCGCTCGGCAATGTGCAAATCGACAGCCGGAACGGCGATGTGCAGCTGAGTGTTCCCGACAAAGCAGGTTTCCGTGTTGACGCCCGCACTCACGATGGCGAAATTCAATCCGACTTCGGCGAACTGAAAATCAATAATGGTGACCATGAAGCCACAGCCAGCGGCCAGGTGGGCAATGGTGCGTCGCACATCGTCATCACCAACGAACACGACGGCATAGAAATCCGCAGAGCCTCCGCCATGAATCCGCCTGCACCACCGGTGCCACCCAAGCCGGGAAAGGCACTGCCCGCTCCGAAAGAAAAAGTGGAGCCTACGGAGAACTGAAGGCTTAACGCGACCTCTTTCCCGGGAGAGGCGCTGCTCTGCGCTGCGCATCATTTCAACTCCGCCCGACTCAAACCTGCAAACTCATCTCCCAGCTTCTGTGAGACCATGGTGGGTCATAAGAACCAGCACGGCGGGGAACACATCCGATGAGCGATCGAAGCGATCAAGAACTGGGGATGCGGTGCAAAATCACGCGGCGTGACTTTCTCAATGGCATGGCAGTTGCTGCAGGGGCGGCGATGATTCCCGGGCAACTTTTTGCCGCGGAGCAGTGTGAACTCGTCCGAAGTGAGGCAGAAAAATATTCGCCGTATTATCCGCCCGCGCTGACGGGATTGCGCGGGAGCCATCCCGGGGCTTTCGAAGCTGCTCACTGTTTGCGCGATGGAACGTTTTTCGAGACTTTTCCTACAGCTCAAGATACGGGCGAGCGTTATGACCTGATCATTGTTGGGGGCGGCATCAGTGGATTGTCGGCGGCCCATTTTTATCGGAAACATGCGGGCGCGAACGCGCGCATCCTGATCCTCGAAAATCATGATGATTTTGGCGGCCACGCCAAGCGTAACGAGTTTCGTGTAGGTCAAGCCTTCCGGCTGGGGTTTGGCGGGACCTATTCAATTGAGAGTCCCGCGCCTTACAGCAAAGTAGCTCGCGGATTGATTGAAGAGCTTGGCATCGATGTCTCGTCTTATCCCAAATATCACGATGCAAAGCTCTATCCTTCGCTTGGCCTGCATTCGAAGGTGTTTTTTGACAAGGAGACGTTCGGCGAGGACCGACTGGTGACTAGCCCGGCGTCGTTCAGCGGCGGCGAAAAGGATTACGATTCGCCCGACCAGCGTGACGTGTGGAAGGAATTCATCGCCCAGGGGCCAATCTCGCCGCAAGCGAAAGACGACTTCGAACGCCTGATCCACGATCGCACCGACTATTATCCCGGACTCACATCTACTGAGAAAAAGGCGAAGCTGGCGAGAATCAGCTACGCGAATTTTCTGCGCGACGTGGTGAAGGTGCACGAAGACGTCATCAAGGTCTATCAGGCCGTACCGCAACCATTGTTTGGCCTGGGCATCGACGCAGTGGCGGCGCAGGATGCGTGGGGATTCGATCTCCCCGGTTTTCGCGGCTTGCAGCTCGACCCGACGCCGGGGAAAGGAATGAATCGCGACGCGATTCCGAACGAAGAGGCGGAGAAATATTTCTTCCACTTTCCGGACGGCAACGCGAGCATCGCGCGGCTGCTGGTACGAAAGCTGATCCCGCAAGCGATTCCGGGGCACTCCGCGACAGACGTGGTTTTGGCGAAGGCGGATTATTCCAAACTGGACGCGGATTCGTCCCCAGTGAAAATTCGTGTGAACAGCACCGCCGTGCGGGTGAAGCATATGGGCGATGCTGCGACTGCAAAAGAAGTGGAAGTGACCTACGTACGCGACGGCAAAGTCTATACCACACGCGCGAAGAACTGCGTTCTGGCGTGCTGGCATGTTGTGATTCCGTACATCTGCGAAGGGCTTTCCGAGAAGCAGCGCGAAGCGCTGGCCTCAGCGCAAAAAGTTCCGCTGCTCTACACCAACGTTGCGCTGCGCAATTGGACTTCGTTTGAGAAGTTGAAGACGAACGCTGTGTATGCTCCCGGCTGTTATCACACGCGCGTTGGGCTCGATTTGGCGGTGAGCATCGGCGGCTACGAATGCGCCCACCAGCCCGAACAGCCCATCGTGGTTCACATGATGAAGACTCCGTGCCAGCCCGGGCGGCCGTCGCGCGAGCAACATACTTTGGGCCGCATCGAGTTGTACAACACAACATTCGAGACCATGGAGCGTGAGATTCGCTCGCAGTTGGCGCGCACTTTGGGTGCGGGCGGTTTCGATCCCGCACGCGACATCGCCGCGATTACCGTGAACCGCTGGCCGCACGGCTACGCCTACGAATACAACTCACTGTTTGATTCGTTCTGGTTGGAAGGCGGCGAGACTCCGTGTGAAATAGCCAGGAGGCCGTTCGGCCGCATCACAATCGCGAATGCCGACGCGGGAGCTTACGCCTACACGGATGAGGCGATCAATCAGGCATGGCGAGCGGTAGGGGAGCTAAGGGACTAGGAGGTGCTGGTCGAAACGAAGACGATGGGGGCGACGCGGGCGGATTCCTCTCGCAAATACGCGGCAATGCTGCTTTTCGCCGCCAGCACGGCTGCTCTCTACTTTGAGCTGGTCGTGATTCGATATATAGCTTCGGAAATCCGTGTTTTTGCCTACCTGAAGAACATGCCTCTGATCGCCAGCTTCTTTGGCATTGGGCTGGGCATGATTCTTGGCCGTCCGAGCCCTAAACTGCGGCGCGCATTGACCATTCTAACTGCCATAATGTTTTTGCTGGTCGCAAACGCCCGGTCTCTCTACCTCACGCACGTTCCGATGCCAACGTTCGATTACTGGCAATTCACCTTCAAAACTCTGCCAGTTTCGTTCGTCACCCCGGTGTACGTGTTCGTTGTGCTTTATTTTCTCTCGTTGATCATAGGTTTTTTCACCGTGTTCGGGGGATTTGTTGGCGAGCATCTAGTGGTGTTGCCTCAGCTCAAGGCCTATGGGATAAATCTGCTGGGTAGTTTAGCGGGCGTGGTGCTCTTCACGCTTCTTTCGTTTCTTTATTTGTCGCCATGGGTCTGGTTGGCAGTCGGATTTATTCTTCTGAGTCCTTTTTTCCTGCGCGACTATCGTTCGCTCACCATTCTCTTCCTCATCATCGTGGCAGTGGCTGTGTCGCAGCCGCCGGCTATGTGGTCGCCGTACTACCGGATCGCAATAGAAGAGCTTCCCCCGTTGCCCGGATGGTCAAGGCCCGCGGGATATCTGCTCAGCGTGGATTACGATTACTTTCAAAAGGTGCTCGATTTATCGCCGGAATTTATCGCCAGGAATCCGAACGCTACGATCAACCAGGAAACACTGCCCCATTACGAGTTGCCGTATAGGTTACTCTCCGGCCCGCCGGATAACGTTCTGATCGTAGGATCGGGTACGGGAAACGATGTTGCCGCAGCTCTGCGGCATGGCGCAAGACACGTGGATGCGGTGGAGATTGATCCGCTTATCTTGGATTTGGGAAGGCAGTTGCATCCGGAACATCCATATGCCTCATCCCGTGTAACTGCCCACAATGACGATGCACGCGCATTTTTCCGGAAGACGAAACAGACCTATGACCTGATTGTCTTTGGATATCTCGACTCGCATACGATGCTCAGCGCGTACTCTTCGGTACGATTGGAGAACAGCGTTTACACGCTGCAGAGCTTGCAGGAAGCAAAGCGCCTGTTGCGACCCGGCGGCACCATGGTGCTGGCATTCGCAGCCGGCCGATCGTTCGTCACCACGCGGCTCTATCGGATGCTGAGCACTGTTTTCGCCACCGCTCCTCTTGCATACTGGACCGGCTACGACACTACGGGGGTGGTGTTCATTGAAGGCATTGCGGCCAATGCAGGTACTATCCAGAACTTCCCCGAAATTGGAGGAAGATTGCAGCACGATCCCGACCCGATCCTGCTGGCCACTGATCAATGGCCGTTCCTGTTCCTGGCAAAACGTAGAATCCCAATTTCTATTCTGCTGGTGCTGCTGTCATTTATTGCGCTGGTCGCGGTCATATGCCGGCGGACATTGCAGGCGAGAGACTTCCTGCGCGCTTCCAGGCTGCATATGTTCTTTCTCGGGGCTGGGTTTCTGTTGTTGGAGACCAAAGGCGTGACTGAACTCTCCTTGCTGTTTGGTGGCACTTGGATCACGAACGCCGTTGTCATTTCGGCGTTCATCGTGATGGCGATGGCGGCGAACCTGGTGGTGATGTTTTATGCCATGTCTTATCGCCTGGCATATGGTCTGCTGTTTTTATCGTTGACGGTGGCTGGATTTTTCCCCTACGCCTCGCTTGATGCCTTGCCGATTTCTCTGAGGATTTTTGCAGCCGGAACGCTAATTGCATGCCCGGTGTTTTTCTCCGGTTTGATTTTCTCGCGGAGCTTCAAGGCGTGCGCCGAACCTGCACAGTTTCTCGGGATGAACCTGCTGGGAGCTGTGATCGGCGGCGCACTGGAGAATCTGGTCATGATCGGGGGAACAATTGATTTTGGGAGTGCTGGCAATCGTTCTCTACGCGTTGGCCGCGGCCAGCCTGGGGGCCAGTGAACGCGCTCCTGCTCTTCCTTCCTGAAACAGGTGGCAGGTCCTGCGGGCCCGAGATTGGTCGGCAGCCCAAAGCCCTCTGGGAAGCCTCTTACCGCCCGAATCGCAAGGGGATGCCGTAATAGTGAGCTAACTCCGCGGCGATAGCACAGAACAACATTGTCGTTGCGAGAAAAATCACGGCCCGTCGGCCGTCGTGATCATGCTGTGGCGCAATCAGTGCGACCAGCGTTCCAACGATCAGTCCGGTGATCAATCCCCCAATGTGCGCCGCATTGTCGGTGGTGCCGATCATGGCTCCGAATACGAGATTGTATAGAACAAACATTGCGAGGCTGCGCAGGGTGCCGGACAGCGCCGCACGTGGAACGGAAAACTCACCCAACTTAAACGCGGCAATCAGAGCGCCCGCCAGCCCGAAAATGGCCCCCGAGGCCCCGACGCTGGGCACGCCGGGATGCCAAAAGACGCTGGTGAGGCTGGACCCGATACCACAAAGGAAATAGACCGCGGCGTACGTCCAACGGCCGTACAGCGATTCGGCAAGTTGGCCCAATTCCCACAAGCACCACATGTTGAAGCCGATGTGAATGATTCCGCCATGAACGAAGACGCAAGTGAGCAAACGCCACCATTGGCCGGTGAGCGTGAGCGGTCCCCAATTTGCGCCCCAGTGGATCAGTTCCTGCACCGGAAAATCCATGATGTTAGCCGCGGCAAGAGCCATGCCGAGGAAGACCGCGGCATTGATGCCGAAAATTACTTGCGTCAGGCTGATCGCCGGCTGCGCCCGCCGCACCCAGGGCGTGCGGATGAGCGGCTGGCGCGCATCTTCTGCCAGTTCCCCGCGCTGGTAGGCTTCGTGTTGCACACACCACTGGCAGATCTTTTTGCCGAAGGTGAAGCCTGGAAGCTGACGTCCGCAACGTATGCAGTTGGCCATGGGTTGATAATTAGATTATCAGCAGTTTTACACGAGGGCGAGTCGGCAGACTCGAGCAACAAAGACCAAAGCAGGGTTCCCTTGCGGGCTCTCACCCACGCTTCGCGCGGATTCGGAATGACAGGGATCGATTTTCCGCGAGTAAAGCCGCGCCTACAGATTTCTGGTGAGCGAATCCATCTCTTCCGGCGCCAAACGTATGAACGCGGCCGTGGCCGCACTCTTCAGAGCGCTGTAGGTCTGTAGGCCATCGATTTCGCAGACAGTCCGGAGATGCGGCAGAGCTGGCATGGTGACCAGAGTCGCGGAGCGGAAGAAAAGCCAGACCAGCAATCTGACTCTGGTGAGCAAGACGTAGAGCCGCACTGCGACGGCTTGTTCCTGTACCGTGGACGCCACGCTCGCGCGTCGCGGATCCGGATTGTTCTTTTCCGCTTCGGCGTATTCGACCAGAACTTTCGAATTGTGAGCCATGCGCCGCGAGAGTTCGAGATAGAGACGCATGCGCTTGCGCTGGGCAGCGCGAAACTGCTGCGGGCTGAGCTTCCAGCGATATTGAAATTCGGTTGCGGGATCGAGCAGGGATTCCGCCAGCGCAAGATCAACCGGATAAAGGAAGGGAATGACGTCATCGACGTCGCGTTTGGGAAAGCGGGACCAGGCGCAACGCAGCATGTAAATACATGCAATCGCGCCCCACGCAACAATCAGCCAGGTAAAAATAATTGACAACATAACCTAGCGCATCCTCCGCAACGCGTCCTTATATTTCTTCAAATCACCGGGGGAAGGGGCCGATAGCTCAGTAACTGGAGTCTCGATCTTTTGTGGAACGCTGAAAAACCATATCCAGATCAACACGGCAAGAGAGTATGCCACAAGTGAGGTCCATCCCCACAACAATTTGAATCTTGTTCCGAAATCCGAAAATTTGATGGTGGTTAGTAACATAACCGTCGAGTAAAGACCAAACCCTGTGGCTACTCCGAATGGATACTGCCGCCAACGCAGACCAATAAGAGGAACAAGAGTGACTAATCCCGCGAAGACTAAGACCTGGACAAACCTGACCGCGATTTCGCCAAGAACGATGTATGCGAGGAACCCGGTGACCTTCGGCGGCACGGCTTGGCGATGAGCGAGACTTAGACCGACGCCCACGATCACTAAAATAGGGACGATCAAACGAGTCCATCGTGCGCGGGCGAGGCTGCCGAGAGCGGAGTGAAGGACTTCGTACATCACGAGGATGCCGAGAATGTCGTAGGCGGCTTCAGTGATCCAGTAAATGTAGACATACGCAGGACGGTGGTTATGGGTGGCGAAGCGAACGATGTCGGCGCTGACCGCGAATACTGCATAGGCAAAAAAATACGGAAGCGCGCTAAAGATGCGTCTTCGCGCCAGCAGCCCTAACAAAATCACCAACAGGCCAGACGGTATGAACTCAAGAGCAAACATGAGGCCGGGAACAGCTTACCTTAACTTAACTGTTCCCGGTCTACGAAGGTTTTTGCTAGACGGCTACTACCGGGTGCGGAGGCATAGTCACCGGAGGCAATCCGCCTCCGTCGGCCAGTACGACAACAGGGGGCTTTTTCGGTTGCGTGGGTGGCAGTCCACCCCCATCAGCAACGGCTACCGAGGCGAGCGACATCAGCAAAAGCACAACTGTGAGGGCCCGTTTCATGTTCTTTCTCCTTATGGTGGGGGATTCCCCGGAAACAGTGTAATCGGGAAGGCAAGCGAGGGGGCGCGAGTACCGAGAGATCGGGCTATTTGCTTAACTGGCCCTAGGAGATATCAAGGTACATCTGTTCGCCAAGCAGAACAGACACGTCTTTATGAAAATGAATTTCATTTTCAACTTCGGCGGTGCTATTCTGACGCTGCATGTTGCAGAAGCGTATTGACGATCAGCCTTCCATCTCACGCGAAATGGTGCGCGAGGCGCAAGGCATCCTCCATCAACATCTGAAGAAGGTCGGCCTCAAGCAGACGGCGCAGCGCGACACGATTCTGCGCACCTTCCTCGAGACTCGCGACCATCTTTCCACCGATGAACTGCACAGGCTGGTGCAGAAGAAAGACGAAGGCATCGGCTACACCACGGTTTATCGCACCCTCAAGCTGCTGGCGGAATGTGGGTTGGCCAGCGAGGTGGCCTTCCACGACGGCATCGCTCGGTATGAGCATCAGTACAACCGGCGCAGCCATCACCACATGGTCTGCACGGAGTGCGGCAGTTCAGTGGAATTCTTTTCCAGCGAGGTGGATCAACTGGAGAAAGAGATCGGGCGCGCCCACAACTACGCCACCACGCGGCACACCTTTCAGATCTACGGAATCTGCGAAGAGTGTCGCCGGCGTCTCCGCGCGGGTTGAGCGGCTGACGATTTCAGTTTGCCGAAATGCCGCAATGAGGCGCAGCAAAGCTCACGGTTACTTCATCGCGCTAACGCGTACGCCTAGGCGCGACTTATATCGCGCTGCGGTATTCTCGTGCAGCGTGCCTTTCTGAATTGCTTTATCGAGCGCGGAGACGGTGGCACGGTAGGTTTGTTCCGCGGCTTGCTTGTCGCCTTTTTCGATCGTTTCACGAAGCGTGCGTAACGTAGTGCGCAGGCGCGAGGCGTTGGCGCGATTGGTGGCGGTGCGCTTCTGAGTCTGGCGCGCGCGCTTCAGCGCCGAAAAGTGATTAGCCATGTCGATCGTAGCCTTTACTGGTGAAAGAAATATTTCGGTGAATACCGAATGTTCTATTATAGGGGCCGTTGCACGGTTCGTCTACTCGATCTCCGAGCGCCACAGCGGTTCTCCGCCCAGCGAGTGATAGAATCCCCAGCCAGCCAGCGCCACTACGCTGAGCAGCGCCAGAATACAAGTTGGTGCATACCACGCCGAAAGGTCAGGCGTGGCAGGGACGTTAGCCAACATGTTCACCGTGAAAATGGCAGCCGCCAGCGGGACGAGTCCGAAGCGGTACACGATAAGCACTGCAACCGCATAGATCAGAATCTGCGCGGGCAACTCCACGCCCACATAGGAAGTGGAAAAAGCGCGCGGCAAGGCGAAAAGAGCGACGAATGCAAGGGCCATCAGCCAGTCTTTTCGCAGGACAATCTTCAGACCCAGCAGCAGAAAGAAGAATTGCAGCGTTCCTATGATCGACAGTGGAATCTGCAGCAGCCACTGCCCCAGCGCCTCGCGCCCTCCCATCAAATACTCCGTGGAGGGAAGGTCGGGAGGCGCGCCAAGGTGGGTCATCGGAATCGCGCGGATTCGGAAGATCAGAATCCAGACGATTCCAAGGATCGCGCCAAACAACATATCGCGTCCTACCAGCGGATCGCGGAATTGTCCGGAGAGCAATCGGCTCCACGAAATAATTGCGTGCGGCCAGCGGCGGCGGACCCATGGTTCAAGCGCCAAATACAGCAGCCAGGTCAGGCCGGCGGAAAATAACGCGGTGCTGATGGCGATGATGAGCAGATAGAAAACATCGAGGCTGGCCACAAAGTGGCCGCGGCACAACCACAATGACATTTCCAGTACAAACATGATCCATGCCAGGCGAAGCGCGCCTTCGCGATCTCCCCGGCCTTGACGATAATTCTTCCTCGCGAGTACTACCGCCCCATAAAAAAAAGTCAGAATCAGAATAACTGTGATGATCTGCTGGGCCTTCTTTCCCGCAGAATCATCCGTGCCCTTCATGCGGTCCGGCTTCGTCCAGTCGCCGATCAAAGAAAAGAAAACCGGCTTACCGCGCCACGCCGCCGCTTCCACGCGCAACGGGCGGTTTGTGCCCGGCCAGGTTCCAGTCCACGCCATGCGCTCGTCGAAGGCTGCCAGCGAGTTCCATAACGGTTCGGTTTTTTGAAACTTGCTTTCATCCAACCCCGCTAGCGTAAACAGTGCGTTCCAATCGAATGCCGCCGCCTGGGCAGGGGAACTTTCTTTTTGAGGTGGAATGGCTTGCAGGTAAGTGAGCCGGCCTTGCGGATCAAGTTCCACATTGATCATCCCGGAAAGAGTCGGTGCAGGCTCATCTTGCGTCACGATGCCCGGATTCAGCAATTGATCGCGAAAGCCTTCGGCGACCATGTCATCGGGACTCTGTCTGTACCAGAATTTCAGCACGGAAGGCCGCGCGCCCAGCACTTCATTCCAGTTGGGATGCGGCTTGTCGTTTTTCTCCACGTATTCTTGAAAGTCGCCGTCGTATTCCATGTTTGAGGCACCGTCGGCAGGCCGCTCCGGGTATCCCAGTTTGGCGATCATCTCGTGCGCCTTCTGCGTCAGCACCTCCGGCGTGAGGTCCAGTTGCATCTTGGCGAGCCCGTTGTAGTAAATGCCGAGAAATTCCGCCAGCGCCAGCGCCAAAACAAAGGCTGCGAAACAGATCATTGCCATTTGCGGGCGAAGCCCGGCCGTTTCGCCCGAGGCGGCCACCATCTGTGGCGAAGGCGTCTCGCCAGCCGCCAAGGCTGCTGCCAGTGGGTCACCGCCTGGGAGAGCGGCAGCCACGCTTAGAGCAGTGGCCGGGCGCGAAGAGGGTTCGGTTTCGAGGCAGCGCAAAATGACGCGCTCGATGAGCGGATTCAAATCCTTCACAATCGATGTTGGACGGCTCGTCGATCGATCGCTGCTCACACGCTTCTTATCGGTCGGCGCTTCCGAGAATGCCCGTTTGCCGGTAAAGATTTCCCACAACACTAACCCGAGAGAATAAATGTCGCTACGGGTGCTGACTTCTTTTCCTGCGAGCTGCTCAGGTGCCATATAGGCAGGCGTTCCGCTCCGCACTTCCACACCCTGAATCTGATCAGCGATTCCGGCGAGTCCGAAGTCGGTAATGACCACTTGCCCGCGGCCATCCAGCATGATGTTTGCGGGTTTGAGGTCGCGATGAAGCACTCCTTTGGCATGGGCTGCGGCAAGCCCGGCGCAGAGCTGACGCGCCATGTCGAGAGCCTTGTCTTCGGGCAGGCGGCCGATGCGTCGCAGTAAGGTTGCCAGGTCTTCGCCATCCACATATTCCATGGTGAAAAATGTGTGGCCTTCGAACTCGCCGACGTCGTAGACACGGCAAACGTTGGGGTGCGAGACGCGGCGCGCAATGCGAACTTCATTCTTGAAGCGCTCCAGCAATCCCGGATCGTGCGCCGCTTCATCGGGCAAGAATTTAAGTGCGACTGGCTGGCCGAGGGTCAGGTCGTCAGCTCGATAGACTTCGCCCATTCCGCCTTTGCCGAGAAGAGCGATGATGCGATAGCGGCCGGCCAGTAAGCGTCCGGGAAGGAATCGGCTTTCGCTCATGTATTCCGCGGAACTGGAGAGTCTCGAAGTTGAGGACGACGGCCGCGGCGGCAGGGGCGAGGCCGCTGTTGGCAAGTCCAGCGTGGCGAGATCGTCTGTATTGCCGGCGGGTGCTCCGCAATTCGAACAGAACCGTCCTGTTCCCGAAACTTCAGTGCCGCAAGATGGACAGGTCAACATCGTTTTTCCCGATCCAGTGTACCGTTTCAAAATGGAACGTGCAGGAGCGCCGAATCCTGCTCGAGGTAAATTGCGCCCGCTTACGAATGTTACGCATGATTAGTAGGAGACAAAGGAGCCGCTGATTTATTTCTGTTATCCAGCCGATGCATTCCTGAATGCGCTACCGCGCTCGGGATCTCCTTATGAAAATTGGCCTGGCCATTTTGTTGATTACAGCAGTGCTGTTGCTTAGTTGCAGTTCCAATTCTCCGTCCTCCGTAGCATCGCCAGCTTCGCGGGTGTATCACGGCACTGCATCAGTTGGTGACTTCCTGACCATCACCGTCAATTCCAGTGCTCAAACCATCGCTTACAACGACCTCTCGAACAACACCAGCGGGACGGTTCCATACACCGTGAACTCGGATGGCACCTACACGCTGAACGATCCGACCGGCAATCTTCTCGCTGCGTACGAGGTTCCGAATTACGCGTTGCTAATTCAGGCAGCGAAAACCGGTCCGAATGCGAATACACCAGCATTGGTTACGGCGGTCGAGAGCGGACAGATCTCCATGTCCACGTTTGAGGGACAAGCCTACAACTACATGCAATTTCGCACGGCGTGGGGGGACTGGAAGTGGGCTCGGTGAACATCGGTACGCAAGGTACAGGCGCGATTTCGGCGTTTTGGCCGTACGGATCATACAACCAGGGCAATCAGGGCGGGAGTCCGTTTGACTCGGGCACGCTGGATATGAGCGAGGCGCAGCTTGATTCTTCCGGCACTTTTCTCAAGGTTCCGGATCCGGGCAATAACGGAACCTTTGATTATGTGTTCGGCACGGCAAATGGCATCTTCGCGGTGGATACGCCGAATGGCGCCATTCTCGGTTTGAAGAAGGCAGCGAGCTCAGGTTTTGATGCGACCGTAGCGGGAACTTACAAGGCGATCTACTACCAGAAAACCAATGCCAGCACGGGCGCGGGCAATGTGGAGAACGGAACTCCCGGGTTAGCGAACGCTACGCTGGTGGTCACCAGCGGCGGCGATGTGACCGTGGACGACGGGCAGGGAAATCTGATCGTTCAAGGGACGCTTGCGCCAGTCGCGAGCACCTCGTATCTGTATCAACAAAACATGAGCGAACTCCAGGACCCCTGCTATGGGTTGTTTACTTTCCGCATCACCAATCCTGGCATTTCGCAGCAAGATGTGTTCGTCACTTTCATGGGGCAGGCGATGTTGTTTGCTTCCTTCACGGCAAATCTTGCGCAGCAGGGAACCTATAGTTATTTCTATGGCGTCGGGCTGAAGTGAGCGGTACTGCGAAGCAAGGCGCGACTCGCTGGTGCACCTTGAAGCAGGGAAAAGCGGTTCGCCTGTTACCATCCAATCGATGGGCTCCCGTCTGCGGCGCTGGTTCTCTGATCCTCTGGTATTGCTCTGCTTGACAGCAGGATTGCTCGCGTTCGTTGTGCAGTCGGGCGAATTGGGAACCGCCGATACCACCCATCGTCTGCAAACCACGCACTGGCTTTGGACTTCCGAGCCTCAGGTGTTTCCTAACGAATATCCCGAATTTGGCCTGCACGGGCGCGGTGGGAAAATTTATAGCTGGTATGGAATTGGACAGTCGTTGCTCATGTTGCCGTCCGATTTGATTGGAACCTGGATCTCGCACTGGAAAATCTTTTCGGGCTATAAGGACGATCCTGCGGTACGCAGCATTGTCGTCAGCTACAGCACAAGCATTCTGGTTAACGTGCTGACGGCGCTGATTGCGTTTCGCCTACTTCGGCAACTGAAATTTAGTGTCAGAGAAGCCGTCCTGGGCGTGCTGGCGCTGATGTTCTGCACCACACACCTGCATTACACGCAGAACATGCAGGAAAACAACTACATCATGTTGCTCACGCTGGCGGGATTCTCTTATCAGCTCGAATGGCTGAAGACGAGGAGCGCGAAGGCGTTATTTTTGGGCTCTACCGCACTGGGGCTGAACTTGCTAACACGGATTACCACTGCACTTGATCTCGCCGCGGCGGGAATGTTTCTGTTTTTTGTGATGTGGCTTGGTGGTGCATCGGCAAGAGAAATCGCCCGGCGGATTGTCTCGTACTGCAAAATCGCGGCGCCGGTTTATGTCTTTTTCCTTTTAATTGACCGGTTCTATCAGTTCTACCGCTTCGGAAGTTTTACGGGTACTTACCTCCCGCTTTTCGCCCGCGAGATGCGATTGCAGGATCCTACGCTTCCGCAGAATTTTCCCTGGAGCACGCCGTTTCACGAAGGATTTCTCGGTGCGCTGTTCAAGCCGGAGAAATCGATCTTCCTGTTCGACCCGCTGCTGGTGCTCGCCATCGTGCTTCTGATTGCGCTTTGGAAACGGATGTCGGCTGAGGTGCGTGCATATTCACTCGCCTCGCTTCTCTTGCTGCTTGCCTACATCAGCTTCTACGCTCGTTACGCATACTGGGCGGGAGATTTTGCCTGGGGCGATCGGTATGTTTCGACCGCGGTGGAAATGGCGGCATTGCTGGCTGTGCCGTTGATGGTCCGATATCGGGAAGGCTTGAGTAAGTGGATGTGGAACATTGGTCTGGCGCTTGTTGTCATCAGCTTTGTAATTCAACTTGCGTCGCTGGCCTTCTGGTTGCCGCTGGAAATTTACCAGATGGAAACAATAGGCCACCCTACGTTTGTGATCGCTCTGCGCTTCAAGAACATTGTGGCCTTCGCGCTGGGGAAGATGCAGGAGTGGGGATTGACCAACGATTCGATGACCGAAGATCCGTGGGATTACGTTCACATCACCACCTGGAATTTTTTCCCGTTTCTATTGCGCCGCGTAGGAACGGCACCCCGGTGGGTGGTGCAGTGCGCATTTGCCGTTTGGGTGGCTGGAATCGCGAGTCTTGTCGCGGTGTTGGTGCGATTGCGCAGTATGGTAGAGTGGTAGAAGGCAGAGGGTAGAAGGTAGAACATGAGCCTAAACATCAAGAACGAAAAGACTCATCGTCTTGTACGGCAACTGGCCAAGGTCACCGGGGAAAGCATGACTGCCGCAGTCGAAAAAGCGGTCGAGGAGCGTTTAGAACGGGTTCGCAAGAATGACAGGACTGATCTGGCGGAACGCCTCAGGAAAATCGCCAAAGAGTGCGGTCCTCTATGGAAGGAACCGTATCGGTCCATTGACCACGGGGATTTGTTATACGACGAGAAGGGACTTCCAAAATGATCGTTGACTCATCGGCGATGATCGCGGTTCTGAGAGATGAGCCAGACGCAAGCGCGATATCCGAGGCTCTTCAGCGGGCCTCTATCTGCCGGATATCCGCGGTTACTTACGCCGAAGCGGCGATCGTTATTGACAGCAACCAAAATCCTGTGCTCAGCCGGCGCTTCGACGATTTATTGCGAGTTGTGAACATGCGGATTGAGTCAGTGACTCCACGGCAGGCCGAAATTGCGCGCTATGCGTATCGCGATTTCGGCAAGGGGAGGCACGAGGCGGGACTTAATTTGGGCGACTGTTTCGCCTACGCGCTGGCGAAAGATACCGCAGAGACTCTGCTGTACAAGGGCGACGACTTTTGCCATACCGACATCGAACCGGCGATCAGATAAGAGAACCTTACTCCACCGTCACCGACTTAGCCAGGTTCCTAGGTTGATCCACATCGCATCCGCGAAGAGTTGCGATGTGGTAGGCGAGCAACTGGAGGGGAACAATTTCAAGAATAGGTGAAAGTTCTTCCCGCGCCGGCGGGACGTATAACACATAATCGGCGGATTCTTTAATGTCCTCATCGCCTTCGGTAGCCAGCGCAATCACCACGCCCGAGCGTGCCTTTACTTCTTTCAAGTTCGACATTGTCTTCTCATAGCGGAGCATCGACCCATGGTCGCTCGTGTCCCGCGTTGCGATGATAACGACGGGAAGGTTCTCATCGATCAAGGCGTTTGGACCATGTTTCATCTCGCCAGCGGGATAGCCTTCCGCGTGGATGTAAGAAATCTCCTTCAGCTTGAGGGCGCCTTCGAGCGCAATTGGATAGTGAATACCGCGCCCAAGGAAGAGAAAATCTTGGGCACGCTGGAATCGCTTGGCGAGTTCCTCGCATTTCTCATCGTGCGTAAGAATGTTTTCGAGTTTGCCCGGAATTTGCGCCAGGTCTTCACCCGCCGCTCGAAGTTGTTCGGCAGTCAGGGTGCCGCGAACTTGCGCAAGATAAAGAGCAAAGAGGTAGAGAGCAGTGAGTTGGGAAGTGAAGGCTTTGGTGGACGCGACTCCAATTTCAGGCCCGGCATGCGTGTAAATCGTTCCCGCCGCCTCGCGCGTGATCATCGACCCCACAACATTGCAGATGGCGAGCGTTTGAGAGTGTTTGGCTTTCGCTTCCCGCTGAGCGGCAATGGTGTCGGCCGTTTCCCCCGACTGCGAAATCACCAGCGTAATGGTATCCGTGTCGACGATCGGATCGCGATACCGCCATTCGCTGCCGTAATCCACTTCTACTGGAACACGAGCGAGTTTCTCGATCATGAACTTGCCCGCCAATGCTGCATGCCAACTGGTGCCGCAGGCAACAATGTTGATCTTTTTCGCCGCGCGAAATTCCGCTTCGCTGATCTGCATTTCCTCGAGGAAGATGCGGCCGCTATCGCGCGAAACTCTTCCCAGAGTTGTTTCCTGCACGGCGCGCGGCTGCTCGTAGATTTCTTTGAGCATGAAGTGCTTAAAGCCACCCTTCTCCGCCATGATCGGATCCCAGGTGACGTGCTGCACGGTGCGCCGAATTGGGCGGCCGTCGAAATCGGTCAACTCGACTCCGGAAGGAGTGACAACCGCAAGGTCGCCATCGGCGAGAAAGAAGATGTCACGCGTGTGGTAAAGAATAGCGGGAACGTCAGAAGCGACGAAATATTCGTCGTTTCCCAAGCCGACTACCAGCGGCGGTCCATTGCGGGCGGCCACGATTTTGTTCGGTTCGTCGACCGAAATGACGGCAAGCGCGAAGACTCCGCTCAGGTCCTTCACCGCTTTACGAACGGCAGTTTCGAGCGTGGGATGGTGGCCATTGCCGCTCTTGAACAAATATTTCTCGATCAGGTGGGCAATAACTTCCGTATCGGTTTCGGTTGAGAACTGGTGGCCTTCTTCGATCAGCTTCTTTTTCAAGCTGAGATAGTTTTCGACGATGCCGTTGTGCACCACAACGATTTTGCCTGTGCAATCGCGGTGCGGATGCGCGTTTTCCTCTGTGGGACGGCCATGGGTGGCCCAGCGAGTGTGGCCGATGCCGTAAGTTCCATCCAGCGGCTTGATGCGGATCGCTTCTTCCAGATTGCGCAGCTTGCCTTCGGCCCGGCGAATCTGCAACTGATCACCATTTCCGGAAACGGCGATGCCAGCCGAGTCGTATCCGCGATATTCGAGGCGCCGCAGCCCATCCAGGATGACCGGAACAACTTGCTTTTTGCCGACGTAGCCAACGATGCCGCACATGCGGAGGACTCCAGCGCTTATTCGTCCAGAGAAAAACGAAATTCTTCAATTACGGGGTTGGTAAGTACTTCCCGAGCCATGCGCTCCACTTCTGCTCGTGCTTCTTCGCGATTCAAGCCGCCGTTCAGCGAGAGCTCGAAATATTTTCCCTGGCGCACGTCTTCCAGCCCCTTATATCCCATTTTTTTGAGCGCGCCCTGGATGGTCTTTCCTTGGGGGTCGAGGACGGTCTTCTTCAGCGAAACGTACACGTAAGCCTTCATGGAATTTCAATTATACGGCACCGGATGCGACGGTAATCGTCGGTTTCCGTGAAGGGTACTGTTCTGAAGTTGGACGGTAACCGCGAAGCGAGAGACTAGATTCGCGCGAATAGTCGCGCCTGCCTCGAACATAATCTTTAGCGAAAGCCGGTCTAAGGGACTAACCGGTATGATCGGCAGAGCTTTTGGCATCCAAGGTTTCGATCTTGCGCTCCAAATCATTTTTTGCCAGTTCCAAGATGGTGCGATGGCGCGGATTTGGACCGGCACTTAGTTGCTCAATTACTCTTTTCAACGACAAATGAAGGCTGGTTAGCTCCCGCGCCTGATGCGCTTCTTCCCGCGTCAGTAGCGGCTTCCCGGAAGTTTTACTTTGTGCAGCATCTTCCTGTTGCGCTTCAACGGACTTACTCTCCCAACCCCGGGCCATAGTCCCAGTATAGTTCCTCATCGCGATGCCGTGATGGGCAGGACGCTTGGACCCTACGGATCCCAAAATAAGGGCGGGTGTTACGAAAAACGAAATCTCTGAGTTTTTGCGTGAGCGTTAACACATAATGTGCTTATAATGCGAGTCAAACATTTCTGGGCGGGTATGGCGTGCTCTTCAAGAGGGGGATGAGCCGCAGAAATTTTTGTTGGATGGACCCCTTGAAGTCAAGAAGCTTTGAATTTGAGTTGAACGAATCCGCGCCGCTGTCTTTATCCCCATCGAGGATAAGGCGGGGGCGTTTCTGCAGGCGGCTTAAACGGCCCGCTTCCTTGTTTCATTTCCACAATCTTTGCCGCAATTGTGATAGTGCCTGCTTTTTCCAGACAAACTCAAATCTCTTAGGAACAAAGGCTGTAGGCCTTCGCTTGGCGATGGCTGCAAACAAGCCGGCGCGTTGGCAACGCAACGATGAAGAAGGGATGTGAAGCCAGGAATGGAGATAAATCAAGCGCTTGCTGCGAAGGTATCTGACGCTGGCCAGAACTTCTTGAGCGGCGGTCGGAAGGCCGCCTCGATCGGCTCCACGGAAGAGGGCGACGTACTCCCGTTTGCTCTTCCTGCGGTGCTAATGGAGTCGGAGCAATTCCTCACTGCATATTTCCGGGCGTCACGGGTCGGACTTTGCATTTTGGATACAGATTTCCGCTATCTGGCGGTGAACGATACGCTTGCAGAAATGAATGGTGTGGCAGTCGCTGCGCACCTGGGAAAGACGATTCGCGAAGTCTTGGGCGATTTTGCCGAGCTGATCGAACCGCAGTTAGAGCGCATATTGATGGAGGGAGAACCTATTTCCGATGTTGAAATCAGCTTTAAGTTGCCCGCGCGCAGTGAACCCGGTCACTGGCTCGAACACTATGTTCCGATCAAGGATGCAACGGGTAAGGTGGCACAAATCGGGGTGATCGTGGTGGAGATCACCGAAAAGAAGAGGCTGGAGGGATCACTGCGCGGTGTGGTTGAGATTCTGCAGCAGGAGAAAAAGCGTCAGCAGGTGGTGATGGAAGTCAGTCGGTTGTTGGCTACTCCGGGCGAAGTCCGCCAATTTTTCCCGCACATTTCGGCATATCTTCGGCGGATTCTGCGCCAGGAATACGCCGCCCTTTGTCTGCGAGACGAAAAGCAGGGAAAACTGGTGCAGCATTCACTCGATTTTCCTTTGCAGAAGTGGCCCAATGCGGAAACCGAAGTCAACGCCACAGAACATCCCGGCAGCGGCGTTTTGCAGGAACGCACCGCCTTGATTTTGAACCGCGGGCAGATGCAGGAGTTCCGCTCGCCGGTCGCTGAGCGCATGCAGACGGAGGGGCTGCAGTCATTATGCTGCGTGCCCTTGATCCGGCCCGGCGGCGCTCTCGGGATCATTGTCCTGGGCAGCACCCGCGACAACGCTTTCAAAACCGAGGATCTGACACTTCTCAATCAGGTGGCCGCCCTGCTAGCCATTGCCCTGGAAAATGCAGGAACCGCGCGCGAGATCGAAAAATTGAGAATTCAGCTTGGGCGCGAACGAGGCTATCTGGAAGACGCGCCGCACACTCGGGCTGGCTTTGACGGGATTATCGGGGAAAGCCCTGCCTTGCAAAAGGTATTGGATCAAATTGAAATCGTCGCGGAAAGCGACGCCACGGTGCTGCTTCTAGGAGAGACCGGGACTGGGAAAGGGCTGGTTGCCAGCGCACTGCACTTAGCCAGCAGGCGACGGGAAAAAGCGTTGATCACTCTAAACTGTGCCGCGATTCCCACCGGTCTGCTGGAGAGCGAGTTGTTTGGCCACGAGAAGGGCGCGTTTACTGGTGCGGTTAGCCAGAAGATCGGCCGGATGGAACTGGCCGACCACGGAACTTTGTTCCTGGACGAGGTCGGAGAGATTTCCCGGGAGCTCCAACCCAAGCTGTTACGGGTCTTGCAGGATCACGAGTTTGAAAGGCTTGGCGGCGTTCGGACCATTAAAGTAGACCTGCGTCTGATCGCGGCGACAAATCGGGAGCTGGCAACCAGTGTTGCAAACAACGAATTTCGCAGCGACTTGTTTTACCGCCTCAATGTTTTTCCAATCCGTTTGCCCGCACTACGCGAGAGGCGTGGGGACATTCCCGATTTGGTGCGATATTTTGTTCGTAAATTTGCCGCCAGGATGGGACGAATTATCGAAACTATACCGACCGAAACCATGGAAGCCCTTAAGAATTGGGATTGGCCTGGGAACGTCCGGGAACTGGAGAACATCATTGAGCGTTCGGTCATTCTCACCGAAGGCACGGCCCTGCGAGTACCACTGGAAGAACTTAGGCTCGCCGGACGTGGCAGCAGAGAGCATTCGTTGGAAGAGGCTGAACGATCCCACATTATCCAGATTCTCCGCGAAACGGGTGGCATTCTCTCTGGGCCCAACGGCGCTGCCAGCCGTCTGGGACTCAAACGCAGCACCCTGCAGTCGAAGATGGATAAGCTTGGAATCAGCCGGCGTGATTATAGCGATCCGGCGACGGCATAAAACCTACAGTGCCGAATCTTCCAGAGACTGCCGACCTTTCGGCACTCGGTGGGCTACTTCAAAAGAAGGCTCGGGAAGAAGTACTCGTTTTCTGCAGGTTAGAAGTTTCTCACCTTTCGCTCCCGTGGCATAAGAAATGCTTCACAGCGACCAATCGGGAAATTTAAGCGCCACGCAATCTGAAAATTCCTGACGCGGATGACGAGCCGCACTCTCGTCAAGTAACGGGATCGCATAGGGGCGTGAACCGTGCTAGTTGCCAGGAATTATCCACCAAACCATTTAGTTCGACTGTTGCCGAAGGCAATCGATTCCGAACGGCAACGTCAGCGGAGTTTGCGAAGCGAGCTTTGGCGAGGTCCGCTGCCGCCGGCGAACGATTGGTCCACTCCGGCGCCTGATGTTCTAGGTGCTGGTGCTCCGGAATTGCAGCTCGAACAGGAAGCAAGCTATGTGGATCAGACGACCGTTGATCCACTGTACGTGTTTGCCTGCCACGTGGAATGGGAGCGCTGTGGCGATCCCAGCGCAGCATGGGAAGTAATCGCGGCGGCTCGCCATGCCAATGAGAATACGCGGGCCCACGCCCGCGCCTTGCTGGAACGGCTGCAAGAACCGAAACCGCGGTCCGAAATGGATTGCGAGGCAGGATCAACGGAACGACGCGCATTTATGAAGGAGGTAAGTATGAGAATGCCCTACGGTCTCGATGTCATCGAGAGCTGCATGGGTTGTAAGGCCAGCCGAGAGCATTTCTTCTGCCGGTTTTCGCCGACGGTGCTGCGATCGCTAGACGGCGCTAGTTATCACAGCGTAATGCCACCCGGCGCGCTGCTGTTCGTGGAGGGGCAGAGCCCGCGCGGCGTGTACGTGCTGTGCTCCGGGAAGGTAAAACTCTCCACCACTTCGAAGGAGGGCAAGGTCTTGATCTTGAAGCAAGCCGAGGCGGGTGAAGTTTTGGGTTTGAGCGCCGCCATCTCAGGCTCGAATTACGAAATGACCGCCGAAACCACATCGCCCTGCCAGGTGAACTTTTTCAGCCGCCAGGATCTGATGAGTCTTCTGCAAAACGAGAGTGAGGTGGGTGTGCACGCCGCACAGGCTCTGAGCCGGGAATTCCAGGGTGCCTATCGGGATATTCACGACCTCGTGTTGGCGCGCTCGTCTTCTGGGAAACTGGCTCGGCTGCTCTTGTCCTGCGCGCCGGAGAGTCAGAAATCAGAAGAGTTGAGGTTGCGATCCGCCATGACTCATGAAGAAATGGCGCAACGAATTGGTTCCTCACGGGAAACCGTTACGCGTTTGTTGAGCAATCTGAAAAAGAAGAGGCTGATTCGTCTGGAAGGGGCGACGCTGGTGATCCGCGACCGTAGCGGATTGGAAGCATTAGCCATGTGACGGTCTCCGTCCCACGAAGAATCTGGGAACTGGATGAGTTAGAAGCCTTGCGGAAAATTACAATCCGAAGAGCTCACGCAGCCGTTTGGTTTGCGCACGGCTGACGGGTATCTCGGTCTGTTTTTTGTCATCCATGCGCAACTGGTAGGAACTCTTGAACCATGGGATGACTTCGCGAATTCGGTTGATGTTCACCAGATAGGAGCGGTGCGCCCGCCAAAATAGTCCCGGATCAAGGCTGTCCAGCAATTCTTCCAGCGTTCGGCAATTTGAATGGCCTTCCATTCCAGACGGCCCCGCTGTCACTACGGTGATCACCCCGTCTTCAATCGAAGCGTAGCAGATTTCTTTTTGGTCCACGAGGAACATTCTTCCTAAGGTCTTCAGCAGGATCTTCGAGCTTTGACTCTTGGGGGTCTGCAGCATTCGAACCAGGGTATCGATCTTCTCCCCGGGCAAATCCTCCGCATCTTGCTGGCTTCTTGCCTTCTGAACTGCCTGTGCAACGCGTTTCTTATCGAACGGTTTCAGCAGATAGTCCACGGCGTTGACCTCGAACGCCTTGACGGCATACTGGTCGAACGCGGTAGCAAAGACAATTTTGGGAAGAGGAATCTTCTTATCGAGAAGTTTCTTGATGACCCCAAAGCCATCCAATCCCGGCATCTGAACATCGAGGAAAACGAGGTCCGGATTATGTTCCTTAATAAGGCTAATGGCCTCGATCCCGTTCTTTCCCTGCGCCACGATGCTAACGTCATCAGCGTTTTTGAGCAGATAAGCCAGTTCATCGCGGGCAAGTTGTTCATCATCCACGATTACGGCAGAAAGAGACATTCAGGCTCCTCAAGCGAGTTCTCATCGAAGTATACCGCGTTTTTCACAGTCGTGAGCCTCGCGCGTTGCTGTTCACACCACATTCTCCAGCGCCAGCGCCATACCCATTCCGCCGCTGACGCACAGCGTGGCCACGCCGCGCTTGGTGTTGCGCTTGAGCATCTCATGCAGCAGTGTGACGGTGATACGCGTTCCCGTGCAGCCGATGGGATGCCCGAGAGCAATCGCTCCCCCGTTCACGTTCAGTTTGTCTCGGTTGAAATTCAGTTCGCGATCGCAAGCCAGCACTTGCCCGGCGAACGCCTCATTCAATTCGATGAGGCCAAAATCCTGCAGGCGGAGATTGTGTTTTTCATCCAGCTTTTGCAGCGCTGGCACCGGACCAATCCCCATGGTTCGCGGATCCACTCCCGCAGAAGTGACGGCGGCAATTCGCGCCAGCGGCTTGAGATTGTTTTTCTTCACGAAGTGCTCGCTGGCTACGACCATCGCCGCAGCGCCATCTGTAATTCCCGAGGAATTTCCCGCCGTCACCGTTCCCGTTTTCGAGAAGACCGGCGGGAGCTTCGCCAACTTCTCCATGCTGGCTTCTGCAAACGGATGCTCGTCGCGGCTGAATGTGGTCGCGCCCTTTTTGCCTTCGATTGTTACCGGAACGATTTCATCGTTGAATCGTCCTGCGGCGATCGCGCGTGCAGCACGGGTTTGCGACATGAGCGCAAACTCGTCCTGCTCCTCGCGAGAAATCTTGTACTGTTCGGCAAGCACTTCCGCGGTTTCGCCCATCACCATTTTGGCCATTGGACAGAAAAATCCGTCGCGATACATGCCGTCGACCAACTCTTGGTGGCCAAGACGAAAACCCCACCGCGCCTCGAGATAGTAAGGCAGGCGCGACATAGATTCCGTTCCACCCGCCAGAATGCAACTCGAATCGCCCAGCAGAATTGACTGGTAGGCGAGCGCGATCGACTGCATTCCGGAAGCGCAAGCCTTGTTCACGGTGAAGGCCGGGACCTCTTGTGGCACGCTGCTGCGAACGGAAATCTGCCGCGCAGGATTCGGTCCCCCGCCAGCTTGGCGCGCGTTGCCGAAAATGGTCTCCTCCAGCTGCTCGGGCTGAATTCCAGCGCGCTCGATGGCGGCTTTTGCCGCCACCACGCCCATGTCTGTCGCCGTCAGCGAAGCCAGCGAACCGCCGAACTTGCCGATCGGCGTGCGGACTGCCGAGAGAATGTAAACAGCTTGCAAAGAGGCACCTCCAAGGCATTTGAGTCTAGCAGGGAGTGGGAAGATGCGGGACCGTCTAGACGAACGGATTTTCAATCCGTAGGCTTTCAATCTTCCGCCCGTGCTGAAAATCCTCGGTGTAGAGTTTTTCGCATTGGCCCTCGATCGCCGCCGCAACGATGAGCGAGTCGTACCACGACACTCGATGTCTTTCGGCGACCCGCAGGGCTTCAAAATAAATGGCAGGCGAGGAGTGGACGGCTAGCAGAGGACGCAATACGGTGATGAGGTATTGTTCGGCCTCAGCCACGGTCATCCGCTGCGGGAAGCGCCGGAGGGCGACATTGAAAAACTCCTGCACAACCTGGTAGCTAATGATCCCCTGGCCAGTGTCGGCCGCGCGGCGAATGAGTTGCGCCGCCTTCTTCGCCTTGGCGGGGGCTGTGCTGTCGAAGGTGTAAACGAAGAGATTGGTGTCGAGAAAATACCTATCGTTCATTCATCTCGTCCCGGGTGTAAGGGCCCGCCGACCGCACATGCCGGAGACGGCGCATGAGCGCTTCTATGGCTGCACCGCCTCCAGCCTGCGCTGCGTACTGCTCCAGCCACTGGCGAAAGGCTGCATTCAAGGTTGTGCGCCGAGCCTGCGCTACCAAACGCGCTTGCTCGATGAGGCTTTCCTCGGCACTGAGGGTGATGTTTTTCATGCGAGTACAGTGTACACCATTTTCGTGCTAGAAGAGGGCGGGAACTGCCGTTTGAGGACCCACAGGGCTTTTCCTGGCTGCCCTAAGCGAGCCAGCCTTCGGACCCCACATCAGCGTGTGAATATTTGTGACCTGTCCCATGCTGCCGATGCCCCAGAGTCTTTGATCAAAGTCGTCGATATCGTGATCCCCTTGCGATTCCTGCTAACCTCCGGCATAATGAATGTTTGTCTTGATCTCGCCGGACTCTTCCGGAAACAAGGATATTCATCTGTGTTAATGATTCGACTGTCGCGCATGGGTGCGCGCAAACAACCGCATTACCGCATCGTGGTGATTGAGAAAGCTCGCGCGCGGAACGGACGGCCCGTGGAAGTTGTGGGCACGTACAATCCCCGCACGAATCCTGCCAGCATCGAGCTGAAGCGCGACCGCGTCGACTACTGGGTCTCGAAAGGCGCTCAGATGTCGGAGCGCGTCGGCAAGATTTATTCGAAGCCATCGGCGGTTGCGACGGCTCCCGTGGCCTAAGGCGTCCAATGACGGAACAGGCTGCGGATGTTCGTCTTCTGATCGAGCAGATTGCGAAATGGATGGTCGACGCTCCCGACGAGGTTTATGTCGATCATCTCGAGGACGACGTAATCGAGTTGGAAGTGGCGGAAGCCGATGTGGGCAAGATCATTGGCCGGCAGGGGCGTAATGTTCGCGCCCTGCGTACTCTTCTCAGCGCGGCGGGAGTGCGAACGCGAAAGCGATATACGCTGGACGTCATCGACTAGAACTGACTGGAGACGTCAAAGCGTCCGATCGTCTGGCAGGAACGGACCATTCGCGATCCTGGAAAAAATGAATTCATTACGCTGGCTCGCGCGGTGAAAACGCAGGGCCGGCACGGGGAAGTCGCGGTCGAAGTTCACAGCGATGTGCCAGATCGGTTCACGGTAGGCATGAAGCTATTCGCTCTGCCGCGCGATTCTGAAGATCGACGCGAACTGGAGTTGGAAGAGCTCTGGCCGCACAAAGAATTCCTGATTCTGAAGTTTGCCGGCGTGGATTCGATTTCTGATGCGGAAGCGCTGGTTGGGTGCGAGTTGCAAGTCCCTGGCAGCCAACGTGCGAAGTTGGAAACGGGTTGGAATTATGTCAGCGACTTAATCGGGTGCGCGGTATTGGACCGAGATCGCGAAGTTGGCCAGATTTCAGATGTAACGCTGGGAGCCGGTGAAGCGCCATTGTTGATTGTGAGGGATGCGGGCGGGAAGGTTTCCGAAATCCCATTCGCCGAGGCGTATCTCAAGCAAGTGGATTTGGAACACAGGCAAGTGCGCATGAATTTGCCCGAGGGGTTGCTTGAGGTGAACGCTCCGCTGACGGAAGAAGAGAAGCAGGAGCAGGCGCGACCGCGCGCGAGAGGCGTTAACCCACCGGAGCACTGGTTTACACGGTCAGCCTTCGTGCCTCGCGTGGATTTTAGGTTCTGCGATGAAGGCCGACATTGTAACGATTTTTCCGGACTTCTTTCGCGGACCGCTGGATTACGGCATCACGCGCCGGGCCCAGGAAATGGGGCTGGTGAAAATTGATGTTCACGATCTGCGTGAGTTTACGAAGGATCGTCACCGGACCGTGGATGATCGTCCCTTCGGTGGCGGCGAAGGTATGGTGCTGAAGCCGGAACCTCTGTTCGAGTGTTTGGAGGCGATAGATGTTGCGCCGCGTGAAGATCGGCTCGCTGGGCGAGTGAACCAGTCAGTAGTTCTGCTCTCTGCGCAGGGGCAGCGGTTCACGCAGAAGGTTGCAGCGGAGTTAGCGCTGCTCGATCGAATCGTTTTCATCTGCGGCCGGTACGAAGGAGTCGACGAGCGCGTTGCGGATTTTCTCGCCGATCGTGAGCTTTCCATCGGCGACTATGTTTTGAGCGGCGGCGAGATGGCTGCGGCGGTAATCGTGGAAGCGGTGGTTCGATTGCTGCCGGGTGCTGTCGGGAACGAAGCTTCCACGCAGCAGGAATCGTTCACCGTCGAAGCGGAAACGAAAAGCGCAAGCCGCGCGGATTCGACTTGCGGATCGAATGGATTACTTGATTATCCGCACTATACGCGGCCTGCGGAGTTTCGTGGAATAGCCGTGCCGCAAGCTTTGTTAACTGGTAACCACGAAGAGATTCGCCGGTGGCGGCGGCAGAAGGCGCTGGAGAAGACGTTGCGCAACCGGCCTGATTTGCTGGAGGGCGCAGTGCTTAGCGAGGAAGATCGGAAGTTTCTGGCTGAATTGGTAAGGGAAAGACTCGGAGCCAGAGTCAGCTAAAATCGAAATTGCGATTTGGAAGGACCAAATATTATGTCGAACCTCGTCATCGAAAAACTGTTGGCAAGAACGCGCCGCACCGATATTCCCGAATTTCACTCGGGGGACACTGTTCGCGTGCACGTAAAGATCAAGGAAGGCGACAAGGAACGCTTGCAGGCGTTTGAAGGCGTGGTGATCAAACGTGACAAGGGACCGCAGGCCAGCTTTACCGTGCGCAAGATCAGCTTTGGTCAGGGCGTGGAACGCATTTTCCCGCTGCACTCGAAGGTCATCGACAAAGTGGATGTGGTCCGCTCGGCGAAGGTCCGCCGCGCCAAGCTTTATTACTTGCGGGGGTTAAGAGGCAAAGCTGCGCGCTTGCGTGACGTGGAGTAGTAATTTTTTTAACCGGGAAGTGGAGCACTGATTTCTGGCACCGCCGGTGTTTTAGCCGGCAACTGCTGCCAAAGGCTCTGCGATCACTTCGATATCCGCGAACTCGTCTCTACGCGGCTTCTTCAGTTGGCTCAGGACGTAATCGAGAAGTGGGCGATCGCCTTGACGGATCTCGCGGAACTCGACTCCCATCGAGCGATTTTCAGCGGCGTATTTTACGTTGCCTTTTAACGCAACACTAACGTCGTAAATATTCAGTGCCAATCTCAGACCAGTCCCGGGAGTGAGCAGATTGCCTACACTGATGCGGCATCCGTGCTCAGAGATCTGTTCCAGCCGCCCTGCCAGGTGAAATCGTCCTCCGATCTCCGCCACATCGGCGTCCCCTTCAACCTGGAAACGGCGGCTGCGTCTGCGATTCTGATCGCCTCTTGGCAAGCGGTTGCCAGCTGATTTAAGGCCTGCCCCGGAGTTCACCGGTAGATATTGCTCTTCCATCTGCCGTAACTCGTCTTCCCACGGAATTCTGCCGCCCTCGATGCACTCCACCGTGAACTGGCCGCGCAAGGGTGAGTTCGGATCTGCGGTCCATACCACCTGACAGACGGATTTGCTCCGCCCGCGTTCTACAGTGACGAGGTCGCCGACCTTGACGTCGCGAAAGCTGAGCAGGCGCGCGCCCTTCGGATGAATATCGTAAGTGCAGGCCATTTCCAGTTCGCCCCGCTCTCCGTTCACCATGTGCGCGAGGCGCACGGGGAGGGCAAGGTGAACCAACTTCTCGACCGAAGCGTCCTGCTGCGAGTGGGTTTCGTCCTGCAAAATTCCTCAAGGGCCTGCCACTGCTGAAACATAGCAGTACATGTCCGGAAGGACAATGTACGCTGGTAACCGCGACCATGTTACTTCGCACAAGGTTCGTCAACCGCTCAAGAGCCGGAATCCACAGAATTATGCGGATTTCCGCCTTGCAACTCGGCAGGCGGCAAGGGAAGATGGTGAAAACAATCTCCCCATGGTGACCGCGAAGCTTGCCTCCGAACTCACTCTTTCACCGTCCGCGGCGAAACTACGCTTGCTCAAACGACTGCGCTGCACCCTGCGCTATGAGAAGCAGGCATGGGCTTCCGGAGCCATGATGGTGGCTGGCGTGGATGAAGTGGGACGCGGATCGTTATTCGGACCGGTTGTGGCCGCCGCCGTAATTCTTGATCGCAGCTACCGTATTCGCGGCTTGCGCGATTCGAAATTGCTGCTGCCGGAAAAGCGCGAATTGCTCGCGCCACGCATTCGCGAGCATGCTGTGGCGTGGGCAGTTGCGGCGGTGGATGCCGCGCGCATCGATCAGATCAACATTTATCATGCGTCACGCCTTGCGATGCGCGAGGCCGTGATGCACCTGCAGCCTGCGGCAGATCATCTGTTGGTCGACGCCGTGAAGCTGGATTGCGAATTGCCGCAGCGCGCCATCATCCACGGCGATGCACTTTCAGCATCGATCGCCGCCGCGTCGATTCTGGCGAAAGTGGAACGCGACCGGCTAATGTGCGAATGGGAGGCTGTGTTTCCCGAGTATGGCCTCGCATCGCATAAGGGCTACAGCACACCGCAGCACTTGGCCGCGTTACGCGAATTCGGACCGTCGCCGCTGCATCGGCAATCGTTCGCACCGGTGTGGAGTTCTCCGGCGGAGCAAGTAGTTCTCGAATTCGACTGATTTTTGATCCCGACAGACTTATTTCTGCACACTATTTCTCAGCAGAAGATCCTGCTGAACTCAGGTTGGCGCTGAGATCGTTCACCAGCTTTGTGTTATTTGCTAGTGCATCACGCAAAATATCTGCTTGCTGCCTCGCCGTTGCCCAATCCTGTTTCTCCACGGCCTCGGTCAAACCCGGCAACTCCAAATGTGCGTAAGTAAATCGCGCGCCATAGAGAATGTGTTTGAACCAGGGCCTGCCGGGAATTCCATCGGGATTGAGCCAGTTGCGCTCGACTTCCATTGCACCTTGATTAATCGTGGCGGCCAGCTTGGGGTCGATCTTTCCATTCGCCAGAGCGCGTGCGATTGTTTCGTTGAATTGCTTGCCGGCGGATTCGAAGTTGTCGATGGCGTCGAGGATTGGTTTGAGATCCAGTGGGCTCAGGTCTTTGCCTTTCGCGAGTTCGTTGACGAATTGCCGAATGTTCGCAGCGTAATTGGCGAAGTCAAAGGGCAGCAGGTCGGCATTGGAGAGGCGCAACGCGAGCACGCCCCATAGCTGCGACATCAGCGTGTGATAGCGATAACCGGGATCGCCGAAGTGATTGATCCAGAAAAAATCGTCGTAGGCGGAGTGGTAGACGCCGTACGGACCGTCGAATTGCAAGCCGAGAACGGGCATTCCGATGAAATTAAGAAAGACAGTATGGTCGGAGCCGCTCCCGATGCGGGTGTCGGCCAGATTCGAATCCTTGACGTCTTCGAATTGCTTCGCGGCGAGACGTTCTCGCGCGGTCGATTCCTTCCACGCTTCATACAGACTCTTGCCCGAAGGATCTTGCAAGGAGCGGCTGGTCTCCACCAACATCGTGGCGAGCGAGGCCACCGCCTGGCCGTGGAAATTTGGACCTGAGGTGGACGAATCAACGTTGATGTAGGCCACGGCTTTCTTGCGCAGTTCTTCGGCGAATTGTTCTCCCCACTCGGTGGAACCGGTGAGGCCAACTTCTTCTCCGTCCCAACTGCAAACAACAATCGTGCGCCGCGGGCGCATTCCTTGTCTGGCAAGCTTTCCAAGGGCGCGGGTGAGTTCCATCATCGAGGCCGTGCCGCTCGATGGATCGACTCCGCCGAAAGACCCACGCGTCGCGGTGGTTGCCTAGGACGATCCACTCGTCGGGCAACTCCGAGCCGCGAATGCGGCCTTCGACCACGTAGTAAGGCTGCGTGGAGTTATCCATTTCGATTTTCACGTGCACACGCACGCGCTTGCCGCCGAGATGATACTTGACTGGCAATCCTCCTTGCCAGTCGTCCGGAGCAACGGGCCCGTCCATGTTTGCGAGCAGGGGTTTTGCGTCATGCCAGGAGAGCGGCAGCGCCATGATTTTCGGAATCGACACTGCTTCTTCGACCGGAATGCGCTTTGCTCCCGGAATCGAGGCCCAACCGGGCGTCAATGGATCGCCCGGGACCATGAAGTCGTAAGTGATTGCGCCGCGTTGAATGTGATATTCCGGGCCCCACGGACCTCGAGGATCGACTGCGCCTTTCTTAAACCCATCTTCCGCGGGATCGCTGTAGATGAGAATCGCGGCCGCGCCTTCGCGTTCAGCAGTCAGCGCCTTGAAGCCACGATAGCTGTAAGGATTCGAGTAGCGAACCAGAACGACTTTGCCTTTGACATCGATGCCTTGCTTGCGCAGCAGTTCGTAGTCTTCCGGATTTCCGCTGTGCGCGTAGACAAGTGGCGCCGTGACTTCTCCTGATGCAGACATGCCGCTCCATGCGGAGCTGATACTTTTGTTCTTCGAATCCGGATCGCCGGGAATCGGGAGTTCGCGCAGCAACGCGCGGTAGTGCACCGGCGCGACCATTTCCAGCGAGGTGAACTTGGGATTGCTGCCGTACACGTCGTAGCGTCGGATTACAACATCTTCCAGTCCTTCGTTGCGCCACTGATCGGCGATGTAACGGGCGAGTTCGTTGTTGCGTGCGGAGCCGGCAACGTGTGGTTCGGAAGTAAATATCCGATGCTGCCGCCGTTCTTCCTCCGGTGATGGAATGGCTTTGAACTTGTTTTCGACCTCAGTCTCGTGCACGGCGGAAGCGGCAGAGAAGCCAAGAATCGACTGTGCCGAGGTCGGCGGAAGAAGAAGAAAATTGAACGCCAGCGCATAACAGACGACACGCGCGCAAGAAAGCCCACGCCTGAGAAGATCCATGCTCGCACTCTCCCCTACGGTAGGAATGAAATGCAACAGCTACGTCGTCGAGATTATTTTGCTTTGTAAATCTCCGTCAGCAAATCGGGCTTCGATTCATCACGCACCAGGTGCGGATAGCGCTCACCGCCGTGATAGTCGATTTTGTAAGTCTTGTAATAGTCGGTGTTTTCCACCAGAAGGTCGAGCGGCGCGGTGCCGCCTTTACCGGTTTTCAGGGCGTCGCGGAGAACGTCGGGCGAGTACTGCCGCCCATTCACCGCAATCAGCTTCATCCCCGGTCCAATGCCGGCAAGGGCTGCCGGCATTCCTTCGGTGGTATCGATAATTCCGCCGTCGTCGCGCAGTTCGAGTCCAAGAGAATACGCCACATCGATGTAGCGGTCACTGCTGCCACGATCCATCTCCGAGGGGAACTCGTCGTATTCGACCTTCCATCCGCTGTCTTCGATTCCGCCGAGTGGCGCGCCGGGGCCGTGATTGGTGAGACGCTCGATCCAGAAGCCGCGCCAATCGTAGGGAACGACTTGATTCAGAGCGTTCACAACGTCGTCGAAGGTATAGGTCTTCAGCGCGGGCCGGTGCTGGGTGCGCCGTGGAAGAGATGGCAGAAATCGTCGATACTTTTCGTGCCTTTGCTCTGCTGCCGGATGATGACGTCCACCCACAGCCAGTTGAGCGTGTCTTCATCGTAGAAATCAACGCCTCGCCGCCAGGAGTGCCAGGCCTCTGGAGCGAAATAAAGTTGGGGAGCGGCGTCGGCGGTATCTTGCAGATTGCGCCAGGTGCGGCCCGGTGTGTGGTCGAGCGCCGCAGCCGTCAGGGCTAAATCGTCGCGGGATTGGTCTGCAGTGAGCAAACCACTGCGCGCGGCCAGCACGGTGCCGAGATAATTCGTCAGGCCTTCGTAGACCCACAACAGATCGTCCTGCATCGGCTGCTGATAATCCGGCGTGGCCAAGTCAGCAGGACGGCGATATTTTCCATTCCACGAGTGTACATACTCGTGAGGCAGCAAGGTAGCTTCATGCTTGCGCGCATTTTCGTCGACCAATCCACGTTCTCCCACGCGACTGTCGTCCGATTCGTGATGCTCCAACCCGAAGTGAGCGACGTGGTCGCTCAAGCTGAGCAGGAAGTGATAATCGCGATAGTGATGCGCGCCGAAAAGCTTCTGCGCTTGTTCGACCAGGTTCTTGTAGTGATCCCAAACCTCTTGCGGAGCGTCGAGTGCAGCGGCGCTGTCGGCGGCAATGTCCATCTCGGTGGGCGGGTCGTCAGCCAGTTTTACCACCTTCAGGAATTGGCCGGTGATCACTGGCGAATCGACAAGTGTGTTCAGGGGAGCCGGCTGAAACTTGATTTCGGTTTCGCCGTTTTGATTGCTCGTGGAAGCGATCGGAAGCGGAGTTCCATACTTCCAGTCGGCTGGAAGCTTCAACGTCGCAACGTATGTGAGTTCGTCCGCCTTCCAGCCTTTGGGATAAAGCAATACCTGGTTCCAACTGACCACGGCCATCTTGTCGGTGGCGGACGAACCGGCCGAGAATCCGCCTTCGAACACGGCAGGAGACAGGAAATCGAGATCGGCGTTTACTTCACTTTCGCCCGCGGGAACGTCGACGTGAATTGTGAAGCCGTCGAGCAGATCGCGACGCCACTCGAGAAGCTTGCCGCCGGCATAAAACTTGAGTCCGGCAAGATCGACCACCGGGCCATCGGGAGCATGTTCGCCGGGAATCCACTTCGGATAATAGAGCGTGAGTTCACCTGCGCTGGCCGGAATCTTCAGTTTGGCGTGGAAAATTTTGCGCGGAGCCGAGGAAGCATCGACGAAAAGAGTTACCGTTGGCGGCGCAGCAGACCAGGCGGGAAGAATGTAACAAGCAAGAAGACAAACCACTCCCAGAACTCTGGAGAGTTTCATTTTTGAGGCTCCCATGTAGAAGTGAACCGAACGACAAGTCCCATGCAGAACTTTAGACTATAGCAGCCGAAGTGCGTGGCGGTACAGGGACGCATGCGCGCTGCTATGATTCGGACGATGCCGCGACGCGGAAAATTCATTACCTTCGAAGGACTCGACGGGACGGGCAAGAGCACCCAGATGCGCAAACTGGCGGCGGTTCTGCGCGCGACCGGACATAGCGTTGTAGAAACGCGCGAACCGGGCGGTACGCCTATCGGAGAAAAAATGCGCCGTGCGTTGCTCGATTCTTCGACCGAAGGCCTTGATCCGCTGGCGGAGACGGCTTTGATGTTTGCGTCGCGCGCGCAGCATATTGCCGAGGTGATTCGGCCGGCGCTCGAACGGGGAGAGATTGTGCTGTGCGACCGCTTCACTGACTCGACGGAAGCATATCAGGGCAGCGGGCGCAGGCTGGGAAGGGAAGTGGTGTTGACCCTGCATCGCGTCCTTTGCGGAGGGCTGCAGCCTGACTTGACGATCCTGCTTGACTCGCACCCTGGAACGAGCCTCGGGCGGGCGCGCGAGCGGAACCGCCATGCTGCCGCGCGCGCTAAAGAGAGGACCAGCAAGCACGTCGACGAGAATCGATTCGAGCAGGAGCATCACAGTTTCTTTCTCCGGGTCCGCGATGGCTATCGATCGATCGCCCGTAGAGAACCAAGGCGCGTTGCCACTGTGGATGCAAGCGGGACACCCGCGCAGACGCACCAAAAGATTATGGAACTGGTCGACCGGAAGCTGAGACTGGGGCGAAACGCGTGAGCTTCTCCGATTTTCACGGCAACCCCGAAACCCTCCGTCGATTGCGCGACATGCTGGCACGCAATCACTTTCCGCATGCGGTGATTCTTTGCGGCGCGCGCGGCTCGGGAAAATACACGCTGGCGTTGATGCTGGCACAGGCGTTGAATTGCCTCGAGCCGACGGAGACGGATGGCCTGCCCGATTTCTGCGGCCATTGTTCGAACTGCCGCCGTATCGCGCAGTCCGCCGATCTTGAAGCGCGCTGCGCCGAGGCGATCGAAGCTCGGGAAGCATTGCGCGAAACAGATAAGAAAGAAACGCGGCTGTTTATTCAAACCCATCCCGATGTGCTGATCATTCCGCCTGACCCGCCGCAGATGATGATCAAAGTGGATCAGGTGCGGCGGGTTATCGCGACGATTTACTACCGCCCCTCGGAAGCCCATGAGCGGGTGTACATTTTCACCGACTCGGCTTTCATGAAGGAGGCGGCGAATTCGCTGCTCAAAGTTTTGGAGGAACCGCCGGAGTTCGCGACGATATTTCTGCTCTCCGAAAATCCCGGCGAGCTGTTGCCGACGATTCGCTCGCGGGCCATGACATTTCCGCTCGCAGCCCTGCCGGTTGAGGAGCTTGAACGCTATCTCGGCAAGGAGCGTCCAGAGTGGAAGCCGGCTCAACGTGCTCTGGTTTCGCGGCTATCGGAAGGCGCTGTGGGTCGAGCGCGGAGCTTTGATGTGGAAGCTTATGTTGCGGCCCGCGCCGACGCGCTGGCGGTTCTGAACTCTGCCTTACTCGCAGGCGAGCATAGCCAGTTGTTCAAAGTTACCGAATCCTATCGCACTGGCACCGAGGGGCGCGACAAAACCGAGCAACTCCTTCGCACGCTCTACTCATTACTGCGAGACCTGATGTTTCTCGGCTCTGGGGCCCCCGAAATGGTTCACAACATCGACATTCAAAGCCAACTCGCAAAAATGGCTGAGTCAGCGGATTTTGATTGGATCACTGTGGCGTCGGACCGCCTCGCAGACTTGGAACGAGGGATGCGACGGAACCTACTGCGGTCGCTCTCCATCGAGGCCTTCAGCCTGGCGCTGGAGAAGGCAAGTTAGATTTTCTAATCAACGTTTTTTCAGCAGCTTACAGAGATTACTTCGGTGGTTCTACGCCCTTCGGTGTCATTGTTTGCCCTTGGCTCAAACCCTATAATCAGCTCACTCTGGTTGAAAAAATTCTCCCTCAGGTTCCGGGTGGCAGGGCGCGAAGGTGAGGTCCGTCTTCGCGAAGTATGAATAGGAAAACCCGGTAATGCGAAAGCGCCTGCAAACAGTCCTGATGGCCAGCACGCTAGCCGCGACCTCTCTAACTGCCACGCCACTGCTCCGCGCCATCGACGGCGATGGAAGTACGGAAAAAATCGCCGTAAGCGACGACCATGGGCGAAGAGTCTATGTGAATGATTTTGTTTCGGCCACTCCGGCGCGCCCGGAAGAACCTCCCGCGCCGCCTCGCCGCGCGCTGATGTACTGGAGTTCGAAGGAGAATCGCTGGAAGCCGGTGCCTCCACCTAATGCCGCTTCCATGCGGGCGGCACGGACGGCTGCGGCGGAAGTCAGCCAATATATAGGGCGCGAATCTCGCCAGGCTGCCAACGCCAGAATTATGGCCGCGAATGCCAACCACGCGGTGGCCAGTTCCGTGGATATCGAGACTGCGATTGAAGAAGCCGCTGCGCGTCACAATGTGGATCCAAACCTCGTACGCGCCGTGATCAAGGTGGAATCGAACTTCAATCCCAATGCGGTATCGCGCAAAGGCGCGATGGGATTGATGCAGTTGATGCCATCGACCGCGCGCCAGTTAAACGTAAAGAACCCCTTTGACCCAGAGCAGAACGTCGATGCCGGCGTTCGTCACCTGAAGCAGTTGCTGCAAAGTTATAACGGAGATATCAAACTGACCCTGGCAGCTTACAACGCAGGCGCGGGTGCCGTCGCGCGAAACTCGGGCGTGCCGCATTATGCGGAAACGCAGAATTACGTGCGGAGGATCACGAACCTTTACTACGGTGGAACCAGCTTTGACTCGCCCGGCGCCTCGCATGATCCGGTGAGAATTGAACGGGATGCACGGGGCGTTCTGTACATCAGCAACACAGATTAGATTTGCTGCATCTGTTTCTTTATCGTTTTTGGCTTCGTCGATCTCTCAGGTACCCAGGCATCGTTTGAAAAGTTAAAAGAACCGAAGAAGGATCGGGATTATTTTGAATAGCGCGACGCGGGAGCGTAGTCTTCGGCTGCTGGGAATCTTTGCCTGCCTTACTTTATGGGCTGCTCCTCGTCCCGCATACGCAAGGACGCGCCACTCTGAAGGCTGGGCCCGCGAGCACTTTGCAACGGCGGAACGAATGCGCGAGGCGCTGAATGGAAGGTCTCCCGCCGAAAGAGCTCGGCGGGATTATCAACGTGTGGTCAACGCATACCGCGCGGTTTATCTTGGCGCTCCCAATTCCACCAAAGCCGATCCCAGCGTAGTCGCGGTGGCCGAGACGATGGTGGAGATGGGCCGGCGATTCCAAGATGATCAAATTCTGAACAAAGCGATCGATGAATACAAGTTCTTGCGGCGCGAGTATCCCGGCAGCAAGTATCGCTTTGATGGTCTGTTCACAATCGGAGAAATTTACAAGGACGATCTCGATAATCCGGAGGAGGCGCGTGCGACCTTCGAGGAATTTCTGAGGCGCTATCCGCACAACCGTCTGGCCGATGATGCCCGGCAGGCAATCTCGGAACTAACGCAGGAAGCCAGCAACCGCAGGTCTACCGAGCAGCAGAAAAGTTCGGAGAAAGCGGGAGCGGCGGAGAATTCAAAGAGTCAAGATTCAGAGACCGCTGCGGGAACGTTGCAACCCTCATCTGAGAGTGGGAAGTCGAAGATCGACGACGATACTCAGCGCTCCGCTCGATTGCCGCGAGTCACCGGAATTCGCCACTGGTCTACGCCCGATTACACGCGAGTGGCCATCGATGTGGAGGGTGACGTGAAGTTTTCGTCGCAGCGAATTGCCAGTCCCGCTCGCATTTACTTCGATCTGAAGGACACGAAACTGGCGTCCACTCTGGTGGGGAAGAGCTTCGATGTCGATGACGGTTTCCTGAAGAAAATCCGCGTGGCGCAGTTCGCGCCGGGTCGAACGCGAGTCGTGTTGGAAGTCGAAGACCTCTCCGTTTACGATGCGTTTCTCCTTCCCAATCCATACCGCTTGATTATTGACATTCACGGGAAAAATGAATCAGCGAAGCGTGGTGAAGGCCGAGCGACTCGTGACCTGCAGGCATCGGCAGGCGAGAATGAGCCCTTAGCGACTCCTGATACGGAAAAATCGGGTCATTTGGCGGACGTAGACACTTCGGAGGCCAAATCATCCGTTTCTGCCGACGGCAAGAGAACCGAGGCCGCCGTAGTCAAGAAGATCGTAGATGCCGACGACGCACCGGATGACTCGGCCAGTCGCCGTGAAGAGGAAACTGTTCCGCCTAAACACGCGAAGGAGGTAACTTCTCATGAGGGGATACTGGTCGACAAGGTGTCTAAAGCGGAATCCGAAGACAATTCCGCACCGGACAGTTCTCTGCCACCCAGGATTTCCAAGAGCGCGGCGCACCGGAAGAATTCATCGCGCGAACTCGCTGCCAGCAAGCCGGAGAGCGCGGCCAACTTCAACGTTCGCGAGGCTCGGCCTACTGCCAGCGGCGACCGCTCCCTGATCCGCGCTCTGGGATTGAAAATCGGCAAGATCGTAATCGATCCCGGCCATGGCGGGCACGATACCGGCACCATCGGCCCGAACGGGCTGGAAGAAAAAGACCTTGTGCTTGAAGTAGGGCGCCGCTTGGGGAAGCTGCTGGAAACCCGCCTTGGCGCCGAGGTCGTCTATACGCGCAAGGACGACACATTCATCCCCCTCGAAACGCGCACAGCAATCGCCAATCAGGCGCGCGCAGATTTGTTTATCTCCATTCATGCGAATTCCAGCCGTGATCCTGACGCTCGCGGGGTGGAAACTTACTACCTGAATTTCACTTCTTCGCCGGACGCCCTGGAAGTTGCGGCACGCGAAAATGCGGTCTCGGAAAAGTCGATTTATGAACTGCAGGACCTGGTCAAGAAGATTGCGCTCAAGGAAAAGATCGAGGAATCGCGGGAGTTTGCCGCCGATGTAGAGGCCTCGCTGCATGGCGGTCTTGCAGCCAAAAGCCCTGCCATCCGCGATCGCGGAGTGAAGAAGGCTCCGTTCATCGTGCTGATCGGGGCGAATATGCCCTCGATCCTGGCAGAGATTTCCTTTGTCAGCAATCCTAGCGACGAGCGCCGCCTTGAGACCAGCGAATATCGCGAGCGCATCGCGGAATCACTCTACCGTGGCATTGCCAAGTACGTGAACGGGCTCAGTGGAGTCAAGGTTGCCAGCAAGATGGATAAAAACGCCGGTCAGTAAGCCTTAGGTCGATTCATTCACAGGAACTTCCCGCCTCGGAAACTTTTTCCATTCCTCTGTGGTCTAATTAAGGGAGAGTTTGCCTTTAGTGTGCCTATGCGTTTTTCCAGGATCATTCTGATAGTGGGAATTGTTGCCGCGACTGCCATCGCCGCTCTTGCGTCGAGTCCCAGTTCCGAGGCCACAGCTTCGCCGTTTCTTCCAAAGCAGTTTGCGGGATGGCAGATGCAGGGGCAGGCACGGGCGAGCAAAGACGCGGCTGTCGCTGATCCGACCAATGCGGCACTGCTGAAGGAATATGGGTTCACTGACTTCGAGTCTGCGGTTTACGAGAGCGATGACGGCCGCACATTGAAGATCCGCGCCGCGCGTTTTGCCGATGCCAGCGGGGCATTTGGCGCCTACACTTTCTATCTGCAGCCGGAAATGTCGCGCGAACAGATTGGCGACCAGGCGGCGTCGTCTGACCGAAGGGTGCTTTTCTATCGTGGCCACATCTTGGTGGACGCGGTATTCAACCAAATGTCAGTGATGTCGGCTGCCGGATTGCGGGAGTTGGCCGGCGACCTCCCGCGCCCCGGAGGCAACGCCGGGAACCTTCCTCCGATTCTTGCCTTTATGCCGCATCACGGCTATCAGACCAACACCGAGAAATATGCGGAGGGCCCGCTTGGTCTGAGCGCGATTGGCGCGCCCCTTCCCGCGACCCTGGTGGACTTCGGTACCAATCCCGAGGTTACCGTGGGGCAGTATGCCACTCCGAGCGGGCATGCGACGCTGATGCTGATTGAGTATCCGACGCCAGCATTGGCGATCGAACACTTGCGCCGCATCGATGCCGCCAATCACGCCGCGCAGCCACAAGCCGGAGTGGAAGGGGTGGAGAACGCCGGTCCGTTTTTCGATAAACGAACCGGGCCGATCGTCGCGATCGCAACAGGGTCGATTTCTCAGAGCGACGCGCAGACTTTGTTGGGGGCGGTGAATTACGAAGCCAGTGTCACCTGGAACGAGAATACCTATTTCGACAAGAAGAACAACATCGCGAATCTGCTGGTCAACATAATTCTGCTATGCATGATTGTGGGCGCGATCTCTCTGGCAGCAGGCATTGCATTTGGAGGGGCTCGCGTCCTGTTCCGGCGCTATTTCCCCGGCCACGATGACGACGCGGAGTTCATCGCCCTCGATTTGTCCGAATCTGCATCGCAACTCCATCATCCGCATGCAACCCGAACTGAAGGCTCCAACCGAACTTAAACGCCTCATCGCACGCAGCTTAGGCGCCTGAAGGCCTTTTTGTCTCAAAATGGGACGGAATAGAGGAATATTACCAAGTTGTTCAAAGTGTTGAAAACAAAAGCATTTATTTCCCAGAAATTGCTTGACACTCTGGTTTTTCGGCTCATAAGATTTTGTCCAGAAAGTTTTGACGGATTCTAAGCCTCCGTTGGAACTATTCTCCCTTGAAGAAAAGGTCGCCCTGTTGCCGGGTGGCCTTTTCGTTTTGGCGATCCTTTGCTCATCCGCGAGGGATGTGCCAACGGAACAATTCCCACTGGCTTGCGTAGCATCTGTTGGAGGCTGTCTGTTGGAAATCTTCGGCAGACGGATGTGAGGAGAAGCTTATGTACTGCGATGCGTGTGGCACAGCCGTACAGCCTGGACAGGGATTTTGTAGCCATTGCGGCAAGCAAATCGTAGGGCCAATCATCGCTCCGCAAATGCGCCGGCGCGTGCAGGATCACATTCATCTGCTTTCCATTTTCTGGTTCGCAATTTCGGCGTTCAACTCGATCATTGGTGTCGTGCTTTACATCATCGCGAACACGCTGCTCGCTCCTGGCGGCGCGGCCAATGCTCCGGACTTTTTGCGTCCCCTGCTGAGCGTGGTCGCGATTATCGTTCTCGGCGGATCGGCCCTCGGATTCTGCGCTGGCTGGGGATTGATGCACCGCGAGCCATGGGCCCGCACTCTTACTCTGGTTCTCGGCTTCCTCGTGCTCTTCATTAACATTCCCATAGGAACCGCCGTCGGAGTTTACACGCTCTGGGTTTTGCTCCCGGCCGAGTCGGAGCAAGAGTATGGGGCGCTAGTGAGCGCGCGCGCCGCGTGATCGAGATCTTCACGACTTTGAGCGAACCGTCGCTGACCCCAGAACCCGCTTTCCTATCTCATAAGCTGAGAGACTAAAGCGTACTGACGCGCCCAAACGATACTTCGCGCAACAATTACTGTTGTGATTTTCATCACTTTTCCTTGTGATATTGGGCATTGTTTCATTAAACTCATGCCGCATAGACTCTTGTCAGTCGGCAAGCAGTGGGGTTTTGCAGCAGTGGCCGACGAAACTTTCAAATCGAAATGGAGCTTGAGGATAATGAAGAGAATGAACGTCCGGAAGTTTGCCTTGTTGACCACGTTGGCGGTTGTCCTTCCCGTATGCGCGGGCGCGCAAGATGCAGCCGCTATGTATAAATCGAAATGCTCGGGCTGCCATGGAGCGGATGGAACCAAGGTTGCCAGTGCCAATCTCAGCAGTGCCGAAGTTCAGAAAAAGTCCGACGCGGATTTGGCAGGGGTGATCACCAACGGCAAGCCTCCCAAAATGCCGAAGTACGCTTCTCTGACACCGGACGAGGTCAAGGGGCTGGTGTCCTACATTCGCACGTTGAAAAAGTAGCTGGGATAGATGAGGGAAAACCCTCAATGACTGCGTTATTCGCGGCGAAGTGTGAAGTGTGCCCCTAATAGCACCGATAGATAGAGAGAAGGGAGCGGCTGGAACCAACCTATGAAAGGGCGAATTCGAGATTGGGTGCAGCCTCTCTACTTCCTCGGGCAAAACACCATCACGCTGATCGGCGCTGTAATCACCACCAGCACAGCGCTTACCACGGTTGCTTTTTGGTTTTACGATATTTTCCTGCCCGGCCCTCCTCATCCTTACATTGGACTTCTGGTTTATCTGCTTCTTCCCGGCCTGTTCGTATCCGGCTTGCTTCTGATTCCACTGGGAATTCTGCTAAGACGGAGGAAACTGCGCGAAGCAGGAGAGCTTCCGGCGGCGTATCCCGCAGTCGATCTGGGTTTGCCTGTGGTACGGCGCACTCTGGAATGGGTGGCTTTCGCGACACTGGTGAATTTCGTCATTGTGGGGACAGCCTCGTATCGCGGAGTCGAGTTCATGGACTCGACCACTTTCTGCGGCACGACTTGCCACACTGTGATGGCGCCTGAGTATGCTGCTTATCAGAATTCTCCTCATTCGCGCGTGGCTTGCGTCGAGTGCCATATCGGCCCGGGTGCAGGGTGGTTTGTGCGTTCGAAGCTTTCCGGGTTGCGGCAGGTTGTTGCCGTTACATTCAAGACGTATTCGCGGCCCATTCCTTCACCGGTGAAATACCTTCGTCCGGCGCGTGAAACCTGCGAGCAGTGCCACTGGCCGCAGCGGTTTACCGGCGACAAATTTCTCGTGAACACAAGCTACAAAGAGGACGAAAAAAACACGCCGCAGACCGACG
Source organism: uncultured Acidobacteriaceae bacterium (assembly GCA_963712385.1). Lineage (GTDB taxonomy): Bacteria > Acidobacteriota > Terriglobia > Terriglobales > Acidobacteriaceae > Sulfotelmatobacter. Next base: position 316,045 of record CAVQHS010000007.1, read on the forward strand.
TTTTGCTGTTGAAAGTTGGCGGACGCACATGGCAGGGTTCGGTTGGCATTCACGGCCACCACTTAGCCGACAACGCGCGCATTCGCTACATCTCGACGGATCCCGAGCGGCAGACGATTCCAGTTGTCTATTACACCGACGATCAAGGGAAGACGACGGAATTTATCTCAACCGATTCGAAGCCCACGCAGCAGCAACTGGATAAAGGCGAGCACCGGACGATGGATTGCGTCGACTGTCACAATCGCCCGACGCACCAATTCGACTTGCCCGAGAACGCGGTCGACAAGCAGATGTCGCTTGGCCACATCAGCCCGGATCTGCCTTACATCCGCAAGAAAGCTGTGGAAGTGCTCAAGGTGAACTACCCTACGCGCGACGTGGCTCGCCAGAGCATCATGGCCGAGCTGAACAAGTTTTATCGCGAAAATTATCCGCAGATTTATGAGACGCGGCGCACGCTGGTGCAGCAGGCCGGTGACGAAGTAGCAGCCATTTATCTACGCAATATTTTTCCGGACATGCATGTGACCTGGGGCGTCCACCCGAACAATCTTGGCCACAATGATTCGCCCGGCTGCTTCCGTTGCCACGACGGCAGTCACACCAGCGCCGATGGACAAACCATTACCAACGATTGTTCCGCCTGCCATGAACTATTGGCGACGGGAGAGGAGCATCCTAAGGTGCTCGCCGACCTCGGGATCAAGTGAATGATGTGTCGAATCGACAGAGAACCAAGTGGTGCAAGACAGACTTCATAAAATTATTCAGCTTTATCGTTCCAGGGCTGCTTTTTGTTAGTTGTGTCTTTTTTATAAATCAGCATTCATATAGCGCCACAGCAGCCATTCGGACGCACGCCCAGGCAGCCAACGCACCCAAACCGCTGAAGCAGGATGAAAACTGCCTGGCTTGCCACGGACAGGCGGGAGTGACGGACGCGAAGGGCAAGAGCGTCTCGATCGATGCCGCGAAACATGCCGCGAGCGTGCACGGAGTTCTCGGCTGCACAGACTGCCACAGCACCATCAAGGACTATCCGCACCCCACCAAGATGGCGAAGGTGCAATGCGCCACCTGCCATTCGGATGAATCCACGCACATCTCGGGTAGCATTCACGCGGCCCTAGGGGAGCAAGCCTGCGAGTCGTGCCACGGTAATCATCACGAGGTGACGGCCGCCGCAGAAATCGCACCCGCGAAATGCGCGCAATGCCACGAAAGCGAAGTGAAGGATTTCAAGGCGAGCATCCACGGGCAAGCCGCTGCGGCCGGCGATCCTGACGCACCTACGTGCATGTCCTGTCACGGAGCGGTGCATCAGATTCAGAGTTCAAGCGATCCCGCGTCCACCGTTGCGAAAAAGAACATGCCTGACACTTGCGCTTCGTGCCACAGCAATCAGCAATTTCTGGCGCGGCACAAGATTCCCTTCGCGCATCCGGTGGAACAATATCGGCAAAGCATTCACGGACGAGCGGTCGCGAGTGGAAACGAGAAAGCGGCGGTCTGCTCCGATTGCCACGGCAGCCACGATATTCTGCCGGCGCACGATGCAAAATCAAGAATTAATCACTGGAATGTTCCCAAGACATGCGCGCAATGCCACTCGCAGATTGCTCAGACCTATCTGGAGAGCGTCCACGGCCAGGCCATGACTGCAGGAGTGGCTGACGCTCCCGTCTGCACCGATTGCCACGGTGAACATCTCATCCTCGAACCCTCGCAACCGGGGTCGTTCGTGAATGCGGCCCGAGTTTCAACCGCCACCTGCGGCCGTTGCCACAGTGATGAGCGTCTCGCTTTGCGTTACAACTTGCCCGCCGATCGCGTTCCCTCCTACGCAGACAGCTATCACGGCCTCGCCATGCGTGGCGGATCGCAAATCGTTGCCAACTGCGCCTCCTGCCATGGCGTGCACAATATTTTCCGGTCGTCGGATGCACGGTCCACGGTGAACGCAGCCAACCTGGGCAAGACTTGCGGAAATTGCCATTCCGGTGCAGGCGAACATTTCGCCATTGGACCGGTTCACGTGCTGATGGCCAGCGGCCCAGCGAATCCCGTCGTGAAGTGGATTCGCTGGACGTACCTGGTGCTCATTCCGATGACACTGGGCTTCATGATTCTGCACAACCTCATCGATTTCATCTCGAAGCTGGTGCGCGGCCGGCAGCATCACGTGGGCGGCGGGGTCGTGACCCGCATGAATCGCAACTTCCGCATCGCGCACTGGGGAGTGATCCTCAGCTTCCCGACGCTCGTGTTCACCGGTTTCGCGCTGAAATATCCCGAGGCCTGGTGGGCAAGTCCAATCCTGCTCTGGGAGCGGCATTTCGCTTTCCGCGGCGCAGTTCACCGCTCGGCCGCGGTCATTCTTATCGCTTCGACTGTCTATCACATGATTCATCTCGTGCTAGTAAGCAAAGATCGAAAGCATTTCCTGAAAGCAATGATCCCCGACTTCAAAGATGCGACCGATCTGTTGCAGGTCTTCGCTTACAACCTTGGACTCACCAAGAACGAGCCACAATTCGCGAAATTCAACTACGCGGAGAAGATGGAGTACTGGGCCTTCATGTGGGGCACCGTGGTGATGACGGTCTCGGGTCTGCTGCTCTGGTTTAACAACTTCAGCCTGCGCCATTTCCCCAAGTGGGTTACCGACGCAGCCACCGCCATTCACTTCTACGAAGCGGTGCTCGCGACCTTCTCCATTCTGATCTGGCACTTCTATATGGTGATCTTCGATCCCGTGGTTTATCCGATGGACACGGCATGGATCGACGGCAAAGTTCCAGCCGATCATTACCGCCATGTCCGACCGGCATATCTGCGCGCTCTCGAGCGGGCGCATCTGGTCGAGTATCCCGGTGAGCCAGTGGCGGAGCACGATGGGGAAGCCGAAACCGAGGAGCACCTGGCCACGAAGGGTTAGCCTGGAGTCGCGTTAAGTCGCCGGCGATTGGTTGAAGACGGCGAGTGAGAACGCAGAGCTTGCTTGAAGGGCTCATTTAGAAAAGCCCCGGCGAAACCCGGGGCTTTTCTATCCGAGACGACTTGCTAAAACTGATTCCACAAAAATTGATTGTAAACATCGTGGTGATACTGCACCTCGGGCGCTTTCACCACGGTTCCCAGCAGCCGCGGACAGCGATCGGCTGCCGCTTGTTTCAAGTCGGCGTAGCGTCCCTTCACGTCTTCGCCGAAAAGCTTCGTCGTCCAATCCGATTTGCGGAAGTTGTCGAGAGCGTCGTAGATGTTATCCGGCAGGAAGCGCTTCGCCGAACGCAGATTCTCGATCTTTGAGGTCGAACCTTCCAGACCGGTGCGGAAGATCGAATACATCACCATGTACGGGTTTGCGTCCGGCGCGACTGCACGGACTTCCGTGCGCATGCTGCGCTCGTTGCCGATGGGGATGCGCACCATCGCTCCGCGGTTCGTGGCCGAAGCGTTGAGCTGATTCGGCGCCTCGAAATGCGGATCGAGACGGCGGTAGGCGTTGACGCTCGAATTCAGCAACAGGCAAATATCGTTGCCGTGGGTGAGAAGGCGATCGACAAATTCCCAGCCCATTTTGCTGAGTTGCTCTTCGCCCTTCTTATCCCAGAAAAGATTCTTGCCGTCTTCGCTGATGGAAACGTTGGTGTGCATGCCGCTGCCGTTCACCCCAACAACCGGCTTCGGCAGGAATGACGCGGTCAAACCCATGTTGGTCGCGACCTGGCGGCAGATGAGTTTGTAAAGCTGAATCTGATCGGCGGCTGCGACCACCTCACCATACCCGTAATTGATTTCGAACTGCGAAGGCGCAACCTCCGGATGGTCTTTCTCATTCTGGAAGCCCATGGCGCGCTGCACTTCTGCGGTGGTGTCGATGAACGTGCGCAGCGGATCACCGGGCAGCGAGTGATAGTATCCGCCGGTGTTCATGTATTCGAACTTATGGGTTTCGTGATAGCGGCGCTCGGCGTCCGGGCCTTGGAAAAGGAAACCTTCGATTTCATTGGCGGCGTTGAGCGTATAGCCCTTCTTCTTATGAAGTCCCTGGGCGTAGCCCTTGAGCACGCCGCGAATGTCAGCATTGTAGGGATCTCCGCCCTTATCGATGACTTCGCCGAATACCAGCACTTTGCCGGAGCCGAACACATCCGCTGGCGCCCAATAAAACGCGGCCCAATCGATGCCGAGGCGCAAATCGCTCTCACGCTGCGCGGTGAAGCCGCGAATCGACGAACCATCGAAGGTAAGGTTGTCATAGCTCTTGATCAGAAATTTCTTATCGTAATCGAGCATATGCAACCGGCCCTCGAGATCGCTGAAGAGCACGGTCACGGCTTTGATCCGCTTTTCGTCGGTCAAATATTTCAAGCGCTCTTCCTGAATCTTGTCGATGGCCACACGCTTACTGCGCTGTTCCTTTGCTTTGAGATTCAATTCTTCGAGTTGATCGTAGGTGAGAGCCAGAAAGTTGCGCAGTTCAGTGGACATGGAAGTTCGTCATTCTCCTGTTCGTAGTCGCAAGTTTGTGATTTCAGCCAGCAACGGCACGGAAACTCGGGGTCGAATCGGCTGGGGGTGTACCGGAAAGAATAGCGCGAGATTTTGCTGGCGACAATCAAAAAAGCTGATACGAGGGATTTGAGGGATTGCTCAAGATCAGGCGCTGAATGTCGTTTCCTCGCAGCTGTCCGAAAAGCGGATGAATATCCTGATACACCATTCGAATCCTCAATTGGACCGATAGAAAGTTTGCAGCGTAACTCGGCGATTTCCTTATGCCTCCCTTACGACTTCCTTACACGCGACATCGTATGCTCCCGCGCAGTGTAATTTGCAGTGATCGGAAGCCAAGTCGCTTCACACGGGTAGCCGCCACGACGCAGTACCCCTTCTGACAAAGTACACCGTAACTGACCGACAATCGGCGAAGCATTGTCTCTTGCATTGCGCTGAACTGGGGACTTGGCGCTGCTCTACAAAGAAGCGGCGTCGTTCGCGATAAGCAGACAACACACCCCTAGGCGCGGCGCGGAGATGAAGGACAGAGCCACCCGAAGCGGTGATCGATTTCGGTCTGCCGCAGAAATCGTCTCGTCGAAGACGGCAAAAATCGACCAGGGAGGAATCACATGGGGCACCAACTATTTTCCATTCGTCTACAAGTGGCCGTTTTGCTTGTGACTCTCTTGTCCGTTCCAATGGCTGAAGCGCAATCTACCTTCGGCAGCGTGCGCGGCTCCGTGCTGGACCAATCCGGTTTGGCGATTCCCGATGCCCACCTCACCCTGCACAGTCTCGACGAAAGCATCGACAGAACCGCGGTCAGCGACAATGACGGGGATTTCTTGTTCGAAAATCTCAAACCCGGGCATTACAAGATAATTGCGACTAAGGAGAACTTCGCAACTGCGATTCTCGATGAGATTGATCTGAGTGCGCGGCAAGCCTTGCGCCTGGAGCTCAAACTCGCGGTCGCTTCCCAGGTGGAAAGGGTCGAGGTCAGCGGAGCCCCGGAAGTGATCAACACCGAGAATGGCACGCTATCCAATGCCGAAATCAGCGAGCAACTTCTCACCCTGCCCATCAATGCTAGGGCCGTTTCCAGCAGTCCTTTGGCCAACCTGGCTACGAATCCCAATGTCACGACCGATACCCAGGGCAACATTAATGTAGGCGGATCATCCGCCGCCCAGACGGGTTACTCGGTCGACGGAATTTCAACCGCGAACGTGCGCGCGAACGGCGCGCTAAAAGATGCTTATCCTTCGCTGGAAGGAATTCAGGAGATGAACGTCACCGCATTCAACAATAACGCGGAGTTCGCCCAGATGGGCGACGTGACGTTTACGACGAAGAGCGGCACCGACGAGTTACATGGAAGCGCGTTCGAGTACTTCCAGAGTGACGTGCTCGACTCCACGATCTATAGTTTCGCGTCGAAAGCCCCTAAGACATTCAACACCTTCGGAGCAAGCCTGGGAGGCCCTGTCACGATTCCCAAACTGTGGGACGGCAAACGAAAGAAGACGTTTTTCTTCTTCGACTACGAAGGAAATCGCAAGCAAACCTCCGCGCCGGAACTGCTGATGGTCCCGACGCAAGCGGAGAGAGGCGGCAATTTGAGCGCCCTAGTAGCCCTGCCGGGAACGCCGGGGAAACTGATCGACCCGTTTACAGGATCGCCGTATCCGAACAACACCATTCCAGGAGGCCCGAACAGTGCCTGCAGCAATCCAAAAGATTGCATTAATCCTGTGGCAAAGACACTGCTAAATGACTACTATCCACTACCCAATGCGAATTTGAGCCAGGCGAATCCTGCTTACAATTACCAGACACTCGTGCCCATCCCATCGAATTCCAACGCCTGGGATCTTCGCATCGATCAACAATTGACGTCCAAACAGCAAATCTATGCCCGCTTTAGCTGGAAGAATGTTTTTCTCAACGAATACAACAACGATACTGCGATTTCGCCGGCAAACAATTTTCTGCCTAATGATCAGGCGAACGAACAGAATCGCAGCTTAGTGGTTTCCTATAACTACGCCTTCACCCCAACTTTCCTGAACGAGTTCCGGTTTGGATTGACACATTTCGAGGAGAATGAAAGCTTTCCGATCACCGGTACCAACGCGATCACTCAATTGGGATTGATTCTCAATAACGGGATCAACCTTGCTGCCCATCCCACAGGCGAAGCCTTCCCAACTTTTTCGTTCAGTGATGGCACGGTTACATCGATCGGACAGGGCAGGGTCGGAACGACGATCTCGGACAACATCCAATTCACCGATAACGTCACTCGAACTGTGCACCAGCACACATTTCGATTTGGATTGGATACGCGCCGTGAGCTTTACAACGCTCCCATGTTTTACGCGCCATCCGACGATTATGGCGACTTCACCTTTAATGGGTCGCTGACGAATTACTCATTTGGCGACTTCCTGCTGGGGTTGCCGCAGGCCTTCTTTGCCGTCACCAGTCCGCAGATCAACGCGTATAGCTGGCATTGGGGCGTCTACGGTCAAGACGAATGGCAGCTAAACAGTCATCTGACCCTCAATTTTGGGTTGCGCTGGGAATACCTGCCCGCATTCATCGAAACCTCCGGCGACCTTGCCAGCTTTGACCCGGCAATTAATAGCATTGTCGTGCCGAACAAGTTCTTCTCCACAGTCGGCAATAGCCCGCTTCTCAGCACGGTCTACACGGGAGTTCTCGAGTCATTCAATGGATGTTCCCTTCCCAACAGAAATACGGCGCTAGCTTGTACGAACGTGGTGTCCGCCAGCCAGGCGGGTCTCCCGCAAGGGCTGAGGCGTACGCCGGTTCACGATCTGGATCCGCGCGTAAGCATCGCCTATCGCCCGTTCAATAATTCGAAGACGGTGATTCGAAGCGGGTTTGGACTCTTCACCGCCACAACTCTCGGTCCCCTGTCATTCAACAATGCAGGCGTTGGCCTTTCCGACTTGCTCAGTTTCAATAACTCCGTTAAGAACGGTGTCCCCGCTTTTCAGTTTCCGCAAACCTCCTACCCCACGGTGCAGTTAGGCGGCGGATCCTTCGAGGAGGGCAACGATCCGAACTTTAAGGACCCGACGTCCGCTCAATGGAATTTAACGGTAGAACAGGAGGTTGTGCCCTCGACAACGGTGCGGCTCAGCTACGTTGGCCAAGCTACGTGGCATCTTCCTATCACCGTGGATCTGAATCAGATTCCGGCAAGCACAACTCTCTACAACCCGGTGAATGGATGGGCCGATCCGCGCTCACCCTACCAGAACTTTTCCATGTTGATGTTCGCGCGAAGCATCGGAAATTCGAACTACGAGGCTGGGGTTGCCGAGGTTGAGCATAAGTCTTCCAACGGACTGTCTTTTCTAGGGAGCTACACTTTGGCCAAGAACATCAGCAATGCGCAGGGTAGTGATGCGCCGAGCGTGTTCGCCGGGGAAGAACCGTATGCGATCGAGATCGCGAATCGATTTAATCTCCGTTACGACCGGGGTAACGTGGTTGGAACGCCGAGGCAACGTTTGCTGTTGACGGGCGCTTACCTGCTGCCATACGGACCCGGGCGACACTGGGGCGGGGGAGGCAAAATACTGAACAACGCTCTCGGCGGTTGGAGTCTAAGCACGGTCACACAATTGCAAACCGGCGGATGGCTGACGCCGACGATGAATCCCACCGACGATCAATCGAACACCGATTTGAATAACGAGCGTTATCTGGGTGGGGCTGTGGCGCGCCCCGATTGCATAGGCAATCCCATTCCGGCGAATCGATCCCCTCAGGCTTACTACAACATCAGTGCCTTCGCCGTTCCGCCCGTCAACGCTGGCCGCTTCGGCAGTTGCGGCCTTGGCATCCTCGAGGGCCCCGGTCAAGTCAACGTGAATGCCGGTCTCGCCAAACAATTTCAGCTTACGGAACGGTTACGCCTCCGCTTTGAGTCCACTTTTACAAATGTACTCAACCACACAAACTTCGCGCCGCCGGCCTTAAACATCAGCAACCCGAGTACGTTTGGGGTGTTGCAAGCAACATTGCCGCAGGGGCTGGGGGGGAATCGGACCGGGCAATTAGCTTTGCGTCTGGATTTCTAGGACGCAGCGGTTCACGTCAACGACGTTGTCGGAGCTAGGTGGTTAGCTTCTGAGCTTGTCGTAGCCGGACTAAGGCTCGTCGTAATATCCGTTACGCGTGCGGGCCGTAAGGCCCGGCTTATCGATCGTTACCGCCAGCGAGTGCAGTTCATCAGGGTGATCCGGTTTGGGGGCATCGAATGACAGGACGTAATAAACCTCTGCGTCGGCGGCACAGCGCGCCACCGCGGCCGTGAGATCGTTGGTAGTCTGCACCACGCGGCCGCCGGTTTGCTCTGCGAGTACTTGCAATCCCATGTCACCGGGCAAGGCCCGGTTTGCGTAGGGCACGCCCTTCACGAACTCCCTGTAGTAAGAGGTGCGCACACCAAAATCCGACAAGCCGAACGGGTCGATGCTGTAAAGGGTGATGTCTGCCTGGCGCTGGGCGGTCGAAGTCTGCACTACCATGTTGAACAACTGCTGTTCCTGTTTGGCATCAAGTTGGATTCGCGGTCCAGAAAGCAACGGCCAACCGGGGCTGACCCAGATCATGAGTTTTCTTCCTGGTTGTGCGGCAGCGTATGAAGTGAGGGAGACCAGCGTCTTCAGGGACATGTTGTAGCGCTCGGCTGCGCCGTAAATTCCCTGCGTCCGGTTGATGGTGCGTAATCCCGTTTCATATTGGTCGTAGAGTGTCGCCAGCGCATTCCCATCGCGAGAGGGTTCGTTCTCCGTCTTGGTTTCGCGGTCGGTGAAAAACACGAGTGTAACCGGTTCTGGCAGTTTTCCACCATTCTGTAGGAGAAACTTCCTGATCTCGTCTCGCTGGTAGGTTACGGCCTGAAAACCTGCATTGACGGCATCGACTACCAGGATGATTTCAGCCGGAGGATCGGCAGCAACTGGAGCGCTCCGATCGACGGCTTGAAAGGAAACGATCTCGATCGGTTGCTTGTCGTCGAGAAGAGTGAAGTTCTGCCTCTGCAATCCGCGAATGGCTGTGCCGGATTTGTCATACACCTGCACGTCCACCGTGATTCTGCGGTGTGTTCCTTGCGGTGTGGATGGCGGAGCGGACTCAGGAGGGCGAGGCTTCAATTGAGGAGTGGGACCTTCCTGCGCGAAGCCGAAAATCGAAAAAAGCAGGACGGTCAGGAGCGCTCGAAGAAGCCGGCACATAGAATAATCTCGCTGATGGACGGAATATTACTCTCGATCTTAGCCTGGCCGAAAGAAGAATCTTGCTATTTGCGATGCGTCGAGGCGCCGGCTGCAATCTCGCGCAAAGCGCTGACGAAGTCGGCTGCAGTGTTGGGATCGGAAAGAACTTCCAGCCGGACAGTAGCGGAGAACTGCGGCGACTCCGGACGGAAATGAACCTGAAGAATATCCTGGCGGCGGGCCGACATGAGCGCATTCAATTCCGCGGAGGGATCCTGCTTCCAGTGCGTGCGTGTGGTCAGGATGACCGGGCCGGGCTCGTAAACGTCCCACTCGCGATTGTCGCGTTTGCGCGACGAGAGCCCGCGATTGTGCGCGCACCAGCGATGCCGAATCACTTCCAGATGAAAACTGGGAGAGCCATCGAGATCGGCTTCGAAGGTTAGAGTCTCTTTTTGTTTGTGCCAGCAGCTTAAGAGCCACTGGATGGGAAGCGCGCGGGGCCGGAAGCTCACGGTTACACGCGCGTTTTCGAACCATCGCGACGGAAAGTGAAGCCGGGCTTGCATGTGGCAATTGCCGAGCCAACGCGATTCCAGAATGCGGCCTTTGCCGGCACATGCGGTCTGCACCCAATGCAGTACGGCCGCGCCTTTTTTGCGGTTGTAGCGGGAAAACACGAAGTACCACAGCCCTAGAACGGCAACTGCGCTGGCCACGTCGATCAAGAGAAGGCGCCCCACTACGCTTTCCTCTGATGCGATGGTACGTCCGGAGGTTGCGGAGTTGCAAGAGGACAATTTTCTCAAGTTTTAGAATGGGTCGAGTATCGGGAATCGAACTGTGGAAAACCAGATGCGAACTACGAGGAGCAGAGCACTGCCGCCCGGTAGAATGACGGACGTGCGCTTCGCCGTTCGAGACTTCCAGGCCGACGATTTCGATACTTTGTGGCGCATCGATCAAACCTGTTTCCCGGCTGGAATCAGTTACTCACGCGCGGAACTCAGGTTCTATATGCGGCGCCGGGCGTCGTTTACGCTGGTGGCGGAGAGCGTAGCGGATGGGGAGAAGTCCGTTCCGGGAAGGGATGAAGAAAGCTCTGCGGCGGCCGCAGCGGACATTGCTGGTTTCGGCGTTGTCGGTTTCGGCGTTGTTGGTTTCATCGTGGCCGAGGCCGGTGCCCGGGCCAGTGGACACATTATTACGATCGATGTGATTCCAGCCGCGCGCCGTACCGGCGTTGGGTCGCTGCTACTGGGTGCCGCGGAGGATCGCCTGCTCGGGATGAAGTGCACCGCGGTGGAGCTGGAGACTGCCGTGGACAACATCTCTGCTCTGTCGTTCTACAAGCGGCACGGCTATAGCGTGATCCGAACCGCGCCGCGCTATTACTCGAATGGCGTGGATGCGCTGGTGCTGGAGAAGAGCCTGAGTTCGTGAGCGGGCGCGGGTGAGCCGATTCTTGCCTTCTTTGTCTCCGCACCGAGATGAATCCAGATACCCCCCTCCCCCCCTATTTTTTTAAAATCCTTTGAGTCAGGTACTTAGCGCAGGCATTAATATACTAGACACACATGTGTTTTTTATATTGCCCTCGCTAATTCAACAGGCGGGTGGCCCAGGCTTCTAAGCTTGATGGCGTTAGCAATAAATGGGGTGCCCCGTCCTTCGCGTTCTGTGCGAAGGGCGGGTACCACGGACGTTTGCAGTGACGGTCTTGTGTTGCCCGACGGAAAACACATGGCGCAGGCAGCATCGTGCCCGCCCTTGCAAAAAGCGCAAGGACGGGGCACCCACAGTCGTGGAACGGGAAGGGAAAACATAGAAAGGATGGGCCACCCGCCATAGAAGGGGTGGGCCACCCGCCTGTGGAAATGCCCCACTCAAGCCAAAGGAAGGCTTGAGTGGGCCACCGCCCCCGTCGCCGAGCACTCTCGTGCTGCATCGTGGTACATTGTCGTGCGCGGGGAAAAGAAGAGAATCCACATTGCTTTGCAGGAGAAGCGTGGAATGCGTTACTTAAGATTGATTTCGGCGTCGGTCGTTATCGCAGTTTTTGCGGTCACCTTGCTTCATGCCCAGTCGAAGGAAGAAACGTCGTCCGTGAAGGTTGAGACGGCCAAGACGGAGACGCCGAAGCCGGAACAATTCAAGCCCGAGCAGCAGCAGAGCAAAGGCTCGGTTACCATCGGCGGGAAGGCGATTGAGTATGACGCCTACGCGGGCACGCTGGTGGTTCATCCCAAGGGCTGGGACGACGTGCCGCAGAACGCCGATCCCGACCCCAAGAACAGAGCGCCGGAAGCCAGCATGTTTTATGTGGCTTACTTCAAGTCTGATAACAAAGGCACGGCGCGGCCGGTGACGTTTTTCTATAACGGTGGTCCAGGGTCTTCCACGGTGTGGCTGCACATGGGCGCGTTCGGACCGCGGCGGGTGGTGACGGCCGACGACACACACACTCCTGCGGCTCCTTATAACGTTGTCAATAACGAGTACAGCCTACTGGACGCAAGCGATCTCGTATTTGTGGATGCGCCGGGAACCGGCTTCAGCCGCATTAGCGGTAAAGATAAAGAGAAGGCCTTTTATGGCGTCGATGAGGACGCGTGGGCTTTTTCGGATTTCATCGTGCAGTTTCTTTCGAAGTATGGGCGGTGGAATTCGCCCAAGTTTTTATTCGGAGAGAGCTACGGCACCACGCGTTCGGCGGTGCTGGCGAATATTCTGGAAACCGAGCGCGATGTCGACTTCAACGGCATCATGCTCTTGTCGCAGATCCTGAACTTCTCGCTTGATTCCGACTTTCCCGATGCGAATCCGGGCGTGGATATTGCGTATCAGCTCAACCTGCCTACTTATGCTGCGACCGCCTGGTATCACCATAAACTGCCCGAGCAGCATCCGGATCTGAAGGCGCTGATCGACGAGGTTGAGCATTTCGCGATGAACGACTACGCGCTTGCGCTCGAAGCCGGCTCGGCGCTGCCTGCGGATCAACGTCGTGCCATCGTTGAAAAACTGCATCAGTACACCGGTCTGCCGGCTGCTTATATCGAAAAGGCCAACCTCCGCATTAACGGCGGAGAATTCGAGAAGAACCTGCAGGATGAAAACGATTTGACCACGGGCCGCCTCGATACGCGATTCTCGGGCCCGACCTTTGATCCGCTGAGCAAGGCGGCGGAGTATGATCCGCAGTCGGCAGCCATCTCGTCGGCGTACGTTTCGGCGTTTAACGATTATGTAAGAAAGGAACTGAAGTTCGGGGAAAACCGCGAGTACAAACCCGAGATCGAGGCCTTCCGCTTCTGGAGCTTCAAGCACAAGCAGCCGGGCATGAATTTTGCGTTCCCCGGCGCGACCAACGTCATGCCCGACCTCGCTATAGCCATGAAATACAACCCGCAGCTGAAGGTTCTGCTGAACGCCGGATATTTCGATCTTGCGACTCCTTTTTATGAGGGAGTCTATGAGATGCACCATCTGCCCATCCCGGCGAGTTTGGAGAAAAACATCGAATTCCAGTTCTACGAATCAGGACACATGGTCTACGCGCACGAGGCGTCGCTCAAGGCGATCCACGACAACGCGGCCGCATTCATCCTTAACAGCAGTAACTCCAAGGCGAAGTAATCGAGCTGCCCTTGTGCTTCACGCGGCTTGAGATCTAAAGAGACTGTCTCGCAACTCTTCTTTTGCTCCTCCGGAGTTTGTTTCCTTTCCGCTTTTCACCCACGGCTTGCGCCGTGGGCTGCAATCTGTCGCAGCTTCGCGGCGGGAGGCATTGTTGATTCCACTCTTCCAACGGAGTCAAGTTGCGGCACGGTCTCTTAAAGAGCACCGCACGGATCGCGGCGGAGTGCATCTTTTCGCGGAGCTGTGAAAATCTGTACCGAAAATTCACGATCAGTTCACACTGCGCCGGCAGTTCGCTGGTGATAATGGCCTGCCTTTTCGGGGTCCAGAAAAAATCTGAACATAAGGAAGCGCCACTATGTCTAAAGCTATTGCGCGGATATTCGTGTATCTCGCGCTTTCGATCCTTCTCGGTCTCAGCCTCTCCACCGGAGCATTCGCGCAATACCTCGCACCGGGGACCTTACAGGTTAGCCGCGTTCAGTATGACGGTAATACGAATAGCGGAAGCAACTATGTAAGCCCTTACGGTTTCCCGGAAATCTTCAATGACCAGTCTGGCTGCACTACCGGAAACTCGATTTGCGATATCGCCGGTATTGAAGGCAGCATTTATATCGACCAATTTAATGCCGAGCCGGGAACCGCAGTGCAGACGTCTCTGTCGCTTCCTTCGACCGGAACAGCCGTTACCACATACCCAAGTCCGGAGCCGGGCAGCTACATCACCACCAGCTTCAGCTCGAAGTCGGAAGGTTCCCTGAATCTGTCATCGGACGGCACGTCGCTGACCTACATGGGCTACCAGGCCAATGATCAGCTCTCCGACGTTTCCAACGGCTACTCCCTCAACCCCTTCTACCAGCTCTCTCCGAATACGTACACGCAGGATCCTGCCCAAGGTACGCCCGTCACCATCACAGCGGCAACCTATACGAGCAGCAACGGAAACACCACGATTACGCTGTCTTCGCCGGTAACACTCGGTTCCGGATCGTATTTCACAATCGCCGGAATGACTCAAAGTGGCTATGACGGCTACTATGCGACTACGGCAGCCGTCACGAACAGCTCGACGCTGTCCTTCACGCTGGCGAAAAACCTGTCGCTGACAAGCTGCAATGGTAGTGCATCTTGCGGCGGGACGGCTCTATACGATCCTCCGTATGGGTTCTATGATCGCGAAGTCGCGCTCATTAACTCCACGGGTCTGGTTAGCTTGACTCCGATTGACAATGCGGATAGCGGCGACAATCCTCGTGGCGCGCTCACTGTGGATGAGCAGGAGTTTTATACGTTTGGCAACTCCGACTCGACCCTATCCGGCGAGTCCCTTACGCCAGATACTCCGGTTGTAGCGCCGACCAGCCCGAACAACCCTGGTCTTACCATCGGCATTCGTTGCGGCATTCCTGAGCAGAACTTCTCTTATTTGCTGGGAACCTATTTCGCCAGCGACCGTTCCGACGAAAGCGCCAAGAAGCACGTGAAAGACAATAACTGGCGCGGGGCGGCCATCGCTACCGATGCAAACGGCAACCAGCAACTGTATGTTTCAAAAGGCAGTGGCGGCAACGGCGATGATGGCGTGTTCCTGGTTCAGGATCCCACCACTAAAATTCTCCCAGCCTGTTCTCTGTCCGAACCCAACAACAACACCGCGACAATCACTCCAATCTTCAGCGCGCAAGCGACTGTTCCCAACGGCGCGTCGTATCAAACCTCTCCGTATCTGCCATTCGGCTTCTGGTTTGCTAATCCAACCACTCTCTACGTCGCCGATGAAGGTAACCCGCCCACTTACACGGGCGGAACGAACATCTTCATCGATGCCGACGCCGGAACCTTCACCTTACCGCTCCTAGCCAATGGCAGCAACGCCGCCGATCCTTACGCCGGTCTCGAAAAGTGGGTCTACTCGGGCGGCACTTGGACACTGGCTTACACCATTCAGGCCGGTTTGAATATGTATCAGCCACAAAGCGTCTCTGGATACCTTGACACTACCGGTCAGCCAATCAACTCATACACTTACGGTATCCGCAACATGGCTGGCGTCAACAATAACGATGGCACGGTCACAATTTATGCCATCACTTCTCAGTTCAGTTCCGTGTCCGCCGGCGAATCTGACCCCGACTCTCTTGTAGGTATCACCGACTCGCTGGCGGCGACCACTTTGCCGGCGAACGAGCAATTTGTGACCCTGCAAACCTCGGCGCCGGGTGAATTGTTCCGCGGCGTCGCTTACGTTCCGCCCGCACAAGGCACCCAGCGACAGACCCAAGACATTAACTTCACCTCGGTTGGATCGGTAACTTATGGGCAAGCTCCGATCGCACTGTCGGCCACTGCAAGTTCGGGTTGGCCAGTCTCTTTCAGCGTGACATCCGGTCCGGCGACGGTCTCGGGCAACACTCTGACGATTACCGGAGCTGGACAAGTGACGGTAGCCGCTAGCCAGAGCGGCAACACGGATTACGCTTCGGCGACAACTTCGCAAACTTTCACGGTGGCGCAAGAGACGCCTACACTCACGTGGCCGACTCCATCCGCCATTACGTATGGAACGGCGCTGAGCGCTACTCAGCTGGACGCTACTTCCAGCGTCGCCGGCACATTTACTTACACGCCGCCCGCTGGGACTTTGCTGAATGCGGGGAGCCAATCGCTCTCGGTTCTGTTCACTCCTGACAGCACGGACTACACGACGGCGAGTGCTTCAGTAAGCATCACGGTGAACCAGGCCAGCCAGACGATTACTTTCAGTACGGCGCCTCCGTCGAGTGCGGGCTACCAGAGCAGCTTTACGGTCGTCGCGACCGCGAGCTCGGGAATGCCGGTGCTGTTTAACGCTTCGGGAGTCTGCACGGACTCGAGCACGCCAACCTACACCATGAACAGCCCGACCGGCATCTGCATCGTGATTGCAGCCCAGCCGGGCAACAGCAATTACCTGGCGGCTCCGGAGCTGACGCCGACCGTGAATGCGACCAAGGGAACTCCAGTTATCTCTTGGGCACCCGCATCCATAGCCTACGGGACAGCGCTAGGCAGCGGTCAACTCGATGCCTCGGCGGCGAGTCCCAATGGCGCATCGCTGGCTGGCACCTTCAAGTACATGCCAGCTGCGGGCAAGATCTTAACGGCTGGAACGCAGACCTTGTCGGTGACCTTCACGCCAACGCTAAGGACTGATTACAGCGACGGCTCAGGAACGGTCAGTCTGCAGGTGCTGCCGGCCTCAAGCACAACGACCATCACATCGTCGGATCAAACCGTAACTCAGGACCGGACTGGCGTTGCTACGGCTGTTCTGGACTACAACGTGGCCTCGTACAAACCGACAGGCGCGGTAACCCTGACGGCGAGTACCGGGGAAAGCTGCACGGGAACCGTGGCTATGGCGACCGGCAACGGTAGCTGCAAGCTGTACTTCGTCACAACTGGAACCAGGACCGTGACCGCTGCTTACAGCGGCGACGACAATCACACCGGAAGCAACTCGGATTCGCAAAGCCCCGCCGTAACGGTGACGGTGAATCCGTAGTTTGAGACACCTTGAACCTTCACCCCTGCGCCTCGCGCAGGGGTGACTTTTTGTAAGGGGTTTCCTGAAATGACGTTAAAGTTTGCGAGTTTGAGGAGTGCACCCTTGCCACGTGGCAGGCTGTGCGTCTACTTTGCTTGTGATGAAATTCGTGGGAAGAGTTGCCATTCAGGGCGAGTTAGGTTCATTCAGCCATCAAGCAGCCGAAGCTATGCTGCCACGGTGTAAAGTCGTGCCCTGTGCCCGATCGGTCGAAGTTTTTGACGCGATCGAGGAGGGATCGGTTGAGGCGGCTGTGATTCCGATTGAAAATTCACTGGCGGGAACGGTTGCCGAGCACGCCGATTTGGTGGTGGCGCGCGAGGTGTTTATTCAGCGCGAATTTCACCTGCGTATCGTGCACAATCTGATAGCTGCACCGGGTGTGAAGCTGAATGCCGTGCGGCGGGCTTTCTCGCATCCCGTTGCGCTGGACCAATGCCGGGAATTTTTCCGGCGCCATCCGAAGATTGAGCCCGTCCCGTTTTACGATACGGCTGGAAGCGTGAAGCATGTGGTTGCAGAATGCCTGCCTGATGCCGCCGGGATCGCTGGCCGCCACGCAGCGCGCCAGTATTCGGGGAAGATTCTTGAGGCCGGGATCGAAGACGACAAACGCAACTTCACACGATTCTTCCTCATTCGCAAGCTAAGAGGAAGCTCGTCCAAGAAACGAGGGGCGAGATCGGAGATCGATTTCCGGCGTCTTATGCTCGCCGGTGCGAACAAGACATCCATCGCCTTCAAAGTGAAGAACGTTCCAGGCGCGTTATTCAAATCGCTCAGCGTTTTTGCGCTGCGCGACATCAGCTTGAGCAAAATCGAATCGCGTCCTTTGCGTGGCAAGCCGTGGGAGTACGTTTTTTATGTAGATTTTCTTCGCGGCGATGACGAGCCTGCGCGGAACGCTCTGCATCATTTGAGTGAGGTGGCCGAGTTCGTGAAGGTGCTGGGGATTTACCCGGCGGCGAAGAACTAAGTGGAGCTAAATCGTGAGATCTCCCATTCTAGAACTTTTCGGTTTGCGCACTGAAGAGGTGGAACCATTGGCATCATGTTCGGGGTGACAAGAGGCCGATAGAATAAGAATCTGGAGGGTGCGAGGTTGCATTGGGCTGAAACCTTGTACCGTCGTGTATCATCTAAAGCTTGAGTGAGTTACACTCAAGGAGAGCCAATGAGCAACCAACAGCTTTCCGAGCCAGTTACTAAGCATCGGGAAATAAATGACGTACGGGCTTTGCCCGTGCTTCCGGTGCGGGACACCGTTCTGTTTCCGCATGCCGTTCTACCCCTCACGGTGGGACGGGAAAGTTCCGTTCAGCTTATTAATTCGCTCGGAGAGGATAAGACTATTGTCGTTGTCGCACAGCGCGAAGCGCGCGTCGACAACCCCCAACCCAGCGATCTTTATACGGTCGGTACTTCGGCCGTGGTTCATAAAGTTGTGAAGATGCCCAACCAGAGCCTCTTTGTTTTTGCCGAAGGCCTGGAGCGGGTACGGCTCAGCGAGTTCACACAGTTAGCGCCATTCATGCGGGCTCGCGCGCAGGCGATTCCAGAGGCCCCTCCGCCGGAGACCTCCGAAATTGATGCGCTGCAGCGCAATGTTTTGACGCTGTTCCAGCAGATTGTTGCCGGTTCACCGACGCTTTCTGACGAGCTTTCGACGGTGGCCATGAATATTGATGAACCGGGCCGTCTGGTGGATTTCATCGCTTCGTCGCTGCCGTCGCTTTCCACGCCGGACAAGCAGGACACGCTGGAGACGCTCGATATTCGTGTGCGTTTGGAAAAGATCAACCAGCATCTGGCGAAAGAACTTGAAGTCCAGCAACTGCGCAACAAGATTCAGAGCGAAGTGCAGGATCGGGTGCAGCAAACGCAGCGCGAGTACTACCTGCGCGAGCAGATGAAGGCGATTCAGAAGGAACTGGGCGAGCAGGACGAAGGCCAGCGCGATGTCGAAGATCTGAAAAAGAAAATCGACGAAGCCGGCATGCCGGAAGAGGTGAAGAAAGAAGCGCTCAAGGAATTGGGGCGTTTGTCGCGCATGTCGCCGATGGCGGCTGATTATTCGCTAACGCGCAACTACGTCGAATGGCTGGCAGTGCTGCCATGGGCGAAGACTTCGGGAGTTGAAATCGAGATTCCGAAGGCCAAGGAAATCCTGGATACCGACCACTACGATCTGGAAAAAGTTAAGGATCGCATTCTCGATTATCTTTCGGTTCGCCGGTTGAAGCCGAATATGAAAGGGCCGATTCTTTGCTTCGTCGGACCTCCGGGTGTGGGTAAAACCTCGCTGGGCAAGTCGATTGCGCGAGCGTTAGGACGCAAGTTTGTGCGTCTCTCGCTGGGCGGCGTGCACGACGAGGCTGAAATTCGCGGACATCGGCGCACGTACATTGGCGCGTTGCCCGGACAAATTATTCAGGGTATTCGACGTGCGGAGACGAAAGATCCGGTCTTCATGCTGGACGAGATCGATAAAGTCGGACGTGATTTCCGCGGCGATCCGGCTTCGGCGTTGCTCGAAGCGCTCGATCCCGAGCAGAATTCGAGCTTCCGTGACAACTATCTCGACGTGACGTTCGACTTGTCGAAGGTGCTCTTCATCACGACCGCGAACATGCTCGACCCGATCGCCGAGCCGCTGCGCGACCGCATGGAGATTATCGAACTGCAGGGATACAGCGAGGAAGAGAAGCTGCACATCGCGAATCGGTATCTGGTTCCGCGGCAGGTGGAGGAGAACGGGATCACGACGGAGCAGATTGAATTTCCGGAAGCGGCGTTGCGCTACGTGATTCGTCACTATACGCGCGAAGCGGGCGTTCGCAGTCTGGAGCGCACGATTGGAACGATCTGCCGCAAGCAAGCGCGGCGATTGGCCGAAGGCAAGCCAGAGAAGCTCGTGGTGACGCAAGAAATCATCCAGGAGTTTCTCGGCGGCATCAAGATTCGCACCGAAGGCGAGATTGAAGAGCGCACTGAACGTCCTGGAGTTGCTGTTGGCCTGGCCTGGACGCCTGCAGGCGGCGACGTACTGTTCGTGGAAGCCAACGCCATGAAGGGCAAAGGTGGATTCACCATGACCGGCCAGATCGGGCAGGTAATGCAGGAGTCGATGCAAGCGGCCTTGACGTGGGTACGTTCCAATGCCGCGCAGTTAGGCATCGCGGAAAACTTCTTCGCCGATCACGACATTCACATGCACGTGCCGGCGGGAGCGATTCCGAAAGATGGTCCTTCTGCGGGTGTGACCATGGCAACAACGCTGGTCTCGTTGCTGACGGGGCATCGCATTCGTCCGCTGCTGGCGATGACGGGCGAGATTACGCTCAGCGGCAACGTACTGCCGGTGGGCGGCATCAAAGAAAAAGTGCTGGCGGCGAAGCGCGCTGGCGTGACGGACGTGATTCTTCCCGCGGAAAACAAAATGAACGTGGATGAAGATCTCACGCCGGATCAAATCAGCGGCCTGACGGTGCACTATGTGAAGACGATCGACGAGGCGTTGCGAGTATCTCTACCTGCAGTGGTCGAGTCAACGGCCGCCAAGCTGCTGACGCCGCAGGCAGAGGTTGTGCACGATAAAGCCTTCGCGCGAGCGTAAGCTGAACTCTTTAAAACCCATCCCTGTAATTTTGGGATGGGTTTTTCTTTTGCCGGGCGAGAGTGGCTTTGCCGGATAGGAAGTCAAGAGACCCATTCTGTCCTTGCGAAGAGCGCAGAGGACCAAGGATGGGGCACCCGCCGGCGGAGGGGAACGCATCATTTCAGCGCGGTGAGCGCCTTTACTCCATCATGAGGCGAGAAGTGGCTGACATAACCTAGCGCACCCGGGGTTTGGGCCACATAATCGATGAGGGCAGCTTCGGAGTCGAACGCTCTTGGCATGGAGCCTTGTCCGGTGAACACTGCTTTCTGCCATTGCGCACGGAATTCGTTAGGAGTTTCGTCACAATAGTTTTTCAAAAACACTTCGTGCACTGGTCCGCCTTTCAGGATGACGGGCACGGCGTGAGAGCCATCGGCAAACCGAGTTTTCTCTCCAGTGAAAATCGCGTGCAGATCCGAGGCTTTAATTTGAGAGATGCGCACATCCTTATTGGCAATAAAGACGACGTCCTGCGCGTGGAGTATGGAGCAGCAACAGACGAGACCCAGTAGTGGGATTAACCGACGTCTCTGGCTCATTCGTCTTATGCGCATGGGCGTCAAAAGCTGAATCCGATCTTGGCTGCCAATATGTTCGAGTTTGGCTGCAGGCCGTTCGGGTTGGTGCTGGTATAGAAGCCCAGGCCATTGCCATGCACGAAGTGATCTTCAAGCTTGGCGTAAAAATAAGTGTTGAAGTCGTGGCGGGTCGAGAAAACCAATTCCTTCGAGTAACTGTCTGGCGCCGAAGGGGGCAGGGCCTTGTTGACATAATGGCCGTAATAGCTGCCAACCTGCAGCCGCTTGGAGACGCGATAGCTCCCCATCCCGAACCACGAGCTAGTGTCAAAGGTGAACGCTGACTCGGAGTTGAGAACTACCGTGAGCGGGGTGCGATCATGTTCGTAGCCAAAGTACCACCGTCCTTTGGCAAACTGCGCATATTCTCCGGAAATCTGAAAGGGGGGTACGTGCAGGGTTCCGAGCGGGCCGCTGCCGTCGAGAACTTGCACAATCATGCTGGTCCCCACGGTCAGTCCTTTGAATCCCTTCCAGCGCAGATCGCCGCCATAGCTCTTGCCTCCCGGAGCCGTGTTCAGCGGAAATCCAAAGTCCGTGATCTGCTTCACGTATCCGCCGTTCAGGTCGAGGTAGGCCTCTCCAACGTAGCCATCGTAGGCCAGTTTGCCGGCATGATCTCCGAGTGAAAACTGCCCGTATACATCGCCCCCCAGGTGCGAGAGGAAGAATGTTTCGTTATCGGCAGGGTAAGAGCATTCGGGAAGCAGGCTCCAGAGGAAGACCGCGTCGACATCTTGCGAGTCGTTGAACAGGGCGAAAACGGTTTTTACCTTGCCGGCACGAATGCCGAACTGGTCGCGGAATTTGTAATCGCCCGAGGCCCAGTCGACCTGAACGTTGGGACCGCCCAGCTGGCCCAACTGATACATGTGAAGTTGAATTCCAACGCGCAAGTCGTCGGAGAGGGAGTCGGTGACGCTGATGGCGCCGTGGGTCCATTGCAAGCTGCCAGAGCTGGACTCTGTGGTCAGGTAGTTATTGTGGGTGCTGAAGAGCAGTCCCTGAGTGGCGAAACCATGAATCTCGATGCCGGAGAGATCCTGCGCCCGAGTGAGTGCCGCGCCAATGCACAACAGCGGAAGCAACAGCGCACACCGAAGCGGGAAACGACAAGCCATGATAGTTTTATCGGCGGCTTGGTGCGTATGCTTTAAGGGCGATGTTGCGCCGTTTTTTCTTTCCTGGATAGCGCCCGCCGCGTTTTCCGCCTGCGGCAATTAGAGCCAGCGCATAATTCCGTTGCCATGTTTGCATCGCTTTGAAATTGAATGTCGCTTCCAAGAGCCGCGATACACTGAGATTCAGCAGCGGTTCAAGCTATGCGAGTGCGCGTACTGTTTTTCGGCATTTTGAAAGATCTGGCAGGCAAACCCGGAGAGACGCTGGAACTGCCTGAGGGACGACTGTGAGGGAGATGCTGGCGCAGTGCGAGGAGCAGATTCCCCGCATAAAGGACTCGCTGGCCAGTTTGGCTGTAGCAGTGAACCAACGCTACGCGGACGCGCAGACAGAGTTAAAACATGACGACGAGGTTGCTTTGCTGCCACCAGTGAGCGGTGGATTGGGCGATGCGGATCCAAGTGCTTCGCGTCAAGGTCACGCTCGCATTGTCCGCGAGCGGATTGACACTTGTGGTGTTCTTTCGAGCATCAAGCGCGGAGAAGACGGGGCTGCCGTGCTGTTCGAAGGAGTGGTACGCAACCAGACGCGAGGCCGGAAAACGCTCTACCTCGACTACGAAGCCTACGAAGAAATGGCGCTCAAGGAGATGGAGACGCTTGCCAGGAAAGCTCTAGCGCAATTCGCCATCCGCGATGTGGCTGTGGTCCACCGGCTGGGGCGGCTTGAGATTGGAGAGACCAGCGTGCTCATAGTCGTGGGGTCAGCGCACCGCGCAGCCGCGTTCGAGGCCTGCCGCTGGCTCATCGATACTCTGAAGCGCACGGTTCCCATCTGGAAAAAGGAATATTTCGAAGACGGCGCTGTGTGGGCGGATGGCGAACCCTTTCCTGATGAAATCTCCGGGGCAAATCGCCCGGGCAGGGGCAGCCCACCGGAGGCCGACGCATCTAAGTGACTGGTCTGGAAAACTCTTGTTAAGGAATCGGCAGGCTATACTTCCATCGTCCTGATGACAAAATCCGCAACCCTGATTTTCTTGCTGCTAGCGGCGGGTGCATCGCCGCGCAACAGCCTTCAGTCCACAATCAATCGCCTCCCGAGTCGACGAGCACGCTGAAAGTCGACGTGAAGCTGGTGAATGTCTACGTCACGGTGACCAATGCGCAGGGGGGTCCGGTGGGCGGACTGAAGAAAGACAACTTCCGCATACGAGAAGATGGAAAAGACCAGACCATCGCGGTTTTCGACAAAGAATCGGAGGCGCCGATCTCGATTGCCCTGGCGATTGACACCAGCCTGAGTACACGCCACGACCTGCCATTGGAACAGGCCTCAGCGAAACGTTTTGCCAAAGACATCATGCGGCCGGTCGATGCGCTGTCGGTCTTCGGGTTCAGTGAGGTCGTGCTGCAATCTACTACCTACACGTCCGATCTCAGGCGGATTGACGAAGGCATCGACCACATCCGCCTGGGCGCGGCGACTGCGATGTACGATGCCGTGTATCAGGCTTCGCGGTCGCTCAACCGCCGGCAGGGAAGAAAAGTTCTGGTGTTGATTACCGATGGCGGCGACACGGTCAGCAAGCTCGACTACCAGGATGCGGTGCGCGCCGCCGAAGAAGCCGAAGCTATCGTCTACAGCATCATCGTGGTGCCCATCGAAAATAGCGCGGGGCGCGAAACCGGCGGCGAACATGCGCTGATCCAACTGGCGGACGATACTGGCGGGAAATACTACTACGCGACCTCGATGCCGCAACTCGACGAAGCCTTCCACCAGATCAGCGACGAACTGCGCACGCAATATCTGCTGGCTTATTACCCTTCGCAGCGTACGTCCAACTCCGAGTTCCGGCGAATCGATGTAAGCGTTTCCGGGCCCCCGGACGCTTCCCAATACCGGGTGCGGCACCGGGCTGGATATTACACCTTCAAATCGGATTTCTGAGTCATTGTTTTCCCGCTGCAGCCGTCAAACAATATCCTCCAAGGCCGGTCAACATAGCGATTTGTAAAGGCTGATGTTAGCAAGTGGTAAACAA
The DNA here is from genome assembly GCA_963712385.1 of uncultured Acidobacteriaceae bacterium. Taxonomy (GTDB): domain Bacteria; phylum Acidobacteriota; class Terriglobia; order Terriglobales; family Acidobacteriaceae; genus Sulfotelmatobacter. Next base: position 340,457 of record CAVQHS010000007.1, read on the forward strand.
AAAGGGACATTTTCTTTTCCAGAGCTAGTCTACGTTTTTCTGGATTTTATTGGGCTAGCTGGGGGAGCCCAGAAACTGAAATTGCGCTCATCGTTGACGGTAAGCTATTGGACAATATATAAGTTATTTCGAATTGTGCTTCTCGAACGAGCGCTGGCTGGAAAATTGCTCCAGTCTAGTCATCTCTCTTTATGTTCGGTTGCGAGACTGGTTCCTGCAGCGAAAAGTCTTAATAAGAAACCGAAATTCTCGAGAAGTTAAACTCTTATGACAGTGATTCGAAAAGGAAGGTCTGCCATGTTGAATTCAAGCCACTCCCCGGTCAGTCTCCGCCTGCTGATACTGGCGTGCGTTCTCTTGCTTGCTTGTCCGTTCGTACTTGCACAGTCGACGGTTGGAACCGGCAGTATTCAGGGTCTTGTTACCGATCAAAGCGGAGCCGTACTGGCAAACGCCAAAATTACCATCACCAATAAAGCGACGGCGGCCGCGATTCACTTGAATACGTCCTCGGCGGGAGCATATTCGTCCGGGGCGATTCAGCCGGGGAATTACGTGGTCAGAGTAGAGGCCCACGGGTTTCAGAGTGTAGAAACGCCCGTTACGGTAGAAGTCGGCAACACCGCGACAGTCAGCCCGAAGCTCCCGATCGGACAGGAGAGTCAGGTGATTGAGGTGCAGGAGTCACGGTCGCGGTTAACACGGAACAGGCTACCGTGCAAGGTGTGCTTAATGTCAATCAGATTCAAAATCTTCCTGTAAACGGGCGCAATTTCCTTGATCTTGCCCAGCTGGAACCCGGCGTCCAGATTCAGGAAGGCAGCACATTCGATCCAACGAAAAACGGTTTTTCCTCGATTTCCTTCCAGGGGCGGTTTGGGCGTACGGCGCGAATTGAGGTCGACGGGGTGGACGTCAGCGACGAGACAGTAGGTACCACGACACAAAACATTCCCTCGAGCGCCATCCAGGAATTCCAGCTTTCTCAGTCTTCGCTTGATCTTTCGACCGAACTAACCTCTTCCGGGGCCGTGAACGTAACAACCCGGTCCGGCAGCAACACCCTGCACGGGGAGGCATTTGGATTGTTCCGCGGCGACCAGATCGCGGCCGCCCTGCCTGCTAATCCGCCGTTTCAGCGCGAGCAGTTCGGCGGCAATGTGGGTGGCGCGATTGTCAAAGACAAAGTCTTCTGGTTCCTTGACGGGGAGCGTACGAAGCAGGATTTAGACGCGGCCGAGCCGTTCAGCGGACCCTTTGCCGGCCTCGACACCACTCTGACGGATCCCTACCGCGAACTCATGACGGATGACCGCCTGGATTGGAACATCAAAGGCAACACGCGGATGTTCTACCGCTTCAATTTCGACCAAAACAGCGGCATTCGCCCCTTTGGATCGGCTAGCTCCCTGCAGGGATTTAGGAACGCCGACCACACTGCTACGCACGTGGTCGGGCTTGATTTCAACACCGGTTCATTCTCGCACAGCATCCGTCTTGAATACCTCAAGTTTCGCAACGGGATCGGTGACGGCACTTCAGCCATAGCGGCTGGTGTTGATAATCCTATCCCTGGTTTGGGAATTAACATTGGGGCCCCGGTTGAGGGAAATTGCGTTTTGAGTGGAGGTGGCACCTACTGCGGCGGGCCGAATCTTCTGGCACCCCAACAGACCATTCAAACCGACCACCAGGGCAAGTACGATGGCAGTAGGGTGATTGGCAAGCACGTCATTCGTTACGGGGCGGCATTCAATCACCTTCAGGGCGGAGGCTTGGCAGCCTTCTTCACCTATCCGCAAGTGGGCACGACCGGCCTGCCAGCGACATCCAATCCGGCCGATCCGACCACCTATCCCGCTGACTACGTGCTCTTAGGCAACGGCATTGGATTTTCGACGGCCAAGTCTACCTTTGGCTTCCCGGGCGGAGGTTTAGGGCCCGACAATCGTTTCGAGACCTACTTTGGAGATGCCTGGAAGATCGAGCCCAGGTTTACGTTGTCGATGGGCTTGCACTACGTGCGCGACACAGGGCGGGTGGATAGCGACTTGGGTCCCCTGCCTGCCATGAACGACTGGGGCCCGGGGTTGGGCAACCAGGTGCGCACTCCGAACGACAACTTCGGCCCACAAGTGGGCTTCGCCTGGGATGTAGCCGGCACTGGCAAGACGGTGATTCGCGGCGGCGGCGGCTTGTTCTTCGAGAACTCCATCTGGAATAACGTACTCTTCGACAGTCCTGCGCGAATTCCCAAAGGCATCTTCGCCTACACGCCTCCGGCGTGCTTTAACGGGGCGGCCACCCCATTTAATTGGCCTACGCCCAGCAGTTTGCCCGCACCCGGCGGGACCATCGTCAACGGCGATCTAACCGTAGAGAGTCCAACCACGGTACAGCCCAGTCCGGGAATCTGTGGTGCGACCATCTCGACGGTCGCTCCTCAAATCCTGGCGATCAGCAGCGCCTTTGAAGCCGCCGCCGCTTCTAACATCTCGCTGCAACCCAACGGCAGTTACGTGGGCTCAACTTTCTCCGCGCCCAACGCCGCTGGGTTGGACGTGTTCAACCCAAATTACCGCACTCCCCGCTCCTGGGAGTTTAATTTCGGCTTCCAGCACGAATTTCATCCAGGGACGGTGCTCACCGTCGACTACATCCGCAACATCGGGGAGCATTATCTGATAGCTGTCGACCCCAACCACAGCGGAGCGGCACGATCCTTCAATCTCACAAACGCAGAGGCTGCTCGTGACGCAGCGCAAACCGCCAACGGCTGCCTTGCGGGAATAGGCCAAGGCGCCTGCATGATCACGAATTTGGGGCAGTCGGGCGCTCAGGCAGCGTACTCCGCCGCTGGACTGGATTCGAACGTTGCCACAGTGGGGGGCGCACCATGTCCAACGTGCGCGTTCCCCGGTACTAATCCGGTTAGCGGCAACGCGGGCTTGGTGGGCGTCCTGGATTTGCTCTCTCCAGTTGGCCGTTCCGTCTATAGCGGATTACAGATGAGTCTGAAACAGCAGGTGAAGCATCCGCTTCCCGGGGTGAAGTCCTCCAACTTCCAGGTTTCCTACTCGCTTTCCAAGTTCGTGAGCCAAGTGCAGGATCAGGACTTCATCAACGTGGCGGTAGACAACGATAACCCGACCCTGTTTACCGGACCAAACGCTCTGGATCGAACCCACCAGATCTCGTTTGGTGGGACCTTCGATCTGCCGGCGTATACGCGCTTGAGCCTGATCGGGCACTTCTACAGCCCTCTGCCGCAGAACCTCTCGCTGCCCCAGTTAACCAGCGGCGGAGAGATTTATGCGACCGACTGGATTGGAGCTGGCTACGGTTCTGGAGAAGCCGGTTTGCCAGTGCCGGGAACCAATCTGGGCCAGTTCCAGCGGGCCACCAACATCAACAATCTGCAGAATCTGATCAGCAACTACAACAGCACGCGTGCCGGAACGCTAACCCCTGCCGGTCATTGTCTGGTGGGCGATAGCCAGTGCCCGGGCGTGGGAGGCGTACCAGTTATGACCTCCGCCGACATGACGGCATTGGGCTGGGTTATGCCTTCACTTGCTAACGTAGCCCCTGGGGCGGTTGGGTTCCCGTGGCTAAAGTCACTCGATCTGAAAGCTTCCTGGCCAATCACGATCAAGGAGCGCGTGACCGTGGAGCCGAGCGCCAGCATCTTCAACATCTTCAACTTCTCCAATTCATTCCTTCCGGGCAACCTGCCAGGAGGCGTGGACGGAACGCTGTCACCCGGTGGGCCGAACGGGACGTTATCGCCAAGCTCGGTGGGCGGAGTTACGCCGGGACAGAACCTCTTGCCATACCGAGCAAGCTTCCAGTCTGGAACTTACGCACTGGGTGCTCCACGCCAGTTCGAGTTCGGACTGCGCATCAGCTTCTAACTGGATTGTATGCATGCAGGCCGTGGCCCTTGGGCCACGGCTTTTTTATGCCTGCTTTCGATTATTGCGCGAGCTGTGAACGCAATTGCTTGGCTAGTTTCTCAATGCGCTTGAGTTTGTCGCTCAGATCCTTCGGCAGAACGCCCTTGGTTGTTTGATCGATCTCGGGGGGCACAGAATCGGCTAGACTGGCGAGTTCGCTGGCGTCGTGCTTGAGCTTGTCGAGATTGATTGCCCCTCGTTGGAACGCTGGCGGCGGCATATCTCTTTGACTTTGCGCTTCGGCCTGATTTGCCTGGCTAAGGCTGGGCGGGGCAGGCCGTCCCTGTGCCAATAGAGTCGTCGCACAAGAGAGAACTGCTGCGAGTATCGTTAAGCGGATCATGGTTGCCTCCTGGGAGCGCAAGTTTCGGCAATTCTATCGCTGATGGCTGAATTTAAGCCGGATAAAAGTAGATTTCTCAAAAGCTGTTCGCCCCGGAGGCTCCATAGCGACGTGTACAATGCGATCATGGCCTTTCGTCCAGGCAACTCGAATTCCAGCAAGCGCGGGCGAATGCCACCGCCGGAGGATACACAGGAAGAAGCCGGCTTTCTGAAGGCTTTAGGGGAGAGACAGAAGCCAGTGAGCATCAAGCTGATGGATGGCGAGATTGTGACCGGGTGGATTGAGTATTACGACAAGTATATGGTGCGGCTGACCCGCCAGGACGCGCCCAATCTTTTTATCTTTAAGCATGAGATCATGTACATCGCGGAAGATGGGGGCAAATAGTCGATTCTGAGGCGGTCGTGCCGCGAGGTTTCATAATTTCTTGCCAGTGCAAGGGAAGAATCTACGCAATAGCTGAAACCCAAAAACTTAAGAACCTAACTGCCAGTGCCAAACGATTCCCGCGAAAGCTTTCTCCCCGCTATGTCCGCAATAGCCCGCGAGGCGGGCGCGCTGTTAATGGGGTATTTTCATCAACGGATTAGGATTGAGTACAAGGGCGAAGCCGACCTGGTTACGGCGGCGGACAGGGCGAGTGAAGCGCTGATTCGCGAACGCATCCGAGCGCGGTGGCCGGATCACGACATTCTGGGCGAAGAACAGGGACTCAGCGATCAGGGGAGCCGATACCGCTGGTATGTCGATCCTCTCGACGGCACTACCAATTTCGCGCACGGCTATCCGGTATTTTGTGTCTCAATGGGATTGGAGTACCGTGAGCCCGGGGAAGAATCATCGACGAAGCCGGCGGAGCGAATTGCTGCGGTAATCTACGATCCGACGCGCGACGAACTGTTTAGCGCCGAGCAGGGAAGAGGCGCGCATTTGAATGGCGAGCCGATTCAGGTCTCGAAAACTGCTACGGTAGGCGAGAGTCTCCTCGGCACAGGGTTTCCCAGCCATAAGCGTCACAAGAATCCAAACATTTTTTTCTATCATCAACTCACGCTGCGCTCGCACGGCATTCGCCGCGCCGGATCGGCGGCGCTCGATCTGTGCAGCGTGGCTTGCGGACGCTACGAAGGGTTCTGGGAGTTCAATTTGAATCCATGGGATACCGCGGCTGGCGTGCTTATTGTGCAGGAGGCTGGCGGCAAGGTGACGAAATTCGATGGATCGCCGTTTGAGCTGAACAGCCGCGAGACACTCGCTTCGAATGGGATCATCCACGGTGCGTTGATTACTCACTTTCAGGAAATATTTGACGGACGCGGACTGGAGGCGTTGCCCGATCCACGGGAATATAAGAGATAAGCTGGAATAACCTTCCATTCGCCCGACCCAACGGTCGGCGGCGATACACTCGCCGCGCTAGAATATTGAAAGCAAGTGGGGTAGCCGATTTCCGGCTCTTCTTAATTTCAATTCTCGCAGGCTCAACGTGATCAATTCTCTACTCGCACGCAAAATCGAAAAGCGGCCGGATAAGGTTCGGCTGCATGGGCGCATTCTTTTTCTCACTGAAGATCCGGAGTTGATCAAGCGGCAGCTTGCCGGGGAAGATCTGCCTTGGGATACGAAGAATCCGGCGAACAATCCTAAGCTGCGCGACGACATTTCTACGGACGAGATTACGCCTGCGCATTATTGCTTTTATTTTGATGAGACGCTGGGCGAGATTCCTTATCTGGGGCTGAAGTGCGGCGGGGTCACGCCGATTGGGCGCGGTGACGTGAAGCGCGGCGGGTTTGTTTGCGCGGTGAGCGGGAAGCGGCGGGGCAAGGGCTCGAGCCGGGAGCAGTCGCCTTATGCGGAGATGTGTGCTGGGATCCGCGTTGTGATTGCGGAGAACATTGAGCGCATCTACAAGCAGAATTGCCAGAACCTGGGCGTGCTGACTTCGACGAATTTTTCTTTGATCGACCGCATTCGGGGCGGAGAAGAAATTCCTTTGAGCGAGTTTACTGCCGGCGAGGACGAGATTACCCGGCAGGTGATTGAGTATGGAGGGTTGTTCCCGTTTAATGTGGCGAGGATGCAGGGGAAGGTTTTTTTGCCTTCTATTGGGTCGGGAAGTGGGATGGAAAGTCAAAACCCCCACCCTGACACCGCAAAGAACGCGGCGTTAGGATGGGGCACCCCGAGTTCTCCCGCCCGGGACATGACTCTTGCGGAGAAAATATTTGCGCGGCACATGATCGATGAGAAAGGCGAAATTGGTGTGCGTAGCGTGAAGCCGGGGGACACCGGATTTGCACTTGCCGATCTGCGGTTCAGCCATGAGTACGTTACGCCGATGGCGGCGATTTTCTTTGAGCGCTATGTGGGTAAGGACGCGAAAGTGAACGATGCTTCCAGCATTATTTTCTTTCGTGATCATCTTACGTTTCTGGACGAGGTGATTTCAGAAGAGAAAAAAAAGATGGGCCTGCTAGATCTGGCGACGCAGCTCAAGCTTAAACAGCAGGATTTCGCGGCGAAGCAGGGAATCAAGCTGCACGGCGAACTGAAAGACCGCAAGGGGTCGGAAGGGATTTGCCACTCGATTGTGCTGGAAAGCTACGCCCTGCCGGGGCAGTTGAATATTGGTTCGGATTCGCACACGCCGCATGTGGGCGCGATTGGATGCGTGGCTTTCGGGATTGGCACGACCGACGTTTTCAATGGATGGATCACGAAAGATGTTCGCGTGAAAGTGCCGGAGTCGGTGAAGGTGATCATTCGGGGCAAGCGGCACGACAACGTTACGGCGAAGGACTTCATTCTGAAAATTTTAAGCCTCGATTACGTGCGTAGCGGTAAAGCGCTTGCGAAAGTGATGGAGTACGCGGGCGAGGCGATTGAGGAACTCAGTGTGGACGAGCGCGCGACAATGACGAACATGGCGGCTGAGATTGGTGGATTTACCGGCATCGTTGCACCGGATAAGAAAGCTGTCGACTTTCTTGTGGAGCGGCGCGGCATGGATCGCAAGAGGGCTGAAGCGATGATTGAGGGTTTGTATAGCGATCCCGAGGCGCAATATGCGCATGTGATTGAGTTGGACGCGGGGGAGATCACGCCCATGGTGGCGACGCCGGGGGATCCGGGGAATGGAAAATATATCCGCGAGTTAAACACGCCTGTGCCGGTGGAGATTGCCTATGGCGGAACTTGCACGGCTGGAAAGAATGAAGATATGGATATGTATGCCGCGGTATTAGCGGGTGCTCTGAAGCTGGGCAAGCGCGTGGCGGATTCTTGCCAGTTCTACATTCAGTTTGGATCGCAGGAGACCCGCGAGTATTGTCTGCGCAAGGGATATCTGGAGATTTTCCAGAAAGCTGGCGCGCATGTGATTGAGCCGAGTTGCGGGGCTTGCATTAACGCGGGACCGGGCGTTTCTACGCGGCCGGATCAGGTGGTGATCAGCGCGCAGAATCGAAATTTTCCGGGTCGCAGCGGGCCGGGGCAAATGTATCTGGCTTCGCCGCTGACGGTCGCGGCTAGCGCGGTCGCGGGATACATTGTGGAGTACGAGCCAAGTGAGAAGAAGGAGTTGGTGGGAGCATAGTTAAAACTCAACTACTCGCTCTTTTCGCCCCTTGCATCTCATTTCGCTTTCCCCGCCGCGCGGGCCTGCGCTTTCGCTTGTAATTCTTCGATGGCCGGATAAGAGACTGGGGGGACCACGGTGCCCTCGGCGGGTGGTGCTCCCGAGTGCAGCGCTTTCGCCAGGAGCGTTAGCGCATAACCCCACCTAACTGGCTGAATTCAATCATGCTGGCCGAAATCAACCATTGCGCGGACTGCAACTTTTCGCTAATTTGCGAGTTCAAATAGATAGGTGATTCGGACAGCGGGTAAAAATCCGAGGGACCGGCAGATCCGATGGTTCGGAGGTGAGACGCGGGTCTGGGATAAGGGGGGATTTATGAGGTACCTGAAACATTGGGCATGGATTGCGGTTCTGGCGTTGCCGCTGGTGTACGCGCAGCCTTCGCAGGCGCAAGTTGCGGTGGGAATTGGAGTCGGTGGGCCGCCAGTGGGTTGCGCTTACGGCTATTACGGATATTATCCTTACGCCTGCGCTCCATATGGCTACTATGGGCCGGATTGGTTTGCCGGCGGACTCTTCATTGGCGCTGGTCCTTGGTACGGTTGGGGTCGCCCGTGGGGTTGGGGTGGCTGGGGTTGGGGTGGCTGGGGTTGGGGCGGTCGCGGTTTCTACGGCGGACGAGGCTTTTACGGCGGGCGTGGCTTCTACGGTGGACGCGGATTCGCAGGCGGACGTGGATTCGCTGGTCGCGGCTTTGCGGGCCGTGGATTCGCGGGCGGACATGGGTTCGCCGGTGGCGGATTCCACGGCGGAGGCGGATTTCATGGCGGCGGAGGCTTCCATGGTGGAGGCGGCTTCCACGGTGGTGGTGGTGGCGGATTCCACGGTGGCGGCGGTGGCCACGGCGGCGGCGGTGGACATCGGTAATCACTTCGCAACGGCCGCAACAATTTAAGCAGGCCGAAGGAAAACGGCTGGCAGCGCGGTGCTGCCGGCCGTTTTTGTTTTTGCAGCGGCTCGATTTCTTGCTAGAATGTCCGGTTTTGTGGGGAGCGACCGTAGTAAAATAGCTACATTCAGCCCAGGAGATTGAGACTGTCATGACCTATGTAATCGCGGAGCCTTGCATCAATACAAAGGACACGGCGTGCGTGGATGCGTGTCCGGTGGATTGCATTCATCCCAAGAAGGACGAAGAGAAGTACGCTACCGAGGCGTTGCTCTATATCGATCCGGTGGAGTGCATTGATTGCGGGGCGTGTGTGCCGGTGTGTCCGGTGTCGGCTATTTTTGCTTTGGATGATCTGCCGGAGAAGTGGGCGGAGTTTACCGCGAAGAACGCGGAATATTACGGAAGGTAGTTGGAGTCGTCGCTGGCTCTGCGCATGTTTTAGGGCGCGCGTCCTTTTATGGACGTGCGCCTTTTCGTTTTTTACCGCTTGAGGGGAAGGTTGCGTTCCTATTTCTTGCAAAAAGAAGCGAGACTTGCGTTATTGAAAATGGCCTTCGGAAGAGCACGATCCCAGAACGCTTGCGATTTAGCGCCAAGCCCAGCTTCTCTTGACAATCTTCCTATGTATGTACAAACTGTACACATTGGCTAAGGCGCTGAAGCAAGAATGTAATCATGTTGTTCGAGTGGAACGAAGCCAAACGCCGGTCTAATCTTGCTAAGCATCTTATCGACTTCGCTGACGCCATTCGGATGTTCGACAGTCCCGTGTTTGAGAAAGCCCAGTTCCGACGGGACGAAAACCGCGTTCTGGCGATCGGGCTCTTGGATGACATCGAAATCGTCGTTGTTTACGTGGAGCGCGGCGATAGCCGTCGAATTATTTCGGCCAGGAGGGCACATCGTGACGAGAGACAGGATTACGCAGACTACCTCAAGGGCGCGGGCAAAGGGAGCCACCGATCTTGAAAGGCTGCGCGCAATGCGCGATGCCGACATCGACTTCTCCGAGATTCCAAAACTCGATAAATCGTTTTGGAAGACAGCCAGGCTTACCCTGCCAAAACCGAAGGACCGGCTGACGATCCGTGTTGACCACGATGTCGTTCAGTGGCTAAAGAAAAGCGGCCGTCGCTACCAGACTCGGATTAACGCGATTTTGCGTTCATATATGGAGGCGCAATCGGAGTGAATTCGCCGCGAGATCGCGTCTCCGATGGAAGCGAGACTGTGGTCTGTGTGGGTGAGAGAGCACGAATTGCGACTGTGCTCGGCGGGCGTCATGTGGACGCCTTGTTCCAAGGCAGCGTTACGTACAGGAACGACGCGACGAATCCGGACTATCTGGGGGTCTGGGGCGCACGAAACGGCTCGCGGCTGCGGAGGCTGCTCAAAGAGGCCGGGATTGACCTCGTTGTCCGGCGGACGCGTCCACCAGGCGCTACTCTTCGCGTGGCTCGTAGGATTTACGAATCGGCGGAATGATCGACTTGTCAGAATGAGTTCCATGCTCTACTTCCTGGGTAATAACTGAATTTCGAAGACGTTCGGCCAGAGCTTGCCGGTGACAAACAGGCGTTTGCGCTTCGCGTCGTAGGCGATTCCGTTGAGCACTACGCCATCAGCTAGCCGATAAACCGGGCTCAGCAGTCCGGTGAGATCGATCCAGCCTAAGACTTCGCCGGTTTGCGGGGAAATGCGGGCGATGCGATCGTTTGCCAGATATTGGCGTAGAGCTCTCCTTCGACATATTCCAGTTCGTTTAAGTCCCTGATTGGTTTTGTTCCTTCGTGCACTTTGAAACGTCGCTTTTCAGTGAGAGTTGCGGGATCGAGCACTCGAATTTCGTCGGTGCCGTCGCTCATGAAAATTTCGCGGCCGTCGTTCGCCAAACCCCAGCCTTCTCCTTGGTAGGAGAACTGGCGCAGCATACGGAAGTCGCTGAGGTTGTAGACGAATCCGATGTGAGATTGCCAGGTGAGCTGTACTATTTTGTCTTTGAGAATCGTGATTCCTTCTCCGAAGTATTCCGGCGGCAGATCGATGCGCCGAAGAACTTCGCCGGTTTCGAGGCGGACCTTGCGCAGGGACGATCGGCCTTTTAGCCCCATGCTTTCATAAAGAAATCCGTCGCGATATTCGAGTCCCTGGGTGAACGCGGTGGAATCGTGCGGAAAGGTGTGTACAACCTTAAAGGTATACTGTGCTGGCTCTCGGTTACCCTGAGCTAAAAACTGAGAAGGGAGCGAACTTGCCAGCAGAAGGAGCAACGCGCACGTAATCATGCGAGTTTTCGGCATTTTGGGCATCAGTCTGACATTGCCATATTCAGAGCGAGTCTGTGGAAACCTGTCACTGCTGCTGGCCTCCGGAATCATCGGCGAGGCCATTGCCTTTTCTTGGTTTTAACTATGCAGTCGAAAAACTCTTCGCTCTTACCCTTCTTACATCTCTTTCATCTGGCGGGCTCGCCTACTGGAGGAACGCAAGCAGAGTCGATGATCTTGTCGAAGAAGCGTGCCGCCTCGTTCGAGACACTTCGGTACTGGGCCAGATCTCCTATTTCGACAGAACGCCATTGCTTGCCTTCTTTGTCGGTTCCGCGAGCGTCCGTGCCATGGATTACCCCGCGGAACACGACCTCTTTCATTGATAGAGGCGATGCGCTGATTATGAATTCCTCCGGTATGTTGAATGCAAACATCATGGCCCCGTACCAGATCAGCATTTTCTCTCTCTTATTTCCGGGGAAAAAAACGACAACGTCAGCGGTGTCCTCCCCGGAATGAGCGTGCACCTTCGTGTGCGATGAGGATCGAAAACAATACCGGGTTTCCGTAGCGGCGGTCGCCCGATTTCTCTGAGCATTCCGAAAGCCGCCAGTCGGTTGGCGCACCGGGGTTGAGTTTCACAGTGACCGCCGTGGTGTCTGGATTCAGGAGTACCGCGGCCGGCTGAAAGCCATCTTTGTAAAACGCCAGAGCCCGCCCGACATGATCAAATGCAAACAATCCGCTGGTATCTGTGTTTACCTCGACCCTTGTCGCACCGCCTCCAGGAAAATGGTGGTACGCATTGACGCGTACACCTTTGATCGGTCGACCGTTTATGTCCACAACCTTGCCGGACACGACACCGTCTTGACCAAGACCAGTAGTAATAAGGACGAAGAGAGCAAGGATGCGGAAAGCTGAACTCTTCATCATAGATGTGGCGAGCTACTCACCTTTGGCGACATCATTCTAATTGAGGATGCCTTCGTACCGGGCCTTGTGCGAGTTGAGCAATCAGGCTCGCCGGGAATGACTTCGGTACCGTGCCGTGCGACAGGGCGTCTTATGTCTCATCTCTTTGGTAATTAGCGAAACAAAAATGCGAGCAACTAAACTCCGGGATGGGGGTTTTAGATCGGCATGAACAACAGAATCAAGCAGTCGCTCTTAGTCCTGGCAGCGGGTGGTCTGATGTTGGTGGGTGGCGCCGCTGCTCAAACTCAAAACACATCCGGCGCGGGACCGGGCGTTGACGATCCGGGACATCCGCGGGTCAATGAAGTGAACGGTCGCGAGCAGAATCAGCAGGACCGGATTGCGAACGGAGAAAAGAACGGCACGTTGACGCCGGGGCAGGCTTCGCGCCTGGAAGGCCGCGAGCAGCATATTGACAATCAGGAGAAAGCCGATATGGCCGCGCACAACGGACATTTGACCAAGAACGAGCAGAGACAGCTCAATCGCGAGCAGAACCGTACCAGCCGCCGGATCTACAAAGACAAACACGATAAGTAACTCGTCCGTGTGAGTCCCCAGATCAGGACAGGAGCCGCGGGTTGCCGCGGCTTTTCTTATGTCGCGGTGCTTAAATGGACATCTTTTTCCCGGTCCTTGTCTATAATGACCGGAGCTTAAATTACCTCAATCTGCACCGTGGGGCGCAAACAGAAAGCATGTCCGTGGAATGCATGAGAGTAAGGCCTGGAATGGAAGTGGCGGGCCTGAGCGATGTTGGCTGCCAGCGGGAGAACAATGAGGATTCTGTTCTCTATTGGGAGCCCGCCGACGATCGGGAGTTCCAGCGCAAGGGAAGACTGGCGGTGGTGGCTGATGGGATGGGTGGGTACGAAGGCGGCCAGGAAGCCAGCCGTTTGGCCGTGGAAACCGTCCGTGATGTCTATGACAAAGTAATGCGCGATGATCCGCAAGCCGCCCTTGTGGAAGCCTTCTTAACCGCGCACGACCGGATTCAGAGCTATGCTGTCGAGAATCCTGAGTTTCAGGGAATGGGGACGACATGCACGGCGCTGGTGATTCGCGCGCGACAACTCCATCTCGCACATGTTGGGGATAGCCGCCTGTATCTCATTCGCGGCTCGAAAATCTCGCGCTTGACACGGGATCACTCCTATGTCGGAAGACTGGTGGAAAGTGGGATTGTGCGTGCCGAGGACGCGGAGAAGCATCCGCAACGCCACATCCTGACCGCGGCTTTGGGTGCAGGCAACGAGATTTCCGTCGACGGGACGGACCAGAGCGTGGAGTTGCAAGATCATGATGATCTCTTGCTGTGCACGGATGGATTATGGGGGGTGGTAAGCGAGGACGAATTGCAACGCGCGGTTGCAAGTTATCCACCGAACGAATGTTGTCAGGCGCTGGTAAAACTGGCCCGGCAGCGGGGCGGGCCGGATAACATTACTCTGCAAGTGCTGCGCGTCACTGAGAATTAATCGATATCCATCCAAGTGAATTTTCCTCACACCTATTCTCGTCCCTTTAAGCGCAATCCTGTGCACATCCGCGCTTTCCTGAAGTAGCGGGTCAACGTGGGCAATCCATTGAAAAGATTAGGTGATGTCCGGATTTCTGCAGGCAGGGTAGATGGCGCGCGAATTGCTAATGTCTGTTAGTTCCATAAAGTCTATCACTTCGATGGACTTTATGGCATAATGTCGGCGTTATGAAAATCTCACAAAAGGGACTCTACGCCTTGCAGGCCATGATGATGTTGGCCCGGCATCACAATCAGGGCGCGATCAAGATCCGGGAGATCGCGTATGAAGAGAATCTTCCAGAAAAATTTCTGGAGCTTATTCTGTTGGAACTGAAAAACGCACGCATGGTGGAAAGCGTGCGCGGGGCCAAGGGCGGATATCAGTTGCGGCGTGATCCCTCGGAAATTCGCCTGAGCGAGATCATGCGGCTGATTGACGGGCCGCTGGCGCCGTTTGGCGACGCCGAACAGTTGCGCAGCCTGATTAATCGTGACGACGCTCACAAGGCGCTGTATCAATTGTTTCTCGAAGTGCGCGATGCCGCCGCTAACATTCTGGAGAATACTACTCTGGCAGATCTGATTGCCGAACCGGGCCCGCGCGGCAAAGGCAAGCGGACGGCGAAGAAAAAAGAGAAGGCCAACATCCTCCCCATGGTCGTCGGGGGGGCGGAGAAGTGATTCGACGGTTCTTGATCGGACTGCTGCTGAGCGCTCTGACGGTTTGCGCGACATCCGCACAAACGGTAATTCGGGTTGGCGCATTTCCCAACGTCACTCATGCGCAAGCCATGGTGGGCAAGGCCAATGGCTGGTTTGAGAAGGCCATGGGACCGCACGTCAAGGTGCAGTGGACCAGCTTCAACGCCGGTCCCTCCGCGATCGAAGCCCTTTTTGGCGGCGCAATCGACATGACCTACGTTGGCCCGAATCCGGCGATCAACGGATACGTGCGCTCGAATGGGGAGGCACTGCGCGTCATCGCAGGTGCGGCTAGCGGCGGGGCGTCGCTGGTGGTGCGCAATGACAGCGGAATTCAGAAGCCGGAAGATTTTCATGGCAAGCGGGTCGCATCGCCGCAATTTGGCAACACGCAGGATGTGGCACTGCGGAATTGGCTGAAGAGCCACGAAATGAAGACCACCGATAAAGGTGGAGACGTGCAGATCATCCCGATGGCGAATCCGGATCAGCTGACGTTATTTCTCAAAAAAGAGCTCGATGCGGCGTGGGCGCCGGAACCGTGGGCGGCGCGCCTGATTCATGAAGGGAACGCGCATCTCTTTCTGGATGAGCGCACACTTTGGCCGCACGGGCAGTTTGTGATTGGGTTGCTGGTGGTGAGCACGAAGTTTTTGAGCAGCCATCCCGATGTGGTGAAGAACTGGGTTCGTGCGAACGTGGAATTGACTGATTGGATCAACGACCATCCCAGCGAAGCCAAGAAGCTTTTGAACCAGCAGATTCTCGCGGAAACTGGAAGAGCCCTTCCCTCAGTGGTTCTCGACGACGCATTCTCGCGCCTGCAGGTTACCTGCGATCCCCTGCATAGCGCGCTGATGACCGCCGCGCAGCAGGCATTTGACGACGGATTTCTCGGGCGGCAGATGCCGGATCTTTCGCGGCTTTACGACCTGACGCTGCTCAATCAGGTCCTGGCGGAAAAGGGGAGAAAGGCGATCCAATGAGCACGAACGCGCATGATTTTTCTTCGCAGCTTCCGGTGCCGCATGAACCGCTAACACCTGCGCGTGTGGGAATCGCCCGGAAGAAGGTGGTATCTGCTTCGCTGCGGCCTTTTCGGCAAGTTTCCTGCCAGGTTCCGAAAGTTACACTGACGGACATCTGCCTGAGCTACCGGACGCAGAGCGGCGAGCGGATGCTCGCGCTCGATCGTATCAATCTGGAAGTCAAACCAGGAGAGTTTCTCTGCATTGTCGGGCCTTCGGGCTGCGGGAAATCCACGCTGCTTCATCTGATCGCAGGGCTGCACCGGCAGAGTTCGGGACAGGTTCTGGTGGATGGCAAAAAGATTGAAGGCCCCGGTACCGACCGCATTCTCATCTTTCAAGAACTGGGACTTTTTCCCTGGCTTACGGTTGGCGACAACGTGCAGTTCGGAATGAAGATGAAAGGCGTGAGCAAGGCCGAAAGGGAAGAGAAGACACGCCATTACCTGCGGCTGGTGCATCTGCTGCAGTTTAAGGACAGCTACACGCACCAGCTTTCCGGAGGAATGCGGCAGCGCGTAGCGCTGGCTCGCGCCCTGGCAACTGAACCGGACGTTCTGTTGATGGATGAGCCGTTTGCCGCCCTGGACGCGCAAACGCGCGATCTGTTGCACGATGAACTTGAGCGCATCTGGGCGGAAACCGGGCGCACCATTATTTTTGTCACGCACAACGTGCGCGAAGCGGTGCGTCTTGGCGATCGAGTAGCGCTGCTGACGTTCCGGCCCGGACGAGTAAAGACGGAATTTCCTGTCGATCTGCCGCGGCCCCGCGTTCTCGAAGACGTATACGTAGCTCGCGCGGCTTCCGAAATCCTTGGCGAACTCCGGGAGGAAATTAATCGCTCGCTCGCAGTCGAGTATAGCCAGGGTGTAAAGCCTCGCATAGAAGTGGGGGCAGAACCATGAAACGCGCCGCTCGTTTGATCGTTTTCTATGCCGCACTTTTAAGTATCTGGACGATCCTGGCTAAACTCAAGATTTGGCCGCCATATCTATTTCCCACGCCGTGGGGTGTCGGACAGGCGCTCTACGCAGGGTTTCAGGATCATAGCTACCTGATCGCGATTGCGGTGAGCATGCGCCGGGTGCTGATGGGTTATGCGATTTCAGTGGTGCTCGGGATGACCCTCGGGTTCGGCGTTAGCAGCAGCAAATTTCTTGAAGAAACTATGGGCGGATTGCTGGTGAGCCTGCAGAGCCTGCCGAGTATTTGCTGGTGGCCGTTGGCGCTGTTGTGGTTCGGATTGAGCCAGAACGCGATTCTGTTCGTGGTGGTCATGGGATCGTTGCTATCCGTGACGTTAGCGATGGAAGATGGCCGCAAGCAGATGCCAAAGATTTATGGCATGGCTGGACGCAATCTTGGAGCCAGCGGATTCAAGCTCTTTTGGCATGTTTTATTGCCGGCGAGCCTGCCATTTATTATCTCCGGGTTAAAGCAAGGCTGGGCCTTTGCGTGGCGCTCGCTCATCGCCGCGGAGATGCTTTACTTGAGCCTGGGTTTAGGCCAGGTACTGATGATGGGCCGCGATTTGAACGACATGAGCGCCGTGCTGTCGGTCATGATTCTGATTATTGCCATCGGGTACGTAGTCGATGGATTGGTTTTCAAGTCGATGGAGACACGTTTGCAGCGCAGGTGGGGATTGACGTCCTCAACCTAGGATCTTAAGCCGGAAAAATCCCCCCATTTTTTCCGTAATTTTAATGTTCTCTTAACAAACGACGTGTAACGTAGTTTGTTCTTAAAGACTAGTAAGTCAATTGTAATAATTAAATCCCTCGAATTCATCTAGTCTGCGAGAGCAATGCCGGAGAGTCAGGGACCTGAGCAAAGTCCTTTCGACGATTCGGAAGATTTTTGCAATTCCCCCAGAGGTCAACTGTTTCAACGAAAACTAAAAGGAGAGATTTCATCCCATGAAACCTAGCAAGAAGTTGTTTGTCACAGCTCTCACGATCGGGGTTTTGACCCTTGGCGTGTGGGCGGAAAATCCGTCGTCAGCGGCAGCATCTAAAGATGCAGCCGCCGCCGCACCAGCTGCGCCGGCACCGGTACCTGCGGTGGTAACCGCAGCCGACGTGCAAGCGCTGAAGGACGCATTGGCCGCACAGCAATTGGAATTGCAGCGCCTGGAGCAGCAGTTGCAACGACAACAGGAGCAACAGGCAGCCGCTGCAGCGAGCAAGGCAGAAGCGAAGCCTGCTGCGCAACAGCAAGTCGCCGCACTTTCGACGGGAGCCCAGCCAGAGGCCGCGCAGACTCCGGCTCAAAATCTGCAAGAAACAGAGCCAACGCCCACTGCAAGCCCCTTCGAGGGTCCGTTGACCATTCACTTCCGAGGCATCAACATCACCCCCGGCGGATATGCGGCGGCAGAATTTGTCCGCCGATCGAGAGCGCTGAGCGCCGACCTCCCGACTCCGTTTAACTCGGTGACCATGCCGGGAGCCTCGCAGAGCCAGGTTCCGGAGTTTTTTGGATCCGCCCGGCAATCGAAAATCACAACCTTTGTGAACGGCAAGCTGAAAAACGTTGATCTCTCGAGCTACGTTTCAGCCGACTTTCTTTCGTCCGGTGTCACCTCCACATCCACATCTACGAACAGCTACACGCTTCGTCTGCGGCAGGCATGGGCACAGGCCAAATTCGAGGGCGGCTGGAGCTTTCTCGGGGGTCAAATGTGGAGTCTTGCAACAGAAAACGGAAAGTCGATTTCTCCGGACGACGATCTGGGCCGAACGAATGACGCCCGCCCGAAGACGATTGACCCTTCGTATAGCGTGGGCTTCGTTTTCACGCGTCAGTACGGCATCCGCCTGACGAAGACCTTCGGCGACACGGTGGCGTTTGCCGTCGCGATGGAAAACGCTCAGGGAACACTGACGACTCACGGCAATGGAGACAATTTTCTGGTCGGACAGGCTGGCGCCAGCAACAGCTTCAACACTACTTCGACTTACACCTTCAATCCGTCTCCAGATCTGATTGCCAAGGTGGCATTTGATCCGGGCTTTGGTCATTACGAGATATTCGGCCTGTACGATCGCTTCACAGACCGCATATTCCCTTGCGGCGAGGTCAAGCTTGCCACGGGGGCAACTACGGGGCCTTGCCCGAACGGCGTTGGAACTGGTCCAAATGCGACCGGGGCATACAACGAATCGAACAACGGCGGAGGCGTGGGCGCAAGCGCGCGCTGGGACGTTGCTAAGAAAGTTATATTCGGCCTGAAAGGGTTTGGCGGAAGCGGAGTCGGGCGCTACGGTCCCGGCGGACTTCCCGATCTTTCCATCAACGGCGATGGCAGTTTACACGTGGTCAAGAACCTGATGGGACTGGCCACGCTGGAAATTCCAGCGACGAAAAAGCTCAGTTTCGATTTTTACACCGGAACCGAGTACGCCGCGCGGGCCGCCAGCTTCGATCCCATTTCCGGGAAGGAAGTGGGTTACGGCGCTCCGCAGTTTAGCAACTACGGCTGCTACACCGAATTGCCCCCCGCGGTTGGCACCGGGTTTACTCCAACCAGCTTGAGCAATTGCACGGGGGATACGCGTGCGCTGATCGAGGGAACTGCCGCCTTCTGGTATCGCTTCTATAACGGTCCCCGCGGCAGGTTCCAGTTCGGCGTTCAATATTCGTATCTGACCCGTCAAACCTGGTCAGGCGCAGGTTTCGATGGAAAGACCGGACCAAGCGTTTCACCGGAAGGAATCGACAATATGTTCTTCACGTCCTTCCGTTACTATTTGCCGTAAATGATCGGGTCCCGCTCTAGTTGTCGCGGGACCCGACACCTGCAGCACTTCACCCCAGGTTTCTGAAGGGCGCCTTCCCTTCGGAAAAACCGCCGGCTCGGTTTTGGCTACTCTCCTTTTCCGGGTCGGCGGTCTTAACTACAATCTGTTTAGGACTCTGTGGTTTTAGATTCTTAAATATGAACTCCAGACGCGATTTCTTGAAACAAGCATCGGGCGCTGCGTTGCTGGCAGGCGTAGCGCCTTCCGTGTTGGCTTGGGCCGGCGCGCAAGAACAAAAAGTTCCCTTTGCGGGTGAAGACGGAATGTTTCTGCGCTCATTCCGCTTTGTTGACCTCGACAGCCCGGTCGAATATTTCAACACCTGGCTCACTCCCGTGCCCCACTTTTTTGTGCGTAATCACATGCACGAGCCGAGCGAGATCGACGCCACCTCATGGCGGCTTTCAGTTGGTGGAGAAGTAGAGAGGCCATTAACGCTGACCCTTGCTGACCTCTCCAAGATGGAATCGCATTCGGTGGTCAATACCCTTGAGTGCGCGGGTAATGGACGCAGCTTGTACAGGCCGCAGGTGCCGGGCATCCAGTGGGGAAAGGGAGCGGTGGGTACGGCGCGTTTTTCCGGTCCACGGATGCGGGATGTTCTGGAGCGAGCCGGCATAAAGCCGACGGGCAAGCACGTGATGTTTCGCGGCAACGATGAAGTTCCGGGCAAAGTTCCGCCCTTCATCCGCAGCATTCCGATGGAGAAGGCGCTCGATGGCGATACGCTGATCGCGACGCAGATGAACGGGTCGCCGCTGACCAAGCATCATGGCTTTCCGGCGCGCGGTTTAGTGCCCGGCTGGATCGGATCGGCTTCCTGCAAGTGGCTCGTGGAGATCAAAGTCCTCGACGCGGAATTCGTTGGCAATTTCATGAGTCCGGGCTATCGAATGCCGAACCATCCGATAAAGCCGGGAGAAGTCTTAAAGCCCGAAGACACGCATCCCGTGGAGGCGCTCGGCGTGAAATCGGTAATTGCCGGGCCCAGTGATGGCGCCACCGTGAGAGGAAGAGTGAGCATACACGGTGTGGCTTGGGCGGGGGAAGCGGACATTGTGAAAGTCGAGATTTCGACGGACGGCGGCGAGAGGTGGAATCCCGCCCGGCTCGGGCACGAACAATCGCACTACGCATGGCGGTTGTGGAGTTACGAGTGGAAGCCTGTGAAGTCTGGCGACTACACGTTGCAGTCGCGCGCGACCGACAGCCGGGGTCGTACGCAGCCTGCGACTGCGGTGTGGAATCCCGGCGGCTATCTCTACAACGCCGTCGACGAGGTGAACGTCCATGTCGCGTGAGCGGGTAAATACATTGAAAGGATTTTTGGGCAAAGCCGGAGCGGCTTGCGCAACGGTGGTAGTGGGTGTGGTGATGGTTGCCTTTAACGCTCAAGGGGAAAAGCCAGCTCGGCCAGACTACACCGCGGATTTGCCGCCGGGTGCGATGCAGGCGAAGGCGACGGCGGCGTGCACCGAGTGCCACGAGGCGCGGATTATTCTGCAGCAGCGTTTGAGCAAAGCGGCGTGGACGAAAGAGGTCGATAAGATGACGAAATGGGGAGCGCTTGTGGACCCTGCGGATCGCGATGCGCTGATCGATTATCTGAGCGCGAACTTCAGCCCTGATAAACCGCCGTATGAGCCGCCGAGGACAGCAGGTAAGAGCGAGAGATAGGTTGGAGGCTCGAAAGCAAAGCGCTGCCGACCCAGCGCCATCTTGCAGGCACTACGGCAGCGCCGCCACTACTGAGCCCAAATACATGGGCAGAAGTATAGGAACTTCCATGCACTCTTTCTAGTGCATCCCGGGGTTCCATCCACTCAGATACCCGGAGAAGCGGAAGGTTTACGACTTTTTCTCGACGTCTTCCGCGCTATCGGTGGTCGAGCTTTTTTCCGGACGCAGCAGCGGGAAGAGAATCACATCGCGGATAGTGTGCGAATCGGTGAGCAGCATGATCAGACGGTCTACGCCCACCCCTACGCCGCCGGTCGGCGGCATTCCATACGAGAGGGCGCGGATGTAGTCTTCATCCATCTGATGAGCTTCTTCGTCGCCGCGCTCGCGTTCTTTGAGTTGCGCTTCGAATCTGCGCCGCTGATCTTCGGGATCATTGAGTTCACTGAAGCCGTTCGCGATTTCCATTTGACCGGCGTAGATTTCAAAGCGCTCGGTCCAGTCGGGCTCATCGGGCTTTTGCTTCGAGAGCGGGGAAACGGCGGTGGGGAATTCGTAGATGATGGTGGGTTGCGTGAGGTGCTCCTCGGCGACGGCTTCGAATAATGCGGCAATTGTCTTACCTGCGGGCTCACCTGGGACATACGGGATATGGGCATGCCCCGCTGCGTGAAACCGCCCCACCAGCACTCTGACCCCCTCATTGTTGGAAAACTCGTTCATGGCGGGTGCCGGCCACGCATCCTCCGGCCAGAACTCGATGATTGCCTCGCGCATGGTCATTCGTTTCCAGTTTACCCAATCGATTTCCTGATCGCCCCACTTCGATTTCGTGTTGCCATTCACATCTTTTGCCGCTTGCGTAATCAACTCCTGCGTGAGATCGATCATGTCGCGGAAATCGGCGTAAGCCTGGTAGTACTCGAGCATGGTGAATTCGGGATTCCATCGCCAGCCCAGGCCTTCATTGCGGAAGTTACGGTTGATTTCGTAGACGCGATCGAGTCCGCCGACGACCAGGCGTTTTAAATAAAGTTCCGGTGCGATGCGCAGGTACAAATCCATGTCGAGAGTGTTGTGATGCGTGACGAACGGCCGTGCTACCGCGCCACCGGCGATAGGCTGCATCATGGGTGTCTCGACTTCGATGAAGCCGTGGGACTCCATGGTGCGCCGCAGCGATTGGACCAGCTTGCTGCGTTTCAGGAACACTTCGCGGATTTCAGGATTCACCACCAGGTCGACATATCGCTGCCGGTAGCGCAGCTCGACGTCGGTGAGCTCGTTAAATTTTTTTGCGCCTTGCTCGGGATCGTCTGACTCGACCGTCTTGCCCGCAGGCAGCGGAAGAAGATCCTTGCTCAAAAAAGTCAGTTCTTCGACGTGGATGGTGAGTTCGCCCGTGCGCGTGCGAAACAGATAGCCGCTGACGCCGATGTGATCGCCGACATCGAGCAGTTTGTACAGGTTGAACCCAACCTCCCCGACCGCGTCTTTCTTTACGTAAATCTGCAGCCGCTGGCCGCCTTGCTGCAGATGACAGAATCCCGCCTTGCCCATGATGCGAATGGCCATGATGCGGCCGGCTACGCGCACGTTGACACGGGGATTTTCCAGTTGCTCGGCGGTCTTCGGTGAATATTCCGCGAGAATTTGCGGAATCGTATGGGTGAATCCGTATTTGCTGCGATAGGTGGGCTGGCCCAGAGCTTCAATCTCTTTCAGCTTCTGGCGGCGCAGTTCATAAATGTTTTCGTCGAGAGCCAAAGTAGTCCTTTTTGAACCATCCTTTTGAAGGGAATCGCGCCAAGCGGCACGAGGATCATGAAAGCGGTGAAGACTGATTATAAACAACTCTCTCTCTGGGCCTGATCTCTCGCGCTTCCGTTTGGAGAACATGTAGCTGCTCTGATCCGGCCGCTCGGCAGAGCAGCGTTCCTGTTAGACTGGATCAGGTAGCAAATCCTGGTTTTGCGCATCTAATCAAACGTGTATCCGCAATTGCTGCATTTCGGGAAGTTCTTCCTGCCTACGTATGGCTTTTTGGTTTCCATGGGTGTGCTGATCGGGCTTTGGATCAGCGTACGCAACTCGGAGAAGATGGGGATTGACGGCGACAAAGCGTGGAACCTGGGCATTCTGGTCGTGCTGTGCGGGATTATTGGCGCGAAGATTCTCTACGTCATCAATGAATGGAGCTACTACTCGACCCACGTTTCGGAAATTTTCAGCGTGACCACGCTGCAGGCTGGCGGAGTTTTTTCAGGCGGATTGCTGGCCGCATTTCTAGCAGCCGCATGGTATGTGCACCGGAACAACATGCCTGCGCTGGGAACTTGCGATGCCTTTGCGCCGGGGCTGGCTTTGGGGCATGCGATTGGACGGCTCGGTTGTTTTGCCGCCGGATGCTGCTACGGCAAGCCGACGCATCACTGGTGGGGCGTGGTGTTTCACAATCCGCTGGCGAATCAGATAACGGGAACTCCGTTGAATATACCGCTGGAGCCGACGCAGTTGTTCGAGTCGGCAGTGGAGTTGGCGAATTTCATTTTCCTGATGTGGCTTTTGAAACGGCGAAAGTTTGATGGGCAGGTGTTTGGCGCGTTTCTGTTTATTTATGGCGTGGCGCGGTTCTTCCTGGAATTTATTCGCGACGATCCGGGGCGGGGTTCGGTGTTTGGCGGCGTCATGTCGGGCACGCAGTTGATTGCGCTGGGCCTGATCGCGGGCGGAGGGATCATCTGGTGGCTTAGGCCGGGTGCGAAGCGGATGGAGACACAGGTGGTGGGAGCGGCGCGATAGCTTGCACAGCTCCTGCATTCATGGCTTGATTTTCGCTACAACACGCGGGAGGTCTGTATGCTCCGATACCTGGGTGCAACTCTCTGCGGAACGACCCTTCTTAGCCTCGTGTTCTGCTTGCAGGCACGCGCCGAATGTCCAATAAAGACGGTCCTGATAAAGGGCCGGGTTGAGCACGCACCCGCTGGCGCTACGGTTCGCGTAGAGCTTGTTTACCCGAAAAAACTGGGAGGCGACTCCGGCGAAGCTACCTTGGACGATGGCCCAAACGAAGGAAAGTTCAGCATTCCGATCGACTTCTTGACGCAGAGCCATGGGCCTGGACTGAATGGATGGTTCGAGAAGTGCGACCGAAAACCCATCAGCATACGTGTAATGCTGGTCCGGGGAGATCCACCTGAAGAATACGATCGCCTTGTGCTGGAGTTGGCCAGAGATTTTACGATGGTCGATTCGCACACTTATGAACTGCGTTCCGAGGTCGTCTTGAAGGGTCCGCAGTGAAGACTCCTCCCGCGTAGTCTTGGCCCGCGTGGGAATCATTTGGAACCGCGTCGTGCGCGGCAACCCGCCTGAGGTTCGTAACATCTGATCCGACGCCATCTGGAGGTGGAAGTATGTCCCGCGCCCTTTGTCTCCTGCTGTGCCTTTCTTCTTTTGCATTCACTCAGACTCTCAACCGCGGTTCTGAGGCCGCACCGGCGCCCGCTCCGCCGGTAGAGGTGTTTTACGTGGTCGATGGATCGACATTGACGACGTATAACATCGATTCACAGACATTTGAACCTAGCGCGGTGGGAACGACGACAATGCCACTGTCTAAATACCCTCGTCTAGTCACTTCACCCAACGGGCAATTTCTCTACTACCTCACCGATTTTGATTTTTCCAACACGGACCAGATGCTCTACGTTTATGACACGGATGCCATGGGCGTTCCAGCAAACACGCCCGTGCAGGCAATGAATGCCGGCCAGCTCGCGGGCTTGGTGGCGAATCCGGGCGGGACTTTCCTTTATTCGGTGGCGGTCGGATCCGTGGGGCAGCAACTTACGAGGCAGTACGCGATTGTGAGGAATACAATCGATCCCACGACTGGAAAGCTGACCCAACCGGTGACCGAGGCGACCTACCAGCTTGATTCCGATGCCAGCGGCAATGACTGCTCCTTATCAGCCCTTGGCTTCAATCCTGCTGGAACGATCATGTACGACGGGATTTTTTGCGGAGGGCCGCACGCGAGCGGATCTTCAACTTACAACCAGCGTACCGTCGATTTGCAGACTGGCGCTCTGGGACCGGATCAACAGGTCTACGGTTTTAGCTACTATGCCGGAAGCGGCTACGCCAACGTGCAATTTGAAAATAATTTCATGTTCGCGTTCGTTTCGTACGACAACCAAGGGCCAAATGCCGACGTGGTTGACGTTTTCCAGCTGCCGAACGTGACTACGCCGGTGGTGAACTGTACAGCTTCGATGCTGGCGGTTTGTGGGGACTTCGGGTACCCGTTGGCGCATCCATCGGGAGAGGATGTTTTCCTGCAGGTCTCGAATAACCTCACCGAAATTGGGCAGGTGAATTTAGAGACGCAGCAAAGCGTCGAAGTTAACAGTCTGCCGTATGGAGTGTATATGTTCAGTCCAGACGGCAAAATCGCTTACGGCCAAGCATCCGGCCCGCATGAGATTTATATCTCGGGCTTCAACCCCGCGAATGGAGAAGTCAAGCTGGGAGGCACGATCCACTTGCCGCATGTGCTGGATTACTGGGTTGCGGCGGAGCGATATTAGCTATGGTCACCGCGGAGTGATACTCTTTAGCCGATGAAAAAGATCACTCGCCGTGAGTTCGGCCAGAGCCTTTCAGGCGCGGCTGCAGCCTTGTTGGCCAGCGGTTCCCTTCCCAAATTTGCCTGGGCGCAAAAGCCAAGCCTGTTGCGCTTTCCCGACAATTTTATGTGGGGCTGCGCCACGGCCTCCTATCAGATTGAAGGCGCGGTTAATGAAGACGGCCGCAAGCCTTCCGTGTGGGACACGTTTTCGCACACGCCGGGAAAAACGTTTCAGGGAGAGACCGGCGATGTGGCTGACGATTCCTATCATCTTTACAAAGAAGATGTCCAGCTGCTGAAGAGTCTGGGCGCGAAGTGTTATCGATTTTCGATTTCGTGGCCGCGCATGTTTCCCGATGGCACGGGCCAGCCGAATCCCAACGGACTCGACTATTACAACCGCGTGGTGGATGCACTGCTGGCGAATGGAATCGTGCCGTTCGTTACTCTGTTCCATTGGGATTTGCCGCAGGCTTTGCCGGGAGGCTGGCGGTCGCGTGATACGGCGAAGGCGTTTGGCGATTACGCGGGGTATATGGCAAAACATCTTTCCGATCGCGTGGGACATTTCTTCACGACCAACGAACTGGTTTGCTTCACCGATTTGAGTTACAAGACGGGAAAGTTCGCGCCTGGTCTGAAATTGCCGGATAAGGACGTGAACCAAGTCCGACATCATGGCGTGCTGGCGCATGGCATGGGAGTGCAGGCAATTCGCGCGAATGCGAAGAGCGGCACGCAGGTCGGACTGGCGGAAAATGCAACGGTTTATGTGCCGGTGATTGAGGATGCCGAGCAGATTGAGGCGGCGCATCGGGCTACGCGCGAGGGCAACGCGCCGTTTCTTACGGCGATCATGGAAGGCAAGTACACGGATGGTTATTTGAAGCGCGAGGGCGCGAACGCTCCCAAGGTGGAAGCGGAGGATATGAAGATTATCGGCAGCCCGCTGGATTTTGTTGGGCTGAATGCTTACACCCCGGAGTATGTGCGGGCGGATTCGTCTGCTGATGGTTACAAGGTCGAGAAACGGCCGGATTCGTATCCGCGCATGGCTTCGGACTGGCTGTTTATCGGGCCGGAAGTCACGTACTGGGCGGTTCGCAACGTCAGCGATCTGTGGAAGCCGAAGGCGATGTATATCACCGAAAACGGCACATCTTCCGATGATGTGATTACGGCGGAGGGGCGCATCGAGGATATCGATCGCGTGATGTATTTGCGCAATCACTTGACGCATTTGCATCGCGCGGCGGCGGAAGGTTATCCGATCAAGGGATATTTTTTGTGGAGCCTGATGGATAACTTCGAGTGGGCGGATGGATACAGCAAGCGCTTTGGGATTCACTACGTGGATTTCAAGACGCAGAAGCGGACGCCGAAGCTGAGCGCGGAGTGGTATCGGGAAGTGATTGCGAAGAATGCGGTGGAGTAGAAAGGGTGCGCTGGCTGCGCTCTTGTTCTCCTAGTCCTCATAGTCCGGACAATAGTAATCGTATTTGCCGGAGCCTTTTGGATTTTGCCGCAGTTCTTTCAGCCGATCTCGGACATCGTTGGGCGGAGACTGACGCTTGCTCAAGTAGTTCTGATAAAGTTCAATCGCCCGCTGTTTCGCCTCGTGGGCGCCGACCTGGTACGCTTCGGGTGCCGTATACGCGTTAGCCGCTGACTGCGAGACGTTCCACCAAGTTGCGTATGCGTTGGCCAGTTCAAGCCGGATGTCATCGGAGACTTCGGAATTCGGATATTGCTTCAGAAAAACCTCGCTGCGCTTGATTACTTCTCGAAACTGATCCGGCCCTTCTTGGCATCCTCCTTGGCTCCATCCTAGTTCTGTCATCATGAGGAAAGCTTGGCGTCCCCACTCTGAATCCAGGAAGTCCTTCGCAAGCAGGTTGAGGTCGACGGGATTTTTCTGCAGTGTCCATGTGCCATCGGGGCCGTAGTAAAAGTATTCGATTCCGAGGTCATGAAATTTTCTTACTTCGTCCGGCGGACGCAACGCGGTGGACGTGGCGATGGGGCCGCCGGGCGGAAGCTGGCTTGGGACCAGCTCGTGGATGCAAAATGCCCTCGCCGCGTACAGCGCGTTGAACTGGTCAGATGTTACGGAGGTCGCATTCCACTCTTTCACTGCGTCGCCGAGCACGAGAAGGATTTCGTCTGGTTTGCCGCTTTGAATCGCCTTAACAATCTGTTGGCCTTGGTCGAAGCGCCCTTCCTTACAGGCGCGGGCCGCAACGGAGACATCGGCGCGGGCCAACGATGGACCATAAATCGCCCAACCGCAGTGGGGGCAGGCGACGAGAATCACCGCCCATAGCCAAGCGTTCCTCACGGTTTCCCTCCGCGCTGATCCTATGAGATTTTGCCCCGGCAGGCCACGTTACCTTCGCGCGGGCCAACGGCTGGCACGACTGAAGTCGTGCCCTACCCGGTTCTTCACCATAGGCCGCCGTATCCAACAGCTGCAGTTCTTGTATGCTTCTTTGCGATGGCGGAAGCTTTTCCTCTTTCCATATCTGTTGCGTCTGACGATGCCGGCAGGCGTCTCGATCATTTTCTGGCTGGTCATCTCAAAAACGTCAGCCGCGCCCGGGCGCAGCAGCTTATTTCCGAGCAAAAAGTGCTGGTCAACAACGCTCCTGCCAAAGCCTCGCTGAAGCTGCATGGCGGGGAAACGATCACCATCCTCGCCGAGGCCCAACGTCCGCCGCTCAAGGCTGTTGCTGAAGAGATCCCGCTCGAGATCGTATACGAAGATGACGATCTGGCCGTGATCAACAAGCCTGCGGGCATGATGGTTCACGCCGGAGCCGGGGCCACCGATGATGCTCGCAATCGCGGCACGTTGGTGAATGCTCTGCTGCATCATATGGCGAGTTTGTCGGGCGTCGGTGGGGAGTTGCGGCCGGGCATTGTGCATCGCTTGGATAAAGAAACCAGCGGGCTGATTGTGGTGGCAAAAAACGACGAGGCGCACCGGCGGCTGAGTGCGGCATTTGCCGCGCGCGAGGTGAAGAAGAAATATGTTGCGCTGGTGCACGGATGGGTGAAGAAGGATGCGGGGACGATTGATCAAAGCATCAGCCGCGACCGTGTGCGGCGGACTCGGATGACTACGCGCGGGGCGGGAGGGCGGGCTGCGGTTACGCACTATCGGGCCGTACGGCGGTTGGAGACGGTTTACGGGAAATTCACTTTGCTCGATGTAAAGATCGATACGGGGCGGACTCATCAGATTCGGGTGCACATGGCTGCTCTGGGGCATCCGGTGGTGGGGGATACGGTTTACGGCGCGCCGGCGGAGTTGCGGAGGATGCGAAAATCCCCGCTTCTCGCAAAGGACGCGAGACCCTTCGACCCTGCTCAGGGCAGGAATGGGGCCCCCGGGACGACTTTGAACAGGAATTTTCTTCATGCGGCGGAATTGGAGTTTCGGCATCCTCGCTCGGGGAAAATGGTTTTGTTGAAGAGCGAATTGCCGGGGGAGTTGAAAGAGTTTCTTGCGACGATCGAGGGGCGGATACAGGAAATCTGAGCCCCAGGGGAACGCAAGTCTGTGTCATCTACGGACGAGCACGGCGTCAACCGCGTCGAGTACGCCTTGCGCCCAGGCGGCGGGTGAGTAGGACTGAATTCGCTCGCGGCTGCGACTACTCATTTGGCTTCGCAGTTCCTTATCGGTCGCTAACTTTTCCATGGCGGCAGATAGATTTGCTGCATCGCCGGGAGCGACTACGAAGCCGTTCCAGTTGTCTTGCACCAGATCCAGTGTGCAGCCGGCAACCTTGGTTGTGATGATGGGCAGGCCACAGGACATCGCTTCGTTCACTACCAGTCCCCAGGGATCGGTGTGCGTGGGAAAGACCAGGGCCTCGGCTAACGCGTAGATTTTTGCCAGCTCCTCGCGATGCACGAAGCCAGGGAAGCGAACTTCTCCCGGCTGGATTTTTGCAGCTCTCTTTTGCAGCTCGCGACAATCTGTTCCATCTCCGACAAAAACCATGCCGATCTCGGCGCGAGTGTCTGGCTTGAGACGCCCATAGGCTTCGAGAAGATCGAAGATTCCTTTTTCCTTGACGAGGCGGCCAACGAAAAGGAAATAACGCCTTGGAAGCGGATAGCGAGCGAGGGCATCGGAGTCTCGATTGACCGCTTGTGCCAAGGTGGAGAATAGCTCGCTGTCTACGGCATTGCGTGCGGTAACGATTTGCTGCTCAGAAACGCCGAGTTGCTTCAAGTAATTGAGCGACGATTTCCCCGGGACGATGAAGGCTGCGCACAGAGCGAGGAAATGTTTCTTTAGAAACTCAACGGGGAAATAATTTCCGCGGCGGTCCATCGCGGTGCTTTCCGTCCAGAGCAGGAAGGGAACTGAACGACGTTTTGCCCAATAGGCCGCGGACCACGCTGCGGGATAGCTATACCCGCCGCAGATGATGACATCAGGCTTGAACTCGTTCAGCGTAGAGTGAACGGCGCGGTTGAGCAGGATGTTGTATTTTCCCAGGCGTTGACGCCAGGAGGGAAGAACGCGATAGGGAAACTTGATTTCATTTTTGTAGACCATCCACTGGCGCAGCGTGGGATCGGTTTCCGACAGAAAAACAACCTGCAGATCAATTTCGGGCCTCTGCGCCAGGGCATTGAACACCGGAATGCGATAGGGCGCGATAATCTCGGTGAGGATTAGGAGCCGGGGAGCCACGGCGGGTGCGATGCTAGCAGCAGGCGTCAAGCAAGTTCATCCAGTTCTCGGCGGTGATGCGCCAGTCGAACATCCGGCGGCAGCGCTCGTATCCGGCCTGGCCGAGACGACGGCAGTCCTGCGGACGGGCCAGTAATTCCGAAATTGCAGAGGCGAATTGATCTGGATTCTCAGGGTCAACGAGAAGTCCGGCATCGCCGATCACTTCCGGAATGCCCGCACGATCTGCGCCTACTACCGGCGTGGCGCAAGCCATGGCTTCAGCATTCACCATGCCGAAGGCTTCATGATAAAGCGAGGGACAGGCAAAAATGGTGGCTTTCTGAAAACGCAGGGGCAAGTTCGCAGCATGATCGAGGTAGCCGGTGAAATGAATATCGGCGCGGTTATGGTTTGTGAGTTGCTGAGCCATTTCGCGTACCTGACGAACGTAGGCGGTGTCGTGATCTTTTCCGTAACCGGCCGCTCCGCCAATTACCAGCTTTGCATCGGGATGCGCTTCAAGCACGCGTTCGTAAGCCTGCAGCAGTTGCAGCACGCCTTTTTGCTGATTGAGGCAACCCACGAAGAGAATTGTTTTTGGCTCGCGTAATTCTTCTCGCGGATAGAACAGTTTCAAATCGGCCCCGTTGTGCACGACTCGAGTTTTGGCATTGAGCGCCGGCGATTTTGCTGCGAACTTGCTGCGCAGGTAATCGCTGCAGACCCCGAGCTGGTCCAGTTTGCCGGCCAACTCATCGAGGTCCGCCGTGGGCCAGTGACCGACGTGATCGTTGTGCAGGTGAAGAATAATCGCACCAGCGTAACCCAAGTTTCGCAGTGCAGCCACCCACTGCGGGCGGTTGTGCAGGTGAACCGCGTCGTATTGGCGCAGTTTTCCTGCGAGCGCGCGCAGCCACAGCGGCTCCTCATAGCGGCGCGCGCCCGGCAGGCGCGACGCCAAAGAACACAGCCGCCAAACCGGACTGGTTTCGTGTCGCAGTGGATACAAGCTTTTTTTGTCAGTAGGAAAGCCGAAGACGGTTACTGCGTACCGTTCGCTCAGGCGGCTGTAGACTTCATAGGTCCAGCGGGCGACGGCGCCGCCGAAGTAGGAACTGAATTGCTCGCCTCCGGAAAGAAGAACCGCTACAGAGCGCCGCCTCGGATTTGCGTTTGCTTTCACCGCGCGCCTCCGAATTGTTGTAGCAGAAGTCTTCGTCCCAACAGGGTTGAGACCGCCAGGTAGATGAGAACACCGGCGGAGACGACCACGAACGGGCGTGAACTGTACAGACTTGCGAAGCGGACGCCTGCCACCATGAGTAGCCCGGAGAATACCGCAACCGGGATCATTGGATTCTTCCACAGACCGCGCAGCTCGTGAGGAATGAACAGATAGGCTGTAGTGGCGACCACGGCTTCGGCCAGCACGAATGCGATACACACCCCCGGCAGGCCCATAATGCGAACCAGCGCCAATGACAGAACGATCGCCGTTGCTGCTCCGACAGCACCTGCGGTTAGATACGCGCGATAACGGCCGAGCGCGTAGAGAACGGTGCCTGAGAGCAGCGATGCCATAGGACCGGCGAGCAGAAGTGCCGAGACCAGGCGCACCGGACCAACTGCCGCCGCGTAGCTTTTTCCTAAAACAAGGGGCACGATCAGATTGGCGGTGGCGATGGTTCCGAGCGTGAGCGGGATGGCGATCGCGGCGAGCGCGGAGACAGTCGCGTCGACCAACCGGCGCAAGCCTGCACGCGACTCTGCGGCTTGCGCCATACGGGGCATCAGCACGCCGAGGGGAATGCCCACAAAATTGCGCAGCAGATCGACGAAGCGTATCGCGGCTGCGTATAAGCCGAGGGCGTAATCGCCAAGAAACCAGCGAACCACGAGATGGCCGGTGCGGTGATATACGGTGGCCATCATCGTGGTAGCGGCGTAGTGCAGACTCGGGCCGAGGATGCCGCGCCAGCGCGTGGGATCGACTGCCAGGGAGGGACGGAAACCGCTTCTCCACAGCAGGAGCCAGCCTGCTATGTTCATCACGAACGATGAGGCAAGGATGCTGACCGGAACCCAGAACAAATCCTTCGGAGCGTGAACCAGAGTCAGCACTCCGGCCGCATACAGGCTCTGTTGCAGCAAGCTGAGCAGAGAGCGGCTGTGAAAGAGTTCGAGGGAAGTCAGGAAGAAGTCTGATCCCGTCAAACCGAGGCAAAGCGATGCGAGACCATACCCTTGCAGCAGGGCGCGGAGATTGGAGCGCACCTCAAAGTGGGCGATGGCGAACAGGACAACAATGGCGAGCAGGACGCTCAATCCGCGGAGCGCGAGAAGATCGGAGACCAGTTCCGCCGCGGCCTGGCGCCTGGCAGCTACCTGCTGCGTGGCATAAGTTGTGAGGCCGGGATTGGCGACAACTTCCAGAAAAGCGCAGAGGGCGACGATGTAGCTCCATTGGCCGTAGGTCTCCACGCCGAGGCGGCGCACCAGGATCGGGAACGTTATCGAAGTGATGATGAGCCCCAGGACGCGGGCGGTGCCCACTGACGCAACGAATCCGCCGTAGCGCAGGAGCGTGCTCGGTCGCTTTGCTGGGTCGGTCGTCATGAAATTGAAATCACGGTGCTACGAGGCTTTTTGCTGAAGACTGGCACGGCGCTTTACCGCGGCCTCTTCAAATATGGCTGCCCATTGCCGGGTAATGTCATCCCAGTCAAACCGGCTGGCATGGGAGACTGCCGCTGCCGCGAACGATCGCCGCAGTGCTTCTTCGCTCACCAGGCGATCCAGGCTTTGAGTGAGGTCAGAGTCCGATCGCGCGAGGAAAGCTGTCCTGCCGTCGATCACGTAATCGGAGCGGTAAAGCTCCATGGCAATCGAAGGCAGACCGCAGGCTGCGGCTTGCAGCAAGACCTGCGGATTGCCTTCCTGGATGCTGGGGAAAAAGAAAATATCGGAGCGGCGCATTTCGTTTCCCAGTTGCTCCGGGGAAAGATGACCGAGGAAAGAGACGTTGCTGCATCCTTGCTGTGCAGCTAATTCGCGGCAATGCGATTCCGTTTCTCCTTTGCCTGCCAGACGGAATTGCACGTGCGGCAAGCGTGCAGCCTGCTCGATGACCAGCTCAACTCGCTTGCGCGGCTGGAACGATCCGGCGTAGAGAACTGCGAGCGCACGTTTTGGGACATCTTTTTCTTGCGGGAAAAAATACCTGCGGTCGATACCGTCATAGATTACGGGAGCTTGAACCTGAAACATGCGATGAATGCTTTCACTTACATGCTTGGAATTGCCTACTACAATGTCTCCCTCCGCTACGGAGCGGGCAATAAGTCCCGCGCCCGTCCTGGCGTCCATCGCCATGACAATGTAGGTCACCAGAGCAGTGCGCAGCGACATTCGATGGCGCGCATCGAAAAAATAACGATCGAGCGGCCCTTTCCGCGGGAAAAAATAAATATCTGCCGGAGGAAGAAGGCAATGACGCAGCAGGCGCACGGTATTGCCACTCTTTCGCCATTTCACCAATCGCGTGTTTGCCCGGGCAGCGAGGCGGGGATCGGGATCGCCATCGCACAGCAGCGTCACCTGAAATCGATCTTCGGGTAAGCGCGCCACAACCTCCTTCACCGTCAGATTTTGAGCATTCGTATTGCCGGCACTCGCATCTGAGGGCGTAAAGATTTTGATCGGTCGAGATCCGGTGCGAGTCATCTGGGATTGCGCATAGTTTAAATGCTTTTTACAGCCAACGGAATGGTGGGTGGGGCACGTTTCCCACAGGTTATCGACTGAGTGCGCGGCGAACGGCGGCTTCAATTTTCGGCGATCGCTTCAAGGCACTTGCTGCGCCATATCGGGCTTTTTCCCGGAGATGGTGGCTCCAGGAGTCGCTTATGGTCACATGGAGGGTTTGGCGCGTCAGGTTGCAGAAACGCTCCTTGTAGCCTTCTGCGCCGAGGCCTAAGTCCACGAGATCCAGGTCGTCTGAGTCGCAGGCATCGGCAATGATTCGGGCCAGCAGGCAATATCCGGGAGAACTTTCCTCGCAACGGCTGTCGAACGTGGGTTGATACCAAAACCAGCTTTTGTGAAATTGAAAGCCGAAGTTCCAGGCTACGGGGCGATCCTCAATTCTTAGCTGGCTCAGAGTGACGACGCCGGTTCCATCAAAACGTCTGGCGATATCTTCCAGAAAGATTCGACGCTGGCGCGTCGCGAGGCTGCTGGCGCGGCCGGTAGCGGCGAAGCGCGCGACGTGCGCATCGGCAAATTCGGGCAGAGCAGGCTCGATTTCTTGCCACGAGCGGAGATGGACGAAGCTTACGGGACCTTCGCGCTCCATGGCGCGCAAGTAGTGGCGAAGTTTCTTCTTGCCTAACAGAGCATTCTTCAATTCCTGGCGTTGTCCTCCGGCGCCCAACTGCACTTGTGCGCAGGAGTATGCGGGCCTTGCGAACAAGTGATAGCCGTGGTTTTTTGCCGTACTGCACAGCCCGACTTTTGTGCATGAATCAGCCGGGAGATTTGCCAGCGTAAGGCGGCCGGTCGAGTTCTTCTTCAGTTCGCTGAATACGGCATCGACGAACTCTTCACGCGTGGGCGGAGCGCTGAGGAAATCGCAATAGTCCGCCGTTGTTGCGGAAAGAAATTCGATGGTCTTTTTTATCGAATTTGCCGCCAGCGATGCGATGCCGACAAGTTCATTCCCTTTATAACCTAACATCAGCCATGGTGTGCGCGAATGCCGGTATGCGCATTGCATAGCCAGCGCCCACTCGCAGGTATAGAACACCTCGGGCCGTTCCATTTGCATGGCCAGCGCATTCCAGCGCTGGCGTAGCTCGTTGTCTTCGGGAATGTCCCGGTACTGAACGATGCGCAAGACCTGCTTCTCCGCGATAAGAACGCTGATGAATCATAGTACGGGATTGTGAGCGCTTCGGTCGGATAGAATTGGATGCACAAGCTTCTGCAAAATGACGCCTTTCAAAATCCTGATTGCGGACGATGCGAAGATTCTCCGGCAAGCGCTGATCAACCTGACCGCCAGACTTTCGGGCGATTGGCAAGTCTGCGGCGAAGCGGTTGACGGCGAGGAGGCAATTCGAAAAGTTGCGGAATTGCAGCCCGACGTCGTTCTTATTGATCTGTCTCTTCCCGTGCTCAATGGCGTGCAGGTGGTCGAAAATCTCCGGAAGAACCATCCTTCTGTGGTGACCGTTTTGATGAGCCAGCAGAGTGAAGACGCGATGCAGCGGCTTTCGCAGGAGTTGCGAGTGCGCTGCATTCCCAAGTCGCTGCTCGGGGTGGAACTGGCGGCGATGCTTAAGAACCTTGGTGAAGAACTCGCGCTGCGAAGAAAGCGAGTTGTCTGAGACTCGATGTCTCAGGCGTAAGTCAAGCTAGGAAACCAGTCCGAACCGCGGCCTTCGGGAGTGCAATCGAGCAGGTTCCACAGCGGCCAGATCATATCGATGTGGCGCTGGTTCTGGCCGGGGTCGGGCGGCGTTATCACCATCTCCGAACTCCAGAAGTGGTGAATCTTCCCATCGCGGCGAACGAAGACGCTCAATGTTGGCTGCTGGCCACCTTCGGCGTTTTCGCCGTAATAGTCGCGGTTGTAGTTGTTGTTGGCAGAAGAGAGCAAGCGCAGGCGGTCCCATCCGCGCTCACGGGCGAAGTTGCGGATTCTTTCGAGCGGTGACTTCGCTACCACCGCAAGATTGATGCGCTGCGCAGCGTGGTGGGCATTGCCGTTCAGGCCATCGAGCATGCAACTGCACATGGGGCACGCGGCTTTCATCTTCGGTCCGAACATGAAGCTGTAGATGACTAGAGTGTCCTTGCCTGTCTGAAACAGCTGCGAGAGCCGGACCTGGCGCACGGTTCGCGCGTCGTTGATGTCGGACGCGCCTTCGTCGAAAACGTAGTCTTCGGGAATCTCGCCGCCGAGCGGAAGCTGGCGGCGCATGGTGGCCACTTTTTCTACCTGGCGACGGAGGTCGATTTCAGCTTGTAACAGTTCGTTGCGAGCCTGGCGATAGGAATTGGTTTCGTTAGGAAAATGGAAAGAATGAAGGTCAGACATATGTTCTCCCCCGGCAGCGAGCAGTAATCAAGCGACTCGATCTGGCGGTACAATCTATAACATTGGTCTGGGGCCAATGGGAGCCTTTTTTCAGAGTCTGTCGGCTTTAACGATCTCGGTCGCGCTCATATCAGCAAGCATCGCGCAGGAGGCTGCATTCGTCGATCTGACGAGCGCCGACCCGCGTCTGGACTTGCGACGACCAGTGTCAAGTTCGCTTTCGACGAACCGGCGCACTGGCAGTCGGGATGTGAGGGCATGCGCCGACGCATCCCGTCCGAATGGTGTATTGCTAACGTCGCTCATTTCCCTCGATCGTCTGCACTATGAAATCGGCGACCAGCCGATCTTCGAGTTTACGATTAAGAACGTCGGTTCGTCGCCGGTCAGAATCCCCATTTCTCCGCATCTAGCCGATCTGCAACCCATCGATCCTGCAGAGAAGTTCTCATTTTCTGAGATTCAGACTGCCCTGTGGATCGCCGCAGATGGGCAATGGAGCACTAACGTGGGCGGCAGCACGGTTCTCTATGGAAATGAAGACGTTCCAGGCACGATGCTGACCTTGAACGCCGGAGAATGGCTGCGGGTCGTTGCCAGGGGGCATCTGCAGTTTGGCGGAGACGTACTGATGTCGTTGCCGTCGCCTCGCGCGGCCGATGTTGCATACGCCGAAAGCTCTTTGTATCGCGATGAGATGTCTATAACCGCCACGGAATCGAATGACGCAGCCTACGAGATTTGCGTTAAGCAGGAACGAGGAGGCCGAGTGCCTTTAGATTTTCGGATACCGCAGCCATCAGCCCGCTGAGTTCACAAAGAAGGCAGGCGTGTACATGCCCGTGAGTGTTCACTCGACCTTCGCTGCGAGGTCGTATGTCTTGCCCGGTGCGACCTCTATGGTGGAAGCGTGATCGAGCCGGGATTTGAACAGCGTCATATCGGCCCACTCCACATCCCATCCGTCTTCGATTGCCAAAATCTTGTACTTGCCCGGAAGCACGTCATGCAGCGTGAATGTGCCGTCGCTATCGCTTTGGTCGCGCCGGAACAGTGGCAGATTGTTCTCTGGGTTTTCTGGAACTAAAACGATCATCGCTCCGGCAAAGGGCGCACTCTGACGCCGGGCTGTTCCGTTGACCGTGGACAGATTCGTGGCCAGCACGATCTTCAACTGGATTGGATTCGAAGTGGTGACCTGAATGGTTTGGCCTTTGACTTGCGCGCCCGTCGCCGAAAGGCTGCTGATGATCGAATTCAGGCCATTGACCACAAATACAGAATAATTTCCCGGCAGGAGAAGACTGGGGCCGAAGTCGAATTGGCCCTTGTCCCCGATTTGTGATTGGAGGGTTTCGTTGGAGTGGGTGTTCCATAGCAGCACAAAAGCTTGCGCAGCAGGATTCAGACCGCCGCTCTCCATTTGTACCGTACCACTGAGGGTCGGCGTCGCTGAGGCGGAGTCGGCATTGAATTCCGTATCGCCAGTCAGGTTGACGATGGTAGAGTGCTGCTCCTGCACAGAGCCATAGGTATGAATATCGAGCTGGTACTTTCCCGGAGCTATACCCCCCATTTCGAGAGCATTTTCGTTTGTGGGCATTGCTCTTTGCCCGGGCAGATACAGCTCGGTTCCAAACGCCGTCACCGTTAAGTTGGCGTTCTGCGGCTGTTCCGGATTGCTATTGAGGTTGTTGAGCCTTAGATGGACGGCGGGAACGGCGTTCAGAGTAAAATCCGCGGTGAATTCCTGGCCTTCATCCAACACGATGGGGGTTGCCGATGCGGAATCGAGGACTCCGGGATAGAAGGTAACGGGGAAAGCCACGTCGAGATCCGCTTTGTCTGCCGCTGGCTGGTTGTCGTTATTCATGCTTGCCAGCACGTACTGTCCAAACCATGGCTGTGCCACAACCACCAGGTAATACCTGCCGGACTCGACATGGGCAAAATGGTAGTGGCCGCGGTCGTCCGACGAGGTCATCGCTCTCTGATAGATATGCCTGAATCCAGCACTCGCATCGCTGCGAAACAGCCACAGCGTGGCGTTGGGCACGGGTTCATTATCTTCATCGACAATTGTGCCGACGATTCGACCATCGGGCCTTAGGCGAAAAGTTAGATTTTCCGAAACCAGACCTTGACCTACGACCACGGCGCTGAGGAAGACGCCGTGCTGTTCAAAGCCCTGCCTGCTAAAACCATTTCTTTCTCCAGCCAGCACGTATTTTCCCGGCTCCAAGCCGGCGAACGAGAACTTTCCGTCATCTGCCGTGAGCATTTTTTGCAGGATTGAATTCGGTTGCTCGGCCTTGCTGATCGAAACTTCGGTGCCGGCCAGCAATTGGCCATTCACCGCATTTACGGTTTTTCCGCTGATACGAAACCTGCCGGGCGCGGCTTGCGCCGATGAAAGATTTGCGCTAGCGACAAGCACGAAAAATAAAACAGTCCGACGAAACATCTCTACCTTTCTGTGGGGGAGAGGCTGAGGTATACGTTTGTTGTCCCATGCGGCGGCACAGTGACGTGCTGTGCCCCGGAGAGATACGGATTCAAGACATCGGGATTCAGGTAATCGAGATGATCGGAGCCGTCGAGGGCGAGCGCCAAATGCTCGCCGGGAGGGACACCGTCAAACTCGAATTTGCCCTGGAATGCTGCCGATACCATCACGAGGTTTTTCTTGGCGTGGGGCTGGACGAGCAGCACGGTTACGGGAATCGTGTCATCGTGCGGAGAGACGGTTCCCTGGACACTTCCTGCGTCGTCCCGCAGCGTCATCTCGATGGGTTGCGGCTGAGCCCCATCGGCCACTGTAAGATCGTCGCTGAGCAGATCGACATTGCCGCTACGCAACGACTTTAGCCACCACTGCCCTCGAATGACGTTGGCGTGAACCACGTAGGTGCCGGGATCGACGGCTTGTATCCCATTCGGTTGTGCCGGCGACCACCAGTAGGAATATTGTCGAAGCCCCTCCGCCGGCGTTAATTGCAGGTTGATGCCGATGTTTCCGGGCTGGTCAGGGACGTCCGGCGTTGCGCTTCCTGAACTCTTCTCGCTTTGCACTTCCACTTGAATTACGGGAACGGGATTCAGCGCGAGGTGCAGGTTTGGGTTATCGGAGCTGATGGTCACACCGGCGGCGGATAGTTGGGTTCCGATCCCGGTTGATCCTTTCACGTTGTAGGAGCCGGGAAGAAGTTTGATCTGAAATTTGCCATCCATAGCCGCCGTGGTCTGAACGAAGTCGTAACTGTCTCCAGCTTTCCTGGAGAATATGAGGGATGGGAAGTTTTCGTCCGGACTTACGACTCCTGAGATTTCACAAAGCGGTTCTGCGGCAAGGGAGAAGTTGGCTTCGACCTCGGAGCCACCGCTAACTTCAATCGTCGACGCTGCGCCAAGATCGGGAACGCCGGGATAGAAAACCTCGGGATAAGCTTGTTCGCGCGGGTTCGGGATACCGCGTTGACTTAGTGTCGTCGCCTGATTTTGCGCGACCTCAAGGTAGTAGGTGTTGGGGGGCACATTGGCGATGCGGAAGTCGCCATTGTCGTCCGTGGCGGATTGGTAGGGTTGGTAAGACCAACGCTGCGTTCCCTCAATTCTCATTTTGGAGACCAGGCGTAGTGCGTAACCTTCCAGCGGCTGACCATCACGATTCGTCAAACGTCCAACGATGGCTCCGGTGGGATCAAGCTTCAGCAGCACAGAAGAACTGGTGCGGCTGACCTTTACGCTGGTCCTCCAATTCGGCGAGCCGGCCTGATTGCCGAAGCCGGGTCTGGCGGCGCTAACAAAGGCGAGACCTTCCGGCAGGCCATTAAATTCGAAGTGGCCGGAATTATCACTCAATGTCGAAAAACTGTTCTGCCCGCTGAAAATTGTTACTGCGGCCCGATGGATTGGTTCTCCCGTCATGGCGTTGACGACGGTGCCGGAAAGAGAAAGCGTGTGGTCGGCTGATTTGGCTTCGGTGTCTCCGGCGGGTGGCAGCGCGGGCTCTTGACCATAAGCTTGCACTCCGGCAACGGTTAAGCACAGTCCCAGAAAGCATGCAGCAAGACTCCGGGAGGCGCTTACGGCTATTCGTTCCAGTCGCGGCTTGACGTCAGACATTGAAACAGCCTCGTGCCTGTGATGGTGACAGACTCCGGAGGAGGCGAGTAGGTTCCCAAGGTCATGGGGCTGAAGGGCTATCTGTATGAAAAGAGGCGTCGGAGGAACGCCCTACTGCGCCGTGACCTGCAGAAATAGCAGGCCCTGGACTTTGCTTATATCGTCGTTGAGCCGGTCGAAGCTGACGGCGCGGCGCGAGTCGGAATAGCGCACGTCCTGAAGCAGGATCTTGTGGATCGCGTAGCTAACGGCGTTGCTTGTGGGGTCGAGCGTTTTGACGCAGGTCGCACCTTCTACGACGTACAGATGGGAATCCCATTCCATGAGGGCGGCATGCCCGTCGGAGATCATCGTGATCAGATGTCCGGCGCTGGCGGTTTCGGGCGTCAGAAATTCAGCGTTGATCACAATGGGGCGACCGTCGCTTAAAAGATGCCGTCCTTGCAACTTCTCGGCAACGTCCTTCAAGGACTTTGGGTCCGATGCCTGAATGCTGTCTTCGAGGGCGGAGTTCTTGCCGCAACAGATTTCTTTGTTGTTGAAGACGACCTCTACGGAAGCCGCCAGAACATCGATGGCGTGCGTCGATCGGGCGGTCACGGGAGGCAGATCGCGGGCGTGGATTTCCTGCTCGGGATAGGAATATTGCGCCAGCGCGTAGCACGAGGCGATCAGTACGAACCCGAGTACGGATTTGCTTTTTCGAAAAGAAATTGCAATCACGCGCACAATGTTATCGCCAGGATTCCATGCTGCGGCAGTTACTTCAGTACGTCGCTGGCCTGGCCTGAAGCTTGATTTTCGGTGGTACACTGCGACGAGAGTCCTGCCCGCCGGTTTTCATTTGAAAGGTGCTGTGCCCCCTGGTGTAAGAGACCGTGTCCGTGTGCTGGTCGTCATCGGCCTAGCATTGTTCGCATTTGCAATGCGAGCTTCTGCCGCGCAGACTTCCCCCAGTCGGCAAATCGACAACCGTTTCGTGACGATGACGATACTCCCCGGCTGGGTCTCCGCTTCACGCGATCAAGTATTGATTGTTACTCGCGGAAAATATGTGTTGAGGATCAATCCAATATTTACGCACGCGAGTGGCATTCAGGGCGGACGGTTCCCGGAAATCACGTCGGACATGTCTGGCATCGGCGCGGTAATGCGAGGCGTTGATCAGCCTGCCGAGGGATTCGAGTGCGCAGAGACGTCATCTGCAGCTCACGCAAGCGCTGCGGAGGCGAAGCTAAACAGTCTCTACACAGACAGCTCAAAAACCGGAAACGGGTGCGTGTTTCCTGACGATGGCAAGTCGGCATGGTTTGGCGCAACCGCCGAGTGCGTCGACCAGGCTGAGTGCACTATCACTCTGGACTATGACGCCGATGACGTAAACGCCTTACCCAAAAAAGATAGCGCCGAACTTAAACAGGTCTTCGGTGAAGTTGAAACCATGCTGAGGACTCTGCACTTCAAACAATTTTTCTCGATTGCAAGAGTGATCCCTGAAGCCGTAGCTCCCGGCGGGATCGTGACTGTCTACGGCACCGGGTTCAACATACCGGGCTTCCCGGTCACGAT
The DNA here is from genome assembly GCA_963712385.1 of uncultured Acidobacteriaceae bacterium. GTDB lineage: Bacteria > Acidobacteriota > Terriglobia > Terriglobales > Acidobacteriaceae > Sulfotelmatobacter. The sequence continues at coordinate 382,403 of CAVQHS010000007.1, forward strand.
AGGTTTTAATGAGTTAAGGGATACGCTCGTGGAAGCACCAAAGGTGGCCGAAGATGGAAGATCGCTCACTTTCAAGGCACCGGTTTCGCTACAGATGATCAGTTGCCCGAGCGGAAAAATTGAGGTGAGCGGATGGTGTGTTCCGATTCCTCCGAATCATGTTGATATAAATGACTGCCCGCCGAATCGCGATGGATCGACTAATTTCTGCGGTGTTCCGATACCGGCGAAAATGTATCATCTGTACGCGAGCCTAGCTTCGGCGGCGTTAGAAACAGACGAAGTGCCCCTTAAAGTAAAGCCTTCAGCGTCAGGCCCAGTCTCGATTTTGCTGTTATACCCCGATTTTATTATCGGTCCCGATCAGTCGATTAGGGTGCGCGGCAAGGGTTTCACGCCGACGGGAAACACTGTGCAGATCGGATCTGCCGTTGTCAAAAATGTGCCGTCCGCGGATGGGAAGACACTTGTTTTCAGAGCGTCGAAGCCGGCAGGAGCGACTCTACTGCCTCATTTCCCGGCATTCGAAGCATTCGTCTCAAACGCGAACGGAAAGAGTAATTCGATTGTTGTCTCGTATCGATGAAGACGAATAAAAAAGGCGCCGGAGGGTCTTCCGGCGCCGAGAACACTCGCGAGATGCGGTCAAGCGAGGTTTGCTACCTACCAGTCAAATTTATTTGCTCTCCGCGATGGGAGTGGGGCTGGCCCCGAAGTCGCGGCGCGGGTTGGCTGCTGTGCGGGCTGCGCGAGCATTCGGCATGTTCGCGGCTGCCGCGCCGTAACGCTCGAGCAGTACCGGCGCCATGGTGTTTTCGGCTTCCTTGACGAAGATCATTTTGTTTTCGGAAGCCATATCCACCCGGATGAAATCTCCCAGCTTTACCTGGCCCGTTGCGACCAGATTCGCCATCGGGAAGACCAAGTGGCGCTCAATGGCGCGTTTCAGGTGGCGTGCGCCGTAGCGCGGGTCTGTGCCTTCCTTCAGCAGGAACTGTTTTACTCCGGCGGTGCAATTGAAGACGAACTGATTCGCCCCTGCGGCCATGAGGACACGCTGCTGCACCATGCCGAGTTCGATCTCCAGTATCTGTGCCAGGTGCTCATCGCGCAGAGTCTTGAACACCACGGTTTTGTCGATGCGGTTCATGAACTCGGGCGTAAACTTGCGGCGCGCGGCTTCGACTGCGGTGCGCTGAATCTTGTCGTCGAAGTTGTTGTCGACTTCCACGGCCTTCGGCGCGAAGCCGAAGCCGCCGTCGACCAGGTTCGTCATCTCGCTGGCGCCCAGGTTCGAGGTCAGGATGATGATGCATTGCGAGAGGTCAACCCGGCGATTGTCGCCTAGAGTGAGCGTCGCTTTATCCAGAATGCCCAGGAGCAACTGCCAGAGTGAGTCGCTGGCCTTTTCAATTTCGTCGAAGAGCAGGATCGAGAGCTTCAGTTTCTCGGTGAACCACTGATTAAGCGCTTCCTGCGTAAGCAGCGGATGCGTCTCGCGATGTCCAAGATATCCCGGAGGCGAACCGATCAGCTTGGCGATTTCATGCGAGTGCTGGAACTCGGCGCAATCGATCTTGATGCAGGCGCGCGCATCGCCGAACAAAGCCTCAGCCACAGCCTCGACCACGCGGGTTTTACCGGAGCCGGTTGGGCCGAGGAACAACAGATTGCCCACAGGGCGTCCGGGAGCATTCAGGCCGGCCAGAAACATCTGATAAATCTCTGTGACCTTTTCGATGGCCTGGTCCTGGCCGACGATTTTGCGGCGCAGGGCGGCTTCGAATTCTCCCGCATCGTTGCTGCGGCGGTTCGGATCGAGTACGGTAGCGAGGTTTGTTCTCATAAGAAATTCCGGTTTACCCGGTGTTTCGTCCCTTTTCCAGGCCGTTGTGTTCGTATCTTCGGCCTTTTTCCTGCCTTTTCCCTGACTCGCCGTGCTTCTCAGGTCCTTTTCCCCAGCTTCGGTGACTGCCAAAATGTGTCACTCGAAAGCTCGCGACCAGTGGCGCGTCCTGGCACGAGGGAGTGGAGCAAACTGTTAGCCACGACGTGCCATTCAATTGTGGATGCGAAAGCTTTCTATTGGCAGGAGTTAGGACCGCAAGCCAGACATTAAAACATCATCCGCAGGAAAGTTAAAGATGTGTGAGAGAAATACTTTGCGCATGAGGGAAGGGACTGTCCAAAAGTAACTGCCGAACCAGAGGCAGGAGCGGCGAGCAAAAAGCTTGTAACACAGGGGGCACAGGGGAACACCGGGTCTGGGTCCGCAGGGTTCTTAAGAGAACTCTGCAATGCCCTTCTCAGGGGGAGATGATCGTTAGTAACTAGCCCATCAACAGTTGGCACTTTAGCATCGCGATCAGGCGTTCCTCGGGAGGACTGCTTGCGTCGCGCGTCGATTTTAACCATCTCTGCGATTTCGTGTGTACTTTTTGGCTTGGCGGCGGTTCGGCTGAAGCCTGGCTTGTTTTCCGCAGAAGCGGCGCAGCCGCAAGCGGCACAAGCCGCGCCCGTCGCGGCTTCTGCCGGGCCGCAACTGAGGCCGGTGAGCGCTACTACGACGCCAGCGTTGAAGCCGGCCGATATTCCTCAGCCGACGAGCGCCCCCGGAACCGCAGTTTACTTAGCGAAGCGTGGAGACACGATTCCCGGCATCGCCCGTGCGCAGTTGCATAATACGGCCTATCTCACAACCTCCGAACTAGGTGATGCCATCCGTGCGACCAACGGCAACCGCACTGGGAACATATTAAAAGCGGGCGAGCAGATCACGATTCCCGGCATCCTGCCGGCGCCCATCGTCGAGCACACCGTTCCTGTGCCGAAGGATTTTGAGGTTCGCGCCATTTATCTGACCGGAGTGATGGCGGCGAGCGATCACGGCATCCGCATCATCAAGCACTGGCGCGAGGTGGGTGGGAACGCAGTGGTTTTTGATATCAAGGACTCTGATGGGACCGTCAATATTCCGTTCGAGCATCCATTGCTCGGGTCGCACAAGGTCTATATCCACGACCTGCCGAAGTTTGTGCACTTCCTGCACTCGGAAAACATGCACGCCATCGCCCGCATCGCGATTTTCCGCGACGAGCGCATGGTGACTGAGCATCCCGATCTGGCCGTCCAGTCGAGGAAGAACCATGCGCCGTGGCGGGAGAACGGCAAGCTGGTCTGGACCGATTCTTCCAATCCTAAAGTTCAGGATTACGACATCGCCCTGGCTAAGTTCGTTGCCCATTCGGGTGCGGATGAAATTCAGTTCGATTACGTGCGCTTCCCGGCTGAAGGCGATCAAAAAGACACGAGTTTCGTTTTTCAAACCGAACATCCGGCCTGGCAGCGTTCCGATGTAATCGCGGATTTCCTGCGCAAGGCTTATGCCGAACTGCATCCGACTGGAGTTTTGTTGTCGCTGGATGTGTTTGGGGTGATGGCGTGGCAGCGGCCGGTTGATCTTGCGCACACGGGGCAGGACATCGTGAAGATGGCAAAGTATTGCGATGTGCTCTCACCCATGATTTACCCCTCGCACTTCTTTGGCATGGATAACATCGAGCATCCCGGGGACGCGCCCGAGCATTTCATTGGTGAATCGATGGAGCGGTTTGAATTGATCACCAAAGGCAGCGGAGTGGTGATTCGACCGTGGCTGCAGGCTTTCCACTGGCGTACTAAAACCTATTCGCCCGAATACATAAAGGTGCAGGTGGCTACGGCTCGCGAAAAAGGCGGCATTGGATTCTTGTTCTGGAACGCGGCCAACGATTACTCGAAGCCGTATACCGCAATGCCGGAGATGAAGGCGGCGGATCTGAAAACCGGAGCGAAGGAGCCCAAGTATTTTCGCGGAGATGAATTGCCGGGAACTGCGATCAAGGCCAGCCTCACGCCGGTAGCGGGAGCGACCGGCATCCCACCGAGCCGGTAAAATCCGCCGGCAAGTAAAAAAGCCGCCCCTTCGGGGCGGCTCTCATTCCGAAACAACTCGCTTAACTCGCTTTACGCAGCACTCTCAGCGGGTTCCGGCATCTGCAAGGGCTCATCGTAGCTGCCGCCGTAGATTGAGGGCACCTTCGATCCCATCGGGCGCAGATACGTCGCCAGCTCGCCGCGGTGATGAATGCTGTGATTGTTGAGGAAGCCGAGATACAAGACCGCGGGCAGATTGAACATGAAGAAGCTGACCGGCGTCAGCAACTGCTCCGGCGTCAGCGCCGCTACGGCAGCCACGCCACGCTTGATATTCTCGCCGTACCAAGCCGCCACTTCCGTGGATGTATCCGGCTTGCTCTCGGGATTTTCCATTTTGAACTCGAGCCCGGCAATTCCATCGAGGAACTGCACATCGGTATTGGCTAGATGCCAGGCGAGTTCCTTCGCGGTGCGGGCGTTGGGATCGGGCTTGTAGTGTGAAGCTGCGTCAGGGACAGCGGCAATTACTTTCTTCGTGATTTCCGCTTCGCGCAAGATGCCATCGAGCATCATGGCGCAGTAGGTTTTAGCGAATTCAGGGGAGAAACCTTGGTCGGACATACTTCCTCCTGGGATGAGTGAAATGCCGTACTAGACAAGGTCGAGGGGCGCATTCCGCACCCCTCGCGAGTTGCGGTCGAGAAATTATACGCCGACCGGCTGCTTGGCGCTTACGGGCACGGGCGTGAGCCAGCCATGGCGGTCGTTCTTTTCGCCGCGGACGATGGCGTAAAACTCCTTCTGGATGGCTTTGGTGATCGGGCCCATGCCGCCTTTGCCGACCTTGATTTTATCGACGGAGCGGATGGGCGTGACTTCGGCGGCGGTGCCGGTGAAGAAAGCTTCGTCGCAGATGTAGAGCATTTCGCGCGGGATCATCTGTTCGATGATGGGGATGTTCAGGTCGCGGGCGATCCGCAGAGCGGAGTCGCGCGTGATGCCGGGCAGGACGGAGTTGCCGAGCGGAGCGGTGATCAGCTTGTCGCGATGCACAACGAAGACGTTCTCGCCCGAGCCTTCGCTGACAAAACCGTTGATATCGAGCGCGATGCCTTCGGCGAAGCCGTTGACGATGGCTTCCATTTTGATAAGCTGCGAATTCATGTAATTGGCGCCGGATTTGGCCATGGCGGGCAGGGTGTTGGGAGCGATGCGGGTCCAGGAGGAGACGCAAACATCGCAGCCATCGGTTTCGCCGCCCAGATATTTTCCCCACGGATAGTTGATGATGTAGACCTCGGTGGGGGAGTTGAAGGGGTTGACACCGGCTTCGCCGTAGCCGCGCAGAATTACAGGGCGCACGTAGCAGGGCCAGGCACCGTTCGCGCCTACGGTTTCACACATGGCTTTGACGAGTTCGTCGCGGGTGTAGTCGACCTCGATGCGGTAGATTTTGGCGGAATCGAGCAGGCGCTGAATGTGCTCATTGGCGCGAAAGATGGCGGGTTTGCCCTGTGGGGCGTAACAGCGGATGCCCTCGAACACCGAGGAACCGTAGTGAACCACGTGGGACATGACGTGAATGGTGGCTTTGTCCCAGGGAATGAGTTTGCCGTTGTGCCAGATAAATTCCGACTTCTCGATAGCCATGCGCACTCCTTCAGCGGTGTTTTGAAAGCAAGCAACGAGGCTGAAATCGTTCCTCCGGCACTACAGGGGACGAGGCGCGAAAACCCAACCCACGTTACTGGACATTATAGCTGAGGGAGTTGTCGCTGGGGCTGAAGCCCGTGGATCATTGGGGTGCTTTACGCGGCCCCTACGACACGCTCAGGGCAAGGCTAAAGCCCCGCTCTTCCACGTTGCGGATGCGACTTGCACTAAGGTGGCTTCGGCGTTCCCATGTCTCGCAAAGGAAGCGAGACATGGGGCACTAGTGCAGTCTGTCCAGCAGTCGTTCTTGCAGCAAGCGCTCGATAATGGGTATGCAGGTTTCCGCTGGCACGCCGATGCGGTCGGCAAGCGAGATCAGGCCCGCTCGCCGTCCGCATAGGCGAGAATATTCATCATGGTCCGCGCATCCACGCCGCTGCCTCGCTGGCTCAGAGTTGCGTATAGACCTCTTCTGCCCAACTGCGGTTCACACAGGCAGGTGGCGCGATAGGTCTTGTTGGCCTCAAGCAGAGTGAGGCATTTCTGGAGAGCCCCGAAAGCTCCGGATAGTCCCTGGGGTGAGATCAACGTTAGATCGTCGAGTGAGGTGTGATACTCAGGATAGGTTCCGTATTTCGAGCGCATCAATGAAACCACGGGGAGATCGATTCCCGGGCTGCAATACTGGCGTTCGTCACTGCCGCGCTCCAGAAAGCTGTAGGTTTTGCAGGCGGGATAGTGATTCCTGATCACGTGGCGCGTTACCGAATCCGCCAAGGTATCGCCTTTTCGGGATTCGAGATAGGAATAGGCGCGATCGTCCCCTACGCAGGTGATCACGTATCCGGCAATCGTGTTGCGCTTCATGGTTTCGAGATGGCGGCTGAGGTAGGTGATGGAGCCGATAGTTTCGGGGACAAAAACAGCGCGGTAGGTATATCGGCGTTGCGGCAAGGACTGAAGCCAGAGGAGCAGCGCGCGTGTGACAACCGGACCGGATAATTCGTTGTTCGCCATGGAGGGGTGGCAAACGTAGGTGGAAAGAAGAACCTCACGTTCTTCTTCCCCCGGCAGAATGACCTCGCCATAGGTCAGCGATCCCGGCGCGAGAGTGGCATCGATAAGGACGCGATATTTTCCCGGCTGCAAACTGTCGCGTACGCGCTGGCTTAGACAAAATCCCCAGCGGCGGGCATAGTACGAGGTGACGTAAGGGATGGCATCGGGAGCGGACGGGAGAGAATACAGCTGCGGCTGCAGTTCTTCCAACGACATTTCTGAATCGATTGGCTCGGAGTAGCCGACGACGTGAAGGTTGTTTTGGCGAAAATCGACGATGCGTTTTCCGTTAGCGTCGGCAATGAAGGCATCGCGGATGTTCCACTCATCCGGAATGGTCCAATCAAAAACCTTTGTTCCGGAGGGCACCTCGCAGATAGTCATCGATGGAAGCAGCTTCTGCAGATAGCGCAGTGTTTCACGAACTCCTGAGCCCGTAATGCTGCGGCAAATCGGAAACAGGTCGCGCGCCCAGGCGTACATTTGATTCCCAATATCAGTGTTCATTGCACGCGATGCCGGCAGTACTCATTTTTTCTTGTTCGGACTTCTCGGCTCCTTCAACGATCAGGGACACTGGATCCTCATCCAACATTTTCCACGCCGTATTGAACAGATCCTCGGCTGTGACCGCAAGAATGCGTGACCTGCCCACATCGGCGCGGCGCAATTTGTTTTCCGCCGCCAGTCGATTCTGCAGACGCCGGAAGTCCGCCAAAGACTTCCGGCTTAGGTCTCGCACCTTGTAGATGACGGAACATTCGCGGGCTTCACCGCTAGCCGAAATAACCGTGCCGGAAAAGACTTTGTTGTAACGGTAATCGACGCCGTGAGCGGTTTCTACATAGTGCATGAACGTACCCCCGCGGGTCATCGAACAGCCCAAATCAACAATGTGGGCATTCAACTGATGCAGGGCAGCGAAGACAGATGTTCGACCAAAGCACTCCTGAACAGGGATCGCGCATAATTGCTCGGCGAGCGGCCCTCTGCAGGCAAAGCTGAAAATAGGATCCGCAGAGCGGCAAACACCAGGCAGACAACGGAAATGCTCACTTACCATACCGACCGAACTGGGAGTATTGCGGACGTCAAATGTTTGGGACTTCGTGAAGCTGTAACTGAAGGTGGGAATCACCAGAGTTCCGGAGGTACCGATTGCGGTTTGAATGGCTTCGATCAACAAATCAAGACGGCGCTCGTGCGGCATCGGCGGGAATTGAAGTGCAATGATTGCGTCAGGATGAACCAGGACGGTGCTACCTTGCTTCAACCCGACGGAAGACAGCGCGCTGGCTACATCAGTTGGGGTGATCGTCTTCCACCGAGAATTAGGGCTCTCAGCCACGTAGTGTTCTATGTTCTTTCCTGACTATTGGGAATGTTAAGTACGATAGTTCGCGGATTCGAGAGCGCTACACGAGCTCGCGACTCACGAATGCTGACTCGAAATCACGCCAGAACCTAGCTTGGTGCGAAAGGGGGGACTCGAACCCCCACGGTTTTACCCGCCAGATCCTAAGTCTGGTGCGTCTGCCAATTCCGCCACTTTCGCACTGGGTTGATTATACAAATTGGAGGGTTCAAAAAAGAGCTCTGGCCGACGCGCGTGCAGCGCCTTGTCCAAGGCACGACGGTTGCGGGCGGGCGAGTGCGCGCCTTGGAGTGGCCCGGGACGAAGGCGCGGGGTTACTGGACCGCGTTCAGGCCCTGATAAATGAACATGCCCAGCAGAACCAGGAGCAGCACGCCGGAGCCGGCGCCAAACACCCAGACCGGTTTGGTGAGGCGGTTGACTTTCACGAGCAACTCGGTTTGTTCCTGTTGCATGTGGGAGTTGGCGTCATCCAGGTACAGCTGTTCATCTTCGTGCATGGTGAGCGTGCTGCGATAGATGAGGAGGATAATGAGGGCGACGGTAAAGACACCCCACACGATTGCGAGCCCGAGCATCAGAGGAGTCCACGTCCAGGTCATGACATCACCTCGACCAACTGCAAGGTTGTGCGGCACTGGAACAAAAAGAAGCGGCACCCTGGGACCGCATCCAAATTTCCGAAGTGCCTAACAGAAGCTATTATAGCCCCGTTGGCAAGTGTGGGCAGGGGTTTTGGCGAGCGGGGGCCAGGATGCGTCGCTCCCGGCCTAGGGCGCATCAAAACAGTGGGCAGTTGCCCGCAGGCCGTCTGCGCATTGTGCCGGCCGGGGTTTACATGCTCTGGTATAATTTAAGGAATTCCAGAGCCGAGGAGAGATCAATGGCCACGACGACCGTTCCAGAAGTAGAAGTAAAAAAGCCCGCTCCCATTTCGCTTACATCTAGTGCGGTTTCCAAGGTGAAAGAGATTATGGGGCAACAGAATCCGGTTCCTGCCGGGCTGCGCATAGGCGTGGTGGGCGGGGGATGCTCGGGATTTTCGTACTCGATGCAGTTCGAGAATGCGGCGGGCATGATGGACAAGACTTTCGATATGGAGGGGCTGAAGGTGTTCGTCGACGCGACCTCTGTGATGTATTTGAATGGATGCATCGTGGATTATGTGGAGACTCTGGAAGGCGCGGGGTTTAAGTTCGAGAACCCGAATGTGAAGAGCACCTGCGGGTGCGGGTCTTCGTTCAGCGTGTAACGAAGATAAAATTGCGGAATTGAACGGCCTCAGAGATGAGGCCGTTTTTAATTTTTGAGCGCAGGTTGCGTTTCAACTCGGCAGGGCGCGCTCTTTGGCTGGGAGGTTCCTCGCCCCGCTAGTGAAAACGCGGGGCTTCGCAATGACGCAACTTAACCTTTGCGTATGTGACCAGCCTGGTCTAGTTCGGCGGGTTGGATTGCGGCGGTGGGGAGGAGTTTGAGGATCCGCTGCCGGAGTTGGAACTTCCGAAGCCGGAATTGCCGAAGCTGGAGTTGCCGAATCCCGAATTGCCACCGCCAAAGCTGGAGTTGCCCCGAAGCTGGAGTTGCCCCCGAAGCCGGAGTTGTTGCCGAAGCCTGTGGGCTGGCCGGTGGAGCTGCCGGGCTGCAAAGGCTGTCCCGCCTGGCCGGCGAAGGCGGCTAGCGGCTGATAGGGTGTGAGGATCAGGCCACCGCGGTCGGTGGAAGGATCGTACACGAATTGCCATTCGTTGTATTTCTTCTTCTTGTTGTACTCGCGGATGGTTTTGTCTTTGCTGAGACTGGCTACGCCGATGATGGGTCCCCCGCCGAAGACCTGATTGCCTCCCTGCCCGCTTGAACCTGAGGAGCCGTTTTGCGCTGTCGTGGAATCCTCAGGCGTGCCGGTGGAGGACTCGGGGGTGCCGGGTTGCGGAGGGTTGTTGGAGTTGTTGGTATTGGATGTTCCGGAGGAGGAGTTGTTGGAGCCGCCACCGAAGCTGTTGGAGTTTCCACCGAAACTGGAATTCCCGCCGAAACTGGAATTACCGCCGAAACTGGAATTGCCGCCGAAGCTCGAAGTTTCCGCCGAAACGCTGGAATTTCCTCCAAAAGACGAAGAGTTTCCGCCGAAGCCGGAATTAGAGGCGGCGTTCATCTGCCCAACGGTGTTTGCGCCGGCGATCTGACCTCCGCCGAAGCTCAAGCCGAGCGTTACTCCGGGATCGCCGTAGTGGAGCAGTTTGAAATCCTTATTTTTGTTGAGCGGATCTTTGTAGTGCTTGCGCAGATAGCGAAGGTTATTCGTGTTATCGAGATCTTCGAGCTTGGTAGGGTAGCGGCCGAATTTTTTGTAGTAATTGCGGATGGCGCGCGAGTATTGCACGCCGCGATGAATCATTTCCATCTCGCGGTCGCGGCGGATTTCGAAGGCGATGCTGGGTGCGGCGATGGCGAAGCCGATGACGAGGACGGCGACCATCATCATCAGGAGCAGCATGAAATAGCCTTCCTGTCCGGACTTGTTGCGCGAGCGCGAAATGAAATGTGAAAGCAACATCTTTTTGTCTGGCGTTAGTAGCCTCAGGGGCTAAAACCCCGTTTGCTTTTTCCCCGTTCACGGCGCGGCTGAAGCCGCACCCTTGCAAGACCGCTCGCAGTTCACCCCTGTGTTAGCGGTATGCTCTGCGGCGGACCACTGCCTACGACATCCTGAATATCAACCGAGTTGGGAGAAATTCGCACGACTTTGTAGCGGCGGTCGATGATTTCTCCTTCGCCGGCGATGAAAACGTCTTCTCCTTTGGAAAGGAAGATTTTCCTGGGCTCGCCGGGCTCGCTGGCGAAGCCGAAAAACTTTAGCGGAATTGGACCGGGGCGGCCTGCGCCGGCGGAGTATATATTCTTGTTTCTTCGTTCTTGCCGCCCGCCGTACCGGGCGCCAACGGAGTCGGAATCACCGGGTCAGCTTCGGACACGAAGATGTTTCGTCCCGAACCTTCGTACTTGATTTGCTCGATTACAGCGAGCTCCTGCAGGCGCAAGGTGGGGTCGAGACTTTGGGGAACTTTTGCTTTTTTGTCCGCCGTTGTTGTTGCCGCCGAGTGCAGATGCGCAGCTGGACGCGGGAGGACGGAAGGAGCGTGGTTCCACAACGGTCCCATTGGAGGCGTTGGTGGAAGAAGACGGAAAGAACTGATAAACGAGAATCAGCAGCAGCATGACTCCGAGTACGCCTGCGACGATCAACTCCTTCCGATTTTCCATTCCCAGCTTCACGACGTGCTTCCCGCCTTCAAGTAAGTTTCGACTTTCATCTGCAGTTTGATCGGTCCTTTTTGTTCGCCCGCGAGGGTGATGTTGTCGATGACGAAAAGCATGTCATCGCGTTCCAGAGCGTTAATGAAGCGGGCCAGAGAGACGTAGGTGCCGGTGAGGTTGGCTTCTACCTCGACGGGCTGCAGGCTGCCCAGCTCAATATCCTCCGCCTTATATTTTGCCTCGTTGATGGTGACGCCGTTGGCGACGGCGAGTTTTCCGAATTCAATGAGGATCTCAGAATCCTGCGCGGGAAAGCGTTTCTTATAGAAGTCGGCGATCTGCAGGCTGGCGGTGTGAACTTTATCCGGCAGATTCTTGAGCGGCTCAACCTGGCGAGTTTTAGCCTGCAGTTCGACCCACAACTGAGTGAGCTGCTGCTTGCGCGATGCGGTTGAGCCGACGAGCGGAGAAACCAGCACAACGATCGCGACGATGTCGATGCCCACGAGCACGGCGAGAGCAATCTTCATCTTTTTCCGGGTTTGCCGCAGGTCAGGCATCAGGGCTTGGTCCTCTCCGAAATTTCCGCGGGCTTCGAGGTTGTGCCTGGGATGGTTGCATTTGCCGGGCGCGGGCTGGGCACCGGCTCTGTCTCAGGAATGTAGATGGCCTCGATGGTGCATTGGAAGGGATCGCCCTGCCCGTTGTTCTGCAGATTCCCTCGTTCGCTGGTGACGCGGCTGGAGTTGAAGCGGCGGGAATCCTCCATGCGACGGGCCAACTCCAAGGCTTTATCACGGGAATCGCCGCCGACGGAAAGCTTCAGGCGAAGCTGGTTCTCATCATCGAGTTCGGGCTGAATCGAAACGAGATGGACGTGCGCGGGCATGACTTTTTCGAGGTCTTCGAGAACGTGGGTCCAGGAAAAGGCCTTGCGTTCGATGAGCTGGTTGAGAAACTGCGACTGGTCGCGGGTACTGCGGTTTTCGGGACGATTGAGGAATTCTTCGGCCTGCTGGCGGGCGCGGTCGCGCTGCGCGATTTCCCCTCTGAGCTTGGCGATGTCGGCGTGATCGCGGCGGGCGGCAAACCAGCCGGAAATGGTGGTCACAATCAGCGCCAGCGACAGAATGGTCGCGATGGCGAGGGCGGTGCCCCAGCGCATCCAGAACTGGCGCGCGTCTTCATAGGGCTGGCTGGCGAGATTGATGTTTAAACGCATTACGAGATCAGCGCTCCTACCACTCCGGCCATTCTCCAACGCGGCACGGAGCCTCCGGTGCTCATGCCGAGCTGCGACGAAGTGACCAATTCCTGTACGTCGGCGCCGGTTTGCGCTTTCAATGCGGGCGCGGCGGTCGTCGTGTCTGCCAGACCGGCGACGAAAATCTTCTCTATGTTTAGATGATACGTGTCCTGAAAGAAGACGACGGAGGGATAGACTTCTTCCGCCAGTTGATCTCCGGTGATGGTGACGCCGCGGGTGTTTTCGAGCGTACGGAAAAGCTGAAGCTGGTTGGCATCGAGAATGGCGAGGCTGGTGGTGCGGGCGTCGACCTTGACTACTAATGTGGGGCGTTGGCCTTCGGCCGCGCCCAGCGCAGCGAGCATGGAGGGCAGAACCACGCCGGGGCTGAAGCCGGCTTCGCGAAAAACATCTTCGTATTCTTCGACGACCGAAGCGAGAGCTACCGCGGCAACGACGCGAATGCCGGCGTCGGTCTTTTGCGCGTGATAGGACACTCTGGCCTTATCGACATCAAAGGGAAGAGATTTTTTCATGCGGAAGCGGACCACGCCGACGGCTTCTTCGGCGTCCGAGGGCAGGGTATCGAATTCGAGCAGGACGACGCGCACGGCTGCGTCTGGAACTACGGCGATTACGTCGTGGGTGCGGCCGGCTACGCTGCTGAGAGCTTCGTGAATGGCGTCGCTGACGGCGTCGCGCTGGCGGAGGTTGCTCTCGACTAGATCGGGAATCACGCTGCCAGGGGCGAGTTCGCGGGCGGCGCAGGCTTCGAGAGTGTGGCGGTCTTCGGCCATGCGGCCGACGAGGACGCGGTCAGCGGCGATTTCGCAGGCCAGCTTGGGCCGGGCCGGATTGGTGGAGGAACTCATCTTTAAAAACCAGTTGCCATTGGCCAGTTGTCAGTGGCCAGTAACAAGCTTACGGCGGCGCGGCCAAAGCCGTGGCCTGATACTTAGCGCATTGCTTCGATGAAGGTGACTTTGTTGATCTCCTTCAGCGTGGTGAGGCCGAGCCTTACTTTGTCGAGCGCCGATTCGCGCAGGAAGCGCATACCTTCTTCGCGGGCGGCGCGGCGGATTTCCGAAGTTGGTTTCTTGGCCAAAATCATTTCGCGGATGCGATCGCTCAAATCAAGCAACTCGTGAATCGCGGTTCGTCCGCGGAAGCCGGTTCCGGCGCATTCGATGCATCCGGGACCTTCATACAACGGAACTTTCGACCACTGCACTGGATCGAGTCCGCTTGCTTCAAGAACATCTGGTGCGTAATGAACTGGCGTTCGACAGGATTCGCAGATCAGGCGCACGAGGCGCTGGGCCAGAATGCAGTTCAAGGCGGAGACGAAATTGTAGGGCTCGACGCCCATATTCAGGAAGCGGCCGATGACGTCGACTACATTGTTGGCGTGCACCGTTGTAAAGACCAAGTGGCCGGTGAGGGCGGATTGGATGGCGATCTGCGCCGTTTCGGCGTCGCGAATTTCGCCGACCATGATCTTGTCGGGGTCGTGGCGCAAAATCGAGCGCAAACCGCGGGCAAACGTCAGGCCCTTTTTCTCGTTGACCGGAATTTGCGTGATGCCGCGAAGCTGGTATTCGACCGGATCTTCGATGGTGATGATCTTGTCTTCGTCGGTCTTGATCTCATTCACGGCGGCATAGAGCGTGGTCGTCTTGCCGCTGCCGGTTGGACCTGTGACCAGCACCATGCCGTAGGGTTCTTTGATGTAGCGGCGGAAGCGCCGCAGATCGTCTTCCTCAAAACCAACCACGTCCAGTGTCAGGGTGCGGAACTTTTCGCTCATCGATTCTTTATCGAGCACGCGGAGCACGGCGTCTTCGCCGTGGATCGAAGGCATGATGGAGACGCGGAAGTCGATGGCGCGGCCGTTATATTTCACGCGGAAGCGGCCGTCCTGAGGCACGCGGCGCTCGGAGATATCGAGCTCGCTCATGACTTTGATGCGCGAGATAACGGTGGAGTGATGCTCTTTGCCGATGGGCGGCATGGCCTGGGTGAGCACGCCGTCGATACGGAACTTGATGACGACGGAGTCGTCGCGGGTTTCAATGTGAATATCGGAAGCGCGGCGCTGCAGAGCGGTGAAGATGGTTGTATCGACCAGGCGGATGATCGGGCTGGTGTCGCCTGCGGCGGTCAGCTTGTCGATGGTGAGCGTTTCTTCCGCGCCAGTGGCTTCGTCCTCGCGGATGATCTGGAAGCCTTCGCTGGCTTCTTCGAGAACGCGCTGCGACTGCTCGGTCTTGGTGAGGATATTGTCGATCTGCTTAAGCGTGGCAACTTTGGTGACGATGCGCTTCTGCAGCAGCAGGCTGATTTCGTCGATCATCATCAGCTGGCTGGGATCGGCGATGGCGATGGCGAGACGGCCGTCGGAAGTTTCTTCCAAGGGGACGAATTTGTAGCGGAACATCAGCTCAGGCGAGAACTTTTTGAAAAGCTCGTGATGGAGCTGGAAGTCGGTGAGGTCGACGAACTCGCAGCGATAGCGCCGGGCTACGTCCTGGGCGCGTTCAAGATCGGTGAGAGGATTCCCCGTGGACGCCATCTGCCCCGGGGTCTCGCCGTTTACGAACAGTGATTTCTTTTCCGCCATTGCCATGTCTCAAAACCATTTTGTAATTGGGTAATTGAGTAATTTGGTAATTTGTCCCCGGCGCGAAGTTGCCCAATGTGCATCGAGAATTACCAAATTACAAAATTGCTCAATTACCCAATTTCTCTAGTGCACTCCCAAAGTGAAGATCGGCAGGTACAGCGAGATCAACACTCCGCCGACGACGACAGCCATAATGATAAGAATCAAAGGTTCAATCAGCGCCATGGACGCGCCCAGCGCGGTTTGAACATCTTCTTCATAAAACTCGGCCACGGAGTTCAACATAGCCGGAAGCGCGCCCGTGGATTCGCCCACTTCCAGCATTTCGACTGCAAGGTCGGGGAAGATGCCTTGCTGTTCCAGACTGCTGGCGAGACTCTGGCCTTCGCGAACCCGCAGACAGGCGCGCATAACGCCTTTCAGGATGCGCTTGCTGGTCATCGACTGGCCGGCGGTCTCCATGGAAGGAACCAGCGGCAGGCCACCTTGCAGAAGCGTGGACAGCATGCGCGAAAAAGTTGCGACCTGATGCTTGAGACGAATATCGCCGATCAGGGGCAGACTCAGAATGAAGCGGTCGATCTGATCGGAACCATGATCGGTTTTGCGCCATTGCCAGAAGACGAAGCTGAGTAATGCCAAGCCCACAGCTAAGAACGGAAAGTACTTCTGGGCATTCTGACCGACGGCGAGCATGAATAGCGTGATGGCTGGCAGCTTGGCATCCAGGCTGTTGAACAGCTCGGCGAACTTGGGCACGACGTAAGTGAAAAGAAACATCACCATGATAGTGACGACAGTGACGAGCAGGGTGGGATAGATAAGCGAAACCAGCAACTTCTTGCGGAAAGTCATGGCCAAGCGCTGGAAGTTGATGTAGCGCGAGAGCACCTCGTCAATGTTTCCGCTCTTTTCGCCAGCCATCAAGGTGGTGGTGTAAATCTTCGGGACCATGGGGTGGGTGGCGAAGGCTTCGGAGAGCAACTCGCCGCCTCTGACGCGGTCACGGACGTTTTCGAGAATCTGCCGCAGATTTCCGTCTTTCTGGCGTTTGATCAGCAAGTCGAGAGAATTGAGGATGGGCAGACCGGCTTTGATCAGCGTAAGAAACTGCTGGTTGTAGACCAGGAAGGTACTCGCTTTGAGCTTGCGGCGACGGCGGATACCGCCGGAGAACATGCCCTGCGGCTTGACCCAGTAAACCAGATAGCCCTGGGAGGCGAAGCGGTCGCGCACTTCGGCCACGGAGTAGCCCTGCTCCACTTGGTGGTGCATCCGGCCACGTTCGTCCGCGACTTTTACGACAAATTCCGCCATGCTGTCATTCTCTGAATTCGATGCCGGGCAGGGGCCTTACCGGTCAGTCTAACATTGCAACTCGCCATCGCAATCGCCGATCAACGGGAAGTCACCTTCTTGCCAGTATCGCAAGTAACCCCTGCTTCGGCAATCAAGAGCGATTCCTGCGGCTCCTCGTAAGTCTATGAACGTCAGTTTGATAACCGGCCGCTGGATTAAATTTCGTTGAATTTTCTGGTCACCGGTCCTATTGCCCGCTTTCAAACTCACCCTCGACGGTCTCTGTGCCGGCGGGAGGGGCGAACTGGAACTGACTGGCCGGGATCGCCACGTTTTCCCTCTGATCTCTAAAGCGATATTCCGTGGTCGATCCATCCACGTCCTCGATCAAAATTCGCGCAATCTGGTGGCTGGGGGTGATTTCCAGCACGATCTCGCTGATCCGGTCCACCAGGGCCTGCGGGACACCACGCAAGACGACGTCGCCGGGCTCCAGGGGAGAAATGTCGGGAGCTAGCGATAGTCCTTGTAACTCCTTTTCCAGCTTTGTTTTGCCCAGCAAGAATGCAAGTGGAGAACGAAGGTCGTCCAGCTTTCTGGCCGAGGTCCTTCGCACTTGCTTATCGCTGGGGACGTAAAACCACGCATTGGTGCCGTCGCTCACAAAGAGCTTGGCTTTGGGAGAACGATATTCCCAGCGCATCTTGCCAGGTTTTTTCAAGCCGCCTTTGGCCAGCCAGAGCATGCCGGATTCGGTTCGTTCCATGCCGGAGCCGGTGTAGAGTTCGGTGAACTCGGCCTGGAAGGTGCGGAGGTGGTTGTAGTGGTCGTCGACGGCATGGGCGAGCGAGCGGACGTTGGGAATGGAGGTTGCGGGCAGCGAGGCGCTGATGAGAAGAACGACCGCGGCAGTTCTTAACATAGATACGATTCTACCGACGAATTAAGTTGTTCGATACAACGCATACTGGTGGGTTCGGGCGATCAGCTTTAAGGCGGTACTGGCGTCGACCACGGGCGCGAGCAGGGGATTGTGATAAAGCACGAAGAATTCCCGCGGGTGCTGTTGAAGACTGTGCTGGAGATTTCCTAGAACCCGTCGCAATCCGGATTCTGGGAAGGGATTGAAGAGAAACAGCACGGCAGGTTCGGCGGGAAATGGGAATTCAGTTGCGTCTGCGCAGATGGATTCGATGGAGAAACATTTTTGCGTGTCGCTGTGGTATTTCGAGAGATTTTCCTGGGCGATCTGATGCAACGCGGGTAGCAGCTCGACGCCGATGATTCGGCGAAAGGGATAATCGGAGGCCATGAGGAGGGTTCGTCCTTTGCCGGAGCCGAGGTCGATGAAGGTGAAGTTGTGGAAATCGAAATTGGGGTGAGAAGAAATGGCGCTCATCATTTCGTGGAATTGAGAAGGCTCGGTTGGCTGGTAGGGAGAGTTGAAAACGCCGAGGAGGCGGTCGCGCCAGCCGACGGCTGCGCTGGTGGTGTTAACGCGGTAGTCCCAATCGTAGTCGATATCGCCGTAGCGCTGGCGCCGGCGTTGGGGAGTTGAATCACGCAGGAATTCTGCGAGAGCTTTTATGAGTTGGGCTGAAGCGGAGAGATAACCGTCGCGCGCGGCGGTCGCGCTCCACCAGCGGAGGGCCGAGCGGCAAAGGCTGAGTGGCGGAGTCGGGACGTTCACACCTCGATATCTTAAGGGAGTGGGACGATGTGTGCGGGCTGAAGCCGATTCAATTTTGCGTGCTTCACGCGGCGCTAAAGGGCTGCTCTCCCACCCTCGTGCCTTCGCTCTTGCGCCCCGCGCGGGTCCGCAGTTCGACAATCGCGGTTTCAGGGTCGGTCGTAGTGGAATTTTTGCGGGGGCTTGTAGCCGGGAGGAAATCCTTTGGTGGCGAAAGGGAAATAGTCGGGATCGCTCAGTTCGATGCGGCCTTCGGGGGTGAACTTGTAGGGATGGCCGAGCGGATCGACTGGCAGGCCTCGTAATCCTTCGGCGGTGATGAGTTCTGACATGCTGGCGGGCAAATGGCCGGTGCGTTCGCCGAAACGGGTTACTGCCTGCTGCAACTGGGTTATGTCTTCATCCGCGCGCAAGCCGCGC
The DNA here is from genome assembly GCA_963712385.1 of uncultured Acidobacteriaceae bacterium. Classification (GTDB taxonomy): domain Bacteria; phylum Acidobacteriota; class Terriglobia; order Terriglobales; family Acidobacteriaceae; genus Sulfotelmatobacter. The sequence goes on from CAVQHS010000007.1 coordinate 400,941, forward strand.
AGATGTTCGACTGCATTCTGGCGAATCTGTTTGTCCTGGCTGTTCTGGTAAGTCGCCGTCCACATCATGCGTGCGGTTTCATATTCGCCGGCGTGCTCTGCCATCTGGGCAGCGAGGAGGCGGAGGAATGGGTGAGCGTTAGGTACGTTCGCTCCCCGGGCGAAGGCATCTGCGGCTTTGGGATAATCCTTCAAATTCATGTAATAGACGAATCCCAGGTCGTAGTAGAGCTTCCAGTCGTTGGGATTGTTCTTTATGCCGTATTCCATCAATTGAATGGCGCGTTCCGGCTGGCCTGCGCCGTCGGGCGGCGGGGGAGCAAGAAAGCTGGCGCCGAAATGATAGGCCACGGTGAGATGAGGATCGAGGTTGGTGGTGATTTCGAGAAGCGGGGCCAGGAGATTGTAGCTCCCCATTCCGGAATGGTGGCGAAAGCCGAAATATTGCACGGCTCGCGTCCAATAGATATCCGCGAGCAATCCGTTGTAGCCGAGGGAAAGACGCTTGAGAACTTTCGGCGAGTTGAGGTAGAGAACCTCTTCCAGCGTAGCCTGCGGGCGGATCTGGTCGAGATGATGGAGCAGGAACGCGCTGGCAGCGAGGGAAACGACGAGGCATGCGCCGGCAATGATCGCGACCTGGCGGCGCTGCTTCATTTCAGATTCCGGTATTCGAAGATGATGACCGCTCCGCTCAGGGCCATGGCTGCGTAGAACAGAGCGTAGAGGCTGTTGTGCAAAATCAGTTGCGGCGCGACCGGCTGTTCGTGAGCGATGGAACTGACGATGTTGAAGGCGGAAAAATTGGGCACCAGATAGGCGGCGCCAGTGGCCAGCCAGCGGGTGAATCCGTGCGTCATGGCGGCGAACCCGCGCAGGTCTTCGGCGAAGCTGCCGATCACGAACAGAGAAAACGCGAAAACGGCGGAAAGCAGCGGAGTGGAAAACGATGAGAACAGCAGCGCCAGCGAGCAGATGATTACGAATTCGAGAATGATGAAGTAAAGGGCGACGAAGATGAGCGCATCGGCGCGGACGAATCTGTGGGAGACATAAAACAGCGCGGCGAAAACGCCAATCGCCATGAAGAACGTATTCACGACCAGCGTGCCGGTTAGGCCGAAGAATTTTCCGACGATGAACTCCCAGCGGCGGACTGGGCGCGAGAGCACGGTATAGAGCGTGCGCTTTTCGATTTCCTTGGAAACCAGGCCGATGCCGATGAAAATTGCGATCACAATTCCGAACAAAGAAACAGCAGTCAGGCCCAGATTGAGAACGACCAACTTTTCAATTTCGATGGAGATCTGGCCGACGAAGATGGCCGCAGCAGAAAGCAGCACGGCGAAGCCGATGAGATTGTAGAGCACGCGTTCGCGCACCGCTTCGCGGAAGGTATTCGAGGCGATGTATGCGATCCGGCGGTTCATGAGATCCTTCCCGCAGTGGTTTCGGCGCGGCGCAGTTTTTCGATGAAGTAGGTTTCGAGCGACGTGCGCACGGGGGTGAGAGCGATGAGACGCAGATGCTCGCGGCGCAATGCGTCGATAGCTGTGTCCTGCTTTGACTCGTCGATAATGGCGCGGACCGTGTCTCCGGTGACGTGGCATTCTGCGCCCAGTGCCTTCATCGATGCCGGAATCTGAGTGCCTTGCCAGATCAACTCCACTTTCCCTTGCACGCTGGAGGTGAGATCTTCCACCGCGCCCACGCCACGAAGTTCGCCTTTGTGAATGATGGCGACGTGATCGCAAAGGGCTTCGGCGTCGGAAAGAATGTGAGTCGAGAAGAAGACCGTTTTGCCTTCTTGTTTTAGTTGCTCCATCAGATCGCGGACTTCGCGCCGGCCCATGGGATCGAGACCGGACATGGGCTCGTCGAAGAATACGAGTTTGGGATCGTGCAGAATGGCTTGGGCTATGCCGATGCGTTGCAGCATTCCCTTGGAGAACTTGCGCAACTGCAGGCCCTTGACGTCGGGTAGTCCCACTTTCTGCAGCGTTGCTTGAACGCGCTGGGAACGCTCGTTGGCGGGAATGCCGGAGAGTTGAGCGTAATAATTCAAAAGTTCGTGCGCGGTGAGATTGTCGTAGAAGTATGGCTGCTCGGGAAGAAATCCGATTTGTGCCCTGACTTCGGGATCGGTCCACTCGCGGCCGAGAATGCGCGCCGATCCGCCGGTGGGAAAGACAAGGCCCATCAGCAACTTCAGCGTGGTGGTTTTGCCGGCGCCATTGGGGCCGAGAAAGCCGAAGATTTCACCCTCTTCCACAGTCAGGTGGAGAGGCCGCAGGGCAACTTTAGGGCGTTTGCGCCAGAAGCCGACCTGGTAGGTTTTCTCTAAGCCAAGGATTTCGATTGCCAGCATAACCAGAAAAGTACAACTAAATTATAAGCAAAGATTTTGACGCTTCCGCAATGCGGAGCATTACGCAAGTCATCGTCATCGAGGATCGGCCAGGAAAACCTTTACGGCAGGCTGTTGAGCGTCTGGCAGGTGGCACGGCTGGGCACCAGGGTCGTGGTTCCAGCGGGTTGAGTGCGGATCACGGCATCTTCCACCGAGCAGTAGGAACGCGAACCGAAGGTCGCGCCGAGTGGGACGCCAGTGACAAAGTACTGGTCGTTCGACAGGCTGCCGGCGCTGGCGGATCCGACCGCGTTGAAACTATAGCCGCTCTTGCCGTTGCCTCCACCGTTGGTCGCCAGATAATTATCAATGGCGCAGGCCGTGGCAACGCCTGGCGTGCAGGGGGAAGCGCCGCCCAGTGTAGTTAGTAAGAGCGGGTAGCCGATCTGGGGATAAGCCGCATCGTAAGCGTACTCCGCAGAGTTGATCATGCGTATGGAAGCGGCGGCAGAAGAATCGTTGGCGGACATGCGGGCGCGCATGAGGTTTGGGATGGCGATCGCGGCGATGATGAGGATGATCGCGACCACAATCAATAGCTCGATTAGTGAGAAACCGCTTTCTTGTTGCATAGCACGCCCAAAAGTGCCAGTCGTGATTTTCTGGGGCACGCCGGGGTCCAAAAGCAGGGGCTCAACACTTCGGTCAGTCGCGTGATGCAAGTCATGTGTTTTCAAATAGATGTATGTCATGGATTTTAGCTTCTCGAAAGGAAGAACCTGATAAAACCCACCTATGACTGGAGGTCCTGACGTTTTGTGTCATTTTGAGCGGGGAGTGTCATTTCGCAACAGTGGGTGATTGAGCTTTGGGCCTTCGCAATTGGAAGCATAAGAATTTGTGTCTTGTTCCGGTTCGCTTCCGTCTCGCTTCGCTTGGCGGGACCTATCGGCTTCGCTCAGGGCAGGCTCCCGAAGGAGTCCGTCGCTCCATTCATCGGTTTTTGATGACCAACTCCGAAGCCAGATTGTGCCTGCGAGTGTAATCAGGATGAGACTCCATGGAATTGCGGGCGAGATCATCGCCAGCGCCAAGCCGAAGCGAACGATGAGAAGCCAGCCGAAGGTTGCGCCCACGCCAAGCAGTAGGGCTACGATATAGCGGCGTTTGCTTGGGCCAGCCAGCGATGCTGCCGATTGCACGGCCAGAACAAATGGGAGGCTTACGACCAGATCGATGAAATAGTGTTGGCCTCCGCCGAGCGTAGCGACTACGGTAAGAATCAGAAAAAGAAACAGCGCTACTCGCAGCGCGCGGGGAAAGCCTTTGCTGTTCCAATAAAGCAGTATGGCCCACCCCATATGCAGCGAGGGCATGGCATTGCGCGGGATGCCAGTGGGCAGCGAGATTTTTCGGACTACAAACTTCGGCAACTCTCTGTAAGCGATTTCGCGCCAGGGGAAGTCGCGGCCACAAGCGTAGATGGGGCCGGTCCCGGGCACTACGTTGTACAAGAGCCAGCCGCCGACTCCCGCCAGCAGGATGATGATCAGCATGTGCCAGGAAATGCGTTTCGCCGTGGGCGCAGTCTTCCAGGCACAAACTACGGCCATGGCGAAGGGCAGCGACAGATACGTCAGAAAAGCGCTGCGCGCCAGAAAAAGATGAGTGAACATGATTCTTCCTACGGCGAAGCTGGGCTGAAAGCCGAGGCTGCCGTCGAACGCATACAGCCATGCGTCTTCGGTTTGAGGGCTGAGCCCGCCGGAGATTCGCAGAACGTTGGAAGAAGTCAGGATAAAAACGATAAGGATGAGAGCGGGCGCGAGGAACGCGAGAGAATTCTCTTGCGCCTCACGCTCGGACCATGCGATGCGCAGGCCGAGCAGCAGAATTGCGCCGAATCCTAACAGAGAAAAACCGGCCGCAACGCGCAGTACCCAGAACGGAATGGCCGACAAGTGGATGACTTTAACGAACAGGGCGGAGGAAAAAAGCCAGCCGTAGATTTCCCAGCGCGTTGGTTTGGCACGCAGGAAAAAAGCAAAAGCGCCCGCGATGACGAAGGGAAGATACGGCTCGTCGAAGTTCGCTACATAGGCGCCCGCGATCACCAGCGCGATCCAGACTGCGGACGCGCCGAGCCGGGGAAGGAACGAACCGGGTTGTGAGACCGCTAGTTTTTCCCACGCCATACGGAGAATTCTGTGATTCGACTCAGGCGCTGGCTCCGACTGCCATCAAATGTATGGCATGCCATGAAGGACGTGTAGAAGTCCCGGCTCAAGCAAGGCCGAGAACGGCTGCGAAGAGCAGCGCGGTCAGACCGCACTTAACTGCAGATGCGTTCATTGGTCCTGAGTCCTGGCCTGAGTCGTTAGTCCGGAGTCGACGCGGACCATCCCTTTGGCTCGGACTTTGGGGCCTTCACGCTGCGATTATATAAACCCGGTCGCGGTTGGGACGATGGGGCTGGGGATTGGAGGTCACTTCGGTAACCTCGGCGGCTGAAACCGCATTTCCGCTGCGCGACGCGACATTTCAAACCCGCCCTGCAAGAAAGAACGCGGCGAACTTTCGTTCGCCGCTCCAGTTGCTTTCTACGGCCAAAGGCTAGTTGGCCAGCGGGTTCAGAGCCTGGCAGGCTGCGTAGCCGGCGACAACAGTGGTGGTGCCGGAGGGTTCTTGGCGCAACACTCCGTCATCGGTCGCGCAGTACGACTTCGAACCGGTGGTGGTGGACAGCGGAGCGGCGGTCGTAAGGAACTGGTTCGGAACCGCGCTGCCGGCGCTTGCGGACAGGGTTAACGGAGCAAAGTTGTAACCGCTCTTCCCGCTATTGGCCGGGGTACCGTCGTTGGCCAACTGGCTGTCGATGAAGCAGGCGGTCGCCGGCGAGGGAACACAAGCCGCGCCGATCGCGCCGCCCAGAGAAGTCAACGCTGTGAAGCCGATAGTGGGATAAGCTGAAAAGTAGCTGATCTCGCCAGTGACAATGGCGCGCTCAGAAGCGGCCGCGGAAGAATCGTTGGCGGACATACGGGCACGCATCAGGTTAGGAATAGCAATAGCTGCAATGATCAGGATGATGGCCACCACGATCAGCAGCTCGATAAGTGAGAAACCCTTCTGTTTTCGCATCTGTGATCCAGTCCTCGATACTGTCTAAACCTGCCTTCCAATTTCGTTCTCTGTTGGAATGGCACGTTCCGGTCCATCGGCAAATACAAGTTTAGTCTTTATTTTCAATAGGGCAAAGCCCGCGCCGGACGGCGCGGCTGCATAGTAGTACAGAAAATGATGAGAGAATTGCCAGTTTTCCTTGGCGAAGAGGGGTATGAAAAATAAAAGAGCGGCGAACTTTCGTTCGCCGCTCCAGTTGTTTTCTACGGCTAAGGCTAGTTGGCCAGCGGGTTCAGAGCCTGGCAGGCTGCGTAGCCGGCGACAACAGTGGTGGTGCCAGAGGGCTGCTGACGCAACACTCCGTCATCGGTCGCGCAATACGACTTCGAACCGGTGGTGGTGGACAGCGGAGCGGCGGTCGTAAGGAACTGGTTCGGAACCGCGCTGCCGGCGCTTGCGGACAGGGTTAACGGAGCAAAGTTGTAACCGCTCTTTCCGCTATTGGCCGGGGTGCCGTCGTTGGCCAGCTGGCTGTCGATGAAGCAGGCAGTCGCCGGAGCCGGAACGCAAGCCGCGCCGATCGCGCCGCCCAGAGAAGTCAACGCTGTGAAGCCGATGGTGGGATAAGCTGAAAAGTAGCTGATCTCGCCAGTGACAATGGAGCGCTCAGAAGCGGCCGCAGACGAATCGTTGGCTGCCATACGCGCACGCATCAGGTTTGGAATAGCAATAGCCGCAATGATCAGGATGATGGCCACCACGATCAGCAGCTCGATAAGTGAGAAACCCTTCTGTTTCCGCATCTCGATTTTCCCCTCGTTTTGAACTTGCATTGAATTCATTTTCTGGTCACGAATGACGCAGTCGGGCATGATATTCGCACCTGCCGGGCCAAACTCGCTAGTTACGTTGGTTCCGGCGGAGTGGCGACAACAGCTTTGTTTTCATGGCGGGGCGAAACTTTAGAGCCGATTCAAAACCGACCCGGCGGGGCATTCCTGCCAAAAACTGTCAGAAGCATTGACTTTTCGCGGCATGCGGCCGCATGAATCGTAAGAACGCGGAGTGGTTCGGCTCTTGCAAGAAGTAACCGCGGAATCGATCACTAAAGTAATGAAGTGGGCGGAATAGCTTCGCGCGGCGGCGGGGCGTGTCCCTATAATCACTGGCGAAGCTGGAACGGGGAGTCTCGCGTTGTGTGCAAGTGTATCGGGTGATCGGGAAGCGAGGGTTGTGAGTCAGCGACAGGTCCGATCTGCGGGAGATTCCTCGCGCCGCTGGTGAACGCGGCGCTTCGGAATGACGCCGCCGGCTCAGCATTCAAGGATGATCGATTGTCTTCCACCGCCACAGCAGCCGCGCGGCAACCAGTGAACAGTACTCGCGCAGCGGATTTCTCCGCTTCCAATGGCAAGCGAACTGTGATCCTGTGCGTTTTGCTGATAGTGGTTACGCTTGTCGGCTACAGCTCCGTCGCTCATAACGGCTTCACCACGCTGGATGATGAAATCTACATTCTACATAATCCTCAGGTTCGCGCCGGGCTGAAGTGGGAGACGGTGAAATGGGCGTTCACCACGTTTCACGCGGGCAATTGGCATCCTCTGACCTGGTTATCCCTTGAGCTGGATTGCCAGATTTTTGGGCTGAATCCGGTCGCGAGTCATTTTGAGAACGTTCTGCTGCATGGCCTGAATGCTGTTTTGCTGTTTCTGCTCTTGGAAACGTGCACCGGATTTACCTGGCCGAGCCTGATGGTGGCCGCGTTGTTTGCGCTTCATCCGATCAATGTGGAATCGGTGGCGTGGGCGGCGGAGCGGAAGAACATTTTGAGCATGACGTTCTTTCTGCTCACTATGCTCGCCTACAGCGGGTATGCGCGGCGGATGAGCGTGAAGCGATACGCGGCCGTGGCGCTGCTTTTTGCTTTGGGACTGATGGCGAAGCCGGAGATTATTACGCTGCCTTTCGTGTTGCTGCTGTGGGATTATTGGCCGTTACAAAGGATGAGTGGGTTGCGTGCGCAGGGAGCGACTGGCGGTCCGGATGGGAAATCGTTTGCGTTTCTGTTTTTCGAAAAGCTGCCGTTGATTCTGATTTCTCTGGGCAGCGCGGTTGTGACCGTGGTGGCTGCGAGGTCGAGCGACGCGGTGCGCAGCGGCCTTAGCTTCGCGCGGATCGGAAATGCACTGGTCACTTACGCGCGTTATCTGGGGAAGGCATTCTGGCCGGCGCGGCTGGCTGTGATGTATATCTACCATGGACATTCGCTTCCCGTGTGGGCGGTTTTTTCTTCGGCGGCACTGCTAGTTGCGCTTACTGCCGTTGTGTTGTACTTCCGGCGCCATCGTTATCTGGTGGTTGGATGGTTCTGGTTTCTGGGCACTCTGGTGCCGGTGATTGGCGTGGTCGCGGTTGGTATGCAGGCGATGGCGGACCGCTACGCATACTTGCCGTTCGTCGGGTTGTTTATCGCGGTGGTTTGGGGCGTGGCGGAAATTGCGGGTTGGCGGGGCATTCCTGCTCCCTGGCTGGCAGCGCCGAGTGTCGTCATTTTGGCGGTGCTGGGGTTTGTGACGCATCGCCAGATTTCTTACTGGCATGACGGCGAAACCATGTGGAGACACACGCTCAGCGTGACCGAGCGCAACACGGTTGCGCATGATGGCCTGGGCTACACGCTCTCTGAGCAGGGGCGCGTGGAAGAAGCTATCGCGGAATACAACAAAGTGGAAGAGCTGCACGGGTATGGCGCGCCTGCGATCGTCCAGGTGGGAGTCTACGAGCAGACGCATGGACATCTGCGGCAAGCGGTGGAACAGTACAAGCTGTCTTTGGCTGTCGCGGTCGACGCGAGCGAGCAATCGGATGGTTATGCGCATCTGGGAGCCGCACTGGTGGAGATGGGCGACTTGGCGAACGCGAGATTGGCCTACGCTTATGCGCTTCAGGGGAATCCTCAGAATGGTCTTGCTCTGATTGGCAGCGGCTTGCTGGCCGAGCGCGAGGGAGACTCGACGACTGCGCTGGCGCAGATTGCCCGCGCTTTGAAGGTTGAGCAGAGCGACGTTAATCTTCTTTTATTCGCGCAGGCTTTGCGGCGAGCGGGACGCTTACCAGAGGCCGATGCGGCGGAGAGACTGGCCCGGCGAATTTCGAGTGACTTCGCGCAGGCGCAGAAATCGGCGGCCCAGCAGTTGTTTGCGGCTGGAATCACGCCACGATAAAAACGCTATTTTGCCGGGACGTTCTCGGATTGTAGACGCTCCAGCGCTTTGCGGGCTCCGGTCTGATAAGGATGCAACTGCAATTCGCTTTTATACTCCTCGATTGCGCTTGAGCGTTGCGAGACCCCTTCCAGCGCGGTTCCCAGTTCGTAGTGAAATCCGTCCGCCGTGGGATTGAATTCCAGAGCTTTCTTTAAGTAGGGAATAGCCTGCTCCGGCAGATGTTGCGCCAGGCGGATTTGTCCGAGACCGAACCAGGCGATGGCCAGGGTCGGATCAACTTTGAGCGCGGTGTTGAACCACTGCTCCGCTTGGGTGAGATCTCCCGACTGAAGGTAGGAGAAGCCGGCGAAATCGGCGGCGCGCCAGCCGGGCTTTATCTCGTAGGAGCGGACGAAGTGCAGGGCAGCCTCGGAGTATTCTCCGCGCGCGCTCAGGGCTGAACCGTAATTCAAGTGTGCCCATTCGTTTTTGGGGGCGCGACTGACGGCGCGCGAGAAGAGGATTACATCGTTGGCCCAGTATTGAGATTGGGTCGTGCTGCAGAAGGCCAGAGTCAGGGCCAGGACCGCTGCCAGCGCCGGAACCAAGTGCTGTTGCGGCCATTTTTCTCGCAGCCACACGTATGCAATTCCTGCCAGCAAGGCCACGCCGAACATGCTCATGTACATGTAGCGGTCGTGGATGAAATCGTCTTGGTTCATCCAGGCGAGATTTAGGGTTGGGAGCACGGGGAGAATGAGCCACGCATATGCGACCCACAGGCGCGAATCGCGGAGGGCCAGCGCGATGGCGAGGGCAGCGAGAACGATTAGAGCGAGCGCGAAGATCAGGCACTGCTTGTTGAGGTGCTCGATTAAATGCAGCGTGTATTGTGGGCTCAATCCGACCGGAGCGATAACGCGATAGAGATCGAAGAGCAGGATCTTGGGCGCGCTCAGAAGAATTGTTGTCGGACGAATGGGGTTGGATGCAAGTGCGGTTTCACCCAGCACGCCGGCGCGCGCGGCGAACCAGGGGACGATCAGCAGTGTGAACGCGCAGAAATATGCGAGCGGAAATCGTTTCAACTGCGCGGACTGCAATTGGCTTTTGCGGTTGGAGAGCAGATCGACGAGAACGATTCCCGGCAACACTACGCTGACTTCCTTGGTCAGCAACGCGAGCACGAAGAACATTCCGGCCAGAGTCCAGTAAGCTGCGGGATTCTTCTTGCCAGTTGCTTTGCGGCACATCAGGAAACTTGTAAAACAGAAAACGGCGGCGAGGGGATCGTTGACCGAGGAAATCCAGGAAACCGGTTCTGCCTGCAGCGGGTGCAGGGCAAAGATAGCTGCGGCGCACAGGGATGCGCCGGGGCTTTTCAAAATATCTTTTGCAATAAAGTACGCCAGCGTTGTTGCGGCAAGATGCGCCAGGACTGACGCCACATGAAACCAGTGAGGGTGGAGACCGAAGATCGATTTGTTGATCAAAAACCATAGCGAAAGCAGAGGCCGGTAGAAGCGGCTTTGGGTTACGCCAGTCGCCGCCCAGAGTTGATGCGTAAATAAAAAGCCGAGGCGGTTCCATTGCAGGTTGGGATTCTGCGGAATCTGCGGAGGGTCGTCGTAGACCCAACCGAACCTGAAGGTTGAAGAGAAGGTCAGGGTGGTAATCGCCAGAAGTCCGGCGAGGGCGAGCCATTCGGTGCGCCGGGGCAAACCCGTTTCTTGTGCGTTAGGCTGGGGCACGATGCATTTGCGAGTTCCAGCTTACAATACGGATGCTTACGATATGGATAATTCGCTTGAGTCGCTGGAAATCGATCGCGAGATTGCGCGGGCGTGGACGCTGCCTGCTTGCTTATATACCGACGCTGCGGTTTTCGAGGAGGAGAAGAAAAGAATTTTCGCGCGCAGCTGGCAGGTGGTGGGACATCACGATCAGGCGGTGAACGCAGGCGATTACTTTACGACAGAGTTGGCGGGCGAGCCCTTGCTGGTTGTGCGCGGAGCCGACGGGAGGCTGCGCGCGTTTTATAACGTTTGCCGGCATCGCGCTGGTCCGCCGGCGGAAGGTTGCGGCAACCGCAAGCTGTTTCGCTGCGGCTATCACGGCTGGACTTACGATTTGAATGGATCGCTGATCAGCGCGACGGAGATTGAGGGTGTGGAAGGATTTCGGGCTGAAGATTTTGCTCTGGCTCCCGTGCGGGTGGAGGAATGGTTCAATTTTATTTTCGTGAACCTTGACGATGCGGCTGAGCCTCTGCGCAAAAGCTTGTGCGAGTTGCCTGCACAGAGCCGAGAAGTTTCCGTTTGCCGGGACGAAGTTATTCGAGCGGCGCACATATGACATGGCATGTAACTGGAAGACCTACGTCGACAATTATCTTGAAGGCTACCATTTGCCCAGCGTGCATCCGGGGCTAAATCGTGAACTCGACTATAACGCCTATGCGGTCGAGCCATACGCAAGCCATGTGCGGCAGTTCAGCCCGATTCGCGGGGCGCAGTCCGGGCGATGTGACGCCGCGCCGTTATCCGGAAGCGCGGGAGGATCTGACGACGGATTACTTCTGGATTTTTCCCAATTGGATGCTGAATTGTTATCCCGACAACATTTCGCTGAACATCGTACTGCCGGTTGCGCCGGAGCGGGCGCTGGCGATTTTCGAGTGGTATTTGCCGGAGAGCGAGTTGGGCAGCGCGGCGGCGAAGGCGTCGGTTGAATTCAGCGATCAGATTCAGATTGAAGATGTCGCGATATGTGAGAAAGTACAAAAGAATTTGCATTCGCGCAGCTACTCGCGGGGACGCTTCAGCGTGAAGCAGGAAAAAGGTGTGCATGCGTTTCATCGCATGTATGCAGAGTGGATGAAGAAGGGTGCGCCGGGAAGCGGCTAGGAAGTTTCGGCTTTGACCAACAAGCACGTTACGTCATCGTGCTGCGGGGTCGAACCAACGAACAGGTCGAGCTCGGCCATGAGACGATTGAGCATTTCAGCCGGCGCGGTGGCCGCGCCAGCCGCGATCGCATTCAGCAGGCGATACTCCCCGTACTCTTCCTGACGCGCGTTCTCCGCTTCTACTAAGCCATCCGTGAAAATCACCAGCCAGTCGCCGGGAGCGAGCGTAACGCAGGCCGACTGATATGTACTTTCCGCCAGAATTCCGAGCGGCAAACCGCCGACATCGAGGCGTTCGATCGAGCCGTTGGCGCGGCGCAGGATGGGATTATTGTGTCCGGCGTTGATGTAGGTGAAAGAGCGGTTCGCTGTGTCGTATTCGGCGAGAAACGCGGTGGTGAAGCGCAGTCCGCCCTGGCTGTTCGAACATGCGTATTTATTCATGTTCGCGACAAGTTCTGGAAGAGCGACTTGCGCCGTGGAGAGCGTCTTGAGGCTGGCCTGAAACGTGGCCATGAGCATAGCCGCGGGAATGCTTTTGCCGGCAACATCGGCTACGGCGAAGACGACGCGGTTTTCTTCATTCGTTTTTCCGGGACGCGGAAAGACATCGTAGTAATCTCCGGCAACGGTATTGGCGGGGCGCGTGGCGTAAGCGACCGAGATGCCGGGGATCTGCGGCGCGGCGCCGGGCAGAAGCCAGGTCTGAATCTCGCGCGCGATCTGCAAGTCTCGTTTCATAACCACGCGGTCGGCGATCTCGAGCATGAGCAAGAGAAACATCAGCAGGGCGCCCCAGAGGTGGAAATCGAATTCGATTACGTGCAGATCGTGGTCGGAGCCGCGATAGCTGAAACCTCCGCTGGGCAGAATGAGTAGGACCAGCGCGGCGAGCAGAAGCACGCGACGCGCGGGCGAAAGTTTTTCGAGCACCGCCCAGAAGAATTCTTTTGCGACGTGCAGGTGACGGCCTTTTCGCGTGAGGCCTTCGGGAGTTTTGGCGGCGACATCTCTGGAATACAGGCGATAGCTGACGCGGGCTTCGTTTTCGAATTGCGACCAGAGCTGGGTAAGCTCCAGACCCTCAGTGACGCGCCGCCAGAATTGTTTCAGGCGCACGCCGAAGGGAGGGTTCTGCGTGGTCGCCGGTGGAGGAGCGGTCGCCATAGAAGAGTGATTATAGAAGAAGCGGGCAGCGCGGGATTTTCAGAAAAGCTTAAGTTGTTCGTCGAACATTTGTACGGGCCACTGATTTAGTTGTGTCGTGCCCCGCGGATCGGCGCGGTGGATGGCGTATTTTTGCCGCAGATGTGACATGAGTTGCGAGATGCGCTTGCCGTAGGAAGGCGGCAAGAACGCGCGATCCTGATAACGCTGGCGGTAGTTTTCGACCAAGTGCGGGAAGTTTTGTTCGAGGAAGGGAAGGAAGATCACCGCGGAGGACGGTTTGAGGAACAGCGGATTGGCGAAGATGTGGCGCGCGCCGGCTTCGGCCGCGGCTTTCACTACCGTTTCAAGATCGGCGGGGGCGTCGGTGATGCCGGGTAGGACCGGGCAGCAGCTTACGCCGACGTCGAACCCGGCATGGGCCAGGGTGTGAACCGCTTCGATGCGTAGGTCGGGACGGGGGGCGCGCGGCTCGAGGATTCTTGCCAGATCGACGTTCAGCGTTGTTACGGTGATGTGGATGGATAGGACGTTGTTGCGAGCCACATCGCGCAGCAGATCGAGGTCGCGCACGATGAGGTTGGATTTGGTCACGATGCCGAGTTCGAAGCCGCGATGGCGGGCGAATTCTTCGAGAATTCCGCGGGTGACTTCGTAGCGGCGCTCGGCGGGTTGGTAGGGATCGGTGGCGGTGCCGAGGGCGATCGATTCTCCTTTTTTCACTTTGCGCAGGTCGTGCCGCAGCAATTCCGCGGCTTGCTGCTTGACGTAGATTTTCTGCTCGAACTCCAGGCCGTCGCGCATTTCCATGAACTCGTGCGTGTAGCGGGCGTAGCAATATTTGCAGGCGAACTCGCAGCCGCGGTAGGGATTGATGGTCCAGGTGAAGGGCAGCCTTCGATTGCTGACGCAGCGGTTCAGCAGCGAGCGGGTGGGTAGGGTGAAGTATTCGACGTTGTGGCCTTCGCGCAGGGATTCGCCTTCGGCGGCGAGTTTGGCGATGCCGATCAGGGCGGGGCTTTCGGGAAGCGGAAACAAAGAGGTAGGTGACATAGATTCGCTTTTTGTTCGCCTAATGTACGCTTCGGTCGCGAGGTTGTCAACCGACCCCAACCGCTGTTGATTTGGCACCAGAGCATAGAATTGTTCGTTTTCCTACATATCAAGAATCTGGAAAGGTGCATTCCTTATGAAACTCTTGGTCATCGGTTCCGGCATGATGGGTTCGGCGGCGGCGTTCGACATGGCGCGCACGCCGCAGGTGGATTTGGTTACGCTCGCAGATCAGGACTCCAAGCGAGTGCGCGAGGTAGCAGCGCGGGTCAATCGCATTGCTGGTGTGAAGAAGGTTCGGGCGGTCATGCTCGACGCCTCCGACGCGAAAGCTGCGGCAACGCTGATGCGCGGGCATGATGCGGCACTTTCTGCTGTACCGTACTTTCTGAATCTGGGACTGGCGCGCGCGGCGGTGGAGGCGCGCTGCCACTTCGCCGATCTGGGCGGCAACAACACTGTGGTGCGCCAGGAATTGGCGCTCGCGAAGAAAGCTGAAAAGCGGGGAGTGGCGCTGGCCCCGGATTGCGGGCTCTCTCCGGGCATGGCATCCATTTTGGGGGGCGAGCTGGTGCGACGCCTCGGCGGGCGCGCCGATGCCTTGCGCCTTTACGTCGGCGGATTGCCGGAGCGCCCCACGCCGCCATTTCACTATCAACTTGTGTTTTCTGTCGAAGGACTCATCAACGAATATGTGGAACCGGCGCGCGTTCTGCGCCAGGGGAAAATGTGCACTCTCGATCCTCTCACCGAGCCGGAAGACTTTCATATCGCAGGATTCCCGCCTTTGGTGGCCTTTCACACCTCGGGCGGCACTTCGACCTTGCCCGAAACATTTGAGGGACGAGTCGGCGAGTGTTTTGAAAAGACGCTGCGCTATCCCGGTCACTACGATCTGCTCTGCGAACTCAAAGCCCTGGGCCTGTTCTCGGGCGAGAAGATCAAAGTCGGCACGGCAGAGATTGCGCCGCGGCAACTGATGTCGAAAATTTTCGAAGGCAAGTTCGCGTCAAAGGGTCCAGACGTCTGCATCATGCGCCTCGAAGCGCACGAGTCGGTGAATCAGCCGGGAATGCGCGGATTGCTGGGAGCGCAGTTAAAGGGACGCGTAGCGTGCTTCACCATGGTGGATCATTACGACCCGAAAACCGACATGAGCGCGATGATGCGCACCACAGCGTTTCCCGCGTCCATTGTTGTGCAGATGCTGGCTTCGGGAGCGATCCCCGGGCGCGGCGCGGTTCTGCAGGAACGTGATATTCCCGCTGACGTGTTCCTTGACGAAATGGCACGCCGCGGAATCAAGATCGACTACACCATGGAGTGAGGTGCGAAGTGGCAGCCCACCACGCTCGCCCGCTTCCAATCTTGGTGCTTTTGCTGCTGTTTGTCATGCCAAAGTCAGGGTTGCTCCGTCGGCTTCTCAAACAGCTTCGCATCCACCGCGGGATTAATCTCCAGCGCCGTATACGTCGCGGTGCTCGAATCCTGTCCGTTCTGCTTGTTGTGGCGCACCGTTGGAATCGTCAGGCCGCTTAGCGGCTTCCAGTCGTCGAAGTCGGTTTCTCCCTGCGCGGGGCCGGACTGGCTTAGCGTGGGATAAGTCTCCTTCAGAATGTGGCCGGTTTGCGGGTCGACGAACCAGCGGATGTAGGCGCCGTCGGAGTTGACGTCGACGATGCGGGCTTCGACGTCGCCTACTTTTTCTGTGCCGCCAGCGTGGAAGAAAATGTTTGCGTCTTTATTTGTATTTGTCGCGTGCGAGGCGATGAAGATGGGATCGCGCTTGATCTGCTCTAGCGATTCGGCTTTCTGCGAGGCGGGAAGGTCACGCATCCCCTGGCCTACGAAGGCCATGAATGCGGTTTCGGGAGTTACCACAATATCCATGGTTCCGCCGGGAGTTTGCATCTCGGCGTGCAGGTGATCGGGATAGACGATCACAGTCTCCATGGGAATGGTGAATTCGCCTTGCGGCGTTTTTTGCAGGAGATTGACTTTCACCTTTACCGACTTAATGCCCGCGAGCTTCGCCTCACCTCCCATCGCGGCTACAACTTTTTCCGCCAGAGCTTTGCCTTCCTCGTTCGAGGCGGTGGGCTTGGCGTTCTCGGCTTCCTTCGCGCCGGGCGGAGGTGGAATCGTGATGTCGATTTCCTTGACCGGACCGAGCGAGGAGAGTGGCTTGTCGAACTCTTTTGTATTGCCTACGACCAGAACCGCCAACTGATCGCGATGCACGTATTTCGCGGCCACGCGATTCACATCGGCGGCTGTCACCTTCTGGATTTCTCCGGGGAACTTATCCAGCCAGTCGGCGGGATAGCCGTAGAACTCGTAGGTCATGCGCTCGGCCAGCACTTTGTCGGGCGAATCGAGGCGGAAGATGAAGGCGTTTAGGATGGCGTCTTTGGCGTGCTTGATTTCTTCTTCGGAAATAGGCTGCTTGGAGAGATTGTCGATATCTTCATCGAGGGCCTGCACGGATTCGATCGTGCTCTGACTTTTTGTGCCCATGATGAATTGCAGAACGCCGGGATGGCCGAAGTTTGTGCCGATGCCGCCGCCTATGTTGTAGGCCAGGCCGCGCTTGGTGCGAATGTCATTGAACAGGCGCGAGGAGAATCCGCCGCCGAAAGCTTCGTTGAAGACCGCAATCGCATAATAGTCGGGATTGTTGCGCGTGGTGCCGAGCGACACCATGTGAATGCTGCTTTGATTGACGTCATCTTTCGGGATGAGATAGTAGCCGGGCTTGGCGGACTGAAACGTGATCTCAGGCTTCGGAACATCTGGCCCCTTTGGCCAGGATTCGAACGCGGCGCGCAGCTTGCTCTCCATCGCGGCGGAGTCGAAGTCGCCGCTGATGCCGAGGATGATGCGGTTGGGAGAAACATTGTTTTTGTGCCAATCGATTAAATCCTGGCGCGTGATGGCTGCGATGGTCGCGTACTCGTCCTGGCGGACGTACGGGTTGTCCGGTCCGTAGGCGAGCTTGGCGGCTTCGCGGGCAGCGATTTCGCCAATTTCGTCGTTGCGGCGGGAGATGGAGTCGTCGGCTTGTTTCTGTGCGATATCGAGCTTGTCGGCGCGGAACTCGGGATTCTCGAGGAGATCGACGAAGACTTTGAAGACGTCATCGAAGTCGCCTTTCAGGCAGGAGAGGCTGATGTTGGTGGAATCAGGGCCGCCGCCGGTCTCGACTTTTGCGGCACGGATTTCTAGATAATCATCGAGTTGGTCGCCGGTTTCTGTTTTCGTTCCCCCGGTGCGCCAGACATCGCCGAAGAGATCGACTAATCCGGCCTTGGCGGCGGGTTCATCGCTCGATCCACCGCGAATGCGGGCAGTGCCGTTGATCAGCGGCAGTTCATGATCTTCTTGCAGAAAAATCACCATGCCGTTTTCAAGTTGAAGGCGCTTGGGTTGCGGAGGGTGAAAGGCGGGAAGCGGCGGAATGGGAATCTGTTTCCAGTTTGTCGCCTGCGCCGCGGCGTTGGGGATCGCTGCGAGCAGCACGGTTGCGGCGAAGATCAAAGAAAGAAGATTACGGGGAGTTTTCATCGCGCACCTCCTCCGCCGGAAGCGTCTTGAGTGGGCGAATCTTGATTCGAGCTTTGATCGTTGTTTTGATCCTGGCCTCCCTGGTCGCCGGGTGGCGCGCCGCCCACGGTTTCGATTACGCCAACGGTACGGTTGGTTTCGTTGAAGGTCTCGTTCGCCACGCGCCGGATATCCGCCTTGGTGACTTTGTCGATGCGGTCGACGGAGCGAAAAAGCTCGCGCCAGTCACCGTAGCGGGTCTCATAAATAGCCAGTTGGTTGGCGAGACCTTCGTTGTCTCCGAGGCTGCGAATCAGGTTGGCCTTGGCGCGGGTTTTGATCATCTTCAATTCGTCGTCGCTGATGTCTTCTTTTTTCAGGCGGTCGATCTCGGCATGGATGGCATCAGCTACTTCTTTTGTGGAGTGGCCGGGAAGCGGGAAGGCGTAGAAGGCGAACAGGTGCGGATATTTGGTGCCGGGCAGGCCGCTGAATCCGGCGGAGAACGATGCGATTTTCTTATCGCGCACCAACGAGCGGTATAGGCGCGAGGTGCGGCCTTCCGACATCAGGTCGGTGATGGCGTCGTACACGGCGTCGTCTTTCGTTCTGTAATACGGGCGGTGATAGCCCTCGAGATATAAAGGCTGCGTCTTTTCGAGCAGTTCCACTCTGCGCTCGGAATTCTGCGGCGGCTCGACCGTTGTAGTTTCATCCGGCTTGTGAGAGGCGGGCAGGCGTCCGAAATATTTTTCGAGAATGGGCATAGCCTCGGAGACTTTGATGTCCCCGGCAACCGCGACCACCATGTTGGCGGGCACGTAGTAGTGATCGAAAAATTTTTTGGCATCGGTGGCGGAAAATGAGTTCAGATCGGACATCCAACCTACGGTGGGACGATGATAAGGATGAGCCTCGAACGCTTCAGCGTTGAACTGTTCGAGCAGGCGGCCGATCGGGTTGCTGTCGGTGCGCAGGCGGCGCTCTTCGATGACCACGTTGCGCTCTTTGTAGAACTCGCGCATCACGGGATGCAGAAAGCGCTCGGACTCGAGATAGGCCCAGAGTTCCAGCCGGTTTGTGGGCAGCGAGTAGTGGTAGCCGGTTTCGTCGTAATCGGTGAAAGCGTTGAGGTCCTGGCCGCCGCTTTGCTCGACGATCTTGCCGAATTGGTTGGGGATGACGTATTTGTTTGCCGCAGCAGTGGCATCCTGCCATGCTTTTTCCAGTTCCTTGAGTTTGGCCGGATCGCGTCCGACTTCTTTATCCCTTTCGGCGATATAGGCGGCATACGCAGTTTCCACCTTAGCCAAGGCCACTTTCTCTGCGGGATAGTTTGTCGTGCCGATCTTATCCGTGCCCTTGAATGCCATGTGCTCAAACATGTGCGCGAGGCCGGTTTTACCCATGGGATCTTGCGCGGACCCAGCATCGACAAGGGTGAAAAAGGAAAACACCGGAGCCTCGGGCCGCTCGCAGATGAGCAGCGTCAGACCGTTTGGCAGTTTCTTGACGGTGATTCGCTTCCCGAACGAAGCGACGTCCTGGGCTGCGGCGACGGCGGCCAGAATAAGAATGAGAGCGACGGGCCGGAATAAGCGGCGTTTCATCGGACCTCCAAGAGATTGAGCCGGGAATGCTTGAATGAACATGATTAGACGAACGTGCAGGGCGGAAGTTTGAAATTACGTTGCGGGCAGGGAGATTGTCAAACGGAGGTCCCTAAGCGGCGAGAGCTTTCCAGTCGCGCCGGCCGGATCGTGCACTAGATCCCCTTCGGAGCGTTTCGCTTGCTCTGGGCAGGCTCTCGGGGCGGCCGAAGTGCGCCGCCTTTCGGAATGACCTAATTTGACCAGCCGCTACCCCGGGCGCTGTATTTTCCTCCGTGAGTGATTTCAGGCACAATGCCAGTCTGGAGCGTGACGCATGGATTCGACAATCGAAGTCCAAGGCAAACAACTTAAGCTGTCGAATCTGGAAAAAGTGCTTTATCCCGCCACTGGATTTACCAAGCAGCAGGTCATCGACTATTACGTTCGCATCGCGCCGGCCATGCTGCCGCATCTGGAGGGACGTGCACTGACCCGCAAGCGCTATCCCAACGGGGTGGATGAGGAGTTTTTCTACGAGAAGAATGCTCCCCAGCATCGTCCCGATTGGGTGAAGACGGCGCCGATTTGGAGTGAAGGTAACCATCGCACTGTGCATTACATTCTGGCCAATGATTTGGCTACGCTCGTGTGGCTGGCAAATCTTGCGGCTATTGAGTTGCATCCTTCGCTTGCGCTGGCGAAGGATATTACCTGCCCCACGATGATGGTCTTCGATCTCGATCCTGGGCCACCCGCGAATATTGTGCAATGCTGCCAGGTGGGTGTGTGGCTGCGGGACATTTTTGATCACTTCGATCTGCAGAGTTTTCCGAAAACTTCGGGATCGAAGGGCCTTCAGGTCTACGTGCCCTTGAACACTTCGACCAGTTACGACGAGACGAAAAGCTTTGCGCGTGCATTGGCACAACTTCTGGAGCACGAGCATCCTGACATGGTTGTTTCGGACATGAAGAAGAATCTGCGCACCGGCAAAGTGTTTGTCGACTGGAGTCAGAACGATGAGCACAAGACTACGGTTGCTGTTTACTCGCTTCGCGCGCGCGAGCGGCCCACGGTTTCGACTCCGGTTTCGTGGGAGGAAGTCGAGAAGACTCTCAAGAAAAAAGATGCGAACCTCCTCGTGTTCGAAGGGAAGCAGACCGTCGCGCGAATGGAGAAGATGGGCGATCTGTTCGCTCCCGTGTTGGAGTTGAAACAGCGCTTGCCGGACCTTAAGGGAATGGCAGCGTCCGCGGCAGAAGAGATCGAGGAGCCGATTTCCATTACAGCGCAAGCGGACGAGGAGAAGCCCGTGCGCAGGCATCGCCGTCCCGTAGGAAAAACCCACTCCGCGCCTCGCGCACGCAAAGCGCGCCGCAGGGTATAATCCCGTTCGCTCTCATTAATTTCGTCATGGCGCAACTGTTCGTCGGAACTTCGGGATGGGCCTATCCGAGCTGGAAGCCGGAGTTTTATCCGGAAAAGCTCGCGCAGAAGAAATTTCTTAGCCACTACGCGACGCAGCTCAATACGGTCGAGGTGAACTTCACGTTCCGCCAATTGGTGAAAGAAAGCACGATTCAGAACTGGCTTCAGGAAACCCCCGCGCATTTTCGCTTCGGCATCAAAGCGCATCAGGTTATTACGCACATCAAGCGGTTGAAGGGAACGGAAGATTTTGTCCCGCGGTTTCTGGCGACGATCGAACCTTTGGCGGCCGCAGGCAAGTTGGGACCGGTGTTGTTTCAATTGCCTCCGAATCTGAAGGCAGACGCCGCGCTGCTCAAGGATTTTATGGCTCTCTTGCCGCGCACGTTGCCGGCTGCGTTTGAGTTTCGTCACGAGTCGTGGTTTTCCGATTCCACGTGGGAGCAGCTGCGGTCGCGCGGCGTTGCGCTATGCGTTGCGGAGACCGAAGAGCGAACGACGCCGGACGTCGTGACGGGATCGTTTGCTTACTACCGCTTTCGCAAGCCAACTTACACCGGCGACGAGCGGCGCGCGATGGTTGCACGGGCGAACGAGCACCTTGCCGATGGCCGCGACGTGTTTGCTTATTTCAAGCATGAAGAGACGCCCGAGGGAGCGTTGTACGCAGTCGAGCTTTTGCGCGAACTGGCCCGAACTAGTTCATGACGGATCCCGGCTGCATCTGTTTCATCACTCCCTCTTGTGTCCGATAACGCGCATACTTCATTCTTCTTCTGATTTCTATGGCTTCCGAAACCATTTCGCGGGACCTCTCAGATTTTCTCGATTACCTGAGAATCGAGAAGGGATTGGCGCCGCTTTCTATCTCGGCCTACCGGACTGACGTTTCCCAGTTTTCCGAGTTCTTGCAAAGGCAAAAGAGGAGCCTGCTTACGGCTCGCCGCGTCGATGTCCGTGATTTTCTGCAGCAGCTTTTTTCGCATCAGGTGGATGGCCGAAGCGTAGGACGAAAACTGTCCGCACTGCGTCATCTTTATCGCTATTTGCTGCTCGATAAGAAAATCGATCATGATCCCACGCTCGACATCGAATCACCACGGCGCTGGAAGGTGCTTCCGAAAGCGCTGGCGAGGGATGAGATGGAAGCGGTTTTGGCCGCGCCGGTTGCATCAGGAAAGGACAGTGATTGCGGCACAAAAGGACCCGCTGCCTTGGCTTGGCGCGACCATGCCATGCTGGAAGTTTTCTACGCCGGCGCTTTGCGCGTTTCGGAGATCATCAACGCCAAGTTGCAAGATGTGAAGCTGGATGCGGGCTACATGCTGATACGCGGCAAGGGCGACAAGGAACGCGTAGTACCTTTGGGAAAGTCGGCGCAGGATGCGCTGCGGGAATATTTGGCCGAGTCGCGTCCGGCGCTCGCGGCGGGGAAGCGAACTTCAGATAATGACGGCGTTTCGAAATCGCCTTTGCTTTTCATCGCGCGCGGGGGACACCGGCTCACGCGGCAGCGCGTTTGGCAGATGGTGCGCGCGGCATCGATTGCCGTTGGGCGGCAGGCCTCGCCGCACATGCTGCGCCACTCGTGCGCCACGCACATGGTCGAGAACGGTGCAGATTTACGAACAGTGCAGACGATTCTGGGACACGCCGATATTTCGACGACACAGATCTATACCCATCTTGCGCTGGATCGACTGCGAAGCGTGTACCGTAAGCATCATCCGCGGGCCAAGGCAAAATGAGATTTAAGGATCACACAAACACAATCGTCGGTAGAGCAGTTTCGGATTTCATGCGTCATCTGCGCGAACGCAACGCGTCGGCGCACACCATTAAGGCGTATGAGCGCGAGCTCCATCTCTTTGCGATCTATGCCGGAAGACGCGATTGGAAACAGATCGACCACATTGCGGTGCGCGGATTTCTCGCGCAACTTTACGAAAAAGGATTGAGCAAGACTTCCGTCGCGCGGTCGTTGGCGGCGGTTCGATCTTTTTATCGATGGCTGGCACGCGAAGGCGTGGTCGAACAAAATCCGGCCAAGCTGGTAGCGACCCCGAAGCTCCCGAAGAAACTTCCGCGTGTACCGACGATTGAAGAGATGAATTCTGTGATCGACGGCGAGATGCCGGAGGTGGCGGCCTTTCCGGAGCGCGACCGGTTGATGTTTGAATTGCTCTATGGATGCGGCATTCGCAACTCGGAACTCACCGGAATCGATCTTGACGACATTCGACTGAGCGCAGAGGCAATTCTGATTCGCGGCAAGGGAAAAAAAGAACGCTACGTTCCCTTTGGCGATTCAGCGAAGGAGGCGCTGGCGAAATATCTACCCAGGCGCGCGGAGCTTTTGCAGGAAAGGCGAGGACGCTCAACCGTGCTGCTTATCAACCGCCGCGGAGGGCGGCTTACGACGCGGAGCGTGGGGCGCATTATAAAGAAGATCGCGGTTGCGAAAGGACTTTCTCCGGATGTGCATCCGCACACGCTGCGCCACGCTTTCGGCACGCACCTGCTGGAGGAGGGGGCGGACTTACGTGCGATTCAGGAGTTGCTCGGGCACGAACGGCTGGCGACTACGCAGCGGTACACGCAGCTCTCGATGAAGCATGTGTTGCAGGTTTACGATGAAACTCATCCTCGGGCGAAGTAGCGCGGCTTGCCAGCGGGACGCTGGCGCTACTTGCGTATTTCTTCCCACATTTCGACAATGCGGTATTTCAATTCTTCGGTCAGTTTCGCATAGGCTTCTTCCGATGCCTCGCTCTCGGGCGGCGGGATGATGGGATCGCCGAGTTCGATACGCACGGGCGCAAATCCCTGAAATGGTTTGTTCCTCGGCCATGCGTCGTGAAATCCATCAATCGCGACTGGAACAATTGGAACCTGCATGTGAATGGATAAGATGGCTGCGCCTTTCTTGAAGATTTTGGGCGTACCGTCAATCGAGCGCTCGCCCTCGGGATAGAGAATGAGCGCACGACCCTGCCGCAGGCCGAATGCGCCGGCGCGCATTGCGGGAACGAGGTTCGCATCCGGATCGACTACGACTACGCGCAACGATCGCGCCAGGCGGCGCATCAAGCCTTCGCCGAAGATTTCGCTGGTTCCCACAGCGAATACCTTCGCGAAAACCTCAGGGGGGAGAACGCTTGATAGAATCGGTGGATCGAGGTAGCTCTGGTGATTGGAACAAATGAGAAATGCGCCGCTTTTTGGCAGCTTCTCGAGTCCGTGTACTCGCAGGTGAAAGCGATCGAAGGCGATTATCTGCAGAATGCGCGAAACCAGATACCAGAAAGCCGCACTCACGCGTTGCGGATGAACGAGAGAGCTAATCTCCTCGGGAGCCGGTTGTTCGGAGAGAATTGCTTTCCACCCGGCAAAAGCCGGGCGAGCGGCGCCAGTCTTTGTTTTTGCGCTTTGCAGGACCGAATCCACGAGATCGCGCACAGAGTAGACGTTTGCCAGTTGCGATTCCTCTACGTTCCCCCCCAGTTCTTGTTCAATTCGGCTGAGCAACTCGACGCGCTGCATGGAGTCGAGGCCGAGATCGAGTTCCAGGCTGTGATTTGGCCGTAGAGCGGAAGGGGCGGTGCGCGCCGACTCGCGCACGATTGCGAGCGCACGCTGCACATCAAGCTGATCGAGCCATTCCTTTTCTTCAACGGTGAGCGGCTGCTCGGCGGGGATTTCGGAATTGTCCGCAACTTTGTTCGATTGATTCGCCTTTACCCGCTTCTCGACCTCGAAGCGCTTGATTTTACGCGTGGTGGTGCGCGGCAAATCTTCCTGCCAGATTTCGTAGCTGCCAATGCGCTTGGTCGAAGCGATTTGCTGCGAAAGGTTTTCGATATCGAACCGAATGACCTCCTTAGCGTTGACGATTTTTCTCTGCCGCAGGACATCGAAGTTTGGGACGATCACGGCGTGCAATCGATCTTCTCCCGCCTTTCCTTCCAGGCCGATGACCGCGAGTTCCTTGATGAATGGCGATTTCAGGTAGTGGGCTTCGATCTCCTCGGGATAAACGTTCTTGCCGTTGCTGAGGACGATGACTTCTTTCTTGCGGCCGGTCAGAAATAAATTGTCGTGCGCATCGAAGTAGCCGAGGTCGCCGGTGTAGAACCATCCCTCGCGCAGGACGGCTGCAGTCGCCTCGGGGCGGTTCCAGTAACCTTTCATAACGACCGCGCCGCGTAGTACGACTTCGCCGGAGGCTGGACCGCCATCCTCCGAGGGCTGGGGATCAATGATTTTTGCTTCGACACCTTTGAGCGCCTTGCCGACGGAGCCGATCACGTTGTTATCGGGAGGATTCGCGAAGACTGCCGCAGTGGTTTCTGTCAGCCCATACGCCTGCAATACGTCGATGCCGAGATTGTAGAAATCTTCCGCGATATCGGGGTCGAAACGCGATCCGCCGGTTACAAGGTAGCGCATCTTCGCGCCCAGGGTTTCATGCACTTTCTTGAAGAGAGCCGGTCCGAGGTTCATTCCGATTTTTCTTGCCGCTCGATTGAGCGCCAGAAGTGCGTGAAAAATCTTTTGTGTTAGTGCTCCCCGCTTCTTGACCTCTTCAAAAATGCGCGCGTGAATCAGATAGAAAAACTGCGGTACTACGGCGAATGCAGTGATATTGCGCTCGCGCAGGGCGCGCAGCAGCTCGGTCGTGTTCAGAGTTTCGAGATAAACCACGCGCGAGCCTTTTACCAGAGGCAGAAGAAGATTGGCCATCTGCGCCAGAACGTGGAACATGGGAAGAACGCCGAGTAGAGCGTCTTCCGGGCCGATTTCAACCCAGTTGAATACGGCTTCGACCTCGCCCAGAAAGTTGGCGTGCGTGAGCATCACGCCTTTCGGGTCGGCCGTGGTTCCGGAGGTGTAGAGAAGGGAGGCGATGTCATCCGGCGCGGACGGTGCGGGCTGAAAATCTCCCGGCCCAGCCTCGAAGATCGCTGGCAGGCCTGCCAGCCAGGATTCGCTGCCTGTCTGGTTGGCCATCTGTTCAGGATCCGTGAGCACGAGGCTCACGTTCATTTCTGCGACTGCCTGGCGGGCGACTTTCGCATGCTTTGAATCACAGAAAAGGACAGCGCTGCCGCTGTCCTTTAACAGTTTGGCGAGTTGATCGGCGTGCAGTGCGGTATCGAGCGGGACGATGGTGCAACCTGCCGCAACGGTTCCCAGATACACGGCCACCCAGCGAGGATGGTTATCGGCGAGGAGGGCGAGGCGCGTGCCGCGTGGGAATTGTTTCTCGGTTGCCCAGCGTCCGACGGATTCGGCCATGCGGCGGAGTTCGGCATAGGTGTAGCTCTCAAGCTGATGTTGGCGTTGCAGTTCGACAGCGGGGTTGTTCGGCCAGCGTTGCGCGCATTCTACAAAACGGTCATAGAAAGTGGGCATGGGTCGAGGGGAATATACACGAAAACCTATTTCTACTCCGAATTTTGTCCTAGTATTACGGAGCCCCTATGCCAACGTACGATTTTCTTCGTCCGAGGAGCGCCCGTGCGCAAGCCCGCCTCCGAGAACGCCAGCTTAAACAAAAGCTGGAAAAATTGCTGCAAGTTGACGATGAGGAAACCTTTAAGGCTGGGCTTGAAGAAGATTTTGGGATCAAACCCGATCACCCGAAGTACGGCGAGATGATCAGGATTTGGCGCGGTTCGCGATAACGCGGTCGACCCGTTCGCTGAATCTCGCCACGCGAGCGTCCTTCTCCGTTTCCGGGAGATGAAGATCAGTCATGTGCGCCTCGATCATCGAGGCTAACTTTTCGACGGCATTTTTCCTGGAGGATTGGTTAGTCCGGGCCAGCGAAGATCGCTTGACTGGCGTTTGGTTAGTCTTGTGCCTTGCTTGTGGCATTGTTGTCGCTCTTAACTTAAGGCCATTGTACCATCCGGAAACTCGCGATGCCTGCCGTCTTTACTTGCATCCAATTATGCTAGGCTAAAAGAGATAATCTAGGGCAGTTCCCGCCCTGTGAAGGATTTCAGCGTTTGATCAACAAACTGATTGGTAAGGTTTTTGGGACGAAGAACGAGCGCTTCGTGAAGTCCCTGATGCCCAAGGTTGCGGCTATTAGCGCGCTTGAGCCGGAGATGGAGAAGCTCACGGACGCCGAGTTGCGGGCTAAAACGGATGCGTTCCGGCAGCGGATTCAGGAGCATATGAGCCGCGTGAACGGCGCGCCATCGCCTGCTCCAGAGGCCGAGGTCTCCGAAGCGGAGGACGATCCCGATCGCCTGAAGCAGATCGAAAAAGAGCAGCATGACGCTCTTGAGGAAGCGCTGGATGAGATTCTGATCGAGGCGTTTGCCGTGGTGCGCGAGGCCGGACGGCGGGTTTTGAACATGCGCCATTTCGACGTGCAGTTGATCGGCGGCGTGGTGCTGCATCGCGGCAAGATTGCCGAAATGAAGACGGGCGAAGGCAAGACGCTGGTTGCAACGCTGCCGGTTTATCTCAATGCCCTCAGTGGCCGCGGCGTGCATGTGGTCACGGTGAACGATTATCTCGCCAAGCGCGACTCCGAGTGGATGGGGAAGCTGTATCGTTTTCTGGGTTTGACGGTCGGCGTGATCGTCCACGATCTCGATGACGACCAGCGGCGCGCGGCCTATGCCGCCGATGTGACCTATGGCACGAACAACGAATTCGGCTTCGACTACCTGCGCGACAACATGAAGTTCGATTTGAAAGATTGTGTGCAGCGCGGGCACAATTTTGCCATCGTCGACGAAGTAGATTCGATTTTGATCGACGAGGCGCGCACGCCGCTCATCATTTCCGGCGCCAGCGAAGAGTCGACCGACAAGTATTACCGCGTCAACCGCATCATTCCGAAGCTCGAAAAGGGCGAAGAGATCGAAGGCCCTCCCGGCGAACCGGCGCAGCTTACCGGCGATTTCGTGGTTGATGAAAAGCACCGCAA
Source organism: uncultured Acidobacteriaceae bacterium (assembly GCA_963712385.1). GTDB lineage: Bacteria > Acidobacteriota > Terriglobia > Terriglobales > Acidobacteriaceae > Sulfotelmatobacter. The sequence continues at coordinate 428,262 of CAVQHS010000007.1, forward strand.
CATCACTGTTACCGATGAAGGCTGGGAAAAGGTCGAAAAGCTGCTCGGCATCGGCAACATTGCCGATCCCGAGAACTGGCCGCTGAAGCATCACGTTGAGACTGCCGTCAAGGCGCACGCGCTCTATCGTAAAGATGTGGAATACGTGATCAAGGACGGCGAGGTCATCATTGTCGACGAATTTACCGGCCGCATGATGCCAGGGCGCCGCTGGTCGGACGGCTTGCATCAGGCGATAGAGGCGAAGGAAAACGTCAAGATCGAGCGCGAGAATCAGACGCTGGCCACCATCACCTTCCAGAATTATTTCCGCATGTTCAAGAAACTTGCGGGCATGACCGGAACGGCAGAGACGGAAGCCGCCGAATTCGACAATATCTATAAGCTCGACGTGATTGTGATTCCGACCAATAAGCCGATGTTGCGGCTGGAAAATCCGGACGTTGTTTATCGCACGGAGAAGGAAAAATATTTTGCAGTCGCGGATGAGATTGAAAAGCTCGCCGAAAAAGGCCAGCCGGTGCTGGTGGGCACGACATCGGTCGAAAAATCGGAGCGGCTTGATCAGCTTCTGAAGAAGAAGGGCCTCAAGAACCACGTGGTGTTAAACGCCAAATTCCACGAGCGCGAGGCTGAGATCGTGGCCCAGGCGGGACGCAAGGGCGCAATCACTATCGCCACCAACATGGCCGGCCGCGGTACCGACATTCTGCTCGGCGGTAATCCTGAATTCCTGGCCAAGCAGGAAATGGTGAAGAAGGGAATCGCGCAACAATTGCGCGTGGCGCAAGGCAAGATCGAGGGCCCGCAGGAAGACGGCTCGATTTCCGTTTTTTACTACAACGGCAACGAATACCTCGTCCCCACCGACAAATGGACCGAAGCCTTCAACCGCTACAAAGCGCACACCGACAAGGAGCACGACGAAGTCACCGCCGTCGGCGGCTTGCACATTCTCGGCACCGAGCGCCACGAGTCGCGGCGCATCGACAATCAGCTTCGCGGACGCGCCGGCCGCCAGGGCGATCCCGGCTCTTCGCGCTTTTATCTGGCGCTCGAAGATGACCTGATGCGCATCTTCGCCAAGGAATGGGTTTCCACGTTGCTGCAAAAGCTGGGCATGGAAGAGGGTGTTCCGATCGAGTCGAAGATGATCAGCCGCCGCATCGAGACGGCGCAGAAGGCGGTCGAAGGCCAGCACTTTGAGTCGCGCAAACATCTACTCGAATATGACGACGTGATGAACAAGCAGCGCGAGGCTGTGTATGGCTTGCGCCGCCGCCTGCTCGAAGGAGTCGATCAGAAGGATCTGATTCTTGAAGATTACGTCTCCGCTACTCTTGGCGATGTGATGGACGAATATTGCCCGGCAAAAGGCCACGTTGACGACTGGAACATCAAGGGCCTGAAAGACGCCGTCTTTACGCGCTTCGGAGTGGATTTCCTGCAGGAAGGCGTGAAGCCGGAGATGCTCAATCGGCAGGAGCTGGGCGATGCGATTTTCGAGAAGCTTAAAGAACGGTACGAGGCGAAAGAAAAATTAATTGGGCCCGAGGCCATGCGCCATCACGAACGCATGATCATGCTCAGCGTGCTGGATTCGCAGTGGAAAGATCACCTGCTTGGCATGGACCACCTGAAAGAGGGCATCGGCCTGCGCGGCTATGGGCAGCACGATCCTCTGGTCGAGTACAAAAAAGAATCGTTCGACATGTTCGAGGCCATGCTGCAGCGCTTTCAGGAAGACACGGTCCGGTATTTGTACCTGATGCAGATTCTTGAGCGTCCTGTGGAAGCTGCGCCGCTAGCGGGCGAGCCTGCTGGGATTCAGCCGGAGCCGGGAAGCGGAGGAAATGGACATCGGCCTCCGCGGCTGGTTTCCACATCGGCCGACGAGTTGGAAGAAGCTTTCCTGCGCCGGAAGCGGCGAGAGCTCGAGCAGGCGCGCATGGCCGGCGGCGGCGACGTGCAGCCGGTGCAGCAGGTGGTGCGGGCGCAGGAAAAAGTTGGCAGAAACGATCCTTGCCCTTGCGGGTCGGGGAAGAAGTTTAAGAAGTGTCACGGTGCGTAGCGCCGGACTCTCAACCTACCTTCCCCAGAACTTCCACCACGGCCCTTTGTCTTCCGTCTGCTGGGGTTACCACATATCGCGCTGAGGAAAACAGAATTACCGACCGACAACGCCCTTAAACGTCATCTCCTCCGCCCCCTTCCCCGTCTCCCTCTTCCAATCCGCAAACAGCGTCGCGTAGTTCTTCATGATGTACTCGCTCTGGCTCACGCCTAGCTTTTTCGCGGTGGCGTCAATCCAGCGTGGCGTACCTTCGATCTCGCAGAAATTTCCAATTGGCGTCTCGTCGAGCACCACTTGCCCTTTGCCGTCGGTCCACTCGGCGCGAAATTTTTCGTAGCGAAACGATGGCGCATATCGCAGTGCGCGGAGAATCAACTCCATATGCTCGCCGTCCTCGACCACGGTCTCGATTTCGTCGCGGCTACTGTGGCGGCTAGTCTTCTTGCCGGACTTATGCGTCAGGGTCCATTTCGTCCCGTATTGGCGCAGGCGTAGTAGCTGTTTTCGTTTCCGCAGCACCTGGCCGGGAAGGTCGTACAGAGTGTTCATCTCGTGAGTGCGGCGGGTTTCGATGTGAAAGCCTGCCTGGTGCAGTTTTCGAGCGAGCGCCTTCATATCCTCGACTTGAAATTTGATCTCGACTTCCCTGTTCATGGCCATAAAAAGGAGTATAGATTTGCCACTCAAATGCATCCAAACTAGCGACAGTTAAAACTGGCAAGAGGAGGGGTTATGTCCGGATTTCGTACGTTCGTGACAACACTAACACTGGCTTCCGCATTGACGTTGGTTTCCGCTGTGTCCTGGGCGGCCACGCAGACTTTTACCGGAAAAGTGAGCGATGCCATGTGCGGCGCCAAGCACAGCGAGGGCGTTGACCCGGCAACCTGTACACGGGCCTGTGTGAAAAAAGGGGCGAAGTACGCTTTGGTTGTGGGAGACAAGGTATACACGCTGGACACTTCGGACCAAGCGACACTGGCGAAGCTGAACGACCTGGCTTGGCAGCAGGCGAAGGTAACGGGTTCGGCCAACGGAGATACGATCGCCGTCAAGACTGTGACTGCGGCTAAGTAACAAGACGGAAATTTCGATCCTGGCGGGAGAAGTGGGTTCGCAGCGCCGTGCTGACGTGTGTCTAGCTGAACGTTGGCAGCTTCACGAGGTCATCCTGGGGGACCGATTCCACCGGTTCTCCGGCCTTGCGCCAGGCAGTCAGTCCGCCGACGATCACGAACGTGTTGAAACCTTTTTCGCGCAATATGTGCGCCACCCGGGCGCTGGTCGCTTCGCGCGCTCAAGTGCAGTAGAGGTAAATATCTTTATCTTTGGGGAGGGTCTTGATTTCCTCCTCAAGGTTGTTGGGCTCGATGCGAATCGAATTCTTAATGCGGGCGGCGCCGGAATCATAATAGCCGTGGCTGCGGACGTCGACGATCAACACGTGGTTCGCATCCGTTGAGGCCAGCCGGCGCGCCAGTTCCTCCACCTGCACCCGCGGCACGATTTGATACGGCTTATTTTTCTCGTATTGCACAATGCGGTACACGGCATAGGCGACGAGAGTGGCAATGACCACCACCTCCATCGCCTCGCTGGCGGCGTGGAAGCCGCGCAGAACAGCCGCCAGAAAATCGCGGGAGAGATATCCGACCAGCAGATAGGTCAGTGCATAGAGCAAAGCACCTGAAGCCTCCAGACGCAGGAATTGCCAGAAACGCATCTTCATGCTGCCTGCCAGAGGGGCGGCCATGGTGTTGACGCCGGGAATGAACTTGGCGATCACCAGCGTGATCTTGCCGCGTTTGTAGAACGACTCCGCCGAGCGCAGAATGCAGGTTTCCGGGTTGATCGAAACCCGGCACAGGAAGCCGAGCAGCGCCCAGCCCATGTGGCGGCCAAGCCAGAACTGAATGGCATCGCCAAGCATTAATGCGGTAACTGCGGCGACGAGAACGTACGGACCCCAGAGTGCATGGGCTGCGACCGTAGCGCCAGCTGCCACGAGAGCGATGGCGGCGGGGAAGGGAAGCCCGAGGGATTCGGCCAGCAACAGGCCGAAAATCAGGGCATACCCATGGCGCGCCAATAGCGAAACCAGATCCATAAGTAGGGATTGGATAGGCTACAACCGGAAAGGGTTCAGTATATACAAAGCCGGATGATTGTCTGAGAGACAACATCCGGCTCCGTACGGGAGCGCCATTTCAGGAGGACTTCCCGCGCAGGGTGAGTACTGGCGGCGGCCCTCACTCGGAGACTCTCGGCCCTTTTCGGGTCGGCGCGTCGTAAATAAGGCGCCTTTTCGTAAAGCTTCGACTGAAGCCGCCGCCATTCGTTGGCAGTATGTCTGCAGCGGAACCGGTACCTCGGCGACTTTCCTTTCGCAAGTGCCGGGGAGAGTTTGTGGATTACGTTTTTTGCGATCCACCACGCATGCCTAATGCGTCTCGTTAGCCTTTCCGCGTTTGGCGGACGCACCCGCCAACTGCTGGCATTATGTGCCGGACAGAGAAAAAAGTCTGTGGGGCTTGTCACAGGTCTGCGTGAGGCGAGGGAGGGCCGTTGCCGTTGCTGTTCGGCGAGCATTTTTATAGGCAGGCAAGAGTGTGGAAAGAGCGGAGCGGCCTGGCCGCTCCGCCAAGGCTCTTAAAACGTCTACTTGTTCATGGTGTCGTTGCTCATCGATCCGCCCTTCAACATTTTCACGCTCATGATGTGGATCGAATCCTTGTCGGCATACACATGGGCGTTCAGTTGCACGTGATGGCCCTCGTGTCCCTTTACTTCCTCGGGATTCATAATGTCCCAGGTTTTGCCGTCTTTGTCGTTGACGAAAACAGTTTTGTCGCCTTCCATCTTTACGGTGCCTTTCAGGGTCATCAGCGGAGCTTGGGCTGCGCTCTGGTCGGCCTGGGTTTGCGCCATGTTGCTCTTTTGTTGAGCAAAGGCGCTCAGACCGGTGGTAAAAGCAACAGCCAGCAGAAAGATCATCCATTTTTTCATCGTCAATCTCCTTTTTGTCGTGAGTTCTGAAAATCGGCCAGATTCGTACTGCTATCTCTGTACGTTCCGGGGCCCACAGGCGGATTGGTGCGCTGGAAGCGTTAGCTAGATTGGTGCGAGCACAGGCGAAGAGGTTGCCCGTGCGTGAATCGAATATCGTTGCAGCCTGACTTTGCTACTAATCATCACAGAGTTTATCTTTGAACGTCACGGCGAGCATCACAGCCGCCGGTTGAATTTCTATGAACGTCCTTGTGGTGAATTCGGGAAGCTCGAGTCTGAAGTTTCAGATCATTGCTACCGACCTTAAGCGAATCAATGAGCATAAAGATGACCGTATCTGCCGTGGCGAGATCGAGGGCATTGGTGGCGAGGCAATCCTACATTTCAGCAGCCGCGCCGGATCCGCACAGACGTTTACCGCTCCCCTCCGTGATATCTCCGCAGCGCTGGATTATCTTGTCCGTTTCATCGTTTCCGAGAAGTCGGGCGTCGAGGAAATCAAGAGCACAGCTGATGTGCATGCGGTTGGACACCGCGTGGTGCATGGCGGAGAGCTTTTTACTGAGTCAGCGCGCATCGACGATAAGGTGTTGCGAGGGATCGAAGATTGCATCGATCTGGCTCCGCTGCACAATCCGAATAACATCAAAGGGATTCAGGCGGCGCGTGAACTATTTGGCAAAGATGTACCTCAGGTAGCGGTTTTCGATACTGCATTCCATCATTCCATCCCTGAGCAGGCTTATCTGTACGCCGTTCCCTATCATCTGTATCGTCGGCATCGCGTGCGCCGTTATGGATTTCACGGGACCTCGCACCGCTATGTTGCGTTTCGCTATCGTGCCCTGCGCGGCCTGACGCGCGAGCAGACCAACATCATTTCTTTGCATCTGGGAAATGGCTGTTCGGCGGCAGCCATTAAGGGTGGAAACCCGGTCGATACTTCTATGGGCATGACGCCGCTCGAAGGCCTGGTCATGGGGACGAGATCCGGCGACCTCGATCCTGCGATCGTCAACGTGATTGCGCGCAAGGAAGGATTGTCGCCCTCAGAAGTTGATACCTTGCTCAATACGCAATCCGGATTGCTGGGGATTTCCGGACTCACCAATGATATGCGCGAACTGCAGGAGGAACTGAAGGAGCACGACGATCGCCGCGTGCGGCTGGCGATCGAAGTGTTCTGCTACCGGGCGCGAAAATACATTGGCGCTTACCTGGCCGCTATGGGCGGAGCTGACGCCATCGTTTTTACCGGCGGCATTGGAGAAAATTCGCCTGACGTGCGCGCGCGCATTTGCGCAGACATGGAGTGGGCCGGGCTGCGGATGGATCAGAAAAGAAATCAGGAAACCGTGGGCCGGGAAGGCGAGATCAGCGCGGCAGATTCCAGGCTGCTCGCCTATGCCATTCCCACGGATGAAGAACTGTTGATCGCACGCGATACCGTGCGAGTAATCCTGGGCGAACCCCATCCCTCCTAGTGCGGGTTCAAATACGGCCAAGTCCAATCGGCCACTTCAGGCTTATCAATGCCGAACTGGTGCGCGTAGTTCCGGCATTCGATCTGCTGATTCAGGAATTTTTCTTTTGCGTGCGCTCCGATCTTCTGCAGTTTCGGCACGCGGTTTACCGCGTCCATGGCCAGGCTGAAGCGGTCGATGTTGTTTTCGATGGCCAATTCGAGCGGCGTGTTGATGCTGCCCTTCTCTTTGTAGCCGCGCACGTGAATGTTGTGGTGATTGGTGCGGCGGTAGGCCAAACGATGGATGAGCTGGGGGTATCCGTGGAAATTAAAGATGACCGGCTTGTCGACGGTGAACAGCGAATCGAAATCCCAATCCGAGAGTCCGTGCGGATGCTCAGTGCTCGGTTGGAGCTTGAACAAGTCGACCACGTTAATGAAACGGATCTTGATATCAGGAAATTCCTTTCGCAGCAGCACCGTGGCGGCGAGGGCTTCCTGGGTGGGTATATCTCCCGCGGAAGCCATTACTAGGTCGGGTTCGCCGGCCTGATCCGTGCTGGCCCAGTCCCACATGCCGATGCCTTTCGTGCAGTGGGTAATTGCCGCGTTCATGTCGAGATATTGCAGGTGCTTCTGCTTGTCGCAGACGATCACATTCACATAGTTCTGGCTGCGCAGGCAGTGGTCGGCAACCGACAACAGGCAGTTCACGTCGGAGGGAAGATAAATGCGCGTAACGTTCGCGCTTTTGTTGACCACGACATCGAGAAATCCCGGATCCTGATGGGTGAATCCGTTGTGATCCTGCCGCCAGACGGTCGACGTGATCAGCAGGTTAAGAGACGCGATCGGGTCGCGCCAGGAAAGATGGTTGCAGATTTCGAGCCACTTGGCGTGCTGGTTGAACATGGAATCGATCACGTGCACGAAGGATTCGTATGTGGAAAAAAAACCGTGCCGGCCGGTGAGCAGGTAGCCTTCGAGCATTCCCTCCATCGTGTGTTCGCTGAGCATCTCCATTACGCGCCCGTCGGTGGCGAGTTCGCCGCCGTCATTGTCGTCGGGGAGGAATTCCTCGATCCAGAATTTTTTGCTCGCGCCATAAATTGCATCGAGCTTGTTCGAGGTGGTCTCATCGGGTCCGAAGACTCGAAAATTATTGCGGTTCAACTTCATGACGTCGCGCAGGAAGGCGCCCAGCGGCGGCGTGTTCTCGACCAGAGTCTTTCCCGGCGATTCAATCTTGATTCCGTACTGGCAGAAATCGGGCATCCGCAGGTTCTTTTTGACGCGGCCGCCGTTCGCGTGAGGGTTCGCACTCATTCGTCGATTGCCTTCGGGCGCCCAATTCCTGAACACGGGAGCCAGGCCGCCTTCGGAGTCGAAAAATTCGGCGGGCTTCAGCGAGCGCATCCATTTTTCGAGAATTCGCAGCTGCTCGGGATCTTTCTTTACGTTCGGGAGAGGCACCTGGTGAACTCGCCAGAAGCCTTCGAGCAAGTGACCTTCGACTTCGCGGGGTGCCGTCCAACCTTTTGGCGAGCGCAATACGATCATCGGCCAGTGAGGCCGCGTGCTCACTCCTTGCGTGCGAGCGTTCCGTTGATGCTCGCGAATTCCGTGAATGCACTGTTCGATGGTTGCCGCCATGGCTTGATGCATGGTCTGGGGATCGGAGCCTTCCACGAAATATGGCTTCCATCCATAGCCGTGCAGCAAGCTTGCCAGTTCCTCGTGCGGAATGCGCGACAGGAGCGTGGGATTGTTGATCTTGTATCCATTCAAATGAAGAATGGGAAGAACTGCGCCATCGCGCGCGGGATTGAGAAATTTATTAATGTGCCAGGAAGTTGCCAGAGGTCCGGTTTCCGATTCACCATCGCCCACTACGGCGGCCACGATTAGTTCTGGATTGTCGAAAGCCGCGCCACAAGCGTGTGAGAGCACGTAGCCGAGTTCTCCGCCTTCATGGATCGAGCCTGGGGTTTCTGGCGTGCAATGGCTGCCGATTCCGCCGGGAAAGGAAAACTGTTTGAAGAATTCACGCAAGCCTTCGGGATCCTGGCTCATCTCCGGATAGACTTCGGAATAGGTTCCTTCCAGATATGCAGGCCCCAGCACGCCAGGAGCGCCGTGTCCCGGGCCGGCGAGAAAAATCATGTCGAGATCGTACTTTTTGATGAGGCGATTGAGATGAACGTAAATAAAAGATAAGCCGGGGCTCGATCCCCAATGCCCTAGCAAGCGATTCTTGATGTGCTCGGGACGCAGCGGTTCTGTCAGCAGGGGATTTTCGACGAGGTAAATCATGCCAAGGCCGAGATAATCGCAGGCGCGCCAGCAGGTATCGATGGCTCTGAGTTCGTCGGAACTCAACGGCTTTCCGCTTACGGTCGAGCGAGTTTCGCCGTAGGGGGTGAATTCGTGGATCTCGGCGGGGAGAGTGGAATCGACGGTGCTCATAAATTTACTCCTGTGGATAGGCTATGCTTGGAGCTTCTGGCTGACAAACGCTTTATTGGGCGCGGACGTATCTCGAATCTTAGGGCGAAATTGTTACGGTCCGATGAAGAGCCAATGAGAATCTTCTGACGGAAACTTGTGCTGCTGTTTCTTGGATGCCGATTGAGGAGAGAAAGTTCATGGAGTGTGGTGATAAGGTCTGTGTCTACAACTGAGCATTTCGGTGGACGGCTTCCGGTCATAAACGCTTCCTGACCAGCCAGACCACGACCGAGACGATAAACCACAACGTTGTGGCGGCCACCAGCACAACCCAGGGGCTTTCTTTCGAGATAAACCTCCAGACGACGAGGGCAAAAGTTATTAGTCCGATGCCGCCCATGGCGGCTCCGGCTGCATCCAGACCTGCGGCGGTTCTTCCCCGCTTCGTACCTGCCGGACTCTGCGCTTGCTGCTTTTCTTTTTCGTGGGCTTCGATCAGAGTTGCGGTGGAGGGAAGAATGGCAGGAAACGCAAGAAACAGTCCGGCGATTACGGGGCCGAATTTTTCGGCGATGATTCCGGTCGCGGCGGTGATCAGTCCGCCGGCGAGGAAGCGCAGTGCATATTCGTACCATCTGGTTTCGTGCAGAACTCCCCGGTTTAATTGGATCTTCATCGGAGTCTCAGTATTTCGCCGCGACGTACCAGAAACCGAACGCGACGCCCAGCCAAAGTGGCATCGAGAAAATCGTTGCCAGCCAAGGCTTGGGCTGGTACCGCATCATCACCCAGCTCACCCAAGAGGCGTAAAAGAAAAACGCGATGGCTCCGGCAACCATCGAACGAGCTTCGATCGCCGCGTAATTCGCCCCCTGGCTGGCGATTACGAGTCCCAGGGAGGCGAGGGCGATGGACGGCGCGGCTCCGAATAATCCTGCGAAGCTCCTGGGTTTCAAGAGATCGCCGATGATCGCAAAGGTTGATACCACGAGCCCGCCAGTCAGAAATCGAATCAAAATCTGCGTCATCTTTGAGCGCTTCTCCGCAAAACGTTCTTCAAAATCCGTATGCGAACCGATCTTCGTGGATGCATTGTGCGAAGATAAGGTTTATTTCCCTGGAAGCCGTCCGGTGCGGGACGGAGATTTGTTCGATTTGTTCATGCCCAAGTCCGAGTCGAAGAGATTCGCGGGGCGGGCTGCGCGGCATTGCGAGAGAATGGAAGGAACGGACGGGTGACAACTCGCATGAAATCGAGCGCATCACATCTGGAACGTTGCGAGCCGGTTGCCTTGATTCGTCATCGCTCCTTCGGATATTAGTCAGTCTGTGGCTTGCTGAAAGCGGGTCTTGTGCTTGGCTATGCGCTTGTTCGCTTTGGGGGCGGGGATATTATGCGGCACGGCGGCGTTCGCCCAACTCGCGCCGCAGGCGCCCCAAGCCGCCTACGAAGGACAGAATGTGAGCGCCGTTTCGCTGATCGCGAACCCGCACCGCGATCTTGCACCGTTTTATCCACTCGTGACCCAAAAGGCGGGCGAGCCTTACTCGCAAGAAAAAATTCAGACTTCTGCAGAGCGGCTCAAGGCAGCGGGAAAGTTTCCCAAGGTTGACGTGACCGTGGAGCCGGAGGTTACCGGTCTGCGAGTGAGCTTCCTGTTGGAACCGGCATATTACATCGGCATTGTGAAATTCCCCGGCGCCGAAAAACATTTTTCGTATATTCGCCTGCTGCAGGTAGCGAATCTGCCCGACGAAGAGCCGTACGATCCCGCGCGCATCCCTCTTGCCGAAACGGCGCTAAAAGAGTTCCTGCGGAAAGAGGGTTATTTTCAGGCGACGGTTCGCTCCGAAACTCAGATTGACGATCCTCATCAACTGGTCAACGTCAGTTTGGTTATCGAAACAGGAAAGCAGGCGCGTATTTCATCGGTCAACTTCGAAGGGATTGATTCTGGCGAGACCGCAAGGTTGAAACATGCGGTGGAATCTCTGCGGGCGCGGCTTTCGGGAGGGCTGCTGAAGTGCGGGAAGCCGTACACGTCCGGGCGCGTTCGTGAAGCAACCAATCTGATGAAGCGCATGCTGCGTAAGCAGGATCGGCTGGCGAGTACGATTCGCGAAGACCCGCCGCAGTTTGACCCGGGCACGAATCGCGTCGATGTCTCTTTCAGGGTAGAAATGGGGCCCTTGGTGACCGTCCGCGCGGTTGGGGCAAAGCTCACATTCCTACCCTTTTTGAAGGGACGCGAGGAAAGAAAGCTGATTCCGATTTATTCGGAAGGGGCCGTGGACAATGATTTGGTGGATGAAGGCCGGCGCAATCTGACAGACTACTTCCAGAAAAAAGGTTATTACGATGTGAAAGTAACCACGCAATTCAAACAAGCTCCGGATCAAATTCTGATTGTTTACACCATTGACCGTGGGAAAAAACGCAAGGTCGGCCATATTCTTTTTCACGGAAACTATGCGCTTTCTGAGAAAGACCTGATGGCGCAGGTTGCGGTGAAGAGATCGCACATCTGGACGCACGGGAGCCTGAGCGAGAAATTGTTGAAGCAGAGTGCTGACAATATTCAGGCGTTGTACCGCGATAAAGGTTACGAAGACGCCAAGCTTACGCCTGAGACGGCCGAGCATGAATCCCGGATCGATGTAGCATTCGAAATTGAAGAAGGTGCGCAGATGATCGTGGAGGACATCGACGTTTCCGGCAATCAACATGTCGCCAGCGGGCAGCTTACGGCGCCCAAGGGATTTCAACTGAAAGCGGGCGCGCCGTTTTCGCCGCGAAAAATGACCGACGATCGAAACCGCATCTCAGCCACCTATCTGGACCGCGGATATCTGAATGCGGATGTGAAAGCTACAGTGAGTAAGATCGGAGGGGATCCGCATCGCGTGAAGGTGTCTTACGCGATCACCGAAAATCAACTGGTCACGATCGATGACGTGGCATATTTGGGGCAGGAGCATACACGGCGCACGCTGATTGCGCGCACGGTGCGCATTCCTCGCGAAACCCCGATGCGGCGAGGGCAACTTTTAGAAGCCGAAAGCCGGTTGTACGATCTCACGATTTTCGATTGGGCGAGCGTCGGCCCCGAGAAACCGATCACCGACCAGACGAGCGAAATGGCGCTGGTGAAGGTGCACGAAGCCAAGCGCAACGAGATTACGTACGGTTTTGGCTTCGAAGTCTCGCATCGCGGCGGCAACATCCCTGCGGGGACCGTCGCGCTTCCCGGTGGAGGCACGATCGGACTGAATGGTTATCAGATCGCGCCCAGCCAGTCGACCTTTGCCAGCCCGCTGGGATCGATCGAATTCAATCGCCGCAACATGCGCGGCCTCGGCGAAACCGCCAGCGCTTCCATACTTCTTTCGCGGCTCGACCAGAAATATCTAACTACTTATGGTCAGCCTCACTTCTTGGGAACGCGTTGGGACTCTTTGACCAGTTTTTCTCTCGAACGCAACAGCCAGAATCCTCTGTACACGGCGGCGCTTGGGGACATTTCGTTTCAACTGGAGAAGGTCCTAAACCGCAAAACCGATACGCGTGTGCAGTTCCGTTACGATTTCAACAAAACCGACCTGTCGCATCTGCTGGTCCCGCAGCTTGTGCTTGCGCAAGACCTGAACGTGCACCTCTCGACGGTTTCGGCCACGCTTCTGCGCGATACACGGGACAAGCCGCTCGACGCGCACAAGGGCATGTTTACAACCGTCAACTTCGCGGTAACACCGACCGCATTCGGGTCGAGCGCGAACTTTACGAAGCTCTTTGGCCAGTACGCTTTCTATAAGCCAGTGCACTCTGTAGTTTGGGCAAACAGCATTCGACTCGGGCTGGCATCACCGTTTTCAGGGAGTTTTGTTCCCACGAGTCAGCTGTTTTTTTCCGGAGGCGGCACCACTCTGCGTGGCTTCCCGATTAATGAAGCCGGCCCGCAGCGCCTGGTGCCGTTCTGCAACGTTTTGAAGGGGCAATCGGGATGCGTGGACGTGACAGTGCCTGTGGGCGGAAGGCAGCTTTTCATCCTGAATTCAGAGGCGCGTTTTCCCTTGGGCATCGCCAAGCCACTCGGTGGAGTGGTGTTCTATGACGGCGGCAACGTCTACTCGGCGATCAATTTCAACAATTTTGTGAACAATTACACCAGCACCATTGGTGTTGGCCTGCGGTATTCCACACCAATTGGTCCGGTGCGTTTCGATATTGGGCGGTTGCTGAATCCGGTGCCCGGCATCAGCCCCTGGCAGTACTTCATTACGATTGGGCAGGCTTTTTAGGAGAGGTATGAGCTGGAAACGAGTTGCCGGCAGGGTGTTCCTGGGATTTTTGCTTCTTCTGATTCTTGTGGTCATTGCCGGATATTTTTATTTACGAAGCAGCACGTTCCGGGAATTTGCCGTTCGCGAGATTGTGAAACGAGCAGACTCGGCTTCTGGCGGCCGGACGCAAATTGGAGGGCTTAGCTTCAATTTATCCACGCTCACCGCACATCTTTACGACATCACTTTGCGAGGTACGGAAGGCCTTGATCAACCACCCTTGCTTCATGCCGACGAACTTACAGTGCAATTGAAGATCGTTTCCGCTCTGCATCGCGAGGTTGGGCTGCGTGAACTTCTTATCGCTCGACCTGTCGTTCATGTGCAAGTCAATGACCAGGGAAATAGCAATTTGCCTGCTGCTTCGCCGAGCTCGAGCAGCAGCCGCACGAACGTTTTCGATCTCGCGGTGGAACATGCGCAGATCACAAAGGGCGAAATCGACTACAACGATCGCAAGACGCCGCTCGATGCCGATGTGCATAATCTTGAAACCGACGTTCGCTTCTCCTCGGTCGCGAAGCGTTATGAAGGCCATCTTTCCTATGACAGCGGGACAGTTCGCTACGAGCAGTACGCGGCGCTGCCGCACAATTTGAATCTGTCGTTCAGCGCGACGCCTTCCGGCTTCAATCTCCAATCGGCGGTGTTGAAGCTGGCATCTTCCCGCGTGACTTTGCGGGGACAACTTTCCGATTACGAAAATCCTGTTGTGGACGGCGAATACCAGATCCAGATTCACATGCAGGACTTCGACAATATGACGGCGGGCACGAAAGCTGCCGGCGACGTGGAACTGGCGGGGAAGTTGCATTATCAGACCTCGGCAGAGCGGCCGCTGTTGCAAAAGCTGGCGGTTGATGGCCGCATCAGCAGCGATTGGCTCTCTGTAGTCGCGTCCGGCAGACGAATCGAATTGCGGAAATTGCAAGGTGGATATCAGTTGGCCAAAGGAGACCTGCGGCTGCACCATCTGATGGTCGATTCTCTGGGCGGACGAGTTGCGGCGAATGCAGAAATCAAGAATCTTGATACAACTCCAGAGTCGCAGATTCAGGCGGACCTGAGCGGCATCTCTCTGAAGGCGCTGCAACGGATCCTTCACGCAAATGAGATTCAGGCCGCTTCGCTCTCCGGGACTGTAAGTGGAAAAGTGGAGGCGGCGTGGAAAGGAAGCATCGACAATGTCCGCGCGCGTTCTGACTTGAGCGTGCGCGCGCTTGCCAGCAGCAGGAAAAATCCATCGGGAACGGAAGTTCCCATCGATGGCGCGATTCATGTGGCCTACGATGGCCCGCGCCAGGCGTTATCACTGCGGCAGACCACGTTGCACATTCCTTCCGCCGTGCTCACTGCACAGGGAGAAGTGAGCAGCCGATCTGATTTGCAGATTCAATTTACGGCGAGCGATTTGCATCAACTGGTTGCCTTGGCATCCTCATTCAGCCCGAAGGAAACAACAGTTCCCACAGTCTCAGGTTCGGCGACACTGCATGCGACTGTGCGGGGATCATTGAAACGGCCAACTGTGACGGCGCAGGTGGCTGCTGAGAACTTGCAGGTTGAAGGCGGCGAGTGGAAGAACGCCAGCTTTCAGATGACAGCGAATCCTTCCGGCATCATGATCGAGAACGGTTTATTAGTTGGCGCGCGACACGGCCGGGCCACATTCAGCGCAAATGTGGCTTTGCGCAATTGGTCGTATCAGCCGCAGAACGCAATTTCTGCGCACGCGGACGTGCAACGAATGCACATTGGCGATCTCGAACGGCTAGCCAAACAGCATCTTCCAGTTTCTGGCGATTTATCCGCCAGGCTTGCGATCGAAGGCTCCGCATTATATCCGGCAGGCTCGGGTTCATTGCGTCTTGAAAACGCGCGCGCCTACGGCGAACAGATCCAAAACTTGACGGCTAAGTTCAGCGCGGCGAAAGGCTCCATCGTTTCCACTTTGAATCTGGCGATTCCCGCAGGAGCGTTGGAGGCGAATCTGACCTACACCGCGTCAACAAAGGCTTACGCCGTCAGGCTGGACGCGCCGGCAATAGTGCTGCAAAAGCTCCAGGCCGTGCAGGAGAAGAATCTTCCGCTCAACGGCACGGTGAGCGCAACCTTAAGCGGGCAGGGAACACTCGACAATCCGCAACTGAACGCGGTTGTGCAGGTGCCCGAGTTACGAGTGCGCCAAAATTCGATTTCCGGAATGAAGGCTGAACTGCACGTCGCCGATCACTATGCCGATGTCGATCTCAATGCTGAAGTCTCGCAAGCCTCGGTTCATGCCCGTGGACGCGTTGCGTTGACCGGCGATTACGAAACGAATGCGGTTATCGATACGGGAACTGTCCCTCTGGGTGTGCTTCTGGCGACCTATGCACCGAGCGTGCCCGCGGGATTTCAAGGCGAGGCCGAATTGCATGCCAGCTTGAAGGGGCCGCTCAAAGACAGATCCAGACTCGAAGCGCACCTATCGATTCCGGTGCTGAAGGCGAGTTATCAGGCTCTGCAAATCGGTATCACAAGCCCGATTCACGCTGACTATGCGAATTCGGTGGTTACGCTGCAGCCGGCATCGATTCAGGGCACGGATACCTCCCTCGATCTTCAAGGGCGGCTGCCGCTCGGGGGCAACGGCGTGCCCACGCTCTCGGCGAACGGGTCGGTGGACGTGCGCATTCTGAAGATATTCGCTCCGACGATCAATAGCTCGGGAACGCTGGCGCTCGATGTGCACGCTTCGGGTTCGGCCTCCCGGCCGGAGTTGCAAGGGCAACTGCAACTTAAAGACATTGCCCTGAGCGCGGCCGATGCACCCCTTGGTCTGGAGAAACTCAACGGCACTCTGAACCTCGCGGGAGACCGCGTACAGGTTTCGCAGATGACAGCGCAAGTGGGAGGCGGCAGTGTTTCGGTGCGCGGGTCGATTGCGTACAGGCCAAATTTGCAGTTCAATCTTGCGCTGCAAGGCAAATCGATTCGATTGCTCTATCCGCAAGGTTTGCGCTCTTTGCTCGACGCCAACCTTGCGTTTAGCGGAACAACCGAGGCTTCCACGTTGAATGGCCGCGTTCTGGTTGACCGGCTTTCTTTCACACCCGATTTCGATCTCTCGAAATTCGCCGACCAGTTCAGCACTGGAAGCACAATTTCGCAGCCTGGGTTTGCAGAGAAGATAAAAGTCGCAATCGCCTTGCAATCGCAGGAAAACCTGAGCGCAACGAGTTCGCAGGTCAGCATTGAGGGCCAGGCCGCCTTGCACGTCGGAGGAACCGCGGCGAACCCGGTGATTACGGGCCGCACCACCCTCACTTCAGGCGAGCTCTTCTATCGCAACGTACGGTATCAATTGCAGACCGGTGTGATCACATTCGACAGTCCGATCGAAACGCATCCTGTCCTGAATATTTCGGCGACGACAACTGTCGAGCAATACAATCTGACGCTTACCCTGCGAGGCCCGCTCGACAAGCTGACTACGTCGTATGTTTCCGATCCGCCACTTGCTACCGCGGACGTCATAAACCTGATCGCGCGCGGCCAGACGACCGGAGAGGCGGCGGCATCGAGTCAGAGCACCGATTCCATGATCGCTTCGCAGGCCGCAAGTCAATTAGCGGGAGGCTTGCAAAAGCTTGCCGGAATTTCCAGCCTGCAGATCAATCCGTTGATGGGAGGCAATGGCCAGAATCCTACCGCGCAGGTTGCCTTGCAGCAGCGCGTTACCAAGAATCTTCTCTTTACGTTTTCCAGCGATGTTTCGCAGCCGGGGACGGAAATGGTGCAGGGGGAATATCGGCTCAACAAGCGCTGGTCGGTCAGCGCAACGCGCGACCAACTGGGAGGGATCTCCATCGACGGCCGCTACCACACGCGTTTTTGAATTCGTTTTTGCATCATTACCATTAAGCCGTGGGGTTGCGAGAGACGGAAGCAGGCGCGCGACTGGCGCCTTTTCGCGGCCACTCTCTCGGCTGCACCGGCCTTGCTTGCTTTCTTTGGCGAGCTCCGCATTCAACTCCGCTCCTACCAGCAATGCAAATGAGGTCCAGTACAGCCACACCATACGAAGTTCGTGTCTAGGCTGACCTTGGCCGAAAGCTGACTAACGGCGGCAAAATTGCCCTGCGCAGCCTTCATCGTTCAGGGATTTACGTGCTTTCCTTAGGGGTGTTCCGGTATTGCCGGACATTCTGGCGGACGTGCATAAAAGAATAGCGTATCCGCATACCGGTTCCGCGAAGTGTGGTGACCCAGCCTCGGTCCGCTCCAGACGCTGTTGTCCTACCAAAATTGTTCTTCACACTCCGGAGGAAAGAAAGAATGCCGCCTTTGTCTTTTGGTGTTCCACGGCAGATGAAAAAGCACTTCAAGCTGCCGGGAACAAGGTTGCGATTGGGGCGGATTGCGACTTGGGTTTTGGTTTTTATGACAGCCGTGGTGTTAACGGCCTGCAGCGCCACCAAAATGACGACTAACCCAGGCCCCTCGCCAACGCCGACGCCAACGCCAACTCCATCACAGCCAAGTTATCCGACGATTCCACCGGTTCCGATTACGTGGTCGCCTTCGAACAGTCCGGATCCTGCGCCGCCGGCCGTCGCGCCGCAAGGCACGAACTGGGCCAGCGGAGCGAGCGACTTTCCGCTGACTGTTTCGAATCCGACGAATAGTTCTACGGTGACGTCGCCGATCAATGTTGCCGCGTCGGCGACGCCAACGAATCCGATTTTTTTCATGCGCGTTTTTGTCGATCAGCTCGCGGTGTATTTCACCTTTGATAGTTCCATTAATACGCAAATTTTCGTTGCCCCTGGCGCGCACACGATTACGGTTTACGCCGAAGACAACAAGGGATACATTTCCGCAACGCCCATTGAGGTCACCGTTTCGGCGCAAGCGCCATCAACGAACGGTCAGACGGTGATCACTGGAATTCAGGCTTTGCCCGGCTGGCAATCCTGTGGCGCCCAATTTCCGCCCGGCTCAGGGCGCGCGGGACAGATTTGCGCGGCGGGCGGAGGAACGCCGAACTCGACCATGACGCAAAATGTTTCTTCGCCATCGATGGATGGCAAGTCAGCAGAATTCAGCATGGCTTCCACCGGACCCGGCACTCCCTGCGCGGGTTATTGCAACATGCTGTACTTCAACCCGGTGGCTGGCGGAAACAACGTCACACATTTCATCTACGACGTGTATTTCTATATCGACAATCCTGACGCGCCGCAGGCGTTGGAGTTTGACGTGAATCAAACTTACGGCGGCCAGCGCTGGGTGTGGGGCTCAGAGTGCAATTTCAAGGCCGACGGGGTGTGGGACATCTGGAACGATGCGCCAAACACGGGTTGGGAGCCCACGACGATTCCGTGCCTTGCGACAGACTTTCAGGCGAACAGCTGGAATCACCTGATTTGGGACGTTCAGCAAAATGGCAATCAGGTGCAATACAACACGCTGACCCTCAACGGGGTCGTACACCAGGTGAACACGATCTATCCTAACGAGCAGAATTGGACGCTGGAAGAAATCGACACCGCATTCCAGATGGATCTGGACGCGGTGGGAACGCCCTATCACGTCTGGCTTGACGAGGTAAACCTAACGGCTTATTGAACTGCCTGCGCGCCCCTTCAAACGCAACTTAAATCATCTGGCCCGGCGGTACCACCGCCGCTGGCAGTGATTGCACTCTGAGTTGTTCTCGGAAGTGAATTTTCTGCCTGGCGTTGCACGTCAGAGAGTTTTCGAATGCGGCGAAAGGAAAGGTCGCGGCAAAGCGGAGGCGGCGCTCCCGTGCTATGTACGATTGCGCTGCTCGGGTTATACGCCGCATTCACGGGTTGCCAGGGCCTTCCGTCCTACATTGCGAACTGCACGCAAACGCCAACACCTCCCGCGAATACGTCGGTGGTTCCACCGGCAATCGAGCCCCCGCCCGCCGCGGTGTGTGGATTCCCACTGACGATTTCAAATTTGACCAATGGAGCGAGCGTCACTTCTCCGGTAAATATAGTGGCGACGGCCAGCCCTTACGATCCTCTCTATTGGTTAAGAATTTACGTCGATGGGCAAGCCGTAATGTATTCGCCCAATGAAAGTATCGATCAGTTCATCTGGATGCCCAACGGCCAGCACACTTTGGAAATCGCAGCAGAAGATATTGCGGGATACATCGCAACATCGACGCTGCGATTGAATGTGACCACACAAACGCAGGGGATTACGGACATTCAGAACCTGCCGGTTTGGACTTCCTGTTCGGCGGTGATCGCTGGAGGCGCGACTTGCGCGGCAGGGCTAGGGGTTGCGAATTCAACGCTCACCCAGAACCAGTCCCAGCCGTCGCTCGACGGATCCTCCGCCGAATTCACGATGGGAGGCTCGACTCCGTATTCCAACGAGCTGTACTGGGCTCCGCTCGGCGGCGGGAACAGCGTGAGCCACTTTACTTACGATCTGTACTTTTATGTTTCCGATGGAACGGCGCCGCAGGCGCTGGAATTCGACGTGAATCAGGTATTCGGCGGAACGCGGTGGACGTGGGGCTCGGAGTGCGATTTCAACCAGACGCATTTGTGGAACATATGGGATCCGCTGCACGGCATCTGGGTGCCGACCTCGATTGCCTGCGACTACTTTCCGTCGAACACCTGGATTCATCTGGAATGGACGCTGGAGCGCGTGGGCAACCAGGTGCACTACATCACTTTGACGGTGGCCAATGAGACCTACAACATTGATACTTACTACACGGCTCAGCCCAATTGGGATCAGGAAGGAATTGACGTAGCGTTTCAGATGGATGGCAACTACAAACAGGAACCGTACAACGTGTGGTTGGACGAAGTGAATCTGTCGGCGTATTGAAAAAAAGTGCGGATGAAAGCCCATGGCACAAGCAAGAAAGAAAACGAATCGCTGGATCGCGAAGGTGACGACCGATTCCACTCATCCACCGAAGAGCTTATTTACGAAGAGCGCGGCCACGATTGCGCGCTCTCTCGCCTCAAAGAAGGTGTCGCCGAAAGGTCCCTCGTCAGGAATGCGAATGCTCACTTATTTCATCAATCGCGCCGGACGTGGCCTGAGCGCTGCGCGGCGGGCCGAACTGGAGAAGGCGAAGAAATTACTTCATCAGCGCATCGCGAAGTGGAAAAAATCCGCCAGCAGTTGAAACGTTGAAACGCTTCCTACTCTCACTGCCCGGTCGTAACCGACTTCAGGTAGGCAATCACCGCTCTGGCATCCGCGTCATTCATGCGAAACGGCATCATGGGAAGGCGGAGGGGCTGGCCCGTAATCCAAATGCCGGTGGTTAACAGCTTGATCATGTCTGCATCACTTGCCGGCATGGAGCCGCCGATTCTTGGCGCCGTGAGCGGCCAGTTCGGGTCGCCGTTGGCTGGCGCCCAAATCACCGGTGCCCCCTGCAGCAAACGGCTCCTATCCAGCGTTCCGTCGCCGTTGCGCGGAGTGTGGCATTGCACGCACATGGCCACGTTCTCGACCAGATACTTTCCGCGAGCGACATCCGCACTGGGCGCAGCTGCCGTTTTGGTCGATTGTTGCGCTTGAGCAGCAACGCATAAAATCACATACGTACTCGCCACCAACAAGCCCTGCCAAAAATCTGCCATCCGAAATTGCCGCGTTATCGTCATAGGTCAATATAAATCGATCGCCCGTGTTTAGTGCCGCTTTCGCCGGACGCCGAAAACAGTGTACATCTGAAATCGAAGGTCAGAGATACCGATCAGACCTAAGTGCGATGCGGGCGCCGTTTCTAGGCGGCCATTGATTCATCGCAAAGATGCTGATAGTACTCTCGTCCTCGCTGGTAGCCGCGCGTATAAGCCTCGGCAACTTTTTCTCCCGGATGCTGCCGCTGCAAGTCTTCCAGCCTGCTCTCCATCTCGGCCGAGACCTGATCGAACTCCTTGCAACGCGTTCTGGCATGGAGGGCATCCTCAAAGCCGAGGCGATAGACTTGTTCGTCGGCCCCGAAGTCTCTGCCCAAAGCTGTATAGTGCTCGCGCTCGGCGCTTCGCAACCCGGTCCACCACTGATGGCGGGCAGCATCCACTTCTTCAGCACCTTCAGTTTTAAGCAGCTCTCGCAAACGTGCGCCTTCGTCCGCATCATCCGTGAGAGCGAGCACAACGCTTTTTCCCCGGCGCAAAGCGTCCTCGTAGACAAATATTTCATCTTCGGGAAGCCCTTGCGTTTGAGAATTCTCGATGGATCTTCCCGCAGCGGCGCCAACCGCCGCGCCAGCGGCCGCAAGAACGGCTCCTCCGAGCAGTCCGATGGCTGTGACTGGCCCAACCCCAGGGATGAGAGCTGCGGTGAGCAGGGTTCCTGCGGAGAGCCCTCCAGCCGCTCCCAGAATTGCGCCAACCGCCTTACCCATTCCCGGCTGTTCAGCGCTATCCACCGGTATGCTTTGCAACTCCTGTTCGATCTGTCCCGGCGTCAACAAAATCAATTTTTCCGCTGAAGTGCCTGCTTCGCGCAACACCGCAATGGCACGCTCCGCTTCCTTCGGGGAGGAAAAGATTCCGGTCACCGTCTGCATTGTGCACCTGCTTTCTATCTGGTTGGGTTGGCTCGCGCTTAATGTTCATCGCTGCTGTTGGGAATGCACCATACAGTAAAACCCTGAGTCCAGGGTGCAGTCTACAGGGTATGGATTTCCAATCGGATCACGGGGGAATTTAAAAGATCGATGTAGCCTTTTGCTCGGCTCCGACATCGAAGTTACGAAAGTAGGGCGGATAAAACAGGAACAGGCTCAGGCGGCCGAAGGAACAGGCACTGTTCCGAAGAGGTTTGACTTCAAAGCCAGCCAGATGAAGCCGACTAAGGTGACCAAGGGCGGCAATGTGAAGATCATCGATTCAGAAATCTTTCCGGTCACACCGGTTTCGGCAGCAATTGTCACGTTGAATCCTGGCGGACTGCGTGAACTGCACTGGCATCCCAATCAAGATGAGTGGCAGTACTACATCACCGGCAAAGGACGCATGACAGTGTTTGAGGCCGCTGGCCGCGCACGCACCTTTGATTTTGAAGAAGGCGATGTGGGATACGTTTTGCAATCGAATCCGCATTACATCGAGAACACGGGCGATACGGATCTTGTTTTTCTGGAGATGTTCAAGAGCGCGCATTACGAAGACATTTCGCTGGCAGAATGGATGGCGCACACTCCGCATTTGCTGGTCGATCAGCACTTGCAGGTTGGAGAGAAGATGCTCGATGAGATTCCGAAAGAGAAATCGGTGATCAGCCCGTTGTAGTGCTTTTCAAAGCCTCGCTCATTGCTCAGCCGGGGAAATCCTCGTCCCGCACCGGAGGAACAACCGGCGGTACTCATTTCACATCCAATCACACCCAGGGTCGCGTGAAACCTGCGCCGGAGGATGTGTTGCCCCAAAAAATCCTTTTCTCTCGTGGTGCTAAACAATGCACGAATCCTTTCGCAAATACTCGCGCTTGGGTGCGAATCGTCTGCGCGACGGTCGTTGGGAGTTTCTGCTGTGGGCGCCGAGTGCGCGTACGGCTAGTGTGAATTTCGTCGCGACGAAAGAGTTGCTCGAAATGACGAGGCTCGACTGCGGATACTTTCGCGCGGCAGCGAAAAACCTGAAGCTGAATCCGCGATATCTCTTCCGCCTCGACGATGGGCGGGAACTGCCCGATCCTGCATCGCGGTTTCAACCCGAAGGTGTGCATGGGCCATCGCAGATTGTTGACACCAGTACGTTCCACTGGACCGATCACGGTTGGACTGGACATCCGCTCGAGGGAAGTATTTTCTATGAACTTCACGTTGGCACCTATACGGCTGAAGGAACGTTCGAAGCTTTAATTCCGCATCTTCCTTATCTTGTCGATCTCGGCATCACCACCGTCGAACTGATGCCGATTGCGCAGTTTCCCGGCGCAAGAAATTGGGGCTACGACGGCGTGCATGAATTCGCTCCGCAAAATTCCTACGGCGGCCCGTGGGCATTGCAAAGGTTTGTGAACGCCGCACACCATCATGGCTTAGCCGTCGCGCTCGACGTGGTCTACAACCATCTCGGTCCGGAAGGCAACTACCTTAATGCTTACGGGCCTTACTTTACCGATCGCTACCGCACTCCCTGGGGACAAGCGCTCAACTTTGATGGTGCGGGCAGCGACGAGGTCAGGAGGTTCTTCATCGAGAACGCTCTCTATTGGCTGGAGGACTATCACTTCGACGCTTTGCGGCTCGACGCGATCCACGGGATCTTTGATTTCGGGGCGCGGCACTTTCTCGCTGAGTTGAAGGGTGCCGTCGGCGATCTATCAAAGCGTCTGGGCCGGCAAATGTATTTGATTGCCGAAAGCGATTTAAATGACGCTCGCGTATTGCACGCGCCTGAACAGGGGGGCTATGGCATCGATGCGCAATGGAGTGACGATTTTCATCATTCGGTGCATACGCTGCTGAGGAAGGAAAAGACGGGCTATTACGTGGATTTCGAGGGAATCGAAGCGCTGGTTGCTACGCTGAAAGACGGCTGGTTTTACAGCGGGCAATATTCGCAGCATCGCCAGCGCCGCCACGGCAATTCGCCTCGCGGAATTGCGCCCTCTCGTTTTGTGGTTTGCAATCAGAATCATGATCAGGTCGGAAACCGTGCGGCAGGAGAAAGGCTAAGTACTTTGGTGGGTTTCGAAGCGGCGAAGCTGGCGGGGGGAATCACGCTGCTCTCGCCTTTCACTCCTCTATTGTTCATGGGAGAAGAGTATGGCGAGACGGCCCCGTTTCAATACTTCACCAGTCATGGAGATCCCGCGTTGGTCGAAGCTGTGCGCAAGGGCCGGCGGGAAGAGTTTGCCGCATTCGGCTGGGAAGAGGATGTGCCCGATCCGCAGGACGAAAACACATTCTGCCGCTCAAAGCTGGATCATTCATTGAAATCAGTCGAACCGCACCGCTCTATGTTGCGGTTCTACCGGGAACTCATCAGGATTCGCAAGCTTTACAAGCTGGGAGTTGCCGCGCCTCTTACTGTTGAACCTCTGGGTGAGCGTGGGGTTTTAATGCTGCGACAGCATGGTGAACGACTGGCGATGCTCTTCAATTTCGCAGACCGCGCAACTGTTTCGCAGCTAGCCGAGTTAGCCGGCGACTGGTCGATCGTTATTTGTTCGGCAGATCAACGATGGCGAGGTCCGGAAGCTGATTCGGAGCCGGAGTTGACGATTCCCCCATCCGGCGAGGTTCGAGTGCCAGCATTTTCTTTGTTAGTGCTTTCACGAAAGCGAGCGATCGGAACGGCAGCATGAAATACGTCTGCATCCACGGCCACTTCTATCAGCCACCGCGCGAGAATCCTTATCTCGAAGCGGTCGAGTTACAGGATTCTGCTTATCCATACCACGATTGGAACGAGCGCATCACCGCGGAATGTTACGCCCCAAACGCGGCCTCACGAATTACGGACGCAGAAAATCGCATCGTTAAACTCGTCAATAACTATGAATATATCAGCTACAACTTCGGCCCCACGTTGCTATCGTGGATGAAAGATCAGTCTCCCAACCCATATCAGGCAGTCCTTGAGGCGGATAACGAAAGCCGCGATCATTTTTCCGGGCACGGCTCGGCGATAGCGCAAGGCTACAACCACATGATCCTTCCCCTCGCCAACCGCCGCGACAAAGTGACGCAAGTGAAGTGGGGGATTCGCGACTTCGAGAACCGCTTCGGGAGAAAGCCGGAGGGAATGTGGCTGCCCGAAACCGCGGTGGATACCGAAACGTTGGAAGTTCTCGCGGAGAACGGAATCAAGTTCACCATCCTCGCGCCGCGGCAGGCCAAACGCGTGCGAGCTGAAAACAGTAAGGATTTCGAAGACGTTAGTGGGGGACGGGTTGATCCCGCCCGGGCGTATCTGGCGGAGTTGCCATCGAAGAAACGAATCAATCTTTTCTTTTATGACGGCCCGATCTCGCAGGGCGTTGCCTTCGAAGGATTGTTGAATGACGGTAAGCGATTTGCCGACCGTCTGCTGAGCGGTTTCTCTGACGCTCGTCAGGGACCGCAACTGGTTCACATCGCCACCGACGGAGAGAGTTACGGCCATCACCATCATTACGGCGAGATGGCGCTCAGCTATGCGTTGGAAGAAATTCAGCGCGGAAATATTGCGAAGCTTACCAACTACGGGGAGTTTCTGGAAAAACATCCTCCGGAATACCTGGCCGAAATCGTCGATAACAGTTCCTGGAGTTGCGTTCATGGGGTGGAGCGCTGGCGCAGCAACTGCGGCTGCAACTCCGGCGCACATGCGTGGAATCAAGAGTGGCGCGCCCCCCTCCGGGCAGCGCTCGACTGGCTGCGCGACCTGATGGCGCCGATTTATGAAGCGCAGATGAAGAAGCTTTTCCGCGATCCATGGGACGTGCGCGATGACTACATTCGGGTGATTCTTGATCGCTCCGAGGAATCGCAGAAGGCTTTCTTCGGAGACTATGCTCTGAAATCGCTAACTCCGGAAGAGGAAGTCGCTGCTCTGAAGCTTCTTGAAATGCAGCGCCACGCGCTCCTTATGTATACGAGCTGCGGCTGGTTTTTCGACGACCTTTCCGGCCTTGAGACCGTGCAGGTTATTCACTATGCAGGCCGCGCTTTGGGACTGGCGGAAAGTTGCTCGGGCGAAAAAATTGAGCCTGAATTTCTGCAGAAACTGGCAGCGGCGAAGAGCAACATCACCGAATATGGCGACGGGGCCAAAATCTATGAACGTTGGGTAAAGCCTGCCGTCGTCGATATTCCGCGTGTGGCCGGCCACTATGCCATCAGTTCGCTGTTCGAAAACTACGCGGAAAGGACTCGCATCTACTGCTACGACGTGGAGCGCACAAACTACTCGCTCGAAGCCGAGGGCAAGATGCGCCTGGCGACGGGTTGCGCGAAGCTTCGTTCGACGATTACCCATGAATCGGCGGCGCTCGACTTCTCAGTTTTGCACCTGGGCGACCACAACATGACGGCGGGCATTCGGCCGGGCAAAAATTCCGCGGAGTCCGATCAGAAGATTCTCGTTGCCGCTTTTGCGCAAGCAGACACGGCGGAGGTCATTCGCCTGCTCGATCAGGTTTACGGCAAACATACCTTCTCGCTGCGGCAGCTCTTTCGCGACGAGCAGCGCAAGATCACCGGCCTCATTCTGAACGAGTCGCTGAACTCGGCTGCGGCTCTCTACAAAACCGTGTTCGAAAGTCAGGCGCCGCTGATTCGTTTTCTGAACGGCCTCGATATTCCCGTGCCGAACGCGCTGAAATCCGCGGCGGAGATCGCCTTGAACAGTCAACTGCAGCAGTATCTCGACCGTCCTGAACTCGATGTGGATAGCATTCAGGGCCTGTTACGGGAAGCGGCGGCGAACAAGATCAATCTCGATGCAACCACTCTTGAATATAAAGTGCGGCGGCGTGTGGAAAACGATGCGGCTGAATTTGCGGACGCCCCAACCAATCCCTCTGCCGTCGACAAAATTATCACGCTCCTGGATCTGATTTCCGTCGTTTCCATTCCCGGTGGTGCTGTGGGAGGCGCAGAACATCTGTTACCGCCCGTTGATCACGGCGTTCCAGCAGAATGGATGGCATGAGCCTTCGGCCGACCCTGCCGCGCTGCAACGTCACGGGCAGTTGAACCGGCTTGCCACGCAGTTACACATCCTCCTACCGCAGGGGTAGAAATGCAGGCGACACGCTTCCCGTCGGCCACATATCGCGTTCAGTTAAACAAGGATTTTCGCCTTGCTGACGCGATTAAGATTCTGGACTATCTTCACGAACTCGGGGTTTCGGATTTGTACTTGTCTCCAGTGCTGGCCAGCCGGAAGGGAAGCGAACACGGTTACGACGTCACCGATCCCACGCGCATCAATCCAGACCTCGGCAGCGAAGAAGATTTTCATGCTTTGCAAACCGGGTTGCAGAATCGCGGCATGGGAATGCTGCTCGACATTGTGCCCAATCACATGGCCGCCAGCGCAGAAAATCCCTGGTGGATGGACGTTCTCGAAAACGGCGCACAATCTACCTATGCCGCGTTTTTCGACATCGACTGGCACCCGCACGCGCGCAATCTTGAAGGCAGAATTCTGTTGCCGGTTCTTGGCCGCCCGTTCGGTGAGGCTCTCGATTCCGGAGAGATCAAGCTTGTATTTCAGGAAGGGAGGTTCTTCTTTCAGTATTTCGAGTCGATTTTTCCCCTGGCCCCGAAGTCCTATCACTCAATCCTCGATCATCGCGGCGAACAACTTAGAAAGGTTCTCGGAGAAGAAGCGGCTGCGTATCACGAGTACTCCGGAATTCTCGCGTCGCTGCTCGAGCTTGTGCGCGCGGATCGCCGCTCTTCCGAAACCGCGGCCGACCGGCGATTGCGCTACGAGTCAGCCCGCGAGCGGCTGTGGTCGCTGACGAAAAGCAGTCCGGAATTTGCAGCCTTCGTTGAAGAAAATGTGCGCGAGATCAACGGCACACAGGGCAATCCCGGCAGTTTTGGATTCCTGCAGAAACTGCTGGCGGAGCAAAATTACAAGCTCTCGTACTGGCAGAATCTGAACGACAGCATCAACTACCGCCGCTTTTTTACGATTGCCGACCTGGTCGGAGTGCGGGTGGAAGATCCGGTGGTGTTTGAGGCGACGCACGGTTACATTTTGCGCCTGGTTTCGAGGAACCCGCTCGCGGGACTGCGTGTTGATCACATCGATGGCCTGCGCGATCCCTTTGCTTACCTTAACAAACTGCAGGAACGGCTTGCCTCTTCCGAGAATCGTGGGCAGGGGCCATCTTACGTTCTGGTGGAGAAAATTCTTTCGCGGCCTGAGTTGCTACCCGCGGATTGGCCGGTTAGCGGGACCACCGGATATGACTACCTGAATGAAGCGAATGAAGTATTCGTAGAACCGGAGGGCGCGCGCCGTGTCGAAGAAATCTATTCCGCGTTCATTGGCCGAAAACACAATTATTTGGACGTTGCTTACCAGAAAAAAAAGCTGGTGATGAGCCGTCTTCTTGGCGTAGAGATGCGAACTCTCGGTCGCCAACTCGCTGAGCTCGCGGCACAGGACCGTTACGCGCGCGAACTGCCTCGCGGGCAGTTGATCGATGCTCTGATCGAAGTCACCGCGTGTCTCGATGTCTATCGGACCTACATTCGCAACGCGGATGTTCCGCCCCAAGCGGTCGAGTTCATCGAAGCGGCGGTGAAGCAGGCTCGCAGCCGAACAAGGCAAATCAGTTCCGCCTGTTTCGACTTTGTGCGCGATGTATTGTTGCTCCCGAATCTTCCTCACGTGCTCCCCGATCAGCGCGAGGCCCGGCTGGCCTTCGTCATGCGCTGGCAGCAGTTTACGGGGCCGATCGTGGCCAAGGGCCTGGAGGATACGGCGCTCTATGTCTACCATCCTTTATTGTCACTGAACGAAGTGGGAGGAAATCCTTATCCATCGGGCGAGGACTCGCGCGATGAGTTCTACAAATTCCTTCAGGGGCGGTTGCAGAGCTGGGCCGGGAGTCTGGATGCGAGCACTACGCACGACACAAAGCGTAGCGAAGATGTTCGCGCGCGTCTCAACGTGCTTTCCGAGATTCCGGAGGAATGGCAGCAGCATCTCGACCTTTGGTCACAGCAGAACGCGCAATATAAGAGGAAGGTCGACGGACAACCGGTTCCAGACCGTAACGAAGAATACTTTCTCTATCAGACGCTTCTCGGCGTTTGGCCGTTGGACCACGAAGGGTGCAAGACATTGCTCGAAAGATTGCAGGCTCATCTGGTCAAAGCCACGCGTGAAGCCATGGTGCACACGCGCTGGACCCGGCCCAACGAGCCGCATGAAGAAGCACTGCGGAAATTTGTTGCCGACATTCTCTCCTGCGGAGGAAACGCCGGCTTCCTCGGTGATTTCCGGCGATTCCAAAAGAAGATTGCTTACTTCGGCATGATCAACGGACTTGCGCAAACCTTGCTGAAGATTGTTGCGCCGGGAGTGGCGGATTTTTACCAGGGTTCGGAACTCTGGGACCTGCGGATGGTCGATCCCGATAATCGCGGTCCGGTTGATTTTGAGAAGCGCATGGCTGACTTGGAAAGCATCGCGAGCGCCGGCACCGAGCCAGAATTGCGCGACCTTGCTGAACATTGGCACGATGGCCGAATCAAGATGTATGTGATTCGGCAGGCTCTGCGGTTTCGCCGCGAGCATTGCGAACTGTTCCGCGAGGGAGAATTCGTGCCGCTTCAGGTGAAGGGCCGTTATTCGCGCAACATCGTTGTATTTCTTCGCACACGGGGAAGTAAACAGGCTCTGGTCGCGATTCCCCGCTGGCTTTCCCGTGTGAGCGAAACTGCGAATCTGGCGTCATTTGATTGGGAAGATACTCGACTGGCGCTTGCGACGGACGTGCCGCAGGAATGGACCAATCTGTTCACTGGAAACAAGGTGACAACCAGTGGGAATGATGCCGAATATTTTCTAATGGCGAACCAACTGCTCCGGCATTTCCCAGTCGCCCTGCTCCATACGTAAGCGAATCATAGCGCGTAGACTCCTCCAGCGCGACGTCCGGTGCGGGCTCCACGTTTTCGCAATGCTGACGCCTTCGCTCTGCTCAATTACACTAGCAATCGAACCAAAGGAGGCGTTCTTTGTGAACGTACACAAACGATTGCTCCGTACCAAATCCTTGCTACTCTTATTCGCGATCATTTTCCTGATCATTCCAGCAGGCTCTCAAAGTTCTTCTCCCGAAAAACAATCGTTCCCGTGGATGAATACGAAACTCTCTCCAGACGAACGAGCCGACCTCGTCCTGAAGGAGATGACGCTTGACGAAAAAATTGCGCTGCTGCACGGGACTGGCATGCACGGCCTTGGCCCGATGAGCCCACTGGCATCGGGATCGAATGGCGGCGCCGGATATGTTGTCGGCATCGCGCGCCTTGGCATTCCTGCCATTCAGATGTCCGATGCAGCGTACGGTGTGCGCAGCAGCGGCACGAACGGCCGTTATTCGACGGCGCTTCCATCCGATCTCGCCGCCGCAGCCAGTTGGGACCCGGACGCCGCCTACGAATATGGAGCGTTGATCGCCCGCGAACTCCGGGCGCAAGGCTACAACATGAGTCTAGGCGGAGGCATCAATCTAACGCGCGAACCGCGCAACGGGCGCACGTTTGAATATCTGGGCGAAGATCCGCTGCTTGCGGGCAAACTGGTCGGCCAGGTGATGAAGGCCGAGCAGGCCAACCACGTGATTGGAGACATCAAGCACTACGCACTGAACGATCAGGAAAGCGGACGAAACGCCGTGAATGTTCACATCGATCGACGGTCGATGCGGGAGAGCGACCTGCTTGCGTTCGAGATCGGGCTGCGCGATTCCGATGCTGCCGCGGTGATGTGCTCCTACAATCGCGTGAATGGCGATTACGCGTGCGAAAACAGTTATCTTCTGACCGAGGTACTGAAGAAAGACTGGAACTTCCAAGGTTTTGTCGTGTCGGATTGGGGCGGAACGCACAGCACGGCCAAAGCCTCGGCCGCTGGCCTGGACCACGAAGAGCCGGCCCAGATTGTTTACGGTGAAGCGATGAAAGAAGCAGTGCAGTCCGGCAAGGTCCCAATGGCCGAACTCGACGATCACGTTCATCGCATTCTGCGATCGATGTTTGCCACGGGCGTGATCGACGACCCGCCGGTGAAGAGCGTTGTGGATGTGGAAGTCGATCTGGAGATCGCGCAGAGAATTGAAGAGCAGAGCATCGTTCTGCTCAGGAACGAACAAGCGCAACTGCCCCTGGATGCTTCGACGATCAAAAGCATTGCCGTCATTGGTGGGCACGCCGATGTTGGCATGATCTCCGGAGGCGGCTCGGCGCAGGTTGATCCTCCGGGCGGCAACGCGATCATGCCGCCGGGCAAAGGCGCGACGACTTGGCAGGCTCACGTCTGGTTTCCGACGTCGCCGCTAAAAGCAATCCGCGCGATGTCGCCACGCGCGAATGTCCAATATGATTCTGGCACAGACTCGGCGTCAGCCGTGGCCCTGGCGAAGAACGCCGAGGTTGCCGTCGTGTTCGCGTACCAATGGGAAAGCGAAGGTATGGATCTCGAGACGCTTTCTCTCCCCGACAATCAAGATGAGTTGATCGAAAAAGTCGCTGCCGCGAATCCGCACACCATCGTTGTGCTCGAAAGCGGTACTGCCGTCATTATGCCGTGGGTCGACAGAGTCAGCGGAATTCTGGAAGCGTGGTACGGTGGCAGCCACGGTGCGCAGGCGCTGGCGCGAGTTCTGTTCAGTGAGGTGAATCCCGGCGCGAAGTTGCCCATGACGTTTCCAAAGAGCGATGCCGACTTGCCGCATCCCAAGCTCGTGCTGCCGCCGCCAGAGTCGGTGACGAAACACGGCGATCCCGAGGCCTGGAAGAGAATTGCTCCCGGTCTTCCGCCATTTCAAATTACTTACGATGAAGGTCTGAAGGTCGGATACAAGTGGTACGACGCGGAGCATAAGCCGGTTCTATTTCCATTTGGTTATGGACTTTCCTATACAACTTATAGCTATTCCGGTTTCAAGGTGGCTCCGGGACCGAATGTTCGGGTCAGTTTCAAAGTTACGAACACCGGCCATCGCGCTGGGGCGGAAATCGCCCAGGTCTATGCTGCGCTGCCCGAGAAGGCTGGCGAGCCGCCGAAGCGGCTGGTCGGTTGGAGCAAGGTCAAGCTGAATGCGGGAGAGAGCAAAGACGTGACGATCGAAATCGATCCTGAGTACTTGTCGATCTTCAGTATCGAGAAGGACGCCTGGCAGCTTATTCCTGGAAGCTATACGTTCATGGCTGGCGGATCTTCACAGAACCTGCCGCTGAAAGAATCGGTGACTCTGAAATAATTGCGGGTGAGATTTTACTTCCCTTCATGCGCACACAAGTCGGAATTGTCGGAGCCGGTCCTGCAGGCCTTGTGCTTTCTCATCTTTTGCATCGTGAAGGGATTGAATCGGTCGTCCTCGAATCGCGCACACGCGAATACGTGCAGGAGCGAGTGCGCGCAGGAGTCCTTGAACAGAATACGGTCGATCTCCTGACCGAAATCGGCGTCGGCGAACGCATGAAGCGCGAAGGCCTTGTCCACCACGGCATCGAATTGCGTTTTCAGGGGCGCGGCCATCGCATCGACTTTCTGGAACTCACTGGCCGCGCCATCACTATCTACGCGCAAGGGGAAGTGGTCAAAGATCTGATCGATGCGCGGCTGGCTGCTAGTCAGCCGATTGTTTTTGAGGCTGCCGACGCATCTCTCCACAATTTCGATGGGCCACAACCCTCAATTCGATTTCGCAAGAACGGCGACTCCCGCGAATTGCTCTGCGACTTCATCGCCGGCTGCGATGGCTTCCACGGCGTCAGCCGCACCAGCATTCCGAACGGTGTTCTGACTGCCTTCGAGCGCGTTTATCCATTCGCGTGGCTTGGCATTCTCGCCGAAGCGCAACCGTCATCGGACGAACTGGTCTACGCTCATCACGATCGGGGTTTTGCGTTACTCAGCATGAGGACGCCGCAACTCAGCCGGCTCTACATTCAGTGCACTCCAGATGAAGAAATCGAAAACTGGCCCGATGACCGCATCTGGCGGGAATTACAAATTCGCCTCTCGCGCAAGGACTGGAAACTTACCGAGGGCCCAATCATTCAAAAGGGAATTGCCGGCATGAGAAGTTTTGTGATTGAGCCAATGCAATATGGACGATTGTTCCTTGCCGGCGACGCAGCCCACATCGTCCCGCCGACGGGCGCCAAAGGTCTGAATCTTGCGGTGGCCGATGTTCGATTTCTCGCCCGCGCCATCTGTAGTTTCTATCGCACGGGAAGCCGCGAATTACTCGACCACTATTCCGAAACCTGCCTTCGCCGGGTGTGGAAAGTGCAGCGCTTCTCCTGGTGGATGACTTCCATGCTCCATCGTTTCGACACCGATAACGCCTTTGACCAACGACGCCAGCTAGGCGAACTGGATTATGTGACCAGTTCGCGAGCGGCAGCACAGAGCCTTGCGGAGAATTATGTTGGATTGCCGATGGAATAGGTCAAACCTACCAATCGCTGTCTTCTAAGTATCACTAAGTCCTCTTGTCTGAGATAATGCGGGTATTCCTAATATCCAGGGAGGACCACTATGCTCCCCATCGACTGGAATACAGCCATTAAGTACGCTGGCTTGGTGAAAATTGCAGAATCCGTTGTCCCCACCGGCAGCTACACTCCCGCGGTCATAACTCAAATCAAAACTGCAGGGTACACGTTTCTGCAAACGATTTACGGTGACGATCTTGCCACTGACATCGATCCCCACATCGGCGACATCGTTACGTTCGGCTTTCTCGCCGTGTCCGATACAAAAGAACTGGTCGCGGTGATCCGCGGCACCGATACGATTCTGGAATGGCTGCACGATGCGTCATTTCTTATGGTACCGACGAAGATTCCCGGCTCGCACGGCTTTACAGAAGACGGTTTTACCGCGGTGTATAGCTCGCTGCGGACGGGGCCAGCCAATGGAACGCCCTCGGCGAGGAATGTCATCAAGGGCTATCTTGATACCAGCGCCGCGACTTCCGTGACGGTCACTGGCCACAGCCTCGGCGGAGCGTTGGCTACATTCCTTACGCTCGACGTTGCGCTGAACACCTCCTGCCGCACTCCCGTTTCTTACACTTATGCCAGCCCGCGCACCGGCGATCATCTTTTTGCCGGCTCGTACAATGCGGCGATTTCCACGAGCTATCGAGTAGCGAACCGGCAGGACCTTGTCCCCAAGTTGCCGCCGATTCTGCCGCTGCCCTACGAACACGTCAACACGCAGTTCGAACTGAATCCACCGCCAAACAAGATCCAGTCGACAATTCCGTGCATGCACCACCTGACCACTTATTTGTGGCTGATGAGCCAACTGGCAGGAGTCGGCGGATATTCGCTGGATGCCGACTGTGTCGCTGCAGGTTTGGCTGAGCACATCTAAGAGAGCATCCGCGCTATCTACTCAGCCGCATAAGAAGGGGACACTTCTCACCGAGATAGGTGATAACGATCACTGCGCGTTCTTCTGTTTAGGCGTGAAATCTGGTTTGAGGTCGGTCATCGGACCAGTCGCGTCATGAGCATGACACTTTCCGGGCAAGGCCTGGAAGCTATCGCGAGAACTCGGGTCTACACAGAAGTCGTCAGGCAACTGCAAGAGAAAGTCATCAGCAAACTCAGGCCGGGCGACCTTCTTCCTTCCGAACGTGAATTGGTGCAAACCTTCGGCGTCAGCCGCGGCTCCATCCGAGATGCCATTCGCAGCCTGGAAGCGGTGGGTCTTCTTGAGCCTCGCCAGGGCGTGGGCACTGTGGTCTGCGATCCAGCGAAAAGTCTAGCTACTAATCAGCTGGCGGGTGCTCTGATCGACAAGCGGCAAACGGTGGTGGAGCTTCTCGAGGTTCGAAACATACTCGAGCCGCCAATTGCCGGACGCGCCGCTGGGCACGCCACTCCCGATGAACTCGCAGAACTGGAAGTAATTCTCTCCCGGCAAGAAGAAAAGATCCGTCGGCATGAGCTCGCAATCGACGAGGATTCCGCATTTCACTATTGTCTGGCGCTCGCAGCGGACAACAGCGTCGTTCTGAAAATTATAGATGTCCTGATGGATTTGTTGCGTGAAACCAGAGAACGCTCATTGCAGGCGGAGGGGCGGCAGGAGAAATCGCTTGCCGGCCACCGCCAAATACTGGCGGCTCTGAAACAGGGCGACGCGGCGGCCGCGGAATCGGCCATGCGACGGCACCTGTCGGAAATAGAAAAAATCGTACTTAATCAGATTTAGGAAATGGAGGTTGCCAGATGGGCCAATTATTCGCGGTTGAAGTCATCTACCGTGGGGTCTTTCAGAAGACCCTGGCGAAAAACATCACGCGCGACATCGTTCTCGCCGCGCACAACGAAGGCAAACTAGGTCTTTCGTTCGGGCGCTATGGAGATGCGCCGGAGCGGAACGGCATTCCTGCCAAGAGCTTCGCTATCGTGGCCAACGATGAGCTAACGCTTGAAGCCGGAATGGCGCAATACGAACCCAAACAAGTCGATCTGACCGTCGTCCTCGATGACACGCTCTGCAAGGGCGCGGAATCCTGGGCGTGGTACGGATTGCAGCCGGTACACCACGCGCTCAAGCCAAACGGCACGTTGATCGTTATCTCTCTGCAGGATGAGAAAGCCCTGCTCAAGACGATTCATCGCTGCCAACAGCCGTACAAGTTGAGCATCCTGAAGGGCGGCGCCAGCTTCTCCGGCATGTGGGTCTACAAAGACGATCACACCGACGTGCGCGTTCTGGGCGCTATCGCCAAGGCGCTGCCGGAAGTTTGCAGCCTGAAGGCGGTCGAGCAATTCATCGTTGAAAAGCTGAAGAGCGACTTAAAGGTCACGTCCGCGAAGACTGCTTTTAACCGCTTCTCCACGATCAATGTGAAGGCCGGCGAAGGCAATCCTGAAGAACTGCCCACTTTCTCGCTGCCCAAGTGGCAAGACATGCGGGAAGGCGTCTCCATCAAGGGTCAGGGACAAGGTGGTCCGTATAAAGATCCAGTCACCAAGGAAGTCGGTGGTTTCCGTCCGGCCCGCAACGAGTTGTTCAACAAATACTCGACGCGCACTCAGCGCCCGGTCGTGAACTTCGCGACCTGCACCAAGTGCACGCTGTGCTGGCTGAACTGCCCCGATGCTTCCTTCGACGTCACACCCGACAAGACCTACGATGCCAATCTCGAGGCCTGTTGCGGATGCGGCGTGTGCGAAGCGGTTTGCCCCGTGGAAGATTGCATCACGATGGTGAACGAGTCGGAGTTCTACGATAACAAGAGCCAATGGGAAACGTTCAAGAAAGACCATGACTCCTACCTGAAGTGGCTCGAGAAAACCATCGAGTGCGCGGAACCAATCGAGAAGAGATCTCACGGGTTCCGTTATCGCGGGCAGTACAAAGAACAGGCCAAAGAGGCCCTGGAAGTCGCTAGCAAAGGCTAATCCGCCGAGCAGCAGATTAAGACAAGGAGAATCAGATGGCGACATTAACAATGCCGGTTGAAGAAAAAAAGAAGGTGCAAGAGCAGGAAGCCCTGATTACCGGAGCGGAAGCCATTGCGATCGCCTGCAAGCTGGCCAACGTAGACGTAGTCACGGCGTATCCCATCCGGCCTTACGACACGGTTATGCAGTTCATCAGCCAACTGGTAGCAGATGGCGAAATGGATTGCGAATACATCGTGGCGGAAGGCGAGCATTCACAATTTGAAATCGTCAAGCACGCCTCGGTTTGCGGCGCTCGCGTTTTCTGCGGTTCGAGCGGCGTGGGCTGGATGTATGCCATGGAAGCGCTGACCGTTACCCCGGCTCTGCGCGTGCCCATGGTTGCCATGGTCGGCAACCGTGCGCTCGACGATCCTGGCGCTTTCGGCGTGGAGCACAACGACGCTCTCGCCGTGCGCGATCTGGGTTGGATGTTGACCTGGGTTGACAGTGCGCAGGAAGCGTTGGACACCGCGCTGATCG
Organism: uncultured Acidobacteriaceae bacterium; assembly: GCA_963712385.1. Lineage (GTDB taxonomy): Bacteria > Acidobacteriota > Terriglobia > Terriglobales > Acidobacteriaceae > Sulfotelmatobacter. The sequence goes on from CAVQHS010000007.1 coordinate 465,252, forward strand.
CCTATCGTGTGGCGGAAGATCGCCGCATGTTCGTGCCGCTGGCCCTGAGCTGCGATGGAGCGTTCCTTACGCACTCGCAATCTCTGGTCAATATTCCGTCGGCGGAGCAGGTAAAGAGATTCCTGCCTCGCTATGACCGCGGCAATTTGCTGCTCCATCCCGATAACGTTATTTCGGTGGCTCCGCAAGCCAACGAAGATTGGGTGATGGAAATTCGGCGTCAGAACTACGAGGTCACCGAGCGCGCTTGCGACGTGATCCGCGAAGTCTATGCCGAGTTCGAAGAGATTTTCGGCCGCAAGTACGGCAATCCATTCTTCGAAGAGTACATGACCAAGGATGCCGACGTCGTTCTGCTCGGAATGGGAACGCTGTCGACGCCAGTCCGAGTCGCAATCCGCAAGATGCGCGAGGAAGGCAAGAAAGTCGGCTTCGTGCGCCTGCGTTGGTTCCGGCCCTTTGCCGGTCCCGAAATCGCCAAGTGCCTCGAGCGTTTCAAGGCAATCGGCGTGATCGATCGTGACTTCTCGTTCGGATCGCCCAACCTCAGCGGTGTGGTGGCCACAGAACTTCGTTCGGCCATGTACACCGGCTCCGCTACCAGACCACCGGTGCTGGATTTCATCGGCGGATTGGGTGGACGCGAAATCACAGTGCCTGACGTGGAGAAGGTCGCCGAGTCGGTCTTCGAAGCCGCGAAAGGTAAGTCGCAACCCTTGACTCAATGGATCGGGCTGCGGGGCTAAGCGTTTCGACGCTTACCCAAGCCGGAAAGGACATCAATCAATGAGCACAACATTCGTGGATGAAAAACCAACGCAAGAGCTGGAAGCCTTCAAGGGAGTGAAGAAGGTTCCATTCAACGAGTACTACACGTCCGGCCACCGCACCTGCCAGGGCTGCGAGTCTGCGCAAATCATGAAACTGATGGCGAAGGCTGCAGGCCCACGAACAATCGTTCTGGGCAGCACCGGTTGCATGTACGTAGCCAACACCTCCTACTACACCACCCCTTGGGGCGTGCCCTGGATGCATACGCAACTGGGCAGCTCCGGCTCCGGCGCTCTTGGCGTCGCCGCCGCGCTGCGCGTCCAGATGCGCAAGGGCGTCATGAAAGATGAGCCCATCAACGTCATCGCGTTCTGCGGCGACGGTGGTGGCGCGGATATGGGCCTGGGTGCGATTTCCGCGACCATGACCCATCCCGATTACAACCTGCTGATCCTCATGTACGACAACGAGTCCTACGCCAACACGGACATCCAGATCTCCGGAACATCTCCGTATGGCGCAAACACCTCGTTCAGTACACCAGGAAAAGTAAAGCGGATCATGAATCATCGCTGGAAAAAGAATGTGGCCCCACTGATGATGGTTGGCCATCCCACCTGCAAGTACGTCGGAACGATCTCGACCTCGTACCCGCTGCAGGCGATGAACAACGTCCGCAAAGCATTATCGATCGGCGGGCCGACCTTCATTCACTGCCTCAACCCCTGTCCGAAGGGCTGGGATTTCGATCCCATCCTGTCGTTCGAACTCGGCGAACTGGCCGTGAATACCGGCATCTGGCCGCTGTATGAAATCGAGAACGGCAAGATCAAGCTCTACGGCAAGACGGAGCAGATCGCCAATGGACGCTTCAAACGGCTGCCGGTCCGCGATTACTTGCTCAAGCAGGGAAGGTTCGCGCACTTCGTCGACGACGACATCGAATACTTCCAGAGCAAGATCGATGAGATGTGGAACAAGTGGTTGGTGCCGGGAGTAATTCCTCTACAGAAGGAACTCGACGCCGACGTTCCGCCAGCCAAGTAAGGGCTGGCGGTTTTTTCTTGTGCTTCACTCCCGAGGAGCGAGGTAGAGGCTAGACGATCATTTAACAAGCTAAGAATATGACCTCCTTTGCCAGTCCTGGGTCCGTGCGCGGATCCGGGATTGGCAATCGTTGGCCCCTCGGAGAAGTGAGTCTCAACTCGAGGCACGCTGCCGGTAAGCGCGGGCTGGCCCTGCTTCAGCAGTCGATGTGAATCCGCGTGAGTCCACTACGAGGGAGGAAAGAGGTATGGCCCAAATTCTAGCTTCTCGACCGCGCGACAGCGCGAAAGCGATGTTCGGCCCGATCGCTGGCAACCGATGGGTTCAGTTGATCAGCGGCATCATCGCGATGATCGTTATCTCCAACTATCAGTACGCCTTTACGCTCTTCACGCCTGGAATGAAGCAAACCTTTTCCAGCGTACCCTATGCAAAGATCATTCTGATCTCTTCGATTTTCTTGCTCTTTGAAACTTGGCCGATGCCAGCAGCGGGATACTTCGTCGACAAGTTTGGCATCCGAAAACTCATGACCTTCGGCGCAATCTTCATTGCGCTGGGATGGGTTTTGAGTGGAACAGTCGCCAAGACGGTCACGCAAGTCTACTTGTTTTACGGCGTAATCGCCGGCATTGGTGCGGCCATTATTTACATCTCTTGCGTCGCCAACGCGGTGAAATGGTTCCCTGACCACCGTGGATTAGCCGTAGGCCTTACAGCTGCAGGCTTCGGCGGCGGCGCCGCGCTGACCGTCATACCCATCGCCAACATGATCCACATCAGTGGATGGGCGCATGCTATGGCGATTTGTGGACTTGTTCAAGGCATCATCGCATTAATCGCGGCCACGATCCTGCGCCATCCGCCCGTCGGCTGGCTTCCGGTTGGTTGGGATCCAACGGCTAAAAAGGGCAAGACCGTAGCACAGTCCAAGGTGAATTTTACCTGGACGCAGATGCTCGGCAGGCCGGAATTTTATTTCCTGTACGCGATGTTTCTCTTCGCCTGCTACGGAGGACTGATCGCAACCCAGAATCTTTCGCAGATAGCCAAGGCTCTGCACGTAAGCGACGCGAAGGTTCTAGGCTTGGCGATTGTTCCGCTGGCGGTGACGCTGACGGCGGCGTGCAACGCGCTTTCCAGAATCCTGTGGGGAACCGTCTCTGACAGGCTGGGCCGCGAGAACACGATGTTCATGACATTTGGTATTGAAGCGATACTGGTGTTTCTCGTAACCAGGATCGCGGGACATCCGGTGGCATTTGTAGTTGTGTTCGCGCTGGTGTTCCTGTTCTGGGGCGAGGTGTTCTCCCTATTCTCGGCCACTACGGGCGACCTATTTGGGCCGAGGAATGCGTCAGGTAACTACGGCTTTGTTTATACCGCCAAAGGACTCGCAGCCTACTTCGCCGGCTTCGGCGCGGCAGCGTTAGCGGCCTATTTTGGCGGATCGTTCAACGTGCCGTTCTATATCTCGTCGGTCATGTGCGCCATTGCGGCAATTCTCTCCCTCTTCTTCCTGAAGCCTCTGGTGCGCAGGAGAATCGCTACCGAAGCCTCCTTCGCTGCGCCTCTGAGCAAAATCCCAGCCAGAAAGAAGGAAGAAAAAGAGTTAGCGCATGTATCGTGATTCGGGCCAGGAAAAGTGAGGCTTTGACCTAGTACCAAGCTACTACCGCAAAGCTTCACCTCTCCGTAAGTATTTATAGCACCATTGGAGGTCACTTATGCCGACCGTTCTAATTGAGAAGCCGCCCGAGGTTGATGGATCCTCGCGCGAAGTTGTCCCAGCTCCGGTTGTTGAGGTTCTGGAATCTACCCAGGGGCAAGCTGTGTGCCAGAGCAGAAAAGCACTGTGGCGCAGAGTCTTTGAAGGCCACCAGGAATTTCTCGGCTGGACTCCGGACTAGCGACCCTTAGTTCGTGCGGAACGAGCCACGCCGGGCGATGAATCGTTATCATTCGAGAAGCTGAAGTTTTTTACAGCGAGCAGTCTCCGGTTTACTCGCTGGATTCCCGTGCGCGAATCTTAATTGAGTCGTGGCAGATCGCGCGTATAGTGATCGCCGAGGGATTTACCATCCTTCAAAAAACTACATTAGATAGTTTTGTGTTCTCAGCCCTTGCCGCGGGCGGTGGCCGCCCAATTTTTGGCTCTCACAATAGCATAAAAGTTTTCTTGACAGCGTTCATAAGCATGTGATAAACCGCCCTGTCGTGCACTGGTCCGCTAATCATACCGGATCAGAGTTTTGTTTTCGAAACTTCGAAATCGTCGGTAAGGTCAGAATCGACCAGCCAGGCGTTAGCTTCACGCCTGCGTGAGGGCCTTTTCGCAAATCATTCGGGAGAACAAATCATGCGCTCGCTGACAAAGCTTCTCGTGCTGCTGACGGTGTTGATGGCGCCAGCTTCCCTCCTCCTAGCTCAAGGCACGGAACCCGCCGCCAATGCGGGCGCACCGGCGGCAGCCACCAAGGCCGAAGTCGATCAATTGCGCAGTGAAGTGGCGGCGCAGCGCCAAACCATTGAGGAATTGAAGGCGCTGGTGGAAAAGCTGGCCGCGACGAAGACGCAACCCGGCGGGAACAGCGACGCGCAGATCCGCCCGGTTTCAAGCATCGCCACGCCGGACGCGAATGCTCTTCCGATCGATAACCGATCCGAGGACACGCCGCATCTGATCAATGCGGTTCTGCTGAATGCCGATCCCGAGCCAGCGGCGATCAACCAGGCTGCCCCTGCCAAGAAGGATGCGCCGCTCAGCGCCGGCTGGAACGGGGAACACTTCTTCATCCGCAGCGCAGATGGCCAGTTCAGCCTCAGCCCCTACGGTTACGTTGATGTCGATTACCGTGCCTACAAGGGCGATGGCGCTCCTGCCGATACTTTCGTGTTGCGCCGCGCCCGTTTCGGGTTCCAGGGCAATTACGGGTCGCACTTCGATTTCGCGTTGCTGACGGATGCAGCCGCGACCTCGGGTTCAGTGGTGCGCGACGTTTACCTGAACGTGAGAATCCGCCGCGAATTCCAATTCCAAGCCGGCCAATTCAAAACGCCATTCGCGCAGGAGTCGGGCACGGGCGCTACCAACCTTGATTTCGTGGAGCGCGGCTTCCAGGGATTGCTGTATCCTTCGGCCGCCTCGGCCTTCCGCAGTCCCGGTATCGCGATTCACGGCGACATTGCCGGTGGGGTCATGCAGTACTGGGTTGGGGCGTTCAACGGCAGAGGCTATGCGATTGTGAATACCACCAATCAACCGGAGGTAATCGGCCGCCTGCGCTTTTATCCCGGCCGCAAGTCCAACAGCGATTGGTTCCGCGGGTTGGCCTTCGGCGGTTCGATTGACCGCGGTCGGTCCCGCGGCCTTTCCGGTGACCAGAGCTTCAGCGGCCAGCTGCCCGATCAGGCCTATAACTTCTTCCCCTCGTTTGCCATCAACGGGCCGACCCAGCGTTATAACGGCGAATTCACTTATGTCAAGTCGGCGTTCGCGCTGCGCGGCGAATTCGATCAACTCAACATGTCGCGCAATAATGTCGGCTCCGAGCAGGCCGGGGGGCTCGGTTTCCTCAGTCTGCCTTCGATTATCGCGAAGGCGTGGAACGTCAGCGCGACCTACCTGATCACGGGAGAGAAGCGGCCTGAGAACGGCACACCGAGGGTGAAGCATCCGCTGTTTGGGCCGGACACGCCGGGTGGCCACGGACGAGGTTTGGGAGCGTGGGAAGTTGGTTTCAGGTATATGGGCATTCAAGCCAATGAACCCGGCGTGAATCTGCTCAATTACTACACTCCCGGCTTTGTGCCCACGTACGACTACCACACCGACGAAATCACGGTCGGGCTGAACTGGTATCCCAACTATTGGACGAGATACCAGATCAACCTGGGTATCGATCAACTAAAAGATCCCAGCACGATCGGCGCGGTCCCGCAGAACTACTACGTGATTTCGCAGGAGTTGCAATTCAGGTTCTAAGGTTTTGAATGGTTTCGGGAACGGCGCACCTTTTCGGGGGCGCCTGAAGAGTGAACCCGGGGCTCAGCCCTCAGGGAAGAGACCCACGAGGTAAAAGGGAAACGCAGGAGGGGTTGCGATGAGGTCGAGAATTTTACTTACGGTTCTTCTCATCACGCTGTTTGTGATCTTCACTGGCTGCGGCACCACGCCGAATTGCCCGACATGCGGCACTACGGTGAACGGCGCTTACACCATCATCAACGTGATTCCGGTACCGGAACACAATCCTACCGGTGAGCCCGGCGGTCCCTTCAACTCTTTCGACATCAGCACCATCGCCCCGAACGCGACGGGTACGGGAGGGCCTTATTTGGATTTCATTTCCGACCGTATTGGCATTGCGATGCAGGTGATCGACACCTCCCAAGACCTCGCCGTTTTCTCGATCCAAGGACAGAATGGCGTCTCGGACGCGGGAAACGGCGCCAGTCCATGCCCCACAATCGTCCAGCCTGGCTCCACCCCTCCGGCTAACGTAGAAGTGATACCACCGACAATTGACGTTTTCGGCAATTTCGTCAGGTACGCTTGCAGGACCGATGTTTCTTGGGAGAACGGTCCGACTTTCCATTTGAACACGGGCTTTGGTCCCAGCGGCAACCTCGGAGGGTTTCCCGGCGCGCAATGCTGTGCTTCGCGCGCCAACGGCGTGAATCCGATGTCCGGACCGGATGGCAATACCACCACTCCCGATGGCAAAGTTCTCTTCGTCGGCAATGGCAGCTCCAACGTTATAGTTTTCGATCTGACGACGATGAACCTGGGCAGCAATCCGGTCACCCCACCGACCGTCCTTGCCACTATCCCAACTGGTGTTTCCGCCGACTACGACGGTCCGCAAGGCATCTCTGGTTGTATCGCTTCATGGAACGGCGAAGCTGGCTCAGCGGCGGATTGCGGCGATGACCGCTCTGACGAAATGGCCTATGACCCAACCCACCATGTTCTCGCAGTTATTAACGGCGATCCCGGACTGCCCTTCATCACCTTCATCGACATGCAGTACATCGTGGGCGCAACCCCACCGAGGACATCGCCGCAGACCCTACAGGACAGGGGATCTGCATTGCCTGCCAATTGACATGAATCTCGCCTACGGTCCGTATCCCGTCGGATATAGTCCCGCATTTAATGCGACGACTGGAACCTTTGGTTCTTATCCCTACCCGGGCGTGGGACCAGGGGTTTTTGGCTATCCTCTGCAAGGTTCAGGAACGGGCCTCGTCGGAACCGGAACGGGAGGCAACGGGCAAACCTATCCATCGCCTGGGTTGGACCCGAGCGTCGGCGGCTCATTCAACCCTCCTCGCTGCATCCTCGGTCAGATCTATTACGACGGCGTCGGCGGCGCAGCATCGGGAGTTGGGCTCACTAGCAATATTCCGGTAGATACTCTGGGAGCCACAATTCCCTGCCCCGATCCGTCCAATCCCCATGTTTTCAGCGGCGTTTCGGGATCTGCAGCTGACGCTGCGCCGACTGTTGGCTATCCGGGCTTTGGCACAACCCCGAGCGGTACCGCATATACAATCCCGTGCCATCACGCCCCCATCATTAGCTACAACACCGGGGCATTTTGTAGCCAAACTCCGCCCTTTTCGGACAGCAGTTGTACCGGCGCGATAGCGCCGGCCGGATTAGGCGCAATGACCTATGATCCGACCAGCGACCACTGGTTGCTGACCAACGAAAATTCCGTCGCTACCACACAAATCGGCAGCCTGGATGTGATTGACCTTCAACTCGGAACTGGCAATGGGCCAGTGGTGGTGAACAGTTTCCCGATCTACGACTGCATGCCTACCAGCATCGTACAAGGACCGGGAGATAATTTCCTCATCGGCTGCGCCGACCATGATGGCCAAACATTTCCCGCCAACGAATACGTGATCAGTAACACCAGCGGCGGCAATATAGCCTGCATACCGCCGAATAGTGGGATAGCGAATGCGCCAGCGAATAGTAACTGCCTGGAAATCACGCAGGTCGGGGGCGTCGACGAGATCTGGTACAACCCAGGCGATAACAAGTACTATCTCGCGGCGCGCGATATGCTTCCCACCGCGGTCATGGGCGTCATTGATGCCAAGACCAACCAGTGGCTATACAACATGCCGACCGGGTCCAACGCACACAGCATCTCGGTCGACCCGAGCACAAACCATGCTTTTGTGCCGCTGCAGGCTGGCACGGTCTGTTCGACGCTGGCCAGCGCCGGTTGCGTCGGCGTGGCGGCGGAGCAGTAAGGAATCAATTTCGGTGATATAGTTGACCCGGGGGCGCGAAACGTTTGCAGGTTTCGCGTCTTCTTTAAGGATGTCATTTATGACAAAGGCTTCGAGGTTTGCAGGGTCGTTTGGGATCGCGTTTTCGCTTCTGCTTGCCACTATGCCGGCAAGTGCCAGCGAACAATCTGCCAAGTCCACTGACGTCTCGGCCACCGTGATCGCTCATTTGCCTTTGCCGCATGGCACCGGAAGCCAGATGCTGCTGCAAAAGCAAAACGGCAAGCAATATCTCTACGTGCAACAGGCGGGCAAGCAAGGCTTTATGGTAGTGGACGTAACTCATCCCGAGATGCCGGCGCTGCTGCGGCGCGAGGCGGGTTCCAATCAATCCACTTCCGGAAACCTCGACATGGTTGCTCCCGGCGTCGCTATTGCGGAAGCTCCGGAGAAAACGCCGACCACGCTAACCAGCAGCAATCGTCCTACGGAAACCGTTCGCCTGCTCGATTTGAGCGATCCGCACAGTCCGAAAACTCTGGAGACTTTCGATAAAGTCACCAGCCTTTTGCCGGATGGCGGACATGGATTGATTTACCTCACCAACGACGACGGGCTTTATATTCTGCGCTACACTCACCCGTCGCGCTTCGAGCCGGCAAAGAAAAAGCCCCTGTGTGATTCAGAGGCTGAAATTCAGGCCATGCCGCCGGAGTGCCAGTAACGGCGTTTTTGATCCGAACTTTTCGCTTCAACACAATTTAGCGGTTAACGTTTGTTTCCGAGCAGTCCTTGTCGATCGTCTTGATTGAGCTGATGCGCAACGTTATCGGAGACGCCGACCCCATCCTTGCCATCGCATCCGAACTGGTACTTAAGGTTGGTTCCTCTTCGCCCGTCACTTCTACGCGCTGGCCCAGGTAATGCTTCAATCTGGTTTTGCCGGAGGCATGCAGTTGGTACGTGATGGCCGGATTTGTTTTCATCAGCACATAGTCGCCACTGGATCGGCTCACGCATCCGCTGACGGTGACTTGCCCCTTCGAATCCTTCTGGCTCATAGTGGAGTTGTCTTGCGCCAGGAGAAGGCTTCCCGAGAGCAATAAAGCGACGAAAAGCAATTTCTTCATGACATTCTCCTTTGTCAAGTGAGATGGCAGCCCGATTGCAAAGGTTGGTTCCGCCCCGTGGCAGTTCGGCCTACTTTACGTGAGTTTCCTGATAATGCAGTACCTTCCATTGCCCGGACTGTTTTACCCACAATTCAGTGATGTAGACGCGGGAAAAGCGCATCACCGATTTCGGGGGAAATTGGATGGTGACCTCGTAAATTGCGAACGCGGCATCGGCTCCCAGTGGGATCAACTTGTATCCCCACAGCGTATAATTCGCCACGTTGGAATCGGCGAGTTCATTTAAAGCCTGGATTTTGGTGCGCTCGCCCTGGCCATCGAGTTCCACCCCTTCGTAGTCATCCGCCAGAAATTCTCCGTAGGCTTTCTTGTCCTTATTCTTGATCGCTTCCCACTCGGCCTTGATCTTGGCTTCAAACATATCTTTCAAGGCTGAATCCGCCGCAGTAGCGTGATCCTTGTCGCCAGAGTTTGCTGCGGCCGGTGGCTGCTGCGACCACCCAATAGTTGTCAACAGCCAGACGACAACCAGGCAACCTCTCATCCGATATCCCTTTCAGAATGAAGATTTGTTTGTTGCGAGAAACTAGCGGTCTCATGCACGCGAGTCGTTAGTAGCGTAGCATGACACTCAGCAAAAAAAGGACTCGATTGTTTCTCTGAGTTCGAAAACATTATGGAAGACGCCATTTCAAGAAATGCGCCGATGTCGGCTGAGACAATTCACTCTCTGGCGAAAGAATTGTTTACCGCCTTTGAAACTGGGCAGATGGTTGCCGTCGCACCATCGGCTCGTCCGGGCTCTGATCTAGACGCGGCTTATGCGGTGGAAAGCACGCTCAAAAAACTTCGCGAGGGCCAGGGACATCGGTGCGTCGGACGCAAAGTGGGCTACGCCAACAAAGCGATGTGGCGCGTCTTCAAACTCGAAACACTGGTCTGGGCGCACATGTACGACGATACAGTGCATTACGCGGAGAACAACGCAGGCACTCTGACGATTGCCCATCCGCGCTCGTTGAAAATCGAACCCGAAATTGTTTTTTGCTTGAAGCAGCCCATCGCCGCACCGAACCTCGATGCTGCAGGGGCGCTCGAGTGCGTCGATTGGCTGGCTCTGGGATTTGAGATCATTGACTGCCCTTATCCCGAATGGAAGTTCCAGCCGAGCGATTTCGTGGCTTCGTTCGGACTTCACGCGGCATTGGTGGTTGGAGAGAAAATGCGCGTGACTCCTGACTCGATTCCGGGACTCGTGGACGACCTGCCCCGGTTTATGGTGCGAATGTCGAGAAATGGTGAGTTCGTTGAAGAAGGCTCGGGTAAGAATTCCCTGCGCAGCCCGGCCCTATGCCTGGCCGAACTTGGAGCGGCCATTGCGCGTAGATTTCCAGACGAACCACTGAGCGCGGGCGAACTCGTTAGCTCGGGCACACTGACTGCTGGGCACGAAACCACAAGCGGCGATCGCTGGACGGCAGAGGTCGACGGAATCTCGCTTCCACCGTTGACTCTTCATCTGAAATAACGCGGACTTTTAGGCCCAGGGGTAACATCGTCGTTTGACTCAACATGACCCTGTACCTCAACCAAGGCATCGTATTATTTTTCGTCGCTGCCATCGCTGGCACGCTAAATGCAATCGCCGGCGGTGGCAGCTTCATTTCGTTTCCGGTCCTGCTATTCACGGGCGTCCCAGCCGTCGAGGCTAACGCCACAAACACGGTAGCTTTGTGGCCAGGCTTAGCCGCTAGCACCGTTGCCTACCTGCGACGTCTCGATGCGCCGTGGCGTGTTCTGATTCCTTTCCTCCTTACGAGCGTCCTCGGCGGCTGGATGGGAGCGCTGCTATTAATAAAGACCCCGCAGCGTACGTTTCTTCACCTGATCCCCTGGCTGCTTCTGTGCGGCACGCTCTTGTTTGCCTTCGGGAACAGGCTCCGAGCCGTGGCGGGAAAAAGCGCGCAGGTCGAAAATCTCCGTGGAATCTCCTGGCAAGCGATTATCGTCACTTCCGTTCTCAATCTCTTTGTCGCGATTTACGGCGGATACTTCGGCGCGGGGATCGGCTTCATGACCTTGGCGATGCTGGCTGCGCTGGGCATGCACGATATTCACGCCATGGGCGCGATCCGAACTTTGCTGGCGGTCGCGATTAATGCCGCTGCCGTTGTCACGTTCATCGTGGCGCGCGCTGTTCTCTGGCCGCAATGTATCGTGATGATCGCCGGCGCCCTCACCGGTGGCTGGTTCGGAGCGCATTTCGCGCAGAAAGCTGACCCCGGCAAAATGCGGCTGGTCGTAATCGCCATCGGCGTTATCATGACTACCTACTTCTTCATTACAACGCGATAGTTTCCCCAATGCGGCGTGATTCCAGCGCGAATCGGGGAACGATCAGATCCGAAATGATCCTCGGTTGCACCATTAGACGTGTCTCACTTTCCCGCTCCGCCCCTAGGATCATCCTCCCCGAATCAGTTAAACTGAAACGTCGACCATTGCCAGGCCTCCAGAGGTTGTTCACAGTCGCTTCTGACCTAGCGATTGATCGTGTCATTCCTCGTACATCCTGAGGTTCGAACTAATTCCTATTTTTCGAAAAGAGGCAAAATAGATGAGCACTTCCACACTTCTTGAGAATCACGCCGAGCAAGCCACTCCCACCGCTGTGAAATATGTCTATTTCTTCGGCAACGGAAAAGCCGACGGTAACGGCAAAATGAAAGACGAGCTGGGCGGCAAAGGAGCGGGCCTTGCCGAGATGACCAATGCTGGTTTGCCCGTCCCTCCCGGTTTCACCATCCAAACTGAAGCCTGCCGCGAATACATGCGCACCGGCGCACCCTCGCGTGCTGTTGAGCGGCAGATGGACGAAGCGCTCACTCGCCTCGAAGCACTACAAGGTCAGAAGCTGGGTACGGGCGAGAACCCTCTGCTGGTCAGTGTCCGCTCGGGCGCGAAGTTTTCCATGCCTGGCATGATGGACACGATTCTGAATCTCGGCCTCAACGACAAGAGCGTGGAAGCGCTGGCCAAGCGCAGCAATAATCCCCGCTTCGCCGCCGATTCCTATCGCCGTCTGATCCAGATGTTCGGCAATGTCGTCCTCGACATCGAGAAATCCGCTTTCGACGAAGTTTTTGACGCTAAAAAGAAACAGAAAAAAGCGAAGCTCGATACCGACCTTGACGCGAAAGCTCTGCAGGAAGTGATTGCCGAATATAAGAAGGTTGTGAGGAAGCACGCCAAGCGCGACTTCCCGCAGGACGCGCACGAACAACTCGCCATGGCCCGCGATGCTGTCTTCCGCTCCTGGCAGAACGAGCGCGCCAAGCACTATCGCCGCATCAACAACATCGACGACATGCTCGGCACCGCCGTCAACGTGCAAGCCATGGTCTTCGGCAACCTGGGAGATACGAGCGGAACCGGCGTCGGTTTTACCCGCAATCCTGCAACCGGCGCAAAGGAATTCTATGGCGAGTTCCTGATGAACGCGCAGGGCGAAGACGTGGTCTCGGGTGTTCGCACTCCAGTTCCAATCCTTGAACTGCAGAAAATCATGCCGGAGGTTTATGACCAACTCCGCGGCATCACCACGCGCCTCGAAAAACACTACAAAGACATGCAGGATTTCGAGTTCACGATTCAAGAGGGCAAGCTCTACATGCTGCAAACTCGCAACGGCAAGCGGACCGGACTGGCCGCGGTGCGAGTTGCCATCCAAATGGTCGAAGAAGGATTGATCACCAAAGAAGAGGCGATCTTCCGCGTCGATCCCAACCAACTGTACGACTTCTTGGTTCCGCGCCTCGATGAGAAGAGCAAGAAAATCGAGGTGCTGGCCACCGGACTCCCCGCGTCGCCCGGCGCTGCCGTCGGCCAGATTGTCTTTACTGCCGACGAAGCCGTGAAACAAGCTGGGCATGGCGCGAAGAAAAATCCAGTCATCCTGGTCCGCGCCGAAACTACTCCCGAAGATATTCACGGCATGGAAGTCGCCGCCGGTATTCTCACCTCACGCGGCGGCATGACCAGCCACGCTGCCGTAGTCACGCGCGGGATGGGCAAGTGCTGTGTCGCCGGCGCAGGGGACATCGCAGTCAACGAGCGCACAAAAGAAATGCGCGTCAAAGGCCAGGTGTTCCACGAAGGCGACTGGATTTCGCTCGACGGAACGACGGGCCGTGTAATCAAAGGCCAGCTGGGCACCATTCCGCCAAAGGCCGATGATCCCGAGTTGGTTCAGTTTCTCAGCTGGGCCGAACCGTTCCGTAAAATTGGCGTCCGCGCCAATGCCGACATTCCTCGCGATGCGATCCAGGCGAAAGCCTTCGGGGCGGAAGGCATCGGCCTTTGCCGCACCGAGCACATGTTCTTCGCGCCGGACCGCATCCCGCACATGCGCGCCATGATTCTCGCCGACAACGAGAAAGATCGCCGTAAGGCCCTCGGCAAGTTGCTGCCGTACCAGCGGAAGGACTTCGAAGGTTTGTTCAAAGCGATGGACGGTCTGCCGGTGACCATTCGCTTGCTCGATCCGCCTCTACACGAGTTTCTGCCCAAGCGCGAAAAGCTGATGGTCGATATTGCCACTCTTCCCAGCGCCGATGCGAAACAAAAGAAAGCCCTGGTCGAGGAGTACAGCGATTACGGTGCAAAGGGAGCAGGCGATCTCAAGAAACTTTTGCCCACGCTTCTGGCTAGAGTAGAAGACTTGCATGAGTTCAACCCCATGCTCGGCCATCGCGGCTGCCGTCTCGGCATCACCTATCCCGAGATCACTGAGATGCAAGCTCGCGCTATCTTCGAAGCTGCGGTAGCGGTGGAGAAAGAAGGCACGAAAACCCACGCCGAGGTGATGATCCCACTGATCAGCACAGTAAAAGAGATGTCCAACCAAGCCGCCATCGTCCGCCGGGTGGCCGAAGAAGTATTCAAAGAGAAGGGCAAGAAAGTCCACTACCTGGTCGGCACCATGATCGAGCTCCCGCGCGCCTGCCTGGTAGCCGATGAGATCGCCAAGGAAGCTGAATTCTTCTCCTTCGGCACCAACGATCTCACGCAAACCACCTTCGGCTTCTCGCGCGACGACGTAAACAAGATTCTTCCGACGTATCTAGCCGAAGGAATCCTGAAGCAGGATCCATTCGCCGTCATCGATCGCGACGGCGTCGGTGAACTGGTTCGTATCGGCATCGAGCGCGGCCGCAAAACGCGCCCGAATCTCGAAGTCGGCATCTGCGGCGAGCATGGCGGCGAGCCCTCCTCCGTCGAGTTCTGCCACAAAGTCGGAATGGACTACGTAGCCTGTTCTCCCTTCCGCGTGCTGACCGCGCGCCTAGCCGCAGCCCAAGCTGGCGCGAGCGACAAGCTGAAGGTCGAAGCCGGAAGAACGAAATAACTTCCCCGACTGGGATGACGCCGCCCCCAAACTCGGCGTCATCCTGAGCGGAGCCGTTTTTCAGGCGAAGCTCAGGATCTCCAGTACCACACGCCCCGCGCGGGAGCCGGTGAAAGGGCTTCCGCGCCAACATCCCACCCCGAAACTCCCATCCCTATCCCCCGGTGCTAGAATTTAATCGGACGGTAAGACGTATGCAAACCGCAACAGCGCAGTCTATGAACTATGCGCCAGCCGACCTGAATCCAGAAAAAGATTTCCCCAAAGGATTCCTCGACTTCCTCGTTCCTCTCCACAAGCAGTTCACTCCTCGCCAGCAAGAACTCGTCGCGAAGCGTGCCAAGGTGTTGGAAGGTTCGCATCGCGGCCAGCCGCCGAATTATCTCCCCGCCTCCGAGGCCACCACGACGAACTGGCGAATCGAAGTGCCCGATTGGTGCGCGGACCAGCGCAATCAGATGACCGGCCCGGCCGACGACGCCGAGCTTACCGTCAAATTGCTCAACTCCGGTTCGCCCGCGGTGATGCTCGACATCGAAGATTCCACCGCCAATCTTTGGCCCAACACCATGCTGGCGATCAAGAACATCCTTGCTGCCTACAAGTATCAGCTCGGCTACTACGACGAGAAGCGGCGGAAGCAGGTCACTGTGCAGCGCTCTAAGACCGTGACGTGGATACGCCCCCGCGGCCTGCACCTCAGCCAGGGCGGCGTAATCAGGAACGAAATCATGTCCGCCTCACTCTTCGACCTCGCCCTGCTCTGGTACCAGATCGATCCCTCCTCACTCGCGCACAACTTTTCCGTTTACATTCCGAAGAGCGAATCTGCCGACGAAGCTTTTTGGTGGCGCGATCTGTTCCAGGCGCTCGCCAAGCAGAAAGGCCTGCCCGCCAATTACATCAAATGCATGGCGCTGGTCGAAGCCCATCCGCTTGCTTATCAGATGGAGGAGTTTCTCTTCAACCTGCGCGACCACTGCCTGGGTCTCAACCTCGGCCGCTGGGATTACATGGCTTCGCTCATCGACTTTATGCTCGAAGATCCGAACTGGATTCTCCCCGACCGCAACACGATCCCGCACGACGTAGCGTTCTTTCAAAACTTCCGCACGCTGATGCCGGAAATCTGCCACAAGCACGGAGCCCATGCCATCGGAGGCATGACCGCTCTTTTCCCGAGCCGTACCGATGCGGCGTTGAACGGGCGCGCGCTCAAGGTTCTGAAAGAAGACAAGCAAAACGAAGCCCGCTGCCTGATGGATGGAGCCTGGACGGGCCATCCCGATCAGAACGAAATCGCGGTTGCGCAGTTTCCATTTCCGAATCAAATCGCCAAACGTCCGAAGTTGCCAAGTGCGCATCCCGATCTTCGCCCCGTGCCAAAAGGCGTCGGACAGGTCTCGATGGCCGGAACCCGCGCCGCGGTCCGCACCGTAATCCGCTATCGCAACGGAGTTCTCAATGGTCTGGGCGCAAGCCTGCTGGATGGCTACATGGAGGACCTGGCCACCGACCGCATCTACCGTCTGATGATCGCCCAGCGCGTGCGCCACAAAGTGAAAGTTGCGGGCGACGATGGCCAACAGATCGAGCATAGCTCCGCATTAGCGATGCAAGTATTTAACGAGGAGCTGGCGAGAATTCAGAAAGACCCGCCGGCCGACATCGATGAAAAATCGGCGAAGACGTTGCCGGAGGCAAGGCGCATCGCTGAAGAAATGATCGTGCAGGGCCACCATTCGCCGGTGTAAACAAGGAAGCGAGCTTCCTTCACCCCTTTGGCAGCCTTCCTGATTATCAGGATTCTGAGAGAGCTTATTAGCGATGCTAATAGATTTTGTAACAAAATTAACTTGACTAGAGCATCTCTTCCGGTGTCCACTGCCAGTCTGCCCTGCGCCGGACGAGGTGCGGGACAGGAATAATATTTATGAGCGCCATACAACAGCAAGCATCTACCGCCGAAGCCTATGCCCCATTACAGCCGCCGACCCGCTACCTTTTCGGTCCCGGCCCCACGCAAGTCGATCCGCGGGTCTATCAGGCGCTTGCGAAACCTATTGTGGGCCATCTCGATCCCTATTTCATTCAGGTGATGCAGGAGGTTCAGGAACTGGTGAAGGCTGTCTACGGCGCGGAGAAGTCTTCCACGCTCGTCATCTCCGGCACAGGCAGCGCCGGCATGGAAGCCGCCGTTTCGAACTTCGTCGAGGGCGGAGCGAAAGTCGCCATCTTCGCCAACGGATATTTTTCCGATCGCCTCACCGAGATGGCCAAGCGCCACGGCGCGAATGTCGTGCGCTTCGAAAAAGGCTGGGGCGAGACTTACACCGATGACGAGGCCAGAGCTTTCATCCGTCAGGAAAAACCAGCAGTAGTCGGCTTTGTCCACGCTGAAACCTCAACCGGCGCGCTGCAACCCGGCAACGCCATCTGCGCGGCGGCGCACGAAGCAGGCGCGCTTGTGATCGGCGACTGCGTTACCTCGCTAGGCGGCATTCCGGTCGAGTTCGATCGTACTGGCATCGACATCGCCTACAGTTGTTCGCAAAAGGGATTGAGCTGTCCCCCGGGCCTGTCTCCGCTAGCGATTTCGTCGCGCGCCATGGAGTGGCTCCGCGCCCGCACCACGCCGGTGCGCAGTTGGTATCTCGATATCAAGCTGATTCACGATTACTCGACCGTCTCGCATCGCTATCACCACACCGCTCCGGTCTCCATGTTTTATGCGCTGCGCGAAGCGCTAATGGCGATTTCTGATGAAGGTGTCGAGAACCGCTGGCAGCGCCATCGCCGCTGCCACGATTTTTTCGTCAAGGAGATCGAAGCCATGGGGCTGCGCATGCACGTTCCGGCGGCCCATCGCATCCCCACGCTCAATACAGTCTGCGTCCCGGCCGGAGTCGATGACGCCAAAGTGCGCCGCCGCTTACTCGATGGCCCGGGCATTGAAATCGCCGGAGGCTTCGGACCGTTGGCCGGCAAGGTTTTTCGCATCGGCCTGATGGGCCCACTGGCGACGGAAGAAAACGTGCGATTTTTCCTGAGAGAGTTCAAAACCGCTCTCGCCGCCGAGGGCTATCGCGCTTGACGGGCGCTGTCATCGACGTGGAAGCGCGGCGCTTCAGCGCCGCGTAAATCGCAACACTGAGTCGGACTTGCGCATCCGGCTTCACCGAACAACGAATACGGTCGACCGATCATCCAAGGACCCGCGCCACGAGGCGAGAACGAATGACACTGAAATCGGTAGACACCCTGCTCGATGTTCTGCACTTCGCCGACAGTCACACGGCCATCATCGTTCCCGAACTCAGCTTGCGGATCACCTATGACTCCCTCCGCCACCAGGTTCTTGAGATGGCCGACGCGCTGGCTTCCGCGGGCGTCCGGCGCGGCGATGCGGTCGCGATTGTCCTGCCCAACGGCCTGCCCGCCATCGTCAGCTTTCTGGCTGCGTCCATCGCCGGAACCGCAGCTCCGCTAAATCCCGCGTATCCCTATGAAGAATTTCATTTCTTCATGGGCGATACCAACGCGAAAATCCTGCTCTGTCCTCCGGTCGGAGCTGAGTTCGTCCGCACTGCCGCCAAAGACCGCAACATTCCGATTTACACCGTGGGCATGAGCGAGCAGGGAGTCGTCTCCATGAACGACGCTCCGAGCGGAGCGAAAGCGACCGAACCGACCCCGGACGACATCGCTCTTGTTCTCCACACCAGCGGAAGCACTGGCAAGCCCAAGCGCGTGCCGTTGCGCCATTTCAATCTCGCAGTCTCTTCGGCAAACATCGCGAATACATACTCTCTCAAGGAGAACGACGTTTCGCTCTGCATCATGCCACTGTTCCACGTGCACGGCCTGGTGGCATCTGCGCTGGCGACGCTGCTCTCCGGCGGAACTGTCGTAGTGCCGACAAAATTCAACGCGCTTTCCTTCTGGCGCACAGTGCGGGAAAACCGCGTGACGTGGTACTCCGGTGTGCCTACCATGCATCAGTTGTTGCTGGCGCGCGCCCACCAGAAACCAAAGGAAGCCAGCACGCTGCGCTTCATTCGATCCTGCAGCGCGCCGCTGTCGGCAGAGTTAATTCACAAGATCGAAGGTTTGTTCGGGGTGCCCTTCGTCGAGGCCTACGGCATGACCGAAGCGGCGCACCAAATGACGTCGAATCCTCTTCCTCCGCGCCACCGCAAAGCAGGCTCTGTCGGTGTGGGCGCGGGTCTGCGCATCAGCATCATGGACAAGGAAGGGAATCATCTTGGGCAGAACCAGCGCGGCGAAGTCGCCATTCAGGGCGCCAACGTTTTTCGCGGATACGAAAATAATCCCGAGGCCAATACCCGCGCCTTCTCTCACGGATGGTTTCGCACGGGCGATCAGGGATATCTGGACAGCGATTGCTATCTATATCTGACTGGCCGGATCAAAGACATTCTCATCCGAGGCGGCGAAAACATTGCGCCCCACGAAATCGACGAAGTCCTGCTGCGCCATCCCGCGGTGGCCGCTGCAGTCACCTTCGGCTGCGCTCATCCCACACTCGGCGAAGAACCCTGCGCCGCCGTAGTTCTGCACGAGAAAAATGGCGCGACGGAAAAGGAACTGATCAAATACTGCCACGAACATCTTGCCGACTTCAAATGCCCCACGAAGATCTATCTCGTCGAAAGCATTCCCACCACGGCGACGGGAAAAATCCGCCGCCGCGCCGTCGCAGCCGCCCTGGCAGGTGAGCACGAATGAAATTCCTGATCGTCGGCGCCGGAGCCATCGGCGCCTATATTGGCGCCCGCATGGCGCGCGCTGGGTTTGATGTAACGCTCTTCGCCCGCGGCCCGCACTTGAAAGCCATGCAGGAGCGGGGAGTGCAAGTCAAAAGCGCAGAGGGAGATTTTGAGGCGCATCCCAGAATCGTCGGCTCGCTCGAAGGCGCCGGACCCGCCGATGTTGTTTTCCTTGCCGTAAAAGCTCACAGCCTTCCGCAACTCGCTCCACAGCTGAAGCCAGTATTGGGACCCGATACGACCGTTGTCAGCACCCAGAACGGAATTCCGTGGTGGTTTTTTCAGGGAATCGGGGGCGAGTGGGAGGGCCTTCGCCTCGAGCGCATCGATCCCGGCGGGGTTATTTCCGCTGCGATCCAGGCTCGCCAAGTCGTCGGCGCTATCATTTATTTCTCCACTGAAATTTCCTCGCCGGGAGTCATCCAGTACATCTCCGGCAATCGCATCTCGATCGGCGAACCCGATGGCTCACGGTCCGACCGCTGCCGACGCATCGCAGAAGCGCTCGTAGCCTCTGGCCTCCGCGGCCCTATCACCACTCATATCCGGGAAGAAATCTGGGTGAAGATTTTAGGCAACGCTTCGCTAAATCCCCTTAGCGCACTCACTCGCGCCACCATCGCCCAGATGCTGCGCGATCCGGGGGTCGCTGAAATCGTCCGCAACATCATGCACGAAGTCGAAGCGGTTGCGCACAAACTGAACATGGAGTTATCCGTCACAGTGGATCAGCGCATCGCAGGCGCAGAAAAAGTGGGCGAGCACAAAACCTCCATGCTGCAGGATCTCGAAGCTGGCCGACCCATGGAGCTCGAAGCCCTCGTCGGGTCGGTTGTCGAACTAGGCGAGCGCGTCAGCATTCCCATGCCGTACACGCGAACGGTGTACAATTGTGCCAGACTGTTGGCGCAGCGTGCGGCCACCTAGAAAATCGCGCCACCCTAACAAAAATTCCAGATTATGGCAGGAACGGGGCGTGTCCGCTCTGTCGAACAAAGCGAGGCAGGACGAGACACGAAGCTTGGTGTTGCGCCTTTGTTAAAGTCACCGACCAGGGCGGAAGTCATTTAGCCTGAAAGCGTTCCTGCCGATTAAAAAAATTCCCCACAGCACTTGACAACGGGCGTATACTCCATCTGGTCCACTTATCGGACCAGTTGGATGCTACGGTGCCTACAATCCTCAATTCCGATTTCGAATCAGTCCGCCGCAACAAGGTCTATGAAGATGTTGCCCGCCAGATTGAGCGCCTCATTCTCAAAAAGCTCAAGCCTGGCGACAAGCTGCCCTCTGAGCGCGAGTTATCGGAAATGCTGAGCGTCAGCCGGAGTTCCATCCGCGACGCCATTCGCAGCCTCGAACTGGTCGGCATGGTCGAACCGCGCCAGGGCGCGGGCACCATCGTGAAGGAAGTCACCGCCGATGCGGTCGTGAATCCGCTGGCCAACGCTCTACGGCTGAAGGAAGAACAAGTGGGCGAGCTGCTGGATTTCCGCCGGATGCTCGAGCCGCCATTAGCCGCCCGCGCCGCTACACACGCTTCCGCCGACGACACCGCGGAGATGGAAGAGATTCTCAACCGGCAGGAAGAGAAGTTGCGCCTCGGAGAGAGCACGATTCCCGAAGATACCGAGTTCCACTACGCCGTAGCCTTGGCATCCGGAAATAGCGTGGTTCTCAAGGTTCTGGACATCATTATGGATATGCTGCGCGAGTCGCGAGAGCGCAGCCTGCAGGTAGAAGGCCGCCCGCAAAAATCCTTGGCGGGCCATCGCCGCATCCTGGCTGCCATCAAGCGTCACGACGCCGAAGCGGCAAAGGACGCAATGCGCCGCCACATCGAAGACGTAGAAGAGATTGTACTGCATAAGTAACGCGATCGCGATCGCCCAAACTGTGGGAAGCGATCGCGAACTTGAACGAAACGGTTTGACTCGCCGCCCGTCTGGGGAACAAATTGGCCGATCTGCAAAATGACGCTGTGCGTGCGTCGGACTCTTCTTCCACGCCAACGCTGACGCTGCGCGTTGCCGAAGCCCGTGTAGAGGACGTCGGCCATGCGATTGCGCGTCTTGCGCCCGCCGACTTACGTCGCATCGGAGCCCGCGCCGGCGATGTGCTCAAGATCACCGGCACCGCCATCGCCGTCGGCCGCGCCGAACTTGCCGACGGCGGTCACGAAGGCATGATTCAGATCGACGGCACCTGCCGCAGCAACTGCGGCGCAGGCCTGCAAGAGCAAGTCACAGTCTCGACCATCGAGCCGCAGCAAGCCGTGGCCGTCCGCTTGTCGCCGCTATGGGTAGGCGCCGCCCCAGCCTTTATTGCGCCGGATCGCATTCTCGAAGACTTGATCGATGTTCCAGTCATTGCAGGCTGCGTTGTGCGCGTGCCTACGTTTGCCAAGGCCATTAATTTCCAGGTTGCGCGCACGATTCCTTCGGGGCCGGTCGTCATCAACAAGCGCACCGACATCCGAATCGTTGAAGGCGAGCAAACTGCCGCCCGCGCGCCTGCAGTTTCTTACGAAGACATCGGCGGTCTCGAAAGGGAAGTAGCGCGCGTCCGGGAAATCGTCGAATTGCCCTTGAAATACCCGCGCGTCTTCGAGCGTCTTGGAATTCTCGCGCCCAAGGGCGTGCTCCTCTATGGCCCGCCTGGCACCGGGAAAACGCTGCTCGCCCGCGCCGTAGCCGCAGAGAGCCGCGTGCACTTCATTCATCTGAACGGCCCGGAAATCATGCGGAAGTTCTATGGCGAAAGCGAAGCCAAACTCCGCGAGGTTTTCGAAGAGGCGGCCCGCCGCGCTCCGGCAATCCTGTTCATCGACGAAATCGACGCCGTGGCTCCCAAGCGCGCCGAAGTCACCGGCGAAGTTGAAAAGCGCGTGGTAGCGCAACTTCTCAGTCTGATGGACGGCTTCGTCGCTCGCGGCCAGGTTATCGTAATCGGCGCGACCAATATTCCTGAAGTTCTTGACCCCGCTTTGCGCCGGCCCGGCCGCTTCGATCGCGAAATCGAAATCGGCGTGCCCAATCAGCAGGCCCGCCTGCAGATTCTGCGAATTCACACCCGCGCCATGCCGCTCGCATCGGATGTCGATCTCCGCGAAATCGCCGAGCACTCGCACGGCTTCGTCGGTGCCGACCTCGAAGCCCTCTGCCAGGAAGTCGGCATGATCGCTCTCCGCCGCTTCCTCTCGGCTATTCCACTCGAAGCGGACGGCGCGGCCGCAGCCGATCTCGAATCCTTGCAAGTAACCCGCGAAGATTTCCTCGCCGGACTGAAAGAAGTCGAGCCCAGTGCCACGCGCGAGTTCTTCATCGAGAAGAGCGCTTCGAACTTCGCGTCGCTCGGCGGACTCGACGACATCAAGCGCCTGCTCGATGGCGTAATTGAGCATTCGCACATTCGCGACGAAATCTACGATCAGGTCGGCCTCACTCCGCCGCGCGGCATCTTGCTGGTCGGCCCGTCCGGTACCGGCAAAACCGCGATGGCCCGTGCTCTCTCCGGCGAGAAGCAAATTCCGCTCATTGCCATTGACGGCCCGCAGCTTTATTCAAAGTGGCTGGGCGAATCCGAACGCGCGCTGCGCGAAGTGTTCAAGAAGGCCCGCCGCGCCGCCCCGTGCATTCTGTTCTTCGACACTATCGACGCCATCGCGCCCAAGTTCGGCGGAGATCACTTCGGCACCGATGTCTACCAGCGAATCCTCAGCCAACTCCTGCGCGAGATCGACAATCTGCACGACGTCAAAGGCGTGATTCTGCTCGCCGCGACGAATCGTCCCGAGCGCATTGAGCCGGCGCTTTTGCGCAGCGGCCGTTTCGACTACGTTCTGCAATTCCCCAAACCCGACGCTGCCGACCGTGCCGCTATCACGCGACTTTGCTGCCGGCGTGTTCCGCTCGCACCCGATGTCGATCTCGATCAATTCGCCGAAGAGACCGACGGCCTCACCGGTGCCGACATCGAAAGTCTTTGCAAGAAAGCAACGCTCGCGTCGATCGTAGAATTTCAAAACAGTCCACGCCACGTGCCATTCATCGTCACGCGCGCGCACTTTTCAGCAGTCCTGCAATCCGACCGCACCCAGCAATCAAACAACGCCAGCAACGCCGCCGAAGATGATCACTTCGACGCTTCCACCACCACTTACTCCCGCAAGCACGAGGGCCGACTATGAGCTACACAGAACTAACCGTTTGGACCCGCGGCATCATCATGGATAAAGAAGGCCGCGACATCGTCAACTCCGTTTCCGCTTCCGCGCGCAAGGAAGGCAAATACGCACAGGCGATGGAGAATTACGTTGACAATCCCGACCGCACCAACTGCCCTACGCGCAAATATTGCCGCGTGAGCGACGCAATCCTCGAAAACGAACTCACGTACGAGAACGAACACCCGAACATTGTTGTGCTGGTCGAAGGCACCATGGTCAAGGGGTGGGACTACATGCGCGGCATGCCGCCTGGCGGAACGCTCGTCATCAACACGCACTACTCGCCGGATTACATGCTGCGCTTCGTGCCCGGCCCGGAGCGCCTCGCGCAGTTGGTCTGCGTTGACGCCGCGAAGCTGGCTGATCACAAGTGGCTCTACTACCGGCTCGGTGAACTCGGCCTCGACCGTCTTTCCACCGAAGGCGCAGCCGAGCGCAGCAAGCTCGTCGCTCCTGACATCGCCGCTCCGCTGATTGCCGCAGTCGTGCAAACGACCGGCATCGTGAAGATGGACACCATCAAGCCCATGATCGCCAACAAACATGCTTTCGAAATGGCACTTACTGAAATGAAAGTCATGCAACTGAATCCCGTGGCAGCCTAGGAGAGATTGATAATGTCGACCAAAGGAACTCATATTCCAGATTGGCTAACCGTGCCGTTCGCCGGCATCACGCCAGCTCCCACCCAGGAAAAAGGCCAGGACCTGTTTCCTACCGGCAACTGGCGCGCCATTCGCCCGGTGTACCGCGACAAGTTACCACCCTGCAACAACGCCTGCGGCACCAACGAAAAAATTCAGGGCTATCTCGATCTCGTGAAGCGTGGCAAGTATCTGGACGCTTACGCTCTTATTAAGGAAGACATGCCGTTCCCGTCCGTTACAGGACGCGTCTGCTACCACCCGTGCGAGCAGGCCTGCAATCGCGGCAAGTACGACGAAGCGATTTCCATCCGCGCCGTCGAGCGCTTCCTCGGCGATCTCGGCCAGGCGCTGACGAATGATGTCGTGAAGCCGGGCAAGCCGAATGGCAAGAAAGTCGCGGTAGTGGGCTCAGGTCCTGCGGGACACAGCGCTGCGTATCAACTGGCGCGGCTCGGCTACAAAGTTACAATCCTCGAAAAATCCCCGAAAGCCGGCGGATTGAATCGCGGCGGCATCCCCGATTGGGTTCTTCCGCAGAACATTCTCGATCGCGAAATCGAGCGCCTCGAGCAACTCGGCATCGAGATCAAGACCAATTGCGAAGTCGGCAAAGACGTCACCTGGGAGGATCTCAAGAAAAAATACGACGCCTGCGTTCTGGCCGTCGGCCTCACCGAGCCCAACAGCGTGAGAGCCGAAGGCGAAAATAAAGAAGGCGTTCTCTACGGATTGCCTTTCCTCCGCGACATCGGCATGGGCACGTCAAAAGTGAAACTTGGCGCGCGCGTTGCGGTAATCGGGGGCGGCAATACCGCCATCGATTGCGCCCGCGAAGCTCTGCGTCAGGGCGCGGTTGAAGTCACCATGATCACGGTGGAAGCGAATCCAAAAGAAATGCCCGCCGTGGCCGAAGACCTGCACGACATGCTGCAGGAGGGCGTCGAATTGATTCACGAGCGAGCCTGCATTGCGATTCTTGGCAATGGCAAGGTGGAAGCGCTGCATTTGCATCCAGCGAAGTTCGAGGGCGCAATCAATGCGTCGCCGATCAGGATCGATCGCGAAGCCAAGCCCGAAAAATTTGCCGTCGACAACGTAATCATCGCCGTCGGCCAGCACTCTTCACTCAACTGGCTGCCCGCAGAATTCAAAACCGAGCGCGGCACCATCAAGATCGACAAATTCGGACGTCTCGGCGACACGAACTTCTTCGCCGCCGGCGACATCGTGCAACTCGGCTCGGGCCAGCCGCTGATGGTCGTCAATGCCGTTGGCGATGGCAAGCGCGTTGCGTTCAATCTCGACAAAGTCATGCGCGGCGAAAAGCTTCAGCCCCGAACGATTCCCGTCGACGTCATCTTCGACCTGAATCGTATGAACATGACCTACTTCCCGCACTTCCCACGCGTGCAGCAGGAATTGCTACCGCCGGTTAGCCGCAAGAAGACGCAGCAGGAAGTGATCCAGGCGTACACCGAAGAGCAGGCCGTCGACGAAGCGAATCGCTGCTTCAGTTGCGGTACGTGCAACGCCTGCGACAACTGTTATCTGGTTTGTCCCGAGCCTTGCATCGCGCGTCCGGAACGGTCGAACGGTCTGTACAAGATTCTGGTCGACTACTGCAAAGGCTGCCGCGTGTGCATTGAAGAATGTCCGACGGGATGTCTCGAAGGCGTGCCCGAGCTCGACTTCGATACCGGCGTGGTTCGCATGGATACCGCATTCGCAATCTCGCCGGGTTTGCATGGACGGCAGGCCGAGCAGTTGAGGCATCTGGATGAAGTCCCGGCAAAGAATATTTGATGACTTGAAAGGGCGTGCCTTCAGGCGCGCCGCAGCGAAAGCAAAACTCGAGGGGCTTTAGCCCCGGCAAAGATCTGGAGCAGAAATCATGCCAGTAGCGGAAGCAAAGAAAAGAATGGTCCGTATCAACGGCTGCGTCGCTTCGGCGCAGGCCGCGAAATACGCCAATGTGGACGTGATTGCGGCTTATCCGATCCGTCCGTACACCGCAACCATGATGGCGCTCGCGCAAATGGTGGCCAACGGTGAACTCGATGCCGAGTACATTGTGGCCGATAGCGAGCACTCGCAGTTGAGCATCGCGCACGGCGCATCGTCGGCGGGCGCGCGAGTTTTCACCGGCAGCTCAGGCGTAGGTGTGCAGTTCGCCTACGAACTGTACTCGCCGATCTCCGGCAGCCGCATGCCGGTGCAGATGATGATCGCCGACCGCACCCTCGATCCTCCCGGAGACTTCGGCTCCGAGCACACTGACGCGCTATCCACGCGCGACATGGGTTGGCTCATGGGCTGGTCGTGTGATGCGCAGGAAGCCTTCGACAATCATCTGATCGCCTATCGCATCGGCGAAGACCGCCGTGTGCTGTTGCCACAGATGGTCTGCCAGGATGGCTTCTTCGTCTCGCACATCACCGGAGACGTGGAACTGCCGGACATGGGCCAGGTGAAAGAATTTCTGCCAGAGTACAAGCACCCGTATCCGCTCGATCCGCGGCATCCCGTTTCGCACGGCCCGCAGATCATGCCCGAGCAAGGCCCTCCCCTGCAGCTCGAGCGAGCGCGAGCCATGGAGCAATCCATGGCGGTGATCGAGCAGGCGCACGAAGAGTTTGCGCAAATCTTCGGGCGCCGCTACGATCCCTGGCTCGAAGAGTACAAAACCGACGACGCGGAAGTCGTCTTTTTCCTGCAAGGCGCGCACGCGGTAACGGCGCGTTTCGCCATTCAGCACATGCGCGAGCGCGGTTTGAAAGTCGGCATGGTTCGCTTGCGCACGATTCGTCCTTATCCGACCGAGCGTGTGCAGGAATCGCTGAGCAAATTCAAAGTCGTTGGCGTGATCGAAACCAACATGGCGCTGGGCAGCGTCAGCAGCGGCGGCGCACTCTACGCCGAAGCAGCGGCCGCGCTTTACGAAGTTGAAAAGCGTCCGCTCGTGATGTCCTTCATGGCGGGCATGGGCGGTGAAGCCATCGTGCTGAAAGAGTTTTACTGGATGACGGAAAAAATGCTCGAAGCGCAGAAACGTGGCAAGATCGAGAAACGCACGCACTGGGTCGGCTTCGAGCACTAGAGGTTTGAAAGGGCACGGCTTTAGCCGTGCCGTAGAGCGGCAATAAAAATGATGGGGCTTCAGCCCCTGCCGCGCCCAAAATTTTGTCGGAGGAATGATCATGGCAACTATCGAAGTGCAACGGCAAATCCTGCCGATCCTGGAAAGTCCCAACCGGGGCGCGCGCTTTTACAACCCCGAGCTGCCACAATCCGAGCCATTCGTTCCCGGCCATCGCACCTGCGCCGGCTGCGGACCATCCATCCAATACCGCATGACCAGCAAGGCTGCGGGCGACAACACGATTCTCGTTGGCCCCACCGGCTGCATGTATGTGGCGAACAGTTCGTACCTGTGCACGCCCTACAACATTCCGTGGGCGCACACGCAGATTGGCAGCGCGGGCAGCTTCACCGCTGGCGTCTCCGCTGCCTACGAAGCCATGATCCGCAAAGGCAAATGGCAGGGCAAATTCCCAAATATCATTTGCGAAGCCGGCGACGGCAGCGCCTCCGACATCGGTCTCGCCTCGATCTCCGGCGCGCTCTATCGCAATCACGATTGCCTCATCATCTGCTACGACAACGAGCAGTACGCGAACACCGGCATTCAAGCCTCGTCGCGCACGCCCTATGGCGGTATGACTACGTTCTCGCCTCCGGGTCCCGAAGTTCCGGAAGGGAAGAAGCTCTACCCGAAAGATCTCGCGCGCATGATGGCCGCGGGCCATCCGCACTGCTACGTCGCGACGGCCAGCGTGGGCTATCCCATCGACCTGATGAACAAAGTTCGCAAGGGCCTCAACCACAAAGGCGCAGCCTACCTCATGATCTACACGCCCTGCCAAAAAGGTTTCGTCTACGAAACGCCGCGCTCCATCGATCTCGGACGCGTCGTGGTCGAATGCGGCCTCTATCCGATGTGGGAGTGGATCCCGGAAAAGCGAGCGTTCGATTACAGCTTCCGTCCGGCAAGTATGAGGCCAGTTTCCGAATACCTCAAACTGCAAGGGCGCTTCGGCCACCTGCACGCCGAGCACATCGCCAACTTGCAGAAGTTTGCCAATGAACAATGGAAGATGATGGGCGTGCAGTTGCCTGAAGCGTTGCTGCATGCGGCGGATGCGAAAAATCTAACCAACATGGCGGCTGCAGCGGAAGCCGAAGCCGTAGCGGAGACCGTATGAGCACAAAACCTCTATCACAAAATCGCGAACCCGAAGTCGAACCCGAAGGACAGGAAAGCTACATCGTCACGGAAGGCAAGAAACGCGGCTCGACGCGCGATGTGCGTCCCGAAGCCGCGTATGACAAGTACTACACCGTGCTGAAGGTCCACGGCGGCGACGCCATCTTGACCGACAACTGGCATACCAACGAAGTTCTCGATCACGCTCGCAGAAACTTCGAAGGCGTGACCTTTGCCATGCGAACGCTCGAGGCTTGGGGTGCGATGATCGAAAACGATCGCCGCGCCTACTACACCGCAGGCGGACGCATCTGGGTGATGGACCTTGAGCCTGCAGCAGGCAAGAAGCCGCGTCTGCCCGGCACCGGCGGAGCGAGCAAGAACTAGCTTGGCCCGCATTCTGCTCATCGACGACACGCCGGAAATCGCCGAACTGTTAACCTTCTCTCTGCGCGACCTCGGACACGAGGTTCGCGCCGAGGGCTACACGACAGCGGTAAACGAGTTAATTGACGAGCAGCGCGCCGATGCGGTGGTGCTCGATTGCTCCGCCTACGACATGAGCGAAGCGCTATTCGACGTGATCCGGCAAAACCCAGAGCACGTCGAGCTTCCCATCGTCGTGATCAGCGATACGCCGGAAGTTGCCGACCAGAGTCTGAACAAACGCAACGCCACTAAGGTCCTGCTGCTTCCCAAGCCGTTCAGCGGATCGCAGGTAGCCAGGGCGCTCGATCAGCTACTGCATTGATGGGCGCGATCGTGGAAGAGCGGCGCTTCAGCGCCGCGTCAGGTGCAAGCATAAATGGGGCTTTAGCCCCTGCCGCGGCTTTAGCCGCCGAGATCCTATGCCTTCCTGGACCATGGACGACTGGCAATACGTGGAGCGGGAAACCGTCGCCGACCCCAAAGGTCACCGCTGGACTGTCGCGCTCATGGACGTCCTGGGCCAGCAAGGCGACCCCAACATGCCCGACCGCCTGATGGAACTCCAATACTCTTCTGGCCGCTACTTCACGCTGGTTTATTCGGAAAGCGGAGGCCTGCAGCGCGAGCGCGGCTACGCGTCCCTCGACGAAGCCACAAACGCCTATCAGAATCTGCTGCTAGGAGTCATCGAAGGCAGCATCGATCCCGCACAACCCGTCTTCCGCGAAGACCTCGAAGACTGAGTCGTGCAGGCAGAACGGCCCAGTTTTCTCAGATTGCCGACAACGTTATTCTCCCTTTCAAAACTCCGAATGGCCGGTTTATTTTGCGCGTGTTCGCCAGCTATTTTCCGGTAGCGTATTGATAGCCAGAGAGCCTTCGTGCGGGGCCTCGTCTTCCGTTCCAAAAATCCAAACGTTACCTGGAGACGGCACCACCCCGGTGGTCAGTATGTCGGCAAGAAATCCCGTGCCATGGCGCGGTTTTACATGCGGGTTGGGACTCGGCTGGATGGTCCAACTGGTGCCGTTCCAGTGCTCGAGCAGCGTCATCTGATGGCCCGAGCCGTCAGAGGCGAAGTATGAACCAAATGCCCAGATATCGTTCGGCGAATTGGCCGTGATGCCAAACAGACGATTGGACTGGAAGTTATTTGCCGGGCCTACATTCGGACTGGGAACAACGCTCCAGTTCGTTCCGTCAAAATGCTCGATCAGGGTCAGTGTGGCCGGCGACTGTGGCGGTGGTTGCGGAGTGGAAAGGCCTACCGCCCACACATTGTTGGGCGCGAGTGCGACTACGGAATTGAGTTGGTTGTTTCCGCTGCCCACATTCGGAGTCGAAACCGGGGTCCACGTCGTTCCGTTCCAATGCAGGGCCAGAGTAGCGTCTTCGTCGATGACCGCTTCGTTGTATCCGACCGCCCACGCATCATTGGTGGCGTCGGCAGACACGGAGACTAGAAAAGGAGTGCCATCGATCAATTCCGTAGCCGTCCATTGTGTGCCGTCAAAATGTTCGAACAAAGCCTCGAGAAGGTTCCCGCCTTCGGCGAGAAGAAAGCCAACCGCCCAGATGTCGCTTCCCGAAGTTCCGCTCATCCCGAAAAGACTGGGCTGATCTCCACTGGCAAAGCTGGGGCCGGGAAACACACTCCACTGCGTCCCATCCCATTTTTCGATGATCTGGTTGGTGTCGCCCTCGCCGATGTTGATAATTCCAGCGGCCCAGGCCTCAGTCGGGGAAAGGTCAAGTACGCCATTCAGTTCGCTGGTGGTGCCTTTGATCATGGGCACTTGAACCGCTGTCCATTGCGTGCCATCGAAGTGGATTGCCTCTTCGCCTACGGCCCAAATATCGTTGGGCGACGAGGCCGATGATGCGAACAGGTCATTGTTGAAGTTTTCGTTGGGGGTAGGAACGCTCTTGAAGATGGAGTTCTGTGCCTGAGAATCTCTCGCCTGCAGCAAGACGCAAGCAATCGTAAGAGGCAAAAAAAATCTGAAAGCAAATTTCATGAATTCCCTCCCGGGAATGAGACCGAACGGTCGTGGAAGTCAGGAGCGAGCCATTTTGCTTCCAAAGTGCGCGGCTCAACACCCGTAAAGGAGGATAGTCAGCAACTGAAGTTGACTTGTCATCTCGCTGTCAAAGAATTGTAAATCGGGGCGGATGTTTGATTTTGATGGGGCTTGAGAGCCCTGATTTCTTAATTCAACGGCTTTGGGGCGGAGCTCAGCGCCCTGGATCCAAATCCCGCATCACCACATGCAGCACCTGTCCTGCAACCCGCGCATCCCGCTCCGAAACCGCAACCTTGGCCTCGCCATCCCGATAACCCCGCGCCACTGCCGGCAACCGCGCACATCCACCACGAATCAATCCCGCTCTTTCGGCCACGGTAAGCCGCGTCTCAAACGACCACTCAGAAATCTTCTCCGCCGGTGCGCCCAATTCAATCAGAGCGCTCAAGCCTTTGTGCTCCAGCGCGTCCGTGACAATCGCTTCCAGCACGCTGCAGGAATTCATCAGCGCGTCGGAATACATCCCTTGCTCAAGAGAACTACGGCTGTCGTTGTAAGCCTGCTCGAGAACAGGTCGCAATTCCTCGTTATGAACAAAATCAAACCGGTGCGGGCCTGGAGCCTCCGCAGGGGCAGCTCCAGAATCCTTGATCCCCGAAATCGAAGCGGCCGCCTTTTCCAGCACGCCAATCAGGCGCGAAACAATCTCCTCCGGCACTACTCCCTCAATAACCGGCCCATCCGCCGAGCGCGCTAAGAATGCCTGACTAAACGCGCGCGCCAGCCAGTGTGCCTTGCTGCCGCCGGAGAGTTCGTTAATGGTGATCCCGCAATCGTTCTGCCAGTGGCGAATTGAAGCGGTAATGGAGGAATCTGAAGGGTGCGCCGCGATCAAGCCGCGCAATTCACGCCCGCGCGCCATCAGGCGGTTCAGTTGCAGGAGGTAAGCCTCGATTTGCGCTTGCAGAGCGGCATCCATAGGCATCTCAGGGGGGGCTTAGGCGGACAATTCCATGTTCGGTAATAACATTCTTGTTTTGTATGATGTGGCAGTTTCAGGGCCCGATGGGCCGCGGTTTCATCCGGCCGCGAAATACGGGCCATAATAGTATTTAATCCTTGACACTAATTCTTCAGGGTGATATTGTCACTGCCGCAAACTGGTTCGATGACTGGACCAGTATACATCACAGTTCCTGTGACCCTCCAAATCGCTGAACTGGGGCCACACAAACTGAGCCAGGATCGCTGCCGGACATTGTGGTTCGGTCAGTGAGCTGTTAACGCCTAACGGCAGTTCGCGGAGGTATTCATTTTATGGCTGAAGGTCCGGCCTCTCTGATCCACCCCTCTCGCATTCCCAATCGCTGGGTTCAACTGATCGCAGGCATCGTCGCCATGATGGCCATCGCCAATCTGCAATATGCCTGGACCCTGTTCACCACGCCGATCCAGAACCATCTGCACATCACCTTGAAAGCAGTGCAGGTTACGTTCGCTCTTTTCGTGGCGATGGAAACCTGGCTGGTTCCCTTTGAAGGATTTCTGGTCGATATTATCGGGCCGCGATTGATGCTGGGAGCGGGATCGTTCATGGTCGGGCTGGGCTGGATCTGCTCAGGACGCGCCGAAACCGTCGGTGCTCTCTATTTCTGGTACGCGGTCGGTGGTATCGGCGCAGGCGTAGTGTACGGCGGAGCCATCGGAAACGCCCTCAAATGGTTTCCCGATTATCGCGGCCTTTGCGTGGGATTGACCGCAGGAGCGTTCGGCATCGGTACGGCGGCAACGATCGCCCCGATCGCCAAGATGATCGCGACTTCCGGTTACCAGCATACGTTTATCGTATGGGGATTTGTTCAGGGTATCGTCGTCCTGGTCTGTTCGCTCTTCCTGGCCCGGCCTCCGGTAGGCTGGACGCCTCCCAACTGGACCCAGAAAGAGAAGAAGATCAGGGCCAAGATCAATACATCGGCCGTCGATATGACGCCGCTGCAAATGCTCCGTCAGCCATCCTTTTACCTCATCTACCTGATGATGGTGATGTTGGCGTTCGGCGGGTTGGTAGTAACGGCCCAACTCAAACCCATGGCCGTTTCCTACCATGTGGATAAGATTGTGGTGTTGTTCGGCATGACCGCGCTGGTGTTGGCGATCGAAGTGGATCGGCTTCTCAACGGCCTGACCCGGCCTTTCTGGGGCTGGGTGTCGGACCACATTGGCCGCGAGAACGCCATCTTCGCCTCGTTCGTCCTGGAGGCAATTGCCGTATTTGCCCTGCTGCAATTGATCAGTCACCCGTTATGGTTCATTGCCCTCTCGGGCCTTTGTTTCTTCGCCTGGGGAAACATCTTTTCCTTGTTCCCCTCCATTACCGGCGATTTGTACGGGAATAAATGGGCCACGACAAATTACGGCATTGTTTACACCGCAAAGGGCGTGGCCGCGGCGTTCGCTGGTCCCGGCGCGGCATGGTTGTTCGCGAAGACTGGCTCCTGGAACAAGGTGTTCTGGGCCATGATTGTCTGCGATCTGATTGCTGCATTTATGGCCTTGCTGTGGCTCAAGCCTGTGGCGGCGCGTGCAGTGAGGAAGTCGGAGGAAAGCGTGGCTCCGGCGCTTGGTTCAACCGCCCCGATCAAAGCGCGCGGCGTAGCCTAGCAGCCAATCGCGGTGACGAAAATGAAGGCTCTCGTACGCGAGTAAGAGAGCCTTTTTTCTTGCAATATCACTCCGCCGTGGCGGCAAACGCATTCGGTTCCTCGGGCGGCGGACCCTCCCAGCCGCCCGGGAAGCCCGGATCATCAAATTTCTTTTGCACCTTGCCTCGGTGGTTTTCGCTTCCACGGCCCAACTTGAAATTTCCGACCATGTTCTGCAAAGCCAGCGCCAACTCTGATAGACCCTGGCAAGCCTTGGCGGATTCCTTTGCCGCGACCGCGGACTCCTTCACCACCTGCGCAATTCGATCCATGTTCTGGTTGATATCAGTCGTCGCCTGCGACTGCTGCGCGGCCGCTGTATCGATCTGGCTGATCATCGATCCCACTTCTTCCGACATGCGGATGATCTGCTCCAGTGACTCCCCGGCCCGCGTCGTAGACTTAACCCCTTCCTGCACTTGCTCGCTGCCGGTCTGCATGGCTTTCACCGCGCCCTTGGTTCCGTCCTGAATCGTAGAGATCATCTCCGCGATTTCTTTTGTAGCGGTAGTTGTACGTTCGGCCAGCTTCCGAACCTCATCCGCCACCACCGCGAACCCCCGCCCTTGCTCCCCCGCCCGCGCCGCCTCAATCGCGGCATTCAGCGCCAGCAGATTCGTCTGATCTGCAATATCGTCGATGACTGCGGCGACGCGTCCAATCCGGTCCGAACTCTTTCCCAACTCCTCAATTTTCTCCGCTGTCCCGCCCACCGACTCTGCAATCGCTTTCATTTGCGCCAAAGCCTTCTGCACGACCGTTCCGCCCTCGCGTGCGGTCTCTGCCGCCCGATGTGCAGCCTCCGTGGCCCGCTCACAGTTTTCCGACACTTGCTGCACGGTTGACGCCATTTCCTGCATGGCTGCCGCAACCTGCGTCGTTTGGTCCTGCTGGCTGTCTGCCCCCTGTGCTTGCAGCGAGGCGGAGGACGAAAGCTCCTCACTGGCGCTGGCTACCTGGTCGGCCGTTCCCGCCAACTGGGAAATGATGTGGTGGATCTTATCCAGGAAAGTGTTAAACCAGTTAGCCAGTTCGCCCAGTTCGTCGTGGCTGAGAATCTCCAGCCGCTTGGTCAAATCGCCCTCGCCCTGCGCCAGGTCTTTCACCATGGCGATCATGCTTTTGAGCGCCTTGGAGACGCTCTTCACTAAGGCTAGTTCGCCGGCCACCAGAAATATAACGCCAGCCAGAACCAGAACAAAGATGCTGGACTCAAGACGCGCGGTGCGCACGCCGGCCGCTGCGGCATCATCGCCCAGCTTTTTCGCCACTTGATTTTGATAGCGGTCGATGGCTCGGAGCAGAGCTTCAAATGCGGGATTCGATTTTTCTATGACGGCCTGATGCGACTCTGCATTGCGCGCCTGCAATACCAGCTTGGTTACCGCGTCGTTAGCCTTTACCAGCGCCAAAAAAGCATCCTTTACGCCAGTGTCGCCCGCGGCCCCCTGTTCGACTTTGTCCAGCGCCTCTTTGTCCAGCGCCTCTTTCTGTTTGATCAGCGACTCCATCGCGTCGGGATCGGTTTCCTGCACCAGCTTTTGTGTAGTTCCCTGAACTCTTACTGCCAGGTCCACCAGTTCGAACGATCGTTGCATCTGCTCGCGCGCCGCTGCGGCTACGCGCTCCGCGGAGTTCGTGGTGACTTTCAGGAGATAGGACAGTCCCAGCACGGCCGCTACGGTGATGATCACCGACGCTCCCACCACCAGGATCATGCGGCGAGTTATGCTCTGATTTCTCATAATTCAAACTCTCCGCTCATCCGATGCTCAGTGCAGCTTATCCACTCGCAGACCCACTACAAGCGATCCAATCGGCTTTCCATCGTCGAGCACGGGCAGCCCCACCTGAATCAGTTGTTGACCTGTGGAATCGTCCAACTTGACGGTTCCAATCCAGGTCTCTCCCTTCATGGGCACTTCGTGTTTAGGCATGCCTTTGTGCGTCCAGTGTTCGGTTTTGGCGTCGAATCCCACTTTGCGACCATCTGCTCCGGAGACGAAGATTTTCGCAATCGCGTCGTCCGACTTTTTTTTGGCTTTCAGATACTCGGACAGGGGGGTTTTGGCCGTAGAGCGGACGAGAGGATCGAGCACGGAGAGGCTGTGCCACCTGTCATTCGTCATGGCTACCTCTTCCGGACTGGGAGTTGCTGCATTGTAGGCCTTCACCGCTTTCACAATTTCAGGATCGGTGCTGAGGGCTTTCAGGTGCTCGATCTTGGCTTCCAGCTTGGCTTTGATCTCCGGAGGGGCTTGGCCAAAACCTGAGCTTGCGCAAACCAATACGAGCACGGTGGCAAGTGCGGATCTGAATTTGGCTACCATAAATTTCTCCTCGTGAGAGCGGCGACTCCACTGGATTAGACCGGAAATGGCCCTGCCTATGGCCGAAGTCTGCGCCGTCTCGCATGGTCTGAACGGGTTTCGCGTGGAATCGGCCTAACGAGATACTTATCGGCGTGACCGGGGAAAACATTAAAGGGAGATTGAAAACGGTCACCGCAGACGACGGCAACCCGAAAGGCTAGGGAGATGCCTTTTAGTCCAAGAGATGCCCCCGGCACTACGCCGGCAAGGGTTCCCCGCGCGTCTCCGCTCCGAAAGGAATCAGACACAATCCAACGGCAAAAGCCAAAGCCGTCGCGGCCACAGGAACTCCGAGCGATCCATAATGCCGAATGCCCGCTCCCACCAGAAATGTAATCCCCGCGCCGCCAAATCGCGCAAACGAAGTAGCAAAGGCAAACGCGCTGGCCCGGCACTCTGTCGGATACTGCTCTGGGAGCCAAAGTGTGTAAACGGCGAAGTTGGCGCCACCCAATCCAAGGAAGAAGAGACAGACAAAAAACCAGGAAAGCCCCGCTGCTCCGAGATAGAAAACTTTGCCGAACGTGACGGCAATAAAAACCATC
This sequence comes from uncultured Acidobacteriaceae bacterium, assembly GCA_963712385.1. Lineage (GTDB taxonomy): Bacteria > Acidobacteriota > Terriglobia > Terriglobales > Acidobacteriaceae > Sulfotelmatobacter. The sequence continues at coordinate 501,863 of CAVQHS010000007.1, forward strand.
ATGAGGGTGAAGAAAAAGGCCAGCGCGCCCCGCCGCCCGTAGCGTTCCGCGAGCCAGGGCATTACCAGACAGCCAAGAATCGTCGCAAACGCAACCAGCATCGTTCCCCACGAAGCCAATTGTGCCGCGCGCGCTCCCGCGTGTCCGGCGCCTTCAGAGAGCGTGGTAACCGCTGCTGGAACATAGACTGTTCCTGCCCACAATCCGCAGATCGAGGCCAGCATGTACAGAGAATTCAGAATCGTCCTGCGCCGCCATTTGTCCGAGAACAAAACTGCAAACGGCCGCCAAACCGCCCACGAGCGAACCACGCTTTCTTTGCGAGTCCATGCGTCGGGCTCCGCAACTCCATAGCGAATCCACGCTAAAAACAGAGCCGGAACTCCACCAACAATAAACATCGCGCGCCAGCCAAAATGAGCGCCGATGGAGTAATTCGCAGCTGCCGCCAGGAAAATGCCAACGTAATAGCCCGTGTGCATATACCCTGCGCCCATCCGCCGCCGATGCTCGGGCCAGGCCTCCGCCACAAACGTTCCGCCCATCGCCCACTCGCCGCCAATGCCGATTCCCGCCAGCAGCCGCAAAATCGCGAGCTGCCAGATGTTGGTCACGAGCGCGCTCAGAAAAGTGAACACCGAATACCAGATAATCGTCAGCATCAGCGTGCGTACGCGGCCGAACTTGTCCCCGATTGGCCCCCACAAAAAAGCCAAGCCCCAACCCAGCAGAAACAGGGCGAACAAAAGCCCACCGTAGACGCCGATATTTCCTTTACTAGCCGCATACCCCGACCGCGGCAGCAATTCGCGCAAAGAAGGCACCAGCACCAGCGCGTAGATGAACGAATCCATCCCGTCAAGAGCCCAACCGCCCCACGAAGCCCAGAATCCGCGGATCTGATTCCGCGTAAGAGCCATCGGGATAATATCGCTGGGGACCGGAACCGGCTCGGGGTGGTTTGCCTCGTTCGTCGCGGAACGCTCCATGATAGTGCGGAACTATATCAAGAAAGGGCTGAATTAGAACAAATATTATGGGCTTGGTGCTGGTTCAGGGTTCGCTTACCAGCGTAACCTCACCTCTCAGTTGCATGCTCCGATGGCGCCTAAGGCAACCCTATAATTCGGCTGTGACCAAGCCCTCCAAAGCAGCGGCCGTATTGCTTGTGCTCTTTGGAATGGTGTTTCTTGCGGTCGGTCTATTCATCGGATGGGCGCTCTTGTTTGCCCCGCCGGGATCCGTTCACGGCAGCCGGACAGTGGGAGTTGTGGTTTGTGCAATTTTCGTAACTGTAGGCGGGGGTTTGGCTGCCAGCGCTATTTACGGCACACGCAAGCTCGGAGAGCAGGCGGCGCTTGAGCAGTCCAGCCCCGACTCACCATGGCTGTGGCGCAAGGATTGGGCCGCCAGCCGCGCGTACGGCAGCAACACCAAGAAAGCGATTGGCCTCGCCCTGTTCGCCGGCTTGTGGGACCTAATCTCAATTACCGTGGCGGCAGGGTCGATCCCGCAATTCCTGCGCACTTCCGATATCAAGTATCTGTTTCCTCTTCTGTTCGTTGGCGTGGGCGTCGTCCTGACTTTTCTGGCGGCCCGCGCTGGCGTCCGTCGCGAACGTTTCGGACAAACCTATTTTGAGTTTGCGTCACTTCCGTTTTCCCCGGGGAAATCACTGCGCGGCTCGATCCATTTGCGCTTTAATACCACCACCAGACACGGCATCAATCTTAGGCTCTCTTGCGTGCGGCAGGTCGTAACTGGCAGTGGAAAAAATCGCTCCACCAACAAAGTCGTTCTCTGGCAAAGCGACAAGAATGTTTCTGAGCAGTCGATCACACCTGGTCCGATGGGCGATGCCGCCATCCCCGTGGATTTCACCATCCCCAGCGACGCTTACGAGACCAACCACGATCAGCCCATCGATCAACTGCTCTGGCTTTTACATGCCGAAGCGGACACGCCCGGCGTCAGCTTTTCCGATGACTTCGAAGTTCCTGTCTTTCGCCTGACGCCGCAAGTGCAAACGGCCGGCGGTTTCGGTTGTTCCGATACTGCAACTGCATCAGCCGGCTTCCAGAGCGATTCGCAGGACGTGCCCGCGCCGGGCAATCCGAAAGTTGTGGTGAGTGCAGGCGAAAATGGCGGCACAGAATTTTATTTCCCGCCCCTTCGCAGTGCCGCCCGCATCGGTGTCGCAACCCTGATTACCGCAGGATGGACTTGCTTGGTTTACTTCCTGGCTCAATCGGATGCGCCGATAATTTTTCCGATCGTGTTCGGCTTGTTCGACCTGTTGCCGATCTACATGCTGATCAAGTCGCTGGCGGAGTCGTTCCGCATCGAGGCGAGCAACAATAAGCTGGTTTTCCGCCACGCCTGGTTCGGCATCGCCACGACCTTTGAAATCCACTACTCTGACATCGCCCAGATTCTGGCCGCGACGAAGGGGCAAGGCACGCCACCCTCCTATTCGCTTCGCCTGCAAACTAAAAGCGGCCAAAAAATAATCTTGGCCGATCTCATCGACGACCGCCAGGAAGCCCGATGGATTGCCGCACAACTCGAAAAGCTGGTGGGGCTGAAGCTCGACACGCACGTTCAAGTGGAGCTGGGGTTGGGAAGCTATGGGCCGCCGCCGCAGCGCGGAATGGCCTCGCCTCAAGCGTCGCCTCAGACCCGTGTGGCTCTGGCGCTGGGAATTGCCGTTCTTTGTGGCTTGTTTGCGTTCGGTTTCTTCATTCGATCTTCCAAGAAGAATGTTGCACCCCGCTCACGCACCGTCCGCCGGGCACCGACTACGAAGTCTCCGGTACAGCCAGTCAGCTATTCAGCGTTGACTGACACCGATGTGCAGCGTCTGCAGGCAATGCCGGAGCAGGCGCAGGCGGAAGAACTGCTGGAGCGCGCCATCCGCCATGATGCTCGTGCGTTGGATCTTTTCGAGCAGAACATTGGCGTTTGGCTCGGCGACATCAAACTCACCGAGCGCATGAAGCAGCTCGAATGGCGTTCGCGGTTTTCCACCGATCTCCGTGTGCGCTACGCCAACGCCGATCTCAACCTTGCCATGGACGGCTGGTCAAAGAGCGACACCTCGGTTGACCTGCTCATCGCCAAGGCACAATCGGACCCAAGCTATCGCCAAGCCGCGGTTTACTTCATGGGAATGATGGCGGGCCGCGGAGTCAGCTACGATCGCATCTACCCGGTTCTGGTCGAATACGCCCGCAACGACCCTGATCCCAAACTGCGCCAATGGGCGGTCGAAGGAATGCGCTATTTAGGAAGCGACGAAGCCCTCGATGTACTTTTCCAATCGTTTACTCACGATCCATCGAACGCAGTGCGCGACCGCGCCGGTTGCAACATCTCTGACTGCGGCAATTTCATGCGGAAGCAGCGCATGCGAATGGCGCCGAAGTTCATCGAACTGGTGGAAGATCCTCAGACCACTGCGGTGATGCGTAGCTGGAGCTTCATGGCGCTGCGCGAGATCACCGACGAAAATCTGCCCGCCGATGCGTCCGCCTGGCGCGACTGGTACACCCAGCACGGCCCAGAGAAAATGGCCGAGTTCGAGCAGATGGATTGGTGGAAAGTCCGCGGCGACGAATAATCTGTCACCAGCTCAACGAATTTCTACGTTTTTCCCATTTCTCTGCATCGCGCAATCAGGCGAAGCAGGAATATTGTTCGCCACCGCAAGGTGTCCTAGCTTTTCGTTCCCAACAACCTCTTCTCCAGCGCATCCACCTCAGCCGAAAGCTCTTTGGGAAGATGGCTTCCAAACTGCGCAAAATGCTCCCGAATCAGCGGCACCTCGGCGAGCCATCCTTGAGCATCGACGCTCAGCAGTTCTGCGACCTGAGAGTCCCGAATATCCAGCCCGTGCGTATCGAGGTCAGCCACTTCCGGAATCCGCCCAATCGGCGTCTCTTTTGCGTGAACTTTGCCATCGCATCGCTCAAAAATCCAGCGCAACACGCGGCTGTTCTCCCCATACCCCGGCCACAAATAATGCCCGCTCTCATCCTGACGGAACCAGTTCACATAAAAAATCTTCGGCAGCTTATTCGCGTTCGCCTGCGCGCCCATTTTGATCCAGTGCGCAAAGTAGTCGCCCATGTGATAGCCGCAGAAGGGAAGCATCGCCATAGGATCACGCCGCAACTGTCCAACCTTCCCGGTAATCGCGGCTGTAGTCTCGCTACTGGCAGTGGCTCCCATGAATGTTCCGTGCTGCCAGTTGAACGCCTCGGTCACCAGCGGAACAATCCCGCGCCGCCGCCCGCCAAACAAAATCGCATCGATGGGCACGCCCCTCGGATCTTCCCACTCCGGCGCGATCGAAGGAACCTGATCTGCCGTCACGGTAAACCGCGCATTGGGATGCGCCGCCGGCCGTCCTGAATCCGGCGTCCACGGACGCCGCAGCCAGTCAATCAACCGGGCCGGCTTCTCCTGGGTCATCCCTTCCCACCAAATGTCGCCGTCGTACGTCATGGCGCAGTTGGTGAAGATGGTGTTGCTCTCCACCATCTTGATCGCGTTCGCATTCGATTTCCGGCTCGTACCCGGAGCCACGCCAAACAGCCCGCGCTCTGGATTGATCGCATAGAGCCGCCCATCTTTGCCGAACTTCATCCACGCAATGTCATCGCCGATGGTTTCGATTTTCCAACCAGGGATGGTCGGAATCATCATCGATAGATTGGTCTTGCCGCACGCGGATGGGAACGCTCCGGTCATGTACTTCACTTCGCCGGAAGGAGCGATGACCTTCAAAATCAGCATGTGCTCGGCCATCCAGCCTTCATCGCGCGCCTGCACCGAAGCAATTCGCAGTGCGTGGCATTTTTTTCCGAGCAAAGCGTTCCCGCCGTAGCCCGATCCAAACGACCAGATTTCCCGCGTCTCGGGAAAATGGCAGATGTATTTATGTTCCTTGTTGCAGCGCCAGGTGTAATCCGGCTGATTCGGTCCCAGCGGTGCGCCCACCGAGTGCAGCCCACGCACGAAATCGGCTTCTTGGCCCAAAGCCTCAAGCACGTGGCTGCCCACGCGCGACATCATGTGCATGCTCACCACAACGTACACCGAGTCCGTAAGCTCTACGCCAATGCGCGAAATCTGCGACCCGATCGGCCCCATGCTGTAGGGCACCACATACATCGTCCGCCCCACCATGCAGCCATCGAACAAGCCGCGCAGCTTGTTCTTCATCTTCTCGGCATCTTCCCAGTTATTGGTCGGCCCGGCTTCTTCCTGAGTCCGCGAGCAGATAAATGTCCGGTCCTCCACACGCGCCACGTCCGCCGGGTCCGACCGCACCAGATAACTATTCGGCCGCTTCTCGGGATCAAGAGGAATTGCCGTACCGGTGAGAACCAGCAACCGCACCATGGCGTCATATTCCTGTTGCGAGCCATCGCACCAATGGATGCGATCCGGCCGGCACATGCGCGCCATCTCTTCCACCCATCGCGCCAGCGCCGGATGCCGGTGGTCATCGGCTGCTGCTGCTACATCCATTGTGATCGTAGCCATGCGTTCTCCAGTCTCCCCAATTCCATGCCCACAGTCGTCTTTGGTAATCGATTGGCGAAGGCAGACGTGCGCCTTCAGCCCAGGCAAGTACGCATCAGGCGTACCGCGGAGTTCACTCTATGATGCCAGCCCAAGGGTCGAAGTATACCCTTCATAAGGACAGCCTCTGGCACCCTGCGCCCCAGCGGGCCAAACCAACTATTTTCTCCTAATGGGGCGGATTATTCCAGCGAATAGCGTATATGCATCGACTTGCCGCACCTTCCCTGTATGATCTGCTCTCGCTTGACTTCATCGCAGACTGTAGTATCGTATGGGAATCTTTCGGTGGTCTTCGAGCCAGCATCGGCTGGCAGCGCTTCTTAGTATTCCTCTTGATTTTGGGTATTGCAGTCTGGGACTGATCCGCGTTCGAGTTTCTTCGCAAGGAGGTCGCTATGGCCGCAAATCCCGTTCCCATCGCTGAATTGACCTTCGAAACAATTAAGAGTCCGAGTGAGACTGTGGTCCGCTGCAACGGTCGCATCGTTTCCGCAACTTCGGGTGACTTACAAAACACAGTTCGCGCCCTGATCCCCGGAACCAAGCGGTTGGTCCTCGACTTGACCAACGTCAGCTACATGGATAGTTCCGGCTTGGGCGCCCTGGTCGGGATCTACCTGACTGCCAAGAGACAGGAGTGCGAACTCAAGCTCATCAACCTGAATCAGCGGTTGAAAGAGCTCTTTCGCCTTACAAGACTGGCCCAGATATTCGAAGGCCACGAAGACATGCTGGGCATCACGCCCGACTAGCACTTTCGGAGCCGGCCAGCCGCAACAGTGGAAACGAATGCAGTTGTGTGCCTCATCCCCCATTTCAATTATTCCGGGCTGGCCTGCATCGAGGAGATGATCGATGCTAGAAATCAAAACCTCGCGTATTGAGCCGGACATTACAGTCTTGGAGATCAACGGCAGGATCACGATAGGCCGCGATTGCAAGCAACTGGAATGGACTACGGAAAACCTGGTGCGCGATCAGCAGCGGAAGATCATTCTCGACATGAGCCGGGTCACCCAGATCGACAGCACGGGTATCGGCATCATCGTGATGTCGGCTGCGCAAGTGAAAAAGTCCGGTGGTGAACTACGAATCGCCGGAGCAAACGGGCACGTGGAACAAGTACTGAGAATGACAAGCCTTGAGAAAGTCGTCCCGTTGCATCCATCCATTACGGCGGCCAGCGCCACTTTCTAGGCACTGACATTTGTGCCCGCGGTCAGTGCTTGAAGCATCGTCTCCGCAAGTATTCCCAGAATGGGCGGTCAGCTTTTATCCACAGGTCACGTTGTGACAACTATCACCGCCCTCCTAGCGGCGATGGCATAAGTTACTCGCACCCCGGAACCCAGCCGTAGTGTGCCGAGATCGGCAGCACGTACTGCCGGAAACCGCATGCTCTACAAAACCCTCAGCGCCGCCGTCTACGGCATCGATGCCAACATCATTCAGGTCGAGGTCGACTGCTCCGGCATCAAAACCGATCAGGACCACTTCCACACCGTAGGCCTGCCCGACGCCGCCGTGCGCGAGAGCCGCGACCGAGTGCGTGCCGCCCTCAAAAACTGCGGATACGACATTCCGCCCACCCACATCACCATCAACCTCGCCCCCGCCGACATAAAAAAAGAAGGCTCCGGCTTCGATCTCCCCATGGCGCTAGGGATAGTCGGCGCCTACGGCGGCCTCACCAAAAAAGAAATAGACGACTGCTTGTTCGTAGGCGAACTCTCGCTCGACGGCGGAGTCCGCGGCATCAGAGGCACGCTGCCCATCGCCCTCGAAGCTCGCGGCAGAAAAATTTCGCGCCTGGTCGTTCCCGAATCGAACGCTCGCGAAGCCGCCATGGTCGGCGGAGTCGATGTCTATCCCGTCCGTTCGCTACTCGACGTAATCCACTTCGTCAACTCCGGCAACGGCATTGTTCCGCTCAAAGCCGATGGCGACGCCCTCCTGCGCGAGTCGCAGGAATTCCTCGTCGACTTCAAAGACGTGCGCGGCCAGCAAACCGCCAAGCGCGCCATCGAAATCGCCTGCGCCGGCGGCCACAACATATTAATGATCGGCCCACCCGGCTCCGGCAAAACCATGCTGGCCAAGCGCATGCCCACCATCCTCCCGCCGCTGACTTTCGAAGAAGCGCTGGAAACGACGAAGATTCACAGCGTAGCCGGCGTCCTCGATCCGGGTAGCGGCCTGGTCGGCAAGCGCCCTTATCGCTCGCCGCACCACACCATCTCTGACGCAGGCCTGATCGGCGGCGGCGCCATCCCGCGCCCCGGCGAAGTTTCGCTGTCGCACAACGGCTTGCTCTTTCTCGACGAACTCCCCGAATTTCCGCGCAACGTTCTCGAAGTTCTGCGCCAGCCGCTGGAAGACGGCACAGTTACAATCTCGCGCGCCTCCATGTCGCTGATGTTCCCCGCCCGCTTCATGCTGGCCGCGGCCATGAACCCCTGCCCCTGCGGCTTCCGCAACGACCGAACCCGCGAGTGCCAATGCACCACCCCCATGATCCAGCGCTACATCTCCAAAATCTCCGGCCCGCTCATGGACCGCATCGATATCCATATCGACGTTCCCGCCGTGAACTACAAAGAAATGCGCTCGACCAACGAGCCCGAAAGCTCGATGCACATAAGGGAGCGAGTAGTCCGCACGAGAAAGCATCAATTAGAACGTTTCAGTACGTCGCGAGAAAAACTCTACTGCAACGCGCAAATGTCCTCCCGCCACATCCGCACCCACTGCGAACTTTCTCCAGACTGCGAGCGCCTGCTTGAACGCGCCATGACCCAGCAAGGCCTAAGCGCCCGCGCCCACGACCGCATCCTGAAAGTGGCCCGCACCATCGCCGACATGGAAGAAGCACCCAAGCTCGAACCCAAGCACATCGCCGAAGCGATTCAATATCGCTCGCTGGACCGCACGTATTGGACTTAAGACAGGTCATGTGGGACAGCCGCCCTCGGCTGTCCCGTCGAGCGAAGCTGGACTGCTCTCCACCACACCTGGTGGAATTTTTGACTTCCACCGCCCGACCCCCTACTATACGATTGCTTGGCTCTATCCGCGTGATCGACGAGACCATCTCTCACTACCGCATTACCGGGAAATTAGGGGGCGGAGGCATGGGTGTCGTTTACAAAGCGGAAGACACAGAGCTGGGCCGCTACGTCGCTCTAAAATTCCTGCCCGATGATCTCGCGCAAGACCCCCAGGCTCTGGAGCGTTTCCGGCGGGAGGCCCGCGCCGCCTCTGCTCTAAACCATCCCAACATCTGCACGATTTACGAGATCAGCAAGCACGGCGTCCAGTCCTTCATTGCAATGGAGTTCCTGGACGGCTTGACGTTGAAACATCGCATTACTCACCGCCCTCTCGAGACCGGTCTCCTTCTTGGTTTGGCAATCGAAATCACCGATGCACTCGATGCTGCCCATTCCAAAGGAATCGTCCATCGCGATATCAAGCCCGCTAACATCTTCGTAACCGAGCGCGGGCACGCCAAAATCCTAGATTTCGGGCTGGCGAAAGTCATTTCGGATTACAAAATCGAAGCCCGAGCCACGGCCGGACCCACTGTTGAGGTAGGCCCCGATCAATTAACCTCTCCCGGTTCCGCGCTGGGAACCGTCGCTTATATGAGCCCGGAGCAGGCGCTCGGCGAAGGACTCGACGCCCGCTCTGACCTTTTCTCCTTCGGCATCGTGCTCTATGAAATGGCCACGAGCCATTTGCCTTTCGGGGGAAATACTTCAGCGGCAATCTTCAACGCGATCCTGAATAAGCCTCCCACTGCGCCGGTTCAACTCAATCCTGAGCTGCCGCCGGAACTGGAGCGCATCATCAACAAAGCGCTCGAAAAGGATCGCGACCTCCGTTATCAGAGTGCCGCCGAAATGCGCGCCGATCTTAAGCGCCTGCAGCGTGACTGGCACCCCTCCTCGCGGCAGACCGCCGCTGTGAAAGAGACCAACGCGCAAGATTCTAGCGCATCATCCGCCTCGGCCCCTGCGCAGCCCGCTGCCAAGCCTTCCGCAATTCGCATCGGCATTCCCTTGCTGGCCGTCACAGCTTTGTTGATGCTGATCGCCGGAGGCGTTATTGGATTATTCATCGCTACGCGAGCCGCCTACGCTCCGGTCCCCACTTTTCACGAACTCACCTTTCGCCGCGGAGCTCTCACCGCCGCACGTTTCGCTCCCGATCCGCGCTCAGCCATCTATAGCGCGGCTTGGGAAGGGAATCCGCAATCGGTCTTTATCAGCTCCCCAAATTCCACCGAATCGCGCGATCTGGGACTTCCGCAAACCGAAGTGCTGGCGGTTTCTTCCGCCGGGCAGATGGCTGTGCTGCGCCGCTTCCGTGTCGCCGACAACGCATTTACCTACGTGGGAACGCTGGCGCAACTTTCCATTGGCGCGGATGCCCCGCGCGATCTGCTGGACAATGTCGAGGCTGCCGCATGGACTCCCGAGGGCACTGCTCTCGCAGTGGTTCACTCCTCCGGCGGCAAGAGCCATCTCGAATATCCCATTGGCAAAGTCTTGTACGAGACCGTAGGCTGGATCAGCGATCCCCGCTTCTCTCCTCGCGGCGACCGCATTGCATTCATCGACCATCCACTCTTAGGCGACGATGGCGGAATCGTCAGCGTGGTTGATTTGAGCGGCAAAAAGGCTGACCTCACCGAGCGCTGGGCCAGCGCACTCGGATTGGCGTGGAGCCCTTCCGGCGACGAGATTTGGTTCACCGCCACAGCCACCGGCTTTAGCCGCTCCTTGCGAGGGGTCACGCTCTCCGGCAAAGTTCGCGAACTGCTCACCGCCCCCGGAACATTGACCTTGCACGATACCGGGGCCGGTGGCCGCGCACTCATTTCACGCGATGCTCTGCGCGCTGGCGCGGTTGGCCTGGTTCCTGGCGAGACCAAGGAGCGCGATCTCAGTTGGCAGGATTGGACCGTGCCCTCGTCACTCTCCGAAGACGGGAAAGTTCTCCTCTTTACCGAGGCCGGAGAAGCCGGCGGCGGGGATTATGCGGTCTTTGTTCGCGAAACCAGCGGCACCTCCGCAGTCCGCCTGGGCGAGGGTTCGTCACGTGCACTCTCGCCCGACGGCAAGTGGGCGCTGGTTCATCGGCAGAGCATGTCCCCGCCTGATTTCGTACTGCTGCCGACCGGTGTAGGCCAGCAGCGCGTACTGCCCACGGGAAAGGTTATTCCTCGCGACGGTAGATTTTTTCCCGATTCCAGGCGTCTGGTGTTCGAGGGTCACGAGGCCGACCATGGCTCCCGCCTCTTTGTTATGAATCTGGACGGGGGCCAGCCGCGCGCCATAACTCAGGAAGGGTTTCGCTTGCGCGGTGCCGCGCTCTCCCCGGACGGCAAATTCATCGCCGCTATCGGTGCCGACGGCCTCTATCTGCTGCCCTCCGATGGAGGCGATCCGCAATTGATCCGCGGCTCCGGGCCCGGCGATCTGCCACTGCGCTGGGAAAATGAAAATCAAATGCTGTTGATCGGAAACCGCGGCGAAACCTCCTGCCCAGTGTTTCGTCTCGACCTAAAAACCGCAACCCGAACCCCCTGGAAGTCATTCAGCCCGGTGGACACTGCTGGTGTAGTAGGATCATCGTGTCCTTTGTTGAGCGCCGACGAACAGCACTACGTCTTCGGCTACACTCGCAGCCTGTCCGATCTATTCCTGGTGGAACACTTGAAGTAACGGATGTTGCCCGCCCGATAGGAAAAGATGGCAGAAGCATATATGTGGGGACGGCCGCCCTCGGCTGTCCGTCAAGCGAACCTCGGCCTGTCCCTCACCCGAACCCCCCACCTTCCGATTGACCCTCGTCCCTGCCTCATGCTATAAATGCCCGTTTTGCGTATCTCTTCCGGGAGCAGTTTTCTAATCCGGCAGACGAAACGCAAACTCCGACGCGGCCAAACTCCAAACTCCGTTTAGGTCTTGCGGTGGAAGCGTGTTCGGAATTCCAGTAGTGGTCCCAGCCATGCTCGGACCGGCTGTAGCGCTGGAAGGCTGTACCTAAACACGTTCAATATTCCTGAGAACCGATTAATTTTTTGGAGGATTTATGATGCGCACCTGGCTTGCTGCCGCTGCGTTCCAACGAAGCTACGCCATTTCTGGCTTGCTGCGAGGATTCTTAAAGAAAGCGTTCGCCTTCGCCGCCATACTCACGCTCAGCGTATCCGCCTTTGCCCAACCGGCCGAAACCGGCGGCGAGGCCTCGCTCAAGCTTCCCGATCTTTCTTCCGTCAGCTTTCTCAACGGCGCCATCGACGGCCATAAGCTTCTTCTGATCGGCATCCTTTTCTGCCTCTTCGGACTCGGCTTCGGCATGGTCATCTACATGCGCCTGAAGAACCTTCCGGTGCATCGCGCCATGCGCGAAATTTCCGAACTTATCTACGAGACCTGCAAAACCTATCTCGTTACGCAGGGCAAGTTCCTGCTTCTGCTGTGGGTGTTCATCGCGATCATCATTCTTTTGTATTTCGGCTTGCTGTTGAAATATGAAGCGGCGCGCGTGCTCATCATCCTGGCCTTTAGCATAATCGGCATCGCGGGCAGCTATGGCGTCGCGTGGTTCGGCATTCGGGTCAACACTTTCGCCAACTCGCGCACTGCATTCGCCGCGCTCCCCGGCAAACCGTTTCCCGTCTATCAAATTCCTCTCGAAGCCGGCATGAGTATCGGCATGATGCTGATTAGTGTCGAACTCCTGATGATGCTCATCATTCTGCTTTTCGTCCCCGGAGACTACGCCGGACAGTGCTTCATCGGCTTCGCCATCGGCGAGTCGCTCGGCGCAGCCGCTCTCCGTATCGCGGGCGGCATCTTCACCAAAATCGCCGACATCGGCTCCGACCTCATGAAGATCGTCTTCAAGATCAAAGAAGACGACGCTCGCAACCCCGGCGTAATCGCCGACTGCACCGGCGACAACGCCGGCGACTCCGTCGGGCCTTCCGCCGACGGCTTCGAAACCTACGGCGTAACCGGCGTAGCGTTGATCACGTTCATCCTGCTGGGCGTGAAAAATCCCTCGGTCCAGGTTCAGCTCTTGGTCTGGATCTTCGTCATGCGCGTCATGATGCTGGTTTCCAGTTCGCTTTCCTACTTCATCAACGCCGTCATCGCCAAAGGCCGCTTCGGCAGCGCCGACGAGATGAACTTCGAATCGCCGCTCACTTCGCTGGTCTGGATCACCTCCATCGTCTCCATCGGCCTCACTTTCGTGGTTTCCTACTTCATCATTCCCGATCTCGGCGGCGACGCGTCGCAATGGTGGAAGCTAGGCGTAATCATCTCCTGCGGAACTTTAGCTGGCGCGCTCATTCCTGAACTCGTCAAATCATTCACCTCAGTCGAGTCGCGCCACGTAAGAGAAGTCGTCACCTCGGCCGAAGAAGGCGGCGCATCGCTCGGAATCTTATCGGGCTTCGTTGCGGGCAACTTTTCCGCCTACTATCTGGGGCTGGCCATGATGATCCTCATGGCCATCGCGTTCTACATGAGCACCATGGGCCTGGCAGCCGCGGCCACCATGCTCGCGCCCGCCGTCTTCGCCTTCGGACTCGTTGCCTTCGGCTTTCTTGGTATGGGTCCGGTCACCATCGCCGTCGACTCCTACGGCCCCGTCACCGACAACGCCCAATCCGTCTACGAACTCTCGCTGATCGAACAAGTCCCCAATGTCGAAGCGGAAATCCAAAAGGATTTCAACATGAAGGTCAACTTCGAGCGCTCCAAACACCTGCTTGAAGCCAACGACGGTGCGGGCAATACTTTCAAGGCGACGGCGAAACCCGTGCTGATCGGCACTGCCGTCGTGGGCGCGACCACGATGATCTTTTCCATCATCATGGCGCTCACCAACGGCCTCACCGAGAACGTCGATAAGCTCTCGCTCCTGCACGCCCCATTTTTCCTCGGACTGATCACGGGGGGCGCCATGATCTACTGGTTCACAGGCGCGTCCACGCAGGCCGTCACCACTGGCGCCTATCGTGCAGTCGAATTCATCAAAGCCAACATCAAGCTCGAAGGCGTCACCAAAGCCTCAGTCGCAGACAGCAAAAAAGTCGTCGAAATCTGCACCAAGTATGCCCAGAAAGGCATGCTGAACATCTTCATCGCCGTCTTCTTTGGCACGCTAGCCTTCGCCTTTGTGGAGCCCTTCTTCTTCATCGGTTACCTGATCTCCATCGCCATCTTCGGCCTCTACCAAGCCATCTTCATGGCCAACGCCGGTGCGGCCTGGGACAACGCCAAGAAAATCGTCGAAGTCGAACTCAAGCAGAAGGGAACTCCCCTCCATGAGGCGACAGTCATAGGCGACACAGTTGGCGATCCGTTCAAAGACACATCGTCCGTAGCGCTAAACCCGGTCATCAAATTCACCACGCTCTTCGGCCTGCTGGCCGTCGAACTCGCAGTTTCTTTATCGCATGGCGGCGAGAACTCCACCATCACGAACGTGCTGGCCTTGGCATTCTTCCTCGTGTCCTTCTTCTTCGTCTACCGCTCGTTCTATGGGATGAGAATTCGCAGCGACAAAGCGTAGCCCTGTCCGTTCGTTGCTCTCAAAGACTAAAAACGCCATCCGAAATTCGGATGGCGTTTTCATTAACCTGGTCGAGCTTTCAATTTCCCAATTACACAATTGCTCAATCTATCGTCGGTCTCACTACAAATCCCGCCGGTCGCGCTTCAGTTCTTGGCAGCATCCTGCGCCCAGGCACCCCAAACGCTGCCACGACCATCCGGTGCCCGAAATTTTGAAACCTGAAACCTTGAAACGAAGCCGCGAGCCCCAGATCGTCAGTTCGTGCCCTTCATCCTTTCCTTCACGCTCTTCGCCAGCTTCTCAATCTCCTCCGCCTTCTTCATCACGTCCAGCGACAAAACGTTTTCATTCGACTTATCCACGTAGTCTTTCAATTCGCCCGCCAACTTCACCAGTTTGTCGGTGTCGCTCTTAAGTTGAGCCTGCCGCGCCAGGTTCGCTTTCTTAAGCCTCTCGCTCTCCATCCGCTCACGGTTTTCATCCATCTCTGGAGGATTGTCCGCGGCCCCGTCAACTCGCTGCGGCGGCCCGCCGTGTATCTGCGCCGCACATGGTTGAATAGTGAAAGGCAGTAGGAAGAGGAGAGAGAAAATCCAAGGTATGAATTTTGCTCGCACGGTATCCTCGGAACCGGACGCGGACTTTCTGTCCGTCCCTCAAGTATGACACTTCAGGGGGCAACGAGAGCAAGTATCAGCAGCAAGTAAGGGAAAGAAAAGCCCCCAAAAGGACGGGGAAACACGCGGATGCGACGCCAGCTTCAAACCTGAAGCTGGCCCTCACACCTACAATGAGCTCATATTCGACAAGAACTCAGCATTCGACTTCGTCTTGCTCAACTTGTCGATCAACAACTCCATCGCCTCAACCGGCGACAGCGGATTCAGCACCTTCCTGAGCACCCAGATCCGCGACAAATCCTCCCGCGGAATCAACAACTCTTCTTTACGCGTGCCCGAGCGCTGAATGTCGATCGCAGGGAATACCCGCTTATCCACCAGCTTGCGCTCCAGAATAATTTCGCTGTTGCCTGTGCCTTTAAATTCTTCAAAGATCACGTCATCCATGCGCGACCCAGTGTCGATCAAAGCCGTAGCAATAATCGTCAGCGATCCGCCTTCTTCGATGTTTCGCGCCGAGCCGAAGAAGCGCTTCGGACGCTGCAGGGCGTTGGAATCCACGCCGCCGGAGAGCACTTTGCCGGAAGGCGGAACGATCGTGTTATAGGCTCGTGCCAGGCGCGTGATCGAATCGAGCAGGATCACAACGTCGCGCTTGTGTTCGACCAACCGCTTCGCCTTTTCGATCACCATCTCGGCAACTTGTACGTGGCGCGCTGCGGGTTCGTCGAAAGTCGAAGAAATGACCTCGCCCTTCACCGAGCGCTGCATGTCCGTAACTTCTTCCGGGCGCTCGTCGATCAGCAGCACCATCAGCACCACTTCGGGATGATTGGTCGTGATCGAGTTCGCCACATTCTGCAGCAGCATGGTTTTGCCAGCGCGCGGCGGCGAAACGATCAATCCACGCTGTCCTTTGCCAAGGGGCGTAAGCAAATCCATAACGCGGGCACTGGCATTGTCGCGCGCGGTTTCGAGCTTGATCCGTTCCTGTGGATACAACGGCGTGAGGTTGTCGAACAGAATCTTGTTGCGCGCTTCTTCGGGCGATTCGAAATTCACCGCCTCAATCTTTACCAGCGCAAAATACTTTTCGCCCTCATGCGGGGGCCGAACCTGTCCGCTAATCGTGTCGCCGGTTTTCAGGTCAAATTTGCGGATTTGCGAAGGCGACACGTAAATGTCGTCCGGGCCGGGCAGGTAGTTGTAATCCGGCGAGCGCAGGAAGCCGTAGCCGTCAGGCAAAATCTCCAGCACGCCCTCGGCGAAGATATGGCCTTCTTTTTCGCTCTGCGCCTGCAGGATTTTGAAGATGAGATCCTGCTTGCGCAGTCCGCTGGCACCGGGCAGCTCCAGGGTCCTTGCGATCTTGGTCAGCTCGGTGATGTTCTTTTCTTTCAATTCAGCAATGGTCATGATGCGTCCTATCAACGACCACCTGAAGCCGTGTACTTGCACGTATCCGCTTCAGTGTGGTCGGAAGATTTTCAAAGGAGGGTATTCAGGGAAGACGAAAACAATCAAAAAGGCAGGAGGACTGGGCTGCTCTTACGCAGCCCGCCTTTGTGCCTCAGCAAAATTCTCCGGCTCCGACAGAACACTCTGCCGCTCCGCGCCCGCGATCCGGTCTAAAACACCATTCATAGTTTCCTGGATTCTGGTGCTCGGCCGGTGGAACTTCCGCGTGGCCTTGGAGGCGAGCTGACAAAGCATATACCGATTCCGCAAAGTTTGTAAAGCGTCAAACACACGATCAGATCGCATGTGACATCACCTTCCTTTATTAAAGTTTGGGCAAATCGCTTTCGCCCTAGATCCCACAGAACCGGTCACAACTGCGAGAGTAATGCTAACCTGTTGATTCCACGGTGATTTTAGGATTTAGCGCAATTCCTACTCAGAATAGATGCGCGCCCGGACTCCGAAGATGCTTACTTTGCTGATTGGAACTCGCAGGTCGTGGCAGCTTCAGAACTGACCCGGAGACTCCGGATGCCGTTGGAACAACATACTCTATCCCCATTGCCGATCCCCGTCAATATATTTCTCGGTTCTTTACGTTTCTTTACTGATTACCCGTTCCGTTTCAGTCACCTACCAAGCTGAACCTTCGCTTGTCCTTAGCTCTCTTGGACGTGAAATCGGGTCAATGGTTAGCGTGGGACCTGCCTTGATGCCCTGCGGGCCGATCTTATCCCCCGCTCGCTTCACGGCAAGGCAACAACTGCACGTCCACGCGAATCGAATACCGAGCACCCTGAAGGAGAAAGCCATGAAAGCGCCTTTCCTGCTCGGCCGCATGCTCTTCGGCGGATTCTTCCTCTACAACGGAATTAACCACCTGCGCCAAGCCAAGGACATGGGTCCCTACGCGGAAGCGAAAGGCGTTCCCGCTGGCGAACTCGCGGTAAAGCTCTCAGCCATTCCGCTCATCGTCGGCGGCGCCAGCCTCCTGCTGGGAGTGAAGCCCAAAGTCGGTACCATGGCGATCCTCGGCTTCCTTGCCGGAGTCTCCCCCATCATGCACGATTTCTGGAGACAAGAAGAACCTAACCAGCGCCAGAACGAAATCATCAACTTCGCCAAGAACATGGCCTTGGCTGGCGGTGCGCTCGCACTTATGGGCGTTGACGAGCCGTGGGAAGCCAGCGTCCCCGCAGGACAGAAATCCTTAGGCCGCAAAATCCGCAAAATCGGCCGCACCATCGCGGCTTAATCCGCCGCGTAATCCGTGCCTAATCGGCGATCAGAAGGGAAGCGCCATGGATCAGGAATCCATCCAACCCATCCTCGACGAATTGTTCTCCGGCCTCGAGCCGCTGGATGCGCAAAGCAGCGCGCTTCTTCAATTTCTCAAAGCCAAAGGCCTGGCGACTGATAAAGAATTCGCCCCATTCCTCGAAAAGGCGGCCAATGCCGCCAGTGTTCGATGGCTCGCCGTCCGGGTCCGCTCCGCCGCTCTGATCGCGAATTTGATGCGACCGGAAGAAGAGTCTGCCCACGCGCCAGCCGGGACAAGCGAGACTTCAGCCGGGGAAAAAGACAAAGAAAAACCGCACCTACCGTCGCCGCAAGAATCAACAGGCAAAACAGAGAACACCAAAATCGAGGTCGAATCCTCTAGAAACGACCATGCGGAAGACGCGGCCTGAACCCGCCTCTTAGCGGATTTCCCGCCTCTAAAGCAACTTTATCCAAAAGGACTTCGCCATCGAAAACAAACGTTGTCATCGAACCCAACTCCATCCTCTTGGGGAAGCGAAGAGCCTGCCCTGAGCCTGCCGAAGGAACCTAGGCATTTTGCGGGCGGAGGCACACCGTAGGCCCTTACCCTAATAATCTCCACGCCCCCGAATTTCTCCTCAGAAATTCCCCAATATCCTCAGCTTCATAACTGTTAACATATGCCGTTTCCACCCATGCAATCGGGAGCCGGAGTCGCGGAGAACTGAGGATGCAGAATCCTCCTGAGTCGCTGACCAGACAGCAGACCTCGGCCGAGCTGTCCGGCCGCAAAGTAGAGTTGCTGGAATGCACGTTACGCGATGGCAGCTACGCTATCGATTTCAAATTCACGGAAAATGACACCGCTGTCCTGGCCGGAGTACTCGCGCAACTAGGCTTTCGCTGGATCGAAGTAGGCCACGGGGTAGGCCTGGGCGCCGCAAAAGCCGGCAAAGGCACAATGCCCGCCTCGGACGAACGCCTCATCGAAGCGGCAAAACGCGCCGCGCCCAACGCAGAAACAAAGATCGGATCGTTCTTCATCCCCGGCATCGGCACCGCTGATCAACTGAAATCTGCGCGCGACGCCGGTCTTGATTTCGTTCGCATCGGCTACAACGCGCCGGAAATTGAAGGCGCCTTCTCGTATCTGACCCTGGCCAGGTCGCTCGGTCTCAAAGTCTGCCTCAATTTCATGAAAACCTACGGCATCTCCGCCAAGACATTCGGCGAGAAAGCCAGAGCTGGCGAAGAAGCCGGAGCCGACGTCGTTTACTGCGTAGATTCGGCCGGGAGCATGTTTCCTGAAGACGTTCGCGCCTACCTGAGCGAGGCGCGAGAACGTTGCCATCACGAGCTCGGTTTTCACGGGCACAGCAACCTACAGTTCGCAGTGGCTAATGCGGTCGAAGCCGTCCGCTGCGGCGCAACTTTTATCGACACGACTCTCTACGGATTAGGCCGCAGCGCCGGCAACGTTCCCACGGAAATTGCGGTCGCGGTCTTCGATAATCTTGGCGTCGAGACCGGAATCAATCTCTTCGAGGTTATGGACGCCGCCGAAGAATTCATGGGCCCGCTCATGTCGCAAATGCAGCTCTACGACATGATGTCGGTGGCCATGGGCTGCAGCCAGTTCCATTCATCTTTCTTGCCCAAAGTCGCAGCCGCAGCACGCAAGCACGGGGTCGAATTGCGCCGGCTGGTGGTTGCGATGGGAAAGCTCGATCCCGTGAATCTCGATGATGAGATTCTAAATCGTGTTGCCGCCAGCTTGCCCAAAGCAAACGCCGCAAAAGCCCGCGAGATTCTGACATCTTTTTCCGCCCCAGGAATTTCCGCGCACAGCATCAGCGCTTCGCTTTCGGCCGTGCAATCGCTGGTCGATGGCATGATCGTGACCTGCGCCAAGCGCCGCGCCCGCCCGGTGCTCGAACTCGTCGCCTCCGAATCGCCGTCTCCACAACTCGTTCTCGCCGATCTCGTGCTGGCCGAAGGCCCCGTGGTGCTCGGCAGAGTGGTCTACGGCTCTTTCGAAATCCTGGAGCGAATCCTGAAAATGACAGGCAACATCATTCCGTTATTTCTGGATGACAAAGATGGAGGCGCATGGTCCGCAGAGTGGCCGGTAGCGGCAAAAGAGATCGTCGGTACCGAAAGAGTCCTGCCCATCCGCTCGAAACGACTGTTTGAAAGCTACATGGAAGACGTGCTTCTTACCGCCGCGCAGCGCAGTGGCGACTTCTGCCTGATGATCTACGGCAGCCCGAGTGAACCGTTGCTTAAACAGTCCTGCCGAAATTTCAAGAACGTCGTCGTTCACGGCCAGTTGCCCGCGGCAGCGCCCGGGAACTGCTGGCAGATGAACGATTTTACCGACCGTATGCACTTCGACCTCGGCATCGCAGTGGCTTTGCTTTTATGTCCTCCAGACGCGACCGAGGCCGCGTCCATCGATCAGCTGCTCGCCCCCGAAGGAATCGTTATTACCTCCGGCTATTTCCCCCGCTTCGAAAATGAGATCGCCGACCGCACCATTCTCCGTCTCGACCCCAACCAGGCGTACCGCGGCCAAATGGATCGTTGGGTAGCGATCTCCAACTTGATGAAGTCAGTTCACCCCAGCCCAGTGGCGGCGCAATGAACTCTCGCGAAACGATTCTGAGCTCCGTGGAACACTTCCACGAACGAGTTTTTCTGATTGATAGCGGCACAGGTCGCGAAATAACCTATGGCAACTTTCACGAGCAAGCATGTACTTTGGCGGCAAAGCTCCGCGCTCGTGGCGTGCGTAAAGGCGATCGTGTCGGCGTGATGATGCCCAACTGCTGCGAGTTGGCAGCGCTCTATTTCGCCTGCATCTATCTCGGCGCGGTCATCGTGCCCGTTAATCCTGGCTTGAGCAAGAGCGAAGTCCAGTTCATTCTCACGAGTGGCAAAGTCGCGCTGGTCATTGCCGGATCAGCACACGCCGCCCTGCTCAGAGAATTCCACCAGAACGTCGTTGTTCTTCTCACTTCGAAAGATGCGACCACTACGTTAAATGGGGCCGATGCGCTTATTTTCGACGGCCTCGATCCTGCCTCGGATTTCATCCCCTTGGAAAACGCCGATCCAGAAGACCTCGTCGTAATCATGTACACCTCAGGTACGTCGGCCAAGCCCAAAGGATTGGCCCACAAACTCGCTCGCATGCTTCGCAACGCCTCGGCCTTTGCTGACGTCCAAGGCCTCGATCACAATTCGCGTTTCTATCTCACGCTTTCCATGGCCTATATGGGAGGCTTCTATAATCTCCTGATCCTGCCCTTCCTGTGCGGAGCAAGCGTAGTGGTCGACCACGTTTTCGACGCCCGCTCCAGCCTTAATTTCTGGGACAAAGCGAAAAACACCAAGGCCAACACGCTGTGGATGGCCCCGACCGTTCTGTCGATCCTGCTGAGAATGGACCGCGGACGCACCGGCGAAGAATTCTGCCGCAACTCGGTTCGCCACGCGTTTGTCGGCTTCGCGCCACTGCCGCTCAAAGTGAAGAACGAGTTCGAAGCCCGCTATGGCGTTCACCTCATCGAGAACTATGGCCTCTCCGAGACTCTCTTCGTCACAGCCCGATCGCAAGAGACTCTCCCCGTCTCCGGCTATGTAGGCGAAGCCCTGCCGGGAGTAAAGTTGCGAATTGTCGACGATCACGGGCACGCCCTGTCGCCCGGCGAGGATGGAGAAGTGCAGATTCTAACGCCGGATCTCATGGCCGGATACCTCGACTCCGAAGGCCGCTTGCTCGAAATAAATTCCGAAGATTGGTTTTCCACCGGCGATGTCGCACATCTCGACGGTCAAGGTTCCCTCTCGATCACAGGCCGCAAGAAGGACCTCATCATTCGCGGAGGCGTCAACATCAGCCCCGCAGCCATTGAAGAAGTTCTGATGCAGATGAACGGCATCTCCGAGGCGGTAGTGGTGAGCATTCCCCACGAACTCTATGGCGAAGATATTGTGGCAGTGCTGAAATTGGAAGCCGGCATTGACTTCGATGCCATTCTCGATTCCGTGATCGCCCACGCGAAGCGGGACCTGGCGCAGCACCAGCAACCCGCGCGCTATATCGCCATCGACGAATTCCCCAGAACCACAAACGGCAAAATCCAGAAGGCGCGAATTCGCGAGTTAGTCGCAGAGAAGCTGCAAATCAGCGCCACGGCGTCTGCGCGAAGACCGGCGATGGAAAGCGCTGGCGTACACCATTAACATCGCACTGCAAAGCGGCGTTGCCAACCCAAGCCGAACAACTGCCACAGCTATGAAAATTATCGATCTTTCCTTACCCATCGAAGAGGGCATGATGACCTTCCCCACGCACTGGCATCCCGTGGTGGAGATCACGATCCTCGGCCGGCACGGCATCGAAGGCCGGGAGACGCGAAAACTCGTCCTCGGCACCCACATCGGCACCCACGCCGACGCCCCCCGCCACTTCGTTCCGGGCGGCAGAACCATCGACGAAGTTCCACTCGAGATCCTCATCGGCCCTGCCACAGTCGCCGACTTCACCGGTTGCCAGCCTCTGCACGAGATCGACATCGCGGAACTCAAACAAAGGCTAGGCGGCAAAATTCCGAGCCGTCTAATCCTGCGTACGGGCTGGTCGGAACATTTCGGCAATATGAGGTTTTATAACGAATATCCATTCCTCTCAGAAAACGCGGCGCAGTGGCTTGTCGAAAACGGAGTTCGACTCATCGCCATGGACACTCCCTCGCCCGACAACCCGGCCCACTCGCGCGGCACTCCGAAAGATTCGCCCAATCACAAAGTGCTGTTAGGCGCGGGAGTTGTTCTCGTAGAATATTTAGCCAATCTGAAATCTCTGTCTGCGGCGGAAGTCGAGTTGATCGTCATGCCGTTAAAGCTAAAAGGCTGCGATGGCTCACCCGCTCGCTGCGTAGCCATCGAAAGATGAAACATTAGAGAGACGATTTGAGAGCAGAAGTTCAGAACTGGCTACAGGATTGGTTTCGCAGCAGGGGAAAAGTTAGTCGGCGAAGCAATCCACAAATCGATACCGACTATTTTGCCACCGGATGGCTTACCTCCATGGAGGTGGTTGAATTCGTCACAGAAATCGAGCAGCAATTCGGCATGCAGTTTTCCGATCAGGATCTGCAGGATCCACGCTTCGTGACCATCGCAGGCCTCGCTGAACTTATAGAGGAGCGATCGTCACGCATGCGAGAGTGCAACTAAACAAAGCTCCATCTCTGAGTAGATGAATCTCACCACGACACTCCGGGCCGAAAGCATAGTAGAAAGCAGCCCTTCCACAAACCTGCATGTCCTAACTCTCACTCCATTTTTCCCGTCGCGTGGCGACGAAGTCAGCGGCTGCTTCATCGCAGAGAATCTCAAAGCCCTCGCCGCCCTCGGAGTCACCTCCTCAGTAATCGCAGTCGATTCCATTTATCACCGCCGCCGCAACTCGAGTCCAAACGCACCGGCCGAATGGATTCGTTATCCGCAATTTCCCGGAAATTTTGGTCTCTCGAACGCAGGAACATTTCTCGGAAGAGTTCTTCTGAAGAAAGTTAGCGAATTGCACGCCCGCCGCCGCATTAACGTGATCCACGCTCACGCCGCGCTACCCTGCGGCCACGCAGCGTCCTTTCTATCCCGCAAATTGAATCTTCCGTTCGTCGTCACCATCCACGGCCTGGACGTCTTCAATCGTTGCTTTCAAGATGGAATCGCCGCCCGATGGCGGAGAAAAGCTTCCCTCGAAGTCTATGAGACCGCGAACAGAGTAATCTGCATCAGTGAGAAAGTCCGGCAAATCCTACTCGAAGGTTCAAGCGCTGCAGTCTGTGCTGAAGTTGTCCACAACGGAACGGACCCAACCTTTTTTAGTCCAGGTGTTGCGCTGGATGGTCCGCCAATTCTTCTCGTCGTCGGAACTCTCTTGGCAGGGAAGGGGCATGAACTGGTACTCAAAGCAGTTGCTCGCCTGAACCGGGAATACCCCGACCTGCAGTGCCAAATCATCGGCGAAGGAGCAGATCAACGCCAGTTTGCCGCCGTGGCGAAACAATTAGGCATCGCCAACCGCATTCAGTTTCTCGGCCGCCGCAGCCGCGCCGAGGTTGCCGAAGCCATGCGCAATTGCACGGTCTTCGTTTTGCCCAGCCGCTTTGAAGGACTGGGCTGCGTTTATCTCGAAGCGATGGCCTGCGGCAAGCCCGCAATCGGCTGCCATGGTCAAGGAATTGAAGAGATCATTCAAGATGGCATCAATGGCGCTCTGGTTCCAGTCGATGGATTGGACCAACTGGTGGACAAGTTGCGAACTCTTCTGTCGGATGCCGCGCTCCGCGCGAGAATCGGCAACGCTGCCCGCCAAACCATCCTCGATCGACTTACTTTGTCGCATCAGGCCCAGGCGTCGACGAGAATTTACGAACAGGTCGCGCGATGACAGTGCCGGTCTCAACCGAGATTCGAACTCAACTCTTCCCACTGGCGGAGCCGGACCTCGGAGAGCTGGCGAGCTTCATTGCCGCGCAGTCTGGACGCGATCTCACATCCGTCGAATCACACCTTCGCTGGTTTCTACTGGAAAATCCGGCTCGCAGGCCGGAAGATCCTCTAGGACTTGGTTTGCGCTCTGCCCATCAACTTGCCGGCTGCATTCTCCTCAGCCCGCAGGTGTTTCGCGTCGACGCGAATGACATTTTGTTCATGGGATCAAGTTCGTTTTATGTCGACGGCCATCACCGAGGGCAAGGCGGGCGCATTTTCCTGCAGTATTGCCGTTTGGGAAAACACTATCCGCTGTTCGGTACCTCAGCCAATGCGGAAGCTGCTGCATTGTGGAAGGCCGCAGGCGCGCATCCGATTCCATATTCCGACCACGAGTTCCTGGGCATCCTCAATTGGCCTCCAGTGGCTGAAGAATTCGCTCACCGGAAATACTCCAATCACGCAATTTCACGATTGGCAGCCAGTTCCCTCGCAGACATAGCCGGGCTGATCCGGCCGTTGAAAATTGATTGCGGCAATGTCGCTGAACTCACGCCTCTTTCTTCCGCCGAGCAAGTCAGCGATCTTCGCATTCCCATCCGCCCCGCGAAGCTGACCGCTCTTCGCAACCCCGCCTATCTGCGCTGGCGATATTTTTCTGGACACGACACAAGCGCAGCCGTTTTTGCCTTCCGCAGCCGTCAGCCAGATCTGGATGTTCTGGTAACCGTCAACTGTCGCAAGCGGGGGTATCGCGCTCAAATTACCGCACTGAACGTCCTCGATGTGTATCCCGAAATTCCGGCGCAGGAATGGTTGCGTGTGCTTGCGGCGCTAATTGCGCGCTATAGAACGATGGCCGATGTAGTCGTCCTGCGCGACTTGAACCCTGAGCTGCAAAGGTTCTTTTCCGAAAAAAAATTCCAGCACCGCGTCTTTGATGCTCCGATCGGCTGGCTCCTCGACAAATTCGACCTGCTGCCAAAAACGGAACGGTACATTGTGCCGGCAGATGGCGACGGCCTAATTTGAATGCCGCAAGAACATCATGACGCTCAGAAACCAAGCCCGCTCATTTCTCATTGATGCCGCTAATGTTTTTGGAGCCAACGCGCTCGCGCTCAAGACACAGAGACAGCGGGCGCATGGCATCGTCATCGCAATGCACGAGACTCCAGCCCGGCTCCAGGCAAAATTCCGAGAGCAACTCGAGTGGGCGTCAAAGCACTTTGCGATCACTAGTTTGGAAGGCTTCGCCCAACTCTGGAATGAGCCAAAATCAGATCGCGGAAAGCCGCTTCTTCTCTATACCTTCGATGACGGGCGGGAAAGCAACTATACGGTTGCGGCTCCGTTGCTGGAATCGTTCGGCGGACGCGGAGTGTTCTTCGTGGCACCTGCGTTCGCCGAATGCGCTGGTCAAGAGCATGCGCTTTGTTTTTATCGCGCGAGGATCAATCCCGGTTTGTGGCAAGGTCAAGAGAATGCGGAGAATTGGCAGCCGATGAACCCCACTCAAATCGCCGATCTCGCTGCACGCGGCCATGCGATTGGGAACCACACGCTCACCCACGAAAGGTTGGGAGGACTCACCGATGAACAACTCGAGCGCGAAATCGGTGACAGTGCCCGCAAGCTTGCAGCCTGGACAAAAAAGAAGATCGACGCATTTGCCTGGACCTTCGGCTGGGACTCAATTGATGCAAACGCGTGGCATATCGTCCAGCGGTATCACCGATTCTGTTTTTCGCCCTGCGCAGGTGCCATCGACAGCCGCCTCGATCGGCCTTCGCTGCTATGGCGGCGGGAAGTCGAACTGAGATACTCCCAGGCCGAGTTGCGATTCTCCTACTCCGGCCTGGTTGACTTGTGGTGGAGAAACCGCAGAAAGCGTCTCCGCCGGATGTTGCTCTCATCTCTACCGCAATGATTCATCTTTTCATCAACGCTCTCTCGGCCAGCGCGGGTGGCGGACTTACCTACATCCGCAACATTGTGCCGGAGCTTGCGATCCGCGACGATGCGCGCGCGACCGTGCTGGTGAGCGATGCGCTGAGCGATGAAATTGCGCAGTCGGATCAAATTGCAGTTGTGAGAGACCTGCCCCACGGCAGCGCCGGCAGCCGTTTCTGGTATGAGCAGAGCGTGCTGCCGCGGCTGATTCGCAAGTCCGGTGCCAATGTTCTATTGTGCCCCGGAAACTTCGCGATCTTCCGCTCGCCCATTCCGCAAATCTTGCTGAGCCGCAATGCTCTGTACACCTCGGTGGATTTTCTGCGCGATGTGCGGGCGAGAGGCGATTACCGCCTATGGATTGATACCAAGATGAAGGCTGCTGCTGCCCGCTGGTCTGTTCTGAGAGCGGAGTGTACGGTCGCGCCCAGCGAGGCCTTTGCCGGAGAATTGCGGCGGTGGACAGGAAAAAACGTCAAGTGCATCCACCACGGCTTCGATCCCGAATCATTCTTTCGCGATTCCGCATTGCTGTCGCAGGATGTGCGACAGCAATTGGCCTCAGCGGCAGGCGCTCTCAAAGTTCTGTTCGTTAGCCACTACAATTACTATCGAAACTTCGAAACTCTCATTCGCGCCGTAGCGATTGTTAAACGGAGACTATATCCGCGAAAAATCCGCTTGATTCTCACCTGTAAGTTGATCTCGCAGGGAAATCCGGGAAGTTACCGGGCGGAGCAGGCGGCGGAGTTGTTGCGCTCGCTGAAGCTGGAAGAAGAGGTCATCCAGTTGGGCGCGGTTCCTTACGCTCTGCTGCATCATCTTTACCGAAGCTGCGACCTTTACACCACTCCCGCGTACGCTGAATCCTTCGCTCATCCGTCGGTGGAGGCGATGGCTAGCGGGTTGCCGGTGATCGCGTCGGATATCCCGGTGCATCGCGAGATCTGTGGAGAAGCGGCTGTGTATTTTCCACGATTCTCCCCGGAAGGTTTGGCGGAACGAATCCTGCAGCTTGCAGAATGCGAGATGAAGAGGACGCAGATGCGTGAGATGGGTTTACAGCGCTTGAAAGATTTTAGCTGGAGCAAACATGTGGATGCGCTGCTGCTTCTGGCCCAACATCTCACGAATGCGCGCACAGGATTAGGTGAGTCGATCGCATCGCCATGAGCGATTAGTCTTTTTAAGTAAGGTAAATTTCGAATGTGTGGAATTGTCGGGATCATTGACCGGAATGGATCGGTTCCCTCCGATGTCCTGGAGCGGGCGACGCAGTCGCTCGCCCATCGCGGCCCGGACGATGGCGGCACAACCATCCTGCGCGATTGTGCTGGAGGGATTGAAATCGGTTTGGGCAATCGAAGGCTGGCGATTCTCGATCTTTCCCCCCTCGGGCATCAGCCCATGCACGATCCCGCAACCGGCAACTGCATTGTCTACAACGGCGAGATTTACAACTTCCGCGAAGTGCGCGCGAAACTGGAGCGCGCAGGTTTTCGATTCATCAGCCATTCCGACACCGAAGTCATCCTAAAATCCTACGCTCACTGGGGCGAGAAGTGCCTGGCGGAATTTCGCGGAATGTTTGCCTTCGCCATCTGGGACGCTCAACGTAGGCATCTCTTTCTCGCCCGCGATGCGATGGGCATCAAGCCGCTCTATTACTACCACTCGGACAGATTTTTGTTGTTCGCCTCCGAGGTCCGCACTCTGCTCGGTACGGGCCTCGTGCCGCGGAAAATCGATCCTGCGGGTTTACTGAGTTACCTGACATTCGGCTCGCTCTACGACCCAAACACCTTGGTTGAAGGGATACACGCGTTACCGCCGGGTCATTGGATGACATGGCAGAACGGCGAAGTGCAGAAGGTGCGGTATTGGGATTTACTTGACTGCCAGCATGCTGAATGTGCCCAGCCAACCGTCGGCGAAGGAGCCTGCGAGCGCAGGGAACTCGAAAATCAGATCGCAGAGACGCTCGATGGCTGCGTTCGCATGCAACTCGTCAGCGACGTGCCGGTGGGAGTTTTTCTTTCCGGCGGCATCGATTCGAGCAGCCTGGTCGGCATTCTCAGCCGGGCGGGCGTGCGGCCAAGCACGTTTTCCATCGTTTTTCGCGAGACGGATTATTCGGAGGCGGAGTATTCTCGCGCGGTCGCACAGCAATTCAATACCGATCATCATGAGATCACAGTGTCACAATCTGAACTGTTCGCCGCCATCGATCCTGCGATTTGCGCAATGGATTTGCCCACCATTGATGGCATCAACACGTATTTCGTCTCGGAGAAAACGCGAGCGGCGGGCGTGAAGGTTGCGCTCTCCGGGCTTGGCGGCGACGAAGTGTTCGCGGGCTACGCCAGCTTTCGCGATGTGCCCAAGGCGGAGAAACTCGCAAACGGGCTCGCGCGAGTTCCCGCCGGCCTGCGTCGACTTCTATCGGACGCAGTCGCAAATCTAACTCCCTCGACCGACCAGAATCGAAAACTCGCCAGCCTTATTCGCAACCCTGAAATTCATCCATACTTTCTTTCGCGGATGCTGTTCACACCGTACCAATGGGATGACCTGGCCGGTTCACAAACTAATTCTGGCGGCCCGTTGGGCGATGGCTCCATGAACAATCTTGTCCGCGACGCCCGAAATCTCGATCCGATCAATCGCGTTTCCTTTCTTGAGGCGCGCTGTTATATGCTCAACACACTGTTGCGAGATTCCGACTTCATGAGCATGGCGCATGGTTTGGAAGTGCGCGTGCCGTTGATCGACCATCAACTGGTGCAGCGCGTTCTTGCGCTCCCGGGGCCGTGGAAGCTCGACTCCGCTATGCCGAAGCCGCTTCTAGTAAAGGCGCTCGGCGGCCAACTTCCGGATAAAATCGTCCATCGCCGAAAACGCGGATTTACATTACCATTCGAGCACTGGTTGCGCGACGCCCTGCATCCAGTTGTGGAAGGATCGATAAATAGGATTGGCGAAGGCGCGCTTGCAGGCTGGATCAATCCGCGTGCTGCAAAGCGCGTGTGGCAGGATTTTATCGAGCGAAAAACGTCGTGGTCGCGCCCGTGGTCGCTTTACGTGTTGCAGCGCTGGTGCGAGCAGCATCTTTCGAATTGAGCAGCAATGGAAAATGTTCACGAAATCGCGAAGTCTGAGATCGACATTCGATCCGCGACGATTCCGGTCAGCGTGATCATTGCGGCTCGAAATGAGGCAAAAAATCTTCCGCTTTGCCTGCATGCCCTGCACGATTTCGCGGAAGTGTACGTGATCGATTCCCAGAGCACCGACGAGACTGTGGAGATTGCCCGCGCGCACGGCGCGAAAGTCGTACAGTTCCACTATCGCGGCGGCTGGCCGAAGAAGCGGCAATGGGCCATGGATACTCTGCCCATCGCCAACGACTGGATTCTTCTGCTCGATGCCGATGAGGTCGTGACGCCCGAACTGGCGGCAGAGATTCGCAACGCAATCCAAGATGCCACGGTGAATGGTTACTTCATCATTTTGCAAACCTGGTTTCTGGGGCGCGCTTTGCGCCACGGTGACGTCGGGTTATGGAAGCTCGCACTGTTTCGCCGCGGCAAAGCACGATTTGAATGCCGCCTGAAAGAACAGGACGTTTCGATGGCTGATATGGAAGTCCATGAGCATGTCGTTGCCGAAGGCGCGACAGCGCGGCTGCGCCACCCTATCATTCATCGCAACGTCGAATCGTTATCTCGATACATTCAAAAACATGACGAGTACTCCAACTGGGAAGCTCGTGTGTTGCTGCAGCAAGGAGACGATGCTGAGTTGCCGCCATCACTCTGGGGCACGCAGGCGCAGCGTCGCCGTTGGTTCAAGAGAAAACTATTTGCGATTCCGGGCTCACCCATTTTGCTATTTCTCTACCGTTACGGTTTTCGCCTGGGGTTTCTGGATGGCGTGCCGGGCCTCATCTACTGCGCCTTTCAGGCCGTTCAAATGTTTCATACCAAGGCAAAGATCTACGAGCTGAAGCGTAAGGAAGGTAGGGGTTAGGGAGCAGTTTTTTATGTGCGGAATCGCCGGACTTGCGAATTGCGGAGATCGAGAAGTGCTCAGCCGCATGACGTACGTCCAGGCACATCGCGGTCCTGACGATTCCGGGTTATGGGAGCGGCAATTTCCGGACGGCTCATACGTGGGTTTCGGCAGCCGCCGCTTGGCCATTCTCGATCTTTCTGCCGACGGTCATATGCCCATGTGCAATGAAGACCGCACCGTGTGGATCACCTACAACGGCGAAATTTACAACTTCGCCGAACTGCGCCGTGAACTCGAAAGCAAAGGTCATCACTTCGCCTCCAATACCGATACCGAAGTGGTGATTCATCTCTACGAGCAGGAAGGCGAAGATTGCGTTCACAAGCTCAAAGGAATGTTCGCGTTTGCCATCTGTGACCTGCGTTCAGGAAAGCCGGAGTTATTTCTGGCGCGCGATCATTTTGGCGTGAAGCCACTCTACTATGCCCAGCGCGGCGACAAGCTGGCGTTCGCTTCCGAAGTCAAAGCTCTGCTACAGGCGCCGCACATCAAAGCGGAGCTCGATCTCGAGTCTCTGCATCAGTACCTGACATTTTTGTGGGTTCCCGATCCGAAAACAATGTTCCGCGGAATCTTCAAACTTCCCGCAGGTCATTGCGCAACGTTTCGTGACAATGAACTGAAGATCAAACAATACTGGGATCTCCGCTTTCCGCATGCGGACGACCACTATCCACGATCCGAGGCCGATCTTGCCGCGGAAGTGCGCGAGCGCTTTCAGCAATCGGTCAAACAGCAGATGGTGAGCGACGTTCCTATCGGTGCTTTCCTCAGCGCTGGTCTTGACTCATCGAGCATCGTCGCCATGATGTGCCGCGCGACAAAGCAGCCGGTGCGAACGTACACAATTACTTTTCCGCGCAAGTATCGCGTGGGCGAATCGACTTTGGATGATCCCGATGTTCCCGCACGCATGGCGCGGAAGTTGGGCTGCGAGAACCAGCAGATTGTGGTTGAACCGGACGTGGCCGACTTACTGCCTCGCCTCACCTGGCACATGGACGAACCAACCGCCGATCCTGCGATCATCACGGCGTATCTTGTTTGTCGCGAGGCGCGCAAACAGTCCACCGTTCTGCTTTCAGGCGTGGGCGGGGACGAATTGTTCGCGGGCTATCGCAAACACATCGCACATCGCTGGGCGCAAGCTTACAAAAAGGTTCCCGCTCCGCTGCGTGCGGGGATGGAATCCGGCCTCAACCACCTGCCCGGTTTTCGCGGCACGGCCATGAAAGGCGCGGTTCGGCTGGCCAAGAAGATGGCGCGCAGCGCGTCGCTCGATGCCGAGAATCGTTTCATCCGCAACTGCACTTATCTCGATAGCGAACAGAAAACGGATTTGTACAACGACGAAGTTCGTGATCAGCTTCGTGCCTGCGATCCCGCCGTTCGTCATTGGTCGAGCTTCGAGCAGGTCCGCGACGCCGACTTTCTGAACCAGATGCTCTATCTCGACACCAGGATTTTTATGGTAAGCCTGAATCTGAACTATAACGACAAGATGAGCATGGCATCGTCGGTGGAAGTGCGCGTGCCCTTTCTCGATCGCGATCTCGCCGAGTTCGCTGCGCAGAGTATTCCGCCGCGTTTCAAGCTCAAAGGCGTTTTCGCGCCCACAACAAAATATATCTTCCGCCAGGCCATGCGAGATGTTCTGCCGGCCGAGGTTTTGCGGCAGCCGAAAGCAGGTTTTGCCGCTCCAATCGACTACTGGCTGGCGCATGATTTGCGCGAGATGGTAGATGATCTGCTCTCGGAAACGAACATTCGCAGGCGGGGTTTGTTTCAGCCGGAGGCGGTAAAACGTTTTGTAATCGGACACCGCAGCGGAGCCGAAGATTGGTCGATGCAAATCTGGCAGTTCCTGACGCTGGAGCATTGGATGAGAATCTTCCTCGATTCCGGAGCTGTGCAACGCGCAGATGAGTTCAGCCAGGCACGCGAGGCCGCAACCGCGTGAGCTCACCGGGAGACAGCGCCGCAAGGCCGCAGTTTGCCAAAGCACTGGCCGAGGCGGGAAGCTTATTGCGTTGCCCAACGCGCATGTTCCCGCTGGTTGGGAAGCTGGTTTCCGATGGGCTGCGTGTCGGTTTTGAGCAGCGGCATCTGTACTCCTACGCGAAGACCACTCGCGACAGCCAAGACACCTTGAATCTGCTCTTGCGCTGGATTTTGAATGCGCAACGCCCCGACGGCGGCATCGCAGCTTATTACAGTTTGCTCACCGGATATTCGGAATCGTATCCGGAGGTGACGGGCTACATTGTTCCTACGTTGTACGACTTTGCGCGTGTGAGCGCAGACGGCACAGTGATCGCCGCCGCGGAGCGTGCGACACAATGGCTGTTGTCATTGCAACTGCGCTCAGGGGCGTTTCCCGGCGGATTGCATGGCAGCGAAACACAGCCCTCAGTGTTCAACACGGGCCAGATTCTGCAAGGATTGGTGCGCGCATATTCCGAAACGAAGCGGTACGAAATTCTCCAGTCCGCGCTTCTGGCTGGGCAATGGCTGATCCAGCAGCAACAGGCCGATGGATCCTGGTCCGGAGCCGGTGCATATCAGAACGCGGCGCACACGTACTACAGCATGGTGGCATGGGCGCTGGCCGAGCTGTCGGAGCATTCCGGCGATCATCGCTACGGCGCGGCCGCGGAGCAGAATATGAATTGGGTGCTTTCCCACTTCCGCCCCAGCGGCTGGGTTGATGGCATCAACTTGCGCGGACATCTCAACTATCTTCACTTCATCGCCTACGTCCTGCAGGGAGTTCTCGAATGCGCGATTCTTCGCCGGCGCCGTGACGCTATCGATGCCGTCGCGAAATCAGCATGGGTTTTGTTGCGAAGGTTCGAAACCAACAAATTCTTGCCCGGCGCCTACGATGCCGATTTTAAGAACGGCCGCGGGTTTACATGTCTGACGGGCAATGCGCAGATGTCATGCGTATGGTTGCGGCTCTTCGAGCTGACCAACGATCTTCGCTACTTGAACGCGGCCCTTAAAATGAACGAGATGCTGAAACAGTTGATTCCAGAGAAAGGCTCGAGTGGGATCGCCGGTGGAGTGAGTGGCTCGTATCCGATTTGGGGGCGCTATCAACCGCTCCGTTACATCAGTTGGGGCTGCAAATTTTTCGCGGATGCTCTCTTGGCCGAGCAACGCCTGATGCTTTCGCTCGAAGCGAGGAAAGTCGAGGCCCTGCCGTGCGCATCGTAGTTCTCAGTTCGAGCCTGTATAGCGAAACCGCGTGTGCAATGTGCGTGCACCTGGCCCGGGTGGGATACGTTCCCGTTGGCGCGCTTGCTCTGCGCTCGCTGAATCGCAAAACTATTTTGCGCAAAGTTGGACAATTGGGCTTGCGCGGCGTAGCTGATTATGCCCATTCCAAACTCACTCGAAGCGATGGTCAGGCAAGCGTGAGAAATCCTCATCTAGGGCGATTGCTCCAAAATGACGGCAAGGTTTTTCGCAGCCTGCGCGATGTCGCTGCGATTTACGGTTTTCCGGTCGCGACCTGCGACGATCAAAACTCACCGGAGTCTTTGGCGCGTCTCAAGCAGTGGTCGCCCGATCTCGTTGTCTTTGCGGGCGGAAATATTTTACGAAGACCATTGCTGGACGTGCCCCGTCTCGGCGTTCTCAACGCCCATCTCGGCATGCTGCCGGAGATTCGAGGAATGAGCAGTCCGGAGTGGTCGTTATTGCTTAGCGTTCCTGTCGGAGTGACGATTCATTACATCGATGAAGGAATCGACACGGGACCCGTTCTGCAAAGGTGCGAATTGCCGCATGCTGCAGATGCGGAGTCGCTGCCAAAGTTGCGCAACCGCCTCATCGCTTTCGGAGTCGAGAAGATGGCCGACATGGTCGCGGCTCTGGATCGAGGAACAATCTCGGCGAAACCGCAGACCGATCTCGATAAGAATAAAGATAATCAATTCTTTGTGATGCATGAGCGGCTGCAGACGCTGGCCGCTCAGCGCCTTGGCAAAACGAGCGTCCCAGCGATCGCCGGCGCGGTGCATGGATAAAGTAATGAGCAAGCTCGACACAGCTCTGCAAGTCGGCCGCACGTTCGGCCTGCGCGATGGCATGCTGCGCCTGCAATACGAACTGCAGCGCGGCAGCGGGCTCATGTCGCGAAGAATGCGATCGGTGCAAGGTTGGGATTCGTGGAATCTCGATCGCATTGCGCCCGGCGTTCGCGCCGAAGAAATATTGTTAGAGCGGCGCAAAGGCCTGCGAAGGTTCTTCTTTTCCGATGCCCGGGTTCTAGGATGCAAGATCAAGAAAATAGTCGGGCCGGAAGGCGGAGCGGAAGTTGTCACCGAAGCGCAAAACGTCATGAAGGGCGATCTGCCCTTTTTCGGCGCGCTTTCGTTCCCGTGCGGTTTTCCCCCGCGCTGGTTTCAGAATCCGGTTACCGGGCAGAGCGTTTCGCCTCGCCAGTTGTGGACCGGGATGCGGTTTGCCTCGCCGGTGTACGGAGATTTGAAGTTTATTCTCGAACCTTCCAGATTTCTCTTTGTCTATCCTTTGGTTCGCGCCTATGCTCTCACCGGCGATGACCGGTTCGCGGAGGCATTCTGGTATTCGCTCGAAGACTGGGCCCATCACAATCCACCGATGAACGGTCCACTCTGGATTTGCGGGCAGGAATCTTCATTGCGAATTTTGGCGTGGTCGTTCGCGCTGCACGGTTTCATTCACTCCCCTGCTACGACCAGCGAGCGTGTGGGCCTGCTTCTCTCAATGATTGCCGCACACGCGTGGCGAACGGCGCGAACAATCGGATACGCCCGCTCGCAGCGCAGCAATCATCTGATCAGCGAAGCCGTCGGCCTGTGGACGGCAGGTACTTTATATCCCGAACTGAGAGAGGCTCAGGTTTGGCAAAATCTGGGCGGGGAGTTGCTGCACGAAGCGGTCGTCGATCAGATTACGCCGGACGGAGTCTCGCAGCAACACTCCTTCAATTATCAGCGCATGATTCTCCATCTTCTGTTGTGGACTCTGCAGCTTGCTGAAATCTGCGACGCGCCGCTTCATGAAGAGATTCGCCAGCGAACGCAAGCGGCATCTGAGTTCATTTCAGCCTGGGTTGATCCCGCCAGCGGCTGTGTGCCGAACTACGGGGCGGATGATGGCACTCTGCTCTTTCCTCTCGCCTGTGGCTCGTATCGCGATTTTCGCCCTCTGCTGCAGTTGAGCGCCGCGGTTTTGAAGCGTCCGGGGCTTCGGTCCGGAACATGGGATGAACCCGCTGTTTGGTTTGGAGCAAAGACTGCCGGGCACGAAGATGTTTTCATTCCTCATCATTCCGCCAACACCGGGTACTTCCGTTTGGGCGATGACAACTCATGGGCGCTGATTCGCGCCGGTCACTACACTCGCCGTCCTTTTCAGGCCGATCAATTGCACGTGGACCTGTGGTGGAAGGGAATCAATTTCGCGCGCGATGCGGGAACGTATCTCTACAACGGCCCTGCACCATGGAATAATGGTTTCGCACGCACCGCCGTTCACAACACCATTACAGTCGACCACCAGGATCAGATGCGCCGTGCCGGTCGCTTTCTGTGGGTTGACTGGGCGCAAGCTTCGGGACGCGTGTATTCCTCGGCGAACAATGATCTCGCCGATTGCTTTGAAGGTGAGCACGACGGCTACAAACGTGTTAGCGTCACGCATCGCCGAATGGTTCGTTGGCTGGCAGCAGGCGGCTGGGTCGTTGTGGATGATTTGCTTGGAAGCGGAACGCACGAAGCCCGCTTGCACTGGCTGCTCGCAGATTTACCGTTTGAAATGGACAAGTCGGCGGCACAAGTTGCCTTCAAGTTGGAGAGTTCTTTGATTCGCTGGAAAGTCTTTTGCAGTGCTCAGGGAAATCTCGCGCTCGTGCGCGCAGGAAAGCAGATACAGCTTGATGCAGTCAGAACAGGCGATGCGCGGGCCAATCTTTCCGAGGAGGAAGCGCAAATCCTCGGTTGGGAATCGCCGACCTACGGCGACCTTCAGCCCGCTGTTTCCTTTATCTATCAAACTCGGGCGCAGTTGCCAATTCGATTCGTGACAGTGGTTCTTACGGGCGAGCGTTGCATCGTGGAATCATTAAAGGATGAGATCATCGTTTCCGACGCTGCCTTTGGCGGAAGTTCCGCCAAGGAAACCTATCGTGTTGCCATAAACACACGCGTTTAGCGCCGGTGCACGTTCCCGGCACGAACAGTATGAAACAGGTTTTTCAAGACGCCCGCACGGCTGAGATTACCGTGGCAGAGGTTCCCGCTCCGAAACTGCAGGCGGGATGCGTAATGGTTCGTATCGCCGCGTCGCTGGTCTCGGCGGGAACCGAGCGCGCGTCCTCCGAGTTCGCCGGCAAGAACTTGCTGCAGAAAGCAAGAATGCGCCCCGATCTGGTGCGCGAAGTATTGAGCAAGATCGGGCGCGATGGCCTGATCCCGACGATGACTGCGGTTCGCAGTCGGCTCGATCAACCGTCCGCGCTTGGCTACAGCAGCGCGGGTACGGTGATCGCTGTCGGCGAAGGCGTTGCCGATTTCAACGTCGGTGATCGCGTGGCTTGCGCTGGCGCCGGCCATGCCGTGCATGCGGAGTTTGTCTGCGTTCCGCGCCTCCTGGTCGCGAAGATTCCTTCGGACTCAGTGGGTTTTGAGGAAGCCGCATTCACCACGCTCGGAGCCGTGGCACTGCACGGTGTAAGAAACTCGGACGCGAAACTCGGCGATGTTGTCGCGGTGATCGGATTGGGCCTGCTCGGCCAGTTGACCGTACAAATTCTTAAGGCCGCCGGTTGCTGCGTGTTAGGAATGGATATTTCGCCGGATCGCGCCGATTTGGCTTTGCGTCTTGGAGCAGACGCGGTGAGCGCATCGGCTGCCGGTTTTCGTGAATTGTGCCTGCAGCATTCCGCCGGGCATGGAGTCGACTCCGTTCTCATCGCTGCGCAATCGACCAGCAGTGATCCGGTAGTTCTCGCCGGGGAAGTTGCGCGCAATCGCGCCGTAATCGTTGCCGTCGGAACTGTCGGCTTGGACATCCCCCGGCGGACGTTTTACGAGAAAGAACTCGACTTCCGCGTTTCCCGCTCCTATGGTCCCGGACGCTACGATGCGGCCTACGAGCGGAAGGGAATCGATTATCCGATCGGCTACGTGCGCTGGACCGAAACCCGCAATATGGAAGCTTTTCTCAAGCTTCTCGCCAGTCGCAAGCTCGATTTGCAGACGCTCATCACGCATCGCTTTCCGATCTCACGAGCACACGCCGCCTACGAATTGATCACTGGCAAAACACGGGAAGCATTTCTCGGCGTGCTGATCTCGTACCCGCAGGATGCGGTTGATGGCCGCGTGATAGAACTCTCCGTTCCCACGCGGCCAGTGAGCAGTGAGAGGTTCATTCGTCTCGGTTTTCTCGGGACAGGTTCCTTCGCGCTCACCACGCTATTGCCCGCGATGAAACGAATCCGCGGCATTGAACTATCAGC
Source organism: uncultured Acidobacteriaceae bacterium (assembly GCA_963712385.1). Lineage (GTDB taxonomy): Bacteria > Acidobacteriota > Terriglobia > Terriglobales > Acidobacteriaceae > Sulfotelmatobacter. Next base: position 539,447 of record CAVQHS010000007.1, read on the forward strand.
GGCATGTGCGGCAAACGGTTCGCACGCCTGGCACGCAGCCAAGAAATTCGGCTTTCGCTCCTGCGCCACTGACGAGCAGGCGGTTCTCGATGATCCATCCGTCAACACCATTGCAATTGCCACCCGTCACCACCTGCATGCAAAGCAAACTGTGGCAGCGCTGCGCGCGGGCAAGCATGTCTTCTGCGAGAAGCCTCTATGTCTGAACGAAGTGGAGTTGCGTCAAATCGCCGTCGCGCATGAGAACGCTTCCACGATACTGATGGTTGGTTTTAATCGGCGCTTCGCTCCCTTTGCCATTCGCATGAAGGATTTCTTGCGGGATGCGGGAGAGCCACTGGCGCTGCATTATCGGATCAACGCCGGATTTCTGCCCGCTGACCATTGGCTGAACGATCCGTTGCAAGGCGGCGGACGCATTATCGGAGAAGTCTGCCATTTCGTGGATTTTCTCTGTTTCCTCGCTGGCTCATCTGCCACGGAAGTTGAAACCCGCAGCCTGCCGAATCCCGGCCGCTACAGCAATGACAACCTGATTTGCTCGCTGCGTTTTGCCAATGACTCGCAGGCCACGATCAGCTATCTGGCGAACGGCGACAAGTCGTATTCGAAAGAACGCATCGAAGTGTTCGGAGGCGGCAGAGTTGCGGTGCTGGATGACTTTCGCCGGCTGGAATTGGTTCGAGCCGGGAAGAAGCAGGTATTTCACTCACGGCTGCGGCGGGATAAGGGCCATCGCGGCGAGTGGGAAGCTTTTGCGGCGGCAATTCACAGCGGCTCCAGATCGCCGATCCCATTCTCAGAGATTGTGAACACGATGATGGCGACGTTTGCTCTGGAAGAGTCACGATGTTTGGGGAAGCCGCTTCAGGTAAAACAGCTTTCCGCCGATGATAACGCAGCCCGCGCTGGTGGTTTCGATCAAGCTTCGTGAAGTCAATGCCTATGCCAAACACCGCATGAAGATTCTCTATATCTCGCAATATTTTCCACCGGAGATGGGCGCACCGGCAGCGCGGGCCTCGGAGTTATCGAAACACTGGGCGGATGCAGGCCACGACGTCACCGTGCTCACAGGCTTCCCCAATCACCCCACAGGTGTGGTGCCCGCCGATTATCGATCGAAGTTCCGGCGTCTCGTGTTCCGCGAACGCATCGGCGGAGCAAATGTGGTCCGCACCTGGCTGCTGCCATTTCCTAATCGCAAGGCTTACGAGCGCATGTTGAATTACGCTTCGTTTTGCATTTCGGCCGCCAGCACCGGACTCTTCTTAGCGCGGCCCGATCTTGTGATTGGCTCTTCGCCGCAGTTGCTCGTTGCCCTGTCGGCCAGCTTTCTGGCGCGATGGAAGCGAGTTCCTTTTGTTTTCGAAGTCCGCGACCTGTGGCCCGAATCGCTGGCAGCCGTTGGCGTTGGCAGCAACAATTCTTTCTTGCATCGTGCACTGGCCAGGATTGCCGATTTCTTGTACCGCCAGGCGCAACGCATCATCGTCGTTACTCCTGCTTTTGAAGATTACCTGGTGGAACACTGGCGTGTGCCGCGAGAAAAGATTTCTGTGGTCGAGAATGGAGTGGAAACGCAGCTCTTCTCGCCACGAGCGAGCGTCGATTTGAAAAAAAGTCTTGGACTGGAGGGCAAGTTCGTCGTCTCTTATGTCGGAACCATGGGAATGGCGCATGGACTGGAGACGATTCTAGATGCCGCGACGAATTTGCAGCACGCTGATCCAGGAATTGTTTTTCTGCTCGTTGGCGAGGGCGCCGAGAAAGCTCGAATTGTTGCGTTAGCAAAAGAACGCGGGCTCAAGAATGTGCAATTTGTCGATCAGCAGCCTCGCGAGAAAATTCCGGGTTACATTGCAGCTTCGGATGCTTGTTTGGTCCTTCTGAAGAAAGCGGATGTGTTCAAGACTGTTATTCCAACGAAGATGCTGGAGTTCATGTCGTGTGCGCGCCCGGTAATTCTGGGAGTGCAGGGGCAGGCCCAGGAAATTTTGGAAGAAGCGCAAGCGGGTCTTGTGATCGAACCGGAGAACTCAAGCGATTTGGCGAACGCAATCTGTCTCCTCAACGCGAATCGTGAGAAGTGCTGCGAACTCGGAGGCAACGGCAGAGAATATATTCTTCGGAAATTCTCGCGCCAGCGAACCGCGGAGAAATACATTCGCGAGCTGGAGCGGATGATCGTGCCTGAAAAAACTGTGTCAGATGTTGCCGCTTGAGTGCGACTGACACACTTTCCCCACTAGGGATGCGCAGCAATAACAGCAAGGCCGGTAGCGGCCGAGATCGCAGCCGACATGGTCTGGGCCGCGGCCACTCGCACTCCGCTGAGGGGCACAAACAGAATGTCATCGGCTTGCAGGTTTTCGTCCGGAGCCTTCGCTTCCAGCATCTTTTTCAGTGGAACTTTCGTCGACGTCATGCCGTTCGGCCCTTTTCGGATGATGCAAACGGCGTGCAGTTTCGCGGTATGGTTTGTCCCGCCCGCGAGAGCCAGCGCTTGCAGTACGGTTAAGGTGCCATTATCGATCAGCAATCCTGCGGGATGGCCGACATCTCCCACCACGTAGACGATCGCCGCTTTAGGAACGCTGATCGTATCTCCCGGAAGGATTTCGATATTGTCCCGCAAATCGTCGACGAGATTTCTCGGCAGATTTACAGTGATGGGAGACGTAGGATCGCGCTGCCGGATAATGCTGATATTGCGGCCAGCCAACTGGGAAAATCCGCCCGCTGCGGAAATCATGTCAAAGAGCTTGCGGTCGCCCAGCAACGGATAAACACCAGGCCTGAGCACTTCGCCGATCACGGTGACGCCTTGATTCGCCGATTCGTCTACAAAAATCGTCACATGGGCGTCCCGGACGAAGCCTCCGTCAACCAGTCGCTTCTCAATCAGAGCCTGCGCTTCTTCCACGGTGAGGTCTGCCACATGCACGTAGTCGATCAGCGGCAAATAGATATCGCCGGAATTGCCGACTCGCGCCTTGGTGGAAAGTTCGGGAACATTGTAAACGCTCACATCGATTAGATCGCCCGCACCCAGCCGGAGGGTAGTAGGCGGCTCATCTGCATTTTCAGAACTCGCGGCCAATGAACCGTCCTTGTTCACCGCAGCCGCGCGATTCGGAGAACTGCCGATGGCAGCCTGGGACATCGACTGGGCGCCGGATCGTGCAGAACCGGCGGGCTCAGAAGCCGGTGCTTGTTGCGCCGCAGAAACAAGTCCGAGAACAAGCGCCAACGAAGCATAAAGCGCGAGCAGACTACCGCGGTGGGCAAAATTGAATCTGCCGAACTGCATCACAAGCCTCTAGTGGAAGAAGAATCGAAAAAAAGTTTAGCACAGCATCAGTGAATGCGATTGCATTCCTTTTCTCTTTGATTCGATTGTTTCTATCTGTCTGTTACGAAATCCGAAACGCACGACTGCATCCTGCGTTTTCCACAACTTTCTCACCGCAAGCGATTGAAGCGCTCGCGCGAACGCTGTTAGATTTTCTGCAACCCTCAATCGCAGACGAAAACTTGGGACGTATCCGTTAACTCACTACCAGGCAGCTTGCGCTGCTGCAATACTTGACTGTCGGAAAAGGAAAGTGCACGTGCCGACGTTGACCACCGGGCCGAGGGGGAACAGTTGACGGTCGTCTTTTTTGCGATCTTCTTCGTATCGCTGCTGTTCTCGTTTGTTCTTACCCGCAATGTGCGCGATATTGCCACGCGCCGCGGCTGGCTGGCCGTTCCTTCTCATGAAAGGCACCTGCACTCCAATCCTTTGCCTCGCCTCGGCGGCGTGGCAATTTTTATTTCATTTTCCCTGAGTATGGTGCTGGCCCGGGTCATGAGCGCCCGTGTACCTCACCTCGATTCCGCGTTCGATCTCAAGACGCTGCTCACCATTCTCCTTCCGGCCTCCATCGTGTTTCTGCTCGGCGTCTACGATGACATCTACACTGCCGGCCCTTACGCAAAATTCGCGGTTCAGTCGGTCGCCGCGACCATGCTCTTTGCAGGCGGCCTGCGCATTGTCAATATTCCCGTTTTGTTCGGCGCCCACCAACTGCCGTGGTTCCTGGGTTTGCCGCTCACCATTCTCTGGGTTCTGGCGATCACCAACGCTTTCAATTTGATCGACGGCCTCGATGGCCTGGCTGCGGGTTCAGCCTTGTTCTCTACGCTGGTCGCGTTCGTCGTCGCGTTGCTGAATGGATATTCACTCGTCACCATGATGACGATCGCACTTGCCGGCGCGATCCTCGGTTTCCTCCGTTACAACTTCAACCCGGCGACGATTTTTCTCGGCGATTCCGGCAGCCTCTTCATCGGTTTTCTCCTCAGCGCCCTCGCTTTGGCTGGCGCGCAAAAAGCTCCAACCATTGTCGCGGTCGCAATTCCCGTGGTTTCATTCGGTCTGCCGATTCTCGAGACCTCGCTTTCCATTCTGCGAAGGCTGATCAGCGGCCGTCCCGTCTTCACTGCCGACCGCGAACACATTCACCACAAACTTCTGCAGCACGGCCTGACGCACCGTCAGGTGGTAATTTTGCTCTATGGCGTCTCTGCCGTGTTCGCGCTGCTCAGTTTGTTCCTGCTCTGGCCGACCGGCAGTTCGCTGGGCTTGGTTCTCGCTGTCCTTGGCACCGGCGTCTGGATCGGCGTGCAGCGCCTCGGCTATCTCGAGTTGGGCGAGCTCGCTCGCGTTGCGCAGCGAACCTTCGAGCAGCGTCAGATCGTCATCAACAATCTCGCCATCCGCCGCGCTACCGAGGAACTCAAGGTAGCGCGCGATTATGCGCAGATTCGACGCGTGCTCGAATCCGCGTTCGCCTCAAATGATTTTGACGGCTTTCAGGTTCGATTCAAGCTTTTTGCTGGCGAAGCCCATCCCGCCGCCGCAGACGCTGCCGTGCCACGGCGAAGCGAAGTTTCATTTCAATGGGCGAGGGATTCGGAAGCGATTTCTGTGGATGGCCTGGCAGTTTGGAGTCTCTCGCTCGATCTCGTGAGTTCCTCCAACCGCCACAGGGGAGCGCTGGTAGTCCACCGCGCCTATTCGCCGCGGCACTTGCAGTTGGACATTAATCTTCTCACCACGAGTTTCCCCATCGCGCTTGCGGATGCACTTGATCGCACGCTGCAACGAGGAGTGGAAGTGATTGCCCATCCCACTCAAGAGGATCGAGGATTCGTTGCCGCGCAGGCGGGCTAGGACGGAACGGATGTCGGTGCGTTCAGCGAGAGGCGCACACACGCCAACCTCCGGCGTGATGCGAAGAACTATTTGAGAACAGGGAGGGCTGACGGATTAAAGTTTGGCGCTGGCGTAGGAGTTGATTTCGCAATTCAAGCAAACTTCTTCAAAAGCGGGTGCGGTCCACTGCATTGAGTTTCTCCCCAGATCGAACTAAGGCATTTTTGCCTTGAACGTTGAAATAGTTTAGAACAGGTGCGATCCTAAATCAATAGCCCCGGCCGGGAAATTTGCCGGAAAGTCCCAATGGGTTGCTCCGCGATTGCAAGTTCTTGCACATTTAAGTCATTGATAACTAAACATCCTCGACCGTGTTTTCCACAACAGGAACCACTGCGGTCACTTCTTTGTCTCCACCTTCCTGTTTACCTTGAACCTCTCAGAGATTTCACTCAGGGCGGGCATAATGTTTGGCAAGAGTGTCTACGGCAGCACATTTAAAGACGTACATTTCGTTCCTCTTCAGACTGCGACATTTTGCATCCAGTGCGAGCTGATCAGCGCCAACAGCAGGCCGTATTGCCTTGCCTGCGGCAACACCACGCTGCTCAGCCTTTCTCGCGTCCTGGGTGGGTCGCTGCGCAATCAGCAAACCGCGCACCTCATCACGGATGCCGAACTGGATAGCCTGGTTCGCGATCTGCTGCGCACCGTGCCCGATCCGACGGTGATGGACGTTGCCGATCACCACGCGCGCGTACCCTCGCTCGCGCTACGCAGCCAGCTTCGCGTCGCACATGCGGCACACCATGTTTCAGGCTTTCGTGCCGTGCATCCCGGCGAGGAAATCGAACTCCATGCCGGCGAACTCGACCTTGAGCCGGCCATCAGCGCCATCACTGAACGTGCCCAGCATCTCACCGGCGCTACTGGCGCGGCCATCGCGCTCCGCGCCGGAGACGAAATCGTCTGCCGCGCCCGCGCCGGCCGCACCGCTCCAGACCTCGGCGTCCGCCTGCAGACCGAAACCGGAATCTCCGCTGAAGCTGTGCGTACGGGTGAAGTCATGCTGTGCCACGATGCCGAGCGCAATCCCCGCGTCGATCTCGCCAGTTGCCGCCGCCTTGGCGTTCGCTCGATTCTGGTTTCTCCGCTGCGTTCCTATCGTCGCACGCTCGGCGTCTTCGAAGTGCTTTCCTCCTCGCCCGGCGCATTCGACGAGCGCGACGTAGCCACCATGCAGTTGCTTTCCAGCATGATGGTCGCCGCCATCTCCCGCATCTCGAGTCTTCATCGCTCCCGGGTTATGGCCAAATAGCCTCAGCCCCCGAGGGGTCAAGTCTCATCAAAACTAGGAGTTAGATCGATCTACTAAGCAACATGCGGGCTTGAACAGCACATGTCCCTGGGCAAAGCGCCCTGATCCCGCCATTCCCAGCTCAGTGGCCGTCGTGCCCTTTCTATTTTCTCCCCGCATATTTTCTTGCCATCCGGGGTTAATATATACTCGCGACACTCGGGTCCCGTTCATGGCCGCTACCCACCAGGTTCCACAACCTCCAAGATCGAACCGACGCGCACGTGTGCGCCAGAAAGTGCATGTGCCTGCGTACGCGACCTTCAGTGGAATCTTGTCCGGCGAATCGCACGACTTGTGCGAAATTCTCAACATCAGCGAAATCGGCCTGGCGTTGCAATCTGCTTCACCGATGCATGTCGACCAAACCGTGGATCTCTGCCTGAACCTCGCAGACGCCGAAGACGAAATTCCTGTCCTGGCTCGAGTCGCCTGGTTTGATGCAGCTGGCCACCTCGGTTTTCATCTTTCCGTTCCTGACAATTTGGCGAAGAGCCGTCTGCGCGAGTGGCTGCTCCTCAACGCGCTTGCCGGAGCCGCCAACGCCGAAGCAGAAGCAACTCCCAAACTCCTCGATCATTCACCGCCCAAAGAGAGTTTTAGTGACGTTCTGAACGCGGCTTCTGCGGTGCAGAGAGAAGCGGAGTCGCTGGGCGCAGACCTGGAAGCGGTTTTAGCGCTAGTGGCCTCGCGCGCCCGCTCACTGCTTCGCAGTTCGGGCGCGGCTGTTGCGCTCGCGGGAAAAGATGCCGATACCATGACGTGCCGCGCCAGCGCGGGAGAGAACGCTCCGCCCGTCGGCGTGTCTCTGCACGTAGGTTCAGGTTTTTCCGGCGAATGCGTGCGCACCGGAAAATCACTGTACTGCAACGATAGCGAGACCGATGTGCGCGTGGATCGCGAAACCTGCCGCGCCTTGGGCATTCGCTCTGTACTCGCCTCACCCGTGCGTTCCGCAGAAAAAACCATCGGCCTGATTGAAGTATTTTCCCCGCAGTCCGGCAATTACAGTGAGAACGACAGCGCCATTCTGATGCGCTTCGCGGATACCATTTCGGCTGCGATCCATCGCGCCCTGTGCGCCCATACTCCGCCGCCGGAGCCTCCGCCTCCGAAACCTTTTACTGCGCCGCCCGGCAGCGTGCTGTTCGCGCACGTGCCGGAAGAAAGCGCAAACAAAGAAGCGGACGCGACGAAAGATGACGCGAAGAAGGATGACGCCAAGAGTGCGTCCAACAACAATAAAGATACCGTCGGTGGCATTCGCCTGCCTCGAACTCACCTGATCCTGCTGATCGCCGCCGCCGCAACGATTTTTATGGCGCTCGGTTTTCTCAGCGCACCCTGGCTGCAGCCCTGGATTCAGGCAAGGCTGCAAGCTCGCGCCCAAACCACTGTTTTGGCTTCTTCAGGGCAGCCCGCTGAAAGCGCAGCTGCGTCCGGCGTGACGGCGGATACCGCCACTCTTCCACAACTTCGCGAACTCGCCGCGCATGGCGATGCCGCCGCCGAAAATGCGCTGGGCCTCCTTTACTCCACAGGCGATGACAAACAAGGAATCCTGCGCGACGAGAACGAAGCCGCCCGCTGGTTCACCAGAGCGGCCGAGCATGGAAACGTTCCAGCGCAATCGAAGTTAGGTTCGCTTTATTGGGGCGGCCGCGGCGTGCCGCAGGATTCGACTCGCGCTTATTTCTGGACGGTCCTGGCCCGCGCCAGCGGCGACGATGCCAGCAAAGTCCTGGCTCCGTTCATAGCGGCCCGCCTAACGCCGCCGCAACGCACCGCCATCGAACAGCAGGCCGAACAGTGGCTGCAACAGCACGAAACCCGCACCCAATCCCAAAACCTCCACTGAAGATCGAACATCGGACCATGGAGCGACGGACGCCTCGTAGCCTGCCCTGAGGTGCACGCCGAAGGGTCCCGCCGAGCGAAGCGAGGCGGAACAGGCACAGCCCGACAAACCAGTGTCAACTGACTAGGCAGCGTTAGAATAGACACAGTGCTCCCCGTGCCCACCCTCCGCACCATCCTCGACGAGCGCGCCCACGAAGCCGAACCGGCCTTGGTAGAAAATCTCGAAAACAACCGCCTGCGCTGCTTCTCCTGCGGCCACTGCTGTCCCATCCCCGAAGGCCAGCCCGGAGTCTGCAAAGTCCGCTTCAACCGTGGCGGCAAACTCTACGTTCCCTGGGGATACACCGCAGGAACTCAGTGCGACCCGGTTGAGAAGAAGCCATTCTTCCACGCATACCCCGGCGCGCTCGCCTACAGCTTCGGCATGTTGGGCTGCGATCTTCACTGCTCTTATTGCCAGAACTGGGTAACATCGCAGGCGCTGCGCGATCCCAGCGCCGTATCACCTCCGCTGCCCGCCTCGCCGAAAGAACTCGTGAACGAGGCCGTTAGCTCAAGGCGCAAAAATTATTGTCAGCACCTACAACGAGCCGCTGATCACCAGCGAATGGGCCGTGGCGGTTTTCAAGGAAGCCAGAGCCGCCGGCCTAATCACCGGATTCGTCTCCAACGGCAATGGAACGCCGCAAGTTCTCGAGTACCTGCGTCCGTGGCTCGATCTATACAAAGTCGATCTCAAAAGCTTCGACGACCGCCACTACCACGAACTCGGTGGCCGTATCGGCCCAATCCTCGACAGCATCCGCCGCATCCACGCCATGGGCCTGTGGCTGGAAATCGTTACGCTGCTAATCCCCGGCTTCAACGATTCGCCCGACGAAATCCGTCGCCTGACCGAGTTTGTAGCCGGTATCTCGCCCGACATTCCTTGGCATGTAACCGCCTTCCACGGGGACTACAAAATGCAAAACGATGTCGCGCGCGACACGACGCGAGAGGACCTGCAGCAAGCCGTCGAAATCGGCCGCCAGTCCGGCCTCCGCTACATCTATGCCGGGAATCTCCCCGGCGAAGTCGGCGAGTGGGAGGATACGCGCTGCCCGCAGTGCAGCGAAACCTTGATCGGGCGATACGGCTACCTGATCAAAGACTATCGGTTGACCGCCGACGGCCGCTGCCCCAAATGTGCCGCCCAAATTCCCGGCCGATGGCCCCCCCGTTTCGAAGGCCAAATCACGTTCCATCCATTCTTGCCGCGCAGAAGATCAGCTTTATTTACAATCCAAGATCGGTAATAATCGCACGTTCGCTCTTCATGCCAAAAACATTCAGGCTCATTCTCTGCAGCACAGCTCTGTTGCTCTCCTCCTGCTCGCCGCGCGACTTCCTGACGCGACGCCTGGCCACCGATCTGATCGCCAGTTCCACTCCGTTCCGTTCTCCACAGAACTTCGAACTGCAGACCGGTGTCATCTCAAATAAAGAATTCTTCACGCCCGAATACCTTGCCCTGCAACACCACGGCTGGATCTCTTCCAGCAAAGCCACGTGTCCTCCAACCGTTGAATCGCCATGCGTTGAAATCGTGCTAACGCCATCCGGCGTCGGCACTCTGCAAGGCATCGTCTCTCCCAGCGAAGCCACGAAGCAATTCTTCACCATTCCTGCCGCAAAAAGGGAATTGATCGCCGTCACCGGCATCTCCAAGCAAGGCTACTTCGCCACGGTGGAATTCACCTGGCGCTGGAATCCACTCAACGAAGTAGGTGCAGCGCTCTACCCCGGCGACGCGCGCTATCGATCCTTCGCTGCCTTCCGCCTCTACGACGACGGCTGGCGCGTAGTCACCGGCACAGCCCACATAGGCCAGCCTCTCGACGACGCCCTAAAAAACGCCGAACCAATTCAATAATGGAGCGACGGACGCCTTCGTGTGCCTGCCCTGAGGCGATAGCCGAAGAGTCCCACCAAGCGAAGCGAGACGGAACTCCCTCTACGAGGTTGCCGAACCCAAACCCGAAGTTGTATAACGCTAATTCCCGTCAAGGGCCTATGAAAACGACAACTAGCATTCTCTTCCTGCTAGCCGTAACACTCCCAACCTTCGCCGACTCCAAACCCAAACTAACGCTAGACGATTTCTTCAACGCCGTAGGCTACACCTCAGTGGAACTCTCACCCGACGGCAACAACGTGGTAATCGGCACTGAGCGCGCCGACTGGGACCAGCAGATCTTCCGCAAAGATCTCTGGCTCTATCGCACCAAGGACGAAGGCGGCTCTCTGATCCAGTTCACCCAATCCGGCCACGACACCGAACCCAAATGGTCGCCCGATGGCCGCTGGGTCGCCTTCCTCTCCGAACGCAAGGTGTCTTCCGAGAAAGATGCCGACGATGACAACGACGAAAAGGGCGAAATCAGCCAGATCTATGTCATCTCCCCCTCCGGTGGCGAAGCCGTCCAACTCACCCAAGGCCAGGGAGACGTTCACTCCTTCGCCTGGTCCGCCGATTCGCACACGCTCTATTACTCGACCCGCCACCCCTGGACCAAGGAGCAGAAAGACGACTACCGCGAGCAATGGAAAGACGTGGTGCAATATCGCACCGCCGAGCGCGGCGACACCGTATTCGCTCTCGACCTCTCCGCCGCGCTCCAGCGTAACTTCGCCAGTGCCAAAAAAGAATCGACGAAAGAACAATCCGAGGCCGAGAAAGAATCTGATCTGACTCCAGGTGCGCGCGAGCTGGCCAGCCTGCCCCTGCGAGTCGACGAAATAGCAACCTCTCCCGACGGCACCAAGCTGGCGCTCCTGACCAACGCCATCAACCAGCGCCAGGAAAAGTACGAAGACGTAGAAATCTACGAACTGAATGTGGCGCGGCCGCCCTCGGCCGCCAATGCCGCCAGTACCGATAAACCCGCCGAACCCCGCCGCCTGACCCACAACCAAGCTATCGAAGTCCGACCCCGTTGGGCCAACGACAGCCGCCACATTTTTTTCGAAGTAGAGGTCGGCGACGTCACCGGCCCCTACCGCGATCTGCAGCCGCACCTGTACTGGGTTGACACAGAAACGCGCGACTCCGAAACCGGCACAGTCGAGCAATGGAGCAAAGACTTCACCGGCGAAATCACTCACTACGCCGTAGCATCCAACACAATCCTCACCGCAGCCCGTCTCGGCACAGAAGTCCCGATGTACTCAATCACCAAACCGAACCAGCAACTCCAAAAACTCAACTCCTGGTCCGGCACCTACGAAAACATCTCCGCCGCCCAGCACTCGCCGCGCGTAGCCTTCCTCTACTCATCATTACAAAAGCCAACCGAAGTCTACTTAGCCGAAAGCCCCGACAAACTATCCGAAGCCAAGCCCATCACCAATCTCAACGCCACTCTCGCCGACAAAGATCTCCCCCAAGGCAAGCCCTACCGCTGGAAAGCCGACGACGGCACCACAGTAGAAGGCATGCTCATCTATCCTCCCGGAAAATTCGAAGCAGAAAAATCTGCCCATGTTCACCTTCATCCACGGTGGCCCCGCCGACGCCGACGGCAACCACTTCGAAGCCGACTGGTATCAATGGTCCGCGCTAGCCGCCACCAACGGATGGCTGGTCTTCGAGCCCAACTACCGCGGCTCAACCGGATACGGCGACAAGTTCCTAACCCAAATCGTTCCCGCAAATCGTCTCGCGTCCCGGCAAAGACATCCTCGAAGGCGTAGACGCGCTGGTCAAAGACGGCATCGCCGACCCCAACCGCCTAACCGTAGGCGGCTACAGCTACGGCGGATACATGACCAACTGGCTGATCACCCAATCCACGCGCTGGAAAGCCGCGGTCACCGGCGCAGGCGCAGTCGAGCACATCGGCAACTGGGGCAACGACGATACCACCTACGACGACGCCTACTTCCTCGGCGGACGCCCCTGGGAAGCCCCGCAGCGCTACCACGACGAAGCTGCCATCTTCCAAATCGACAAAGTGCGCACGCCCACGCACATGGTAGCCGGCGCCGACGACATCCGCGTAGCCGTGCTCGAAGACTATCTGCTGGAACACGCGCTCTACTCGCTAGGCATTCCAAACGCCCTGCTGATCTTCCCCGGCGAAGGCCACGAGCTTGGATAAAAATCCGTGGCATGGAAAGATCAAGGTGAGAGAAGAGCTGAAGTGGCTGGAAAAATACGGCGGCAAGTAGCGCGGGCGCCCTCGCCCGCGTGGAGCGGCGGACGCCTCGTCCGCTCACCGAGCGAAGCGAGGTTTCTGTCATGCTGAGCGGAGCCGCGAAGGACGAAGTCCTCGCGGCCCAGTCGAAGCATCCCTATAACCTTCCCGAAAGCCGAGGTCCCGCCACGGCCGCGGGTGCCCCACTTCTCGCTTCTTTTGCGAGAAGTGGGAGGCGGTTCCGCGGCCGGCGGTCGACGGTAAGATAGTTGGTACGCCAAGGATTTGTTCTACGGGTTGGCGCTTATACTGGAATCGCACATGTACAAGGCCGAGTCGAGCCTCGTGAGGGAGTTGGTACGACAACTGCGCACCGCCCGCAGTCCTTGGGGGAACGTAGGGGTGACCCGCGAGTTTTCCTACCAGCGGGGCTGTACCGACGTCATCGCTGTTACTGCGAAAGAGCGAAATGTCGTCGCATTTGAAGCGAAACTCTTGCGTTGGCGCAATGCACTAGACCAGGCTTACCGCAATACATGTTTCGCCCACACCTCCTTTGTTGTTCTACCGCGCGAGACGGCCGCCATCGCATCGAGGTTTAGGGCGGAGTTTGAAAAAAGGAATGTTGGTCTCTGTTATCTAAACGGAAAGAAGATCGTGGTCGTGTACAGGCCCCAGGAGCAGGCTCCAATCGAGCCGTGGCTGTCAGAAGCAGCCGCAGCGGCAGTGAGGAAGTGGCAATATGGCTCAGCCCGAACTGGAATCCGTGGCCCGAAGGATCTGCCAAGAACGCCAGATGCAATTTGTGTCCCGAGTCGGTGAGGGCACATTCAAACAGACCTTCCATGTACTGGGCAAGGACGGCCCAGTCGCTCTGAAACTCTACAAGTCAGCCATATCCAGCCCCCGAGAGCAACGAGAGATCAACTCAATGCTGCGCTGCCAGCACCCCAACATCGCTCGGCTGCTCTCCGTTGAGGAATACGACTACGACGGTGCCCGTCTTGTGACGCTAACGGAGGAGTTCCTAGAGGGAGGAACCCTGACGGAAAAAGGCGCGATAACAGTAGCAGAATGTTTATCCATTGGAACAAGCCTGATCCAAGCGATCGGACACACAGCCGGGCTCGGCCTAGTGCACCGAGACATCAAGCCCGACAACATAATGTTCCGAGCTAATGGGACGACTCCCGTTTTAACCGACTTCGGAGTGGCCCGCGACCTCTTGGAGTCGTCGATAACGCCGACGTGGGCCCCGCGTGGCCCCGGTACACCTTTTTTCTCTTCGCCTGAACAATTAAACAATCAAAAACACTTGATTGACTGGCGGACCGACCAGTTCGGGCTTGGAGCGACGCTGTCGTTTGTCACCCTTGGGGTCCACCCATACCTTCCGGATGGCTCACCCCAGAACAAGGTCGTCGATCTCGTATCCTCGCGACAGGGCCCAACCGACAGCTTCTTGGCTGCATTAGGGTCCACCGGCCTAACCGTGCTGGGGAAGATGGTGTCTGCATGGCCCGTTCGTCGGTACCGAACACCGCAAGATCTCTTGGGCGCCTGGGCGGCTCAGCCGGAGGCAAGATAAATGTCCAGCTATCACCAGATGGGGCATCACTCGAACAATCTAATCGACCTGCCTCAGATGTCGGAATTCGCGGGGGCGATTTTCAGCCCCATCAATTCGCCAGCGGACGAGGTCGCCGAGCAAGTTAGGGTTAGCCGCGAATCGAGAGGTGAATTCGAGTGCATCCTTGACCCCCAGTTGTACGTCCCTGCGACGGAGCGGGGGAAACTCAAAGATTGGCCTTACTACCCGAAGGATGTCGATACCGCCGATTTGAGCTCCACCGGATGGTGGGCGGAACTAAACGAGAGAATCTCAGCGACAGCCAACCGCCTACAGGTCGACGGCGTCTGCTCCCCGGTTGTGATTCCCAAGGTCTTCGACGATAAATTCTATTTGAGGTCAGTACAAACCGGGACAGAACTTTCGAAACGCCTAGGAGGTTCGGGACGAACGAAGGTCCTGCAGACCGCACTGGTCAGCCTTCCCGAACTGGCGGATCTCAGTCGCGCCCTCGAAATAGCTTCGGTTATCTCCGGTGCCGCTGCAGAGAGGGCATACCTAGTTCTAGTTGGAACCACGGAGCCACGTAGGGAGATCAACGAGGCAGACGAACTGGCTGGAGCCATGGTCCTTATAAACTCACTTGAGGCTAATGGGATGCCAGTCCTAGTTGGTTTCTGCTCATCGGACATGATCCTCTGGAAGGAGGCAGGTGCAAGCTCGTGTGCGTCCGGAAAGTTCTTCAACCTCAGGCGATTTACGCGCCAGAGATTTGAAGAGCCAACGGCGACCGGCGGCGGACAGCTTCCGTACTGGTTCGAGGAGAGCCTTCTAGCGTTTCTTCGGCAAGGTGACCTCATTAGGGTGCGTAGAGCAGGCCTCATTAGCGAAGTGAGCCATCGAAACCCGTTCTCGCAGGAGATATTGTCCAACTTCGATGAGGCAGTCAGGAAGAGAGAGAAACCCGAAAGTTGGCTGGGAACCAGCTGGCGGCAATTCCTATATTGGTTTTCCGACGCTGAGGCACGACTCAGCCGGAGAGACGTCGAAGCTCAGGCCCTCCTTAGGGCGGCTGACGCCAACTGGTCAAAGCTCGACGCGGCGAAAACGCTCTTAGAGGAGCGCTCCAACGATGGCGCATGGATTCGGATTTGGCTAAATGCGCTCAATGACTTCAGAGAAACCCTCTGACAACCCTGAAAACTCACCGAGATCGGAGAGTCTCGTCGATTTCCCAACCCACATCATCGCGCGCCCAATGAGAAGGACTGCGCGCCGCGGGGGAAGGATTCTTCGACGGCAGGCTCGCTTTCGCTTAGGCCTTCTCACAATGAATCAGCCACACAATTAGCTTTTAGCAACTGCACCCCGCGCTGTGATATCTTACCTTGCTTTCCACAGCCCGCACCCAAGATGATCACCAAGGCGACAGTCCACAAGACCAAGTCGGTCCAATCAAAATCCTTTGTTTCCTAGATTTTGATATCTAACTCTTTTGGCATGCGGATTTTGCAGACGACTTCTCGCTAACCTGAACGTTTTAAAGACAAGATCAGGGTAGGGGGAGGGGGGTACTCAAGATCTTCATCGCCCAAGATACGGAAAGATACGAGGTACTTCACAGAAATGGCTTTGGAACATGTTCCCCGATGTCAACACGTAAAAGTTAACGGCGTGCAGTGCGGCTCTCCCGCGCTGCGCCACCAGTCGCATTGCTACTTTCACACCCGCGTGGAGCACGAGCGCCGGGCCGCGGCCGAAAACCGCGAGGGCAAGCGCTCGTTCGGTTTTGTGCTGCTCGAAGACGCGAACTCGATTCAGGTGGCGCTGATGAAGGTGGTGCAGATGCTGGGCGCGGGCACGCTCGACCACAAAACCGCGAGCGTGATGATCTACGCGCTGCAAACCGCCAGCTACAACCTGCGCGCCACGCGCTTCGAGCCGGAAAGGTTGACCGACGTGGTCATCGACGAAGATACCGTCGACCTGACCCGCGTGCAAGGCCCGCAATGGGCCGCGCGCGACTTCCCGCCGCCTCCGCCGCCGGAAGTGCAGAATTTGAGAGACGAGATTATGCGAGACGATGAGATGGAAGACGAAGTTCTTGAAGACGAACCGCTGGATGAAGATGAAGAAGGGCCGGAAATTCCGCCGGCGCCGGCGGCTCCAGCGCCGGCAGCGGTAAGCGTGAAGCCGGCGGCGAGCTCCAACGGGCCGCGAGTGGCTGTGGCGCGCAAGCCAGTGGCTGCGGCGGTGGACCCTACTGTTGCCGACATGGCCCGGAGGCGCGAGCAAAAGCGCAAGCTCCAGCGTGACGTAGAACAAGCCATGGAAGAAGAGCCGGATTCGCTGGCAGCGGTCCTGCTGAAGCACATGGGCCTGCCGCCGCTGGGAGCAGATGAGAAGGAAAACTCGGGCGCGCCATCCTAGTTGTCGCGCGTCAGCGCGACGACAGGGTGGGGATTTTGACTTTCGTTCGTCCAGCGGAGACGTTTCCGATGGAAGTCAAAAGCCCCACCCTCTCTCGCCAAAAGAGGGCGAGAGAAGGACGGGGCACCCGTTGGAGTGTTTATTTTCCGGCGCTGGCTAGCTTTAGCGGATGTGTGTTGGCTGCATAGCGCGCGATGCCGCGATAGAGCGCTTCAGCGATCTGCTCGCGGTAGCCGTCGGAGCGCAACTTTTGCTCGTCGGTGGGACTCGACACAAACGAAACTTCCGCCAGGATTCCCGGCATGGCAGTTTCGGTGAGCACAACGTAGGACGCTTCCTTTACGCCGCGGTCGCGCAGGCCGGGATTATCGGCCGAGAGAGTGCCGTAGAGCGAGCGCTGCACGCTGGCCGCCAGACGGCGCGATTGCTCGATGCGCTCATGTAAGTCGGTGGGGGACAAGGCCACGTTGGAGACTCCGGCTTTGGCGCCGGAGGCATTGTCGCGCGTTTCAACATCCTTCGGAGAAGGCGACGAGAAGAAGTTGGTGTAGTAAGTTTCCACGCCGCGCGCCGAAGGCAGATCGCTGTAGTTGGCGTGCACGGAGACGAACAAGTCTGCCTGCGCCTGGTTGGCCATGCCCGCGCGCTCGTCGAGTGGAATGTAGTTGTCATCGTTGCGCGTGAGAATTACGGTCGCGCCGAGACGGCTTTCGAGCAACTTGCCCAGACGTTGCGCGATTTCGAGGACGAGATCCTTTTCAAGCAGCCCATGACGGCCGACCGTTCCTAAATCCCATCCGCCGTGGCCGGCGTCCACCACGATGCGCATCTTCGGCACGTGCGCGCGAAGCTGCAAATCTTCCTTGGTTGGCGGAGGAACGACGATCGCCATCTTCTGCCGCTCCGACTCCATTCCCGGAAAAAGATTGATCTGCGCTTTGGGATCGGCTCCCGGCTTGCGAACCTGCACAACCAGACGGTATGGATTCGGTTCGAGGCTGACCGAGTAAGTGGAATTGCCTTTGGTTTCGAGGACGACGCGCGTCAGCCCAGGAGTTGGCTGCGCCACGCGAACGCGCGAAAGCAGCGGATCGCCGATGTCGATCGTTTTGCCCTCGAGCTCAGGCGCGAGCGACGTATCGTGCAGATCGAAGTAGATGCGATCGGGATTGGAGAGACGATGCGCCTCGTATTGCACCTGGTCTTCGAGGTCGAGGACGACTGTGCTCGAATCCGCCGACGACCAGTGACGAATGCCGGTGATGCGCGCCAGCTTCGATGGGCTTGCCGCGGTTTGGTCGGAATCCGTCTCGGTATCTGCATTTGCGGCGGAAGGAGTTGCGGAATTCGCCTGACTCTCGAGTCCAATGTTTGGCGGAACGGACGCAGCAGGACCCGGAGCGGATGGCGGCTTGATTGCGGCATGAGGCGCTGCCATCTTCGGTTCCGGCTTGATCATCACTTCGCCGAGCTGAGCGTTCTTCAGCTTCCACCAGATGCCCGCTGCTAACAGCACGCAGACCACGACTAGAACGAGAATCAGAACGGCGCCGGGATGACGGCTCTCTGCGGGCTGGGCTGGAAGCTCGGTTACTACTGCGGATTCCGCGGTGAGACTTTCTTCGGCTTTGGATTCTGTCGGGGTTTCGGTGATTACAGGCTCGATTGCTACTGGTGCTGCTTCGGCAGGTTGCTCAGCCTGCGGCAGAATTGGAGTCGCTGCAGAGGCTTGCTGAACAAGTTCAGCTTCGGGCGGGACCGATGCAACCGGCTCTGCGGAAAGTTCGATCTCCGCTACTTCCGCCGATTGGGCGAAGCGGTCTTCGTCTTCGGGCTTGAGCGCTCCCAGGATCAGTTCGGCCAGCAGTTCGAGGCTGCTTACGTCGCTATCGTTGAAGCCGAAGGGATCAGCCGAGAAGGCTTCGAGGATGCCAATGACGCGACGGCGCCCGCACAGCGGCACAGCCACCATGGATCGCGCGCCGAGTTTCCGGCAAGCATCGAGATTGACGCGATCGTCGGTCTCAGTGTCGTCGCAGCGGATTACTTGTGCGGTGCGGAAGCAGGCGCCGGAAAAGGCGGAGTCGCGCTGGATGCGCGCGCCGACGTCGGGTCTGACGGTGCCGGCAGAGGCGCGCAGGACAATCTCGTTGTTCTCTGCGAGAGCGATTCCGAGGCCATCGGCACCGGTGATGGCGACGGCGCGCTCGGCGACCATCTGCAGCACTTCGTCGAGAACGAATTGCTCCTGCGCTTCGAACTCGCTGGAGCGAACGATGACTTCAAAGCCCATCAACTGGGCGGAGAGAGCGCGGCGCTGGCGCACCTGCTGATGAAGCGCGGAGAAGGCGAGGAGAGCCTGCAGAGCATCGCCTCCGGTTGGACGAAGATATCGGTTCTGTGGAGCGATCTGGCGGTCGGCGGCTGGCTGAGTCTCGCCGTTTCCGGGCGCGCCCAATCCGAGGGGCCACACTGCGGGCCTGGCTTGATCGGAGCCGAGATCGACCGCCGATTTCGAAGGATTTGCCGCCATGATGCTGGGCCAGTCGCTTTCCGCCTCGCGAGTTTGGCCATCCAGCCAAGCCATTGTCAATTACCCTTTTGAGTAGCTGCCACCCTCGTCCGGTTGCCGCCTGACTACAAGAGAACGGCTTTAAAGGGCTTACCTTTAAAGTTAACGGGGTTTGCCGCGAGTTGCAATTGGCAGGACATGATCTGTTGGCCATGGTCTTTGGTAAGGGAAATCGTCGGTAAGGGAAATCGCCGAGCATCGGATGAGCAACGTTTACGCACCCTGGATTTGCGGCTTTGGCGTAGAATCTTTGTCATTTCAAATTGACCTTGTCATTTACAGGAGGCGCTGATGTCTGCACCTCGTGCTCATGGACTCCCCAGCCCGGCTATCTGCGCTGCAATCGTGGTCGCGATGCTAGCGATGCTTGCTGTGCCCGCCGCAATCACGTTGCATACGGTTCACATTCCGGGACTGCCGATTCCAGTGAATCAGAGTTCTACGCCGCACGGCTATACATGGAGCTTGTTGCTGTTCATTGTTCCGATCTTTGTGATCGGCGGATGGTTCGTACCGACTGAAGGACTGCACATTCCGCAGCGGGCTTTCGTTTGGACGCTCGCGATTCTGGTGCCGCTGGGATTCCTGCTCGATTTTGTTTTTGCGCGGTGGTTCTTCTGCTATCCGAATCTGGGCGCTACGCTGCACATACCTGCGCCCGCGCTTGGCCATTCTGTTCCCATCGAGGAGTACGTTTTTTATCTGACCGGCTTTCTGGTTGTTCTATTGCTCTACATCTGGCTGGGCGAGTTCTGGCTGGCGGCTTACAACGTGGAGGACTATCCGGCTGAAGCGCGGAAGATGGACCGGTTGCTTCAGTTTCATCCCACATCGCTGATCCTTGCCGTGATCTTGATTGCGGCGGCTTGCGTTTATAAGAAATATTTTGCTCTGCCCGCAGACCGGGCGGGTTTTCCCGGTTACTTCACTTTGCTTGCTGTGGGCGGACTGACTCCCGCGGTGAGTTTCTTTCCGGTGGCAAAACGATTCATCAACTGGCGGGCTTTCAGTCTCACATTCTTCTTCATGCTGTTAATCAGCCTCATGTGGGAGGCGACGCTTGCGGTCCCTTATAACTGGTGGAACTACCAGCATCGGCAAATGCTCGGGCTTTTCATCGGTGCATGGTCAGACCTGCCGATTGAGGGGGTTTGCGTGTGGATTGCGGTGACCTATGCGACCGTGATTGTTTTTGAGGTGGTGAAGATCCGGCTTGCGTCGGCGCAGTCTGTGGAACGAGACGCGAACGACTCGTTGGGCAGATAGGTTGGGGAATCAACTCAATTACTGCCTGGGTTGCCGTGCGAAAACTAAAATTAAGCGACAAGTTCCTTTCGAAATACCGTCTGGCGGAGCGTATGCAGGTTGTACCTTTTCCCGCGCGGCAGGCGCGTGCCTATCATCGGCATGAGCTACGCAGCCTGACCCATGTCACGCTGGACGGCAATACCGGCATCTTGCGCAACCTCAACAGCAGGGGTTTGGGGGTGCAGGCGATATCTCCGGTGCAGCGGCAGCAACGTGTGCACGTACGCTTCAGCCTCCGCTCTCCGCGAGTGAAGGTGGATGCCGATGGGCAAGTGATTTGGACTGACTCCTCCAACTTTTGCGGGATCGCGTTTGTAGATCTTCCCACCTGCGTCTCACGACAGATTGATGAATGGATTTTTTCGAATCTGATCGAGATCGCACAACGCCAGAGTGACAGTGGCTCGTTGATTTTTGGAAGTTCAGGGCGTTCGGTCTTGCGCGAAGAGAATGCGGGCGAGGACGGCCTCACTTTGTCGTCGACTGCGCGTGAACCGATTCGGCTGGAAACGAATCCGGTGCCCACGCGAGAGCTGCATGAGCGACGGAATCAGGTGGAGAGAGATGCGGCGGCTGCACAGCTGAACTGGCTGTCGCGTCCCCTTTCTCCGAGGAGCGTCGCGTGGGCAGTGGATTCGCTGCTGGTGCTGGCGGCTCTGCTTTTGTTCATCCTGATTTTTCTCTCGATCGCGCATGAACTGCCGTCGTGGCGGCTGACACTGGGAGCGGTGTTGACGATAGGGGTTTTTATTCTGCTCGCGTATCGAGGCTTGTTTGAGGCGTTTGGAGGGGGAACGCTGGGGGACCGGCTGACGCGCATGGCGGCGGGTCCTCGAGAAGAAAAGAGTGACGAGACCATGCGCTTCCGCTAGGGCGACTATCCACCGCAGCGGCTGAAGCCGCAGTGATTTTTTGCGCCACTTTACGGCGCGCCTGAAGGCGCGCCCTTTCAAGGCAGTTGGGTGGAGCGGTTTTAGTTGGCGAAGTATTGCTGCGCCAGCCACAGACGAAGAGAGTTCTGCACGGGTTCCGCGATCTTGACGAAGCGAATTCCAACATTTCCGCGCTTGTCGGACCACGCTACTTCGATGTCGGCTTTTACTTCGCAGTCGGTTCCGGGCAACGCGAAGGAGGCGCGGCGTAGATCGCTGACGTCGAATCCATCATCGAGGTGAACCTGCACGCCGCCCTGGCTCAGATTAATGAGTTGCGCGCCGACATTTTTCTGTTTTCGCCCTTTTAGAGTAACCGGGACTTCCAGTCCGGCGCGGTGGTAGCGTAAACGTCCGTCGAGAATCATATTGCGGGCCGCAGAAAGCGTGCGTACCGCTTGTTCGACGGAGATTGGCTTGTCGAAGGCGAACATGGCGCCGGTTGCTTCCATGTCACGCGTTTCCTGGGGCCGGCCCATGATTACCAGCGGCACGGTGCTCACGCGCGGCGCGCCTTCCCGCAGCTCGCGGAAAAGCTGGCCGGAACCGTTGAGATCGCAATCGACAATGAGCGCGTCAATTTTTGATTTTGTGATGAGCGCGAGCGCTCTTTGTGGTTCGCTTTCCACCGCCACGTCCATGTGTAAACCGCCGAGAATGCACTCCAGAACGCTGACTTCCTGCCAGTCGCGGGAAACTACCATCGATGAGAGTGTCATGGGCTCACTCTACTCACGACAGTAATTCGGACGTAGATCACTAACGTAATGTGGCTTTGAGGGGGATTACGGAAAGACAAATTCTCAGGTCAGGAGGAGCCCCTCAGCGGCTAAAGCCGAGGTTATTGTTTACGCGCCTTAGCGGCGCGCCTGAAGGCGCGCCCTTTCAAAACGGTTGAGAGCGGGTTTTCTTTCAGGCGTGAAGCTACGATTTCGAGTTGCGATACCAGTTTACGGTTTGTTGGAGGCCGGCTTCGAAATTCACTTTGGGTTGATAGCCGAGATGCTGTTGCGCAAGGGTGATGTCGGCGAGGGAGTGCTTGATATCGCCGCCGCGCTCCGGGCCGTAGATTGGCGAACCGGAGTAGCCGGTGAGCTTTTGAAGAAGTTTAAATGTCTCGTTCAGCGTGACGCGGCGACCTGTGGCCACATTGAACATTTTTCCGGCGACTTGGGCGGAGGGCGCGGTGCTCGCCAATAGGTTAGCTTCGACCACATTGTCGATGTAGGTGAAATCGCGGCTCTGCTCGCCATCGCCGTAGATCGCGGGCTGCTGATGATTCAGCATTAGCGTGATGAATTTGGCCAGCACTCCGGAGTAGGGAGACGACGGATCCTGACGCGGTCCGAAAACGTTGAAGTAGCGCAGCGCCACAGTTTCGAGGCCGTAGCAGCGGTAGAACGAAGCCATGTAATGTTCGCCGGCGAGCTTGGCTACGGCATACGGCGAGATTGGGTCGGGAACCATGGCTTCATGCTTCGGGCAGGTTTGGCGTATCTCCATAGGCCGAGGACGATGCTGCGTAGATTACGCGCTTCACTTTGGCATCGCGGGCTGCGACGAGCACGTTCACGGTGCCGTCGATGTTGGCGCGATTGCTGCCGATGGGGTCGAGCACGGATTTCGGTACGGACGGGATTGCAGCCTCGTGGAAAACATAATCCACGCCCGCGCAGGCCAGATTCAAGGCATCGAGATCGAGGATGTCCGCCTCGCAGAAATCGATTTCGCCGCGAATCTCTGCCAGGTTTTCGCGTTTGCCGGTGGAAAAGTTATCGATGCCGCGAACGCGCTCTCCACGTTTCAGGAGTTCGTGCGCAATCGACGATCCGATAAAGCCGCCAATGCCGGTGATTAGAAAGCGAGCCATGCCTATTCATCATAGCGAATGATCTTTGGCTGCGGATGCGGGATTCACGATCACTTATCACGAAAGTTTGGCGGGATAGTACTTCGAATTCCGACGGCTGCTAACGCTGGCTTTTTCGGAGGATGCGAATAAACTCTTCCCGGCCCAGCATGTGGCGTTCTTCGAAGAAATCTGAGATGGCGCGCAGGGCGGCGGCAGGATCTTTGATTGGAGGGGGATTTTCGGGCGAGGGAACAGAGCCCAGGTCTAATCCCGCGCGTGCGCCGAGAATCACAGAAGGCTGGGCCAATGAACGTAAAAGTGCGCGCAACCGGTCGCGATTTTCTTCCGACATCGCGGTAAAGCTGATTCCCATGCCCAAGCCCGGATAGACAACTTGGACGGTGCCACGGCACTCGACCCGATAGCTATTAACTTCGATGATCATTCCCAGCTCAGCGCCGACGCGGAAGGTGGACATGGCTTCGACGTAACAGCCGTGCAGGCTGACGTCGGTGAAGGTGGCCCAGGTGGCCACGCCACTGCCGATTTCGCGGAGCTTGGCGCTGCCTTGGCAGCGATAGCGCGGACTGCGCCGCTTTTCGTTTGGATATGAGCCACGACCCGGTTCGCCGACTGGACTTTCCGGAGCCCGCGCTGGCGCTGCCCCGGTTGCGGTGCCGATTTGCTTCAAGGCCGCCAAGTAAGACGCACCGGCGGTTTTTTCGTCAGGCATGCTGCGAACTCTGAATCCAGTACAGCGAGACTCCGGCAACGCCAGAGTCTTTGGATTCACTTTAGCGGAATCTGCAGCTGGACAGACCCACAAGGGGCGCGCTGACGAAACGTAGGGGCGAAGGCGGGTTCAAAAATGGGACCAGTTCAGGATTGAAACGCGTTCGCGGAGAACTCGGCCATGGAATGGCGAATTCGGGTCCAGATTTCGTCACGC
Source organism: uncultured Acidobacteriaceae bacterium (assembly GCA_963712385.1). GTDB lineage: Bacteria > Acidobacteriota > Terriglobia > Terriglobales > Acidobacteriaceae > Sulfotelmatobacter. The sequence goes on from CAVQHS010000007.1 coordinate 563,655, forward strand.
CCCCGGCCGGTTTTGGCGGAGAAGGGAATCACGGCAGCGGCGGGGTAGGCGGTGGCTAAGGCATGGAGCGCGTTGTTCAGTTGATTATTGGAGAGGCGGTCGCTTTTTGTGGCGATCACGAGGAAGTTGCGTCCCGAGGCATTCAGGAAATCGAGCAGGAGCCGGTCGCTTTCTTGCGGAGGAACGTTTACGTCTAAAATGGCCATGCACAGGGCCAGCGTGGGGCGCTTGTTCAGATAGGGATCAATGAATTTTGGCCACTCTTGCGAAATTTCGCGGGAGATTTTGGCGTAACCGTAGCCGGGAAGATCGGCGAAGATGAGCTCGGGGCGCGGCTTTCCGGCCCAGCGCACTTCGAAAAAATTTATGGCGCGGGTGCGGCCGGGGGTGGAGCTGGTGCGGGCCAGTTTGGTGCCGACCAGAGAATTGATGACGCTCGACTTGCCGACGTTGGAGCGGCCGAGGAAGGCGATCTCCGGCAGGGTGGGAGCTGGGAAGTTGGCGGCGTCGGTAGCGGACGCCATGAATCTGGCCATGACCCTCATGCTCCAGTGTGCAATGGAGACTGTGCATGTTGCAAGCGTGGATTCGACGACGGCGGAAGAATGGGGCTGATTCTGAGTTGACTTACCGGCGGAATTGTTTACTCAGGGTGAGAGCCTGTTGCTGGTATGACGATCCTATGTCCGTGCCATAGATCTTGTCTGGGCGGGATAACAGCGGCATGTAGTTGAGCCGTCCGACAAGCTGGCCGTGTTCCATTTGAAACGGGACCTCGTGGGCGCGGACCTCAAGCACGGCGCGCGTTCCTTTGATGTCATTGGATCCGTAGCCAAAGCCGGGATCAAAGAAGCCCGCATAGTGGACGCGGAATTCGCCGTCGGAGGGATCGAACGGGACCATTTCGGCAGCGAAATCGGGGGGAACGCGAACTCTTTCGCGGGAGGCAAGAATGTAGAAGTCGCCGGTATCAAGAATCAGGGACTTGCTGGGCGTTTGCTGACGCACTTCCCAAAACTCCTCGGGAGAGTAGTAATCAATCCGGGCGACATCGATTACCGGAGCATTGGTCCGAGCCTTGTAAGCGATGACTTCGTTTTCGTGGCTGGCTTCGAGGTTCACTGTGACCCGGAGACCTCGATCCAGAATCGCCTTCGCGGGAGTCTCCTCGTCCATGTAGACAAGAGTCTCCTGGCGATCCAATTTTTTAATCTCTTTGTCTTGAGAGTCAGCGGTGCCCTGGACGAAGCGCAACTGATTGAGTCTCATTCCGGCGCGCACGCAGACGGTGAAGGTGCGGGAAACCACCTCGGCGTAGAGTTTGCCCTTGTAGCCGGGCGGCACGCGGTCGAATTCGGTTCCGTAGTCGGTGATCAGCCGCGTGAAGATATCGAGCCTGCCCGTGGTGCTCTTGGGATTCGCCTTGCCGGAAATATTTGCTGGAAGACTGAGTTCTTCAAGGAGAGGAATGATATAAACGCAATTCTTTTCGAGGATGGGCGCGCCGGTCAGATCGACCCGCCCCATGCGCAGTTCCTTGATTTTGGATTCTACCGTGCTATTGGGGCCGGGTAAGAAGCTGGCACGAACGCGATGTGCGACATCGCCTAATCGCAAGTCGAGGCTGGCGGGCTGGATGTGTTGTTCCTGAATGGCGGGAGTTGCGGTTATGCCACCGCTATCTTTCAGATTTCTGATTTCCTGGGAGGGCAGGAGTCCTCGGGATCGAATTCCTGCTTCGTCGAGTGTCAGCTCGGGAAACAGAGCTACTTCGCTATTTCGACTTTCCAGAGTCGGCATCCTAAGCCTGCTTTCTCTTAATGGCCGCAGGAAGGCGGCTTCTTGGCTGGAAGTGATTTCTACTCTAAGAGCGCTTCGGTGGGCTGTCAACTCCGCCTGCGCCACAGATTGGAGCTGCCCGACTTTTGGCTACTGATGCGCGGAAGGAGCATCTCCCGGGGTTGAGGTGAGCGGCGGAGGCGCCATAGGTTGGGTTGATTCTTCTTCGGCGCGGATGGGAAGCGGGGCTTCGAGTGCGATTTGCAGCACCTGATCCATCGTGTCGACGAAGTGCAGCTTCATGGCGTTGCGCAGGTTCTCGGGCACCTCAGCTAAATCCTTCTCGTTGTCGCGGGGAAGGATAACTTCGAACAGGCCTGCTCGATGGGCGGCCAGGAGTTTTTCTTTGAGTCCGCCGATGGGGAGAACTTTGCCGCGAAGTGTGATTTCGCCGGTCATGGCGATGTCGCGGCGGACTGGGATTTTGCTTAGGGCGCTGGAGATTGCGGTTGCGATAGTGATGCCAGCCGAGGGGCCGTCCTTTGGAATTGCGCCTTCGGGCACGTGCACGTGGAGATCCAGATTGCGGTAGAAGTCGCGGTTCAAGCCGAGGCGATAGGCGCGCGAGCGGACGTAAGACATGGCGGCCTGGGCGGATTCCTGCATCACGTCGCCGAGTTTGCCGGTTAGCGTGAGCTTGCCTTTGCCGTCGACTACCGTGGCTTCGGTGCTGAGAATGGAGCCGCCGACCTCGGTCCAAGCCAGACCGGTGACGAGGCCTACCTCACTCTTTTCGTGGGCCAGCGTGTCGCGGAACTTGATGACACCGAGGAATTCCTTGACATTGTCAGCCGTGACATCGACGGTATAGCTTGGGCCTTCCTTCACTACTTTGCGGGCGATCTTTCTACAGACATTGCCGATTTCGCGCTCGAGATTGCGGACGCCAGCTTCACGGGTGTAAGAGCGGATTAGCGTGGTGATCGCGTCTTCGGAGAACTTTACGTTCTTTTCGGACAATCCGGCTGCGACCATTTGTTTCTTAACGAGGAATTGTTTGGCGATCTCGACCTTTTCCTGCTCGGTATAGCCGTGCAGGCGCAGCACTTCCATGCGGTCCTGCAGGGCTGGAGGGATGGTGTGCATGACGTTCGCGGTGGCTACGAAGAAGACCTGCGAGAGGTCGTACTCGACGTCGAGGTAGTGATCGATGAACATGTAGTTCTGCTCGGGATCGAGCACTTCGAGCAGGGCGGCGGATGGATCGCCGCGGAAGTCCATCGACATTTTGTCGACTTCGTCAAGCATGAAGACCGGGTTCTTCGTGCCGGCTTTTTTCATCATCTGGATGATTTGGCCGGGCAGGGCGCCGATGTAAGTGCGGCGATGGCCGCGGATTTCGGCTTCGTCGCGCACTCCACCTAGCGACATACGGACGAATTTGCGGCCCGTGGCTTTGGCGATGGACATACCGAGAGAAGTCTTGCCTACGCCCGGGGGGCCGACGAAGCAGAGGATTGAGCCTTTGGGATTCTTAACCAACTGGCGAACGGCCAGGAATTCCAGAATGCGCTCTTTGATCTTCTCCAGACCGTAATGATCCTCGTTGAGAACCTTCTCGGCGCGGGCGATATTGCGGATTTCTTTGGAGCGCTTTTTCCACGGCACGGCCAGCAGCCAGTCGAGATAGTTGCGGGACACGGTGGACTCGGCGGACATCGGCGGCATGGCTTCGAGTTTTTTTAGCTCTTGCAGAGCCTTGTCTTTTACTTCTTTCGGCATGCCTGCGGCTTCGACTTTTTTCTTCAGCTCGTCGAACTCGCTCTTTTCCCCGCGGCCCAGCTCTTTCTGGATGGCCTTGATCTTTTCGTTGAGGTAATACTCCTTTTGCGCCTTCTCCATCTGGCGCTTCACGCGCGACTGGATGGTGCGGTCGACGTTCAGCTTTTCGATCTCTACGTCGAGTACGTCGGCAATGCGATTCAGGCGCTCGGAAGGGTCGAAGATCTCGAGCAGTTCCTGCTTTTCTTCGATGGAGAGCTGGAGGTTTGCGGCGATGATGTCGGTGAGCTTGGCCGGGTCTTCCATGCGCACGGCTGAAATCATGGTTTCGTAGTTCAGCGCCTGGCAAAGCTTCACGTATTGCTCGAACAGAGTCGTGACGCGCTGCATGCCCGCTTCGATCTGGGCGTTCATTTCTACTGGATAGCGGGCTACGCGCACGTTGGCCTGCATGTAGCCATCGGCATCGGTGGACTGCAAAAGGCGGCCGCGTTCGATGCCTTCGACCAGAACTTTAATATTGCCGTCGGGGAGTTTGAGGCTTTGCACGATGTTGACGACGGTGCCGACCTGGTAGATCTCGTTGGCTTTGGGTTCGTCGATGGAGGCGTCGTGCTGGGTGGCCAGGAAAATCTTCTTGTCCGCCGCCAAGGCTTCTTCCAAGGCTCGCACGCTGGACTCGCGGCCCACTACAAACGGAGTCATCATGTAAGGAAAGATGACCACGTCGCGGATGGGCATCATGGGCAGCTTTTTGGTTTCGAATTTTTCCTTGGATGTGGTCACTTCATCTCCCTGGGCAATGTACTTTACCTGACATCAGAGCCGCGCTCAATACCCATCATGAGGGGCGTTCCAGCTATGTACCTTGGAACAGTGTACTCCTGTTTCAAGATGGTTCGGCTAGTCCATTTTGAGGCGCATGGCCCAAAAGTTCTTATCGGGACGGCTGTTAATAATGGGTTTGTGCAGCCTAAAAATGACTAACCCGCCTTCTCCATCATGGACAGGGAAGCGCTGCGTTTTTCAACCATCTCACGGGTCACTTCGAACTCTTTTAATTTCTTCTGGCTAGGCAGGGTAAACATCAAGTCGAGCATGAGTTCTTCGAGGATCATGCGCAGGCCGCGGGCGCCTACTTTGCGAGCCATGGCTTGGCGCGCGACGGCTCGGAGAGCGTCATCGCTGAACTTGAGACGCACATTTTCAAACTCGAACAGGCGCTGGTACTGCTTGACGATGGCGTTCTTGGGGCGAGTCAGGATTTCTATTAGCGCGAATTCGTCGAGATCTTCGAGCATGCCCATGACGGGGAGGCGGCCTACGAATTCGGGGATGAGTCCGAACTTGATCAAGTCTTCGGGCTGAAGTTCGGAGAGCAGTTCGAAGTTGCGTTTGCGGGCTACGACGGCTTCCTTGTCGGACTCGTCTCCGGCGCGGAAACCGAGGGACTTTTTGCCGACGCGGCGGCCAATAATTTTTTCCAAGCCGACGAAAGCTCCGCCACAGATAAAAAGAATGTTGGTCGTGTCGACCGGCGTGAATTCCTGGTGGGGATGCTTGCGGCCGCCCTGCGGTGGAACGTTGGCGATGGTGCCTTCGAGAATCTTGAGCAGCGCTTGCTGTACACCTTCGCCGGAGACGTCACGGGTGATTGAGGGATTCTCATCCTTGCGGCCGATCTTATCGATTTCGTCGATGTAGATGATGCCGGTCTGGGCGCGGCTTACATCACCTTCGGCGGCTTGCAACAGCTTGAGGATGATGTTCTCAACGTCCTCGCCGACGTAGCCGGCTTCGGTGAGGGTGGTGGCGTCAACGATGGCGAAGGGTACGTCGAGCATGCGAGCCAGGGTTTGGGCCAGCAGGGTTTTGCCCGTACCTGTCGGGCCGATCAGAAGGATGTTGGATTTGCTGAGTTCAATGCCGTCGCCCGCCGTCTTCTGGCGGTTCATGAAGATTCGCTTATAGTGGTTGTAAACTGCGACCGCGAGCTTCTTCTTGGTTTGCTCCTGCCCGATGACGTACTCATCCAGGAACGTCTTTACTTCCTGGGGCTTGGGCAGTTGATTGGGCGGAGCGGTTGGCGGAGTCGCGGTGCGATCGTCTTCCAGGATGGAATTGCAGACGGCAACGCATTCATCGCAGATATACGCTCGCGGATAATCGCTGGGCGAAGAGATCAATTTGGCTACGGCGTCCTGCGACTTGTGGCAGAACGAACAACGCAGGATTTCGTCGGAGCCTGTCTTGTTTTTCACGCGGCACTACTCCTTAACTTCGGCTTTCTCGGGACCCCGCCCCAATTCAAATGCTGGACCGTAGTATTCCCCAAGCCGGACACGCGATTCAACCGCAAACGCCGTGCTTCATCCGGCATTCGAAGGCATCATACCGTTTTTACGGTCTTATAGATGATATCGTCTATGATTCCGTATTCCTTCGCCTGCTGGGCGTTCATGATGAAATCGCGCTCGACGTCTTTTTCTACCTTATCCAGTTTCTGGCCGCTGTGCTTGGAGAGCAGCTGGTTTGTGATCTCGCGCATACGCAGGATCTCGCGGGCATGGATATCAATATCAGTAGCCTGGCCGGAAAGACCGCCCATGGAAGGCTGGTGGATGAGAATTCTCGAATTGGGAAGCGCCAGTCTCTTTTTGGACTCGCCCGATGCCAAAAGTAACGCCGCCATAGAGGCCGCCTGGCCTACGCAGAGCGTCATCACGTCGTTTTTCACGTATTGCATGGTGTCGTAGATCGCCATGCCCGCAGTGATGGAGCCGCCGGGGGAGTTGATGTAGAGCTGGATGTCTTTCTCGGGATCTTCCTGCGCCAAGAACAACATTTGCGCGATCACCAGGTTGGCGATGTTGTCATCGATCGGCGTGCCGATGAAGATAATGTTGTCGCGAAGCAGGCGGGAGTAAATATCGTAGGCGCGTTCGCCTCGCCCGGTCTGCTCAATGACCATCGGAACCAGCATCATATGCGGATCATTTTCATTTGATTTCATGATTTACTTAGCCTCGTCACCTGACCTGTCACACTTTGTCCCGAAGCGCATCATTCGGTGTTCGGGGGGAAATTGGAAGCGCCCACGTCGTTTTTTCGCAAAATCGCGATCACGCGGACTGACGATAAAGAAAATCGAGGGTTTTTTCGCTGCGGATTCTCATCCGGATTCTATCGAGGCCCCCATCCTCTGTCAAACGAGCGCGCACTGCTTCGGCAGTCTGTTTGGACTGTTTGGCCAGCGCGTCGAGCTCGCGGTTTAGTTCCTCGTCGCTGACCTCGATTTTTTCGAGATCGGCGATGCGTTCGAGCAGCAGGGAAGACTTCACATCGGTGACAGCCTGATCGCGCTGACCGGCGCGGAGGCGGGGCAGATCCATCTTCTTCATGTCTTCCATCTTCATGCCTTGCGCGGCAAGGGCGCGCAGGCCGCGCTCCAGGCGAAGATCGATCTGGCGGTCGACGAGCGACTCCGGGACTTCGAAGTCGTGGCGGCGCACGAGTTCGGCGACCAGCTTGTCTTTCGATTCGCGCTCGGCGGTGTGGCGGCGCTCGGCCTGGATGTTTTCGCGAATCTGCTTGCGAACCTGATCGAGATCGGTGAACTCGCCGAGTTCTTTGGCGAAGTCGTCGTTCAGCTCGGGGAGACTCTTTTGCTTGATGCCGTTCACCTTGACCGTGTAGACGAAAGTTTTCCCGGCGAGGCGCTTATCGGGAGCGTCTTCGGGATAGACGACGTCGAAGGTACGTTCTTCCCCGGCGGATGCGCCAGTCAGATTTTGGGTAAACTCGGCGACCGTATTTTTGCCGCCCATTTCGATCAGGACGTCATCCATGTGGACTGGTTGCGCGGTCGCGACTTCATTCGGATCTTTCGGTCTGCCGTCCATCGAGGCCTGGGCGAAGTCGCCTTCGGCGAGCGGGCGGCCTTCGACGTTCGAGTAGGTCGCGTGCTGCTCGCGGACGTTGGTGAGCGCCTGCTCGACTTCTTCATCGGTGACGGTGATCTCGGGCTTATCGGCGCGCAGCTCTTTGTAGCCCTCGATTTTGATTTCGGGCAGAACTTCGAAGCTGGCTTTGAAGCGCAGCGGCTCGCCATCGTGCAGGTGCAGGTCGCTGACGCGCGGTTGCGAGACCGGAATGAGGCCCTGCTTTTCGGCTTCGCGGCGGAAATACTTCGGGATCAGGGCCTCGGCCACATCGCTCTTGATGCCTTCGCCGAAGCGCTGGCGAATGATGGAGGCGGGGACGTGTCCGGCGCGAAATCCGGGCAGGCGCGCGCTTTTTTGATAGCGGCGAATCTGCGCTTCGGTCTCGCGTTCGACATCGGCGGCGGGGATTTCTACGGAAATCTCGCGTTTGATGTCTTTGCTATTGGCTTGCGTTTTTGTTGCGTCGGGAGTTTCTGTGGGGCTCACTTCTTCAGTGTAAAGAGTGGGGGTGGGGGCGTCAAACTGCTCAATCCGCGAGCCAGAACCCTTCCGCCATGCACCGCGAAAAATGCGGGGAGCTTTGGCCAGGAATGGGGACTGGCCCACGCTCGCACTACCATGGCCAAGGCCGCCCCATCCGTCGCGGTTTTCGACGGATAGGCGCCACGAACGCTTGCGCAACGAGCCCTCCTAAACGGCGCACGGAATGCTTTGATATTGATAAATCAAGATTTGCCTTGATTTGTCGCTCCAATTCGGTAAAATGGGAGGTGGGAAGTGTTTTCTATGCCAGCAACAACCAAGAAATTCACCCCCGAAATCGACGCCAAACTCTACAAGGAGTTTGTCGCGGTCGCCAAGCGCAACGGGCAGTCGCAACGGCACGTTCTTGAGGAAGCGCTGAAGTTCTACCTTAAAAACGTGGTCCCGTCGCAGCACCTTGTCCGCCCCGAAGTGATGGAAGTCTTTGGGCGGACCGTCGCCAGGAATCGCGAACTGCTCGAACGCCTAGCCAAGTAGATGTCAGACTACTGGTCCCATCGCAGCACCTTGTCCGCCCTGAAGTGATGGAAGTCTTTGAGCGCACTGTGGCCAGGAATCGCGAACTGCTCGAACGCCTTGCCAAGTAGATGTCAGACTATCTGACGGTCGCGGAAGTCTACCAAATGCAATACCTGCTGATCGAAAGATTCGGCGGCATGCATGGAGTACGCGACAAGAATGCGATTGAATCCGCAGTTTTTCGGCCTCAAACTGGCTACTACAATTCGCTGGCAGAAGAGGCGGCCGCGTTGATGGAATCGCTTGGCAGCAACCATGGATTCATCGATGGAAACAAGAGAATCGCCTTCGCGGCTGCCGATGTGTTCCTGGGTCGAAACGGGTTCTTCATCGACGTTGAGGCCCAGGCGGGGTATGAGTTTATCTGCGGCTCAATGGAGCGGCAGGAGTTCCGGTTTGCGCAGATTGCAGAGTGGATTCGGCGACACCTTAAACCACTAGAGTGAATGCAGCCCGGGCCGCTGAAAACTATGAATTCACCAACACCCTTCGATTGCTCCGCTTTCAACACAATTAGCTTTCTCAGCTGGCTCGATCTACGGGCGCGGCTACTGAAAGCTGGTCGCTGACTACTGAGGCGGCCTTGGTTAGGGGCATGGTGGCAGTGATGCAGGTTCCCTGGTCATCGCTATCCACCTGCAGATGGCCGCCTAGTTCGAGGATACGTTGACGCATCCCGCCCAGGCCTACGCCCACTCCGGCTGAGGTTTCGCGGAAGCTGGCCAGCGTTTCGGAGGGGATGCCTTTGCCGTAGTCGCGGATTGATAGGATGGCGTCGTTCTGATCGGAAGCGAGGCGAATCTCGACGGCGGGGCTGCCGGAGTGGCGGAGAACGTTGGTCAGGCTTTCCTGCAGAATGCGGAAAAGTACCAGCTCTTCATCTTTCGTGAGCGACGGACGGGCCGCGAGTTCAAGGCTGGTTTTGATGCCGCTGCGCTTGCTGAATCCGTCTACGTACCACTGCGCGGCGGAGGAGAATCCAACCTCGTCGAGCATGGGCGGATGCAGCAGGTGAGAGGTTGTGCGGATTTCCTGCAAGGCTTGTTCGGCCAATGCTTCGAGATCCTCGACGAGGCCTGGGGCTTTGGAAATCTGTGCGATGAGTTGCTGCAGTGAACCCAGGCTTATCTTTAACGCTGCTAAGGTCTGGCCGGTGCTGTCGTGCAAATCGCGGGCGAAGCGTCGGCGTTCTTCATCCTGCAGGCGAAGCGTGCGGGCGGAGAGTTCACGCAAAGCTTTTTCGGTTGCCTTGCGCAGCTCGATTTCTGACTCGAGGCTGGCCAGGCTGGCGGCGAGTTCCTGGGTGCGCGCTTCCACGGTTCGCTCCAAATTTTCACGGGACTGGAGAAGCTCGGCTTCCACTCGCTTTCGGTCGGTAATGTCGACTCCGGTGGGGTGAAGAAAAAGAACCTTGCCCTCCTGATCAAGAATAGGGAAAAGCGAGAAGTCCACGATATGCTCAGACCCATCGGCGAACGAGTAAAGCAGAGTCTCGCGGTAGGGGATGCCTTCAGTGGCTTTTGGAGTGGCGGCGCGAATTTTGTGTTGAGACTCCTTATGATTTCGCCACCAGGGAGTTTCCCAGAAAAGCTTGCCTAGCACTTCTTCTGCCTTATAGCCGCAAACTTCCAGGCACAATCGATTGGCGTCGATCATCGTGCCATCCATATTCATGATTCCGGCGAATACGGTGGTCTGCTCGAAAACGGCGCGGAACTTCGCGGTGGCGGCAATGGCTTCGGCCGCCAACTTGCGCTGCTGCTCCTCCATTTCGCGGAGTCTGGTTTCCCTGCGACGGTCAATTTCGCCGAGGGCGATGACCGCGCCGGAAAGGAGTAAAAATCCGACCACGTTCGCGATCTGGCCTTTGAGATCTTCGAGTGCGAAAGAGCCGTGCGGCGGCAGAAACCAATACCACACTCCCGTAACGCCGATCAAACTGGTGACGATGGCAGGACCGGTTCCGCAGATCCACACGGCGAAGATAACTGCCGCAAAGACAGTAAGAAATGGAGCGTGCGTTCCGAGCAGAGGCGCGAGCGCCTGCCGAAGCAGGAGAGCGACACCTACGGCGAGCGCGGCCAGGAAATAGCGCGTCAGCGGAGATTTTTCCTTGGTTCTGGAGATGGCGAAACGTTCCATTTTCTTTTAGTACACGGTGTAAACAGGGACCTGCGTTGCACTTGACCCTAAGCGCAACCGTAGCATAAAGAGAGCGCTCAATTTTGTGTCTAAGGTGAATCCTGTAGAGGGATCCTCAACTGACGGTCAATAGCGGTTATCTTACTGCTCCGGTTTTCCCATTACTCCTCTTCCAATAGATATATCCGGGCACACCGACTAAAACAATTGCCGTGCCCCAGAACGCTTCGGCCGGGCGGGTGATGATTGTGTTCAGCGTCCATGCTGAGCCTACTAAAACGTAGATTGCGGGGAGCCATGGATATCCCGTGCAGCGGTAGGGGCGGGGGATGTCGGGGCGCTTCCAGCGCAGCAGGAACATGCCGATTACCGTCAGGGTGTAGGAGAGCACCATGCCGTAGATGACGTAGGTGTAGAGCTGATCGTAGCGGCCGCTGAGGGTGAGCAGGGCGGCCCAGATGCCTTGTCCGATGAGGCTGAAGGCGGGGGTGCGCCAGCGGGGATGGATGACGGCCATGCGCTTGAAGAAGACGCCGTCCTGCGCCATGGCGAGATAGACGCGTGCGCCGGAGAGCGTGCAGGTGGCGGCGGCGCTGAAGCAGGAGATGGCGATCATCAGCGAGAGCCAGACGGCGGCGTGCGGGGAAAAGAGCGCGGCTGCGGCGGCGTGGGCAATGGTTTCGTGTTGCGCAATTTCTTTGAGCGGCAGCGCGTAGAGATAGGTGAAGTTCATCGCGATGTAGATCGCGCCGACTACAAGCACGCCCAGCACCATGGAGAGCGGCACGTTGCGGCGCGGCTCTTTCACTTCTCCGGCGACCCAAGTGATGTAGACCCAGCCGTCGTACGCCCAGAAGACGGCGATCAGGGCGATACCCATGGCGGAGATGAGTTGCGCGGGATGCAGGCCCATGGTGAGGCTTGCGCCGTGGGGGTTGAAGTGCGACCAGTCGCCTTTGCCGATGGCGAAGCCGAGAAGAACGAAGGCGGCCATGGCGATGAACTTGGTCCAGGTGGAGACGTTTTGCAGAAGCGTGCCCCAGCGCAGGCCGACTACGTTGACGTAGGTGAGGATGGCGATCAGGAACAGGCCGAAGAGATGGGCGCGCGTGATGGTGATCCCGGCTAGAGCGAAGACGACGTGTTCTTGCGAGACGACTGGGAAAACTTGGCCTGTGTACGCGGCGGCGGCTACGGCAAGGGCTGCGATCGAGCCGCCGTTGGCGACGGAGAACAGCATCCATCCGTAGAGGAAGGCGATTAAGTCGCCGTAGGCTTCGCGGAGATAGACGTACTGGCCGCCGGATTCCGGAAACATCGAGCCGAGTTCGGCGAAGGCTACGCAACCGAAGAGCGAGATGACTCCGCCGAGAACCCAGACTCCGAGGAACATGAATGGGTGCGGTAGCGGGCCGGCAATGTCTTTCGCGGTTAAGAATATCGAAGAACCGATGATGCCGCTTACTAGCAGGAGGACGGAATCGAGCAGGCTTAGGCCGCGAATCAGGCTGGGAGAGGCGGCTTCCGGCTTGCGGTTTCCGGGGGCTTCTGTGGCGGATGGGGCCGAGGTGGGGTTCATTATCCGATGCCTAGTTCGTCGGGAGATTCTAGCGGCGTGCCGCATTGGCGGCAGATTACGGCGGAGCAGTCGCCGCAGGTCAGAGGGTCGTTCACTTCTTTGGCGCAGTTGGGGCAGTAGAGCGGGCCGGGATCCGGCGGGGACGGGGAGTTCTCAGGGCGGGTTGCCATGTTGGAGGGACACACTGTAGCACATGGGTGGTGTCGCCGTCTCCGCGAAACGGGGGCATGCTGCCCGCTGGGCACAGTTATGTGTGGCTCGCCTCACAGACGGGGAATCGAGTGCAGAACTACAATGCGCTCGGCAAATTATGCCGCAAGAGGGTCGTATGGAACGTCTGGTTTTATTGAAGGCGACAGTGGACGATCCAGAGGTAGCGATTCTGCGAATTTCGGACCGGAATGAACACGCCGCATTACACAAAGCTGGGACTGGTCTTGACCTGGTGAACAGCAACCATATTTTCAGCGTGCCGGCGCGCGCGCTGGAGTTTAAGACCGACCCTGCACCACCTGGCATCACACCATGTGCCGCTGCTGAAAATACCAGCTGGATGGTCATGATGGCGCACATGCCTTCCTGTACTGCTCTGGCTTCGTGCATGGCGGTTTCCAATTCCTGATCACGGCGTGAGGTTCATGCGGACGCACAAATCGCGAAATCTGGGATCCGGGCGCAGTCCATCGAGTGTGGGATCGACGGCAATCATGGTCAGGTAAAGGTCGCGCTCTGAATAGGCCCGGTCGAGCCACCTCAAGGCCTTTTCTTTGTTATCCAGAGCTTCATACAGCGTTGCGATGAAATAAGGAGGAACGTAGGTTTCCCGCGATTGCCTTAGCAACTGGGTAAGGATGGTCTCGGCTTCGGTTTGATTTCCTGCCATCGCGCACGTGCGTCCCAGAAGTGCTGCCCAAACAGTTTCTTTTTGCGAGAGGGCCCAGGCCTTCCTTGCCTCCTCGACGGCTAGCGGGAATTGTTTCCTACCCAGATCGGCGTAGCTCAAACACGAGTGAGAGCTTTCATCGTTGGGGGCAAGTTCGGCAGCGATGCGGCACTGCTGGAAAGATTGATCGTAACGGCGAGCGCAATAGAGATCCCATCCGGCAGTGGTGTTGTTGTGGGTGTTCAGCGGGTCGAGTTCTTGAGCGGCTAGGACTTGTGCGAGGGCCTGATCGGCGCGTCCCATGGCGGCCAGGAAAACGGAGTACATGCGGTGGCTCTCGGCATCGTTCGGGTTGAGTTGGAGAGCGCGCAGATATTCGCGATCGGCGGCTTCCCAGTCCCAGTCGCCGTAGAAACGAACGGTGGCGAGCGCGGTGTGGGCTGCAGCAAGACTTTCATCCAGAGCGATGGCCTGCAGGGCGTAATCGCGCGCTTTGGGCATTGTCTGGCGCGTGGGCAGAGCGATGTCATTCCAATAAGAGTCTGCCAATCCGGCGTAGGCCGGGGCGTATTCAGGATCAATCTTGACTGCCTGCTCGAAATACTGGCGCGAGCGGGCGCGTTGCTCGGCGTTTCCAAACTGAAGATACTTGCCTTTCAAATACGCTTCCTGGGCTGCCGGTTCCACGGGGCGAGATGGGGATTGGGCATGGTCTTTTACATTGGCCCGGATTGCCTGCGCAATCGCCAGGGCTAGTTGCTGCTGCAGCGTAAGCAGGTCGCGGAACTCGCCCTCATAACTGCGTGACCAGAGTTGGCGGTCGTCGCTGGTACTCACCAGGCGTGCGGTGACCCGCACCGTGTTCTCCGAGCGCATCACTGAGCCTTCGATCACGGCATCGACATTCAATTGTTGCGCGATCTTACTGAGTGGAACTTGCTCGGTTTTGTAGCGCATGACAGATGTGCGAGAGATGATGCGCTGCAAGCTATGCATTTGGCCGAGATCGGTAATCAGGGAATCGGTCATGCCATCGGCCAGATATTCCTGTTGGGCATCGCCGGATAGATTCGCGAAAGGCAGCACGGCTAGAGATTCGACTCGCGGTGGTTTGTGTGCGCTGAGCCAGTGGCGGGCGTAGATGTCAAAACCCATCAGCAACAAAACGACCAGGCACGCGGCAGCAAGAAATGTCGCGTGCCACGCCGCGCGTGTTTTTTTCGCGGGCATGCCGGGCAGCGAAGGGTTGAGGTCGAGCTTTCTTAATTCGCGAGCCAACTCTTTTGCGGATTGGTAGCGCTTCTCGGGATCTTTCTCAAGACACGTCAAAATGATGGCTTGGAGCTGGGGTGAGATTCCCGGCCGAAGGTGTTCGAGTGGAACGGGCGCTTTGTGAAGGATGTCGTTGACCAGCGTGGGGAATAGCTTCTGTTCAAAAGGCGGGTGGCCTGCGCAAAGCTCATAAAGAACCGCGCCGGCGGCGTAGATGTCAGTGCGCTCATCGACGGATTGACCGAGCAGTTGCTCCGTCGCCATGTAAGGCAGCGTTCCTGAGCAATCGGGGGGCCCGTCAAAGCTCACCGTCGTAGCCAGTTGGCTGAAGCCAAGTGTGGAGCGTGCGAGACCGAAGTCAAGAATCTTGAGCCGGCCATCTTTTGTGAGGCGGAGATTACCAGGTTTCAAGTCGCGATGAATGACGCCGTGGCCGTGAGCGGCTGTGAGGCCTTCGGCCAGTTGCACGGCAATGTGGATGACTTCTTTTTCGGGCAAGGTTCCCTGGCGGGCCTTCTCCTCAAGAGAATCTCCGGCGACATATTCCATTACCAGAAAGTCCAGACCATTCTGGGTGTCGAAATCGAGGACGGTGACGATGTTGGGATGATTCAGCTTGGAGAGGGCGTGGGCCTCTTTGTGGAAGAGATGACGGCTGCGCGCGTCGGTTTCGAGAGGAAGAACTTTTAGAGCAACATCGTGACCGAGGTGTTCATCGTGGGCAAGAAAAACCTCCCCCATACCCCCTTCGCCGAGTTTCTGGACGACTCGGTAGTGGGCCAGTTCGCAGCCGATCAAAGAACCGCGGCTGAGTGCCTGGTTCATACGGGGAAGTCTCCTTCCCCCACGCACTAAATCTTAGGTCGGAGATATTAGGGAGTCAATGGGTCACGCGCGGGCCCGGGACCTTCCCCAGTGCTCCGGACAGTTCAAAACTTAAACGGAGGGCGAGAGCGGCGCGATAAAATCATTTCCATGCCCGAAAAATCTCTTACTCCCGACGAAATTCTGCAGCAGGAATTCAACCGGTGGGCCACAGCCGGCGAAGGTCCGAAGATGGAGCAGCACCATCTGGACATTACGGCGAAGACGATTCGGCGGATGGAGCTTCGCGCTGGCGAGCGGGTGCTCGATCTCGGATGCGGGTCGGGATGGGCTACGCGGCTGCTGGCGCGGCTGGTGGGCGAAGGGCCGGATGGTTTCGGGCAGGTCGTGGGGCTGGATGTTTCTGACGAGATGATTCGTGAGGCGCGGGCGGCTTCGAAGGATTTTGAGAATGTGCTTTACGTTTGGGGATCGGCGCAGCAGATTCCCTGGGAAGAAAATTTTTTCGACAAAGTTTTGTCGGTGGAATCTTTTTATTACTATCCGGATCAGGATCGCGCTTTGATGGAGTTATTTCGCGTGATGGCGCCACGGGGAAGGTTGTTCATCCTGATCAATCTATACGAGGACAATCAGTACTCGCTGCAGTGGGTGGATAAATTGAAGGTGCCGGTACATGTACGCTCGGCGGCGGAGTATGTGGAGTTGCTGAGGAAGCATGCGTTTGAGAATGTTGAGGCGGCACGCGTGCCGGATGACACGCCTACTCCGGAGGATTACAAGACGAAATCGTTTCAACAGTCTGGAGGATTTGAAAGCGTTCAAGCGGGAAGGGGCGTTGTTGATTATGGCTTCGAAGCCGGATTTGAGGACGCCAGCGCCGGGATATGCGATTTATTGAGCGTGCCGGGCTAAAGCCCGGTTAGGACTCGGAATCTTTACGCGGCGCTGAAGCGCCGCTCTTCCACTTGCGGCGGCTGAAGCCGCGCCCCTTCAAATCTGAAGGGCGAAAGATTAGATTTCGCTGTCGTCGTCTTCGTCTCTATCGCGAGAACCCAAATCTTTCACCGGGCTTAGGGAGCGGCCATCCTCCGCGTGGTGAATTTCGATGCGGCCGTTTACGTTGCTGAGTTTGATGTGTGGTCCGCCAGTGCCTAGCTCCCCACGCAGGTCATGGCCTACGAAACTGTGATGGTTTACGTGCAAGCCGAAGTCGTTGTCGATTCCTCCGGAAACGGTGCTGGCTTCGATTTCGGCTTTGGAGTCGGAGGGGATGGTCAACTCTACCGAGCCGTTGACCGATGTCAGTTCCACGCTGGAGCCTGTAAGCTGGTCGAATTTGGCGTCTAGATGGCCGTTGATGGTGGAGAGCTCGGCGCGGCCGGAGAGATTGCGGGCTTCGAGCCGGCCGTTGATGCAGGAGGCGTGAACCTCGCCGCTCACGCCGTTCACGTCCAGAGCGCCGTTGATCAGTTTGATCTCATCGAGCCGCGCCGTGCGCGGGACAGTCAGCGTGTATTCGACCTCGGCGGGATTATTGTGGGAGCCCCAGTTGAAGGTGTGGTCGTGACCCGGATACTGGGTGCGGATGGAGAGATATTCTTTGCTGGAATCGACTTCGATGCGCGCCTCTTCGAGGCGTTCTTTTGTGTAGGCGTATTTGACCGCGTCCACTTTTACCTGATTCTGATCCCAGGTGGTGATGTGTACGGGGCCGTTGATGTTATCGAGTTCGATGCGTCCATCGGGCGCGAGGGCGTAGGTCTGATGGAATTCCTCGGTGAGATCGCCATGATGGTCGGACGCGCTCGCAGCCTGGGTGGCTAACAGCATCGCGCAAAAAGTAAGGACGAATGCAGAGCGGGCCTGGAGTTCTTGCCGGCGGTTCATAGGACCTCCGTTAGGTCAGAAGATTAGACGTAGTGGTACGGAAATGGTGAGAGCGCGAAGACACTCTCGTCCCAAGTCTTTAATACGAAGCTGCGAATGGATTGGTTCACTGCGATTTGCGGTCCGGCACGGGCTTCCTCCATTGCGCCTCGGTTAGAAGGTATACGCCTAGGATGGTCATTTCCGGCTCGACGGGATGGCGATAGCGCTGGCCGGGGTAAACTACGTAGTAAATCGCTGGATATAAAAGAATCAGCCAGAAGAGCAGCCAGGCTCCGGGTCTGCGTTGCCGGAGGGCGCGTGCGAGTCCCCAGAACATGAGTATTGAGGAAGCGAGGAACAATGAGTTCTTTGTTTCCGCCAACCACCAGATCTTGGAGGAGCGTGGGGGGCCGGCCCAGAAGTAAATGAAGCGCTTGAGGCAGAGCACGGCGAAGCGGGGATAATCGGCTTCGATGTAATCGACGGCCTGGCGTTTGCGGTGCTCGATATAGCCGATTTCGCCCATTTCGATGTACTGGCGCATGGCGAATGTATCTTGTGTGGGATGGAGATATTGCTGCCAGGTGCCGTCCGCGCCGGGGCCGTTGCCGAGACGGAGTTCTGCGCCGAGATTGTCGCGAATGAAAATGAACTTGCCGAAGGTGCGGTAGTTGCGGATGGTCCACGGCGCGACGCAGGCGATGAAGATAAGGGACGCAACTGTCACACCTTGGAAGGATGGTTTGCTCTGCCTGGCTCGGCGGTACCAGGCCCAGAGCCCGGACGCTGGCAGGAAGGCGATCAGCACGGTGCTGTTCAGCGCAGCTATGCCCCATAGTAGGCCGAACTCGATCCAGGGCTTTATGCCGTCGCGGTCTTCCAGGGTGAGAGCCAGCCAGAGAATGACAGCGACGAGCAGGGCTGACAGGCTTGTTTCCCACACCCAGCGGGTGCACCAATACATGACATAGGGGAGCAGAGCCCAAGTCCAGGCGGCACCTACAGCTACTTTCCCGGAAAAGATTCTGCGCGCGATTAGAAAAATCGGAATGCAGGTGAGCGCGGAGAAAACGCTGTTGATGGTGAGCAAAATGAAGGCGGAGGATCGCGAATAAATGCCGAAGATGTGGAAGACGGCTGCGGCTAAATAAGGATAGAGCGGCGGTTCCCATGCGGTAGGTCCTGTGGCCCCGTTGAAGGGATCGCTGAAACCCCGGCCGCTGGCGATGGCCGCGCCGATGCGGCCCATCTCCCAGCCGAAGCCGAAGTTGCTTTCGTTGGGCTTGAATTTGTAAGTGTGGCCGACGATGATCCAGCCGACGCGGAGGAAGAGCGCGATGGCGACCATCCAGAATTGCGACGCACGAAGACGCATCCAAGTACGTTTCCAATTCGCGGTGCTTTGAGTGTTATGTGTTGTTGCGGGATGCATGGAGAGCGTCATTTCAGTTGTAGCTGAGCGGAGGCTGGCGGGCAACTGTGGGGCACTCTATAATTGGCGAAACTCCCACGCAAAAATTCATGAACATCGTTCTCGCAGAGACTTCCGGCACAGAAATCTCGCCACTGCGTCGCGGTGCCTCGTCCTCTGCGAGTTGGCTGGAGCCCGCTCTTATGCTGCTGACTCTAGGCCTGGGAGCGTTCAACGCCTGGGAAGCTCGCTATGCGATGGACCCGGACGGCATTTCTTATCTGGATGTGGGGCGCGCTTTTTTTCACCGCGATTGGGCGAATGCTATCAATGCATGGTGGAGTCCGCTTTATTCGTGGACGTTGGGAACGTTTATGGGGATCACGAATCCCTCGGCGCGATATGAATTTCCGGTTGCGCAGATTTTCAATTTCGCGATTTTTGTCCTTACGTTGTTGGCTTTCCGGTTTTTCCTGCACGAACTGATTGCGTTTTGCGACGGGCCATCGGATCGATTTGGGCGCGGCTGGAGATCTCTGCCCGCTTGGGCGCTGACGCTTTTGGGCTACTCGCTTTTTCTGTGGATTGCATTGGAAGTTGATCCTCTCTGGTATGTGACGCCGGATCTGGCTGTTGTGGCGTGCGTGTGTTTGACGGGAGGGATATTGCTTCGAGTGCGGCGAGATCCTCGGGTTGGAGAGTTTGTCATCTTTGGCCTTGTGCTCGGCTTGGGATATTGGACTAAGGCGATCCTGTTTCCGCTGGGACTTGTGACTTTGGCGGCAGCCTATTGGTGGCAGCGGAAGACCCCGGGATGGGGACGGCGGATATTAGTAGCTCTCGTGATGTTTCTTGTGATTGCTGGGCCTATGATTTTCCTGCTCTCGAAACAAAAAGGACGGCTTACGTTCAGCGACACGGGAAGATTGAATTACGCCTGGTATGTATCTCCGAGAACGTTTTGGAGGAATTGGCAGGGGGATGAACCGGGCAGCGGCATTCCGGTTCATCCAACGCGGAGGTTGATGAAGCATCCGCCGCTGTTCGAGTTCGATGGTCCGATCGATGGAACGTATCCGCCGTGGATGGATCCTTCGTATTGGAATGAGGGAATGCAATGGCATTTTAAGTTGAAGCCGCAGTTGGAGGTGCTGGCCGGAACCGTCGCCAGCGAGATTCGGTTGCTGACGCGCTCGCGCCCGGACATGGTTGCTGCTGTGATCATTCTTGCGTTGCTTGCGGGAAGCATGTGGCTTGCAGGATTGCGCGAACTGTGGCCTTTGATCGCGGTTTGCTTTGTTGGTATGGGGCTTTATCTTCCGATGGTGGAGAATGACCGCTATCTTGGCGGGTTTGTTCTTGTGCTGTTTCTGGTTCTGCTCGCAGTGGTGCGGTTGCGGCCGGAAAACCAGAAGGCCGCGGGCTATGTGGCGATGGCTGTGTTCTGCACCATGATGCTTGCCTCCGCCGACTACAATGTGCGGCTGGCCACGCACCATTTTGCGATTCCAGGGAACGGGCCGAATTCGACGCTTGGGGACCTTGCGGCAGCCGAGCATCTTTCGCAGATGGGGCTAAAGCCGGGAGACAAGGTGGGCATCATTATGAACGGCACCACCGCGTATTGGGCGCATCTGGCCAAGCTGCGCATCGTTGCCGAGATTATGGACGGACCCGAGCAGCACGAATTTTGGGACGCGCCGACTGCCGTGCAGCACGAGGTGTTCGACCGCTTCGCCAGCGCTCATGCGAAGGCGGTTGTGACACGATGTGCTTCCGCAGTTAATATGCGAGGGCAATGGGAGCCGGTTGCGGACACGCAATATTGCGTGCATCGTTTGGATTGAGTTGCCGTGATTCGCCTTCTGGCGCGTCAAGCCACGTTCCGGCGATTGCGCGAGGCGCTATAATCAGCGGTTGAGGTCATCCGAATGAGTTGGCTGCAAAATAAGTTCGAAAAGAATTTTCTCATCAGCACGGTGGATTACGTGTTCAACTGGGCGCGCAAATCGGCCGTGTGGCCGATGACGTTTGGCTTGGCTTGCTGCGCGATTGAGATGATAGCGTCGTCGACTTCGCGCTTCGATATTGCGCGATTCGGTTCGGAGGTATTTCGTCCCAGCCCGCGGCAGAGCGATTTGATGATCGTTGCCGGGACGGTGACCTTGAAGATGGCGCCGGTGGTGAAGCGGATTTACGATCAGATGCCGGACCCGAAGTGGGTGATTTCGATGGGCGCGTGCTCGTCGGTGGGAGGGCCGTTTAACACTTATGCGGTGCTGCAAGGAGTGGATAAGATCGTGCCGGTGGATGTTTACGTAACGGGCTGTCCGCCGCGGCCGGAGAACCTTTTCTACGCGCTGCTCAAGCTGCAAGACAAGATCGACACCATGACGATAGCAAAGAAGCCTACAGAAGTGCGGCTGGATGCGAATATGATGGAAGCGTTCAAGAGGCAGGTGATGATCGCGCAGACGCTGCAGCCGAAATAGTTCTCAGCTGTCAGTTGTCAGCCGTCAGCGAAGCGGACTATGTGGGGACAGCCGCCCTCGGCTGTCCGGTCGAGCGAAGCTCGACAAAACTTGCGGGGCGACCCAAGGGCTAACCTCAGCGGCTGAAGCCGCAATCCGACGGCGGCTTTATCGGCACGACTGAAGTCGTGCCCTTCCCGAGATGTTTTCTCCCTTGTATTATTGCGCTCATGGCCTTCACCAAACTTGGTTCTGAAGCCGATCTTCCTGCCGTCGATGAGGCCAAGGAATTTTTCCTGGGCGATCGTGCTATTTGCATTGCTAACGTCAATGGAACTCACAGCGCGATGGACAATGTTTGCCCGCACCGCGGGGGGCCGCTGGGGCAGGGGATGATTGAGGGCGGGAAACTTGTGTGCCCTTGGCATGCCTGGGCTTGGGATGCGAAGACGGGGGCTACTGAGCTGGATTCGAATCTCAAGGTCCAGATTTACCCGATGAAGATTGAGAATGGGGATGTGATGGTGGAACTTTAGCGGGTTTCAGAGATGAGTCCGGTCACTCATTTTTTCACCGGATGGGTTTTCGCGAACTGCTTTCGGCTCGAGCGGAGAGATCGCGCAATCGTAACGCTGGCCTGCGTGGCGCCGGATATCGATGGCTTGGGAATTATTCCTGAATTGCTGACTCGAAACTCTGCGCACCCGCTGTTGTGGTTTTCCCAGTATCACCACTCGCTTCATAATCTGGCTTTCGCGGTGGTGGTAACGGCCCTTGCATTCGTGGTCGCGGCGCGGAAGTGGAAGACTGCGGCGCTGGCCTTTCTAAGTTTCCATGTTCATCTGTTTGAGGATGTGTTAGGCTCGCGCGGGCCTGACGGCTATCAGTGGCCGATTCCGTATCTCGCACCGTTTTCTTCTTCTCTGCAAATCACGTGGCGGGGACAGTGGGGCTTGAATGCGTGGCCGAATGTGTTGATCACCGTCATTCTTCTGTTCATCACACTCTGGCTTGCATGGTGGAGAGGATTTTCTCCGTTGGAGATGGCTTCGGCAACGGCTGACCACGCGTTGGTCGCGACGCTGCGGCGACGCTATCCGAGAAGCCTGAGGAATTTTGAAGGCTGATTCTCGAATCCCGGAAACACTTCGGTCAGATTTTTGTTGCCCAGGTGACGCGCGACAGCTTCGCCGAGCACTTGACGGAAATCTGTGGTCAGGGCAAGATCGCGGCCTTCGTAAAGTTGAGACTGATCTAATCCCGGCCAGCGGCCGTAGACTTTGCCGCCTTTCACCGGCCCCCCCAGCACGAACATTACGTTGGCGTGGCCGTGGTCAGTGCCGCGATTGCCGTTTTCGCGGGCGGTGCGGCCGAACTCGGACATGGTGACGACAACTGTGTCTTCGCCTAGATCGCCGAGGTCGCTCCAGAAGGCGGCCAGCGATTGCGAGAAGTCGCGAAGGACGTTGGCGATTTGGCCTTCGGTTGAGCCTTCGTTGACATGATGGTCCCAGCCGCCGATATCGGCGAAGGCTACCTGCACACCTAGATTTGCTTTGATGAGTTGGGCCAGTTGGCGCAGGCTGTCGCCGAAGCGACCTTTGGGGTAGTCGGCGCCGGATGCGGGTTTGTACTGCGACGGATTCGCTGACTTTAGCATTTTCACGGCGTCGAAGGTTTCTTCGCCGGTGCCGTGCAGCACGGCGTCGGTGGAGTGGTCGTACATGGCTTCGAAGGCGCTGGCGACCGGCGAGAGCTTCGGATTGCGTCCACCTACGGAGAAATCGTTGACATTGTTCATGGCGATGGCAGGCTCAGGTCCGCTCAGAATGCGCGGGATCGAGGGGCCCATGGCGATGGCTTCGAAAGGAGATTTTTGCTGGGCCGGCAAGTCGCGGAGCGTGCGGTTGAGCCAGCCATCTTCGGTGGATTTCACGCCGGGAGTTCCGGCTTCCATGAAGTCCTGCGCGTCAAAGTGGGAGCGGGAGGGATCGGGCGAGCCGGCGGCGTGAACGATGGCCAGGTGGTGCTGATTCCACAGCGGCTGGAATGGCGCCAGGGATGGATGCAGGCCGAAGAAGCCGTCAAGATCAAGGACCGATTTGCGCGGGATGTTGATGCTGGGTCGCATCGCGTAGTATTGCGGCTCGCCGTGGGGCACGACGATGTTGAGGCCATCGGCTGCGCCGCGCTGGAAAATTACTACCAGGCGTTTGGTGCGCGTGCCGGGTTGCACCGCGCCCCGTGCGGCGCGGGTTAGAAAGCTGGGCACCGCTGCCGTGCCAACTACGGCTAGCGCGCTATTGCGAAGAAATACGCGACGTGTGATGGACATTTGTACCCCAGTTGCCAGTGGTCAGTTGCTAGTTGCCAGTTGTCTCAGTTTCCAGTACTCGATAGGCGGTACCGGTACTAGAACTCGTTTCTCACGCTATCTCCTTTGAAACTCCGGCGAGCCAAGCAGCAGGCCTGCAATCATGCTTGCATCCGAAGAACGCGACTGCTCGGCAGGCTTGCGCTGAGCGGTTTTGTTCTCTTGTTTCTGCGCGGGAACATTCGTTGTTTTCGAGTCCATCTCCGCGGTGATGGAATCGTGCGTCTGTTTCGATATATCGCCGGCGAGCAGGTTGGTCTCAAGCGCCGATAATACAAAATTAGAATCTGCGGCAGGCGTGGACAAATTACCTCCGGCCAACTGTTGCACATCTACCTTTACGCCTTTGATTTTGCCGTTGGTGAGAGCTAAAGCGAAATTCATGCGATTAAGCAGGGCAGACGAGCTCACCCAGGTTTCGGCCTTCATGGAATATCCGGTGGGCGGCTGCGCGCCGTAGAGCGGCATGCCCATGTTGTTGAGCTGGCGGGTGAGAGCGGTTGCGTCGTCAACTTCTGCTCCGGTGGCGCGGATTGCTGAGGCCACGAATTCAAACGGGGTTTTTACTTTGTCGCGGTATGTGGAATCGTCCCAGAATTCGGGCGAGCGGAATAGTGTGCTCAGTACTTCGCGGATGTCACCTTTTTTCTTAAGAAAGATTTTCGCCATGCGATCGACGAGGGCGGGCGGCGGATCGTCGGAGACGAAGCGCTGGGCGAGTTTCAGCGAGATGAAATGGGCGGTTTGCGAGCTAGTGGCGAGGCGATGCAGGACTTCCAATCCCTCGCCTTCGCCTTTTGGTTTGATTTTGCGGCCGAGGACGAATTTTGGTCCGGGCTCGTGCATGCGGGGATCGTATTTGAAATCGCCGCCCTGGTAAGGCTTGTCGATCGTCCATCCGGTGAAGACTTTCGCTACTTCGGTGACGTCGCGCTGCGAGTAGCCGCCATTCACGCTGAGGGTATGCAGTTCCATCAACTCACGGCCGTAATTTTCGTTTAGGCCGCTGGGACGCTTGGCTTGATTGGGGCGCGGCCGCATGGGATATGTGCATCGCCGTACGGACCGTAAGGATGTGCGGGAAGACCGAGGGCTTGCGGCGAATCGGGTCCGATGCTTAGCCAGTTATCGAGATAAAAAAGCATCGCTGGGCTTTTCGCGGTTGCAACCAGCAGGTCTTCGAATTTGCCGAGAGCGTGCGGGCGGATTACGTCGCGCTCGTAACTCGTGATGAACAGCCGGTCGATTCCCTTTTCCGCGAAAACATTGAAGTGATTGAACCAGAAATCGGTCATCACTTCCTGGAGTTGGCGCTCGCTGTAGATGGCGCGCAGGAGTTTGGCTTGCTGCAGTTCGCTGACAACTACGCCGCCGGGATTATTCAGCGCCTGCAGAATCTCTTTTTGTTTAGGCGCTAGTCCTTCCAGAAAGTCCTTTCCTTTGCCGCGGCGGAAGTCATCGGCCAAGGCGAACTGCGCTGCTGGCGACATGCTGAGAATTTTCTTGAAACGCTCGTCGGGAGGAAGGCCGGGAAGTTGCTGAACTTCGAGGTCGGCGTAGAGATGATCTTCGCGCAGGCGGGCTTGTTCCTGCTGCTCGGGAGTCAGTTTTGCCGGCGGCTCAGCATTTTCTTGAGCGGCTGAGTTCATCGCAGGAGTTGTCGTATCGGCGGAAGTTTTTTCTTCGCCCATGGCGATGGGCTGAGTCATTCCATCGTTGCCGCCAGATTTCTGCTCCGCCGAGGAAGCGGCCTCCGCCTTTTCCTGCTGGCGCTCTTTCCGCTGTTCCTGCCGCCCGATCTGGACTTGGTAAATCATGCGCAAGGCCGCGTCCGAGGGCATTGGCTTCTTGCCGTCCATCACCTGCTTGATTTCCTGGCCGTCGGGGAAATTCTGGGCGAGTTCTTTGGTGCTCAGGCGGGTGGTGCGCAGGGGCTCCAGACGCGAGGCGAGCGCGTCGTCGTTAATCCTTTCCGGATGGAGTTGCAGGTCGATCCATTGATCGACGCCGATGGTCATTACGTGCTGGACATCTCCGGGACGCGGGCCGAAAGTCAGGCGATTGAGGGCGTGGATGGCGCGGCGCGGTTCGTTGGCAGTGGCGGGGTGCGGGTCCTTTTTTCGCGCTAACACTGGCGGAGCAATACACGGCAGGCAGAGGGACAAAAAAAGAACTGCCAGCATGGTTGCGCGGCCAGGAAGCATGAAGACTCCAGTTGAGCGGGGAACCCTCACCCATTATGAACCCGAACGGAGCAAGAAGTTGCAGTGTTGCTTGCGGGAGATAGTAACCGAGGTTGTTATTACCGCAAGGCTACAACGGGCCTGCAAAATTCCGGGGGGGCGAAAGTTTTGCAAAGATGAAACACAGAGAACATAGAGGTACACGGGGTAAGGCGCTACGGAACATCATCGTGGTGTAAAGCGAGTGTGGGCCTAGAGTCTTTTGTCTCTGGGAGTTCCTTCCAGTTGACGGCCCATGCAAATTTTCCCACAATGAGTCGCCACTTCTTGGGGGATAGATGATGCCACTTCGTCTTTTTAAGCACTCGTGTGCGCGCCGGGCGATTGTCCGCCTTGCTTGCGCCTTGTTTCTGGCCAGCACTCTTCCTGCTGCCGCCCAGACTTCCGTCACCACATACCACAACGACAACTATCGTACGGGGTGGAACTCCACGGAGACGACGCTGACTCCTACTAATGTGGCGACTTCTTCGTTCGGCCTGCTGGCTACGGTTGCGATCGACGATCAGATTGATGCGGTTCCGCTAGTGGTCCCGGGAGTAAACGTTACAGCCGGAGGGAGCCAGGGAACGCACGATGTGGTGTACATCGCGAGCGGCAATAATACGGTTTACGCGATCGATGCGAATGCGGGCACGGTGTTGCTCACGACGAATCTTGGCAAGCCAGTGTTTGCGCCGCTCGGATGCAACAACAATGGGCCGCATGTCGGAGTCGATTCCACGCCGGTGATTGATGTCGCGGCGAATACGCTTTATGTGATCGCTTACACGACCGGGAAAGGCGGGCCCGCGTATACGCTTCATGCGCTCGATCTCGGCAATCTTACGGATAAACTCACGCCGACCGTGGTGAGCGCATCCCATACGCTCAGCAACGGAAGCACGTTTACTTTCAATGCGAAAGTATCAGCGGCAGCGTCCTGGCCTGCTGCTCGCCAATGGCAATATTTATGCGGGTTTTGGCAGCTTCTGTGATTTCTCGGCGAATGTTTCGCGCGGCTGGCTTGCTGGGGTGGAATGCATCGACCCTTGCCCCGCTGCCGGCCAACCAGTTGAACGACACGCAGGCCAGCGATCCAGATACTTTCTTTCTATCGTCGATCTGGATGTCGGGCTATGGTCCGGCAGCCGACGACTCGGGCAATATTTTGTTCGTGACTGGAAATTCGGATTATGACGGAGACACGTACGATGGCGTGACGAACATTCAGGAGAGCGTGGTGAAAGTTGCGCCGAGTCTCACTGATGTTCTCGATCTATTCACTCCTTCGAACCAGTCGAGCCTCGACCAGGGCGATACGGATTTCGGATCAGGCGGCGTGCTTGTCCTGCCGGATCAGACGGGATCGACTCCGCATTTGGCGGTGGCGGCAGGGAAGTATGGCGTGATGTATTTCATGAATGAAGACAATCTGGGCGGATATTCGACCTCCGGGAACAATGTGCTCGGCAGTTATAACGTTGGCGGTTGCTGGTGCGGGGAGTCGTATTTTGTGGATCAGGATGGGGCGGCGCGGGTGGTGAGCAGCGGCGGCAGTCAGGTGTTGGTGTGGAAGCTGCAGACGTCGCCGAACCCTACGCTCACGCAGGTGGCGCAATCGTCGTCGTTAAAGAGTGGTCAGAATAGCGGTTTTTTTCACGAGCGTATCTTCGAACGGCAACTCGAACACGATCGTTTGGGCTCTGACGCGTCCCGTGAGCCAGACGAGCAATAGCGTTACCTTGGTTGCCTTCAACCCCGATGCGGGAAAGACCATGAAGGTGCTGTTTCATGCCAACGCTGGCGCATGGCCGAACTTTAACGGGGACTCGAATCAACTGCCGGTGGTGGCGAACGGGAAGGTTTACGTTGCGACCAACAAGCAGTTGAAGATATTTGGTCTGCAGAATGCGGGAAGTAAGCCGCAGCAGCGTAAAAAATAGGCTTTTCTTTCAATCTTTCGGGATGTCCTTACGGAGGCGGGGACGAAATCCGTCCCAGGAAATTGCTTGCGGGCGCATAATTGAGGCGAGAGAGAATCGCGTCCTCCGAGCGTATGACCACGACTCCCGCCACCCCTGCCGAACCCATCCTTGATGCCGAAGCGCGCCTTGAAGGCTTCGATAACCTGATGCCCTTCAAGGTGCAGAATATTTTGCTTGTCTCCAGCCTTTACGACTCGTTCATTCTGCGCGAGGACGGACGGCTGAACGAGCTTCTGATCGACGAATCTCTGGAACTCAATCTGCGGCAGATTCCCGGCATCACGCATGTTTCAAGCTGCGCCGAGGCGCTGGAGCTGGCGCGTTTGCAGCCGCGTTTCAACCTGATTGTGACGAACCTGACGGTTGCCGATATGACCGCGGCCGAGTTGGCGAGGGAGGTGAAACGGGCCGAGTTGGATATTCCGGTGGTTGTGCTGGCGTATGACTATCGCGCGATCAAGAATTTCATCAGCCGCAATCCGGTCACCGACATCGAGCGGATTTTTCTCTGGCAGGGAAATGCGCGCATTCTCATCGCCATCGTCAAGTACATCGAAGACAAGCGCAATGTTCTGCATGACACGCGCGCCATGGGAGTGCCGGTGCTGCTGGTGGTGGAAGATAACATCCGTTACTACTCGTCTTTTTTGCCGGTGATTTACACGGAGATGATCAAGCAGTCGCGGCGGGTGATTCAGGAAGGCATCAACGTCGCGCACAAGCTGGTACGGATGCAGGCGCGCCCGAAAATTTTATTGAGTTCGAGTTTCGAGGATGCGGCGCATCTGGTGAGAAAGTATCGCGATTATCTGATCGGGCTCGTATCGGATGTGGAATTCCCGTGGGATGGAAAACTTAGTCCCGAAGCGGGTTTTGAGCTGGCGCGGCGCATGAAGGTGCTGGTGCCGGATGTGCCGGTGGTTTTGCAAACCAGCCGGACGGAGTTTCGTCCGCGGGCACTGGCCGAGGGGTACTCGTTTCTGCGCAAGCGCTCACCGACGTTGTTAAAAGATCTGCGGCGCATCCTTACTGAGCAATTCGGTTTCGGCGATTTCGTATTTCGTCTGCCGGACCTGACGGAAGTCGCTCGCGCGAAGGACATGAGCGAACTCGAGGAGCAGTTGCAGACAGTTCCCGCCGAGAGCGTTACCTATCACGCCCAGCGCAACCACTTTTCTCACTGGCTGATGGCGAGAACGGAGTTTGCTCTGGCTGCCAAACTGCGCCCGCGGAAGGTTTCGGATTTTGCCGGCCCGGAGGATTTGCGGCGCGATCTGATTGAATCGATCAACGAGTATCGCCACGAGCAAAGCGAGCTGCTCATCGGGGATTTCAACGCGGAGACGTTCAAGCCATCGGAGTCGAGTTTCCTCCGGATCGGCTCGGGATCGCTGGGAGGCAAGGCGCGCGGTCTGGCATTCATCCGGCATCTTCTGCGCAAGAACCGCGTCACGCGGCGCTTCCCGGGTATCCGCATTGCCGTGCCGCCGGCTCTGGTGTTGGCGACGGATGGGTTCGATCAATTCATGGCGGAGAACAACCTGCTCGATTTCGCGTTGCAATGCGAGGACGACGGAGAGATTCTGCAGAGATTTCTTGCCGCGCCGCTGCCGGAGAAGTTGCAGGAAGATCTGAAGGCGTTTCTGGCCGAGGTGAAATATCCGCTGGCGGTGCGTTCCTCGAGCCTGCTTGAAGATTCCCAATACCAACCTTTCACTGGGGTGTACGAAACCTTCATGCTGGGCAATCAGTCGGCCGACTTGGCCGCGCGACTGGCGGAGTTGGTGGATGCGATCAAACGTGTTTATGCGTCGACATTCAGCCGACACGCCAAAGCGTACGTTCGCGCTACACCTTACCGGTTGGAAGAAGAGAAGATGGCGGTGATTGTTCAAAAACTTGTGGGGAGCGCTCACGAAGAGCGTTTTTATCCGGATTTTTCCGGCGTCGTGCGATCGCATAATTTCTATCCGGTTCCACCGATGACGTTCAGCGACGGAATCGCCGCAGTTGCTCTCGGTCTCGGCCGAGCGGTGGTTGATGGGGGCAAGTGCATGACGTTCTGTCCGCGCTATCCGCAGAGCCTGCTGCAGTTCTCGTCCGTGGAAGACATATTGGCAAACACGCAAACCGAGTTCTGGGCGCTGTCGTTGAACAGCATCCCGGAAGGGCGGGCCGGGCATTTGCATGAATTGCGGTTTGATTTGAGTGCAGCCGAGGCCGACGGAACGCTGTCCCCGATTGCTTCGACTTACTCGCACGACAATGAAGCGGTTTACGACGGAATGAGCCGCCCGGGCGTGCGCATCGTGAGCTTTGCGCCCATGCTGAAGCACAATCTGTTTCCGCTGCCCTCGATTCTGGAAACGCTGGTGAAGGCGGGGGAGCAGGCGCTCGGCATTCCGGTGGAAATTGAATTCGCGGTTCGCCTGGCGCGGCAATCGGGCGAGTTGGCGGAGTTTGGCTTTTTGCAGGTTCGGCCTCTCACGCTGGCACGGGATCACCAGGATTTGTCGGTCGGGGAGATTCATCCGCAACAGATTCTGTGTCAGAGCAACAAGGTGTTGGGCAACGGACGAATTGAAAATCTGTACGACGTGGTGGTGGTCGATTCGCAACGATTCGAGCGCAGTCGAAGTCACGAGGTGGCCAAGGCGGTCGCTCTTTTTAATACGATCCTCAATACTGAGAACCGGCCTTATCTGCTCATTGGCGTGGGCCGCTGGGGATCGAATGATCCGTGGCTTGGTATTCCGGTGGAATGGGATGAAATTTCCGGTGCGCGGGTCATTGTCGAGGCCGGGTTTCGCGATTTTCGTGTTACGCCCTCGCAGGGCAGTCACTTCTTCCAGAACTTGACCGCATTTCAGATTGGTTACTTCACGGTGAATCCGGATGCGGGGGAAGGCGCTATCGACTGGGAGTGGCTGCAGGAACAGTCAGCGGTTGAAGAAGACGGCTGCGTGCGTCGTCTGCGGTTTGATGCGCCTCTGCGAGTGGTCATGAATAGCAGACAAAGTCAGGGCATTATCTTCAAGCCCGCAGCGGGGCAGCCGGTTCGCTGACACTCCATCCGTAGATGCGGTCGAGCGTAACGACTGCCCCAAACCCTGTTGTCAGAACGCGTGCCAAACAACTTTTACTGCGCCGATAGGCTGCGCACCCTGGAAGCGCTCGGCCTGGACGGCCTGCTCGCCCGCAACTGCATCCTGCTGGTAGAGTGGGGGAATGCAGTTCCCTCGCTTGCGACGCGGTCGAGCGGAAATCATCCTGAAGTAGGAAGCTGACCCCGAATCTTGCGGATGATTTGTTAAATCTCCGGATTTACCAAGGCAGGCATACCGGCAGGATTGCTGAGTCTGTTTGCGGAGGGACTGCCAATGGTGAACTGCCAACATCGCCTCGGCGACATTTTAATCAGCTGGACCTGGAGCCATCGTCAACTTGAAACTGAGCTATTCAGTGCGCGTGATCGTGTCGATCTTATCCTCGGTGGCTTTCTGCGCGGGTCAAAACGCCCTGCAGACTCAAAGTTCCGACCCTGCCCAGTCCGCGCAATCGCCCACGGCCAGTTCTTCGAGGCAAGATAAGCCCGAAGACCAACCGCCTGTCCAGGGTGATTCCGAAGATTCAAGCCGCCATCAGCAGGATACAAACAGGGTCAAGGATGACCGGATGTTCTACGTGATGCCGAACTACCTGACAGTAGCTGGTCAATCGCAAGTGAAACCAATCTCCTGGAAAGAGAAGTTCGCCATCTCAGCGAAGGGATCCTTTGATCCGTACGAATTCACAGTCGTGGGCATTGTGGCTGGCATTCGGCAGGCAGAGAATTCCTCTCCGGCGTTCGGGCAGGGAATGGAGGGATACGCGAAACGGTACGGAGCGGCCTTCGCCGATCAGGTGGATGGCAATGTCATGGTGGGCGGCGTTTTCCCCACGATCCTAAAAATTGATCCTCGCTATTTTCAGTTGGGCAGAGGTGGGTTTGTTCGCCGCTTTGCATATGCCATCGACCGTATTTTCATTGCTCGAACAGACTCTGGGTCTCGCATGTTCAACTTTCCTGAGTTTGCCGGCAACGCCACAGCGATCGCTATTTCCAATTTTTACTATCCCACGTCCAATCTTAGTTTTTCGTCGAGTTTGTCAGACTGGGGAACGCAGATGGGACTCGACGCCTTGGGAAACGAGCTGAAAGAATTTTGGCCAGATATTCACCACTATTTGCAGAGAAGACATGAGCGCCACCTGCAGAGAGCCAACGGGCACACCCCAGAGGGAATTCCGTAAACCTATGAACCGTCGACCAGTGGTTCGTGATCCTGCCCTACGGGTTTCAACTACCCGGCTGGGGAGCGGCACTCTTTTTGTTCTTGTGGGACAACTTGCGGTGAACGTCGGGCCAGAATTCCTTCACGACCACGGTTATCGTATCCAGCGCCAACTGGGTTCCCCAGGTATCGATCGTGTTGGGCAAGGTCTTATCGGAGGCAACGAACAGGTGCGGATTGGTGGGTGTGCTGATGTACGTGCTGGTGGGATGGTACGTGTAGGTCGAGATCGCCGCCGCGGTGGCGGCGCCGAAAATCTCGGAATAATTAAATTGCTTGTGGCCGGAGTCGCTCAAGGTCACAAAAATTCGGCTGACTGAATAGCCCGTGCGCCGCAAAAATCCGCCCTGTCCCGATTGATAGTAGCGCGGGTCCTGGTGAAGGGCGGAGGGAAAAACCGCGCCCACCATGAAGTTTTCAACCATGCTGTCGCCTGCCGTGGTCCCGTAGCGTTCGGCATAACCTACCCACCCCTGCCGGAAGGCGGACTCACTATTCTCGGCCTGGGCCAGAGCGGCTAACACGCCCCACCAGGGATACTCCACATAATCGAACGTTCCCAGGGCCACAACCTTATATTTGTCCTTAACGCTCATCGGAGGAAGCTGGCCCTTGCTCTGAAGCGTAAGGAAATTCGGCAAGGTATAGAACAGGCGATCATTCGAGGTACCCGCGACCTTTCCGCTGGTGTTAGGTGCATTCTTGTTCTTGTCCGCGGGCTGTTGGGAAGAAGATTGCTGAGTAGAAGGTTGCTCGGGAGCAGCAGATTGCGGCGGACTCTGCGGTGGTGAAGCCGTCTGATTCGATCCCTGTGGCTGAGTTTGTGTGGAGGAATCAGAACTTACCGGCGGGGTGGTCTGCTGTCCAGCCGACATTAGGGAAGAAGCGAGCGCAACGCAAGCTATTACCTTTAGGACGAATTGGATGGACAAGCATTTCTCCCAAAAAGAATCTCACGACGGAAAGGGTTTATACCCTTCATTCTAGCAGCCAGACTCCATTCGCCCCGAAGACTGCCCGCGTCTTTACATTGATTTACGAACCCGTCTTTCTGCGCAAAGTTTCAACGCGAAAAAAGGCGGCCGCAACGAACGACCCCCTTTCCGTCTCAAAAACGGTCTCCTCTAGGAACAGAAACCGATCCCCGTCGTGAGTGAACGCGGCGTGACATAAGGCGTACCGTTGAAAATCGAAAGAAAGTTAGAGAGCGGCACTTTGATGGGACTGGAACTGAACTCCGATGCCGGGCAGCTGGGAGGCAAGGGGGCTTGGACGGCATGTTCAACGTGCTAAAAGAGTTCTGGCCTGACATCGACCAGAAGGGGTCAAGTTCCTGTAGAATCAGCAATCGTAAATATCAACGGCGAGGAAACGCATGGCAGAGCCAACCTACGAAGAGCTAAAAGCACGGTTGTCACAGCTGGAAAAGGAAGTCGAAACGAAAAAACGCAGTGGAGATTTGATTTTTAAAGTTGGAGAAAAAGGGGGAGTGAGCGTGTACGGCTTGGGACGCTTTCCGGTGACGCTGTATTACGAACAATGGAACCGGTTGCTGGGCGCCGCAGGTGACATTAAAGCTTTTATGGAAGAGAACAAATCGAGATTAAAAATGAAGGAGCAGGGCTAACCGCGTGGCGGTTGGCGGATAGGGTGTTCACACTCGGGTCACATTTGCGTCCGAAATTTAACGTACGCTCGAAACGCTTCAGGCTATAATAAAAAGATCGTGCCTAAGTACTCCATCGTGGTTCCCCTGCATAACGAGCAGGAAAACGTTACCGACCTCTATGACCGCCTGAAGGCGGTGATGGAGACGGCGGGCGAGAGCTTTGAAATTGTGCTGGTGGATGACGGCTCGAGCGACCACACGTTTGCGATGCTGCGGGAGATCGCGGCTGTGGACAGCCGCGTGACGGTGGTCAAGCTGCGGCGCAATTTTGGGCAGACCGCGGGATTGGCCGCTGGGTTCGATCAGGCTCGCGGGGAGTACATCATCGCCATGGATGGCGATCTGCAGCACGATCCTGCCGACATTCCGGTTTTCCTGGAGAAGATCGCGGCCGGGTACGACATTGTCAGCGGGTGGCGCAAGGTTCGCATCGATAATTTCTGGATGCGGCGAATTCCGTCCCGGGTAGCGAACTGGCTGATGGCCAAGTTGAGCGGGGTGGATATTCATGACTTTGGAACCACTTTCAAGGCCTATCGGCGCGAAATTCTCGAGCAAGTCCCTCTTTACGGCGAGCTGCACCGGTTTATTCCGGCCCTCGCGTCCTGGTATGGCGCTTCGATTTGTGAAGTGCCGATCCGCAATGTGAACCGCGAGCGCGGTGCTTCGCACTACGGCATCTCGCGTACTTTCCGCGTCTTCTTCGATCTCATTACGATTCGTTTCCTGTTGCGCTATCTTTCCCGGCCGCTGCATTTCTTCGGCACCTTTGGCGTGGTGAGCATGATGGGCGGAACCGCGCTGGTGGCCTGGCTGGGCGTGGAGAAGTTTCTCCGGCACATTCCGGTCATGGGAGAGCATGGTCCGCTGATGATGGTAGCGCTGGGACTGCTGCTTGGCGGATTGAATCTGCTGGCGATCGGTTTATTGGGCGAGATGCAGGTGCGGCATTACCACGAACCGCGTCATCGCGCGCCTTACTCGATCGATCGCGTGCTGCGTTCGCAAAACGAAGAGCACAGCGTTTCGGAATAATTTCCTCCACATTCTTCAGTCTCTGGACAGGAACCGCCGCGTGTTGCACGGTGTCCTTACTAGATATGAGGTTCTGTTTTGTCATCCGGGCTTGCGCCGTTTTGTGTGTCGTCGCGACCTGCGCTAGCGGGGCGTTGGCATGCAGTTGCGGCGCGAGTGCTCGGGGACGGAACGCATGGGAAAACGCCAAAGAGTTCGCCCAGGGCTCCGGGGCCATTTTTGAAGGTACGCCCTTACACTTTGACCTAAAGTGGGATCTCCTAGCTGCAAAGGATGGTGAGTTAGTCCCTATCCACACGTTCTCAGCTGCGGACACGCAATTCGAACCTGAAATGGTTGTCACTTTTCGTGTCGAGCGGGCATACAAAGGCGACTTGGGATCCGAGGTCCGGGTTCACACCGGCCTAGGCGGCGGAGACTGTGGCGCTATTTACCAAACGGGACTCGACTATCTTGTATACACGTACGGCTCAAGCCTGGACCAGCTTCGAGTGAGTATGTGTAGCCCGGGCGG
Source organism: uncultured Acidobacteriaceae bacterium (assembly GCA_963712385.1). GTDB lineage: Bacteria > Acidobacteriota > Terriglobia > Terriglobales > Acidobacteriaceae > Sulfotelmatobacter. Next base: position 598,813 of record CAVQHS010000007.1, read on the forward strand.
ATGGATGGGCGACCGCAGAGTCCAGGCAAATCTACGGTATCTGCAGCATAAACCTCCGACCTCTGAGGACTTGAAGCCAACCCGACCCTGGTGGACCCGGCCAAACGCGATAAAGATACAGGAAAAATGGTACCTCGATGCCCAAGAGCGGCAGAGGCTCTATGCCGCAGCCACTGGCCGAATTTGCGGGGACATCGTCGGTGTGGCCAAAGGGGTTCGCGGGAGTATTGCATTCCTCTCTACTCAGGGCTACTCGCCGGTCGCCAACATCGATGGCGGAATTAAAGACGACGGTTCGTTTTGCTCTCAGAATCTTGGACCGGGCAGCTACTACCTGTATTACGTGCGCAGATCTGAAGATGCGGTGGCGTTATACTATCCAGGCACTACAGATGTAACAAGAGCGACCCCGATTCGCGTTGGCGCCGGCCAGACTGCGTCAGGCGTTGTCTTCAAGATTAGCGATCAGAGTTCCTATTCGGTACGCGGTTTCGTCTCGACGGATCAGAAACTAAGTTCCAGCGCTACCGTCGGGCCGAGTCCGGTCACGGCCCTCTTGATTCGGTCGGATGGGGACAGACGAGTCTGGTACAGCGAGAAAGTGGGGTTCATTCTTCCCAGGCTTGGCTACTTCAAATTCGAGAACGTCGTCCCCGGGCATTACTACGCGTTTGTCCAAATAGATGAGCCAGCTTGGATGACGCGAAAAACCGAAGTGAATGTGACGAACCACATGAAGTTTATTTCTCTCGAGTTGGCCCGCACGAAATAGAACAACGCGTCGGCAACCCCATGGACCTGTTGCCGTGCGGCGCTCCGCTACCAGACCTTACACACATTCTTCTCCGGTTTAACCATGGGCTGCCCCTGCTTGCAGTGGAACGCCTCGGCGAACTCCGGCATGTTCACCACTACGCCATTAATGCGGTAACGCGCAGGTGAGTGTGGATCGACCATGGCCCGCATGCGCAGATCTTCCGGACGTTCGTTAGCGCAATCCCATTGAGCGAAGCCTACGAAGAAGCGTTGCTCGGGAGTGAGGCCGTCGATGGGCTGGAGATGTTTGTCTTTCGTCGCATCTTTCCATGCCATATAGCCGAGAATCTCACCGCCCAGGTCAGCCACGTTTTCTCCGAGGGTCAGCTTGCCATTCACGTGGACGTCGTCCACCGCTACGTAACTCGAGTATTGATCCTCGACGCACTTCGTCCGCGCGTCGAATTTTTCGCGATCTTCTTTCGTCCACCAATCTTTCAGATTCCCTTTGGCGTCGAACTGGCTGCCTTCGTCGTCGAAGCCGTGGGTGAGTTCGTGGCCGATGGTGCCGCCGGTGTTGCCGTAGTTGGGGGCGTCGTCCATCTTGGGGTCGTAGAGCGGCGGCTGCAGAACGCCGGCGGGGAAGTTGATGTCGTTCATCTGCGGGTTGTAGTAGGCATCGACGGTTTGCGCGGTGATGTCCCACTCGCCGTGGTCGACGGGTTTGCCGATCTTATTGATGTCGCGACGGGTCTCGAACTGGTGGGCGCGCTCGACGTTGCCGGCGAAATCGTCAGGCACGATTTTGACTGAGCTGTAGTCGCGCCATTTGTCGGGATAGCCGATCTTGTTGCGAATTCCCGCCAGCTTGATGAGCGCCTGTTGCTTGGTTTCGGGACTCATCCAGTCGAGCGCGCGGATACGTTCGCCCATGGCGGCTTCGATGCGCTTGACCATATCGAGCGTGCTCGCCTTCAGCTCTGGAGAAAAAACTTTCGCAACATACACCTGGCCGAGGGCTTCGCCCAGATCGTAATCGACGTATTCCACGCAGCGCTTCCAGCGCGGCTGCTGTTCTTTCGCGCCGCGCAGGTACTTCGCGATAGAACTCAAAATTCTCTTCTACGAACGGTGAAGAGAGATAAGGGGAAGAAGTGTTCGCCACATGAAATCGTAAATAGGTTTTCCAGTTATCGATGGGTTCGGAGGCGAGAAGCGTATTGAGTTCTTTGATGAATTCCGGTGCATCCACGTTCAGAATGGCGAAATCGGGATAGTGCATCTCGCGGTAATAGCTGACCCAATCGAAATTGGGCGCGAGCTGGGTGAGATCCGCGACCTTCATTTTGTGGACCAGCTTGTGGGGATCGCGCCGCTCCACGCGGGTTTGAGAAGCCCTGGCCATGGCGGTTTCTATCCGCATCACGGTTTCGGCATTCTTCTTTGCAGCGGCGGGCGAGTCGCCGATCAGCTCAAATACTTTCTGCACGTGCAGCACATAGCGCTCGCGCGTTTCTTTGGACTTGGCATCATCCTTTGTGTAGTAGTCGCGATCGGGCATGCCCAGCCCGCCCTGGTCGACGTCGGCAATCACCGCTTCGGAGTTGTCGGGGTCCTGCGTGGAACCGGCGGCGAAGAGCAGGGAACTGGTATAGGAGTAGCGCGAGAAGGTAAATTGCAGACGCGCCACCACGGGCGTGATGTCCCTGGCGGAATGGATGTGCGTAATCTCATCCAGTTCGGGCTGAATCGCCGCAATGCCACGCTTCTCGACCGCGGGTTCATCCATGCACGCGGCGTAGAAGTCACCGATCTTCTGCTCGACAGGATTCCGCTTCTCATCCGGCTTGGCCGCCTGTTCCAGCATTCCGCGCAGGAAGATCAGATTGTCCTGATAGAGCTTTCCGTACACCGACCAGGACGTCTGATCGGGCGGGATAGGATTCTTCTTCTGCCATCCACCGCAGGAGTAGCGATAAAGGTCCACGCAGGGATCGACGGATTTGTCCATGGAGGAAACATCGAGGCTCGGGCTGTAGGGCAGAGCCGGCTGGGAAGATGGGGCTTGGGCGTTCGCCGTCAGGCTACAAAGCACAACCGCGATGCTGAGGAAGAGGAGTTTTTTTCGCATATTCATCTTTGACGGCTTGGAATAAAAAGAGTTATGGCAAACCAGCCATCGTACGCGAGGCTTTGGCGGTATAGCAAGATTGCCGCGCAGCTGGTAGTGGCTGAACCCGCAGATTTCAGACACCACCCGCAGCTCTCGGCTTAGCGGAGCGTCCGTCGTATAATGTGCGGTCTGGAGACCAAGGAGCGGCGATCCTGATGCCACAAATCATCCAACACGAACTGCAGCTTGCCCGGCGCATGTCGCGGCTGGGGACTGAGACGGCATTTGAGGTTTTGAACAAAGCGCGAGCGCTGGAGCGCCAGGGAAAAAACATTATCCATCTCGAAATTGGCGAGCCCGATTTCGACACGCCCAGCAATGTGGTCGAAGCCGCGGTCGACGCTTTGCACAAAGGATGGACTCACTACGGCCCTTCGGCCGGCCTGCCTGAGTTGCGGCAGACCATCGCCGATTATGTGAGCCGGACTCGCGGGGTAAAGGTTGCGCCGGAGGAAGTAGTGGTTGTTCCGGGCGGCAAGCCAATTATCTTCTTCACGATTTTGTCTCTGATCGACGAGGGCGATGAGGTCATCTATCCCAATCCCGGCTTCCCGATCTACGAGTCGATGGTCAACTACATCGGCGGGAAAGCCGTGCCGATTCAACTGCGCGAGGATCACGATTTTTCGCTGGACGTCAATGAACTCGAGGGGCTGATTACGGATCGCACGAAGCTGATTATTTTAAATTCGCCGCAGAATCCCACCGGCGGAGTGATGCCGCGCAAGGATGTCGAGCAAGTGGCGCGCATCATCGGCGATCGCAATATCATGGTCCTATCGGATGAAATCTATAGCCGGCTGCTTTTCGAGGGCGAGCATTTTTCCATCATGTCGGTTCCCGGCTTGCAGGAGCGGACGATTTTGTTGGATGGTTTCTCGAAGACCTATGCCATGACGGGATGGCGGATGGGCTACGGTGTGATGCGTCCAGACTGGCTGCGCACATGACGCGGCTGATGACCAACTCCAATTCGTGCACCGCCAGCTTCACGCAAATCGCAGGGGTGGAGGCGCTGACCGGGGATCAAAGTTCGGTCGACCACATGTGCAACGAGTTCAAGCGGCGGCGGGCTGTCTTCGTCGCGGGGCTGAACAAGATTAAGGGCTTTTCCTGCCGAATGCCCAAGGGAGCGTTTTACGTGTTTCCCAATATCACAAAGACTGGCTGGAAATCGAAGCCGCTTGCCGACGCATTGCTGGATCAGGCGGGAGTGGCGGCGCTTTCCGGTACGGCTTTTGGGGCGTTCGGGGAAGGGTATCTGCGTTTCAGCGTGGCTAATTCGCTGGAGAATTTGCAGCAGGCGCTGGAGCGGATTGATCAGTGGACGAAGAAGAACTTGTGATGAGCCAGCAACTATCATGCCTCAGGAATCGCCGCTGGTTTTAATCCCAGCGGCGATTCTTTTTACGAAACACGAACAATCCACAGGCCCTGCCTTGACTCAACTCCTGTCGCGTATAAAATGGCGCGACTCCGGGATGGTCCGATCGAAATCCCGGTGCGAAAGGACAGGAGTTCCCCCATGCTATCGAAATGGTTCGGAAGTTTGTTAGCGCTTGCTGTCTTGCCCGCGCTGGCGCAGGTCCAGGCCGGGCCTGCCAACCGGTCTATTGCACCGCGTCAACATGCGCCGCGCAGAGTATATCCAGGAGTTCCTCCGCGCGTGGAGAATAACGTTACGGTGGAAGAGAGCACGAACTGGAGCGGTTATGCAGTGACCGGTTCTTCGTTCACTTCTGCCAAGGGATCGTGGACAATTCCCACCGTCACCTGCTCGAAGACTCCAAACACTTATTCCTCATTTTGGGTGGGGATTGACGGATGGACTTCCAGTACGGTCGAGCAGACAGGAACGGATTCCGATTGCGACGGTTCCAGCCCTTCTTATTACGCGTGGTATGAGTTCTATCCTGCCGGGTCCGTGTTGATATCGAGCGTTCCGGTTTCGCCGGGCAATCACATGTCGGCTTCCGTGACCTACAGCGGCTCGAAGTTTACGGTTACTATTACCAACGAGAGCACAGGGAAATCGTTCAGCAAGAGCGGAACGGTGCGCGGCGCTGCGCGCTCCTCTGCGGAATGGATTGCCGAGGCGCCTTGCTGCACCAATGCAGGCGGCATTCTGCCGCTGGCGGACTTTGGAACAGTCGATTTCGGAGAAGACTATACGGATGTGAGCGGAACCAACGACGCTACCGATTCGTCAGTCTCGGGACCGATTAGCGATTTTGGCGCCGACGTATATGAGTCGATCATGGTCAACGGCAGCACGGGTGCGGATGAGGCCGTACCGTCCGGGCTTAGTTCGGATGGGACCAGCTTCACGGTTAAGTGGGATTCCGAGTGATTTAGAGACGGTGGTTGCCTTCCCCCACGCTCCCCGATCAGGGTCTTGGCCTGATCGGGGTTTTTATTTATATTCGTCGCTGGCGAGATCGAAGCAGGAAATTGCGAACGACGCGATTGAAGAAAAACTCGAAGGCAACGCCCCAGCCGAGCCGGCCGCACATGCCGGGATACGGCCTGCCTACGGGGACTAAAGGATTGCTGCCGTGGAAATGGGCGGAGCTGCGCCTGAGGAAATCGCACAATTACTGGATCACCACCGTCAAGCCTGACGGTTCGCCGCACACGATGGTGGTGTGGGGTCTGTGGCAGGATGGACGGTTTTTGTTCAGCACCGGCAGCAAGTCGCGTAAGTCGCGCAATCTGGCGAAGAACCATCATTGCATCGTATGTACTGAGCATGCGAACGAGGCGGTGATTGTTGAAGGTATCGCCGAGATCGCGGATGTTGCCGCCCGCAAAAGGTTTCTTCCTATCTACGAACGTAAATACAAATTCGATATGGCGGGGATGAAGGACGATATTTTGTCCATGAAAGAGCCGATCTTCGCCGTGCGTCCGCGCGTTGTGTTTGGTCTGTGGGAGAAGTACTTCCAAAGCAAGTCCACACGCTGGATCTTCTAACTTGGCCGGCGATCAGTCGCCGACCAGTTCCGAGATTTCTCGACAGGTGCGTCTTGCTACAGAGAATCTATTTCCGGCGGCGTTGCGTCAGGCGTGAGGCCCTTGAGCGAGATTCAGTTGCGCCGTTGGAGTTGATTTTTCAATTTAGCTTTCTTCGTGTGGCCGCATCCTTCCCGTTCTCAAATAGCGGTTGTGCCAACTGAGCGATTCACCCAGCAGATGCGGCGTATGTTTTCCGTAGGACAAGCGCTCGGCGCGATCCAGGTAGTCGGTGAGCAGGGGTTTGTAATCCGGATTGGAGCACTTCTGGATGATGAGATGGGCGCGCTGGCGAGGTGAGAGCCCACGTAGGTCAGCTAATCCATTCTCCGTAACCACCACCTGAACATCGTGCTCGGTGTGATCGACGTGGGACACCATAGGTACGATGGTCGAGATCACGCCATGCTGGGCCGTCGATGGCGCCATGAAGATGGAGAGATAGCCGTTGCGGGCGAAATCTCCCGAGCCGCCGATACCATTCTGAATGCGCGATCCCATCACATGTGTCGAGTTCACGTTGCCGTAAACGTCGGCTTCGATCATGCCATTCATAGCGATTACGCCGAGCCGGCGGATGATTTCGGGATGGTTGGAGATTTCTTGCGGGCGCAGGACGATGCGCTCGCGGTATTTGTCCATATCGGCGTTCACTTCATCCAGCATTTGCGGGCTGAGAGAAAATGCGGTCGCGGAGACCGATGTCATTTTTCCAGTTTTCAGCAGGCGAATCATGCCGTCCTGAATTACTTCTGTGTAGGAAGTCAGTCCTTCGAATGTACCCTCCTCCAAGCCAAACAGAACTGCATTGGCGATGTTGCCCACGCCAGATTGCAGCGGGAGCAGATTCGCCGGCATGCGGCCTTTCTGGACTTCCCACTTGAGAAATTCGAGGATGTGGCCGGCGATGCGCTTGGAAGCTTCGTCCGGCGCTTTGAACGCGCTGTTGCGATCCGGGGAGTTGGTAAGAACGATTGCGACGACCTTCTGCGCAGAAACTTCAAGATAGGGGCTGCCGATGCGCTGGCCGGGATGCACGAGCGGAATGGGCCCGCGATTCGGAGGCGGCTGCAATCCGTAATAGATGTCATGCATGCCTTCCAGGGCCGCCGGCTGCCATGCATTTACTTCGAGAATTACGCGCTCGGCCTGGTCGATCCAGGTTCTGTTGTTGCCGATGGATGAACTGGGCACGAGGCGGCCGTCTTCCAGAATAGCCGTTACTTCGATCAGGGCGACGTCGAGCTTGCCGAGGAACCCATACTCGACGAACTGCGCGACATGGCTGAGATGGATATCCATGTAGTCCATCTCGCCGGCGTTGATGCGCTTGCGCGTTTCCGGATCGGATTGATAGGGAAGGCGGAGATTGATGCCGCCCGCCATGGCCAGTGCGCCGTCGAGTTCAGGGCCGGTAGATGCGCCGGTGAAGACGCTGACACGAAATTTCTGCCCGCGAAAATTTGCTTCCGCAATGCGGCGCGCCAGCTCCATGGGAACTGCTTTGGGATAGCCGGAGCCGGTAAAGCCGCTCATGCCGATCTGGTCGCCGGACTTTATGAGAGCTGCGGCTTCATCGGCGCTCATGATCTTCTGCGCCAGTTCAGCGTTCAAGACCCGGGTCGTGGTTGGAGAAATGGTGGTCGCCATTTGAGCCTCTAAACAATAGACTGTAGCGACCATACGCACGGCCGTCTGTGAGCCACGTCACAGAATACGGTTGCCTGCGGTGAGAGTGGGAAGCCCGGAATTTCGGCTTCACGTATGATATTTTCGATAATTCGCCGTTGAAGCCTGGTTTAACCGTAGGATCTGGAAGCGCTATGACCAAGAAATTCCGCGTTTTTGCCACCTGTGATATCGGCGAAGCTATCGACCTGTTGCGTAATCGTGGGTACGAGGTCGAGGTGTACCCGCAACCGGAGGCGCCGCCGAAAAGCCTGATCGTGGACAAGGTGAAGTCGGGCATTGACGGCCTGATCACGACCCTGCGCGATCCGATCGATGCGGAGATTTTTGAGGCGGGCAAGAACACGCTGAAGGTTGTCGCGCAGTTTGCCGTAGGCTTCGACAACATCAATCGCGCCGACGCGAATCGTTATAAGATTCCTTTCACCCATACGGCCGACGTTCTTACCGAGGCGACCGCCGAGTTTGCGTTTTTTATGATGGGCGTGCTGGCGCGCAAGATGTGGCCTGCCGAACACCTGACGCGGGACCATCAGTGGGGATACTGGCATCCTTACTTGCCATTTCTTGGCGACGAAGTTACGGGCAAGACCATTGCGGTGATCGGCACGGGCCGCATTGGGTTGGCGCTGATCAAGAAGTGCGCCGGGTTCGATATGAATATCTTGTGCTACGACCCGGCATATGAAAATCACAATTTTATTAAAGCGATTCAGGACGAGTTCGAACTGCGGCACGCACGCGGCATTTCAAAAGAAAAAAACTGGATCAAGTACGTTTCCTTCGAGGAAGCGCTGCGTCATGCGGATTTCGTCAGTATCCACGTGCCGTTGTTGCGTCCGGAAGAGAGCGCAACGCCTACTTATCATCTGATCAACGAACAGACTTTGAAGCTGATGAAGCCGACCGCATTTCTCATCAACGATTCGCGCGGGCCGGTGGTGGATGAACTAGCGGTGGTGAAGGCTCTGAAAGAAAACTGGATTGCCGGAGCCGCGCTCGATGTATATGCGAAAGAGCCGCTGCCGGCCGACTCGCCGCTCCGCGATCCGGCGCTTGCGGACCGCCTGCGGCTGTATCCGCACTTCGCCAGCGCGGCGCGCATCACCCGGCTCTCGACTGATCCCAATAAAGGCATGGCTGGCCGTTGCGTGCAGGGACTGATCGACGTGCTGGAATCGAACTACAGCGGCGATTTCACCAAGATGCCTTATCTGGTGAATAAAGAAGTGTTCGGAAAGTCTTAGAAGGCGAAAATCTAAAAGAGGACGACATGCTTCGGATCGTGCGAAGCCTCGCCGCACGCGTACTTACACGTCCAACCCGATCGACCTCATAAGAGCCAGCCCATTGCTCTTCGTGACCACTCCCTCTCGGAGTTTATAGTCAAAGTGCATGGTTCCATCTTCAAATTCTTCCCGAAAATGGACATTGTGAAGCTGCCCATCCAGCGCATTGCCGATATCCACCAGCGCCAGATCGTGCGTACTCACCAGGCCGATGGCTCCCCGTTTCAACAGGGCACGGACAACGCCCTCTGCTCCGATGCGGCGATCGTTCGAGTTTGTACCTTGCAAAAGCTCATCGAGCAGAAAGAGCAAGGAAGGCTCTCCGCCGGCCAGATCAAGGATTTTTCGGAGCCGGGTGATTTCGGCATAGAAGCGCGAACTACCCTCTTGCAGGGAATCGTTCACGCGAATGCTCGCCCCGACCTGCAGTGGTGTCAGTCGTAAGCGCCGGGCCCGCACGGCTGCGCCAGCCATCGCAAGCACCGTGTTGATGCCTGCCATGCGTAGCAACGTGCTCTTGCCTGACATGTTGGAACCGCTGACCAGAAACACACGCTTGCCGCCGGTAAGGCGAACAGAATTACGAACACACGTCCCGTCAGGAACCAGAGGATGTCCCATATCGGTTGCGTCAAAACATGCAGGCCCGTCGATGAATTCGGGAAAAGGATCGTCCGGGTGCTCGTAACTGTAAGTGGCCAGGCTTAGCAGGGCTTCGACCTCGCCCACCACCCGCAGCCAGGACCGTACTGCTTGGCCGTGAGAGCGTTTCCAGCGCTCTGCCGCAAATGCTACTTGCACCGAATACAAAAGGGGAACATTAAGTACGCGTACCAGGACATTATCTCGTGAATCGCTGAACTGGACGACGGTTCTGAGGCGGGCGATTGCGCGCGAACTGGAAATCTCATGCGACCGGAGTTCGCGGGCCAGCGTTTGCAACCGGGGCGCCAGAAAGCTCTGCTGCTCAATGCGCGCCAGCACTTCTGAAAGTAAATCCAGATCGCGAAATGCCCGATCGGAGCTGTGCAAGACTTCCTCCATTGCATGGCGCAGCCGATAACTTATGATTGCTTCTGCCACGATAATTAACAAAAGCGGCGTGGCCATACCCCGGCTCCACCAAACCACGGCCGAGGCAGCCATCGCAATCGCCAACAACGGAGCCGTCAATTGCAGCCATTCTGGCTTCATCTGCCATGGTGCTTCGGCCCAATACAGCAGCGCTTCGGAATGAACTCCCACGCGCGAATCCTCGCCCAGTACTGCCAAATCTTCCCTGAGGTCGAGTTCATCGCGCAATTCGGCAATCGCCGCGTGGCGCGCTTCGATCTGCTCAAGCGGCGAAGGAGAAAGCAGCCAGTTCGCAAGCGTCTCTTCGCCCATGCGTATGCGGGCGGTGGAGAGAAGTTCAAACAGGCCGCCCCGGCCAAATAAGTCCAAGTCTGCCGCGTAAACATGATGCGGATCGGCAAAACGCTCGCCCGTTTGTCCGCAACCGGCCCAGCGGTCTTCGATCCGAGCCAATCCATTGCGATAGAAGGAAGTTGCCCGCTGGGCGAGGTCTCGAGCTCGCAAGATTCGTGAGTGGTAGGCCGCGATTAACACGAACGCGATCGCGGGCAAAATGAGCCACCAGGGCGAGAGCGCGTGGCGTCGAAAGGACTCCCAAGCGATGCCAGCGGCAGCGCAAGCCAGCAATAAACGGGCGTTTCCGAGGCGAATGTGGATGGCCTCATTGTCCGCGACACGACGCTCACGATTCTCCAGGCGCCTTTTGTATTCTTCCACCGCCGGCACAGGATGAGCATACATCACGCGTTTTTGTGCCGCACGTAGCTCCGCAACCAGTGCAGGAAATTTTGCTGCTTCATTTCCTTCTTTTCCCGCCGGTTCCCGCTAGAATGGACGATTGTCTGCCACGCTCTTAGGATGCAAATGAAAAAGAGAGACACTTTCTTTCTTTCCGTTTTCCTGTCGCTTCTGATTCCGGTGCTGTTCGCCGAGACCAGCGGTCAGGATGCGCTCAAACTGGTTCCGCAGCCGAAAGAAGTGCAGCCTCATGCGGGCAGCTTCCGGATCGGACCGGCAACCAAAATCCTGGTGGCGTTTGGCCATCAAGCCGAAGATCGAATTGCGGCGGAGACGCTGGCGGAAGAGATTCACGATCAGTCCGGACTGAACATCCCGATTACCGGCAGCAAAGAAAAGGGCAAACAGCAGGCGAGCACGATCGAATTAGCGCGCCTGCAAGATGTTAGCGTGCGAAAGTTTCTGGAGTCGAAAGGACTGAGAGCAACCTCGATTGGCGACCAGGGGTATCTGCTGTTTGCCGATAGCCAACACTTGATAGTTGCCGCGAATACCGGGCAGGGATTGTTTTATGGCGTGCAGACCCTGCGGCAGTTGCTGCGCAAGCAGGACGGAAAGCTGATCTGCCCGGCGGTTTCAATTCGTGACTGGCCCACTATGGCGTGGCGCGGCGTGCAGGATGACATCAGCCGCGGGCCGAGTTCCGACGGAAGAATTCATGAAGCGGCAGATTCGCATTCTGGCCTCCTACAAGGTCAATATGTTTGCTCTCTATATGGAGAACGTATTTGATTTTGCGAGCCAGCCGTTGATCGCTCCCAAAGAAGCTGCGCTTACGCCGCAGGAGATCAACTCGCTGGTCGATTACGCCAGGCGTCTTTACGTCACGATTCTTCCCGAGCAGCAGACGTTCGGCCATCTCCACCATATGCTGGAGTACGACATTTATGCGGACGTGGCCGAGCGTCCACACGGGCACGTGCTCACACCCACGAAGGAGCGTTCGTACGAATTGATCAAATCGATGTACGCCGATCTTGTGCCGCTTTTTCCCGGCCCGTTCCTGCATGTGGGCGGCGATGAGACGTTTGAACTCGGCCACGGACAAACCGCGGCGCTGGCGCAGGAAATCGGCTTGGGCCGGGTGTACCTCGAGCACATGCAGAAGGTGAACGAGATTCTGCAGCCTTATCACAAGCAGCTCATGTTTTGGGGAGACATTGCGGTGAAGTATCCGCAACTGCTCAGCATGCTGCCGAAAGATATGATTGCGGTTCCCTGGGACTACGACCCGAAGCCGAGCTATGACAACATCATCAAGCCTTACCGCGATGCCGGGCTTCGGGTGGTGGTGGCTCCCGGAGCGAACAACTGGAACCAGGTCTGGCCGGATTTGGACGCGGCATTTGTGAATATTCGCAACTTCGTGCGCGATGGCCAACAGCTGGGCGCGATCGGCATGCTCAACACCACTTGGAACGACGATGGGGAATCGATCTACGGCATGGCGTGGCCTGCTTTGGTGTTCGGCGCGGCGGCGGCGTGGCAGGCGGGCGAGTCGGATATCGAGCAGTTCAAGAATGCCTACGATTGGGCATTCTATCGCGACCAGGATTCGAGTTTTCGGGATGCACTGGATGATCTTGATCGCGGACACGAAGTGCTAGCTAAGAACCACATTGCTACAGAAACCGACCAGTTGTTCTGGGCTGATCCGTTCTCGGAGGAAGGTGCGGAGTTGATGAAAAAACTTCTAGCCGCCGCGCCGGATGTGCGGTTGAATGCAGAGCACGCGCTGGAGGTGATTTATCGCGAGGGGGACAAGGCGCAGGCGAATCAGGCCACGCTTGGAGATATGACGCTGGCCGCGTGGCGGTGGGACACTCTCGGGATGAAAGCTGAGTTTACGGAAGAGATCAACAGGTTTTATTGGGATGCGTTCCTGAATCCGACGGACGCGAACCGTGTGGAGGAAGACCTGTGGGAGATCGACGGCATTAATGCTCGCCTTGAAGATTTGCGCGATGCGACCACGCGCTTGCGAGAGATGTACCGCGATGCGTGGCTCCGCGAATATCGACCTTTCTGGCTGGATAATGTTCTGGTGCGCTACGACGTTCTCGCGCGTGAATTTCAGAAAAAGATCGAACAGATTCAGGAATCGCGCCGGGAATACAATGCAACTAAAACGCTGACTCCACCGCAGGACCTGGGTTTCTATTTGCAGCCGTAAATTTAGTTGGGAGCTCGGCGTCTTATCTGAGTGCGGAATGCAGGGAACGAATCGCCTAAAATGGGAGGGTGATGCTCGCTTCGGTTACGCGGCTTCGTGTTCGGTCGACTCTGTTCCTCACTGCCTTCACATGGCATACGTTTCTCAGTTGGCGCCAGGTAATTCGCGCGGAGGGATTTCGCGGCGGACGGTTGCTGATCGATAGGCGCCTCACTTTCTGGACTTTGACGGTTTGGGAAACGGAACGGGCGATGAAAGCTTTTCGTGGCGCCGATGCTCATGCCAGGGTCATGCCCCGCTTGGCGCACTGGTGCGATGAAGCCGCGTATGCGCATTGGGCTTTAGGTCGCGATGCGGTGCCGTCCTGGCAGAAAGCTTATGAACTCTTGCAGAAGGAAGGTAGACTTTCGCGTGTTGAACATCCCTCTCCTCAACATGAGGCTCGTCAATTCCCGGTTCCGAGATTGAAGCCTTTGATTGGAATCGATCTTAAGGCTTCCGGGAAAACGGATGAGATCTCCGCACGAATGAGTGCCTGAAGGACGACCCTCCGCAAATGTTTTCCGACCGCACCAACTGGAAGCTCAAGCGCAATCGACTGACTGAGGCGATTGATGAGACGCGGCGCTGCGGGGCGCGAGTGTTCGATCTGACGGTTTCGAATCCGACGCGCGTGGGGCTGCAATACAATGATGCGAAGATTTTGCAATCGCTGGCCTCACCGCGGGCGCTGGATTATGATCCACAGCCGAAGGGATTGGTCTGCGCTCGTGATGCGGTGGCTGCGTATTACAAGTCTCAGCATGGAATCGCTCTTGATCCGGAACGGGTGATTCTTACGACCAGCACGAGCGAAGGTTATTCTTTCGTTTTTCGCCTGCTGTGCAATTCCGGGGATGAACTGCTGGTTCCGAAGCCCAGTTATCCTCTGTTTGAATTTCTTGCTGATTTGCAGGACGTCAGGCTGGTTCCTTATCCGCTCATTTACGATCACGGCTGGCAGATCGATTTTCACTCGTTGCGGAACGCGATCACCGGGAAAACGCGCGCTGTGGTTGTGGTTCATCCGAACAATCCGACGGGATCGTATGTTCATGCCGAAGAACGTGAATTGTTGAATGAGGTTTGCCGGGCGCACGGACTTGCTGTAATCGCGGATGAGGTATTTCTCGACTACGCGCTCGGAGGGGCTGCGCAGCGGAGCTTTGTTACGAATGACGATGTGCTCAGTTTTACGCTCAGCGGTGTTTCGAAGATTTCTGCCTTGCCGCAGATGAAGGTGGCATGGATTGCCGCTAGCGGGCCGCCCACAGAAGTTGAGGCAGCGATGGAGCGCCTGGAAGTTATTGCGGACACATACCTCTCGATGAATGCGCCGATCCAGTGGGCGACGCCTACGCTGCTTGAGCAACGAAAGACCGTTCAAAAGCAATTGATGGATCGTGTGTCGGCGAATCTCGCCGAACTCGACCGCCAGCTTGCCTTACAAACGATGTGCCAACGCCTCATCGTGGAGGGCGGATGGTACGTGGTGCTGCGTGTGCCGGTGACGCAGAGTGACGAAGAGTTGGCAGTTGATTTACTGCTGAAAGAATCTGTGCTGGTGCATCCGGGGCATTTTTATGATTTTCCGGGAGAGGGAAATTTGGTTTTGAGTCTGATCACGGCTGAGGGGCAATTTGCAGAAGGGCTCAGGAGAATCGTCCAGCCGATCGGATCAAGGTGCGACTAACTCTATCGCTGGATCAAGAACGGATTGCTCTCCCGCTCCTCCCCAATCGTCGTCAATGGCCCATGCCCCGGTACAACCACGGTGTCATCAGGCAGCGCCAGCACGGTTCCGTGCAGCGATTGCATGATCTTTTGCATGGAGCCTCCGGGCAGGTCGGTGCGGCCGATTGAGCCGGCGAAGAGCGTGTCTCCGGCGATCAATTTTTTCTCGGCGGGGAAATATAAGCAGATGCTGCCTTCAGTATGGCCGGGCGTATGCAAAATGCTGGCTGCGTGGGATCCGGCTTTGACGGTATCGCCAGTGGTTACGCTTTGGTCGATCTCAACAGGACCGGGAGTTTCCATGCCGATCCATGCCGCTTGCGCGTCGAGCATTTTCAAAAGTGCATAGTCATTTTGGTTTAGCAGAATCGGTGCGCCAGTGGCTGCGCGCAGCTTCATGGCGCCGCCCACGTGGTCGATATGCGCGTGCGTGATGACGATCTGCTTGACTTGCAGGTTATGCTTGGCGATAAGGGCGAGCACGTCTTCGATATCGTCGCCCGGGTCGATGACCATGGCTTCACGCGTGGTTTCGTCGCCGATGATCGAGCAGTTGCACTGCAGCGGGCCGACCGGGAAAATCTCGTGGATCATGCTTCTATTGTATCGAGCAGCGGGTTGGGTGGGCTGAATCACGCCCAGCAACTTCAGAAAGACGCCCGGGTTTAACACTTGCCGTAGCCTGCGGTTGGCGAGAGAATACCGCAGCATTGCTTGGGGAGGGTTTGTGGCGAAATACCGTCAGCACGGATATCAGGATCGCGATTTCGAGCCGCGCAAGGAAAAGGAATCGGGCGAGCGAACCGGTCCGCCGCCATCCAAGCGGGATAACACTTTTGGACCGCGTCCACTGAAGATGCCGGGCATCCGCGAAGTTTCGCGGTGCGCGCAATGTGGCACGGTGCTGCCCGGCATGCCGCCTACCAGCCTTTGCCCGAAATGCGGATTCGAACTGCACTCCTGCAAGCAATGCGCGTTCTTCGATCCCGGCAAGCGCTTCGAATGCATGCAGCCGGTGCCCAAGCGCATCGAGAAAAAAGACGCGCGCAACGATTGCACGTTTTACGAACTGCGTGTTGCGCGGGAGAAAGAGACATCGACGCCGGTGGCGCAGAAGCCCAGCGACGCACGGCAGGCGTTTGAGAATTTGTTCAAGAAGTAAGAAACCGCCTACGGTTTCTGTGTCGGCCGCAGAAGAATCTCGCTTACAAACGATTGCGGGCTTTGCGTCACCAGCATCACTACTGCGTGCGCCACGTCTTCCGGTTGCAGCATTTTCGCTGGGTTTTTTCCCTCGTGCGGGCTTAGCTCCGTGTTCGTCGAGCCCGGGCAGATCACGCTGACGCGGATGCTGTGACCGCGGAGTTCCTCGGCTACAGAATAGGTCAGGCCATTCAGTCCCCACTTGGATGCTGCGTAGGCCGCGCCGTTGGGCAGGGCATTTTTTCCTGAGAGAGACGAAATGTTGATGATGTGGCCGGAGCGAGCGCGAATCATCGAGGGCGCGAAAGCGCGAATGGCATAGTAGACGCCGCGGAGGTTGGTATTCAAGATTCGATCCCAATCCTGTGGCGGCAGTTGATGCAGCGGGCGGCCGAATCCGGCGATGCCGGCGTTGTTCACCAGAATGTCGACGCGCCCGAAGGATTTCGCGACACGCCCTGCCGTGGTTTCCACCGCAGCCAGATCCGTAACATCGCAAGGGATTGCTTCGGCCTTGCCGCCGTTTGCGGCAATCGTTTTGGCGGTCGATTGGAGCGGGGCCAGCGAGCGGCCGCACAAAATGGTGGTAGCACCGAGCTCGGCGAGCGATTGGGCTATTGCGGCGCCAATTCCGCGGCCGGCGCCTGTAACCACTGCCACTTGTCCGCTCAACGGCAGAGGGTCTTCGTTGGCTGCTGTGTGCATGATTCTTTCCTCGATGTTTAGGACTGCAATGTGGCGGGAGCGAGCGCCATCCGCGGCACGTCAAGATTGCATCTTATACAATAATTGGGGCGGGCAGCCGGGAAGTTGCTTGCCTTCGGAACAGGAGCTACTTATAATCCGGCCAACCGGGAAAATAAGGGTATCGCCTTAACCCACAGTTTGCCCCGATGTCGCGGAGGCAGCCCCGGCGACGACTTGGATTTCCGAAGAGGATGCGGAGCGCGGAAGCGATTCAAGCCGAAAATGCTCGAAAGTCAGCACGAACGCTGTTCAAGACATTATCGATTCCCAAAAAGTGCAAGGAGCTTATACTGATGAAAAAAATTCTGGTCACGGTTGTGCTCGCAGTGGCTGCAGCGACCGCAGCCCCGAGTGCCGCGCAGACAGCGGCCCAAACCGCTCAAGGACAACCGGCAGCGTCATCTTCGCAGGCGCCAGTCATCAAAGACCCCGCCGAGTATAACGCCTATGTGGGAGCCATAAAGCAGAGCGATCCGACTGCGCAAATCAGCGGCCTCGAAGCCTTTCTGACGCAGTATCCCAATAGCATCATGAAGACAGCGGCGCTGGAAACGCTGATGGGCGACTACCAGAAAACGAATAACCAGCAGAAAACCATCGATACGGCGACGAAACTGGTAGCGGCCGATCCGAACAACGTGCGCGCGATGGCACTGCTGTCTTATTTCGACCGGCTAAAGGCGCAAGGCGGCGATCCCAAAGCTCAAGAGGATCTCGCCGACGCGAAGAAGTATGGGCAGATGGGTTTGGATGCACTGCCGAAGTTCACCAAGCCTGAGGGCACGTCGGACGCTGATTTTGAAAAGATGAAGAGTCAGATGACCGGGATCTTTAACGCTGCGATCGGAATTGCGGAACTCACGGCGAAGGATTACCAGGACGCCCGCAAGACCTTACGCGTGGCAGCCGACGATAGCCCGACCGACTTCAGCGTGGTTTACCCGCTTGCGCTAGCATATGCCGGCCCCACACCTCCAGATCCGAACATTCCTCCCGATGCTCTTAACGCGATCTGGTACTCGGCGCGGGCCTCCATCGTTGCGCCAACTCCGCAGTATCAACAACAGATCGAGAAATACGCAAAAAGTCAGTACATGAAGTATCACGGCGGAGACGATGGCTGGACTGATCTGCTGGCGCAGGCGAAAGCCAGCCCGAACGAACCCGCAGGATTTACCATCAAGCCCGCTCCCACTCCCCCCGAACAGGCTCACAACATGGTCGTAGCCACTGCGCCGGACAAAATGGATTTCGCAACCTGGGAGTTCATCCTCACAAATGGTAAGCAAGAAGATCAAGACACCGTTTGGAATGCGATCAAGGGCAAACCGGTATACATGAACGGGACTGTGATCGACGCCTCCGCTACCGAGTTCCACATCGCTGCCAGCGAGGATGACATCGAACTCAAGAAGGCGGACATCACTCTGACTTTTGAAGAAAAAGTTCCGGCAAGGCTGATTCCCAAAGCGGGAGAGAGTCTCGATTTCCAGGGAAACCCGGCTTCCTACACGTCTAGTCCCTTTATGATGGTCATGGATCACGGGCTATTGCCGAAGGCGAAGACGGCGCCGAAAGCGCCGGTGCATCACAAGCCAGCTTCGCAGTAGCCCCGCATCGCGGTCCAGGCTTGGTTTAGAAGAAAGGCAGCCCGCAAGGGCTGCCTTGGTGTTTAGGACCGACTCTTGACGGAGAGCCTATTCGCAGAGGTGCATTTGGTCCGTTATGCGCCAACTCCGGATCGAGCGCCGACGGGCCTACCGGATCGCCTTTTTCTCCAGAGTGGCAGGGCGCGCGCTGCGCGGCGGACGCTTGGCGCCATCGCGCAGTTGCCGCACGTCGATTTTGAGCTCGTCAATGGTGCGGCTGAGTGTATTGCGATGCATACCGAGTTCGCGCGCAGCGCGGCACTGGTTGCCCTTGTTTTCCTGGAGGACGGTCAGGATGAAGCGCTTCTTAAATTCGCGCACGCCCTCGGAGTAAAGAATATTGCTTTTGTACATCTGCAATATGAGTGCTTCCAGTTGATCTTTCACGATGGTCTCTCTCTTCTGATGTCGTTTTTATTTTCATTCCACTTCAGGCGCTACTTACTGTCCGCCGGAGCCGTCAAATCCCTGGGCGCGCGATGCAAGAAATCGAGTCCTTCATAAAATCTTGCTCGCAGCGACGAAGGAGCGACCCAAATCGCAGCCCGTCCGGCGATCAGGAAATAGGGCGCCAGCACTGAGTTTTCCAACAAAGAAGAGGTCGGGGTGAACGCCGTCATTCCCATGAGCACCACCGATACCGCAAGCGCCCCCTTCAACAAGCCCAGCAGGGCGCCGAGAAAACGGTCGAAAGCGCTAAGACCAACCTCTTTCATCAACTTTCGCGCGATTCTGCCCGCTATGCTGAACCCGACCAGAATCACAAAAAAGATGATGAGGAACCCAAAAATCTCAGACAACAACTCAGACTTCAGGTACGACTGCAACCACTCCGCAACGTGCGGGTACTGCCATGCAGCCACGATGTAACCAACCACGAGGCCGGCCATGCTCAAAGCTTCGGCAAAAAAGCCGTGCATGGCGGCCAGCACTACGTTCAATAAAATCACAACCAAAATCAACCAATCCGCCGGCGTCATGGCTTTCTCCAGCGGAACGGCGCAAATAAAAGCAACCGCTCATACATCCAATTTGTGTCCCGTAAGCTGGAAGTAAGCGTCAAGATACTTCTCGCTCGTGCGCTGAGCCACTTCCGGGGGAAGGGCAGGCGCGGGCGGTTGCTTGTTCCAGCGAATCTCCTCGAGATAATCGCGAACGTACTGCTTGTCGTATGATTCCTGCGTGCGCCCGGGTTCGTACTTATCCGCCGGCCAGAAGCGGGAGGAATCGGGCGTCAGCACTTCATCTGCCAGCGTGATGCCTTGCGCCGTTCGTCCAAACTCAAACTTTGTGTCGGCGATGATGATACCCTTCTGGCGCGCATACGCGGCAGCTTTTTTGTAGATGCGGAGGGTCAGGTCGCGCAGCGTGCTGGCGACTTCCGTGCCTACCATTTCGCACATTTTCGAGAAGGAAATGTTCTCGTCGTGACCGCTGACGGCTTTGGTAGAGGGAGTGAAGATCGGCTCCGGAAAGGCCTCTGACTCGCGCAATCCCGCAGGCAATTCGATACCGCAGACTTTGCCGGTCGCTTTGTACTCCTTCCACGCCGAGCCGGAGATGTAGCCGCGCACCACGCATTCGACTGGGAACATCTCGGCGCGCTGGACCAACATAGAACGGCCGCGTAATTGGTCGGCATACTTCTGCAGCGGCAGGGGATAGCGGCTTACGTCCGCCGTGATGACGTGATTGGGGACGACGTCGGAAAGAAAATCGAACCAGAACAGCGAAATCTGGCTGAGCACGCGGCCTTTATGCGGAATGCCGGTGGCCAGCACGTAATCGAAGGCAGAAATGCGATCGGTGGCGATGAATAGGAGAGTTTGGTTATCCAGTTGGTAGACGTCGCGAACCTTGCCGCTCGCGTGGAACTGCAGGTCAGGAAGATCGGTTTGTAGAAGAACAGGTTCTAATAGTTTTGGGCTCATATTGAAATACTAAGGCAGGAGCGGGGTGTATTTTAGACCCTCAGAAATTTTTGTCAACGAAAGAGATTGTGAGGCCAGCCTCAGACCGTATCCTGTTGAGCGGGAAATTGTTGAGCGGGAACAGAGTTAGAGTGGCTACAGAATGCGGGCAGGGAAGGCTGCCAAGACTGTGGAAAAGCTGAGGAAGGGAGTGGAAAAATAGAGGTTTATGAGGTGGCAACGCCTACTCCATTCCAAACCTCACCGAAACCAGCTTCGACACTCCCGGCTCCTGCATGGTTACGCCATAGAGCACCGGCGCGATGCTCATCGTCTTCTTGCTGTGGGTGATGAGCACGAACTGCGTTTTCACGCTCATCTCCTTTCACCAGGTCCGTGAAGCGGCCAATGTTGGCTTCGTCGAGCGGAGCATCAACCTCGTCCAGGATGCAGAACGGGCTGGGCGTGTATTGAAAGATGCCAACCAGCAGAGCTAGCGCGGTCAGCGCTTTCTCGCCGCCGGATAGAAGAAGGACGCTTTGGAGGCGCTTGCCCGGAGGCGACGCGACCACGTCAATGCCGCTCTCTGCGCTGTTTTCTTCGTCGGTCAGCTTCATGAAGGCATTGCCGCCACCGAAGAGCTTCTTGAAGGTGCCCTGGAAATTTTCGTTGATCCGGTTGAATGCTTCGTGGAACTTCTGCCGCGAGACTTCGTCGATCTCGCGAATGGTTGCGATCGTGTTTTCGATCGACGAAATGAGATCCTTGCGCTGAGTCTCGAGGAAACCGTGCCGCTCGGCAGTTTCGCGATACTCTTCGAGCGCCATCATGTTTACTGGGCCCATGGCTTCGAGTTTCGCGCGCATCTCGCGATAGGACTGATCGCGCGTCGCGAGTACGTCGCCAGTGACAGCGAAAGGAGATATCGTCGGCCATCAGCGCCGGTCGCTCGATTCCAAGTTCGTTCAGGCAGGTCTCGGCCATGTACATGGCATCGGCCTGCAGCTTCGCCGCGGCCGCCTGCAGTTCACCGCGCCGGTCGCGTGCCTGATCCAGAAGCTGGCGGGCGTTGCGCAGCAGTTCATCGATCTCAGTCAGTCGCGCGCGGAGTTGATCTTTTTCAAACTGGAGCAAGCCTTCGCGCACCTGGCCGGCGTTGCGCTCGGCTTCGAGATCAGTGGCCTGCTGTTCGAGATGGGCGTTTTCCGTTTCCCGCTGCAGCTTCTCGGCCGCCGCGGCTTCAATCTGGGAGGAAAGAGCGTGCAATCGCTCACCCATTTCGACGAATAAAGAATCGATACGCGCTAGAACCGCAGCGGCTGAGCGGTGCCGTTCTTCGAGGGCAGCTACGCGCGCCGTGCGTTGTGCGCTCATCTGAGCGGCACTTTCCCGGCGCCGGCGCAATATCGCAAGAGATTCCTGTGTGGCAGCGATCTGCTGCTCGAGTTGAGTGCGCGTCTGTTCGAGCGCGGCGATTTCTCCTTGCCGCGAGGCGATATTCGCTTCCTGCTCCGCCCGCTCAACTGCCAGCCTCTGCAACTCCGATTGCGACACGCGCATGCGCTCGGTTACGCGCGCCATTTCGGCATCGAGTTGACGCAGCATGTGGCCGGAGGTCATCGACTGATGCTCGGCTTCACGTTTTTCGCCTTCAAGACGATCGAGCAGGGCGGCGAGCTCCTTAATTTCCCGCCCCAGCGTTAGCACCCTCATCTCTTCCTCACGCAACGCGAGCTCGATCTGCTTCCAGCTGGTGCAGAACTTCACGCAGCTCACGCTTCATCGAAAGCGGGCCTTCGGCGCGCTGTTTGCCGCCGGTGACGGTAACGTTGTGGAAGCACTCGCCAGATTGCGAGAGGAAAAACGCGTCCGGATTTTCGAGAGCAAGGCCGCGGGCGGTATCGGAACCCGGAACGATATAGCCGTCGCGCAGCTTGGGAAGAATTACTTCCAGGGACTTTCCGAATCCATCGAGAACGCGGATTGTATTCTTTAGCGAGACGATGGAAGCGGCCGGAGGAGCGCTGTGCGCCGCTTCATCGAGAATGAAGGAAAACTTCGCCTGCGCATCTTCAGGATGAACGAGAAACGTGGCACGTCCGTCGACATCGCTGCGTAGCAGGCGCAGGCCCTCATCCGCGGCATCCCAGGATTTGACGACGATGTAGTTCAATTCATCGCGCAGGAAATCTTCCACCACGCGCTCGTAGCTGGGGTCGACTTCCAGAAAATCGGCGAGCACGCCGACGGGCGCCAAACCGCTTTGCATCACGCCCGACTGGAAAAGCCGCCGAACGGATTCGGTCGAGTAGCCATGTTCGGCAATCACGGCCTCCAGCGATCCTTTTTTGCCCATGGCGGTGGCGAATTCGGAACGCAATGAGTCGAGATTCGCTTTGGCGCGCGTCTCCTCCGAGCGCTTGCTTTCGATCAGACGGCGAAGCTGGACAATCTCTTCGTTGATGGCGGCAACGCGCTGGGTTACTGTTTCGAACTCCAGCGCGAGTTGGCCGCGCTGGCCACCAAATGTTTCGACTTGAAGGTTTGCGTTGCCGATTTCCGCTTGCAAACGGCGCGCTTCGCGATCCGCGCCTGCCAGAC
Organism: uncultured Acidobacteriaceae bacterium; assembly: GCA_963712385.1. Taxonomy (GTDB): domain Bacteria; phylum Acidobacteriota; class Terriglobia; order Terriglobales; family Acidobacteriaceae; genus Sulfotelmatobacter. Next base: position 621,660 of record CAVQHS010000007.1, read on the forward strand.
GTTCTTCTGCTTGCGCCAGCTGATTGCGCACCCTCGATACCGATGAAACCGTATCGAAAATGGCGACACGAGATTCTTCCTGCTGGTGTTCGAGTTGGCCCAACGCGGAGACGGCTGCGGTTGCTTCCTGCTGGACTAATTCCAGCTCGTTCTGGGCAGCCGCTGAGATCGGCGGCGGCAGATTCGAGAATTTGGCGGTTGGAATCGCGCTCGGCTTCCAGCGAGGCGAGCCGCTGGCGCGCCTGGCCTAACTCGGCGTCTGCCAAGGCGGAACGCGCTACGAGTTCGGCACAACGCTCTTCGTTATGCCGGCGGCGGGCGTGGGTGCGATCGATCTCCAGCGTGATCTGGCTCAGACGCTCGCGATTTTCTCGCAGCTCAGTTTCAATGGCGTAGCCGCGCTCGGTTGCTTCGCCATGCTCGGCTTCCAGTTGCTGCACGGTTTCGGTGCGGTGCTGCATGTCTTCGGCAAGCGCGTTCAGCTGGGCATCGAGTTCGGCGCTCTCATGTTCAATCGCGGCGAACTTGCTGGCCAGCACCACACGCAGCTCCGCGCGCATCTCGTCGCGCAGCCTGGCATAGCGTTCTGCCTTTGAAGCTTGCCGCTTCAGCGAGTTCATCTGGCGCGTGACTTCTTCGAAAATATCGTTCACGCGCGAAAGGTTTAGCTTGGCATCTTCCAGCCGCGCCTCGGCCAGGCGCTTTTTTGTTTTGAACTTCGTGATGCCTGCAGCTTCTTCCAGAATGGCGCGACGATCGGTGGGACGACTGCTTAGAATCTGCCCGATGCGGCCTTGTTCGATAAGAGCGTAGGTTTCCGGTCCGAGACCCGTACCCATGAACAAGTCCTGAATGTCGCGCAGGCGGCAGAGTTTGCCATTGAGCAGATATTCACTGTCGCCGGATCGGAAGAGTCTGCGGGTAACGACGATTTCGCCGGCGTGAAATTGCTGCTGATTGAATTTGCTGCGGCGAATCTTGAGCAAAACCTGCGGCGTGGTGCTGGCCGGCGAAGCAGCCACCCGAGCGATGTTATGCACGGGCAAGGCAAAGACAGGTTCATCGTCGGGGAAGGCAGATGAAATGCTCACCACTTTCGATGGCGGGATTTGCACTTCTTCTGTTTTGCCCGGTTGAGCGTCCTCCACGGCCCGATCGGTGTCTTCGGCGGCGTGCGCGCGAACTGCGGTTTCGTCCCAATCTTCGGCAACGAATCTTCCATCTCCGGGCAAGTCATCCTGAATATCGATCTCCGTGGGGGCATTCGCATCGGCACCGCCGTATTCTTGTGGGTCGATGAGAGTGAGCGATACCTCAGCCATGCCGGTGGGCTTGCGGTCGCGCGTGCCGGCGAAGATCACGTCCTCCATGCGCGAGCCGCGCAGGGTTTTGGCTGACTGTTCACCCAGTACCCAGGAGATGGCGTCGGCGAGGTTCGATTTGCCGCAGCCGTTTGGCCCAATGATGGCCGCTACGCCCTCGCCGTGGAACTTGAGGTCGGTGCGGTCACAGAATGACTTGAAGCCGAGAATCTGAAGCCGCTTCAGTTTAAGCAACGTAAACTCCTTGGGAAGAACAGTGGCCAGTTGTCAGCTGCCGGTTGCCAGTTCGACTGCTTGGCGCGCTGTTTACCAGACGGATACCCGTACCGCCGACAAAGTGCGCGCTTGATTCAATTCCGTGACTATTTCCGTCCTGGGCTGGCAAGGGCGGGCACAAATTTAAGCAAGGGTAACGGCGAAATGGGTCCGGGGTCAAGCAATATAACACTATATATTGTATGGCCTTAGGACTGAGCGCGTTGTATTGCACACACATTGCAGCAAGAGACCGATCTTGGCTGGAGGTGGGGAGAGAGACGGGAGAACTGCGAGAGCACGATAAGGTTAACCCACGCTGAAAGGCGAGGCAACGCCAATTTAAGTTAAGACGGAGCCGAGAGGGTGGGTGTCTCGTGACAAACTGAACTCGCACAGTTGATGTTGACAAGGCTATATGGTGATGAAGATCTTGAAGGATCGAGAACAGGATGCCCGGAGGCGTATATGGAACGGAGAGCGGCGGTTGTAGTGATGATTCTCCTATGTCTGGCTTTGCTTGGGGCTGCGCCAGAACAGAAATCCAGTGAACCGCAAGCGCACTATGACGCGAAGGGCGATCTTCTCCGGCCGGCCGATTACCGAGACTGGGAGTTTCTCTCCGCCGGATATGGCATGAATTACAACGCTTCCGCTGGCAGTCACGACATGTTTACCAATGTTTTTGTGCAGCGCTGGGCGTACGAGGAGTTTCTTGGGTCGGGAAAGTGGCCGGAGAAAACCATGTTTGTGATCGATGAGCGCGGGGCCGATAGCAAAGCGTCGATTAACAAACACGGCCACTACCAGACCGATCTTATGGGCCTAGCGGTTGAGGTGAAGGATTCAACGCACAATCCGGAGACATGGGCCTACTACGGCTTCGAACCTGAAGGTAAAACGGCGGAAGCTATGCCGAAGGGAAATCCCTGCTATGCCTGCCACGATGCGCATGCCGCGGTCGAACACACGTTCGTGCAGTTCTATCCGACGCTGAAGCCGATTGCGAAGAAATTCGGAACGTACAATGAGGCGCGGGAACAGGTTTCGGATGATAAATAGCGAAGAGACAGCCGCCCACGGCAGCTGTCTCCCGCATGTTTCACTGCGCGCCCAGTTTTTCGAAGAACAAGCAGATGGTTTCAATTCCGTGATGGAAGTTCGGGATGTGAAACTTCTCGTTCGGGGCATGGAGATTATCGTCGGGCAGGCCGAAGCCCATCATGACGCTTGGAATCTTCAAGGCTTCATCGAAATCATTCACGATTGGGATTGATCCACCGCTGCGAATGAAGACCGTATCTTTCTTAAACGTGTCATGAAGGGCTTCCGTCGCGGCCTTGATGTAAGGATTATCGGTGCCAACCACGGAGGCCGGACCTTTGCTGTGGACTTTGATCCTGGTTTCGATTCCTTTCGGCGTCAGCTTTTTCACGAACTTTGTGTAACGATCGAGAATGTCGTCTGGGTCCTGATTAGGCACGAGACGCATCGAGACTTTGGCTGTGGCCTTGGCGGGGATTACGGTCTTGGTGCCGGCACCGATGAATCCTCCGGGCATGCCATGCACTTCCAGTGTTGGCCGCGCCCAGGTGCGATACAGAACCGAATAGCCTGGCTCGCCGGTTAGAACTTTGGAGCCAACTTCGGTTTTGCGATAAGTCTCTTCGTTGAAGGGCAGGCGCTTCCAGGCTTTGAGTTCGTCTTTGCTCGGGGCTTTCACTTTGCTGTAGAAGCCGGGAATCAGGATGTGCCCTTTCGAGTCCTTCAACTTGCTGATGATTTCGATCAACGCGAAAAACGGATTCGGAGCGGCGCCACCGTAGACGCCGGAGTGCAGATCGATCTTTGCGCCGTAGGCTTCGATTTCCGTATAAACCAATCCGCGCAGGCCGACGCACAGAGTCGGCAGCCCGGGCGCGAACAGTTCGGTATCGCAGACCAGGGCGAAATCGGCTTTCAGCTTGGCTTTCTGCTTGCGAACGTATTCGGCAATCGACTCGCCGCCGACCTCTTCTTCGCCTTCGAAAATGACTTTTACGTTGATGGGCAGCTTGCCGTCGCCCGACTTCATGAGGGACTCAAGCGCTTTCACTTCCATCCACAGCTGGCCTTTGTCATCGACGGCGCCGCGCGCGTAAATATTGTTGTTGCGCTCGGTGGGCTCAAAGGGAGGCGTGTGCCATTCATCGAGCGGATCGGGTGGCTGCACGTCGTAGTGCGCGTAGCAGAGAACCGTGGGCTTGCCCGGTGCATGCAGCCAGTCCGCATAAATAAGGGGATGACCTTTCGTGGGGATGACTTCGACATGCTCCATGCCGATGCGGCGAAGCTCACCTGCCACAAACTCGGCCGCTTTCTGCACGTCAGATTTATGTTCTTCCATAGTGCTGACGCTGGGAATGCGAAGCAAGTCTTTCAATTCGCTGAGAAAACGTTGCTGATTATTGCGTGCGAAATCCACTGCTGGAGAAGCCATAGTTGGTCCTTTCTCGATCTTGATGTCAATCTCTGCGGAAGGAGATTGCTTTTTCGATGGATGAATCCTGAAACGGATCAGTATACCGCGATGGGGAGGGCGGGCGCGGCAGCAGGCGAGAGGAGTGCGCTTATAACCACGAAGCGCGCGAAGGTTGACGAAGGAGCGACCACAGACCCGTCGTCGTGTGGTTGGAGCGCTTTCGTTTAGGAAACTTATCGCATTAATCGAAGAACCGGCTGGGGGAGAACGCATCGAGGCTATAGTCGGGATTCTTTCCCGCGATCAGTTGCGCCATTAAGTGAGCTGTGATGGGCGCGAGCAGGATGCCGTCGCGGAAATGTCCGGTCGCAACGTAATAGCCGGGCGTGGGCGTTTCGCCAAGGATTGGAAGCGCATCCGGCGTTCCGGGCCGGAGTCCTGCCCAGTCCTCGAGAATCCTGGCGTTTTTCAGTGCTGGGACCATGGCAATTGCTGCGCGATGCAGTCGCTGAATAGTGGCTGGGTCGGTGCGCTTGTCGAAGCCCGCTTCTTCGACCGTGGCTCCGGCAAGAATTCTTCCGTCGCTGCGCGGGATAAGATAAATCTCCGGCGAACGCACCACATGTTTCAGCAGACCGCGCGAGGGCGAAACCAAGCACAGCATCTGGCCTTTCACGGGGCGCGTAGGAAATGCGTACGGGCCAATTTGCCCTGACCAAGCGCCTGCGCAGTTCACAATCTTCGCAGCACCAAAGGAAGTTTTTTTCGTGGATACTCCGCTGACTCGTCCGCCGGAAATGTTGACAGCGGTAACCGGATCGGCCGATGAAACATCAACGCCTCGACGTTTTGCCGCTTGCAGGGCAGCGTGCGTGAGCGTGCGCGGATCGACGCTGCGCTCCTTCAAGTAGAGTGCCGGACGCGAGTCCGCCAACTCGGGTTCGAGTTCCGAGAGCGGTGCGGGAAGCAGCGACGCCAATGAGAATTCCGGTCCCTCGTGCACCTGTGCGGGCGGCGGAAACACAATCGCTCCCTGATCGCGCAGATCGACAAAAACTCCCGACTCGACTTGCACTTCGTGCACAAACTCGGGATACATCCTTGCGCTGGCCAGAGCCAGCGGCTGTAAGGCGGGCGCAGTTTCTGCGCTGCAGTCAACCAGCATTCCTCCAGCAGCATAGGAGGCTTCGCGGCCGGGCTCGCCTTTATCAATGACCAGAACGCTTGCGCCCTGTCTGCGAAGCTCCAGCGAGAGCGAGAGCCCGATGACTCCCGCGCCAATCACGATCACGTCCCAATTCTTCACCTCCGCATTGTACGAGAGGCGCATGTGCAAAGCGGCATGGATGACAAAGCGAAGCGGCGTTTGCCCTCGAATCCTCCGAGGGCGAACGCCGCTGATTATTTGTCCAGATCGAACTGCGTGTCGCTTATTCCATATCTATTGCCCCATCCGTCCTACTGCGCCCAGCGCCAGCCGGCCCAGCCCGAGGGTTGCGATGCCGGTGCAGCAACGGTATCTGACTGATCGACCGATTCTTCATCGTTGTCGTTACCTCCCGTATCTCCCGTCACGATAGGCTTGAGCGAAACGGTCTCATAAGCGTAGCCGGTGAGGGTGATTGCTCCTTTGTCCGTAACCGAAAAACGCGCCCAGCCAAAATGCGCCGCCCCTTTGATGTTGAATTCAAAACCCATGTACTCATTCTGAATTCCGTTCCACGGGCCGCCGCTGTAGGGATTGCCCGAGCAGGTACACTCAAAGAGCATTTCCCCCTTACCGGCTCGAAACTTATCATCCGGTCCGACAGAAATGCCGGCAGCCAGAGGTTCCGCGTTGCTCATCAGTTTATTGAACTTGAGGGCAATCACGCTGAAGTAGCTACAAGTGCCGCAGATCGCGAAGGGACCGTGGAAAGCATAGTCGGGAATGCCATCGTTATTTAAATCGAGACGAGAATCGGAAGAGATGACCCGGTTGGTGGGGGTATATACGACTTTGGCGTCTGCGGGTTGCGTCATGGCCATCACGCTGACTCCAGCGGCGGCGGCGGTGGTCGTGTAGGCGAGCAAACGTTGATTGAGACGGTCAGTCAAATTCGAAGCCTGCCGCCTCGTTGAATCAAGGGTGGATGAGTGGAGTGTGGGCATTGGTCTCGTCCTCCGATCAGTTCTTGGACCTGGGGCTGGTCGCAGGGATTATTGTTTCGTTGCCTGACCGGGGTCAAGATGAATGATTTTGCAATAATATAGTTGCCTCAGTAATGGCCGGTTTCCAAGTATTCATGCCCCGTCCCCACTAGTCAGCCAAATAGCTTGAATCTAATTCCGGCCAACCATCCCAAAACCCAATAAAAACCCTTTCGATACCATGTGTTTTTTACCCAAGCAGCATACATTAAGCCGTTTAATTCAATGTATTTAGGATCAGGATGTCCGCTCCCTCCTATTGTTCCGTTGGGAGCTAGATATTGATGGACGGTGGCTACTGTGCGTGTTCCGTGTACGTAGTCGTAAGTCTGCGAGTGCGTACAGAATGGCTGTTTCTGTTGGGTCGCTTTTTGTAGGGACAAGTGGTTGTGTTTGATGCGGTCCGCGACCAATTGGCCCGACTTGACCCGACCCTGAAAGTCCCCCGTCCTAAAGAGCCGTCGCAAATGCCAGGGCGAGACTCGTATAATGGTTCTGGGCATGATAAGCAGCTCTCAAATTAAAGAACATTTGGCCGAATATATAGCGAAACAAATTTCCCTAGAAGAGCTAGAGGATTGGTTTGTTCCAAATAGTCGCGACATTCGCCGAAGTCAAAGTGAAGCCGCCAAATTCGTGACCTTCGCGGTTGAGGGAGCGCTCACGGAATTTCTCACTGGAATTTACGATGAGTATGAATTGCGCGATGAGTTCTCCAAAATTGTGAGCGCCGATACGACGAGTTTTGAATTTCGAGATGCAACGATTAATACGCCGATTATTACGTGGTCTACGGCGTCGCGGATGGTGCCTGTTTTCGCGCGATTATAAGGGGAATGCGTGTCAGAAGTTCATCCTCGAAGTAAACATCGAACCAATGCAATCCCTCTTCTTCGATCATGAGCTGCATATTCAGAATAATATTTGCGCCGTGATCCCCGCCCAGTAACTTTACCGGCGGAATTTTCAGGGGCGGTCCCTTCGGTTGGCCGTTCGGACGTAGCGGCCTTATCTCAAGAGAAAATTCACCTTGAACCGGACCGGACCGAATAGCGATTAATCCTCTGATCACAATTACCGGGCTAGACCCCTGCGGCACGCCCTCCATTTCGTATTCAAGCCTGTCTGTAATGCGAACGAGGGTCAACGCGCCGTTTTTTTCTTCAATTACATTTTCACAGAGCAGCGCAGCCCCTAAGTATGGGCGTGGCTTATTCATGCATATTCTCCCAACTAGCCAGACAGTATACTCGCGTTGACTTTTGGGACACGACATTGCACACTCCTAGTGTCGTGTCCCAAAAGCCAAAGCACCCGACGCAATCCGCCAGGAATGAGGCGGGTGAATTTGATAACTTTACGCGACTGCTCGATAGACTTCTGACAGTTCCGCACTCGAAGATCAAGGCGGAACTTGAGGCTGAGAGGAATTGAGCGAAAAACGCCTAGAGACCGCGCTAAACGCGGCCACGCCTTCCGCGACGTAGCCGATGCGGACTAAGGCTTACTGTGTCAAGTATATTATTGCCAATGATTTTGCAACCTCCTCTCGCAGCCAAACTGTTTTCTGCTACGGGCGGGCGGCGTCCTAACTAGCAGTGGCAGGACAGTACCCACAGCCGCGGCGAATTGACAGCAATGCCTTTCTGCTAAACAATTAAATTTAGCCTGCATTCGCGGGCTGTTTCATCCCTTTGGAGGAACAATGGTGGAAGAAGGCGAGCATCTACACGTTGAGGAACAGTCGACCACAGGCAGATGGATTTTGATCATTGTGGCAATTGTTTTCGTCGCGGCGGCCGTGTACGGATACGTGACCACGCAACAGCACGTCGACAAGCTGACCAAAGATTTGTCTGATAGTCAGGCGCAGGTGGCCGAACTCAAAAACAGAATGCAGACTGCCGAGGCCTCCGAGGACGCGCTTGCCCACCAAGTGGGACTTACGAAGAAAGAACTGGCGCAGCGGGCTGCGCAGTTGCAGGAAGAACAAAAAGTTGCCGAGAGCCGTTTCGAGAAGGAAGCTAACGAACAGAAAGCTCAGCTCGGACAGGTAAGCGGCGAAGTGGCCGGGGTGAAGACTGATGTTGGCGGCGTAAAGACTGACGTTGCCTCGACCAGGGCCGACCTGGAAGCGACCAAAGCCAAGCTGCAATCGGCCGTGGGCGATCTGGGCGTGCAGAGCGGATTGATTGCCACCACGCGCAGCGATCTCGAAGTTTTGAAGCATAGGGGTGACCGCAATTATTACGAGTTCACCCTGCTCAAGGGCGCCAAGCCCCAGCCGGTGGCGACTGTCAGTTTGCGGCTAAGGAGCGCGGATCCGAAACACGGCAAATTCACCCTTAGCGTGACTTCCGATGACCGGACCATTGAAAAGAAAGATCGGAACATCGCGGAGCCCATTCAGTTTTATTCCGGGCGCGACCATTTGCTGTTTGAGCTGGTGGTGTGGACTGTGGACAAAAAGAAGGCAACGGGCTATTTGAGCACGCCAAAGGCCGCGCCCACACCGGTGACGCCAACCAGCGGTTAGTGTCGTCCCGAGAGAAGCATCAGTCGATCCCAGCCGGGATCAAGAGAGGTAACGGCTGCGAGCAAGGCCAGCGCAACTCCGTTTGCGCCATCGAGGAATGCGGGGCTGGGATCCCAGACAGGCGGGCCGTCCCGGTCGGGTCTGGTCAAAGAGAAATATCCTCCTACTCCGGAACCGGGCTGCCGCATGGAAAGCGTTCGCTCATACCATAGCAGGGCCGCGTCGCGGCACCGGCCGTCGCCTTGCTGCTGATAGATCCGATTGAAGGTGTGTGCCACTCCCGCTGCGCCGTGGCAAAGCGGAGCATCGCCGATGCCAGCTTTCTCCACCGGCCAGGCCAAACAGTGATCGAGCAGTTCGTGCGCGAACTGACGCCAGTCGAGTTGATCCGCACGCCGGGCGACTTGCAGTAAAACCGCCAATATTCCGAGATCGCCGTAGCACCATGCCATTCGGCTGTCCGCCGGATCCTGCCCGGGTACGAGCCACGAACTGAATCGTGAAACTGACCCCTTAGGACGCGCGTTCGCGATCAGCCAATCCATTGCGCCAGTGAGCAGCGAGTTCACTCGCTCAGCGTCGATGACATCGGCCACCGACACTTCACTTAGAAAGTGGATGATTCCTGGAATGCCATGAGCTACTCCGAGGTTATAATAGCCGTTGGGACATTGCTCCCGTTGCCAATCTGGCAGTAACTCAGGACCGGAGTACCAGGTAATGCCGCGGTCTTCCTGTCGAGATAATTTTTCCAACTGATCAAAGACTGCTCTAATTCCCGCCGCAGCCGAATCTCTCGGCAAGCGTTCCAGAAAATAGACGCCCAGGCCGACCAGACCGCTGATTAAGTCGTAAGGGCCCGTCGAAGTCATCTGAGGAATTTTGCGGAGGATCATCGCATCGACTTCTGCGTTAAGGTCTTCGTCCGCAGAATCATCCGTCGACTCCGGTTCATTCTCCGACTCTTCGAGAGTGATCTGCTGCAGAAGGTGCGATACATGTTCTACCGTCCATCCAAGCCCGGCGATTCCTCCGTAAAGTCCGAGATAGCCAAACCTGTGAGCTTCGCGCTCAATGGCAAGATTCAAACATTCCGTGGCGCGGTTGGCCCAATCGAAATCGTTCCGGGCGACCCCCAAGTATGCGTAGACCAGAGCCTCTTCGTAAGCGCGATCGGGTTGCTGTTCCTGCCTGCCGCTAACGTAATCTCTACTCACGATTGAATTCGCGATTGCGTCGATTGACTCCCGGGCGAGAGCTGCTGTTGTGCTTGTGGGAGAGACAATGGGGTCCCATTTGGCCAGGCGAGTTGATTTGGTGGGGATCGGGCGGGTGACCATAGACCTCCTACTTACAAACAGGATCGGCGGGCAGACAGGGAGAAACTATAGCACTACCTGGACCGAGTTATCCTGATCGCGTTGTGCGCCCAGCAGCTCAGCATACTTTGAGCCAGTTCTTAGTAACTCCTCGTGAGTACCTTGCGCGATGATTCTTCCGCCTTCAAGTATAAGGATTAAGTCTGCGTCCCGAATCGTACTAAAACGGTGAGCAATTACGATCCGTGTGCAACTTAGCGAGGCTAGATTCTCATTCACCAGTTTCTCGGTTACGGCGTCGAGGTGGCTGGTTGCCTCATCCAGAACTAATATCGCCGGACGGCATGCCAAGGCTCTGGCCAGTGCGAGACGTTGCCGCTGACCGCCCGAAAGCGAAAGGCCGCGATCGGCGAGGATGGTTTCATAGCCCATGGGCATTGCGATGATGTCATCGTGAATGCACGCCAGCTTTGCCGCCTGAATCACACGATCGAGCCCCATCTGGGGGTCGGCCAGAGCAATATTCTGCCGCACCGTGCCGCCGAAAAGCTGAGTGTCCTGTGTGACTATGCCAAGCTGGCTGCGAACTGAGCGAAGGTCAAGCGTTTTCAGATCGCGGCCATCGAACAGAATGCGACCGGAAGATGGTTCGTACAGACCTGCCATCAGCCGCGCCAGCGTGGATTTGCCGGAACCAGTGCGCCCAGCCAGGGCTACGCGCGCGCCGGGCCTCACATTGATGGAGATTTCCTGCAGCGTGAGCGGATCTGATTTTGCGTAGCGGAACGAAATATTTTCGAGTGAAATCGCGCCCCCGAGTTGTCCCGCCAGGGCGACCGTGCCGGGGGTTTGTTCGGGAGCGGTGTTGATTACATCATTGATCCGCTCGAGATAGCTTTCGAGCATCTGGAATTGGACCCCGGCTGAAATCAGGTTGGTCAGCGGACCGAAGAAACTGGCAGCCAGCGCGCTGAAAGCGACCATGGTGCCGAGGGTGAATGTGCCGCGCAGCACAAGATATGTTCCATAGAACATCACGGCCAGAGTGGACGCGGTCATCAATCCGGTCTGCAGAGCATTGAAGAAAGCATCCACGCGCCCGCGCTGAACTGAAATGTTCAGTCCATCGACAAAGAGATTCGACCAGTTCTCGGCAGCGCGATGCTCGAGTCCCATGGCTTTCAGCGTTTCCATGCCGCTCAGCATCTCTACCTGATAGGTCTGAGAACGCGCGGTGTTCTCCAGATTTTCAGCCAAAAGTTCGCGCTGCCTGTGCCGCATGACGATGACAAGCAGAATGCGCATGGCGGCGATCACAATAATCATCAGCGTTAGCGGTACGTTGACCAGCATCAGCAGCACGAGGTAGAGACTTACCATGAAGCCATCCATCAAAGTGGACAAAGTGGTCGAGGTGAGAATTTCCTTGATGCTGGCGTTGCTGCCGAGGCGCATCATGAGATCGCCTGCGGTTCGCTGCTGGAAGAACGAGTAAGGCAGTTCGACGAGATGATCGAGAAAGCGCAGCGTGAAGCTGGCCTCGACGTGCGTCTGCAGATAGAGCAAGAGGTGGGCGCGAATAAATCCTGCCAGCGTGTAGAAGATCTGAAACACGAGGTAAGCGGCGGCAAGGATGAGAAGCAAAGAGTAATCGCGGCGCGGCACCACCCGGTCGATCAGAACACCGGTCAATAGCGGCATAGCCGCAGAGAGAATTTGAATGATGGCCGAGATGGAGAGGATGCGCGCGAGCAAGCCTTTGCGCTCGACAACCTGCCTGATCAATCCCCATGCGCGCTCGGGCTTTGCTTTTCCCGGCGTGAACGCTTCGGAAGGCTCGAAGATGAGGGCCACTCCCGTGAAGGCGCGACGAAATTTTTCGATCGGTACTTTGCGCCGTCCGCCGGCCGGATCGACGATTTTTACGAAGTTGCCGGCGGGGCCGTCGAGCACGACATAGTGGCTGAACTCCCAGAACAGAACGGTGCCCGCTGGCAGGGCCGCAAGATCGCTGACTTCCGCGCGCACGCCGCGCCCACGCAAACCATACAGCCGGCCTGTACGGAGAAGCGCGGCCGCCGAGGTTCCATTGCGTCCGACGCCGAGCGATTGCCGGAGTTCGGCCAGCGGCACTTGCTTGCCGTGGTAGCCCAGCGCCATGGCCAGCGCTGCCGCGCCGCAGTCTGTAGCGGAAAGCTGCCGCACCAGCGGAATACGCTGGGAAAAGCGTTCGGCGGCGAGTTTGCGCAGGGCAGGGAAGACGTTCATCAGGCTCGTGACCTTGTCCTTCGTCTCTGGTTCGCCGGGCACCTGGTTAGTTCGCCTTTCCGAAGAAGTGCCGGACACCCGGCATTAAGGCAATTTCAATCAGTCCAATAAGGACCATCACCAGCACAATCCAATAGGATGTTCGCAGCCATGCGGGCAAGGTCTTGAGTACGTCGCCATGTTGATCCCAGCTTCGAATGTGATATTCCAAAGCCTCCTGCCGGAAGATATCGGAGTTGGAATTTGCTGCTTCGGTACGCCGGGTGAGCTGCGCCTGCACCTGCTTCTGCAAAACCAGTTGGCTGAATGCCGGGGCTGCGCACTCAGCAATTGAGCGGATGAATTGCAAATCTTCCGCTGAAAACGGCGAGGCTTCTTCGTCGCGCACGGTCGTAAGCACGGCGAGGGGCTGGCCTCTGGATCCCAAGATTGGTTCTGCAAGGAAGTGCGCCTCGTTGTCTCCCCCGGGATTGTCGATGTCGCTGTCGTAGCGGGCATCGGCTGCAACGTGATCGACACTGAGCCCTTCGCCCGTGCGCGCCGCAAAAGCCGTCAGCCCAGAAGCGGCGCTGTAGGTCACTTCCTTGTTCTCCAGCGCATCGGCCGGGGTTAGCGTGTGCTCGTCAGGATCGTAGATGAAACACTGAACGTAATTCGCGTCGATCGACTCACGCAGTTTTTGAACGACCAGAGCGGCTGCGCTCGGAAGGTTCGTCTGCATAGGCAGGCGCACGCTTAAATCGAGTAATTGATCGGTGTTCTGAGCATTGGTGTTGAGGAAATCTTTTTCAGGATGAGCTTTTTTCGACAGACGATCGATACAGTTGGCAACTAACGAGCGCAACTGTGCGATTGGAATCTCTCGCCGTGCCAGATAATAGACGACGCCCTCGTCCACGAATTTCTGGAACAACTCGGGTTCCGGACCGGCGCAGAGAACAATCGTAGCCAACGGGAAGGTTCGGTATTCAGTTGTGCACTGTCCAAGAATCTCCAAAGCCTGGGCGGAAGTCAGTTGCGGGCCGAGCACCAGGACCGCCGTGTCTTCTTCACGCAAATGCGCGAGCACATCGTGGGCATTTTCTGCACGAATCGCGCGAGAACAGTCGGCTTGCAAAGGTTGGTCCAAGCCGAAAGTAAGAACGAGCGGATGAAGCGAGATCGACGGACCTTCGATTGTGGATCCCAGCGGAACTTCGGAATGCGTCGATCTAGGCACAGCGGATCTCGTAAGACCCGGCACAGTGAGGGCCGGGTGTTGTTAATTACAGGAGGTTAGCACGAAATTGCCGGTCTGCTTCGAAGTTGCGCAACGAGTCGGCCCAGCAGCCTAGAGCCAACCTTGAGACTCCTTTGTGCTAACTTACTAACTTTGACGCGAAAAGCCCATGAGATCAACTTCGATCATTCTTTCTTTTGTTGCGATTTTGCTCTCCCCTTCGATGCTCGCAGGCGACAAGCCTGCGAACGCCCTCAACCCAGCCGCAGCCATATTTGGGTTTCATGACGTCGCGCAGGAAAACGCCATAGAAGCTCGATTTCTCGCCGTGCCGGATCCAAAGCTGGCGGAAGAGCACTTGCGCGTGCTCACGCAGGCTCCGCACATGGCCGGCACGGCGGAGGATAAGGCAACCGCCGACTACGTGGCACAGAAATTTCGCGATGCCGGACTCGAAACCGAAATTGTCGAATACAAAGTCTGGATGAATTACCCGTCGGAGATCAGCATCGATGTTACGGCGCCGCCCGGAGTCACCATGCACGGCCCCACTCGCGAGCACGTGGATGGCGATCCCTATCAAGACGATCCGCGGGTGGTGATGCCGTTCAACGGTATGTCGCCCTCGGGAGACGCAGAGGCCGAAGTGGTGTATGCGAATTATGGCACTCCCGACGATTTTGAAAAACTTGAAAAGATGAAGATCGATGTACGGGGCAAGATCGTGCTGGTGCGCTACGGGCAGAATTTTCGCGGGGTGAAGGAATTCATCGCACAGGAGCGACGGCGCGGCGGGTGTCATCATTTATTCCGATCCTTTTGACGATGGATGGCGGCGCGGCGACAAGTATCCCGTTGGGCCGTGGCGTCCGGATACCGGTGTGCAGCGCGGGTCGGTGGGATACATGTTTGAATTTCCCGGCGATCCTACAACGCCGGGGTTCGCGTCAGTGCCTTCGCTGCCGGAGAGCAAGCGCGTGCCGCCGGAAAAGTCGGCGCAGATGCCGAGAATTCCGGTGACGCCGCTTTCCTACCACGATGCAGAGCCGATTCTTGAGCATTTGGGAGGGCCGGATTCGCCGCGCGAATGGCAGGGTTCACTGCCTTTCACTTATCACGTCGGTCCGGGGCCCGTGCGCGTAAAAATGCATCTCAAGCAGGACTATCAATTCCGCACGCTGTGGGATGTTATCGGCCGAGTACCCGGTGGCGAATTGCCCGACGAGTGGGTGGTTGCCGGCAATCATCGCGATGCGTGGGTTTATGGCGCGGTCGATCCGAACAGCGGAACTGCTGCGATGCTGGAAGCAGTGCATGGAATCGGAGAATTGTTGAAGTCTGGCTGGAAGCCGAAGCGCACGATGATCTTTGCCAGTTGGGATGGCGAAGAAGAAGGTCTGATGGGCTCGACGGAATGGGCGGAACAACACGAAGCTGAACTTGCGAACGCGCCTGCCTATTTCAACATGGATGTGGGGGTTTCCGGAGGGAAGTTTGGATCGTCCGCAGTGCCGAGCCTGAAGCAATTCATACGGGACATCGCCAAAGCTGTACCGAGTCCGAAGGGCGGGACGGTTTACGAAGCGTGGCAAAACCCAAACCAGCCTGGGGCGACGCCGACAGAACAGGCGGGAGATTCGCGCCGCATGCCTGCGGTTACGGTGAAGAGTGATGTACCAGTCGGGGATTTGGGTAGCGGCTCGGATTACAGCGTTTTCCAACAGCACCTGGGCGTGCCTTCCAGTGACATCAGTTCCTCTGGTCCATATGGCGTTTATCACTCCGTGTTTGACGACTTTGCCTGGTTCAAAAAATTCGGCGATCCCGATTTTGTCTATGAGCAGGAGATGGCGCGAATTTTCGGGCTCGAAGCACTGCGCATGGCCGATGCTAACGTTCTTCCCTACGATTACGAAGAATACGGCAAAGAAGTTGTCGCCTATGTTGACGCTGCGGCCAAGCGGGCAGAAAACAGGTTTGGAAACCACGCAATCGATTTCGGTTCGGTAATGGGCGCCGCAAGACACTTCGAGGAAGCGGGAGCGAAGATTCTGGCGAAGCAGAAGAATCCTCCGCGCGATGTGACGCGGTTGAATTTGGCTCTGCGCGGTGCGGAGCGCTCGCTGCTGGTGCCGGAAGGTTTGCCGCACCGGCCATGGTTCCGGCATGCCATCTTCGCGCCCGGGGAATACACAGGCTATGCGGCGGTGGTGATTCCGGGAGTAAATGAAGCGCTCGATAAGGGTGACGTGGGGCAGGCACGGCAACAGTTGGCGGTGCTGGAGGCGGCGCTGCAACGCGCCGCGAAAACGCTGGAGGGCTATAAATGATTTGACTAGTTGTCTGACTAGTCATATCATTGGGGTTTGCAGGGAGACAATCAGATGAGTTCCTGGCAACTGCAGGATGCGAAGTCCCGCTTTAGCGAATTCCTGAATGCGGCTTTGGAAGAAGGGCCGCAGGTCGTCACGCGTCGCGGTATTGAGCAGGCCGTTCTGGTGCCCATCGACGAGTGGCGGCGACTGAAGGAGTCGGCGCGCCCGAGCATCAAGGAGTTGTTGTTGTCCGGGCCGAAGTTTGACAATATCATCCCTCGCCGTAGGAAGTGGAAGCGCCGTCCGCCTGTGGAGTTCGAGTGATCCGCTATTTGCTCGATACCAACATCATCTCGGAAATCCATAAGCCCAAACCCCACGGTGGAGTTGTGGCTTGGTTCGATTCGCTGCGCGAAAACCAGTTTTTCCTCTCCGCCGTTACCCTGGGCGAATTGCAGGAGGGTATCGAGCGCGTCCGTGTTCAGGATGTGGCAAAGGCTCAGGCAATCGAAACCTGGGTCGACGCTCTAGAAGGCTCGCCGATGGTGTTGTCCGCGGATGGCTCGTGTTTCCGCGAAATGGCGCGTCTTATGGTGGGCAAACAATTGGATTTGTTCTACGACGCCATGATTGCTTCTACTGCACGCTTACATAACCTGACCGTAGCAACGCGCAACGAAAAAGATTTTCACCGGCTCGGAGTGACAGTCTTTAACCCCTTTCGATTTCACTGACCGATGCAAACCGCTCACGCTCTCGGCCAGTTCCTGCGCACGCTGCCGCATTCCGCTGCGGCCACGTTCCTGGCGCTGTTTCCCATCGTCGATCCTCCGGGCGGCATTCCGATTTTCTACGCGATGACTTCGGCATGGACGCCGCAGGAACGGCGGCAGACGGCGCAGAAGACCAGCGTATGGGTTTTTGTCATTCTCGTCATTTTTCTTTTCTTCGGCCGATTCGTGCTTTATTTCTTCGGCATCTCGCTGCCCGTGCTGAAGATTGCCGGCGGCCTAATCGTGGCCAACACGGCCTGGGGTATGGTCACCTCAAAGGAGCGCATCACGCCCGCAGAGACTCACGAGGCGAAGGAGAAAGAGGACATTTCCCTTACGCCGCTGGCCATGCCACTTCTATCCGGTCCTGGAGCCATTGGCGTGGTGATGGCGCTGGCGGCGCATGTTGACACCGCTTCTTCATACATCGGGATGATTATTGGCATTGCTGCCGTGGCAGTCTCGGTTCTGTTGTTTCTTTGGTTGGGAGGGCCGCTGGTGCGGCGACTTGGCCCGAACGCCGTCGGAGCGATCAATAAGATTTTTGGCTTCCTGATTCTCGCGATTGCCGTGCAGTTGGTGTGGGATGGCGTGGCGGACTTCAATACATAAATGAATGACGGTTTGACCGCTTGCATTTCAATGCCGAGATCTCGGAGAGAACTCTGTAAGAAGTTCTCTCCGGCGACCCCGGCGGTTCTCATTGCGGCTAGTTATTTGTATGCTGCATCGGTTCGCGATAGATAATCGCGATGCTCCTTGTAGTCCATCATCGATGCGAAGGCCGCCACGCCCAACCGGTCCGTCTTCTGCGCTTCGCGCACCGCGGCATTCACCTTGTCCAGGCCTTCTGCATTGGTGGCGATGTAATCGATCCAGAAGGTTCCCGGAGCTTGCGTGTGAATGGCTTCGGTATCAACTTCGTATTCGACGATCGTGCCATCGGCCAGCAATTTCTCGAACAGCGGCACGAACAGGTTCTTGCAGAGCAGATCGTAGGCATCATCGGGAGCATCCTTCTTCAGCGTGTACATGGACGCCTCGGAGTACAAGCCTTTCCATGATCCCGAATGCCAGTTGTAGTAACGGGTCACGAACATGCCGTCGGCGTGGCGCGTGGCGCTGATGTCGACAGCGCTCGTGGCCGAACCGTTTTTATAGAACTGATCGAGAAGATTCAGCAGCCCGGCTTCCGACATGGACGAAAACCAGCTATCGTGCGTGAACCCGTCAGGTTGATGGATCAAGTTTGTATCGTCGCCATAGCCCACGATGCCGCCATCGGCTATGGCTTTCTGCATCATTTTGTCGTCCGATGCGGCCTGCTTGGCATAATCAGCCCACTGCGCGCGGGGGATTGCCCAGAATGCGACGTAGGTGTACATGCGCGGTTTGTCTTTTACTTCCTGCATCTGCGCTGAAGCGCAGATTACAGGTGCGAGAGTACATAGTCCGGCCAGAACACCCCACAATTTTTTGTTCATATTATCCTCGCCCTGAATTTGCCAAGGACTTGGATACAGCTGTCCCGAGCGGGGACAAGTGTACACCTAGCTGGAAGGGCTGTATTGCTTCCGGCCCTCCGGCGCGATTCTCCCGGAATGTTATCATGGGCGCGCGCCGCTTACGTTGGCGTTGTGGCGGCTAGCAGCCTGGAAGCTGGCTCTGCGAATGAGGTCTCTGGTTTGGACGGGAAGCTTTACGCTTTGGCGGCTTGCGGTCCCCAAGACGACACTGTTGGGAGGGAGGACGCTTGACGCGGCGCTAAAGCGCCGCTCTTCCGCTTTTCGGGCTTTAGCCGCCGGCCTTCAGTTCCTGGAGAACTTGTTTGGCAATTTCCTTCAAAGTTTCGAAGACGCCTGTGCCTTGGAATGCTACCGCTTCCAGCACGGGCTCGTTCTTCTTGCGCAGTTCTTTGCTCAGGGCATCGACCGCGAGGATATTCGGCAGGTCGCGCTTGTTCAGTTGCAGGACGTAGGGAATCTTGTTGAAGTCGTAGCCGTGCTCTTTCAGGTTCGACATGAGGTTGTCGAGGGCTTCGATATTGGCGTCCATGCGCGGCTCCTGGGAGTCAGCCACGAACACAATGCCGTCGACGCCGCGGAGAATCAGCTTGCGGCTGGCGTCATAGAAGACCTGACCGGGAACGGTGTAGAGGTGGATGCGGGTTTTGAAGCCGCGAACCGAGCCGAGGTCGAGCGGCAGGAAGTCGAAGAACAGAGTGCGTTCCGTCTCGGTGGCCAACGAGATCATCTTGCCCTTCTGCTGCTCCGCGGTTTTCTGGTAGATCATCTGCAGATTCGTGGTCTTGCCGCCCAGTCCGGCGCCGTAGTACACGATTTTGCAATTAATCTCGCGGGCTGCGAAGTTGATGAAACTCAAGGCTTTCCTCAAAAAGCGCGGGCCGCACACCTACCCCGCGCCACGAAAATCTCCCTCTCTGGGGCGTAAGCGCTTTTATATCACACGGAAGGGGTGAAGGCAGGTTACCTCGGTGACTCCCCGAGGGAATTGCAACTGCTGATTTGGGATTCTCAACCGCCAATTGAACTGAAAGCCGCTCTAGTCAACCGGTTTCCGATCGGCAATTGAAAACCGGCAATTGGCAATGCGCTATCTCACTGCTGTCGGCGCTGGATAGTAGCCATCCTTGGCGTAAATTTTTAGGCCCGGGCGGTGCACGATAACCTCGATGTTGCGATACGCGGAGGAGGTAGGGACTTTAGGCCGGGTAGCGTAGTATCCCAGCGTGTACTGGTTGCGGGCGTCGCTCATCACCTGAGCATAGATATCCTCGATGGCGGCGCGGGAGAGCTCGTGATACACGGGAGAGCCCCCGGTGGCCGCCACGTATTTGGGCAGGATATCGGAGTAGCCTTGTTTCGGTAAACGGAGCTTTTCGATCTTGTCGTAGACGGGAAGCGCCGAGCTGTCCACAGCGACCGCTTTTATCTGAATTTCATTCGAGAGCAGTACGCGCAGCACGTCACGATAGCTGGCCTGGCTGCCGTATTCGCGGCCATCGCTAATCACGAAAATAATCTTCCTTCTTTCGCGGCCGCGCTTGCGCAGGTCGAGCGCTGCCCGCAGAATTGCATCATTTAAGACGTGCGCTTCTTTGGGAGGCGTGTAGACGGGTTGCGTCGGGCTGCCTACCGGCATTCCGTTGATGATCGGGCCGTTCGGGGCGAGCGGGCCGCTGAGCACTGCCGGTCCGTTGTTGTGGCCGCGTTCCGTTTTGATCTGATTCATCAGCATGGTCAGCTTCTGTGAGGCGGCCATGTAATCGGTAACGTCGCTTACCGTGCTGCTGTAGGTATAAATTGCGACTTCATCATAAGGAGCGAACGCCCCCACCAGTGCCGAGAAGGTCTGGTTCACTTTCTGCACTGCGACGTCGGGCATGCCAAGATCGAGGATGATGGCCACCGAGAGGGCGAACGGATCAGCGCTGAAAAAGCGCAGCTTCTGCACGACTCCATTCTCTTTCACCGTAAAGTCAGAAGGTAAGAGACCATCGACCAGGCGGCCGTCATGATCCTTCACTGTGACTGGAATCTGTACAAAAGTGGGGGTAACGGTGAGGGTGTAAATCTCTTCTTGTGATTTTGGAATCTTTGTTGTCCCTGGGGGAAGTGTCTTCACCGGAGGCATGGGAGGCGGAGGAGTGGTCCCATCGCTCGTATTCGCCGGAGGCTGAGAGGATGGAGGCGCGGTGTCCGGTTGGTTGGTCCACGGATTCAAATTGGGCGCCGGCTTCTTCTCCTCGGGTTTTGGTCTTGGAGGAGGCTCGGGTTGTTCGCCGCCTGGCTGAACCGCAGGGGCATCCGGAATCTCGGTTTCCTGCGAGGGTGGAGTGGTTTGGGATGGCTGAGACGGCTGGGTTTGGCCAGAAGTTTGTGCGCGAAGCCGGATTGCTCCCGAGCCTAATGCCAGATGCGCCAAAACCAGGCACAGCATGCTCTTAAACATGCTCTTAAAGCTGATTCTCACTGTTTTGCGAACCGCCGATCGCCTCACCGTCGCCACCGCCTCTCCTAAAACGCTTGAGCCTCAGGCAAACCAAGTGCAACATTAGGCATCTCCACTACTTGAGATGCCTCCATCCCTTTTGTTTGGTGCATCGCAACTTTCAGGATTAGACTAACAAAAGCCCAGAAGGAAATCTTCATGCCCTTAAGGTGCGTTTTCGACAAGTCTGTTTTGGTGCGGACTGCGGCCGTTTTGATTCTCGCGGCCGTTGTCTCGTCCGCTGCCTTCGCGCAGGGTTCGGCGTCTTCCCAGTCCGGCGGCGACCAGCAATCGGACACGGAAAAATTGGATGCGACCATCCGGGCCAATGTCAACCTCGTGGGCGTTTTTTTCAATGTGAAGGATAAGCACGGGGCTTTGATTCCAAATCAGACGAAAGATGATTTCGCACTTCTCGAAGATGGCAAGCCGCAGACCATCAAGTATTTCACCGCCGAATCGAATCTGCCTTTGACGCTGGGAATCCTGATCGATACCTCAGGCAGCCAGATCCGGGTGCTGGATATGGAAAAAGAAGTTGGCGGAGCCTTTCTGCGCCAGATCCTGACTGACAAAGATCTGGCCTACGTGATGGACTTCGACATCCAAGCCGAACTGGTTCAAGACTACACTCGCGACGTTCACCGCCTGCAGGCGGCATTGAACAAGGTCAAGATCAACAGCGGCTTTTCCAGCGGTGCCAGCGGTATTCCTGGGCTGGGACAGGGGCCTGTCCCGGTGCAGAACGCCCCCGGCACCGTGCTTTATGACGCGGTATATCTTTCGTCCCACGACATGCTTTCCAAAGAAGTGGGCCGCAAAGCGATGATTCTGCTTACTGACGGTGAGGATGAAGGCAGCAAGCTCAAAATTAAAGATGCTATCGAAGCTGCGCAAAAAGCTGATGCCATTGTTTACGTGCTGCTTTGCGCGGACCGGGGCTTTTACGGCGGTTTCGGCATGGGTTATTCGGGTGAGAGCGAGATGAGAAAACTCACCGAAGCCACTGGCGGCCGTGTCATCAACGTGGGCAACAAGTTCGACAAACTGAAGGAAGCCTTCGACCAGATTTCCAGCGAGCTGCGCAGCCAATACAATATCGGCTACACTTCGACGAATACGGCGTTCGACGGCGGCTATCGCAAGCTGGAAATTAAATCGAAGCAGGGCTACAAGATTCAGGCGCGCGCCGGGTATTACGCAATCAAACGGCAAGATTGAGTTCTCTCCAGCCGGGTGAAGAGCGGGCGGCAAGCCCGCTCTCTCTGGTCTTGCAAGTTGGCGCTAACCAGCCGCATTCACGATCGATACTATCCACGGTGCAACTACCACCTGCTTGGCATCGAGCCTGAGTCTCGCTTCTTCGTGGCGCGGGTAGAGGAATTCGTGCCCGCGATAGAGCCCTGGGTAATAGAGCTTCCATAACGTCTCGGGTTGTGCGTGATGGCGTTCCGCGAATACGACTTCGGCTCTCGCTGTGGTGTTTTCGCGCAGGGTTGCGGCAAATCTCTACCACCCAAGAGAGAAAAGATGTACGCTGTATCCCTATTGGAGGGAGGGCCCCAATGCCATCGGAAAGCGCCACGCGATTTTCCCGACGCTCGTTTTTGCAATTCTCGGCCACGGCTGCAGCCCTGCAATTTGTTACCGAGCCGCTGCTGGCCGCCGCGGCTCGCCGCGCACCACTTCCCAAAGATGCCGTGAAAATCGATTCCAACGAGAATCCGCTCGGCCCGAGCCAGGCTGCACGGGATGCGCTGATAGCTGTTATTCCCCAAGGTGGCCGCTACTCGTTTGATCTGATCGACGAGTTCGTGGACAGCTTTGCCCAGCTCGAAGGCTTGAATCCGGAATATGTCCGCGCGTTTCCTGGGTCAAGCCCGGCTCTTCATGCGGGAGTTATGGCCTTCACATCGTCGCAGAGGAGCTACGTCACCGCTGATCCGGGATATGAAGCGGGGATGTTTTCAGCCGCGGCTGCGAAGGCACATGTGGTCAAAGTGCCTCTCACGAAAAGCTATGCTCACGACGTGAGAGCGATGATCGCTGCCGCGCCTAACGCAGGGTTGTTCTATATCTGCTCACCCAACAACCCGACCGGCACTGTGACGTCGCACGCCGATATCGAATATCTGGTGGAGAACAAACCGAAAGATTCTGTCGTGATGATTGACGAGGCTTATATTCATTTTTGCGACGCGCCGTCGACGCTGGATCTGGTAAAAGCAGGAAAAGATGTAATCGTGTTGCGCACGTTTTCAAAAATCTACGGTATGGCCGGCCTGCGTTGCGGATTTGCGATTGCCCGTCCCGACATCCTGAACAAAATGATGGATGCCGGAGGCTGGAACTTTAATCCCATCACCGCGGTTGCCGCCGCCACGGCCAGCCTGCATGATGCAACACTGGTGCCGGAACGCCGCCGCATCAATACAGAAGTTCGGCAGCAGACTTTTCAGTGGCTCGACCGCAACGACTACTCGTACATTGCTTCGGAAGCCAATTTCTTCATGCTGGATGTGAAGCGGCCGGGGAAAGAAATGATTGACGCGATGGCGAAGCAGAAAGTTCTGATCGGACGGGTTTGGCCGGTTATGCCTACGTGCGTCAGAGTCACGGTCGGCACGCAGGAAGAGATGGAGCGCTTCCAGACGGCGTTGCAGAAAGTCATGCGCAGCAGTGCAACCTTCCCGCCGCCGGCGCAGTCAGCAAGAAGTGTGCGGCGGAATCGGGCGCCGTGGTTGGGTTGAGAGCTCGAATCCTAAACAAAAGCCGCCTGCCGGGAATGACGGCTCCCAATTTCTATTTTCGTAACCGGATCGAGCACGTCTACTGCGGCGTCAGTAGAAAAGCATGCTCCTGCCCATTGTGCGTGCCGGTGCCGACAATCTGACCGGCATTGTTGATCCCAAACGCCTGCTCCAGAACCCATCCCGAACCCGCCGGTATCAGCTTGTTCAAGTCTTTCGTTTTTCCGTCGCTATACACGAACGCATGATAGCCGCCCTGGAAATCCGAATATCCCACGACGACGCCCGAATCGTTAAGGCCGAATCCCCAGCTTGCAAACTCCGGCCCTTGCAAAGTCCCAAGATCGGTGCACTTCCCGTTGCTGCCACAGAGAAACGCATGCGCTTCTGCGTTGCCTTTCGTGTAGCCGATTCCTGTCGTCTGCAACTTGTTGTTGATGGCGTATCCTTCGCCCCATTCGCCGCCGAGAGTCGAGAGCTTAGTCATCTTTCCGTTCTGCCAAATGAACGGATGGAAATTCCCCTGAGCGTCATACGAAGTTCCAACCACCACGCCCGCTTTATTCACGCCCTGAGCGCTGTTCCACCAATCCACGTTGTCCGGCGACCCCAGCGTGCCCAGGTCGATCATCTGACCGTTGGCGTAAAGAAACGGATGATTCGCGCCTTCCGTTGTTACCGACGATCCGACCACCTGACCTGAATCGTTGATTCCGTAAGCGACGGCCGATCCGCCGCCGAGATCGCCAATATCAGTTAGCGTTCCGTTGATGGTCAGGAAAGCGCGATACGTGCCATCGGCCTGCGTGGAGTAGCCGGACACCTGACCGGATGTATTGACGGCGTTGCCGATGCCGCTATTGCCGCCGAACGTGCCCAGATTGATCCATGAGCCCGCACTGTAGAGCGAAACATCGCTTGTATTGTTTTTATCGCTACCGATCGAGCCTGCGACTTCACCCGACACATTCACTCCTCGCGCCACACTGTAATCATCGCCTGAAAGCGTTCCTAAATCCGTGACGGTATAAGTTTGCGCCGCGCACAATGACGACGCAGCCGCTATCAGAATTGTGCAAGTAACTCGTGAAAGGCTGGCGTGCAGACTCATAACCGCTCCTCGCGCAGGGAGATTTGAACTGCCAACGCCACGAAGCTTGCCACGCCTTGAACGCCAAGTTGTCAAGAGATTGTCAAAACCGAGGGGATTGGGCGTCCGAAGCAGGCATTCTTGCGCCTGCCGGGAGTCCTAGTCCGCCGCTTCACCCCACTCCACTGTCCGCCTTTCCCAGCTGCTCTTGTGCGCCAGAATCACCGCGCGCATGGTGCGCAGAGCCTGTTCCGGAGTCACGTCGAGGGGCGTTTTCTTCTCGATCGCATCACGCACATTGGCATAGAATCGCCGATAATCTCCGCGCTCGGTCTTGACCTTCACTGCCGGCTCCCCGACGACACTCAAGGTTCCCCACAGCTCATCGGACTCCACGCCCCAGTCCGGTCCCCAATCGGTTCCGTCCGGACAGTTGTCTCCGCGCAGCCGCGCCTCCTGCGGATCCATTCCATATTTCACAAATGATCCCTTCGTCCCGTGCATCAGGAAGTGCGGACCCGGGGAAAAAGCCACAATTCGCGCACGCAGCATTGCGCGCAGCCCATGTCCTGCGTCTCCATACTCAAGACACACATCGAACGAGTCATCGACCTGCGAAGTGTCGCGCTCGCAAAATGCAGAAGCGGTAATCGAGCGCGGCTCGCCGAACAAGACCAGCGCCTGATCGATTACATGCGGTCCGAGATCGAACAACACTCCTGCCGCCGGCTGCCCCTTGCGCTCCCGCCAGGCGTTGGCCTTCGGTTCCGGACGAAAGCGGTCGTAGCGGCACTCGTACTCGACGAGCTTTCCCAGCCGTCCGGAGTGTGCGATCCGTTTCACCGTGCCGAAGTCGCCATCCCAGCGGCGGTCTTGATAAACCGTGATCAGACGCCCACGCTCCTTCGCCAAGCGCACCAGTTCTTCACTCTCGCGCAACGTCGGTGCAAAAGGCTTGTCTACGACGACGTTGCGGTCCGCCAGCAAACATCTTTTCGCATATTCAAAATGCGAATCGTTCGGCGTCGCTACCACGCAAAGCTGAATGGCCTTATCCGCCAGCAATTCGTCCAGCGTTCGCGCGACCCGTATTGCGGGGTACTTTTCCTGCGCCCGTATTCCACGCCGTTCCAAAATGCACGCGAGTTCCATTCCTTCGACGCCCCGAATCACCGGCGCGTGAAACGACTGCCCTGCCATCCCAAATCCGATCAGTCCTACTCTTACCATTGCGAAACCCTCAGTTTTCAGGCCTGCCCCGCTACTATTACGCGGGGTATTTTCTACGGAGTTCTTCCGATACGCCACGTATCACATCCGCCGTATAAATAATACGGATTTCGGCAGTTGCAGGCTTGAGGGAGGCAGAAAAATGAAGCCTGGACTATTTCTTGCGATTTCGATTGGATTGCTGGCCCTCTGGATCGCAGGCGTTGCCATGTTTCACGTCGCCAGCCTGATGGTGCACCTGCTGTTGCTGCTGGCGGTGCTCTTTCTTGCAGGCCATCTGGTGGAGGGAACGACCACCACTTAACAGAGCGATTTGTTGCAAGCGCCCTCAATTCTCGAGGCTAACCGGCCCGGAGGGTTGAGGGCGGACTCCTTTCGTCGCCTTCCTGAATAGCAGCTTGTAGCTTAGACTGGCCGCCCTTAACCCGGTGATTTCCTGCCCTCTACTGTTGTGTGGCACCGCGACATTCAAAATCCTGTTAACATTTCGTGTTTCTTACAAAGGGACCTGAAAGGAGCTTATGCGCTCTGGAAAAATCGCGCTGGTCGCGCTGTTGACTGCAGCGTCTCTAACGGCATTGTCGTTGGCTCAAACTTCATTGCACGGAATCGATGTCAGTGATCTCGACCGGAAGGCTGATCCGTGCGTAGATTTTTACGAATTCGCCAATGGCACATGGCGGGCAAACAATCCGATTCCGGCGTCGATGACGCGTTGGAGCAGGCGATGGCAGGCAGGGGAGACGTCGAAAGATAAGCTGAAGGAAATTCTCGAAACCGCGTCCGCGGATAAAAGCGCGCCGAAAGGCAGCACCGAGCAGGTCATCGGCGATTATTACGGAGCGTGCATGGACGAATCGCGTGTGAATGCGCGCGGCATGGAACCATTGAAGCCGTGGTTTGCGCGAATTGATGAGGCTAAAGATATCGATGCGTTGCAGCATGTCATGTTCGACATGCACGATATCCTGGTCGACGATCCTTTTGCCTTCGGCAGTCAGCAGGATCCTCATAAGCCGTCGTGGGTGCTGGCCGACATCGGCGCCAGCGGACTCGGTCTGCCCGATCGCGATTATTATCTGAAGCCGGAAGCGCGCTTTCAGGAAGCGCGCGAGAAGTATGTCGCACACGTTACCGCTATGTTCAAGCTGGCGGGTTGGGACGAGAAAACGTCCGCCTCCGCGGCGCAGACGATCATGACGATGGAAACCAAGCTGGCCGAAGCTTCACTCGATAACGTAACGCTACGCGATCCTTCGGCTACCGATCACAACACAACTTTCGCGCAACTGCAGGCGATGGCCCCACACATCGATTGGGTGGAATATTTCAAGCATAAGCAGCTTCCTCAAGATGTGGACATGAACGTGGATCAACCGAAGTTCATGCAGGAACTGGACCGGCAGATGCATGAGGATTCGCTGGCGGATTGGAAAGTGTATTTGAAGTGGCATCTGCTGAATTCGACCGCTGGTTCTCTTTCCGCGGCATTTGTGGAAGAAGATTTCGCCTTCAACGGCAAGTACCTGAGCGGCGCAAAGGAGATGAAACCGCGCTGGAAGCGCTGCGTGGAGTCGACCGATCAATTGTTGGGCGAGGCGCTGGGGAAAAAGTACGTGGAAAAATATTTCCCGCCCGAAGCGAAAGCGCGCATGCAGGAGATGGTGCGCAACCTGTTGCTGGCGATGCGCGATGACATCCTAAGCCGCCCTTGGATGAGCGATGACACCAAAGAAAAAGCGATGGCAAAGATCGCCACGTTCAATCCGAAGATCGGATATCCGGATAAGTGGAAGGACTACAGCCACGTGGAAATTCGGCGGGACGCGTTTTTTGAGGATGTGATTGCGGGACGAGAATTCGTGGAAGAGGACGATCGGCTGCAGATTGGCAAGCCCGTGGATCGCGGACGCTGGGGCATGACGCCGCCCACTTCCGATGCTTACTACAATCCGCTGATGAACGAGATCGTGTTCCCAGCGGGAATTCTCCAGCCACCTGCATTTGATATGAAAGCGGTGGATGCAGTGAACTACGGCGCAATTGGAGTCGTCATTGGCCATGAGATTTCGCACGGTTTCGACGATCAGGGTGCGCAATTCGATTATCTAGGCCGCCTGCGCGATTGGTGGACCGATGCCGACCTGAAGCAGTTCCAGGAGCGGGCCGCGTGCGTGGCTCATCAGTTCGATGACTACTTTATCGAACCCGGCGTGCATCACAACGGAAAGCTGGTACTTGGCGAAAGCATCGGCGACCTCGGTGGCGCGAAGATTGCATACCTGGCGTATGAAAAATCGCTGGAAGGGAAGCCTCGGCCGGCGGATATCGACGGCTTCACGCCCGAGCAGCAATTTTTTATTGCCTGGGGACAGTTTCGGGGCGATGAAATTCGTCCTGAAGCTGCGCGGTTGATGGTTCAAACCGATCCTCATCCCATTGCGAAGTACCGCGTGATCGGGCCGCTCTCGAATTTGCCGGAGTTTCAGAAGGCATGGAGCTGCAAAGCCGGTTCGCCGATGGTCCGTGAGGAAGGGAAGAGATGCGATGTGTGGTGAGGCGGCGAACAGGGTGAAGATTAGGAGCGGACGACTAACTCCCAGCTTAGCGGGGTGCCGCGTTTAATCTGCCGGGCCGCGGTTTTGCCCAAAACTTCGCCGTGGTGGCGCGGATGCAGGCCATTTCCGGGGCGAATCGAGCGTAC
Organism: uncultured Acidobacteriaceae bacterium; assembly: GCA_963712385.1. Lineage (GTDB taxonomy): Bacteria > Acidobacteriota > Terriglobia > Terriglobales > Acidobacteriaceae > Sulfotelmatobacter. Next base: position 650,103 of record CAVQHS010000007.1, read on the forward strand.
ATTCGCTGCGGTGAAGGTTTCACCCTTTTCCACATCTGCCACCACAAACAGCGATCGCCGGAATGCGCGGCCCGCTTCTTCTTTGGGGCCGCAGCCAAATTGGACGTGGCCAAGCGCTTTCTCGGCGACCCGGACCGCATCGACCATCGTTTTGAATTCCTGAGGCTCGAGCGAAAACTCGCTATCTGGACCCGGGATCGAACGCGACAGGGTCAGATGCTTCTCGATGATGCAAGCTCCCAGCGCAACCGCAGCGACGGGCGCGGCGATTCCCATGGTGTGATCGGATAATCCCACAGGCACGCCAAAGCGCCGCGCCATTTCTGGAATGGTGCGCAGATTCATTTCTTCGGGTGGCGCCGGGTAGGCGCTGGTACATTTCAGCAAAGCGATCTGCGTCGCCCCCGCTTGGCGCACAGTTTGCAGCGCTTCGTCAATCTCTTCCTCGGTGGCCATTCCCGTGGACATAATCAGCGGCTTGCGCGTGCGCGCCATTTTCTGGATGAGCGGGATGTCGACCAGTTCGAAGGAGGCTACTTTGTGCGCGGGCACGTTCATGGTTTCCAGAAAATCGACTGCCGTGGGATCGAAAGCGCTGGAAAAGCAGTCCATGCCCAACTCTTCCGCGACTTCTTTCAATCTGGATTGCCATTGCCAGGGCGTGTAGGCTTCGCCGTAAAGATCGTGGAGGGTGCGGCCATCCCAGAGAGTGCCTCCGCCAACGCGGAACTCGTCGCGGTCACTTGCAATGGTGATCGTGTCCGGTGTGTAGGTCTGGAGTTTGATGGCGTCAGCGCCAGCGTCTTTGGCTGCGTGAATAATCTGCAGTGCACTGTCGAGGTTCTGACCGTGGTTCGCAGACATTTCCGCGATGACGTAGGTGGGGTGATTGGGGCCAATACAGTGTTTCCCGATCTGTATCTCCGCCGTCAACTTGCTTGCTCCTTGTGGAGAACGGAAATATCGGTTACGGAGTCTCCGCCGGTTCGTGCTGCTGCTTCAAAGATGAAATGGACCGCCGGCTGTTCATGAACACTGGCCGGTGCAACACGTTCGAAGCCGCATCTGGCAAAAGCTTTCAACGACGCGGTATTTTCGGGTTTAACGAAGGCGTGAATTCGTGTGCTATTACCTGACGTCGAGAACGATTGCAGCGCTTGCGTGATCAGCGGAATGGCCAGGCCTTGCCCGCGTCGGTCTTTGCTCAGACTAATTGCGATTACATATTCTAAGTCTGGTCGCCGGTCGAAACGAACCTGTCCGACGGGCGTGCCTTCATCGTCCTCTGCGATCCAAATATGACATCCGTCCTGTCTCAGCTTCTTGCTGAACCAAGCGACGTGAGTGTTCCAGGGAATCGGCGCGGAGGAGAAGGAGGCTGCGCGGACTTGCTCGTCGCTGGCCCACTCCCACAGCAGACGGCAGTCGTTTTCGCGGGCCGGCCGGAGATGCAGCAGCGCACGGCGTAGAACCGAGACGACGCGCCTCGGTCCTTTGCCATCCACAAGTTCGCGTGCCAGCACCGATAGACGCTGACGAACTTCGGAAGCATTCAATAGTCTCGTTAATTGCTCCGCGAGCAGTTTGACGGAGACGTCTTGTCCGCTACCCAGATGGACCGCACATCCTTGCTCGTCCAATTGTTTGGCGAGCTCGGTTTGGTTGTCTGCCAAATCGATCAAGAGGGCGGGAAGCCCCATCAGGCACAGTTCCCAGCAGGTGGTTCCTGCGGCGGAAATCGCGACGTCGGCCCAGGCCATCAGTTCGGCCATATTCGACACGTCGCGAAGTACCGTTATCTTTTTTCTGCTTCCAGCCGGAAGCATTTGCGACAGCGCACCGCGTGCGCTTCCGCCTATAACCACAATTGCTTCGATCTCGCTCTTCGAGCGACTGCAATGCAGCGACGGCTTTCCCGGTAAAGTTTTCAGGATCGCTGCCTCCCATCGTTACAAGAACCCGGTGACCAACTGGTGCGATCTCGCGCTTCCACTGCCGCCATGAGCTGAATTCGCGCCGCAGCAAACAATACTGTGTGCCGAGCAATAGACGTGAGTAAGACTCGCGATTCTCGTAGAGATTTTCTTTTGCGGAAACGTTCTGATTCAAGATCAGATCAGCGTAGTAGTGGGCTGCGTGACCATAATCATCGAGAAACAAGACTTTGAAGCCGCCGTTCTTCAAAGCTCGTTGATACTCTGCACCGAATTGATAACCATCCACCGCTATCCATGCTGCGGAGTGCTGGCGGGCCAGGGCAATCGTTTCCGCAGCGTCGTTGTCAGTTCCCGGCGATGCGCTAATTTCAGATAGTGCGATGGATTCTTTGCGCAACCGTTCCTGGAGAAAAACCGAGGACTTGGCCATGGCAAATATCGTGCGTCCTCCTGCATCTTGCCACGCTTGCGCCAATGCCAGGCACCGCATCACATGCCCGGTTCCCATCGTGACGCTCGCGTCAGCGCGAATTAGGAGTGTTTGCTGGTTCACGTTAGCTTCTTCGGCCCCGATATCTCACCAGGCCGTCATTCCTCCATCCACAACCAGGCATTGGCCGGTTATGTAGGAAGCTTCGTCGGATGCCAGAAACGCCGCCGCGCTCGCCACTTCATCGGCCGAGGCCATGCGGCGAAGCATCGTTTTTGCAGAATATCGTTCGACGAACTCTTTGGACTGGCGCTGGTTGGCGGCGATTCCGCCGGGGACGAGAGCATTTACGCGCACACCGCGCTCGCCCCAGAGGGCCGCCAAGTATCGCGTAACGCCCTCGGCTGCAGCTTTCACGGCTGCATATTGCACGGGCGTGGGCGCCATTGCGTCGGGATAAATTCTATGATCGACTCCCGCTTGCGCGTAGATGGAAGAAAGAAAAATAAAGCTCGCAGTTTGATCCGCCAGCAGGTCCACCGCTTTGCGCAACAGTAATACGTGTCCAGCAATATCAACGCTAAAGAGCTTCGCAAAAGAGTCGTGCGTCAGATTTTCAAATGGTTCGGTCAGGCCTTCGCGCAAGGATGCGTTGGCCACGATTACGGTGGGAGTTCCGGCGCGATCTACGATCTGCTTCAAGCAATCCACTACGCTTCCCTGGAGCGAGAGATCTAGTTGCACGGGAATAAACTTTCCGCCGACAGTTCCGTTCTCGTCTATCCAATGCTCGGCTTTCGGCAGGCTGCGAGAAGCAATCGCCACGGTAGCTTCTTCTGCCGCAAGGCGTTTGGAGATAGCGCTACCCAGCAGACCCGTGGCTCCGGTGACCAAAGCCACGCGGCCTTTCAGGCCCTTCATGCGGGACGACCCGCCAAGATGAACTCGCAGAGCTTCAGATCGAATTGCGTGGCGACGTGCACGGATCGCTCGGGCGGCGTCTCGATCACTCCCATACGCTCGCCGAAAAAATGTCCAGTTCGGGCCAGAGCCGGCAGGCTCGCGATTTTGATTGAGCCGTTCGGGCGAAATACGCGTGGCAGCAGAGGACGCTCCTTCATAAATTGGCTGCCGAAGTACATGTGCCAGTGCTCACTGCCATTGGGCACAACGGCCCAGTGAAAGTCGTGGGGATCGACTGGCGTCACGCTGACTACGGAGTCGAAGTTGCCGCACCGGAATTTTTCTACCGCCGCAATGACATCCTCAGCGCTTCGCAGCGGGGAGCTGGGCTGAAGACATACGAGAGTATCAATGGCGCCTCCGCGAGCCGCCAGATCGGCTGCGAGATGCTGACATGGAATGTGCGAAGCGACCAGATCGCCGCACAGTTCTTCTGGCATCAGGAACGGCACGCTGGCGCCGTAGGACTGCGCGACCTGCGCAATTTCCTTGTCTTCGGTGCAAACGTACACTTCGTCGAACAAACCACTCTGTTTTGCCGATTCAATGGTGTGCGCGATGAGAGGTTTTCCAGCCAGCGGGCACAGGTTTTTTCTGGGCAGGCGTTGGCTGCCGCCCCGGGCGGGAATGGCGCAAAGCATATGTTCAGGCACTCATGCTCTCCAGCGCAAAAGCGTTGCGGGTCACAGGCTCCAGAGGAAAAACGCCGTCCCGCGCAGACAGTCCGTGAACCAGAAGTTCAGCGAGCCGCAGGTCTTCTTCGTCATCAATGTCGATACCACGGTTTGCATCGATCGGAGCGAGATGAAATGGAGATCCGTAGAAGGCGCTTTGCTCCAGGAAGTCTTTCGTACGAGCCCACCAGATTGCGCCTGTGGGGCAGGACGTTTTTGGCAGTTCCTGGCTGCGGACTAGATATCGCTCGCCGTAAAGCCATCGACCGTGCTGTTCCTCATCGGAGACCAGCGCCCAATGCGGATAGACGCCTCGATAGGGAACCACCGAAATCTGAAAGCGCCGATGGTCGTTGTTGAACAAGTGCCAATGATTAACGATGTCCATGCTGCGCACCAGGGGACAGTTGGGCATGCACTGGCAGATCGCCCCGGGTTCGACCCCGCGACTGCGGAGCACCTCAAGAACGTGCAGTGCGACATCGACAAGACGGGCTGCATCAGTAGCGAGACTTGGAGGACGCACGATGGATACTGCTCCGTACCACTCCGCTATCCGACAAATTGCAGGATCGTCAGAGGACACGATCACCTCGCCAAATACGCCGCTGTTCAGTGCAGCGGAGATGGAATAGGCGAGCATAGGATGCCCAAAAAACGGCAGGACGTTTTTTCCCGGAAGGCGCTTCGATCCGCTGCGGGCTGGAATGATCGCAATAGGATTATTTTTCAAAGCTCACCCATCTCTGCCCGGAAGCCGAGGCCAGCGCAGCCAACGCAACCTCCAGAGTTAATTGGGACTCGGCCAATTCACGGTTTCTGGTATCGCGGTTATGAACGCAGCAGAAAAATTCTTCTACCTCCCGCACGTACATCTGATTGGTCTCGAACTCGTAGCTCATGACTTCAGGCGGACCGTTGGGCCTGATGAGACGCACTTCGTTCCGAGCATAATTCCACTCCAGGCGCGCTCTCTCTCCCGCTATCACGCAGAAACGGGATGCAGTGCGCTGAACAAAATCCATGTGGATATCGGCTTGTGCGCCAGAGCGTAAACGGATCAGTATGGTTGCGCAGTCTTCAACGTTCACATCCAAACCGCTCACCTGGCCGGCCATACATGTAAGCTCGCTTGGCGGACCGAGCAGCCAGAGAATGTAGTCAATCTCATGTGAGGCGTCCAAAATAATGCCGCCTCCCAATTCGCGGCGCGCGGTGTAACTTTGGCGGTAATCCTGCCATGGACGCCAATCGGGCAGGTATTGCGCCACCTCGGCCCGTGCCCAGAGAATCCTGCCCGCCATGCCTTCTTCGATCAGGCGTTTGAGTATTTGAATGCCACGGTGGAAGCGAAGATTGTATCCGACATGCACAACGCGCTTTAGCCTGCCGGCTTCGGCTTTCAGCGCGTCCACGCAGTCAAGGCTGTGGCTGAGAGGCTTTTCAATGAAGACGTCTGCTCCGCCTCGAACGGCTTTCGACGCTTGTTGCACATGAAAGACAGGAGGGGTGCAGATGAAAACGACGTCTGGTTTGAAGTTGAGAAGGGCGGTGTCGATGTCGGCAAAACCTTCGGCGTTTAACTCCTTCAGGATCGGTTCGAGGCGACCCGCATCGGGGTCGACGCCCGCCAATCGCTCAATCCCAAGCTGCCGAAGGTTTGTCATGTGGCGCCGGCCAATCGAACCTGCGCCCGCAACCAGCACCGAGTATTGAGTGAATGGGACAGCTGCGCTCATACGGAAAACGCCGCCATGACTTTCTTTACCGCCGCAATCACGTCTTCCACATCCTGATGGCTCATGCCATGAAACATCGGGAGACTGATCAGACGCTCGTAGGCTTCTTCTGCGACGGGATATTCGCCTCCGCGATATCCGAAGCGGTTGCGATAGTAAGGATGAAGATGCACGGGAATGTAATGAACGTTGACACCGATATTTTCGGCGCGGAGGGCGCGGAAAATCTGGGCACGATTGGCGGTTAGTTTTTCCAGGATTCAGGCGGATGGGATAGAGGTGCCAGGCAGGGTTTAGGTTTTCGCGCACGACCGGAGTTCTTATCCCGAGAAGATCTCGAAACGCGGCCGTGTAGCGGGCGGCAATTTCACGCCTGCGCGCCAGGTTGTTTTCCAGCCGTTTCAGTTGCGAGAGGCCCAGCGCGCATGCAATATCCGTGAGGCGGTAGTTGAAGCCGAGCAGCACCATTTCGTAGTGCCACTGTCCTTCAGCCTGGCGTTGGCGGGCATCGCTGGAAATGCCATGATTGCGGAATCGGCGCAGCGTTTCCGCAAAGTCCGGGCGGTTGGTTGTGACCATGCCGCCTTCGCCCGTCGTCAGGTGCTTGACGGGATGGAAACTGAAAACCGTCATGTCTGCGATGCTGCCCACGCGGCGGCCTTTGTATTCAGCTCCGAGAGCGTGCGAAGCATCTTCGATCACGATGCATCCGTGGCGGGCGGCGAGTTCGTGGATCGAATCCATGTCTGCTGGATGACCAGCGTAATCGACGGCGAGGATGGCTCGCGTGCGCGGCGTGATGCGCTCGACAAGTTTTTCTGGACTTAGGTTGAGCGTGTCGGCACTCACGTCTGCAAAGACCGGGGTTGCGTCCTGATACAACACGCAGTTCGCGGTTGCGGCGAAGGTCATCGGTGTGGTGATGGCTTCGTCTCCGGGCTTCAGACCGGCGGCAAACGCTGCGCCGTGCAGCGCAGCCGTGCCGGAGCTAAAACTGACGGCGTACCTTGCGCTTACTTCGGCGGCAAATGCTTCCTCGAATTCCGCAATCTTCGGTCCGGTGGTGAGCCAATCGGATCGCAGCACGTTCACCACCGCCGCGATGTCGTCTTCTGCGATCGACTGATGCCCGTAGGGGAGCAGAGTCTTTCGGACGGGGGTTCCGCCATCGATGGCGAGCATCACGCGATTCATCGGCAATACGGACATTGCAAGGCTCGTCGGATTCTGTTTGCAGCAACTACGCAGGCACGGCTGACCGGACCACGCTCTCGGGCTCGATAAGTTCCAACAACTGGTCATTGGTCAGCCACTGTTCGTTGTTGTCGCTGGTATAGCGAAAACCTTGAGGAAGCTGCCGCCCGTGAATCCAATTTCCCTTTTTCCACCAGGGATGTGAGGGCTGGATGACATACATGTCATCCACTTCCACGGAGTTGCGGGCTTCGTCTTCAGAGAGCAGCACCTCGTGCAGCTTCTCGCCAGGGCGAATGCCGATGCAATCGACCACGCATCCGGGAGCGATGGCGGCCGCAAGATCGACCAACTTCATGCTGGGAATTTTCGGGACGAAGATTTCGCCGCCATGCATCTGCTCGAGAGCGCGAATCACGAAACGCACGCCCTGCTCCAGGGTTAACCAGAAGCGGGTCATGCGCGGATCGGTGATGGTGATGCGGCCGCGCTTGCGTTGCTCCAGAAAAACGGGAACCACGCTGCCGCGGCTGCCGACAACGTTTCCATAGCGGGCGCAACTGAAACGAGTCTCCTGCGCCCCGGCGTAAGCGTTCGCCTGCACGAAAACTTTTTCCGCGCAGAGTTTAGTCGCGCCGTAGAGGTTTACGGGATTTACGGCTTTGTCAGTGCTGAGGGCGAGCACGCGGCGCACTCCACGGTCGATGGCGGCATCAATTACGTTGCGGCCGCCGATGACGTTGGTCTGGATCGCCTCGAAGGGATTGTATTCACAAGCTGGGACCTGCTTGAGCGCTGCCGCGTGGACTACGACAGTGACGCCTGCGAAGGCACGCTGCAGGCGTCCGAGATCGCGCACATCGCCGAGAAAATATCGTAGCGTGGAATGATCGAGGCCGGCAGCGCGCATATCATGCTGCTTCAGCTCGTCGCGGCTGAAAATGACCAGGCGCTTGGGGTGATACTCGCGCAGCATGATCTCGACAAACTTTTTCCCAAACGAACCCGTGCCACCGGTGATCAGCACTTCCTGTTCCGACCAGTTCATCAATCCTGCCTCAGACTGTCTGTTTACTCTTTAGATTCCTGCGCCAGATTCCTGCACAACAGCGCAGACCAAGCGCGCGAATGCCGCTAAATGCTCAACGCCTGCGATGAATGATTGCAGGGTAGTATAGCGGAGTTTTGCTTGCGGGCGTAAAACTCGTTATAGAGAAGAAACGCACTCTTAATTCACAAATTTTTCCAACGAGAGCAATGCTAGAATATCGGCGACTCAAAAACATTTTTGCAGAACCGGGCGTGCGATGAACCAGCCATCGATTCGCCCACGTTGAGGGCCAAGGGTGAGTGCACAGGGAATGCACCCTCAATTGCTTTAGAGACCTATTCAGGGAGAACGAATGGATTCCGGACCGCTGGTACCTGCCACCCCAAAGATGAATGATCTGCAGCCGCTCGGCGCGGATTTGGGGCGAGCGACGGGGCCACGCATTTACCCCGAACTCCTTTCCCAGGAATCGGCCCTGGGCGAATACGTTCGTGTTCTGGTCAAGCGCAAGTGGACCGTGCTGGCCTGCCTGGTGACGATCTTTTCCGTGGTCGCCATCGCCAGCCTGAAGATGACGCCGATTTATGAGGCGAGCGGCAGTATCGCGATCAACAAGCCGGACTCGGGTCTGGTGAATTTCAACAATTCGCCCACCTTCAGCGTCGACTATTACGATCCAACGGAAATGGAGACGGAGGTCAAGATCCTGCAGAGCGATCTTCTAGCGCTGCAGGTGATCAAGGAACTGGCGCTCGACCGGCGGCCGGAGTTTGGCGGAAAAACGGCGCCATTGCCGTCGTCGCTCGATCTTGCTCCCGATCCTCTGCAGGCGGACACGGTGCACACCACGGCTCTTCTTGGTTCATTTCGCGGCAATCTCAGGGTAGCGCTGGCCCCGAATACTCACATCATTGAAGTTCACTATCGAAGCCCGGACAAAGATTCGGCTGCCACGGTGGTCAACACGTTGATGACCACCTACACGGAGAACAACTTCAAGTCGCGTTTCGATTCGACCATGCAGGCCTCCGACTGGTTGTCGAAGCAGTTGGTCGACCTGCAGATGAAAGTGGAAACGTCGCAGGAAAAGCTGGTGCGCTATCAAAGAGAACACGAGATTCTGGGAATCGATGAAAAGCAGAACATCACTACGGAGAAGCTCGATGAACTGAATAAAGCCTTAACCACGGCCGAGTCCGAGCGCATGGATAAAGAATCGGTTTACCGGCTGGTGCAGGCTGGCGATATCGACACGATTAGCTCCGCGGCGAATGCTCTGGATAATGCCGGGACGGGCCAGTCAGGATCGTCGCTGCTGGACAATCTGCGGGGCAGGCAGGCCGACCTTAAGATCCAAGCCGCGCAACTGAACACGCAGTTTGGGCCGGCTTACCCGAAACTTGCACAGCTTAACAATCAACTGAAAGAGGTTGACGCCGAGATTGTGGCGGAGACCAAGAAGATAGCCGGCAAGATCAAAGGCCAGTACCTGACGGCAGTGCAGCGTGAAAATATGCTGCACGATGCGCTGGAGAAGCAGAAGCAGGAGGCCAACAAGCTCAACGAGAGCGCCATCGAATACAGCCTGCTGAAACGTGATCTAGATACGAACCGCCAGCTCTACGAAGGCCTGCTTGAAAAATTGAAGGAAGCGGGAGTTTCTGCTGGGCTTCGTTCCAACAATTTTCGCATTGTGGATGTGGCCCGTGTCCCCACGGCGCCAATCGAACCGAACATTCCCCGCAATCTTTCATTTGCATTCATGCTTGGCCTGACGTCTGGAGTCGGTTTGGCGTTTCTGCTCGAAGGCTTGGACAATACTGTGCGCACTACCGAACAGGCGCAAATGATTTCCGGTCTGCCGCCGCTGGGCATGATTCCTCTTGGATCCAGAACAGCGCGCGAGGGCGCGAGCACAAAACGGCTGGTAATTGCCACTTCCAAGGAGGCAGTGGAACTGATCACGCAGGTCCGGCCGCAATCGCAGATGGCGGAATCGTACCGCGCGTTGCGCACGTCGCTGCTTCTTTCGAACCTGGGCGCTCCGCCGAAGGTGATTATGATCACGAGCGCGCTGCCCCAGGAGGGCAAGACCACTACAAGCATCAACTGTGCTGTGGTGCTCGCGCAAAAAGGCATCCGGGTGCTGCTGATCGATGCCGATCTGCGCCGGCCGAGCATTCATAAAACACTGGGGATGGGCCCACGCAGCGGATTGAGCAACGTTTTGACGGGAAGCACCACGTTGGAGCAGGCCATCACGCGGTCAAGCATTTTGCCTAATTTGAGTGTTCTGCCCGCAGGGACGCCCCCTCCGAATCCTGCGGAACTGCTGGCTTCTACCAACATGCGTGATGTGCTGGACCAGTTGCGGGGGCAGTACGATCACATTGTGGTGGACACGCCGCCGACCTTATCGGTTACCGATGCGGTCGTCCTCTCGCCGCGGGCTGACGCGATCGTGCTGGTCATTCGTTCCGGGCAGACGACAAAGCAAGCTCTGCGCCGCTCGCGAGACATTCTTACCCAGGTGAATGCGAAGGTCTCAGGTGTGCTGTTGAATGCCGTGGATTTGAGTTCGCCGGATTATTACTACTACTACGAGTATCAAGGGAAGTACGCGCGTTATTATCGCGACGGAGACTTGCACGACGAGGATGAAGAGGACGTTGGCGAGACTGACGAGCCTGCCGACGCCGCGCCGAACAGTGCCTAGCCGGGGATGAGCGGCCTTCGTTTGCCTGGGCCGCCAAATTCCGCATTAACGCGACACTCATTAACAAAACATGGATTTGCCTCTCAATACCGCTTCGCGGAGAAACCTCGTCATCGGCGGGGCGATATTACTTTCGCTGGCGTACTTATTTCTCGCGGCGCGAATATTCGCCGGGTCCTGGTTCGGCGATCAGGCGGAACTGGCGAGCCTGCAGCGGGCAGCGCGCCTTAATCCATGGAATGCGGACTACCGTTATCACCTGGGCCGTTACTATGCATTAGTCGCGCGTGATCCCGCGACCGCCATTGGATATTATCGCGCCGCTGTTCAACTCAATCCTTTTTCCGCTCGCTACTGGTTTGATCTCGCTTCGGCGTACCAGGTTCTTGCGGACACGGCGGGGCAAAGCGCGGCGCTGGAAGAAGCCATCCGTGCTGATCCCACCACGCCAGATGTTGCGTGGGAGGCCGCTAACTTTTACCTGGTGCAAGGCGAGGAAGATAAGGCGCTACGGGAGTTTCGGGTGGTGATGCAGAATGATCCCACTCTTGAGGGGCCGGCCATCCAATTCTGCTGGCGGATCAAGCCGGACGTCGATGAGCTTTTGCGTAATGTGGTGCCTGCGCGCTCGGAGGCGCAAATCGCATTTCTGAATTTGCTGATGAGCAAGGAGGAAACTGCAGCAACGGCCAAGGTCTGGGCAGCAATGATGGCCAATCCTCAAAGGTTCGAGCTGCGTTATGTGTTTTCCTATTTTCAATACCTGCTGAATCACAAGGATGTTGATCAAGCGCAGCTGGTTTGGCAGCAGGCAGCGCCGCGCTTCGGTCTATTGGGATACGTGCCCTCGGGGCACAACATGATTGTGAACGGCGACTTCAGTCTGGACGTGTTGAACGGCGGCTTCGACTGGCAATATGACAAGCAGCAGAGCGTGACCCTGACCCTCGATCCCAGCGATTTTCACAGCGGGCATCGTTCACTGCTGATCACATTCGATGGGCCCGGCGTGACTGACGCCGGAATTCGCCAATTTATTGCGGTGCAGCCGGGCACGACCTATGAATTTTCCGCCTATTACAAGAATGGAGAAATCGAGGGGGCAGGCGGCCCACATTTCACAATTCAGGATGCCTACAACCGCGACGTTTTGTATGACAGTGATGAGTTGAAAGAAGCGGGATTCTGGAAATCCGCCAACGGAGTGTTCACCGCTGGACCAGACACGAAGTTAGTCATATTGCACGTGCGACGTATCCCGGAGGGAAGCCCGATCCGTGGTAAGCTCTGGGTTGACGACTTCCACTTAGCTCCCAAACGGCAATAAACCTTCGAACCGGAAACACCTTTTTCATGAGCGTCGCGAGCATTGCTATCAATCAACGGCGCGAGCAGTCGACCAAGGTCGAGAGAGTCCTGTTTTACGGGATTTTCGGCCTTCTACTGTTCGCGCCGCTTGCTTTTGGAGCGGTCGAGCCCTGGTCGATTTTTGTGCTGGAGACGGGAGCGACGCTGCTCTTCCTGTTGTGGATCGTGAAGCAGGTACTCGACGGGAAGATCAACGTCCGCTTTAATCCTGCGTTCTTGCCGATGGGAGTTTTCGGTGTGCTTATCCTGGCGCAGATCGTCTTTCACAGAACCGCATACCGGCACGATACGGTATCCCTTGCTTTGCTGTATCTGGCATTCGGCACCCTGTGTTTTCTCACCGGTCAGACGCTGGTTCGCAGCGCGCAGGTTCGGAGTTTGGCACTAATTTTTTCGGTTTATGGAACGGCGATTGCGATATTCGCACTGCTTCAAGGCATCTCGCCCAACGGCAAACTGTATTGGGTAAGGCAGCCCCGCATGGGCGGCTGGATCTACGGTCCGTACGTAAATCACAACCACTACGCCGGGCTGATGGAGATGCTGGCGCCGATTCCGCTCGTCGTGTCTCTCACGCGAATGGCTGCTCCGAGGGTTCGTGCAGTTGCTGCGGCCAGCGCGGCGGTCATGGTAGGAACGATCTTTCTCTCGGGCTCTCGCGGCGGAATGTTGGCGATTATGGCGGAGTTGATCATCCTCTCGGTGCTGCTTGTGAAACAGAAACGAGGTCTGCGGACAGCCGTTGGAATCGGTATTTTTCTGGCGATCGTGGTTGGACTGCTGGTTTGGGTCGGAGGAGCAGAACTCAGCCAGCGCATCGCTACGGTAGGGCCGGGGCACACTGAACTTTCGGCGGACATTCGGGCCGAGATCAATCGCGATGGCCTCCACATGTTTTTGAAGAGGCCAATCATGGGTTGGGGATTGGGAGCATTCCCCATTGTTTATCCGCAGTTCCGAACTTTTTATACGAATTTCTTCATCAATGAGGCGCACGACGACTACCTTCAATTATTGGTGGAGACCGGGCTGCTGGGATTTGGGACGATGGTGTGGTTCGTGGTGATTCTCTATCGCACGGCCGTGAAGAAAATCGCCAACTGGACCGGCGACGTCAGTGGGGCACTGGCGCTGGCATGCCTGCTCGGGATGAGCGGTATATTGGTTCACAGCGCGGTCGACTTCAACCTGCAGATTCCTGCGAATGCCGCCTTGTTTTACGTGATGGGCACCATAGCTGCGTCAGAGCCGTTTGCAAAGCCGGCACGGAAGCGGCGCGCCGTCCGCAGCAAGCCTCCGGAGGAAATGTTCGATCCGCAGGAAGGTTTGCACCAGTCCGCCACTAATTTCTGAACGGAGAGGAAAGAAAAGGCTGCGCAGGCAGAGGCGGCCGATTCTAATTGTTGGGGGTCGAAGGACTGACCGGAGTCGATGGCCGGGTCAGGATCCATATGGCCACGCCGCCAATGGCCCCCGCTCCAACACCGACGGCAAGTGTTGAGTTCAACGCTCCTCCGCTGGCGGCACCCGGAGCGCCTTGGCCATTTCGCTTATTCTTCTTGCCGTTCTTGTCGTCCGTGCCGGACTGGGCGGATTGGTCATCACGCGTAGTTTCCTGGCCCTGCGCCAAGGTTACGGTACCGCTGGCGTCGGTCACGGTGAGATCACCTTTGCGTGCGGCAATTCTCACGGTGCCGTCGACATCGCTCACGTTGAACTCGGTCCATGACTTTGAGACGGGCGCCACGCGCACGTCTCCAGACAAGGTGGCCACGCCCTTGGAGGTCGCCACATCCACGCCGCCGCGCTCCACCTTCAGCGCCGAACCTTCAAATTGCACCAGGGAATCACCGAGAACAGTAATGCTGGAGCCGGCGGCATTGATGTTTGCGCCGGAGTCAGAGCGGGTTTGCAGCAGATCGCCGCTGAAAATAGCGGAAGAAGCAGGCACATGGGATCCGTTGAGCCAGGCTGCGCCATGAGTATAAAGCATAGCCGCGTCCGAATCGGCAGCGACCAGTGAAACAGGAAATCCAAGTAGTAGCACGCAACTTACCATCTTACGGAAAGAAGCTATGCCCATCCCATGCTCCGTTATTAACTAATGTGGTGACTGTTAACGCATCGTATCCTCCAAAGTTCTTGGCAGTCAATGCCTTTTGTGCGCTGAAATGCCGTTATCAGTGGAAAACTTTTTAATCGGTTGTGCTAACGCCACCGATCGATTGCATTCCACCATAGAAAGCGCACCCACTCATCGAAAAATGTTTTCGCCCACTGGCGATGAGTCCACCATTTGGTTGCAAATCCTTCTTCGCTGTGTGCCGCGGCGATAGAGAAACGATATTGGGGCAACTCGTGACGAAAGATATCCAATGCGCGACGGGTGTGGAAATCCGATGTAACGATCAGGACGCTCTTCGCACCTTCACGCTGCAGGCATTTTGCGGCGTCGGTGGACTCGTCTTTGGTGGAAAGACCATCGATCGGGCAGATGCTGACTGACTGCGACTGAGGCAGGTCCTGTATGTATCGTTGCGCCAGTTGAATCTGCGTGAATTCGTAGATCGTTGCGTTCGTGGGCACATCGAGAACGATGCGCCGGCCATAGTGCTGCGCCAGAAGTTCGAGTGCGCGCTGCGGACGCTGCTCGGTTTCGCCCGCCAGCACCAGGATGACATCGGAGGGAAGCGGCTGATCCACGACCAGGAAGCCTCCCGCTTTTGCCGCGAAGCCGATCGCAACACCAATTAGAACGGCGCATATGACGATGCTTCCGATTCTGCTTGTTCGGGGCAATTTCATGAATTCCAGATCAACAACAAGTCGAAGGCGTCGTGTTCGACAGAAGTTGCTGGCGCCGAACTTTCAAATTTCAAATCCCTGGTGCGATCCCGCGGGGCCAGGAACGAGTTTCCTATCGGGCTGGTGCAGCCCTGGCTTTGCGTTTGGATCGCGGCTTCGAACCCGACGTCTTTCTAGCCTGTTCTGTACTTTGTTCACGACCGCTGAAGACCCGGGCATAAATCTTATCGACATTCTTCAATTGGCGGGAGAGATCAAACGCGTACTCCAGTTGTTTTCGTGGAACCTTGGAGGTGATTTCTTTGTCGGCTAAGACAAGCTGGTGAAAATCCAATCCTTCCTTCCAGGCGCGCATGGCGTGTGCCTGCACGGCGCGATAGGCATCTTCGCGCGACACGCCGTGCTCGACCAGATCGAGCAATAGCTGTCCGCTGAATATCAACCCGTGCGTGCTTTCGAGATTCGCCCGCATACGGTCGGGGTAGACAAACATGGTGTCGATCAGGTTCGCCGTTTTGCTCAGAAGATAATCGGCGAGTGTCGTCGAGTCAGGCAGGATGACGCGTTCGACGGAGGAGTGCGAGATATCGCGCTCGTGCCACAATGCCACATTCTCAAATCCGGCTTGCGCATTGCTCCGCACCACCCGCGCCAACCCGCTAATCTGCTCGCAAGTTACAGGATTCCGTTTGTGTGGCATGGCGGAAGAGCCCTTCTGCTTCTCGCTGAAATATTCCTCCGCCTCGCGCACTTCGGTGCGTTGCAGGTGCCGGATTTCGGTTGCGATCTTGTCCAGGGTTGAGGCGATTACCGCGAGAGTCGCTAAATAGTGTGCATGGCGATCACGCTGGATCACCTGGGAGGAAACCGCCGCCGCTTTCAAACCTAAGCGCGCGCAAATCTTCTCTTCGATTTCGGGCGTGAGATGGGCGAAGATTCCGACTGCGCCGGAGAACTTGCCGACTCGCATGTCCTCGGCCGCTGCGGTAAACCGCGCGATGTTTCGCTGTGTCTCCGAATACCAGTTCGCGAGCTTGAAACCGAACGTGATGGGTTCGGCGTGAATGCCGTGGGTACGTCCCACCATGGGAGTGTCTTTGAATTCCCAGGCACGGCGCTCAAGCACGTCGGCGAGGCGCTTCAGATCCTGTGTAATGAGAGCTGAAGCCTGTTTGATCAACAGCGCCTGTGCCGTATCGACCACATCGTTGGAAGTGAGCCCGTAGTGGAACCAGCGCGCATGCGGGCCAACGATTTCTGCCACAGCGGTGGTGAAGGCAATCACGTCGTGGCGGACCTCGGCCTCGATGGCGTGGATTCGCTCGACGCTGAAATCAGCACGCTCGTGGATCGCCTTGGCGGCCTCCTTGGGAACCATTCCTACTTCGGCCAAAGTCTCCGTTGCCGCGACCTCTACTGCCAGCCAGGTACGAAAGCGGTTTTCATCACTCCAAATACGACCCATGTCCGGGCGGGTGTAGCGCGGAATCAAGGCAGTGTGCCTCCCATCAGTTCGGGTGAAAAAGGACTAAAGATTCTAAATGGATCAAGGGAAAGAGGCCAGTCGAAGCGTCTGCCGGGGCGGTACAGGTTAACTGACAGGCGTCCATGATACGGGGCACCTTTATTCTATCGTTTTACGATATAATGGCCGAGTCACGCTGGATCGGAGCACGATACAATCAGCGGCATGAAGAAGCTCACCTTGTCGGACTATCAGGCATTGGCGGAATTTCGGTATCAGATCCGCCGCTTTCTTCACTTCAGTGAGCAGGTGGTCAAAAAGGCGGGATTGGAGCGCGGCCAATATCAGCTGATGCTGGCCATCAAGGGAATGCCCGCAGGAGTGCGCCCGCGCATTCGCGAACTCGCCAATCGCATGCAAATCCGTCACCACAGCGCGGTCGAACTCGTGAATCGCCTGGAAGCGGGAGGATTCGTCCATCGCGCGCGCGCTCAGGATGATCGCAGGGAGGTTCTTCTCGCTCTCACTGCCAAAGGCGAAAAGGTTCTTGGCGAACTGGCGCTGCATCATCACGAAGAACTGGGATCGGCGGGACCGGAGCTGGTGGCGGCGCTTCGCCGCATCATGCGGGGCAGCGACGCTTCGTCCGCGACCTTCGGTGCTTCCCAAAGAAAGGACGCCCAACCGCAATGAGTGGGTCCGCTGCCGCGAAAAGGGATGCCACCTTTTGGCATCATTTGCCCTAAACTGTGCAACGCATTGGTCTGTGCACAACCGGCATTCAGCCCGACGGTGAACACGAAAGTCATGACCACAGCAACTGTCACACAAAGACGTAAATTGTATCGAATCTCCACGCATCCATTGCTGCGCAAATACCTGCCGTGGCTGCATGAAGACTTACTCACCGTCTATGCCCGCGATCTTCGCAAGTGGCTCGTCATAGCGCCCATCATAGGCTTGGTGACTGGCCTGGTGATTACCGGAGTCGTAGTTGTCATTCTGAAAAAGGTGTGGCCCCCGGTCCTCGGCTACTATCTTGCCCATCATTGGGCCATTGTGCCAGGGGTGACGCTCGGATTTCTGGCAACCGGGCTCATTATGCAATATCTAACGCCCGATCCCGACGAGCACTCCACGGAAGAGATCGTCCGCTCCTATCACTACCATCGTGGCGACATTGATATGCGCCCGTTTTTTCCGAAGCTTCTCGCAGCCGTCACCACCGTGGGATTTGGAGGCAGCGCCGCACTGGAAGGCCCCAGCATTTACGGCGGCGGCGCCATCGGTTCGTGGTTGTGGACCAAGCTGAAACGCTTCCGCCTAGAGCCGCGCGA
Organism: uncultured Acidobacteriaceae bacterium; assembly: GCA_963712385.1. Taxonomy (GTDB): domain Bacteria; phylum Acidobacteriota; class Terriglobia; order Terriglobales; family Acidobacteriaceae; genus Sulfotelmatobacter. The sequence goes on from CAVQHS010000007.1 coordinate 667,782, forward strand.
CCGGCGCATCATGCTGATCAGCGGTGCGGCAGCGGGAATGGCGGCAGTGTTTCGGGCCCCACTCACCGGCTTGGTGTTTGCCCTGGAGATGCCGTATCGCGATGATCTCGCGCACGAGGCGTTGCTGCCGTCGCTCATCGCGTCGGTGGTTTCCTACCTTACGCTTGCCTCTTTCCTCGGGGCCACGCCGATTTTTGACTTTGCCAGTTCCACATCATTCACGGGAAAAGACCTTATCTGGTGTGCGCTGCTCGGACTGGTTATTGGACTGATCGCTACGGCATTTGCCACAACGTTCCGACGCGCGCGCAAATTTGTACTGCGGTGGACTTTGCCCCACTGGATGAAACTGACCATCGGGGGATTCCTGACCGGGTTGTGCGGGTTGATCTTTGTTTGGATTTTTAAGGGATCTCTCGTACCTCTCGGCCCGAACTACGAAGCCGTGGGCGCAATTCTCGGCGGACAACACTCGACCGTGGAACTCATCACCTTCGGCGTGCTCAAGCTGGGAGCGACAATATTCTCGCTCGCCTCCGGCGGCGTCAGCGCCATGTTCGTGCCGCTGTTTCTTACGGGAGGATCTTTTGGAACTGCCTTTGGCCAGTTGGTGGTTCATAGCTCGATGATTGAACTTTATACGGCGGTCGGCATGGCGGCGTTCATTGCCGCAGGTTATAAGACGCCGCTCGCAGCTGTCATTTTCGTGGCCGAAGCCACGGGCGGTCACGCGTTCATCATTCCCACGCTGATCGGATCTGCCGTTGCGTACGCGGTATCCGGCGACGCTTCCGTCTCCGGCGACCAGCGCTTACACGAGGGCGTCAGGGTGCGGGAGCTCAAGGGCATCAGCGTCGCTGAAATCATGCAACGGCAGATCGTTTCCGTGCGGCCCAAGTGGACCTTGCAGGAATTCGCTGATTTCATTTCCCCGCACTACCGGCATGCGATCTTTCCCGTCACCGACGATCACCACATCCTCGGAACCGTTCCATCCTGGGTGCTTACGCAGACCGATGTCGACAAATGGGCGGAGACCACTGTGGCAGATGTTACCGATAGGGACGCCATCCGAGTATCTCCCGATTGCGACGTGATGGAAGCTCTGCGCCTTCTGTTGGGCGAGCGTGACCGCCACATGCTTCTGGTCACGGAAAACGGAGTTCTGGACGGCATCGTTACCAAGACGGATATACTGGAAGTCCTGAGGACGCGCGGAGAGAATGCGTTGGAGTCTGCTTATGAGAGTATCTGATGCCGTTGCGCCTTCCTCCGAATCTTACAAACGCAGGCGCAGGTGTGCCTTGTCTTCTTCTCGCTGACCAATTCGTCTCCGCTTAACGCTCTTGCAGGAGGTGTCCAGTGGCTGCTTCCCCCCTACCGGAAACCGAAACCGGGCCACAAGCCGACCTGCCCAAGAAAGGCAACTTCGGCATCGCCCTTGAGCCCGAGGTCGTCAAGATTTCCGGTTATGCCTTGCTGATTGGCGTGGTCGGCGGCCTGGTGGCGGAAGGGCTGCTCAAACTCATCTATTTTTTCACGAATCTGTGCTTCTACGGACGGCTCTCGTTCGCCAATGTCAGCCCGGCGCACAATCATCTCGGTCCTTGGGTCATCGCAATACCCACGATTGGCGGGTTCGTCGTGGGCGCCATGGTCTACTACCTGGAACCGACGCTTAAGGGGCATGGCATCCCCGAGGCCATGGAAGCGGTCCTGTTCAGCCACAGCAGAATGCGCCTTCGCGTCGCGTTCTTGAAGCCGCTGGCAACCGCTTTGGCGATTGGAAGCGGCGGACCCTTCGGGGCTGAGGGGCCCATCATTCAGACTGGAGCCGCTGTGGGATCGCTCTTCGGACAATGGCTGGGTCTCACGCCGTATCACCGCCGAATCTTGCTTTCCGCAGGAGCCGCCGCCGGAATGGCCGCAACTTTTACCGCGCCGCTGGCGGGCATTCTGGTCGCCGTGGAACTTCTGCTCTTTGAATTTCGCGCGCGTTCTTTCATTCCCGTATCGCTGGCTGCGGCAGTCGCCACCGGCGTACGTATTCATTTCGATGGCTGGGCGCCGCTGTTTCCCACGCCGGCTTTTAAAGTCACCGGCACGCAGGAACTCTGGCTATTTGCCGTCATGGGAATTCTGATGGGAATCGTCGGCATCGCCATGATCCGCGCTCTGTTCTGGATCGAGGATTTCTTCGATCATCTTTCCTTCAAGCATGCGCTTATATGGTCGCCCGCAATCGGCGCGGCCATCCTGGGATTGATCGGCTACTTCTCGCCGCAGGTTTTCGGCACCGGCTACGACACGATCCGCGACATGCTGAATGACCGGTTGACGACCGGCCATCTGTTAGGCATTTCTGTAGCCAAGTTCTGGGCGCTCGTGATTTCTCTTGGCTCCGGAACGACAGGTGGCGTGTTCGCACCGTCCCTGATCGTTGGCGGAGGCATCGGAGGCGCTTACGCCATCGCTTGCCAGCATTTCTTCCCACATCTCGTGAGCGATCCCGCATTCTACGCACTGGTCGCAATGGCGGGGGTGTTCGGAGGGATTGCGCGCGCTCCCTTCACCAGCATCGTATTTCTGTTCGAGCTCAGCCACAATCCCAACTCGCTACTTCCGCTGATCGTCTGCGTCATGATCGCCGACGGATTTGTGCGCCTGTTCAGCCGCGATTCCATCATGACCGGAAAGCTGGTAAAGCGCGGGCTGATCGTGTTGCAGGATTACTCCGTGCCACTTCTGATGCGGGCGCGCATCGACGAAGTGATGCGCAAGCAATTTTCTGTGGTGCAAGCCGATACTGAATTGCGCACGATTCTGAAGAAATTCGCGGCGGAGAACGTGGAATTGTTGCCCGTCGTTGAAAAAGACGGCAAGCTGGTGGGTGTAGTCGAGCCTCACGATTTGCTGAGGTCCGACACGCAGGACCATCACTTCACGATGCGCGAACTCGCCCGCAAGGACTACGTTCTCGCGCACCCGGGTGAATTGGTGGACCGCGTAAACCGCGAAATGCTCTTGAAAAACGTCGAAAATGTGGTGGTCGTAGAGTCGCACCAAAGCTCCAAGCCTGTAGGAATCGTGCGCGCGAACGACATCCTGCAGTTGCGCCGCTGGCTGGTGGAAGAGGAGACTCGGGAGCAAAAGCCGCCACAAGAGACGACGCCGACAGAGACTACTCCATCCTGAGGAATCGCGGGGATACTGTCACAACTCCTCTCACGGTACGTGACCGGGGACACGCCGGCACTCTCCAGGGAAAATGACCCGCGGGCAGATTCCAGTTACACTAACGCATCAATCTTGTTGTTGCTAATAATTCTTTCTTTCAGTATCCTTCGGAAATCCCAGAACCCAGGGCAATCTGGGAAATGTGTATCCGATGGCGATAGCTGAACTCAAGCGATCACCGTTGTACCCCGACAGCCCACATCCAGGTGCGGCGGTAAAACACTGGCTGCGCATTTTCCTCTGTTGTCGATCTGCTTGCGTACCCGTCAGAAATCTCCTGCAGCCATAGAACTCCATACCGAACCCAAGGGAGAGGCAATGCCAAAACTACAAACGAGGTTGATGTGGATTGGTCTTCTCGCAGCTATATTCGTCGTGCAAGCCTTCGCCCAGGGCGGCGCGAGCGGCGCAATTACCGGCACGATCCAGGACCCCAGCGGCGCGGTGGTGGCCAATGCGGAAGTACGCATCACGAATCAGGAGACGGGGGAACTTGAGCGAAGCGTTACCTCCGGCACGGACGGTTCCTTCACCGCGCCGCTGCTGCCCGCAGGCGTTTATACCGTTGCCGTTCACGAAGCGGGATTTGCCGACTCTACTTTTCGCGACATCGCGGTGCGCGTAACGGAAACTACGCGCCTGATCGCCAAGTTGAAACCCCAGGCGGTGCAGCAACAGGTGGAAGTGCAAGCCGAAGTGCAGGAAGTCGATACCACCGATGCAACCACGGGCCAGGCGATTGAGTCGCAGACGATTCGCAACTTGCCGCTGGCCACGCAAAACTTTCAGCAGTTGCTGACGCTTTCGAGCGGAGCGCAAGGCGAGTTGAACGCGGCGTCACAGTTGGGCCGCGGGAATGTGCGCATTGAAGTGAACGGGCAGCGCGAGGATAACAACAACTACCAGATTGAAGGCATCAGCGCCACCGACTACAACGTGGCCGAGTTGACCACCACGCCATTGCCGAATCCCGCCGTGATCGGCGAGTTTAAGGTGCAAACCTCGCTGTATGACGCCACGCAGGGCCGCAACGGCGGCGGAGACATCAACGCCATCCTGAAGACAGGCACCAACAGCTTCCACGGCGAAGCCTATGAATTCTTCCGCAATACGGTGCTCGATGCGAACGAATATTTCCTGAATCAGGCGGGCGAAGCGCGACCGGTGATTCAGCAAAATATCTTCGGCGGCGATGTCGGCGGACCGATCGGAAAGAACGGGAAGCTCGGCTTCTTCTTTGTCAATTACTCGGGAACGCGGCAACGGAGCGGCGATTCGCCGGGAACCCTTATCAGCACATTGATTCCATATATTCCCGCGGCTGATCGCGTACCGTCCGGTTACGGAGCGCTGGAATCAGCCTTCAACATTCCCAGTGTCGACCCGGTAGCGGCGGCGCTGATTGGTTTCAAGAGCAATCAGTTTGGCCCCGCGGCAAATGGTTATCTGTATCCGCTGCCCAACGTGCCGGCGGGAACGCCCGCGGGCACAGTGGTCCCTTTCACCGTCAGCGAGCCGGGAAGGTACACCGACGATCAGTTCACCACCACCTGGGATCGCGAATTCCGCAATTCCCGGGACAAATTGGCGGTTAATTTCTTTTTCCAGAACTTTGAATCCGATGTTCCATTTGGTGCGGGCGGCTTGCAAGCTTCGCTCGGTGGCAGTATCAGCAGCGGCGATCTGAACTTTCCTTATCAGCTTCCCGTGCATGATCGCGTTTTCTCGCTGACGGAAACTCACGTTTTCAGCCCCACGCTGGTGAACGAATTCCGGCTCGGCTTCGTTCGCATTAATAACGATGACATCAATGTGCCGCCAGTTACGGCCGCCGACGCCGGGATTGATCGACCTACGAACAATCTGACCGACAACATTTACAAATTTACTTTCGTCAGCTCCGGCTTTCAGTTCGGGCCCACGCCGCAGGCCAATCAGTACCAGGCGCAGAACAACTACACGTTTATGGACACTTTGGGTTGGGTCAAGGGCAAGCATAACTGGCGCTTTGGCGGCGAGTTCGTTCCTGTGCAGCTCAACAAGAAATTTCCCCAGGTATTTAACGGACAACTGTATTTCGGCGACTCCACGTCGACAACTGGTGCGGTCACCGACGTCGGCAACTTTCTGCAGGGCACTCCGGAATTCAGTTTCGGCGGAGGCGGAGTCTACAACCACAATTACCGGCAAAAGAATTCGGCTATTTTCGCGCAGGACGATTGGAAGGTCACTCCAGACCTGACTTTGAACCTTGGCTTGCGCACGGAGTTCTTGGGCGCATGGACGGACAATGCCTGCCACATTGGCAATATGGAGTCGGCGCTTACTCAGTCCGGAGAGTACCCGTTCATATATCCAAAATGCGTGAACAAGCTCAACGTGCCGGGGCTTACTGGCAATGCGGCTGGATCGACTTTCAACAACAGCGTCTCCACCGGTATCGGGCCCCGTGTGGGCTTCGCCTACGATGTTCTCGGCCATCACAATACGACGATCCGCGGTGGTTACGGGATCTTCTACGTTCGTGAAGACGTGGGTGCGGTCGACCAACTGAGCTTCCAATCGCCGTTCATCCCCATTGTGTTCTTTGGAACCACGCCGGGATTTACCATGTCGGACTTCTTTACCGGCGCGCCAACAGGCCCTCCCCCCACGAATGCGAATGGCGTGCCTGCCGCAGGACAGTTATCGGCGGCGTGGCTGCCATGCCTGGCTCGTTTGATCAGCTTCACGCCGAACAGCCCGACCGGACAAGACGGTAATTACGCCTGCACCGGCGGGCCGGGTGTAAACTCCACACAGAATTTGTTTGTCCTGGAAGTTCCTCGGCACTTTGTGGTTCCGAATACACAGCAATGGAATCTGACCATCCAGCGCGACCTTGGCCGCAAATGGGTATTTGAAGCTGGTTATGTAGGAACCAGAGGAATCCATCTGCGCGATACGCGCGACGCGATTCAATCGGTGGATGCAACTCCGCAGAATCCGTTTACCGTGACCACCGTTGGCGGCACTTCTTATCAAATTACGAACAACACCTTTTCGAACGCGATTGCGCGCACTCCCACACCCGGGTTGAATGGCTACTCGGGCTATCAGATCTTTGCCAACGACGCATTCTCGATTTATCACTCGCTGCAAACCACGCTGTCGCGGCGATGGGAACGCGGCTACATTCAGGCAGCTTACACGTTCTCCAAGAACATTGATGCAACTTCCACGGGAAATACGGCCAACAACACGGCGTTCAACAGCGAGGCCAATATTGCCAGCTCGCGCGGAATCTCCGATTTCAATCGCCCCCAGGTATTCAAACTTAGCTACGTATACGAGTTGCCATTCTTCGCGCATTCAGCCGGATTCACGCACCGTGCGCTGGGAGGATGGTCGCTGAGCGGCGTTACCAGCTTGCAATCGTCCTTGCCGTTCTCGGTTCTGGATTCGAACGGCGGCAACGCTTTCCTCGGAGCCGGCACATCGCCGGTGGCCGCGAGTCTGGCTCCCGGGGCAACCATTGCAGGCGGAATGACGCATGGCAGCGTTTCGCAACGCTTGAGTGGATGGCTGAATCCGCAGAACTTCACCACCGCACCGTTGCTATACCCGGGAACTTGCGCAGGCGATCCCAACTTCTGTACGACTGGCTTCGGCGATCTCGGCCGCAATATCTATCGCGGACCATTCCAGCAGAACTGGGATTTCTCGCTGATTAAGCACATTGCCATCGGGGAGCGGCAGGACATCCGTTTCGCGGCGGATTTCTTCAACCTGTGGAACCATCCCAATTTTGCCACGCCGCTGGTGAACGACATCGAGACCGCGGTTTGCTCACCGGGTGTTAACGGGTGCTCTGCGAGCGGCATACTGCCCGCCGGACAGACACCTTTCGGCCAGATCGTCGATTCCACCGGCACTCCCAGGCTGATTCAGTTTTCGTTGCGCTGGGCGTTCTGAGTAATTCAGGGGCAGGAACCATCCGAAAAGAGAAACGGCGGGCTTCAGCCCGCCGTTGCATCATGCAAATGTTTTATTGCCTCTTCTGTGCCTCTGCCATCAACGGGCGCAGCGCATCGGCTGAAAATCCAAGCGTACCGCCTGAAAACCCGTCGATATAGGCCGAATTCACTCCGATCACTTCCGAATGCGAGTTAAACACCGGGCCTCCGCTGCCGCCATGTGCGGTGGGGGCATCGTAGATCAGCTTGTCGCCGACCACGTCTCCGAGGTGGCCGCAGGTCGTCGAAGGGCGTATCAGAGAGAGTGCTGCCAGTTCATTCACCGCGCTAATGTCATTGTGACGATATGCGAGGCGTTGATAAATATCGGTTGGAGACTTGGCCACCATGCCGGCGACTCCCATGGGATAGCCAATTACCGTAACCAGCTCTCCGGGCAAAGCGTTCCCCTTGGCGAGCGGCAATACCGCAAGGCCCTGCACGGCATGCTTGTCTGGAATCCTTAAAACGGCGAGATCGCCGTTGGAAGAGACCGCACCGGCAGCCAGGTTTACAGGCGTTGGCGAACCGGGGAAGAATACGACCATGCTTTCGAGCAGCGCCGTGGCGCCGTGCTGCATCAGGTCTTGCGCCTCGGGATCGCCATACCACGGTTCGGCCACGTGGCGGTTCGTGGCCAACAAGCCATTGCCGACCAGGAATCCCGTGCCAGAAACTCGCGCTCGTATGGCCGGCGGCTTGTTCGGGAAACCTACCTGATAAACGCCGTAAATGTAGCCAACTGAATTTCTGTAGCGGCTGAGCACCAGCGCCGGCATCGACTGCTCTCTCTGGAGTTGGGCTACTTCGTCTTTGAGGGTATGCAGTTGTTTCTGCAAATCCTCCGGCGGGGCCTGCTGCGCCGCGGTTGGCGCATAGTAGTGGAACATGGCCGCGACACCGATCAGCAGCGCAATGGCCAAAACTGCCTGCACGGCCTGCTGCCAGCTTTCTGTGACAGGGCTCGATTCCTGCGGACTTTCCGGTTCGGGCATGGGCGCGCACCCGATTCAACCCTGGAGCGAATTCCAGCGTCAAACCGGGGATTAGCTATCTTCCCGCGACAGACAAGGCTTTTCCACGGTACGGAAGATGATGTACAGGCGATTGCGAGGTTATACTGCCTGTTTTGCCGGAGGATGGAATCGGGAGGGGAAACTTGTGGGTCGCTGCGCAGGTTGGATATCCCCCTTAGGTGCCATTAATCCCCAATCGCTTCTCCATCTCGTCATACAAGAAGCCTTTTCCGGGCGTATACGGCTGTACCCATTCGCCGTCTATCACGAATTGCGGAACCGCGCGCTTGCCGGTTCGTTTGAAAACCTCCTCCGCGGCGCCAGGGGTAGTTTCAATATCGATATCTTCGTAGGGAATTTTATGTTTGGCCAGAAAACGTTTCGCCTCGCGGCAGTCCGGACACCAGGTGGAAGAGTAAACCGTGAGTTCCATGGATGAGCGATCGGGAATGAGCCGATTTCTTTGTCCTTATCTTTATCCTACACGCGCTCCAGCTCGGCGATGGTCCGTTCGTTGACCACGTTGCCCGTATTCAGCGTGGAAGCGGGCTCGAACAGCAAAATCCAGCATTCCTGATCGGCTACAGGGCGATGCTCGATGCCACGCGGCACAACGATGAATTCTCCTTCTTCAATCCATTCGTGGTGGTCGCGGAATTCCATACGAAACCGGCCTTTGACCACGAGAAATAATTCATCTTCATGATCGTGATGGTGGAATACGAACTCGCCTTTCAGTTTGTCGAACTTCACCATCTGTCCGTTCAGTTCGGCGCCGACGTAAGGCTTCCAGTATTCCGAAATGTGCGCAAATTTCTCGGCAATGTTGACCTTGTGCATACAGACCTCCTGTGGACCAGGCGTTGCGTCTGGGGATGAGATTCACTTCGCCGATAACCGTCGCAAAAATGCTGTCCGATGGCTCATGCAACCTTGATATTTCCGGGAGTTCCCCAAAGAGCTACCTCCCGCTCACGCCCTCAATCTTTCTTAATCCAACTAACCCAAGCGCGCTTGGGTTATAATGAATTTGTGGTTTCAATAAGGTTTGGCGGAGTGCGATTTATCGTCTACACGAACGATCATCCGCCTCGCCACGCCCACGGTTTCTGCGGCGAATGTGAAGCGATCATCGACCTTCGGCCGGAGGGGAGTGTGGCCTTGGCGAGTCGAGTCGACTCCGTCCGCCCAGCGAATGCGAAACGATCGGACATAAAGAAGATTCTTAAGGCTGCGGCTGCACACTCTGAGGAGCTTGCCTTGTTATGGGAGAGTATCCATGAAACAAAAAGTTGAACAGGAAAAGACTCGGCGACCAAAGATCTCCACCACCAACGCTGAGATCGACCGTGCAATCGAGCGCGCACGACGATTGCGAAATGAGCCGCTTGTAACCGGAGTGGAGTATAGGCCAGGGCCGGGATTGGATCTGCTCATCCTGAGGCTGAGCGACGGCCGCCGCCACGTGATTCCGCGCGAACTGCTGCAGGGGCTTGAGTCGGGAACGAGCAAGCAGATCGCGCACGTAGAAATTGTTGGCGGCGGCACCGGCCTTCACTGGCCGGAGCTTGATGCAGACCTTTACGTGCCTGCTCTGCTGCGCGGCGTCTATGGGACCCGGCTCTGGATGGCGAGGATTGGACGCAATGGTGGTTTGGCGAGAAGCACCGCGAAGAAGAACGCGGCGCGGGCGAACGGGTTGAAAGGCGGGAGGCCAAGGCGACAGGCTACGGCAGGGGATTGAGCAGCCGGAGTCATCTGCTCAAAACGCCTGCGGGTTGTACCAGACTCGAACATGGTGAGAACCCACCCATGTGCCTCCGAACCAGCAGGATCGGCCGTAATCGTCGGTATTTGAGCTGTTCAGCTCCGTTTAAGGGCTTAACGAAAGCAGGTTTAGAGCATCCTCCCAACTCATGCCTTTCGCATCATGAATATTCACCTCAAACCATGTTGGGTAGACGGAGAACCCTAAGGTCGTCCCTTCTTTCCAATCTTTGTTCAGGTACGAAAAGTGCCGCTGAGGTCTTGCATCCGGAGACCTCATTGCCCCTGCCACGTCGGCGAACGTTAAATAGTACTGCCCTGGCATAAGGAAAAGCCGTCAGCAAAAGCTGACGGCTGAAAGCTGACCCTTGAGAGCTAGCTGTTCTCGTACAACAACACACCCTCGGCCTTCTCCGCATCCACAGGCCGGTAGAACAGCTTGTTGTCCTCAAGGAAGACCTCAATAAACGCCGGACGCGTGGTGATTGTTCCCTGAATCAGCGCTTCGGATAGCGGGTCCTCGATATATTTCTGCAGCGCGCGACGCAGCGGCCGCGCACCATACGAGCGATCGGACAGAGTCTGGCTCAGAATCCACTTCTTGGCATCGTCGGCCACGGTAACCGTGATCGACTTCTGCGCCAGGTTCGTATTGAGCTGCGTAACCATGAGTTCCAGAATCTGGATCAGGTCCGCCTCGCTGAGTGCCTGGAAGAGAATGATCTCGTCGAGACGGTTCAGGAATTCCGGATTGAAGGTCCGTCTCACTTCGCCCTTCACCAACTCCTCAACTTTGCCGGAAACCATGTCATCGGCCGTCGACTGGAAACCAAAGCCCTCGCGTTTCTGCAAGTGCCGTGCCCCGATGTTCGACGTCATGATGATGATGGTGTTTTTGAAGTCGACCATATTGCCCAGACCATCGGTCAACTGTCCGTCTTCGAACACCTGAAGCAGGATATTGAAGACGTCCGGATGCGCCTTCTCGATTTCATCCAACAGGACGACAGAATATGGCGCCCGCTTGACACGTTCTGTCAGCTGGCCACCCTCTTCGTAACCAACGTATCCCGGAGGCGAACCAATCAGCTTTGAGACTGAATGCTTCTCCATGAACTCGGACATATCGAAGCGCACCAGAGCTTTTTCTGTACCGAACATGAACTGAGCCAGTGTGCGTGCAACTTCGGTCTTGCCGACGCCGGTTGGGCCGAGGAACAGGAACGACCCGATCGGGCGGTTGGGGCTCTTTAGTCCGGCGCGGGAGCGGCGGATCGCCCGGGCCAGCGCGCTGATCGATTTGTCCTGCGAGATGATGCGCTTATGCAACTCTTCTTCGATGCGCAGCAGCTTCTGGGTTTCTTCTTCCTTGATGGAAGTAATGGGAACACCCGTCCAGCGCGAAACCACATCTTCGATGTCTTCGCGGCTCACCACGCCGGTGGATGATTCATCGAGATGATATTTCTCTCGCAAGGCGCGCAGGTTCTCGCGCTCTTTGCGTTCTTCATCCGAGTAGAAGCGCGCTTTCTCGAACTCGTGGTTGGCAATCGCGTTCTCCATGCGGTGAACGATGAACTTGATTCGCTTCTGGACTTCGCTAATCTCTTCCGGCTGAGAAGTCTGGCGCAGCTTCACGCGGGCACCGGCCTCGTCGACGAGATCGATGGCCTTATCCGGTAGAAAACGATCCGGAATGTAGCGGCTCGAGTGCGAGACGGCGAAGTTGATGGCGTCGTCGGTGTAAGTGACCGCGTGGAATTTCTCGTAACGGTCTTTGATTCCGAAGAGAACTTTGATTGCATCCGTCTCGCTCGGAGGCGGAACCTTAACGGCCTGAAAGCGCCGTTCGAGAGAACGGTCCTTTTCAATCGACTTGCGATATTCGCCAGGAGTGGTGGCCCCGATGCATTGAATCTCACCACGCGACAATGCAGGCTTCAAGATGTTCGCCGCATCCAGCGAGCCTTCCGCGGAACCGGCCCCAACCAGCGTGTGCAGTTCATCAATAAAGATGATGGAATTCTGCGATTCCATCAGTTCTTTCATGATGGTCTTCAACCGCTCTTCAAACTGTCCGCGATACTTCGTTCCCGCGACAATCAGAGAAAGATCGAGGGCCAGAATGCGCTTATCAGCCAGGAAGGAGGGTACTTCACCATCGGCGATACGCTGAGCCAGCCCTTCCACGATAGCTGTCTTGCCAACGCCCGGCTCACCGATGAGGACTGGATTGTTTTTCGTTCGCCGGCAGAGAATTTGGATTACACGCTCGAGTTCATTATCGCGACCCACAAGTGGATCGAGCTGGCTATCCATCGCAGCCTGGGTCAAATCGCGTGAAAACTCGCTGAGCAGGGAAGATTCCCGCTGCCGCTGCGGTTGGGCCTTTTCCTGGCTGGTCCGCGCTAACTCCTCGCGGATGCTCGAAAGTCTTAAGCCGCGTTCGTGAAGAATCTCGGCGGCAAAGCACTTTTCTTCGCGCAGCAGTCCCAAAAGAAGGTGTTCAGTGCCGATATGGCGATGCGAAAGCCGTTCCGCCTCTTCCGCGGCATAGGCGAGCACTCGCTTGCACTCGTTGCTCAGGGGCAGGTCTACCGATGTCGAGACCTTCTCCCGGATCGTCGTATGCCCTTCAATCTGCTTGCGGATGGATTCAACCGAGGCGTGCGAACGGAGGAATCGATTGGTAAGCGCCTTATCTTCGCGCAGCAGCCCCAGCAACAGGTGCTCCGTTTCGATATAAGGAGACCCAAATTGGCTGGCCTCGTAGCGCGCAAAGAAGATCACGCGCCTGGCTTTCTCCGTATAGCGTTCAAACATAATGCCCTTCCCCTGAACCCTTCCGGTCGAGGAGGTGCTTTGCTCCTGCTCGACCTACCGAAAACCTGGTGCCCAACGGCGCCTGACGTATTTTAGTTCTATCGTCATTGCCGCATTATGCAATCAAACAGCCACCGAACCCAAGTACCCCAACGTTTTTATAATGTTACCGAAGGCACCTGTTGAAATCTCCTTCGGTTCTCATCGTTCCCAGTTTATTGCACTTTCTCTTACTAATTTTTCGCTTTCTTTGCACTTCGATGCGCGCCAACCCTAAAGCGGTAATGAAGCGGGCGCTATTTCTTCAACGCTTCCGCCCTGCAGCCGCATTACACGATGGCAACGACTCGCGAACGACAAATTATGAGTTGCAATAATAGAGGTGAGCTGGTGCTCGCGATGTAATCGCGCAATCAATTCGAAAACCGCTTCCGCCGTGTGCCCGTCCAAGTCCCCGGTAGGTTCGTCGGCCAGCAGCAACTTCGGACCGGTAATGAGCGCCCGGGCCAGCGCTACCCGCTGTTGCTCGCCGCCGGAAAGCTCACCCGAACGGTGATGACCACGCTGCTCAAGTCCCACTTCGCGCAACCACCGCGAACCCTCCGGCGCAGCTTCCGCCCAGGTTCGTCCACGAAGCAGGAGTGGCATGGCGATATTTTCAGCCGCCGTGAATTCCGGCAGAAGATAATGAAACTGCCACACAAACCCGGCCTCGCGATTGCGAAACTCTGCTGCCTGGTCCGCCGATAGCGAATTCAGCTTCAATTGCGCGCAGTATACGTCACCTGCCGAAGCCCGTTCAAGAGCGCTGAGGATGTGCAACAAGGTACTCTTGCCCGCACCGGACTCGCCCACGATGGCAACCATCTCGCCCCGCTTCACCTCAAACGATAAATTCTCAAAGAGCACCAGATCCGATTCGCCGGATCGAAAAACCTTCTTCAACTCTCGAACCCGAAGCAAAACGTGATCTTCCACCTGTGTTAGATGCACTGCTGCCTCGCTTCGGTCCATCCAGCCCCACCCCTAGCCGCAACGTGCGCGAACGGTAGGTCCGGCCATCTTCGCACATTATGTGCGGAAGACCCATGGCCCGTTCGAACCATATTGCCGGATCGGGCGAGCGCATGTCAGCAGAAGAATCCTTCACAGTGTATCGTTCAATGGTGTCGCAGGGCAGTGATTCATGTCACGCGAAGAAAAAATCAGTAGGGCAACCGAATCTAGTGCTGGGGTGGGTGGCGGTGCCCCATAGCCTGCCCTGAGCGCAACCGAAGGGTCTCGCTTCCTTTGCGAGACATGGGATTACGGGCACGACTAGACGCACCGCCGGGGCCGCCACATGTCCAATGAGCTTTGACACAGAGGCTAGTGGCAGCGAAACTATGGGGTGTCCAGGTCCACTTTCAATGCGCTCTCACCTTCTTCTGCTTACTTCGGCCTTGCTGTTGGCCAATTTTGCAATCTCCGTCATTGATCTCCCCGGCGCTCACGCAGACACGAGCCCGCTCGATCTTGTGATCTCAGGTGGCCGAGTCATGGATCCCGAGTCTGGATTGGATGCCGTCCGCAACGTGGGCATTCGTGACGGCAAGATTGTAGCGATCACCGAAAGCAATCTCGAGGGCAAGCAGAGGATTGACGCCCGCGGCCTGGTGGTCGCCCCGGGTTTTATCGATCTCCATGAACACGGCCAGGAACCCCGGAATTACGAATTCCAGGCCCATGACGGAGTGACTACATCACTCGAACTCGAACGCGGCACAGCCGACGTCGATGGCTGGTACGCACAGCGGGAAGGGAAATCGCTGATCAATTATGGCGTCAGCGTCGGTCACATTCCGGTCCGTATGGCAATCATGCACGACCCCGGCGGTTTCCTGCCGGTTGGAGATGCAGCGCACCGCGCCGCTTCTGCGGAAGAAGTGGAACAGATTCGGGCTGCCATCGCGAAGGGATTGCAACAAGGCGCCCTCGCCGTAGGCATGGGAATCACTTACACCCCGGCCGCGTCGCACGCAGAAATTGTCGAGGTGTTTAAGGTCGCCGCTACCTATCACGCCTCGGTCCACGTTCACCTCCGCTATGCCGGGATGAAAGAGCCCACTTCAGGCCTGGCTGCGATTGAGGAGGTCATCGCGGCGGCCGCTTCCACCGGCGCTCCTCTGCATGTGGTGCACATTACGAGCATGGGGCTGAAAGACACGCCCCGGCTGATTGCGATGGTCGAAGGCGCCCGCGCGCGAGGGCTCGACGTTACCACCGAGTCTTATCCCTATCCTGCCGGCAGTACGGCCATCGAGTCCACGGTTTTTGATCCGGGCTGGCAGGAAGCACAAGGGATTACTTACAAAGATCTTCAGTGGGCGCAAAGCGGCGAACGTCTCACGGCGGAGACTTTCGCAAAATACCGCAAGCAGGGAGGAATCGTAATCGTCTTCTCCATCCCCGAAAGCGCCGTTCGCGAAGCTCTGGCAGATCCCACCATAATGGTTGCGAGTGACGGCATGCCCATTACAGGCCCGAAGGTTCACCCGCGTGGCCAGGGCACTTTCTGCCGCGTGCTTGGCCATTATGTGCGCGAAGAAAAAGTTCTGGACCTGATGACCGCACTCCGAAAGATGACGCTACTCCCGGCGCAGCGCCTGGAAAAGCGCGCCCCCGTTTTCCAAAATAAAGGCCGCATCCGTATCGGCGCCGACGCCGACATTACCATCTTTAATCCCGACACCGTAATCGATAAAGCCACATTTGAAGACCCGCTCGAGTTTTCCGCTGGAATTTCTTATGTGCTTGTAAATGGAGTGCCGGTTGTTAGGGATGGGGCTACTGTTTCGGGAGTCTTCCCGGGGCGCGGGGCACGGGCTTCGGTGTCGCAATAGCCGCATCTGCTATGAAAGTCAATTTCCTATTTTATCGCCCTTCGGGAGCACACTCAGACTTTTGTCTCGCCACAACCCAATGCCAGCTAATAGGTACACCGCTATGGCGACTAAGAACAAGGCTCGCATTCCGAATACGAGGGAAAGATTTTCCGCCAGGCCACCAGCTACGGCTCCGAGAACGTTCGCCTTGAGTGCGCCACTAGGCGAAGCGGCGGTCTTGAATTCCGAAGAGAAAAGAATTCCGGCAAACCATACGGGGAAGCAGAAGACCAGGATCGCAATAATACCTGCGGTCGCTGGCCGGCTTGAGATTCGATCGAAGGGAAACCAATAGGCAAAAGCCAGTGCTGACAGGAGCGCGGCCAAGGTCCAAAATCCGGGGATGGCGTTCGTCTTCTCTACTACGACATTTGCCAGCAGCAAAGCCAGCAGCACAGCGGAAATTACGATTCCATTCACCTGCCAGATGGTCCCGTAAAAGAGCGCCAGCCGGCTAATAACCTGCGTCTCCAACAAAAGAAACCCTGCTCCCATGCTGAAGAAAAAAAGGAAAGATCGCGTTGGCTCGGTTGCGCTGCGCGCGACCGGAGCGTACAAAAACAGCGCGACCAGAATGACCAGTGCGCCAACGGAATAGTAGGTGCGTGGAATATGACGGTCTTTTTGATAAAGATAAGGCCAATCGTCGGTCGTGATTGGAACATCATCGGGACCTAGCCGCACCATGTTTTGCTGCGTGAATTCTGCCAACTCAGCGTCCGCAGCCAGGGCATCGGCCACGCGGCGGCCTCGCGAACTTACGAAACACGTAGCCGAAGTGGAGTAAGAAGACTCCGCCTTGAAAATGAGCGGGGCAGTCCCCGTATGTTGCAGCAGTTCTGCGATGCGCGTGGCAATCCAAGGCCGGTTAACCTGAAATTTCACGAAAATGACTCCATCGGGAGTCAGATGCCGGACCGCCTCGCGGAACGCTTCCGCGGTGTAGACAAAATTGTCTATTCGCATGTTGGAATAGTCGGAGAATTGCCCGTGGGAATCCAGCAAGCCGAACAGGATCAGGTCGTAATGAGAATTTGTCCGCTTCAGAAAATTCCGCGCATCTCCCACATGGATGGTGACGCGGGGCGAGTCATAGGGATGCTCTGGATGCTCCTTTTTGCCCAACTCTAGAATGGCGGGATCAATTTCGACGGCATCGATGCTGCGGCTGTTATGTCGTAGAGCAGCAGCAACATCGTTGCCCGTTCCCGAACCCACAACCAAAACCGATGGCGACTTCACCGCGAAACGGAACGGCATGTTGTAGGGGTTGTGCGTGGCTTCCCCGCTGAGAGAGGGGTGACGGGCAAGAAAGTCAGGGGAAAGATTCACAATCGCCTGGTACACGGCGTGATTTACGAACAATACTCCACCCCACATTTCCCCCTTGCCGGTATATCGGCGCGTGTATTCTATCTGCTGGTAGGGCGTCCAAACTATCTTGCCGTTCGGTGGAGCGGGTTCGAGCAAGAGCAAGCTTAGGGGCAATAAAAGGCTGCCGACAAAGATTAGGTCTCGTGTGCGGGTTTGGAGCAGAGCAATACCCGCCAGAACCGTTCCCATCCACATCCATGGAGGAAGCATCCAGCGGCTCATGAACAAGAACGCGACGATGCCGATCAAGCTGCCCAACAAGTTCCACGAGTAGCCGCGCAGTGAAGTCGGGGCATGATCAATCTCTCCGCTGACGATCTGCCCCATGGGCACAAAGACCAATGCGAGGAGGACAAAAATACACCCCGCAATAAAAACGGAAATGAGGAAGGTTCCCCATTGTGTGGTGGTCGGTGTCGACCAAATGTTGAGATTTCCTCCGGCACCGAGATTTTGCGAGAGGTCTTCGAAAATTCCTTGACCTGCCCATGGAATCCGGATTACGAGGATCAGTCCGAGGAAAGCCTTGAGTGCGCTACTCCATCGGATGTTCGTTCTTACCAAGGCACACCCGATCCCGAATCCCAGGAAGCCCAGCAAGAGAGCCAGGTTCTTGACGTACGCGAAGACCCGCACTTCGACTGCAATCCATCGAATGAAAGCAAGCTCGGCAAAAAGTGTTAGAAAGCTGGCGAGGAACAAGCGAGTGGGGCGCCAGACGGCCGGCTGCCTTTCGATCTCAGCCAACAATGGCCTCCCAGCCCGGTTTTTGCTCCAGAGGAAAAATTCCGCGAAAACTAGAACAGCGCTAGCAACGCAATAGAAGGCGATTCTTGAATTCATACGCAAAGATTAGGCCCCAAGCGACGGCGGCATGGAATGAGGCATCGTATCGAGACACCAGAGTATCTCAGTTGGAGGGCATTTCTCCGGTCAAAGAGTTCGAGAAGGCTAAATAGTGGTCGTCCTAAATTTTCACCTGCGATGCGGTCACTCCCGCTTCAGCGCCCGCTAGCGCCCGCAGCGAGTCCCCATAAGGCTCCCGCGCAATGCCGCGCTCGGTAATAATCGCTGCCACATACTTCGCCGGGGTCACGTCGAACGCCGGATTTTCGATCGAGACTCCATCCGGCGTCATCTGCTTGCCGGCAATGTGCGTGACTTCCTTTGGGTTACGTTGCTCAATCGGAATCTTGCTGCCATCGGGACAATTCAGATCGACTGTCGAAATCGGCGCTGCAACATAAAACGGAATGCCATTTTCTTTCGCCAGCACAGCTACGCTGTACGTGCCAATCTTGTTGGCCACATCGCCATTGGCCGCGATGCGGTCGGCGCCCACCACAATCGCGCCAATCTTGCCCTGCCGCATCATCGCGCCCGCCATGTTGTCGGAGATGACCGTGGTCGGAATGCCGTCCTTCATCAACTCCCAGGCCGTCAGCCGCGAGCCCTGCAGAAATGGACGTGTCTCGTCCGCATAGACGTGAATCTTCTTGCCTTGCTCGACCGCCGCGCGAATCACACCCAGAGCGGTGCCATAACCTGCCGTGGCCAGCGCGCCGGCATTGCAGTGGGTGAGGACGCCGCCCTCGCGCGGCAGAAGGGCCGCTCCATGCCGCCCCATAGCCTGGTTCGCCGCAATATCTTCCGCGTGCATGCGCTTGGCTTCTTCGACAATCTCGTGCTTAATTTGCCCGATCGGACGCACGCGCAACCGCTCGAACTTCTGCTGCATGCGCTCAATCGCCCAAAACAAATTCACCGCTGTCGGACGAGTCTTGCCGATCACATCGCAAATGTGATCGAACTCCCGCTTCAATTCGCCTACGCTTTCAGCCTTAGAGTCGTTCACTCCAAGCGCAATGCCCATCGCCGCCGCCACGCCGATGGCGGGAGCGCCGCGAACGATCATGGTGCGAATCGCATCCGCTACCTGCTGGTAAGTCTTGCAAGTAACGTAAGTTTCTTCCGTAGGCAGCTTCGTCTGATCAATGAAGCGGACCCCGCTGTCTGTCCATTCCAGTGTTTGAATCATGAAATCCGTCGTTGGTCGTTCGTCGGCTGTTCGTCGCGTAAATTCATTCCGCGCAGGCGTGGAAGAGCGGCGCTTCAGCGCCGCGTCCAGCGTCCCTAAACGAAAATGGGCATCATCCCTTGCTCACGCCCGATGCGCCGCGCACCGGTTCCGCGGCACATTCGTCACCGCCGGACGCCCGCATATTTCGCACGTGGCAGCCACGGCAAAAATCGCAGGCTGCGTCTCATCGTTCTGCCGCATGTGCTCCTCCCGCACCTCGCGCGCCGTAAATATCGAAACAAATTTTGCCGGAGCGGCCGCCTTTTCTACGTTCGTTCTTCCCTTCGCTTCTTCGCGCTCCACCAGGCACATCGCGCCCACAACATTGAACCCAAACTCGCGCGCCGCTTCAATCGCCTGCACCGTCGAGGCGCCGGTCGTGCAAACGTCGTCGACAATCACCACCCGAGCGCCCTTTTCGCGAAAGCCTTCGATGCGCTGCCCGGTGCCGTGCTGCTTTTCGGCTTTGCGAACGAGAAATCCATGCAGTTCGCCGCTTACCACAGACACCGCGACCACGATCGGGTCTGCTCCCATCGTCAAGCCGCCAATTGCCTGCGGATTCCATCCGCGCCGCCGGATTTCGTCGAGAAAAACCTCGCCGGTCAAGCGCGAACCTTTCGCATCCAACGTCGTAGTTCGGCAATCGATGTAGTAATCGCTGGTCCCGCCGGAAGAAAGCTTGAACTCACCCAGCCGAAAAGACTTCAGCGCAAGCAGGCACAGCAAATCCGCACGCGAAGTATTCATGAAACTCTACGATAACATTGCTCACGATCGATGTGTGGGGACAGTCCTCCTGAGGCCCTCCAACCGTGATACCCTAAGTCTTCCCGCTCGCAACGTCGATCTATGAAATTGCCGCGTATTCGAACGTTTTTTCTCTTTCTTGCCGTAATTTCTTTCGCCGGCAGCTCCTTTGCCGAAGGCACCCGGACCTGGGAACAGTCGAAATTCGACGAACTGATCAAAGGCACGCCCGCCGGAGTTGCCATCCGCAACGCCGGAGGTCTGGAGCTTGCTCCCACGTTCAAGAACCTTTACGACACACCATCCACTTATATATGGGCCATTGCGGCTGATGATGCCGGCGTAGTCTACGTTGCTGCGGGCGCTCCTGCGCGCGTTTACCGCATTACCCCGGACGGTAAATCGACAACGATTTTCGAGCCGAAGGAATTACAGGTTCAAGCGTTGCGCATCGGGCCAGGAGGTGTGATCTATGCTGCGACCGCTCCCGATGGCAAGGTGTACAAAATCGAGCACAAACCGGGTCGAGAAGCATCTTCTGCAAAAGCGGACGCAGGCAAGAACGATGCGGCAAAAGGCGCTGATACTTCATGGAGTTCCAGCGTCTACTTCGAACCGAACACGAAATACATCTGGGATTTGGCTCTGGACAAGTCCGGCAATCTCTACGTTGCCACGGGCGATCGCGGAGAAATCTATCGCGTGACGCCGAAAGGCGAGCATTCCGTTTTCTTCACCAGCGATGAAACGCACATTCGTGTCCTTGCCTTTGACGCGCAAGGCAATCTCATCGCGGGGTCGGACGGGAGCGGTCTCATCTATCGCATCTCTCCGGCAGGCGAGGGATTCGTGCTTTACAGCGCACCCAAGAAGGAGATTACGGCGCTCGCTCTCGATTCTGCGGGAAATATCTACGCCGCTGCGGTCGGGGAAAAGAAAGGGGGAAGTTCGACCTCGGGAATGGCGGCTCTGTTAACGATGCCATCTGCTCCGCCCGTCGCCTCACCGCAAGTTCCTGGTATGACGATTACCACCGCGCCCATCGCGCCCGCCTTCACTACTCCATTTCCATTTCCCGGGGGCGTTGGCAGCAACGGTTCCGACGTTTACCGCATTGCGCCCGATGGTTCGCCCACACGCTTGTGGAGCTCGCACGAGGATATCGTCTATGCTCTCGCCTTTGACTCGCAAGGACGCCTGCTCGCCGGCACGGGAAATCGCGGCCACATTTTCGCGATCACCGGGCTCGATGATTTTTCAGATCTGCTGAAATCCTCGGCTTCGCAGGTGACGGCATTTGCAAAAGGGCCGGAGGGCGGAGTCTACGCCGCAACCAGCAATCTGGGAAAAGTATTTATACTCGGCCCGGGTCCGGAAACCGAGGGCACTTATGAAAGCGATGTGTTCGACGCCAGGATCTTTTCGCGCTGGGGCCGCGCGGAATTCCATGGCACTGGTAATGTCGATCTCTACGCTCGCAGCGGCAATGTGGACAATCCCGACCGCCACTGGAGTCCCTGGAAGAAGGTCGATCTGGGTTCCGGGAAAGCGGCCATCGACTCAGGCGCCAGCGGCGAAACCGGGATTCCGGCGGCGCGCTATGCGCAGTGGAAAACAGTGCTGCACAGCGGAAACAGTGCACCGAGCGTCAGCAGCGTCGCGCTGAATTATCTTCCGAAAAATGTCGCACCCGAGATCGATGACGTCACCGTACAGGTGGGGACGAAGTATCAACCTGTGCCGAAGACGCCGGGGATTGGCCTGGGATCGGATACATCTTCCTCTTCCACTCCGCACTTCGACGTTCCTCCGTCCAGCACGCATGACCGGGATTCCATCGGCGTGAAGTGGAGTGCGCATGACGACAACGACGATCAGCTCGTTTTCTCCGTGTACTATCGCGGCGATGGCGAAACCCGCTGGCTGCTGCTCAAAGACAACCTTACTGACAAGGCGTATTCGTTCGATGCCAGCCTGCTACCCGATGGCGGCTACACCATAAAAGTAGTTGCATCGGATGCGCCATCACATTCGCCGGGGGAGGCTCTGAGCGCTGCCAAAGAGAGCCATCACTTTGAAGTGGACACGACGCCGCCGCGAATTGAGGATTTATCTGCGGCCGTGCAGGGGCAGCAGATTCATGTCAAGGCCCGCGCCGTCGACAGTTTTTCGCCGATCAAGCGCGCAGAGTATTCGATTGATGCGGGCGATTGGAAATACGTGGAACCGGTTGGGCAGCTTTCCGATGCGAAGACGGAGAACTACGACTTTACCGTTAACCTCGATGCCGCCAAAGACGAGTCTTCGGAGCATGTGATCGTAATCCGGGTATATGACCGCTACGACAACATGAGCGCCGCAAAAAGTTTGATTCGTTCGAAGTGACGCCGAACGCAAGTCTTAATTGTTGCTTTTCGGCTGGCTGGCCTCGGCAATCAACCTTTGCACCTGCCCTTTCTTCGCTTGCTCGAGCTCAGGATGCGATCTCAGAAGCTGCCGCCAGGTGGCTACGGCTCCTGGGCCGTCGTTTTTCCCCTTCCACTGAATGAACCCGAGATTGAACAGTGAGTTCACATCCTTGGGATGATCCTGGAGCACCTTTTGCAGCTGCGCGATGGCTCCATCGTTATCACCGATGTAGAACAGGCACGATGCCAGCTGGATTCGAACATTGGCATCCTTGGGATTCACCTTTGAAGCTTTTTGGAAGTAGGAAGCGGCTTCCGGGAACTGGTGCGTGGCTTCGTAGATCTTCGCCACCTGGAGAAGCACATCCGCGTTATTAGGATCGGTCTTGAGCTTTGCCAAGAGCGGCTCGGCCTTCTTGTCGGCCATTTGACGCATCTGGTCGAGGGTGGGCGTCGGATGCGCGGCGCCACCCATGGCGGCAGGCTGTGGGGCAGGCGCCGCCGGCGTGTTCGGCGCCGTGGCGGCCGGAACTGGAGCGGTAGCAGCTTGCGTTTGCGATCCGCGGAATAAATATCCCAGGGCTAAACCAAGTACCAGGCAAATCGCTGCCATGGTATAGACTTGCGTTGTCTTCAAACCGGATGTGGTGGTCACGGTTTCCCCTTTTTTCTGAATGGTCAGACTTTGAAGATCAAAAATTGTCGATCAGAACTATCCCTGCACCCCAACTAGCATACCCCACGGACGCCTGCCTACTGCATGTGTTTTGCTTCAAACTCCCGGTTCACGACCAGTTCGGGATGCAAACGCCGGAAGGTTTCCGTCACGTGGCAATTCCAGCAAACCGGCTGGTATGTGGCGAATACCTCGGGCAATCGCCGGGCTGGAACATCGCTCCATTCGATGGTTTTGCCGTCGGGGCCGCGCAAGGCTGGCGCATGATCCAAATGATGCAGAGTGCCGAAAGGCTTATGACAGAATGCGCAGGTCTTTTCGTCGTACCATTTGCGGACTATGTTCCAGACCAGACAGTTTTCAGAGTCTGTTTCAATTTCTCTCAGGCATTCCTGGCCGCAATCCTGGCGTTCGGGCCAGCGCGAACATTGCTTCAAATGCAATGTGGGCTCTGACAAGAACGCGCCGAGCGCCGCTTCCTTAGCGTCGACATCCACGGCCTCAGTCTTGTGGGTCTCCGGGCAAGTAATCAGCCGTTGGCCGCGATAGCCGAAATACGCCCGCACGCCCGGAATCGCGCGGAGAATAAAAAGTGCTGCAGCCAGCGCGAGGACAGCGATGGCGATGAGCATTGTGACCGACATCGATCACCTCCCGGTCGGCGCGCTCAGGCATTCCTCTATCCTGAGGCGTCGCACCGCGTGCATTTTCAGTTTGGGCGCGTCCGGCGGCGAATGCGATGGTGTGCGTCACGGCGGAGTGTGCTGCGCGTCACCTAATAGTTGCGGGGCGGTCAACAAAAATCCCCGAGGCGTTGGCCCCGGGGAAAGCATTTAGCAGAATTTCAGGCGACGAGCTCAGGCGACGAGCGCCTCCACAAAATGCTCGCACACAGCGGTCTCGAGTTCATACTTGTTTACTTCAATGGGCCCGGTCAAGAAAGGCTTAATGATCTCCTGCACCTTCGGATACGTCTCCCTCTCATAGCGCTCCGCATCAGCTTTGGTGGCCCAGAGCGTAATGACGCAGGACTTTTCGTCTCTCATCTTCTCCGGAAAGAAGGGCAGAATCTCATGGAACCCGGTCTGTTTCTTGAGAATGGGCAGGACCTGATTCTTCACGATTTTTACCAGTTCCTCTTTCTTCTCTAGCTTGACTTCTGCATTGAGAATGCGCGCAAACATAATGGTGCTCCTTTCTTTGTTTCATTTGTTGAGGAAAAAAGTGGACACTGGGCTGGAACTTCTGGGGAGGGACTTTACAAAGCGTTCCTGAGCACCGGAAGCTCAGACCAAGGGAACAACTAGCACAACTGTTTTACAATTGCAGTGATTCCTCGCACGGATGCGTGTGCGTTCGATCGCGCCAGTTTGAAAAATAGACTTCGATAACGGAGATCTCATGTCCCGCCCCTCCTCTGACTACGATGAGACCTCGAGAGCTTCCGCAGGCAAAACCGTCGCGGAGGTGCTCCTTTCGAGCGATTTGCTGGAGAGTGTTCCGGACGCTATGGTGGCAGTGGACCGCGAGGGAACCATTCTGCAAGTTAATGCGCAGACCCAGGAACTGTTCGGCTATTCTCGGCGGGAGTTGATCGGCCAGAAGATTGAGGTCCTGGTACCGGAGCGCCACCGCCGGCAACACGAGCACCATCGGCGCGGCTTCGGAGAGTCGCCCAAAGTCCGGCGCATGGGGGCGGGCCTGGATCTGTACGGAAGAAGGCGCAACGGCACGGAGTTTCCAGTGGAAATCAGTTTGAGTCCCGTTTCGACGCCGGACGGAATGATTGTGTTGAGTGCGATCCGCGACATCACAGATCGCAAAAGAATCGAACAGGAGTTGCGCCGGGCGCATGAGGATCTGCACCAGAAAACGAAAGAGCAGCTGGGCGAATACCGGACAAGGCTGGCTCTGATTATCGATTCCTCGGAAGATGCCATCATTGGCAAAAACCTGGATGGAACGATCACCAGTTGGAATAAAGGTGCGGAGCGCATCTACGGCTATACGCAGGAAGAGGTGACTGGCAAGAACATTTCAATGCTCGCTCCCAAGGACCGGCCGGACGAAATCCCCGGAATCTTGAGGAAAATCGCTCGTGGAGAGAGCACCGAACATTTCGAAACCTTGAGAGTGGCGAAAGATGGGCGTTACGTGAATGTCTCGATTACCGTGTCTCCGTTGCGCGACGCGGCGGGGGACATCATAGGGGCGTCGGTGATTGGCCGCGACATCACGGCCCAGCGGAAAGCCGAGGACCAGCTTCGTCATGCGCAGAAGATGGAAGCGATTGGGCGGCTGGCGGGAGGCGTGGCGCATGACTTCAACAATGTTCTCGGCATCATCAACGCGTGCACGGAATTTCTGCGCGACCGCATCGATCCTGAATCGGAGCCATCGCTCTATGTCGAGAACATTCGCAAAGCGATCGACCGGGGCAGCGCCCTCACCCGTCAGCTCCTTGCATTTAGCCGCAAGCAGGTGGTTCAGCCTGTCCTGCTCGATCTGAATGACCGGCTGAAGGATATCGGCAAACTCCTCCGGCCGCTTATGGGCGATGATGTGCAGATTTCCATCTCGCCAAGATGCCAGTCGGCGGTGGTGGAAGCCGATCCGGGCCAGATCGACCAGATCATCGTGAATCTTGCGGTCAACGCACGCGACGCTATGCTGCGCGGCGGAAAGTTCATTCTCGAGACCGACAACGTGGAGATCGACGAGACGTTCGCCGAGCAGCACCAGCCGCTGAATCCGGGAAAATATGTGATGCTGGCGGTGAGCGATGACGGCAGCGGCATGGATAAAGAGACCCTGTCTCGTATCTTCGAGCCATTCTTCACCACCAAGGAAGCGGGAAAAGGAACCGGCCTCGGACTCGCTACGGTTTACGGTATTGTTCAGCAGAGCGGCGGGCACATCTGGGTGTATAGCGAACCGGGACAGGGAACCACCTTCAAGGTTTATCTGCCTGCCGCGGAACATAAGATCGGAGTGAGATCCGGTGCGTCGTCAGATTTGGTTGTTCCCAAACGACAGGGGACTACGATTCTGCTGGTGGAAGATGACGAAATCATGCGCAGCCTGACGCGAAAGCTCCTGCGGGAACAGGGATATACGGTAGTCGACGCGGCCGATGGGAAAGCCGCGCTTGAGTGGGCAGAGTCTCATCTTGGGCAGACCGACCTGCTGCTGACCGACGTTGCGATGCCCGGTATGAGCGGCCCTGAATTGGCGGAACGTATGACTGGCTCTCATCCCGCGCTGAAAATCGTTTTCATGTCGGGTTATACGGGAGAGCTGATGGGATCGAGCAACATCCTGAAACATGGCATTCTCCTGGAAAAGCCGTTTACTCGAACGGCGCTGCTAAGCACACTGCACAAGACGCTCGGCTGACCTTCCTCTGCACGAAGGTACTGTGGGATCACAAACTCGCAGTGATGGGGATCACTCAGTAACAGTGCGTGGAATCACCCATTCCTCGCGAAACAGCGCAGCGGGATTTCGCGGTTCCGGCGCGTCTGTAACAAGCCAGCAACTTTACTTTCATATAGATACGCAGTTCCGGCATGTCTGTGGACTCCTCGAAAAGATTGGCATAGAAGCTGCCCTTAGCAAAGTATGTCAGGGGAGGCGATCATGGGCACGCAAGTTATGGAGCGGTTGCAGCGAGATGGGGACAAGGCGCACGACAGTTTTCCGCCAGCCGTCGCGGACGCTATGGAGCAGGCAGCTCTTACCACGACGTATCCGTCGGGAGCGGTGCTATTTGCCGAGTCACAAATGCCAAAGGGCGTCTTTGTGGTGCGGCGCGGAAGAGTAAAGCTCTCGGTTTGCGGGAGTGACGGGAGAACGCTAATCCTAAGAATGGTCGAAGCGGGTGGTCTGCTGGGTGCGGCTTCGGCGATCTCCGGGCGCGAGTATGAAGCCACGGCTGAGACGCAGGAGCCTTCAGAACTGAGCTTCCTGCGGCAAAGCGATATGCTGCGGCTGATGCGTATGAACGGCGAGTTTGCTCTATGGGTGACGCAGCATCTGAGCCAGGACTACACCGGCACCTGCCGCGAAATCCGCGACCTTATGCTATCGGACTCCGCCAGCGAGAAACTCGCGCGGCTCATCGTGGGGTGGCTCGACAGCAATACCGAGTCGAAACAGCCCTGCCAGCTGAAAATGGCGTTGACGCATGAAGAAATTGGTCAGATGATCGGCACCTCGCGCGAGACTGTCAGCCGGCTCTTCGCGGGATTCAAGAAGCAACACCTTATCCAACAAAATGGGGCAACACTGGTAATTCCGAATCGAATGGCTTTGGAATCGCTGATTACGGCATAGCGTAAAAACAACTCCGCTCCTCCTCCGAAGGGCCGGTTAACCGACCGGCCCTTTGTTTTTCCGCGTGCTTCGATTCATTTGCTGACTCGACCAACCTTATTCATCCTGTATCTTCTCTAAACTGTGCAGTTCTGCCGAACGAAGATGCCCCGGCCTGGCCGCCGGGGCATTCTGTTCTGGGTAACAGACCCGCGACGCAATGCCATACGTTCGGCGCTGTCAGGGGAGCTACGCACTTTCTACTTAATAGATTCAGTGCCCAAAGGGCCGGAGAATCGATCTTTCGCGGAAGAGGTTGGTGTGGATTTTACAATTCCGCATTCATCGGAATGACTACTGCGCGTATGCTAAATTCGAAAGTTTCATGGCATCCGCATTCACCATTTCTACGCAAGCTCTGACCCGCCGTTTTGGCGAACTCGTGGCTGTGGATGATGTCAACCTGCAGGTCGCTCCTGGACAATTCTTCGGCTTTCTTGGGCCGAACGGCGCAGGGAAGTCGACCACCATCAAAATGCTCACCGGATTGCTGGCACCCAGCTCTGGGAGAATCGAAATCCTGGGGCTCGATCTCGCCACGCACTCTGTGGAAGTGAAGCGCCAGATCGGGGTCGTCCCTGAAGGAATGGCGTTGTTTGGGCGGCTGACCGGTTGGGAGTTTCTGAATTTCGCAGGACGGATGTATGGCCTTGAACGCGAAACTGCGGCCAGACGTGCTGCAGAATTGCTGGACTTTATGCAGCTCTCCGATCAACCGAAGAAGCTGGTTACCGATTATTCCCATGGCATGCAAAAGAAGCTTGCGATGGCTGCGGCGGTGATCCACGGACCGAAGGTTTTGTTCCTCGACGAACCGTTTGAGGGCGTAGACGCCATCGCTGCTGGAACACTTAAGGCGATGCTGCAGGGGATGATTGCGCGCGGGGCGACGATTTTCTTAACCTCGCACGTGCTGGAGATTGTGGAGCGGCTCTGCAGCCATGTCGGCATTATTCATCAGGGAAGGCTTGTGGCGCAGGGATCGTTGGAGGAACTGCGGGCGGGAGTGCAGGCGCAGACGCCCGGTGCAGTTTCGGGGGACGGCGCGCTTTCTGGAGAGAAGATGACGCTGGAAGAGATTTTCCTGCGTACAGTAGGCGGATCGCGCCCCACCGATCAGGAACTTTCCTGGCTAGGATAGAAAACTGACGGATTCTATATATGCCTCGTGCGCAAGTGCTTTAGCATCGGGCGTATGGTGCGGCGATGCTCAATCTCCATGGTCTTCAGCGAATAATCGAAGTCTGCGCCGCAATCACAGCAAACCTTGTAGGTTCGCCCCCCAATCGTGAAAACGCGGCTCAAGTGCCCATGTCGACATCCAAACGCGAAATCGAGCGCTCTTGCCAAAGGACTTGTGAATCTTTCCCACCGGGGAGGTTGCTCCGCTGCCCTCATCTCACATCTCCCTTCCCTAGAACCATATTTCCATTTTCTAATGAAAGCTCAGACGGAACAGTGAGTCGATTCACGCGACCTGGTGACCACGATCACATTGAGGCCGCAGAAGCAACCATTCTGCTCCACTTACACGCGCTTCGAAGCTAAATTTTTGGAGATTTACCCACCGGGAGCACATCGGCATAGAAAGCAGGGTCCTTCACTTCAATCTGTGGAAAAATAATGATTCTGCATGATGTTTAGCGAATCCCAACCCGGTCAACTCGCAGCCATCGCCTGGCTGCGCTGGCGGCTTTTCGTGAACGTGCTGCGCAGCACTCGCGGGCAACTGGAACTACTCTCCCGCGTCCTGGTTTCGCTGGCGTTTCTCGCTGGCGGATGTGGCGGAGCTGCGCTGATGGGGGTAGGAACTTATTTTTTTCTCATTTCGGGCAAGCCGCAAATGCTCGCGGCTTTGTTGTGGGGGATTTTTTTCTTCTGGCAAATGTTCCCGATTATGGCAACAGCGTTTACCAATAACCCGGACTCATCGGAACTGCTGCGTTTCCCGCTTAGCTATCGCTCATATTTTCTGGTGCGGATGGCGTACGGAACAGTCGATCCGGCGACATTTCTGGGCTGCATCTGGTCGCTGGGAATTTTAGTTGGGCTGACCTCCGCCAAACCCTCGCTGTGGCCGTGGGCGGCGGCTGTGCTGCTTGTCTTTGTGATTTTCAATCTTCTCTTCTTGCAGATGGTCTTCGCATGGGTGGAGCGATGGCTGGCGCAACGCCGGACGCGCGAACTCATGGGGATCCTTTTCATTCTGCTGATCCTCAGTCTTCAACTGATTGGTCCTCTCACCGGCCACTTCCGCAGGAGTCCAAACCCCAGGATGCAGCGGGCGATCGCAATCGTCGTTCCGGCGCAACAGATGCTTCCACCGGGCCTTGCCGCCGACGCCATTGTGCGAGGAATCTATCCGCAATGGCCAGCCGCGTTCAGTTCGCTGGGGCTGCTATGCGCCTTTGGTTTGCTGGCGGGCTTTGGCCTGCACGTGAGATTGTTCGCTCAGTATCAGGGCGAAAGCCTGAGCGAGGCAGTGGCTGCTTCTGCTCTGCCTCGGAACAGCGGTCTGCGCCTGGGCTGGAGGCTGCCTGGGTTTTCTGCGCCGGTCGCAGCGGTCTTCGAGAAAGAGATTCGTTACCTGCTGCGCAGCGGTCCGATGCTGCTTAACTTCTTCATGCCGTTCTTTATGCTGATGGTTTTTCGCTTCAGTGCAATGAATTCGTTTCGCCACTCGGGCACGGGATTTCTGAGCCGCACTCCGGGGCTGGCATTTCCGGTGGCGGCTGCATATATGCTGCTGATGCTCACGAATATTGCCTTCAACAATTTTGGCGCAGACGCAGGAGGCATCCAGTTTTTTTACGCGTCTCCGGCGAGCTTCCGGCGAATTGTTCTGGCAAAAAATCTCGCATGCGCGTGTATTGTGGGCGTCGAAACCGTTCTGGCATGGGTTGCGGTTGCCTTCCTTTACGGCCGTCCGGCTGTCGATATAACGATTCTGACGCTCGCAGGCCTGCTGTTTGCATCGCCCTTGGATTTCGCCGCCGGCAATCTCCTTTCGATCTATGCCCCACGGCGGTTCGACTATTCCAAGTTCGGCCGCCAGCGCGCTTCGCAGATTACCGTGCTCATCAGCATGGCACTACAGCTAGTAATTGCAAGCGTTGCCGTGAGCGCGGTGCTCATGGCTCGCTACCTGGGCAGCATGTGGATTGCGGCGCTGGCGCTCACGTTGCTCGCGGCCGTATCTTTCACCGTCTACCTGATGGTTCTCAACAGCATGGACACTTTAGCGTTGAAGCGGAGGGAAACGCTGGTGGCGGAGCTTTGCCGGACATGACGACAAACAGCTGGTTGCTCGCGGAATCGTGAAACGTGCCGGAACTGCCTGACATCTCCGCCTACCTTACCGCACTGGCGCCTCGCGTGATGCATCAACGGCTGGGGGACGTGCGTCTGGGCAGTCCGTTTGTCCTCCGCACGGTGCAGCCGCCGATCGAGAGCTTGGAAGGACGAACGGTGCGCGAGTTGCGCCGCATCGGCAAGCGCATCGCATTCGGTTTCGATAACGATCTATGGCTTGTGATTCATCTAATGATTGCCGGCCGTCTGCACTGGAAGCCTGCTAACGCAAAGCTGGCAGGCCGAAATACACTGGCGGCGCTCGACTTCTCGAACGGATCGCTAACACTTACCGAAGCGGGATCGAAGCGCCGCGCGTCGCTGCATATCGCAAGCGGCGAAGAAGGGCTGCGTGCGCTCGATCCGGGAGGCATAGAAGTCTTCGATGCTGATCTGGCAACTTTTCGTGATGCGCTCACGGCGGAAAACCGAACGCTAAAGCGAGCGCTTACCGATCCGCGAATCCTAAGTGGGATCGGGAACGCATACTCCGATGAAATTCTTCACGCCGCTCAGTTGTCGCCCATCGCGCTCACGCAGAAGTTAAAGCCAGAGGAATGGGAGCGGTTGTTTACGGCAACCCGTGAGACCCTCAAATTATGGATCGATCGCCTTCGGGCTGAGGCGGCAACTACTTTTCCAGAAAAAGTCACAGCCTTTCGCGAGGGCATGGCGGTGCACGGCCGCTATGGACGGCTGTGTCCGAGATGCGGAGAAAAAGTTCTCCGCATCCGCTATGCCGACAATGAGACCAATTATTGCGCCCGTTGCCAGACCGGAGGTAAAGTGCTCGCCGATCGAAGCCTTTCGCGGCTGCTGAAGTCCGACTGGCCGCGCACGCTGGACGAATTGGAAGCACTGAAGCGCAAGTGAGATTGGCAAGCCGGGTCAGGGGTGTGGGAGAACAGGGAATTACTGCTTTTCCGGATTTGCCAGGAATCGATACCCCACACCGCGCACGGTAAGAAGGTGCCTGGGCTCAGCGGGATCATCTTCAATGTAACGCCGCAAACGGACGATGAAATTATCGATCGCTCGCGTGTCGGTATCTTCGTGCAAACCCCATACTTCTTCGAGAATCTGCTTACGCGAAACCACGCGACCATCGTTCTGCACGAGATGACGCAGCAGTTCGGACTCCATCAGCGTCAGGTGAATCACGTTGTCGCCCGTGCGCAGTTCGAGTGTTCCGAAATCGATGGTCTTGCCGTGAAAAGAGAAAGTACTATAGTCGCCAATGGCGCTTGGGTTAAGAGTAGAGTCCGATATACGATCGCCCGGTTCCTGACTTCCACTCGGATGAACGCTGCGCATCCATGCGCTGCGCCGCAACAATCCTTGCAGTCGCGCCAGGAGGATCGATAGATCGAAGGGCTTTGCAAGATAATCGTCGGCTCCGGCGGCAAATCCTTTCAGCACATCTTCAGGGCGGCTGCGGGCGGTGAGCATGAGCACCGGGACATAATTCCGTGCTGCCCGCAATTCAGAAACCACGCTAAAACCGTCTTTTCCCGGCAACATAATGTCAAGCACGATGACATCGAAATTTTCCTTCTTTTCCAGCAGCCGGTGTGTGGCTGACTCGCCATCACCCACGACTTCCGCGGAATAACCTTCCTCCTGCAGATTGAAACGCAGTCCCTGCGCCAGATGCGCCTCATCCTCTACCACCAGAACCCGGCTCATGGGTTTGACCTCGGCAGTTCCATGGTGACGGTTGTGCCTTCCCCTTCTCCGGCGCTCGCCGCAGAAACTTTGCCGCCGTGTTTCTCGGCGATGGACTTCACAATAAAAAGTCCCAGGCCGGTTCCTTTTACATGCCCCAGCGATCGATGGGTAACGCGATAAAAGCGCTTGAAGATGCTCTTCAGATCATCCTGGGGAATGCCAACGCCGTGATCCTGCACGCTAAGTACGACGCGTTTCTCGTCCGGCACATTCAGGCGCACTCGAACGTCCACATTTTCTCCCGAATACTTGATCGCGTTATCGAGCACGTTGAAGACCGCCGTGCGTAAATCCTCGGCATTACCGCGTACGCTCATTCCGGTACCGTTGCTCGACGCTTCCTCGTAATGCAGAGCCTCGGAACTCAAATGATGCCGGGTGCGCGCTGCTTCCATACATTCGTGTACCAGCTGCCGAAAATCGATGGAGGATTTTTCGCGGCCGGCTTTCTTGTCTCCTGCTCGTCCCGCACGCAGAACCTGCTCGACGGTTTCCATCAGCCGCTCGGTGTCGTTGAGCATGAGCTTATAGAACTCCTGCTTTTGACCTTCGGCTAACTGGCGGCGTTGCAGGGTTTCAAGATGGAGACGAATCGATGCGACCGGAGTTTTCAACTCATGAGTAACAGCGTTGATAAAACTGTCGTGCTGTTCGCTGCGGCGCAGTTCGCGAATGAGGAAACTGGTGTTTACGATCATGCCCGCGATGAGGAGCGCGAAGAAGATAATGCCGAAGAAAAGCAGGACGCGGAGACGCCAGTTGAGAATGATCCAACCAACGTTGAGCGCGACGGCGAGGGCGACCAGGCCGATGCCCAGGCAGAGGAAGAAGACGATGGTCCCGCGGCGGCTCGTAATGCGCATGGCTTTCAAGCTGATTCTACAGCGTTTAGCCAAGGGCCGTGCCAGATGCCGCGAACAGAAAAAACAAAACCACAGAGATCACGCCGGACACGGGTAACATGTTTCCGATCTCTGTGGTTATTCTTGTTAGCGAGCTGGTCAGTCTCCGGCCACTGCACTCTCCGGTACCGCCGCGCTGATCATGCGACCATTCGGCGCAGCCACCATTCCTTTTTCCAAATCCGCCAGCCGCACGCGTTTGATGTCCCAGGCTAACCCGAGCTGCTTCAGTGTCCAGATGCCGTACCAGTTGGTGTCGATCTCGTACCATGTCAAGCCGTGCGCCGCCGAAGTCGGATGCGCATGATGATTGTTGTGCCACCCCTCGCCGAAAGTCAGCAAGGCTACCCACCAACTGTTGGTGGAAAGATCGCGCGTAGCAAAACGCCGGGTGCCCCAGGAATGCGTCGCCGAATTCACCAGCCACGTAGCATGAAGGCCAACCACTGTGCGCATGAACGTCCCCCAGAGAAGCCAAGGCAAACCGCCGATCGCAAACAGCGCTGCGCCCAGAACGATCTGGGGAACGTAGTGATACTTCGTAATCCAGACATGAAATTTGTCTTTAGCCAGATCTGGAACATAACGGGCCAAGGTTGTCGTGTCATGATGCATCGACTTGCCCATAAGAATCCAGCCCATGTGCGCCCACCATTTCCCATCGATCGGGGAATGCGGGTCGCCCTCTTGATCCGAATACTGATGGTGAATGCGGTGCGTCGCAACCCAGAAGATCGGGCCGCCTTCCAGGGCGAGGGTAGCGCAGACGGTCAAGAAATATTCGACCCACTTGTGGGTTTTATAGCCGCGATGCGTTAGCAGCCGGTGGTAGGCCATGCCGATACCCAGGCTGCCCGAAATCCACCAGAGAAACGCGGCCACGAAGAGTGCCTTCCGGGTGAAGAAAAAGAGCGCGGCAATTGCGCCCACGTGAAACAGCATCATGAAAGTCGCTGTAACCCAGTTGATTTCGTCTTTTGCGGCTTGCTTTTTTTCGAGACTTTCCAGTTCCATCTTTCGAGGGTCCCCATTTCGGCTGGTTCTAACTTAGCCAACGCCTGAATTAAAGCTATCAAGGGAATAGGGATACGACTGTAATACTTGTGTAATAGCGATGATTTTGCCATTACGGAAGTGCCAGAAGCAGCATGCGCCAAAACGGCAGGATGTGACCGTCTGCGGCAGGTCACGGCCTTCAAAGGTTCTTCAGGTTTCGAGAGCCTTCGATTGCGAGAGGAATCGCGAGAACGGCCGTGGCGGATCAGGAGACCTTACATTCTCGTGCGTAGAGTCCGGCGGATCGCGATCTCTATTCCTGATTCCTGATACGTCTTCGGCGATCATTTACAATCCTCGCTTATGTTCTATCGTTCTGACAATCGTGCCATCGATCAATTGCGGCCCGTTAAAATTACGCCGGATTTCATCAGCACGGCGGAGGGTTCGGCGCTTATCGAAGTAGGGAACACACGGGTTATCTGCACGGCATCGATTGAAGAGGTAGTTCCGACGCTTCCTGCGCAATTCGGGCAAGGGATGGATTTCAAGCGAGTACGCTATGATTCCGCGGGCCACTTTGACCCGCACGCCGCGCGAAGTGGCCAAGGGACGGCCGAGTGGAAGGACGCACGAAATCCAGCGGCTGATCGGCCGTTCGTTGCGCGCAGTAACTGACCTGGCCAGTCTTGGAGAAAGGACAATCTGGATCGACTGCGACGTAATCCAGGCGGACGGAGGCACGAGAACGGCTTCCATCACGGGCGCATTTGTGGCTTTGGGGTTGGCGTTGGAAAAGCTGGTCGAGGCCGGAACCTTGGCTGGGGTTCCACTGCGTGACTTCATCGCCGCAGTAAGTGTTGGCATTGTCGAGGGCGAGGTTTTGCTCGACCTCTGTTACGAAGAAGACTCGCGTGCGGAAGTCGACATGAATTTTGTGATGACGGCTGGACACAAGATGGTGGAAGTGCAAGCGACCGCGGAACGGCAGGCATTCGATGAAGCGCAATTCGCGAGGATGATGGCTTATGCGCGGCAGGGGGTGCAGGTGCTCATCGCGAAGCAACAGGAAGTGCTGAGTGGGATCGCACTAAGGCAGTAAGGAACCCTAGTTTCCCCACCTCAGGCTCCGGACGCCCTCACCCGGGAAATATTATGAAGGTCGAAATGCGTTGTTTGGCTGGCAGTTCGGCGGACCACGGGGCCGCCGTTCGGATCCATCCACATCGACAGGGAAAAGGCCTCAGGGCCATTGAGCGACTTGCTACAGGGAGCACTGCATGCCAACGAAACCTTAGCAGCGCTCGCGCTGGGTGCGCCCGGGCTATCGATCTGGCGGCGCCGCGAATTACTCTCCGAGTAACCCCTCCAGTAACTTATTCCGTTTAATAGCAAAGGGATTCGCCACCGTCACGCCGCTCCAGGCGAATCCGTCTTGCAAATCTTCCGAGAGAAGCAAGCGGCAGCCGACACTTGCCGCCGCGGCTAGAATCACCGCGTCCCAGATGTCTAAGCCATGTTCGAGAGCGAGATCAGCGGCCGAAAGCATAACGGCCGGAGACGTCTCTATGGCGCGGAAGATATCGAAGGAATTCAGGACAGCCATGCGAGCTTGTTGCGGAGTGTATTTTGCTTTGCGGATCAAGACGCGAAACAATTCGCCGAGAACCTGAACGGGAACGAATGCGCTCTCTCTGGGCAGCTTCGCCACGACCTCAGCCGCATCCTTGCTCCGTGCCACTCCATTGACGCCCTCAATGTAGACAAGAATGTTGGTATCGAGCGCTACCTTTATATCGTCCACGCTTAGTCGTAGAGTTCGTCCCTTGTCCATGGGCCGATATCAATCACGGGCTGTTTTTTCACGCGTCGCATGAGCGCCCGCCACGCGGGCGAATCGCCGACTTTACCTTGCTTTCGTTGAACCGGCGCAATTCGCGCCACTGGCCGGCCATGGCTGGTGACGACGTAACTCTGACCTTCTCTTACGTCTCGCAGGAGACGGGAGAAATTACGGTTGGCGTCGGCAGCTGAGATGGTTTTTTCCATGAATTGTAGTTATATTACCTACTTTCGTTGGAGGTGTCAATGCGCTTCTTAGGCGATCGACACCGTGGTAATGTTCATGAACTCGCGAATTCCATTGGCCGCCAACTCGCGCCCGTGCCCGGAGTGTTTCACGCCGCCAAAGGGAATGCGCGCATCGGATGCGACCATTTTGTTAATGAACACCATCCCGGATTCGAGTTCGTTGATGAAGCGCTCTCGTTCTTGCTCATCATTCGTCCACGCGCTCGCCCCCAGGCCGAAGCGGCTGTCATTGGCGAGACGGATGGCTTCCTCGATATTCTTCACCCGAAACAGCGAGGCCACCGGCCCGAAGAATTCTTCCCGGTAGGCGGGTGAATCTTTTGGGACATCGGTTAGCACGGTGGGCGCGTAATAGTTGCCGGGCTGCTTGAGCGGATGGCCTCCCGTCAAGAGCTTGGCGCCGGCTTGAACGGTCTTTTGCACGTCGGCGTCAAGTGATTTCACCGCATCGGGAGTCGCCAGCGGACCGACTTCCGTTTTCTCATCGAAGGGATCGCCCACCCGCAGGTTCTTCATGCGCTCTACGAATTTTTTCTCGAACTCCGAGGCAACCGGCTCTGCCACGATGAAGCGCTTGGCGGCGATGCAGGATTGGCCATTATTAATCACACGAGCTTCGACAGCGGTGACGACGGCGGCGTCAAGATCCGCGCTGGGCATGACGATAAAAGGATCGCTGCCGCCGAGTTCGAGAACCACTTTCTTGATTCGTTTGGCAGCGGCGATGCCAACCTCGATGCCCGCTTGTTCGCTGCCGGTGAGCGTGGCCGCAACTACGCGCGGGTCATTCAGTATCGCGTCGACTTGTTGGGAGCCGATCAGCAGGGTCTGAAATGCGCCGGTGGGAAATCCGGCTTCGAGAAAAAGCTGCTCCAGCGCGAGGGCGCACTGCGGAACGTTGGAGGCGTGCTTCAGCAAGCCAACGTTACCTGCCATTAGCGCGGGTGCGGCGAAGCGAACGACCTGCCAGAAGGGAAAATTCCACGGCATGACGGCAAGAATCGGCCCGATGGGACGGTAGCGGATGAAGCTTTTTTTCGCGCCAGTCTCGATTACTTCGTCCCGGAGAATTTTCTCCGCGTTCTCGGCGTAATAGCGGCATGCCGTAGTGCACTTCATGGCTTCCGCAATCGCCGACTTGTACGTTTTACCCATCTCTAATGTCATCAAGTGGGCAAACTTTTCCTTGTCACGATCAAGAATCTCGGCGGCTTTCAGCATGCGTTGCGCGCGCTCACCGAAAGAAGTCCTGCGCTGGATTTGGAAGGTGACGACGGCGAGTTGCAACTTCTGTTCGATCTCAGCGGAAGAGAGCGGCTGGAACGTCTTGACGGTTTCACCGGTGGCGGGATTGATGGTTGCGATGGCCATAGTTAGGAGTCCTCAAAAAGTTTACGAAACTTTGTAAATTCCGGCTGCAAAAGCAGCATATCGAATTCCAGGTGATCAATTCTTGCACACCGCCCATCAAAGTTGGCTGCTGTCCCCCTTCTCGGCGATACATTTCCAACAGCGTTTCATGATATAAATTACCCTCCAAAACATGAAATTCCTGTCTGGTAGCCTCTCGGTTTTCGTCCTTCTGCTTCTGTGTTGCGGGGTTGCGGTATCTGCCGACCCGCCAGGAACGCCCTCGTTCACCATCAACCCCACTTCCATTGCGTTTAAGAGCGTCACTGTCGGCATGGAAACAGCGGTTACGGAGATCACGATCACGAATACGGGAACGGCGAATCTGGTGGTCACCGGTTTTTCGATTACTCCCTTCAACGTCTTCATCCTGGAATACGGCTGGACGCGAACGCTGCACAAGGGGCAGGCGGGAATTTGGGCGGTTCGATTCAAGCCGGTTGCTGCGGGAGCCGTGACTGGGCAAATTTCCTTCACAATTCAGGGCGTTAGCAGTCCGCAAATTGTGACGCTTTCGGGCACGGGTACGACCACGGGAGCGGTTGCCAGCATAAGCCCGAATGTTGTGAGTTTTGCGCCGACGCCGACTGGCGCTACCGCGACGCAGACCGTTACTGTGACCAACAAGGGCACGAATGCATTCAAGCTGACCGCCGTGACGGTGGTGCCGCCGTTCAACCAGACCGGATACACATCGCTAGTTACCATCCAGCCAAAAAAGTCATTTTCGTTTCAGGTGACGTTCACTCCCGGCTTGGTTCAGTCATATTCCAATGCCATTTCCCTGACCTACGATGTTATTCCTGCTCAAACCATCAGCGTAGGCGGCAGTGGAATTGCACCGCCCGGGCTGGCAGTGTCTTCGTTTCCAACTTTGCCGACCGGAGCCAAAGGCTTTGCCTATCTTGCGAATCTCTCCGCGGCAGGAGGGACGGCACCGTACACCTGGAGCCTGGCTTCTGGAACTCTGCCGAGCGGGTTGACCTTGAGCGCCTCGGGCGCAATCAGCGGATCCACGAGCTGCAACCGGAACCTCCACATTCACGGTGAAAGTGACTGATTCGAGTACGCCAGCGGAATCGGCAACTGCTGCGCTCACGCTCCCGGTGACGACATCTGCCTCCGCGTGCAACAACATCACCTGGGACCAGGCCGGAACCGGGCTGCCCGAGGTCGATCTGCCGGACTTGGGGACTGGCAGCTATATGGGAACTGAGGGCGGACTCTATCCTGGCGGCAGCAATGTTCGCCCACCGGATCACGAGGCTGATGGGCTGGCTCTGGCCGACGGGATCGTTCCTCTGGACGCCAATGGAAATCCGGATCCGGATGGGAAATATGTGCTGCTGTCGATTGGAGTATCGATCACGCGTACGATGTTTACCCAGTTTCAACTGACGGAACAAGTGGATCCGGCATTGAATCCCAATTTGGTCATCGTTAACGGAGCGATCGACGGCACCGACTCACCGAATTACGCTGACTTCAGCGACGGCTCATGGCAGACGATTCTGAACTTTTATCTGCCGTACCAGAACGTGACTGCAGACCAGGTCGTGGCAGTGTGGATGATGGATCCGCGCAGCCAACCCACGGGCACCTATCCCGCGGACATGGCGCAGCAGGAAAGCGACATGATTTCCGCCCTGCAGAATATGCAGATTTACTTTCCGAACCTGAAGCTGGCCTATCTGGAGAGCATGCATTACGGCGGATATGCCACGAACGATCCGGAGATTCTTCCCGAACCTTACGCTTACGAAACAGGTTTCGCGGTGCAAACGGTGGCTGCCGACCAGATCAATGGCCAGGCAAATCTAAACTACAACCCGAACAACGGTCCGGTGGTCGCGCCGTGGGTTTCGTGGGGAACTTACGACTGGGCAAACGGAATGCTGGCCAACGGCAATGTGTATGCCGATAGCGCCGGCCTGGAATGGAGCTGCGCCGATGTGGGACCGGACGGGGTTCACGCTTCCACGTTGGGAAAGTACAAAGACTCGGCTCTGCTCGTGAACTTTATGAAAATGGATGAAACTGTGACCCCGTGGTATCTGGCTCCATCTGCGAAATAACAAAATAAGTCTCAGAGGGCGGCGGCTCGCAGACGGGATCCGTTTTTTTTTCAGCTTAAGGCGTAGATTGAAACTGCGCGGTGAGCTGATTAACGGCAGAGACATCGAAGAAATTGGATAGATCCGCGTGCCCAGCCAGGGTTTCGCGCTCTTTGCCTTCCACCAGAATTTTCACCCTTAAGATTCCCGGAATATTCGCCGAAATGGTCTGAATCAGAGATGCAACCGTGAGATCTTCTGCGAGGATTCCGGAGCGATGGCCGTCGGCCAGGGCCGCGTTTACATCGATGACGGCGAGGCCGGGGTCGATCAGGTAGACGCTGCGAATTTCCGAGCCGGACGGCAGAGGATGTGGCGAGGATTTGTCCAGATAGAGGGCTACCAGTGTGCGCATCAATTCTTCAGCGCGCTGTTGGCGAGCGCCGGGCAACGGGATTTGAGCGGATTGTGCGCGCAGCGAGCCAATATCGTCGTATGCCACCCAGAGCGTAACGCGTTCCGTGGGACCGGTCGCGGGAGCGACCACGGGCTGGTTATCGCTCGACGCCACGGGCGTAGCCGCCGCCCGGCCCCGCATGTGCCACGCATAAATCCCCATGGCCAGCGCGGCTGCCAGCAATAGCGAGAGTGCAATGACAAAGTGTCTTGGAATCACGGCATGGCTCCGAGTTGGGCGCGGACCGATACGATTCCGTTGGCAACTGCGCCGGCAATGAGTTCCTGATAATCCGGTGAAGCCAGCGAGGAAACGTCGGTTGCGGACGGAGCAACTTCTACGGCAATAGCAGCGGTGGTGATGTTATTGAGGGGCCGCAATGGGGCGGTGAGCACGCGGACCGGGATCTGGATTCTCTTTAGCGCGTCAGCGGTGGCACCAGCAGCCGTTTGGCTCAAGGGTATCGACGAAAGCTGTGCTGTAGGCCAAGAACGAAATGGTCCGCTATCTTCCCCGTTTGAGTAAGGGAGCATTGCCGTGTAGACGCGCACACCGTGGCCGCTGGATGCGGCGTGGATCACAATGTACACGGCGGCATGACTGGCGTTGGTGAAGAACGCGCGATCGTCGAGCGAAATGTTGGTGTCGGAGTCACGAATCGCGAGCGTTGTGACCCCGCGGCTTTCGAGCGCCTGGCGGAGATCGCGGGCCAGGGCCAGGGTTATGTCTTTCTCAGCCATTGTGGGGCTGAGAGCTTCACCGCGATCGGTTCCTCCGTGGCTGGCATCGATCACGGCAAAATAGCGGCGAGGGGCCGTGGCGGCAGCGGGAGACGCGGGCGGAGCGGTGGGGTGTGACGCAGCAGCCGCGGGCGCGGGGGACGACGCCGTCGCCGATTGCGATTTTGCCGGGCCCAGACTGATGGTTCGGCCATCAGAGCTGAAACTGGCCATCAACGGCGTCGTCGTGCTCACGGTGATCTCCGCAGCGCCGTTGCCTTCAGAATACGTGGCGGAAGGAATCATCTTGCTCCCGAAAGTCAGGGTGGGAGAAGCTGGCGCGGTGATGGGTTCATGATTAAACGTCAGCCGAAGCTTGCCCGCTTCGGTCGCGACTGAAGGATTGACGGGAGCGCTGAAGTGAAAAATCAGATGAGAGGGATTGTCCGGGGCTACCGAGGCCGTGAAATGCGTTGCCACGCTGCCAATGAAAAGACGTCCAGCGCTCTCATGCAAAGTCACCGGGCCTCCAAGGAAACGGGGCAGGAGGGAAGCGACTGACGCGACTGGGACAAATCCTCTTCCGTTTTCCAGAAGAAATCTTGCAGTGAGGTCGGCGTCGCGTCCCTGAACGCGCGCGCGATTCTTGCCATCCACAAATTCTCCCAGCACGTTATCGTAGCGCAAGCGCCAGCGCGAGCCTTCCAGCTTGGCGCTGACTGTGCCCAGCGGCTCGAGGAGTTCCAGGAGGCCGATGTATTCATGTCCCTGACGTTGAATGATGGGCACGGAATAGTTGGCCGCAGTCGAGTAAACGGAAAGATGCTTTTCCGAAGGCACCGCACTCAGCAGAAGGACGGCGATGAAGGGAAAGATGGCGCCCAATCTGCTCCCCCGGCGGCGGCCCAGAAACCGAAATCGATGGGGTCGCTTCCGCACGGTTGCCCAGCCATTCGAAGCCGCAAGCGTGCGCCGCCGACTATTCAAGCGCATAGATGGTCAATCCGCTGAGCAGCTTGGGATAAAAGTCGGTGGATTTCTGGGGCATGACTTCGCCGGCGAAGGCGATGTCGCGAACCTGAGCAACGCGGCAAGGGTTCATGAGGAAAACGATGTTGGCGCTGCCGCCTCGGACGGAGGAAAGGGCTTCTGCCGGATCGCGCACGTAGGAGATATTCTTCTGGTTGCGAATCGATTCTTCCGACAACTTCAGCACATTTTCTAACAAAACTTTGTGCAACTGAACCACATCTAGAGATTGCTGGCGGAGCGAAACCCCGGTGAAGATTCCCGCCAAATTCGGGTTGGGATGATGCAGCAAGAAAGCACGTCTGGGAGTGACGGCCAGCAAACAGGTTCCAGCCCGTCCCGCTTCGCGAAGCATTGCTGTGGCCTGGGACGCGCTTACAGGTGAGTCGATCTCATCGATATCAAAGAAAGCGCGCGCCGATTTGTAAAAGGTTTCTTCCGAGAAGTTCTCGAGGCTATGAACCACCCGGTGAGTGGGCAGGATTGTAAGAGCCGGGCTGTTCATGTTGACGAAGGTCATCATCACAAATTCGTGGGGAGCTGTCGCAGTCTCCGCCAAGGATCTCCCAGCGCGCCGCTCATCGCGATAAGTAAGCGCCGTCTCATACCGATGGTGGCCGTCCGCGATGATGAGCTTTTTATCCTGCATTGCAGCGCAGACGGAATGGATTAAATCAGCGTTGGGAACCTGCCAGACGCGGTGAACTACGCCATATTCATCAGATACTTCGAGGTTTGCCGGAGCGGCCGTCGCCGTTGCCAGCAGCGACTCGATCTGTCCGGAGTCTTCGTAAAGCATGAAAATCTGCCCGAAATGAGCGCGGGTTGCACGTAAGAGACCCAGGCGATCGGCTTTCGGTTTGGAAAGCGTCTGCTCGTGGCGATAGACCACACCCGCCGCGTATTCCTCGATGCGGCCGAGCGCGATGAAACCCTGGCGCTCGACCTTCGTGTCAGTGCCCGGCAAAGTAAAAGACTGAGAATACCGATAGAGGGAGGGGGTTGGATCCTGACGCAGGACGCCCTTACTTCGCCATTCGCGGAAAGCGGTCGCTGCTCGCGAATATACATTATTCGCTGGATTGTCGTTCGCTTGCCCCCGACCGAGGATAATTTGAACGAGGTTGTATGGACTGGCGGCGTAATACCGATCCTGTAAAGCAGGCGTGATCTTGTCGTAAGGTTGGGTAACGACCTGACTCAGGCTGACTTGCTGAGAATCGTAACGGAAGGCGCGGAAGGGATGAATCTCTGCCATGGAAACACCTGATTGTAGCAAGAGCGAAGGATTCTAATAATTCTCCAGTGCGACCGATTGAGTGGCCCGAAATGGGTTGTCCAGTGTGGTTTGTCACAGAAATTTGACGAAAAAAACGCAGTCGGCTGGGTGAAAGCTGTGATAGTATCGCGACCAAACGAGGTGCTTATGTTGTTCGCGAATGAGCGCCGGTTCGCGTGCTCCCG
The DNA here is from genome assembly GCA_963712385.1 of uncultured Acidobacteriaceae bacterium. Classification (GTDB taxonomy): domain Bacteria; phylum Acidobacteriota; class Terriglobia; order Terriglobales; family Acidobacteriaceae; genus Sulfotelmatobacter. The sequence continues at coordinate 711,407 of CAVQHS010000007.1, forward strand.
GTTCCCCCGCCCTGTAGCCCTGGCTGGCAACTGTGACCATGAGTCCAGTAGGTTGAATGCGGTGCGCCGTTCGACTGCCAAATACCTTCGTTTCATCGCCCTGCCCATACTGCTGGGACTATTCGCCGTCTGCGCCACGAGGCCGATGCTGGGACAGACGGGTGTCGATGATGTCCATGTGACCCCGCGAACGGTCGAGACGGCCAAGACCGAAGTTCCAAAAGACAGTGTATCCGCCCTGAACACCCACGTGCGTCCGCTACGCACCAGCGCGGACCTGGTTCTGGTTCCAGTGACCATTACCGACCCCATGAATCGACTGGTGACGGGACTGGAAAAAGAAAACTTTGAAGTGTTCGAAGGCGGCTCGCAAGAGCAGATCAAGACTTTCTCGAGCGAGGACGCTCCCGTCTCTCTCGGCGTTATTTTCGATTCCAGCGGCAGCATGAGAAGCAAAATGGACCGGGCGAAGGACGCGGTGATGGAATTTTTCAAGACCGCCAATCCGCAGGACGAATTTTTCATGATTACGTTCTCGGACCAGCCCGAAGTGGTTAGTGACTTTACCAACTCCGTGGATGAAATCCAGAACAAGCTGATTTACGCGGTGCCGCAGAGAATGACCGCCCTGATGGATGCCATATATATGGGCGTTACGAAGATGCGTCAGGCCAAGTACTCGAAGAAGGCGCTCCTTATCATCTCGGATGGCGGCGACAACCACAGCCGGTATACAGAAAACGAAATCAAGGCGCTGGTGAAAGAAGCGGATGTGATGGTGTATGCGATCGGCATCTATGATCGCTACTTCGCCACGCCGGAAGAACGATTGGGTCCGGCCCTGCTAGGCGAAGTAGCCGAGCTTTCGGGCGGTCGAGCCTTTACCGTGGAAAACCCGAATGATTTGGCGGACGTCGCCACCAAGATCGGAATCGAACTGCGCAACCAGTATGTGCTGGGATATCGTCCGCACAATATCTCGCGCGATGGCAAGTGGCGTAAGATCAAAGTAAAGCTGCTGCCGCCGAAAGGATTGCCGCCGCTGAAAGTCTATGCCAGGACTGGATATTACGCGCCCGAAGAATAAAGGTGCGAGTCAATATTTCCCGCTAGCGATCGCGGCCCTGATCGCAGTATTCGCGCTTCCTCTTTTCGCCCTTCGTGAGGCGCAGCAGCCTGCCGGCCCGATTACGCCGGATTCAACGGGAAAAGTCCAGCCGCAGCCCCCGGCGTCCTCATCCAGGCAAACTCCGCCATCGACCAGTCAGCAGAATGGAACATTCGTTATCCGCAAGGACGTGGATGAAGTGCGGCTTACGGCGACGGTGATCGATGACAAGCAGCACATCGTCACCGATCTGACTCGCAATGACTTCTCTGTTTTTGAGGATGGCAAACCTCAGACCATCATTTCCTTTCATCACGAGGATATTCCCGTATCCATGGGAATCGTGATCGATAACTCGGGCTCGATGCGGGAGAAGCGCGCCAAAGTGAATCAGGCGGCTCTGAATCTCGTGCGGTCGAGCAATCCACAGGATGAGGTTTTTGTGGTGAACTTCAATGATGAATACTATCTGGACCAGGATTTCACCAACGATCTTTTGAAGTTGAAGGAAGCGCTGGAGAAAATTGACGCCCGAGGAGGAACCGCGCTCTACGAAGCGATCGTCGCCTCCGCCGATCACCTGGCCAAAGACGCCCGGTTGGAGCGCAAGGTGCTTTTTGTTGTGACCGACGGGGAAGACAATGCGAGCCGGGAAACTTTAGAGCAAGCGGTAAAGCAGTTGCAGGAAGAGAGCGGCCCCTCGGTCTATGCGATTGGGGTACTGGGCGATGAAGAGCATCCGAAGCGGGCAAAGCGGGCGCTGGAGATCATTGCGCAGCGTACCGGTGGATTGGCATTTTTCCCAAGAACCCTGGATGAAGTGGATGAAATCAGCAAGCAAGTGGCACATGACATCCGGAGCCAATATACGATTGGCTACAAGCCAACAACTCCCAAATCGGCTGGCGGCTTTCGCACCATTCACGTGGAAGCCAAGGCCAAGGGGCACGGCAAGCTGATCGTACGCACGAAGAGCGGATACTACGCCGGGTCCCAGCCGGCGGCAGCAGGCACGAGATGAATTGTGATTCTAATGATGTTGATCGAAGGGAATTGTGACCTCAGTAGTCGTCCGTGTCGGTCCGGGAGAATAGACCCATTGTTTGACGGCCTCGATGGCTGCTTCCGCCAGAATGGGATTGCCGCCTAGCAGTTCTGCATGCTCTACATTTCCTTTCGGGGAAATCGTGACTTGCAGCCGCACCGTTCCGCCGATATTCAGCCGCTGCAGAGTTTCTGGGTACTGGGGTTCAATGCGAGTAATCAATTTCCTTTGTGCATCGCTGTGTGCGCTCAAAATCAGCAACGTCTTTACACCCTCCGTCTTGGCTTCCGAGCTTACATATCCGATGGCGCCTCTCGTTCTCGCAACGTAAGCAACAACCTCGGCGTCGGAACCAAGTTCCTCGGGCATGGAGGCGCGGCCCGAAAACACGAGCGATTGATAGTACCTTTGCAAGTCATCGGGATTCTTGCCCAGATAATCGCGCAGGAATTTTTCGTGCATTGCGCCGTTTTTTCTAAGCACCGGTTCGATGTGAGTTCCATCAGCAAGGGAGATTCGCTCTTCCAGGAAAAGGCTCTTGAGTTCGTCCGAGGAAATGGCATCGGTCTTGATGTTTGGATTGGCAATCACTCTGAGTTCGGCGGGGAATGCGTCCGGAATGATGCAGATGATCGCCGCAGCTACGATGATTATGTTCAGACGCTTCATTCCGTTCGCTTTCGCTGGTTGCTGCTAGAAATAAAAACTAGTTCTGACAATCAAAGCATTAGTGTCCGGCTTGAATCTCTGCGGATTCACTTGGGGATAAAAACCATCGGGATAGGTGGAATCTGCGTAGCCGTTCATGAAGTGACCTTCCATTTTTATATTCCAATACTTGTTGAGATCGATCCGCGCGCTGAGTACCTTGTCATACACGTGGTGGGCCGGTAGGCTGGTGTCGGTGACATTGGGAAACCCGAGGGTGGCAAAGAGACCTCCCTCGGCAGTGGCAATTCCATAGCGCGAGTAATACGAGCCAAGCCTGATCCGTTTGGAGACGCGATAGGCTCCCGAGACGTACCATCCGCGCACATCATCCAGGTCCGCGGCCGCCCCCGAAAACACGATCTGATCGCGATAGTAGCGACGGTATTCCCCGTCAATGAGTAATTTCCCTCGGGCGAACTCGCCGTAGAACTGATTGGTCCAGTCGGCCTTGGAATACTCGGAATACGGAATCCTCTGGGTTGGGACTACTCCAGGAATCAATGACGTACCTTTGCCGCTTGTGTCCTGGTCCAGACGGGATGCTCCAATCAGCAAGCCTTTGAGCGGGGTGTTCCACCGCAGATCGCCGCCGTACTGTAAGCCCCCGAAGCTGGTAAAGAGCGTTCCGAATTGCGACAGAAGGTACGGATAACCGCTGTAGAGGCTATCGCTGCGATGACCGGCGTAGGCGGTGTAGGAAAGGCTCCCGAGATCCCGTTTGAGGAAAATTGTGCCGTAGACGTCGCCGCCGAGGTGGGCGATCGTGGGATCGCGAAGATCAGTGGGGTATACGCTCTGCGGCAGGAGGGCGAAGGGGCGGAGGAAATCCTGATCCTGAGTGGCGTTGTAGAGGCCGAGGGTGGTCTTCACTTTGCCGCCGCGAACTCCCAGCCAATTCTTGAAACGATAATCGACCACTGCCCAGTCCAGGGATGGATGATACTGGCCCAATTGCCCTAGGTTTCGATCGTAGACTTGTCCTCCTGCGAATATCTTGTCGGTGAGGTGTGTGGAGAGATTCAGTCCAAAATCGGTGAACGCGGCACTGCCATTGGCCGTGTTCATCGTGAGCCAGTTGTTCTCGTCCGTTTTGACGAAAGCTTGTGAGGCGAAACCGTGCGCCTGAATCTCACGATTGAAGAGCCGGAATTCCTGGGCACGAAGAAAGGTTTGGCTTATGCTACAAAAAATCCAGAGAACGGCCTGTCTGACCATTCGTTTGTGCATAGGCCTCCAAGGTGGAGTTGGTTAAAGAGCAGATCGGTAGTTTGTAGAGAAGCTTGAGAAACAACGAAATGTTGGGTGGGAGGTATAAATGACCACCGTAACCCTCTCCTGAGTATTCGAGTGAATGGCAGATTGACGTTCCAAAGCGCCGACCCTTACCCTGTAACGTGCACCTCAAGAATTCCGAAACCCTCCATCTTCGTGTCGCCGATGACATCACCACCTTGGTCGGCGGCACGCCTATGTTGCGGCTGAAACGGCTGGTGCCGGCCGGGTCAGCGGATGTCTTCGCCAAGCTCGAGTATTTGAATCCCGGGGGGAGTGTGAAAGATCGTGCTGCGATCGGCATTATTCGCAGAGCTGAGCAGGAAGGGAAACTCACTCCTGGTGGAACCATCGTAGAAGCGACGGCGGGAAATACCGGGATCGGCCTGGCTCTGATCGGTGTGAATCGCGGTTACAAGGTCAAGCTGTTCGTGCCCGAGAATTTCTCGCAGGAGAAAGTGCTGATCATGCGCGCTCTGGGGGCAACGGTGGATCGTACTCCGGACGCAGAAGGTATGAAGGGCGCGATCCGGCGGGCGAAGGAGCTGGTGGCCACTGATCGCACGGCGTTCCTGGCGGGGCAATTTGAAAATCAAGCCAATCCGGATTACCACTACGAAACCACGGCCGCGGAAATCTTCGAGCAGATGGAAGGCAAAGTGGACGCCGTCGTTCTGGGCTGCGGCACTTGCGGAACTTTCACCGGGGTGGCGCGCTATATGAAGAAACATGCTCCCGGAGTCTGGGCAGTCGCGGTGGAGACGCAAGGCTCAATTCTGCGCGGCGGAGAAGTGGGGCCGCACAAAGTGGAAGGGATTGGCGTGAGCTTTATTCCCGAAACCTTCGATCCCAGTGTTTGTGATGAAGTGATTGCCGTCAATGACGAGAACGCCTTCGGCATGGTTAAGAGACTCGCCGCCGAGCAAGGTGTGCTGGCGGGATCCAGCGGCGGAGCGGCTGCGTTTGCGGCCATCGAAGTGGCCAAACGGCTGGGCGACGGAAAGCGTGTGGCGACGATCATTCCCGATTCTGCCGAACGGTATTTGTCGAAGAAAATTTTCGAAGGTGGAGTCTAGAAAGGTTTTACTCCCAAAATTCTGCATGAAGAAAATCAGACGGTCAGGCTTTGCCACGCGCGCCATCCACGACGGCCAGGAACCGGATCCTTTGACCGGAGCCGTTACCGTGCCCATTTATCCGACTTCTACGTACGTCCAGCAGGGAATTGGCGAGAACAAAGGTTACGAGTACGCCCGCGTGTCGAACCCGACACGCGATCGACTAGAACAGAACCTGGCTTCGCTTGAAGGCGGACTGGCAGCGAGAGTCTTTGGCAGCGGTATGGCAGCGATCAATGCTGTAATGACGATGTTGAAGTCTGGCGATCACGTTGTCTGCGGCAATGATCTGTATGGCGGATCACCAAGGCTGTTCAACCAGGTTCTGAGCGATTTCGGTCTGGCGTTTTCCTACGTCGATACTTCTGATGTAGAGAATATCGAGCGGGCCCTCCGGAAGAACACGCGACTCGTTTTTGTCGAGACGCCAACGAATCCGCTCATGCACCTGAGTGACCTGCCGGCCATCAGCTCTATTTGCCGACGGAAGAAAGTGGATCTGGTGGTTGACAACACTTTTATGTCGCCTTATTTCCAGAATCCGCTCGCATTGGGCGCCGATATGGTGGTGCACTCGACCACGAAATTCCTCAATGGCCATAGCGATGGACTGGGCGGCGTTGTCGTGTGCAGCCGTCAGGACCAAGCGGACAAGCTGGCTTTCCTGCAGAAGGCAGCCGGCGCGATACTCTCTCCCTTCGAGTGCTGGCTGATATTGCGCGGCGTGAAAACATTGGCCGCGCGCATGGAGATTCACGACCGCAACGGCCGCGCCGTGGCGAATTTTCTGGTGAACCATAAGAGGGTGAAGAAGGTTTTCTATCCCGGCTTGCCCGATCATGCGCAACATGCACTCGCAAAAAAACAGATGCGCGGATTCGGTGCCATGATTACCTTCGAAACCGGATCGCTGAAGAACGCGAACAAGATGCTGAAGAAATTGCAAGTATGCTCCCTAGGGGAATCGCTGGGAGGAGTCGAGACGCTGATTTCCCATCCCGCCACCATGACGCACGCGGGCCTCGGCGAAGAGGGCCGCAAGGCGATCGGCATCACCGACGGTATGGTGCGAATCTCCGTGGGAATCGAGGATTTGCAGGACATCCTCGACGATCTTGATTTCGGCTTGGCGGCAATCTAATGCTCAACTCGTCTACTCACCGGCGACTGAATCCCCAATCCATTGCAGATATTCCGACGCTCCGTCTTCAATCGCCACACAGATGCATTCGGGTAGTTCGTAGGAATGCAGTTCGATAATCGCGTTACGAACCTCTTCGAAGGCCCCAGCTGTTGTCTTCACTACCAAGAGCCATTCGCGCGCTTCCTCCACCTTGCCCTGCCAGCGATAGATTGAAGTGATTTGCGGAAGGATGTTGACGCAGGCCGCGATATTTCGTTCCACCAGTGCGCGCGCGATTTTTCGCGCTTCTTCTTCCGAGCCCGCGGTAGTCAGGACGATTCGTTTGTCAGTCATATAAAATCGGCTGTCCGGTGCCGCCGAAGCTACTCAGCCAACCGGCCGCACGCTGAGCGGCACCTTACGGAGAGCGAAAGTATGTTAACGCAAGTCAAGTTTGGTACGCCAGGCTGGTCCGCGGCATGGAAGAGTTTACGTTTGCTAACGTTCGCTCTGCTGCTCTGCGGCAAGACGCTGGCAAGTCGCTGGGCGAGGCAACTCAAGGCGCTGTGTAACCAAGTTGGTTCCTTCTATCCGCAGCGGGAGAACTTCCGCTTGACGCCTGAGGTGAAGGACAAGTTCACTGGAAAGTTGGAGTCCGATCCGCGCGAGTTCTGTGGACACTGAGCGAAGTAGTTCGCACTGACGGATTGAAGCTGATTTTCGAGGCTCCTGGGGTTGCTATCGTCTCTCCGGCACGGAGCCGGTGATGCGTCCATTCAGAGGCGCGCAGTGAAGGTGGTCTGGAAAAATTGAGCACAGCGGCGAAACAATGGATTTTCGAGTAAAGCGAATTACTAATATCCGCAGTTTTCCCTCGCCGCATGACCGACTGCGGGTCATGGCGGAGAAAGGCACCGCAAGCCGAGGCAATCGCAGTTTCCTGCGCAGAAAGGCTGCGTCCGGTCTGGATGCGTCTTTATTCCCTGAGGCGGCGCATCGCAACCATTGCCGTTGCGACACTTGCCGGACTGTTGTTTGTTCACGTTATGCTCGGCGCGAACGGAATGATTGTCTACAAGCAGAAGCGAGCGGAATACCAGTTGCTGCAGAAGAAGATTGTACAGGAACAGAAGGAAAACGAGATGTACACGCAGCAGATTCGCGCTCTGCAGACGGACGAAAAAGCCATCGAAAAAGAAGCTCGCGAGCAGTTACATTATGCGCGTCCGGGAGAGATCGTTTATGTTCCGCCAACTCCTGCCAATACACCTCCACCGGCCACTCATTCGGCGAAAAAATAAGAACCGTCATCATCCATCGCGGGTACTGGCTGAATACCAAATTCGGCCACTACCCCATCCCTCGCGTTGACACATTGGCCATTTGCCTATGTTATAGTTCCGGGAATCGACGGTCGGTGAGGTTGGATGGTGCCGGACGGGCGATTGATTCCTGCCACACCGCGGTTTGGGCCGCGAACGGTTATTCAAAAAGGAGAAAATGCCGGCCATGAGGAAAATATTTGCGTTCTTCCTGATGTTGTGTTTTCTATTTGCTCATGACTGCTGTCGCATTCGACACTATGGGTAAAACTACAACCGTGAATGGTTGGGTTACTGACGATAAATGCGGCGCTAAGGGCGCAAACGATAAAGGCCGAAGCCTGCAGCAAGAAATGCCTAGCCGCCGGAGCCAAAATGGTGATCGTGACCGACAAGGATCAGAAGGTCTTGATGGTGGACAATCCGGATGCTCTCAAGGATCACATCGGGCACCACGTTGCTGTCACTGGACACGTGACGGGCGATAACATTCACGTGGAAAGCACGAAAATGCTGGGAATGTGAGTTATGGTTGAACGAAAAAGGGCGGCTGCGGCCGCCCTTGTTCTTTTTCTTTGTGCTTGATCCTAGCGCACCACACCCTCCAAGGGCGAACTGGCGGTGGCATATAACTTCTTCGGCATGCGGCCTGCGAGATAGGCTTGCCGTCCGGCGATTACGGCATGCTGCATGGCCTGCGCCATTAACACGGCATCCTGTGCATTGGCAATACCCGTGTTCATCAGCACCGCGTCTGCGCCGAGCTCCATGGCGATCGCAGCGTCAGAAGCCGTTCCTACTCCCGCATCCACGATCAGCGGCACCGCGGTGATCATCTCACGCAGAATGCGGATGTGTGCCTGATTCTGGATTCCCATGCCGCTGCCGATCGGAGCGCCTAAAGGCATGACTGCAGCGGCTCCGGCATCGATCAGACGCTTGGCAAAAACGATGTCATCGGACGTGTAAGGCATGACCGTGAAGCCCTCGCTTACCAGAACCCGGGTGGCTTCCAGCGTGGCTTGCACATCGGGATAAAGAGTGGCCTGATCACCGATTACTTCGAGCTTCACCCAATCCGACAACCCAACCTCGCGCCCAAGCCGGGCAGCGCGGATCGCTTCGTCAGCCGTGTAGCAACCGGCGGTATTCGGCAGGAGAAAATATTTCTTCGGATCGATGTAATCGAGCAGCGACTCCTTGCTGCGGTCGAGATTCACGCGCCGCACGGCAACGGTGACCATCTCGGCCCCGCTGGCCTCAAGCGCACGCGCAGTTTCCTGGAAGGATTTGTATTTTCCCGTGCCGACGATCAGGCGCGAGCGGAAAGAGCGTCCGGCAATGATTAGGGGATCAGTCATGGGAATATTGTAGCGAATTGCGGAAACTTACGTTGCGAGGGTGGCCTCGGCTTGCGCATAGATTTCTTCAATTTGCGGCCGATAGCGCTCCTCGATCACCCGCCGCCGAAGCTTCATGGTGGGAGTGAGCGCGCCGTTCTCAGGAGTGAACTCGTCCGCCACCAGCAACACGCGCTTCAGTTTTTCGAAGCGCGCCAGGTTCTTGTTCGTTTCCTCTGCAATGCCTTCGTAGAGCGCCTGTACTTTGGGCTGGGTAATCAGATCGGCCCGCGACGAAAATGGAACATCGTTTTCGCGAGCCCACGCTTCGAGCAAAGCGAAATTCGGCGAGACGATGACAAATGCAAACTTGCGCTTGTCGCCGATGATGACCGGCGTTCCGACCAACGGACTCAGCTTCAGCGAATTCTCGATGGGCTGGGGCGCGATAAACTTGCCGCCGGACGTTTTGATCAGCTCTTTCTTGCGGTCGGTGACGGAAAGATATCCGTCCTGGTCGATATGGCCGATATCTCCGGTCTTGAACCAGCCATCCTGAAAAGCATTCCGAGTTTCCTCCGGGCGATTCCAATATCCCTTGAACACAGAGGGACCCCGCACCAGGATTTCTCCATCTTCGGCAATGCGGACTTCGAGATTCTGCAGAATCTTGCCCACGGTGCCAATCCGATGATGGATGGGCGTGTTGACTGCGATCACCGGAGAAGTTTCGGTCAATCCGTACCCTTCATGAATGCGAATACCAACCGTGGCAAACCACTCCGCAAGTTCGCGGCCCAGCGGCGCTCCTCCCGAAATGAAGGTTTCCATTCGACCTCCCATGCCCTCGCGAATTTTCGAGAAGACCAGCTTGTTCGCGATCTTCCACCGGATTGCATTGGGGGACTTTCCTGCGAGGATCTCCGGCTTGTGGGCGCGCCCGGTTGACAGTGCCCACTCATAAATAGCCCGTTTTGGAAATCCCCGTGCCGTCATCTCGGTCTTGGCATAAGTCTTCTCGTAAACCCGCGGTACCGAAACACAGAGCGTAGGGCGAACCTCTAGAAGAGTTTGCGGAAGATTCTCGATAAACGAGCAATATGCCAAAGTCACGCCATGGTAGAGAAGCGTCAGGTCCACGTGCCGGGCCGTGACGTGTGAGAGCGGCAGAAACGAAACGCTGACCTTGCCGGGATGGATATCGAAGCCGCGCAACGAGTAAGCAATGTTCGACGCCATGTTTCCGTGGGTGAGCATTGCGCCTTTGGAAATGCCCGTGGTGCCGGAGGTGTAGATGATGGTGGCCAGATCATCAGGTCCAAGGGAGCGGGCAAACGATTCCGTTTGGGGATCGAGTGCGGCGGGACCTTGCTCCATAAACGAACCCATGAGCGCGCACGCCGCGGCTAAATCGTCTGGCACAAGGAGTTGGTCCATGACCACAATTTTTCGTATCTGGGTTTGCGAGAGTATGCTCTCAACCTTGCGTAGTTGGTGTTCTGTAGAAACAAAAACCAGGGCCGCTCCCGAATCGCGCAGTGTGAAGGCGGTTTGCTCCGGAGTCAGAGTCGCGTAGACGGGAACGGTGACCGCTCCAAGCAGAAGGATGGCGAAATCGGCGATGGTCCATTCGGGCCGGTTTTCGCTCAGAATCGCAACCCGATCTCCCTTGCGAATTCCTAACTCCCGCAACCCTTGCAAGGTACCGGCGACTCTTCGGCGCAGATCAGTTGAAGAGATGGGCCGCCATGTTCCCCCCTCCCGGTAGAGCATGACCCGCTCGAGGTTGCGCTCGGTTGCCGCGAAGAAAACGTCGTTTAGTGTGGCAAGGTGTGGCAAGAGTCATCCAAGCAGTCTGCAACTGAATTTACTGGTTTCGGCTCGCCTTCGGCAATGCGAAACATGCGGGGTGGGTAGCGACTGAGGTCCTAACTATCCTGAGGGTTGCGGCAATACTCTGTGTTATGACAGCTGACTCCGGCAACTAGGGTATGATTCGCCGAGGAGGACCGTGATGCAAAAGAGACTATCCGTGAGGCTGGCAGCTCCACTGCTTGCCGCTTTACTGGCAGTTCTGGCCGCCGCCGCACCGGCTTCGGCGCAGTCGAAGCCAGTGGAAAATTCTTCGTCTATGCCCAAGGTCGGCCAGATGGCGCCGGACTTCACTTTGAACTATTTTGATGGAAACGACCTGAAACCCATCTCGCTAAGCCAGTACCGTGGCAAGAAGAATGTCGTGGTGGCGTTTTATATTTTCGCATTTACCGGTGGTTGAACCAAGCAAATGCAAGCGCTCCAGCAGGATTTAAAGCGGCTGGATGCGACCGACACCCAGGTCCTGGGTGTGAGCATGGATAGCCCCTTCGCCAATAAAGCCTTTGCCGACCAAATTGGAGTTACCTTTCCCCTGCTCAGCGACTGGGGCGGGGATGTTACCCGCAAGTACGGCATCTACGTTGATAAGTACAAAGCCGCGCGCCGGGTGAATTTCCTGATCGGAAAAGATGGAACGATTCTGGAAGAACAGGTAGACAAAGACGCAATCGATCCGACCAAAATTGTGGATACTTGCGAGCGCCCGAAACTGAAAAACTGATCTCAGGCGACGGGAAGTTCAAAAGAAAATACGGAGCCGCGACCAACCTGGCTGGTTACTCCAACTGTGCCGCCGTGCGCCTCGACGATGGCTTTTGCGATGGCTAGCCCCATACCTGTGCCTTGCACGGTGTAACGCTGGTCGCGTCCGCGATAGAACTTGTCAAAAATGAGGGACTGCTCGAAGTCGTCGATCCCGGGACCGTGATCGGTGACGCTGGTGACCACGCGGTCGCCTCTCTTTTCAGCGTTGATCGCGATGGGCGCAGAGGGCGGAGAATATTTTGCGGCATTCTCCAACAATTGCTTGAGAACTTCGGCGACGCGGTCGGCATCGACACGGACTTTGGGCAATGCGGAAGACACGCGTACTTCGAGAGGATGCTGGGCGAGGATGGCTCTCGATTCTTCCACGGCCGACTCGATTACCGTGGCAACATCTACCGGCGACATGTGCAGTTCGACCTTGTGAGCGTCGAGTTGCGCCATCTCGGTGGCTTCGCCCACGAGCCGGTCGAGACGATCGGTTTCCTCGTTGATCACGGTGAGCAATTCGCGCCGCTGGGACTCGTCCAGGTTGTAATCCGAGAGCAACCCAGTCACCGCGGCTTTGATGCCGGTGAGAGGAGTGCGAAGTTCGTGCGTGACGGAATCGAGAAGGACGGAACGTAGCGTCTCGCTTTGATGCGCCGCTTCGGTCTGTGACAGCTTTTCCATGGCCCCGGCGCGTTCAATGGCGATGCCGATCATGCTGCCTAGAGCTTCCAATGTGGCACGCGTCAACGCTGGTCCGGCGATGCCTGCGGCGCCGGTTGTGCGTGTGCCCAGATGTAATGGTGTGAGAGAAATCCCACGCTGGGTATCGATCACCGGCTCGCCGCGCGAACTGACCATCTGAAGATCCTGCAGCGAAACGAAGGTCGCCTTTGGGTCAGTGCGGTAAACCTGCTGCGAGCTTAGCAGATAAATGGCAGCACCGTTGGCGTTGAATACGTCGCAAATATAGGCGGGGATGGCATTTAACAACTCGGCAACGTTGTCAGTACCGAGCAGACGCTGGCTGAAGGCATAGAGCCGCTCAACATCGCGACGGCGCTGAACGGCGTCGGCGGTTTGCCGGCGGGCGCGGTCGGCTAGTTCGGAAGCGATCCCAGCCGTGGTGAGAAAAGCAAACAAAGCGACCCAGTTCTGCGGATCGGCGACGGTGAACGTACCGACCGGTGGGAGGAAGTAAAAATTGAAGGCCAGCGTGGCGAGTACGGCGAGAAATACGGAAAAGCGAAAACCCCAGTACGCGGCCACCCAGAGCACCATGAGCAGAAACGTCAGCGCAACCGTGGTTGGGTTTACGTGAACGATGCGCCGGTAAATCTGTGCGACGACCTCGATGGCAGCGATACAAGCTGCGTAACGGATGATGTGCTGCGCCGAGAGAGCTTTCACGCGGACGATTGTAAACGCAATCCCGCCGGCGATTCGACATTTCCCCGTTTCTGCGTGCAGAATAGCGGGCAATGCCCAAGTCTCCGGAAGAATGGCTCCAAGAGGTCGATACTGCGCAGAAGCCCACGGTTTTTAAGCTGTTTCTCGGTTATGCGCCCGGCGTGGGAAAAACCTATGCCATGCTCAGCGAAGGCGTGCGACGAGCGAGCCGTGGTGAAGAAGTGGTGATCGGGGTGGTGGAGAACCACGGGCGCAAGCCGATCATCGAGCTTTCTTCGCGGCTGGAGACGGTTCCGCGAAGGAAGCTGGAGTACAAATCCACGATCTTCGAGGAAATGGATGTCGACGCCATTCTGGCGCGTAAACCTCACGTTGTGCTGGTGGATGAACTCGCCCATACCAACATCGAAGGCAGCAAGCACGCCAAGCGCTACGAGGACGTATTCGAGTTGCTGGACGCGGGCATCGACGTGCTCTCCACGTTGAACGTGCAGCACATCGAGAGCCTTTCGCCGACCATTCGTGAACTCACCGGCGTGCAGGTGCGCGAGACCGTCCCGGATTGGGTGATTCGCCGCGCCGGCGAAATCGTGATGGCGGACTTAACTCCGCAGGCTCTGCAGACGCGCATGCGGCGCGGCGATATCTATCCGAAGGAGCGGGTCGAGCGCGCGTTGGCAAATTTCTTTCGCAGTACGAACCTCGTAGCGCTGCGCGAGCTGGCGCTGCGGCAAGTCACGCAAGCCGTGGATCGCACGCTTTCGGAATTGAAAACCGAAGATGGCCAGCTACTGCAGGTGCGCGAAAGAATCGCAGTCTGCATCAGTTCCAACCCCGCCGCGCAGTATTTAATTGCGCGCGCTGCGCGCATGGCCCAAGCTATGGACGGCGACTTTTTCGTTTTTTATGTCGATACCGGGGCCGACGAAAGCGACGAAAACCAGCGCACGCTGGCGGAAAACATTCGCTTTGCGGAAAGCGTTGGCGCAAAAGTGGTAAAAACGGAAGGTAAGGTTGTGGCGGAAAAAGTGGCCGAGTTCGTGCGCGAGAATCACGTCACGCAAGTGGTTTTTGGGCGATCGGCCACGAAAGGCTGGAGAAGATACTTTTATCTCTCCGCGATCCACAAGTTTTTGCGCGATACGCCCGCGGTGGATGTGCATATTGTGACCCAGGAAATGCGGTGATTTTGTAATGAGCGAAGAGCACCGGCGAATCCTCGTTGTCGACGATGAGCCGCAGATTACGCGGGTGCTGCGGACTACGCTCACCGCGCAAGGCTACGATATCCGCGTCGCCAACGATGGCGAGATGGCGCTCGAGCTGATGAAGAACTGGTCCCCGCACGTGTTGATTACGGATCTCGCCATGCCGAACCTGGACGGCGTGGGCCTGTGCCGTCAACTCCGGCAGATTTCGCAAGTGCCGATCATCGTGCTCTCCGTGCGCGGACAGGATCGTTCCAAAGTCGAGGCTCTCGATGCCGGCGCGGACGACTACGTCACCAAGCCTTTCAGCATGAACGAACTGCTGGCTCGCATCCGGGCGCAATTGCGCCGAAGCCCAGCGGCGGAGGAGCAGCCGAGCACAGTTACCGCTGGAGATTTTCTAATCAATCTCGATGCGCGATCCGTGAAGGTTGCCGGGCGCGAGGTTCATCTCACACCGAAAGAATTTGATTTGCTCGTTTATCTCGCCAAGCGGCCGGGAAAAGTTGTTACCCATCGAAACCTGCTGGCTGCGGTCTGGGGGCCGAACAGCACGGAACAGCCCGAATACTTGCGCGTTTTTGTCGGACAGTTGCGCAAGAAGATTGAGACTGATCCCTCCTCACCCAAATACCTGATTACCGAACCGTGGGTAGGTTATCGCTTCGAGCCCGGCTCATAGCTCAATCGTCACGTCACAAAAAGACACCGGCGCAATCAACAGCAAAGCAGCGTGTCTCCAGCGCTTCATCGTTTACAAACATTTTATGGACTCTTTATTCGAACTTTCTTTGGTTCCGTGTCCAATGATTGTGGCGCTGAGAAGCGGCCGCGATGAGAACACGGGTTTTCTGGAGGACGAGGATCATGTGGGTTAACAAGGTAGCACCGGAACGGTTGGCGGAACTTTTCCATCACTATCACCAGGCGCTGATGCCGGAGATTGCAGGCAAAGGCAGCGAGGGACGTGCGGGTTGGAAGGAGGCTTCGCCGCAGGAAAAGAGTCGCATGGTGGCGGCGGCGCGTCTGGCACTGCTCGAACTCGAATCGATCACCCACGACCCAGCAAAGTCCCGCCAGTATTTTGCCCAGCCCGGGGAAGCAGAATGGGGTTGCTAAAGCGTTTGACAGATCAGAGATTACGTTCCAGAAGACACGGGGCAATGTCTTTACAACTTCTTTAGGAATTCCTTAAACCACTCTTACGCTCAGGGCATTCAAATACGGAGTTGTGTCAGGCGCAGCGCAATGGATGGGAAATATGGGTGTAACGCTTTCCTTCGTGGCTGTGACATGCACTGCAACCGCCTTCATGATGCGGTTTCTCGTCGCTTTGCTTCGTGAGTGCAAACCGCCCCGGTTTCTTAGAAGGATTAGTTCGCGCAGGCCCACGAAAGCGCGGAGTGTTGTTTTGGAGGAAAGTGTCTGGAATTCGCGCTGCGAAAGCGATTGCCGGGTGGAACTCGTGCTGCAACCTCGGGAGAAGCGACAGAGTTCCGGCCTCTTACCCCTTGATCTTCGACTTATTTCCGGACTGGATTGGCACCCAGTCCCATCAAGAAGCCGTCATATCTTCCAGAAGCATCGATCCTGATGCTTTCTGAGAAAGACCTTTAGTTGAGAATACGCATGATGGGAGTCTGGTGAAATTCTCGCCGTTCCCAATATGATCTGCGTGTTACTCAGTTTCCCGGTGCGATGCTCAGAGTTGTCGAGCACATCGGCCAAAGGGGCGGCGTATGAAGCGTGGAATTATTTTGCTGGCCGGAATATGGATTTTGTCGCTCGCTGGTATGGGGCAAACAGCCCCCGCGGGATCGACGGAAGAGCTGAACAACAAGGTTAACCGACTCGAAGCCGAAGTCGCCGAATTAAAGCAGATGGTGAAGCAGTTGCAATCTCAACAAGGTGCTAGTGTGGAGCAACCGGCGAACACGGCGGTTGCCCCTGCTATCGATGCTCTTGCTTCTGCATCGCCTGAAGCTGCGCATCCGGATAATGTTTCCGCCAATCTAGTGACTGCGGACGATCGCAAGAATCTGGATTTCTTGCGAGGTACTACGGTGAATCTCGGCCTCGACACCTATTACGAATACAACTTCAATAATCCTGTGGGACGGGTCAACCTCTTACGAGCCTACGATGTGTTGAGCAACGAGTTCAGCCTGAATCAGGCCAGTGTGGTTTTCGAACATGCTCCCGATTTGGCTGCCGGAAGGCGCTGGGGTGGGCGCTTTGACCTGCAGTTCGGTCAGGCCACGGACACGCTACAGGGGAATCCTTTGAACGAACCTCGTCCGGAAATCTACCGGAATATTTTCCAGGCTTACGGGACGTATGTCGTTCCCCTCGGCAAGGGCATCAATATCGATTTCGGCAAGTGGAGCAGTTCTCTGGGAATTGAAGGCAACTACACAAAGGATCAGATCAATTATTCACGTTCATATTGGTTCAATTTTCTGCCCTTCTACCACATGGGAGCGCGTGTGAGTTATCCCATCAACGACCGCTTCTCGCTGAATTATTGGATTGTGAACGGCACGAATCAGGTGGAAGCCACCAACGGATTCAAGGATGAGCTGTTCGGGTTTACGGCAAAGCCGCGGAAAAATGTGAACTGGACTTTCAACTACTATCTTGGCCAGGAGCATCCCGATCGGGCGCCCGCAACGAATTGCGGTCCAGTGCCGGTGCAACCGGGGCTGTGTTTTGTTGAGATCACTCCGGCTCCAAATGGGCGAACGAACATTCTTGACAGCTACGCGACCTGGCAGGCCACACCAAAACTGACTGCCGCTCTGGAGGGAGACTACTTCATCCAACGGCTGTGGCAGAATGCCGCGCCCGGCGAATCTTCGGCCCCTTCGCATGTCGACGGAGGAGCAGTTTATATTCAGTACCAGCTTACGCCGAAGTTGGCGCTTGCCACCCGGGGCGAATATATGTCTGATCGCGGGGGGTTGTTCAGCGGCATCACGCAGGCGTTGAAGGAAAACACCATCACGTTCGACTACAAGATTGCCGATGGATTTCTCATGCGCTACGAATGGCGTCGGGATTATTCGAATCAGCCGACGTTCTTGTCCGATGTCCAGGGCATTCTGAAAAAAGATCAGGACACAGCAACTCTGGGTTTAATGTGGTGGTGGGGACGCAAAGAAGGTGCGTGGTAAAGTTTGCGGAAATGCAGTTCTTGGAGAGCAATTGTGGAAGACATTCTTTGGATAGCCGTTACGATCGCATTTTTCGCCCTCTCGATCGCATACGTGCGCTTTTGCGATCGTGTGAAGTAAAAGCAGGGGTGATGAAGAGGAAAACAACATGAGCTGGGAATCGATCATCATGCTTATCATCAGCGCGGCAACCATGGTGTATCTCATCTACGCGCTGCTGCGTCCGGAGAAGTTCTGATATGACGGTAAACGGGTGGTTACAAATCGGGTTTTATCTCGCGCTTGTTCTTTTAGTGACCAAGCCGCTGGGTATCTACATGGCGCGGGTGTTCAGCCGCGAGAAGACGTTCATGGATCCCGTGCTGGGTCCAGTCGAGCGCCTGCTTTATCGACTGACGGGCGTAGACGAGAACCACGAAATGCGCTGGACCGAATATTGCATCGCAATGCTTTTATTCAGCGCCGTTTCCATGATTTTGTTGTACGTGATTCAGCGCGTACAGGGCTTCTTGCCCTTCAACCCGCAGAAATTTGCCGGAGTCACACCCACGCATCTCGCCTTCAATACTGCTGCCTCGTTTACCACGAACACGAACTGGCAAGCTTATTCGGGCGAGTCCACGATGAGCTACTTCACGCAGATGGCCGGGCTGGCTTTTCACAACTTTATTTCGGCGGCAACCGGCATCGCGCTGGCAATCGCCTTTATCCGTGGTATCGCCCGCCGACAGATGCAAACTATTGGCAACTTCTGGGTAGATATGGTTCGCAGTTGCCTCTGGGTTTTGTTGCCGTTCTGCGTGGTGGGCGCGTTGGTTCTAGTGTCGCAAGGCGTGGTCCAGAATCTTCGTCCCTACGACAAGGCAGGATTAGTTGAGCCGATGCAGGTACAGAAAGTCGGTGCGGACGGCAAACCGATGGTTGGGTCTGACGGCAAACCTGTGATGGATACGGTGACCGAGCAAACCATCGCGCAGGGGCCGGTCGCCTCGCAGGAGATCATCAAGGAATTTGGCACCAACGGCGGGGGCTTCTTCAACGCCAACAGCTCGCATCCGTTTGAGAATCCTACGCCGCTCACCAACCTCATTGAGATGCTCTCGATTTTCTCCATCGGCGCCGGACTCACTTACACGCTTGGCCGCATGACCGGCTCGCCGCGTCATGGCTGGGCGGTGTGGGCGGCAATGGCTATTCTATTTATGGCGGGCTGCACAGTTGCGTATTGGGCTGAAGGTCGCGGCAATCCATTGCTCGCCGCCGCTGGAGCGGATCAGAAAGTTAGCCTTTCGCAATCCGGCGGAAACATGGAGGGAAAAGAGGTTCGTTTCGGCATCGCCAACAGCGCGCTGTTTGCGACCATTACGACCGATGCGAGCTGCGGTGCCATCAACGGCTGGCACGATTCCTACACTCCTCTGGGAGGAATGATTCCGCTCGCCAACATCATGATGAGCGAAGTGGTTTTCGGCGGCGTCGGCTCCGGCCTGTACGGGATGTTGGTCGATGTGATTCTCGCCGTCTTTATCGCCGGGCTCATGGTGGGCCGCACGCCGGAGTATCTGGGAAAGAAGATCGAGGCCTACGACGTTAAGATGGCCATGTTGTTCGTGCTCGTGTTCCCGCTTGTGATTTTGACCTTCACGGCAATCTCGGCAGTAAGGCCGTTCGGCACAGCGGGTATTTCGAATCCGGGACCGCATGGGTTCAGCCAAATCCTTTACGCCTTTGTCTCGGGCGCCGGCAACAATGGTTCGGCCTTCGGCGGGCTTACCGTGAATACGTTGTGGTATGACGTCGCTATCGGCTTCGACATGCTCCTAGGCCGGTTCTTCATGATGATTCCCATGCTGGCAATCGCCGGAAATCTGGCCCAGAAGAAGTACGTTCCGCCGTCGTCTGGTACTTTTCCTGTGACAACGCCGTTGTTCACGGTGCTGTTGATTGGCGTAATTCTGATTGTGGGCGCGCTCACATTTTTCCCGGCGTTGAGTCTGGGACCGATCCTTGAGCACTTGCTCATGGCCGCAGGCAAGACTTTCTAAAGGAATTTCTATGGCAACCACGCAAATACCCCCTGTCTCGGAAGCGCATTCGGTTCGCGTCGGACACTCGCCCCGCAAGCCGCGGAAGAAAGCTGTTTGGGAGTGGAAGATTGTCCGGCGCGCGATTCTTGACGCGGTTCTCAAGCTGAACCCGCGCAAGATGATGGGCAATCCCGTCATGTTCGTGGTGGAAATCGGCAGCGTGATTACGACTGCGCTGTTATTCCGAGTCAGCGCGGAATTCAAGTTCAATTTGCAGATCACGCTTTGGCTGTGGTTCACGGTGCTGTTTGCCAATTTCGCGGAGGCGATGGCCGAAGGCCGCGGTAAAGCGCAAGCGGATGCGTTGCGGCGCGCGAAAGCCGAAACCATGGCGAATCGCCTGCTCGCCGATGGAAAAACTGAGACGGTTCCCGGCTCCAAGCTGCGCGCTGGCGACATGGTGCTGGTGGAAGCCTGCGAGTTTATTCCCGGCGATGGCGAGATTGTGGAAGGCGTGGCTTCCGTGGACGAATCGGCAATTACCGGGGAATCCGCGCCGGTGATTCGCGAAGCCGGCGGCGATCGTTCGGCAGTGACCGGTGGAACGCGGGTGCTTTCCGACTGGGTGAAGGTGAAAATTACTTCCAACCCTGGCGAAACCTTCCTTGATCGCATGATCGCGCTGGTAGAGGGGGCGGAACGTCAAAAGACGCCAAACGAGATTGCTTTGAACATTCTGCTGGCGGGATTGACGATTATCTTCCTGCTGGCGGTGGTTACATTGCAGCCCTTCGCAATTTATTCCGGTTCGCCGCAGACTGTTTTTGTGCTCGTTTCCTTGCTGGTGTGCCTGATTCCCACGACCATCGGCGGACTGCTTTCTGCCATCGGCATCGCGGGTATGGATCGGTTGGTGCAGCACAATGTGCTGGCCATGTCCGGCCGAGCAGTCGAGGCCGCGGGTGACGTCAACACCCTCCTGCTCGATAAAACGGGCACCATCACATTGGGTAACCGCCAGGCAACCGAGTTTTTTACCGCACCGGGAGTGAGCGAGGCGATGCTGGCGGATGCGGCTCAACTCTCCTCACTCGCTGATGAAACTCCCGAAGGCCGATCGATTGTCGTTCTCGCGAAAGAGAAGTATGGATTACGCGGTCGTGAGGTCGGTTCGCACGATGCCGAGTTTATTCCGTTCAGCGCCACCACGCGCATGTCCGGCGTGAACATGGACGGACGCGCCATCCGGAAGGGCGCCGTGGATGCGATCGCAAAGTATCTCGAACAGCTGGGAAGCCCACTGCCCAAAGAGGTGCGTGAAAGAGTAGATACGATTTCCCGCGGCGGAGGCACACCGCTGGTAGTGGCAGAAAACAGCCGCGCTTTAGGCGTGATCCAGTTAAAGGACATCGTAAAGGGAGGTATGAAGCAGAGGTTTGATCAGCTTCGCGCCATGGGCATCAAGACCGTGATGATCACCGGCGATAACCCGCTTACCGCGGCCGCGATCGCCCGCGAAGCAGGAGTCGATGATTTTCTCGCCCAGGCCACGCCCAAGGAAAAAATGGATCTGATCCGCAGAGAGCAGGCCGAAGGGAAGCTGGTCGCGATGACCGGAGACGGCACCAATGACGCGCCGGCTCTGGCGCAAGCCGACGTGGGCGTCGCCATGAACACTGGCACTCAGGCAGCCAAAGAAGCCGGAAACATGGTCGATCTCGATTCGAATCCGACCAAACTCATCGAGATCGTCGAAATCGGAAAACAATTGCTGATGACGCGCGGGTCGTTGACCACGTTTTCTATCGCCAACGATGTCGCCAAATATTTCGCCATCATTCCGGCGATGTTCGCCGGTACGTTCCCCGTCTTAAATGCGCTCAACATCATGCGCCTGAAGACGCCGGAGTCGGCCGTGCTCTCCGCCGTAATTTTCAATGCTGTGATCATCATCGCGTTGATTCCACTCGCGCTGCGAGGCGTGAAATACAAGCCGATGGGCGCGGCAGCGTTGCTGCGAAACAATCTTTGGATTTATGGCGTGGGCGGAATCATCATTCCGTTTATCGGGATCAAGCTGATCGACATGCTGATTACCCGTGCAGGGCTTGCGTAGGAGAAGGCTATGAATGTGAAAAAGAATTTGATCATCGCAGTCCTGATGACCATTGCGACGACGATTCTACTCGGAATTATTTACCCGCTCGTCGTGACAGGTCTGGCGCAGGTTCTCTTCCCGAAGAAGGCTAATGGTGAGCTTATCGAGGCCAATGGCAAGTTGGTCGGGTCGCATCTCATCGGGCAAGCTTTCTCCGGAGCGTCTTATTTTCATTCCCGGCTTTCCTCGGCCGGAAACGGATACGATCCGACTGCCTCGAACGGATCACAACTAGGACCTACCAACCATCTGCTGATCGATCGCGTGAAAGCCGACGTGGCGACACTGCAAGCCGAAAATCCCGGGACGCCAGTACCAATCGACCTGGTGACCTCTTCCGCTTCCGGCCTCGATCCTGACATCACGCCTGCGGCTGCGGAGTTTCAGGTGCCACGGGTTGCAAAGCAGCGCGGGTTAAGCGAAGAGCGGGTTCGCGAACTGGTCCGGCAGCACACGGAGCAGCGGCAGTTTGGATTTCTGGGGGAGCCACGCGTCAACGTGCTGGAATTGAATCTGGCGCTGGACGACATTACACAGAAGGCTTCTCGCTGATCGCAGCAAGAAGGGAAGCCCACGCTTTGCCGAGGAAATAACTTCTCCTGCCAAATGCCCGCCTGTTCTGCGCGAGCTTAGCAAACCACAGTAACCTGAAACACTAAAGAGTCTCTATCGAGGTTACCTCTGCATTGGGGATCATAGAGGGGAATATCTTCCAATCGAAGGGGAAGCCGATATGGAGATGCAGAAACGGTTACTCAGCGCGGCGATGATGGGGGTTGTCGCGCTCATGTTGCAAACTCCGGAAATGATGAGAGCGCAGGGAAGTCAACCCGCGCCCGATGGGCAAACTTCACAGAACGATCAAGACCCTCCTGGCCGCGTAGCGCGGCTGAACTACATCGATGGCTCGGTTTCCTTGCAGCCCGCCGGCGAGAGCGACTGGGTGGACGCTACGCTGAACCGGCCTCTGGTGACCGGCGACAATCTCTGGGCTGACGAAAATTCCCGTGCCGAACTTCATGTGGGATCGACGGCGTTGCGTCTGGGTGAAAAGACCGGCATAACGCTTCTCGAAGTCGGCGACCAAACGGTGCAGATTCGTCTGGCCATGGGATCTTTGATCGTGAACGTGCGCCATGTCGATGGCGAGGACTCCTATGAGATCGACACGCCGAATATCGCATTCGTTGTGACCCAGCCGGGAGATTATCGTGTCGATGTGAGTCCCGATGATTATCGAACCGAGGTGACGGTCTGGCGCGGCCGCGGCGAAGTGACGGGCGGAGGCTCCGTCTACACGATTGGTGCGAATCAATATGCGAGCTTCACCGGCAGTGACCGTCTTGATTACGGCATCAGCCAGATTCCCGGCAACGACGCGCTAGACGCCTGGGCTTCAGAACGGGACCGGCGCGAAGATGATTCCGACTCGGCGGAATATGTCTCCAGCGACATGACTGGATATGAGGATCTCGGCGCCTACGGCGACTGGACCTACATCTGCAGCATACGGTTATGCCTGGCGTCCCGCAGGCATGGTACCTGGATGGGCGCCTTACCGCTTTGGCCGCTGGACTTGGGTCGCTCCCTGGGGTTGGACTTGGGTGGCAGACGAGCCGTGGGGTTTCGCGCCATATCACTACGGACGCTGGGCACTTACGGGAAATACTTGGGTCTGGGTTCCGGGGTCGAAGGTTGTGCGCCCGGTTTATGCGCCCGCGCTTGTTGGCTGGGTCGGCGGTGGGGCCTCGAATCGCTCAGTGGGATGGTTTCCATTAGCTCCGGGAGAAGTGTTCGTTCCGGCTTACAAGGTCAGCGGCGTTTACGTAAATCGCGTGAACACCACCAACACCAGCGTGACAGAAACGCGAGTGACGAGCGTCTACAGCACGGTGATCGCGAATCGAAATACAGGGGTGAATAATTTTACTTACGCAAATCGCGGTGTCGACGGCGGAATCACCATGGTTTCGCGCGAGACGTTCGTAAATGCTCGACCAGTCGCCAGAAATATCGTCCCGGTTTCATCCAAAGAGACTGCATCGAGTCCCACTACTTACACAGCAACCATCGAACCTTCGCGGGTCATCCGGCTGGGTGCGGGAGCAGTTGCGCATCAGCCGCCAGCGGCGGTAGCGAGCCGCGCAGTGGTGGCTCTCAGGATGCCGCCTTCGGCGTTGCAACCATCACCAAGCGGGCCTTTGACACAGCACTCGCAGCAATCCTTTGTGCAACCGTCATCGTCGCAATCGCTCGTGCGGCAGCTCGCGCCGGGGCAGCCTGTGAGTACGGCTCCGGGGAAGCGTTTGTCGACATCTGAGCCTGCCTTCAGGACTTTTGAATCAGGCTCTTCGAGCACTGCAGAACAAGCAAAGTCTCGTGTATGGGAGGAACAGGGAACTCCTGAACCACAGAGTCCAGCCGAAAAGCAGCCGGAAGTCAAAAAATCCTCGTCCGCGCAGCCGCGGCCCCACACCACTGTCAAATCAACCGCTGCGGCTCCCGCCAAAACGGAGCCGCAACCGAAGGCAAAAGAAGAGGAGCCAAAGTACAGCTCCTGGCACCAGCAGAAGTCTTGGACTACTTCACAAACTCAATCAGCTTCCCATTCTTCCACGCAGAGTCACCCCAGTTCTGCTCCTCCTCCGCCGAAGTGACGTTGACGCGAGCTGGCTGCCTGCCGTTTCATAGCTGAAGAGAGGGTATTCGCGCCGGGAGTAGCTACCCACTCCCGGCGTTGCCGTTGCCCCTGAATTTATGAGCGAGCGCAATCGTTCCGCACTAAAACTGAATTGGATGGACGTTTTGTGGCTCGTGTTTCTGGGCGTGCTTGCTCTACTGCCGCCAGTTGTCGAGATTCATAAGCAGTTAGTTCTGCTGGCGTTTGGCGTGGCGCAGTTGAGCGAGGGGTGGTTCCTCAGCAAGATGCCTCGGCGTGGAGCGGTGTACGTGGTTCTGATCAAGATTGCGCTGGCCACCCTGTTGATCGACCACACTGGGGAAATAACGATTAACAGCAGTTATTGGCCGATTTACTTTCTGCCGGTCGTTACCGCCGCGGAATATTTTGGTCCGCTCGGAACTCTTCTCTGGACGGCTCTCGCCGCCTGCGCGTATTGCTCCTATTTATCTCCTGCGCTCTTGGAGTATGAGATTACCGCCGAGAGTTACGGGTTGCTGGCCATCCGTATTTCGTTTTTCTTTATGGCCGCTATGGTGGTGAATCGCTTTGTAGTGGAGATTCGCCGACAGACGCGCCGCTATCAGGATCTGGCAGGCACACTTGCGGAGACGAACCGCAGGCTGGAACAGGCGCAGGAAGAAGCGCGGCGTTCGGAACGGCTGGCCGCGCTCGGGCAAATGTCGGCCGGGCTGGCGCATGAGATTCGCAATCCGCTCGGTGTGATCAAAGGATCGGCAGAAATGCTGCAGCAGAAGTTGCATGAAGCGAATCCTCTAGCGAGCGAGTTGGCTGGATATATCTCGAGTGAGACGAACCGCTTGAGTGCTCTCATCACCCGCTTTCTCGATTTTGCCCGGCCTTTGCATCCGGAGCTGATTTTGCAGGACGTTCAACCCTTGATTGATCACGCACTTCACTCGGTTTCGCTATCCCGGAAAGAAAGCGAAGAAAAGGTGAGGGTGGAGCGCGACTATGAGCCTGATCTTCCTCTGGTGCCGCTGGACGAGGGGCTTTGCGAGCAGGCATTCGTGAATCTCATCCAGAATGCTTATGATGCCATGGGAAACAGCAGTGGCGAGTTGAGGGTGTCTGCTGCGCGAGCGACTGGAGAACGGGCGGGAGTGGAGGTGCGCATTGAAGATACTGGGCCGGGCGTGCCTCCCGAATTGCGCGAGCAGATTTTCAATCCGTTCGTCACCACGAAAAAAACGGGAGTTGGGCTCGGATTGTCGATCGTATCGCGGATCATTGATGGGCATCACGGAACGATCCGCATCGAAAACGCTAGCGAACAGAACGGATCGCACGGGGCGCGGTTTGTTATTTTCTTCCCCGCAAACGATCAGTTGGCTGCGAATGCTGCATCTTAGGAGAGGGTGAGCAGCAGTCGAGTCGCGCCGAAGTGGAATCGTGCTAATGAACGAAGCCAAGCCATGCCGACCATTTTGATCGTCGAAGACGAGGCCAAAATGCGCCGCCTGCTCGAGTTGAATCTGGGCGAGGATGGCTTCATCACGCTTTCTGCCGGAGATGCCGAAACCGGCTTGAAATTACTGCGCGAGAATCCCATCAACCTTGTGGTTACGGATTTGAAGCTTCCGGGCATGGATGGGTTGGAGTTCCTGCAGACCATCAAACGGCAAAACGCGGCGCTTCCTGTAGTGGTTATGACTGCATTCGGCTCGGTAGAAACCGCCGTGGAAGCGATGAAAGCCGGCGCCAGCGACTATGTGCTGAAACCGTTCTCATTAAGCGAAATGAGAATGGTGATTCACAAGGAACTGGATGTTCACAAGCTGCGCGAAGAGAACCGCTCGCTACGGGAAGCTTTAGGGAAACGCTATGCGCATCCGAATATTGTCGCGCGCAGCGCCAAGATGCAGGAGGTTCTGGCTACAGTCGATCGCGTGGCGACTACCAATTCGACTGTACTGCTGGGAGGCGAAAGCGGCGTAGGTAAAGATTTGATTGCCCATGCGATTCACGAAAAATCCCGCCGTGCTCCGGGACCTTTCATCAAAATCAACAGCACGGCCATTCCAGAGAATCTGTTGGAGAGCGAACTTTTTGGCTACGAAAAAGGCGCGTTTACGGGCGCGAATGCGAACAAACCGGGGAAGTTCGAGCTTGCGGATAAGGGTACGCTTTTCCTGGATGAGATCGGCGATGTGCCGCCCGCAACGCAGGTGAAACTTCTGCGCGTGCTGCAGGAGCGGGAATTCGAACGGCTGGGGGGAACGCGAACCATAAAAGTGGACGTGCGCTTGATTGCGGCCACGAATCGCGATCTGCGCGAGGCCCTCGAGCAAGGAACTTTTCGAGAAGATCTTTACTATCGCTTGAACGTCGTGCCTATTGACATCGCTCCGCTGCGCCAGCGCAAGGAAGACATTCCGGATCTCGTAAATCTATTTATCTCGCGCTTTGCTGGTGATTCGGGCAAGCCCGTCGATGGAATTACTGCGGAGGCGATGCAAGTGCTGGTGGGCTACCACTGGCCGGGAAATGTGCGCGAGTTGCAGAACATTATCGAGCGCGCCTGCGCGCTCGCGAAAGGGACCACGCTGACGGTGCAGGACATTCATCTCGATTTGCGCCCTGCGAGGTCTGCAAATGGCGCAGGAAACTTTCTGCCAGACGGAATGACACTTGAACAGTGGGAAGACGAGATGATTCGGGAATCGTTGCGCCGCTCGAATGGGAACAAGAGCCAGGCGGCCCGGTTGTTGGGTTTGTCCCGTAACGCACTGCGGTATCGGCTGTCGAAGATCGGAATCGCGGATGAGGGCGAGAAGGAATGATCGTGCCATCAAAACCTGCTTCGCACCATGCGCTGCCGGATGGTGTTGCGGCAAGCATCCGTAATGCAGAATTCGACAGCCTGCCTGCAATAGCCGGCGTTTTCGGCGCTGTCTCCGGAATTCGCAAAATCTACGTAGATCGCGCGTTCCAGTTCGCTATATCCGGAATTCCATTTCTTCAAGTATTCGGGATCGGCGCTGCTGCGCGTATCAAAGTCCTGCCATTCGTCGTGAAGAGCGTGCAGGCGCGCCAGCAAAGGCGGCAAAGGAATCTTCGCCTGATCGCCGAACGCAATCACACGCGCCCCGGCCATCGCCACAAGCGGGCGAGGATCGTTCAGGGCCGCAACAACAAAGGGCTGCAGTTCTGGCGCGTTGCGCAGCATAGCGAGATCGACGAGTAAACTTCCCTGATGGCAGTCGCTGCCGCCCTTATCGTAGTAAGCCGCAAGGGCCGGCCCAAGCCGCTCGCTGCCATACTTCGGATCGACTCGCAGAAAGTAGGTCAGCAGCCCCGCTTCAATCGAGCAAGGCCAATCCGGCCCGTAAACTTCGTACACTTTTTTCACGCGAGGCAAAATGGAATCCGAAGCATAGAGTCCGATGATGGGCGCGACACGCGACATCCGGTCCGTCCAGCGATCCTCCAGAACGCGAATCAGTTCCGCATCCAGCTCCGCGCTGGGCGGAAGATTCATCGAGTGCAATCGATTCCAATCCAACGGCAAATCCAGATCAAGAACTTGCTCGCGATAGAGTGCCTGCGCTTTCTCGGGATCCAGTTTACTGATCTCCTTCAGCGCAGTTTCGCGGATGAAGGACGCACTCTGCGCGGGAGGCGCCGTATAGATCTGTACGAGCATCCCGAGCACCTGATCCGAGGGCAGAGTTTTCGACCAGCGAAAGTTGAGCAAGTCGTTGGCGAGCTCGTTATAAGGCAAATCAGGCATGGCGGCCAGATGTTGCGCGCGAATGCGGTCCCGCTCGGCGGCGGAGACCGGAAGCATCTGCGAGCCGAAATAAAACGTATTCAAGCTATCGAGGGAGTGAAGGGTGGAGGCGCGAATGTCGGGCGGACGGCGGTCCACGGTGGCAGCGACGATTCGCCAATTGGCGGCAACCTGCTCAGCGAGTCCCGTCCGCCATCCGGCAACGCTGGTTTTGTCAGCATCGTGAATCTTCGATGCCGTGAGTGTCGGATTCTTCTGCATCAACTCCAGTAGCGACAGCTCCATGATCAGGTGTTCATCCGCCACCATGCTCGTATCGTTCATGCGCGCGCGCAACAGAGTGATCGCCTCGGTATGAGTGGGAGCGGCGAGCACCGTAGCCATCGCAATGTCGTCAGACCAGCCCGAGGGATTTCGCCGCGAATAGAGCGCAGAGGCAACTTTGCGCGCCCTCGGAGTGCCGATTTCGAAGAGCCGCCAGGCTTCCACCGGCGTGAAGCGCGGCATCGGCGTCTGATGAGCGCGCGCGACAATTTCATCGATCTCGCGCGAGCCGGCGGCCGCCTCCCGGGGCAAGATCTGAATAGTGACGCAGTTGTCCGACGCAATCGCCGGTCCGCCTTGCTCGGTGACCCCGACGCCGCGAGGAATCGCGGAACGGGTGACAACGTATAGGCGATACCGGCCAGGTCTGGCAAAGCGCAGGTAATGCGTGAGTTCAATTGTGTCGAACTGTGGCGACTTGTCCAGCTTCAGGTTCGGTTCGCGCGGACCTGAAATATTGCCGGCGAGGATCTTGTGAATTGCCCAATATTCGCGAAGAGGATCGCGCGTATCTGCGGGCCGATCCGTAGTAAACGTTTCGAGAACGGAACGCTGCCAGAAGTCGAGATATCGCGCTCCCGCTACATATTTGCCGGGAGCATCGGCGGTCCACTCATATTTCAACCGGATGGTATCGCCGATGTGAAAAGCGGTTTGGGCCGGGTCGAGGGCGACTTTCAGATGGACGCCGGAGGGATTAGCCGTCAAAGCTTCTTGATGTTGCTGTTCAAACCCATCCCCAGGCGGCTTTTCGGACGCCCGCACCGAAACGCAGGCCGCAAGAATCAGCGCGATTGCGGAGACAAATCGTCGCCTCATGGTGTCAACAATACTGTAAGACCAGTTTCGAATCGCGGTGGAAAATGCAGATCAGAGTACTTATTCGGTAACCTGGCCGCGAAAATTAAGCTTGGGCAAACAATTTGATGCAAGAATCTTAGCGGGCAACGTCTAAAGGACGAGATGAGCTTTCCGGAGGGCAGACATGAACGTGAGCGCGCGGAGTCTCATGGCGATTGTGTGTGTTCTGGTATTGCAGTGTATGCCGGGCAGCATCGCGGGGGCGCAAAGTAAAGACGCTGCCAGGAGCGAAGCGGCAATTTCGCCGGCTTTAACGATTTACAACCAGCAATTCGCCGTCGTACGAAACGACCTGACGCTCGATCTGAAACCCGGCCAAAATCATGTCGAAGTAACCGACATCAGCGGTCATCTGGAGCCCGACTCCGTCATGCTCCGCTCGCTCGACGAAGGCAGACGTCTACGTATTCTCGAGCAAAACTATCGCAACGATCCTGTCTCGGAGCAACTGCTGCTTTCGCTCTACGAAGGCAAAACCATCGACTTCCTTCAAGGCGACAAGACCATCGTCCAGGGAAAGATTATTCGCAGCGGCTTCGTCCCACACGCAACCGTGGCCTACGGTCAGCGCTATTACCAGGCGCAGGCTGCGTATGTACAGCAGGGCGCAGGCCAGCCGGTGATTGAGGTGAATGGCAAGCTGCAATTTTCTCTGCCCGGACAACCTCTGTTCCCAGCGCTTGCCGATGACACCGTGTTGAAGCCAACGCTCTCCTGGGAGCTCGACACAGACAAACCCGGCAAGGCGACTGCCGAGCTGAGCTACGTGACCGGCGGCATGAATTGGGAAGCCAGCTACAACGTGGTCGCGCCGCCGAAGGGATCGGAGTTGGAATTGGTGGGCTGGGTCACGCTTGATAATCAATGCGGGAAGACTTTCCGCGATGCGCGGATTAAGTTGATGGCCGGAGACGTGAACAAGATCCAGCCGAATGAAATGTACTACGCGACGGCCCAAGCCGTTGCTGTTAATGGGAGGATGGACGCCGGCCCCCAAGTCACCGAGAAAGCCTTCGACGAATATCACCTCTACACGTTGGAGCGCCCGACCACTCTCCACGACGGCGAGACCAAGCAAGTGGAATTCGTGCGCGCCGCCGGGGTGAGGTCGAAGACCATTTACGTGTACGACGGCTGGAAGGCCGATCCCAATTACCGCAATTGGCCGATGGAAAACATCCGCACCCAGGAAGCCTTCGGCACGCAGTTGAATCCGAAAGTCTGGGTCATGCAGGAGTTCAAAAACAGCAGCGAAAATCATCTCGGCATGCCGCTGCCGAAGGGCCGGGTGCGCTTCTATCGGCGCGACGATGACGGCCAACTGGAGTTCACCGGCGAAAACGAAATCGACCACACGCCAAAAGACGAGATGATCCGCATTTACACCGGCAACGGCTTCGACCTGACTGGTGAACGCCGCCGCACCGATTACAAATCAAATCTCAACGCGCGCTGGGTCGACGAGAGTTTTGAAATCAAGGTGAGAAATCACAAAACTACTCCGGTCGAAGTCCGGATCGTCGAGCACCTGTATCGCTGGTCGAACTGGGACATCAGCAAGAACTCCGATCCCTTCAACAAGGTCGACGCGCAAACGGTCGCGTTCAATATTCAAGTTCCGCCCGACGGCGAGAAGGTCGTCACCTATCAGGTGCACTATTCATGGTGAGGACTTGAACCAAACCCCTATTGGCCGAAATGCACCACATGGCCCGGAGCAGCCACCGCCCACCCTCTTGAAAGGGCATTTCCTGAAAAGTTACCCACCTGATCCGCAGAAAACAAACAAGTTAGCGATTTGAACTGCAAACCTGCTTTGGCACGGCAGTTGCGTTGTACTTTGTGGATTAATTACCCAAGTTGTGGGTTCATGTAAGTAGGCGGGCGGAGTCAATTATGAAAAACAGATTCATAGAAAGTTTGGCAATTTTGGTTCTGGTATTGGCTGGAGCCCTGATGTTACGGGCGCAAACTCCCACGGTGCAGCCGGGCAATGGTCCCACAGAGCAACCCGATGGTCCCATGGAGATGGGACAGGGGCAGGCTCCCCCGCCACAGGCGGGACCCGCGCCGCAACCGGGTCAGCAGCCCGGGCAGCCGCCGCAGATGGGCGAGGCGCAGCCTGGCGGGCCTTCTGGTGAAGGACCGGCTGCGACGGATCAAGGCGTGGGCCGAGTGAGTTTTATTCATGGCGAAGTTTCTACGCAACGCGGCGATTCGGGCACCTGGTCGGCGGCGATTGCGAATCAGCCGGTCATGAATGGCGACAAGGTATCGACCGGTGACGGCAGCCGCACCGAAGTGCAACTGGATTACGCGAATATTCTTCGCCTCGGTTCGAATTCGCAAGCCAACATCGCAAACTTCACGCAGAAGTACATCCAGGTTCAGGTGGCGCAGGGATTGGCGACTTACACGGTTTTCGGCGAAAGCGAGGCCGAGCCGGAGATCGACACTCCGAACGTTGGAGTTCATCCGGCGCACCAGGACGGGGTTTATCGCGTGGAAGTGCGGCCTGATGGCGAGAGTGTCGTGATTGTGCGCAAAGGCGAAGCTCAAATTTCAACCCCGCAGGGAATCGCCGATGTGAAGCAGGGTGAAATGGCCACGGTGCGTGGTTCCGGCAAGGATGCGCAATACAAGATCACTTCCGCACCGGATCGCGACGATTGGGACCAATGGAACATCGAGCGCGACCACATGATTCATCGCGCGAATGCATGGCAACACACCGACAAATACTATGTCGGCTCCGAGGATCTCGATAACAACGGTCAATGGGAGAACGTGCCGGACTATGGCCAAGTTTGGGTGCCAAATGAGCCGGAGGACTGGGCTCCCTATCGCGACGGCAATTGGGTTTGGGAGCCTTACTACGGCTGGACTTGGGTAGGCTACGAGCCTTGGGGCTGGGCGCCCTACCACTACGGTCGCTGGTTGTGGTGGAACGGCGGTTGGGGATGGTGGCCGGGACCGGTGTGGGGGGCGGGATTCTATCGTCCGTTCTGGGCGCCGGCTTATGTGTCGTTCTTTGGGTTCGGAGGTGGTTGGGGATTCGGACTCGGTTTTGGCTGGGGAGGCTGGGGTGGTTTCGGCTGGCTGCCTCTTGGACCCTGTGATTGGTTCCATCCCTGGTGGGGCGGATATGGGGGCCGTTTCGGAGTAGTCGGCTTTAACCGCTTCGGCGAAGTGGGCCGTTTCGGAGGCATCGCGCCATTGCACGCGGGCACGCGGTTCTCGAATATTGCGCACATTAACGATGCTCACGTCAGTGGGGGTCTTTCGACGGTGCGCGCAGGGCAGTTTGGAGCCGGGCACGTTACGGCAACGGCGGCCACGCGCCAGCAGTTAGGCAACGCACGCATGATGACTGGAGGTATGCCGGTGACGCCGACGCACGCAAGTCTTTCGGCAAGCGGACGAGCGGCGGCTCCGTCAACGATTCACAACAATGCGTCGGAACATTTCGCGGGGACGCAGAGCGCGTCGCGGCCTGAGTCGTTCCAGCAGGAGACGGCTCGCCTGCAACAGTCGATGCGGCAGAGCCATTTCAGTCCCGTGACTGCCGGCAGCCACTCGGCTGCAACCGAATCACGCGCGGGGACGGGCAACGTCAGTAAGCCCAGCGCTGGAACTCCGACAACGAGGGCGGGCAATGCCGCGAACAGGGGAATGAGTGGTCAATCTGGCCGGGCAAGTGGCGCTACTCCTTTTTCCAATCGGCCGGAGTCGATGTCTCAGAATCGCGGCGAGAGCAATCGTGGCAACTGGAGCACGTTCACGCCTCCTTCTCACAGCAGCCAGTCAAGTTCGCGGGCCGGCGAGTCTGGTGGCCGGGAAGGAAGTGGGTCGTACGGGCGCAGCAGCGAAGGCAGCTATTGGGATCGCACGGCCCCGAGCTCGAACTATTCGCGTGGATACAATTCGGGCGGTTATGGGCGCAGCAGCTATTCCCGTCCGCAACTGAATATGCATCAGCCCATTGTTCAGCCAAGGTCTTATGGCAGCTACGGCGGATACCGTGGCGGGTACAGCAGCGGATCGCACAGCGCGCCCAGCTACGGCGGTAGCCATTCCTCCGGTGGCGGGCACTCCAGTGGTGGAGGGCATTCTGGTGGCGGTCATCGCTAAGTTTTGAGTGGTCGGCAGGGTGATGTAAGAAGGACGTAAAAAAACCAAGTGAAGGTCAGAGGCGAGAAGGGCGTGCTAACCGGCACGCCTTTCTTATTCTCAGAGGCGGCTATCGAAGTTAGGGTCGCGCATAGGCCGGATTATCCGGGTCCGGACGGTCATAATCTCTCCCGTACTTGTTCTTGTGCGCCACTTCGAGATCGGATTCGGAAAGGCTGAAACTTCCGAGGAAACTGTCGTGAGAGGTTACGGTAATCTCTCGCTCCGCGGCGTGCAGTTCTTCCGGCGCGACCGATGGATGGAAAACGTGCATCTGGTAGCGCCCGGGTGAAACATCGCGAATATCGATTTCGCCTCGCCGATCAGAAATCGCATAGTAGGGAGTCTGCACGGCGATGACTACTGCGTGCATCTGCGCGTGAATATTGCAGAAGATGAACGAAATCCCCGGCTTGTCGAATGTGACAAATCTTGTGGTGCCGCTTTCGTAAAGCCCAAGATCAAAACGCTTTCCGTCGAACAGAGAAAAGACATTGTGAAAAAAGGGATCGTGATTCGGGAACTCGACCTTGCCGCCCGCAGGAACGACCAGCAGCTCGGGGTGAAAGCTCTTATCCTTCTGAACAAGTTGCGGGATCTGCGATGGCTCCTGCCGTGGCATCGCGGGCACTGGCGTATTTCCCACAGCGGTAAGCCACACGACAAGCTGAGATGCATCCTTCAGCCGATGCCCGCTGCGTGTGAGCTGAACCTTGCCCTTGAGTCCGACATTTTGTGCCCCTGCAAACCCGCATAGCAGCACAATGCAGAACCCAATCCTGATGAAATTTCGATAGCAATCCCGGCGAAGGTTCTTCAAAAGAGTATCCCCATGGCCAGACTGATTTGATTGGTTACGCTCGCCGGATCGTAAATCGGGAAGGTATGCAGGCGGCGAAATTCGGCTGAGAGCAGCAGATCAGATCTTGGCCGGTAAACAAGATTGCCGAGTTGGCCGCGATTGCGTCCCAGAATCGGGCCGAAGTTGTTGGCGTCGGTGGCGAAGCCGCGAATATCTCCGGCGAAGGCGTCGTCCTCGGCGTACACTCCATTCAATTCCAGTTTCGGAGTCAACTGAAGTTTGAGCTGGCTCCATCCTCCCGCCGAATTCAGCCCGCGAATCGGGGTCGTCGCGTAAGAAGGATTCGCCCCGTAGACGATCGTCTGACCAATGGCTCCTCCCAGTCCCCCGGCTGCGCGGCCGCGATAGAATTCCCCGGAGAGCATCAAGCGGCGAAGGATCGGAATCTGCCAGTCGGTCATGCCGGCATATCCGTCAACGGAGTGGCCCCAGGCCCAAGCCTGACGTCCGTAGTATCCAGCGACTCCAACACTCAGCGGATGCCCGAATAGAGCCCGCGACCAGGCCGTACGAGCCGCATATGCCGGTTGCCCGGACGTCTCGCCCGCTTGTGGCGATCGATAATATGTATATTGGCTGCTCGGCGGTTCCCAGTCGAGATTGTCGAGAATTCCACCCTGGAACGTGAGTGTCTGCTGATCGGAAAGGTCGAAGCGGTGCTCCACCCGGAGCTGCGGCGTCCAGCCCCACAGATTCCCGGCATTATCGAACGCGGGTGTGGCCAGCGATGCAAACGATGTGGGAGAAAGCGGCGAGACGAAAAGAGAATCCTGCCCTCCGATGAGCGACGTATTTTTCCAATCGAGCCGCACGCTTGCCGTTTGCAGGCGTGCGATGCCAAAGTTCACTCCATTCGGCGCGGAGGGAAACCCTCCGGCAAAATCGAGCTGTACGTTTGCCGAACTCTTAGCGCCAGCCAGAGTCGGCCCGAATATTTCCAGTCCAATCTCGCTCTGCCGAAGGGTGGCCCCGAAGGTCGCCTGGGAGGGTGTTCCCGGCGTGGGCGGCTGGGCATAGTTGGGGAAGTCCAGGTTGTCGGACGCCCCAACATTGCGAAACGCGTTCATCAAAACGATTCCTGAAAGCCGCACGCGGTATTTGGCGGCGCTTTCGACTTTTGTCTGATACTGTTCGTCCACCTTCGAAGACAGCAGTTGGGTCGATTCTTCGAGTTTCTGGATGCGATCGCCCAAGCCGGCAGCCGGAGTCTCCCTGGCCACAGGTGCTCCTCCGGAGGTTAATGCTGAGGCTTCTGCCGAAGGTGCTGCTTCGACGGAGATGGTCTGGTTCATCGCCGCCGCAACGGGCGCCAGGAGCTTGCGCGTATCCTGCATTTCCTGGCGCAGTTCCTGCATCTCGGCGCGCGATTGGGCATTGTCGGCTCGCATCTGCTCGATCATGGCGCGCAATTCGCGCACTTGCGCGGCGAGTTCGCTAACGCTTGTATTTTCGCCGGGCGAGCGTTGCTGGTGTTTTGTTGTGCCGCGCAGAGGGTACCTATAAGGGTGAAGGAGGCGATTGCGATGGCGCTCAACAGCAGCGCAGGGGACCATGGGCGTTTCACACACATCCTCCTGGGCGACATTGCGGATGCTGCCGAAAATCTCCGGAGCAGGAAATCACGTCTGCGAATGTCGAATTGATTTTTCACTGGCTCGATCGCGGTCAAATACCAAGGGGTGGGACGCTAGCTTGTTGTCGCTACCCTCTCCAGAGCCTTGGCTCGAACGACCGGGGATTGTAATACGAAAAACTGTTTGACCGTCTGCGGTGCGTTCCATCATGATTTCACCGCCGTGGTCCTGCACAATCTTCTGCACCACGGTCAGCCCCAGGCCTGTACCGTTCTCCTTGCCATAACTCACGAAGGGATGGAACAGTTTTTCACGAATCTCTTCGGCGATGCCGGGGCCGTTGTCAGAAACTGCGATGGTGAGCGCCGATCCTGTATGTCCTACTGTGACCCGCACCTGGCCCTCGCTGCTGGGCGCGGCTTCGCACGCGTTGAGCAGAAGATTGTACAAAGCGCGTTCCAGCTTACGCGGATCGAACCACGCCAGGTTTTGGCCGTTGGATTCGACCTCGATGCGCGTTCCCTGATGCCGAGGATGCAGCAGCACGGCCTGCATCGCGCGATGAACGGTTTCCGAGACGCTGGAATAGCTGGGAGTGAGCGATTCACGAGTGCGGGCAAATTCGAGCAGGGAATCGATCAGGTCGGTCATCTGCTTCACGCCGATGCGGACTTCTTCGTACAACTCTTCCCGTTGCGCGTTCGTCAATCGTCCATCGCACAGAAATTCGGAGTTGGCAACGATGGCGGCGAGGGAGTGACGCAGGTCGTGAGTGATGGAACTCGCCATGCGTCCGATGGTCGCCAACTGCTCAGACTCGAGCAGAGCTTGTTGCGTTTTCAGGAGGCTCGAGCGCATGCGGTCGAAAGCAGAAGTCAGCTCCGCGACTTCGTCGCTGCCGCGGGGATCGAGCGGATGGTGATAATCTCCGTGCTCCAGCGCACGCACGCCCTCGACGAGGCTGAACAACGGACGTGTGAAGGTATGAGAAATCAAGAAAACGAGGCCGCTGCCGATCAGCACGGCGGTCAGGCCAAGCAGCAGCAATAAACGATTCAAATTGCCGAGAAATCTTGCCGCCTGATCGTAAGATCCCAGCACGGTCAGGCGTACAGGCGTCTGCTGTTGGCTTGATAGATCAAGCGAGGTTGCGAGGAAAAGTTCGCGTCCTACTTCAACGTCCCGCGGACCATTTTGAGCCGAGGCCGCTGCAAAACCGCGAACGCCCGAGCTTTGCGCCTGTTCTGTTGTAAGTGTGGTGGCAACAATCTCGTCGCCATAGGAGAACACGACCTGGCTGGCGGAAACTTTGCTCACCTCATGCGCCAGTCGATCATCAATCCCGTAGCCGATGATCAGAAATCCGAGCAGCGGCCCTTCGGTTTTCGAGCCAAAATAAATCGGTTGCACGAATGACTGATACAGATGATGGGCACCGTACCACCAGTGGCTGGAATCTTCCTCGTTCAGCGATCGCTCAAAAAATTGCTGCGCGGCATCCGCGCTGAAGCCGGGAGATTTCGTGTGCAGAGCGACGATCTTGCCATTCCGGTCGGTCAACACAAAAAGGTCGCTGCCGGTCAATTGCCATACCGCTCGCGAAGCGTCCTGAATAGTGGCAGGATCGTGCGAGGTCATGATCGATCGCATGATCGGCAGATCAGCCACCAGTTCCGCCGAATGCGTCAGCATGATTTCACGGTCGTGCTGAAAATTCTGGAAAGTGGTGACGGAGTTTCGCAGATCCTGAACAATCCCATCCCGCACCTGGCGCTCGACGCTGTGCCGCACGACGAGCAGGCTCATCGCCGTGAGCCCGGCGGTGATGAGCAGCATGGAAAGAAGAAAACGGGTGCGCAACCGGGTTCTATGCACAAGGGCGGTTCCCGGCTGCTTAAGAGTTTGCAATGCGGATTCGGATGTAAGGTCCAAGAGATTTCAGCGCACGAATTTATAGCCCATTCCGTGCACGGTGCGGAAGTGTACTGGACTGGCAGGGTCGCGTTCCAGTTTCTGCCGGAGCTTCAAAATATGGTTGTCGACGGTGCGGGTCGACGGGTAATTCTGGTATCCCCAGACTTCGTTCAACAGTTCGTCCCGGCTGATGACGCGATCGGCATTCTGCACCATAAACTGCAGGGTCTTGAACTCCTGCGCGGTGAGGACAATGGACTTGCCCTCGCGCATCACTTCCATTTTCTTGAAGTCGATGGTGATCCCATCAAAACTGACCAGGCTGACATTGGCCGTTCTGGAGGTATGGCGTAATGCGGCGCGCACTCGCGCCAGAAGCTCTCTGGGGCTGAAAGGTTTGGTTACATAGTCATCCGCGCCTAACTCTAGAAGAAGAACCTTATCGGAAACATCAGTCGTTGCGCTCAAAACAATGATCGGTAGCGTGGGCGCCTGGGCCTTGACCTCCTTACAGAGATCGCTGCCAGAAAGCTTGGGCAGGCGCAGATCCAGAATGATGACCGCGGGCGGGGCCGCCTGGAAGCTCTCGAGCGCGGACCGTCCATTTCCCTGAACCTCCACGGTGTACCCTTCAGTTTCGAACAGCCGCTTTAGGGCCTTCTGAACCGAAGGATCGTCCTCGACGATGAGGATTCTCCCCATCGGACGTACGGTGGTGAGTGGATCTGCCAATCTGGCGGTGCTCGCTGGCGTTGCAATTTGCCCCATAAGAAGCCATCCTTGCTTGATCAGAACGAGAGTGACGGAGGCAACCCCTGCCTAAGTCAAATGAAGCTTACAACGTTTTCTGCCCAATTCCCTGAGTGGGTGCAACGGTTTGACAAATATTTTACATTTTCACGGACAGGTAAAAAGTCCCTGCGGCAGGTGGCTTGCTGGGGATTCTAGCGCTCAAAACCTGGTTGTAGGTGCGACAGTGAGACCCAATCGAGTGCCGTAGAATAACCCTATCTTGTCTCTCTCCGTTGAGTTCGACTGGTTATACGTGGTCCTGGTGGACGTCCGCAATCCTCTGAATATTGGTGCTGCGGCACGGGCCATGAGCAATTTCGGTTTTCCGCACTTGCGAGTGGTCAATCCCTATGAAGTTGCCTTTCGCGACGCTCGTTCCGCGGTCGGTGCGGCTGAGACCCTCGCCAACGCCAAGGTCTATGAGACCGTTGCCGAAGCGGTGGCCGATTGTTCGCTTGTGGTGGGTACAACGGCGGTTCGCCATCGCGACCTGCAGCATGATCTAGTTCCCGTGGCGGCGGGAGTGAATTCAATTCGTTCTCACCTTGCTGCGGGAGAAAAATGCGCGTTGCTTTTCGGTTCAGAAAAATTCGGCCTTTCGAACCAGGATATGAGCCATTGCCATTGGCTGATGCACATCCCCACACGCGACGATCATTGCTCTATGAATCTTGGCCAAGCGGTGGCGATTTGCCTTTATGAATTAGCCCGCGATCCGGATCTGGCGATTGAGCCGAGAAAGGGAGATCCTGCTTCGTCAGCCGAT
Source organism: uncultured Acidobacteriaceae bacterium (assembly GCA_963712385.1). GTDB lineage: Bacteria > Acidobacteriota > Terriglobia > Terriglobales > Acidobacteriaceae > Sulfotelmatobacter. The sequence goes on from CAVQHS010000007.1 coordinate 750,747, forward strand.
GTCGAGCGGATTATTGATATTCTGCTCGAAGCACTGCGCGTCAGCGAATATCCCAAGCTGAACACGTCGAAGTCATTTCATGGTGCGGTGCGCCGGGTGATTCGCAGGCTGCGAATGCAAAAAGGGGATGCGGAATTCTTGCTGGGAATGCTCCGGCAGATGATCTGGAAACTCAATAAGAGTGAACACAAGGAGTCTTCGACGGCTCGCTAAGGCTTGGTCTGCTTCGGGATTACCTGCGTCGATCCCCGGCCGAATTCGAAACGGAGTGTCCATGTGCTTGCGGAGGGCTGGCTATCCACTTGTGGGGGACTGAATTTCCACTCGCGCGAGGCCGCTAACGCTTTATTTGCAAAATAGCGACTTGGGCCCGTGGAGACTAACTTCGCTTCTGTCACGTTCCCTGAGGGGGCGACCGCTACTTCGACGCTTACTTTCACCCTGCCGTGAATCGTCTTCTGCGCTTGCCGTGAGATATCAGGCAGAACCTGGTGTAGCACGCTGCCGCGATGGTTTGCCGCTTCCGTAACTTTCGGAGCTGCGGGCGCAGGAGTCGGGGCCACAGGCGCGGATGTAGGCTGTTCCGCCGGAACCGGCGAAGATGCGGGGGCGTTGCGATGCAGCATCATTCTGCCCACCAACAAAGCCAAAACCGCAATGCACGCAAGAATGACCGCCAAGGCTGGCCATCGTTTCCTGCGATCAGGAGTTACGCCCGCATGCGACGCGGTTTCCGGGGTAACCTGCTGCACATGCAAGATGTCGCTGAGCTTACAACGCTGCGCGGGATCTACTTTCAGACATCGCCGTGCAATGGTGAGATAAGGCTCCGGAACCCCATCGGGTATCAAGACCTGGCCCCCGGCTCGTCTCTGGACGTCCGGCTCGTGCTGGCTCAGAACGGTGGCCAAAAGGGCTCCAACTGACCAAACATCTGCAGCAGGCGATAAGGCCGCGCCGGCCTCCGGCGCGCTGTAAGCGCTGCCTTTCTGTTCGTCCGGCTCGCCGCTATGGTGAAGATTGTCTGCCGAGATTTTTACGTGATCGTCAACCGCGAAGACGTTCGAGGGCTTGATGCCACCGTGCACAAATCCCTGTGCGTGCAGAAAAGACAAAGCATCGCGGACCGGCGGAAGCACCTCGGCAACTTCTTCCGGCGCGAGTCTGCGCTGGGGAACGATCTGGCCAAGGTCCTCCTCCGCGTATTCCATGACTACATACAGAAAGCGCTCGTCCTCAATTTGGCAGCGCCCGAACTCAAACAACCGGATCAGGTTGGGATGGGAGATTCTGGTAGTCACAGCCCAACGCGAAAGCAGATTTTCCTCGCTATGATTGCTTGCCGAACGTTCGTGTGCGGCAATCAGCTTAATGGCAGCCTTTTCCGTTCCACTCCTCTCGGTGAGGAACACCGTACTGTGGTCCGATCCGCCCAACCATTGGCGAAGCGGAAACTTACCATCGACTACGCGGCCCTCCCACTTTTTCGAAGCTTCCGTTAGGCTGGTCATAGGAACAACCATTAGACAAACCGCCATTCTAGTCCAGCGTAGCCCCCGATTTTCCTAGAAATTATTCCTTAGTAAAGGGGGGAGGAGTCCAGTTGTACAAGGCTTGGGCACCCAAGCGGAGGCATTTCGTACAGTCTGCAACGTTTTGCTCCCGGCCGGCACTATCTACTCGTAGTTCGGCTCATCGGAAAACGTCGTGCGCCTGGCGCACAGCCCCGGCCAGGGGGATCCGATGAGCGGGAGATCCCGAGGGAAACGTTACGCCACCGGGGGGAAAGGCGATCGTTTCCGGCGACCGGAGCCAGTATGATCCGGCTCCGTCGCTTTCGGGAGATTCACTTGCCGATCCCATGTCTTTCTCCGATTCGGCGGCGCTAAAGTCCCGCTGTTTCCTGCCGATGTGTCGCGTATGGGGCCATCCGCGAGCTGCAAGCCTGTCCAGCGCGAGCCGCAGCAACTTGAGGAATGGCTGCCCGTCATCGAAGTTGCAGCACGAGAGGTCTTTGCTCAGATGGCGAACAGCGAACTGGGGGTGCCGGACGGCCCTTCGGCAGCTCTTTCTAACGTCACCGCCATGGTTGGTCTGGCTGGCATGCTTACCGGAGTAATGAGCTTTCGTTGCGAGGAAGAAGCTGCGGCACTCATTACTTCGAGAATGCTGGGTGTCAACCTAGAAGATGCAAGTCCCAGCATTGCCGATGCCGTGGGCGAGATCTGCAATATGGTGGCGGGCAACTTCAAGTTCAAGATTCCAGGGCTAGGAGAGGGCTGCTTGCTTTCACCGCCAACGGTGGTCCGGGGAGGCGACTATACAGTGCATGCGCGCCCCAAAACGCCTCGAATTCACCTCCATCTTCTCCTTGAGACCTTTCCGCTCATGATCTCCCTTTATGTCGCTGGTCGAAACTCGCCGAAGCCGAAGCCGGTCTGAGACTGAACTAGCCCTGATATTGCTGGTGACGGATTCCTGGCCAAATAGCAAATCCTGATTTCAGCAATAAATAGTTTCGATTTCCTTACCATTGCCTTTGACGGTAAAGTGAGCGCGGGTGGCATCGTCGCCGTAGCTTGCTTGCGCCTTTATGTGCCAAAGGTGCGGGTGTGTGCTGACGGAAGGCACCGCACTGCGGCAAGAAGACCCACAATGAGGACTTGCCGCGCAGACAGGAGGGAACGATACTGTACTCACGAAGTTCGATAATTCGGACAAAGCGTGAGAGCCTTCGTTAGAGAACGACACTATGACCAAGCTTGAAGCAGTCATCCAAAACTCCAAACTGGAATCCGTGAAAAATGCACTGCACGAAATTGGCGTCGAAGGCATGACCGTCAGCGAGGTGCGCGGTCACGGCCGGCAAAAGGGACATACCGAGGTCTACCGCGGGCGGGAGTACAGCGTGGATTTAATTCCGAAGACCAAGCTGGAAGTTGTGCTGGCCGACGGCATGGTGGAGAAGGCTGTGCAAGCCATCGTTGGAGCGGCGCGCACGGGCAAGATTGGAGATGGGAAGATTTTTCTCTCGCGCATCGATGAGGCTATTCGCATTCGCAACGACGAGCGGGGCGAGGGAGCTCTGTAGATCGGCTGGCAGATGGTGCAGGCCGTAGACCAAAAGAGACTTGGAAATTTCACCGGGACGCGACCGGACAGCATCTTAATAGCAGCGTGTCAGAAACCATGCGCAGGCATTCTGCATGAGAGCATCGACCCATCGTCATGACGGCAGCGTCTCCACTAATCAGTGAACTGCGCAGTTCTCTCGCCGATGAATCAGCGCGCATCGCGCAAAAGTTTGCCACAAATGGAGACGGGCGGGAGGCGCTTGCCCAGCGCACCCTCCTCATCGAAGAAATTCTGAAACGCCTGTGGCGCGAGTTTATTTCCTCGCAGGAACTTGAATCGCGCGGCCTTTCCTTGGTGGCTACGGGTGGATTCGGACGCGGCTGGCTGTTTCCCTACTCCGATATCGATCTCCTGTTTCTTCATGCTGACCGCGGCAGCGAAGAGACATACAAGGACGCGATTCGCCGCTTTTCGCAGGAGCTTTGGGATCTTAAACTGAAGTTGAGTCCCGCCACGCGCACGTTGTCGGAGTGCGATCGCTTCGATCCCAACAATACCGAGTTCACCATCTCGCTTCTCGATTGCCGCTTCCTGCTGGGTGATCGTGATCTCTTTCTCCGCCTGCACGGCAAAGTGATCCCGAGGCTGGTGGTGCGGGAATCGCGGCCCTTGCTGCAGGGCCTTGCCGAAGTGACCAATGAGCGCCATGCCAAGTTTGGACACACTGTCTTTCACCTGGAGCCAAACCTGAAAGAATCGCCCGGAGGTCTTCGCGATTACAACGTGGCCTGCTGGCTGGCGACGATTTCAGCAATGGGCAAGCTGGGCGACTGGCCCGAAGCGAGTTCGTTGCGCGCGCCCGTGCGCAAGCAGTTGGATGCGGCGTTGGAATTCCTCATGGCAGCGCGGTGCTTTCTCCACTTCCGCCAGGGCCGCGACGACAACGCTTTAAGTTGGGAGGCGCAGGATGAGGCGGCCGCGCGCAAAATTGACGCCTCCGACCTGCCCGATCTTTCTCCCGCCGACTGGATGCGCATCTATTTTGGCCATGCGCGCGCCGTGCAGCGAACGGTCGTGCAGTTGCTGGAAGAGATTCCTGAATCCTGGTCTTCGCTACGCCGGCAGTTTCAAGGCTGGAGGTTGCGAACGGCACACCCGGATTTCTCCGTGGTTGACGGCCTGATTTTTCTGCAGCAATCGTCATCACTGAAAGATCCCGAAGTTTTGCTGCGCTTGTTTCATTTCATGGCTCTTCACGGACTGAAGTTAAGCACGACCACAGAACAGCGCATCGAGCAGGCACTGCCCGCGCTGGCCGTAGCACCGCCTCGCGGAGCCGAGCTTTGGCTCTATCTGCAGGAAACTCTGCTCCAGCCGCACGCCGCCGAGGCGCTGCGCGCCATGCATTCGCTCCGCCTGCTTACGTTGTTGCTGCCGGAGCTAAAGCCGATCGACTCGCTAGTAGTCCGCGATTTCTATCATCGCTTTACGGTGGACGAACATTCGATTCTCGCCATCGAAAGCCTGCACCGCTTGAATCAATCGAAATCGGAGTGGGACAAGCGTTATGCCGAACTACTGGGCGAACTCGAAGATCCGGAGTTGCTATATCTCTCCCTCTTACTACATGACACTGGCAAGGGTGTGCCTGGCGGCGGTCACGTAGTTTCCAGCCTTGAAATTGCCAACCACTGCCTGGACCGTTTGGATGTCGCCCCCGAAGAACGGGCCGTGGTTCTCTTTCTGATCGAGAATCACCTCGAAATGTCGGCGCAGTTGCGGCGCGATATTTTTAATCCGGAGACGGTGGCCGCATTCGCGGAAAAAATCGGAACGCCGGAGCGGCTGAAGATGTTGTGCCTGTTCACCTATGCCGATATCAAAGCCGTCAATCCGGAGGCTCTCACGCCGTGGAAGGCGGAGAATGTCTGGCAACTTTATATCGGGGCCGCCAATTACCTGAATCGCAGCGCCGATCATCGTGTGCACAGTAATGGTGGCGATGAAAAGCTGGCTCGTCTGCGCAGCCTGGCGCCCGTGACCGGTGCCAGGTTCAAGGAGTTTGTGGAAGGCTTCCCGCAAAGATATCTGCAAGTGCACTCAGCCGAAGAAGTCATGCGCCACCTGGAAATGGCGGAAGCGCTAGGGCAGGATTCCGTGCAAATGGATCTCAAACGCGGCCGCCACTGGTACGAACTCACGTTGGTCACGCGCGACCGTCCATCGCTGTTCGCCACCCTGACCGGAGTTCTTGCGGCGTGGGGAATGAACATTGTGAAAGCTAATGCGTTCTCCAATCAGGCCGGCGTCGTGGTGGATTCGCTTCACTTTACCGACCGCTTCCGCACTCTTGAGCTGAACCTCTCAGAGTGGCAGCGTTTCAAAGACAATATCGCGGCGGTTCTGGCCGGCAAGGCCGATCTTGACAAGATGCTCCGCGATCGTCAACGAGCGGAGAAGAATTCGCGGATCAAGGTTGTGGTGGAAACCCGCATCGACTTCGATGATGAGTGTTCATCGACGAGCACCCTGCTGCAAGTGATTGCACAGGACCGTCCACGCCTTTTGCACCGCATCAGTTCTTGCCTTTCCGAGCAGCGATGCAACATTGAAATCGCCCTGATCGATACGGAAGGGCAGATGGCGATCGATACTTTCTACCTCACGTCGGAAGGCAAGAAGCTATCACCGGAGCTGCAGAAAAAAGTTTCCAAAACTTTGCTGGAGGAACTAAGAACGATGGAGCCATCGAACGCGAATTAAGTTGGCCAGTATCACCATGCCGACCGCATCTCGCTCGAGGTTCCCCCCGCGGCCGGAATGTAGCACTTTGTCGTGTAGTCCATCACCATGCGGTCGGCATTGAATCGCCAACCGAGTGTGCGAATGGTTCGCTTCATGCGCTTGATCCAGCCGCGCGGCAAACCGTCACGGTCGCGCTGGTAGTAGAGTGGAATGACTTCCTCGCGCAACGCGCGGTACAAGTCTTCTCCATCGCGGGTGTCGTGCACGTTAATATCGGAATGGGTACGTCCGTTCCCGATCGCGAATCCATTCATGCCGTCGTAGGCCTCGGCCCACCAGCCATCGAGAACGGATAGATTCAAACCCCCGTTCAACACGACTTTCTGACCGCTGGTGCCTGAAGCCTCAAACGGCCGCCGCGGATTGTTCAGCCACACGTCCACCCCTTGCACAAAATAACGCCCAACGTTGATGTCGTAGTCTTCGATAAACACAAACTTGTCGCCGAAACGAGGATTGCGCGTGAGTTCGGCAATCTGCTGCAGCAGCCGCTTGCCCGGTTCATCGTTGGGATGCGCCTTGCCGGCGAAAACGAACTGCACCGGCCGCTTGGGATCGTTCACCATCGAAGCCAGATTCTCGATGTCCCGCAAAATCAGGTTGGCTCTTTTGTAAGTGGCAAAGCGGCGGGCAAAACCAATCGTGAGTGCGTCGGGACTCAGGACTCGCGCCATCCGCTGCAGGACTTCCAGCGGTTCGCTGCGATACTTGGCCTGATCGATAGCTCGCCGGCGCACAAACTCGAGGAGCCGCGACTTCAGGCTAAGGTGGGTTTCCCAGAGCTCGCCGTCGTCCACGTTCTCGATTCCTTCCCAAATCTTCGCATCGCTGCTGTGCTGATGCCAGTTCGTGCCCAGATGCCGGTCGTACAGCCGGAACATTTGCGGTGCAAGCCACGATGGAACGTGGACACCATTCGTGATGTGTCCAATCGGAACTTCGTCTTCGGGTTTTCCGGGACACAGACCAGTCCACATGGCGCGCGACACCTCGCCGTGCAGCGCGGAAACGGCGTTGGCGTAACGCGATAGCCGAAGTCCGAGAACCGTCATGCAGAACATTTCCTGATGGTCGCTTGGTTTCTCGCGTCCCAAGCCCATGAGACTGTCTTGCGAAAGGCCCAACGAGTCGCGCAACGGACCAAGATGCTCCTCCACCAGATCGGTGTTGAAGCGATCGTGACCGGCAGGTACGGGAGTGTGCGTGGTAAAAATCACTTCCCGCGAAATCCGCGGCACGGCGGCATCGAAGCGAATTCCCTCTTCCTCCATGCGCGCGCGCAGGGCTTCCAGCACAGCAAAGCCGCAGTGGCCCTCATTTAAATGAAGCACGCCTGGCGTAATGCCCATGGCTCGAAGGGCGCGAAAGCCGCCCACACCCAACAGCAACTCCTGCCGGATTCGAGCGCGGGAGTCGCCGCCGTATAAGCGCGAGGTCAGGCTGCGATCCTCGGGAGTGTTTTCCGGAACGTCCGAATCGAGGAGAAACAGGTCGCAGCGTCCGACCGCCGCCCGCCACACTTTGGCGTGAATCGAGCCTTTGCGGGTTTCGATGCTCACCGCGACCGGGCGGCCATTCTTGCCGATCGCCGCTTCCAACGGCAACTGGGTTATATCCGTCGGCGAGTATTCTTCCTGCTGCCAGCCATTGCGGTCGAGCCGCTGGCGGAAATATCCCTGCCCATAAAACAGGCCAATACCGACCAGTGGAATCCCCAAATCGGACGCGCTCTTGATGTGATCTCCCGCGAGAACGCCGAGCCCGCCGGAATAAACCGGAAGCGACTCGTGGACGCCAAACTCCGCTGAAAAATACGCGACGGGTCCGGGGCGCAAGACTCCCGCATGACGCGTACCCCAGGTTCGATCCGCATGCAAATATTCTTGCAGGCGGCGGTAGGCATAGTTGATGCGGCTGTGCAAAACAAGTTCACCAACCCGGCTCTCCAGCTTTCCGAGAGGAAGCTCGGCCAAGAGCGAGATGGGATTTTGGTTCAACTCGCGCCAACGCACCGGATCGAGCTCGCGAAACAACCCCGCAGCGTCATGATCCCAGCTCCACCAAAGATTCCGGCCTAGCGCCCAGAGCCGTTCCTGTAAAGGAGCGATAAAGCGATCCAGCGTCCGCGCTTCGCTCACCACCGGCGCTACCTGGGCGGCCGCCTCGCTTAGCATCTGTATCTCTCCGTCGCGGAAGGCGCGCGGCTCGATGGTCTGAACCACCAGAACTCCTTGCAGAACTCCGCGCTCGATTAAGGGCACGCCGAGGAAGGACCGGTAAGTGTCTTCGCCCGCTTCGGGGAAGTATTTGAAGCGCGGATGCGTCTGTGCCTGCTCCACAGCTACTGGCCGAACCTGTTCCGCGACCAACCCGGCCAAGCCTTCGTGAATACCCATTCTCAACTGACCGATACACTCTCGGCGCAGACCCACGGTTGCGGCCAACACCAGGTTCGCCCGGTCCGGCTCCAGTAAATATGCCGAACAAACGTCCGTGCCAAATCGCTTGGCGATCAGCGCCACTACATTCATCAGAGTTTCGGCGGGCTGGCCCTCTTCTGCCGCCAGATTGGCAATTTCCTCAAGCGGGAGGACATCAAAGACCCTTGGCCGAACGCCGGAAACGTTTTCTTCGGCCTCGCGGTGGTTTATTTCCACACTCAAGCTCTCTGGTTCCATTGATCCTCTACTGGTCTGATCGGTAGCTTCTTATTATCGCCCAGCCCGCCGTGCAAGGCTATTTACCCTGGTCACTGCTAAGGCAACTTCCATAATCGGGCCAACGATGTCAAAGCGCAAATTGGAAAGGTCCATCGAAGCCAATGAAATTATGAATCCAATCCGCACGGATCCCTCGACGGAGCCGCCCCCTCGCGTTACTTTTACGGAATCCTTATGAACCGCCTACGCCTTTCTTACGCGATCTTTATGAACTTCCCGATGTAATGGAGTGATCCCGAAAACATCAAGCCGCTGTTTTGCTTTTAACACTGGATTGTCAAGCTTCGGGTGTGTATATCATCCATACCTAAAGATGCAGTATCACTCTGAATCGGCAGGAGATCGGATTAATGAATATGCGAATGGGGTGGCGGAGTATTTTGGCAGCTTCAGCCTTGACGCTGGTCGTACTTCTCGGGTTCTCGTTTTCCATTGAGGAGTGTGCCGGCCAAAGCACAACCCAATCGGATGTGAAATCAACCTTTGCCGCGGTGCGGGATCCGCTCGCCGATGGGTCAGCCGTAAATGGAGGAGCGACTGCCGGTTCCGCGCCAACGCCGGCAGCCTCGCCAGATCCCGAAATACCGGCTATCGAGAAAGAACTGGCAGAGATGAAGGCGCGGATCGAGCAGCTTGAAGCGGAGCTGAAAGCACGAACTGCCGCGCCGCCTGTTCCCGCCGTGGCGCCGGCGGTCACGGCAGTGCAACCTGCGGCGGTTGTGGCTACACCAACTGTTGCACTGGCGAAGCCGCAGGCCGAATCCGCAGCCACGGTGCCGGGGCCGGAGAAGAAAGCCAAAATCGATCCTTTTTCCGACTGGGATTGGACATGGCTCAACGGCAACCCTCGCAACAAAGACACAGCTTTCGACTCAAAATTCTTTACGCCGGAAATTCGCGCCGACACCACATACACTTACGACTTCAATAAGCCCGTCGACAACACGATTGGCGGCTCGAGTGAAATATTCCGCAGCAACGAAATCCAGCTGGAGCAGCTGGGGGTGGGCGGCGACTTTCACTACGACAACGTTCGTGCCCGGCTTATGACGCAGTTCGGAATGTATTCGGCGACGACTCCACGAAATGATCCCAGCCCCGCCAAGGGCCAATGGGACCTTGACACAGCCTATCGGTACCTGGCGGAGGCCTATGGCGGATATCACATTAATGCTTTGAACGGAATCAACATTGATGCGGGAATCTTCTTGTCTTACATAGGCCTGTTCAGTTATTACAACTTCGACAACTGGGCTTATCAGCCGTCGTATGTTTCCTCAAACACGCCCTGGTTCTTCGAGGGCTTGCGGGTGCAGATCTTCCCCAACCCCCATTTGAAGATCGAGCCCTGGTTTATCAATGGCTGGCAATCCTATGGATCTGCCAATTCGAGGAAGGGCTTTGGCGGGCAGATCAAGTGGACTCCATATCCCTGGATGAATGTCATCTCGAACAATTACGGCTTAGGTCACGATGATCTGTACATCCCGAACCGCGGGCGCATTCACACCGATGACAGCATCGAGATCAAGTATTACGACCATCCCGAGCGAACGCTCGACAAAATGGCTTTCTCGTTTACCGGCGATCTGGGATGCGAATTCGGCCCCAGCACTACGACCTCCAGCGGCACGTATCTTCAGGGCGTGGGTTGTCACGGCGATACAAAGGATCCAAACTCGGTGGGAGGCGACTATTTCAAGGCCGGAATCAACCCCAAGCAGAGCTTTGCCGGATTCATGCTCTACAACCGCACATGGTTTAAGAAAGATAAGTACGCCTTTACAGTGGGCGGAGGAGCCATTAACAATCCCGGGCGTTATCTCGTCCTACTCCCCCCTATCAACGGAGAAACTGCGCCCTCGGCGGCGATCAACGCTCCGTACTTCACCGGGAATCCTTCGGACCCGTTTAAAGCGTGGGACAGTTCTTTCACTTTCGATTACATGCCGCGCCAGTGGCTGACTTTCCGCTGGGAATATGACTATCGCCACGCCAGCGTGCCCTACTGGTCCGGTGCAGGCGGGGTGACGCCCCCAGGTTCCGGTGGCGTGCCTTACACCAACAACGGATATCCCCAGTTCTTCGCCTGCAATGATGGAAACTCCTCGATGCAGGAGACGCTAAGCGCAGCGCAAACCGCTTGCGCTTCGCAGGGCAGCAACGTCTGGTTTCCCGATCTGCGCAGGGATGAACAATTTGTGGACATCGACATTCTGGTGAAGTTCTAGGTTCGCTGCAACGCTCGCGAGGTTTGGTCTAATAAGGGGTGAAACATGATGGGGCATTCGAGGCTTCTCGTTGGCATCGTGTTTTTGGGGATGGTCATGGCGGGGTCGGCTAGTGCGGCTCAAAGCGAGAAAGCGACCGGTACCGCCTCGCGGTCGGCCGGTAAGGCGGCAGAGCGGCAACAGGCGGCAACTGAAACTGCTAAGGAGCTATTACTGCTGATGGATACGGATAAGACGGGGAAGGTTTCTAGAGAAGAATGGATGAAGTTCATGGAGGCCGAATTCGACCGTCTGGATGTAACTCACACGGGAAAACTGGACGTGAAAGAACTGAGGCAATCGCGAGTACGTCTGCGTCCTGCGGTCGGCAAGTGACTTATTTTATTGCCACGAACCGGATGCAAACCGGCTGCGGGATCTCCAGAACTGCGCCGGTAGGCGTGAGCCGTCCGGTTTGAGGATTGATGCGGAACACGACTATGTTGTCGGACTTCTGATTCGCCGCAAGAAGTAGCGATCCGGTTGGGTCGATCGTGAAATTGCGCGGAGAACGTCCTTTAGTCGAAACATATTCCACCAGAGACAACATTCCCTTGCTGGCATCTACCGCGAACACTGCAATGCTGTCGTGGCCGCGATTTGAAGCGTAAAGAAACTTGCCGGAAGGGTGCACTTGAATCTCGGCGGCGTCATTGTGCCCCTTGAAGTCCTTGGGAAGAGTCGAAATCGATTGCAGCCGCTTCAGAACGCCGTCAGAAGTGCTATACGAGAGAACGGAAACGGTGGATCCCATTTCGTTCAAAACGTAAGCGAAGCGTCCATCCGGGGCGAAGGTGAAATGCCGCGGCCCGGCACCAGCGTCGGCCCTGAAACCCGCGTCTTGCTCCAGGGTCAGCGAACCTTTCGCCTGATCAAATTTGTAGACGAGCGTTTCATCGAGGCCCAGGTCGTCTACGACCGCGAACTGGTTGTCCGGTGATAAGTCAATCGAGTGCGCGTGCGGCCCTTCCTGACGCAGGGGATTTGTGCCATGACCGGTATGCTGTATAAATGCCGAGGCTTCTCCCAACCGGCCATCCTCCAGGATGGGAAACACAGCGATGCTGCCTCCCGTATAGTTCGCAACCAACACATACTTTCCCGTGGCATCAACGCTCACATAGCAGGGATCGGCCCCGCCCGATGCAACTTGATCCAATAGCTTGAGCTTGCCAGTGGATGGATCAATCGCGAACGCACTCACCGCTCCACTTTTTTTACCCTGATAATTGCCCACTTCATTGACTGCGTAGAGGAAGCGATGGCTTGGATCAATGGCAAGAAACGATGGGTTGATGGTGCCGGCAGCCAAGCCGACCGATGTCAGCGTTTGAGTCGTTTCGTCGAAGCGATAAACGTAAATCCCCTTGCTCGTGCTGCCGTCCTCGGTATAAGTGCCAACATAGACGAAGTAATCGTGGCTCCCGGGCGGAGGAATAGCGCACACATGAGCGGAACAGAAAACGACAAGCAGAAGAAAAACTATGCCCTGAGACCAACGTTGCAGAGAATCGTTCATTCTGTAAGATCGCATGGAGTTTTTTCGAGATCAGTTCGTCAACACTACCGGCAATGGTTGGTCGTAAGGCTGAACGATTACGCTGACCGACTTCCGTTGGTTGAATGCATCGATCATCACAGGAAAACTGACGATCACGGTGCGGATGACTTGCTCGCCGGGCTGGAGCTTATCCTCGGGAGAAAGTGCGGGCTGCACGCCGACCTTCAGCTCCGGAAACGCGGTGTAATAGCGGTCGAAATCGATCGCCGAAACGGCGTCTGACGTGTATTCGCCGCTCGAACTCACCAGTTTCCCCTTGATGTCGTGTACCCAGAGAGGCTTTGGGCCCGGATTGCGCAGAGAGAAAGTGAGCGCGACAAGAACTGCGTTCTGCGCGGGAATCTGAACAGCCGACACGTGGACGAGAGTTCCCGTGGCCTGCGGTTTCGCCCGCTGCACAAATGCAATGATGCCGGTAAGGACAATCACTCCGCCAACTGCGGCCAACAGGATCCGAACCGGGGGCAAATTGCGTTTCGCGGTCCCAAATTCCTCGCCGATGTTGATCGTCGGCCCTTTGACAGCAGGCGACGCTGCTTGCGGAACCTGCGATTGGGGAGGGCCGGGGATTTCGTCAGCCATAGATTTCCTGCATTCGATTGAATTCTACAGGAGACTTCAGCATCGCGGAAAAACGGAGCCGAAGTTCGCTGGGCGGCTTCAGTACCATTCATGTTTCATCGCCCGGGCGAATGCCTTGGCGGGCAGCGTATTCAGGACGTCTTCCTTCGTCAGCCACGCCCGCCGCGCCTGCAGGATTCCGTAGCGGATCTTCTCCAGATGCGAGGTGTGGTGGGAATCAGTGTTAATCACAATTTTTACGCCGCGCTGCTTCGCCTGACGCAAGTGGATGTCGTTGAGATCGAGGCGGTCGGGGTACGAATTCAGCTCCATGGCGACTTTATGTTTTGCTGCGGCCGTGAGCACCGCGTCCATGTCGAACTGGTAGGCATCGCGCCGAAGCTGAATGCGTCCCGTGGGATGGCCGATTAATGAGACGTTCGGATTTTCGATGGTTTTCAACAGGCGCTCCGTCATCTTGGCGGCTTCCTGATTAAATACGGAGTGAACGCTGGCGATCACGAGATCCATCTGCACAAGAACATCGTCGGAAAGATCCAGATCGCCGTCGGCGAGGATATCGACTTCGATTCCAGCGAAGATTATGATGCCCTCAATTATGTCGTTCGCCTCGCGAATGCGCTTGATGTGGGCGACGGCTCGCGCGTCGTCGAGACCATTGGCGAAGGCAAGATTTTTGGAATGGTCGGTGATAGCCATATATTTATAGCCGCGTTCCTTGGCAGCCTCGGCCATTTCTTCGATCGTGTTCTTCCCGTCGGTTTCGACCGTGTGCATGTGTACATCGCCCTGCAAATCCTGCAAAGTGATCAGCTTGGGCAAGCTGTGCTTTTCGGCGGCGTCAATTTCTCCCAGGTTCTCGCGCAGCTCAGGGGGAACATAATCCAGCTTAAGTTTGGAGTAGATATCTTCTTCAGTCTTGCCAGCGACTGGCCGCTCCGTCTTGAGATCAGCCAGGCTGTATTCATTCAGCGTGTAGCCCATCTTCAATGCCCGCTGTCGGAGCGCCACGTTATGAGCCTTCGATCCTGTGAAGTACTGCATGGCAGCGCCGAACGAATCGGGGGGAAGCAGACGAACGTCCACCTGCATATCGTTCCGCAGCCGAAAGCTGATCTTGTTATCGCCTTGCGCGATGATGCTCATCAGCGGGGGATACTGCGCGACGTAATGAACGGCTTCGGCTCGCTCTTCCTCGCTGCAACAGCCCGGACCAGTTACGAGAATATCGAGATCGCCCACCGTTTCGCGTCCGCGGCGCAGCGAACCGGCGGGAGTGATTTTTTCGAACCCGGCAAACTTCGCCAGATAATCCGTGAGCTTCTTCGCCTCCATTTCAGCAGCGTCGATCAAAAAACGTCCCGAGATGCGGCGATAATCCTCAATCGCCTTCAGCAGTTTTTGCTCATGCTTTTCACCCATGCGTGGGAGTTTGCGAATCTTGCCTTCACGCGCCAACTTCTCCACGCCATCGACGTCGCAAACCTTATAGGCACTCCAGATTAGAGCAATCGTTTTGGGACCGAGGCCCTGAATCTTCAGCAACTGAAGCATGGAGGGGTGGTATTTCTTCAGCAGTTCCGCCTGCACGGCCATTCTGCCTTCCTTCAACATCTCTTGCAGGTTCTGCAGCATGCCCTTGCCGATGCCGGCAATGGCCAACACCTTTTTCGGTTCGCCGATGATATCTCGAATCTGTTGGGGGTTATTTTCAATCGCCTGCGCCGCATTGCGATAGGAGCGGATACGAAACGAATCCTGGCCGTCAATTTCCAGCAGGTCGGCAGTTTCGTACAGAACCGTGGCGATGGATTTGTTGTCCACGGCTAAAGATTAAACAAGAATGGCAGGTTATGCTAGCAGACAGCCGGGAAGTAATTGCTGGCGATCAACGACACTTCGATTGCCGCGCTCCTCCAAAGGCAACGGTGGGTGAGTGGCTTCCAAAATCAAGCGCTCTTGGTAACGTTTGCCGCTTGCGGTCCTTTCTGACCTTCCGTGATTTCGAACTCCACGGGATCACCTTCCTGAAGGCTTTTGTAACCCTCGCTGGCGATCGCGCTGTAATGCACAAAAACATCCGCGCCATCCGCGCGTCCGATGAACCCGTACCCCTTGGCGTTATTGAACCACTTGACCGTACCTTTCAGGCGTTCCACGTACCCCCTCTTTCTGCACGTCCTTCAAAGTGGGGGTCCCCAAAGACGTGCCTTCATAGGATGCATTTTGTAGCGGTTGGGATGGAGTGTCAAGGCGAAATGGCCACTGGGATGGCCGGCAAAGACCCCGACTTGAATCCGGGAAATCCCGATTAGACGGTCTTAAACAGCGACCATGCGGCGCGTTTTACGTCTGCGTCGTTGCGAGTGAGTTCGTTTGCCAGTCCGGCGAAGCAGCGGGCGATCTCGCTGTGGCCTTGTTCCATGACCGGAGCCCCGCGATCGATGGCGGAAGACACGGCGAAATATTGATTGGGGACACGCCAGAGCAATTTCACTCCGGCGGCGTTTTCGGCGTCGGTCTCGGTAAAACCGGGCACTTTGCGAAAGCGATTGAGCACCAGACGAAGGCGCTCGCGATTTCCAGTTTCGCCGAAATACTGTTGCACGCGGGCGGCGCTCCATAGCGAAGCGACATCAGCATGAGCGATGAGCAAGACGCACTCCGAGAGGTTCGCCACCAGGCGGCTGGTGGCATCGAGGCGCGACGAGTTGTCCACAACAACGTACCGGTATTGCGAAACCAGCATGTCGAACAAACGAACGAATTCGGCCGTGGAGGGTTCGATCGCAGCGGGAATATTCGCTCCGGCCAGAAGCTGCAGACCACCGCCGTGACGCGTCATGAAGCTCTCCAGCAGGGAACTATCCATACGGTGCAGATTGCGCGTGGCGTCGGAAATATTGAACATCGGCTTCAAATTGAGGTGCAGCGCAGCGTGGCCGAGGGACGCAAGATCGATGAGCGCGGTTTGCCCGTGAGCGGACTGCAGCGCCAGGGCAAGATTGACCGCAACTGTTGTAGCCCCGCTGCCGCCTTTGGCATTGACGACGGTGAATATTTTGCCGCGAGGGCCTTCCTTGTGAACGCGGCGCTGTGCGGTGGTGAGGCGAACGAAAGCTTCGAGCAGATCGGTGGTGGTAGTCGGGCGTTCGATAAATTCCCGAGCGCCGGAGCGCATGGCGCTGACGATCGTCTGCGGCTGGTTGAGGCTACCGATGGCGAACACGGCGGATTCGGGGAGTTCCTGATGGAGGAGTTCGATGGCGCGCATTGCCGGGAGGGGGTTGTCCGAGGGAATATCGACGAGCAAGACTTCGGGAGTTGCCGCCTGCACGCGGCGCATAACCGGGTCGGAGGCGGCGACGGGAAAGCTGGCGCAGGTGTGAACGGTGCGAGCCACGCTGGTGCCATCGACCAGTACCTGGAGTACGGTGCGCTGCTCATTGTCGGTGGCGACTACGACTACGGAAAGCTCGGCCATAACTCACACTCAACCGTGATCAGCATTCTACCGTGGAATCTCGCGAATTACTTGCCGGATGGCTTGGATCCCTTGCTGCCGTCGAACTTGTCCCTATCCATGAACGGTTGCGGATTCTTGGGACCTGCCGGCGTTTCCGCATTGGGGGAGATGCGGTGAACCGTACAAAGCACCATCAACTCGGAGTTTGACTTCGAGATACTCTTGCTCTTGAAAAAAGTGCCAAGGATCGGAATGTCGCCCAAGCCGGGAATTTTGTTCCAGACATCGGTTACGCGGTTATCAATGAGGCCGGCAATGATGAAACTTTGGCCGTCGCGCAGTTCGAATTCCGTTTCGGCTTTGCGGGTACTTAAAGCCGGGACGGTGAAGCCGGAGATGGTGAGAGCATCGGCGAAATCTAGCGTGCTGACCTCCGGCGCGACCGTGAGATGAATGTTGCCGTTGGGCATGATTACCGGAGTGAATTCGAGGCGAACGCCGAACTCTTTAAAGGAAATCGTCACGGCCGTGAAACCCGCGCCCGGCTGCACGATGGGGAAGGGAAATTGGCCACCGGCAAGGAAACTGGCTTTCTTGCCATTGACGGCGATCAGGTTAGGTTCAGACAGAATCTGCAGAAGATTCTTGGTCTGCAGGGCCTCGATGACTGCGCCGAAGTGAATATCCGGACGGAATAAGAACAGGTTGAGAACATTGCTGATGGTTTGGGTGGTGGAAAAAGGAGGATTCTGTCCGGTTGTCTGGCTGATATTGCCTGAGCTGAAGCCGCCGAATTGACCCGTGGTTCCGGTTCCTATCGTGTTGCCCGCTCCGGTTGAGAAGAAATTGGAGCCAAGCTGCGTGAGGGCAGAGCGGTCGACTTCTGCAAACTTTACTTCCAACAGGACCTCTTGCGCGCCCACTGGTCCGAAGGTAAGGACGTTGACAACGTTCTTGGAATAAGCGGCTGCGAGTTCTCCAGCGCGCTTGGCAACGTCTTCGGTGGTAACGTGGCCGGAGAGAACGATGGCCGAACGCGACGCTGTGACGGTAATCTGTTCGTCGGGGAAAACGCGATGCTCTTCTTCGGCGCAGGCGCTGACGTCGACATCAACCCGGAGATCGAAGCTGCGCGAGCGTTCGAGTTCGTCCCAGATGAGAAGCGAAACCTCTCCGGGAGAGCGGCCGTGAACCAATATCTCGGTGGGCGTGACCACCTGCACGGAAGCTACTGCGGGATCGGTCACGGAAACGCGTTTGATGCGTTCTGTGGTGTTGATCAGCAGAGACTTGTCCACCATGACGCGCAGCGGTGCAGAGCTCTGCGTTTGGGCGGGAAGAGTGCCCTGCGCGGCGGGCGTGGTCGATTCTACTGCGGGAGCGCCCCCGGCAGGTGCTGGAGATTCGCCTTGCTGCTGGAGTAATTCGGCAAGAAGAAACGCCGGAAGTAGAAGAAAGAATACGAGCGGGATTAAACGCGTAAAACGCAACTTCATCGTCTGATTCCTCTCCGAGTGAGGAAACCTGCAATGCGGCCCGTGGGGCATGTAATGCAAACTAATCGAGAGCTACTTGGAGTCCTGACAACCGTCCTCCGAACACTTGACCTCTGCCTTTTTCTCACCTTGATAGACCTCAACGCTCAGCACCGATGGAGGGGGAGCCGGTGGAGGAGCTTTAAATTTCGCCGGACGCGTATGAACAGGCGCCGGAACCGGGGGTGGTGGGGTTCCGCCTTTGTACAAACCCCTTGCATTCGCGGCGGCCACGTCTTCCTCCTGCGTATCGAGGGGGTTGCGGAGGGAGAGTTGAATGTGGCCTTCGCTACTCGCAAGGGTGAGACGTTCGGCGTCATCTGGGGATACCAGAAGGGTGATGACAGGCACATTCATGGATTCGCCGGCGGCGTTGCGCTCCAGCTGTTTCCCCGCGGCAATCACAGCGACATTCTGCAACACAGTAGTGGTCTGGCCTTCGGTGCCACCGTTCGGTGTGCCGGTAAGCAGTACATCGACGCGCGTTCCGGGACCAACAAAGCCCGCGACAGAAACGACCTCATTCACGCGGACAGAGACGGCGCGCATGCCGGGCGGAATCAGAGCCGGCAGGCCGGCACCGGCGTTTTCTGGAGCCAGCTTGCTGGGCAGGATGAATTCGCCTTTAGAAATGGGAAGAATCACACCGCGGCCGAGCACTTTGGATCGTACGCTATAAGTGCCGGCGGGAAGAGAAGAGGCGGGATATCGGACGATCCGAACATCGTGCTCCTCGATTCGTGCTCCCACGGCAATGTCATCGGCAGCGACCACGACATCCGCTCCGGGTTCGTTGCTCACCGGGCCTCTGCCTTGCAGGTTTTTGTAGACAACCAGGCTGACTGCGCCGCCCAAAGCCAGCGCGACCACCCCGATCATCAACAATCGCGCACGATTCATAGCGCTCCATTAAAACAAGCCAATAGACCTCTTCTCGCGAATCGCGAGAATCGCCAGGCTACCCTACGCAAACTCGTGCTGGACTAAAATTCCTACTGAAGAGAACTGGCTACATTCGAGAAAACGTTGTTGGCGTTCGAGCCAATCAGCCGAATGGTGCCGACCACGATGACCAGAATGACGGCGAGCATCACGGCGTATTCCGCAATGTCCTGGCCCTCATCCTCACGCCATAGTCTGTACAGATGTTGCATAACATGACCTCCAAGGAAACCCCGAGTTTCTTGCCCGGCCAATTGGAACCGGGAAGTCCGCATTCAGCCTCCGCAGCACAAGCCTGACTGGGATCTCTTCTGCGTACGGAGGAATGTCCAGAAATATAAACCATAATACCCGCGAAAGATGCAAAACGTGTAATTAATTGCATACCGGGGTAACTTCTGTCTATCGAGGGGAAGGTCGAGGGCTGCGCAGCGCCGTGAAGATAGTGGCCTGAGCGTCTTCGTAGGAGACTTTCCAGCCGGAATTCGCCCGCAGGCCAGTGGCGAGAGCGGAGGTTGGCGGGACAAGCACTGTTCGTATATTTCGGCGGTCAAGAATGTTGCTCCACGCGTCCCGAAGCTGATAAGCGTCGGCAAAATCTTTGAACAGCTCTTCGCCGTGAAGGTCGGCGCGTCCGTCGATGAAGACCCGTACCGTGGGATACAATTTCCAAATCAAATAGCCACCCCAATCGTAATGGTTAAAGATCGGGCCGTCGAGCGGATTCGTCTGGAGAAAGGCAACGGCGCCGGAGGGGAATTTCTGAGTTTCGACGGAATATTGGGTTTCGATGATGTGACCCGCATGATAGGCAGCCACAACGACGACAGCTAGGATGATTGTGGCATTGGCTAACGGGCGTATCGGTACGTTCGATCGCGGACTGGGGCGTGGCCATGGGCCTAGACGTTGCGCGACAATCGGTACTGCAATTAGAACGAAGAGCGGGATCATACGAATGGACACGAGACTCGCGAACAGGGTGACGAGAAGTAGAAGAAGATCCCGGAGGCGGAGGCACCTTGTGCAGCAAGCGAGAGCGATGATTGTTGCCAGCACAAGCAGCAGGAAAGGCCAGTACTCAGAATGATGAAAGTTCGGCGAGGCCCATTCGGCGATGTAATTCTGCATTGCGACGGAGCGAAGGGTTTCGATCGGATAGGAGTACATGTGCAGGCCGTTCGGATTCAGGGGGACGAGTAGAACGTCGATCGCGAACACTAATGCAGATTGCCAACAGAAACGATTCGATTCCTGGCGGCCGAGAGCGCGTTCTAGGAGTGATCCGAGGAGGAAGATGGCGAACACCACCAGCCCTACCGCGAAGCCAGCGTGCAGATTCACCCAGAGGAGCATGAGGGGAACGGTCCACCAGAGAAGCGTGGGATTTTTCTCTGCGCGCTCCAGAATCAAAAGCCAGAGGCTGGTCAAGAGCAGAGAGAGTACTTGTGGACGAACGCCCCAGACTGGCCTCGTTGCCAATGCTCCCCACAAAGTGACGGTGCCGGCCACATAAGGAGCGGCATTGCAGCGTAAGTAGAGTAGAAGGAACGCAGTGGTGAGGATTGCGGCAGAAGCAAGGATCAATCCGGCAAATCCCGCGGCGCGCTGAAGGTCATAAAGCCCGAGTTCAGTCAGCCATTCCTGTGCCACCCAAGGTTGACCGGAACGTGTATACGAAAAAGGATCCGTGTGAGGGACGCTCTTGTGCGCGGCGATGTATTCTCCGGTTTTGAGATGCCACCAAAGGTCGGGATCGTCGACATTGCGGGCGGCCATTGTAAAGATGCCGATGAAGAGGATGGCTTGAAATACGCTGACTGCACGATTGAACCGTGTCATCGCGTTCCATAATAGCTAGGCCCATCGATACACGGTACAATTTTTGATCCGCCGTGGCGTTTAGGAAAACTGAATTCGCGTCAGTCCCCCATTTACGGCAGAGATTGCGCCTTGTGGCGTTTTTCGTCGTGGCCATGCTGTGGTTAAATCTTTTGTTCGTTCGGGACTATTGGGGAGGGACGAAGCATGGCCTTACCGATTTTTCGGTTTTCTACACAGCCGGCACGATTTTGCGCGAAGGACTCGGACATCGGCTTTATGATCGGCAGCTCCAATACGAGATTCAACAAGGATTCACCAGTCGCGTTCCTTTCAGGCGCGGACCTTTACCATTCATTCATCCTCCATTCGAAGCTTTGATTTTCTGGCCGTTGAGCTGGCTGAGCTACCGCGCTGCGTATCTAGTGTGGGATGCGATCTCAGTGGGGATGCTGTTCGGCGTTGCGGTCATATTGCGTTCCTGCGTGGCAGAGTTTCGCGGGCTTGCAATGTGGAAGTTTATGGTGTGTGCTTTTGCCTTTTTTCCTGTCGTTATGTGTCTGTTGCAGGGGCAGGATTCGATTTTGCTGCTTTTGTTTTGCACGCTCGCGTTGCGGGCGATGAAGAAAGAAGCGGATGTGCTTGCCGGTTGCTGGTTGGGGTTGGGAGCGCTGAAATTTCAATTTACCCTTCCAATGGTGGCACTTTTTTTTCTTTGGCGGCGAAGGCGTGTGGTGCTTGGATTTTTGCCGGTCCTCTTTGTCCTTGTGTTGTTGTCTGTCGCAATTTCAGGGATGGGGTCGTTGGTGGACTATCCGCGATTCGCATTGCAAGTTGTCGAAACGCAGAAGTTGGGCGGTGTGCCGTTGAGCCTGCTGCCTAACTTGCATGGATTGGGGTTGGGTTGGGCAAGTGTCCCTCGACCTCTTGGGACGGTGCTGGTGTTGGCGGGATCGTGCTTGCTATTCGGCGTTGCGGCATTAAAAGGTGGCGCGGGCGGTTCTTTGTCGGTCGATGTTTTTGACCTTCAATTCTCGCTCGCGGTCGTGGTCGCAGGGCTTGTGGCTTGGCAGACGAATATTCATGATTTGTCTCTGCTTATTCTTCCTTTGGTTCTGCTAATCAGTTACAGTCTCCGCAATCGCGGGGCGCGCCTGGCTACCTTCGATTTGCTTTATCCAGCCTTGCCGCTTTTGGTGGCTCCGTTGTGGATGATTCTCTGGCTGAGAGTGGGAATGGTCAACCTGATCTCAATTCCGATGATTTGGTGGGCTTGGAAGATCGGGAAGGAGTTGTCGGAAGGCAGGGGAAATGTCAGCGCCTCGGCGTGAGAAGTTCGGGGGAATGGCAGGGTTCAGTGCGAGGGGCATTCTTTTCCTTCTGATCGCAATTTTGTCCGGAGTAAGCGTTTGGCTCTATGCCGACCGGATCTTGATTGCTCATCAGGTGAAGGACGCGGCGGAGCATGGCCGTCCACGTGGGAATTTATCGGATTTGTATCCGCGATGGCTGGGGGCGCGGGAGTTGTTGTTGCATCACCGCAATCCTTACAGCGATGACGTTTCGGTAGAAATTCAGGAGGGGTACTACGGGCGGGCGATTGACCCGGCTCGGCCGAACGATCCGAAGGACCGGCAGGGTTTTGCCTATCCCGTATACGTGGTGTTTCTGCTGGCGCCTCTGATTTGGTTTTCGTTTCACTATGTGCAGTTGTTTTTTTATTGGTTTCTCTTGCTAGCCACTGCAGGAAGCGTCTTGCTTTGGCTGCGCGTTTTGCGATGGCGATTGCCTTTGATCGCGGCTGCTGCGGCCGTTGCTCTCACGGTTGGAAGCATTCCGGTGATGCAGGGAATCAAGCTTCAGCAATTGAGCCTATTGGTGGCAGCGCTGATGGCTCTCTCAGTGGCGTGCATTTCGGAAGGATATTTTTCCGTTGGAGGAGTGCTGCTGGCTCTGGCCACGATCAAGCCACAGTTGGCGTGGGTTTTGGTTGTGGCGCTGCTGGTGTGGGCTTTGAGCGACTGGCGAAAGCGGCGCAGGTTTGCGGTTGCCTTCGCGGGCGCGATGGCGTTGCTGCTGGCGGGAGCGGAGATGGTGCTTCCCGGCTGGTGGAAGTTGTTTGCCGAGGCGGTGGGGCGATACCACCAGTACACGCAGAACCAGTCGGTGATCGAGGTTATGCTGAGCATGGTGTTCGGTTTTGATGCTGGAAATTATGCGGTGCATCGGGGTTCGCAATTGCTGTCGGTGGCGGCTGTGGTTGCGTGCGGGATGGTGTTGTGGAAGTGGAGGAGAGTGGGGGCGTCGGATCTTGAATTTGGATTTTCGCTGGCTTTGGTGCTGGCGCTGAGCGTGCTCGTCGTGCCGATGTATGCGCCGTATAACCAAATCCTGCTGCTGCCGGCAATTCTTGTTTTGCTGAAGGAGAGGCGAGCGTTTGTTGCGCAGGCGGGCTGGCAGCGTGTGGCGTTTGCGATTTTAGTGGTGATTGTGTTGTGGCAATGGTTTGCCAGCGTTGGCTTGCTGGCTGTGTACTTTCCTGGTTTCGCCGGAGCGGGCTCTGCAAGGCTGGACTTGGCCATTCTTCGGCACTTTTGCTTTTCCACTCTGGATTTTTGGGCTCATCTTCGCGTATGCGAGGACAAAGCGATCGAGCACCGGCCCGATTTCGGCTTCAAAGGGCTTGGCTCGCGTATGAATGGCGGGAGCAAAAATAGCGATAAGGCTGCGTGGAAACTTGCCGCGCTGCTGACTGTGATTCTGAGGGTTGCTTATTCGCTTTGTGCTGCGGTGATGGCGCTGCTCCAGCCCGTCAACCAGCAACTGATGCGGTCGAATGCGCTCACTGAGGGCTTGCCTTCTGCGAATCACGGATTACGGTATTTGTTTCTGGGGGTGTGGGAGAGATTTGACACGCTTTGGTATCTTCACCTCGCTGCTCACGGATACGATCGGCCGGATGCTGTGGTTTTCTTTCCTCTTTACCCGGCGTTGATTCGGGCATTGAGTTGGGCGATGCCTGCGATCGTTGCGGCATTGACAGTATCCGCGATTGCGGCTTTCTTTTTGTTTTGGGGACTGCAGGAATTATTACGGCTGGATTTCACGGAGCAGGTTGCGTTTGAAAGCGTGGTGTTCTGCGCAGTCTGGCCGGGGAGCTTTGTTTTCTTCGCAGGCTATTCGGAGTCGCTGCTTCTGGCGCTGATTGTCTGGTCGCTATGGATGGCGCAGACGAATCGTTGGGCCGCGGCTATTGTGCTCGGGGTGGCGGCGGCATCGACCAAGGCCGTCGGCGTGGTGGTTGTGGTGCCGCTCATGATTATCGCCGCGCGACGCAAACGGATCATGATCCTGCCGTCGTTGCTTGTTGTGGTTGTTTCCATTGCGTGTACGCAATACGTTCAACGTGCCGGCGGTGACACCCTCACAGATGCATATCGCGACTTTTGGCGGACCACGTCTGCTGCGCCCTGGAGCACGATCCATGCGTCGGTATCGGCACTTTTTCATGCGCCGAATCCAATTCTGATCTTGAATTTGCTTTGTCTGGTGCTGGTGTGTGTTCTCGTATCGCTGAGCCGCGCGCGGATTGAACATCTTCTTTATGCGGCAGCGGTGATTGCCTTAGTCCTATGCAAGCAGACGGTGCCGCCCTTGCAAAGTATGATTCGCTATATGCTGATTGTCTTTCCCGCGTTCGTCGGTTCAGCGAAGCTCAGGCGCGCGTCGAGCGACCGCTGGGGGTTTGTTTCCTTTTGTGTCGGCCTTTTCATTGTCAACATGGGATTGTTGTGGCTCTTTGAGGGATGGTCGCTTGCCGTCTGAGAGGAGTCTCAGATCCCTTTCGGCGGCAACGGCCTTCCGCCAACGCCCCTTTCCTGTCATCATAATTCGATTCAGGTCGAGGATCCCGATTGGCGCGAACCAATGACGTCGCTTAAACTTAATCGCCGCTTTCTATGACTTTGAATTTAATGAAAACTCCAAAGAGCTCCGGCTCGGGCGTGTTCCCGATGCTGGTGATGGTGCAGGGAAATGAGCAGAGGAATATTGTGCTCAACCGCACCCCGTTCAGCGTAGGCCGAAAGGTGGATAAGGATCTGGTGATTGCCGATCCGCGCGTGTCGCGCGATCACGCGCTGATTGTGCTGGAGGAAGACGGCTTTTATCTCGTCGACCAGGGCAGCAAGCACGGAACTTTCATCAATGGTGAGCGCGTTCAGCGACAGAAACTGGAACGGAACGATCGGCTGGAATTCGGCGCGCGCGACTCGAGCTACGCAATTTTCAATCCGGCGCACGGAACGTCGAACACGGCGCGCGAGTTCTTGAGCCAGATTTCCGGGATTCAGATTTCTCAGGAAGCGACCGACCTGGAGAAGCTGACGCTATTTCTTGAAGCGGCGCGCAAGCTGAATACCGCGGGGGTGCTGGATGAAATTTTGATGACCATGCTGGACGTGACGCTGCGGCTGACGCGGGCCGAGCGCGGTTACGTTTTTTTGAAAGATGATGAGGGCGGACTGCGGTTGGCGGCCGGGCGCAATAACAAAGGCGAGTCGCTGCTCGATGACAAGACGATTTCGCACTCGGCGCTGGATGAATCGCTGCGGTCGAACCAGGAGTTCCTGCTAACCGATACCGGCAGTTCAATGGATGCGGCGGCGCGGCAGAGTATCGTGGCTTATGATTTGCGGACGGTGGTGTGCATACCTCTTGTCAAGCGATCGGTGCAGGCGACACGGGAGCAGACTCCATCGCCGGGCGCGCCGACCGAGGTGCTGGGAGTCTTGTATGTGGACTCTCGCTTCGCTTCGCGGGAGTTTACCGGCCTTGGGCATGAGCTTCTTCACGTGATCGCCACAGAAGCTGCCTCGCTGATCGAGAACGCGCGGCTGGTGCAAGCCGAGGAGGAGTCGCGAAGATATCAACAAGAGCTCTCCATTGCGGCCAGCATTCAGCAGCGGTTGATGCAAGTGAAAATTCCTGAGGTACCCTTTGCCAGGCTGCGGGGAAAAAATCTTTCGTGTAAAGAAATCGGCGGAGATTTCTTTGACGCAGTGAATACCAAGGAAGGCCTAGCCGTTGTGCTGGCGGATGTAAGCGGCAAGGGGGTTTCGGCGGCACTGCTGGCTTCGACGCTGCAAGGGATGATTTACTCGCATCTGAGTGCGGGGATGCCGCTGCTCGAAGTAGTCACGGCGGTGAACCGGTTCTTTACCGAGAAGCTGGTGGGAGAGAAATACGCAACGGTGCTATTGGCGAGGCTTCGCCGTGACGGCGAACTGGAGTATGTGAATTGCGGCCACGTGCAGCCGTTGCTGGTCTGCAAAGGGGAGGTGCTCCGCCCGCCACACGGCAACGTGCCTGTAGGTTTGCTCGCCGATGCCACGTTTGAAAGCGCCAGTTGCCAAATGAGTTCCGGCGACAGATTTATCTTGGTGACGGATGGTGTGACCGAAGCCGAGAATCCGGCGGGCGATTTCTTCGAGGATTCGCGGCTGGAAAAGGCAGCGGCGAAGAGCCCGACACTGGAAGGTATTTTTTCCGCGGTGTCGGAGTTTTGTGCGGGGAATCCGCTCAATGACGATTGCACGGTAGTGGAGTTGGTGTACTCGGCGGCGGCGGAGGCGAACGGAGCGCCTGTGTAACAAGGAGGGGACGTTTTGGAGAAACGAGTCGTTTGTCTAATCCCGATCTTGCTTCTGGCAACATCTCTGCTGTCAGCGCAAACTCAATCCTCAGCCACGGCGGAGAAAACTTACAAGCTGCTTCCGGGGCTCGATCAAGAGCTCATCGATACTTCCGCCGACCCCTGCGTCGATTTCTTTCAGTACGCCTGCGGCAATTTTTCGAAACTCTATCCCATTCCCAGCGATCGGTCGGGGTTCGGCATAGGGGCGATGATCAGCGAGTACACCCAAAACATTCTGCACACCATACTTGAAAAGGCCGCAGCCGGCGGGTCGAGCCGCACGCCAAACGAGCAGAAAATTGGCGATTATTACGCGTCCTGCATGGATATCGAGGCGATCGATAAAAAAGGTCTGGGGCCGCTGCAACCCGACCTCGACCGCATTGCCGCGCTCAAGAGCAAAGCCGAGCTTCCCGCGCTGCTGGCGCACTTCCAGATGATCAACGTAAATGCATTTTTTGGATTCGGCGAACAACAGGATTTCAAGGACGCGACGAAGCAGATAGCAGCCGCTGATCAGGGCGGGCTGGGCCTTCCTGAGCGCGATTACTATTTCCGCAAGGGCGAAGTCGCGGAGAAGACGCGAGCCGAGTATGTGCAGCACATCACCAACATGCTCAAACTGATGGGCGAGCCGGAGGCTCAGGCCGCATCCGACGCTAAGAAAATCATGGACCTGGAAACCGCGCTGGCCAAGGTTTCCCTCGATATCACTTCCCGGCGCGATCCCAAAAACATCTATCACATGACGCCGGTCAAGGAGTTGGAAGCGATCACGCCGGAGTTCTCCTGGAATCATTTCCTCAGCGACATCAAAACGCCGCCGATCACGGATTTGAATGTAACGGTTCCGGATTTCTTCAAAGGCTTGAATTCGTTGCTCGCCTCTACTGACCTCGACACCATCAAGACGTATCTACGCTGGCAACTCGTGAACTCAACCGATGGCACGGTGCTTCCGAAAGCGCTGGACGATGAAGAGTTCAATTTCAACCGCCATATACTTGCCGGCCAACCTGAGCAGCGCCCACGCTGGAAGCGATGCGTCGAAGCTACGGATCAGGCGCTGGGAGAGGCGCTGGGTCAGGTATACGTGGCGCAGGAATTTCCGCCCTCGAGCAAACAGGCGACGGTTCAGATGGTTCATGACATCGAAGCCGCCATGGATCAGGACCTCGAACATCTCGATTGGATGAGCGCCGCGACCAAGGCGCGCGCCGAGCAAAAACTTCATGCGGTGGCCGACAAGATCGGCTATCCCGACCACTGGCGCGATTATTCGAAGCTGGAAATTATCCGGGATGATGCTTTTGGTAATGCCGAGCGGGCAGCGGAGTTTGAAAATCGCAGGCAGCTCAACAAAATCGGCAAGCCCGTGGACCGAGGCGAGTGGGGCATGAGTCCGCCTACGATCAACGCCTATTACAGCCCTACAATGAACGATATTAATTTTCCTGCGGGCATTCTTCAGCCGCCCTTTTATGACAGAAACGCCACCGATGCCGAAAACTATGGCCACGGAGGGGCAATCGTAGGCCACGAGTTGACCCATGGCTTTGACGACGAGGGCCGGCAGTTCGATGCCAACGGCAATCTGGACGATTGGTGGACCGCGGAAGATGCGAAGCGGTTCGAGCAGAAAACCGATTGCGAAGTGAAGGAATACGACAACTTTACCGCGGTTGACGATGTAAAAATCAACGGCAAATTGACGTTGGGCGAGAATACTGCCGACAATGGCGGCTTGCGGCTGGCCTACATTGCCTTTCTTGCCGACGCGAAGCGGAAGAGCATCGATCTGGACAAAAAGCAAGACGGCTATACCCCGCTCCAGCAGTTCTTTCTGGGATTCGGCCAGGATTGGTGCGGAGAAACGCGCCCGCAGCAGCTTCGTTTGCAAGTGCAGACCGACCCGCATTCGCCGCGAAAGTTTCGCGTCGATGGGGTGGTGCAGAACATGTCTGAATTCGGCAAAGCATTCGGATGCAAGCCGGATCAGCCAATGATGCCAGTGAACTCGTGCCGGGTTTGGTAGTGTGCGTCGCGCAGGAGTCTCGAAGATTCACTCGACGTCAACAGTGTAGTCTTTACCCTCCCAACGACTTTCTTCCGGCCAGTAGAACGTGAATACGACCCGGCCTGCGGACGGCAGAGACGCTGTGGGCAGATCGAGCCGATACATGTCAAGCCCGGTGTCGCTGGCGCGAGTGGCTTGCGCCGTCTTCCATCCGTCTGTGCTCCAGTGTACCATCGCAGGTTGCGGGAGCATGAGGCGTAGAGTGCGATTGCGCGGAATCGAGCGGCACTTGTTGTTAAATCGCCAGCCATTGGTCTTCCGTGGGGCTCTTTCGACTAAATACCGCTGCACTGTCTGCGGAGGTTGATCGAAGATTTTGCCGTCACGCAACGAGCGCCGCAATTTGATGTACTCCGCGTGAGCCCAGACCAGCGGACATGCGGAGCCTGAAGGTTTGCCGCGAAATAGTTCTGGGCCGGGAAGATCGTCGGCGTCCCAGACTTGTTCGGGTAGAAGGCGGCTGTGGCCCGAGGTGGATCCCTCCATCATGGAGAGCAGCGACTCCGCTTCGTTCCTATTGCCGGCAGCCAGCTCGTAATGCGCGCGCTCGCCGCAGAGCAGTGGCCACGGGCGGCCAATGCCGCTGCCATCGAAGGGCGAGCCATCCTCGTGTTCGCCGTAACCATCGCCGTTATAGCGGTACCAGCACTTGCCTTGGGGAAGCTGCACGCGGAGGAGCGAATCGATCACGCGGATTGTATTTAGAATTCGGGGATCATTCGGAGCGCGCAGGCCGAAGCGCACCAGCGCGAGCGAGTCCGGGCTGATGACGCGGAAGGCCTGCTCCATGTTCTTTCCCGGAGGACGATTCTTGATGGGCACGAAGCCCTGCGTGGGAGACGCGGCGGCATCCGTGATTGGAGGAGCGATGCGCACGTAGTAGCCTTCGACGCCGATTTGTTCGGCGAGATCGCCGCCGGTGGCGTAGGTCCAGCGCTCGATGTTGTCATTCCAGGCGTCCGCCACGTCGCGAAGAGTGGCAGCGGAATGGCTCTGGCCGACGAGATCCGCGACATCGGCCGCCGCAAGCAGCGCGGAAACCTCGGCTGCCAATGTGAATGGCGAATAGCCGCCGTCTTCCTCCCAGCGATCTTGCTGAGTGACCGGACCGTTGCGCACCAGAAAACTAGCCGCTTTGCGCACCATCGGCCACCAGCGGTCGATCTTGCCCAACTCACTTGGCGCTTCACGGCGCAGGAGATCGAACAGCAGGATGGGAAAGGCGGTTTCATCCATCTGAATGCCGCCCCAGTATGGCCGGCCGTCGAGCCAGAGATTTTGGGCCCAGTTGCCGTCAGCTTCTTGTGTGGTTTCCAGGTAGCGGAGAACGCGCGTGGCATCGCGAACGGCCCCGGAAGCGAGCATTGCCCCGGCGGTTTCGACAAGATCGCGCGGCCAGACCAGATGATAGCCGCCAAGGTCTTCGTCGCCCTTGTTGAATCCCCAAGGGATGGAAAGGCTGGCGATGATTCCGCCGAGAAAGTCCTTGGACTCGTGAGTTCGCAAAACTGCGGTCGAGGCCCGGTAAAGATCGTTTTCGCGCAGGGGTTCGTCGAGCTTGATCAGCGTATCCTGCCATTCTTTCCAGTGCTGAATATAATTCTGCCGGCGTTCGCAATAATCCTCCTGCAAAGTAGAGCGAACCTGCTGGCCGGCCTCGGTGACGATGGAGCCGAAGCCAAGAGCCAGGAGGAACTCACCGTTGCAGGCCGCGAGATCAATCTCGGCGGTGCAGGCGATATTGCCGTTCTCGGCGCGATCGTATTCCCACCGCATTTCGTAGTGCGTGGAAACGTCCTGCCAGCCATCGGAGTAACCGACGAAACCGACCGACATTTTTTTCCAGGGCACAGAGCAGCCGAGGGCTAACGCGGTGCCGTCGTGCTCGGCAAGGAACATCGGTACCCCTTTGTAGTCTCCCACCCAGCCCGTGTTGTGGTCCCCGCAATTTCCCAGATGTGGAGAAAGCAGCGCGTACAAGCGATAGTCAGAGAGTCGGCCCTGCAGCGGTTCAAAGCGGACTTTCTGCAGAACCACGTTGCGGTACGGATCGGTGAGAATTTCTTTATGAATGCGGTAGCGGCCGGAGATTTCCGTGTTCGTAAGCTCGTAGCCGGGAACCCCGGTTTCGAAGGGCTCGTTTTCGAAGGTGCAGTGACGTTTTTCTTCGGAGAAGAAATCGCGGCCGTTAGTGACTAGAAAACCGCAGTCGCGGGTACAGGCCTGGTCGACGCGCGGAAAATACACCTCGTTCAAAATGCCGTGGCTCATGGTGAACCAAACCTTGCTGTGGCGGTTCAACGCGGTACCTGCGCCGGTTTTGGCGCTGGAAGTCCAGCGTGGAGGGATTCCAGGCCATCCGGGAGCGTGGCGAATGGTCGAGTCTGTCATCGCAATGTCATTCAGGGTCATCATTCGGTCAAATTACGGCAAAAAGCCGCAAAAGGACAAGAACGGTTTGGCCGCAATGTTGATGAATGGCATCGAAGAAAAGAAACACCAAAAGGTAATCTTGCAATTTGGTTAAAACTGACCATAATGAAGGGGCCCCACGCGTTTAACATAGAACGGTGAAGAATTTTCGACTTATCCCGATCTTCGGTATGTTAGCAGCCTTCGCTGCCGGGTTGGTGGTGTGTACCGCAGCATTTGCCGATCCGCCGAATGCGGTTTCGACGACCGCTTTGGATCGCGGATATCTCGGGCTTTACAATCTTGATTTCGTGGGAGCGCAGAAGGATTTTTCCGCGTGGGAGACGCTGCATCCGGATGATCCTGTAGGACCGGTGAGCGAAGCGGCAGGATGTCTTTTCTCGGAGTTCAATCGACTGGGAGTGCTCGAAGGCCAGTTCTACGAGAACAATTCGTCCTTCACAGTTCGTTCGAAATTGAGCCCCGATCCGGCGGTGCACAGCCATTTTGAGGACGCGATTGGCCGTGCCGACCAACTGGCGCATGCGCGGTTAAACAAGAATGGGAAAGATCAGGACGCCCTATTTGCTTTGACGCTGGCTTCGGGGCTGCAAGCCGATTATGCCGCCCTGATTGAAAAGAAAAATCTGGCCTCGCTGCATTACGCAAGAGAGGCTTCCACGTGGGCGCAGCAACTGCTGGCGGTTTGTTCAAACTGTTACGACGCACAGGTGGCCACCGGTTTCAGCAAATACATCATCGGCAGTATGTCCGCGCCGGTACGCTGGCTGATGAAAATGGGCGGTCTGCCGGGAGACAAGCAGGGCGGCATCTCGGATTTGCAGATGACCGCTCAACATGGACATTATCTTGCGCCGTTTGCCCGCATTCTGCTCGCAATCGCCTACGTGCGCGATAAGAACAAACAGCGGGCGCTCGATCTGCTTTCGGCACTGCGTGCAGAGTTTCCCGGCAACTCTCTTTTTCCGCGGGAGATTGCGCGGTTGCAAGCCGCCCATTAACTGAGAACTGCTAACTGCTGCTACAGCATCCATTCACCGGAAATTCACCACTCTGTAACAATTCTGTAACATAGCGCCGATAAAACGGGAATATCTATTTATCTCTATCGAGGAGGAATCATCACTGCGATGCGAAGAGCCACTTTGTTCGTTTTGTGTGCGCTTCTGGCGTTGCCGGCAATCGCTCAAACCACTCTGAATGGCGCGGGGGCCACGTTCCCTTATCCCATGTATTCCAAGTGGTTCAGCGAATATCACAAACTGCATCCTGATATTCAGATCAACTACCAGTCGATCGGCAGCGGCGGAGGCATCCGCCAAGTCATCAACGGCACCGTGGATTTTGGCGCCAGCGATGGTCCGATGACGGACGACATGTTGAAGGAAGCCAAATTCAAAATTCTGCACATGCCGACGGTGTTGGGCGCGGATGTTCCCGCCTACAACGTTCCCGGTGTGAGCGGAGATCTGAAATTTACGCCTGAAGCGCTGGCGGGAATTTTTCTCGGCAAGATTAGCAAGTGGAATGACAAAGCGCTTACCAGCGCGAATCCCGGCGTGAATCTGCCCGATAAAGACATCATTGTTGTCCATCGTTCAGACGGCAGCGGAACGACCTACATCTGGACCGACTATCTCTCAAAGGTCAGCTCACAGTGGGAGAGCCAGGTGGGAAAAGGCACGTCGGTGAAGTGGCCGGTTGGACTGGGTGGAAAAGGCAATGAAGGCGTGGCGGGATCGATCCGGCAGTTGCAGGGAGCGATCGGTTACGTGGAGTTGATCTACGCCGTGCAGAACAACATCACTTACGGCTCGGTGAGAAACGCGGCCGGGAATTTTGTGAAGGCTTCGCTGGAGAGCGTGACGGCGGCTGCGGCTTCTGCGCCCAAGATGCCGGCGGATTTTCGCGTCTCCATTACCAACGCCCCGGGTAAGGATGCTTATCCCATTTCCAGCTTTACATGGTTGCTGATTCCCGAGCAATCCAAAGACCCGGCCAAAGGGAAAATTCTGGCGGACTTTCTGAACTGGATGGTTACGGATGGACAAAAAATGACGGCGGCTCTGTCGTACGCTCCGCTGCCGGAAGGCGTTGTCCAAAAGGAAAAGGAAGCAATCAAACAGGTTCGATAAGTTCACAGACTTTTTTCGATCCCAGGTTCGAGCTAAGAAGCTCACGAGTTAAAAAAAGGAGAGTGCATGAAATCCATCTGGAAATACTGCGCAGTAGTGTGTCTGGCGGTTGGGGTAATGGCACAAACCAGTACTCCACCCGCGAAACCCAAGAAAACAAAAGCACGAGCCATCACTGAGGCCGACGTGCAGGCATTGAAGGACGCAATCGCTTCGCAGCAGGCCGCGCTGGCGCGGCAGCAGCAGGAAATTGAGAGTCTGCGCGACGAGTTGCATCGCAAAGACCAAGTTGTGACGCAAGCGCAGGCGGCGGCAAGCGATGCCGCGAGCAAGGCCGACGCGGCTCAGGCGCAGGTGAGCCAGCAACAGGCCTCGGTGGCGGAGCTGAAAACTGACGTCACCGATCTGAAGATCAACGTCACCAACACGGCGCTGTCTCTGCAGGAGACGCAGAAAAACGTCCAGGCTGCGGTAGAGAATCCAGTCGCGATTCATTACAAGGGAATCACGATTACGCCAGGCGGTTTCCTGGCGGCTGAAACTGTGCGGCGGTCAAGGGCTCTGGGCTCGGACATCAATACGCCGTTCAATTCGCTGACTATGCCGGGTGCGGCGCAGAGCAGCATTTCCGAGTTCTTCGGTTCCGGCAGACAGTCGCGAATTTCCATGCTGGCCGAAGGCAAGCTGGCCAGCGCAAAACTCAGCGGCTACTACGAAGCTGACTTCCTTTCCGCGGCTGTAACCTCCAACAACAACGAGAGCAACAGCTACTCGCTGCGCCAACGCCAGGTTTGGGGGCAAGCAGCTTTGAATAGCGGTTTCTCGGTTACCGGCGGGCAGATGTGGAGCCTGGTAACGGAAACGAAACACGGCGTTGACAACCGGACGGAGGCTACGCCTCTCACCATCGACCCGCAGTATAACGTCGGCTTCAGTTGGGCGCGGCAGTATGGTTTGCGCTTCGCGCAAAACTTTGACAACAAATTCTGGCTGGCGGCGTCGCTTGAAAATGCGCAGGCTACGGTTACCAGCCATGGCAACGGAAATAACTTTGTCGTCGGCGAAGAGGGTGCCGGCGGCGGTCTTTACAACAGCGCCATCACAAACTGCACCACCGCATTGAACAGCAGCGGCAACCCGGTCACTACCTGCAGCCTCGCGGCGAGTTACGCCTTTAACCCGTCGCCGGACATGATTGCCAAGGCCGTGTACGAACCGGGTTTCGGACACTACGAACTCTACGGCATTTACAGCCGGTTCCGCGACCGGGTTTACCCCTGTGGTGAAGTGGCGAGCTCGACGACCCTCTGCGGCGGCAGTACGACTGCTGGCGCCAACGCTCTGGGTGCTTACAACGCCTCGACGAACGGCGGAGGTATTGGCGC
Organism: uncultured Acidobacteriaceae bacterium; assembly: GCA_963712385.1. Classification (GTDB taxonomy): domain Bacteria; phylum Acidobacteriota; class Terriglobia; order Terriglobales; family Acidobacteriaceae; genus Sulfotelmatobacter. Next base: position 785,249 of record CAVQHS010000007.1, read on the forward strand.
GAATGTGCGATGGTCGTTTTTCCAGAAGCACATGGACTTCGGAGTGCATGCGCTGGAGGGAAGAGGCATCGGACGCTACGGCAGCGGTGGTCTGCCGGATTCTGCCGTGCACGCCGATGGAACGCTGGATCTTATCCGGTCGTGGCAGGGTCTCGGAACGCTCGAGGTGCACTATCCGAAGCTGGATGTTTATTTCGACGTGGGATCGGAATACGCGGGACGGGCAGCAGGAGTTGATCCGCTGAATAAATTTACCGCAATCGGCTACGGTTCGCCCGGGTTCGCCAACACCGGCTGCTACAGCGAAACCGCGCCAAGCCTTGCCGGCGGTTTCTTCCCCGGCGGCCTCTCCAAATGTACGGCCGATACGCGCGTAGTGCAGGAAGCCTCTCTTGGCTTCTGGCACCGCATCTACACCGGCCCCAAGGGACGCTTGCAATGGGGCCTGCAGTATTCTTACGTGGACCGCTATGCCTGGTCGGGTGTCGGCTTCACACCTGGCATTGGCACTGCCCCCCACGGACTGGACTCAATGGTATTCAGCTCTTTCCGTTATTACATACCGTAAGCAACATCTTCTTTGACATTTCCGGCGCATCCGGCGAACTCCCAACCCGGATGCGCCGGATTTTTTCCGAGTTACGGGTGAAAGTGTGACGAAGGTTTAGGCGACAGGTACTGGTATCGTTGCGGTTGTTTTATACTGGGCGGGCAGACGTTTCCCGGTCGTCCGAAGCGGCTCCCCATCAACCAAGAAGAATCGCCTCGAATGATCGAGTAATATTGTTCGCCCATGGCTCGCCTTACGCTCGACAGTCCCCAGAATTACATCAACCGCGACATCTCCTGGCTCGCGTTCAATGAGCGTGTGCTTGAAGAGGCGGAAGATGCGGGCAATCCGCTGCTGGAGCGACTGAAATTTTTGTCGATCTCGGCCAGCAACCTGGATGAATTTTTCGAAATCCGGGTGGCGGCCATGATGCAACAGATCGAAGACGGCTACAACGAGGCCGGGCCGGATGGGCTGACCCTGACCGCCAAGCGCGACGTGCTTTCGAAGCTGACGCATGAATTTGTGGACCAGCAGTATGAATGCTGGAACCAGCTGCGGCCAGAGATGGCGGAGAAGGGAATTCGCGTTCTTGCCTTGCATGAACTGGACGCCGAGGCGCGGCGGTTCGTGGACGAATATTGCGAGAAGGAGCTCGATCCGCTGCTGACGCCGGTGACGGTCGATCCTGCGCATCCTTTTCCAAGAGTTATCAACAAGGCGCTGTGCCTTGGGCTGCTGTTGCGGCGTCGGCGGCGCTCGGCGCTTACGTACACCGGAGTCGTATCTGTTCCGCGAGCTTTGCCGCGGCTGGTGAGATTGCCTTCGACGGACACGACCGATTTTATTTTCCTGGCCGACTTGGTCGCGCATCATGCGCAAAACATGTATCACGGCTACGACATCATTGCAGCGGCGCCGTTCCGCGTCACTCGCAACAGCAATCTTTATTTGCAGGAAGAGGAAGCGCGCAGTTTGCTCGAATCTGTGCGTACGGAATTGCATAATCGCCGCAAAGGCGATGCGGTGCGCATGGAAATCGAGGGCGACGCCGATCCCGAGATCATCGATCGCTTGCGCACCGTCTTCGAACTCGATCCCTGGCAGGTATTTTCGGTCAATGGTCCGGTGAATCTCTCGCGGCTGTTCAATATTTATGAGCAGACCCAACGGCCGGATTTGAAAGATCGCCCGTTCGTGCCGCGAGAATTGCGGCTAACGGCCAAGTCGCAGGATTTCTTCGAGGAGCTGCGGCGGCACGATGTGCTGCTGCATCATCCCTATGATTCTTATGACGCGGTGGTGGCGTTCATCGAATCGGCGGCGGAAGATGACAACATTCTTTCGATCAAGCAGACGCTTTACCGGACGAACGAGCACTCGCTGATTGTTCCGTCGCTGATCGAAGCCGCGCAGCGCAAGGAAGTCACGGCGGTGGTGGAGTTGAAAGCACGCTTCGATGAGGCGCACAACATCCGCTGGGCGCGGGACCTGGAAGACGCTGGCGTGCAGGTATTTCATGGGCTGGTCGGGCTAAAAACGCACTGCAAACTCTCGCTGCTGGTTAGGCGCGATCCAGATGGAGTGACGCGCAGCTACGCGCACATTGGGACAGGAAATTACAACGCAGCGACAGCGCGCATTTACACCGACTTGAGTCTGTTCACGGCCAATCCTGAAGTTACTCGCGCCGTGCACGATGTCTTCAGTTTCCTGACCGCCTACGCCGAAAATCCCAGCTATGAGCCGCTGCTGGTTGCGCCGCTTGATCTTGCGGAGAAGACAATCTCTCTGATCGATCGCGAAGCAGAACACGCGCGGCAAGGGCGCGAGGCGCGAATCATCGCCAAGATGAACGCGCTGCTCGACAAGAATGTGGTGCAGGCCTTGTACCGGGCCTCGCAGGCGGGAGTCGAGATCGACCTGATTGTGCGCGGCATTTGCGCCTTGCGGCCAGGCGTGCGCGGATTGAGCGACCGCATCAAGGTGCGCAGCATTGTTGGGCGATTTCTCGAGCACAGCCGGATTTATTATTTCGGCAACGACGGCGAAGAAGAGATTTACATCGGCAGCGCCGACTGGATGCCGCGCAACCTTTACGAACGGGTAGAAGTCCTGGTGCCGTTGCGCGACGAATTTCTGCGGGAGCGCGTGCATCGAGAAATTCTGGATGCCTATTTGGCCGACAATCGCAAGGCGCGAATTTTGCTGCGCGATGCGACCTACATCCGCGCCTGGCAGCCGCTGCATGGAAGACGTAACCGCAAGCCGCCCACCGGCGGGGGCGCGTTCAGCGCGCAGGATTTTCTGATTAGCGTAGCTGAAGGCAAACAGGGGGAAGTGATTGTTCCGCCGCAGCCGGCGGCGAGAAAACACAAGTCCGCCATTAAAGTGCGATAACCAGCCATGATTGTTTATTTCTTGCGTCACGCCAGCGCCGGCGAATCGCTGTTGAATCCGAAGAAGGACGAGAAGCGCGCTCTGGATAAAGAAGGCATTGAGCAGTGCGGATATGTGGGACGTGCGCTGACGGCCATGGACGCGCAGGTGGATGTAATCATTTCCAGCCCACTCAAGCGCGCCACGCAGACTGCGTCTTTGGTCGGAAACGAAATGGGTTATGAAGGCAAGCTGCAAATCGATGCGGGATTGAAGCCGGAGGCCACTTTCGCCGATTTTCGCCGCCTGCTGGAAAAATACGCGAACCAGGAATCGATTATGGTGGTCGGACATAATCCGAACCTGAGCCAGTTCCTGGGAACGGTGATCAGCGAGTCCGGCTGCGAGGCTTCGATCGATTTGAAAAAGGGTGCAGTGGCGCGAGTGGAAATGCGCCGCAGTTCGGGAACTCTGCTCTGGTGCCTGACGCCGAAAGCGCTGCGCAATCTCTACACGGCCGCTGTCGAAAGTTCGCGGCCAAATACTTCTCGAAAATAAGGCGCGTCCTTCTCGATAGCCCACAACTCCAAATCCACTCCCATACGCCGCCGGGGCACAAGCGTGAGCCGCACTTCGGCAGCGCGATGGCTGACGCGCACTTTTTGCACTGCCCGGCTGCGGCCCAGGTTCAGGGCGCGCGCCAACCGCAGCAGCATAATCGCCTTCTGCACGCTGCCGCGCTCTTCCAGTTCGATCGCTTTTATCGCGGAATCATCGATGGTGGGACGCGACTTGCCCAGAAATCGGGCGATTGCGGCAATGACGCGCCGCTGTTGGGGCGTGTAGCCGAGAATCTCCGAGTTCGAAAGAATGTAGTGGGTATGGCGATGATGGCCGTTGCGGTTCACGTAGTCTCCCACCTCGTAGAGCATCGCAGCAGCTGAAAGCCATTCGCGATACTCGGGAGGGAGGCAGTGCACGGACTTCAGGCTGGAAAAAAGAAACATGGCGGAGTCGCGCACGTTGAGGGCGTGTTTTTTATCCACGCGGTAATGCGCTACCGCGCGCATGATCGATTCCCATCGCTCCGACTCGATTTGTTTTCCGGAACGTGTGCTGCGGTCGTATTCGGCGGCCATCTGCGCCAGAATTCCATCGCGCAGACCGAGAGGCGAGTAGCGAAAGCCGTTGAGATGGAGACGCTCAAGCAACTCGTGATAAACCACGGCCCCCGCTACGACGATCTCCGCGCGGCGCAGGCCAATGCCGTTGATCTTTCGGCGCTCATCCACCGGCAGGCGTGCGAGGCGCGTGGCCAGGTGTGACATTTCGGCGCGAGAAACTACAAGGCGTTGCCGGCTGCCGTTTTTTCGCAGATGGCTGGCCGCAGTAGCGAGCGCGTCCGCGGTTCCGGATGTCGCAATGATGTTGTTCACCCTCGCCCCAATCACGCGGGAGGCGGCGCGATTGACTTCGCGGGCGATGAAGCCACGCAACCGCTTCAATTCGCCCTTGCGCGGCGGATCATGACGGAGGAATTCGTCGGTGAGCCGCACCGCGCCCAGCGGCAGGCTCACCGTTTCGCGAATCTGGCCGCGGGCAGAAACGGTCAGCTCGCAGCTTCCGCCGCCGAGATCGATCATGAGCGTGGGCCGGCTGTCGAGACGCGCATTCGATACAAGGCCGAGATGAATTAGCCGCGCTTCCTCAAGACCGGAGATGATTTCTACCGTCCAACCGGTGGCAGCGCGCACCCATTCTAAGAATGCCTGTGAATTGCGGGCGTCGCGCAGGGCGCTGGTGGCTACTACGCGGACAGGGTCGGTGACGAGTTGCTGCGTGGCGCGGTGAAAGCGGCGCAAGACTTTGACCGTTTCCGCCATCGACTCGGGAGTTAGAAATCCAGATCGAAACACGCCTTCGCCAAGGCGAGTGACTTCGCGGTCTTCGTGCACGGGGCGCAGATGGCCGCGAACGAGGCGGGCAATTTTCAGGCGAACGGAGTTGGAACCAATATCGACGGCGGCGAAGGTTGGCATGAGCGAAGCACCACAGTTTACATGAGAGGGATGGTTGCGGTATGTGAGCAGAAGTTAGGGAAGTGAATAATTTTTGCGGCGCCTGCGACGAGCATGCCGGCGGCTTTGGCGGCGTCGTTGAACAGCAGGTTCCTCATCGGGCTGGCACCCGATTCGGAATGACAAGGGCCTCTTGGATGTCGTCGGGGCTACTGCAGCCTGGCGAACTCGGCTTTGGCTTCTTTCAGGATGGGAATATTCGGGTCAGCGTCTTTCCACAGAGCGAAGAAGTCTTTGTATGCTGCGAGCGCTCGCACGCGGGCGGCGTCGGAGTCTGCCCCCTGCGAATTTCTCGACTGCTGCGCGTTGGCGCGAGCGATGCCTAAATGTGCCAGCGCTCCAGTCCAACAGTTCCACACTATGCCGCCGTGGTCGATGATCTTTCGAAATTCGGCGGCGGCTTGCGTGGATTGTCCTGCAGCCTGGTACGCCTCGCCTCGAAGGTATACGTCGTACAGGCAAGAGAGATTGCTGACGAAGGTGATTTGGCCGAGCTCGATGGTGGACGCGGCTTGCAGAATGCTCAGTGCAGCGGCGGGATTTTTTCTGCCGAGTTCCAACTGCGCTTGGATTGCCGGCAGCCAGAGGGATTGCATCTGCGTATCGAGCGGATAGCGGGTGTTTAGGTCCTTTGCCATCGATTCGGCGCGCGCAGTTTCGCCTACCATGGCGAAGGCGAGCGCGGCTTCGCTTTGGGTGCCCTGGCTTGTGGGCGCGAGTTTGAGACCATCGGTTGCGCCCTGACGCGCTTCGGCAACATTGCTGTAGGCGGCCTCGCGCAGAGCATTATTCTCCAGCCAGATGGCCGCGTTTTCTTTGCTGTCGGCATGAATGGCGGAATCGGCTGCGCGCTGCGCCAGTTCGCGCGCTTTCGCGTCGTGACCCATATAGCCTTCTGTATCAGAGGCCAGCGCCAGGCCATAATTTTCTTCCGGCTTGCCCACGAACCATTGCTGCTGCTCGGCCATGCCGACGGAATCGGACGAGAGGAATGCCAGCGCGTAGAGCGCGTTGTGCGTGATGTAATCTTCGAGCTTCTTTGCCTGCGCTTCACGGATGGTCTGGCGGGCATCGTCGAAGTGCTGCAGGGCAAGATACGCATTGGCGAGATTGTCGTAGGGCGCGACGTTGTCGGAGTTCATTTGCAGCTCTTCGCGCGTGAGCTCCGCAGATTTTTCGTGCTGTCCTTGCTCGGCGTAGACGACACCCAGATTCAGACGCGCTGCATGGTTCTTGGGATAATTCTCGATTTCTTCCTGATACGCCTGTGCGGCCTTTGGCAGCTCTCCGGTCACGTTCAGGTAATAGTTGGCGGTGAGTTGCAGCTTTTCGCGTTCGCTGGCGTGGTCGCGAAGCTGAAAAGCCTTGGTGAGATATTCGCTGGCGCGGGCCGGTTCGGCCAGGCTGAAGTATTCTCCGCCGACAGCGAGGTAGCCCATGGCGAAGTTGGGATCGAGTTCGATCGCGCGCTGATTGTACGGGAGAGCTTCGCCCGGCCCTTTTTCGCGATCCGCTTTTTGCCCGAGGCTGTATGCTTTGAGCGCTTCGAGCGAAGACGTGGTGGCTTGCTCGAGGGGCACGTCGAAGCGTTGCACGGTGGCGAGCGATTCACCCAGTTGGCCGCGCAGTTTCGAGGCGGCATCGCCCAGAACGTCGAGAACTTTTTCTTTCGCCGCGGCTGTGATTTGCTCTTGCGCGAGCACATCGCCGTTTCTACAGTTCACCGCTTTCAGTCCGAGAACGTACTCAGTGCCCAAACTGCCGATCGAACCCGCGATGTACGCCGTGCTTCCTGCGCGCTGGCAAAGTTCGCGCGCCACCTCGGGAGTCAGCTTGGTTCCAGCTGGGCGCGTCATCTGCTGCAACGTTTCGGCAACTTTGTTTTCGGAGAGGACATTAAGAAACGGAGATTGATTCAGCGAGACACTGAGCGCAGTCTTGAGCGTGTCATCGAAAATCGGATCGCCGGTGCTGTTGGAAAAATCGGCCAGCACGACGGTGTCCTTTTCGGTCAGGCGTTGTCCGTGATGAGAGCGGTAAAAAAGCACGCCAGCTACGAGAACAGCGACGACCACAATGGCGGCGGCATAGGGAACAAAGCTCGTTCGGGCCGCATGGCTGGAGGTAGCAGTTTGTACCGCCTGGACCGAGGCGGAGGAAGCTATAACCACACCCGAGTGCGATTCCGTGTCGCGCTTCAAACGTTGAAGATCCGCGCGCATCTCCGCTGCGCTCTGGTAGCGCAGATTGCGGTCTTTCTCCAGGGCTTTGGAGATGATCCGTTCCAAATCCGCAGGCACATCGGGATTCAGACGAACCGGAGCAGTGGGCGTTGCATCGAGAATAGCCTTGAAAATTACGGCGGAACTCTCGCCGCGAAAGGGAAGAGTCCCCGTCGCCATTTCGTAGAGAACCGCGCCGAACGAAAACAGATCGCTGCGCGCATCCAAATCCCTGGCGCGAGCCTGCTCCGGCGACATGTATGCCACCGTGCCCATGGTCGAGCCTGGGCTGGTGAGATATTCGTCGCCCACCGAAGTTTGCGTGTTGAGCGCCGCGATGCGGCTCGAGGAGCTGGCCGCAGGAGCAACTTTCGCCAGGCCGAAATCGAGAATCTTGGCGTGGCCGCGCTTGGTAATAAAAATGTTCGCGGGCTTGATGTCGCGATGAACGATTCCCTCGGCGTGCGCGGCGTCAAGCGCGTCAGCGATTTCGATCGCCAAGCCTAAAGTGATGTCGGTATCGAGCGGCCTTCCGGCGATACGATGCTTCAGCGTCAATCCATCCAGATACTCCATGACGATGAAGGGCCGGCCATTGTCATTGCCGATCTCGTGAATGGTGCAGATATTGGGATGATTGAGGGCGGAAGCCGCTTGCGCCTCACGCTGAAAACGGGAGAGCGCTTGCGGATCGTTGGCTACGTCGTCGGGCAAAAACTTCAGCGCGACGAAGCGGTGCAGAGTGATGTCCTCGGCCTTGTAAACGACTCCCATCCCGCCGCCGCCCAGTTTTTCGACGACGCGGTAGTGTGAAATAGTTTGGCCGATCATGCTTGCGACGAACACGCTTGCGAAAGATATGGCAGGAATCCTAGGGCCTGTGGCGGAACAAGTCAATCGCAAGCGCAGTAACTGAATAGAAGCTGTTAAGGTTCAGCCTTGATGCGGGCGAGCGCGTCTACAAGATTGTGGGCGCAGATGGGGCAGCAAACGCCTTTCTGGAAGGAGTTTTCCCGGGAACACCGGATTTCTAAGTCGAGCGTGGCCGGCCTCGTCCCGCAGAATTCACATTGCCTCTGCCCCTCCAGAGCCGTGAAAGTCATCGAGTCCGGCGTAGAGCTTCTCCGATGTCGAGATTATTGCCTCCGAAAGAAGGAAATGCAGTGACGCGGCTCACCCGCTCTCGCGCAAAGGTCACATTTTGCGGGTTACCGACTATGCGGCCGAAACAGTGGCTTCCGAGCTCTTTTCCGGGACGCGCGCGGGCGCTTGTGCGGCGGGCTTGGAGTGTGTCGTCCTTTTCGCGCGCATCTGGGAAAACATGGCAACTGCTCGCCGATATTTTGCTCCGGTGATATTGTGGAGTTCCGCTACCAGCGGCGATTCGCGCACTTCGCCCAGTTGATCGCGGGCGCTTTGGGTTAGCGTGAGCCAGTCGTGCCAATCGCCCAAGGCATCCTGAACTCGTTTGAGTTCGGCAATGAAGGCTGCGACGGAAGCCTCAGGAGCGGCAAATTCGGCTGCATAGCGAGCGCGCTTGCTCAGGATACGGTATTGATGCAGCAGTTCCTCGCTCAGGGGAGCGGCTGCGGCGTGGAAGCGATCGAGCATGGACTTTGCCGCCGTCAGAGGATCGCCAGCGGACTCCGGTTTGAAACGCTTGGCGGCTCGTTTGAGGCGCTTGCGGATTTCGCGAATGGTACTGTCATCGGCGGCTCTGCGCAGTTTCTTTTCCTGCTGGGATCGCAGTTCGATCAAATGATTGATTAACTGTGTCTTGCGCCTGGGTTCGTGAGGAACTTTTAAGCTGCGTATGGCGGTTACTTGAACGTCGAGGTCGCGGAGCTTGCCGGCGCGCTTGCGGATGCCGTTGAGCAGCTTGAGCAGTTTCTTCTCGCTGCGGTCGAGTTTTGGAGACAGCTCTGCCAGCAGAATTTGCACGCGGCGCGTGCCGGTGCGGAAACGATGTACACTCTTGGCTGAAGGCTTCGCGGAGAGCTTGGTTAAGTCGCGGTCAAGCTTCTGAAAAACAGTGCGGCTGCGCTTGGCGTCAATCGGCATAGGCTGGCAAATCGGAAGAAAAATACGAAATCGTCCACGAAAAAGCAATGGCTTTTTCTTTGCGTAAATAAACCGGGGCTGAAACCGGTTCCAACCCGGTCCGGGAAAAGCTTTGTCATTTTAACATCCTGTTAACAGGATTCTGGTAGCGTGAAGACGGAATGGCTTTACCTGCTCGGCCTCGGCCTGATATGTCCGCTCCACAACCCATTGAAGCTGCGAAAGTTACAGACATATCCTCGGCGGAAAAGGGGACTGTCCATCTTTTCTCCGGCGACGGTGAAGTGGCCGATCAAATCTTTAAAGCTGCCATGTGGCTTTGCGGCGCGGCTGTATTGGGCACGCTGGCGTTGATTGTTTATCAACTAGTGTTGCGCTCGGGTCCGTCCTGGCATGCGTTCGGACTCAAGTTTTTCGCTGGTCGTGATTGGGATCCAGTCAATGAACAGTTCGGCGCCCTGCCATTCATCTACGGGACGCTGGTTTCATCACTGCTGGCTCTAATCATTGCGGTGCCGTTGTCGATCGGTGTGGCGGTCTTCACCACCGAGATGTGCCCCATTCCGTTGCGCGGGCCGCTTTCATTTTTTGTTGAGTTGCTGGCGGCGATTCCTAGCGTGGTGTATGGATTGTGGGCGATTTTTGTGCTCGTGCCCCTGCTTAGCGGCTACGTTGAGCCGTTTCTTTCGAAGACGCTTGGCTGGACAGGACTCTTTACCGGACCGCCATATGGCATCAGCATGCTGGCGGCAGGAATTATTCTCGCGATCATGATCGTCCCGATTATTTCTTCCATCACGCGCGAGGTGCTGATGGTGGTGCCGCAGCATCAACGCGAGGCCGCGCTGGCGCTGGGCGCGACGCGGTGGGAGATGATTCGCATGGGCGTTCTCCGCAATGCGCGCGCGGGCATTATGGGCGCGATTATTTTGGGACTGGGCCGCGCGCTGGGTGAGACGATGGCCGTAACCATGGTGATCGGCAACCGGCCGGAGATTGCGAAATCATTGTTCGCACCCGGATACAGTATGGCCAGCGTTCTGGCCAACGAGTTCAGCGAAGCCACGGGCGACGTGTATTTATCGGCTTTGATTGAGATTGGGCTGGCTCTCTTTCTCGTGACCATCGTGGTGAACGCTCTCGCGCGCTTCCTAGTGTGGAGCGTGACCCGCGGCCAGCCTGCGAGGGCGAATGCCTGAGCAGAGCGAAGTGAGAGTGCCGCCCATCGCCCTGCGGCGCAGGATTGTCGACCATGTGATGACTGCTGCCTCCGTGGGCACGGTAATCATCGTTCTAGCACCGTTGTTCGCCATCTTTGCTTATCTCGTTTATCGCGGAATTGGATCCATCAATTGGGCGTTTCTTACCCAGACTCCGAAGCCGGTGGGCGAAGCCGGCGGAGGGATGGCGAATGCCATCGTGGGTTCGGCGTTCATTCTCGCGCTCGCCAGCGTTCTGGGCGTGCCCATCGGAGTGGGCGCTGGAATTTATCTGGCCGAGTACGGACGCAACCGCCTCGGAGATGTGATTCGCTTTACTGCCGACGTGCTGAATGGCGTGCCCTCGATTGTGATCGGCATCGTGGCTTACTCGATCGTGGTTTTGTATCAGAAGCACTTCTCGGCGCTGGCGGGCGGGGTGGCGCTGGCGATCATGATGATCCCTACCATCACCCGCACTACCGAGGAAATGCTGCTGCTCGTCCCGCGGGCCTTGCGTGAGGCCGCGTACGGGCTGGGCGTTCCGCGCTGGCGTACCACGCTCTCAATTACCTTGCGTACCGCGACTTCCGGCGTGATTACGGGCATCATGCTGGCGTTTGCCCGCGTGGCCGGAGAAACAGCGCCGCTGCTATTTACCGCGTTTGGCAATCAATTCTGGAATCTACGCATGAATGAACCCACCGCCGCGCTGCCGCTGCAGATTTTCAATTACGCCATCTCCCCTTATGATGAGTGGCACAGGCAGGCGTGGGCCGGAGCGCTGGTTCTGATCGTTCTTATTGTTTCGGCGGTGGCGGCGGTGCGCATTGTCGTGCGCCACGGAACTTTTGGAGCGGCATAGTTTATGGGCGTTGGCATCCAGGTCGAGAACCTGAACGCGTGGTATGGCAAAACCCAGGCGCTGTACGACATTGATCTCAATGTCGCGGCCAACCACGCGACCGCGCTGATTGGGCCCTCGGGCTGCGGCAAATCGACCTTCATCCGGTGCCTGAATCGCATGCACGAAACGATTCCCGAGGCGCGGGTGAGCGGCAGCGTGAAGATTGGCGAGATCAGCGCATACAACGGCACTTCTGCGACACAACTTCGTCGTCGCGTGGGCATGGTATTCCAGAAGGCCAATCCGTTTCCTACGATGTCGATTTACGACAACGTCGCGTCCGGTCTGAAGCTAAACGGATTCCGCGACCGGCGGAAGCTGAACGACATTGTGGAGAAATCGCTCACGGTTTCCGCTTTGTGGGAGGAAGTGAAAGATAGCATCCACAAAAAATCCGGCGCCAGCCTCTCCGGAGGCCAGCAGCAGCGGCTTTGCATCGCCCGCGCTCTGGCGGTGGAGCCGGAAGTCTTGCTGATGGACGAACCCTGCTCGGCGCTGGACCCGATCTCGACGGGAAAAATTGAGGAGTTGATCTTTCAGCTCAAAGAGCGGTATACCATCGTAATCGTGACTCACAACATGCAGCAGGCCGCGCGCGTAGCCGAGTTTACCGGATTCTTTCTGCTGGGCAAGCTGATCGAGTTCGACCGCACGGAAAAAATCTTTACCAAACCGACGCACAAGCGGACAGAAGACTATATTACGGGCAGGTTCGGATGATGCGCACTCGCTTTCAACAGGGGCTGGATGATCTGCGGCAAAAGTTGCTTCGCATGGGAGGTTTGGCGGAGCAGGCCGTGGACCGCGCCCGCCAGGCCTATATCGACCGCGATTTGACGCGCTGCCAGATGGTGCTCGAAGGCGAAAGCCTGATCAATGCCTCGGAGCGCGAGATCGACGAAGCAGCATTCGACCTTCTGGCCATGCAGCAGCCTATGGCAATCGATCTGCGGTTCATCCTTGCCGTCACAAAAATTAATTCCGATCTCGAGCGCGTGGGCGATCAGGCAGTGAATATTGCCGAGCGCGTGATGGATATGATCGAGCTGCCGGCAGTCGAGCTACCCGTGGATATTGCTCGCATGGGGGCTGCGGTGAGCGCCATGGTGCGGCGGTCGCTGGAATCGTTTATCGAAGGCAAAGTCGAACTGGCGCAGGCTGTGCTGGAGATGGATAATGTGGTCGATCGCATGAAAGATGATGCGTTTATCCAGTTAGTGAAAACGATGAACCAGCGTCCGGACGTGGTGCGCCAGGCGCTGGATGCGCTTCTCGTGGCGCGCAACCTCGAGCGCGTGGCCGACCATGCTACAAACATCGCCGAAGACGTGATCTTCTGGGTGCAAGGCTCAGATGTGCGGCATAACGTGAATGTCGAGGAGCACCACGGGGCTGGGCCGGATCAAGACTCTGCGCGAGCTACTGGGGACTGACTCTACGGCACTTTGCTGGCGTGTGAACCCTTTGACCGCAACTCTGCGGTCAGATTAGTCTCTTCTTTTCTCACTCTGTTTTCTTCAGGCCAAGCACGACGGAGGATTTTTGAGCTCATCGTTCCCCATTCGTCTTCTGCTCATGGTGATTGCGTTTTGCGCGCTCGGTGCCGCGCAGGAGTCCGGGCAGCAGAATAAGAACGGCCCATCCATCTCCCTGCCAACCAGCAAAATTCTCACCACACCCGCTCCGGGGCGAGCGGGCAGCACGAACAGCTTCCCCGCGACTATCGCGATGAGCCCCGACGGCCGCTACGCCGCGCTTTTGAATGATGGCTATGGCACGCAGGAGACGCAAGCCACGCAGTCGATTGCCGTGCTCGATCTGAGGACCAATCAAATTGCAGATTTTCCCGACAAGCGGTTCGGCGAGGAAGTTCATCAAAGTTATTTTCTCGGATTGGTTTTCAGTTCGGACGGCAAACACCTGTATGCGTCGGTCGGTTCGGTTACTGATCCGAGCGGAGAAAAATCCGGCGACACCGGCAATGGAATCGCGGTGTACCGCTTCGCCAACGGCAAGGTTTCACCGGAACGATTTATCGCGATTGCTCCGCAGCCGCTCGCTGCCGGAAGAAAAGTGGCCGACGAGTTGCGCAAGACGCCTGCCGGAACAGCGATTCCATACCCAGCCGGACTGGCATTAGTTTCCGAAGCAAGGCGGGAACGGCTGCTGGTGGCTAACAACCTTTCGGATAACGTTGTGCTTCTGGATATTGAGACAGGAAAAGTCTTGCAGCGCTTTGACCTAAGCTCCAATAAATTGGTCCCTTCGTCGTTCCCGTACACCGTTGTCGCCACCCGCGACGGCCGCCGCGCGTGGTGCAGCCTGTGGAATGCATCGCAGGTTGCGGAGTTGGACTTAATCTCCGGCAAGGTGGTTCGCTGGATCAAGTTGAAAGAGCCGCAGGATCCAACCTCTCCGGGATCACATCCCACGGCGATGTTGTTGAGTCCGGATGAGAAGTCTCTCTACGTGGCATTGTCGAACGCGGATGCGGTTGCAGCAGTGGCGACCGAAACCGGTCTTCCGGTTGCGTTTCTCGGCACTTCCGCCAAAGACCAAAACTTTGCCGGTAGTTTTCCAACGGCACTCGCGCAGTCCGCCGACGGAAAGCGGGTCTTCGTTGCTGATTCATCGCTGGATGCAGTGGAGGTTCTTGACGCGTCGACGGTGATAGCGCGTCAAGGGGCAAATAACGTTCAGGTTTCTGGTCCCCTCGGTTTCATCCCCACCGACTGGTACCCTAGCGCCCTCGCCGTTCAGGGCAATGATCTACTCATCGCAACAGCGAAGGGCCAAGGCACTGGCCCTAACAAGGGTGCTGGCGCCACTCCCTGGGAGGTTCGACACCACGAGCATCCATACATTCCCACGCTCCTGCGAGGCTCGATTGCGCGTGTGAATATACCGGATACGCTGAAGAAGCTACCTGAACTCACCCGCGTCGTCGAACATGACAACCTATTGCACAGCGATCCGGGAACGATTCAGTTTGCCGGCGGTGCGAATCCCATTAAGCATGTGATCTATGTGATCAAGGAGAATCGCACCTACGACCAGGTGCTCGGCGACTTGAAAGTGGGCGATGGCGACCCGTCACTCACGCTCTACGGCGCTGACATCACGCCCAACGAGCACAAACTGGCCCTGCAATTCGGAGTCCTCGATAATTTCTATGACAGCGGGGAAGTTTCCGGCGACGGTCATCTCTGGTCCACCGCAGCCATCACCAGCGATTACAACGAGAAAACCTGGCAGATCGCCTATCGCGGCAAAGAGCGGACGTATGATTTCCAGGGTACGGTCGCGGGCGAGTTTCCGCTGGATTACAAAGAATCGGATGTCGATGATCCCGGCACCGGTTTTGTTTGGGATAACGTTGCGCGCCACGGCTTGAGCTATCGCGACTACGGCGAATTCGTGAATGCGGCGTGGTGCAATAAGAGCCGCAAGGTAGAGTCGCCAAAGCAGGGAACTCCTTCCCCGGAGCAGTCGGCATGTCCGCGGACAGACGTAAAACAAGGGCAGATGCTCGAGCCGAATGTCGGGGATCCGCACGGGGGCGCGAGTCCATGGCCGTGGGCTGTACCTCTGTTCAATGGTATGAAGGCGACGAAGGCGGTTTTGCAGGATCACTTTGACCAGCTTTATCCCGATTTCAATACCGACTATCCCGACCAGCTTCGCGTCGACGAATTCATGAACGAATTCAGCGCGTATGTCCGCGCGCGGCAGGAGAACGAGAGCGCAGAGTTCCAGTTGCCAGCGTTTGTTCTGCTCTATCTGCCGGATGACCACACCGGCGGCACAAGGACGGATCATCCCCGGCCGGCAGCTTCAGTGGCCGATAACGACCTCGCGCTGGGCCGCGTGGTAGATGCCGTTTCCCACAGTCCGTACTGGGATGACACGGCAATTTTTGTGCTCGAAGACGATGCCCAGGATGGCGGCGACCATGTCGACGCGCACCGTTCAATTGCGCTTGTGATCAGCAAGTATTCGCCGGGAACGCTGTCTGAGCCCCATCTCGAGCATCGCTTCTACACCACCGTGAACATGATTCATACATTCGAAATGCTGCTCGGTCTGCCGCCGATGAATCAGAATGACGCCTATGCTCCTGTGATGGGAGCGATGTTTTCCGGCAAGGGAGATCAGTCTGCTT
Source organism: uncultured Acidobacteriaceae bacterium (assembly GCA_963712385.1). GTDB lineage: Bacteria > Acidobacteriota > Terriglobia > Terriglobales > Acidobacteriaceae > Sulfotelmatobacter. Next base: position 800,807 of record CAVQHS010000007.1, read on the forward strand.
TCCGGGCCGACTATCGCAACCTGAAAAACGGGCTGATTTACGAAACGAATAAGCGTGATGCCCGGGGTGCCAGTGAGTCGGCGAAGATGGATTTCTCGCGTCCCGACGCAGCGGGAGCCATGCAGCTGAACACAATTCTTTGGCGCGATGAAAAGGGCAATGCGCCGGTTCCAGCGCCGAAGCACAGCGTGTTTCCTGCAGGAGACTGACAACTCGCTTCGACCAGAACGGGAAAATTTTGGCGGTTTCCGTCCGATTCTGGAATTGCCCATCGCTCCCCGCGCGAATGGAACCATCAATGGCACAAAAGGCCACGGGAGGATAAGTGTGGTTTCCTCCTCAGGCTGCTCTCCAGCCTGCCTCCTCGATTCGTTACTAAAGAATCTGAACCGATTTTTCGGTCTGCCGATAGGTCAGGCAGGAGCAGCTATGCCTGAACCGCGCACGCCGGTAATGATCGTGGTGGAGGCTTCGTGGGAAGACCGCAGCGGAGGTTTGCAGACGGTTTCCGCGCGCATGGAAGATAAGTCGGAAAATGGGGCTTGCATCCGCCTAAAACGGCCCATCGACGTGGGAACGAGGATGCGCATCCAATGGCGCTTCGAGCAATTCTCTGGGGTCGTAAAATACTGCCGTAGCGAGGGGCGCGACTTCGTTGCGGGAATGCAGAAAGATAATGGCAAAGGTAGCCTCGCTGCACCTGCCGGGAGCAGGGAAATTCCCGCAGTCGCGCCGAAGCCGTTGCCTGCCGGTCCTGTGCAGCCCGTTCTTCTGCCGCCCCAGGCTCCCATAGTGTCGGAGAACGCGATCCTCAAGCCGCAGGAGCTTACCATCACCACGCCGCCAACCCAGATTGAGCTCATCGTGCGTGTGGCTGGCCCGCCGGAAATCCCGGTTCGCGCAGTCCGCTATCAACGAGATCTTCGGCGGATGCGGATTTCGCGAATTCATGGAGGCCCTGCGCCGCGGCGAACGGAATCAAGAAAAAGCGAGACCCCGAAAGCAAACGAAGCCAGTCCGGAAAGGAAACCTATGAAACGCAAATGGCTTGACCTGGCGCCATGGCACAGCAAACCGGAAAGCGAAGGGGAAGCAAGCAGCGAGGTTGTCAGAGAACCAGCTTCCGAGCACCACGAAAATCCCAGGGTCGAGAGAAGGATCGAGAAGGAGAACATTATGTCCAGCCCAGCCCAGCCCGCGGAAAAAACTGCGTCACATCAATCACGCGAGGTTCCCGCCTTCCAGGTGGAGCTGTTACCAACAGAAGAGATTTATCGCGCTGCTGGAATCACGACTCCGCGCCGGGGTTACACGGTCGCCAAAGTCATTGAGATGATCAACAGCGAGCACGTTCGCGCCCTCTCGAAAGAAATGAAGCGAGCCGCAGTGCTCATGGCTCTGGACGCCGCCGGTGTCACAGTGGACCAGATTCAGCGCGACGCGAAGGCGCGCCAGGAGTCGCTCGATGCCTACCAAGCTTCGCAGAAAAAACAGGCTGAGGCGGAGTGGGCACGCAAAGCCGAGGAGATCACTCAAATTCAATCGGAACTGGAGAGCATCAAGGCACACTACACCGCCCGCATCAGCCGCTGTACGGAAGCTTTAGCCAGAGACAAGGCCAGGTTCAGCACCTGGGTGACCACCAGGGAACAAGAGAGCAAAAATATGGCCGAGGCAGTGGAGTTGTGTTTGAAAAACCCCGCGGCGGAAGCCGCTCCGCCGATTGCCAGCGGGGCTGCAGCAACCGCTGCGTCTGCCGGTGCATCGGGCACAAAGCCGCAGTAGCTTCTCTGCGATTTCTCAAGAAGCGTTGCCGAATATTCATCAGCGACGTTTGCTGCGACTCCTCCTTGGCCGGTCTTCCTCTCTCGCTTTACACTAAATAGGTGAAGATCGCTCTCGGCCAAATCAATCCTACCGTCGGGGATTTCTCTGGCAACGCCGCTAAAATCATCGAGTTTTCCCGACGCGCGCAAGCGGGCGGGGCAGGCCTGATTCTATTTCCTGAGCTTTCAGTGTGCGGATATCCGCCACGCGACCTGGTCGAGCGGCCCTCTTTCGTCGCGCACAATCGTGAGAGCGCCGAAAAGATTGCTGAGCAAACGCGCGGCATTTCCGTTATCTGCGGCCTAGTGACGCCTGCGGACTCGGAAACCGGCAAGTCCGCCATGAATTCGGCGGCGTTGTTGCAGGATGGCAAAATCGCCTTTCTGCAATCGAAGATGCTGCTGCCGACGTATGACGTCTTCGACGAGATGCGTAACTTCGCGCCGGCGAGGAAACAGGAACTATTCCCGTTGTGCGGTAACCGCATGGCGCTGACCATCTGCGAAGACGCGTGGAACGACAAGCAATTCTGGATCAAGCGGCTTTACACGGTCGATCCCGTGGAAACGCTGGTCCGCGAAGGCGGAAATTTCGTCCTGAACATCTCCGCCTCGCCCTTCTGGATCGGCAAACGCGAACTCCGCCGCGACATGCTGGCCTCGATTGCGAGGCAGCACAAGGTCCCTGTGGCGATGGTCAATCAGATCGGCGGGAACGACAGCCTTGTTTTCGATGGCTCCAGCATTGTGCTGAACGCCGAAGGCAAGATTATTGCCCAGGCTCGTTCCTTCGAAGAGGATCTGATCTACTTCGACTCGCAGACGCTGACCGGCGATCTTCACGAGCAAATTGCGGGCGACGACGCGAGCGTATACAGCGCGCTCGTCATCGGAACCAGAGATTACATTCACAAGTGCGGATTTCAAAAAGCGATCATCGGACTCAGCGGCGGAATCGATTCGGCCCTCACCGCTGTCATCGCTGTCGATGCCGTCGGAGTGGAGAATGTGATCGGCGTGGGTATGCCAGGGCCGTATTCATCGCCGGGATCGATCGAAGATGCGCGCGCTCTTGCGGAGAATCTCGGCATCCGCTTCGAGTTGCTTTCCATCAGTTGCGCCTATGACGCTTACCGGCAGACATTGCAGGGAGTTTTCGCCGGGACGAAAGAAGATGTGACCGAGGAGAATATTCAGTCGCGTGCCCGCGGCACTTTGTTGATGGCGCTTTCAAACAAGTTCGGCGCAATCGTACTTTCCACCGGCAACAAGAGCGAACTCGGCGTGGGCTACTGTACACTTTATGGAGACATGGTGGGGGGACTCGCCGTTATTTCGGACGTGCCGAAAACTTTGGTCTACAGGCTGGTGCACTACTTGAATTCGGGGCGGCCGGTGATTCCGCAGGCAACCATCGACAAGCCGCCGTCCGCGGAATTACGGCCCGAGCAGAAAGACAGCGACTCGCTGCCGCCCTATGAGATTCTCGATGCCGTGCTCGAAGACTACGTGGAGGAGGCGCACTCGGTCGAGAGAATTGCGGCCGATCGCGGCTTCGATCTCGAGATTGTGCGGCGCGTCGTGCGAATGATCGATCGTGCCGAGTACAAACGGCAGCAGGCGGCACCGGGCATCAAGATTTCTCCCAAGGCATTCGGCTACGGCCGCCGTTTTCCGATTGCGGCCAAGAGCGAGGTTTGAAGAGGTTCTGAAATCTCCAGCCTCACAAGTAAACAGAAAGGAAATATGCGTAATTTGTTGACCCTGATTTTTGTTTCTCTGCTCGCGTGCAGCCTGGCTGCGCAAACTTCTACTGCGTCCAAGCCCGCAGATAAGCCTGCCCCGGCCGTAAATCTGCCTTCCGAAGCGACTGTCGATTCCTTCATGCAGCAAACCTTCGGTTACGAGCCCCAGGTCAGCTGGAAGATTTCGAGCATCAAACCCGCGTCTGTGCCGGGGTTGGCGCAGGTAGATGTCATATTGGCCAACGGCCAAGGGCAGCAGCTTAGCCGTTTTTACGTGACTCCGGACGGCGAGCATGCCGTTATCGGCGATATCATTCCTTTCGGTGCACGACCCTACGACACTACGAAGAAGATTCTACAGAAGGGAATCACCGGTCCGGCGAAGGGTCCGAAGGATGCCCCGGTGACCATCGTCGAATTCGGTGACCTGCAATGTCCTGCCTGCAAGGCGGCGCAGCCAACCATCGAAGCACTGGTGGCAGCGGAGCCGAACGCGCGCTTTGTCTTCCAGAATTTCCCGCTGGAAATGCACAACTGGGCGGCGAAGGGTGCGGCGTATGCTCAATGCGTAGGCGAAGCCTCGAATGCCGCGTTCTGGAATTTCATTGCCAAAACCTACGAAACGCAATCGGACATCACCGCCGAAAATGCCGACGAGAAGCTGACCGCGCTCGCGAATGACGCCGGCGTAAAAGGCGCGGATATTGCCGCTTGCGCCACCACCCCGGTGACGAAGGCCCATGTCGACGCCTCCATCGCGTTAGGCCGATCGGTGAATGTGACTGGCACGCCGACGCTGTTCATCAATGGGCGCACGATTGGAAATGTGAGTCAGGTCCCGCCTGGCACGCTGAAGGCTTTGGTGGAGTTCGCAGCGAAGCCGGGAAGCTAGCGGCTACTTTGCCGAGATCCAGATTTCATCCGGGGATTTCTGGTCGCGCTTGGCCACGACGTGCGGCGTAAGGATGATCAACAACTCGTCATACTCCTTGGTCTTGTTATTGTCGAGCAGCACCTGATTCAATCCCGGAATGGCCGACAGTCCCGGAATCCCGGCGATGGCGTATTGATCGTTGGTTGTGACCTCTCCCGCGATCACAGCCGGTTCTCCGTCTTTTAGCCGGATGCTTCCTTCATATTGCTGATTGGCGATAACCGGAATTCCGTTCGCGCTGCTGCCGGTGAGCGAGCGCAATTGCAGCGACAGTTTCATGCTTACGTCGTCATCGCCGTGAATCGCCGTCGTAACCTTGATTTCAAGGCCCAAATCTTCATAGCTGACGGAGGGAAAGGGAGCAACGTAACTTTGATTGCCCAATACCTGCGAAATTTGCGGCGAATTGTAAATCGGCGCGTAGGAAGCGTTGAGGATGGGATAACGCTCGCCGATGTGCAGGCTGGCCTCTTTGCCTTGACCGGCGCGCAGAGTGGCCACACTCAAGCTGCGCGCCCAGGATTCGTTCAGTGACAATGCCGCGGATAAGTGATCCAGGCTTAATCCGGAAAACGTGAGTCCTCCGCCAAAGGTGGCCAGCGGCTGGCTGAAAATCCCGCTCGTCTGGCTTTGCAGCTGCGCCAGCAGCCCGGAAAGCGCGGAACTTCCCGCGGCATTGACGCCACCCGAAGAAATCAACTGGTTGACGAGTGAGGAAATACTCTGCCCGCCTAGCGCCGCCAAAGCGGCCACAGGAATGTTGTAAAGATTGAACGTGTCGGGGATGTGCAAGCCGATGTCGCGCGCGAAGGTGTGATCGATCTGATAAATCTTGACATCGAGCGACACCTGCGGACGGTCGCTCTCTAACTGATGCAGCAGCTTGGTGCAAGCCGCCAGCATGGCTTGCGGCGCGCGCACTTCTACAGTGCCGGTTTGCCCTCCGGGGCTGATCTTCTGAAATTCGCAGATGCTGCGCAACGAATTAACAATTTCGGTTACGTCCTGCGGGCTGGTTGCTCCCGGAACGGTAAAGGTGGCCAGAGACATGCGGTCGAATTGCTTGTGGTTTTCGGGATTGTCCGCCGCGACCAGAAATTGGCGGGTGTCCAGCACCGTCCACATGGTTTTGCTAACGCGGCAGGCCAGATTCAGAGCGGTGAAAAAATCGACATCATCTACATAAAAGCGTACCTGCCGCGCCTGCACAGAATCGTCAAATTCGGCAGTCATGCCGAACGCGGAAGCAAGTTCGGTGAACAGACTGCGAACATCGCCTGTGTAGTGAAAGGTGGCGCGAAGAGCCTTTGGCTGCAAGTGGACTTCAACCGATTCTTCCAGCAACTCCGGCAATCCATCCGCGGGGCGAGCTGCATTCCGCAATGCATCGGCAAGCCGGCCCTGCATGTAATCGTTGTCGGGATCGAGCCTGAGTGCGGCGCGATATTCGGCCGCGGCGGGCTGATTCTGCGCGTTAGCCAGAAAGGCATCGCCGCGTTGCGTGTGCTGATACACCAATTGCGACTTTACGACCTCGCGGGCGGAAAAGTACTTCATCTCCTCCGGCGCCAGCCGCGATGCTTCATCGAAGGCGGCGAAGGCTTCGTCATATCGCTGGTGCGACTCCAGCTTGAGTCCGTGTTCATAGCTGCTATGGGCTTCTTTCAGATCGTTCTTCGAAGCAACGCAATTGATCCCACCCGGCACGCCGTTCCCGCAGGAGATTATCGGAGGATCGACCGATTCTTCCGCGGTGGCGAAGAGCGGCACGGCCAACGCCAGAGTGAGACAAGATAAGAGAATGAATCGGGCGCAACGCATTCGCTTGATTTTACCTTGCCGGGCTGTTTTCGCCGATCGCTAAAGGTGCAGGGTACTTTGGTAAAAAACGGGGGACACGATGCTTACAATGGTATTGTTAGAACGGCATGGCGGCAACTTCTTGCGCGTTGATTAGTTGAGCATCAACCGCTGAATGGCGCGAGCTTTGCCGGTGTTCTCGTTACAATCGATCACCACCGCGCACAACCGCACATCGCCCGTTGCCGGCTCGAAGCGTACCGGCATCCCATTCAGAAACTTGCCCACCACCAGCTCTTTCTTCACTCCGATTACGCCGTCGTACGGTCCGGTCATGCCGACATCCGTGACATAGGCGGTCCCGTTGGGCAGAACCCGTTGATCGGCGGTGGGAACGTGCGTATGCGTGCCAACGACGGCGGTTACGCGTCCATCGAGATACCAGCCAATGGAAATCTTCTCGGACGTTACTTCGGCGTGGAAATCAACGATGATGACCTTGGCCTCAATCTTTTTCAGAAGCTGGTCGGCAACGCGAAAGGGATCATCGTTCGACGCCATGAAAACGCGCCCCTGCAGATTCATCACTGCGTAGGGAATTTTTCCTTTGCGTCCCTCATATAGTCCCCAGCCCGGCATGTCAGAGGGATAGTTTGCTGGCCGCAGCACCCGTCGTTGCGGTCCGTGGCCGTTACCTTCCACCATCTGGAAGTAATCGATAATCTCGCGCTTGTCCCAGACATGATTGCCGGTCGTGATCACATCGATATTCAGCTCAAAAAGCTCCTCGGCCAGAGCCGGCGTAATGCCAAAGCCGGCCGCAGCGTTCTCGCCGTTGGCGATCACAAGGTCGATGGAGTGTTCACGCACGATTTCGGGCAACCGATCCTTGACGATCGTTCGCCCAGGACGCCCGAAGATATCGCCGATGAAGAGAATTCGCATGTTTGCGGCCGACACTTAAGGACTTCGTGCGTCCTGAAGAGCAGAACCTCGATGGTAACACTATCCCTTTGGGGACATGTGGGGCTGGAACGACCCAATCTCTCCCAAGGAAGCGGCAAAACTCTCGCCAAAGCCAGCCACCGCAAAAATCACTAGTTCTGAAACCTCCCAGCCCTTCTCCCAGCACGGCAGAAGTGAGAGAGTCATGCGAACTGGGAGGAACCGGCATGAAACCTGCAGCAATCGTGTGCACAATAGCTTTGCTCGCCCTCGCCGGATGCGGCACGCCAAGCACTCCAAAGAATTCGAATGGCTTTGGAATGATAGCCTCCAACCGAGCCGCAGCTTCGACAGAGAGAACGATCGCGCCTGAGAAGCAGCCGTCGAACCCGAATGCAACTTTCAAAGGCTGCTGGTTCAAACAGGGAAAGAAGCACTATCAGGCAGTGGATATTTCGGTGGGCAATCCCGGGACCTATCCTTTCAACGCATATCTATATCACGGCACAACTTGCAATCCCAACGACATGGCCGATCAGATCGGAAATGGGGAAGAACTCGACTTCGGCGGATTCGGTTACACCTTCTGGTTCGACCGCTTCGCCAATGAGAAAGACATGTCGGCGTTGTGGTACGTGGGAAGCGACAGCTCTGTCTGCGTGGATTACGAAACGGCGCCCAATTGCTGATTTGCGGCGAGTCGCCGATTCGAGCAACGCCTACGGAGCCAGTTCCGCCGTGCGCAAAAAATCGTAATTGCCCGCAGGATTCAATTGCAGATTCCTCACGCGCTTGTTGTGCACCAGCACATTGTCGAAATACCAGAGGTTGATGGATGGAAGTTCGTTCGCCAGAAGCCGCTGCAGTTCGGTATAGATTGACTTACGAGCAGCGCGATCGACCTCGCTGCGTCCCTTGTTAATCAGTTCGTCGACTTTTGTATTCGAATAGTAGCCGCGGTTGGCCCCATTCGGCGGGAACTTGGCAGAGTCGAAAGCATACTCGAAGATGTCAGGATCCTCGTTGCCGCCGATCCAGCGCAGTGAATACATCTGAAATGTCCCGTGCGTGACGTCGGAAAAAAACGTGGCGAACTCGAAGGTGCGAATATCGAGCGCAATTCCCACCTCCCGCAACTGCTGCTGCATCACGGCGACCATGAGCCGGGTGTTCTCATCCGTCGATGTTTTCATTGTGATGTGGAAGCGCACGCCATTGGTAGCCGGATAGCCCGCTGCATCCAGCAACTGACGCGCCCGCGCAGGATCATGGTTGTAGGCCGGGACGTCTCCCTCGTAGGCCCAGCTCTGTGGAGGAAGGATACTGCGTGCCGGTTCCGCCTCGCCCCGCCACAAGTATTCGATCATGGGCTTGCGGTCGAGAGCATAAGCAATCGCCTGGCGCACACGAACATCCTTGAGAATCGGATCACGCAAGTTGAAACCGAGGTAAGCGAGTACTGTCCCCGAAGCACGCTCAACCGCGAGTGACGGAACGCGCTGGAGCGTCAGTACCGTGTCAGGCGTGAGCGCGTTGATAGCGGCATCCGCACTGCCCTTGCGCAATTCGAGCGCACGAGTCGTCGCATCCGGCACAACCGCGAAGCGCACTCGCGCCAACTTGGGCTTGTCGCCCCAATAAGCGTCATTGCGCTCGACGACGACTTCTTTGTCCGTTTCCGCGCTGACGAACTTGAACGGCCCCGATCCCATGGGATGAGTCGTCATCTCGTTTCCGCTGCCATAGGGCACAATCCCGATGGCCCCATCGGAAACATTCCACAGCAATGCCGCATAAGGCTCCTTCATGTGAAAAACGACAGTGAAAGCATCCGGCGCGTCGATGCGATCGACAAAACGATACGTCGCCGCCTTGGTGCTGCGTATTTTTCCCGTGAGCAGGGAATCGAAGGTCCACTTCACATCGCGCGAGGTAAGCGGACGGCCATCGTGAAACTTCACTCCACGGTGCAGATGAAAAACGTAAGTCAGCGGATCGGGGACCTCCCATCGCTCGGCCAAACCCGGCGCGACATCCAGGTTGTTGCCGCGCGTGAGCAGGGCATCGAAGATGAGACTGTCGATGCGCGCCGACTGCGCATCGAGTCCGATGCGCGGATCGAGGTTGGTAGGACTCGATTCGATCAGCATCACCAGCGTGTTGGGATCCGGTTTGTCGGAGCAGGAGACCGAGCACAAGGCAAGGGCCACGCAGGCGATGAGCGGCAGAATCCGGCGCATCAGTGGCAGTCCACGCACATCTGATAAAGAGTGTTCACCGTTCTCCAGTTCCGCATGGTTGTAGTTACAGCGAGCAAGCGGTCGACCGGCTTTTTCATCACGAAACTTTCCGCCACGCCGTTGGGAAGATAGAGGTAAAGTTCCTGGCCAAGGCAGCGAATCTGTTCGAGTGGCGCGGTGAGAGCGCTGACCTGCTTCACAGCGGCCGCAGTCGGCGCCTGCGATAGGAACATCACATGAAGTTTGTCGGGATCAATCCCCTTTTGTTTGAGGAAAGGGTTGTTAGTCACGACCTGCTTCATCTCGTCGGCAGTTCGAATGATAACCGAAACCGAATGTCCGAAATCCTCAAGAATCTTCGCCTCAATTTTATTGCAGAGAGCGGCGGGAGGGGCTTTTGACGCCTTAAACACCACATTCCCGCTCTGGATATACGTTTTCACCTGCGCGAATCCCATCGCTTCAAAGGAACCACGAAGCCGGTCCATCTTGATCTTCTTGTGGCCGCCCACATTGATTCCGCGCAGCATGGAGACATAAACCGGCATAGTATGAGTTACTTCAAGGATACGAGATTTTGCCTAACACCACGTTACGTATTGCTCCGGTCGCCGAAGGCACGTTCGCGGCGCGGCGATGCCACGTCTCGTAGGCGAGAATGGCGAAAGCGACTGCTTCCTTCGCTGCAGGCGGCAAACCAAACTCGTCGGAGGAGCGCAGATTTACTCCGATCCTAGCAAGTTCACTCTGTAACATCGCAACCAGCGTGGCATTTCGCGCACCTCCGCCGGAGAGAACCATCTCGTGGAATGCTTTACGTTGCACGCCTGGAGTTTTCATCGCGAAACGTCGCACCGCATCGACGATCGACCTGGCAGTGAGCGCAGTTGCCGTGGCCACGACATCCTGTCTGCGACAGCCTTTACACATCCGCAGGAATTCCTGCACAAACTCGCGTCCGAACTCTTCGCGGCCAGCCGCCTTGGGCGGGGCTTTGCGAAAGAAACGACGGCCCAGGATCTTATAAATCACTGCGTCGGATACATGCCCAGAGGCGGCGATTTTTCCACCACGGTCAAAAGGCTTGCCAAACAACCTCTCGGTGACCGCGTCAATCACCATGTTCCCCGGTCCTGTGTCGAACGCGATGACTTTGTCCATGGTCGCCCCTGCGGGAATCGCGCTCAGATTCGCGATACCGCCGATATTCTGCACAATGCGTCCGATGCGCGGATCGCGAAACAGAAGATAGTCGAGAAAAGGCACGAGCGGCGCACCCTTGCCACCTGCCGCCATGTCAGCAGGACGGAAATCTGAGACCACCGTCGCGCCCACTCTAGCTGCGACTACTGCGCCCTCGCCAGTCTGCCACGTAGCCGCAATCTTTCGCCCCAGGAAGGTCTGGGCCTCGCCTTGATGATAAAGAGTCTGGCCATGGCACCCGATCAAATCAACTTTTTTGCGGACCTTGCGCTGAGTGGCCAAAACTGCGTCGGCATAAAGTTCACCTAGCAGAAAATTCAATCGCGCGAGATCAGCAACCTGCGCCTGCGAAGCGTTCATCGCCGCGAGCACAGCCGCCCGAACTTTCCTCGGGTACGGATACTCAGCATGTCCCAGCAACTTGAAAGCGCCCGACTGGCGGCCCATCTGCACCAATGCGACATTGATGCCGTCCGCGGAGGTTCCGCTCATCACCCCGGCCACAATCATGTTCTGGTCTTTCATGCAGGCTGGTGCGCATCTCCGGCGTGGGCGAGTGATTCCAGGCGTACCCGCTCGCCGAATTCCCAAAGGTTGCGCGAGAGTTTTTCGGTGACCGAGGAAGAAGGCGGTTTCGAAAATCGAAGCAGAGCCGCTGATTGTTTCTTGAACGCCAGGATCCGTTTGATCGATTCCCTGGCTCGCTTGGCAAACCGCGAATCGCTTTGCACAGCAGCGGCCAATTGCTCGTAAGCCTCTTCGATGTATTCCTCACGGTGGCAAATCAACGCCAGATCGCCTCCTGCGCGAATGTGCTCGATGGCCGCTTCGCCCACGGAAGCAGCCGACCGCACCGCCCCCATCTCCAGATCGTCAGAAACGATCATGTGGCGATAGCCGATGCGCCTGCGCAAGATCTCCGCTATCCACTTCTTCGAGAGCGATGCCGGTGTTCGATCCCCCGTGACCCTCGGATATGCCGCGTGGGAAACCATCACCATGGCCAACTGCCTCCGCAGCATGCGGTACGGCAGCAGGTCTTCAATCCAAAATTTCTTCAGCGGCTTCTCTATGACCGGCAGTTCGTGGTGACTGTCGAGCTTTCCCTCGCCGAGGCCGGGAAAATGTTTGCCACATCCAAGAACCCGCGCCGCACGCAAGCCTGCGAGAAATTCGCGGCCGTACGCTGCAGCCGCCCGTGGGTTCGCCGATACCGCGCGTGAACTCATCACCGCACGCGAGTTTTCAAACGCGAGATCGAGCACGGGTGCGAAATCGACGTTGAATCCCAGAGCGCGGCAGTTCTCCCCGATGATTTTTCCATGCCTGCGGAAAAGTTTGCGATCGGCCGTGGAGAAAACCTCGGCCGCTGAAGGAGAAGGGGCGAGCACGTCGCGAAAGCGATCAACGCGCCCGCCTTCAAGATCGACGCAGGTGAAGAGGGGAGTCGATACACATTTCCGGCAATCGCGCAGAAGTTGCCAGGTCTGCTGAGGAGTTTTGATATTGCGCGCGAATAGAATTACTCCCGCAGGTTGCACTCGTGTAAGTAGTAAACGCAGCCGCGGCGTCATCTCCGTGCCATCGAAGCCAATAATCAGGAGCTGACCTAAGCCTTCTTTTGTCCGCTGCGGCATCAGATTTCTTTCTTCAACTCCGCCAACAGATTCAGAGCTTCTAGCGGCGTGAGACGGTTCAAGTCCAGCTCTCGCAGTTTATCGACCACCGGCTGCGAGAGCGGCGTGAAAATTGTCAATTGCGCTGCCGGAGGGGTGGCGCCGGGCGAAAGATGCTCGGTGAGCTCGCGTTCTGCAGATTCGTGTTCGGTCAAGACTTCGCGAGCCCGCGTGATCACTTCATTCGGCAACCCTGCCAGCTTGGCGACTTCGATGCCGTAACTGCGGTCGGCGGCGCCCGGTTCAACTTTGCGCATAAAAGCGATACCGCCGCCAGTTTCCTTTACAGACACGTGATAATTCTTCACTCCCGAGAGTTGATCGGCTAATTCGGTAAGTTCAAAGTAGTGTGTGGCGAATAATGTTTTGGCGCGCACGCGGGCATGAAGGTACTCGATAGCGGCCCAGGCGATCGCCAGCCCGTCATAGGTCGAAGTGCCACGGCCTACCTCGTCAAGCAGGATCAGCGAACGCGGCGTAGCCGTATGGAGAATCGCCGCAGTCTCCGTCATCTCAACCATGAAGGTGGAGCGGCCACGGGCAAGGTTGTCGCTCGCGCCGATGCGGGTGAAGACGCGATCGACTACGCTAAGCCGCGCCGAGCGCGCCGGAACGAATGAGCCCATCTGCGCCATGATCACGATCAGCGCAGTTTGCCGCAAGTAAGTCGACTTGCCACCCATGTTCGGCCCGGTGAGCAGCAGAATCGTGTGTGTGGTCGAATTCAGATGCAGATCGTTGGGCACGAAGCGTTCGCTGCCGCCAGCCAGCTCTTGCTGCTCGATGACCGGATGCCGCCCCTCGATGATTTCGAGATCGCCGTTTCCTTCTGACACTTCAAACTGCGGGCGGCAGTAATTTCGGAGCGCTGCAATGTGCGCCAGAGACGCCAGCGCATCTACCTCAGCCAGCGCCAGCGCGGTTTGGCGAATGCGCTTTGCTTCCGAAGCGATCGCCGTGCGCAATTCGGTAAACAACCGCCGTTCAATCTCGACAATCTTCTCCTGCGCATCGAGAATCTTCGCCTCGTACTCTTTCAGTTCAGGAGTGGTAAAGCGCTCGGCGCCAACCAGGGTTTGCTTGCGCTCATAATCCTGCGGAACCAGGTGCAGGTTCGCCTTCGAAACCTCGATGTAATAGCCGAAGATCGAATTAAACTTGACCTTGAGCGAAGCAACTCCAGTGCGCCCTCGCTCGCGCTGCTCAATCTGCGCCAGCACCTGCTTGCTGTTGCGCGAGAGTTCGCGCAGTTCATCAAGATGGTGATCCACGCCTACGGCAATTACCCCGCCATCGGCGAAGCTCAGCGGAGGCTCTGAGACAATCGTTTTTTCGATGCGTTCCCGGAGATCGCTCATTTCATCGAGCGATGCGTGCAAGGTCTTCAGCCGTTCCGCGGCGAACCGCACTGTCGCCGCCTTGATTGCAGGAATCTTCGCGAGTGACGCCGCCAGCGCCAGCACATCGCGCGGATTTGCCGCCTCCAGCGTCATGCGGCTCAACAAGCGCTCCAGATCGAGCACGCCGTCGAACGCCCGCCGCAACTCCTCGCGTGCGATCGTGTCTTTCACGCCCGCCTCTACTGCATCCAAACGCGCATTGATCTCAGCGAGATCAAGCGATGGCCGCAACAGCCACGCGCGCAGCAGACGCTTGCCCATGGGAGTGACCGCAGCATCGATCGAGCGAAACAGCGTCAGGCTTGCGTCGGCTCCGGCAAACAGCGGTTCGATCAATTCAAGATTGCGGACCGTCACCGCATCCAAAACAAGGCAGTTGTGCCTTTCATACCAGCCGATGCGGTCCACATGGTCGAGCGATCCGCGCTGCGTAGAGCGCACGTAATACAGAACAGCTCCTGCCGCGGCCGCTGCGGCCGTGCGCCCAGCAAGCCCAAATCCTTCGAGCGACAAGACTCCAAAATGATTCTCCAACAGCGGAATGGCATGGTCGGGCGCGAAGATCCAGTCGTCAAGCGGTGTTTCCGTGTAGTTCGCCCCGTTAGTTCGCGGCTGCAAAGATTGCGCCCGCGTTTTGCTCTCGAATAACGGAGCATCTGAGCCATAGAGCAATTCTTTCGGCCGCAACTGCTCCAATTCTTCCTGCACCCGCCGTAGCGCGCCTTCGCCGGAAAATTCTGTCGCGCGAAATTCTCCCGTGGAAAGATCGAGCGCCGCAAATCCCACGCGGTCACCAGCCTGCGCCAAGGCCGCGAGGTAATTGTTCTCTTCGGAACCGAGCAGGGAGTCGGCGGCCGTTCCCGGAGTGACCACGCGCGTCACTTCGCGGCGCACCAGTTTCTTGGCCAGCCGCGGGTCCTCCATCTGCTCGCAGATCGCCACCTTGAAGCCCTTGCGAATCAGCTTGCCAATGTAGTTTTCCGCCGCATGGTGCGGAACTCCGCACATGGGCACGGCAATGCCTTTTTCCTTGTTGCGGGAAGTCAGGGTGATCTGTAACTCTTTCGCGGCCACTATGGCGTCGTCAAAAAACAGCTCGTAAAAATCGCCTAGCCGGAAAAACAGCAACGCCGTAGGATGCTCTTTCTTGACCGCGGCATATTGCCGCATCAGCGGGGTGGACGGCTCGGTCATCTGAAAATTTGAGGGCTTGGCGCGGATTATAACAGGGCACGGTTTCAAAGTTTCAGGGTAAAAGGCGGCAACGTCTTTGAAAATCTGAACCCTTGCAACACTCAAACTTGCTTTTCCTCTCCCGCAATGTTTTCCTAGTGCATGGAACTCCGCAAGGATCCAATCACTCGCTCCTGGGTCATCACTGGAGACGATCCGGTTGAGGCGAGTTCGCGCGCCGAAACTGCCTGCCGCTTTTGCCCTGACGCGGCCAATGCTCCGCAAGTAATCGCGGCGATTCCAAATGTCGGTTCATGGTCGACCCGCGCCGTCGTTCATCCCACGCCCCTGTATCACATCGAAGGCGAACCAGAACGCCGTGGCGATGGCATCTACGACCGCATGAGTTCGCTCGGCGCCCACGAGGTGCTCGTGGAGAACCCGCGCCACGACCGGCATCTCTGGCAGGCCAGCGACGAAGAGATTGGCCAGTTCCTTCGTCTGGCGGCGGAGCGCATCATGGACCTCAAGCGCGACCCGCGTATTAAATATGTGAGCCTGTTCAAGGACTACGGCCCCAACGCTGGTCAGGAATTCCAACATCCCACTTCGCAACTCACGGGCACGACGTTCGTGCCGAGGCGAGTGCTCTACGAATTGCGCGCGGGGCGCGAATATTATCAGGCCAAAGAGCGCTGTGTGTTTTGCGACATTCTCGCGCAGGAAGAGCGGCAGGCCGCGCGCGTCATCGAGGCCCGCGGAGATTATGTTGCGATCGGCCCCTACGCTCCGCGCGTTCCCTACGAAACCTGGATTCTGTCGCGCAACCACGAAGCGTCATTCGAGCGCACAGGATTATCCAAGCCCGGGCTGCGAGTGAATCTGGCAGCGCTACTGCGGCGCACGCTGCAGCGCATCCGCAATGTAACAGAAGCTTTTCATCTCGTATTGCACACTTCGCCCAACAGCCTGCATCCTTCAAAGACACTCGGATATTGGAAGACGATTGACGACGATTATCACTGGCACCTTGAAATCATGCCGGTGATCGCGGCCAAGGCGCGCTCCTACACGTTCAAGGAAGTTTATTACTCTCCAGTGAGTTCAGAGACGGCGGTTAAACAACTTCGCGAAGCGAAGATTGACGGGTGAAGAAAGACAGTTTTCAAAGTTTCAGCGTTTTAAGGTTTCAAAGTGAAGGTCTTTGAAACTCCGGAGCCTTGAAACGCTGAAACCTTGAGCTTAACTACCATCGCACCATCCCTTCTGAATCGTCCACAAGCACGACGTCATACTTATCCAACATCGGCATTAGAACATTCTCTAATTCGCCTTTCCAAAGTTCACCCTCATAAAACTTTGCCTTCATCGGCTCACGCGACGGCAAGTCCGGAAAGCCGCGCATGAAAAAGAAAACATCCGGATCTTCCACGGAAAGAAACGGCCCCAATATCTTCATACCGATTTCCGCGTGCGCCGGAATCGACTTCGAGCGGAATATTTGCAGAAACTCGCTCCGCTTTCCAGGCTTGGTTCTATAAGTTCGCATCTCGATGATCATTTGCGCCCCCTGAACTGGAATTATTGGAGGGAGATTGAGCAGGAAAGTTTCAAAAGTTGAAGGTTTCAAGGTTGCAAAGCTTCAAGGACACTTCCGCTTTTTACCGTACTTTGCGACTCTGAAGCCTTGAAACTTTGAAACCAGCCGATTACGGCCGTCCCCCGGCACGGCGCAGCAGGCGGGAGATTTCAGAACGATTGCGGGTCTGGGCCCAAGTGAGTGCTGTATAGCCGTTGCGGCTGCGCAGATTTACGTTCGCACCTGCGTCCAGCAGCGCTTTGACGATTTCCACATTGGCTTTCTGAGTCTGGCAGGCGAGAATGAGCGCCGATTGCCCACCCTGGTCGAGCGCATTCACGTTGGCATCGGCTCCCGCAGACAAGATTTGCTGCACGGTCTTGACGTCTCCCTCAGCCGCGGCGCGCATCAGCGGAGTCCGGTCCGGATCCTCCAGCGTTTCGCCCCCGCTGCCCAGCGCAACCGGCCAGGCGACAGGGATAATCTTCCCGACCGCGATCTTGATATCCCCATTCATCCGCTGCCATTCGTTCAGCTTGAAATAGCCGCGCAGCACTGGCTGAATCTGCAACTCTACCAGGGCTCGCAGTGAACTCGACGTTTCCACCGGCTGCCAGGCCGCTGCGGCATCGTCCCAGGTTAGCAGGCCGAACGCGGTGAAGCCCTCCGCCGAATTCCACTCAAAATGGGCATCGAGATCTCTTAGGAAGCCGCCTACCCCGGCCCACGCAGCGACGCCCAGCACAAACAAAACGGCGATAACGTATGGCCACGGCCGCCTACCCGAGAGGCGCGAGACGATAACTGCAACCAACCCAACCAGCGATAAGGCAGCAACCAGGAGGCCCGCGCCGACCAACATCTGGCATCCGACATTCCACGAATGTGCCCGCCAGTCCAAAAAACCGCCTTCATCGAAATGCCAGAACGGGTTGAGATACAGAAGAGTCAAGCCCACGGCAAACAACACGGCGCCAGTTTGCAGACTGGTGATCGGCCAATTAATGCGGCGGCGCTGAAAGGTGGTAGTAAACATGGTAGATGCGAGCATGGGGTGCTGGCAGACACATGAGTATAAACATTGCGCCTGGAATGGGAAGAAAAAAGGCGCGAGCTGCGATCAAAGGAAAAGATCGAGAGAAAAAGGAGAGCAGCGACGACGCTCGACTAGGCCCGACTAGGTTCCCGCCACCTTGGCTTGCAGCAGAGCGCTTTGCTCGCTCAATAACCTGCCGGCCGATTCCGCATCCACTGGCTGAGAGAATAGATAGCCCTGCCCCAGGTTGCATCCCAGCTCGCGCAAGGCTTCCAACTGCTTGGGAGTTTCGATGCCTTCCGCGATGGCCTTCGCTTTTAACTTGTGGGCCAGTACGATGATCATGTCAACCGTCTCATAGGTGACACGGTTGGCTAGCATTTCTCCGATCAGCGACCGGTCGATCTTCAAGGCATCGACCGGGAACTGCCGGAGCGCACTCAAAGAAGAGTCTCCCGTTCCAAAATCGTCAAGAACGATTCCAATGCCCAGGTGCTTCAGGCGGGATAGAACTTCGACGGTAAGCTTAAGATCAGCGGAAGAAACAGCTTCGGTCATCTCCAGTTGCACACGCGCCGGTTCGACTCCAGTATCGCGCAGGATGGACTGCAGTTCGGAAACGAAGCGGGGGTCGGCAAATTGCTTCGCCGAAAGGTTGACGCTCACGCCTACCGCCGCGCGCGTGGGATGCTCGATTTCCCACGAGCGCAGTTGGCGGCATGCCTGCACAATCAGCCACTGGCCAGTCGCGAACAGGAGACCGGTATCTTCCGCTGCATCAATGAACTTGAAAGGCGAGATCAGTCCTTGTTCGGGATGCTGCCAGCGCAGCAAGGCCTCAAAGCCGGTGATGTGTTTCGTTTGCAGATCGACCACGGGCTGGTAGCAGACGCGAAATTCGTGCTTGCGCAGCGCCTCTAACAACTCGGCTTCCAGCTTGATCCGATGCAGGGCGCGGGCGTGCATGGCCTCATCGAACACCTCGCAGCGGCCGCCGCCCAGCCCTTTGGCGCGCCGCATGGCCACATCGGCATCCTGCAACAGTTCCTCGGCGCGCTTGTGCGATGGCGTGCTCATTGCAATTCCGACGCTGGCTGAGGTTCTCACTTCGCGTCCTTCCACAATAAACAGCGCTGCAATCGAGGCTAGAATGCGTTGCGCCACCCGCATGGGGCCACTTGGATCCGTGACAGTCTCGAGAAGAATTGTGAATTCATCTCCTCCCATACGCGAGAGCACCGCGTTTCGCGTCACCAGTTCGTCCTGCGATCGGGATACCGTATCTTCATCTCGAAGACAGGAGCCCAGACGGCGTCCGATTTCTATGATGACCTGATCGCCAACCGCAGGCCCCATGGTGTCGTTAAAGACCTTGAATCCGTCTAAGTCCACGAACAAAACCGCGAACTGATGGTCGGCGTGCCGCTGCGCGCGCTCGAACAAGTGTTGCAACCGATCGAGGAAAAGCTGGCGGTTGGGCAGGCCCGTGAGGCCGTCATGAAAAGAATTATGCTCCGCCAGTTCTTCGGCCCGCTTTCGCTCGGTGATGTCGCGATTTACGATGACCAACTTCGAAACGTCGCCTTTCCCGTCGCGAATCGTTCCGGCGACCGACTCCAGCACCCGCCAGCTTCCATCTTTGTGGCGAATGCGATATTCGAGCTTCCTGCCGACTCCGGTGGCGCGCGCCTCTCGGGCCGCTTCCAGAACCTTGAAGCGGT
This sequence comes from uncultured Acidobacteriaceae bacterium, assembly GCA_963712385.1. Classification (GTDB taxonomy): domain Bacteria; phylum Acidobacteriota; class Terriglobia; order Terriglobales; family Acidobacteriaceae; genus Sulfotelmatobacter. Next base: position 820,085 of record CAVQHS010000007.1, read on the forward strand.
CATCGGGATGAATCTGCTCGAAGGCCGAAGTCTCGCCAAGTTCGGCGGCAGAGTAGCCGAGAACTCGCTTGTACGCGGGACTGTTGTAAAGCCGGTTGCCCTTGACATCGACCAGGGCAATCATGTCTGCGGCGTTTTCCGTAACGATCTGGAAAAGCTCGTCGCGTTTCTTCGCCTCGCGCCGAATTCTGAAAATGCGAATCTCTTCACCCACAGCCAACACGACAAGGGCGGCCAATGCCAAGGTTTGCCAATTTTCGATCATCATGGGAACGGGGTCAGACCTTCAAGTGATATATCGGCGGATTGGCGCCGGAATTTAGGGTGAATTCAAGATGGGATCGAGCCCGGGTTCGAGCGTGGAATCGAACGGGGAAGAGCGGCGCTTGCAGCGCCGTCTAAGGCATGCAAAATCCGTGCGGGCTTCGCCCTCTGGGCTCGTTCGGGTTTCAGAGGACAAACCCGCTTCCCGCGTTCATAATGTTGCCATGCCCCCGGAGAAGACCGTTCGCCGCCTGAAAACCTACGCGGGCGCTCAGGGATATGTCTACCAGTATTACTTCGTGGGCCAGCGCGCCGCGCTCGCCGATGATCCCGAAGCTCCGGCGACGGAGTTTGTCTTTGATGTGACGGCTGACCGGAAGCTGACGTATGCCATCAGCGTTTTTCTGCAGGAGAAGGCGGTGACCCAGTGGTCGGCAAACCATGGCCGCCCGCTCACGGAACCGGAGCGTTATGCGGCGGCGAAGGTCCGGCTATTTCGCGCCTTCGATGAGTTGACGGATCTGAAGGCAGAAGGACGGAGGCTGGTGATTGATTTCGAGTTACTGGCAGAGTCTCTAGCCACTTTGGGACTGGAATAGGTTCTATGCGAATTCGAGCCGAAGATTGGCCAAAGCGAAATTTACCTTGCCCTTGCGGCAGTGGGAAAAAATTCAAAAAGTGCTGCATGGGAAAGGATGGAGACTCTGAGTCTTTCGCAGTTGCGGTTCGGAAACCGCAGAATCCGAAGCCTCTCCTGAGCAAACAGGCCGAGCCGCTGGAGTAGTCATTAGGGCTGATTGGCGTCTTCCCCCGCCGCATTCTGCTGCGGCTGTTTTTGCGTCGCCTGCACCTTCTCGGCCCGCGCAATCAGTTTCTTCAGCTTGCCTTCTATGGATGCATCGCCAATACGCTCATCCTGCAATATACCGTCGGCATCGATGGTGAAGGTGTGTGGAATCGCTTCCACGCCAAAGCTTTTTGCGATCGGCCCGTTAAAGCCGCCGTCCCGATATTGCGGCCAGGTCATTGCGTTCTTGGCAATGAATTCCTTCCATTTGCCATCGTCGCTGTCCAGGCTCACGCTGAGTACCACTAGCGGCTGTCCTTGAAACTTCTTCGCAATCTCGCGCATGTGCGGGAGGGCTTCGCGGCAGGGAGCACACCACGTGGCCCAGAAATCAATGAGCACGACTTTGCCGGTCAGGTCATCCAGCGAAATCCGCTGGCCATCGGTCGTCGTGACAACGAATGCCGGCGCCATGCGGGCCCGCGCCAACTCCGGCTCGCTGATGAAGCGCAACGCCCGTTCGTGGTCCGGGTCATCCTCCGTCGTCATGTTCACAAAGTCCTGAAATCGAGCCTTCGCCAAATCGTCCTGTTTAAGCCGCGCCAGCGTTTGCGCGTCCGCAAAAATCGCCTGCGGGAACTTTTGCGCCGCGGCGAGCGCTTTTGTGAACTCTTCGTGCGCACGGGAGAATAATTCGTCTTTGTGACGGTCAAGGCCTTCGCGCCCCAGAACAAGACCGAACTGGTAGTGCGCTAAGGCAATCTCCCGGTTACCCTCGGCCTGCGAAGCAAGTTCTTCAGCACCGGCCTCGGCGGTTTTCCAGTCGCGCAGCTCAACGCCGTACTTGATCATCTTTTTCTGGCACGGACGACAATGACCGCCATCCTGTTTGTCCGCTTTCTTAAAGGCTTCGAGCGCCGCTTCCTTCATGTGCCGGTGCAGGTACTCTTGTGCTTCCTTGTAGGTCTTCTGCGCTTTCTCGTTGGTGGGTCCATCGCTCCCGCCTTCCTGAGCAAGCACAGGCATTACAATCCCGGCCATCAGAACAAGGATCTGAAGATTCCGCATCTCCGCCTCCGGCGACAAGCTTCGCGCCAGAAACGCTAGCACGATTGCCGGCACTATGGTTAGGGATTTTCTCCACGCCGTCCCATGGACAGGATGATGGACCGCGCGAACTTCGGTCACTTCCTGTGACAGAGATCACAATCTGGAGTGACCCCTGCCGCTTCCCGCCATCCGCCAGATGTGGAGAATATAATTCGTGGATGAGACGGGGTTGCTGGGGATGAGTAGAATAGAGCGGGCACTCCGAGGGGTATTAGGAGCCACGCTCGGCACGCACTAAACTCAGCCGACTCTGATACTTACGAATTTATGTCATTGCTTTGGTTACGCTTCGCGCTGGCTTGCTACTTCATCGGGCTGATCTATGCGTTCTTCGCGCTCACCCGCACCAGCGAGCTGTTCAGCCGCATCGCGCTCCACGCCGCTAGTGTGGGCATGGTCTTCCACTTCGTATCGCTGGTCGAACTCTTTCTATCGGGTCATGTAGTTTGGGCGTCGGTGCATAACGGCGAATCACTGCTCGGCGTTTCTTTCGATGACGTTTTTCATGATCATCTACGCCATCTATCAGACGACTTCGCCGGGCGTAGTCGTTTTTCCCATCGTCTTTTTTCTGACGTTTGTCGCCGCGGTTGACGAGCAGCCGGTCTTGCTTACGTCCTTTGTGCAGCACAAAGGATGGCTGGTCGCGCACATCATTTTGATCTTTACGGGCTATGCCGCGCTGATGCTCAGCTTCGGCGCAAGCCTGCTCTACCTGATCCAGGAGCGCCGCCTGAAATCGAAGAAACCCAGCAGCCTGATCTCGTTTCTGCCGGCCCTCGAAGTCATCGACCAGATCGGCTACCGATCGCTGCTGCTCGGCTTTCCGTTCATGACGCTGGGCCTGATCACCGGCTCGATCGTCGCCATGACCACCTACGGGCGCATCGACTTCGGCGATCCGAAAATTCTGCTCTCGCTTCTGATGTGGGCCGTGTACATGGTCATGGTCTTCACCCGCTGGAACTCGGGCTGGCGAGGACGTCGCGCCGCGTTCCTGGCGACATTCGCGTTTGTAGCGGCCATCGTGGCCTGGGCCGCCAATTATTTTTCGACGATTCACAGGTTTGCTGCCTCGTGAGATATCAACTCATTGGCGTGAATCACAAGAGCGCACCGCTCGAAGTCCGCGAGCGGCTGGCGATTCCCGAGTCGCGCCTGCCGGATTACTGCCGCGATCTCGCCGCGCATCCCGGAATCGAGGAAGGCATGATCATCTCCACCTGCAATCGCGTGGAGGTGATCACGCACACGGTCAACGGCTCGGCCGACCTGCGCGGCTTTCTGCACGACCACTTTAAGTTGAAGGCCGAGGATCTCGATCCGCATTTATACGAGTTCCGCGAGAAGGATGCTGTACGGCATGTCTTCCGCGTGGCTTCGAGTCTCGACTCGATGGTGGTTGGGGAAGCCCAGATTCTCGGGCAGGTAAAGGAAGCCTACGCGACTGCGCGCGCCGTAGGCGCGGTGCGCGGACAGCTGGATCAGCTCTTCAGCCGCGCGTTTGCTGTGGCCAAGCGGGTGAGAACCGAGACCGCCGTCGGATCGTCGTCCGTTTCGATTGCGTCGGTTGCGGTTGAACTGGCGAAGAAGATTTTTGGCACCTTGCAAGGCAAAAACGTCTTCATCGTCGGTGCGGGCAAGATGAGCGAACTGGCGGCACGCCATCTCATGGCCCACGGGTGCGCCTCCATCTTCGTCGCCAACCGCACCTACGAGCGAGCCATCGGCCTGGCGCAGCGATTCAACGGCCAAGCCATCAAGTTCGAAGATCTGTACAACTCTTGCGACCGCGCCGACATCGTCATCACCTCGACCGGTGCGCCCCACGCCATTTTCCGCCGCGAGCATGGCGAACAGTTCCTCGCCCGCCGCAAAAACCGCCCGATGTTCTTCATCGACATCGCCGTGCCTCGCGACGTTTCCCCGGAGATGGCCAAACTCGACGGCATCTTCGCCTACGATATCGACGACCTGCAGCAAGCCGTAGCCGGCCACGTTGCCGACCGCCGCAAAGAAGCCGAGCTCGCCGAAGCCATTATCGCCAGCGAGGTAGAAAAGTTCGAAGCCCGCGTTCACACGCTCGACGTAGTGCCGACCATCGTAAGCCTGCAAGACCATCTGGAAACCATTCGCCAGGCCGAAATCGATCGCGTCCGCGGACGGATGGGAGCGCTAACGCCGGAGCAGGAAATGGCGGTGGAGGCGCTAACTCGTGGCATCATCAACAAAGTGATGCACACGCCGATCACGACGTTGAAGTCAGCGGCGCGGGAGGCGGAAGCGACGACGGTGATTGATGTGGTGCGGAGGCTGTTTAATCTCCAGGTGAAACAAAAAGAGACGACCGTGGAACCTGTGCCGAAGAGAGACGAAATGGGGACGCGCCACTGATGGCACGCCTCCGCATCGGCTCCCGCGGCTCGCAACTCGCTCTCTGGCAGGCCAACCACATTTCCGCGCTGCTGTGCGCCCGCGGCCACGAAGTTCAGATCGAAATTATCCACACCACCGGCGACAAAATCACCGATGTTGCTCTCGCCAAGGTCGGCACCAAGGGCATGTTCACCAAAGAAATCGAAGAAGCCCTCGCCGCCGGCCGCGTCGATCTCGCTGTGCATTCGCTGAAGGATTTGCCGACCGAACTTCCCAAAGGTTTCGAAATTGCCGCGATCACCGAACGCCAGGACCCGCGCGATGCCTTCTGCTCGCGACATTTCTCTGACATCAACGATCTGCCGCAACGAGCCCGCGTCGGCACTTCCAGCCTGCGCCGCCAGGCACAACTCAAAGCCATCCGTCCCGACCTCGAAATCTATCCGCTGCGCGGCAACGTCGATACGCGCCTGCGCAAGCTCGAGCAAGGCGAATACGACGCTGTAATTCTCGCCTCCGCCGGCCTGAAGCGTCTCGGGCAAAACAGAGTTGATCAAGCAGATCATCCCCGCAGAGATCATGTGTCCAGCCGCCGGCCAGGGAGCATTCGGAATCGAAGTTCGCGAAGGCGATACGGCGATTCGTCAGCATCTCGAATTCCTGAACGATCCCGCCGCCCGTGCCGCCACCACCTGCGAGCGCGCCCTGCTGAACCGCCTCGGCGGAGGCTGCCAGGTTCCCATCGGCGCTTTTGCCGAGAAGCGCAACGGCAAACTGCATCTCGACGCCATCGTCGCCGACCCCGACGGTTCCAAGCTTCTGCGCGAATCTCGCGACGGCGATCCCAGTGACCCCGAGAAACTCGGCAACGATGTCGGCGACTCGCTGCTCCACCGCGGCGGCGACGAGATTCTCGAAGCCGTCTACGGCCGCGGCCTGGCCGTCCCTCCGCAACCGTGAGCTCATCTGGACAAGGGGTCGTATCGGGGCGCGCCTTCAGGCGTGCCAGGTCTGCTCTGAACTGCAGAGCGCCTTTAGGCGTTAGGGGCCGTCGCCAATGAAAGCCCGCAGCGTCCTTCTCCAACTTCTCGGCGGCACAAAAAAAACCCGTGGCCTACGCCGCTGGATCAGCCTGTGGCCTCCGTTTCTCGGCGCGGGCATTCGCGTAATCCACATCGCACCCGACATGAAAGCCATCGATGTGGAAATGAAGCTGCGCTGGTGGAACGCAAACTACGTGGGCACACATTTTGGCGGATCGCTCTTTGCCATGACCGACGCTTTCTATATGCTCATGCTGATGGCCAATCTTGGACCCGACTATATCGTTTGGGATAAAGCGGCGAGCATCCGCTACCGCAAGCCGGGCCGGGGAACAGTGCGCGCGGAGTTTCGTTTGTCCGACGGCCAGATCGATGACGTTCGCGAAAAAGTGAAGACTCTGCCGAAATATGAGCCGACCTTTTCGGTAGTTGTGAAAGACCAGGACGGAGTTTTAATCGCAGAAGTAGAAAGGCTGCTGCACGTTCGTCTAAAGCGCGCAGAAGCGCCGCAAAGCGGCGAAAGAATACAGCCCACGCCGTAAGGCGTGAGGATTGCAAAATTCGTAGAACCGGCCCCGAAGGGACGAAAGAAGACCGTGTATATTCCTGAACATTTCCGCCTACGCCACGACTCCGACGCCATCACCTTCATGCGCGCAAATCCTTTCGCGATCCTAATTTCTTCCACCGATGACGGACCGTTTGCCACACATCTGCCGCTCTCGATCCATGGCGAGGAAGGGAAGGCCACCACCCTGCGCGGCCACGTAGCCAAGGCCAACCCGCACTGGCGCTACCTCGAAGCTCACACGCAATGCCTCACTATTTTTCATGGCCCGCACTCCTACATTTCGCCGAAGAATTACACCGTGCGCGAAAGTGTTCCCACCTGGAATTATGCGGCGGTGCACGTGTATGGCAACGCGCGCCTCTTCGCGGCAGAGCATGAGGTGCACGGTATGCTCGAAGAATTGATGAGTTCCTTCGAGCCCGCATATCGCGAGCAGTGGGAAACGCTCAGCGCAAAGTTTCGCGAAAACATGCTGCGGCAGATCGTCGGCTTTGAAATCTCGGCAACCAGAATCGAAGGCAAATTCAAACTGAGCCAGAATCGAGTGCGCCAGGATCAGGCGAATGTCATCGCCGCTTTGGAAAAATCAGAAGACTCCACCATTTCCGGTGTGGCGCGCATGATGAAAGAACATGGGCTGGGAACTGGAAAGCCTTCTGAGGATCCCAAGTGAAAGAGTCTTCTTCGATGAAAAGCCACGGTCACTCGCTCGCCGGAGTGCGTGTGCTGGTGGGCCGCGCGCGACATCAGGCCGGCGCTCTATCAGCCGAGTTGCGAAAGTTAGGCGCGACGGTAATCGAAATCCCCTTCATCGAAATCCGCAAGCCCCGCAGCTTCAAGCCGCTCGATACCGCGCTGCGGGATCTAAAGAATTACGACTGGCTCATCCTGACCAGCGCCAACGGTGTGGAGGCCATGTGGGACCGGATCAGCAAACTGAGACTCCCGGCCTTTGACACGGTGCGGGAAGGCCAGGACTGCAGTCGTGTCGGATCAAGTCCTAGGGTGGCGCAGCGCTTCAGCGCTGCGAACAACGCCAAGGGCCAAAACGCGGCTTTAGCCGCTGCGGGCCCTCGCGTGGTCGCTATCGGCCCAGCGACAAAGAAAGCGCTCGAGCAGCGCGGAATTCAGGTCGACGTTGTCCCCAAAGAATATGTCGCCGAGTCTGTCGTTCGCAGTTTGAAGAACAAAGTCAAAGGCAAACGCGTGCTGCTGGTGCGCGCCAAGGTCGCCCGCGACGTAATACCACGCGAGTTGCGTACGGCCGGTGCGAAGATCGACGTTGTGGAAGCTTATGAAACGGTTGTGCCCGAGTCCTCACGCCGGCGATTGGGCGCCGTACTAAAGAATCCTGGACGGCGCCCGCATGTTGTTACGTTTACGAGTTCATCCACCGTCCGCAACTTTTTGAAATTGCTGGGTGGTTCGCGCGCGGCACTGCGATCCCTGTCTGTGGCTCGCGGACGAGGCGTCCGCGGCCCCACGATACAACTTGCTTCCATTGGTCCGGTTACGTCTTCCACCTTGCGCGAGCTTGGACTAAAGGCGGATATCAACGCAAAGGAATACACGATTCCGGGATTGGTTGACGCAATCGTGAAAAACGCGACCCGCCAGGCAGCTACTCGTTAAGGGAGCAACTGCAATCTGCCGGCACGACATGGGCCAGCAAGAAATCTGCTACGCGTCTGTAAGCATCAATCTGATTTTCCACGCGCGCGAACCCATGGCCTTCATTTTCATAAATCTTGGAGTCCACTGTTCCTCCGCGCTTCTTGATGGCTTCAACTACCTGTTCCGTCTCTGATTTCGGACAACGCGGATCGTGTCCTCCAGCAAGCAGCAGCAATGGCGCCCTGATCTGGTCAATAAAGTTGATGGGCGAGCGGTCCTCGTAGAGGGCTTTATTCTGCTTGGGATCACCCATCGTCGCGAGATCAATCTGCTGCAAGATGGGATCTTCATTTTCAATTTCAGTGAACCAATTGACGAAGGGAACGATGGGCACGCCCGCCGCCCACAACTCGGGAGCCTTCGTCACCGCCATCATGCTAAGGTAGCCTCCGTAGCTGCCGCCCATCACCGCGATCTTCTTCGGATCAAGATGGCCAGTCTGTTTAATCCAGTCGACTCCCGCCAGCACGTCCTGCAAATCGCCGCCGCCCATATCAAACAAATTCGCCTTCAGGAATTCCTTGCCGTAGCCGGTCGATCCGCGATAGTTCGGCGCCAGCACCATATATCCCTGATTGCAAGCGTATTGAATGAAGCGGTTGAACGAATTCATCGACTGCGAGGCCGGCCCGCCGTGAATATAAACGATGGCCGCATTCTGCCCGTTGCGCGCCATGTTGTAAGGCACATACAAAAAAGCCGAGATCGTCCACTTGCCGTCGCGGCTGGGATAATGCACGAGATACGGCTCAACCATGTCTTCTGACCGCATGCCGCCGATAAGTGAATGCGTAATTTGATGCGACTTGCCAGTGGTAATCGTGTACACCCACAAATCGCCGGGTGCCGTCGGGCCATTGTGATAGTAGAGCAGCCGCGAGCCGTCCTTGCTGAAAGCGGTATGCCCGCCCGCAGGCTCATTCACGCCCTTGGGTATCGGTAAACCAGTCGATTTTCCCGTGGCAAGATCGTGCAGATAGATATCTTCATTGCCATCGACGTCAGCGCTAAAAGTGACGTGCTTGCCGTCGGGAGAATACTCGCCGCCGCGGATTTCCCATTGATCGCGTGTCAGCCAGGTAATTTGTTTAGCCGCAACCTCGATCTGGCCAACGTTGTCATAGCCGTTCTCGGCATTCGAGGTAAACAAAACATGTTTGCCGTCGGGGGAAATATCGTTGGCCGAATAGATCTGCTCGCCCTCGTGCGGCGTAAGCAGGGTGGAAGTTCCCGAATCGACATCGGCGATGAAAATATTCGAATCCGTCCCCTTCGCCTGCTCCTGCGAATAGACGATACTTTTCCCATCCTTCGACCAGATCGGATTCGAGTTGCGCTTATCTTGCGCTGTGTTCGAAGTGAGGTGCTTCACCTCGCGCATCAGCGTGTCGTAGATGTCGATTTCAGGAGTGGCGGAAGTTTTTGGCTTGACCAGATAAGCCAGATAACGCCCATCCGGCGACCACGTGGGATCCGTCTCCGCGATCTCGCGCGTGCTGGTGAGGTTTACAACCTTTCCAGTTTTCGGCGAGACCAGAAAAATATCCCAAAGCTCATCACCGTCGTAATCGGATTGATACGCGATCCATTTTCCGTCTGGCGACCATGTGATCGCGGTCTGCCGTTGGTCGCTCACGGTTAGCTGCACCGGCCATCCGCCGTCCGACGGCACAACCCAAACGTTGTTGCGCCCGCTCATGTTCGAGATGAACGCAACGCTCTTCCCATCCGGCGACCACATCGGACGCCCTATCTGGCGCGTCATGTAGAGCTTTTCAATCGTTAGCGTCTTCGGTTCGACCTGCGCATTCGGTTTTGATGCGATCTGCTTTGGGTCGGTAATGGCCTGGGGTGCGAGAAGAGTTTGGGCGGTAACAACACTTTCACTGAGAACAGTGGTCATGAGTATGACGATAGCAAAACGAATGAGTGGACGCATGTGGAAGCGCGAACCTCGAGATTAAAGTTGAAGAAAAAGTTTAGCAGAGCAGGGAGGGAAATTGGCTATTGGCGCTGAATGCCGCGCTTGAGTTCGAGCCGCGTGACACGATCGCGCAGGTTGGCGATGTCGCAGGCGGATTCCGGTTCGGTGCGGAAGTTCGCGTCCTCAATCATACCGTCGACCCCACCGCACCCTTGTGCATCTCCACCGTGCTCCAGGTCTTATCTCCCGCGTGGCAGATATTCTCCAGCGGGCAATCCACGCACTTCGGCTTGCGCGCAATACACAACTTGCGGCCGTGCCAAATCATCTGATGCGCAAATAAAATCCATTTCTCGCGCGGAATCACCCGCATCAGGTCCTGCTCGATCTTCTGTGGGTCAGTGTTCGTCGTTAGCTCGAGCCGTCGCGAAATGCGCTGCACGTGGGTGTCGACCACCACGCCATCAGCAATCTTGAACCATGTGCCGAGCACAACGTTAGCCGTCTTGCGAGCAACGCCCGGAAGAGTCAGCAAGTCCTGCATGTTCATCGGAACCTGCCCGCCAAAATCAGCGACGACTTTCCTGGCCGCGCCCACTACCGATTTTGATTTGTTGCGGAAGAATCCAGTCGATCGAATATCCGGCTCAAGCCGCTCCGGCGTTAACGCCGCGAATGCCTCGACCGTCGGGTATTTGCGAAACAGTTCGGGCGTGACGCGATTCACATTTGCGTCAGTCGATTGCGCCGAGAGAATAGTCGCGACCAGCAACTCCCACGCGGTCTTATGCGTGAGAGCGCACGTTGCGTCGGGATAAAGCTGGTCGAGACGTTTGAGGATATCGGCGACTCGCTCGGGCGCCAGTGGATCGTACGAAGATTTTTTCTTCGCCTTCGACCTTGCTGGCGTAGACGTCCGGCTGGTGCGAGAGGACACTACCTTTGCCACAGGTTTCTGCACAGGCATTTTGCCCACACGATCCTGCCTTCCACTGCGCGCGGGCCGTCGAGGTGTAATTCCGCGGGGCATGAGGGCAACATCTTAGCAGACACCTCGGTAACCATGCCGCTCATTGACTGCGAACTTCCACCCCGGTAGTCTGAAATCAATCTCAACAACTCAGGAAAGTAATCGTGGCTGTAAGCTCAATCCAACTCGGGCAGGTCTGGCGTAGTGACGCCGATGGGCAGGATTATCTCGTCACTAAAGTTTACAGTGAAGTCTTCAGCCAATATGCGATGCTGCGTCTCGCCGGCATCACTGCTCCCGATGCGCCCACGGTCCGCGTCAAAGTGAACAAGACGCCGCAAGGCGCGGCGCTGCCGGGATACACCTTCACGCAAGAAGGCTCTTTCTGACCGGGTCTTTCGTAGGGAAATTCCTGTAAACTGATGGCAGTGGGTTTCGGTTCTCGAACTGCGGTCAGTCCGCAACATTTTTCTGAGAACTGACAACAGATAAGTGAGAACTGCGCTCCAATGACCGAAAAGCTTCTGGCAGCCGTATTCATATTTATCAACTCCGTCATCAGCCTCACTGGCTATGCCGGCATCGCCTTGCTCATGGCCATCGAGTCGGCGTGCATTCCCCTGCCTTCGGAACTGATCATGCCCTTCGCCGGCTATCTGGTGTTCACGGGAACATTCAAGCTGCTGTGGGTAGCGACTGCGGGAGCGATTGGATGCAACCTGGGTTCCCTGGTGGCCTACGAGATTGGATGCTATGGCGGCCGTCCGCTGGTCGAGCGTTATGGCCGCTGGATTTTTATGGGCCGCCGTGAACTCGAATGGGCTGATCGATTTTTTCTGCGCTGGGGATATCTGGCCGTTTTTATTGGTCGTTTGCTGCCGGTCATTCGAACTTTCATCGCATTGCCCGCGGGCGTTGCCCGCATGCCGCGGGGACGCTTTCACATCTATACGTTTCTGGGCTCATGGCCGTGGTGCCTGGCTCTTGCCTATTTCGGTATGAAACTGGGTGAGAACTGGCGCACGATGGGAAAGTACTTCCACAGGTTCGATGCCGTGATCGTGGTTGTGCTGGTCGCCGGCATCGCTTGGTTTGTGTGGAGTCACTGGCAGAACCGGATCGGCCTGGAAGTCTCGGCTACCGGCGATTAGCATATATTTCCTTGTACTTTTGCTGCATGCCTCTCGTCGCGGGCGCGACTGCTCAGTAGCAACTGGCCCCGCGCGGTGGTATCCTACGCAGTTATGGCGATGCCGGCGTTGCTCCGCAAAATCTTCCTTGTCGATCTTCTGCAGGGATTGAAAGTCACCTTCCGCTATCAGGATCCGAAGGAAGTATGCACCGAGCAATACCCGCTGCAGCGGCCACAAGTCGCCGAGCGCTACCGCGGCGCTCCGCGTCTTAACGTTAATGCCGATACCGATGAGACCATGTGCATCGCCTGCGACCTCTGCGCCCTGGCCTGCCCGGAAAATCTCATCGTGGTCTCCAGCGCCCGCAACGAGCAAACCCGCCGCAAGGAGCTTACCAATTTCACTTACGACCTGAGCCGCTGCATGTTCTGCGGCCTCTGCGAAGATGCTTGCCCGGTCGACGCTCTCGAACTCACTCAGGATTTCGAACTAGCCAGCTACTCGCGCGAAGGCTGGATCTGGGATCGCAAAACGCTCGAACAAGGCCCGCAACCGACTCTCTACAAAAAATAATGGAGCGACGGACACATTCGTCCCTCCCGTCAAGCGAAGCGAGGGCGGAACAGGCGCTTGCCCTCGCGTTTTCGGGGTATCACTCGCAGTCAACACCACAATCCCCTCCTCGCTTTACAATAATCGCGAAAACCTATGGGACTCTTCGATTCCTTCCGCAAAGAAGAAATAATCAACAGCAAGGTTCTCGTAGCCCAACTTGGCTCGGCGCAAGGCGCAAAATACGGCGAGGAACAAAAATCCGACCTTCGCGTTTACAAGCGCTTCTATCCCGCGGCCTCCAGCGCCACTTTCACGACGGTTGCCGAACTCCGCGGCGCCGTCGATCACAAATACGACATTCTCCATCTCTTCTTCGATGTAGGCGCAGGCGGCGTAATCACTGACGCCTCCGGCGATCGCCTCACGGGCGCAGACCTGCTGAAATCCGCTGTCGACGCTGGAGTAAAGCTGCTCTGGGTCGGCAACGACAATCCGCAGGAGGCCTACGATGCGGGTTTCAAAACCAAAGGCCTCAAGATCAACGTAGTGCTCACGCTACGCCGCCTGGGATCGAACACTTCTTTGTTCCTCGACAACCTACTCGCCAAAATGCACTCTGGCGAGACACTGGCAAAAGCGTGGAGCATCGCTTCACAGCCCGAAGGGAAATCCGTGCAGCCGGATGTGCCGCACACAATTTCATCGCTCGGCCGAGGCTCGGTAATCCTGAAATAGCGATCGGAGATCGGGTGCTCTTCGCGCCTACTATTATTCTGAGCGCCGCTGCGAGCGCCAGCAGAAGTCGACGAATCCTTACCCAGCCATAATCCTGCTCCCTCTAAGGCATCCCCACTCCCACCCTACCGCATCCGCCGGATATTCCCCTCCGCCCCGCCGCCGCACACTAATCCCCATGCATCCCGCATTTCAGCGCGTGCGCCCGCGTTCCAGGGGAGAGCAGAAAATTCAACGCTGGAGGTTTTCATGAAGTCAGGAAGAAATCTCACGTTACTGTCGATCGTCCTCTGCTGTGCAACGTGGGTCGTTGCGCAAGCGGGTTCCGGCGGGGGAAGCGGAAGTGCAGGCAGCGCAGGCGGAGCTGGTACTTCAGCGCCAGGTCAGGCAAAGCCGTCCGCCCCGTCGACCGGTGCCACCGGCCAGCCGCCAACCGGCAGCACCGCGCAACCGCCCACTGGCAGCACGACTGCGCCGCCAACGGGCGCGACACCATCCCCCGATTCGCCAGGCTCCAATCCGACGAACCCCAATACGCCAAACAACACAACGCAGCCGCCGACTGGCACGACTCCCGGAACAACGCCGAATACGACGCCAACAACTCCTGGGACCGCGAACCCCGGGTCGAATAATCCGGGATCAAATCCAGGCACGACGAATCCTGGCTCGAACCTTGGAAACCCGAATCCAGGATCTACCAGTCCCTCGAATCCGGGAACAACCAACCCCGGATCGAATCCGGGCAGCACGAATCCCAACGGCCCCGGCCGCGCATAAGGTAAGCTTTCAAGAACTAAAAAACCGGACTCTCTTCTAACAGAGTCCGGTTTCAATTTGTAGATGGATTCTCGAAAAAAATGATCCTAGCTTAGTTCTGTTTTCCTCTGTGTCTCTGTGCCTCTGTGGTGAAATGTTTTCCCCAGCTAGCAAGCCGGCTGCTGTTGCGTCATGCAATGCATAGTTCCCAATCCCCACACCAGATCCCCCGCATAAATCGGCACAATCTCGCGAGCAGGGAACAGCTCCGCCAAAACGTTCAAAGCTATCCGATCATGAGGATCATTAAAAACCGGTACCAACACGACGCCATTCGCAATATAAAAATTTGCGTAACTAGCCGGAAGCCGCCGCTTCTCAAAAATCACCGGCCGAGGCATTGGGATCTCCACAACAGTTAACGCCTTTCCATCCTGATCCCGCGCCGTCCGAAGCCGCCGCAGATTCTCGCGCAATGGTCCGTAGTTCGCGTCTTTCGGACTCTTCTCAACCATCGTCACTATAGTGTCAGCAGCAACGAACCGCGCCAGGTCGTCCACGTGTCCATGCGTATCGTCCCCGACGATGCCTTTGCCCAACCAGATCACATGGGAAGCCCCAAAATACTCAGCAAACACACGCTCATAATCGCGGCGCGCCATCCCCGGATTCCGCTGCTGCACCGAGCTAAGCAAACACTCCTCCGTGGTAAGCAAACTCCCGCAACCGTTAACATCAATCGACCCACCCTCCAAAACCACCCGCCGCCCACGAAACAACGGCGTAATCTCGCCAGACTCCCGAGGGTGCCCGATCCTAATCTCGACGTTCTTTGTCGAGATTAGGGTGGGTTCTTTGACTTTAGCCGCAGCCTGAGCCATCAGCGAGCCAATCTTGTCATCAAGCCGCCAATTCGAATACTTAGCCCAGGCATTAAACCGAAAATTAACCGCATGGAGGGGCGGACGCCGTCGTCCGCCCAGCCGGGCCAAGCCCGACTCCGTAGGCACAACAAAGATGCACCCCGAGTCCCGCACCCAAACCCGATTCGTAGGCCAACGATGAAACCGCACATTGGTCGAAAGCGCATCAGCCCGATCGAGAACCCTCCGCACACCGCGCTCCGCCGCCGCATCATTAACAATCAACTCCACCCGCTCATGCCGCGCCAGATTGCGAACAATCTCGGCATAAACCCAAGGAATCGGCTCAAACTTCCCCGGCCAATCGCCGCGATAATGCGGCCAGGCGAGCCAGGTAGCCAAGTGCGGCTCCCATTCGGCAGGCATGCGACACCGGAAAGATACGACAGCGTCGGAAGTCTTGCTCTGCAATTTGCTCACAGCCTCGCAACCGCCGCCTGGAATTCTGCCGGCGGACAGTACCCGTGTCTTTCGATGTAATGGCAGATCAACGTCGGCGCAGCATAAACAATTCCATCCCTACCCGGCACTCTGATCTCGCTATTTCCTGCGATCAGTGTCCAGGGGTCCAAGGCGATGCGAACCGGACGCGTGCACGGGCATGGCGGCGACTCCAAAGACCCGTAAGGACAATCGTGATATCCAAGACATCGGTTAACGGGTTTCTCGCAGAGCCAGAATAACTTTTCGATCACATCGCGCTCCACAGGTCCTTTGCTAAATGGGACACTAGGATCGAGCCATCCGATATTTAGCAATTTTGGATTGGGAATCGGCTGAAATGCTTGGTAACCGTAAAGACTCAGGTCTGCGAAGTAGGTCAATTCGTCCGCTCCCTACGCCTTCACCATCCACGGGCCTCCCGCGAAACCACCAACTGACGGAGAAGGCTACCGTCCATCAATCAGGCGGCTGGCGATCGGCGCATAAGCGTCAATCCGCCGATCCCGCAAAAACGGCCAGTTCCTCCGAATGTCTTCCAGAGCTTTCAAATCTACATCCCCCATTAAAATCTCTTCCTGATCGTGCGACCCTTCGGCAATCACCCTCCCAAACGGATCGCAAAAAAACGACCCACCCCAAAACTCAAGCCCATGTCCGGGCGTAGATTTTCCACGCACATTCCCAGTTTCAAATCCCACGCGATTCACAACCGCCACATAAACCCCGTTAGCAATCGCATGAGCACGCTGAATGGTCTTCCAGGCATCGTGCTGCGCCACGCCAAACTCCGCCTTCTCCGCCGGATGCCACCCAATAGCCGTGGGATAAAACAAAATCGACGCTCCCTGCAGCGCCGTCAGCCGTGCGCCCTCGGGAAACCACTGATCCCAGCAAACCAGCGTGCCCAATCGACCCACGCTGGTATCGAGCGCGCGAAATCCCAGATCGCCCGGCGTGAAATAAAACTTCTCGTAATAAAGCGGATCGTCTGGAATGTGCATCTTGCGGTAAATTCCGGCGAGCGACCCATTCGAATCGAAAACCGCCGCCGTATTGTGATAAATCCCGGGCGCCCGCTTCTCAAACAACGACGCAATCAGCACCACCCCATGCTGCCGGGCACAATCCGAGAGTTTCTCGCTGGAAGGCCCGGGAATCGGCTCCGCCAAATCGAACAGCGCATGATCCTCGCGCTGGCAAAAATACTGTGTCTGAAAAAGCTCGGGCAGGCAAATGACGCGCGCCCCGCGTCCCGCCGCCTCCGCCACGCGGTCCAGCGCCTTCAAGAGATTCTGTTCCGGCTCCGGCCCGCACGACATCTGCACCAAAGCCACACGAAATTTCTCAGGATGCAAGCTTCAATCTCCGGTGATCAATATAGCATTCAGAAATGCCGGCCAGAACGACGACGAAGCAAAATTGCCCTCGAGCGCAGTGCAGCTGGAGATCTCTCGTCCCGCTCGTGAAAACGCGGGGCTTTGAGATGACGCCAAGGGTGATATATCTCGCTCCCGCTGCGCGCTCACTTGGATGAAGTTCGCCCTAAGACGATTCACTCCGTTTCGCCGCAAACACCCGCGCCAACCTCGGGCGATCCGCCACCAACCCCTCCAACCTCTTCACAACTTCACCCGACGGCGCCGACCGCAAAATCGCCTCCATAACCGCCTCCGCCTGCAGCGATTCTGACCGCACTAAATCCAACAAAAACTCGACCGCCGCATCCTGCCGTGTAAGCGCCATCGCCGAAAGCAACACCGACCGAAACCAGGGATCCGAAGCTTCCTCGCAGCATTTGCGCAATGCCTCCGATCCCTCCTCCGAATGCGTCTCCGCAATCGCCAGCGCCGCCTCTGCGGCGGAGTCATCCCCGGAATCCAGAAAGCGCGCCACCCAGGAAATTGCGCGAACGCCCTCCAATCGCAGAATGCCGCCATAACAAGCCCCCACCACCTCCGGCTCATCCGATCCCAACACCGCCCGCTCGCGCAACAAAAGCGACGAACTCGCCGACCCGACCAGCTCGATTGCCCGAACTGCCTCCGCCCGAACAGTTTTATCTTTATCCGCCAGCAAATCGACCAAATGCCGCAGCACGTCCGCGTCGGCGAGACTCCTGCACTGAACCAACGCGAGGGCGCACGTAGCGCGCAGAGTCGCTGCCGAATCGGATGAGCCCCCGTACGAAGGCTCCGCCTGCACATGCTTCATCCCGCGAAGAAAGACCGCCGCCTCCGGATGCTCAAACTCCGCCAGCGTCCGCGCGATCGCATTCTTCGCCCAACATTGCGGGTCGCTCTTCTCCGGATCTTGAAAGAACCGGTCAAACGCAACCAGCAATTCCGGAGTCAACTGAGTCAGCTTCCTCTTGCGAATCAGGTCCGCCGCACGCCCAACTATAAAGTTGTTGCGATGCGCCAGCGCCTTCCGCAACGGCTCAACACACTCCTCCACCGGAAGCTCGGCCAGCCGCTCAATCGCCGCCATCTGCTCCTCGAACTTCTGCTTGCCACTCACAACCGCAGTCTAGCCTCTCGATCTACCCTGTGACCTCTGTGTTTAATCTCTTTTCATCCATCTCATCAAACACCAGCCCCGTGGCATCCCGATCACCCTTCCTGTAAAGTAGTGAGTTCGGGACATTTGCATTCGCGTTGGAGGCATCGTCGTGAAACAGGGCAATCATAGCGGACATTCGGAAATAGGAGCTCACGGCAACGGCGGTCACGGCGGCGAAGGCAAAGACCGCCACCTGCACAATCCCATCGCAGACAAGCTAGTCCCCCTCGAGCCACTCGATCTAAGCAAAATCAAATCCATCGACGATCTCGTCCGCGCCATGGCCAAAACCGCCTTCACCGGCCGCCAGCTGGGCGAGGCCGCCGACGTCCTGGAAGCCATGGCCCGCGACGAAGAATGCTTCGTAGTCCTAACCCTCTCCGGCGCCATGACCGTAGCGAAGCAAGGCCTAATCGTCACCGACCTGATCGACCGTGGCCTGGTCAACGCGGTAGTCTCCACCGGCGCGCTTATGGCGCACGGCCTTGTCGAAGCCACCGGCCGCGCCCACTTCCGTGCCAATCCGGAAGTCTCCGATGAAGAACTCTACGAGCAAGGCTACAACCGCGTCTACGACACGCTGGAGCCCGAGCAGAACCTCGACGACGTAGAAGAAGTTATGTCCGCCGTCCTCGAAGGCTGGGACCACAACGAAGTCATGTGCTCCTACAAGCTGAATCACGCCATCGGAGCGTATCTGGCAAAACACGCGCGAGACCAAAGAGGCATTCTGAAGTCGGCGTATGAAAATGGCGTCCCTGTCTTCGTCCCCGCCTTCAGCGATTCGGAATTAGGCCTCGACACCGCACTCAACAACCGCCTTCGCGAATCGACCGGCCGCCACAAGATCCGCTTCGATCCCTTCGAAGATCTGGAACACTTCGCCGCAACTCTTCTTCGCCAGAAAAAACTCGGCATCATCACTGTCGGCGGCGGCGTGCCCCGCAACTGGTCACAGCAATTCGGACCGTTCTGCGAACTGCGCCATCGCCGCCTCGGCGAGAATGTCCCGCTAAAACGCTACCACTACGGCCTGCGCATCTGCCCTGAGCCGGTGTACTGGGGAGGCTTATCCGGCAGCCCCTACAGCGAAGCGATCTCGTGGGGAAAATTTGTGCCTCCATCAGAAGGCGGAAGATTTGGCGAGGTATTCTTAGACGCGACGGTTGGCTTGCCGATGATTGTTGCCGCGGTTTTCGAACGGCTAGATAAGAAGGGAAGCAAGGCAGGAAAAGCAAAAACCGTCACAGCGAGGAAGTGAAGTCTAAAGGGATGGCCCGTACGGGAGATAAATCTTGATGGCCGGCAGCACGTGGAAAGGAATCGTGAAAGCCGGCCGCACCGCAGAAGAGGGGCGCTTCAGCGGCGCGTTCCGCGTCTTGTAAAAGGGCACGGCTTCAGCCGCGCCGATTAGCCAGCGGACGGCGCATACTCAACTTACGCCCCAACCTCCGACCTGCACCCTTCCGCAAGCTCTTGCGACCCAACAAACCCCTCTTTGCTCCTGCGATAGAGCGGCGCAAGAATGCTATTGCCCAACACCTCTGCCTCCGCCCGCACCCAGTCCTCCAACGCCGACCCCTCTACCTGCCCGCGCTCATCGTAAAAGCGCCGCGCGTGCAGCCGAATTTTCCTATCCAGCAGCTCAGTCATAAGCGCCTGCTGTTGTTTTCTACGAGTATCGTTGTCCACAGTTACCCCACAATGAAGATTAGCGTTACTCCAATCATAACGGAGAGGTGTTAACGAAAGATTACATTCGACCAGGAAAGAATATTACTAAAGCACTACTAGCACATTGCGACAGCTTATAACTCCGGGGAGAGGTAAGGAATTTGTGATAAAGTAAGGAAGTGCAGAAGGAAGCCAAAATTACGAGTAAGGGTCAGGTGACCGTTCCGCGTGAGGTTCGGCGAATGCTTGGTGTGCGCGCGGGCGACAAGATTCTTTTCCAAAAAGATGAGACCGGCGTGCGCGTACGCGCGGTACGAAACAAAAGCGCGTTTTCGAAATATCGCGGCATCGGCAATCCGGGCATTGGCTCAGGCAGAAAAGGCATTGATCGCTGGCTGCGGGAGCTCCGCGGGGAGTTCGAGTGACAACGGCGATCGACACTAACGTGATCGTCGCCCTCTGGCATAGCGACCCGACCCTCAGCGGCGCTGCCGAAACGGCGCTGGAAGCTGCTTTCCGCCGGGGCGGCTTGGTAGTGGCAGCTCCAGTCTTTGCCGAGCTAGTAGCCGCACCCGGTCGCAGCGAAGCCTTTGTAACATCATTTCTGGAAGAAAATGGGATTTTGGTGAAATGGGACTTGGACGAGTCCATCTGGCGTTCAGCAGCACGCGCGTTCCAGGCTTATGCGGAGCGGCGCCGCAAACAGCGTGATTCCGGTGCACGAAGACTTTTGGTTGATTTCTTGATTGGTGCTCACGCACAGGTCAACGGTTTTCGCTTGCTGACGCTTGATGAGCGCCATTATCGCGCAGCGTTTCCGGCTCTGAAATTGGAAACCATCTAACCGCCTAATCAAAAATCAACACCGCCGAAGCAATCACCGTAGTCCACAACCCACGCTTATCCCCTACCGCCGACTGCGTCACATTCGCCGTTCGCACAATCTTGTTCGACAAGCGATAAATCTGTTTCTTCTCATCCCAAGAGCGGTCCGGATCGAACTCCACGTTCAAAGTAGTGGCCAGCATCTCGGCGGCAAGCTCCTCGGCGTACTCGCCCGCCGCATCTTCCGTCTCGCCAAACGAGTGATGCTCACTCAAATACCCATACGTATTCCTGTCGGCCGGAATCGCCACGCCGATCGACGAAGCCAGCAGCCGGTGCGGTTCATGCGTCGAGTTCTCCGCCACCACGGCAAACACGACCTCCCCGGGGCTGAGATAGGTCACGCCGTCTTTTCGCGGCAGCATTTTGCAATTTGGCGGGAAGATGGAAGACACCCGCACCAGATTTTGGGCGGCGATACCTGCGTCGCGTAGGGCCAATTCAAATGAGGTCAAACGCTCCCGGTGTTTCCCCACGCCTTTGGTGAAGAACATCCGCTTGGGAACCATGTCTTTGCCCAACTCTGTAGCCTCCGCACTAAAAATTGTTCAATGAGAATGCACAATGTAACACAATGGTTTGTAAAGAAAATGTGAATTTCAACTCCGCCACGAAAAAAAGCGGGAATCCGCTGGCGCGGATTCCCGTTTCCATGCCCGGATCCTTTTTAGGGGGGAGGGCCCCGGGCAAAACGCGACCCACTGTATCACAGCGCGGGCAAATTTGCGCAATCAACTTTCTTCATTCCGGTTTTCCGAACAAAACCAGCCCCACGCGCGGAGGGTTTTGCCAAAAAGGTTTATTTGGCCGTCACTGAAATTACGCTGATTGTATCGCCGTCCAGAGTTCCGGTGACCGTCGCCATCTTGCCCGCCTGCTTGTCGAGCGTGGCTAGCGCTGCCTTGTCGGACGTATCCAGAGTGTAAATTTTCTCCCCAATGATTAGCGCGTACTTGCTGCCGTGCGCCACGCAGGCGCGTGTGCACTCCGCGGCAGGCGTATCCTCCATGTGCTTGCGGCCGCACATCGAGTCGCCAACCTCGCCAGTAAAAGTGCGCTTACCACCAGCCCATGCGGGAGGACTGACGAAAAGCGTGGCCGAAAAAACCATCGCCGCGATTAAAGCCAAATACCGGGAACCTCGATTCATTCAATTTCCTCCAATCCAGGTTGTCATTCTGCGCGAAGCCGCGAGCGAAAACCAGCGCCAGTCGAAGAACACCTATCTCTAAACCATGCCGGTCGACTCATTTGCGCCCCTTCACTGCGGCGCCTTCGCCGTATATTGCAAATCGATATCCACCGTCCGGTCTTTAGTCATTGCCGTCACATGGCTGGCTACGTCCCAGTCCATATTTGCAGGCAACAGCTTTCTGGCCTCGGGCAGGAATTCCTTTAAATAACTCGCGTCGTACACATCCCCCGGACGCAGCTTCCACGCATTCCGCAACCGCGCGGTGAGATTATTGTCCAGCCCGCGAAATTCCAAGTCTCCCATGCGATAAACATCACCTTCGCTGACCGCAAACTGATAGGCAACCGTGCCCGCAGCGTCATTGAAGTGGGCATCGGCTTTAACAGTCGTCGTGACGAAACCGCGCGAACCATACAGTTCCTGCACGGTGCGCAAGTCCTCTGCCAACTGAACCGTATTCGCTATCTGTCCAGTCTTGCCGTGAATCAGTGGTTGCAATTCGTTGGATGCGACGTTCTTGTTACCGCTCCAGTTCCAGCCCGAGAGCTTATATTGTTCTCCCGGAGTCACCGCAAGGATTACATCAACGTAAGTGATTTCATTCTTATCGTTGGCATCGGCAGGCGGTGGCTTCACAACTTGCGGCCGTGGCGCAGCGCACACCGCCTTTAAGTATCCGTGCTCGTGATAGATGGGCAATACTCTCTTCTCAGTGAAGGTGCGCAGCAAGGCGCGATAATAGTCGGCGCCCGCCAGTTTCGCCGCAGCCTCCTGTAGTTGTGGCAACTCTGGGGGCGACGCGCCAGGGAATTCTACATGCCGAATCTGTATGACGATATTCGCGACCGTGTAGTCGATCGCCTCCAGCTTGCCATCTTTATCCGTGCTGCGCAGATATTGCACATCCCCCGGAATGTTGTTTTCCACCAAGAGAGCTTGTAAGACGTCCGAAACCTGATCCGGTAGGCGTCCGGATGTGGGCAGCTCACCGGTAAATAGCGGAATTCGTTCATGCACCTTCTGCAGAAGTTCCGAATCGGAGAACCACACGAAATCGCCAAAATGCGCAGGCACGAACTTGTCGGCATCGGCCACGTGAAAGCTCAGCTTCATACCCGCCGAGGAATAGGTGTAGTCGTATGAAACGTCATTAAATGCTCCGGTTTCACCCAGTTGTCGCGCGGCTTTGTGGAACACCTCATCATCCACGGTCGCACCCGTCATAAGACCGGAAGCAGCGGTAATCTCCGCTTCAGTAAACCGCTGGCTCCCCGTTACCCTTATCTCGATAAGCTTGGAGGGTAGCGGCGGGGGAGTCTTGGCGGTGCGGATCTGCGAATGGCCGAGTAAAGCGGACAAAAACACCAGAAATAGCATCGCCCTCAGGCTCGCAGGCGGGGCAACGTTCCTTGTTTGCAGCGAACAGGGCATTACTGCCATTATGCTACGGCAGCGGCGGGGAGCCCTACGTAGCCGAAATCAAGAACGGGGAAACGCTCAAACCGGACCAAATGCTCGTAACCTAGAAATGCATGCAATCTGCTGGGTACGAACCAACCGAGAGGAGACAACGCCGCCCGTAGGCGCCGACGACAGAAATGAGGCGGTCAGATGGGATGGCTCAACGCGGCGTTCTTGCCGTTCGCCTTGTGGACAACTCTTTCCACCAGCTTGAAAGTGCGGGCCGGTTCGGGCACTCGGCAGCATTCATCGCTGTTGGTTGCGTCCGTTAGCCCCTCTTCGATGGCATCCAGCGCCTGGCCGGAGCGGCCGAGGACGATCATCAGATACTTCTGCGCAATCGGACGGTCTGCCGGATGAATCAGTTCCCACCAGCGACGGATTGACTCCTGTACCTCGACTTCGGACTTTTCTCCGACGACCAAGGTGTCGATCAGCCGGTACACTTTGCTCTTAATCGCCTGATAGGAAACAGACACTTCCTGTGGCATGTGGCTCCCGGGACTATCTAGTATGAATGAATTAGCAATCCTCCATCCAAACCGTAGATGATTGACATTGCAAGTCCTTGCGACTTCTTGCCTTACTTAGCAATTCTACGAATGGAAGAAATCAAAATCTGGAATATGAATTCTGGAAGTAAAAATCCACAGCTGACGCCTACCGAACTCGACCGTCATTCAACCAAGTGGCACGAAAAGCGGTCCAGTTGCGAGGCGACGAAACTGTCGACCAGCCAGCGAAAGTCTACAAAAACCGGGGGAACGCACGAGCTTCGCCGTACGGGTTACAATGTCCCGCTCACTTCGAACGCGCATTGAACTCTACGCCAGGACTTGGCGGAGAATCCGAAGCTCGTTCAATAACTTTGTACTTCACGGGAGGCTGAATGAAAAAGCTGTTCCGCATTCTTCTTTTCTCTGGACTGATCTGCACCTTTACCCACGCGCAAACTCAACCCGCCAGCCCGGTACAGGAATCCGGCGCCGAAGACAGAATGTTCTTCCCCAAAGACATGTTCTGGGGGTGGGCCCAATTCGATCTCGCCCCTCCGCATAACGAGATCGATCCCAACATCTGCGCTGGCAATGCCGGCCAGTACGGCGGAGTCAACGCCCCGTGCAGCATGTTTGCCCGTTACATGCTCTCCGGAATGCTGGAAGTCCGCCCTTTCGGCCGCGGCCAGTTGCGCCGTTTCATGGTCTTCGGTGCACCATCATTCCTCTTCGGTAAAACTATCCCGCAAACCCTGTACACGTGGTCGCCCGACGCCATCGGCATCGAACACTCCTGGGGCGTAGGCATCTTTATCGCAAAAGGATTCGAATTCCGCGTAACCCAACACTTCCTCTTCGACCGCCTGGGCGCCCGCGATACCTACCTGGGGATTGCCGATTTAGGTAACAACGGCCCCTGGGGCCGGTATATGACGGTAGGCGTCCGCAAGTATTTCGGCACAAGACGCTGGTGACACGGAGAATGGGCAGCGCCGTGGAAGATTGGCGCTTTAGCGCCGCGTTCAGCCCTTCGTATCAGGGCGCGACTTCAGCCGTGGCGAAACGCACCAACAAACGACCGGAGCCTCGGCGCCTGCGGGTACCGCTGTGATCTCCGTCACATCTTCCCGTGCGCAATTCTTTATAATGACCAGTTTCCCGAATTCCTTCGGAGGTCCCTAATGGCGCTCTCATACAACGGCGTACCCATCCCAACAGACGGCAAAAGGATCGGCTACGCCAACGGCAAGTACACCATTCCCGACAACCCCATCATCCCCTTCATCGAAGGTGACGGTACCGGCCGCGACATCTGGAAAGCCTCGCTCCGCATCTTCGACGCCGCCGTAGAAAAAGCCTACAAAGGCAAGCGCCGCGTCAGTCTGGTACGAAGTTTTCGCCGGAGAAAAGTCCAAGGCAAAGTTCGATACCTGGCTCCCCGACGACACCGTCGAAGCCATCCGCGAATTCCGCGTATCCATCAAAGGCCCGCTGACCACGCCTGTAGGCGGCGGCTTCCGCTCCCTGAACGTAGCCCTCCGCCAGATTCTCGACCTCTATGGCTGCGTCCGCCCGGTGAAGTACTACAAAGGCGTGCCGTCGCCGGTAAAGCATCCCGAGCGCATGGACCTAGTGATCTTCCGCGAGAACACCGAAGACGTCTACATCGGCATCGAGTGGGAAGAGGGAACTCCCGAAGCAGCCAAGCTAATCGACTTCCTGAACAAAGAAATGCTGAAAGGCGGCAAGAAACAAATCCGCACAGATTCCGGCGTAGGCATCAAGCCGATTTCGATTTTCGGTACCAAGCGCCTGGTCCGCATGGCCATCAAGCACGCGCTGGAAACCGGCCGCAAAACCGTAACCCTGGTTCACAAGGGCAACATCCAGAAATTCACAGAAGGCGCATTCCGCAAGTGGGGATACGAATTAGCTACCGAAGAATTCCGCGACAAAATAGTCACCGAGCGCGAAAGCTGGATCCTCGACAACAAAGATAAAAATCCGAATCTAACCATCGCGCAGAACGCCGAGATGGTCGAACCGGGAATGGAATTCGCCCCGCCTGCCTTCCGGCAGTCTGTTGAGCAAGAAGTGAAACAAATCCTCGACCGCATCTACTCCACCCACGGCCAGGGCCAGTGGAAGAAAAAAATCATGGTCAACGACCGCATTGCCGATTCGATCTTCCAGCAAATCGTAACCCGCCCCGGAGAATACTCCGTGCTGGCCACACCCAATCTAAACGGTGACTACATCTCCGACGCCGCCGCCGCCCAAGTCGGCGGCCTGGGCATCGCCCCCGGCGCAAATATCGGCGACGGCTACGCTATCTTCGAAGCGACGCACGGTACCGCCCCAAAATACGCCGACAAAGACGTAATCAATCCCGGCTCAGTCATGCTCTCCGGCGTAATGATGTTTCGCTTCTTAGGCTGGAACGAAGCCGCCGACCTGATCGAAGGCGGCATGGAGCGCACGATTTTGCAGAAGAAAGTGACCTACGATTTCGAGCGCCTGATGGAAGGCGCAACAAAAGTAAAAACCAGCCAGTTCGCCGACCACACCATCGAAAACATGACCGCGCCAGTACTGGTGTAATTCGCAAAGAGAAAAGAGCTTTGAAAGGGCGCGGCTTCAGCCGCGCCGTCAAAATCCAAAACAAAGTCGGGGCTTCAGCCCCTGAGGTTTTCGCCGAAAGGACCAATCATGCGCAAGAAAGTAACCATAGTAGGTTCGGGCAACGTAGGCGCCACTGCCGCCCACTGGATCGCCTCCAAAGAACTCGCCGACGTCGTCCTGATCGACATCATCGAAGGCGTCCCGCAAGGCAAAGGCCTCGACCTGCTCGAAGCCATGCCCATCGAGAAGCGCGATTCACACATCGTGGGCACCAATGACTACAAAGACACCGCCAACTCCGACATCGTGGTCATCACGGCCGGCATCCCGCGCAAACCCGGTATGAGCCGCGACGACCTGCTCAACACGAACTACAAAATCATGACCGCAGTAGTAGGCGAGGTAGTGAAGAATTCGCCGAACAGCATCCTGATCGTAGTCTCGAATCCGCTCGACGCCATGGCCCAAGCCGCCTACAAACTGAGCGGCTTCCCCCGCGATCGCGTAATCGGCATGGCCGGCGTCCTCGATTCCGCCCGCTTCCGTGCCTTCATCGCCGAGGAACTCAAAGTCAGCGTAGAAAACGTAACCGCCTTCGTCCTGGGCGGCCACGGCGACACCATGGTTCCTTTGCCGCGCTACTCCACGGTGGCCGGAATTCCAATTACCGAACTGATCGAAAAATCAAAGCTGGACGCAATTGTCCAGCGCACCCGCGACGGCGGCGCAGAAATCGTGAAATACCTGAAAACCGGCTCCGCCTACTACGCCCCCTCGGCCGCAGCCACAGAAATGGTCGAAGCCATCCTGAAAGACAAAAAGAAAATCCTACCCTGCGCCGCGTATCTGCAGGGAGAATACGGCATTCACGGCCTCTACGTAGGTGTGCCGTGCAAGCTGGGCGCAAAAGGAATCGAACAGATCATCGAAATCAAACTGACGCCGGAAGAAAAGGCGGGGTTGGAGAAGAGCGCGGCGGCGGTAAAGGAGTTGTGCGGGGTGATCGGGGTGTAGAGCTTTTCTCAGGTCGGTGGCCTGATAAGGCGCGGCCCCGTCGGCCGTTCCGCCAAGAATGAGAATCAATACCAACGTTGCGAGAATTGCACTCCTGTCGGGCCTAACTCTACTTTCAGGATGCAATCGCCAAGCTACGGCGCGACCTGATCGACCCCGACTGACCGCCAACGTTGTGATGCGAGACGTGGTGCTCCACAGCGCCTCTCTTGAACGCGATATTCCCTACCGGGTCATTCTTCCGGCGATTGTTCCAACTGGGCGCAAATTACCTGTCGTCTATTTACTGCACGGCAACGGAGGAGACTTCCGTGAATGGAGCAACGATTCCGACGTTGCCCGTTTTGCGGAACGCGGACTGATTTTGGTTATGCCGGAAGGGGAGTCGTCGTATTACACGAACGCGCGCGAGCGCCCTAAGGATCGGTTTGGGGATTACGTTGTAACGGACCTGATCGCAGACGTCGAAGCCAAATTTCCTACCGATCCAGCCAGAAGAGCAATCGCCGGTGTTTCCATGGGTGGCTTTGGCGCAATAAAACTGGCCCTAAAGCACCCTGAACTGTATGGTTTCGCCGGCTCACTCAGCGGGGCAATAGATGTGCCGAGCAGACCGTTTTCCTTCAAGCGGATTTCTCAATACCGTAGTCATGCCAAAATCTTCGGCGATTGGGGCAGTGCCACCCGGCGTGACAATGATCCATTTATCCTGGCGCGCAAAGTCGATCCCAGCAAAATACCCTTCATTTTTTTCACTTGTGGCGAACAGGAAGGTTTGCTGGCCTCGAATCGGCGGTTCGCCGCATTGCTGGCTGAACGCAACTTCCGATTCGAGTTCCATGCCGGTCCGGGAGGCCATGACTGGAACCAGTGGAACAGTCTCTTGCCGGAAATGTTCGCAAGCCTATCCAGTCACATGTTGAAGGACAGAGACGAGGTTAAACCTTAGGCGACGGGAGTTTTTCTGGGGCCGACGAGAACGGATTCACCACCACCACCCCATCCATCTCCTGCCCCTCCTGCAAATCCTCCGTCAGCAGATACCGGCAAGAAGCCGCCTTCGCCGCCGCCACAATCAGCGAATCCCAAAAGGATATCTTGTACTTTGTCTGAATTTCCCAACTTCCCTCAAGGATGTGCGAGTTAATCACGAGAGGGTGCCAGTCAAGCAGGTCGCGGATTTCGGCTTGAATTTCCTTCCGCAGCAGCGGCCACTTCTGGGTGCCGGTCCAGTAAAATTCCTGCAAAACCTGGTAACTGATTCGCCCGAGTCGGCTTCTCCACAACTCCGCCCGCCACTCGCGAGCGGCTTGAAGCTTTGCGGGATTGGCGCTGTCGAAGCAATAAACGAAAACGTTGGTGTCAACGAACACGGGCGCGGTCATAAATCTCCTCGCGCTTAGGATACCGGCCGTCCGTGGCGGGGAAAGGCTTACGCGCCAGAGCGCGGCGCATCGACTGTTCGTAGCTGTCTTGTTCGCGCATCCGCTGTCTTAGCAGCTCCGCCAAAAACTGCGACACGCTTGTATCCTCTCGGGCGGCCTCAATACGAGCCCACCGGGCGAGGTCCTCTTCCAACGTGATCGTGATATTGCGAAGTTCAGGTTTCCTGCGAAGTTCTGTCTTCATACACGAAAACAGTGTAACACGGATTCCGTGTCAGCACAATCCTTCTACTGCCTCTGACCCCTCTGCACCAAAAACTCATCCGCCTCCGCCACCAACTCCCCAAACTCCGCCCCCCCCGCGCTGAAATCGCGCCCGCGCCTGCGGGTCCTTAGCGCTTCATCCGGCAAGAATTTCAGCGCAACCCGCCGCAAGCCGATGTCCTCGGCCTTATAACCACACCCATTCCCCCGCCGCCGCCCAACTTCTCGACAATGCGGTAGTGCGAAATCGTCTGATCAATCGTTGAGGCCGAATGCTACGTGGACGGCTCTGTGGAGTCAATGAAGCGGGAAGGCAACCGGGAAGAGCACGAATTTTATTCGTGCCATACGGCAGGTCTTTTGATCGAGGCTTTAGCCGCTGGGGTTTGCCGTCTGCGACCGAGCCGGGTCCCCGCGCAGGGCACCTGCTCTAGGTCAACGAATACTCAAAGCCAAGTGCCTCGGCATCATTGAAGAGGTCCGCAAGACGCGCCGCCCCATTCGCGTCACCCGCTTCGGCAAGGCGGTCGCCGAGGTGATTCCTCCGTCGCCGCCCAAGGCCAAAGGCAATCGTCTTGGCTGCATGGTGGGCACGGGCCGCATTATCGGCGATATCGTCGGTCCAACTGGAAGCCTTCAGGACTGGGAAGCAGGCCGCGATTGAAGCTTTTGCTCGACACCCATATCTGGGTGTGGCCTGCCCTTGAGCCTCAACGCATTTCCCCTCGTGTCGCCAAGCAATTGGCCAAGGCGGAGAACGAACTTTGGCTTTCTGCAATTAGTGTCTGGGAACTGCGCCTGCTGTCCGACAAAGGGCGAGTAGAACTACTTCCAGATGCCGTGACCTGGATTAACAACAATCTGATCCTGATGAACATACGCGAGGCGCCACTGACGTTTGAAGTGGCGCTCGCGATTTCTTCCTTGAACCTGCCTCACAACGATCCAGTGGATGGATTCATCGCAGCAACTGCCAAGGTCTTCGGTCTGACATTGGTCACGGCGGACGAGCAACTTATAAAATTGTCCGATATAGCCGTGCTCCCCGCCCGTTAAGGGTTAGACTTTATCGATCGTCACCTTCTTCACCACCACATCCTTATTCGGACGATCATTCCGTCCCCGCGGCACCTCAGAAATCTTCTTGACGATATCCTGCCCCTCGATCACCTCGCCGAACACCGTGTGCTTGCCTGTAAGCCAAGTAGTAGGCGCAACGGTGATGAAGAACTGCGACCCATTCGTATTCGGCCCGGCATTGGCCATCGCCAGAAATCCCGCCCGGTCCAGTTTGTGCGGGGAACCCTTCGTCTCATCCTCGAACTGATATCCCGGCCCGCCCATGCCCGTCCCCTGCGGGTCGCCGCCCTGAATCATAAAATCCGGAATCACGCGATGAAAAATCGTTCCATCATAAAGCCGGTCCTTCGATTTCTTCCGCGTCGAAGGATGCGTCCACTCCCGCTTTCCCTCGGCCAGCTCCACAAAATTAGCCACAGTCTTGGGCGCATCTTTCTCAAACAGCCGGCAAACAATATTTCCCTCCGAAGTTTCGAGCGTCGCATAAAGTCCGGGTTGACGAGTCATGAGTTCCTTTCGGTTTGTTGATGATCAAACGTTGTAGAGGGTCAAAGGTTTTGGGTGGCTCACGGCTTCAGCCATGCAGCTAAGATTCTCGACAAGAGAGGGGCTTTAGCCCCAGGGGTACCGTTCAATGCTGTACTGCAATCACTGAGAACTGCTCCCCGCCTTGCTCGCCGGCTTCGCCGCCGGCCCATGATGCACCGCCGCCCCGCCATTCTCAATCGTAATATGATTGATTTTCACCGGGCGAAACGGCCGGTCATTCTGCGGATCCCGCGCCATGCGCGCAATCTGCTTCACCAATTCCACCGTAGCCGCATCGCACTGCCCGAAAATCGTGTACCCGCCATTCAGATGCGGCACCGCTACCTCGGTAATAAAAAATTGCGACCCATTCGTATTCGGGCCCGCGTTTGCATACGCCAATCTCCCTGGCCGATCGAACGTCAAATCCGACGAAACTTCATTCTTGAACTTGTATCCCGGATCGCCCGTCCCATCGCCCGCCGGATCGCCGCCTTGAATCATGAAGTCGGGAATCACGCGATGAAAAATCGTGCCATCGTAGAGCGGCACGCCATGCTTGGTCGCACCCTTCACCGTTTTCCATTCTTTAGTCCCATTGGCCAGCCCGATAAAATTCGCCACGCCAATCGGTGCTTTATCGGGAAACAAAGTGCAGTGCATCTTGCCTACAGTCGTGTCGATCATGGCCATTGGCTCACCGGAGCCGCTGGCTTCGCGGCAGACTGCGCTGCCACAATCGCCGTCAGCCCAAGCGCGACAAAAATCGTGCATGCATTACGCATAAATGACTCCTTGAAGAATTGAATTGAGATGAGACGCAACGTTGAATTGTACGCCAGAGCGCACCGGAAGGGTTTAACGGATGATTCTCTCGCGACCATCCCCAATATCTTGTCGATGGCTCTCAGGTGATTGGCGGCATCCCGAAGCGCCGCCGCGGCGCGAAGGCTTTCCTACTTCGCGACCGTCGCTCCCTGCATCTCCCGGCTCACCCGCTCCACCTCCCCAAACACCCGCAACAAATTCCCCCCCAAAATCTTCTTGATATCCGCCTCGCTATACCCGCGATCCAGCAGCGCCTGCGTAATCTTTGGCAAATCCGCCGCCGAATCGATCCCCTGCGGTGTAGCCCCGCTCACACCATCAAAATCGGATCCGAGCCCAACATGATCGACACCTGCTACTTTCGCAATGTGATCGATATGATCGATCAAATCTTTCAACGGCGGCCGCGGAATCTTCGCCGTCCACTCCCGCTCAATGCGATCCACATCGATATATCGCACCGGCTTGCCCTCCGCTTTCAGAGAATCGATGAACTTTTGCACCGCCGCCTGTTCATCTTTGCTCTGCGCCTGCACCGCCTTCCAGTAATCCTCATCAACAAATCCAGAGAAAAAATTCACGTCGACCACCCCGCCATTCTTCGCCACGGCCCGCAGCATATCGTCGGTCATGTTTCGCGGAGCATCCGTCAAGGCTCGCGCCGAAGAGTGCGACGCGATCACCGGCGCCTTGGTCACCGCAATCGCATCCCAGAAAGTTTTATCCGCCACGTGCGAAATATCCACCATCATGCCTAGCCGGTTCATTTCCAGCACAACCTGCTTGCCGAAATCCGTCAACCCGTTGTGATGCTCCACCTTCGGATCGTTGATATCCCCCGACGAATCTCCCCACTCATTCGTATTCGACCAGGTCAACGTCATATACCGCACGCCCAGCCGGTAATAATCGCGCAGCAGGTGCATGTCGTTCTCAATCGAGTGCCCGCCCTCGATGCCCATCAGGGCCGCCAATTTATGCTCGCGATGCGCCCGTTCGATATCGGCTACAGAAAATGCCATCATCATCCGGTCCGGATGCCGCGCCGCCTGCTCATACACCGAATCGATCAAATCGAAGGTATGCCGCGCAAAGTGCCCCTGATTCGTATCGGGATCCACCCAGATCGAAAAGAACTCCGCGCCCAGTCCGCCGCGCCTGGCCTTATCTAAACTGATATGACCCACATCGTTCGGATCGGTCGAGCCAATGTCGAATCCATCATCCAGAAAGCGCTGCGGAGTATCCGCATGTGTGTCAATCACGATGGCCGATTCCTGAATCGCTCGAGCCCGTGCGCCGACTTGTACATCCGAGTTCGAGCTTTGACTATGAGCAAGGGTGGAAACCGCGATTACAAGCGAGAGAAGGTAAGCAGCGTAGCGAGTCATGATTTTCTCAGAATGTTCGATTGTATAGACGGATGGTCGAAGCTGGAAGAGCTGGTAAGAAGAGCAGCAAAAAGCAGCGGCGGACTCATTCGTCCGCCCAAGCCGCGTCTCACCGCAAGGCCGCAAGCCCGCGCTCCACGCACACCTCCAAAGGATGCCCGGTGTCGATCACAGTCTTCGCCAAAGTAATCGCCTCAAAGCGCGCCTTGACTTCCAGGTAGAGTTCGAAATCACGGTTTCCGGCAGGATGTTCCGTCGTAGCCGCCTGCATCAACAGCCGCTGCCTAGCCGCTTCTTCTGAACACACGCACTCTATGATCCTCCACTCCTGATGCAGAGAATCAGCTGCCCGCAACGCATTCTCGATCTGATATCGCCGCGAAAACGGTCGCCCATCTAGAAAAATCTTCCTTCCTGGATCAGGCCGCAACAAATATCCCGCAACCTGCAGCATGATCTGCATACAAAAATCATCCTGCCACGACGAATATTCAATTTCTTTCTCTGTAAACACAGCATGACGAATCTCGTCCTTGCCGACCACACGCCCTCCCGTTCGCGCCGCCAACTCGCGCGCGAGCGTTGTCTTGCCCGTCCCGGGCAGTCCCGCCATGATCACGATCATGCCTCATTAAATCACGTGCGAGCTCGATTCCCGTGAATCCCCAGCCCCGGGAATTCATCCATAACAATTCATCACGAGTGGAGAGTCCGCGCGGAGGACAAACAAATGCCCCTAGTTAGAATCGATCTCAAGGAAGGAAAGCCCGAAGAATACAAGAAAGCCATCGCCGATGGTGTGCACAAAGCATTGGTGGAAGGCGCCGGTGCCCCCGCCGACGACCGTTTTCAGATCATTACAGAACATCCGGCAAGCGGTGTCATCTACGATCCGAATTATCTGGGAGTCAAGCGCAGCGGCAATATCGTGATGGTGCAAATCACGCTGTCCGCGGGCCGCAAGCTTGCGCAGAAGAAACTGCTCTTCAAGCGCATGGCGGAAATCCTGGCAGAAAAGCCCGGACTCCGGCCAGAAGATCTCATGATCAATCTGGTCGAAGTCGCATGGGAAAATTGGTCGTTTGGAAATGGCGAAGCGCAGTATACACAGTGAACGCTTATTGCGCGCCAGCGCTATCCGCACTCAAGGTAGCAGGCTCCGGACGGTCCACCGGAACGATATCCTGCGTCTCGCGCCAATCGGCATAGCGCCCGGAGACCATGATATGGAACACCCACTGGTGCCGCTCTTCCTCTGGCTCAACCAGCCCGAGCGCCTTCATGTAAAAGAGGTAGTGCTCCATCCAGTGAATCTGCTCGTCGGTCATTCCGCGGCGCTGCAAGTCTACTGTCAGTCCCGCCAAATGCGACGAAGCAGTATCGCCCTCAAACGGCGCCGCATTGCGGTTATGCCGGCGAAGTTTCCTCTGCACCTTCACCGTGCGCACCGCCGAGTTCACCTGAATCTGCTGATGAAAACGGTTGTAATAAGCCTGTGCGATATCCTGCACAAAATCGCGCGTCCAGGGCCGGCAATATCGCCGCGAAGGATCCAGCCGCGGATCGAAGCGCAAC
This sequence comes from uncultured Acidobacteriaceae bacterium, assembly GCA_963712385.1. Taxonomy (GTDB): domain Bacteria; phylum Acidobacteriota; class Terriglobia; order Terriglobales; family Acidobacteriaceae; genus Sulfotelmatobacter. The sequence continues at coordinate 854,311 of CAVQHS010000007.1, forward strand.
GTTTCGCCAGCACTAATCGGCTGCAGCGCGCCGCTAGCCTTCAGAGCTTCCAGTTCATCGTCATCCTGAATGCGCGGCAGTTCCAACCGATCGACCTCGGCATTCTGCAATAACAAAGACTCGTGCGAAGGACGGAACATTGGGTTCCACAACGTCCAGTGCAAACGGTGACGCCGGGCGTGGTGGATCGTCTTATGATGCAGGTTGGTAACAGTGGCCGCGAACAGCGGGTAGGATAAGCATGCCAGCAGTGCAAGCAGAGTCAGTGGGCGCGGTGTTCTCAAGTATCGGTTCCGTTTTCTGCCGCCAAGGGTGTCGCCCCGCGACGGTTAGGTAATTCTAAGCTATCGTGTCAAGCAGTCAAACCATTTCCGTGCAAGCCGGGCATTACGAGCGTGCCATAAGAGGAATTACCGGCTCCGGTTACTGCTGGTTACTATCATCTTTTCTCATGACGCTCGCCCATGAATAAGGCACGCGAAAGGCCAAGCTAGGCGCGGGATGAGCGCTAACTCATGTGCTCCCGAAGCAACAAGTTGCCGCAGATTAGATACGGAAGGGAACGGATTCGTTGTCACGCGGGTGACAAAAACCAGCATGAGTAATGAGGAAAATCACTCACGTCATTTTGCGAGGGTTGGTTTTCGCGCTATCGAGGTCGAAGGTGGTGTGACAGTCGGAGCATCGCCCGAAACGATTGTCAATAGCGCGATCTGCACATCGGCACGTTACGCAGGTAATCTGGAAGACCGTGTCATTCATCAAGGATTCTTGTCAGCAATCGAAAATTGTCATGCTCAGCGCAGCCAAGGTTCTATGTATTTCCAGCCACAGGCAGAAAGGCAAAGGTTCTCCAGTGCGCTGAGATGACAAAAGTTGGAAGAAGGAAAGAAAAAGGAAAGTCGCTATCGCTTCAGGAGATCGCCGATCGCCTGGGCCATTACGTCTCCGCCAACCTCAGAGATCGCCTTAGTCAAAGGAATATCCTTCGGGCAAACCTCCACGCAATTCTGCGCATAACCGCACTCCTGAATCCCGCCATCGCCCATCAGCGCCGCCAAGCGTTCGCGCTTCAGCGCTTTCCCCGTGGGATGCGTATTGAACAACCGTACTTGTGCGATCGTAGCCGCACCCACGAAGCCCGTATCCTCGTTGAACTGTGGACAAGCCTCCATGCAGCAGCAACAGGAGATGCAACGCGAAATCGGATAAGCCTGCTCCTGATCCTCCGCCGTCATCCGCGGGCCAGAGCCCAGATCGTAAGTTCCATCGATCGGCACCCAAGCCTTGACGGCTTTCAAATTTTCGAAGATCACGCTGCGATCCACCGCCAGATCGCGAACCACCGGAAACTTGGAAAAAGGCTCAAGCCTAACTGGCTGCTCCAGGTTGTCAATCAAAGCCGAGCAAGCCATCCGCGCCCGCCCATTGATGAGCATCGCGCAAGACCCGCAAACCTCCTCGAGACAATTCGAATCGTAAGTGATCGGCCTAGTCTGCTTGCCATCGCGCGTGACGGGATTAGCCGCAATCTCCATCAACGAAGAGATCACATTCATGCCGGAGTGATAAGGAAGTTCGAACTCCTCCCAATAAGGCTTGGAAGTAGGATTATCTTGACGCCTGATTTTGAAGAGAACAGATTTATTATTTGCCATTTAAGAATGTCCGCCGCTGCGGGAATGAGCTCGAAAAACAGCCCTCAGTTGATACACATAACGGCCGCTGACGACCAATATGAAGCCCCACATCGCGCATGAGGCCCAACCAAATTCATTTTGCCTAATGATCATTGCGACATCCTGAAACAGAAAAAATACACAAAGAACGACCATCATCAACGACGCAAAGAAACGTCGTCGCCGCACATTCAATGGCTCCTCAGTCTCCGTCATAACCACCCCGACGAATTCATCAATGTTCCTTCGGCCGGCGGGGGAAGCAGCGCCGTCCGCCGGGTCAATACTTTACCTTTCCCGAAACGACAACTTTCGCAACAAAAATCACCGGGAAGGGCACGAGTTTCACTCATGCCAGCTTAAAGTCGAAACAAACGCGCGGCTTTAGCCGCTGAGGTTCAGCCGTGAAGCCTGGACGACTCATCTCCCCGCCCGGAACATATTTCATAACCTTCTCGACCTGGCATCGCAGAAAACTATTCGTGGTCGAAAACTACGTCCGCATCTTTCTGCAAACCGTTTATCGCAATCGCCGCGAAGGCCGCTATCAATTGCACGCGTTCGTCGTAATGCCCGAACACGTCCATCTGCTTCTAACTCCTGCGAACGACGTCACAATCGAGCGTGCGATCCAACTGACCAAAGGCGCATACTCCCACGAACTCGGCGGCATTATCGGACGCCAATCCGAAATCTGGGAGCGCGGTTTCACCGACCATCGTATTCGCAACGAAATCGATTTCGCTCATCACCGAAATTACATCCATCGAAATCCGGTCGAACGCAAACTCGTGAACGATCCCGCCGAGTACCGGTATTGCTCCGCATTCCCCGGATTCAAGCTCGATGCCTGGCCCTCAGCGGCTGAAGCCGCAAATCTGAAGGCCTCCTAGATGGCACGAGTGAAACTCGTGCCCTTCCCGGTTTCACTTCGCCGCATCATACTTCCTCGGCCGCGGCGGAATCAGCGACACATCTACGGGCTCAAACTCAAACTTCGGCTCATCCGCATCCGGCGCAAAATAAGCCTTGGTAGTCTTCAAGAAATTCTTGTCGTCGCGCTCCGGAAAATCCGGCTTGTAATGCGCCCCGCGCGACTCATCCCGCATCCGCGCTCCCTGCGCAATCACCCGCGAGAGCTGCAGCATGTTGTAAAGCTGCCGCGTGAAGACGACGCTGGTATTCGCCCACTGCGTCCGGTCGCTCAGGTTCACATTGCGCACCCGCTCCAGCAACTCCACCAGCTTCCCATCCGTCTGCTGCAAATTATTGTTGTAGCGAATAACGGTGCAATCTTTGGTCATCAACTCGCCCAACTCGCGCCACAGCTTGAACGGATTCTCCGTTCCCTGATTGTTCATCAACCCGGCGTTCGTCTCTTCCTGCTTCTTGCGCTCGGCCTCAAAGCACCCATTCCCATCCGGCAACGCCTGCAGACCGCGCGCGTATTTCACCGCCGTAGGGCCAGCCACGCCGCCGCCGTAAATGCACGACACCAGCGAGTTCGCACCCAGCCGGTTCGCCCCGTGATATTGATACTCGCACTCGCCCGCCGCATAGATCCCGGGAATGTTCGTAGCCTGCTTGAAATCCACCCACAACCCGCCCATCGTGTAGTGCATGCCAGGGAAAATCTTCATCGGCGTATCGCGCGGATCGTCGCCCACAAACTTCTCGTAAATCTCTAGAATCCCTTCCAACTTGCGATCCAGAATCTTGCGGTCGATGTGCGTCAAGTCGAGATACACCATCGGCTTGCCATCGATGCCGAGGTTGTGCTCGAACACCACTTTAAAAATAGCCCGCGTAGCAATGTCCCGCGGCACCAGATTGCCGTACTTCGGATACCACTCTTCCAGAAAATACCAGCGCTCACTCTGCGGAATCGACTTCGGATCGCGCTTGTCGCCCGGAGTCTTCGGAACCCAAACCCGCCCGCCCTCGCCGCGCGCCGATTCCGACATCAGCCGTAGCTTGTCGTTGCCCGGAATGCAGGTGGGATGCACCTGAATGAACTCGCCATTCGCGTAGTAACAACCCTGCTGGTAAAGCGCCGATTGCGCCGACCCCGTGCACACCACAGAGTTGGTCGACTTGCCGAAGATGGCGCCGTTGCCGCCAGTGGCAATGATGATCGCGTCCGCCGGAAACGTCCGCACTTCCATCGACCGCAAATCCATCGCGCAAATGCCGCGGCAGACGCGGTTTCCATCGAGCACCGCCGACAAAAACTCCCAGTGCTCGTACTTCTTTACCTTTCCTTCGGACTCATACCGCCGGACTTGTTCGTCAAGAGCGTAAAGCAGTTGTTGCCCGGTAGTAGCGCCGGCGAACGCTGTGCGGTTATATAGAGTGCCGCCAAACCGCCGGAAATCAAGCAGATCCTTCCGGCGTGCGATTGAAGGGCACGCCCATGCGATCCAGCAAATCGATAATCCCCGGCGCAGCCTCGCACATATCTCTCACCGGAGGCTGGTTCGCCAGAAAATCTCCCCCGTAAACCGTGTCGTCAAAGTGCTGCCAGGTCGAATCGCCTTCGCCCTTCAAATTCTTGGCTGCATTAATTCCGCCCTGCGCGCAAACCGAGTGCGACCGCTTCACCGGCACAATCGAAAACAGATCGACGCTGGCGCCCATCTCGGCAATCTTGATGACCGCCGCCAGCCCCGCCAGCCCGCCGCCGATAACAATGATCTTCGGACCTGCCATTCACCTCACCGTCTTTCCAACTGCACCATGGATCGCCGCGCTGGCCGCCGTGCCCGGCCCAATCACCTCCAGCGGCCGCGACCGGAACGTCGCCAGACTCCACAATCCCACGCCGCTTAAAACGAAGAAGAACGCAATGCACACCGCCAGAAATCGCTTCCTCGCAACCTCACCTGAAACGATGCCCCACTTGGCGCAGAACAACCAAATCCCGTAAGCAAAATGCCACGACGCCGCAATCAGCCCCACTACGTAAAACAAAAACAGCGCCGGCTGATAAACCTCAGCCTGCACCTTGCCAAACGAATCTGCCGGCACCGCGTGCAAATCAACCCCAGTAAACCGCATCGTGTACGTATGCCAAAGGATGTAAATAAACGCAATCCCGCCCGTCCAGCGCTGCGCTGTATACATCCAATTCCCAGTCCACGGATACTCGCCAACATTCCCCTCGCCGCGATACCAGATGTAAAACCCGTACAAAGCGTGGTAAGCAATCGGCAACCAGATTCCAAACAACTCGAGAAAAAACACCAGCGGCAGATTGCTCAAAAAAGTAACCTGCCGCGCATAAGCCTCCGGCCCGCTGATGGCCGAAGCGTTCGAAATCAGGATGTGCTCAAAAAGAAAAGCGCCCACAGGAATAATTCCCGTGAGCGAATGCAACCGCCGCAAAAGGAACGAAATACCCTGTCCCGCCTGCAGCGGCGCCACCCCATGCGCTGACTTAGCTAAACCGGGAGCCGTAGAACTGGCTGCTGACGCCACGAAGCGCTCCTTATGACTACAGATTGGCCCAGAAATGGCAAGAGAACTTTGTATTATCCGACTGGATTAGAAAGGAGTCAAGGAACGCTTGGCCGTGCAAATCCAAAACGGAAAATCAAAATGCAAAATGAAAATGCAAAACAAAGTGTGGAGACAGCCGCCCTCGGCTGTCCACCCTGTCCAGCAAGGTAACGCGAAGGGCAACCCAAGATTCGTATCGGGGCATGCCTTCAGGCATGCCATCACCACCGTCGTTTATCCAACCCGGCTTTAGCCGCTGGCTTGCGGAGTCGCGCGGCCACACTTCAATTCTTTACTGCGCGGATCTCGCTTCCAGTGATTACCGTCTTTATGTTTCGCCAACAAAAACAGCAGGTCCCCCATACGCGCAACTTCTCCGGGCCTGCCAACTCGAGTATTTTCCGTGAGGCCGTCTCTTGCGAAAAACAAGCCAACCACATACTATGCCGCCATTTTTCAGAGCTCATGTTTCTTCACCAGATGTCTGCGGCTCAGCCCCACACCACTCCAGCAGCTCCCGAAACGCCTTCCCCCGATGGCTGTAACCCGCCTTCTCCTCCGCCGTCAACTCCGCAAACGTCTTCCCAATCAACGGAAAATAAAACAGCGGATCATACCCAAACCCATTCGTCCCCCGCGTCGCATCCAAAATAATCCCCTCAGCCACACCCCGAAACGTAGCCAAGGTAGCCCCGTCCCGCGCCGCCGCCAGCACGCAAACAAATCTCCCGGTGCGCCGCTCAGCCGGAATCCCGTTCAGTTCCCGCAACACCCGCGCATTGTTCGCGTCATCATCGGTGTTCTCCTCCGCCTCATGCGGCTCTTTATTGTGCAAATCCGGCGCAGCATACCGCGCCGAATGCACGCCCGGCGCGCCGTTCAAAGCATCAATCTCCAACCCCGAATCATCCGCCACAACAATCTCGCCCGGAACATACCGGCTATAACCCTCAGCCTTCTTGCGCGCGTTCGCCTCAAATGTCAACCCATCCTCGACAACCAAGGGCAGGGAAGAGAACTCAGGAATGCCCGCAACCAGCACCCCATGCCGCGCCGCGGCCCCCGCAAAATCCCGCAATTTCCCCGCATTCGAAGTAGCAATCAGAATGCGCCGCATCAGCTTTGATTCCTCGGGATCCACGATATTTCGATCTCATATTGCACTGCGAAGGCGAGCAACAGCAGAGTCAAGATCGAAATGCCCAACCCCACCCTCCGATCCCCCGTCGGCCGCAAATCAATCATCACTGCATTCCTTCCCGCCTCGACCGGCACTAACATCTGTCCCGTGACCTCCCGTGTCCCAGCCCGCACCTCCCGCCCATTCACCTCCACCCGCCACGCGGGATAATTCAACAACTTCACCACCAGTTCATCCGCCCCAGACATCTCCGCCGCAAACGCCCGATGCTCTGCCCTCCACTCCGTCACCCGTATCGCCGCCCGCGCCGGACCCTGCACCGTAACGCGCCGCGCGTCTCGGTCCAACCTTTTGGGCTCTACGCCCAACGGCGCATACTCCTCGGTTCCCTCATATCCTGCGCCCGTAGCCATGTTGTCCTGCATCTCGCGCAGATCTGCCGGCTGATCCCACCACGGCGGCTGAAAATAATAACCAGCGCCTGCAATCACAACCAGCATCGCCATATACAACCCAACCCGCGCCCACCACCGCTTCACTCCCATCACCAGAAACAAACTGAATGGCACGCCCATGCAAAGCAACAACCGCCAGGGAAACTGCATAAACTCCAACTTCGGCAACACCTCCCACAACAGACTCGTGACCCGCAACATCAACCCCGCACAAACCGCCGCCCACGCTACAAGCGGCCACCACACCTGATCACGAGCCCGCCACTTCCGCGCACACCAAGCCAAAAACAATGTCAGCAAAATCTCCGCCGCCGCCACCGACGAAACAAAAAAGTTGAACGCGTTATGATCCTTATCCGCAGTGCGCGTAAACAAGAAACTATCCACCGGCCGCACCCCGAACGAAACCGCCTGCGCAATATCCACCCACTGCTGCTCGTGCGCCACCGGCACCAAATAAAACGCCGCCAATCCGACACCCAAAACCACCGCAACCGCGCCCGTCACCAAAATCCTCACCGAGCGCCGCTGCCATGCAATCACCACCACCAGCAGCGCCAACGAATAATGAATCATGACTGCGGCCGGTACGTTCACCAGCCAAGCCCCCGCCAGCACCAAACTCAAAAGCACAACTCCACGACGATTCTCTCCATCGCGCAACAACACCAATACCATCAATGGCAGCAGCGCCGCAGCCAGCAATTCCGCAAACGCACTCCGCCAATAAACAATCACCAGGTGATAAGGATTCACCGCATACACGACCGCCGCAAACGTCGCATCTCGTGGGTCCAGCCATCGCCGCGCCAGCACAAACATGGCCGCCCCAGCCAGCACCAGCACAACCCAGATGTAGATACCCGAAACCAGAACCCACGGAAAAACAGCGCTCAGCGCCGCACCCAAAGTCCATGAAGCCGGCGGATAAAAAACGAATCGAGGCTCCCCGTAGCCAAACTGCGCCAGCGCCGCCCAGCGGGGATAGATAATCCCCTGCTTCCACTGTGACAACACTTCCAGCCAGGAATACAAATGGAATTCCACATCGTGCCCGGAGGGAGTGCCAAAGAAGAAGAAAGGAATTTCCACAGCGAATGCGGCGGCTGCAATCGAGAGCAGAGGCTTCCAACGGAGTCTGGCCGGCGGCGTGTCGCTTACGCCCGCGCGCGACGGCAAAACATCGCTTTCCAGAGGATTCGGGTTGCTTGAGGGATTTGCTACCACAGGATCCTGGGGTCTCACATCTAAACGCCGTAGGAAATCTTCGCACAAGCGCTGCTCAGACCCATCACATTTTTCATTCAGATTTAATATTCGTGAAACCATGACGCAACAGGGATCGGTTACGGTACTCGCATTGGGGTGGAACAGACCGCAGAGGATTGAGGGATTCAGCCAAAGAGACGGGGCTGGATTCCTCCATCCTCAGAAACAACCCCACAGGCCTCTCGCCACTTGCCCAGCCGCTGTCTTCAGACGACCGCCTGCCGAATTTCTCCCGCCAACCTGCCCAGCCTCCTGCCACGAGAGGCTTTTTTGCGAGCTTCAGGAGGCGTGAGACCGGTCGTTCGTTGAGGATCTTAGTCGGAACCGCTGGGGAATCGAGGCGGAAAAAACACGGCAGTCGTGCCGATCACAATCCGTGCGGATTTTCGGTCTTGGCCATTTTAAGGTGAGATTTCTGGCCGGAAAGGAAATATCCGACCTGGAACAACAACCCAGTCAGGTGGCGAGCGGTCAGCTTGTTTATTGCGCGACGCTCTCTCCACTTCGCTGACGATGTAACTCTTCCAGAAACTCGTCCCGCTGCATCGCTGTGCCCTGACGAATCAATTCAAGCAGCGGATCTTCCATCTTCTCTTCGTCACCGGTCGCTTCGCCCGTGAATTGGCTCAAATCCGCCTTCAGTTCCCGCGGAGAAACATCCAGCTGCGGCGAGTCAGCGCAGCTCTGAAGAAAGGTAATCAGATTCTCTACCTGCGCCCGCTGCTGTGCCGTGCGCGAGGGGAACTCCACTCCCATGCCCTGTCCCGGATGCATCACGCGCACCATTCCTTCGGTGTGTACTGCCATCTCGCCTGCCCGCAAGCACAAGTCAATCAAGGCCCGCTCCGGAAATGGCGATTCGGTTTCCACGTAGCAGCCGCCCAGGCTCAGGTCAGTCAGCTTGCAATGGGGAACGATTTCATCTTCCACGGCGCCATTTGCTGCGGCCGCCTGCAGCCACGTCTGCAGTTGTTGTTTCAGATCCGGGTCCAGGTCCAGAAACTTTACGCCAGTTTGCCCGTTCTCCTTGGCCCATGCCACCTGCCCGTGTGCATCAATCACTAGCGATCCATCGGGCAACTGAAAGCGGAAGTTCAGCAGTGCTCCGGGAATCTGCGCTTCTGCCGTTAGAACGTCCATACCCGTTTCGCTTAGATCGAGAAGAATGCCCTCGGCTTTCCGCGTATCCGGCAGCATCACATCCACCGGCGCTTGCACCGGAACCCGATAGGCGCGCCGCCGCTCCCGTGTCAAAAGCGCCAGCAGCGCGCGGAGCCCAATCCTGGTCTTATCTTCGGAGAGGGGTTTGTAAAGGATGAAATGCGCGCCGGTATTGAATACCTCCCGCGTTTGGCCCGGATCGGATATAAGAGCCACCGTGACTGGTTCGCGCTCCGAGTTCAGCTTGCAAGCTTCCGCGTAAACTTCAGAAGCGGTCGCGGCATTCTCGTAATCTAGAAGCAGCGCCTCGAATTTCTGCTGCCGCAGCCGGTCAATTGCGCTCGCTGGGTCGCTGAAGCGCTCCAGTGCCATTCCGCAGGTGGGCAAAACTTCGCCCAATACCTGAGACGCGGAATCGTCGCCGGAAAGCAGCAGTGCTAGAAGGGTCATAACGAGAGTCCCGCCAACTCACAGTGCGACTACGGCCACCGGGGCGCCGTTGGCCTGCCGCCTTTCCCCGCCGTTCCCGAGGCTCCTGCACCGGCCTTGGCCGCTGCGGCGTCGGCATGAGGGCTAGCTTCATCCACTTCCGCCAGCACGGCGTTGTCATCGTCGTCATTTTCTGCGAGCAAGGGAGCTACCTCGCGGAGTTTTTCCGCCGCCTGCTGGAGCATTTCAATCTGCTTTCCCAGTTGTGCGTATTTTGTCTGCTTCTGCCGCAATACCTCATGAATGTCCTTCATACCACCCCCTGAGCCGACTGTAAAAAGCCGCGGGGGCACCGGTCAACGGTAATCACCCTCAGCCGGTTACTGGGGTAATTGAGCAGTACCGAATATCAACTGGCGGCGAAGGGAAAAGGGAACGAAGGCACAAAAACAAAAGCCTCGCAAAGCGCGAGGCTCTTGAAGCAGCAGGCTGATCAACGATCTAGGTAACTTTCAATTTCCGGTTCAAAACTCCGGCCAAGCCTATCAATCCCGTTCCAAGCAAACCCAATGTTCCAGGCTCCGGGACTACCACAACGTTTGTGTCACCACTCGAGATCCGCGTCCGTCCATTGAAGAAGCCCTTGCCGGTGTGAATCGTGAGTTGAATACTGGCGCCGTAAACAGTTGTTCCGTTGTACCAGGTTCCAGAGATCGCCCCTTGGAGGGTGTATTCATGCGTGCCATTAGCCAACGTGATCATTGTCCAAGTCACCGGGCCGCTGAATGATCCCGTAAATAGCGCCCCATTCGGGAGGCCAAAGCTCCCGTTGCTGGTAATAGAGAAGGTTCCACCCCCAGCGAAAGTACCGCCCATCTGCAGGCTTCCGGAGGTCAGCGCGCCAGTCGAGAAGCTCACGCCACCGAGGCCGCCCGTAATCTCTCCCCCGCCATTAAAGCCGTTGACTGCAATCAGTTCGGAACCGGTTAAAGCCAATCCCGCGTTGGTGCCCACCAGAACCCCGCCCTCGTTGCCGAAATCCACGGAGCCGGCAAACGCGCTCAATGGCACAGCCATTGCCAATACTGCCAGCAAGAGAATCCGCCTCATACCATCTTCCTCCAGAACCAGGGTTACCCTACTGCGTTCAAGAAAATGGAGGAAAGATCCTCCGTTGGGGGCCAGAGTGAACAAAACTAGTGTCCTTTCTGTGCATCCTTGGTGCCAAACCGGGAAAGCTGGTAATATGCTGATAACTTAATAGGTTACGAGTAATTAACATTCCTGAAACAAACTCGATAGCGCAAACCGCTGCACACTATTACGCTTCACTTTGCGCGGAAGACAACTCACTTTCATCCATCCCCGCACCCCTTTAGCAGTCTCGTGCCATTTGATGTCCGAGGGTGGAATTCCAAAATCCGGGGGAGGACGGGTAGGTCTTGCAATGAGCAGTTCTGGGGGAGGGCTGTTGGGGCGTCCCGCGACTCGAAAGAGTTCGGGACGCTTCTTATTTTCGCTTCAGGAAGGCTTTTTCTCGGCGAAGGGGATTTCCCACCCTAGAATTTGTGCTTGGCCGCCATCGCCTCGCCCGCTGGCTCAATCAAGTCGCGTAAGCGACGGGAAAGATTCGTCGCCAAAGAGCGGTAGAAGCGCGAGGCCAGATGGGGGAAGAGCTCAAACAGCGACTCCAACGTGGGTCGATCCAGCCGGTAAGATTCCAGATCTTCATGGGCAACAACGTTCGCGCTGGCCGGAGCATCCTCGAGGAACGACATCTCCCCGCAGATTTCTCCTGGCCCTATCTCGGCCAAAACCCCACGCATCTGAATCTGCACCTGCGCTCGTCCTTTCAGCAACAGGTGCACCCCATTTGACTTCTTGCCCCGATGCACTAGCGTTTGGCCCTTGCGGAACGTAACCCGCTCCGCCTTGTCCACCACCAACGCCCAGTCGTTCGGAGTGAGATAAATCAGTCCATTCTTGGAAGACGACAGCAGGGAGACTTCTTGTTCGATGACCTTCGGCATGCGCGAGAACCCGAGTTCCGCTCCTCTAACAACAAATGCTCCACCACGGGAATGCTTTCAGCCTAGCAGAAAACGTCCGATTCGAGCCGATGTTCGAAGCCGGTACTTTACACCGAAGTACCTATTTTGGCACGGCCATTCCATCGCGTCTGTCTGGCCGGGCCTTCCGGTGCCTCTCAATCGTCTCCCCTGTTTTGCGTGGCCCGAAGAAATCCATGCTGCTTTAGCAGCCCGCGCTCCAATCGGTTAATCTAAGAAACCTATGACCGCAAATGTCCTCAGGTTTGGCTACGAAGGTGCTTGGGATCGGCAGCCGTACGATTCCGAAGGCCTGACTCGCGTCGCTGAAAGCAAAGTCCCGCACGTCGCCATTGCATTCTGGATCATAAAAATTGCTGCAACCACTCTCGGCGAGACCGGCGGCGACGCGCTCTCGATGACCTTAAACCTTGGCTACCTGTTAAGCACCGCAATTTTCATGGCGTGCTTCATTGCAGCATTATGGGTGCAGCTTCGAGCAAAGAAGTTCCATCCGTTTTTATACTGGACCGTAATCGTCACCACCACGACCGTAGGAACCACCATGGCCGACTTCGCCGACCGCTCACTGGGAGTCGGATACCTCGGAGGATCGATCATTCTCTTTACGCTGCTCATCGTCGTGCTGGCGATCTGGCGATTCGCCGTGGGGTCGATCTCCTTCAGCGATATTCGCACCACGAAGGTTGAAATCTATTATTGGGTCACGATTCTGTTTTCGAACACCTTGGGCACGGCGCTGGGCGACTTCCTGGCTGATACGCAAGGCGTCGGCTACGAACGCGGGGCACTGGTCTTTGCTGGCTTGCTCACGCTGGTTGCCGCGACTTACTTTTTCACCGAAATCTCGCAAGCGCTTCTCTTCTGGACAGCTTTCATCCTCACGCGTCCGCTGGGCGCTACGCTTGGAGATCTCCTGACAAAGCCCACCACGGACGGCGGACTTAATCTCAGCCGCATCACGTCCTCCCTAGTGATTGCGGTCTTCATGATCCTCTGCATCCTGCTACTGCCGCAAAAAGCCGGCCAGCACCCCGGCCGTGGCGGGCGGGAGTAGCAAGTTCGGGGCTTCAGCCATGCCGGCCGGGAGACAGAGCGCGCGAGGTTGCAACAGCGGGACCTCAGCACCGAGTCAAGTGGTCTAAGATCAACTGGGCTTCAGCAGTTGAGGTGACCCATCTCACGCGCCGCATAATCACAGCAACCTCCACCTCGTATATAATCGACCCACCGGAGCGCCCTTAGCTCAGCTGGATAGAGCGTCTGGCTACGAACCAGAAGGTCGGGAGTTCGAATCTCTCAGGGCGCACCATGATTTCAATGACTTAGGGCACCCAGCGCGGGTGCCCTTTAGCTTCTGTCCGTGAATGAGAATACTAGCCATTTGCCGCCATCGCGACAACGTTTCCCTTCGCGGTCGTGAGGTACTGCTGAGTCGCTCGAAGCGCCGTCCTAAGGTCTGTCTCGGAAACGATTGCATAGCGCTGGAGCATTGAATCGGTCTTAGACGAAACCTGCATGGCCTGCGAGCCCGGATCGTAGACTTTGCCATTGCCGGTTTTGAGGGGCGTCTTTTATCCGAACCAATCCCGACGCATTACTTCAGAATTGCTGGGTCCTCGGCGAGAATTGACCGGGCAATGCTACTAAGTTGTAAAGGAGTCGCCCTGGCGAGCATCTGTCCACGATCACGACACTGCCAGATGTCACATTTCTTGCTTAGCCCGACTACGGAACAACCTATGATTCCCGAGGTCGCTCGTCGAGTGTCATCCAAGAAACGCGGAGATCCCACTCGGCTCTCATACCTCGCAGCTCTTGACGGCTGAGGCTCTTTCTGGCTGCCAAGGATTTAGGCGAGGAATTAGCGGCAGCGGGAATTACACTGAGGCGATGTTATTGCTTTCGCCTCAAACGCAGGAGCGTTCATGATTGGTGCCTCTTGGAGATTTGCCACACTGTGTCGAGCGCCGTACCATCCACCCACTTCACGATAGCCACCGGAAGGTCGCTGCGCCTCGGCCGTGAGGGCTTTCCGCCGCAAATGCGTTCGATCTCGGCTTTAATGTCCTGGATCGGTCGAACTGGCAAGCCCGAGCCTTTGACTGCGTCGATTAAGTCTTGCCGCCGAGGGTTGATTGCGATACCGCGCTCGGTGACAACGACGTCGATCAACTCACCCGGGCCCGTAAGCGTTGTAACTTCGTCGACGATCACCGGAATTCGATCACGGAACGAGGGAACAGCGAGGATGGTGCAGCCAGCGGCGAGACAGTTCTGCCAACCGCCGATGCCGTGCAGCAGTCTGCCGTCGGAATGCGTGACGACGTTTCCGTTGAAGTTCACGTCCACTTCGGTTGCCCCTAACACGACCGCGTCCACCATCGACGCGAAGTTTCCCTTGCCGTGATAGTTGTAGGAAGTGAACGGTGAGGTGGCCAGGTGGTGCGGATTTTCTGCGATCGACTTGATTGCGTCGAGGTCGAACGTCTGGCCGTCGAGAATGTAGTCTGTCAGGCCTTCTTGCAGAAGCTCGACCAGATACTTCGTCGAGCCACCGCGCACAAATCTGGCCTTGACGCCGTCTTCCTTCATCATGCGCTTCAGGTAGTCGACGAACGCCAGCGCGATTCCGCCCGAGCCGGCCTGGAAAGAGAATCCTTGGCGCATGATGCCGGCCGCGCGCAGGAATTTCGCAACATATTCCGCGATGAGCAATCGGTCCGGCGAGCGCGTTATCTGCGTTGTGCCGGAAACGATCTTGGCGGGATCGCCGATGGAATCTACCTGCACTACGTAATCCACGTTGTTTCCCTGAATTTGCCAAGGGACGCAGGGAAACGGAACCAGATTGTCCGTTACCACGATGACGTAATCGGCGTAGATAGAATCTGCCAGTGCGAATCCCAGAGAGCCACACGCCGACTTGCCATGCGAACCATCGGCATTGCCGAAGGCGTCAGCCGTGGGCGCAGCGACGACGGCGATGTCGATGTGTACTTCTCCATCCTGAATGGCCTGCCAGCGGCCTCCATGCGAACGCAACACTCCCATGCCGCGCATGTTGCCTTGCGTGCAGTAATCGCCCAACGGGCCGTTCATGCTGCCTTCGATGTGATGGATGGTGCCGTTCTCCATTAACTCGATTGCACCAACCTGCGAAGGAAAAGATGCGCTGGGAAACCACGTTAAATCCTTAACACCGAGGCGTGCCGCGGCGCGAAGAGCCATCAGCGCGACCCTGTCGCCATCGCGCAGGTGATGATGGTTGGAGATGACCATGCCATCGCGAAGTCCACAGAGCTTTAAAGCAGTTTCGAGATCGGAAACTCGCTTGTCACCATTCTCGGGATAATCAGCTGCGGTGCGGATTGGCGGCGCAGCCCTGTGGCCTGCGGGCTTGTACTTTGCCACACCTAAGTAGGGTACCTGGGTTCGTCCGTTCACCGTGGCGGGAACGAGGCGCCGGGCGGCATTTTGTTCTAACTCGACCTTTTCTTCCAGATGTATTGGCATTGATCAACTCATCCTTCTCGTGGCACAAGTCCCATGGCCTTGGCGCGGCTTACCAACTTCAAGGCGCGTTGCACGACCGGCGAGTCGATCATCTTCGATCCCAGGCTGACGACTCCGAGGCCTTTTTGTTGCGCATCATCGAATGCGGCGACGATTTTTAGCGCCTTCTCGATTTCCGCCGGCGTCGGCGCGAAGGCCTCGTGGATTACTGGCACCTGCAGCGGGTGCACGCAGCCCATACCTTCAAATCCCATCGCGCGTGCCTTCATGCCCCACTGTTTCAGGCCTTCCATATCGCCTACGTCACCGAAAGCGGAGTCGATTGCCTGAACACCGGCGGCGTGTGCGGCATTGACCAGGCGCTGGCGAGCGAACAGAGACTCCGTCCCTGTTGTGGTCTTCACCACGCCAAGATCGGCTGTGTAATCCTCCAAGCCAATTGTCAGCGCGACAATGTTTTCGCTGGCCGTCGCGATCGCGTACGCGTTCTCGATTCCGAGGGCCGATTCGAGAATTGGCATCAGCCAAATCGGACGATCTACGCTGCACCTGCTCTTCACGCGGTCGATCTGATCGACGACTTGCAACACCTGCTCTGGGCGCTCGACTTTCGGGATCAGCACGAGATCTGGCAACTCAGGGACGATTTCTTCCAGGTCAGCAAGTCCGAGGGGCAACTGATTAATGCGCACCATACGTTCGCTGGCGCCAAAGTCGACGGCACGCAGAGCATTGCGCACCAGCAATCGCGCGGCATCTTTTTCGTGAGGATGCACGGAATCTTCGAGGTCGAGAATGATGGCATCGGGATTGCGCAGAGCGGCATTGATGAAGTATTTCGGCTCGTTTCCCGGGAGATAAAGCCGCGAGCGGCGAAGACGATCGCGGGCTGAAACAGGCGGGATTGCGAGCTTCTCTGGAAGCGCGCGCAGACCTTCGCCAAGGCCGGCGCGTTTTACGGCAGCTTCGATTCGAGCCGAAATGACAAAGGGCAGCGCGCCTTCGTCGTGAATGGCGATGTATGCGTGCTCCACTTGCAACTGTTCCAGGATCTGCCGGGCTTGCACGAGGATTGATTCGCCATAGTAGGGCTCGACTCTCGACTGCAGCGCGATCTCGATGCCGTCGTGATCTCGTCGCTCAATTCGCACATGTGTGTCGGAGCGGATGTCGGCGCCACAATGGCCGGCTTCTGCCGCATGCCGCGCAACCGGTGCTGCAAGCGTAGTAGTCATGCTCAGTTACCTCGATGCTCCCGCCAACTCCGGCTCAGCCACTTTCGCCAAGCTCGCCAAAACGGCATCCGTCATCTGTGTTGTGCTCGCCGCACCTTGGCGGATGACATCGCGTCCGCCGGGAATGCGCAGCATGTCATACGTGCGGACTTTGCCCTCCCGCACTACGTTTGCTATGGCGTCGCGAATCAGCTTTGCCTTTTCTATTTCGCCCACATGCTCGAGCAGCATGACGGCCGAAAAAAACATCGCGATGGGATTCACTATCGGCGGATCGAGTTCGGCATACTTCGGGGCCGAACCATGCGTCGGCTCGAAGACTGCCACTTCGTCGCCGATATTGCCGGAAGCCGCGAAGCCCAGTCCGCCGACCAATCCGGCGAATGCGTCGGAGATCACATCGCCGAAAAGGTTGGACGCCACGATCACGCCGTAATCCTCGGGATTCTTCGTCAGCCACATCGTCTGTGCATCGATGTTGGTCGACCACAGCGCGATTCCCGGATATTCCTTTGCGACGGCCTTGGTTTCTTCCTCCATCATCCCTGAAGTCTCGCGCAGAACATTCGGCTTCTCGCAAATCGTCACCGACTTGTAGCCGAATTTTCTTGCCCATTCAAATGCTGCTTTCGCGATTTTGCGGGCAGCGTTTCGAGTGATGATCCGTACCGAGACAGCGAGATCATGGCCCGGGGTGGCGGCGAACGGTTTGAACTTCGGATGAATCGCCAAAGCGCTGCGGACTGCCTCGGGAGGATTCGTCCACTCCACTCCCGCGTATAAACCCTCCGTGTTCTGGCGGAAGATCACGACATTGACGAATGGTTCCTCGAAGCCGCCGTTGACGCTCTTACGAATGTAATTCAGAGGATTGCCGGGAAACGAAATGCAAGGACGGATACAGGTGTCGAGATGGAAACGCTGGCGCAGGGTGACGATTGGGCTGAAGTACGAATAGCCTTTACCGCGCAATGCCGATTTCAGCTCGGCCTCCGCTGCTTTCTTCGGCTTTGAGGTGATTGCACCGAAGAGCCCGAGCTTGTATTTGGCGAGCAGTTCGACCGTGCGCTCGGGCAGAGCATTACCTTGGTTTCGCCAGCACTCCCAGCCGATATCGGCATGAACGTATTCCGCATCGAATTCGACTGTACGCAACAGCCGCAGTGCTTCCGGTAAAACTTGATTGCCAATGCCATCTCCGGGCATTGTCACAACCGTGTATTTCGCCATACGATTTCTCCTGTTAAATCTCGCTCAACACTTCGCGTCCGACTTCTTCCTCTAGCACCAATCGTTTCGCAACCAAGTTCTCAACGCCTCCGGCAACCACCAGCGATTGCGGCACGTTTCCCAGAGCCGGGAATGTGAAGCTCTCTCCACGCCAGTGAACCGTGCTCGACTTGAAGTCGATCTGGATTTCGTCGCCGGGAATAATTGTCTTCTCTCCAGCACATATGTTCGCGGCCAAACGATCGCGCAACCGGGCAACGAACTGCGGAACCTCGATGCACAGGAAGCCGTTGTTATAGGCGTTGCGCAAGTAGGTCTGAGAAAAGCTTGCAGCGATTACAAGCGGAATGCCTTTTGCCTTGAGGCAAGTGACCGCCTGTTCGCGGCTGGAACCCGTACCAAAGTTAAATCCCCCTACGATCACATCGCCCGCATGGCTGCGGGCGGCGAACGCGGGATCGTAGTTCTGCATCACGACTTTTGCCATCATCTCGGGCATCATGTCGTCGCGATAGGTGTAGTCTTTGCCGTAGATGGCATCGGTGTTCAGATTGTCCTGCGGAAGGAATACCAATGGCCCTACAACGCGCTCGGGAAATCCAGGCAATATGCCAACTTTTTCCGTAGCACACGCGATGGCGGCAAATTCTTTGTACTCGCGGACGGGCACACTGGTGGAAGCTCCATCAGCTCCGCAGATATAACCCGCGACCGCAGAGGCAGCCACCGCCGCGGGACTAGCGAGATAACATTGAGCATCCCGCGATCCCATGCGTCCCTTGAAATTGCGATTCGTAGCGGAGATTCCAACTTCGCCTTCTTCTAGCAACCCCGCGCCGAGGCCGATGCACGGTCCACAGCTCGGCGGCAGAGGAATCGCTCCGGCGCTCAGCAATGTCGCCCAGATTCCACGCCGCTCCGCTTCTTCCTGTATCCACCGACTGGCGGCGCCGACATAAAACTTCACGGTCGGGGCCACGCGCTTGCCTTTGAGCACCTTCGCGGCCGCGGTCAGGTCTTCCAAACGAGAGTTCACGCAGGAGACGAGATAGGCCTTTTGGATGGCAACTCTTCTGCTTTGCATCTCCGCGAGCGAGTGCATGACCTGCACCGTGTCCGGTCCTGAAACGTGAGGCGCGACCTGACTGAGATCGAGTTCGATGCGTGCGGAATAGTCGGCGTCGAAATCGGCCTGCAATGGACGCTCGGCCCAGTTGTCGATCTCGGCTTCGCTGAGTCGTTCGACTCCCAGCTCCTTCAGCCGTAGATGAACCCCACGAAGGTAGTTAATCGTGACTGCATCCACGGGGAACCAACCCACTAGCGCTCCCCACTCCGTGCTCATGTTGGAGATGGTAAGGCGGGCATCCATGGAGAGATTCGAGACGCCTGGGCCGGTGAACTCGATTGCGGCATTCAGAACCTCGTCGTGGTTGTAGAGGCCGCAAAGCGTGATGATGACGTCCTTGCCCGTTACGGCGTCAGGCAGCTTTCCTTTGAACACCACTTGCGCCGACCGAGGAATCTGCCACCAGAACTCGCCGGTTGACCAGACTGCAGCAGCGTCGGTGCGGACGATGGGCGTTCCCACCGCTCCCAGTGCGCCGTACATGTTCGAGTGCGAATCCGAGGCGACCACGAACGATCCCGGCACGACGTAGCCGCGTTCTACCATGATCTGATGGCCAATACCGCTTCCTGCCGGGTAGAAATCGATGCCATGCTCTCCGGCGAACGCTTCAATGGCCCGATATTTTTTCTGATTTGCTTCGTCCTGATTCTGAATGTCGTGATCGAGAGCGAAGATAAGCTGTTCCGGTGCGCAGATTTTCTTCGCGCCGATCCCTTTGAACTTGCTCATCACCGCCGACGTATTGTCGTGCGTCATCACATGGCGCGGGCGGATCGAGATGAAATCTCCCGCGCGGAGCGGGCGGTTCGGCCCTTCGGCGAGATGAGCCTGAGCAATTTTCTCAACTATGGTTTGTCCCATAACTAGCTCACCAATGCGGGTTCCTGTTCTTCGATTTTTGTTTCGGCCTCGATCTTCGGAACGCGCGCCTTTCTCTTCCGAACGTTTGACTTGAGCGAAGCCATCAATTGGCTGACTGACTCCAGCGTCTCCAAACGCCAGATCGCATCCTTTACCTTTTGCTGCGCGGTTTTCGACAAAACGCCTTCGGCAAGAGCGGAGAATTTTTCTTCTACTTCTTGGTCGCTGAGAGGATTGCGCGGGTCGCCTTTGGGAAAATCGAGCTGCTTGGTAAAGATCCGTCCATCTATGCTGGTGATGCTGACGATTGCGCGTTGAAGCGCGGGAAAGACTTTCTCGATCTCAGGATCTGCGAGAACTTCGATTTTCTTCAGTTGCGCTCGCACCTGCTCATCCATAATCTTTTCCATCGTGAACTGCGCGGGAGTGACCTGGCGGTCCACCAGCGCTACTGCGATCACATAAGGCAGTGAGTGGTCGGCTGTTTCCTTGGTGTGCGGGTCGTATTTGCTTGGATCGGAGAGAATGTCGGCCGCCCGCGCCAGTGAACGAATCTGAATCTTCTCCACCTGTTCAGGTTCAAGATCATTTGTCTTCACCAGATCAAGCACGGCGGAGATCGGCGTGTGTGTGAGTGCCTCGGTGGGAAAGCCTTTCATGCCGCACTGCGTGATGCGCCATGAGTTGCCCAGTCCTTCGGTAAGAATGCTGAGTTTCCATTGCGGACCCAAACACTGAGCAAGGCCCTCCTTTCCGTCAATCACATGCTCTGGCCCGGAATAACCCTTCTCTGCAAGCAGTGCTGCGAGCACGCCGCTCTGTGTTGCTAGCGGGTCCACGGTGTTTTTCATCATCGACAATTTGCCTGCGGTGACGGCTCCTAGAGTGCAATGCCGGCTTGCGGAAATGCCGATGGCATGTTGAATCTGCTCCCAAGTGAGGTGCAACGCACGCCCGGCTACGATTGGCGATACGAACGCCGTCAACGTGGCATGATGCCAGCCTCGCTCGCGAATACCAGGGAACGCAGCTTCACAAAAGCGCATCTCGAACTCATGCCCAAGCACAAGGCCGACGATCAGTTCCTTCCCATCACTTTTCGCGCGCTCACAGCAAGCAAGCGCCGCCGGAAAAATGTCCGAAGGATGCGAAGGGTCCTGCTTCCAATAGATGTCGTTGTAGTCCATGCAGCGGATCATCAGCGCATTCGCCAGCGAGGCGGAGACCGGATCTACCCTCCGTCCAGTTCCGATGACCGTGGCGTGGCCGCGTCCTGCAATCTCATCCAGTACAGCAAGAGCGATCTTTCACGTCGTGCTGCTTGTATCCACCCAGAGCGCAGCCGATGGAATCGAGCAGAAAACGCTTCGCCTGATGGACGGCTTCCTGAGAGAGATCTTCAAATCGCAGTCCGGCAGCCCAGCGCGACATGGTTGCGGTGACGGTTTCTCTGCTTTCGAGGGTCGTTGGTGCAGCAGTCACAATGTCTCCTTATTTCGTCCGTATATTCTTGGGATTCTTGAACGGTAAGAACGCCATGAAATCGGCGTGGTGTACGATGAACGCCTCGGTCGTGCGCTTTACCAGATCGCCTTCGGCGGCGTGAGCGGCGATGATGTGGCATACGGAGTCCGGAACGCCACATTCGAGCGCCAACGCAACTCCGGTAAACGGATGACGCAAAGCCTCTCCCCGCTCGCTCTGTCGCGCCTTGCCATCCGGCCCTAATTCGTATTCGAGCAATTTGCCCACGTCGGCGAGGATCGCGCCCGCGATGACCGCGTCGATATCCACGGGGAGCGCGCGGCCCATAAACTCCTGCATTGCGCAGGCGCTCGCCCATGCGATGTGCACCACGCAGCGCTTGTGCTCCATAAAGGTGACGGGACAGTTGGGAACCAGAAGCGTGAAAGGAATCTGATTTAGATCGTCGGGGGTCAGCGTGCTCCGCTGCAGGGCCAAGGCCCAGGTCTGCGTTACCTGCACACGCAACTGCGGGTCTTTGATCCAGTCGATCTCCGGCCAAAGTTGCTTCACCGCTTCGCAAATGCTTGTGCCTTCGGTCATGGCCGCTACCACCACAGGTCCGAAAAGTCCTGCTCCCCTGTCCGCTCTTCTTCCAGTCTGCGAAGGATGGCTTCCAGCAAGCTTTCCTTTTCTTTCAGGTTTTCTTTGAGGGTGTCCCGCCTTGTATGCGAAATCCTGTTCTGCAAGGCGCGGTCCCGCTCTTCCAGCATTTCTATCAACACATCGCTCTCTTCCACTGTGAGTTTCACATCCATGGCTTTCTCCTCCGCACGCAGATGCCTAGCATTTCTCAACGGTCAGGGAGCATCTGCCCCGACGAGCACGGTCTTTTCTTTCATTGTCACTGTTGCGAAGAGAACCGAAAGGACTCAGAGCACAGTGGGATGTGACCATCTGCCAATGGACTGGTCTCAGCGGCTGGTGTGGACGGGGAGAGATGGAGAGTGAAACCTAGATTTAGCGGTCTTACCCTCAGGCAGAACCCTCTTAACTTGTTGAGCAATTACTTTAAGCGAAAAAAGGCTCTTGTATGAGTCATGGGCCGCGGTGCGTCTCACTAAAATCAGTCGTTAAGCTGCGGCAAACTACGAACCAGAAGGTCGGGAGTTCGAATCTCTCAGGGCGCACCATGTTTTTCGTACGCCCGAACTACCACCCCACCCTCCACCAACCCCGCCGACTTCCCCCGAACCCGAATTTCCCCACTTTTCCCCACCACCGACCGAACAATTAGCAGCGCCATCCCGCTAAATGCTTTCCGGTGATCCGCCTGAAAAGGCTCAACCGTAGCCGCATTCCCGTTGTCCACGCCCGCAATCGTTCCCGGCCCGTCAACCTCAAAATGCACCAGGTTGTCCGCCTCAGGACACAAATTCCCATCCTTATCCTCGATGCGCACTGTAATAAATGCCAGGTCACTCCCATCTGCCGCAATGCGCACTCTATCCGCCTTCATCGCGATCTTCGCCGCCGTCCCCGCGGTTCGCACCTCATCCAGCGCCACTTGCTTGCCGCCGTTATAAGCAACCGCCCGCAGCGCCCCGGGCTCATATGGCACCTGCCAAATCCGCCGATACTTCGTCGCGAACTCTCCCGAGGGAAAAATCTCCTTCGACACCGGCATTTCCCAAATATCTGAATACCGCGCCTTCTTGCCCAGCGACTTACCGTTCAGAAACAGTTCAACTTTCTCCGCATTCGAATACACCATCACCGGAATCATCTGCCCTTCGCGGCCTGCCCAGTTCCAGTGCGGCAACAAATGAACCATCGGCTTCGTCGTCCACTCGCTCTGGTAAAGGTAATAACGATCCTTCGGAAAGCCCGCCAGGTCCACCATCCCGAAATACGAACTCCGCGCCGGCCAGTCATGCGCCTTCAAATCCACATTGTGTCGCGACCAGAAATAAGGCGTCGGCTCCCCAATGTAATCAAACCCAGTCCACACAAACTCTCCCAGCACTTGCGGAAACTCATCCTGATAAGTAAACTCGACATCTGGACAATACGCCCAAGGCGGTCCAAGAATGTCGTAACTCGAAAGCTCGAGCGACGGATCTTTTTCATACCTTTCAATCGGAAGGTGATACACTCCGCGCGAACTCACACAGGATTCCGTCTCCGATCCAAAGATCACCCACTGCGGGTGCCCTCGAAGAATCTCCTCATAGTGCGTAGGCTGATAATTAAATCCGCGAACATCCACTTCGTCGGCCAGCTTGTTTTTGATGGCAGCAGCCCAGCGGTTGAACGCCGCTGTGGTCGGCCGCGTGGGGTCTTCCTCGTGAAAAAACGTAACCAGCCGATGCGCCACCCGCTTCCCATCCGCCGATCCCTGCTCTGGAACTTCATTCCCAATGCTCCACAGAATTATGCTCGGATGGTTGCGATCGCGCTGCACCATATCCCGCGCGTCCCGCTCCGACCACTTATCGAAATAATTGCTGTAATCGTTCTCGACTTTCGCCGTGCGCCAAACATCAAAGGCCTCATCCATCACCAGCAATCCCATCTTGTCAGTAAGCTCCAGCAACTCCGGCGCGGGGGGATTATGGCTGGTACGAATCGCATTTACCCCCGCGCCCTTCAGAATTTCCAGTTGCCGCTCGATCGCTCGCCGGTTCACCGCAGTCCCCAACGCTCCGAGATCATGATGATCGCAAACCCCGTGAATCTTGAGATGCCGCCCATTCAGCAGAAATCCCTGCTTCGCATCGAAAGCGATCGTTCGAATCCCGAACGGTGTTGAGTAAGAATCGATCTGCTCTTGACCAAGCCAGACCTCGGTCGCCGCCGCGTACAAGTATGGATGTTCCACATCCCAAAGCAATGGCGCGCGCACATCGAGGCTCGCTGAAGTCGTGTGGGTCTCCCCAGCCTTGAGAGAAACAGCCACCGAACTCCACCCCGCAGATTTTCCCCGCGGATCGATGATCGAAAATCGCACCGCAACGTTTTCATCCTCGCCCGCCTGGTTCACGATTTCAGACTTAATCGCGACCTTCGCATGATCGCCAGTGATCTCCGGAGTCGTAACATACGTTCCCCAGTGTGCAACCCGAACATCTCCCGTCACTTCAAGCCAAACATTGCGGTAAATCCCCGCTCCCGGATACCAGCGCGAGGAATTCTTCTCCGGCCTCAGCCGAACCGCCAGAACATTCGCCTCATCGCCAAACTTCAAATAAGGCGTCAGATCCAGAGAAAATCCGATATACCCATACGGCCTTCCGCCCAGCAAATGTCCATTGATCCAAACCTGCGAATTCGACATCGCTCCGTCAAATTCCACGGATACATGTTTTCGTCGCATCTCCGCCGGCAACGTGAACGTCTTGCGATACCACCCCGTTCCAAAAGCCGGCAGCGCTCCCGTCTCCGGATTCAATGTCGGATCGAACGGTTCCTCAATCGCCCAGTCATGCGGCAAATCCAGCCGCCGCCATTGCGAATCGTCGAACTGAGGATTCTCCGCTCCGGCGGCCTCACCCTTGTGAAAACGCCATCCGCGATTGAAACTGGTTCTCCGTACGCGCAGGTCAGGACCAGGTTCGCTGTGAGCCAGCGCTGAAGGGAGAACACCAGGCAATACGAAAAGCGCGATTGCAATTCGAAAAAATCGTCCTGGATTTTTCATACGATACCTGTCCACTACAGAGTCTCAATCAATCTGCGATGAGTCATCCCGAACTCCACCGTACTTCAGTTGGCGGAGGGATCTCACGAGATTCCTGGCTTCGCCGGAAAAGCGATTTCGCTCGGAATGACGCCGTTGCGACAGTCGGCGTGCAAGAATCCAAATTATCGCAAAGATGTTGTTCTAGAAATGAACGTCCCCAGACGATGTCCCGGGAGAGAATCAGCTGCGCTCGCTCCCTTACTTCTTATAAATCTCCGGATACAACCGCAGCGAGCACTCCGGACAAATCCCATGCGTAAAGTTCGCCCCTGAGTGATCGTGAATATACTTCTCCACCGAATCCCACTGCCCGTGCTCATCGCAAATCTTCTTGCACGAGGCGCAGATCGGCAACAACCCGCTCAGCACTTTCACCTGCGCCAGAGCCTCCTGCAATTGCGTGATCAAGTGCTCGCGCTCCGCCTGGGCATGTCGCCGCTCGGTCACGTCGCGAATCGCCGCCAGAATCTGCAATCCATCTCCCGCATACATCGGGCTCAGGCTGATCTCTACCGGCACTTCCTTACCGCTCCGATGAAGCGCCATCAATTCCATGCCAGCTCCCATCGGCCGCGTCTGCGGATTGGCGACGAAATTTTCCAGATGCTGGCGGTGAACCCAGCGCAGCCGTTCGGGAACCAGAATCTCAAGTGAACATCCTTGCAGCGCTTCGGGCGAATGGCCAAGTACCTTCTCTACCTGCGGATTCGTCAGAACGATCTCTCCGTTGCGATTGCAAATCAGAACCGCATCAGGCAGCGCCTGCAGAATTCGGTGGAAATGCGCATCCGCCTGTTTGCGCTGCGTCAGGTCGTACAGGATGAAGTGGGCGGAAATGAACCCACCGTTTCCGTCGCGCACAGCAGAAGCGCTCACGAGCACCGGCAGTAGTGTTCCGTCTTTGCGAGCTAGCAATAGTTCCAACTCGCTGATCGCCCCGCCCCGCTGCAAGCGTTCGAGGTTTTCACCCAGAGCCTCGCGGCTTTCCGTTGATACGATATCGGCCAGTCTCATCCGGCCGATCATCTCCTCCCGCCGGAAGCCCAGCCATTCCAGTTCTGTGCGATTGATATGGACGAAAAATCCCTTGGGATCGAGCGTGTGGAAGCCGCAGGGGGCATTATTGTAGAAATCCTCAGCGGCTTCGGACGGAATGTGAGCCGAGAACATTACTCTCGACCCCCGCCAATTGGATCTTCTGCTTGCCACCCAATTGTTTGCCTTTTTTGCGATGCAAGTCAGTGATGAATGTCACCGCGCGGAGGGACGGATGCATTTGTCTTGTCCCTCCCTCGAAGTGAAATGCCAGCAGCAAAAGCGTAGAATTAAGACAATCGGCGATAAGAAGGTGTGAAATGCCAATCGCTCAGTTTAAGATTGGCGACGTAGTCTTCCACCAAACGGGAGAAAAAGGCGAGATCGTTCGCATTCTCGATAAGCATCGCTACGTGGTCAAAGTAGAACTTTTTCCTCCTTGGGAAGGTACGAAAGAAGTTCTCTGGGACGCCAAAGATATCTCCCGCAAGCCCCCGCATCCAGGCCCGCTCGCCTGAAATTGGGGCGTAGCCAACGGTACTTTGCTCTACGTCACCGAACAGCATGACGCAGGCCACGCAATGCGACGCTTTTCCCGCATTTACCGCTGCCTGTGAAAGAGAATTTCCTGCTCGAAAAGGTGCGCCAAACCCGGCTGTAAGAGGCGCTGCACAAAAACGACAAGACCTTCTCAGGACCCGCGCACCGCACAAACGTTCTGATGTTATTTGATCGGGGAGGAGTCAACGGCAAGAAACTCGTCAATCGCGCGCAACCGGGCTGATCGTCCGGTCCCCGCATCACTGCACCGATGTTCCGTGAGCCTTGGCTGCCCGCCGGCCCTGTCCCGACACGGCATCATAAAGCTCGCTGCCGATGGCGAGGCTCCTTTTGACTTCTACCGCCAGCACGCCATGCCTCATGCGCTCGACCCGCAGAGTTACGGAGATTTCCCTCGCCTGCTGCATCAAGGCCCTCAACTGCGGAATCAGCGTATGATGCTTGCACGACTCCAGGTAACATGCGGCCCGCGCCCGGTCAGCACGTTCTCTTAGATTGCCAAGGGAAACCTCTGCGGAATTCCTGGCCGGAGGATTGGTGGCCTATTTCAGAGTCAGTCCACTTCGCGCTGGAGGAGGAGTGGCTTGTGGTTGAAAGGCCGGCACCGCCGGGCGGGGGCGGGCGCGATGGGATCGATTCTCGATAAGGTGATAGCTGGCCGCGACTCATACTCTCCGTTGTTCCTGTTTAAGGCTGATTCTGGGGATCTCCCCATTGTGCTGACCGCCGCGTGCCGCCGCTTCATATTCGGTTAACAACTGGTTCATCTCATCGATAATGCGGGAAAGTTCTTCCGACGTCTTGGCCCGGTGGGCTCTGTGTTGCAGCGCGATCCAGCCGGGCGGAGCTTCTGGGAACATGGCTTCTTCTTGGTACCTCCTTCGTCTAGTACTGGGCCCGAGTCGACGGGTAGCGTCCCAGGGATATGAGAGAATCTGAACCCCTGCCATCGTGAGCGCAGTCGGGAGCCGAAGCGAGCGCAAGTCGAAGAATCCCTACCTGCCCTGTCTCTTGCTCACCGATCGCGTCCCCACATCTGTCATCAACATAGAACCGCAACCCACGATTGGCTGGACACTCACCCCGACTCTCGCATAGCCATCCGCAACTCGGGTGTGACATCTGTCACAGCCCGGCTGTGGAAATGATCCGAGTGTCTGGGCTCAGACGGCTTGTCGGCAGGACCACCGAGGAGACCGAGGATCCCCTGTGCCTTTGTCTTGAACGCCATGCGCTAAGCCAGCTGAATCCACGCGACTCAAACGACATCCAGTAAAATCAGAGATTACGGCAGCCATGCCAACAACCAACGACCAGCCAACAACCATCGGAGTCCTCGCCTTGCAAGGAGATTTCGACGCTCACCGCCGCCGTCTGGAAGAACTGGGCGCACGCGTCATTCTCGTAAGAAAGCCCGAACAGTTCGATGAAATCGACGGCCTCGTGATCCCCGGCGGCGAGTCGAGCACATTCCTAAAGTTGCTGGGCGAAAAAGGATTCGAAAAGCTGAAAGACTTCGTCCACGCCAAGCCCACCTTCGGCACCTGCGCCGGAGCAATCCTGTTAGCCGCCGAAGTAGAAAACCCAAAACAAGCAGGCTTAGGCGCGATCGACATCGCGATCCGCCGCAACGCCTACGGCCGCCAGCTCGAGAGCTCCATCCGCGAAGGCAAATTCTTCGCGTCCAACGGTGACAAAAGCGAGCTGCCCATCGAGATGGTCTTCATTCGCGCCCCGAAAATCGAGCGCGTGGGACCGTCCGTCGAAGTAATCGCTACCGAAGGCAAAGACCCGGTAGCCGTAAAGCAGGGAAGGGCAATGGCTGCCACGTTCCACCCCGAACTCTCCGACGACACCCGCATCCACCAGGCATTTCTCGACTTGGTAGCAACAAATGGAGAGACCAAGTAAATGTCCGATGAAGGCATCACATCGCTTCGAGGCCCGGTGGAGAAGGTTGACGGGAAACTGGTCCTGCGAATTCCACTCGACGCAGGCGGAGAGGAATTGATTGACTGCGCCCGCGGGATTTCAGAGATTGAAGCCGGCTGCCTGAAGATCACGATACCGGAATGGCTGGCTGGGGTCCTGCGTGTTGAAGCTGGCAGCCTGGTTTCAGTCGACAATCGAAATGGCAAATGCAACATCCAGCCCGTGAATCCCTCGCCACTCCAATAGAAGCCGATTACTTTCCCGGCAGGAACTCGATCTTTACATCCCGGCGCGCAGGCTTGAAATCAAAATCCGCCGTCACAAAAACCCGCGCTCGCGAATCGGCCGTCAGCTCCACTCCGAAGGCATCCACGTAGGGAACCGATGTTTTCAGCCGGATCAGGGCTGCGCGAACCGCACGGCGGGCGTCCACGGGAACCACCGCAATGCCAAACGCAGACAGGCGCGACAAAACCAAGTCCATCGCTCCCCGCCACGCCTCTTGCAAGTGTGGCCGGCGATCTCGCCCCAGTGCAACGAAGAGATCACCGCCTCACATGCTCCAGCCACATGCCCCGCGATGATTTCAGATACGCGATCCGATCCCGCCTCGCCATCGAGATAGCGCAGGACGGCGCTCGAATCGAGAACGTACGTTACCATCCTGGTCCCTGCAGGATTACAAATCAGCAAGAACTTGCCCAAAAGTTTTCCCTTGACATCGCCATCGCGTAACTGTAAGGTTACACATTATGCGGAACCGATCGGTTACATATTCGTCGGAAACCACCTTCCAGGCCCTGGCCGATCCCACCCGCCGCGCCGTCCTCGACCTTCTTCGCCGAGGCAGCCAGCCCGCTGGCGATATCGCCAGCGCTTTTCCCGTCTCGCGTCCGGCCATCTCCAAGCACCTGCGCCTCCTGCGCCGCGCGCATCTCGTACGCGAGCACCGTGAAGGCCGCCACCGTGTCTATCAACTCAATCCCGAGCCGCTCCGCGCCGTCGACTCCTGGCTCGAGCAATACCGCAGCTTCTGGAAGATGAACCTCGGCAATCTCAAAACTTTTGTCGAGGCCGAATACGCCAAAGAAACCGCTGCGCACGAATCCCCGAAATCGATGACCAAAATTAAAGGAGATAACTAACATGAGACCCCTACGTTCCGCTCTTACCCTCGTTGTGCTATTCGCCGCAACCTTGGCCCTGGCTCAATCCAGCGCCCAGAAATCGTTTGACCAGATGAAATCCTTAGTCGGCTCCTGGGAAGGGAAGAATTCTCAGGGCGAGCCTCTCCACGTGAGCTTCCGCAGCACCGGTGGCGATTCCGCATTGATGAGCGTGATTACCAGCGCCGAACACCATCAGCAGGAAATGGTTTCCATGATCCACATGGACGGTCCCGACCGCCTAATGCTCACCCACTACTGCAGCAGCGGCAATCAGCCGCGCATGGCCGCCACGTCCTCGCCCGATGGAAAGACCATCACCTTCGACTTCTTCGACGGGACGAACCTCGGCGATAAAGGCCACATGCAGCGTGTAGCTTTCACCATGATCGACGCCAACCACCACACCGAAGAGTGGACCTTCAATGCCGGCCCGGGCAAAGAAATGAAAGAAGTCTTCGACCTGCACCGCGCCGAAGTAGCGCAAAAATAACCAGAGGAAAAAACCGGGGTGCCCCACTTTTCGCTCCTTTTTGCGAGAAGTGGGAACTCGGAGGCCACGCTGGAAGTTAACTCCCTCTTCGGAACGGAAAACCAATGCCCACACCAACCAAATTCCAAATCACGCCCAACAATGACACGGTAATCACCGAAATCGAAATCGCCGCCCCGGCCGATCGCATCTTCCGGGCTCTCACCATCCGCGAGCAAGCCCTGCAGTGGGGCGGAGGCGAAGCCTTCGAAATTACGCATTGGGAAATGGACGCCCGCGTGGGCGGCAAATGGCGGCTGACTTCAAGAGAGCGTAAAGGTCCCGGCAAAACTTTCGACCACGAAGGAGAAATTGTCCAATTCAATCCTCCGACTTTGTTGGAACTGACCTGGTTTGCCAACTGGCATCCCAACCCCGCACATCGCACCGTGGTTCGTTACGACCTAACACCTACAAAAACCGGAACCCATCTGAAGGTCACGCACAGCAATCTGGGCGCGCTGCCCGGCGCGGCCGAAGGCTACGCCCAAGGCTGGCCCGGCTTAGTACAGCAGATTAAACAGTTCGTAGAAAAATAAGCGGAGCGGCGGACGCGTTGTCCGCCAATCTCTCCCTGGACACAAAACTCGAACCTGAAGAAGGAGCCGCAATGGCTACAGCCCAAATCACTCCCGACAAAGACGCCGTAGTAAGCGAAATCTTTGTAGCCGCACCCCCCAAGCGAGTCTTCGAAGCCTTGATCGATCCCAAGCAAGTTATGTCCTGGTGGACTGGGGAAGATTGCCAAATAGAGAGATTCGAACTAGAGCCAAGGCAAGGCGGCAAGTGGACCTACGACACCAAGCAATCCAGACTCAACGTCAACGGCGTTAGCAAATTCCACTGCGAGGGCGAAGTAATCGAATACGATCCTCCGCGCCTGCTGGCCTACACCTGGATCGCCAACTGGCACGACGACCCAACGCGGCGCACCATCGTGCGCTACGAACTAACGCCGGAAGAAGGCGGGACGCAAATAAAAGTCACGCACAGCGGCCTGGCCCAGGAAGCCAGAGCCCGCAAGGATTACAGCGGCGGCTGGGTTGGCGTCCTCGAAAACTTGAAGCGCTTCGCCGAAAAATGACGAAGCGAGTGGAGCGGCGGACGTATTCGTCCGCCGCCGTGGTACAAGTCTGAGCTCGAGATTTCCGAGTTCCACCAGAAGGGAGCCAGTATGGCGACAACGAGCTTCACGCCAGACAATGACGCAATTATCAGCGAAATCTATATCGCCGCGCCTGCGCAGAGCATCTTCCAGGCACTGGTCGATCCGCAACAGGTTGTGCAGTGGTGGGGACAAGCTGGCGTCTACCGCTGTACCGGTTTCCGCAACGACCTGCGTGCGGGCGGTAGATGGCACAGCTCGGGGGTTGGTCCCGATGGAAGCAACTTCGACGTGGCGGGCGAGTACTTGGAGATCGATCCTCCACGCCTGCTCATTTATTCTTGGGTTGCGAGCTGGACTGGTACGGTGAAGACGACCGTACGCTGGGAGCTGGAGCCTTCGGGCCAAGGAACGCTCCTCAGAATCCATCACAGCGGCCTGGCCGCCCATCCAGAGTTAGCGCGGGGCTATCGTGGCTGGCCGAGGATGCTGGAGTGGATTCGTCGCTTTGTTGAAATAGGAGAAACTGTCGAAATGCGCCAGCCATTTTCGGCCTAGATCTCTCCAACTAATATCACCTGTAAAAAGGAACGAATGGCCACCATAGACGCCGCAGCCAAAGATGGCCGGCCAGAAATGGCGGCTACATGATTCTCCGTGTCCTGATTTCGTAACAAGAATGTTTTTCGCCTTGACACTCCGCCATTCTCTGCTAAAGTTCTCCGCCGGGACCCCAGTCAGTTTTTACTCACCTCATCTTTACCTGATCTTTACTTGCAAGGAGGCTTCATGAAGCGCTTCGCGCTCAGCTTCTTCCTCACCCTGTTTGTTGTGACCCTCTCCGCGAACTCTCTAGCCCAAATGCACGAACTCAAGCCCCTCAAAAATACCCCCAATCCCACTCCACCCAAAGATCCGCACAAGTTCACTTTCATCCTCGCTGGCGACAATCGCCCCGATAAATCCATGTGCAGCAGTGATGCCGCCAAAAGCAAGAAGACTCCCTGCCCGCCCACCGCGGTGGTTCAACAGATTTTTCTCGACATCCAGCAGCAATCCCCCGCCTTCGTCCTCTGGACGGGTGACGTAATTTCCGGCAAAGATCCCGATTCGTCGAAAAATATCTCCGAAGAATACAAAGCCTTCCTGGCCGTAGCCGCGTCGGGCAAGACGGCGGTCTATAACGCGCCCGGCAATCACGAGATGAACGACAAAAATAACTGCCCGAACGAAAATATGGTCAACTTTTATCTGAAGGACACCGACCAGAAACACCCCTATGGCTCCTTCGACTACGGCGACTCCCACTTCATCGCGCTCGATTCCGACGAAGATACTCCCAAGAAAAGCGACCCCTGCAACTGCTCCCACTTCATCGGCGATGACAAGCCTCCCGGTTATATTAGCCAGCAGCAAATGGACGACTTGGCAGATGATCTAAAAGCGAACAAAGACAAAGACCACATTTTCATTTTTCTGCATCGCCCGCTCGAAGCCTACAAATCCGACGACCAACTCTGCTCCAGCAACGTCAGCGCCATGCAAACCCTCTTCGAGAAGTACCCCAACATTTCTTACGTAGTGGCGGGACACGAGCACATGTACTACAACCCGCAAGGCGCAAACGATCAAGCCAAGTTTTACGACTCTCCTCCCAGTCGCAAAGATCCCGATTCCAGCGGACCGTACTATTTAATTTCCGGAGGCGCAGGCGCTCCGCTGAAAAGCATCAAGGTAAACGGCGAGAAGACCAAATCCTTCTTTCACTACATAGTCTTCACGGTGGACAAATCCACCGTAACCGCCCAGATGGTGAGACTGAATATCCCGGAGAAAAGCAAGGTAGAAGACGACAACTAAGGAAGAGAAAAGGGGGTGCCTGAAACGAGCGCGGCGTTTGAATCAGGTTCGCTTCATCTCGGCCTGGTCAGACACTGGCTGCGGCGGCAGGCCTTGATATGCTTTGTATCACGTATCAGCGTTCCTCCACCCCAGTCTGCCCCGAAGGCGCCTTCTTCCGATGCTTCGCCGCCTCTTCCTCATCTGCCATCAGCTTGCGATGATCCTCCGCCGAACTATCCACCGTATCCAAAGCTTCGCTCAAAACGAACTCGTAGCGGTTCGCTTCTTGGGGTGAAACCCCCGCGGCATCCCGCAATGCGAGCAGCTTCTGCTGAAACTCTCCGTCGGCATCAATAATCACCTTTAGCGGCCTGCGAATATCATCCTTGCGATCCACGTAAGTGTCGATGTTGTCGTTCAACTCGTCATAGATCAGCAAGAAATCGTCCAGCCGGTCGTGAGTCACCTGCGCGCGGTCCTTGGTCTTCGGATCGCTGCGGGCCTGTTCCAAAGCCACCAGCCGTGCGCGGGCAAACTTCACATACAAACCCAATCGCAACTGCGGCTCCCAACTCGTATCGCGAATCTGATCGATCTCAGGCTGCGTAAACGGATCGCGATGGCGCTGCGCCCACGCCACGGTGCCCATCGCCAGCACCAATCCCACGCATGCACCGAGCCTGCGGCGTTTCATCGCTTCTTACCCCCATTCGGAAACATCGCGGCCAGCAGGTCGTCGCGCACGCGCTCCAGGCGATCAATCGTGTCCTGAACGCCCTTCTGCTCGTCGTGCGTCACGAGGTGCTTCAAGTCGGCCAGCTTGCGTGCCATCTTGCGCACCGCAATTTCACTCTGCTTTTCATGTTTGTGAGACTGAATGGCGTAGTCGCGGGCGAGCTCGGAGTACGCAGCCACATCCCCCAGCGCCGCCTCCGCCTTGGCGTTGTCACCGGCAGTATAAAACCGGTCGGCCGCATCCAGTTCCCGCTCGGAAATTTCCAGGCATAATGCCGGGCGCGCGGCGATCCGCGTGCCAGCCAAACGGCCCTTCAATTCGTCAACGGTGAGATCGCGGGCCCGTAGCGGTGCACAAATAATCAGCAGGAGCGCGATTGCCAGCCCACCGAGCTGCCGTTTGCGTCCCGAGTATGGTACGCGAGCCTTCATCGCCTTCGGCAATCATTTCTTCGGCTCGATCGCAATCAGCCGATGCTTTGCCTTCCACTCGTAATCAGGATACTTCCCGTTAGCTGTGTTAAGAAAGAGGTGATAGTTCGCCGCCGCAGTCTTGTAATCGCGCAAATGATCGCAAGCCGAGGCTCTTAAGAAATATGTAATAGGAATCTCTGGCAAAAATTTGGCCCGCACGTCCAACGCCCGAAGCGCGAGAGCATAATCCTGATTCTCACCCGCCGCAAACGCCAGATCGCCATACGCCTCGCCCAGATCCGGCTTAATCTTCACGGCAGCAAGAAACTCCTGCTGCGCCTCAGGGAATTGTTTCTGGCGTAGCAGTGCCTGGCCGAGCTTCCGGTGAAACTCCGCATTAGTTGGATGCGTTGTTACCAGTGATCGATAAGCGGTTTCCGCTAAATTATTTTTCCCGGCGGACACGTAAACTTCCGCCAGATCCCGTTGAGCCTCCACATCATTGGGTGCAAGTTTGATGCCCGACTGCAAAGCCGCAATCGCTTCTTCGTTTTTTCCCTCCGCCGCAAGCACCCGGCCAAGTTGAATTTGCGCAGCCGCCTCACCCGGTTGCTCCGCCACAAGCTTTCTCAAATAGATTTCTGCGTCGGCAAAGCGGTGCCCGTGCATGTATAGATTCGCCAGCCCGATTGCCGCATCGAAAGACGCTGGCTCAATCGCAAGTGCCGCTTTGTATTCTTTTTCGGCATCGGAGGCTTTATTCTCTTGCTCGAGAATCACTCCTGCACTCAAGTGTGGCTCCGCTTCCTTCGGCTGTAGCGCAGCTGCATGCTGAAACGCGTCCAAAGCCTCGTCCGGCTTGGATTTTTCAAGTGCATGTCCGAGCCCCAACCACGCGCGATACTGGCCCTCGGCCGCATGACTGGCAGGTTTCAATTTCGTGGCCGCTCGCAGGAATTGCTCAGCGTCCGACTGACCGCTTTTCGCAAGCTGCAATCCCAAATTCAAATTCGATTCGAAGACATCCGGCCTCGCCGCCACGGACTTGCGATAGGCCGCAATCGATTCGGCTCTATTTCCCAGCGCGTTCTCCACAAACCCAAGATCGAACCATCCCACGTAGCTTTTGGCATCTTTCTCGACTAATTTGCGGAGCAGTGGCTCGGCCCCGGCGTAATCTTGCTTTTCAATGGCTGCTTCCGCCTCGGTCAACTCCGCAGGCTGAGTTGGAGAATCGTCATCCGGCACTTGTATGTGATGGGTGCCATGCGGGCGGGAAGAAGATGATCCAGAAGATGTGCTTTGCCCGGTTGTCTGTGCAAGAGAGCACAGAGCCATTGCCAGGACCAGCGAAATGCCGAGAAGGGATTTACCTGCTGCCATTGGCGCGCGAAGCCCCGTTGCCGTTTCCGGATGCCTTCAGCACACGAGCTAGATATTTTCCCGTATAAGATTCCGGCAAGCTCGCGATTGTCTCCGGCGTCCCCGCTCCCACAATCTTACCGCCGCGCGCGCCACCCTCGGGTCCCAGATCGATCACCCAATCTGCAGTCTTGATGACTTCCAGATTGTGCTCAATCACAAGAATCGACCCACCCGCATCAATCAGCCGCCGAAACGCCGCCAGAAGCTTGCTCACATCGTCAAAGTGCAATCCGGTAGTAGGCTCGTCAAAAATGTAAAGCACGCGCCGGCCACGCCGGGCCTCAGCCGTTCTGGCGCCCGGCCGCCCCACTTCCCGCGCCGTCGGCTGCAAATGCGCCGCCAGCTTCATGCGTTGCGCTTCGCCTCCAGACAACGTCGTCGCCGACTGTCCCAGCCGCAAATATCCCAGTCCCACTTCATCCAGCGCGCGCAACTTCTCGGTGACCTTCGGCACTTCCGCTAAGAATTTCAGCGCCTCTTTCACCGTCAGGTTCAAGACCTCATGAATATTCTTCCCGTGATACCGAACCTCCAGGACCTGCGGCTTGTATCGCGCGCCTTTACACTCCTCGCAAATCAGCTCGACGTCGGCCAGAAACTGCATCTCCACCGTAACCGTTCCATCGCCCTGGCACGTCTCGCACCGCCCGCCGGGAATATTGAACGAAAAGTGCCCCGCGCTAAACCCGCGCTTCTTCGCCTCGGGAAGGGAAGCGAACAATTCCCGGATCGCATCGAACGCCTTGATGTAAGTCACCGGATTTGATCGAGGCGTTCGGCCAATCGGCGACTGATCGACGAGCACCACTTCATCGATAAACTGATCGCCCTCCAAACTCTCCCAGACAGCTGCCCCGCGCCCGTTCCCGCTAACTGGTTGCTGCTTCGCCTCCGCCAAAGCCTGATACAAAACCTGGTGAAGCAGCGTCGACTTGCCCGACCCCGAGACGCCGGTAATCGCCACCAACATGCGCAGCGGAATACAAATGTCGATCCCTTTCAAATTGTTTGCCCGCACACCGGTCAAGCGAATGTGTTGCGACCCAGGCTGCCGCCGCACCGCCGGAACTTGAATCCGCAATTCGTCCGAAAGATATCGTCCAGTAAGCGAAGTAGGATTCTTCAGAATCTCCGCATACGTTCCCTCGGCCACCAGCTTCCCGCCATTCTCGCCCGCGCCCGGCCCCAGATCCAGAATTCGATCCGCGGTGCGCATGATGTCGGGATCATGCTCCACAACCAGCACCGTATTCCCCAAATCCCGCAGCCCCTGCAGAATCTTGATCAGTCGGTGTGTGTCCCGGCTATGCAGCCCTATCGACGGCTCATCCAGCACATACAATGTTCCAACCAGTCGTGAGCCCAGCGAAGTCGCTAACTGAATGCGTTGCGCTTCGCCACCAGAGAGCGTCGACGCCAACCGGTCCAAAGTCAAATACTCCAGCCCGACTTCATTCAAAAACCGCAGCCGCTCGCGAGTCTCCTCGAGCAACCGCTCAGCAATCTCAGCCTCTCCCGTGCTGAGCTGAACATCCGTGAAAAACTTCGCCGCGTTTTCGACGGTCATGGCGCAAACTTCGCAGATATTCCGCCCGTTAATCTTCACCTGCCGCGCTTCCAGCCGCAGCCGCGAACCGCCGCAATCCGGACACTGCGAATACCCACGATACCGGCTCAAAAATACGCGAATATGCAGCTTGTATTTCTTGCGTTCGAGATACTGAAAGAATCCTCGCACGCCAATGAAATCGCCGTCGCCATTCAAAATCAATTCCTGATGCTCAGCCTCAAGCTCAGCCCAAGGCACATCCAGAGGAATCCCCGCCGCCTTGGCAAAGCGCTTCATCTCCGTAAAGAGCTGCCGGTACTTCGGCTTGTTCCAAGGATCAATTGCCCCGTCGGTCAGCAATTTCTGCTTATCCGGAATCACTAGATCCAGATCAAAATCGATCGTGTTCCCAAATCCCTGGCACCGCGGACAAGCCCCATACGGATTATTGAAAGAAAACAAACGAGGCTCCGGCTCTTCATACCGCAGTTTGCAATCCTTGCACTCGAACCGTTGCGAGAACCGCAACTGCTGAGCAGGCCGCTCACCCTGCTCCGGCAAATCGAAGATTACCTGTCCAGCCTCCCGATAAGCCGTTTCCACTGCGTCCACAATCCGCGACCGAGCCTCCGCCGCCACCGTCAACCGGTCCACCAGAACAAACAGCGGGAAATCAAACCGAATATCGAGCAACGACTCGGGCGTAGAAAACTCAAACATCTGTCCATCTTGATAAAGCCGGTTAAATCCCGCCTTGCGCAGTTCGAACAGTCGCGCCTTTACCGCATCACTCAGCCCGGACTCAGGCGCAGCGGCCTTCTTGCTCTTGCGCCCGCGCGCCGCCTTCTTCTCCGCGGGCCCCGGCTCAACATGCTGCAGCGGAAACAAAACCTGCATCCGCGTTTCCGGCTCCATCGCAAGAATCCTATCTGCGATCTCGTCGACGGTATCCTTCTTCACCTCGCGCCCGCAGTTCGCGCAGTAAGTCCGCCCAATGCGCGCAAACAAAAGCCGCAGGTAGTCATAAATCTCCGTAGCGGTAGCCACAGTCGATCGCGGATTCCGCGTAGAATTTTTCTGCCGAATCGCGACCGCTGGCGCAATCCCGTCAATCGAATCCGCCTCCGGCTTCTCAATCCGTTCCAAAAATTGCCGCGCATAGGCGGACAGCGACTCCACGTAGCGTCGCTGCCCCTCCGCGTAAATTGTGTCGAACGCGAGCGAAGATTTTCCCGAACCGGAGACTCCGGTCACCACCGTGAGCGCATTGTGCGGAATCTCAAAATCGATGTTTTTGAGATTATGGACACGAGCGCCGTGAACGACAATATTTTCTGTGGACATCAAATGAATCGGCCGGGAACGCCAGCGCGCAAAGACCCTCTGGCGCGCTCAGCGCGAATAACCGAATCTTCCATTATAGAGCAGTCGCGAGAAGGGGAATCTCACTGGCAGATTTCATAAAACTGCTTCGCAAATTTTCAGGTCGCCTTAGAGATTGAAATCAAGAAGCAACCGGGTGTGTAATATCCCGCTTCAGAGCGGACCTCTTCACACTTTCGCCCGCAGCTAACGCCTTCTCGAAGTGGGGTGCAAACAGCAGGGTCAATACCGACCCCAATCCCACACCAGCGATCAAGAATGTCACCGCAGTAGGAAGGTCGTAACGCTGCCGTCTTAGCGTGATCTCATTCACCTGTCTCACGATGTTGGTTCGATGCTCTCCATCAGAATCCTGTTGCTGTTCATCTGCAACCTGCCCGTAACTTTGACGCGTTTGCCGAGAAATTGTTTCGCCTTGGCGACATCGTCAAGCTGGTAAACTACTTTTGTTACCGGATCCTTCAGCACAATTTCGCCATTCTCCTTCACAACCGCTCCGCTGAAGGTCTGCGCCGTCTCGTTTGTCGTCTCGCCGGAAGCAGGCATCTGCCCTTCGTTCGCATGTTGTGGCGGAACTGCCGCCGCATCCGTTTTCCGTGGCGCGGTCGATGCCGGACTCTGGTCCGCCTGTTGCGCATACGCAGAAGGTGCTGTTGCCGCCAATAACAGAAGTCCCAGTGCCAATGACATGGGAAACAGGAATCTTTTCATTGCCGCATCCAATCCTCCCGGTCTACCGGATGTGTTTGCAAAATCCCTTCCACTCCACGCTGCTATAAGCGCTTTCTCGCCAGCAGCTTGGCGAAAGGCAATGTTCTCACTCGATGGAATTTCCACTCGATACCAGGGAAACTTTTTACGGATGCAAAGGCGATCGGTAAGAAAGGTGGTCGCCTACAGGATTTACCCGAGTTTCATTTCCACGGGAGCGGAGTAGTTTTTCTCTCAACCTGTACACGGTACAGATTTGCAGACAGTTCCTATCGGTCAGTTCAATATCCGATCATCAGTTTCAGTTCCGGTTATTAACGTTTTTGCTCCTTTGCCGACGGAGAATTCTTATGGCACTCAACACTGCCGCCTACGCCCTCTATGCCCAAGACGTAGCCCTGACCGATGTCGTCCGCACGCTGAACAGCGCCGGGTTCGAGAACGAAAGCATCTGCATGATGCTCTCGCCCTCTCATCCCATCGCTGCCCTCGTCCGCGAAGCCAGCATGTTCAACTCCGAATGCGAATCGAACGCGGTTACCGCCGCGCTCATCGGTTGGCTCTCCGAATTCGGCGCCGTCATGATTCCCACTGTCGGCTTCTTTATCCGCTCCCAGACCTTCTTTCAGGCGCTGATGGTGGCGCGCGAAACTCCTGCGTTGTGCGGAAATTCGCGAACTCTGTCGGGATTAGGTTTTTCGGATGATGAGGCCGATCGTTTTGAGCACCAACTCCGCGAAGTCGGAGTCCTCGTCTATGTATCCTGCCCGGAAAGCGAAAGGACGACATGGGCCTGTGAAGTCCTGCGCCACACCGGTGCCTGCGAGGCGTCAACACTGGATTCCCGAATCACGGCCCTCGCCGCCACAGCCGCGGCGTGACGGAGTCTTGCCGTCAGTTTGAAGTCATTCGGGTCGCGCAGTCCTTTAGCGCTGCGACAAGAGCTGGTCTTTTTTCAAAGTGGGCTT
This sequence comes from uncultured Acidobacteriaceae bacterium, assembly GCA_963712385.1. GTDB lineage: Bacteria > Acidobacteriota > Terriglobia > Terriglobales > Acidobacteriaceae > Sulfotelmatobacter. Next base: position 894,550 of record CAVQHS010000007.1, read on the forward strand.
TGTAGCCCCAGGAGTGATATGGCCCGCGCTCAGGATCGCTCCTGCTCTTCGTCGCGCTGCCTTCCGTACCGAAACGCCAACCCCACACCTACCACCATAATCCCAAGCGGCGGGACCAGCATCACCAGAATCGCCCGGTTCAATGCCCGTTGTCCTTCTTTAGGCGTGGCACGAGCCACGGCATTGCACATTGCGCAACCTTGGCCAAACGCGGGCAAGCTGAAGGCAGCAAACACCGCAACCAGGACGAATTGTTGGGTTCGACGCAGCATCAGTGTCTTTGGGTCTTAGGTATCAGTTCTTAGGTCTATCACGACGATTCATAAGACTCAATACGTATCACCGGACACCCGCAATCCTCATTTCACCCCAATGCTCAAAATCCGGCCCGCATCCGGGAAGAAGAAGAAATACATAATCACAAAACAAGCCGTAACCGAGACAACCAGCAACCACCGCATCAAGGGCCGCTCAAACTTCAAGTGCATGAAGTAAGCGATAATCAGCGCCGACTTCACCACCGACAGCACCAGTAGCACCTCCAGCATCCGTACCGGCTCAAAAACCTGCCGGTAGCCCAACCAGACCTCGATCCCGGTAAGAACCAGCAGCGCTCCCCATACCCAGAAATACTGCCCCTTGCTATCGTCATGCGCAGCCACATCGTGCATATCAAATCCCTCACAATTACGTTTGGTTGGCGCAGCGCCTCAGCGCTCCGATCAGCTAGGCCCCGCATTGGCAAGCCTTCCGCCGCTGCGAATGGAACCTGAACTGACTGCAGCTTTAGCCGCCTTGGTTCACACCCGGGTCGACATCAGATACACCAACGGAAAAATAAACATCCAAACCAAATCCACGAAGTGCCAATACAACCCCGATACTTCAACGTCATGGGCGTCATAGTCCTTCGGCTTCAAGAACAGAACCACGCTAGCCACAATCAGGCCAAGCAACAGCACGTCGATTCCGTAGTGAAAGACGTTGTCCGAAGGAATCAGCAAAAAGCCCACCAGCCAAAGAGCCCCCAGAATCGGTAAAAACAGTTTGCGCAAAGCCACACAACCCAAATAAATCACGCCAATTGTTACGTGCAGCATGTGCATGGCGGTCAGCGTGAAGAAGGTCGCAGAAAACTGTGGCACACCCGAAGAGATCTTCGCGAACTCACTTTCCAGTTGTCCAGCCGGTTTAGGAAATCCCGGCAGCGACAACCCCTCATGAATCAGCTTGGTCCACTCCATCCCGTGCAAGATGATGAACGCGGTACCGAATGCCATCGTCGCCAGCAGCCAGTTCCGCGTCCACGCCCGGTCATGCCGCTGCGCGGCGAATACGCCCATCACCATCGTGAGCGAGCTCGAGAGCAGGCACGCGGTCATAATCGTCGCATTAATAATGCTGTCTTTGCCAAACGGCGTCGGCCAGGCGGTGTAGATACGGTTGTAGCTAAACGCAAACAACAAAGCCCCGAATGTCAGTGAGTCCGAGGCAAGAAACAACCACATCCCGACTTTCTTCGAGTAAGCCCCAAACAGTGGAGCCTCAAACTCTCCCGCATGTCCATGCGCAATTACCGCATCATCCTGCAACGCAGCCTCAGACATTCACATCCCCCTTTTCGATGGCGTCATCCCAAGCACAGCGTTCTTCCAGCGGAGCAAAAGATCTCGCGTGCACGATCAACGATCAGCGAGCACCCACTATCTGACAAACGCCAGCAACCCAAACACGTACAGCCATAGCAGGGCCATAAAGTGCCAATACCAAGCCGTAACATCTACGACGATCCGACGCGCCTCAATCGGACGACGCAGCAGGGAGGTGACACTCGCCCAAATCAGCGCGACGACTCCCCCGGCGAGATGCACCGCATGAGCCGCCGTGAGCAAATAAACGAACGAGCTATTTGGATTGGTGTCGACAAAAAATCCTCGTGCCTTAAGCTCGCCCCACGCCAGCCACTGCCCCACTAGAAATCCCAGTCCCAGCAGCACGGTCACGCCAAGCCATGGAAAACGATTTTCACGCCCCAGCGAAATCCCCGGAATGGATTCAATCGGCGCCAGCACAGCCCGCTGCGTGATGTTGCGCCGCGCTAATTCCATGGTCACGCTGCTGATGAGCAGCAGACCCCGTGTTCACGAACAGCAGCTCCCACGGCAACTGCACCATTCCCCAATCGCGTACATAGGAATTGGTCGCGCCATCGAAAGTCGGCAGGCCCTGCCGCACGACATAAGCGCTGGTCAGCGAAATAAAAACCATGCTCACGGTGGCAATCGTGCAAATCAATCCCAAGCGCGCGCGCCGCAGCCGCGCCCCGTAATTTGGGTAATTCGATCCCTGCGACTGATCGCCGCCGTCGCCGCCCGTCGGTGGCGTGGGAACGTCCCCGCCCCCTCCGGTCCGGCTCACCGGAGTGCTTGGAGTGTAAGTCGGCATGATGATTTCAGATGCCAAATGATCTCCTGAAGTGTCGGTCAGCCACCAAACATTCTTTACTGCAACTCAATGCGAAGCTGCGGCCACCGGATCCGTCTGCATCACGAAATCCCGGGCTGCCCCCGGCACTCCATACTCATAAGGCCCGTGATGCACCTCCGGCGTCTTCCCGCCAAAATTGTCATGCGGCGGAGGCGTAGTAGTTGTCCACTCGAGAGTCGTCGCCTCCCAAGGATTATCACTCGCCTTCGGTCCCTTAAAGATCGACCAGAAGAGATTAATCACAAAAATAAACTGCGCGGCTATCGTAATAATCGCCGCATAAGTCATGAAGCCGTGAATCGGCATCAGCTTCTGCAGATACGCAACTTCTGTGTACTGGGAATACCGCCGCGTCCCTCCGGCGATGCCCAGATAATGCATCGGCATGAAAATCGCATAAGTTCCGGCGAGCGTAAGGAAGAAATGCACTCGTCCCCAGAACTCATTCATCATCCGCCCAAACATTTTCGGGACCCAATAATAAGAAGCCGCAAACATGCCGAAGATCGCCGCCACGCCCATAATCAGATGGAAGTGTCCGACCACGAAATAAGTGTCGTGCAATTGAATATCGAGCACAGGTTGCGCCAGGAAAGGCCCGCTCAATCCGCCCGAAACAAATAGCGAAACGAATCCGATCCCATACAGCATCGGCGTCTGAAAGCGAATGTGCCCCTTCCACATCGTTCCCAGCCAGTTGAAAGTCTTGATCGCCGAGGGCACGCCGATGCACATCGTCAAAATCGAAAACGCGAACGCGGAGTAGGGACTCATCCCGCTCATGAACATGTGATGGCCCCAAACCATGAAGCCCAAGAATCCGATCGCGAGCATGGCGTAAACCATCGCCTTGTATCCGAAAATCGGCTTCCGCGAAAAAGTAGACAAAACCTGCGAAGCTACGCCCATTCCTGGCAGAATCGCGATGTAAACCTCGGGATGTCCAAAGAACCAGAACAGATGCTGCCACAAAAGCGGTGAACCGCCTTTGTGTCCCAGGATCTGTCCATTTACCACAACCAGCGGGACGTAAAAGCTAGTGCCGAGGTTGCGATCCATCAGCAACAAAATTCCCGCTGACAAAAGCACGCCGAACGCAAGCAATCCCAAAATCGCCGTAATGAACCACGACCAAACCGTTAGCGGCATGCGCATCATCGTCATGCCCTTCGCCCGAAGATCGAGCGTGGTCGTAATAAAGTTCAGCGCTCCCATCAGCGACGCGATGCAGAAAATCGCAATTCCAGTAATCCACATGTCGGCGCCGAGTTGCTCACCCGGCCCCGCCTGCGGAATTGCGCTCAACGGAGCATATCCGGTCCATCCGTGCAGCGGAGCGCCGCCGGTCACAAAGAAAGCCGATAGCATCACCACAAACGCCAGTGCCGTAGTCCAGAACGAAAGCATGTTCAACACTGGAAACGCCATATCCGGCGCGCCAATCTGGATCGGCAGAAAATAATTTCCAAAACCGCCCTGCGGCGCCGTCGTCAGCACAAAAAACACCATGATCGTGCCGTGCATCGTCAGCAGGCTGAGATAGGTCTCTGGCTTGATCTCCCCCACCAGCGGCAGGATCGCATTCGGCCAATACAAGTGAATGCGCATCAGCAGCGACAGAAACATTCCCACCCAAACCGCCGTGAGCGCCAAAAAGAAATACTGAATACCGATAACTTTGTGGTCGGTGCTGAAAATATATTTCCGGACAAACCCCTGAGGAGCGTGCGAGTGAACCGTAGCCGCAGTCGCCATTACTGTTTCTCTGCCTCCCGTGCCGCTATCCATTTATCGAAATCTTCCTGGCTGACGACATGAACCATGCCGTGCATCTTGTAATGGCCCAGCCCGCACAATTCGGCGCAGGCAATTTCGTACTCGCCGATTTTTGTTGGCCGCAAGTGCATGTGAATATTCAACCCCGGCACTGCGTCCTGTTTGAATCGCAGTGAGGGGACAAAAAAGCTGTGAATCACATCCACCGCGCGAAGGCTCAAATCAATCTCGCGGTCGACTGGCAGATACATTGTTCCGGTAACAACATCATCCTTTGCCGCAGGATCGGACGTATTTAATCCAACTGCAGCCTCGCCGCCCGCGGAGGGATCCATGAGCTTGGGCGAAGTTGCGCCATACTTCCCGTCCGGTCCCGGATAGCGGAAGTACCAGGCAAACTGCATCCCGGTCACCTCTACCTGAACCGCCCCCGGCCCAGCCGGCTCAAAGCGCTGGCTAGCCCATACCCGGCTGCCCATCAGATTCAATCCGATGAACAGGACGGTAGTCAGCACCGTCCAAATGATTTCGAGGGTCGTGTTGCCGTGCGAGTAGGCCACCGGCGGCGAGTTCGGCTTCTGCTGATATCGCCACACGATATATCCCAGCGACAGTTGCGCCGCCAGGAAAACAATCCCCATCAGGATGAACGTCAGTGCGAATTGTCCATCGATGAAGCCGGTGGCGGCAGAGGCTCCGGGCGGAAGCCACCAGGTTTTAGCGGCGAAAAAGTAAGTGCTGGCTAGAGTGATCAGCCAGATAACAGCCATTAACGCGAGGCCCATTCCCAAGTCCCCCACAACGCAAGACGACGCGGACGATTTCCCCACGGCTAACGCTCTCGCCCACAGCGAAAGCATCAGTCGGCGGCGAGTGTACCACAGCTAGCTGGCGAGAATGCAAGAGAGTTGTCGAAGAAAAAATAATCATTGAGTCTCTTGGTGAGGCCCAGAGGAGGATTCACTTTGCGCATGCAGCGTCCATTCGCACTGGCGAGCGCTGCATGCCGATACCGCCCCTCGTGTACCTCCGTGCAGTTGTGTCCAAGTTTCGATCCGTGAGAGTCCACGCAAGTCGGAGACCACTACTTCTCCGACCACTCCGGCACTCTCCCCGGAGTCCAAGGAGCGCCGGCCGCCTCCATATCTTTTTCAAGCTTCACCAAATCGACCTCAACCAGAGTGTGCAGTTTCGACAATTGATCACCGAACTCGGCCGCCGCAATGTTGTAATCGTCCACATGACTCTGCGTCGGCTTCGCTAGCGAAAATCTCTCACCCTCCATGATCGCCTCAATCCGGTCACTAATCGACGAAGGCACTGGCTCACTCCGTTTAGCGATATCCTTATCCCCACTCAAAGCCCGCAAAATTGCGCGATTGTTATTCTCAATCGAATCGGCTTCGGGATCGAGTTGCTTCTCCGCCGCCGGCGTATCGCGCAGCGCCTCACGAATCTTCTTCATCCGTTCTTGCACTTCCTCGGCCGTTCGCACCGCGCCCGACTGCGCCCGATAAAGCCGTGCCACTTTGCCATGGAATTCCTCCCGAGCCTCGAGATCGCCAGCATTCATCAAATCCTGGCCCTCAGTCACGACCTTAAACTTCTGTGCTGAGCCCAACTCCGTCACAACTCCATCTACTTTCTGAAAAACCCGCGTTGAATATGACCCAGGCATTACCAGCGTTCCGCGCCCAGAAGCTGGCGGAAAATCGTCTTCCTCCTCTTCGTGCTCCGGCAACGCAACCACGGGGTACCGCAAATCCCAGGCAGCCCGCTGAAATCCCGCTTCAATGCTGCCTTCCACGCGACGAATCGGCGCGCCCGATTCGTCATACACCAAGTAATAAACTTCCGGCTTCGGTTCTTCAGCTTCGGCGCGCAACTCATCATTCGAAGGGTAGGGAAGCGTTTCGCCTTTTTTTGCAGCCTCTTTTTCCGCGTCCTGCCGTTTTTCCTTCTTCGTTTTCAACTTATCTTTAAGATAAGCGGTAAACACCGCTCCGTAAGGCGGATTCTCCGCCGTGAAAAATGAATCCCCCTGAAATCCCTTCTTCGGCAAGCCCAGCGGATGGCGCTCCATGTACAACAACGAATCCTTCACCGGGAACGAAGCCGCGCTCTGTTCCAGCGACTTCCCATTCAGCGATCGCAAAACTGAAACATCATCCAGCACATAAAACCCGCGCCCAAATGTGGCAATCACCAGATCGCCCTCGCGCCCTTGAATCACCATGTCATGCACAGAAATCGTCGGCAGTCCGCCTTTCAACTGCACCCAATGAGCCCCGCTATCAACGGTAAAGAACGCCCCAAACTCCGTTCCCGCAAACAGTAAATTCGCATTCACCGGATCTTCCGCAAACGCCAGCACCGAACCGTTCCCCGGCAAATTACCCGCAATCGAAGTCCACGTCTTTCCCGCATCCGAAGACTTCAACAAGTAAGGCTTGAAGTCCTCATTCTTATGATTGTCGAACGCCGCATACACCGTATTCACATCATGCGACGAAGTCGCCAGGCGGCTCACATAGGTTTTGTCCGGCACGTCGCCAAACTTTTCGTAACGAGTCCAACTCCCTCCGCCATCCGAAGTAACCTGAATCAATCCGTCATCCGTGCCCACATAAATCAATCCTTCCTTCTTCGGCGACTCCGACAACGCCACAATATTCCCGTAGAAAGAGGTAGAAGCATTCTTAGCCACGGCATCCGGCTCCCATACGCGCCCCATCACCGGCAATGTGTTGCGGTTAATCTGCCGCGTCAGATCGCCGCTGATCGTCTTCCACGTGTCGCCGCGATCATCGCTGCGAAACAATTTATTCGCCGCAAAATAAAGCCGCGTGTGCGAGTGCGGCGAGATAATCACCGGCGAATCCCAATTCCAACGCAGCGGAGGCTCTCCCTTACCCTCCTGCGGCTGCAAGACCATCTCCTGCCCGGTAGGCTTGTCATACCGCACCAGCACGCCATACTGCGACTCCGAATAAATCGTGTTCGGATCCACTGGATCGACCACCGACCGGAATCCATCTCCGCCCGTCGTCACAAACCAGTCCGAATTCATGATCCCGTTCACGTTGCGCGTGTGCGAAGGCCCGCACCACGAAAAGTTATCCTGCGTCCCGCCGCAAACGTTGTAGAAGGGAAGCGCATTATCGACCGCCACGTCATAAAACTGCACGGTAGGCAGATTCGCCTTAAACTCCCACGTCTTCGCGTTGTCCCAGGTCTCATACATGCCGCCATCCGAACCCAGCAGCCAATGCTTCGTGTCATCCGGATCGATCCAGATGGCGTGATTATCCCCGTGATGATTCACCTCATTAACTTTGTGCAAAGTCTTGCCGCCATCCAGAGACTCGCGCAGCGAAACATTCATCACAAAAATTCGGTCCACATTTTTCGGATCGCAAACCACGCGCGCGTAATACATCGCGCCCACATCAAACTCATTCCGCTTCTCCCAATTCGCGCCCTTATCTTCGGACCGGAAAATCCCTCCCTTTTCCATCCGACTGCCTCCACGGTCGCATACACTACGTTTGGATCCACCGGCGAAACCGCCAACCCGATACGTCCCATGTCCACCGTGGGCAATCCATTTTTCAACTTGTTCCAAGTCGCGCCCGCATCGGTCGACTTATAAATCGCGCTCTCCGGCCCGCCATCGATCAAAGTAAAAACGTGCCGCCGCCGCTGATATGCCGCCGCATAAACAATGTCGGGATTCGCCGGATCGATCGCCACATCCACCACGCCCGTGTTCTCGCTGATCGTCAGCGGCGCCTTCCACGTCTTTCCCGCGTCAGTAGTCTTATATAAACCCCGATCCCCGCCCGGCCCCCACAACGGGCCCTCCGCTGCCACATACACAACTTTCGAATCTCGCGGATCGACGACCACGCGCCCAATGTGATCCGACTTCTTCAATCCCAAATTCGTCCAATTCTTCCCGCCATCCTCCGAGCGGTAAATCCCGTCGCCATAAGCCACGCTGCGCTGGGAGTTACTTTCTCCCGACCCCACCCAAACCACCGCCGGATCATTGGGATCAATGGCCACCCAACCAATCGAATACGAAGCTTCTTTCTCGAAAACAGGAGTCCAGGTCGTGCCATCATTCGTAGTCTTCCAAACCCCGCCCGAAGCCACGCCCACGTAATACTCAAACTTGTTCTTCGGATTCACTGCAATCGAAGCCACCCGCCCCGAAGCCACCGCCGGCCCAATCGACCGAAAGGCTAGGCCAGAAAAAGTGTCGGCCGTCATTCCACCTTTTTTCTCTTCCTCTTTCTTTTCCGGCGCAGCCTTGGCCTCATCCTTCTTCTGATCTTTCTTCGGAGACTTCTTCGCCGCACTCACCGGCTGCGCATTCTTGTCAGAGTCCTGCGCCGCCGTCGTGCTCGAACTCGCAAGAGCGAGGACGATGAGCGAAGCGAAGAGCAAAGGCTTTTGGGTGGCGCAGCGCTTCAGCGCTGCGATCAACGACATCAGTTCCTCAAACAGGGCTTTAGCTCGTGAGGTCTCTGGGTTCACTGGGCACTCCATTCTGAAGCAGATATTTCCAAAACCGATATGTATACATGAACCGCGTGTCAGAGAGAAGCGAGAAGTGAGCTTCATGCTTGCCCCGCGCTGTAAACCCGCTGTAACGCTCTGCCAGCTCCCACCACTATCCCTTCAACTGCGGAAAATCTGGTGCCCACCGCCACGAGCCGTGCACGAAATGCTCGTGTGTGACCCAACCGCACAATAAGGAGGTTCCAACCATGGCCACGACTATCGAAACTCCGGCTCCGAGCAAGCCGGCAACCACCAAAGTTCCATCCGTACCCCCGCGTTTCCAACAAGGCCCGCTTACCACTGCGCTGCAACTCGGTCCACTCGCGCCGCTTGAGGGTAGTTGGAAAGGACGCGGCTTCAACGTAATGTGGCGTCCCGACAACCCGCAATCGGAGCCCTTCAGCCAAACCAAACGCTTTCTCGAACTCAACCTTACCAGCGAAAGTCTCGATTTCCAGGTGATCCCCGGCGTGGTTCCGAACCGCGGCCTGAATCCGCAAACCGATCTCAGCCTCTACGGCTTGCATTATCTGCAGCGCGTCACCGACGCCGACAAGCCACCATTCTCCACCGCCGGCCAGGCCTGCATATCGAGCCCGGCCTGTTCATGAGCGTACCGGCAAGCGAGGAGCCGCCGGTCGGACCGATGATCGTGCGCATGGCCAGCATTCCTCACGGGGTCTCGTTGCTGATGCAAGGCCCAACACCCAGCACCATTCCGGTGCCCGGTGCTCCGAAAATTCCGCCGATTTATCCAATCGCGGGTATGCCGGCATTCACGCCGCCAGCAGGCGCCGAAGGACTCGGCATTCACGCCGCCAGCAGGCGCCAAAGGACTCGGCATTCAGCCAGTCGATATCCCCGGCCCCGCCGGAGACGGCAAAGAGCACGTCGTTCCTGAAGTTGTCCTAAGCGCCGATGGCGCCGGGTCGCAGAGCAACGGCCCATATCCGGCGACGATTCCGCAAGAATACGTCAACGATCCCAACTATATTTTGCGGGAAGCGATCGCAGATCAGGACATTCTCGGCACGATCACCATCCAACTCAGCACCACCACGCAAGGCAGCGGCATTGAGAACATTCCATTCCTCGGCACCGCGAATCCCGCTCAGCCCAGTGATCCCTCGAACGCCAACGCCTTCGTTCTGCAGTCGTCAGCCACATTCTGGATCGAATGGGTGCGTCTGCCTTACGGTGGCCTGCCAACTCCTCTGGCCAAGCCGCTCGACCCGAGCATTCTCGGCATCGAGCCCTTCTGGCCCGATTCCCACCTTCTTGCAACTGCAGTACTCGCAGGTGTCAATCCTGGTTTTCAACAACGTTTTGTGGCCGCACGTGAACGTTGCCACGCTCACACTGAGCGCCGGCTAAGCATCTTGCCAAGGGTGGGGGAATGACCGAGTCGTCGTGCCCCCACCCTTATTTTTTCGTTATAGCTGCTTATCTTTGGGCGGAGAATGAGCGCTTCGCGCTGAATGCAAGATGCCATTTGGAAGTGTTTCTCGAAAGGGAGGCGTTGTATCATTCTTCGAACATCGGCACTTGCCGCTGATCTTCGACTCCGCGCCGCGGCCGCCGCGTGCCGCCGATCACTGCGAGCACTGTCAACGACTCCAACGCCGTGCGCGGCACAAAAATGCGTTGTGTGTTCGAGCGCTGGTCCGGAGGATTGATCAGGAAGCCTTCCGGCATCGTGTGTGTCAGATCAGCGGGCATCAATCCTTCGAGAACTTCGTTATCTTTAAATCGCAGCCGTACCCACAATCCTTCCGATCGCGGCCGCGAGGTAAAAGTCTTTCGCGCCAGCGACTCCGAATCGCCAAACTCACGCACAAAATAAACGCCCTTGATTTCCCGTAAGTCAATCCCCACCACGTTGCCGGAGGTGCTGAGCAGCTCCAGCTTGCCCTCATTCACGAACTGAGCAGGCGAAACGTAGCCCGAGATCGAATCCCGGTCCATCTTGCGAACAATCACCTTTTTGTGCGTAGAAGGCATCGTGGCGAAATGCGTTGTTGGTTGTTAGTCCCTGGTCGTTGGCCGAACACCCGGATTGAGCTCTGCTAAAATGAGGCGTCACTCCTCCGCCAGAGAATCTCGCCAATTTCAGGCCACGACCACCATGAAAGACCAACAACTAACCTCGATTCTCGCATCATTTCTCTAAAATTCGGTGGAATCCACGTTGGCAGTAGCCAAATTGTAAACGTTGTGTTATTCCTTTAAGTTGCCTCGGTGCGACTCAAGCCTATATAAGTGTTTTGGATTGAGTGGCTTGTGGAAGCCACGGAGGAGTTCCAGCAGGACTGGGCCGAGCCATCTGTGGAAATCTTGTGGAAAAAGCTGTGACGCTGTCATCCCGAGCCGCCGTCCCTGGGATGGCTTGAGAACGAATGGCTGATTACATTTACACCATGGAAATCCGGTTGACGCCGGATCAACTCCGGGGCGTCAACCTTGTGCAAGAGGTTAGCCGGGCCGCCGAATTTACTCTGTATCTGACCGGTGGCTCCATCCGCGACATCATCAGCGGTTTCACCATCCGCGACCTGGACTTCACAGTTCAGGGCAACCCCCTTAAGCTGCAAAAAGAATTCGAGCGCGTCGGGGCCCAGGTCGTCGGCCGCGACGAAGACGCCCGCACCTTATTTCTCCTGTTACCCGGCAACGTCCGCGCCGAAGTTGGCATGGCGCACACCGAGCAATACGAAAAGGTGGGCAAGCCGCCAGTAATTACGCCTTCCAGTATTCAAGAAGATCTGCGCCGGCGCGATTTTACGATCAACGCCATGGCGCTCTCGCTGAACGAAGGTTCGCGCGGGCTTTTGCTCGATCCCTTCAACGGCGTCGCCGATATCGAAGCCAAAGTGCTTCGCATCCTCCACAACTACTCTTTCGTCGAAGATCCCTCGCGGATGATCCGCGCCGCGCGCTTCTCCGCCCGGTTCCACTGGCCGCTCGAAGAAAGAACCCAGCAGCGCTACGACTCCGCCAAAGAAAACAATTACATCGAGCATATTTCGCGCAGCGCCATCGGCCACGAAATCGCCCAACTGGCGCACGAAGATGATCCGCTGAATGTCGTGCGCGCGCTGGAACGCGAAAATTATCTGAAAGTGCTCCACCCGCACTGGACCGTAGCGAAAGTTGACGCCAACGGCCTGACGCAGTTGATGAAAACGCGGCAGCAATTAGTGGATCTGGGTTACACCGTCGATCCCTCCGCAGCCGTGATGTATTTCCTGACCGCGCATCTCTCGGATAAAGACATCTCCGATCTCCGCCGCCAGATGCCCCGCAAAGATTTGGTCGAAGCCTGGCGCGACATCGAAGATCATGCGAAAGAACTCGCCAAGCGGCTTACTGGAAAAGAAGCGGCCACACCGTCACGCACATGGAATCTTCTCTCCAGCGCGCGTCCGGAGATGGTTCTGTTCCTCGCCGTGACCGCGCGCCACCAAGCGGTAGCGCAAAAGATCAAGAACTTTCTCACCAAGTGGCGCGACGTGCAAAAACGCATTCCGCTGCCCGAGATGACCGAGCTTCTGATTACAGCGCAGCTGCCGCAGTATTCCAAGATCGCGCAGGACGTCTTCATGCTGTTGCTGGACGGCAAACTCCGCAGTCACACGGAGATCATGAAGTACCTCAAGCCGCTCGCCCCGCCGCCGCCGCCACCACCGCCACCACCGCGGCGTGGACGCGCGAAAGGAACGGCTCCAGTCGCTGGAGCGCCACCATTAGCCCCAGCGGCCGCGAAACCAGGCAAGGGAAGAGGGAAGAAGGCCGCGCCGGTTGCCGTGCCATCGCCTGCTCCAGTGCCCGCGGCCAAACCAGCGCCAAGCCCGAAGCCGGCTACGCCGCCAAAGCCCCCAAAGACGCCGGAGAAAACGGCAAAGAAAGCCAGGAAACTGGCACCGAAACACCCGCCCAGGCAAACCAAAGGAAGGAAAGCGCCGGCCAAGAAGTCAAAGAAAGGCAAGAAGCGGTAATACCTCCGGAAGGCCTCTGGAAGAAGAGGCGCTTCCCCTAGCGATCTTTGGAGTGGCTTCAGTCGCACCGATGAGCCGACGCTGAGATTTTTTTAACTGAATCCCTGAATCAGCTTATAATGTGGGTATGCGGCGCCTGTGGGCCATCGCCGTTTCCTTGCTGCTGGCGGCTTCTACGCCCGTGTTGGCCCAACGCGGAGGCGGACACGCATCCGGCGGCGGTCATGGCGGGTTCTCCGGACACGCAGGCAGTTTTAGCGGCGGTCACTCTTTCGGCGGCTTCCACTCTGGCTTCGCTCCGCGTTCGTTCTCCCGCGGTTTTTCTCGAGGTCCCTCGCGTGGTTTTAACCGTGGCTTCAATCGCGGATTCAATCGAGGTGGAACGCACTTCCGCATCCGCAGCTACGGCTTCGGCAATAACTGCTACGGATACAACTGCGGCTATGGCTACGGCTGGGGCTCCCCTTATCTTTATGGCGGAATCGATCCGTACTGGTGGTGGGATAACGATTCTGACTCCGATAATGGCTACGATCCCGGCCAACCCTACAACTACGACAACGGCCTTGCCAATCAGATGTATCAGCAAGGCATTCCCATGCGCCCGCCCGAGTCGAACGAGCAGAACTACTCTGCGCGCTCAGCTCCGCCGCCGGAGCACACTGAAGCGGCCACTCCAACTGTGCTGATCTTCCGCGATCAGCATCGCGAGGAAGTTCAGAACTACGCCATCGTCGGCGAAACCCTCTGGACCTTCGCCCCGCAGAAGACCCAAAAGATCCCGCTCGACGATTTGGACATTCCCGCCACGCAAAAAGCCAACGACGAGCGCGGCGTGGATTTTCGCGTCCCCGGCGCGTAGGTCTCTCACTCAAATTCGCATTTATCCGCAAGCAACATAAGCTTTCGCAACGAGATAGCATGCCAAACTTCGTTCTCGTGCACGGTTCCACTCACTCTTTCCATGCCTGGGACCTGGTAAGGTCTGAACTGGAACAACGGAATCACACTGTCATACACACCTGAACTGCCCGCCGACGAGGCGGATTCAGGAGCCAGTCTTTACGCCGAGGTCATCGCTGCATCCATTCCCCCCGACCAAGAAGCGGTTGTAGTGGCCCACTCTGCATCGGGCTGGTTCCTTCCTATGGTCGCAACACATCGCAAAGTAAGTCGCATGGTTTTTCTCGCGGCAGCCGTTCCGAGAATTGGCATCAGTTTCCTGGAACTGCTTCAAGCCTCCCCTGAAATGCTCAATCCTGCCTGGATCGGAAAGGACCCGCGAAACGCTGCTGTAGCCGACGAGTTTCTGCTCCACGATTGCCCGCCAGATCGTCAAAGTTGGGCACACGCCACGATTCGCGTGATGCACCTCCGCGGCGTCATGACCGAGCGCTACCCCCTTGAGCAATGGCCGCAGGCGCCCGCTTCGTACATCGTCTGTTCAGACGATCGAACAATTCAACCAGCATGGTCGCGCAAGGTTGCCAGAGAACAATTGGGTGTGGAGGCGATCGAGTTGCGCGCAGGACACTGTCCCTACATCTCTCGAGCGAAGGAATTGGCGGACTTGCTGACGACCGTTTGTTGAAATAAACGAACGCGACAGGCTGATTATCAGAATTACTTCAGCTACTGCTACGGTAGGATCGACACGGTTCCATCCGTCAGGTTCGCCACGGCGAGATCCAAATGGCTACAAGGAGCAGCGCTACCCAGGGGAGAATCCGTGACATAATCCCTCCACCAGGATTTCTAAATGCGGGATTATCCCACATATTTCTCTGCACTGCTGTCGAACATTGCGGTGGCCAAGTCTAACGCACTCCCATACTTACGATCATGTTTAGGCTAAAAGATAACTCGGTGGTTAGGTGTTGCTTCTTTACAGCCGAAGCCCCGACCTCATGCCATCTTCGCCTCAATGCTGGTCACACTCCCGCCCTCCGGGCGCAACCCTATCGCCGTTGCTCGCTGCGTGTTTGAGAGAAACGGCGACGAGTTGACCGCAGAATCGACACTCATCTCCAGCAGATGTCCCTGTGCCTGAAATACCTTTTCCCAAATTCGCCCGGCCAGTACCGCGACAACGGCGCAGGCAAGCAGCAACATAGATCCAATCAGAGAGCCCGAATGCCACGCCAGTTGGCCCACAACACTTGCCGCCACAACGCACACACCGGCCACGATCATGCCACCGAGCCTTACCTTTTCGGCAAAATCCGCCACCGACCGCGCCACCTCATAGCCCTGCCGATAACGCTCAAAAGTTCTCGCGCTCACATTCGATTCCGGCGCAAAAGGAAGCATCGTTGGGGTGCTCATAAGAACCTCCTCGGGGAAACCAAGGCCCCTCTTCTTACCCATACCGCACCTCGCCCGGCGTTTCTGTGACCCCTGTACGTCTCGAATGTGAACCCTGCTGGAAGGAATATGAGCCACCACGGGTTCGAATGGCGTGTATCTTGTTCAATTAGTCCGTTTGGACCGAGGACCATAGCAGTGACCACTGCAAACACCTTCCTGGATCAATGCCGAAAGCCCTCCGGATGGCTGGGCCGCTTCACCCTCTGGAGAATGAACCTCAGCCATTCGCGAGTAACAGATTGCCGAAGTCTATAAAGGATCGAATACCGCGTCCGGAAAGCTGGCGGAAAAATACTTGCCGTTAGCGGGTATGACTCTCCTGACGCCAAGCGAGCATCATGAGCTATTCTGCCGACGCCGGCTATTCGGATATTCACGTGATCGAAGAACGCAGCAAAGGATGGATCTGCACCTTCGGCAAGAAGTAAAAATCGGACCGGCGGACGCAATCGTCCGCCGAGTCTCAGTCCAAGGATGCTAATGGAACAACGAATCAGCCTCATCACTCTCGGCGTCACCGACCTCGCCCGCAGCCGCGAATTCTACGAGCGCCTGGGATGGCAGCGCTCGATGAAGAACACCGAAGGCATAGTCTTTTTCCAAACCGGCGGCATGGCGCTCGCGTTATACCCGCGAAGCGATCTCGCCAAAGATGCGAACGTGTCGGCCAAAGCCGAAGGATTCACTGCCGTCACTCTCGCCTACAATGCCCGCACGCGCGAAGAAGTAGATTCCGTCCTAACCGAAGCACAAACCGCCGGCGCAAAAATCCTCAAGCCCGCGCAGGAAGCCTTCTGGGGCGGCTACTCTGGATACTTCGCCGATCCTGATGGATTCTTGTGGGAAGTTGCGTGGAATCCACATTTCCCAATCGCCGCCGACGGCAGCATTCGAATTCCTGAGTGAGGTTCGCCGGGATTACCTCGGACAGCTTCATAACCTGACCATCTAACGCCAGAAGCATCCGTTTACTTTGACCACGGCGGCACGATCCCATTCATGCGAGCATAAGCAACCAATTGCCCCAGATGCTCATTCGCATGAACAATGATGCGCAGATACATGCCGTCCACGGTACCATCGCGGTCCGCAATGTGAACCTTGCGCTCAAGGTCCTTCCGCGTCTCCACCAAATGCGCTTCTTTCACGGCCTCCAGAGAGCGCTTCAGCCAACTGATCACGTCCGCCTTGGACGTAACTGACTTCTCGGTCTTTGCGGCATCCCCCTGCATCAAATCCGCCGGCATCTTGGGTCCCGTAACGCTCAGCAGATAAAAATTCGCGATTACGATGTGCATGTAAACTTCGCTGGTGGAACGCACTCCCGCCGCAGGCCGCCAGGCGAACTTCTCCGCCGGAGTAGCTTCAGCCAGCGCAACCAATTCACCGGAGACAACTTTCCACTCTCCGTCATATCCCTGCCAAAGTCCCTCGGGGTAGGTTTGAGCCAACAACACGGGCGCGCTCAAGCAGGCCCAAAGCAATGCGATTGCCAAGTGAGTGTTCATGGTGCCACTCCTTCCACGTCAATAATTCACGCTGCAAGAGTACGCTGGACTGGCGATTTGGGTCGAAAAAAGAGAGTGTTCCCGGGCGGTAAATCTGGCTTTTGCGTCCGGGAACCTTCCTGGGGCGTCCGAAGGACACTTGAAACATAGCTCAATGTTTCAATGTCGGGTCGCGTAAAAGAATTAGAACCGCATCCCAGGGACTCCTAGACCGACGCGGTCGCCACTCACTTCCTAAGTCGCCGAATCACCTTGTCACACTCGCTCAGCATCTCATTGTTGCTTCCTGGGTCGTACGTGGCAAGCGGTAGGGAGCGCCAAACGCTACGCACTTTCATTAAAGTGGGTAGAGCTGGCCTATAGCTGGTCTTTTCAAGACCCAAGACCAACTCGTAAGTTGTGAAGTAATTCGTGCTAAGCGGGGAGTGATCCGCGCTCCCATTCAGCCACCCGCGTTGCATTGACGGTCCCTCGGCGATCCAGAACTTTAGTTCGTCGGCCAGACGGTCATTCAGTTCTTTTCCGACACTCTTTCCTCCAGCTTCGATTAGAGCGTCGATCAGATCCCCAGCATCCTCAGAGAGATTCGGGTCATCAAGCAATCCCGATATGATCGGTGCCGCATCAGGCCCCGACTTGCCAATCTCTTTCAACGCAGCCAGCTTGGCTGGGAATATCGTGGAACGCACGAATATTTCAAGGCGATGCGCACGCTCCTCACTCGGAGGAAGCGCCGCGGCTGCGTCAAACTCTCTCCGGAGTCGGCTAATCCGTAGAAATCGGAGGCGCAGCTCCGTTTCCGAACTCGATTGCTTGCAGAGGACAGGACGGCCCGGGTTGATGATCTGCCGGAAGGCGTACAAATTACTACCGCCGATCCATACAACCGATGCCTGCATACTGTCCCGCACATCGGACGGTTTCCATCGACTAAGATCAGAATTTCCTGCCTGTGAAGGTCTCCAACGAGCAGGATGGTGCTGCTCGTCAATCGATGTCTGCCAATCCTGCGCTCTGGTCAAGAACAGGACGATGCGCGAGCCTACCGGTTGTTTGGGTATTAGTGTAGAAATTCTGCCAGGATCTTTTTCCCATTTTTCGCATACGTCGGGATATTCGGAGATTGGGAGCGAATTGGAGTCTGGCCGCAGTTCTGGCACGGAAAGGTGTTCTCCGGTCCTCAGGTCGCCCTTCAACGCCTCAATCACTCGAAAGTCCCCGTCAACAGGGGTGACTTCGGCCATCACGATGTCGGTCGCATTCCATGCTGAAAAATCGACGTTGAACGAGGGCCTGATTGCCGCAAGTGACGGAAGAACGAGGGCAGATATGAGAAACACCAGCCTACATAGCCGACATAAACCCATAGAAGCTCCGCAGAAAGCAATCATAATAAAGCGAGAGAGTGGACGTACGAAATGCCGTTGGTAACAATTGATCTATTCCGGCGTCAAACTTCCACACACGCTGTGCATAACTCTCGCACCTTCCACAACCCTTCCCCCGCTACAATCCCCCAATCCCGTAAAATCAAAGAGAGCCCATGTCCCAATTCGTCCACCTGCACCTCCACACCGATTACTCCATGCTCGACGGCGCCTGCGACGTAGAAAAGCTCTGCGAGCGCGTGCAAAAGCTAGGTATGCCCGCCGTTGCCATGACCGATCACGGCAACATTTTCGGTGCTGTCCACTTCGTCAACGCGGCGCACAAACACGGCGTCAAGCCCATCATCGGCTGCGAACTCTACATCTGCAAAAAGGATGATCACAACATCGAGCGTACGCCGCCCGAAGGCGACACCTACAATCACCTGCTGGTGCTGGCCGAAAACGAAGAGGGCTACCGCAACCTGGTCAAGATCACGTCCGAAGCCTCGCTGCACGGCTTCTACTACAAGCCCCGCGTAAGCAAAAAGTTTCTCGCCGAGCACTCCCGCGGACTGATCGGCCTCTCCGGCTGCCTGAAAGGCGAAGTCGCCGAGCGGCTGATGGAAGGGAACTACGACGCAGCCTGCGCCGCGGCCGCAACCTACGCGGACATCTTCGGCAAACAGAATTTCTTCCTGGAAATTCAAGACCAGGGCCTGGCAATGGAACACAAAATCCATCCCGGCCTGTTCCAACTGGAAAAGCATCTAGGCCTGCCGCTGGTAGCCACCAACGACAGCCACTATCTCTGCGAAGACGATGCCCACGCGCAGGACGTGATGCTCTGCATCCAAACCGGCAAGTCCATCCACGACACACAGCGCATGAAGTTCGACGGCACGCAATTCTTCGTCAAGAGCCGCGACGAAATGTATCGCGTCTTCAAAGATTCGCCTGAGGTCCTGAGCCGCACAGCCGACATAGCCGAGCGCTGCAGCCTCAAGCTGGCAAAAGTCGCGACACCGTTCCCCGAGTTTGAAGTCCCGTCCGGCTATACCATCGACAGCTATTTCGTTCACGTCACGCGTCAAGGCTTCGCCCGCCGCCTGGAAACGTTGCGCCCGCAAAGCGAACAAGGGAAGCTAAAGCACACAATCACGGACTACGAGCAGCGCCTGGAACGCGAGCTAGCCATCATCCAGCAAATGAAATTCCCCGGATACTTCCTGATCGTCTGGGATTTCATCCGCTACGCCAAAGAGCGCAACATTCCGGTAGGCCCAGGCCGCGGCTCAGCCGCAGGCTCGCTAGTCTCGTACGCTCTCGGCATCACTGACATCGACCCGCTCCAGCACGAGCTCCTCTTCGAGCGTTTCCTTAACCCCGAGCGCGTATCCATGCCCGATATCGACATCGATTTCTGCATGAACCGCCGCGGCGAAGTGATCGACTACGTCACGCAAAAATACGGACGCGACAACGTGGCCCAAATCATCACCTTCGGTACCATGGCCGCCAAAGCTGCGATCAAAGACGTAGGCCGCGCCATGGACATGCCCTACGCCGATGTAGACCGCATCGCGAAGATGGTCCCCGCGCAGCTCAATATCACGCTGGAAAAAGCGATCGAAGAATCTCCGCAACTACGCGAAGCCATGGAAAAAGACGGCCAGATTCGCGAACTGATGCAGACCGCGCAAAAGTTGGAAGGCATGGTGCGTAACTCAGGCGTTCACGCGGCGGGAGTTGTGATCTCGCCGCGCCCACTGACCGAATTAGTTCCGCTGCACAAAACCAAGAACGACGAAATCGTAACCGCCTTCGACATGGTAGCCATCGAAAAGATGGGCCTGTTGAAGATGGATTTCCTCGGCCTGACCACGTTAACGATCCTCACCGACGCGCTGAAGCTAATCGCGCAAACCCGCGGCCAGCGAATCGCGCTCGAAGAAATCCCACTGCAGGACGCAGAAACCTACCAAAAGGTTTTCTACACTGGCCTGACCTCCGGCGTCTTCCAGTTTGAATCGCATGGAATGCGCGACGTGCTGCGCAAATATCGCCCGGATTCCATCGAAGATCTGACCGCGCTCAACGCCCTTTACCGCCCCGGCCCTATCCAAGGCGGAATGATCGACGACTTTATCGACCGCAAGCATGGCCGCAAGAAAGTCGAATACGAACTGCCGGAGCTGAAAGAAATCCTGCAGGAAACGCTGGGCGTGATCGTGTATCAAGAGCAGGTCATGCAGATCGCCAACCGCCTGGCAGGCTACTCGCTGGGAGAAGCCGACTTGCTCCGCCGCGCCATGGGCAAGAAAAAAGCCGAAGAGATGGCGCAACAGCGCGAACGTTTCGTCGAAGGCGCAGCGCAGCGCAAATTCCCACCAAAGAAAATCGAAAAGATTTTCGACCTCATGGCACAGTTCGCCGGCTACGGATTCAACAAGTCCCACTCCGCAGCCTACGCATTGCTCGCCTATCACACGGCGTATTTGAAAACACATTATCCGGTAGAGTTCATGGCCGCGCTGCTAACCTCCGTTACCGGCAGCACAGACGACGTAGTGAAGTACATCAACGAATGCCGCGAAATGGGCATCTCCGTCGAAGCGCCGGACATCAACGTCTCGGACGCCAACTTCACCCCGCACGGCGAAGCGATTCGTTTTGGGCTAGCGGCAGTTAAAAATGTAGGCGGCAACGCAATCGAGTCCATCGTCACTGCACGAAAGAAACTAGGACGCTTCAAATCGATCTACGAATTCTGTGAAAACGTTGATCTCCGCCTGCTCAACAAACGTGTACTTGAATCCCTAGTGAAAAGCGGCGCCATGGATTCCCTGGGCCGCCGCGCGCAACTCATGGCGGTCTTGGATCGCGCTATCGAGCGCGCCCAAAAAGCTCAGCGCGACGCCGAATCCGGCCAGCACGGCCTGTTCGGCGTGTTTCAGCAGGAAGAAACCGAGGCCAACAACGACAGACTCCCCAACATCCCCGACTGGGATGAGCACGTCCGCCTAACCGCCGAAAAAGAAATCCTGGGCTTCTTCATCTCCGGCCACCCGCTGGAAAAATTCAAAGACAAGTTGGCCGACCTGCAAGCGCTCAGCATCCAGGAAATCTCCGCGATGACCAAATCCACCGGCAAAGACGAAACCATCGCCACCGCCGGCATCATCGCCAACGTTCGCGTGCTGAAATCCAAGCGCGGAGATTTCTACGCGCAGGCGACACTAGAAGATATGTCCGGCTCCATCGATATGATCGTCTTCCCCGAGGCCTACAAAAAGCTGGCCGACAAATTAAAGCTCGAGGTTCCCGTGTTCGTGCGCGCAGGAATGCGAATTGAAGAGGGCGCAAATCCAAAGATTACCGCCGCAGAGATCATGCCGCTCGAAGACGCGAAAGTCCCGCTGCCGCGCGCAATCCGCGTGCGCATCCCTTTAGAAACCTCGGGCGAATCCACAGTTGACGATCTCCACACGCTCTTCACCGAGCGCAAAGGCGAAGCTCGCGTGTTATTCGACGTGGAACGCGCCGACGATTTCATGGTTGTGATGGAAGCCGAAGGTTATAATGTCCTGCCGGACCGCAACTTCATCGCCCGCGTGGAGCAGCTCTGCGGGCGCGGCAGCGTACGGGTAATCAGTTAGTAGCGCCGGCCTCTCGCCGGCACTCGGGCAGACTCAAGCCGTTTCGTTATAAGCTGAAAGTGTGCTCTAGCTGAGTAAGAATTATCTCAAGATGGCGGCGAATCCAAAAGCGCAGCAAGAATTGGTCGAAATCGAGCGCGAGGTAGCGCTCATCGAGGCCGACACCGGAAAAAATGAAGAGACCCATCGCCGCCTGGCCGCGCTGCACGAGCGACTGCACGCCCTAAGAGAAGAGATGAAGTCTCCTTCCAGCGCCTGGCAAAAGACCGAACTAGCCCGCCATCCCCAGCGTCCGCAAAGCCTCGACTACATCGAGCGCCTCTTCACCGACTTCAGCGAAATCCACGGCGACCGCACCTTCGGCGACGACCCAGCCATAGTCTGCGGGATGGCGCGTTTTCACGGCGAAGAAGTTTTGGTAGTAGGCACGCAAAAAGGACGCGACATGAAGCAGCGCGTCTATCGCAACTTCGGCACACCACATCCCGAAGGCTACCGCAAGGCCCTGCGCATCATGCAAATTGCAGAAAAATTTCGCCGTCCGATCCTCACGCTGGTTGATACCGACGGCGCATATCCCGGCATCCACGCCGAAGAACGAGGTCAAGCCGAAGCCATTGCCCACAATCTACGCGAGATGGCGCGTTTAGAAGTTCCGATCATAGCCACGGTAATCGGCGTAGGCGGCAGCGGCGGGGCCTTGGCCATCGCCGTAGCCGACCGAGTCCTCATGATGGAGAACTCGATCTACTCGGTAATCTCCCCGGAAGGCTGCGCCGCCATCATGTGGCGCGATGCTACAAAAAAAGAACTAGCCGCCGAAGCCATGCGCATCACCGCCACCGATCTTCGCGATCTCGGGGTAATTGACGACATCGTCTCCGAACCCGAGGGTGGTGCCCACCGCGACCACGAAGCCGCCGCCAATCTGTTGGATGTAAGCCTGCAAAGACATCTCTCTGATCTGAAGAAAACTCCCGCTGCAGAGTTAATCGTGTCACGATATAATAAATTCCGGAATATAGCCCAGTTCTTCAAAGTGGAATAGTTGTGCTTTCCCCCGGCAAATGGCGTCATCCTGAGCGAGCGTTTTTTCAGCGCAGCGACGGATCTGCCCCGGCAGAAACTCGATTGTCAGTTCAGATTCCGTTTCATAACCAGGTTACCTATGGCTCACCCCGGGCAGTTTGCTTCGCAGCAAGACGCAACCCCGCCGTATAATCAAAAGTTCCCTCAAACACGAAATCGGGCGGACCAGTTTGCCCTATAAGCAAAGGAAGGTATTCGCATGGCTACGACGGATATTGTGCCCCAGGGCGCGGGCGGGCAGTTGGGGCGCAAGCGCATCGTCAACGACATGAGCATTCAGGTCGCGACGGTCAACGGCTCCGGCTCGCAAAGTTCCAACACGGTTTTGTTGCGCGCAATTTTTCAGATGGGCGTCCCCATCTCCGGCAAGAATCTTTTCCCCTCGAACATCGCCGGCTTGCCGACGTGGTACACCATCCGCGCCAATAAAGACGGCTACATCGGCCGCAAAAAAGAAATCGACTTCCTGGTAGCGATGAACGCCGAAACCGCCCAGGACGATGTGATGTCGCTAGCCCCCGGCGCATCCGTCCTCTATGACGAACCGCTGGCGCTCGACAAACTGCGCAGCGATCTAATCTTCTATTCCGTTCCCTACGACAAAATCGTAGCCGCCGTCTGCCCCGAAGCCAAACTCCGCAAACTGGTCAAGAACATGGTGTACGTCGGCGTGGTCGCCTCCTTGCTCGAAATTGAAATGGGCGAAGTCGAAAAAGCCATCCGCAAGCAGTTTGCTAAGAAAGCGAAAGCGGCGAATCTGAATTTAGCCGCAGCGCAAGCGGGGTTCGATTACGCGAAATCCAACCTGCAAAAACGCGGCGCTTTCTACATCGAGCGCATGAACAAAACCGCGGGCAAGATCATCATCGACGGCAACTCCGCCGCCGCCCTCGGCTGCATATTCGCCGGCTGCACAGTAGTCACGTGGTATCCAATCACGCCATCGTCCTCTCTAGTCGAAACGATGATCGAATACATGAAAGAGCTACCGCATCGGCCCCGACGGCAAAGCCACCTTCGCCATCGTGCAAGCCGAAGACGAACTAGCCGCCATCGGCATGGTCATCGGCGCAGGCTGGGCAGGCGCCCGCAGCATGACCGCCACTGCCGGTCCCGGCATCTCGCTTATGTCCGAATTCAGCGGCCTCGCCTACTACGCTGAAGTCCCCGGGGTGATCTGGGACATCCAGCGCGTAGGCCCATCCACTGGCCTGCCCACACGCACTTCGCAAGGCGACATCCTCTCGACTGCATTCCTCTCGCACGGCGACACAAAGCAGATCATGTTGATCCCCTGCTCCGTAGCCGAGTGCTTCAGCATGGCGTCCGAAGCGTTCAATCTGGCCGAGCAATTTCAAACGCTAGTCTTCGTCATGTCCGATCTGGATCTGGGCATGAACAACTGGATGTCCGACCCGTTCGAATATCCGGCGACGCCCATCAAACGGGGCAAAGTTCTCACCAAAGAAGATCTGCAAAAGCTAGGGGATTTCGCCCGCTATAAAGATCTCGATGGCGATGGCGTAGGCTACCGAACGTTGCCCGGAACCGATCACCCCCACGCGGCCTACTTCACCCGCGGCAGCGGACACAACGAAAAATCCAGCTATAGCGAGCGCCCTGACGACTACGAAAACAACATGGAGCGCCTGAATCGTAAATTCGAGAGCGCCCGCGCCTTCGTCCCGCGCCCCGAAATCACGAAAGGAACGAACGCGAAAATCGGCATCATTGCCTACGGCACCTCGCACTGGGGCCTAAGCGAAAGCCGCGACCAGCTCAAGAACGAATACGGCATCGAAACCGACTACCTCCGCCTGCGAGCCTATCCGTTTACGCGAGAAGTCCACGACTTCATAGCCCAACACGACCGCACCTACGTAGTCGAGCAAAACCGCGACGCGCAGATGCTAAGCCTGCTGAAGCTCGACCTGAAACCGGAACTAATCACGCGCCTGCGCAGCATCGCCCACCTCGACGGCCTGCCGCTCGACGCCCGCTCCGTCACCGACGAACTCAGCACCATGGAGGGTAAGTAAAATGGCCACGACGCCAACCGCCGAGCCCAGATCTCCCGAACCAAAGACAAATCGCATCGGCTTGACCGTAATCGAGTACAAAGGCGGCAAAACCACGCTCTGCGCCGGCTGCGGCCATAACGCCATCTCCGAGCGCATCATCGAAGCCATGTACGACATGGGCGTCTCACCCGAGCGCGTCGTCAAGTTAAGCGGTATCGGCTGCTCTTCAAAGAGCCCCGCGTATTTCATGAACCGTTCGCACAGTTTTAACTCGGTTCACGGTCGTATGCCCTCGGTCGCCACGGGCGCGATGCTCGCCAATCGCGATCTCATCGCCCTGGGCGTAAGCGGCGACGGCGACACCGCCTCCATCGGTATTGGACAATTCGTTCACTTGATGCGCCGCAATCTGCCGATGATCTACATCATCGAAGACAACGGCGTCTACGGCCTGACCAAAGGCCAGTTCTCCGCGACTGCCGATCTCGGCTCGAAACTGAAATCCGGAGTTATCAACGATCTCCCGCCGATCGACACGTGCGGCCTGGCCATCGAACTAGGCGCAACCTTCGTAGGCCGCTCGTTCTCCGGCGACAAGAGGCAGCTGAGCACCATGCTCAAAGCCGCCATCGCCCACCATGGAGCAGTCATGCTCGATGTGGTCTCTCCCTGCGTAACTTTCAACGATCACGAAGGCTCAACCAAGTCCTACAAATATGTAAAGGATCACGAAGAGAGCCTGCAGGAGATGAGCTTCATTCCGCACTTCGAGGAAATCGATGTAGACTACGACCCCGGCAGCACGGTCAACGTCACCATGCACGACGGCTCGCATCTGCAACTTCGCAAGCTCGAGGAAGACTACGACCCGACCGATCGGATCGCAGCCATGAAGCGCCTAAGCGAGGCCCATGACAAAGGCGAAGTGCTGACCGGAGTCTTCTACGTCAACACAAAGGCGCCGACCTTCATTGAAATGCTGAACATGGTCGACGCGCCGCTGGCCACGCTACCCGACTCCTTAACCCGCCCTGGCCCGGAGGCCCTGAAAGCCGCGATGGCAGAACTGATGTAGGGGGCAATTGTGCTCCCCCATTAGTCGCCCGGGAGAACCACTCGAGCTCGATTGCGGACCGATCTTTTTTCATTTCGCCCGAGGCGATCCCGCCGCCTTTTTTCACTCCGAGACTAATGCCAATGGGTAGTAGACCAGCTTTCCCTCGGGCGTTAGGGTTGGTGCGCTGTTTTTTCACCACGGCCCCGCACCAAAATATCTCCATCTTGTTCGATAAAGGGACTGCATGGATTGCGTTGTGCGCAGGACTTCGAGTCTCTCGTCGACTCTAGCCTTGGCCGGGCTTTTTGCCAAAAACTCAACCGCGAAACCATCCCTGGCTCGAACTTTCAGCAATTAGCACAGGCGAGGAACGGTTCCCCGCCGATGCTCAAATCCAGATGTGAGCGGTAGTTCGGTTAGCTCCTATCTGGCTAGCCCGGAAGCAATCCGAGTGGAGAAAATATTTAACGTTAGGGAGAAAAGTAAAATGCGAATCACAAAATTTATCCTGGCCGCCGGCTTGTTGCTAGCGGCTGCGCCCATGTTTGCTGGAACCCTCGCGGTGGGCACTTGCGAGCCACACCTAACATCATTTGTAACAATTTCTGCGGCGGTCGCTGCTGCCCCGTCCGTCGGCAGTACGACAATCGAGGTCTGTCCCGGTACTTACCCCGAGCAGGTCCTCATCACGAAGGCCATCACCTTGAAGGGAGTTACCTACGGCAATTCGAACGCGGCGATTATTACGGCTCCAGCAGGAGGAATGGTAGCAAACGCGACTAGTTTCTACGGCGGCCCGGCAATTGAGGCACAGGTACTGGTGCAAAACGCCACGGCCACGGTCGAGGATCTGACCATGGACGCCTCCGGCAGCAACCTTGGAAGCCTGGGCTGCTCCGGCTATCCCATCGGGATTTTTTATCAAAATGCCTCCGGGACAATCACGCGCAACAACGTTCTGAATGATATTCTTGGTGCCGGCCTTACCGGCTGCCAGAGTGGACTCGGTATCTATGTGGAGAGCGGTACTACGACGGTCCAGCCCAATCCCTCCACCTACGCCCCCTCTACGGTGCACATCACCTACAACAACGTAGCCAATTTCCAGAAGAATGGAATCACGGGGAACGCGTCTGGCACCGACGTGACGATCTCCAGCAACGTTGTAGTCGGGCAGGGTCCGTGGAACGGAGCAGGGCAGAATTCGATCCAGATTGCATTCGGCGCAACCGGCACCGTCACGAGCAACACGGTGGGATCGGACGTTTGGGCTCCGGATGTGTTCGGAGACACCGGAGACGCGGCGGCGGGCATTCTGGTTTACGCGTCGTCGGGCATCTCCATTACCAGCAACAACGTCAGCAACACGCAGTACGGGATTGCGGTGGACAGCGAAAATCCCGGAGATGGAGACGACGCGACCGTGACCAGCAATACGATCACGCTGACTCACTTTTACGACGCAATCGACCTGTGCAGCAACAACAACACCGCTACGGGCAACAAGATTACAGGCGCGGATGAGTCTGGGATTCACTTCGATGATACGTGCGCCGATCCTGCGACCGGCAACACGGCAACGTCTAACACCATCAGCGGGACCTGTGCCGGTGTCCTGGAGGGTCCAAGTGCGGGCGGCACCGCTGCACCCAACACCTACTACAACGTAGTCAGTCTGGTAGTGACAGGCAGCGATACCTGCACACCGCCACCCTCCGGACCGAATAAGCCCGCGGCAAGGCCGCACTGGCGGGTAAGTCCGGCAAAGCCCTAGGGAAGACCGACAGGAGAACGACGATTCGAGTGCCGGGGTCGGATTAAACAAGACCCCGGCATTTGTCTTGGCTGCGCGGTCCAGGCATTCCTCCCTCGCTCTGTCTGCACGGTACCGCTATTGTGGCCGCATCGGTTCTCCTGCTAATGTAAGTCGCTTCCCGTGATCGACGCCCAAAAGACTGAACTGGAGACTACGGTCGGCGACCCGCTCATCTCTGTCAGCAACCTGATCAAGCAATTCGGTCGCTTCGCCGCCCTGCGCGGCGTGAGCGCGGAATTCAGCGCGGGCAGGTTTTATGTGATCCTCGGCGACAACGGGGCAGGGAAAACCACTCTGTTGCGCGCTCTGGCGGGACTGGCTCATCCGACCCGCGGCACGGTCTCAATTCTCGGCAAATCGCCGCAGGAAGCCTGCCATGAGATCGGCTACATGGCCCATCCTTCGCTGCTTTACGACGAGATGAGCGGCATGGAAAATCTCCGCTATTTTGCGCGGCTTTATGGCATCTCGAACGATCGCCGCTGCGAGGACGTCATCCGCTCCGTCCGGCTCGACCCCGAACTTCCGCGCCCCGTCGGCCAATATTCGCAAGGCATGAGGCAGCGAATGTCGCTGGCCCGCGCCCTGCTTCACGATCCTAAGATTCTTCTGTTAGATGAACCCTTTTCCAATGTCGACATCCACTCTGCCCGCGAGATGGCCGGCCTGCTCAGGAATATGCGCGAAGGCGGCAAGACTGTTTTCGTCGTTACGCATCAGGCGGCGCTTCTCGAAGGCGCGGCCGACGAATTCGTGTGGATGCAATCCGGCCAGATCGTAAACCGCACCCCACAGTTCATGCCACAAGTGGGGGCCCGGTGAGTCTCCGCTCCATCACGCTGGCAACGCTCACGAAAGATATCCGCCTCGAATGGCGCTCCCGCGACGCCATCAATTCCATGCTGTTTTTCTCGCTGCTCGTTGTCGTGATTTTCAGCTTTTCATTCGATCCAAATGCTGAGGAGTCGCGCGAGATTGCCGGAGGATTAATCTGGGTCGCGTTTCTATTCGCAGCCATCGTCGCGTTGAACCAGACCTGGGCCCGCGAGTTGCGCAATCAGGTGCTCGACGCGTATCGTGTCTCGCCCGCTCCCGCGAATGCTCTTTTCTTAGCCAAAGCTCTGGGCAACTTCATCCTGGTCACTCTGCTTGAAGCTGTAATGGCGCCGCTGTTCATGGTTTTTTACAATCTTCGAGCCCTTGGCCCAGCCTGGCAATTACTTCCCGTCGCCGTTTTGGGAACGTGGGCGCTGGTGGTGAACGGGACCTTTTTCGCCGCCATGTCGCTGCGCACGCGCAGCCGCGAAATCATGCTGCCGCTGCTGTTGTTCCCGATTTCCATTCCAGCGGTGCAAGCGATGGTTGAGGCCACGCGCATCATTCTCTCGGGCGACGGCTCCGCGCGCTTCTGGATCGTGTTGCTTCTCACCTACGATGTGGTGTTTACTACTGCTTGTCTGGGTTTATTCAAAACCATCCTGCAGGCGGAATGAAGAAGGTTTTCCCCATTCTCGCGGCTCTTACAGCTCTGCTGCTGGCCTACGGGTTCTACCAGGGAATGTGGGTCGCTCCGACAGAGCGCACCATGGGCGATGTGCAGCGCATCTTCTACTACCACGTGCCCTCCGCCTGGACCGCGTTCTGCTTGTTCTTCACGAACCTCATCGCATCAGTTATTTATCTCATCCGGAAGAACCCCAAAGCGGATGCTTTAGCCGTCGCCTCTGCCGAAGTCGGCGTGGTCTTCTGCACCATTGTTCTGGTCACCGGGCCCATCTGGGCGCGGCCAGTGTGGGGCATCTGGTGGACCTGGGACGTTCGCCTCACCACGACGCTCGTCCTCTGGTTGATCTACGTCAGCTATCTAGTACTACGCCGTTTTTCGGACACGGCGCAAACGCCCGTTCTGGCCGCCGTGCTCGCGATTTTCGGCGCGCTGGATGTACCGCTGGTCTACTTTTCTATTTGGTTTTTCCGGACGCAGCATCCTCAGCCTGTAATCGGCGGCGGCGGGTCGCTCGACCCCCGCATGTTGCACGCCTTCTTAATTAATCTATTGGCGTTCTCCTGCTTTGGAGCAATGGTCTGTTGGTGGCGCTACCGCCTGGAGCGCGAGCAGCGCGAAGTCGAGGAACTGGAAGCCCTGGAATCACTACACGGAGTCTCTCAGTGAACGCGATCAAATTTCTCTACGCCGCCTACATCGCAACCTGGCTCATTCATGGCCTCTATCTCGCGAGGATTGCGCGGCGTTATAAGCGTGTCCGGGAGCGGCGAAAAGAACTGGAAAAATAGGAACGAAGTCGGAACAAAATTAGTTCGTCGCTTTCCAACTCCGCTGAAACTCACCGAGGAAACCCGTCCCACCGCCGGAGCGCAAAAACTCATAATCCTCAATCACAGCCGCCGTGCCCACGCGCGACGAAGGGAGAGGCGCCTCCGAGCGAATTACCCGGGCAGTGAAGCGCACGCGGACGGCATCTGTGAGCGTAATGTGGGGTGGAAAGGTCAGAGTGACTTCGCAGCGTGTGCCCGCGGGCACATGCCGATCAAGATAAAAAAACACACCGCGCGCACTTACATTCTGGGTTTCAGTTTGAATCTCGCCGACCGGGGCACTTTGAGGGTTATCGCTGAGCATTTCCAGACGAACCAACGCGGGCAGGCGCATATCGAAGCGCCGCATCAACCTTCGCTCCTGACTCTCCGGTTGCGTCCCTGATGTGTTTCCCAAGAGCATGTGTCCTAAAGATGACCGCCGCAATGCGAACCAATCTGACTTGCCCCAGCAGGAACATCCGCAGACTCAAACTGATATGGACATTCCAGTAACCATCACTCTATAGAATTCCTGTTTCTTTGCAAGAGCAAAAAGACCCCGCGGAACAGCTTCAGTAAACGATGTGTTTGGGTTGCAAACTGCTTCATCCACTTTCGTGCCATGCAACGGCCATCTCTCTTGTATCCGCTCCGCATCTGAGAGGTCGTAGAGCGAGCCGAAAGGCGGTGCTTCGCTTGACTTGGCCATCCGTCAGATGTTTTAGTAGTTGTTTATTTTCCGCGAGCTTTTAAAGTGACAAGTCAGTGGCGGGCGAGTTCGCCGGCGCCTCGGGAAAAACTTGTGCGTGGCTTTCGCCCGTAGGATCGGTGCGCACCGGAGGAAAAGCGTGATGGGTAATGGCAGTCGAGGGTGGTGGGGAACTGGAACGTCCGGTCGCTTGCCGGAGACTAAGCAGAGGATTTCTATCGGTGGCCGGGTGTGCGGAGCGACTTTAATCTTACTTCTCGCCGCGTGCGCGACCCTGCGACCGTTGCACCGCTATTCGGAACAAGCCGCTGCGAGCCCGAATTTTCTTCCATCCTCACCCCCAGTTCTGAGTTCTTACGCGAAATCGAAGTCCGATGCTCATGCCATCCTTGGCCAGATTCCCATGATTTTCGAGCCCAATCAAGGCCAGGTCGAACCTTCGGTGAAGTTCGTGTCGCGCGGACAGGGCTACAACCTCTACCTTCAGGAAACCGGTGCGGTGCTCGCCCTGGCATCAAAGGATCAACATATCGAATGCGTGAGAATGACGCTGGCCGGAGCCTACTCGGCCCCTGAAGTTTCCGGCACGGAACGCCTTCCCGGCAGCAGCAATTACTTCATTGGCAATGATCCCAAAAAATGGCACCGGGGCATTCCTCAGTTTGGCGGAGTTCATTACCGGAACGTTTATCCGGGAATTGATCTCGTTTTCTACGGCAGTCAGGGACGCTTGGAATATGACTTCCGAGTAGCCCCGGGTGCGGACCCATCGCAAACCCAATTGCAATTCGCGGGCGCGGGCAAGGCCAAACTGAGCGGCGGCGATCTCATCCTCGATGCAAACGGCGCCAGGGTGCGCCTGCAATCCCCACGGATTTACCAGCGCATCGGCAATCGAGAACAGCCCATTGCCGGCCACTTTGTTCTGCGCGCCGCCAATCGAGTAGGCTTTGAGATCGGTGCCTATGACCACAGCCGCGAGCTGGTCATCGACCCGATCATCAGTTATTCAACCTACGTCGGCGGCAGCACTCCCACCGGCGCAACAACCAACCTTCCCTACGTTGCGGTGAACGGCAATGGCTTCATGTATCTGACCGGTTCCACGACTGCAACCGATCTGCCCGTTACGAGCAATGCTTACCAAAGCACACTGAACAGCGCGAGCGGTGCGCAGAACATTTTCATCCTCCAACTCAGTCCAACCGCCACCGGCCCGGCCCAGGTTGTCTATCTCACCTACCTCGGGGGCAGTGGAACCGATACCGCAGCCGGAATCGGTGTGGACACCGGCGGCAACGCCTACGTCGCAGGAAGTACAACCTCGACCAACTTCCCCACCGTCAATGGTTTTCAAAGTGCGCCGGTCTCCCCGGGCAAATCACACGTCTTCGTCAGCGAAATCTCCTTCACATCGACTCCACCTGCGCTTACCTACTCAACCTATCTTTCCGGTGGCGGCAACGACGTGGCCAGCGGTATGGCCATCGACACTAATCGCAATGTATTCGTCACCGGCACGACGACTTCTTTATCCACCTCCGACGTTGCCTCCGGTTTTCCATCGACGAAGCTTCCGGTTCCTTTCCAGCAGAATCCATCGCCCGGATCGGCCATCCAATTTTTTGTCACGGAAGTCAACACGCTCGGCATTGGCGGGAACAGCATCGCCTATTCCACCTACTTCGGCGGTGCGACTCCCACGGGCGCGGTCGCCATCGGCGGCGGGATCACCGTCGATACAACCGGCAACGTTTACTTCACCGGCACCACGAATTTTTACAACAGCCAGGAAACCCTCACCGGCGGCGGCGGCCAGACGACCGACTTTCCCATCCTGAATGCCTATCAGCCTTGTCTCGATACTCCTCCGCCCACCGTCTTGATTCCTCCGGTGAGCTGTAGTGCTCCGTCAACCACCCCATATCCAACCGACGGTTTTGTGGCCAAGCTAAATCCTAACAACGCTCAGACCGGGGCAGCACAGTTGCTGTTCTCGACTTACTTCGGCGGCACGCAAGCCGATTCTGCCACTGACGTTACAATCGACAGCTCAAGCGTCTACATCACCGGATCGACGAACTCGAGCGACTTCGTACTGCCTACCAATTCGGCACCATTCCAGCAGTGTTTGAACACGCCCGCCAATCCGGCGGCGGGGACTGCGTGCACGGCAGCCACGCCAACCTCGCCAACGGACGCCTACGTCGCCAAGTTCACCAATCCGACCGAGGCAAGTGGATCGACGACAACGGCCACCAACCTCAGTTATTTTTCCTATCTCGGCGGCTCGGCGAACGATGGCGGATTAGCCATCGCCGTGGATACCGCGTCGGGTGCGCTCCTCACCGGCTTCACGCAATCAGGGACCGTCGGTATATCTAGTCCCACCACGGGCTTTCCAGTCACTACCGGAGCGCTCCAGAGCGTGTTGAACGGGCCGCAGAATGCATTTTTCGCGCACATTAACACGACCACGACGACCGGCAACAGCACCACCGCCAACTACGCTACATATTTCGGAGGCAACGGCACGGATCGCGGCACCAGCATTACCGTCGATCCTTCCCTGAATACTTATTTCGCCGGAGACACAACTTCCAACAATAATACCCTTCAGATCCATGGCGGCTTTCAAACGACGCTTGAGGGTGCGCAGGATGCTTTTGCCGTAAAGCTGCAGCCGGTCGCGAACTTGTGCATTACCTGTATCGCTCCGGTCATGAACCCGTCCACCGGAGCGGTGGGCGCCGGCAATCCGATCACTGTAACGTTCACCCTCACGAATCAAGGACCGGATTTGGCCACATACATTACTGTCTCCGGTCAACTCACTCCCGGCACAGCGGCTACTTTCAATCCAGCTTCCACCAACTCTGGCACCTGCAGCGTGCCCACTGGCAACACTGCGACCTGCCTCATTCCCGCGTTGCAGGCTGGAGCCACGACGTCAGTAGTTTTCTCAGCCACGCCGACCGCGGCGGGCAACGGGGCCATCACGGCAACAGTGGCTGCAGCCAACATCAACACCAATCTGGGAACGGTCGCCACGGCATCTTTTAGTGCCACGTCTTTTTCGCTTAACGTCACTCCCTCGAGTCAGACTGTGGTTGCCGGCCAGACCGCGACCTATGCCGTCCTGGTGTCACCAGTCGTAACCTTCGGCAACAACGTCGCGCTTTCTTGTACCGGGGCCATCCCAGTCGGAGCGAGCTGCGGGTTTAATCCGAGCACGCTCACCTTCAACGGTCCCGGCGATCAGGCGAGCACTCTGAGCCTGACAACAACCGAGCGGCCTCCGGTCACGATCAGCTCGACAAAATGGCGTGGCGTCAGCTATGCCTTTTGGGTGATGGCGCCGGGAATCGCGTGGATGGGCCTCGGCAGCAAGAAACGTAGCCGCGGGCGTGCGCTCGGATGGCTCGCGTTCGCAACGGTCTTTTTGTTCTTCGCTCTCCAACCAGCTTGCGGCAGAGCGAAACAGGTGATACAGGTGACTGGAACTCCTGCGGGTTCTTATCCGTTACAAGTCACAGCAACTTCCGGATCCTATACCCAGAGCTACGGGTTTAGCTTGACCGTTCAATAAGGGCACGGCGCAAGCGCGCCGTTCCCTTATGCTCCGGCGGAAAGCTTGTGATGGCTCTTCGCTTCGGCAATTCCATATTGCCGAATCTTGTAAAGCAGCGCCTTGTAGCTGATCTGCAGCAGGCTGGCCGCTTGTTTGCGATTCCAGTTCGTCTGCTCAAGCGCCTGCCGAATAGCCTCGCCCTCGGCTTCATCCTTGGCGCTGCGAGCCAGTGACTTTAATCCGCCGGATTCGCTTCGCGCTGCATCTGGATGGATAATGCCACCGCCTCCGTCAGGTCGGGGCTGCAGTTCCGCCGCCGCAAGATTCTCATCGCCCAGAATCAAGTAACGCTTCAAGAAGTTGTTCAACTCGCGCAGGTTTCCCGGCCAGGAGTATTTCTGACAGGCCTCTAGAAGCGCTGGAGTGAGCGGCAGCGGTGGGCGTGCGTATTGCTCAGCCATGCGCGTCATGAACTGTTTCAGGAGAACCGGAATCTCTTCCTTGCGCTCGCGCAGCGGCGGGAGTTGCATTGTGAATGCATTCAACCGATAGTAGAGGTCCTCGCGCAGCCGCTTTGTGGCCAGTGCTTGCGGAATATCGATGTTGGTTGCGGCCAGGACGCGCACATCTGCTTTGACGATGGACCGGCTTCCCAGCCGCGAGAACTGCTGGTCCTGAAGCACGTGCAGCAGTTTGGCCTGTAAAGGGGGCGGCATCTCGCCAATCTCGTCGAGCAAGATCGTGCCCTTGTTACAGAGTTCAAACTTGCCCGGCTTGGCGTGGGTTGCGCCGGTAAATGCGCCTGGCTCATATCCGAACAGCTCGCTCTCCAGCAAGTCTGCAGGGACGGCCGCGCAATTCACTTTTAAAAATGTGCGATGCGCCCGCGGCGAGAGTTTATGGATGAGGCGCGCCAGTACTTCCTTGCCCGTCCCGCTTTCGCCCAGCAGCAGTACGGGAATATCCACGTTTGCCACTAATGCGGCCTGCGAGCGGATTTTTCTCATGGAGGCGCTGGCCGCGATAAAGAATACGTCCTCGCCAACTTCCTCCACTTCTCCGCCCACCGGGCCTTTCCCCTGGCCCAGGCACTGATCGATCACCGCGTCCAGTTCGGCCTTTTGGAAAGGCTTGGTGATGTAATCGTGGGCCCCTAGCCGCATCGCCTGCACCACCTTGCGCGTGTCGTTCACGCAAGAGAGCATCACTACTTTGGCTGCGGGACGCTTGTGGCGCAGTTGTTCCAGGGTCTCCAGCCCGTCTATGCCGGGCATCAGGACGTCGAGAAGCACCAGATCCGGCTCTAGCCCTTTATCAATGCGTTGTAAAGCTTCTTCGCCGGTCGATGCCGTTTCAACTTTGTAGTCGTCGACTTCCAGCAGTGTCCGAATGTAGCGCAGCATCGCTGGCTCATCGTCGACCAGGAGAATTCTGGACTTCGCGCTCATCTACTCTTTCCTTTAGGAGGATTGAAGGATGGTTTGAAGGGAATCAAAAAAGAGAATTTGCAGCCCGCTCCGGGATCACTTTCCACCCAGATTTTTCCGCCCATGGCTTGCACCAGGCGCCGCACGATCGACAGTCCCAGTCCCACGCCTTCCTGATTTTCATTGCCCGGCAGGCGGAAGAAGTCATCGAAAACTTCCTGATGAAATTCGGCCGGAATTCCAGGACCAGTGTCGGAGACACTGACCTTTGCAGCATTTGGCTGCAGGTTGTTTTGGCGCCGTCTTTCAAGTGCCGAGGCGGGAGTCCCGGCGGCACGGCGTTCCCACATGTACGGTTCAGCATGTAACCACACCGTGCCGCCGCGCGGAACAAACTTAAAGGAGTTCTCTAAGAGATTCGAGATAACGCGCTCGACCTTCGGTGAATCGAAGGAAAATGCGGGTAGCTTTTCATTCGGAAGAAAATATAAAGCCAGTTGTTTTTCCTGAAAGCGAGACGACCACAGATGGCAAACCTCGGACAAGCAATCGTTGATATTGCCCACGGCGAACTGCATTTTCAGGCCACCGGTTTCCAGAGCGCTGTAGGTGAGGAAGTCCTGAATGTACTGCTGCAAGCGCTTGCCGCTTGCTTCCATTTCATGCAACACTTCGCGCTGACGCTCGCTCACTGGTCCCAGCTTTTCGCCTTGCAGAAGTTCGATGTAGCCATTCAGAATGGCAAGCGGCGTCTTCAGATCATGCGCGGCTGAACCAAGTGCGTTGGTCGTGCGTTGAAATCGCTCCTGCAGTTCCGCGTAGGCCCGCGGAAGATCTTCCAAAGTGGGAATTCCCGCAGCCGGACCATGCGGCAACGACGTTTCCATCGCCTCCTTCGTAGCTTCCGGAACGCAAACATTCTTTTGCGAGGTGGCCATACAGGGCGTTGCGGTCTAACACAGATAAGGGAGGACACCCGCCAGAACAAACGGGTGCTGAAGGAAAATCGTATGCCAGGTTACTTTTCATTGTCAACGAGAAATGACATGTGATTACCCAAGTGTGGCAAAATGTTGCACTTTCACTCTCCCTTCCTATCTAGTGAACCGGTTTCAATGGCACTCCGGAACATCATGGAAAGACAGTGCCTTTCCGTGCTTCCGACGGGTTGGCCTGCCAGACACCCTGATTTGTACGGCTGAATCAGGTTTTCTTCCACGCCTCTTGCCGCTCTTGGCCAATTTGGCCCGACAGATGCTAAAAATAACCCCGTAAAACCTCGGAAGGCATGTGACAGAGAGAGCATCCATGGCGGAGCGTCGGCAGTGGCCGCGTCTGCCACTCGCTATTCCTGTCTTCATTAAGGGACGGGCGGCGGAGAAGGATTTCCTTGAGTTTTCAACGGCTTTAAATGTGTCCGCCGGCGGAATGCTGGTCGCTGTCCGTCATTCTTTCCTGCCCGAGGAGGAAGTCTCTTTGGAAATCCCCAGCGCTCCTCTGGTAGCTTTAAACAGTCTGCCAAGAGCAGTGCGCACGTTGCGGGCGAATGCTCTGCGAATGGTTCACGCTGACGCCTATAATCTGGTAGCCCTCAGATTCTCTCGACCATTGATCGAGTCTCCCCGAACACCCAAGAAGCTGGGCCGCAGACACGCCTCCGTCGCCTGACGGATTTGCATGCGACAGCATGGTTTGTCGCCAAAAGTAGGCATATTACTAGAAACGGGGAAATAGAGTCTTTAGTAAGTTGCGCTTGATCAATCAGATAGACTAGCCTATTTGGGTACCTGTCTGCTCCCCCGCGTTCGATTCGGCCACACACCTTAGTTCCTTTTGTGTAGTCGATGCGGTGAAGCCTTATGGTTACTGCGAACCCAGTCAGCTCTCTCGTCCAGCCTTTAGGAGAAATGCCCCCGGAGGCGATTGTATTCGGCGGCACAGAAGCTATGCGGGCGCTTCGAGAGCGTTTAGGGAAAATCGCAGGCGCAAACGTTCCCGTATTGATCCAGGGCGAGAGTGGCACGGGCAAAGACATCATTGCCCGCATGATTCATTCGGCATCACCTTGGAAAACGGGCCCTTGGGTCAAAGTTAACTGCCCCGCCATCCCCGGAACACTTCTCGAAAGCGAACTCTTCGGCTACGAGAAGGGCGCGTTCACGGGTGCCTTCGGTACCAAGCCCGGCCGCGTGGAAATGGCCCACCGCGGAACCTTGTTTCTGGACGAAATCTCAGAACTCGACATGAGCCTGCAGTCGAAGCTATTGCAGCTCTTGCAGGATGGCCAGTTCTGCCGCATTGGCGCTCAGGAAGACAAGAAAGTAGAAGTTCGCGTTGTCTGCGCCACCAATCGCAAGCTGGAAGATGAGATCGCAAACGGCAACTTCCGCGCGGATCTCTTCTATCGCATCAATGTCGTGAATCTGTACATGCCGCCACTGCGCGAGCGAACTTCCGACCTCGCCGATCTCGTCTCATATTTTATCGAGTTTTACAATCGCAAGTTCAATGCTCGCGCAAAAGCTCTCTCTCCCGACTTGATGAACTCTCTACGCAAGTACCACTGGCCGGGAAATATTCGTGAACTGGAAAATCTGATCAAGCGTTACGTTATCCTAGGCAACGAAGAAGCCATTCTCGGCGATCTGCGCCCGCGGGAACCAGATTTCTTTAACGCAGACATCGCGGTGGATGGCCCGATTTCTCTGAAAAAATTGACTCGCCAGGCAGTTCACGAACTCGAGCGCAAGATCATTCTCAAGGTTCTCCAGCATCATCACTGGAATCGTAAGCAAGCCGCCCGCGCCTTGAATATCAGCTACCGCGCCCTTCTGTATAAGATCCGGGATGCTGGACTGCCTTCGAATCGTTCATCTCGCAGGCCTACAATTCCCGATCCGCCAACCGACGTCGCTGCCGCTGATTGATAAGGTGGAAACCCACTCTCAAACGCTAGGCCTACCCGTGCGGAGAACTTCTCGGACTATCCCCGCAGCTCCGATAACGCCTTTCGCGCCTCTGCATTATTCGGATTGATCTTCAGGACGCGTTCGAGTTGCTGTCGCGCTTGCGACGTTTGATTGAGCTTCTGATAGGCCATCGCCAGATGATAATGCACGGTCGGATCATCTGCTGCGCCCCGTTTCTCGTTCAGGCGGAGCGACTCCTGAAACATCTGAATGGCCGACTGATATACGCCCTTCTGAAAGTATGCCCAACCCAAGGTGTCAGCCGCGTTCGAAGACTCCGGCATGCCTCGCCGCGCTGTCTGCGCCATCGCCAGCGCTACGTCCACATTCCCGCCTTGTTGCAGCAGCACGTACGCCAGGTTATTTGAAGCCACCGGGTTGTCGGGCTGAATTTCCAGCGCCTTCTGATACATTGCCTTCGCCTGATCCCAGTTACTCTGCGATTCGTACATCTCGCCGGCCAGAATATAAAACCCGATCTCGCCCGGATGATCCTTGATCGACTGCTGATACGTCGCTAGCGCCTGGCTGACCGATCCTTCCGCCGCCTGCACCTGGCCCAATTTCAATAACGCGTCAGAATTATTCTTGTCCAGTTCAATCGCCCTGCGGAACGCCGAATCAGCCCCGCTTAGATCTTTTTTCTGAAAAAGGGCCGTGCCCAGCAAGTCGTAGAAACCTCCGATGCCCGGCGATTTTGCGATCTGCGCCCGCGCCGCCGCAATGGCCTGATCCACTTGCTTCTCGGCAAGGTAAGTATTCATCATTCCCTGCAGCGCTTCGGCCGAGGTCGAATCCTTGTCCAGCGCCTGGTGATAGAACTTGATTGCCTCCCCGTACTGCTTTTGCAACTGATAGAGATTGCCCATCTGCACATAGGGAACCGGGCTCGACGGCACAAGTCCCATGACCTTGGTTAAGTCCTGCTGCGCATCGGAATACTTCTGCCGGTTCATCTCGCCGACAGCCCGCCAAATGTAGCCTTCTGCGGCATTTGGAGCCGCGGCAATAATCTGTTGTCCTGTCTGCGTGAGTGCCTCGAAATCACCACGCCTCATTTCGAGCGCGGCCAGGGTCCGTTGCGCATCCGTGAGATCGGGCCGCAGGCGCACCGCTTCCCGCCACTCCGACTCCGCCCGCGCATCATCATGCTGCATGTCAAAAGCTAATCCCAAGTGATAGTGCGCAATCGCATTGCTGGGGTCCTCCCTCAGCGCCTCCTGCAACGAATCCACCGCCGCCATATCATTGTTGCGACGGAGTTGTATCTGCCCGCGATAGATCAGCGCATCCACGTCGTGCGGATTCGATTTCAAAACTTCGTTATTCAATTTGCCGGCGTCGTCCAAACGATTCTTCAGGATTAACAGCTGCACGTAATTTTTCCTGACCTGCATATCCTTCGGATGATCGTTGTAGAGCGACGCATACTCCGCGGTCGCCTTATCGAGTTCACCATTGGCAAAATAGAAATCACCCAGCATCCGGTAACCCTCGGACGTGTCCCCCAGATCGTTTTTCGCCTGCTTCACCACGCTCTCGGCATCCGCCTTCTTGCCCTCCATCATGTACAACCGAACTAGGGCCTCGCGGGGGGTGGGATCTTTCGGCGCCATCTGAATCGCATGTTGATATTGCAGTTCAGCCTCAGGCAGGCGATTCCGTGACTGGTAGAATCCTCCCAGCGCCAATTGGGCGTTCATCGCCTTGGGATCGAGATCAGCAGCCCTCTTGAAACTCACCTCCGCCTGATCGGGCAGGTTGGCCCGCAATTGCAACAGCGCCAGGTCGAGATAGGACTCCGAGCGGTTCGGATCGGCCGCGACCGCTTTTTCCAGTTGCTGCATGGCCGCCGCCAGATTGTTCTGCGCGGCGTAATAGTCAGCCCAGGCCTGCAAAACCTGGGGACTCTGCGGCTGCTTTAACAGCAACAGGTCAAGATGCACGCGGGCTTGTTTCAGATAATCATCATTGATCGAGCCATCGGGATTTCGCGCGGCTAACAGAAGGTTGGCCACGTCGATGCGCGCGCCATAGTTGTCGGGCATCAATTCGATGGTGCGGGAAAGCTCCTGAAAGGCCCGGGCGACATCGCCAAGCTTGAGATAGGTTTCGCCCAGTTGGTAGTGTGCCGCCGCAAAACGCGGGTCAACCTGCAGCGCATTGGAATACTGAATGGCCGCTTCCCGGAATTTCCCCTTGGCGAAATATCGGTCACCACTTTCAAGATATTTCTGTTTGCGCACATTGGGATCGCGCGAGCAGCCGCTAAGGAAGGCTGCGATGAAGACTGCAACAACAAGTAGGCGGACATGGGCAGAACAACGCATGAGCCTCCAAAACATAAACGCTGAGCGAAAGAAAGGATACTCTGAACCCTATCAAGGTACTGCAATACGGGGGTGAAAGAAAAGTGACGGCGGTACAGCGGAAGCCGCAAATCGCGTTCTTCATTTTGATTCAGGGCGCCTAGGGTGCTAAACTCTCCCCGTACCCCGGCACTGGCGGTACTGAATTGTCTTCTTCGTTTCGCGAATAAGCGGGAGTAGTTCAGCGGTAGAACGCCAGCTTCCCAAGCTGGATGTCGCCGGTTCGATCCCGGTCTCCCGCTCCAGTTCAAAGGTTCATTTGAAAATCCGTGTCGCATAGTTCAGAAAAATCATCCTAAAGCCTCGACCCTCCTACCGTTTCATACTAGAATCTTGCTTCACCGGGCGACGAGAATTATGACCCGCGACTCACGACCAGTACTGGAGCAAGTAAAATCCGGCCTCAAGATCGCAGCAATCATCGTTGTACTGTGTGCTGCCTTATCGGTGCTTGCGTCATGTCTTCCGATCTATCGCATGGAAGCGTGGTGGTGGCATCTGAGACATGGGAACACCACACAGGTTGGCGATTTTAGAGTCGCGGTCCCCAGCGGGTGGTTCGTATGGAGTTTCGACGCCGGACCCACGCAAGAAATTCAGCTAGCCAACACTAAAGGCGGGAGAGCCTTCTGGGCAACGATCACAATCAGCCAGGAGACTTGGCAACGGCAAGGCCCCGACCTGGACCAACTGACTCAGTTGCGCCGCAAGTCAATGGAGAGCCTGGGAATCCATATCACCGACCTGCGCCAAATAGGACTTGCGGGCGCCAACGGAATTTGCGTCGATGGCGAGACGGCGATGGCGGGTGCTCCCGTCCGCAATATCTCCTGCCGCTGGGGAACCGGGTTTGCAGCCGAGTACATCGGCAGTCCTCTCAACGCGTCCACGTTCTACTCAATCCTCGAAGGTGCCTCGAAAGTGCCGAAAAAATAGCAGCCGAAATTCGAGAATCTTAAGGCTGTACCCCAATCTCAAAGTTCAGCGTAGAAAGCGCCAGCCGGTACTGATACTGCGCATTCACGTAACCGATGGCCGCATCCGTCTGCTGCAGCTGTGCCTGGCTAAGCTCGACAATTGAACCTAAGCCAAGTTGATACCGCCCCTGGGCATACTTCAAAGCTAGGTCAGCCTGTTTCTCCAACTCCTCGGCAACGCCAACTTTTTGGAATGCAGTATTCGCGGCCAACCATGCGGTTCGAACGTCGCGCACTACCTGATCGCGCAGATTGCGAGTATTTTCCGCAGCCGCCTTCGCTCTGAAATTCGCCTCCGAAGCCTGCGCCGTAAACAGAAATCCGTTGAAGATCGGCACGCTCATATTCATGCCAATCGCTCCATACCAACTCGAGATGAAATAGTTTGGCGCGCACGGCGCATCCGCAACGCAATCCGGCCGCACCGGAGACGCTCCCACCATGCCAAGAGCGCTGATCGTGGGAAATAACTGGTCGCGCTGCGCGCGCCGAAACTTCTCTGCCGCCTGTTGATTAAAGGTAAGAGCTTGCAAATCGGGCCGCTGCTGCATCGCAGTATTCATCAGCACATCTATATCCGGCGGTGGCGGCGGCGCCTGCGCCTCCTCTTCCGTTAACTCGTAGTGAACCTGCTTATCGAAGCCCAGCACCGCACTCAAAGCGGCAATCGTAGAATCCACGTTGTTCTGTGCATCCAACTGCAGAAGCTTGGCCTGCGAAAGATTGACTTGTGCGAACGCGAGATCGAGGTCCGATCGCAGCTTATTTTTCGTCAGCTGATCGACCTGGTTCTCTGCCGATTGCCGGGTGTCGACTGTCTGTTGTGCGACTTTGAGCAGCGCCTGGGCCTCGAGCGCATTGTAAAAAGCCTGATCGGTTGCGAGCACAATGTCTTCGATCGTGGCCAGCGCATTCGCGTTTTGTGCCTTCTCTTGAAGTTTGGAAGAGGAAACAAGGTTGACAGTACGTCCGAAATCGGTAAGAAGTTGACTGAACACCACTCCTGCTCCCGCATGGTCCAGCAGGCGGGATGCGGTCAGCGACCCCGCGGCGATGCGGCTGCCTTCATTGGCTTGCACTGCCGTCACTGAGCCGTTGAAATTCGGCAATTCTGCCGACCTGGTCTCGCGATACACCTGATGCTGCGCCAATGCCAGCAAATGCCCGACGCTGATCTGAGGATTGTTCTTGATGGCCAACTGCTCCGCCTGCGTGCGTGTCAGCTGCGTCGTGCCGTTCGGCGCCGCAGGACCCTGAGTATTCATTTGAGGAGAGCTTTGTGGCCCGACACCGGGAGGAAAACTGGCGCTTAAATCGATCCGCCGCCCCGGGTCAGCCGCGCTGTGTTGCGTTGGTATAGCCTGCGGCTCTGGCGCCGAGGGCAGGCCTTGCGCGGCATCCGGTCTAGCTGCGGTTTGTGCATACGTAACCTGCGACAAAAGTATCCACGAAGCTAGTAAGAGACTGCCAGTAATTGCCAAATTCGTTCTGGTCATCTTCTTGCCTTTGAAGTTGCATGAGACCGCCTTCCACCTCATGTCGGAGATGATTTCAGCCGGTCGCGCAAAGCTTGCTTCTCATCAAGCCGTCTCCGTCGGCGCATCTGTCGCGGTCTGAGGTTCCCGTTTGCCATA
Source organism: uncultured Acidobacteriaceae bacterium (assembly GCA_963712385.1). GTDB lineage: Bacteria > Acidobacteriota > Terriglobia > Terriglobales > Acidobacteriaceae > Sulfotelmatobacter. Next base: position 938,236 of record CAVQHS010000007.1, read on the forward strand.
AACCAGCAAGTACGCCGCCGGGACGATGAAGATCGTGAGCAGCACCGAAGAAGTCAAGCCGCCAATAATGGCGCGGGCCATCGGCGTGTACTGCTCAGCACCGGTGCCTAACTTCAGCGCCAGCGGAATCATGCCGATGATGGTCGCAAGCGAAGTCATCAGAATGGGCCGCAACCGCACGCGGCACGCGTGAATAACCGCGTCCTTCGGCGTCATCCCTTCTTTCTCCAGGTTGTGCGCGAAATCCACGATCAGAATGCTGTTCGAGTCCGCGATGCCCACCAGCATCAGCACGCCCATCAGCGACATGACGTTCAACGTGGTATGCGTGAGCGGCAGAATGATCAGCACGCCAACAAAACCCATGGGAATCGCCAGCATGATCAGGAACGGATCGACGAACGACTTGAACTGTGCCGTCAGAATCAGGAACAGCAAGATAAACGAAATCACAAACCCCAGCGCAAAGCTCTTGAACGACGCTTCCATACCTTGCACCATACCGCGCAGATTCACGCGCACGTTGGACGGAATCTTCTCATTCTTGAGGATGTCACGAATGGAACTCGTGACCCGCTGCAAGTCTTCCGCGCGAGGCGTAACGTAAATATCGATCACGCGCTGAATCTGGTAGTGGTCAACTTCCGTCGGCGTAAGAATTCGTTGCACATCCACCACGTTATTCAGCACAGTTGTCGGTTTAGTCTGCGCCGAGTTGCAAGACCACGAAACCCGCGAAATTCCTGGCCGCGGCGGGGGCGGTCCTGCCGGACCGCAGTTCATGTCGCTTCCATTGCCAGGATCGCGCAGCGGTATCTGCCCGAGGTCCATCATGTTGTGAATGGCCGGTTGGCCATGCTCGAAATACTGCACGGTGAGGTAATAGTCGTTGCCGCTCTTGCGGTCCACCCAGTAATTCGGCGCGATCATATAATTCGAGTTCAGCGCGGTGATGACGTTATCAACGACATCCTTTTGCGACAATCCCATCTCGCCCGCGTGAACCCGGTCCACGTCGAGCCGCAGCGCCGGGTAGTCCATGTCCTGCGGAATATAAATTTGGCCAACCCCATGCACTTCGCGAATGCGTGTCGCCAGGGTTTGCGCGATACCGTAAATCTGATGCAAACTCGGGCTGCTCACCTGCACATCGATCGGCGCCGGCATTCCCGAGTTCAGAATGGCATCAACCATCGAACCGCTCGAAAAAAAAGTTCGAATATCGGGAAACTGCTTCGCCATCGCCTCCTGCACGCTGTCCATATATTCGAAGCTGCTGACGTCGTGCGGTTCGTTCAACGCAACCTGCACGGTTGCCGTATAAGGTCCGGAGTTGGTGGTGTAAAGCGCGGAAAAATCCGGAACCACGCCGATATTCGAGACAATTCGCTTGAGATCGTGTTTCGATACCTGGTGGTGGATAAGATCTTCGATTTGTGCAACGTAATCGTTCGCGACCTCAATGCGCGTTCCCGTCGGCACCTTCACGTTGATCGTGAACTGCCCGGCATCCGTCTTCGGAAAGAACGCAAGCCCCAGCAACGGATAAATCGCAAGGCTGGCCAGGAAAACGCCGCTCAAAGCGAGCACGGTCAAACCAGGCCGCTCCACTGCGCGTCGCACCCAGTACTCGTAATAATCGAGAATCTTGTTGAACATCCGGTTGAAACGGTCATTGAAGTGATCCATCCACGACTTCGTATGCTTCTCGTGATACGTCTGGTCGTCGTGAACTTCACCATGGGGCATCGCCTTAAGAAAGCGCGAGCAGAACAACGGAATAACTGTCATCGCCACGACAAACGACGCCAGCAGCGACAAACAGAACGCCAGCGCCAACGCAGAAAACAGAAACTTGGCGACGCCGTAAAGGAAAACGACAGGGAAGAAGTCGACCACGTCCACCAGCGTGGCCGCTAAAACAGCCAAGTTTACTTCCGCACCGCCGGCTTCGGCTGCAATCATGGGCGCGGCACCCATCTCCAGATGTCGATAAATGTTTTCGAGAGAAATAACGGAATTATCGATCACGCGCGAAAACGCCAGCGCCATTCCTCCCAAAATCATCGTGTTGATCGTTCCACCCATCAGCGCCAGAACAACAAATGCGGCCAGCGCCGACAAAGGAATAGAAAGCAACACCGCCGAAGTCGCCCGGAAACTTCCTAGAAAAACCAAGATCATCAAGCTGGTGAGGATCAGTCCCAGGAAGCCTTCATGCAGAACCGTATGAATGGCCTCTTTCACGAACTTCGATTGGTCGAAAACCAAACTGGTCTTCAACTGCGGCGGGATATCGTACAAGTGTTTGATTAACTGGCGAACACCATCGACCACGGCAATGGTGTTCGTATCGCCGCCCTGCTTCATGATCGGGATGTAAACCGACTTCTGCCCGTCAATGCGCACGATGTTGTATTGAATCTGGTTCGCATCCTCAGCCTTCCCAACATCGTTGACCGTGACCCAGGAATTTCCTTTGACCTTGAGCGGGACCTTGCCCAGTTCGTCCATGTTGTCGACGAGACTGTTCGAGTAAACGAAGTAATCGTACGGCCCCATTTTTACGTCGCCGGCGGGGAGAATCAGATTCGCCTGGTTCACAGACTTCACTACATCCATCAAGCTGAGCTGCCGCGACTCCAGCTTGTAGGGATCGACATACACCATGATCTGGCGATATTTGCCGCCAAACGGAATCGGAATTTCCGCGCCGGGCACAACGGCGATCTGGTTACGGATGGCAAACTGTGCATAATCGTGAAGCTGAGTCTCGTTGAGCCCCTCGCCCTTCACCGTCACCAGCGCGACGGGCAGACTCGATGCATCGAACTTGAGCACGACAGGCGGCAGCGTTCCGGGCGGCAAGCGCTTCAGGTCAGCAAGAGCTAAGTTCGAAAGCTCGCTCACGTCCGCGTCAGGATTCGTGCCCGGCTGGAAGTACACCTTGATAATGCTGACGCCCAGCAGCGAGCGAGACTCCATGTGGTCGATACCGGATCCGAGAGTGAAGAATCTCTCCAGAGGATCCGTAATATCGGTTTCAATATCCTGCGGCGGCATGCCCGAATAAAATGTCGCCACCACCGCTTCAGGCAAGTTGATCGGCGGGAACAAATCCACTGGCATGCGCGACATGCTGGTCACACCGATGACCAGCAGTGCAAGGCAGATCACAATAATGAAATAAGGATTACGTATTGAAAATCCCGGCATAAAAGTTTTCCGATTGCACTCAGCCGCCCCTGTCGGGCTTTAGAGTTTAATTACTCATTCCGGGGTTTCCCCGTGATACTCCCTTACCGGTATTGTTTTTGCGCTAACCTTTTCTCCTGGCGTCAGCGCACTGCGGTCGCTCACCACCACTTGCTCTCCTTCCTTCACTCCGGAAGTAACTTCCGCATCGGTAGCTGTCTGCAGTCCGAGTTGAACCGTCCGCTCTTCCAACTCGCCGTTGCCGTTTACGACGTAAATGGTGGTCTTTGCCCCTTCGCGATTCAAAGCCTGAATGGGCACAGTCGGCACTCCCTGCCTCTGATCGAGTGAGAGTTGCGCATCCGCATAAAGACCGGGTAACAGCAGTCCTTTGGGGTTTGGCACATCCACTTCCGTATGCATAGTTCGAGTGTCTTCCCGCACGTCCACCGAGAAGCGCGCCACCTTCCCGGGAAAAGTTCGATTCAGCGAGGGAACACTAACAGCGACAGGATCGCCGATGTGAATGTACTGCACGTAGGATTCTGGAACCGGAATCACCAGTCGGAATAAATCGTCCTCCGAAAGCCGCACGATTGGCATGGCCTGTGTGCTTGAAGTCGTACCGCCTTGAACCAGCGTGCCAAGGTTTGCGTAGCGTTCGGTCACTACGCCGGTAAACGGAGCTGTGATTTTCGAGTAGTCGAACAGGCTCTGGTCGTGAACGAGCTTGGCTTGCGACGCCGCCATTTGACTCTGTGCCGCTTCCAGTGCCGCCTGCCCCGCATCTACCTGCGATTCCGCCGCCAGATCCTTGCCTTGCGCGTCGTCTACTTCCTGCTGCGCCACCAATCCCGGCTGACTCTGAAAGACGCCGTTCAAACGTGTGTATTCCAGGTGGAGAGCCTTATATTGCGCCTGATAGCGGCTCAGTTCATGCTGCGCGCGAACCACCTGATTGTTTGCGTTCTTAATCTCCGCCTGATCCTGTTGCAGTTGTGCCTCGAGTTCGGGAATCTCAAGAACCGCGATCGCCTGCCCGGCTTTCACATGGGTACCGTAGTCGACGTCCAGTTTCTTTACATAACCGGATTCCTTCGCATACACGTCGATCTCCTGGAAAGGCACCAACTCGGATGAGAGCGTCAGCTCGCGACCCAGCGTTTTTTTCACTACGCGCGTCACACCCACCGTTTGATACGGTTCACTCGCTTCGACGGATGTGTTTTTTCCTGAACACGAGGACAGAACAGCCACCACCACGAGTGACCCGGCCGTTAGCGCAGTCGAGAGCAGCACCCTGCATCGTCGAAATTGAATCATTCCTGCTTTTATGTTCTGGGTCATCGAGTTTTTCCTTGCGCAGAACTCCCACCCGTTTGCTAACTTTGGTTTTTCATCAGTTCGCGTAGCCCGTCCACCGAGAATGCCGGAGACTGACAAAATTCAATAATTTTGCGCTCTGCCTGTTGCAACGTTGCGGCGACTCCCGGAATCTCCGCGGCTATGTCCATAGGAATCGTGAGTACGCCATGCCGGTCTCCGTGCAAAAGATCGCCGGGGCGAACTTCCATCCCGCCAATTTCGGCCGTGCAACCGATGTCGAAAATATGTGCGTAAGCATGGGAGACAGCCACGTTTCCCGCGAACATCTGAAGCCCCATTTCTCTCACCGAGGGCAGGTCGCGCACAGCTCCGTTGGTTACGTATCCTACACATCCCAGCGCTTTCAGGATTGCGGCGTGCATGTCGCCTAGGAAGGCGCCGCGGCCCGGCGGCCTGTCCATATCCTCCAGGACAAGAATGCGCGGTGCGGGAATCTCCAGAATGCTCTTCCAAAAATCGGCGCGGTCGTGGAATGCGCCGCCCACAATCGGCGGATCGCCAGAACGGAGTCGCGCCGTCGCCGCATATCCGACCATTGGCGGTGCGTCCTCGAACATGCATCGCACACGCGAGTCGGCAAATCCCGCGTTGCGCAGTCTCACATGGAAAGACTCGATTGCGTTTGCCACGATGCAGGTTTCACACTGGCGCAAAGCGGCCAGCGTTCGTTCTGCTACCGTAGGTGCAGCTTTGACGATATCCTTCTGAGGAGTTCGATCCAAGGTGAACGCGTTCTCCCTTAGAGTTGGTAAGGCTCATTCCGTAAACTTGTGCATTCGCCGACCTGCGAACTTCGGAAACAGTCGCAAAACGCCCGTATTAAGGATGCTGGAAACTCGAAAAACGCCCACGAAAGATTGTAGGCTAACCGAGGAATGAGGACGATGGAGGAGGCCGATTGTAGACGTTCTGCTCTGAAACGCGGCTTAACCGTGGCGCGGTGACCACCGTAATGGCGGGGCACGAACTTGGGATTAGCAGATGAATCGAGGTGACTGGAGGTATCCAGTCAGCAGCATCCTTGGCAAGATGCTGTTTCTTTGCACCAGGAGCCGCGTGCACGTGAACACTTTTTACCGCTTGCGATGAGACTCCCAAAGGCGCGCAGTAGCGCGTCAGCAGGCTTACCGTTAGCGAGCAGATGGCGACAAGCACAATGGTACTGCACCACTTGCGTAGGCTCAGCTTCTCGACATGTTCCCGCGTGGACATATCAACAGCGATTGCTGATATTGGTGCTTGTACCACAGAAGATGGAATCTGCACAAGGTACGAACAGTTAGAGTTAACTTTGGTAATACACGCGATTAGATAGTGAAACATAGCCTGGCGGTTGTATGAAGCTGGTGTCGGCGATGCTCCAAACGGCCAATTCTCGCTTTATTCTTGCTTTCTCGTCTGCGGTTATATACTCTCCACTCCGTGATCACGCCGGCGATGCAAGCTCAAGATCGAGAACGCCTGGCGAGACGGGGAAACGTCCCGGTCGTCTTGGCGGTCGTCTTTTCTCTTTTCATTGCCGTCACCACAAGATTCACTGCACCGCTCCCAACTGCCGTGACGGTGAAGGCCGGTGCGTCGCCTGTCGTACAGCACATGAACCAGGATGCCGTTGGCTGGGCCCCTCCCATCCAGCGAGTTGGACTGTTGTTGCCCCCCAGAGTCCGTGCTCTTGAACCTGCAATCGAGCCTCTGTTAGCAACCCTTTCTCTCGAAAAGCGCCTTTGCAATCGCGCTCCTCCGCTCGCGTGACATTCCTTCGGAAGAAAGCCGAACCTGTGAAGCTCTAATTCACAGAAGGTTGGCGAAGCTGAGCCAGGTGGGCTCACGCGGTCGTTCGCAGACGGAGCAAATTATGAAAATCTCTCAGAAAGGCTTGTACGCGCTGCAGGCAATGATAATGCTGGCGCGCAATCGGCAACAGGGAGCGATTCGTGTGCGCGAGATCGCTTCTGAAGAGGATCTGCCACAAAAATTCCTGGAGTTGATCCTGCTTGAACTCAAGAACGCGCGCATTGTCGAAAGCGTGCGCGGCGCCAAGGGTGGCTATCGCTTGCGGCGCGAACCCTCCGACATTCGGGTAAGCGAAATCGTCCGCATGATCGATGGCCCATTGGCGCCCTTGGGCGATGCGGAACAACTGCGCGAGCTCATCGCTCGCGATGCGGGCCATCGCGCTTTATACCAAGTCTTCCTGGCTGTGCGCGACTCCGCCGCCCATATTCTCGAAAACACTACCATCGCGCAAATTGCTGGCGTTGAGAAATCGCCCGGTGGTATCGTGAAGAATCTCTCCCGGAAAAAAATCAAGGCGAGAGCTGTGAGCCGGGCGCATCACGCTGGGTAGGACTTGCGCTGAATTGGACCCGCGAAAGATAAATCCCGAATGGCTTTAACGCCGCTCTCCATCTTCGGCTTGTTTGCGGTGACTGCCATGCTCGTCTGCTACGCCTTCGAAGATCGCAGTTCGTGGTTCGTCCTCGCCTTTGCCGGATCGTGCGCTCTGGGCTCGATCTACGGTTTCCTGCAGGGAGCCTGGCCGTTTGGTTTGGTCGAGGCCGTGTGGTCCGCGGTTGCCGTCCGGCGGTGGGTGAGCGCGCGTTACGGGAAGTGATCTGGTGTCCGGGCGGTTAGTAAATGAGCAGCGCGCGCCTTATTATCTGAAAGCTAATTCTTTTCAGCCGAAGCGCTTCGTATCTCCTCCAACATCTTCGAATCGATGTTCCCCCCGCTGAGAACCGCGACGGCCAGCTTCGCCGTCGGCAACTGATGCGCGTGAAAAATGAAGCCTGCGACTGCGACCGCTCCGCTAGGCTCCGCAACCGTGGCCGGATTCTTGCACAGATATTGCATGGCTTGGCGAATCTCATTTTCGCTGACGGTAATTATGTCGTCAACGAACTTCTGAATGTGCTGGAAATTGATTTCCCCCACACTTTGAGTCCGCAATCCATCAGCCATCGTGCGTGTAACCTCACTGGCGGGGAACTGAACGATCTTTCCAGCGCGGAAGCTGGCCTGAGCGTCACTCGCCAGCTCAGGCTCAACTCCGATGACTTTGATCGAAGGCTTGCAAAGTTTAACCGCTGCCGCAACTCCGCTGATCATGCCCCCACCGCCCACAGGAGTGAGAACCATTTCCACGTCCGGTAAATCCTCAACGATTTCCAGCCCCATCGTCCCCTGACCGGCAATGATTTGCTCGTCGTTATACGGCGGCACAATCAGGTAGCCGCGCTGCGCCGCCAGTTCTTCCGCCTTGAGTTGCCGCTCTAGGCTTCCCGGCCCCACGAACACTATCTCAGCTCCCAATGCCGCAGTCGCCTCACGCTTGATCGCAGGAGCATTTTGGGGCATCACGATCACAGCCTTTGTCCCCAACGCCCGCGCAGCGTATGCCACACCCTGCGCATGATTGCCGCTAGAGTAAGTGATCACACCGCGTTTGCGCTCTTCCGGCGCGAGGGAAGCGATCTTGTTGTAAGCGCCGCGCAGCTTGAAGGCCCCGATCGGCTGCTGGTTCTCCGCTTTGACAAAGAGCCGGCGTGGATCGGCATCGCAAAGAGGGAACCTGATGAGCGGTGTGAGGACGGTGATGCCGTGAAGCCGCCCTTGAGCCTCTTGAATATCAGAGAGAGTAACCATAGATTCCTACTTGTCACTAAGCGATTGACCGCGAGCCACGTCGAGTCACCGGGTGTTGAGGTGGAAGAACCCGCTGGAGTGAACCTAGATTTCCAGGATTACCGGCATAATCAGCGGCCGCTTTTGGGTTTGCTTGGAGATATACCGCTTCAAATCCGCGCGAATCTTTTCTTTGATCACGCCATAATCTGCCTTTTCCTCTTCGCTCGAAAATGCCAGCGTGTCCTCAACGATTCTCCGCGCCCCATCGAGTAAGCCATTCTCTCCCGGATTGAAGCCACGAGTAACAATCTCAGGCGTGGTTTCCACCTTTCCCGAGAGCTTGTTGATCGCAATAATCGGCAGCACGATACCATCCTCGCTCAAATGCCGCCGGTCTTTGATGATCAGATCCTCCACCACGTCAGTCCGCGATCCTGAATCGATACACACACGCCCCACGTTGACGCGTCCAGTTTTTCGCGCTCCAAGCTCATCGATCTCAAGCACGTCGCCGCTTTCGATGAGCATCACCTTGCCCACCGCGGTATGCATTGCCGAAGCCATCTCGGCGTGCAATTTCAACTGACGGTATTCCCCGTGAATCGGAATGAAATACCGCGGCCGCACCAGGTTGATGATCAGCTTCAACTCTTCCTGGCTGGCATGTCCGCTAACGTGAACTGGGGGCGAAGTTCCATCTTCGTAAATCACGTACGCTTCGCGGCGGAACAAGTGATCGATCATCCGGTAAATGGTTTTCTCGTTGCCCGGAATAATGCGCGAGGAGAGCACTACCGTATCGCCCTTCTCAATCTTGGCATGCTTGTGATTATCGACCGCCGCGCGCGACAACGCCGACATCGGCTCACCTTGCGTGCCGCTAATCATCACGCAAACTTTTTCGGGAGCAAAATTCTTCATGTCACCGGGATTGATCACCAGCCCATCCGGAATTTCCAGGTACCCCAGGTCCTCCGCAATCTCCGCCGAGTTGTTCATGGACCGTCCGAGGAACGCGACCTTGCGCCCATGCTGATGTGCCAATTCCACTGCCAGCTTGATGCGATGAATGGAAGACGAGAAGCACGAGATAAACAGCCGCCGCTTCGTGTGTGCAAAAATCTCGTCAAACTTGCGTCGCACCGCACGTTCGCTCGGTGTATACCCCTTGCGCTCGACGTTCGTCGAATCCTGAAACAGCGCCAGCACGCCCTGCTTGCCGTACTCGGCGAAGGCATGCAAATCGAAGAGATGATCATCCGTCGGAGTGGGATCGACCTTGAAATCGCCCGTATGCATCAACACGCCGAGCGGCGTGTGAATCGCCAGCGCCACGCAATCGACAAGACTATGCGTCACCCGAATCGGATCAATTGTGAATATCCCCGCCTTGAACCGTTCTCCGGCGCGAATCTCGCGCAGGTCAGCGTCATCGAGCAATCCATGCTCGTCGAGCTTGTCCTCGACATAAGCCAGCGTGAACTCGGTTCCCCACACCGGCACATTCAGCTCGGAAAGAATCCAAGGCAGGCCGCCGATGTGATCCTCGTGCCCATGCGTGAGAACGATTCCCCGCACTCGCTGCCGGTTTTCGGTGAGATAGGAAATGTCAGGCACAACGATGTCGACACCCAACAGTTCAGCCTCGGGGAACATCAGGCCCGCATCGACCACAATAATGTCGTCGCCCCACCGGATGGCCATGCAGTTCATGCCGAACTCGCCCAAGCCGCCTAGGGGGACAATCTGCAGTTTTCCAGTTGCCATGGAGTACTGATGATGCTAGCAGACTGCTGAAGGCGCGTATAGAGTACTGCCGCCTAGGTCGAGCAGCGGCATACCATTTTTCCCATGGCTGAGTTAACTTTAGAAAGGTGGGCGCCAACCATCCCAAACCGTGGCTGCGCGGGCGCGTCGAGAAAGCCCTGATCGCCGGCCTGACGCGTGCCTATTCGAAGGTCCAAGTCGATCCCCAGAAGTTTCTTGTCCAATTGCGCACGGCGTACCGGGTACCCATCAGCGGTTACCACGGCGTTTTTTCTCTCGAAGTTGGGGAACTCGATACCGTCGCCGACGACATCATTCGCGGCGGCATGAAGCTGGCCGCCGCCGAGGGCGCAGGTTTTGGCTTGGGAGGCCTCATCACCATCGTCCCCGATCTCGGCATTCTTTCTGCTATTACCATGCGCACCATTCAGAAGCTAAGCCTGGTCTACGGCTTCCAGTTCAACACCGACAGCGAAATCGCCGAACTGTGGATTGCAGCAGCCAGCGCGGCCGGCGTCGACATCAGCCGGGAGCTATTGGAAAAAGAAGTGGTCAACAAGTTTGTGCCTCGCGTAATTCAGAGCATCGCGGCCCGCGCCAGCGCCGAGGTCGTCGAAAAATGGGCTGGCCGCATGATTCCTCTGGTGAGCTCTGCCATCGGCGCTGGTCTGAACTACTGGTTCGTACGCGCCTGGGGTGAGCGCGCCAAAGCGCATTTCCGCGAGAGACATTTGAAAGTAAAGTTGGAAGCGGGGCAGGTCGAACAGCTAACAGGCACTTCTCTTGTTCTCCCCGACGCTCAATAGCAGAACCCAATCGTCTGCGTCATGCCGAGCGGAGGCGTTCTTCAGACCGAGCGAAGGATCTCCGTCGCCTAACCGGCGACTGTGCTAAAAACAAACTATGCCCACTTTTGTTTGTTCCGCCATTCTCTTCGACGTCGATGGCGTCCTCGTCGATTCCACAGGCTCCGTAGACCGCCACTGGCGCATCTGGGCGCGAGAGCGGGGAGTGGACGAGGAGAAAATTGTCGCAATCGCCCACGGCGTCCGAGCTATCGAAGTGATTCGCACTGTCACGCCTCACCTGGACGCAGAGGCGGAGCTACGCGCGATTGAGGAGAAGGAATCCGATGATCACGAGGCTCTCACAGCCATGCCCGGCGCCGTCGAGCTAGTTCGTTCTCTTCCACAAAAATTCTGGGGAGTAGTTACCTCCGGCTCGCGGCATTTGGCCAGCGAACGTCTCCGACTGGTCGGAGTACCGACCCCCAGGGTAATGATCACCGCCGACGATGTTGTGAATGGAAAGCCGCATCCAGAGCCGTATTTGAAGGGCGCAGCGGAATTGGGAGTCCAGCCGGAGCAATGCCTGGTGATCGAGGATGCACCCGCCGGCATCCGTGCCGCCCATGATGGAGGGATGAAAGTCATCGGCTTCGCCAGCACCTACCGGCTGGAGCAATTAGAAAAAGCCGATGCTGTGATCAAGGGGTTCGACCAGTTGTCGGTAATCCAGGACGGAAATTCGCTGCGTGTATCAACCAAATCACTCTGAGTGAAGGACTCAGCTACCGCAGCCAATCCTCAAGCTCGATTCCGCGATCCGTCTTCTCATCGCGATATTTCACGATCACGGGCGTGTACAACGAAATACCCATTTCCGCCGCAGCACCTTTCTTCACTGCGCGCGATCCCGGCACCACCACCGCACCCTCTGGGACTTCAAGCGGCGCATCGGCCGCCGCCCGATACACCTCGTCCCGTACCAGATCGTAAAGCGGCGTTGATCGTGTCAAGATTGTTCCGGCTCCTAATACAGCCCTGCTCCGCACCAGTGTTCCTTCGTAGATTCCGCAGTTCCCGCCCACCAGCACGTCATCTTCAATAATCACCGGCGAAGCATTCACCGGCTCGAGCACGCCCCCAATCTGCGCCGCGGCACTCAAATGCACGCGCTTGCCCACCTGCGCGCACGACCCGACCAGCGCATGCGAATCCACCATCGTTCCTTCATCCACATATGCGCCAACGTTGATGAACATCGGAGGCATACAAATCACAGATGGCGCGACAAAGGCTCCTAAACGCACTGAGGATCCCCCGGGGACAACGCGCACGCGATCCGCGACCGAAAACTGCCGGGCTGGGAAGGTATCTTTATCGACGAACCTAAAGCCACCCCCGCCCATCTCGGTCAATTCGCCCAACCGAAAGCCAAGCAGGATGCCGTGCTTCACCCAGGTGTTCACGACCCAGCGGCCCGGACTAACAGGATCGACGCCCTTTTCAGCCGCACGAATTTTTCCCTGTGTGAGCGCCTCGCGAAATTCGAGAAAGACCGGTCGCGCTTCAGGGTTGCGCTCAATTTCGCCCAGCCCAGCCAGGCGCTCGATAGAAACTTTTAGGGATTGCATGCAGAGAAAGTATAAGGTAGCGGGAACTCAGAATTGGAATAAGCCACCGGAAATTGACAACTGAGAACTGGGAACTGCGAACTGGCAACCGCTTTTAAATACACTTGCACTCGCTGCGAATCAGCACTCCAGTCATGGCATGCGCCGCCTCGCGTCCCTGTGCCAGCGTGGCATAAGGTCCATGCCAGCTTGAATGATTTGCATCATGTCCGGCAGGTCTGCCCTTGCCTTGATTGCATTGTCCGCAAGATCCTCGGTGCAGCACAATCTTCCGCGGTCCCGCCGACCAGTTCTCGTAAATGTAAAACGCTGTGGCTTCCGCAGCCGCTCCCGCAGGCTTCGCAATTACTCCTGCTTCCATCGCGATTTTCTGCAGCTTCGATCGCGTATCGCGCCGCATCGGCAGCAGCGGCAGGCGGTAGTTTTCCTCGATCTTGCCCATCATCGCCAGCACAGCTTTCACCGGCAATGGGCTCGACTCGATGAAATTCGCCTGCATCAATCCCAAATATTTCTTGTTGAGCGCCCGGGCGGTCGTCCAATCGTTATCGAGCGCCGCGCGCGTCAGCGAAGCCATCTCGTGCGGAATCTCATTGGACGCAACCGAGACCACGCCCACACCGCCAAGCGCAATCACCGGCAACGTGACCGCATCATCGCCAGAAAAGACTAGAAACGTCTCTGGCACCGAGTTGATCGCCTCGGCAATCTGCGTCATGTTGCCGCTGGCTTCTTTTACCCCCACGATGTTCGGAATCTCCGCCAGCCGCGCTAATGTCGCTGGCTCCAGGTTCGCCGCAGTGCGCCCGGGCACGTTGTAAAGAATGATCGGCTTCTCCGGTACGGCCTCCGCGATTGCACGGAAGTGCCGGTACTGTCCCTCCTGCGTCGGCTTGTTGTAGTACGGGGAAGCCGTGAGAATTGCATCGACACCGGGCCGCGTCGCAACTTCCTTCGCTTTTTCCACCGCGTCGTGCGTCGAATTCGAAGTTGCTCCCGCAACAATCGGCACACGCCCTGCCGCCACTTCAATGGTCGCATCGATTACCTGCAGCCACTCGTCGTGACTCAGCGTAGGAGTTTCCCCGGTAGTTCCGCAGGGAACCAAGAAATCGATGCCGGACTCCACCTGCCACGCCACCAGGTTGCGCAGCGCAACATCGTCAATCGAACCATCCTGATGAAAAGGAGTGACCAGTGCCGTACCACATCCACGCAGTTCCATGGTAATAAGATAGCGCGAATGAGGGCGGGATGGAACGTGCGGCTAGAGCTCCCGCCACACATCCTTGAACTCGTGGAATCCCTTCTTGCCCATCAGCCACTCGGCAGCGCACACGGCGCCTTGCGCGAAGCCGCGCCGCGACTTTGCATCATGGCACAGGTAAATCCGGTCCGCGCCGGATTCCAGCACAATCTCATGCAGCCCGACAACGTCACCTTCGCGGAAGGAGACGATTTCGAGATCTTCGTTCCTGCCGCTCGCCTGACGAATCACTTTTTGCAGCGCCATCGCCGTTCCCGAGGGCGCATCTTTCTTGTGAACGTGATGGCGCTCGAAAATCTGTCCCGTGTAGTCGTGGTGTAGAGCAACCGCTGCCGTCCGTACGACATCGAAAAATAGATTAATCCCAATCGAAAAATTAGCCGCAAAAATAAACCCCGTGCCCGCCGTTTCCACCAGTTTGCGTATGCGATCGAGTTCTGCATACCATCCGGTTGTGCCGACAACCATGTTCTTTCCGGCATGCGTACATGCTTCAATGTTCGCCAGAACACAATGAGGCGTCGTGAAATCGATCACAACATCGATGTCCTGGAGTCTTTCGGGAGTTAGCGCGGCGCATCCCGCGTTGTCGGAAGCTCCCGCGACGCGAACGTTATGTCTCCGTTCTCGTCCAACGTCGGCAACGACCGAACCGGTCTTCCCTCTGCCCAGAACCAGTAAACGCATATAGATGTTCCATTCCCAAAGGACAACCACGATTTAATCACACGATTTAATCACACATGGGGCAGGGAACACAGGGCAGGAAAGAAACTACGCGTATACTTCCGGATCCAGATCGCGGAAGAAGGTGCTGTGCAGGCGCTGGATCACCGCAGGTACGTCATCTTCTTCGATCACAAACGTCAAATTGATTTCCGAGGCCCCCTGCGAAATCATGCGAATATTTTTATCGGCGATCTCGTTGAATACGCTCGCCGCAATCCCGGGTTTCTCGCGCAAATTCTCCCCCACAAGACAGACGATTGCTTTACGGCCCGCATACTTTACGTCCGCCAGCTTGGCGAGGTCGGCGGCAAGAGCCGGAATTGCCTGATTGGAATCCACAGTAAGCGAAACGCTAACCTCAGAAGTCGACACCACATCGACCGCAACCTGATGACGGTCAAAAGCCTCAAAAATCGCCCGCAGAAACCCATGCGCCAGCAGCATGCGCGGAGCGGCCACATCGACGATGGTGATTCGTTTCTTCACTGCAATCGCCTTGAAGATATTGTTGCCTTGCGGCGCGCGCGTAGTAATTTTCGTTCCCTCGCACGAGGGATTCCGGGAGTTCAGCACATACACAGGAATGTTTTTCTGAATCGCCGGCAGCACCGTCGCCGGGTGCAGTACCTTCGCTCCGAAATATGCCAGCTCCGCCGCCTCATCGAAACTGATCACCTTGATCCGCCGCGCATCCGGGCAGATCCTGGGATCGGTCGTGAGAATGCCGTCAACATCGGTCCAGATTTCGATCCTCTCCGCGCCCAACCCCGCGCCAAAAATCGCGGCGGAAAAATCCGATCCTCCCCTGCCAATCGTGGTCGTAATGCCGCCGCGGTTCGTGCCAATGAATCCGCCCATCACCGGAACCTGCCCGGCATCGAGCAGCGGCTTCACCTTGGTCTGCAGCCGTGCATTGGTCTCTTCGTACTGTGGGACCGCTTGCATGAAGCCATTGTCCGTTACCAGAACGTCGCGCGAGTCCACATGCGCGCAGTTCAAACCGTGAGCAGCAAATGCCGCCGCCACGATTTTGCTGGAAAGCATCTCGCCGAACGCGGCGACGTGATCGGTGGTTCGAGGGGTGATTTCGCCAACTGCGGAGATGCCGCGCAGCAGTTCATCGAGCGCTTCAAAATCGCTGCCCAGCTCAGAATGGAAATCTGTGAACAACGCCGTGCCCATCAGTTCGCTGGCGGTGTTGTAGTGACGCTCCTGCAGGGAACGGCAAAGTTTGAGCGCCGCTTTCCGCTCTCCCGCGCCAGCGGCGCGCGCCATGGTAAGCAGCGTGTCCGTGACCCTGGCCATCGCGCTGACCACCACCACTGGATTCTGCGCTAGGCGGCTTTTTACGATCTCGGCTACGCGCGAGATGGCCTTGGCATCTTCCACCGAAGTGCCGCCGAATTTCATCACGATCATCGGCGTAGCTTCCTGGCGAAGTTTTCAGTGTGTGCCTCAGTTTTCAATTCAAATATCCCTTGGCCTTGAGTAGTTCGGCATTCAACACTGCAGCGCCGGCGGCTCCGCGGATAGTATTGTGCGAAAGCACAGTGAACTTCCAGTCAAGCACATTGCACCGCCGCAAGCGGCCCACGACGGCCGTCATACCGGCGCCAGCGTCCACATCAAACCGGGGCTGCGGACGATCACTCGCCTCCACATACACCACCGGCCGCTCGGGAGCACTGGGCAGCTTCAATTCCTGCGGCTCAGCCCGATACTCATTCCATGCGGCAATAATTTCTTCATGCTTCGCTTTTGTCTTCAAGCGCACGGAGACCGATTCCGTATGCCCATCCTCAACTGCAACCCGGTTGCACTGCGCACTCATGGCAAACCCTGCCGGCACAATCCTCGTGCCATTGATCTGCCCCAGCAGCTTCAGCGTTTCCTCCTCCATCTTTTCTTCTTCGTTGCGGATGTAAGGAATCACATTGCCGAGAATGTCGAGCGAAGCCACGCCGGGATAACCCGCGCCGCTTACCGCCTGCATGGTCACCGCCATCACCGCTTCCAGACCGAATCGCTGCTGCAGCGGCGCCAACGCCATGACCAATCCAATGGCGGAGCAGTTCGGGTTTGTTACTACGTATCCACCGGATTTTTTCCGCCAAGCCTGGGTCGGGATCAATCCGATATGCGCCGCGTTGACCTCCGGAATCACCAGCGGGACATCCGATTTCATGCGCAGCGCACTGGAATTCGAAATCACGGCACATCCTGCATCGGCAAACTTGGGCTCCATTTCGGCAGCAATCGAGGCATCCAGCGCCGCAAAGATAATCTGGGGCGCGCCTTCCGGCGTAGCCGGAGAAACCTTCATCGCAGCCACATTCGGGGGAATGGCTGTTTTCAATCGCCAGCGCACCGCTTCAGCATATGTTTTGCCTTCAGACCGGTCTGAGGCTGCGAGCCACACCACCTCAAACCATGGATGCCGCTCCAGCATCTGGATAAACCTCTGTCCAACGACACCGGTAGCTCCAAGAATCCCAATGGGAAGCTTATTGCTCATAAAGTGGGTAATCTGGATTTTACAACAGCCGCTTCGTTCTTCCTGGAACGCTGGTAATCACTGACCTTCCGCGACCCTCAAAATTCCGGAAGTAGAACGGACGCTAATCCCTGATCGAATCCAACCTCGACTCCAGTGTCATCGAGCCTTTGCCGATGAGACTTCTGGAGGGCCACAATGCCGGAGCTACGCCAGAACTTTTTCACCAAAGAATGGGTCATCATCGCAACGGAGCGCGCCAAACGGCCGGAGGAGCTGGCGACCCACAGGCCTTCGCAAGATACGCCGCCGTTCGTAGAGAGCTGCCCGTTCTGTCCGGGCAACGAAAACAGAACCCCTCCCGAAGTTGCGCGCTATCCTGCGGTCTCCGGCCAGCCGTGGGCGGTAAGGGTGATCCCCAACAAGTTCGCAGCCCTCTCTGGCGACGTTCAGCCCACCCGCAGCCTGCAACACCTCCGGCGCCGGATCGAGGGTTTTGGCTTTCATGAAGTCATCGTAGACAGTCCCGATCACTCCGGATGCATGGCTCTCCTTCCGGACGCCCAGGTCGCAAAGATATTAGGAGTGTTTAAGGAACGCTACCATGCACTGAGCAGCGATCACCGCGTCACGCATGTCACAATCTTCAAGAACCATGGTGCCGACGCCGGAGCTAGCCTTCAGCACCCCCACTCGCAAATCATTGCCACACCTGTGATTCCGAGCCAGGTGCGCCACCGTCTTCACGAAGCCCTGCGCCACTATGACGACTGCGGCGAGTGCATGTTCTGCCATATGGTGGAGCGCGAAGTCGAAGATCAAACCCGCATCGTTCTCAAGAGCGAACTGTTTGCAGCGATGGAGGTCTTTGCCTCGCCGACTCCGTTCGCCACACATATCTTTCCCTTACGCCACACGGCTACTTTTGGCGAGATAACAGCTGGTGAGATTTCGGACCTGGCACGCGTTTTGCGCACCCTGTTGGCCAAGCTGTATATCGGCCTCGAAAACCCCGACCTCAACTTCACCGTCCGCAGCGGCCCTTCCGACTACGTAGGCGCACGCCATTTTCATTGGTACCTGAGCATAATCCCGCGGCTCACGCGCGTAGCCGGGTTCGAACTCGGTTCAGGCATGTTCATCAACACGGTGTTACCTGAAGCGGCCGCAGAATTTCTTCGCGCGGTGAGCGTGGAGAAAGCAGCCGGCGCGACTGGGTAGAAGAAAAACGGAAGCGGAAAAACCGAATTCGAAAACTACTTCTTGCTTCCCACCTGGCTGCCCAAAACATACTCGTCTAGTGGTCCGAACTTTCGCTTTTCTGCATATAGCCGCCAGCGGCGGAAGACGATCCGCAGACCCGCCATGACCGGAATCGAGAGGAAAATTCCCAGGATACCTGCCACTTCACCGCCCGCCATGACGCCAAAAATTGCAGCCAGGGGGTGTAATTCCACGCTCCGGCCCATGATGCGCGGGGAGCTCACATAGTCCTGAATTAGCCGCCAGACGCCGAGAAAGATGATGATGGCAAGCCAGTGCGGGTAGCCAAGCAACAACGAAACGCCAACGATGATCAGCGCAGCCACCAGGGGACCGACAACCGGCACAAACTCAAGCAAACCTCCCACGGTTCCGAGCACCAGCGAATACTGCAGCCGCATCGCACCCAAAAATGACGAATAAGCGACCAGCGTGAGGGCTGCCAGAATCAGTTGCGCTCGAATAAACTGGGCCAACATCTGGTTCAAATCACTGAGCACGCCCTGCAGCAGCTCCCGTTGCGGGCGCGATTGCACCAGATCCAGCAGGATGTGACTGAAGGCCTCGCCATCCTTGAGAAAAAAAATCGACAAAAGCGGCACCACAACCAGCAGCCAGGCCTGCTTCGCAACGTCCGCGACTCGCAGCCCCGCGGCCTGTGCCAGATTAATAATTTCATTGCTGTGGCTGGCGAGATAATCGCGCACCAACACCACGATGCGGTCATTCCAGCCTTGTTCGTGCCCAATCTGTTCGGCGATCTGGCCAGAGCTCAGGCGCGACAATGCCGGCAGGGACTGCCCCAACCGTGCTCCTTCTCGCGCGATTCGCGGTCCGGTGGAAACAAAAAACAGCACCACCAGCCCAAGCAGCAGAACATAGATGACGGCGATCGCGCGTCCACGACCATGCAGCAGTTTTTCCAGATAGGAAACCAGAGGGCTCATCAGGTACGCGAAGAAAATGGCAAACAGGAAGGCAATCAGCGTCTCGCGGGCCGCATACAGAAATCCCAGCCCCAGCGCAAACAGCAGGGCTGTGATTAAAACCCGGGCCGTTCGTCCATCAGTCAGCAGCAAATCGTTGCCCCGAGCAGGGAATTGAGCTCTGGCAGAGCTCCCTGGCTATCCTAGTCCCGCACTACCTCCGTATTATCGTCCGGAATATCGACCCGCACCAGCTTGAACTGATCCTGTTCATCCACCCAAAGGGTCCATGCGAACGTTTCGCCTTTAAGATTAAGCCGGAGCAAGACTCGCTCCGTTCCGTGGATCGTGGCCTTCTCCCGGCCCGCCAACTCGATGCGAACGCGCATCGAAGTCTGGTCCTGCGGGACGAGCACGCCAAATTCCACAGGCCCCTGCTGACATTTTAAGTTGCCGGCATCGGCGTGGCAGTTGGTTGCCAGATAGCGCCACGCCAGCACCTCGCGTTGCACAAAGAAGTTGTTGTCGAGAACTGCGGAAGTATTGGGCATCAGAAATGGCCGTTCCGCCGGTTTGGATGTGCCCGCCGTAATCTTCTCGATCAGAAACTCTTCTTTAGGTGTGACCACCAGCGAACCGTTCTTGTCGTTCCAGTCGTAGCGGATTAGTTCGCCGCTCCCGGTCATCTGAAGTTCTGAACTCTGAAGGGAATTCGAGCTTCCCGCATCCTGCAACTGCGATTTCACCGTGCTGATTCCGTTTTCCTGCTGCACGGTGAAACTTTCGGTCACAACGCGCTGGCCCTTGACGAAAACCCCAAACGAGCCTGAATCGACGATATTTCCGTGCTTCTTGGCCTCGTCCTTCTTGTCCCCGGCGAAACCAAAAATCCCGCAGACCAGTACCACAACCATTCCCCATCGCATACTCGCGATAAGACTCAAGGTGTGTCTCCTTTACTTCGACTTCGCGTGCCTGTCAGCCCCAACGCCTCAATTAGTTCGGCCACAATCTGCTTAACGCTCTTCCCGCCGGTGTCCTGCCTCAGCGAGGCTTTCAAGTAATGTGGCCGTCTTTGCTCGTACAAATTCCGAAAGCGCTCGCGGCTTCCCATCAACGGACGCTCAATCGCCTCTTCGCGCGACTGACGTTCGCAGCGGTTCCACAACTCTTCAACATCGGCATCCAGAAACGCCGTTGGAATCCTCGCGGCCTCAATCAGCGAAGAGTTCGCTTCCTGGACGAACGCCCCGCCGCCCAGCGCGATCACTTTCTCCCGGCGCGAACCTGAGGCGAGAAGCAATGCCTTCAAGGCCGCATTTTCCAGCCGCCGAAACTCACCTTCCCCCGACTCTCGAAAGATCTCTGCGATCTCTCGCTTTTCTCTTCGCTCAATCCACTCGTCCAGATCCTCAAACGCCCATCCCAGCGCTGCCGCCAAAGCCCGTCCCACGCAGCTCTTGCCCGCACCCATGAAGCCAAGCAGAATGACCGCTTGCGGGCGCGAAGCGGATTCGCCTTTCGGAGATCGTCGGCGCGGCACACCAAGACGAGAGACCGACTCTCCAACACTGCGCTTTCGCCGATTCAGTTTCTTTTTCAGTTATTGCTGTTTGTCTGAGCGTTTTCTGAGGTGGATTTTACCACTGAAGGTCCGCAGCACTACGGTCGATGAAGCCGCCATTCGCCCCATAGTACCTGCAAAGGCACGTCCCTTGTCGAGAGCAAAATAAGTGTGGGTTTTGGGTTGGAGAGGAATATCGTCATGAACCTCGCCGCGCACCGAACGCGCACTGACGTCGGCAGAGGTCCATTCGGGAATCATCGCGTCAATATCGCCGCTATGGCTGGTCAGCCGGTATTCGCCGCTGTTGCCAAAATCGCCGATGTAGTTGATTTTCCCACTAGTGGAAACTACCTGCACCAGCGCGCCATTCACTTCGTTCAGTGTTACTTCGCCGCTCAGCGAATCGACCTCAACGTGCCCGTTCTGGATATTAGCCAGATTCACCGGGCCGTTCATCGTCTTCACATGAACATGTGCATCCGTGATGTCGCGAACCTCGACCGCTGCTCCCGGACCTTCCAGATTCACATCGCCGTGGAGCTTTTCCGCCCGCAGCGTTCCGGTGCTGGAGTGCAGCGTGATGCTCGCGTCGGCGGGAACCTGAATCTCGTAATCCACGCGTCCGGAATCCGCATCCGCGCCGGGAAGCAGGTGAGAAGTGATATCGACGCGATTTCCGGACTGGTTATTATCGACCTCAACTTTATCCGAGTGCAAAAAGGCGCTCACAAAAACGGTATTGCCCGAAGATGGCTTGACTGAGATCGATCCGTAAGGATTCACTACCGAAACCCCGGATCGTGCCGCAACTGTGAAGTGGAATTCTTTTTTGGTTTGTGCCAACAGGGTGCCCGCCATGAGCACGGTAATCATGGCAAGTTTTGACTCGCTCCTGCTCAACATACGATCAGTCCCCCAAATTCACCGTCACGCCCCCGCTGCCGAATGCTTGCAATCGCTAAAAGAACTAACTAAGGCTGCAAATGCTCCATCGCCATTTCAAACAGCATCGACTTCTGCTGATAAGCATCCATCAGCGTCCGTCGCGCATCGACGTCATTCGGATTCTCATTGACAACACTTTCTGCATCCCGAATGTAGTCATTCGCCCGCCGAAGATTTTCCTCGTACTCGCTGCGCATGGAGGGCGAATTCGTGGCGACTTCCTCGATAAAATCTTCGTCGTTCAGGCCCGCCGCGTTTACTACCGGCGCAACCATCGCGGCCTGCTGGCTCGGTGCAAACGCCCTCAACTGGCGGCGTTGATAGATTCCAATCATAAGGAGCAGCATTGCCGCCGCCGGAACCAGCCAACGCGACCAACCCCAGCGCACTCCGAACGGGAGCAGGTGCGCGGCTTTTCTTGCGGCCCGAGGACGAATCAGGCCCTCGCGCCGCAACTCCGCTTCGATCAAGTTCCAGA
Organism: uncultured Acidobacteriaceae bacterium; assembly: GCA_963712385.1. GTDB lineage: Bacteria > Acidobacteriota > Terriglobia > Terriglobales > Acidobacteriaceae > Sulfotelmatobacter. The sequence continues at coordinate 960,296 of CAVQHS010000007.1, forward strand.
CCCGCGGGCTGGGTTCGTCCGCTTCCTGCAACTCGCCGGCCGCGGCAATGATGAGGTCCAGTTCTCTTACCAGTTCCGAGCACGCCCCGCAGGTTCTCAAATGCTCCATCTGTTCCCGGCTGCGACTTGGCTCGGTTTCCGCCAAGCTTTCCTGAAGCTCAACGCACGTCATACAACTCTCCCCGAATCTGCCCCGCATTATGCAACGCGCGGCTTGAACGCCCCTGTGAAAAGACCAATATCCAATTCGAATTTCAGTCAGCTCTTATCCTGCCCGAGATTTTACGGCCTTTTCGGCTCTACTCATCTTGAGCAGGTCGCGCAACTTCAGACGCGCCTTATGTAATTGTGACTTGCTGTTTCCTACCGAGCACCCGACCAGATTTGCAATCTCATTATGCTCATAACCCTGGACATCGTGAAGAACAAAGATCGTTCGATAACCCGGGGGCAGGTCGTCCACCGCTTTTTGCAACTGCAACCGGTCAATCGATCCGGCCAGCGCCATGTCCTCCGCTCCGAAATCTTTTCTCGGAGAATCGTCATCTGCGCTCTGCGTCATTTCCTCCAGCGAAGTGACGGGCAGGCTCTTCTTTCGCAAGTGCATCAGCACGACATTGACCGCCAGCCGATGCAGCCACGTGGAAAACGCCGACTCACCCCGAAACGTCCCTATCTTGCGATAAAGCTGCAGGAACGCCTCCTGCGCAAGATCTTCAGCTTCCGCCGTATTCGCCGTCATTCGCAGGCAGAGAGAATACACCCGCCGTTTATGCCTATCAAAGAGCACACGGAACGCCTCGGCGTCCCCTTGCTTCGCCCGTTCAATAGCCTCGGCCTCGCTCGCCTCAGCGGGCTGATTCTGTCGTGGCTCGGTCAAATTCGCTGTCCCGGCCGCAATCATTGGGATGCGGCCTAAGTATTTTATGTTGTATTGGTTGCGCCCTTTCGCTGCCAGAAGTGTCATGGCCTTGAATCCAGAATATCAGAGTATTTCTACCGAACTCCGGAGCCTCCCCTCCGCATCCTTCGCTCGGTTGGCCACAGGCAAAAGGCCTTTGCATTTCTACGCTTGGATGCACAAATCCCCACAATACTTGAAACCCGCCAGAGGCGGAAGAGTAGCGATCTGCGGAAAATAGGATTTTCTAACAACTCAAGCCGCGCTGGTGGCGGTGGTAATACTCTCAAGGCCATGTCCATGTGGACCTAGTTCACGCTGCCGGAGCAGGAACGAGAACGTCAGCCCAAGGAATCCAAGTATGGAGAAAATCCACATCCCCAGGTTGTAGCCTTTAGGATTCGCCGCCCCGGCGTGGCTGTAATCATTCGCCCACCCGACCATCAGGTTGAATCCCGCCAAGCCGATGTTCTGGATCATCGTCATCAGCCCATAAGCCGTCCCTAACTTCGATTGATCGACCAGATACGCCACAGAAGGCCACATCACCGCAGGAATCAAAGAGAATGCAATCCCCATCATCGCCATGGTGAGCAGGAGGATCGGCGGAAGATGGTGCGCCACAAACGCGAAATGACCATCGGCGGAAGAGGGTAGATAGACCGTTATGTAGTTGGCCGAGTGGATGTACGCCATCATCAAGTAAACCGGGATGAGCAGCAGGGACCCGAGCATCATCAGCAATGCCCGCTTACCCAGCTTATCCACGAACAAACCGAAGGTCGGTGTTCCGAACATCGTAAACAAGGTCAGCATCCCCACCAGATCGCCGCCAGCTTCCCGTGTGACGTGGTGAGCGTCCATGAAGAATTGGTAGGCGAACGTTTCGAAGGGGAAAATCGCTGAATAGAACGTAATGCACAACAGCACGATGTACCAATAAGAGAGACCGAAGCCTTTAATATCGCGGAAGACCACCTTGTCGGTAGCCCCAGCAGGCCCAACCTGATATCGTTTTTCCGCGTAGACTTCGAGCGCCCAATAGACGGCCGCTCCGACGATACAAAGCGCCCCAAATCCCACGGAAATCAACAGCGGATTACGCCAATAGTTGTAAGCAAATCCGGCCCACGAAGGCGATTGCTGCGCCAGCAGGGTCCCAGCACGTGAAATCATTAAGTTGATCCCGAAGGCAAAGCTAAGTTCTTTGCCGCGAAACCACTTGGCAACCGCTGTGGTCACAGCCACAATCAGCGATTCGGCGCCAAGACCAAAGATCAGCCGCCCGGTCGCCATTACGCTCAACACTCCCGAGAGCGTTGTGACTCCGGCGCCGATGAAACACAGCGTCCCAAATATAAAAATCGCCTTTCTGGTGCCGATGCGGTCGACGACATAACCGCCAATCAAAACCATGAACACATTCGGAATGCTGTAAATCGCCTGCAGCAATCCAATGTTCGACTCGGAGAAATAAAGTTGTTTAGCCAGAAGATCCGCGATCGGCGCAATGCAGTCGTAGACGTAATAATTCCCAAACATCGTCAAACTGACAAAGATCAGCACCAGCCAGCGAAATCCCCGGCTGGGCTCAGGACGCACCAATTCAGTCATGAAGGTTCTTTTCTAAGAGCAAATTGAATATCAAGAAAAAGTGAAGAGGAAGATTAGCAGATTGAAGTGCTCTTTTGTCATCCGAGCAGGTTCTGGAGCGCCAGGTTTCAGTTTGTCATTCCGACTGAAGCCGGGCGACGGGACGGCGCAGCGGAGGAGTCCCTATAGCACCGATGGACCAGCCTAATACTTTACAATCGCCGCAAACGACTTAGCATCCAGCGAAGCCCCACCCACCAGCGCCCCGTCAATCTCTTCCTGAGCCATCAGCGCCGAAGCATTCTCCGGCTTCACCGATCCGCCATAAAGAACGCGCAACTTCGCAGCGAACTCTTCGCCAAATATCTCCGTAGCCTCGCGCCGAATCACAGCATGAGCCTCTGCCGCTAACTCCGGCGTGGCGGTCTTGCCAGTCCCAATCGCCCAAACCGGCTCATAAGCTACCACCAGCTTCGCCGCCTTCTTAGCTGAAATGGCATGAAACGCCCGCACACATTGCCGCCGCAGAACATCGTCAGTCAATCCGGCTTCGCGCTCCTCCAGCACCTCGCCCACGCAGCAGATCACCTCCAAACCCGCCTCCAGCGCGGTTTTCAGCCGCATATTCACCGTGTCATCCGTCTCGCCAAAATACTGCCGACGTTCCGAGTGGCCGACGATCACGTGCGTCACCCCAATCGCAACCAGCATCGCTGCTGAAGTCTCCCCGGTAAATGCGCCCTCGGTCTTCCAATGCACATTTTGCGCGCCAACAGATACGTTCGATCCCTTCGCCGCGTCCACCGCCGCAGCCAGATCAATGTCCGGCGTGCATACCACGATTTCATCGCGATCATGTCCCGCGACCAGCGGCAAAAAATCGCGGAAGAATTCCCTCGTCTGATCGGGCGTTTTGTACATCTTCCAATTGGCAGCGATTACTTTCTTTCTCATGATGATGAAGCCTTTCCCAAATGATTTCCCCTGTGTAGCTCTGTGGTCCCCGTGGCTAAAAAAGTTAGCCCGGGAGCTGATCGATGCCCGCGTGATAAGTTAACGAAGAAATCGATCCGTGATATGGCCGCAAGCGACCCCTACAACCTCGACCGTTTCGTGCGAGCCCAAAATTCGGTGTATGAGGAAGTCCTTTCCGAACTGAAGAATGCCGCAAAGGTAAGCCATTGGATGTGGTTCATCTTCCCCCAGATCAAAGGCTTGGGGCGCAGCCCTACGTCGATCGAATTCGCCATCACGTCGCGCGAAGAAGCGCGCGCTTATTTGCATCATTCGTTGCTCGGCCCGCGATTGAAGGAATGCACGCGGCTGGTTCTTTTAACGGAAGGCCGCTCTATCGAACAGATCTTCGGCTCTCCCGACGACATGAAGTTCCGCTCCTCCATGACCCTGTTCGCCCAAGTTTCGCCCGACGACGACATTTTCATGAAAGCCCTTCAAAAATACTTTCAAGGCGTGCCCGACCAACTCACCCTGGATCGCATCTAGGCTCCTATTTATTCGTCAGTGCTTCTACGCCCGGCAGCTTCTTGCCTTCCAAAAACTCCAGCGAAGCGCCGCCGCCGGTCGAGATGTGCGTCATCTTATCCGCAACGTCAGCCGCGTGCACCGCCGCAACGGTATCACCGCCGCCCACAATCGAAATCGCGCCAACATTCTCGGCGACTGCTCGCGCTACCTGGAAAGTTCCGCGCGAAAATCCCGGAACCTCAAACACGCCCATCGGCCCGTTCCAAACAATCGTCCGCGCCGCCGAGATTTCCTCTGAGTACAACTCAATCGTCTTCGGCCCGATATCCAGCGCCATGCGATCTGCTGGAATCGCCTGTCCCACGCCGATCTGCTGCTGCACCGCATTCGCCTCCGGCTTCAACGCGACCACATGATCGACGGGCAGCAAGAACTTTACGTTTCGTTGCCTGGCTTCATCGAGCAGTTGCCGCGCCAGGTCCACCTTGTCGGCTTCGAGCAAAGACTTCCCAATCTCCTGCCCCTGCGCCTTCAAAAACGTATAAGCCATGCCGCCGCCGACGATCAGCGTGTTGACCTTCGTGAGCAGATTACGAATCACGCCGATCTTGTCGCTAACTTTCGCTCCGCCCAGAATCGCCACAAACGGCGGCTCCGGATGCTCCAGCGCCTTACCCAGATACTGCAGCTCTTTCTCCATCAGCATCCCGGCGGCAGATTTCTTCACGAACTTCGTGATGCCAACGGTAGAAGCATGCGCCCGATGCGCCGTCCCGAACGCGTCATTGACGTAATAATCCGCCAACGCTGCCAATTGCTTCGAGAACTTCTCGTCGTTTGCTTCTTCTTCGGCATGAAAACGCAAATTCTCCAGCAGCAGCGTCTGGCCTTTTTCCAGCTGCATCGCCACTTCTTCCGCTTCCGGCCCAACGCACTCGGGAGAGAACCCAACGTTCTCACCTCGCGCCAGTTCCTTATCGAGCACCATGCGCAACCGCTCGGCCACCGGCTTCAAACTCATTTTCGGATTCGGCTTGCCCTTCGGCCGGCCAAGATGCGAGGCAAGTATGAGCCTTGCGCCGTGCCGCAGCGCGTATTCGATCGATGGCAGGGTTTCACGAATACGAGTGTCGTCCATGACCCTGCCGTCTTCGAGGGGGACGTTGAAATCGACCCTCATGAAAATACGATGGCCATTGAGCGGGAGATCGCGAATAGAAAGTTTGGACATTTGGCTGGTCGTCCTTTTCGGATGTTTTGGAAAGTAATGCCGCCCTCGATTGAATTCGAGGCCGGCAGGGCGGACGTCCCGTCCGCCCCGGCTTAATTCGGCTTACTGCGCCCAAGACTTATAGGCCTTTGCTGCCCAGGTAATGAATCAGATCGCGCACGCGGCAAGAGTATCCCCACTCATTGTCGTACCAGGAGATGACCTTGACGCAATTGCCGCCTACCACCAACGTCATGGGTGCGTCCACAATCGAAGAGCGCGAGTCGCCCTTGAAATCCGAGGACACCAGTTCCTCTTCCTCGAAACCGAGATAACCCTTCAGCGGCCCGCTCTCCGACGCCCTTTTCAGCGCGGCATTCACTTCTTCTTTCGTCGTCTTTTTCTCGACCCATACCACGAGATCGACCACGGAGACATTCGGCGTGGGCACGCGCATGGAAAATCCGTCGAGCTTTCCGCCGAGTTCCGGCAACACCAGTTTTAACGCCTTGGCTGCACCGGTCGTGGTCGGAATCATATTAAGCGCCGCCGCCCGCGCCCGCCGCAAATCCTTGTGCGGAAAATCCAGAATCACCTGATCGTTGGTGTACGAGTGAATCGTCGTCATCGTCCCGCATACAATCTTGAACTCGTCGTTTATCACCTTCGCCACCGGCGCCAGGCAATTCGTGGTACACGAAGCATTCGAAATAATGTTGTGCTTGGAGGGATCGTATTTCCCCTCGTTCACGCCCAACACCAGCGTGATGTCCTCATTCTTCGCCGGAGCCGAAATAATGACTTTCTTCACCGGTCCGCGCATATGCTTTTTCGCATCGTTCGCGTCGGTAAAGCGCCCCGTCGATTCAATCACCACCTGCGCCCCCACCGACTCCCACGGTAGCGCCGCCGGATCTTTCTCCTTGAAAACTTTAATGGTCCTTCCATCGATCGTGATGCTGTCAGCCCCCGCACCGATCTTGTTCGGAAGATTGCCCAAAATCGAATCGTATTTCAGCAGGTGCGCCAGAGTTTTTGGATCGGTGAGATCGTTGACCGCGACAAATTCGAGGTTGGAATCGTTGAGCGCGGTGCGCAAAACATTGCGCCCGATACGTCCAAAGCCATTAATACCAACTTTAATCGCCATGCTTCCTCCGTTCTTTCCATGAATGCGATATCAGAAAACCTTCAGCTCGTAATTCGAACACATGATGGTAGCAGGAGCGCGAATCGCCGTAAATGATCGCTGAACCTCGCTGGGCAAACTTTGGTTCTCATCACAGATCAGGAAACCGCAACGATTTAAGGGAAAGTTAATTCGATGTAAGTATCAGTGCGCGCCCAGATCAGCGGTAGCCGCGCCATCCAATATTTTAGGTTGATCGTGTGCCGCGCGTGGGCGTTTTCTTCGGGCGGAAGAATGCGCGCATGGGCGAAAAATTTATCGCCCGTTTCCCGGCCGCCCATGGTGCACGGCGCAACCTCCACCCGCGGATTATTGCGAATGCGTTTTACCTTGCCCATGGTGCCGCGCGTCATCACGTACAGCTTGTCGCCGTCTTCGCCAAACCACACCGGCGTCGCAACTTTCACTCCGCTCTTGCGCACGGTTGTCAAAGAAATGTATTTCTGACCACGAATTGTAGGTGGAATCGGTTTGGTCATATTGCACTTCCTATACGATCGGCGACTGTCTCATCCCAAATCCAAGGCTATCGCCGCAGGTTCTCCGCCGATTGATCCAGCACTCTCATCTGTGTTAAAAGCCATTCATGCGCAAATGGATGCGCGAGCGCTTGCAGCGCCGCAAAAAAAATGCCGCACCACCAACCGATCAGCCCGCCGCTCCTCCCTTACAGCCAGCCTATTTTGACGTTGACGAGACGTCCGCACCTGCTGCTCAGGGGGTGAGAAGGGAAGACAAGAAAACAGAGGCTGATGCGTCCGAACCTTCAGCGGCCGAGGCCAGTTCCGCCGAGGACATTTCCCGCGGTTCTAAAGAGCAAAGCGACGCTCAAACCTCCGACTCGCAACCCTCCACGGCGCAGCCTCGCACCGCAGCGGGAGGCCCCGGTCGCACTCGCCGCCGTCGTGGCGGTCGTGGCCGTGGTGGCCGCGGGAGGGAACAGGCGGTCGCGCAAGCCTTCGCCCCGGCAGCAATCAAAGGATCCATCCAACCGTTGCCCACGGAAGGCATACATGAGGAGGCTGCGGATGGCGCCGAAGTGGCCGTCGGCGGTGAAGAGCAGGCGGAAGCCGCTGAGCCCGTAGCCGTGTCAGGTCCGCAAGCGCCGCAAGTCCCCGCCGCGCCAGCCCGCCCGCCCAAAGGTGTTGTAGTTTTAGCGATCGGCCTGCCCGGTTCGGGGAAGAGTTCCTGGTTTAAGCGTCATAACTTGTCTCCGCTCTCGAGCGACATGGTGCGCACTCTGCTGTTCGATGATGTCCGCGAACAGCGCTATCAGGATCTGGTTTTTTCCAACCTGCGCTCTATGTTGAAGGCGCGTCTGATTGCCAAGCGTCCCATGAACTACGTCGATGCCACGAATCTCACTCCGCACGAGCGCCAGCACTGGATCAAGCTGGCGAAAGATTACGGCTACGAAGTCCATGCCGTATTTTTTGATGTTCCTCTTGAAGTCTGCGTTGAGCGCCACCAACGCCGCGATCGCGTGGTTCCCGAGGACGTGATGCGCCGCATGGCCGCGAAGCTGAAGCCGCCTACATTCGAAGAAGGTTTCGCGAAGATTACCGTCGTACGAGTGAAAAAGAAAGAATAATCCGCAAGACTCAAAACTGCGATTTTGATTCCTAACTGGCTGTTGCGGCCTTGCCGCGAATCGGTGGGGGAGATGCAGTGCGCTGTCCCGTGGTAAGGCTCGCGTCTTCAGTCGAAGTGAGCCGGAATTGCCCCACAAGCCGTGTCAAATCCGCAGCCACGCGAGAAAGCTCTTCCGCTCCCCGGTTCGCCTGCTCCGCACCGTCCGCCCCCAGTTCCGTGATGCGAGCGATTTCGCCCACGCTCCCACTAACCAACTTGGACGCTGCCGATTGCTCCGTCGCAGCCGTGGCGATGCGGGAAATCATGTCTTCCACCTGCTGCGAAATCAGGATCATCTGCACGAGTGAAGCGCCGGCGCGATCCGTAGCATGCAATCCCTCCTCGACCTGCCTGTTGCCTGTCTGCACCGCCGCGACCGCGCTGCGAATTTGCCCTTGAATACTGGCGATCATCTCCGCGATCTCTTTGGTCGATGCTGCCGTCCGTTCCGCCAACTTACGCACTTCATCCGCAACTACGGCGAAGCTGCGCCCCATATTGCCGGCGCGCGCTGCTTCGATGGCTGCATTCAGCGCCAGCATATTCGTTTGATCCGCAATACCGTTAATCGTCTCCACAATCGTGCCAATCTTGTCGGAGCGGTTCGCCAGATCCTCGACCATTCGCGCCGACTCTCCCAAGGTCGCGCACGCCGTACGAATTTTTTCCTGCATCTGTTCCAGGATGGCACCGCCGCCCTGGGCAATTTCTGCTGACTGGCGTGCCGAGGTCGCTGCATCCGATGAATTTTGCGATACCTGATCGAGGGCAACATCCATTTCCCGCATGGCATTGGCCGCATGTTGCGTCTGATCACGCTGCTTCTGGCTTTCCTGTGCCCGTTCTTCCGCCGCATGCGACATTGCCTCGCTCGAGTCCGCCAGTCGCCGCGTGTCGTCAGCAATCTCGGAGATCGTATTGTGCAGCTTCTCCAGAAACATATTGAACGCGCTGGCTAATTCTCCAAGTTCGTCCTGATTCTCGACGAGCACTCGTTTGCTGAGATCGCCCTGGCCTTCCCCGATATCGCGCACCCGCTCCAGCATGCGGTTCAAACTGATCAAGACAAAACGCGCCATGCTCCGCGTAAATCCCAGGAGAATGATCAGGCAAACAATCGTGACTTCCGCCGCAATCGCCGCGTCCTTGTGCCACACCACCGCGACGTCGTCCACGTAAATCCCCGTTCCCAGAATCCATCCCCAGGCGTGCGAAGCCCTTGACAAACGAGAGTTTCGGTTGCGGCACTGCTTGCCCCGGCTTCGGCCACATGTAAGGCACGAAGCCTGAGCCCTCGCTCCGCACCACGCGCACCATCTCCACAAAAAGCGCTTTTCCTTTCGGGTCTTTGTAGGTGCTCAAATCGTGCCCATTGAGCTCCGGCTTGGCGGGATGCATCACCATCGTGGGATGCATATCGTTCACCCAGAAATAATTCGTCCCGTCATAGCGCATGGCCGCGATGATTTCCAGAGCCCGTTTTTGCGCCTGCTCGCGAGTGAGTTTGCCGGCTGCCTCCAGTTGCTGCTGCGCGGCCACGATGGAGTACGGAACATCGATCAGATGCCGCACTTTTTCTTGTTTATCCCGCCAGATGCGGGTATATTCTCCGCGAATCCAGAATACCGCCAGCGCCACCAAGCCCGCGGCAGCCACTATTTCCAAGATGCGAAACTTGCTTTTGAGCGACATTGCCGAGTTATTCATCGGCACAAGGCAGGCAAAACATGAGGGAGGGAAGTGCTGCGCCGCACCAAACCCCTCATCCCTTTAAGTAAGGAAGCAACTGCTTGAAAGCAGAGGTTGCCGAAGACCTCATCAATTCGTAAATCATCATTTCAGTCGAGGAAATCACCGCGCCTGCCGCCCGCATCCGATCCAGCCCGATCTTCCAGTTCCACTCCGTCCGCGAACCCACCGCATCGGAGGCCACATGCACCAGGTATCCCTCGCGCAGCGCGGCCAACGCCGTCTGCATCACGCAGATATGGCTCTCCATACCGCACAACAGCAGCGTGTTGCGATTCCCCGGCAGGCGCTTGAGCAAAGTGCAAAAGACATCGCTGCCAAAGCAGGAAAACAGATTCTTATCGATGGCCTCTATTCCCGGCATCAGGGAAGCGATCTCGGGGACAGTCCCGCCCAGCCCCTTTGCATATTGCGTGCTAACAATTGCAGGAATATTGAGAATGCCAGCGGCTCGAATCAACAGCTGCACGTTGCGCACCAACTGCTCCTTCTGAAAAATTGGCGGAAGCAGTTTTTCCTGAATATCGACCACCACGAGCGCACACCCATCCGCTTCCAAAGGCCGCTGCGCAGTCCCGGCATATTGTTCCGACACAGTCTCAAATGTGGTAGCCATAAATCTCCCCGGTCAATGAACTTCATTTGAGTTGAGTCGCAAGCGCCGCGTCAACCGGAAAATCCTCGACGGATCATTTGACCCGGCATCTGACTCATTGGATAATGAAGCCACTGCCCCCTCGTTCAACGGCAGGACAGCTGACTCTGGATCAGCATATCGGGGTTCGAATCCCTGGGGGGCAGCCAGATTCCATCCAGTGTTTACGCGGTTTTCCTGGTGTTTTTTCTCCCGAGTCATGTCCATAACCGGTTCTATGTTCGCACTGTGTCCGCACACCATTTCTGTGTCCGGATGTTGCCCGTAGTTTGGCCGCAACGATGCGGGCGCAGCAAATCCCGGGGCTGGACCGCTCACCTGGGTTTCTAAAGCAGAGGTCGTGACCTCCCGATGTTGAATTTAGGAGGATTCTCCGTGATAGCGAATTTGATTCTGCTCCATAAGTGGGATCCTCCGATCGATAGCTCCGCTGATCGGTGATGATCAGTTCCATATTGCCACCCCGAGGCAGTGCCCCGATATCGCCCTCAGGCTGTGAATGGCGGTCAGATTGTTTGTTCCCTGCCCCAGACCGTGCTCGTCGAAATGACTTATAGGAGCATCGACAACATCTTGAACAGGTTGGATTGAATGGATGGACCGACAAAAGATTCACTTTTGTTCAAAGTCCTGCTGGCAATTGTTTCCGTAGGTGAACGAATGCAACACGAAATCCGCGTGCTGCGGTTCGAGCGTGAGAAGGTGCGAATCAAACGCTGTATTTTTCACCAGGTAATACATCCGCGGACTGCTCACGTCTAGATAGGAACCCTGCGTGTCGAAATGGAGATCGACTCCCGCGTCGCTCTGATCGATCGGCTTGCCGTCCTGCAGCAGGTAGACGCGCACAGGTTTCTTGGGATCAGCCACGCTGAGAACCGCATAGACTGAGCGGGCGTGATAGCGCAGCTGCGCGCTGCCGTGCTTATCATCGGACGTTACGCCATCCTGTTGCGTGATCCAGCGCCCGGAGAGCATGACCTTGCCGTCTGCGGGCTCTCCAGCGGGTTGAAAAGTCGTCGGTAAGCCATTGTTCTTATAGCCTTTCGGATTTGCGATGGCGCCGCGCCCGAACCAATCCCCAACATAGGTTTCGTCCGTACAAACTCCGCACAAAGGATCGAACGTGTCTTCCGGAGGATCGAGCGGAAGCTGAGTCACTTCGGGATGGGTAGCTGCAAGCAAAGCACGAATCTTTTCCTCCATCGCCTGGTTATTTCCTTCGCCCCCGACGTGCATCACGATGCCACCCTCTTGATCGATGAGATAACGATTCGGCCAAACATCGGAATGGTAAGCGTTCCAGATTGAGCCATGGGTGTCAGCAACCACAGCCCAGGGTAATTGAAAGCGTTTGGCCGCTTCGCGAACGTTATCGACGCTGAAGCCGATCGCAAATTCACCGTAGTGCACGCCAACAATATCGAAACCAAGGGTGTGATACTTGGCGTACCAGCGCTTCAGCACGCTGAAGTCACGAATGCAATTGATGCAGGTGAACTCCCAGAAATCGATAAGCAGAACGTGCCCTCGATAACCCTTGATCGAATGCGGAACATTCTTTCCCGCAACTCCGGTGTCAATCCATTGCGCATCGGGAGCGAAGTTTGGCGCCTTCTGCGGTTTTTGATCGCTGGCTTGTGCGCCGGTAACAAGCAGGAGGGCAAGGACTAGCGTGGAAACGAGTACTCGCATGGCGTATTCATTCTAGATGAGTGGTCAGCAAACTGAGTTGGATCTTGTTCAATTCCGCGCGGCGGCTGAATGCGTACTAGGTCGCCGCGACCACTCTGTTGAAACCAAACACCCTCGTCGTTCATCAAAAAAAGATCATCCGTTCCGAGTCGGAGGAGGGATGCATGTCCACTTGGCTTGTACCCAGTGCGTTGGATGCCAATACCCAGATGTTCCCGATCCTTACACCCGCGCAACTGGATCGTGTCCGTGCTAGCAGCAGGATTCGAAAAGTTGAAGCAGGAGAAATTCTGTTCAAGCCGGGCGACATGCGCATCCCGTTTTTCGCTGTGCTTTCCGGCCGCATGGAAATTGTTCAGCCCGGCTTCCACGGAGAGCTTCCCATCACCACGCACGGTCCCGCCGAGTTTACTGGCGAAGTCAACATGATTTCCGGGCAACAATGTCTTGTCCTCGGCCGCGTCACCGAACCGGGGGAGCTCTGTGAGATGAGCGTCGAGACCTTGCGGGCCTTGATCGCGCGCGATGCCGAGCTGAGCGAAATCTTCATGCGTGCCTTCATTTTGCGCCGCATCGCGCTGATCACCCACAATCTGGGCAACGTGATTCTGATGGGATCGCGCCACTCCGCCGCCACGCTTCATCTGCGCGAATTCCTGAGCCGCAACGGATATCCGCATACCTACGTGGATCTCGACCGCGACAAAATGTCACAGGAACTTTTGGATCGCTTCTCCGTCGAGCTGAAAGATATCCCGGTCGTGATCTGCAACGGCCGTACAGTTTTGCGCAATCCGACGCCCCAAAAGGTGGCTGACTGCTTAGGGATGAACGTCAGTGTTGACAACGCGCAGGTGCGGGATCTGGTGATTGTGGGCGCCGGACCGGCGGGCCTTGGTGCGGCCGTGTATGCGGCATCGGAAGGCTTGGATGCGTTGCTGATTGAAACAGAAGCTCCCGGAGGCCAGGCTGGGTCGAGCTCGAAAATCGAAAACTATCTGGGTTTTCCGACCGGAATCTCTGGGCTGGAGCTGGCGGCGCGGGCTCTGCGTCAGGCGCAAAAGTTCGGCGCGCAAATGATCGTGGCACACAGCAGCGTGAGACTTCACTGCGAGCAGCGTCCTTATCAGGTCGTACTCGATGACGGCACGGCGATCTCAGCTCGTGCAATCGTGATTGCAACCGGTGCGCAATACAAGAAACCCGCGCTCGTCAACCTTCCGAACTTCGAAGGGCAGGGCATTTATTACGGTGCGACCTACATGGAGTCGCAGCTCTGCCAGGGCGACGAGGTTGTCGTCGTGGGCGGAGGAAATTCCGCTGGGCAGGCCGCCGCGTACCTGGCGCAGACGGCTCGGAAGGTGCACATGCTGATACGTTCCCGAGCTCTCGCGGAAACCATGTCGCGTTATCTGATCCAGCGCATCACGGAAAATCCGGCGATCGAACTCCACTGCCATTGCGAAATCTCGAGCCTGGAAGGCGACGAGGAACTTGAGCGCGTCACGTGGAGGAACAATCGCACCGGAGAAAGCTCTACGCACGCGATCCGCCACGTGTTCATCATGGCCGGCGCATCTCCCCGAACCGATTGGCTACGCGGTTGCCTCGCGCTCGATGACAAAGGGTTTATTCTCACTGGGCGTGATCTTGATCTGCCGCACAAGTCGAACGGGTCTCCTGCGTGGCCTTTATCGCGTCCCCCTCTGATGCTGGAAACAAGTTTGCCGGGGGTGTTTGCCGTGGGAGATGTTCGTTCGGGAAATGTGAAGCGGGTTGCCTCGGCAGTCGGCGAGGGAGCAATTTCAATCTCGCTGGTTCATCGAGCTCTGGCCGAACTTTAGAGCCAGTTTTGATATTCCGCCTGTACTCGCCGATCTATGGATTTCCTTGCTTCTTCAATTCGCCGGAAAAGTTTGTCACCACCGTTACCGATTGCGACACCTGCTGCATGATGCGGTTGAGGAGGAATTTTTTCCCGTCCGGGGTAACGTCGAAGAAGGCTTCGGGAGCGGACCAGTTCGTCGTGCCGACCAGCGTTTGTGGCGGGCCAAATTGCAACGCGCCACCGCTTTCTTTCACGGTAACTGAGAGCACGTCGAAGGTCAGATCCATGTAGTAGAGTTGTTGCCCGTCGGGGCTCCATTGGGGTTGTTGGCCGCCGATCGAAACCTGCCATTTTCCCTGCCCGCCGCCATAGGCTTGCACATAAACCTCGGGCGTGCCGGATTCGAGCGAGTTGTAAGCCAACCACTTGCCGTTCGGAGAAAGTCTCGCCTCCTGGCCGCGCTCCAGTACCAGGCGAGGCTTGTGCTCTCCCTCCAACGGCAAAACCCAAACCTCCGACTGCCCGGTCAGCGATCTCAGAGTGTAGAAAAGTTCTTTGCCGTCGTGCGACCAACTACTGGGGCTCAAGGTATCGATGGAAGGCGTGGCTGGGCCCGTGAACAGTAACTCTTCCGCGCCGCTTCCGTCGGAACGTTTGCGGTAAATACTGGGTTGCCCATTTCTCACCGATGCGTAAGCGATCCACTGGCCGTCCGGCGACCATACCGGGTGTGCATTCGCAATGGGGCCGAAGGTCAATCGCGTACGAACCCCTCGCGCCAGGTCGAGCACCCAAAGATCGTTTTCTCCCGTGTCGATTCCTATGACTACACGATCGCCTCGCGGCGAAAGAACCGCAGACTGCAGATTCGTGAGCTTGTCGGCAACAACGCTGAGTTGCTTCCCATCTCGACCGATCCAGATCAACTGCCAATCGCTGCCGCCTCCGCTGCCGTAAATCAGCACGCCGTTGTCGGATGCCGAGGCGTCCATGTGCCAGGTGCTGGCGTCGTTCATCACATTTTTCGTCAGCGTGCGCGCATCGCCGCTCAAGGTTCCTTTCGCCGGATCGAACGGCTGCGCCATCAACTGATCTCCGCGCGCGAACAGAAGAAAGCCCTCGGCGTAAACCGCATTCGACTGCGATCGGAACAGAGCCCCATTTTCCTTCCCGTCGGTCGACGCAAAATAGAGAGTATTGTTCGCGGCTTTCGCGGGATCATGGTGAATTGCGACATAAAGAAGATGCTTGCCATCGGGCAGAAAAAATGGCCAGCGATGCGAAGTATGCTGACTCGCGTCGATGTTCGTAATGGCGACCGGAGTGCCTCCGCTCGCGCCGACTCGCATCAAGGGCGCGGCCGGAGTGGGCGAAAATACAATGACGCCGCCGGCGCCCCACGCGCCGCCGCGGCCATAAGGAGCATCGCAAATGTCCTGCGGCGTGCCGCCGTTCACATCGATGGTTTTCAGCTTGCCCGAGGCAAAGAAGCCGATGGAATGGCTATCCGGCGACCAGAAGGGAAAGTACGCGCCATCGGTTTCGGCCAACTGCCGGGCCGCGAGCGAGTTCATGGCGCGCACCCACAACGTCGATTTACCCTCCGCCCCGGTCGCCGAAAATACGATCGACGCTCCATCTGGAGAGAGCACCGGCGGAGCCGCGAAATCTCCCGCGAGATTGAAACTGGTTTTTTCAGGAGAATTGATTACCGTCCGAATCGCGGGCGCGGAAGAAGACGCCGGACGGAGGAAGATTCCACCCAGCGTTCCCAACACCAGCATCCCAAGTGACGCCATGGCCCACACCAACTCACGCCCGCGCGCCCGCACGGGGGCACTGGCTGCACTCGCCGCATTCGGCGGTTTTTCTTTCGCAATCCACTGCAACTCCAGCTTGAGGTCTTGCGCACTTTGGAAGCGCTCCTCGGGATTTTTTTGCAGGCAGGTTGCCACGACATGTTCAAATGTCGCCGGAATCTGCGGTTTGGTCGCGCCGATCGGGGGCGGATCGTTTTCCAGAATCGCCGACGCCAGCGAGATCTGGCTCTTGCCGGAGAATGGCCGCTTGCCCGCCGCCATCTCATACAGCACCGCTCCCAGAGCAAAAATATCCGATCGCGCGTCCGCCTCCTTGCCTTCGATCTGCTCCGGCGACATGTACTGGATGGTTCCTACGATAGCGCCCGCGGTGGTCAGCGGACTCAATGGAGTCGGAGCGCTCATGGTTGGCGCCGCCGTGAACGAAGGCGCGGATGTTGACGACATTCCTGCCGCCTGCGGGCTCAGCGGCTTGGCCAGCCCGAAGTCCATCAGCTTCGCGCCGCCGGGTGTCAGCATGACATTCCCCGGTTTAAGATCGCGATGCACAATCCCGTGACGGTGCGCAAAAGCCAGCGCTTCGGACATCGCAATTCCAATTTTCAGGATCTCTCCCAAAGGCATTGCGCCCTTGCGCAGCCGGTCGGCCAGAGTCTCTCCTTCCAGAAACTCCATGACCAGAAAATCCGTCCCATCCTGTGAACCGATGTCATACAGATGGCAGATACTCGGATGGTTGAGTGCGGAAATGGCGCGAGCTTCGCGCTCAAAGCGCTGCTTGATCTCGGGATGGTCGGCAAGATGGGTGGAAAGAACCTTAACAGCGACGAAGCGATCGAGCCGCGTGTCTTTCGCGCGGTATACCTCGCCCATGCCGCCGGCGCCCAGCGGCGATTGAATTTCGTATGGTCCCAGCTTTGTACCGGAGTTTAAGGGCATGCGTGCGCCTCATTATAGGCGAAAGCGATAACGGGAGATGGACCTCGATCAGTTTCACGACAACCCCGGCCCGCAATCCCTTCTCTAAACGGCAGGAGGAAAACATGCCAGGGAAGAAGAAATCCGGCGGACGAAAGTATGGCAAGGCCGCAGGCAAGAGCGTGGAAAGCGCGATGCGTCGCAGAAATCGTGGGACCTTGAAGTCGGGACGCGGCGGCAAAGGTGGCACGGTGAAGAGTCGCACGCAAGCGATCGCCATCGGCTTGTCCGAAGCGCGCAAGAAAGGCGCGAAGGTTCCGAGAAAGAAAGCCGCATAGGAAGTACATGCCGGCGCCGCGACGAAACCTTCAAAGCCTGGCGTTTTTCTGTGCTCGCTTCAACCCGGCGCGAAGCCCTTGCTCCACAATCCGCTGATAACCGGATTGGTTCATTCTCTCCATGACTGCGGCCGCAGTACCTCCCGGCGTAGCCGCCTCGCGCACAAGTTCCTCCAGGCGAAGTTCGTTGCCCCGCCATGCCAGCACGCCATCAGCCAGCGCGTGGGCCGCAGCTACTCGCGCTGTTTTGCGATTCAGGCCAAGTGCTTCCGCAACGTTGCTGAGCGTGGCCAGCGCATGATAGCCATGGCTGGACGAAAAGGTGACGGTAAAAGCGTCGAACTGTTTTTCAGGAATTTCCAGAATAGGCCCAACCAACGAGAAAAACTTGCGAACTTCACGCCGCCCTGCCGCAGGAAAGCTTCTGGAGAAAGCGAGCGCTGTGAGCCCCCGCCGGATTCGGCAGACCGGGCTGGGCATAGCACGCGCCCAGTGCACCGGCGCGCCCAAGCCGCGTTTGAGCGTTGAGAGTGGAATCCCAGCAGCCAAACTGACCGCCGCCATGGGGCGCTTGAGCGGTCCGATCTCCTTCAGCAAGTCGCGTACCGACGAAGGCCGTACCGCAAAAATCAAAAGCCCGGCGGACGCCACGGCGCGCTGAAGGTCGGATTCGGTGCGCACACAGTATCGCCCCCGGAGTTGCTGCAACTTGTCGGCATGGCGGTCGTACACAACGATCGGGTTGCGATAACGCGCCAGCCGCAATCCCGCCACTAGCGCGGACGTAATCCTGCCGCCTCCGAGAAAGACAGTTGTCATCACGCGATTGCCGCGCAGGCTTGATCAGCCGCGGCCAGAAGTTTTTCTATATCGCCGTGTGTGTGCGCGGTCGAAATAATCCAGTGCAGGCCATTCGAAGGCGTCATGTAAATGCCACGCTCAAGCAGTTGATGAACAAATTCAGAGTAGCGCTTGGCATCGACATGCTTGCAATAATCGCGGTAGTCGTAGATGCCATCGCGGAGGGTGAAATAAATCTGGAACATCGGCCCAAACCCCTGCACAATCGCCTTCACTCCACGCCGCCGAAAAACATCCCGCAGTCCGGCAATGGCCGCATTGCCAATTGCGTGAAGCTTGGTATACATACCCTCTTGCGAGAGCAAGTCCACGTTCGCCGCGATCACTTTCATGGTGAGCCGGTGACCGTTGAAGGTGCCGTAGTGCAGCACCATCTTCTCGCCCCATTTCATGCGATCAAGAATCGCGCGCGGCCCCGCAACCGCGCCCACAGGAAAGCCCGCACCCAGAGCCTTGCCGAGCGTAGCGATGTCCGGCGTGACACCGTAGTATTCCTGGCAGCCGCCGCGTGCGTAGCGGAAGCCGGTCACCACTTCGTCAAGAATCAGCAGAACGTCATGTGCGCGCGTGAGTTCGCGGATTCGCTGCAGATATCCGTCGCGCGGAAGTATGCAGCCCATATTCGCCATAATCGGTTCAGTGATCACCGCCGCTAATTCGTGCCCGTGCGTCCTCAGGATGCGTTCGAGCGCAGCTTCATCATTCCACGGTGCCAGCACGACATCATCGAACGTCGTCGGCGGAATTCCCTCAGAGTCGGGAATGCGCGACGGATTCTCCATCGATCCCAATTGCTCCGGCGGATGGCTGTGCGCGTTCAGAAGGAACGGGTCGTACCATCCGTGATAATGTCCTTCGAACTTCAGAAACTTGTTCCGCCCAGTGTGCGCGCGGGCAAGGCGCATTGCCAGCATGGTCGCCTCACTGCCGGTGTTGGTAAAGCGCACAGTCTCGGCGCACGGCACCATGCGGCAAAAGCGCTCCGCCGCCTCAACTTCCGCGGAAGTCGCGGCCGCGAAGTGAGAGCCCTCCGCCATCGCGTCGCTCACAGTTTTAACCAGCACAGGATGCGCATGCCCTTGAATCAGCGCTCCAAACGACATCATGAAATCGACGTACTCATTCCCGTCTGCGTCCCACACGCGCGAACCGTTCCCGCGCTCCAAAACGATCGGTCCCGGCGAGTAAACAGCAGAGCCCCGCGAAGGCGAATTCACGCCTTCGACCAATGAATGCCGCGCGCGTTCAAACCACTCCCTCGACCGCGTGCGATTTTGTGTTTGCATGGTCTCCAACATACGAAAATCTCAAACGGTGTCCCGCCAAGCCGCCGCCATCGACCACGAGCGCCGCCCCCGTTACGAATGACGACTCATCGCTCGCCAGATACAACGCCGCCTGCGCAATCTCCTCCGGTCGACCTAGTCGCCCCAGCGGGCGCTTTGCGGAATCAGCGAGAAATTGAGCTTCCAGTTCGCCCAGTTGTCTCGCTTCACTGCGCAACATCGCCGTATCAGTGTCGCCGGGACAGATCGCATTCACGCGGATGTTTTGCGGGCCATGATCGATGGCCATCGCTTTCGTCAGCAAAACGACTGCGCCCTTCGATGCGCAATACGCCGTAGCCTTCGCTCCGCCCACCAAGCCCCAACCCGAAGCCGAGTTGATAATCGAGCCGCCGCCTGCCCTCGCCATGATCGGAATAACAACTCGCGACATAAGAAAAATCGATTTCACATTAACCGCCATCACGGCATCCCATTCCTGCTCGCTGGTTTCAAGAATCGAAGCGCGGCGAATAATCCCGGCATTGTTGAAAAGTATATGAATGTTGTCGAATTCTTGGACCGTACTCTCGACAACGCGCCGGCAATCCCCGTCACGAGTAACGTCGCCGCGTTCAAATATGGCGCGCCCGCCAGCTGCGGAAATTTCGCGAACTAATTCGCCCCCGGCATTCTCGTCAAGATCAACGAGACTCACAACCGCGCCCTCGCGGGCAAAAAGAAGAGCAGTGGCTCTGCCGATTCCACTCGCTCCCCCTGTAATGATGGCCGTCTTACCTTGCAGTCTGCCGCCGGACATTTTCTCGATTCCAATCTCAATCAACTTCCCACAAATCGCGCATACAAACTGCGCGCAACGCCTGTATCGGTGGTTCCCTTGATGATCGCCCGCCCATCCGGGAACAGCGTCATTTCATAAGGCTCGCGCCAGAACTTCAGGACAAACTCGTTGTGCCGCACCACTCCATGCACTTCGAGGCGCCGTTGCATCTCCTCAAAATCGATTGGCCGCGCGCGCTCGTGAATCTGTACCGAATTTCGCCCACACATCGTAATATGAGGCCGGCCTTCGCCTGCCAAATGTATAAAGTCCCGCTCGCCGCACGCCCGGCAACCAGCCCGAGGTTCGTCCGCAGCAATCTCCGAGTGATCATTCGTCCAAATGTCGTGCGACCACAAGGTGCGCCGCAACTTGCCGAGCGCGTCATCTCCCAAAAGCATCTTCATGGCTTCCGTCGCGGCCACGGAAGCCACCAGGTTCACCGCCGTATTCAAAATGCCGGACGTCTCACAAGTCTCGACCATGCCGCGCGGGGAGTCCGGAAAAATGCACGCTAAACAGGAAGTCAAGCCGGGAAGGATGTTTAACGAGACGGCGTAGCTGCCAACTGAAGCAGCGTAAATCCACGGACGCGCCATTTTCACGGCATAATCGTTCAACAAATACCGCGTCTCAAAATTGTCCGTGCCGTCGAGCACTACATCCGTACCTTCAAGTAAACCTTCAATATTCTGCGGCACCAGATCTTCAACTTTCGCTTCAACCGATATCTCCGAGTTGAAGGCCGCAATCCTCCGCGCCGCGGCTACCGCCTTGGGCAGCGATTCTGCGGCATCGTTTTCATCAAACAGCGACTGCCGCTGCAAATTGCTCGGCTCCACGTAATCGCGGTCGATAATTCGCAATGTTCCCACTCCGGCTCGCGCCAGCAATGAAGCTAACGCCGAACCCGTCGCTCCGCATCCCACAATCGCAACCCGGCCCGCGGCCAGTTTCTTCTGGCCCTCCTGGCCGATTCCACGAAACAGAATCTGACGGGAATACCGCTCTTCGAATTTATTCTTCTCTTTCTCCACGCCCCGCCTCAAAGAGATCACCCGCGGCCAATTCGAAACCTTTTATTATAAGGGTGGTTATTAGACCCATAGCGAAGTGCAGAATGAAATTGCGCGCTGGATCGAAAGGATAGCGGGCCAAGGAAATTATTTGCTGAGAAGAAGGTACGCGGCGTTTCTCATCTTCATCGTCGGCTGCTTCGGCCCCTCTGCCGGGGCTCGCTCCAATGCTCATCCCGCTTCTTTTTCGCAGCAGCCGCAAGCTCCTCTATCGTCTATGGCTGCCTACGCGGGCCGAACCGTCAAGACTGTCGAGCTTCCCGGCATTCGCGATGCTGCCCGCCTGCTGCAAATGATCCCGCAGAGATCCGGCGAACCGCTGGACCGCGATAAGGTGCGCGAAAGCATCCGCACTCTCTTTGCCACGGGCCGCTTCGCCGATATCCAAGCGGAGGTTACTCCCAGTGGCGATGCAGTGGTCCTCACCTTCACCACTTCGCCGAATTTTTTCGTTGGCGCTGTCGAGGTTGAGGGCGCCCCCGGCCATCCCAGCGCAAATCAGATCGTGAATGCTTCGAAGTTTCAACTCGGTGAACTGTACACCATCGACAAACTGGATCGCGCCTTGCAAAACATCCGCCAGCTTATGCAGGAAAACGGCTATTACAAGGCGCGCGTCACCGCGGAAAGTACATCCAACCTGGATACGCAGCAGGTGAACATTCGCTTTCACATTTCGGCCGGTGAACCGGCGCACATCGGTGAAGTAAAAGTCACCGGCCACACCAGTCTTTCCCCGGCTCAAATTCAGGACATCGCTAAAATGCATCCGGGCGACCGTGTCACTGCGGCGCGCGTCACCAATTCACTTCAGCACCTGCGGAAGAAATTCCAAAAGCAGCAAAGAATTCTCGCCCAGGTTTCCATTGCAGAACAGAAGTATCAGCCGGTTTCAAACTCGGTCGACTACACTTATTTAATCGAGCCCGGGCCGGTGGTCATCGTCTACACCCAAGGCTTTCACGTCAGCCGCGGCGTGCTGAAACGTGAAATCCCTGTCTATCAGGAAAACGCCGTCGACGACGATCTGCTCAACGAAGGCAAGCGAAATCTTGTCAACTATCTCCAGACTCGAGGCCACTACGATTCCACCGTCGAAATACAGAGGGAGAACAGCCCCGACCTCTTGCGGATCGTCTACCAGATAAACCCCGGCCCCACCCACCGGCTCGATCTCATCGAGATCACCGGCAACAAGTATTTTTCCAAACCAATGCTGCGGCAGCGCCTTCAGATTCAGCCTGCAGGCAAGCTGTTTTCTCAGGGGCACTATAGCGAAGCACTGTTGAAGGCCGATGTGGCTAACTTCAAAGCCCTCTACGTTTCCAATGGATTTCGTGATGTAAACATCGAAACCAAGGTCGACGATAACTATCACCACGTAGAGAACCATCTAGCGGTTCACATTCAGATCGCCGAAGGCTCGCAAACTCTGGTTGGCGCATTTCGAATTGTCGGTAATCAGAAGATTCCCGCCCGATCCTTTCCCGAACTCAACACCGCACAAGGGCAACCTTATTCCGAGCAGAATCTGGCAAGCGACCGCGAGGCAATTCTCAACTATTACTTCAACCACGGCTTCCCCCACGCCGCCCTTGACATCACAACCAATCCCTCGGCTGCGAAGGCAAATCGAGAGGATGTGACTTTCACCATCGATGAGGGCGAACAGTTTTTTGTCGATCAGGTGATGATTGCGGGACTCGATCATACGCGCCGCTACGTGGTGCAACGCGAGGTTAAAATCTCCGCCGGGCAACCGCTCAGCCAGCAGGATCTGCTGGATACGCAAAGCAAACTCTACGATCTTGGAATATTCAACCAAGTCGACACCGCGGTGCAAAATCCCAACGGCACTGATCCCGACAAGAATGTTCTTGTCCAGGTGCAGGAAGCTCGCCGCTACACCTTTACTTACGGTGCCGGCTTGGAATTTGAAACTGGCCTTCCTTCCGGCGGCACTCACCCCACAGGATCAACCGGCGTCAGTCCTCGCGTCGGCTTCGACGTGACCCGCCTGAACGTCGGCGGTCGCAACCAGTCGCTCATCTTTCAGTCTCACGTCGGACGTCTTCAGCAGCGAGGTTTGGTCAGTTACGAAATCCCGAAAGTGCTGAACAACGATGCCTTAAAGCTTTTCTATACCATCTTCTACGACAACAGCCTCGACGTTTCCACATTCACTTCGCAGCGCCTCGAAGGCAAGATCGATCTTCGCCAGCAACTCGGTAAATTGCAACCCAATCGTTCCACATCCATCACCTACCGCTTCGAATATCGTCGCGTAAAAGCCAGCGACTTCGCATCCGACTTCTCGCCCGCAGAGTTTAGCCTGCTCTCGCTACCCGCGCACGTCGGTGGTCCCGGCTTCACATTCATCAGCGATCATCGCGACAACCCGCTCGAGAGCACACGAGGTCAATACTTCACCCTTGACGCCTTTGCGGCATCCAGCTTGGTCGGCTCGCAGGCGGATTACGGTCGCGCCCTGGCGCAGGATTCCACGTATTACGCCTTCGGCCATCCCAATCACAAATTTGTCTTTGCCCGCTCGACGACACTGGGGCAGGAGCAGGTATTTGGCGGTACCCGCGTTCTTCCCCCCGGCGCCTGCCAGGTCAGCAAGTTGGCTACAGCCTGCCCATCGGGTACCGAGGTAATACCCCTTCCGGAAGTATTTTTTGCCGGCGGCGGCAACTCGCATCGCGGTTTCGCGTTAAATCAAGCAGGACCCCGCGATCCCGATTCCGGTTTTCCCGTCGGCGGTACCGCCCTTTTCGTCAACAACGAAGAGCTGCGCTTTCCTTCGACCAGCCTGCCTTTTCTCGGAGAAGGCTTCGGCTTCGCGATCTTCCACGATATGGGCAACGTTTTCACCGCCGGCCACGATATGATCAAAGGCTTAGGGCGCTGGCATCAGCCCGATCCGGCGCAATGCCTGTCCTCAGGCGGCACCGCCAACTCCGCCTGCATGACGTATTTCGATAATGTCGGCTACGATTACACCTCTCACGCCGTCGGCATAGGGTTGAGCTATAAAACACCCATCGGCCCCTTGCGTTTCGATTTCGGGTACAATTTAAATCCGACCTATTACTTCCAGTTACAGCCGAACTCGACAACAGCTTTCGAGACGCAGCGCCTGGGTCACTTCAACGTTTTTTTCAGCATAGGACAGCCATTTTGATGAGATGTTTTTTGAACCGATGTATCTGGATTGCGCTCGCCCTCGCGCCGCTATCCCTGTCTCCAAAGCCCGCGTTCGCCGCGCCCAGACCAGAAGTGGTTGATCGTATCGTCGCTACGGTCAACGGTCGAGTGATTCTGCAAAGCGATTGGGATGAAGCCCTGTGCTACCAATCACTGGTCAGTAACCGTGCTCTCGATCAGTTCACGGAAGACGACCGCCGCGCGGTTCTGGACCGCCTCATCGATCAGGAACTGCTCCGCGAGCAGATGAAGTCCGCCGACTTCCGCCACGCCACCGATGCCGAGGTTCAGGCCCGCATCGCCGAGGCCAGAAAACAATATCCCCAGGCGGCTACGGATGAAGGCTGGCACGCTCTTCTTGCCAGCTATCACATCAGCGACAAAGATCTCTTTTCGCGCGTGCGGCAACAAATCGATGTAATGCGGCTGGTCGATGCCAGACTTCGTCCCGCAGTTCAAATCGATTCCAAATCCATTGAGGCCTACTACCGCGATCAGTTTGTGCCGAAACTAAGAGAGGCTGGAGCTGCCGACGTTCCTCTCGCCGACGTTTCCGCAAAAATCCGCGAACTGCTTACCGAACAAAAAGTCAGTGAGATGCTGGTTTCCTGGCTGCAGACTCTGCGCTCCGAGGGCAGTGTACATATCCCCGCCACGAATCCCCTATCGAGTGACCCCGGAGCGCAATCTCCGTGACCGAAGCCGCCGCCAAGCCGGCGCGCCGCTGGTGGAAATATCTTCTGGCCCTTGCCGGCACAGGTGTCCTGCTTCTCATCGCTCTCAGCGTATATGTCAACACTGAGTCGTTCCAGGCGCTCGTTCGCCGCCGTCTGGTCGCGGAAATTGAGCGCATCACCGGCGGTCGCGCCGAAATCGGCAGCTTTCATACCGTCCCCTTTCACATGCAGGTTGAGGTGCGCAATATCACCGTCCACGGACGCGAGTCTGCGACGGATGTCCCGCTGGCTCACGCCGACAGCGTGTTGGCGCGCGTGAAGGTTATTTCGCTCCTCGAGTCGCAGTTCGCCTTTCACGAAGTCGTGCTCGATCAGCCTGTTATTCACGTAGCTTTCTATGCCGACGGATCGACCAATCTTCCGAAGCGCGCAGGGCAGTTCTCGACAAAAGCCACCATCGACCAACTCTTCTCGCTCTCCATCAATCGTCTGGATGTCCGCCAGGGTCGCATCTTTTGGGACGACCAGACCATCCCTCTCGACCTCTCCGCCCGCAATGCCTCGCTGCAAATGGATTACTCCTACCTCCATTCGCGGTATGACTGCCGCGTCGCGGTTGGCATGGTAGAGACCAAGCTGCTTGCGTACCGCCCGTTTGCCTGGATGGGTGCAGCAGAATTTTCCCTGTCTTCCGATTCCGCGGTCGTCACTTCTCTAAGATGGAATTCCGGCCATTCCAGCCTCGCGGCCAATGGCCAGATCGCAGACTTTCGCCATCCACGTCTTCACGTTTTCTACGATGCGCAACTCGATCTCACTGAGGCAGCTTCCATAAGCCGGCATCCGGAACTGCGGGCCGGTTCGCTCGCACTCAAAGGAGACGGCAGTTGGTCGCTCACTCAGTTCGACTCCAGGGGTTTGCTCACGATTCGCGATCTCAACTGGCAGGACGATCAAATCGCGCTCTCGAAAGCCGCGCTGAGCACCGGCTACGCGGTAAGCGATCGAGAGCTGACATTATCAAAGCTGCAAGGACGCCTTCTCGGAGGAACTTTCGCCGGCGATGCCGATATAAACGAATGGCTCGCTCCTGAGGTGCATCTCTCGCCGGCCGCAAGAAGAGCTCTCGAAACGGCCACAATTTCCGCCGCGCGCCCGTCAAACAAATTCGCCCAGTCCGCGCCGAAGGCCCGGCCCCGCGCGGTTCAAAACGCCCGAATTTCGCTTCAGCTCCGTGATATTTCGGTCGAAGCCTTCATTGCCGCTCTGCACTCCACCGACCCGCTTCAGCGATTACATCCGGTTGGGCTGGCCTCCGGCAAAATCGAAACTCGCTGGAAGGGAACTCGCCGCGATGCGGAAACTCAGTTCGCGGTTGACGTAAATCCTCCACCACAGGTCTTGCCGCCACAATTACCGCTTACCGGCCATGCTGATGGTGTTTATTATTCCGCGACCGCGAATCTCGATCTTCCCCAATTCAACCTGACCACGCCCGCGAGCCACGTTCAGGCTTCCGGCACGCTGTCTTCCGCTTCTGCACTTCGCCTTTCTGTTTCCACTTCCAGCGTGGCCGACTGGCTGCCGCTTCTCTCTGTGGTGCGCGGACCGGCGTTATTCCCCGTGACCCTCAATGGCCGCGCTACTTTCAATGGCAACCTGACCGGATCACTTTCGTCGCCGCAAATCGCGGGTAATCTATCAGTGAATGACTTCGAGCTCAACGTCCCCGCCAGCTCGGGGACACTGGCGCTAAAAACGCAGTGGGATTCACTCTCCACATCGCTGCAGGTTTCCTACAACGCCATAGCGTTCCGCGATTCCATTCTCCGACGCGGCGACACCTCCGCCGAGTTTGAAGCCTCAGCTAGTCTCGATCACGGCCATTTCGTGGGCGAAAGTCTTCTCAATCTTCGTGCCAACATACAGAATGCTGATCTCACTCTGCTTCAGTCGCTGGCCGGATACAGCTATCCCATCTTTGGCAAGGCCGACGTTTACGCGGAAGCCACCGGCACGCTCTCCCATCCCCGCGCAGAAGGCAAGTTCCACCTCAGCAATGCCCTCGCTTACGGCGAGCTCATTCGCCAGTTCGATTCCGATTTCCGCATGGCCGATGGCCAAATTGCATTCGATGACCTGCATCTCTTTTATGGTGATTCCGTGATGACTGGTAGGGCCTCCTACACTCCCGCAACACACGTCTACCGCCTGGACATAGCGGGAAACAATTTCAATCTCACCTCCATCCGCACCCTTCGTTACGATCGCCTGCCCCTCGAAGGCCGCGCCGACTTCACGCTAAAGGCTTCGGGAACTCCCGATGCGCCAGTGATCAATGGCGATGTCCAGATCCGCAACCTGACTGTGAATCATGAACCCTTCGGCGATCTCGATCTTCACGCTTCCACGCAGGATAACGAGCTTCATCTCACCGGCAGTTCCAATCTGCCGCAGGGCTCGCTGGCGGTGAGTGGCAACGTCGGCTTACAGTCCGATCATTCCACCAATCTTTCCTTCCGCATGTACCAGGTCGATCTCGATGCCCTGTGGCACGCCTATTTCGGCAATCAGCTCACGGGCCATTCCGCTGTTGACGGCATTCTCGACCTGCGCGGTCCGCTCTTTCAACCCGCGCGCTGGGTAATCAATGGCGACCTGAGCGGCCTGGCGCTTGAAGTGGAACACGTGAAGCTGCACAACGAGGAGCCGGTACGGTTCGCCGTCACGCGTGAAATGATCAGCGTGCCGCAACTGCACATGCAGGGGCAGGGAACTGACGTTCACGCTCACGGCACCGTCCAGTTCTCAGCTCCCCATAACCTCGATGTCACAGCCGATGGCCAGATCGATCTCAATCTGCTCGCGGTTTTCAATCCGGATTTCACCGCCTCCGGCGTCGCTCTCGTGAACATGACAGTGGAGGGTACCTACGATGATCCCTTGCCTCAGGGCCGCATGCAGCTCGCCAACGGCTCCGTCAACTACGCAACCCTGCCGAGCGGCCTTACCGATCTGAACGGTTCACTTCTCTTCACTCGCGACCACGCCCACATCGAAGCGCTGACCGCCCGCACCGGCGGCGGCACGGTGAATCTCCGCGGCGACATCTCCTACCTCGACAAGCAGCTCAATTTCAATCTTGCCGCCTCCGGCAAGGACGTTCGCTTGCGTTATCCTCCCGGCGTCAGCTCGACGGCTGACGCCGAACTGCGTTGGTCCGGTTCCCGCTCTGCATCCAGTGTTTCGGGCGAAATCACCATTACCAAGATGGCCGTCACTCCCGGCTTCGATTTCAGTACTTATCTTGAGCGCGGCCGCCAGGGTCCCACCATCACGGTAGCGAACTCGCCACTCAACAACATCAAGCTTGACGTGCACGTTCAGACCTCGCCCGAACTTCAAATGCGCACCGCCATTGCCCGCCTTTCCGGAGACGCCGATCTCCGCGTCCGGGGCTCGGTAGCCCGTCCCGCTCTCCTTGGCCGCGTCGATATTCTCGAAGGTCAGGCCACTTTTCACGGCACCCGCTTCACGCTGGAGCGGGGCGACATCACCTTTGCCAATCCGGTTTCCATCGAACCTCAACTCAACCTGCAGGCTGCAACTCACGTCCGCAACTACGATCTCAACATCACCATCACGGGCACACCCGATCGCGGCCTTAATCTCAACTACCGTTCCGAGCCGCCTTTGCCCAAGTCGGACATTATTGCGCTTCTCGCTCTTGGCCGCACCGGCGAAGAATCGCAGCAGCTACAGGAGCAGTCCGGCCAAGCCGCTTACAGCGATCAAGCGACGGCACTCATCCTCAATCAAGCGCTGAACGAAACCGTCACCAGCCGCTTCCAGCGCCTGTTCGGGGCCAGCAACATCAAAATCGATCCGCAGGGCCTCACCACAGAAACCAATCCAACCGGCCGCGGGCCGCAAGTCACCATCGAGCAGGAATTCGCCAACAACCTGTCGCTGACTTACTCCACTAACGTCTCGCAAAGTTCGCAGCAGATCATTCAGGGCGAGTACTATTTCAATCGGAACCTTTCCGTTGTGGGAACCCGCGATCAGAACGGCGTGGTCAGTTTCGATGTGCAAGTCCGCCGCCGCACGAAGTGAGTTTTGAAAACCAGTTCGACTCCCCATGACCGATTTTCAATCCGACTGCGAGTCTATGTTGAATTCTCAACTCCGCTCCCGCGGCATTGTTGATCCTCGCGTGCTCGAGGCCATGCTTCGCGTTCCCCGCCATGAGTTCGTCCCCGAGCCCTACCGCGCCGACTCCTACCAGGACCATCCGTTGCCAATCGGCGAAGGCCAGACGATTTCTCAGCCATACGTTGTGGCTGTCATGCTGGAATTGCTCCAACTCACCGGAAGCGAAAAGGTTCTCGAAGTCGGTACCGGTTCCGGGTATGTCACGGCACTGCTTGCGCAATTAGCGGCGCAGGTTTTTTCAATCGAGCGCTATCCGGATCTCGCTTCTGCCGCTGCCCGCACGCTTGCAAGGCTGGGTTACACAAATGTTCAAGTATTCACTGGTGACGGTTCCCTCGGCTTACCGGCAATCGCTCCCTTCGATGCGATCCTGGTCTCCGCTGCCGCGCCGATTGTGCCGCCTGCGCTGCTTGCTCAGTTGCGAGACGGCGGGCGCATGGTCATTCCAGTCGGATCGTTTGAAGCGCAGAAACTACAGTTCATCCGTATGATCGAGGGCCAGCCCCAAGTTACTTCGCTGGATCCCGTCCGCTTCG
This sequence comes from uncultured Acidobacteriaceae bacterium, assembly GCA_963712385.1. Taxonomy (GTDB): domain Bacteria; phylum Acidobacteriota; class Terriglobia; order Terriglobales; family Acidobacteriaceae; genus Sulfotelmatobacter. The sequence goes on from CAVQHS010000007.1 coordinate 989,990, forward strand.
TGCCCCTGGTCTCCAGCAAGGGTGAGTTCATTTGAAGGAAACAACGGCGCAGATCTGTGGCCGCGCCTTAGAAGGCAATTAAGGATGCCGGGCGTTCGAATTCTGGTTCGATCAGCACTCATACTTCTGCTGGGTAGAGAAAGAAAACCGCGCAAAATCCTCCGCGGACTCGCACGTGGCTATCGCATCGATGTCTCTCCCGCCGATTATCTAAGTTATCTGCTGGGCACGGATGAACCTTATCTGCAAAGGGCAATCCGCGAATTCGTCTCAGCCGGCGATGTCGCCTACGACATCGGCGCGAACCTTGGCTATGTTTCTTTATCACTCGCCCGGCGTGTAGGCCCGCAAGGCCACGTAATCGCCTTCGAACCTTTCCCGCAAAATATCGCAGCCTTCCGCAAAAATATCGATATCAATGCTCTCGAAAACGTCCGCCTTCTTGAGGTCGCCGCTTCCGACCACGCCGGCGAAGCGGCGATCCGGTTACTCGAAAATCCATCCACCGCAAGTCTCGTCTGGTATCGCGATAATCCCTCCGCCACAAAGCTTACGGTTCGTACAATCGCGATCGATGATTTAGTGGATGCAGGCGAACTTCCCCTTCCCAGATTCGTGAAGATCGACGTAGAAGGCGCGGAAGGGGAAGTAGTGCAGGGAATGCGCCAGACCATCACCGCCGCGAAGCCCGTTCTTTTTATTGAATGCACGGAAATCGGCCGCGAGAAATCGTGGCGTCTATTAAAAGAGATAGGATATGCCTGCCAATGCGCGATCACCCGCAAGCCGGTCGACAGTTTCGAGCAGTACCGTCATTCCGATTTTCTCTGGCTCCCGGAGCAGAGAACCTGATGCGCTGAGCATCTTCATTCACTTCCGCCGCATTCCCAACACGCTGAGAAAAAAGCTTGCAAAAATCGTCTGCGCCCCCAGCATCAGAAATAACGCCGCTGGGATCACAATGCGCATGGTGCGCGAATAATCCAGCATTCCGAAATGCCGTGTCCCCCAACTGCTCACCGCGTAAAACGAAGCCGCCAATCCTAAAGCTGTCATTGCGGCGCCGACAGCCAGCCCAACTTCAAGTGTGATGTAGCGAAAAAGCTTGTCGAGCCCTGGGTCCGGAGGAAGCAACCCCTCCGAGATCGCAAATATCTTCGTGAAGCAGGCGAACGCGATCGACTGAAATCCAAGCAGCACGAACGCCGCCGCATATACCAGCGTGTGAACGTCAAACGTAACGTGGCCAACCGTGCGTGATTCCGGCAGAAGCCAAAGGCCAAGCGCTGCCCCGATGACCATCAGCACAACCCCCGGATACAAAAACAGCCAACGCGGACTATAAAGCAGCAGAAATCGCAAATGGCGCCAGCCATCACGCCATGTGCGCAGATGCGGTGGCCGGCTGCGCCCGTCTGGAAACAGACTTGTCGGTACCTCCGCGATCGAAAGCCCGAGCAAACTGGCTTTCACCACAATTTCGCTGGCGAACTCCATTCCTGTAGTCCGCAGGTCCATGCGCTCGAACGCCGCCTTGCTGAACGCTCGCAGCCCGCAGTGAAAATCCCCCACAGGACTCTTAAACAAAAGCTTCCCCACACCGGACAACACGGGATTTCCCAAATGCTTATGCAAGAACGGCATGGCCCCCGGCTCAATCCCACCCTTGAACCGGTTTCCCATCACAACATCCGCGCCCTTACGCAACTGTTCGAGGAATCGCGGAATATGGCTGAAGTCGTAACTGTTGTCGGCGTCGCCCATCACGATGTATTTCCCGCGGGCCGCCGCAATTCCGCCCATCAAAGCATTCCCATAACCCTTCGCCGCGACATGTACAACCCTCCCCCCCATTCGTTCCGCAATCTCTACCGAACCGTCGCTGCTGCCATTGTCCGCGATCACAATCTCGCCAGTGACATTCGCTTGCGACATTGCCTCGCGAGCCTTGGCAATGCAGATCTCCAGCGTCTCCGCCTCGTTCAGGCACGGCATCACCACCGAGACTTCAATCGTCTCACCTTTAACCTCCGGTACTGTGCTCAACCGATAGTTGGCTTCCAATCTGGAGAATGTAATCATGGTGAAAATCTCTGCGCAAGTTTCGACCAGCGCATTGGCAAGCAATCGCCCGCTATTGGGTGAGATAGCGCATATAGTAATTCGTATTCCCGATCCGCTCCCATCCAGGATCCATACTTGCGGGCGGACTCCATACCACCGCTATCTTCGCCCCGGCGCGGCGAAAGCACTCATACGCCATTCTCCTTCGCCCCACCGATTCACTCCAGAAGGGAAGCCTTTCCGCATCGGGAGCGAAAACCTCCGCTACAATCTTAAACTTTCCCAATCGCGCCCAATACTGGGTATCCCCATCTCCAACGATGGCGACTTTTTCTCCCGCCTGAAATCCCATACTTCGCAGCCCGTCGGCGGCTCGAACGTAATCCTTATTCGTCGGATAGTCGTATACCGTGTTGGTCACATAGGCGGCCTCAGCCAGAAACGCGACAATCGAAAACAAGATACTTCCCATCACCCCCGCAGTAATATATTTCATTGCCGGCATACGTTGCGCCTCGCGCGGCAGCCGGATTCCCGCCAGTATCCCCATAAACACCAGCACAAAGGAGCCGCCGACATAGCGTGAACGCACCAATACCAGCGAATACAAACAGATGCTGAGGCACCCCGCCGCAATCAACGGCCAATTCGAAAGGATTGATTTTCTGGTTGCTGCTCCTCCCCACAGAACAAAAATCCCAACTCCCGCGAGTAGTCCCAACTGCGCGGTCAGCATCTTCGAATAATTTCGCGCACTCTGCACCAGCGCGCGAATCTGCGACCGAAATCTCCACGTTCCGTGCGCTCCGCCATCCCAATAAGAGGGATCGAACCATGGCGGATAAGTTCCGCCAATGGGTTCAGCGAACTCGAACGTTGGAGGATGATCCAGAACTTGCCGAGTTGTATGTTTCGGAACACCTCCCTCCGGCGGATCGCCCTGCCAATTTTTCTGCGGAATGCCAGGGCTCACCATGAACGCGTAGTTCAGCCTGCCACTATCGCCAAACGTCAGTCGACCCTTCTGTTTGGATAGCGCGGCAATAAACGGCGCGCTCACTGCCAGAAATGTCACCGCAGCCAGCAAGACTCCCAGAACGCACCGCCTTGTTATCGCACCCGAAAACAGCAGAATGGTGAGCATTCCGAAGCTCACCGGAAACATGACTGCCTTGCTCCAGTACCCCAGCCCGCAGAGCAACCCGAACAAAGCAAAGTTGCCGAACGACCCGCTAGCGCGCAACTTAACCAGATACGCTCCGATCAAGAATATAAACATCGCCACCATCAGGTCCGGGGTGATGTAGCTGGCATCGATCAGTTCTACCGTGGCCCACAGAAAAATGCAGTAGCCGAGCCCGGTCAGAACCCACTCGGATAGCGGCGCGGATTCATTCAGAGAGTTGGCAGTGTCCTTCCTGCCAGCTTGCAACAACGTATGCAGGAAGAAACGAAACGACAGCAGTGACAGGACGTAGATAACAAAATTCACCGCATGAACGATGATAGGCTCCCACCACAGGGAAGGCTTGAACAGACCGAGAGCAATGCCCTCGCACCAGGCGTAAAGCGGACTCCAGTAGCCATTGATTGCCTGGGCCCAGTTACGCCGGAAAAAGGCGTCCCCGACGTCGAGATAAGACACCCCATCTGAACCGAGCGCATAGCGGCTGATCCATATCTGGGCCGCCCCCAGCGCGATACACAGAACCAGCAGCCCGCGCTCAAAGTTCTTGAAGTCCGCGGACGGACCTGGTTTATTTAGATCCCGGTCATTTAGACCCCGGTTGTTTAAATCGGAATCATGCGCCGGCCTTGGAAGCTCAACCGGAGGAGAGATGGTCACATTTCGGGCAGCGTGCATCTGCGCTTTACTTGTTCAGTGTGCCCGCTAGTGTCTCACAAAGAACTCGAAGGATCGACTTAGGAAAAAAATTATCCTGTGAAAATCGCCACAAAGGATCGCATCCCGCAAACTACCATACAATAAAAAAATATGGCCGTGCTCCACAACCTGCGCGTCACACTGGAGATGATCAAGTGGGAGCACTCCATCTTCGCGCTTCCATTCGCTCTGTGCGGCGCCATGCTGGCCGCTTCGGGCCTGCCCACCACGCATCAACTCTTGTGGATCGTTGTCGCCATGGTTGCTGCCCGCTCCGCAGCGATGGCATTTAACCGTCTAGCTGACGCTACCATCGACGCCGCCAACCCGCGCACGCAAATGCGGGCCCTACCCGCCGGCCATCTCTCAGCCGCGTTCGTGGCAACGTTTGTCGTCGCCTCCTGCGGAGTTTTCGTTCTCGCATCTTCGCAACTCAATCGACTCAGCTTCGTGCTCTCCCCCGTCGCCCTCGCGGTCCTCTTGCTTTATTCGTATACGAAGCGCTTTACGCGTCTCTCTCATCTGGTTCTGGGTTTCGCTCTCGGAATCGCTCCCGCTGCGGCGTGGATCGCTGTTCGTGGTTCACTCGACCCTCGTATTCTTTTGTTAACCGCGGCCGTTACGTTCTGGGTCGCCGGTTTCGATGTCCTCTACGCCTGCCAGGATTTCGACTTCGATCGCAGCTCCGGCTTGCACTCGATCCCTCGCTACGTCGGCATCCGCACCGCGCTGTGGATCGCACGTGCCTTCCACCTCATCATGCTGATCTTTTTGCTTGCGCTCTTACCAGTATTCAGCCTCGGCAAACTTGCCCTGGCGGGGGTCGTTGCCGTATTGATTCTCTTGCTTTATGAACATTCCCTGGTCAAGCCCGACGATCTCTCCCGCCTCAATGCCGCTTTCTTCACCATGAACGGAGTGATCTCGGTGATATTCGCTGTCTTCGTCGCAGCCGACCTTTTGTTGCGAAAATAGGCCAAGGTCCGCAAAAACGAACGGGCAGCCTTACCCCCTGCGGTAAGGATGCCCGTTTCCCCATTCCCTCACGGTGATGAGGGCGTGAAGCTTAAAACAACCAAATTGCAAGATCATCATGCCTTTGCCTTCGCCCCCAGTTGTCACGAAACTGTCAAATTTTGGCCTTCCCTTGGTAACTCGGCCTGTCCGAATCGTAGCTGTTAGCATAAAGATTACTCGGGCAACTTGTGCGCACTTCCGTCCACCTTGCAACCTTTCTCCTTGCTCTCCCGCTCCTGGCGCAGAGCAATTCCGGAGAACTTCGCCTCAAAATCACCGGACCCGACGGTCAACCCATCAAAGCGTCCATCGAACTCACCAGCGGTGCCCTGCAGTTTAAGCGTGACTACACCGCGGACGATTCCGGCCTGTCCCTCATTCGCAATCTGCCCTTCGGCTCCTATCGCCTTAAGGTGCGCGAAGAAGGTTTTGCGTCCTACGAAGGGGAAGTCAAAATTCAAAGCGCCATGCCCACGGATTATCTGATCAAGCTCAGCATCGCTGCCGTCAGCACCGCCATCAATGTCAGCGTCGAAAACACGCTTCTCGATCCGGAGCGCGCTGGCGCTTCGGATCACCTCGACCAGCAGCAAATCGCGGATCGTCCGGCATCCCTTCCCGGGCGCTCCCTGCAAGATCTAGTCAACTCGCAGCCGGGATGGCTCTACGAAGGCAACGCCGTTCTCCATCCCCGTGGCTCCGAGTACCAAACCCAATTCGTGATCGACGGCATTCCCCTCACCGACAATCGCTCTCCCAGCTTCGGCCCCGAAATCGAAGCCGATGACGTCGACTCCATGACCATCTACACCGCCGGCATTCCCGCCGAGTATGGCCGCAAAATGGGAGGAGTCGTCGAGTTAAATACGCTGCGTGACCTTCAGCCGGGCTTACATGGGGAGGCAATCTTTTCCGGCGGCAGCTTCGACACGGCCGCAGGCGCCATTCGAGTGCAGGACACCGTAGGCAAAAACACCTTCGGCGCGTCCGCCTCCGGCGACATGACGGCGCATTACCTGAATCCCGTAGTTCCCGAAAACTTTACCAACCGCGGCACCATCGGCGATTTTTCTCTCAGCTTAGAACGCGATTTCACCCCGAAGGATCACCTAACCCTAAGCGTTCGCCACGAACTTTCACGCTACCAAATTCCTAACGAGGAGGTCCAGGAGGACCCGCAACTCCACACGCCGCCTGCCTCTCCCGGCACGCCCGCACAGCTTCAAACCGCCGACAACTTGGAAACCATGGGCATCGCGTCCTACCAGCACATCTTCTCTTCCAACGTTCTGGCGGATATTCGCGGCATGGTCCGCAACAACCAGAATGATCTCTACTCCAATCTGTTTTCCTGGCCTCTGATTGCCTTCCAGCACAACTACTTCAACGAAGGCTACTTCAACGCCTCAGTCTCCGTGCATCGCGGCCATCAGGAATGGAAGGCGGGCGTCGAATCCGACAATATGTTTCTGCACGAGAACTTCAGCGACATCGTGACCGTCGATCCCAACGATCCGCTGAATCCCTTCGATCCCGGCACGCCCTCAACATTCTCGTTCAGCGGCAACCGCCCCGATTTAGAGCAAGCCGCCTATGTGCAAGATCAAATCCACGTCGGCAACTGGAGCATCAATGCTGGTCTTCGCTGGGATCACTATCAGCTAATACTGAATCAGAATGCAGTCAGCCCGCGATTCTCGATAGCACATTACTCTCCAAAAGCCGGTCTGATCGTTCACGCCTCCTACGACCGCGTTTTTCAAACGCCTTCCTTCGAAAATATTCTCTTGTCGAGTTCGCAGCAGGTAACCTCTCTCGACCCGCAAGTTCTCCGTTTGCCCGTTCAACCCTCCCACGGCAACTACATCGAGTTCGGCGCCACAAAAAGCGTCCGCAACCAACTTCGCTTTGACGCGAACTATTTCCGCCGTTACGTGAACAACTACGCCGACGACGATCAGATTCTCAGCACGGCCATCAGCTTCCCCATCGCATTTCGCAAGGCCATCATCTATGGAGCAGAAGCCAAGATCGAGGTCCCGCACTGGAATCGCTTCTCCGGCTTCCTCTGCTATTCGTACATCGTAGGCAACGCCTGGTTTCCCGTAACCGGAGGCCTTTTTCTGGGCGACGACGCCGTCAGCGCCACCACCCAGCTCACCGGCCATTTCCCCGATTCGCAGGATCAGCGCAATACTGCACGTCTTCGCATCCGTTACGATCTGACGTCGCGCCTCTGGATCGCTGGCAGCTCCGAATACGGCAGTGGCCTGCCCTTCGATTTTCAGGGAACCGAACAGCAAGCGCTCCAGGAATATGGCCCAGCAGTAGTCGATCGCATCAACCTCAACAGCGGACGAATCAAGCCCACGCTCTCCGTAGACGCATCCTTTGGCGCAAATCTCTATAAAAGCGAGAAGCTAGCCATCAACTTTCAAGCCGACGGCGAAAACCTCAACAACCGCTTGAACGTAATCGACTTCGGCGGCTTGTTCTCCGGCAACGCCATCGGCCCTCCCCGAAGCTGCGCCCTCCGCCTAGCGACAACTTTCTAATCTGCAGAAAGACAGTCCGTCTTACAAAGCCGGCGTCATCCCGAGCGGAGCGTTGTTCAGCGGAGCGAGGGATCTCCCGGTGCTCGGACCTCTGGGGCCGCACTGCACGTCCCACCGCAGTACAACTGTCCGACCTCGCCGAAAAAATCTCCCATTCCTCCACAATTTCTTTCTCTCCCGCCACAAACTCGGCTATCCTCTACCCGGATGCACTCGTTGCCACTCTCCGAACTTCTCGGCGCCACGGTCTATGACCCGTCCGGCGCGGCTTCTGGCCGAGTGCGCGAAGTCACCCTCGCTCCCCAGGAAGACCGCACTCGCATTGCGAGTCTCATCGTCAAAACCAAATCCGGTAAGCGGATTCTTCCGTTCTCGGCCATTTCCGCGATCGATACCGATGTCCACGCCACAACCCGGCCTGCAAACTGGCAGGACGCGAACGGCTCCGAAGGGCTGTTTCTGCTCGAGCGTGATCTGCTTGACCAGCAGGTGATTGATATCAACGGCCGCAAAGTCGTCCGCGTCAATGACGTTGAACTCCAGGTCGAAACAGCGAAAGACACAGGCGGCAATCATCCCGTCCTCCGCGTGAGCGCAGTCGATATCGGCGCGCGCGGCGCAGTCCGCCGTCTCCTGCGCGGTCTCGCCCCGCGAACCACGCTCGAAAAATTAGTTCAGAAAATTCCCCCGCGAACTATCCCCTGGACCTTCATCGATCTCATCGAGACTGATCCCGCGCGCCGAGTAAAACTGAAGATTTCCCACGAAGGTTTGGCCAAGCTGCACCCGGCCGACATCGCCGATATCGTAGAAGAACTCGCCCCAGCCGAACGCGAAGCTGTATTCCGCACGCTCGACGAAAACGTCGCCGCCGAAACTCTCGAAGAGGTCGAACCCGATATCCAGCGCTCGATCGTCGAATCGCTCGATACCGAGCGTGCCGCCGAAATCGTCGAGGAGATGGACCCCGATGCCGCCGCTGATTTGCTCGCCGATCTGCCACAGGATCACACCGAGCAAATCCTGGTGGAGATGGAGCCCGAGGCCAGTCAGGAAGTGGTCGAACTTCTTGAACACCGCGAAGAGACCGCCGCTGGCCGCATGACGACGGAATTTCTCGCGCTCCCGGTTGCCGCAACTGTAGAGAACGCCATCGGCGTCCTCCGCGAATTCGAAGGCGGAGTAGAAACCGTCGGTACGATTTATCTGGTCGATTCCAAGGGCACTCTGGCAGGCGCCGTGCCGCTAGCGAAACTCGTATTGGCCCAAGCCGACACGCCGCTCCTCTCGCTTACCTCCGAACCTCTTATCTACACCCACGAAACTGCGAGCGACAACGAAGTCGCCGAGCTCTTCGACAAGTACAACCTGATTACCCTCCCGGTAATCGACGAGCACAGCAAACTCGTAGGCGTAATAACTTCCGACGATGTAATCACCATGCTTCGCAGCAAACTGTAAAGCTGCTCGGGGTGGCCCATTCAAGCCATCTTTTGGCTTGGGTGGGATAACAGCGCCTGGATAGTTCGCCGCACCCGTCCTCGCTATAATCATCAGTTCTCATAGGAGAGACCACCTTTGCCCTTTGCCGACCTCCGCCAATGGATCGCCGCTCTCGACCGCGCCGGCGAACTAAAGCGAATCCAAACCGAAGTAGACCCAATCCTCGAAATCGCCGAAATCACCGACCGCGTAAGCAAAGGCCATGGAGCCACAAAAACTGAGGGTGCCCCACTTCTCGCTTCTTTTGCGAGAAAGCCTGCCCTGAGCTTGCCGAAGGGTGGCAACCACGCAAGCGTCAATCTCCCCGGAGGCCCGGCCCTACTTTTCCAAAACCTCAAAGGCCACACCAACTCCCAACTCCTGATCAACCAATTCGGCTCCGAATCCCGCATGAAGCTAGCCCTGGGCGTCGACTCGCTCGATGAAATCGCCGACCGCATCCGCATTTTTATGGACGTAAAATCCCCCCAAGGCTTCCTCGACAAAATAAAAATGCTCCCCCTACTGACCGAAGCAGGCAAGTTCTTCCCAAAAACTGTCAGCACCGGCGCCTGCAAAGAAGTCATCAAACGCGAAAATTTCTCGCTCCTGGATTTTCCGATCCTCCAATGCTGGCCGCTGGACGCCGGCCGCTTTATAACTCTTCCCTGCGTAGTAACCCGCGACCCAAAATCCGGCAAACGCAACGTAGGCATGTACCGCCTGCAGGTCTTCGACAACCAAACCTTGGGTTTCCACGCACAACGCCAAAAAGTAGCTGCCGAACACTACCGCCAAGCCCTCCGCAACGCCGCCGACATCACAAAAGAGGGTGCCCCACTTCCGCCTTCTTTTGGCAGAAGTGGGAACTCCGCAGCGGTGGATCTAATGGCCCGAACCTCCGGCGGTCAAGTTCTGTCCGAGACAAACCACCCGAAAGGAAAAATGGAAGTGGCCGTGGCCATCGGCACCGATCCTGCAGTAACTTTCTCCGCCATCGTGCCCGCCCCGCCAGACATCGAGGAGTACCTGATCGCCGGCTTCCTCCGTGCTGCCCCAGTCGAACTGGTCAAATGCGAAACGGTCGACCTCGAAGTCCCAGCCACCAGCGAAATAGTCCTCGAAGGCTACGTCAACCTCGACGAACTCCGCACCGAAGGCCCTTTCGGCGACCACACCGGCTTCTACTCGCTGGCCGATCTCTATCCCGTCTTTCACGTGCAATGCATCACCCACCGCAAAGACCCCATCTACGCAACAACCATCGTCGGTAAGCCGCCCATGGAAGACGCCTACATGGGCAAAGCCGTAGAGCGCATCTTCCTCCCGCTGATGAAGCTGACCATCCCCGAACTAATCGATATCAATCTTCCTATCGAAGGCGTCTTCCACAACCTGATGATCGTCTCCATCCGCAAGTCCTATCCCGGCCAAGCCCGCAAAGTGATGAACGCCATCTGGTCGCTAGGCCAGGCCATGTTCACGAAATGCATAATCGTAGTAGACGAAGACGTGGACGTGCAGAACCTGGCCGACGTAACTCTGAAAGTTCTCAACCACATCGATCCCGAACGCGACATCCAATTCACACTAGGCCCAGTCGACTCTCTCGATCACGCCAGCCGCCTCGCCAACTACGGCTCAAAAATCGGTATCGACGCCACCCGCAAATGGCCGACCGAGGGCTTCACGCGCCCATGGCCGGATGAAATTCTAATGGACGACAAGACGAAAGCGCTGGTTGATAGCAAATGGAAGGCACTGGCGAAAGAACTTGGGATCGAGTGAATGCCGGCAGGGGTTCAATTCTGCAGCCCTTGAAGGAGAAGTTTATGCTCTCAAGTGCAAGGCGTGACACCAGAAAAAATCTTCCAGCCGCTGACCATCTGGCCGTAACTTCTGCCGCGGAAGAAAAGAGTAGGGTAATGTCGCGCGGTCGTTTTGCACACCCCCTCCCGGCGAGTGCAAGGGCCAAGATGCTTCTCTACTTCCGGGCCAGCGCCGCAAACTTCAGCAACCGAAACGCCAGATAAAAAGCGCTCAGCATCAGCACGCCCGGCACAAGGACTCCCACAGCAGCAGAAAGCGGAGTAAACCCGTCAAGATCAGTGGGAATGTAGCCGCCGGCTACGAAGCCGCCCAGCGCCAATACCAGGCCCAAAATGCCAGAGACTAGGCGGTGCGGAATCATCGAGAGAATATTATCGCGGCGCGCCGCCAATCCTACTGGATTTTGATGCTGTTCAGGAACCTCATCGCGTCTGCTTCCGAGCAAGCGGTCCTCTGATCGCAAATTACAATGCCTTGCCACAGGCGGTTGCCTTGCACGGCCACTCGATGGTACGCGGTCACTTTGAAGGTAGTTTGCCCCTTGGTGTAGGTGCCCGTGGCGGTTACCATGCGCGCCGGCAGGCCGCTGTACGTAGCGTCCACCTTCGAGGCTGGTTTGGCGTTATCGAGCTTGGCCAAGGCCCCGTCCAGCATCTGATCGAGCGCAGCCGTATCGCCCCGAACGTTCGGAATGTCGCAATACATCAGCATAAACGCGTCAGCGTCATTGTGCAGGCTCAGCGTGTATTCGTGCAGCGTAGTATGGGCGCCATTTTGCAATGGAATTTCCTCAGAGGAATAAGCGACCGGACTCTTGATATCATCCGGAGTTGGAAATACGGCGGAAAAATCCGGCGCCTGATAAACCGGACTATTGAAACTGACATTCTGTGGCGTATTCTGCGCTACGCCCGCGGCACATGCCAGCACGAGAACGGCCAGCGTTAGTTTCAGGAATCGCATAGATCTCTCCGATCGAGAAAGCGCAATGCGTCCAATTCTGGCAGTGGTGGGAAGGCGTTTCTAGGTTACTTCCGTCATGGCGACTTGTCATGGCGATCGTCATGACGACGTACCGGCTCGGTTCATAATCGGGTTCCGGGCTAGAACGTGCTTCGTTGCTGGCGGCGCTTTGTTTACAATATAAGATTCGTCTGGGCCTACAGGGCAGTGCCTGCGCCTCGGCAACTTTGCTTTGGAACCGTCTAACTACCAACCCGACGCGTCCCCCCGTGTGTCGCCAACCGTCTATTGGCGCGTGGAAGGGAGTCTGCTGGATATCACCGTGGTCCAGCCCGTGGCCTTCTTTACCTGGAACGCCCAAACTTTCTCCGAACGCTTCCGGCGCCGCGGTCTCATCTTCTTAATGGCGTTGTTGCGTCCGTTCCTCTATTCCACCAACCGCAAGTTCGCCACCCGAGTCGTGCATACCGCTCTGCGGGGCATAACTCGCGACCGCTTAGATCTTCTGGGTGAAGAATATTTCCAGTACAAGTTAAAGCCTGAGTTGAAGGATTTGGGCGTCGAGCGCGTGCAGCAGTTGGTAAACTCCGGCGCGGATGTGGTGCTGGTGAGTCAGGCGCTTGAGCACGTCATGAAGCCGCTGGCGCAGCATCTCGGCGTGAAGCGGATCGTCGCCAACCGCCTGGAGTTTCGCGACGGTGTTGCTACTGGCCGTCTGCTCGAGCCAGTGATTCGTCCACGCGGAGCCTTCGCGCTGCTCAAGGAGCAGAGCCCGGACGGTCGCCGCGCACCGAAAACGTTGGCCCGCCAACTTGATATTTCTCTCGAGGAATTGAAAGCGGCGGTCACTAGTTCCGAGCGCGAGGCCCTCGCGGCGCAACGTCCGATCGTGCATTTTGAAGGTCTGAGTCCGCAGCGCGGATTCTCGGTGCGGCGAGCACTCGCGGGCAGGCATCTCATGCTCATCGGCGTCACCGGTTTCATTGGCAAAGTCTGGCTGGCGAACATGCTGATGGACCTGCCCGAAATTGGGCGCATCTATCTCCTCATTCGCAAGCAGAAATCCAACCCAGCCCCACGCCGCTTTGAAAAGATTGTCGAAGATTCGCCTGTCTTCGATCCCCTGTTCGAGAAATACGGGCCCAGCCTCGAAGAATATCTCTTTGACAAGGTGGAAGTCGTCGAAGGAGACGTCACGAGCGAAGGGCTCGGCCTTGACGCAGATGTTGCCCGCCGCCTGCAGAACAATCTCGATCTGATCGTGAACAGCTCCGGGTTGACCGACTTCAATCCCGATCTGCGCGACGCGCTTACCACCAATACCGATGCCGCGCTGAATATTCTGCAATTCGTACGCGGCACACACCACGCCGGATTGCTGCATCTTTCCACCTGTTACGTGGCAGGCGAGCGCGACGGGCGAGTCCCTGAGAAGCTCATTCCCAACTACACTCCGCATCGCCTTCCGGACTTCGACGCTGAAAAAGAATGGCGTTCCCTGCATGAGTTGATCGCAAGCGCGGAAGCGCAGTCGGAGAGCGAGGAAGTGACCGCGGGCCTGCGATCTCAATCACTGGCCAAAGAACACGCCGCAAAAAGTTTGCAAGGCGTTGCTCTCGAGAATCAAATCCGCAAAAACCGCATTCGCTGGCTGAAAACCTATCTGACCGAACAGGGAACGCGGCGGGCGAAAGAGTTAGGCTGGCCTAATACCTACACGCTTACAAAAAGTCTGGCGGAATCGCTGATCATCAAGCATGGTGCCGGCCTGCCTATCGCGATTGTTCGTCCCGCAATCGTTGAAACCTCGGTCACAAAACCGTTTCTAGGCTGGAACGAAGGCATCAACACCTCCGCCTCACTCTCGTATTTGCTCGGAACCTATTTCCGTCAGTTGCCCTCCAATGAGAAAAAGCGCCTCGATATCATTCCGGTGGATGAGGTCTGCGCCGGAATGACCTTGATCGCCGCGGCCATCGTAGTTCGCAAACACGACGATTTGTATCAATTGGCGACATCGGCTGCGAATCCCTGCGATATGGGCCGCTCGATCGAGTTGACCTCGCTCGCTCACCGCAAGCATTACCGCGCGCAGGAAGGTCTCGAGTCCTGGCTGCGCTTGCGCTTCGATGCCATCCCCGTATCGAAAGAGCGTTATCAGCGCCTCTCGGCTCCCGCACAAAAGGCAATCGTGAAATCGATTCAGCGCATCATGTCGCCACTACCGTTGAAGAAAACTCCGCTGGTAAAAGCAGAGAGAAATCTTGAGCGTGTGGAAAAACTGATCGAACTCTTCGAACCGTTTATCCTTCTAAACGAGCACGATTTCGCCGCCGACAATATTGAAAAGCTCTCGCACGCGTTAGGAGAGGATGAGCGCGAGGAATTTGGCTACAAGGCACAGCGGGTAGATTGGTGGAATTACTGGATCAACATCCACATTCCGGCGTTGCGGCGCTGGACGTATCCGCTCATTGAAGGCCGGCCGCTGGAAGTGCGTCCGCCCCGCAGCCTGCACAATGGCGAGACAGTGAAAACCGGCACATAACGGAATTGTTCGAATGGCAATCTTTCTAACGGGATCGACAGGATACATCGGAGCCCATGTCGCGGCGAACCTGCTGCGGGACCACGGCGCGTCACTCAACGTGCTCGTACGCGCGGGCGATGTGAACGAAGCCGAAGGACGCCTCTGGCAAGCCTGGCAGTTGCACCTCGATTTTCCGCAGTTTTACGAATTCCTGCAGACCCGCGTCCGCATATTCCGCGGCGACTTAACCGATTCCGGCTTCGGCCTGGCTCGCGACGAGTATGACCGCCTGGTTCACACTACGGATTCCGTTATTCACTGCGCCGCTTCGCTGAATCGGAAATCCGAGAAAAGCTGTCTTAACGTCAACCTGCGCGGCACGCTCGAAGTCCTCACACTCGCCCGCCACGCCGAGTATTATCACGGCCTCCGCCGTTTCAGCCAGGTCAGCACGGTCGCAGTCGCCGGCAAGCGGCAGAACGAAGTCGTGACCGAAGATCGATCCATCGATTGGGAGCGCTCCGACTACGATCCTTACGCGCGCACCAAAAAATTCTGCGAGCACATGATGCGCGTATTGCTGCCAGAAACGCCGAAGACAGTCTTCCGCCCCAGCATTGTCCTTGGTGATAGCCGCCACGCTGCAACCACCCAGTTCGATATGGTGCGCGCCTTCGCATTTCTCGCGGGGCTACCGGCTCTGCCCTTTCGTCCCACGGATAAGATCGACATCGTGAACGTCGATTTCGTCGCCGATGCAATCGCAACCCTGCACGTAAAAGATCAAACGCAATTCGACACCTATCATCTTTCCTCGGGAACCGCCTCACAGACGTTTCGCGAAATCACGGGTGCACTGACTGCAGCGCAACACAAGCGCGCGCCCGTTTTCGTTCCGGCCGCGGAGCGTCCATTCACCGGATCGGTGAATCTGCTTGCCAGCCGCAAGGGCGCGCTCGGCAAAGGTGCATCTTTGTTAAAGGTTTTCATGCCTTATCTGGTGTGGAATACGGTGTTCGACAACAGAGCGTGTCACGACTGAACTGGGGAAGAAGCCGGTGCCTTTCTCCGAATATTGCTATCCGCTGCTCAAGTTCAGCACCGAAAATAATTTCGTCTACCATTACCAGCCGTGGCCGGCGCGCGTGGGAGGGACTGCCGCATGATGGATTTCATTTTGGAAGCCTGGGTCAGCAGCTCCATCGAGCGCACCAGAGCCGCATGGATGCTCGGCGGAGGCAACCGCTGGAAGCCCGGCAATAAGCTGAAACTGCTGTTCGCCGGCTACAACGGCACACGCAACATGGGCTCCGACGTTCGCGTGGAAGAAATGCTGCGTCAGATCCGACACATTCTCGGCCCCGATCGGGTCGAGTTCAGCGTGATGAGCCAGAACTTCGATTTCTCTCGCGAATATTTTGCGGGCACGAAGCAGGTTCATCTGCCCGATATTTTTCCGCCGTTCCTGGCTAACGAAGTTCCCCGGCACGATGGCGTAGTGGCCTGCGAAGGCTCGATGTTCAAAAGCAAGTTCGCCAACGCTCTTGCCACAATGATGATCGGCTCGCTGGGAATTGCAGCCGCGCAGAACAAGCTCTCCGTCGGCTACGGCGCCGAAGCTGGCCACATGGATCTTCTGGTAGCGAAGATGTGCGCCCGCTATTGCAAAAGCTCGTTCGTGATCACGCGCAATGAGGAATCGCGCACCGTTTTGCGCGAACTCGGAGTTCCCACGGAGATCGGCACAGACACTGCCTGGACTTTCGAACCTCGTCCTCCCGAGTACGGCCAAGGTATTCTACGAAAAGCGGGCTGGGACGGCCGAACGCCGGTTCTGGTCGTATGCCCGATCAATCCCTTCGAATGGCCGGTAAAAGCTTCGGTCGCCAAATACGCGGTGCACAGTTTGACTGGAGCCTATAAAGACAGCCACTATCGCACCGTATATTTTCACAGCTCAGGGCCCGCGGCCGAAAAGGCGTACCACAAGTACTGGACCGCAATCGCCAACGCCGTGGATGCGTTCCGCAAAAAGAAAAACGTATTTGTGATTCTCGCCGCCACTGAACGCCTGGACGCGCGTCCCGCAAACAAGATTAGCGAAAAACTTGGCGGCGTGCCGGTTTTTACCTCCGACCAATACAATATGTACGAATTGGTAAGCATCCTCCGCGCCTGCCATATGATGGCTTCCTCTCGCTATCACGGGATTGTCACGTCGATGCCCGGCCTCGTGCCCTCGGCAGGAATTACGATGGACGAGCGTATCCGCAATCTGATGCGCGAGCGTGGCCACCAGGATTTGCTCATGACGGTCGATGACCCAGAGCTAGAAGGCAAACTGCTCGTAGCGCTGGAAAAGCTGAGTTCCGAAGGCGAGGCGATCGCCACTGGCATCGCGAGAACAGTGGTAAAGAATTTGAAAGTCATGGCGCACATGGGTGTTTACTTCGAGGAAGAAGTGCAAAGAAGATATCCCGAGTTCGAAACGCGCCGCGGCGAGTGGAGCTGGGAAGATTACCTGCCGCCCATGAACCAGGGTCTTCGCGAACTGGTAGCGGCATATAGCTAAACGCTCTGGGAAAATGCCATCGAAGACCGGAGATCAACAAAGGTTTTAGCCACTGAGTCTTCGCGCTTAGATTCGTAAGTCACTTTCACTTTCACTTTGACTTCACTCGTACCATTCATCGGCGAAATCTTCTCGCAACTGCGCGAGGCCGCAGATACGCGCATCCTCGCGGAAATTCGCGACGGCCAAATCACAGGTGTAACGGGAAACGAACTGCTCGGACTGGTTCGTAAGGCGAGAACCTTCATAACATCCAAAGGCCTGAACAAAGGCGATCGCGCCGGTTTGCTGGCACCAAACAGCATTCGCTGGGTTGCCATGGATCTCGCCCTCATGGCCGAAGGTCTGATCGTTGTCCTGCTCTACTCACGCCAGTCGCCCGCCGAACTTGTGTCGATGATGAGAGACAGCACTCCGTCGCTGATCTGCTGCGGCGATGCGGCCCTGCGCGATGGCATCGCGCAGGCCTGGCCGGAAGCTCCTCCCCAATTCCTTTTCGACGAAATTTTCGCTGGCGTTGAAGGTGTTCCGCTCGATCGGCCTCAAGTCGGCAACGACGGCCCCGTCACTATCATCTACACCTCCGGCACTTCGGGTGAAGCGAAAGGCGCAGTCCTCACCGCAGCCAACGTAGGCTTCATGCTGGAATCTACCTCTGAGCGGCTCGATCAACTGATGGCCGGATACACTGGGCAAGACCGCGTCTTTCACTACCTGCCATTCACCTTCGCCGCCTCCTGGATCGCACTGCTCACGTTCCTGAAACGTAAGAGCCTGGTGACGATCAACACTGATCTCACCAAGATCGCGACCGACATGCGAATAATTGCACCGGACTATTTTCTCAACGTCCCGCAGTTGCTCGAGCGCATGCGCCGCGCCGTAGACGAGCAGCTATGGCAAACCGGCGGCGTAGTTCAAGCCGTCTATTCGCGTGCAAAGGCCGCCTGGGTGCGCAAACAGGAGCATCAATCGAAGTCCGCAGATGCCATCTGGCTCGGCTTGGCCAATCGCCTGGTATTTCCTGCCATTCGAAAAAAAATGATCGGGAAAAATCTGAGAGCCCTGATCTGTGGTTCCGCGCCGCTGACGCCAGAAACCCAACTCTATTTCATGATGCTCGGAATTCGCGTGCTTCAGGTCTACGGCCTTACCGAAACCACTGCGATCTGCACCATGGACGATCCCAGTCATGTAGAAATCGGCCGGGTCGGGCCCGCGATACCGGGAATGGAAATGAAGCTGGGTGAGAATGACGAGATCGTCGTCCGTGGCCCCAATATTTTCCCGGGCTACTGGAATCGGCCGGAACAAACTGCAGAGGCGCTGCGCGACGGCTGGTTCCACACCGGCGACCAGGGCGAGGTTAACGCGGCAGGAAACTGGCGCATCGCCGGGCGCATCAAGAACCTCATCGTCCTGGGATCGGGCCACAAAATCTCCCCCGAGTCCATCGAGAGCGCGATTGCCAAGCTCCTGCCCGAAGCGCAGCAGGTCGTGATCGTAGGAAACGGCCGTGGTTACCTTTCGGCCATAGTAACGGGCAGCGTGACGGTGGAGAAAGTCCAAGCCGCGCTGGACGCGATCAATCCCGATTTGCCGCACTACAAACAGGTGCGCGCCTTTTGCGTACGTAATGAAGTATTTTCCATTGAGAACGGAACGCTTACGGTGAACGGAAAACTGAAGCGGGACGTGATCTCTGCGCGCATGAAAGACGAGATCGAAGACATGTATCGCGTGAAGCAAGCGGTGTGAGCGTTTGAAGCGATGATCGAAACCACCAAAAGCGCGAAAGAACACGAAGGATCTAACCAGTCCCGCAATCACACCGAAGGTACACCGTTGTCTTGGCGGATGAACGATGGAGTGATCGAATTGGCGCTCCACCGCGCGCCGTGCAACGAGTTAGGTTCGGAGTCTCTAACTGCGTTTGAAAGCTTTGCAACTTACCTGCAGCGCCATCAAAATGATGCGCACGCGTTGATTATTTATAGCGAGATGAGTTCTGGATTCTGTGCCGGAGCAGACTTGCGAGAGCTCTACCAACGCTCGCACTCCATGGAAAAAGCCCAGGCTCTCAATGGCGTCCGCGATTTCCTGGAGCGCATTCATCGTGTCTTGAATTTCATCGACGCCGTCCCTCTAACCACAATTGCCGCGGTTCACGGAGTAACCTTCGGCGGCGGCTTCGAACTAGCGCTGACTTGCGATCTGATCATTGCCGATAAAATGGCCCGGTTCTGTTTTCCGGAACTGCGCCTGGGACTGATTCCTGGTTTCGGCGGAATCCCGCGCCTGAAGCGTGATCTGGGCAACGCCGTCGTTCGCGATCTATTGCTGACCGGGCGCAGCTTCAACGCAGCTAAAGCCCAACAGGTCGGGCTGGTGAGCCAGGTCGTCGGAGAAGGAGAAGCTCTGCGCGCCGCGCGGGCCACTGCAGCGCAACTCAAAAAATTCGACCGCACCGCCGCCGCGGAGGCCAAGCGCTTCATCAAGCCGATTCCGCACGAAGAATTGAAACGGGAGATCGACTTGTTTTGCGAATTATTCGCGCGTCCGGCCGTCGAAGCCGGGCTGCGGAAATTTGTCGAAAGCACCGACGCGCAGCCGTATCTGCCATGAACATTGAGATCATGCCTACTTCAGACCAGACCCTCGACGAAATACTGAACCTCGCAGCCGCGCACTTTAAAGTGTCTCGCGAGAAAAGCTTTCTCCCGACGACGATTTCTTCAAGACTCTCGGAATCGACAGCCTGCAAACGCTCGACCTGTTGACGAAACTCGAAAACCACTTTCGCATCGAGCTCCCGGATTACGAACTGCAGGGTGTTTCCGATTTCCGCACGCTAGCCGGGAAAATCCAGGCGCGACTGTAGTAGAAATGATCCCAGGGCACGATTTGCGCGGGCAGATACTTGATCGCGGAGGAAACCAACTCATAACCTTGCTTTCCTTCGTGTCCTCGTGCCTCTGTGGTGAAATATCTCGTTGATGCTCGACCTGCAAAAATATAGCTGTCTGGGCGCCGCGCTCCGCGATGCATTGGACCGGTTCTCAACCGAGACGTGTCTCATCGAAGCGGACCGCGAGCGCGAGAAAACTCGCCTCACTTACTCCGATTTCAAAGAGATCAGTTTGCCCTTAGCTCGAGCTCTCGAGGATGCAGACTTCGATCCCGGTGATCGCGCGGCGGTCCTGATGACGAATCAGTCGAAGTGGCTGATCTCGGCGTACGCGGTTTTCTACACCGGCGGAGTTTTGGTCCCCTTGGATTACAAGCTAACCCCAGCAGAACAATTGCAACTGCTCGCGCACTCGAATGCCAAAGTGTTGGTTGTCGAATACTATCTTTGGCGCGCCATCACACAATCACCGGAGTTCCAAAGCATCAAGACGAAGCTGGTTCTCGTCACCGAAGCTCCGGTTGGCGTAGACCTCGCGGGGGGATTCCGCTGGGAGGATTTCAAGCGCAAAGGCGCGCCCGATTTCGTCATGCGCAAGCGCGAAGATGTAGCCTCCATCGTTTACTCATCCGGCACCGGTGGCCGCCCGAAAGGCTGCGTGCTCACGCACGAAAATTATCTCGAGCAATGCCGCGCTCTTACCGCCTGGTATCCATTCTGGCCGGGCGTCCGTTATCTCAGCATTCTTCCCACCAATCACGCGATCGATTTCATGGTGGGTTTTATCGGTCCGTTCGTCTGCGGCGCCTGCGTTGTACACCTGCGAACTCTTCGTCCGGAGTTCGTTCGGGACGCGTTCGTGCGCTATCGAATTACCTACGTATCGCTCGTCCCCATGATCGTAAAGAATCTGGAGCGCGGACTGCGCGCGAAGTTCGACGAGCTGCCGTCGTGGAAGCGCGCATTTCTGAATCGCATGATCAGCCTGAATCGTGTGTTTACACGCAGGCGTCCGAACGCTAAGCTGAGCCGCATGTTGTTGCCGCAGGTTCATCGAGCGTTCGGCGGCGAACTGCTCGCCCTCATCACCGGCGGCGCGTTTATGGAACCCTCCACCATGCAGTTCTTCTACGATCTCGGCATTCCCGTAGTCAATGGCTACGGTCTCACCGAGGCAGGTACCGCGCTCACGCTGAACGATCTCAAACCATTTCGCGCCGATACAGTGGGCAAGCCGCTGCCCGGAGTTGAGTTGAGAATCTTAAGTCCCAATCAAGACGGCATCGGTGAGGTCGCGGCCCGCAGCAAAACGGTAATGTCGCATTATCTCGACGATCCGGAACTCACGCTTGAGACCATCGTCGATGGATGGCTGCTCACCGGGGATCTCGGCTGCTTCGACAAAACCGGCCACCTCCAACTCTTCGGCCGCAAAAAGAACATGATCGTGACCGAAGGTGGCAAGAATATTTATCCCGAAGATATTGAAACTGTTTTCGATGGTTTGCCTGTGAAGGAGTACTGCATATTTGCGGCAAACTATGTGTGGCCCCAGAAGGAACTGGGATGCGAAATGCTCGTGCTCGCGCTACGTCTGGACCAAAATCAACATTTCGACAGCTCACTGTTGCAGGAGATTGCGGACCGCAATCGAAAATTGCCCGGTTTCAAGCGCGTCGGCGGATATCTCATCTGGGAAAAAGATTTCCCGCGCACCGCGTCAATGAAAATTAAGCGCCAGCAGCTTTCCGAAGAAATTGGAAAAACACAAGACCGTGGAGCGGTGACCGGGCTGTGAGTGCCGCGCACTCCTACCTCGCTATCGTGAATCCCGCGGCGGGTGGCGGACGATGCCGAGAAATGCTGGGCACCGTGTTAGAACGGCTTAGCGCCAATCAAATCGCAATCGATATCGTCGAGACTCAGCGCAGCGGCGACGCGACACGCATCGCCCGCGAGGCCTATGCCGCCGGACGGCGAAAGTTCATCGCAGTCGGCGGAGATGGCACATCATACGAAATCGTGAATGGTCTGTTTCCCGAGGCCAACGGAGGCGAGGCTCCAACGCTCGGCTTCCTGCCATTAGGCACAGGAAACTCTTTTCTGCGCGACTTCAGCGACCGCGGCCTCGAGCATGCGATCGACTCTCTGATTGCAAATCGGACTCACGCGTCTGACGTCCTGCGATTGCGCCATCGTGAAGGCGTTCTGCATTACATCAACCTGCTCAGCGTAGGATTTCCCGCCGATGTCGCCACGCTGCGCGCGCGCCGCTTCAGCAGCCAGGGAGAGCTGGGATATTTCATTTCGATCTTCCTCAGTCTCGCGCGCCTGCAAAGGCGTCCTTTTCCAGTGCGCGTTGAGAGCGAGACCGAATTCGACCGTCGCCGTTGTCTTTTTCTCACTTTCAACAACAGCAAGTTCACCGGCGGCACAATGATGATCGCGCCCAAGGCCGAGGTGAACAGCGGCCTCATCGAGTATGTTCGCTGGGGGCCAATCGGGAGGCTCGGCCTCATGCGTAATCTGCCCGGACTCTACGATGGCACGCACATCAAGCACCGGCTCGCCGAGCGTAAAGCGGTGAAGCGCGTGGAATTCGATCTGCCATCACCCGTCGATGTGATGGTGGACGGCGAGGTGTTGACGTTGCACTGCGAAAAGCTAGATGTGCTGCCCTCAGCACTAACCGTGGTAGCGTGATCCCGTGATATAAAAATGAGTTGGCCAGAAGGGACCTATGTCAGACGAGCGGCGAAAACGGCGTCAGGAGCGGATCGCGGAGCCTGAATCGGCAGTTCCATCGCGAAAAACCATGATCTGGGCGGGAATCATCGTGCTGTTTGCGCTCGCCTATGGCGCCGGGTGGTATTACAAAAATCATCGCTACGATAATTTCGCGAAGTGCCTGGCTGCGCATCAGGTCAAAATGTACGGCCTGTACTGGTGCCCGCACTGCGCCGAGCAGAAAGCCATGTTCGGCAAGGCATTTCAATACGTGCCCTACGTCGAGTGCGCCATCAGAGGCTCGCGAGAGTTGACGCCCGCGTGCAAAGCGGCTGGAGTAAAACTGTTCCCCAGTTGGCAGTTCGGTTCCGACACTCCGAAGGAAGGCGTTTTTCCGCTGGAAGAACTCTCCGATAAAACCGGGTGCAGCCTGCCGTGAGCGCAACTCCAGATCAAACCGTTGATTCCGACCAACGTTCCACGAAGGATAGTCGCGTCTTCTTTATAGTCATCGCGATTCTGGCTCTAGCCGGAATGGTCATCTCGTCGATATCCCTGCAGCGCCACTACGCGAAATCTGCATCGCAGTTCTGCGATCTCGGGGAAAAGTTCAATTGTGATATCGTCAACCGCAGCGAGTATTCAACGCTCATGGGCATCCCCGTGGCTGGTATCGGAGTCGCAGGCTACGCTCTGCTCCTCGCGCTGGCCACCGCTTACCGCTCGCGCATCGAAACTCCACTTCGTTTGCTGCTGGCATCTTCCGCCGGCCTGGCCTTTGCGCTATACCTAACTTATGTCGAAGGCTATATTCTCGATACCTGGTGCATCCTGTGCTTGAGTTCGCTTGCGATGATCGCCATGATCACTGTGCTCGCAGCCTTAGTGAAGCTGCGCGCACGGGTCAGCAGTTAAATCCCTCCTGATGGCAAGAACTCCGAAACTCTCTGCCCAAGCAGTCTCCCCTCCGATCCGCGCCACCGGAGCCACGGGCGATCTTCACCTGCACGAATTCCGCAGCCGCATTTTTCGCAACACGCGTTTTCTCCGCATCTGGCTTCCTCCCGGCTATGATGAGCCGCAGAATCAAACCCTGCATTACCCGGTTCTATATCTGAATGATGGCCAGAATCTGTTCGAATCCTCCACTGCATTCGGCGGTGTCGAATGGCAAGTGGATGAAAGCGCAGACCGGATGATTCGCGAAGGTGCAATTCCTCCCCTGATCATCGTCGGCATCGATCACGCGGGCAAGGACCGGATGCGCGAGTACATCCCGCACCGGTCCATGAATCCCGTCGTGTTGCGTGCGCAAGGCCGCTATTATCCAGACTTCCTTACCAGAGAAGTAATGCCCTTTGTCGAAGGCAACTATCGCATCGCAACTGGCGTGGAAAACACAGGTCTCGGCGGCTCGTCGCTGGGCGCGTTAATCGCTCTGCACACCGCGATCGTGCGTCCGCAGTTGCTTGGGAAACTGCTGCTGGAAAGCCCTTCGCTGTGGATCTCGAATCGCCAGGCAATCAAAGAGAGTCGCAAGGTCAGAATCTGGCCGGAACGAATTGTTCTCGGCGTGGGTACCGCCGAAACCGGAGATGCCGCTCGCAGCCGAACTGTCGTCGACGATGTTCGCGAACTCGGCGCGATCATGCGCCGCTCCATGCTGAGCGAGAAACGCCTGCGCTTGATGATCGCGGAAGGCGCACCGCACAGCGAATCTGCATGGGCTGCGCGTTTTCCCGACGCCCTGCGATTCTTATTTGGCAGCTAGGTCCGGAATCGATCCGCGCTCCGCAGCCGCAGACTGATTCTTGCCCAATCTCCACAGTTCAAAAAGCAAGCCGGCTGCGACCGCCACGAAAAGCTGAATATGCGTCCAACGCGAAAGCGGACCAATCAACGGAAGCGCGAAGGAGAAATACAACAAGAGTTTCAGACGCGAAGTCGCCAATGGCTCCCGCTGTGCAAGTATCCAATCGGAAAGAAGCAGGAAAGCCGGCGCGAGAATGACGAGATCGTACACCGTAAGATGCGGCGCGATGAGCACGCTGGCGAGCAGCAGTGCCGAATAGCGCAGCGGTAAGGCAAACTCGCTTCGCCAGCACTTCACAGTCAGCACCAACACCAGGACCCCGCTAATCACGTACAACCCGAAGGAAACCGAAGGCCAGGGCAGCAGCATGCCCCAGAATGTGCGCAGCGAATAGGTTTGATAAACCCTCGGCTCAAGCAAGGGCACGAGCTGCGGAGTGTTCACTAACACAAGTACCCATTCCCGCAGCGGATGGAGGCCGTAATAGATCACCCCCACCATCAGCTCGGCGAAGGCCGAAAGCAACGCGCCTGCAAGAATCTTCCAGCGAAATGTAATCAGGAAAACAATGCCCGCTGCCAACCCCAACTGCGGTTTGAAGACAAGGCACCCAAGCGCCAAACCAGCCAAGAACTCTTTGCTACTTCGCAGGGCAAAAAAGAGCAGGGTGAAACACACAAGCGCGAGAGCAGAGGTCTGTCCCCATGCGATCAGGTGCCAGAAGCCCGGAAAAGCAAGGGCGAGGATCGACACAGTCGCGCCGTAGTTGCCCAAGTTAGGACAAGCCCGCCAAATCGCATAACAGCATGCTCCATACATAACGGCGTTAACCAAAAGCCAGCAGACGAGCGCCCATGCATACGAAAGCCGCGCGAACGGCGAGAAGAAGATGGAAACCTGCGGCGGATAAACTGGCAGGTATTGAACTCCCGCAGCCGCAGGCACTCGCCGCGCCACGACTGCCGACTGCGCCTGCATGTTGTACAGGTCAGATCCTCGATGTTCGAGCGCAAGCGATCCCAGCGAGTAGAAATGCAGAAAATCTGTGCCTTTTAGGTTGTCGCCGTGATCCCGCAACCCGGGCGTCGCCACGTTCCACAAGTAGACAGACCAGAGACAGAACGCGAGGATCGTCCCATGCATGCGAATGCGTTCTGATGTGATCCATGAGAACAAGGTCGCGCGTCGTCCCTTAAAATCGACTACCGGTTTCCCGCTAATTGCCATATGGAAGGAGTTGCGGCGCCGGGTCGTCGCCCTCAACATACCAAACCTTCCGATCACGGAAGTAACGCAGCAACTCCCGGTTTCCCTCAGGCCCCATATCCCGCGCCCAAACCACCTTGGCATGATCGATATCCGCGCGGTTATACACCCACTCAAGGTGGATATCGTGAGCAGGCCCATACTGCACTATGACGAGTTGCGATTCGGGCATGCTTTGCAACTCACGCAGAATTTTTGCGCGCTGCAGATTGCCCCTTGGCCACGCCGGCTCAATCTGCACGTGCATAGCGACGGCTGAGACGCGCAGGAGAATCATCGCGCAGGCCAGCACTGGGATGCTGCGAACGAGCGCCGGGCCGATGTGGCCTCCGCCCGGATTCCACAAACGAAGTTGGCGAATTCCCTGAATCAGCAGAATGTAGAGCGCCGCCGTGGCCGGAGCGAAGTAGTGCGGGAGCATCCAGGTTTCAATCGCAATCCCGGCCACCATTGCGGCGCAGATTGCAGCGGGCAGCCGCATTTTGGGCTGCGCTATAACCCGGGGAAACGCCAGCAAAGGCAGCGTAAGCAGAGGCCCGAGATAGAACTGCCACCACGAGTTAACTCTTTCCATCGTGCGCGCGAGATAACCACGCACGGTGGAATTCTTGTGGAATTCAGAAAGAGTCCAGTCATAAAACTGCTGCATCACCGCATGGTCATAGACCACAGCGGGCTTCGGTTTCTGCCAAAGAAAATAAGGCGCGCCGGAATAGGTAGAGCTGTTCACATCGTAACCAGTGCGGAACGGGCTGCCGGTGACGCGCCAATAGTAATATCCCATGGCGACCCCTGCGCAGGCGAAAACGATCAGCAGCGGAACAACAACGCGGCTCAGCGACATCCGCAGGGGCGGCCGTTTTTTCCCAAAGAGCCAGCACAACATCGCCGCAGCCACAGGAATGCTGAACACCAGCCCTTCATAAGGCCGGCTGTTGGCTAGGATGACAAGTCCGACCCCCATCAGCAGAGCCTGAGTCACGCGTGGGCGCTTCCGCAATCGCGGCCACGCTCCGAGCACCAGCGCTCCGCCCAGCGCGACCACGGAAGCCGACCAGTACCCATTCACCCAGTAACTCAGAATTCCCAACCGAAGTACCGCCAGCAACCCTCCCAACAAAGCCCACGCTGGAGGCATCCACGCTTGCAGCATCCAGCACATGGCTGAGCACATCAGCGCGGTAACCAGCAGTTGCCCAATCCACGGATGCCCCAGAAGCTGCCCGGCAGCGAGCACCAACCCCTGAGCCGGACCGTACATCGACATGTAAGTGGGCCGCTGATTGATGTGGAAGCTTTCAAAATGAATCCACATCGGATGCGTGGGATTGGTGAGCCTGCCGTGCGCGAACGTATCGGCGGCGAGCAGATAACTGAATTCGTCGTTATAACGGGGCTCAGGAACTCCGAGGACGGGAATCAAGGCTACGCGGACCGTCACGACGCCGACGCCAATGAGGAAGACGCAAAGACGCTGCCGGGCAGCCAGACGGACGAATCCGCGCCCGAGTGGGAATGCGTGGATTCGTCCTCGCGACTCCTTCCGCGAATGCAGCAGAATCAGTACTGTCGTGGCCGCCATCAGAAGAAGCTCGATGAGCGCCACCAGGTGTGGAGCGAGCCGCGTATAGAGGTTCTGCATTGCCGCCAGAAAGAGAGTTCATCCGCAAGGTCAGACCGTCTGTTTCTCCGCCGCCTTCTCGAAGAGTCCGTCAACGATCTGGATCATCTCGTTATCGACCGTGCGATTCTTCGAAATGGCCTCGACCAGCGGGATCGACACGATCTTGTTCGCGCGCAATGCCGCCATGCATCCGAATTCGCTGCGGTGCACCATGTCGATTGCGCCCAAGCCATAACGCGTGGCCAGCACGCGGTCGAACGCACTCGGCGACCCGCCGCGCTGAATATGTCCCAGCACCACGGCGCGGGTTTCAAAGCCAGTGCGCTTTTCGATTTCACGCGCCAAAATGTTCGCGACGCCGCCGAGCTTCGCGTGACCAAACTCATCCTTGCCCATGTCCTGCAAGATAGGCGCGCCATGCCCAGGCTCAGCGGAGGAAAATTTCGCGCCCTCGGCGACCACAATGATCGAAAAATAAAGTCCGCGCTCGTGGCGCTGGCGAATCGAGTCGGCTACCTTGTCCACATCAAACGGTCGCTCGGGAATGAGTATCACGTCTGCTCCACCAGCGATGCCGCTGTAAAGCGCGATCCATCCTGCATCGCGCCCCATTACTTCCACTACCATCACGCGATTGTGCGCCTCGGCTGTGGTGTGGACGCGGTCCAGCGCTTCGCAAACAATGTTGCAAGCCGTATCAAAGCCAAACGTGTAATCTGTGCCCCCCAAGTCGTTATCGATCGTTTTGGGTACGCCTACAACTTTCACTCCGCGCTCATGCAGCTTCTGCGCTACGGAGAGGGTGTCGTCGCCGCCAATCGCAATTAGCGCGTCCAACTTATTTTTGTCGAGCGTAGCCATGCACCGCTCAATGCCATCCGGCCTTTTAGAAGGATTGGTGCGCGAGGTACGCAAAATCGTTCCGCCCCGCGGCAGAATGCCGCCCACCGCCTCCAGATCGAGAGGCATGGATTTATCTTCCAGCACTCCGCGCCAGCCTTCGAGAAACCCGGTGAATTCGTCAACGTACGTAAAAACGCCTTTGCGCACCACCGCGCGAATCACCGCATTCAGTCCCGGGCAATCTCCGCCGCCTGTCAGTACACCAATCTTCATGCTGCTCTCCTCTTATGAATTCGGATGAAATCTTGAGAACGCGCCCGGACCGGGATCGGCTGCAGCGCCCGAGGTGCGCATTCACCAATTGTCACGGAAAAGATAAGATTATCACCAAAAGCAGTGGGCTTTCGGCGGAAAGGGAAAGGTGAGGCTGAGTTTCAACCTGTGCCTGTGCTCGCGAGGCGCGAATTAACAATCGAAGAAAACCGTTTCGTTTTCTCCCTGCAGATTCACATTCCAAACCAGCAGGCTCTTATCCTCCGCCGCAGGCTTTGCCATCAGAGTGCTACGTCGCGCCGGCTCGATCAGGTTCAACACATAGTCCTTCTCGTTGCGGGGATCCCCCAAGAAGTAAATCCGCGTAATCAGCCGCATAAGCAGGCCACGCATGAACACTGAGACAACAATGTGCGGAGCCTGCATCGTGCCCTCAGGTCCGGGCACAGGGCCGGGTTTGATCGTCGTGAAGCGGAAACTGCCATCTGCGTCGGTAGGAATTCGCCCGAAACCAAAAAATTCGGTTTTGCCCGCTTCGCTGTGTAAGTCTTCGGGATGAACGTATCCGCCGTCAGCATTCGCCTGCCACGTTTCCAGCAGAGCATCGGGCACAGGCTCTCCATTGCCATCGAGCACCTGCCCCTGGATGGTAATTCGCTCGCCCGCGATCTGCGGAGAAGCAATCTGTGTTCGGTTGAGCGGATCGAGCCCAATCGTGAAATACGGCCCCACCGTCTGAGATGTTGTCGGATGACTCATGGCTACGAACGCCCCTCCATCGGTGTCGCCTCACGGCCCCGCAAAACAATATCAAAACGATAGCCGAGCGCCTGCTCCGGAATCGTCGTCTCCCAGTCAAAAACCGAAATCAGCCGTTGTCGCGCCGCTTCATCCGCTGTGCAATTAAAAATTGGATCGAACGCCAACAACGGATCTCCCGGAAAATACATCTGCGTCACCAGCCGCGTGGCAAAGGCCGGACCCATCAGCGAAAAATGCACATGCGCCGGACGCCATGCATTGTAGTGATTGCGCCAGGGATATTCTCCCGGCCGGATCGTCACAAAACGATAACGCCCTTCCAAATCCGTGAGCACATGTCCGCGCCCCGTAAAGTTCGGATCGAGTGGCGCATTGTGCTGGTCAATCGTATGCAGATACCGCCCAGCCGCATTCGCCTGCCAGATTTCCACCAAAGTATTTGGTAGAGGACGCCCCGCTTCATCGCACACTTTGCCGCTGACAATAATGCGCTCGCCCAGGGGCTCGCCGGAATGTTGCCGTGTCAAATCAACGCAAGCCTTGCCCACAATTTCTGGCGTGAACACCGGTCCGGTGACCTCCGACAAAGTCTGCGGCATCCGTACCAGCGGCTTGGCCGGCGCCCGTTTTGTCGACGATACATACGGCGGGTGCAAGTAAGGCGGCTGAGTTCCGGGATTGAACCGGCGATAAGCAGCAATCTGCTTCATGGTAGCTTTCCTTTCGTACGGGCGGCAAATCATAGTTCAGTGTACTGAACGTGATCAGTGAGCGTGAAAAGCGCTGCGGCCCCGAAAAAGAGAATCCCTCGCTGGGAATTTATTATTGCTCTGCTCGCAGAATGGCCGAACCGGAATGGTGAGCGCGGAAGGATTCGAACCTTCGACCCATGCCTTAAAAGGGCATTGCTCTACCAACTGAGCTACGCGCCCATCCTGGCTGAAATTAGTTTACCATTGGCAAAGAGCTGGACCTCGGCCTCACGGTCTCGCCGCCAAAGTGAAATCGCATCCAAGGAATCGCGCCGGAGTCCGCGACGACTATCGGGCGCAGGATGCCAATCGCATGACGCAAGTCTCAGAAGACGCACAGTTCATCGGGGTGGATATCGGCGGCACAAAAGTTGCCGCCGGCCTGGTAACAGCCCACGGAAAAATCGTTTATCAAACGCGTACGCCCATGGCCGCCAACGACGCGGCCGCTGGTCTGGCCGCCGTAATCTCTGCCATCGACTCAGTAAAGTCGGCAAAGGAATGTCCGACGGCGCATTCGATCGCCGGTATCGGCATGTGCGCGCCCGGCCCCCTCGATCCACGCAGCGGCGTCGTTGTAAATCCCCCCAACCTTCCCGGCTGGCGAAATTTTCCTCTGGCAGCGGAAGTGTCGAAAGTCTACAACATAAAGGTCCGCGTCGATAATGACGGCAACGCCGCCGCTCTCGCAGAGGCTCTATGGGGCGCGGGGCGCGGCTTCCACACCGTCATCTGCACCACCATCGGTACCGGCATCGGCATGGGAATTGTTTTCGATGGAAAGATCTATCACGGCCGCACCGGTGCCGCCGGAGAGGGCGGTCACAACACGATCGACTATCGCGGCCCGCGTTGCGGATGCGGCAAGCTAGGCTGCATCGAAGCCTTCGCCGCCGGCCCCTACATCGCCCGCAGGGCCGCGGAGAAAGTAAAAGCGGGGCAGAGCTCTGCAATGCTGGATCTCGCAGGAGGATGCCCCGACCACATCACCAGCGAAATGATCGGCAAAGCTTACGCCGCCGGAGACGCGTTAGCGAAAGAAGTTCTGCACGAAACCGCAATGCTGCTGACCGTATGGCTGGGTAATATGGTCGACTTGCTCGATCCCGACGTACTGATCATTGGCGGCGGCGCAGGCGCAATGCTGCGCCCATTTTTCGGCGAAATCCGCGACAATCTTCCCCGGTGGTGCGTCAATACGCACTGCCAGGAAGTGCCGCTCGTTCCGGCGCACTATGGTGCAGACGCAGGCATCGCCGGTGGCGCAGCGCTCTGCCGCTAGAAGCTTAGCCCGTACTCGGCGTCATCTCGAAGTCGCCGTTTTTTCACCAGCGGGGCGAGAGATCTCCCGCGACTAGGGGCGAGGTCAAACGTCTTACGCCCGCGCCTTATCAATCATCTCTTTCCAAATCCCCTTGGACTTGAGAATCAATTCCACTGCCTCCCGCACCGCCCCGCGCCCCGCCAAAGCCTGAGTCGTATAATGCGCCACTCTCTTCACATCCTCCACAGCATCGCCCACAGCCACAGCCAAGCCCACACGCCGCATTAAAGGAATATCCGGCAAATCATCGCCAACATAAGCCGTCTCCTCATCGCTAACCCCAGCCTTCGCCAAAATGTCCAAGTAAGCCGGCATCTTCAGCGGCTGCTTCATGTAGATAAAATCCATCTTCATCTCATGCGCTCGCCGCAGCAAAGCTGCACTCTCGCGTCCGGTAATGCAGCCGGTCCGCACTCCCGCCGTATGGGCCAAAGTCAGCCCCTGGCCATCGTGCGCGTCAAATTGTTTGATTTCGAGCGCGCTGCCGTCCGCTTGCGAAAGCAAAATGACACCGCCGTCGGTCATCGTGCCGTCGACATCCATCAGAAGCAGATTGATTCGCGCGGCGCGCCTCTTCAGCGCGGGAAAAATTTTCGGCGCGGCAGAAATCTTACGCGTTCCGGCCAATCATCCCTCCCAATATTCTCTTTGGCCTCATCACTCCTCCGCTCCAAACTGTTTCACATCCTCGGGCCCATCCTTCACCGCGACCGCCTCTTTGCCCTGCACCATCTCGCGAACGGCCTCCACCACATCAGGATTCGCCAGCGTAGTAATATCGCCCGTGTTCAAGTTATTCGAGATCGCCCCCAGCACGCGGCGCATCAGCTTACCCGACCGCGTCTTCGGCATGTCCGGCACAATGTGAACCCGCTTCGGCCGCGCAATCTTGCCGATGATCGTTTCGATCGTTTTCGTAACCTTGTCGGCGATCTCAGGACTGGCCTTCACGCCCGGCTGCAGGGAAACATAAACCTCCGGTACTCTGCCCTTCACTACATCCACGACCGGCACAACCGCGGCCTCGGCTACTTCTGGCACATTCAAGCAATCCGACTCGATTTCCTTCGTGCCCAAGCGATGCCCGGCAACATTGATGACGTCATCTACGCGACCGAGAATTCGCAGATAACCATCCGATGCACTGCGCACCCGTGACTGCCTGCCACCAGCACCGCAGACCTGCATAGAACCCGCAATTTTACTGCTTCGAGGATAGTGGCGTCACTGCGGAAGAAGAGTGATTCCAAATAATCTGATTTGGATTGGCCCGGTGTGGCTGGACCTTGCGCTGGAAGCAGTACTTCAGCGCTGCAGTAAGAGGTCCTTTGGAAATGAGGCCTGGCCCGTGAGATATCCCTGTATCGGGAAAAGGTTTCGGGATTACACGCCTACGGAAAACCGCAAATTTCCTGCGCTGCGCGCCGTTCGCGCGACAAGCTCATCAATCGAGGGTACCGATTGCGGAGCGGTCAATTTGTGCTCCGGCGGCTGCGAGCCACTTCGAATCGCCTCCGTCAGCATTTCCAGAGCCAGGTCCGTGTTTGGAGGTATGTAAATCGTCGCGGCCAGCAATCCATTGCGCACCCACGCTTGTCCAGTTTTCGGCAGACCGTCGCAGCCGGTCAACGGGATTTTCAACCACCGCTCCCGCAGCCTCTCCGGCAACTCCGTGAACGCCGTTCTGGCGCCTGCGGCCATGCTGTCATCCTGCGCTCCCACCAGATCGATTCGCGATTCCAGGGAAGTGCGCAGCCGCAACCATGAACTTACCGCCCGATGCGCGCTTTGCTCCGTCCAATTTGCGCGGAGGGTCTTCACCTCAATGTTTGCTGGCTTCGTCCGGTTCATGCCGGCGCTTCGCTGTTGCGCCGCAGAGCTGTTATTTGGTCCCTCAATGTATAACAGCGTTCCGCCTTGCGGCAATAGCGCAGCAAATTGCGTCCCCTGAATTTTGCCAACTTCTTCATGATCCGAGCTGATGGAGAAAATCGGTACGTGGTAATGCTTCCGTAACTCCGGGACGTAATCGGCCTCGTGATTCAAAATAACCCATGCAATTCCAGCCGCTGCCGCCGCCCGCGCCACCTGCGGAAACCCCGTTCCTCCCGCGGGCTCAAATACAATGCCATCGGGACGCAACGCGGCTTCGCCCTGAATGTAATGCAACAACTGCTGGCTCTGCGTCACAGCATCATTGTTGGCATGGATAATGCTGATCTCTACGCCCAACCGCCGCGCCTCTTTCTGCGCCGCCGCTGCCTGCTCCAGTTGATAGTCGTTGTCGTTATTGGTGAGAGAAACCAAAACCCTGAGCTTTTTCATTGAAGTGCATCTCGATCATAACCAACCTTTCGGGATATCCGATGGTTACGAGAGTGTTATTCAGCGAGTTCGCATCAAAAGTCGTCGTCTGCAAACAACCGTGTTCATCCCGCGGTGTGGTTCCTTAATCGACTTTCCCCCGCAAACCGCAAATGAATCCTTCTTGCGGTTGCCTCGCTCCAAGAATTCGACGAGCCATCCCTATTGATAACCACTCGAATACCCCTCCCAAACGCCTAATTGCTTTCTAGTCAATATTCTGCGGTAATCCCAGCAGGGTCTTTCAGAGCCATTCCTATGAATGCATTTTCTGTCGATACGGCTGTGCAGTCGCAGGAATCCTGTCGAGAGTCTTGTGGCTCGGTAGAAGTTTACGTTCGCTCGCAAGCCGTCGTTTCACGCCGCATCGCGGGGGAAACTCTGATCGTCCCGGTCCGCGGAAAAGTTGGCGATCTGGCATCGATTTACAGTTTCAACGCCAGCGGCACCCTGCTCTGGGAATCGCTCGCATCCCTGCAGAGCTTCGCCGATCTGGTCGAGGCCGTCGAATGCGAATATGCGGTTGCGCGCGAACAGGCCGAGCGCGATGTGATGCAGTTCCTGAATGACGTAATCAATGCCGGACTGGTTGAGGTTCGCGAGCAGGTTGCCGTTGCGGCCATGACTTCCGCCATGCAGCGGTTTTGAAAGGGCGCGGCTTCAGCCGCGCCGATAGGCTTCGCAAAGTCAGTGCGGTTTTAGCCGCTGATGGAACGCACAATCTGAGGAGGGCAATGGATCATCTCAGCTACGGCGAGTTCAGTGCAGACCTGCACGAGAAGCAAGCAGGAAAGCGCGTGCCCATGCAGGTTTCCATCGAAGTAACGCGACGCTGCCCGCTCGAGTGCCAGCACTGCTACAACAATCTCCCCATGGGCGACCAGGAAGCCCGCCGCCGCGAGATGACCACGGAAGAGCACTTCCGCATGCTCGACGAACTGGTAGATATGGGCTGCTTCTGGCTGCTCTACACCGGCGGCGAAATTTTCGCCCGCAAAGATTTCATCGAGATCTACACCTACGCCAAGCAAAAAGGCTTCCTGATAACGCTCTTCACCAACGGCACGCTGATCACCGAAAAAATCGCCGACTATCTTCTGGAGTGGCCGCCCTTCGCCATAGAAATCACGCTGTATGGCCGTACTCGCGAGACCTACGAAGCCCTGACCCATGATCCCAGGCTCGTACGACCGCTGCCTCCGCGGGATAAAGCTGCTGAAGGAAAGAAGTCTGCCGCTGAAGTTGAAGACGGTGGCGACAAGCATCAACAAGCACGAAATCATTGCCATGCGCCAGTTCGCTGAAGAGGAACTGGGAGTCGAGTTCAAGTTCGACGGACAGATCAATCCTAGAATCGATTGTTCGCAGAGTCCGCTGGCAGTGCGGCTTACACCGGAGGAAGTCGTGGCCCTTGATATGGCTGCACCGAAGGGTGCGAGTGAATATCTCCGTCTGGTGAAACGTGATTTGGCAAATCCTCCTGACCCCGGAAGAAACGACAGGATTTATGTCTGCGGCGGGGGGGTAAATTCTTTCGCGGTGAATGCATACGGCGAGATGGGAATCTGCATAATTTCCCAGCAGGAAACCTATCGCGTGCAGGAGTTAGGTCTCAAGCGAGTTTGGGAAGAGTCGCTGCTGAGAACGCGAAGGCAAAAACGTACCCGCATTACAAAATGTGTTGAATGTCGAATCCAGTCTCTGTGCGGCATGTGCCCGGCGAACGGTGAAATGGAGAACGGCGACCGAGAAAGTCCCGTCGACTTCCTTTGCCATGTCGCACATTTGAGGGCTGCAGCAATCGGCATGGAAACACCCGCGCATGGCGAGTGCCAGTTCTGTGCCGGCGGTAGTCGGCACGAGGAAGTAATGGAGTCGGCACGCCGGATCGTGAGCAAAGAAATCGACATTGACACCTGGTCTGGACCTCAGCAGATTTTGCCAGTTCTTAACAATGCTGGCCTATCCGTGGGCGGTTGCGGGGGTTGTGGCAATCACTAGTCCAGCAGCCCATTTCCGCGGGTGCCGCATATAAGTTCTGCAGGCGGGAACAGTTGGAGGGTGGATGGATCTAGAACCCAAAAAAAACGGCAGCAAGAAAACCTACGAGCCGCCTCGACTCGCGATGATCGACCTGCGGCCAGAAGAGGCAGTTCTCGGAGCCTGCAAGAGTTTCAGCGCCGCCGGCTCCACGTCCCTCAGTAGTTGCTTTGCAATAGGGCCTTGTCACAACATCGGGTCGTAATGGTAGACCTTGCTGAGTTTCCGGTCGCGTCAAGCCAAGAGGAACAGTATTTCTTTCAGCCTGTTCCGGTTCATAGGTTCCGCACCCAGTTCAGTGTGGGCGGGGTTCTAGTAGAGATCACAAGTGACAACGTAGAAGATACTTCGTTAGGTCCTTCGTTGGAAGCTTTTCGCTGCGCTGGTGGGCTTCCAGACGTCCTCATCAGGACGGAGCGAGCCTCCAACTTCGATTGGCCTCGGACGCCGACTCTTTTCGACTCGGGTTCCACTTGGCGACTGTATGAATCGGAAGATACACTTCAATTCGACTTCACTGTACCCGCTGCCGGACGAATGCCCTATCGGAGGCTTTTCGCTGACAAATATTTTCGGCGCACGACAGTCCAGATAAATGAAGGCTGCTTTGAAGCTTTTCCGCAGGCAAAGGACCCCCTGATTTACCCCCTCCCCGAGCTCCTGATCATGCACCGCCTAACCCAAGAGCGCGCCATCGAACTCCACGGTACCGGCATAGTCCGCACCAACGGCGTAGCCAATCTCTTCATAGGCCACTCCGGAGCCGGCAAGAGCACCACCACCCGCCTCTGGACCTCCCGCGAAGAAGTCGAAGTGCTCAGCGACGACCGTATTATCGTCCGTTACGACGATGGCCGCGACGGGCCTGCCGGGCCAACCCAAATGCGCATGTACGGCACGCCCTGGCACGGCGAAGCCATGTTCGCCTCGCCCAACAGCGCCCCGCTCACCCGCATCTTCGTCCTCGAACACGGACAAGGCAACGTAATCACCCGCCTCTCACGCAGCCAAGCGGTAGGCGAACTCTTCGCCCGCGCCTTCGTGCCATTCCATCGCCACGAGTACATCGAGAACGCGTTGAGTTTTCTGGAGCAGTTAGTCTCGTCGGTTCCTTGTTATCGATATTCCTTCGAACCCGACGAGCGCGCCGTAGAAAAAATCCAGTATTTCAATGATTAGCGAGCCGGGTGCCCCATTTCTCGCTTCGTTTGCGAGAAGTGGGGCTTTTGTCAGTGCGGACGATTCCTCGTCCCTTTCGACCTGTCATCCTGAGCGGAGTTGCCGGAGCGAAGCGGACGGCAACGCAGTCGAAGGATCCCTACCCCCACCCGATCCAGTCTTGGTAAGGGCACGTCCTCAAAGTCCCTGGAAACACGTGGGCGAGAGAGCGCGCGCGACGCGTACGGGTTTTACTCGTAGCATGAAAGCCGCTTCGATCTCGCATGAAACGCTCCCTCAGGGGCTAAAGCCCACTTATTTCAGCCTCCCTCACGGCACGGCTAAAGCCGTGCCCTTCCCGGTTGTGAATCTCATCAACCTCCAGGCGCGGCTGAAAGCCGCACCCTTTCAAAACTCTGCACGCCCCCATGCCTGACCCCCACCCCGACTCCCCCGCCTTCGAAACCCTGGCCCGCGAGCTATTAAATCAAGGTCTCTCCCTCCGCTTCGAAGCTCGGGGAGCCAGCATGTCCCCCGTCATTCGTGACCATGAGGTTGTGATTGTTACTCCCGTAATCGTGAGCAAATTACGCCGGGGCGATATCGTACTTACGAAAGGTCATAGCGGATTCAAGGTTCATCGCCTCGTATTGGCAAATCATCATGAAGATCTTTTCATTACGCGCGGCGACTGCGGACAGCAAGACGATCCTCCACTCCGCTCCGACCAAATCTTTGGCGTGGTCCTCGCCAAAGAAGTGAGGCTGGGAAACAAACTCGTGCGGGCAAATTTAAAAGGAATTCGCGGCAAGCTGCTCCAGGGCGCAGCGCGCGGCCAGTATTTGTTGGGCAAACTCTTACGCGGAACACGCCGCCCTTCGGGTCGAGTCAATCTTCTTCTATTCGCGGTTCTTCTGAGCTTCTCTCTGCGCGCCCACATTTTTTCACGCGCAGGTTCTCGTCGATACTGACCCGAGCACTAGCACTTCGGCCGACCTCACCGGCGCCGGCACAAAAACGCTGACTTTCACTCACACCACCTCTGCCACCGCCAATCGCGCGCTTCTAGTCGGCGTGTCCATGAACATCGCCAACAGCAACGCCGCAGTTGTTTCGGGCATCACTTACAACGGCGTAGCCCTCACGCGCGTCGGCGCACAGAACGACGCCTCCAACACGCGCCGCGTCGAGCAATGGTATCTGCTCAATCCCGCCTCGGGAACCAACCTGTCGATTATCGTTTCCGTTACCATTCCTACCGCCGCAACCATCGGCGTAGTAGCCGGCGCAACCGTCTTCACCGATGTCGACCAAACTGTTCCGCTCGGCACTTTCACCTCCGCCAGCGCCGAGCAATCCGGCTGCATCGCGAGCAGCGCCACGGGGAACTATCAGTGCAGTTCGGGATTGACCGCTTCCAGCGTGGTTAACGGGATGGTCTTCGACACGCTTGCCGTCGGATACGGAACCATCACCACCGAAGGTCCGCAGACGCAGCAGTGGAACGTGACGTCAGGCACTCCGAGTCGCGACCGAAGATATCGTCGGCACCGCCAGCTCCAGGACCGGCGCACCCAGCGTGCCAGTCGCGGAATATTTCAATAACGCTCTTGCCATCACATCCGTTGCAAATGCCGCCGGCGGCACCACGGTTTACACGGGAACGATCACCGGCGGTAGCACCAACGGCTACGTCGGCGATAGCTTTGTCGTGGCAGGATTGAACGCTGCCAACAACGGCACGTTCACGGCAACTGCATCCACGCCAACGACACTCACGCTTAACAATGCCGGCGGAGCCAGACAAAATGGTGCCGCCGGGACGGCCACCACCAATGGCACATTCAACTGGGCGCAGGCAGCCATCGGCATCAATCCCAGCGTAGCCGATATCGGCGTCACCACCACAGTAGGCAGCGCCGTTTTCGTAGGTCAAAGCACCACCTACACCATCACCGTCTTCAATAACGGAACCTCAGCGGCCAACACGGTCAAGCTCTCCGACACTCTCGCCACGGGAATGACGCTGAACTCGGTGACGCCAAGCGCCGGTACCACTTGCGTCACAACCGCAAACCCGATCACCTGCACTCTTCCCAATCCCTTTAACAGCGGAGCAACTGCGACCATCGTCGTTGTGGAAACCGCCGCAGCATCTGGTGCCTACGCCAACACGGCAACGGTTTCAGACTCAGGCACGCCGCCTGATCCAAACACCGGAAATAATACATACACCGCCGTCGCCACCGTACAGTCAGCTTCCTGCGCCAACGTGTCGCAAGCCGGCCCAGCGAGCTCTCCCTTAACCGGAACGGTGAACTCCTATTATCCGGGCGCCGCAACTGTGGCCGCTGGCGCAAAATCGATCACCCTGGGCGCAGCCACTGGCGGCCCCGGAGGCACGCCCACAGCCATCGCCGTAGGCAATCTTCTGCTCGTCATCCAGATGCAGGATGCCAGCATCACCACGTCCGACACGGTCACATACGGCAACGGCAGCACCGGCCAGGGTTTCTCCGCGCTCAACAACGCCGGCAACTTCGAATACGTAACCGCCACCAACGCCGTGCCCGCAACTGGAGGCACGCTGAACCTAACCGGCTCCGGAACCGGCGGAGGCCTGGTCTTCGGCTACGATGCCGCAGCCGCCACCGGCACCAAAGGCCAGAGCACATTTCAAGTCATCGTAGTTCCGCAATATACAACCGCTACCTTGGCCTCAAGCGGCTTGACCGCCCCCGCATGGAATGGTTCTACGGGAGGAGTGTTAGCGCTGGATACGTCCTCCACACTAACCCTGGGCGGCGCCACAGTCACAATGGACGGACTTGGATTCCGCGGTGGCGCCGGGCTGCAAATGAGCGGTGTTCCCGCCACCCCTCCACCGATTGCTCCCACAAGTTCGGATTTCGTGCAATGGGCGCCAGCCACCTACACCGCTGAAGGAGCAACAGGAAACGGCCAGGCTGGTTGGGATGCATCGAAAGGCGAAGGCATCGCCGGCACTCCGGCATGGCTCGAGGAATCGGTTGCCGGCACCATGGAGCCGGTCTCCACGGGAACGGGATATCCCAGCGGCTCCTACGGCCAATTCAATCTCACCTCCGTGGCCAATGCAGCCGGAGGAGATACGGTCTACACGGGAACGATCACCGGCGGGGCAGGGAACGCCTGGGCCGGTTACACCTTCTTCATCGGAGGCTTCGCCAACGCCGCCAACAACGGCAGATTCACGTCGACCGCATCTACAGCAACCACGTTAACCCTCACCAACGCGAACGGCGTAGCACAAACCGCCACGGCAACGGCAAACCTCGACGGCAGTATGGCCCGAGGCGCGCCTGGCAACGCCGGGGGCGGCGGAACCGACGCTGATCCGGACACCCAAACGCCGGGCGGCAACGACCAGAATGACGGCGGCGGTGGTGGCGGCAACGGCGGCAGCGGCGGCTTTGGCGGCGACTCATGGAGTACGAACCTGAGCGAGGGCGGCGAGGGTGGCGCTGCGTTCCCTGCAACCGTAAACCGCGTGGCCATGGGCGGAGGCGGCGGGGCCGGCACCAGAAACAATTCGAACCTCGATACTCAGGCCGCCAGCGGATCCGCCGGAGGCGGCATCATCATCATTCGCGCCTACGCTCTGAGCGGCACGGCGACACTTACCGCGAATGGCCTCAGTGCTTACAACAACACCGCCAACGATGGCGGCGGCGGCGCTGGCGCAGGCGGCAGCATCGTTGTTCTCTCCGCGAATGGCGGCGAGAGTGGACTAACATTGCAAGCCAACGGCGGAGTCGGCGGCGATGCCTGGGGCTCAGAACCCTTCACCCTTGGCAATCGCCACGGCCCCGGCGGCGGCGGGGGCGGGGGCGTGGTCATCGTTTCCGGGACGCCCGCCAGCCTCAGCGTGAACGGCGGCGCGAACGGTACTACCGAAGATCCCGGAGTTCCCTATGGAGCAACGGCAGGAGCGGCGGGCTTCAGCGTCACCAACGCCAGCATTACGCAAACTTCCGGCACACAGTCAGGCGCGGATTGCACTCCCGACATGACCGTTCTCAAGAGCAGCTCGGGCCTGTTCACGCGCGGCACGCCGGCTACCTACACGCTAACCGCGTCCAACATCAGCCCATACGGCCCAACCAGCGCCACGGTCACAGTAAACGACACGCTTCCGCTCGGCCTCACTCCCACCAGCGCCAGCGGCACCGGATGGTCGTGCTCGATCGCATCGCAAACCGTAAGCTGCACCGACCCCAGCGTTCTCGCTGGAGCCAGCAGCTATCCCGCCATCACCGTTGGCGCCAGCGTTCTGCAAACCGCGCCCGCCACTGAAACCAACACTGCGATCGTGGGCGGCGGCGGCGAAATCAACCTTACGAATGACACTTCCACCAACGTGGCCAGCGTCGTCTCCAGCGCCGACCTCAGCGTCACCAACCTAGCATCGCCCGACCCGGTGACAACCGGTAGCAATCTCACGTTCACTCAGGTCCTAACCAACAACGGCCCCAGCGCCGCCGATAACGTAACGCTGGTCCAGGCAGTTCCGGCCAACACAACCTTCGTTTCAATCACGGCTCCGTCCGGCTGGAACTGCACCACGCCGCCGATCGGCGCGACGGGAAATGTAGTCTGCACCGGACTCAGCATGACGGCCAACACTGCCGCAACATTCGCCATGGTAGTGAAAGTCAACACCGGCCTGGCCAATGGAACCGTCCTCACCGACACTGCAACCGCCAGTTCGTCCGTAACCGATCCCAATACCGCCAACAACACCGCCAGCGCCTCCACGGTCGTAGGACCAAGCTCGACCGCGGAGATGACGGTCACCAACGTTGCCTCGCCAAATCCCGTAGTAGCGGGTAGCGATATTACCTACACGCAAGTTGCCACCAATGTAGGTACAGGCACGGCCAACAATCCATCGCTAGTCGAAACCGTTCCGACGAATACAACCTTCGTCTCGCTTACCGTTCCCCCAGGTACCACCTGTACGCCAACCTTGACGGTGGGCTCGACAGGCACCACCACCTGCACCGCCGCAGCCGCTCCAGCAGGCTCGAGTGGAACAGTTGTCTTCGTCGTGCAGGTGAATGCA
Organism: uncultured Acidobacteriaceae bacterium; assembly: GCA_963712385.1. Classification (GTDB taxonomy): domain Bacteria; phylum Acidobacteriota; class Terriglobia; order Terriglobales; family Acidobacteriaceae; genus Sulfotelmatobacter. The sequence goes on from CAVQHS010000007.1 coordinate 1,031,846, forward strand.
ACGGCCACCGCCGGAACCGTAATCACCGACACCGCAACTGCCAACTCCAGCAATCAAGCCTTCGGCGCAAACTCCGCCGTGGCCACAGATGTAGTCGCGGCGAATAACACTCAAGCCGATCTCGCGTTAGCGACCGCCGCCACACCGCTGACGGTCTATCCCGGCAACGACATCACTTACATTCAAACTGTAACCAACAACGGCCCAGCAACCGCCTCGAACCTGAGCTTCACCGAAGCCGTACCCACCAACACCACATTCGCCTCGATCTCAATTCCCGCAGGATGGGCCTGCACCACGCCCGCTGTAGGCGCAACCGGCAACATCAATTGCACCATTTCAAGTCTCGCCTCCGGATCGTCTGCCAATATCGTCATCGTGGTGAATCTGGCGCCCACGATTACCGCAGCCTCGATCACCGCGACTTCCACCATCACTTCATCCACCGCCGATCCCAACACGGCGAACAACAGCACCAGCGTGACGACGACTGTTCTTCCAGTTTGCGACCTGTCAGTGACGAACAGCGTGAACCCGACCTACGGGACGGCTGGACAAGACCTTGTCTACACCCAAGTCGTGGCCAACAGCGGACCCAGCAACTGTGCCAGCGCAACGTTTACAGAAGCGATTCCGACGAACACAACATTCGTCTCCATGCCCACCCCCGCTGGATGGACCTGCACCACAACCGGTTCCATCAGCTGCACGAATCCCACCGTCGCCCCCGGGGCAAGCAGCACCTTCACCGTGACCGTACTGATCGGCTCGGGCGTCGCGGCAGGAACTCAGATTACGGATGAAGCCATTGTCGGCACGACGACCCACGACAGCAACACCGTTAACAATTACGCCACCGTTACCGTCGGCGTGGCCGGAGCCACGCAAGCTGATCTCAGCGTCACCAGTTCCGCGAGTCCAAATCCGGTCGCGGCGGGCAGTAACATCACTTACACGCAATCCGCCTACAACGCCGGACCTGCAGCCGCCAGCACAGTGACTTTCACCGAAACGCTCCCGGCCAACACAACCGCTCAGTCTCTAACCGGCCCCGCAAGCTGGACCTGCACGCTCGCGTCGCTCACTTGCACCATCGGCAGCTTCGCCGCCACTACCACAGCAAACTTCACTTTCGTCGTTACCGTGAATGCGGGAGTAGCATCCGGTTCAACCATCGTGCAAACCGATTCGATCGCTTCTTCAGTCACCGGCGATCCCAACTCCGGCAACAACAGTGCCTCCACGACCGTATATGTTTCGCCCTCGGCCGATCTGCAAATCACGAACATCGCTACTCCGGTTCCCGTGCAGGCAAACAGCACCATCACCTACTCGCAAAGCGTCAAGAACGCCGGCCCGAGCACTGCTACCAACGCAAGCCTTACCGAAACCACTCCTACCGGCACCACGTTCAACTCGATAACGCCCGCAGCCGGATGGTCCTGCACCACCCCAGCCTCCGGCGGCACCGGAACCATCACCTGCACCAACGCGAGTTTTGCCGCCGGAACCGCCAATTTCTCCGTGGTTCTGAATGTGCCGACGGGAACCGCCGCCGGCACCGCGATCAACGACACAGCAACTGTAATGTCCTCCACCTCCGATCCAAATCTGACCAACAACACGGCGACCGCCGCGGACGTCGTCGCAACCGCGACCCAAGCCGACCTAGTCACAACCAACTCTGCTTCGCCAACCTCCGTCTCCCCGGGCAGCAATGTAACTTACTCCCAGAGCGTCACCAACAACGGCCCCGCTGCCGCCACTTCGCTCACTTTCTCGCAGCCCACCCCTCCCAACACCAATTTCCAGGCGATCACAGCTACTGGCTGGATCTGCACCACTCCTGCCGTAGGCGCGGCAGGAACCATCAGCTGCACCGCAAGCACGCTTGGCGGTCAACGCAACCGCGAACTTCACGCTGACGCTGCAAGTCAACTCGAGCACCGCATCCGGCACCAACATTGCCGAGACCGACACTGCCACGGCAAGCAATATTGTTCCGAATCTGACCGGCAACAGCGCCACGGCCATGGTGACTGTCGCCAACGCCAGCAGCGCCAACGTCACCATTGCGAAGAGCGCAACACCAAACGGCTCCGTCGCGAGCGGCGACACGCCTTACCTATTCGCTATTAGTCACGAACACGGGCCCGGCCAGTGGCACTGACGTCATCGTTACCGATCCGCTCCCCTCTGACGTGACCTATCTCCAGGCAACCATCGACAGCTAGGCACATGCTCTCAAGCGAACGGCACCGTCACCTGTCTGCTGGGAACCATGACAAATGGCGCCACTGCAACAGTCACCATCCTGACGCTCGCAGGTGCGCCCGGCATAGCCACCAACACGGCCAGCGTAATCGACGATCAGATGACGTCGCCGAACACCTCCACGCAAACCGAAACCATCACCGCCGCCACCAGCGTGAAATTGCAGTCGTTCACTGCCCATGTTGTGAAAGACAAGTCGGGCGCAGAACACGCAGTTCTAGTCTGGAAGACCGGCGGCGAAGCCCACAATCTTGGGTTCAACGTTTACCGCGAGCAAAACGGTGCGCGAGTGCAACTGAATTCCTCGCTGATCGCCGGCTCGGCGCTGCTGATGAGCAACGCCCTGCCCAAACACTCCGGAAAGACCTATTCGTGGATCGACTCCACGCCCGGCGCAGCCACCAGCCAGTACTGGCTCGAAGATGTCGACACCAACAGCATGCGCACGCTGCACGGGCCAATCTCGCCATCAAGCGCGTCGAGCACGGAAGATGTTCTACCCGCGGCGTCGGCGACGTTGAATCATCTGAGTCAGTCGACCGATTCAGATGCAGTCGAGAAAAGCCATCGTCTCGAAAACACGAAACGCAACACTCCAACTCTTACGCAACGCAAAAAGCAATTCGACATCGCGGCGCATCCTGCGGTGAAAATCTTCGTCAAGCACGAAGGCTGGTATCGCATCACGCAGCCCGATCTGATCAAAGCCGGTCTCGATCCCAATGTCGATCCCGCCCAGCTCCATCTCTACGCCGAAGCCATCGAGCAACCAATCGAACTCACCGGCGCAACTTCCGGCCCCGGCGGCTTTGGTCCACAGGCCACCATCTCGTTCTACGGCCGCGGCATCGACACGCAATACACCGGCACGCGCGTTTACTTCTTAACCGTCGAATCAACTCCCGGCCAGCGCATGCAAATCCTGCCGCCATCCACCGGCTCCAACCTGCCGCCGGCGAGCTTCAACTACACAGTGGAACTAACGCCGCACACAACCTATTTCTCCGCTCTCACCACTTCAAACGGGAACAACTTCTTCGGCCCGCTCATCTCTTCGACACCGACCGACGAGACCATCCAGATCCCGCAACTCGACGCAACCTCAACCACGTCGCCCGAATTGGAAGTTGTTCTCCAGGGCGTCATCCTCGCGGTTCCTCACGATGTGACCGTCGTGCTCAATGGCACCACACTAGGCGATGTAACCTTCACCGGCCAGGACAAAGGCAAACTGAAAGTCACCATTCCGCCCGGCACGCTGATGAACGGCGCGAACACCGTCGAACTCACCTCGGAGGACGGCGAATACGATTACAGCCTGCTGCAATCGATTCGCATCACGTATCCGCATCTTTACGCCGCCGAGTCCGACGAACTAATCTTTACTGGCCGAGCAGGCGACGAAGTGAAAATCTTCGGCTTCCAGCAATCTGCAATCAGCGTATACGACATCACCAATCCCGATCAGCCCATTCAACTCTCCGCGCAAACAATCGCAAACTCGGGACAGCAAACCGGATTTACCGCAGAAGTCCAGGTGCCGTGGTCCGCGAATTCATCCGCAACTCAGCACACGCTGATGGCAGTAGCCGCCGACCGCATCTCATCGGCCGCCACGCATGCAAACCATCCCTCGCACTGGCACGAAGCTCAGGCCGGAGCCGACATCGTCATGGTCTCCGCCGGTGCCTTCGCAAACGTTCTCGCCCCCATAGCCCAAGCGCACAAAGCGGAAGGGAAGTCCTCTGCGATCGTTCCTGTCGACGAGCTCTATGACGAATTCAACTTCGGCGAACACAGCCCGCTAGCCATCCGCGACTTCCTGCAAATCGCAGTCCGCGCCTGGCACACTGCGCCAAAATATCTGCTGCTGAACGGCCGCGCCTCTCTGGATCCACGCAATTATCTGGGTTTCGGCTATCTGGATTTCGTTCCCACAAAAATCGTTCCGACCCCGAGTCTTGTCACGGCCTCCGACGGCTGGTTCTCCGACTTCAACGATACCGGTGTGCCGACCATCGCCACCGGACGTCTCCCGGTTAGCACCGAAGCCGAAGCGCAACTCGTGGCAGGGAAGATCGCAACCTACGAAGGCCAATCGACCGACGGCCCTTGGACCAATCAAGCTCTAATGGTCGCCGACGTAAACGACACGGAAAACTTCACGCAAGACAGCCTGGTAGTGCAAGCCCAGTTGCCCAAGTCCATGCAAGTCACCGACGTCTTCGCCACCACCATGGGCATCCCGCAAGCCGCGGCCGCAATTCTCACCGCCATCAACTCCGGCCAACTGCTAGTCAACTACGCCGGCCACGGCTCGGAAGACATGTGGTCCGGCTCCGATCTCTTCGACAACACGGCCGCCAGCGCCCTCACCAACGGCAATTCGCTGCCCGTGTTCCTAATCATGGATTGTCTGAACGGATTCTTCCAGGATGTCTACGAGCAGCCGTTGGCAGTGACTCTCATGCTGGCTCCGAACGGCGGGGCAGTGGCGGTGCTGGCCTCAAGCGGATTGAACCAGGCCACGCCGCAAACTATTCTCGACAAGCTGGTGGTCCAAGCCGCGACGGGTCCATCGCAACTGACGCTGGGAGAAGCCGTGGTAAAAGCGAAAACCGGCATCACCGATACAGCCGTCCGTAAGACCTACAACCTGCTAGGCGACCCGGCGATGGAGATCAAGCCACCAACGGGCTTGCCTCAGAACTAGCAGGGCCGGCGATTTTCGACGAACACGGCGGATCGAACTCACTTCCGCGTCAACTCCCCCTCCACTTTCCCCGTAATCGTCACAAACCGAATCGTCCCCACGGCATCCTCAAACACCAACCCCGTGCCCGTAGGATTCACCACCGCTCCCACCAAATGCCCATAGGATTTCGGAATCCCCCCATGCGTCGGCGCTCCTTCATACCGTGCCAACTCGCCCTCTTTCATTCCCGTCATGCTGACAAAGCGAATCGTCCCCTCGCTATCTTCAAAGATCAATCCGGTTCCAATCTGATCGGGAATCACCGCCGCCATCCGGCCATACGATTTCGGCACCATTCCCTGCACCAGTCGAGCAGAGTAATCGGGAGAATCCTGCGGCGGCGCAGCATGAACAATCGATCCCTTCCAACTGCCCAAAGCATATCCAACCGCCGCGATCGTGAGGGCAAACAGAACAAGTAAAAGAATGTGCAACCAGCGTCGACGCATGAACCTAAACCTCCTAACGATATCTCGCTCTTCACACTATCCTTGTCATTCCGAGCGTAGCGAGGAATCTGCTTCTTCTGGCCACAAGCAGAAAAGGCAACTTCTCACGTTACTCGGAATGACAACGGGGGAACGGGGAATTAATTCGGCAGCACCTGAATCTTGTGCATCATCCCCAGTCTTCATGCAGCAGAATGTGGCAATGAAACACAAACGTCCCCGCGATGGTCGGGTCGCGAAAATCCATCCTCACTTTCACGCTGGGATAAGGCCCCTTACCCGACCAATAGGGAATCTCAATCGTGTCCCGCAGATCCTGATTCGGCACAGGCTGGCCATTCACCTCCAGCATCATGAAATGAATCTGGTGAATGTGAAACGCGTGCGTCTCAAGCGCCCGGTTTTCAATCGTCCAATCCTCCACCGCGCCCACGCGGGTCACGATTGCAGGCTTCTCGTTCGGATTGAAAACCTCTTGCTTCTGCCCGTCCACAGTAATGTAGAACTGAATCGGCCCATTCGTCCCGCCAAATTCCTCGGAGAAGTAAAGCTTCCGCTGCGCCGTTACCGTCGCGTCTTTCAATCCCGCAAACTTCAAATTGTTCGTGCTTGCCGCAGCCGCGAGCGTCTTTGACTTAAGCGATCCTTTAACGCTGCCATTGGAGAGTACCTGGATATTCGCCAGCAACTGCGCGAAATCGGTGTTACCGGTCGGCCCGGTGTTGTACGCCAGCGTCCCGAATTGCGGAGACGCATTCGCAGAAAATCCCGGAACAATGAACTCCGCCCGCCCCGCTGGCGGAATCAAAATCGTCGTCTCCGTCCGCGGCGCAGCCAACGGATAGCCATCCAGCGCAATCAACTCCAGCGGCTGTGCCACTCCGTCAATCGTTACCTGCAACGGCATAAAATCCTGCAGGGAGGCATTCGCTACCCGCCAAAATTCTTTCTCTCCCGCATTTACTTGAATGATCGGCGCGCCCGGTGCACCAAATCCAGGCGTCGTCTGAAAATTGATGGTCAACTCATACGGCCCGGGAACCCACGGCGCAAGGTACTGCTGCCGGATCACAAACACGCGCTCCTTTAACCCCGTCACCTCCGGACGGTACTTCTCCATCCCCTCGACAATCAACGCCCCGGCCGCACCGCCGTTCACCTGAAACTCAGTGAACCCATGCACGTGCGGATGGTACCAATACAAGCCCCGGCGGTTCCGTAGGCGGGATTTGCATGTTGTACTGGAAGGCGGGCGCGCCCGGCTGAATTAAAGTCGTTAGCACATCATCCTGATGGCAAACCGGCGGCACGTTCAACCCGTGAAAATGAACGTTGGTCGATTGCAGTGTAGCTGTACCCCCATCGCCGCACTGCGGACCCGGCGAAGTCATATCCATGCTGCTCATCGACTGCTCACCCGGAACCGGAACGCTGTCTTTCACCCCCAGAACAAGTTGATCACCCGGATTCAATCGCAGCGTCGGCGCCTCCACAATCCCTGTGCCCGTGTCGTACTTGTAGCAATAGTGCGTATAACCGTATGTATCGACCGAGTAGCCCAGGTTGAATCCCGCATTCAATACTCCGTTTTGCGAATAGAGGCTGAGCGCATCCTGCACCACGGTTCCGGCAGCGGGCCGTGGCGGGCACTGCGCCGTTGCTACCACTGAAACTCCGCCAACGATCAGCCCGACCGCAATCTTCACCAACCTCAACATGATTCCGCTCCTGAAAATGTTTCTGCCAGAACTAAAAGCTTCTCGGGGGAAACGTTCCAATCGATAGCAACCCAGCGCTGTTCGGGTCCGCCACAGGTGAGTTCGAAGACTCCGTCAGCGTGCATTGCCCATTAGCCGAGGCTACGTTGACGACCGCAATACCCGAGCTCGAACCAAATTCAGCCGCATACACCACCCCGCCGGTTCCTGTGTTCGTTTCCAGAGCCAGACTTCCCAGGTAAGACCAATCCGTCACATATCCCTTCAGACTGCCCGAGACGCATCCAAACGAGAGTTTGCCCGTGCTCGCATTAAAGAACGCTGCTGCAATCTTGTCGCCCTGCGTATTGCTGACGTAGAGCAGCGTCTCATCTGGACTGAGCAGAATGTTGCTCGAACTGATAGCGTGTCCAAGGCTGTAGGCAACGGTCTTCGTCAGCTTTCTCGAAGAGATATCGGAAACCTCCACCACGTCGGAGGTCGACGTGTCTCCGAACAGAGCAAAATGACCGTCCTGAGTGATCTCGACGGAAGTCGGATAGGTAGCGAAATTAGCGCTCCGCGCCCCGGATGAATTCTGCAAATCGCCATTCGAAACCGGAGTGCCATTCGAAACGTCGAACGATTCGATCGAACCATCCCCGTAAGTAGCGACAAGAATGTTCCCCGAAAGAGCCATCCCGTCGATAAACCCGCTCTGCAGTCCGACGACGGAAATGTCATTGATGAAAGTCAGACTGCAATCCGGCTGCACCTGAAAAGTTGCGATGGTGTTGGAGCTCGAGAATCCGGCGTACAGATATTGCGTGTTCATCACCAGGCTAATGCCGTTAGCGGAGCCTGAATCCGTAGACGAGCCAAAAGCCGCGGTGCCCACCTCCAACGTGTTTACATCGATCCCAACAATGTCGCCATTCAGCGCCTCGGAGCCATACACGCATTGCTGCGTTCCATTGTTCAGAAAGGCCAAGCGGTCCGCTCCGAAATAACCGCCGCCAATCCCCGGATTCGAACTCAACACCTGGGTTCCCGTGCCCAGCGCCCCGTTCGCTTCCACCGCATAAAACGTGTAGGAATTTGCCCCGACGCCGAAAAGGAATGCGGTATCGTCGTTCGTGACCACATAATGCGGTTGGCTGGCAGCCCCCGCCGTCCCGTTGGTCGCGAAGAACCACGCAAACACAATCATCCAGTGGAGTCGCCATTTGCCTGGTATGGGCATAGTTCTTCCTCGGCCGTCTCGAGATTTCGGTGGCGCAGGGGGGACAAAAGCTCCCTGTGAGTTAACCACAGGTCAGCGCCTCGCTTCAATCGGAATCCCGCAGGCGCACTAGAGAATAAAGACTCTTCACAATAAGTTCCTTGGGACGTGCCGCATACCCTACTTCTCGCATCTTTTGCGAGTAGTGGGATTTCCCGGTCCACAAAATCAAACCGCGGCGGACAAGTTACAATCACGTCCATGTCCGGCAAGCTCAAGCCTCACGGCCACGAAACCCGCTACCTGAAAATGCAAAAGAACAACTGCTTCGTCTGCGGCCAGGACAATCCCGACGGCATGAAACTCAAATTCATCCTCGACGAAGAACGCCAAACCTTCGTCTGCCGCTTCCGTCTCTCCAAGCGCTACACCGGACCACCCGGCCACTGCCACGGCGGCATCATCGCCAGCATCCTCGACGATGCCATGGGCAAGGTCAACAAGCTGCACCACGTAGTAGCGCTGACCCGCGAGATGACGGTCGAATATCTCAAACCGGTCCCGCTGCATAAGCCTTTGCGCGTCGAAGGCCGCGAAATCAGCAAGTGCGGCCGCACCCATGTCAACGCCGCCGAAATCCTCAACGAAAAAGGTGAAGTCCTCGCCCGCAGCCGCGGCATCTTCATCGCCATCGACCCGGAAAAAATGTTTGCAAAGTATGTGGAGAGATAAGAAATGCCGGTTTTGCTCACCCGGTCCCCCTTGCTATACTGCGCCCGCGCATGAAAACAGATCTCAAGCTATCACTCTCTGGCCTTTCCTTTATTTCCGTTCTCCTGATTTCCGCCGCCGCCCAAACCGCACAACAGCCCGTGCCTCAGCCCGAAGCCAAACCGCTCTTCACTTACCAGGAGGTCATGATTCCGACGCGCGACGGTGTTCGGCTGCAAACGGTCATCCTTGCCCCTGTCGACCAAAAAGGCCCACTGCCCATCCTGTTCCGCCGCACTCCATATGGCGTCCCGCCCAAGTCTCCTACCGAGATGCCCGCATCCTTGAAAGAGTTCTCCAAAGACGGCTACATCTTCGTCGTCCAGAATCTTCGTGGACGCTTCAAATCCGAAGGTGTTTTCAAACTATCTTCGCAGGTCAATCTCAACGACCCGAAGGACACCAATGAAACCACCGATGCTTACGACTCGATCGACTGGCTCGTCAAAAATGTTCCCAACAACAACGGCAAAGTCGGCATGTTCGGCGTCTCTTACGATGGCCTCACCACCGCTCTAAACCTTCTTCATCCGCATCCCGCGCTAAAAGCCATCAGCGAGCAGGCCTCTCCGGTCGATCAGTGGATGAACGACGACGACCACCGCTACGGCGCGCTGCGCGAGAGCTACGACTTCGAGTATGCCGTCCTCGAGCAGTCCGACAAAAACAAGAACACGCATTTCGAATTCGAAACCTACGACACCTTCGAGTGGTATCTGAATCTCGGTCCGCTCTCCAACATCAATGCGAAATATCTCCACGGCTCGATTCCGTACTGGAACTCCACCATCGATCATCCCGACTACGACGAATTCTGGAAGAAGGAAGCGTGGGTGAATCAGTTGCACGCCTCGACCGTTCCCAACCTGAATGTTGCGGGATTCTGGGATCAGGAAGATCCCTGGGGACCGTGGCAGATTTTTCGCCATGCCGAAGAACACGACCCCGACCGCACGAATTTCATCGTCGCCGGACCTTGGTATCACGGCGAGTGGCAATCGCAGAAAGGCGACAACATCGGCCTGATTCCCTTCGGCGGCCACGAAACTGCGCGCGAATTTCGCGAAACCATCGAAGCGCCATTTTTCCGTTACTACCTCCACGGTGACGGCGAAAAACCGCAGTGGCAGGCCAGCACATTCCAGAGCGGATCGAACACTTGGCACACCTACGCCGTTTGGCCTCCGAAAGAGGCGAAAACAACCAATCTCTATTTGCACAGCGACGGCGCGTTATCGTTCGAAGCGCCTGAGGCGAAATCAGCGAAAGCTTATCGGGAATACGTTTCCGATCCGGCGAATCCCGTGCCCTATCGTCAGCGTCCCATCTCTCCAACGTATCCCGGCGGCGATTGGCGCTACTGGGAGGTCGCCGACCAGCGCTTTGTCGACAACCGCCCCGATGTGCTCACCTTCACCAGTGAGCCGCTCGATCACGATGTCACCGTGACCGGCCCAGTTGCTGCCGATCTCTTTGCCTCGACCTCCGGTACCGATAGCGACTTCATCGTCAAGCTGATCGACGTCTATCCGCAGAACGCGCAGAAAAACGATTGGAAAGAAGACGAAGGCCCAAAGCCCTCCCAATACGCGCAATCGTTGAACGGTTACGAATTACCGATCGCGATGGAGATCCTACGCGGCCGCTATCTCGAAAGCTTCGAGACTCCACATCCGCTCACGCCCAACAAGCCGATGGAATGGCACATCCCTCTGCGCGACCGCGATCATGTCTTCCTCAAAGGGCATCGCATCATGGTGCAGATTCAATCCACCTGGTTTCCGGTGATCGACCGCAATCCGCAAAAGTTCGTGCCCAGCATCTACAAAGCCGCCGCGTCGGATTACGTCTCAGCCACGCAGCGTATTTATTGTTCTAGTGCGCTGCCGTCGCACCTGGAACTGCCCGTCATGCCGTAAACTGCGTGTCGCCTCGTATGGTGGGGGTATCGATATCGATGAACCCACGGTAAAATGAAAGAAGCTGCTGGCGCACGCGCCGCAGCCACACTTCGCGCTGCGAAAAGGTTCGCTGAAAGCCGACAGCCCATAGCTGAGAGCTACAGCCAAAAGGTATCCACAAATGTCGCAAACCAATGGAAGTTCGAACGGCAACTCCAACCAGTCTCCGTCTGAAAACCGGCCTAGCCGAAATGCTAAAGGGGGGTGTCGTGATGGACGTGACGAATGCGGAGCAGGCTGTCATCGCGGAAAAAGCGGGCGCCGTGTCCGTGATGGCGCTGGAGCGCGTGCCCGCGCAAATCCGCGCCGAGGGCGGAGTGGCGCGCATGGCTTCGCCGAAAAAAATTCGCGAGATTATGGCCGCGGTGTCGATCCCGGTTATGGCCAAGTGCCGCATTGGACATTTTGCCGAAGCGCAAATTCTGCAGGAGCTCGGCGTCGACTACATCGACGAATCCGAAGTGCTCACGCCTGCCGACGAAGCTCACCACGTCGATAAGCACGCCTTCAAAGTTCCGTTCGTCTGTGGCGCGCGCAATCTCGGCGAAGCTCTGCGCCGCATCGCCGAAGGCGCAGCCATGATCCGAACCAAAGGCGAAGCCGGCACCGGAGACGTAGTCCATGCCGTAAGGCACATTCGGCAGATCGTGCAGGAGATGAAAATTCTTACCGTGCTCAGCGAAGAAGAACTCTACGCCAAAGCCAAAGAGCTGCAAGCACCGTACGAGTTGGTGAGGATGGTAGCCAAAGAAGGCAAGCTGCCGGTGCCGAATTTCAGCGCCGGAGGAATCGCCACGCCAGCCGACGCCAGCCTGGTAATGCAACTCGGCGCCGAAGCCGTATTCGTAGGCAGCGGCATCTTCATGGGCAAGCGCACCACGTGTACACATTCGCTGGAGAGACATCCCTTCGACGAAACCTGCGCCTTCACTCCTCCCGAAGAAGCCGCCAAGCGCGCAAGGGCCATCGTCCTCGCCGCCACGCACTATCAAGACCCGAAGGTCCTGCTGGAAGTCAGCGAAGACTTGACCGGTGCGATGAAGGGCTTGGCCGTGAGCGCGCTGGATGAAGCGCAGATGCTGCAGAGCAGGGGATGGTGAACCAGCGCCGACGGTGCACGGCAACACTTGGTGGGCCCTGCAAAGAAAGTAAATGCTCCCAGCGGCGACACAAAGCCAAACGACAACGAAGGCCACCGTTGCTGCGGCATATCACTTCTTCTGGAGGCCGACGGAGTAATGCCTGTCCACGTCGGCGTGAGGGTTCCACTGCGTTTGCATCTTGCCTTCGATCTTCTTACAAATGTCGTACTTGTAGTCGCGAATCTTGGCAAAGGTCCCAGTGAAGCTGTGCACCATAACTGTCATGAAAATCGAGAGCAAGCTCGTTATGAGGCAGAGCAGTGGGTGCTGCCCAATTGCTTCTAGCACGAAACCCAAGAGGAGAAGCGTCGAGCCCCAGACGATGTAGGTTACTTCCCAGAGCAGTGTGTCGTGGTGCTCCGCTGACTGTTGGCACTGCTCGTAGAGAAGCGTAGCCGCCTTACATTCGCTGCGTCCGCCACCAGCATTATTCGTCACCGCGATTCCTCCCACCATACAGCCTTATTGTTCGGTCTTCCACGGGACCGGTGCTCGCCGAAGCCTCGTCTCCCCGATCACGTCAACTGCGTCATCCGGCGGGCGCGCGTTTTTGCCACCGGGACCGAGAAGTTTAGCCCGAGGAGGAGAGCGCGGCGCGGATAGCAGCTTCGGCTTCACCGAAATCGTCGGACGACCAGCGAATGGTGTCTCGCCCCTCGTTTTCTTCTAGACAGCCGTCGGGATCCAAGAACAGGACGCCAGGCAGTTCGGGGAATAGAGCGATAAGCCGCTGCAGGGTCGCATTGTCCTTAAACGTGACGTATCCCGGCGAATCACTCACCTTGCAAATTTCCTCATCGGTTTCATCATCGCGAAGGATGCCATTCTTAATTCCCTGGGACGACCACCTAGTCGGGAACCCCCTGGCATTCAAGAGAAGGATAAGCGGTACCATCGTGTCATCCACCTTCACCTTGCCGATGCCGGGGAGCTCTATCTGAACTTGTTGGTTAACGTGAGCGATTCGGGTCATTATATACGGCTGGCGAGGGGCAGGAGCCGGACCGCCTCTCCGCGTATTTCAGACCGAACCGATGGTTCAAATCTCCGACAGCTCCTTCAATCTTTCGCGCACAAGCCGCGCCGCAGCGAAGTAAGCGTTAGTGAACTGTTCGTGCTGCTTGAGGCCATCGCTATAGCCGCCGGCGGAGAGCGCCTTTGCGCCGGCCTCCTCGATGTGGCGCATCTCCGCCATGGCGGGTGGCCCGGGTCCCAGGAGCCTGCACCCACGTCTCGCAAAAGAAGCGAGACATGGGGCACCCCTATGACGCCGCAGTGTGTCTTGTCGGTGGTAAAACGGGAACGTCCTGACGCTGCTGGCGGGCGGATCCTCATTACCTAGAATGTCCGTGTCGTTAATCTTCACCGGACCTGAGAAGAGGTTTTCGTTTGGGGAGAGAACGCAGAGATAATCTCCCCAAGTAACTTGACTTCCAACTCTCTCCGACCAATACTGAGGATGGACAGAGCGCTGCACCACGTACTTCTGAATGGCTCCGGATAACCGGAGCCATTCTGGTTTATTTTGCGGCGCGGCTGAAGCCGTGCCCTTTCAAATCGTCGAATTCTTGTCAAGAGGGTTGGGGGTTGGTTGTTGGGTCAAGTTGTTGATTGCACGGGGAAAATAGTTTGGGCTAATGTGTCCCTTTGGTGGTATGCGGATTGATATAATAGAAGTATAGGGTTGAGATTACGGCGCGGGCTTTTCGGCTTGCGCCGTTTGTGTTTCGTGGAGCTGAAGCCCGGTTTGTTTAAGTGTCGATATCGGCGCGACTGAAGTCGTGCCCTTATACGAACCTTTACGCGGCGCTCAAGCGACGCTCTTCCAGGTTTCATTAGCAGCACGTGTCGGACGGCTGAACAAAAGGAGATCTGCGCAGCTTTGGCCGCGCTTTTTTTATGGGTGAAAAATCGAATCCGGGCGGGAAGCGGGGGACGGGACCGAGGTGGGTGTTGGAAACGCCTCAGGCTAAGCGGCTGGGGGAGGCGGTGGAGGCGGCGTTTTTGGCTAAGGCTACTATGCTTGGTTTCCCGGTGTTGAAGCCTTGGGGAGATAGCCGTCCTTATGATTTTGCGGTGGAGAGCGGGCGGCGGCTTTGGCGGGTGCAGGTGAAGTGTGCCACCAGTCATCGCAATACGCGGTGCAGTGTGCGGGCGGCGGGGAGTGGGGAGATTTATACGCTGGAGGATATTGATTTTCTGGCGGCGTATGTGATCCCGAGGAATTTGTGGTATGTGGTGCCGGCGGATGCGTTTGTGCCGCGGGTGACGGTGCACTTTAATTATGGTCCGAAGACGCAGAGCGATTTTGAGATTTACCGGGAGACCTGGTGTTTGCTGACTTGCTCGGCGCGGGCGCGGGGCAAGGGAGATATCCCGGTGCGGTGCCGGTGCGCGGAGATGACGCAGCGGTGCGTGGTTTGTCCGGGGAGGTAAGGGTAGAGCTTGCGGAGGCTCCCATGTCTCGCAAAAGAAGCGAGACATGGGGCGCCCCACTCTCCTTTTGGTCGCGCAGCGACTCAAGCGGTCACAGGCGGCTCGCTGGCAAGGTAGTAATCCATCGGGCTGGTGGACGGGGGCTGGTGGCCGAGCATGCGAATCATCCCCATGACTTGGCCGCGATGCATCGTGGAATGTTCCAGCACATGACGCAGAATCTTCCAGCGCGGGTAGCGCCGCTCAGCCCCGCCGGGAAGCTGTAAGTTCAATTCAACCGCCAAACGGGTCTCCGTTAGGCCTTCGAGCCAGGTCCGAAAACCATCCCAGATTTCGGGCCATTTCTGCCGCAAAGCATCGAGCGAGAGTTCCGGCGCCGGACCTTGCGGCAGCCGCCATGTTCCTAAGTCGGCAGTCGTCCGCAAACAGTCGAGCCAGACTCTTTCGCCATCGTAGATATGGCGCAGAGTAGCGAGAATGCTGGCGTGCGAGATGCGGAAATCGCGCTCCAGTTCCTCCGGCGTGAGAGCAGAACAGCCTTCAAGCAAGTTCTGGTCGGCCCAGGCGGAGCGCCGGACATCGGTGAGCAGCAATTGCTTGGCAAGAGACACTGTTGAAGTATATACGGGCTAAAAAGATTTCAGCCTTGCGCGTGGGACGGTGGCCCAAGTGCGAGTAGCCTGCTCCCATGTCTCGCAAAAGAAGCGAGACCCTTCGACTACGCTCAGAGCTGGCTATGGCCAGCCGTCTCAACCAGGACGGGAACTTTTCCCGCGCGAGTCCGTATCTACAAGCGGCGGCGCGGAATCTTGCCGCGAGCGGGAGGAGCTTATGGATAGTGGCGTGGTGGGATTGGCGGCAGTGGTGATGACTCTGGGAATCCCGATGGCTGCGATGTACACATTTTTTCGCGTACGGCAACTGCGCAGCGAAGAGCGTCTGGCGGCGATTGCGCGCGGGGTGAATGTGCCGATGCAGCCGGAGCTTTCGGAGGCGGCGCGCTCGCGACGGGCGGGAATCCTGCTGACCGCGGGAGCGCTGGGATACATTCTGACCTTCGTGCTGATTGGCCGCTTCGAGCCGGATGCGACGATTGCCGCGACCTTTGGCGTGATTCCGCTGGCCGTGGGAATAGGATTTTTTGTGGATCACGCGCTGATCCGGCGGGACGCGAAAGCGAACTGAAGCGGTGCCGGGAAGTCAGGCGCCCATCAGGAATTTGAACTGGGCGTCGGTTAACGGAACGACGCTTAGTCTTCCTTGCCGCACCAGCGGCGAGTCGGCGAAGAGCTTGTTGGCTTTGATTTCGGCCAAAGTGTGCGGCTTGGCCGCGGGTTTGCCGACTTTTATTTTCACCTGTGGGTTCTTGGGGTCGGCCGCGTCTACTGACACCACGGTGGCGCTGCCCACGGCTGTTTTCTCGTCTCCGGTGTGATAAATCACTAACTGTTCTCCCGGCTTCATGCCGCGAAGGTTCTTGACCGCGACGGGATTGGTTACGCCGTCCCAGATCGTGGTCTGCTCACGTTGGAGGTCGGCGAAGGAATAAACGGAAGGCTCGGTTTTTAGAAGATAGGACATGGTCGTGACCTGGTTCGTTTTAATTCTTCTATTTAAAATATTCTTGCGATAAGTTGATCTTGGCTTTCCGGCTCGCGCGGCAACTACTGCGGCTTCTTGTCGTAAATCGAATACTGGGTTTGCGGGCGTTTCAGCTTGATCGTTACATCTATCTTTGGGCGATTCACTTCGTAATCTTCGCCAAAGGTCTGGAAGCCGGAAGCCAGGACCTGCACGCGCAGCGTTCCGTAGGGAACTTCGTCATAGTTCGCCTTGCCATCGGCATCGGTTTTGAGTTCGAGGTCGCCGCGGCCCTGCTTCCCCTTGGCGTTCACCTCATGCATGATCACCGAGGCGTTGCGCACGGGCTTGCCGTTGTCGTCTTTGACGATGAGAAAATTCAGCGCGGCGGTGGGCCCCTCCTCGGTGGCGCTCCGCTGCGCGAGGGCCGTGCAGGAGAGCGCGAAGGCGAGCAGCGCGCATCCGATCATCGCCTTGCAATGGAAAAGCTCTCGAAACTTTTTCATACTGTGCATTTTAGTCATCGGCAATGCGGCGGGGAAGCGGGAAGTTTGCTGCGGTTGGGGTCAGCGGAATCGCACAGCGGTTAAGCCGCGCCCTTTCGAAAACCGTTGCCTTTCAAAGCTGATGTGCTCCGTGATTTTTCTTTACCGCCAGTTGCACCAGGTCCGTAGCGACGCGGGAGGTGTTATGACGCGCCACGCCCGCTTCTTCCAGATAATCGCCGAGAACCGGAACCACGCCGAGAGCTTTAATCGCATCGAGATCGGCAACAATCTGGCATGCGCCTTCGAGAGCATACTTGGCTTTCAGTCCGTCGGAAACGGGGGTGCGGTTGATCAGGGCGTAGTCGAACAGCTGTTGATGCGCGTGGCGATTGAGTGCGCGAATATGATCGGCGGCGCTGAGACCCAGGCTTTCGTTGGCCTGCGTCATCAGGTTGCAGATGTAGACCTTGATGGCATTCGAATTGACGATGGCCTCGGCAATGCCACCCACGAGCAGATTGGGAATGAGGCTGGTAAATAGGGAGCCGGGGCCGATGCTGATGATATCGGCGCGGGCAATGGCGTCGAGAGTTTGCGGCAAGGGTCCGACATTCGGCGGAACGAGGGAGAGTTCTTTGATGCGGCCTTTGCTGGCGGTGATCTTTGTTTCGCCGCGCACGCGCGTGCCATCTTCCATCAGGGCTTCGAGTTCGACGTTCGACGTCGTGGCGGGATGGATGTGCCCGCGCGTCAGCAGAATTTCTGAAGACAAGCGTACCGCTTCAGAAAAATCCTGCGTGATGGAAGTGAGCGCGGCCAGAAACAGATTGCCGAAGCTGTGGCCTTCGAGGCCCGAGCCTTTCTCGAAGCGATGGCGGAATAACTGCGAGAGCAGAGCCTCATCTTCGCTTAAGGCGACGATGCAGTTGCGAATGTCACCCGGCGGAAGCATGTTGAGCTCCTTGCGCAAGCGTCCGCTGGAGCCCCCGTCATCACTGACGGTGACGACTGCGCAAAGATCTTGAATGACGGGAGTTTCGGGTCGAGCCGCGAGCATCTCGGACGGAGTAAGCGCGAAGCGCTTAAGGCCTTTAAGAAGAGTGGAAAGTCCGGTGCCGCCGCCGATTGCGACCACGCGCAGGCCACGCTCGCGCGTGGCCTTTTCGAGGGATACGAGATCCGCAATCTTGGTTTCCATGGAGTGAATCTCGACCGCCCGACTGGCTCAAGACCGGATCAATAAGACTCATCGTCCCGGAAGGAGGTTTCCGGGCCACTCATCTCCGCGGCCGGATCCGGATACAGCAGCTCGGTAAAGCGGGGATCCTCGGCCAGATTGTGAAAATCCGAATCATTGCGAGCCTGGTAGCGAAGTGCCCCGTTCAGGCGCAGGGCTTCGTCGAGGTTTTTCAGCGAGTCTTCGACGTGGCCCGTAAGACAATCGAGCGCGGCCAGGCCGTAAATGATGAAATCGGTTTTCGGCGACTGCTTCACCAGCTTTTCGATGTGTTCGCGCGCAGTGATGTAGTCGCCGATGTTCATGAGCGATACGGTGTAGTCGAAATGCTCTTCGATCGTCTTGAACTGCGTCGCCGTCGTGCGCTCCAGGTGCTGGTTGCAAGTGTTGAGGTGCACGGCTGCGCGGTCGCACAATTCCTTGTTGCCGCCCGAAAGAACCTTCTGGAACAGCGGCTTTGCCTTGTCGAACTTGTGTTCCTGCAAGGCGCGTAATCCGGCTTCGTAGTTCTGCAGGGCTTGCGTAAAGCCCGGATCGTCTGCGATCGATGCTTTTTTGGGCGTAGCCTTCTGAGCCATGTGGAGAATTTTTCCTGTGCTCGGTGTAATTTTGAGACTCCTCGATTGATCTCGATGCTTAAGTATCGCCTAAAGAGCGGGCATTGAGCAACGTGCGTGGACGCGGCATGTACCTTGTTGTGCAGGGTAGTGAGCCTTGCAAAAAGGCGACAGGCCAACCGCACTCCCGGGTTCGGAACATGTGATTCGGCGCGTCAATTCATCGTCGCGGCTTCTTCCAGGTTGATCGCTTTCCAATCGCCCTTGATAATGCCAGCGCGAATCTGGGTGGCAGTTTTGCCCGCCTTATGCTGCTGGTAGGAGTAATAAAGTTCCTTCAGGCAGGTGGCGCAGCGGGCGCCATGGGTGCCCTCGAAGCAACTGTGCAGGCTGTTGTGGCCGATCCGGTCGCAATAGCAGTAACAAGGCTGCTGGTGGAGCACGACGGGAATTTTCGCAGCCAGCTCATAGGCATGGGTCTGGTAGCGATATTGAGCATCCGCGCCCCAGAGTTGGTCCGGCGTCAAAATGGCTGGCAGTTTCGTTCCTTTTGGCGGAGGCCCGGCATTATAAGCCGGGATGCCCGAGCCTTCGTCGTCCTGCGGCGATGCCCAAAGCGAGGTCATGGTCAGGGTAACGGATAAGAGCATGGCAAGCGTCAGGGCGCGATGGCAGAACTTGGAATGAAGGAATCGGGTTGCCAACATGGCAGTCTCCTTAATCCTTGTTATTTTAACCTGCTTTGGCGACCAGCGCCGCCGTCCCGGCGGGAGCGGCGGCAAGATGCGCCGCGACAGCCCGCGAGACGCCAGCACTACCTTGTGATTGCCGTTAGCGGACAATGCTCTCGCCTGACGATCCGTATACAATAGGAAAACAGCATGCCAGAAGGACCGGGTTCAGAACTTAAATTGCCTTTGGGGGCACATCCGGCAGAAAGCACGGCGGGGAGCGCCACGGACCCGGTGTCGCGTCTGCGCCCGATTCTGGGCGTTTGGC
This sequence comes from uncultured Acidobacteriaceae bacterium, assembly GCA_963712385.1. Lineage (GTDB taxonomy): Bacteria > Acidobacteriota > Terriglobia > Terriglobales > Acidobacteriaceae > Sulfotelmatobacter. The sequence continues at coordinate 1,051,415 of CAVQHS010000007.1, forward strand.
TGAGGGACCTGATCGTCTCGCTGGCTATCTCCGCCTTCATCATTGTTTTCATCTACCAGCCGGTGAAGGTCGAAGGCACCAGCATGATGCCCTCGCTCGAAGACCAGGAGCGGATTTTCGTCAACAAGTTCGTCTATCGGCTGGAGCCGATTTCGCGCGGGGATATCGTCGTCTTCCGCTATCCGCGCGATCCTTCAAAAAGCTACATCAAGCGGGTCATTGGAGTGGAGGGGGACCGCATCCGCATCGATAGCGGGCAGGTGTACGTGAACGGCGAGCCGCTCGACGAGGACTACGTCCCGCCCGCCTATGCGGACACCCGCTCGTATCCTGAGACCGTCGTGCCGCCGCACTGCTACCTGGTTCTGGGCGATCACCGCTCCATGTCGAATGACAGCCGCGATTTCGGACCTGTCAATCAATCCTACATTTACGGCAAAGCCGTTTTCGGATATTGGCCCATGGATAAGCTGGGCCGAGTGCGGTAACCTTCAGGGCGACAACTTTTCACCTTCCGTACCGAGGAGACAGAAATGCGCTCTTTTTCTTTTGTGTTGGGACTGTCCGCGATCGGAGTGCTGAGCGTGGCGATGTATGCCGAGCCTGCGCAATCGTCTCAAACTCAGCCTTCCCCGCCTGAACAGGCGAAACCCAAAGCTGCCAAGAAAACTCAAGAAGCACCCGCGAAGCCTGCCGAAGCGGCTCCCGAGGAAGAACAAAAACCAGCAACGGCCGACGACAAAGACAAAGGCAAGGAAGAGCATTTCGATGTCAGTGAAGTCGCGCCCGTCGTCACGCATCACGAGATGACTCTGAACGGCAAGCCGCTGAGATACACCGCGACGGTGGGTCGGCTGCCGATTAAGCGTCCGGACGGAAAAATCGAAGCCGAAATGTTTTTCGTCGCCTACACGCTGGACGGTCAGGATGCCGCCAAGCGTCCGCTGACTTTTGCCTTTAACGGCGGCCCGGGGTCGGCTTCGATCTGGCTACACATGGGTGCACTCGGGCCGCGCAAAGTTGTGCTCAAGCCGGATGGATTCATGCCGCCGGCTCCCTATCGCATCGAAGACAATCCCTACACGCTTCTGGACCGAAGCGACCTGGTTCTGGTGGATGCCATTGGTACCGGTTTCAGCCGCGCCGCCGATCAGGAACTCTTCAAGAAATTCTGGGGCGTCAAGGGGGATATCGAATCCTTCAGCGAATTCATCCGGCTGTATATCAGTCGCTACGAGCGCTGGAGTTCGCCTCTGTATCTGCTCGGCGAAAGCTACGGGACGACGCGCGCCGCTGGCATTGCGGGCTATCTCGCCGACCGCGGAATCTCCTTCAACGGCATCACGCTGCTTTCCATGGTCTTGAACTTTGAAACGCTCGAAGACACCAAGACGAACGACGAGCCTTACATTTATCTGCTGCCTTCGTTCACCATGATCGCGGGCTATCATCACAAGCTGGCGCCCGACCTGGCGCAGGACATGAACAAAGCGCGGCAGGAATCGGAAGAGTTTGCCTCGGGCGCGTATACGCAGGCGCTGGCCAAGGGCGATTCGCTTACTCCGGTGGAACGGCAGAAGATCATCGATCAACTGTCTCGTTATACCGGCTTGTCGAAGGAGATCATCGATGAAGCCGACCTGCGCATCGACGTCCGCAAATTTACTCACTACTTGCTGATCGATCAAAAGGTGCGCGTCGGCCGCCTGGACGCGCGCTACACCGGTCCCGATCCGGACGGATTGATGGATACGCCGTTCTACGATCCCACTGGATCGGCGACGCGGCCTCCGTTCACGTCGGTTTTTAATAACTATGTCCGCACCGAGCTGGGCTACAAAATCGACATGCCCTATGAGGTTTCGGCGCCGAACTCGAGTTTCGGCACCTGGGATTGGGGATCGGCGATTCGCGGCTTTCCGGACACGGCTACAGCGCTGCGCCAGGCGATTGTGAAAAATCCCTACCTGAAAGTTTTGGTGATGGAGGGTTATTACGATTTGGCGACTCCTTATTATGCCGCGAACTACACCATCGACCATCTGAACCTCACATCGAAATATCGGGACAATATTTCGGTGGCTACGTATGAGTCGGGTCACATGGTCTACCTCGCCACGGAAAGCTTGAAGAAGATGAAGAGCGACGAGGGGAATTTTATTGAGAAGACTGAGGCGCAGTAAGGGGAGCCGTGTGCGGTCTGGAAATAAAACACTGAGGGCACAGAGGAGCACAGGGTAAAGCTTATGATCAATCGCCGTCATTTTCTAACTGCTGCTGCGGGTCTGACAGCATCGTTCGCTTTCCACGAGCCTTTGCTGGCTCAGTTGCAGAACATTCCTCCGCTGCCGGATCACGGGCTGCTCGACAAGAATGAAGATGACTACTGGGCGGCGCTGCGAAAACAGTTCCTGATTCCTGAAGACGAGATTTACTTGAACAATGGCACCGTCGGCTCCAGCCCTGCACCCGTGCTCCGCGCGGTTTTTGAAGGCTATACGACAACAGAAAAAATGGATCAGCAGGATCCCGAGGATTACCCCATCTGGGGATATGCGGCGTGGGACGAGTTTCGCGATCCGCTGGCCGAGTTTGTCGGCTGCCATCGCGATGAGATCGCCCTGCTGCGCAACGCCACGGAAGGCAACAGCTACATCGCCAACGGCCTCGACCTGAAGCCCGGCGACGAAGTGCTGACGACCGATCAGGAGCATCCCGGCGGCATCCATCCCTGGAACGTGAAGGCTAAACGCTACGGCATTGTGGTGAAACAAATCACGCTGCCGCGGCCGGTGAAGGATCCGGCGCAGGTACTCAATCTTTTTAATGACGCGATCACGCCGCGCACTCGCGTGATTTTCTTCAGCCATATCACCACAGTTTCCGGCGTGGTTCTGCCGGCAAAGGAAATCTGCGCGTTGGCGCGCTCGAAAGGCATTCTTTCGGCCGTGGATGGTGCCCACGTTCCGGGAATGATGCGCCTGAGCATCCGCGAGATTGGTTGCGATATGTATTCGGCCAGCCCGCACAAATGGCTGATGGCGCCGAAAGGCTCCGGCTTTCTCTACGTGCGCGATGATGTCATCGACCGCGTGTGGAACACGATTGTCACCGAGGGGTGGGACGAGCCCCAGCTTCGCGCCGAGCGCTTCCAGCGCATTGGCAGCTCGAACGTTCCGTCCCTGTGGGGATTGCGAGCCTCGATCAAACTCGCGAACGACATCGGGATGGATCGGATCGAGAAACGCCATCGTGCCTCGGCGGATTACATTCTCGATGAAATGAAGAAGCGCGGCGCGGAGTCGTGGACCTCGCCTGATCCCGCATTGCGCTGCGCGATCGTGACCGTGAACGTTCCGCCGGTCAAGCGCATGGACCTCGAGAACTGGATGTGGAAGAGGTACAAGATTCGCATCCGCGGCGGCGAGCCGAGCAAACTGCGGCTCTCGACCCCGTATTACCTGCAGAAGAGGGATATCGATCGCTTTCTGGAGAAGTTTGACGAGTACAAGCGGGAGAACAAGCTCACATAGATTCGTGGAGGGACGGTCGCATTCGTCCGTTCGGTAGTGCACCATCCGTCCCGCCGCGTTGACCCCGGCTCCCGCCTGCCTGATGATCGAATGCAATCTTGAAGCCCGCGGCCCCACACATGAAAGAGGATGAAAAACCGCGGTCGCACCCCTTGCGTGGCTATTTGTTCATTGCCTCGGCGGCTTTTCTTTGGGGAGTTTCTGCCGCGATGGGCCGTGCGGTCTTCACGGGAAAGCTTTCTTTAGGCTCGGCAACACACCCCATCGATCCGCTGATCCTCTCGCAAACGCGCGCCACCTTTTCATTACTGGTTCTGTTTCCGGTGCTCGCTCTCGGGCAGGGCTGGCAGCGGATCAAGCTGTCCCCGCGCGATTTATTCTACTGTTTTCTGCTGGGGACCCTCGGCGTAGCCGTCTCGAACTATTTCTACTACGTGGCCATTCAGCGCATCAACGTTGCCGTCGCGATCATCGTTCAGTACACCGCGCCGGTATGGGTCTTGATGTACGTCGTGGCTCGCGGCCAACAGAAGGTGACGGCACAGAAAGTTGCCGCCGTAGCTCTGGCACTGACCGGCATCGCGCTGGTCATTGATATTCTCCGAGTTCGCCCCGGCGCGGGCCTCCGTCTCGATCTCTACGGCATCATCGCCGCTGTACTGGCTTCGTTCTCCTTCGCGTTTTATAACGTGGCCGGGCACAACATTCTCGCCCGCTACGATCGCTGGCGTGTGCTGGTCTGGACCCTTGCCGCCGCGGCCGCATTCTGGCTGGTCGTCAATCCACCGTGGAAGGTTCTGCATGCCCGGTACAACGGGTCGCAATGGCTCTTCCTGTTCATCTTCTCGATGATCTCCGTGCTGGGAGCGTTCTCGTTATACTTCCTCGGCCTGCAATATCTGGAGCCATCGCGCGCCATCATCGCCAGTTGTCTGGAGCCGGTCTTCTCCATCGTCCTGGCTGCGCTGCTTCTCGGGGAAGGACTGCGCACGATTCAGGCGCTCGGTATCGTTTTCGTTCTCGCCGCGATTGTCATTGTGCAGTGGCCCGCTCGCGCCACGGCCGAGGTCGCCGTGGCTGTGGAGCCGATTGAGTAGGCCTTCGATCCGGTCAGCGATTTGCAAAACGGACATCTGTTCTGTAGTGTGAGGCATCTTACGGTTCACGTTTCAGCGGTAGAGATCAATTCAACCCCATGCGGAAGGTTCGGCGAAAGTGACGCTCAGATTTATCGCCCTGTCGATTCTGTCTCTCGCGGTGCCGTTTTTCTGTAGAGCGCAAACCCGGGAAACATCAATATCCCAAGAGGCCCAAAAGCCGCCTGCGGCTCAGACCCAACCTCCAGCTGCGACGCAGAGCAACCCGCAATCCGGCTCGCAAAATCAGCAAACCGGGTCTCAGCATGAGCTTTCTAATGCTCCCTCCAGCAGCAAAACCGAGCCTTCTTTATCCGATCTTGGCTTTTCGGCGTCACAAACCCAGAGCGACGCGAAACGGCAGGCGCTGCTCGATAAGCGGACCCACATGCTGAAGATTCACCAGCGCATGGGCCTCATCACAGCCGTGCCGCTGCTGGCTACCGTCATCGCCGGAACAGGAGCGGGCGGAAAAAGCACAGACTCGGCTTCCCGGGATTTTCACGTTGCTCTGGGCGCATTGACCGGTGATTTGTACGGGATCACGGCCTACTATGCCATCCGTGCACCCAGAATTCCAGGAACTCAGACCCGAGGACCAATTCGCGTGCACAAAGCCCTCGCCTGGATACACGGGCCGGGCATGATTTTGACGCCCATCCTGGGCGCCATCGCCTTCGATCAAAAAACCAACGGTGAAAAAGTTCACGGCATCGCCTCCGCACACGCCCCCGTCGCTATTGTGACTGCCGGAGCTTATGGCGCGGCTCTTCTGGCTGTTTCCGTTAAATTCTGATCTGAAGCAGTGATTTTATGACCTTAGGCAAATTCTCCTTTCTTGCAGTCCTTGCCCTTTCATCTCTGGCCCTGGCGGCCGATAGCCAATGGGTCCTTCAGCAGGGAACTCTCACCTATCACGTTTCCCATCCGCTGCACCAAACCGAGGGGGTGAGCCATGAAGTGCGCGGCAAGGGCATTTGCCACGCCGGGCAGTGCGACTTTCTCATAGCCGCCCCAGTCAAGTCGTTCGACTCCGGCGACAGCAATCGCGATCTCCACATGATTCAAGTTACGCGCGGCGCTGAGTTTCCCATGGTGACTGTCCGCACCCGCCTGCCCGAATCTGCTGCGGATTCGACTTCCATCCAGGCTGACCTCGAGATTCAGTTCGCCGGTCAGACCGCGCATTTCACGCGGGTGCCTTTTGAACTCTCGAAGAATGGAAACCAGATTCGCATCACCGGTACCATTCCGGCTACGCTGGCCGATTTCAAGATCGACCCCCCATCCTTGCTGACCATGCCAGTGAAGAACGACATTCCGGTGCGTGTGGACCTGACTTGGAAGCCACAGTGATCGCTCGATCATCCACAACTATCTACAGGGCGTTGACAAGTGGCCATCCGCGATCTGCTATCAAAGGTTCGGGGGATTGAATGACACGATCCAGGGTTCCGGTTCTTCTCGCTTTCGTCCTGCTGTTTGGTCCAAGCGCGTCCGGTCGAAGCCGCAGTCGCGATGCGACCTGACGATATCGAGTGAGTCCACGTTCTGGTTATTCTGTTTTCCGGGTAACAGCGAACAGTGGACCTAATCATGCCATAGGAGCGGCAGCCAGTCCGAACTCACGTTTCGATCGAGAGTTGCCGGCAATCCGGAGACTAACCACAAACGGACTTGCTGGGAACTAAGTGTGTCGGGACAAGTTGCGGCTTACGCGAAGCCGCCGGAACAGCTTCAGGATTCCGGCAAGGGTGATTGCTCGGGTTGCGGTTGCGGCTTTCGCCTCAGGACCAACGCGGAGAACAGCGTGATCAGCAGCCCAATCGGGAAGGGATGAATGAACGTGAGCGCTGCGTTGAAGAATGGGTTTTTGTACAGCTCTTTGTATTTTCTGACCTGCTGCAGTTTTGCCTGGACGGCTGCCGGGCTCGCGCCCGAGGCGGTGAGCTTCTGAACCAAATGAGCGCCATATGCGTCCCAGAAACCAGGCAGGAAGTTGTAGTAGATCACTTCCCAGGTTACGACATAGATGATGCAGGATATCAGAGTAATGGAAAGGCCGACGGCAAAGGCTTTTGAAAAGGTAATCTGACCATCGCCGATGTCGTCCCGGTAGGTTCGGATGCCGAAAAACACCATCAAGAACGAGAGCACGATGGAGGTGTTGCCGATGATCGCGCCGCGGTCGAAGCCAATCCTGCCGCCGAAGGTCACCAGCGCTATCATCATCAGCGAGGAGATAGCGCCGGAAATCAGCCCGAAGGTGACGACGATCTTTCTCATATCCTAGTAATGTCTTTTATCCGATCTTGACCTTTCAATGTATGATGCCGGCCCCATGCTCATACGGGCTCAGCGACCAGCCACGTCAGCTGGCGACTTGGATGCGACTGGGATAACTACGATAAGGTTATCGCCTGCTCCGGGGTGAGTCATCCCAAGATAATCGAGCTTGTCGAGCCCCGATTGGGCGTCGAACCCGATGTCTTTCGTTGTCATGTTCGGCGCATAAAACATCAAGTGCGGAGGGAAAATGCCAGTGCCGTGCTCAGGGATGGCGCTCAAGCGGTTCTGGCTGGACATCATGTAGAGGAATCCCGGTTTGCTGGGATACTGGTAACGGCCTTCCTTATATCCGTTGGCGACGTCTGCCTTGATTTCGGCCTCGGACTTGCCGTTTGTGCGCAGCTCTTCACCGTGCATGTAGACAAGCAAGAGAGTGCGGCTGCCTTCGGCGTCGAAGCACTGCGGCTCAATGGTTGTTTCTGCGGGCTTTACGAAATGCCGGGCAACGAAACAGCTGAAGCCGTTGGTGCCTTCGCGCGCTTTTTCGTAGCCTTTGGGGCCGAGAACATAAACTGTGGCCTTACTGGACACCTCGGCCGGGGCGGCGCTTTCCGCGAGTGTGATCTGCTGGTCACGTGGCATGGAGGCGTCGTAGACCCTGGGGAGTTCATATTCCGGGGCGGCGGCGGTTGCGGGAATGAGCGCAGTGCTTGAAAACAAGCCGATCGACAGAGTACCCACGACAAAGACCCTCATCGAATTCAGAGACTTCATGTTCGCTCCTTTTTTCAAAAAGTTCATGTTTTCATAAACTTCATGTTCGCTCGTATTGAGCGGTTCAACATACCGCATGAGGCGGGGTCGGTGTCGTCATCCTTTTGGCTGATTTTGGCGGCGGAGAGAAAAAATCATTCGTTTGGGGGAATGATGATTGGCGCAAACCGTGCTTGTTGGACGAGTAAGCGCACGAGTAAATCAGGGGAGAAGGCCGAATTCCTTGCCGAGTTGCACCGCTTGTGTTCTTCGTCTTGCCCCGAGTTTGTCGAAAACACGGCTGGAATGGGTCTTCACCGTGCTCTCGCTCACAAAAAGCTTCTCGGCGATTTCGCGGTTGCTCAGGCCCTGGGCGATCAGTTCAAGGATCTCAAGCTCACGGCGAGTGATATGGAGGTTCTCACGTTTTCTTTCGTCAGGGATAAACGGTCCCTCGACAGGGACGGGGACCTCCCTCACAACAATTGTCTGGCGTTTTGCTGTCAGCTTGAGGCCAAGCCAGATGCCAAGAACGGCAAAGGTCGCCGCGATCAGCCCGCCGTAGATTTCGATGGAATGTTCGACGACCAGGAACTGATACTCGGTCCACTGGAGCAGTGCAATCAAGATTCCACCAATCAACCCGTACATGAGGACGTGGCGCTTCATATGTTGCAGGAGGATTCGTTACCGAAATTATCGCACCGATAGTGGGGTAGGTCCTACTGCTTGCAGGGCAAGATCAACGCTCGACAGGCCTTGCCCGAGTCACGGGCTACTCGGAAGTTGAGCTACGCACAACCAGGGGGGCCATAAGTTGGCTTCTCGGAGATGTGGCCGGGTTAGGATCGATACCCCCCACGGGACCTCCAATCCGAGCGCAGTCTGTGCGGCCGGAAGGATGATGCCATCCCGACTCTGCGGCTGAGTGAAATTGCGATTTGGCCGCAACTGATCTCGCGTTGCGATACCTTCTCTTTCTCTAGCCTATTGACCTGGCTCGTTCGGCGGTGTGGCGCCGCCTCAGGAGCGAGAGAGGTGAGACCAGCTACCTACTACGCTGAACTCGCAGTGAGCGTCGTATGAACAGCTCTGGAACGCACTCGCAGCTGCGCGGCGACGATCGCGTGTGTTAGCAAGTAGAAGGGCACAAGTACCGTGGGCACCAGGGACAGCGGCAGGTACTGCATCGCCTGCGACCCCACACCGGCGTGGATCAGTTGCAGCGGGCTGCCCGCCGCCGAAGTAATGCCCAGCCCAACGGCCACAACGAGGTCAAGCGTTCCAAAAGCGTTCCATGCCGCAATCGTGCGCACCGAGGGCTCTTTAGAACGGGCAATGCTTAGCGCAAGCGGAATGGCCAGCGCGCCAGTGATCATATCGCCCAAACCTGCAAAGAATGGGAATGGTCCACTCAGGCTTCCTGCGATGAAGTCCAGCAGAAAGAGGACACCGAGGATGCGCATCGCATTCAAGCCGACGAGCAGTTGCGGCGGAATTCCGAGGAGGGAGGCGCGTACCTTTTCGCTGGTCAACGCCAGCACGCCGGCCGTCAGCAGCGGCACGGTGAACAGAACGCCGATGAGCGGCGCGGGAAGGTTTGGTGAGAACGCCAGCCAGCCGGATGCGCCGAGGAACATCGCCAAGCCTACCCATCCCCCACCAACGGCCGCAATCACGAGGCGGCGGGCGAACGAGCCGGAAAGGGCCTGCGTCACCGCAACCAGATCAACCGCGATGACAGCCATTGTGACGATCGAGCCGGCGAGATCTAACGGAATCATTGAATGAGACATCGAAGTTCTCCTTTCAGATCATAGGATGATATGTATCATCCTATGGATTCGGATTTTTACGGTCCGCTGGAAAAAGTGGATTGAGCCGTGGGATGACTACCGGCATCCTATAATCAGTCATGCGTTACCGGTCTGAACATAAAGCGGAAATCCATCGGCAAATTGTGAAGGAGGCCTCCCGGCGCGTTCGCGCCGAGGGATTGCATGGTGCGGCCGTTTCAACCGTGATGCGGGACTCTGGTCTGACCCACGGCGGCTTTTACAAGCATTTCGGGAGCAAGGACGATTTGCTGGTGGAGTCGTTGCGCGACGGCTTCGCGGAGATCGCCAGTATCCTCGCTCGCGCGGCCGAACAGGCGCGGCCAGGCCAGGAGTGGAAGGCCATTGTGAAAACCTATTTGCGCCCGGAAATGTGCGACTATCCCGCACGCGGCTGTCCGCTGCCAGCCCTCGCGCCCGAATTAGCGCGGGCGGATCCGGCGATGAAGGCTCAGATTGTCGGGGAACTTGTGAAGTACAGAGACCGCATGCTGCCGTTTATGCCTGGCCGGTGCGCCGCGGACAAAGAGCGGGCCTTCTTTGCCATCTTTTCAACCATGATCGGAGCAACGGCCCTCAGCCGCATCCTTCCTGCCCAGGCGCGAGCCCGGGTGCTTGCGAGCGCTCGTGATTTTCTTCTGCGCAGCTTTGATCGTCCATAGTCAGCCTCATGAGCCTTCGCCCAGCTTTCCCCTTACTGACTGATTACGAGCGGCTTGCACTGAGAGGGTAAAAATAGGTCCTCGTAAACGCCCTTCACGGACGCTCATTCTTGGGCAAATCACTCGCAACTGGGTTCCGGTTGCCTTGCCGACATATCGGGACTTATGTGAGATGTGAACTCGGTAAGGGCGCCAATACCTGACCTCTGCCGTAACTGGCTTGCCGTTGCATCGCGTTTCAGATTCGCCCAGTCGGATGATCGGAGCCACCGGTGTAAGTCGGCGTGCTCGCCTGCTTCTCATCCTGCATCGAGCGGCCGCGTTGCCATGCGCCAAAGACTCCATATGGATAGGGGCCGGACTGGTGAACCAATCGGCTGGCCCTTTTGTGGACGCTTGTGAACCAACCCTAGCGATTTTCATTTCGCGCTCCTCTACATGCTACCGATTCGTCATGCGCTCGACTTCCGCCGGGTATCGGTCGCCGACGACGGGATTATTCTTCAGGATGCCGTCAAGCTCACGAATCTCTTCCGGCGTGAGTTTCAAACTTGTTGCGCCGATGTTTTCGTCGAGACGCTCCAGCTTCGTCGTGCCGGGGATCGGGACAATCCAGGGTTTTTGTGCAAGAACCCATGCAAGAGCAATCTGAGCGGCGGTCGCCTGCTTTTTCGCTGCGAACGATTGGATTGCATCGACCAAAGCCCGATTTGCCTTACGGGCCTCGACGCTGAAGCGAGGGAACGTGCCGCGATTGTCTTCCTTATTGAACTGTGTCTGTTCTGTCACCGAACCTGCCAGGTATCCTTTGCCCAGCGGGCTGAAAGACACCAGGCCGATCCCGAGTTCCTCAAGCATGGGAAATATCTCTTCTTCTGGCTGTCTCCACCACAATGAATATTCGCTTTGAAGCGCCGTTACCGGTTGGACAGCATGGGCGCGGCGAATCGTCTGAGTACCTGCTTCGGAAAGACCGAAGTGGCTGACCTTTCCCTGCTGGATCAGATCCTTCACCGCTCCTGCCACGTCTTCGATCGGTACGGCAGGGTCAACGCGATGTTGATAAAGCAGGTCGATTTTCTCGACACGAAGCCGCTTCAGAGAGGCTTCCACTGTCTGCCTGATGTATTCCGGCCGGCTGTTCAAACCGCTTGGGTGCGGATCGCCTGATGTGTCGAATTGAAATCCAAACTTGGTCGCGATCACAACCTGATCCCGCATCGGAGCCAGCGCCTCGCCCACAAGTTCCTCATTGACGAACGGACCGTACACCTGCGCTGTGTCGAAGAAAGTGATTCCGCGGTCCACAGCACTGCGCAATAGCGCGATCATCTCCTGCTTAGTTCCGGCGACGGGACCGTGCCCGGCGCTGGCCCGCATGCAGCCCAGACCAAGGGCTGAAACTTCAAGGCCAGTCCGACCTAGCTGGCGCTTTTCCATTTGCTTCTCCTTCTTTGCGACTACAAGCTATGCGGCTGCAAGCCGCTGGTGATCTTCAGCGCATTACGTAGCCGCCGTCAACCGAGATCGACTGACCGGTAATGTAACTTGCATCTGGCACACAGTTCGCACACAGAATTCGAAATAGAGGTTTTTCAACTTCCGAATGGCCGACAATTCACCCGAAACCGTGCGACCTACGTGTCGGAAGCGCTCGTGCTGGCTGTCCAAGGAGAGCAACGCGTGCTACGGACCGAAGCCGCGGTTCATGTCCCAGAGCGGATAATGCGGCAGAGTGCCAGCCGGATCGCGCACGAATGCTTCCGTCTGAATTACCAAATCCCGCCTGCGCTGGCGTGCGGCAGGTCCAATGTCGATGCGGCCTAGGGCCGGTGTCTGGGCACCGGCGCGGGTCGTTCCGGGAGGCGGTTTCAGGCCGTCAGACAGTTCGCCTCTTTTCAGCAGAGTCGTCAGCGATTCCCGAATTTCTTTCGTTGCGGTGTGAAAGCGCTTCTTCCAGGTTTCCTCAATACCGCGGGTGCGACTGTAATACTCTTGCTGCGCCTTGATGCCCGCTTCGGACAAGCGCACGAACTTGCCGCGGCCGCGCGCAGGGTCTCTTTCAACGATGATGTACGGCTTGTGCTGCCAGCCAATACCTGCAGTCTCTTCCGAACAGCCGGTTCGTTTGGGAATGTCCATTTCAGGGATCGGCTCGTCACTGAGAACGCGGATCGCGTTTGCGCATAGCGAAATCGGCGTTTGGGACTCCTGTTCGAAATCGAGCGCGAACGCGAGCAGAACTCGGGAAAGGAGCACCGGCAGCGGCAGGCCGTCTTCCGCAGACGATTTCCGGGGCCCGAAGTCCGGCAGCTTCAGAATCGCAACGGGCAAGCCCTGCGGCAATTCGAGGTCGATCTGGTGCTCGATTGCTTCTAACGAGCGGCGCAACCTCGTCGCGTCGTCGCCGAAGCGTTTCGACCAGCGGGCGTCGATTTCCGGGATCAGGTCGGGCCAGATTCTGACGGCAGTTTCACCGCTGGCCGTGAGCCGAACCGGCCAATCGGCGCGGATGCCTCGGCCGCTACCGAAACCGGCGCGCTTTCCGGGCTGCAGCGCAACGACGCCCCATCGTTCGAGGCAACCAAGCCCGGCTGTGGCGCCAGCCTCGGCTGTGAGCGCGCGCGAAGCGAGCGTTCGAACCGGAACTGGTCCGTCGGCCAAGAACTGCAGCACATTAAGCCAAATGACCAGCGAGAGGCGCGAGCTACGGCTCTGCGTTTGCAGCATGCGGCGCTCGAATTCGCAATCGAGCTCCACACTATAGGCGACCAGAATTTGCGAGAGAAGGGCCGAAAGCGGCTTGTGCGGCGCCGACATCATCCCATAGTCTATCGCGGGCCGGAGCTGCGAATCGCGAGGAAATCGCTCAAGCGCAAAGTGATTTTGACCGGAGAACAGTATCAAGCAGTGAATTCTCGCGGCGTTCTGCGAGGTAACCCCGATCCGTTCCGTGCGAGTGACGAGCAAGCCGGAACTCGATCCAAAATGGCTTATCGGCCGCTAGTCGTCCATCCTGATTGATCTTTTGGCCTCATAGTTTAGGACCTTCTTACGCCAAAGCTCCTGGAGTATGTTCGCGTTGTACGCTCTGAGGAATGCCTGCCTTACTTGGAGTCCCGGTTCGGGACTGGGCGGCTGCACCGTGGGCCGCTGTGCCCACATGTTCAAGGTGAATATCAACAATAGTCCTGCGACGAGGTTCGTCATTTGTTCTTCTCCGATTCATGCAGGATGTGATCTTCCAGTTTTTCTCTTCTTGAAGACGTACATCGCGTAGACTGCGCCTCCCAGAATGAACATTCCAAACTCCAATGCCGCAGGGGCGTTCCGGCAGACGCCACGAACCGTTGCTACACGGTTTCTTCCTCGTGATGAGTAAGACGTAAGAGCCATCGAACGCCCCAGAAGTCGGCTTCGACGAAATCGCCATTGATCTCCCCGAAGCCGTTTTCCGGATCGCCGACAATCCACGAACTGATCCGTGCGCAGACACGCTGCAGGCTTCATCCCGCAGGCATATTCGGTCTTGTTCTGATTGGCGCCCGCTTCAGTGGAAACAAGCGGTACCCCAATCTCCTCCTGAAGATGACAAAAATGTAATCCGGCCGTCACGCTGGTGTCAGCCCCGGGCAGCGAATATGGAATCCCTGGCGTAGAACCAGGAGGAGGAGCACATGATGTCTAGAAGATGTAGCAATAATAAGTTTCGGATGAGACGCCTGCCTTTGTTCGTCGGCCTGCTGGCAGCGGCTCTAAGCGTTTCGGCGTTCGGGCAGTCCCAAGAGTTCCCGACCTACACGCCAGGCGAGAACCAGAACGCGAGCACGGGCCCGACCTACTTGTCGCCCTTGGGGGACCCGTGGGTCGTCAGTGATGGCACAATCATCACCCCCGCCGGCACCCAGGTCTACCTCGGCATCACGACCCGGGCCAAGGCCATCGCACTCAATCCCACGGGCAATGGAACCGCGGCTGTCCTTCAGATGGGCGCCCCACAGTCTGTCTCGATCATCTGCGTCGCCGCTGCTGGCTGCGATGGCGGGACCTACACCCAAGGCCAGGTCATTCAGAACTTCAACTACAACTCCGATTCGGACGGCGGCGCCGGTGGCATTGCCTATACGCCGAATGGCTCGCAGTTGGTGTTCAGCCAGGACGGCTACAACAGCGCTTACGGGGGCGGCACTGCTTACGTTTCGATCGCGAACGTCAATTCGACGACGGGTGAGCTCTCAAACTCCGCCCAAGTCAAGGTGCCGCTGGACGTCAACGGCGGCGGCTATTTGACCAACGTTACTTGCTATCCATATACCGGCTATCCGAATCCCCCGTCAGGCAGCCCGGGAGGAACCACAGGCAGCATTTTAATTCCCTGCGGCCAGACGGTCTCGATTGTCTCAGATAATACCTACTCTTCCTATCCGACCAGCATCGCGATCTCGCCGACTGGCGGGACTGCTTACGCTGTGTTGGACAATAACGATACGTTGACGAGCATCAACTTGGCGAACCCGGTGGAGGGTCCGGAGATCCGCGTCGGGCAAGTCCCGCACAGCGTAGTGATCTCGCCGAGCGGTACCACCGCCTATGTCTCCAACGAGGCAGGAAAGGTTCCAACCGCGAGCGAATTCCAGGGATACTCGAACGGCACTCCGGTCGTCGCCGTCAATCCGACCGGCGCGACGAGCAAAGGCACCATTTCCGTCGTGGACCTTTCCACGTCCAAAGTCACCAAGACCATCACGGTCGGTCTGCACCCGACGGGTATGGCCTTCTGGGGCACGAACCTGTTGGTTGCCAATGCCTATGACGACACTATCTCGGTGATCAACACGAGCACAAACACGGTGACGTCGACGATTGAGCTGGATTCCTTCTTCGCTGGGCTGGGGGTCACAGTGCCCGACAAACTCGTCACTAGCGTGGGTGCAAACTCGATCGCCGTCGACAATTCAAACAATGCATACGTAGCTCTCTACAACGCCAATGCCGTTGCCGTAATCGACCTGAACACCCAAGTTGTTTTGGGCCTGATCCCGACCGGCTATGCGCCGAGCTCGGTCGTGTTCGACGCGACGGACGGTGAGCTGCTCGTTGCCAACGACAAGGGCCTTGGCACCACAGGCTACGGCGTATCACCGCCTCCTTTGAATTCCTTCGAAAATTCGTACGGCAAAGAATTCGGCGTGTACGACTTTAACACCCACCAGGACCTCGGCACCGTGAGCATCGTTCCTATCGCGAGCTTGAACCTGTCGGCGATGACGACGCAGGTTCTATACAACAACCACTGGGATCTCACGGCAAATATCGAGTCTGCCTCCGGCGGCAGCAAGAACGCTACGCCAGTCGCGATCCCGGCTAAGATCGGCTCGCCTTCGCTGATCAAGCACGTCTTCCTGATCATCCGTGAAAACCGCACCTACGATCAGATCCTGGGCGACGTGACTGCCGGCAACGGCGACGCCTCCCTGGCAACCTTCGGCGACAGCTCGACCTACACAATTTACCCCGTCGTAACACCGAATGCGCACTCAATCGTGCAGCGCTTCCCGCTGCTGGACAACTACTACAACCCGAGCCGCCAGTCGGCGGACGGTCACAACTGGATCACGCAGGCCATGGCTCCTTACTCCGACGACATCCAGTCGCCGGATTGGATCCGCGACTACCCCTCCAACGGCGGCGACGCGCTTGCCTACCAGAAGGCCGGCCATCTGTGGGATCAGGCTGCCAAGTACAAAGTCTCGTTTGAGAACTTCGGCGAGTACATCGAGTACAACACGTTCAATAACCCCAACGGTTGCGTCGCACCTCCTGGAGCCCCTACGAACTACTGTGAGCCGCTGTGGATCGACTTCTACAATGACATCACGTGTTACGAGGCTGGAGACGAGCCCACGCTCTACAACCAGAACACGGTGGCTTCGCACTCCCCGCTCCCGAACCTGATAAACAACACGTACCAGACCTACCCACAATTCGACTTGGGCATCCCCGACCAGTTCCGCTTCGATATCTGGAATCAGCAGTTCCAGGCGCAAGCTGCAGCCGGCACGGTTCCCCAGTTGGAGGTCATGTGGATCAGCTCCGACCACACCGGCGGCCCGCCGAACGCAGTAGCCATGCAGGCCGACAACGATCTGGCTCTTGGCCGCTTTGTCGACGCCATCAGCCACAGCTCGATTTGGTCCTCTTCAGCGATCTTCGTCACCGAAGACGACGCGCAGACCGGCGTCGACCACGTCGACGGTCACCGCAGCCCGGGCTATGTCATCAGCCCCTACGTCATCCAAAGTACCGGTGGTTCGACCTACGTTGAGAGCACCTTCTACACGCAGGTCAACATGACTCGCACAATTGAGCAGATTCTCGGCATTGAGCCCATGAACCAGAACGACCTCGTGGCCTCGCCGATGAGTACGCTCTTCCTCGATAACCCACCGGCGGACAACTTCCTGCCGTGGACCCACGTGGCGGCGGGAGTGCCGTTGACCTATGGTGTTAGCCAGACTCCAACCCAGACCTTGCCGGCCTCGTGTTCTGAGGCGGTCAAGAGCGGTCAGTCCACCAACAAGGCTCAGTCCACCGAGACGAAAGAGAGCCCTGCGGTTAAGGCTCTGAGGGCTGGATGGATGCAGAAGAAGGCTGAGATCTTCGCTGGCAATTATCACAGGCCAGACGTCGAAGACTCGGACACCGTCAACCATTTGAACTGGTACGAATCCACCAGTTTTATGCGCCCCTACCCCGGCGAGAAGACGGTTCGCCCGGCGAGCGACTTCAACCGCGCGGCACCGGCCAAAGCTGACGACGACGACTAGAACACGTATTGTTTGCGACGGCCCTCTCCGCCAGTGGGAGAGGGCTTTTTGTTCGCATCTGATGCAGAGCAAGTCGGTGCTAATCTTCGCCGCGATTCGGAGCTTGAAAGTTGTTCCTCTTTACACAAACCTGGGCGCACCGGAGGAGTGAACCAGCGTCGCGAGTCTGGCTGGCGTAAGGAGAACGCCAGCATGACGTGCCATTACGTTCTTGTAATGTTGCTCAGGCGGCGCCCGAGGAGGGCACGGGTATGCGCAGTGTGACCCGCGTACCCTGCCCAGGCTCGCTGGCGATTTCGGCTTTTCCACCATGAAGCACGACGATACTTTGCACGATGGCCAGCCCCAAGCCGGTGCCTCCGGAGGCTTTCGAGCGCGAGCTATCCACGCGATAGAAACGATCAAATACTTTCGGCAGCGCCTCCGCCGGAATGCCCGCGCCCGTGTCGGAAACTTCAATGCGAATCGAGGCGGATTCTGCGCCCGCCCCCAGCACGACGGATCCGCCGGCGGGCGTATGCGCAACGGCATTGGAGACCAGGTTGCCGACCGCCCGCTGCACGAGCTTGCGATCCAGCTCAGCGACTACAGGGTTATCGCCGAGAGACGTGATGAGCGAGATGCCGCTTTCTGCCGCCGTAGCTTCGTAATACTCGCGCACACCATCGAGCAGCTCGCCGACATTTACGGGTTCGCAATGCAGGTGAGCCAATGGACTTTCGGCGCGTGCGAGGAACAACAGATCGCTGATGAGTTCGGAGAGACGCACAGCTTCTTCCAGGCAGGAGCCGAGGACATCGCGATACTCGTTGACGGTTCGAGCACGAGCTAACGCGACTTCAGCTTCGCCCCGGATGTTGTTTACCGGGGTGCGTAGATCGTGCGCAATGTCGGCAGAAAATCTCGAAATTCGCTCGAAGGATTCTTCCAGCCGGTCGAGCATTTGGTTAAAAGTCGCGGCAAGCGATGCTAGCTCAAACGGATATCCCTCCGCCCGGATGCGCTCCTGCAAGTTGCTGGAGCTGATGTGGCGAGCCGTCGTCGCCATCTCTTCCACTGGCCGGATGCCGTGCCGCGCGATCTGGTACCCGATCAACGGGAAGATGATCGACGTGCCGGTCAGAATTGTCCAGAACCAAAATCGATAGCGCGCCAGCAGTTGTTCCTTTTGCGAGAAATCGACGGCGACCTGAATTGTGTCGTATCGAGTAGGATGCGAGCCGACTGCTGCAGCTGCGCTGGCGACGCGGAATACCCTCCCGTGTTTTCCACTCATCGGAGTGGTCTGGTCCGAGTGAGTCCGCGGCAGGGCCGAAAATTTCGACAGATCGACCTGCTCCGCCATCCTCGGCGTCATCAAAAGCGGTTGGTTTCGTTCGTCGAGCAAGCGCACGTAAAACTGTTCATACTGTCGCGCAGCAGATTCAAGCTCAATTTCTTCATGCAACGCGTCCCAGTCGTCAGGGCGGTCGCGCAACATCGTGCGTATGACGTTCAGCTTGTCTGCGACGAACAGATCCGTGCTCTTCTCCAACTCCGAACGCAATACGAAGTAAAGAGTTGCTGTGGCGAGGAAGACAAGAGACAAGCCTGCGAGGGCGTACCCGGCCGTAAGGCGAAAAGCCAAAGTGCCCCAGTAACGTCGACCGGGCACGCTATTGCGCGCATTCCAGGACATAACCGGCGCCCCGAACCGTGTGAATCAGCTTGAGCGGGAAGGGATCATCGACTTTGCTGCGCAGCCTCCGTACATTAACGTCGACGACGTTCGTATCGCTGTCGAAGTTCATATCCCAGACGGCTTCGGCGATCAGCGTGCGTGAAAGCACTTCGCCCGCACGCCGCGCGAGCAGCGACAACAAAAGGAATTCTTTCGTGGTCAGTTCTAGGCGATGACCAGCGCGGCTGGCCCGCTGGCGCAACACGTCGATCTCCAAATCGGCCATGCGAATCGTATCTTGCTGCCTTGGCGTTGCACGCCGCAGCAGCGAACGCACGCGCGCCAACAACTCCGAGAAGGCGAAAGGCTTCACGAGATAATCGTCCGCTCCCAGATCGAACCCGCGTACGCGTTCATGCACGGCATCGCGGGCGGTGAGAACAAGTACCAGCGCTCGCCGGCCGACTTCGCGCAAACGGGCTAGGACCTGCCAACCGTCGAGGCCCGGAAGCATCACGTCCAGAATGATGAGGTGGAACTCAACTTCCAGAGCGAGGTGCAGGCCGTCCAAACCGTCTTCCGCAACATCGACAACGAATCCCATCTCGCTGAGCCCTTTCTTGAGGAACTTTGCCGTCTTGACTTCATCTTCGATGACCAGAATTCTCATACTCGCCAGCCTAGAATGTGAATCTCGCTGAAAACTCTAAAACGCGCGGAAGGCCGTTGGGACTGATTTCCTGTAGAGCGCCAAAATTGCCCGCGCTTGAATTCGGCACCAGATAGCAGGTCTGGTTCAGCGATGCGCCGTCTCCGCAATTGCTGCCGAACGGGTTGTATTGCAGTTGATTGACCCCATCGCCGTTCTGCACGTAATAGTTGGGATGATTGAACAGATTGAATGCCTGCGCCTGAAATACCAACTCCTTGCTTTCGTGGATTTCGATGCGGCGCTCCAGGCCAACGTCGATCCTCTCCAGCCAGGGACCATAAAAAGAATTCAGGCCAATGCCCGGAGTTGGGCCGGCGCCATTGATGCCGCCCGCGGTGTTGGCTGTGTCCTGGTTGAAGGCGCTATCGTTCAGGTTGTCATTGCCGAACGGCTCGCAACTCAGGTTCGCGACACTCCCGGAGTTGCCGGCGGTCGTGCACGCGGGACTCAACAATCCTGCGTAGGGACGTCCGGAAGAAAACTCCATCACAGTGCTCAACCTCCATCCGGAGAGCAGAGTGTGCGCGGTACCGGCACTCGTGAATCTTTCGAGCCGGGGATCGTAGACCGCGGCGAGCGTGAGACGGTGGCGCTGATCAAGCAGCGACGGGGCATGAGTATTGCTAAAGTCAAACTGATTGTTGAAGTCCATGCCGTCCAGCATGATGCTTTTCGCGAACGTGTAGGAAGCCTGCACGGAGAGCCCACGCACCATGCGGCGCTGCAACTGCACGAAGAACGAGTTGTAGTAATTTTGAGCGGGGCTGATGAGTTCGTTAATCTCGCCGAGATTGGGGTTGACGCGTCCTTCTGTCAGCAGGCCATTGTCCATGTTCGGCAGGACGTAGGCGGGGCCGTTGCAGGGCAGAGTGACTGTGTTGGGAGGACACACAAGGTATGTGGTCGTTCCTTGCAGCGGATTCAGGTTCAGGTCATAAGCGCTGCCGGAGAGAATATGCACTCCATGATTGAACATGGTGCCGATGTTCAGGGTTGTGTTCTCCGCAATCTCGCGCTCAATCTGCAAACTTGCCTGCAGAATATATGGCACCC
Source organism: uncultured Acidobacteriaceae bacterium (assembly GCA_963712385.1). Lineage (GTDB taxonomy): Bacteria > Acidobacteriota > Terriglobia > Terriglobales > Acidobacteriaceae > Sulfotelmatobacter. The sequence goes on from CAVQHS010000007.1 coordinate 1,071,875, forward strand.
GGAATTGGGGTGAGATCAGAGAAATGTCTGGAGCGGCCTGGAACAACGGCGAATCTGACGGCAGGATATTCGGGAACGTCGGCATCTGCTGGTTCGGAATGCCACCGTCGTAGGCCGCATTCACTTCCGATTGCTGTGAGGCCAGCCCGTTCGAGATCACCGCATTGCGGTAGTTCAGCCCGTTCATATTCGTATAGAACATCCCGAATCCTCCGCGCACCACGGTCTTTTCCATCGGCTGCCAGGCAAATCCGAAGCGCGGCGCGAAGCGGCGAAACTGATTCGGATACTGCCCAGTCAGGGGGAAGGCTGGATTTGCCACGGGCTGCGGATAAACCTGGAAGTCCTCGCGCAAGCCCATCTCCAGCGTCAACTGCGGCAACGCTCGGAAGGTATCCTGTAAATAGAATCCGTAATACGGCACCGAAAAGGAAAACCTCGGCTGCCCGGCTGCCTGGCTGAAATTGCTGTATTGCCCAAGGGCAAAGGCTTGCAGACTGGGAAATTCGTAGAGTCCGAGCGGCGAGCCGAAATCGACCGCCTCGTTCGGATCGGCGCCGCCATCATTCGTGTCCGCATCCGAGGAGCGGCTCCAATCGAAACCAAATTGCAACGTGTGTTTGCCAATCACGTAATCCATGCGGTCGGCGAGAGAGTATTGCCTTTCAAAAACTCTTCCAATCGAGAACGCGGCGTTTCCCAGAGTAAAAGCGGCTGGACTATCCAGGATTACCGTTGGGGTGTTTGGCGCCAGACCGCTTGGCGTTGAGATTTCGTTATCTTGCGATGTACCGCCATGAAATTCATTCAATAATCTTGAAGAGATTGTGTGCGTCCATCCCAGGCTGGTTTCAAATGTATGCACGTCGGCATTGGCCAGCGTTTGTAATCCGTAGTTGCCAACTGTAGGGTCGGTAATCACGCCGCCGGGCGAGTTGAAATGATTGAAGTTCATGCTGAGAAAAAACCCATCGCGGGAAGTCGGCTGGTAATCCAGTCGCGGCGTAATTACCAGATCGTCGCGCTTCCTGGTTCGACTGCCCAGATTCGTATTCAACGCGTTGATCGCGTTGGAAACCTGTTGCAGATAGACCGGGTTGTTGGCATCCGGTGCAGTGTCGGTACCGGGGACAGGCAAAGGTCCGTTTGGCGCCGGGAGAGGCGTGGCATCCGGAATGCCAAAGTTTGAGGACAAGAAACCGGGCTGCGTGCTCACCAGCGCCGGGTTGATTACGGAAAACGGATCGCTCCGCAGTTGTTGCTCGTAATCGACGAAGAACCATAGACGGCTGCGCACGATCGGCCCGCCCACTCCAGCGCCGAACTGCTGCAGATTATCCTGCGGCTTCGGAATGCCTGCCGCTTCGTCGAGAGCGTCGTTCGCGCCGAAAACTGAGTTACGGTTGTAATAGAAGACGCTGCCATGGAACGTGTTGCTCCCCGAGCGAGTCACCGCGTTCACGAATCCGGCTCCGCCGCCATACACGGCGGAGTAGGGGCTTACCGACACTTGGAACTCCTGGATCGCGTCCTCGCCATATAAATAAGGAATGCGATAACGGCCGATAATGTCGTCGAAGTAGTTGTTGGTAGCATTGGTTCCGTCGACGGTGAACGCATTCGAGCCATTTCCGTTGGCATATCCCGAATCTTCCCCACCTTGCTGTCCCGCGATGCTGATCAGGCCAGTATCGCCGTCATAGCTGGTGTTGGGCGTCAGAGCCGTGAAGTCGGTGTAGCGGCGTCCATTGAGCGGCAGTTCATCGATGAACGACCGGTCAAGCACCGTGCTGGCCGACGATTCCGTAGGGCGCAAAAGCGGCGCCGTGGCGGTGACTTTCACTGTGTCTCCGCCTGCGCCCACTTCCAGCTTGAGATCCTGCGAGGTAGTGTTCCCCACCAGCACGCGCACGAGTGCTTCGACATCGCGAAAACCTTTTCCGGTCGCCGCCACGGAATACGTTCCCGGCATGAGCGCCGGAAACTGGTACAATCCAGCGCGATCCGAAACCGCGGACTGCTGCACTCCGGTCGCAAGGTTGCGCAGAAGCACCGACACCCCCGGAACCACTGCTCCGGTTTGGTCGGTGATGCGGCCGCCAACGGCGCCGGTTAGTACAACGTTCTGCCCGGACAACTGACGCATGCTCCCGAAGATTAAGCATGCGGCGAAGAGCAGCCAGGTTTTGAGCGAGCGCGGCATTACCGTGGATAGACACAACGATTTCATTTTCGAGTTGGTTTTCATCGAACTAACCTGCAGCGAATAAACAATGTACATGGGAAAGCTGCCCAGTTCACTGAGCTTCCGCTGGGGGCGAATCAACTTTTCCCAGTTGAGGACTCGATCATATCCCGCCGCGATTACGAAACCAACAGATCCTCAGGAGCCGATTAAATAGGTGCTCGGATTTGTGTGGCGAATCACCAATTTCCTTTCGAGAGTTACGGTGCTGGTGGTGTCGGCACAGGGTTCAAGGCGGAGTGCACCCCTGAATCGGCGCGCAAGGCGAAAGAAAACTCGCCTCGACTGGGAACTGACCCACAACGCTACGCACTGATGGTTATGGGAAGTTGAATCGAACGTGAATTTTGCATGAAAAAAACATCGCAACAAAACTTGACCGCCCTGAGCACACCTACCCCTACGGCGCTGTCGATTCATCAAGGCGCCCATCCCCCCCACCTAGATAGGGTTCAGAGAAACCGATGGGCAAGGAAATGCGACTAGGATGCGCAGCCTTCGGAAAAAGGAAGTGGCTTGGGCATTAGGCAACGTTGCGGCCTCCGAAAGCAAACGGCGTTCATCAGCGCGATCTTCGAGTGCCGCCAGAGGCTCTGAGGTTGGGTGAAAGAGCAGGATTTCAGCACACCTTTTCCTAAACGTGTCTAAGAACGGTTCCTTTCTGGATGACGAGAAGCGCGTTGGTGTTGACCAATCCGATCAGCTCCCAGCTTGTCGGCAAACCGGAAACTACCACTGGTGTGCAAACGAAACTTGCCTAAAGGCAGATCTCACCCCATCAACGCTATTTCGTCGGACAAATCTAACGTTGCCCCCTTGAACCGCAGTCGTGGATTCTTCTCATTCCTATCGTGTCTCACGTTTCAGAATGTTCGACAATCCGTACAGCATTCGCTTTATCAAGGAGAGACGACAATGGCGCAGAGACATCAACGCGGGTGGCTAAAAAAGGAAAAGAGTCTCAGGGCGAAACCTGGGTATTGTTCTTCCGTACTACTCGACAATCTGATGGCAAACGGGTGGAAAACAAAGTCCCTATAGGCTTGGTCCGACACCTTCCCGAGGCACGCAGTGCATGGGCAAGTAGGCTTGCCGAAGAGCAAAGGTGTTTCCCTCAACCCGCCTAAACGGCAAACAGCCACGTGTCGCCAACATGCTTGTCGAAGATCATCTGCGGCCAGTCGCTGTCAAGGCAGGCATTCTTTCATCGCATCCGGACAATCATGGCGGACTCGTGGATGACGACCCGCGACGATTCGGTTTTCATAATCTGCGCCACAGCCTCGCATCATTTCTCATCCGGAGCAGAACCGATCCAAAGACCGTGCAAACTCTGCTCCGCCACAGCGACGTCAAGCTGACGCTTCAGTTCTACACCCACGCAGTCAGCCGCGATCGCATGGTTGCAGCGGAGAAAATGTTAACCGCGATTCTCAGCCACGCGCCAGACAGAAACGGACTGACAGCGGACTGAATTGGAAGACAGTTCAAGATAAGTTCTTCAAGGACATGGACGTATGCGTTGGTCTCCTTGCACACCTTCTAGATGCGGACTGAGAGCGGACTGGAAGGTCATGAGGCGAGTCACGCAAGCGGTTTAGAATAAATGGTGGCCAGGGACGGAGTTGAACCGCCGACGCCAGCCTTTTCAGAACTCTTATTTCCAGTGTTTCCAACAACTTAAATGGTTGCCGTGAGGCTGCCAAACACTGGAAAATACGGGAAAGTCGGGAGGACCGTGGGTGATTACCGTGGGTGATTGTGCGATCCGAAGACATGCGAAATCTCGCTCCTGCCTTGCCACCCAATCCATGAATCCTGTGATGGAGGTGGTTAATCACAGGGCGTTAGAAAACCTGTCGAGAATTGCTCCGTCGGAGGCCCCGTAAAATTTGGACTGATTGATCCCTGCAAATGCTGTTAGCAAACTGCAGTTTTCAAATGGTGACGAGGGGCAATAAGCAGACACGACTGCGTGATGCCGGGTACTGCAAGTGCCGTCGCCTGCGCGGATTCTAGTTTATGACCGGTCTGAAAGACTCCCCCCGCGTTCGGCCATCCTTAGAGTTGTTGGATGAGACGGAAACGCACTCGTTCGGCTGTCAGTAGCGATTGATTCTGATTTGCGATGGCTCGCGGCGATCAGCCGACTCGTAGTCGTTACGAATTCTTCACGGCGCAACCGCGCCTCGACCGTTTTCGCCTCAACCACGTCGCTTCGAGACCTTACACGAATCACTGACGACGCTCATCCCTTGAGTAGACAGTCAATCCGAGGGGACCGACCTCAAAGTTGCCAGAGTCGACGAATGAAGGAAATTCTGATTGCAGTCAGCCTGATGTTGTTTGCAGCGAATATCGTGCACTCATTGGGTGCAGCGTGGTAAGACTCAGATGAAGCGCAACAGATCCGTTTAAGCATGGGTTCTTGGCCTGCGGTACCGAACATCCATGGTCTGATGAAAGCTTGAGGTTTCCTTGTCCACGGAGAGCAGTATGTTTTCGGTCTGTTGATCAAAGGAAACAAGGGTTTCCAACCGACTTTGCAAAACTTGCCTGGGTTCTTCCAGGGCCTGGTTTCGCAGGGATTCCTCAAAGCCGTACAGAGAACCAATCGAGCGCTGTAGGCTCGGCGGGCTATGGTCTTCCATTCTGTCTGCAACCACATCCAGGTTGTGTGCCAGTCGGTAGTCGAACGCCTGCTGAATGGAAAGAACGTCCAGTGGAAGCTCAAAACCCGGAAGCTGAGCACGATATTTCCACAAAGCAATTCGAATCAACAGCAACACTCGGCACTGTGACTGCCAGTGGATTACCTGCCTGCGCAGGGCGAGATTCTCCAGCCGCCACCGTCCGAATTCGAATAGCACTGCATCGCCAAGCGCTCTGACTTGGTCGAAGGTGTTGCCGATTGTCTCCCGAAGGGAGTAACTTCGCTCGCTCGCAACCGTTAGGTTTGTGAAACTGGATTCCCTCACGAATTGAGCCAACTGTCGCAAACCAGACGCGAACTTCCTCTTCATTTCCAGCGAGGCAGGATCCCCCCCAAGTTGCTCAAAGACCAGCCACATCATGAAAAGACCCAGCAGAATACCGGCGACGCGGTCCCTAGCGATGGCGAGCGACGTCTGAAAAGCAAACTCCTGCAAGTTAATCAGGTAAAAAGCAACAGCGATTTGCAGGCCGAAGTATGAAAGTCTCGGACTAGATGTCATTATCCAACTAGCCAAGACCGTCACCGCCGCAAAGAGCACCGTGAATCCTCCAATAGAATCGATATGAGGCAGAATGAATATTTGCGAGCCGGTCCCGAAAAGAAATCCGCCTACGACTGCCCCCCCAAACCGGAGGGCTTGTTTTTGCCTAGATGCACCGATGGTAGAAAGCGCTGTGACGAGGCAGGTCGTCACCGCAGTGCTTAGGCCTCGCCAGTCGATGGCGGTGTAGATGATGTAACAAGCACTGGCCGCGCACCAGCCCTTGAGGGCGAAATGAAGATGCTCAGGATTGCTCAATGCATCCGAGACGAAGAAGCGCCATCTCGGCGTTTCGTCGGAATATGCCGGGACCATTCTCGTCGAATCCGAATGCGCCAACGCGTGATCAATGAGTGCTACGGTGTTTTCTATTTCGATCAGCAGCGGCATTCCTGTCGATGGGATTTCGCCGAGAACGTAGGGGGACGTCTTCGGAGTTTGCGCGTTCACGAGATAGGCGCGAATCGCTGCGATGTGCGCAGTCAGGTTGCGCAATCGCTTTCGATCGGCTTCTGTCGACGTAAAGCTGAGTTGTCGGAGGGTTGCGCTGATGTCTACCAGTCGTCCGACCAGAGCGACAACGCTGCTCATCTGTGCGCGGTAATGTGCCGAATAGCCGGAGCGTTGCAGGGCCCGACGCAAATCTGATGTTCCGAGTATCGCCAGGCGGGCAACTTTCTTCCCAGCATCGTCCTTTGCTGCCGAGCCGTCTGCGTAGCAAAGCAACAAGTTTTCCACCGCGGTCAAACGCTCGGAGATTGGCGACAGAATCTGGTTTTCGGGGTGAAAGCGGGCAAAACTCACTTCCACACACGTCGTGACCGCTATTCCAATCAATATTGATAACGCCAGCCAGAGCGTATCCTCGACCTTAGTCTCCGCCGAAACATATTGGTCCCACAGGGGGACCGCGGCGGCGATCACAACCGTGAATGCTGCGCCGGAGCCAAAGTCGGCAGCGGTCGCAAGTACAAACATGGCAACGAAAAATGTAGCAATTACCCAGATGCAATGTAACAACGGACTGCTGATCACAGACTGCACGGAAATCAGGATGTAGGCTGTAGCGAAGACTGCAAAAACAACTTTCATCACGGCGGAACGTATTACATTTCGAGGAGTCTCCCGCCCAACCAGGAGAGCAAAGATCGCCGCGAACGCAGTATACGGGATACGGAAGGTCATGCCGATGATCATGACCAAAGTTGCAGATATCACGATGCAGGCAACAGTCTCAGTTCTGCCTAGATACGGGGACAACTCCTCTCTGAGAACTTCGTGCAACCAAATGGATGGTCGCAACAACTCGGGCAGACTCTGTGCGGCGGAAGCCATTTCAATCTCCGCGAATCGTTACAACAGCCGATTCGCCTACTCGGAAGAGTTCGGCGGGCGGATTCTCTACGCGCACTCGAACAGGGTACCGCGAGGCTAGATGAACCCAGTTCAAATTGCGTTGCACATCGGGAAGTCCAGACTGCAGAGTGCCAATTACGTCTGGATCTGGAGTGACACCGAAGCCAATGCTGTCAACAACTCCGGAGAAACGCACGTTTGGCCTTGAAAGCAAATAGATATCGGCGCGCATGCCAGGCGCAATGCGCCTCAGCTGGCCCTCCCGAAAATTGCCAATCGCCCACCACACCCGAGCGTCGATCAGCGTAAACAGCTGCTGACCGATATGCGCGTAAGCCCCTTCGGAGATTGTGAGATTTGTCACCCAAGCATCGAATGGTGCATAGACACGACAATTCTCAAGGTTGTACCGGGCGCTCTTAACAGCTGCCGCTTTGGCTCCCCGCTGATTGATGAGCGGTTCAAGCGTTGTCACGGCATGCTGCGCTTGCTCGTGACGCGCTAGAGCAGAGTTCAACTCCGATCTGGCCAGCTGTAGTTGAGACTCTGCCTGCTGAAGGGCTTGGGCCTGCGCAGCTTCCGAGGTTCGTGCCCGATCGACCTGGTCCACGGTGACAAACTGCTTGGTCAACAGTGGTTCTAACCGGTGGAGATTGTCATTTGCATATGTCCACTCGGCCCGGGCACGGTTAACACCTTGTTCGGAGTTTGTGACATCCGCCTCAGCGCTTCGTATATTAGCTTGCGAAACTGAAACTGCGCTCACTAAAGCTGCTATCTTGCGGCTTTCGTCGGAGATCTGCCCCTCCAAAGCGGCCTGTTCCGAAAGAGCACTTTCCAGAGCGTACTGGTATGGTCGTTGGTCAATCTCATAAAGCAACTCACCCTTCTTGACGAACTGATTGTCCCGTACATTCAAACGCAAAAGCGGGCCGTCGACTTGTGGCGCGATTCCAATGAAGTTTGCAAAGACTTCGGCATCGTCGGTTCGCGGGTAGTAATTCGACCGATACAGAACGATCATCCCGAGTAGCAGCGCTGTGGTCGCGATCGCGATGCTGATGCAGCGTCCAAGTAACTTGCTGGATTGAGAGGTGTCGGTGTTCATGTTCTAGTCTTCATTTCGTCCAAAAGCGGATCAGTGAAATAATGCGAGCCACAACGCGAACGTGAACACGGCTGTCAGGCTCGGATACACGATTACCGGAAGAGCAATTTCAACCCGACCGTGCAACAGAGATCGCGCCACAATTGTGAGGAGAATAGCCACAACAACACAGACCAGCCACGCCGGGAAGAACGACCCAAGAAGATCGAATGATGGCGCTCGTCCACAACCGGTAAGTAATAGCGGAACAAAGGAGATGACACAGCGCGCAAACTTTCGTTTTCGATTTGTGTTCATGGTCGCGGCCTTGGGGAATTGGCCTGAATGGAATCAGCTGTACGAAATGCTAATTCGGATAGTGCGGCGAGCACATGAGTACGCGCAAACACGTCTGCTGAACGGGCTTGAGCGAGGGTACGCTGAGCTGCCGTCACGTCGAGCAAGCTCCGGACACCGTCTCTGTACGACTCCAAAGCTGCGCTGTAGGACTGACGGGAGGCCTCTAAAAGCGCAAGAGCGGCCTGCCGTTGCCGAAAAGCTGTGTTCAGGTTAGAGTAAGCGACCCAAACCTCATCGGCAATCTGATCACCGAGAACTTTTGCCTGGGCTTCGGCTTGCTGTGCGGTTTCCCGCGCTTCTTCGAGCCTCTTTCTTCGAGCACCTCCATCGAAAATAGTCCATTGGAGGCTGAAACCTATACCCCCCGCTAAACCCCTCGTGTGGGCCCATGCGAAGGGCGACTCCACTCCGTATAGGGATTCCGCAACCGGTGTGACAGCCATACTCAGCGCCGGATAATATGCCGCATGCGCCTCTTTGATCCCTGCATTCGCGACCCTTATCTCAGCCACCTGCTGCAGAAGGTCCGGACGATTTTCAAGTGCGCGGTTGATCGCCTGGTCAACGGTGTTGTCAACGGACTCAGGAATTGAAATCTCATCTAGTGGCTGAATAGGAATCTTGGTTTCGGCCGGGATCCCCACAGCGGTTGCCAGATCACCACGGGCTATTTCTTCGTCTCCCAGCACCGCCTGCAAGTCATATTGCGCCTGTGCAGCCGCACTCTTTGCCTCTAGGACATCGGGCAACGTTGCTAGTCCATTTGCCAGCCGTTCTTCCGCTGATTGCTGAACCGTCTGTGCATTAGCCAGGTTCGCGCGTGCCGCATCTTCTTCCCCCATCGAACTGAGAAAGCGGTAATAAGCCTGTTGGACTCCATAAATCACATTACGATGTGCATCGTTGAATGCGAAATTCTCTGCCAGCACTTCGGCTCTGGCAGCGTCGATCCGCCCGGAGCGCGCGCCGAAATCAAAGATCGTGTAACTGAGCGCTAGGGCTGTTTGGAAATTCTGAACAGTTTGGTAGCCGAAGTGGTTTCCAAACAAGATTTCTCTGCGACCTGTTTGGGAAACAGCGGCGGCTGCCAATATGGGATACAACTCACTGCGCGCAATGCCAAGAGCTGCTGCTTGCGCACGCGCACGTTCCCAAGCGACGCGAGTCTCGGGATTGTGTGCTTCGGCCAAGTCGACCAACTCCGCCAATGAATAGGCTTTGGCCGACTCTACATTCAAACTCGAATCGCGAAGTTGGCGAGCATCACTTTCGATCTGTCTCTCCGCCAGGGCGTGCCAAGGACGATCCGCAGACGCGGGTGCACTCTGCGGCAAAGCATGATTAGCATCGAGCAGGACGACAAATAAAGTTGCCATATAGATTGTGACTCTCATTGCTCCAGTGCCACCAATGCGACCCTGTCACTCCTTTCTTTATTTGCTGAGGACAGTGCATCTCAACGGCCAATCAGCATTTAGAGACACCGGTCCGCGTTCAAATCAAACTCGATCAACTAACATCAGAAGAAAGATCAGCGGCAGATGCAGGATCGATGCCATTAATAAGCGATGCTGCGGCATTGGTCTTGTTGGCCACGCAGTTTGTTGCGTAATACTTCGGCTAACGCTTGACTGCGATCGCCGCAATTTCAATCTTTGCGCCGCCGATCAGCCCGGCGACCTGAAGAGCGACTCGTGCTGGCTTGGGGTCCGGAATCAGCTTTTTGTAGACCTCATTCATCTTCGGCACATCATTCGGGTCGGTGACGTAGACCGTGACGGAGACGATGTCAGTCATCTCGAAGCCCGCCTCTTCCGCAACTTGCTTTACCGCGGCGATGGCGTTCGTAGTTTGTAGTGTGATATCCGTGCCTATTACTTTTCCCTTTGAATCGGGTCCTTGCTGCCCCGCGACATAGAGCGTATTGCCTGCGACATATCCGTTACTGAACAGCATGCCCGGGGTGAAACTGATAGCTTGCTCTTGGGTCTTCATCGATTGATCTCCTTTGTTTGTGTGTCTCGTTTTCTATCCTGAACAACTAGCAAACTGCGCTTGCGTGCTTTCGCCCTCGTTTTACTTGCCTGTCACCTCGCGAATCACGCGCAGAGTGTTCTCGCCGAGGATCTTCTTCACATCGCGTTCCTTGTAACCCCGTTCCAACAACACGGCGATCAGCGCCGGCATCTTGGAAACGTCGTCCAGGCCATTTGGCGGCCCCGAGACTCCGTCGAAATCGCTTCCGATTCCCACGTGATCGATGCCTGCGATCTTCACGGCGTGGTCGATGTGGTCCGCTACGTCTTCCACCTTTGCCGCCACTTTTACCCGGGTGCCGAACAGCTTGCGGACATCCTCCGCCGCGTAGTCATCCAGCGTTCTCCCGCTCAACAACGGCGCATTTGTCTCAATCTTGATGTCAGCTCGCAGCAGTTCCGCGTCCTGCGGATTGACGAAGCCCTCGCCGAAAGTGATGCCGATCACGCCACCGTTCTTGGCGAGCGCCCACAGCATTTCGTCCGTCACATTTCGCGGAACATCCGAAAGTGCCCGCATCGACGAATGCGTACACATCACCGGCTTGGTCGTGACCTCGAGCGCGTCGTAGAACGTCTTGTCGGCGACGTGCGAAACGTCGACTATCATTCCCAGCCGGTTCATCTCCCGCACTACTTCCTTGCCGAAATCGGTCAGCCCATTGTGCGCTGGCTCGTCGGTTGAGGAATCCGCCCAGTTGTTGTTGCGCGAATGCGTCAGAGTCATCGACCGTATCCCCAACTGGTAGTACATTCGCAGCACGCGCAGATCGTCGTCGATCGTGTGCCCGCCCTCGACAGTGAGAAACGCCGCGATCTTGCCCGCCTTCACGATCCGCTCGATGTCGGCCGCCGTGGTCGCGTGTTCGATCTGATCTTTGTGCGTGTCGAACAGCGATTGCATGGCATCCCGCAGATCCAGCGTCCTGCGTACTGCTTCCGAACCTGGAAAATACACGGGAACCCACAGCGCGAAAAACGGCGCATGCGTGCCGCCCTCGTGCAGCCGTGGAATATCTACGTGACCTACATCCCACCGTTTGGCCAGGTCTTCCCCCATCACCAATACGCGCTGAACCGTGTCGATGTGACTGTCAATCCCAATCGCCTCCGCTGCCAGCTTGCGCGCTCGTGAGGGAGTGTCACTGCTTTCCTGTGTTTTGAACCTGTGTGGGGCGTCGAGTACCGTGGTTGTAGTGCCTAAATGTTTTTTCTGTGTCACGCTCATATCATTCCTTCCTGTCGCACCAAGATGATGGTTAGAAAACAATCTGGTCTCGATCTTCGCTAGAACACGATTACCTCGTGGACCTGCTCAAAGCGTTCCACGCTATCGCGATAGTCGACATGCACTCCGGTCAGCGCGGCCCCGGCGTTTTGAAAATCGTCTTAGCGACGCTTCACTCTACCGTTGCGTTGGAGTTCAGGTACTGGAGTCCAGGTACTCGCCCAGCGCCACAGCAACAAGGTTGTCGTGTACCACGACTGGCCGCGCTATTTCGCGCTGCGATGTCCAGCGATGAAGGGATTACAACTGTAGGGGTCGACATTGAAGCTCCGTTGTGTTTCCTCGCTGAGTAGTAAGGCAAGCACGATGCCAAACCGCATCGTCTCGTTTTCTTGGCATTCCGTTGGACTTTGAAGAGCCTGCCCACATTGCAGTGTCGATGGCACGACCCCATGTCGAGGTGCGGACTTGTCCCATAGGAGAAGGAACCGTATCGGCTGTGACACGATTCAGGGAATGAAATGCAGTGTTGAATCCATCGTGGACATCACCCGCTGGTCGTCAGAGCGTAATGCGGATCGCCTTGGAGCGCCTCGCCAACGAAAACTGTTTGGCATCCAGGTTGCTACGACTCAGTGTGTGCCGAGTTTCATAGGCATGCGAGGAATGAAAAAAGTTGTGAACGAGTTAGCTGAATCTTCGAGCGAACTGTTTGCAGTAATAGAATCCCGTTGGACTGATCGCCGCTCCGACCGATTCGTACTCGCGTATCGCGACGAAGAATCATTGCGCGCACTCATCGCAACACCGAGCATCATTGCAGTTGGCTTCACATCTCGCGAGGAGGCTATAAAGAGGACTTGAGGCTTGCTTCTCCGCGGCGACTCCTTGGCATGAAATTCAGAAAGCGATACCCGGGGACGGAGCCGGGTGGGACCAACATCGATCTCATTCCGCAGCGCAGCGAGTAACCCGCAGGTTCTCCTTCGCACCTCGCGGGACCGTTCGTCGCGTTTTACAACATGCTGTTGCGGCAGCCATTCTCGTCTTCTATTCGAGGAACATCGTGGGCACGTTGATGCGCGCATTTGTCGGAGCTTAGCCACTGGAATGCGGATTCGCGACTGAACTGGGCGTGTTGAGGGCGAACTTGCCCTCTACAGTATTTACCGGATAGAAATTGGCAAATGACTCGAACTATAATTTTTGCAAACTAAGTCCCATCTTCTTAATCCTGGCCTATCCGCTTTAGCGGGCATTGCGGCTACCAACCAAGATCTGTGGCGGATGGTGCAGGGGCGCGGTTAAGGGATTGAGAAGTCGTGCTGGCCGGACTGTCCTCCCTAAATAAACCTATAATAGTCAACCTTTCGACTTTGCCGCTACTATCGCAGCCGATGCCAAAGGTTGCAAAACATGTCGCTGCGCTCCAAGCAAATAGGATTTCGTTGCGCACGATGTGGCCTCACAAATCCGGCAGTTCATGGAGGTGATTTACATGACCACAACGGCAATCACATCAATGCGCGAAATGAGAAGATCAGGAAACGACGTAGTTGGAGACCGCCCTTGGGGAACGCATTTTTGCAATTTCTACGAGAGCGGAAAAGACTTGCTCGACATGCTGCTGTCATATTTCAAAGCTGGACTAGAAGATAACGAGTTTTGTGTGTGGGTAGTCTCCGAGCCTCTGTCCGAGCGGATAGCCTGGGATGCCTTGCGCGCGGCGATTCCTGACTTTGATGACTATATGTCGAAGCGAAGCATCGAAGTATTCGATGGCCGAGACTGGTACCTGAAGGGTGGAACGTTCGATTCAAATCGGGTCATGTCTGCGTGGAATGAGAAACTCGATCGAGCGTTGGACCGGGGGTATTTGGGACTTAGAGGCACAGGGAACACGGCTTGGTTGCAGAAGAAGGACTGGAAGGCTTTTTCGGAATACGAACAGCTGGTCAATGACAGCGTAGCCGGACGGCTAGCGTTTTTGTTGTGCACCTATTCGCTGGATTCATGCGGAGCGAATGAGCTTTTGGATGTAATGGGTACCCATCAGTTTGCCACGGCGAGGCGCCGTGGGCGCTGGGAACTGATCGAGACGCCTGAACTGAAGCAGGCCAAGGCCGAAATCAAGAAAATGAATGATGAACTCGAACAACGTGTCGTAGAACGGACTAGCCAACTGACGGCCGTGAACGAAGAACTGACGAAGGAAGTTCTCGAACGTCAGCACGCCGAGGAGGCATTACGGCGAGCGGAGGAAACGGTCCGCACTGCCCAGACGCGGCTGTCGCGAGCAACGCAAATTGCGACGACGGCTGAATTTGCCGCCGCTATCGCGCACGAAATCAACCAGCCTCTGGCTGCCGTCGTAGCGAACGGTCACGCGTGTCTGCGCTGGCTTTCAGTGCAGCCTCCCGGCCTGATTAAAGCGCAAGAGGCTGCCGAAAGAATTGTCCGCGACGGCACAGAAGCCGGCGAAGTGGTACGACGCATTCGCGCCCTCTTCAAACACGCGCCCGTCGATAAAATCGATCTCGATCTGAATGAGGTCATCGCTGAGGTGCTCCAACTTCTGAGTGGTGAGAGAACGAGAAGGGGTGTGTTCGTGGAGACCGATCTGGACAAGGACCTGGACCCCGTAGCGGGTGATCGCGTGCAGTTGCAACAAGTGGTTTTCAACCTGCTCCTCAACGGGATTGAGGCGATGGACTCGGTGCTTGACCGTCCCAAGAAACTCTTTATCCGTTCGAAACGGCACACTGCGGAAACGGTTCTGGTCGAGATAAGGGATAGCGGCGTAGGCCTGAAGGATCCGGAGAAAGTCTTCGAAGCTTTCTTCACCACGAAGGAAAACGGAATGGGCATGGGGTTAGCAGTTTGCCGCTCTATCATTGATGCACATCACGGTCGGTTGTGGGCCGCGTCCGGCGAAGGCGCGGGTACCACCTTCTCATTTACAGTTCCAGTAGCTGCCGTTCCAACGGCGTCATGAACTCCGATAGGTCTGATGCCAGGGAACTTAGGGTGGAGAGGAATACACCATGAAAAAATCCACGGAACCCATTTCTCTAGCCAGCTCCCAGCTCGACGATGTGCATCATGTCTGCGCGTTTTTCAACAACGAAGAGTATCGTGTGTTGCTTCCGTTTATTAAGGACGGGATCGAGCGTGGCGACAAGGCGATTCACATCGTGAATCCGGATCAACGTCATGACTATCTGCAACGGTTGGCCGCGGCAGGGATCGACGCGGCGGCTGCGCAGCGAAGTGGGCAATTCGAGCTCAAGATCAACACCGTAGTATATATTCGGCACGGTCGTTTCGATCAGGACCGGATGCTCGCAGCGGCGGAGCAGATCGCCAGCGGCAATGCTACGGGGAGATTCCCTCGCAGTCGTATTTGCGGCCGCATGGACTGGGTGGTTGAAGGTCGATCGTATATCGACGACGTCATTGAGTTCGAATCGCGTGTAAACGAAGTGTGGCGTCGCCACGACGACGCGGTCATCTGCACCTACCACCTTGGCAAATTTGGAGGTGACACTGTGGTCGACGTCATGCGGACACATCCCATGATCATCGTCGGTGGCATCCTACAACGGAACCCGTTCTTCGTGCCGCCGGAGGAGTTCCTGCGCGAGTTCTGCGAACGGCGGGCCAACCGGACTACGTCACCCTCGGCGGCGGCCTGATCTGCTGGGCTAAACATGGAAGCACGACTCGAACACACCGGCGAGGAGATCAAGCGCCTTCAGCGCTGTATCAATGATCTAGTCAGCGTACTCGCTCTTCCTGCTACGTGGAGCGGCGCCGAACCGTCCCAGGTTGTTCATACCTTGCTCGACACGCTGCTGCGCATGCTCGTCCTGGATTTAGTCTATGTGCGGTTGAAAGTCCCAGTGGATGAGACGTCCTTCGAGATGATTCAGTTTGCTCAATCGCCAGGACCGATGCCCCGACCGCAAGAGATCTGCACGCTGCTTAATCGCTGGTTGGGAGATGACCCACTGAAACGGCCAGCGCTGGTACGGAGCCCAATCGGAGACGGTAACATTTCGATTGTCTCTTTGCCACTAGGCTTGCAAGGTGAAATCGGCGTAATTGTGGCAGCTTCTCAGCGAGCGGATTTCCCGCGACAGACAGAAAGCCTTATTCTGAGCGTGGCGGCGAATCAGGCGTCCATCGGTCTGCAGGAGGCATGGCTCCACACTGAAGAGCTCAGCTTGATCGTGGAAACGATTCCCGGCCTGGTGTGGTGCGCGGCTCCGGACGGCGAGCTCAACTATTTGAATCGGCGCATACTAGACTACACCGGCACAAGCTTTGACGCATGGGCGCATCTCGGGTGGACCAATTTCCTACACCCGGACGATGTAGAGCCGACAGTGAGCGCGTGGTCGCGTGCCGTCGCAACTGGCCGGCCGTACGATAACCAATGCCGGCTCCGCCGGTCCGATGGAATTTATCGATGGTTTCAGGTGCTCGGCCAGGCAGCGCGTGAGAATAAAGGCGGAGTCACTCGCTGGTACGGATTACTGATCGATATCGATGACCGGAAGAAGATGGAGGAAGCCCTGCGGGCGAACGAGCAGGATTTGCGGCTGATCGTCGATACAATACCTGCCCTTGTTTGCACAATGACCTCGCGAGGAAGGCTGGGAAGCGTCAACCAGCAGGCCATTGACTATTGCGGCTATGCGCCTACAGATTCTAGTGCGATACACCCAGACGATATCGACAAAGTGAACGCTCGATGGCGTCATTCGGTGGAAACCGGAGAACCGCATGACGTCGACCTCCGCCTGCGGCGTTTCGATGGCGTGTACCGATGGTTCCACGTCCGCGGCCTCCCACTGCGCGACGCGGAGGGTCATATCCTCCGCTGGTACATCCTGCTTACCGATATAGAGGACCGAAGACGTGCCGAGGAAGCCCTGCGCAGCAGCGAGACGCGGTTGTCGCGAGCCACACAGACGGCCACGGTTGGCGAATTTGCCGCCGCTATCGCGCACGAAATCAACCAGCCTCTGGCTGCCGTGGTAGCGAACGGTCACGCGTGTCTGCGCTGGCTTTCAGTGCAGCCTCCCGGCCTGGTTAAAGCGCAAGAGGCTGCCGAAAGAATTGTCCGCGACGGCACAGAAGCCGGCGAAGTGGTACGACGCATTCGCGCCCTCTTCAAACACGCGCCCGTCGATAAAATCGATCTCGATCTGAATGAGGTCATCGCCGAGGTACTCCGCCTTCTGAGTGGTGAGAGGACGAGAAGGGGCGTCTCCGTGGAGACTGATCTAGACAAGGACCTGGACCCCGTAGCGGGTGATCGCGTGCAGTTGCAACAAGTGGTTTTCAACCTGCTCCTCAACGGGATTGAGGCGATGGACTCGGTGCTTGACCGTCCCAAGAAACTCTTTATCCGTTCGAAACGGCACACTCCGGAGACGGTTCTGGTCGAAATACGGGATAGCGGCGTAGGCCTGAAGGATCCGGAGAAAGTCTTCGAAGCTTTCTTCACCACGAAGGAAAACGGGATGGGCATGGGGCTAGCAGTTTGCCGCTCTATCATTGATGCACATCACGGTCGGTTGTGGGCCGCGTCCGGCGAAGGCGCGGGTACCACTTTCTCATTTACAGTTCCGGCAGCTGCGGTTCCGGCGGCTACTCTTCCGGCGGCGTCATGAACTCCGATAGCCCCATTGTCTTCGTGGTGGATGACGATTACCGTGTACGGGAAGCGCTGTCCAGCCTCGTTTCCTCGGTAGGTCTGCGAGTGGCTGTTTTTAACTCGGCTGCCGAATTCCTGGAATCTGAAAAGCCAGACGCTCCCGCATGCCTAGTCTTGGACTTGCAACTTCCGGGCACCAGTGGCCTCGAACTCCAGGAGCAGTTGGTAACTGGAGATGCACCGCCGATTATTTTCATCAGCGGTCATGGCGATATTCCCTCTTCGGTACGTGCCATGAAGGCCGGCGCGATTGAGTTCCTGACGAAACCGTTCGGCGAGCAGGAGTTGCTGCAAGCGATTGCCCGCGCCATTGCTCTTGATCGAAACGCGCGGCAGAAGAGATCGCAACTCGCCGAGTTGCAGACGCATTACAATCTTCTCACGCCTCGCGAACGGGAAGTTCTTCCCTTCGTGGTCGCGGGCTTCGCCAACAAAGTGACTGCCGCCGATCTAGGCACCAGTGAGATCACGATTGGGGTTCACCGGGGCCAGATTATGCGAAAGATGGGTGCTAGATCGCTGGCGGAGCTGGTCAGAATGGCTGACACGCTGGGAATTACCCGCCTCCCTCGTCCGGCCTAAATAAACATATAATAGTCAGCTTTCCAACCTGGCTGCTACTATCGGGGCCTGTCTGGAGGCATACCCTTCGATGGTAACCGGTGCAATTCATATCGTGGTGGCCGTGGACGACGATTTTCGAGTTCGAGAATCCTTGGAGAGCCTGGTCGAGTCAGCCGGATACGAGCCGGTGGTGTTCTCGTCCGCGGAGGAGTTCCTGCAGTCGGGAACGCTAACTGCGGCGACTTGTGTGATAACCGACGTTCGCATGCCAGGAATGGATGGTATCGAGTTGCAGCGTCGCATCAGGCTCGTGCGTCCGATGCTGCCGGTCATCTTTATATCTGCCCACAATAGCACTGAAACTCGACAGAGGGCCCTCGACGAAGGTGCCGTCAATTTTCTGTACAAGCCATTTAATGGCGCTGACCTGCTAGCAGCAATCCAGGCGGCCCTGGCCAACACCCCGGAGAAATAAGAGCCGTTCGGCGAGGATCTCCTCCTCCACGCGATCGAAGCAAAAAAGCCCCATCCTTACCCCTCCTAAGAAACTCTTCATCTCTTCGAAACGACTACAGCGCGAGGATCGTTCTGTTCGAAGTGCGCGAGAGCTGTGCAGGGCTAGTAGATCCTTAAAAAGCATCCGAGGCTTTCTCACCATGAAAGAAAAGTAAATGGGCATGGGGTTGGCGATTCGCCGCTCTATCATTGATGCTCATCAATGCCGGCCGTGGATCTCAGCCGGCGAAAGCACAGGAGCAGGTGCCACATTCTCTTTGACCTTCCCGCCAATCGAGAGCGCAGAGATCTACTCAGACAACCGACGCGGTTCGGCCTGCCTAAATTAGGACCTGATAAATAAACCTATAATTGTCAGCCTTTAGCCTTGCCACTACTATCGAGGTGTTCTTGGAGATGCTTCCGATGACAAACGTTGCGACACATATGGTGGTGGCCGTGGACGACGATTTTCGAGTTCGAGAATCCTTGGAGAGCCTGGTCGAGTCAGCCGGATGCGAGCCGGCGGTGTTCTCGTCCGCGGAGGAGTTCCTGCAATCGGGAACGCTAACTGCGGCGACTTGTGTGATAACCGACGTTCGCATGCCAGGAATGGATGGTATCGAGTTGCAGCATCGCATCAAGCTCGTGCGTCCAACGCTGCCGGTCGTTTTTGTAACTGCCCACAACCGTAATGATGAAATTCGACAGAGAGCCCTCGACGGGGGCGCCGTTGGGTTTTTGTACAAACCATTCGATGCCGCGGAGCTGCTTGAAGTAATCCAAGGGGCTCCCGCCAACACCCGGGAGAAATAGGAAAGATCCGGGAAGGAGTAAAGCGATGCCTACTTTCGATTTGATTGGATTCAGTGCGAAATTCCAGACTGTGCTCGACCAGATCAATATGGTCGCGCGGGTAGACTCTGCCGTCCTGGTGCAAGGCGAAACCGGCACCGGCAAGGAAGTGATCGCACAAGCGATTCATGAGGCCAGCCCTCGCCGCCAGAACCGTTTCGTGGCTCTCAACTGCGCGGCGATTCCCAGCGCTTTGCTGGAGAGCGAACTGTTCGGCCATGAACGCGGCGCCTTCACCGGGGCGGTGGCTCAGACCACAGGACGCTTTCAATCGGCGGACCGCGGAACACTGTTTTTGGATGAAATCGGGGATCTTCCTCTCGAACTGCAACCCAAACTTCTGCGCGCTCTTCAGGAGCAGCAATTCGAACGCCTGGGCGGCGGTCACACTTTTCAAGTCGACGTGCGGGTTATCGCGGCTACGAACCAAGACCTGTGGGGCATGGTACAGGAGCGGAAGTTTCGCGCAGATCTTTATTACCGGCTCAATGTCTTTCCGATTACGCTGCCGCCGTTGCGGGAACGAGAAGACGATATCCCATTGCTGATCGAACACTTCGTTCAAAAATTTGCGAAGAAGCAAGGCAAGTTGATCGATCTCATCCCCGACGACGTTATACAGACCCTGATTCGTCATAATTGGCCTGGCAATATCCGAGAACTGCAGAATGTGATTGAGCGCGCTGTAATCATGACCACGGGCCCAGTGCTTGACTTGCGGACGATAGACCTGCAGGCGACAAAGCGTATGACACATCATGTGGGATCCACGCCAGTCAAGCAAACCGGGACGCTCGAGGAGTTTGAGCGTGCGCATATCACGGAGACGCTCCGCGCAACCAATTGGGTGGTTGGAGGACGGCGTGGCGCTGCTGCCAAGCTCGGATTGGCTCGGACAACCCTCATAGCCATGATGGAGCGGCTGGGCATTCGCCGCGAGACCTTAGAACCGGGAGCAGGACAGTCAGATCGACCGTTCCTAGAAGCGCCAAGCGGGTCGCATGCGTCGTACGACGCACCACAAGAGACCGGATTTGAGGCCGATGGTATATCCGCTTGAAGAACGATTCAGGCAGCCAACTTCCGCCGAATGAAAGCACGAGCTCTGAATTGCTTAAGGTGTACGAGATGCCAATGGGTACGAATCGGCTAAGAAAGGACGGCCGATCTCAGGAGTGCTCGGGACGGCCCGCTCCTGCACGATCATAGGTCCGGCTAGGAAAGCAAGCCTGTGATGGAAGTCCGATCCTAGCATCAATGATCAGAGGAATATGCGGTGCTCGTTGACGCAGTTCATATCTGGCGATAAGGTACAAGGAAGGTCGGGCCGAGTGCCGCGAAGGTGCTGCTTTTGCGAAGCGGGATACCCTGAGGGCTTTCGGACCGTGGCGAAGCTTTTCGTGTTTCCAATCATTGGAGTCGTCCCGTCGTTCATGTTCTTCCCAGATGGAGCTTCCCAGTTTCCATAGCCGCCAGTCGTGCCCGCAGCTAGATGCGAGCACAACTGGTGCCAATTGAAAATCTCGCAGACGCCCGCATGAGCGATTCGATCTCATGCGTGGTAGAGCGTCTCCAGATTTTCATGCAGCTTCAGCGAAAGGGGCGAAGCGGCATAGGTATCGGTTACAACTTCGATGTAGACGCCCTCGCTTGCTTTCTCAGCGGCTTTCAATGCTTCATCGAATTCACCGCATGTCGTGACACGCGCCGTGAACCAGCCGTCACAACCAAGTGCATGCGGCAGCTCCGCATACCGCCAGGGCGCGACATCGTTGTAGGCAATCGAGGGGTCTTTACAAAGAAGGCGCTCGATCAGATAGCCGGAGTTGTTGAGTACGAATACGATCGGTTTCAGACCTCGGCGCCCGAACTGGCTAATTTCCTGCGCCGTGAGCTGGTGCGATCCCTCTCCCGTCACCAACACCACACGACGATCCGGAGCTGCTAGCGCTGCGCCGAACGACGCTGGTGTTGCCCATCCAATCGCCGCCCAAAGAGTCTGATTATGGAAGGTCGCTCCTTTAGGCATAAGCGCAAAGGCCAGGCCCATCGAAGATGTACCGGTCTCGGCGATTACGATATCGTCTGGCTTGATGAAGTTCGCCCAGCGAGGATAAAGTGCATCCGCTGTAATCGCATCGCCGCCGCTGCCCACCACTGGCCCAAGGGATGAGGGCGGAACCGGGGCTTTCAAGTTGCGCTTGGGAACCCGTCGCGTGAGCTCAGCAAGGATATCCCTCATCTCGACATTCGGGTAAACCGTGGACCCAACCTGGGTGCGATGGTGACGGATGTCGACAGTCTTGGTGGGATCGAGATGAGCGGTAAATGCGCCGCTATTGAAGTCCGTCATGCTGGTCCCGATTGTCAAAACTAAGTCACAGGACTCCACGAATTCACGAACAGACTCATCCATGAGCTTGCCGTCGTACATTCCGATGAAGGCTGGTTGCTGCTCCTCAAGGGCCGACTTATCGGCAAACATCGTGGCGAAAGGTAGACCCGAAGCATCAACAAAGGATTGGAGTTCCTTTCGTAATCCTGCACGGACTGCCAAAAGCCCGGGTACGATGCAGCTTGTGCGGGCTCCCTTTAGGGCTGTGACAATAGCATCGGTCGCCGCCTTGAGATTTGTGGGATCGCTGATCGGCGGCGGTAAGGGTTCTGCGCTGCTCACGACAGCCTCGTTCGCGACATCCGAAGGAAACGCCATATAGACCGGCCGCCGATGATAGAGCGCTTCGGCGATCAAGCGCTCCGTCTCGTAGGCAACGTTCTGCGGCGTCATAATTGCGCTCGCGCACACGCCAGGTTCCGCCATTTTTCGAAAGAGCTCAAACTCACCATTACCCAACGTATGGTGTACGAGCGCGCGGCCCGCTTGCGCGGCCATGGTCGGCATGCCCACGAGGTGAAATACCGGAAGGTGCTCGGCATAAGCACCGCAAACGGCACCGATCGCGCTGAGTTCTCCCACCCCGTAGGTTGTGTTCACCGCTCCGACGCCGTGAATGCGCGCATATCCCTCAGCAGCATAAGCGGCATTCAGTTCATTGCAACATCCGACCCATTCGATTCCTTGAACTTTCACGATGGCATCCTCCACCGAGAAAGCGTAGTCTCCAGGAACTCCAAAGACGTGGGATATTCCAATGGCCTTAAGACGCGCCAGAACGTATTCGATTACAGTTTGCGGCATAGTGTAGTTCCTCTATTCCAAAGTAATTTCGTTGTCACTTGGTCAGTCATTGTGGTCGTGCAGTCAATGGGCTGCGCCGTGTTTCCTTACTCAGCCAGCAAATGCAACCCAGATTCCAAATCGAACGAGGGCGTTTTCTTCGCATTCTGTTGGCCTTAGAAGGACTTGGTCCATATTGCAGTGTCGATGGCTGGACACCGTGTCGCGGTGCGGACTTGTCCCATAGAACCAGAAAGAGTGACTTGGCACGATTCAGGGAATGAGGAGCGGTCTGTGCGTCGCGGGCAGCAACCGCCTCCTGCGCTTTAGTTCAGATCCAATCTGCGGGCTCGAACGACGAACCTCTTTGGAGCAGCCCCCACAAAGTGAAACGGATAACAGGTGATGAGCGTTAGGGTCTCCCCGGAAGCGGGTTGCAGAACCCACGTCTCGTCAGGATTGACGATGTCAGTGAATGTGATACGGTACCTGTACTCGGCGCTGGGGGCGGTTATCCTGATCACCTCGCCCGGTTATTGAGAGAAATCTGCCCGATGATCAAGGTCGGTTTGGACCTGCTGCGCGAGTGATGTCGCGAGCCCGGCCAGCGAAAGTGCTGTGCACATTGCGATGTGTCGTGCAGGTTTCATAACTGTCTCCTCAGTCACGCATAGCAAAACATGCGTGGTGCCAAACAACGCACCACAGGAAAAACGTGGTTTTTCCAAGCTGGTTCCGTAGGTTGCGTTGGTGTACGCGAGTCCAAGATCGGTGCCAATCGTTTCTAGGGCGTCTGCACGCCGACTGAGTGTCGCGCCTTGGACACGTTCTCGCCCCTAGTGCGGGGCGATCGTAAAGAAAAGCTTGCATCTGAGCGATTCGCCACGTTTGGAAAGCCGAATGCAATGAATGGTGACGCAGTAGAAGTTCACTGATCAAGAGAAACAGAAATGGAATCTGAAGGGGAGGAAATTGCAAATGGCAAATCAAGAAAAGACCAAGTGCGCGCACATCCCTTGTCTTTGTGACGTCGCCCCGGGTCAGGAATATTGCAGCGAGGCCTGTCGGGATGCTGGGAGCGAAGACGTCGAGGTCGCATGCCCATGTAACCACGCAAGCTGCCCACTGACGGTATAGAGCGAGGGCATTGGCATCTTTGAGTCAGCGGATGAAGTATCAAGCGATCTCGGTATGTGCTCGTGCCGGGCCGGAGAATTATTGGGAGGATGACATTGTGCACGAAGCGGATTTGTGTCCGAACGTGGCAAACATCGCCACCACCATGTCGAGATGGAAACCGACTTCGCACTGGCATGTGGTGGATTGGGAGTAAGCGGAGGACACTCAACCAATGGGAACGACAATCGCAACAATCGATAGCGCACAAGTGCTTGACTGCACTTCCTTCGGCAATCAAGAACGAGAAATGGCCGCGGTTTTATCTCGTTACTTGCCTTCTTTCTATAGGCACGCCTTTCGGTACTTGGGGAATGTTGGCGACGCGGAGGATGCAGTCCAGGACGCGTTGTTGTCCGCCTACAAGCACGTGGGCCAATTCAGGGGCCAGGCGCGGATGTCGACGTGGCTGACGGCAATCGTAATCAACTCTGCGCGGATGCAATTGCGCAGGCGGCCGCGCCAGGCGCACGTATCTCTAGACGAGCATCCGGACCCGGAAAGTTACGCGCTGTCGGAACTATTGCCCGACCACAGGCCAAGCCCTGCAGAGCAATGTCTCAGGTCAGATCTTGCGGATAATGTTTTGCAGTTAGCGCGACATCTCTCACCTACTCTGCAGCAGAGCATTTCAACTCCGCCACCTGGATGGCCTAACGATCCGCGAAATGGCCGAAATTCTAGGAATGGCTGAGGGCACAGTGAAGGCTCGCATCGCGCGGGGGCGAGCCAAACTGCGAAGTCTCATGCGTAAGAGGGCCGGTACCCAGTGTAGGCATACTTCTAGCACCACCGCTCCGGCCCCAGCGTTGACAAGGAAGGCTGTATGAAGGAGCCTGACCACATTAAATTGAAACTATCGGCATTTGTTGAGACATTTCCTGGGTTCCCGGCATCGATCCTGCCAATAGGCGTTTAACACCAAAAAATCAAACTAATCTAGAGTGTTCTAGCGCTTCGATCGTCTCGACCAGAATTCCGTCCAGCGATGCAAACGTTCGTTGCGCAACGAAGGACAAGGCCTCTTCATACTGCGTTCGCAGCGATGAGAACTCTTCCCATTGGGTCTCCTGGTTGACTTCCGACCTCAACGGCATTCCTGCCGAGCAGAGGCAAGCCCGCGCGGCCCCGTAGCGTCCTCTTTGTGGACGAGCCGTCCCGTGCTGGTTGGGGCACGCTCGCCCAAGCGCGTCGGCGATCGCGCCGAACGCGCGTGTTCCGGTGCGGAGGCAAATCTTAGCGGATTCCGCATCTTTAGTTTCAGTGGACGAAGCTGCAAGAGCGGCGGCGTCAAGCACCGCTGCTGCTGCCAAGACCCACGACTGCCCAGTCTGCACGGAAGGCGACAGGGTGAGCATCGGCAGCACTGAGTGCGTATCGGCAAGCATTCGGAACCAGTCTTCCCATTCTTCCCATACGTCTCTCATATCCCCGGCGATGCCTGCTCTCTGGCACCATTCGAGCAATGCAACCCCGGTGGGCTGATCACCGATGCGCGTATAAAGCCACGACGTCTTGTCCTCGCGCGACCGGATCACCGCTTGATATCCGGGAATGAAAGTAAAGAGGAACACTACGATGCCGAGCCCCAACGCGCCTTCTGGAACCGCCAGCCATTGACCAGCGAAGGTTGCCGGGGTTGCAAACCCGAGCGTGTTTAATGCTGACCCTGAGGCGAGAAGCGCCTGGTGCCACGTATTGACGGCATGCGTTCCCCAATATAGGAACGTGAAGGCAATCATCGCTCCCACAAAGTACACGATAATCAAGGAGAGGATGTAGGCGGGAAAAACCCAAAGCAGGACCCGATGCAAGGCTCCGGCGTCCCGGTTACGGCCGAGCCGCAGAGCAACGGCCCTGTATACTCCACGGCCAATGAGTTCGGCAAACAAGTCACGATAGTGACGATTCATCAGTGCAATTCGAATCATCGATCGCAGAATCAAGAAGAGAAGCCACAGACCTAACACCGATATGAGGACGTGCGTCAATTCTGAAACCTCCGCGAAGGCGCGACCCTCGCTCTGGTCATCGCTTTGGTCATGCCGAACGGTAGCCAAGCGGCTAATCACAGGCCATCGTAAGAACCTTTATTCAACATTCGAAGCACTTTGGCTCATCGGAAGGCGGATCTTTCACGCCCTGCTTCAGCGCACGAATGCCATCGCCAATCCCCTTGCCTAATTCCGGAAGCTTCTTCGGTCCGAACACCAGTAGGGCGATGAAGAAGATCACCAAAAGATGCGTCGGCTGAAAAATCCCCTCTAACATAAATCCTCCTCCATCTCGAATTGACATCCCTTTAAATTGTTATTTCCCGGCCTGGATGAAGATGACCAAGATCAGCGCGAACATACGGAAACTGTTTTCCACAATCGAGGCATACTTCGTATGTCCACCCTGAAAGAGTGAACGGTCGGCTGACTTTGCGGTGCCAGCAACCGAAGATCGACTCAAATACGTGTTGTAGTTTTCCCGCCACGTTTCATCTCCAAGCAATTTGCCTTCCCATCGCGACAGCCGTTCAGTCCTTCGCCTCGTGATTACCGAAGGATTGCTCTCATGATCCGTTTATCTCCGATGCATGGTGGCCATCGCGATTTTCTGCGACAGAAAGCAGAAGGCATTGGCAGAGTAATCAACCAATGAAAACAAACAGCGATGATCCTCGAACTGCATCGCCGCACCTTCGCGAGCCGCACGATGAATCTGGAACCTGTGTCGCGACGCCGACACCAGAGACGACCCAACAACATATCGACCGCCGCGACAAATTCCATCTCTGCGTCCTCAGTTCCACGTAACCCATTCATGTGACGGCGATGGCGCCAAACTTCTGCTTGACCATCGATTGGACAATTGCGTGCACTTCCGTGAACGACACAATGCTCACTCGTCACACCACAGGAGAATGATCATGCACGCACGAGAGTCAGCGCTCACGATGACCCAGGTTGAAATGTGCTGATGCCACAAGAACTCACACCACGGGTGGGCGGGTAAACCGCGCGGCCCGCAGCTCTGACGGCCCGCCGTGACTAGACAAAAATGGGCAGGAATGAGGAAACAATGGCTGCAATCAGCAATGTGACGGTTATTGGCTTTCGCAAAGAAACAGATAGTCTCGGCGAAGTCAACGTTCCAAGCGACAAACTATGGGGAGCGCAAACGCAGCGTTCACTCGAACATTTCAGTATTGGGCACGATCTCATCCCGCGGGAAATGATTGCCGCGTATGCCACCTTGAAGAAGGCGGCAGCGAATGCGAACCACGCAGGCGGGCGGCTCGACGACGAGCGGCACAGACTAATTGTTCAGACCTGTGATGAGATTCTCGCCGGCAGCCATGAGGACATGTTCCCTCTGCATGTGTGGATGACGGGGAGTGGCACGCAATTCAACATGAACGTAAATGAGGTGATCTCCAACCGCTGCTGCCAACTAGCCGGCACGGCGCTGGGCAGCAAAATACCGGTTCATCCCAACGACCACGTCAATATGTCGCAGTCCTCCAATGATTCTTTTCCCTCGGCGATGAACATTGCAGCCGCTGTCAATGTGAAACGACGACTGATCCCGGCAGTGAAAGCCTTGCGCGATGCCATCGCGGCGAAGGCCGACGAGTGGAAGGATATCGTTAAGATCGGTCGCACCCACATGCAGGATGCTACGCCAATCACTCTTGGCGAAGAGTGGTCTGGTTACGTGGGCATGCTTAGCGATAATTCGGATCGACTCGAGCATGCGCTGAACGATGTATACCAACTCGCACTTGGGGGCACCGCTGTCGGAACGGGTCTTAACGCGGCTCCCGGATTTGGAGATGCGGCAGCTGCCGAAATTGCGAGGCTGACGATGTTGCCCTTCAGTAGCGCGCCAAACAAATTCACTGTGCAAGGCGCCCATGATGCTCTGGTACAACTGTCCGGCTCACTACGGACGCTCGCGGTCTCTCTTTACAAGATCGCGAATGACATCCGGCTCATGTCTTGCGGTCCGCGTGCCGGTTTCGCCGAGTTGGTGATCCCAGCAAACGAACCGGGCTCTTCGATCATGCCAGGCAAAGTGAACCCCACTCAGGCCGAGGCGCTTACGATGATCGCCGTGCAGGCGATGGCAAACGACGTCGCGGTCGGCTTCGGCGGCGCCGGCGGCTACCTGGAAATGAACGTTTACAAGCCACTGATCATCTTCAACGTCACTCACTCGGTCACGATCATGGCCGACGGGTGCACCAACTTCCGCAAATTCCTGGTCGAAGGCACGAAGCCAAATTTGAAAAAGATCAAGGAATACGTGGACCGCTCGCTGATGCTGGTAACGGCGCTTTCGCCGGTCATCGGTTATGACAAATCTTCGAGGATTGCCCACTACGCACTGGATAACGATCTGACACTCAAGCAAGCCGCTCTCAAGTTGGGATTCGTAACGGAAGAGGAGTTCGACCGGGTTGTCGATCCAGCAAAGATGGTCCGCCCCTATGTGGCAAAGGCCAGCTGAAATCGCAGTCCTATTCGGCACAAACAGCAGGACACAAAACAGTCAGAACAGGAAGGAAAACACATGAGCACCAATAAACGCGGAATGGAATTGCTCCAGGACCCAACCCTCAACAAATCAACCGCTTTCACCGAGGCCGAAAAACAGGCGTTAGGAATCACTGGCCTCGTGCCGGACGTAACCGAAACAGAGGATCAGCAGCTCAGCCGGGTGATGATGCAACTGGGCCACAAGAGCACCGACATCGATCGCTACATTTACCTGATCAATCTGCTCGACCACAATGAAACGCTCTTCTATCGGACGGTGATGTCCGACCCGGCTCGCTTTTTGCCGATTGTTTACGACCCGACCATCGGGGAAGCTTGCCTCAAGTTCGGCCATATTTACCGCCAGGCGCGCGGCATGTATCTCTCGATCACACGCCGCGGCAAAGTAAAGGAGATCTTGAGGAATTGGCCACAGAAGGACGTTCGGTTCATTTGCGTCACGGACGCCGGTCGCATCCTCGGTCTCGGAGATCTTGGGGCAAACGGCGCCGGCATTCCCATCGGAAAGCTGCAGCTCTATACCGCCTGCGCCGGAGTGCCGCCACAATACCTGCTCCCCATGTACCTCGATGCTGGCACTAACAATGAGCAATACCTGCACGATCCCCTGTATCTGGGTATGCGGAAGACGCGCCCGTCGACTGAGGAGCTTTTTTCTTTTGTCGATGAGTTCGTCGAGGCGGTGCAGGACGTGTTTCCGAAATGCTGCATTCACTTTGAGGATTGGACCGGCGTAGACGCCGTGCACCTCCTCCAACGCTACCGCGACAAGTACTGCGTCTACAACGACGACGTGCAGGGTACGGCTGGGATCACCCTCGCTGGGATGATCAATGCGGCCAAGCTCAAGGGCACGAAATTGAAAGATGAAAAATACCTGTTCCTCGGCGCGGGCTCAGCCGGTATTGGTCTTGCCGACCTGCTTTGTTCTGCGCTCGTTGCACAAGGCGTGCCCCTGAAGGAAGCGCAGGCACGAATCTACATGTTCGACATCAACGGCCTTCTGGAGTCGACCCGCAATGACCTTGTCGATTTCCAAAAGCCGTACGCACACCAGCATGCGCCGACGCGGGATTTCGTCGCTGCTATCGAGAGCATCAAGCCGACTACGATCATCGGTGTGAGCACGGTTGGTGGTGCCTTCAACCAGAAGGTTGTTGAAAGTATGGCGCGGATCAATGAGCGCCCCGTGATCCTCGCGCTGTCCAATCCGACCGAGCATGCTGAATGCACGCCTGAACAAGCCTATACCTGGTCGAAGGGCAAAGCGATCTATGCGGCCGGCGTGCAGTTCGAACCGGTGCGCTTAGACGGAAAGACATTTCTGCCGGGACAAGCAAACAACTTTTACATCTTCCCGGCGGTCGGTATGGCGATCTTCGCCACGCAGGCGAAGCGTGTCACAGACGAGATGTTCATCGAGGCCGGGCAGGCCGTAGCGGACCAGGTACCGTCCGATTTGCTCAAGCAAGGTCTCCTTTACCCGCTGCAGTCGAACATTCTGGAGACCGAGATCCAGACTGCAGCGCGCGTTGCGAAGCTCGTTTTCGACTCTGGGCTTGCCCGCGTCGAGCGGCCGACGGACATGGTCGCCTTCATTCGTCAACATGTCTATACCCCGGAATACAAAAAAGGACCGATTCGGGCAGGGAAAGTGGCCTAAATTACCTCCTTTTGCGAAAGGTGCAATGCTCATGGCGCAACAGCAAAAGCTGACGCGTGTTCCGGCTCAGAATGGCAACGCCGTCCTTCATGCCATCGCGCTGTCGATATTGTGCGTGATCAGCTACTGGCTGATCACGCACTTGCTTGCCCATGTGTTCCCGGTCTCCAGAGACGACGACCTTCTGGGAGGCATGTGGGCCGTGGTTGCCACCGTATTTGTGTATCGCTACAGCTACCAGCAAAGTACCGGTGCTGCCCTGTCGCGTATGGCAGCAACCTCGTTGAGCTTCGCCCTTTGTTTTGTCTACCTGCTCTTTTTTCCGTCCCAGGTCTGGGGAATGGCGGCGCTCATTGGGATCGGAGCGCTCACGATGTCCGTCCTCGATCGTCCAGACGACGTAATTACGACGGGCATCACGACTGCCGTCGTGATGGTTGTTGCTGCGATAAGCCCAGATCACGCGTGGAAACAGCCGATCCTACGATTCCTCGACACAATTGTTGGAGTTGCCGTCGGCGTTGCCGGCGCATTGATCGGTCTGAAGTCACCCTACAGCGGTCGGCCGCAGCGAGAGATCGAGAATACCGGTCAAGCAATACTTATGAGCGGCGGTCACCGCAACAATGTTGATGGTGAAGGACCAAGAAATGGGTTCTCCGCGATCTTTAGGAATTGATCGGTATGGCAAAGGACTCTGGAGTCGCAGCAGGACCCCCACGGCAGCTTAAAGTTGACTGGCTGTTGGCGGCTGTCTTGAGCATGACGGCGGGTACGGTCGATGTCATTGGATTCCTGGCACTCGGAGGGCTGTTTGTCGCGCACATTACGGGAAACCTAGTGGTGCTGGCCTCCCATTACATAACCGGTGGCTTTAGCCAGATAGGACCGTTGATGTCAGTTCCGGTTTTCATCGCTGTACTAGGGGCGGTTACATGGTTATCTACGAACAAGGCGACGCATAGATCTTTGCGAACTTTACTGATTCTGCATGCTGTACTTCTGGCTGGATTCTTTGGGCTTGCCGTCGCTCTTGGTCCCTTTCCGAATCCCGATGGTGCAACAGCGGTAACTGTCGGAATGCTCGGAGTTGCCGCAATGGCGACTCAAAACGCACTCGTCAAGCTCGATCTGCCGGGGTTTCCTTCGACTGCTGTACTCACCACGAATACCGTGCAATTGACAATTAATCTTGCGACGCTGCTACGCGGCAATGGGCGGCCTGATGAGATAGCTCGAGCCCGGCGTGGCGCTCAGATGACGTTTTCGGCTTTTGCGGGATTTATCGCCGGGTGTACGGCGGGCGGATTTCTTGAAGTTCACTTCAAACTATGGGCGCTAGCTTTGCCGGTTGTCCTAGCCGTGGTTGCAGTTCCGTTCGGTGAGTACATGTTACGACCTGCTGAGGTCATGTGACACGCGAAGACGCTGGGAATGGGAAAGCCACTCAACCAATCGCTTCCGCAAAGTCTAGCACCGGTTTGGAGATAAGAAATTGCTTCGAGAGAAAGATGCGAAAAGTATCCGTAAAATTCGCCTGCGTGGTATCGGTTGCGTTGAGCATTTTGGCGGCCAATGCGGCTTCCCAGGTTGCGCAGGAGGAGACACTCAGCGGTCCCGACAGTCATGAGACTGGCGAAGGCCCGCACGGCCATCTCCTCGGGGATTGGGACGGCGCGCGATCGCGACTGTCAGAACGCGGCGTCAACTTTGATTTCCAGTACATCAGCGACTCGCTTTCCAACATCAAGAGCCAGCAACCTGCGCGATTTGCGAGTTGGAATCGCTTTCGAGGTACGGTCGACATCGATCTCGGGGCCCTGATGCACCAGCCCGGCTGGTATTTCCATGCAACAGCGCTCTGGCAAGGCGGCGGCAATCTAGGATCCTACCTGGGTTTGCTGGCCAGTCCGAGCAGCCTGTCCAGCGCAAATACGTTCCGTCTCGACTCCTGGTGGTTGGAGAAACGATGGCTGAACGAACGGCTCACCGCACGAATCGGTCAGTTCGCCGGCCAGGATTTCTACGGCGCGCAGCACGACGGCACATCTTTCATTTTCGAGCCGCTGGGATATGCCCTGGACAATCTCGGTACCACATACGAATCGTTCGATCCACCTTCGACACCCGCGGCAGAAGTGCGCGTCGTGCCAATTCACTACCTCTACGTCAAATCGATGGTGGAGGCCGAAGACCGCAATCCTTTTTCTCACAACTCCACTGGATTGGTTCCACAATTTCGCGGAGCACCTATAAGCATTTCGGAGATTGGATTTACTCCAGGCAAGAAAGCGTCATCGATTCGCGCTTCCGACGACGTCGAGAGCCGCAAGGGATACTCGGGACTCTATCAATTCGGCGCAGTTTACAACCCGTCGAAATTCACAACGCCAACAGGCAATTCAGGACGACGGGGAGACTATCTCCTGTACTGGATGGCAAGCCAGGCCCTCTGGCGCGTGGACCCGAAAGGGGGGAGAGGGATTGATGGGACATTTGCCTATGATTGGAGTCCGGCCAATATTAATCGCAACAACAAGGTGCTCACCGCTGGGCTTCGATTCAATGAACCATTACCCCTGCCGATCCACAACACGATGTCGCTTGGTTTCGTTCAAAACAGTTTGAGTCCGCAGTTTCTGCCACCCAACTCGCCTCGGTGGAATGCCGAGCGCGGCGTGGAGTTCAACACTTTGTTAGATCCCCTGCCGATGCTGCTTGTACAACCGGTGATTCAGTACTACGCGAATGTTGGCGGGGGCGTTCAGCGAGCAGTGGTGTTCGGGTTCAGAATCAAAGTGGAGTTCTGAATCCTTTGCCTCCTGGTTGCCGAAGGATGGCTCCCATGCTCCGTTCAGCTTCGATGCATTGCGGCTACTATCCTCTATCTGCGGCGGAAGGCACACGTATTCGCATCGCCGTACTCTCACGAGGCGCACTGGGAACCTGGAACGTATGTCGCGACGCTGACACCGAGACGACCCAACAACATACCGACCACCGCGAAATTCCATTGTTGTGTCCCCAGTTCCGCGCAACCCATACATTTGACAGCGACATCGTCAAACTTCTGCTTGACCGTCGATTGGAGTACGGCGTGCACTTCCTGTGAACGACGCAATCACTTGTCACACCACAGGAGAATGGCGATGCACGCAGCGGACTCAGCGCCCACCATGACGCAAGTCGAAAAGATGCTGTACACCGCAAGAACTCACACCACGGGTGGGCGGGCGAATGGCGCGGCCCGCAATTCTGACGGACACCTGGAAATTAAGCTTTCGACTCCCGGCACACCAGACATGTCCTTATTCCAAGGCCATCGGTAACGTCGACGTTGTGATCAACGTGATTTAGGGCAAGCCCGAGGACAGCTGTAAGCGTGACTGAAAATTAATCCGATTGGAGGGAAACGAGATGTCTGAAGCAATCAATCGAGGTCAAGTTAGCACGGATCAGATCAACCAAGATCGGCGCAGATTCATGCGCAACGCCGCGATGACCCTCGCTGCTGGGGAGCTAGTTACCATGAGTTCTGCGGTAGCACAACCCAGCAAAAACGCTAAAGATATGGTTACGCCGGGGACGAATAGGTCGTCCGGCGCAACTTTCGGCCCGCTGAAGCAGATATACGCGGACCTGCTGAATGTTGGTTACGCTGAAGCTGGGCCCGCCAATGGTCCTGCAGTACTTCTACTGCACGGCTGGCCCTACGACATTTACAGCTTTGTCGATGTCACTCCCTTGTTGGCGGCGGCGGGCTACCGTGTGATCGTCCCATATCTGCGCGGCTTTGGCACGACGAGCTTTCTTTCCAGTGCAACTTTCAGGAATGGTCAGCCATCGGTCGTGGCTCTCGACGCCATCGCTTTGCTGGATGCGCTAAAGATCGAGAAGGCGATCGTCGCCGGCTTCGATTGGGGAGCGCGGACGGCTGATGACATCGCCGTGCTTTGGCCTGAACGCTGCAAGGCGATCGTCTCGGTCAGCGGCTATCTGATTGGTGGCCAAGCAGCCGGCAAGATTCCATTGCCGCCACAAGTTGAGTACCAATGGTGGTACCAATATTATTTCGCCACGGAAAACGGCAAGGCTGGCTACGAGAAGAACCGGCACGATTTCAACAAACTCATCTGGCAGCTTGCGTCGCCCAAGTGGAATTTCGACGACGCCACTTTCGATCGTACGGCAGCGTCGTTCGACAACCCGGATCATGCTGCCATTGTGATTCACAATTACCGCTGGCGGATCGGCATTGCGGAAGGTGAGTCGCAATATGACCATTTCGAGAAGCGGCTTGCCGAACGTCCGGCCATTTCCCTGCCCACGATCACGATGGAAGGTGACGCGAACGGAGCACCCCACCCGGGCTCCGCAGCCTATCGCGAGCAATTCTCGGGCAAATACGAATACCGGCTTATCACCGGTGGCGTCGGTCACAATCTGCCGCAAGAAGCTCCAGAGGCCTTTGCCAAAGCTGTCATCGACGTCGACGCTTTTTAATCGGCGTCGGTCTGTCCAGGCTCTGCGGACTGACATGAGCGCAGTCCGCAGAGCAGTACATTTCAGATATCTGGGAATGAATTCATGCCGTTTGCAAGGAACGATCAGCAAGGAAGAAGCCCTTCTCGGGCTATAGAGAGCATTGCAATTTGAAACAGAGGAGATGAACAACATGCCTGGGTTTACGGTCGGGAAGTACCTCGCAACGCGGTTCGAGCAAATTGGCCTCAAACACTACTTCATGGTCCCAGGGGACTATAACCTTGTTCTGCTCGATGAACTTTTGTCGAACAAGAATATCGAGCAGATCGGCTGCTGCAATGAACTCAACGCTGCATACGCGGCCGAGGGTTATGCACGGGTCAAGGGGTGCGCCGCTGTGATCACCACGTTTAACGTGGGAGCGTTTTCGGCGCTCAACGGCGTCGCCGGGGCCAACGCCGAACGGCTGCCGGTGATCTTCGTCTCAGCAGGCTACAACACGAATGACCCCTCCAAGAACCATCTCCTTCATCATACGATTGCCACTCACGACTTTTCATACCAGTACGAGATGTTCGAGAAAATCACATGTGCGGCAGTGCGCATCCTTCATGCTGACAACGCACCATCGCTCATCGACGAAGCCATTGGCACGGCGCTGCGAGAGCGCAAACCGGCGTATATCGAAATCGCCTGCAACCTTTCGAATGCGCCCTGTCCTGAGCCGGCGCCGTTCGAAACACTTATGACCGCCGAGACGAGCAACCGTCTGGCTCTCGATACAGCCGTGGAACGCGCCAGCACGCTCCTCGCAAACGCGAAGAAGCCCGTTCTCCTGGCGGGGGTCCATCTTCGCCCCTTCGGGGCGATCGACGCTTTTCGTGAAGTTGCCGAGGCCCTCGGGTGCGCAGTGGCGGTCATGCCGAATGCAAAGGGCTTTTTCCCTGAGGACCATTCGCAATACATCGGTATCTATTTGGGCGCGGTCAGTAGCCCTGGCTGCGAGGGAATCATGAATTGGGCGGATCTTGTTCTGGCTGCGGGCCCGGTATTCAACGACTACACGACCGTAGGCTGGACCGCCCTGCCCCCTCGGCAGAGCCTAATCAATGTTAGTCCCCGCTACGTCAGGTTCCCGGACGCGGAATACACCAATGTCACCATGACCGATTTTCTTTCAGCCCTGGCCAAGAAGGTACGCACCAACAAGACCACTTTGGTTGAGTACCGGCGCCAGAGTCAAAAGAACGGGACAGAAGCCCGAACCCCTGAACGAACGACGCCGCTAACTCGGGCTGAGATGTGCCGCCAGATCGAACAGTGCATTGACGCGAAAACCACACTGCTTGTGGAGACGGGTGACGCATGGTTCAACGGCATGTACATGCACCTCCCCGATGGCGCCCGGTTCGAGATCGAGATGCAGTGGGGTGCCATCGGTTGGGCCGTACCGGCAACCTTCGGTTACGGGATGGGACTGGAACCCGATCGTCGATTGGTCTCCATCATCGGCGACGGCTCCTTCCAGCTGACTGCTCAGGAGGTGTCCAACATGATCCGGTACGGACAGAACACGCTCATCTTTCTCGTGAACAACCGCGGGTACGTCATCGAATCCGAGATCCATGAAGGACCCTACAACTACTTCAAGAACTGGAACTACGCCGGGTTGATCTCAGCATTCAACGCGGAAAACGGCAATGGCCTGGGTCTGAGGGCAACGACGGCCGGGGAACTTGCCGTCGCGATCAAGACTGCCGGCGCTCACAAAGGCGGCCCCGTCTTAATCGAGTGTCAAATCGAGCACGACGACTGCACCCGGGAACTACTCACGTGGGGCAAAGAGGTGGCTCACGCCAATGCTCGTCCGCCTCAGGAGAGCTAAGCAGCGTGATCTCCCGACGGCGCCGGCGAGGTTCGAGAGCCTCGTCTCTATCAGTTCATCCGGCAAAATGGTCATGTCGGAGATCGAATTTTTGAGATTGGATTCTTTGATCCCGGCGTACAGGCTTTCTCGTTCACGTTTGGGTTGGGGATCTTGGTAATGGCTTTAGAGCTGCATCTACCGGAGAAAATAACTCAGCCCGTGACCCAAACAGTTGGGTTGTGAAATATTTTCCTGAGCGCGAGGTAACCAGCTAATCTTTGGATGGCCCTCGCTTCCAGGACAGTGAACCCATGACAGACGGGACATAGACGCATTAGATTGGGTTCTCTTCGAACAAACGCGCCACGAGAGCCGAGTCGAGGTATGCGCGGACCTCAACGATTTTGTCAGCGCTGAACCGGCAGACCCAACAGTACCTGTTATCAAACCTGAGACCGTTCTGAGCACTGGCGAGAGAGCGCAGTTCCACTACAGCCCAATCTCCGCTTACCAATGCGTGTTGAACCTGAAGCTGCGTGCCTTGCGGTACACGATCGTGCGTCCGGGTTGGTTCGACTACAACAAAGCCAATGAACATCAGCTTGTCTTTTTACAGGGTGACACGCGTCAGGCCGGCGACTCCAGCGACGGAGTCATCGCTCGAAGCCAGATTGCCGAGGTTCTCGTCCACAGCCTCAGTTCAGATCAAGCCTTGCGCAAGACCTTAGAACTTGTCGCAATCAAAGGTCCGGCCCAGAAGAACCTTGATGACCTGTTCGCCGCGATCGACGCAGATCCCAAGAACGGGTTCGATGGCGTGCGCGATACGCCCAACCAGCCACTGGAAGATGAGCCGCAGCGTGTGAAAGACGACCTGCACACCTTGTCAGCAAATCGCCGTAAAGGATAGCCATCAAGAGAGAGAGATTTCAAGCAATGAAGAAGAGGCACTTGCAACTCTTCCAGATCTGGACCATCTCGTCGCAGAGACTGAGACAGAGTCGTTCGCATTCACCTTGATCGACGACAGAGTGGCTGCCTTTTCCGTCGTGCATATCCTGTCGCCGGGACAACTGCCGTTTCTGGCTCCCGGCCAGCAACCAACCGTGTCGATTCTGCGAAATCTCATCACCAAACAAACGTGGGCGCCCGCCGAAATAAATAAAGGCTACACACTCTGGTTCAGTGACGCGTCGGGCGCACCTCTCGCCAATGCTTTGCAATGCCACTCCGAGTCAGGCGAGGCATGGTTGCCCTTTGGGCCGGTGCCAGGTGCAAAACCGGGCGAGCCCAGCGAAATCGACAGCTGGTCTCATGAAGCCCTCCCTCACGTCCTATCCATCGAATTGCGGCGTGAGCATCCATCTCAATCAGACACCGGCGGATAGCGAAGACTCTGTGGTCAGCTCTGTTCGATACCAGGTGCTCGACATCATGGCGATGAATGCGTTTCTTCGGAAGCACCGGCAACACTAGAGTCTCTTAGCAGCAAACAAGTTCGATGAAGATGATGGAGTGAGGATTGAAATGACAAATGTGATTGTAGTGATTGGAGCAGGGTCGATCGGCCAGGCAATTGTGCGCCGGGTTGCCGCAGGCAAAGACGTGCTACTAGCCGATATACGACAGGAGAACGCCGATGCGGCTGCCAAAATCCTGAGCGACGCCGGATTCAACGTCACCACAGCGACGGTTGATGTTTCATCTCGCGTCTCGGTTCATGCGCTCGTTGATGCAGCCACGAAGCTCGGAGAAGTCTCCGGTGTCATCCATGCCGCAGGGGTTTCGCCTTCGCAAGCTTCTCCGGAAACGATCCTCAAAGTCGATCTCTACGGAACTGCGCTTGTGTTGGAGGAGTTCGGCACCGTCATCGCTCGTGGTGGCGCTGGCGTCGTTATCGCGTCTCAGTCCGGTCACCGCTTGCCGCCACTCTCAGCCGAGCAGAACGCTCTGCTCGCAACGACACCGGTCGAAGAGTTGCTCCGTCTTCCGATGCTCCAGCCAGATCAGATTAAGGACTCTCTGCACGCTTACCAAATCTCAAAGCGCGGGAACTCGTTGCGCGTGATGGCTGAGGCCGTGCGTTGGGGAAAGCGCGGTGCGCGGGTTAACACGATCAGCCCCGGCATCATTATTACGCCGCTCGCCAACGACGAACTCAAGGGTCCGCGCGGCCCCGGCTATCGGCGCATGCTCGAAGTGTCCGCGGCTGGACGTGCCGGCACCCCGGACGAAGTCGGAACAGTCGGAGCGCTTCTCATGGGAGCTGATGGCGCATTCATCACCGGCAGCGACTTCCTGATGGATGGTGGCGTGACGGCGGCCTATTGGTATGGTGAGCTTGGCATGAAAGCAGATTTCCCGCGCGAATACGACGACTGGCAGAAGCGTCCGCTGCTGCTGATGCCTTCGCCGTTGACGAGTACCGACAGCTTCGTGGTGCACGTGCACTCCGATTTCTGGGAAAAGGCCAAGGGGTATGTATCGCAAGGCGGCGCGCTGTACGCGTCCGTTGCGGCCGACGCGGCCATACCGGAGATGGAATCGTTGTTCGGCGCGAGCATGGTAGATGCGAATCCTAAAGACGAAGTCACTTTGAAAATCGTGGCTCCGTTCGGCGATCTGAAAGTCGGCGACACCTTCCATTACTCCGTGCCAGCGCCTGGTCCGCGATCTTGGGGAGCAATTCTTGCGGTTCATGGCGGCACGGTGATCGCGGTCGATCAGGATAGCCGGCCCGCATTGGTCGCCAATTCCGTGGGTTCAGGCAAAACGCTGTTGAGCGCTTATCCACTGGAAAACTATCTCGCCAATGTGCCCGCGGTTTTCGACAAACCCGAGAGCACCCATCGCATCTATCAAGCTTTTCGGGAGTGGGCGGGAGTGAAGGCGCTGTTTCACAGCGACGAGCCCTCCGTGGAAGTGGCGGCGCTGAGCGGCAAAGACGGCGGCTATGCCGTCGTTACAAATCACAGCGCGAGCCAGCAAAACGTAACCATCACGGCTTCCATGCAACTCCACTCCGTCGCGCGAATTACTGCGCAGGGAACGGATCAAATCGCCGTGGCTGGCTCGACTTTCAAGGTCGATCTGCAGGCGTATGAGGGAGCTGTGTTCGCCTGGAAGTAGCGACGCGACAAAACTCAGAGGAGAACGAGTGATCGGAGCAGTAGACATCGGCGGGACCAAGATCGCCGTCGGCGTGGTAAATGACGAAGGCAAAGTCTTGGCCCGTCGGGAATGCCCGACGGACGCGGATCGCGGCTATCGGTACGCGCTCGCGAATATTCGGAACATGCTTGAGGCAACGGCCCGCGGCGCGAACACACAGGTTTCCGGCATCGGTATCGGATCCACGGGGCCGGTCGATCCTATTACCGGCGAGTTTGGCGAGGTTAACTTTTTCCCCAACTGGAAAGGCGAGAATCCCGTCAGAGACCTTGCGGAAATTTTCCAGGTGAAAGTCGCCATGGAAAACGACGCCGATGCCGCCGCTTTGGGCGAAGCCGGCTGGGGGGCGGGCAGGAACAAGGCAAGATTGCTGTACGTAACGGTCGGAACCGGCATCGGAACCGGTCTGCTTGTGGACGGCCAGATCTATCGCGGAGTCGATGGTTCGCACCCGGAAATCGGTCACCACCTCGTCGACCCCTCCGGACCGCTCTGCGTCTGCGGTTTTCACGGATGCTGGGAATCGCTCGCGGCCGGACCCGCCATTACAGCGTGGCTGGAGAAGGAAGCGCCGAATGACTATCGACATCGTGACGATCTTTCCGCCAAACGAATTTTCGAACTAGCCGCCGCCGGAGACGACTGGGCGCGTCGAGCCATCGATCGCGAAATCCGCTACCTAGGCTTGGGCTTGGCCAATCTGGTAACGCTCTTTACTCCGGATGCGATCGTCCTCGGCGGCAGCGTCATGAAGAGCGCCAGCCTTTTCCTCGAAGACATCAGAAGAATCATCGGCGAATGCTGCCGCCTCGTCCCATTCGAAAAAGTCGAGCTGACTTTGGCTTCTCTGGGAGAAGACGCCAATCTGATCGGCGCCGCGCGAGTTTGGCATCACCGCTTCGCCAACCAAGGAGCGCAACATGCGCGTTGATTTGAGTGTGATTGAAGGCGAATATTTGCGCGACATTCTTGACCAGCCACGCGCACTAGAAGAGACCTTGCGCGCATTGGACCGCTCCAAGGAACTGGTAGAACTGGCTGAGACGCTGAATCACGGTGGGTTTCAACGCATCGTTCTGACCGGCATGGGTTCTTCGTTTCACGCGCTGCATCCGCTGAATCTGCAACTGGTCAGGCACGGATTCACCGCCATCATGGTGGAGACCTCGGAACTTATTCACTACAAGGCGAAATTCTTCGATCCAAAAACGCTGATTGTTGCCGTGTCACAATCCGGGCAGAGCGCAGAAATGGTGCGTTTGGCGGAGGTGAACCGAAGCCGCTCGGCCGTGATCGCGGTGACCAACACCCCGCAAAGTCCGCTGGTCGAACACGCAAGTGCGGCGCTGTTTACCCAGGCGGGGGCCGAATTTTCCGTCTCCTGCAAAACCTATGTGACGGCTCTGATGGTGCTGAAGTGGTTAGGAGATACCTTGTGTCAACGCAACGCGACCCAAAGCTGGAACGAACTCGGCAACGCCGCGCCGGCGGTCGCCTCTTACCTGGCCGACTGGAAAAGCTACGTTTCTTTGCTCGTGCAGAAGCTCGACGGGATTCGCCATTTATTTCTGGTCGGACGCGGCGCTTCCCTTGCTGCCGTCGGCACAGGCGCGCTCATCGTCAAGGAATCCGACCACTT
Organism: uncultured Acidobacteriaceae bacterium; assembly: GCA_963712385.1. Classification (GTDB taxonomy): domain Bacteria; phylum Acidobacteriota; class Terriglobia; order Terriglobales; family Acidobacteriaceae; genus Sulfotelmatobacter. The sequence continues at coordinate 1,112,812 of CAVQHS010000007.1, forward strand.
TCACGCAGAAGGCATGAGCAGCGCGGCTTTCCGCCACGGCCCGCTGGAAATGCTAAGCGAGGAAATATTCGTCGTCGTGTTTTCCGGGGACAATAAGACGCGCGAGCTCAACCATCGCCTGCTGGCGGATATACAACAGGGAGGCGGCCGCGCCGAACTTGTGGGCGAGACTTCATCACTAGAGTGCTTCCGCCTGGCTGATCATGGAAGCAGCGTTCGTTCCATTCTTCAGATTCTCCCGGTTCAGATGATCACGCTGGCGCTGGCAGTGCTAGCGGGACGCGAGCCGGGGAAATTCGAGTTGGCCTCGAAGGTAACAACCACCGAGTAAGAAAAGGAATGCATGGCGCGAAACCGAACCATGGTCGGGCTGGTTTTTCTGACGTTCTTTGTGATGTCGCTCGTCACCAACATTCTCAACTCGCTCATCCCCGACATCATCGTCAGCTACAGCGTGACCCTGGCAGCCGCAGCCTTCCTGAACTTCGCTTTTTTTATCGCTTATGGCGTGATGTCGATCCCGGCCGGCTTCTGGGTGGAACGATTCACGGAGAAGCCGGTAATGATTGTCGCTTTCGCGGTCGCGACCGTCGGCGCGCTGAGCTTTGCATTCCACCCAACCTATTCTGTGGCTCTGCGCTCGTTTTTCGTGATTGGCGCTGGCATGGCCACGCTGCAAACGGCGATCAATCCACTCTTGCGCGTCGCCGGAGGCGAAGAGCATTTCGCTTTCAACTCCGCCTTTGCGCAATTGATTTTTGGCAGCGCATCGTTTATCAGTCCGCGCATTTACTCCTACCTGGTCGAGAACCTCAACCGCCCCGGATCGCAGAGCAATCCGCTGCTCGCGACGTTGGCACGATGGACGCCGGCCGCGCTTCCCTGGGCCTCGATCTACTGGATTTTCGCGGTGTTGACTGCCCTCATGGTTGTGGTGCTCGGATTTCTCCGCTTCCCGAAAGTCGAACGCACGAGTGACGAGTCGGCCGGCTCGCTGCAGATGTATGCGAGCCTGCTGCGCCGGCCTGCCGTGTGGGCGTTTTTCCTGTGCGTGTTCGCGTATGTGGGTTGCGAACAGGGCACGGCCAACTGGATTTCAAAATTCCTCTCTGTCTATCACGGCTACGATCCGCACACGACCGGTGCCTCGGCGGTTTCCTGGTTCTGGGGACTGCTGACCGCAGGCTGTTTTATCGGCATGGGGCTGCTGAAGCTGTTCGACAGCAGAAAAGTTTTAATCGGCACGACCATAGGCGCGCTACTCTGCTTGACTGCGGCGCTTTTCGGACCAGCCAATGTTTCTCTTGTCGCTTTTCCCGCCATCGGCCTTTTCGCATCCGTGATGTGGCCGATCCTGGTTTCCCTAGGTTTGAATTCCGTGGCGGAACATCATGGCCCCTTCGCGGGCATCCTCAGCACAGGCATCATGGGCGGAGCCGTGGTACCAGTCATCATCGGGCGCATTGGTGATCACTTCGGATTACGCTCCGGAATTTCCTTCCTGTATCTGACCTTCGGTTGCGTTCTGAGCGTCGGCTTCTGGGCCAAACCACTCATTGCAAACGCTACGCTCAATCTCAACACGGCAGCGGCTGAGCCCCATTCTTAGGAGTCTGTTACGAAACACTGCGAATGCACATTCCTTTGCGCGGCTGCGGCGGGAGTTTTGCCTTTCCCGCTCAGGAATGGGTGCGCTGAAAGCGTAGCTCCAACGCGAACGCCTGCAACGAACGCTTTTCGGCGACGTCGACTTGACCACCATTGCCCGCGGCCAGCAGTTTGGTAATACTCGGGAAGCCGAGGCCGTTCAACGCTTGTCCAATGCGGTCGCCGGCGGGATCCTTGTCGGGCCGTAATGAAAGCGATTGATCTCGGCCATTTCATCTCCACACGACGAATGCGCCGCCCTTGAACCGGGGGATACGAGAATGTGTGTGCCGCCGCCGAGATCAGTCGCGGCGTCCTGCATATTCCCGCAGTTCGGAAAGCTGCATTTCCGCATCTTGATTGTTGAGGGTGCTCTGGCGTAAAGCGCGAATCAGCGGTGTTCCGCTCGAGTTCGATAGGTTCCGATTACCCGCCTCAGCACTTACAAGAACGAAAAACAACTCGGAATTTTTTTTTTTTTGGGGCGAGACTTCAGGTGCAAGACGACAGCCAGGAACACATAGCCATCCCATCACCCTTGCCAGCCGATGGATGCAATTGGCAATTGCAACACGCAGCGCAGCGGTTCGTGCGTCCCTTACGCTTTGGAACTCACAAAACCACTCACCCCTGGACGGGATGCTCACTTTATATTTTGGGGAAGACGGCGAGCAGAACTCCCCTCGGACGTGAAGCCTCGAACAAGGCTGCACTCTCCCGTTCTCCAGGACTGGCGATCAAAATACGTCTTCGATTTCAGGATCTCAAGAGCGATTAGCCCATTACCGCATCAGGAAGCTGCACCTGCTCCAAGCAAACGTCGAGCGGTTTCGACGGTTCAGACACGAATAGTTCCATTCTCCCACGGAACCAATTCCGAGCGGCGCAGCGCGTCCTGGGCAGCCTCTCGCTCAGGGCGAAGATCTTTAAACGTCGAGCTGACGAAAATACGCATTCGACTTACGTAGCGCACTATTCCGGACGCGACGCTGCAGCGCTGCGCGCACGCCCGTACTTTTGCTCACCCCTGACCTCCAGCGCTCCATCGCAGTTCATAGGCCCGCAAAGTAACTCCGAAAATTGCTGTGGCCAGATCCGTGTCAGGCTCATGAGCAATGCCCGAAAGGCCATGCCCTCGCTCTGCGCCTCCGCCTCTCGAATCTGCCGCTCGCATACGTCGCCAGCGTGATCGCCTGGTTGACACACCGTCGGCACACTGTCCTCGGAAAACAGCGGCCTGGGCACAGATGCCTGCTGATGGAATGTCAGCCGGACATGCGGGAGATTCTTCGGCCCGAGCCATAGGTTTGCACGCTTGCGGCATCTCGACTTCCGAGTCGCCCGTCACTCGGGGGAATCTTCGCGAGAAATTCTCTCTCCTTGACTATCTAGGTGAGTTTTGTTAAACCTCTCCTAGACAAACAAGGAGAGGTCGTGGGCAAACAAATTGATTTGCTGCAGGGCACGCTGGACATGCTTATTCTCAAAGCCGTCTCGCTTGGCCCATTGCATGGTTACGGGGTTCTGCTGCGCATTCAGCAGATCTCTGGCGAACAGCTGGAGATCCAGCAGGGCTCGTTATATCCAGCGCTCTATCGGCTGGAACATCAGGGTTGGATCGCCAGCGAGTGGGGGAATCGGACAAAAAACGCAAGGCGAAGTTCTACAGCCTGACTGCAGCCGGGCGGCGCCAACTCCATTCGGAAACCGGGAGAAAGTGGAACCGCATGGCATCGTTGATCGCCAGTATCCTGCACACCACCTCGGAGCAGATATGAATCTTCTGACTCGATTCCTTTCTTGGTTGAAGTGGATGGTCAAGGGACAACGTCTTGAAAGTGAAATGGAAACAAGAGGTGCATTTCCACCTTCAGAGTTACGCTGCGGACCTGGTTCGCAAAGGCCTTTCCCAGCAAGAAGCGATGCGACAGGCGAGGATTGAGTTCGGCGGAATCGAGTCTCATAAAGATGCCGTGCGGGCATCCGTGGGCGTGCGCTGGTGGGGTGAACTAGGTTCGGACATGCGTCATGGATTGAGATTGTTGCGCAAGAATCCGGCTACGGCCCCGCGCTTGCGATTTTGACGCTGGCTCTGGGCGTGGGAGTCAACACGGCCATTTTCAGCATCGTGAATGCCGTGTTGCTGCGTTCTCTGCCCTACCGCGATCCCGATCGTTTGGTGCGATTCTTCTTTAACGAGCCAGGCGTGGGATTGCGGGACGTTAAGTTTTCCAAGCCCAACTGGATGACCTGCAGACGCGGGCGGGCGTATTTGAAGATGTGACCCCGATCGTCGAGGGTACCGAGAATTTGACCCGCGCCAAACAGCCCGAGCGTCTCGAGGGGGTCAGTGCCAGTTTCGGCTACTTTTCCATGCTGGGTGCGATCCCGCAAATTGGACGGCTGTTTGGTCCGCAGGACTTCGCGTGTGGCTTCGCCCCGGTGTGCGTGATCAGCGATGGCCTATGGGGCATCGCTCGATGGCGCCGACCCGGGCGTTCTCGGCCGTACCCTCAGGCTCGACAACGATCCCTGCACAATCATCGGGGTTCTGCCACCTGGATTCCGCCATCCCGGACCGACGATTTCCGGCGACGTGGACGTGTTTGGCGCCGCCGGATTCAGCGCAGATCCATTTCCCCCGCCATTACGTGGCAACCGGGTTTTAACAATCGGAATTGGACGCCTCAGGCCTGGCGTGACAAGGGAGCAGGCTCAGGCGCGGCTCACTGCCATGGCTGCCCAGTTACGCCATGACTTTCCCGCCTTTTACCCGCCGCAGGCGCAATGGACAATTGAGATTCAACCATTGCAGAAAAAGTAGTAGCAATGTTCGCCCATGCTGCTGGTGTTACTGGGTGCGGTAATCCTAATCGTTTTCATCGTATCGTTGAACATTGCCAATCTGCTGTTGGCGCGCGCTTCGGGGCGACAACAGATGGCGGTGCGGTTAGCGCTGAGGGCGAGCGGCCGCATGGTGCGCCAGATGCTGACCGAGTCCATGCTGCTGTCGCTCATCGGCGGTGCCGCGGGAATCGCAACCGCGGTTCGTACTTAGGATTCATTCTGCGCTTTGTGCCATCGAACGTTCCCCGGCTCAACGAAGTACGAATCGACTAGGTGATGCTGGCATTGGCTCTGATTTAAGTTCTTCGCTTAGTGTTTCAACTTGTTCCAGCGCTTCATTCAGCAGAGCTGGCTACTATCCTTCGGCCATTCATCTGAAGGCGGTCACCAAGTCGGGCGAACAGCGCTTCAACCAGCCAAGTGCGGGTGTTTGATCGTCTTCGGAACTAACATTGCCGTCATTCTGGATCATCCAAGGCCAGAGCTTGCTGCTGCGTACATTCTCCATGTGTTGCAGGGGGATTTGGCTTCGATCCAACTGGAGTTTGTCACTGCAAACATCTGGCTTCCGATTCCCAACGATCCGAAGACGATCCCGTCTCTCAATCTCCTCGCCGCGAGCCCACCTTGATCGTGAGTTGCTGCAGCACATGAAGGCAATTCCAGGAGTAAACCACCACAATCACCTCATCTCTACGACCACACAATTCCTCCAACCCCAACGCGGTCGGTGGCTTAGCGATTGAAGGCTTAGCGATTGAAGATGAAGAAGAAGAAGGAAGAAGAAGGAGATGCAGGCGACACTCCTACGCAGCTCTCATTCACCGAAGGCGATGAAGACGGCAAGCAGCCGGTGGCCATCATTGATGAAAGCACCGCTGGTAACCTGGCCGACCCGCGATCCGTTTTGGGCCCAGCTCCAAGTGCTGATCGAAAAGACCTGCCATGCCATCGATAACCGTCGTCGGTACTGTTGAGGATATGCGAGAGTTGACGGTCTCGACATAGATAGCATTCCCCACATCTCCTTCGAGCTCTCGAAGCCTCCATGGGAGTCGGCGTCGTGTTGCAGACGTATCTCCTCCGCGACCCTCCTCGAACCACCAGTTCGGCATGAAATCCAGAGCATTGATCCCAGCTTTGCCGAGTATTGGCAATGCTTGTTCTCCGAACAGGCATTCCTTGCTCAGTCACTGGCTTCGCGCCGTTTCTCCGCCGACCTGGCGCGGGGATCGGCCGGATTGGGCGGTGCTGTCGACCTCCATCGGAATCTACGCCGCTGTTCGCCGATACGGTCGGCCAAAGATCGCGCGAGATCGGTATCCGCATGGCCCTGGGGGCCGGGCGAGGCGGCGTCCTGAAGCTGTTCTCGGAAAGGGTATAGTGCTGGCGGGCCTCGGAACTGTGGCCGGCATGGTCGTTTCTGCATCCACTGCGTCGTTGATGGGCAGTTTGCTTTACGGGGCGCGCCGGACGATCCGCTGTGTTTCTGATCGTGCCTCTGCTTCGCTCGGGGTTGCCGTTCTAGCTAGCCACCTTCCGGCCCGGCGCGCGACGAAAGTGGACCCAATGATCGCCCTGCGCGAGGCATGAACTCGCTGGGTTCTACGGCACGTTCATAAGGACAGTCCTAGCCTCGCGTGGGTGTGTTTTCGCAGTTCATTGCCAATCCAAAGGAGAAACTTACCACGAGGCGGTCTTCTCTTGTGCTAGTTGCGGGCACACTGATTGCCGTCGTCGGAACCAGTTTTTACAGTCAAGGCCAACCGCCGAAGCAACCTCCGCGTCCTGCGCGTTCCCGAGCAGACGAGACGCTGGCAATGTGGAACAGCATCGGGAACAAACTCATCGCCATGGCCCAGGATTTTCCCGAAGACAAATACGACTTCAAGGTCCAGAAAGACCAGCGCACCTTTGCCCAAACTCTTTTACACGTCGCCGGGGTCGATTACCTCCTGATACGGACGGTTTCCGGTTCGAACATCGGGCCTGACCTGGGCAAGGACGTGGTAAACCCGTCGCGAGACGTTTACAAGACGAAGACCGACGTGGTGAATCTGATTCAGCCGCGGCGCCAGAAGGAGCGAACCTGATTCAACAGCAGGGCGACGCGGGACTGGAAAAAACGACGAAATTTCCGTTTGGGAACGAGCTGGTCCACAATTCCTACAACTGGATGTTCGTCATCGAGGAGGACAGCGGCGAGCACTACGGCCAGCTGGTGGTGTACTATCGCGCCAACAACATGGTGCCGCCAGGCATGGCGGCCGCGATAGGGCCTTGAAAGTTCTCGACTGAAATCCTAGCTCCCGAATTGTCGGCTATCCGGAAACTGGAAAAAGCGAACCCGGGAAACTGCCGAATTTGCTAATCAAAACTCGGCACCCGAATACTTCGTCACTGCTCCGTGATCGTATCGGGTGCCGAAACTCTTGGTCCTCAACATTCGCCACGCCGTCTGTCGAAAGAGCATTGCCTCTACTTTTGCGGCAGCCTCGGTCCTAGTGGAGGACGGCGAGCATCAGTCTCGAACGTAAAGGCCATGCTCGCGTGCTCCAAGCTGCTCAGAAACAACTTTGGGCGACACCCCGACTGCCTCGGGTCGTGCCAACGTTGGACTCCTAGGTGTTAAGGTAGATTGCGTTATGGACGAAAACGTCCCCAAGTTGGAAAGCGAAAATGCCGCAACCCAGAAGA
>CAVQHS010000008.1:0-955199 GCA_963712385.1 uncultured Acidobacteriaceae bacterium
GCAAAATGTGTTTGGCATAGATCGTATAGGGATCGCGCAGCCAGTCCTCGATCTCGGTGACCGACAGGCCTTTCGGGCGCGCCGCGCGCGGCGGTTTGGCGCCGGCTGCGGCGCCGGCACGACTTGCTCGGGCCGATCGAGGTCGCGCGCCCAGACCAGATAATTCTCGCCGCGCGCTACGGCCGTCCGCCATCGCGTGCCGGCAACGGCGGCAAGACGCTGGATAAAGCGCGACGGTACCGTCGGCGTGCCGCCAATCTTGGCGGCGTGGCTGAGGGTGACCTCGCGCGCGCTGAGCAGCTGCGCGAAATCGTGGGCGGAAAGGCCGATGCGGCGCTCGGGCAAATCGAGACCGAGCGCGCGCCGCATCGGCCGGCTCAGCCAGGCTTCATTGTTGCTTTCCGGCGGCCAAGTCCCCTCGACCAATCCGCCGAGTACGACCCGGTCGATTTCAGTCAGGCGCGCTTCAATGGTCCCCAGAATGCGTACCCGCGCGCCGAAGCGGATCGGCGGCCTTATTTTCGTGCCGGCCAGGGCTACGGAGAGCAGTTCGACATAGTCCGATTTCTCGACGGCAACAGCCGCGGCTGCTTCGCTGGTTGCGAGTTCGACAAGGATTTCGTCGAGCTTCTGACCATCCGCACCGGCGAAGGCAGACGCGGTATCGTCCGGTCGCGACAGTGCGGCGAGAACTTCGCGATGGCGCCCGGCAATTCCGCCAAGCGAATGTGACTCACTACCGAGTTCTTCCAGCGGCCTGAAGGCGTTGGCGAGTTGGGTAACAAGGTCCGCCGCGGCGGCAAGTTCGCGCTCGTCGTTTCTGGAGGCCCGGAAGGTTGTCAGTGCGTGCGCCAAACCGCTCGTCCCCGGACGCGGACGCGGGCCGCGCAAGATTGCACGCTCGAGCGCGGTGACGGCGCCTTGCTCGCCAAGCCGCAGCAAAGGGTGCTTGAGCAAGGCAAGGAGCGTCACGGGGGGAGCGCCATCGAGCGCGGCCGCGGCGGCGAGGCGGGCAAAAATTCCCGCCGATGTTTCGGCAAGCGCGTCGCCGCCGGAATCTTCCGCAATAATGTTCCACCGCGCCAAAGCAGCGAGCACGCGCCGGCCGAGCGCGCGGTCGGGTGTGACCAGGGCTGCGGTCTTGCCGTCATGCACGGCTTCGCGCAGCGCGACCGCGATGGCGAGCGCTTCGTCCTCAGGCGTGGCCGCTTCGATGACGGTCAGCGACTGCAGCGCTTGCGCGGCGTACGCTGCGAATGCCGGGTCACCGGCCGTCTGCCGCCACAGATCGGTCGCGGCCGCTGGCCGGAGCGCTTCCGAGACAAGACGTTCGCGTCCGCGCGATTGCTCCAGAATGGCGACGGCGTCGCGGGCGATGCCGATGCGCCCGAGCAAGGCGCGCATGGAAAATTGCGGGTGTCCCGGCGCCGAGCCGATGCCCTTTTTCTCGTCGCCAGCGATCAATCGCCAGGAGTCTTCGTCGAGATCGGTGTCCAGGCCCGGCAGGACCACGGCGCCATGGGGTAGGTGCGCAATCGTGGCGATCAGCTCCGCAGTTGACGGAATCGATCCGGTCGAGCCTGCGGCGATCACCGGCCCGTCGGTCTTTCGCGCAAGCCGCGCCGTTTCAGCTTTGATCAGTCGGTCACGCCGTTCGACGGCCTCAATGTGACCGCGTTCCTTCAAAATCTCCGGCCATTGCTCACGAGCGATCTGTAAAAATCTCAGCGTCAGCTGCCAATAGGCGTCGAACTGATCGGGCACCAGATCGTCGAGGCGGCTCCATGCCACGCCGCGCGTCGTCATGTCGTCGATCAGCCGCGCGAGATCGTCGGCGAGCGCGCAAGTCGCTGCCGGTGTCTGGGCGATTAATGGAGTGCCGCTCGCGCCGTGAAGCTCGGGCGATCGAGCCCACTTCGTGATAAGCTGCGTAAGCAGGAGCCGCCGTTCGAGTGGGCCAAGCGCGGGCGGCAAGTCGAGCGCCTCGGCGGCGATGTCGCCCGCCGCGGCTTCGGCAAAGGCAATCTCGTCCTCGTCGATGTCACCCAGCGCGACAATGCGCGGCAGGATCGCGGCGTCGGCTTTGAGCTCTTCGAGGAAAGCATCGCGCATCAGGCGGCAGGCGCGTCGCGTCGGCAGATAAATCGTTGCCGAGGCAAGCGCCAGCGGATCGTCGGCGACGGCAAAGCCAAGCTTGCCGGCGTTCAACGCCTCGATCAGCGTCGGCAGAAACGGCGCCGATGCCGGTATGGTGAAAACACGTGCGGTCATGACGGTGATCGATGAGCCGCGACTAGGGCGGCAACGATCCAATGCGAATATCAGATTTTAGGCCATCGCGGCGAGCGCCGTTTCGGCGGCGGCGACGGCTTCGGGTGTGCCGACATGCATCCAGGTGCCTTCGAGCCGCAACCCGAACAGCCGGCCCGCTTCGCCGGCGCGATCGAACAACAGTGTGAGCGGAAAAGCGCTGGCGGGCGCCGCGGCGAACAGCGCGGGAGAGAGAATCGCAGCGCCGGCATAGATGAAGGGTACGACCTCCTGCTCAGCGCGCCGCTGCAAGCGCCCGTCAGGAAGCATGGCGTAGTCGCCGCGACCCTCATAGCCCAGGCTGCCAGCCGTCGGCGCCAAGAGCAGAAGCGCGTCCATGGACCGGGGATCGAAATTCTCGGCAAGCCGCGCGAAGTTGGGTTTGACGCCGTCCAGCCAAAGCGTGTCCGAATTGACCAGGAAGAAGGGCGCTTCGCCCAGTTGCCGCAGCGCTTTGGCGATGCCGCCGCCGGTGCCCAGCAATTCGCCGCGCTCGTCAGAAATGACGATACGCGGTTTTTGGCGCGCCGCGAGATGCCGCTCGATGGCGTCGGCGAGGTGGTGCACGTTCACGACTACGCGTTCCACGCCGGCATCGGCCAGACGGTCGAGGCCGTAATCGATCAGGCACTTGCCGCCGACTGCGACCAGGGGCTTCGGGATATGGCCGTTATACGGCCGCATGCGCGTGCCCAGCCCCGCAGCCAGCACTATTGCGCTTTTCGGCATCATCGCATTGCCCGCCCAGCGATCGCGATCACTCGAATTCCAATATCATAGCCCATCTGGAGCGGGCACATTTGTGGCGTACCAGGCCCTCAGAGCCGCCAAGGCCGGGTGCGCCAGCGAGCGCTGCAAATAGTTCCAAAGCCGCGGCATATGCTGCAGGTATTGCGCCTTGCCATCGCGCCGGTTGAGCCGGGCGAATATGCCCAAGACTTTTGTCGCCCGCTGCGCCGCCAGCGCCGCGTAAACGCGCGTGAAGCCGGCAGTGTCGAACTCGGGGTCCTGGTCGAGCCGAGATCGCACATACCGGCCGAGCAACGCCATTTCCAGCGCCTCTGGGACATCGACGCGCGCGTCTTGCAGGAGCGAGGCGACATCATAGGCGGCCGGCCCGATCAGCGCGTCCTGAAAATCGAGAACGCCGATCCCGGCAATGTCGTCGCGCCCCGCCAGCCACAGCAGGTTGGGCGAATGATAGTCACGCAACACCCAGGTGGGCGGTGCCGCGATCGCGGGCAACAGCGCCTCGCGCCAGAGCCTGAGGAAATTTGAGCGCGCCACCGTCGTTGCCGGCGCGCCGGCACCGACCAGGTACCAGTCGAGCAGCAGCTCGGCTTCAATCAGGAACGCTTCGTTGTCATAAGGGGGCAGCCGGTAAGCGAGCTCGGATGTCACTGGCAGCGTGTCCGGCAATTCCTGGCCATGTAGCGCGGCCAGAAGATCGATCGCCGTGGCGTAGCGCTCCTCGAGCGGCGCCGGCGGATCGCCGGCAACGACACGATCGTTGCCAAAATCCTCCATAACGATCAGGCCGTGTTCAAGATCGGCATGGAGAATTTCCGGCGCTGACAGGCCGAGGTCGCGTAAGCCGCCCGCCACGGCGATGTAGGGCACGATGTCCTCGGCCAGATGCGCGATGGCGCTATAGGGCTTGCCGTCGTGGACTGGCGGCCCGTCCGGCCGGCGCGGTGCGTTCATCAGGACAAAGGTCTGGCCGTTTAACGCGAGCCGTTCGAAGATGCGCGTCGAGGCGTCACCCTGCATCCGCGCGCGCTCGGCTTCACCGAAACCGGCTTCGTCGAGGAAGGCGCGGATGCGGGCGATACGCTCTACGCGCGGTACGAAGCTGCCGTAACCGACGCAGCGGACGTTTCGCATGTCGGGGCCGACCGCAGGCGCGAGCGTGAACGCGATGTCGAGGCGGTCGGGCGGCAGAAATCCGGCGGCGCGGTCGGGCCATTCCATCAGCACCACGGCGCCGTCGGGCAGATCGTCGAAACCGAGTTCGGCGAGCTCGGCCGTTCCGGACACCCGGTAAAGATCGGCGTGAACGAGAATGAGGCGCGGCAGCTCATAGGTTTGCAGGAAGGTAAAGGTCGGGCTCGGCACTTCGATCGTATCTTCGCCGGCGAGGTGGCGGATCAGTGCGCGCGCGAAGGTCGTCTTGCCGGCGCCGAGATCGCCCGACAGCGTGATGAGGTCGCCGGGCTCCAGCGCGGTGGCGATGTCGATCGCCAAGCGCCGCGTCGCCTCCTCGTTTGCCAATGTCACAGTAAAGCTTGCGCCACCGGGGGTGGTCAGAAGCATTGCTACTCCGCGGCCGTCAGCGTGGCGGTTTCAGTGAGCGGGAATGTACATGTCACGGTGGTGCCTTGTCCCACGGACGACATGATCGTCACCGTCCCGCCATGCAGTTCGACGAAGGAGCGGACCAGGGAAAGTCCGATTCCCGGGCCGCGGTGCTGCGATCCCAGCGAGTGGGTCTCGAACCAGTCGAACACCTTGTCCAGGACTTGCGGTGGAATGCCGGGCCCCTGGTCGGTGACCGAAAAGATCACCGCGTCGGCGGTGCGCGCGGCGGACAAGGTCACGGTTGCGCCGCCGGGCGAAAAGCTCACGGCATTGGCCAGCAGGTTGAAGAGAATCTGCCGCAGGCGCAGCTTGTCGGCGATGAAGCTGCCGATACCGGCGGGCGCGCTGATGTCCAATGCAAGGCCGGCGCTCACCAGCCGATCTTGCACGCCCTCGGCGGCCGCCGCCATGGTTTCGAGGATGTCGACCGGGCCGAGGCTCAGCTGCATGCGTCCGGCATCGATAGTCGCCAGATCGAGAATGTTGTTGATCAGCGCCAGCAAGGTATTCGTCGAGACGGTGATGTAATCGAGATATTCGCGCTGCTTTTCCGCGAGCGGCCCGGTGGCCGGATCGCCGAGCAGGTGGACGAAACCGATGATGTTGGTCAGCGGCGAGCGCAGCTCGTAGGACACGTGATGAACGAAATCGATCTTGATCTTGTCGGCGTCTTCGAGCGCCTCGTTGCGTTCGCGCAGCGCGCGCTCGACATTGACCGAGTTGGTGACGTCGTGGAACGTGACCAAAGTGGCGCCGTCGGGCAGCGGCACGGCGGTGCAATCGACAACGCTGCCGTCGCGGCGCTCGAGACGGCCCGGTATGGCTTCGCGACTGTCGATCGCAGTGATGACGTCGCGCAACGCCCGCCAAGCGGGGGCGTCGCCGTGCAGCGGCTGGCATAGCGTGGTGATCTTTTCGATATGCGGCCGCTCGGCGAGCGCGCCGGCCGACAGCCGCCACATCCGGGCGAAGGCGGCATTGTGCAGCCGCAGCCGGCCGTCGCTGCCGAACACCGCAACGCCTTCGGCGAGATTGTCGAGCGTTTCGCCCTGAACGCGGATCAATTCCTCAAATCGGCGTTCTAGATCGAGTCGCTCGGTGACGTCGTGGAACAGATAAGTGACGCCGCCGTCCGGATTGAGCGTGGTGACGACACGCAAGGTCCGTCCACCGGGCAAATGCCACGTATGGTCTTTGGCTTCGACGGAGCGATAGGCCTCATGCAACTCCGCCTTCCACTGGCGGAAATCCTGTTCCTCCGGCAGCTTGCGCGCCGCTCGCAAGGCCTCGATCACCGCCGAATTGGTCGGGCCGTGATCGAGGAAGGCGGCGTCGAGGTCCCACAGCGCGCGATAGGCGGCGTTATAAAAGCTCAGCCGGTGATCGGCGCCGAACATGGCGACGCCAGTGGAGAGCTGGTCCAGCGTGCGGCGGTGAGCGTCGGCGAGGCGCGTGAGCGCGCCGTGCAGCGTTTCCACTTCGGTAACGTCCATGCCGATGCCGGCGCTGCCGGTGTCGGTGCGAAAATCGAGCACGTCGAAGGTTCGTCGCGTGCCGGCGGCAACGGCGCGCAGCCGACCGGTGTAGGAGCCGCCGCCGCTGGCGCGCGTCTGCGCGATGGTTTCGCGCGCGGCGCTGTCAAGCAATTCGAGGCGGCGCGCGATGGCATCGGCGGCATTTTTGGCTTCGACGGCGCGCGTGTAAGCGGTGTTGACGAAGGTCAGATGCCCCGCAGCGTCGCGCGTCCATATCGGCGACGGCAGTTTCTCGGCGAGCGCGCGCAGCGCCGCGAGTTCGGTCGATTGCCGTTCGTAGCGGCCGACCAGATCGACAAGCTCGCGCTTGATGCCGCTGGCATCCTTCAGGCGCAGCACCGCGCGGCCGCCGATGGCGCGGCCTTGCGCCTCGATCGGATGACCGGCGAGCGTCGTGAGCGTCATCGAAAACGCTTCGCCGCGCGCGCGCAATGCGTCCACCGCGCGCTCTATGGCGCTTGCTTTGCCGGCATCGAGCCAGCTGCCGAATGCCAGCACCCGATGCGGACGCGGATACGCCCAAGGCCGAGAGATCGCCGTCGATGCCCGGCTCGTCGGAACCCGCCGGCCAATCCACGACGATCTGCGGCTCGGAAAGGATCACCGCGTTGGCGCGATCGAGCTCGTCGCGCAGCCGTGTGATCTCATCGCGCGACCACGCTTCCAATCGCGCCGCGCGCGCGCGTGTGCGCACCAGCATGATGGCGGTAACGACGGCAAATAAGATGACGCCGACGATGAGTGCAAAGAACGCGATCTCGTGCTGGTCGATGCTGCGATGCGCGGTCAGGACGAGTTCTTGCAGCGACAGCGCCGGCTGTTCGGCCGCGGTCGCGGGAAACGGTGCAATGGCGCCGATCGCCGCCAGGAATCCGCCGATTCCTTGCGTGCGCCGCCGATGCGCATAGCCCCGGCTCGTCCGGATCATGTCCGGCATGCCCCTTCGCCTCTGCTGGCTGCCGCTATCTCGCCAGCCCCCTCCCTTCCCCCGTTTGCGGAGGAGGAAGGGGAGGGGCAGAGCCCGCGAATTGGACGACTTTACTCTCAAGCGGAATCGCGCCGAAAGAGTCCAGATCGTGAACGAGAGCCTGGTTGCCCCCTAGGGCTAGCCGGCACCGCGGTCGGCTTGCTTAGAGCCTGCGCATCGCGCGCCATGTCTTCCAAATTGATGCGGGACAGCGCGACGCCGAATTCGGTTTCGGCATTGGCCATGGCGGGCAGAACGATCTTGAGCAAAAGCTCGGAGCCGGCATCAGGCAATTCGCTGTCTTCGACGGTGCCAGCGGCGCGCAGTATGTCATTGGCCGTAACGCGTCTGCGGTCGCGGGCAAGCTCATAACCGCCGCGCGGCCCGCGAACGCCGCGCAAAATTCCACAGCGTACGAGCGCTTGCAGAACGGGTTCGAGATGTCGTGGCGGCAAGCCGTGGCGCGCGGCAAACGTCTTCGCGGAAATCGGCTGTCCATGCTCTTGCATCGCGACATCGATAACTGCCGCGACGGCGAGAACTCCTTTTCGAGGCAGCAGAGGCATCGAGGAGAACAAACGCCTTTGAGCGGAGATTAGTTCATTTCCAGCGCTAATATCTTACACGCCGTGTGCGGTCTAGTTTAACTTCAGTTTAGTTGTGCTTAATTGCGGTCCCGGTAGAACCGAATCCTGCGGCCTGACGTTCAGTCGCGTTTAGTTCGGTGCATTCAACAAGAACAACTTGTTGTATCGGAGCGATTACAAGCTGTGCGATCCGCATTGCCCGTGTGATTACGACAGTTTCAGCGCCATGATTAACAAGAATGACTTGTAATTCTCCCCGGTAGTCGGCGTCGATGGTTCCGGGAGCATTTAACACTGTGACGCCATGGTGAAGGGCCAAGCCGGAGCGCGGCCGGATTTGACCTTCGCTGCCAGGTGGTAATGCAATCGCGATTCCCGGTGGGGATCATGGCGCGACCGCCTGGAGTGATCGCGACCGGCGCGTCGGCCGCCACCGCGGCAAGAAGATCGAGTCCGGCGGCAAGCGCGCTTTGATAGGCCGGTAACGGCAGATCGGCGCCGTGCGGCAAGCGCATGATGCGCAGCTCCGTGCTCACCGTTTGTCTCCTTCAAGCTCGGTCGCAATCCGCTCGATGAGCATGCGGGCGACGTCGTCTTTCGATTGCTGCGGCCAGGACTTCACGGCCGTCGGCGTGATCAAGTGAATCGTATTGCTGTCACCGCCCATGATGCCGGTCGCCGGCGAGACGTCATTAGCGAGGATCCAGTCGCAGCCTTTCTTGGCAAGCTTGGCCTCGGCATTGGCGATGACGTGATCGGTTTCGGCGGCGAAGCCGATGACGAGCCGCGGCCGGTCGGATTTGCGATGTGCGATCGTCGACAGGATATCGGGGTTCTCGATCAGCTTGAGCGTCGGCGTGCGGCCCTGCTGTTTCTTGATCTTGGTCGCGCTCGGCTCCGCGGCAGCGCCAGTCGGCGACGGCGGCTGCAAAGATAGCGATGTCGGCCGGCAGCGCCTTCTCGACCGCGTCCAGCATTTGCCGCGCCGTCTCGACCTTGATGACGGCAACGCCGGCCGGATCGGGCACGGCGACCGGGCCGCTCACCAAAACCACGTCGGCGCCGGCCGCGGCTGCAGCCGCGGCAATGGCGTGACCCTGCTTGCCAGACGAGCGATTGGCGATAAAGCGCACTGGATCGATCGGCTCGCTGGTCGGCCCTGAGGTGACCAGCACGCGCCGGCCCGACAGCGCTCCGGCGCGCTGCAACAGCGCTTCGACGGCAGCGACGATTTCCAGCGGCTCGGCCATGCGGCCCAAGCCCGTTTCGCCGCGCTCGGCCATCGCGCCGGCATTCGGCCCGACGAGGTGAACGCCATCGGCCGCGAGCTGCGCCAGATTGCGTTGCGTCGCCTTGGCCGCCCACATGTACGGGTTCATCGCCGGCGCGATGAGGATCGGCTTGTCGGTTGCCAGCAGCACTGCGGTGGAGAGATCGTCGGCATGGCCGCCGGCCATTTTTGCGATCAGGTCCGCGGTCGCCGGCGCCACGATAGTGAGATCGGCATCGCGCGCGAGGCGAATGTGGCCGACGTCGAATTCGCTCTGCGGATCGAACAGATCGGTATAGGCGCGTTCGCCGGCGAGCGCGCCGACGGCAAGCGGCGTGACGAAATGCTGCGCGGCTTGGGTCAGGACGCAGCGCACGCTTGCGCCACGGTCTTGCAGGCGGCGGATGAGGTCGAGCGACTTATAGGCGGCGATGCCGCCGCCGATGATGAGCAAAATGCGCGGGCCATCCGGCCGCACAGCCGACGACTTTTTCGGCGTCGGCCGGCGTGCGCGGTTCGAAATCGTTCGAGGATATCGCGGCCGGCGTCCTCGGCCGCTGCCTTGAGGATTGTCCGCACCTCGTCTTCCATCGAGCGGCCGTGGCGCGCCGCGCGCAGCCGCAACAGCTTCTTCAGCTTGTCGTCAAGCTGGCGGACTGTGAGGCTGGCCACTGGCATTTCCCATCGTTACATCAAGACATTACCGCCAATGTGATTGCATTGCAATCATTGCTATCAATGCTTCAAAGCAAGCCACAGCAGGACGGCCGCGATGACCCAGAGTGCGCCGACAGTCCACCGCGTCAGACGCGCTTCATCCCTCTTGATCTCGGCGACGGCTTGCGGCGACAGCAGCAGGAGGCCTTCGCGAGTGATCTCGTCCAACCGTTCGAGCACTCGGGCGCCCTGTGTCAGCAGTTCAGGTACGTTGCCGAGGAAGCGTCTGATTTCGCCGATTCCTTGGGCGGCGCCTTCGAGCCTGCCTGCCGGCCCGAGATTGCGCTCCATCCACTCGCGCACCACCGGCTCCGCCGTGCTCCACATGTCGAGCTTGGGATCCATCGAGCGCGCCACGCCTTCGACCACGACCATGGTTTTCTGCAGCAGCAGCAGTTCCGGCCGCGTGCGCATGTCGAACAGCCCGGTTACCTCGAACAGCAGCGTCAGCAGCTTCGCCATCGAAATATCTTCGGCGGTGCGGTTATGGATCGGCTCGCCGATGGCGCGGATAGCCTGGGCAAATTCTTCGATGGAATGGTTTGGCGGCACATAGCCGGCCTCGAAGTGGACTTGCGCCGTGCGGTAATAATCGCGGGTGATGAAGCCGTGCAGGATTTCCGCGAGGAATAGCCGCTCCTTGGCGCCGAGCCGTCCCATGATGCCGAAGTCCACGGCGATCAACCGGCCGGCATCGTCGACGAACAGATTGCCGGGATGCATGTCGGCGTGAAAGAAACCGTCGCGCAGCGCGTGGCGCAGAAATGTCTGGATCAAGGCGCGGGCGAGCTGCGGCAGATCGAAGCCTTTGGCCACCAACCGCGCCCGGTCGGATAGCGGCGTCGCGTCGATCCATTCCAATGTCAGCACTTCCTTGGTGGTGCGGTCCCAGTCGACCGCCGGCACGCGAAAATCCGGATCGTCCTTGGTGTTCTCGGCCATTTCCGAAAGCCCCGCCGCTTCCAGGCGGAAGTCCATTTCGACCATGACCGAGCGGCGCAGGGTGTCGACCACTTCGATGAGCCGCAACCGCCGCGCTTCGGCGGAGAGATTTTCGGCGTGTTGCGCGGCGAAGGCAAAGGCGGCGAGATCGGCGTGAAAGCGCCGTTCGACGCCCGGCCGCAAGACCTTCACGGCAACGGCGCGCGGCGAGGCTCCTGTCGCTATTGTGGCGCGATGGACCTGGGCAATGGAAGCGGCCGCCACCGGCGGTCCGAAGCTTGCGAACACGGCCGTGACCGGCCGGCCGAATGAGGCGGCAATGACCGCCTCGGCCTCGGCTTGCGGGAACGGCGGCATCTGATCTTGCAACCGCTCAAGATCCCGCGCCAAGGCGACACCGACCACGTCCGGACGTGTTGCCAAGAACTGGCCGAGCTTGACATAACTTGGGCCCAGGCGGCTGAGCGCGGTCGACAGTCGCGTCTCAGCGGGGCCGGTCGAACGCCGCTCGAACAGCCGGGCCATTCGCAAAAACGGACGCGCCGGCGGCGGCACCATTGCAGGATCGATCGCGCCGAACACGCCCTCGCGGGCAAATACGAAGCTGGCGCGGCCAAGTCGAATAAGGTGCGCGGTGCCGGAGATCACAAACGCCAACCAGAATGCAGCGCGACGATGCCGCCGCTCATCGATTGAAACGCGACGCGGGCGAAGCCCGACGCCCGCATCATCCCGGCAAAAGCTTGCGGGTCCGGAAAACGGCGGATCGATTCCACCAGATAGCGGTAGGATTCAGCATCGCCGGTCACCGCGCGGCCGAGCGCGGGAATGACGTTGAACGAATAAAAATCGTAAAGCCGGTCGAGGCCCGGTACATCGACCGCGGAGAATTCGAGGCACGCGAATTTTCCGCCGATCCGGAGCACGCGATAGGCTTCGGCCAGAGCCCGTTCGATGCGCGGCACATTGCGGATGCCGAAGGCGATGGTCACGGCGTCGAAGCTTCTGTCGGCGAACGGCAGCGCCTCGGCATTGGCTTCGGCGAATGTGATTGCATCGTCGAGCGAACGCGCGGCCGCGCGCTCGCGGCCGATTTCAAGCATAGCGGCATTGATATCGCAGACCGTCGCCCGCGTTTGCGTGCCGCCGCGCGCAATCACGCGAAAGGCGACGTCGCCGGTGCCGCCGGCGATGTCGAGGAGCGCAAAGGGGCCATTCCTCGGCGGATCAATCGCGGTGACCAACGCATCCTTCCAGGCCCGATGCAGCCCGAGCGACATCAGGTCGTTCATCAGGTCGTAGCGGTGCGCGACGCTGTGGAACACCTCGTCGACGAGGCTCTGCTTATCCTCGATCGATACTTCCCGGGCGCCGAAATGAGCGGTCTCTATCATCGCCAATCCTCTAACGTCAGCATAGCGCGGCGCGCTTAGTGACGCTATGTGTTTGAAAATTAACTACGCTGCCGCGCATTAATACTGAAAGAGGCAATGCCCGAACTTCCCGAAGTCGAAACAGTCCGCCGCGGCCTTGAGCCGGCCATGGAAGGCAAGCGCTTTACCAAGGTCGAGGTCCGTCGTGGCGATCTGCGCTGGCCGCTGCCCAAGGATTTTGCCCAGCGGCTTCAAGGCAGGACCGTGACCGGCATCGTTAGGCGCGCCAAATATCTGCTCGCGGATTTATCGTCCGGTGACGTGCTGCTGATGCATCTCGGCATGTCGGGCTCGTTTCATGTCTTTCGCGAAAAGGGCCGGCAGCTCGGCCGCTACCATCACCAGCGCGAGAAACATGTCGCCCACGATCATGTCGTCTTCCACATGTCGTCGGGAGCCACCGTGACTTTCAACGACCCGCGCCGTTTCGGCTCGATGAAGCTCGTGCCGCGCGCCAAGCTCGATGACGAGCCGCTTCTAAAAGGACTCGGCCCCGAGCCGCTTGGCAACGCATTCGATGCCGCCATGCTGGCGCGTGCCTGCCGAGGCAAGAAGACGAGTTTGAAGGCGGCTTTGCTGGACCAGCGTATCGTCGCCGGGCTCGGCAATATCTATGTCTGCGAAGCGCTTTATCGCGCGCGGCTTTCCCCCAAAAGAATGGCGTCGACGATCGCCGACAGGAAAGGCGAGCCGAACGAGCGCGCCGAGCGGCTGGTGGAGGCCATCAAGGCGGTGCTCAACGAGGCGATCAAGAGCGGCGGCTCGTCACTGCGCGACCACCGGCGCACCGACGGCGATCTCGGCATGTTCCAGCATAATTTCCGCGTCTATGATCGCGAGGGTGAACCGTGCCAAACGCCCAACTGCGGCGGCACCGTCAAGCGCATCGTGCAGAACGGCCGCTCGACGTTTTATTGTCCGGCGTGCCAGAAATAGCCGGGGAGACCGTCATCCATGAGCAATGACAGCATCATCGTAGAGACCCGCGGCCGGGTCGGTCTCGTCCGGCTCAATCGTCCGCAAGCGCTCAATGCGCTCAACAGCGCGCTGATGCGGGAGCTTGCCGACGCCGTGGCCGGCTTCGACGCCGACGGCGCTGTCGGCTGCATCGTTGTAACCGGTTCGGACAAGGCATTTGCGGCCGGCGCCGATATCAAGGAAATGGCGGACAAGGCCTTTACCGAGGTCTTTCTCGGCGATTTCGCCGCGAACTGGCACCGTGTCGCTGAAGTCCGCAAGCCGGTGATCGCTGCGGTCGCCGGCTTTGCGCTCGGCGGCGGCTGCGAGCTTGCCTTGCAATGCGATCTCATCATTGCCGCCGACAATGCCAAATTCGGCCAGCCGGAAATCAAGCTCGGGATCATTCCAGGCATCGGCGGCACGCAGCGGCTGACGCATGCGGTCGGCAAGGCCAAGGCGATGGACCTGATCCTCACCGGGCGCATGATGGACGCGCAGGAGGCCGAACGTTCGGGCCTGTTGGCGCGCATCGTGCCGCTGCAAAACCTGCTCGAAGAGGCGCTCAAAGTTGCCGAGACTATCGCCTCGATGTCGCTACCATCGGTGCTGGCGGCGAAGGAGGCGGTCAACCGCGCCTTCGAGACCTCGCTCGCCGAGGGCGTGCGCTTCGAGCGCCGCGTCTTTCACTCGTTGTTCGCGACACATGACCAGAAGGAAGGCATGGCGGCCTTCATCGAAAAGCGGCCGCCGAAGTTCGAGCACAGATAGCCCCGGCGCGCGCCGTCCGGACCTACTATATTGCCGGCATGTTGACTGACGACGAGCTTGAGCGGTATGCGCGCCATATCGTGCTGCGCGAGGTGGGCGGCCCCGGTCAGGCCGCGCTTGGCCGCGCGCGCGCGCTGGTTATCGGCGCCGGGGGGCTCGGGACGCCGGTGCTGCTTTATCTCGCTGCCGCTGGGGTTGGCACTCTTGGCGTCGTCGACGACGATGTAGTGGCGCTGTCGAATTTGCAGCGGCAGGTCATTCACACCACGCCGGATATCGGCGCACCCAAAGTCGATAGCGCTGCGGCGATGATCCAGCGTCTCAATCCGCATGTCGCGGTGAATCAGTACAACACCAGGCTGAACGCGAAGAACGCGCTCGAAATAATCGGTGGCTATGACATCGTCGCCGACGGGTCCGACAATTTTGCCACACGCTATCTGGTGTCGGATGTCTGCTATTTCGCCAAGAAGCCCCTGGTTACTGCCGCGCTTGGCACGTTCGACGGCACGCTCACCACCATCCGCGCCCACGAGCGGGACGCCGATGGCAAGCCAAACCCGACCTACCGCTGTCTGTTTCCCGAGCCGCCGCCGCCCGGCACCGTGCCGGCTTGCGCCGAAGCCGGCGTTCTCGGCGCGCTGGCCGGCGTCATCGGCTCGATGATGGCGCTCGAGGTGATCCGCGAGATTGTCGGCTTCGGCGAGAACCTGGTCGGCCGCCTTGTCATGCTCGACGCGCGTGCCATGCGCTTCGAGACCCTGCGCTATGGCTGGGACCCAGCGAACCCGCTGTCAGGCGAGAAGCCGACGATTCGAGATCTATCAGTTCACACCTAAATTCCTGTTACCGGCTCTGCTTGTGATAGACGCTGTTCGGCCGCATGTCGGTTGCCGACGCCACCCGGTTCGTCATGTTGAAGAAGCCCGCGACCGCGGCGATATCCCAAATGTCGCGATCGGAAAAGCCGGCACGACGCACGCGTTCACGATCTTCCTCCTCGACCAGCCAGGGCTCGGCGGTCAGCTTGACGGCAAAATCGAGCATGGCGCGATGCCGCTTCGACAGCCGCGTGGCGCGATAATTCATGACCATCAATTCGCCGAGCGGCGGGTCGCCGGAAAGCTGGCGCACGGCGGCGCCATGAGCGACCAAGCAATAATAGCAGCGATTATGCGCCGACACCGCGACCGCGATCATCTCGCGCTCGAGCTTGCTCAAGCCCGACGGCGCCAGCATCAGATCGTTGTACATGGCGACGAAGGCGGAAAGCTTGGCCGTGTCGAAGGCGTAGGCCTTGAGCACGTTCGGTACGAAGCCGAGCTTTTCCTCGCACTTGGCAAAATAGGCCGCCATGTCGGGCGAAAGCGGCGCTGGCGGAAGCTCAAGCGCGGTAATCACCGTGTCATCGTTTGCCGCCGCGCTCGGCTGCGCTTTGGCGCCGGAAGGCGCCGTCTTAGTGCTACGCTTTGCCATCGGGATGATTTCCATTGCGCCGCTCCATCGGCGGCGGACGTAACTATATCAGGTGCATAAAATAGCGCCGTGCAGTGGGAGCGAATGCACTCGGCCAGTGAGTAATATCCCAAGGAATCTAGTGAGATAGGGGATACATGGACAACCAGCATCTTCCCCGCGACGGCGCTGATTATGCCCGTACGGCATTGCTCGATGCGGCCACCGCCTCGCTGGCAAAGCGACGGCCCGACATCCCGAAGGACTTTGTCCCCGAGCTGTTCGGCGTTGCCGTACCGGAGGACATCGAGCGCTACAGCGCCGAGGTTCTTGCCGGCATCGCCGAGCGGTCGTGGGCATTCCTCCTCGAACGCACAGCCGGTGTACCAAAAATCCGCTTCGAGCCGGCCTCGGCGCCGGCAGGCACCGCGGTGCTTGAGATCGTCAACGACGATATGCCGTTCCTGGTCAATTCCGTCGTCGGCGAACTTAATCAGCGTGGCCTCGATATTCGTTTATTCGTCCATCCGGTATTCACGGTCGAGCGCGACTCCGCGGGCAAGCTGACCAGATTTATGCCGGCGCTGAGGGGCGGTGGTTCGCGCGAAAGCTTTATCCATCTGCATGTCGAAGGCGCGGACGATGCCGCGCAGCGCAGTGAAATCGTCCGGACGCTCGACGGCGTGCTCGCCGACGTGCGCGCCTGCGTGCAGGATTGGCGGCCGATGCTGGCGCGGATTCGCGGCGTCATCGCCGAGCTAAGAGAAAATCCACCGCCGCTTCCGGTCGATGAGATTGCCGAAGCCATTCAGTTCCTGGAATGGATCGCTGAGGATAATTTCACGTTCCTTGGCGCGCGGGATTTTGCTTTCACCCCCACGGGCGACGTGCTCGAGCCGGACTTTGCGACCGGTCTTGGTCTGTTGCGGTCGCGCGATGTCGGCGCGCTGCAGCGTTGGAACGAACCGCTGACCATGACGCCGGAGATCCGCGCGTTCTTGGAGGAGCCAAAACTCCTCATCGTCACCAAATCGACGGTGCGCTCTCCGGTGCACCGCCGCGTCCCGCTTGATTACATCGGCATCAAGCGTTTCGATCGCTCCGGCAAGCTCGTCGGCGAACATCGCTTCTGCGGCCTGTTCACCTCGACCGCCTACACGCAATCGGCGCGCACCATTCCGTATCTGCGCCGCAAGACGGACGGCATCATCCGCCGCGCCGGTTTTGATCCGTCGAGTCATTCCGGCAAGGCGCTGGTCAATGTGCTCGAGACCTATCCACGCGACGAGCTGTTCCAGATCGGCGAAGACTCGCTCTATCAGTTCGCGCTGGACGTGCTGCAGCTCGACGAACGGCCGCGCGTACGCGTGCTGCCGCGTTATGACCGGTTTGACCGCTTCGTGTCGGTGCTGGTCTATATTCCGCGCGACCGCTATGGCGGCCAGATCAGGGCAGCGATCGGCAATTACCTGGCCGCGACGTTTAACGGCCAACTGAGCGCCTATTATCCGTTCTTCCCCGAAGGGCCGCTGGTGCGCGTGCACTACATCATCGTGCGTTCCGGCGGCGCGACGCCCAATCCGGACCGCGACACGCTCGATCGGGGCGTTGAAGCCATTGTGCGGAGCTGGACCGACGGGCTGCGTGAAGCGCTAGCGGTGGGTCACGACCCGGCTCTTGGGCGTGCGCTGTTCGCGCGTTATCGCGACGCATTCCCGATCGATTATCGCGAGGTTTATCCCGCAACCACCGCGGTCGGCGATATTCGCGTCATGGAGGGTCTCACACCGGAGCATCCGCTGGGCGTCGATTTTTACCGCCAGGGCGGCGCGGCGCCATCACGCGCGGGCCTCAAAATGTTCAGCCATAACCGGGCCATTTCGCTCTCCGAGCGCGTGCCGGTGCTGGAGAATATGGGCTTCCGCGTCCTCGACGAACGCACCTACCATATCCGGCCCGCCGGCGCGGCCGAGGTCTGGTTTCACGACATGGAACTGGAAAGCGCATCGGGTCAGCCGATCGATCTCGCCACGCTCGAAGCGCGACTGGAGGCCTGCTTCCTCATCGTGATGAGAAAGAAGGCGGAGAGCGACGGCTACAACGCGCTGGTGCTGGCGGCCGGACTGGGCTGGCGCGACGTTGCATTGATCAGGACCATTTCGCGTTTCCTGCGCCAGATCCGCGTGCCCTATTCCCAGGATTATATGTGGACGACGCTGCGTAAATCTCCCGGCATTGCCACGCAGATCGTAAGCCTTTTTCAGACGCGCTTCGATCCGCATTTGGGCGTCGCGGCGCTTGAGCGCACAGGGCGAGAGACCGCGCTCGCCGCGGAAATTGAAGCGGCGCTGCAGGCTGTTGAGGGCCTCGACGAAGACCGTATCCTCCGTCATTTCGTCAACGCGGTCGCGGCCGCCATTCGCACCAATTTTTACCAACTCGGCCGCGACGGCCGCGCCAAGGAGCTTATCGCGATCAAGTTTGCCAGCCGCAAAGTCGACGCCATGCCGCTGCCGCGGCCGCTCTACGAGATCTTCCTTTATTCGCCGCGGGTCGAAGCGGTGCACTTGCGCTTCGGCAAGGTGGCGCGCGGCGGCATTCGCTGGTCGGATCGGCCGCAGGATTTCCGCACCGAGGTCCTCGGTCTGGTCAAGGCGCAGAACGTCAAGAACGCGGTGATCGTGCCGGTCGGAGCCAAGGGTGGTTTCGTGCCGAAATTTCTGCCGGCCGGTGGATCGCGAGAGGCCATCCAGGCGGAAGGTATCGCCACTTACAAGATGTTCATCTCAACGATGCTCGACATCACCGACAATATCGGACCCGGAACGACCGGCGTGATCCCGCCGTCCGACGTTGTGCGTCACGATGGCGACGATCCCTATCTCGTGGTCGCAGCCGATAAGGGCACCGCGACGTTCTCCGACATCGCCAATGAGCTCGCGATCGCGCACGATTTTTGGCTCGGTGATGCCTTCGCCTCCGGCGGCTCGGCCGGCTACGACCACAAGAAAATGGGCATCACCGCGCGCGGCGCCTGGGAATCGGTCAAGCGCCATTTTCAGGAAATGGACGTCGATACCGCGACCGTGCCGTTCACCGTCGTCGGCATCGGTGATATGTCGGGCGACGTGTTCGGCAACGGGCTGTTGCGCGAGAAAACGACCAAGCTTCTTGCCGCGTTCGACCACCGCGATATTTTCATCGATCCAGATCCCGATCCGGAACGCAGCTTTGCCGAGCGCCGACGTCTGTTCGATCTGCCGCGCTCCAGTTGGCAGGATTACGACAAAACGCTGATCTCCAAAGGCGGCGGCGTTTATCCACGCACGGCCAAGGAAATCAGGCTTTCGCCGGAAGTGCAGAAGCTGTTCGGCGTTGGCGAGCGCCTTACGCCTGCGGATTTGATCCGGGCCGTGCTGAAAGCGCCGGTCGATCTGATTTTCTTCGGCGGCATCGGAACTTACGTTCGCGCTGCGGGCGAGAGCGACGAGGCGGTCGGCGATCGTGCCAATGACGCCGTTCGGATCGCCGGCGGCGATTTGCACTGCAAGGTGATCGGCGAGGGCGCCAATCTCGGCATGACCCAGCGCGGCCGCATCGAAGCGGCTTTCCATGGCGTGCGGCTCAATACCGACGCCATCGACAATTCCGCCGGTGTGAACACCTCCGACATGGAGGTCAATATCAAGATCGCGCTGAGCATTCCGTTGCGCGACGGCCGACTGACCATGGCAGCGCGCAATGCATTCCTGGCCGAGATGACCGACGAGGTCGCCCATCTCGTGCTGCGCAATAATTATTTGCAGACGCTGGCACTCTCGCTCGCGCAGCGCCGCGGCCTGGAGGATTTCGGCTTCCTGCAGCGACTGATCCAGACGCTGGAGGCGCGCGGCCTGCTCGATCGTGCTGTGGAATTTTTGCCCGACGACATGCAGCTTGCCGAGCGGCGCCGGCGGTCGGAGCCGTTCACGCGGCCAGAGCTTTCGGTGCTGCTCGCTTACGCCAAGCTGACGCTTTGCGAGGACTTGCTTGAATCCGCGGTCCCAGACGATCCGTACCTCGCACGCGAGCTCGGCCGTTATTTTCCCAAGGCGATCGACGTACGCTTCCCCGATGCACTCGAGCATCACCGGCTGCGCCGCGAGATCATCGCCACCCATCTCGCCAACTCGATGATCAACCGCGGCGGTCCGTCCTTGATCGTGCGCATCGCCGACCAGACCGGGGCCGCGCCGTCGTCGGTCGCCTCGGCCTTCGCCGCGGTGCGCGATAGTTACAGTATGACCGCCTTGAACAGCGCGATCGACCGTCTCGACAATAAGATCCCCGGCAAGCTGCAACTCGATCTCTATGCGGCGGTCCAGGATCTGCTGCTTGATCGCATCGTCTGGTTTTTGCGCAATGTCGATCTTTCCAAAGGGCTTGCAGATCTTGTGGCGCACTACCGCGACGCCATTGCCGCGGTCGATGCCGCCCTCGACGACGCGCTGTCGCAGGACCTCCGTGAGGCGCGCGCGGCGCGGCGTCGGCAACTCACTGTCGCCGGGGTACCCGACGAGCTCGCGAGCCGCATCGCCGATCTGCGTGCGTTGACCGCGGCGCCAGATATCGTTCTGGTCGCCGATCGCACCGGCAAGCCGATCGCCGAGGTCGCGGCGACCTATTTTGCCGCAGGCACGTTCTTCCGCCTCGACCGCATCGCCAGTGCCGCGAGCACCATCCCAATCGCCGATTATTTCGACCGGCTGGCGCTCGATCGCGCGCGGGATACGATCGGCGATGCCGAGCGCCGGCTTACCGCCGCCATGGTCGGCAATGGCGCAAACGGCGCCGGCGCCGTTGAGGCTTGGGTGGCACCGCGCAAGAACGAGGTGGAGCGTATCCGCGGCGCGATCCACGAGATCGCCAACTCCGGTTTGACGCTGTCAAAGCTTTCGGTGGCCGCGAGCCTGCTCGGCGACTTGGTGAAAAACTAATCGCAATCGACCGCCGGCCGAATCTGCACAAAAAAGAACCCCAAGCAGATACGCCGCTTGGGGTCCTTAAGTTGTTGCCTCAACTCAGGCTTATCTGACCGAGCGACGGGGTGTCGGGGGATGGGGAGCCGCTCGGTCGGGCCTTCATAGCCCGCAGATAGTGGTGCGCTCCGCAGATGCAATGCAGATCACGGATTAGTGTGATTCACTGCGGCATTCCGCGCAGGCGTCACTGATCGCTGATACAGACGCAAGGCATGCGCAGGAACAGATCTGCTCATTGAATTCCGCATGGAGGAACCGCATCACCGCGTGTCGCCGCTGGCGTCCGGCAGTCCGTAACGATGCAAGTCGGCGCCGTGGGCATCGAGCCAGGCTTTGGCGCTTTCGTGATGCGGGCAGATGCGCCGCACCACACGCCAGAACCTAGCCGAGTGGTTCATTTCCACGAGGTGGGCGACTTCGTGCGCGGCGAGATAATCGAGCACTTGGCTCGGCGCCAGGATAAGCCGCCAGGAAAACGACAGCATGCCGGTAGTTGAGCAGGAGCCCCAGCGGCTCGATTGATCGCGCACAGTAACGCGCCGGACCGTGAGGCCGAGCGCCTCTGCATAGCGCAGGCTGGCGGCCTCCAGGTCGCGTCTGGCTTCGCGGCGAAGGAAATCTCCGATGCGGCGTTCGATGTGCGGTGCGTGGCCGGCAACGCATAACAGCCGCTCGCCATTGCCATCGATCTCGGTCCACACCGTGCCGCGCGTGCCATGGCGGTGCGCGATCCGGTGTGGCACGCCGCGCACGGGCACCGTGACGTCATGGGCGAACGGCACCGGCTGCGGCAATCGGCCGAGCCGCGCCGCGATCCAGCCGCCATGCTTCTGCGCGAAAGCGCGGGCTTCCCGCAGCGTGCCGCGCGGCGGCACGGTCAGTATGACTTCGCGGGTCGCGGCCTGGATGCGCAGCGTATAGCGGCGCGCTTGCCGGTGCCGCCGCAGCCGCACCGGATAGATCATTCCGTCGAAGTCGACATCAATCGTCTGCGGCTCGCTGGTGCGACGATAGAGCAGCGCATGCAACGGCATGGCGAACACCCCGAATCCAATCGCAGGAAGGATAATGCCACATCGCCACTACCGGTGGCGAGAATTTACGCGGCGCATTTAATTGGCGCGACGATTCGATCGATTATGCGGTATGCAGTGTGGCGCCGTTGCCGGAACGCACACGGGCGCGCGCGACGCCGGTCGCTTGGCTCATCGACAGCACGAAGTCGGAAATGCGCGGTGCGATCTCCGAGCGGAAGCGCGAGCCGTTGAACACGCCGTAGTGTCCGACACCCGGCTGTAGCCAATGCGCTTGCCGGTCCGGCGGAATGTTGGCGCACAGTCGATGCGCCGCCTCGGTCTGGCCGACGCCGGAAATATCGTCGTGTTCGCCTTCCACGGTGAGCAGCGCAACGCGCTTGATCCGGCCGGGATCGACGCGCCGGCCGCGATGGGTCATCTCACCCTTCGGTAAGTCGTGACGCACGAATACGGTGTCGACAGTCTGCAAATAGAACTCGGCCGAAAGGTCCATCACCGCGAGATATTCGTCGTAGAACTCTCGGTGCTTTTGCGCGGAGTCGCCGTCGCCGCGCACCAGATGCATGAACAATTGCTTGTGCGCCTCGATGTGACGGTCGAGGTTCATGCTCATGAAGCCATTGAGCTGGAGAAAACCGGGATAGACGTCGCGCATGAAGCCGGGATTTGGAAACGGCACCTTGGTGATGACGTGGTTGCGGAACCAGTCGATGCCGCGCTTGGCGGCGAGATTATTCACGGCGGTCGGGTTGACCCGCGTGTCGATCGGGCCGCCCATCAACACCATCGCATTCGGAACATAGGGATCGTCGTCGGCCTCCATGACCGCGACTGCGGCCATGACGGGCACTGACGGCTGACACACCGCGACGATGCTGATGTCGCCACCGAGCGCATGCAGGATCGAAATCAAGTAATCAATATAGTCATCGAGATCGAAGCGTCCTTCCGACAGCGTCACCATGCGCGCATCGACCCAGTCGGTGACGTAAACGTCGTGGTTGGGCAGAAACGCCTCGACGGTGCCGCGCAACAGCGATGCATAGTGACCCGACATCGGCGCCACGATCAGAAGCCGCGGCTGCGGACGCTTCGGCTGGCGTTCGAAGACACGCTCGAAATGGATGAGCTTGCAGAACGGCCGTTCCCAGACGGTGGAAACGTGGATCGGCACGCGCTCGCCGCCGACCAGTGTCGAATCGATGCGCCATTCCGGACGGCCGTAACGGCGCGTCGAGCGCTCGAAAAGTTCGCAAGCCGCGGCGACAGACTTGCCGAAGGTGGTGAAGGACAGCGGGTTAACCGGATTTTTGAAAAACAATTTCGTCGCGTCGGCCCACGCGCGCGACGGATTGAGCGCCGCATGGCTCATTTCGTAGAACCAGTACAACGGCGTTGCCAGCAGAATGCCGTTGTCGAGCGGTACGGCAGGAGCGCCGCCGAACTCTCCGATGGCCATGGACGAACCTTGCCCGGTTTTTTGCTGCACTGCAGCATGGGCTTTCGCATATGTCATACTACCAACATATATGCAATTTGTTTCGGTTTTCCTGCAATTGTCCCCGCCGGTATCGCTCCTGCGATCAAGGCCAACGTTTTGCATCTATTCGCAGCGCACATAGCGTCCATCTACCCGGGGCTGGAACCTATTCGCCGGTCTGCATGAGCGAGCCATGGCGGCGTGCGCTCTGCAACAACGTGAGAAAGCCGAATACGCCGGCGGCGAATAGCACCACATTGAGCGCCAGCGCGTCGAGCATGAGGTCGCCGCGAAACACCTTCTGGATCAGAAGTGCGCGCATGCCCTCGAACACGTAAGTAGGGGGCAATACCCACGCGACCGGCTGCAGCCAGACCGGCAGCGTGGTCACCGGGTAGTAAACGCAAGTGAGTGGCATGAACAGAAACATGATCGACCAGGCGAGGTTCTCCGCGCCCATGCCGTTGCGCAGGATCAGCCCGGACACGAAAATTCCGATCGCCCAGCTGGTCAGCATCAGATTGAAAAAGAACGCCACCAGCGCGAACCCCAATCCGTAGAGATTGAAGCCGAAGAAACCGATGGCGAGAAACGTCACCGGCACCGCGCCGATCGACAGCCGCACCACGCTCATGACCATCAACGCGACGATGAACTCGATCGGCCGCAACGGGCTCATCATCAGGTTGCCGATGTTGCGCGACCACATCTCCTCAAGGAACGAAATCGAGAAGCCGAGCTGGCCGCGAAACAGGATGTCCCATAACAGCACCGCGCCGATGAAGGTGCCGCCGGCGCGAGCGAAGAAGCCCGCATTGCTGGTGATGTAATATTGCAGGAAGCCCCAGGTGACCATTTGCACCGTCGGCCAATAGACGAGGTCAAACAGCCGCGGCCACGACGAGCGGAGCAGATACCAGTACCGCAGCATCATCGCCCCGATCCGTTGCGGCGAGATGGCGTAGGCGCTCTCGGTTCGCGCGGTCATTGCGCGGCCTCACTCGCCACGCCACGCGCCACGTCGAGGAAAACCTCTTCCAGGGTCCGCCGTCCGTAGCGCGCCAAGAGCTTGGACGGCGTATCGTCGTCTTCGATGTGGCCGCGCTTCATGATGATGACCCGTTCGCACAGCCGTTCGACCTCGGTCATGTTATGCGAGGCGAGCAGCACGGTGGCTTGCCGCTCGCGGCAATAACCCTCGAGATGCGCCCGCACCCAATCGGCGGTGTCGGGATCGAGTGAAGCGGTCGGCTCGTCGAGCAACAGCACATCCGGATTGTTGATCAGCGCCTTGGCGAGCGAGACGCGGGTTTTCTGTCCGGCGGACAGGCGTCCGGTCGGACGATCCAGCAGATCGGTGAGATCGAGCTGCCGCGCCAGTTCGGCGATGCGCTCGCGCAAATTCTCGACGCCATAGAGCTTGCCGAACACGGTCAAGTTCTGCCGCACTGTCAGCCGCATCGGCACCTCGACATAGGGGCTTTCGAAATTCATGCGGTGCAGGACGCGATACCGCTGCCTCGGTATGTCCGCGCCAAGCACGGTGACGCGCCCTGAGGTCGGCGTGGTCAGGCCCATGATCATGGCGATGGTTGTGGTCTTGCCGGCGCCGTTCCCGCCCAGGAGCCCCGTGATGGACCCTGGCGCAAGCGTAAAGGAAATGTCGTCGACCGCCGGGATGGTTTTGTAGATTTTAACGAGGCGTTCGACGGCTATGGGAGGAGGACCCGACATCGCGGCCACATGTGGCGCGCTCCGCCGCGAGAGGCAAGAGGCCAACAGGCGTTTGGCAAGGGGCCAACCATGCAGCGATGCGGGTGGTCCCGAAGCGAGGAAGATGGCAAAACAAGCGCGAATCGAGAGGCGGGGAGGGCACAGTGACGATTATTTCGCTGGCGCAGGCCGAGCGCATCATCGATGCCGCGATCGAACGCGGCGCCGCGCTCAATTGCCGGCCGTTGAGCGTGATCGTGGTCGAGCCGGGCTGCAAGGTGAAGGCGTTCAAGAAGGAGGACGGATCCTCGATGATCCGTTTCGAAATGGCCTACGGCAAAGCCTATGCGGCCTTGTCGCTTGGCCGCAGCTCGAAATTGGTGCGTGAGCGCGCGCAGGAGAAGCCCATCTTCATGCGTTATCTGATCGCGGCGAGCGGTGAGCAGATTTTTCCCGAAGGCGGCGGCATGTTGATCCGCGATACTAACGGCGAGGTTATCGGCGCCGTCGGCGTGACCGGCGACACTGAGGATCGCGATGAGGAACTGGCGATCCACGGCATCCACGCCGCCGGGCTAAAGACCGACGCGGATTGCGCCGGCATGGGCCGGGAAGTGGGCCTGCGGAAAACCAATTGAAGAACGAGGCAACATGAAAATCGGACTTTTCGATCACGTCGAATTCGGCGACCGGCCGATGGCGCAGCTATTGGACGAACGGCTGCAATATGCGGAAGCGGCCGACCAAGCCGGCGTCTATTGCCTGCAGATCGCCGAGCATCATGCGACGCCACTCAACCTGGTGCCGGTGCCGGGTGTCTATCTCGGTGCGGTGGCGCGCGCGACCAAGCGGATGCGGCTCGGACCGCTGGTTTATCTGTTGCCGCTCTACTCGCCGCTGCGACTGGTCGAGGAAATCTGCATGCTCGATCATCTGAGCCATGGCCGGCTCGATGTCGGCGTCGGGCGCGGCGTGTCGCCCTACGAGTTGAAATACCATAAGGTCGAGCACGATCAGTCACGCGAGATCTTTTACGATGCGTTCGACTGCGTCAGTGCCGGGCTGAAAACCGAGTCGCTCACCTACAAGGGCGATCACTACGTTTACGAGAACGTTCCGATCGCGTTGCACCCGCTGCAGCAGCCGCAGCCGCCGTTCTGGTATGCCTCGTCGAATGAAATCGGATCGACCTGGGGCGGGGAACAGGGCCTGCACTACGTGACGCTCGGTCCGATGGCGCTCGCCAAGGCCAACATCGCCGCCTACAAGACAGCGCTGGCCAAGCGCGGCGCGCCGGTGCAGCCCAAACCCGAATTCCCCGGCGGCGCGGCGATCGGCGTGCAGCGGCACATTTTCGTCGCCGACACCGATGCCGAGGCGCATCGCTTCGGCAAGCCGGCGATGGACAGGCACCTCGAGCACATCAATTGGCTGCGCGCCAAACACGGCCAGACCGGATTGACGAGCCGCCTGAACGTGGAGCGCGGCGCTAATTTCGAGGCTTGTCTTGCCGACGGGACGGCGATTGCCGGCTCACCGCAAACCGTGCGCGCCGAGATCGAAAAGCAAGTCAAGGAATTGGGCTTCAATTATCTCCTGACCTACCTCTTCCTCGGCGCGATGTCGTTCAAAGACGCGATGCGATCGCTGGAGCTGTTCCGCGACGAAGTCATGCCGCATGTGGAGAAATTGTAGCGGTTACGTCGCCGCGTCGTCCGTCGCTGCCTTGTTATCGGCGCGCAACGCGTCGGGGTGCGGCATGGCGATGATGTTGTAGCCGGAATCGACGAAATGGATTTCGCCGGTGACGCCGGTCGATAGGTCGGAGAGCAGATAAAGCCCCGCGCCGCCGAGTTCCTCGAGCGTCACGCCGCGGTGCAGCGGCGAATGCCGTTGCTGGAACGCGAACATCGCCCGCGCATCGCCGATGCCGGCGCCGGCCAGCGTGCGGATCGGCCCGGACGAGATGGCGTTGACGCGAATGCGGCTAGCGCCGAAATCGACGGCGAGATAGCGCACCGAGGCTTCGAGCGCCGCCTTGGCGACGCCCATGACGTTGTAGTTCGGCATCGGCGCGCAGCCCGCCGTTATAGGTCAGCGTCAGCATGGCGCCGCCGTTCGGCATCATCGCCGCGGCGCGCTTGGCGACCTCGGTGAAGGAAAAGCACGAGATCAGCATGGTGCGCACGAAATTCTCGCGCGTGGTGTCGGCATAGTGGCCGGTCAGCTGCGCCTTATCGGAAAAGGCGATGGCGTGGACCAGGAAGTCGATCGTGCCCCACATGCGGCCGAGTTCGGTGAACACCGTATCGAGCGAGGCCGATGTCCTCGACGTCGCATGGCATCACCAGGTCGGCCCCGACCGACGCCGCCAGCGGCTTGACGCGCTTGCCGAGCGCGTCGCCCTGATAGGTGAAGGCAAGCTTGGCGTCGTGCGCGGCGAGCGTGCGCGCAATGCCCCAGGCAATCGAGTGATCGTTGGCGACCCCCATGATCAGGCCGCGCTTGCCGTGCATCAGCCCTGCCATGCGTCAGGCATCCGGATGCTTGAGCACGATGGAGGCATTGGTGCCGCCAAAGCCGAAGGAGTTCGACAGCACGCAGCCGAGCGTCACGTTGTCCCGGCGCTCGCGCACGATCGGCATGTCGGCAAAAGCCGGATCGAGCTTCTCGATATTGGCACTCTCGCAGATGAAGCCAGAATTCATCATCAAGAGCGAGTAGATCGCCTCCTGCGCGCCGGCGGCGCCGAGCGAATGACCGGTCAGCGATTTGGTCGCCGAGATCGGGGGGCACTTGGCGCCGAAGACCTCGCGGATCGCCTCGATTTCCTTCAGATCCCCGATCGGCGTCGAGGTGGCGTGCGGATTAATGTAATCGACCGGCGGCGCCACGGTCGCCAGCGCCATCTTCATGCAGCGCATTGCGCCTTCGCCTGAGGGCGCCACCATGTCGACGCCGTCGGAGGTCGCGCCATAGCCGGCGACCTCGGCATAAATCTTCGCGCCGCGCGCCTTGGCGTGGTCGAGTTCTTCCAGCACCAAAACGCCGGCGCCGCCGGCGATGACAAACCCGTCACGGTCGGCATCGTAAGCGCGCGAGGCCTTATCAGGCGTCTGATTGAAGCTCGACGACATCGCGCCCATGGCGTCGAACAGCACTGACAGCGTCCAATCCAGCTCCTCGCAGCCGCCGGCGAAAATCATGTCCTGCTTACCGACCTGGATGGTTTCGTAGGCGTTGCCGATGCAGTGGTTCGACGTCGCGCAGGCCGAGGAGATCGAATAGTTGACGCCCTTGATCTTGAACCAGGTCGCCAGCGTCGCCGAGGCGGTTGACGACATGGCTTTCGGCACCGCGAACGGCCCGACGCGTTTGGGGCCCTTACTGCGGGTGATATCGGCGCTCTCGACTATGGTTCGCGTCGACGGACCGCCCGAACCCATAATGATGCCGGTCCGCTCGTTCGACACGTCGCTCTCGTCGAGGCCGGCGTCGCGGATCGCCTGCTCCATGGCGACGTGATTCCAGGCCGCCCCGCCGCCGAGAAAACGCATGGCGCGGCGGTCGACGGACTCGCTCGGATCCAGCGTCGGCGCGCCATGAACCCGGCAGCGGAAACCGAGCTCGGCATATTTGTCTGCGCGGACGATGCCCGATTTCGCCTCGCGCAGCGAAGCCAGCACTTCCTGCGTGTTGTTGCCGATGGACGAGACGATGCCCATCCCGGTGACGACCACGCGTTTCATGTGTTTGCCTCGCCCGCTTTAGTTGCGGTTGCGTTACGCTTCGCTGGGCTGCGCTTCTGTGTTGCGAAATAGGCCGACCTTGAGATCGAGCGCGCGATAGATAACCGAACCGTCCGCCGACAGCCAGCCGTCGGCAATGCCGAGAACGAGCTTCGAGCGCATCACGCGCTTGATGTCGATGCCGTAGACGATGTTCTTCATCGTCGGCAGCACCTGCCCCGAAAACTTGATTTCGCCCATCCCCAGCGCCCGTCCCTTGCCCGGCGAGCCGAGCCAGCCGAGGAAGAAGCCGAGCAACTGCCACAGCGCATCAAGGCCGAGGCAGCCGGGCATGACTGGATCGCCCTTGAAGTGACAGGGGAAGAACCAAAGATCGGGCTTAAGCTCAAGGACCGCCCGCACTAACCCCTTGCCATATTCGCCGCCCACTTCCGCGATCTCGGAAATGCGGTCGAACATCAGCATCGGCGGCAATGGCAGCTGCGGGCCTTCGCCGAACAGCTCGCCGCGCCCGCAAGCCAGCAGGTCCTCGTATTCGAAGTTCGAACGGCGTTCCTGCATGCTCAATCCAGTTTGCGCCGTTTCCGGCCGATCGTTTAATCACTAACATATTGGGGCAATGCGGCAAAGGCGCATCCCTGCAAATGACCCAGCGCGGTGGGCAAATCGGCTCCGTAGCTTGATTGGGAGGGAGTTGCAGGCGGCGCAAGGTGGCGTATAGTAATTTCACTTGCAACGATTTTGCGGCCTGAGCGCCGCCGGATGCCGCTATGTCACAGTCGAGTTCATATTCGTTCAGGCCCGCCGTGCCGACGAACCAGCAGCTTGAGGCGGTCCGTGGCGACCGTACCGGGTGCCCCTGGCACGACGTCAAGGCCAAGCTGCGCGACGTCGGCTTGCGGCCGACCCGGCAACGCATGGCGCTCGGCTGGATTTTGTTCGGCAAGGGCGACCGTCATGTGACGGCGGAAATGCTCTACGAGGAAGCGAGCCGCGCGAAGGTGCCGGTGTCGCTCGCCACCGTCTACAACACGCTGCATCAGTTCACCGAGGTGGGCCTGCTGCGGCAGGTCGCGGTGGACGGCTCGAAGGCCTACTTCGACACCAATAATTCCGAGCACCATCACTTCTTCATCGAAGATCAGAACGATCTCCTGGACATCCCGTCGAGCGACGTGGTGGTCGGCAAGGCGCCGGTGGCGCCCGAGGGCTACGAGATCGCCCGCATCGACGTCGTCGTGCGGCTGCGGCGCAAGCGTTAAAGCATTAGCGGCCGCACATTTTCCGCGGCGTTGTCCTGATCGACACATAACAATTGTTCGCGCGGCCGCCCTGCGGCAAGCGCGGCCGTATTGGGGCGGGAAGATGCCTTTGCGCCCACGGCTAAACCAGTCCCATCGATGTTTCTGGCTAAAAATTACAGTTGCAATGCCAATACTCATGTGTAAATCATCACTACTGATGTAAATTACATCAATGATGATTGCATGATTACCGCTGGCCAATTGCGGGCGTCCCGCGCGATCCTCGGCATCGATCAGCGCGCGCTCGCCGAAGCGGCCGGCCTGTCGCTGCCGACCATCCAGCGCATGGAAGCGAGCGACGGCGTGGTGCGCGGCAATGTCGATTCGCTGATGAAGCTCGTCGCGGCGCTCGACGCGCTCGGCATCGAACTGATCTCCGACAATGCGCCAAGCCAGGGCGGCGGCCGCGGCGTGCGGCTGAAGAGGGCGGCGACATGACGCTGACGATCGCGCTCGCTTGTGCCGCGGCTTTGCTGGCGCTCGCCGTTGTCGCTGTCGCACTCTGCCGTTTCGCCGCAGCGACGCGCATCATCTATGGCGCGTGCATGATCGTGACGGCGATTTCGTTGGTCGCCACGGCGGCGCATCTGCTCGGCGACGCGCCGCCGCTAACCACCGCGCTGCCGCTCGGCGTGCCGTGGCTCGGCGCGCATTTCCGCCTCGACGCGCTGTCGGCCTTCTTTCTCATCGTGGTCGATCTCGGCGCTTTCGGAGCAAGTCTCTTCGCGCTCGGCTACGGCGAGCACGAGACAGCGCCGCAGCGCGTGCTGCCGTTCTATGCGGCGTTTCTTGCCGGCATGACGCTGGTCGTTCTTGCCGACGACGCCTTCACGTTTTTGCTGTGCTGGGAGTTCATGTCGCTGACGTCATGGGCGCTGGTGATGTCGCATCATCGCGAGCCGGAAAACGTGCTACGCCGGCTACGTTTATCTGATCATGGCGAGCTTCGGCACGCTCGCTTTGCTGCTTGGCTTCGGCCTGCTCGCCGGCCCCGGCGGACTTTACAGCTTCGACGCAATGCGCGCCGCGCATCCGTCCGCGACCATCGGCGCCTTCGCTTTAATCCTGGCGCTGATCGGCGCCGGATCGAAAGCCGGCATCGTGCCGCTGCATGTCTGGCTGCCGCTGGCGCACCCCGCAGCGCCGAGCCATGTCTCCGCACTGATGAGCGGCGTGATGACCAAGGTCGCCGTCTACGCCTTCGTACGCATCGTGTTCGAGCTTTGCCGGCGCGCCTGACTGGTGGTGGAGCATCGTCGTGCTTGCGGCGGGCGGCGTCACCGCGGTGATGGGCGTGCTTTATGCGCTGATGCAGCACGACCTCAAACGGCTGCTCGCCTATCATACCGTCGAAAATATCGGCATCATCTTCATCGGACTCGGGCTGGCGCTCGCATTCCAGACTTACGGTTTGCCGTTCGCCGCGGCGCTGGCGCTCACCGCGGCGCTGTTTCACGTCTTCAATCATTCGCTGTTCAAGAGCCTGTTGTTCTTTGGCGCCGGCGCCGTGCTCACGGCGACCGGCGAGCGCGACATGGAGCATCTCGGCGGCCTCATCCACCGCATGCCGCAGACCGCGTTCGTGTTTCTGGTCGGCTGCGCGGCGATCTCGGCGCTGCCGCCGCTCAACGGCTTTGCCTCCGAGTGGCTGACCTTCCAGGCGATCCTGCTCAGTCCGGCGCTGCCCTCCTGGGGGCTGAAAATCCTGGTGCCGGCGGTCGGCGCTCTCCTTGCGCTGTCGGCGGCGCTCGCGGCGGCCTGCTTCGTCAAGGCCTATGGCGTGACGTTTCTCGGACGGCCGCGGACGCCGGCCGCGGCGACCGCGAAGGAGACCGACTACTTTTCGCTCGCGGCCATGATGCTGCTGGCAGCGCTGTGTCTCATTGCCGGAATCCTGCCCGGCCTGTTCATCGACGCGCTGGCTCCGGTCAATACGGCGCTGATCGGCGCGCATATGCCGCCGCAAACCGGCGCGCCATGGCTCGCGATCATTCCGGTCACCGCCAGCCGCAGCTCCTATGACGGGCTCCTGGTGTTCTTGTTCATGGTCATGTCGGGCACGCTCGCGGCCTCGGCGATCCACCGCCTGGCGTCCGCACCGTTTGCGCCGCGCGCCGGCGTGGGACTGCGGCTACCCCGACGCTAGCCCGGCGACGCAATACACGGCGATGAGCTTCGCCCAGCCGATCCGCCGCGTCTTCGGCACGACGGTGTTCCACGCCCGCGAGACGGTCGAAATGCCGCCGCCCGGCGATATGCGGCCGGCGCGGCTTACGGTCGAGATGCGCGATCCGATCTGGGACACGCTCTATGCGCCGATCGCTACCGCCATCGGCATTGTCGCCGACCGGCTCAATCGCCTGCAATTCCTGACCATCCGCCAGTTTCTCAGTCTCGTCTTCGGCGCGCTCGTCTTCCTGCTCCTGGTGCTCGCGATATGGTCCTGATCCGCGATTTGACCATTCAAGGCGCGCAGATGCTGCTGGTGCTGCTGGTAGCGCCGCTGTTCGTCGGCTTCGTGCGCAAGATGAAAGCGCGACTGCTGCGCCGCCAGGGTCCGCCGCTGATCCAGCCCTATCTCGACCTGGTGCGCCTGATGCGCAAAGAGGTGGTGCTGGCGGAGAACGCGTCGTGGCTGTTCCGCGTCACTCCCTATCTCATCTTCGCCGCCACCTGGGTCGCCGCGTCGCTGGTGCCGACCTTCCGCACCGATCTCACGTTCTCCTGGTCGGCCGATTTCATCGCCATCATTGCGCTGCTCGGCAGCGCGCGCTTCTATCCTGGCGCTCGCCGGCCTTGACGTCGGCACGAGCTTTGGCGGCATCGGCTCGAGCCGCGAGGTGATGATCGCCTCGCTCGCCGAGCCGGCGATGCTCATGATCGTGTTCACGCTGGCGCTGATCGCTGGCTCGACGCAGCTCTCCACCATGGCCGCATTCATGGCGTCGCCGGCGGTCGGGCTGCGGGTCTCGCTCGGAATGGGACTCGTCGCGCTGATCATGGTGGCGATCGCCGAGAACGGCCGCATCCCGATCGACAATCCGGCGACCCATCTCGAACTGACCATGGTGCATGAGGCCATG
Organism: uncultured Acidobacteriaceae bacterium; assembly: GCA_963712385.1. Taxonomy (GTDB): domain Bacteria; phylum Acidobacteriota; class Terriglobia; order Terriglobales; family Acidobacteriaceae; genus Sulfotelmatobacter. Next base: position 32,690 of record CAVQHS010000008.1, read on the forward strand.
GTGCTGGAATATTCCGGCCGCCACCTGGCGCTGATCGAATTGGCGAGCGCGCTCAAGCTTGTTCTCTACGTGTCGCTGATCGCCTGCCTGTTCGCGCCGTGGGGAATCGAATCGGCCGCCGCCGCGGTGCCGACGCTGGCGCTCGGCGCCACCGCCTATATCGGCAAGCTCGCCGTCGGCGGCTTTCTCCTGGCTCTGTTCGAGACCTCGATCGCCAAGATGCGCGTGTTCCGCGTGCCGGAATATTTGGGCGCGGCGCTGATGCTCGGACTTCTGGCGACGCTGCTGCGCTTCGTGTCGGGGAGCTTCTGATGAGCCGGATCGATTTCGACGTCGCGCATCTGCTCGCCGGCACGCTGGTGCTGATCAGCTTTCTCGAGCTCTATCAGGACCGCCTTTATTCGCTGCTCAACGTTTATGCGCTGCATGCCTTGGTCCTGGCGGCGTCGGTCGCCTGGCAGGCTTTGATCCAGGACGCGCCGCATCTTTATGTCACCGCCGGGATCGCGCTGGTGTTCAAGGCGATCGTCATTCCGGTGACGCTACACCGCATGATCATCAAGCTCGGCATTCATCGCGAGATCGAGAAGGTGGTCGGCGTCGGCTTCACCATGCTCGCCGGCATGGGGCTGGTCGCGCTCTCCATGGTGGTCATGCTGCGGGTGACGCACAACGCCGATCCGCTGGCGCAGGAGGATCTCGCCTTCGCGCTGGCGGTGGTGCTGCTCGGCCTTCTGATGATGGTGACGCGGCGCAACGCGGTCAGCCAGGTGATCGGCTTCATGTCGCTCGAGAACGGTCTGGTTCTGGCGGCGACCGGCGCCAAGGGCATGCCGCTCGTGGTCGAGATCAGCGTCGCGTTCTCGATCCTGATCGCCTTCATCGTGATCGGAATTTTCCTGTTCCGCATCCGCGAGCGCTTCGACACCGTCGACGTGCAGGCGCTCGACCAGTTTCGCGGAGAGCGCCGATGAGGATCGATGCGCTGACCGGCGTTCTTCTGATTCCGGCGATTGCCGCCGCGCTTGTTGGCGGTGCTGCCCGGCTACCGCGTGACGGCGCGGCTCAACGTCGTGGCGACGACGCTGACGCTCATCTGCGCGCTGTCGCTGTTTTTCCGGCGGCCGCCGACCGGTCCCTATCTTCTGGTCGACGATCTCAACGCCACCTTCATCGTGCTCACCACCTTCGTCGGCTTCACCACCAGCGTGTTCAGCGCGAGCTACATCGCCCACGAGCTGGAAACCGGACGGCTGACGCCGCCGTTCGTGCGCTTCTATCACGCCATGTATCAGGTGCTGATGTTCGCGATGAATCTCGCGCTCATCGCCAACAATATCGGCCTGATGTGGGTGGCGATCGAGATGGCGACGCTGACCACGGTGCTGATGGTCGGCATCTATCGCACCCATGAAGCGCTCGAAGCGGCGTGGAAATATTTCATTCTCGGCAGCGTCGGCATCGCGCTCGCGCTGTTCGGCACCATCCTCGTCTACATGGCGGCGCGGCCGGTGGTCGGCGAGGGCCTCGACGCCATGGTATGGACCGTGCTGGTCAAACGCGCCGGCGGTTTCGATCCGGCGCTGCTCGATCTCGCCTTCGTCTTTCTGTTGCTCGGCTACGGCACCAAAGTGGGCCTGGCGCCGCTGCACGCCTGGCTGCCGGACGCCCATGCCGAAGGACCGACCCCGATCTCGGCGGTGCTGTCGGGCTTGCTGCTCAACGTCGCGCTCTACGCGCTGTTGCGTTTCAAGATGCTGCTGGCGGCGAATGCCGGCGCGCTGGCGCCCGGCCCGCTGATGGTGACGCTCGGCTTGATCTCGCTGGTGTTCGCCGCGTTCATGCTTTACCGCCGCCGCGACATCAAGCGCATGTTCGCCTACTCGTCGATCGAGCACATGGGCATCATCACCTTCGCCTTCGGCATGGGCGGCCCGATCGCCAATTTCGCCGGCTTGCTGCACATGACCATGCATTCGCTGACCAAGTCGGCGATCTTCTTCGCCGTCGGCCATGTCACGCAGGTCAAAGGCACGCAACGGATCGCCGACATCGGCGGCCTCACCGAGACGCATCCGACGCTGGGCTGGGGCCTCATCCTCGGCGTCGTGGCGATCGCCGGCCTGCCGCCGCTCGGCATTTTCATGAGCGAATTTCTGGTGGTGAGTTCGACCTTCGCCCGCGCGCCGGCGCTCGCGATCATTCTCGTGTTCGGCCTTCTGGTCGGCCTCGCCGGACTTTTTCTGCGGATCAACAGCATCGCTTTCGGCGAGCCGCGCGGGCCGAGCGCCAAGGCGCAAGCCTCCTACGTGCCGATGTTCGCGCATCTCGCCATCGTGTTCGCCGCCGGCATCTACATGCCGCCGGCCTTGGTGGTGTGGTTTCAGAACGTCGCCGGATTGCTGGGGTAATCGGATGCCGACGCCCCTCGATATCATCAGGCAGGGCGAGCGCGCCGAGAACCATCGGCCGTGGCCGCGCTTTACCGTGACGGCAGACGCCTGGCGCCAAGTCGCGAGCGAAATCGCCGCAGGCCACGCCACACTTCTTGGGCTGTGGGCCGACCGGGCCGCGCTTGCCGACGATTCACATGGCGATCATGGACAACGTCGCCGGCGACATCGCGGTGGCAAGTCTCGACTGCCCGGATGGAAGCTTTCCCTCCGTCGGCGCGCTGCATCCGCCCGCCATCCGTCTCGAACGCGCCATTCACAGTCTTTATGGATACGTCGCCGTCGGCCTGCCGGATTCGCGGCCGTGGCTCGATCTCGGCTTCTGGAATGTGCAGCATCCGCTCGGCGCGCGCGAAGCGGCGCCAGCAGTTCGTGACGCCTATCAGTTCCTTCCCGTCGAAGGCGAGAGCCTGCATCAGATCCCGGTCGGCCCGGTACACGCCGGCATTATCGAGCCGGGACATTTCCGCTTCACCGCCGGCGGCGAGACCGTGGTGCGGCTCGAAGAGCGGCTCGGCTACGTGCACAAGGGAATCGAGTCGCTCATGACGGGTGCTCCCATCGCGCAAGCGGCAAAATTGGCCGCTCGCACCTCGGGCGACAGCACCGTCGCTTACGGCATTGCCTTTGCGCATGCCGTCGAGGCGGCACTTGGCATCGAAGCGCCGCCGCGCGCGCAATTTCTGCGCGCGCTGATGGCGGAGCTAGAACGGCTGGCCAATCATCTCGGCGACATCGGCGCGATCTGCAACGACGCGTCGTTTTCGCTGATGCACGCGCATTGCGGAATTTTGCGCGAGCATGTGCTGCGGGCGGCAAACGACGCATTCGGTCATCGCCTGATGATGGATCGCGTCATGCCTGGCGGCGTCGCCGCCGATCTCGATCCCGACGGCATCGACTCGCATCCGCGAATTATTGTGGCAGATCCAGCAGCGGTTTCCGCGCCTGATCGAGCTTTATGACAATACCGCATCGCTGCAGGACCGCACCGCCGCGACCGGCATCCTGCGCGCCGATCTGGCCCGGCAGTTCGGCGCGGCTGGCTATGTCGGTCGCGCCAGCGGGCGCAATGTCGATGCACGCAAGGCGCCCGGCTACGCGCCTTACGATCGGCTTTCTTTCACCGTGCCGGTGCTGACCGCGGGCGATGTCAATGCGCGCGTGTGGATCCGCATCCGCGAGGTCGAGCAAAGCCTTGCGCTTATCGAGCAGATTCTCGAACGGCTGCCGGACGGCCCGATCGCCCATGCGCTCGACGGAGCGGGCGGACGGCGAAGGTCTGGGGCTGGCCGAGAGCTTCCGCGGCGACGTGCTGGTCTGGGTGCGCCTCGACGGGTGAGCGCGTCTTGCGCTGTCACCTGCGCGATCCGTCGTGGTTCCAATGGCCGCTGCTCGAAGCGGCGATCGAAGGCAACATCGTCGCCGATTTCCCGCTCTGCAACAAATCGTTCAACTGCTCGTATTCGGGACATGATCTCTGATGCGCCGAACGTTATTTGAGAGCCTCACGCGCCGGCCGCTGACCGAAGCGCCGCCGGCGCCGGACGACGCCGCGCTCGCCGAACTGGCGGCGGGCGTCGAGCGCGCAGCGCGACGGCGGCTCGGCCGCAGCCTCGCCATCCGCCAAGTGGATGCCGGCTCCTGTAACGGCTGCGAGCTGGAAATCCACGCGCTCGACAATGCGTTCTACGATCTCGAGCGCTTCGGCCTGCGCTTTGTCGCCTCGCCGCGCCATGCCGATGTGCTGCTGGTGACCGGACCGGTCACCAAGAACATGCGTCAGGCGCTGGAGCGAACCTATGCAGCCACGCCGGACCCCAAATGGGTGGTGGCGCTCGGCGACTGCGCATTCGACGGCGGAATTTTCTCGGGCAGTTACGCCGTCGCCGGTGGCGTGTCTCAGGTCGTGCCGGTCGATCTGCACATCCGCGGCTGCCCGCCGCCGCCGCTCGAAATCCTCAAGGGCTTGATCGCGCTGCTGGACTCGCAAGCGGGCAAGCGTGCCTAGTCGGCGACCGGTGCCCGGAGTGCCTCAATCGATCTTTTCGCCGGGGTAGACGCCCCAGAGCTCGTTCTGCTGGATCCAGCCCTCAAAGCCCTTTCCGCTGATCTGGCACCAGGAGCCGGTGCAGCTTTTGACCGCGCCAAGCACCCCGATCTGCAGCCGCGCGGTCACGGCGCTTGTCGCGTCCGGTTTGTCATAGAGCGGCGCCAAGTCGGTCTTGGTCTTGAGCTGCACCGCTGCCATGCGCTTACCCGACAACAGCGAATGATAGACCCAGCCCTCAGAGCCGTCGGAATCGCGGATGCGGCGCCAGTCCTCGAATTCGGCGGTGATTTCGACCGGCCAGCCCACGCGAGTGTAGATCCAGGAAATGTCATGGTCCTTGTCCGGGCCGTCGCGCACCGCCACGCGATCCGCCTTGACGCTGACGAAGCGCGGAACCGGCAGCCCGCTCGGCGGGGAATCGGCCGCGTGCGCGAGGCCCGCCGCGCAGATCAGGACGATTGCGGCCGCGATCGCGGCGTGCAGCAAAACAAGTGGCTTGCCGGGACGAAATGTCATCGCAACTTGCCCAAATCCCACGGTCGATGCGCCGGCACGCCAGAGCGGCCCGGCACGCTTTGTGGCAGCGCGGCCATCTGGTAGAGAGACTTTATGAACCGCCTCCCGCCGTAATGTCGGCGAGCGGGGTTAACGAGAACTGAACGGGCGGATGCGGCAAACGGTCGTTGCAACGGTCTGAATTTGCACGCCGAATTGTTGCTCCTGCCCGGGCGATCCGCGTAAGAGGCAGCGAATGGCGACGGGCAAGAAGCCGCTGGTCGTAGTCACCCGCCGGCTGCCGGATAGCGTCGAAATGCGCATGCGCGAACTGTTCGACGCCCGCCTCAATGCCGACGACAAGCCGATGAGTCAGGCGCAGCTCGTCGAGGCGGCAAAGACCGCGGACGTGATCGTGCCGACGGTCACCGATCACATCGACCGGGCGGTGCTCAGCCAATCCGGCGAGCGCTTAAAGCTGATCGCCAATTTCGGCAACGGCGTCGACAACATCGACGTGGCGACCGCCGTGCAGCGCGGCATCACCGTGACCAATACGCCGGGCGTCCTCACCGAAGATACCGCCGACATGACCCTGGCGCTGATCCTCGCGGTGCCGCGCCGCCTCGCCGAGGGTGCGCAAGTGCTCATCAGCGACCGCGAGTGGAGCGGGTGGAGCCCGACCTGGATGCTCGGCCATCGCATCTGGGGGAAGCGCCTCGGCATTGTCGGCATGGGCCGCATCGGCCAGGCCGTGGCGCGCCGGGCGCAGGCTTTCGGTTTGAAGATTCACTATCACGATCGCCGCCGGGTTCCGGCAGAGCTCGAAGAAGAGCTGCACGCGACCTATTGGGAGAGCCTCGATCAGATGCTCGCCCGCATGGATATCATCTCGATTCATTGCCCGCACACGCCGGCGACGTATCATCTGCTTTCGGCGCGGCGCCTCAAGCTGATCCGGCCCGAGGCCTATGTCGTCAACACCGCCCGCGGCGAGGTGATCGACGAGAACGCGCTCGCCCGCCTGATCGAAGCGGAGGAAATCGCCGGCGCAGGGCTGGACGTGTTCGAGCACGAGCCCGCGGTGAGCCCCAAGCTCGTCAAGCTGGCGCGCGCCGGCAAAGTCGTGCTGCTGCCGCATCTCGCCTCGGCCACGGTCGAAGGCCGCGTCGACATGGGCGAGAAGGTCATCATCAACATCAAGACCTTCCTCGACGGCCACCGCCCGCCGGATCGCGTTCTGCCGTCGATGCTGTGACCGGAATGCATCAGTCCGAACGATGGTGAAGCCGCGCATTTATTTGCTGCGCTCTCTGGCGTGCTTCCTGCTCGCCGTCATTCTGGCGTGTCCTTTTACCGTCCGCGCCGAAGATCGCAGCCCGGATCTTGCGCGCGCCCAAGGGACTATTGCGCATAACGGCATGGTGGTGGCGCAGGAGGCACGCGCGGCGCATATCGGCGTCGATATCCTGCAGCAAGGCGGCAATGCGGTGGATGCCGCGGTCGCGGTCGGTTTTGCGCTCGCCGTCAGCTATCCGCGCGCCGGCAATATCGGCGGCGGCGGTTTCATGGTGATTCACCTCGCCGACGGCCAGGATACGACGATCGACTATCGCGAGACCGCGCCGGCGGCGATCAATGCCAAGAGCTTTCTCGACGCGCAGGGCAACGCCGATCCGCAGAAGTCGCGCACGTCGGCGCTCGCCATTGGCGTGCCGGGCACGGTGGCGGGCCTGGCGCTGGCCGAGAAGGAATACGGCTCCGGCCATTTCACGCTTGCCGATCTGATCGCGCCCGCGATCGCCATGGCGCGCGACGGCATCACGCTCGACGACGACATTACCAATGAACAGACCAATATTCTGGCGCGGCTCGCGCATTGGCCGGCTTCCGCCAAGATCTTTCTGAAAGCCGACGGCAGCGGGCTGTCGGCCGGCGATCGCTTGGTGCAAAGCGATCTTGCCGACACGCTGCAATCCATCGCGCGCGACGGCCCGGACGCGTTCTACCAGGGACCGATCGCCTGGAAGATCGCCGCGGCGGTGCAGAGCTGCCGGCGGCGTGATGACCGTCGACGATCTGAAAGATTACCGCGCCATCGAGCGCGCGCCGGTGCACGGCAGCTATCGCGGCTACGACATCGTCTCGATGCCGCCGCCGTCGTCGGGCGGCGTCGAGCTTCTCGAGATGCTCAATATCCTCGAAGGCTACGACCTCGCGCATGATGACGAGACGCAGACGTTTTTTCTGATGATCGAGGCAATGAAGCGCGCCTATGCCGACCGCGCACTGTTCCTCGGCGATCCTGAAACGGTGAAAGTTCCGGTGGGGAAACTCATCTCCAAGAGCTATGCCGCCACGCTTGCGCGCCGGCATCGATCCCGAGCACGCAACGCCGGCGAGCGCCATCCGCGCCGGCGGCAGCAGCGATCCCGAAGGTCATAACACGACGCATTTTTCGGTCGTCGACCGTTTCGGCAATGCGGTGTCCAACACCTACACGCTCAATTTCAGCTACGGCGTCGGCCTGGTCGCCGACGGCACCGGCATTCTCCTCAACAACGAGCTCGACGATTTTGCCGCCAAGCCGGACTCGCCAAATGCCTACGGCCTGATCGGCTTCGAGGCCAACGAGCCGGGGCCGGGCAAACGGCCGGTGTCGTCGATGACGCCGACCATCGTCTTGAAGGACGGCAAGCCGTTCCTCGTCACCGGCTCGCCGGGCGGCAGCCGCATCACCACCGCCGTGCTGCAGGTGATCGTCAATGTGATCGACCGCGGCATGAGCATCGCGGACGCCGTGGCGGCGCCGCGCGTGCATAATCAATGGCAGCCGGATCAGGTCTTCGCCGAGCCCGCGGTGCCGGCCGATGTCGTCGCCGCGCTGCAGGCGCGCGGCGACAAGGTGGTGCCGCAGCGGCCGTTCACCGCGGCGGAGTCGATCTTGATTACGCCGCGAGGGTTTTGTCGGCGCCGCCGATCCGCGCTCGCCCGGGGCGCTGGCGGTCGGCTATTAGCCGGGTACGTAATCCGCCTGCTTCACCGTCGACGCCAGCACGATGATCAGCAGCGCGCACACCGCGACCGGCGCGAAGCCCGCGATCGGCGAGTGGGTGAAGTCCCACAGCCAGCCGCCGACCACCGACAGCGCCATCGCCAGGCTGTAGCTGATGGTGAACATCCCGGCGGAGGTGCGGTGCACGTCGTCCGGCGCGCTGAGCACCGACGGCAGCGCCAAGGCCAGGATCAGCGTCACCGCGCCGGTGAAGCCGAGGATGGCCACCCAGAACACGATCCAAGGCCCGTGCATGGTCAGCATGCCGATGAGGCAGACCAGCGCCAGCGTTCCGGTCGCGGCATAGGCCCACGGCTTCGTCACCAGCCGCCCGGCAATGCCGAGCATCAAAAACGCCGCCGGCAGCTGGCCGAGATTGATGGCGGTGAGCGCGCTGCTGATGAGATCGGGCCGCCCGTCGGCGGTCATGTAGTCGGGCAGAAAGGCGTTGGTCACGAAATAGGTGGCGTTGACGCTGCCGAGAATGAGGCCGAGCTTCCAGATCAGCGGCCGCCGCCAATCCGGCCACCAGCGGCGGCCCGCCGCGGGTACGGCGCTTTTGGCGCCGCCGAGTTTTGGCGCGTAAAGCGCGACGAGCAATGCGGTGACCAGAACCGGGATCGACCAGACAACGAAGTTCAGCCGCCAGCTGTTGTGCACGAGCGGCAGAATCAGCGGGATGGTGAGCCCGGCGGCGAGGACTTCGCCGATCAAGAGGCCGGTCGTATAGACCGCGGTGGCAAAGCCGATGCGCTGCGGAAACCAGGTCCGCACCAAGGGCGGCAGCGACGGCTGCATGATCGAGACGCCCGCCGCCATGACGATGGTCGATGCATAGAGGAAGGCGGGATCGGAAAATGCCGCGCGCGCCGCCGAGCCGGCGGCGTTGAGCAGCAAGCCCACGACCAGCGCCGGCACGATGCCGAAGCGGGCGATCAACAGCGCGCCCGGCACGGCGGCGATCGCGAACAGCATCGGCGGCAGGCTCGACAGCCAGCCGATGCCGGTCTCCGACAGATGCAGGTCGGCGTGCAGCAGCGGCACGACAGGCGGCACCGCCAAGACGGTGAGCCGCAAACATGCGCCGGAGAGCCACAGCAGCGACAGGGCGACGATGCCCGGCGGGCGGATGGCGCGATGTGATTTTCCACGATGGTCCCGGCGGCAGTCTCAATGGCGGTCGGTTCTTACCAGAGATGCGTAGACCGCGCCGAGTCCCATCAGCAGGGAGGTGCCAAGAAACACCGCGCGCATGCCGATATGGCCGCCGACGAAGCCGCCGAGCAGCGGGCCGACGACCTGGCCGGCATATTGCGAGGACGTCGAATAGCCGAGCACGCGGCCGACGATGCCGTCCGGCACGTTGTGGCGGATGATGCTGGTGACGCAAGGCAGCAAGCCGCCGAGCGCCAGTCCCATGAGAAAGCGCAAGGCGACGAGCTGCCAGCCCGTGGTGACGAAGGCCTGCGGGATCAACAGCAGCGCGGAGACGACCAGCGCGCCGATCATCACGCGCCAATGCCCGCTGCGGTCGGCGAGCCGGCCGAGCCGCGATGCCGACAGGATGCTGCCGAGCGCCGCCGCCGACATGGCGATGCCCGACACGATGGTGACGCGCGACGCCTCGACGAGCTGCCCGACATAGATCGTGATGATCGGCTCGATCGACATATTGGCGAGCATCAACAGCAGCCCCATCGCCAGCATGGCGACGACCGGCCGCTTGTCGGGAATTTGCGACCAGCCGGCCTGCGCCGACTGCTTTCTTGGTCGACGCCGGCCGCTTGTCTTCCTTGATGAAGACGGTGGTCGCGATGAAGGTCAGGAAGATGACGCCGCCGGCGAGCCAGAACGTTCCCCTGATGCCGATCAGCGGCGGCAGCGCGCCGCCGATCAGCGGACCGACCAGATTGCCGGCCATGATGCCGGACGTCAGCATGCCGAGCGCCCATCCGGAGCGCGCCTTCGGCGTTTGCGTCGCCACCAGGATCGTCGAGCCGGAGGCGTAGCCGCCGGCGAAGCCGGCGAACAGGCGCAAGCCCACCAGTTCCCACACATTGTGGGCCATGCCGATCAGCGACATCGCGACCGCCATGCCGAGGCTCGCGCGGATCAGCATCAGCTTGCGGCCGTAACGGTCGGCCAGGCGGCCCCACAGCGGCGCGACCAGCGCGGCGGCAAAGAAGGTCGCGCCATAGGCGACGCCCGACCATTGCGCGATCGCGGCGCGATCCGAGACGCCGAGCTGCTCGACATAGATCGGCAAAAACGGCAGCAGCAGCGTCATCGCCACGATGGTCGTGAACGAGCCGAGGAGGCATACGGCGAGGTTCCGCCGCCAGTAGCGTTCGTCCTCCTCGTCCATGTCGCGCAAACCTCGCATTGCCAGCCGCGAGCAACCGTGCAGCCGAGCGGCCTGAACGGATGCTACGAGCGCCTGGCAGATTTGGGAAATTTGGAGCGGGCGAAGGGATTCGAACCCTCGACCCCAACCTTGGCAAGGTTGTGCTCTACCCCTGAGCTACACCCGCATCCGAGAAGGGTAGGTAAGGCGGCCAAGCGTACCGGCGCCGGGCCACCGCCAAGCTATGCCAAAGAGCTTACCGCTTTGCAACCGCGAGCGCCCGGGCCTAAATACCGCGCATGCCTGCCTCGCCTGATGAGCTTTTCGCCTATCTGGATCAGGCTCGGCATCGCCCACAAGACCGTCACCCATCCGGCGGTGTTTACCGTCGAGGAAGGCGCGCGAACTGCGCGGCGCGATCCCCGGCGGCCATACCAAGAACCTGTTCCTGCGCGACAAAAAGGGCACGCCGTACCTTGTCGTGGCGAGCGAGGACGCCGCGATCGAGCTGAAGTCGCTGCACCGGCTCCTCGGCGCTTCGGGGCGGTTCTCGTTCGGCTCGGCCGAGCTCCTGCGCGAGCTTCTCGGCGTCGAGCCCGGCTCGGTCACACCGTTCGCCGCGATCAATGACACCGCCGGCCGGGTGACCGTCGTGCTCGATGCTGCCATGATGGCGGCGCCAATGCTCAATTTTCACCCTCTGGCCAATACCGGGACGACGACGATTTCGCGCGAGGGGCTGCTTAAATTCCTCGAAGCCACCGGGCACCAGCCGCGGATCGAGCCGGTCTCTTCCGCCGGCGCCCTAGAAACGCCCGATTGCATTTGGCGGCGTTGTTCCCATTTAATCAGGCGAAAGATGCGAATTTCGCTCCGCTGGGGCCAAGGGAAGGGCGATCGGGTAAGTCGATGTCAATGTTGCAGCAGGCTGGAACCGCATCCGCGGACGCGTCGATCAAGGACACGACGACGCAAAGTTTCGTCAAGGACGTCATCGAGGAATCGAAGCGCCAGCCGGTGCTGGTCGATTTCTGGGCGCCGTGGTGTGGCCCGTGCAAGCAGCTCACCCCCGTCCTCGAAAAGGTGGTCAAGGCGGCCAAGGGCAAGGTCAAGCTCGTCAAGATGAACATCGACGAGCATCCCGCCATTCCCGGGCAGATGGGCATCCAATCGATCCCCGCGGTCATCGCTTTCGTCAACGGCCAGCCGGCCGACGGCTTCATGGGAGCGCTGCCGGAGAGCCAGGTCACGGCCTTTCCTGGAACGGCTGACCAAGGACCGCATCGGTGGCGAGGCCCAGGATTTGCTGAAGAGCCGCCGACGCCGCGCTCGCCGAAGGTGACGCCGCCGGCGCCGCCGAGATTTATGCACAGCTTCTCGCCGAGGACGGCACCAACGTGCCGGCGCTTGCCGGTCTGGCGCGCGCTTACGTCGCGACCGGCGCGCTCGATCAGGCGCGGCAGACGCTCGCCATGGTGCCGGAAGCCAAGCGCAACGACGCCGCGGTGGCCGCCGCGCGCGCCGCGCTCGAACTCGCCGAACAGGTCAAGACGGTCGGCCCGGTGACCGAGCTCGAACAAAAGGTCGCCGCCAATCCGCTCGACCATCAGGCCCGCTTCGATCTGGCGCTGGCGCTCAACGGCCAGGGCCGCCGCCACGATGCGCTCGACCATCTGATCGCCATCGTCAAGCGCGACCGCAAATGGAACGACGACGGCGCCCGCAAGCAGCTGGTCCAATTTTTCGATGCCTGGGGGCCGACCGACGAAGCCACGATCGAGGGCCGCAAGCGGTTGTCTTCGATTTTGTTTGCTTAGAATTCGATCCTGAAATTCGGTGCCGTCGTTGGCGGAGTGCGACATGCCGATGAACGCCATCTTCAACGGGCCGGATGCGCTTCCGGCAGTGATTCCGGTTTTCCCGCTGCCGGGCGCGCTGCTGTTGCCGCGCGGGCAGATGCCGCTCAACATCTTCGAGCCGCGCTACCTGGCGATGATCGACGACACGTTACGCTCGGATCATCGCGTCATCGGCATGATCCAGCCCGACCCGGCGCATCCGGGGCCGGACGAAAACAAGCCGCATCTGTTTCGCGTCGGCTGCGTCGGACGCATGACGCAATTCGCCGAAAGCGGTGACGGCCGCTATCTCATCCAGCTCACCGGCATTGCGCGCTTTCGCGTCGAGGAGGAGCTTCCGGTCGCCACGCCCTATCGGCAGTGCCGCGTCGCTTATCAGCCCTTCGTCGGCGACTTCACCGCGCGCAAGGGCGAGGACGAGGTCGACCGCAAGGCGCTGCTTCGCGCGCTCACGGCGTTTCTCAAGGCCAACAATCTCAAGGCGGACTGGGAGGGCATCGAGAACGCGCCCAACGAGGCCTTGGTGAATGCGCTGGCGATGATGTCGCCCTACGACGCCGCCGAGAAACAGGCCATGCTGGAGGCGCCGGATCTGAAGACCCGCGCCGAGATCCTGGTCGCCGTCACCGAAATCGAGCTCGCCAAGAGCAAGACGCCGGGCGAGACGCCGTTGCAATGCTAATGCTATAGTCGCGCCCAACGGAGCTCAGCATGTCCAGCCCTGCCAGCGAACGGCCCGCCGAAGGCGTCGATCCGAAACTCCTCGAAATCCTGGTCTGCCCGCTGACCAAATGCCCGCTCGAATACGACGCGGAAAAGCAGGAGCTGATCTCGCGCGCGGCCAAGCTCGCTTATCCGATCCGCGACGGCATCCCGATCATGCTGCCCGAAGAAGCGCGCCGGATCGATTAAGTCCGGCGCCTAGCTCATCCGTCATGCCCGGCCCACGGGTCCGGCCTCCGACCGGCCCGAGCTATGGCCAGACCTTGTGCCGGGCATCCACGTCTTACAGGATAGTGACAGCCAAAGACGTGGATGGCCTGAACAGGTCCGGTCATGACACGCGTCGAGTTGGGGAAAGCAATCATGATCAAAATCTGGGGGCGGAAAACCTCGTCGAACGTGCAGAAAGTAATGTGGGCGGTCGGCGAGCTCGGCCTGCCGCATGAGCGCATCGACGTCGGTGGCCCGTTCGGCAAGAACCGCGAGGCGGCTTACCTGGCGATGAATCCGAACGGTCTAGTGCCGACGCTCGAAGAAGAGGACGGCTTTCTGCTGTGGGAGTCGAATAGCATCGTGCGCTATCTCGCCGCCAAGTATAAGTCGACGATTTTGGAGCCGGCCGAATTGCGCATGCGGGCCAATGCAAGCAAATGGATGGACTGGCAGCTTGCGGTGGCGGGCCCCGCCATCTTCGAATGTTTTTGGGGCCTGATCCGCACGCCGCCGGAAAAGCGTAACCACGCCGCCATCGAAGAATCGAAAAAGAAAACCACCGCGGCCATGGACATGCTCGATAAGCAACTTGAGCGAACCAAGTATCTGGCCGGCGACGGCTTCTCCTACGGCGATATTCCCGTGGGCATCATCGCTTATCGCTATCGCCAATTGGTGCCCGACCGGCCGCCGCTGCCCAATTTCGAGCGCTGGTATGCGGCGCTTTCCGAACGCAAGGCGTTCAAGGATCACGTTGCAGCGGTGCCGTTGTCTTAACGGCAATCCGCTCGTCCCCGCGAAAACGGGGACCCAGTTCTTGACGCTCGACTGATTCCCGCGTTCGCGGGGATGAGCGGCGATTAGTTACTCGGCCGCGGCGCGCGTACCGGCCGATTGCGCCGAGACGATGTAATCCATCGCCGCCTGCACGCCGCCTTTCTTGTGCGGGATGCCCGCGAGCGACAGCGCCATCTCGGTCACCGCCAAGACTCCCATCATCCAGCCATCGTTGACGTCGCCGAGGTGGCCGATGCGGAAATACTTCTTGGCGTAGGGGCCGAAGCTCGCGCCATAGGAAATATTGAAGGTATCGAGCGCCAGCGCGCGGAAGGCGTCGGCGTCGTGGCCGTCCGGCAACAGCACCGCGGTGATGGTCGGTGAGTAATATTTCGGTTCGCGGCAGAGGATTTCGAGCCCCCAGGCGCGCACCGCGCGCCGCACCGCTTCGGCGAGCCGGTGATGGCGGGCGAAGACATTGTCGAGACCTTCTTCGTGCAGCATCTCGATCGACACCGCCAGCCCCTGCAGCATCTGCGTCGCCGGCGTGTAGGGAAAGAAGCCGACTTTGTTCATGGTCAGCATGTCGTCCCAGCCCCAGAATGACTTTGTCATCTTCGAAGTCTTCGACGCGGCGAGCGCCTTATCGCTCACGGCGTTGAAAGACATGCCCGGCGGCAGCATCAGGCCCTTCTGTGCCCCGCCCACGGTGACGTCGACGCCCCATTCGTCGTGCCGGTAGTCGGTCGAGGCGAGTGAGGAGATGGTGTCGACCATCAGCAGCGCCGGATGGCCGGCGGCGTTGATCGCCTTGCGAATCGGCTCGATCGGCGACAGGCAGCCGGTCGCGGTCTCGTTGTGCAGCACGCAGACCGCCTTGATCTCGTGCGCCTTGTCCTTCTTCAGGTGCTCCTCGATGGTGGCGGCATCCGCGCCGGTGCGCCAGTCGCCGGGAATGAACTCGGGCTTGAGCCCGAGCTTCTGCGCCATGGTCTTCCATTGCGTCGCGAACTGTCCGGTCTCGACCATCAGCACGCGATCGCCAGGGGAGAGCGTATTGACCAGCGCCGCTTCCCAGGCGCCGGTGCCGGTCGCGGTATAGATGATGACCGGATTGGTGGTCTTGAAAATGGTCTTGATGCCGTCGAGGCAGCGCTTGGCGAGCTTGGCGAATTCTGGGCCGCGATGGTCGATGATCGGCGTGTCCATCGCCCGCAGCACGCGGTCGGGCAGCGGTGTCGGCCCCGGGATTTGCAGGAAGTGACGCCCGGCGGCGCGCGAAGCATTCTGCGGCATTTTCGGCACTCCATCGGACGTATCGGTTAGCCCCGGCGGCGCATGTCCGTGAGCGCGCGCGGCTTGTGGCGTTGAATAGCGAATGCGACATTCGGGTCAAGTCTAATTGACGTGACCTGTATTGCATTGTTATCGCCTCACTTTTGGGCGTGGAGGACAACGTGCCAGCACGGCTCGTGCCGGGACTCGAACGCCGGCTGAAGGCGGAAAAGGTGGGCGGCGTCGGCGGCGTCCGCTTCGACGCATTTACGCGTGGGCGCTATTCCACCGACGCATCGCATTATCAGATCATGCCGCTTGGCGTGACGACGCCGCGCACGATCGAAGAAGCCGATCGGGCGATTGCGGTCTGCCGCGCGGAAGGTGTGGCGGTGACGGCGCGCGGCGGCGGCACGTCGCAGGCCGGCCAGACCGTCAACGAGTCGCTCATCGTCGACTGCTCGCCGCATCTCAACCGCGTCGTCGACATCGATGCCGCCGGCCGGCGCTGCACGGTCGAGCCGGGCATCGTGCTCGACGAGCTCAATCGCAAGCTGAAACCTTCCGGCCTGTGGTTTCCGGTCGATATCTCGACGGCGTCGCGCGCCACCATCGGCGGCATGGTCGGCAACAATTCCTGCGGCGCGCGCTCGCTGCGCTACGGCAATACGCGCGAGAACGTGCTGTCGATCGATGCCGTGCTGGCCGACGGCACGCACGCGCATTTCGGCCGGCTCGGCGATCCCGGCGTGAACGTGCCGCAGCCGCTGATCCGCGATCTCCTTGCCATCGCCGCGCGCGAGGCCGGCGAGATCGAGCGGCGCTTTCCGAAAGTGCAGCGCCGCGTCGGCGGCTACAATCTCGACGCGCTGGTGCCGGGACGAAACGACATCAATCTCGCGCATATTCTGGTCGGCTCGGAAGGCACGCTGGCGTTTTCGACCAAGATCGAGCTGAAGCTTTCGCCGCTGCTTGGCCGCCGCGCGGTCGGCGCCTGCCATTTCGGCAGCTTCCATGAAGCGATGCTGGCGACGCAGCACATCGTCGCGCTGGGGCCGATCGGCGTCGAGCTGATCGACCGCACCATGCTCGGCTTGGCCCGCGACATCGCGATGTACAAGCCGACCGTCGATGCCTTCCTGCGCGGCGATCCGGAAGCGATCCTGTTCGTCGAATTCGCCGAGGACGACGACGAGAATTTGCGGCGGCTGAAGCGGCTCGGCGCGCTGCTCGGCGATCTCGGCATCGCTTGGGACAAGAGCGGCGCCAAATGGGGCGGCGTGGTCGAGGTGCTCGATCCGAAATTGCAGGCCGGCATCACCGAAGTGCGCACCGCGGGGCTCAACATCATGATGTCGATGAAGGAGGAGGGCAAACCGATCTCCTTCGTCGAGGATTGCGCGGTGCCGCTCGAGCATCTGCCCGACTACACCGCGCGGCTCACCGAGGTGTTCGAAAGAAACGGCACGCGCGGCACCTGGTATGCCCATGCCGCGGTCGGCTGCCTGCATGTGCGCCCGGTGCTCAATCTGCGGCTCGACAAGGACGTCCGCGCGATGCGCGCCATCGCCGAGGAAGCCTTCGCCATGGTGCGCGAATACAAGGGCTCGCATTCCGGCGAGCATGGCGACGGCATCGTGCGCTCGGAATTCCACGAAGCCATGTTCGGCGCCGAACTGGTGCACGCCTTCGAGGAGGTCAAGGACCGCTTCGATCCGCAACACATGTTCAATCCCGGCAAGATCGTCCGCGCGCCGAAATTCGACGACCGCAGCAATTTCCGCTTACGGCCCGGATTACCACGCCGAAGACATCGCGACCGCGCTCGACTGGTCGGCTATCCGGGCGCGGGCGGCGGATTTCAGGGCGCGGTCGAGATGTGCAACAACAACGGCGCCTGCCGCGCGCTCGCCGGCGGCGTCATGTGCCCGAGCTATCGCGTCACCCGCGACGAGCGCGATGTGACGCGCGGCCGCGCCAATACGTTGCGCCTCGCCATCACCGGCCAGCTCGGGCCCGATGCGCTCACCTCCGACGACATGGCGCGAGACGCTGAAGCTTTGCGTCTCCTGCAAGGCGCTGCCGGCGCGAATGCCCGACCGGCGTCGACATGGCGCGCATGAAGATCGAGGTGCTGCGGGCGCGGGCGGAAAAACTACGGCCTGTCGCTGCACGACCGCCTGGTCGGCTATCTGCCGCGCTACGCGCCTTACGCGGCGCGGCTGCATTGGCTCCTCAATCTGCGCGACGTCGTTCCCGGCGCGGCGAAATTGTCGGAAGCCATCGCCGGCTTTTCCGCGCGGCGCAGCTTACCGAAGTGGCGGGCGGATTATTTCAAGGACGTGGATGCGCGACCTGAAACCGGGCACGACGGCAAAGAAGTCGTTTTGTTCGCCGACACCTTCAATCGTTATTTCGATCGCGAAAATATCGATGCGGCGCGTACGGTGCTGAGCGCGGCCGGCTATCGGGTCAATGTCGCGAAGCCGAATGACGGCGACCGCCGCCCATTGTGCTGCGGCCGGACTTTTCTCTCGATCGGCAGACTCGACCAAGCGCGGGCGGAAGCGGAGCGCACGCTCGCTGCACTCGCGCCGTACGTTGAACGGAATGTCCCGGTGATCGGCCTTGAGCCGAGTTGCCTGTTCAGTTTCCGCGACGAGATTCCGGCGTTGGTGAAGAGCGATGCGGCGCGGCGCGTTTCCGAGAATGCGCTTCTGTTCGAGGAATTCCTGGCGCGCGAAGCGGCCACCGGAAAGCTCGAACTCAAGCTCGCGTCGCTCAAGAAACGCGCCTTGCTGCACGGCCATTGCCATCAGAAATCCTTCGATACGATGTCCTCAGTTGAGATGACGCTGCAACTCGTTCCTGATCTCGACGTTCGAGACCATCGAATCGAGCTGTTGCGGCATGGCCGGCGCGTTCGGCTTTCATGCCGATACGATCGAAGTGTCGCGCGCCATGGGCGAGCTGTCGCTGCTGCCGGCCGTGCGCAAGGCGCCCGACGATGCAATCATTGTCGCCGACGGCACGTCGTGCCGGCATCAGATCCACGACGGCGCCGGGCGCGAGGCGGTTCATGTCGCGCGCGTGTTGGCGGCGGTATTGCCGCAGTCCTGATCGTCTAGCGTTCCTGCTCCAGCGCGCTCTCGTGCCAGCGGCGCAGCGCCAGGTAATTGACCGCCGACAGCAGATAGAAGATCACGATGCCGGCGACGGACAACAGCAGGAGCGCCGCGAACATGCGCGGGATGTTCAGCCGATAGCCGGATTCGGCGATGCGGTAGGCCAGTCCCGAGCCGGCGCCCGCGGAGCCTGCGGCGATCTCGGCGACCACGGCGCCGATCAGCGACAGGCCGCCGGCGATGCGCAGGCCCCCGAGAATATAGGGCAGCGCGGCCGGCAGTTTGAGGTTCCACAGGACTTGGCCGCGCGTAGCGCCGTAGAGCGCGAACAGGTCGGCGAGATTGCGGTCGACCGAGTGCAGGCCGAGCGTGGTGTTAGCCAGTACGGGAAAGAAGGCGACGATCCAGGCGCAGGCCAAGACCGCCAGCGGCTGCGGCAGGTAGATCAAGAGCAGCGGCGCAATGGCGACGATCGGCGTCACTTGCAGGATCACCGCATAGGGATAAAACGAATATTCGACCAGCCGCGATTGGTTGAACAGCACTGCCAAGCCGACGCCGCCGATTGCCGCAAGCAGAAAGCCTTCGACTGTGGTGGCGAGCGTGACGAGAAGTGATTGGAACAGCAAAGCCCAGTCCGAGACCAAGGTTTGCACGACCAGCTCGGGACTCGGCAGCACATAAGGCGGAATGTTACCGATCCATACCACCAGCGCCCAGAGCGAAAGCCCGAGCGCCAGCACGATGATCGGCAGCACGATGCGCAGGGCGCGATCGCGGGAATGGGCGGACGAGGAATTCGTCATGACGCGCCTCCCGCGGCCATCGCTTGCGCGAGCGCTTCGGAGGTACGGCGGCAGAATGCGGCATATTCGGCCGAGGTGCGGAAATCCTGGTCGCGCGGATAAGGCGCGTCGATTTTGAGTTCTGTGAAGACCCGGCCCGGCCGCGCCGCCATCACCACGATGCGGCTCGACAGATAGACCAACTCGAACACCGAATGGGTCACGAACACCACGGTGGTGGACAAGGCCTGCCACACTTGCAGGATATCGTTGTTGAGCTTGAAGCGCGTGATCTCGTCGAGCGCTGCAAACGGCTCGTCCATCAACAACAATGCCGGCTCGGTGACCAGCGCACGGGCAATGGAGACACGCATGCGCATGCCGCCCGACAGTTCGCGCGGATAGGCGCGACCGAACTCCTTCAGCCCGACCCGATCGAGCGCCGCGACGACCCGCGCCCGCGCCTTTTCGATCGGGATGCCTTTGAGCTTGAGCGGCAGCAGCACGTTGTTGAACACGCTTGTCCACGGCATCAGCGTCGGTTCCTGGAACACGAAGCCGATCCGACTTTCGCCGTCCGCGGGCGCGCGCGAGGACGTCCATTCGACCGTGCCTCCGCTCGGCTCGCTCAAGCCGGCGATGATGCGCAACGCGGTAGACTTGCCGCATCCCGACGGGCCAAGCAGCGAGACGAATTCGCCCTCGCGCACGTCGAGATCGAAGCCCTCGAGCGCCAGCGTACCGTTGGCAAACGCCTTGGCGACGCCGCGCAGCGCGACCAGCGGATCGGAATGCACTGCGCTCGCCGGCGGCATCTGATGGCTTCTTTAGTTCTTCGGCCGCAGATCGAGTCCGACTTTCTTGTCGACGAATTGCAGCGTGTAGGCCTTGCGGTAATCGACACTCGGCTTGGTGACGCCGGCGCGCACCATTTCGTCGAAAAAAGCTTTCATGCGCGCGTCGGTCATGGCGCCGACGCCGAGCGTCAAAGCGTCGCCGGAATCGACGATGCCGTATTTCTTCATCGCGTTCACCGAATAGGCCAGGAGATCGTCGGTCATTTCCGGGTTCTGCTGCTTGATCAGCGCATTGGCCGCGCTGTTGTCGTGATAGAGATAGTTGTACCAGCCGACTGTCGAGGCATCGATGAAGCGCTGCACCAGATAGGGGTTATTGTCGACGAGATCGCGCCGCGTCTCGATCAGGGTCGAATAGCCCGCCAGTCCCTCGTCGGCGAGCAAGAACACTTTAGGCGTAAAATGCGCGGCCTTCTCGATGGCGAACGGCTCCGACGTCACGTAGCCCTGCATCGCGCTTTTTTTGTTCACCAGGAACGGCTGCGGATTGAAGGTGTAGGGCTTCACCTGCGAGTCCTTGAAGCCGTAGGTGGCTTTGAGCCATTGGTAATAGGTCGCCACGCCTTCCGGCGATATGAACAAGGTCAGAGCCTTCAAATCCTGCAGCTTCTGGATGCCGTGATCGGGATGCGCGATCAGCACCTGCGGGTCTTTCTGGAAATACGCGGCGACTTCGACCGTGGGGATATTCTGCGTGACGGCGTCAAAACCTTGCAGATTGTTGGCGGACAGGAAGAAGTCGATCTTGCCGACCGGTAGGAGAATGCGGTTGTTCACGCTCGGGCCGCCCTGCCGGATGGTCACGTCGAGCCCGTATTTGCGGTAGGTGCCGTCGGCCAGCGCCTGATAGAAGCCGCCGTGCTCGGCCTCCGCCACCCAGTTGGTGCCGAAGGTGACCTTGTCGAGCGCCTGGGCCGCGGCCGGGCCGGCAACCGCAGCCGCGACGGCGACGCCCATCAATGCGGCGCTAAACTTCGTGGTCCACGCCATCGGTTGCTCCCTGCGACAACGCACGCGACAATAGGAGAGGCGGGGGAAATTTGCGAGTGAGCCTGAGCATGCTGCCGAAGCGCGACTGGATGGAGATGACCTGGCAGGACGTCGCCGGCGGCGATACTGCGCGCTGGATCGCGGTGCTGCCGCTCGCCGCGGTCGAGCAGCATGGGCCGCATCTGCCGCTCGGCGTCGACACCTACATCGCCGAGGCCTATTTGGCGCGCGCCCGCGATCTCTTGCCGGACGATCTGCCGGCGACGTTCCTGCCGATGCAGCGCATTGGCATCTCCGCCGAGCATCTGGCGTTTCCCGGCACGCTGACCTCGTCGGCGGCGACCGCCATCGCGGCCTGGACTGAGCTCGGCGACAGCCTGGCGCGCGCCGGCCTGCGCAAGCTCGTCCTCGTCACCAGCCACGGCGGCAATGTTGCGGCGATGGAAACGGTGGCGCGCGATCTGCGCGCGCGGCTTGGCATGCTCGCGGTCACCGTGGGCTGGCATCGCTTCGGCTATCCCGACGGGACGTTTTCGACCGAGGAAAAAAAGCACGGCATCCACGGCGGCGACATCGAGACCTCGCTGATGCTGGCGGCGAAACCGGACACGGTGTGCATGGACCAGGCGCCCAAGGCGACGCCGGAGACGGTCGCAATGGCAGCCGAGTTCAAATGGCTCGGCGCCTACCGGCCGGCCGGCTTTGCCTGGATGACGCAGGACCTGCACCCCTCCGGCGCCGTCGGCGACGCCACGCTGGCGACGGCAGCGAAGGGCGACGCGGCGTTGGCACGCGGCGCGCAAGCCTTCGTTGAACTTCTGCGCGAGATCGATCGTTTCGACCTTGCGCGCTTGCGCGATGGGCCGCTCGATTAACAATTTTCCTCCCCCACGAAAGTGGGGGAGGGGGACCGCGCGTTTGCGCGGTGGAAGGGGCGCGGGCCTCGACGCTCTTTCTGCAATGACAACGAAGGGTCGAGTCAGACGCCCCCTCCACCATGCTTCGCATGGTCCCCCTCCCCCGCTTCGCGGGGGCGGATAAAGCAATCTCGTTCTCGCGGCGCGTCTCAGCGTCCGAGGCTTGCCTAGCCACGCTTAAGAATCCTTCCCCGAACGGAAGCGGGAAGTGCAGCGCCGGGAGGCGCCAAAGTCGGGGCCGCGCCACGCGGGCGAATGTTGCCACTCGCTCGCGCTTCGGGCGCGGCGCGCGCCACAGGACAATCCGCTTGCGCGAACCGCCTGCTTCGGGCGTGCTGCGCCTCCCGGCGCTCCACCGCAGTTTTTCGCCCAAGCGGCCGGCCCGCCTCGGCTTGAAAACCGCACTCACTCCATCCGCCGGCTTAAGTCTGACGGCGGCGTCCTTTCGAGCGAGATTGATTCGCAGTTTTATGTAACTAAAGAAGAGACGATTGTCAAGTACCGTCCCATCGATAGTGACACCGTTTCCCCGGGCGCAGCGCAGCACGTAGTGATGCGCTGCAGACGCGGGATCGCGGAAAGCTCAGAGCATGTGAGGGTCGAGCCCGCGAAGACCCCGGATCAGCGGTGCACCGCTGCGCGCTGCACCGCATCCGGGAAACGTTTGCGCTATCACCCCCGCAACCCCGCAAGGTTCACCGGCCCCTCGAACAATCCGCCGATCAGCTTCAGCGCTTCCGCCGCGCGCGCATCGGTCCAGCCGCCGTGTTTGGCGTTGAGCCGAAACTTGTCCTCGATGTCGGCGCGGGTCAGCGGCTCCTGCGCGCCGCCGCGCATATAGGGCTGGCGCTCCTCGACCGCCGCGCCGTCGCGCAGCGTGGCGCGGATGTGGCCGGTGAAATTCTTCGGGTAGGGATTTTTTGGATCGATCGCGTAGCGCACCTTGGCGGCGAGCGCGAGCACGGCAGGATCGTGCACCGCGGCGTCTGTGAAATCGCTCAAGCCCACATTGCCGCGCACGAAGCCGGCGGCGATGCAGTAGGGCGTGGAGAATTTTCCGGAATAGCCGTTGGCGGGATGCTGCTTCGCCGCGAGCGGCTCCCACAGCCGGTGCACCGTGCCCTCGCCGACCTCGCAGACCATCTCGACGACGTCGTCGGCTTTGATGCGCGCGCCGAGCCGCCGCGCGCAGTCGATATAAGGATGCGTCATGGTCCCGCACGGATAGGGCTTGAACGCCAGCGTCTGCGTCACCCAGCGCGCGCCGAAATCGCCGGTCAGCGCGTCGTAGTCGCCCTCGGTGGTGCGCGCGAAGCCGTGAAAGAAGCCATGCACGCCTTCGAACACGGTGCGCGGCCCGGAAAAACCGGCGCGGCCGAGCAGCGCCGCGCGCATGCCCGATTGCGCCGCCCAGCCGGCATGCAGCCGCTTGGTCCAGGCGCCCTCGGCCAGATATTCGATGATGCCACCAGCCATCGACGCGACGGTGCCGAGCGCATCGACCATCTGACGGGTGTTGAGTTTGAGCGCCGCGCCGACGCCGGCCGCGGCGCCTACGGCGCCGAACACCGCGGTCGGATGAAAGCCCGCTTTGTGGGTCAGCGTCGGCGCCACCAAGCTCAGCCGGCACATGGTCTCGACGCCGATGGCAATCCCGAGCAGTAGCGCGCGGCCGTCGAGCTTTTGCCGCTCGCAGACGGCGAGCACTGCCGGCACGATCACGGCGCCGGCATGGACCGGGCCGCCTTCAAAGGTGTCATCGAAATCCTCGCCGTGAATCGCCGTGCCGTTAATGAGCGCGGCGGCGGCCGCGGAAAATGTGTGGGCGTGGCCGATCGCCGTGCACGGCCCCTCGTCATCGCAGCCGGCGAGCGTGATCTTGACGTAATCCTCATTGCGCGCGGTGACTGCGAGACCGACGACGTCGATCAAAAGCTCCACGCATTTCTCGCGCACGGCCGCGGGCAGGCGCGCGGCATCGAGCGCGCAGATCTTTTGCGCCAGATGCTCGGCAATGGCGGTTTTGGGCAACGCGTCGGAAACCATGTGCACGGCTCGCTGGCGATCAATGGCGGGGACGGCATGTCACCGGAAATCCCCGCCCGGTCAAGCGTTTGTTGAACCGGTGAAATTCGCTCTCCTATGACCGGCGCCAAGGTCAGAACCAGGTTCGAACCGGCGGCGACTAATCGGCAACGGCCGGTTTGGGCCGCTGTTTGTCGCATCGCCAATCGGATGTTCCCATGCGCCACGCCACCCCCGTTTTCGCCGCCGCCGCCTGCCTGCTCAGTGTGTTGGCCGCGCCCGCCGCGCGGGCCGAAACCAGTCCCAATGCCGATATCTGCGCCTCGACCGACGAGGCGCCTTATTCGCCGGAGCAGCGCATCGCCGCCTGCGGCGCGCTGATCGATACGCTGAAGAACCAGCCGCAAGCGCAAGCGGCGGCTCTGGTCAATCGCGGTGCGACCTATTGGACCATCGACAAGACCGAGCTTGCGCTCGCCGACTTCGCTCGCGCCATCGCGCTCGATCCGCACAACGCACGGGCCTTCCGCGAGCGCTCGAACGCCTATCGCAGCATCGGCCAACTCGACAAGGCGCTCGCCGACGCCAACGACGCGGTGCGGCTCGATCCCAACAACGCCCAGGCGTGCGACTATCGCGGTAACGTCTTCAACAATAACCAGCAATACGACCGCGCCATCGCCGACTATAACGAGGCGATCCGGCTCAAGCCCGACGACGCGCAGTCCTTCATGGACCGCGGGGTCGCCTATTATTTCAAGAAAGATTATCAGGCCGCGATCGGAGACTACGACCAGGCGATCAAGCTCGATCCGAAGAAGTCGCGCGCTTTTTTACTAACCGCGGCGCCGCCTATAAGAAGCTCGGCCGCACCGACGCGGCGATCGCCGACGAAAGCGAGGCGATCAAACTCGATCCACTGGAGCCGGAATATTACGACAATCGCGGCCTGTCCTATGCCGAGAAGGGCGATTACGACCGCGCCATCGCCGACTATAACGAGGCGATCCGGCTCAAGCCGCAGGCAACTCCTATCACTTCAAGGGCGATTACGACCGTGCCATCGCCGATTACGACCGCGCGCTGGCGCTCAATCCGGGCTTCTATCTGGCCTACAACAACCGCGGCGCCACTTACGCCAAAAAGGGCGATCTCGACCACGCCATCGCCGATTACGAGGAAGCGCTGCGCATCAAGCCGGACCTCGACACCGCGGCCGAGGGCTTGGCGGAATCGCGCCAGGAGCGCGACCAGCGCAATGCCGATGATTCCGACAAGCTATTGCTGACGTTCGACTGCGGCTCGGCCCGGCGCGCAGTGGAGAAGGCGATCTGCTCCGATCCCGATCTGGCGCGGCTCGACCGCGAAATCGACGTTGCCTACCGAGCGGCGCTCGCCAGCCGCAACGGCAGGGCCGGCAAAGAACTACGCCAAGAGCAGCGCGACTTTCTTGCCGAGCGCAATACCTCGTTCGGCAACCCGCAATATAATCTCAAGCACGAGATGGAATTGCGCCTCGCCGCGCTGCGCGGCATGACCGCGAAGGCGTTGCCGTAAGCGTTGCGGATGTGGGTTAAGAGATCTGAACCACTCATCGTCATGCCCGGCCGTAGCCGTTCCCAGAACGGCGTCGCTTCGCTCGCCTACGTGCCGGGCATCCACGTCTTAATGTTTGCATGCTCCAAAGACGTGGATGGCCGGGACAAGCCCGGCCATGACGGGCCCCATCAATACTTCGCCGAGATCGGCAGTTCCTCCGCCGGGAACAGCGAGATCAGGCGGCAGCCTTTGTCGGTGACCACGACCTCTTCCTCGATGCGCGCCGCGGAGTAGCCGTCCGTCGCCGGACAATAGGTTTCGATCGCGAACACCATGCCTTCGACGATCTCGGTCGGGTGATCCATCGACACCACGCGCGAGATGATCGGCCGCTCGTGCAAGTTCAGCCCGAGCCCATGGGCGAATTGCAGGCCGAAGGCCGCCATCTCGTCGGGGAAGCCGAACTCCTGCGCCTTCGGGAACACTTCGCAGATATGCGCGGTCGAAGCGCCGGGCTTGATGCGCTCGATGGCGTTGTCGAGCCATTCGCGCGCCATCCGGTAGGCGTCGTGCTGCGCCGGCGTGGCGCGAACGACGTTGAAGGTGCGGTAGTAGCAGGTGCGATAGCCCATGAAGCTTTGCAGGATGTCGAAGAACGCCTGATCGCCGGGGCGGATCATGCGGTCGGTGAAGTTATGCGGATGCGGGCTGCAGCGTTCGCCGGAGATGGCGTTGACCGCTTCGACGTCGTCGGAGCCGTGGGTGTAGAGGAACTTGTTGACCTCGGCGACGATGTCGTTTTCGCGAATGCCGGGACGCAGCATCTGGTTGACCACGTCATAGGCGCCGTCGACCATGGCCGCGGCGCGATTGAGGAGCGCGATCTCGTCCGCCGATTTCACCTCGCGCGCGCTCAGCATCACCTGCTGGCCGTCCTTGATCTTGAGGCCGGCCTTTTCCAGCTCGAACATCATCGGCGGCTCGATGATGTCGACGCCGATCGGCATCTTGGCGACGCCGGCGTCTTTGAGGATCGAGGCCATTTCCTCGGCGTGGCGCTTCATCAGGCCGAAGGCGGGATCGACGGTGCCGCGCAGGCCGACGAGGCCGGCTTTGCAGTTCTCCGGCTTGAGCCAGGGCGAATAGAGCTTGTGGTGGACGGCGGCCGAGCCGAAGTCCCACAAAATGGGGTCGCTGCCGCGCACCAAGAGCGCCCAGCGCGAAAGCTTGTCGCGGGCCCATTCGCCGATCTTGGTCGAGGTGACGTAGCGGATATTGTTGTCGTCGAAGAGCAGCAGCGCGCCGAGGTCGGACGCTTCGAGCGCGGCTTGCGCGCGGGCGAGCCGGTAGCGGTGCATGCGCCGGTAATCGACGCGTTCCTCGAAATCGACCCCCATGGTGCCGAGCACCGGCAGATGACGGCCCCAATTGTAACGCGGGTTGATGTCCTCGGCGGTGATCTTGATCGGATCGCGCTTGGTGATGTCGTCCATGGCGTACTCCCTGGCGTTATCCGTCATCCTGAGGTGCGAGCGAAGCGAGGCGAGCCTCGAAGGATGAGCGGGCACGGCGATTGTCGTTCCTATTGTAACCAATCTCACCGTTTGTCGACACGGGTTCTGGGCGGGTTTAGAACCCGCCCCTCCGGCCTCGATGTCACGGCATCGGCACTTCGCCGACGTCTTTCGGCACTTTGTAGCCTTTCTGGACCGCCGGGCGCTTGGCGATGGCCGTGTACCAGCGCTTGACGTTCGGATACTGGTTGAGATCGACGGTCTGCCACTCGTAGCGCGACACCCACGGCCAGATCGCGATGTCGGCGATCGAATAGGCGTCGGCGACGTATTCGCGGTCGGCGAGGCGCTTGTCGAGCACGCCGTAGAGCCGGTGCGCTTCCTTCAGATAGCGCTCCTCGGCATAGGCCGACTTGCCCTTGTTGTATTTCACGAAGTGATGGACCTGGCCGAACATCGGACCCGGGCCGCCCATCTGCCACATCAGCCATTCGATGACCTTGTAGCGGCCGTCGCCCGATTTCGGCATCAGCTTGCCGGTCTTGTCGGCGAGATAGATCAGGATCGCGCCGAACTCCATCAGGCTCAGATTGTTGTCGCGGTCGACGATCGCCGGGATGCGGTTGTTCGGTGAGATCTTGAGAAATTCCGGCTTGAACTGCTCGTCCTTCGAAATGTCGACAGCATGCACGGTATAGGGCAGGCCGAATTCCTCGAGCGCGATGGAAATCTTGCGGCCGTTCGGCGTCGTCCAGGTGTAAAGGTCAATCACGGTGCTGGTCCTGTTGGTGGTTGAGGCAATTCGTTGACCGCTCATTCCCGCGCAAGCGGGAATCCAGTGGCTAGGTCCCCGCCTTCGCGGGGACGAACGGCAGTGCAGTTCATGCGGCGGTCCTTTTACCCCATAACCGCGCCGAAGCGATATCGGCGCCCTGGCGGATCGCCTTGAGCTTGAGCCAGACCACCGGCTCGATCACCCATTCGCGCCGGGTGAAGGTGCCGAAGCCGCAATCCGACGAGGCAATGACGCGCTCGCGGTCGCCGATGGTCGCGACGGCTTCCTCGATGCGGCGCGCCACCACTTCGGGATGCTCGACGAAATTCGATGTGGTCTCGACCACGCCGGGAATGAGGATCATGTCTTTGGGGAATGGCACGCGCTTGAGGGCTGAGTATTCGTGTGCGTGGCGCGGATTGGAGAACTCGATCGACAGCGCACCGACCTTGGCCTGATAGAGCGCCGGCAAGATTTTCTCCAGCGCGATGTCGTGGATGTGCGGGCCTTCCCAATTGCCGTAACAGATATGCAAGCGCACGCGGTCGCGCGGAATGCCTTCGATGCCTTTGTTGATGGCGGCGACATGGCGCTCGCAGCGCTTGACGAAATCGGCATCCGACAGATCGCGGTACATCATGGTGCGGTCCATGGCGAGGTCGGGCGCGTCGATCTGCAAAATGAGGCCGGCTTTATGGATGGCCTGGTATTCGTTCTTCATTTCGCGGGCGATGGCGTCGAGATAATCGTCATGCGACGGGTAATAGGCGTTGAGCATCGTGGTCGAGATGATGCCGGGCGAGGCCGCTGTCATGAACCGCTCGGAAAACGCGTGCAGCTCGTCGGCGATGCGCTTGAAACCGGCGATCTCGTCGCTGATCGGTTTGAGATCGCGATACTTGATGTCGGCCTGCGCCTCCGGCGCCCCGTGCTGGCTCTTCGGCGGATTGGGAAAGCGCCGCATCAGATAGCCGACCAGCTCGGGAAACTCCTCGAACTCGCGGCCGCGGCGGCGCTTCGACACGCCGGCAAAGCCCGACATGCGCTGCGGCACGTAGGTCTGGAAGCCGATCCGCCGCTGCTCGCCGTCATTGCCGACGTCGATTCCGGCCTCCATCTGCTTGCCGACGACGTGGCGCACCGCCTTGTCCATTTCGTCGGCGAGCATCTTCGGGTCGAGTTTTTCGCCGTCCTCCTGCTTGACCAAAAGGTCGCTCAGCGTCTCGTTGCGCGGCAGGCTGCCGACATGGGTGGTGAGAATACGGTCACGGCTGAAAAGCATTACGGCGGCTCCGGGAGGGAAATGGCGGCCCTGTCATAGCGCAATTTCGCGGCAAAGACAGCGCCGGCCGGCTTCGCCATTGCCGTCGAATTTTCACGTCGGCATAATGGGTTCTCGTGATCCTTTGTGTGTGGGCAACGGGTGGGCAAAAGCCCGTGCTGATGAGGAACGCCGCGATGAACGACGCGCCGCCGCATATCGGGCCGTCCCCGGAATCGACCATCCCGCGCGACTACAATTTCGCCGCCGATATCCTCAAGCGCAATCTCGACGCCGGCCGCGGCAACAAGCTCGCCTATATCGATGATCGCGGCCAATATACCTATGCCGAACTCGCCGACCGGGTCGAGCGTTTCGGCCAGGTGTTGCGTTCGCTCGGCAGTCGCCGCGAGGAGCGTGTTCTCATCTGCCTCCTCGACACCATCGATTGGCCGACCGCGTTCCTCGGCGCGATCAAGGCCGGCGTCGTGGCGGTCCCGGTCAACACGCTGATGACAGAGGCCGATTACCGCTTCATGCTCAACGATTCGCGGGCGCGGGTGCTGGTCGTCTCCGAAGCGCTCTACGACAAATTCGCCGATGCGATCCGGGAGAGCGACAGCCTCGAACATGTCATCGTCTCCGGCGACGACCCGCATTCTCATCTCTCGTTCGACGAGCTGATGGCCGAAGCCAAGACCGATGCCAAGATTCCGCAAGGCGCTACCGCGGCAACGACGCGCGACGACATGTGCTTCTGGCTCTACACGTCGGGTTCGACAGGCCGGCCGAAGGGCGCGGTACATACCCATGCCGATCTGAAACTCACCGACGCGCTTTATGCGGCGCCGGTGATCGGCATCGGCGAAACCGACGTCTGCTATTCGGTGGCGAAGCTGTTCTTCGCCTACGGGCTCGGCAACGCGCTCACTTTTCCGTTGTCCGCGGGCGCGACCACCGTGCTGCTGCCGCAGCGACCGACGCCGGATGTGGTCGCCGAGCTCCTCAAGAGGCACAACGTCACCGTCTTCTATGCGGTGCCGACGTTCTATGCCGCCTTTCTGGCGAGCCCCGCGACGCCCGCGCGACCAGAGCTGAAAATCCGCCGCTGCGTCTCCGCCGGCGAAGCGCTGCCGGCCGAGATCGGCCGGCGCTGGAGCGAGCGCTACGGCGTCGACATTCTCGACGGCCTCGGCTCGACCGAGATGCTGCATATCTTTCTGTCGAACCGCGCCGGCGAGGTGAAATACGGCACCTCCGGCAAGCCGTTGCCGGGTTACGATATCCGCCTGGTCGACGATGACGGCAACATCGTCACCAAACGCGGCGACATGGGCGAACTGCAGGTGCGCGGACCGACCAGCGCGATCATGTATTGGAACAACCGCGAGCAATCGCGCGCGACGTTCTTGGGCGAATGGACGCGCTCCGGTGACAAATATATCGAGGACGAGGCCGGTTATTTCGTTTACTGCGGCCGGCGCGACGACATGCTCAAGGTTTCCGGCATGTATGTCTCGCCGTTCGAGGTCGAGGGCGCGCTGCAAAGCCATCCCGATGTGCTCGAAGCCGCCGTGGTCGGCTGGCCGGACACCGACGAGCTGATCAAGCCCAAGGCCTTCGTGGTGCTGAAAGTGCCGGACAAAGCCAGCGACGCCTTTGCGCAAAAGCTGCAGGACGAATGCCGCAAGAAACTCGCGGTCTACAAATATCCGCGCTGGATCGAGTTTCGCACCGAGCTGCCGAAGACCGCGACCGGAAAGATCCAGCGCTTCAAGCTGCGCGCCGAGGCAGGACCGTCGCCACCACGCTGAACGGCTTTGTGCCGCGGCTTCACGACCACGGGGTCATGGCGAACGAGTAGGTCGCGCCCAGTCCGAAGGTGAACTGATCCGGCGAACCGCGCTGGGTGACCAGCGGCGAGTCGGCGGCGGAGCCGGTCAGCCGCTCGTATTCGCGAACAGCGCATGCGCGGTCCATTGCGAATTGAAGGCGTACTGCGCCATCGAGCCGGCGCCGAAGGAATAAAGCCCGCCGCCGGCGCGATAGACCGGTAAGGCCGGCAGGCCCGAAACCGTCGAGCCGATCGACTGCGCTTGCGTGATGGAGAAATAAGGGCTGGCCGCGGCGGCGGACTGCAGGGTCATTCTTGGCCCGGCGGATAAGGTCCACTGTCCGGCGGGAACGATCGCATCGAGAAACAGATCGCCGGTGACGCCGGTCTCGCCGCCAAAACCTTGGCGGGCTTCGCCACGCAGCCGCAGCCACGGCGCGGGCCAGTATTCGGCAAACGCGCCGGCCTTCACCGCATAATTGACGTCGCCGAGCCCGTTCGGCGCCGCGTAGTCGGACGCCTTGCGCTGCCAGACGAGTTTAAAAGCCGGGCCGATCTTGATCTGGCCGAGATCGATGAGGCTGAAGCCGATGCTGTCCCGCGGGCCGGGAAAGTCCGGCGGCGAGCCTTCCTTGCGGACGGAAAACAGCGGAAATCCGGTCACGGCGGGTTTGCTGTCCGAGGCGCCCGGCCAAGCTGGAACGACCCGGCCTTCGATCCCGACGGTGACGATCCAGTTTGGCGCCGCCGGCGCGACGCTGGCCGGGGCCACCGCTTGCTCCGGCGGCGCCGGTAAATCGGCGGCGGCGGCAAAGCCCGGAACCGACAAAGCCACCAATACAATTGCAAGACGGCCGATTGTCGACCCCACGCACACCGAATTCCCCATTCGACTTCCGTGAATTAAAGAGCACGAAGAGGCGAAATTAGGAAGCCGCGTCGGCAAAACATGCTGAATTGATCGTCACAATTGCATTGGTTCCCGTCGGCGGCCTTGCCGCTTACCTTAATAAGGCACGCCGCCGCGATAGCCCTTCAACGCGAAGATGCGGTAGGCCTTGATCGGGTCGCCGTCGCGCGTGCGCCAGACCGTTGCGATCGGCTCGACCCATGCAAAATGCTTCTGCAGCTCCGGCAGATCGGTCGACGGCTCGGTTGCCACGTAGATGCCGGTATGGTCGGCCAGCAGCTTTTGATCGACCGGCGGCAGAAAGCCGTAGCGGATTTTCTCCGAGGTCTGGAACACCGGCATGCCGCGCAGATAAAACGCGAGCTCGGCATTCGTGTCGTATTCGCCGCTGGCGATATAGCCGGCATCGCGCGCGCTCGCCACCGCGCGCGTGTCCGCCGCCCACTGCGCCCAGCCGTCGAAGATGTCGAGCGGATCGTGTGCCGCGGCGACCGGCGCCGGCCAAAAGGTCATCTGCGCGAACATGGCAAGGGTGAAAACGAGGCCGGTCCACGGCGCCGCCGCGAAAGCGTAGCGAAGGAGCGGCCCACGCTCCGGCGCGTCTTGCCGCGGCGCGAACGCGGCGACGGCGGCAATGACGGCGATCGCGTAAGCCGTGCTCGGCCATTGCGGCAGCACTTCCGCCGACAGCGCGTGAATGAGGAAATAAGCCAGCATCGGCGCCGCCGCGGCCGCCAGCAACAGCCAGTTTGCCTCTTGCCGGAAAAATCCGCGCAGGGTCGCGACCGCAAGACCGGCGATAGCGAAAGCAAAGATCAGCGGCGATACGAACAGCGCCTGGACGCCGACGAAGGTGCCGGCATTGTCGAGGCCGCCGTCGGCAAAATCGAATGCATGGCCGAATTGCTTGGCGAACGACGCCCAGTGATGCTCGGCATTCCACAGGATCACCGGGCTGAACAGAACGAGCGCGATCAGGGCGGCCAAATAGGGCTCGCGTCGCTTGAGCCAGGGTCGCATCTGCACCGACGCCGACAGCCAGATCACGATGCCGGCGAGAAGGAAGACGCCGGTATATTTGCTGAGCAGCAATAGACCCATCGCGGCGCCGGCGAGATACCAGTATTCGCCGCGGCCGCTTTTCCAGACCTGCGCCAGCCCTACGCAGCACAACAGCCAGAATAGGATCGCTGGCGTGTCGGGATACATGACGATCGAAAAGAACGCCGTGTGCGGCATCATGTTGAACCACAGCGCCGCCAATAGGCCGAGCCGGCGATCGTCGAACAGGATGACGGCGAGCGCATAGACCAGCGCCGATGCCGCGATCATCGCCACGATCGCCATGCTACGCACGCCGAAGGCGGTGTTGCCGAACAGCGCGGTGCCGAGCCGGATCAGGTACGCGATCAGCGGCGGTTGGTCGAAATAACTTATCGCCAGATGCCGCGACCACAGCCAGTAATAGGTCTCGTCGGTCTCCAGCTCCATGTGGCGGGCGACCAGGCAACGCAAGACCACCATCGCAAGCACAAGGGCCGAGACCGCCAGCGAGGCAGCCTGGCACGGCGCGATCCGCAATCTCTCCCCTGCGCCCGCCAGCACGTTGGAATCGCCTGGCGCGGTCTCCGTTGTCTCGGTCATGGCCGTTATTTGACTTTGCCGGGGTCCAGGTGCAAGTGCGGCCGCGCCAAGCCGATTGAGGTGGAAATTTTCACGTCACTATGGCAAGAATCGGCCGCTTGCCGCGGTAGCTCAGCCGGTAGAGCACCGCATTCGTAATGCGGGGGTCAGGGGTTCGAATCCCTTCCGCGGCACCAGATTTCCCCTCCGCATTAGTCGGTATCATCGCTCAAACATGAACGATGGGAGAAAACCTTGCCCGTAATGAGTGGAAAACGCGCCTTCCTCGATCTGCTCAAGCAGGAGGGCGTCACGGTGATGTTCGGCAATCCCGGCACCACCGAATTGCCGCTGATGGACGCCTTCGCGGTCGAGCATGACATCAAATACATCCTCGGACTGCAGGAAGCGGCGCTGATGGCGATGGCCGATGGCTATGCGCAAGCTTCCGCTGGGCTGGCGGTGCTCAACCTTCACGTTGCGCCCGGGCTCGGCAATGCCATGGGCATGCTCTACGACGCCATGAAAGCGAATTCTCCGGTGCTGGTCACCGCCGGCCAGCAGGACACCGAATATCTCGTCACCGAGCCGGTCTTGAGCGCCGACCTGCCGACGCTGGCGCGGCCGTTCGTTAAATGGGCAGCCGAGGTGCATCGCGCCGAGGACTTGCCGCGCTACGTGCATCGCGCGGTTAAGACCGCGCTGGCGCCCCCGACCGGTCCGGTGTTCCTGTCGCTGCCCGGCGACATTCTGAAGAACGACGCCGATATCGATTTGCTGGAGCCGACGCGGGTCGCGCCACGCGTCCGCGGCGACGCCGACGCCATCGCGGCCGCCGCCGAACTCCTCGCCAAGACCGAGCGGCCGGTCATCATCGCCGGCGATGCGGTGGCGCAGAGCCGCGCGCATAAGGAGCTGATTGCGCTCGCGGAAACCGTCGCCGCGCCGGTCTATGTCGAGTTCATCCCGAACAGCGCCTCGTTTCCGGCGTCGCACCCACTCTATCGCGGCATGATGACACGCTCGCAGGCTGGCGTGCGCGACGTGCTCGACAAGCACGATTTGGTATTTTCCGTCGGCGGCGATCTGTTCACCTGGTCGCTGCCGTCGACCGTCGATCCATGGCCGCCGGGACTGCCGCTCATTCATCTCGACACCGATCCGTGGCAGATCGGCAAGAACTATCCGGCGCAGGTCGCGATCCTTGGCGATCCCAAGGCGACGCTGCCCGAGATCACGGCTGCCGTCGGCGCGCGCATGAGCGCGAGCGCCAAGACCGCCGTGGCGGTGCGGCTGCAAACGCTGACCGCGGCGATCAAGAAGGACCGCGAGGCATTCCGGATGAAGGCGCGCGCTCTTGCCGGCAAGACGCCGGTGCAGCCGCTCGCTTTGCTCGAAGCTATCGGTTCGATGCTGCCGAAGGATGCGGTGGTGATCGAAGAGATTCTGTCCTCGGCGCCGGGCATTCGTGGGCTGATCGAGAGCAACGACGAGCAAAGCTATTTCGGCCTGCGCGGCGGCGGCATCGGCTGGGGCCTGCCGGCCGCGATCGGGGTCAAGCTCGCGCTGCCGCAGCGTCCGGTGGTGGCGCTCGTAGGCGACGGCAGCGCCATGTACACGGTGCAGGGGCTATGGACCGCGGCGCGCTACCGGCTGCCGATCGTCTGGGTGATCTTCAACAACACCAGCTATCGCATCTTGAAGCAGCGTCTGGTCATGCTGCGCGGGCTAGCCGAGCAGGCCGATACCTTCGTCGGCATGGAGCTCAACGATCCGGCGATCGATTTCGTAGGCCTCGCACGTTCCCTCGGCATCGACGGCGCGCGCGCAGCGACGGTGCACGACGCGACCGATCTCATCGGCAAAGCGCTGAATGAGAACAAGGCGATGCTGATCGATGTCGACATGGAGCGCGGTTACAAGCCGATGTAACGGCGAAATCTTCGCTCAGTGTGGAAACAGCCGCCCGCTGGATGTCCGGCGGGCGGCAAGCAAACGTCGGGGGAGTGAACGCCTGGCTTAGTAGTACCAGGCTTTGCACCAGTGGTGCTTCATCGCATAGCTGCCCTTGGTCTGCGCAACGTCCCAGGACGGCGTTTTGACCCATAAAACCTGCGTCGTTCCCCACGGCTTGGCGGTGTGGTCGTACCAGGCGCGGCAGGCGCCGGTGTCCTTGAACTTGATCACCGCGGAATCAGCGCGCGCCGGAGTGGCCGCGGCGAGACCGAGCGCCGTGGCGCTCAACGCAAACACGAGACCCTTCATAAGTACCTCCCTGTCCAGCCCGTAACGGGGGAAATGACACCAAAACGCTCCCGATCTCGCGGTCATATGCCTGAGGCCAAGACTTGAGGCCAAGAGACGTGACCTTGTGTGTCGGGGGGCGGCAAAGAGGTTCTATTCAAGCGACACCCGGCATCTGGGGTCCCGCCTGCGCGGGAATGAGCGGAAGGCCTCAAAGGGACTTAATGGCGGAAATGCCGCGTGCCGGTAAATACCATGGCGACGCCGTGGTCGTCGGCGGCGTTGATCACCTCGTCGTCGCGCACCGAGCCGCCGGGCTGGATCACCGCAGTGGCGCCGGCCGCGATGGCGACGAGGAGGCCGTCGGCAAACGGGAAGAAGGCATCCGACGCCACCACCGAGCCTTTGGTCAAAGGCTCCTTGAGGCCGGCTTCCTTCGCGGCGTCCTGCGCCTTGTGCGCGGCGATGCGTGCGGCGTCGACACGGCTCATCTGGCCGGCGCCGATGCCGACGGTGGCGAGATCCTTGGCATAGACAATGGTGTTGGATTTGACATGCTTGGCGACGCGGAAGGCGAACCGCAGATCGCGCAATTCAGCATTGCTCGGCGCGCGCTTGGTCACGGGCTTTAAGTCTATGTCGTCGACCACGGCGTTATCGCGGCTTTGCACCAGCATGCCGCCGGCAACGGTCTTGGCGGTGAGCCCCGCCGCGCGCGGATTGGGCAGGCCGCCGGCAAGAAGGAGCCGCAAGTTCTTCTTGGCGCCGACGATGGCGATCGCCTCATCGCTGGCGTCCGGCGCGATGATGACTTCGGTGAAGATTTCGGTGATGGCGCGCGCGGCGTTGGCATCGAGCGGGCGGTTGAGCGCAACGATGCCGCCAAACGCCGAAGTCTTGTCGCAGGCGAAAGCCTTGCGATAGGCCTCGACCAGACTTTCGCCTTCGGCGACGCCGCACGGATTGGCGTGCTTGATGATAGCGCAAGCCGCGCTACGCGCTGGATCGAACTCGGCGACGCATTCGTAAGCGGCGTCGGTATCGTTGATATTATTGTAGGAGAGCTGTTTACCCTGCACTTGGCGCGCGGTGGCGACGCCAAAGCGCACGACCGGCGCGCGATAGAACGCGGCCGACTGGTGCGGGTTCTCGCCGTAGCGCAACGGCTCGATCAGCCGGCCGCCGAAGGCACGATAATCCGGCGCGCTGTCGTCGAGCGCTTGCGCAAACCAATTCCCGATTGCGGCGTCGTAAGCCGCGGTGCGTGCAAAGGCCTTGGCGGCCAGCTTTTGGCGCAGCGTAAGTGTCGTCATGCCGTTGTGCATGGTCAGTTCTTCGAGCAGTGCCGCGTAGTCGCTCGGCTCGACCACGACCGCGACGTCGTTATGGTTCTTCGCCGCGGCGCGGATCATGGCCGGGCCGCCGATGTCGATGTTCTCGATGCAATCGGCAAAATCGCCGCCACGCGCCACGGTCGCTTCGAACGGGTAGAGATTCACCACCAGAATATCGATGGCGCGGATGCGGTGCGTGCGCATCGCCTCGGTGTGCTCGGCGTTGCCGCGGATCGCCAATAGTCCACCATGCACGCCCGGATGCAGCGTCTTGACGCGACCGTCCATCATTTCCGGAAAACCGGTCAGCTCGCTGACGTCGAGCACATTGAGTTCGGCGTCGCCCAGCGTCATGCGGGTGCCGCCGGTCGAAACCAGCTCGATGCCGAAGCCGGAGAGCGTGCGCGCGAAGTCGACGACGCCGGTTTTGTCGGAGACGGAAATCAGCGCACGGGTGGCGCGGCGGAGATGCTCGGTCATGGTTTCTTCTTACGTTCTCTTCGCTTTTCTGCTCCCGCCTCGTGGGGCAGGAAAATCTTATCACAGCGGCAGCCGCGGCTCTTCCTGTTCGCGCACGCGGCGGGTCGTGGCGCCCGCTGGATTGGCGTGCTGCAGGCTCCACTGCACCCGCGAGGCGGTGCGGGCGTTGCCGTGGATGACGATCTGGGTGGTGCGGCGCGGGCCTTCGCTGCCGGCGAGATAGACGCTGTCCTCCAGGTCCACGCGGTCCTCGTGGGCGGTGAAGGTCCAGACCTCCTTGCTCGGCGTCATCAGCATGACGCCGTGGCCGTCGGTGAGCCGGGTGGCCTTCACCGCGGGATGCAGGTGAAAGCGGATGGCG
This sequence comes from uncultured Acidobacteriaceae bacterium, assembly GCA_963712385.1. Taxonomy (GTDB): domain Bacteria; phylum Acidobacteriota; class Terriglobia; order Terriglobales; family Acidobacteriaceae; genus Sulfotelmatobacter. The sequence goes on from CAVQHS010000008.1 coordinate 70,511, forward strand.
AATTGATCCGGCCCACTGCGCAAGTGCGTGCCGCCGTCGGCGGCGAGGAAGATGTCCTCGCCGTCGATGCGGGTACCGTCGGCCGCCAGCATCAGCAAGCGCTCGTGCACGATGCCGAAGCGGTCGGCATAGCCGTCATGCGTGGCGCGCAGCGCGATGGCGTCGATCGCGTCCTCGCGCGTCACCGACACGGCGCGCGGTCCGCCCAACAGCGGCGATCCTCCGAGCAAGCGGCGGAACATCGCCAATTCCACAAAGCGCGCCGACGAGGTGTCGTTGAAGGTCACCGTGGAATGCGCCGCGGTCGACCGCGCCAATTGACGCCAATTCTCGCGCCCGCTGGAGGGCATGCCGCAATTCACCACGATCAGGCTCTGCTTCGGCGTGGAGAATTCGAACGACAGGCAACCGGCATGGGCGTCGAGGCTCATCTCGATCGGCGGCGCGCGCCCGGTGTCCATGATCACCACGCCGCCATTGGCTTCGAGGCGCTGATAGGCCGAATAAGGCGCGTTGGACAGCGGCGCGCCGCGATTGTCGTCATAGGCCAACAGCGTGAGAATGTGATCGGCCGGCGTCGCGCCCATGCCGTTGAAATGCGCGAAGGTGCCTTCGGAATGGCGGAAGAAGCGCAGCATGGGCATCATGCGGTCGATGGCGTTCGACAGCGCCTGCGGCGGCGCAATATTGCGCGCGGTAAAGGCCTGCCGTAGCGGCAAAAATTCCAGCAAGATATCGATGATCGCCCCGGGATCGCGGCTGATGTGGCCGCCGTCGGGCAGGATTTGCTGCTCGATCTCGCGCTGCAAGTGCTCGGTTGCGGACTTGATGTGGCGTGCCTGGCCGGCAATGCACAGCGCGGCATAAGCGAGCGCAATGGCGGACTGCATCCGCGCGATGCCGCGATGCGAGTCGCGGGCAGTATGGCGCAGATAGCGCACCTGGCGCACCAGACTGCGGAGGAAGCGCCGATAGAAGCGCGTGTCGGCGTCCTGCAGGACGAGCGTCGACTGGCTGAGCCAGGAGATGATGCGTCGGGACAGTATGTCGGGTCGCCAAGCCAGCGCGTGCCAGGAGCCTTGCACCGCGATCCATTCGTCGACCAGCGCGCGGGCATTGGCGCGGGTGATGCCGAAGTCCGCCGCGCGCAGATGGCGCAGCCAGCCGAAGCCGAGCAAGGCGGCCGCCCAATCGTCGGACGGCGGCTCCATCTCGAAGATCGAACGGCCGTCGCCGACCACGACCTTGCCGGCGAAGGCGAAACGGCCGGCATAGATTTCGCTCGCGCGCGTGGCGTCCGCCGTGCGCAAGTCCTGCGGTGCGATCAACAGCCGGTCGGCCTTGAGCGGCAAGCGGACGGGCCAGCGCAGAAACGGGTGACCGTTGACGCGGCCGGCGAGCCGCCGCATGGCGCCGCGCATGAGGAGCCACGACAGCTTCGCGTGGTTCGCAACGGAAACGCGCGACATCGGCCCGTTCGCCCCTCTCATCAAATTTCACTTGCGCGCGGATGCAACGGCATCCCGCGGCGGCGACCATAACGAAACGATGACAGAACGGCCAACAGCCGCATAGCGATTTGATATCGCTACCCTTTTACCAGCCGTGCGGCATAGAAACCGTCGAGGCCGGAGAACCGCAAATCGGCGTCGGTAAGCTGGCACGGCAGCGTACGCAGTTCGCCTTGTTGGTTGATGAACGCGGCGCAGCCGAACACGTCCGCAGCGGCGAGCGGCGCGCGCCGCATGCTTGGCTCGCGGGCCAGAAAATCGGCGACGACGCGCTCGTTCTCCTCCGGTTCCAGCGAGCAGGTGCAATAGACCAGCGTGCCGCCGGGCTTTAGCAGCGTCGCGGCGCGGTCGATCAGGCGGTGCTGCAGGCCAGCGAGCTTGGTGATGTCGGCTTCGCTTTTGAGCCATGGCACGTCGGGGTGGCGGCGGATGGTTCCGGTCGAGGAGCATGGCGCGTCGAGCAGCACGGCGTCGAAGCGTTGCTCCGGGGCCCACTCAGTGGCGTCGGCGCAGACGAGTTCGGCGGCAAGCGACAGCCGCGCCAGGTTTTCGCCGAGCCGCTTCATGCGCGCCGGCGCGCGATCGACGGCCGTGACGTGCGCGCCGGCTGCGGCGAGCTGCGCCGTCTTGCCACCGGGCGCCGCGCAGAGATCGGCGACGTGGCGGCCGGCAACGTCGCCGAGCAAGTGCGCCGGCAGCGCGGCCGCGGCGTCCTGCACCCACCAGGCGCCTTCGGCAAAACCGGGCAGCGCCGTCACCGCGCCGTGCGCGACTGTACGCACCGTGCCGGTCGGCAGCACGCGGCCGTCGAGCTTGGCCGCCCAAAATTCCGGATCGCCTTTCACCGTAAGGTCGAGCGCCGGCTCCAGCCCGTTCGCAGCCGCGATGGCGTGCGCGGTTTCACCGCCGTAGGCCGCGGTCCAGCGCGCCATCAGCCAGTCGGGCGTATCGAGCACGGGCATGTCGAGCGCAGCGAGCGCGGCTTTGCCGTCACGCGCGATACGCCGCAACACCGCATTGACGACTCCGGCGTAGCGCGCCGCATAGCGGTCGGCCTGCACCAACCGCACCGAAAGATCGACCGCGGCATGATCGGGCACGTCGAGAAACAGGATTTGCGCAGCGCCGAGAAGGAGCGCGGTCTTGACGCGAGGCGCCTGCGGCGGCAGACCGCGTTCGAGCAGCGGCCACAGTAGGTGACGCAGCGTGCCGAGCCGGCGCAGCACGGTGCCGACCAGCGCGCGGGCGAGCGCGCGATCACGCTCCTCCAGCGTCAAGAGCTCGGCCGTTGAGTTCGATGAGCTCGTCGAGCGCACGGCGGCGGCGCAGCACGCCGTCGAGCATATCGGCGGCGACGCGGCGCGCGGCGAGGCCCGGTGCAGCGTTATCGCGACTGGGACGCGGCCGTGGTTTTCGCGCGCTTTTGGCCAAGAAAATTCCTCCTTGCAGGAGCGGCAGGGCTACGCCAAGTCTTGGGTGATGCCAACCGATCCCACATCGCCAGACCCGCCGGACGACAAGCGTCCGCTGACGCCGGCAGCCGAACGCGCGCTTGCCGAAGCCGCAGCCCGGCGTGCCCGACAGGCGGCGCAGGCCGCCGAGGCGCCGGAAGAATTTTCCGGCCGCGGCGGCCTCGACCCGACCCGCTACGGTGACTGGGAAATCAACGGCTTAATCTCGGATTTCTAATCGGTCGAGCATGAATTCGCGGCCAGGCAGGTGGCCGTGCCATCTTGACATTTTTCCTATTATAAGGAATATAGTCCGCATAGTACTGGTGCCGGTGCGATTCCCTCCAGTGCGACGGCCAACAGCCATGCGACGCACCATTCCGCTTGGAGCTCTCACAAATCCGCGGCGCGCCAATCCCTTGATTCTAGCGGCGGCGCTGTTCGCGATCGGCCTCGCCGCCGGTGCGGCCATGCGGTCCTCGTTGGTGTCGCGCGTCGCGGCTCCGGTTGCGCCCGCGTTCGCGGCCGCGAGCCCAGAACAAACACCCGCCGACATCCCGCTGGCGCACCGGCTCGATCCGTCCATCGTCTATCCGGCCGAGGTCATCCGCATCATCGACGGCGACATCTTCGAGGCGAGGGCGCGGGTGTGGCCGGGGCTCGACGTCGATACCAAGGTGCGGCTGCGCGGCGTTGACGCGGCCGAACTTCATGCGCGCTGCGCCGGCGAGCTTGCGCAAGCGCAGGCCGCGCGCGCGGCGCTGGAAAAAATCTTAAGCGAAGGCGGCGTGACGATTTCGCGCGTCGGCGTCGACAAGTACGGCGGGCGGGTCGACGCCACCATCGCGACGCGCGGCATCGCCGACGTGTCGGCGGCGTTGCTCAACGGTGGCTTTGCGCGCGCCTACGACGGCGGCAAGCGCGGCTCGTGGTGCGGATAGGTTATCTGGTCACCACCACCCGCGTGCCGACGCTGACGCGACTGTATAGATCGGTGATGTCGACGTTGTGCATGCGGATGCAGCCGTGCGAAACGAACTTGCCGATCGAGCCTTCATTGTTGGTGCCGTGGATGGCGTATTGGCCGCCGCCGGACAGCGTCATGGCCGCGACGCCCATCGGATTTTGCGGCGAGCCGCCGGGGATGATCGCCGGCAGCCGGGAATAGTCCTTGCGGATCGACTCCGGCGCTTCCCAGGCCGGCCGGACATACTTGCCGTCGATGAAGGCGGTGCCGGTCCATTGCATGCCAATGCGGCCGACGCCGACCGGGTAGCGGAGCGCCTGGCCGGAGCCGACGAAGTAATAGAGCGCGCGCTCATTGGTGTGGATCACGATGGTGCCGGGCAGATAGCTGTCGCGCACCGAGACCAAGTCGCCATGGGCCTGCGCCGCATTCGGCGCGAAGGCAAACAAGCCGACAACAGCCGCTAATGTGGCTGAAAACAGAATTTTCCCGCGCATCGCACCATTCCCCGACTGAAGAAGCCGCCCCTACTAAACCCAGGAGCCTATTCTAGCCGAAATGCCGGCTGCCCTCAGCAGCGCGGCGGCAATAGGGTAAGGTTTTCGCTAATTTTTCGGGGAGTGTGGTGCGGGCGCGACACCGACACTGTCACCTCTCCCCCGCTAGGGGTGAGGGAGCTTTACGCGCTTTCCTTGCTCTTATTCTGCCGGTTATTGACGAGATCGTCGACCACGGCCGGGTCGGCCAGTGTCGAGGTGTCGCCGAGATTGCCGAATTCGTCCTCGGCGATCTTGCGCAGGATGCGGCGCATGATCTTGCCGGAGCGCGTCTTCGGCAGGCTCGGGGCGAATTGGATGAGGTCGGGCGAGGCGATCGGCGAGATTTCGGTGCGCACCCATTGCACCAGCTCTTTGCGCAGCGCCTCGGTCGGCAGTTCTCCGGCCATCAGCGTGACATAGGCATAGATGCCCTGGCCCTTGATGGTGTGCGGATAGCCGACCACGGCGGCCTCCGACACCTTTGGATGTGCGACCAACGCCGATTCCACTTCCGCAGTGCCAAGCCGATGGCCGGCGACGTTGATGACGTCGTCGACGCGGCCGGTAATCCAGTAATAGCCGTCGGCGTCACGCCGGCAGCCGTCGCCGGTGAAGTATTTGCCGGGATAGGCGCTGAAATAGGTGTCGATGAAACGCTGATGGTCGCCATAGACAGTACGCATCTGGCCCGGCCAGGAATCGGCAATACAAAGATTGCCGCTGGTGGCGCCGTCCTGCACCTTGCCTTCGGCGTCGACGATCTGCGGCACGATGCCGAAGAACGGCGTCGTCGCCGAGCCGGGTTTCAGCCGCGTCGCGCCGGGTAATGGCGTGATCAGAATGCCGCCGGTCTCGGTCTGCCACCAAGTGTCGACGATCGGACAGCGGTTGTCGCCGACCACGCGGTAATACCATTCCCAGGCTTCGGGATTGATCGGCTCGCCGACCGAGCCGAGCAGCCGCAGCGAGGCGCGCGAGGTCTTTTTCACCGGCTCGTCACCGGCCTGCATCAGCGCGCGGATTGCGGTCGGCGCAGTGTAGAAGATATTGACCTTGTGTTTGTCGATGACCTCCCAGAACCGCGACATTGACGGATAATTCGGCACGCCTTCGAACATCAGCGTGGTGGCGCCGTTGGCGAGCGGTCCATAGACGATGTAGCTGTGGCCGGTGACCCAGCCGACGTCGGCGGTGCACCAATAGATGTCGCCGTCGTGACAATCGAAGACGTATTGATGCGTCATCGACGTGTAGACGAGATAGCCGGCGGTGGTGTGCAACACGCCCTTCGGCTTGCCGGTCGAGCCTGAGGTGTAGAGGATGAACAGCGGATCTTCCGCGTTCATGTCGGTGCACGGGCATTCCGCCGTCACGACTTCCTTGGCCTCGTGGTACCAGACGTCGCGCACCGGATCCATGTCGACCGCGCCGCCCGTGCGCTTGACGACGACGACGAAATCGACGCCGCCTACTTTGGCGATCGCCGCATCGGTATTGGCCTTGAGCGGGATCTTGCGCCCGCCGCGGATGCCTTCGTCGGCTGTGATGACGATGTTCGACTTGCAGTCCTCGATGCGGCCAGCCAGCGAATCCGGCGAGAAGCCGCCGAACACCACGGAATGGATAGCGCCGATGCGCGCGCAGGCGAGCATGGCGTAAGCCGCTTCCGGGATCATCGGCATGTAGATGGTGACGCGGTCGCCCTTCTTGACGTTGCGGTTGCGCAAAATATTGGCGAAGCGGCAGACCTCGTCGTGCAGCTCCTTATAGGTGATGTGCTTAGAATCTTTCGGATCGTCGCCTTCCCAGATGATCGCGGTCTGATGGCCGCGCGCGTGCAGATGGCGGTCGATGCAGTTGTAGGCGACGTTGGTCGAGCCGTCCTCAAACCATTTGATCGAGACGTTGGGCTTGGCAAACGAGGTGTTCTTGACCTTGCTGAAATGGTGCGTCCAGTGGATGCGCTTGGCCTGTTCGGCCCAGAAGGCGTCGGGATCGGCCAGCGAGCGCCGGTACATCTCCTTGTATTTGGCGTCGTCGATGTAGGCGCGCTCTTTCCACGCGGCGGGCACTTCGTAAATCTTGTCCGACATTTTCTTATCCTCCACGCGCGCACGGCTCATACGGGCCGGATTATGAAGCGTTTTCTGCGCCTATTATGCGACGACGGCCGGATGAGCGACAAGGGCTGAGCCGCGAGGCGCCGGCCCGCTTTTGGCGACTTATCCCTTCACCCCACCCATCTTACAAACGAATTTCCACTCGGCGTCGGTGACCGGCTGCACCGAGAGGCGGGAATATTTCACCAGCGCCATGTCCTTGAGCTTCGGCTCCGCCTTGACCGCCGCCAGCGTCACCGGCTTCGGCAGCGGCTCGAGCGCGGCGGTTTGCACGGCGGCCCAGGGTTCGCCCGTCTTGGCCGTCGGGTCCGGAAAGGCTTCGCGGATGATTTCGCCAATGCCGACGACCTGTTTCTCGTCGCCGGTGTGATAGAAGAAAAACCTATCGCCCTTCTTCATCTCCTGCAGATGCCGCCGCGCGGTGAAATTGCGCACGCCGCTCCACGCCTCGCCTTTCTTGCCGCGCTTGACCTGATCGTTCCAGGAAAACTCCTCGGGTTCCGTCTTCAACAGCCAATACGCCATGCTCATCCCTCCGCCTTCAATGGCCGTGTCAAAAGCGATCCGATGACGGCATCGACGCTCATTTTTTCGTCGAGCAGCGCGGCGACCGCGCCCGAGATCGGCATGTCGACCGACCGCTCGCGCGCCATGTCGAGCAGCACCGGCGCGGTGAACACGCCTTCGGCGAGACCGCCGTGGATCTCACCGGGCTTCTGGCCGCGGCCGAGACTGACGCCGAAAGAGAAATTTCGCGACTGCGGGCTCGAACAGGTGAGCAACAGGTCGCCAAGGCCGGACAGGCCCGTCATGGTTTCGGGCTTGCCGCCATAGGCCTTGCCGAACCGGACTAGCTCGGCAAAGCCGCGTGTGGTCAGCGCCGCGAGCGCGCTGGCGCCAAGGCCGCGTCCGGTGACGACGCCGGCTGCGATAGCGAGTACATTCTTGGTGGCGCCGCCGATCTCGACGCCGCGCACGTCGCTCGAATGGTAGGGCCGGAACGTCGCCGAGCCGACCGCTTGCGCCAATTCGGCGGCGAGCTTGGCTTCGGCGGCCGCCAGCGTCACGGCGGTCGGCAGGCCGCGTGCCACGTCGGCGGCAAAGCTCGGTCCGGACAAAATCGCGGGTACCGCGCCAGGCGCGCTTTCGGCGATCACTTCGCTCATGAATTTCTTGGTGCCGCGCTCAATGCCTTTAGCGCAGACGATCAAGGGCGTGCCCGCGGCGATGAGCGGCGCAAGCGTCTTGGCCACAGCGCGCACGGCCTGGGCGGGAACGACGAGGAGAAGCGCGTCCGCGCCGCCGGCCTCGCCGACGTCGGCCGCGATGGCGATACTGTCATCCAACCGTACGCCGGGCAGGAAACGGCTTTCGCGCTTGGTCTTCAGCGCGTCCGCATTGGCGGGATCCTGCTCCCACAGCGTGACTTTGCGGCCGGCGCGCGCGCAGGTCAGCGCCAGAGCCGTGCCCCAAGCGCCGCCGCCGATGACCGCGATGTGATTGAGGGCCATGTGATTGAGCGCCATGGCCGTTATAGAGATTCGCCGCGCAGCAACTTGGGGACTTCGCCGACGAGGCCCGCGGCCTCGCGGATAAACAAGCGCTTCAATCCAGGCAACCGGTCAACCAGGCCGAGGCCGACGTCGCGTACGGCGCGCAGCACATCGGAGCGGTTGGAGAACAGCCGGTTCAGCCCATCGGTGGCGAGCCCCATCGCCATGGTGTCGAAGCGCCGCCAGCGCTGGTAACGCTCCAGCACGTCCGCCGCGCCCGGATCGAGCCCGAGCCGTGCCGCATCGACGATGACTTCGGCGAGCGCGGCGACGTCCTTCAATCCCATATTGAGGCCCTGGCCGGCGATCGGGTGGATCACGTGCGCCGCGTCGCCGACAAGGGCGATCCGGTCGGCGAGGAAGGCGCGCGCGACAAAGAAGCCGAGCGGATGGACGCGCCGCGCGCCGATCACTTTGATGTCGCCAAGCTGCAGCTTGAAGCGCTGCTCCAGCTCGGCATGGAACGCCTCGTCGGGCAGCGCCACGATGCGCGCCGCTTCGGCCGTGGCTTCAGTCCACACGATGGAGGAGCGGCGGCCCTTGAGCGGCAGGATCGCAAACGGACCGGCGGGGAGAAAATGCTCCTCGGCGCGTCCTTCGTGATCGCGCTCGTGCGCGACATTGATGACGATGGCGGACTGGCCGTAATTCCAGCCGTGGGTGGCGATGCCCGCCGCAGTGCGAATACTGGAGCGCGCGCCGTCGGCAGCGACGAGGAGCCGGGCGTTAAATTCCGAACCGTCGGCGAGTGCTGCCGTCACGCGGTCGCCGTCGCGCGCGAATGTGGCGACGGCGGAGGACTGCAGCGCGACGCCAACCGCCCGCGCTTTCGCCGCCAAGGCGTCGACCAGCAGCCCGTTCTCGATCATGTGGGCGAACGGCTCGCCCGGTTCGACCTCGCCCGCGAAGGTCAGGAAGGTCGGCCGCACCGCGTCGCCAAGCTTGCTGTCGGTGACGACCATGTCGAGGATCGGCTGGGCGTCCGCCGCGACGGCCTCCCAGACACCGATGGTCTCGAACAGACGCCGTGCCGCCGCGACGATCGCCGAGGCGCGCTCGTCTTCGCCGCGGCTAGCGCCCAGCGTCGGATCGGCAATTGTTACCGCGAACGACGGTCCGAGCCCCTGCCGCAAGGCGATGGCGAGCGTCAACCCGGCGAAGCCGCCGCCGGCAACCAGGACGTCAACATTGCTCCGTGTCATGCTCTATCCTAGCACGCCAGGTCCGGGCCGGGCTTGACCCACGCGCCGAACCTATATGCAAGGAAACGCGCGGCCGGAACCGTCCCGGCGCGAGGGAAGACAGCATGGCCTCCGCCGTCCAGGAACTGGTTGATATTCTCAATCTCGAACCGCTCGAAGTGAATCTGTTTCGCGGCCGTTCGCCGCAATCGCGCTGGCAGCGGGTGTTTGGCGGCCAGGTCATCGGCCAGGCGCTGGTCGCGGCCTGCCGCACGGTCGACGATGTGACGACGCGGCCGCCGCATTCGCTGCACGCCTATTTCCTGCTCGGCGGCGATCCCAAAGTGCCGATCATCTACGACGTCGACCGCATCCGCGACGGCAAGAGCTTCACCACGCGCAACGTCAAGGCGATCCAGCACGGCCATGCGATCTTTTCGATGTCGGTGTCGTTTCACGTGCACGAGGAAGGCCTGTCGCATCAATTCGCCATGCCCGACGTGCCGACGCCCGAAGAGTTGCCGGACGAGGCCGAGCTGAAAAAGAACGTGTGGCCGAACATGCCCGAGCCGGTGCGGCGCTATTACGAGCGCGAGCGGCCGATCGAGCTGCGGCCAGTCGAATATGGCCGCTATCTCGGCGAGACACTGGAGGGCGGCCGCTTTCACGTCTGGATGCGCGCCACCGGCCGGCTGCCGGACGAGCCGGCGATCCATCAGTGCGTGCTCGCTTATGCCTCTGACATGATGCTGCTCGACGCGGCGCTGATCCCGCACCGGCGCTCGGTGTTCAGCGAGGACATCATGGCGGCGAGCCTCGATCACGCGCTGTGGTTCCACCGGCCGTTCCGCGCTGACGAGTGGCTGCTATACGCGCAGGACAGCCCGAACCTCGCCGGTTCGCGCGGCTTCTCCCGCGGCCTGATCTTCACCGCCGACGGCATTCTGGTCGCCTCGGTCGCCCAGGAAGGCTTGCTGCGGCAGCGCCGGGGTACCGGCGGCGCCTAGCCGCTTAAAAGCCAGGCAATAGCGTGACTGAATTGTCGGCAGCGCTGCCGATATGGTAGGCACGCAAGTCGCCGCCAATCGGATAGCGCCATGAAATTGGTCATCGCCATCATCAAGCCCTTCAAGCTCGAAGAAGTGCGCGACGCGCTCCTCGGCATCGGCGTCCACGGCATGACCGTGTCCGAGGTCAAAGGCTACGGCCGGCAGAAGGGCCACACCGAAATCTATCGCGGCGCCGAATATGTCGTGAATTTCCTGCCGAAAGTCCGCATCGAAGTCGTCGTCCCCGCCACGGAAACCGACCGGGTGGTGGAGGCGATCAGCACGGCTGCAAAAACCGGACAGATCGGCGACGGCAAGATCTTTGTCACGCCGATCGATCGCGCGCTGCGCATCCGTACCGGAGAGACCGACGCCGACGCGCTCTAATCACCTAAATTCCATTCCGGGGGAAAACAAAAATGAGGGGGGCTTCGTTCGTTCGCGGCTTGGTCGCAGCCGGCGTATTCACGGTGCTGACCGCGGCGCCGGCGCTGGCGCAAGCCGACGCCAGAATCGATCCTGCCGATACGGCGTGGATGATCGTCGCCACGGCGCTGGTTCTGATGATGTCGCTTCCCGGCTTGGCGCTGTTTTACGCCGGCATGGTGCGCAAGAAGAACGTACTCGCCACCATGGCGCAGACGCTTGCGGTGGTCGCGCTCTGCTCGGTGCTGTGGGCCGCCATCGGCTATTCGCTGACCTTCGCCGGCGACGGCGCCATGATCGGGACGCTCGACCGGGTGTTGCTGGGTGGAATGACGCCGGCCTCGATCAGCCCGTTCGCCAAGACCATCCCCGAAGCGCTGTTCATGATCTACCAGATGACGTTCGCGGTGATCACCGTGGCGCTGGTCGCCGGCTCGGTTGCCGACCGCATGCGGTTTTCCGCCTTCATGTGGTTTGCGGCGCTCTGGCTTATCGTCGTTTATGTGCCGATCGCGCACTGGGTCTGGGGCGGCGGATTCCTCGCTAGAGCCGGCGTGCTCGATTTTGCCGGCGGCACGGTGGTGCATCTCAATGCCGGTGTCGCCGGTCTCGTCGCCGCCTACCTGATCGGCAACCGGCACGGCTACGGCAGCGAAAATTTTGCGCCCGTACGATCTGTCGCTGGCGGTGATCGGGACCGGAATGCTGTGGGTCGGCTGGTTCGGCTTCAACGGCGGCTCGGCGCTGGCCGCCAATTCCCGCGCCGTCTTTGCCATCGTCGCCACCCATCTCGCCGCTTCCACCGGCGCCGCTGACCTGGATGGCGCTCGAATGGTGGAAACGCGGCAAGCCGTCGGTGCTGGGCATGATCTCCGGTGCGGTGGCCGGCCTCGGCACCATCACGCCGGCGTCGGGATTCGTGCTGCCGTGGCACGGCATCGTCATCGGGTTGCTTGCCGGCTTGATCTGCTTCTGGAGCTGCACGTGGCTGAAGCTCGCCTGCGGTTATGACGATTCGCTCGACGTGTTCGGCGTCCATGGCATCGGCGGCGCGACCGGCACCTTGCTGGTCGGCGTGTTCGCGACGCCGGCGATCGGCCGGCGCGGCCGGACTTTTGGCCGGCAATGGGCAGCCAGGTGTTGATCCAGCTCTATGGCATCGTCGTCACTTTCGCATGGTCGGGGATCGCGACCGTCGTGCTGCTCACAGCGGTCTCGGCGTTCGTACCGCTGCGCGTCGACAAGCAGAGCGAAATCGAAGGCCTCGACGTGACCCAGCATGGCGAAGCCTTGCAGTAAGCGGCTCCGGCCTTCGGCCGTATCAGCCCAATTTTTGAGCAAAGTGAGCGGCAGCCGCTGGCGCGATCCGCTCAGCCAAAGCCTGCCAATCCAGCGATGATGCCGGCGGAAGACGGATTGGCTCAATGGCTCAGCGCCTTAGACACGCTTCCCGGACTTGGCACGGCGCTTGATTGCTGCCTTCCGGCGATGACGGGCGGGCGGTTTCAGCCGTGACCGGTCATCGCTGCGCCGCAGTCCGGCGCATCGATGCAACAAGCAGGCCGCGGGGGCGAAAACGATGAAAGTGGTGATGGCCATCATAAAACCCTTCAAGCTCGACGACGTCCGCGATGCCCTCACCAAAGTCGGGGTGCAGGGACTGACGGTGACAGAAGTGAAGGGCTACGGGCGGCAGAAGGGCCACACCGAGATTTACCGCGGCGCCGAATATGCGGTGAGCTTTCTGCCCAAGATCAAGATCGAGATCGCCTGCCCGTCCAACCAAGTCGACAAGGTCATCGAGACCATCACTGCGGCGGCGAAAACCGGTCAGATCGGCGACGGCAAGATTTTTGTGTTCGGTCTCGATCATGCGGTGCGCATCCGCACCGGCGAAACCGACGCCGCCGCGCTTTAGTACATGTCCCGCAAAATGCCTGCCCTCGGACTTGATCCGAGGGTGGAATCGGTTTTGCGATAAGGACATGCTCCACCAAACAGCCCATGCGTTTTTGGGGCTCGCGCTGAACCGACAATTTTGATGCAATTCCTCTTTGGCGGATGACACTGAGCGCATTCGCCAGGGAAGGAAACGCAATGACCACGATGATCGCCGCGCGGCTGCACGCCTACGGCCAGCCGATGACGCTCGATCGCATCGACGTGCCGAAGCCGCGCCCGACCGACGTGCTGGTCGAGGTCAAAGCCTGCGGCGTCGTGCCCAATCTGGCGCGCGTCGTCAGCAATTTCTTCGGCACGCTCACGCCCGACAACAAGATGATGCCGCCGCTACCGGCGATTTTCGGCCTCGATCCGGCCGGCGTGGTCGCCAAGGTCGGCGAACAGGTGCTGGGCGGTGCGTCCGGGCGAGCGGGTCTATGTCAATCCGGGGCGGTCCTGCGGTTCGTGCCGGATGTGCCGCAGCGGCCAGACGCATGGATTGTCCGAGCTGGACGCTGCAGGGCTATTTCGGCCGCTCGCAGGAGATCATGCGGGCTTATCCGTACGGCGGGCTCGCGCAATTCATCACCGCGCCGGCAACCGCGCTGGTCAAGCTGCCGGACACCATGAGCTTCGAGGCCGCGGCGCGGCTTGGCTATCTCGGCACCGCTTATGCGGCGATGAAAAAGATCGGCGTCGGTCCCGGACAGTCGTTGCTGATCAACGGCATCAGCGGCCAGCTCGGTCTCAATGCTGCGCAATTGGCGCTGGCGATGGGCGCGACCAAAATCCTCGGCACCGGCCGCAATGCCGGCGCTGCTCGATCGCGTCAGGGCGCTGGCGCCGAGCCGCATCGACGTTCTTTCGGTCCCGAATGCACGCGGACGCGCCGAGCACCGATCCGCTCGTCGTCTGGGCCAAGGCGGCGACCGACGGCCACGGCGTCGACGGCATGATCGATTGCTTGCCGCCCGGCGCGCCGGCGAGCGCGATGATGCGCGCGCTGTTCTGCCTGCGCCGCGGCGGCCGCGCGGTCAATGTCGGCGCGGTGATGGAGACGCTGCCGATCAACGCCTTCTGGCTGATGACCAACCGCATCGGCCTGCAAGGCTCGGTCTGGTTCACCACCGGCGAGGGCGAGGAGATGGCGGCGATGGCCGGCGCCGGCACCCTGGATTTGTCGGTGCTCGAGCACCGCGTGTCGCCGCTGTCCAAAGTCAACGAGGTGCTGGCCGGCATGGACGATCGCAACGGCGGCTTCACCAATTTCGTCATCGATCCGACGCGGGTCGAGTGACGCTGCGCTCACTCGTCATTGCCGGGCTTGACCCGGCAATCCATGCTGACGTGAGGATTGCGGGCGCTGCGATGTAGTCCCGGCCGCCTCGGCTCAGCATGGATGCGCGGGTCAAGCCCGCGCATGACGAGGTTGCGGAAACCTGCTAAATCCTTGGCCAAGAAACAGCCCCCAACGACAGCCCAGCGAGGACGTCATGTACGCCAATCTCGAACTCTTCATCGACGGCAAGTGGCACGGCGGCGACGGCCGCAAGGGCGAGGACGTGATCAATCCGGCGACCGAAAAGCCGCTCGCGCATCTGCCGCATGCCAGCAAAGCCGATCTCGATGCGGCGCTCGAAGCCGCCAAGAAAGGCTTCGCGGTGTGGCGCGCGACCTCGGCCTACGACCGCTGCAAGATCATGCACAAGGCCGCCGATCTGATGCGCGAGCGCTACGACGCGATCGCCAAGATCATGGTGCAGGAGCAGGGCAAGACCTATCCGGAGGCCCGCGCCGAAGTGATCGGCTCGGCCGACATCATCGACTGGTATGCCGAAGAAGGCCGCCGCTCCTACGGCCGCATCGTGCCGGGCCGCGGCAAGGGCGTGCGCCAGCTCGTGGTGCAGGAGCCGATCGGCGTCGTCGCCGCGTTCACGCCGTGGAATTTCCCGGTGCTGACCCCGGCGCGCAAGATCGGCGGCGCGCTCGCCGCCGGCTGCTCGCTCATCCTCAAGGCGTCCGAGGAAACTCCGGGCTCTTGCATCGAGCTGGTGCGCTGCTTCGCCGATGCCGGCGTGCCGGCGGGCGTCCTGAATCTGGTGTTCGGCGTGCCGGCGGAAGTCTCCGAATATCTGCTCAGCAAGGATGCGGTGCGCAAGATTTCCTTCACCGGCTCGATCCCGGTCGGCAAGCATCTCGCCGCGCTCGCCGCCAAGGGCATGAAGCGCACCACCATGGAGCTCGGCGGTCATTCGCCGGTCGTGGTGTTCGCCGACGCCGATCCGGAGAAGGCGGCCGACACCATCGCCGCGTTCAAATATCGCAATGCCGGGCAGGTGTGCATCTCGCCGACGCGCTTCTATGTGCAGGAGGACGTCTATCCGCGCTTCCTCAAGCGCTTCACCGAATACGCCAACGGCATCAAGCTCGGCGACGGCATGGAAAAGGGCATCACCATGGGGCCGATGGCGAATTCGCGCCGCATCGACGCCATGGAGAGCTTCGTCAACGACGCCAAGCAGCCGCGGCGGCAAGATCCAGACCGGCGGCAAGCGGCGCGGCAATCAGGGCTACTTCTACGAGCCGACGGTCATCACCGAAGTCCCCGACGACGCCAAGATCATGACGCAGGAGCCGTTCGGCCCGGTGGCGCCGGTCGTCACGTTCAAGACCTTCGACGAGGTGGTCGAGCGCGCCAACTCGCTGGAATTCGGCCTCGCCGCTTACGCCTTCACCACCTCGAACGCCACCGCCGCTGCGATCGGCGACGCGCTGGAGTCCGGCATGGTCGGCGTCAACTCGGTCGCGATCTCGACGCCGGAGACGCCGTTCGGCGGCGTCAAAGAGAGCGGCCACGGCAGCGAAGGCGGCGTCGAGGGCTTGGGCGCCTATCTCGTCACCAAGTTCATCTCGCAGGGTTGAGCACGCCAGCCGCAAGCGATTTTTGACCGCGACGGCGACCGCCGGGGACCCAAAAAGGCCCGGCGGTTTTTTTGATCGCAACAAATTCCGAACCTAGGTCGCCATGTTTCGGACGCGAATGTGTTCCTCGTGCGGCATCACTAGAGCCTAATCGTTTTTGATGGAATCAAAAACGGGCTCTAGCTTTTTGATTGAGCATGATCTTTTCCGAAAACCGGTATCCACTTTTCGGGATCATGCTCTGAGAGTGATTCCGTTAACCGAAACCGGAGTTCCAAAAACCGTCAGCAGGAACGAATAGCGACGACGACGATTGTAGAGCCGTGGCGGGGTGAGAGATGACGGTCGTCGATGGACATTCTAGCCGCCATGTTCGCCTATCTCGTTTGCATCGCCGGGATTGTCACCGGACTGACGATGTCGTTCGTGGTTTTCTTTTCCCCGCCCGGAACGTTCTCAGCGCCGCCGGACCAAGCCATTGCGATGCTGGCAAGACCGAGCCCAACGGCCCAACTGCTGCGGCGCCGATCTGCCGGTCAGCGGTTGCAAGACAGTCGCCAACGCGAGCGGATCCAACCCACGTGTCGCTGCCGCAATGCGACGCCGACGGTCGTCCCGCCGATCGCCGCCGACGCCCGGCAAAAACCGCTGTTCTCTCAAGCCCATTCGCGACGGCTCGCCCAGAAGGAGCGCGCCAGGCAATTGGCCTATCGAGAGCATTCGAGCTTCGAGACCCGATTCCTACACTTCGACGATTGATTGCCGGTGCCTTGAACCGTTCAAATCACGCGTAGGAACGCTCCAGAAAATTCACCGCATCGTCGGCGAGAGCTTTCGCGTCGCGTTCGCCGCGTTGCGCGTTCTCGATGATGCGTTTGGCGAGAAGCTCCTGCGCCGCGCGCTGATAGGCGGGCGACGCCAGCTTGCTGCCCGACTGCTCGACCTTGCTTCCAGGCGGTTTCGTAGACCGAAACCAAGAAATCAATCATTTCCGGCTCAAACGCGGATTGCGCCAATAGCGGAATTATCGACATGACACGGTTCCGTGTTTGCAATCTATTCTATCAACTGGCGACGAAGAGATTCGATACCGTGGAACGGTCGAGCACTGCTGTCGCGGTGTTGCCGAAGTGCAGTGTATCGCCGGGCCGCCGGTTGACGCCAAGCACGATTAGGTCATAGCCTTGCCGCGATTTATTCAGGATCGCTTCGTCGGGCGCCACGTTGGCGCGAGTTTTCACCCGCAAGTCCACTTTATAGCGCTCGGCCAAAACGCGGATTTCCTTGAGCACGGCTTGGTCATTGCGCCGGCTCGCCTGTCGGCGCGGTGTTTTTGCGTTACCAACGGTCGCGCTCGCACGCGTCACATAGAGCGCCAGCGCGGTCGCCCCGGTGGCGCGCCCCAAGGCAAGCGCGGCCTCCGCCGCGCGGCGCGACACGTCGGTGCCGTTGACCGGGATCAGAATACGGCCAATCCGTTCCGCCGGGCGATCGCTATCGTGATGCGAATTTACGACGGCGAGCGGGCCGTCAAATCCTTCGGCGATGCGCGAAACGTCGTTAGAGAAGCCGCCATCGGGATCGCGGGTCTTGGCAACGCCGATGACCAGAAGGTCGTAGCCCTTGCGCGCCTCGCTGGCGACCGCTTCGGAATCGATCGATTCCGCTTGCCGGGTGATGACCTCGACGCTGCCCGGCTTTTCCTCGTCCGGATGCGCTTCGAGCGTGGTCGCGGCCTCGGCGGCCTTCTCGACTTGCTGTTTGAAATCGTCGCCATTCTGCTGCGCCGCCGCGGTTTTCCGCTCCGCTTTGGCTGTGGATTTTTCTTTCTTCGTGCCGCGGTTCGCCGCTCGGCCGTCAGTCGCGCCGTCGCTCAGATCGAGAATCGTGGTCGGCTTGCCGCCGGACCCGGCGATGGCGCCGACCAGCCGCGCCGCGAATTTGCCGTTGGCGCTGTCGTCGGCGGCGAGCAGAAGGCGTTCGAGATTGGTGACAAACCCCTTGGCATCGAGCGCCTCGCGCTCCAACCGCAGCCGCTCCGCTTTACGCAGCGGCAAGCGCTTGAGCGCCCGCCGCAGCATCGCCGGCATCGCCGTCGTCGTCACTACCGCCATGGTGACGATGAGCGTGAACAGATTTTGGTTGAGCACGCCCGTCGACAGGCCAATGGTCGCGACGATCACCTGAGACGAGCCGCGCGCATTCATGCCGCAGCCGAGGGCGAGCGATTCCGCGCGGCTCAGCCCGCCGAGCTTGCCGCCGATAAAGGCGCCGGCGAACTTTCCGATGCTGGCGATCAGGATGATGCCGATGCCGAGCAGCGCCAGATCGCCGTGGCGGAAGATGGTGAGATCGGCCTGGCGGCCGGACAAGCCGAAATACACCGGCATGAACAAAGCGACGATAAGCCCGCGCAGTTGCTCGTCAATGTGCCGGGTCAGAATCGGCGATTCACCGATCAGGATCCCGGCGACGAACGCGCCCAGAACCGTATTGAGGCCGATGAACTGCGTCGTGAGCGCCATCGCGATCATGACGAGCAGGATGACGGTGATGACGGGAAACGCGGTCTCGAAGTTGTCATTGGCCCAGCGGATCAGGCGGGACACCAGCCGCCGCCCAATCGTCAAGCTGGTGGCCATGAAGGCCATCGTGCCGACGATGGTCCGGCCGATCGACCAGAGGTCCACGGCGCCCCCCGAAGAGAGGCCGAAAGCGATGGCGATGATGACCCAACACACGGCATCTTCGAGAATTGCCGAAGCGACGATGATCTGGCCGATGTCGCGGCGCATGAAATTCATCTCACGCACTACGATTGCCACGATATTGACTGACGAGATCGACAAGGCGTAATTTGATGTTTGCGCGATTGGGGGTTCGGGCGAATAAAGGGCGGCGGACACTTGTGTAAACGCCTGTTAGCAGCGGTTATCCAACGTCGCGATGAAGGTCGGCATATGACCGAATGCCCATGCTAGTCCAAGTGCGAGCGCAACTGTCGCATTCAGTGTGTTTAGAACTAGTAGTGCCCTAAACCGCACACGGGAAGATCCTTTCAGCAGCACTCGAACAAATGCTGCTTCGACAAGCGCCGATTCGAGACCCGTGAGCACCGCAACCATCGGCACAGTAATTAGAGTGGATTCGCTAGCAGCATACCCGGCTATGTTGACGAGTATTGCGCCGCCGGCGAGCGGGATGACTGGAAACCAAGTGCTGAGAAACGAGGCCAGAAGGCTAGACGTAATGGCGTAGAAACCGGCTTTGCCCAACGAAATTCCCTTGAGCCGTCGCGCAAGAAAAAGCCTCATCAGGACGCCAATACTCAAGTAAATCCAGCAGAATTGATAGTGGAAAAATTTCCACATTACCGTCCAATCGATCTTTGACACATCATCCTTCCTCGCTAGAGACAAGCGCCCACTCCACTATAGACACCGCCCAATGTGTCATCGGGCATGCCCACACGCTCGATGTTGACCTGCCTCGGCTGTCCGCAGGTCAAAATTTTGGCTATCACAAATTAGGACGCCAGCGAGGCATCGATGGGCTCAATGGGGCAGGAAGGTGGGGTGGCTCTCCACAGGGGCTAAAGAGTGTGGGAGGAAACTCCTCTTTCGCCATTCGGGGCTTGTTCATGTGCCACTTTGCACCCATGGCTTGCGCCGTGGGCTGCATTCTTGCGCCGCGTGGTGGCGAACAAACCCCGGGACCTATTCCACCGCCAAGCTGAAGCTCCAGTTCTCACGCACACTCTCAAGCCCGCATTTTGGCTGGATCTCAGCGGCTCGGCTGAAGCCGAGCCCTTCAAATATCCTTTCTTGAGGCGGCTTCAGGAGAGTTACAGATCATTTGCCCGGCATCAGTTCGTCGGCGGCTAGCACGTAGGTGGTGAGCTTGTCGAGTTTGATGTTGTTTTTCTGGGAGACCAACTCCACCGATCCATCCTTATTACGTGCTGATTCCACGTTCTTCATCACCACGCGGTCGTGCGAAACTGTCGATGCCGGCGTGGCGGCGTTCATACCATTGTCGGTATTCTGCTGCGGAGGCCATTTCTGCTGCGACATCGGATTTCTGGGTTCCGTGTAGTCCGTCCCACCCGGATTCTTATTGCTGTTCTGCGCGTCGAGCGGACGGTAGGAAAGATCCTGCGGCGCCATGGGCGCGAGCGGATAGTACCACGCCGTCAAATAAACCTTAAACTTGGCCAATCCATTCTTCCACTGCGCGGAGTCCATGCGAATGGAAAGACGCGACGGCTGGCCGTCCTTTCTTGCCACCGACTCGATCACCTCGCCGGAAAGCAGCGCGCCCCTTGGAATCACGCCGCCCTTGAGCAGGGTCGCCACCACGAGTTTGGCTTCCACTCTGGTTCCGGCGGGAGTTTTTCCCGCGACCACGTTCTCCCGCAAGATGACCGGCAATTCGCATCCCATGCAATGCTGCGGAGCGGGAGGCTGCTGGGCGGGAAGCGCTACGGCACCAAGAGCAACAACCAGGAAGGCTTGAACAAGTGCGGAAGCTGGGCTGAACACTGGGTCCTCCTGAGGCGCGAGCGCGGGCAGAGAACGTTCAGCTAAAAAGTATACTCCACTCGAGTCCGGCGCCCTGCGCGGAAATCAGGCTCTTTTGGTCAGATTTGGGGATGCCGATTTTGCTCTCAGACTTCGAGTTGCTTCGGGTTGATGACGAAATCTAAAACCGCGGAGATCAGCTAGCTTCGATGGTGGCTTCGTCGATGAGCATGATGGGGATGTCATCTTTGACGGGGTAAACGCGGTGGCAACCGGTGCATTTCAGGGTTTCGGGATTCTGGCGGTATTCGAGGGACTGTTTGCAGGCGGGGCAGACCAGAATGTCCAGTAAATCTTTGGCAATCATGGGGAGAATTGTACGCGGAAACGGTGGAGGCGGTCGTGGCGGTGTAAGATTTTCTTTCGGAGACTGAATGACGGCTCGAATTCTGGATGGCAGCAAGATCGCGAACGACATCCGCGGGGAAGTGGCGGCGGAGGTGAAGAGCGTGAGCGCGGGCGGAGTTCGTCCCGGGCTGGCGGTGGTGCTGGTTGGACACAATCCGGCGTCGGAGATTTATGTTCGGGGCAAGGTGAAGGCTTGCGAAGAGGTGGGAATTTACAGCGAGCAGCATACTCCGGCGGAAACGGCGACTACGGCGGAGTTGCTGAGGTTGATTGATGAATTGAATCGGCGTGACGA
The DNA here is from genome assembly GCA_963712385.1 of uncultured Acidobacteriaceae bacterium. GTDB lineage: Bacteria > Acidobacteriota > Terriglobia > Terriglobales > Acidobacteriaceae > Sulfotelmatobacter. Next base: position 91,394 of record CAVQHS010000008.1, read on the forward strand.
GATCGATGGGATTCTAGTGCAATTGCCGCTTCCAGAGCAGGTGGATGCGAAGCGGGTACTGATGGCGGTGGATCCGGGGAAGGATGTGGATGGATTTCATCCGGTGAATGTTGGATTTCTTTCGACGCAGCGGCCAGGGCTGGTTCCGTGCACTCCAGCGGGTGTGATGGAAATTTTGAAGCGGAGTGGGATTCCGATTGCGGGTCAGGAGGCAGTGGTTGTGGGACGCAGCGATATTGTCGGAAAGCCGGCTGCGATGCTGCTGCTGAATGGAAACGCTACTGTGACGGTGTGCCACTCGAAGACGCGCGATCTGGCGGGAGTTTGCCGGCGCGCGGATATTCTGGTGGCGGCGATCGGGCGGGCGGGAATGATTACGCGGGAGTTTGTGAAGCCGGGCGCTACTGTGATTGATGTGGGCATGAATAAGGTTACCGATCCGGCGGAGTTTCACCGGCTTTTCGCGGGCAATGCGAAGCGCGAGCAGGTTTTCCGGAGCAAGGGATCGACGCTGGTGGGGGATGTGCATCCGGAAGTGGCGGAAGTTGCCGGGGCGCTTACACCGGTGCCGGGCGGAGTGGGGCCGCTGACGATTGCGATGCTGATGTACAACACGGTGAAGGCGGCGAAAATGCGGCGGGGCAGCGGGGTGTCTGAGCTCGCGACAAAATGAAGATTGCTCACCACAGAGTCACAGAGACACAGAGAAAACATAAAGAGAGGATCGGATGTTCTCTGTGTCTCCGTGTGTCGGAGGTGATTTCATCCGGGCCGGAGGCACATTGCTGAAAGTCGGCCTTACGGGCGGAATTGCTTGCGGAAAATCGGCGGTGGGGGAGATGTTCGGGGCGTTGGGGGCGCATCTTGCGCAGGCGGATAAGATTGCGCATGACCTGATGTTGCCGGGGCAGCCGGTTTATAACGAAGTGGTGAAACATTTCGGGGGTGCGATTCTGAATCCGGATATGAGTGTGAATCGCGCCAAGCTGGCGGAGGCGGCGTTTGGGGCTGGAGGCGCCGCCGGGGGCGAGGAATCGACGCAAAATGCTTCGCGGGTTCAAGAGTTGAATCGCATTGTGCATCCGGCGGTGATTCGCGCGCAGGAAGAATGGATGGAAGAAGTGGGGCGGCAGGACCGGGGCGCGGTTGCGATTGTGGAGGCGGCGCTGATTGTGGAGGCGGGAGCGGCGAAGCGGTTCGATTCTCTGATTGTGGTTACTTGTAACGAGGACCAACGAGTGGCGCGCTTTGCGGCGCGGCAAAAGTTGCCGCTCGAGGAGGCGCGGAAGGAAGTGGCGCGGCGCATGGCGGCGCAGTTGCCGGATGCGGAGAAAATCAAAGTGGCGAATTACGTGATCGACAATTCGGGTTCGTTGAATCACACGCGGGAGCAGGTGGAGCGGGTGTGGGGGGAGTTGCGGTCGCGGGCTGGTGGGGGCTCGCAGTAGAGTGCTATCTTTTCGCCAATTGGAGACGACTCGGAAGTTTTCGGTAATGGGTTGGTTGCTCCGGGAGATTCCTCGGCCCGCTGGCGAAAACGCGGGTCATCGGAATGACGCCAAGAGGTACTGAAACCGCAACTGTATTTCTCCGCGTTAGAATAAAGGTCTCGGGGCGAAGGAGGTTCGGTGCCCGAAGACGCTATCACGATCTCGCCGGGGACGCGGTTTCGCACCGCGATGGTGATTGCGATTGTTGCCGACGCGGTGCAGATTTTTCTGCTGCCCATGTTTGCCGAGGGAGCTTTCTCGCCGGCGGACGACATTCTGGATTTGGGGATTGCGGCGGTGATGGTGAATCTTCTGGGCTGGCACTGGGAGTTTTTGCCTTCATTTTTCGCCAAGTTGGTGCCGGGAGTCGATCTGATTCCCTTCTGGACGATGGCGGTGGCTAACGTTTATCGCAAGGCGAAGAAGATCGCCGCGAGCGCGGAAGAAGAGCAGGCGAAGGCCGCGATGAATGCGCTTCCGAAGTGATTGAGATGGTCAGGAGCCCGATATCCAGTAAGTTGGATAAGTTCTAGATCGAATGCCATCCCCTCAAATTCCCACCTTTCTGTACGGCACAGCATGGAAAGAAGAACGCACTGTATCCCTTGTCGAACTCGCTCTGCGCGCGGGATTTCGGGCGATCGACACGGCGAATCAGCGGCGCCACTACTTCGAAGCTGGAGTTGGTGAGGCGCTGATTGCTGCTTATCGCCAAGGCATCGTTACTCGCGGTGATCTTTTTCTGCAGACCAAATTCACTTATCGGCCGGGACAAGACCAACGGCTGCCTTACGATCCTTCGGCCTCGCTTTCCGTGCAAGTGGCGCAATCGATGGCCAGTTCGCTGGAACATCTTCATACCGATTATGTCGACAGCTATGTTCTGCATGGGCCCGCCTCGAATTATGGATGGAGCGATGCGGATGCAGAAGTGTGGGAGGCGATGAAGAGAGAACGCGATGCTGCGCACGCGCGAGTGTTAGGGGTGAGCAACGTGTCGCTGCGCCATCTGGAGCAAATGGTTGCGTTTCATCGAGAGGCACCGGCGTTCGTGCAAAATCGCTGCTTCGCGCGTCTGGGTTGGGATCGTGAAGTGCGGGAGTTCTGCCGCGAGCACGGCATCGTTTATCAGGGATTCTCGCTGCTTACAGCGAATCTGGAAGTGCTGCATAGCGGGGCTATCGCGGAGGTGGCTCAGGCTTTGAATGCCACTCCTGCGCAGATTGTTTTTGCCTTTGCGAGGGCGGTTGGGATGGTACCGTTGACCGGGACTTCGAGCGCGGAGCACATGCGGCAGGATCTTGCCAGTTTGGCCATCGAGCTTCCGGCGGATTTGATCGAGGCGATTGAAGGTGTTGCTGGGTAAGTGCAGCGCGAAGGTTAGCCTGGTAGCAAGCGCAGCGTCCCTCGGCGGCTGCCGCCGGGTTGATTTTGCGGTTCCTGGCGGCGTGCCTGAAGGCGCGCCCTTTCAAAGCTGCTCAGCGGGCAAGGCTTCTACTTTAGACCAGTCGCGACATAAGCCTCCGAGAGCGTGGTCGAATATACATAGGCGTACGCGCTGCCATCGGCCGAAAATAGAGGCGCGCCTGCGCCCTCCCATCCCGCCTCGTTCTGGCCGAATGTCTTCCACAGCTGCATTTTTCCCGTGGCAAGATTGACTTCATATACGCGCGCCAGCTTGTCCTGCAACTTGCTCGATGCCACGTAAATCGATGCGCCATCGGGGGACCAGCGCCTCGGATAATAGGTCGCATCGAGCCCAGGAATCGGGCGCATGCCGCTGCCGTCGAGAGCCCAGATGGCTAATTTGCTGTCTTTGGCGAACACAATCAACTTCGTTCCGTCAGGGGACAGGAGCGTTCCCGCGATACCTTCGGGAGTGATGGCTTTCGAGTCGCCCGTCGCCAGATCGATCATGTAGTCGCGCTTGCCATGCCCGGGCTCAAGGCCCTCGGCCAGCATGTGTTTGCCGTCAGGCATCCAGTGAAGCGTGCCGTAGGTCACGGAGTCATGGGTAAGCTGCCGGGCGTCACCCGCGCCGGTGGGAACCAAAGTCAGCGGACCGCCCTTTGCTGGCCTCGTGGCGACCCACTTGCCGTCCGGCGAGATGCCGTAACAGCTTCCTTCCCCAATTCGCGCCGGAGGCGAACCATCGGTGTCGCGCAGATACACTGTGTAGTTGGCCCCTCCGCCGTTGCCTTCCTCTTCGAAGATGATTTTGTGTCCGTCGGGAGTTATGTCACGAAGAATCGACCATCCGAACCAGCCGAGCTCATGTTCTTCCTTTCCGCCGGGAGCTATGCCGCGAATGCCGATGCGCTCACGGTGAGTAATCATGAGCAGGCTGTCGTTTCTCCGGTCTTCCACCCACACTCCTCCGGGAACATTGGTAATCTCGCGCACCTTGCCATCGAGCGTGACGGCGCGAGGATTCGTGGCGCTGCCGGTTTCGCTGGAAGTGAACCAGATTTCGTCTCCTTTGGGAGACCAGACGATGCCTTGCAGAGAAACCCAGCCGGAGGAAAGTCGCTTATCCTTGCCGTTGCTGCTGCCATCGGCAGCGATGACGGCGACCGAGCCCTGATCGTCGCCGCCGGGAACTTCGTGATCGGCGAAGGCGATCCATTTTCCGTCAGGCGAAATTTTCGGATGGCTGAGCCAGCCGATGCTCTCGTAGAGAATTTTGCCCACGGGATATTCGAGCCGCCAGTGCAGCGTCTCGGGGACAACGCGAACCACCGCCATTTGCTCGCCGTCGGCGGCCCAGTCGGCGTCCTGAACATTCTCGGTGACTTCGCGAGGTGTGCCGCCGCTGAGCGGCATTCGAGCCAGCGTGCCGGAGCGCGAATAACCGCCGAAGTTCAAGGTGTTCAGACGCAGCGCCAGTTCGCCATTTTTGGAGATGGAAAGGAGTTCGGCGTTTTTCAGGTCGAGTTCGCGCGCGCCCGGTTCGTCCGTACGCGAGAGATAAAGTTGGTCCTCGCCACCATCCCATGCGGCGCTATATACGACGCTGCCATCGGGCGTGAAGCGCGCATTGCCAATCGTGCCCGTACGAAAAGTAATTTGCTTGTACTCCACCGGCTTGGTAATTTCCTCTCTTTTTCCGAACCACCAGCCCGCAGCCAACATTACCAATGCCAGAGCTGCACCGCCGATGAGAGACGGGAGCATGCCGATTTTCGGCCGCGCGGCCGGAAGTGGAGTGAGCTTGGAGCTTGTGCTGGATGTGCCGGAGAGATGTTCGAGATCGAAGGCGATGTCGCTGGCGGAATGGAAGCGCTGCTCGGGATTTTTTTCCAGGCAGTGCTGGACGATGCGTTCCAGCGCTGGAGAGACGTTGCGATTCGTTTCGCTGAGATCGCCCGGCTCTTCTTTCAGGATGGCGCTCATGGTATCGGCGGGAGTGTCACGGTGGAAGGCGCGCTTACCGGAAATCATTTCGTAGAGAATTGCGCCGAAGCTGAAAATATCGGAACGGGGATCGACCGGCGCGCCGCGCACTTGCTCGGGCGACATGTAGCCGGCGGTGCCCATGACGACGCCAGCTTCGGTCATGTGCGTCATAGTGGGCAGAGAGGTGTGCGCAGAGCTTTCGGGCTGCGTGAGCTTGGCCAGGCCGAAGTCGAGAATCTTGACGCGGCCGTCTTTGGTGATGAAAAGATTTTCCGGCTTGAGATCGCGGTGGATGATTCCTTTTTCGTGAGCGGCGGAGAGGCCGCGGGCGATTTGCAGGGCGTGATCCAATGCCTTGCGCAGAGGAAGCGCGCCGCCGCGGAGACGCTCACGGAGGGTTTCGCCTTCGAGTAACTCTGAGACAACATAGGGTGCGCCATCGTGCGTGCCGATATCGAAGACGGCGAGAATGTTGGGGTGGTTCAGGGCGGCGGTTGCCAGCGCTTCCTGCTCGAAGCGGCGCAGACGTTCCGCATCGAAAGAAAGCGCCTTTGGCAGGACTTTGACGGCGACTTCTCGTTTCAGGCGGGAATCGCGGGCGCGGTAGACCTCGCCCATGCCGCCTGCTCCGAGTAGATTGACGATTTCGTAGGGGCCGAGCTTCGTCCCGGGAGTGAGGTTCATCGTGGCGGATTATAAATCAAGCAGGGCTGGGACGTGGGCCGGGAAGACTTATTCGCGTCTTTTGCCCCGGAGGGCTGAGAGAAAGGTTTTCATATAGCCGGGGAAAACAGCAACAATTTCCGGAGCGCATTTCACTCCAGTTCTGATAGGCTGCTAGGCCATGCGCCGAACCTTGAGCCTTTTTCTTGTCTTTCTCGCCGCTTCGCTGTTCGCACAAAATATGAAGCCGGCAACAGAACGCATCGTCGCCCAGAATGCGCTGTTCGAAGAGCAGTATGAATCCGACCTGCGCAACTTCCCCGAGCGCGCCACCGCCTTTGGCGATTACCGGTACAACGATAAGCTCGCGGAATATTCGCTCGAGGCGATTGACCAGCGCAATAAAACCAACCACGAGTTTCTGGAGCGCCTGGAGGCGATTTCGACCGAAGGCTTTCCCGATCAGGACCAGCTTTCGCACGATCTGCTGGTGCGGGTATTGCAGCAGCGCATTACGGATTTCGATCTTAAAGAATACGAGATGCCGATCAACCAGCAGAACGGCATCCACACCAGCCTGGCGGATTTACCGCTCTCGGTGCCGCTCGATTCGGTGAAGCATTATGAAGACTACATCGCGCGCCTGCATCAGATTCCGCGTGTGCTCAGCCAAACTACCGAAGTGCTGCGCGCGGGCATGAAGGACAAGCTGATGCCAGTCCGGTTTTTGGCCGAGAAGTTGCCCGTCCAGTGCGAAGGAATTATTGAGAACGATCCTTTCCTGCTGCCGACAAAGAAATATCCAGCCAGCATTGCGGCGGAAGATCAGCAACGTTTGACGAAAGAGATCAACGAGGCGATTCATGCGGACGTTGTCCCGGCTTACAAGTCGTTTGCAGCTTTTTTACGCGACGAATACGCTCCGCAGGGCCGCACCACGCTCTCCGTCATGTCGCTGCCTGACGGCCCTAGGCGTTATGAGAACGACATTTACGCGCGGACGACGACGCACATGACGCCGGACGAAATTCACCAGCTCGGTCTGCGCGAGATGGAACGCATTCAAGCCGAGATGCTCGTGATCGCGAAAAAAGAAGGTTTCCCCGATCTCGCTTCCTTCCGCGCTTCGCTGAAAACCAATCCGAAATACATTCCCACATCGGCAGAGCAAATCCTCGACGACTTCCGCCATTACATTGCGCAGATGGAGCCCAAGCTGCCGCAACTGTTCACACTGCTACCCAAGTCGCCAGTTACGGTGGAAGCAATTCCGCCGTTCCAGTCCGCTGCCGCCACTCACTACGTTATCGGCACGCCCGATGGCAAGCGCCCGGGGCGCGTGGTGGTGGCGACTTCGAACTTCAAAGAGCGTTCGCTCATCGACGACGAAGCGATTGCTTATCACGAAGGCATTCCCGGCCATCACATGCAGCTTTCAGTGCAGCAGCAACTGACCGGCTTGCCGAAGTTTCGTCTCCATGGTCTCGGTTTTAATGCGTATATCGAAGGATGGGCGCTTTATGCTGAGGGACTCGGCAAGGAAGTTGGTTTCTATCAGGATCCGGTTTCCGACTACGGGCGATTGTCGTCAGAACTTTTCCGCGCTGTGCGACTGGTGGTCGACACGGGAATTCACGCCCAGGGCTGGAGCCGCGAGCAAGTGGTCGAGTTTTTCCGCAAGTCGGGCGCAGTCGATGAGCCCACGATTCAAAGCGAAACGGACCGCTATATCGCGTGGCCTGCGCAAGCCCTCAGTTACAAGCTGGGCCAACTGAAGATTCGCGAGCTGCGCGACCGCGCGCAAAAGGAGCTGGGCACGAAGTTCGACATCCGCAAATTCCATGACGAGATACTGGACGGCGGAACGCTTCCGCTCGACATGCTCGAAGCTCGAACGGATAAGTGGATCGCGCAGCAGAAGGCGCAGTGAGGATTCCGCGCGGATGTTGAAAGCGAGAATCACGATTGTTTGTCTTTTCTTGATCGCGCTGTTGGCCAGCGCGGCGGCAGAGACCACCAGCTCGGCCACGATAGCTTTCACCCGCGCAAAGCATCTGCAGCACGGAATCAACGCGAGCGAATGGTTCGCGCAGGTGTATGACAAGCGCGGATATACCGCGGAACATTTCCAGTCCTGGACAACCGTCGAGGACATCGCATTGATCAAATCTATGGGTTTCGATCACGTGCGGCTGAGCGTGAATCCGCAGCCGATGTTCAAGGAGCGCGAGGCAAATAAACTTCCCGCCGACTATATGGGATATCTGGATGCGGCGGTCAAAATGATTCTCGATCACGGACTGTCGGTCGTGGTCGATATGCATCCGGAAAGCGACTTCAAGGCGCGACTGGCAAAGGACGATCAGTTTGTCGAAGCGTACGCAGATTTCTGGCGGGCGGTGGCGCAGCATTATTCAAGCTGGGATCCCGATCGCGTGTTCTTTGAAATTTTGAATGAGCCGGAGTTTACCGACCGCTATCGCTGGTTTGGAGTGCAGACAAAGCTGGCGGCGGCCATTCGCGAAAGCGCGCCGGCGCACACCATTATCGCCACAGGGGCGCGCTGGTCGAATGATGATGAACTGGTATTTGAGGAGGCGCTGCGCGATCCGAATGTAATCTACAACTTTCATTTTTACGAGCCGCACATCTTTACGCATCAGGGAGCGACCTGGGGAGTGTATTACTGGCACTTCCTGCGGGGCCTGACTTATCCCTCGACGCCGGAATCGGCCGAGCGAGCGGCGCAACTCGAACCGGATGAAGTAAATCGCCTGCCGGTGATCCGATACGGAATGGAACATTGGGATGCGGCGCGGATCGAAAGCGAGATGGAACAGGCTGCAGCGTGGGCGCGGCGGCGCGGCGTGCCGCTGGTCTGCAACGAGTTTGGAGTTTATCGCGCCTACGCCGAGCCGAAGGATCGCGATGTCTGGTTGCACGATGTAAGGGTAGCTTTGGAGAAAAATGGGATTGGCTGGACCATGTGGGACTACTCGGGATCGTTTGGCGTGGTCACCAAGAAAGATGGAAAGACACTGCCGGATGACGGCGTGCTGAAGGCGCTGGGCTTAAAGTAGAGTCGCGGCCGGAGATGAAGCAGAAAACTTTTCTTCCGTTGGATCTGGTTTTAGGCGCTTTCCTGTTCTTCAGCGTGCTTTATCCGCAGCCACTGTGGCCGCAGGGAATGGCGCAAGGTGCTCCGCCTCCGCTGGGAGTCAGAGTGCTGAAATGCCAGAAGCGCCGCATTCCGCAACTCGAAGACGTTACGGCGAAAGCGGGCATTCACTTCCAGCACTTCTTCGATCCCGAAGCTCGCTACATTCCGGAATCGATGAGCGGAGGAGTGCTGCTGCTCGATTACGATCGCGACGGCTGGCTCGATATTTATTTCACGAATGCTCCGACGTTCGATATGGCGCGTAAGGGCGAGAAGGCGCACGGGGCGCTCTATCACAACAATCACGACGGCACTTTCACCGACGTAACCGACAAAGCCGGATTGGCGACGCCGGGGTGGGCGATGGGCGGAGCCGTGGGCGATTTCAATAACGACGGCTGGCCGGATATTTATATTACTTGCCTGCACGGAAACGTTCTCTACCGCAACAACGGGGATGGCACCTTCACCGACGTGACCGCGAAAGCCGGAGTTGCCGACGGGAGATGGTCGACGGGCGCCGCTTTTGGAGATTACGACGGCGACGGATTCGTCGACCTCATGGTGGCGAATTACGTGAATTTTGATCTCGATCATCCGCCTCCGTTCGGCGGCGCCGGAACCTGTAAGTTCAAGGGACTGGACGTGCAGTGCGGCCCGCGGGGGTTGAAGGGCGAAGGCGACGCGCTGTTTCACAACAATGGCGACGGCACATTTACCGATGTTTCGAAGCGCGCGGCTGTGGATGATCCGAGTGGATATTACGGCCTCACGGTTCTGTGGGCCGATTTCAATAACACCGGACGGCCGGACATTTTTGTAGCTAACGATTCCACGCCGAACTATCTCTATCGCAACAATGGCGACGGGAAGTTCACCGACATCGGATTGGAGTCGGGCACGGCGTTGAGTGAAGACGGGATGGAGCAGGCGCACATGGGCGTGGCCGTTGGAGATTATCTTCACACCGGCCGGCCGTCGTTGTTTGTAACCGATTTTGCCGGCGACTACAGTCCGCTTTATCGAAACGACGGCAAGTGGGATTTCCAGGATGTGGGCTATCAGTCGGGTGTGGGACTGCCTTCTCTCTCATATGTGAAGTGGGGTGATGCGTTCGTCGATCTCGATAACGATGGCTGGCTCGATCTGATCACGGCGACAGGCCACGTCTATCCGCAGGCAGATAATTTGCCGGACAGTGGCAATTCGGGATCTCACTCACCAAAACTCCTGCAGATGAATCAAGCCGATGGAACATTCTGCGATGCCAGCGATGAAGCCGGTCCGGCAATTCAACTACGCCAGGTTTCACGCGGCCTGGCGGTGGGCGATCTGTTCAACGACGGAAACATGGATGTGGTGGTGGAAAATCTCGACGGTTCGCCGATGATTCTGCGCAATCAGGGGATTGAAGGCCGGCACTGGGTCAGCTTCGAACTGGCGGGGACAAAGAGTAATCGATTGGCGATCGGCGCGCGCTTGAAAATCGTAGCGGGTGGAATGACGCAAACCGACGAGATTCATAGCGGCGGCAGTTATCTTTCGCAAGACGACGTGCGAGTACATTTCGGCTTAGGCACAGCCACGAAGATCGACACGCTTGAGGTGCGTTGGCCATCGGGCGCAGTCGATACGGTCAAGAATCTCGCAGCCGATCAGTTTTACGGTGTTCTGGAAGGCAAAGGACTCGTGCCGCTCGAACAGGTGCGCCCGCATCACTAGGCTCACGACCGAACTTACGGAGAATTGCGCGGGAGATTCCTCGCCCCGCTTGTAAAAACGCGGGGCTTCGGAATGACGCCGAGGTTCTACATATTGAAACTGATGATTTCTCTACCCGAGCAATTTGCACGCTAAGCATTCTGCCGCGTTAAACTGTTCCCTCATGCTACTCAACATTACGGTTCTTCCCGGCGATGGTATCGGTCCGGAGGTTACAGAACAGGCGGTCCTCGTTCTCCACGCCATTGCCAACTCCTTCGGGCATCAGCTTCAACTCCAACTCGAAAATATCGGAGGCGTAGCGCTGGCTACGGCGGAAAATCCGTTACCGGCAGACACGCTGCAGGCGTGCCTTGCCTCTTCTGCCGTCTTGATGGGAGCGGTGGGAAATCCGGCATTCGATCATTACCCGAATCATCTTCGGCCCGAAGCAGGCCTGTTGCGGCTTCGCCGCGAGCTGGGCGCTTACGCCAACTTGCGTCCCGCTGTCTGTTTTCCGGCGCTGGAAGATTGTTCGCCCTTGCGCGCAGAAATCGTTCATGGAACGGACATAATGATCGTGCGCGAGTTGCTCGGAGGGCTTTACTTTGGAGAGCCGCGCTCAATCTCGGGAGCGGCCGGCGGCCGCGTTGCCGTGAACACGATGACTTACGATGAACCGGCGATCGAGCGCATCGCCCGAATTGCGTTCAAGCTGGCGCAGAAGCGCAAGGGCAAAGTTCTCTCTGTGGATAAGGCCAACGTTCTCGAATGTTCCAGGCTTTGGCGGGAGGTTGTGAGTCGCTGCGCAAAAAACTATGCCGACGTCACGCTCTCTCACATGTACGTGGATTCGGCCGCCATGGTGCTGGTACAGCGGCCTCGAGATTTCGATGTTGTGCTCACGGAAAATATGTTTGGCGACATTCTCTCTGACCAGGCCGGCGGTGTTGTGGGCTCGTTAGGTTTGCTGGCCTCGGCGAGCATCGGTGGGAGAGTTGGCTTGTACGAGCCAGTGCACGGCTCCGCGCCTGACATTGCGGGCAAGGGGATTGCAAATCCCTTAGGTGCGATTCTTTCTGTAGCCATGTTGCTGCGTCATTCGTTTCAACTGGAACGCGAGGCAGAGTGTATTGAAAAGGGCGTGAAAAGCGTTCTGGATGGGGGTTTCAGAACGGCAGATCTCACGCGCGGCGCCCAGCAACCGATTTCAACCAACGAGATGGGCCGCAGAGTCGTAGAGGCGGTCGGTACTTCGGCGAGAAAATAGGCGGGATCGAATTTAAGTTTTGTTTAAATCCGGGGCGCGGGACGTTCGGGCAGCGCTTTGGCCGCGGGCTGCGAAGCAGTCGCGGGCGCGCCATCATACTTCCCGGTGATGCTGTACCAGCGAACGCGCAGCATCTCCCCAAACATCTTTGCGCCGTCGAGCACGGGATTGATGCGCGTTCCTCCGCTGTGCCCCCAGCGCACTGGAACTTCCATCACGCCAAAACCAAATTGACGCGCCAGGAAAAGAATCTCAGGATCGAAGCCCCAGCGTTCAATGCGCTGTAAAGGAAGAATTGTTTGCGCAGCGCGGCGAGTGAATGCCTTGAAGCCACACTGCGTGTCTTTGAACTGCAGGCCGAGAGTGATACGTAAGAGCAGGTTGAAAACTCTCCCAAACAACTGCCGGTGCAGCGACTGGCGCTGCGTCTGCAATTCAGCCCGCAGCCAGCGGGAGCCGATCGCGATGTCCGCTCCGGCGCTCAAGGCCTGCAGAAGTTTGGGCATTTCTTCGATGGGAGAGGACAAATCGGCGTCGCTGAATACCACGATATCGCCGCGAGAGTTCAAGATTCCGTTGCGAACGCTATAGCCTTTGCCGCGATTCCCCGGATTCTCGATCAGCCGCACAATGGGATTTCTGCCGGCGAATTGCTTCACAATTTCCGCAGTATTGTCGCGCGAGCCGTCATTCACCACAATCACTTCCGCATCCCAGCCCTGCTGGCGGACGTAGGCCAACACCCTTTCCAACGTAGCCCCCAATCTCTGGCTTTCGTTGTAAGCGGGGATGACGATGCTGTAGGTCATTTCCTGGTCGTTTCTTGGGTCAAGGGCAAACACTGTTGCGGGCAAGCAATCCTCCAGCGCCGAAAACGCTTAAGATGTCGCTAACCTCGACGGTGTTGCCGCGCGGCGGTCAATTTCTCATTGTACGTCGGGAGCAGGCGAAGACCTAAGAAGAACTGCAACCCAAAGGTCACCTTACGCAACGCGGCGCTGTACGGTGAGCATATTGAGGAATTCGTGAACTAACTCGGCGTCCACAAGCCCCTGCCGCGCTTTTTCCTGCATGGTTTGCGCCGACTGTTCGTGTCCGATCGCAGGTTTGTAAGGGCGCGCCGTACGCAGGGCATCATACACATCAACAATCTGCAAAACGCGCGCCAGAAGCGGGATCTCATTCCCCCGCAATGCGTCTGGATAGCCCGAGCCATCAGGATGCTCGTGGTGATGGCGAATAATCGGGAGCACCAGCCGCAGCGACTTCAGTGGCTTGCAGATCGATTCGCCGGTGATCGGGTGCTGGCGCATGATCTTCCATTCTTCCGGAGTCAAATCGCTGCCCTTTTTCAGAATCTCGTCGGGCACGGCGATTTTGCCCAGGTCGTGGAGATATCCGCCGCGGCGCAGCGCGACGAGCGAGTCTTCATCCAGCGCCAAGTGCCGGCCAAGCTCTTCGGCATTCAACGCCAGGCGCTCGCAATGTCCTTCGGTATAAGGATCGCGGTTCTCCACAATCAGACCCAGAGTACAGAGTACGGAGTCCGCCGTCTCCAACTCGTCCGTAAATTCTTTGACGCGCAGCAGCGACTTCACGCGCGCCGTCAATTCCTCGGCCAGCACAGGCTTGTTGAGAAAATCGTCGGCCCCGGCTTCGATTCCGCGAACCTTGTCGGTGCTATCGCTCAGTCCGGTAATCAGAACGAACGGAATCAGCCGGGTCGCCGGGTTCTCTTTCAGATCGCGACACAACTCGTAGCCTGATTTGCCCGGCATCCGGACGTCGGAAAGGATCAAATCCGGCGTCTCGCGGCTGATTTCCGCTTCAGCCTCCTGAGCGTTTGCTGCGACGGCCACCTCGTAACCTCGCATCGCGAGCAACTGGCTCATAAGGGAAGCGATCCCCGGATTATCGTCGACCACCAGGATCCGAGCGGCCTTGCGCTTCTTCAAAATCTCGATCATTCCATAATTAGAGGCCGGTTGCTGCTGGGAAGTAGCCTGGGGATCAGGAGACGGGGAAGGACGCGGCTGACGAGGGGAACTCATGAGCGCCAGTATTCTATCTTCTTGATTCTACTGCAATGCTAAAGAGGATACCTGGTTCGCCACGACGAATCGCTGCCGGCACGGCCGGACGGCACATTTCCAATTCGAAACTTCCCGCCAAGATTTTTGTGACAAGTGAACTTGTCCTTGGAGTTAGTTCCTGCTAAGTCTCGTCCTTTGATGCCGATCTTTTATTCCCGCTTCGTTTTCTTGGCCACGCTGATACTCGGGCTGGCGAATGCTTCGTCGGCGGTATCGAAACCGCATATCGTCGCGCTCGGGAAATGGACTTCCGCGCAGTGGTTCCCGGACTCGATCGATGGCGACAAACCTGTGGCGCTGAGAGTGCGTCCTCTGCTGGTCGACGCGCGAATCAAAGAATTCACTCTCGGCCCGACGCACGACGTCACAGATCGCCTTTTTGTGGTCCGCCGCGCATTTCGCGTAAATGACAGCCTGCCGCAGGAAAGCGACTCTTCGCCGCGCTGGCAGTGGCAGCGTGGTGGATGGTTGCTGGTGGATCGCGTCAGCGGACACGTTGCCGCTATCAACCTGCCGGAGTTCGATGCTTTTTATTCTGCCGCCAGTTGGTATCGGGACTATGCCGCCTATTGCGGCGTTTCCGAAGACGGCAAAAAAGTCTATGCTGTCGTAGCCCAAATCAGCCGCCGCAAGCCCGTGCTGAAGAAGCTGCTCGAAGGCGCAACATGGAATGAAGCGGAGAACGCCGCGCCGGATTCTGCATGCCCCGCGCCAGCCTGGGAACGCGCGCCTGTGCGAGTTACCTTCGAACCCGTAGGCATTGCAAAACAAACGTTCGCGATCCGCGGTCATCTGGTCGATCTAGTGGCCGAGGATAGCGACGAGGACGCGGAGAAATGATCGGTCGAGACTGTCGTAGCATGAAGAACTGGCAGCACCAGGACTAGGCCAGCCCTAGAGCGAACTTGCAACGCCAGCGTTCCTGAAATCCGGTTACCTCCTGGTTTCCACTTGCAATCGCCCCTCATCTGCTTACAATCAATGCCGCCTCGCAAGGCGTCAATAAATCTTCCCGATGACACCCAACGTCGATCTCCTGGCTTCGTACTGGACCATCTCTGCCGGGCATCCCCACACCGACCGGGAATATAGCCCCTTCGATTTCAAAGACCGCGTGGAAGCGGCTTCCAGGGCCGGGTTTAAAGGCTTCGGTATCTGGCACGCCGATCTCGAAAAAGTCTTGGAAAAATATAGTTTGCGAGAGATGAAGCGAATCCTCGACGACAACGGTATTCGACACATCGAGTTGGAATTCCTGGGGGATTGGTTTCTGGAGGGGGAGCGAAAGAAGGCATCGGACATTCACAAGCAAAAGTTATTTGAAGCCGCCGAGGCGCTGGCGGCGCGACACATTAAAGTTGGCGACTTCTTCCAGCAGCAATGCTCTATGCCGCGCCTCATCGATTCGTTTGGCACTCTGTGCCATGAGGCCGCGCAGCACGGCACCAGAATCGGCTTTGAACTTATGCCATTCGCTATGATTCAAACGCTGGAGGAATCGATCGCTATGGTGAAGGGGGCTGCAGCGCCGAATGGCGGAATCATTTTCGATTTGTGGCACCTGGTAAAGCTCGGGATTGCGTATGAAGAACTGGGTCGCGTGCCTATGGAATATGTGGTGAGTATCGAGTTGAACGACGGGACGTTTCAAGCGCCGTGGAGTTTGCACGAGGATACAGTCAATCACAGGCGCTTCTGCGGAGAAGGCGAATTCGATGTGAAAGGGTTTGTGCGCTGCATGCAAAAGGCCGGTTACAACGGCCCGTGGGGAATCGAGGTGCTCTCCGCCGAACTGCGAACGCTGCCGCTGGAAGAATTGGTGACTCGGGCTTTCCAGACGACGATTGCGCAATTTGAATGGATACTTAAATGATGAACTCGAAGCCTGCACAACAGGCGAGGAACACGAGGAGAGACATGCGATGGTCCCGGATGGGAGTTGCTGTGGTGGTCTTCGGTTTTCTCGTTTTAGAGGGCTTACGACTTTTCGCCGCGCGCGGGGCAGACTCGCAGAAACCAGCCGTAGGAAATGTTACCGATGCCCAGCTCGTGAAGGCAAACGCCGAACCACAAAACTGGCTTACCTATGGACGCACGTACAGCGAGCAGCGCTTCAGCCCGCTCAAAGAGATCAATGACAAGACTGTGAATCGACTCGGGCTGGCCTGGTATATCGATCTCGATACCGACCGCGGGCAGGAAGCGTCGCCTCTGATTGTCGATGGCGTGATGTACTTTTCTACCGCGTGGAGCAAAGTGTTTGCCGTGAATGCCGCAACTGGCGCGCGCATCTGGTCGTTCGACCCAAAGGTTCCTGCCGAGTGGGACGTCAACGCGTGTTGCGACGTGGTGAATCGCGGCGTCGCGATTTGGGATGGAAAGATTTACGTTGGGACGCTGGATGGCCGGCTGATCGCGCTCGATGCCGCAACCGGGAAACCAGTCTGGCAACAACTCACGATCGATCCTCGCTGGCGATATTCGATCACCGGCGCGCCGCGCATCGTTAAGGGCAAAGTCATTATTGGCAATGGAGGATCGGAGTTCGGCGTGCGCGGTTACGTTTCTGCTTATGACGCGGAGACTGGCAAGCTGGTGTGGCGCTTCTACACCGTGCCCGGCGATCCTTCGAAACCATTCGAGCAGCCCATTCTGGCGGAGGCCGCAAAAACCTGGAGCGGCGACTGGTGGAGGAATGGCGGCGGGGGACGGTTTGGGACGCGATCGTCTACGATCCCGAATTCGATCTTTTATATATCGGCGTGGGTAATGGCGGGCCGTGGAACGAGAAGTTTCGCAGTCCGAAAGGCGGCGCGAATCTTTTCACTTGCTCGATCGTGGCGCTCAAACCGGACACGGGACAATATGTCTGGCACTATCAGGAGAGCGTCGGCGACGATTGGGACTACGATGCGGATGAGCAGATGATTCTCGCCGATCTTCCTATCGATGGGCGGGAGCGGAAAGTTCTTTTGCACGCTCCCAAGGATGGCATTTTTTATGTAATCGACCGCGAGAATGGAGCGCTGATCTCGGCGAAGCCGTTCACCTTTATCAACTGGGCCACCGGCGTGGATTTGAAAACCGGGCAGCCTATGGAAAATGCAAAGGCGCGTTACTCGGAGACCGATGCTCCGCCTGTGGTTCCCGGCCCCATTGGCGCGCATAGCTGGCAACCGATGTCTTACAGTCCTCTGACCGGACTTACCTATATTCCCGTCAATCAAAGCGGATTCAATTACAAATCGGCGGAGAAATTCGAGTTTACAGATTCGGCGATGAATTTAGGCGTGGATATGGTCGCTGCAGGCTTGCCGCAGGATCCCAAAATTAAGAAAGCGATTCTCGATACGGTCAAAGGCAGGCTGGTGGCGTGGAATCCGCTGGAGCAGAAAGAGGCTTGGGGAATCGAGCGGGAGGGCCCGTGGAATGGCGGGACACTGGCGACGGCAGGAAATCTTGTTTTCGAGGGAACGGCGGCAGGACGGTTCGAAGCCTACCGCGCCGATGATGGGGAAAAAGTTTGGTCTTTTGATGCGCAAACCGGCGTAATGGCGGGCCCTGTCACTTATACCGTGAATGGCGAACAGTACATTGCAGTGCTTGCGGGATGGGGCGGGGTTTTTCCCATGGCCGCGGGCGAAGTCTCGTTCAAGTCCGGTCGCGTGAGCAACATCAGCCGCATGCTGGCGTTCAAGCTCGATGGGAAAGTAACTCTTCCCCCTCTGCCTCCACCGGATGAGCCAGTTTTGAACCCGCCACCCGCCACGGCAAGTGCGGCACAAGTCCACCACGGCGAAGCAGTCTTCCAGCATTTCTGCTCTGCGTGCCACGGGGATGTGGCGGTGAGCGGTGGGCTGGTGCCAGATCTTCGTTACTCGAGTGCTCTGGCGGACGATGAATTGTTTCTGCGAATCGTTCGGGGCGGGTCTTATAAGGCTGGCGGCATGATCTCGTTCGGCAAGGACGTGTCGCAACAGGATGCGGAAGATATTCGCGCTTATCTGATTTTTCGCGCGCACCAGAGCATGCGCTCGGAAAAAGCCTTGCCTGAGAAGTAGGCTCCGTTCAACGACCGGCAGTGGCCGAGGATTTTGTGGGCGTGGTCGGGTTCGGAGATCACGAATGCGAGATACTGCTTCGATCTGGCGGAGGAAGCGATAGCTGTCGTGGACCGACCACACTTCAACACACTTCCCGCGCGGAGAAAAGATTGATCTGTATTCCGGAGGCGGAAATTGTACGTCCTGTGGGCGGGACGCCTACGAACTCTCCCCGATGTGTACCGTAGAAAGTGAAGCGGTGAGCGACTTTCTCGCCATTGGCGATGATGTCCTCAATCTCAATCCGCAGATCGGGAAACCCTTTCAGAAGCTGCGTATAGTGCTCCCTCAGGCCAGCTACTCCTGGGCGAATTCGGCTGGAATATCCGTGATGGATGACGGTGCTGCTGTACAGCGAAAGATATCCCTCCAGGTCTCTCACCTTGAGCCGGGCCCATGCCCGATGAAGCGCGTCAATGTTCTCTTGTGGCGGCATGATTCCGGCTCGCCAGCGTGTTCGTCTGACAACGCAGGTTTTGGCGAGAGGACTTCAGGTATATATCGGCCAAGGGCCAACGAGCCTTAGAACAGATGGGCGGATAAGTTGCGCAACAATGCCCGTAGCGGGAACTATGGGAGAAATCGTGGCTCTGGTACCAAGGAATTATTCCGGCCTAATGAACGGGTCAGCCCGCTATGGTGTTTTCCACCAGCAGGGCAATTCCCTGTCCGCCGCCGATGCAAGCGGAGGCGATACCGTAGCGGAGCCCGGAACGTTTCAACTCTCGCGATACGGTTACGGCCAGACGAATCCCGGTGGCCGCCAGGGGATGCCCGATGGCAATTGCGCCTCCGTTCACATTCAGCTTGTTTCGATCGATGCCAAGCTCACGCTGGCACGCCAAAACCTGCGCGCCGAAAGCCTCGTTGATTTCGAAGCGATCAATCTGGTCCAGGCTTACGGCGCTCAACTCCAATAGTGCTTGAATCGCAGGAACCGGGGCGATACCCATGATCTCCGGAGGAACGCCAACCACCGCTCCGGCGACCACTTTCGCCAAAACATCTCTGTTGTGCTGCTTCAAAAAATCCTTCGAGGCGACCAATGCTGCGGCGGCGCCATCCACGATGCCGGAACTGTTGCCGCCGGTCTGAACGCCACCGAATGCCGGTTTCAGCTTGGCAAGAACCTCCAGAGGCGACGGCCGAATGTGGGTGTCCTGCGTCAGGCTGTCAATCTCACGCGGCAGCCTGATTTCCCGCGATGCGTAGCCCGTAAGCTCGAAGACTTCATTCGCGACCGGAGCGATTTCCCCACTGAGGAAACAGGCCTTTTGCGCTGCAATGGCATGGGTGAAACTTTCGGCCGCGAACTGGTCCACTTCCTGGCGCGTAATCGAATATTTCTTTGCGAGATTTTCCGCTGTGCCTCCCATGGTCTCGTTCGGACAGGGATCGAGGAGCGCTTCCCACAGAAAATCCTTGAACTCTACTTGCCCCATGCGGAAGCCGCCGCGATGTGTGTATGCCGCAATCGGATTCCGCGACATCGATTCGGCACCGGCAACAAGCGCAAGATTCGCTTTCTTGAGTTTGATATTGTCGGCGGCCTGCAGAATCGCTTCGATGCCCGTCCCGCACACGCGCTGCACAAGATGGGCCGGCACTTCGATGGGAACGCCTGAGTAGAGTCCAATGTGGCGCGGCAACACGTAGGCATCGAACGAAGCCTGGGCCATATTTCCCGCCACCACTACGTCAACGTCGGCGGGCGATACCGCGGTTCGTCGAAAAATTTCGCGAGCCGCTTTGATGCCAAGATCTGTGGGCGACACCAGGCCCAAGGCGGTGTTGTACTCGATGAAAGGCGTGCGCACGCCATCGAGCAGAAAAACATCGTCGTAGCGCGAAAGCAAAGCCTTGGAACCGGAACTCATATCGCCGGCTTGACCTCTTGCCCCTGCTGCGGACCAACCAGGCGCGGCAGTGCCGTATTCACCTGCACCGCAGGTGCGGCCGTCTCCACCGCTTGGGGACTGATCTCATGCTTAGGCGCGCGCGCCGCTGGTACTCCGTAACGCGCCCGGTGGCGGGTGCCCCACGCCGACATCAACTTCAAAATTGGCTTCAGGCTCTCTCCGTGCCGCGTAAGCGAATACTCCACGCGCGGCGGCACCTCGGCATAAACTTTCCGGTGGATAATCCCATCGCGCTCCAGTTCCCGGAGATGCTGCGTGAGCATCTTTTTGGTCAGGCCGGGAATCAGCCTTTGCAGCTGGCAAAAACGGCGAGTGTGGCCTTCGAGATGGAACAGCAATGACGGCTTCCACTTTCCGCCAATGATCGACGCAGTTAACTTCACCGGACAGTTGATGTGATCCATAAGGTGGTCCCCAGATATCAGGTTACTGAAACGTGCCTACTAGTCAAAAAGTTACTTTTGCCTAGAATAACCCCTCGGTGCCGAAAGGATACCCGATTTCGCCGCCGCGCGGAAGGGATATTCATCGAGTATCAAGGGGAAACTGATCTCTGGAGCACGAGGACACAAATGAACGATAAGAAGCCGGTGGTGATCTATGGGGCCAACGGTTTTTCCGGCCGTCTGATCGCGGAATTTCTGCGCGAGTACAACGTACCCTTCATCGCCGCCGGCCGCAGCCGCGCACGGCTGGAAGACGTGATGAATCACGTCCCCGGTATCGAGAGCGCGAAGTACGAGATCGTCGAAACCAAGGGCTCGCTGGAAGAACTCACGCGGCTGTTTTCCGGGGCGAAAGTAGTTTGCAACACGGCGGGACCTTTCATTTACAACGGTCCAACGGTGATCGAGGCTGCGTTGAATGCGGGCTGCCATTATCTCGATATTGGCGGCGAACAAGCCTGGCTGCGCGAGGTTTCAGAAAAGTGGGGACGCAAGTTTGCTGAGCGCAATTTGCTCGCCGCGCCCGCCACGGCGTTCATGTCCTCGGTGAGCGATGCTGCCATCCGCCTCTGCCTCGAAAACAAGCGCAGCGTCGATACCTTTGAAGTTCTCACCATGTTCAAGGGCAATCCAACTTTCGGCTCGACCCAGACGATTTTTGCCGTCATTCAAACCGATGCGTATTATCTCGAGCAGAACGCCTACAAGCCCTGGCCGCGCGCCACGCGCTATGACGTGGTGATTCCCGGCAGTATCCAGACGCAACTTGCGCTCGCGTGGGGAGGGTTTCCACATCCGGTGTGGTACAAAAATCATCCGCAGGTCGCGAATGTAAAATCCTTCGGCGGATTACTCGATCGCCAGATCATGGAGGGCGTGGCGGCCACGGAAAAAATGTTTGAGGAGCAGATTCGTCCGCTGCCAGCGGCCGAGCAACAGCGCAAGCTCGCCGAGATGGCGAGCGTGGTGCAGGGCGCGACGCCGCCGCGCGAAAACCCGCGTGAGCATCGCACGATCGATGTAATTGTTGGGCGCGGAAATACAGATGCGGTGCAGTGCGTGGTGTTGGGCACCTGCTGCTATCGCCAGACCGCGCTGATCCAGGCCTTCGCAGCGCATAATCTGGTGTACGGCGCGCCGCGGAAAGTGGGCTTCGCCTCCGCGCCGGAAGCTTTCGGTCATCGCGAACTTCTCGGAGTTTTGGAATCGCATGGCCTTTCCAAAGCAAAGCTGTCCGCCTGATCGTGGCAGCCGTTGTATTTTCTCTGGAAGGTGCGCCCCGTCGTCTTACGAAATCATGCGAGCCATCGACTATTTCGACAAGAGCGCGGAACTTTATCCCGACAGGATTGTGATTCAGGAGGGGAACACTCGCTATACCTACGCGGAAACCCGCGCCTTCAGCGAACGCATCGCCCGAGCGATGCTCACGAATGGTGTGCAAAGTGAAGACCGCGCAGCAATCTTTTCGCACAATCACCCGGCGGTGTTGTTCTGCATGTTGGGACTGCTGCGAGCCGGAGCCGCGTGGGTGCCGATCAACTTCCGCACCGCCGCCGACGCGAATGTAGAATTTCTGAATTATTCGGAGACAGCCTGGCTCTTCTACCACAGCCGCTTCCGCGAACAAGTCGAAGAAATTCGCAGAAGAGTTCCGACTCTCAAGCATCTGGTCTGCATCGATCAAGTTGACGGCAGAAATCCTTCGCTGGCAGATTTCGTGGAAACTGCCAACTCAGCCCCCGATCTGGCCCAAACCGATTCCGACGGCAATGATGCGCACGGGAATCTGGAGCAGATCATGGGTCTCGTTCCAACAGGCGGCACCACCGGGCCCGCGCGCGGTGTGCGGGTCACAAATCTGGCGTGGGGCACGATGGCGGAAATGGCAATCCACTACTGGCGCGGAGACACGAACGATCCTGTCTGCCTGTGCACCGCGCCGCTTTCGCACGCCGCCGGCGTGGTGGCGTTTACGATGTTTGGGATCGGCGGGAAAAATGTGATCCTGCCCGGGTTCGACGCGCTGCAGGTGTTGCAGGCGATCGAACAGTATCGCGTCACGCATCTTTTTCTTCCGCCCACCGCTTTTTACGGATTGTTGGTGCACCCCGATGTGGACAAATACGATCATTCCAGCCTGCGCGTTTTTCTGTTGGCGGGATCGCCGGTATCTCCGGATAAGTTCAAGAAGGGCATCGAAATCTTCGGGCCTTGCATGTGCCAGTCTTACGGACAAACGGAAGCGCCGATGCTGATTACCTTCCTGGACGCGCGCACGGCGGCAGCTGCTGCGGCGGGAGATCACCCCGAACGCCTGCGCAGTTGCGGGAGGCCAACGTCCGCCGTTCGCGTGGCGACCATGGATGACGCCGGGCGCATTCTTCCTGCACACGAGCCGGGAGAAATCGTAGTGCGCGGTACGCTGGTGACGGCGGGCTACCACAACCTGCCGCAAGCCACGGCAGAACTTCGCGCGCACGGTTGGCATCACACGGGCGATGTCGGATATATCGACAACGATGGATACGTTTATATCGTCGATCGCAAGAAAGACATGATAATCACCGGCGGCTTCAACGTCTTCTGCACGGAAGTCGAGGCTGGTGTGATGTCGCTGGCGCAGGTGCAGGAATGCGCGGTTATCGGTGTCCCCGATGAGAAATGGGGAGAGGCAGTAAAGGCGTTGGTTGTGCTGAAGGGCGGCGAATCGCTCACGGAAGATGAGGTTATCGTTCAGTGCAAAGGGAAGCTGGGCGGAGTGAAAGCGCCGAAATCGGTGGAGTTCGTGGCGGAGATTCCAAAGACTCCGGCGGGAAAATTCGACCGCAAAGCTATGCGCAAAAGATTTTGGGCGAACAGCGATCGCGCAGTACATTGATGGAATCGAACAGTGGACCGGGAGCATTGCCATTCTTACCACACTCAAAGTTCCGAAAACGGGAGGCATTCCCACCACGAAGGCAAGCGTGCTCCGCTGGTTGAAGTCCGAAGGAGAACCGGTGCAGGTGGGTGAACCGGTAGTGGAGCTGGAAACCGAAAAAGTGAGCTACGAGTTGGAATCGCCGATCGCTGGAACGCTGCTGAAAATTCTAGCGCGCGAAAGTGCGCTGGTGCCGGTGGGCGGCCCGCTATGTCACATCGGCCAGCCGGGCGATTCCGTTTCCTCAGAATCTGTCGTGGTTCAAAAGGAGTGAGGACATGCCTGACGCCAACCTGCTCGGAAAAGAAAAACTGACCTGGATCTACACGCAGATGCGGCGCATCCGCGAGTTTGAGGAGCGGGTGAAGCGCACCTTCCTCGAACATCCCGGAGCCATGCGCGGCCACACGCATCTTGCCGATGGCGCGGAGGCTTCCATCGTGGGCGCGCTGGCCACGCGCAATCCCACCGACTACGCTATGCCCACATACCGTTGTCATGCGCAACCGCTGGTGTTGGGCACGCCGCCTAACAAGATGTTCGCCGAACTCTATGGCCGCAAAGATGGCGTCTGCAAAGGCTTTGGTGGCTCCATGCATCTCGCCGATCCCGAGCGTTATTTTCCCGGCACTTCCGGCATGGTTGGCCAAGGCATCGCTCATGCCGCTGGCGCTGCGCTGACCGCACAAGTTAAAAACACAGGCCAGATTGTCTACAGCTTCTTCGGCGATGGCGCCAGCAAACAGGGAGCATTTTTCGAAACGCTCAATCTGGCGGCGCTGTGGAAACTGCCGGTGGTGTTCATCCTCGAGAACAACGAGTATCAAGCCTACACGCATGTCAGCCTGGAAGACGCGAATGCGCAAGCGGGAGATCCGCTTTCGAAGAAAGCCGCCGCTTTCAGTATTCCGGGCGTGACTGTGGATGGCACCGATCCACTGGCGGTTTACGAAGTGGTTGCCAAGGCTGCGGAGCGGGCTCGATCCGGTCTCGGCCCGACTCTGATCGAGTCAAAGTTCTACCGCCTCAGCGCGCATGGGAATGCGATCACTGTGCCCCCGGTTCCAACGCAGTTCCCCGAACACGAAGCCATCGGCGTCTATGGCAACAAGGCGGAATATATGGCCGCGAGAGATCAAGACCCGATTCCCCGATTCCGCGCACACTTGCTGAACCAGAAAATTCTCACCGAAGCCGAACTTCGGAAGATCGATGATCGAGCCCAGATTGAAATGGACGCCGCTGTTCAGTTCGCTCTTGCCAGTCCGCTACCCGATCCCGAGGAAGCCACCAACTACGTCTACGCATAGGAGGGACCTATGACGAAAGAAATGATGTACGGAGAAGCGATTGCAACCGCCATCATCGAAGAAATGCAGCGCGATGCGGATGTAGTCTTCTACGGCCAGAACATGGCGATGACCGAGCGCGATCCCATGCTGAAAATGTTTGGCAGAAACCGTGTCCGCATCGCGCCCATTTCTGAAACCGCCGAAATCGGCGTGGCTGTGGGCGCGGCGCTCACCGGTCTGCGTCCGATTGTCGAGCTTTGGATGAGCGAGTTCATGCTGGTGGCGATGGATCAGGTGCTGAATGAAGCTCCCCGGCTGCGGTACATGTCGGGAGGGCAGGTTAAAGTTCCGCTGGTGCTGAAGGCTGGCTATGGATTCGCGGCAGGCTGGGGCGGCCAACACTCGAATTGTATTTATCACACCATGATGGGTATTCCCGGCCTGAAGGTCGCGTTGCCTTCTACACCCGCCGATGCGAAAGGACTGATGGCATCGGCGATTCGCGACGATAACCCGGTTGTGTATCTGCACCACTACATGTTGACGCTCGACACCGGCGATGTTCCGGAAGGCGAATATCTCGTCCCGTTTGGCGTGGCCGATATCAAACGTGCGGGCAGCGACGTAACCATCGTGGCTACCGGATGGATGGTCAAGAAATCTCTCGCTGCCGCCGAAGAGCTCGATCGTGAAGGCATCAGCGCGGAAGTGATCGATCCGCGAACGCTGGCGCCTCTCGATGTGGCAACGATTATCAATTCGGTCAAGAAGACGGGAAGGCTTGTTTTAGTCGATCAGGCGCCGCGGCATTCTTCCGCAGCAGCGATCATCGCTGCCGAAGTGGCCGAAAGAGGCTTCGAACATTTGCACGCTCCGGTCGTGTTGGTGACTGCGCTCGACGCTCCCGTTCCCTACAGCGAACGACTCGAGAGCTATCTGCTTCCCAACGAAGAGAAGATCGTCGCTGCAGTGCGGTCCGTCGTCGGCGAGCGCGTGCAAGCATAGCTGAGGAATGACGGCTTAGAGTTGCCGGTCAGAGTTGTCACGCTCCTCTGTGCGAGGCTAGCAGGCTGGGTACTCCGGAAATCTCGTCGTACTCCTCGTCCGTTAGTCGCACCCCAGCCGCCGCGATGTTCTCCTCGAGATGTTGCAGCGATGAAGTTCCCGGAATCGGCAGCATGATGGGCGAGCGCTGCAGCAGCCACGCCAGCGCAACCTGCATGGGGGAAACCTTTTTCTTTTTTGCGACACGATCCACGGTTTCTCCTGCCGCCTTGCCTGCCCCCAGCGGGAACCAGGGAATGAACGCGATTTTGTTGCGCTCGCAATAATCCACCACATAATCCCACTCGCGATCGGCAAAGCTGTAGCGGTTCTGAACGGAAACAATTGGCGCGATCTTGCGCGCGCGCTCGATATGCTCCTGGGTAACGTTCGACAACCCGATCAAAAAAATTTTGCCCTCGCTTTGCAACTCAGCCAAGGTCTCGACCGACGCTTCGAAAGAGACCGCTGGGTCGGGCATATGCAACTGATAAAGGTGAATCCGGTCCAGGCGGAGCCGCTTCAGGCTGCCTTCGATCGCTTTGCGAAGATGCTCAGGAGACGCATTGTGCGTCCACTGATCGGGCCCGGGACGATTCCATCCGCCCTTGGTTGCGATCGCGAGCCCATTCGGATAAGGAGACAATGCTTCGGCAATCAACTCTTCGCTGACATGCGGCCCATACGAATCGGCTGTATCAATAAAATTTACTCCGAGCTCGACTGCCCGCCGCAATACCGCGAGCGCTCCGGCGCGATCGGCGGGAGGCCCCCAGATGCCTCTTCCCGTAAGGCGCATCGCTCCATATCCCAAACGATGAACCGAGATTTTCCCTCCAAGCGAAACTTCTCCTGCCAAGTTTGCCGACATTTTCGTACTCATGATGACCTCCAACGTGATTTGTCCATGACTCTACTGATTAAAATTCGTGAGATTCGTTTCTTTTTTGTGAGCGATGCCTAACACGGGCAAGGCGAGCAATTGCAAAGTCACGGAGAAAATGACCAGAGCCGGAATCGACTTGTCATACAACAGCCCCATGATCGCGCTACCTGCAAACCACGCCACTCCGAACCCTGTGTCGAATACGCCAAACCCGGTGCCGCGCTTTTCAGAAGGAATAATGTTCGCTAAGGTTGCCTTCAGGCAGGAATCCTGGGCTCCCATGCCCATGCCCCAGAGGATCATTCCTACAAGTTCGAATCCCGATGTTCTGAGAAAAATCAACGGCGCGAAAAAGGCAGGCACTCCGAACGCGATCAGAAGGATCGGCAGACCGACTTTATCCAAAAGTTTTCCCAGCACCGGCGCGGCAACCGCGCCTGTGACCATCGCGACCGCGTAGAACACTGGAATCATATCCTGCGAGACAGTCGCGCTCTTCTGGAAGTGAAATGCTATGAGCGAGAAATCTGCAAAGCCAGCGGCGATGAGCGCTCCTGCGGCAAGATAAAACCAATAACTTTTCGGAAAAGTTTTGCTCTGCGCCTTCTGGGGTAGTTCCGCTTCCAATTCATGCGGACGCCGATAAAGAAACCGTGCGACGAACAGCACGGCGATGCACAGCAGCGCCGAAATCAGCAATACTCCAAATGCGTGATGATAGCCCTCCCGCTTGTACAGCACCCAGGCCGTAATCAGCGGACCGAGCGTGGCTCCGGTCTGGTCCAACGCTTCATTCAGTCCGAACACCCAACCGTGGCCAATCGATTGCCCGGCGTGCGACAGCATGGACTCGACCGCGGGCTTGCGAATCGCGCGCCCGGTGCGCTCGGCTACAAGCAAGGCCGCCGCCATCGGCCAATTTCCTGCTAAAGCCAACGCGGGAACTGCCAGCATGTTGACGGCGTAACCGATAAACGTAATCGTCCAATATTTATGAGTTCGATCAGCAAAGAATCCGGAAACCGATCGCAGGCCGTAGCCAACCATCTCGCCAAAACCCGCAACGAAGCCTACAATCGTGGCGCTTGCACCGAGCGAGCCGAGGAATGGCCCAACGATGCCGCGGCCGCCTTCATAGGTCATGTCGGCAAAGAAGTTGACGATGCCGACGATCAAGACAAAGCGCAGCGCGAGCTTCGCCACTTCTGCGGAAGATGTCTCACTCTTGACGTGCATGCAAGTTCTCTCTCACGCAAATTTCGCCAAAACAATTTCTCCCGTGAGGGAATCCCGCCGCAAATGTCGCCTTTACCAGTGTGAGCGGGAGAATCCGGACGGTGGCCAATTGCAACACACGCCCTTTGGCGACATGCGATGCCAGTCTGAGGGGGTCTCCCACTCCAAATCAAAAAATATTGCACAGGAGATTACCGTGAAACGCATCGCATTCGCCCTTACCGCAGCCCTGTTGGCATGTTCCACGCTTTTCGCCCAGCAGCAACCCTCCAGCACACAACTTATAACTTCCAGGACGTGACGTATCCGAAGGACACATTCGTTCAATTGCTCGGCGTCAACGACAACGAACTGATCGCCGGTTATCACGGGGCCAGCGTGAATAAAGGCTTCACGTTCACCTTGCCCAGCACCTTCACGGCTGAGAATTTTCCCCAGTCTACGATGACGCAGGTGATCGGGATTAACAACAACACGAACGTGGCCACTGGCGGCTTCTATGTCGACGAAGCCAACGTCACGCATGGCTTTCTGCACTGCACCGGCAAGTGGACGACGGTCGATTTCCCCGGCACCACTTTCAACCAGATTCTCGGACTCAACGACATCGGCCAGGCTGCCGGCTACTATCAGGATGCGGCTGGCAACTTCCATCCTTATGTTTACGCGAAAACTGGCGGCGTGTTCTCCGAGATTTTTCTTCCCGGGACCAGCAGCGCGCAGGCGACCGGCATCAACAACTCGCAGACCATCGTGGGCTTTTACCTCGATGCTAGCAATGTGAGCCATGGCTGGGAACTGGCTGGCGGAACCTACACCGCGCTGAACTATCCCAAGAGCACCTCGACGCAGGCTCTGGGAATCAACAACAACGGCGAAATCGTTGGATCTTACACCGACGCTGCGGGGGCAATGCATGGCTTCCTCTACGCCAGCGGAAAGTGGACATCGATTGATGATCCCAGCGGCATCGGCATCACGCTCGTGAATGGCATCAACGATAACGGAGTGATCGTCGGATTCATTACGATCTCCTCGACGGTCAACACCGGCTTCGTTGGCACGCCGGAAGACTAATTCGATCGTCGCGTAGTCCGCGGGAACGCGCCCCGGAACTCTAACCAGAGTCCGGGGCACGGTTCTTTTTAACCTGGCGTTCACAGAGACCGTTGTTGTTCTCCACCTTCGAGGAATCAGGCGGCAAAAAAATACTATTTCGGCCGGAGGCCGTTCGTTTTTCGCCCGTGCCAAAGTTCTCTCTCCAAAAGGGTTAGTCCAACGAACGATGGTGAGTTTCTCCCTGCTGGGTTAGAATCTGGCTCAATTTTCCGGCTAGCTTGTTCGGATTTCCCCGGGTCTCCACCACCTTTCGTTGCAAGTCCACTCTACAGGGGAGCACGCGTGACAGTAACTTCGCAAGATCGCCCTCTGAATCATCACCTGTTGAAAAAGTGGGCCTGCGCAAAAAAAATCTCTCTCGATGAGGGAATTCCACCCCGAACGTCGCTTATATCAGTGAGCGCGAGAAACCGGACAGTGGCAGTTAGCAGCACCCGCCGTTCGGCGACATGCGATGCCATTCCGAGGGGGCTCGCACTCGAACCAAAAGGCCGAATTCACCTTTAAAGGAGAAGCACTATGAAACGCATCGCATTCGCCCTGGCCGCAGTCCTGCTGGTGTGTTCTTCTCTGTTTGCCGCCCAGCGAGCAGATCTGCTCGCCCAGCTACAGAATCGTTCTGCACAGCCACCGTCGGCGCCACCCTCCATCTTCAACTTCTTGAACATCCTCTATCCCCGCGACACTTTCGTTCAGTTGCTTGGGATCAATAACGACGCGGTGATCGCCGGCTACCACGGTGCGACCGTAAATAAAGGTTTCACTTTCTTCTATCCCTCCGACTTCGCGCCGGAAAACTATCCCGGCTCGGTGCAAACGCAGGTGATCGGAATCAACAACGACTCGAACACCGAGACTTGCGGTTTCTACATCGACAAGGGCAATATCACACACGGTTTTCTGCACAACTCGAGCACCTGGACCAACGTCGACTTTCCCGGCACAACCTTTAACCAGCTTCTCGGCGTTAACGACAACAACGCGGCTGCGGGTTACTATATGGATGGGGTCGGAAACTTCCATCCTTATATTTACGAGGCGTCGGGAGAAGTCTTTGAATCCCTGACGCTGCCGCACACACTCAGCGCGCAGGCGACAGGCATCAACAACAGCGGCGTGATCGTCGGGTTTTTTCTCGATAGCTCGGGAGTAAGCCACGGCTGGGAGCTGAACGGCACCAAGTACACCGTCCTCAACTTCCCGGGCAGCACTTCCACGCAGGCTCTAGGAATCAACAACTACAACGGAATCGTCGGCTCCTTTACCGACACAGAGGGTGCGACGCATGGCTTCCTCTACTTCCTCGGCGACTGGATCCAGATCGATGACCCCAGCGGTGTGGGAGTAACGATTGTGAATGGTATCGACGATGACTTCCTGATCGTGGGATTCATGAACTTTTCCAGCACGGTCAACACCGGGTTCATTGGAGTTCCTGCTGAATAACTCGATCGTCGCGTAGACCGCGGTGAACGCGCCCCGGACCTCTGAATCAGAGTCCGGGGCGCGACTCTCACATCATTCTTAAAGAAATTAATCTGTTGTTAATGGAGGCTGCTCATGATCACGACCGGTTGGAGTTATAATTCAAGCCAATTTACAGACGTCGTCGCCTTGAATTCTCCTGGGTCCCCAGAGAATCTAAGTCCCGCTCTACGGGGAGCGCGCGTGGCAGAGACTCCGCAGGATCGTCAGCTGATTACCCGCCTGCTGAAGGAATGGGGCGGTGGCAACAAGCAGGCCCTCGACGAGCTGATGCCCGTGGTTTACCAGCAGCTCCACAAACTCGCGGCCATCAGCATGCGCTCGGAACGTCCCGACCACACTTTACGCGCGACCGCACTGGTGCATGAAGCCTATCTTCGCCTGGTCGATGCCGATATCGCCTTCGAAGACCGCGTGCATTTCTTCGCGGTGGCCGCGCGTCTTCTGCGCCGAATCCTAGTCGATCACGCCAAGGCCAACCAGCGCCAGAAACGGGGCGGAGGCGCAGAAGTCATCGAACTCGACGAAGCCGTTCTGATTGGCCCGCAAACCCGCGGCGGAATCATGGAACTCGACATGGCTCTGCAGCGGTTGGCGGCCCTCGATCAGCGCAAGAGCGAAATCATTGAATTGCTCTGCTTCGGCGGGCTCACCTACGACGAAACCGCTGCGGCTCTGAAGATTTCACCGGCCACCGTGCACCGCGAGTTGACGCTAGCCAAGGCCTGGCTGCATCGCGAGCTGCATCAAGGGCGGCCGTCAAATTAATGATGGTCACAGAACCTTGGGAGGTCACTGCCCGAAGAACGTGGCCTTGAATTGTTCGTGGCGCTTCAGAGCTTGCTTCATGAGCTCCTGGAAATCCGGCTGATCGCGCAGGCTCTGCAGCAGCGGATCGCGCTCGAAGTAGGGATAACAAAAAAATCCGCCTCCAATGCTGTGCCGCAGCATGTGCAGCGCGGCACTCTTATCGCCGAGTACGGCGTAGACTTGCGCTACTTTGTAAAGACCTTCGGCGTCGCTTACGCCGCGTTCTTCGATCTTGTTTTCGGTCTGCTGCAAAAGCTTAAGGCCGGCCGCATTGTCGTGCTTGATCGAATCGCTCAGCGCTTTGCCAACCGTGGCGGGCAGCATGGTCGGATCGATGGCATAAGCGCGATCAAAATATTCGGCGGCCTGTTGCAGATCGTGCAGGTGATATTCGGCGAAGCCGCGATAAAAGATGATGTAGGCAAAATCGTTGACCGGCAAACTTTGCAGGAATTTCTCATATTCTCCGAGGTAAAGATAAGCGTTCATGGTGGCACTGTTAATTTTTACCTGCGGATTGTTCTGGCGCGCCTTTTCGGATTCAGCAACGGATTCCTGCAACATGCCGCCAAAGCGGTAAGCGTAGCCGAGTTCCCAATGCGCCTCGGAGTTGTTCGGGCTGTCCTGCAAAACCGAGCGCAGCAAGGGAACAGCCTGTTCCACTCGCCCGGTATCGGTGAATAAATTCGCCATGTAGATTCGCGGTTCCACCAGCGCCGGATTCAGCGAGAGCGCCTTCTGGTAGTAGGTTTCGGCTTTTTCGTAGTCCTCCTGCCCGCCGAAGTGAAGCGACGCTTTGGTGGTGTAGGCCCGGCCCAGATGCGCCCAGGCGGGCGCGTAGTTTGGTTCAATGGCTGTGGCCTTCTGCAGAACATCGATGGCTTCGGCAAATTTGTTCTGAGAGTAGAGATCGATTCCCCGCAAATAATATTCGTAGGCCTGCGCGTTGATCGGCTTCTCGGGCTTCAGGTTGGCGACTTCAGTCGGAGAAAGATTCAGTTCCAGACCCTGGATGATGTTCTGAGCCACGCGATCCTGAACGGTTAATAACTTGTCGTACTTCACGTCAATGGAATCGCGCCACAAGATTTTGTCCGGCTTGACATCGATAAGTTGAGTGGTAATTCGCAGAACGTCGCCGTCTTTGAGGAAGCTGCCAGTGAGCAAAGTGTCGACGTTCAGATCGGCGGCGACTTTCTGCGGATCGATGGTCGTGTTGCGATATTTGTCGATCGAAGAAGAGGGACGAACCGTGAGTGCGTTTAGGTAACTGAGCTTGGTGATGATTTCGTCCGCCAACGAGAATCCAAGAAAGTCGGTTTCGGGATCCTCCCTGAGATTGCGGAAGGGAAGGACGGCGAGGCTGCGCGGGTGCGTGCCGGTCGGAGCAGCGGTTGGAACAGCGGACGACTTCCTAGAATTCAAATAAGTAAGCGCGCCCAGCACTGCAATCAGGGCAGCCACCACCGCGGCAAGCATCCACTTTTTGGCCGGGGACATGCGATCCGGCGGTGCGGCAACGGCAATTCCTCGCGGCGGGGTTTTCCGCCCTGAGTCGGATTTCACCCGCGCAATGCCTGCCTGGCCCGCCAGCTTGGCTTCGAATTCCGCGTTCTTTTTGTAATCCTGCAAATCAATCAGTAAATCGCGCACCGATTGATACCGCGTGAGCCGGTCTTTTCGCAGCGCTTTCTCGATGATCCTCTCGATTTCGACCGGCGTTTCGGGAGCGAACTCGATCGGCGGCGGCGGTTCCACTTTTAAGATTTCCGCAATCACATCGCTGGTGGTGGCTCCGCTGAACGCGCACCGACCCGTCACCATCTCGTACATCACCGATCCCAGGCTGAAAATGTCGCTGCGGGCATCGATGTCCACGCCTCGCGCCTGCTCCGGCGACATATACTTTGCCGTTCCGATCACCAGCCCGATTTCGCTGATCGAAGATGTGACCGTCGATCCAGTGCGACGTGTGGTCTGTCCCAGGCGGCGCTCCGCCAGCTTCGCGATTCCAAAATCGAGCACTTTCACCAAGCCATCGTTTCGCACGATTACGTTATCGGGCTTGATGTCGCGATGAATAATCCCGCCGTCGTGCGCCGCCGAAAGCGCGCTGGCGATCTGGATGGCGATCTCTACGGCTATGTTCAGATCGATTGCGCCCGCCGCCATCTTTGCCCGAACCGTCACGCCATCTACATATTCCGAGGCGATAAAATGCAACCCGTTCGCCTCCCCGAACTCGTAAATGGTCAGAATGTTGGGGTGGTTCAGCGCCGATGCCGCGCGCGCTTCCTGTTCGAATCGCCGCAATCCGCGCTGATTCAGCGTGAGTTCCGGCGCCAGAAGTTTCAGCGCGACCTTGCGCCCCAGCCGCGTATCCTCCGCCAGATAGACCTCGCCCATGCCGCCCGCGCCCAGCATGGAGATCACTGTGTACTGCGCGAGCTGAGTTCCTGGTGCGATCACTCTCCGCCGCTCCGCTGCGACCATCTGCTGCGCGGCCTCGACCACCGATTCCTGCAGCAACTCCATCGGCTTCTCGGAGGAATTCAGCAGCTCTTGGATTTCCTTCCGCAAGTCGGCGTCGTCCGCGCAGCTCTTTTCGAGGAAGGCGGCCCGCTCTTCCGGCTTTAATTCGAGGGCCTGGTAAAACAAAGCCTCAAGCCGTTGCCATCGACTCGACGAAGAGCTCATTGGAACCCAGTTCTCAGGAGGGAGTAGACCGCGCCAACACTGCCCAGCTTAAAACATTTTGCGATGAATTCCGCAAGAAGTTTGAGCCATGCTGAGATTTTACCCGTGCAACCCTGGGCCTTCCGTGGTCCTGATTGGCATTTTCACCGGCTCAGATGTGCAGCGTCCGTCTCTTGGTAGACTGATAAATGACGCGCTTCTTCGAAAGATTCCAAGGAATACTGAATACAAACCATCCCATGCCTGCACATTTTAAGCGTCTGTTGCTTGTGTTCTTTAACGCACTATGCCTTGTTAGCCTTCCCTTCTTATTCGCGCAAAAGTCAAAGCCGCCGCAGCCCCGGCCCCGGCAACCGATCCAGGGCTCTGCTCAGCCTGAGCCGAGCCCGCTGCCGCCGCTTCAACTCGATGGCAATGCCATCGTGCATCATCTGAATGATGTGATCAGTTGGTATCGCCATTCCACGACCGGGGTCGAATCCGTAGGCCTGCCGAGCGATGCCATTTATCACGACAATGCGCAAAATCTCGGTGCGCAGGCCGTGCGCCTGGCTTTTCAGTCGGCCAAAGCGGAAAGCGCCGTGATCGCAGGGGAGCAAAAGACGACCGGGAACCAGCCCTCGGCCGAATCCACACAGCAGCAGAATCTAACCGCCATCGAGAGCAGAACCAACGCGCAAATCGATCAACTGCAATCGCAGATCGAAAGTGTAAACGGCCAAATCTCGAAAGCACCGGCATCCCGCCGCAGCGCACTGATCGCCCAGCGCGACGCTTTTCAGGGACAACTGGATCTGCAAAAGGCCCTGCTCGACGCGGTTCAAAAAATGGCTACGTTTGTCGAAACCAACGGCGAAACCGCGGGTGGCCTCGAAGGCAGCATCGATAAACTCTCCAAATCCATTCCTGAGGTTTTAGGCACGTCGACAACGGCGTCCCCAAAAACCACCACCGCTCCCGCTCCCGCAAAACCAACACTCGCCAACTCCGGCGGCTTGATCAGCGAAGCGATGACGCTCTACGACCACATGAGTGCTGCGCACGAAATCGACAGTTTGGAAAAAGAAACCGACTACACGCGCGACATAGCCGATCAACTTCGCAATCCCCTGCGCCAGGCGATGCGGACAACCATTCAGAAAAGCCAGACGTTTTCTAATCAGCAGCCCGCAACCGGCCCGCAGCAAATCGCAATCGAGCGCGAAACTTTTCAGGAACTGACGCAGCGCTTCAAACAACTCTCCGACGTCATGCTTCCCCTTAGCCAGGAAATCATTGTTCTGAACGACGCGAGGGCGAATCTTGAGCAGTGGCGCGACTCCATCACCCGCGAATCCAGATTCGTCCTGCGTTCGCTTCTGCTGCGGGTCGTCGGGATTGTCGGGGCGCTGGCGGTCATTTTGTTTCTTTCGGAAATCTGGCGTCGCGTCACCTTCCGCTATATCGGCGACCCGCGCCGCCGCCGCCAATTCCTGGTGCTGCGCCGGATCGTAATCGGGTTTCTGTTTGTAGTTGTCCTGATTCTCGGTTTCGTCAGCGAATTCAGCTCGCTGGCAACATTCGCCGGATTTATTACTGCCGGCATAGCTGTTGGCTTGCAAGCCGTTCTGCTCTCCGTGGCAGCGTATTTTTTCATCATCGGAAGATATGGAATTCGCGTGGGCGACCGCATCAGCGTGGCCGGAATCACCGGTGATGTAGTCGATATCGGCCTGGTTCGCCTTTACCTGATGGAACTGGCCGGCACGGGCCTGGATTTCTATCCCACCGGCCGCATCGTCGTATTTTCGAATGCGGTCCTCTTCCAAACCGGCACGCCACTGTTCAAACAAATTCCCGGGACCGAATATGCATGGCACGAAGTCGTGGTAACGATTTCGCCGAGTGGCGATCACAAAGCCGCGCAGGAAAAGCTGGTCGGTACCGTCAATTCGGTTTATTCGCAGTATCGCCCGGAGATCGAGCGTCAGCACGCCGACATCGAACGCCGTGTCGATATTCAGATTGAGGTGCCACAGCCGGAAGCCCGCCTGCAATTCGCCGACGCAGGCCTGGAGTTGTTGGTTCGCTATCCAGTAGAAATCCGCAAAGCGCCCGATATCGACGAGCAGATGACAAGAAAGGTTTTGGACTTGGTGGAAACCGATGCCGCGCTGAAGGCCGCGATTTCCGGCACACCTAAGATTCGCTCGGTAGTAAAAGGGTGACGCGTTCGTGAGTGGAAGAGCGGTGCTTTATCGCCCGCGTCAAGGCGCGTTCCCGAAAGAGCAGCGGCTTCAGCCCTTGCAAGGTTCCGGCACGATGAACTCAGCACCCGCATCCGCGATCGGCTGGCTTTTCGATTCGCCGAGAACCGGCCCGAGCCGCCTGCTTCCGCGCTGGCTCTTCCTGCGCGCTCTCGGCGCAATCTACTTTTCCGCATTCTTCTCGCTGATTTTTCAGATTCGCGGCCTGATCGGCCCGCAAGGCATTCTCCCTGCCAATACTTTTCTCGAAGCCGTCGCGCAGGCGCTGGGCCACTGGCAACGAATCTGGTACGCGCCAACATTGCTCTGGTGGTCGAGTTCCAACGGAATGCTGAACGCGCTCTGCTGGGTGGGCATGATTGCGTCAGCGCTATTGATTTTCAACTTCTGGCCACGCGCCATGCTCGCCATCTGCTTCGTTTGCTTTCTCTCCTTCGTCAGCGCAGCCCAGGATTTCTCCGGCTATCAATCCGACGGTATGTTGCTCGAAGCTGGATTCATCGCGCTTTTCTTTGTCCCGCCCGGCTTGCGCCCGGGCCTGGGACGAACCCATCCCGCCTCGCGCGCGAGTCGGTTCCTGCTGCAGTGGGAGTGGTTCCGGATCTATTTCGAATCCGGCGCGGTCAAACTGCTCAGCGGCGACCCGCAATGGCGCCACTTCACCGCCATGGACGAGTACTACCAGAACGGCCCGCTGCCCACCTGGATCGGCTGGTACGTGCAGCATCTTCCACATTGGTTTCACGCGGGAACCGTCTACGCCACGCTCGCCATGGAACTCGGCATCGTCTGGATGCTGTTCCTTCCGCGCCGCTGGCGGATCGTGTGCTTCTGCATCGTCACGCCGTGGGAAATCGGCGTAATCCTCACCGCCAACTATACATTTCTGAACTATCTCGTGCTCGCTCTGGGCGTGCTCCTGCTCGACGATCGCTTCGTCTCGAGCATCATTCCCGCTAAATGGCGCACACATCTTGCGACGGAGGCATCGAATCCAGAACAGCCTTCCGCAGATTCGATCCCCACCCACTCTTTGCTCCACCGATTCTGGCAGCCGGTGAAACTCTCGGTAATCTCGGTAATGCTGGCCTGGATCTTCTACGTCACAACCGCCGAACTGATCTGGATGTTCACCTCGGTTCCGCTGCCAACCTCTCCCGTAAGCGCTCTAGAACCCTTCCGCATCGCCAATCGCTACGGCCTTTTCGCGGTGATGACGCGCGGCCGCTACGAAATCGAATTTCAAGGCTCGAACGACGGCCAGAACTGGACGCCCTATCCCTTCCTCTACAAGCCGCAAGCTTTGAACGAACCGCCGCGCATCTACGCTCCGTATCAACCGCGATTCGATTGGAACCTCTGGTTCGCTTCACTTGGCTCCTGGCGCGACTACCCCATCGTCCCAAACACCGAAGTCCGCCTGCTCTCGAACGATAAGGACGTGCTCGAACTCTTCGCCGCCAATCCTTTCCGCGACAAACCGCCCAGCCAGATTCGCGCCGTGCTGTGGCAATACTGGTTCACAACCATGGAAGAAAAACGCAAAACCGGCCTGTGGTGGAGAAGAGAAGACCTGGGCCTCTACGCGCCCACACTAGAACGCGAAGCCGACGGCCAAATCAAAGTGAGCGAATGGCCAACTGTTCAACCAAGGGAATGAGCATGGGGCGACGCGGAAAACGCAGACCGCGAAATTCTCATCCACAGTTGCCAGCAACGGCGCTCACAGATAACTTGGTGGTGAAACGTCGCCATGCCGAAGAATCTCAAAGCGAGCGTAATCGGCGCAGGTCCCAACGGCCTTTCAGCCGCCATAGTGCTGGCGCAGGCAGGGCTGCAAGTGCAAGTCTTCGAAGCCGAAGCAATCCCCGGCGGCGCAGCGCGAACCATGGAATTGACTCTCCCCGGATTCCTCCACGATTTCGGCTCGGCAGTGCATCCCATGGGCGCCGGTTCACCGTTTTTTTCCTCGTTGCCGCTGAACCGCCACGGTCTCGAATGGATTCACTCCCCGGCCCCGCTGGCGCATCCGCTCGATGACGGAACCGTAGTCGTCTTGGAGCGCTATCTCGAAGACGCAAGAAAATCTCTTGGCCCCGACGGAAACGCCTGGCGAGATCTCATGCAACCCTTCGCTGAGCGCTGGAGCGACTTCGCCCCCGAAATTCTGCGCCCGCCCTTGACGATCCCCAAACACCCGTTCCTGATGGCGCGCTTCGGCCTGCACGCGCTCCTGTCCGCGAAAACGATCGCGAGCCGCTTTCGAAGTGACCGCACCCGCGCGCTGTTCGCGGGTTTCGCCGCGCATTCATTTCTGGCTCTCGACGAGCCGCTGAGCGGCGCCTTCGCGCTATCCATGGCAATTCCGGCACACGCCGTCGGCTGGCCCATCCCGCGCGGCGGCTCGCAATCGATCACCAATGCTCTCTGCAGCTTGCTCGCGACTCTCGGCGGCAAAGTCACAACTTCCTCTCGCGTCGACTCACTCGATGCATTGCCCCACAGCAATCTGATTCTCTGCGACGTAACCCCTCGGCAACTGATCTCGATCGCAGGCACTCGCCTTTCCGAGAGTTTCAAGCGCAAACTACAAAAATTCCGCTACGGCCCCGGTGTCTTCAAAGTGGATTACGCGCTCAGCGAGCCAATTCCCTGGAAAGCCGCTGACTGCCGCCGCTCCGCTGCCATCCATCTCGGCGGCAGCTTCGAAGAGATCGCCGCGTCGGAAAAAACCACGCGCGAAGGACACATCTCACCCCAGCCCTTCGTCCTGCTCGCGCAACCGACCCTGTTCGATTCCTCCCGCGCTCCCGCCGGCAAACATACGGCTTGGGCCTATTGCCACGTGCCCAACGGCTCGAAAGAAAACATGCTGCCGAACATCGAGAATCAAATCGAGCGCTTCGCTCCCGGCTTCCGCGAAACTGTCTTAGCCCGCCGAGTTTTTTCTCCCGCCGATCTGGAACACATGGACGCCAACCTGGTTGGCGGCGATGTAGGAGGCGGCATCATCGATCTCCGCCAGTTCCTTTTTCGCCCCACGCGCCAACACTACGCGACCTCAGCAAAGGATCTTTACCTCTGTTCCGCTTCAACTCCGCCCGGCGGCGCCGTTCACGGCATGTGCGGCTACCACGCCGCCAAAACTGCCCTCGCAAAAATGTAGGGCGGACGCCCTCGTCCGCCCTACCCGAACACACAATCAGTTGTAAATGTTTTCTTACCGACAACCACTACTGCTGCAAAATCTGCCTAGCTTGAGGATGTACCTTCTCGTTCTGAATCTCGCTGGCATCCCAACTTCCTCCCAGCGCCTTCACCAGGTAGACCGAGCTCACCATCTGCTGTCCGAGGAGCTGGGTTTCCAGCCGCTCGCTGCTCAGCAGCGTAGTCTGCGCTGTGATCACGTCGAGATAATTCGTAACCCCGCCCACGTAGCGGTTATTCGCGATGTTCAGGGCCCGCCGCGCATCCGCCACGGCTTCGTCCTGCGTGACCAGCGCCTGAGACAACGTGCTGAGATTGCTGATGCCATCTTCCACCTGCTGAAACGCAGTCAGCACAGCCTGGCGATAATTGGCGACTGACTCGTCATAAGCCGAGCGCGTTGCCTCATAATTCGCGCGAATCCGTCCACCCTGAAAAATTGGTTGCAAAGCATCCGCGCCTATCGACCAGAACAAACTCGGAGCGCTCAGAATGTTCGTGATGGAAGTGCTCTGCCAGCCTCCGCCGGTGTTGCTGATCGTGATGTGCGGATAAAACGCGGTGCGTGCCAGCCCAACCTGGGCATTCTCGTATGCCATCTGCCGTTCGGCGGTAGCGATGTCGGGGCGCCGCTCCAATATGTCCGAAGGCACACCCAGCGGCACCGGCGGTGGAGTCGCATTCAAAGGCGAAACCGGAACGCTGAAACTCGACGCCGGCTGCCCAAGCAGCG
This sequence comes from uncultured Acidobacteriaceae bacterium, assembly GCA_963712385.1. Taxonomy (GTDB): domain Bacteria; phylum Acidobacteriota; class Terriglobia; order Terriglobales; family Acidobacteriaceae; genus Sulfotelmatobacter. The sequence goes on from CAVQHS010000008.1 coordinate 131,313, forward strand.
CCGCGATCGCGTGCTCATACTGTGCGCGCGATTGCTGTACCAGCGAAAGCTGCGAGATCGTTGAATCGAGCACGGTGGCTTGCTGCGCCACCTCCAGTCCGCTGGCAATGCCGCCGTTGTGCCGGTCCTCCACTAGATCGAGCCCCTTGCGCTCGTAGCCGACCGATTCCTGCACGACGTTGTACTCGGCATCGAGTTCGCGTAAAGAAAAGTAGTCGGCTGCGAGCTCTGCGGTAAGAACGAGTTGCACATTCTGCAGATCGGCGGCGCTGGCTTGCAGCGAAGCATTCGCTGCCTCCACGTTGCGGCGAACTCGCCCGAAAAGATCGACTTCATAACTCAGCGAGAAAGGAATCGTAAGTACGTTCTGTGTATAGGGGGGAATCGTCTGCACCACTCCGTTGACGATAGTCTGCTCACCATTCAACGGCCGGTTGCCCGAGCCACGCTCGCGTATCGCGCTGGGATCGGCCGAAAGCTGCGGAAAGTAATCGGCCGTCGCCACCCGCGCTAAAGATCGTGCCTGGTTCAGACGATCGACCGCCGCCACCAGCGATTGATTAGCTTTAAGCAATTGTTGCTCGTAGTCGTTGAGGGTCGCGTCGTGATACACCTGCCACCACGCGCCCTTGGGGATGGCATCTTTGGGCGCGACCTGCTCCCATGGCGGCTGCGTCTTCCACGCATCCGGGGCGGGCGTGGGCGCCGCCGGACGGCTATAGCGCGGACCAACCGTGCACGAGCTCGCCGCCGCCAGCAGAGCGATCAAAGCAAACAGTCCGCCTCGCTTCACTGCGCCTCGCCTTTCTGGCCGTTCCGCTGTCCTTGCTGCCCACCGTGCACGGATTGGTTTTCTTGGCTCCGCGGCTGGTTCCCCGGCGATTGCGCCACGTTCACCTGTTGGCCGCTTTCGAGTGAGTCGGGAGGATTAATCACCACTCGCTCGTTCGCCTCAACGCCACTCAGAACTTCGAGCGTAGTGCCGTAGTCGCGCCCAATGTTGATCTGCCGCAGCTCCACCTTATTGTTCGGTCCCACCACTGCCACCTGCGCCCCCTGCGCGCGGAACAACATGGCATTCACCGGCACCGTAACCTTGTTCACATTCACGCCCACCGCAAAATGCACTTCGCCAAACGATCCCGGCAACAAACGCCCGTCCTTGTTGGGCACATCCACTTCGGTCAGGAGAGTGCGCGTGTTGGTGTCGATCGCCTCGGCAGTACGCGCGACTGTCGCCACGAATTTTTCTCCGGGAAATTCCTGCAACGTGATGGCAGTTGTCGCGCCCACTTTGATGAACGGCGCATAGGCCTGCGGCACGCTGGTGAAAACGCGTAGAGGATCGACGCGCGCCATATCAAACAGTTCGCGCCCCGCCGCGCCCGCTCCGGCATTGATCAGAGCCCCGGGATCGACGTTGCGCCGCGTAAGCACGCCATCGAACGGCGCATACACATCTTTGAAGCCCTCGAGTTGCTCTAACCGCCGGACATTCGCATCCGCCGCGGCCAGGTTGGCCTGCGCTTGCTTGTATCCGCTGGTTTGCTGGTCGGCTTCCTGGGCGGAAACCGAATCCGTTTTTCGCAAGGCCTCCCAGCGGTCCGCGCTGATTTTCGCCAGCTCCAGTTGCGCCAGAATCTGTTGCCGCGCCGCGCGCGTCTGATTCAATTCCTGATCCACTTCCGGCGTATCGATCTTCGCCAGCAACTCGCCTTTCTTCACCCGGCTGCCGATGTCCCTATACCAGCGAATCAGGTAGCCATTGGTCCGCGCATAAATTGGAGATTCCTCATACGCCAGCAGCGATCCCGGCAGCACCAGTTCCTCTTCCGGTTTTTCTTTCTGCGGATACACGATGGCGACCGTGGGAATCGTCTCCGCTTCAGTTTCCTTCGCCAGCGCCCGCTCATGGCTCGCGCGCTCCAGCATGGTGATCGTACCGGCAACCAGAAGAACCAGCAGCGCCACTCCCACAATCGTCAGCGCTTTGCGCGGTGGCGCAGGGGGAAGCTCGGGGGGCTTCTGAATCCCCACGTGCTGGTGGTGCGCGCGCTTCTGGATTTCCTCAATCTCTTCGTCGCGGCGTTGCTGCGCGCCGATGTGACGCTCTTCGTCGCCGTTGCGGCCCGGCCGCAAGTTCGCACCCGCATCGTCCTGCTTTTGCGGTTCATCCGCCGCTTGCTTGGATTTACTCTCCTCAGCCATGCATCGCTCCACTCAAAAAACAGGTGCACATAAGATCAGCTTACGACTGCCGCGCCCGCGCGCGCTTCGCTTCCAGCCGGCTGTGAAACACGGCGAACACGCTGGGCACAAAAAACAATGTTGCCACCGTGGCAAACAACAGACCGCCAATGACGGCGCGCCCCAGCGGCGCGTTTTGCTCGCCGCCTTCGCCAAGACCCAGCGCCATCGGCACCATGCCGATGATCATGGCCAGCGCAGTCATGAGCACTGGGCGTATGCGCGTATATCCCGCCGCCACCGCCGCCCGCACAGCGGGCATACCTTCATCTATCTGTTCGCGCGCAAAGCTCACCATCAGAATCGAATTCGCCGTGGCCACGCCCATGCACATGACCGCTCCGGTCAGGGACGGCACGCTCAAAGTCGTGTGCGTGAGCAGCAGGAACCAGCAGATTCCCGCCAGCGCTCCGGGCAGCGCCGCGATGATGATGAAAGGATCAAGCCACGATTGAAAGTTGATGACGATCAGCAGATAAACCAGCAGAATCGCACCCGCCAGTCCCCCTCCCAGTCCAATAAACGATGACCGCATCGTCGCCACTTGCCCGCGCACCACAATATTTGTACCGCGCGGCAGGTGCCCGTCGAATGTCTTCAAAACCTTGTCCATGTCCCTGGCCACCGCACCCAGATCGCGATCCTGTGTGCTCGCGTAAACATCCACCACCGGCTGCACGTTGTAGTGGTTCACCGTGGCCGCGCGCGACACCGGAGAGAGCTGCACCAGGTTCCCCATAAGCTGTGGACCCTGCTGTGAGTTCACCGGAATGTTCAGCAGGTCCTGCAGATTCGTCATGCGATATTGCGGCGACTGCACGGCTACCTGATAAGTGACTTCATTCTTCGGATTCAGCCAGAAGTTCGGCGTGGTCTGAAAGCTGCCGCTCAGCGAAACCAGCGCGCTCTGCGCCACGTCGCGCGCTGTCAATCCCACTTGCGTCACCCGCGTGCGCTCAATATCCATGTGCAGCGTAGGCAGCGAAAGCAGTTGCTGCACGTGCACATCGGCGGTGCCGGGGATGTGCCGCATCCGGTTCGCGATCTGCTGCGCAATCACGTAATTGCTGTACATGTCGGTGCCAACCACCTGCACATCCAGCGGCGCGGGCAAACCAAAATTCAGAATCTGGGTGACGATATCGGCGGGTTGGAAGAAAAACTCTACGCCCGGGAATCGCTTCGGCAGCACTTCGCGAAAATGCCGCATAAGATCGGCCGTCGGCGGATGTTTTTCGGGATCGAGTGAAATCAGAATTTCCGCATCGCTGCTGCCGATGGTGCCATTCGAGCTGTAAGACTGATTGATGCCCGAGTTTGGCAGACCGATGTTATCGAGAATCGTCTGCAACTCGCCCCGGGGAATATCCTGCCGCAGCGAGGCCTCGATCTCGTCGCACAGCTTCGCAGTTTCTTCCACTCGCAGCCCGGGCCGCGCGCGCACATGCAAGCGCAGAAGTCCGGCGTCCACCTGCGGAAAGAAATCCTCACCCAGGAAGAAATAAATCCCCAACGACAGAATGCAGAAAATCATGAAGCCGGCAATGAAGAGCCCGCGATGCGCGAGCGTAGTTTCGAGCAGCGCTTCATAGCCGCGGCGGAAATCTTCAAACTTGCGCTCGAATCCGCGCTGGAAGCGGCCCATGAACGTCTTGGGCCCTCCTTCGCGGTGCTCGTGTCCGCGCATGATGTACATCACCAGCGTCGGAATCAACGTCCGCGAAAGCAAGTAGCTGGCCAGCATGGCAAAACTCACCGCTTCGGCCAGAGGCACAAACAAAAACTTGGCCACGCCCGTCAGGAAAAACATGGGCACGAATACGATGCAGATGCTCAGCGTGGAAACGAATGCCGGCACGGCAATCTGCTGAGCGCCATCGAGGATCGCCTGCTTCATCTCCTTGCCCAGAGCAAGGTTTCGCTCGATGTTTTCAATCTCCACCGTCGCGTCGTCGACGAGAATGCCGACGGCCAGAGCCAACCCTCCCAGCGTCATGATGTTGATCGTCTGCCCGATCGCGCCCAGCAGGATGATCGAAACAAAAATCGATAACGGGATCGAAATCGAAATTACGATCGTCGGCCGCCAGTCGCCGAGGAAGATGAGAATCATGATGGCGGTGAGAGCTGCTGCAATCAGGGCTTCGCGAATCACTCCATAAATCGAAGCCCGCACGAATAACGACTGATCAAACAGCGCGCTGATCTTGAGGCTGGTCGGCAGCGCCTGCGCCGCCTGTTTCACAATATCTTTCACGCCTGCCACAATCTGCAGAGTAGACGCGTTGCCATTTTTGTAAATCGACATCAGGGCGCCGCGATTGCCGTCCTGGCGCACGATGTTGGTTTGCGGCGCGAAGGCGTCGCGAATGTGCGCCACGTCCCGCATGTAAAGCGTCGAGCCGTTCACCGTTTTTACCGGCAGATCGTTCAACTCGGCGATCGTTTGCGGCGTGCCATTCATCTCGACGTCATATTCGAGTTGCCCCATCTTGATGGTGCCCGTCGGCAGAATGATGTTCTGCGCATTCACCGCGTTCACGATGTCATTCGGCTGCAAGCCGTAAGCCTGCAGCTTCGGCAGGTCAAGATCCACCTGAATCTGCCGGATCTTGCCTCCATAGGGATACGGCGTGGCCGCGCCCGGCACCGTCGCCAGAAAATTGCGCAGAAAGTTCTGCCCCAGGTCGAACAGTTCCTGCTCGGGTAAGGTTTTGCTGCTCAGGCCCAGCTGCACAATCGGTGTGGTAGAAGCGCTGTAGGAAATAATGAGAGGCGGCGTAGTTCCCGGGGGCAGGCTGCGCACCGAGGTCTGGCAAATCGCCGTAATCTGCGCAATCGCTCCCTGCAAATTTGTGCCCGGCCGGAAGAACACTTTGATCACGCCCAGCCCATACACCGATTGCGACTCCATGTGCTCGATGTCGTTGACGGTGGTCGTAATGCCGCGCTCGGAGTTCGCCACAATCCGGTCCGCCATGTCTTGCGGCGACATGCCGGTGTAGAACCACACCACCGACACCACAGGAATGTCGATGTTCGGGAAAATGTCCGTCGGAGTACGCAGAATGGTGATGGGCGTCAAAATAATGATGACTAACGCCATCACAACGAAGGTATAAGGACGCCGAAGAGCTAAGGCAACAATCCACATCGAATAGGCACCACCGGGCGTTTATAAACCTGATCTAATGTTCCAACGACGTGCAGAAGGGGCTGCCTGACGGCCAACGACGAGGGCGCCCATTCGAAGTTGATTTGGATTCGATACTATCCGTATTGGATTCTAAATCCTGGGTTAGATTATATGGTAAGGTAAGGCCATGCGCCAGAAACTTGGGGCTCAGCATAACGGGCGGCGCGATAACCAAAGTAAGCGCGCTCCGGGCCGGCCCCGGAGCGAGGAAGCTCGCCTCTCCATTCTACGCAGCACCTTGAAACTCCTTGCTAAAAAGGGCTTTTCCGAACTGACCATCGAAGCCGTGGCGGCGCACGCCGGTGTCGGCAAAGCCACTGTCTATCGCTGGTGGCCCGATAAGGCCGCCCTCATCGCCGACGCCTTTGCCAACAACACCACCGGCAAACTCCACTTCCCCGATACCGGCTCGCTGCATCGCGACATGAGCCAGCAGATGCAACAACTGATCAAAATTTTCCGCAGCCGTCGTGGCCGCATCGTTTCCGCCATGCTCGGTGCCGGACAAAGCGACCGCAACCTGATCGCCGCCTTCCGCGAGCGCTTCATGATGCCCCGCCGCCAGGAAGCCTACGCCACGCTACGCCGCGCCATCAAACGCGGCCAGCTCCGCAAAAACGTCGACATGGATCTCCTCCTCGACTCCCTCTACGGCCCCATCTACATGCGATTTCTGATTCAGCACGACAGTTTGACGCCTCAGTTCGTAGAGGGTCTGTGCTCGCTCGCATTAGGCGGCGCCGTTCCCAATCGACACGCCCGCTCGTAAACCGCCCTCCAGCTCGGCCTTTGCGGAGGAATGAGAGGTGCGTCCGGTCCAGTTCGAGTTTTCAATATCAGGCAGACTCTTCTATCGCGGGAATCTCGTCGAGAGTGTCTTTTTTCTGAACCTTTGCGCTGGTCACGAGGATTACGGACAGAATTACGATCGCGCTTCCGAGCGCAATAAAACGATCGACTTGTTCATGAAGAATGAGCCAGCCGAGAAAAACGGCCACCACCGGGTTTACGTAGGCGTAGGTGGAGACCTTCGACGTGGGAACGTGCCCCAGCAGCCAAATGTAAGCCGTGTAGCCGATCCAGGAGCCGCAGACTACCAAGTAGAAGACGGCGCCGACACCGCGCAGAGTCCAGACTACGCGCGATAGGTCGCCTGCGAGCAGGGCGAAAAGAAGATTCGCAATGCCTGCCGCCGTGACCTGCCATCCGGTCGCGCTGAAAACGTCCATGCCGGATTGCCAGCGCTTGGAAAGAACCGAGCCTAGCGCCCAGGAGAATGATCCGCCCAATAAAGAAAGGGAAGACCAGAATTCGCGACGGCCGAGAGCGCTGCTCGAATGCAGCTCGGGCCAGAAGAGCACGAACAATCCAACGATGCCGAGCGCCAGCCCGGCCTTGCCTCGCCGGGAGATGCGATGGTGGCCAAGGAGGAGTGAATCGAGGACGAGAAACCAGAGGGGCGTGACCGCAATGATCAGCGCCGCCAGACCTGAGGGGACGGCCAACTCCGCCCAGGAGAGTGTGAGATTGCCGCCCATGAGCAGAAGGATTCCGACTACCGCAGCGAGGGCGAGCTGACGCGGGGAATACCAGATCGTGCGCCCAGTGGCCGCGCAGACCGCTAGCATTACCACTCCGGCAACGGAGAAGCGCAGGGCACACATCAGGGCGGGAGGGATGGTCTGCACCGCTATGTCGATGGCCAGATAGGTTGAGCCCCAAAAGAGATAGACCAGCCCGAAGGCGAGGATCACCGCAAACCGGCTTGGGGAGTGAGACTTGAGCATGTGTGCAAATGGTAAGGAAGTTTAAAGATATCAGACGAATCTGGGCGTACGACGGACTCTAAACCGCCGGCAAAAATCTGGATTACCTTCGATAGAAATTGGGGGTTACGCGGCGCGCTGCGGCCGCGTATAATCATGACTAAGACGATGTTTAGCGATGATGCTCAACAAGCCCAATTCGCACTTGCCCGAGTGCTGGCTGCACTGCCTGGTTTGTCCGCGGCGGTATCGGGCGAATCTGCCTTCCCGTCTTCGTCCCAGTCTCTTCGGTAGCGACTAGTGAATCCCTCCGCCTGATACGCCTCGGCCTGCGTGTGTCTCAACCAGGGCTGCCTGTTCCGAGGACGCATTCACCTACAACTCAGCGGCTGACTACTGACGGCCGCTTCGGAGGACTCCATGACTACCAAGACCATGACGGCTCCATTGAATGGAGAGATGAAGCACGGAGAAATGAAGCACGAAAAAATGACCGCACCGGCCAGCTCCGGAGGCCCCAAGATCAAGACGCCATTGCCCGGACCGAATGCGCGGAAAGTTCTGGCTAACGATCAAAAGTATATTTCGCCGTCATATACACGCTCTTATCCGCTGGTGGCGAAGAGCGGCCGCGGCCTTGTGGTTACCGACGTGGACGGCAACGAATTCCTGGACTTTTCCGCCGGCATCGCCGTAACTTCCACCGGCCACTGCCATCCCGAAGTGGTCGCCGCTATCCAGAAGCAGGCCGGCGAGTTGATCCACATGTCAGGGACGGATTTTTATTACGAGAACATGGTGACGCTGGCAGAGCGGTTGTCGAAGATCGCACCCATGCCCGGGCCACACAAAATTTATTACGGCAACTCGGGCGCGGAAGCGATCGAGTGCGCGCTGAAGCTGGCGCGCTACCACACCAAGCGGCAGAACATCATCGCGTTTTATGGCGCGTTCCATGGACGCACGATGGGCGCGCTTTCATTGACCGCCTCGAAGCCGCAGCAGCGGCGGCGTTTTGCGCCGCTGGTGCCGGGAGTGACGCACGTCCGCTATCCCGATGTCTACCGCGGATGCGTGGGCGGCGCACAGGAAGCGGATGCGTTTGCTCTGGGCTGCGCGCGGTTTATCGAAGAGAAATTGTTCAAGACGACCTTGCCGCCCGAGGAAGTAGCGGCGATTTTCGTGGAGCCGGTGCAGGGTGAGGGCGGCTACGTGGTCGCGCCTACCAACTTTATGCAGGAACTGCGGCGGATTTGCGATCGACACGGAATCCTGCTGGTAGTGGACGAAGTGCAGAGCGGAATCGGCCGCACGGGCAAATGGTGGGCCGTCGAACACGCCGGGGTTGAGCCGGACATGGTCTGCATCGCGAAAGGCGTCGCGTCCGGCATGCCACTGGGCATCACTATGACGCGCGCTGAAATAATGGACTGGGTGCCGGGTTCGCATGCATCGACGTTTGGCGGCAACCCGGTTTGTGTGGCGGCGGCGCTGGCCACGCTCGATGTGATCGAGAAGGAACATCTAGTTAAGCACTCGGCGGAGGTCGGCGCTCACATGATGGACCGGATGAGTGCGTGGCCGAAGACTCTCAAGCTGGTCGGCGATGTGCGCGGGCGCGGACTCATGATCGGCGTCGACATCGTGAAGGACAAAACGACGAAGGAGTACGCTGCGGCCGAGCGCGACATGATCATCGAGAAGGCGTTTGAGCGCGGCATTCTTTTCCTGGGCTGCGGGCCCAGCTCGATTCGCCTGTGCCCGCCGCTCGTGGTCACCAGAGAACAAGCCAATATTGCTGTGGATGTTTTGGAAGAGTGTATTCGGCAGATCGGCGGATAGTAAGCAAGGCTGAATGGCCACTTCGCGTTTGCGCGCGAGGTGGCCTTTTTTTATTTTCTGGCGCGGATTTGCACGCGGGTTCCTTCGGAGAGTTTGCCGTCTAGCAGTTCTACTACCCCGTTGCGGACTACCCCGTTTAGTTCAGTGGGTTGGACAGAGTTCGCGGGCGTGGCCGCCCGCGCCACTCGGTTTGCGCCTTTATCCATGGCTTCATTTGCCAGACGGTCGGCATCCCGGTTGTGTTCGCGCAGAGCGTGGCCGATTGAGAACCACTCGAGTTGGGCGATCAACTCTTTTGCACGCGCGTGTAAGTCCTGCAGCGCAGGATTCTTTACCTTGTAAATACCCTTGATCTGGCGGACCAGCAATTCGGAATCGCTGATCAATTTGAGAGCCTTCGGGCCATGCTGCAGCGCATATTCGAGCGCAGCGATCAGACCTTGATATTCGGCGAAGTTATTGGTCTGATGGCCGAGATATTCGCTGAGTTCGGCGACTTTGTGCCCGGATTCGTCTTGGATTGCCACTCCATAACCCGCCGGACCTGGATTGCCGCGCGCGCCGCCGTCGCTGTGGGCGATCAGGTAATGGCTGGGGGCGTTCTCACGAGCGGAGTTCTGATCGACGAATAGAGATTTGGTTTTCGGGTTTGCGGGATAGGGCATGGGTCGAGTTTACAACGCCGCACGAACGTCTCTGCAGGACATGGGCAACGCATTAGCAGGCAGTCGCGGGCGAGGGCGCCCGCGCCACGATGCGACCAGGTCAGCGTCCGGCTGCTAGCCTGGTGGCCAGCCTTGCAGGCAGTTCGGCAGCGAAGATCCGGTCCTGCGCGGCTTTCAAATTGTACGGCGTGCGGTGGAAATGTACGACCTGCGCTTCCGTGTCGAACAGCGCGAACGCGGCGCGCCAGTCGCCATCGCGTGGTTGGCCGACGGAGCCGGGATTGATCAGGTAGCGCGTGTTCGACTTCAGTTGCAACGTAACCGATTCGGCTTGTCCCACAGTCCGGTACTCGGGGCGGAAGCCATCGGCGCTCGAGCCGTTAGCGAAAAATCCGCCTTGCAGATGAGTGTGGCCGAAAAAGGTGATCGGCGTGGTCAGCGTAATGAGTGGAACCAGCGCGTCGCCGATCGAGACTACATACGCATCTTCGTCTGCCGGTGAACCATGAACCAGTTGCACTTCTGGAAACTCTTCCAGGGGTACTGGACCGTGCGGCAGGGCGCGCAGCCATTCGTAATGCTCCGGCGTTAGGTTATCGCGAGTCCAGATGGCGGCGGCTGCGGCCATGGGGTTGAAGTCATCGAGTTCGAGCAGGCCGGTGGCAGCCTTGTCATGATTGCCGCGAACGAAAATGTGGCCGAGTTCCCGGGAGCGATCAATCACTTCATTGGGCGAGGCGCCGTAGCCGACTACGTCGCCGAGGTTGGCAACGAAGTCATAGGCGGGAGCGGCCGCAAGAGAGGCCTCCAACGCTTCCAGGTTGGCATGAATGTCGCTAAGCAGCAGTATGCGCAATAAGCACCAGACGGATGGGGATTATAGAACGAGCGCCGCTTAAAGGATACACGGGTGCCCTTGCAGGAAGCGCTATTTGGAGTTCAACACAGGGCAGCGAGCCCAATGCCCATCCGTAATTTCCTCCAGCGGAGGCATTTCGCGGGCGCATGCCGGAATACGAAATGCGCACCGCGGCTCAAACGCGCAACCCGAAGGCATGGCCTGCAGCGGCGGTACCGTGCCTTCGATACTGCCCAAAGGCCGGCCGCGAGGAGTTTTGAGATCGGGAACGGCTTGCAGCAGGCCGCGCGTATAAGGGTGTGCGGGGGAGCGAAAGATTTCTTGTTTCGTTCCTAACTCGACCATGCTTCCCGCATACATGACGGCGACACGATCGGCGACCTGGGAGACGACGGCGAGATCGTGAGAAATAAAGAGCATGGCCAAGCCGAATTTTGAGCGAAGCTGCGCCAGCAGTTCGAGGATTTGCGCCTGAATCGTAACATCGAGCGCCGTCGTGGGCTCATCGGCGATCAGCAACTGCGGGCGGTTGACGATGGCCATGGCGATCATGATCCGCTGCCTCATGCCGCCGGAGAGTTGGTGAGGATAGTCGCGCGCGCGTCTTTCGGGATCAGGTATTGCGACTTCATTCATGGCATCCACTGCCTGCTGCCGTGCCTGCTTTTTCGGAATGCGATTGTGTGCTCGCACCGCTTCGGCGATCTGATCGCCTACGCGCATGACGGGGTTGAGCGCCGTCATCGGCTCTTGAAAAATCATTGCGATGTGTGATCCGCGCAGTTGCCGAATGGAATCGTCGGAGAGGCTCGTCAGATTTTGCGGCTGATCGTTTCCGCAAAAAACAATCTCGCCGGAAACCCGCGCCTGCGGCGGAAGCAGACGCATGATGGCGAGTGAGGTGAGCGATTTTCCGGAGCCGGATTCGCCGACCAGGCCGAGGACTTCGCCGGGAGCAATGGAAAAATTGAGGTCGCGGACTGCCGCGAGCGAGGAGGCCGAAGCAAACGCGCTTGGCGCGCTCTCTGCGGCGCGCGGAAAAGCGATGCTGAGGTTGTGAACCTCGAGAAGCGATTGCACCGCCTTATGGTAACAGCCGATGGCAGCGGCTATTTCGCGGAGGCTTGCAAGCGCAGGTGAGCCGCAATGAGCAGTTCATCCTGGGAAGAGGGAGCGGGCCTGCCCGTGCCGATGTTGAAACTCTGAAACTTTGCTGCTGAGTCTTTTCCGGGCGCGCTTGCATCCTTTATGCTTAGAGCTTATGAGCAAGATTCATATTCCTACACCTCTTCGTCAATATGTTGGAAAACAGCCCTCAGTGGAAGTGAAGGGCGCGACCGTGGCCGAAGCCATGAACGATCTGCTGAAGCAACATCCTGACCTGCGGCGGCATTTGTACGCGGAGGATGGAAAGCTGCGCGCCTTCGTCAATCTTTACGTGAATGACGAGGACATTCGCTATTTGCAAAAGGAAGAGACCGCGGTAAAGGAAGGTGATAACATCTCGATTGTGCCTTCCATTGCCGGAGGGCTGATCTGAACGCGAGACTGGCGTGAGAATTACGATTTTGAAACCTTCCACAGGCGGCCGCTGTTGTTGTCCTTCTTGTTGTTTGCGCTCGTAGTGCGCGCTCTTCCGGAAATTCCAATTGCTTAACCGAGGATCTTATGGCTATCACCACCACTGAAATTCCAGTCACGCTGAGCAAGGATGAAATCCTGCGCTACTCGCGGCATCTGATCATGCCCGAGGTCGGCATGGAGGGCCAGCAGAAGCTGAAGGCGGCGCGCGTGCTGTGTATAGGCACGGGAGGATTGGGCTCGCCGCTGGCGTTGTATCTGGCGGCAGCGGGCGTGGGCACGCTGGGCTTGGTGGATTTTGACGTGGTCGATTACACGAATTTGCAGCGGCAGATTATTCATTCGACCGCGGACGTGGGGCGGAAGAAGCTCGATTCGGCCGCGGACAAGCTGAAGGCCATCAATCCATTTCTGAATCTGCAGACTTTTGATGTGCGCCTTACCAGCGAGAACGCGCTTGAAATCTTTCGCGATTTCGACATCATCGCCGACGGCACGGATAACTTTCCTACGCGCTATCTGGTGAACGACGCGTGTGTTCTGACCGGCAAGCCGAATGTTTATGGATCGATTTTTCGCTTTGAAGGGCAGGCCAGCGTGTTTGCCACCGAGGATGGACCATGCTATCGCTGCCTTTATCCCGAGCCGCCACCGCCGGGGCTGGTGCCTTCCTGCGCGGAGGGCGGCGTGCTGGGCATTCTTCCGGGGCTTGTGGGCGTGATGCAGGCCACGGAAGTGATCAAGCTGATTTTGGGAGTGGGCGATCCGCTGATCGGGCGGTTGCTGTTGATCGATGCGCTGGGCATGAAGTTTCGCGAGCTGAAGCTGCGCAAGAATCCGGACTGCCCCGTCTGCGGCACGCATCCCACGGTCACAAAGCTGATAGACTACAACGAGTTTTGCGGAATTCGCGGGGAGGAAAAACCGGTGTCGAATGGGGTTCCGGAAATTCAGGTGGAAGAGCTAAAGCGTCGGCTGGACGCGAAGGAAGATTTGTTCGTGCTGGATGTGCGCGAGCCGCACGAGTATCAGATCTGCAACCTGGGCGGACATCTGATTCCGCTGAACGACCTGCCGAAGCGGGTGAATGAACTGGATTCCAGCCGCGAGATCGTTGTGCACTGCAAGATGGGCGGACGCAGCGCGAAGGCAGTTGCGTTCCTGCAGCAGGCCGGGTTTAAGAAGGTGGTGAACCTGGCTGGCGGAATTACGGCTTGGGCGGAGAGAGTGGATCCGCGAGTGCCGAAGTATTGAGTCGCAAAAGTAGGTTGAGTTCGCCCTGCGCGGCGGGATCGCGGTGGAAGATTCGTATTAGGGCATGACTTCAGTCATGCCGCTGGAGACCAGCTTCGAGATGGGCTTTAGCCCCTGCGGAATCGGATCGAGGTCGAAGCCAGCGTAAGCCGACGAGTACTCGAACTCTTCCAAGCTTAGAAACAACATACCGTGCTCGGTTGACATTTTTTCAGCACGGGCGATAATGACGTGTTCGCGTTTCGGCTGCCACTCCGAACCTTCCCTCAGGACTTAGCTTCAAATTAGCGCTCAGTGGAACTGCGCGAATTGGCCGCCAAACATTCAGTGGAGGGTTTATGAAAGCTCTCACGGCTGCGATTGCGATTTTCGCGTCCTCACTTGCGCCACCGTGTTTCGCCCAGTCTACATCGTCGGGGCCTAAGGCGGCGCCTGATGTCGAGAAAGCGAGGGTGTTCGTCACAGACAGTCAGTCGTGGTCGATTGCTGGACAGAGCGGCGGTGGCGGCGGAGCCTACGCTGGCACCATGGCGGGCGGGGCCCGTCCGCAAACGGCGGAAATCATCAAGACATTCGGACAGCGTTGTCCGCAAGTGATAATCAACAACATTCAAGCAAAAACCGACTACATCGTGCTGCTTGACCACGAGGGCGGGAAGGGGGCATTGCGACACAAAAATAAGGTCGCTGTTTTCGCCCGCGTTTCCGGAGACTCAATTGTGAGTAAGTCGACTCTCTCGCTCGGAGGTTCGGTGCAGGATGCGTGCGAGGCAATAACTAAAGACTGGGCGGACCACGGCGCGGCTATTCGTGCAGCTGCCGTCGCCTCGGAGGCTAAAGCCCCGGCCCCGCAGCCGCTCTCCGCTGCAGCGGTTGCCCCGGCTCTTCCAGCTGTTATAGCCGGTAAGCTCGCTGTTTCTTCCGATCCCACAGGCGCTGATATCGAAGTGGACGGCAGTTTCGTCGGCAATACGCCTTCCGACGTACAAGTCGCTGAAGGAGATCACACGATAACAATAAAGAAAGCTGGATTCAAAGACTGGCAACGAACGCTGAAGGTGAGCGCTGGCAGCAACGTGCACTTGAATGCGGAACTAGAAAAGTCGGCCGCCCAGTAGGATTTCTTTTCAAGACAAAAACGGAGCCGCAATTTAATCGCGGCTCCCTTTTCTTCAACCCCTGGATTTTACTTGCTGGAACCGCCTGCCTGCATATCGTCGCTCGATTCGCCAATTTGGAAAGCGGTTTTCTGGCCGTGGAAGCGGATGCCGGCAAGAGTGTTCGGGCCGCTGCTGTTCTGCCGAGTTACTGCGGCATCGTTCTCGGGCGCGGACTGCAGCTCAACCGTGTGTGCGGGAACCTTTGCCACAACTTTCTTGCCTTGCATGATGTTCAGCTCGACGTTCGGCCCAGTGCCTTCCCACTGCACTTTGTAATCGCCGGCCTTGAGAGTGGTTCCGTTTACGGTGACTGGATTGGTAAGCTCGAGGCTGCCTTTGGTTGCCGCAAACGCGGTTGCCGCCAACACCAACGCTGATCCCAGGATTACGCTCTTCGATACTGTCGCGAACTTCATGACTGCTCCTTTTCTTTCCCGAAATCGCGTCGGGAAGCGGTTAGGGCGGCCCGGCTCACGACGTACGCGAGAAAACCTTGGTGTTTTGCCGCGAATCGCCTTACAATGCAGCCGTTGGGGTTGAGCCGGCACGCCGCAAAGCCTGCCGCCGCACAGTGGGGGTTTTCTTACCTGGGCCGCCAAACCGAGAGTAAGAGAATCCCCTAACCCCGCAAAATTTTTGGATTGCAACCCGCCTGAATCACTCCCAGCTGATTGCCTTCTTCAATTCAGTACGTAACCCCAATTCGAAAAGTTCAATTGTTTTGTAACTTACTCAACGCTGGTTTGACGCCACTGTTAGGCCGCCGTTAGCAGGAGGGCAGCGTTTTTTGTCTTGCACAACCACGGTGTGTCTTGTCTTTGTCCTTGCCTTGGAAGGGCTAACATATCCGCAGCATTCGCGGATTGCACGCAAGAAGTGGGTGATGATGGAAATGTAATTTCAGATACGGGAATGGAAATAAAGTTGCCGCCCGCGTTCTCTAATCTGCGTCGCCGTGCTGGCGGTCCACCGACCAGACGCTGGCTTGATCTTTTTCGAACGGATAGACATGAACCATCCAGTTGAAAACCACGGGATGGAAGGTTCCGCCTTCCTTATCACAGGCTTCCTGCGTCGTGATGGATCCTTTCAAACCGAAGAGAGGATTGGGGCCGAAGTATTCGCGCTTTCTACCGACCGGCGCGGTGCAGAAATTCACATGCTCATGCCATTGCGCGATGCTCAGCGGAATGCGCTCGTCGAGTTCTTCTTCGGTGAAGCGCTTCGGCGCGGTGTACATCACACCGATGAGTTTGTAATCGTCGCCGTGCTTTTCATACAGCAGCGAGGTCGGATGCTCGGGATTGAAAGCGAATGCAGCTTCGCGCCCGTATTGATAGTTGGTGAAGTGATACATCTTCTGCGGGACGTTAGGAAAGAAAATCTTGAAGCCGTCGGCGAGCGCGACGTGATAGTCCATGTATTTTTCCGTGGCTTTGCGCGCGGCCTCCACCACTTTTTCAGCGCGCTCGGCGTCGCCCGGTTTGGCGGGGCGCAGCGCGGTCATTTTCATGTGCGGGCCCATATCCATGTGGCCTTCCATGGAGTGCATGGCGTGCGCGGTGGCGTCGTTATCTTTGTCGGCGTCTTTGTCGCCCATGGGCATGTCTTTCGTCTGCATCTGCATGTTCGACATGTCGTGGGCGGGCATGTCCATGCCGGGCATGGTTTGGCTGTTCGACTGGGCGTTACCGGAGGATTGGCCCCAGACGACGCTGGCCAGGAAAAAGAAAGAGACTAAAAAAGCGATTCGGTTGCGCATGAGAAGTTTCCTCCACCTGATGTAATAACCCTGCCTCATGAATGTTGTTTCTGCAATGGGGCCAAGTTACGAAATGTTACAGAGGTAATCCCACGGTGGCCGGATGACCGATTTTGACGGTTTCACTCACGATCTTCTACTGGAGCGGAGCGGAAACGTGTTCGTGAACGATGAGCCATTTGCCGTCCTGATTTTCAAGCACTGCAGTCCAGCGGAAGTTTCCCATCTCAACTTTGCCCGTCTTTGCCGTCATTTCCTCTTTCACAGTAGCCGTGACCCAGGCTAAGTCGCCATGGGGATGGATTGCCAGGTCATCGTTCAGCGTGAACTTTGCGCTCTGATAGCCGGCAAGCACTCCTTCCACACCTTTTTCATATTCGTCCCAACTGCTGTATTTCAGGGGCGCAATGTCGAAGAAGGTGTGCGGTCCGGTGGCGTAGAACTTGGCAACGTTGGAAGGATCGAGAGTGGACCAGCCGTCCCAGACGCTCTGCAGATAAGCTTTATCGGGCGGCGTGGTCTTCCTGGGAGTCGGTTTGGCGAGCGCCGATGCTGCGAAGGTCAGGAGGCAAAAGAGTAGAATGCAAAGTTTTCGCATAGGTTTCTCCACTAATTTTCAAGAATGTGTCGCAATACCGGCCAAATTTTCGCATACTGGGCGCAAACGGCAAAGCTTGCATTGACCGATTTCCGCGGCGCACGCTAAAATAGTTGAGTTTGCCTGTACTCGCCGGCCCGTTCCTGGGACGCCTCATCTGGCTGCCGAAGCGCCGTGGCGGAAAACACAGCAAGCATTGAGCGAGCATAAGGAAGCTCAGCGGGTTCCCGGCTTGTGCCCGCGTGCGCGTGAGTCGCGCCTGAGCTGACTGCAAGACATTTTGATGGAGGCAGATGCATGTACGCGGTTATCCGCGCCGGTGGAAAGCAGTACCGGGTGGCGCCCGGAGATGTGATTCGAGTGGAGAAACTGGCCACGGGAACTGACGGCCAGGTGGAATTTCCTGAAGTGCTGGCGGTGTCGGGCGAGGCAGGACAGATCGCCAAGCCGCAATCCGATGCGCGCGTGGTTGGGCAGGTGGTGGGCGAAGGACGCGGCGCGAAGGTTCTGGTTTTCCATTACAAGCGGAAGAAACAGTACAAGAAGCTGCGCGGGCACCGGCAGAACTTTACTGCGGTGCGCATCAGCGAAATTGCTTTCGATGGGCAAAGTTTCAAGGCTCCGGAGCTGGAAAAGAAGCAGCCAAAAGTGAAGAAGGTTGCGGCGGCGGAGGAGCACGAAGCCGAAGCTGCTCCGGCGGCAAAGGGAAAAGCGAAGAAGAAGGCGACTCCAAAGAAAACGGCAAAGAAAAAGTCTGCGAAGAAAAAGTAGGTGCTTTTGGTTGGGCTGCGAACAGCAGATTCCTCGCGCGGCTTGGCCGCGCTAGGGAATGACAAAGTTTTTTTGATTACTCAGCGGAATTGAGCGAGAACATTCTATGGCGCATAAAAAAGGACAGGGAACTTCACGGAACGGGCGCGACTCGAACGCGCAGCGGCTTGGCTTCAAAGCATTCGGCGGGCAGGTTGTGCCTGGCGGAACGATTATTATTCGCCAGCGCGGTACGCGCGTGAAGCCGGGGCTGAACGTGGGCCGCGGCAAAGACGATACGTTGTTCGCGAAGATTACCGGGCGGATCAAGTTCATGAACAAAGGTTCGATGGGCAAGTTTGTGATGGTCGAGCCGGTGGAAGTGACGGCGGAATAGGTTTCTAATAGCAACGGTCGCGGGCGTGGGCCCCTTCGGCTTCGCTCAGGGCAGCTCCGCGCCACACGCCTCGCCTTCGGGACGAGGCTTTTTCATTTCGCGATGTTCATCGATGAGGCCAAAATTCGGGTGAAGGCCGGTGACGGCGGCAACGGCTGTATGGCCTTTCGCCGCGAGAAGTTTGTTCCGCGCGGAGGCCCTTCGGGCGGCGACGGCGGCAAGGGCGGTGACGTCATCATGGAATCGAGTGAGCGGCACAACACGCTGGTTCATTTCCGTTTCAATCCCGAATACAAGGCTGAGCGCGGGCGGCATGGCGAGGGTTCGAACAAATCCGGGCGTGAAGGCGGGGATGTGGTTCTGAAAGTTCCCGTCGGCACGATTGTGTACGACGATGAAACCGGCGAGAAAGTCTTTGATTTTTCAGCTCCCGATCAGCGAGTCGTGATCGCCCGCGGTGGGCGCGGCGGACGCGGCAATGCGCGGTTTGCTACTTCTGTGCATCAAGCGCCGCGCGAGCATGAACCGGGTCGTCCGGGCGAGGAACATAATTACCGGCTGGAGTTGAAGCTGCTGGCTGATGTAGGCCTCGTTGGTTATCCGAATGTCGGTAAGTCGACTTTGATCTCGCGCATTTCGGCAGCGCGGCCGAAGATTGCCGATTATCCGTTCACCACTCTCGAGCCGAATCTCGGTGTGGTTGCTGTCGGCGATGCGAAAGATGAAATCAGTTTCGTTGTAGCGGATATTCCCGGACTGATCGAAGGCGCGCATGCCGGCTCCGGCCTCGGAATGCAATTCCTGCGGCATATCGAGCGCACGCGCTTGCTGGTTCATCTTGTCGATGTGTCCGACTCGAGCGGGCGGACGGATGTGGTGAAAGATGTGGAGGTGATTCTGGGCGAGCTGGCCAGCTTCGGGGCGCACCTGGAAGACAAGCCGATGATTATGGCCGCCTCCAAGATCGATGTAGTCAACAAAGATAAACTCGCCGCGCTCAAACGCTATTGCAAGAGGCACAAGCTGGAGCTCTACGAGATTTCCGGGGTCACGGGGAAAGGTGTAGAGGAGTTGAAGTACGCGATCGCCGAAAAAGTGAACGAGCTTCGGCAACAGGCTGTGCCGGAGGCTGAGCAGTCCGAGTTGTCGGGCACGTAAGCGCGATTAGGCCTGAGGTAGGTCCGCGCCGTGCTGGAAGTGATATTGCAGAATTTTAGCGGCCAGCGCGGGAGGCACTTGCTCAGCGGCGGTGCGCACGATCTCTCCCCGGCAAATCACTTCAGTAGGGGAAAGCCCGGCAATCTCGGCTGGCAGCACCAGATTTATCTCCAGCAGCACTCTGGGTTGCAAGAGATCCTCTGCTTGAAACAGCAGGCCCGAGCGGCTGATATTGCGGGTTTCGCCGTCGTGCCATTTTTCCTCATCCAGGCGGCGGTATTTCAGCGGCAATTGAAGTTGAAATCGCGGGGCTCGGGTGGATGGGTCCTTTCCTCGTGCTGCCGAAGTGGCGGGCTGCAGCGACGCGTCCGCTGCAGCGGAGAGGCGCGCCGAATCCAGGACTTCCCGCACTTTGTTCTTGAGATCGCGCAGAGTGAATGGCTTTTGCAGCAACTGCACGCCGGCGTCGAGCGTCCCGTCGTGGCCAATCACATTTTCGGTGTAGCCGGACATGTAGAGCACTCTGGTTTGCGGACGAATCTCAGAGATCCGCTGCGCCAGTTCACGGCCATTCATTCCCGGCATTATGACGTCGGTGAGCAATAAGTGAATCACGCCCTCGTGGGCTACTGCGATCTGCATGGCGGCAGCGCCGTCGGCGGCTTCGATGACTTTGTAGCCCTGCTTTTCGAGGAACTGGCGAGCCAGATAGCGCAGATTGGCTTCATCCTCTGCGAGCAGAATGGTTTCCGTTCCGGGTTCGGCGGGAGCGGCTTCATCGGCGGGAACAACCAGGGCTGGAGCTTCGGTTCTCTCCGCGATACGGGGAAAATAAATCTTGAACGTGGTGCCTTTGCCGACTTCGCTGTAAACCCAGATATAGCCGCCGCTCTGTTTTACGATTCCGTACACGGTCGAGAGACCCAGGCCGGTTCCTTTGGGCCCTTTCGTCGTGAAAAAGGGTTCGAAGATGTGCGATTGAGTTTCGGAATCCATGCCAAGGCCGTTGTCGCTAATGGCGAGCATGACGTATTCGCCGGGGCTGAGCGGGCCGTGCAGGCGGGCGTACTCTTCGTCGAGAGTGACGTTGGAGGTCTCGATGGTGAGACGGCCGCCGGAGGGCATGGCGTCGCGCGCGTTGACGGCCAGGTTCAGAATGACCTGATCGATCTGGCTGACGTCGGCGCGGACGGCTCCTAAATCGGGGGCGGGAACCATGACGAGATCGATATCTTCGCCGATCACGCGCGTCAGCATTTTCAAATTCTCGGTGACGACGGCGTTGAGATCGAGAATCTTCGGCGCCATCATCTGCTTGCGGCTGAAGGCGAGCAACTGGCGAGTCAGGGATGAGGCACGCTGCGCTGCGCCGGCGATTTCCTGTGCGGGGCCGCGCAGAGCTGGGTCGGGACCGAGGCGATCGAGGAGAAATTCGGAATAGCCTGAAATCACCATGAGGAGATTGTTGAAGTCGTGCGCGATACCGCCCGCCAGCCTGCCCACGGCCTCCATTTTTTGCGATTGCCGGAGTTGCTGCTCGAGGGCGCGGCGCTCGGTGACGTCTTCGGCGAACAACTCGAAGGTGGTTCCGCTCTTTCCATTAGGAACCGTGCGCCCTGAAACACGGACGACATTGGTCGATGCATCCTTGCGCTTCCATTCGACGATCAGGCCGGTGAACGAGGCGGTCGAGCGAAGATAATCGGCGAGTTCGAACCAGTGACTGGAGTCGGCATACAACTCGCCGAGATGCTTGCCCAATAGTTCCTTTGGCGAGGACGAACCCTGCATCGAGACAAATGCCGGGTTTACATCGAGAATCCGGCCGGCGGCGTTGCAGCGGCAGATGCCGTAAGGTGCGTTGGTGACGAGTGAGCGAAAGTTGATCTCGGATCGGCGGAGGTTTTCCTGGGCGGCGCGCAGCGCAGCATTGAACCAGCAGATGAGGGCGGCGAGAACGACGAACAGCGTCAACCGCAGCATGGTGGAGCGGAATTGCGCGGGTGTGTGCTCTCCGGAGAAGGAGAAGTAGGCGCTTACCGTAAGTGCGAACGATGTTGCCACCAATCCTGGCTTCCAGCCACCATACCAGGCGCTCACCATCACGGCGACGGCGAAGACCGCCAGGCGGCTTTCGGTAATGTCGGGAAGCAGAACCGCTGGGATGAGCGCTAAGGTCGTGCTGAGAACAGCGACGCCATAGCGCAAAATGGGGGCACGAGTAGGTTTAATGCGGAGTAGGGGGAGGGTCAACCGCATGAGAGGATGTTAATGCCTGATCTTTAGATGCGCGAGATTACTAGAGTTCATTCCAGATTCGCGGGGCGGTTGTTTTCTTTTCAGATTCCCGAGCGGCCAGTCGGTCAATGGTCGATGGGACAATGCGCTTGCAAACGAGGACCGCGAACGACGACACTAGCGGCGCATGAATATTGGCCTGTTTGGCGGCACTTTTGATCCGATTCATCGCGGGCACCTGGCTTTGGCGCGAGCTGCACGTGAACGCTACAAGCTTGGGCGCATTTTATTCGTGCCTGCGAATGTTCCTCCGCACAAGCAACGGCAGCCTTTGTCAGACTTTGCGCATCGCTACGCGATGATTGCTCTGGCCACCGGGCAGGAGAAGGATTTCCTGCCATCGCTGCTCGAAGCGCCGCAGGAGTTGGATGCTTCGGGTCCGCGTGTGAGGAAAACAGAGACGCGAGAGGCGAAGCCGAACTATACCATCGATACAGTGAGGCGGCTGAAACAATCGTTCAAGAAGGCGGACCGGTTATTTCTGTTGATCGGGATCGACGCTTTTGACGAGATCGCGAGTTGGCATCAGGCGGAGGCTCTGTTTCGCGAGTGCGAGTTTGTGGTGGCGAGCCGGCCGGGATATTCACTGGCCGATGTTGCCAACGCCTTGCCGCCGAGCCTTCGTCCGCGGGCGGAGGCGACGAAGCCATTTCAGAAGCAGGCGGCGACGGGAGATTTGGTGTTGACCGGCGCGACTGTTCATCTGCTGGATGGAATTTACCAGCCTATTTCCTCTACTGCTGTCCGGGAGGCTGCGGCTTCGGGCAAGATGCTTGGCCGTTTTGTGGAACCAGCCGTGGCGGATTACATCAAGAAGATGGGATTGTATAAATCCCGCTTTCCACAGAAATGACATGAGCGGCACTGCAGCTCACGTTTACAATAATGACGACCACGAACTACCCTCTGCATGAAAAAAAACGAATTGAAACGCCAGGTAGCAGCCGCCATTCAGGCTTGCCTCGATAAGAAAGCCGAAGAACTCTCGATATTGGAAATGGACAAGGGGTCGGGAGCATTTACCGACTACTTTGTGCTGTGCAGCGGCACGAATCCGCGACAAGTGCAGGCGATTGCCGATGAAGTTGAGTTGCGGCTGAAAGCGGCAGGTTTATATCCGAAGCAGATTGAGGGTTACCGGCAAGCCGAGTGGATCCTGGTGGATTACGTGGATTTTGTCGTGCATGTTTTTTCCGAGAAGGCGCGCAAATACTACGACCTGGAACGGCTGTGGAAGACGGCGCGGCGGCTCGAGCCTTCGGACTTGAAAGAGCCCAAGCGGGCCGCATCGTCGAAGAGCCGGTCAGCGGCTCCGCGCAAGCGTGCTGCCAGAGCGGGTACACGGCGGAAACGCGCGTAGCTGAGTGGTCTCGACTGGCCCTGAGTTTCATTTGATCATGTCCAATCCTCCTAAGACAGAAGCGGAATGGGGAGGTTCCTATCGGCTGGTCGCCTCCGAGAAGTGGAAGGCGAAGTCGGCGGCGATGGGAAAAGCGGTGACGGAAGCGCTGGTGGAATATGCGCGGCCGCGTGCCGGAATGCGGGTGCTCGATTTGGCCAGCGGCACAGGCGAGCCGGCGATCAGTTTGGCTGTGCGCGTGGGAGCGGAGGGGCAGGTCACGGCGCTCGATCTGAGCACAGACTTACTTGAGATCGCTGAGAACCGAGCCCGGGATCGCGGCATTAAGAACTTTGTTACGCAGCAGGCGGATGCCCACGCTCTGCCGTTCGAGGATGAGAAGTTTGATCTGGCTACTTCTCGTTTTGGTGTGATGTTCTTTCGCGATCCGGTGCTTGCCATGCAGGAATTGTTGCGCGTACTGAAGCCGGGAGCGCGAGCATGTTTTCTGGCCTGGGGAGCATTTGAGCAGCCCTACTGGCAGAGCACGATGGGCGTGGTGCATCGCCATGTGGGAGGGCCACTGCTGGCGCCGGGTGCGGATCCATTTCGCTTTGCGAAGGCTGGCAGCTTGTCAGAAGTGCTCAAGCGCGCCGGCTTTCGCGAATGCAAAGAAGAAACCAGAACTGTGCCGTGGACCTGGCGGGGAACGGTGGAAGAAGTGTGGGAGCAAGCGCGATCGGTCGCGGTACCGTTTCGTGCGATGCTCGACCGCGTGCCGGCCGATTTGTGGCCGCGCGTTCACGAAGAAGTGCATGCGGCGATTGGGCGATATGTGAACGGCGAGAACATCGAGTTTGGCGCGACTGTAGTTCTGGCGTCGGGAAGCAAATGAGACGGCCGTGAAGATCAAGGTTGCGTGGATTGGCAAAACGAAGGAGGCAGCGATCCAGGCATTAAGCGATGAATATCTGAAGCGAATTTCGCGCTACGCAGAAATTGAAGCGATCACGCTTCGCGATGAAGCTGCGTTGTTGGAATGGCGTCAGACAGGAAAAGGCGGGAAACGAAGCTCCTCAACATTGGTTCTGCTGGATTCGCGGGGAAAGCAGTTTTCGTCGGAAGAGTTTGCGCGCTTCCTGGGCGAATACCAGGATCGCAATCCGTTGCCCCTGGTGTTCGCCCTCGGGCCGGCGGACGGATTCAGTGAGGCGGCACGCGGAGCGGCTCAGCAGATTCTTTCGCTGGGAAAAATGACGCTGGCACACGAACTGGCGCGGGTGGTGTTGCTGGAACAGATCTATCGTGCGCTCACCATTCTGAAGGGACATCCGTATCATTCCGGGCATTGAGCGCGGATTGGGAAAGTGCGCACGCCGATCATTTCCTTATGCACCTTTGTGATTTGCTCATGATCTTTTCAGCTTCTACATTGGGACGAGAGCGAACCGATTCAGTATCAGTCGCACAGAGGGGGAATTGATGCGGGATGTGACGGAAGTGCTGCGAGCGAAGGAACAGGAGTTGTCGAAGGTAAAGCGCGAGGTTGAGGCTCTGCGCATTGCGCTGCCATTGCTCCGAGCGGAGGAGGATCCATTGATTCCCTCAACGGCGGTATGCATTAAGAGCAGCAGTCATCTGAGCTGACGGTTTCACACGATTCAGAGATTGTTTTCCCGCAAGAGCGGAGTTCCTTTCGCTCACCGCTAATGCTCATTGTGTGACCGTGGCCTGATAACTCACAATCTGCCACTGTCCATTCCTACGTATCCAGACGCGCGTGTAACGATAAGGTCCGCTGAAGTCTTCGCCGAGTTGGTGTCCTTTGACATCGGCGCGGGCGGTGACGACGGCTGTATCTCCATAGACGCGCACCACCATATCCGTAATATTGATCGCTTCGTAGCGGAGTTGGCCGCTACGGCGGGCCGAGATGACTTCTTTCTTGGTTGCGACCTGGCCCAGGGGAGTGATCGCAACGTAATCCTCGGAGAGGCTGCGCACGGAAAAGTCGGAGTCGCGGCGCAGGCTGGCTTCCTTCGACTGCCGTTCCATATCAACGATCTGCCGGATGGTTTCCTGTTCGACAGCTTCCGCGGTAGGCCTGGGATGAAGGGCGACATGCTGTGCAGCAAGCGCAGGTGCGGCCGTAAGAACGCAGAACAATAACAGACAGCACTTGTTAGTCACGACGAGACCTCCGTTTTCTGCCCGGGACAGAGATCGGCTTGCACGGGGAATACGTGCGTTTGGATGCGCAAGTTCCCGGAAAAATTCAATGGTTTTTTAGATTGCATCAGCGTCTCAAATAGCGACGGCTGCGAGCACGGTTAAGCGTGCTGATTTAGTAGAATCAAGATTCTATTTATGACAGACGTTCGCCGCGGTCTCATTATTGTCAACACTGGTCCGGGAAAAGGGAAGACCACCGCGGCGATGGGAACTGCCTTGCGGGCGGTGGGGCAAGGGATGAAAGTTCTGATGCTGCAATTCCTCAAAGGCTCATGGCACTACGGAGAACTGGATGCGGTGAAGGCGTTCGGCGACAGGTTCGTGATGAAGCAGATGGGCCGCGGCTTTGTGAAAGTGGGAGCAGAGAAACCCGATCCGGAAGATGTAAGGATGGTGGAAGAAGCGTGGGACGAGGCAGACCAGGCGATTCAATCGGGCGAATGGGATTTGATCGTTCTCGATGAGATTAACTACGCAATCAGTTATGGAATGCTCGATCCCGCCAAAGTTGTGGAGAGTCTAAAGAGAAAACCTGAGATGGTGCATGTAATATTGACAGGGAGGAATGCGCATCCTTCGATTGTTGAGGTGGCCGATACGGTGACCGAGATGCGGCAAGTGAAGCACGCCTACGAAAAAGGCGTGATGGCGCAGAGAGGGATTGAGTACTGATTGAGTAATTGAGTAATTTGGGGGAATTTAACTGCGGCGGTTTGCCGCTGCTCTTCAATTGCTCAATTACCAAATTTCCCAATTCCCAAATTTCTATGGCTTGGTTCAAACGCGAATCCGGCGAACTGGATACTTCGGGTGCGAAGACTGTTCGCACCGAAGGGTTGTGGGTGAAGTGTGAAGGATGCCGGCAGATTATCTGGAAGAAGGATCTGGAAGAAAATTTGAATGTCTGCCCGAAGTGCCAGAAGCATTTCCGCATCGATGCGCGGACACGGCTGGCTCAGTTGCTGGATGAGAATCAGTATGAGACGTTCGACGCGAATCTTTCGTCAACGGATCCGCTGAAATTTGTGGACTTGAAGCCGTATTCGTCGCGCCTGCGGCAGGCGCAAAAAGATACCGGACTGAAAGATGCAGTCATCAACGCGCAAGGGAAGTTGTCGGGGCGGCCGGTGGTCGTCAGCGCGATGGAATACGCGTTCATCGGCGGCAGCATGGGCGCGGTGGTTGGCGAGATGATTACGCGCGCGGTCGAGCGCTCGCTGGAGGCCAAGATTCCGATCATCGTCATCTCCGCTTCCGGCGGGGCGCGCATGATGGAAGGCGTGGTCAGCCTCATGCAGTTGGCCAAAATCTCGGCGGCACTCGCCCGGCTGGATAAGGCAAAGGTTCCATTTATTTCTTTATTGACCGATCCGACGACCGGCGGCGTGACGGCATCGTTTGCCATGCTGGGCGATTTGAATATCGCCGAACCGGGCGCGCTGATCGGCTTTGCCGGGCCGCGCGTGATCGAGCAGACGATTCGCCAGAAGCTGCCTGCCGGCTTTCAGCGCAGCGAGTTCCTGCTGGAGCACGGCATGTTGGACGCAGTGGTGCCGCGCAAGGAACTCAAGCCTTATATCGCGCGGGCGCTCGATTTCATGAGCGGAGCGGCCACGAATTCCCGGCCCGCAACGGCCGCCCTGCCCTAGCCTGTCTTCACCCATGTCCTACGAAACCGCGGTTGCACGTATGTTTGCGCTGGGCCACGAACTGGCGCAAACTCCCGCGCATAAATTCGATCTTGTGCACATGCGCGTGCTCCTGGAAGCGCTGGACCATCCGGAGAAACGCTTCCCCAGCGTGCTGATTGCGGGCACCAACGGCAAGGGCTCGACGGCAGCCACCCTGGCTTCCATTCTGCATGCTTCCGGGTTGAAGACTGCGCTATATACCTCGCCGCATCTGATCCGTATCAATGAGCGGATTCGAATCAACGGAGCAGAAATCAAAGACGACGATTTTGCCTCCCTCCATGGCGAAGTGGATCGAGTTGCGGAGAGTCTGGTGGAGAAAGGTAATTTGCCGTGGCATCCGAGCTTCTTCGAGATGATGACAGCGATCGCGTTCGTGCATTTCGAGCGCGAAAACGTGGACCTAGCTGTGCTTGAAGTTGGCATGGGTGGCAGGCTCGATGCAACCAACGTGGTGGATCCGCGCGTGAGCGTCATCACCGACATTTCCCTCGATCATCAAAAGTTTCTCGGAAATACAGTCGGCGAAATTGCGCGCGAGAAGGCGGGGATTATTCGTCCGGGCGGAGCGGTGGTGACTTTGCCGCAGCAGCCCGAGGCCAACGATGTGATTGGGAATACGATTCTGGAGTCGGGTGCGCGGGCGGTGAACGCGGTCGCGTACGTGCCGCCGGTTTCGCCCGGGAGTTCGCAGTATTTGGCGATGGATGGGAAAGAGCTTGACGGCGAGAACGTTGAGGAAAACCGACAGTCGATCTACCGTTATCCGTTACACGTCATGGGACAACAGATTCTTGTAGAGACTCCGCTGGTGGGACGGCACCAGTTGCGCAATGTAGCGCTCGCCATCGCTGCAGCCGTAGAGCTCAGCCAGCAGGGGTTCCACGCCATTACCGCGAATTCGATCGAGCGCGGCATTCGCGAAACCCGCTGGCCGGGACGCTTTCAAGTGATACCTCGGCGGCAGGGATGGCCGGAGATCGTGATCGACGTTGCCCACAACCCGGCCGGCGCCTGGGCCTTGCGTTCGGCTCTTTCCGAGCGCTATGGAGACCGCTCGCTGATTTTTGTTTTCGGCGCGCTGCGGGATAAGGCCATCTCGGAGATGGCGGAAATTCTCTTCCCCTTGGCGGAGCGTGTGATTGCGACGGCGCCGGAAAATCCGCGGGCGGCATCGCCTCGCGACATTCAGTCGGCGGCAGTGCGAACTGGTGTTGAGATAGAAGCGGTCGAAAGCGTTCAGGCCGCAGTCGCGCGGGCACGAGTCGCTGGCCGGCGACGACACGGTGGTCGTGATCACCGGCTCCATCTATCTGGTCGGGGAAGCCATGCAGGCCGTGGGCGCCAAAATCTGATGCAGCGCTCACCAACGATTTTCCCCTAGAATGTAAAGAGTGCCGGACGCGAACTCATCGCTAGACACGGAGCGGGACCAAGGAGTCGTTTCCCCGCCAGTTTCTCGGGACAGTCCGCACGCCATTCCCGGGGCGCATTACGGTTGGCTGAGCCGGCTGCGTTCTTATCTGATTTTCGATCCGCTGATCTGGCTTTATACGCTGGTTCTGGGACTGATCGCCCTGCCCGGCGGACTCTTCGACAAAAGCGGCCGCCGTCTTCACTGGTTTTCGCGCCTGTGGTCGCGGCTCATCATGAAGACGATCCTTTCGCCGGTGAAGGTCACGGGCCTCGACAAAATCGACACTGCAAAACCGCATGTCTATGCCGTGAACCACGCCTCGGCCATGGACATTCCGATGCTCTACGTGCACTTGCCGTTTCAGTTCCGCATCGTGTTCAAGAAGGAGCTGTTGGTGTACCCGGTGGTGGGCTGGCAGTTGAAGCGCTCCGGGCAGGTTTGCATCGACCAGCAGAAACCGACAAATTCCATCGCTGCAATTCGTTCCGCAGTGAAGAGTTTGAAAGCCGGGATGCCGCTGGTGATTTATCCCGAAGGCGGGCGCACGCCGGATGGCGAAATCAAACCGTTCATGCCCGGAGCTTTCTTTCTGGCGCTCAAAGCACAGGTGGATATTGTACCCGTCGCTCTGGTCGGGATGTACGAACTGCTGCCGATGGATACGTATCACATCAAGTGCCGCCCGCTGGAAATGCGCGTAGGTGAGCCGATTTCGACAGCGGGGCTGACCATGCGGGATTTGGAGGGGCTTTCCGCGAGGGTGCAGAAGGCGGTGGAGGAGTTGTATTACCGGGTGTGAGCTTGCAAGGGCCATCCATTTGAGCAACAGGAAGTGCCAATATGTGGAACTTTATTGACGAGTCGGGTAGCTTCTCATGGTCGAACAGGGGGAAGTCTCTTTTCTGTGGCGTAACAGTTTCTGATCTTGAGCTACCAAGGCTGGAGCGCCGCTTCAGCGAATGGAAGCGCTCGATCATCGGTCGCAGGAGCGAGGAATTGAAGGGGCAGTCGCTGACCGCGAACCAGCTCTATTCCTTCTGCATTAAAGTCCTGCCGTGGACTACGCGTGACATACATCTGACGCTCGTTGGCGGGGATACCGATGTAACAGCCGAACAACTTGTTGAGAGACTGCGCCACCAGACATCCGAGCTGCTCCGTCTGTCGTCGGATCTGTGCGCCGATCGCGGGAACGCCAGGCTGGCGGAGATCTACAGACAGATGAGCGGGTGGGTTAAGAACCGTAGTACTGCGAATGTCCTCTGGATCATCGCTCTTCAGCAAACGATATTTGACACTCTCCAGCACGCGATCGTCCGTTTTGGCGGGCCAGAATGCAGCAGTGAATTCGAAAACATCGAATTCGCTATCGACCGCAGCTTCATACACCGAGATGAGCACGTAGCATTCTGGGGCGAGTGGCTGCGCAACGATTTGATGAAGCCGAGTCGCACAGGGACCATCAAGACCCTCAGGGAGTGGGGCGCGGTTCACCCATTTAAGAGGAAATACCTGATTCAAAAAGGGCTCTATAACTTCAACGACCTATTCCTCAAGCACACAAGCTTCAACGATTCGATGTCGATGATCGGCCTCCAAGTCGCAGATATCTGCGCAAACATCTTCTACCGATACTACCGTGACGATCCAGACCGCCGTGCATTCGACATGCTCAGGCCAAGGGTAGTAGGGAGAGATGGTCGTATAATCACCATTGTCACTGTGGACGACAGCAGCCTTCACAAGGACGATCTATCGAACCACGTCAGCGAGTTCGACATGGAGGAATGGAAGGGCCTTGCGGATGACCGAGCTAGAACGGCTGCCCCGAGTTAGCCCCGGGTACGCCGCGGCATAAGCCGTCAGCCCTGGGTTTTCATCGATGTCGGGCTGGCGAACGCGACGGCTTACGTTTGACTTTGGGAGAGGCAGTATGGGGAGCCTGCGAGGGCTGCCTGGGGCAATGAAGCGCTCGAACGCTGCACGCTATTGCTACCTCGAGCGCGAGCGCAGTTCAGTCGGGGCATCTTCGCATTTGGGGCCCGAAGTGGGGGCGCCAGATTTCGTGATCAATCCGCTCGAACGCCTCTTCGATCCGCTTCTCGATTCGCGCAGTCTCAGACGTGAGATGCTTGAGCTTGCCCACGTGGCTCATCCAGGGCTTGTCCGACATCGTTATTTTCGGCGGCCTCTTCACTTATCCAATTATCTCATCGCCAACTTCTATCTTTCACTCAACTGCACCCCTCATGGCGACAGAAAGCAGGTTCCTCACCGAGCTAAGGCTCGGTTCGGAGGGACAAAACTTTGATAGGATTTTCTGCGTAACTTTTCTCTGACTTCCAACGTTATCCCTGTGTAACACTACTCCGCGCGGAGAATTCGTTGAAGGCTCTGACGGCTCGGAACAAAGAACGCGAAGCGGACGAACGGCTTCTGATTGAGGCGGCGCAGCACGACCCTGCGCGCTTTGCAGAGCTTTATGAGAACAACTTCGAACGGGTCTATGCGTACATTGTGCGGCGCGTCGCAGACCGCGCGGAAACTGAGGATTTGACCGCCGAGGTTTTCCATCAGGCGCTGGCGAATTTGAAACGCTTTGAGTGGCGCGGAATTCCGTTTGCTGCGTGGCTTTATCGGATTGCGGCGAATCTGATTTCCGACCGCTGGCAGCGCAATCGCCGCGAACAGACTGCCGATGAGCCGGACCAGATCGAATCCGTGCCGGCGAACAGCGCGGAGTTCGAGGAGGTGGAGCGGCGGGCAACGATATTTCGTTTAGTCGATACGTTGCCGTCCGAACAGCGGCGCGTGGTTGTGCTCAGGTTTGTGGAGGAAAAAAGCATCAAGGAAGTGGCGCGGGAGGTTCGCAAGACGGAAGGCGCGGTGAAGCAGTTGCAGTTCCGGGCGCTGACCACGCTGCGCGCCAGAATGGAGGGTGCCGATGCCTAAGCGCTCTCTGAATCAGGGAAACAACGAAACGAAGAAGATCGAGCAACTGAACAAGGCCGTCGACGCCATGCTGGCGCGGACGGACGGGCGGGCCCCCAAGGTGGAAGCGGGAATCGAGCCACTGGTGCGCATTGCGGCAGAATTGCGCAATCTGCCGAGCGCAAGTTTCAAGGCACGATTGAAATCACAGCTAAAAGGGGAAAAGAAAATGGCTACGCTTACTGTGTCCAAACCCGGGTCCAAACCCGGGTCCAAACCCGTGCCCGCACCCGCTGCCGTCCGGCAGATCGCTGTGCCGCGCTTAACTTTCAAAGATCCCGCCAAGGCAATCGAGTTCTACACGAACGCTCTCGGAGCAAAAGAAACATTCCGGTTCGCTACTCCAACTGGTATCCCGCACGCCGAGATCACGATTGGCGAATCCACCATCATGCTGGGCGAAGAATGGCCCGAGGGCGGCCGGTTCAGCGCCGAAACCCTTGGCCAGTCGCCGATTTGGCTCTCGGTTCAGGTTCCCGATGTGGACTCGTTTGTCGAGCACGCGGCAAGAGCCGGCATGAAAGTTGTGCGTCCTCCAGCCGACCAGTTCTACGGCCGCCGCGACGCTACTTTGACGGATCCCTTCGGCTACACATGGCAATTCAACGCACCCAAAGAAGAAGTCTCCATGGAAGAGATGCACCGGCGGCTGAAGAATCTCACCACCGGCCCCGAAGGCGGCCGCATGAAACCCGCGACGGGCGTGGATCCGGTGCCGCGCGGTTTCCGCATGGTTACGCCGTATCTGGTGGCCGAAGACGGCAATGCGCTAATCGATTTCGTGTTGAAGGCCTTCGGTGCAGAAGAAGCTTTGCGAATTCCCACTCCGAGCGGCGTGCACGGCGAGGTGCGCATTGGCGATTCGACGATGATGATCGGCGGCGGCGCTGCGGGGAAAAAGTTTCCGGCGACGGTGCATCCCAACGCGCTGCATGTTTATGTGAAGGATGCCGACGCCGCCTACAAGAGCGCGCTGGCGGCAGGAGCGACGTCGCTCGACGAGCCCCGCGACCAGGATTACGGCGAGCGTTCGGCCACGGTGAAAGATGCAGCGGGGAACCTCTGGTATATCGCCACAAGCAAGGGCGAGAGCTACGTTCCCAAGGGCCTGAACAATGTCAATGTGTATCTGCATCCGCGCCGGGCCGAACCTCTGATCGGCTTCATGAAGCGCGCGTTTGGGGCGCAGGAGATCGCCAAATACGCGTCGCCCGATGGAGTGGTTCATCACGCCGAGATTCGCGTAGGCGATTCTGTCGTGGAAATGGGCGAGGCTCACGGCAAGTACGAGCCCATGCCCGCGATGTTTTACCTCTACGTGCCAGATAGCGATGCGCTCTATCGTCGTGCATTGGCCGCGGGTGCGAAGTCGTTGCATGAGCCCACCGATCAGCCTTACGGCGATCGCAACTCCGCAGTTACCGATGACTTCGGCAACACGTGGTACTTTGCGACGCATGTGAAGGATGTGGAGAGCTAAACCGCCAACTACCCTGCAATGACCGGCGGTGAGCGGAGCGCCCGCCACGCGGACTTATAATCTCTGCGATGGAAAACGCTCCCTCACCGCCGGAAATTCGACCAGAAAAGCAGAGTCCCTACCTTCGCCTGCTCTGCATTAACATCTTTGTCCGCGATCAGGATAAGAGTCTGCGGTTTTACGTTGACCAGCTCGGATTCGGCCTGGTCGTCGATGACAACTACGAATCCGCGGGCCGGTGGATCGCGGTTGCCCCCCCGGATGGCCAGTCCGTTCTCGCCCTCATCACTCCCAAGCGCAAGTCGGAAGATTACAAGCTAATCGGGCGGTCGAAACATGCGGTGCTTGTCACCGAAGACGTGGTGGCGAAGTTCGAAGAGTGGAGCAAGCGCGGCGTGCGCTTTCATCATCCTCCGCAGACCACGCTCTGGGGAGGCATTTTCACCCGCTTCGACGATCTGGATGGAAACTCGTTCACGCTCGTGGGCCGCGACGATTTTGTCCGCGAAATCGAAGCCGAGCGCCGCGCGGCCGCCGAGAAACTGGAAGCTGAACGCCGCGCCGCGCAAGAGTTGGACATTGCCAAGCGAGTGCAGGCGCGGCTGTTTCCGCAGAATCTTCCGCCGCTCGAAACGCTGGACTACGCGGGCGTGTGCATTCAGGCGCGCGAAGTGGGCGGCGATTACTACGATTTCCTCAATCTGGGTCAGTCGCGGCTCGGGCTGGTGATCGGCGATACTTCCGGCAAAGGAATCGGCGCTGCCTTGTTGATGGCGAACCTGCAAGCGAATCTGCGCAGCCAGAGTGCGATTGCGATGGAGCAGCCACAGAAATTTCTGCAATCCGTGAATCAACTTTTCTGCGAGAACACTACGGACAGCGCCTACGCTACGCTCTTCTTCGGCGAATACGACGATCGCTCCCGTCGCCTGCGCTACGCAAACTGCGGACATTATTCACCATCTTCTGCTACGCCGCGATGATGGTTTGGAGCGGTTGAATTCGACTGGAACGGTGTTGGGATTGTTTCGCGAATGGGAGTGTGCGGTTAAAGAATGCGAACTGCAATCGGGAGATGTTCTAGCGCTTTACACCGACGGGATTACGGAAGCGTTCAATGAGGCGGAAGAAGAATTCGGGGAAGAGCGCCTGATCGAGTTATTGCGGCGCAATCGCGCAGGGACGGCGCAGGCGATGTTGTGGCAATTTTGGAAGAGGTTCAGCAGTTCAGCGCGCACAAGCAGCAGGATGACATTACGCTGATTGTGGGAAAGTGTAGGTAGGGATCAACTCGCGTGGCAGACCTAGAAGCTGATTTCGTTCATCAACATGGGCATCGAACACCTCGCACTGGAGTAGTCCATGTTTGAGCGCTACACGGAAAAAGCAAGGCGCACCATCTTTTTTTCGCGCTACGAAGCGAGCCAGTTCGGCTCTCCTTATATAGAAACCGAACACTTGCTGCTCGGCATTCTGCGCGAGGATAAGGCTCTCGTCCATCTTTTCTTGGGCGCACATGATGCTGTGGAGTCAATTCGCAGTCAGGTGGAAAAACTCACGATGGTCAGAGAAAAGACCGCGACTTCGGTTGACTTGCCTCTGAGCAACGAATGTAAACGGATTCTTGCTCATGCCATGGACGAAGCCGATCAGGCGTCAGACAAGTGGATTCGAACGGGCCATCTTTTTCTTGGAATACTGCGAGAATCAGGATCGCTTGCCGCGAAGTTGTTATCGGAGCGAGGTGTGAAACTCCCGAAGGCCCAGCGTTTTCTCCAGCGGGCCGAAGGATCTCACGGTGACACAGAGTCGTGGGAACGGAGATCCTTCACTTCGCCTGAAGAACGGCTTCGTTCAGGATGATGTCCCCGAATCAACTTGGACTCGTTTTGCGGATCAGGAAGTGAAGCTATTGTCCAGGCTGCTGGATGGCCGATTCTGAGCGTCGGCAGGTCTCGCAGCGGCGTTCATTTGGTAACCATTTCTGAGCCAAAGTAAGGGCCGGCAATTTGACCCTTCCCAAACCCCTCCCACCCAGCAACCGAGATTGATTGAGTTACTGCGGCAGAATCGGAATCCGCCAGCGCGGGTGGTGCTTGACGGGAATTTTGGAGGAAGTTCAGCGGTTCAGCGCGGGCACGCAACAGGATGACGTTACGCTGATTGTGGGGAAATGCAAGGGGGATTAGACCTTTTTGGGAGCGGCGTCCTGTTCCACTTCGAACCTCTGCGAGCGCCTCCTGAACGCATCGGAGTGTGTTTGGATGTTTGGGGGCCGTGTTGTTTTGCCCAGATGCGGCGTCAGTCATGAGGCGGATGGAAGAGGGCGCTCCGAATCGCCTCAGACCAGACCACAGCCCAGTACAAGAATGGTGAAGGGCAGGGCAAAAATGAATAGGATGCCGCCGTAAACCATGACGTAGCGTATCCAGGCAGTTTTGATTTTCGGGCACCAAATCGCGATCATGGCGACGTCGGCGAGAAGCAATAGGAGCAGGAGGGTCCAAATTAAGAAGCAGTATCTCGCAGCCTCCCTCGCCATCATGGCGACATTATAGGCTGCAGAGTCGGACTGACCACTACCTAAGGTTCGGATAGTTTGACCCTCCGAACTCGCTCCCATAAACTGAAGTATTCAGCTCGACCTGTCAGGTCCCAACTTTATGGCAGATAGCATTCATATCAAGCTTCCCGACGGAAGCGTGAAAGACGTACCCAAAGGCACCACTGCGCTCGATATTGCAAAGTCGATCAGCCCGCGGCTGGCGGATGCTGCGCTCGTGGCCCAAGTCTCTTCTAACGGCGAACCGGCGGGCGAGGACGCCCGCCCCATACTGATCGATCTGACCAGGCCGATCGAAAAAGACACCGATCTGCGGCTGATTACTGAGAAAGACCCCGAGGCGCTGGAGGTTTACCGGCATTCGTCTGCACATCTTCTTGCAGCGGCTGTGCTCGAACTTTTTCCGGAGACCAAGCTTGGCCACGGTCCGGCGACCGAAAGCGGTTTCTTCTACGACTTCTATCGCCCAACTCCGTTCACGCCCGAAGATCTCGAAAAGATCGAAAAGAAGATGCAGGAGCTCGTGCAGCAGAACATTCCCTACGCGCGCGAGTTTCTGCCACGCGATCAGGGACTGGCCGAGTTCAAAAAAGAAGGCGACTTCATGAAATGCCATTTCATCGAGCAATTCACCAAGCCCGATGAAAAAATTTCCATTTACCGCACTGGCAAGTTCGTCGATTTCTGTCGCGGTCCGCACATTCCTTCCACCGGCAGAATCAAGGCTTTCAAGCTGTTCAACATCGCGGGTGCGTACTGGCTGGGGGATGAAAAGAATCCGCAACTGCAGCGCATTTATGGCACTGCGTTTTTTTCGAAGAAAGATCTCGACGAGCACCTGCGGCAGGTGGAGGAAGCCAAGAAGCGCGACCATCGCGTGCTGGGGCAGCAGCTCGATTTGTTTTCCATTCAGGAGCTGGCCGGGCCGGGGCTGATCTTCTGGCATCCCAAGGGCGGCATCATCCGCAAGCAGATGGAAGATTGGATGCGCGAGCAATACATCAAGCGCGGCTACTCGCTCGTCTACACGCCGCATGTGGCGCGGCGGCAGTTGTTCTACACCTCTGGGCACGAGGGCTATTACTCGCAGAACATGTTCGACGCGATGGAACTGGACGATGCCGAGTATCGCCTGAAGCCGATGAATTGTCCCGGGCACATTTTGATTTACAAAGACTCGCTGAAATCGTACCGCGATTTGCCGGTGCGGCTGGGCGAGCTGGGCACGGTGTATCGCTATGAGCGGTCGGGTGTGATGCATGGGCTACTGCGGGTTCGGGGTTTTACGCAAGATGACTCGCACATCTTCTGCACGCCGGAGCAGGTCGAGGGCGAGATTACCGGGTGTCTGGAGTTTGCTCTAGATGTGCTGAAGGATTTTGGCTTCGATCAATTCCAGACGGAGCTTTCCACCTGGGATCCGAACGACCGCAAAAATTTTGTCGGCAGCGAGGAGCAGTGGATTCATGCCACCGAGTCGCTGGAAAAAGTGTTGAAGGCGCGGGGGATCGAACACAAGACCATCCCCGGCGAGGCGGCATTTTACGGACCGAAGATCGATATCAAGCTGGTGGACGCAATTGGACGATTGTGGCAACTCTCGACGGTGCAGGTCGATTTCAACCTGCCGCAGCGCTTCGGCCTGGAGTACGTGGCGGAAGACGGCTCGCGCAAGCAGCCGGTCATGGTGCATCGCGCTCTCTTCGGCTCTGTCGAGCGATTCTTCGGCGTGCTGATCGAGCACTACGCAGGCGCATTCCCGGTGTGGCTGGCGCCGGTGCAGGCGGTGATGATTCCGATCAGCGAGCGTCACGCCGAGTACGCGAACAAAGTTGCGGATCAACTCAAGACGATCGGCGTGCGCGTGGAAGTGGATGCTCGCAACGAGAAGATGAATGCGAAGATTCGCGAACATGCGCTGCAGAAGGTACCATTCCTGCTCGTGGTCGGAGATAAAGAAGCCGAGGCGGGGAAGGTGAACGTGCGCACGCGCGGAAAAGAAAAGACCGAGGACATGGGCGCGGCGGAGTTTGTGGAGAGAATCAAAAAGCTTATCGTCGAAAAGGTCTCAAGCATGTAACGATCCACTTAGCGGGAGGCGGGAGCCAACAGAGGAATGTATCGGCAGTGGTTCACGAAGAGCTTTTGGCTTGGACCATACCAAGATCCCTCGGGCAGTCCCATACGCTGGTGGACGTTTCACCGCCACTACTGGTGGTCGATACTCAAACGGATTTGGAATCTCCGGCGCGGACGTCATTTCGTTGCAAATTTCTTCTTCACTCTCTGGGTGATCACTGACGCCGTCGACTTGTTCCAAGGCTACGTCACACCGAGTGAACTCCACATAGCTGCAATCGCGTTCGGAAGCTTGCTGGTGCTGTCGGAGTGGGCGGTCCTTTGGGAAGAGTACAAGAATAGTGCCCCTCCGCACGTACTTTGGCAGGTGCGAGTATTCGAACCGCCGCAGGATCCCTACATTTACTTCTATTTTGAATCGAAGAACCTCCTACCGTTTGAATTTCGCTGTGTCATCCAGGACGAAGGCGGACGTTCCCTCATGCCCAGACCCCCTCTCGGATATCAAGAATGTGTCCCGAGTAGGCATCAAAGGTCATTTCTTTGGCCTACAGGACTAGTTCGTTCTGCCCTAGATGGCAGAAAGCGCTTTCAGGTCGCCGTCGATATCGCCCCCCTGTTGGCCGACCTGAAAGTTCACTCGTGTTGGACCTTTAGCTACGCGCTTGACGAGCAAACGGGCAAGTTCAAACGAGGCGGTGGACATTCAGGAGGCTGGTTCGGCATACCGGCTGATGTGATTCGGTCATGGTATTTCCGGGAAGATCAGGACGCCGAGTGGCACAGATGGGAGGGTGGTATCTAAAGCTGCAGACAGCGCCGCACGAATCGGTTTGCGCTTCCCACCATCGATTGCGAAGGTACATCCGTAATGATCGGATTCTGCGCGCTCCAGCCTAAAATTAGGCCAGAGGCATGGCAATGCAATACACCGGCATATCCCGCATCAAAGTCCTATTGGACAACGGAATCTTTAGTCATTCTGAATTCGCTCAGGACGCCGTGGAGGAAATCTCATTATTCTGGGCCGGTAGAAAACAGAGATCAATCATTTCTGGCATCAGGAGGAAGCCGCCGCACAAGGACGGGGCCTTTCAGGCCGAGATCGATTTGCTTCCGACGATCGGCCAATTGATTCGCGGACACGTTATTCGTGCTTACGACTCCAAAGAGATCAAGTGTGAAAGATTGCGGTACCGCCCGTCGCACCCATGCGGCAACGCGCTGGATGGCTGCCAGATAGAGACGTGCCCGCCGCCAATAGATCGATCAAAGTTCGGCTCGACCGTAAATATCGCCGATTACTTCGCAAAGGGTGGCAAGAAAGACATTCAGGTGGGAACGCCCCTCGGTCAAGCTAACCAGATTGCCTTCTTCAAGCTGTTGTGCTCCCTGACGGAGGAGGGCGCCCGAGTTCTCGTCGCGCATGCCAACATGCTTCGGCTCACAACGTTTGAGGCGGAAAGTTTGCACAGCCTTCAGTGGTTCAAGACATTATGTCAGAGGTCGCAAAGCCCGGAGAACTATCCTGATGTTTTTCACCTTTGGACCGCCGAGCGCAATGGGCTAGAGGTTTTACTCACTCTGGACGAAGGTCTGCCGAAGCTCGTCTCGCGCGTAAGAGGCGAGAAAAAGAAGAAAGTCGAAATAAAGACCGAAGTCCTTTGTCCAAGTCAGCTCCTGGCCCTATTAGGTGTAAATGATCGGGCACCGGTACCCATCGCCCCCGGCCGTTTTTACCAGCTTCACGAGCTCTGCTAAGAGAGACGAGCAAAATTTGGGGCCATCGCTCCGCCAGCCGTGCAGCTTCGCTCCGCTGGAAGCCGAGGCTGCCTGTCCCAACATCGATCTCACCCAAGTTCTAGCTGAGGTCACACCCCAGCGAGAACCGTAACGCCGCACAAATTTCGTTCATCCGCACAGCCTTGAGCTGGCCAACCCGCTTTCCCAACCGCTCTTGAGAAACCGTGACCGCATTGTGCAGATTCACCGCGCAAGGCGCTTTCATGCCGTCCTCCTCATCCAGAATTACTTCGGAGGGCACTCCTCGAATTGTGGAGGTGATCGGCGCAACCGTGACGGTGGATAAATATGCGATGGCGCTGTTGCGAGTAAGTACGACGACGGCCTTTTTTTATCCGGCTTTTTATCCGGCGAAGGGAACGGATAGAGGCGGACATCTCCCCGCGCTACTCTGGAGCCATGCCGCTTCTTTCTCCCAGGCCGCGGCTTCATCTCGCGATTGCGGCTTTTTCGCGTAGCCCCGCAAGTCGCGTTCTTCCTTCTCGTGGATCTCCAGTCTGCGAAGATGCTCCCGCAATGCGTCCCTTACCAGCGCAGAACGGTTGCTTCGCGCCCGCCGCGCAGCCCGATCGGCGGCCTGCAACAGTTTCTTGTCCAAAACGATTTGTACAACCATATGTGGAGTATCTTCCACAATTAGTCCCACATCAATTTCTAGGCCGGGGCGAGATCGTGAGCATCAAGCGTGCCGCTGGCCAAGTGCCC
Organism: uncultured Acidobacteriaceae bacterium; assembly: GCA_963712385.1. Classification (GTDB taxonomy): domain Bacteria; phylum Acidobacteriota; class Terriglobia; order Terriglobales; family Acidobacteriaceae; genus Sulfotelmatobacter. Next base: position 171,146 of record CAVQHS010000008.1, read on the forward strand.
TTCCCTATGACCGGTTCGCCGTGCGCCGGGCGTTCCATTCCTCCGCCGTAATCTCCCAAATCTCGGTAGGAAGCCGGCCGGAAACGTATTCGTGCTCTTCCATCGCCACCAAGCGCATGCCGCTCTTTTCTGAGATCCGACGCGATGCGATATTTGCCGCCGCCTTGGGCGCACGCAGTATCGGAAACTTCAGCGTATTGAACCAATAATCGGTGACAGCGTCACAGGCTTCGGTCATAAGGCCTTGTCCGTGCCACGGTAATCCCAGCCAGAATCCACGATTGATCTGATCCCCTCTGATCAGGGAAATGCTGCCGATCAACTGGGCGGGCTCAGTCTTCAACCTGAGGGTCCAATGCCATTCTTCTCCCCGATCGATGGCCGGAAGGGCGCTGTCGCGATAGTAGGTGTAAGCGCCGTCGGGCGGGTATGGCCAAGGAACGACGTGCGAGAGATAGCGCACGATCTCCCAGTGAGGAAATAATAATTGCGCCTGCTCCGCGTCGGCGAGTTGCAGCGGACGCAGCAACAAGCGCGCGGTTTCGAGATGGGGAACCACGGTACCGAGATCATATCCAGAAGGTGAGATGGCTTTCCACTCGGTCCAGTCCGAAGCGCCGCCGATGTACCATGTTCTCGTGCATTCACTGGCAGAACGCGTGCTCGCCCACATTCGGCGGGAAGAATTGCTGCATGCTGGTGACCGTATCGGTGTCGCCGTTTCCGGCGGGGTTGATTCCGTTGCGCTCTTGCGATTGATACTCGAGCTGCGGTCTGAGCTTGGCATTGTGCTTTCTGTGGTTCACTTCAATCACAAGCTGCGCGGGGCGGAGTCGGATGCGGATCAGGAGTTTGTTGCCGGCCTGGCGCGCGAGCATAGGCTGGAGTTCTACTGCTCGAGCGGCGACGTGGCTGGGTTGGCGGCTGAGCAGCATTCGGGGATTGAGGCGACGGCTCGGGAGATGCGGTATGAGTTCTTTCGGCGGCTTTTGGGTGGTGAAGGCACCTCAGCGGCCAAAGCCGCTCTCGATAGTGGCTTCGATCGCGGCGCTGAAATGCCCGCCCTGAGCGAGCGAAGCGCGCCGAAGGGCGCTGCGCCACCCAAAGGCGTTCTGGACAAGGTCGCCACCGGGCATACGCCCGACGATCAGGCCGAAACCGTGCTCATGCGGCTGATTCGCGGGACGGGCATGCGGGGGCTGGGCGGGATTTATCCACGCATCACTGTCGATAGCGACGAAGACGAGGAAGAACACGGCGAGATCATCCGACCGCTGCTGGGAATTCGGCGGCGCGAGCTGGAACAATATTTGTGCGAGATCAAGCAGCCCTGGCGCGAGGATGCTACAAATTCCGACTCCGCCTTTACCCGCAACCGAGTGCGCAAGCTCATCCTCCCGACGCTGGAGAAAGAGTTTAATCCCGCCATAGTCGAGAGTCTTTCCGAACTCGCCGAAATTGCCCGCGATGAAGAAGATTACTGGGAGAACGAAGTCTCGGGCTGGCTGGGGACCGTCGTGCAATGGTCTCAACCCGAGTGGACGCACGGGCTGCCGGGTTTTGGATACGGGAACCCGCAGAGCCTTCTGCAGATTCAGCCCTCGGCGACTGTTGATTCTGGACCTGCTTCAGCGGCTCGAAGGACCCGGGACCGGCGATTGCGAATGCGTCGCTGAGCCGGCCGTGGCTCTTGACAGAACCTCGCGCTGTGCAACGACGTGTGCTGAAAGCGATCGGCGAGCAGGCCGGAGTTCCGCTGGAGTTCAAGCATATTGAAGAAATCTTGCGATTTGCGGCGGAAGATGGGCCTTCCGGCAAAGAACTGGCGCTGCCGCTGGGCTGGAAGATCGTGCGCGAGCCGGAAGCTATGGTTTTCGTCACGCCCGACTTGCGGTGCCAGGAGCGAATTCCGGATTATGAGTATCACGTCTCAATACCCGGGCGGGTGTCGATCCCAGAGTTGGGTACCACGATGGAAGTGGTGCGCATCACTTCGCTGACCGAGACGGCGGAGTATAATCCGCAACAACTTCTTCGGACAGATTTATTGAAGACGCCGCTGACGGTGCGGAACTGGCGGCCGGGGGATCGATTTTGGCCGGCGCACACGAAGGCTCCGAAGAAGGTCAAGGAACTGTTGCAGGAGCGGCACGTGGCTCAACCGGAGCGCCGACTTTGGCCGGTTGTGTTGAGTGGAGATGAAATCGTGTGGATGCGCGGCTTTCCAGCGCCTGCGAAGATGCGGGCCGACGGGCAACGGGAAGCGGTATTGATACGGGAAGACCCCGGGCCGATGGATGACTAAGGCTGCATTCCAGGCGAGAGGTTTCCAAAGCAGCCCGATTAGCGGAAGGGATTGGTTTCGATGACATCACTGAAAGCGGAGCCGCTGCGGCAGGTTATTTCTTCCGAGCAGATTCAAAAGCGGGTGAAGGACCTGGCGCGCCACATCTCCGATGACTACAAAGGCCAAACCATCCAGGCGCTGGCGGTTCTGGAGAATGCGTTCATCTTCATGGCGGATCTTGTCCGCGCGCTGGAAGTACCTGTCGTGTGCCAGTTCATCAAACCCAAATACAGCAAGCAGGCCGGCAATCTTAATGCGGAGGTCATGGAGATTTTCTTCAGCCACGAGCCTGATATTCGCGGCCAGCACATTCTATTGGTGGAGGGCCTGGTGCATTCTGGTGTGACCAGCGAATTTCTTATGAACGACTTACGCTCGCGGGGAGCGGCTTCGGTGAAACTGGTGACGCTTCTCGACCGGCAGTCAGCCCGGCGCGTGGCTTTGCAGCCCGATTATTTCGGGTTTCTTGTGGATGATGGTTTCCTCATCGGTTATGGTTTGGGAGCGGCGGAACAGACAAACCGCAACCTTCCCTACCTGGCCGCGGTGCCGCCCACCCAAATGACCTAAGTCATGGAAAAGTCCCCGCGCCTTTTTCCAGAAGACACGATAGAATAAGGAGCCTAGGGAATTTTCCCTATCCATTTCTGCCGAAAGGCATCTAATTCAGTGGCGGAGCCTCGGGGCTTCCAGCATTTCGGTCAGACCCCGGTTTCTTTAGGAGTTCTTGGTGAATTCAACGGTCAAGACGGTAGCATTCTGGTTAGTGATTGGCTTGTCGGCTCTCCTGCTCTGGCAGGTGATTCAGGCCGGCCGCAGCGGGCAAAAGGAGAAGGAGATCATCTTCTCCCAGTTCATGAACGACGTGAACCAGGGGAACGTGCACGAGGTCACCCTCGACGGCCAGCAGATTCGTGGAAAAGACAAAGACGGCGCCGCCTTCCATACCATCGCTCCGCCGGTTTACCCCGACATGTACAAGACGCTCTCGGAAAAGGGCGTGCAGGTCACGGTGAAGGACGTGAACAGCAGCAGTTGGCCGCTGCAGTTGCTGGGCACATGGGCGCCACTGATCCTGCTGGGCGCGCTGTGGTTCTTCATGATCCGCCAGATGCAGACGGGCGGGAACAAGGCACTTTCGTTCGGCAAGAGCCGGGCGCGGCTACTCTCCATGCAGCAGAAGAAAGTCACGTTTAAAGACGTGGCCGGCGTGGAAGAAGCGAAGGAGGAGCTGCGCGAGATTATCGAGTTCCTGCGCGAGGCGCAGAAATTCCAGAAGCTGGGCGGAAGAATTCCTAAGGGTGTGTTGCTGGTTGGCCCTCCGGGAACTGGCAAAACGCTGCTGGCTCGGGCTGTGGCTGGCGAAGCGAACGTTCCCTTCTTTTCGATTTCGGGCTCGGATTTCGTTGAGATGTTTGTAGGCGTAGGCGCAAGCCGGGTGCGTGACCTCTTTGAGCAAGGCAAGAAAAATGCGCCTTGCATTATTTTCATCGATGAAATCGACGCTGTGGGACGCCACCGCGGCGCGGGACTAGGCGGCGGCCACGATGAGCGCGAGCAAACTTTGAATCAGTTGCTGGTTGAGATGGACGGTTTCGAATCGAATGAAGGCGTGATTCTGATGGCCGCGACGAACCGGCCCGATGTGCTCGATCCGGCGCTGCTGCGGCCGGGACGTTTTGACCGGCGCGTTGTGGTTAGCCGCCCCGATGTGCGCGGGCGCGAAGAAATCCTCCGCGTACACACACGGAAAATTCCTCTTGCCGAGGATGTCGATCTCTCCGTCCTGGCACGCGGCACTCCCGGCTTCTCCGGCGCCGACCTTGCGAACATGGTGAACGAAGCCGCTCTGGCTGCCGCGCGGCAGAACCGCAAGGCCGTGTTGATGTTCGATTTCGAGGTCGCCAAAGATAAAGTTCTGATGGGCGTGGAGCGCAAGTCGTTGATTCTTTCCGATGAGGAAAAGAAAGTGACGGCGTACCACGAAGCTGGACACGCTCTGGTGGCTGCCAAGCTGCCGGGTTCGGATCCCGTGCATAAAGTCACCATCATTCCGCGCGGAATGGCGCTGGGCGTTACGATGCAGTTGCCCGTCGACGACCGCCACAATTACACGCGCGAATACCTGAAAACCGATCTCGCGATCTTGATGGGCGGCCGCCTGGCCGAGGAAATCTTCCTTAACCAGATGAGCACCGGCGCCGGCAACGACATTGAGCGGGCGACGGAGATGGCGCGCAAGATGGTTTGCGAGTGGGGCATGAGCGATCTTGGCCCGCTGACCTTCGGCAAGAAAGAAGAGCAGATCTTCCTGGGCCGCGAAATCAGCCAGCACCGCGATTACAGCGAAGACACAGCCATCAAGATCGATGCCGAAGTTCGCAAGCTGGTGAATGAAGGTTACGAAACGGCGAAGAATATCCTTGAGACGAATCGCGACACTTTGCAGAAGATCGCGGCGGCGCTGCTGGAGCGCGAAGTGCTGGACTCTTCGGAAGTGATCATGCTCGTAGAAGGCAAGGAATTGCCGCCGATGAAGTCGCCCTCAACGAAACCGGATGACGGCGTGCAGCAGGTGCTGAAGCCGGAGCCCGGACGGCCGGGGATTGCCAAGGGCGGAGAGAGTCCGGCGCGAGCGTAATGCGAGTTCTGTGATGTAACAAGAGGCGGTCAAATGGCCGCCTCTACGTCTTGCCCTTTACTGTCTCTACAGAAGGACAGCAGGTGAAATGTTAAATCGCTTGCTTAGCCGCCGAATGTGGTCCGTAGTCAGTGCGCGCTTTCCCTTCAGAATTTCTGACGCAACGCTGGCCGTTTCAAATACACCAATCAAGTCTTTCTGTCTGAGACCGTTGGCCGCCATGAGCTCCTTGATGACCTCAATTGGCGTTGCCCCGCGAACTGCATAGGTTTTCCTCTCGAAGTCCTCGATCAGTACAGCAATCGTGTCGTAAAGATCGCGCTCCGCTTGGGTTAAGTCATTCCACCGCTCGTTTAATTCTTCCAGCTTTTCAAGAAAATATCGGTTCTCCTTCGCGGTATGAATCACCTTCGGGAGAACTTCAGCTACGAGTTGTCTATATTCCAGGACGGCGCTCATTTGTTCCAGTCCCCACTGGTGTATTCGGCATGAGTGAGTAAAGTATTCAAAATGATGGTTTGGCTCTCATAATTGACAATTGCGATCAAACGGTATTTGTTGCCCTTGATGTTAAAAATCGTCTTGCCTTTTACGCAGTCGGTGTTGCGCCAAGTTTGACGCAGTTCGTTCAGGTTCCTCCATCTGGCCTCTCTCGCCACCGCCAGCCACGTCGCAACAGGACGGGCCAAATCGCGATGCAGCCTCTTCGCTTTTTCAAAGACTTCTGTCCCCGCCTGAGCTCCGAATCTGAGAGTGTCGAATACACACGAATACTCATTCAGCCGTTGACAAGGTCCATCATGTGCTCGGGATAGCGAAGTCCCGCGGCTGTGCCGATTGGAAAAACTTCATCGATACGGCGCAGATCTTCCGGTGTCAGCTGTACCTCGATGGCGCCAACATTCTCCTCTAGATATTTGCGCCGCTTGGTTCCCGGGATTGGAACGATGTTTTTGTCCTGAGCCAGCACCCAAGCCAGCGCCAACTGCGAAGGCTTGCAGCCCTTTTTCTTCGCAATCTCCTCGACACGGCGAACAAGATCGAGATTCTTTTGAAAATTCTCACCCTGGAAGCGCGGAGAGTGCCTGCGGTAATCGTCCTCCGGGAGATCCTCAAAGCGCTTGAATTGCCCGGTCAAGAAACCACGGCCTAGCGGGCTGTAAGCGACGAATCCAATACCGAGTTGGCGGCAGGTGGAGAGAATCTCTTGTTCCGGTTCACGGCTCCAAAGCGAATACTCGGTTTGCAGCGCGGCGATCGGATGAACTTTCACGGCACGCCGAATCGTTTGCGGGGAAGCTTCGGAGAGACCTATATGGCGAATCTTTCCCTCTTTGACGAGCTGCGCCATCGCGCCAACAGTTTCTTCAATTGGAGTGTTGGGATCGACGCGGTGCTGATAGTAAAGATCGATCGTATCTACTCCCAGCCGCCGCAGGCTCGCCTCGCATGAGCGTTTCACATAATCGGGCTTGCCATTGACTCCGCGGACGTTGGGATTGGCAGGGTCGCGCACGATGCCGAATTTTGTGGCCAGAAAGACCTTATCGCGCTTGCCTTTGATGGCGCGTCCGACCAGTTCCTCATTCTTGTGTGGGCCGTAGACGTCAGCCGTATCGAGAAAGTTGATGCCTAATTCGAGGGCCCGGTGAATGGTTGCGATCGATTCGTTATCATCGCGGCCGCTGTAGAACTCCGACATGCCCATGCAGCCGAGGCCTTCGGCCGACACCTTGACGCCGCTGCGTCCTAATTCGCGAAATTGCATGATGATTCCTTTCTTCGACGTGCTGTGCAGTTATGAAAAATGGTTACTTAGTAGATGCAGATGAGATGTTTTGGGGATTCGATGACTTCGCCAATATTACTGGCCTGGACGCCAGCCGCGCGCAATTCGCCAAGCAGCTTTTCACTGTCTTCGGCAGCGACGGAGATGAACAGACCACCGGCGGTTTGCGGATCGAACAGCAGAGCTTTCAGTTCATCGCTGAGAGACGATTCGTAGGCGACCATGCATTCGGCAAAATCGCGATTGTTCTTCAGGCCGCCGGGAATATAACCTGCGCGCACGCATTCCTCCGCGCCAGGAAGCAGCGGAATGCTCTGGGCTTTCAAACGGAAAGATACATTGGAGGCGAGCGCCATCTCGCGGGCGTGGCCGATCAGGCCGAAGCCGGTGATGTCCGTCATCGCGTGAACGCGGAAATTGCCCTGTTGAATCACCTCTGCAGCGCGCTTGTTCAGCGTGGTCATGGACTCAACGGCAGCGTCGATCCACTCTGGCTGCGCTTTGCCTTTCTTGATCGCCGTGGAAATTACTCCCGTGCCTAAAGCTTTGGTGAAGATCAGCGCATCGCCGGGCTGCGCTCCGGCGTTGGCTAGAACTCGCTTGGGATCGATGAGCCCGGTCACGGAATATCCAAATTTTGTCTCCTCATCGCGAATGCTGTGACCGCCGATGACCGTGCACCCGGCCTCGATCATTTTTGAAAGGCCGCCGGCAAGAATGCGTTCCAGAATCTCCAGGTCGGCCTTGTCGGGGAAGCACACCAGAGCTAGCGACGTGAGCGGTTTTCCGCCCATTGCGTAAATGTCGCTCAGCGCATTGGTCGCGGCAATCTGGCCGAACGCGTAGGGATCGTCCACGATGGGCGTGAAAAAATCGACCGTCTGCACCAGCGCTTGATCAGGCGCGATTTGATACACCCCGGCGTCGTCGGCGTGATCGAAGCCGACCAGAACATTCGGGTCATGTTGCCGGGCTAATTTCCCAAGCACCTTGTCCAGCGCCGCCGGACTCAGTTTGGAAGCTCAACCCGCAGCTTTCACCGACTCCGTCAGGCGAAAGGGTTTGGTAGCAGACACCTAAATATTGTACAGAGCGAACGCACCACGGAGACACGGAGCCACGGAGAAAATCAGCAAATCGGTTTTTCTCCGTGCCTCTGTGCCTCCGTGGTGAAAAAGGCTTACTTCGCGGCGACCTCGGTCACCAGGATTTCCGGATACTGACGATTCCACTGCGCGGAAATGCTCTCGAACGTCAGCCGGAAAGGCTTGCTCTGGCCGGGCGCCAGAGGAGACAGGCTAAAGTCGACTGCCTCGGGATAAGGCCCGTCGGTCTTCAGTACCTGCATCGGAATATCCTCCCGTTGTACGACCTGTCCCATATCGTCTTTGAAATTTACTTCGACCATGATGTGGGTGACGGTCTTGTCGCCGCTGTTGGTGACGGTCCCATCCACGTAGCTGACCGTCGCTCCAACAAAATTCTGCGCCGCGCTCATCTTGAAATCGGAAAGCTTGAGGTTCGCCGCGTAAGGAGGCGGTCCGGATGCTTTTTTCTGCGGACTACGCAAGAGCAGAGCGGCCACCACGGCAACCACGATCACGGACACCACAGCAATGGCGATAATACGTCCGCTGGAATCGCGCTCTTCATTAACCGGAGTCGGTTGGATCAGCCCGCCCATGCAAGTCGATTGTACTCTCGGCGCTAACTGCCGGTCTTAACGAAGGCGGCAATGAACAAGAGGCCGAACAGCAGGTCGATGCAGCCGAAGCCGAAATCGGCAGGATGAAGGCGGTGCTGCAGGAACAAAACTGTCAGCGCCCCGCCATAGCTGAACTTCTCGATGAAGGAAGGGATCATCATTGTGCGATAACGCACAGGATCGCTGGCGATCACGAAGAAGACGAGTTGAAACGCCAATCCCACGCCGGCAAATCCGTAATAAAACGCGGGATGCGTGATCGGCGGCGGATCCTGGCGGCCGATCAGATCGAAGATGAAGTACAGCGGCGTGAGGATCAGCACGCCCCAGATGCCGGCGATCCAGAACAAGATTTTTACGAATTTCATGCAGCGAATTATTCGCCGCCCACGGTCAAGCCGTCAATGCGCAGCGTGGGAGCGGCGACGGAGCCGCGGAATTCGAGATCGTTCGCGATCTCAGAGATATTGAAGAACATTTCCTTCAGGTTTCCAGCTACGGTGATTTCCTCGACCGGATAGGCAAGTTCGCCGCCCACGATCCATAAGCCGGAAGCGCCGCGAGAATAGTCGCCAGTAACCAGGTTCGCGCCGTGGCCGAGAAATTCGGTTACATAGAGGCCGTCTTTAACGTCCCCGATCATTTCCTTCGCAGTTCGCGGCCCAGGCTGCAGAAAATAATTTCCCGGGCCAATGCCGGGAGTGCCTGCTAGTCCGCGGGAAGCGTTGCCGGTGGTAGCCAGTTTCAGTTTTTTCGCCGTGTAGGTGTTCAGCAGATAGGAAGTCAAGACGCCTTTTTCGACTACGACAGTGCGCCGCGTGGGCACTCCCTCGCCGTCGAAGGGACTGGTTCCGAAGCCGCCGGGCATGGTGCCGTCATCGATGATGGTGACGTTCTCGCCGGCAATTTTCTGGCCGAGCTTGCCCGCTAGAAATGAAGCTCCCCGGTAGACCGAGTCACCGTTCACCCCCTCAAAAATGTGCTCGAGAATCGAGGTTGCCACCATGGGATCGAAGATCACGGGCACGTGGGCAGTCTTGGTTTTGCGAGCTCCCAGGCGGCGCAAGGTGCGCTCGGCTGCGACTCTTCCCACCTGTTCCGGCGATTCCAGTTTTTTCAACGTACGCGCCACCGAGAACCAGTAATCGCGCTGCATCGCGCCGTCGTCAGATTGAGCTATGGGAACGGCTGCCACCGAACAATAGGACCGCCGATACTCGCCCACAAATCCGTGCGAGTTGGCGAGAATTTTGTAACCCGTCGCGGCATCGAACGATCCGCCTTCGGAGTTCTTGATGCGTGGATCGAAATCGAGCGCGGCTTTCTCGGCGCGGCGGGCGTACTCGATGCGTTCTGGTCCCGGCAGAGAATAAACATCTTCGTGATAGAGGTCGAGTTCGCCAGAAAGTTGGCCGAGTTGAGATGCATCGGGGATTCCCGCGAACGGATCTTCGGAGGTGATTTTGGAAAGCTCGAGAGCGGACTTCACCATGCGGTCGAGGCTTTCTCGGGAAAAGTCGCTCGAGTAGGTGCTGGCCGCGCGCTGGCCGCGAAAGACACGTACCCCAATGGAGCGGGAGCCGGATTCTTTGAGGGTTTCGACCTCACCGAGCCGAACTAGCGTAGAAAATTCGTCGCCTTCGCGGATGACGCATTCCGCGGCGGTGGCACCGCCGGCGATGGCCTGGCGGACGACGTCCTGGGCGAGGTCGCGGAGGTCGGTTTCTAGCTTCGGGCTGCTAGTTTCTAATTCGGTTGAAGGCATATGAATTCATTATCCCAACAAATGCTGCCTTTTCCTAGAAAGGTAGAGACGGTGGCGCATAAAGACGTCAGAACGATGTGTCAAGATTTTAGGACAGTAATGCACTTTTACCTTATAATGAGGATTGAGATTGTTATGACCACATTAACTGTAACCTCACGAGGGCAAGTGACCTTTCGAAAGAAAGTGATGCAACACCTGGGGATCAAGCCGGGGGAGAAGATTGCGTTGGACCTGCTTCCCGATGGACGGGGCGTGATTCGCGCGGCCAAGCGTTCGGGGACGATCGAGGACTTCATCGGGCGGCTCGCCGGAAAGACGAAGAAAGTTGCGACCATCGAAGAGATCAACCAAGCTGCGGCGAATGGCTGGGCTGGGATAGACCGGAAATGAAGGTGGCGGTCGACACCAATGTTCTGGTGCGAGCGGTAATGCGCGACGACAGGGCGCAGGCAGAGATCGCGGCCAAGTGGCTGCGGAATTCCACCCTGCTTGTAGTCGCCCCGTCGGCGCTTTGCGAACTCGTATGGGTGTTGCGTCGGGTCTATGGTTTCAAGGCTGCGGAGGTGGCTGACACGATCCGGTCGCTCACTTCGGCTGACAATGTGGAAACGAACCGGCCCGCGGTAGAAGCAGGGCTGGCCATGCTCGATGCTGGCGGAGACTTCGCCGATGGCGTGATTGCCTACGAGGGCAGATGGCTGGGGGCGGGGACTTTTGTTTCGTTCGATAAGAAGGCGGTGGAGATGCTTGTCGGGCTGGGGCTAGAGGCGCGGGTCCTGTAGGCCGAGTTAGACATCCCGATTCCTTGGGGGTTCCAATCCGTTTCGCGAGCAAAGCGGCTAGTGATCAGATGCCAGCTTTTTCCCATTTCTGAAAAGCAGTTACCCACATCGCTGTACGCGGATTTACTTTCCCGATTTTAATCTGCCCCTTCCCTAATTCAATAAGTGCATGTTCGATTTTCCGAGCCGCTTCTGTGCGCGGTCCGTTCCCAATTCCTGCTTGGTCTGCAATAGAGCCCGAACCTCCCCATAGTTCGTTTGACGTGAGGAACGCATCAAGTTCGTGCTCTGAACCGACGATGGCCTCTTCGACCTCTGCTGCTAGAGTTAATGCTCCGCACTCTTGCAACGCCTTAGAGAGCAATTGCAGACGTTCTCTCATTTTTTAAAACCTTTTTTCCCAGGGCCAAGGACAAAATCCCATCACTGCATAAACCCGCCGGGGTCTTTCTTAGCCGTGCCGCCGACGGTTAGGCGATCGATCTTGATGGTCGGAATGCCGACGCCGACGGGCACAGCTTGACCATCCTTGCCGCAGGTGCCGACGCCTTCGTCGAGCTTCAGATCGTTGCCGACCATCGATACACGCGTGAGAACATCAGGACCGTTACCGATCAGCGTAGCGCCTTTGATGGGCGCGGTGATCTGGCCATCTTCGATCATATAGGCTTCGGAAGCGCCGAAGACAAATTTGCCATTCGTGATGTCGACCTGCCCGCCGCCGAAGTTCACGGCATAAATGCCGCGCTTCACTGAGCGAATAATATCTTCGGGATTATCCTGGCCAGCCAGCATATAAGTGTTCGTCATGCGCGGCATGGGGATGTGCTCGTAGCTCTCGCGGCGGCCATTGCCCGTGTTGGCCATTCCCATCAGGCGGGCCGAAAGCTTATCGCTCAGATAACCTTTCAGAATCCCCTTCTCGATCAGCACGGTTTCCTGCGTGGAATTGCCTTCGTCATCCACATTCAATGAGCCGCGCCGCCACGGCATCGTCCCGTTATCGACGACGGTACAGCCTTCGCTGGCCACACGCTTGCCGATGAGTCCGGCGAAGGCGGAAGTCTTCTTACGATTGAAATCAGCTTCGAGACCGTGTCCAACGGCTTCATGCAGCAGAACTCCCGGCCATCCGGGGCCGAGCACAACCTCCATCTCGCCTGCCGGAGCTTCGCGTGCGTCGAGTTGAAGGATCGCTTGACGGGCTGCTTCTTTGGCGAAGTACTCGGGATTCTTCTCGCCGAAGAAGAAGTCGAGAGCGACCCGTCCGCCGCCGCCGGAACCGCCGCGAGCCGAATTGTTTTCGGTTTTAGCTATACAAGACACGTTCATGCGGGCGAGCGGCTGGGAATCTTCGGCGAAGGTTCCATCGGAAGCCACGACAAGAATATTCCGCAGTTCGTCGGAGTAGCTGGCGCGGACTTCCTGAATGCGCGGATCGTAGGCGCGCGCTGCCTTATCGGCGCGCATCACAAGCTCTACTTTCGCGGTGATCTCGGCATCGACCGACGGCAAAGTCACCGGATACAAGCTGCGCGCCGCCGTTTTCTGAAATCCGGCAACAGGACTCTTGGCTGGTGCGCTGGCGATCAATGCTGCGGTGCGCGCAGCGTGCAAGATGCGGTTTGGCGAAAGGTCGTCGGTGTAGGCGTAGCCGGTGCGCTCGCCCGAAACTACCCGCACGCCGCAGCCGGCGGAGATTCCCTGCGAGGCCGATTTCACCATCGACTCGTCGACCATCAAAGACGTGGACGAAAGGTATTCGAAATACAGGTCGGCGTAATCCCCGCCGGCGGAAAGGGCGGCTGCCAGGTAGTGTTCCAGGTCGTTTTCAGTTACGCCGTAGTGATCGAAAAAGAACCGTGACTTTTCTGCGAGAATCTGTTTATCCAAGATTTTATTCACCAATTTTAGATGCCGTCGCAACCCAGGCGGACTCACTGGCGCGTGCCTTCCATTATTTCACACGCAAACTTTGAATTGCCGCGAAGCATGGAAAGAAGCTGGATGACGATGGTCACATGTCACAGACGCCGATGCGCCCCGGTGTGGAGAATCCTCTGCGGAGGCGTCCTTGCAGACCGTCACACCGCTGGCACTTACGCGTACCGTTGAGGATTTCCTGCGGGAAGCTTCGGGGGCGGTGGTTCTGGAGAATGGATCGGTTGCGTTCGATCTGGCGCGCTCGAAATACTCGATTTCGGGCGAGTCGCAACGCTGCCTGGTGCATTTCTGGTCCGAGGAGCGGAACATCGTGCGCCGTGTGCTGGAAGCGGAGGTGAAGAACGGGACGCTGCGGCTTGCCGTGCAGCGGATGGGGCAGGCGCGCCCCTCGAAGCTGGAGATTTGCCGCGAACACGACCGCCGCTCGCCTACCGCTCGCAGACTGACTCGAGTCGCTTATGAAGAAAAATTAAGAAGAACTCTCGATCGGCACTTTCCGGATTTTAAAGTCGTGATGCTCACCAGCGGCATGGACCTGGAAAAATCGTTTGGGCCTATCTACGCGCGCGGCCTGATTCGGCGCGGGCATTCGGCTTTTGCATTTCTGGGCGTGAACGCGCAGGAGACACAATCCTCCATTGACTCTGCGCTGACCTTCGGCATTTTGTGGCTTGACGTGTGCCGCCAATCGCAGGCCGCAAACCTGCTGGTGGAAGGGCTGAAGATGTTTATTCCGCGGGGAACTTCGGCGTTGGTGCGGGAGCGCATGGCCAGCTTGAGCCGTGAGGCGGCCAAGTGGCGACTGTTTGAGTTGGACGAACGTGACGACGCTCTGGTTGAAATCGATTGCGCCGACCGCGGCAATGTCTCCACGCGGCTTGTACACGCTCCCGATGATGCCGCGACACGCGCGCGCTTCAAGGATGTGATTGCGAAGATGCAGGCGATTCTGCCGAATTGCGAGGTTGCTGTACTCTCCCCGGCGGAGGTGGCATTTCGCTGGCGTGGGCTGGAGTTTGCCAAGGCGAGGCTGGGCATAGTTCCGGGGACCTTTCTCAGTTCGGAGGAAATTGTTTTCGGTGTCGGCTCGGAGGAGCGGGTCTTGGAGGAGCGCAACGAATCGGCGTTTGTTGATCTGGTGCAGTGTTTGCGCGATGTGCGGCATCCCTATGGGCCTCGTCAACACGCGTTGTGGCGGCTGCGTCCGGAGAGATGGCTGGAGTCGCTGGTGGTGCGCGACGTGAGCATTATCGATGAGCGCTTCGATTCTTCCTGTCAGTATTCGCAGGTTCCAGCGTTCTCCGCGGCGGATCGGGCGGTGATCGACGTGCTGACCGCCACGCGCAACAGCCGGCTCGCGGTTGTAGAGCTGAAGGCCGATGAGGACGTGCACTTGCCTTTGCAGGGGATCGATTACTGGACGCGCGTAGAGTGGCATCATTCGCGCGGGGAATTTACGCGGTTTGGATACTTCGAGGGGCGGGAGTTGGCGGCTGAGAAACCGCTGCTGTTTCTTGTCGCTCCGGCGCTGCATGTGCATCCGGCGACGGATACTTTGTTGCGATACATATCACCTGAGATCGAATGGGAATTCGTAGGCATTGACGAGCGCTGGCGGGAGGGAGTAAAAGTCATATTCCGAAAGCGTCGAGAGCGCAGAAAAAATGGATACGACTTACCCGCCGGTACCGCCGCTTGAACTTGGTGGCCTGGCTCGGCGGTAATTAGAAGAGGGAACCTGGGCAGCCCCGAGGTTCCCTTACAACAATGAGAGTTAAGCTTTGCCAACTAATTGAAGGCAGGCGGACAGGTCTTGGTGCATATGCATGTGTCGACAGGGCACGTGCGTCCAACGCAAGTGCCATTGGTTGCGCCGCCGGCCATGGCGTCCAGCAGCGACTCATCCAGGTCTTTTAGCGTGATTTTCTTGAGCGCAAGTTTTGTGATCTTCTTCATTGTATTCTCCTTCCGCCCTGATGGTGTGATAGCGCAAATCCTAATGACTACTTAGACAGGAGTAAAGAATAAAATAGTTTGGTAAAGAGAAGAGTTATAGGGCTGTTTAAGTGCATGACTTACCTGGTTATTCGGCCGCTGAGTCCCACACTGGTGTTCTGTTTTCGTAACAGCCGCAAGAAAATTGGGGCAGCACCCGTGCAAGTGCGGTAAGATTCGGCGGTTCTTGGTCGAAGCTGGCCATTCGGTCAATCACACCCGAAATCCAAAACCCGCCAGTAAAGGAGAAGACATGTCTCGAAGGTTGAATACTTTCTTGCCCAGGATAGTCTTGTTTGTTTTGGCCGCGAATCTTGTCTGCCTTTCCCAGTCGCAACTTCTGACGCGGCACGTCCGTGATGAGGTAGTGAACGGGAAGGCGCAGTTGATCGGGCACCTCCCGGCCAACCAAACTCTGCGGTTCGACATTGTTATGCCGCTACGTGATCGCGCAGGATTGCAAAATTTCCTGCAAGAACTCTACGATCCCTCCAGCCCCTCCTACCACCAGTTCCTTAAACCGCAGGAATTTACCGCGAGGTTCGGCCCCAGCCAGGAAGATTGGGATGCCGTGGTCGCTTTCGCGAAAGCCAGCGGCTTTGAAGTCGTCGGAGGAACCCGCGACAGCAGGGACCTATGGCTCACCGGCACCGTCGCCAACATTGAGAAGGCCTTCCACGTGACCATGGGGGTCTATCAGGACATCAGCGAGAACCGCCAGTTCTTTGCGGTGGACCGCGAGCCCACCGTAGACCTACCCTTCCAGCTTTGGCACATCACCGGTTTGGACAACGACTCCAGGCCGCATCCCCTGTATGTCAAGAAGAGCGACTACGCGAAGGCGCACGGCATCGATCCGGGCAAGGTTGTCTCTAATGCGACTACCGGCTCCGGCCCCTCATCTTCCTTTTTGGGCAGCGATATGCGCGCGGCCTACTATGGCGGAACCGCGCTCACCGGCTCCGGCCAGAACCTTGCGTTGTTCGAATTCGCGGGCACCGATTTGACCGATCTTTCTACCTATTACAAGAACGTTGGGCAAACTGAGCCGTTCACTCCCACCCTCATTTCCACCGGCGGGTACGGCACGAGCTGCGTCGATAGCGGCAGTAGCGCATGCGATGACACGGAGCAGACCCTCGACATGACCCAGTTCATGGGCATGGCGCCAGGTGCCAAGATGCTCTACATGTACGTCTGCGGCGACGTTCTGGCGAGCGGATCGGGAAACATCAGCGATACCGCCTGCATCAGCGCGATGGTTAGCGATACGGACGCGCCCTTGTCCATGCAGATCAGTTGCTCGTGGGGCTGGACACCGGCCGACCCCAGCACTCTGGACCCATACTTTGAGCAGATGGCATCGCAAGGCCAGAACTTCTTTGCTGCGTCGGGCGACAGTTCCGCGTGGTCAGCGTCGAACGAGGCCTGGCCGGCGGACGATGCCAATATCGTCTCGGTCGGCGGCACGGACCTGACAACCTCCAGCGCAGCCGGTCCATGGAAATCGGAAACCGCCTGGGCAGATAGCGGCGGCGGCATTTCCCCCGACGACATCCCGATTCCCTCGTGGCAGCAGCTTTCGGGAGTAATTACCTCGTCCAACCACGGATCCACTACTCTACGAAATGGCCCAGACGTGGCGGGCAACGCAAATTTTACCTATTACGTCTGCGCCGACCAAACCACCTGTACAGCCAACGATTACGGTGGAACCAGCTTTGCCGCTCCCATGTGGGCCGGCTATCTGGCTCTCGCCAATCAGCAGGCGGCATCCAACGGCGAGACGATCGGCTACATCAATCCGGTCCTTTATCCGGCGGCTCTGACCTCAAGCTATGGCACGTATCTCCACGATATAACCAGCGGCAGTTGCGGGACCTATTCGGCCATAACCGGCTTCGATCTGTGCACCGGCTGGGGCAGTCCGAACACGACCGGAACGATCAACCTGCTGGCTCCTTCGTCGTCGTCGCCAAGCTTCACGCTTTCGGCTTCGCCCAGCAGCGTTAGCGTCACGCAAGGCAGCAGCGGGAGCAGCACGATTACAGTTACCGACGTCGGCGGATTCACCGGCAGCGTAACTCTGTCCGCTTCCGGCTTGCCCAGCGGCGTAACCGCGACCTTCGGCACAAATCCCACAACCAGCACCAGCACGGTGACGTTCACCGCGAGCAGCACTGCCACGACCGGAACGGCCACGGTGACGATCACCGGAACATCCGGCAGCCTGACCGCAACCACAACGATTGCCCTCACCGTGAATTCCTCGGCTACGCCCAACTTCACCGTCAGCGCGTCGCCGACCTCGGTAAGCGTTGCTCAGGGGAGCAGCGGTACGAGCACCATCACCATCACCAGCCAGAACGGCTTCAATTCTGCAACCACGCTGAGCGCCAGCGGCTTGCCCTCCGGCGTGACCGCAACCTTCTCCACCAACCCGGTCACCCCGCCAGCCAACGGCAGCGCGACCTCAACCCTCACGCTGACCGCCTCCTCAAGCGCGACCGTGGGGACGGCTACGATCACCATCACCGGAACCTCCGGCTCAACCTCGCACAGTACGACGATTTCGCTCACGGTGACTGCGTCGGGAACGGCGAACTTCACCCTGTCGTTGTCGCCGAATTCTTTCACTGTGGATGAAGGGGGCAGCAAGTCCACCACTCTCACCGTGACCAGCGTGAATGGCTTCCATTCCGCGGTTACGTTGAGCGTGAATGAATTCCCCAGCGGCGTATCGGCAACAGCCTCGGCCAATCCGGTAACGCCTCCGGCGAATGGCAGCACGACTGTAACTATCACGTGGACCGCGAGCCGGCGCGCGCCTACGGGAACCACAACCATTGAGTTGATTGGAACTTCGGGATCAATCGAGAATGAGATCCCGGTCACGATTACCGTGGCGCCTTGACCGGTGGCCGTCCGGAAACTTACTAGAACCATCGAGCCGGCCCGGAAGGGCCGGCTCGGTTTTTTGAGCAAACGTCTAATCGGCTACCCTGCCGACGGTCGGTCCCGCAAGGGCTGGTCAATGGGCTGACCAGCGTCGTTCCAGCCGCGCGCCGAGGCCGTCGCCGGAGAGCGAAGCGGCCACCCTTGTCTAGCTCGCTTTTTCCTCTGCCATGCGCTTTCGGTAGGCAGCATCTGGATCCGTCGTTATATCGACCCACTTCGGGTGAGGGGTTGGCTCGGCGTCATAGTTGTCGTGCCAATTCCACCACTTATATGGCGGAGTCTGGGGGTAACCCTCGGGCGAATCTTCCCACGTCTCCTGACGGCCGAGCGGAGTGATGTCGAGGTAGCTCCATGTGCTCCCCATCGCCTCGTCGCCGCGACTGTTGACGAAGTATGTGCGGAATACCTTCTCGCCGTCGCGGAAGAACACGTTGTGGCCGTGCCATTCATCGACACCGAAGTCTTTGTCGAAGGTGTCTGTCATGGTGTACCAGGGCATCTCCCAACCCATTCGCGCCTTCAGGCGCGCGATGTCCGACTGCGGCGCGCGTGAGGCCCAGGCGAGGGTGGTGTCGCGGGCGTTCAGATGGGCCAGGTGCGACACCTGATCGGCGCCCAGGGAGCAGCCGCGGCAGGCGTGTTCGGGCCAGCCGAACACGCCGGGCTCAAAAAAGGCGCGATAGACGATCAACTGACGTCGGCCCTCGAATAAATCGAGAAGACTAACGTTGCCCTTGGGTCCGTCGAACACATACTTCTTCTCCACTGCCATCCACGGCATTCGCCGGCGTTCCGCGGCCAGCGCATCCCGGGAGCGGGTGAACGCCCTCTCCTTCACCAGAAGCCGCTGGCGCGCAGCCTCCCACTCCTGCTGCGACACGATTGGGGGGGTGTCCCTTGCGAGATGACTTTTCCCGTGTTCCTGGTCTCTCCCTTTGCTTGTTGCCATCTTAATTTCTCCTTTCTTTTCTGAGGCAGACCGAGATGACTCGCTCTGAATAAACCGGTAATGGAAAAAAATAAATCGGGACCGAAGGAACTTCCCCGTTTTCTGAAATCCCGCTTGTCCGCGTCAGTGCCTCCACGCGCCCAATAACCTGCGCACATCGACCAACTGGCCAAGGTGATAAGCGTTGTGATCGGCCACAAGCAGCGCCTCGCGCAGCATTGTCTGGCCGTCACCCCACGGGATCGGCGCAAACAGATCGGTTCTGGGATCTTGAACCAGATTCTCCATGGCCTTGAGGTCCTTGCGAAATTGCTGAATGCTCTTGTCCCATGCCGCCGAGTTTGGTGGACCATCGGCCTTGGGCCAATAATCCCCCGGCCATTTCATCGGTTTGTACTTCGCGTTGCGGCTGAAGTCGAGAATGTCCCACTGCGCGATGCGCAGGTGTTCGAGCAACATCCATGCCGTGTGCGGCAGGCCTTGAGGCCTTGCTCCGCGCAGCTTTTCGGGCATGTTTTTGACGGCGTCGTCGAAGCTGACATGCGCCCCGCCGCCAGCGAGCAGGTACAGCACATGCTCGCGCAACTGCCGATGCTGGTCTTCTTCCTTAACCTTCGCCTTGCTGGTCGGCATTGCCGGTTTCCTTTCTCAGCGGGAATTCCATAATCCCCTGGCGAACTTTGGACTGCTCAAGCAAATCGCTGTCTGGGCGTTCGCCGCGCAGCACGCGCCCGATGCCGCGAACGATGCGCCGCATGGGGAAGACGCGCTTTTCATCGGCGAGAAAAATCTCGCCCACGCGGTGGCTGCGGTAGTACCAGCGCTTGAGCAATGCGAGGTGCTCCATGGTTTCGCTGGCTGAGATGCTCTCCTCCGAATGCATCGAATCGAGCATTGCAGTCACTCGCGATTCCATGGATTGGGATTTCACGCTGCCGGTTTGGATGCAAAATATCGCGGGCGAGGAGATCGCACCTCTATCCACTCGAAAAAAAGTGACGGAATCTGCGACATGGCTGGGTTGAACGACCAAGGCTGAAAGTCGATCAAGCCGCTTCACGATTTCTGGAAGTTGACCGGCGATAGGCTTCAGTTTTTCCAGCCGCACATGTATGGCGGACGCCTCTTCAAACGCGAGTTTTGCCGAGGCAGCCTCACGCTGAGCAGATAAATCCCGCAATAGCGATTCTCCGCCGGAATCGAAATAGGCTTGCACGCGCGCGACCTCTTCGGCGTACTCAACATCGGTGCAACCCTTGAAGCACGGCGCGAGGCACATCTTCATCTCTGAATAGATGCAGCCGGGAAATTTCGGATCCGGATTCAAATCATCCACGCAGCGCCGCATCTTGAAAAAATCGAGCGAGTCGTTCATAAACTTTTCCGCCATCACGCGCGAGGGAAAAGGACCGTAGTAAAGCGCGCGGCCCGTTAGCCGTCCCAGGCGCGTGGTGATGGAAGCTCGCGGGTACTCGTTTTCGAGATGCAGCTTTATGAGGGGCGCGAAGCGGAGGCGCAGCCGCGCAGCATAGGTGCTAGGGAAGGTAACGCGCAGAACTTTGTACAGTACAAATCCGGATTCGAAATCCGATCCGGTGCAAGCATATTCGATCGATCGAACCCGCTCGCGCAGGCTTAGCCTTTTCGTGCGTTCGTCGACGGGGCCGAGCAGGCGCTGCAGGCGGCGGCGCAGGTTTGCGGTTTTGCTGACGTAAGGCTCGGCTTGCACGTCGGCGCCGCGAAGCCGGAATACCGCCGGTGCCGCCGGGACTGCGGAAAAGATTTCCGCATCGCGTTCAGGCGCGAATTCCAGCCGTTCGGTCAGCACTCAACAATTTTAGTTGTGATTTACCACAGAGTCACAGAGACCCAGAGAAAAAACCTGACACGTCCTCACGAGGTACACGAGTTCAGAAAACCGCACTTCTCTGTGACTCTGTGTCTCTGTGGTGAAAAACGCTTTACCGGAAGCTGGCGCTCCGGAACTTCTGCCGAAAATCCTCCCCGTCCATCTTGATCACACGGCACATCTCATGCAACCGGGACCGCATGCGCTCTCCAATGCGGTCGCCCAGCGTTTCCGCCCGCGTAACAGCGCGCACGGCAGAGCCCGCCCCATTCGCCCCTGCAGCCGGCTGATCCTCAAAATTTGTTGTGATGATCGTCGTCCGATTGTCGTTATAGCGCGTGTTCAGGATGAGACTGACCGTGTCCCAAACCCACTCCGTTGGCTTTACCGCCCCCAGTTCATCCAGAACCAGAACTTCCGTTTCAAAAATCGGGCGCAGCACATCGAGTTCGGTAGTTTGAACCGTCGAGTTGTACGAATTTTGTATTTCTTTCAGAAGCTCGCGATAATCGTAGAAGAGGCACGAAACGCCCTTGTTCAGAATCAATTCCTTCGTGATGCCCACGGCCAGGTGCGTCTTGCCCGTGCCAATTTTGCCGATGATCAAAAGGCCCATACCATCGCGCGGGTCGTACTCGTGGGCAAAGCGGGTGGCCGTGAGGTGCGCCAGCGCCAGCGAAGGATTCGCTCCGGGAAAGTCTGTGGTATAGCTGGCCAGTTCGCAATGCTCGTATCTCTTCGGAATGCGCGCCGCCGCCAGCAGACTCTGATTCCGCGCACGCAACTGGCAATCGCAGCGCGTAACGCGCCGCTCGTTGTTGTTGCCCTGGTTCTTGCCCTCGCTAGCTTGGGCCCGAACCGTCTTCCAACCCGTGCCCTCGCACAGAGGGCAAAGCTCAACTGCCGCTTTGATCCCGTTCAACTGTCCAACCACCTCGAAAAATACTCTGGATCGACTTTGCTCCCATCGCCGCGATTCCGCAAGTGGCGGCGGCCTCACTCCTGTGCACAAGTTGTGAAGTAAGAGGGAGGCTTGTGGAGGGATGAGGAAAAACCGCCTGCCTGGGCTCAAAACCGCTCCCTTAGCCCCAATCCGGCACCCGCTGTTGCAAAACAGGCTTCCGGCGCGGATTTTCACAGTTGACATTCGCCGTGGAGAGAGGAAAATACCATCCGACAGGTTTCCCAACTCAGACAAGTTAATATCCTCCCGGAATTGTGCTGGGTATGCATACGAAAGAAACCTGCGAGGAGAAACAAACTATGAACAAAGCCGATCTGGTTGACAAGATCGCGGGCGCTTGCGAAATCAGCAAGGCGCAGGCAACAACTGCCATTGACACCGCTGTAAGCAGCATTACGGGCGCGTTGAAAAAAGGGGATCGAGTGGCACTGATAGGCTTCGGCACATTCTCGGTTTCGCAGAGAAAAGCGCGCAACGGGCGCAATCCGCAAACCGGCGCGACTATCAAGATCGCCGCTCGCAAAGTTGCCAAGTTTACCCCCGGGGCCGAGTTGAAGAAAGCAGTAAACAAAAAGTAGGGAGAGAATTTGTAAGTACGAACGGCAGGGGGTCGGCCCTGCCGTTTTGCTTTTCTGCGCGGCAAATGGGTTTGGCCGCTAAAATGGCTTCAAGATGATCGCTTATCTCCGCGGGAAATTACTTTCCAAACATCCCAATCAGGCCGTGGTGGAAACCGCCGGCGTCGGGTATGAAGTAAATATCAGCGTGCCTACGTTCTCGGAACTTCCCGTTCTCGGCTCCGAAATCGCGCTGCATATCTACACCCACGTGCGTGAGGATGTGATCGCCTTGTATGGATTTCTGCGTTCCGCCGAGAAGCGGCTATTCGAGAAATTGATTACGGTAAGCGGCATCGGGCCAAAGCTCGCGATTACGATTCTGAGCGGAATGGCCGCCGACGAAATGATTCGCGCCATCCGCGGCAATGACCTGGCGCGGCTTACGCGAATTCCCGGGATTGGAAAAAAGACCGCAGAGCGCATGGTGCTCGAACTCCGCGACAAACTACCCGAGATCGCTGGAAGTTCCGCGCCCGCTGCCCCGCCAATGAGCGCCGTGGAAGAAGACGTTCTCTCAGCGCTGGTGAACCTCGGCTACCAGCGAGCGGCCGCCGAAAAGGCGCTTTCCGGAGCAGCGCAGAACGGCAGCTCGTTCGATCTGATGTTTCGTCAGGCGCTGGCGCTGCTGTCGAAGTAACGCGGGCGTCAAAGTAACGGTCCCGGCGGCTTTGCGTGCAGAGCCACTGCCGGCCGGAGGCCGGTGCTACACGACCGCTACGCCCAATCCGACACAGAATGATTCTCCTCCGTCGAATCCTGGGTCTCCTCTGTCTTCCTGCTTTGTTGCCGCTTCCGGCGCTGCCGGTCGCCCTGTTTCGAGTCTTCTCGTGATCCAACTTCCACAACGAACGCCTCAAACGCCGCTTCTCCCGCCAACTTCGACGCTGATTCCATCAGGCTCTCCCTGGTCCGGGCGGCCTCGGCGTTCGCTGCCGCTTTTTGTGTCGACTGGAGAGCATCGAGTTGCGCCTGTGGATTGAATTGGTTTGGATGAATGTGCATGGTGTACCTCTTCGGCCTCAGCGATCAGGCCGTACTGTCCAACACTCCAATGGTTCGCAATCGCCGTACCGATGGGAACGAAATACGTTCCTAAGTGCGGTGGAATCGCATTATGCAAGGGCTTACCGGCGCCCGGGTGAGCCTGTATTATTAGAGGTTGCGACCCGCGGCGGTCTGCCAGCCCTCTGCCGGCCGCGCTCGCTTGAGGACCATCCAAAGAGGATCATCCAAATTTGATTTGGCCCGTCTCATATCTCGCATACCTCCTCCTGATCATCTCGGCAATCGGCAGCTTATCTTCAACCGTATTTCTCGGTCTGGTCGTGGCCGGAGTTCTGCGTTTCCGCACCGAGGCACGCCGCCAACTTCAGTCGATTCCCGATGACGCCCATCTGCCTCCGGTTTCGATCCTCAAGCCAGTGCATGGCCTGGAAGCGCAACTGAAGGAAAATATCGAAAGCTTCTTTCGGCAGAATTATCCCAGCTACGAAATCCTTTTTGCCGCCGACGAAGCAAACGATGCGGCGCTCGACGTTGTCCGCGAAATCAGCTCACGCTACCCGAACATTCCTGTCCGCATTCTGGTAACCGGCACACCATGGCCGAACCCGGTGGTTTATTCGTTTCATTGCATGGCGGAAGCCGCCGCGCACGACATTCTGGTCACGACGGACAGCGATGTCGAGGTCGGTCCCAACTACTTGCGCGAAATCGTGCCGCCCTTGCTCGACCCCAAAGTCGGGATGCTGACTTGCGTTTATCGCGGCAAGAACGTGACCAATTTTTTCTCGGGCCTCACGGCTATTGGTATGTCGGTAGAAATGACGGCGGGCGTGCTGGTGGCGAATCTGCTGGAAGGAATGAAATTTGGCCTGGGTCCGACAACGGTTGTACGCAAGGACGCGCTCGCAAGCATTGGCGGCTACGCCGCGTTGCGCGACTACATTGCCTACGATTTCGCCATCGGCAACCTAATCGAGAAGGCCGACTATCGCGTGGTGCTCTCCAGGCACGTGATCGCTCACGTGGTCAGCCAGAAGTCATTTCGCCACATGTGCCAGAACCAGTTCGCTGGGCTCAGACCACGCGTTATTCGCGCCCCAAAGGACATTTCGGCAGCGGCCTGGTCTTCGCGATGCCATATGGAGTGCTCGGCTTTATCGCATGCGCGCTGCTGGGCCATTGGAAGCTCGGCGCCGTTCTTCTCGCCGCGGCGTTCGTCAATCGACTGATCGAAGCATGGCTGGTTGGCTGGACCGTGGTGCGGGATCCGGTGATTCGCCGTGCGCCGTGGCTCTATTCGCTGCGCGATTTGCTGGGATTCGCGGTCTGGTTTGCCAGCTATCTGAAGTTGCGCTATGTCTGGCGCGACAGCCGCTTCGAATTGAAAGGAACACGAATTGCTTTGCGGCAAACCCGCGATTCTTCTTAGATCTTTCCTGTACACACTGGAGACTTGACTTGCGCATTTTCGTGACGGGCGCGGCTGGATTCATTGGCAGCAACGTGGTCGACCGGCTTCTTGCCGCAGGTCATAACGTTGTAGGGTTCGACAATTTTTCTACCGGACAGAGGCGATTCCTCGCCACCGCCGCGAATCATCGGCAATTCGCTATGCACGAGGCTGACCTTCTGGACCGCCCGGCGCTTGCAAAAGCCATGCAGGGCGCGGAATTGGTGATCCATCTCGCTGCCAACGCCGATGTCCGCTTCGGTACCGACCATCCTCGCAAAGACCTCGACCAAAACACCATCGCAACCTGGAACGTTCTTGAAGCCATGCGCGAGCAGGGTTGCAAACGCATAGTGCTTTCCTCCACGGGATCGATTTACGGCGAACCGGAAGTTTTTCCCACTCCAGAAACCTGCCCGTTCCCGGTGCAAACTTCGCTCTACGGCGCTTCCAAACTGGCCGCAGAAGGCCTGATTCAGGCCTACTGCGAAGGCTTTGGCATGACCGGCTATATTTTCAGATTCGTCTCGATTCTCGGCGAGCGTTACTCGCATGGCCATGTTTTCGACTTCTACAAACAGCTGGCCGAGCATCCCGACCACCTCCACGTGCTCGGCAACGGCCATCAGCGGAAATCTTACTTGTATGTTCACGATTGCATCGACGCGATTCTGATGGCCCTGGAAAAAGCCAATGGCAAGGTGAACATTTTCAATCTCGGCACAGATGAATTTTGTGAGGTGAACGATTCCATCGGTTGGATTTGCGAATATCTCGGCCTACGCCCAAAGCTCACGTACGCGGGCGGCGAGCGCGGCTGGATCGGCGACAGCCCGTTCATCCTGCTCGACTGTTCGCGTATGCGTTCTCTAGGCTGGCGGCCGAAGCTCACCATCAAAGAGGCGGTCCTGGCCACCATCAAGTTCGTGAGCCAGAACGCCCCTACGCTGCAGCGTTAGTTTTCGATACGCTATACTTTCCAGCCGTTAAGGAACTGCTCGTTGATCATTACCAGAAGCCCGTTGCGCATCTCGCTTGGCGGAGGCGGCACCGATCTTCCGTCGTACTACCGGAAACATGGCGGCTTTGTTCTCGCTGCTGCCATCAACCGCTACGTGTACATCACCATCAACGAGGCGTTCAAGCCGCGCATCATCTTGAAATACTCCAAGCTGGAAGACGTGGAGCGCTGGGAGGAAATTCAGCACCCGATTATTCGCGAAGCGCTTCGACTAACCGGCGTAATGGGGCCTTATCTCGAAATCGTAAGTCTCTCGGATATTCCGGCGGGCACAGGGCTCGGTTCGTCGGGCAGCTTTACGACGGCGCTGCTGCGTGCGTCTGCACACGGTAAAGCGAAATTTCGTTCCGCCGCAGGAACTGGCCGAGCAGGCTTGCCACATCGAGATCGATTTGCTGAAAGAGCCGGTGGGCAAGCAGGATCAGTACATCGCCGCTTTCGGCGGAATTACCTGTTTCGATTTTCTGCCGGACGATCGAGTCGTTGCCGAACCGCTGCAACTCGCGCCGGAAACCCTCGCTAACCTCGAAGACAGCTTGTTGCTTTTCTTCACCGGCGCATCACGCTCTGCCGGCGAAGTTCTGCGCGACCAGGACACAAAAACTCGCGATAACGCCAGCGAGATGCTGGAAAATCTGCACTTCACCAAGCAACTCGGCCACGAAAGCCGCGACGCACTTCTGGCAGGCGATCTGCGCAAGTTCGCCGAAATCATGCACGTTCACTGGGAGCACAAGAAGAAACGCTCTCCCGGAATGAGCAATGGTTTCATCGACGAAATGTACGAACTGGCGCGCGCGCACGGAGCGCTAGGCGGCAAGCTGATCGGCGCAGGCGGCGGAGGATTCCTGATGCTCTACACGGAAGACAAAATGCGCCTGCGCTCGGCCATGCGCGGCGCCGGACTGCGCGAAGTTCGCCTGCAATTCGACTTCAGCGGCACCTCCGTGCTGGCGCACTCTTAAAATGTTGCCCATAGCCATTCTTGCCGGAGGCCTGGCCACGCGCCTCGGATCGCTGACGGAGAAGACTCCGAAATCGCTGATTCCAGTCGCGGGAGAGCCTTTCATCGTCCACCAGTTGCGGCTTCTGAAGAGAAACGGAATCCAACATGTCATACTCTGTGTCGGCCATTTGGGTGAGATGATTAAAAATGCGGTCGCAAATGGCAGCGATTTCGGAATGAAAATTGAATACTCGTACGACGGTGCAAAATTGCTGGGAACTGCAGGCGCGATCCGGAGTGCATTGCCGAAACTTGGCGCAGATTTTTTTGTGCTCTATGGAGATTCTTATTTGCCCTGCGATTACGCGGCCATCGAATCTGAATTCTCGCGCACTGGCAAGCTCGCCCTGATGACGGTTTTCAGGAACGAAGGGCAGTGGGATACGAGCAACGTTGAATTCGAGGATGGGCGAATTTTGGCGTACAGCAAGAAAAATCGAACGCCGCGCATGCACCACATCGATTACGGGCTGGGTGTTCTCAAGGCGGAGGCCCTTCAGCGAACCACGGCTTCCGATTTGGCCGACGTCTATGCGGACTTACTGCATGAAGGGCAACTTGCTGCCGTCGAAGTGCGCCAACGTTTTTACGAGATCGGTTCGCCGGCAGGGTTGCAGGAACTGGAAGCCTTGCTATCGGCCCACAGAGATGCACGATGAGCGGCCATATGAATGATCAGCAGATGTTCTCGCGAAGTTTTCTGGCCGAAGCCACCGAGATCATCGCGAAGCTGGACTTAGCCAGCATTGAAAAAGCCGCAGAACTCCTGGCCAGCACTCGTGAGTCCGGCGGGCGCCTGTTCATACTCGGAGTGGGCGGCAGTGCGGCGAATGCCTCCCACGCCGTGAACGATTTTCGCAAGATTGCCGGCATCGAAGCTTACGCGCCCACCGATAACGTTTCCGAACTGACTGCCCGCACCAACGACGAAGGCTGGAGTTCGATTTTCGACAGTTGGCTACGCACCAGCCGATCTGCGCGCGAGCGACCTGCTGCTGATCTTTTCCGTCGGCGGCGGCAATCTTGAAAAAAACATCAGCCCAAATCTGGTTGCGGCGTTGAAGTATGCCAAATCAGTCGGCGCAAAAATCATCGGCGTGGTCGGCCGCGATGGCGGCTATACCGCAACTGTGGCCGACGCTTGCGTGTTAATACCAGTAGTGAATCCCGCGCACATCACTCCGCATACCGAGGCATTTCAGGCCGTCGTGTGGCACTTCTGGTGTCGCATCCAGCCGTGAAAACGCAGTCGACGAAGTGGGAGTCGATCGCCCGGCCCAAAAGACAGCCCAAGCCGTGTTTCCTCGATCGCGACGGCGTCATCAACAAGGCCTTTGTTCGCGATGGGAAACCGTTCTCGCCGCCAACCCAGCAGGATCTGGAAATCCTTCCCGGCGTGCCCGAAGCGCTGCGAGACCTTAGATCCCATGGCTACAAGTTACTCGTCGTAACCAATCAGCCCGATGTCGCGCGCGGAAAGCAATCGCAGCAGGCGCTGGATGCGATTCATAATGAGTTGCGAGCCAAGCTTCCGCTCGATGATATTCTCGCCTGCGTTCACACCGACGAGGACAACTGCGACTGCCGCAAGCCTTTGCCCGGAATGCTGCTCGAAGCCGCCAAAAAACACAATATCGATATGGCTGCCAGTTACATGATTGGTGACCGGTGGAAAGATATTGAGGCAGGATATAATGCTGGATGTAAGACAATTCTGGTTGATTACGGATACTCGGAGAGGCGCTCAGAACGCGTTCCCGACCATATTGTAAAGTCTCTCCGCGAGGCGGCTGACTGGATTATCCGTTCGAAGATAAGAAGATAAAAGGAGCCCATACTTCGTGAAGTCCCTGTCCGACTTGCGCGTGCAAATCTTTGCGGACGGCGCCGACAAGGCGAGCTTCCTCGAGCTCTACCGCCAGCCGCACATCAAGGGCTTTACCACCAATCCCACGCACATGCGCGCCATGGGAATCACCGACTATCAGGGCTTCGCGCTCGATCTGCTGGCGACCATTCAGGATCGCCCGATTTCGTTCGAAGTATTCGCCGACGACGAAGAGGAAATGGAAGAGCAGGCGCGGCACGATCAGTTCCTGGGGCAAGAACGTCTTCGTAAAAATTCCGGTGATGAATACCGAGGGAGAGGCGACTTATGACCTGGTCCGGCGGCTTTCGCGCGACGGAATTCAAATCAACGTCACGGCGCTGCTCACACTGGAACAGGTACAAAAGGTTTGTGCGGTATTGCAAGGCAAGGCTCCGGCTTACGTTTCGATCTTCGCTGGCCGCATCGCCGACACTGGCCGCGACCCATGCCGCTAATGCACGAGGCCGTGCCCATGGTGGAGCGATGTAAATGCCAGTTGATCTGGGCGAGTCCGCGGGAGTTACTCAACATTTTTCAGGCCGACGAGGTCGGGTGCCATGTGATCACCGCAACGACTGATGTGTTGAAGAAACTTCCTCTCGTCGGCAAAGACCTGCACGAATTCTCGCAGGAAACGGTGCAGATGTTTCGCCACGACGCTGTAAAGTCGGGATATTCACTGCCAACTGCGAAACCAGCGGTTGCAGCGTCTCGCCGATAGCTCTAATTCATATCCGAGATGTATGCCACATGCAGAGGGCCAGCACATAAGAGCCTCACCCCTCGCCCGTTCATATCGAGCGGCCCCCTCAAGTGTGAGCTGGGGTCCCGGCCGCCAACCGGCGTCTAGCCGTCTGCCGATGGAAGCGATCAATGGCCTGATATTTTATGGCACACCTGAGTCTTAGTGTTGACCGGATCCGCCATGTCGTATGCGATGGCCTCCATGCCTTTATCACCATTATATGGACCTGCCATGATCATGCCGTCGGTGACACCCTCCACGGTTGAGCAGTTCGTCACAGCGGTTTCTTGAAAATCTATGGGGAGGCCCACGGCATTGCCGACTTGCTGGTAGAACAGGAACCCTTCGGGCGCTGAGTTGTTGTAAGTACCCTCCGTATCGCTGGCGCACAGCCAAGCCTGCATTAGGGTCTTCGGGTAATAGAAACTTCCACCCCCGCCATTCGGCCCATTAACAATACTTTGCGACAGCCAGTTATTGTAGGAGGTTTGCGAGGTCGGGCTGCTGCCCCTGCAGCTAGAGTCGCCGGTCCAGCTTCCGACTGCGTACTGGTCACCACCAACATAGCTAGGAAGTTCCGACAAACCTCCTCCGGGCCATCCCACGCACCAGGCCGGAGAGTTCGCCCCTCCGCATATATCCACCGGCGGGACGGTGTTGGGCGGCGGTGGGACGTAACAACCTTGTGCTATATCGCTGAATACCGGACCGGATATCAACTCGACCTTGTCGATGTACCCCGCATTCACGTCCCCAGCCCCGTACCACGCGAGCGAGTACCCGAGTGCGCCCGATCCAGCGCTGGCACCCTGAGCGCACATCCCGCCGGTCGTGTACATCACTGGCGAGTTCAGATTGTACCGAACGAAATGCAGAAATGTCGCGGGAAGGCAGGCAGCGTTCTGAATGCTATACGGATAAACCTGCACGGGATCCCAATTCACTTGCTCCCAATCATGTATCCATTGGGTCTGCACGACCGCGTAGTTATACGACACATAGGTCGCAGCGAAGGACGACTCCAGCCCAGGAGAGGACGTTGCTGTCGTTCCTCCTCCTCCGCTGAAAAACACGATTGTGCCATTGGGCGAAGGGACTGGGTTAAGATACCCGAATGTCACCTAATTACCGTTGGTATTGGGACAGTTGACGCTAGCTTGGTAGCAAGTCATCCTCGAATCTTGTAGAAAACCCATATTGCTTGGGCAAGCCCCGTTGTTAGGCAGCTCAGTAACGTTTGTCACCGTACCAAGCGGCAGTGGATACGTCTGGCCGTAAAGCGCCGGAAACGCTAGCAACGCTAACAGGGCGGCAAATAGGTAATTCAGCTTATCACTCACGGTTAGTCCTCCTTGATCCGACGTAGAGGTGGTGGGCAGACGGTAAACCGTACCACGCATGTTGGCTGACGGCAACTAGTTCCCCACCAAAGCCGCAATCCGGGCCTATTGCTAGGAAAATATGCTGGAAATTCAACTCGAGGTCGGCTAACCTTGCCGGTAGTTCGGCGTGAGGTACTTGCCTTGGATTTGCCTGCAATCGGATCACGAACCGTCTTACTCCTGCTCGTCGGCTTGATTACCTCCACCACGGCTGCCGTGGCGCAATTCGAAACCCGTGCGACGATTACGCCCCCCTATGGCGCTGAATCGATCGCAGTGGGTGACTTCAACCACGACGGGATTTTGGACGTCGCCGTCCCGAACGAATTTAACTCGACTGAAGTCTCCGTCTTCTTGGGTAACGGGGACGGGACGTTCAAGGCTCCTGTCTCATATAAGGCGGGCGAAGAGCCGGACTCGATTGCGGCCGCAGTTATGAGCCGCAGCGGAAATCTTGACTTGATCGTCGGAAATCTCCTCAGCGGCAATGTAAGCGTTCTCCTCGGGAACGGCGACGGAACTTTTCGGTCTGCGAGGAACTATGACCTTCCGGAGAAAGGCGGCGCAACATTCGTGGGCGTGGGGGACTTCACAGGAAATGGCAACCTAGACGTTGTAACAATCGAGTCTAGTTCCTATTGCGAGTGCATCGTGGTTTTTCTCGGCAACGGCGATGGAACGCTCCAGACGCCCCCCGTCGTTTATTCCTTGCCGCCTTATTACTTTTCGGCATTCGCCCTCGGTGACTTCAACTCAGACGGCAAGCTAGACTTAGCCGTGACCGAAGCCAGTGCTGGCGACAGCCAACTGCAGATTCTGCTAGGCGACGGAAATGGAAGTTTCACAGCTGGGAACTCCTATCTTTCGGGGCTGGGTCCTTTCTACGTGCAGTCGGCCAGTCTCCGTAAGGGGAGCAACAATGTGGATTTGCTAGCCACTACCGGGCTCGGTGTTGATGTGCTTCTGGGAAACGGCGATGGAACCTTTAGCCTACCGACGAGCTACCCCCCTGGGTCAAACCGACTGACCGTTGCCGACTTTAATGGCGATGGCAACCTTGACGTTGCAGCAACTGGCAACACTCCCGACGGGCAATTGACGCTACTCATCGGCAACGGGGATGGAACCTTTCAGCCCGCTGAAACCTACGCGACGGGCCCGGAGTCTGGCTTTATAACCGCGGGAGACTTCAACGGTGACGGTAAGCAGGATGTGGCTATCGTTGGCGGTCCGGGCGGGAAGCAGGATGTGACCGTCCTGCTCAACACCGGTGTAGCCAGCTTTTCGCCCATCACGCCGATCAATTTTCCCTTCCAGCTTGTCGGCTCCGCCAGCCCGGCGCAGACCGTAACGCTGACCAATACGGGCGCCACTGCGCTTTCCATCTCGTCATTCAAAACAACCAGCCCATTCTCGCAAAGCAACAATTGCGGAAAGAGCCTCGCGGCGGGGGCGAAATGCGAGATCAAGATAACTTTTAAACCTCAGAATACGAACACCGTCACCGGCACGATCACAATCTCAGACAGCGCTTCATCGAAACCGGAGGTGATTGAAGCGACCGGGACGGGAACCACCGTCAAGCTATCTCCGTTAACGCTGGCCTTCGGCGATCAGAAAGTAGGTACGACAAGTTCGCAGCAAACTGTAGCCGTAACCAACGAGAGCAGCACGCCGCTTAGCCTGACGCAAATCTATGTCGGCGGCACGAATTACCAGGATTTTTCGCGGACCAATAATTGCCCAACCTCGCTGAACGCTGGCGCAACTTGCACCGTCACGGTAACCTTCGATCCGATCAAGACTGGAGCACGAAGCGCACAGTTAGAATTCAACGACAATGGTGGGGGCAGCCCGCAGACGGTCAATCTCACCGGAATCGGCGACTAAGAATGATTCACAAAAATCACCTTCCCCGAAACCTCGCTGGCCACGTGCAGCGGCCCCGGCAATAAAGCTTCCACAGTCGCTCGCTCATGCTGCGGCACAAAAAGAAATACGCGCTGCGACGAGTTCCACGCCTGCAATAGCTGTTCGTCATCAAGAAAAATATGTGGCGCGTCGGGATATGTCGATCCCCACCACATGGAAGTCGTATTCCCATCGACCAGTTCAATCGGCCGCCGCAGATAAAACAATAATGACGCTCCGAACGCCTGATCGCCGTAAATCATCACGCGATCTCCCGGCCGCAGCTCCGGCTTGATTTGCCGCGCCATGCCGCTTGAGCCGAGGTAGGGATCGAAGCGAACCAGCGCGATGTGGGCGGCAATGAAGAATGCCGCCATGGTCGCGGCTGTCGCCCAGGTGGCAAATCCTTGCTTGCCGCGCAGCCGTAACCAGAAAGCGCAGGTTGGACCGATGAGAAGCACAATCGCCGCGAGAATCGCGGGAAGGCGCAGGGCCGCAAACGATTGTCCGGTGAGGTCGAGAATGTGTCCCATGGAAAGCGTTTCGGCTTGCAAGTTGGGCTTGGCTAGGACGGTGCCGATATCGGGCACAAACGGCAAGCTTCTGGAACTCCACAATCCCGCGGCCAAAACCGCCGCACTTGCGATGCAGATTAGTGCCAGCACTGCCGAGGTCCACACCAGCCATTTACGCGAACCCCATACCTCTTCGTCCGAGAGCTGCGCTGCAATCAGCAGCAGGATGGGAAAATACGCCGGGAATGTGTAGTACTCCTGATTGGTGGAGAACGAAAAAAATACAAGCGTTACGCCCGCCCATAGCAGGCATAGCAATTCGGTGCGTCTGCGAAAATTGATTGGCTGCCCCGGACTGGCGACTTGCTGCTTGCGCCGCGCCCACCAGTTTGCGATTGGACGCCGCATAGCCACCGGCAGATACAGGCTCCAGGGAAACAGCCAGACCAGGTGCAGGGTCCAGTAGAGCGAATCTTTTTGCTTGTTGTAGTCCTTGGGAATGCGCTTGCCCAGGAAGCGCATGAAGTGCTCGTTGACGAAATAGAACCAGAAGAAGCGCGGATTGCGCATGCCCGCCAGAATGTGCCAGGGCGCGGCGATTGCGAAGAAGAGCAGCAGGCCGGTGAACAAATGAAACTCGCGCCAGCGCCGCCACTCGCCGCTGATAACGATGTACAACAGCGCCGCGCCTCCAACCACAACCAGCACCAGCAAGCCCTTGGTTAAGACTGCCAACGCCATGCAGGCGTAGCCGCCGTACCAGCGCCACGCGACGCCATCTTCCAGAGCGGTGGCGAAAAAGTAGAACGATGCTGCAATCAAGAAACTGAGAATCGCTTCGGGGATCAGGATGCGGGTGAAAAGATAACAGCCCGCCGCAGTGGCAATGAATAGTCCGGCGTAAATGCCGGCACGATCACCAAAGGCTCGCCTTCCCCAACGAATGGCGAGCAGCACCAGAAGAAACATGGCGAGCGCTATCGGGAAGTGCGCCCCGAACTCGTTGACCCCGAACGCAAAATAGGAAGCGGCCACCACCCAATACAGGAGAGGGGCCTTCTCGAGGTATCGATTGCCGTTGATCTTTAACGTCACGAAGTCGTGCGTGATGTACATTTCGCGCGCGGCCTCGGCATGAGTGGAATCGGCGTCATCCTGCAGGCCGGGAGAAAAAAGCGAACCCACGTACACCACGGCAAATACGATCAGAACTCCAATGATCTGCGTTTTCACGAGGGACGAGGAGTTTGTGGCAGGGGTTTGCGTCGTCAATTTAGGACAATCCTCGGTTTCGAGCCCGCTCAACATCACGGAGCTCCGCCCGGAGGGCAATCTTTGAATTTATCATCTTCTTCGTTGGTGCTCCCTCCGCTGCCTTCCGCGGGACTCCAAAGATGCCGTCCACGTTTCTCCTGGAAATGTCAGATACAGCGCCAGACTGTTCTCATTCGCCTGAAATCTCTCGCTTGCCATTTTAGAGAATTTCATCTCTGTGCCAAAAGTCCGCGGAATGGGCGGAATGGTTGAAGCGTATGCAAGATTTTGCAAGTTTGCTGCCGCGATTCATTCGAGCGAAAAAAATATTGTCAAATCTGCGTCACTTCGCGATTGGATTTCGGTGAATCGAGTTATAATCCGGCGGCCTTGAGATTTCAAAAAACCAAGGCCAGTTTTTTGCCCGGCGGAAAAGGAAGTACTGGGGGCCCCGAGCTTAAGACCTATCCACAACTCGGGCCATCAAGCGTACTCCGGATTACGCCCACCTTCAGATCGATAGTTAATTTGCAAATCAGACCCAGGAGATGAAAACAGAATTATGAAGATTCCACGAAGCTTTATTTGTGCTGCCTGCTGCTGGCTCGTCTCAGCAGCCGTGCAAGCCCAGACTTGGACCACAGTCACAAACACACCGCCGGCCGCGCTGGGCACCGCTGTTCTATTGACGAACGGCACGGTCTTCGCGCAGGGCATGCAGGCTGACGGCTACGCTACAGGGAATTGGTACACACTGACGCCCGACAGCACCGGCAGCTACCTCAACGGCACCTGGAAGAAAATGGGCACCATGCCGACGGGTTATTCGCCTCTGTATTACGCCTCCGCGGTTCTTCCCACCGGCGAGGTGGTAACGATCGGCGGCGAATACAACAACAACGCCGAGGAAGAGACCAACCTGGGCGCGATCTACAACCCCGCGACCAACAAATGGACCTCGCTGACCGGGCCGACGGGTTGGACTCACATTGGGGACGCAGCCAGCGTTGTGCTTCCAAACGGAACCTTCATGATCGGGAACTGCGGCGTGGCGGGCACGGAGTGCACCAATCAGACCTATCAGGCGCAGCTTGACGTCAGCACGATGACCTGGACCATCATTGGCGCGGGCAACGGCAAGGCCGACCAGAATTCGGAAGAAGGCTGGGAGTTGTTGCCGAACGGTGAAGTGCTCGTCGTCGATGTGTGGGATATCGGCAACTCTGAGCTGTTCAATCCCAGCACCAGCACCTGGTCGAGCGCGGGAAAGACGGTTGGTACCCTGCCCAACAGCACCTGCGTCGAAATCGGACCAGCGGTTCTGCGTCCGGATGGCACAGTGTTCGCGGTGGGTGGAACCGACAATACAGGCATTTACGACAGCGCCACCAGCGTGTGGTCGGCGGGTCCAACGGTCCCCGGGAAAGACGGCGTGGAAGACGGACCGGCTGCGATTCTGCCGGATGGTAACGTTCTGATCGACGTAGGGCCGACCTCGCCCTGCTATGCCAACGGCACCAAGTTCTACGAGTTCAACGGAACGACCCTGACCTCAGTTCCGGCTCCGATCGGCGCCGGCAGCAATCCCACCTACACAGGCCGCATGCTCGTGCTGCCCACCGGGCAGGTGCTGTTCACCGATGGCACAAACACCGTGCAGGTTTACACTCCGACCGGAACCTACGAGAGCTCGTGGCAACCGACGGTTACCCATGTTGCCGCTACGCTGACGCACGGAACCAAGAACAATAAGATTCAAGGCACGCAGTTCAACGGTCTCTCGCAGGGCGCGATGTACGGTGACGATGCCCAGATGGCTACCAATTACCCGCTGGTGCGCATCACCAACACAGCGACTGGCGCCGTCGTCTACTGCAAGACCCACAACCACAGCACGATGGGAGTGGCCACGGGAACAACCAAGGTGACCACCGAGTTCGATATTCCCGCGACCATCGGCACCGGGGCGAGCACATTGGAAGTAGTCGCCAATGGCATTCCCTCCAACCCGGTGGATGTAACCATCGAATAAGCAATTCGATTCGCTCAACGCCGCAGTCTCTCCGGAGATCGCGGCGTTTTTTCTTTTCTGTAATCGCCTTGTCTATTTGAACCAGTGATAACCGAGGCTGACCTGAATTCCGTTAAACTCGGGATTCTGAACCCCCAGATTCGCGTTCGAGATGTGCGACCAGCGGCAGGCGATGTCGAGCGCTTGCCGTTTTCGAGTACGAATATAAATTCCTCCGCCGCCGCGCGGCGTGAAGTTGAAGCTGGAGCTGTTGTCCGGCGGGAGGTTGGCGTTGGTCGACAGGCCGCCACCGGCCAGTTCGATGTAAGGCGAAACTCTGTCCGTATGCAGCGTGGAATTCCATCGCAGTATCAACGGATCGAACCCCCAGCCATGAATGTGCTGATTGCCGTAGGTTTCAAAAACCGGAGTCAACCCGAAGGCGGTTTCGAAATTTCCGCGCAGCCACTTCCTGCCGTGTTCGCCGGTTAATACTTTGCCGACAAAAAAACCGGCAGACCAGATTTGTGCCTCGGTTAGAGAGTTGGTGATCTCTTCTCCGGTTTCTCCAGCCGTAAACACGCTCAGGTCCCACGTTCCTTTTTCGTTGAGGGGCGGCGAATTTTGAGCATGGGCGAGGGCAAGAAGCAGAGGAATCATCCACAGTATTCGAGCCGCACGCAATCGCATTCTTTGGATTTTCTCCTTACAGGATAATGCGGGATTCTTGAAAGGCGGCGCAGCGATTATTCGCTGAAGAGGGCTTCGGAAGAATCGCGATGCTAGTGCTTTCCGGGAGGATCCCACTTCGAATCGCGTGCCCGGTACCACGGTCGATTACCGTGGAGAATGTTCGCAGCGCCGCGAATCGGGTTGAACGTGCAGCGGACAAAATTAACCAAAGTCGGATTGTTACTTTTGCTCTCAACACGGCGAACAATCTTTTTGTCCATCCAATCCTCCGCCAACTCCCAGCCCAATCCGCCTACGGGAGTCATTACCAGATTGACCTTCCCCACTCCCCAATAGCAGGTTTTCGTGTTGCAAGGGTAGCTTCCGTTTGCATTCCACGGTTGCCGGTCGTTCGAGCCATATTTTTCGACCGTCATCTCGCTCAGCGGCCCGATGCTCCACTGCGTGCTATAAACGCCGTTCCACAGCGTGGCCTTGACGCGGCTCCACCAATATTCTTTCGTCTTTCCGAATTCAACATTTCGGCTTTTCGGATCGTTCTGGATCTCAACGTAGCCGGTGATTGCTCCCTGGATGGGATGGCCGACGTAGTTATACATGGGGTTCTCGCCCGCGCTCCAGCCCGCCTCCCACCATCGGGAAAGCGACTGCTTGTAATCCCGCCAATAGTGATTGAACGGGATGCCATTTTCGGAGACGACCCAACGAAAATCCGTATGGACCACCCACGCCTGTTCGATGACAAGAAAAGTTCCCGACTCTTCCAGGGCTCGCTTCCAGTGAAAAGTTTCCGGCTTGGCCTCGGATGCCGCGCTGTTTGCCGGTTCGTTGAACGTTGTCGCCGAGCGTGCCACATTCAAGCCCGGTGCGTCAGGGATGTCAGCGTCAGCAATGCCGGCTTCGCGACTTGCATCCAGAGAGCTGCTGGAAGCCGCGTCGCGCGCGGGCCGAATGCAATCTACGTTTTCTGGTCTACAAATCGGAGAAGAGGATTGGCCGAGGGCCGCGCCCGACAATAGCAGAGTGATGGCTATGATGCTACGGGGACGCATGACAATCGGTTTTGAATCATAGCAGGAGCGCTTGTTGAAAACATCCATCTCTGCTCACAAAAAAATTTTCAGATGCAGGGAGACTCGGTGCGTTTGCTCGGGTTTATAAACAAATTTGTTTCTATCGAGCGAGGGAGCCGGCTTGCGGCTGTCTGAACTTGTCAAAGCCACACACCAGAATGCTAAAGTGCAAATCATGATCGCGAACGCCCCAG
This sequence comes from uncultured Acidobacteriaceae bacterium, assembly GCA_963712385.1. Classification (GTDB taxonomy): domain Bacteria; phylum Acidobacteriota; class Terriglobia; order Terriglobales; family Acidobacteriaceae; genus Sulfotelmatobacter. The sequence continues at coordinate 209,587 of CAVQHS010000008.1, forward strand.
AGAAGAAAGAGGAAAAACCGATCTGTGCTCGAGGCACGACGCAAGAACTGATGCAAGCCCTAAACCGGGTGGGATTGCTGGCAGCGATGCTGTTCTGGCTGGCTGGCGCCGGGTGGGCACAAACCGCCTCAACGAGCAACAGTCTTGCTTCCAGCAATGTTTTTGCTGGGTATTCCTTTATTGCCGATAATCTCTTCTCCGGGCAGCACGCCGACATGAGCGGCTGGCACATTTCGGCGGAGAAAAAATATCTGCCGTATTTTGGCCTGGTAGGAGATATCAGCGGGCTCTACGGCTCGGTCAACAGCATGTGCGCCGCCAGTTACCCGGGACAGTGCCTGGCGCATGCCAGCGTAAGCGAATATACCTTCCAGACGGGCATTCGAGGATCCTTTGCCGCGTCGACCGTGAGGCCGTTCGCCGAAGCCCTGTTCGGCGCTGCCCGCACCGGAGAAAGCGGCTCTGGACTCTCAAACTCCAATCTTGGCTTCGCCGCCACGCTGGGTGCAGGGATCGACTGTCGTCTGACCCGGATGCTAGGCTGCCGCCTAGTCGTCGACTACATTGTGACTGGGAATTTTGCCAACGCCCGGCAGAATAGCATCCGGGCGTCTACAGGGCTGGTCTTTCGCTTCTAGTTGTGAAGAGTTGTGTCGCCGCGAAGATTAGAAATCTCGCCCTTCTAATCCCCACTCGATTACTAATCTTTACGTAACGCCACGAAATTGCTATTGGTGTATCCGATGGTTTGGGGTAATATTTTTTCGCGAACCGGCAAACACTCCCAGAATGGCGGTTTCGAAGAGCAGACAGCCACTCGTTCAGCCTAGCGAGGGCACTCGTTCAATCGAATCTGGTTTTTGGCGCCAAGCCGGTGCGGAAGTGTGTACGCGTCCGAAGACATTCGATACCAGGTGAGGAAATCCATGAAGAAACTCTCCGCTCCGAAAATGTTGCTTGTATCCGCAATTTCTATCTTGTGCAGTCTGGCCATCGGCTGCGGATCCAGTGCAACTTCTGCAAACTCCGCCCGCCCACTTGTCGTGTCGGTGCAAAGCACCGCCAACCCTCTGGTGGCTCAGTTTTCAGTTTCGAGCCCATGCCCGGGCCAGGCGATGGTAGAGTTCGGGACCGACACCACCTACGGCAGGAGCACGGCCTGGTATCCCGTATATCCCACCAGCCCCGGCGCAGCGAATTCGCAACAAAGTCAGATTCTGGTTGCCGGTATGAGAGCCTCCACAACGTACCACATGCGCGCTCAGGTGCAGTGCCCGGACGGCGTTTATCCAAGTCAGGATTTAACGTTCACCACTGGCGCATTGCCTTCTTCTCTTTCTTTTCCCACCCTCACCGTAACGCGTCCGAATCCTTCTCCTAGTTCTCCAGAGAACCCGGGTGTGGAGTCAATTGCGGCTATTGCCACCCAGACTCCATTCGTGGTTACGGACCGCGATGCCAATCCGATCTGGTATTACGACGTGGGACAGGGCAACAGTCCTTATATGTTCAAGCTGCTCCCCAACGGTCACTTTCTGCTGATGATGAACACCCCGAACTCATCGCTCCTCCGTGAAATTGACTTGGCGGGTAATCTCATTCGACAGCTGGATATTCCGACTCTTGACCAGGCCATGGAGGCTGCTGGCTTTGATTTCCAGCCTGTCAATTACAGTCATGATTTCGCTGTGCTCGATAATGGTCACATAGTCGTCCTCACCGTTTGCTTCAAAACGCTCACCGCTGAGGGTTATGGCACTCTACAAGTCACCGGGGACGGACTAGTCGACTTGGACCAGAATTGGAACCCTGTATGGGCGTGGAACAGCTTCGATCAGATGGAGCCGAACGGCCCGCTCAATATCAACCGTCATCTGAATGGCTTGCCGGATTGGACCCACGGCAATGCGATCCTGTACCTTGCCCAGGATGGCAATCTGCTACTTTCGATGCGGCACCAATCGTGGCTGGCCAAGATTGACTACAACAACGGAACGGGCAGCGGCAAAATTCTTTGGCTTCTTGGCTATCAAGGCAACTTCGCTTTGACCCAGAACGGAGTTCCCACCGACGACCCGAGCCTGTGGTTTTCATTTCAGCACTATCCATCCATCATCAGTCAAAACGGATCCCAAATCATGATGAATGTTTGGGACAACGGCGACAGCCGTCCCCTGGACACCAACGGAGACGTTTGCGGCGTTCCGCCCCTGAATGTCCCATGCTATTCACGGGCCACCGCTTTTCAGGTGGATGAGAGCGCCATGGTTGCCGACTTGCAGTGGCAGGATCTACCCGGCTTATTCTCCCTCTGGGGTGGCAATGTCAACCAACTGGAGAATGGCAACGTGGAGTTCGATGTTAATGCTCCAACTCCCGCGCCCGGCCCCGGTATTCTTTCTCAGGTGCAGGAAGTGACTCAGACATCCACTCCACAAATCGTCTGGCAAATGAACGTGAGCCTGAATGCTTATCGTGCGTACCGTATTCCCAGTCTTTACCCGAACGTGACCTGGCAATACTGATCTGGCAATTTTCCTGGACAGGCCGTGGAATTCACCTACGGCCTTTCTCTTTTGATAGCTCAGAGTTACTTCCTGGTATTTCCTCTTAACCGCGATGTACAGGCAATTTGCTGCAGCGCGTGAACCCAAAGGTGAAGCCAGGTAAATGACGTTGCCAATGTACTTGCGAAGACTTGCGACGCTCACTTTGTAATGGTCTTTCCAGCAATTGCTTCACCGGGAAGACTGCGTGAATGTAGGTGAGGCAAGACTGATCTCGACTACCCAAACCGATGCGATACTCCGGAGGATAAGGTGGAAAATAAAAACCTTAGTAGGCGTTCTTGCTGCTGAACAGGCGGAATACGGTCATGGTGATGATCTGCAGATCGAAAGTCAGACTCCAGTTGCGCAGGTAGTACAGATCGTATTCTACCCGTTTTGCAATGGAAGTGTCCCCACGCCAGCCGTTGACCTGCGCCCAGCCGGTGATCCCAGCCTTAAACATGTGGCGGGCATTGTAGCGGTCAAACTCCTCTAGGAACCTCTCGACAAAGAAAGGGCGCTCCGGACGAGGACCCACGATGCTCATATCGCCTTTGAGGACATTGAAAAACTGCGGCAGCTCATCGAGATTGGTTTTGCGCAGGAACGTGCCGACGAGAGTTCGCCGCGGATCGTTGTCGCAGGTCCAGCGCGTATCGCCCTCTTCACGGCTTCCCACCCGCATGGTGCGGAACTTCAACATGCGGAAAACCCGGCCATTGAGCCCTACCCGGTCCTGAACGAAGAAAACAGGCCCCGAGCTGCCCAAGCGAATGGCCAGTGCTATGAGCAGCATCAGCGGCAGCGTGAGCAACAACACCAAAACAGAGAAAGCAACGTCAAAAATGCGTTTCTGGAAAAGATAAGGGCCGGTCTCGGCCAAAGTCGGCCGCAAGTCGAGCATGTGCAGCCCGCCCAAATCGATGAGCCGTTCCCGGAGACCCACACCCTCGCCAAGGTCAATCACAACCCGAGTGGGGACGCAGAGCTTTTCGAGGCGAGGCGCGATCCTCTGTACGTCGCTCAAACGCGCGGCAGGCAGCGCGATGATGATGTCGTTGATCGAGTTCCCGTTGGTGAATGCAGGAATCTGGTCCAATTCGTACACCGGCCCCTCAACAGAGACCTCCTGGTCCGGCAGTCGTACGAAACCCACAACCCGGCAAGGAAGCACTTCGCCATGCAGCAGCGAAACGGCTACGCGGCGAGCGAATCGATCCGTTCCAACGATCAGGATCTTAACCTCGTTCCTGCCATCCTTGCGCAGCAGCTCCAGCGACACGCGGAAGCTAATCCGCAACAGGGTTGCCAGGACGAACAAAGCGACGGCGCTTATGCCGATGACGCCGCGCGAATAGCTGGCTTGGCGATACAGAAAGCCCGCAGCCATGACCACGGCATAGGTGAATGCGAGAGCTTCCAGAAGCCTCCGGCTTTTGCCTCCGGGCGCGTACAGTTGTTCGATGTTCCAGAGCCCCGATTCCTCGGCGGCAATCGCCCACACGATGGTGGTGAGCAGCACGATTCCCCAATAAGAAGGCAGTCCCGCAGGAGCTGTCCGGGAGAACAGGAGGTTAAACCCAAAGCGCATCTTCACGGCAATGAAGTACGCGCAGGCAGGCAACAACAACGTCACAATTCTTAAATACAAACGCGCAAAGCTAAGGCGACTACGAATCATGCGGACAGCTCACTTGCGAAAGTATTGGCCATCACAAACGCCGCGCTCGGCACCCCTTGCGGGACAATTTCGTCAGAGTCGGTCCTCAAAGTAATCTGGACGGCGCTTCGATGCTTCCTGGCATCAAGACGTGCTAACCCCTCTCCGTTATGATCCACTCGCGGATCTTGTTTTTTTTGTCAAATGCTTTGAACTCCGCTCTTCCCTCGCGCGAATTTTGTTGCCTCCGATGTCGCGAAAAACCACCTCTCCGGGTTGCTGATCCGGAGGAATGACCAAATTGGCCGTTAGATCTTTGTGTAACAAATACTGATAAGCTCGTAAATGCTCCCTGTCAAGGACTTTCCATGGAATGAATCAGCGCGGCAATCAATTCCGGTCCTGAGTTTCGTAATGCGACCACGAAAAGCCTGGTCGAGCGGCCTTGTCAGGAGAAATCGCGGCTACAAATGCTGCCGGGGGGTATCCCGCTGCAATTCAGGGTTGAGCCCATCCGGCAAGGGATTCCCAGAACTTTTCGGATCCAAAAAAATGCATCAAGGATTCTAAATCAGATCCAGGATTCTAAATCAGTACGAGGCAAAAGTTCCTTAAAGTGCCCCTCAGCCCTAAGCCCATCACGGCACGGCTGGAAATCACGACTTTCCGGCGAGATGCGCGGCAGAAAATAGGTCTAGAACTGGAACGATCCGTTTCGTTGCCCTACAATGAACCTGAGAGTTTGAAACTGCTGATAAAATCAAGCGGCGACAAATTCGTAGTGGCTTTTCACGATCACAATGGGTCCAGTGGAAATACAAGCCGAGCCAATCGTCGACGAGGAAAAAACAGAACTCTTTCGAAGCGAATCCGAGTTTTCATTGCTGGACACCTTAGTTCTTTTTCTGCAGCAGAGGCGTTTCATCCTGAGGTTCGTAGCCGTCGCCACCGCGCTGGCAATCCTAACCGCACTCTTGTTGCCGGTACGCTATGAGGCGAAGGTCGTCCTCCTGCCCCCAACGCAGAACTCATCGATCGGTTCAGCGTTAACCGGACAGATGGGAAGTTTGGGGGCGCTGGGATCGTTGGCCGCATTGGCGGGCGGAAGTCTTGGCATCAAGAACCCAGCGGATATGTATGTCTCGCTGCTCACCAGCCGTACCGTGGAAGATGGATTGATAAATCGCTTCGATTTGATGAAGGAATACGGTCGGAAACGGATGTCGGACACGCGAAAAGTACTCGAGCATCGTACTACTGCGGTCGCCGGGGCCAAGGACGGACTAATAAAGCTCTCGGTCGAGGACGCTGATCCGAACCGCGCTGCCGCCCTGGCCAATGGCTACGTGGAGGAATTCAGAAAGCTCTCCGCCTCCCTAGCCATCACCGAGGCCGCTCGCCGACGCCTATTCTTCGAACAAGAGGTAGAGGAATCTAAGAAGAAACTCGCGGCCGCAGAAGACGCGATGACCAGGACTCAGCAATCCACCGGAGTATTGCAGATCGATAGCCAGGCACGAGCGCTCATTGAGTCAGCTGCCGTATTGCGGGCTCAGGTTATGGCTAAGCAAGTGCAGATCGAAGCGATGCGTTCTTTTGCAACCGACGATAATCCGAATCTGATTCTTGCCAAACAGGAACTTGCCGCACTGCAATCGCAACTGGAGCGTGTGGCGGGCTCGAGCCAGGATTCTGGCTCGGACATCAACCTCTCCAAGGGCAGAGTTACCCAGGAGGGGATGGAGTACATCCGTAGCTACCGGGAACTCAAGTATCAGGAAACTGTATTCGAACTGCTCTCCAAAGAACTCGAGATCGCGAAACTTGACGAAGCCAGGGAGGGGGCGATCATTCAGGTCGTGGATACAGCCGTGCCCCCAGACAAGAAATCGTTTCCTCCGCGCACGTTAATCGTCGTCGTAATGATAATCTTCTCGTTCATTCTGGCGTGTTTTTGGGTTCTCATGCGTCAGCGATTTGTTCTTGCTTCCGATATGCCGGAGAATCGACAGCGCTTGCGTTTGATACGTGAACTGTGGGCTGCAAAATCTGATAAGGCCTAAGGTTTTCCGCCCAAGTATGGTCTCTGCGGTAAACCCATCAACGCCCGGGCGTTAACAGTTTAACTTTTCCCATGGAGGCGGCTCTGCCGGAATGCAGACAACCGGGGCGCGGATAAGCCAATGGATCCATCAAATGGACCCATTACCGAGGATATGACCGGCTACTGGTATTTAGTACCCGCTTTGCTATACTGACACACATGCGTGTCTTGTTTTTGAACCCCCCTTTCCATCCCCGTTTTTCTCGCGAGCAACGCAGCCCGGCGGTCACCAAGAGTGGAACCCTCTACTACCCCAAATGGCTGGCTACAGCCGCTGGGGTCGCGATCAAGAACAGGCACGACGTGGATCTCGTCGACTCTCCCGCTGCCGGCTACACCGTGCAGGCCGTGATTGACCGCATCAATGCCAGGAATATCGAGGCTGTCGTGTGCGATACGAGCACACCGAGCATCCTCAACGACGTGAAGGTGGTCGAAGCCCTGGTGGCAGCCAAGCCCTCTCTTCACCTCTTAATGGTGGGCCGCCACGTTTCGTCGCTGCCTCGGGAAACGCTCGCCATGTCGGAGGCCTTGGAAGCTGTCGCACTCCGCGAGTACGAATACACCGTCCGCGACTGGCTCGCTGCCAAAGCTTGCGGTGCAGATCTTTCTTCTGTTGAAGGCTTAGTCTATCGGAAGAAGCAGACAGGCGAGATCATCACCAACGCGCCCCGTCCCGCAATTGAGAATCTCGACGAACTGCCCTTCGTCTCGGAAGTGTACAAGCGCTTTCTGCACACACCGGATTATTTCTACGGCCACTCTTTGTGGCCGCTTGTAGTGTTCGATAGCAGCCGCGGATGTCCCTATCACTGTTCGTTCTGCGTATATCCGCAAACATTCAGCGGCCATAAGATGCGCTATCGTTCGGTGAACAATGTCGCCGATGAGTTCGATTTCGTCTCGCGCGAAATGCCGGAAATCAAGACCGTGATGCTGGAGGACGATACTTTCATCATCAGCAAGCCGCGCACCATGGAACTGGCCAAGGAATTGATCTGCCGCGGCAACAAGCTACCCTTCGATGCCAACTGTCGCGCCGATATCGGCGCCGAAGGCGAGCTGTTGTCTGCGTTGCATCAGGCGGGCGCCCGGCTCTTTTGTGTGGGCTTCGAGAGCGGCGATGTAGAAGTGATCCACGGCATGAAAAAAAATAACGACGACCGCCGTGACAAGAAGTATCACGATGAAGCTCATCGCTTCGTCCATCGCTGCCGCGAGGCGGGAATCATGGTCCACGGCTGCTTCATGGTGGGTAATCTCAACGAGACCCCGGGTAGTATGGAAAAAACCCTGGCTTTTGCCAAACAGTTGCAGCCTGATACTGCGCAGTTCTTCCCGATCATGGTTTACCCCGGCACCACCGCTTATGAGGAGGCAAAGAAACGCCAGTACATTCAGATCGAGGATTGGGACGCGTGGCTCACGAAAGATGGCTTGCACAACAGCGTTGTGACGCTGCCGAACATTACCCATGAACAGTTGGTCAGCTTCTGTGACCGCGCACGGCGGAGTTTTTATCTGAGCCCTGGGTATCTTTTTTATAAGATGAAACAATCGCTGAAGGATCGGCGGGAATTGCAACGCAATTTAAAGGGCTTCGTTACACTCTCGAAGTACCTTCTGCGTGGAAGCCGGCACGAGAAGAAAGCCGACTCGCAGCGGCAACACAATGCTCACAGCGGCATATCGCCAGTCGCGAGCCCTCAAGGCGGAGATTAAATCTCCTCTGAAGGTTGCATTGGGAGTGGGCAAAGGCACTCCCATAGTCACGAGCATCTTGTTAACAATCCTGATTCCTCCCGGCATTCTTGACAAGCTCTGAATGGCTCCATTGTTCCTTCCGGCGCCCCTTTCGCTTTTGCCGCAGACGACGATGGAGAATTTGTGCAGCTGCGCGTTTCCATCGCAACGCGCCTAAGCCGCGAGTATCATTTACCGATAGTTTGTTTCAAAAACCATTACGCTGTGTCCCGATTCGCTCGTCAGGTTATCGGCGTAGATGTTTCGAAAATGGCTTCCGGGGTTGAAGCCAGGAAGTGAGTTCCCATCGTAACCAGATCAGTGTCGATAGTCATTCCAACTTTTAACGGCGCCGCGCGCATAGGCAATTGTCTCGATGCGATTCTGCGTCAGGCTGCGACGAGAGACGTAGAAGTTCTGGTCGTCAATGATGGCTCACGCGACAATACAGCTGAGGTGATCCAGGGCTATCCGGGCGTTCGCCTCATCAATCAAACGAATGCGGGCCCAGCAGCAGCTCGCAATCGCGGGGCTAAGGAAGCTCGCGGCACGATCTTGCTCTTCACTGATGATGACTGCGTCCCGACGCCGGGGTGGTTGGACGCCATGTTGGAACCGTTCAAGGATCCAGAGGTCGCAGGGGTCAAAGGAGTATATCGTACACACCAAATAGAACTGGTCGCCCGGTTCGTGCAGCTCGAGTACGAGGACCGCTACCGGTTGATGAACGGTCTTTCCTCAATCGACTTCATCGATACCTACTCGGCTGGTTTTCGCCGCGACCGCTTCCTTGAAATAGGCGGTTACGACGTTTCTTTCCCGGTGGCGTGCGCCGAGGATGTCGAGCTTTCCTACCGCATGTCAGCGCGTGGCTGGGAGATGAAGTTCGCTCCCCACGCCGTTGTGTACCACACGCACCCCAGCAGTCTCTCGCGGTACTTGCAGAAGAAATACAAATTCGCTTTCTGGCGCGTCCTTGCTGTACGCAAAAATCCGGCCAAGGCAGCGAAGGATAGTCACACACCGCAGCTGATGAAGCTCCAGCTTCTATTCCTGCCTGCATTCCTGTGCGCCCTGGCCTATGACTTGGCTGCGCGACCGTCTGTGCCGGCGTCCCTGCTTGTGCTGGCCGCGTTTCTGGTCAGCACCGTGCCCTTCACGATTCGTGCGATCGCGAAAGATGCGGTGGTTGGACTGCTCGCTCCGGCTTTGCTCGCGGCTCGCGCGTGTGCTCAGATGCTGGGCGTGAGCGCCGGGTTGATCTACGCGTGCCGCAAGCCGGCGAGAATCTATACGAAGTCGCCAGTGTGAAGTGCTGGTGACAACCTCTGTGTTGCGGGCGACACATCTGTGCTCGTTCGATCCTCCAAGTGGTGCCACAGTAAGGCCGGCGCGGTCATTTCACTGCGCATGCCATTTGGCAGTCCTGCGGACGCATTCCTCCAGTCCGACGGTCTGGCGTAGACCGAGCATTTCCCGGGCGCGATCAACGCAGGGAACGTACCGGAGCGGTACAGCCCCCGCGACGGCTTCTCTGGCCACACGAACTTCCGTCTGCGGGTTTAGAGTCGTCGCGACCGTCTGCGCCAACTCCAGAATACTCACGTCATGCCCTGACCCCACATTGAAAGGCATAAGCGCCGGTGCGCGAAACAATATTGTCCACAGCCAGACAGCCAAGTCGGCGGCGTACAAATAAGATCTTCTCGCGGTTCCATCGCCCAAGATCTGAATCGGCCGGCCTGCAAGAACGTCTCCGATGAAGTTGCCGATGGCAAAGTGCTGGTCGAGGGGAAGATGCGGACCGCAGAAAGCCCAGCAGCGGGCAATCTTGCAATCGAGGCGGCCAGTCTTCCGGTAAAGCGCACAAAGCAGTTCGGCCGTCCGTTTACCTTCGGCGTAAACGTTGGCCGCGTCAAGTGGATCAGGCGCTCCGGCATAGCTTTCCGGCACATGCGTCAAGTCGGCGGGTTGCTTCCCGTACACTGCGCCCGAACTCGTCAGCAGGAACTTTCTCGTCCCGTGCGTGACCGCGAACTCGAGAGCGCGCTCTGTACCCGCCACAATGGTCGAGAGCATCTCCAGAGGAGCTTCCGCCGCCAACTTCGCACGGGCTTCGGTTGCTGCGTGGATAACGTACCTGTATTCTCCCTCGGGGAACTGAAAGCTGCGCACATCGCCGGCACGAACTGTGACTGCGGCGTCCGATGCCAGGTGCGGGCACTTCTGGGCGAATGCTTCAGGATTACGCGTCAGTATCGTTGCCTCAGCCCCCAGCCCGAGTAAACGGTTCACAAAGCAAAAGCTCTCGACCAGCCAGCAGCCGAAAAAACCCGTACCGCCGGTGAGAAAAATGCGCTGGCCGCGTACTTCCTCCCACAGTGGAGCTGTGTGCTCCAGAATCGATTCCAAGTCCTGCTGGGGAAGGTGCTTCGCCGCCATCATCTGTCTTCCGTGGGAGAGACGATCATCTCCGACAAGAACACGTCGCGCGGAAGCCGCGGCGCCATATCTTCCATGGGCAGGCTCACGATGGTTCCGTCCGGCCGCACGGAGGAGGTAGCCCTCGGCGCAGTCACCTGATCGGAGGAAACGTTGACCGCGCAAACTATTGGTCCGGGGTGATTGAGAACAGCCTGCACGCGGTCCCGGATGTTGGTATGGTCCTGGATTTGGCAGCTTTCGATACCGTAGGCTTCGGCAACTTTTCTAATGTCGGGCAAAGTCAGATGGCTGGAGGGATCGCTACCCACCATTCTTCCCTCGAAGTAATTTCGCTGGGTTGCCATAATTGAAGCATAAGTGCCGTTGCAGAGAATGAAATACTTGATTGGCAGGTTCAACCGGCGAACCGTCTCCAGATCCTGGATGTTCAGCTGAAATCCGCCATCGCCGTTAACGCAGATCGTGCGCCTGCGGCCGGAAGCAAGGCAGGTGCCGATCGAGCCGGGCAACCCCGTTCCCATGGCACCCAGGGAAGGAGAATTTACCACCCGCTGACCTCCTTTCATGCGGAAGCACTGCAGAAAGATGTCGCTGCATGCGCCAGAACTGCCGGGCGCCAGAACGTCTTCCGGAGTGCACAGGTCGGACAGAATATCGGTAAGGATGTAAAGATTCACAACCCCAGGATTCTGGTGCCAATACTCGGGCAGAATCACTGGGTATTTTGCAGCCCACTCCTTGGTCTTGGCAACCCAGACGCTGACATCAGGCAGGCGGATACCCGTGAGCTGGTCCAACAGCTCGGAAAGGAAATCCGTCGCATCCGCAGTGATGGGCACATCGATTGGCATTTCAAACTTTGCTATCTCTAAAGGATCGACATCGACGAGCACCTTCTTGGCAGCGCGCGCAAAGTTCTTGTGGCTGAAGGCAGTCTGCGGCATGTCGAGTCTCGCCCCCACGACGATGATGCAATCCGCGTTTTGCTGGGTGAAGTTCGCTGCGCGGGATGCCACCGAACCCGGACGACCAGCAAACCAGGGATACTCCTGCGGAAGCATATCCATTGACTTCCAGGTTAACAGCACCGGAATTTTGAGCTGATCGGCGATTTTTTGAACCAAGCCCTCCTGGTGAGCCATGCGCGCGCCGTTGCCCACGAAAAGCACCGGTCGCTGTGCCTGCTTCAGCAGATTAATGGCTAAGGAGACATTCTGCTCCAGGTCCGCCTTCTTCTGCTCCGGCTCGGGCGTAAATCCCCGCAACGTTTTCTCATCAATCGTCTGCGCCTGGACATCCAGTGGCACATCAAGCCAGACCGGCCCGCGTCTCCCTGCATTGGCAAGATAGACTGCTCGCTCCAGTTCATACCGAACTTCGTTGGGATCGACAATGGTCCTGGCGTACTTGGTCAGAGGGCGGACTACCGAGACTATATCGAGTTCCTGCGGCCCCATGGAACGAACGCCGCGTCTCGTCAGCAGATCGGCGCGCTTCACCTGGCCGGAAATGAAAATACAGGGAGAGGAATCGAGCCAGGCAGCCGCGAGACCGGTGATGGCGTTCGTTCCGCCGGGGCCGGTGGTGACCAGCGCTGCCGCCAGGCGGCCGGTGAACTCCGCATGAGCCTGTGTGGCAAATGCAACCGCCTGTTCGTGGAGACAGCAGACATATTCCAATCCAGGCTGCCGGCCGACGGAGTCAGCCAGGTGCATGCAGCCTCCGCCAGTGAGCACGAAAATCCGACTGACTCCAGCTTCGGTCAAGAAACGGACCACATAGTCCGAAAGTTTGATCAAGATTCACCTGCCATTTGAGAAAGCTGCCGCAGCAATGCGGAGATGGTTAATTTGCTCTTGTTCCAGGGCTGGGCAGCCTGCAGGGTTTTCATTCCCAGCGATCCTGCCTGAAGGATGTTGTCCGTCGAATCGTCCACCAGCACGTCTCCCCGACCAAGCCATGCCAGGTATTCCCCCTTATTGCGGTCGTAGACAGGGATGCCCTCTTCCAGGCGCGTGGGCACAACTCCGAAACACCGGATCCACGCGCCGAAATGCAGCATTACCCAATGGGCAACCTCGGGCACCGTCTCCAGGGGACGAGCCGTTAGGGCAACGTGGCGAAAGCCATGTCCCTGCTCGCGAAACCACGCCAGCACCTCCGGATTCGGTGCCATCTTGCAGGCTCGTTCGGTTCTGCGGAAGACATCCATCGAAGAAAGGTATTCACTTCGCTCCACTCCAAGAACATCATGCGGTGGATTGCAGGTCAGCCCAGCGTAGGTAATCCGGCAGTCGGAATGCTCCGGCAGCCATGCATAGACGAACCATTGGTACATCAGATCGTTCAGGACGTCATCCACATCCCAGACTACGGTCAGCATCATTCGAGCCAGTGACTCACGAAGGTCTTGCGGTTCTTTTTTCCGCCAATCGCGGCATCGGAATAAAAGGAATCATCGGATGAGTAGCTGGAGGACACTTCCTCAATGACCGCCCCGCTCTTGGTCCAGAACGAATGTTTGATTCCGTGCGGAATGGTCACAACTCCGTTCGCCTTATGCGTCGTCTGCTTGCCATCCAGATCCACGGTGACATCCCCATAAAGCACGTGATACGTCTCGTCCTTCACGTTGTGCCATTGCTCGGGATGCTTCTGCCCCGGCAGTACCACCATCAGTCGCTTACAGTATTCGCGATTGATTACCGTAATCGCGGTTAGTCCGAATTCGCGAAACTTTTCCAACCCATAGTGGTGAGAAATCTCCAGTTCGCAATGTCCCGGCACTTGAACCTTGCTCTTTCGGATGAGCGCCTTTACCTCACAGACGATCTTGTACACCGCGTCGCGGGTGTTGATAGCCTTCACCTGATTGCCCATTACCGCGCCATTGGCAGGAATGTCCTGGCACGCAATGAACTCGGCATACTTTGAGAAGTCCTGTGCTACCAACTGGCCGTTCACATTCGGCATGGCGTAGAAAACGTTGGAGTGACGGATCGGCTCCCCGGCCACTACGGGATTCCGCACGAAGGCGCCGCGCGCCAGATCTCGAAGGGCGATCTGCTCCCCCGCAGGTGCAGGATAACGCTTCCCTGAATCTCCGATGAGGGTCAAAGCATCCGCCGCCGATTCGAGCCACTTCCTCACCTGGCCGGGGTTTGCACTGTATGTGTTTAGCGCATACTTGTCAGTAGCCACGCCGACATGCTTCTCGAACATAACGGCACCGAGCGCCAGAGCAATCTTGACGGCCTCGACATTGTCCGGCCGCTCATGCGTGGAGTAACCGATCGAAATCTCCGGATAGCGCTTCCGCAGCAGCTCAATCTGGCCGAGGTGCAGGTGATCATCGGGGGCCGGATACTCCCCGACGCAATGCATGATGGTGAGCGACTTGTTCCGATGCTTAAAAAAGCTGACCACCCGATCTATCTCTTCCAGCGGCTCGCCGGCAGTTGAGGCAACAATGGGAAGATCGTATTTCGCTATTCTCTCCAGAAGAGGCCAGTCCGTCATGTAACAGCTGGGCACCTTCATGAAATCGAAACCGTGCTCGACGATCTTGTCTACCGAGATCTCATCCCACGGGGTACACATGGCGAGAAAGCCAGCTTCGACAATGGCATCCTTGATCTGCCGGTATTGGTCCCAGGAAAGGCGAGTCTCCGAGAAACGCTTCACGTATTTGAGATCGTAACGGCCCTGGTATGAGGGATGGATGCAACTGTCGATATCGCGATACTGCAGCTTCACGCAAAAACCGAACGGAAATCCTTCCGAGGCGCTCTTAAGTTCGCGGACGATGCGTATCCCGTGCTCCACGTCCCCCATGTGGTTATTCGCCATCTCGTAGATAAAGAGTGGCCGTCGATTGAGATCCTGCATTCTTCACTTCTCCCGTCTTAGCTGAGCTGTCCGACCGTAGGCCGTGTCTCTCCCTGTCGCGATTTGCACTGCGCGATGAATCCCTTGATTGTCGCTGCTACGAAGTCGAGCATCGGTGGCCTCAGGCCCGGGTATACTCCCACCCAAAATACATTGTTCATCACAAAATCAGTGTTACGCAGGCCTCCCGCCACGCGATACTGGCAATCCTGATAAGCAGGCTGGCGCAGCAGGTTGCCGCCAAACAGAAGGCGGGTACCGATTTTATTTGCCTCCAAGGCTCGAATCAGATCCTCCCGCCGAAATGGTGCATTCTCACGCACCCCGATGGGAAAGCCAAACCACGATGGGTCTGAGTCTGGTGTCGCTTCCGGCAGAACCAGATAGTCCCCCAGTTCCGCCAGAGCTGTCCTAAGAAAATGAAAGTTCGCCTTGCGGCGCGCAATAAACTCGGGGAGCTTGGTCAGCTGCGAAGCTCCGAGGGCAGCCTGCATATCGGTCGCCTTCAGGTTGTACCCGATATGTGAATAGGTGTACTTGTGATCGTAGCCGCACGGCAAAGAACCCAATTGCCAGTCAAAACGCTTGCCGCAGGTGTTGTCCTTGCCGGGCTCGCACCAGCAGTCGCGACCCCAGTCGCGAAACGACTCAATCAGCACCTGCAATGCCGGCTTATCTGTAAGAACGGCTCCACCTTCCCCGGTTGTGATGTGGTGCGCTGGATAAAAGCTCAATGTGGCGATATCGCCAAAGGTGCCGACCTTCCGTCCCTTATAAGTCGACCCCAGCGCGTCGCAGCAGTCTTCGATCAGCCAGAGATTATATTTGCGGGTAAAAGCAGTGACCGCATCGAGGTCAAAAACATTTCCCAGCGTGTGGGCGATAAAAACCGCTCTTGTGCGCTCGCTGCGCGCCGCTTCAAGCTCGCGCACATCAATCTCATACCCCGGCACAGTAACGTCTACAAAAACCGGCACCAGTCGATTTTGGAAAATCGGGTTTACCGTGGTCGGAAAACCTGCAGCCACGGTAATCACCTCATCGCCTGGCTTTAGCATCCGATCGCCAAGCTTTGGCGAAGTCAGGGCGCTGAGCGCAATAAGATTAGCCGAAGATCCCGAGTTGACCAGGGAGGCGGAGCGGACGCCGACAAATCGCGCCAGATTCCTCTCGAAAGTTTCTGCGAAGCGGCCAGTCGTGAACCAGCCGTCTAGAACTGCATCCACCACAGCGCTCATATCAGCGCCGTCGATCACTTTGCCCGATACGGGAACGGGTGAAACTCCAGGGACGAAGTCTCCAGGGTGCGACGATTCCGAACAGTACTGAGCAGTCAGGTCGAGAATGTGCTTGCGAAGCTGGGCTGCAGTTTCTGCCATACAGTAAGGGCATCCAAATCATAACATTCAAGCCATTTCTCGCGGGTGCCTCATTCCCTTGCAGGTAAGCTATCATTGAACGATTTTCCCGCTCATTGAGATGCACGCATACTGGGCCAGATTCCCGATGTGCTCAGGCCAGGCGTGCGGCGAATTGTGGTATACCGAACTTGATCGCGGTAGGAACAATGGCTCGGAGAACAAATGAAGGCAGTGATTCTTGCAGGCGGCTTTGGAACACGTCTCAGCGAGGAGACGACCGTCCGGCCTAAACCCATGGTTGAGATTGGCGGCCGGCCCATGCTTTGGCACATCCTCAAGCTGTATTCCCATCATGGGATCAATGATTTCATCATCTGCTGTGGATACAAGGGGTACATGATCAAGGAGTACTTTGCGAATTATTTGCTGCATATGTCCGACGTGACCTTCGACATGCAAAAGCGTTCGATGGAAGTTCACCAAAGTGTTGCCGAGCCGTGGAAGGTGACTCTCGTCGATACCGGAGATCAGACAGGCACTGGAGGACGGCTGACAAGAGTGGCTCGCTACATCGAGGGCGATGACGCCTTCTGTATGACCTATGGAGATGGTCTAAGCGACGTCGATATTTCGGCGAGCATCGCTTTCCACAGGCAGCATGGCGGCCAGGTGACAATCACGGCCGTGCAGCCGCCAGCGCGATTTGGCGCGTTGGGCATGGACGGAACAGCCATCACTTCGTTTCAGGAAAAGCCGCAGGGGGAAGGCGGGTGGATCAATGGCGGCTTCTTCGTGTTATCCCCCAGAGTGCTGGATGAAATTCACAACGATGCCTGGATGTTTGAACGCGAGCCGATGGACAGCCTGACCGCACAACGGCAGGTGCACGCATTTCGGCACCCCGGATTCTGGCAGGCAATGGACACTCTGCGCGATAAGCAGCGGCTGGAAGAACTGTGGGCTGACGGGAGGGCACCCTGGAAGACATGGTGAAAACCTGGAAGGGACGCCGTGTTTTCCTAACCGGTCACACCGGCTTCAAAGGCAGCTGGCTCGCGCTCTGGCTTAGTAGACTGGGGGCGCAGATTCGCGGATACGCCCTCGACCCCTGCACCGAGCCGAACCTATTCGCTCTGGCGTCCGTGAGTACCGTCGTGGATGATGTTCGCGGCGACGTTCGCGATTTTGCCCAGCTCGAAGCCGCGATGACAGAGTTTACGCCGGAAGTCGTTTTTCATCTGGCGGCGCAACCGCTCGTTCGGCGCTCCTATGCCGACCCAGTGGGTACATATGGCACGAATGTCATGGGTACAGTGCATCTCATGGAAGCCATCCGCAAGACTCCCAGTGTGCGCGCAGTGGTATGTGTTACGACAGACAAGTGTTACCAGAATCAAGAGTGGATCTGGCCATATCGTGAATCGGATACGCTTGGCGGATATGACCCCTATGCATCCAGCAAGGCCTGCGCTGAAATTGTCGCTGCGGCATATCGCAGCTCATTCTTTCCCATCGACAGGCTGCCTGAGCATCACGTGGCTCTGGCTACAGCGCGCGCCGGCAACGTTATCGGAGGCGGGGACTGGTCCGAAGACAGGCTCATTCCGGATCTGATCCGCGGATTCAGGTCCGGACAACCCGTTCTGATCAGGCGTCCCAGCGCCATCCGTCCTTGGCAACATGTGCTCGACCCTCTGCACGGCTACATGATGCTGGCCCAGGAACTCCTCGTCCAGCCTGCGCGGTTTGCATCCGCGTATAATTTCGGACCCAGCGATGAGGACGTTTGGCCGGTCGAGCGCATCGCTAGCAAACTCGCGCCTATGTGGGGGAACGGTGCGTCCTGGACTCGCGATTCCGTTCCCGGCGTCCACGAGGCTCACGTTCTGAGGCTGGATGCCAGCAAGGCTCGGGTCGAACTCGGATGGAAACCGCGACTCAAAATCGAAGCTGCGCTGGATTGGACAGTGGGATGGTACCGCGCTTGGAATCGAGGGGACAACATGGCGGAGTTCACCAAGCAACAGATCGGTGAGTATGAGCAACTTTCAGAATGCAATCTCTGAATTCTCCGTTTGGTACGATGCACTCTCGCTGACTTATCCTTTCCCTCCAAGCGCCCTGATCATCGTCGCTTTGCTCCAGCCGAGATCCACCTCCTCCACTTCTACCGCCGCCAACCAAAGGCCCGCACATCGCAAAAGCTCAGTCACCGTTATTGCAGACTTGTTCTCCTGGTCAAAGCAAATGGGTCGAAGCAACGTTTCGCAGCAAGGGGCTGAGGCGGGCTTGAATCAGCCATTTGCAGACCAGTACTGCTGCCGTTTCCCAGCAGTACCTGCAGACCAAGGTGCAGGGGCGTTTCTTGACAATGTGCTATCCTGCGTGGCGGTAAAGGTCGGTTTAATCACGGTCGCTGCCCGAGTTTTGAAACAGTACATGCATGAGGGGTTCCGGCCCTCGGCGGAGAAGAGACCCTGTGGCAAGAGATCACAGTGTAGGCGCAACTCTGATGAACAGACGCCGCTTTATTCAGAATGCGGGTTTGTTGGCGGCTGGTTCGGCTTTTGGATGTTCTCTAATTGGCTGCAATTCCGAGTTCGTTATACCTTGCCTGGGGCCGGCCCCGCCGCCGTCACCGGTGCCCGGAATGACGTATATCCGCGCGTCGAAAATTGGGTGTGCTCTCGATTGCGACCTGAGAAGCGGGCGCAACAAGTACACCGGCGGCGCTGCCACTGACGATGGACCGCGCATCAATGCGGCAATGGCGGGAGCAAGCGCGAACAATCCAATTACGCTGATCATTGACGGAAGCGCGCTGGTCTCGGGCTTGTTCCCGCCGGCCGGCGGGCATTGGAACATCGCGGGCCTGGGCTGCGGCACGGGATTCTTCGCGATGACCGGCACCAACAACGACTGCATCCACAACGGACCTCCCAATGCGGCCGTGCCTTTCAATCCAGGACCGCCGGCTCCTGCGAGAGGGATGAACGTCTCGCTCAGCAACTTTACGGTGAACGGCAACCAGGGGAGCGGTTTTGATGGAAATTCGACGACCGGAGTGACACATGGTAGTGCACAGGTCTGGTACTGCGGCATTAATCTGATGAACTTAGACAACATAACCATTGAAAACGTGGTTGTAGTGAGGAGTCCCGCGTACCACGTACGGCTTTCGAACGTAGGCCATGTCGCCATATCCGGATGCGTGATGCAGAGCCAAGGCGTTAATACGGACGGACTCCATTTCGACGGGCCAGCGAACGACATTACGATTTCAAATTGTCAAATCAACTCGGGCGATGATGCGATCGCGCTGAACTGCCCGGAGGGCTACTCGGGCAACATCTCGCAAGTCGCAGTCCGTGACTGCACATTCAACAGCTTTAGTCTCATGAGGCTTTATACGGCCAACGGCGGTCCTGACAAATTCATCATCGACAGCGTGAGCGTGAGCAATTGCAGCGGATGGCTTGTGGAGGCCGCTTTTCTGATCGGCATGACCGACAGCCTTCCAAATTCGGTTGCCTCTTTGACCGTATCAAATTGCAAGCTGGGGGCCCCAACGATACTCGAAATCGCGGAGAATTTCGGGACGATCACGCTCCAAAACGTTGTCTTCAACGCCATCGAATCAAGTGAGTCATGGGCGGGAGCGCCCCAATGGAACGAGGTATGCAGTTTTTTGCGACCGTCCCCAATCTATAGTGCTGTCACTTTTGTCGGATCGAGTCTCACTTTCGACAATTGCAGTATCAGCCGAAACCCGAGTGTTTGGGCCCCTGCCTCGATCCTTGCGAATAACTCGAGGATCGAATATCTAGCCTTCAATGGGTTCGAAGTACAAGATGCGAGAGATTACGTCTCGCTCCCCCAGTTGCTGGATATCGCGCAGGGATCAATCGGGCAACTGGTTCTCAATTCTGTGAGCAGCAACAACATTGTGGCTCCCGTTTCACAGGGCGGCTTCGCGAGTGTCGGGATCGTTTCTGGGGCAGGCGTACTGGCAACAGGCTGGGAGTTTCCCGATGCCCTGATGGCAGACGGGGTTCCGTACATCTCAGCGAACACGGGTTTGCCTTCGATAAAGATAAATGGCGTGGTCGTGCCATATCCTCAACCCTGATTTGGCAGTCGTCCGCCGTTTGCTTTAACCAAGTGGCTCCGCAGCCGTCGCTTCATTTCGAATGGGGGCAATGGTGCCTCCTGGACTGGCGATTCCGTTCCCGGCGTCCACGAGGCTCGCTCTGAGGCTGGATGCCAGCAAGCCTCGTGTCGAACTCGGATGGAAACCGCGGCTCAGAAGCGAAGCGGCACTGGAGCGGACGATGGGGTGGTATCGCGCTTGGAAGCAAGGAGACAATACGATGCAGTTCACCGTGAAACAGATTCTGGATTACCCGAACCTGGGTTAGCGGTCAGGGCTTCGGCCCGTTTTGGACCGATTGACATTTCCTGGCCAGCGCTCGTATTACGGTTGCCCTGATCCAACCGAAGTTCACCTCTTCCGCTTGAATTGCCGCAAGCGAGAGATGCGCAGCCCGCAAAAGCCCAGTCACTGACTTTACACAGTACCTGTTTATATGTTCATGAATGTCCACCTTGATCGTTTTGTCCCCACCGGCCAGTCGGCTGATCACCTCATCACTCAACTCCTGCGGAACCTCGATGTAGAGATAGCCCCCGTCTTTGAGAAACGATGCAGCTTTCCTGGTCAAGAGGAGGGGATAAGACACATGTTCCAGTACGTGAGCGAGTTGGATATAGGAGTAGGAAGCCAGTCCCGATTCGTCTTTGATTCTTGCTATTCCCTTGGCCGGCGCGATATCGGAAATATCAAAAACGTATTTCTCTCCTGGCAGATCTGGTAAAAACTTTCCATCCGCTCCGCCATAGTCGAGCATCGAAAAATCGCTTTCGACGTTGATCTTCCCCGTCAACCATCGAGTGAGGCCCGCTGTGCGGGTTTGAATCTCATGAGCGCAACTGCCAACCTGTGACGCTATTGCCGCATATTCGGGTTCGTACCGGATTCTCTCCTGGTTATATGAAGCAGAACGGTAATCTGCATAGAGCCTTGCAATTGCCTCGTCCGGAAAGGGCAGCTTAGTCTGGATGAACGAGCAGACCGTACAAATCTCGATTTCGATAAGCGCGGATTTCCCATAGATTCTCTGGAAGGTCTTGGAAAAGAACTCGATTCTCCGCAAGGCACGTTTCAACGGATGCTCAGAGGGCGCTAAGCCACACTCAAGGTTCAGCACCCGTTTCAGAAAGAACGGTGCGATCTCGCCAATGAAACCAAGGTCGTTCATTGCCTCCGCCCCACAGTTCCTGCACGCCTTCAAAACTCCTCCTCCGTCCAATTAACGTTGTCCTAGCTTTCTACAGGAAAACGATCCCTCTGTCACGGAGAACATCGAAGGATGGGCGAGCGGAGATGCCAGTTTTCGACTATCAGCTCCCTTGCTGTCGTCCGGTTTCCTGCTAGGAACGTGTTATATTTGCTGCAAGAATGGCGTTTATTCGATGAATGCGACCGCGCGGCCCTGTGCCGGGATTAAACAACATCCGATCTGTCTTGGCGGTTTGGCGGTGCCCATGATAATCCCGAGTGCTGGTTCAGCCTCCTGCTGATCGGCAGATCCTCATAATCGGCGATCAGCCGCCATTCGAAGAAGATTTCAGATTGAATAGATACGAGGACGGAGGAAGTGAGAAATTGACGCGATATGAGGCTTGAATCAGACGTCATTACCGGAGATACGATCGCTGATCGGCTAGGCCTTCTCCTAAGCGAGTCTCCAATCGCGGCGGCTGAACGCGAGCGCACAGCGTTTGATCGATTGGCTCATCCGTTTAGCGAGCGAATTGTATTGTTCGGGGCGGGAGGTCTTGGTCGGCGCACACTTGCAAAGTTGCGGGGTATTGGCCTCCAGCCTTTGGCGTTTGCGGATAACAACCCTGCTCTTTGGGAAACTTCGGTGGACGGCGTACCGGTGTACTCGACCGCGAGGGCTGCTACGCTACACGGTCAGAATGCAGTCTTTGTGGTGACCATCTGGGGCACGCAAGCCCGCGACCGAATGTTCGATCGAGTCCAGCAGTTGCTCGATCTGGGTTGCAAACACGTCGCTCCTGCAGGCCTCTTGTTTTGGAAGTTTCCGGAGGTGTTTCTGCCGTACTTTCCATTAGACTTACCCCACAAAGCGCTGCATTTTACAGGAGAAATCAAAGCAGCGTTCGATCTGTTTAAGGATGAGCTATCTCGCCGGGAGTACGTCGCACAAGTGGCTTTTCGTCTATTTCTCGATTCCGACGAATTGACCTGTAACCCAGAATCCAAGCAGTACTTCCCACCGGACCTGATTCATCTCGGAGAGCACGAGGTACTGGTTGACTGTGGCGCCTTCGATGGAGATTCGATTGCGGATTTCGTCAATCGGCAAGGGCGCTCGTTTCACTCCATCACTGCGTTTGAACCGGACGCGGCCAACCGGAACAAGCTTCATGCGCGACTGAACCAATATTCGGTTTCCATCAGGAACAGAATTCATATTTTTCCACAGGCAGTGGGTTCGCGAACCGGACACGTCTCATTCAGTTCCACTGGAACGGATCAATCCAAGATAGGCGAGTCCGCCAACCTGGTGGAGTGTGTAACCCTCGATAAGGCCTTGCAAAACTTGCGCCCTTCTTTGATCAAGTTCGATATCGAAGGTGCGGAATTGGACGCTTTGGCCGGAGCATGCAATGTGATTTCACATTCCCGTCCTGTCCTCGCAGTAAGTGCTTATCACGAACAAGATCACCTGTGGCGGGTCCCCCTGGCATTGGCTCAGCTTTGCAAGGATTACAAGTTCTTCCTGCGCCCTCATGGCAGCGAGGGGTGGGACTTGACTTGCTATGCGGTGCCCTCGGAAAGGGTTAAGCTTTTCTGAACGGTCGCGTCCCGACAGCTGACTCTTCTTGTACTCACTTCAATCAATTGCCTGTCAGGCTACTACATTTCCGGTCGGGCGCGTTGCCACTTCGCTTCAGGAGCGCACTGAATGTCTGAGGGTTTGCCGGACGTAGCGCCTCTCCAATTAAATGCAGCTGCTGTTGCACGTATCCGTCACTGGATACGAAGAGTGCTTGGGGTTGACCGGGCCATAGGATTTACCGTACTAGCAAGATTCTGGTCCAGCTCAGCTGGGCTTGTTACTGTTGCCCTTATCGCACGATTCCTTTCCCCGGCCGAGCAGGGATACTACTACACATTCGGCAGTCTGGTAGCTCTGCAGATTGTATTTGAGCTCGGTTTTTCCTACGTGATTCTCCAACTGGCGAGCCACGAGCGAGCCAAGCTTTCCATCTCCAGTGATCACGAAATCAGCGGAGACCCAGTTGCCCATGCCAGGCTGGCTTCCGTCATTCAGAAGTCGGTTCGCTGGTATTCGGTGGCTGCGGTTTTCATGGCTGGGACATTGCTTCCAGTCGGCTTCTATTTCTTTTCCACCCACCAGCATGCCGGGCAACCGGTTTCCTGGCAGCTTCCCTGGTGTTTTGCTGCGTTGATGGCGGCGCTCAATTTCCAGATTGACCCATTCCTGTCGTTCTTGGAAGGCTGCGGATACGTCCCAGAGGTTGCGCGTCTTCGCCTCATGCAGTCGGTAACGGGAATCCTATTGGCCTGGATAGTTCTGATAAGCCATCACGGCTTGTTCGCACCGTCGATGATGCTTTTCGGTATGGCTTCCGCCTCACTGGTGTGGCTGGCTGGGAAGCGTAAATTGTTGCTCGGACTCCTGAGGCATTCCGCGGGAACACATCGAATCCGATGGAGTCACGAAGTCTGGCCCTTCCAATGGAGAATTGCCATAAGCTGGCTCTCCGGGTACTTTTTGTTTTGGATTTTCAATCCAGTCCTGTTTGCCTTTCGTGGTCCCGTGGAAGCCGGCAAGATGGGAATGTCGCTCAGCCTGGCCAATGCGATTCAGGCCATCGCCGTTTCCTGGGTGAGTACAAAATCTGCGCCCTTCGGAACCCTGATCGCCCGCAAGGAATATCGACAGCTCGATCAAACATTCTTTCAGGCGCTCGGGCAATCTTTTGCCGTCTCTCTCCTGGGCGCACTGGCAGCGTGGCTCGGATGCATTTTTCTGAATTTGCATCACTTTCGGTTTGCCCAGCGTTTGCTTGACCCATTTTCCCTGGGGATCTTGCTGCTTTACATGATCGTAAATGTCATCATATTCGCAGAAGCTTATTATCTGCGCGCGCACAAGCAGGAAGTATTGTTCGTTAATTCGGTCGTTGGGGCTATAGCTGTCACGGTCTGCACTTTTATCTTTGGGCGGCGCTACGGCGCCACAGGAATAGTGGTCAGTACCTGCCTGCTCAATTGGGGCGGGCTGGTGTGGGCGACCTACAAGTTTCGAAAGTACCGAAGGCTGTGGCACGCTCCTTAGGGGAACCCCTGCCAAAATCCTTATCATGAAGCAATACCCATTACTCGTCTTTGGTAAGATGAATGCTGAATCCGCCACAGGCTAGCAGCTCGCTCTCCGGCACAGATTTCGCCGTGCGCACCCGTGCGCAGCTCCGCAAGTCTGCCGAGGCCGCAACCGCGTGTCACGCCCGGAAATAGTGCCCAAAATTGAGGACCCCCGAAGCGATGTCGAAGGAATTACAGCCGCCTGAGATGGCAAAGCCGCTGTTGACAATTGCGATTCCGACCTACAACCGAGCCTGGTGCCTGAGGGAGCTTCTGCCAGTTCTTGCCGGTGAGCTTAAAGATGAGTCTCGTGTCGAGCTGATTATCTCCGACAACGCTTCCCCGGATGAAACCCCGTCAGTGGTGCAGGATTTTGTGGAGCGTGGACTTCGTGTTCGCTACATCCGCAATGATCAGAACATAGGACCCGACGCGAACTTCCTGCAGTGCTTTGAACAGGCGCGTGGGAAGTACGTTTGGATTTTCAGCGATGACGACCTCATCGTTCCGGGCGGACTTGCCAAGATTCTCTCTTATTGTGAGACTGCTGAATATGACTTGATTTGGGTAAGCAATTACCCCTTTGCGAATTTGCACAAACCTCTCGCGACTAAGGCGCGACGAGATGCAATCGAAATCGCAGATTCGGTGGCTTACGTCAAACGCATCCATGTTTTTTTTACTTTTATTACAGGTAACATCATCAATAAGAATACGGTGCTGCAAGCCGGGCCAAAGGCATTTTCAAGTTTGGTTGGGACGGGTCTAATGCAGCTGGGGTGGACCTATACCGCGTTGAACCGATTCGCTCGAGGGCTCTACATTCGCGAAAAACTAATTGCAATGCGGGTGAACAATACCGGTGGTTACAGGCTATTTCAGGTTTTCGGATCGACGTTGGCGACGATTACGAGAGACTGGTTGAGCTCCGAGAATCTTGGCCGCATCGTCATGAACGGAACAGTCCAGAGGTTCTGGCCTCCGATATTGCTTCAATACAAGAAGAACGCAAGAGCCTTCGCTGATGAAGCCAAACCTCAAGCAGTATTGACTCCGCTTTTTAAGGGCAACGTCAGGTATTGGGCCTTCGCTTACCCGGTAATCGTACTGCCCTCTTTGCCGGCTGCCTTGTGGGTTTTTGCTGTGCGGATTCTCAATCGGTTGGACAAGGCTGCAGGATTCCCCATGCTGTATTGGCGAGTTCTGCGCAATGACGCTAGTCGGTCAGGCGAAAATCTTTAGGACGTCGATCGGAGCAAATGACCGCGAGTTTCTGCAGGGAATGTACAATCCCTTGTTTGGTGTTACCTCTTTCGGGGTAGGGCGGTCTTGAATAAATTTCGGCGCTTCCTGCGGGAAAATGGAATATACGTCCTCGGAGTAGCCTCGGCTGGGCATTTCGCCGGGCTTATCCGAACCAGCTTTCTCTCGCGAAAGCTCGGTGTGAGAAAGATTAAGATCGGGCCCAGAGCATATCTGCGGGGCTTGTCCGCAATTGAGATGGGAGAGGATTTTGCCGCGGGGGAAGGATTGTGGCTGGAAGCGATTACCAAGTATAACGATCAGACTTTTTCGCCGAAAATCATCATCGGACAGCACGTGCGGATAAGCCACTTTGTGCACATAGCCGCCACGCATTTCGTCGAGATTGGGGACAATGTCCTGATGGG
This sequence comes from uncultured Acidobacteriaceae bacterium, assembly GCA_963712385.1. GTDB lineage: Bacteria > Acidobacteriota > Terriglobia > Terriglobales > Acidobacteriaceae > Sulfotelmatobacter. The sequence goes on from CAVQHS010000008.1 coordinate 235,489, forward strand.
CAGTAAAGTTATGATCACCGATCACAATCACGGGCAGTATTCGCAGGCGCACACTTCGCCAGAGCTAGCTCCAGCGCAGCGACCTCTTGATGGTGACCGGCGAGTCGTAATTGGGCGAAACGTTTGGCTCGGTGATGGCGTGGTGGTTACCCCTGGCGCCTCAGTTGGAGAAGGTTCTGTGATCGGAGCGAATTCTGTTGTTTTGGGCAACATACCAGCGTTTGCCGTAGCTGTCGGGATACCTGCGATCGTACGCAAGACGTTCAATTTCGATACCAGGAAATGGTGCGAAGTCGAATGATTCGGGCTGCCTGTACCATTGTCTCTTTAAACTATCTTCCCTACGCGCGAACACTGTGCGATTCCTTCCTGCAGTTTCATCCCTCGGACAAGTTCTACGTCTTGTTGGTCGACCGTCTGCCCGCAGGCTTCCAGGTCTCGAATGAAAGATTCGAGCTGGTCGTGGTCGAGGATCTAGGTATCCCCAATTTCGACTCAATTGCCTTCAAGTACGGTGTTCTCGAATTAAACACAAACGTTAAACCGACGTTTCTCAAAAGGATTCTGCAGGATGGTGCTGACCAGATCATCTATTTCGATCCAGATATCCTGATCTGCTCGGCGCTCGACCCCATATACGAAGCGTTGGCAAGTAGTTCGATTGTCCTTACGCCGCATTGCACTACGCCAAACGAGGGCGGTCCATATGGAGAGGCGCTGCTGCTGATAGATGGCGTTTTCAATTTAGGTTTTATCGCAGTTTCGAAGGCGGCCGAGACCGAACGCTTTCTCAATTGGTGGGAAAAGCGGTGTCTGACTCTCGGATATAACGAACGCTGGAGTGGATTGTTCGTCGATCAAAAATGGATCAATTTGGTTCCTTGTTATTTTAACTCTGTTCACGTGCTCAAGCATGTTGGATGCAACGTCGCCTACTGGAATATCCATGAGAGGATGCTCGGAAAGACAGAAGCCTCTTGGGTGGTCAATCGGACGACGCCTCTGATCTTTTTTCATTTCAGCGGTATGAGCGTGGACGGAGGCAATAGAATTTCGAAGCATACCGATCAGTTTGATCTCACGACACGGTCAGACCTGAGAGAACTGTTCGCGGATTACCGCAAGCTCCTTGTCGACAATGGTATTCGAGAATTTGGCCGCTACCGTTATGCATTCGGGTATTTTGACAACGGAGTCATGGTGAATAAGCTGCAAAGGTCAGCTTTCGCAGCTAACATGGAGAGGTTTGCAGAGGCGAACCCATTTGATTCCAAAGGGCATTTCTATCGATGGGCTAAAAAGCAGCACTTGCAAAGTTCCCAGGACTCTAGTGAGAAATACGGCCGAAAGGCATACAACAAGGCGGATATTCGAATTCGTTTCGTCAATACCATGATGCGGCTGGCTTTGCGGTTGATGGGGGCGGATCGCTACACCATTTTGATGAAGTATCTCGAGTATGCATCCCTCCTGCGCAACCAGAAAGATATTTTCGGTGACACAGATGGCGAGTAATGCAGGCAATGCAGGCCCTCATCGGTGTGATTTTTTCTATTGCGGAGCTTAACAACGCTGTTCTAATTGAGCATGCTGACTCGCTTCGTTGCCAGCGTATTCCCAAGGGTAAGTATGTCAAAATCGCTTGCCTGGATTTATGCTCCCGAATGGGCGCTTATCCTGCGAGCTTGTATGTTTGCAAATCCGACTTTGCGGCCATCGTTATCCTGGTCACGCGCGTAGATAAACAACATCCAGAGGAACCAGTAAAAAGCCATTGTAGGGATGTAGTTGAGCGCACCATCCATAGCTGCCAAGGCGATATAGAGGACCAAGCCCTCAAGAGCTGCCACCTGTATCGAACTGCGACGCAACTCCTTGAAGACAGCCGCAAGGAACAGGGGTGAACAGAACAACAACACTATCGCGGCCAGTCCACCTACGCCTAACATCGACAAAGCTGAGTAGTAAATTATTTCCAGGAAGTTATCTAGTGGTATTGCCGGTAGCACCGTGAAGCTACCTAAAGTGTCTAAGTATTCTGTCCTTCCGCCGAGCGTCGGATCCAAAAGGAAAGACACTTCTGAGAGTTCCGAGAGAAGAATCGTCATAGCGACTACAATGACACAGGTGAATGCTAAGCGAAAAAGGCGAACCCTAATCGCACGGCGGATTGGAGATCTCTGTGAAGACGAATCAAAAACCGCCAACCTTAGCACGTCGAGGCCCTCGTATATCAAAAGGCCTACCCAAACCGTGCGCGAAAGCGTGAGGACCAATGCGGCCCGAAGAACGAGCCTTCGAAACCAATTTGTCTCATAAAGATCGAACAGAGGGAGCAGCATAAGCGTGGCAACGCCATACTGATTTCCGTTGTTGTAGGTAGAAATGAGTTTGAAAAGTCCTCCCGGTCGGCTATTGAACTTGTCATCCAACGTTCCCAGGTCCCCGATGTTCACGGTGAGATACGGGATTTCTATATAGTTGCCTGTGGCCAACTTCCATGCGAACAAGAAAATACCGTATGCAGCCGCAAGGAAGACCATCCAACGGACGAATGAGAGTAGGCCGTCTAACGATATTCTTGGCAGGAATTGGGAAAAAATGGCCAGGAAAGCGATTGGGAGAACAAAGAAGCTCACCATATCGCTTAAAGCAAAACCGAAATCGCCGGCCCCGTTAGCAGCAAGGGAATATAACATGAGCAGTTGCAATGGAAGCAGACAGAGAAACGCTGCAGCCGTTCCACGCTGAACTCTGAACGGGTCTCTAGAAGGCAAGAAAAGTGCTCCCAAACAAATGGAGAGTCCAAGGGCGCCGTATCCCCAAGTAAAAGGAACCGAACCGATTTTGAACCCTCCCTTGGGAAAAAGAACCAAAAAAACAGCGAGAAAATAGGCGAGGCCGCTAGAAAACATCCCGCGGGTGAATCCACGTCGTGCTGCATCTCCGGGCATTAGCGTCTGCGCCTTCGCATCTCCCTACAAGTCGAGCCACGCTGTTCTAGTCTGAATGCATTCCACTCTAGTTGCCTTAACATCGGACCGGCGATACCGCCCCGACCAGTTCATGCACCATCGCCGTCGTTCTTGACCACCGGAATTGAGCAGCCCGGGCGAGCCCCTTTTTTCGAAGTTGTTCGCGTAGTGGCGTGTCGCGCACAATTTGCTTGATCGCCTCGGCGATCTGCTCGATGGACATTGGGTCGACTAGCAGAGCAGCGTCCCCGGCAACTTCTGGCAAGGCGGTGGTATTTGAGGTTACCACCGGCGTACCGCAGGCCATTGCTTCCAGCAATGGAAGGCCAAATCCTTCGTAAAGCGAAGGGAACACGAGCGCCTCAGCACCGCGGTACAAGGATGGAAGTTTCGCCTCAGGAACACGGCCCACGAAGTGCACCCGTTCGGTCACATGGTTCCGCGCTATCGAGTCCGCGATCTCCCCCACCGGACTTCCGGTGAACACGAGCTTTATTTCGGAACCGATGCCTGCCCTGGCGAAGGCCTCCACCACCCGGAACTCGTTCTTATGGCGCTTTCGGTTGCTGACGCAAAGAAGATAAGGGAAGGGAAGTCCGTAAACGTCGTCACCCGGATGATAAGCCGGGTCGACGCCGCAGGCCACGTTGAAAATTTTCTCTGGCGGCACGCCGGACCACTCCACGATCTGCGTGCGGGTGAATTCCGAGATAGTCAGAACACGCTCGGCACGATGGGCTGCATGCTTGGCGATGGTCGCATAGTACAGCCGGATCATGGGGCTGGTGTTCTCAGGACAGTAAATGTGACTGAGGTCGCATATTGTGAAGACGAAGGGTGAGGCACAGTAAAGCGGAGTGTTGTAACCCGGCGAGAAGAACAGGTCGTTGCGGGTAAGTCCGCCGAGGGCGCGCGCGAGCCGCCAGGCGTCGAGCGGCGCGGCTGGATGCGATGCCAGCGGAACGGGGCGATAATCGAGCTGTGCCAGCACATTCCGCGCAAAGCGGCCGATGCCGTGGTCCCCAATCCAGCGTTGATCGGCATAGATCAAGATACGCTCTCCGTGAGCGCGCCTTGGTCGTCCGTCGCCTTACGTTTGGCCGCCGCGCGCCAGTAATCCTGCAGGTCCTTAAGAGTCGTCTCCAGCGGGATTTTGGGGCTCCATCCTGTCGTCATTTGAATCTTCCGTGGATCTCCCACGAGGTCCGGAATGTCGCTGGAGCGCACGCGATCAGGGGCAACCTCGATCTTCACCGCTACATTGCAATTCTTCTGGAGTAGGTTTACGATGTCCGCTAATAAAATGGCGCGGCCGGAACAAACGTTGTAACTCTCTCCGGCCGTGCCTTTGTCGAGCAGTGCGCAGTAGGCGGCGACTACGTCGCGCACATCTGTGAAGTCGCGCTTTACATTGATATTGCCCACCTTCAACACTGGAGGACATAGACCAGCTTCCATTTCGGCGAACTGCTTGGCGAAAGACGGCAACACAAAGTCCGGCGGTTGGCCGGGACCGGTATGGTTGAACGCTCGCGCTGTAATGACACCCCCATTCGTACATTTTTCGTACTGCACCATCAACAACTCCGCCATCGCTTTCGTAGCGGCGTAGGGATTGTCAGGAGCTTGTCGGCTCGTCTCCGTCAGGGCAGAACTGGAGTGCGCGTACACCTGGGAGGTGCTCACGTTCAGAATTCTTGGGGGAGACGGCAGACGCAGCGCGGCTTCAAAAACGTTGTATGAGCCCACCACATTGACATCAAAAGCAAGCCTCGGATTGTCCCAAGACCGCGCGACCGATGAAACTCCGGCAAGGTGGAAGACTTGGCTCGGTTTGGCCTCGCGAAAAGCAACCTGGATCTCGTCGAGGTTGCGGATATCCACTTTGCAATAGTCGACCCCCGTCTCTCGAACCTTAGGGTTCTCCGAAGAGACCACGATTAGCTTCGCGTCAGCAGATTTCAAGAAGCGAACGAGATGCGAGCCGACAAAGCCTGTTCCGCCGGTGATGAGAATGCGCCGCACTTGTGGGATAGATTCCAGCTCGGTCGAAGGATTAGCCCGCCAGAGATGCTGCTGCGGCAGTATCTTTGGCCACGATTTGAAGATCGCTATCGACCATCATCTCGATCAACTTCTCAAAGCTCACCTCTGGATTCCACCCAAAGGTGCGCAGGGCCTTTGCGCAGTCGCCACGCAGGTGCTGGACGTCGGCCGGCCTCAGCAATTCCGGATCGACCTCGACATGGTCTCGATAGTCCAAGCCGGCGCGGGAAAATGCAACTTCAAGTAGATGCCTTACGCTGTGCGTCTGTCCCGTGGCGATGACGTAGTCGTCAGGCTTTTCCTGCTGAAGCATGAGCCACATGGCTCGCACGTAGTCGCCTGCGAAGCCCCAATCCCGCTCCGCGTCAAGATTTCCCATCTTGAGCTTGTTCTGAAGCCCCAGCTTAATCCGGGCCACATTGTAGCTGACGCGGCGGGTTACGAACTCAACTCCCCGGCGAGGTGATTCGTGATTGAACAAAATCCCCGAACAGGTATACAGACCATAGCTCTCCCGCGCATTCACTGTGATCCAGTGGCCGTACAATTTAGCCACCCCATAGGGACTCCGAGGATAGAAACGGGTCAACTCCGTCTGTGGCGATTCATGCACCATGCCGAACATTTCGCTGGAAGACGCTTGATAGAAGCGCACTGCGGGATTTACCACCCGGATCGCTTCCAGCATGCGCGTGACACCCAGCGCAGTAAATTCTCCGGTCAGAACCGGCTGGCTCCATGAGGTTGGGACAAAGGACTGGGCGGCAAGGTTGTAGACCTCATCCGGTTCGGTTTTTTGCAGCGCCGTGATCAGCGAACTTTGATCAAGAAGGTCGCCGGGTATGAGCTCGACTTCGTCCTGAATGTGCCTGATACGCTCGAAGTTGATCGTGCTGCTGCGGCGGATGAGTCCGTAAACGCGATAGTTCTTTTTAAGCAAAAACTCGGCCAAATAGGAACCATCCTGACCTGTAATTCCGGTGATCAGAGCTCTGCGTGGCATTTGTCCCGATTCACTAAAATTTTAGCATAGCGACTGTAACTCTCTCCACAGTGCCGGTCGGTGGCGCGCAGCCGACTGGCACCAGAAGCTCCGTGCGTTGGGACTCTCTCCTCATGGTGACACGACGGCCAGCGCAGCCGCAGTGAGGGCGAGTTGCGAGCTGATCTGTGACCAGTCGCGAACAGAACGGTGTTGTAACCGGGAGAAAAAATAAATCATCGCGGGAAAAGTTGCGGAGGGCACTTGCCAGCCGCCATGAATCGAGCGGCGCCGGATTCGATGCCATAAGGAATCGGCCGACCACTGAGAACAGGAAGAATGTGCCGCGTGAAGCGGCCGATTCCGGGCTTTCAACTCATCTCTGATCGACAAAGATCATGCTTATCGGAAGTCCCCCATCGCAACCGAAAAGCCGCGAACAAAGCGATCGTTTCCGTGATGGGGATCGAATCATCTACGGAGCCAAGATGGCCAGCGCTGCGGCGGTCAAGGCTAGCTGAGATGAGATCTGCGTCCAGCCCTGCAGGCTGCGCAGGAAGGCTCCAGTCGGGAGCTTGTATGGCACCACAATTTCATCTCCCGGGTACAAATGCAGGCGGTAGAATCTCGATCCCGCAAACACACCATTGACATTATTCGCGGCCACGACTTCGCCATTTGCCCGCAGCACAAAGGCGTGATGCAAGTCCGATTGCGGTTTTCCCTTGCCTGCCAGTTCGAGATAGGTACCGGCCTCATTGCGAGCTTCGAAGATGAATGACCCTGGATTATAGACGTCTCCCACGACCGCAACCGTGCCGGGAGTATGAGGAATGTTCAGCCGGTCATTGTCTTCCATCAGGATATTCGGGAAGTCCGTGAGATTCTTGTCCTTCGGTCTGACGGGAAGCGCAACCCGTCCACTGGCGCGGGTGTTACGGAGCTGCGTGATGATCGCCTCCTGCGCCGCCAACATCTGGGTCAAATCGCCGCTGTTGGCCGAGGCGGCGACGGCCACGGCCGATTGGCGAATCTGCACCTCCATGCTGCGCGCCAGTTCGTCCAGACTTTTTTGCTGATCGATGCGCGCCGATTCTCTTGTCAGTTGCGTTCCGTAAATGTAAGCGTCAGGCGTCAGTCCGCCGGCGCGCTGCAAAACGGACTGCATCGTTTCATTGACCTCCAATTTATAGACGCCCGGGCGTTTCACTTCTCCTTCAACGATTACATACTGGGAGCGCTCGGCTTGCGGCACGCTGATGTCGCGCTGGGAGAAGATCGTTACGATGTCTCCCGGCTGCAACTCCAGGTTGTATTCCTCATCATGCTCGAGAATAGCCTTTCTCGGGCTCATCCAGATCAACTTGGAGGAAAGATCTACAGGATTCACGCGCTGAATAATGGCATAGTCCCAGTTAATTTCAGGGGCGTATCGCCGCACATCTTCGGCAAGATCCCTGACGATGTTGGGATTGGCATTGTTTGCCGAAGTCTGCGGCTGCTGGTTGGCCGTTTGAGGCTGCCCGGGCGTGCTCGTGGTTTCGTTGGCTGAAGGTGGTCCCTGGTTCTGGGCAGTGAGTGTCGCTCCCAAATCTGTCGACGTCGACGCGCCACCACCCTCCGGAGGCAATGTCTCCTGTGTCTGTGAGTTGTAGCCCGAAGGCGTATTTGGAACGCTTTCGCTGGAAGTGCCGGTCGGAGTTGTATTGTTTTCCTGCTGGTTGACGCCCTGCGGACGGGTCGGGCTCGCGGTGCCGAATCCCCGTTGCTGTGGGTTCTGCGGACGCGACGGCTGCACCGGGTACTCGGTTGCGCTGCCAGTAACAATAGCAGCTCGGTTGCGCCAGTACCGTCGAGTTAACAAAGCCTGCGGGTCAGGAATAAGGTCGCGCACGCGCATGCCGGGCTTCCATGGATACCGGCCCGGATTGGCAACGTTGCCCCGCAAAGTGACCGTGTCCTCAAACCGCGGAATGATGGAAAACACACGCACAATATCTCCATCCTTTACAGGCAGAGATCGCGACTGCGCGTCATAGGGGAATTCCAGCGTCTTGCGCGCCGCGTGATCCACCAGACGGTCGATCGTGATTTTGCTGGTATCGGCTACCGTGCTCAGATCACCCGCGGCTTCGATCAAATCGCCCAGCGTGGAGTTGTCTTTCATTTCATAGATTGCTGGCGAGTTCACCGAGCCAGAAGCTGCAACCAGAGGACCCACATGGGGGATGTAGATGACATCGCCCGGCTGGAGCCGGACGTCTTTGGACTTGTCGCCTTTAATCAGCAGATCATAGAAATCAAAATCCGTGATTGTCGCGCCATCCCGCCGGACCTGAATGTGCCGCAGCGATCCCTGAGGGCTCGGGCCTCCCGAGGCGAAAACGGCGTTCACCAAGGTGCTGAGTGATCCGATCGTATAGGTTCCCGGGTAGCGTGCATTGCCAACCACGATGACCTGAATCGACCGAAGGCGCCCTATGTTCGCCGTGACGTTAAAGTTCTTAAATACTTTCGAAATCTCGCGTCGCAAGTGTTCCTGCAAATCCGAGTAGTGGATTCCGGCCACCTGTACCTGGCCGACTTGCGGAATGTAGATCTGTCCGGAGCGGTCCACAACCACCCTAAGGTTGGCTTGCACCTGGCCCCAAAGGACGATTTGGAGCTGGTCGCCCGGGCCAAGCACGTAATCGTCAGGAACCTGCATCCAGTCGACCGGCGAAAACGTGCTTGGCGGCTGCTCGAATAAGGATTGGCCGAATAAAGGCAAAGGTCGACCAACGGAATCGGCCACCATCTGTTCGAATTCAGTTTCCGGATGGGGAGGAGTCTGCACGCGCCGCATTTGCGAGGGGTTCAGTGGAGGCCTCGTGGGCGTGTACTGGTCCGGACTGAATCCCAACGGATTCGTCAAAATTGGCGTGCGGGTGCTTGAGTACCCCCCGGGTTCTTCGGTGACGACACCTCGTTGCCCCTGCGGCGCCCCCATGCACTGCGCGCTTGTCGCCATCGTCGGATCCGTGCAGTCTACCGTGCCCTGTGACGTTGTGCCTTGGGAAAGAGGGTCGCCCATGGACTGCGATAAACTGACCCCCATCGAACAAGTTATAAACAGCGCGAGCAGCAGGAATTTTCGCATTACGAATTCGAGCGTTCCTCCAAAACTATTAGACGCAAGTCCGCATTCTAACAACAAGTAGCGCAGGGTGCTTGGATGAATGCAGGATTTCGGTTGAAAATCGGTACTCTCTCCCCGGAGATTGAGCCGATCATGCTTTCTTGCCCTTCCTCTAGAAATACCTTCGTGTAGTCAAGGGGACCTTGAGTTGCTTCCTCTCCGGAAGATGCCCCGAAAACCCATGCTCGGGTTAAGAACATCCTAATTCGCCATTCGCCGGGCGTCTGGGGAGAGTCTGCTAGGGATGAAAAACGTCGCGCTGTTGTGTGTCTCGGCTTTGCTATTCTTTGTTGGCGGGTTGTTGCTTGTCATGAACGGATGCGGGTTCAGTGCCGCCGACTCGCCGGCAAGCCCCACCTTCACTCCTCAAGGTAAGATTCAGCACGTAGTCATTGTCTTTCAGGAAAACCGAACTCCTGACAATCTCTTTCAGGATCCCTTATTGATCGCAAGAGGGGCGGACATCGCCAGCAGCGGGATCGATTCCACTGGAGCCACCATCACGCTCGCGCCAGAGCCGCTTGCCACCCAATATGATCTCGACCACTCGCACGAAGGGTTCGTAACTATGTACGATAGCGGCAAAATGGATGGCGCAAACAACGTCAGTGTTGGTTGTGCCACCCCCACCCCTTGCTGGCCGCCCCACCCACAATATCAGTATGTTCAGCCTTCTGACGTAGCACCGTACTTCCAACTGGCCGAGCAATATACCTTTGGCGACCGCATGTTTCAAACCAATCAAGGGCCAAGTTATCCCGCCCATCAGTTCATTCTCTCCGGGACGTCAGCGCCCACCGCCACCAGCAATTTGTTTGCAGCTGAGAATACGTCGACGAACAACAATGCAGGCTGCGCCGCTCCTCCTGATTCGACCGTAGCTCTCATAGATCCGGAGGGTAAGGAGACCAGTTCGATGTACCCCTGTTTCGAACATCCCACCCTCACCGATGAACTGAATGCCAAGAGCATTTCCTGGAAGTACTACACGCCCACGCCGAACTCGATCTGGAGCGCTCCCAACTCCATCCAGCACATGTGCGGGCCCAATGCCGCGCCGCCGAACGCCACAGCATGCACTGGCCCCGACTGGGTAAACAATGTCGTGCTCTATACGAGCCAGAATCCTGCCCCAATTCTTACTGACATCAGCAACCATGCGCTGGCAGCCGTCAGTTGGGTGATTCCCAGCGGCCAAAATTCGGATCACCCCGGCACTCCATCCAACACGGGGGGGCCATCCTGGGTTGCTTCCATCGTTAACGCCATCGGCAACAGTCCCTACTGGTCGAATACCGCCATTATCATAACCTGGGATGATTGGGGTGGTTGGTACGATCACGTGCCGCCCCCGAAGGTCATCAACGACGGCAGAAGCTGGGGTTCGGGCTACGTCTACGGTTTCCGTGTTCCGTTGATTGTCGTCTCGCCCTATGCCAAGGCTCACTATATCTCGCATGTGAATCACGATTTCGGAAGCATCCTGAACTTCACCGAGCAAGTGTTCAATCTGCCCTCCCTCGGCTATGCGGATGCGCACGCCGACGATCTTTCCGATTGCTTCGATTTCAATCAATTGCCGCTGCAGTTTCAGACCATTCCGGCGCCTCTAAGCGCAGCACATTTTCTCAACGATCACACTCCGCCGACAGACCCTGACGACGATTGACCGTGCGCTTATTTTCCGATGCAGAACGTGCTGAATATCAGGTTAAGAATGTCGTCGGTGGTGGTCGCGCCCGTAATGGCGTCGAGGGGACGCAAAGCGCTGTAGAGATCGAGCAGCAGCATTTCGTGGGGAACTTTGTTGTGGACCGCGCCCACGGCGGCCGCGAGCGCGGTGAGCGCATCGCGCACTAAATTCTGGTGGCGAAGGTTCGTCAGAAATCCGGCTTCGGCCTGTGCTCCCGTGTCTCCCCCCACGTGACGCAGAATTTCTGCTCGCAATTCGGCGATGCCTTCGCCGGTTAAAGCAGAAGTGTAGAGCAGGTTGCGCGAGTTGCCTTTCGGCGATCCCAGGTCGCATTTGTTCCCAACCACAATGGCGGAACGATTTTCTGTGTGCCGCAGCAGTTCCTCGTCCTCCGCCGCTGTTGGCTGAGAAGCGTCCGTAACCACGAGCACCAGGTCCGCGTCCGCCAGCGCCTCCATCGATTTGCGAATTCCAATGGACTCCGCTTCGTCGAGCGCCTGCCGAATTCCCGCGGTGTCAACCAGCTGAATGGGGATGCCGCCAATGGCGACAGTTTCGCTGACGAGGTCGCGCGTAGTGCCGGGAGTAGCCGTCACGATAGCGCGTTCGCGCTCCACCAGACGATTAAACAAACTCGATTTCCCGACATTCGGCCGGCCCACAATGGCAAGCGTCAGCCCCTGATGAACAATCTTGCCGTAAGCGAACGTGGCGGCGAGTTGATCGAGCGGCCGGCGGACGGCGTCGATTCTCTCCAGAATCGTCGCATCCGGAAGGACGGAAACATCGTCCTCGGCAAAGTCGATGCCGGCTTCGAGCAACGCAATCAATTCAACCAGCTTCTGTTTGATAGGCTGCAAGCGCTTCGAGAGCGCTCCTTCGAGTTGCTGCGCCGCAACCTTCGCCTGATAGAGCGTTTGCGAATCGATCAGATCGCGAACCGCTTCCGCCTGCGTCAAATCGATGCGGCCATTCAGAAAAGCGCGCATGGTGAACTCGCCCGGTTCGGCCAGGCGTGCGCCTGCGGCTAAGCACATCTCCACAACATGGCGCAGTACAACCGGAGAACCGTGCGCGCTGATTTCCACGATGTCGTCGGTGGTGTAGGAATGCGGCTTGGCAAAGTAAGTAACGACAACTTCATCGATACGCTGCGCAGACGAGCCTTCTGGTTCTATTAATTCCCCGAAAATGGCGCGTCCAGGTTCCATCTCATGTTTCAACCGCAGCATCGGGGACACGATTTCCCGCGCGGCTGGTCCAGCGATGCGCACCACTCCAATGCCTCCGCGTCCGGGCGGTGTAGCGATGGCGACAATCGTGTCGTCAAGGTTCACGGGGCGATTGTAGCGGTTACACTGGATGCGCAACCAGTCACGCCGGAGAAGTGACGCACACAATAACCGAAGATCGAGGGACGAACTTGTCAGTCGCCGACGAACTGCTCAAAGCCAATCAGGAATTCGTGAAGAACTTCAACCTCGGAGACCTCGCGGTTAAGCCCCGCCGCCGCGTGGCCGTGCTGGCCTGCATGGACTCGCGCATTCTCTTCGAGCGCTGCCTCGGCCTGCAGCCCGGCGATGCGCACATGATCCGCAACGCCGGCGGCATCGCCACCGAAGACGCGCTGCGTTCGCTGATCGTCTCCCATCACCTGCTCGAAACGCAGGAGTTCATCATCATCAACCACACCGACTGCGGCCTGCTGAAAGTAAAGGAATACGAACTGAGGTCGCATCTGACGAGCAAGATGAACGCGATTGCCAGTGAGCCCGCGCATTTCTATGCCTTCGACGATCTGGAGGCGAACTTGCGCGAGCAGGTGAGAGAAGTGAAGTCGCATCCTTGGATTCCGAAGAATATTCCGGTGCGGGGATTTATCTACGATGTGAAGACGGGGAAACTGACGGAAGCTGGCCTGAATGTGGCGCGGGCGCCCTCGCCCGCTGGCTGGTCGCATGGGTTGTTCGGTAATGAGCGCAATCGCCTGTTAACAACACCTACCCAAATACTGGGTCACTGCGTAATGAGAGGCCGCCGAACCGCCTCCTCGAACAGCAAAGACAAGCGAACATTCGTTTCCTCTCTGCGATGAGAGGATCGCCTAAGCCACTCCGACATATAGGCTCGCGCCTTTGCTTCCCTTCCAACCTTTGCGAGGTAGAACGCATAGGCCAGCGCGACCTGAGGAGTAGTGAAGATATTGCCCCATTTCGGATTCTGCTCTTCTCGAACGAAAAGATCGTCAATGGACAAGACGTTCACGACAGAGTCAAAGAGCTGGAAAGCACGTGGGAGAAGTACAGAACGAGCTGCCAATGCCTGCTCGCGCGTGATCCGAGGCCCGTTTACCGTCGAGATCGCGTATTGCGGATGGAAGTTTCTCATGTCCTCAATCTCCGAATAACGCAAATCTGGGATTGCCGATCTTGGGGTTCGGTGCCACTGGACAGTCTCGGTCGATCGCCCCGAAATGTGAGGAACAAAATTCAACGAGAAACCCCAAATCAGCAAGAGGCGCGTCACATCAGAGTGGAGTTCGACAACATCGTGCGTATGAGCTATGCGTGCGCGTACGTATTTGCGTGGACTTGCTTTCTGAAACCCTCGGCTCCTTAAAGCGGAATCGAACACCTCGCCAACAATTTTGTTGACAACACCCGGAGCACAACGTTCGTACATAATCTATTCCGCATCTGTTGCTGCAGTTCAGATTTTGGCTAGAGCCAGCACAAGATTACCTCGGAGGGTTCGCGACCCGCTGGTTACGACGGTACTTGGCATAACATCGCCATTACACTCCTTGGTGTTTACGCGGTATGCACAGCAGATATTTTCGGGACGCGGCGGGTGGAAAAGGTCGTGAAAAAGCTCGTGACTCCGCTCCTTGAGCCTAGCCGGGGATTTGAGTGTAAACCTCGGCTTCGTAAATCATCGAGGAGACGTCGCCCTGAGGTACGGCTTTCGCGACGACGGAGACTGGGATTTCTGGAGCAAGGGGGCTTGGTTCAGGTTCGACTGCGAGCATGAAGGGGATCTCAAAGGTGGATGTGGATTCGCCGACACCAGTCAGTGCGAGTTCGCGGTTCTGAAGCGCGGTGCGAGAGAGTGGTGGATCAAGGTCAGGGCCAGCAACAATTTGGTCGGGTGGGTGCTGGCGTCGAATTCGGATAACTTTGGCATGTGTGGCTGCGACTGAAAAAGGCCGTTTGATCTACGCCTTCGACGATCTCGAGTCAAACTTGTGCGAGCAGGTGAGGAACGTGAAGTCGCATCCGTGGATTCCGAAGAACATTCCGGTGCGGGGGTTTATTTACGACGTGAAGACGGGGAAACTGACAGAAGTCGATGCCTGAATGTGGCGCGGGCGGCCCAGCCTTTGATTTCTTTGGACACCTCCGCCACGTCTCACAAAAGATGCGAGGCAAGGGCACGCCGCAGCCTCACGAGGCCACCATGTCGACCGACCGCTCCTCACGTACCAGAACCTAAGGCGCTAAGGCGAAGTCATAGGGAATACTCAGCCCGGTGATGAAGCTCGCGTTGATTGCGGCGCCCGTGGTCGCGTTGTATGTTCCAACCGACCCGCCACCGGATTTCACCGGTTCGCCCCAGGAGGCAAGGAAAAGAGTGGTGCCTGAAACCTTGAGCCCTTCGGGGCCGTTCAATCCGGTAATGAAGTCGACATTAATCGTCGCCCCCGTAGTGGCATTGTATGTTCCAACCGAGCCGCCGTTTTGCGTTCCACCGTCATAGTCCGCGACGAACAGGGTCTTGCCCGAGATGGCCAGCCCCGTAGGATCGGGATTCAGCAAAAAGTCGGCATTGATCGCGGCCCCGGTGGAGGCGCTGTAAGTGCCGACCATGTCGTTTCCGTTACAGCAGTTCACTACAAAAAGAGTCTTACCCGAGATCGCAAGTCTTTCGGGTGCATTCAACCCGGTGATGAAGCTCGCGTTGATTGCGGCTCCCGTAGTGGCGTTGTACTTTCCAACTGTGTTGGCCAGCTGGTTTGCGACGAAGAGGTCGTTTCCTGACAATGCCAGGCCAATAGGGCCACTCAGTCCGGTGATGAAATTGGCGTTAATTGCCGCCCCGGTGGTTGCATTGTATTTGCCAACCACCCCGCTGCCATAAATCGCCACGAAGAGGTCGTTTCCCGACAATGCCAAGCTACTAGGGCCGTTCAGCCCCGTGACGAAGTTAGCGTTAATCACTTTCCCGGTGGCGGCGTTGTATTCACTAATTGATGCACTGCCGTACATGCTAACAAAGAGGTGCGCTTGGCTCGCTGCATGTATGGAAATGTCGTAGCTGCCGACGCTCGTGCCTGCGCAGTCGCTGACCAACACAGTATAGGTGCCGCTTGCCGGCAGCTCGATAGCCCACTCCGCAAGGTCGGAACCTTCGCAAGAGTCGTTCTGATAATTGTCCAGCAGGTTGCCATCGGGACCGTAAACCCACATCTGCGGGCTCAGACTGCCGCTTGTCGCGTTGATCGCGAGGTTGACACGTTCATTGGCGCGCGCCTCAAAGGTGTAGGTGTCGCTTTGCCCCGCAGCTGCGATCATGCCGTGGCCTGCGTAGCCGGCGGAGAGATCATTAGCCCAAGCCGACAGGCACAAACCCGCAACCATGCAAGAGATGACCATAAAACAGCGCCCTGGATTCTTCATCTGGAATTTCCTTTCGGAACTTCAGATTCGGGACTTCGGAATTTGCGTGATTTAAGACGGGGCCGGGCTCGGATAGGCTTTCACCAAGGGGGTTCATCGCCGACCGCGCAGGTCAGTATCTCCTGGTCCTACCGGGCTGTCAATAGATAGGAGGAACTAAGCAAATGCTGCAAAATAATGTCAGTTCCGGGGCGGGTGCCCAGCCTTTGATTTCTCTGGACACCGCGCTACCGCACTACCTTTTCAATCTCGACCTCAGCTCCCCATACGGCACCGCCCCCGGATGGTACCAAGCCACCTTGCCCGCCCGATCCAGCAACACCAGCGTCGGGGTAGTCGAAGCCCCGTACACATCAAAGTTGTACTTGCTGATCGGCACAGGCATATCGAGCAATCCCGAATAAAACCGGTGCCGCACCGCGTCGATATAAGCGAGTTCATCGTTGGAAGAAGCGTTTTCAATTTGCGCCGTGTATCCGTAAAGCCGCGTAGGGCCAACCACCGTCAGCCCCTTCGCCGCGAACTCCGAACGCAACTGCGTGATGATCGGAGCTTCTGCCTTGCAATCTCCGCACCAGTGCGCCCAGAAAAAAAGCAGCGTGGGCGAGCCTTTTAATTGAGCCGGCGGTTTCGCTCCGAGAAATTCATCGGCGCGAAGCGCCGGCGCCGGCCTCCCGACGAATGAGAGCAGATTAAGATTCTTCTGTAGCCGCTCCCGAATCGAAGTATTGCCGTAGGCGCGTAGCGCAGCCTGCAGCACGGCGATCGCCTGCGTCCGTTCGCCGCGCGCAGCCAGCGTTTGCGACTGCACCTCAATCGCTGCGCCCAAACCCATCGGCAAGTGCGGCTCGGAATCGAGGGATCGCTGCTTGAGTTGCTGCAGAGCCAGGCTCTGTGTTTGCTTCGCATAGGCTGCTGCCTGGCTGTAGTTGCCCTCGTCGAACGCCGCGCGCGCCATCCACGAATAGGCCTCGACGTACTCGCCGTTCACGCCATTTCTTGCGGCGTAGGACTGCAAATACTGGTCGGCGGAGGTGAAATTTTTCTGAGCGAGGGCAATGCGCACGTCTTCGACGATGCCGGCCCATGCGGGAGTGACGAGCGCGAGAATTATTAGAAATTTACGAAAAGGCATGCTTCTAATCATTCCATCGGAGGGCGAATCTGGCAAATTCGACCGCGCACCCAACGTATTCTATTGTGATCGTAAGTCATTTAGAAACAATGGAGTACCTGCAGCTATAGCGAATAGTTGTAGCTATTTTGATGCAATTCACATACAATTAACTTGCGTTTGACTTTTGAGTTCCTCGCAGTACTCAGTAATCTCCGCTAACCAGCGCGTGACCTGCCTGCAGAAGAACCACCTTAAGTTTCAGCGCTACATCAACACAAAGGAAATTTGCAACACATGGAAACAGGAACAGTGAAGTGGTTTAACGACGCCAAGGGCTACGGGTTTATCAGCCGCCAGAACGGTGAGGATGTCTTCGTACATTTCTCCGCCATTCAGGCGAGCGGTTTTCGCAGCCTGCAGGAAGGTCAGCAAGTGCAGTTTGACGTGGTCAAAGGCCCTAAGGGCTGGCAGGCCGAGAACGTGAAGAGCGCCTAAATTACTTCACAGTTGACAATTTAAAAAAGGGCGGCCAGCCGTGGCCGCCTTTTGAATTTCTGGAAGAGTTCTTTCGCTGGGAGAATTGAGTAATTGCGGAATTTAGTAATTGAGTAGTTGAAAATCGGCAATGCGCTGCCGCAGATTTCGAATTCCTCAAGTACTAAATTTCCCAATAGCTCAATGAGTTTCTCGGATCAGCACCACGTCCGAGTCGTTGTGCCCCCGCACCAGCGCCAACTGCTTTCCGTCGAACGACCAGTGGAAGTCGTAAATGCGCTCGGAGCTGAAATCCGTAATCTGTTTGCCTTTGGAACCGTCCAAGGGCTGC
Source organism: uncultured Acidobacteriaceae bacterium (assembly GCA_963712385.1). Classification (GTDB taxonomy): domain Bacteria; phylum Acidobacteriota; class Terriglobia; order Terriglobales; family Acidobacteriaceae; genus Sulfotelmatobacter. The sequence goes on from CAVQHS010000008.1 coordinate 252,982, forward strand.
ATCCACAGATTGTCGACGCCGTTTTCTCGCGTGGGGTAGACCACGGCCTTTCCGTCCCGGCTGAAGCGCACCAGTCCAAAGAGTTCCCGCTCAAAATCCATCATCTTAGCCTGGCCTGAATTCGTGTCGACCAGCACCAGCTTTTCTTTGTGGTTTGTGTGCTCAAGGGTGGCAAAGGCGGCCAGCTTTCCGTCCGGCGAAATACTGATTTGGCTGTCAACAATGGGCAAATCGGATAGGATCTGCGGCGTACCACCATCAATCGAGACTCGCGCAAGCTTGGCTTCGTCTTGCTGGCGCATGAAATAAACCCAGCGGCCGTCGGCAGAACAAACAGAATGCGTATCGTTCCTGCCGTTGGTGAGTTGTTTCAGATTTCCGCCCGTAGAATCCATCCGCCAGAGATTATCGTCGTTCGCGCCGGCACGGAAGCCCAGCTCAAAAATCAGGTAACGCCCATCGGAACAGGCTTCGGGATTCCCGCTCACGCTGCCTTCCTCGGTTGCAAGCGGAGTCTTATCACCCGACGCGGGATCAATCCGGTTCAGCTTCGCACCCTGATCGCTGATCAAGTATCCATCTCGTGTCCAGGTGAAATTGGTGAATGCCTCGGATGAAGTGACCAGGTGAGGCTGCGCTCCCGTGGGAGGCGCGGGCATGGTGAAGATATTCCACCGGCCTTCACTCAATACGGCGCTCAATGTCCGGCCGCTCGCAGCCACACTCAGATACGAATAGGTGTTGATGTCATGCGTAATGGGAGACAACTTCCCGCCGGGATAAGAGACGAAGGCAATCTGGGTTCGATTAAAGCTCGGGCCCATCCCATGCAGGATTCCGATCAGGCCGCCGCCATCCGGCATCCAGGTCGGGTTTTCGAATAGTTGAGCATTGGAACCGAAGAAGACCCTCCTGGCCCCACTGGCGACATTTACCGCAGTCAGGCTGGTGAAGACACCGTTTACGTTCAGTTCGTTACAGACGATTGTCTTTCCATCGGGAGACCAGACCGGATTGTAAAGGCTCTGGCTCTTGGGGCCGCTGGCGAGAACGCGTTCATCGGCATCCCCGCCGTTCACCGGACGCACGATCAGCCGGTATTTACCCGGCTCCGGGTTGTCATCCCGAATGAACGCGAACTGCTTTCCATCGGGAGAAAAAGTGACGTTCGAATCGACATCGTCCGCCAGTTTTTGGGGAACGCCACCGAGCAGGGGAGCGCGATACAAAAAGAGCAGGTCGTCGTTACCGGGATCGCTGCGCACGAAGTAAAAATAGTTTCCGTCCGGCGCAAAGCGCAGTCCGTTGTAGTACACGTCCTCTGCAGGCTGCACCTGCACGTTGCTGTTGGTGGGCACGTTTTTCAGCCACAGGCTCGCCAGTCCATTTTTTCTCGTGATTACGAGGACGTACTGGCCATCGGGCGAGATCGCCGCCCCGATCACATCCCCGGTGTCTGTAACCCGAGTGGCGGAGATGTCCTGAAATGGCGTGGAGTGCTTGCGGAAAAAGATGGAGTAGGCAAGAAGGCCCGCCAGCAATAAGGCCACACCCGTACCCAGGAAACGAAAGCGCAATCCGTGGTTTCCACTTGCAGCCGCTGCAGCCGACTGACTTCCGGCCACAGCGATCAGCGGACTGCTCGATGGTCGATCAGCGGCTGCGGCAGAAGACACTTGTGCCGCCGACGAACTCGAACCCGCTGCCGCGCCTGTCGCTCCCGATTGCGCCGTTTTCCTGCCTGACTCCGTATCCCGCTTCAGCCGCTTGAGATCACCCCGCAAATCAGCTGCCGACTGGTATCGCAGGTCACGGTCTTTTTCGAGCGCCTTCGCAATAATCTCTTCCAGCCGCGGCGGCAGTGCAGGATTCAGTTGCAACGCTGGAGGCGGATCCAACTGCAGAATGGCGTGAAAAACTACCGCTGAGGTTGCACCAGCGAATGGCAATCGTCCCGCGGCCATTTGATAGATGACGACCCCGAGAGAAAACAGGTCGCTGCGCCGATCGATCTCCTCGCCGCGAGCCTGCTCCGGAGACATGTAAGCGATGGTCCCAACCGTGGCTCCCGGACTAGTGAGATGCAACGCGGGCGAATCCTGGGTCGCCCCGATGGTGCTCATCGTCATCTCGGGGCGAGTGAGCTTCGCCAGTCCAAAGTCCAGCACCTTCACCTGCCCGCGCTGCGTGATGAAAATATTCGCCGGCTTAATGTCGCGATGAATGATTCCCTTGGCGTGCGCGGCATCGAGCGCATCCGCAAGCTGTATGCTCCAATCGAGCAGCCGATCCAGCGCCAGCGCCCCACCGCTCAAACGCCGGTCGAGCGTCTCGCCCTCGAGCAACTCCATCGCGATAAAGGACTGCTCGCCCGCTTTCTCGACCGCATAAATCGTGCAGATGTTCGGGTGATTCAGCGCCGACGCTGTGCGCGCCTCGAGGAGAAAACGGTCGAGCGCCGTCTGATCGGAAGAAAGTTGCGGCGGCAGGAACTTCAACGCGACGCGGCGGCCGAGATCGATGTCTTCGGCCTCATAAACGACGCCCATTCCCCCGCTCCCAAGTTGTCCCAGAATCCGGTAATGCGAAATGGTCTGTCCAATCATGGGAATAGGCGAGCGGAGAACTCATCTTAGGAGGGCGAGAAGGTACAGTCAAACCTTGCCGCTGGCCCGCCCGGTGTCATCCTGATCGCAGGCGTTCTTCAGCCGGAGCGAAGGATTTCCTGTACACGAATCAGACTGGGCTACGCCTATGCCGCCGCTGCCTCTTCTGCGGCCGCCACGGAATCGAAGAACCGAAAAAACTGCTCCACGCGCGTAACCTTCAGCGCATTATGAATGCGCTCGCTTACGCCGACCAGGGCGAGGTTGCGTCCGTTATTCTGGCGGGTGACATATGCGCCGACCAGCGCGCCGATTCCAGCCGAATCAACGTAGGGCACGTTTGTGAAATCGATGATCAGGGAGCGCGAAGTATCGGCGCGCACCGTCGACTGAAAACTGAAAAACGTGCTAAGCGTCAGCGGCCCGTCCAGACGAAGAACGCGCTGTCCTTCCTGCGAGCCGGGCTGGTCTTCAATGCGGAGGGAATCTTGCGGCATGCGGAGATATTAACTCCTGTGTAACATTCGATTGTTAATGCCGGGTTAATTTCCAGTCGGCTCGCAGCGTATCGGTAGTTACCTCAGTTCGCATCAACCCGCCGCAAACCGCGATAACATTGTCCCATTCTCAGATGCCAAGGGAGCAGCAAAAGAGGCAACTCCGCCGACTGACTTACGAAGTGACCGCGCGCGATGGCGGCCGTTTCATAAGTGAATCCGGGGATGTTCTGTCTCTCCTCTTGCAATGTCCCTTCTTCTTCGTAGCGCGAATCATTCCTCCGATGTCCGTGGTGAACCATTTTCTGACAAGTGCGGCGGCTGACCAAAGTATGAGCGGTGGAAAGTGCAAATGGGAGCCATTTCAACTCGATGACGTGGAATATCGTGACCTCGTCACTGCCTTGGCGAGGCGGCGGTTCAAGAGTGCCATTACACCGCGCTGGGTCCTTACCCACCGCGACTGGCTGACATGGTGCGGCGAGATCGTTTGGGGAGTACCAGTTGCGAAAGCAAGACAGCTGGTGAAGAGAATCGCGGCGTTAGAGCGGGATGTACAAGCGTCGGACCGTTCGAACGAGCAGGTTGTGAACCTTCTCAAAAGACTGATGGCTCTTCGTTGTGAAGAGGCCCGCTATTTCTGCGAGAACTGCTCCCGCAAGCCCAAGATGCCGTTGTTACGAGTGCGATGAGGCATGGTTGTCGATAAATCCCCATATCGTTCATCGACATGGTCAAAACGTGCAATCAGCGATGTTACGTCAACTACGCAAGGGAGGCTCCATCCTGCGTGGACCTCATCCTCACCCGCGAGTACACTCGGGGCGGTATGCCGGAAGCATTTAGTATTAGAGGAAAGCGTCACCGGGTGTCGCACCGGCCAACAGGGAAACATGCAAACTACTCTAATTCTCGCTGCCATCTTCAACATCATCGGTGGCCTGACGATTCTATTCCTTCTACGGTTCATCGCTCCACTGATTCACTTTAACAACTCCGGTCCAGGACTGTTTCGAATGTTTGTTGGCGGCACGGCCGTGCTGTTCGGAGCTGCGTACATTGCGGTCTGGAGGAATTACCGGCAGAATCGTCCGTTGCTCCTCTACGGAACGGTACTCAAGTATTGGGCATTTGCCATTAGCCTGTTTGGCTTTCTCACGTCGAGCCTCTCGCTCCAGGTGCTGCTTCTGTTCGGCGTCGGGAACCTGATCTTTGCGGTGCTATTCACTCATCACCTGCTGCGGCCACCGGACATAGAGAATGTCCAGGAAAACTAAGAAGGGAAGGCCGCTTGCATGGCTTCCTGGCGCAAGGTTTTTTCGACCAGTTTGGAGAGATCGAGTCTTTCAACACCCACGCCTGTTTTCAACAATTGTGACCGGACTTTATTCCGCTGCCGTGTAGACTCGTTGACCATGAGAAGCCTATTTCTCGGAAGATGACAGCTGCAAGCACGTTACTTGGGAGAGCGAGCGGTTCCGTTGGAATGGTTCCACTTTTGTGGCGCTCAAATAGCGAAACATCCCGATTGCACTCATTGACCTCCCGGGCATGTGCTGGATTCTAAAGCGCCGCCGCCTGCTCACGCTGCCGCGCCTGAATCTCAATGTAAACGTTCACCAGCGATACGGCCGCCGGCGTCACTCCCGGAATGCGCGAAGCCTGCGCCAGCGTGCGCGGCTGCACCCGGCTCAGCTTTTCCTGCATCTCGCGCGAGAGCCCGCTCACAGAGTGATAGTTGAACCAATCGGGGATGGACCGCTGTTCCGACTTCTTCAACCGTTCGATCGCCCGCTGCTGCTGCAAGAGATAGCCTTCGTACTTGATCTCGGTCTCGACCGACTTGAGCTCGTTGCGAACTTCGGAAGAAAAATTTGCCGCGGCCTCGCTCGTATCACGACCCAATTCGTCTCGCCGGAAGAACGCCGGATCCAACTCCCGCAGGATCGGGACCAGTTTCTCGATCGTGATCTCGGGCCGCTTCAATAGCTGCGCGCACGTTTGTCCGGCCGTCGCTTCCAGGCCAACAGCCGTCCCGGTGCAAGCGCCAGCAGATTCCTCGTCGCTGCGTTCCTCGGAACGACAAAGTTTCGCGAGAAGTTCAGCAGTAACGCGCGTCCGCTCTAGTAACGTTCTAAGATTTCCCAGCCGTTCCTGCTTGGACTGAAAATCCTTCCACGCGTCATCCGAAATCAATCCCACCCGCCGTCCGTGCGGCGTCAACCGCCGGTCCGCATTATCAATGCGCAAATGCAGCCGAAACTCGGCCCGCGAAGTAAACATGCGATACGGCTCGTTGGTCCCCTTCGAAATCAAATCGTCGATCAGGATCGCCGTATAAGCCTCTGTGCGGTCAAGAACAAGCGGCGGCTCCGCCTTCACCTGCAACGCCGCATTGATGCCCGCCATAATTCCCTGACAAGCGGCCTCTTCATAACCAGAAGTCCCGTTGATCTGCCCCGCAAGAAACAAACCGGCAATCTTCTTCGTCTCCAACGTGCGCTCGAGTTCTGTCGGATCGATCGAGTCATATTCAATCGCATAGCCGGGGCGCAGCATTTCAGCCGTTTCCAAGCCCGGAATCGATTTCAAAATCGCAAGCTGCACTTCCACCGGTAGCGAAGTACTCATCCCATTGACGTAGATCTCGTGTGTGTTCAACCCCTCAGGCTCAAGATAAAGCTGATGCGTTTCCTTGTCGGGGAACTTCACAATCTTGTCTTCGATTGAGGGACAATAGCGCGGCCCGATCGATTGAATCTGCCCGCTGTACATCGGCGAACGATGTACGTTCTCGCGGATAATGCGATGCGTTTCCGGCGTAGTCGATGCGATGTAGCAGGGAACCTGCGCGTCATGATGCTTCACCCGCTTGGTGCGAAAGCTGAAAGGCGTCGGGTCCTCATCGCCCGGCTGCAGAATGAATCGCGTCCAGTCGATCGTGCGCCCATCCAGCCGCGGCGGCGTGCCAGTCTTCAATCGGCAGCCGCGCAGCCCAAGCTTCTTCAACGCCTCGCCCAGAAGAACGGCATTCGGCTCGCCCGAACGCCCGGCAGGATATTGCTGCTCGCCGCAATGAATCAGGCCATTGAGAAAAGTTCCCGTAGTAATGATGACAGCCTGCGCGCCGACTGTGCGGCCGTCGCGGAGTTTAACTCCCAGAACACGGCAGCTTTCGGCCTCCGGCGTCTGGCTCCCGGCCCTGATACCATCACCGGACGCCGGATGCCGGAAGCCAGAAGCCGAATCCACGATCAAATCCGCCACTTCCGCCTGCTTAATCTTCAAATTCCCCTGCGATTCCAGCACCTCGCGCATCTTCAGCCGGTAAGCCTGCTTGTCGCACTGCGCCCGCGGCGACCACACCGCCGGGCCGCGGGAAGTATTCAGCAGACGGAATTGAATCCCCACCGCGTCGGTAATCTCGCCCATGATTCCGCCGAGCGCATCCACTTCCCGCACCAGATGGCCCTTGGCAATGCCGCCAACCGCCGGATTGCACGACATTTGTGCGATCAGATCCACGTTCAGCGTGTACAGCGCGGTCTTCAACCCCATGCGCGCCGCAGCCATAGCGGCCTCGCAGCCCGCGTGCCCCGCCCCAACCACGACCACGTCGAATTGTTCGGTAAACTGCATCATTAGAAGGCAAGCTTCCTCATGAGAAAAAATGCTCTCATCGCCCCAGCCCAGGCACCAGAATCTTGCTATTCATTCTAACAACTTAGGGATGTTCGTGATCCGCATCACTTGCCCGCATGCAGGGCCGCCCGTATAGTAGTAGGTCGCATTAGAATCTCCGGGGGACATCATGGACAGCACTCAGTTCTTTGAACGATTGGAAGCCACGATCGCCAAGTATGATCTGCTTTGCCATCCCTTTTACCAGGCGTGGGCCGCGGGCAAGCTCACGCGTGACGATCTGCGCGAGTATGCGCGTCACTACTACCACCATGTACAGGCTTTTCCCTGCTATTTAGCCGAGTTTGCCCTTCGCCTGGATGAAGGCGAGTTGCGCCGCGCGGTGCTCGCGAACATGTGTGACGAGAAGGGAGTTGCCGGCCGATCAGGCAAAGACGCCGTCCCTCACTCCGAGCTGTGGCTTGATTTTGCCGAAGGCATGGGCGCAAGGCGGGACATGCAATGGCATCTGCCGGTTCCGCAGATGGTCGAACTGGTGCGCTATTTTCATAGTCTCGCCAGCGACGGCACACCCGAAGAGGCGCTGGCGGCGTTCTACGCCTACGAGTCGCAAGTGCCGCGTATCGCCAAAGAAAAAGAGCACGGCCTGCGCGAGATGTACCACGCCGACGACAAGACCTGCGGCTATTTCGCCCTGCACGCCACCGCCGACATCCTCCATTCGAACGTCTGGCACAAACAGTTGGAGAAGCGTATCAAGGAAAATCCCGACGCTGCCGAAGCTGCCCTGACGGCTGCGGAAAACGCCGCCCGCATGTTGTGGCAAGCCCTCGACGGCATCGAAGCCGCGCGCATGGCCTACGTTGCGTGATCCATTCGTCGGACGATTTTTGAGCCAATGGTTTTGCGGCCTCCGCGATCATTGGCTCTTCATTTTTCTACAGAGAACAGGATGGCGAAAGATATTCCCATCGGTGCCCGCGGCGAAGCGGAAGAGACCGTCGAGTTCCAGCACACGCTCACCTCGCACCACGCCGAGTTGCCGCCGATTTACTCCACACCTGACATGATCCGCCTGATGGAGATCGCCGCCTTCCATGCTCTGCAACCCTATTGCGAAGGCGATGAGATCAGCGTAGGCACGGCCATCAACATTCAGCACCGCGCAGCCAGCGGCATCGGCACACGGGTTCGCGCCGAAGCCGTGCTGGAATCGTTCGACGGCCGCTTCTACACGTTGAGGGTAACCGTGCGCGATGACGAGCGGGTGATCGGCAATGGCACCGTCGGCCGAGCCATCATCAGCATGGGAGAATTTGCCGGAAAAATGAAGGCCAAACAAAAGTCTTCCAGCGTCGTCTCCTCGAATGAGTAGTGCGATCTCCATCGAAATCTGCGTTGACTCTCCGGCGTCTGCAATGGCAGCCGAGCAGGGAGGAGCGCAGCGCGTAGAACTCTGCGCCGGTCTGAGCGAAGGCGGCATCACTCCCAGCGCAGGATTGATCGAGTCGGTTCGCGCAAAGATTTCCATCGGAGTGCAAGTCATGATCCGCCCTCGCGGCGGCGGCTTCTGCTACACCGCCGATGAGTTCGAAACGATGCGGCGCGACGTCGAATTCGCGAAGCAACTGGGCGCGAACGGGGTAGTCCTCGGTATTCTCAACCCCGACGCCAGCGTGGATGTGGAACGCTCACGCGAGCTGGTCGAATTGGCACGTCCGCTCCGCGTAACCTTCCACCGCGCGTTCGATATGTCCTGCGATCTTTTTTGCGCCCTCGAAGACGTCTGCCAAACTGGCGCCGACAGAATTCTGACTTCAGGAGCAGCACAGGCAGCCTGCAACGCGATTCCAACCATCGCAACGCTGGTGAGGGCCGCGAACGGCCGCACTTCCATCATGGCGTGCGGTGGAATCCGCGCCAACAACGCAGCCCGGATTATCGAGCAGACGGGCGTAAGAGAGATACACTCGGGAGTGAGGCGGCCCATTCGAGACGGGCTTTCCCGGAATCCGCAAATTGCGCTGGGATCGATCTCGCTTCGGAGCACGCCCGTTTTCAGGTTTTTGCCGAAGACGTCAGAGATTTGTGCCGCGCGGTTTCGACAGGGCAAAGTTTGCGAACGAGCGAACGAATGAAATCTTGAAACCTTCCCTTCTCATCGGCGTGATTTCCGACACTCACGGCCTACTGCGTCCCGAAGCCGTCCACGCGCTGCGCGGCTCCGATCACATCATCCACGCCGGAGACGTCGGTGCCGCGCAAATTCTCGAGGAGCTTTCCAGCATCGCTACTGTCACTGCCATCCGTGGAAACGTCGATAAAGCGCCGTGGTCGCGCAAGCTGCCGCAAACAGAAGTGGTCGAGATCGGCGGCATCTCCATCTATATTCTTCACGACTTGGCGCAACTGGATTTGAAACCCGAGGCTGCAGGCTTCGCCACTGTCGTAAGCGGACACAGCCATATCCCCAAACAAGAAGTGAAGGATGGAGTCCTCTACTTCAACCCCGGCAGCGCAGGGCCGCGCCGGTTCAAGCTGCCAGTGAGCATCGGCAGGCTCATCGTAGCGAATGGCAGTGTGCGGGGAGAACTGGTCCTTCTGCAAGTTCACTAGCAGGCCCCGCAACCCGCTCACAGAACAGAGATCTGTTTGAGAGCTTTGAAAGGGCGCGACTTCAGTCGCGCCGTAAAGCTCCGCAGGATGAATGCGGCTTTAGCCGCTGAGGGACGCCCCGTGTTGCTAAAATCGCAAAATCAATGTCAATCGAGTTCAAAATAAGGTCAAGCACCGGATCCGCCCGCGGCGGCCGCCTGGCCACGCCGCATGGCGAAATCGAGACTCCAGTCTTCATGCCCGTCGGCACAGCGGCGACTGTCAAAGCTGTTCCCCAGGATATTCTCGAGGAACTCGGCGTTCAGATTCTTCTCGGCAACACCTACCACCTCTATCTGCGGCCCGGAGTCGAAACCGTTCGCCAGTTCGGCGGTCTTCATGGCTTCATGTCGTGGCCGCGAGCAATCCTCACTGATTCCGGCGGATTTCAAGTCTTCAGCCTCAACGAACTGCGCAAGGTCAGCGAAGAAGGCGTAACTTTTCGCTCCCATCTCGACGGGTCATCCCACTTCTTCAGCCCGGAGAGTTCCATCGTCACGCAGATCGGCCTGGGCGCGGACATCATCATGGCGTTCGACGAGTGCACGGAATATCCCGCCGACCGTTCTCGCACAAAAGCCTCGATGGAGTTAACGCTACGCTGGGCGGAACGCAGCAAGAAGTATTTCGAAGCGCACAAGCACGAAGTACCGTGGCAGCGAACGAACGGTGAGGGAACAGAAGCCGCGGCTTCCGGCATCCCGCGTCCGGCAACAGGGATGTTGCTGAGCCCGGAAGCCGGAAGCCGGAGACCGGATGCCGTTCCCGATAAGACCCAATCCCTCTTCGGCATCGTCCAAGGCGGCATGGATCTCGATCTCAGAAAAGAATCGGCCGAGCGCACCGTCGAAATCGGCTTCCCCGGCTACGCCATCGGCGGCCTGAGCGTAGGTGAGCCGCGCGAGCGCACACGCGAAGTCGTCGAAGCCACGCTCGAGCACCTGCCCAAAGACAAGCCGCGCTATCTGATGGGCGTGGGCACACCAGAAGAAATCGTCGAATATGCAAGCCTCGGCGTCGACATGATGGATTGTGTTCTTCCCACCCGCGCCGCCCGCCACGGCTTGCTGTTCACCGCCGAAGGAAAAATCACGATCAAGCAAGCCCGCTACGCCCAGGATCACGGCCCGCTCGATCCCAATTGCCCCTGCCGCGTCTGCCAGCGCTACTCTCGCGCCTACTTGCGCCATCTTTATGCCTCTAATGAAGTTCTCGCGCAGGTCTTAAACAGCATCCACAACCTGAGTTTCTACCTTGACACTATGCGGCGTGTGCGTCATTCTATTTCACTTGGGGAAGAGTCCCATTTTCTGTCTGGCGTTTGGTCCCGGCCAAAAGCGTGACACGCTGGAGAGACCTTCCCGAAGTCAACCCTGAGCAGTCATGATTCAGCCGATCATGATCCGGCCGGAATCGGTCAGCACTCCCGTCGTGAAATGACAGGGCCGTGGTGATGCAGGCGCGGGCGGTAGTTCGCGGTCAGGATGCGAAAGTGCGCCAGCTTAGGTCAAGAGCGGCTGTTTCAATGAGTCCTTGGTTCTGAAAGGGTGCGGCTTGAGCCGCGCCGCCAGGCTCCGCAGATTCAATGCGGCTTTAGCCGCTAAGGGAATCCAAACGGAGAGACGTAACAGAGCAAGACAAACATGCAATATCTTTTAGCAGTGCAGGCAACAGGTGGCGGGATGGGCTGGTTGAGCATCGCGCCGCTCATCTTCATCTTTGCAATCTTCTATTTGTTGCTGATTCTTCCCCAGCAGCGCCGCCAAAAAAAATGGACCGCTATGCTGGACGCGCTGAAGACCGGCGACAAAGTCACTACCAGCGGCGGCCTGCGGGGAACGATCATGGCGCTCAAAGACGACTCGATTCACTTGCGGGTTCCGCCGAACAACATTCTATTGGAAGTAACCAAGGCTTCCGTGACACACGTGACCACAACCGCGGAGGAAGAAGCGAAAGCGAAGTAATTCCGCTCTGATTTTGGGTTTGTTTTTATGAATAAGAATCTCACCTGGAAGCTCGTCGTCATTCTCGCCACCCTGCTGGTTTTTCTTTTCGGCATCCTTGGTGTTCCCGACAGTTTCTCCGGCCAGGGCATCCTCGCCGCCATCGGCAAGCACATACACCTTGGTCTGGACCTGCGCGGCGGAACCCACCTGATCCTGCAGGTGCAGGTGAATGACGCGATCAACGTGGATTCCGACAATGCAGTCGAGCTGCTGAAGGAGCAGCTCAACAAGCGCAAGATCGCATTCAGCGATATCTCCAAGCCGGATCTACAGAACGCTCCCGACCGCGTCGTGTTAAAAGGCGTGCCTCCGGAAGCAAGGAAAGATCTCCTCGATATCGTCAATGAGCGGCTGCCCGAGTACGACCTTACTTCCGGCGCGGAGAACACGTGGACTCTGACGATGAAGCGGCAGATGCTGACCGACTTGAAGAACAAAGCGGTCACGCAGGCGATCGAGACCATCCGCAACCGCATTGACGCGCTGGGCGTAAGCGAGCCGACGATTCAGGAACACGGTCTCGGCCAGTATCAGATTCTGGTGCAGTTGCCCGGGGTTGACGATCCGGCGCGCGTGAAGGACATCATGCAGTCCACCGCCATGCTGGAGATCAAGGAAGTTTTGGGCGGACCGTATCCCAGCGAGCAGGCGGCCCTGCAGGATAAAGGCGGAGTTCTGCCTCCCGATGCGATTCTGCTGCCCGGCCACGCTGCTCCCGGTGCACCTGCCGACGAACAAACCTGGTACCTGGTTTCGCGAGTTTCCGCGGTTCGTGGAAAAGATCTTCGTGACGCCCAGCCCAGCACTGATCAGAACGGCCAGCCCAATGTCCGTTTCCAGTTGACCGGCGAAGGTGGCCAGCGGTTTTACAACTTCACCTCGGCGCACGTGGGCGATCGATTAGGCGTGGTGCTGGACAATAAAATTCAGGAAGTCGCCAACATCAAGGAAGCCATTCGCGACCAGGGCGAGATCAGCGGCGGCAGCATGAGCCAGCAGCAGGCTAAGGATTTGTCGATGATTCTGCGCTCGGGCGCGCTGCCCGCGGGCATTAAGTATCTCGAAGAGCGCACGGTCGGGCCGTCGCTCGGCACGGATTCGATTCGCGCCGGCGTTCGCGCCGCGGTCGTTGGCATGTTGGCCGTGCTGATCTTCATGCTCATCTACTATCGCGCGGCCGGTATTAACGCCGATGTGGCGCTTCTGCTGAACCTGGTTATTCTTCTCGGTTTCATGGGCTACTTCGACGCGGTCTTGACCCTCCCCGGAATCGCCGGTGTGATTCTTACCGTCGGTATGGGCGTCGACTCGAACGTGCTGATTTTCGAGCGCATCCGCGAAGAGCTGAGGAATGGAAAGACTCCTCCGTCAGCAGTAGATCAGGGTTTTGGCCACGCCTGGATCACGATTGTGGATACGCACGTGACCACAATCGTTTCGGCCGCAATTCTGTTCCTGTTCGGCACCGGACCGGTGAAGGGATTTGCGGTCACGCTCACCTTCGGTCTTCTGGCGAATTTGTTTACCGCGGTTTTCGTTTCCCGCGTGATCTTTGATTGGGTTTTGAGCCGCAAACAACGCGGCGATTTACTGAGCATTTAAGAGAATTTGGCAATTTCACGAAATCATAAATTCGGATAAGAGGTAAGCAAGGTGGAGTTTTTTCACAGTCCCAACTACGATTTTCTCGGCAAGAAGTGGTACTTTCTCGCCTTCTCTCTCGTTTTCAGTGTTGCCGGAGTCTCTTCGATGCTGTTCTGGCATCACATTCCCTACGGCGTCGATTTCCGCGGCGGCACGCTGGTCTATGTGAAGTTCTCGCACACGCCCAACGACCATGCGCTGCGCGCAGCCATGGACCACGCCGGATTGCACAACGCGAAAATTCAGCGCTACGACGTTCCGTCGAACAATGAGGTCCTGATCGATCTCGACGTGCAGGAAACCAGCGAACAGGCGCTCGATCGCGGCAAGACCCAGATCATTAATGCGCTCGAAACAAATGCTCCCGCCGGCAAACAGGATTTGAACAATTCCAGCATTTTGTCCATCAAGAATTATCTGATGGACAAGGATCCGATGCACCTGGGCTCCGACGCCGACCAGAAATATACGCAGCAGGCCCAGGCCATTGTGGACGCACGCGACAAGGGGCACGCCGGCGTACTGACCTCCATCGATGAACTCAAGGGTTCGGTCGATCCCGCGGTTGTCGCTTCACTTCCCGACAGATTCTTCCTCTCGGACTTCAGCGTGCGCAACGTGGAAATTGTCGGACCGCAGGTCGGCGCGCAGTTGCGCCGGCAAGCGCTGCTGGCCACAGCTTATTCGCTGGCGGGAATGCTGGTTTATCTCGGCTTCCGCTTCGAGTGGATTTACGGTGTCGCCGCGGTGGTTACCGTTTTTCACGATACTCTCATTACCGTGGGCGCTTTTTCCCTGCTCAACAAAGACATCTCCCTGACCGTCATCGCCGCCATCCTTACCCTGATTGGTTACTCTAATAACGACACGATCGTGGTATTTGACCGTATCCGGGAAAACATTAAGCTGATGCGTCGCGAGAAGCTGTCTGACGTCGTTAACCGGAGCATTAATCAAACATTAAGCAGAACCATCTTGACAGCCGGGCTAACCTTCCTTACAGTTCTTGCACTCTATTTGTTCGGTGGCGAAGTGCTGCGTGGCTTCAGCCTGGCGCTTGTCATCGGCATCCTGATCGGCACGTATTCGTCGATCGCCATCGCCGCCCCCATTCTGGTGGCCTATCAGGATTGGCGGGTGAGCAAGGGCAAGCGGGCTGTGGCCATGCCCGTCCGGACCAAGTAAACGCCTGTATGGTATTGCCTTAGGTTTTTGTGGTACGGCTCTGGTTGGGACGGCGTCACAGTCTTGAAGGGCGCGGGCTTTAGCGGCGCCGCGAGAGTCCACAGAAGTGGAGGCTTTCGCCTCTGGGGACTCTGGCTCCGGGCGCGGTCGATTTCGGGAGCAAAGGGGAGTTTGTCGGTGTCTAAGTTTACGTAGGCTCTGAGTAGGGGAGAAACTTTATGTTTGAAGATAGCCTTCTGGAATCTGGCAATCGGCTAAAGACCAAGCGAGGGCGAACCACAACCTTTGCGATCTTTTTGGAGATCCTGCTGATCGGCATCATGGTTCTGATGCCTCTGATCTTCACCGAGGCCCTGCCGAAGCAGCAGTTGATGACCTTCCTTGTGGCGCCTCCGCCACCCCCTCCCCCACCTCCGCCAGCCGCAGCGCCCGTGCATATTGTGCATCAGATTCAGACCGACATCGTCAACGGCGCTCTGCGCACCCCCACAAAGATCCCTCAGAAGATTCAGATGATTAAGGAAGACGAGGCTCCGCCGGCAATGGCATCTGCCGGTGTAGTGGGCGGCGTCCCCGGTGGCATACCCGGCGGCCAGATGGGCGGCGTGATCGGCGGCATCATCAGTTCCACGCCGGTTGCCGTGCCCAAGGTGGCTACACCGCAGCGCATTCGAGTTTCCGCCGGCGTTACCTCGGGCCTTCTGATTCGCAAAGTGAACCCGGTTTATCCGCCGCTGGCCCGGCAGGCGCGCATTTCAGGAACGGTTATTCTGCGTGCCGTGATCAGCAAAGACGGATCCATCGAAAACCTGCAGTTGGTCAGCGGGCATCCAATGCTGGCTCCGGCGGCGATCGATGCTGTGAAGCAGTGGAAGTACAAGCCCTACCTGCTGAACGGCGAGCCGGTTGAGGTGGATACGGAAGTTCAAGTAAACTTCACGCTTGCCGGGGGCTAGAGTCCGGGCGGCGTGATCAGGGCGTACCAAGTGCAGTAGCAGGAAGTCTGTTTCACGGCCTTCCCCACCCACCTTTTACCGTGGCCGGGAGAGACCTTTGGTTCGGCGCTCTCTTTGTGTCCTGAATGATTGAGCGCCAGACCTCGCGAATGGTGAGATAATCGGCAGTCGCCGGAGTACGTCCCCGGCATCGCCTGTTAAGTTTGTCTTACCATGGTCATACAGTGTTCTTCAATTTCGCATCAAAGTTAACGGTAGTTCCGAGGAGGAAGTAACTCATGGTAGCTCACTTTGCAGTAGCAACTCTCAGTCATGTTCCTAGGATGGCCGCCTGGATTGTGCAGGAGGGTGGCGCAGTGGGATGGGATCCGATTTCGCTATGGCATCAGATGGGAATCATCGCGAAAATCGTGGTTATCATTCTGTTTATTATGTCTGGGTGGTCCATCGGCGTCATGATCGATCGTGCCATGGCCTACAGCGCGGCCCGCAAACAGTCTCGCGCCTTCGCTCCAGCGGTCGCTGGCGCGTTGCGCGATGGCCGTATCGACGAGGCCATCAAGGTCGCCGAGCGCAACAAGAAGAGCCATCTGGCCAAGGTCGTCACCGCTGGCCTGATGGAATTCAAGGCTCACCAGGATAGCCCCGGCGCAATTCCCGGCGAGACCATCGAAGCCTCAAAGCGCGCACTGGAGCGCACCGAAGCCATCGTTCACGCCGAACTGAAGCGCGGCCTCGGCGGTCTGGCCACCATCGGCTCCACAGCCCCATTCGTCGGACTGTTCGGAACGGTCATGGGCATTCTGAACGCCTTCAAAGGCATTTCCGAACAGAAGGCCACCGGTCTGGGCGCAGTCGCCGGCGGTATTTCGGAAGCTCTGGTGACCACCGCGTTCGGTCTGCTGGTCGCGATTCCGGCCGTGATGATGTTCAATTATCTGACCGGCCGCGTAGAAGCGTTCGACGTGGAGATGGATAACTCCTCGAGCGAACTGATCGACTACTTCCTGAAGCGGCGCGATGTTGCCGCTCGCCGGTAGCGAAGTAACGCCCGGCCTCTGGCCGGCAGCTGCTGCGCTGCTGTGAGTTGATGCTGTGAGTTGCTAAAGTCCGGCGCCGGAGAGCATCCAGCGCCGGTCCTCCCGACTCCGGCAGATAATCCGGAAGTACTGGAGATTTCCATATGTCACTTGCGAAACGAAACGAAGGCGCCAAGGTCAACTCCGACATCAATGTGACTCCGATGGTGGATGTGATGCTGGTGCTGCTGATCATCTTCATGGTGATCACGCCCATGTTGCAGAAGGGCATCAGCGTCGATATGGCAAAGGTCAACAACCCTACGCCCATGGCCGACGCCGATAAAGAAGACGCTCTTCTGGTTTCGGTCATGAAAAACGGCGACGTATTTTTCGGCGCCGATAAGACCACGGTAGACAGCTTGAGCAGCAAAGTGAAGGATCGCCTGACCAACCGCACCGATAAGCGCGTCTACGTGAAGGCAGATGCCCGCGCCCGCTACGGCAAGGTAGTCGAAGTGGTGGATGCCGTACGCTCCGCCGGAGTTGACGATCTGGGCCTGCTCACCGAACAGAGGAAGAGCACTACTCCAAACCCTCCGCCAGCCACTCCGCCGGCGGGGCAATAACAGGAGAAATTATATGAGTATGGCAGTTGGCTCGGGCGGCGGCCAAAGCGCAAATATTAACGTCACACCGCTCATTGACGTTCTACTGGTGCTGCTGATCATCTTCATGGTGATTACGCCGCTGACTCCGAAAGGGCTGGACGCACTGGTTCCGCAGCCGCCTCCGCCGAACGCCCCCAAGAACAACACGCCTGATCGCACCATCGTGGTGCAGCTTATCGATCGCGGCAGCCAGGAGCCGGGCTTGAAAATCAATCAGGAAGATGCCACCTGGGACAACCTGCAAGGTCGCCTCGCCGATATTTATAAGACCCGCGCTGAGAAGGTCATGTTCGTGAAGGGAGACGATAACATTCCTTTCGCGGATGTGGCCAATGTAATCGATATCGCTCACGCTGCGGGTGTGGATAAGGTCGGACTCATTACGGCGAAGATCGAAGCCGGTGGTTAAACTCAGTTCCGCTTTTCGAAGTACGTGCCCGGAAACAAGATTCGCGCACGGGAGTTGACGCTCCCGTGCCGCGTCTGCCAAGGAACGCTCACCCTGCGCTTGTCAAACTCTTGTCTCTGGGCCTAGGATGCTCTGTGGCAAGGGAGACTTATACCGCAATGAATAAATCCATTCGTCTGCTGACGCTGGTGGTAGCAATGCTGGCGATCATAACTTCGGTGGGTTGCAGCAAACTGCGCGCCCGCGATCAACTCAACAAAGGTGTTACCGCTTATAAAAACGCCAAGTACGAAGAGGCCATTGACCACTTCCAGCAAAGCGTGGCGCTCGATCCCAGCTTGATCAACGCCAAAATGTATCTGGCCACCGCCTACGCACAGCAATACATTCCCGGCGCCGATACTCCCGACAACAACAAGATGGCCGAGCAGGCCATCGAGCAATATCAGCGCGTGCTGGAAATGAATCCTGCCCGCGATCAGAAGGTAAATGCCGCTAAGGGCATCGCTTATCTGTACCTGAACATGAAGAAGTTCGACGACGCCAAAAAGTATTACCGCATGGCTGCCGACATCGATCCCAACGATCCCGAACCGTACTATTCGGTCGGCGTGATCGACTGGACCGCCTGCTACCAGCCGCGCATGGAAGAGCGCGCCAAACTTGGCCTGAAGCCGGATGAGAGTCTGAATCCTAAAAACAAAGATCAGAAAAAGGTCTGCGACGAGCTCAAGATCAAGAACATGCCGGCCATTCAGGAGGGCATCGACAGCCTCAACAAGGCAATTCAGCTCCGTCCCGACTACGACGACGCCATGGCCTACCTGAACCTGATGTACCGCGAGAAAGCCGACGTGGAGTGCGACGATCTGGCTCAGCGCCAGGAAGACCTGAAGACGGCCGACAACTGGGTAGACAAAACCCTCGCCACCAAAAAGGCGAAAGCCGAGAAACAGCCGGGTCAGCAGGGCATCACGATGGATCAGCAGAAGTAGAAATCTTCAGATTCATTTGTGTGGCTTGATCTTTGTGGGGCGGACACTCGTGTCTGCCCTTTTGTTTATCTTTCGCTGGCGCAACCGTGGAAGAGCGGCGCTTCAGCCCCGCGTCAAGACTGCTCCCGAGAGAATAGGGCTTTAGCCCCAGGCCAGGCCCACCCTAACGCCTGCCATACAGCCGCACCTCCACCTCAGGAAACTGCTCCTCTTCAATTTCGACGAATGATTGGTCGAGAACCTGATTCAGCATGGCCGTCGTCGCGTCCGGATGGCCTGAAACTTCATTACTCATTAGCACCAGCCACACCCGCGAATACCGGTCGGAAAGCGGCTTGACAAGGTCCGCGCTCGGCTTACCGGAGAAGTCGCGATAGTCGAGGCGATCGCCGTGCCGCGGATAGGCAATGTCCGGCCCGGCGTCGTGGTCCTTTGTTTCGCGAATGGACCTAAAAAATTCATACGGCACCCGCGCCTCCGCGATGTGAAACAGAATGCCGTCGCCAGCCCGCGCATGATCAAGCACATAATTCGTGGCCGTCTCCGATCCATCACGAACCAGATCGAAATCGTAGTCGTAATAAGAAAACGTCCCCTGCAGCGAAAGCAGAACAATAACCGCGACAACGATGAGCCAGGCCCTGCGAAGCTGCATGATGCCGGCAGCCGTGAGCACCACAAACGGCGGCAGGCAAAAAATAAAATAACGGCCGAGGAAAAGCGGCCGGACCAGCGAGAGCGCCAATACGAACAAGATTGGAAAGAAAAGCCAAAGAAGCAGAAAACGAAGCTGCCAGCTCTCGAAAGGCGAAGCTGACGCTCCATCCCTTGCATGCCGCCCCGGCAAAACAACCAAAGCAGTCAGACAAGCTGCCACATAGATTAAGAGCAGGAATAGCCCGTCGTTTCCCGCCAGCTGTTCGGCAAATTTAAGCAGGTCATGAAGCCTCGGTTTCGGAATCCAGCGGATCGGTCCGGCTCCCGTCTTTGCCGCGAATATCACGATGGGCGAAGACGCTAGTGCAATCCAAATCCAGGCACTCCGCAGGCGGGCATGCAATTCATCGCCAGCGTTCTTCCAGGCGCGAATGGAAAGCCATTGCGCCGCCAACAAGAGCAGGGCGTAGAGATGGGCATAAACGGCGAGCACGCTGGTGATCGCATATCCGATCTTGCTGCCGCGGGACCTTTCCCGCACCGTCTCGACAAAAAATCCGCTCGATAATATTGCCAACAGCACGAACAGCGAATAGCTGCGCGCCTCCTGTGCGTACCGGATGGGATACGCATGGAAGCTCAGCAATGCTGCCGAGAGCAGAGCCACGCGCCGGTCAAAGAGTCTTCCCGCCAGCCAGTAAATCGCCGGCAATGCTGCAAGCGAAAAAATCACCGACAAACTGCGAATGAAAAACGGACTCGATCCAAAATGCAGCCAGCCGCGCAGCAGCAGATAGTAAAGCGACATGTTGGCTTCGCGACGCCAGAGCAGCCTGAAAAAATCCGACCAGCGAAGCCGCGCTACCTCCACACTGAAGCATTCATCGAACCAGAACGGTTTCCGGACGAGAAATAAAAACCGCAGTACGGTGGCTACCGCCATCAGGGAGGCTAGAGCCGCTACAGACGCCCGCGTCCAGAGCACGGAGGACGCGCCATGCTGTGAAGGTTCCACGGCGTCTTTTTCTGCCCTGACCGTTGTGTCCAAAGAAGTCATTCAGAATCCAGATGATATTATGCTAGCAATGGCCTGTAATTAAGCGGTTTCTGTATCGAACTGGACGCATGGGAACTGTGGCAGAGATTTCGCCGCGCAGTGGTGCGGCTGCAATACCGGAAAACGATCGCTGGGCGGGATTCGTGTCGGTAATCGTGCCCGTCTATAACGAAGCCGCGCACGTCGACGAGTTGCTGCAAGCCATTCACGCCTCGCCTGTAAAAAAAGAAGTCATCATCGTCGACGATGGTTCCACCGACGGTACGCGCGAAAAACTTCAATCCATGCCGCTGGCCGACGATGTTACCGTGATCTTTCACGCAAAGAACAGCGGCAAAGGCGCTGCCGTCCGAACCGCACTGGAATATGCCCGGGGCGAATACGTCCTCATTCAGGACTCCGACCTGGAATACGACCCGCAGGATTACCCGGCGTTGCTGCGGCCTCTGCAGCTGAGACAGGCCAATGTAGTTTACGGAGTGCGCCCCGATCGCCCCGAGCGCGGCCTGCGTTTTTTTCTGGGCGCGAAGCTGCTGACGCATCTCACCAATCTTCTCTACCGCGCCGGCATTCACGACGAGGCAACCTGTTACAAAGTTTTTCGCCGTTCCGTGCTTTCCCGGATTCGTCTCGACTGTCACCGCTTCGAGTTCTGCCCCGAAGTCACCGCAAAGCTCTCCCGGCTGGGCGAGAGAATCTACGAAGTGCCGGTTCGCTATGAGCCGCGATCGGCCGTAGAAGGCAAAAAGATTCGTCATTCCGATGGCTGGCTGGCGATTTGGACGCTCGTCCGCTACCGCTTCAGCCGGCGAGCTGGTTGGATGAGAGACTCCGACCGGCCGCAACCGCAGCCACCGTTCCCGGTGAGTTTTGTGCGCTCCTTCGAAGATTGACGAACCCGCGTTCCGGCAATTGTCAATCGACCCGCGCCTGATAAACTTCCGC
Organism: uncultured Acidobacteriaceae bacterium; assembly: GCA_963712385.1. GTDB lineage: Bacteria > Acidobacteriota > Terriglobia > Terriglobales > Acidobacteriaceae > Sulfotelmatobacter. The sequence goes on from CAVQHS010000008.1 coordinate 273,929, forward strand.
TTGGATGCATAACCGCTCTCTCCCACCGGTTCCAAAATCTGTCGTCAGGGTTGTCATCCTTTCTTTTCTCGTGCAAGTCGCGCTGATCGGCCTGCTGCGCCAATATCGCACCCGTCCGATCGAAGATCATTTTGCTTTCGGCTGGGAAATGGGGCGCATCGCCCGCTCCATCGCGCTTGGTCAAGGTTTCAGCAATCCTTACGACGCCAACACCGGACCTACCGCCTGGGAGCCGCCGCTCTATCCGTATCTAATGGGCGGAGTTTTCAAGCTCTTCGGAATCTACACCTACGCATCCGCATGGGTGTTGCTGACCATCAACAGCCTCTTCGCTTCTCTTACGACGATTCCCATTTTTTTGATCGCGGCACGCACCTTCGATGAACGCGTCGCACGCTGGTCCGTCTACGCGTGGGCGCTGAATCCCTACATTTGGTATTGGTCGATACACTGGATTTGGGACACAACTCTCACCCCTCTTCTGCTGGCGCTTATTTTTCTGATCGCGCTGCAACTCGAAGACTGGCGAGGGATGTGGGGCTGGGCGATCTTCGGAGCATTGTGGGGCGTAGCTGCGCTGGCCAATCCTTCCATGCTCGCGTTTTTACCGCTTTGCGGTTTGTGGATCTGGCGTCAGAGATTCAAAAACTGCCTGCCTTCCCTCGCTGGCGTTGCGCTCTCGTCAGCAACTTTCTTTCTCGTGCTCTCGCCGTGGCTCGTTCGAAACTATGAAGTCTTTGGACACTTCGTTTTTATTCGCGACGATTTCGGCCTGCAATTCCGCCTGGGCAACTCAAAGGGTGCGGAAGGAATGCTCATGGCTTACCTGCAGCCCAATCTCAACAAACTGGAATTGGAGAAATTTCAGCGCCTCGGCGAGCTGAAATACGAAGCGGAGTGCAAGCGAATTGCATTCCACTGGATTCGCGAGCATCCCAGGCAATTCGCCATCGTGAGCCTGCGAAGATTCGTTTACTACTGGAACGGCGTTCCCAAACCAACCGATAGCCGCGCGCCCTGGGATTTTCGCAATTCATTTTTCCTGGCGTGGTCTGTGCTGGGAATCTGGGGAGCAGGACGCGTAGTGCGGCAAAAACTGCGCGGGGCGTGGCTTTTCTCCGGGCTGCTGCTTACCTATCCGACCACCTATTATTTCGTTTTCCCCCACGCCCGCTACCGCCATCCGATCGAGCCCGAGTTAGTCATCCTCGCTGTCTATCTGCTTTTCCAAACATCGGAGTTTTCTCGCCTTGGCCAAGCGCGTGCTGCGCACGCCGTCACCGCGTCCAAGTTGAATCTCCTGTAAAATTCTGGGTTTGCCACCGCAGATGGCGACGCGAAGATGTTTAAGAAGATTCTCATCGCAAATCGAGGCGAGATCGCAGTGCGCGTCCTGCGCGCATGCCACGAATTGGGCATTGCCGCGGTCGTAGTCTATTCCGATGTCGACCGCGCCTCGCTGCATGTGCGCAAAGCGGATGAGGCCTACCCCATCGGCCCAGCAGCAGCCACCGAATCCTATCTCAACATTTCAAAGATTCTTGACGTGGCTCACCGCTCCGGTGCTGATGCCATCCATCCCGGTTACGGCTTTCTTTCTGAGAACGCGAAGTTCGCGCAAGCCTGCGCCGATGCCGGCATTAAGTTCATCGGACCGACAGCCGCGGCCATGGAAGCCATGGGTTCGAAAACCCGCGCCCGCCAGGCCATGGAGAAGGCGCAGGTTCCCTTTGTACCCGGCACGTCGCGCGGAGTGGAGTCGTTTGAGCAGGCTGAACAAGCAGCGGCGAAAATCGGCTACCCCATCATGTTGAAAGCTGCTGCTGGCGGCGGCGGCAAAGGCATGAGGCTGGTGCACGCCGCCGGCGATCTGCGATCGTCCCTGGAAGCCGCGCGCAGCGAGGCCGAGCGCTCTTTTGGCGACAGCGAGGTTTACATTGAGAAAGCCATTCTGAATCCCCGCCACATCGAAATGCAGGTGCTCGCCGATGAGCACGGCAGCACCGTTTATCTCGGCGAGCGCGAATGCTCGCTCCAGCGCCGTCATCAAAAGGTTCTCGAGGAAGCGCCTTCGCCGATCGTCGATCCCGAAATGCGCCGCCGCATGGGCGAAGTCGCCGTGCGCGTGGCCAAAGCTGCGAACTACACGAATGCCGGAACCGTGGAGTTTCTCGTCGATCCGGAAAAGAATTTCTATTTTCTCGAGATGAACACGCGGCTCCAGGTCGAACACCCCGTGACCGAACTCGTCACCGGTCTCGACCTGGTTCATTTGCAGATTCGCATCGCGGCAGGAGAGAAACTCCCGTTCTCGCAACAGGACGTGCAAATCCGCGGCCACGCCATCGAATGCCGCATTTATGCGGAAGACCCCGACAACAATTACTTCCCCAGCCCGGGCAGAATCACTTTATTGCTCGCGCCTTCGGGGCCCGGCATCCGGCGCGATAGCGGCATGTATGAAGGCTGGAATGTTCCCATCGACTACGATCCTCTGCTCGCAAAGCTGATCGGCTACGGTACCGATCGCGAGCAGGCTATTTCGCGGCTGACGCGCGCCCTGAATGAATATTTTGTTGGCGGCATCAAGACCAACATTTCGTTGTTCCGGAGAATTCTGCGCGATGAAAATTTTCATGCGGCGAAGCTGGATACGGGTTTTCTGGATCGAATGCTGAAGCGCGCGGAAGACAAAACCGCGGACGCGAACGCAGCCGAGATCGCTGCGATCGCCGCCGGAATGTTCGCAGAACTCGGGCAGACGGCTCAACGAAGGAACGGCATCGACGGAGAACTGCGCCCCGCGGACAAAGTCGAGTCAGGTTGGAAGAAAGCAAGTCGACTGGAGGCTTTGCATTAGCGGACGTACCGCCCTCCCATTGGCGGCTGGCAACTGGACACTGGCAACTGCTCCTCATGCTCTACGACGTGACCATCGACGGCAAGAATTACCGGCTTGAGCTTCAATCACGCCGACGGCCGCTGGCTCTGCCGTCTCGACGGGCGCGAATTGGAAGTGGACGCCGTCCTCGCCCGTCCCGATGTGCTCTCCCTGCGCATTGGTAATCTCGCCTATGAAATCAAATCCGAGCGCGTTGCCAGCGACTTGCACTTGTGGGTAGGCAGCACGCGCTTCGCCGCCGAAGTTCGCGACCCGCGCTCGTTGCGAAGCCGTAGCCGCGCCGGAGAAGACCACGGGCCACGCAAAATCGTAGCGCCCATGCCCGGGAAGGTCGTACGCCTGCTCGTGCGCGATGGCGATGCAGTGGAGGCAGGAGCGGGTATAGTGGTCGTGGAAGCGATGAAGATGCAGAATGAAATCAAATCGCCGAAAAAGGGTACAGTCGAAAAGATTCTAGTCACCGCGGGCGCGGCCGTGAATGCGGGCGACGTGCTCGCGATCATCGACTAGAAGCGATCTAGTAATCTCATAAATCAGGTTTGAAAGGGCTCGGCTTTAGCCGTGCCGCCAAGCGCCGCGAAAGATGCGGGCTTTAGCCCCAGAAGGAAACTACTTTATCAACCCGTTGCTATCCAGTATTTTCTGCGCGTAATAGTTCTCCACTTTTGCCGAATCCCGCAGCACTTCGTAATACGCGGCTTTGAGCAACTGCTCGCGCCTGTCGTGCAGTTGCGATCGTATGGCCTGCTGCACGCGGGGGTCGGAAAGATCGCGCTGTCCCGCAGGCTCCTTCGCGATCAGCTTGACAATGCGAAAGCCAACCGCCTGCTTGTTCGCCGGATTGCTCAGGGTAATGATCGAGCTGTATTGCCCCGGCTTCAGCTTCAGCACGGCGTCACGAGTGGACGGATCGGTATTGCGCAGCGAAGATTCCGGAACCGTGCCCAGGTCACCGCCATTGCCCGAAGTTTCCGGGTCCTCGGAATAATTCATCGCCAGCGTGGCGAAATCGTCGCCGCTATCCAGGCGGTTCGAAATCATCTGAATTTTTTTGCGCGCGTCGGCCTCATTTTGCGCCTTGTTGTTCTGGTTATGAACCTGAGGATTGGGTACCGGCGTAACGAAAATCTGCGCCAGGTGGTATTGCGGCTCGATCAAATTGAATTCGGACTTGTGCGCGGCAAAGTAATCGTTGATGTCCTGATCGGTCACGTTGATCTTGGATGACACCTCCTTGTTCATCACCTTGTCGACCGTAATGGAGCGCCGGATATCGCGCTTGAAATCGTCCAGCGTGATCTTCTTTTCCTTCAACCGCTGATTGAACTCTTCCTGAGTGTAAGGCGATTTGATCTCGTTCAGCTTACGGTCAACCTCGTCATCGGTCGCCAGCAGGCCAAGCTTTTCGGCGCGGCGCATGACTATCTCGTCATCGATCAACTGGCGAAGAATGTTCAGCCGGAGGATGGTAGCCTGTTCGCCCACCGGCACTTGCTGCGCGCTGGCCACCTGATTGTCGTAATACTTGTCGACGTCGGAACGGAAGATTTTGCGGCCATCCACGGTGGCCATCACATCGCCGCCCACCTGCGATTTGCAACCCAGCAGCGTCGCCGAGAGGGTGACAGCGGTTAACAGCGCAAGAATCTGCGCCAGCTTCAGAGTTTTTTTCAAGCCGGTTTCTCCCCGCCAAAAAAGAGCGTTCCAGTTCGCAGCGTAACCAATTCACCCGAAGTCATCGCGCAGTTGGTGTGTTCGCAGCCGCGTGATCGGGCACGGGCAAGTTCGCATCCTTCAATGCACGATCCAGGGCGGCACGCAATTCGCTGGGTGGCACCGCGCCATCGATCTTTTCGCCGTTGATGAATAACGTAGGCGTAGCCTCCACTCCAATCGCCTCCGCCTCTTTCATGGATGCTTTCACCGCGCTTTCATCCTGCGCCTTGATGCAGGCCTGCAGCTTCACCACATCAAGATTATGCTTCTGCCCCTGCAGCATGGTCAGCCGGTCCAGCGCTGCCAGGCGCTCCGGGAAAGTCTTCTCGTTACTGACGTCGTGCTGGTTGGCGTGGATGTAATCGGAGAAATCCCAGTACGCGTCGCCACTCTGCGCAGCCAGGCAATTCGCATCCACGGCGGCATGCGTGGCCCAGGGATGAATTTCTGTGAGGGGATAATCTTTAAAGACGAACGTGATGTGGTCCCCGTACTCTTTCAATAGCTCCGGGAATAGCTCCTGATACATGCGCGCACAGAAGGGACACTCGAAGTCATCGAAATTCACCACCACCACCTTCGAGTTCTTCGCTCCGCGCGTGGGCCGTCCCGTCAAGTTAATCTTGCTCATGATTTCGGTGTAGGGGTCTTTATTCAGATCGAGCTTGCTCATCCGTATCAGCGAAGTTCGATCTTTCGAAAGCAGAAAATTGAGGTCCTGTTTTCTGTCGCCGCTGTCCACCGTCACGATGAGCGCGTCGTAGTTGGGAAAATCCGTGCTCGGAGAAATTGTTCCGACAATCACCTTGAAGTCCGGCGGAACTTTGTACGTCCCACGCACCTGGCGCTCAATCTTGTGGGCGAGATCGGGAGGAACAGATTCGGCTGCACAGCCAAGACAGATAATAAGCAGAAGAAGAAAAGCTCGTCGAAAAAGGGTCACTAAGAACCGCCTGAACATTTGTGGATTAAACGTTGATTATCTCACAGCATGAGGCTGGAGGCGGGGAAGAGGCCGCTGTTCGTAGAGGGATGCCTTATCCTTCGGGATGGGAGCGGGGCACCGCGGAAGGGTGCATAATGCCACCAAGGAAGCCAGGATGAAAAACTTCGTGGCCGGAATTGTCGCGACGCTGATTGTATTCACGTTCGGCGGTTGGCTTTACCTGAGACTCGGCTATGCGGACCTGCGCGCGAATCTTCCGACATCCTGGCTCGAATCTCAGCTCGCCACCACCGCCTTGAATGCTTCAGCCGCACGCTATGCGCCACCGCAACGGAATCCGATTGCGCCTACCGAGGCCAACCTGCTCGATGGCGCCCGCTTGTATCGCGACAAGTGTGCCGACTGCCACGGCCGACCTGACAATCCGGTGAGTGACTACGGCGCGTCCTTCAATCCACCAGCGCCGCAGTTCATGCAGGCGCATCCCCGCTTGCCCGAGAACCGGGATTTCTACTTCGTCAAGAACGGAGTGCGCCGATCGGCCATGCCGGCGTGGGGGAATATCATGGCCGATAGTGAGATCTGGCAAGTTGTCACTTTTCTCAATCACCTGGACAATCTTCCGCCCTCGGTCCAGCAGGAACTCCATCGGCCTGCGGGCAGCAATCCCTGAGCGGCTGTAATTGCCTTGTTCAGTTAAGTTCCCTCTCTTGAATTCGGATTAGGCAACGTACTGGAATCCGGGCAAGAGGTAGAGCCCAAGTCCGTGAGATTATCCCGCGCGCCTCAGCAGTCCCTCCGCAGGCAGCAGCGCATTCATCGATCCCGAACGAAAGCCCTCCAGATCGAGCGTGATGAACTTGAAGCCGAGCGCTTTAAAAATGCGCGTGAATTCCTCAGCCATCGCGGGATCCAGGGCGCGCTGCAGTTCCTCGCGGGCAATCTCAATGCGCACGATCTCGCCATGATGCCGCACGCGAACCTGCCGGAAACCGAGATCGTGCAGCGCATCTTCGCCTTTTTCAACCGCGGCAAGTGCCTCTCGCGTCACCGGGCGTCCGTATTCAATGCGTGAAGAGAGGCAGGCCGATGCGGGTTTGTCCCAGACGCGTAAACCCGCTTCGCGGGCCAGTTCGCGAATCTCTTGCTTGCTCAACCCGGCATCGAGGAGTGGCGCAGCCACGTGGTGATTGGCTGCCGCCTTCTGTCCGGGCCGGAAATCCCCCTGATCGTCTGCGTTGACCCCGTACGCGATCGCATCAAAGCCGCGCGTTTCGCGCAGAGCTTCCATCATTGTGAATAGTTCGTCCTTGCAGAAGAAACAGCGCTGCGCATCGTTGCGGGCATACTCCGGCCGCTCGATCTCGCCCGTCGCCACCACTTCAAGCGGAATCTTCTGCTCGTGCGCAAACCCGACCGCATCCGCGAGCTGCGTGCGCGCCAGGCTGGGAGAGTCGGCGATGATCGCCAGCATCTTATCGCCAAGAACCTGATGCGCGGCCCAGGCCAGATAAGCGGAATCCACTCCGCCGGAGTAGGCGACAAGAAGACGCCCCAGCTTCCCGACCCGCTCGTGCAAGCGTGCGCGCTTGGTTGCAACTTCATTCACCACAGGCATACCGATCATGTTAGCGTCTTGGATGCATTTGCCGCCACAACAGTATCGCGAATTTGTCAGTAGAGACTTTCCTGATGCCGCAGACTGCCGAACCCCCCGATGTTCGCCAGGTTGAAAGTGAAGCGGAACAGGTTTTCGTTGCGCACGTTGGCCACTGAATAGCTGCGGTACTCCAGCGTCACGCCGCAGCAATCCCAGTTGTAGGTAGCCTGCGTGCTTACAAATTGCAGCTTGCCGACCTCATAGTCAAAGCCGAAACTGCCCGCGCCGCTGAAGCCGCGCTTGGTGGCGCTGCCATATCCCAACGCGGTCCGGAACTGGTTGAAGCGCTCCGGCAGCGCCGTGCCTCCCGAGGTGGTTGTCTGCGTGGGGATTTGCAAAAAGGCCTCGCCTCCGCCCATCGTTATCTGGCCGATGTGGTAATTGGCCAGAACCGTAGTCGCGTTCACGCCATTGCTTTGAAAATCGTAATCCATGTCCCACTCGGCGTCGGTGCGCGAACTGGTTTCCACTCGCAGCCGCGAAACCAGCGGCGAAAGGTGGCGGGGTTCGGTCACGAACGCAATCCCGGTCAGGTCGATGGTGCTGGTAAAAACGTTGCGTTGTCCGGGAATCAGCGCGCCTCCGAACGTGGGATCGAGAAAGTACTTCTGCTCCAGTTCCCAGGTGGCTACCTCGTGCACCTGCGGCCCCGGCTTGCAGGGAGCATTCGCCAGCGGATTCACATGCTCCCACGGAATCGCCGATGACGGCGACGTGCCGCCCACCGTCAGCGCTGACATGATCTGATTGCAATCTTCCGGCTTGCCTGAGGTGCGCTTGGCGTAAAGCCGGGTGATGAATCCGTATTGCACCTCATTGGTATCGGTGAGAATGTCACGCTCGTCAAACTTCACGATGTTCCCAAAGTTGTTGACGCCTGTGACGAATCTGTAATCGAGCCGCGGCTCGATGACGTGCTTCCATTTTCTTCCCAGAAATTCCTTGTCGAAAATTCGCTCCAGCGGCGGAGGCCGCAGCTCGACCGAAGTTTCCAGCGCTTGCCGGTTGATCGGATCGCTCACCGCCTGCCCCGGATTCGATCCCGTTTCGCCTACCAGTCGTTGCGTGTAATAGGTTTCGTGCAGCGTTAGATCGGGCCGCAGCGACCAGCCCTTGTATAAAAGCGGTAACGAGATTTCCGGATTCAAGTCGAATCGCCCCAATAGGTTTGCCGTGCGAAATGCTGGTGTGCACGTCTGCGTAGTTCCGACCGTCGAACACTGTTCCGGCTCGCTGCGGGAGAGGCCTGCGGTTGAAGCATCGAACGACCAATAAAAAGGTGTGTGCGTAATTTTCTGGTCAACGCTCGAAAGATCGAAGCTGGGAGCGTGAAGAATCGTAATCACCTGCCCCGGCGTGGTGCTCAAGAAGTTCTGGTAGCGTTCGGTGAAGCCATTGACGTTGAATCCACCGAAAGATTTGGAAAGAAACGCCTGCGACTTCACTTCGGAGTAAACCGCCTGGCTAAAGACCTCGTTGAACGCCAGCCGGAAAAGAAACGAACTCAAATAGTCGATATTTGCGACCCCGCGAAAGCCGCCGATGTTTCCCGCGGAATTCAGCCGCGCATTCTCGCCGCCTTCCTTGAGCGGCGGGTATCCGATGCCGCGATCGATCACCCCAAAATAATTGAGATCGACATAAGACGTCTCGCTCGGCCGCGCCCGGAACTCCCCGCGCTGCGACCAGCCGCGCAAGGAGAAATATTCCGCGCCCACGTTCGCATCCATCATCCGGTTGATCGCCCAGTAGTAGCCTTCACCAATAATGTTTCCCTTCACGGAAGACCGTCCGACCGAGGGCATCAAAAATCCCGATTGCCGCGATTCTTTCTCCACCGGATGGGTTGCGTAGGGAAAATAAAGAACGGGAAGCCCATGCAGCGCAAATTCGCTGCGATAAATTTTGGCGTTGCCGCCAACATCCACATCCACCTTACGCGCGTCGAACAGCCACTTCGGATGCGGCAATTCGCAAGTCGTGATCGTGCCGTCGTACACCAGGTAATGCGTGGGGCTGATTTTTTCCACCCGCTTGCCGGTAAACGCGAACGGCGCGGTCGATGTGAGGATCGGACGGTTGGCGCGGAAACGCAGGCCGGTGGTTCCGGTCACGTCATAAAATTTTCCTGTTTCCGTAACAAAGTTGTAAGTGCCATGCGAAGCTCGAATGTGATCGTCGTTCAGCCCGCCATCGAGGGCGAAATGCCCGCTCGCGGTCGCTTCGTTCGTCTCCGAGTTGAACGTCGCCTCATCGGCCTTCAGAACATAACTTTCGTAGTAGATTTCCACCGCTCCATGCAGCTTGTAGAGATCGCCCTCTCTTTCCTGGGTGATCGCGCAAATCGTAGGGCGGTCATTGGACTGCTCCGCAAAGGCTCGTCCGCAGGGAGTGCTTTCAACTTTTTCAGTCTTCTGCGGCGAATTCTCTGCCTGTAAAACCCCGGCTTCGGCAGGCAGCAACTGGCTGGTTACTAATGGCGGGATCAGAAGCAGGTGACAAAGCAGTGCCGCCGTGATAAGGAATCTGTTGCGAACAATCATCGGAACGAGATCATCGGAAACCAAATCATCAGGGCGCATTCTCTGCGGCGCGGCGACAAAAGCCTTCGAACCGTTCAACAGCAGCGGTCGTGGTGAACTTAGCACGGCAGCGCCTTCAGAGGCAAAACCGTCGATGGTTTGGATTCGGGCGATTTCTTCGCAGTTATCCGAACGGCCTAAAAATTCGCGGTCTTCATAACGTGATTCATGTCTTGTCCGCTTTGTGGTGAGATTTGCCGGTGTTCCTCCGTAGAAGACTCCTCTGCTTCTCTGCGCAGCATGCCGGAAACGGAAATTTCTCCGGTCGTCATATCGCCCACTCCATCGCAGGAGCCGGCAGAAACTGACGCCGGCCTGCAACAACCAGAGCAGGAAGCCGTTCAAGCCGCTGTCGGCGAGATCTATGAAGACGATTCAGCTTGGCGGCAGGAATTGTCAGCGCGTCTCAATCGATATCACTCGCGGCGCAAGCCTCGCCCCCCGCGCTATCCATCGCTGCAATTGAAGTTTGAGCAGCCATCCGGCTTCTCTACCAGCGAGGTTCCAACCGACTTTTCACGTCTGGGCTCGGCGTCGAGCCAGGCTCTGGCGTTCGAGGAAATCCCGCTGGTCTCTCCGCGGCTGGCTTCCGACCTTGAGCCTTCCGTGACAGAAACTTTCTCGTCGGCAGACGAACCGAGCGCCGAGATCCCGCGCGCGCTTCCGGCTCAATCTCCGGGCGCAAAGGCAAAGATCATCGAGTTTCCCCGCTCCTGGACTGCGCCGGCCCCGCCGCTCGATCAATTGGCCGAACCCGTGATCACCAGCCCTCGCATACTCGAGGCACCCGAAATCGTTCCTCCTCCGCCTGCCCTGGGCGGAATCACTATCGAACCCCCGAAGGCGCCGCCAATCGAAAAGCGGCCGGGCATCGACATACCGCTTCAATCCGCAGCGTTGGGGCGGCGCATTTCCGCAGCCGTGATTGACTGTTTTACCACCGCCATCGCCTGTGCTCTCTTCGGATTCATCTTCTGGAAGATGACCGCGATCCAGCCGCCTCTCATTCAGATCGTTGGAGTTGTCGCAGCGCTGGCTGCGCTGTTCTGGTCCGCCTATCAATACCTACTGATCGTCTATGCCGGAACAACTCCCGGCCTTCGCCTGGCCAGGCTGCAACTGTGCCGCTTCGATGGCAGCCCCGCCAAGCGCCGTCTACGCCGCTGGCGCGTCCTGGCATCGTTTCTCTCCGCCGCAGCTCTCGGCATGGGATATCTCTGGGTCTTCCTCGATGAAGATTCACTCTGCTGGCACGACCGCATCACTCGCACTTATCTGGCGGGGCCAACGGACCGGAATTCAGAGCAGCCGTCACGCGCAGTTTCCACGCTATAACTCGCCCAAAAGGCCCGCCCCGCTTGATTAGAGAACCGCGCAGCCGGTTCGTCGCCTATGTTATCTTCAATGAGTTTCCATTTATATCGCTAGCTCGCACTCCTTTAAAGCATGGCAACATCGGTTGAGGGCTCCAAACCGGCCATAAAGGTTTTCGTCGCCACCACGGTGATGTTGACCTTCATCTCCTTCTGGCGAGCCTCCGCCATCGTCCTCTCCGATCTCGCATCCTCCGCTTACTACGCCGGCGGTGATGCCGAAAAAGTAATCGGCAAAAGCGCTCCCTGGTTCATTCTCGCCGTCATGCTGTTTAGCTATGCCGTCCGAGCGCTCTATATCGAATCCAGCAGCATGTTCGTTCGCGGCGGCGTCTACCGCGTGGTCAAAGAGGCCATGGGCGGAACCCTCGCCAAGTTTTCCGTCTCAGCTCTGCTCTTCGATTACGTCCTCACCGGGCCCATCAGCGCCGTGTCCGCCGGCCAATACCTGGCCGGTTTTATCAAGGACATGGGTGTCTACCTGCACCACCCGCTTAACTTCTCCGACGACTATTTTGCCGCCGCTCTAGCCATCATCGTAGTGGTGTATTTCTGGTGGAAGAACATTCAGGGCATGCACGAATCCAGCCAGAAGGCCCTGCAGATCATGGCCATCACCACGGTGATGGTCGTCATTCTGCTCGTCTGGTGCACGATCACCGTTCTGCGCGCGCCGGTTCAATTGCCTCCCAACCCGCTGCATTCCGGCGTGATCCCGCTCAATAAGGAATCGCTCGGCTGGCTGAATGGAACGATCTTCTCAAAGCTCACCCTGGTGATCCTCTTCGTCGGCTTCGGCCACTCCGTGCTTGCCATGAGCGGCGAGGAGACTCTGGCGCAAGTCAATCGCGAGATCGAACACCCCAAGCTGAAGAATCTCGAAAAAACCGGCCTCGTCATTTTTATTTACAGCCTTCTGTTCACCTCGCTCGTTTCGTTTTTCGCGGTAATGATCATCCCCGACAAGGTGAGGCCGGATTATTTCGCCAACCTGATCGGCGGTATCGCCATGTATCTGGCCGGGCCGGAGAGCCTAAAACTGCTCTTCCACGCATTTGTGGTCCTGGTAGGCGTGCTGATCCTCGCGGGCGCACAAAACACCTCCATCGTAGGCGCAAACGGCGTTCTCAATCGCGTTGCCGAAGATGGCGTCCTCACCAGTTGGTTTCAAAGGCCGCACAATCGCTTCGGCACGAGCTATCGCATCATCAACCTGATCGTAGGCATGCAGTTGCTCGTGATCTGCCTGAGCCTCGGCAACGTCTATGTCTTGGCCGCTCTCTATGCCTTCGGCGTGATCTGGAGCTTTGCGATGAAGTCCATCGCGGTTCTCGTGCTCCGCTACACCGAGCCGGCGAACCGCCAATGGAAGGTTCCCGGCAACCTTGTGATCGCGAAGACCGAGATTCCCATCGGTCTGATTATCATCTCTGCCGTGCTGTTAATGACAGCGGTCGTGAATCTGTTCACCAAGTACCAGGCCACGCTTGCGGGAGTGATTTTCAGCGCCGTCTTCTACACCATCTTCACCTTCTCCGAGCATCACGTCGCCAAAGAGCGCCACGGCAAGCCCGAGCAGCTCGATCAGTTCCGCGTCTACGGCAATCAGGAACTGGGAAACGGCGCCATGGGCGTGCGCCCGGGCAACACCCTGGTAGCGGTGCGCGATCCCCGCAATCTTTATTATTTGCGGCAGGTGCTGGCTCACACCAACACCGCCAAAGAAGATGTCATCGTCATGAGTGCGCGCCTCTACCATCGCGAGCACAGCTTCAGCGGCAGTTCAGTCTTTGAAGCGAGTCAGGTTTTCGATCACTACGAGCAGGAACTGTTCACCGCCGCCGTAGCGGTCGCGGAAAAAGAAGGCAAGCCGATTTCGCTCCTCGTGGTTCCGGCCACCGATGTCTTCGAAGCCATCATGGTCACCGCGCAGCGGCTGGATTCTGCCCGCGTAATCTGCGGTCTCTCGAACAAACTCACCTCCGATGAACAGGCAAAGCTCACCGGCGACGCTTGGGAACGCCTGCCCGAACCGCGTCCCCGGATCTGTCTGGAAGTCTGCGCTCCCGATGGCAGCATCCGAGAGTACACCATCGGCCCCCACACCCCGCGCCTGCGTCCTCAGGACGTTGAACTGATGCACCAGCTCTGGCTCAACATCACCACCGATCCCCGTTTTGCCTGCGCCCACCACTACCACATCGTGGCTCTCGCCCTTGAAGAATTGCAGCGCGAACTCAGCACCGATCAGCGCGCCGAACTTCTGCAAAAGTTGCTGGATGAAATCAACCGCCCCAATCCGCAATAACTCGGCTGGAATCTATGGTCCAACATTTTTCGAAACTATTTCTTCTCATCCTCGTGCTCGGTGCCTCAGCGCTGGCGCAAGCGCCGGGCGGCAGCAATAAAGTCCAAACCGAGATCGAGGCCGTGCTTCGGGCTCAACAACAAGCCTGGAACCGCCACGACCTCCGCCAATTCATGTCCGGCTACTGGAATTCTCCCGAGCTAACGTTCTTCGCAGGAGCGAAAGAACACGATGGCTGGCAAGCCACGCTAGACCGCTACATCGCCTCATATTCCAGCCCCGGCCACGAAATGGGGAAACTGGAATTCTCGAATTTGCGGATCGAGCCACTGGCCGCAGATGCAGCCTTCGCTCGCGGCACCTGGCTTGTAACAATGCCGGATGGCAAAACCCCGCACGGCCTGTTCACCCTAATCTTTCGTAAATTCCCCGACGGCTGGAAAATCATCCACGACCACACTTCAGCGGAATGAAGCCGTCACCCTCCGGAGCGATTCGCAATGAGGATGCCGGAAGCACGCTGAGAATCTGACCCACAAAGGAACTTCTCCAAGCTCCCGGCATACAATTCCCCGTGCCCCCAACCCACTCCTTCGACGCCCTAATCCTCGGCGGTGGCGCCGCCGGCCTGATGTGTGCCATCGAAGCTGGCAAGCGCAACCGCCGCGTAGCCGTTCTCGAGCGCGCCGATCAGCTCGGCAAAAAAATTCTCATCTCCGGCGGCGGCCGCTGCAACTTCACCAATCTCCATTGCCAGCCCGAAAACTTTCTGTCTTCGAACCCGCACTTCGCCAAGTCCGCCCTGGCCCGCTACACGCCCGCAGATTTCATCGCGCTAGTCGAAAAGCATCACATCCCCTATCACGAAAAAACTCTCGGCCAACTTTTCTGCGATCGCTCCGCCCGCGACATTCTAGACATGCTGGAGGCCGAATGCCGCGATGCAAGAGTATCTATTTTTCCAGGCGTCAAAATTGAGGAAGTCGCGCACGCTCCCGAATTCATCGTTCACACCACGACCGCTGAATTTCGCGCACCGGTTCTGGTTGTCGCCACCGGCGGCCTTTCCATCCCAAAAATCGGCGCAACGTCATTCGGTTACGATCTGGCCAAACAATTCGGAATCGCCATCAAAGATCCCTATCCAGCCCTCGTGCCGCTAACGCTGAACTCGGAAGACCGCCCGCATTACAGCGACCTGGCAGGGATATCGACCGAGGTAACAGCCTCTCACGGCCCCCAACAGTTCCGTGAAAAAATGCTGATCACGCACCGCGGCCTGAGCGGCCCAGCAATCCTGCAAATTTCCAGCTACTGGAAAAAGACTGGGCCCATTCGCGTCGATCTAGCCCCGGGGAGCAAGCTCACAGATGCCTTCCAAAATTCCAAACTACCAAGAACCCCAGCCAACCTGCGCATAGAGCTCAGAAAATTCCTTCCGCAACGCCTGGCCGATCGCTGGCTTGATCTCCACCTGCCAAACTCCTGGACAAATCAAGCTCTGTCCGACTTCGAAAAACAAATCCACGATTGGCCCGTCACGCCCTCAGGCACCGAGGGCTACGAAAAGGCCGAAGTAACCGCTGGCGGCATTGACACCAACGAACTCTCAGCCAAAACCATGGAGAGTAAAAAAGTCCCGGGCCTCTATTTCATCGGAGAAGTAGTAGACGTAACCGGCCAACTCGGCGGCTTCAATTTTCAGTGGGCCTGGGCCTCAGGCGCAGCCGCAGGCCGATCTCTATAACGACGGCGTCATCCTGAGCGGAGCGTTCGTCAGCGGAGCGAAGGCTCTCACACACACCATCTGCCAGGGCGCCCCATGTCTCGCCTCTTTTGCGAGGCGTGGGATCGCCCCCCTTTGGGTGGCGCAGCGGTTTTACCGCTGCGATCTCAGCCCAGAACCTGAGCGCCTTTCAGCCACCGAAGTGACTGAGCGCCTAAGCTCCCTTGAAAAAAATTCGGGATTGATTTCAAAACCGAGAGGATGGTCCCTACAGCACTTTGATCGTGAAGTTCACCTGAATCTTGGCCTGCGTTTCCACCGCCTGCCCGTTCTGCAGGTAAGGAGTGAAGCGCCACTGGCGTGCCGCCTCTACCGCCGCCGAAACCAGAATCGGATTTCCGCTAACCACGTGCAGGTCCTTAATCCCGCCGTCCGCGCCAACATAAGCCTGCAGGATCACCGAGCCCTGCACCTTCATCTGCTTCGCCAGCGAGGGATAAGCCGCCTGCTCGGCCTGCGCCACTCGCTCCGGCAGATCGGAAGGCATCCGCGTCAGTTCCGCAGCGTTAGTCACCGGATTCCACTGGAAGGTCTTCGAAGCGGTCGTGTGAGTTGGAATCTCAACCAGCACCGCGTTGCTGTCCGCGCGAAGCGAATGATGCGCGCCGCCCGCCACTACTTCCACTTCCATCGGAGGAAGCTGAGTGCGCGCTGGCGCAGTAACCGTCGGCGTCGGAGTGGGCGTGGGAGCAGGTGCAGGTGCAGGAGCCGCGGCAGCCTTGGCCACAATCTCCGTCTTCTTCTGAGTCTCAGGTTTCTTCTTCGCTACCGGCGCCAGCGCCGGAGCGGGAGCAGCCACCGCAACTGGAGCAGCCGGAGTAGCAGCAGCCGTACTCTTGGCCACCGGCGTCTGAACCGTCGCAGGTGCGGCTACGTCAGAGTCGGCGCTCTCATCAGTTCCGAACCAGAAATCGCGATTCCGGACCAGAACCACAACCAAAGCCACGACCAGGAGCGCGAGTGCGAGAACCAATCGGCGTCGGTTTCTGGCTTCCATTTTCGCTCTTCCGCTCGCTACCTTTCGTGGAGTAACTATCGTGCAGTAACAAGATGCCTCAGTTACCTCCGGAAGAAAATGGCACGCGCGGTTAAAGCGATGGCACGAAAGAGGAGTAGCAGATCGTGGAGCGACGGACGCCTTCGTCCATCCGCCGAGCGAAGCGAGGCCAAAATATGCATATATCCATAGCGTTTTCAGCGACTTGCGAGTTAAGCCAGTCCCGTGGCGGGATAGCATGCCCAAACCGAGTCTTGAGATGAGAAGCGACCCAAAAACACTGTCGCGTAAAATGGCCTCTTGCTCCTCGAAATCGAAAAGCTGATCTACGGCGGCGACGGCCTATCCCGTCTTCCCGCCGACTCCCAAGGCCGCCGCAAAGCCGTATTCACTCCCTTCGTCCTGGCCGGAGAAAAAATCGAAGCCACGCTCACAGAAGAGAAACCCGGCTTCGCCCGAGCCCAAGCCGGGAAAATCCTCCAACCCTCCCCATACCGCATCGAGCCCGCCTGCCCCTATTTCACCCGCTGCGGGGGCTGCCACTACCAACACGCCACCTACGACCACCAACTCGAAATCAAAAAAGAAATTCTCCGCGAGAACCTCCGCCGCATCGCCAAACTTGACCTCCAAATCGAAATCGCTGTACACCCCTCGCCGCCCTGGAACTACCGCAATCGCTCCCGCCTGCAACTCCGCACCAAGCCCGATTTCGCCCTCGGCTACCTCAAATTCTCCTCGCATGACGTTCTTCCAATCGAGCAGTGTCCCATCAGCTCGCCGTTAATCAACCGTGCCATCGCCATGGTGTGGAACTCAGGCCGTTCCGGCAAAGCCCCCGAAGGCGTCCGCGAAATCGAATTCTTCGCCAACCAAGACGACACGCGCCTGCTCATCGAACTCTCCAGCGACCCCGAAGCCCGCCGCGCCGCCGTGCGCGCCTGGGCAGAGGATCTGTGCGCGTCTATGCCCCAGGTAGCCGGCATCACCGCCTTCCGCGAGCCGCAGAAAGCCTCGCCTGAGTCTTTCATCACCGTCGGTGCGCCAGACCTTATATACAAAACAAAATCCGCAACCTACCGCGTCAGCGCCGGCTCTTTCTTCCAAACCAACCGCTTCCTAACCGACGAACTAATCAACATTGTGACCACCAACCGCTCCGGCGAGTTCGCCCTCGATCTCTACGCCGGCGTCGGCCTGTTTTCCACAGCCCTCGCCGGTAGCTTCCGTCACACCGTTTCAGTCGAGATGTCACAGACTTCGTTCAACGATCTTTCCTACAATTTGCCCTCGAATGGCAAGGCGATGCATGCCGCGGCCGAGCGCTTTGTAGGTGAGCTCGGAGATCAAGGGCGGTCTCGGCTCGGCACAATGAAGTCCGGCGCAATCCTCCCCCAGCTGCGCCACGAGCCAGATGCGGTGGTGGTGGACCCGCCCCGGAGCGGCCTGGGTGATCGCGTGGCGCGTCAACTAACCGGATTGAACGCGCCCCGCATCACCTATGTCTCCTGCGACCCGGCAACGCTAGTCCGCGATCTAGTCCCGCTGCAAGCCGCCGGCTATCGCCTCGAGGAGGTTCACTTAATCGATCTTTTCCCCCAAACGTACCACCTCGAAACCGTAGTGCAGCTAGTGCGCTGACCCCTCGCGAGTTTTTTCCCTTCCAAGCTCGTTTTTAGGTGGTGCAGCGCTTCAGCGCTGCCATTCCCCTCCTTACTCATAACAAGCGGCTTGAGCCGCCGAGGTGAAAGCCTCTACCCCGAATGCCCGGCGCAAATCCAAACCCACCCGCCGCATTCTTCCCAACCTTCAAACTCAAACCTACCCGCCAGCCAATGCTCTGGGCCTCCGCAGCCTACTCCCTCGGAATCATCGCTGGCTTCTACCTCTTCACCCCAAGCACATGGCTGATCGGCTCGATCCTGGCATTCCTGGTCGCCTCTCTTCATTTCCTCCATAAGAGAACATGGCTAGCCTTCGCCCTGGCTCTGGCATCGGTTTTTCTAGCAGCCGCTCTCCACATCCAACTAAAAGGCAAGTCAGTCCCGCTCAATCCTGCGCTCCAACCCTACGCCTACGGCCCCGAAGTAGAACTCACCGCCCACGTCACCCACGAAGGCAAGCTGCGCGAATCTTCTCCCGGCGAGCAAAGACAAACCCTCGACATAGAAACAGAAAAAGTCACAACGACGAAGCCGGACGCCAACTCCCACTCCACGCCCGCGTTCGCCTGAACCTCTACGCCGACCAACACACCCCCACGCGAATCTACCACTACGGCGAACGCATCCGCGTGCCCGCCAAACTCAAACTCCCGCGCAACTTCCACAATCCCGGCGCATTCGACTACGAAAGCTACTTAGTCGAAAACGGCATCTCCGCTCTGGCCTCGGCCAAAGCTGAAAATGTCCAACCGCTCCCCGGTTTCTCCGGCAACCGCATCGAACTCCAGCGCAGCCGCATTCACGCGAGCATCATCGCCAAAGTCCACCAACTCTGGCCAGCCCCGCAATCCGCGCTCATCGATGCCATGGTCATCGGCGAAAACGCCTTCATCGACCGCGATACTCGCGTCGACTTCCAGCGCTCCGGCACCTATCACGTCCTGGTAGTCTCCGGCATGAACGTGACTATCCTCGCCTTGGTAGTCTTCTGGACCCTCCGCCGCCTGCACATGCCCGACATCCCCGCCACAGCGCTAACCATCCTTTCCTGCGCAGCCTACGCCTTCCTCACCGAAGTAGGATCCCCAGTCTGGCGCGCTACATTGATGTGCGCCATCTTCCTGACCACACGCTTGCTCTACCGCGACCGCGCCATGGTCAACGCCCTAAGCGCAGCCGCGCTAGGTCTGCTGGTCTTCGATCCCCACCAACTCTTCACCGCCAGCTTCCAAATGACCTTCCTCTGCGTCCTGGTAGTGGCAGCCATCGCTCTACCATTGGTCGAGCGCACCTCCGGCCTCTATCGCCAAGCTCTGACCCACTGGGATTCCAACGACTACAGCACGCGACTCCCGCCGAAAGTGGCTCAGTTCCGCCTCGATCTCCGCCTAATCGCTGCCCGCCTCGCGCGCTTTCTCGGACAGCGCTGGTCGCTCCATCTCGTCCGCAGCATCACCATCTTTTTCCTGCGTGCGTTCGAATTACTCCTGGTCTCGGCCGTAATGCAGATGAGCCTGGCGCTACCCATGGCTTACTACTTCCACCGCGCCACCACCATCGGCCTTCCCGCCAACATCTGCGTCGTCCCGCTAACGCAACTCCTGATGCCCGCCGCGATTCTCTCCATCTCCATCGGATACATCTCCCTAACGTTAGCGAAACTTCCCGCCTTCCTAACCGCGGCAGCTCTACAAGGCATTACCGGCACAGTCCGCGGTCTTGGAAGCCTTCACCTCGCCGACCTCCGAGTGCCCACACCATCGTTAGTGATGGTGACACTGGCCTCCGCCGCTCTAATCGCAGCCATGATCCTTGTCCGCCAGCGCGCAGCACTCGCGACTGTCGGAATCGTTGCTCTTTCGGCCGCCTCCTTGTCTCTAGCTACTCTGCAACCTACTCCCCAAACTCGCCCGGGATTTCTCGAAGTCACCACCATCGACGTCGGCGAAGGCGACTCCATCCTGGTAGTCACCCCGCAAGGCCGCACGCTGCTCGTCGACGCCGGCGGTCCCATCTTCGGCGCAGGCTCGCAGCTCGATTTCGGCGAAGACGTAGTCGCACCCTATCTCTGGACCCGCCGCATCTCCCACCTCGACGCCGTAGCCATCTCCCACGGCCACTCCGATCACATCGGAGGCATGCCCGCCATCCTGAAAGATTTCCATCCGAAAGAATTATGGATAGGCCTTGTACCGCCAAGCCGCGCGCTAGACCGCCTGATCGCCGAAGCCCACGCGCTGGGAATCAAAGTAGTCCGCCACTGGGAGGGAGATAAATTTGATCTTGGCGGAGCAGAAGTGAAAGTTCTCTTCCCACCCCAAGATTGGCCGGTAGGACTCGAGCCAAAAAACAACGACTCAATGGTGCTGCAACTCACTTATCGAGGAACATCCGCGCTCCTGGAAGGGGACGCCGAAAAAGCCGTCGAGCGACGGATCGCTTCTCTCTACCATCCCCACGCAGATCTCTTAAAAGTAGGCCACCACGGCAGCGCCACATCCACCACGCCAGAAATTTTGCGGTCGGTTAAGCCCCTCTACGCCGTAATCTCAGTTGGCTACCACACATCCTTCGGCCTGCCAAAGCCCGACGTCCTCTCCCGCCTGCAAGCCGCCGGAGCCCACGTTTACCGCACCGATCTCGATGGCGCAGTCAGTTTCTATCTAGACGGCCGCTCAGTAACCCCACAAGCCACGCTCGCCCCATGACGCCGGTTACATTCCGAGCGCACTACAATTTGTCATTCCGAGCGAAGCGAGGAATCCCTACCGCGCCACCTCACCCAACTGTCTCATCCTCATCCGCTTCCTCGTCCGCTTCACCAGCCGCAATCCCCTGCCGCGACTCCGCAATCAACTTCAACGCCCGTTCCTCATCCTCTTCCCGCACCAGAATAATCATCCCGCCTAACCCCGGAAACGCATCCTGCAAAAAGCTCGCCGACTGAAGATCGTTATCGATCCCCGCCGAATCGAGCAACCCCTTCACCACCATCGCCTCTGGTTCCTGCTCGCTGTCAAACACCTTCACCAGCTTCTCGTTCGGATCAGGCCGCCGCGCTGACGCCGGCGAATTTGCTTGTTCTGCCATGGTGATCTCCCCGCGAGCCTCGTAGCAGACTGGCCGCCAGCTCGCACTTTCTGATTCTAACTCTTGTGGGTGAGTTGCATTTCGTGAACGAAACGAGAAGCGGCCACGATCAAAAAAAGCGGGCGCTTGCCGTCCCGGCCCTGTAAAATCCCACATTCCCGCACGCCTATTGCAGAGAAACCCTCCACAGCGGAAGCGCCGAAGCTCCGGCCGACAACATTCCCAGCGTGGCAGAGGGAAGCGTGGCGGATGGCCGCATGGCATCCGCGGAGGTTTCCGATTCTTTCGCGCCACTCTCGACTGCGCCGCTGGTCTTGCCGGTCACGATCGGCTTATTCGCAACCGTCTCGTAGGCGTAGCCGGTCAGGTAAACGGCCACTTGAAAGTTGCGGCCCGTGACCTCCAGCTTCAGGCGAGCCCAGCCGTAGTGAACCTGGCCATCGATCAGGAACTTGAATCCCACATAGCTGCTCGAGGTGCCGCCGGTCTTGTACCACGGCCCTTCGCAGGAAGCGCCACCGGAGCCGGCCAGGCAGTAGTAAAGGAATTTCTTGGGTTTCGGGTAAACCGAAGAGGCGGGGCCAAGCTTGAACCTTGCACTATTGGGGCCGACAGTGTAGCCCAGCGGTAACATGGAAACAAAGTTGTCGCGAGAAGCGGTGCCGAAGGCGCGATTGGATTGGTGGGAGTACACCACCATGCCGCGCCCGTCGGCAAAAAAATTACGGGGCGCGATTTCAAAATCCGCGATCCCGTCGTGATTGAAATCAATGATGACGCCCTTGCTGCCGATCTTCTGATGCGCCGGCGTAAATACCACTTCGCCCTGCGCCGAAGGGGAAAGCGCCGCGATGCTCATTCCAGCTGCAGCGGCTGCAAGGCCGTACATATCGACTTTGCTGCGCAGGGATTGCGAAAGCTTTTTTGACTCACGGTTGGGAACGCCCGTCATCGAAAACCCTCCGAAGAGGAAGATGACAATACCAACAAAGGCCAAACGCGTCAATTGAGAAAAAAGTGCTAATCCCCGCGCACACTCAAACCATCTCCCACCCTCGCCCTTCCGCATCCACAACGCCAGTCCAGGCAACCCCGAAAGCCCTTTTTTTCGGTACGGGCCGTCGAACGGGTACCGATCTAATTCCGTGTTGCTGAGTCTTCACTTTTGGATCAGTGCCGTTGAACGAGGGACACAGACGCCGCGCCGCGCGCTGCTATAATAAAGAATTGCGCTCATGCCCCAGAAACGCCTGATACGTTCCACTACAGTTCTATCCATCCGCCGCAACGGCAACGTGGTGTTGGCTGGCGACGGACAGGTCACGCTCGGCGAGTCCGTGGTTAAACATACGGCGAAGAAGATTCGCCGCCTTTATAACGATAAAATTCTGGCAGGATTTGCCGGATCAACCGCCGACGCCTTCACGCTGTTCAGCCGCTTCGAATCGAAGCTCGAGCAGTATCACGGCAACCTGGGACGCGCCGCCGTCGAACTGGCGAAAGATTGGCGCACCGATAAATATTTGCGCCATCTGGAAGCGCTGCTGCTGGTGTGCGACAAGGAGCAGACGTTTCTGCTCAGCGGACAAGGCGACGTTATTGAGCCGGACGAGGGCGTAGCCGCAATTGGCAGTGGAGGTCCGTACGCGCAAGCCGCCGCGCAGGCATTGGTGGCGCACACCGATCTCCCAGCCCGCAAAATCGCCGAAGAAGCCATGAAGATTGCCGGCAAAATGTGCATCTATACAAACGATGTGGTAACCATTGAAGAACTGTGAAAAGTGCCCAGTGATCACTGGTTGGCTGAGACTTTTCACTGACCACTGATTACTAGCCGCTGACCACTGAATTTTATGGCCATCTACTTACCCAGCACCGCCGAAGAAGAACAACTCGCGCTCGATGAACTCACGCCGCGGGAGATCGTCGCCGAGCTCGACAAGCACGTCATTGGACAAAAAGACGCGAAGCGAGCCGTCGCCATCGCTCTGCGCAACCGCACCCGCCGCCAGAAACTTCCTCCCGATCTCGCCGAAGAGATCATGCCGAAAAATATTTTGATGATCGGCCCGACCGGCGTGGGCAAAACCGAAATTGCGCGCCGTCTCGCGAAACTGGCGAATTCTCCCTTCCTGAAAGTGGAAGCTTCGAAGTTTACAGAAGTCGGTTATGTCGGGCGGGATGTAGAGTCGATGGTGCGCGATCTGGTAGAAATCGCCATCGATAACGTGCGCGAGGAAAAATTAGAAGACGTTGCCGACAAGGCCGAGCTGAATGCAGAAGAGCGGCTCCTGGATATTCTGTTGCCTCCTTCGCCGCCGCCGCGTCCAGTCGAGTCGAACACTGCCGGCGGAGTAGTGATCGACAGCGGTACGTCCCTGGCCGAATCCTCTTCGCGCACACGCGAAAAACTGCGCCAGCAGTTGCGCGAAGGCAAGCTCGACGACCGCCAGGTGGAAATCGATGTCCGCGAGCGCAATTTCCCAACCTTTGAAATTATGAGTGCGCAAGGTGTTGAGGAGATGGATATCAACATCAAGGACATGCTGCCGAATATTTTTGGGGCGCGCACGAAGAAGCGGAAGATGAAGGTGAATGAGGCGTTCGAGTATCTGATCCAGGAAGAGGAGCAGCGCTTGATCGATATGGATCAGGTGACGCGCGTGGCGATTGAGCGCGTGGAGAACGCAGGCATCGTGTTTCTGGATGAGATCGACAAGATTGCGGGGCGCGAGGGCGGGCATGGTCCGGATGTTTCGCGCGAGGGCGTGCAGCGCGACATTCTGCCGATTGTCGAAGGTACTACGGTGAATACGCGCTACGGCATGGTGCGCACCGATCATATTCTATTTATTGCCGCAGGCGCGTTTCACGTTTCGAAGCCGAGCGATCTGATTCCGGAGTTGCAGGGGCGGTTTCCAATTCGCGTCGAATTGCAGTCGCTGACCATGGAAGATTTTGTGCGCATTCTGACCGAGCCGAAATCGTCACTGGTGAAGCAGTACACGGCGTTGCTGGAAACCGAAGGCGTAAAGCTGGAATTTACTCCCGAGTCGCTCGACGAAGTGGCGCACTTCGCGTTTCGCGTGAATGAGAACACGGAAAATATTGGCGCGCGGCGCCTGCATACCATCATGGAGCGGGTGCTGGATGAGTTGAGCTTTGATGCTCCGGAGAAAAAAGGCGAGCACGTGATTATCGACGCGGATTATGTGCGGAAGACGCTGGCCGATATTGTTAAGGATCAGGATTTGTCGAGATATATTTTGTAGTTTCCCTTTGCGGTGGATTCAAAAGCCCCACTCGATACCAAAGCTTCTTGACAATTCAAGTCCGCCATTTATCTTAGTAGGTATTTGGCGGATGTCGTTTAGTATCTCGAAGCCCCGAGCGATAGCTCGGGGCTTCGGCCTTTTAATTGACTCGCCCTTTTCTCCCAACGTAAGATTTGCGGGATGTAAATGACGCGGTCCACATTCCGGAGGGCACCATGAGTCGAGAACGGGCATTGAAGGTCGTATTAGTGTTGGTGGGGGTGATCTTCTTGCTCGGTGTCTACCCCCTGATGATGTTTCTATGGCCGAGTGGGTGGCGATGGCAGCCTAACCAGCCGGAATACGAGCAGATGATCCTTGGCGTATACGCCACACTCGGTATTTTCCTGCTGCTCGCATCGCGTAACCCGCCGGCGAATCGCAGCCTGATCGCCTTCACGGCATGGTCGAGCCTCGTTCATGCTGCCATTATGGCGGTGCAGGCATTCCAGAATGCGGACGAACACGGACATCTGCTGGGTGACGTACCTGCGCTTGTTATTGTTGGCGTTGCCCTGATCGCGCTCGCGCCAGCAAAGCAGTCGGCGGAGCGAGCATCGGCATCCGGTGCGTAGGCTCGTACTCTGCAACTACCGCGACCCTGACATCCCGACTCTAGAGCGTGCCCGCCTACAAGTTCGCCCCGAAGGCTAGCAGTCGACCGTCGCGATCCCTCACCACAAATTCACGCGAATGCCACGGCATGTTGGCGAGTCCGCGGGTGAATTCCACGCCTTGAGAGGCATACTCAGCGTAAAGCGCGTCCGCATCTTCGATGCGTATGTAGGCGTCGAGCAGTTCGTCCGAATACTTGTGGGGATTGGCTGTGGGAGGCTCGGCACAGCGGAAGTGAATCGCCTGCTGGTCGCCTGCAACGATGGCATAAACCGGCGGGTCCTGCCAGGTGCCCAAACACTCGAAGCCGAGCTTTGTCTCGTAATAGGCAAGCGTGCCGGGGATGTCCAGAGTAAAGAACAGCGGCGCGATCTGACGAATCATGGCGCAAGTCTACTATAGAAAACTTTGGGCGCTGCGAGCGCGGGTCGGCGGCTGGTTCTTATCCCGCTCGGGAAAAAGGCGTTCCACGCCTTCGGGACTGAGGCGCTTCCAGCAAACCCGAGAAGTCTTCGGAAGTCAAAATCCCTTTTCTCGACGCACTCGAACGCGTCGCGATCGCATGTCTCGCAAACCAAGCGAGAGATCCGGGCATCCCGGCACTCGGTTGTCCTCAGGCTGCTCTCTCTGCGTTTGCCGGTGGCGTTATTTGGCGGTCGAGAACTGAACGGACCGCGTGGAGCGCTGCGGCATTGCTATGGGGCGAAGAAAAGGCCGTATAGCCATCGGGGCGAACCAGCGCTAACCCTTGTTCGTCCGACGGTCGCAACTCGACAATATCCGAGAGTGAGCCAGCGAACTGCCTGGTTTCTTCTTTTATCGAGGGCTCGGCTTCCTTGCCGAGAAAGAGAAGGAAGCGGCTGGCGATGCCTTTGCCTCCTCGTAGTGAATCGTCGAAATACCGCTTTCCTGGTCCTTCCACAATCGGACTCTCCGGATACGCTATGCCTAGCTCGGAGAGGCGTTGCACGAAGGCATGCTGAAATGGGGCCAGGTGCGAAACCATCGGAATAACGGTGTCGCGGAGAACTTGCGCCAGCTTGTTTGGAGTTCCCATCACCTTCGTCAGCAGATGGGTGGTCTCGATGACATTTTTGATCACGGGCAGGCGTTCGCTGCTGTAGCTGTCGAGCAATTGCTGGTTTCCGTATCCCCTCAGAAAAAGATCAAGCTTCCAGGCGAGGTTCCACACATCGTGTAAACCGGTATTCATCCCCTGGCCGCCGAACGGGCTGTGGATGTGGGCGGCGTCGCCGGCAATGAACATGCGGCCTTCGCTTAGCCGCGCTACTTGGCGGTGATGGATGCGAAAATAGCTGCTCCAATGCAAGGCGCGGGCTTCGATTCCGCGGGGCGCGCGCTGCGTTAGTATGTTGCGCACGAGTTCAAGCGACGGAGCCTCGCCTTCTGTGTGGTCGATGGTGGCGACAACGCGGCGGCGCGTGGCACTCATGGGGAAGATAGCTAGCGGCCCCAACTCGCTGGGGCACAGTTGCATCTCGTCGGCGGGAAGCTCTGGGTTCGTCTCGATGTCCGCCAACAGGAACGTGCCTCGATATTCCGCGCCCTCGAATGGAAGGTTCAACTGATGGCGAACGGTGCTGTGCGCACCATCGCAGCCGACAACGACCGAAGCTCTGACCTTGCTGGATCCGCCTCTGTGTTCCACCGTGGCATCCACGCTGTGCTCGTTCTGCTCAGCCGAAACGAATTCGGTCTCGTAGTCGATGCTGCCACCTTTGCGCAGTAGCTCTTCCACCAGCAGCCTCTCGGTTACGTCCTGCGGCACCATCGCGACGAAAGAATAAGGACTGCCCGCGGGTTCGAATTTCATGCGGGCGAGAGTGCGGTCATGCGTGATGACGGCGATTCTTGTCACCCGATTCGCCTTTTCGAGAAAAGGAGAAACAATTCCTGCCATGTCGAAGATTTCAAGGGTTCGAGGGAAAATCGCCAGCGCTTTCGAGTGCTCGGATTGCGACGCGCGTTCTTCAACGAGCCGCCAGCGCAGATTGCGACGAGCACATTCATTCGCAAGAAACAGGCCGACCGGGCCAGCGCCGACGATCAGAACGTCAGTATCCGTTGTGTTGTCTGCCATGATTCGATTTCTCCTCGTGCTGCCCAGTGGAAAAGTGACTCCGCATGGAGATTTATGAAACCACGGATGCGATCTCCGCTGGTTGTTTTGATCGACTCGCGATTCGCACGATTCACAAACATCTTTGGTCTTTATTTTTATTTTTGGTTTTCGAAGTTGTCGTTCGGGCAATTCCTGTATGGCAAAAGCAAGGATCACTGTAATCTCGTGAGTCTGACGGAACGGGCAGACATCGAAATGGTTAGCTGAATTTTCCCGCCTAGGAGGATTTTATGGAAGCGCGTTTTAACTATGCCAAGGCCGCCCCCGGAGCCTTGAAAGCCATGTTCGGGTTGGGGCAGTATCTTCGTGACTGCGGCCTGGAAGAATCCTTGTTGCTTCTCGTAGACCTGCGAGCGTCGCAGATCAACGGTTGCGCATACTGTATCGACATGCACTGGAAAGACCTGCGGGCGATGGGAGAAAGCGAGCAGCGGCTTTATTCATTGGACGCTTGGCGCGAATGCCCATTCTATACAGACCGGGAACGCGCGGCGCTGGAGTGGACGGAAGCTCTGACTCTGATCGCCAACGGCCACGTGCCCGACGAGGTGTATGACAAAGTTCGTCCACACTTCGACGAGAAGGAGTTGTCAGATCTCACTTTGGCAATAGTAACTATCAACGGTTGGAACCGTCTGAACATTTCAGCCAGAACAGTTCCAGGCGGCTATAAGCCCGGACAATTTCGCGAAGCTGCATGAACCGTCCGTGCGGCGGCTCCGTTGCGGCAGCAAATGAATCCGGCTTGACTGTACGGGCAGAGGGCCGCGGCGCGATTCTGATCTCGAGCGTGCCCCGTCCAAGCTTTTGCTTGGGCGGGTTTTTTCGCTATGCACGACTGCGCTTGTACAATTCTTCAACACTTACGCGTGCTGTTTCTCGCGAGTAAATTACTTACTGGGCCGCGCAACGCGCGCGCGGCGCGAGCGATTGAGGTGCCGGTTGGCCAAACTTTGGTTATCGGTATATCGACGAGCCACTTGACCTGATTTTTCACCCGCCTTCATACTGGCACTTACCTTCCTCGTTGTGTGGCTTGTTTCTCTCCCCTGGTGGTAGTGCTTGCTTTCCCGAAAATTTTCTAATCGCGAGGCGATCTATGAAGAGCATCAGGCACCGGCTCGGCATTGTGCTGGGCGGACTGCTGTTAGTTAGCGGAGGGCTTTCAGCGCATGCACAGACGACGATGCGCAGGTACAGGTATGAGATCACGACGCGCATGGGTGACCACGAATACCGGCAACTGATTCCTGCGGGTGCGAAGGTTACGGGTCCTTATTATGAGGTCGAGAAGGACAAACTCGGTCGCATTGTCCGCGAGACAGATTTTCGCGACGGCAAGGCTACGGGAGGGTGGAAGTTTCACTATACGGGCGCGGAGAAGCTTTTCGACGCCTACGAGACCTGGGTCGATGGTCAGCTCACCGGTATTTCTAAGGCAGAGCGGAATAGCGCGGGAGTGATCATCCGCTATGAACACCGTACGGCGCAGGGTGATCTGACGCATTATACGGTGATTGAGGATTTGCCCGATCACCAGGAAACCTACGGCTACACTGCCGACAACAAGAAGATGAGTCACAGCCAGACCTATTATGCGGCGAGCGGATCGCTGATCCGGCGCGTGAACTACTTGTCGGCGGACAGCGACGATGGATTTACCGAGTTTGAAGTTGATGAGCATACGGGACAGACGGAATCGTCCCGGCAAGTGCAGCAGGCAAAGCTGATCAATACAAAGAAATACACCTATGCCGGAGACGGAAGCCTGATCCGCGTGGATGCGTACGATGAAAACGGCACCTGGTATTCCGCAGACGAATTAGAGGCCGGATTGCTCCGCAGACGCCTGTACAAGTTCAAGAACGGCGAGAGCGAAGAGGTGCACTATAGCTACGACGAGAAGAGATGGCTGGCGAAGTCGGAGATTTATTTTGCGGACAAGCTGGTGTGCACGCTGGGTTACGATCGCGAACCCGACGGGACCATCCGAAGGTCACTCGCGATGGGACAAGATGGCACGCTGTGGGCGGAGTATCCTGCGCCGCTGGTAATGGATATAAGCCGGAATGGCCAGGCCATCGGCAGGAATGACGCGGTCCTGCATCACACCGGGAAGTGGTGGTAGGAGAGGGTCGCATCGAAAATTCGAGCAGGGACCGGGAGCAGGATGGCTGCTCCCTTTTTCTTGTGCTCCCGCACCCGGTGAGCAGATACCTACATTTTTGGGCGGTGATGTACTCTGAATCGGAATGAAAATTTGGACAGGGAGATTGCTATTGGCGATGGCCGGAGCTTTGGGGCTAAGCGGTTGTGCCTCGATTGGGCCGCCGGAAGCGCCGTCGCTCGAGTTGCCGAAACCACCGACGGATCTAAGAGCCGCGCGCAAGGGCGACAAGGTCACCCTGACCTGGACCGTGCCCGCGCGGACCACCGAGCGCCAGAGTGTGAAGTATCTCGGAAAGACTGAAATTTGCCGAAGCTTGACTGGCGCGCTCAAACAGTGTGGAACCGAGGTGGGAGAAGCGGCTCTGCCTGCGGATTTTGAAACTGCGAGGAGATCGGGGAAAAAGCTGACGGCTCGTTTTGTCGACGCGTTGCCTTCAGCAGCAGAGCGAGAGCATCTCCGCGACTTTGCGACCTACGCCGTCGAAGTACTGAACGAGGCGGGACGCGGCGCGGGACTTTCGAATCAGGTGAGGGTTCCACTCGTGCCTACGCTTCCCCCGTTTGCCGGGTTCGCCGCAAGAGTGACAGCAGCCGGGGTGGTGATTTCGTGGAAGTGTCCGGCGATTTCTGCGCGAAAAACCGGCATTGAATATCTCTTCCGTATTTACAGGAGGGAGGAGACGCCCGCAGGCGCCAATGAGAGCAAGATTGCCGATGTGCAAGCCACGGCTTGCGCAGAGGGGCCGGGCGGCCTCGTGCCATCGACGAGCGCCGAGCCCGGGAATGCGGCCGCGAGGTCGAATGAGCCGGAGAACGGACAACGATACGTTTCCTGATCAGACGTTCGAGTGGGAGAAGACATACTTCTATCGGGGGACGGTCGTCAGCGTGATTGAGACGGCCGGGAAGCCGACGGTTGAGGTCGAAGGCGAGGATACGCCCGAGGTGAAAGTGTTCGCGCATGACGTGTTTCCTCCCGCGGTGCCGTCGGGGCTGCAAGCGGTGTCTTCGGGCCCGGGGCAACAGCTCTTCATCGATTTGATTTGGACTCCTGTCACCGATGCGGACTTGGCCGGATACAACGTCTATCGGCATGAAGCCGGAGAAAAGCCGATGAGGGTCAATTCGGAACTGGTGAAGACCCCGGCGTTCCGGGATACGCATGTTGCCCCTGAGAAAACTTATTTCTATTCAGTCTCGGCCGTGGATGAGCGCGGGAATGAGAGCGCGCGGTCGGAGGAGACTAGCGAGACAGCCGGTCGGTAATCTAACTTAGAAATGGCGAAATTAGTGACCCGGTAAATTTAGCGATTCATCTCCGGGACGCGGCGCGAACAATTATTTTGTGAACCTGTGGCTGTAATTCTTCCAAACGTGGTTAGATAGAAAGCGATGAAATACTGCAGATTTCAACTGAATGGTGAAGCACAGTACGGACTCATTGAATCGGCGGCGGGGCGGGAGTCGATTTTCCGGATTCTGCTGACGCCCCCGGAAGATTCTGATGGAGATGTAGAAGGCCTGCGCTCGCGGCGAATTGAGCCGATCCTGCTGGAAGAAGCCAAGCTGCTGGCGCCGGTGCGGCCCACAAAAATTGTCTGCGTGGGCCGGAATTACCGTGAGCACGCGGCAGAATTGGGCAGCGAGGTACCGACGGAACCGCTATTGTTCTTCAAGCCAAACTCAGCCTTGCTCGCGCCCGCCGGCGTGGTGAAGCGGCCCAAGATTTCCCAGCGCGTCGATTACGAAGGCGAACTGTGCGTGGTGATCGGCAAAAAATGCCATCTTCTGCGCGACGACGAAGATGTGCGGCCTTACATCCTCGGCTACACCTGCCTCAACGACGTAACCATGCGCGACATACAGAGAATCGAAGAGCAGTGGGCGCGCGCCAAGGGATTCGACACGTCGTGTCCCGTAGGGCCGGTGGTCGCGGATGGGATCGATCCCTGGGCGGGAGTGGGGGTTGAAACCCGCGTCAATGGCGCTGTTCGCCAGTCGGGAAATACCCGCGATTTCATTTTCACGCTGGATCTTGTAATCCGCTTTATCTCGCAGGCCATGACGTTGCTTCCCGGAGATTTAGTCGCTACCGGTACGCCATCCGGCGTGGGGCCGGTGGTGGCCGGAGATGTAATGGAAATTACCGTCGAAGGCGTGGGCACGCTGAAGAATTCGGTAGCAGATGAATAAAAGTTTTTTGAAGGTTCTGCGGAAGAGCGGCGCTTTAGCGCCGCGTAAAGACGTTCCCCAAAATACGGTTTTAGCCGCTGAGCGACTGTCCGCTCAATCTTCTACTGCAGATGAAACCGCTCCCGCATCAGCCGCTGCAGGCGCGGTTTATATAAAAGGTCGTAAGCCAGCTCTTTATCGGGGAACATGGCCAGCGCTGCCCGCTTCGCCCCCGCTGCAAGCTCAGAAGCCTCTTCCACAGTCAGGCTCGTGTCCTGGCTGATCACGGAAGAAACCATCCCGATCATGATTTGCAAACGGCGAAGCCGCCGCGCTTCGTCGTCAGATTCCCCAGATGGTTCGGACACTCCCTGCAAATTTTCCTGACGGCCTGATTCTTCCCCAGAATTCATGTGACCCCTTTTCAAACCCGTTACTCTGCCCACAGATTCGATGTAGCCGCGCGATCGAGCGTTGCGAGCTGCCTGCAAGCATTCTCCTCTAATCAAGGCCGAAAGCAAACTGCACGAAGGTGCTGGTGAAAACCATGCCCTGCTATTTCCGCCGGCGCGTACCAGCCTTGCGCTTTGTTGCGCTTTTGCGTAGTTGTGATTTTCGCCGTCCCCCCGGCACTTTGCCGATTCGCGGATCGCGAGCCAGGACAAGATCGCAAGCCCGCAGTGCTGCCTCCTCGAAATCCGCCGCCTCGGAAGGCAGAACTTGCCATCCGGTAATCTTCTTCCCCAGCAGCCCAATCGACCGCATATGAGGAAACTCTGAGCGAAGGCTTCGGTGGTGTTCTTCCGTAGTAGCAAGCCAGACGCCGTTGTCGGCAGGATATGTGGGCTTCTCGCGCAGGATGAGAACAATCTTTTCCTGAACATAGATCGCGAGACAACCGAACATCGGGCGAGTGAGAGGAGACAGCGCAGCCAGCGCGTCAAGGACAAATTGATGTGGAATTTGCTTGCGAGACTTCGCGAACAGCGGATCAAGCGATGTCGAGTTCTTAGGCGTTTTGGGCATCGGTGGCAAGATTATAGAATCTCGCCCCAGATTCCCGAAAAAACTTCGCCCGCGAAAAACTTGTCAAGAGGCTTAAAACGCAATTTCGCCCGAAGTCCTTCAGAACATTGACAAAATATTTTCCAAAACGTGTCCCTTTACCCCTTTTCAAATTGTTATAATAGAAATGTAGACTAAAACTTTAGGAATCAGAAGCGCGGCCCACAGGCCGCGCTTTTTTCGTCTCATTTTTTCGTCTCAAGGGAAAAATCGCAGCTTCATGGACCACTGGAAAAAATTCAAAAGCTTCAAGCAGCGCGGAGAGTGGGTCGAACTCCGCTTCATGGCCACCGCCGCCGAACGTGGCTTCTGCGTCCTAAAGCCCTGGGGAGAGACGCGCCCCTACGACGTAGGCATCGACCACAGCCCCAACTTCCTCCGCGTCCAAGTAAAGTCCACCACCTGCCGCACCGGCACAGGATACTTCTGCCAGTTCAAGCCCCACTACCTAAAAAAGCAGGACTACACCCTAGCCCAACTCGACCTCTTCGCCGCCTATGTAATCCCAGTCCAAACCTGGTACATAATCCCCGCCGCCCTGCTCCTCGGCGAAATACGCAAAACCGGCATCATGCTCTACCCCGTCGAGCCACTCAAGAAGGACCGCTACAGCTACGAAGCCTACAAAGAAGCCTGGCTCCTGCTCTACAAAAGCCGCAGAGCCCTAGCCGAACGAGTCCGCGTACACAGAAAGAACACCCGTTGAAAGAACGCGCTTTGAAAGGGCGCGGCTTTAGCCGCGCCGCAAGGTCGGTCAGATGTGGAAGAGCGGCGCTTCAGTGCCGCGTGAGCCACGAAGATAAAGGACCGGTCTTTAGCCCGAGTCTTAGACCCATCCGCTTTGAAAGGGCGCGGCTTCAGCCGCGCCGCTTATTCCTGTTTTGGGAACTCTCCAACAATACCGGTCAACCGGCGAACAGAGCTCACGACGGACCATGATATAAACGCTTTTCTTCCGGAACCGAGGTAATCTTGGCAGAGAAGAAATACACGCTTGAAATGGTAGGGGAGATGCTTCGCGAGGCGGGCACGCTGATCATCGTGTTCGCGCCCTTGTACCAACTGTTCGAACCGCACACCCCGCAGTGGAGCATTGTCATCGCGATTCTGATTCTGGGTATCGCCGCCTCCGTGGTGGGCATCGAAATAGAGCGGAGAAGACGGGCATGATAACTCGACTATTGCAGTTACTCTTAGTCGCAGCGGCACTCGCTGGTCTGGTCATCTACGGATTCATCAGCGACAAGCGCGAGCATTCTTCTGCAACCAAGCCCGAAAACGACGCCCAGGAATCTCTCCCATTCCCCGTACCGTCCTGCAGGACGCAAGCAGCGCGGAAGAGTCGGATCTAGGGCGCGCACCAATAGGGGTGCACAATAATCAACAGCTTTAAATCAATATCCACAAGTAACCCACAGTAAACATGCACATATTCGCCTTTTATTTGCTCTCGCGCGGCTGTAAGCTGGGGCTTGAACGTTAATATGCGACTATGTCCGCGAGGAGAACACGATGATCCAGAGACCCGGGAGCATTCCTCCCCTTCCGATCAGCTGCCTGGCCGATTTCGTGACGCGGGGAGGGCGATCGCCCGAAGGACTCCTCGGGCCGTACAAATTTAGGCTTGGGGGGGAGGGCCAGGCCCGCATCACGCTACGACCTCCTGCCAGGAACGTGATACTCGCCTACTATAAGAGCGGGGGCGACCCGAATATCCTTGTATCAGGAGCGGAGGCGCTGCGGAAGAAAATGAGCACCGCCATCAGTAGACAAGCGCGCCAAAGATACGTATCCAACATCGTCGCCATAGATGGCTTTAGACTTCACCAACCGAAGAGAAGATACCGGGTACTTGCTGCACACCGGATCAGTCTTAGTATTGGGGGGATCACGTTCAGAGCAACACCCGACCTATGGGTCGAAGATCTAGACCTAGGGGATCAGCGCTTAATTAGACTAGGGTTCGGCGCAAGGAAACGATCCTACATCGACACCTTGCTTATCGCTACGAGGCAAGCGGCTCTACTGAATGGGTACACAGTCGGTGCCAATAACGTCGTATACCTACATGCTCCGAGCGGGCAGGAACTGACGAGCGCGATCGCGTATGATGACGTGACTCTCACTTTCGCCGCCGCCGTGCGCGACATCATCGAGGCATGGCCGAGGACCACACAGTTGGGTCCGACTCCTGCCACCAGCGGTCGCCAACCCCTACACCAGAAAAGCGTTAACTAATGCGCGACCAATAGGGCCAGCATCAAGTGTGTTGCTCTGACGAGCGAGACAGCGACATACGCCACTGGAAATATGCGGACGCGATCACGTTCCAAGCAAAAACAAACGCCGGGGCCGGGAACCTTGGGGAAGGGTTGAATAGTTATCGCAGAAACGACAGAGCCGCAATGACAATCATGGCTCATGCAGCGACGACCCATCGACGTGCCGGCCCGACAAAATTTGCGGAGTGTCGATGCCGACCAACACCGCTCACGCCGTCACCGAAACAGCCCCTTGCGACCTGCGAGCAGGACGGACGCTGATCTCAACGTCCTGTCCAAGGGCGGTGAGAAACTCCATCAGACGCTCGACGGAGAACGATCCCGCGCGATTACGCATCAACGCCGAGACGTGAGGTTGCTTGATGCCAAGTATCTTGCCTGCCTCCGCCTGCGTGATGCCCAGTTGCCGGATTAGACGGTAGACTTGCAGCGTTAGCTGGGCTTTCAGCAGTTCCTGTTCCGGATGGGGCAAGCCAAGATCGGCGAAGACGTTGCCGCTGCCTTTCTTCACCCGCAACGGCGGCGCCTTTCTGAAGCCGTTCGATTTTGTTGTTTTTATAGTCACGTCAATTTTGCCTCATGCGGTGCTGGCGTTCAGCCTCGTTTAGGCGCTGGCGAATGAGATCGATGTCTCTCTTCGTCGTCGCGATGCCTCGTTTGGATTTCTTTTGAAAGGCGTGCAGAACATATACAGCTTCCGGATAGCGAACTGCGTACACGGCTCGCCAAGTGTCTCCGCGATGCTCGGCAACAATCTCCAGTACCGATGCCCCGCCAAATCCGCTCAGCGGCTTCGCCGACGGGTCAACCTCTCCTTCTTGCGCAGCATATAAGGCATATCCGATGTCCCGCCGAACTGAAGGAGGAAATGCGCGCACATCTCGCCGGGCTGAGCCGATCCAGACGAGAGGGCGCGGGCTCGATTGCATTATACATAAATATGTCTATTGATATAAGGTGTCAAGACGAATCGACGAATTCCGCGCCCCTGTTCCCGAACTGGGAGGTGTCGCGGGGGCCTGTGCGCTCAGGCTCCCACCGGCTGCGGTTTACTTGTTAGCAGCTGCCGCAACACATACTGCAAAATCCCACCGTTAGCGTAGTACAGCGCTTCCTGCGGCGTGTCGATGCGGACCAGAGCGGTGAACTCGACGGGCTTATCTTTACCGCCACCGCTGGTGCTGCCTGTCGAGGTGGCGCGCACTTTTACTTTTTGTCCAGCGGCATAGTGGTCGATCAGATTTCGGATGCCGGTGATTTCGAAAGTCTCTTCACCGGTTAGTTTCAGCGAGTCGGCGTTTTGTCCTGCCTCGAATTGCAGAGGAAGGATGCCCATACCAACAAGATTCGAGCGGTGGATGCGCTCGTAGCTTTCGGCGATGACCGCGTGAACTCCGAGCAGGAGCGGGCCTTTCGCGGCCCAGTCGCGCGACGAGCCGGAGCCGTACTCCTTGCCCGCAAGAATGATCAGCGGCGTGCCCTCGGCGATGTATTTTTGCGACGCATCGAAGATCGACATTTCCTGATTCGTCGGAAGGTGTCGAGTGAATCCGCCTTCGGTCGCGACCAGTTTGTTGCGCAGGCGGACGTTGGCAAAAGTTCCGCGCACCATCACTTCATGATTGCCGCGGCGCGAGCCATAGGAGTTGAAGTCGGCAGGCTTAACGCCGTGCTCCTGCAAATATTTTCCGGCAGGGCTGTCTTTCTTGATCGAGCCCGCGGGAGAAAGGTGGTCGGTAGTAACGCTGTCTCCCAATACGGCTAGGACGCGGGCCTTGTGAATGTCGGCGACGGGCGAGGGCTGGAGCTTCATGTCGTCGAAGTACGGAGCGCGGCGGATGTAGGTGGATTCTTTTTCCCAGGCGTAGGTTTGGCCTTTGGGAACGGAGAGTCCGCGCCAGCGCTCGTCGCCTTTGAAGACGTCGGCGTAGCTTTTCGTAAACATTTCGGCGGTGACGGACTTCTGAATCGCTTCATCGACTTCGCGCTGCGTCGGCCAGATGTCGGCGAGGTAGACGGGCTTGCCGTCTTTGCCTTTGCCGAGCGCGTCTTTGCGCAGATCGGTGTCGATGTGTCCGGCAAGCGCGAAAGCAACGACCAGCGGCGGCGACATGAGATAGTTGGCGCGCACTTCGGAGTTGATGCGTCCTTCGAAGTTACGATTGCCGGAAAGCACGCTGGCCACGACGAGATCTTTTTCGTCGATGGCTTTCGAAACTTCTTCCGGCAGCGGCCCGGAGTTGCCGATGCAAGTTGTGCATCCGTAGCCGACGATGTGGAATTTCAGTTTTTCGAGATAAGGAGTCAGGCCGGCGTTCTCGAGATAATCGCGAACAACTTTTGAGCCGGGAGCGAGAGAAGTCTTGACCCACGCGGGAATTGAAAGACCTTTTTCCACGGCTTTTTTGGCTAAGATGCCGGCGCCGATCATGACGGAAGGATTCGAAGTGTTGGTGCAGGAGGTGATGGCGGCGATAACTACGCTGCCGTGCTTGAGAGAATCTTTCACGGTTGCGGAAACGTGCTCGTGAACGTTGGGATCTTCCACGCCGATCGCGGCAGGGCTGCCGCCTTCAGCTTCCCATCGAGTCTTGGCAACAACTCCCGAGGCCGAAACTGTGACTGAAGTCTTCGCTGCAGATTTCGGTTTGATCAATGAAGGCAGAGCTTTGTTGAATGAGTCACCGGCTTGTGAGAGAACAACGCGATCCTGCGGACGCTTCGGTCCGGCAAGACTGGGTTCGACCGTCGAAAGATCGAGCGAGAGAAGTTCAGAATATTCAGCTTCAGGAGTTTTTTCGTCGTGGAATAAACCCTGCTCGCGACAGTAAGCTTCCACCAGAGCAATCTGTTCAGCGCTGCGTCCGCTGAGTTTGAGATATTTCAAACTCTCTTTGTCAACTGGGAAGATGCCGCAAGTAGCACCATACTCCGGAGACATATTCGCAATCGTGGCGCGATCGGCCAGCGGAAGATCGGCAAGCCCCGGCCCGAAGTACTCAACAAATTTTCCGACGACGCCATGCTTGCGCAACATCTCAGTGATCGTGAGAACAAGATCGGTTGCGGTAGCGCCTTCATGCAAGCGTCCCGTCAACTTCACACCAACCACCAGCGGAATCAGCATCGAGACTGGCTGCCCAAGCATCGCCGCCTCCGCTTCAATCCCGCCAACGCCCCAACCAAGCACCCCCAACCCATTGATCATTGTTGTGTGGCTGTCGGTGCCTACTAGCGTGTCTGGGTAGGCTGTGCGTTTGCCGTTTACGTCATTGACGAAAACTACTCGGGCTAAGTATTCGAGATTGACCTGATGGACGATGCCTGTGTCTGGCGGAACGATTGCTAAATTTCGAAAGGCAGTTTGGCCCCAACGCAGGAAGGAGTAGCGCTCTTTGTTGCGCTGGAATTCTAAGAGGGCGTTCATGTCGAAGGCGCTGGACGTGCCAAATTCATCGACCTGGACGGAGTGGTCGATTACTAGTTCTACCGGCTGAAGAGGGTTGATTAGGGCGGGGTCTCCGCCTAGCTTTTGCATGGCGTCGCGCATGGCGGCCAGGTCTACTACGCAGGGGACGCCGGTGAAATCTTGCAGTAGGACTCGGCTGGGGGTGAAGGCGATTTCCTTGTCGGGCTTTGAGTTTTTATTCCAGGCCGCCAGGGAGCGGATGTCTTCTTTCTTTACGTTGCGGCCATCTTCGGTGCGTAGGAGATTTTCCAGAAGAATGCGGAATGAATACGGGAAGATGCTTGGTGGAGATGCCTTGTTCGTCGAGCGAGTCGAGGCGGTGGATTTCGTATTCTTTGTTGCCGACTTTTAGAAGAGAGCGGGAGTTGAAGCTGTTCATAGACATGAGATCCTTCCTGAAAACCGCGCATGGGTGGTGTGAAACGCCCCACATTTCGCAGAAGAGGCGAGATGTGGGTACCCGGCCCTAATCCGGTGATTTCCGCCCTATCGCACAGAACGCGACAAGAGTGGGGCATCCGGACGAGCGATATTGCGGAACTTATCAGTTTAGTCGTTTTGTTGAGAATTGCGTAGGTGCGGCGGGGCGATTGAGTTTGCACTAATGGAGGAGTCGGTGGACGTGAAGGGGAAGAGGGCGAACGTTATCGGGCGGCGGTCCAGACTTGATAGGCTACCACGGCCATCATAAATAGAAGATAGAGGCGGAGGGCCCAGAGGATTACGAGTTGGGGACCTTTAAGATGGCGGCGGGGGATGGGGTGTTTTTTGGCTTTTACGAGTTGGTCGTGTTCGAGGGAGGACAGGACCAGGGAGCGGTCAGAGAGATTGATTGGTTCGTCTTTTGACATTGTGAGCACCTCAGGGCTAAAGCCCCTTTTCAACTTCAGTCGGGTACGCGGCGCTAAAGCGCCGCTCTTCCACGTTCGTCCCCGGCTGCATTCTCGCGCTGCTACCCGGCTGGGCGACGGACCCATAAGATCCTTGTCTACATATCTATCTTCCTCCCAAGGTGGCAAAGAAACTCGGCGCGATCACGCTTACGCCGAATAGGATGCCGGCGGTTGTCAGCAGCAGCACCACACCTGTGGAGAAGACGTTTGCCCACAGCGGGCTGACGAGGTCGCCCATGATTTCTTTGTCGTTCACCAGCATGTAGAGGAACACCAGCGCGGGAGGCATTGCCAGAACCGCTACTACGTTTACGAGCAGCACGACGTACACCAAAGGCAAGCCCGGGATCAGCACGATGCCGGCAGCCGCGGCAGCGCAGAGAGTGAGGACTGCGTAGAAGCTTTTGCCTTGGCGCATGGGAAGATTGAGGCTGTGGGGCTTGTGGGTTACTTCGCCGAAAGCATACGCGGAGGAGGTTGAGATGGTGATGGCGGCAACGATGCCGGCTTCGACCATCCCTAAAGCGAATAACGACGCGCCGAAGTGGCCGATGATGGGCTGAAGGGCCTGGGCGAATTGGGCGGCCTGAAAGCTGTCGGGGGACATTACATGGGTGAAGAGTGGGACGGTGGCCAGGATGGTTGCTACTGCCGCGGCTGAGGCCAGGGCGGCGCCGATGACAGTGTCGGCGCGGCCGAAGTGGATGTCCTTGGTGGTTAGGCCCTTGTCGACCGTGGCGCTTTGCTGGAAGAAGAGCATCCACGGAGTGACGGTTGCGCCGATGTCGGCCAGGACGATCAGCAGTGTGTCTTTATTGAAAGCGGGGAGCGGTTTCGCCGTGATGAAGGCATGCGCTACGGAATGCCATGCTGGGTGCGTCATTAGCGCTACCGGGATGAAGATCAGGTTGAATAGGGCGGCGGTCAGGGTGATGCGCTCCCAGGTCCAGTAGCGGTGACTCATCAGCGCTGCGTAGAGAATGATTAGCGCGATCAGGACTGCCGTCCATGGTGGGACGCCGAAAAAGCCGAGACCTGCACGGACAGCGATGAATTCTGTGATCAGCGTCAGGAAGTTTCCGATGCCGAGGTCGATCATGGAGAACCATCCCCAGAAAGGGCCGAAGCGTTCGAAGATCAATTCGGCGTGGCCGCGATGGGTGGCTGCGCCCAGGCGGACGGTCATTTCCTGGACCACGATTGCCATGCAGAAAGTTAGGACTACGAAGGGGAGGAAGAAGCCGATGCCGAACTTGGCTCCGGTGGCGGCGTAGGCGAGCATGCTGGGGCCGTCGTTTTCGCCCAGCATGACTAGGACGCCGGGGCCTATCAGGAGCCAGAGGAGGCGGGCGTTGGAGAAGAAGCCGCGGCGGGTGCGGGCGGAGAGGACGCGGACGCGGTCGTGGGCGCGGTCGATATCTTCGTGGGTTATGGTTACGGCTTCGGT
The DNA here is from genome assembly GCA_963712385.1 of uncultured Acidobacteriaceae bacterium. Lineage (GTDB taxonomy): Bacteria > Acidobacteriota > Terriglobia > Terriglobales > Acidobacteriaceae > Sulfotelmatobacter. The sequence continues at coordinate 314,522 of CAVQHS010000008.1, forward strand.
GTCGGGTTGGGTGGAGATGAATTTCATTTACAAACTTGCGGTTGCGGATTCATCTCCGCGATGGTTCGGCGGGGGCTTCCCCAGCAGCGATTAGCGTAAGTATACACGAGGCGGTAAACCGTGGTTAACTATCATTTCTCAGTTAGGGGTGGGGCCACCCAGACTCGTTGGGCTGCGGCTTGGCCTAGGGAGACTGTGCCTGCTGTGGTAGAGAGAGTGAAGGTTTGGTCGTAGTTGCGCTCCAGTAGGCGAAGCTTTGCGCCGGGGCGGATGCCGCGGGCTTCGAGGAATTCGAGGAGGCGGCGGTCGCGTTCGTAGATGCCGCTTACGGAGTAGACGTTGCCGGGGGCGGCGTCGGCTAGCAGAACCAGGCCGCGTTGGCGGCGGCTGGCGGGACTTTCCATTTCGCTTAGATTGCCGTGGGGACAGGCGCCGGCTTTGCCCAGTTTGTTCAGGAGCTTGGCTTCGAAATCGGGCGAGACGGCGTGTTCCAGGCGCTCGGCTTCGTCGTGAACTTTCCACCATTCCATGCCGAAGAGTTCAGAGAGCATGCGTTCGATCAGGTGATGACGGAGGGTCAGGCGGCGGGCGATTTTGCGTCCGGCGGCGGTCAGACGGACATGGCCGTCGGCTTGGACGCGGACCAGAGCGTCTTTTTTTAAACGGCGCAGGGCCATGGTTACGGCGGGTGGGGAGACTTTGAGCCAGTCGGCGAGGCGGGCGGAGATTACAGACTCGCCTTCGCTTTCGGCTTCCAGGATGGCTTTCAGGTAGTCTTCTTTGGAGACGGTGATCATCTGGGGTGATTATACTGCGGGGTTAAGTGGGGTTAACTCTTCTTCGGTCTGGGTTCTTGCTGATGGTTGGGAAAATCCCCACTTCTCACAAAAGAAGGAGAAATGGCGCACCCCATTCAGAATGAAGACGATCCCTTTACGCTAAGGCGTGTTTGACAGCGCTAGTGCTCTCCCCTAACCTTGAGTGTTTCGATTATGAAAGTTCTTGTACTTGGCGGAGGCGGGCGCGAGCATGCGCTGGTGTGGAAGCTGCGGCAGTCTTCGCGGGTGGAGAAAATTTATTGTGCGCCGGGGAATGGCGGAATTGCGGAAGAGGCAGAGTGCTTGGCGGTCGATGGGAAGAGTGTGGAGTCGATGGTTGAGTTAGGGGAACGGTTGCGGCCGGATTTGACGGTGGTTGGTCCGGAGTTGCCTTTGACTTTGGGAGTGGTGGACGAGTTTTCGAAACGCGGGTTGGCGATTTTTGGGCCTACTAAGGCTGCGGCTCGGCTTGAGGGTAGCAAGAGTTTCGCTAAGGAATTTTTGCAGCGGCATCATATTCCAACGGCGGCTTATGCGGTGTGTGAGTCGATCGAGGAGGTTCGGGAGGCGCTGGGACATTTTCATGCTCCGGTTGTTGTGAAGGCGGACGGGTTGGCTGCGGGCAAGGGTGTGGTGATCGCGGCTAATAGAGAAGAGGCGGCTGGTGCGGCTGCGGAGATGTTGAGTGGGCGGATGGTCGGGAAGGCTGGGGCTCGCGTGGTGCTGGAGGAATTCCTGAAGGGCGACGAGCTTTCGTTTCTTGTGTTGAGCGATGGGGAACGGGTTGTTCCGCTGGTCGCGGCTCAGGATCATAAGCGCGTGGGCGATGGAGATACCGGGCCGAATACTGGCGGGATGGGGGCTTACTCTACCGCTGACATTATTGATGACACGATGCGGGATTGGTTGGTGAATCATATTGCTCGGCCTGTGGTTGCGGGGATGAAGGCGGAGGGCACGGAATATAAAGGTGTGCTTTATTGCGGGCTGATGATGACGGCGCGGGGGCCGATGGTTTTGGAGTTTAATTGCCGGTTTGGCGATCCGGAGACGCAGCCGATTTTGATGCGGATAGAGAGTGATTTGGTGGATGCGATTGAGGCCTCGATTGCGGGGCGGGTTAGCGAGGGGGATTTTAAGTGGTCTGCGGATGCGGCGGTTTGCGTGGTGATGGCTTCGGGAGGATATCCGGGGACGTTCGCGGTGGGCAAGAGGATTTCGGGATTAGGTGAGGCTGGGGCGGTTGAGGGTGTTAAAGTTTTTCATGCAGGGACTTCGCGGGGGGATGGGGAGTTTTTTACTTCTGGTGGGCGAGTGTTGGGAGTTACAGCCCGGGCTGCGGAGTTGAAGACTGCGGTAGAGCGTGTTTATGAGGCTTGCGGGCGGATTGGATTTGATGGGGCGCATTATCGGAGGGATATTGCGGGGAGGGCACTGAGGAAGGTGTAGGGATCCCACGTCTCGCAAAAGAAGAGAGAGGTGGGGCACCCTGTCTGGTTCGCTTGCCGGCGATATCGTGAGTATAGGGATCCTTCGACTGCGTTGCACTTCGCGTCGCTCGTGCAACCCCGCTCAGGACGACAAATCAATAAATACGAGGAATCATGAGCAAAATTTTGGTTTCGATTGTGATGGGGAGTGACTCGGATTTGGACATCATGCGGGAGGCTGGGAAGGCTCTCGAGGAGTTTGGGATTGGGTATGAGATTGATGTTACGTCGGCGCATCGGTCTCCGGAGCGGACGGCGGAGTTTGCGCGCGGGGCGGCGGGGCGCGGGGTTCGCGTGATTATTGCGGGAGCGGGCGGAGCGGCGCATTTGGCTGGGGTGATTGCGGCGCATACTATTTTGCCGGTGATTGGGGTGCCGATTCCTTCGACTTCTTTGAATGGGCTGGATTCTTTGTTGGCGACCGTACAGATGCCGGCGGGGATTCCGGTGGCTACGGTGGCGATTGGGAAGCCTGGGGCTACTAACGCCGGGATTTTGGCGGCGCAGATTATCGGGGTGGCAGATGAAGGGGTTGGGAAGAAATTGAATGCGCATAAGGAGAAGTTGGCGCGTGGGGTGGAGGAGAAGTCGAAGAAGTTGAAGGAGTCGATGCGGGGATAGCACCTGTGGGGCTGAAGCCCGCTTTTTTCCGAGGCCTTTTGTCGCGGCGCTGAGGGTTGCACCTCACAGAGTCGTCCCTCAGTCAGATGTTGGAGTTGATTTGCGAAGTCAAAGTCCCCACCCTGTCTCTCCGGAAAACGTCGGAGAGACAAGGATGGGGCACCCGTTTCTGCTTACTACTGAAATTCCCCGCTAGAGTTTTTGCGGTTGGCGGGTGGCTTTTTTTGCGAAGGGAGAGAGGGTTTGGAGAAATCGGCGAATCTGTTCGAGATCTTGTTCGATGATTTGCGTGAACTTGACTCCTACTCCCAGGCCCGGCGTTCGGTGGATTACTTTCGCTTCGGCAGCAATTTTGTTTTGGCCGAGCCAGATGCAGAGTTTTAGCTTTGTGCCGGGGGTTAGTGGGAGTGGCATTTCTACGTAGCATCCGTCGAGGCTTAGATCCGATGCGGTTCCCCAGAAAGAAGCCCCGCCTTGCACGTGCACTTCGATTGAGTTCTGACAGCGGAAGCGGGGATGCTTGCGCAGTTCGACCATGCCCGGCTGGTAATTATCGACGGCGCCGTCGGGGAGGGGGAAATCCCAGAGAGGTTTTTCGGGGGCGATGTTTTGCAGACCGGCGTGGCCGGCCTTGGGCGACTTGGGCGCGCCTACCCACTTGACGCGAAAGTTCGTGCGGTTGCTCGCGTAGCTTAGGCCGATGATTTCATCCAGCTTGAGTTCGGCTTGCACGTCGGCTAGTTCTACGCCGGAGCGGCTGACGGTGACCGTGGTTACCTTTTCGGAAAAGATTTGGCCACGGCTATCGGTCCCGAAGATTCGCACCGGGACTGCGATCTGCATGCGAGGATGGATGCGCTTGCCCATCGATGGTCTGTTCTTTCCTCAAGGTCGAAAATAGCGACGGGGTTTTTACGATCCAAGCCGGGATCGTTTAAGCGTATCTGGACGCCGAGTCTTCCTCAAGAAACTAAAGTTTGTCGGGGATGACGATCGTGGTCAGTTAGCAGCCTTATTTTTCGAGCTTCAATCCTTTTAGATATTCGCGGAATGGGTCGCCGAGGTCTTCGCGTTTCAGGGCGAATTCTACTGTGGCTTTGAGGAAGCCCAGTTTGTCGCCGGTGTCGTGGCGGCGGCCGTCGTAGACGTAGGCATACATTTTTTCTTTTTGCAGGAGCATGCGCATGCCGTCGGTGAGTTGGAGTTCGCCGCCGGAGCCGGTGGGGGTGTTTGCGAGGCAGTCGAAGATTGCGGGTGTCAGGATGTAGCGGCCTATGATGGCCAGGTTTGATGGGGCTTCTTCTGCCTTCGGCTTTTCGACCATGTTTTTGATTTCGAAGAGGCGATCGCCGAAGCGGCTGTCTACGGACTTTACGTCCAGCACGCCGTAGGAGGAGATCATTTTGCCTTCGATGATTTGCGTGGCCAGGACGGAGCATTGGGTTTCGTCGAAGACATCGACCATTTGTTTTAGGCAGGGCGGGTTGGCGTCGATTACGTCGTCGGCGAGAAGGACGGCGAAGGGTTCGTTGCCTACCAGTTCGCGCGCCATGAGGACGGCGTGGCCCAGGCCTAGGGCTTCTTTCTGGCGGACGTAGGCTACGTGAATCATATCGGAGATGGAGCGGACGATGTGGAGCAGGTCAGTTTTCTTGCGCTGCTCTAGCATGGTTTCGAGTTCGTAGCTGACGTCGAAGTGGTCTTCGATGGCTTGCTTGCCGCGGCCGGTGATGATGATGATCTGGTCGCAGCCGGAGGCCATGGCTTCTTCGACTCCGTACTGGATGATGGGCTTGTCGACCAGAGGGAGCATTTCTTTGGGTTGGGCTTTGGTGGCGGGCAAGAAGCGGGTGCCCAGGCCAGCGGCGGGGAATACGGCTTTACGGACTTTCATTGGCATTCGTCGTGGGTCGTTCGTCTTTCGTCGTTGGGTATGAGTTGACGAGTTATTGTACAGGGTTGGCTTGCGAGGGTGAATGGGGCGCGCAGGGCTAGAATGATGGTCGCGGAGGCGGCGATGATTTCGGGGGTAGGCTTTCTCGGCGTTTATGCTTTTGTTGGGCATGCTTCTATTAGTGCTTGTGGTTGCGTTTAAGCGTGCTCACGCACCCCTAACGCCGGACGTGTCTTAGATTCTCGTGCTTGAGATGCTCTACGCTGTGGGAATTGCTCCAAGACAGGTGGTTTGCCTTGCCATTTCATCGCTTGGCATCTAGGAAAGCGGATTCCTCCTGTCTCGCTTCGCTCGCGCGTCGGAATGGCAAAGTAAGATGAGCAAGAGAACGCTGCCGATTGGTCAAAGGGATCCTTCGACTGCGGTTTTGCTTCGCTGTCGCGAAGCAAAATCCTCGCTCAGGATGACAGGGCTTGAGCCTTTTCCGGGATTGTGAGCTGTTCCAGAATCGTCCTCAAGGCGCGTAGGATTTCTTCGGCTGCTGTGGCTTTTAATTGAAACTTCAGTTGGCCGTCGGGAGTGAAGTGAGCGCCGCGCTGGGCGTTTACGAAGCGGGCTAGTTGCTCGGGGTCGACTGCGGCATTTTGCTGGAACTTTAACGTGACGACATCGCGTTTGCGTTCGATGGCGTTCACGCCTACTTTTATGCAGAGCAGTTTTAGCGATGCGTACTCCAGCAGGTTGCGGACTGCCGGCGGCGGTGGGCCGTAGCGGTCGGTCATTTCGGCGGTTACGTCGTGGAGTTGGGATTCGGTTTCTACTCTGGCTACTCGCTTGTACATTTGCAGGCGCTGATTTTCTTCGGGGACGTAGTCGGCGGGGATGCGGATGTTCAGGCCAAGATTGAGTTGAGTTTCGGCTTCTTCTGGCGCGGCTTCGCCTTTCATTTCGCGGACGGCGCGCTCCAGCATTTGGGTGTAGAGTTCGAAGCCGATGGCTTCGATGTGTCCGCTTTGCTCGCCTCCCAGCATGTTGCCCGCGCCGCGGAGTTCAAGATCGAGCGCGGCTAGTTTGAAGCCTGCGCCTAGGTCGGAGAATTCTTTCAACGCTGCCAGGCGGCGGCGGGCTATGGGCGTTAGTTCTACTTCTGGCGGAATCATGAGGTAGGCGTAGGCGCGGCGGTTGGAGCGGCCTACGCGTCCGCGGAGCTGGTAGAGCTCGGAGAGGCCCAGGCGTTCGGCGCGGTTGATCAGGATCGTGTTGCAGAGCGGAATATCGAGGCCGTTTTCGATGATTGTGGTTGAGACCAGGATATCGGCTTCGTGGTGCATGAATTTCAGCATCACTTTTTCGAGTTCGCCTTCGGACATTTGGCCGTGGCCTACTATGATGCGGGCTTTCGGGGCCAGCACTTGTATTTTCGCGGCGATTTCCCAGATTGTGTCGACGCGGTTGTGGACGAAGTAAACTTGGCCGCCACGCTCCAGCTCCTGCTCGATTGCCGATTGGATTAATTTTTCGTCCCAACTGGCTACTACGGTTTGGATCGCCATGCGATCTTTGGGAGGAGTTTCGATTACGCTCATGTCGCGCAGGCCTACTAAAGACATGTGCAGCGTGCGCGGGATGGGCGTGGCCGACATGGTTAGCACGTCGACTTGCTTGCGCATTTGCTTGATGCGTTCTTTGTGGCGGACACCGAAGCGCTGTTCCTCGTCGACGATTAGCAGGCCCAGGTCGGAGAATTTTATGTCTTTGGAGAGAATGCGGTGGGTGCCGATTAGGATGTCGATTTTGCCGGCTTCGGTTTTTTGCAGGATTTCTTTTTGCTGCTTGGCGCTGCGGAAGCGGCTGATCATTTCTACGGTGACGGGGAATGGGGCGAAACGCTGCTTGAAGGTTTCGAAGTGCTGGAACGCTAGAACTGTGGTTGGGGCTAGCACGGCTACTTGTTTGTTGTCGCTTACGGCTTTGAAGGCGGCGCGCATGGCGACTTCGGTTTTGCCGTAGCCCACGTCGCCGCAGAGCAAGCGATCCATGGGCTGCGCAGTTTCCATGTCGCGTATGACGTCGGTGATGGCTTGCGCTTGATCTTCGGTTTCCGTGTATTCGAAGGCGCCTTCGAACTCGCGGAACCATTCGTTGGCGGGAGGGAAGGCGTGTCCTACGGCGGTTTTGCGGGCGGCGTAAAGTTTCAAGAGTTCGTCGGCCATGTCTTGCATGGCCTTGCGCACCCGGGCTTTTGTCTTCGACCAGGCTTGCGTGCCTAGATGACTCAGGACTGGCTTTGCGCCTTCGGAGGAACGATATTTCTGGACGAGATCTAAACGTGTTAGCGGCACGTAGAGACGGGCAGCGTCGGCGAATTCCAGCAGCATGAATTCGGCGGGGCCGTCGCCATGATTGATTTCTTTCAGGCCTTGATACTGGCCGATGCCGTGTTCGACGTGAACCACGTAGTCGCCTACCTGGAGATCGCGGAAGTCGGAGAGGAAGGCGGAGACTTTGGATTTGCTGCGCTGCGGGCGCGAGCCAACGGCTTCGGATTCGTCGAAGAGATCGCGCGAGCCGAAGATGGCCAGGTTGGCTTCGGGGATAAGGACGCCGTCGGGGATGTAGGCGGTGGCTAGCGTGGTGGTGAAGACCTCTCCGGCGAAGTAACTGGTTTCGTCGGCGTAACTTTCGCCGCCGCGGGTGCGGGTTCCCAGCTTGAAGGAGATGTTGTATTCGGTGAAGACGTCGGCCAGTCGCTCTACTTCGCCTACGTTGGGGACCGCTATCAGGACTCGCTTGCCTTCTTTGGTGATCTTTTGTGTTTCTTCCAGCATGGCCGGAACCTGGCCGTGGAAGCGGGGCGAGGGTTGGGTTAGGAATTGGATTGTGTTTTCAACGTCGGTTGCGTCGCGGGTGATGCCTAGATGTTCAATGTCCGCGCCGGGGAGGGATTTTGCTTTTTGCCACCAGCGGTCGGGGCTTAGGTAGAGATCTTCGGGACGAACCAGGTTTCCTACCCCGCTACGCTCGTGGGCTTCGGAGACGCGGGTCCAGAATTTGTCGAACTCTTGGGTTAGTTGGTCGAGTTCGTCCAGCAGAATTACGGCGCTTGGCATGAAGTCGAAAATCGTGCTGGTTGCGCCAGCCACCGGCGAGTAGAACTCCCAGCCGGGGAAGACGTTGACGCCGCCGGCGCGCACGGCGGCTTCGATTACTTCTTCGTTTCCGGTGATGCGCTTGCCGCTTAGGCGAGTGTGGATTGCGCCTAGGAGATGCTCGTTAACTGGGGTTTCGGTTAGCGGAAGCAGGAGCGCTTCGTCCACGGGATTTGAGGAGCGCTGGGACGTGGGGTCGAATTTACGGATGGATTCAGCTTCGTCGCCGAAGAATTCTATGCGCAGGGGGCGGTCGGCTTCGGGCGAGTAGACGTCGAGGATTCCGCCTCGGACGGCGTATTGGCCGGGCATTTCCACTACGTCGGTGGAGCTGTAGCCGACGGTGTTGAGATGGGCGAGCAGCGATTCCAGGTCGAAGGATTCGCCTCGGCGGATGGTGCGGGCCAGGCTGGAGTAGTAGTCGCTGGATTGAAGGAGGATGGCTGTAGCGGCTATGGGCGAGACTACTATGTTCGCGGCACCGGTGGAGATTTTCCAGAGGGCGGTGGCGCGCTCTTCCTGGAGTTCGGGGTGTGGGGAGAGATTTTGGAAGGGGAGAACGTCGCGGGCGGGGAGCGAGACTATCGAGTCGGGATTACAGGCGTTGGTTAGTTCGGAGAAACCACGGAGAACTGGGATTAGGTCCTCTACGGCGCGGTTGTCGTTGACTACGAAGATGATGGAGCGTCCGGCGGCGCGGTGAAACATGGCCAGCAGAAGGGCTTTTGCCGTGGGGGTGAGGCCGGAGACACTAATGCGCCCCGCGCCTTCCTTTAGGTGGGAGGATGCGCGTGTGAAGGCTGGTAGATGTTCTACGTCCGTGAAGAGTTCGCGGACGAAGGGAAGAAGCATGCCTGTTTATTTTAGCAGGCGGTTTGTGTGAGAAGCGGGTTGGGCTCGTTGTTTGGGGTAGAAGCTCCCACATCTCGCAAAAGATGCGAGATGTGGGGCAGCCAATGAGATTTAACTAGTTTGAATTTTCTTTGCCCGGTCGAATAGGGTGGAGGACTTTAGTAGCTTTCGGCATAGTGCTTCGAATGCTGGATGCGATCCTTGCCAACGGAGATCATCGATTGTTGCGAAGACTGGGACATCCAGGCGGAGGGTGGCCAGGGTGCGGAAGAGCAGGGCGTCACTCCATGAGGTGAACAAAGACTGGGCTAAAGTCTTGGCTCGGCGAAAGCTAGCTGGCCACTGTTGCGGGTTTTGGGGGATGTTTTCCAGGTGCTGGTAGTGGGCCAGAACTGTGCTTGCGGCTTTGGCGCCCCAGCCTGGGACGCCGGGGTAGCCATCGGCGGAGTCGCCGACTAGCGCGAGGTAATCGGGGATTGAGACTGGAGGTACGCCGAATTTGGCGATCACTCCGGATTCATCGCGGAGGAGATTCTGGCGGCGGTCTAGTTGGACTACGCGGGTGCCATGTACGCATTGGGCTAGGTCTTTATCTGGCGTGCAGATGATTACTTGTGTGACCTGGTTGTCTTGTGCGGCTTTGGTTGCGGCGGAGGCCAGGGCGTCATCGGCTTCGAATTCTGTCATCGGCCAGACTTGCACTCCCATGGCTTGCAGAGCTTCTTCGAGGATTGGAAATTGGTCTAGCAATTCTGGTGGGACGCCTTCGGCGGTTTTATAGCCGGGGTAGAGATTATTGCGGAAGGATTCGACTACGTGGTCGGTGGCTACGCCCAGGTGCGTGGCGCCGGATTCTAGCATGGAGAGAACCGAGTTGAGGACTCCGCGGACGGCGGCGATTTCCTGGCCTTGGTCGTTTTTTGTGGAGGGAAGGGCGTAGTAGTGGCGGAAGAGTTCGTAGGTGCCGTCGATCAGGTGGATGTTCAACTGGTCCGCTTTCTCTGTGCTCCTGGCTGGGTTCGGCGGACGAGGGCGTCCGCCGCTCCATTTCACGTTCGCAGCAGCGGGCGGGTTAAGCATGTGGGGCCGCCGCTGCCGTTGATGCAGAGTTCGGTGCCGGGGAAAGTGCGGACGTCGAAACCGGCTTGGCGGAGGCGGGCGTTGGTGTTTTTGTTTTCTTCAATGGCTAGCAGACGATTGTTGCCTAGAGCAAGGACGTTGCAGGACAGGGTGTCGCGCTCGGAATACTCGATTTCGATGAAAGTGAAGTTCCGGGATTTGAGCAGTTCTACTGTTTCTACTGCTAGCCAGGGGAGATCGACTAGGGCGGTGTGTTCGTCCAGCAGGCTGATTAGTGACATTAGATGCAGGCAGGCGGATGGACCGGGGCCGTGGGGCAGCGGGGCTGAGATGACGTCGATTTCGTGCGGTGCGAGAAGATCGCGCATTTGCTGGATGCCGTCGGCGTTGGTGCGGAAGCCGTGGCCGATCAAAAGAGTTCTCTGATCGAGCCAGAGCATATCTCCGGCTTCAGTGGTGCCGGGAGCGACGATTTTTGCCAGTATCCGTACGGCGAGGCGCTGGCAGAAGAAAGTATGGTGTCGCCCTTCTGTGATCCTGTTGGCTTTGCCGGGACGCATGGCTATGAGGCCGAAATCGGTAGGCAGAGAAGCGTCGTGAGTATATACAGCGTCGAGTGAAAGTTCGGGCGAGGGAGCGAGTTCGATTATTTCTGCGCCTGCAGATGAGAGTTCGTGGCACAGGGCGTCATGCTGAGCTTGTGCGCTTTCGAAGTTGGGGGCGCGGTGGAAGCCTAGATCGCGCCAGCGGGCAGCATACTCCGGGCGATTCCATCCCGCGGTGCGTGGGGAGCAGACCAGGACGCGTTCGAGCGAGCCTACCATCGAGTGGCCGTTAAAAGTCAGGGTTGTAGCGACTTTATGCATAGCGGTTTCTGAAACGGATGCGGCTGTTAGGAATCTAAATGGGCATTATGGCAAAAGCAATGTGGGAAGGCGCGGTGCTCGCTGAGAGCGACAAGACAATTGAGGTGGAAGGGAATCAGTATTTTCCTCCTGAGGCGGTTCATAAAGAATATTTCAAGCCTAGCGATGCGCGCTCGGTGTGTCCATGGAAGGGGACGGCTAGTTACTACGATGTGGAAGTGAACGGTAAACGGAATGCTGGGGCGGCTTGGTACTATCCCGAGCCTAAGCCGGCGGCTAAGCAGATTACCGGATATGTTGCGTTTTGGAAGGGTGTGCGGCTGGTCGAATGAGCCGTTCAGAGTTGCTGGATCGGTATTGGTAGTGAGAATCAGCCGATTCTGATCTTTTCAGAATTCCACGTGGGCGCGGAAGCTTGGGACCAGGACTGGGCCACGGTCGCGGTTGTAGCCGGGGTTGTTGAGGTGCTGCAGGCCGGGGGCGAGGTAGAGGCCGCGCCAGACGTGGGCGGTGTAATAGGATTCCACGATTTTTTCGCGGCCGTAATTCAGTCCGCCATCGCCGAGCAGGAATCCGTAGCCGCCGTCGGCTAGATAGGTTTGGTGATATTTGCAGATGGCATTGGAAACGAAGGCGATGCCGGCGCGGTCTTGTTTGCGATGCCACCACGCGCCATGGACGCCTACACCTTCGGCGAACGTCTGGTCGACTTCGGTGTAGGCGAAGGATTCGGTTTTGCCGTTATCCCAGCCGAAGCGGGCGAAGGCGGTTAGATGTTGGGTGAGATTTTGTTCGAGGTTGACGCCGAACCCGTATTTGCGGGTGATGTGCCAGGGATGATTGGTGATGTCGGGAACTGGGGTTAGGCCCTCCTGGAATTGTATGATGGCGTCGCGATAGATGCCCATGTTGGCGTAGTTGGTATAGGCCAAGAGGCGGATTACGCCGTCTTTCTTGGGAATCATGCCGTGGCGCAACTCATACTCGAAGTTTTCGGCGTGCGCTTCCCAGGGACGCCAGACGAGATTAATCCCGTTGGCTACGATGGGCATCAAACCTTCGGCGAAGCGGAATCCCCAGTTGTGATCTTCATAGTCGGCGGTAAATCCTACGGTGTAGCCGCGGGTGTCGGCGGCGTAGTCCCAGGCGCCGTTGTTGTCGGTGGTCCAGTTGATGAATTGAAGGTGAGTGTCGGAGCCGACGGAGTTGATGTCGAGGAAGTCGGGCATGCTGAATTTGCCGAAGCGGATTTCCAGACGGCGGGCGGGTAGTTCTTCGAACAGGGAAAGTGAGGTTCGCTCGTTTTCCACTTTGTCTTTGCTCAGGGCGAAGACTTTGTGAATCATGGCGCGAGCGAGATACGGTTGCTTGCTGAGGAGAGGATTGCGGACGATATCGAGGTCGGTGTTGCCGGCCAGGCCGAAGCCGGAGCTGAGGGCTAGACCGCCAGCTTCTTCTGCGTCGGCGATGAACTCGAGAGAATTGCTCACGCGCAGACCGGTGTACAGCGTGATTACGCGGGAGGTGGCGGATTCGAAAGCCGGACGAAGGCTGTGTCCGCCGCTGTAGAGGGCGGGGAACGACGGATGAGCTTGGTAGATGAAATTGGCCTGGCCGGAGAGCCAGATGCGAGCGTCCTTGAAATGGGGGAACATCGATTCGGTGGATTCATCGGTGGGGGAGGAGGGATCGGCGGTGTCGCTGAGATTCGGGCGCGGGGTAGGAGCTTCTGGCGCAGAGACGGAGGGTTGCTGGGCCGAGGCGCTAGCCAGGAAGAGAGTCACACAGAAGATGGCGAGGGATATGGCTGCCAAGAGACGCGATGCAGTCAGTGCTCTGCGCGAGCTGTTGGAGGGCCGAATATTGAAAATGCAGCTCAATTTCATGGCAACAATCTGGGCGACTGAAGAACCCCAATATCGATGGCGGCAGCTGTTCGATCACTCCGGCTGATTTAAGCGGTGCGAACTTTTGGAATTAACTATAGTTAATTAAAATCCGCCTGGCAAACGCCAGTCCCGCAGTCAGGCTTGCGGGACTGGCCGCTTGCAGTATGAGCCTACGCAGTATTGATTAAAGGAAAGTTACAGGCGCGGGCTTGTGTCTAGTCTTTATCGGCCGCCCAATTCATGCGAAGACGGCGGCTGCCTTTTTTGTCGACGACCACGACCCAGTTCATGCGCAGAGGCCGGGACTCGAGATTGAGTTCCGGTTGCCAGCGAGGGAATTCCTCGTGACAGATGTCGCGCGTGAACTGCGTCGTCGTCATCGCCAGCGGATTTGCGAACAAAGCGATGCAGGCCATTTTCTCTTCCTCCTTTCTGTGGATTTTCCTCCTCTGTTCTTATAGCATACCCCAGTATGGTATTAGCAAATAAAAAGTTCATAAAGGAAGAAAAAATGCAGGACAAGATTCCAGTGATTTCGAAAGAGAAGCAGAAGCTGCTGTATCGAATTAAGAGGATACGAGGACAGTTTGCAGCGGTGGAGCGGGCGCTGACGGCGGGCGACGAATGTGCCGACATATTGATGCTGCTGGCGGCGATTCGCGGAGGAGTGAATGGGTTGATGGCGGAGATTCTGGAGGATCACATTCGTTTGCATATGATGAATCCGGAGCGGGAGATGGAGTCGCCGGAGGAACTGGGAGAGGATTTGATCGGGCTGGTGCGGGCTTACTTGAAGTAGAAGCCAAAAGGACAGCCCGGAGCCCCCGAAGCCGTCCTTGAACCCTCCCGGTTAGAAGGGCAACTTGATGATTCACAAGCTACGCGGATGATGTTGCAGAATCGTGGCGGCACTGTAAATATCTGGTTAATTCACGGGTGAATGAATGCCTGCGGTTTGTTATGTTTTCTTGGTGTAAAAATCACAAAGTAACGTGCGATTCGCGACTGCATGGAAAACTCCGCACACTTCCTCTCGTTCTCGGTTGCAGCTCTTGATCGATCTTTCTTCGGACGCAATCCTCGCATTGTGGCGCGGCAGCTCCTTGGTAAAGTGCTTATGCGCGAGGAGGGGAAACAGCGTCTGGCCGGGCGGATCGTGGAAGTGGAAGCGTATCTGGGAGTGAATGATCCGGCGGCTCATGCTGCGGCGGGGAACACTGCTCGGACATCGGTGCTGTTTGGGCCGCCGGGTTATGCGTATGTGTATTTCATTTACGGCAATCATTATTGTTTGAATGTTTCGTGCGAACGTGAGGGAAAAGCGGGGTCGGTGCTATTCCGGGCGCTCGAGCCGTTGTTGGGGATCGACGAAATGTCCCGAGCGCGGAATGTTGCGCTGCATCGGGCCGGTGATTTAGTGAAGCTCACGAGCGGTCCGGGGAAGCTGGCGCAGGCTTTTAGTATCACGCGGGCGAGGGATAACGGTTGCGATTTGACTTCTCCTGCTTCCGCATTGTGGATTGGGCAAGACGGTTTTCGGTGCGAAGGATATTGAAGTTAGTCGGCGCATTGGCATCAGCAAGGCGGCGGAGCGTCCCTTGCGATATTTTCTAAGGAGCAATGCATTTGTTTCCAGGGTAGGGCGCGGAGATCGCAAGTGAAGGCCTCCTCGCTAGTGGAAAATGAGAATCTGACGGATAAACACGGGTGCACAGAGGGGCACGGGGTGGACAAAGCTCGAGAGGCGCATCAAGAACTATGAGAGATATTTTCCTGAAATGCCTTTTTTGCGGCGGGTTCTATTGACAGGTGAGGTAAACTATCTCCCGGCTCAAAATGGGCGAAAAGGGCCGACGGTAAAGCCTTTGACAGATCTGCCGATTTAGGTTGATGGGCGGGTCGGTCAAAAAAAGGCACAGCTGTTCGTCGATTTTTTGTCGCATCCCTCCCCGCAGGCAGGTCATCTCAGTAGGAAAGAAGACAGGAGCCTCGTCCATTGCGTCGGTCGATGCAATTTCGCGGTTTATTTGTTGGACTGGCCGCGGCCGCGATCTTATTTCCTTGCATGGCTCGTGCCGGCAATGCGGCGGTTGCCAGCCCGATAGTGAATTCGGCTCCTTCCAATATTGTGATTGGATTTGTCGGAGGGTTCGTGAACTCCAACAATCAACATCATGGCCCGGTGCTACTTGCGCAGCGGATTCGCCGGAATAGTCCGCAGGGGACTTTCGTTCGGGTTTTCGAGAACCGGCGGCGCAAACAGGCTTACCAACTTATCATGCATTTGTTGGATGTTGATCATGATGGGGTTCTTAGCGCAGAAGAAAAGGCGCGTGCGCGCATCATTCTTTTTGGGCATAGCTGGGGAGCGGCTTCGGCTGTGCTGTTGGCGCGCGACCTGCGGCAGCGAGGCATTCCCGTTGCGTTGACGGTGCAGGTGGACAGTGTCGCCAAATTGTGGCAGAACGATTCTGTGATCCCGGACAATGTTGAGGAAGCGGTGAACTTCTATCAGACCCAGGGCTTTGTGCATGGCCGGCGGGTGATTACGGCGGCGGATCCGGCAAAGACTGAGATTCTGGGGAACTATTTAGTCGATTACAAGAAGAATCCGGTGCAGTGTCCGGAAGCTTCGTGGTGGGACCGGATTATCACTCCCGGCCACATGCAGAGCGAGTGCGATCCGCGGTTGTGGTCAAATATTGAAAATATTGTGAGGCAGCGGATTTCTTCTGAGGCGACGGCTGCCAAGGTTACTCCGATCGATACAACGCCTTCGACTCGGTAGTTTTATTTCGACATTTCTAGCTTAGCGGCGCGGCTCAAGCCGCGCCCTTTCAAAGCCAAATTTTTCCGCGGGCTGTTAGAGCAGGACGTTGTCGATGAGGCGGGTGGTTCCTGTCCATGCTGCGATAGCTACCAGCGCACCTTTTTCGGATTTCTGCAAGGGATCGAGATTGTCGGGGTCGACGATTTCGAAGTAGTCGAGGCGGACGGATTTTTCCTTTTCCAATTCTTCGCGGCCCGCGGCCAGCAATTTCTGCGGCGCGGTTTCGCCGTTTTCCCACAATTGGCGGACGCGCATGAGGGAACGGCACAGCACCGTTGCGTGTGCTCGTTGCTCGGCGCTGAGGTAGGCGTTGCGCGAGCTCATGGCGAGGCCATCTTTCTCGCGGACGATTGGGCAGGCGATGATTTCCACGGGAAAATTCAGGTCGCGGACCATCTTTCTGATGATGGCGAGCTGCGCGGCGTCCTTTTGGCCGAAGAAGGCGGCGGCAGGTTCTACGATGTTAAAGAGTTTTGCCACGACGGTGGTGACGCCGCGAAAGTGGCCGGGGCGGGATTTGCCGTCTAGTTTTTCGCTGAGGCCCTCGACGGTTACCCAGCTCACCGCGCCAGCGGGGTACATTTCGTTGGCTGATGGCGAGAAAAGGAGCGCGATACCTTCTTTTTCGAGCAGTTCGCAGTCACGTTCGAAGTTGCGTGGATACTTTGCCAGATCTTCCGTTGGCGCGAATTGGGTGGGGTTTAAGAAGATGGATGCGGCTACGACCTCGCAATTTGCTTTCGCAGCTCGAACCAAGGACAAGTGGCCTTCGTGCAAGGCGCCCATGGTGGGCACAAATCCTAAGCGTTTTCTGCCGCTGCGAGCGATGCGGCATGCGGCGCGCATTTCTTCAATGGTCTGGCAGATTTTCATTGCGTCGAGAGTTCAGGAGGTGGGGACCCAGTTGATTATGACTTGCGCGCTCTCTAGTTCGCCGGCTACGATGCCGCGGTTTCGGCGGAGAGAGATTTTGTCTTGTTCTGAGGCCGCGGGTTTGTCGTCAACCAGAACGGCCACAGCGCGGCCGTAGGGCCAGGCGGTTTTCGGCAGTTGCGCCAGCGCGTTGAGAACTTCTTCCGGTTTGAGAAGTTGTTCTTCGTTGGCGGTGGTGTCGGTTAGCAGGCCTACGGCTTGCGGACGGATTATCAGATAGGGATTGCTCCAGTGCTTTTTTGAATCAAGCGACGGGAGTTTTGCGGGATCGGCGGGAGCGACGGCTTGCAGAAGAGTCGCTGCGTCTGGCGCGGGCTGGGGTTTTTGCTTTGAGCAGGCAGCGGATCCGCCGGCCGCGAGAAGGAGAAGAATGCAAACACCCGTTGACGCCGACCTCACTGCGAGAAACTTCACCGCACCACCATCGGAATGTCCGTTTTCAACGCCCAGACCAGAGCCACGGCCCAGCCGATCATCGTCCATCCGAGAAAAAAGTTGAGCAGAAGAATTGGCAGGGTGTCGCGCTTGCTGCGCGCGAAGGCGATGATTGAGGGGAGAAAGTACATGACGAAGCCGAAGCCGAAGATGGGAAGGAATATTGCTGGGAGCAACATAGAGCCTCCTTGCAGATAGCGTAGCACCATCGGTGATCTTTGCGAACGGGGTCAACGGTTCGCTTGATCCCGAACGCGCTTGCCGGGGGAGATCTCTCGCTCCGCTGGAGAAAACGCGGAGGTTCAAGATGACGCCATGATTTGAATCCCCCTCGATCGGGCCTGAACCTTGAGCTTTATCGCAATATCATTTATCGCGCCATCATTTTCTTGCGGGCCAGCACTGTATCGAGCGAGGCCTTGGTCTCCTTCGGCAGATGATACGACTCCTCATCGGACGGGTACTGTCCAGACTTCACATCGGAGCGGAAGGCCTGGGCTGCTTCTTTGATCAGGGCGGCGGCGTCGGCGTAGCGGCGGACGAATTTTGCCGGAGGGCCGAAGGTCAAGTGCATGATGTCATGGAAAACCAGCACCTGGCCGTCGCATTCAGGGCCGGCGCCGATACCGATGGTTGGCGTGCTTACTTCGGCGGTGATCATGGCGGCTACTTCGCGGGGGATGCCTTCCAGATAGAGGCATGCTACGCCGGCGCGGTCGAGGGCTACGGCGTCGCGCATGAGTTGTTCGACGCCGCTGAGATTTTTGCCTTGCACTTTGTAGCCGCCCATTACGTTTACCGATTGGGGCGTCAGGCCGATGTGGCCGGCTACGGGGATTTCGGCGTCCACGATGCGGCGGATTAAGTCGGCGCGTTTTTCGCCGCCTTCGATTTTTACTACTTCGGCGCCGCCTTCTTTTACGAAGCGGGTGGCGTTGCGGAGGGCTTCGTGAGCGTCGACGTGATAGGAGCCGTAGGGCATGTCGGCGAGGAGCAGGGCGGTCTGCACGCCTCGGCGCACGGCTTTTACGTGGTGCAGCATTTCGTCGACCGTGACGGAGAGCGTGTTTTCGTAACCCAGCATGGCCTGCGCTAGGGAATCGCCGACCAGGATCATTTCGATGCCGGCTTCGTCGAGCAGACGTCCAGTGGCGTAGTCGTAGGCGGTTAGGCAGGTAATGAGTTCGTGATGGAGCTTTTGTTCGCGGAGAGAAGAGGTGGTGACCTTGCGGCGACCTTCGTCGAGGATTCGACCGCCGATGGGGGTGATGCTCATGTTGTCCTCCAGTGCCCCTCCGGCTGGCCGGATAGAGCCTGTGCAGCATCGTCGTGGATGCTACGCATATTCTAATCTCAAGGCGCGTGGATGTCGATCTTGGATTTATGAGCAAGAAAAGGCTCCAGATTCATCACGTTAGGATCGGCGCTAAGGGACGCGTCACGATTCCGGCTGGGTTTCGCGAACGTCGTACGCTGCACCCTAGAGATCAGGTGAAATGGCGCGTTGAGAACGGACGACTGGTAGTACAGCCTTGGAATCTGCGCGGAGTAAGCGTTGATGGTTTGGGTTTTCGGTTCGGGTGTGAGAGTCAGAAAAAACGAAAACACAGAGCGCACAGGGGAATAATTGGGCGTGCTTTTCAGGCTCCTATGGCTTCTTGCCCGCCTAGCGGCAGGAAATATTGTGTTCCTTTGATGGGCTCGGAAACCTTGCGTAACAGTTCTTGCAGGTCTTCGTTGCGATCTACGAAGTCGATGTCGGAGGTGTTCACGATCAGCAGGTCGGACGAGGTGTAGTGGAAAAAGAAGTGTTCGTAGGCTTTCACTACCTCCTCCAGGTACTCGTCGCTAACTGCGCGCTCGCCGGGAGCGTTCTTCTTTTTCAGGCGCTTCTTTAGCACTTCTGGTGTGGCCTGCAGGTAGATTACGAGGTCCGGCGTGGGCAACTGCTCGCGAAAATAGTTGTAATAACGGTTGTAGGTGTCGAGTTCCTGATCGGTGAGGTTGAGGCAGGCGAACAGCTTGTCTTTTTCGAAGATGTAGTCGGCGACGACGGTTTTCTGAGATCCGGAACCCATGTCGAGGGCCTGTAACTGTTCGAAGCGCTGAACCAGGAAGGCGAACTGGGCCTGGAACGCGGCTCCGCGCTCGCCTTCGTAGAATGCGGCTAGAAAGGGGTTCGACTCAGGCTCCATGACCCGCTGGGCATTCAGGCGATCGGCCAGGATGCGGGCTAGAGTGCTTTTGCCAACTCGAATCGGTCCTTCGACCGCGATGTAACGGGGCAACTCGAAAAGGTTTGCCATGTCTGGGCGAAAAAATTCAGAAGAGGCAGGATAGCTCGGATGGGGTTCATAGACAATTGAGCGAAGAGTTAACAGGGGAAGATTGATGGACGTGGCGCTCGACGGGGACAACGAAATGCATAGGAGGAAATCTGTTTAGCAGTTTTTCATTGATCGTCCGCCGGCGCTACCCGACCTCCCTTCGCTGAAATCTCCTGAAACGTTTATCATAGCCAGTCGGAATCTGCGTTCATCCGCCTGAACCGGCGGCTACCTTCTATGCTAGTTTTTCGCAAATCCGTCGAAGGCATCGAGCGCCCGCAAATGCCCGCCGACATCGTTATCGTTGGCGGAGGGCCGGCAGGAATGGCGTGCGCCCTGCGCCTCTCGCAACTCATTGATGCACATAACTCCGCCCATCCGGAATCTCAGTTCAGCAAAGAAAACATCTACGTTCTGGAGAAAGCCCGCGAGATCGGCCAGCATTGCCTGTCCGGGGCACTGCTCGATCCGCGGTCCATGCGCGAACTGCTACCAGGATTTGAGAACGAAGCGCCACTCGATGCGAAAGTCACGAAGGAAGCCGTTTACTTTCTGACGCAGAAAAGCAAGTTCAAACTTCCCATCACGCCGCCGCCGCTGCGCGACCACGGCAACTACGTCATCTCGCTGAATCGCTTGGTGAAGTGGTTGGGCAGTAAGGTGGAAGAAACCGGTATCACCATCTTCACCGGATTCGCCGGCTCCGAATTGCTGTACGACGGCGAACGCGTTACTGGCGTTCGCACCGACGATAAGGGCGTGGATAAAGAAGGCCATCAGAAATCAAACTTCGAACCTGGATACGATCTGCAAGCCAAAGTCGTCATTCTCGCCGAAGGCCCGCGCGGATCGTTAACCAAAGAACTTGTCTCGAAATTTGATCTCGCCCGCGATGCGAATCCGCAAACCTACGGTGTCGGCGTGAAGGAACTCTGGGAAGTCCCCGCAGGCCGGATCGCTCCCGGCGAAGTCATCTACACGCTCGGGTGGCCGTTAACAACAAAGGAGTACGGCGGGGCCTGGATATACGGGGGTAAAGACAATATCGTCTCGCTGGGATTCGTCACGGGGCTCGACTATCCTGACCCGCGCCTTGACCCGCAACGCGTGCTGCAGGATTTCAAACAGCATCCATTTGTGGCGAAGCTGCTCGAAGGCGGCAAGATGATTCGCTACGGAGCGAAGTCCCTGCCGTACGGCGGCTGGTGGGCGATTCCGCCGGTTGCGGGCAACGGATGGATGATCCTAGGCGACTCCGCCGGCTTCCTGAACTCCGCGCGGCTGAAGGGAATTCATCTAGCGATCAAGAGCGGCATGCTCGCCGCCGAAACCGCATTCGAGGCGCTGACGAAAGACGATTCATCGGCAATGGTGCTGAGTTCCTATCAGAAGAGAGTCGAATCGAGCTGGATCAAGGACGAACTCTGGAAAGTTCGCAACATGCACCAGGGCTTCGAGCATGGATTCTACGCCGGCATGTTCCACACCGGCCTGCAAATGATCACCGGCGGCCGTGGCGTGCGCAACCGCTATCCCGCAAAAGCGGGATACGAGCACATGCGCAAGCTGGCGGAACTGCCCGCGGATGGCGGAGCGGAGGCGCATCTGCTCGGTCCGGCAAAGGGCGATGGCAAGCTCACCTTCGACAAGCTCACCGACCTCTATCACTCCGGCACAAAGCACGAAGAAGATCAGCCTTCCCACCTTGTCATTCACGACACGAACATCTGCAACTCGAGCTGCATAAAGGAATTCGGCAGCCCCTGCCAGAATTTCTGTCCGGCGAATGTTTACGAAATGATGGACGATGCGACCCAGCCCAACGGCAAGCGCATCAGCCTGAACCCTTCCAACTGTGTCCACTGCAAAACCTGCGATATTGCCGATCCTTATCAGATCATCACGTGGGTTCCGCCGGAGGGTGGCGGCGGGCCGAATTACGACGGGATGTAGACTACAATCATCCTAGGAAGCAAAATGGTTCGGCTTTCGGGTCTGCTCGTACTACTTCTGGTCGCACTATCGAGTTTCGCTCAGGAACCAGGCACGCCTTCCATCCCCACCACTGGATTCCCCGGCCTCAACCAGTACCGCGCTTCTCGCGTTGCGATATACACCGACGATTTCGGCGAATTGAAGCGTTATCGCGAGGCTAATGCTGGAATTCCTGCGCCTGCCGCAAGTGAGGACCGCGTGGTGTTCATTGGCGATTCCATCACCGACTACTGGAAGCTGGCGGATTATTTTCCCGGCAAGCCCTACATCAACCGCGGCATCGACGGGCAGACTACACCGCAAATGCTGGTGCGCTTTCGGCAGGATGTGATCGATCTGCAACCCAGGGTGCTGGTTGTGCTGGCCGGAACCAACGATGTGGCCGGTGTCACAGGCCGCGAGCGCGACGAGGATATCGAGGCAAATTACGCATCCATGGCGGAGTTGGGGCGCATGCACCACATGCGAGTTGTTTTTTCGTCGCTGCTTCCGGTGTACAACTACACCGAGGACTCGAAGGAATCGTTCGCTCTGCGCCCGCGCGAACGAATTCTGGAGCTGAATCGCTGGCTCAAGGACTACTGCGCGTTGCACGGACTGGTTTATCTCGATTATTTTTCAGCTCTCGTCGACGACAACGGCATGATGCAGCGCGCTCTTTCTGACGACGGGCTGCATCCGAATGCTGCCGGATATAAGATCATGGCTCCGCTGGTGGAGAAGGCTATTGCACATGCGCTTGCGAGCCAACAATAATGGCGTTGCTATGGTCAACCCGATTGTTAGACTTAAGCGCAATTGCATGAGGTCATCACGCGGCTTGCGGGTACTTGCGCTCGTTTTCTCTCTTGCCGTTTGCAGCGCCGCGCAGCAATCCACGCAGTCCCCGGTGCCGGTGCAACCGCCGATTCCCTCCACCGGCTTCGCCGGGCTCGATCAATATCGCGCTCGCCGCATCGCCGTTTTTTTCGACGATTTCGGCCAGCTTGGCCGCTATCGCGACGCCAACGCGGCGCTCCAACCAGCCGCTCCGGGCGAGAATCGCGTCGTCTTCTTCGGCGACTCCATTACAGACATCTGGCATCTCGACGAATATTTCCCCGGCAAACCTTACATCAATCGTGGCATCGGGGGCCAGACCACGCCGCAAATGCTCGTTCGCTTCCGCCAGGATGTGATCGATCTCCATCCCAAAGCTGTTCTGATTCTTGCCGGCACCAACGACATTGCCGGAAACACCGGTCCGATGCGGCTGGAAGACATAGAGGCCGACTACGCTTCCTTCGCCGAATTGGCGCGCGCGCATGAGATCAAAGTGATCTATGCCTCGGTGCTTCCGGTTCACAACTACACGGAAAGATCCAAGGACTTTTTCGCGCAGCGCTCACCCGAAAAAATTCTCGAGCTTAACACCTGGCTTAAAAGCTATTGCTCGTCCGCGGCAAACGACTGCCTCTATCTCGACTACTTCAGCGCCATGGTCGACGAACACGGGCTCATGAAGAAAGACCTGGCCGACGACGGCCTGCATCCGAACGCGGCGGGATTCAAAGTCATGGCGCCAATGGCCGAGGCGGCGATCGAAAAAGTTGTGGGAACTGCGAAACCGTAAATCTTCTATTTCACTCGGAGCGTCCTATAATCTTGAAGCCGCCGCTCTCTGGACGCATTTGGCACTTGGCATTTGGCCAGTTCGGTTCATGCTGATTTCCGGTGCAATCTCGACAAGCTCATCGCTAATGGCTGTCCTTCGCGACAAATTCGGGCGCACGATCACCGACCTGAGAATTTCCATCACGGATCGCTGCAACTACAAGTGCATCTATTGCCGCACGGGCAATGAAGGCGCTCTTTACGGGGACCTGCCATTCGATGACTATCTCCGTATGGCGCGCGTGCTCGTAGGCATGGGCATTACGAAGATCCGCCTCACGGGTGGCGAGCCATTGTTGCGCAAAGGCGTGGTCGAGTTCGTCAGCCAACTCTCGCAACTCCGCCGCCCCAACGGCAATGGGGCCGATCCGCTCGATATCGCCCTCACTACGAACGGCCACCTGCTGGCTGAAGTCGCGCAGCCGCTGAAGCAAGCTGGCCTTACACGCGTCACTGTCTCCATGGACGCAGTCGATCCCGACCGCTTCACCCGCATCACGCGTGTGCCCGGCGGATACGATCACGTGCTTGCCGGCATTCGCGCCGCCCGACGCGCCGGACTGTGGCCGCTGAAAGTGAATTGCGTGCTCATGCGCGGCTTCAACGAAGATCAAATCATTCCGTTCGGTATGTTCGCGCGCGAAGAAGGCGTGACGGTGCGCTTCATCGAATTCATGCCGCTGGAGGAAGACCGCACGTGGTCTCCTTCGGTGGTGGTCACGCTGGAGGAAATCCTGGCCCGCATGGCCGAATACCGCCCGCTGGTAGAAATCCCGCACGCGCGCTCGGAAACCGCGCGCCGTTACCGCTTCGACGACGGCGTAGGCGAAATCGGCGTCATCGCCCCCGTATCGCACCCATTCTGCGGCCATTGCAGCCGCATCCGCATCACCAGCGACGGCAAAATCCGCACCTGTTTGTTTTCCGTGTGGGATCACGATCTGCACGCGCAGATGCAGCGCGGAGCAAGCGATGCGGAGTTAGCCAACTTTATCCACGATGTCATCGAGAGAAAAGAAGAGCGGCACCACATTGGCGAACCGGATTTTGTTCCCGCGTCAAGAACGATGGTGCACATCGGTGGCTAAGCAAGGCCCCAGAGTGGCAGCGATCGATCATATAGGTGCTGGTTGATCAGCGATGTTAATATGGCCGCGACATGCGGACACTCGCGAAACAAATCATCCTTTTTTTGTTCCTCGTCTTCGCTTTTTCCGGCCTGCCCTATTTCCTTGTCATTCACAGCGGGCACCTCGCCGTCGGGAACGGATTAGCGGTCTCGATGTTGATGTGGTGTCCGGCGTTTGCGGCGTTTGCGACCTGCGCTCTGTTGAAGATCGACTTGGCTACGCTGGGCTGGAATTGGCGTCCGGCGCGGTATGAGGCGTGGGCGTACGTCATTCCGATCCTGTACGCGTTGCCGGTATATATCGCGACCTGGCTCGGTATTTCCGGTTCGTTCGATTTCTCGAGATTTGCCGAACCGATGGGAAAAGCTTTCGGATTTTCCAACTCGCCGCGAGCGGCTGCGCTCCTTCTCGCGATCCCGTTGTATGCGGTACTGGGCGTGATCAGCAGCACGGCACGGGCGCTGGGGGAAGAAATTGGCTGGCGCGGATTTCTGCTTCCGCGGCTGGTGCAGCAATTCGGGTTCACATTGGGCTGCCTGGTAAGCGGATGCATCTGGGCCGCCTGGCACTATCCCGCTCTGCTGTTTGCCGACTACAATGCAGGCACGCGACCGGCATTTGCTCTCACATGCTTTACTCTGATGGTCATCGCGGATGCCTATATCCTGGGCTGGTTGCGCCTCAAGTCTGGAAGTTTGTGGCCGGCGGCAATCCTGCACGCCAGCCACAACCTCTTTATTCAGGCCATCTTTGACCGCATGACCGCGTCATCCGGCAAAGCGCTTTACATCACCACCGAATTTGGATGCGGGCTGGTGCTGACGATCGGCGCCGCTGCACTCTATTTCTGGAAGCGCCGCGGAGAAGTTACCGAGGGGCAATTAAAATCTCTGGATGAGGTTCGTCCGGTTCCTATTGCTTAGTTTGTCCTGCGTGCCGTTGCATGCCCAGACTTTCTATCTGGGCTTCGATCGAAATGATTATCCCGGCAACGCCAATCTTGCAGCCCTCCACCATACTTTTTCTTACGCCAGTTACTGGCTAAATAACCCTCCCGGCGAGAGAGCGAACTCCTGGACCGGACATCGCGCCGCAGTCGAATCGGCGGGCTTTGGGTTTCTCGTTCTCTTCAACGGCCGCCTCTACGCAGAACTGAAGTCGGTTACTAACGCTACCCGCCTTGGGCAATCCGACGCGAAGCAAGCTGTAAGGGCCGCGCGGCGCGAAGGATTCCCCTCACAGACCGTGATCTTTCTTGATCAAGAACAAGGCGGGCGGATGTTGCCCGAGCAGAAAGCCTACATCTACGCGTGGGTTGATGGCGTTACTGGTGCGGGATTCCGCGCCGGCATCTATTGTTCGGGAATCCCGAATAAAGACGATGACGACATCATCACGGCAGAAGATATTCGTCAAGACGCGGGCACAAGAAAAATCGTGTATTGGGCGATTGACGACGCCTGTCCGCCCGCGCCCGGCTGCGCCTTTCCGAATCATCCGCCAAGCCCCGCCGAAAGCGGAGTCGGTTTCGCTGAGGTCTGGCAGTTTGCGCAATCGCCGCAGCGCAGGGACGTTGCGGGACATTGTTCGAATTACAGCCGCGATGGAAACTGCTACCCGCCGGGCGTTCCCGCGGCATTGCAGCTGCACGTGGACGTGAACACGGCCACGTCTGCGGATCCTTCGCATGGAAGAACGCACTGAAAGAGAGCTGGCGAGTCGAGCGAAGCCCAACGCGTCACGCGTTACGCATCAAGGCCAGCGCCGTCATATCATCGGGGACCAGCGGTTCGCAAGTAAACTCGCCGACCGCATTCAACACCGAAGCGCAGACCGCCTCGGCGCTTCTTGATGAATCGCCGCGCAGGTGATCTTTAACGCGCTCCAATCCATATTCGAGGTCTTCTTCCTGGTCACTCCTGCACTTGCCTTCCACCACTCCCCGCGAAACGAGCAACAGCGCTGCTCCCTTTTCCATGCCAACCGTTGGAGCATCGCAAGTTGCGTGCGAAAACAAACCCAAGGGCAGTCCGGTAGAAGCCAACTCGGTAACACCCGTGTCGTCACGCAGCAATCCAGGGGTGTGCCCGGCATTGGTGTAGCAAAGGGTGCCGAATTTTTCGTGATAGCAAGCGATGAATCCGGGACACGAAATCACTCCGCCCGCAGCCTCCATCAGCCCGACATTCATGCGATGGCAGATTTCGGTCATCGCTTCAGCTTCATTGAAGTCAGGGCGCGAGAATAGTTCGGTTCCGATGCTGCGAAACATTTTCTGCGCTGCGGAAAGAATTGCTTGGTTTTTCTCGCGCCGCCCCGCGACATCCAACAGGCCGAAGAGAATTCGTTCGGGACTGACGCGCAAAAAATCGTAGAAATCGCCTGCGATTCGCTTGCCGTAAGTGCTGGCAGCGATCTCTGCCCCTTCGATCTTTGGGAAATCCTGGGCAATGGGTTCCAGCGAGAGTTCAGACTCGCGCACGCGGGAGTTGAATAGAGGAGACATGGATTCAAGTTCAGCTTGCAATCATTCGAGCCGTATGAGATCGCACAGTTCGTTGCCCGGAATCATTCGATTGTACTAGCAGAACTGCGGCTGTGACCGTTAGTCGCCGTACTTATCGCTCAGATACTTGCCAAGTTCGGATTCCAGTTGGCCATAATCGGAGTGGATGGTCGCACGCAGGGCAGCCTCGGTCGAACTTCCCTCACCAATCCGCTGCAGAATGCGCTGAATGTCACTCATGCCGTAAGTGTCATTAATGTAGGAAACTGCAGCCAGAGATTCCGCATAGGCCACATAAGCCTCAGTTCCGGAAAATTGCATGAAGCTGCCTTCCAGCACGTTCAGAGGAACTTCGCGCTGCGACTTGAAGAGCTGCGCCAACTGGCGGCCGTCGCCGCCAAGAGATTTAGGCTCAAGAAACTGCGCAATACCTTCATTCAGCCAATGCGGACAGCGCCCGGCAGTGATTGAATTGATAAAGGAGTGCGCCAATTCATGCTTCAACACCCGCGAAAGCTCGGAGGTCATGGAACTCAGGCCGCTGATAGGGATCCGCAACTTGCCGTCGTTCAAGGCGCCCGTCCATGAAGGTGCGCGCGTGACGTCGAAGAACGCCTGCCCGGTGTAAAGAGTGACCAGAATGTTGTCGCGCGGCGGAGTCCCAAGATCGCGAGACAGATCGTCGTAATCGGATTCGAGCGCCGCTACAATTTGCTCGCGAAAAGCCTCGGAAGTCTGCTGTCCTTCATAGTGCAAAACGAAATGGCTGCTCTCGCTTTGCCTGAAATCGGTTTCGGTGTTCTGTTCGCGCTGCGCCTTCGCCAGATATTGCTCGACTCTGGCGTCCGGGCGCAACTCGAGTGAACGCTTCCACGACGCGACAGCCTCTTTGGTGCGATCACAGGCCTGCTGCGCATATCCGAGCACCGTGTAAGCGTCGGGAGACTCAGGCGCGGCGTTTACAGCCCGCTGCGCATAGGACAATGCCTGCGACGCATTGCCGGTCCGCACCAGCAGCGATGAGTAATAAATAAGGACAGTCGCGTTGTCCGGCTGGAAGCGCAGAGCGCTGTCAAAATATCGCCGCGCCTGATCGATGTTGCCGTGATCGAATTCAAACTTTCCGGCGATAAAGTCTGCCGTTGCGCTCAACTGTGCATTGCCTTTGCCCTCAAGTTTTTCGACGGCGTCGGAGTCGACTTTGCCATCCTTGATGATCTCGTTCGGCAGGTCGCCAACGCTTACGGAGCTGTCCGCGGGCACGAAGGCAGGCAGTGGCGGAGCATCTTTTGCAGAGGCCGGAGACGAAACGCTGACAGGCATGCCGCCAGCCTCGACCCGCTCCACCGAGCTTTTGGGAATGGCATAAGTATCGTCGCCGATTTCATATTCGTATTTCGCGCCGTTTTCGCGGACATGATCGGCATATATGGCGCGGCCATTCTTCAGGTGGATCGTGTCGGCGGACGCGCCCAGTGCAATCAGTGACAGCCATAATGCTGCGATACTAGTGACACGAACGCCCATCGAAGCGCATTCTAACAACGGTGAGAGAGCGATCCCACGTGACGAAAGTGTCGTCTGCGCCAGCCAGCTTTGGCGTGGCGCTGGCCCTGTGTCTTATTTGCCTGCCGGGAGTGGCTTACGCAGCCCGTTCCAGCCGTAGCGACGCGCAGCAAGCGGAGGGTCATGCTCCCGGTCCGGCTGAATCCCTTTACTTACAACTCAGCAACGTGGGTCTCGATCCTACCCGCGTATTTCGCGTGCGCGAAGGTTCGATCGACCGCCCCTCAGTCCACATCAGCTTTGATGACGGCACAATCGCATTTACACGGGACGTTCTGGGACAGATCACAGGAGCATTCTTCGAAGGCGATGGAGAAGTACTGCTGATTCCTCCGAATCGGGTGGAGCGCGACTCGATGAGCTTGTTTACGGGCATGGCAATCCTTGAAGAGCGCTTCTCCAGCGCCTACATTCGATTCAACGACGGCACCGCGGATGAGCTGCGGCCCTCACTTCGAGAGCCGGATGACGCCGCGGCTTTCATCAGCCAGTGGAACGATACGGCGCGAGCTCTTGCCCGCGTCGACGCCATGCGCCTGCTCGCGAGTTTTTGTGACATGCTGCCGGTTGCGCCGGGGAGCGCTGCGAAGCCCGCCGCCTCGCCCAGGGACGACGATCGCCTGCTACATGCGCACTTGCAGGGCGACACTCTTGGAGTCTTCGACGTGTTTTTCGATTCTTTAGCCGACGAGCAGGTCGCGGCGGGACAAGCCAAGGCCGCAGGAAATGGAGGATTGTTTTATGACGTTTGGACCTCGTTCACAGTGGCGAAGGCGAAAGTCAAAGGAGCCCATGAGCACATCACGCAGACGCTCCCGGAGAATTCAGAATCCCGGGCGGACCCTGTTTTTCCCCGGTCCTACGTTATCGACGCACACGTAAAGCCGCCCAAAGAATTGGATGCCGACGTGACGCTGGATCTCGAAGTGCGGCACGGAGGCTCGCGTTTTCTGGTGTTCGAACTTTCACGTTTCCTGAAAATTCGGACCGTGGAAGCCAACGGGCGTCCTATCGAATTCATTCACAATCCCGCGGCGGAAGGCACGCATCTGGCCCGCAGCGGCAATGACATGGTGGCGGTAATTCTGCCCGAGGCGCTGCAAAAGGGGCAAAACATTACCCTTCACTTTATTTATGGCGGAGATGTATTGGCTGAGGCTGCGAAAGGATTGCTCTACGTCGGCGCGCGCGGCACCTGGTACCCGAACCGCGGTATGGGCATGTCCAATTACGATCTCACATTTCACTATCCCCCGGGTTGGACTCTGGTCGCGACCGGCAAATCCGTGCCAGTGCCGCCATCTCCTGCCTCGCCCCATAAGGCAACAGAGAATGATAACGATCAGGTGGGGCGCTGGGTTTCGGAGCGTCCGCTTCCAGTCGCGGGCTTCGATCTCGGCCAGTATGTTCGCGCCGCGGTGCAGGTGGGCGATATTGAAGTGGAAACCTACGCCACCGCCGGCGTGGAGAAGGATTTTCCTTCCCCTCCTGCGCCAAGGGATGAACCCTTACCCGGTCCTGCACACCGCAAAATGCCCGTTCCGCCGCCGATTATGATTGTGCCCCCATCCCCGGCCCAAAACGCGATGCTGGTTTGCGAGCACGCCGCCCAAGCCGTTCGCTACTACGCGGAGCACTTCGGCCCGTTCCCCTACAGCAAGCTCGCATTCACCCAAATGCCCGGACGCGAGAGTCAAGGCTGGCCCAGCCTAGTCTTTCTCTCTTCTTACGTGTTTCTGACCCCCGACGAACGCCGCGAAATTCACATCACTCCTTCGCTGCAACTGATCGACCAGCAAGTGCCGGCACACGAAGCCGCTCATCAATACTGGGGAGACCTGATCGTATGGCAGGGTTACCGCGACCAGTGGTTTTCCGAGGGACTGGCGAACTACTCTTCATTGATGATGCTGCAGGAAAGAAATCCTCAGGGGTTCCATCAAATCCTGGAAAAGTATCGTGAGGACTTGATCGACAAGGATCGCAATGGCAACACTCCCAAGGATGCCGGACCGGTAACGTTGGGGACGCGCCTGCTGTCTTCCCATTTTCCCGAAGGGTATGAGGCCATCAGCTACGGCCGAGGTACGTGGTTGTTCCACATGCTGCGCACTATGCTTGATGATGGGTCACAAACCGATACGCACCAAGGTACTGGAGAACCGTTCGTTCGAGCTCTCCGCAAACTTCGCGAACGGTACGAAGGCAAAGCGGTGAGCACCCAAGAAATTCTCGATATTTTTGCCGAAGACCTACCGCCCTCGCTGCGCTATGAAGGTAAGTCATCCCTCGATTGGTTTCTCGATGGCTGGGTAAATGGCACGTCCATCCCGAAACTATCCCTGCGTGGCGTGAAATTCGCAGAAAAAGCAGGAGGCCTGAGCGTGACCGGCGTCATACGTCAGGAAGACGCGGAAGCCAACCTCGTCACTTCCGTTCCGATCTACGCGGTGTCATCGGGCAGAACTCCAGTGCTGCTGGGCCGCGTATTCGCCGACGGAACCGAAAGCTCGTTTCATCTGTCTGCTCCTGCTGGAACGCGCAAACTTATTCTCGATCCCTACGAAACCGTCCTGAGAACTTCAAAGTAAACCTCCCAATAGACTGGAATGTGTCTTTCCCAAAATCGGTAACTATTCCTGACGAAAGTTCCCGAAACGGCAGCTGCGGCGAGATTAGTCCTCGTCCACAAATCATTCACAGCCACGTAAACGACTTTGATTATTCGATCACCACAAGGAAACAGAATGGCAACTGATCTGCTGAGATTGCTTTCGTCGTGCGGATATGAGACCGGCCGCAAATCAGGATGCAGATCAAATGAGCGAAATAGGGAGTATCCCCCCGTGCGCACCCGTACTCACCTCAGTCGCGGAGGCCGTTTCTGCTTCCACCGGACGCGAATGGGGGACGACGCATACGATACTCCTCGTGGAAGATGAGCCTTTCGTGCGCAACGCCGTGGCGGAAGCGCTGGAGTCGGCGGGATATAACGTAATGCTCGCCTCAAACGCGGGGGAAGCATTGGGGGTTCAGCAGAATGGAAGAGAGGCCATCGACTTGCTGCTTGCCGATATCGTTATGCCGAACATCAGCGGGCACGAGCTGGCGCGAACCTTTCTCGCTCTGGCACCACAGACTGAAGTGCTGTTGATGAGCGGCTACGAGGAGCAACTGATCCGCTGTGAACAGTTGCTCAAGGGCGTCGACTACCTGGCAAAACCCTTCTCGATCCCAACATTATTGCAGCGGGTCCGGGGACTGATGAACAGACGATCCTGCAGTCAGCGCGCGCCGACTTAAACCACACTTGCCCTCCGATACCTCGTTGCCTGCAGAATCTCGGCCGGAATCTGCGCCAGCGGCACAACGCGATCGAGTATACCCATCTCTGCGCAAACCCGGGGCATCCCGTAGACTGCGCAACTTGCCGCGTCCTGTCCCACTGTATAGCCGCCTTCACGATGAATCGCCTTCATTCCCTGCGCGCCATCTGCTCCCATCCCCGTCATGATGATCCCCATGGCGTGGGACCGAAAAACCGAGGCCACCGACTGCATCATCACATCGACGGATGGAACATGAAGTTGATGTTCAGGTGTATCCGAAAGCGATATCAGGGCTCGGGAATTTGTTCGCTCAACCTTCAGTT
Source organism: uncultured Acidobacteriaceae bacterium (assembly GCA_963712385.1). Classification (GTDB taxonomy): domain Bacteria; phylum Acidobacteriota; class Terriglobia; order Terriglobales; family Acidobacteriaceae; genus Sulfotelmatobacter. The sequence goes on from CAVQHS010000008.1 coordinate 346,208, forward strand.
GAATTCCCGCTGGAGCAATGTACACCACTCCCGGCTCAATCACAGCCTGGTGGACCGCCTCGCGGATGGAAGCCGCGCACAAATGATCGAGCCGCTTGGCAAAGGGGCCGGTAAAGCCGAGCGGCATATGCTGCACGATCACGATGGGCACAGCAAGGTCGGCAGGAAGAGACGGCAAAATATCCTGCAACGCTTTGGGGCCTCCAGTCGATGTCCCCAGCGCGACGATCTCAGGAGTGGAGAAGGAGCTTTCATGCCCGAGCGATTCAACCGCGCGCGGAGGTTTGCGAGAGACAATTTGAAACGGAGCTGCCGCATGGGATTGTGCAGCCGCCTTGATTTTCGCGATCAAGTCATCACGCAGATGGAGGATATCCAGGGACGCTCCCGAGAGCTGTTTGGGAACGTAATCGAAAGCTCCCGATCCCAAGGCGTTGAAGGTAATTTCTGCGTTGTCTACCGTGACTGCGCTCACCATAATCACTGGCCGCGGAGATTCGGTCATGATGCGCTTAAGGGTTTCGAGACCGTCCAATCCCGGCATCTCGACATCGAGGGTAATCACATCTGGATTAAGATCCGGGATCCGCTGCAGCGCTTCGTTTCCGCTCCCTGCGGTCCCGACAACCCAAAGATCGGGATCGGACGCGACCATTCTAGAGAGTGCCGTGCGCATGAAGGCGCTGTCGTCGACAATAAGCACGCGTATTTGCGGATTTTTACGCTCGCTATTCACGTTCGGTAGATAGCCCGGACCAGTCCGTGAACTTCGTCCATGTAGGAATCAAGCTCGAAGGTAAGGCGGGCCCAGTCAAAATCTCTCAGTCCCGTGGAGTGCTTTGCCAGAAGCGCGAACCCTGATTCATCCATCAGGCTCACCTGCCGCTGCTCCAGGTAGCCATAGTTCAGTCCACTCATGCGGCACAGCAGGTCCGCCAACTGGACGAGAGCAACCAGCCCGGTGTGCTCGGCCGCCTTTTCCGGGAAGTGATGATGGCTCACCACTGCAATCAGTTCCGGCGAGAGCTCCCAGCGTTCAGCCAGAAGCCGCCCGCTGTCAAAATGCGCGAATCCCATCACCCGCTGTTCCGCTTCGTGAAGCGGGATCCCTTCCGCTTTTCCTGTCTCCCAGGCAGCGCGAAATTCCTTCGGCAAAACCCAGAGGTTCACGATGATTCCCAGATCGTGCAGCAGGCCCGCCAGGTACGCCTTGCTTGGGTCGGAGAAGTTGATTTTTCGGGCCAGATGCCGGCAAACAAGCGCACATCCCAGCGAATGTTCCCAAAAAACCACGGGATCCAAACTTGTTTTGTCACTCGGGAGCATATTCAATACGCCGCAAGACATGGCGATGTCGGTGACGTGATGAAACCCCAGGCTGACCACCGCGCCACGCAGCGACTGCACAGCTTGCGCCCGCCCGAACAAAGGCGAATTCGCCATCTGCAGGCACTGCGCCGCCAAAGACTTATCCTGTGAAATCAGGTCGGTGACTTTTTGCACGTCGATGTTCTCCACCGGCTGCTGCAGATAGCGAAGCAAGGGAGCCAGGACCGCAGGGATGGTGGGAATCTGCCGCAGTCCTTCGAGCCGCTGCAGCAGGACTTGTTTGGTTGCGGTTGCGGGCGTCATTGCGGTTTACCTCCGGGAATTGAGCGTTCTCCTTTCACGTAGGCGGTGGCTCCGGGAAAATGAACAAGGCGAAAGTCGTCGTTCACGCCGTACAGCGACTCGGAGTGTCCAAGAAACAGGTAACCATGCGGCAGCAGGTTGTTGAAGAAGTGCTGAATCACTCGCCGTTTCGAAGCCAGGTCAAAGTAGATCAGCACATTGCAGCAAAAAATCACATCCATGCTCTTCATGAACGTCATGCGGGAATCGTCCGACAGATTCAGCCGGCTGAATCTGATGTTGGAGCGCGCCAGAGCGTTCACCTGCAGCTTCTCCTCCTGCTGCGTGAAATACTTGGCGCGATAGGCGGGCGCCAGATTTCGTGTGCTGTACGCACCGTAGATTCCTTCTTGTGCCTGGACCAGAGAGCGTTCGTTGAGATCGGTGGCCAGGATTTCAATCGACCATGCTTTAAGCTGGCCGCTCGCCTCTTCCAGCGTGAGCATCCGCAGCGTGTATGGTTCCTCACCGGTGGAGCATCCTGCGCTCCAGATGCGCAGCCGCCGCAGGGGAAGATTGGCTTTGGCCTGAATGATGTTGGGAATGACGATGCGCCGCAGCGCTTCCAACTGCGGCTGATTGCGGAAGAATGACGTCTCGCCGATCGTGATTTCGTTCAGCAGGGCAACCAGTTCCACCTGCGTATGGGAACGCCCCGTAATGCACTCCGAGTACTCGCGCAGCGTTGGTATTCCAAGTTCCTTCATGCGCCGTCCGCAGCGGTCCTGGAGAAGACGCAACTTGGTATCCGGGTGGAAGATGCCCGCCACTTTGTAAATCACATCGCGGATAAGCACCAGCTCAGGTTCGAGCGGGTCTTCCGCTCCGGCGCCGGGACGCATCGAAGCCGCACTGCTCACGCTGAAGCCCTTCCTGTTGCCAGCGCTGTGCTCTTTACGTTCTCGATCAAACCATTGGGATCGAGTACGAGGCGAACTTGTCCGTCTCCGCTGATCGTCGCTCCGGCCAGGCTGGAGCAGCCATGCAAATAGGATCCCAGCGGTTTGATCACGGTGGACTCCTGCCCAATCAGGCAGTCGACCATGAGAGCAAATCGCTTCTCCGCCACACCCAGAATCACGACCTTGCGCGAATCCTCCGTGCCCACAGTCGAAAGCGGCATGTCGCGCTGCGCCGCAGCGACTCGTGCTGGCACGGCAAATATCTGATCCAGCCTCAACAGTGGTAAGGTCTCATCCCGCAGCCACAACACCTCGCTGCCCTCGACCTTATGCACATGACTGGGATCGATCTGCGCCGTTTCCAGCACCGAACGCAGCGGCAAGGCATACACTTCGTTTTCCACCTGCACCAGCAATACCGGAAGAATGGCCAGCGTAAGCGGTAAACGAAGTTTGATGGTGGTTCCCTTGGAGGGATGACTGTCGATCTCCACCGAACCGTTCAACTTCCTCAGATTGGTGCGCACCACGTCCATGCCCACGCCGCGTCCGGAAAGATCGGTGGTTTTCTCGACAGTACTGAATCCTGGCAGAAAAATGAATTCGAAGATCTCGCGACGGCTCAGGCTGCGCAAACGCTCTGGCGAGATCAACCCCTTTTCGACGGCTTTTCGGCCAATGCGCTCGGGATCGATCCCCGCCCCATCGTCGGAAATGCTGATAACGATCTGGTCGCCCTCCTGGCTGGCGTCCAGCCGGATTGTGCCTCGCCGCGGTTTTCCGGCGTTCTCGCGAACCGCGGGCATCTCAATACCGTGATCTAAAGAATTCCGGACAAGATGTACGAGCGGATCGCCAATGAGTTCCATCATCGTTTTATCGAGCTCGGTGTCCTCTCCCAAAAGAACCAGATCGACTTCCTTCTGAAGACTGGCCGCTACGTCGCGAACCAAACGAGGAAACTTGCGGAAGACGGTTTCGATAAACACCATCCGTGTTTTCAGGCCGGCAGTTTGCAGCTCTTCGGTGATGTAGCTCAGGCGCGCCGACGACTCGCCGAGCAAGGCACTGGCTTCGGTAAGCGCCATTTTTTCCGAGGCCATGTCACGCGTGAGCTGCAGCAGACGATTGCGCTCCAGCACCAGTTCGCCGATGAGATTGATGAGGTCGTCGAGCTTGCTGGCTTCCACGCGCATGGTGGAAACCGCCGAGGTTGTTTTGGAGATTTCCTTGGCGGCCGGCTGCGCGATCTCCTTTTGCCGGACCAGCGCATCTCCCACCTGCGTGGGCGAGGCCAGGCCTTTTCCCACCAGCATTTGCCCCAGCTTCTGAGGCTTCTCTGCCGAGGATTGCTCCTGTAGCACAGCGTCCAGCGTCTGGCGGGAGATCACGTCCTGTTTCACCAGCATCTCGCCGAGAGTGGGTGGGGCATTCGGCGGGGCTTGCGCGGCCTCCAGGGCCTTCAGCAGCCCTTCGACTTCATACTGTTTCAGGCCGCCCGCCCGGATATCCTGCAACATCTTCCCCAGCAGATCGCGAGCAGCAAGCAGCGCGTCAATGGTGGGATGGCTCAGCCGAGCTTCCCCCTTGCGCAGTGCGTTGAGCACATCCTCCGCGCGATGGCTCAGGCGCACCACTGCCTCGAAACCAAGGAAGCTGGATGTGCCCTTAACGGTGTGCAGGGCACGGAAGATGCGGTTCAGCAGCTCAGCGTCCTCAGGCGCGGCCTCCAGCGCCACCATGTCCTGGTCCATGCGCTGCAAGAGTTCTTCCGACTCGACTAGAAAGTCTTCGATGAGTGCGGGATCATTTAAGAATTCATCGCTCACAAGATTCCTGATCCTCCACAGCCCTCAAGCTCCTGCTGTGGCGGTGCTGGTCATTTGCTGTTCCGAACCGCTCAGCAGCCGGTCGGCGTCAAGCAGGATGAGTAAACGGTCGTCCAGTTTCCCCACGCCAGCCACATATTCGCGTTCCACCGGACCCAGTCGGGGCGGCGGTTCCACTCGGTCAGCCGGTATCCGCAAGACTTCAGAGACCGCATCGACGGCAAACCCGAACACGTTCCCTTCGATCTCCACCACGACGATGCGGTTCTGTTTGTCGGGAGGAGCCTCTTGCAGTCCAAAGCGCTTGCGCAGAGCGATCACCGGGATAATTTTTCCGCGCAGGTTCATCACGCCTTCCATGCAGTCCGGCGAATTAGGCACGCGCGTCAACTGCTGGGCGCGAATAATCTCCTGGACGCGCAAAATGTCGATGACGAATTCCTCGCCGCCCACGTGAAATCCCACGAACTGCAGCAGTTCCTCCCGACCCTGGTTGGCGTCGTGCACATTCGCTTTACCCTGCCGTTCGCTTGCGCCGGTGCCCATACTGCCCTGTCCTCCTCCTTGTACGGATCAGCAAACACACAGCTGACCATGATGTTTATCGGCAGCGAAGCAATGTCACTTTAGAGAGGATTAGGAGAATGTTCTTTGGACGTGAGGCGCGAGGCGGTCGCTGTCAGGGCTGCTCCGGGTTGTTGGCCAGGGAGGCTTCGCCTACTGGCCGTTCACGCAGGACGACGATGTCAACACGTCGATTCTGCGCACGTCCCTGCGGGGTGAGATTGCTGGCAATGGGGTGATACGCGGCATATCCGGCGGCCGAAAGCCTCTCTGGTGCGAAGCCATGATCCTGAATCAGAATGCTCACCAACTCTGTCGCTCGGGCTGTCGAAAGTTCCCAGTTCGAGGCCATCTGCGCCGTATGAATGGGCGCGTTGTCGGTGTGTCCTTCAATGCGCAGCTTGCAAGTACGGATGGCGAGGATCGAGGCAATCCGGTCGAGCGCCGGCTTGGCTTCCGGCTTGATCTTCGCCGAGCCGCTATCGAAAAAGCCGAATTCGCGCAGACTGATTACCAGGCCGTCAGTTTCGTTATGCAGAGACACTTCCCGCAATGCGATCTGATTGTGCAGCGCGTCCTCCAGTTCGCTTCGTATGAGAGACAGGTCGGTGTCTTCCGAAGAGGCCGCGAGCGATTCCGTAGGATGCGAGGCAATCCGTCCCAACTCGGAATTTCGTTTCACGTTCTCAATCGACTGTACGGTGCTGAACGGCATGGGATCATTGATATTGAGAGGGACTTCGGTTGTGGAGGCAGGAAAGACTCCCATTTCCTGAAAGGCGATCTGAATCGCCAGGGCCAGCTTTCCCACTTTTCTTTTGTCCACCTGCGAAGACGCGTACAACACAACAAAGAAGGCAAACAACAAGGTGATGAAGTCCGCGTAAGAAACCAGCCAGCGATCGTGGTTGGCGTGTCCATGTACACGTTTGCGGCGTCTCATGGTTCCGGCTCCTCGCCTTCTTCTTCCGGAATCTGATCCTCTTCCACCATAAAGCCCAACAACTTTGCCTCCAGCATGCGTGGGTTCATCCCTTCCAAAATCGAAGCCACGCCTTCCAGAGTCATCTCGCGCATGATCTGCTCACGGCGCATGCGCAGCTTCATCTTCCCAGCCATCGGCAGATAAAGAAGATTCGCGGACCCCACTCCGTAGATGGTCGCCACGAACGCCACAGCGATTCCTCGACCTACTTCATCGATCTTGTCGAGATGTTGCATCACCTGAATTAATCCCAGAACCGCGCCGATGATTCCAATGGTCGGGGCAAACCCCCCGGCAGACTCGAGCACGGCCGGCACCTGCTCCTCGTACTCGGCCTGATTATCCAGCTCAAGCTCCATCATCTTGCGGAGTTCCTGCGGCTCGGTTCCATCTACTGCCAGCATAAGGGTCTTCTTCAGGAAGGGGTCGTTAATTTGCTCTAACTCCGCATCGAGCGAAACAATCCCCTCGCGCCGCGCTTTCTGCGCGTATTGGACGAGTTGGTGAATGGTGGCGTACGGATCCCGTTGTGGAGTAATGAACACCAAACCCATTTGTTGAATGGCAAGCCAAATAATTCGCAAAGGAAATTGCAGCATGACCGCGCCCAGCGTGCCGCCGAAGACGATCATCGCCGCTGTGGGCTGCAGGATCTGGCCAAGGTTTCCTCCCTCCAGCAACAGTCCGGCGAGAATCCCTCCGACCGCCAGGGTGATTCCGCTGAGGCTGGCTTTGTCCACACTCATTTCTGTGGCTCCCGTTTGCCGGCCTCAGGATTCTCCAGCTTTGGAGTATGCGCGGACGAGCCGTCCCACGCGAAGGACAGTCCCTGCAAAACCGATCGCCGGAATTCAATCAGCCGCGCCAGAACGTCCTCCGCGCTTTCGCGAACCACGATCTTTTCTCCCGTAATCAGCGTGATCAGGGTGTCCGGCGATTGCTCTACAAACTTGATCAGGTCGGAGTTGACCATCAACGGCTGGTTGTTAAGTCGGGTAAGCCGGATCATGTTCTCCCTCGTGTTGGCGTAGCGGCAAAGCGCCGGACGGAATAAACAGGACTCTGCAAGTAGCTATCGGCGATGCGGAAGGCGGACTTACGGGAGAGTTCGACAAACGCAGTTACTTTGGAATTACGCTGGGAACCTGACTATTTCGAAGGTGCACTAAAGCAGAATTGCGGATTGCCGATGAGTGCATTGACATTCGGGTTCCGTGAACACGAACTGGAGCAGAAACTCCGCAGAGATCCAATGCTGGGGAGGCGGTTCCAAATGGCGGGACCAACTCAAGCAAAGGAGAAACAACAATGCCTCTTGGTATTCTGAATAACATTCCGTCGCTGGAAGCGGAAAACCAACTCACTCTCACCAGCAACGCGCTAAACACAACCCTCGAACAGTTATCTTCTGGATCGCGCATCAATTCGGGCGCCGACGATCCTGCCGGCCTGGCTATCGCCAACGGCTTGCAGGCGAATATCGCAGCTCTCACGCAATCGGTGTCGAACGCCAACGATGGCGTCGGCGAGTTGCAACTGGCGGATGGCGCGCTCGCCCAGGTAACCAACCTGCTCGACACGGCGGTCACGCTGGCCACGGAATCGGCCACGGGCACGGTTTCGAACACGCAGCGCACAGCCATTCAGGCGCAATACGCATCGATCCTGGCAGAAATTAACCGCATTGGCACCAGCACCACGTATAACAGCCAGGCGGTATTTCAAAGCGGCACGGCGACCAATCTCAACCAGGTGGCGAGCACCAATAACGGCACCACTGCTCCGATATTCCTGGATCAAGCATTGACGGCTGGCGATACTACCGCGATCACCGCCGGCGGAGTTACATTCAACTTCCCGACAGGAACGGGCGCTGCAAACCCCAACGTGCAATTGACCACTGGCGGCGGACCCAATACTGCGAGCACAGACTTGATTGCCAGCGGCGTTCTGTCTGTAGCCCGAGGCGGCGTCACCACCACCTACACCGTAGGCACGGGCGCGGTAACCCTGGGGACATTGATCACTGCGATCACCACCGGCACCAGCCAAGCCGGCGGTGGCACTATCGCTACCACCGGTGTCCTCGTCTCCGGCAGCGGGACCGCGGCCGCCGGGGGCTTACAAGCCGCGCTGGTCGGCGGGCAGTTGCAAGTCACAGACACGGCCGGCAATAACAATCTTGCGGTGACCGGCGAGGCTGGCGTCATTACAGGCACCACCGCCGTTGCCGATTCCACGGCCTCAACGGTGCAATCCCTGATCAATGCCATCAATAGCGACACCACCGTCGGCGCGCATGCCGCGCTGGTCGGCGGCCAACTCCAGATCACGGATCCCCAGAACCGCTCCGACCTGACGGTCACCACTGACGATACCGTGCTGGGCGCTCCGGTTGCGGGTGCTCCCACAAATTTTACTAATACCACTACTACAGGGACCCAAACTCCTAACCTGAACGAGCTCGTGGGCAACACTTCTCTGGCGGCGGCCGGAACCGGTACCACGCTGTTGAACGGCTCGGTCTACAGCTTTACCGCCGGCGGTAAGACTTTTACCTACACTGCCGGTGCCACCAGCACCGTTGGCAGTCTCATCAGTGCCATCAACAACCCCGCGACTGATCCCGCCGGACTCACCGCTTACATCAACTCGAACAATGACTTCGTGGTCGTCGACCCCAACAACAACAACGATCTGGCGGTGAATTCCACTAACACCGGAACGGTGCTGGGAACCCTCACCAGCCCGGAAGTAAGCAGCGCGTCCGAGAACATTTTCCTCAGTGATTCGACCGCCATCGGATCCAGCCAGATTGGGGTAACCATCGGCAGCCTGTCGACCAATGGGATCACCAACGGCAGCGGCGGCGCTGCCGTGAATCTGGCGACAACGGACCTGAGCACGCAAACCGATGCGCAAACCGCGCTGACGTTGATTAATCAGGCCATCGCCAACGTCGCCAGCACACGTGGCACCTTAGGTGCCAGCGTCAACCGGCTCACAGACGCCAGCAACGTCATCAACAGCCAAGTGCAGAACCTGACTTCGGCAGAAAACACCATCACGGCTGCCGACATTCCGACCGCGGTGGCCAACCTGACCAAATATTCCATCCTGGAGCAGACCGGCATCTCGGCTCTGGCCCAGGCCAACCAGCAACAGCAGCTCGTGCTGAAGCTGTTGCAGTAAGCGCGCACGCAGCAGTACCCGGAATGAGGTGGAACGGTTCCAGCTCATTCCGGTTTCCCTTGGGTAATTTGCGATGAGCGTGAATCCCACACTCATTTTTCCCGCGTCGACGGAAGGTCAGGTCGAACCGGGACAAGTGCGCGTGCAGCAACCTGCGTCTCAGCCGATTCCGGGAAGCGACCCAACGGGGGAAAACGGGGGCTCACAGAATCAACCTTCCCGCCCCGACTTAGCGCAGGATGAAGTCAAAGTGCAGATGGAACCTCCGGGTGAGATCGCGGTTTACAGATTCCTGGACCAGGACGGCACCTTGGTATTGCAGGTGCCGCCGCAGCAATTGCTCGACCTCGCGCAGGCCATTTATCAGGAGCTAGCCCAGGAAGCCGCCCCCAAAGCAGCAAGCGGCGCTGAAGGAGGTAAAGACAATGGGCATTAGCCTGAATCCATCGACGATTCTTTCTGGGCAAGGCATCGATGTCAGCACTGTGGTGCAGCAGATCATTAGTTCACAAAGCGGCGAACTGACGGTCTGGGAAAATCAAAGCACGACGCTGGCCACGCAAAACGGCGTGTTGAGCAGTATCGAGAACGATCTCACCGGCCTGCAGACGGCGGTGGCAGCACTGGACAATCCCACGGGAGCGCTCAGCACCAACGCGGCCACTTCGTCCAACACGAGCGTGTTGAATGCCAGCGCGTCGGGCACGGTTGCGGCCGGCAACTACGAGGTGGACGTCAACAGCCTCGCGACACAAGGAGAGCTCTATACCTCGGCGGTCGCGGGTGGCGCCAGTGCGTCCTTCCTTTCATCCGGACAAACCAGCGGCGATCTCCAGCTGCAAGTCGGCGGAGCAACCGGCACCACTTACGACATCCCCGTCACCCAAGGCAGCAACGATACTCTCACTACCCTGGCCAGCTATATCAACACTCAAAGTTCTGCCAACAACTGGGGCGTAACCGCGAACGTCGTCACCGATGCGACCGGCTCGTGGCTGGAACTGCAGAGCCAGAACACGGGCAGTCCGGGGGGGCTGAGCATCGTCAACAACAGCAACACTACCTTGAATTTCGCCACCCCGGTTGGGGGAACGAATGCCTCTCTCACGATCAACGGCGTGCCTTATAGCAGCGCCAGCAACACCGTCACCGGAGCCATCCCGGGGGTAACGCTAAGTCTTGTCAGCCAGTCTCCGGGCAACCCGGTTGAAGTCTCGGTGGGGCCGGATGTAAATCAGATCACCACCGCCATTAATAACTTCGTCACCGCTTACAACCAGCTGATCGGCGACATCAATGCGCAGTATCAGGTGACCGGGGACGCAACCGGAGACACATCCGCTCCTCCCCTCGAGTCAGACACCTCCCTGCGCACGTTGCAATCGAGCATTCTGGCGGACGCTTCCTATGCCTTGCCCGGCGCAACCGGCGCTACCGCGGTAAATGGCGGCCTCATTAACCTGGCCTCGCTGGGCATCAACATGAACAATGACGGCACTTTGACGGTCGGAACCAACGCCGCAGGCCAATCCCTCGCGCAGATCGTGGCTGCCAATCCGTCAGGCGTGCTGAACTTTTTTCAGAATAGCTCCGCCACTGGGTTTGCCGACTCGTTCAATGCGGACCTGACCAATCAGACCAATGCCACTACTGGGCCCTTGAACTCCGATATCGCGCAAAATACTGCGACGGAACAGGGTTTGAGCAATAACATCTCGAATTTCCAAACCCAGCTCAGCAGTGAGCAGACTGCGCTAACGTCGCAATTCGATTCCGTCAACGCTTCGCTGCAGGCCTATCCGCTCCTGCTGCAGGAAGTCACCGAAACCCTGGGCACGCTCGGTTCCGGCACTTCCACTACAGGGGATCTCATCTCCAGCGAACCAACCCTCACTTCAGGACTGTGATCCATGAACGCTCGTTTTTCTTATCGTGAAGCCGCCATTCGGGGCGCCAGCCCGGTGCGGCTGGTCATTTGTCTTTATGAACAAGTCATCGAAGATCTGCGGCACGCTGTTATGGCGATCCAGGAAGAGGATATACAGGCGCGCACCCGCGCCATCAACCACGCCCTCACGGTGATCGGCCAGCTTCAGGGGACGCTCAACATGGAGCACGGCGGCGATGTGGCCAAGAATCTGCAACAGTTTTATGACATCCTCCGCGCCGGCCTCATCGAGGCTCAGGGCAAGCAGTCCGCAGCCATCGTGGAACAGCAAATCGCGCTGCTTATCCAGATTCATGAAGCATGGCTCGAGGTCGAACGGACCGCCGGCGCGCCGGCGCAGGCAACACAGGATCTCCAGCAAACTCCGCTCTCCATCTCTTCCCCGGAGTCTTCTCCGGAGCCGCGGGCGAGCGATTGGAGCGCCTGATGAACGCTCTATCTCCATCCCGCTCGGAGAATTTGCGCGACACCAACCGCCGTCTGACTGCCTGGCTGCAGAGTATCGTCGCGGTGCCGGATCGGATCGTCATTACCCCGGAGTGCATGGGCGCCCTGCTCTCCGAACTGCTTCGCATCGGCTCGGATCTACGCTCCAAACCCATCCCCGCTAAAGGCACGGATCCTGCATGGGACGAGGAACTGGAAGCTTACCGCCAGAACGTCGAACGCCTGCGATGCCTTCTGCCCTCCATCCACAGGCATTTGCTCGGGGAACGCGCGCGCATCGAAGCGCAACGAGGGCGCATCGGCGCCGCAGCCGCGTGGGCCCGTGCCTCCCGCCAGACGCTCTAGGCTAACCTTCATTGCAAATACTGGAACAGATTGATGCGGGCGGTCTGGGCCACGGAATCGAGCGTAGCCTGCTCGGAGGTTTCGGCCGTCGTCAAGTTCGTAACCACTGCCGGCAGGTCCGCTGCGCCTTCCGTATTCTGCTGCTGGGCTATTTGCGTGGACTCGGAGCTCAAGTAGGTCTGCTGCGAATTCAGCTCGCTTAGCGCATTGCCGTAAAAGACACGCTGACTGTCCACCGATTGCGAAGCGCTGCTGAGTTGGTTGACCGCCGTGCCAATGCTGGTTGTATCACCGCTCTGGAGCCCGGTAATCAGATCCTGCACCGCCTGAAACATGTCGGTGCCGGAAGAAAACAGCTGCGAGCCGGGCAAATTCGTCTGCAAGGTGAAATTGTTGCCCAGCGTGACCTTGTTAACTCCCGTGTTTCCCTGGTAAGTCACTCCAGAACTGGAGGACGGATCGAGCACGTACGGCGTGGTCTGGGTCGCGGTGCCGGCAAACACATAGTTGCCTTGGTACGTGAGGTTGGCCAGGCTCAGCAATTGCGACTGAATGCCCTGCACCTGCACAGCGATCGCCTCCTGATCGGAAGAGTTCACGGTTCCGTTCGCGCCCTCGGTTCCGAGCGTAATGGCCTGCTGCAAAGCGGTGGTCACCGAGTTCAGCGCCGAGTCCGCATCCTGCATCTCGCCCTGGATGCTGCCAATGCTGCGCTGGTACTGGTCGACTTCCGAGGTCTGGGCCGCATTCTGCGTGAGAACCGCAGCCGCCGCGGGATCGTCGGAAGGAGAGTTGACGCTGTATCCTGTGGCCAGCTGCTCCTCATCGCTATTGATCTCCTGCTGCGTCTGATTCAGCGCCGCCAGCAGATCGGGATACGGATTGGGATTCACTCGCATGTGGTTTTATCCCGTCAACGTGGTCATCTGAATGACCGCGTACATCATGTCGTTGATGCTGGTCACTACCTGCGCCGAAGCCTGAAAGGCATCCTGGTACTGCACCATGTTGGCCGCCTCCTCGTTGAGCGAGACCCCGGAAACCGAAGCATCCTGATCGTTCAGCTGCTGCAGGATCGCCTGCGAAGCGGTCTGCTCGGCGGAAGCATTCGCGGTTTGGCTGCCGACATTGAACACGATGCCGGAGTAGTAATCCGAAGGGCTCTGGCCGCTGATCGAGCCGCTGGTGCTGAGCGCATACATCGCCTGGGCGTTTCCGTTGCTCCCCGGGCTGCCATCGGAGCTGGCAGCGATTTCCGAGGGATTGGTCATCGCTACGGAAAGAGTGGCGGCAGCGCCGGTGGTATTGGCAGGAGGAGGATCGAATAAATCTTCATTGGTCGCGAGATTTCCGTTCAGGTCGTAACCGGCCGTCTGCACGGCATTCACCGAATTGGCAATGCCCGCGGCCAAAGTGTCCAGCTGGCCAAGGATCGACGGAATCGCCTGATCGCGCGCTGCCAGCGTCCCTCCCAGCTGCCCTGAGGTGATCTCGCTGGTGATGTTGTTTCCTTCGGAATAAATTTCGTGCAGTCCGGCGGAATTGGTCTGGGTGGTCAGCTGGTAACTCTGCTGCCCGGTCACCAGCGGCGCCCCATTGGCCGTGGTCAGCGTGAGGGAGTTGTCGGCCGGGATTACCGAAACGTCGATCAGCGAAGACAACTGATCGATCGCCTGCTGGCGCTGGTCGATGAACGTACCCGCATTCTGGTCGAGATTCTGCAGGTTCGCGACCTGCCCGTTCAGCTGCGCGATCTGCTGCGAAAGCTGGTTGATCTGGCTCACCTGCTGCACCACGCTCAGATCGAGATTCCCCTGCTGCTGCGTCAGACTGTTGGCGGTGTTGTTGAACGCGGTCGCCAGGTTGCCCGCCGCGGTGAGCACGCCCTGGCGCAGCGACAAATCGGAGGGAGTGGTCGAGAGCTGGTTGATGCTATTGAAGAAGTTCGATATCGCCGTTCCAATGTCGCCGGTGGTGGTGGTAAAGTTCACCTGCGCTTGCTCGAGGGCCGAGGTCAGCGTGCTGTACTGGTTTTCCGACTGCGTCTGTTGCGCAATTTGCGATTCGAGAATGGGATCTTGAATGCTTTCGATGTTCTGCAGGGTCACACCCGTGCCCAGGGTCAGCGGCTCCACTACGATCGGATCGCTTGCCGCCAGCACCGGCTCTTCCCGCGAATAACCCGGCGTGTTCACATTGGCCACGTTGTTGGTGGTGGCCTCCAGCGCGCCCTGGTCGGCAATCAACCCGCTGAGCGCGATCGCCAGACTGGCATTTAAACTCGACATCGCTCAGCTCCAGCTTTCCGCCGTGAGCGCCAAGGGCAATCCATGACGTAGCTCCATCGGCGACGGGTAATTCCGCTCGCAGCCGGCCAGCATGTTCGCCATGACGGTCAGCTTGCGCTGCGCCCGCTGCAGCAGCGCCGCCTGCACGCGCGCCGCGTGGAGAACTCTCCACTGGCTGCGCCTGAGCTCTTGCGAAAGCTCGGCCATCCCGGTTGCGCTTTCGGCCTTGGCGATATCGCCCTGCCCGATTTCCAGGGCGAGATGCCGGCACAGCGTCAACTGATCTCTAGTTCCCTGCTGAATCGCCGCCAGATCGAGCGCGACCAGCGCTCGATGGCTGCCCAGCAGGCTCGCTTCCAGTTGCTGCAGAAGCGCCAGCCGACCTTGCCGAGCCTTCTGCGCACCGCCCCGCTCATGAGGAAGATTGTTGCTGGGCGGCTTCGTGATCTCGTCTCTGATCTCGTCTTTGATTTCGGAGGCCATCGCTTCACGCCAGGCTGTCAATGCGGTGCGGCGGCCGCTCGCCTTCAGCTTCACTCGCCTTTTCTGCCGTATCCGCCGGAGCCACGCCGTCCGCAGCAGGGTTGGTGGAAGGCTTCTCCGGCTCCTGGCGCCGCTGGCGCTCCTCGCGCTCGCCCGGGTTCGGCGAAACCTGGTTCTGTCCGGCCGACACGTCCCCCACCGGCGCCGTCTGGTCCAGGCCGAAACCGCTCCCGATGCCGGACTCCATCCTTCAGTCCTTCCCCGGTGAACCCCCGGCACACCCGGCTCAGGCCGCCAGCTTCACCGCAATGCCATTCGAGAGCAGCGCCCCGGCAACTTCCTGAGCGGCAGGCTGGTATTGGCCCGCGGCCACCGCCTGCCGCAGTGCCTGCACCCGCTCCTGCCGCACTTCGGGCAGCTGCAAGGCCTGCCCTATCAGCGCCTGGATCTGCACATGCACGCCCGAAAGCTGCGCCTCATCCTCGCCCAGCGGGCTGGAAGCTGCTGGTGCCCCGGCTGCACCGGGCTTGTTCGAAGCCGCGCTGCTCGCTGCTTGACTCTCCGCAGGCGCCTGCGCTCCCTGACTCGAATCGATTCTCATACCTGGTTTCCTCCGCCTGTCTTGCCCTTGCAATTCAACCATCGGCAAACAGTTAGGAAACTTTAATTCTCCTCCCGCAGATCCCCTTCCAATGGACCATGCCGGATTCATGTTGTTCTATCGGCAGGATTTACAGAAACTTTAGCCTTGCGGAAAAATCCTTCTTGCCCGGCGTAATCCCCGGCCGCCCCTTACTTTCGTGTCTCCAGATGTTCCGAAATCATGCGTGCAATTCCAAAGCCTCCGCCCGCCGCCACTACCGACGCCAGCGCCTGTGTGCCCAGATAGTTGTAGTTGTCTTCTCCCGCCATCTCGTCCTTGCCGGGAAGGCTGGCGAAGGTCTTTTCCATCGACTCGAGCACCATGCCGATCAATTGCGCCTCGAAATCCCGCGCCGCCTTTTCGCCCTTGCCCAAGAGCGGCTTTGCCGTGGGCAGCGCCGAAGATGCCTCAAGCTGCGGCAGCGCCAGGCCTGCAGTCGTGCTCATCAGATCACCTCCAGATCGGCTTCGAGCGCTCCCGCCGCCTTGATGGCCTGCAGAATCGAAATCACATCGCGCGCCGTAGCCCCAATCGCCTGCAGCCGGGTCACCAGATCCTCCACGCTCGCCCCCTCGCCCAGCGCGATGTTGCGCGCCGCGCTCTCCCCTGCCTTGACCTGCGTATTCGGCAGAACTTCGGTCTGCCCGTTGGACAACGGACTCGGCTGCGACGCCGCATATGCCGTCGTCACTTCGACCGAGAAGGTTCCATGCAGAATCGACACCGCGCCCAGCCGCACATCCTGCCCCATCACCACCGTCCCGGTGCGCTCGTTGACCACCACTTTCGCCTTGCGGCTGACGTTGATTTCAAGATTCTCGATGCGCGCCAGCAGAGCCGGAACATCCGCGTTGCCCGCGGCCGGAAGCTGAATCTCCACCCGGCGGCTATCGACCACCGTGGCCACCGAACCCGCCAGTTCCCGGTTGATCACCTGGGCCACTTCCTCGACCGTGGTAAAACTCGCCTGATTGAGCAGCAACGAGAGCTTATGCAGCTTGGTGAGATCGAGCGAGCTGTCGCGCTCGACCAGCCCTCCATTGGGAATCCTTCCCACCGTCGGATGATTCACCGACTTCGCGTTTCCGCCCGTGCCCGCGGCATACCCGCCCACGACCAGCGGCCCCTGTGCGGCCGCATACACTTGTCCGTCGGCGGCATAAAGCGGCGTCAGCAGCAGCAACCCGCCTTCCAGGCTGCGGGCATCGCCCGCCGAGGCCACGATCACGTCGATGGGCGTGCCCGGCCGCGAAAAAGGCGGCAGATTCGCGGTGACGAACACGGCCGCAACATTTTTTACCTGCACCGTGGTCTGCAGCACGCCGGGCGGAATCTCGACGCCCATGCGCTGCAGAATGCTGGCGAGGGTTTGGATGGTGAAGTAGGTCTGCTGCTTGTCGCCCGTGCCTCTCAGTCCCACCACCAGCCCGTAGCCGACGAGCGAGTTGTCGCGAATGCCTTCGATGCCGGCCACGTCGCGGATCAACACTCGATGCTGGTCGTTCGGCGGGACGAGTTGAGAAGGCGGCGTGGCTTTGGCGATCTGTGCATTCGCCCCGCTCTGCACCGGCAGCAAAGCGGGCGGCGCAGCCGGAATATTCTGTGCCGCCGCGCTCCCGAGCAGCCAGAACCACAGCGCAAGCGCATCCGGGAAGTGTCCGGCCGCGATGCCTCTCATCCTATGCCCCCGAAATCGTCTCTAGAATCCCACGATGCGTAACAGCCAGCGGATGAAAACGTTCGGCTGCCGCGTGCCCTCGCTGACCACGCCCTTGCCCTTCACCTCGACTTCCAGATTGCCTACGCTGTTCGAAGCCACGGTGTTGGTCGCATCCAGATCGCCCGGACGCACCAGCCCGCGTACAATCACCGTCTCGCGCTGCTCGTTCATGACCAGCTGCCGCTCGGCCTCGACCACCAGAGTTCCGGTCGGCAAAATGGCGGCTACGCGCCCGGTCAAGGTTGTGCTCAGCGCGGTGGTCGAACTGGCCTGCGATTTTCCCGTCAGCACCTGCGTCGAATTCGGCGAGAACAGATTGGCTACGCCGCTGGTTGCAATATGTCCGCCCAGCGCCGTGATGCCCGAACTCGCCGAAAACGCCCGGTTGGTCGAAACGTTCCCCGTATTGGTCGACGACAGGTTCTGCGAAATATTGATGGTCACCAGATCGCCCACCCGCGACGCCTTGTAATCAGCCACCAGATTGGCCAGCCGCCCGTTGTCCACCCAGAGGCTGCCCAGGGAATTCGGCGCCAGCGGCGCTCCGGCCCCGCCCATGCGCTGAATATAGTCGGCTAAAGTGTCCTTCTTCGGACCAGTCTTTTTGTTCTTGGGCCCGGCGCCCATCGCAATCGCGGCCAGGGCCAGCACTACGGCAGCGAGCACAAGAACCGCCGCCGCCGCTTCTATAAAATCTGAAAGATAGGCCTTACCCTGTGGTCCTCTGTGTCCTCTGTGTTTATTCTTGCGAAGCATCCTCCCCCGCGGCTCGGTGCGAACACGCTCATTCATAGGCTCACCCGCAACGCTCCCGCTCCCACCACTTCCGCCCGAAGGGTTCGCCGCGTATTCTCGAGGCGCACGCGAATCGATTGCCCCATTCCTCCCGCCTCAAGACAGGTTACCGGCAGCACCACGCGAATTCCCCCCTGGTCCCAGGTGAGCATCGCCGTCTGGCCGCGCTTGACTACCCAGTCCTGCGGCGGCGTGCGAACCGCATCTGTCGAGAAATCCCCGCCCTCGCTCCCCGCGGCGGACCAGACCAGAAACGGCACGCACTCTCCCACGCGCTCGCAGCGCAAGGCGAACTCCCAGCGGCGCAGCAGCGGATTCCAGCCGGTCTTTACTAATTCGAGCGCCGCCCCTGCGGGCACGCTGCCCGCGCCGCTGCAATGCAAGCCGCTCTGCCATCCCGGGCCGCTGGCCACGTCCCGCGCCGCACCTGCGACAAACCGGCCCAGCTCGAGGCACGACATCCTCGTTCCCGCCAGCCGCACCACGATGCGTGCCGGCACTTCTGCGCGGATCCCGCCAAGCTTCGCCTCGCGTTTTTCGAGCTGCTCGAACCACCCCCGAATCTCCTCTCCATCGAGCACGCGTTCGCCTCCGGCCCGCGGCGCCGCGCCCAGGCTGACCCGCGCCGCTGCTGCATATAGCGTGGGACAATTTCCCGGCGGCAGCAGATCGGCCAAACTCAGCTCTCCCGGACCCACTTCCACGCTTTGCTGCAAGTGCACGATGCGGCACGCCGCCCCAGCCGCGCCTGAGGAGGCCAGAAACATGCATCCCGCGATCAAGGCAATTACCGGCTTCATGGCATCCTCACTGCGTTCTTTACCGTCCCAGATTGTTGATCGTCTGCATCATCTGGTCGGCCGCGTTGACCACCCGCGAGCTGGCTTCATACGAGCGCTGCGCCACGATCATGTTCACGAACTCATCCACCACGCTCACGTTCGATTGCTCCAGCATTCCCTGCACAATCGATCCCAAGCCCTCGGTCCCGCCCGGCGCGCCCACCACGGGATCGCCCGACGCGGTCGTCTGCAGCAGCAGATTGCTGCCCGTGCTGTTCAAGCCGCCGGGATTATTGAACAGCGCCAGTTGCAACTGCCCTACTTGTTGTGCCTGCGTCTGCCCTGCCAGGGTCACGCTGACCGTGCCATCCGAGCCCACCGTGATCGAAGTCGCGCCGGTCGGAATCGTGATCGCCGGCTGCACCGCATCGCCATCCTGATCCACCAGATTGCCGTTCTGGTCGGTCTGAAAGCTCCCGGCGCGGGTGTACGCCGTCTGCCCGTTCGGCAACAGCACCTGAAAAAATCCCTGCCCTTGAATCGCCAGGTCGAGCTGATTGCCCGTCTGGCTGAAGTCCCCCGTCGTCTGAAGCACCTCCGACGCCGCCGAGCGCGTGCCCAACCCCACCTGCAATCCCGCAACCAGCGTGGTCTGCTGCGTGGCCGCAGCGCCCGGCATGACGATGTTCTGATAGATCAAATCCTCAAACTGCAAACGGCGGCTGCGAAATCCCACCGTGCTCGAGTTGGCCAGATTGTTCGCGATGTTGTCGAGATTCAGCGCCTGCGCCGTCATCCCGCTCGCTGCCGTGTATAGAGCCCGAATCATAGCTATGCTCTCCTGTCGAGAGATTCGTATCGAGGCACGCATGCCTGCGTGCCGAAAACCCTGCCTGAATCCGCGCGCCGTTAGGCGCTGCCGGCTCACACCCGCGGCAAGTCCTGCACTGCCGTCTGATTCATCTGCCCATCGAGCGCGGCCACCGCCCGCGCCAGCATCTCGGCATTGCGCTGCACCATGATCAGCTGCACCACCGCTACCGTGGGATTCACATTCGATCCTTCAAGCATGCCCTGCTCGACCGTCGAATCGGCCGCCGGCAGCGCCGCGCCCGCGGGCGCCGTATAGGTCGCGTTCCCGATCGGCGTCAATTCCGTCGCCGGGGCAAACTCCGCCAGGCGCAACTGGTCGACCACATTGCCCTCCACCGAAATCGTTCCGTCCGAGCTGATTACCACGCTGCCGCCGGGCAGCGTGATCGCCCCGGTCTGCCCCAGCACACTCTCGCCCTGGCTGGTCACCAGTTGCCCCGTCGGCGAAACGTGAAAGCTGCCGTTGCGCGTGTAGCGCGTTTCCGTCCCGGACTGCACCACGAAAAATCCTTTGCCCGCGACCGACACATCCAGGGGATTGCCCGTTGGCGCCAGGCTTCCCGAGGCGAGATCGAGCCGGCTGCCGCTCAGCACCCCGTAATCATTCACCGCCACATTGATCGCATTCCAGCCCACCGTGTCCCGCCCCGTGAGGATCGAACGAAACGTAGTCTGCTCGCCGCGATAGCCGGTGGTCGACAAGTTAGCCAGATTGTTGCCCAGCAGTTCGAGAGATTGCATCTGCGCCGCCAGCCCGGCGCAGGCCGCGTAGTAACCGCTGTCCATAAATGACGGCTCCCGTGGCAGACAAAGCACGCGGCGGTCCATTCGCGGGGCGCGCTCGATTGGGATTGCTTCATGCCAACCATTGAAACTAATAAGGCCTCCAAAAATGCGCCAGACTTCGCAGCCGCCGCAGAAAGTTTTGCCGGGTCGAAGGTTCCTCCCCGGCAAAAAGTATCGGCCGCCGAGCTGCCGAATCCCCGCAAAATGGCCCATCCATCGGGCCAGACATTTCTTTGCCGCTGCTTTGCCGCTGGGTTGGACACTTTAGGAAGGGCGCTTCCGCACAGCTTAAGCGGTCGTCGCCGAAGCCGACGAAGATGCCGAAGCGCTTCTGGCTTTGCCGCTCGGAGCTTCCAATAGAAGATTCACCGGGTCACTGGCCGGCCTATGCAGACGTACCCACAGGTAGGCGCCGCAGCGCGCCAGACGCAGTTCTCCGGCCAACACCTTTTCCGCGTAGCTCGCGACAATCCGCGCGCACGCGCCCGCGTCTTCCATCCCCCGAAACACCACATCGCTCGAGTTTCCCCGCCCGGTCCGCGCCGCCAGCGCTTTGCGCAAAGCGCTCGTTCCCACAAAACACGCCTCCGTGCGCACGCCCAGCATCTGCTCGATGGCATACAGCGCGCGATAGTCGACCGCCTCGCTGAAGGCCATCAGCAGCGTTCCCGTGAACTGCGACAGTTCCACGGGAATCATCTGAAAGGATTCGAGCAAGGGCAGCGGAATCGCCGCGGCGCACTCGGGCGAGGAATCCTCGAGGCGCATGCGCAGTACCGGACAGGACCACTGCCGCGCCAGCGCCGAGGTGACCTGTGCCTCGGTGGCAAAACCCAGCCGCTCGAGCCATTCGCCAATGCGCCCGCAGCCGGAATGGCGTTGCGCCTCGAGGCCGGCGCGCAGCTGCTCCGCCGTGAGTTGCTGGCGCGAGAGCAAAAGCAGTCCCAGCGGAACCCGGTGCGGCAGCGCTGCCTCGCGCCGCCTCCCGGATTGCTCCCGCTCCAGAATCTCCGTGACCGCCATCTGTAAACACTCCGGCCGGCAGTACCAAGCGCCCGCCATGCGCACCCCCTGCCATCGCGGACGAAGCCCCCGCCAGGGCAGCCGGTAGTGGTTCCCGCCGCAAGCTTCACAGTGCAGCGCCAAGCGGCGCAGCGAGTTGCGCCAGGCGAGAATTCGCATCTTCAAGATTCACTCCTTCGTGGCGAGCCATCCATGCCCACGGCTTCGAATCGAGGAAGGGGACACGAATTTACTCCTGCCTTGCCCATCAAAAATCGTTCCGGCTTCAGCCCCTGCGGCGTGCGCTCAGAGCATTCTTTGTTCCGCCCCATCCGCCTTTGTTCCGCCCCTCCGCCCCTAGCGGTGCCCCGCTGGCGGCGACAGTGGTGAGGTATCCGTCACCCGCAAGCCGTAGTTGCCGTCGATCACCACCACTTCTCCGCGCGCAATCAACCTGCCATCGAGCAGCAAATCCACCGGCTCCTGCACCTTGCGGTTGAGTTCAATCACGGTTCCCGGACCCAGTTCGAGCACCTCGCGCAGCAGCAGGCGGCGCGCGCCAAAGCGCATGGTCACCGCCAGCTGCACATCCTTCAGCAGATCCATGGTGCTCGCGGCGGCCACCGGGGGCGGGCCAGCATCCGCAGGAGGAGCCGGGGGCGGGGCGGGCGGCGCTTCCGTCTTTGCCGCCTCCGCTTTCTCCGCGCGCAGTTCGGCTGCAAGCGCGGCGCTCAAACCCATTTCCAGCACCAGCGTGCCCGGCCCGGCTTCGCCAATCTGCAGCCAGAAAGTCTCTGCCGGAGGCCAGGAGGGCGCTGCCGCGGCCGTCTCGACGTGCAGTTGAGTCTCGCCCCAGCGTTTTTTCGCCGCTGTCGAAACCAGCCCCGCCAACTGGCGCAGCAGCTCAACGAGCGCGTCCTTGTGATCTGCCGTAAGCTCGGCTTCGGCGTTCACCGGCTCGCTCATGAAGGTCTGCGCCAGCTGCAAAACCGCGGCGGGGGGTACCCGCACGCGCATCTCGCCGCGCAGCGCCCCCGAGGAGGTCACCAGCGCCCACAGATCCTTGTCGCCCCCGGCCGCCATCCCGACCGGCTCATCGGCCAGGGCTGTGCATGGTGTGGCCGCGCCGGCGACCTGCCCCATCACCTGCGCCACCTGCTCCGCCCAAAGTTGCAGGTATTCGGCGGTGGCTGATCCGCCCGCGGCTATGCCCGCTTCCGTCATCAGGATCTCGTCTCCTTCTCTTTTTCTTTCTCTTTATGCTCCCCTTCCGCCACCGCCTGCACGATCATGTCGAGCAGTTGGGCGGCGCGCGCCGCGCCCCGCCGCGCCGGAATCGCCCCGAACAGATCCACGCCGCCCACCATCAGCGCGGCGGGCTGCGCCGCGCTCCGTCCCAGCCGCAGCACCGTGCCCGGCTCCATCTGCGACAGTTCGACCACACTCGCGCTCAGGCCGCCCAGGCCCAGCTCCACCGGAAAGGGACACTCGAGCAGACGCCGGCGCAGCCGCTCCTGCCACTCCATCGGAGCCCGGGGCCGGCCGCCCCACGAGACCGAAATCTTGCGCAGCAGGGCGTGCGAGAGCGTCACGGGAACGGCCAGATTCAGCCCTCCGCGCACTTCAAGCAGCGCCACCTCGAAGCTGAGCGAAAGCACCTTCTCGTGCGGAGGCATCAGCCGGACTGCATCCGCCATTTCGATCCGCTTCTCAAATTCCACCTCAAGCTCGACCGCGCTCCAGGCCGCTCCCAGCTCGCGGCACACGATGCGCGCCACGCTTTCGACGATCTGCTGCTCGACGTCAGTGATGTCGCGCGGCGTGGCCAGCGGTTTGCCTTCGCCGCCCAGCAGCAAGTCGATGATGGGGAAGGCCACCTTCAGGTCAAGCTGCAGCGCCCCGATCAGCCCCATGGGCTGCATCTTGCAGGCGGCGAGATACGTCATCTCCGGGATGCGCTCGGTGAACTCGCGGTAGGTCAGGTGTTCGGCGGAAACCAGCGTGGCCGTAAGCATCACGCGCAGATAAGTCGCCAAAGCGTTGGTCAGGTTGCGGGCAAAATTTTCGTGCAGGTGGGTGATCGCCTGCAGCTGGGTTCGTCCAATCTGCCCGGCGCGCCGCACGTCCCAGGGCTCGACCCGCGGTTCCTTGGCCTGCCCCGCTTGCGCCTGTCCGCCGGTGCGGGCGGCGCGCACCATCGCATCAATTTCTTCCTGATTGAGTTCACCCTGCATTGAAAGCCCTTCCTGGGCGCAGAAATATTTCCCGCGTCATCTCGAAGCCGCGCGTTTTCACCAGCGGGGCGAGAGATCTCGCCCGCCACGAACGTCTGCCCCCAACCCGATTCACTGTCTCCCCGCTTGCGCCGCGCGCCCGGCGGGCTTGGCGGTTTTCAGCAGCTCCTCGAGCCGCGCCCGCAGCCGCAGCACCGCCAGGGAATGAATCTGCGAGACGCGCGACTCACCGATGCCGAGCACCGCGCCCACTTCCTTCATGGTCAGCTCTTCGAAGTAGTAGAGCGCCAGCACCTGCTGCTCTTTTTCCGGCAGCTCGCTCACCACCCGCGCCAGCAGTTCCTTCATCTCCGAGCGCATGCAGCGGAAAAAAGGCGTGTCCTCGGGAGCGTTCGGCAGGTAGTCGCACAAGTCCTCCTCTTTGCCGTCCCACGGAGACTCCAGGTGGAGGCTGCCCACCTCGAGCCCGTCGATCTCGGTGAGCAACTGCTGGAATTCCCTCAGTTCGAGGTTCAGCTCCTTGGCCACCTCGACTTCGGTCGGGGCGCGGCTCAGCTCCATGCTCAGCTTGCGTTCGGCTTCTTCGACGCGCCGCGCTTTGCGCCGCAGTTCGCGCGGCCCCCAGTCCATCTCGCGCAGGCTGTCGAGAATCGCCCCGCGAATACGGAACTTGGCGTAGGAGCCGAACTGCACGTGCTTGGAGCGGTCGAATTTGTTGAGCGCGTCGATCAGCCCGATCACCCCGGCGTGAATCAGGTCTTCGAGGGGCACGTGGCGCGGCAGTCGCTCGTGAATGCGCCGCGCCAGATACCGCACTTGCGGCAACTGCTCCATCAGTACGCGGTCGCGTTCCTCGCTGTCCTGCCAGCTCGAGTAGGCTTGGGCCGTGTTTTTACTCATGTTGGAATTCGCTTTCCGGTTCCCTTGGTGTTCCTGCGTGTGCTTGGTGGTGGAGAAAATTTCAAACGCCTCACCGCAGCACCCCCAGCGACTGCACCTCGACCACCGGGGGGATTTCCAGGGGAGACAAGACGACAATCTTCGGCAAAAACGGCTCCAGCAGCCGCTTCAGGTGATAGCGCGCCGGGGTTGAGCACAGCAGCACGGGACTCGCCAGCGCGATATGCTCGCCCGCCAGCTTGCGCAAACCGTCGGTGATGCGCCGCGCAAAGTTGGGCTGTACTGCACTCGCCGCTGCCGGCGCGCCGAAGGCGCGTCCCAGCTCTTCTTCGAGCGAGCGGTCGAGCGTCACCACGCGCAGCCCGCCGCCATCAGAAAGCAGCGGGCGCACCAGCGCCCGGCCCAGCGCCTGCCGCGCCGTCTCCACCAGCAGCACGGGATTTTTGTTGCTGGGCGCAAGATCGAGCAGGGCTTCGAGGACGGTCGGCAGATCGCGGATCGACACCTGCTCGCGCAAAAGCTGCTGCAAAATGCGCTGCACTTCCCCGAGGCTCAAAATCTTCGGAACAAGTTCCTCGATCAGCTTGGGATGGCTTTCGGCCAGCCGGTCGAGCAGGCGCTTGGTCTCCTGCCGGGTGAGCAGCTCATAGGCGTGCTGCTTGACCACTTCGGCGAGGTGGGTGGCCAGCACGGAGGTTTGATCGACCACCGCGTAGCCCGAGCCCAGCGCCTGGTTCTGCAACTGTTTGGTGATCCAGACCGCAGCCGCGCCGAACGCGGGTTCCCTGGCGGCGATGCCCGGCAGCGGCCGCGGCGAGCCTTCCGAGCTGATGGCCAGCAGGCTGTCCTGATGCAGCTCCCAGCGCGCCACTTCGACGCCGCGCAGCGAGATCACATATTCCTTGGGTTTCAGGCGGACGTTGTCAGTGATATGCACGGGCGGAACGATGAAGCCGAGTTGCTGCGCCAGGTTCTGCCGCAGGGCACGCACCCGCGCCAGCAGCTGCCCGCCCTGGTTTTGATCGACCAGCGGCACCAGGCCGTAACCCACTTCGAGGCTGAGTTCGTCGAGCTTCAGCAACTCCTCGACTGAATCTTTTGCCGCTGGCTTTTTGTCACCCGGCGCCCCCGCCGCGGCTGCTGCAGCGGTCGCCGGGTCCTGCGCCAGCCTCGGCGCGCGCCACGCCAGAAATCCCGCGGCCGCGGCGAGCAATAGAAAGGAGAACTTCGGCAAACCCGGCACTGCCGCGAGGCCCAACATCACGCAAGCAGCGATGATCAGCGGACGTCTCCGCGAGAGCACCTGCCGCCCCACATCGACGGAAAGAGTTGCATCCGAGGAAGCCCGCGTTACCACAATGCCGCCGGCCATCGAAACCAGCAGCGACGGGATCATCGTCACCAGCCCGTCGCCCACGGTGAGCACGGTGTAGGTCTGCAACGCCTCGCGGAAGGGAATATCGAGCTGGAAGACGCCGATCAGGAAGCCGGCGATGATGTTGATCGCCGTAATGAGAATGGTGGCGATGGCATCGCGCTGATTGAAGCGCGCCGCGCCGTCCATGGCGCCGTAGAATTCGGCGTCGCGCGCAATCTGCTCGCGCCGCGCCCGGGCCTGCCCTTCATTGATGAGCCCGGCGTTCAGATCGGCGTCAATCGCCATCTGCTTGCCGGGCATGGCATCGAGCGTGAAGCGCGCCGTAACCTCCGCCGTGCGCACCGCACCGTGCGCGACGACCAGATACTGAATCGCGATCAGGGCCACGAACAGGACGAAGCCCACGACATAATTTCCGCCAACCACGAACTGCCCAAAGGCCTCGATCACGTGTCCCGCGGCTCCCACGCCTTCATTGCCGTGCAACAGGATTCTCCGGCTCGAGGCCAGGTTCAGCGACAGGCGAAACAGGGTCAGCAACAAGAGCAGGCTGGGAAATACCGAGAACTGGCTAGGTCTCAGAATTTGTATAGCCGAAAGCAATACCAGCACGCTGACCGTCATGCTGGTGGCGAGCAATATGTCGAGCAAAATGCTGGGCAGCGGCACCAGCATGACGAAGATCAGGCCCACGGCCGAAACCGGCATGATCCATTCGGAGACGGCGTTCTTCGCCTTGACCGATGCTGCCGTAACCGCAGTCGCGCCCGCCGCCATCGCTTACCCTCTCTCCTGCGCGCTCGCCCCCGCGGCCTGCGCCGCCCGGGTTTCTGCTTTGCTTTGCGCCCGCCAGATCGCCGCCAGAATTTCCGCCACCACGGTGTAGAGCTGCGCCGGAATCGCCTGCCCGATTTCAACCGAGCGATAGAGCGCGTGCGCCAGGGGCACGTTTTCGACGATCGGAATCCCGCGCCAGCGCGCGATCTCGCGAATCTGCTCGGCGATCAGGTTCCTTCCCTTCGCCACCACCACCGGCGCTTCCATTTCCATGCGGTATTCGAGCGCCACCGCATACTCGGTGGGATTCGTGATCACCACCGCCGCCCGCTCCACGTCCTTCAACATGCGCCGCCGCCGCGACTGCCGCTGCAGCCGCCGGATGCGCTGCTTGATCGCGGGATGCCCTTCCATCTCCTTGAACTCGTCCTTTTGCTCCTGGCGGCTCATCTTCAGCTGGTTCTCGTAGCGCTGGCGCTCCAGAAAGTAATCCGCGCCTGCCCACACCAGCAGCACGAAACACCCTTTCCACGCCACTTCAAACATGCGCGCCGTCACGAACCCGGCCAGCGCCCCGCGCGTGCCGCGCAACAGCGCGGGAAAAAAGCGCCAGTCACGCACCAGCACTCCGACGGCGAGATAGACGATGACCGAGGTGGGCAGCAGCGACTTCAGCAAGCGGCTCAGCGCGGACAGCGAAAACAGCTGCTCGATGTGCGTCGCCGGATTGAAGCGGTTCCAGTTGGGCGCCAGCGCCGAGGGCGCGAACACCAGCCCGCCCTGCGCGAAGCCTCCCACGGTCGCCACCAGCCAGCTAATGCCGCCCACCAGGGCCACCCTCCGAAATACCGCGAGGCCGTTGCGCCACACCGGAATGGCCTGATCCGGATGCCTGGCCGCGGTCTCCAGTTCCCAGCGCATGAAATTCCGCCACTCGCCGGCGAAGGCCGGCATCTGCCAGGCGCAGACCAGAATCGCCGCCATCGCGGCGAGGCCGGCCGTGAGGTCCCGGCTGCGGACCACCTGGCCCTGTTCGCGCGCCTTCTGGCGCCGTCGCGGCGACGCCCGTTCGGTTCTGCTCTCATCGGCCATCGTTAGCTTTCAGCTATGAACTTTGAGGTACGAGCTTCGAGCTACCAAAAATCGCAGCTCGCAGCTACTTCGCCAAATGCAGCAAACTCTCCCCCAGCCGCACGCCCCGAGCGAACTGCTCGTTGAACAACCGCGGCCAGTAGGCCATCGCGCCCAGCAGGACGGCGAGGCCCAGCAAGTTTTTCACTGCGATGCCGACGAACAGCACGGGAAGCTGCGGCGAGGCTTTGCCTAAGAAACCCAGTGTGACATCCGCCAGTAAAGTTGCCGCCAGCGACGGCGCGGCGATCTGCAAGCCGGAAAGAAAAATTCCTCCGGCCGCGTGCAGCAGGCCGCCCGCCACTGCTCCCGTCGCCAGCGCGCTCGCCGGCGGCAAATAGGCAAAACTCCGGGCCAGCGCGCGCAGCAGCCAGTGATGCACATCGAGCGAGAGATAAATGAGCAGCGCCGCCATCTGGTGCAGCGAGGAAAGCACCGGCGTATCCGCTTGCGTGTTGGGATCGAACACGTTGGCCAGCGAATAGCCGATCTGCACCCCCAGAATCTGCCCCGCCAGCAGCGCCGCCTCGAACAGAAAATTCGCCGTCAGTCCGAGCAGCAGCCCGATCATCGCTTCGCCCAGCGCGATCTGCGCCCACTGCCAATCCCCGACTGCCAAGGCCACCGGCCCGTGTAGCGGATGCAGCAATGCCGTGATCAGCACGGTCAGCGCCGCCTTCACCGGCATGGGCACGGCATCGCTGCCGAGAAATGGGCAGAAAGTCATCAACCCGGCGACCCGCGCGCCGGTGAAGACGGCGGCGGATACGAGCTCTTCGAGATTCAGTGTGGCGGTCATGGTTACGGTCTTGGGCCTTGGGTCTTGGGTCTTTGGCCCTAGGGTTTAGGCTTCGCTCTGAGGCGCTCGGCTCTTTGGGTTTGTTTGCATGGGTTTGTTTGCATTCGAAGGGCGATCATGAATCGCCCAACGCCCGAGACCCAACCCCCTCCTAAGACCCAACCCCCAACCCCTACCTCACAAACGGCCGGAAATCGGAAAACAGCTGCACCGTGAAAATGGCCACGCGCCGCACCATCCACGGCATCAGCAGCAGCACTGCCGCGGCCACGGCGGCGAGGCGCGGCACGGTCGAAACCGTCATATCCTGCAAGGAAGTGAGCACTTGCACGACATTGATCACCAGTCCCACCGCCAGCCCCGCAATCAGCAGCGGCGCGCCAATCCACAACGCGGTCTCCAGCGTGTGCCGCAACAGCGCGACAATCTGATCCGATCCCATACTGAGCGTTACCCTGTGACCTCTGTGTGAAAAGGCTTTCGCCGCGCAGCAAAATGACCCGTCAGGTAAAACTCTTCATCAGCGACCCCACCAGCAGATTCCATCCATCCACCATCACGAACAGCACAATCTTCAGCGGGGTCGAAATAATGACCGGCGGCAGCTGCATCATGCCGATCGAAGTAGTCACCGCCGCGACCACCAGATCGATCACCAG
The DNA here is from genome assembly GCA_963712385.1 of uncultured Acidobacteriaceae bacterium. Classification (GTDB taxonomy): domain Bacteria; phylum Acidobacteriota; class Terriglobia; order Terriglobales; family Acidobacteriaceae; genus Sulfotelmatobacter. Next base: position 375,341 of record CAVQHS010000008.1, read on the forward strand.
AAAGGGGAGAAACAGCGCCACGCCGATCTGGAAGCCGGTCTTCAGCTCCGACAAAATGTAAGCCGGCACGACCACCCGCATGGGCACATCTTCCGGCCGCGCCGGGCGCGGCCCCTGCGACAACTCCAGAAACAGCGCCAGATCTTTTTCCCGGGCGTACTTCAGCATGAAGTGGCGCAGCGGCGGCGCGCCTTTTTCGAGCGCGCCCAGCGCATCCACCTGCCCACTCTCGAACGGAACCACCGCGGCGGTATAAATCGCCGCGCCCACCGGCTGCATCAGGAAATAGGTCAGCACCAGCGCCAGCCCAATCAGCGTCTGATTGCTGGGCGCGGTCTGCGTCCCGAGCGCCTGCCGCAAAAAGTGAAACGCAATCAGCAGCCGGGTGAAGGGGGTCAGCGCCACCAGCAGCGCCGGCAGCAGCGTCAGCAGCGTCAGCAGGACAACGATGTTCCACGGCACCGAGCCGCTCGCTCCGCCCAGCCCCGTCCAACTCAACGCCGTGGAGTGCCGCGCATGTGGCGCTATCGCCGCCAGCGCAGCCAGGCGCGGCCACAGCGCGCGTCCGTCACCCAGTCCGCTCAGCATCTCTCGTTCCTCGGCGCGCTGGCTGCGCCACCGCTCCAAAGCGCGTTCAGCCCCGTCTGCACTGCATCTCCGTCGCCCTGCGGGGGCGCACTCGCCAGCCGCGCCAGGAGTACCAAAGAAGACGCGGTGCCGCCCAGAAGAAAGCGCTCGTTTTCAAACTCCACCACCACCACAAAACGCCGCTCGCCGAGCGGCAAGTTCTCGCACAGCCGCAGGCGCTTCGCGCTTCGCGAACTCAGGCGCCGCATCCGCGCCCAGAGAGCCGCCAGATGCTCCCCTAACCGGGATGGCGAAATCCACCTTGTCTCGCTTCTCAGCCTCATCGCCTTGAACCTTTGTCATTCCGAGCTGGACGAACCTCAGCGAGGAACCTGCTTGCCAAATTCGTTCTTCTTCTCACCCCAGCTCCGTTTCTCAGGCCAGCTCCGTCAGACGCACAGCCAAATGCTCGCCCACCAGTTCGAACTCGATCCACCCCACCAGCGCCCCGTTTAGCCGCAAGGGCACGTCCTGGCCCACGCGCAGCCGCGCGCCAATCACCGAACCCGGGCGCAGCTTGAGCAGATCGCCGATCTTGAAATCGGGCATGGGAAGATCGACGGTGAGCTCGCATTCGAATTCCTCGACCAGCTTCCACCGCACCTCCGCCTCTGACTTCGACTCCTGCTCCTGCACCGCGGGCTGCGGCAATGAAACCTTCTCCGCGCTTGCCCCTGGGTGCCCGATTGCCGGCGCCGGCGCCGCCATCCCTGCCTGCCTCCTCGCGCTGGCTTCACCGCTGAATCAGGAATTCGGTGAAGTACACTTCCTCGACTTTTTGCCCCGGCACTTTGGCCTGCAGCGCGCCCAACAGGTCGGCTTTGAGCTTGGTTTTGCCGGTCTCGGTCAGCAGATCCTCCACTTTGCACTGCCCCAGCACACCTAAAATCGTGTCGCGGATCTGCGCCACCGGCGGCGCATCGTCGCCTTTGCCCATCTCCCGCCCCAGGCCGAGATCAACGCCCACGCGCAAGTACGACCTCTGCCCCGGATCGGCCAGGTTCAACACAAATGTTTCCAGATGCAGGGTGCTTTTCACCGGCGAGCCCAACCCGTCCGGTTCGGGGCCGCGATTGCCCCAGAGCCAGGCCCCCGCAATCACGGCCACCACCAGCATGGGCAGTATGGTTCGTCCCCATGCAGCACGTCTTCCCTCGGCGGTTTTATTGGCGGGCACTCATCAGGCAAAAAGCAATCGAAGCGCCGGAGAGGGAAACGAAAGGGAGGGGGAAAAGGAAAAAAGGGTGGCTGGCTAAACCTCCATAGATCAATACGCGGGCAGCGGTGCCGAGGGTGGTCGCCAAGCCAGATTGCAGCGCTCTCAGAATTGAGCCCGGATGGATAAGAGCATTCTCATTGCGGCTGTCTTACGCGTGGTCTTCTCCGGCGGCGGCCTGCGCCGCCGGAGAGCCCCCGCCGGTTCGCGCTCTTACTGTTTCAGCGCAATCGTGTCCTGCGTGATCTGGTCAAACGTAGTCACCGCTTTCGCATCGGCTTCAAAGCCGCGCTGCGCCACGATCAGGTTGGCAAACTCGGTCGCGATGTCCACGTTCGAAAGCTCGAGCGAACCGCCCGAAATCGTTCCCAGCCCGCCCGTGCCCGGCACGCCCACCACCGCCGGCCCCGAGGCCAAAGTCGACGAGTAATCCGTTTGCCCATCCAGTTGCAGGCCATCGACGTTGGCAAAGTTGGCCAACGCCAATTCTCCCAGCGCCTGCGTCTTGCCGTTGCTGAACGAACCGGTAATCGTGCCATCCGAGCCGATAGCGAAGCTCTCGAGCGTTCCGCTGCTCACGCCATCCTGCTGGGTGGCCGAAGTGCTGCTCGGCGCCGCATCCTGCGTGATCGTGGGGGTGGTTCCGCTCAGCAGATTCCAGTTGAACGTCTGATTGGTCGCGCCATCGGCGAATCCCGTGATTGGAATAGCACTGACATTGGCCAGCGTCAGCGGAGTGGTTGGTATGGTGATCGTGTCTCCGGCGGCAAAGGCGGCCGATCCCTGGTTGATTGTGAAGTTAATCGGGCCCGACGAAAACGGAGTTCCCACCGTCGCCGTCCCCAAATTCCCGCTCTTCGAGCCTACAACCGTAAAAGTAGTCGGGCTGGTGGCAGTCAAGGTAATGCTTTCCGTGGTGGTCGCCGCAGTCGCTCCCAGCGCGGTCACCGTGCCGTTGCCTACATTCGGCGTGCCGACCGTGCCGTAGGTCGGCGTACCAATCCCGCCGCCGTCGCCAATCAACACGCCGTTGCCGTTGAAGGTCAAAGTCCCGGTGGAAACCACGCCGGTGGGCGCAACCCCGCCGACCGAGGTGAGATCCGAGGTAGGCAGGTTCAGACTGTAGCTCCAAGTGCTGGGTCCGGTGTCGGTAAAGTTGTAGGTCAAAGTATGCGCACCGCCCAGCGAGTCATAAATCGTCACCGGCGTCGAAAACGTCGATCCCACACCCGCCTGAGCGTTGAGATTTGTGGTCAGCTCCACGTTACCGGTCGCTGTCGGCGGGCTCAACGTCCCCGCCCCCAACTGCAGGGGCGCAATTCCCGCGCCCGTCTTGACGACCCCATTCACCGCCGGATAACCCAGCACTTGCTGTCCCGCCGAGGTCACCAGAAAATTGTTTTCATCCGTCGAGAAATCCCCCGCCCGCGTGTAATTGATCACCCCGCTAGAATTCTGCACCGCAAAAAATCCGTTGCCCTCGATGGCCACATCCGTAGGCACGCCCGTAGGGCTGATGCTGCCCTGGGTGAACAAAGCCGGCATCGAACCCACCTCGACGCCCGCGCCCACCTGAATCGGATCACCCGATCCCGTCGTGCCCAGACTCTGATAAAACAAATCGCTGAACAGCACGCTCGTGTCCTTGTATCCGGTCGTGTTCTGGTTGGATAAGTTGTTCGCAATGGCCGACAGCGCTGTCGATTCTGCCGTCAACCCGGAAAGTGGAATGGAAAAGTCAGGCATTTAGAACGCTCCTTGTATCTTGCCGAGAATGGATGAAATGTCCGGGGCCGCAAACTTGGACGATGGTGTGGTCGCCGCAGGATTGGCCGAAGTCGGAGATGGCACCGCGAAGGAAGGCAAAGCTGTCGCAGTGGTTGCGGCGGTGTTGCTGCCGCTGCCGCTGGTCGGGGATGTCCCTCCGCTGGTTCCCGATCCCGACCCTGATGCACCAGGAAGAGCCGATTGCAGCAATGTGTAGATTGAAGTCACCTCGCTCAATTCGCTGAACTGCGCCAGCTGCGCCACGAACGTCGAAGGATCGACGGGGTCGGTGGGATCCTGATTCTGCAATTGCGCCACCAGCAATTGCAAAAACATATTGTTCAAGCTCTGCCCGCTGGGCAGCCCAGTCGTGGTGCTGGCCGACCCGCTTCCCGAGGTCGGATTCGGTGTAATTGGAGTTGTGCTCATAAGAATCTCCTTCAAGCCAGAACACTCAGACTTCCACTCACGTAACTTACCGGCTGCCACGGCGGCAAATCTGCAGTCTCGCTCCCCGCGTTCTCGTTCGATGGCATCGATGAGGTGTACGAAGGCGCAGGGGTAAAGCCCCGCTGCTGCTGCGCACCGCCTCCGTCCGCCATGTTGCCCCCTGAGGCAAACCCCGGCATGAAGCTCACATTGCTCAGGCGCAGGTTTTGCTGCTCGAGGCTCGTCGAGATGGCCGGCATTTCGTTTGTCAGCAGCCCGCGCAGGTCACCCTTCTCGCTGCCGATGGTCAGTCCCACATCGCTCGCATGAATTACCGTCCGCACTTCGACGCTGCCGAACGCCGACGTACTCATGCCAATCCGCATCTCGGCCTGCCCTGCGCGGCTCGCCATCTGCGCCACCTGCACCGGGCCGGGAAGAGCCTGCGGTGACGCCTGCGGCACGGCCGCAGCCCCCGCCGCATTCGAAGCGGCTGGAGGAAGCGCCGCCGCTTTCTCCGTTGTGTCCGCCGCCGCGGCTTGCCCTGCTGCCTGCGCCACCACGACCGCCGGAACCTGCCCGCCAGCACTCGGCTGCACCGTCGTGGCCGCCGCCGCTGGTGCCGTGATGGCTGGAGTCGGCGCCGCAGACGAAGCTGCGGTTGCAGCGCTTTGATCCGCAACCCGGCTGGCTGAGGGCGCCGCCGCATCCTCCCCCGAGGTTCCCAATGACGAATTCTTCGTGCCGGCGGCGCGCCATTCTGCGGCGCGCTGTTGTTCAGACTCGCGTTCTGCGTGGCAACCCCTGCCACTGCGCTGGGCTGGAGATTATTGTGTGGACTCGCATTCGCCGCAGGAGGAACAATCATCCTGGGCAAGACCGCTGCGGCCGACTCCGTTGACGCGTTTCCCGAAAAGAAGACGGAAAACGGGGTCTCCGTTCCCGCCGAACTCTTCGCATTCACTGCCGCCGCCGGTGGCGCGGAGGGGGAGTTAGCAAGGGGTCCGCTTCGGGCACTTGGAGCACCGTTAGCAATTGCTCTTGCCGCCACGCCACGCTCGGGGATTTTCGCCAGGCTCGCAATTGTTGGAACGGCGCTCTGCGCGCTCACCACCACTGCCGCCGTGCTGGTCCCAGCCGTCACCGCCGCAACCGCTGCCGTCTGCAACGCGGAGTTGGCCATCGCGGCCGGAGCGGCGGGCGCGGGCGCCGGCGGACTTCCCTGCGCCAGCCCGCTCATCACTTCCGCAGCAAAAGATGTTCCCTCCGCTAGCGCTTGCCCGGCAGCCGGCTCAGCCGGATCCCGCACTGTGGGTGGAGCGGCAGGCGGCATACCTGCGGGCTGCGCTTGCGTAAGCCACGCATCAGAAAAGAATGCGGCAGGGAATTGAACAGGCACTGGCGCCGCGGCTGGTTGCGGAGAGCTGGTCTGCGCCCTACTCGCCTGAGTTCCCGGTTCAACAGCCTGCCCTTCCAAGGCCGCCGTTGCTTGCGTCACCAAAACTGGAGCCGTGACTGGGCCGCTCTCCGCCGGCGCCGCTTCCGCTTTGCCCAACCCTTGTGGCGCAACCGCGGTCGATCCCGCTACCGGCGACGCATTCTCCAATCCACTCTGCGGAATGTTTGCCGTCGAGTTCTCTGCGCTTGCGTTCGCATCTCCAGCACTCGGTGCGGGGGAGAGCGGAGCTGCCTCGATTCCCATCGTCCATTGTGCGTAGCCCTGGGTTTTCACAGCCGGAACACTATGGCCCGACGTCACAGCGGTCGCGCTCACGCCTTGGCTCGCGCCAACCACACTTCCACTCGAACTCGATCCCGATCCCGTTGCACTCGGACTCGCCGCAGCGCTCACCACCGGAGCTACCCACTGCGCCGGATTCGCGAACCACGCGACTGCGATCGGCATCGCATTGCTCGCCAGATTTGCACTTGCGCTCCCCGAGGCCGTTTTACGCGGTATTGACGGACTTGCAGGATTGGGGCTTGCTGCCGGCATCGCATTTCCGGCTGCGCTCCCAACCACTCCATTGCCCACGCCCGGTGCTGATCCCGGCAATGCTGGCAATGGCCCGAATAACTCCCGCACCGCTGCCGTAAGTTGCGCCGCGAACCCGCTTCCGCCCAGCGCCCCTGCCGCCGATGGCGCTGGCGCGGCGGAGCCCGGCACAATCGGGACACTATTTGGAACGATTTCTAGAATTGCGTTCACTGTGGCGGCAGCCCCGGAGTTCCAGGGGTTGCGAGAGTTCACTGCATCTGGATAGCCAAGCGCACGGCGATTCGAAACGCGTCAAAATCAAGGAAGTTTCCGGTGGCGCCGATAAGCCCGTAAGCAGATCTGCGTATGCGCTGGGCAATCTGTGACCACGAACTCGGCAAACTTTGCGCTGGGGGTATTTCGTGGAAACGAGAAGTTACGGGCAGGTTCGAGGATTAGGTTGAACGGCGACGCTTATCGGAGATTGCGATCCCGCACGGAAAGGTTCTTCCGCATAAGAAAAAGATCATCCAGCCTTCTCTGCTCCCGCCGCGCCGCCTGCTGCCGGTAGAGCTGGAGCTGGCGGTCGCGCACAGCCTCGAGCGTTTCTCGCGCCTGCCGAGCCCGATGCAACATCAACCGCTGCTGATCGCGCAACTGCTGCAGCCGAGCCGACTGCGATTCCAACTCGCGCCGCTGAAGCCTGACCGCCTCTTCGCACTGCAATTCGAAGCGCAGCTCCGCCGCCGTCAGCCCCCGGCCGAGTTCCTGCGCACGCACCATGAGCATCTGCTCGCGCCGCGCGTCGATGTGTTCGATCAGGTGCTGCATGCGCGCCACCTGCTGATTCGCTGCCCGCAGCCGCAGTTCCTGCTGATGCTCCAGACTCTGGCGCAAATGCAAGACCGATTGCAGCGGAAAACGAAACGCCATGCCTTCGTGCTCCTAGCGGACAATCACTGAGGATGAGTCCCTACTAATGCGTTACCGTGTGAACCTCTGTGCCCTCTGTCGTTTTATTCTTGCTTGCCTGCATCGCGCTCCGACGCAGCGGATAAGCACAAATGCCATTGCAATCAGAGTCGCCACGTTATCCCGGCAAAGCCAGCAGCTTCTCAATCGTCTCCTGCAAGGGCGCGGCCTCGCCCGGTTTCTGCATCAGAAAATGGTCGAGCTCCGGAATCAACGTCAGCGCCTTGTCCAAAGTCGAATCGCTGCCCTTCTGATAAGCCCCGATGCGCACCAGATCCTCCGACGCAGTGTAGGCCGCAAGCAACCGGCGCAGCGACTGCACCTTCTGCAGATGGGGCGCGGAAGCCACCGCGGGCATCAACCGGCTTACGCTATTTAAGATCGCAATCGGCGGATAATGGCTGCGCACCGCCAGCCGCCGGTCCAGCATCACGTGCCCGTCGAGCAGAGCCCGGGCCCCGTCCACCAGCGGATCCTGCTCGTCATCGCCCTCCATCAACACCGTGTAGAACGCGGTGATGCTGCCCTTCGCAAACCTCCCCGCGCGCTCGATGAGCCGCGCCAGCATGGTGAAGCAGGATGGCGTATAACCTTTCGCCGTCGGCGGCTCGCCCGCGGCCAAGCCGATCTCCCGCTGCGCCATGGCCATACGCGTCAGCGAATCCACCACCAGCAGCACATGTTTTCCTCGCGTGCAAAAATACTCTGCCACCGCCGTTGCCGCCAGCGCCGCGCGGATGCGCAGCAGCGGCGACTGGTCGGAAGTCGAAACCACCACGCAGGCCCGCTTCCTTCCTTCTTCGCCCAGCGCGTTTTCGAGGAACTCGCGCACCTCGCGCCCGCGCTCGCCCACCAGCCCCAGCACGGTCAGGTCGGCGCTCGTGTTGCGCGCCATCATGCCAATCAGCGTGCTCTTGCCCACGCCGCTGCCGCCGAAAATGCCCACGCGCTGCCCGCGCCCGCAGGTGAGGAACGCATCCACCGCGCGAATCCCGCAGCCCAGCGGCTCGCGGATGGGGACGCGCTCGAGCGGCAGCGGAGCCGGCGCATCCAGCGGCCGATCCTCTCCGCCCCGGCATCGACCCAGCGCATCGAGCGGCTCGCCCCGGCCGTCGATTACCCTGCCGAGCAAACCTTCGCCCACGCGAATCGCCGGCCGCGCCCCCCAGGTCACGACTTCGTCGCCGTAGCGCACCCCTTCGGGCAACTCGAGCGGCATCGACAATACGGTGGTACCGCGAAACCCGACAATCTCTCCCGGCAACACCCGCCCGCGCGCGTCGGCGATCGCGCACACTTCGCCCACCGAGCAGAATGGTCCCTCCGATTCCACCAGCGGCCCCACCACCTGGGTCACCCGCCCGCGCCAGCGCAGCTCGGGAGCGGATTCGATGCAGCTGCGGTAGCGTCCCAGCAATGGTTCCGCAAGATTCATCTCAGTAAGCCGAAAACAGCCTGCGACAACTACCTAGAGAGTGAAGAAGTAACCTTGTCATTGCTATTCCGGGCGCACGCGCCGCGCGGGTGACGAACCTGATTTCTTTCTTCCGCCCAAACTGCCGTCTCTAAGTAGTCGCAGCCATTTGTCCCCGCGTGGTTTCTGCAAATACGAAACGCCACGTCTCGAATCACTCATTCTTTGTCCGGGCGCGCCGCCAGCAGGTCCATCAGTCCCTGTTCCACTTCCTTCAGTTGCAGCTCCAGCCCAAGTTCCGCGGTTCCCATCGAAGTGCGCAGCACACAGCGGTCACGCGCAAGGCTGGCGTCTTCGGTAATTTCCGGCAGATCGGCGGGATCGAGCCGGGAAGCCAGATAATGCCGCCACTCCGGCACCTCGGCGGGATGCACCGCCAGCACCACTCCGGTCGCGCCCTCAATCTGCTCGAGCGCCACCCGCACAATGCCCATCAGCAGCAGGGGATCGACCTGGGCTTCGCGATGAATCACCTTGCGGGCGATCGCCATGGCCAGCTGCACGGTTTCGCGCTCGATCTTGCGGTAGTATTCGGCCCGCTCGCGGGAGAATTCCGCCAGGGCCCGGACCAGCGCGTCGCGCTCCCCGGCCAGTTGCGCTGCGAATCCTGGCCGCGCCTCGGCCAGCCCTTGCTGCCGCCCCATCTCGCGCAGCTGCGCGTCGCGCTGCGAATCATTCACGGGAGCCGGCGGCTCCGCCGGGAGCGGTTCCGCTTCCGCCAGAGGAAAGTTGCGCTGCCCCGGCCGCAGCAACGCCTCGCCATAGGAAAAGGGCACGGCATCCAGCAGTGGAGCGGGAGCGTCTTCCCCATGCCCGGGCGGGACCGCGGCGCGGCTAGGAGACGAACTCATCTTCGCCCTCCGGCGTCAGCGACAGCTTGCCTTCGGCTTCCAGCTTGCGCGCCACCGCCACCGCCTCCAGTTGCGCCTTGTTGATCTCCCGCGATTTCACCGGCCCCAGCACCTCCATGTCTTCCTTCAGCATTTCGACCGCGCGCGACGACATTGACTTGAAAATGTAGTTCTTCAACTCCTCCGAAGCTCCACGCAGCGCCGTGGCCAGAGTTTTCTTATCGATCTGCCCCAGCAGCTCGCGTACGCCCGCCTCCGGTACGGTGATCAGGTCCTCGAAGGTGAACATCAGGTTGCGGATGGAAAGCGCGAGCTTCGGGTCCTCGCCCTCGATGGCCTCGAGAATGGTTTTGCCCGTGGCCACGTCCAGCCGGTTCATCAGGTCCGCCACCCCGCGCAATCCCGCGTATGCCCGGCGCGTCTGCTCGCCCAGCGCCTCCAGCCGCTTGTGCAGGACCAGGGAGACTTTCTGCGCCATCTCCGGAGAAAACTGCCGCAGTTGCGCCAGCCGCTTGATGGGCTCGGCGCGCAACTCAGGAGGCAGCTTCATCAGCACCATCGACGCCTGCTTCGATTCGAGGTGCGCCAGAATCAGCGCGATGGTCTGCGGGTGCTCGCTTTCGATGAACTTGGCCAGCTGCTGCGGGTCGGCCTTGCGCAGCGAATCGAGCTTGGTCCCGCTCATCTCGGCGGCTTGCGCTACGTGCCGTAACAAGTCGCTCGCACCATCCTTGCCGAAGGCCTTCACCAGGACTTTGTTCGCATAGTCGGTCCCGCCCTGGCTGATGTACTCGCCGGTCAGCACCAGGCGGTGAAATTCCTCCAGCACCGCCAGCGCGTCCTCGGGTTCAACGCGTTGTAGGGCGGCAATCTCCCGCGTAACCTGTTCGACTTCGGCGGGCGGAAGATGGCGGTAAATCTCGCTGGCCGCATCTTCGCCGAGCATCACCATCAGAATGGCAGCCTTGCGCAGGCCGCTGAGAAGATGAACCGATGCCGCGGCGGGAGCCATCAATCCTCCTCGCGCACCCAGGATTCAACCAGGCGGCTGGCCACCGCCGGCTCCGCTTTCACCTTGTCGGTCAGCATCCGGGTGAGCTGTTGCGCCCGTGGCCCCTCCGCCAGCCGCTGCGCCTCGGCGGCCAGGCCGGCTTCCGCGCCCAGCGCCTTCGGGGCTTGCGCCACTTTTTTCGGCAACTCCCGGAACGCCGCCAGCGCCTGCTTCTTCACCGGACGCAGGACGAGGAAGTACACCACCACAAACAACATCGCCACCGCGACATAGCGCAAGATCCACGCCCAGGGCTCGAGCAACTTGCGCCACTTGTCGACCTTGCCCGCCGGCGGAAGGGTTTCGAGTGGCGCCTGCTCGAAGGACAGGTTCTCGACAGCCAGCACATCCCCGCGCTGCGCATCGATGCCGATGGCCGCCCGCGCCAGCGCCTCGATCTGCTTCATCTCCTCGGGCGTGCGTTTACGCCTGGTGCTCATTTTCTTCCCACCCTGCTCGGTCCACTCGACCGCGTCATCCACCAGCACGGCCGCCGCAATCCGCCGCACCCGCCCCGCTGGTTCCACGCTGCGATGCACGTCTTTGCTGATGGCATAGGTCGTCGAATCCGACTTCGACGACGACTGCTCGGGCTTGCCCGGCTGCGCCGGCGGAGGCGTGCTCGAGGGAACGTTGGAGGCCGTTCCGGGAATGCCCGCCGGCGTTTCGCCGGTCGAGCTCTCTTCCGAATGCTCCTGGGTCAGCGGAAGGGGCGTCTTCGGATCGTAGGTCTCCTCGGTCTCTTCACTTGTGCCCTGGTCATACTCGACATGCACGCTGGCCCGCACATGATCCGCCCCGACCACCGGTTCGAGCGTTTTCACCAGGGTTTTTGCAAGCTCCTCGTCGGGAGCGTAGGTCCGCATGCCGTCCCGCCCATGCAATAAAGGCGCATTGCTGTCGGCGTCAACCACGGTGACATTCTCCGGCTTCAGCCGGTCGACCGCGCTCGCCACCAGCTGCGGTATCGCCAGCTGCGCCTGCTCGGATAACCGCCCCGTGCGCGTCTTCAAAATCACCGCCGCCTTGGCCTCGTGCTCCTGCTCGGTAAACAGCGACTCTTCCGGCATCACCAGATGCACGCGCACCGCCTCAACGTCGCTCAAGGTTCCAATCGTGCGTTCCAGCTCGCCTTCGAGCGCCCGCTGATAATTCACCTTCTCGGTGAAATCCGATCCCGCCCAGTTCGGCGTGTCGAACAATTCGAACCCCATGCGCGCGCTGCGCGGCAGGCCGGCGGCAGCGGTCTCCAGCCGCGCCCCATCCAGCTTGTCGTCCGGAACCAGCAGCGTTCCGCCGTCGGGCGAAATCTGATGCGGAATGTTTTTCGCCGCCAGCTTCGCTCCCAGCGTCTGCGCCTCCTCCGGACGCAATCCGGAGTACAACGTCACATACTTCGGCTGTCCCAGCAGCGCCACAAACACCCACAGCGTGGCTGCGACCAGCACCACTCCCGCGCCCAGCAGCGCGCGCTGCCGTACGCTGAGCCCCTGGTAGAACTCGCGCAGCCGGCCCAGGACGTCGGCGTTCTCCGAAGATTTCGGTTTGTCCTCGGCCATGGCCGTGCCGGTCTTTTTCTTGAACAACCGCTACGCGAGGCGCTCCGATTCGAATGCTCCAAGGCGCTCTTCGCGCTGCGCTCGCACCCTGCCCGCCTCAGAACTGCATGCGCGAAATCTCCTGATACGCCGACACGATCTTGTTGCGCACCTGCATCATCAGCTGAAACGACAAATCCGCTTTCTCGACCGCAATCAGCGCCGCGTGCACGTCGCCGCCCGTGCCCTCGAGCACATCGGCCACCTTGGTCTCCGCCTGGCCTTGCAGCGACCCCATCTCGTCCAGCGCGCTGCGCAAGCTCTCGCCAAAACTCCCGCTCGCTGCGCCGGACGATCCCGCCGCACTGTCCATCTCCGCCGGAAGTATGCGCAATGCCGATATCGGACTGCTCACTGTCGTTTCCTATCGCCGTGTTCCAGAACGAATGTCATCCGGAGCGGAGCGTGATTGGCGGAGCCATCACGCGCAGTCAAAGGATCCCTGCCCGCGCGCCATGGCCGAGAGGCCCCGCCATGAAGTCCTACGTTAAAATCTGCAGCGACTGCTGAATCATCGACTTGGCCGCCTGCACCGCGGCCGCGTTCAGCTGATAGGCGCGCACCGCGCTCAGCAGGTCGGCCATCTCCATCGCCGGATTCACGTTGGGATAGGTCACATACCCATCGGCATCGGCATCCGGATGTCCCGGCTCATACCTTCGCGGCATGGGCGACTGGTCGGCCACCACGCGCTCGACCCGCACGCCGCCATCCGGCACGCTCTTGTGCAAACCCGCGAGCAACAGGGGAAAGCGCGGCATGGGCTGGGCGCGGAACACCAGCATCTGCCGCCGGTAGGCGCCTGCCGCCCCGGTCCGCGTGGTCTCCGCGTTGGCCATGTTTGCCGCCACCACTTCCGACCGCCAGCGCTCCGCCCCCAGCGCCGACCCGCTCAGCTCCAGCATTCCAAACAAGTTCATGACGACGATGTACCTCCCGAATTGATCGCCTGCGAAATGGTGTGAAACTCGTCCTTCAAGAGCGAAATGCCCAGGTTGAAGCGCATCTCGGTCTCCGCCATCAGCAGCGTTTCGCGCTCCACGCTGACATCGTTGCCGTCCGGCCGTTCGATTAATCCATGCACCTGCCGCGCCGCCGGGGCGTAGGTCGCGTAGCTCAGCCCGCCGTATTCGCTGCCCGCGCCCGCCCGCGCCAGCTCGGCGCGGAAATCGAGATCGCGCGCCCGGTAGCGCGGCGTATCCACGTTCGCCAGGTTCGAGGCGATCAGCCGGTAGCGCGCCACGTTCACGTCGAGAAAGCGTGCGAGCGCCTCGACCGTGGAGTCGTCCATCATCGAGTTCTCAATCGTGGCCATAACTGGTCCACGCGGGCAGCCCGTAGCTGCGAATCTTGTTGCGCACCGTGCGCAGGCTTACGCCCAGCATCTCCGCGGTGCGCGAGCGGTTGCCCTTCGTCGCCTCGAGGGTCAGCTCGAGCAGCTTGCGCTCCATGTTCTCGAGCGACACCCCGGGCCGCAGCTGATCATTGTTTAGAAACTCGTCGTTTAGAAACTCGTCGTTTAGAAACTCGTCGGCGGACACGTTTAAATCAGATCTTGGGTGCCCCACCCTTGCCGCCGCTCCGACGCCAGAGCCTTTCGAGAAGGGTGGGCGGCAAGGGTGGGATTCCACCAACCCCTCCAAGCTCTCCACCCCAATCTCGGTGCCCGTCGCCAGCGCCACGGCGCGCCGCACGCAGTTGGCAAGCTCGCGCACATTGCCGGGCCAGTCGTGGTTTTCCAGGCGCGAAAGAAACCCGGGGCTCAGCGAGACGCTCTGTCCCGGCTTGGCATACAAGCGCGCAAAATGCCCGGCCAGTTCGTGGATGTCTTCCCTTCGCTCCCGCAGCGGCGGCAGCGCCAAGGCGATCACGTTGAGCCGGTAATAAAGATCGGCACGAAACCTGCCCTCGCGCACCATCTCCGCCAAAGCCCGGTTGGTCGTCGAAATCACGCGCAGATCGACCCGCACGCTGCGCGTATCGCCCAGCCGGTCGAACTCGCGCTCCTGCAGCACACGCAGCAGCTTGGGCTGCAGCCCGAGCGGCATCTCGCCCACTTCATCGAGCAGCAGTGTCCCGCGGTTCGCCAGCTCAAAGCGCCCCGGTTTCGACATGGTCGCGCCGGTAAAGGCGCCGCGGCTGTAGCCAAACAGCTCGCTTTCGAGCAGGCTCTCGGGAAACGCCGCGCAATTGATGGCCACAAACGCGCGCTCCCGGCGGGGGCTCAGGCGGTGAATCAGCCGCGCCACCAGTTCCTTGCCCGTGCCGCTCTCGGCTTCCATCAGTACATCCGCGTCGCTCGCCGCCGCCTGCCGCGCCCGCTCGAGCGCCCGCCGCCACGCCGGAGCGTGTCCCACCAGTCCGTCGCTGGCCTCCGCTTGGGCTCGCGCCAGGCGAAGAATCCGCTCTGCCGCCTGCTCCAGACGCTCGAACGAAACCGGCTTCACCAGGTAGTCGCAGGCTCCGCCTTGCATCGCCGCCACCGCATCGGGCACGCTGCCAAAGGCGGTCAGCAGAATCACCGCGGTGTGCGGAGCCAGCGCCCGCGCCTCGCGCATCACGGCAAAACCATCGGCCCCGGGCATGCGAATGTCCGTCACCACCAGGGGATGGGTCAGGCGGCGAAACTTCTGGATCGCGTCTTCCGCATTCACCGCCGTGTCCACCCGCCACTCGCGCCGCAGAAAATGCGCCTCCAGCGCCGCCCGCATCCCCGGCTCATCGTCCACCACCAGGACTCGATTCATTCGCAACGCCTCCCTAACCCTTTCTCATTCCCAATCCGCGCGATCCGCGGGTGAGGAACCCGATGCCGCCCGCGCTCAAGGGGCCGCCGCCTCGCGTGAAACGACTTCCTTTTACCCGGCAGCATCATTCCGCAGCCCCGCGTTTTCATCGGAGAAGCGAGGAAACGGTTGCATATCCAATTCACACTTGTGGTGCAAAGGAAGCTCGCAGGTAAACCGCGCCCCGCCACGGGCACGATTCTCCGCCTGCAAAGTCCCCCCATGCTGCTCGACAATCTTCCGGCAGACCGCCAGCCCCAATCCCGGACTTCCCGCGCGCGTGGTGAATCCCGGCGCAAAAATCTTTTGCAACTGATCCGCACGCAGCCCCGGTCCGGTATCGCTCACCGCAATCTCGGCAGCCTCCGCGCCGTCCTGCACGGGCACGCGCCCGGCAATCTCCACGCACCCGCCCCCCGGCATGGCGCGCACGGCATTGAGCACAAGATTCAGCAGCACCTGTTCGAGACGATGCCGGTCAGCCGCAAAGTAAACCCCTTGCAGCCGGTTTTCCAGCCGCAGATCGACGCCCGCCTCGTGCGCCATCGGCGCCAGAAATCCCGCGGCCCAGTCGAGCAAGGACCCCAGATCGACCGCCGCCCGCTCCAGCGCGGGCAGGCTGTGAAAGTGCAGGACGTTGTTCACCGTGGCCGCCAAGGTCCGCAGCCCGGCCTGCACGTGCTCGACCCAGCCCCGGCATTGGGGCGAGAGTTCGCTCGATGCCAGCAGTCCGGCAAACAGCTCCAAGCTGCCCAGCGGATTGCGGATCTCGTGCGCCAGAATGGCCGACATCTCGGCCAGCGCCTGCTCCCGCCGGTTCTTTTCCCGCTCCTGAATGATTTTTTTCGCCTCGGTCACATCGCGCAGAATGAAGATGGATTCGCCGGCCACCTCCGGCTCTTGCTCATCGGCGGCCAGCGCCGCATGGCGCACCGCCAGCCAGCACCCGGTTGCACTGTCTGCTTTTTCGCGTTTTTCCCGGAAACAATGTTCCTGCTCAGCGCTCGACGAGCGCGCCCGCCCGAGCAGATTCCGCAGTTCGTCCGGAAACGCGGGGTGAGAATCCATCCGGGGATCGACTGCGGCAGGTTCGGCAAACCCGCCCAACAGCCTTTGACCCTCAGGATTGATGCGGGCGATCTCCCCATCTGCCATCACCACCATCACGCCGCAGGGCAGGCTATCCAGAATGCGGTCCAGATGCTGCCGCATGGTGCGGTTCTCTTCCAGGCTGCGCGCCAGCCCCGCGTTCGATTGCGCCAGCTCGCCGTGCAGCCGCGCCACCTCTGCGCGCAATTTGGCGTAAGAGCGCTCCAGCGAATCTGCCGTCTCGGCAAAGGAGCGGAAGGCGTGCAAAAGAAATTTCTCATCCTCACCGAAAACCGGTGGAGCGGCCGCGGCCTCCGGAAGCGCGATGGGCAAGGATGTCATGCTTGTAGGCAAGGTTTGCACGGCGGGGGCCAGTGGTGTCCGCCGCCGGCTAAGATTTCACTCAACTTGCCAGACTGGCGCACGCATGGCTGCGCCCGGAGGTTTGCAGGTGCGGATGCTGAAAAGGAAAATACAGGTGCTCGCTCAGCACCGTGTCCGCCTCCTCCACCAGAATCGAGGCGCGCTCCATCACGTGCTGCAGCTCGCGCACGTTGCCCCGCCAGGGATAGCTTTCGAGAATGCGAACCGCTTCGCCGCTCAGCCGGGGACAGCGCCCGCCGATGGCTGTCGCCATGCACGCCAGAAAATGCTCCGCCAGGGGGAGGATATCTTCGCGCCGTTCGGCGAGCGGCGGCAGCTCCAGGGGAAAGGCGGAAAGGCGGTAGAACAAATCCTCGCGAAACTGGCCGCGGCCGACGCGCGCCGCCAGGTCCACGTTGCTGGCCGCCACCACGCGCACATCGACGCGGCTCACCTCCGGCGCGCCCAGCCGCTGAACCTCCTTTTGCTCGAGAAAGCGCAGCAGCTTGGCCTGCATGCCGAGCGGCAGCTCGCTGACTTCGTCGAGAAACAGCGTTCCCCCGTGCGCCGCCGCCACGCGCCCCGCCTGCGCCTGCACCGCCCCGGTAAAGGCCCCGCGGGCATAGCCAAACAGCTCGCTTTCGAGCAGCGCCTCGGGAATGGCGGCGCAGTTCACGGCCACGAAAGCCTTCGCCGCCCGCGGACTGAGCTGGTGCAGGGCGCGCGCCACCAGTTCCTTGCCGCTTCCGGTAGGCCCGGCCACCAGCACCGTGGTCGTGCGCGGCGCCACCAGCCGGGCCATGCGATAGATGCGGCGCATCGCCTCGCTGGTTCCGATCATGGCGGGTAGCGGCTCGAAGCAAGCCGTTTTCCAGTCTCGCGGACCTTCGTGTGCTGCGGCTTGATCCACTTTGGCAGCGAAAGAAAGCTCATGCGGGTTTTCTGCCGGTTCGGGCACCGGCGCGGCATCGGAATCGAGCAGTACCACCTGAACCCCGGAAAACCTTCGCTGGATGATTGCGATCAGTTCCTCCGCGTCGAGGTCGGGCAGACGCCGGTCGAGAAACAGCAGCTGCCAGTCCCCTTGTTCCAGCTTGGCCAGGGCGTCGGCGCCGCCCACCGCCTGCAGCACCGGGCGGCAACGTCCGTTCAACCGCCCGGCGACCTGCTCGCGAAAGACGCTGCTGGCGCTGGCAATGAGCGCCCCGCCGGCTACCGCAGACATGCTGGGAAAACTTGTCATCGCACTCATCGCGTCTCCTGTTTGTGCAAACTCACCTGTGCAGACTCGCCAGAGCGAGCGCTAAGCGGCGCTTCCCGCCGCGTAAGGTATAAGAACTGATACCGGCTTCAGTCCCGGCGGTCCCCATCCGCCGTCCCAGACGGCAGAAGCACGGTCAACACCTCGTTACCCGCTGTTCTCTCCCGCGCCCACAGCGCCCCGCTGTGCTCAAGCCTCGCCTGCGCCGCCAGCAACCCCAACTCCGGGCGCGAGAGGGCTGAGGTTTGTTCCGCTTCCGTCACCCGCCAGCCAATGCGAAACCCGCCGCCGTTCCTTTCGTTCGACTCAGTTCTCAACTCCGTAACCGCTTCTATCCGCACCACTGAACCGCGCTCTGCCAATGACAAGACCGATTCGAGCAGGCGGAAAATTCCCTGCGCCACCGGGGAGCGCCGCGTCTCGGCCGCGCAGGCGGGAGCGGAAAACGTGCCCGGTATTGCGAACGTGATGTTCACTTGCTTGACTTCGGCGACAGGCCGCAACTCCTCCGCGGCCTCCCCCAGCACGCTCCGCAACTCCGCCGCACTCAAAGTTCGATCACCGCCGCGCGCACCCGCTCTTGAATTTTCCTGCTCCGACTCGAGAATCTCGGCCACCTCGCGCACGGCTTCCACCAGCAACCGCATGCGCTCGGTCAAAGCCAGCCCGTCAAACAGAGCCTTCGTGTACTGCTCGTTCGTGCGAGGCGAAGCCAGCGTCACTTCGAGCGAACACTGCAGGCCGGTCAGCGGCTGATTCAGCGCATGCAGCAGCTGCGCCAGCGGAGTGCGTCCGCTCCTTCTTTCGAGCGTACTTTCGAGCATCGTTGCCCGCGCCGCGCCCGAAGCCCCTGCGCTCATGCCGGCACTCCCGCATCCGCGCGCAGCTCGTAGCCCACGCCGCGCACGGTATGAATCAGCTTCCGCACATGCCCATCGTCCACCTTCCTCCGCAAATAGTTGATATACACATCCACGACGTTGGTGGTTGTGTCGAAAGTCAGGTTCCAGACGTGTTCGATGATCATGGCGCGCGAGACCTGGCGGCCGGCATTGCGCATCAGGTATTCGAGCAGGGTGAATTCTTTCGTGGTCAGGTCGATGCGGCGGCCGGCGCGCTCGGCGCGGTGTTGCACGCGATCGAGTTTCAGATCGTCCACTTCCAGGATCGATTCTGATGGGAGATGGCTGCGGCGGAGAAGGGCGCGGATTCTGGCCGAGAGTTCGCTGAAGGAAAATGGCTTGGCCAAATAATCGTCGGCGCCGGTGTCGAGGCATTGCACGCGGTCTTCGACTTTGCTGCGCAGCGTCAGCACGAGCACAGGCAGGCTCGGGCGCTTGAGGCGCAGATGGCGCAGCACGTTCACGCCATCCATGCGCGGGAGATTCAGGTCGAGCACGACCAGGTCGTAGTCGTTCTCGGTGCCCATGGCGCGGGCCTGCTCGCCCTCGGCGGCGATGTCGACGGTGTAGTGTTCGGCTTGCAGACCCTGGCGCACAAAATTGGCCAGAGCCGCGTCGTCTTCGGCTATCAAAATTCTCATAAGTGGGCCTTAATTACAGTGCGATTTTAGTTAGAGAAGGCTGAAATGCAGCCATCGGAGGAGGCAAACGAAAGATCGTGCTTCCGGGTTTGGGGCGGGGTTCGGGAATGGGAGGCATTTGCTGGCGAGGGACTCACATCTCCCAAAGTGGCGAGACGCGGAAGCTCCACAACACGGCGAGCGGTAATGGCTTCCCCCTATCTCGCATCGCTCGCGCGTCGGAGTAACAGAGGGATTGTCGATCATAGGATCGCGCAACGATGTGACTGACGCCGCACCGGATACGACGCAATCAAAAATTGTCGGTCTACTTGACTACCCGGTTTATAGTGGTGCGCGGTATTTGCGCGCGAGAGTACGTTCGCGCCTTCGAGTTTGCGTTTGGAGGTCAGTGTGTCGCTCGGACTTAATGATAACGTGGCCGTTGCGGCAGAGGCTCCGCATAAGAGCGCCGGGTTGGCGTTCTTGTTGTCGTTCTTTGTGCCCGGGGCGGGACAGATTTATTGCGATAAGAGCACACGCGGTGGACTGACGCTGGGGTTCTTTTTACTGGGCGCTCTGTTCTGTTCCGGGTCGAGCATAAATCTGCGCGGAATCGGAATCGTGCTCGTCTTCGTGTTGTGGGTGTTCTCCTTTCTGGATGCGTATTTCACCGCGCTCGAAATCAACGACGGACGGGATGCGCAGGTGGATGTGCAGAATCCACGTGTGGCGGTGACGTTGAACCTGCTGACGGCGGGCTTTGGCTACTTTTATCTAGGCGAGCGGGTCAAAGGAATTGCGTTTTTCGTGGGAACACAGATTCTGCGCTTTGCGCTGCCGCGGGCCACTGGATTTGGGGGAGGCGTGATATCGCTGGCGATGATGGTGATCCAGTTGGTAATGGCGGCGGACGCTTATCGCATTGCGCGAGAGCAGGTGAAAGATGCGCTGGGCGTTTGGGCGGAACGCCACGGCGAGGCAGGCAATGGGTCGCGATTGCCGGCTGCGGTGCCGATCGGGGTTGCCTGCCTGGCCGCGGTGAGCTTCCTCTTGTTACTTATTTTCGGGCTGGCCCTGCAGGCGGTTCGTGGTCCGCGTGAACAGGCAGCCTCGGCAAAGGCTCAGTCCCGGCGTTTTTGGGAGAGAAATAACTTCAATCCCGCTGTACAGGCGGGTTCAGCTGGCACGGCGACTGATCTGGCCTCAGCGGTGAGCGAAATTCAGGCCAGCGAAAGAAAACCCGTGCACACGAAAGAGGATATGGCGGGGCTGAGGCACGATGTACGAATTCTCAACTCCGCGCTGCGGGATCGGAAGACGAATGGGGATGACGCCATGGTGGCGCATTATTACAAAGCCGAAGGCCTGCGGGTGATGAACTCCATCCATGAACATGAGGGAGAGCCGATGGATGAGGCCATGGCGCGGGAAGCGCTGGCGGAGTTCGATGCCGTGATCGCGGGCAATCCGCATACGTATGTTCCGGCAGTGACGACCTCGAATGCTCAGTTTCTGGCGGGGCTGGTGGCGCACCATCAATTGCGCTCCATCCCGCTGGCCTATGAGTATTGGGAAAAATGCGCCTGGCAAGGGCACGCCGGGTGTTTGAACTGGGTGGCGGATGCGCGGATTACGGGAGAGGGAGGACAGAAGGTCGATGTGAAGGAGGCGCTCGACTTGAACACCATGGTGTTCAACACGGGAATCCGGTATACGTGTGCTGGTGCTTCGTCGGCGATGAGCATTGCCGAAATTGTGCACTTTACAGGAACCAAGCGGCCGGGTGACGACGAACTCGAATGGGTGGATAAGGCGAACGGGTTGATGGATAAAGTCGAGATGAGCCGAGGTAACAAGGACCTGTGCGGACGGGCGGAGGCCGAGATCGAAGAGTACTTGATGCGGCTGGGACGCGGGCAACCCAAGCCGAGTTTGCTGGAAGATGCGGCGGCACGGCTGGACACGGACTCTCCCGCGTTGCAGGCGGTGGTGGAGAGGTTTTCGGGGAAGATGAACGACAGCGCCTTTGAGGCGAAGGTACAGTCAGCGAACCCGGAGCACGAGCGCTGCATCGCCTACTTTGACGCTATGTGGTATGCGCATGTAATGAGGCAGGGCGCGATGGCGCAGCATTATCATCAGCGGATGTCAGAGATCGGGGAATTGGGGTGCGGGTTGGAGTTGGCTTATGCGAGCAGACTGCGGTAAGGCTCAATGGAGTTTGCGGCGGGCGTTGCGTCGGTAGGATTTCTCCTGGCTCGCTTCACTCGCCAGTCGGGGGCGGACGAAGGCGTCCGCTGCTCCACGAACCCTGCATGGTAATTACTCTCTTGGTATTTCATCGATAACCTTATAGTTAGGCTGGTCTGGTTCGCGGGCCTGGGTTGCGCGGACCTTCTGCGATGAAATCTCTTCTGATGCCAGGCGTTTGGATTTTGGCGGCGGCTTTGCTGCTGCACACGGGCTTGATTGCGCCTGGGCTGGCGGTGGTGACGTTTGCGTTTTATGCGGCGCTGGTGGCGGGGTTGCTGGTGGCGTGGCGGTTTCATTCGTCGCGTGTGTTTTTTGCTTTGCTGATTTTGTTTTTGGCGGAGCGGGCGGGTTCGTACTTCTCGGCTGGACATTTGGCGGGCAGCGCTTCGGCGCGCATGGCTGTTTCTGCAGTTGGCGTGCTGATCCCGCTTGATTTTGTTCTGCTTTCGTTTCAGCGGGAGAAGGGATTTGTTTTTTCTAGTTTCGCTCCGGCGGCGCTGGCGTTGTTTGTGGAGTCGGTTTTTGTGGCGGTGTTGTGCCGGCCGGAGGCGATCGGGCCGGCGCCACGTGCGCATCATCACACGGCGGAATTGCCGTTTGCAGTCATTATTGTTTTCAGTGCGGCGGGGCTGGTGTTGCTGATGCGATTCATGCTGTTTCGCAAACCAGCGGAGAGCGGATTACTTTGGGCTTTGCTGGCTACGTTCATGGCGTTGCGATTTGGCGGAGCGGGGCGGATTGGGACGGGTTATTTTGCGGCGGCGGCGGTGGTGCTGGCGGTCTCGATGGTGGAGACTTCTTATCTGCTGGCTTATCACGATGAGCTGACTGCGCTGCCTTCGCGGCGGGCTTTCCATGAGGCGCTGGCGCGGCTGGAGGCGCCGTATGTGATCGCGATGGTGGATATAGATCACTTCAAGCGTTGCAACGATACTTACGGGCACGATGTGGGAGATGAAGTGCTGCGATTGGTGGCGTCGCGGCTGGCGCGGGTTGAGGGCGGAGGCGAGGCTTTCCGGTGTGGAGGCGAGGAGTTTGCGATTATGTTTGCGGGGAAGACTTCCGCGGAGGTGCTGGAGCACTTGGAAGAGTTGCGGGCGCGAGTGGAGGCTAGTAGCTTTCGGTTGCGCGGGCAGGATCGACGGATGGAGCCGCGCGGGCCGGACCGGAGAAATGGGCGACGCGTGGGACATCGCATTCGGGAGATTGCGCGGGCCAGCGTGGGGACGGAGGTTGCGGTTACGGTGAGTATTGGAGTGGCTACGGGCGCGGCTAGCGCGAGTGTGGATGAAGTGATTAAGGCGGCGGATCAGGCGTTGTATCGGGCGAAGGAGGGCGGGCGCAATCGGGTAGAGATGGCCGCTTCTGGGCGACGGGTGCGAAGGAAGGCGGCGGGGATGGGGTAGGGTGGCAGTCAGCTTTAAGGGTCAGGACAGGAAATCAGGCTCCTCTCCAGCGCTTCGCGCGACTCGGAATGACAAAGTCCTTTGGAAGGATGGCCGGAAGGAACGTCGGGCCCGGGTCGTCATTTCAGGGCGGGAAAGCATGACAGCCCCGGGCTCGTACGTTTTCGCAAGCACCACAGGCCGTGCGGTCAGCCCGCGGTAGAAGGTGGCATGGAGTTTTTCCTTCCAGTGCCTGCGCATGCTGGACATTTCATCCGGATGAAAGCGACGCCCTCAGACTTACCAGCTGTGTCCACGGGTTTCGCGATATATCCGGAGCCGCCGCAGCGCGAGCAGTCCTTCGGATCCACTCGTCCCCCTCAATTGATCTGAGTTTTTCATTAAATGGGGCTTGCGAAATAAAAAAGTGATTTGTGTTACGAAATCCGAACAAAATCCAGAATGGGAAGACCAAATGCCGGGGGTGAGGAGCGGACGCGGGCCTGGACGCGGCTCTGATACTCTCTCGCCATGCGCGCTGCGGTCGTTTTAGGGCTGGGATGCTCCGCGAAAGACCTCAAGCCATTTCAGAAAAAAAGATCGGTGGAATGGATGTTGGGCGTGCCTTCGGCCGCTGATCGGGACGGATATCGTTCTTCTCTTCGGTGGAGATGGAACAGTTCATCGCCACTTGCACCTGCTGGTGCAGCTTGGGCTGCCGGTGCTCATCGTTCCGGGGGGAAGCGGGAATGATTTCGCACGAGCCCTGGGAATTCGGCGGGTGCGTGACTCGCTGGAGGCGTGGCGGCGGTTTTGCGAGGGGAGGGGAAATGTCCGGGCGATTGATCTGGGAGTCATCTCTCCGTTGAACAGGGATGACGGCGAAACGCCGTCGGCAGCTCGGAGTCCAACATATTATTGCAGTGTTGCCGGCGTCGGACTGGACGGTGAGGTCGCGCGCCGGGCGAATGTTTTGCCACGCTGGTTGCGCGGGCATGGCGGTTATGTTCTCAGTCTTGTGCCATCGATTGTTCGCTTTGCTCCGCTGCGCATGAGGATTTCTACGCCGTGCGATTCTGGCGCATCCACGGTTCGCAGCGATCAACCAACCCTTCTGGCCGCTTTCGCGAACACTTCGATTTATGGAGGCGGCATGAGGATTGCGCCGCATGCAAAGGTGGACGACGGTCAACTTGACGTGTGCGTAGTCGGCGGTGTCGGTCCATTCAAGTTCTTTTGCATGTTTCCCACGGTTTACTTTGGCTGTCATCTTCGTATCAGAGAGATATCGTATTTCCAAACGAGATGCGCCTGCGTGGAAACGGAGAAGCCGCTCGATGTTTACGCAGATGGGGAATTCGTTTGCCGGACGCCGGTGGAGATCGGCGCGCAGCCGGCGGCGCTGAAAGTCCTCACTCCCTGACCTCCGGTGCTACACTTTCCTCATGTCTGATGGACGATCGCGCACCTGGCTGTGGATTGTGATCGGTGGGGGAGCATTTTTCCTCTTTGTGCTGGCTGTGTTTTCGCTGGTTTATTTGACGCTGCGTGCCGGCGGGAATGAATCGGCATTCGGCGGCTTTGGCGACCGCATCGGCGTTGTGGATCTCGATGGCATTATTCTGTCGCCGCAGCCGGTGGTCGACCAACTGAAGAAATTCGCCGACGATTCCTCGGTCAAGGCGATCATTCTGCACATTAACTCGCCGGGGGGCGGAGTGGCCGCTTCCGAAGAAATCTATCGCGAAGTCAGGCGTATTAAAGAAGAGAAAAAGAAACAGGTCGTGGTGTCGATTGAGACGGTGGGCGCGAGCGGCGCTTACTATGTGGCTTCGGCTTCGAACAAGATTTATGCGGATAAGGGCAGCATCGTGGGCTCGATCGGCGTGATCGCCGAGTGGGTGAACTACGGCGATTTGCTGAAGTGGGCCAAGCTGAAGAACATCGTGTTCAAGACGGGCGAGTTCAAAGATACGGGTAATCCGATGCGCGACCTGACTCCGGCGGAGCAGCAGTATATGCAGTCGCTGATCGACAATATGTTTGGACAGTTTATCCAGGCCGTAGCCGATGGGCGGCGTATGAAGGTCGAGGATGTCAAAGCGATTGCGAACGGCAAGGTGTGGACCGGCGAAGAAGCGCTCTCGATGAAGCTGATCGATAACGTTGGCGATTTCGAGGCCGTGGTGAAGGATACTGCAAAGTCGGTGGGGATTTCAGGCGAGCCGACGATTGTGCGTCCGGAAAAGGACCGCAAGACTGTGCTCGATCTGATGACCGGCGATATTTCGCAGTACTTGCCGGATACGACGAAGCTGCTGGAACAGCATGTCGGGTTTTATTACTTGTGGAAGTAGAAATGGGCGAGCGACTGGCGACTAGGAGCTAGACCCTCGGTACGTGCGTAGTTGAGCACGACCTTTATCCCTAGCGACACTGAAGCCGAAGATCCCAGGTCGATCCGAGGGTCGACTCGCGGCCTCCCTCAGACGGCTCCTCAATCGAGACTTGCATCCAAGCCCTGAAATTTGAGAAGGTTATGATTGCCCGGAGCGGACGACCCTTATGACCAAAGCTGATTTGATCGATGAAGTCTCGCGTTTGGCCGAACTGACGCGCAAGGATAGCGAAGTGATCGTGGAAACGATCTTCGACAGCGTGGTGCGCTCGTTGCGCGCGGGCGACAAGATCGAGATTCGCGGCTTCGGCAGTTTCCGCACGCGCCAGCGTAAGCCGCGCACCGGACGAAACCCGAAGACCGGCGAGAAGGTTGAAGTGCCAGCCAAGAAAATTCCTTTCTTTAAACCGAGCAAGGAACTGAAAGATTTAGTGAATGAAGGAATTCCGGATACGGCGACTGCGGCTCCGCCTGCTCCTGTGGCGCCGGTGACGCCGACTGTGCCTCCGACGGCGTAGAAAACAGTTCAGTTTCGTATTCCAACGACTCCCATCATGCGGCCAGTTCTCCCCTTTTCCGCGCGATAAGAAAACAGCAGGTCAGTGTTGCAGTTCGTGCACAAATCCGAAGCCTCGATGTTTTTCGCCGCAACCCCGACGGCCAACAGTTGTTGGCGGTTGGCCTCCACCAGATCGAGAAAAATTTTCTTCGGTAGTTCGCCGTGGCCGGGAGCGCGCGCGGTAAGGAACAGCAGCGGATATTTTTCGCGCACCGGGTCAGACTCTTTTATCTCGCAGAACAACTTCCCGGCGTAAGCAAACTGCGATTCGAGCTTCTGGCGGACCTCCTCGCCCACTTCATAACAGCAGCCGTGAATGCCGGGTCCGATGGCGGCTTTCAAATCGCGCGGACGGCTATCGAAGAGGCGGCGCATCTCGCCGACTCCTTTTTCGACGACTCGCTTGAGCGTGCCCCGCCAGCCCGCATGGAACACGCCCACGGCATGGTGCTCCGGATCAACAAGAATGATAGGTAGGCAATCGGCGGTTTGAATGGCGAGCAGCAGACCGGGAGTTGAAGTAATGAGGCCATCGCCGACGAGAGGCGATTCAGGGGGCGAATCGATGAAACAAATGACGTCGGAGTGAACCTGCCGCAACGTGACCAGCGGCCAGAGTTTCGAGTCTTTACTGTGCTTCGTCTTATTCCGCTTCGTCGTTGCGACGAGTTGGCTGAGAAATGCGGCGCGATTACGTTCGACTGCGGCTTTGGAATCGTCTTTAGTGAATCCCAGATTGAGTGAAGCTTTGCCGTAGACACTCGAAAACCCGCCGGTACGGGTCGAAAATCCATGCACAAGCCAGGGCAGCTTGCTTAAGTGTTGGGCGCGAATAATGTTTAGGGGGATTGATTTCGGACGGTGATTCGACACTTGTACATGTTACCTGAAGGAAACTCCGCGGAACGCAAAGCCGAATCGTTTGGAGTCATTCGCTCACGGCAAACTCAAAGGCTGCATCGATGTGCAACGCGGTGCTGTTGAGGTAGAAGATGTTCTCGTGCTCGAACGTTCCAAAGTCTTTCTGCCTGGGGAAGGCTAACAGGAGCTCAGTGCAAGCGAGATGCACAGCACGCCCTCGACCGAATGTTCCGCCGAAACAAGTGCGGGCAATGTTTCCAACCCGCTCTGCTGCGCCTTGCAACTTGCCGAGTTGAAGTTCACTCACCAGCGCGGCGGTCGTGGACCGAGCGGTGTCATCGTCAGGTCCGGCAGCAGCGATTCCGTAGTTCGAAAATGCCTCACGGAATTTTGCCGATCTCATCGCCAGAGCTGTGCCGAGAATGAGAACCTCTCGAGCTGCAGCCTGCGAACTCACCTTGGCGACGACATCCAGAACATTGATGACGGGAATCTTGATGCCTTGCGTGATGGTGGTAAAGCGATGGTGCGGACTGTTGGCGGCCATGATCGCGAAGTCGGCGCCACTGGCTTCGAGGCGCTTGAGAGCGCGACGATGGTAGTCGTCGAACCGCTCCCAGGATTGTTCGTTTTCGTCCTCTCCTAAATATGAAAATGCCGTTTTCAAATCGAGAGACTCGATTGCGATCTCCGGCATTGGCGCTAAGACTCCTGGATTGCGGGCATGGTGCCATTGTTCGCAGCGGCGGCAGATTCCCGAATAATAGTCGACCGTGGAGGTCCACGCCATTCCGCCGACGATGCCGATTTTCTTCATTTCCTTTTCCATAGTCAGATTCGTGTCGGCTTATGGTTTGAACTTCTTATGGTTTGAACATTATGGTTTAAACATGGCGCTGATGTCGCGGAAGCTTACGGCCTCGGCTGCGAAGGTAAAGGTGCCGCGTTCCTTCATCTCTTTCGCAGCGCGAAGGAACGCACCCAATGCAGCGCGTGACAACGCACTCCCCACGCTGATTCGCTTTACGCCAATGGCCGACAGTTCGGCGAGACTCAACTGAATACCTTGCAGCCCCATGATCACATTGACCGGCCGATCCACAGAACGGACGACCGTGGCGATTTCATCTTTGCTGGTAAGGCCGGGAGCGTAGAGAACGTCTGCGCCGGCCGACTGATAGGCCTGCAGTCGCGCGATCGTATCCTTGAGATCCGGCTTGCCCACGAGATAGTTTTCGGCTCGCGCGGTTAAAACAAACGGAAAAGGCAGCGCCCGTGCCACTTCCGCGGCCGCGCGAACGCGCGCAGCCGCGTGATTGACTTCGTAAATCGCGTGATCCGCCCCGCGGGACATATCTTCGATGGAACATCCGGCAAGTCCCGCGGCAGCGGCGAGGCGGACGGTTTCGGCGACGCTCTTCGGAGAATCTCCGAATCCATTTTCGAGGTCGGCGCTAACCGGCAGGTTTGTGGCGGACACGATCTTGGCTACGTGTTCCATCATCTCGTCCCGGCCGATTGTGTTATCCCGCTTTCCCGCGGAGAAGGCGTAACCGGCGCTGGTCGTGGCGAGGGCTTCGAAGCCCAGGTACTCCAGCAGGCGCGCGGTTCCGACATCCCAGGGATTGGGGATGATGAAAGCGTGGTCACGGGCATGCAGCGCGCGAAAAATGATGCCTTTTTGCGCTTGCGTCAACATAGAAATGTCGCTCCTCATAACCTGGACGGGAGACCGAACGTGCCGTCGACTACTTCCACAAAATTTCTCTCTTCGCGCAGAATCAGCCGCTTGCTTTCGGCCATAGCAAAATTCTCTCGCGCTTCCGCGTCGCTCTTCAAGCGTGCACGATAGGCCTCGTACGAGGCAAGGCTGTCGAACGCGATCAGGCCCCATGCCACATCGTTTGTGCCTTCGTGCGGCAGAAAATAACCCACAAGATGGCCGCCGCATCGGGGAATAATCCGTCCCCAATTTTCTGCGTACTTCCTGAAGGCGTCGCGCTGGAAGGGGTCGATCTGATAGCGGATGATGCAGGTCATGGTCATTGGAGTTCTCCCCACGGCGGATTGATCGTCGCAACTAAGGCTGGCAACGGCCGCGCGGATCAACTCAATGGCATCGCGGCGGCTCATTGCCGGAAAGCGCGCTTCGGCAGTCATGGCGACCATGCTCGCAATGGAATGCCGCTTACACTTCGTTTATCATCAAAGTATGGATGCATTTCACGACACTGCGGTTTCCGGCATTGCTGCGGCCATCGGCGAACCTGCCCGCGCACGCATGCTTTATTGTCTGATGGATGGCCATGCACGAACCAGTACTGAACTCTCGGTGGTCGCCGGCATAAGCCCATCGACGGCCAGCGTTCACCTGCATCGGTTAAAGACCACAGGTCTTGTAAAAGTCTTCCTGCAGGGGAAACATCGCTTCTACAGCCTGGAAAATATGGAGGTCGCCGAGGCGCTGGAGGGTCTGAGCGTTCTTGCGGGAGGATCGCCCGAACAATTCAAGCCCGGCACGCCAAACCGCTTGCGGGACGCGCGCACCTGTTACGACCACGTTGCGGGGTGGTTGGGCGTTTCTCTGCATGACCGTTTTCATGGGCTCAAGTGGCTGTCGACTCCGGCCGACGCCGGTGCTGCATACGAATTAACAGGCGAGGGAACGAAAGCAATGGAGAGGATAGGAGTTGACGTTGAGGCAATGCGCTCGTTTCGTCGCAAGTTTGCCTTTGCCTGCCTCGACTGGAGCGAGAGGCGTCCGCATATTGGTGGAGCGCTGGGGGCGGCCATTCTTCAAATTGCTCTGAAAAGAAAATGGGTGGTGCAGGAACTTGACAGCCGGGCTCTGAGCATCACAAGTTTCGGGCGACGCGAGATGAAGAATCGATTCGGCATTGCGGCCTGACTATTTCTTGTTCGCCCACCGCTGACGAATTCCGGCCAGGAATTTCTGCTTGTCATCGCGCATCAGTTTGACCAGAGCCTGATTGCCGGTCTCTTCATGCGCTGCCGCCCAAAGCACCATTTCCGTGAGCACCGGCGCTAAGTCGATGCCTTTTTGGGTAAGCCGGTAAATCACCTTTCGCCCGTCCGTCTCATGCCTTTTCATCTCGATGATTCCATAGTCGACCAGCTTGCGCAGGCGGTCGGCAAGAATGTTGGTTGCGATGCCTTCGTAACACTCGAGGAATTCCTTGTAGGTTTCAAAGCCGCGCAGCATCATGTCACGTATGATGAGCAGGGACCAGCGGTCCCCGAGCATCTCCACCGAAGCATTCAGAGGACACTGCGATCGACGTTTTGGCGCGGCCGTCTTCAGCACGATAATATTTTACAAACTATCACTTGCGTTTTGCAAGTTATTTATTGTACATTCTCCCTCGTCGCTTAATTCATTCACGAGGTGCTTCCATGCAACTCAGTCCGTATCTGTTGTTCGATGGCAACTGCGAAGAGGCTTTCAAGTTCTACGAGCAGTGTTTTGGCGCGAAAATCGAGGCTCTGACGCAGGCGCAAGAGACTCCCGCCGCAAAACAATTTCCTGCCGAGTGGCAGAAGAAAATCATCCATGGACGGTTGGTGATCGGCGATCAGATTCTGCTGGCGTCAGATGCGCCCCCTGGCCGCTACCGCAAACCGCAGGGCTTCTCGGTGTCGCTCGACATCCAGACCTCGGAGGAGGCCGACCGGGTATTCAACGCTCTCGCAAACGGGGGAGATGTCACCATGCCAATCGCGGAAACGTTCTGGGCACAGCGGTTTGGCATGGTCAACGACCGCTTCGGCATTCCGTGGATGGTCAACTGCATGAAGGCCGCAGAGAAAGCGGCGTAGAAGCGGCAGTTGGCAAGTAATTCGACGAAGCAACACCAATCTCTGCGGGGGAAATAATGTGTCCGGAATGCATCGTGCCTGTTGTGCTAGTGGCAGCGGGTATTACTTCGACCGGTGGAGTAGGGGCACTGGTCGCGTCCAAGCTGCGGCAAATCAGTCGCTTTCCTAACAAACCTCAACCACCAACATCCAAGGAGAAATGAAAATGGCTACCGGTTTGGTTCGGGGGTGGTTTTGCTCAGCTATCGAAAAGCGTGAAATGAGGCAAACAGAAAATAAACGGGGAACGCGAAAATCATATAAAGGAGAGAAAATCCATGGAAACAAAACCGACGCACGAACAAGCTCAACTGCAATTGCAACTGTTTGAAGAACGACGCGAGGCACGGCTGCGCCAGGCGCGGGATTGGGTCTTCAAGAACTACATTGTCGAAAATTTCGACGATTCGCTTCGCGTTGCTCCGCCGGGATCGGAAGGGCAGACATTTCTGATGATGGTACTCAGCTACTGGGATCAGGCGTGCGCGATGCTCAACTACGGCTTGCTGCACGAAGATCTTTTCTTCGAGACGACGGGCGAATTCTTTGGCATGTGGGAGATCGTGAAACCGGCGATTCCAGAGGGCCGGAAGCGCTTCCAGAACCCGAGTTTCGTGCAGCATCTGGAGAAGGCGGCGCGGCGCTTTGAGGAGTGGACCGAAAAACGCTCTCCCGGCCAGATTGCAGCCATGCGGCAGATGATGCAACAGATGCGCGGCCAGCAAAAGAAAGCGGCGTAGGCCCAAGCAATGCTGCGACGCTGGCGCATCGGCGGTCAGCGTCGCATTGATTTTCATTCTGCGAAGAATGCCGTGTTTTGCGGCAAGTCGGTGAATAATCTTGCGAATCTTGTTTTTAATCGCCATATTTTTGGGCGGCGGGACTGATCGGTTTTCGAAACCGACTTCCATGGGCAAAGAGGAGATTGAAAAAGCGATTGCGCTGCTCCGCGGAGCCTATGCCGCTTTCAATCGAGGCGATATTGACTCCGCGGTATCGGTCCTCGATCCCGGGATCGAGTGGGTTGAACCGCCGGAGTTTCCCGGTGGCGGCACCTACCAGGGCCGCGAGGGAGCAAAACGCTACCTGACTCAGTCTCGAGCAGGGTGCGCGAAGGTGATCAGTGAGCCGGTGCGGTTTATCCCCGCAGGTGATCGCATCGTCGTTTTCGTGCACGCTCGTGTTCTTCCTAAAGAAGGGAATCAGTGGCAGGAGATCAACCTTGCCGACGTCTACACATTCAAGAACGGAAAAGCCATTGCGATGCATGCCTTCGCGCAGCGGCAGGATGCTTTGAAATGGGCTGGAGTAACCGAGAGTGGCGGAAGTGACAGCCGTTAAACAGAGGGAAATCCAAATCTGCATAGAGGAGAGATCATGAGCAAAGTGCGGGTTCTGGTGGGCACGCGTAAAGGCGCGTTCATTCTTACGTCTGATGGCAAACGCGAGCAGTGGGAGGTCAGCGGGCCGCATTTCGCGGGATGGGAAATCTATCATATGAAAGGTTCACCGGTGGATCCGGATCGCATCTACGCGTCGCAGACCAGCGGATGGTTTGGACAAATCATTCAGCGCTCCGATGACGGTGGCAAAACGTGGCATCAGCCGGGAACGCCCGCAGGACAGCCAGCCGAGCCGGGTCCTCCGAAGAGCGAGAGCAACAAGTTCGCTTACGACAGTTCCGCCGCGAAATTAACCACGCACCAGTGGTATGACGGAACGCAGCATCCGTGGGAGTTCAAGCGGGTTTGGCACTTGGAGCCGTCGCTCACCGAGGCGGAGACGGTTTACGCTGGCGTGGAGGATGCGGCGCTGTTTCGCTCGGCCGACGGCGGCAAGAATTGGCACGAACTTCCCGGCCTGCGCGGACATGGCACCGGGCCGAAGTGGCAGCCGGGTGCGGGCGGAATGTGCCTGCACACGATCATTCTCGATCCGAGCGATCCGAAGCGAATTTATATCGCGATTTCAGCGGCTGGAGCATTTCGTACCGATGATGGCGGAGCGACCTGGAGGCCGATCAATCGCGGATTGTATTCGCGGTACATTCCGAATCCGACCGCTGAGATCGGGCATTGCGTTCATCACGTCGCCATGCATCCCAAGCGGCCGGGAACTCTTTTTATGCAAAAGCACTGGGACGTGATGCGCTCGGACGACGCGGGTGACAATTGGAAAGAAGTGAGCGGCAATCTGCCGACGGATTTTGGATTTGTCATCGACGTACACGCGCACGACCCGGAGACCATTTACGTGGTGCCGATCAAGAGTGACTCGGAGCACTTCCCTCTCGACGGCAAGTTGCGCGTCTTCCGCAGCCGCACGGGCGGCAACGAGTGGGAGCCGCTGACCAAAGGTTTGCCGCAGAGCGATTGCTATGTGAATGTGCTGCGCGATGCCATGGCCGTCGACTCGCTGGATAAATGCGGGATTTATTTCGGCACGACCGGCGGCCAAGTGTACGCGTCGGCGGATGCGGGCGATAGCTGGAATCCGATTGTGCGCGATTTGCCGGCGGTGCTTTCGGTGGAGGTGCAGACGTTAGGATAAATCCTGACCTGCCGCATATTTCGATAGGACCGGTTATGGTTCGAGTCATACTCCCCCAACATTTACGAACTTTGGCGCACGTGGGAGCTGAGGTGACCGTGGAAGTTGCGCAACCCGTTACGCTGCGCTCGGTTCTGGAAGCGGTGGAAGATCGCTATCCCATGCTGCGCGGGACTATTCGCGACCAGGTTACGCTCGAGCGCCGGCCTTTCTTGCGATTTTTCGCCTGCGAGGAGGATCTCTCGCACGAATCGCCGGACGCGTTGCTGCCCGAAGCGATCGCATCAGGAAAGGAGCCTCTGCTTGTGATCGGAGCGATCGCGGGAGGATAGCGAACCCTCATTCCGGCTGGGGCGTGAGAATCGTCAGCGAATCGGGAACGATCGAGATTTCCGCCGGCAGCGTGCCGAGGAGTTCGCCATCGGCTTCCACGTAAATTCGGGAACCGGATCGGCTGGAACCGTTGCTGGGAGCGTATTGGCAGACCGCCTTGCTGGCGTGCACAAGATCGATGCCGGGGATGGACCAACTGCGTTTGAGCAGCGCTCGCGCAACGTAGGAAAGATATGCAAGACGGCTCGAGGTCCGGCACAGGATAAGGCGCAGATCGTTACGATCGAGCGAAGCGCCGGGAGCAAGTTCGTTGAGCACTCCGCCGAAGTTGCGAATACGCACGCCGAGAAGTTCCGTGAGATCGGCCTGCTTCAGACGGTCCGAGCCATTTTCCGAGTACTCGACCAGGAAGCGCGTCATCGCGTAGGTGAACCACAGATGCCAGGCGCGATAGTAGTACGCGGCCATACCGAGCCGCCGCTTGTCCCCGGGGACAAGCTTGTAAAAAAGATGTGCGTCGACGCCGATGCCCGCGGCGATGATGAAATAGCGGCAGCCCGGCTTGCCATCGAAACCCTGATATTGAATTCGGCCGAGCCCGACGCGACGCAGCTTGGCGCTGAGAGCAGACTTGCCGGCGGCGACGACTTTCATGGGCAAACTTAGATCGTGTGCCAAAGCATTGGCCGTCCCCATAGGGAGAACGGCGAGAGCAACGTTCGTATTCGCCAGCACCTGAATAATGTTGTGAATGGTGCCGTCGCCGCCGGCGGCGAAAACTGTGTCGCATTCGGCCAGCACGGCCTGGCGGACCTTCTCTTCCGCATGGTCGCGCGAGTCGGTCAGGATCAGAGTTGCATCTACTCCCGCATTGTGAAGGAGATTGAGGACGGATTCCAGCTCAGACCGGCGACGGTTGCGGCGTCCGCCGGAATCTGGGTTGTAGAGTATGGCTGCCTTTCTCATGGGCAATCGAACTTCTTCTATCAAATCGGGATTCGCTATCCGACTATAATCTGCGCGATGGCTTCCTCGGAAAAAGATATCGAAAAAAAGATTGAAGCGTTGCGCGAGAAGATTCGCCACCACGAATATTTGTACTACGTGCTCGATCAGCCGGAGGTCAGCGACGCCGAGTTCGATCACCTGATGCAGCAACTGAAGGACCTGGAGGCGGAATACCCGGAACTGCTGAGGGCGGATTCTCCTACGCAGCGAGTGGGCGGAAAGCCGCGCGAAGGTTTCGTCAAAGTGGCACATTCTTCGCCAATGTTGTCGCTCGACAACACTTATAGCGAGGAGGAACTCCGTAACTGGGAGCGGCGGGTGCATGAGCTTAGCGGACAGCGCGATGTCGATTACGTTTGCGAGTTGAAGCTGGATGGTATGTCACTGGCGTTGATCTATGAGAATGCCACGCTGGCGCGGGGTGTGACTCGCGGCGATGGCTCGGTCGGCGAAGACGTAACTTTGAATGTCCGCACCGTGCGCTCGATTCCGTTGTCGATCGCCAAAGAGAAACTGAAAAAAACGGACATGCCGATCAATTTTGAAGTCCGCGGTGAGCTGCTCATGCCCACTGCGGCCTTCAGGAAATTAAACGAGGAACGCGAACGCGCCGGCTTGGCGACCTTCGCCAACCCGCGCAACTTCACCGCAGGAACCGTTCGTCAGCTCGATGCCAGCGTCACCGCCCAGCGCAGGCTCGATTTCTTCCCTTACATTCTGCTGCAGAACGGCCGCACCTACTTCGACCGCCACTGGAAAACTCTGGAAGCTCTCAACGCCGTCGGATTTAAGGTGAATTCGCATCGAAAGCTGGTTCACAACATGGATGAGGTCTGGTCTTTCATTCGCGAGTGGGAAGAGAAACGCGAATCGTTGCCGTATGAGATCGACGGCATCGTGGTCAAGGTCGACCGCACCGCATTGCAGGATGAACTTGGATTTACCGGTAAGGCGCCGCGTTGGGCCATCGCGTATAAATATGCCGCACGCGGCGGGATCACGAAACTTGAAGACATTCGCGTCCAGGTCGGGCGGACTGGCAAGCTCACGCCTGTGGCCATGCTTGCATCCGTCGCCATTGGCGGAACCACGGTCCGCAATGCCACGCTGCACAATATGGATGAAATCGCTCGCCTCGGCGTGAAGATCGGCGACTATGTGCAGGTGGAACGCGGCGGCGACGTGATCCCCAAAATTGCCAAAGTCATCGAAGACAAGGAACACCCACGCGGCACGCGCGAATTCGAAATGCCGGAAAAGTGCCCGGTGTGCGGCACAAAAGTTGTCCGCACGGAAGGCGAGGTCGACTACCGCTGCATCAACGCCAATTGCCCGGCCAAACTGCTGGGCACGATTCTGCATTTCGCCTCCCGCGGCGTGATGAATATCGATGGCATGGGAGAGTCTCTGGTAACGCAGTTGATCGACCGTGGATTGGTCAAGAATGTGGCCGACATTTATGCGCTGACGAAAAAAGATCTGCTCAGCCTCGACCGTTTCGCCGACAAGTCGGCGCAAAACATTCTTGACGAAATCGAGAATTCGAAGAAGCTGCCATTGGAGCGCGTGATCTACGGGCTGGGCATTCGTTTTGTGGGTGAGCGCACGGCGCAATTTCTTGCTGAGCATTTCGGATCGATGGAAGCGATCGAAAAAGCCAGCGCGGAAGAACTGCAGGATGTGACTGAAGTTGGACCACGCATCGCCGAGAGCATCGCGGAGTTCTTCAGTGTCGCGGCCAATCGCAAGCTGGTGGAGCGCTTGCGCGAGGCCGGCCTGAGAATGACGGGGCAGAAAAAGCAGCGCGGTACGAAGCTGACGGGGAAGACATTCGTACTGACTGGAACTCTCGCTCACTTCACGCGCGACGAAGCCAAGAAGATGATCGAGGACGCGGGTGGAAAAGTGACTGGTTCGGTCAGCAAGAAGACGGATTATGTCGTGGCGGGAGCGGATGCGGGATCGAAGTTGGACAAGGCGAAGGAGTTGGGGATTGCGGTGATTGGAGAAAAGGAACTCGAATCTCTAGCGGGCTGAAATTATGCACCATGAAAATCCCGCAGTCGGTGCGGGATTTTCATGGCAGTATGTTGGACTCAAGCGCCACCTTCATCCTCTTCCACGTGTCCTCCAGTATCTCGGGCAGGATGCGCGTCTCGCAAACCACGGAAACGAAATTCGCATCCGCCACCCAGCGCGGCAACACGTGCATGTGAATGTGTCCCGCGATCCCCGCGCCCGCGGCTTTGCCAATGTTCATGCCGAGATTGATGCCGTCAGGGCGATAGAGTTCGCGCAGCACCGACTCCATCTTCTGCGAAAGCGCCATCATTTCGCTTGCGGCCTCGGGCGGCAGTTTGGTCAGCGTGTCCAGGTGCGCGTATGGAACGACCATCACATGGCCCGGAGTATAGGGATAAGCGTTCAAGATGACGAAGCAATGCTGCGCGCGATGAACAACGAAACTCTTGGCGTCGTCGTTCCCCTTCGCCGCCTCGCAAAACACGCAACCGGTAGTCTTTTCGGCTGTCGAAACATACGCGTAGCGCCAGGGTGTCCAAAGATAATCCATAGCAAAATGGCAAACGCCAAGCCTAGCAGATGAATGGTGTGTTACGAAATCCGAACCTGTGTAGCTTTACTGTAAAAATGCGCGATTTAGGTTTGACACTGTTTGTGAGCCGTTGCTATAGTCGAAGAGTTCCCTTTGGACGCGGGTTTCTGTGAAACGTCCGGCAGCTGGGATTGTCCAAGCTCACTCGCCAGGGTGAGCCCACCACAACCAAACGACTCACTCCAGCAGTCAGCAGCAGACCCCGTATCCCTCTCGCACCGGGTGCGAGCACAGCAGAGAGGCATGACCTTGTTCGACGACACCACCGCCCACAACTCCGAATCCACCAGCGCCGTTGCAACCGAAACAGAACCAATGGCCGCCGAAACCATTCACACCGAACCCGCACCCGAGATCGAAGCCAAAGCGCCGGAGCAATCTGCTATTCCCGCGCCGCAGGCCAACTTTGAAGAGAAGCCTGCGAGCGAGGATTTTGCCTCCGCTCTGGAGAACTTCACTACCGAGGCCGAAGAGGCCGAGGGAGAAGATCGTGTTATCAAAGGTACGGTGCTGAAGTTGACCCCGACCCATGTGGTGATCGATGTGGGCGCCAAGTCGGAAGGCATGTTGCCGCTTTCGGAGGTGCTGGATCACGAGGGCAAGCCCAAGGTAAAGCCCGGCGACGAAATCGACGTAATGCGCGAGAAGGGACACACCGAGGAAGGCTACATCAATCTCTCGCACCAGAAAGCGGCGCGCATTCATGCCTGGGATGAGATCGAAAAGGCGCACAACGAAAAGCGCTCCATCCAGGCAACCGTAGTCGAACGCACGAAGGGCGGTTTGACCGTCGACATTTTAGGAGCGCGCGCGTTTCTGCCCGGCTCACAGGTGGATCTGCGGCCTATACGCAATCTGGATGGCATGAAGGGCCAGACGCTTGAAGTAACGGTGATCAAGCTCAACAAGAAGCGCGGCAATATCGTGGTTTCGCGCAAGGAACTGCTCGAAGGCGAACAGACGGAAAAACGCAACAAGACTCTGGAACATCTGGAAGAAGGTTCCGTGCTGACCGGCGTCGTAAAGAACCTTACTGAGTACGGCGCGTTCGTCGATCTCGGCGGGCTCGACGGTCTGCTTCACATTACTGATATGTCTTGGGGACGCCTGACTCATCCGCGCGATCTTGTAAATGTCGGCGATCAGATTCAGGTAAAAGTGCTGAAGTACGACAAAGACAAGCAGCGCGTCTCGCTCGGATTCAAGCAGCTGACCCCCGACCCGTGGCTCGATGCGGAACATCGTTATCCAGTAGGCGCGCATGTTTCCGGGCGCGTGATCAGCGTGACGGATTACGGCGCATTCGTAGAATTGGAACAAGGCATTGAAGGCTTGGTTCACGTCAGCGAGATGACGTGGTCGAAGCGCATGAAGCATCCTTCAAAGCTGGTGAATGTCGGCGATCAGGTCGAATGCGTTGTGCTCAACGTAAATCCCGCCGAGCGGCGTATTTCGCTGGGCATGCGGCAACTGTCTACGAACCCATGGGATTCGCTGCATGAGAAGTATCCAGTGGGCATGACGGTGGAAGGTCGCGTGCGCAACCTCACCGATTTCGGCGCATTCATTGAAATCGAGGATGGGATCGACGGCCTTGTACACGTCAGCAATCTAAGCTGGACCAAGCGCGTGAAGCATCCCTCCGAAGTGTTGAAGAAGGGCGATCGCGTGAAGGCGGTGGTTCTTGCCATTGAACCGGACAAGCGCCGTTTGTCGCTCGGCGTGAAGCAGCTTCAGCCCGATGTTTGGGAAACCTTCTTCGATACGCACCACATTGGCGATGTGGTGCATGGCAAGATCCTGCGTGTAGCCGCGTTTGGTGCGTTCGTCGAAATTGCGGACGGGGTGGAAGGCTTGTGCCACAAATCGGAAGCGGTGGATGGAAACGGCCAGCCCATGCATCTCGAACCCGGCTTCGAGCACGATTTCAAGATCATCAAGATGAGCCCCGAGGATAAGAAAGTCGGACTCAGCATTCGCGCAGTGGGCGAAGAAGCTTCACGCTCGGAAGTTGAAGCCTACAAGCAGCCGGTTTCAAGCACGAGTTCGACCATTGGCGAGCTGATTTCGTGGAAGCGCGCGAGTAACGAAGGCAACTAAGGTCGTCCATTTTCTCGCGTCTGTCATCCTGAACGGAGCAATTTCGTTCGCGTTCTTTCGCGAATGAAATTGCGGAGTCGAAGGATCCCTACCACCACATTGCGCTTGTCCTAGAAGGGAATCATGGGCCTCCTCTTTTGCCCCAGCCCGCCCTGTTCTAGAATCAAACGTTTGCCTACCATCATCTCTTCCCACTGAGGAGCACCACTTTGCCTGAAACCATTTATGACGTCGCCATTATCGGCAGCGGACCGGCTGGATACACGGCCGCCATACGCGCCGGCCAACTTGGCCTGAAGACTGCGCTGATCGAAAAGGACAACGTGCTCGGCGGAACGTGTTTGCATGTGGGCTGCATTCCCACCAAAGCGCTGTTGTTCAACGCCGAACTGTGGGATCACTTGAAAGACGCAAAAGAATTCGGCATCGAAGGCGTCGATGCACGCAAGCTGAATTGGAGCGCCATTCAGGAACGGAAATCGAAGGTCGTCACCAAGCACGCCAAGGGGCTCGAATTCCTGATGAAGAAAAACAAGGTCGAGACCATTCGAGGCTACAGCAAGCTGACCGGGTCGGCGCAGAATGGAATTCTGACCGTTGAAGTCGTCAACGATAATAAGGCCAGCCATCTCAAGGCGAAGAATGTCATTCTCGCAACCGGATCGGAGGCGCGAATGTTGCCGGGGATCGAAGCGAATGACCGGATTCTTACAAATATCGAAATTCTCAGCTTGAAGGAACTTCCGAAGTCGCTGGTGATCGTGGGCGCAGGCGCAGTGGGGGTTGAATTCGCTTCGATTTATCGATCGTTCGATTGCGAAGTCACGATCATCGAAATGCTGCCGAGGCTTGTGCCCGTCGAAGATGAAGAAGTCTCGAAGGAACTGGCGCGCGTCTATCGCAAGCGCGGCATTAACTTTCACACCGGCGCGAAGGTCGACAAGGTTGAGAAAACGAAAGCCGGGGTTGCCGTTACCATCACGGTAGATGGGAAGCAGCAGAAAATCGAAGCCGAGAAAATTTTGATCGCGATCGGGCGGAGACCGCGAACGGACAATATTGGCCTGGAGCGAACGAAAATCAAACCGGAGCGCGAATTCATCAAGACCGACTCGTGGATGCAGACGGCCGAGCCGGGAATTTACGCCGTGGGGGACATCGTGCTCGGAACGCCGCAACTGGCGCACGTGGGCGCGATGGAAGCGATCTGCGCAGTGACGAAGATAGCCGGCAAGCCCGGGAAGCCGATTAATCCCGAACACATTCCGGGCGCGACGTATTGTCATCCGGAGATCGGCAGCGTCGGCCTGACTGAGACCAAGGCTCGCGAAGCGGGATACAACGTGAAGGTCGGCAAGTTCCCATTCACTGCGAATTCGCGCGCGTCCATCGTGGGCCAGCATGAAGGGTTCATCAAGATTGTGAGCGACGCCGATTATGGCGAGATTCTGGGCGTCCACATTATCGGACCGCAGGCAACCGAGTTGATCGCCGAAGCGGTTGCGGCGATGGAACTGGAAGCCACGGTCGAAGACTTGATGTGGACGATCCACGCCCATCCGACGCTCGCAGAAGCCATGCTGGACGCTGCCAACAGCGTGTATGGGATGGCGATTAACGCTTGATTACGTAGCGTAAAATGAAGGTACGCGACGTACTGACGATGCTAGATAGAGACGGCTGGCGTCTTGATCGAACTCGCGGAAGCCATCGTCAGTTCAAGCATTCGACCAAGCTTGGGTTAGTCACAGTCCCGGGAAAGCCGAATGACGATCTTGGGCCAGGCACGCTGAATAGCATTCTGAAGAGCAGGCAGGGTTGAAGAAATGAAGAAATACCTGATCGTGATAGAGAAGACGGGCACGGGATATTCTGCCTACTCGCCCGATCTCGATGGCTGCGTGGCCACCGGAAAAACGCGCGAGGAAGTTGAACGCGAAATGCAGGAAGCCATCGAGTTTCATCTCGAAGGCATGGCGCAAAACGGCGAACCGATTCCCGAGCCGCACACTTACTCCGCCTATGTTGAGGTCCCCGCGCAGGCGCGTTGATTCGTTCCATTTGATTTCCGTCGTCCAACTCGGCACTGTCGATTACGCAACCGGCCTGCGCTTGCAGCAGCAACTGGTCGCGTTGCGCAAGGACGAAAAAATCGGTGATGTGCTTCTTTTACTCGAACACAAGCCGGTCATCACCCTCGGGCGCAATGCAAAAGCGGCCAACGTAATCGCCTCACCGGAGCTCCTCGCCCAGCGAGGAGTTGAGATTTTTGAATGCGACCGCGGCGGCGACGTCACCTTTCACGGTCCCGGCCAGATCGTCGGCTATCCGATTTTCGATCTTCGAGGCTACGCTCGTGGAGCAGCGGACGGTCCATCCGCCTTGCGAAAAACTCTAGGCGCAGTCGATTTTGTGCGCCGCCTCGAAGAAGTGCTGATGCGCACTTGCGCCGACTTCGCGATTCCTACGAAGCGTGTGAAGGGCCTGACCGGCGTGTGGACAGAGACGACTCATGGAGCGGCGGACGCCCTCGTCCGCCGAACGAACGAGAACCGGACGGACGAAGGCGTCCGTCCCTCCACAGGCGAAGCCAAACTCGCCGCCATAGGCGTGCACATCTCGCGCTTCGTCACTTCGCACGGCTTCGCGCTCAACGTCAACACCGATCTCAGCTATTTCAACCTGATCATCCCTTGCGGCATCCCGTCAAAGCCGGTGACCTCGATGCAGCGCGAACTCGACCGCGAACTCGATCTCAACGCGGTCGCCGAATCCATCTCGCGCAACTTCGGAGTTGTGTTTGAGAGCCAGATGCTTTGGGTGGATACGATTGATGCTCTGCTGGGAAGGACGGTGGGCGTGCCGCTGACGGTACCGGAGGAGTTGCGCCAGATTCGTCAACATCAAGGGGAAGAATTCCGGAGCTAGCTCAGTTGAAAGATTCCGAACTCGTTGAAACGATATCGAGAGCCGGTGTCGCAATCATTCCGTCCGTGTTTGATAAAGGTAGTCTTGAAGCGGTCGAAGGGGAACTCGCCGATCGCCATTCGCGGCGCAGCCGGGCAGGCATCAGGCATGCACTTCGTCGAGAGGCTGTTGCGTCTCTGGCGGTCGATCCAGCACTCCTAAATCTGGCGCATGCCGTACTGGGTGACTTCGCGTTTCCATATCGCGCCACATTTTTTGAAAAAACTGCCACTTCCAACTGGCTTGTTGTTTGGCACCAAGACAGATCATTACCCTTGCGGCGGAGAGTCGATGCCCAAGGGTGGGGGCCTTGGTCGGTTAAAGATGGAGTGATCTATGCACACGCGCCTGCCTCCGCTCTCGCGAACGTATTGGCTCTGCGTGTGCATCTTGATGATTCAGAAAGAGACAACGGGCCTTTGCGAGTTCTGCCCGAAACGCACCATTTTGGAGTGCTGACGGACGACGCCATTCACGATTTCGCGCAACAAATCACGCCTTTCGATTGCATCGTCCCAAAAGGCGGAGTCGTAGCCATGAGGCCGCTTTTGGTTCACGCGTCCTCGAAGTGCCAAAGTGTAAAGCCTCGCCGTGTTCTCCACATCGAATACGCCGCCTCAGAAATTATCGGAGACCACCTAGAGATCGCAATAACTTGATCGAAACCTGTCTAGCCCTTCTTGCCATTCTCGCGATACCATCAATCCATCGCGCCTCCCGCGCTATTTCTCATGCCTAACAAAAAACCGAAATCCAGGTCGAATTCGAACGGTCATCGCTCGCGTAATGCAGCGTCCGGGCTCCAAGTCCCCACTTCTCGCAAAGGATGCGAGAAATGGGGCACCCAAGTCTTTCATTCACCGAGAAATCTGATCTCCGGACCTACTCCATCCCCGACTACCGTCTTGAGCATCCGAACTTTATCGTTCGCCAATCCGTCGAGAAAGATAAAGACGGCGCGAGCAGGTTCGCTATGAAGTCGAAGGCGATTTCAAAGCGCTCCGGTACCACCGATTCACGACTCGAAATATCTCAGTCAAGCAGCAGGCGATCGAGATTTACCGCTACATGCTGCTCAACCGCAAGATGGAGATTGCCCTCGAAAATCTTTACAAGCAGGGCAAGGTGGTCGGCGGAGTTTATTTCGGGCTGGGGCAGGAGGCTTGCTCGTGCGCTTCGGCCTACGCGCTCGATAAAGACGACTGGTTTGCGCCCATGATTCGCAATCAGGGATCGCTGCTGGTGCGCGGCTTTCGCGCCGCCGACACGATGATGCAGTACATGGCCAAGGCCGACTCGCCCACCAAAGGCCGCGACGGCACCTCGCACTTCGGCGATATCGAGAAGCGCAACATGGTTTCGCCGATTTCGATGCT
Source organism: uncultured Acidobacteriaceae bacterium (assembly GCA_963712385.1). Classification (GTDB taxonomy): domain Bacteria; phylum Acidobacteriota; class Terriglobia; order Terriglobales; family Acidobacteriaceae; genus Sulfotelmatobacter. The sequence continues at coordinate 418,608 of CAVQHS010000008.1, forward strand.
CGGCGATCTGATTCCTGTGATGTCGGCGTGGCTCTAGGTGCGCGATTGCAAGGCCGCAACTCGCGGTGATGACTTATATCGGCGATGGCGGCCAGTCTACCGGCGTGACCTACGAAGGCATTAACTTTGCCGCCGTGCAGAATCTCGGCCTCGTGCTGTTTGTCGAGAGCAACGAGTGGGCGTACTCCACGCCATCGGAGATGCAGTACCGCTGCAAAGACCTCGCCGAGCGCGCCATTGGATACGGCATTCCAGGGGTAATCGTCGACGGCACCGACGCCTGCCAGGTTTACGATGCCGCGCACGAAGCGGTGGAGCGTGCGCACCGCGGCGAAGGGCCGACTTTGATCGAAGCCAAAATGATGCGCATGAAAGGCCATGCTATTCACGACGCGGCGGCGTATGTGCCCAAGCCTATGTTCGAGTTTTGGAAAAAGCGCGATCCGATTGCGCGGTTTGAGAATTATTTGGTGAAAGATAGGAAGTGGCTGAGCGTTAAAGAGAATGCGGAATTGATTTCAGAAGTCGAGCGAATCATCGAAGCCGAACGTGAAATTGCGGTGAATTCTCCGATGCCGACACCGGAATCGGCGGAGGGCGGCGTGTTCTGTGAGGACGGCTGCCATGAGATCAAGCCGAAGTATGGGATGCCGAAGGTGAAGAAGGGAACAGGTGGGTTCAAGGAGACGGAAGCGGCGGCGCATTTTAAGTAAAACGGTCTATTCGGCAATATCGGTTCAGCGTCGAGGGCATCTGAGGGTGATAAAACGACTGGTCAATCGTGGCGCAACAGAATGCTTTTGCCAGCCGTGGCAGTGGTCGTATTCCTCTCTATGGCGGCGGTGGCGGAGTACCAGATCCGTTCCTCACCAAAATGGCCCCCGCCCTCGCGCTACGAGGTAGGAGGTTGGCAAATTGACGATCCTCCGGTTTGGATCCTGGCCGCAGGTCTGAATCTCCCGGCCACTCTTCCGATTCTGATGATGCAGGCAGTAAGCTATCGATTCGAGGATGCGCTCGACGACCATGAGTTAATCATCTACGTTCCGTGGACATTCTTCGTATTCTTGCTGTGGTATTTCGTCGCATATCACATCAACCACATTGCCAGCGGACGGGCAAATCGTCGGTATATTCTTTTCGCGGCGCAGATTTTCATCACCTCAGAACTGGTTTATTGTGGAGTCACAGCCTTCGGTGGATCGGCCGTTAAGCCCCCGATGGTGGTCGACGCCTGCTTCTGGGCTTGGCTCATCGTGACGCTCGTCGGCTGGATAAACCTCGTTAGGCCTGCAAGGGTTCAACGATAGACATCTCTCCGATGCCCGATCCGCACGATCACAATGACGATCCGTTTGCCATCAATCCTGTAGATGACGCGATAGTCGCCGACCCGAATTCGAAAATGGTCAGGTTGAGCATTGAGTTTCTTGCTGCCAGGAGGAAACGGACCCTCGCATAACCCGGTAACCTTCTCGCTGATGCGCCGTTGAATTTGCTTGTCGAGCTTCCGGAACTCGCGGGAAGCAGACGACGTGAATTCAAGAACATAGCGCATGGGCGCTGAGAAGAACTACAGGCCCGAGTCTTTCTTTATTTTGGTCCAGGGAATTGTCGGCTCTTTTAGCCGTTTGCGCGCTTCGCGAACATCGATACGATCTTCCAGTTGCTCAAGAAAGTTGTAGTCTTCAATCGGGATGATCGCAGCCACCGCCTTTTTCCCACGATGAATGATGAGTCTTTCCCGTCCGAAGGCGGCACGGTTTAGAATATCGGAGAAGTTCTGCCGCGCTTCGCTGGCGGTAAGTTTGTCAAGCATTTCGAGCCTCCCGCAGACTGAGTGTACGTAACGTAATATAGTAACATTTTGTACAATTTGTAATCAAGCACAATCATAAAACAGGGACTATTCTATGCAACTCACTTACCTCGAAGCCATCCGCCAGGGAATCTGGGAAGAAATGGAACGCGACCCGACCGTCTTCTGCCTGGGCGAAGACATCGGCATCTACGGCGGGGCTTTTAAAGTCACTGATGGTTTCATCGACCGTTTCGGCCCCGAACGCGTCATCGATACTCCTATCGCCGAATCCGCCATTGTGGGTGCGGCTTTTGGCGCGTCGCTCACCGGGATGCGGCCCGTCGCCGAGTTTCAGTTCATGGACTTCATTGGCTGCGCCTTCAACCAGATTTCGAACATGGTTGCGAAAACGCATTATCTCTGGGGTGCGCCTGCGCCACTGGTTCTGCGCGGCCCGAGCGGCGGATATGTTCACGGGGGCCCATTTCACTCGCAGAATCCCGAGATGTGGTTCGTGCACAATCCGGGGCTCAAGGTAATTTGTCCGGCTACGCCTTTCGACGCCAAAGGTCTGATCAAGGCTGCTATTCGCGACAACAATCCTTGCGTTTTCTTCGAGCACAAATATCTATACCGCCGCATCAAAGGCGAGGTTCCCGCCGGTGACTACGTTGTTCCCATCGGCAAAGCGAACGTCGTGCGCGAAGGCTGCGACCTCAGCATCATTACTTATGCGGCCATGGTGCACACCGCGCTCGAAGCCGCCGAGATTTTGAGCAAAGAAGGAATCGATCTCGAAATCCTCGATCTGCGCACGGTTTCGCCGCTGGATCGCGAGGCGATCGCGCAGACGGTGAAGAAGACGAACAAGGTGATCATCCTGCATGAGCACTCGCGCACGGGAGGACTCGCCGGAGAAATTGCTGCCATCATCAACGAAGAAGCGTTTGACGATCTCGATGGGCCGATCGTTCGCATTGCCGGGCTGGATTCCGCGATTCCGTTCTCACCACCGCAGGAAGAGTACTACCTGCCGAAGGTCAGCGATGTGGTTCGAGAAGCGCGCAGGCTGCGAGCTTACTAGGTAAACACCAGGAGCTCGGAGAACCTAAGTTGGCAATCCCGCATGCCTTCTGCCAGAATGTTTTGTCATCATCTTGAGGTCACAAATTGTGACCTCAAACGGAGGATTCATGGGCAAGTTCATCCTCGGCGTTATCGTGACGCTGCTGGTTATTATTCTCGGTTTCCTTGGCGCAGCCATGCTGGGTTTTATTCCCACAAACGCCAACGTCGCTCCACCACGCTGGGAGCATCGCCTGGCCAACAGTTCGGTTGACGCTTCCATGGAGCGGCACGCTCCTCACATCTCCAACCCGCTTCCTTCGAACGACCAGAATTACGAGGATGCGATGAAGATCTATACGATGAACTGCGCCCTTTGCCATGGAGGACTTGACCGCAAACCTGCGGATCTTGGCAGATCGTTCTATCCTCCGGCTCCGAACCTGGTTTCCGATCCGCCGGACGACCCCGAGTGGCACACTTTTTATACGATTCGCACGGGCGTTCGTTACACCGGCATGCCCGCGTGGGAGAAGACTTTGAGCGAGCAGGATATCTGGAAGTTGACTACATTCCTTTCTCACATGGAAAAGTTACCTCCCGCCGTTCAGGATTACTGGAAGACAAATTTCGGCGTGCCCGCGCCAAGCGGGGAAGAGGAAGAAAAGCCTTTGCCGAAACAGAACTAGGGTTTTTGGAATCCTGTCAATTACAGCCGCGCAGTATGCTTGCTGAAAACCGGGCCGTGCGCTGACTCGTTATAATATCCGGTTGCGACTTGCGTTGTGGGTCAACTGTGGGCGCGTGGAAGGAAAATCATGCCAACCGACATCATCATGCCGCAGATGGGCGAATCCATCGTGGAAGGGACTATTACCAAGTGGCTGAAGAAGCCTGGCGACAAGGTCCAGCGGGACGAGCCGCTGTTTGAGATTTCTACGGACAAAGTTGATGCGGAGATTCCCGCGCCTGCCTCCGGCGTGTTGCAGGAGATCAAAGTGTCTGAGGGCACGACTGTGGGTGTGAACACGGTGGTAGGGACGATCTCGGCCGACGGCGAAGCGGCTGCTAGGCCCGCGCCGGCGGCCCCTGCCAAGGAGAAACCCGCTGCCGCGCCTGCACCGGAAGATAAAAAACCGGCTGCCCCTCTGGCAGAAAAGCCTGTGCAGGCTCAGCTTCAGTCCGTGCAGGAATCCGGGGACGAGGAAGCGCGTTCGTCTCCGCTGGTGCGCAAGATTGCCCGTGAGCACGGCATCAGCCTTTCTCAGATTTCCGGCACCGGCCTGGGTGGCCGCATCACTAAGCAGGATATTCTTTCTTTCATCGAGAATCAGTCTTCGGCGGCTTCGGCTTCCGCTTCTCCGGCGGCAGCGCCACAAGCGAGCGCCTCTGCCGCACAACCGGCACAAGTTTCGCGGCCGGCGGTTCCGCCCGCTCCCGCGCCCTACCCCGGCGATCTGGTCCCGATGTCGAACATGCGCAAGTTGATCGCCAAGCACATGATCGAGTCGCGCCGAACCAGTGCGCATGTTCACTGCATGTACGAGATCGATTTCACGCGCATCGTGAACCTGCGCGCCAAGCAGAAGAACGGCTTCGAGCAGCGGCACGGCGTCCGCCTCACCTTCATGCCGTTTTTTGTGCGCGCCGCCATCATCGCACTGCAGCAGTGGCCCATCATCAATGCTACGATCGAAGGCGAGAACATCCGCTACCATCGCTACATTAATGTGGGCATCGCGGTCGCCCTCGATTGGGGATTGATCGTTCCCGTTCTCAAGAACGCCGGCGATCTCAACTTCCTCGGCCTGCAACGCGGCATTACCGATCTCGGCGAACGCGCGCGCCACAAGAAGCTCAAGCCCGAGGACGTTGAAGGATCGACCTTCACCATCACCAACCCCGGCCAGTTCGGCGCGGTCTTCGGACTGCCGATCATCAATCAGCCGAACTCGGCGATCATGGGCGTCGGCGGAATTACCAAGATGCCGCTCGTCGTTACCGATGAGGAGGGCAACGACTCGATTGCGATTCGTTCCGTGGTTCACCTGACGCTTGGATACGACCACCGGTTGATCGATGGCGCAGTTGCCGATCAGTTCATGGCGCAGGTCAGGAAGAATCTGGAGCACTGGAACGAGGAAGTGGGGTAGTCGTCTTCAAAATCAAGACTAGCTTTTCGTGGCGGGCGGTTGCTTCGACCATGTGGAAGCATTTAGAGCCAGCACCGTTCCGTCAATGATCATAGAAATCCCGTCGCGGAATTTCTGCGGATCGACAATCTCCCGAGCGGCCACTGCATCGACTGTAGCCAGCGCACTCTGCAGGAAAGACATCGCGGCTTCTTTCTTCTCCGATCCGGTTCTGTTTCCCAACAGGCCTTCAATTCCGTTGACCAAAGCCGGCACAAAGGCGATGCCACGCAGCAATTCCGACAAAAAATTCACAACTCCTCCTCGATAACCTGTTGCAGCAAAAAAACCCGTGGCAGCCACGCACAAGTCGACGGCTGCCACATTCGATTAAGTCAGGCTGGCCAAAACATCGTTCAGGGTCGTCAGGTTCGGATCGGTGCTGTCCGTTTTTCCCACAATTAGCGTCAGGCATTCCTTTAGCTCGTACGCTTTGGTCAGCGCCAGAGCCAACATGCCTGGCATGTCCATCCCTCCGGTGGTTGCGTCGGTCAAGGTGTTTGCCGTCGGGGGTGTAACGTTCTTGAGATTGGTGATGATGGTCGTGCTCGGTACTGTGCTCATGTTTCTCCTTTAGTCTCGAAAGTGAAGTGCTTATCTGACCCAGTATTTATGCAGCGCAATCGCCACACTGATCCCGGCGCTGATGAACCCATTCACCAGCCGGTTGTGCAGCGTGTTGCGCAAATCGTTCTTTTCGAGCATCGCGACTTTATCCTCGACCGTTTTCATCCGGCCCGGCTGCCCATTGCCCACGATGCCGTCCATCTTGGTTTCCAACCGCACCAGTTTATCCAGCACCTCGCGCTGAAACTCGAAATCGATGGCTCGAAGCGCGAGTTCTCTATCGCTTGCTCCCATGCCCACTGCTCCTTGTGAACTAGATTTTTAGAGCGGATAATCCACGTGCAGCGCCGCCGCGTAGCGCGAATATTTTGGCGGAGAAGAACTGTCATAAAGCCGCAGAAAGTAATCTTGCGTCTGCGCTAATCGCGCAAGGCTGAAGGTCTGTGTATTGAATCTTCCCAAGAGATTCCGGTCGTTTGCTTGGCCCCAGCCATAGTCGTTCTCCCGAACTTCTACTCCGCACCCGCTTGGGACCGCCACGCCAATATCGACCGCAACAGTGGTATCTTGCACAGAAGTGATCTGCGCCTCGGTTAGATTGACCTGATAATAATTCCCCACTTGCGCCGTCTGCAGCACCGGTGGCATATCCTGGAGTGCGATGACGGTAGTGGTAGCGTCGAGTTCAATTCCCAGCGGAGCCGACAGGTCATTGGCGAACCCAATTGTGTAGAAACCGCGATCATCGGCAGGGTCTGCGATCTCGATCGCCACCTCCCGCACAATCGCCGTAAAGGAAGCTCCGCGGGTCGGGACGTTCAGCGTTATTGCATCACCGGGAAAAATGTCCGCCGCCGCGCCCGGCAGGAAATCACTCCAGGTTTCGTATCGTCCCAACCACGCCGTTCCAACCGCATCATCCAGGATCGCCAGAGCCGCATTCTCGCAGTCCACATCGGTACGGGCTGCAGGATTGTTGGCTACGCGCACTGCGCCTCTCGTTCCGTCATCGGCGCCGTTTTGCAGCGAGCCCACACTGGCGGCGTTCTGCACCTCAGCCACGGCTCGCCCGGAACCGCGGTAGCTGGCAACGATCAACTCATTCAGCGGTGGCAGATACTGCGGATAAAAATCCAGCGAAGGGTCGCTTGTGATCTCGCACTGCGCGCCATCGGAGAGCGCCCCTACAAGTTGAGTGACGTAAGGCGCGTACTGTGTGGACGAAATTTGCACCGCCGTCCTCACTTCCGCGAGTGAGATATGCGCCGCATACGTGTAAGCGATGCTGCATTGCATATTCACCGCATTCACCAGCGCGTAGGTGCAGAAACCGGAAGCATTCGTAATTACGTCGTCGTAAAGCACGGTCGCCGGCGCTACCTGTGTTGCCGGAACACTGGGATCAATATCCTGCACCTCGAGGACAAACCGCACACTCGCCGCGACGGCCGCGCCGCCCCAACCGTTTCCGGCGGGATGTAGCGACGAGTGATAAGTCTGGCCGCTGCGATAGACCTCCATGGAGTACAGATAAGTCGTGAAGAAATATTGATGGCCTGGCGTAGTGACTACAATCGGTCCCGTGGGCGAACCGCTAATGAGCGCTTGGATGGTTGAGCCGCTTCCCGATGGAGCGATCTGGAAACCCGCCAGGCATCCCGCTGCCGATATTGCTCCTGCATAGAGCCCGCCGAGCACTCCCTGCGATGTTGAAGTGAAACTCACATCGCCATGCTGCAATTCCAGCGCCCCGCCCAATTCGATCTGCTCAATGAAGCCGACGGTCGTCTGGCCGTCGACACCGGTTCCGCCCGCAACCTGCAATGTCTGAGCTCCCACCGAGATTGCAGACGACGGATCATTGAGCACCCAGGTCGTAGGATCTAAGCCGGGTCCAAGATACTCTTCGTCAATGATCGCTGGCTTAGCCTGGGTGAATGGTGTTTGAGAAAGATAGAACGTGAGACTTTCGCCATCGCCAACAAAGTAGTCTCTTACGTAAGCCTGTGGTTCCTGTTTTCCGATGGCCATCACGTCGTTCATCAGTTGGTTTGGCCTGCTCAGCCACAAGCCTTGCGGCGAAAAGTTTGGATCGCTTTCATTCAACGTATAGGCAGACGCCCCGGCCGGCGCGAAAATCAGCGCGCCGTTCGTAGAACGAAAGCTGGCACGCGCCGCTACGGCAATTTCCGCGGCGTGAAACGAAAAGTCCTTCTGCGGATTCACCGTGTACGTAGCGAGCGTATCCACATCCTGCACGCCAGTGGTGTCGAACTGGCCCGGCAACAGATCCTGTGCCAACTGCCGGAGCGCGTCACCCGCGCTCCGGTCCACAAAAGGGGAGCGGTTCGGCAGAGCTTTCTGATTCAGCAAGAACTCATCGCTCTCCGCCTCCAGGTTGTAGCGGTAAACCGGCCCCTGCTCACCCCAGCCCAGGTACTCGTATTGAGGCGCGCCAGTTATGTATCCGGTAAACACGTCACTGCCATTCGTTTTTCCCAGCGTCACCCTTGCACCCGCAACCGGTACTACAAACCCCGGGGCGTTCGCCACCAAGCTGAACTGCAACTCCGCGGGCTGGTTGAGTTTGCGTTCGACTTTTGGCGGTCTTGCGCCGTCCAAAGCGGCAGTGTAATCCTGCGGCCCCTGTCCCTGGAGATTGTCGATCGTCAGCTTCATTTGAGTATTGAATGCGCCTTTCTCATTAGCGACACAGCTTCGCGCACCTGCGACTTACTGACCGCAAGTTTCGACGGACTCTTCAGCGAACACTTGTGGGATGACGGTATGTCTAGATTGTCATACTTGATGGACATCAGATATCAAGATACTAGCCGAGCACTAACGATTTCCCAACGTGGGAAGCTGTGCTGACAATCGATCTCGGACACATAAGTTAGTTAGTAAACGGCTGCTAGTGATGTTGGGAAGTAACTTCGATAACACAGAACTGTCTGCCCGTCATTAGTGTCAACATAGGGAAGCGCAATAAATGAGGCATGTAAAGATAGAGAAGTTATTGGCGACTCAATAACTTCAAAGCCTTCCGGAAGGAACCCCTGCCCGGAACCTCCTGTGCTCTTTCCCGTGCTGCTCGATTTCACGCTGCTTTTGGTGGTGCCCCCGCTCTTCGGCGCAGTCCACCCCGCAGGCGATTTCACGCTCACTCCACGCGCGGGCCAGGGTTTGGGCTCAAGCGAGGATAGTAGAAAGCACACGCGCCCGCCCGACTCCGGCTCGGCAACGAACAGTGCCGACCACTCCTGAAAAAACGATCCTCCTTCACGATCCACAAACGCGGCAACAACCTGAACGGACGCTCCGGGCGCCGGCGCTCCCGCCAGCAGCGGCTGCGCAAGGATCAGAGAGTTCGATGTGATTTCCACCACCCGTCCGACGTTAAATGTTACCCGCCGCACATAGTTCGCGTCGTTGTTCACCGCGTCGGATTGGTTACGTAGGCCGCGGAGATTCCCGATCCCACGTAGCCGGTTTGCTGCTGATAATCGAGATCGACGGCAACCAGATTTCCTATGGCGAATCCGCCCACCGCGCCTGCGCCAAGAACAAGTTGACTTGCTGTTGAACCGGGCAGTACGGCAACCGCAGAAATCGGTGTTCCCCCGGAGGGCGCAGGCGTTGCGCCCGATGTCGTCGCCAGCACGTTCATATTTTCCGATCCGCCGGCCAAGGCCATCTGCAACTTTCCCCACTCTTTAAAGTCGAAGTCGACTCGAGCCTCAAGCGGTCCGCGAAATTGAAATGCAGGAAATCCCATCGTGCCCGATCGCACCACGTCGGTCGGCGTGTCATAAAACCGCTCGAAGCCTTCAATCCATCCCAGGTCAAACCAGGGCGCGGGCGGCGAACTGAGAGGAAAAGCTCCGGTCACCGAAGGATCAAAGATTGTCGGCGTCTCGGTCGCTCGATTTACCGGCGCGAAATACGCGCGCATCTGGCGCGAGACTGGAACCATCGCAGGACGCAACGGTGTTGTGCTCATAACAGAGTCACCTCCGCGAAGAAGAAGATCGTGAGAGCCGCACGCCGCTCCAGGCGGCCATCCTGATACGCCTGCTCATACATGGCCCGTTTCACCGCGCGGCTCTGGTAGGAGACGGTGTTGTCTTCCACTCCGGCGGTTGTCGCCTCGGCAAACACCGGCTGATTCCAGAACACCGTCGTTCCTAAATCTGCCGCCGGCGATTGCGTGTAGTCGAACTTCTCGGTGTTCGTGGGCTGGCAGATTCCGAGAAATTCGTTATCGAGTTCGCCCATTACTCTCCCGCGATCTATCATGCTCTGCACCGTCCCCAGTGTGTAGTAGGAGAGAAGCCCTGTAGGCTCATCAATGGGGCGTTGCCCGCATGCCCGTCGACCACGGCGGCTGTTCCCCACTCGATGTAGAATGCGTTCGGCTGAGGCTCGACTGCGGACGGCGGCAAGTTTTCGATTGCAACCACGGCGGGCACAGTCGCGCCGTTAATGGTTACAGTTCGCGCCGGGTTCAGTCCTGCAAGCCTTTGTTGCAATGCAAGCAGGAAACTATCTTTGGCAAATTGCATTGGATCAGCTCCTGCTTCTTATTCGACCGCCGTCAAAATGTAGAAGTACGCGGTTCCGGCAAAATTTTCGGTAACGACTCTCTCGATGTGAAAGACATCGCCGTCGTACATCAGCCCCAGAGCCGCAGCGAACAGCGCTTCGGCCGAGGCCAGGCCGAGCGTAGGCAATTGCGTTTCAATCGCGGAAGCCGGCAGGGTAAACTCAATTCGCCTCGCCGGACCATCGTTTTCCGCAGGCAGGTTCGTGGCTACCACCGGGGCGATGATCACATTCTGGACTCCCGGATCCACAAGCCCGAGTTGCCCGGCCGAATCGCTTGCAGTTGCCGTTCCCGGCAGCAGCAAGCTCACCTGATCTCCTCCCAGCGCCTGCAGCATCGCATTCGCCGCACGCACCAACGCATCCCCGCTAATGCCGCCCATGAGTCCTCCGAAAATTCAAATCGAAATCGAAGAACGACGATCTCCTACGATCCTTTGATTGCGACGTACGGCGAGAGCAGACTGCGAACCATTTCATCCATCAAACTCGGCCCGAAGTACTGCAACCGCATCTGATTGATCTGGCTCGATTGCACGTTCAGGCCCGGCGTGGCCTGCGCGTTCTTGATAATCTGCGCGCACGCCACTTGCACCGGCGTGGGAATCGTGCTCCATCCCGCGTTGTAGGTGACATCCACCTCGTTAAAGAACAATCCGAGTGCGTTCACCGGAAAAGTAAGCTCGCCACTCTCCGTCCAGATGTCGATCGTTGTCGGATCGATCGTCGTCCACATTCCCGGCAAGGAAAATACGAGAGCGAATTCCAGGCTCAATTCAGGGAAAGGCCACTCGCCGCGACGCGGAATTCCATAGCGTCCCAGCAGCGTCACAATCGGGGTGGGCAGTGGAGTCCACAGTCACAAGCGGCAAATAACTCACACGCACCGTGTTCAATTCCGGCGGCAATTTCAATCGTTCTTCATATTGTGTCAGTCCGATCGATGTCCGCCGGCAATGCGCGTCGATCATCGCCGAAGCCGCTGTTACCCACGAAGCGTCCGTCGTCGGGTCCAATCCGTAGGTCGCGTAATCCGATGCTGCGAGATAATTCATAGAGTTCTCAGTTCTCAGTTCTCAGTTCTCAGAATCAGAGTTTCCAGTTGTGATTGCGCAGAAACGCACCGCAACTGGAAACTGATAACTGAGAACTGAGAACTGTTTTCTACCGCTGGATGTTCACCTGGTAATGTGCGAAATTTGCTCCTTTGACGACTGGAGCGCCGAATTTCACCACCACCATCTGTTGCGTCAACGCGTTGGGCAGGCCCAGCTTGAAGACGCGCGGATTGGGATCGCTCAGCCAGTGATACTCGATCAAGTCTTCTGTGACGATGTACGCAGGCAGCACTGCCGATCCCGATCCCGGCGTGCCGGTATAAGGAATCGTCCAATCCGGAATCAGCGGCAGATCACCAGCTTGCGTGCTCAGCGCCTTCACGCGGAAGCCACCCGTGATTTCGACCGTGGTGAGCACCACGTTGTACTCGGTCTTCATTTCGCGATCGATCAGAGTCCAGCAGCACGGGATTGGAGTAGATCGCTGTCGGACGCACCGCGTAGGACGAGTTCGCCACCATCTGTGCAATCGTGCTCTTGAGCGTGTCGACGATCAGTTCGCTGGTCGTGCAGGTGGTTGTGTTCCCGCCCGCAACGATCTGCCCGATAACGCCGAAGTACTGGAACGTGGTCGGCGAACTGAGTGACGTATCGTTGCCGTTCCACAGGGCAACGTCGTGCGTGCGAAGCAGCCCATCCACCGAATCCGCCAGATCTTTCGCTTGCAGGTAAGCGAACTGGCTCTGCTGCGCCGTCACTTCCAGGTCGAACAGGTTGTAGTTGATTTGCGAAACCAGCGCCTTGAGCGGCACCGCCATTTCGACGCGAGTGGGCGATCCAACCGTCGGCGAAATGTTGCGCGGATCGACGAACGCCTGTGTGGCGGTCGGCGAATTGATTGCCGTTTCTTCGAAGAACCGCGACGGATGCCCCGTAGCGGGCACTTGCTTGATGCGTTGCCCGAAGACTCCTCGCCGCCGCACGATATCGAAGATCTCCGTCTGATAACGGTCGATCTCAATCGCGCCAGGCCCAAGGTAGTCGGCCGATGCGTACAGATCTACAAATTTTCCCTGCATGTTTTCTCCTTTGATTTTTTTCCGTGTTAAAAAAACTCTCGATACCTTTCGTGCAAGAACCTGTCATCCTGAGCGCAGTCGAAGGATCCCTACCGGCGTGCAATGCGCCGACTCATGAGACATTTCCGTCCCAAAAGCAAAAGGCACGACCAAGTCGTGCCCGCTCACAACGAAATGCCCTAGCCCGCGTCTAGTCGATAATCCCCGCCCGGGCCAACTCCGACTTCACCGCAATCCTCTGTTCGACGCTCAAGCTCTGCAGAGTCTTGTCGAGGACGCCCTTGTCCAGCTTTTCCGCGCCAGGCTCACCGCAGCTTTTTGCCAGAATCGCCGAAACCATCGGTGGAAGCGTCTTGCGAGCCATCCGAGCCGCCTGCGCCTTCAAATCCGCATTCGACTTTTCGAGCTCAGTCAACCGCTCGTGCAGCTGCCGCGCGCTTTCTCCACGCGCCGATATTTCATACGGCCCACGCTCTTCCACCGCCGCCGCAATACGTTCGACTTTCGCATTAAGCGCCTCCTGCTGCGCATCCAGCCGCCCCAACACGCGATCCAACGATTCGGCCGCATTCGCCAGCCGTTCCGCCGTCGCCGTCAATTGCTGCAACATCTCTTCGTTCATACTTTTTCCTCCTTCATCATGTTTGCCGTAAAACCATCGTTCTAACTTGTCTTTCACTTGCTCAACTCAATCCATGTGTTGCGATAAGCGGCCTTATCTCTCCGCAAAATCGCCGCTCCGGTAAATGTGACTTTCTCCAGACGCCAAATCACTTCCGTGGTGTCGCGCAGCAGCACGTCTGTCACTTCGTATGACAATCCGAGGCCTCCGGCTCCCGGCATCTGCACGCTGGCTTCCGCGCGTATTGTCGGCCGGTACTGTTCACGCTTCCAGCGCGGCACCATCCTATCGGCCAGGGTGATGATCCCTTCCGCCACGCTTCGCAGCGAAGAACCCAGCCTGTATCCCTCCGCCCATCGGCTTGCCTTGCTGGAGAAGTTTCGCTCGGCGGAGCCCTCTACAGAAATGGAATCCGCGCTGCGTCCCGATTTTCCGATCTCTTTCACGATCTCCGGAAAGTCTCGCGCATACAGATATCCCTCCAATTCCAAATTTCTTCCCACAATGTCCGCGCCGGTAATCACGCCTACCTTCCGGCGCACATCATGCCGATCGAGTGTGGGCGAGTAATCGAGCGCCATTCCCAGCAGTGAAGGCAGTGCAGCTTCCGCAGCCTGCCTCGTCAGCACAACCAGATGCCCCTTCGCTCCCGAAGGCGCGCGATGCGAAGGCACATCGACGGTCGTCAGTACACCGCGAAATCCCACTCGATTCGGATGCCCCGCGACCTCCGGCATCTCGAGCGCCATGCTCTTCAAATCAATCATTCCCCATCCCCCTGGTTAACTCTGTCATGCTCAGCGAAGTGAACGACGCCGTCATTCGGTTGCCGACTAGCTCGCAGTTAACTCCGGCAATCCCCGCATCCTCCGTACCTCATTGACCGTCAACACACCGTTCTGCAAAAGAATCTGCTGAATCTGCGCCTCCTCCAGCGGATCCTGCGTCTCCAACTCCGCAAACACAAATTCCAAATCACTCCATCCCAGTCTCTTGTGGATCGCATCTCGCGTCAGATGCTCAGCCAGCAATCGCGCGGTCGGCGCGATCGCCTGCCGGAAGGCTAGGTCGTTGTACTCCTCCGCCGTCGACCGATTCACATCGCGTTCGACTCCGAGATAGAAAGGAGGCAGATCAAAAGCGTCCGCAATTATCCGCAACAGGAATTCCTGCCACTGCAAGCGCAAGTCAGCATCGGTCCCGCCGCCGAATCGCAATACTTCCGGCTTGCTCTCGGCCGCCATAATCGGGACGCGCCCTGTTCCCTCGATCTCGTCCTGCCACCAGCGAATCAGCCGCTCATGGTGATCAGGGGTCAAATCCTGCAGCCACAGCGCATACTGCACCACGGAATTCGAAGCTAGCCGCGACGCATAGCGATGTGCGCCTAGGAACGCATTCACAGTTTCAAACGCAACCTCCAAACGGCCCAATCCAAACGGCGTATGCGTGCGCGGATTCAGCCTTATATAAATTAGCTCGTCATCGGTCAGCTTGATCTGGCTCTTCGGGCCCGACTGATCGGTGACCTGTAAGTATCTCTGGCCGGTTGGTGACCCATTCCAATCCAGATTCATCCGGATCGACGCGCCATCCACAGGCCACAAAAGCAAGGGATGTTTCGCGTCGCCAGAAGTCTGCACCTCAATTGCCCCATAGCCGCCAACGATGATGTCCTCGAGTACCTGCTCGGAGAACGAGCGAAACGAATCATCCGGATTCGGCGCCTGGAAATTCTGCGTGAGGATCTGCACGCGCTCGGCGCCATCGGGAATCGCCTCCAGGGCAATCCCCTGCCGTGGCTGAATCCTCCAGCGCATACCCGCGATGCGGTCTTTAATCGTATTAATCGCCCGCCGCGAGACGGGAAGCTCCGAAAAGCGCCGCAGGTTGTAGGCCGTCGGCTTCGGCATGATGTCGCCCGGCGGCCCGTAGGAATTGAAAATGGAAGGCAACGGCAGAGTCCGCCGCTTTTTCTCGGCCGCAGCCAATGAAGAGGCAGCAGACACTCCCGTGATCCGGCGCATCGCGCCGCGTAACGTCTCTTTAATATTCATAGGATTTATATCCGCGAAAACAAATGTGGGGACAGTGCCCCGGCCGTCTGCCGAGCCCAGTTCGACAATGTCGCATCCCATTCGACAGCGAGCCCGCACAATAAAAAACCCCGCCGAAGCGGAGTTGTTCAACTGGGGTTTCTACCAAGCTATTGGTCGAATTGCCGGACGCAAACTAGCCTTAGACAAGCGTTATCACGGTCCAGAAACATGCAAGACCAACACTGGCAATCGCCAGCGTCGCAACCGATCTCCCCTTGCCTAGAAACGAAAGAATAAAACTCGCGACTAGAACCTTCACCATCACTCGATCCCATTTGTCGTAGTACTCTCCGATCGCGTGCATAGATGCATGGTAATCACCGTGCACCCGTGGAGCAGCTGCATAGGCAACCAGCACCAATAGAAGGCAAACGGTGTCCACCGCGAGCACAACCCTGCTGACATTCGTGTGCCATCCCTCCTGGTGCCGACCAACCTCCACAAAAAAGTACCAGCTATAAAGCAGAACAGGCACCGCAGCTATCGCAAGAGGAGTTATCAGGAAGTCAATCACGCCTTCAACTCCTTACGCGCGACCTCCGCAATCATCGGCATCTCTGCCGCGACTGCGATCCGAATCTTCTCCTCTTCCATCATGCTGAGCGCAAACTGGATTCGATCCTGCCCGCGATCCAAATCATCATCAATCACCGCCGTGAGCGCTAATGCAGCTTCTGTCTTCGCCGACATGACTGGGGCAATCTTTGGATACCGCCCGGCTAGCATGATCGCCGCGTCCACGCTTGCCTTGAGCGAGACCGCATGAAACATCTTGATCTCGCCCCCCACCCGATATCCAAAGTCAAAACGAAATGGGTCGCCCGGCCTTGTGTATGACGCCGCTGGTATGGGAACGACGAGTCTTTCAATTCCAGCTCGCTTGAACGAGTCCCGCATCCCCGACAATATTTTCTCCCGTCCACTCTCTTCGCGCGTACCGCCCACTCTCCCGACTTCAAGGTACATCGAGGCCATCGCTTCAACCTCGCTCGCCGGATCTTCCGCCAGGCATCCAGCCACTGAGGAAACCTGAATCACGTTGGAGAACATATCTTGAAGGCGATGCAACAGAGCCGCGCGTTCATTCGTCGAGGCGAGTTGTGCGCGGATCTCCGCCTCCATCGCCGAGAGCATCTCCACATCAGCCTGGGGATCGACACATCGCACGAGTCTCCAGTCACGAGTAAGCCGCACATCGCCGAATCCTCCCTCGATGTTCGGCTCATGCATCACAATTCCGATGGGCACGGTGATCTGCCTGATCGCATCCGCCACGTACCGCAGCACAAAAAACTCGAGATGTCTTTTCTCCGCCATTACCGCAATGTCAAACCGCCAACACTCTCGCACATAGGTCAGTGCTCAATCCACGCCGGAAAAGGTCTCCTCGGCGAAGCCCGGAACGCGTCAATCAATTCCCGCACACGATCACGGCGGCCGATCAGGGTGCGAATCAGTTTCTCCAACTCGTCCCACTCGCCCGCATACCATTCCGGAGGAATTCCGTCCGCCAGGCTCCAGACCCGATCCTCCTCCATCTTTTCGATTTGCGAGAGCCATGGCTCAAAGGATTCCCATCCCTTTACGCCTTCATAAACCTCGTTGCGCGCATACACGCCGCGCAACGGATAATCCGGAAACGTCCACTCGCCCGCGTTAAAGCAATACCCCTGGTCGATGAACGACGCCGTATACTTTTTTTCACGCAGCTTTCTCCAAAACGCAGCTTGCCGGCCATTCGCGTTTCCGGTCCATTTATCGATTACGAGCATGCCCGCGAATTCGTCCACGTTTCTAACTCGGTCGAGCATCTCCACCGGAATGTAGTCGAAGACCTGCCCTTCCATTGGGTTCACCACGTAACACGATCCAAACTGCAACCCCGGCTGGCACCGAACCACATTGTGCGCCAATTGAACATGCAACTCTGGCGTATGCTCAATCAACCACTCGCCGACTTCGACTACTTCGGTCGCAGGCACTGGTAACCCAACCCGCTCTGCCAATCTGGTCGCTAACATCTCATTGGTCAATACCCGCAAATGTTGCGGATTGTTCAGAAACTTCACTACATAAAACTGCCCGTCGGAGCAGCGCATCAAATGGCTCTGCGCTCCGCCGCGCATTCTCCTCACGTGTTGGACGGCTTCGACCAACGTCATCGGTAAAACAAGTGCGGCATCTTACTGTTCATGAGGACCACAGTCTGTGACATGTAAACATCGATTTCCTATTCGACTAGCGGTTGTGTCCAGCTCGCCGGCCGGCAACTTCTCGCCGCACTTGCAGAGCGATGGCCATTGCCATTACACAGTCATCATGCGCGCCAATTGCGGCCGATGCGCTACCATCGGCATGGCGCACGAACGTCCGGCATTCCTGAAGCAACTTCTGACTGTGAAATAACTCGGGGTCCGTTGCCATAATCGCGACCAGGTTTTCAATCATCGCCGGCCGGCTCGCTGCGGAAGTGAGCCAGCCAGTTTGCTCGCCCTCTTGAAACAGATTGTCGTATCTCAAATTCTGCAAGTGAGCCAGCACACCGTAACCGTGATTGTTCCGTTCGACCGCGAGCAGCGCCTTGCAATAACTTCTTCCTAACTCGGCAACTCGCCGCGCCAGTTCCATCGGCGGAAAATGCCCGCGCAGTTCGGCGCACTGCATTCCGGTTTCTCGATCGATCACCTCTGCGCAGGCGTAGTCTCCATCAGTTCCGCCTCCCGCTGCATCGACCCCAACGATGTATCTCCTTTGTGACTGCGGAGGAAACCAGATCATCAGCTTTTCGTTGTCGTGCAACTGCGCGACCTTCGCTGCTCGTGCTGCCGCTTTCTCAATCGTCTCGAGATCGAACACGCACTCGCCAGAGGTCAGGAAACATGCATTCGCATCTTCGGCGTATTCCTGGCGCGCCAGCTTGCTCAACGACGCCCACTGCGTTCGTCGCCAGGCGATCTGTTGCTCGTCGAGGCCGCTCTCGACCTTCAGCCGCTCTTCCTCCGGCGTAAGAAAACGCAAACTGTCGCTCACCACCTGCCTGTAGTTCCCCTCAAACCACCATGGGAAAAAATGCTGCTTCTGTCCAATTTCCAGCGACTTCTGCCACTCGTTGTAAAAAACACCAGCCGCGCCGTTCGGCGTCGACTCGATTACCACTTCGCCACCCGGTACTACCGCCGCCCGCAACGAAGCTAAAGTTTCCGACGCATCGCGGGGCCAGCGGGAGACCTCCGAGCAGTGCAGGTAATGGATGGTCATCCCGCGCCCCGCGTTCGCGTCCGCCGTTTCAACCCGGTATTCGCTGTCAAGCGCCGGAAACGCGAGTTGACGGACGTTGGCGCGCGAAGGCAGCAACGCGCCCCTGCGCAGCGGATCGGGCAGTTTTTCCCAGAAGCGCCGCACGATCGTAAAAATTGCCTCGGCTGATTCCTGCGTATGTGCCACCTGCACCGCAACCGTTCCTGGGCGCGTGATAGCCTGCACAAAAAATCGCGCCGCAACGTAAGTCGTAATCCCGAGTTGCCGGGCCTTCAGAACAATGTTGCGTTTGCCACAGTTCCGCGAGTACTCCCGCTGCGCCCGGTTCAGCCGAATGGGTTCAATGCCACCCGCCTTCGGACGAATCTGCAGCAAGTTCTCAATCAAGAAGTCGCGTACGCTTCGACCGTGCACATCCTTATCCAGAAATTTCCCAAAATGCCGCAATAAAGAAAGATCGTCCCCCACAACCACCTTTTGCACCCGGCAACCAGCGCAGCTGAGAACCTCTGTGTGCCTCTTCGTCCGCTGTGTTTGAATTCATTCGGACCATCACACCTCCGTCGAATCCTCATCCCGCATCCGCGCATACTGCCGGAGCCCATCGCGCAAAATCACACTCCGGTCCGTGAGCTGATACAAACCCTGCCAGTCACGCTTCAAATCCAAATCCGGGTCATATCCCGACTGTGCTAAGAACTTCCAGCGTTGGTCATACGCGCGATTTCTTTTCGCCCCATGAAAAAGATGATTTACCAATCCCGGCAAGTAACCAACATTTCGCCGAATCTGCGTCTCCGCCCGCTCCTGCCACTGCTTGCACAACTTCACATAAGCCGGCGAATATCCCGAATACAAAGATCGATGCACCTGCCCCACCAGCGCCGAAGCCATGTGCCAATCGCCCGACCCAAGAATCGCGTGATCCATCAACATCCCAACCTTTTCAAGCGAGCTTTTCTTCGCAGCCCAGGCAAATCCCGGATGCCAGAACTGCCCACTCTTCACGCTGTAATATCCATACGCCTGCTTTGGCTGCATGAACGTCGGCTCATGCGGCGAAGGCCGGTCCGTCACCCACTTGTAAAAAAATCCCGGAGTGGTGTTGAGCGGTTCGTAATTTGGCCCCACATCCTGCGCATGGCTGAACATCTGCAAGACGTCATAGTGTTGCAGGAGTTGCATCGTCTCCTGCGCCCAGTCGGGACGATTGAATTTCACGTCCGCGTCGATCCACGCCACATACTTCGCATCCGCGGGCAACCGCTGCATCAGCAAATTCAGCGCATTCTCCTTGTGCCAAATCTCGTTTGTAGTCCGTAGCTGCAAGTGCCGCGGATTCCCCGCCTGCGTCACCTCGAAATGCCGATCCCCAAACGCGACTTCAGCTGTGTACAGGACAGCTCCCGCGGCTTCGCACTCGCGCTCGAACATCCAATAATTCCAATACCGCGACCGCCACCGCAGCGGATTCTCCAGCATGGTTACTACGTACAGTTTGTCAGGAAACGCATGAATCCCCGGCTTTGCCTGCGAAGGATGAACGATGGCCCGCGTACACTCACAAGCCGGGTGATGCTGCTTCTTCCAGTCGTCGCTCACAAATTCATCTCCATTCATTCCGCACTCCAAAATCGAGTGCCCATATCTCACCGGGGTGCCCCATAGCCTGCCCTGAGCGAAGCCGAAGGGTCTCGCTTCTGGTGCGAGAGATGAGAGTTTCTCGGCGAAAATGAAATCGTCGTGCTCGCCGCAAACTATTTCAACAACCCCGCACTCGCCCATCGCTCAAGCTTGCCGTGCGCATGAATTCGCAATCCGGCGGTCGAACGATCCAGCTTCTGGATTCCCCGTTTTTGCCGTCATCATGGCGTTATACGAATTTACAAATTGGGCTGCGGTCAGCGGAGTTTGCTTCTTTACCGGCCTTGCCGCCAGCCTGGCCGCCTGCGTTGCAGCCGGAGTCACCACCGGAACAATGGCCGCCATCGACTGCACTTCCGAAAGCACCAGTCCCACCACGGCCGTCACCTTCGCCTGCGTTGCCGTATCCTTTATATGGAGTGATGGCAGTATTCCGCCTAAGCTCGACTGCACTGCGGCCAGCGCTGCCCCAATCTGATTTGCCAACCCAGGTTGTGCCGCCACATCCGCTTTCTGATACTGCGCGATCAGCGACTGCACCAACTGCAAATCCGTCTCTGCCTGCACACCTGCGCCTTGAATCGTCTGCAGGTCTGCGGCAGGCACATTCCCCTGCAAGGTCGCAACCAGCGTTACCAGGTTCGTGGTAGCCGGAACCAACACAGAGATGATCTGCTCGGCTTCGCTGATCCACGACGTCGAGCAACCGGTAAACGCTAACGTGCTGCAAAGCAGAATGACGGCGACTGCCCTTCTCATTACGTTTCTCCAAGTGAGAAATTCGATTTCAAATGCAAAAGGCACGGCTTTTTACCGTGCCCGACTAACCAACCTGTTTGGCGAGTGACTCTAACTTCGCTTTTGCATTTCGCCGCGTCGACAAAAGTCTGAATAGCGAATGTTCTATTTCACATCGGCATACGGCCCTGGCACCCCGCACACGTAAGGGCAAACAAACGTAGTCAGCGTCTGCGCAGCATCGAGCGCCGGAATATTTGTTCCCATCGACGTCCCGTCACTGGCCGCTTGTGAGTTGCCCGCGAAAAAGCTGCTGGAGGAAGAAAGTTCAAAGCTGTGATAATCCGTGTAGGTCAGCGGCACAGAACTAGAACATGCTCCAACCCATCCAATGCAAGTGTTCGGCGGGAAATACATCGTGCTGGGCGGATTGCACCCAGTTCTCGTGCATCCCGCCGAATCGGGATAACCGGGATTGTTACCATATTCGGTATAGTTCGCCGCGGTCCTCGTGGGGAAAACCAAGTGGTCAGCCGTCAGCGAGGAACTATCCCAATTGAAGTTTTCTATCGTCGTGCCTTCTCCGATCGACCCGAAATACCATCCATTGCCCAGAAAAATGCTGTCTCGCACAAGATTGTTGCGTGCATAATTCGGACCATGCGTGTAGTCATCCGTAGACGATAACGCGCCCGGATTGTCGGTGATTTCGGTAATGTGGTCCCAGGCTACATTGTTCGGCCAACCCTGCTGATACGAAATTATGCAATTTCCGGACGTATCGGAAGCTCCTGCTCCTGCCGTATTGTTGGGGAAGAGAACCACTGTCCCCGTTGAAAATGTTCCCGCCAACGCCGGCACACCAAGCAGCGGATAAGTGTGGCTACCGTTTGTGCCGGTAGCCGTATTGAACGCCGTCACCGATGTGCATCCGCTGATCACAACATAGTCCCCGGGATTGATGTCTGTCTGCTGCGCTCCCAACGCGCCGCTAATCGGCCCGTTCGGGCAGTTCCCGGAAAGCTGCGGCGCGCACGTCGCCGTAAAAGTAGCGAACGTGCCCGTGGGGTCCTCTGAGATGTTTCCGCTCCACTGCACTACGCCGGAGCCAACTGTGAATCCATAGGTACTTGATGCAGTGCATCCCGGCCCCGTATCCACGCTGATTTGATAGAGAAGATCGTTCTGGAACCAGACATGGGAGGTTCCGTAGCTGGCGCCACCACCGTTAGAGGTAACAAAATCTGACCGTCCGGCAACGCCGGGTCCACTACAGCTATTGCGGTAAATATTGCTGTGCAGAAAAATATTGCCGGTGATTCCCTGGTAGTTGTCTCCCTGGCCGACGCTCGAATTCGTCACGCGGTAAAGCGCGTTATTCCCGCTTTGCGCCCCGGAATTATCTATGTTCTCGTTGATGTTCCCTTCCACAACCCAACGCAGTCCAACTTTGATCTCGAACGAATTCTTTCGTACAAACGAAAACTGTTCTGTAAAGTTGGGGTCGGCGTTGGCCGCAATTGGGCTTTGGCCCATCCAGCTGTAAGGGAAGGTAAACCGGTTACGGCGGATCTCCATGTCCTGGCAGGGAACCACGCCGGCGATATTGGGCGATGGATAAGAAAAACCGCCGCAAAAGACTCCCCCGCTCAATCCTTCCACCCAGTTATGAACATCCTTTTCGATCGAACCATAACTGTGTCCGATAGGATGACCCTCCGCGCCCGGACGCATCACTTGCGAAATCTGACTATGGGTAAACGAACAATAAATGCAGTTCATGTGGATGCCCGCCTGGATCTGATTCCCACCAATCAACGGCGAGGTCCAGTCTCCGTGCGTCCACCATTTCGTAATGTGAATGTGCTGGGAAAGCTGGGTAAGCGAAGTTTGCCCTGTTGCCGCTCCGGTATCGAACGGAACTCCGGCCGCGTTTGTCCCAGCCGCAAACGACGTAGCTCCGTCTTCAAACATCCAGTGGTCCGGTCCATTGTTGCCCGCACTCGCGCAGGTTGGGCTTTCAGAGGTCCCGGAAGCACTGCAAAGAGTAATTGCGCTCGGCGTTCCCGTATTCGTAGTTTCTACC
Source organism: uncultured Acidobacteriaceae bacterium (assembly GCA_963712385.1). Taxonomy (GTDB): domain Bacteria; phylum Acidobacteriota; class Terriglobia; order Terriglobales; family Acidobacteriaceae; genus Sulfotelmatobacter. Next base: position 441,422 of record CAVQHS010000008.1, read on the forward strand.
TGCCACATCGATGCGACATCGTTGTAATTCGCCGTATTGATCGTCTGCCCATTCGCCAGCGTGTAAGTGCAGCCTGCGGCGCAGAATGTAACGGGAACTCCGCTTGCGTGATTCAGCGTGAAAACTCCGCAAGCGCCGGTCTGATTCACCGCTGCAACAGTACCCACGGTCTCCTGATTCGCGCCGCTATCCACAACCAGGTTGATTCCCGGCGAGACGTAGCCATTGGTCAAGGCTACACACTGAGTCGTGGAGTTCGCCGCGATTGCCGCGAGCGTGGTCGTATTCACCGACAGGGTCGTAATTCCCGCGATAATTCCCAGAGTTCCGGTCGTGTGGGATGAGTTCTGCGGGCCGAGTTCGTCGTACATGTTTTGCCCGGTACAGTCCGGATTATGCAGCCCGATGTCTGTCGAAGTGACCAGATCATCCTGAATTCCGTGAGCACAAACAGTTTGACCATCGGGCAAATTCGAGTCCTCAGTCGACCGCAGAACAATAAACGCACTCGAAGGATTCGAATTGGATTGTGGAATAACCAGGCCGTTCGCGCTGCTCGTCGTGTACAGCGCCGGCGGAATGTCCACATAGAATCCCGCCGTCCCGCCTGTCGTCGTTCGGCACGCCTCCACATCATTGATCGCAGACTGCAGTCCGGAAAAAGTCGGCGTGCCAACGGTCCAATAGGGCAGATGGAACCCCGTAGAACATGCGGCAGGCGGTCCATTCACCCAGGCTTGCGTCCCCAGATTCAGTTCATACTGCGGTAGCGTGTACACCAGCCCATCCGTGGCTTCGTTATTGTCCACCCACGCCTGCGGCAGTTGCGGCGTTCCAGCTGGCTGCTGAGCCCCAATGCTGAACCAACTTCCCGCTCCTCCGCCGTACACCGAATACCCTTCGTAAACGTGCGCCCCAATCTCCCACCCGCTCCCATAGCTGTTCTGGTTGACTCCGTTAATATCAAGCGCATACGCCGGCCCGAGGTTTTGACCAGCATCCACCACCGGCGAATTCTCCGTCGGCCGAAAATCCAGCGCCATTCTCGTCGCGGGAAAGGTGTAGTAATAATTTCCGTCTGTTCCCGTCTCTTGTGTCCCAGTCATCAGCCAGTTCACCAACCCCGTGTTCGTCTGGATTATCGCTCCGCTATTTTTAAAATCCTGAATCAGATTCGTGATCTCCGTTCCGCCCACAGGGTCGGCCTGCGTCAACTCATTCAAATGCCAAAAAATTCCCCAAGGCACTCCCCATACCTGTTCCTTCCAAACCAGCGCGTGAATGTGTTGATTCAACGATGCAGGCGGTATGCCCATCCAGGTTGGATTCACGCCAAAGCTAGTGACGTTCTGTGCATTGAATCCATCCGCATACGTATCTTTCACGCCAAAATCTTCTTTCAGCGCTCCGCGCGCCCCGCTGTACGGAACGCCTTCAGCAATCCCTTGCATGGTGGTCGTTTCGTATCCGCCGGGATAAACGTAGACGGGCGTCGCAGGTAATCCGGTCAGGTTCGCAGTCATCCATTGCCGCGATAACGTGATTTCGTCCGTGGTCAATCGCGCCACATCCAGTGGCATGTGATAAACCGCCGATTTCACATCCTGGCTGCTTATGTCCGCCAGATCCTGTGACAACAAAGCTGCCGCTGTGTATGCCGCGCATCCCGTTCCATAGGGTCCCTGGCATGGAGTCATAAACGAATAGGTATATTTCCCGCTCGCCGCCAGCGCCTGCGCCAATCCCAGCATCGTTCCTTCCGGCTGCCCCTGCGCCAGGTTGTAACTCACGCTATCGCTGGCGCCCGTCACCGTGATCGTCAGCGTCTTGTTGCTGATACTCAATGTTGCCGCCGTTCCAGTGCCTGTGTATTGAATGTCCAGCGCATCCGTATTCGTGTAGTAGGTGTGAGATATAGAGTGCGAAGTCACATCGCGCCCCGCGTTGATCCACCCCTGAAACTCAGAAATCAACGTATTCGCCAGTGGATATCCAACAGTAATCGCCGCTCCCACCGGCAAGCCCGCCGCATCCGCCACTGGCAACACCGTGTTCGCATAGTACGTGTCCGCTCCCGGCGTCATTCCAGAGTCGTCCACCGTCAACGTGATTTCCGCCGGATATCTCTTCCACACCTGCACCGCAGGAGGGGTATCCGTTGCGATATTCCCCGTTCCGGCAATCGGCCCCGTGCCACTCGTCCATTCCACGTCCGTCGATCCCGCCACCGCGAGGCTCGAGGCATAGAAATGACAGTAGGAATAACTAACGGCGGAAGTGTTATCCACCAGCGCCCCGTCGCGGTTGGCGTACGCCTTGTCGTTCACCATCGTGATCGCAGTAGCCGATCCATCGAAGCGAAATCCGTCGTAATTCAGGTGCGCCTCATCGTTGTACAACTTGATATCGCCCGGCCCCAGAGCCGCTTCGTTCACATAGAATCCCAGCGGCTGTGTTCCTTCCGGAATCATCGAATCGGATTCCATGTTGGCGAAAACAAGGTGGTCGCTCTCCCCCTCCACATACACGCCATACTGATCGAACCAGTTCACTAGAAAATGCTGGAACGTCAGCCACGATTGCCCATTCGTGTTAATCACCGGCATATTGCTCAAAGCCATAGGAACGATGGGTTCGTTGTAGAAAAGCGACGGGTTTTCCGTCGCGTACACGTAAACGTATCCATCAGCAAAATAAAAATTCCACTGCGCCGTAAGATTCGAAGTCGACGCGCCAACCTTCTGTCCCCAAATCGACCCGAACAAGCAGAAATTAATCGTCGAGTAAGTCGCCGGCAGGGGTGCCTTCCAGGCATTTCCAGAAACATGCACCCACGTCGACGCAGGCGCCGCATAATATCCCGTCAAATTCGGCGCCGGTCCCGTCCCGTATGCATCAAACGTAATCGGATTTCCCGAGCTTCCCGAGGAGGGCACAATCAGACTCTCGTTCCACACATCTCCGCGCCGGAACAGAACCGAGTCCCCCGGCTGAAACGTCTGCGCGTTCACATGCCCAATCGTCTGCCAGGCGCTAGAAGAAGACATGCCGCTATTCCCATCGCTGCCGGTGCTGGAGCTCACGTAATAAGTCGTAGCGAAAGCCGGAGCAGCAATCAGCAGAAACGCCACCAGCCAGTCTGTCATCCTGAGCGGAGCGAGAAAATTCGCGAAGCGAACTCTCTTGTGCAGTCGAAGAGCTTGCCCTGAGCTTGCCGAAGGGATCCCTACCCTCAAACCGCAACTTTCAAGCTTGCCCGCGACTTCCACCACGATGTCTCTCCTCGATCCCTCAAAATAGAAAGGGCCATCAGCTCTCGCCGATGGCCCTTGCTTGGGCGCCCATGGTTCGCGCATTCCTTGCGCGATAACCCTCTGCCAGATTAACTCTCCCGCTCTGCCTCGTCCTCCACGCTGTCGGCACTGTCGCTGGTGTCGTAATTCGTCAGCCCTGCATTCGGAGAGACCGCTGGACCCGCAGGCGTGACTCGGCTCTCGGAAGAAGCCGGCGCCGCAATCTGTCCGCCGTCCGCGTCCACTCCTCCCCAATTCACAACCGGTGGGTTCCGATCGCTCTGTTCAAAAGATTGTGTCGTAGTCGGCGTCGCCGCCTCCGGATTAGTCCCGCTCATAATTTTTCCTCCTTCTACGGAAACTTTGTTCAAGTACTAACTCTGTCATTTCGAGCGAAGAAAAATCGCCCGTTTACGGGCGATTTTGCGTAGTCGAGAAACCTGCATATTCTGTTCGTCGGGCTAAATCGGGGCTTCCCTAATTCTGCATCTGGTAGGTCACAGTAGCCACCATGCCGCCCGCACTGGTCGTGCATCCCGAAGCCGCCGTTGTTACTTTCACCCGCAACTGGTGACCGCTCGCCACGTTCGTGCTGCCAGTCACCTGTGTATAGAAGCTATTTCCGGAACTCATCGCAATCGAATAGCTGCCCACTTCCGCATTGGCTGTGCCATCCCACAACTGGACGGTCGCATACGGACTGCATCCAGCCGGCGCAGTGTTAGCGGCAAAATCAAATCCTGTGATAGTCAGTCCCGCGGGAATCGTCCAATTGCAATTCTGCGAAACCGATGTCGATCCCGCCACCGGACACGTCCAGGCCAACTGCACCTCATTTTTCACGTAAGCCGTGGTCGCAATCTTGGTCGAATTATCGCCCGCGCTCGCAGTCGGAGCGGTCGGCGTGCCTGTCAGCGCAGGACTCGCGAGTGGAGCCAGCGAACTCACCGCCGTTCCCGAATCCTGAATCGTCTTGCCGTTCGTGCCGCTGAACGTCGCAACGTCTCCGTTCGTCGAAGACCCTGGCCCCGTGACGTTCCCCGATCCAGTCCCGTACCCCTGCGCGTTCACCCAGGCTGTAGTCGCAATTTTCGTCGAACTGTCCGATGTCGCCGGCGTCGGCGCAGTCGGCGTTCCTGTCAACGCGGGCGATGCCGTCGGCGCAATCGAGTTATCGACATATGCCGATGTCACCGTCGCACAAGTTGGTGCTGCACCTGCATTTACGGCAGTAACCGCCTGGTTCGTGCAGTTTCCCGTCCCCGGAGGTGTCCCGCTGCTGACGCTCGACCCCGGCATATCCAGAAACATCTGCACCGTTGTACTGCCGGCGCTTGCCTGCAGCACTCGACCCAGAATCTGCGTTCCCACAGGCCGCGTGGCGCCCGCATCATGGCAGAGATAGGACAATCCCGATGTACTCGAGGGCACAACGTAATCGCCAATTACGGTCGCCGTCCCGTCAAAACTGCAATACGCAGACCCCGCCTTCGCGAGCGTAGCCACTCCGCTGGTCCCGGCGTTCGTTATTACAACCCCGATCGCTCCGCTCGTAAGTGTACTCGAGGGCTTGATAGCACAGCCTGCGGAAGAAAGCGTGGCCAAGCCGTTGATGATCGTCCCCGTGCTCGTATCGTTGCACAGCTCATAGCTTTCATTCGCAAACCTTCCCAGTTCAAGCCCGCTTCCGCTCGTAGAATTTCCCGCGACGTAAATCGTCGCCGGCCGCAACCCGCTCCCGCTCCCGGAACTGTTAAACGATCCGATGTTGTAGGTCTGATCCGTCCACGGCTTGAAGTTATTGGTCCCATCGATTACCCACTTCAGGCCGCTATTCACCCAAAAACCCAAGCCAGGTGCGGTTCCAGAAGGAGAACTCTCGCTGCGCACCACGGCGTAGTTATCGGCCGTATCAAATCCCAACGACGTCCGCTGCCACGTCGAGCTGTTCGTGTAACTCGAATAGACATGCAGATTCTGCGCCGTGGTCCCGTTGTACTCGCCGATGTCGTTCGCATCCTCCTGAAACAGATTCGAGAAAAATGAACTCGTCGTCGAAGTCGCCACTTCTTGCGGGCTTCCACCATTCGTGGAAATATAAAAATTCCCATCATTCGAAATTCCCAGCGCCGAAGTCCCCGCCCCCGCTGCCGCCATTGCCGTCCCGGGAATCGGCGAACTCACCGTCCACGGCCCTGCCACCAATAACTGCCCATTCACCGTTACGTTCCCGCTGAACGCACCCGCCGACGCTGAAATCCCATTCGCCCCGGCGTAAGTCAGCGTCGACCCATTGTCCGTCAATCCGCTGTCTCCGCTCACCGCCGATCCATTGGCCGCATAAAGCGCCACCTGAGTGGCCGTGCCGCTGTTCACCGTTCCCGACCCTCCGCCACCTCCGCAACCGGTGCACGTTCCAGTCACCGTCAGATTTCCGTTCACCGTCACCGGCACATTGAACGTTTTTACCGCCGCAGTCAACCTCTCGAGGAAGCTTGTATTGTCGCCCTTGTTCCCGATGTAATTCGAAATCGAAACCGGAGCACCAAACGCGAGTTGCGCCCCGCTCGCCCCAACCGTCGCCGCATTATCCAAGCCGATGTAAGTATCGTTCGCATCATTCGGCGGACGGAAGTTAATCGTCGCCGTCGTCTTCGCCAGGTTCGAATCGACGAGCGTAATAATATGGTGCGCCGCCGACGCAATCGATTCGAAGTTTAGCCTTCCCTTCACCCCGGTCGGTGTCCCCGTTCCAGAGGTTCCGTCGCTCAACAATGTCCCTGCCGATGTTGTGCTGTTCGGAGTTCCCTCCTGGCATTCCTCCCACGCGCCGCCATACAAACTGCCGATATCTGAAATTCCCGTACAGTAGCGAACGAAAACCTCCGGGAAGGCATTCCAGTTCACCGCCACAACATCCGATGGTTCGGTGTCAAAAGCAGCGCCCGGCGTGATGTAGCCTTGCCCGCCTCCGCCTGCCAACAACACAGCTGCTGGCCAGAACGGCATCACCGGCGTCCAACTTATGCCGTTAATCGTATAGCTCGAAGTATTCGCGGAAGTGGAAGGATCCGTGAAAGTGCACACCAGCCCTGAGCACTGCGCCTGCGCTGTGATAACGCTTCCGCAAGCCGTCGCACTTCCTCCCGTGCACGCGCCTTTCACCGGGAAGCTGGGCGTGTTCGCGGCCAGCGAAGTCGCAGGTTGCATTCTCAAAATGTCATAAGTAACCGTATCTCCCGGATTGCCCGCTGGAATATGAGGGAACTGCCCGCTCACCGACCCGGTTCCATTCGTCAGCGCATATCCCGCAAAGAACGGCGCGCTGTGCCAGCCGCTCGTAGTGTCGTTCGCAATAACGTAGTAGTTGTACTGCACGTTCCCAGGATTCTGCGCTCCGAATGCGGGCACGTGTCCCCCCGGTTGCTCTCCGCCTCGCACCAGCAGCGGCCACAGACTCCCTTCAAAAATAATTCCGGTGGCGCTAAAATAATTTCCCTCATACGGATGTGGGCAGGGCCCCCCGCCTTCCTCCATATAAACGTTCTCCAGGCTCGTTCCGCCGTAGTTCCCCAACAGATTCTGCGTATTGACCGCCCACATGCCGAATCCCTGAATCACACTGTCCGTCACTCGAACTGTGTTGTTCCCGTAAACTGTCACGCCATTTCCGCCGCACTGCGGGCTGATGTTCGCATTGCTGATCGAAATCACCGGAGCACCGGAACTCCCTCCCCACGAATACACATACGACCCGCAATGGTTCACTGTGCAAAGCAAACCCTCCGTTCCGTCGGCGTCGAAGTTTCGGATCGTCGCCTGCTCGTCATCATCCATCACAAAAAACTGATTGAAGTTTCCGCCTCCGCCGCTCGACGACTTGATATCCTCCATCGTTCCCGGCATTGAGTTGTCTTCCACCGCCGCATTCTCAATTGCAATCGTTCCCGGCGTAGCTGCCGCCGCAATATTCCCTCCCGTCTGGTTGTAGGTAATCGAAGTCCCCGAAACTGTCACCGGTCCGTGATTTCCCCAATACGATGGATTATCCGTAAAGTTGATGTTGACGATGTCGCCCGTCTGAATCGTGCTGCAAGCCGACGCAGTAACGATGGTGACCACATTCGATTGCCGCTGCGTGCTCGTAATCTGGCATCCATCCTGGCGAACCGTTGAAGTGAAGTTAACGCCGCGCAACGTCACCCCGCCGTAATGATTCGAATTCACCAGATCGCCGAGCACCATGCAGCGGTCTCGCGTCGAGCACGACAACAAAGTGCCGTTTCCTTCGATCAACGCCCGGCTACAATGCGCATAGACCGTTCCATAGACCGGTATTGCGTTTGCCAGAGCACCGGTTGCGGGAAGAATCACCTTCGCGTTCGGATTCGCAGCCGCATTCACTCCCGAAGGCAATCCGCAAGCATCGTTAATCGCCTCCTGAATCCCGCTTGACGCGCTACTGATCTTGTATCCCGCCGCGTGCGAATTCTTAGGCGTGAAAATGATCGTCCCCGACGCTGCTCCCGGTGCGCACGTTCCTCCCGTCACCATCGCCGGCTCCGGCGTTCCCTGCACGCTCAAGTACACGTAGTACATTGAGTAACCAGTCGTATCCACGCCCACGGGACACGGCGCGAGCGTCACCGTAGCCTGCGTTCCCGCAGTCAGACTTCCCGCCGGACTTACACTCCAGTTATCCGCAACAGTAACGTACCGAGCCCCGCTCTGATTGTTTACGCTGAACTGTGTTCCCAGCGGCTGCGCAATGCTCTGACTCGCTGACGGAGTCACCGTCACACTTCCCGTAGCCCCGCTCGGAGTTGCGGGTGCATACTCCCCGGCGCTTGCCGAATAAGTCAGAACCTGACCATCTCCCGGCGTCGTGGACGCCACCGGCACGCTCTGAATGGCGGTGGCATTCGCGCTCGACCCGCACGGTCCCCACGACCCGCTTCCCAGCAGGCAATTCAAACTCGAAGCCGCCCCCGTTCCAAGCTCGCTCGTCGGCACGGTCCCGCTAATCAAATCCGCCTTTACAGCCAATCCAGAGTCGACGTACTGCTTTGGGGCGGCTTGCAGAGGCGCAGTTGGATTCGCAGCCAGTGTCAAAGGTCCAGTCATCGCTCCGCCGGCCGTCGGCAAGTAATTCCCCGCGCCCACAGCCGCAATCGAATTATCCACATACGACTTGTTCGCAACATCACCTGTATTCACCGGCGCAGGCACATTTGGTGGCGTCGCAAAACTCTTTGTGCCGGTAATCGTCTCCGTTCCCGCCAAATGCACAACGGCATTGTCATTCGCCTTAGTAGCCAGCTGCGAATTCACGTACTGCATCGAAACCGGCTGCGCCGCGATTCCCGCACCGGGCGTAGTTCTCACCTGCGCTAACGTTGCCGGAGAACTCGTCGGCACAACCCAGTACTCGGTTCGAACCTCGCTAGGCTGGAGTTGATACACAACCGTGTAGTACACACCGGCTGGAGCAGCGCCGGCATTGGATGTCAGCGCCACATTCAATGCCCCATTCGTCCCCAGTGTCACGTCCAGATTTCCCGCTGCAACCGCCGTCCCGCTAGCCGAAACAAAAGCCGGCCAGGAGATCAGCAGCATTCCCTGCGCCGGTGTTCCATCGGCCATGTAGACTGTATCGATCACGCTGGTAAGCGCCGGACCGCTCTGCGGAGTTGGCGAAGCCGCGCGCGCCGCGGGTTCTGCCGCGCCCGGCCTCGCCTTGGGGGAGGGTGGTTCACCCGCGGAAGCTTCGCGCCCTATCATCAGCGCGCCCAATACCGTCACCACCGCCAGCACCAAATAAAAAAGCCGCCCCGCCGGACGGCATCCTCGCAACATATCCCCTCCTAAAACTCGGTGTTCATCAGCATGATCCTGTTATGAACAAAGTACTGTCGTCACTTGGATCCTATCTTGTCATCCTGAGCGAAGCGAAGAGCCTGCCCTGAGCCTGTCGAAGGGCCCCCATGCATTTTCCCGGCACAGGCAATACTCCCGCCTTCACCGTCTTCCCTGCAAAAAATTCTCCACGCTCCGTACATAAACATCGGCAAAATCCGCCACTGGCCGGCGCGACTCAATCAAGTCCAGCGCATCCTCCATCGACCACCCCATCACGCCCAGCAACGCCAGAGTCATCATCGGAGCCCGATGCACTCCCGCCGCGCAGTGAACAAACAACTTCGCTCCATCCCGATCCAGCGCCGCCAGCCCAAACTCCACTCCCCGCTCAAACACCTCCGGCGGCTTCAACTCAAAATCATCGTCAATCGGATTCCACAGAACCTCAATCCGATGCGGTTCCGCCAGCGGGGTGTCATCAAACTCAATTTGCATATCGATGATGTGCGTAACGCCGTTCCGCGCCACTGCCGCCATATTCTCCGCGGTCCAGATACCGCCGCCCACTCCAATCCGGTCCGTCACCCACGTAATATCCAATCCCATCCTGAATCGCCTTACCTGCGGCTTTCTCCTCGCGACGCGTCTCGGATCGAACCCTCCACCAGCAAACGCCTCCGCCCACAATTTTCTCAATAACGCAGTCTGTGATTCCATCGGCGGCGAGACCGAAATCCCTGCCGCATTCCACTTCTGCAACTCGCGTTTCATTTTAATGCCTGTGAAGGAGCTCTAACCGACGCAATAACTAGGCAAGCAAGAACCTCTGACGAAACTCAAATGGGCCGGCAAACGCATGGTGCAGACTCCGCTCCAGGCGTACAGCGAAACGTAAAAGTCCGGCACGGCAGTGCCGGAAAAGGTCAATTAAAAGGAACCGAGTCCGTTTCAGCGGACGGCACCGTTTTCCTCGAACTCGTCAATGTTGCCGCTCGCCAAAAAACTGGCCCTCTCCCGCTCCCCCACGTGCTTCCGCACCATCCTCTTCCAAAGGCGGCAGCCCCATCTTCTGGAGCAACGTATACGCCAGCGAATCCTCCGGCTTCGACGCCGTCTCCTCCGTCGCCGGATATAATCCAACCATCTCAAACAAGTACTTTGCCGGAGCCACTTCTCCTTGTTCCGCTTCCTGGATCAACGCGCCAACGATGCCCATCGCCGCCCCGCGCACTACATCCGAAATACTCTTTCGCGCCTCCATTAAATCCTTCGGCGGCGCCACAGGACGCTCAATCTTCTGCGTGATCTCTCTCACAACAACCCGCGTTCTTTGCTCCCCGGCTGTTCCTCTTGCCGCCCGCTTTTTACCCGCTCCACGCTTCGTCTTAGTCATATATCTGCCTCGCATATGCCAAAAAAGGCCCCCAAAAACAAAAGACGCGCCATTCAGCGCGCCCTGCTCCTGTATTTCTTTTTTCTTTACTCTATAATTCCAGAATAGCATTTTGCAGGGGGGCAAAGGGACATTTTTTGGAAATTATTTTTGCCCTCTTATCAACAACTTAACTTCGTCGCACCCTGATTTGCCTCTTGACAAGATTTTTTCGCGCTTTTGCACAACCATCTCCGGCACCGCGACATCGGCAAAAAAATAAGGCGCGCTCATGAAGCGCGCCCCGCAACCCAGTCGTGATCGCTCGATTCACTCAGGAATAGCCACCAGCAGCCCGACTTCCAGGAGGTCCTGGCTGAGTATATCCAGTACCTCCGGTACCCTTCTCTGTATCGTCTTCCGCGAGCAATGTAGCAGATACGCCGCCCTCTCATAGCTGTGCTCCTGCAAAATCACCCGCGCGACCAACTGCTGATCCCAGTAGTCCAGCCTGCCCAGCACCTTCTCGACGTCTCTAACAAAAATTACCCGATCTTCAAACGTAACCGAGCGATAAGACGTCACGGTCGTCCGAAAAAATTCCCTTCCCAGCAGCGAAGGCAGCCGTCCCGTCTCCAGTGAAAAACGTTGATAGCGGCGCAGTAACCGAATCGTCCGCTTGCGGTAGACCCTCCACTTCGGGTCAGAGCCCAGCAACTCCTCATCCCACTGCGGCTCCGGAGTTGCTGGGCTCGGAAGTTCGTGCGCGGGAAATTCCCCCCATCCAGGGTCTTGCGAAAAGCTACGCTCGCCCCGCTTGCCGGTGGCAGGGAAGAACTTCGGTTCATCCCCTTGCGCCGCAACCCAGCTGAGAGAATCCATCACAATTCACCCCCGATGGAATTCCCAGACATCTTCTCTGAACGAAATTTCTCGAAAGCGTGGATTTCCGCATCACCCTGCCCGTGATCCGCTGACGATGAATCCAGCCGCAACGGCGGAGGCATCTCCGCCATCTGCCGAGCGCAGACCACACAATAGATCTGCTCTCCACCCGTGGGCCGTAGCCACAGTCCTCCGCACCGCTCGCAGTACTTCAACTCAAGACTTGATTTCTCTTCTACCTTCGACTTTTTCTTCATAACTCCCCCAAGTCCGGGATTCCCCGGTTAAGTGACTTGCACTTTGCCGCAGACAAAAAGCCCCGCGCGCAGTTCTCGCCTCAACGGCAAAAACCGAACGCAGGGCTCGTTTCTCGTACGATGACCTGCCTGTGCTATTTAATTGAAAGAAATGATGCGACCGCTTCTGGTCTAACCGGAAGAATCGTGAACCAACATGGACCCGGAATCGCGCTGCCGGAAGAATCCCTCCTCATACCCGGACTTCAAGACCCGTCCATTCTGCACCACCACGCTGACCCGCCCGCTGAACCTCAACGACTTCAGCAAACGCTCCATCGCGGTCGAAAGTACCTCCGCCGCTTGCACCTTTCTCCGAAATTCGACAAACGTTTCTCCCTCGTTCGAACTGTCCGAGCCACACATGGTCAATCCCCGTGAGATGAAATGGGTTATACAATGGGGCGATACTATAGCTCATAATTTTTGCGGTCAAGGTCGAGATTATCTACTTGACTCAATATAACTCCTGTGCTATCGTTTCCATGTGCTTGATTACTTGGAACTTCGTGGCGGTTTTGGCAGATTATGCCGTTCGATATTCTCTCTTGCCGCTTTCAGCACTTTCGGATGGAACACGTGTTCGGCTAATTCGTCGCTAGTCATCTTAGCCGGATGCTTCTTTGCAACCTTCTTTTTCATGGTGATGCTATGACCTCTGCTCCCGTAAATTTGATGGCTCTCGTAGACAAGTACAGCACAGATGAGAACTGCCGGGAAGCCCTAAAACATCTCCGGTTTCCCGATGGCGTGCGTTGCGTAAAATGCAACAGCGAGAACGTGTCTCCTGAGCCGATCTCCGACCGCAAAGTGTACGTCTGCTATTCATGCAAATATCAGTTCTCCGTAACTGTGGGAACGATCTTCCATGACTCGCACTTGCCGCTCACGAAATGGTTTCTTGTGACCTACTTGATGACGGAATCGCGCAAGGGCATCTCCGCGAATCAGATCAAGCGAATGCTCGGAATCTCCTACAAAACCGCGTGGTATCTCTGCCACCGCATTCGTAAGGCAATGGAAGAGGCAGACCACAAACTCAAGGGCACCGTTGAAATTGATGAGATGTACATCGGCGGTCACACTAAGAACGCGGACAAGTGGAAGAAACACGCGCCAGTGATCGGCATTCGAGAACGCGGCGGGTGCCTGCACTTCATCCATGCCGAGAATTTGAATCAGGACAAGGTATACGAAATCATTGCTCGAAATGTGGATTCGACCGTGGATGTCATCATGACGGACGAATCGAAACTCTACAACTTCAATCTCACGAAGTATCGCGGCAAGCACAAGACGGTTAACCACAAGGCCGAAGAATACGTCCGCTACGAAGGCGGATTGACGGTGACCACGAATGCAATTGAGTCTGCGTTCTCGCTGTTCAAGCGCGGCGTTGTGGGAACGTGGCATAAAGTCTCTGTCAAACATCTTCCTGCCTACCTGCAAGAAATGACATGGAGATTCAACAATCGCAAAAACAAATTTCTCTTCCGCGATACGCTGATGCAAATGCTCAAGTCTGACAACCTCGAATACAAAGAATTGACGAAAGCCGCCTAGCCATGTTCCCATCTTGCGGGCGCAACTGTAGCAAGGATATCTGTTATGTCGTGTGGATTTTCGAGAGAGTCAATCACGCGCACCGATACACATTCCTGCCAAGGGGCCAGGAATTCCTCTGGATGCATATCCCGTGGCTCTATTGCATGCGGCACGTAATTGAGCACATCGAACACAACCCAGCCCTCCTTCTTGTGTGCGCGTTCAAGCGGCAAATGGCTCTCTATTTGAAGCGGATAAGTCCATGTATATGTTCTTGATGTCTCCGTTGTTTCTGTACGCTCGTCAGTGTAGCTAGAAGTCGGATGATACAGCCTGCCTATACCCGCCAATCTTCCCTCGCTGTGACCTGTCCTGCGATCATAGCTTTCCACTGTAATAAAGTAGCGATTGATGGTGCATGCTACATCTCTGTGATTGACTAAGCGCAATTTGACGTAGTAACGGCTATGCTTTCTAACTTCTTCCGGTGGAACATCATTTGCCAGTGGGCGTTCCCAAAAAACGGCGAGAATCTCTCCCTTGATATCTGGGGACTGATTCTTCGCGAGTTCGTCCTCGGCACGTTTGTGTTGTTTGTTCCATGCCCCGAAAAATGCCCATCCTAAAAACACGAAGGCGATACTCGCATAGAGCCACCACGGGATAGATTTGTGTGTGATGGACTGATACAGACCTAGTAGTCCGAGAAGAAGCGAGCCGGTAATCAAGGCTTTAAGCTCCTTCCGTACTTCGTTGAGCCACAGCAAAAATGGCATGGACGAAATTGTACACCAACATTGAGTGAAAGGTATAATCTCGGTCAAGGTCGTAAAACCCAACCGGCTGTGGAAAACTTAACAACATTAGCGCAGGGCTATACACCCCGTGCTATACTCCACCTATGAAATTCCGAGTACTGCAAGAAAATCTGCGTAACGCTCTTTGGGAGCGCATCGAGGAAGGCGATTTAACCGGCCTGCGCCTCGCTCAACAAACAGGATTCAAACAGGCGCACATCTCCAACTTTCTCAATCGCAAGCGCGGCCTCAGTATCGAAGGCATGGATCGCGTCCTCGCGGTCCAGCATCTCTCGGTCCTCGACCTTCTCGATCCCGCCGAGGTCAATAAGCGCGCCTCCATCCTGCCGCCCAGCAACGACGAATTTCAAAACGTGATCCTCGCCGATGGACGCGTCGCCGCCACCGAGCCTCTCATCACCAGCATGCACGTGAAAGAAATTCTGAAATTCAAGAAGACGTTTCTGAAGAAACTGAAGCCCGAACTCGAAGGCGATCGCGAAAACTGGGAGCGCTTCGTGGTCATCAAAACCGACGCCCGCGAAGGTATGAGCATGTACCCGCGTCTCCTCCCAGGCGCCACGCTTCTCATCGACCGCCACTACAACTCTCTAAAGCCCTACCACAAAGGCGAGTCCAACATGTACGCCGTCCTCAAGAACGGAACTTGCACGGTGAAGTATGTTGAGCCTGCCGGCGCCCACCTGGTGCTTCGTCCCCACAATCAGGCCTACCCGGTCGAAATTTTGACGATGGAAGAAGGCAAATCCGTCTCCGATTACTTAGTCGGACGAGTCTGCTACGTAGGCATCGAAACCTAGACCTGACAAAATTATCAGGAACCAAGAGTACATGCGTTTGCGGCGAGCCTCGAAGCATCCTTGCTCTTGAGTGGCCGCAGCGCCTCAGCGCTGCGATTTTGACGGGAGTTGATGTGCGGCTTCAGCCGCCAATGAAGAGAACATGCCCATCATCAATTCAAGGCAAAAACTTTACTCCTCCACTTTCAAACTATCAAACATCTTCCACAACCTGTCTGCCGTCGCGCGATAAATCAAATATCCCTTGCCAACGTCCGTAGTCTCCTGGAAAAGCAACTCTCCACGCCCATCTCCGTCCGCATCCACCACATCAATGAACTCGAGCCGCGGCGTCACATCCAGATGAAATTTGTCCGTCACTCCCGAATACAGTTTCTGCAGATTTCCATAAATGTCGGTTCGCGCCACCACCGTAACGTTATAGCTTTCCGGCATAGCAACAGGACTCACTGTCGCACCACTCAACTTCGCCTCAGCCGTCAAAATCATCACTGGCTCGTTGTTTAGCCAGACATCGAACCCGTAAAACTGAACGTTCTCCAACACCGGCTCTGGCTGCTTGGGCGGGGTTTTTCCCCGGAGCGCCGTAGACTTCGCCGGGGGCCGCGCCGAAATCTGGTTCTTAACCAGCGATGCCGCATAAGCGCGAACCTCGTTCTGCGCCAGGGCAATCATCTGATTGCGCCGCTCCTCTTCTTCGCCCGTCTTCCAAAAGACTTTAAACGACGATGGCTCCGGCCCAGCCGCATCTGAAATCGCCGCCACCCACTTCGCCGTACTGCCGCCGGTTCCAGCATTTAAATTCGCACTCCCTGTCTCGGCAATTTTCCTCGCCGCAACACTGTCTTCCTCATCCGGCGGAGCCTGCGTCGTCGGCTTGCCCCGTCGTAGCACCGGTCTGTAATAGTTGTCGTCCGATCCCCCACCCGACGAGTGATTACCCGCTCCTTTGCCCGCAGACGACGCACCAGTCGACGTTTGAGCCGGAGCCTGCTGTTTGCCACTCTGCTCGCTCTTGTCGCTAGCGGAGGCCGCATCAGGTTTCTGTCCCGAACTTCCCGAAGCCGCAGTCCCCGAACCTGAAGATCCCGAAGAAGAAGGTCCCCCGCCAGAAGTCGAAGGCGACGTAGCCGTCCCGCCCGGTTTCTCAGCGCCGGCAGGTTCCGGAGTCGAACTACCTCCAGATTTGGAATCGCCTGACTTTGATGACTCCGCCCTCGTCAACCGCGGCGGCTCATCTCCCGTATTCGTCAGCCCAACCGGCACATCCTCCGCTTTGCGCGTGTCTTTCTGTGCCACCTGACCCGGAGGCAAGAAGCTCCCCGTCGCCACCCATGGATGCGCATTCCCAGGACTTTTGCTGTGTAGCGCTCCATTCACAGTAAACAGCCCCTGCGAATCGCCCGCCTGCTCCAACTCGTACACCGTTCCAGATTCTAGCGCCATCGGCACCGGATCCGCCTTGTACGCGCTCGCATCGAAAAATCTTCCATTGATCAGAATGGCAACCGGAATCAGCGTTCCCTTGGCTCCATTCAATTGCACAACTCCAACCGCGCGCGGCTCCTTTCCTCGCGGCTTTTTATTTCCCTGCGGTATAGTTTTGCGCGGAACGATTAGAGGTTGCTCATCTTGCCCCGCGCTGCGCGGCACAAGCCCCACAAACAGGATTAGAATTGCAACCAGCGGCACCGTGAAAACTGACGCCGCGACGAACTCTCGTTTTCCTGGAAAAGAGACTCCCATGAATATCAATGATAAGGCTCCCGACTTCACTTTGCAGGATGAGAATGGCAACGAAGTCTCCCTGAAATCTATGCGCGGCAAAACTGTAGTGCTGTATTTTTATCCCCGCGCCGACACGCCCGGATGCACCGTTGAAGCCTGCGCTTTTCGCGATACTTATAAACAGATTCAAAAAACCGGCGTCGTGCTGCTCGGCATCTCACCCGACACCCCCAAAGCGCAAAAAAAGTTTCGGGACAAATTTAAGCTGCCCTTTTCCCTCCTGGCCGACGCCGACAAAAAAGTCGCCGAGCAATTCGGCGTAGTACAAGAAAAGAACATGTACGGTAAAAAGGTGATGGGCATCGCTCGGACCACCTTCATAATCGGTCCGGACGGCAAAATCCAGCACATCTTCCCCAAAGTAAAGCCAGAGGGCCATGCCGCGGAAGTGCTGGCGTACCTGAAAGAGTCCGCCAAAGGCGCAGCGTGATCGACCCAGAACGCGTGCGCCCTTGGAATCGACGCACGCAAGGAGGCTGTTATAGTAATCGGTTACGTGGGAGAGCGGCGCTTCAGCGCCGCGTTAGGCGTTCAAAGAGAAAAACAGGGCTTTAGCCCCCAGGGGTCGTGAGACGACTCTAGAATGTCCAGCGCGCAACCATCACCGCGCGCCGCTTTACTCAGATTGACGTTGAGTCTTGTGTGCAGGAGCCACGATGCCGTCCACAACGTCTCGCAAGACTGAGCAGTCGCGCCGTTTACAGCAGCGCGCCGAAAGCATGATCCCCGGCGGCGTAAACTCGCCGGTGCGCGCCTTCGGTTCCGTCGGAGGCGACCCGCCGTTCATCGTCCGCGGCAAAGGTTCGCACATCTGGGATGCCGATGAAAACGAATTCATCGACTACGTCGGTTCCTGGGGCCCGCTGATTTTAGGTCACGCCGCGCCCAATGTCCTCGACGCCATCCTGAGCGCCGCCGTCAACGGCACCAGCTTCGGCGCATCCACGCCCTCCGAGGCCGATCTCGCAGAGTTAGTGATCTCCGCCTTCCCGCACGTACAGAAAGTCCGCTTCGTCAGCTCCGGCACCGAAGCCACAATGTCCGCCATCCGCCTGGCGCGCGCCTACACCAAGCGCAAATACATCATTAAATTTGAAGGCTGCTACCACGGCCACTCCGACGGTCTCCTCGTCAAAGCCGGATCAGGAATAGCAACGCTCGGAATCCCCGGCTCCGCAGGCGTCCCCGAAGAAATCACTCAATTCACGATCGCCCTGCCCTTCAACAACATCAAGGCAGTCGAGCATGCCTTCCAAAAGTTCAAACACCAAATCGCCTGCATAATTGTCGAACCCATCGTCGGCAACATGGGATGCGTACCTGCCGCCGACGATTATCTGGTAGCCCTTCGCCTTATCACCGAACGCGAACGGAGCGTCCTCATCTTCGATGAAGTGATGACCGGTTTCCGCGTGGCCTTCGGCGGCGCCCAGGAAATCTACAGCATCCGCCCCGACCTCACCACCATGGGCAAAATCATCGGCGGCGGCCTGCCCGTCGGGGCCTATGGCGGTCCCGACGAAATCATGAATCTCGTCGCTCCGCTAGGCCCCATGTACCAGGCTGGCACGCTCTCCGGAAATCCCCTGGCCATGGCCGCCGGCTGCGCCATGCTGAAGCACCTGCGCGATCACAAGCAGGAAATCTATTCCCGCCTCGACAAGCTAAGTAAAGACCTGGTAGAAGGCGTAGCTGCCGCAGCGAAAGATGCCGCAGTGCCGCTCTGTTACAACCGAGTAGGATCTATGTTTACGTGGTTCTTCACCCCAGACCCGGTAACAGACTGGGATTCCGCCTCGAAGTCCAACACTCAATCCTTCGGAAAATTCTTCCGCGCCATGCTAGACAGCGGAGTCTATCTTCCACCCTCGCAATTCGAAGCAGCATTCCTGGGAGCAACCCACACCGAACAAGACGTCCAGCAGACCATTACCGCGGCCAAGCAAGCATTCAGCTCGCTCCGTGCTTAGAGTGCAACCCTCTCCACGCCACGTTGAAGACACTATCATTCCGACCGAAGCGAAGCGACAGCGAGCGAAGTGGAGAGCCTGTCCTTGAGCGAAGTCGAAGGGAATCCCTACGTCCTCACGGAGTCCGTCGCGCGGAACGCGCTCATCATCTGCGGAACCGTAACGAACTCATACTCCTCCCGCTTATACCGCTCAATCAACCGATCCGTAGCCATCACCGTATGTGACCGGTCCGCTCCCATCTCCTTGTGGCCGCCGTCATGCAGCAAAATCACATCACCTCCGCGAACCTGCCTCACAACTTTCCTCTCAATCACCTCAGCAGGCGGAGCATTCCAGTCATAACCCGTAACATTCCACATCACAGGCACCAACCCAAGTTCCCTCACAATGTGCAACACAGCCGGCCGCCGTCCCCCAAACGGCGGCCGAAAAAGATTCGAACTTTCGCCAATAGCATCCTGCAGTGCATCCCGGCACTGATCAAGCTGCCGCCGAATCTCCGCCTCACTCTGGAAAATCAGCCAAGGATGCGTGAACGTATGATTTCCAATCGTATGCCCCGCACGGAAAATCTCCCGCACAATATCCGGCCGCTGCCGCACATAACGCCCAATCAGGAAAAAAGTAGCCGGCACCTCGTGGCGGGCAAGAACCTCCAGCAACCGCAACGTATGCGGATCGTTCGGACCATCATCATAAGTAAGCGCAAGCTGTCGCGACCCAACCGGAAGCCCGATAAAAGTCTTCCCATACCATTGCCCCGTAGGCGCCATTGACTGATAGCCCGCAGCTACAGTGCCCGCTGCCAGCCCGCCCGAAACCAAATATCCCAACATGCGTGCATTGTAAATTGTCTGAAAACCGAGGGCAGTTACAGCTGAAGTTCGAGTGGACAAATTCTGTGTGGCGGTCACGACCACCCTCAGGGCTCGTTTGACGCTTTCTTGACCGCAATGCCATGCAGCACGGCGGCCGGGGATTTCCCGGCATTCGAGAGAATCACCAGAGCCCGATCCCTCTCGTTAGGGAAAAGATCGTCCGGAGGCCGCACTCCATTCGAGACCACCCAAAGTCGGGCACAACTGCTGCTATCGCCACGACAATAAGTGATCGCCAACTGCTCCGCCGTCGTTACATCGCGGTCGAAGGACCGATTCGAGTTGGCAAAAGCACTCTAGCCCGCATCCTGGCCGATCGCCTGAACGCGCCGCGGGAAGCCAAGATTGTCGGCGATATCGTTTCCCCAGCCGGACGCCGAAGTTGATGAAACGGCGACTTTCTACTCGTTCTTCGAAGTCGTAGCTCCGGGATCCGCTTCGATTCTGAGCTCAACTTCGGCGCCCGGTTTCAGTCGCACCTTCTCACCCTCTTCGCTAATGAGGGTATTTTCGATGCGCAATTCGCGGTACAAGTGGTCCGCACCTTCAACCGCAATCTGGGCTTTTTCTGGCTCTTTGGGAGATATGGGCTTGATGATCTTTTCTACAGTTGCGTTCAGAGTAGTGCTGCGTTTCTCAGTCATAAGCGTAGGCAGGTCCTCACTTGGGATGGTTCTCTGTAAGACTTAACGCTCCCCGCGCAGGCTGTTGAAGTCGTACGCCGTTTCCGCCTCGATTTGGATGTCGGGATCAACGTTAAAGGCTGCGCGGCCTCCGAGGCCAACGAAATTGATTGGAGAATTGGCCCAACTGTAACGGAAATAACCGGCAAAAGCACCGACCTCGATGTGATCGGAATTGTCCTGCGCGACTATTGGCAAGGCGGCAAAAAGCAGTAAAACGAGTGGCCAAATACTTTGCGTCATGTTGATTCGTTTCTCTCCGTCAAGAAGTTGTGTGTACATGCACTGTCTCCGCTAGTTCTTGGCGGAGAGGACTAGGGTTCGATGCCACGCCCGGAAGGTGGGTTGGTGAAGCGAGGGCGAGGCTGTGGAGAAGAGCATCGCGGTGCTGCAAGGCCTACAACCTTTGAGTGTGGAACTCGGTGTTTTAAATTGGACAACTACGGGCTTTCTGGTATGCTCGGTGTTCTTGGAGAACTGCCAAAGGTTCGACAAGAATTCAGTCTAATCTGGCCACTTCTTCTGCAAGCCCTCCACGTGCCCGCTCGCGCGTCAGGGAAGTACGACCTGCAGTTCTGTACGCGCAAGTCCCAAAAACACCAATTGGAGAGGGGTTTCATGCCCAAAGCTCTGTCACTGTTCGTGTGTCTGCTGATTGTCGTTCCCGCGTCGTTTGCAGGCGTCAACGTCTCCAGTCCCGCAAATGACGGGACGTATCAGGGATCTGTTCCTTATGCTGCTACGGCCACGTCGTCGACTTGCGATAAAGGTGTCGCCTCCATGGGCATTTACACCGCTCCTGGAGTTTTATCCTACGTTGTAAACGGCTCTTCTTTGAATACGACTTTGAATTTGAGCGAAGGAACCTACAACACCACGGTGGAGGAGTGGGATTACTGCGGCGGGGCGGCGACCACCCCGGTAACGGTTACGGTGACCAGTGGCGGAAAGTCTGGGGTCTATGTAACTTCACCCGCCAATAACAGCACGGTTGGCTCCCCGGTGAATTTCACCGCCACGGCCTCATCCTCGTGTCAAAAGGGTATAGCTTCGATGGGTATTTACACCGCCCCGGGTCAACTCGCCTACGTCGTAAACGGCGCAAGCATGAACTACAACCTGGCGCTCAGCCCCGGAACCTACAACACGACGGTAGAGGAATGGGATAACTGCGGCGGCGCAGCAACCACACCGGTCAAGATCACGGTTAACGGTGGGAGCGGCGGTGGTGGGAGTTCGTTTACCAGTCTGCAGGCCAGCGGAGGCTGGTCCGGCTACGGCCAATCGGCACCGAACTATGTGGATTGCTCGCCTTCTCCCTGCGATGGCATTACCTTCTGGATGAAACAGGGCATTAGTTCGCCATCAATGGATGGAAAAGCCGCCGAAGTCTATGTGGGAGGAACCACCGACTACGGCGATACGCTGTGGAACAACCATCTGATCGGTTCGCAGTCTTCGCAGGGTATGCCCGACAACAATCACACGCTCGTGCCCACTTTGACGAGCTTTACGTACGATGTCTATTTCTATGGAACCGACCTTTCGTTGTCACAAGCGCTGGAGTTCGACATCAATCAATTCTTCAACAGTATGGGTTTCATTTTTGGCCATGAGTGCGTGATCGCGGGAGGCCACGGCTGGGACATCTGGGACAACGCGAGCAGCAAATGGGTGGCGACTGGAATTCCGTGCAATCCGGTCAGCAACAGTTGGAACCACCTTACGATCAAGGTCCAGCGCACCTCAAACAACGAACTCAACTACCAGTCGATCACGCTGAACGGCGTGACCAACACCCTGAACTGGACATACGGGCACGGCTCATGTCCCAGCGACTGGTACGGCGTGACGATCAACTATCAACAGGACGGGAACGAATATCAACAACCGTACGACATTTACCTGGATGAACTGACATTTACCTACCAGTGAAAGGAATCCCTTCTCTCCGCGTCCAAAGCGGGCCCAGCCCAACCGGGTCCGCTTTGGTTCTTTGGCGTCACTATGTATCGCGCCAGACCGAGCCGTTATTTACTTCTCTTGCAGAGATTCCAGATACTTCGTCAGGTTTGCGATACGCATTTGCACAATCTCTTCGTGACCCTGGCTGATGCGCCAGAAGACCGGGCCCCATACCGGCATGTCCTGATCTCCGTGCGCAACCAACTTGGCCTGACCACGAAGAACGCTGGTGACTTCGTCCTCGGGGAACTTGCCTCCGTTGCGCTTGGCCAGCGCCGTGAGGTCGGCTGGCTGTTGTTTAAGTGCGGCGGCGGCGGGACCATCTCCCTTGGCATCTTTCCCATGACAGGATGCACAATAGCTTTCGAACATTTCTTTGCCAGAAGATGGGGACGTCATTTCCGCCGCAGTGTGCTTGACGGCAGGTTTTGTTTCTTGGGATAGACAAACCACCCCGCTCACGATCACCATCCCAACCAAGCCGAGCAAATGGCCAACTCTCATGGATTCCTCCTCTACTCGTCGAACCGCGTGGCGACGTTGCTGTGAAACGGCTGGCGCGAATTATACATGCCGGAAGCGGATGTTCAATGACAACCGGATTCGCCTCTGGACCGATCTCGCTGGTTTCCAGGAGGAAACCACCGTAATGGTTGCAGTCTCTGGCCTGCCATGCGAAGCCTACCTCTGCAGATCATCGACAGCAATGCGAATCACTCGCTCATCCAAATCGCTGAACAAGGCATCGAGCAACTGCGGACGATTGCGTTGCAGGGTGCGGCTGTTGACAGTGCCTTTTTCGGTCAGTTCGCCGGCAGCTCCGGATGGAGGGATGTCAACCAGCAATGCGGCGACGATTCGGTTGGAGCTGCCTGTGGCGGTGGCAGCCAGTCTGGATAAACGCTCCAGCACATCAGCTCTGAGGCGATGATTGGAGGCGATCTCCGAATGCCTGACATCAGGATGCAAACCGGCCGCCTCGGCGCAGCGCTCCCAGTCGGGGAAGATGAGGATGCGAACGTCCCTGCGATCCGCGCCGGCGACTAGAACTTCGGTAGCGAGCGGACGTAAAGCATCGATGGCGTCAATGCGCAACCTGCCCGCCCCAACGCGAGTGCCGGAGTTCAGTTTGAAGTCTTCTTTGATGCGGCCATCGAAACGCAGGCCGGCTCTGGGATTGTTTCTGTCGACAAAACTGAGCAAATCGCCCGAGATGAAAAATCCTTGCTCGTCGAAAGATGCGGCTGTGGCCGTGGCATCGCGCCAATAGCCCGGAGTAACATTCGGCCCGCGATATCGGACCTCGAAGCTGTTGTCATGCGGAACCAGTTTTAGATCCATGCCTGCGACAGGTACTCCGACCACTCCCGGGCCGGTGGCGTGAATGTTGCCAAAGATGGCGATGGGGCTTGTTTCCGTCATGCCCAAACCACTGACCGTCAGGATTCGTTGCCCTACCGTTTCCACTGCGAGCCGTTCCAGCGCGTACCAAGCCGTCGGTTGCATCGACGCTGCCGCGTACCAGATAAACGAAATGCGATGGAAAAAATGCTTGCAGAATTCGCGATCCGCTTCAAGGTAAGGAATTAAGAGTTCGAAGCCGCGCGGAACGTTGAAATAAATCGTCGGCGAGATACGGCGCAATAATTCCAGGCTCGGATCAAACAAGCCCGGAGTTGGCTTTCCCGGATCGATGTAGAGCGTGCCGCCGTTGTGCAGGATGATATGAAAGTTGCTATTGCCTCCCGCCGTGTGATTCCAGGGAGCCCAATCCACCATCACCGGAGGTTCCTCGGCCAGAACGGGAGCTACTTGACGCTTCATCTGCGCATTGGCGCAAAGCATCCCGTGAGTATTGATCACCGCTTTCGGCATTCCGGTTGAGCCGGAGGTGAATAGATACTTCGCGACAGTATCGCGCCCTGTGCGGGCCGCAGCCGTCATAACCGCGTCACGCCGGCTGCCATCGCCGTGGAGAGACGACAGTTGGAGCATTTTCGCCGCAGGATTGCGCAACGCGATGATCGGAATCTCAACCCCGAGCGCTTGTTCGAGTGCACCACGATACTGTTCGCCATCCTCCACCGCGATCATGCCCGGGGTTAGCAGGCGAAAAGTGTGGGCCAGCTTGAGATAGTCGGTGGTCTGCAAAGCATATGCAGGTGCGATCGGCGCCACGGGAACACCGATATAAAGCGCGGCCAGCTTGAGCAGAGCGTAGTCAATGCCATTGTTTGCCAGTATCGCGAGGGGACGGTCTCCGCCGAGTTCGTAACGAAGTAGCCCTTCGGCGAGCGCGAGCACAATCTTGCGAGCGTCGCCGTAACAAATTGCTCGTTCGCCGTTGGGCGTCTGCTCAACGAGAAAGATGCGGTCAGGTGCAGCGTGAGCCCACCGGTCGAGCCACTCGCCAATTCGATGGTCATACTCGCCCAGCGGTTCGAGCGATCGCATGATGTACGAACCGTCGGATTGGCGGGACAGTTCGACTTCCGGCGCGAAGAAGTGCACCGGCCGCAAGGGCGCGCTCAGCACAGCTTGTTGGTCGTTAAGTATACTCAACCTGCGCAGCTTAATTGATGAAATCCGTTACAGGCAAGCGTGCTAGACTCATGGAACCAAAAAAGTTCGCTGAGTGACACTCTCTAGAGTAAACCGTGAATCGACGAGTTCCTTCGCCATCCAAGAGTAGACGCCACATCGAATTGTCGAACGATCTTTACGACCAGCCGGGGCATTTAATTCGCCGCGCGCAACAAATCGCCGTGTCCATGTTCCACACGGTTGTGGCGGGTGAGGTCACTCCGGTGCAATATGCGGTGCTCTGCGTCCTACAGGAGCATCCCGGCATTGACCAGGTGACGCTTGCGCGCTTCTGCGCGCTGGACACATCAACCGCTGCAAATCTGGCAGTGCGTCTGGAGGAGCGGGGACTGGTAAGGCGGATGGTGCCTGCCAATAGCAAACGGTTTCGTTTGCTCTACCTTACTCCGCAAGGCGCTGTGCTTCTCAAGAAGTTGCTTCCGCTGGGACGGGTGCTAAGCCGGCGCCTGTTGCAGGAGCTTAACAAAAAAGAGCAGAAGATATTCCTGCGCCTCCTGAAGAAATTTGTTCATTTGAACAATCAGGAGAGCCGTGCGCCTCTGGAGCGCGCGTTCCGCGACGCGAAAGACAATTCGGATTTGGCGGCTTCCTGAGTCTGCGGTTTGAATCTGATTAAAGATTCGTCTCGGCCACGGACCCAAACTTTTCTTTTACCTCGCCGGGAATCGCCTGTGCTTGGAATTTCTCCGGATCGCCATTCGGATGCGCTACCCAGACGCGCGTCTCGAAACATTCGATCGCCAACGCCTCGCCTTTCATCAGTCGGTGCCGCACAACAAAACTGCTATTCCCCCATTTCGCAATCGACGACTCGACGATCACATCTTCGCCAAAGCGTGAGGGTGTCATAAAGCTCGCTTTCATCTCCACCACGGGTATGCCTGCGATGCCGTAAGACTTCAGCATCGTCGGTTTGAAGAAGCCCGCGCGCTCGAACAGAGCGTTTGTGCAGACGTCGAAATATTCAAAATACCTTGGGAAGTAGACGATGCCGGCAGGATCGCAATCACCCCATTCGA
This sequence comes from uncultured Acidobacteriaceae bacterium, assembly GCA_963712385.1. Lineage (GTDB taxonomy): Bacteria > Acidobacteriota > Terriglobia > Terriglobales > Acidobacteriaceae > Sulfotelmatobacter. The sequence goes on from CAVQHS010000008.1 coordinate 467,200, forward strand.
TGCGTATGGTTCGTCGATTGATGAGCATGGATATCGAACGCGCCTTGTGCTCCTGGCGGCTTAACCGGTCGGTTGTAGAGCTTTCGCTATGTTTTTCCGATCCCACTGTTCGAATTTCGAGTTCTCAGCTGCCAGGTGTTCGATCAGCCTCGCAGGCCGCCAATAGTAGCCGAATTTCTCATGATACGCGCGGATGCATTCGGCAATGTGGCCGAGACCCAGCGTGTCGGCGTAAAACATTGGTCCTCCCAAATGTCGTGGAAAACCATAGCCGCTGGTCCAGACTACATCGATATCCGAAGCACGGGATGCAATGCCTTCTTCGAGCACCATCGCGCCTACGTTGATCAGTGCCAGTATGCAGCGCTCGACGATCTCATCGTCACTGATTTCGCGTCGCGGAACTTTTCGTTCGGACGCGAGGGTCTTGATCAGGTCGTCCACTTCAGCGTCAGGTTGCGCGTCGCGGCCGCCGTTCTCATAGCGATAAAATCCGCGGCTGGTTTTCTGTCCCAGCCATCCGAAGTTCGGTTAAACGATCGGCGATCACGAAATATGGGTCAGGACGTTTTTCGCGCTTGAAAAGCTGAATGCGAACTTTTGTACCCACATCATTCCCGCCCAAATCGCTGACCCGCTGCGGCCCCATCGCGAAGCCGAATTTCTCGAGTGCCGTATCGACCTGCATGGGCGAAGCGCCTTCCAAAAGAAGTTGCTCAGCTTCGCGAAAATATCCGTCGAGCATCATGCGATTGCCGATGAAACCGAACGCATCCCCGGAAACGACCGGAGTCTTCCTGAGCAATCTCGCGACCTGAAGTGCTGTTGCCAGCGTTTCCGGCGCAGTCTCACGGCCGCGCACAATTTCGAGAAGCTTCGAAGCGTGCGCGGGCACAAAGAAATGCAGACCGGCCACTCGGTCCGGATGTCGCGTTGCGCGTCCCAGTTCGGTCAGAGAGAGAGTAGAAGTATTCGAGGCAATCAGGCGTTCGGGCGGAAGGATGCGGTCAAGTTTGGACAATACATCTATCTTTAAATCCATGTCCTCGAATACCGCCTCGATCACGATGTCGGCATCGGCTGCGGCTTCGAACTTGAGGCTGCCGCTGATGCGACTGATTCGTTCGTCGGCAATTTCTTGAGTGACGCGGCCGCGTTTGACGCTGGAGGCGTAAATCGAAAGGAGGTTTTCGCGGCTGCGGGAAAGTGCGGCCCCAGAGGTATCAATTAAGGTCACACTGCACCCGGCATCGGCAAAAGCGATTGCAATCCCGCTTCCCATGGTTCCCGCACCGATGATCGCCACACGCTTGATCTCGGGCTGTTCGGCACGTTTGGGCACGCCTTCGACTTTTCCGGATTCGCGTTCCGCGAAAAATACGTGGCGAAGTGCCAGGCTTTCACGCGTGGCAAGCGACTTGTTGGCCAACTCCGCTTCTACTGCCGCGCCTTCGGCAAAAGGCCGCGTGGCCGCTTTGATGGCATCGATTACCAGGGATTGAGTTGTTCTGCCTCGCAAAGTGCGGGCATGAGCGCGCAGCGCATCGTCGATGTCGGATTCGCCGAGAGGCCCGGCTGGCGTTCGGTCGCGTGTCGGCCTTGGGCCGAGTCCCTTCTCTACGAGTTGCCGACAGAATTGCAGTGCGCCGTCGAGCAGATCGCCTTCGATAATTTCATCGACTAGACCTCTAGCTTTCGCATCTGGCGCGCCAATCGGAGCGCCGGATAAAATCACATCGAGCGCAGCACGAGCTCCAATGAGCCGCGGCAATCGTTGCGTTCCTCCCGCGCCCGGAACAATTCCTAATGTGATCTCCGGCAACCCGAGTTTCGCGCCTTTATGCGCGACGCGATAGTGGCAGGCCATGGCAAGCTCGAGGCCGCCACCAAGTGCGAGTCCGTGAATCGCAGCGACAACTGGCAGCGGTGCCGATTCCAGTGCGGCTTGCACATCTTGCAGGGAAGGCTCGGCCATCCCGCTATCGAACTCGTTCAGATCCGCGCCCGCGCTGAACATATTGCCGGCAGAGATCAGCAACAGAATCTTCACTCGCGAATTCTTGCTGGCTGCGACCACCGCCTCCGCAATGCCGGCTCGTACGTCGCGGTTGAGTGCGTTGACGGGAGGATTGTCAATGCGAATCAACCCGACGAAATCCCGTTCTTCGAATGTTATGGTCTTTGAAGTCGTACTGAGCATTTTCTGTTTGAGCACAATTCAGTGCGAAATTAAGCTGGCGGCATTGGACTTGTCAAATTGCTCCACGCCAGGAATTCTTCGTTAGAAAGTTGCAAAATTCCGTAAGGTTCAGTATACGGAACGATAGCTGCCGTGGCATGTGGAAAGTCGGTTATCGAGGAGAGGGGATATGAAGGAGCGAAGTCTGGAGGATTTGTTGCAAAGTGCGGGCAATCCGGTGACGATGTTGCGCAATTCGCAGATCGGGGCCTACGTTTACCCCGTGGTGCCTGCCGAATACTCGAACTGGCGCGACGAGCAGCGCGCCTGGCGTGAGACGGCTGTTCTTTTTGACCAATCTCACCACATGGTGAACGTATACGTGGAAGGTCCGGATGCGCTCAAAATGCTGTCGCACCTCGGCACTAACAGCTACGCGAAGTTTCCCGTCAATCGCGCCAAGCAGTTTGCCCCATGCAGCTATGACGGCTACGTGATTGGCGATGGCATTCTTTTTCACCTGGAAGAGAACCGGCTCGTTTTCGTTGGGCGCGCGCCGGTCGCGAGTTGGATTCAATTTCACGCCGAAACTGGCGGATACAAGCTCAAGATCGAAAAGGATGACCGGTCACCCTCGAACCCGAAAGGGAAAGCCGTTCTCCGCTCGGTATACCGTTATCAGATTCAGGGGCCGAACGCGCCACAGATTCTCGAAAAGCTGAACGGAGGGCCGGTTCCAGAGATCAAGTTTTTCAACATGGATGCGATCAACATCGCCGGGCGCAGAGTGCGCGCCTTGCGGCATGGCATGGCCGGAGCTCCTGGATTGGAGGTCTGGGGACCGTATGAGGAGCGCGAGGAGATTCGCGCTGCGATCGTTCAGGCCGGCGAGGATTTTGGCCTTCGCGAGGTTGGTGCGCGTGCTTATGCCACGAACACACTTGAGTCGGGATGGATTCCGTCGCCGTTACCCGCGGTTTATACCGGCGAGAAGATGAAGGCCTACAGACAATGGCTGCCGGCCAGCAGCTACGAGGGAACGGGCTCGATCGGCGGCAGCTTCGAATCCAGCAATATCGAAGACTATTACATGACGCCCTATGCCCTCGGCTACGGGCCGTTTGTGAAGTTCGATCACGACTTCATCGGAAGAGAAGCGCTGGAGAAGCTGTCTGGAAAGCCACAAAGGAAAAAAGTGACCTTCGCGTGGAATCCGCAGGACGTTCTGAAAGTCTTCACGTCGATGTTCGAACCGGAGGACGTCTATAAATACATCGACCTGCCTCTAGCGAATTACACGTCTGCGTCGTACGACAAAATCATGAGCCGTGGAAAAACCGTCGGCTTCTCGATGTTCGCCGGCTACAGCTATAACGAGCGGTCGATGCTATCGCTCGGGGTAGTAGATCCGGAAATCGAGATTGGAACTGAGGTCACGCTGGTTTGGGGCGAGCCGGGAGGGGGCACGCAGAAGAGCACCGTCGAGCGGCACAGGCAGATCGACATTCGGGCGATTGTGAGCCCGGTACCGTACTCGAAAGTCGCGCGGGAGACGTATGCGGAGGGCTGGCGCACGCACCAGCCAGTTTAAGCAGGCAGTCTAGTGAGCGCGTTGAGCCTTGATCCAGTCGACGGTTTTGTTGAAGCCGCCGAAGACAAAGAAATGCAGGCCCGCAATGCCGAGAGGGAGGGCGTGATTTGAAGGCTCCGCTGAAGCGGCGATGCCGCGGATGATCGGCTCCGGTCCTTTTTCAGTAAGCAACTTCGCGAAGGCGGGATGTTCGGTCAGCGCGTGCAGCGAATTGCCGATTCCGCAACGAATGGCGTAGCGCGTGAGTGTAATAAGCCCAGCCGGGCCAGCTAGACCAACGCGCACGGGAACATCGAATCCCCGTGCGCGAATACGTTTCAGCCATTCTACGATCGGTTCGGGTTTGAAGCAAAATTGCGAGACGATAAAGGGTTCGAGACCGTTGCTGCTCGAGAACTTTAGCTTTGCTCTCAAGGCCTCGTCGAGAATGTTGTCGGGAATATTTGGGTTTCCTTCGGGGAAACCACCGATGCCGACACGACGAATGCCAGCTTTCTGGAAGATATCGGTTTGCATCACCGCGAGACTGGAATCGTAAGGGCCGGCGGGCTTGGCGCGATCACCGCCGATAATGAGCACGCGATCAACCCCGGCTTCGTTCACAAGTCGGTCCGCTAGCTGCCGTAGTTGGGCGGCACTTTCGAGATGACGCGCGCCGATGTGAGGCACCGGAAACAATCCTGCTCGTCGCAGCTTCGCCGACGGGCCAACCATATTCATCGGATTTGCACCGGGGATCCAGGTAAGGAAAATCTGTGTTCCCGCCGCAAGCCGGGCGATGGCTGCCTCCACAACTTTCGCATCCCCAGCATTCACCTCAATGGAGAATCCCTGTAACATCTCGGCAATGCTGGGCGCAGCGGCAGGATGTGTCATGCAGGTCTCAGGTTGAGTATACTGAATGTCACCGTCGCGGCATTTTGCCCAGCCGGATGGCGGTTGTCAAGTCGTGGGACAATTGCTGACCGGAGATCGAAAGCGGCGATCTGAGCTATCATGCTGCCGCGGAGGTGACTCGTGCAGAGCGAACCAAACATGGATCTGGCCCACCTTGGGCACTTGGAACTGCTGACGCCGAAGCCGGAAGAGAGCCTGCGCTTTTTTGTCGATGTGATGGGCATGACCGAGAGCGGCCGCGAAGGCGACTCGGTTTATCTGCATGCTTACGACGACTACGAGCGCCATTCACTGAAGCTTACGGCCTCGAAGCTGCCGGGATTAGGTCACGTGGCATATCGCACCCGCAGCCCGCAAGCGCTCGAGCGCCGGGTCGCGGCGCTGAAAGGCTCCGGCTTCGATATTGGCTGGACGAACGGAGACCTGGCGCATGGTCCGGCGTTTTTGTGCCGGGATCCGGATGGCCACAAGATTGAGCTCTATTACGAGACGCAGTGGTATCAAGCGCCGCCCGACTTGCGGCCGGCACTTAAGAATCAGGCGCAGCGCTTTCCAGGGCGCGGCATCAACGTGCGGCGTCTCGATCATTGGAACGGGCTTGCCGTCGATATCAAAGCCAATCGCGAGTTCTTCGAAATCTATCTTGGCTTCCGACTGACTGAGCAGATTGTGATGGATGACGGTTCGGAAGCCGCCATGTGGATGACTTGCACAAACAAGAGCTACGATTTTGCTTACACGCGCGATCACACTGGAACCAGAGGACGCTTTCATCACATCACGTATGCCGTGAACAGCCGGGAAGAGGTGTTGCTCGCGGCCGACATTTGTCTGGAAAATGGTGTTTACATCGAAACCGGACCGCACAAACACGCGATTCAGCAGACTTTCTTTTTGTACGTGTATGAGCCGGGCGGAAACCGTGTGGAGGTTGCCAATGCGGGAGCACGGCTGATTTTGGCGCCGGACTGGAAACCCATTCGCTGGTGCGAAGCCGAGCGGAAGAAGGGCCAGGCATGGGGACTGAAAACGATTGAGTCGTTCCATACTTATGGAACGCCCCCGGTTGAGCTGCTTACGAAGGCATGAGTGTTTGAAAGATTACGCACAGTGGGTACAAGGGTTGACAGCGTAAATCTGGAAGGTTCTGATGGCCGATAAGAAAACTGCTCTGGTTGTCAGCGCGCATTCTGCGGACTTTGTGTGGCGCGCCGGAGGAGCGATTGCTCTTTATGCTGAGCGCAGCTGGGAAGTCACCGTGGTCTGCCTGTCATTCGGTGAGCGCGGAGAGTCTGCCAAGCTTTGGCGTGAGCCGGGAATGGCGATGGAGAAAGTCAAAGCCAACCGGAAGGAAGAGGCGACCAAGGCCGCGGAGATTCTCGGCGCGGAAATCGCGTTCTTTGACGTGGGCGATTATCCGATGAGAATTCTGGACAGCACGCTTTACGACTTGGCGGCGCTCTACCGCAAGATTCGTCCGGAGTTCGTACTTACGCATTCACTGAAGGACCCGTACAACTTCGATCATCCGCTGGTCTCGCATGCGGCGCAGGAATCTCGCATCGTTGCTCAGGCGCACGGGCATGACCCGGGCACTCCTGTCATTGGAGCGCCTCCGGTTTTCCTGTTCGAACCACATCAGCCCGAGCAATGCGAATTCAAACCGCAGGTATTGCTTGACATCAGTTCGGTGTGGCAAAAGAAATATACGGCGTTCAAAAAGATGAATGCGCAAGAGCACTTATGGCACTACTACGAGCGTGTGGCTTTGCAGCGTGGCGTGCAGGCTTCGCGCAATTCGAATAAAAGCATTAAATATGCTGAAGCGTACCAGCGCGTGTTCCCGCAGGTGACGGAGGAACTGGCATGAACATACCGGTGGTGATCCGCGAGGTAGAGCAGCCGCCGGTTGACGCTGTTGCAGCGCTGGAAAAATTTGGCGTTTCAACGATTCACGAAGCGCAGGGTCGTTGCGGGCTGCTCGCCGCGTATATGCGGCCAATCTACGCGGGTGCTGCGATCGCCGGGCCTGCGGTGACGGTTTCGCTGCCGCCGGGCGACAACCTGATGATTCACGTTGCTGTCGAAGTTTGTCGTCCCGGCAGTGTCATGGTCGTCGCGCCCACGTCGCCCTGTACCGACGGGTATTTCGGCGAGTTGCTGGCGACTTCTCTGCGTGCACACGGCGTGAAGGGATTGGTGATTGATGCCGGATGCCGCGATATTCGCGCTCTGACTGAAATGAAGTTTCCGGTCTGGAGCCGGGCCGTGAGCTCGCAGGGTACTGTCAAAGCATCTCTCGGATCGGTGAATGTCGGGCTGGTCTGCGCCAGCGCTTACGTTGAGGCGGGCGACCTGATCGTTGCAGATGATGATGGCGTCGTAGTTGTGAAGCGAACCGCTGTCAATGAAGTCATTGCCGCCGCTGAGCAAAGAGTAAGAAAGGAAGAAGCCAATCGGCAGCGGCTGGCGAAGGGCGAACTCGGGCTCGACATCTACGGGTTGCGCGCAAAGATTGCTGAACTCGGCCTCAAGTACTTGTAGAGGAAGATATGGCTCGCTCATCGCAAACTTCGATTCCCTGTACGCTGATGCGAGGCGGCACCTCGAAGGGCCCGTTTTTTCTGGCCAGCGATCTTCCGAGTAACGCGCAGTTGCGTGATCGCGTTCTGCTTGCAGTAATGGGATCGCCCGATGCACGGCAGATCGACGGAATCGGCGGCGCTGATCCTCTGACCAGTAAAGCGGCAATCGTCTCTGCTTCGGAGCGAGCCGGAATTGACGTCGAGTATCTGTTCGCGCAGGTTGCAGTCGACCGGGCATTTGTGGACGTAACGCCGAACTGCGGAAATATGCTGGCCGGTGTGGGGCCGTTTGCAATTGAGCGAGGACTTATTGCCGCGCACGATCCCGTCACTCCCGTCAGAATTTTTATGGTGAACACGGGAAATACCGCGGTTGCGCACGTGCCGACTCCCGGAGGCGAAGTTTGTTACCAAGGAGACGCTTCAATTGCAGGCGTGCCCGGAACGGCGGCGGCGATTCGGATTGACTTCCTCAACACGGCTGGCTCGGTGTGCGGGTCTCTCTTGCCGAGCGGTTGCGCATTCGATGAACTCGACGGAATCAAGACGACGCTGATCGACAATGGCATGCCTGTCGCGGTATTGCGTGCGGCGGATTTTGGAAAAACCGGCTACGAAACTCCTGCGGAACTCGATGCCGATAAGAAATTCAAGCAGCGGCTGGAGGAGATTCGAATTCTAGCCGGCCAGCGTATGGGCTTGGGAGACGTGCGCGCGAAGGTGGTTCCGAAGATGACTTTGATCGCGCCGCCGCGAGCGGGCGGAGATCTGGCCACTCGTACTTTTATTCCCCACAAGTGTCACGCGGCGATTGGAGTGTTGGGAGCCGTGACTGTAGGGACGGCGTGCGTGCTGCCCGGTTCAATCGCTTCCGGCATTGTGTTTTTGCCCGCCGGGGCGGTGAAGAGCCTTTCTGTCGAGCATCCCAGCGGCGAATTTTCGCTTGAGATCGAAGTCGGCGAATCGACAGACAGCACGATTCAAATTCTGCGCTCAAGCCTGATTCGCACAGCCAGGGCGTTATTTCGTGGCGAAGTCCTTGTTCCATCCAGCGTTTGGGACGGTTGCGAGGCCAAGGCGACCACGTATCCACACACAATGGAGCATGTCTAGCTCTCGAACTTAGGGGAACTTGTTTGCGAAATTCCGCCATTTTGTTGATTCAATGTCCTGACCGCAAAGGATTGGATGCGACCATCGCCGATTTTATTTACCGCAACGGCGGCAACATTCTGCATTTTGAGCAGCATCAGGCGGGCGAGGAGCGCTTTTATCTGGCGCGCATCGAGTGGGATTTAAACGATTTTCAACTAGACTTAAGAGAATTCCCGGAAAAGTTTGGGCCGATCGCAGAAAAGTTTTCCATGAAATGGCGCGCCTTGCTTTCCAGCCACCGGCCGCGGGTCGCGATTTTTGTTTCGAAGCACGACCACTGTCTGGTCGACCTGCTTTACCGGCAGCGCAACGGGGAACTTGCTTGCGATATTGCGTTGATCATCAGCAATCATCCAGATGCACGGCGGGATGCGGAGTTTTACGGCATTCCTTATCATGTCATTCCCATTACAAAGGAAAACAAGTCCGAGGCGGAGCGGCAAGAGTTGGAGTTGTTGCGGAAAAATCAAATCGATTTGATCGTGCTGGCTCGCTACATGCAGGTGTTGTCGTCCGATTTCATCGGCCAGTATCCGCAACAGATCATCAATATTCATCACTCTTTTTTGCCGGCATTCGTGGGCGCGAAGCCGCATCTTCAGGCCTATGACCGAGGAGTGAAATTGATTGGCGCCACGGCGCACTATGTAACCGATATGCTCGATGATGGGCCGATCATCGAGCAGGGAGTTGCGCGCATTTCGCACCGAGACACACTGGAAGATTTGGTGGAGAAGGGCCGCGACCTGGAGAGGGTCGTGCTGTCCCGGGCGGTGCGGTGGCACATCGAGAATCGAATTTTGCTGTACGGCAAAAAGACCGTGATCTTCGAATAGCAAAGCGCCATCGAAAGGAACCAAGGATTGCTCGAACCCAATGTCGTGCGCGTCTGTATCGAGGATCTGTTGGTGAATGCATACCTGGGAGTTCACGCTTCCGAGCAGGAAAAAGCCATAGAGGTTCCCATTTATCTCGAATTCGAATATGAGTGTCCTGGTTCCGACAACCTTTCACGGGCGGTTGATTATCGCCGGGTGCGAGACAGAATTCTTGCCGCTGTCGAAAACCGTCGATTTTCTCTAGTGGAGACGATGGCGAAAGCGATCCTGGAAGTGGTCAGAACGGAATCTCGCATCCTCCGCGTGCTGGTTAAAGTCCGCAAGACGAAAGCGCTCAAGCAGGCGAAAGCTGCCACCGCAATGATGGAGTGGAAACGAGAAAAATAGACAAATGTCGGCCTGGTTACTGTGAAGTGCCTACTGACTAGAACAAGACTTTTGCGTAGAATAGCCGTAGAAATAAGGCATTTCAGCCGTCTTCCCGGCGCCATTCAGGGGGTAAAAAAGCATGGCTACTATTGCTGCACCAATCGAAGTCCACAGCAACGTCACCGCGTTCTTGAAGCAGCCACGAAAGATGCTCATCGGTGGAGAGTGGGTGGAAGCTCTCTCCGGCAAGACGTTTGATACGTACAACCCTGCGACGGGAGAGGTGCTCGCGAGAGTTTACGCTGGCGACAAGGCGGATGTTGACCGCGCAGTGAAGGCTGCGCGTAAAGCTTTCGAGGAAGGTCCGTGGCCGGATATGCTGCCGGCCGATCGCGCCCGCGTGATCTGGAGAATTGCCGAATTGATTGATCAGCATCACGACGAACTCGCGGAATTAGAGACGCTCGACAACGGCAAGCCGCTGCTATTTTCGCGCATCGTCGATGTGCCCACTGCGGCGGCGCATTTCCGTTACATGTCGGGCTTCGCCACGAAAATCGAAGGCACCACAATCCCCATCTCGATGCCCGGCGGCAAATATTTCGCGTACACGCTGCGTGAACCGGTGGGCGTGTGCGCGCAGATTATTCCCTGGAACTACCCGCTCATTATGGCGGCTATGAAGTTGGCGCCCGCGTTGGCTGCCGGCTGCACGGTCGTCTTGAAGCCCGCGGAACAGACGCCGCTCAGCGCGCTGCGGTTGGGAGAACTGATACAGGAGGCTGGCATTCCTGATGGAGTCGTCAACATTGTTCCCGGGTATGGCGAAACCGCGGGTGCTGCGCTGGCTGCGCATCCTGACGTTGATAAAGTTGCCTTCACTGGCTCGACTGACGTTGGACGACTGATCGTCACAGCCGCAGCCGGAAATCTGAAAAAAGTTTCTCTTGAACTCGGCGGAAAGAGTCCGAATATCGTTTTCGCAGACGCCGATCTTGAGTGTGCGATCCCCGGCAGCGCGAATGCGATTTTCTTTAATCAAGGTCAAACTTGCGCCGCCGGCTCGCGCCTGTTTGTGCACAAGAGCATCTTCGACAAAGTGATATCAGGCGTCGCAGATAAAGCGAAAAAATTCAACATCGGCCCCGGCCTCGATCCCTCAACTACGCTTGGCCCACTGGTCTCGCAGGAGCAGCTTGAGCGCGTCACCGGCTACCTTGATTCCGGAGTGAAAGACGGAGCGAAGGCAGCCATCGGCGGGCACAAAGTCGCCGGGCCGGGATATTTCGTCGAACCCACGATTCTCGTTGATGTACGGCCTGAAATGAAAGTTGTGCGCGAGGAAATCTTCGGCCCGGTGGTCACGGCGATTCCGTTTAGCGATCCCAGCGAAATCGTGAAGTCAGCCAACGACAGCCATTACGGCTTGGCCTCGGCGGTGTGGACGCGCGATATCAGCACCGCGCACAAAGTGGCCGCGAAGTTGCGCGCCGGCACGGTTTGGGTGAATTGCTATAACGTGTTCGATCCGGCGCTGCCTTTTGGTGGATTTAAGCAATCCGGATGGGGACGCGAAGGCGGGCCGGAATCGCTCGAATTGTACACGCAAACGAAGGCTGTTTGTGCGCAACTCTAGCGCAGGACGAGGAAGCTCGCTGATCGCACCGCCGAAAGGCTGAGTAGAACAGAGAGATCTTTCAGCTAAAGAGCGCGGTGAAGATTCCCTTTAGCCGCCGGAAAAATCGGACGGGCGCTGAACTATGGTGTCCTGAACGCTGCTGCGAGCTCTGTGCACTTTGCGCGTCAGGGAGCGGTGGTGCTTGGATTTGAATCTCCACTGGCACTGGACGCGGTTCAACGATTGGTAATCGCGCTGCCTCTTCGGTCGGCGCCGCAGCAGCGCTGTTCCTGCCCCGAAATACAAACGGCGCCTCTACCTGGACATGAACCGCATTCGGATCCTGCGGCGGTAAGGGACGCGTTTCCGGGCCGTTCGAGAGTTTCTGAGTTTCCGCTGCCAAATTTCCCGCTGGTCCCTTTCCAGTGTTGAGGGAAGTGTTCGACGCCGGCGTGACGTTATTGGCTTGCTGCGGTTGCGCCGCTGGGGCCGCCTCGGTACGCATGACTGGAACTGGAGGCGGACATCCACATTCCAGCGGAACGTTATGGTCGACCTTATCGATTTGCCCCGCCCGGAACACGACCTCGTCGTTGGATTTGACTTGATAGATGCGGTCGCCAATTAGCTCCGAAACAATTGCGGAGGAACTGTTCCCCGGGAGGCTCCGGACGCACGTATTGCCATGCGAATCGGCGCTGACAGCGAAGTCAAATTCACCCGGTCCGGCGAACATAATGCGGAAATCCGGCGTGAGAACGGTGTCCGCAGAAGAGCCGAGCGAGTAATGCGTTTCCAGCGCGCCCGTGCTTATGCCGAGCATCAAATCATTCGCACTCTTCGACGGTGTCACGGAAACCGTCGTGCGAGGGCAGATGCGAACTTCGCCACCTCGCGATAGACGCAGAACAGCGGTTTCCGTGCCTGCGGTCAGGGACGATCCGGCAACCAGACGGCTTTCCTCGACAACATTGCCGCCCGCCGTCGGTGTAACTTCCGCAGGCCGCGATGGCACGAAATTCAGTTTGCCTCCGAACTGGGCCGGTGTTCTCTTCCGGGAAGCGCTTACGTCTTCCACTGGCTTCAGCCGCACCATTAAACGATTTCCGGCTTCGTCCCACGTATAGCCATAGGGAGCGCGCAGGTCGAGCACGATTCTCACGATGGGAGGATCGGCCTGAAATTGTTCGGACCGGATGGCTAGAATGTTGTTCTGATCGCCCTCGATCTTCTTTTGCTGCAGGTCCATCCGCGCGTGTAAGAGGTCAATGACCAGGCGCGGCGGGGAATCCAAATACTGGATTTGCGGCACTGACGGCAGCGTTGAAAGAATCTCGACCGAGGGGACACCTCGCTCCTGAACCACCCGCACGCTGTTGACAACGGAAACCTCGTGCTTAAGCGGGGCCGTTGCCGCCGGTGAAACCGCAGAGCCATGATTCTGCGCCGATACGTTCGGCCCTGAAAAGCCTCCCAGTGCCAGGAGGGCAATGATTTGCGCGCGCCGTCGAGACAACAATGTTCCCTCAAATCTTACTTAAGGGAACCTTATCACTTGTTGAGAGTGCGGAGAAGGGTGGGATACCAACTGAGAAACGTATGGTTCGCAAAAAACTCGCCGATGCCTCTTCGTCCTTAATTCTCCGGAAGAAACTCGTACTCCTCAATCACCGCAGCCACAGCCATTTTCCCGTCTTCGTTCGGCGTCTCTACCCGCACCACCCGTCCCTTGCATTGCACGCGAATACTTTCGGTCAGTGTTATCTCGGGCGGCAGGGTAAGGGTAAAACCGATTGGTGATCCCTGGGCCATTGGCGAATCGAGGTAAAGGCAAATGCCGCGTGCGCTTACGTCCCGCAGTTGAGCCGACTCACCGGGATTTGCGTTTTCGTCCCGGGCTACGGAAACCGGAATCCGGAGTGCGAAGCGTCGTGCAGCCCTTTTTTCCTGCTGGGCTTCTACCATGTAAAACTCCTACTTGTTAAAGTGGCGTTAAGTTGTTTTAGAGGATGACGTTAAAGGGCATCTTCCGTCAATCCCCCACTAGGGGAATCCTAATAGCTCTTTCGGGCGAAGAAAAATGAAATTTCTCTGTTTCGCGCCTGCCGCAAGTCCGGCCTAGGTGAGTCGCCTCCAGTTGACAGAAACGCCTCTCTTAGCCCACAGTGTGTGCGGCGTGCTTATGGATTCAGGTTCCTTTCCTATCAAGAAGGGCGTCCTGGTCGCCGTTGCCATCGTGTTGACGCCAGTTTTACTGGTTGGCGTCGTCGCACTGGCGGCGGGCGATTGGCGGCAGGTAGGCTCGACCCCCACAGGCGACCAGGTTCTGGTGAGCTCTGTCAGCCCTTTGAGGAATGGCCTACGCACGGCGTGGGTGCGAGTGGAATACAAGGAGCCGACCAAGCTTCCACAAGGCGGGCCATTTGTGGAATTGCGTGCGCGCGTGCGTTACAACTGCGGGAATGGCAGCGCTGCGCCGAATTCGGAATGGTTCTATTCCCGCGATCGCAGCGGCAAGCTGGTCGTCAGCAAGAAGATGCGCCGCGATGACCAATTCGGGCAGATATCCGAAGGCAACTTCGGAGAGATCGCTAAAGATTTTGTCTGCAGCCAGAAGTAGTCGAAGCCGGAAGGCGGCGTTCGACTTTTCCACAGGATAATCGCTCCATCTGGCACCTCGGTAACCGTCCCAACACTTCCATGCTGTCAGCTTCCAGCATATTCTGATAGTCGAACGCGGATCCCACACACGAGTTGGCTCTCCAGTATGGATTCATTTCGACTTTATACGTTGATCGGCTTAGGGAGTGCTCTGGCCGTCGGCGCCTTTGCAGTTCTGCGCCGCCGCCCCAAGAGCGCGGCCGATCTGGAACGCGAACGGCGAACGTGGCTCGATAGTATCGGCCGCATCACCGATGGCACTGTGATCGACGTGCAGGAACTGGCGGCGCACGAAGCCCATCACGCCGCAGTCTTCCTTATTTATAAATATGATGTTGCGGGCGTGTCCTATGAGTGCTCGCAGGATGTGACCTATCTGCGCCAGTGGATCAATCTGCACTCCTGCCGGTTAGGATTGCCGACTTCAGTGAAGTATGACCCGCATAATCCGGGAAATTCGTTAGTGGTTTCGGAAAGCTGGATGGGGTTGCGGCAATAGCAAACTTTCCCGCTTAAATCTGATAATCGTCCTGAAACAACTCTTGCGGAGAAATATTCGGCGTCGAGGTTTCTTCGTCGATAGAGAAGTGGGGCTCGGCGCCCAGCACTTCGTGTGAGTGCTGCTGGAATTTTTCGCGCAGCTCGTGGACTTCCGTTGCCAGCTTGATGATCACGTCCGAGAGCGGGTCGCGGATGTCTTTCGGGTCGGTGATCACGACACGCTTGCCGTCGCGTAGAACGATGTGTCCGGGCACGCCGACGATCGTGGAATTCGCAGGCACGTTGCGCAGCACGACCGAGCCCGCGCCCACCCGGCAGTTGTCTCCGATGGTGATGTTGCCCAGCAACTTCGCGCCGGAGCCGATCGAAATATTGTTGCCCAGCGTGGGATGGCGCTTGCCCTTCTCTTTGCCAGTACCGCCTAGAGTGACTCCCTGATAGAGCGTGACATCGTCACCGACGATGGCGGTTTCTCCGATGACCGTTCCCATGCCGTGGTCGATGAAAAGGCGGCGGCCGATTTCGGCTCCGGGGTGGATTTCGATTCCCGTGAGCAGGCGAGCAATCTGCGAAGTGAATCTCGCCAAAAAGCGAAACTTATGGAGCCAGAGCCAGTGACTCAGATGATGGAACCACACCGCGTGCAGGCCGGGATAGCAGATCAGAACTTCGACGTAGGAGCGCGCTGCGGGATCGGATTCGAAGACTGCTCCGATATCCTCGCGCACGGATTTGAAGAAGCTGATCAAGGCAGTTCTCAGTTCTCACTCTCAGTGGAGACCTCGCTCAGGCGTGAGAGCGGAAATGGTGGCTATCTCATTCAGAGAACGTAGCGCAGGAAGGGAAAGAGTGCAACGAGAAAGCTTGGGCTGAGAACCCGAGCACTGGCAACTGGGCACTGCGTCCCTAGCTGCCCGTCTGCAGCCCGCCGGTATGAGCGACCATGATGCGGAGGTATTTATAAGGATTGACTGGCGTATCGTTGATGCGGACTTCGTAGTGGAGATGCGGCCCGGTGGAGCGTCCGCTGAGACCCACATAACCAATCGTGTCGCCGCGGTGAACATGTTGTCCGGCAGTCACGGCGAAACCGGAAAGATGGCCGTAGCGCGTCGTAATGCCATGCCCATGATCCATCATGATCATCTTGCCGTATCCGCCCATGAAGTCGGCGTAGGTGACCACACCGTCGGCGGGAGCGATGATCGGCTTGCCGTAGGGGCAGCTGATGTCAACGCCGCTATGAAATGCGCCCTCACCATTGAAGGGATCGATGCGCTCACCGAAGCTGCCGGTTACCTGGCCTTCCACCGGCCAGAGATTGGGCGCGGCATTGGCGCGGTACCAGTCGGCAGTGGTCGCGTTATGCGTGAGTCCGAGGCTGATTCCGACCGATGCATCGCCTGTCAGCGCTGAATTGCGCAGAACGCCGAGTTCGTCAAGCGAATTGGTTACGTCCGCATCCTGAATCTTCTCTTCAGACGCAACGACGAGCGCCGGGGGCGTCTTCAGCCCGTAAAGCGCTGAAACCTCGCTGGCGATCGAACCGAGAGAAGCCACCTGCACATCCCGCTCCTTCGCCACCTCTTCCAGCTTGGAATAGCGATCCTTGAGTTGTTCCTTCTCGGTGCGGAGTTCGTTGTAGCGGGAAACCTTCATCAACATGCGGGTGTAGGAGCTGGCAATGCCGGTGAGGCTGAGGAAGCCAATGGCCGCACCCACCACAAACACATACAAGTAATGGACCGGAATGGAGATCTTACGCAGCTGCCCATCGTCTCCGCGGGCCACAAAAAGTATGTAGAAGCGTTTCTGCAAATGCCTACCTTCCGCTTTGATTGATCAGGGGCCGGAAAACCAAGCGAAGTTCTGAGGTTGCAGAACGCCTGTTCGGACGGCCTGATGCTTCCGGGTCACGCCTTCCCATCTTAGGAATGGAGCCTTTTAACGTGCCCTTCCGCGTACCGGAACCCATGACCGAGAACCACCGAAAAACCGCCGCAAAAGCTGCCTGTCTCCAATGCCAACAGAATGCAGAACTTAGACTCGGCCAAAGGGTTTTTGTGAATGACAGGTAAACGGTATCAAACTGGATTCCCCCTGTCAACGGCATGCGACCGTATTAATCGTTACTTAAGGCGGGTAATCAAAAGTCATCCAGGGACGTATTACCCAAGCGCAAACTGTACAAAAATGAAACCGCCCTACATGCCATCCCGGCGCGTCCAGCTCGCTTATAGTAGTTGCCGTGAATATTGGCGAAAAACAGCTCATCGCGCAGATTCGCCGCACGGCGAGAACTGCGAAGAACCCAGCCATTCAGACCGGAATTGGAGACGACTGCGCCGTGTTACGAATGCTGCCGCGCGGGAAGACCGCCGACGTGCTAGTGACTACAGACTTTACCTTAGAGGGCATCCACTTTCGGCGCGATTGGCATTCGGCAGAGTCCGTCGGGCATCGCTGTCTGGCACGGGGTCTTAGCGACATCGCGGCTATGGGCGGCGAGCCCGTGGCAGCTTTTCTCTCGTTGGCTCTGCCGCGCGACCTGCCGCAAAGTTGGGTCGGGCGGTTTGCGCGCAGCCTGATCGGTTTGGCGGAACGATATGGTGTGAGGCTAGCCGGGGGAGATACTGCGGAGTCGCCGGATGGAATCCTCGCGGACATTATTGTTGTTGGCAGCGCTCCGAAAGGTAAAGCGTTATTGCGATCGGGAGCGAGGCCGGGCGATCTGATTTATGTGAGCGGAGAACTGGGGGGCTCGGCCGCAGCCATACTGGCGATGCAAGCGAAGCCCAAGCGAAAGCTGAACCCGCGCGAGTATCCTCGGCATTTCTTTCCTGAGCCGCGCCTCGAACTTGGCCGCATTGTACGAGAGAAAAATCTGGCCACCGCGATGATCGATACTAGCGACGGTCTCTCCACCGATCTCGCTCACATTTGCGAAGAAAGCGGCGTTGGTGCAGAGTTGCAATCCCAAGCCATTCCGCGAGCCAGAGTGGGCAAACCGTCGCGGGAGGTCGATCTAAAATTGGCCTTGCACGGAGGCGAGGATTACGAACTCCTGTTCACGGCGCGGCCGAACCAGCGTATTCCGGCCCACATCGCGGGAGTGTCGATCACCCAAATCGGGAGAATCACGCGCAGCCGGAAGGTTTTCATCTTCAACCCAGCCGGCATCGGCTATGAACTCGAGCCTCGCGGCTGGGAGCATTTCCGGAAGTAACCGGTACTTTGGTTACCTTCCGCCGCGAATGTCTATAGCCTCAGCCAAAAAATAGCGGCTACAGTAAGGACATGCTGCGCTCTCAAACGATTCGCCCTTTGGTCCTATTATTGATCGCATTCGCCTCATCAGCGTCGTTTGCCGCCAAGAAGCAGTTGCCTCCGCCGCCAGCGCCGGCGAAATCGCCGAAGCCTGCCGTCACTGATGAATATATCCACAAAGAGTTTGGCGAAAATTGTTCTCTGCTTGGAGGACCGCCGCAGTTCGTCGGCGACCTGGATGGCGACGGTATTGACGATCTAGTAGTGGCCGCCCGTTGCAAGAATCCGATGATCGACCAGGCTGACTACGGATTTCGAGTGATCGATCCCTACGACAGCTTTCTCGGATTCGGTGATGTCAAAATCACTTCTGCGTTCGCTTCCGATGAGCCCGAGCGCAAAGGCGTTTGCCTGCTGGTGGTGCACGGCGTAGGCCCAGAAGCGTGGCGTTCCGATAAGCCTAAGCCGAAGTTTCTGATGATCAATCTTCCCTTCAAATCTCTGGCGGTTAAGAAGCTGGCCTTGAAGAAGAGGACGGTGCTCGGAGTTTTCATGGAGGAGCAAGGCGAAGGCGAGCAGACCTCGTCGGTGGTTTTCTGGGACGGCAAGAAGTATCGCTATCAGATCGTAGGATCGAACTTCGAATAGGAAGGCGTCAGTTCCACGGTCCCGGCCCGTTCGCAGCTGTCCCGTCGTTTACGCGTGTCTGATCCGTAATCCAGTTGACCTCCCATGTTTTTCCCCCGTCTTCGGAAAATGACTGCTCGAAATGAGGCATCTTCGAGTCGGTTTTCGACCAGATAAATCGCACGAAGATCTGCTTACCGTCTAACGTGTCCTGCGCGTAGAATTCGCCCACGCCGTCTTTGAACTGGCCGATCTGAGGCGGTTCCAGCGTACCTTTCTTGCTGTTTGCCCAATACAGACTCCATTGATGCGTCTGAGGATTGTACAAACGCAAAGTCAAACCTTCGATGTGCCCGCCCGCGCCGTCGGTCTCGAACTCTTCGATCTGGGAGCGGCCATCCCAAACCTTGCGCGTCACTGAAGTGCCGTCAAACTCGATCCAGGTATTCGAGCCTGTGAGCGGATGCAACCTGCGCTTGAGATGAATCTTCCAACTGCCCAGCTCGAAGTCGAAATCATGTTGGCCATCGCGTTCGGAAGCCGCAGATTGCGGCGTGGTTTTTGCAGGCATTGCGTCTGTCTGGGTTACAGCGCACATTGACGAGAGGACGAAAATCAAAGTTCCCGTTAAGCGCCAGACGGCAAGACTATAGTGGGCACGCACTGACTTAACTCCATGCATATCTTTTACTCCTTAGATGATTTGTTCTCTGCGCGTCTTCAGACTGTTTTTGGGTCTCACTGCCGCCGTGAATCTGGCGGCACCATGTTGTTGGCGCGGTAGTAAACCACCCACTGCCCGTAGTGTTCTCCGCTGTGCTCTATGCCGGACGTCCACAGGTACGAGGCGCGCTCAAGTTTGTTTGCACACGGAATTTTTATCGTCTTATCCAATCCGGCGTCGCCTTGCTCCTCAATGACGCGGGCGCCTTCTGCAACTGCCTGTTGCACAAATTTCACAACATCAGCTTTCGTCTTGAAAACCTCGCGCGACGGGTTATCGCCCGAGCCAAAGTCCGGCCCAACGTTTGTCCCCGAAACCGCGCGGACCATCAAGAACTCGAACGCTGCGGCATGCAAAAGATTCTGGGCGAAGGTTCGTTCGTCTTTTTGCAGCTTGTAGTCGTACTTGTC
This sequence comes from uncultured Acidobacteriaceae bacterium, assembly GCA_963712385.1. Taxonomy (GTDB): domain Bacteria; phylum Acidobacteriota; class Terriglobia; order Terriglobales; family Acidobacteriaceae; genus Sulfotelmatobacter. Next base: position 486,623 of record CAVQHS010000008.1, read on the forward strand.
TTCCGGAAAATCCTGCGCCATGGCGATGAGCTTGTCGCCGATCTCATTCCACCGGTACAGGGTCTCTTCGGCGCGGGAGCGAGCCGGAGTCGGGGGTTGGTTTTGCGCCTGTCCTTGTTGTCCGGCAGCGAATGTCGTTGCAATGGAAACAAGCAGTATGGTCGCGAGCGCCGGCCAGGTTCGTTTCATCGTAGAATCCTCCTTTTAGCAGCTGCCGTTCGGTCGCGCATTGCCACGTATATCGAAATGTGATATATCAATAATGGATATGAAAGTCAAGGGGGCAAAAAACACGGGGGCAAAAAATGCAGACCGGCCACTCTCTCCAGCTGCGCTGCAGATTCTGCTGGCGCTCTCCGAGTCCGATCTGCACGGTTACGGCATCATGCAGGCCGTGAAACGACAGTCTGGAGGAGAATTTAAGTTGGGCCCGGGTACGCTATATGCCAATTTGGATCGTCTATTAGCCAGCGGTCTGGTCGGCGAGCGCGAGCGCAAGCTGAAAGGCGGCGAAACCCGGCGCGAGTATTACCTCACAGCAAGCGGCGAACAGGCACTGCGGGTGGAAATCCGGCGCTTGCGGCAAGTGGTAGCCATCGCCGGTGGCCGCCTGGGCGAGGAGGGCACATGAACATTCGGCGCGGCTTGCTGCTGGTTTACCGTTTCCTGCTGTATTTCTATCCGTACGCCTTCCGACAACGTTTCGCGACCGAGATGATGCAGTTGGCCGCCGAGGCTGAGCCAGGGGAATGGCCTTTGATCCTTGGCGATACCGGCCTGGCGATCGTGCGCAGTTGGTTGGAACCATCCTCACCCGCTTCCATTGTTACGCCTGGGCGCCAGGACGCTTACGTCGCAATTGGCGGCTCGGCGCTGAGTGCATCGAGATTATTCCTCGGCCTGGCCTTGTCGCTTAGCATCATTCTCGGCCTCTGCTACGCTGGTTCTCTTGGCAATGTGGATTTGCCGAAATGTCATGCGGTCGCGGCCGGAAACATTTCGTGGTGAAATTGGCGCGGTTCTGTAATTCACTGTGACTAGCTTCGACAATTGCTCCACGCTTATCTACTTCGGTCCGAATTTCCCAGTCTAGTCAGCCTGCGCAAGCTTATACTCAGGGGTGAGCCAGAGCCGCCCAGATGTCATCAACTGCTACGAGGACGTTAGCCGCTCCGACGCCTACGCGACCCTCGAATTTGCCAACACCTACTACCTTGCCTATCGCGATCTTCCCACGATCATTTCCGAGCATGTAACCGGCACGAGGGCTCTCGACTTCGGCTGTGGAACCGGGCGCTCCACGCGCTTTTTGCAGAAGCTCGGCTTCGATGTGACCGGAGTTGACACTTCTGAAGAGATGCTGCGGATCGCTCGCGCCGCGGATCCCTCAGGAGATTACCGCCTCATCCCAGGTGACGATTTCAGCGGACTACAGGCCGGCTCGTTCGACCTCGTGCTTTCCGCGTTCACTTTCGATAACATTCCGCAACATGCGAAGGCGAGAATCTTTCGCGATTTGGGGAACCTGTTGAAGCTGAAGGGAACGATCGTCAGCATAGTTTCATCCCGTGAGATCTACATGCACGAGTGGGCTTCGTTCACGACGAGAGACTTTCCCGAAAATTCGGCGGCTTGCAGCGGCGACGTTGTACGTATTATCGTCACCGACCACAAGGATCGCAGGCCGGTTCACGACATCCTCTGCACTGACTCCTCGTATCAAGCCCTTTATCGCGAGTCAGGTCTGATAGCGATACAGGTTCTTAAGCCGCTGGCCACAGGCGACGAACCGTATCCGTGGGTAAACGAAACCAGGATCGCTCCCTGGGTCATTTACGTGTTAACACGGGCGAGCTAGACTCTAGCGATTCCAGCGCACGCGCGGCTGACTCCTCTCCCGCTATAATCCTTGCCGTCATGAATATCGAAGAAAAAATTGCCGAACTGAAAAAGCGCAACCAGCTCGCGGAAGAAGGCGGAGGCGCAGCCCGCCGCGAGCGCCAGCATAAAGAAGGGAAAATGTCGGCGCGGGAGCGCATCGAGTTTCTGCTTGACGAGGGTACGTTCGAAGAGACTGACAAGCTGGTCACGCATCGCTGCAACGACTTCGGCATGGCCGAGCAGAAGCCTTATGGCGATGGCTTCATCACAGGGTATGGCCGCATCGAAGGGCGGCTCGTGTATGTTTTCGCGCAGGACTTCACCGTCTTCGGCGGATCGCTCTCGGAAACGAACGCCGGGAAGATCGTCAAGATCATGGATCTGGCTGCGAAGATGGGTGCGCCTTTGATTGGATTGAATGACTCTGGCGGCGCCCGCATTCAGGAAGGCGTGATGTCGCTCGCCGGGTATGCCGATATCTTTTTGCGCAACACTTTATACAGTGGAGTGGTGCCGCAGATTTCGGCCGTCATGGGGCCGTGCGCTGGCGGCGCGGTGTATTCGCCCGCGATCACGGATTTTGTCATCATGGTCGACAAAACTTCGTACATGTTTATCACCGGGCCGGATGTGATTAAAACGGTGACGCATGAGGAAGTCACAAAAGAGCAACTCGGCGGCGCGATGACGCACAACGAGACCTCTGGCGTGGCCCACTTTCTCGCACACGACGATGCGGAGTGCCTATCGATGGTGCGCGAGCTGTTGAGCTTCGTGCCTTCGAACAACCTCGAAGACCCGCCGCGCAAGCCCTGCCATGATCCAATCGACCGCGCCGATGCCGCGCTCGACAAGATCGTGCCTGCGCAATCGAACCTTCCCTACGACATGAAAGACGTGATCCACGCCGTAGTGGACGACGGATATTTCTTCGAAGTGCAGGAACATTACGCCAAGAATATCGTTGTGGGGTTTGCGCGTCTCGACGGACGCTCGGTGGGAATCGTCGCGAATCAGCCAGCGATGCTCGCGGGTACGCTCGACATCAACGCATCGATCAAGGGTGCGAGATTTGTGCGCTTCTGTGATTGCTTCAATATTCCGCTGGTCACGTTCGAAGACGTGCCCGGGTTTCTTCCCGGCACCGCGCAGGAGTACGGCGGCATCATCAAGCACGGCGCAAAGCTGCTCTTCGCTTTCGCCGAGGCCACCGTGCCCAAGGTCACTGTGATCACGCGCAAGGCCTACGGCGGTGCCTATTGCGTCATGGCGTCCAAGCACATCCGCACGGACGTGAACTACGCCTGGCCTACGGCCGAAATCGCAGTGATGGGTCCGGAAGGCGCGGTGGATATCGTCTACAAGCGCGAACTGGATCAAGTCAAGGATGCCCACGAGCGGCAAGAAGTACGCCAAGCCAGAGTGGAAGAATTTCGCGACCGCTTCGCCAGCCCCTACGTAGCCGCCGACCGAGGGTTTGTCGACGCCATCATCCAGCCCCACGAGACGCGCAAGAAGCTGATCCAGGCACTGGCCATGCTGGAGACGAAGCGGGACAAGAACCCTCCCAAGAAGCATGGGAATATACCGCTGTAGAATCTCATATGCCGGATCGCGGTAGGTGCGCTCTCTGCCTGAGTGAGTCGGATCTGCGGCTGAGTCACGTAGTGCCATCCTTCTTCGGTGCATACCTGAAGGAAACCTCGGCCACGGGCTACCTGCGAGCGGCGGGCAGCCCGAACGTGCGGATACAGGACCTCGTCAAGGCCCGGCTGCTTTGCGACCAATGCGAGGGGCGGTTTGCCGTCTGGGAAGGCGAGTTTAAGCAGAAGGCCTTCTACGCCGTGCAGAACGATGGATTTAGAGGACTTGAGTACGGCGACTGGCTACTTCTTTTTCTAGTCTCAGTGAACTGGCGTGTTCTCGTGAACGAGGTCGCAGATGGGCTGTTACGGGAGAATCCCCGGTTTTCGAACGCAGTGGAGTCTGCGCTGGAAAACTGGAGGCTATTCCTGCTTGGAAAGCGAAAGCAGCCCCAGAGCGAGCACCACTTGTTCATATTTGCGGGACTACCCGAGTCAATGCCCGCTGGCTCCCACCCGAAGAGCCTCGACTACATTTACCGGGCCGTGGACGCGACGTCGGGCTTCAGCAAGCGAGGACTGTTTATTTACACGAAGGCATTGAGATCGATGCTATTCTCCCCGATAGTGCCGTCGTCACCCCGTGGGTGGATGAATACAAGGGTTCACGCAGGTTGCGGCAGGATGGTTTCGCCGCAGAAGATCTCAATGCCGGGCTTCGGCGAATTCATCAATTCCCGGATTGCAGCTTGCTTCGGCCACTCGCTTTCGCGGAAACAGCTCGTCAAGATCGGCGAAGTAATATTTTCAAATCCCGATAGAGCCTTGGCTTCGGAGTCGTACAAGGTGCATGTTGCGGGAAGAGGGTTGATCAACAAGAAAGATTGACTGCGCGCACTAATGTCGCTGGACTCCCACATCGAATGGACCGACGCGACCTGGAACCCGGTCCGAGGCTGCACCAAGATCAGTCCCGGCTGCAAGCATTGCTACGCCGAAACGTTCGCGGAACGATTCCGTGGAGTGAAAGGACATCCCTACGAGCAGGGATTCGACCTACGCTTGGTCCCTGAAAAGTTGACGGAGCCATTCAATTGGCGTTCGCCGAAGCTTGTGTTTGTGAACTCGATGAGCGATCTTTTCCAGGATGGCGTTCCGGACGACCACATCGAGGCGGTTTGCCGGGTGATGGTCAAAGCGAACTGGCACACCTTCCAAGTCCTCACGAAAAGATCCGCCAGACTGAGGGAACTACTAAACGGACGGCTCCGTTTTGCCGCTGAACAGCAGCATATCTGGTGGGGAGTAAGTGTGGAAGATCGGAAGTATGGATTGCCGCGAATTCCTGATTTGCAGAAAGCGCCTGCGAGGATCCGTTTTCTCTCTATCGAGCCACTGCTCGAGGACTTGAGTACGTTCAATCTATCTGGCATTAGTTGGGCCATCGTCGGCGGTGAGAGCGGCCCTGGCGCACGCACGATGAAAAAAGAATGGGTGCTCTCGGTGCGAAATCAATGCTGCGAATGGCGTGTTCCATTCTTCTTCAAACAGTGGGGCGGAGTGCGAAAAGCCAGAAACGGACGACTCCTCGAAGGCCGAACATACGACGAGTATCCGCTTCGCGTGACGACCCCTGTCCCTGAACGGGAAGTGTGCCTGGCACATGCCCGCAACATCCTAGACTCGTTCGAGCCAATACGCTCAGACTCGCTCGTACAAGTCAGGGCCTGAACGGGGCCAGTTGCTTCCCTGCCTTTGTAATACCGTCCCTACGGCGCGCACCCCGCACTGAACGCCGTGAGCACATTCGCCGCCGCAGAGAGGTCGCAGAGATACGCTGCGCCCGTGGAATCGTACGAGTCGTACTGCTGCGCCGCGGATTGTCCGGTGTTGCCGATGATTTGGAACGAGGAATTGAGTTCCAGCGTATCCGCGTGCTGGCCGGCATTTACCAGCGTGCTGTCGTACAGAATCTTGCCGGACTGCGTGGTGCTGGTAGTGAGCTGATACGTCTGATCGGCGGTGGTGATTTGGTTGATGTTGCCGCTCGAGAGGAAATCGTCAGTGATGTCGACGGTCAGCGGGAAGGTGTAGTTCTGGCTGTTGACGATGTTCGCAACGCCCGTCTGCGAGGTAGTCGTGGTCGATCCGATGATTGTGCTTTGCCTGATGTTCTGGCTGTACTTAGTCCCTGTGATATCGAAGTACTGATTATTAGCGAAGGTTATGTTCTGCGCGACCTTGGTGGTGATCTTGCCGTGCGATGTGTTCACATAGCCCGAGATCACGAAGTTGTGATTGGAGCTGACGTCCACCGTGCCTTTGATGTAGGTCGGCTGCACGTTGAGGTTTTCCGTGACGCCCGGGTTCGGCACAGCTAGCGTGTTTTTCGTGACCGCGCCCGTCACCTGCGTGCTGCCGGAATCCAGGTAAAGCAAAAGTGACGCTGTCGCCGAAAAGTAATTGTCGGCGTTATAGACGCTGAGGGAAACCGTGTGTGGCTGGCCATTGCTCAGCAGGCCGGCGAATGGCGTGAGATTCACGCGGTAGGGAGTGAAATTCAGAGTCTGAATGCCGGGAATCGGAAACCACAGGTAAGGATCGATGCCCCCGGTGAAAATCCATGGGAAAATCGGAGCCACGCCTGCCGGCTGGTCGTCGATCGTGATCTCAGTTTCGCGGAAGCCGGTGTTGGTGCAGCTTTCGAGTTCCGTGGCCACATTGTTGGGCACGCAGGTGTACCAGAATTCATCCGTCGACTGGCCCTGTGCATAAACGTCGAGATAGGCAGACTCTACGTTCGTGGGCATAGTGAAGGTGCCGGCGAGCGTGCTCGTGCCTGAACTTAGAGCGACCGTTCCACCTTGCGGTCCGGCAGAGAGTGGCAGCACTACGTTGGCCGTAACCGGCGCCGTTTCTCCCGGAGCCAGCGGATAAAACTCCAACGTGGCTGAAGCGTAGATGGTCGAAGTTAGGCCGCAGCACAGAGTATTGCCGATATCTGCCTGGCCTGATTGGGCCGTGTAAAAGATCGAACTGTAATCGGTGAGGTCACTCTCCACGTGCCAGGATGGGCCTTCGTTCGGCGAAGGTTCCGCGGTCGTTCCGAAATAAATGTTCACCGGGCCAAGCCAATAGTTGGCGGTGCGGTCGTATTGAATGCCGGCATTTAAGTTGATATCGGATTCCAGAACAACCTTGGCCCAAGGGCCCGGGCAATCTGCCGGTGGCGTGTAGGAGAAGTTTTCCACGTTGAAGTCGTAGAAGGCCGCGTTGGTGAAGAGCGTGACCACGCAGGGCGTGGTAGAAGGCCGCGGGACAGTCGGATCTGCGGTCACGGTGTTTGCGGAACCAATTTGATAAGGTCCTGAGGCCAGAGCAAACGGAACCAGAACCACGATCAGCAATAAGAAGGGCACAGCGGTGCGCAGCAAGCGGCTGGCAAATGGCATACGAGTCCTCCTGGGATGAATAGAAGCCGCGCCCGTCCTGCGGCGGAGCGAAAGGAAACGGAGCAGCGACAGGGCGAAAGTATTTCGCGTTTAATATTGCTCTGTCAACCGAAGAAGAAAGTCCCTAGACTCTTTTGCTGTACGATTCACCCCCGGGACAGAGACTTCCCACGCGGGGTTTGGTTGCTTGATTCAGTCTTTGGTCGGAATCCTATCCAGTGTGTAAACTAGCTTCGCGATGAGATTCATCCCCCCAGTTTTCGTCGCGCACCGCCGGCTTCTGCCCAAGAAGTTCACGACCGCTGTCGTGCTTTCTTCAGTGCCGACATTTGCCCGAACTTCGGCCCAGAAGGTGGCGCAGTGAGTCCTGCGGAAAACGGAAGCAAGCTCGATCTCGGCGTGAGCGTGGCTGGGATTCCGCTCAAGAATCCCATCATTGCGGCCAGCGGAACTTTTGGTTACGGTGTCGAGTTCGAGGACGTGGTTCACCTCGATAAGCTCGGCGGGTTCGTGGTCAAAGGGCTTTCGCGCGAGCCCATGATCGGCAACCCTCCGCCGCGGCTCTGGGAGACGGCGGCGGGCATGTTGAATGCGATTGGACTGCAGAACATTGGCGCGGCGGCGTTCCTGGAAGAGAAACTGCCGCGTCTGCGGCAGATCAACAACATTGTGGTTTTCGCCAACGTTTTCGGCTACACGCGCGAAGATTACGAGAAGACCATCGAGATTCTGAACGATGGCGAAGGCATTGCCGCGTATGAGTTGAATGTGTCGTGTCCGAACACGCAGCACGGCGGTTTGCAGTTCGGCTGCGACCCCCGCTCGCTCGATGAAGTGGTGACGACCGCGAAGCGCGCGGCACGGCGGCCGCTGATCGTGAAGCTTTCGCCAAACGTCACCAGCATCGCCCAGATGGCGCACATTGCGCAAGAAGCCGGCGCCGACGCGATCTCGCTGATTAATACCTTTGTCGCGATGGCGATCGATGCAGACACACGCAAGCCGCGCATCGCCAACGTAACTGCCGGCTTGTCCGGTCCGGCCATCAAGCCGATTGCGCTGCGCATGGTTTACGACGCGGCACACGCGGTGAGCATTCCTGTGATCGGCATAGGCGGAATTTCGAGCGCCGCCGATGTAGTGGAGTTCATGCTGGCGGGAGCGACTGCGGTTGAAATCGGTACCGCGAGCTATTGGGATCCGTGCGCTACGGAGAAGATTGTGGATGAGTTGAAGCGCTGGTGCGGAGATCGCGGGATTACGCGGTTGGCGGATTTGGTTGGGGGCTTGATTGTGGAGTGAGGAAACTATCATGGGACCGTCTGAGGCCCGACGGCGCGTTGCTCCGGCTAAGTCCCAGTACCCGAGAGTTCAATCACCTGCGGCTTCGATGATGCGCTGTCATTAATGGTGACCGTGCCCGATTTCGCGCCTTGCGATGCGGGCGAAAACGTGACGCTGATGGTGCAATTCGCCCCGGGCCCTACGCTCTCTCCGCAGCTCGAGGTTACGCCGAATTGGCTGCTGGCCTTCATCGAAGAGATTTTGAGGGCCGTTTTGCCGGTGTTGGTCAGAGTGACGCTTTGTGGAGCGCTGGTCGTGCCCACATTTTGTTTCTTGAAAACGAGCGGCGTGGTTGGCGAGAAGCTTGCCACGCCGGTATTCAGCAGGGTGATTGCCCCGTGGCCGTTGTCCAGCAGCACCACGTCGGGCTTATGATCGCCGTTGAAATCTCCTATTGCTAAAGACGGAACGTTGACTCCGGCGGGATAAAAGCGGGCCGCCTGGAACGTCCCGTTGCCGTTGCCGGTCAGGACATCGAGGCCCGCGGCGGGGAGGCTAAAGTCTGCCGCCGCTAGATCGAGCACACCGCTCCCATTGAACTCTCCTACCGCGATCTGCCCGTATCCCGATTCAATATCGTAGTACTGAGGCTTCCCAAAGCCGCCTTCCCCGTTTCCCAGAAGCACGGTCACGATCGGCCCCTTACCCTCTATGGCAGCATCGAGGTTGCCATCGTGGTTGAAGTCACCGACAGCCACGCTGTTGGCTGTATAGGTGAGCGGGTATAAGATAGGTCGCGACTTTCAGTTCGGTGGTCTAAGCTGGGGCTGCCGGCTATCTTCCTCGGCTGTACCAGATCGACCCCGGCGACTTGTAATTCCGCCCCGCGCCCCACACGAGGTGCGTGTTTTCCAGGTTGTCGATGGCGATCGAGAAGTAGTCGCCGAAGGGAAATTTGAAGCCGCTAGGCTGAATGTAATCGTAGCCACGCGCATAGCCGGAGATTTGCGTTTCCGGCGACCACGTCGCGCCGCCGTTGCTGGAGTTGCGCTGGAAGACATTCCACAGGGGCTGATTCTGCACATTATGATTGCGCGTGTCCATCCAGGCGATGCGCACATCGCCAGCAACGCCAGCGGCTAACGCGGGAAAGCAATGTTCGGTTTGGGCGTCGGCGCTGGAAACATCAGTCTTCGCCGACCAGTTTGCGCCACCCGTGGTCGAAGACGAGAAGTAAATGCGCTCGGCTCCGCCGCTGGCCACGCCTGCATTCCACAGCGCGTATAAAGTTCCAGCCGCATCGGAAGCCAGCGTAATCTGCGCCCCAAGGAATCCGGCTTCACACCCTTCTTCCGAGCAGTTCGGCGGCGCGCCGGAGCTGTCCATCAGTTGCGTAGTCCAGTTGCGGCCCGCATCGGTGGAGCGGCTTATATTAAGGCTCACGGGGCGGCTGCTCGCTTGCCGCGCATAAGCCGTCCAGGAAAAATATACCGCGCCTGTAGGATCTACCGTGGCGCCACCTGCCAAAGACCATCCGGGATCGGTGCCCGGATTGATGAGGACAGAACTGAAAGTTTGCGCGTAATCGTGCGAGGCCGCGACCATGAAGTGCTCGTCGTGGTTGAAGCCAACATAGATATCAGGTCCATGGACCGTGAGTACCGGCTTGTCGGCATCCTCCGGTGAGTGGTCCGCGATTGTGAAATACCAGCTCCGCCCGAAATCCTGTGAGCGGGCGACGACCACGTCACGCTTGTCATTCTGCAGCCAGGAGGCGTAAACCGTCTGCCGGTCCACGGGATCGACTTCAATTTGCGGATCAAACTGGCCGCTCGAGGAGGTTGCCAGCGCATGAGGCGCCTCCCAAGTCGCTCCGTTGTCATTGCTCACCTGCAAAGCGATCGTGGGGGCGGTGCACGCCGGGCAGTCTTTCACCTGCCCATACTGAGGAAAGAGAACATAGATGTGGCCGCGGCCATCGGCAGTCAAGGCCGGCTCCCACTGATCGCCCACCGTATAGCCGAGGCGGCGCTGCGGGCTGAAGCTGGATGAGCTGGACGCAGTTTGTGCGGCGAGAGCCGTTGCCAAGCCGAGGAACAGCGAGATGGCAAGTTTCTGCACACCTCGGACGCGACTGGACTTTCGAACCACAGATTCTCCTGGGGGAGATGACTCGACAACCTTGCAGGAACTTTATCTTGAATCCGCTGGAGCGTCAATTACCCACTAGGGCTATCTGCAGAGCAGCGTGACTTTCCGGCCGATTCATCATCTAATAGTGACAGTCAATTACGGGCACGTTAACATCGCGATGCCGCCCCGGCGGCGTTTCAAATCGCGGCCTACAAGGAGCAATTTCTAAGATGCAAAAAGCTACGTTTGCAGCGGGATGTTTTTGGGGAGTGGAAGCGACGTTCCGGCAGATTCCGGGCGTGATTTCGACCCGCGTCGGCTACATTGGCGGAAAGACGGAGAATCCAACCTATAAAGAAGTGTGCACCGACCGGACCGGCCACGCCGAGGCGGTTGAGGTGGAGTTCGATCCCGCCAAGGTTCGCTACGAAGAGTTGCTGAAAGTTTTCTGGGAGAACCACGATCCCACGCAGCTCAACCGGCAGGGGCCGGACTGGGGAACGCAGTATCGCTCAGCGATCTTCTATCATTCGCCCGAGCAGCAGGCGGCGGCGATTGCCTCGAAAGAAGCGCTGGAAAAAGCGCACCACTACTCGAAGCCGATCGCGACCCAGATCGTTCCCGCGCCAACCTTCTTCCCGGCCGAGGACTATCACCAGCAGTATCTGGAAAAGCGCGGCATGGCGAGCTGCCACATCAAGGCGTAAGCCGGATCCGCGGCACTATACATAACTTTAGACGTGGGATCGGCTAATGAGGATGTGATCCCATAGGCAGCGCCGGACGCACACGAAGAAAGAGCTGGAATGACACCGGGAAGTTGCCATAGGCCGCATCCATCGAAGCGGGCTTCGAGTAAATAGTGATGTCCCCGCCGAGACCTAACTGCCAGGCATGGTTCTGCACTAGATCGCGGGTGCCACCAAACGTATAGGCGCCGATGCGATATGACGGATGCCCGGGCAGTTGCGGAAACAGCTCGTTCTTGTCCACGAGCTCCATGCGGGTGAAGGCGTAATTACGGCGCAAAAAGTTCAGCGTCGATTCGAGCAGGTAGCCGTTGAGATTTGCGCCCAGGCCGATCTCGTGCACTCGTCCCCAGATCATGGAACTTGCCCAGTTTCCCCACGCCAGCGGCCGGTTGTATTCCACTGAAGCGGTTTCCCGATATTGATTCCAGGGCTCCAGCGCTTCCGGATGGTCGAGGTGGCCAATGCTATATTGCGCGGTTAAGTTGCTCGTCGGAGCCACGCCGCCGCGCACCGACCACGAATCGAGCGCCGCCGGCTGAATGCTCCAGCGCTCTTCGTTCGGCTCGTGGCCGTTGAAGGCTGAGCCTTCCAGCTTGAAGCGGTCGATGGTCAGTCCTGTCGTGACTACACCGAAACTCGTGTGAGTCGAATCCTGCAGGTGATGGCTTAGGGGAGCCATCGGCAACTCCGCCGCCGAGGTGCGATGCAAATAGACTACCGGGCCAAGCGCCGGCTCGGCCGAAGGTCCGCCATATAACTCCCACGAGATTTTCTCGGAAAGTGGCAGCGCGTAATACGCCGAGAGTTCCGCGAAGACGTTGTGCGGATGCTGATGATCGACCAGGGGCTGGCCGTGATAGGTTTCCCCGGTCTGAAACAGCTCCGGAAAGCCGGGATGCGGCGACGTTAACGACTCGGCCGAAAACATCTGCCGGAACAGAATCGTCCCGTGTCCGAGCTTGTGCTGTTCCATCAGCATGCCCCAGTTCACGGACTCGGCTTTGCCCTCGCCGCGCGGTCCGCCTTGCTGGTTATAGTCGGCAAAAATAACGCCATGCGCCATGAACTCCCATCCACCGTGCATCAGCATCCACATGTGCTGGGGGACGGAGGCTGGTTCCCAGGCCGTGCCGGAGCCGTCGTGCGGGGAGGGAAGTTGCAAACTCTCGTGGGCTTCCATGGGCATATTCATGCCGGGCATGGAATCGTTTTGGGCTCCAGCAAAGGATGAAAAGACCGCGAGAAAAAACGAGCAAAATAGAAGTGAATAGAAAGCGACTCTAGCCACAACGGTCTCCTTATTCAGCGGAAATGCAGATGCTTAAGTACCGGAAGGGTGCGTTCGGAACGGGAGACGCGCTGGCTAGATTCTGAGAGCTACCGCGGCAGGAGGGCCAAAGGGAAGACTGATTTCAGACGAGAGAATGTTTGTCTTACTAATCAGAACGTCAACAACGGTCGCATCGATGTGAGTAGAGTGGAACACGGCTGCCACCGGGAAAACACTCATTGGCAGCGCGGCGGGAGCGCGCGCCACGCAGCATTGATGATCCGCAGGATGCGGAGAAGTTGGAAGCCGATGATGGCACGGCGGCATCGCCGACGGCGCGGGCGAAGACATCAGGCACAAGGCAGCAGCGTGGCCGGCAAGCAATGCCGCCAGGATTGTTACTACAACCGTCCCCGCAACCAACCGATGCACAACAATCCTCTACGTTCCCGTAATCTTCAGCCGAATTTCTTCCGGCAACCGCTCGCGAATCTCCGGCGGCAGGCGATCATGCACGCGGCGCGCGCCTTCCATCGCGGCATCGAGCACCGTGACCGGTGCAGGAGTGGCGACGGCCACGATCAGCCAGATCAGCGCCGAGAGGGCAAAGCCCACCAGCGCTGCGATCTCAAGCCAAAACGCGTGCCGCGGTCCAAAATGGCGGATCACCCCGAAAGCCAGGAGAAAAACTCCGCCCGAAACCGAGGCCAAGGCGATGAGGCCAACGTCAATGGTGCGATTGAGGCGCTGGCGGCTGCGGCAGCGCTCGCAGGCGGCAAAATGCTGTTCGTAGTCGCCACGCATCTCGGGAGCAAGGCCGGAAATGTCGTATCGCCAGCCCGCCAGAATTTTGCCAACGATTGGATCAACGCACTGCTGACTCATAAATGGTTACAGCTGAATGGGCGGCATCGCTTCCGACTGCGTTGCCACCAGCACGCGGTTGTTGAACAAGCCGCCGCGCTGCGCCAGCGCCCTTTCCGCCTCTCTGCGCGCGATTTCCGGATGATTATTCTGCTCAGAGAGATGCGCCAGCACCACAAATGCTGCATTATTATCATAATCGCCGCTGAAGAAATCCGCGAGTTTCGCGTTTGAAAGGTGCCCCACGTTGCTGGCTACGCGCTGTTTTACCACCCAGGGATAAGGCCCGCCGCGCAGCATTTCGACGTCGTGGTTCGATTCCATGATCAAGATATCCGAGCCCCGCAGGTGGTCGCGTACATTCACCGGCACATAGCCAAGATCGGTTGCCAGGCTGATCTTGATGCCCTCCACGCGGAAGGCGAAGCCGACAGGATCGGCTGCATCGTGAGGAATCGTAAAGGGCTTGATCTCGATATCACCAATCTGAAAGCGATGGCCAGATTCGAACTTTTCGAGTTTTTCAAGTTGCGGCCGCTGGCCCTTCTCATAGCGTAGCGCGCGGGACCATGCGGCATGGGTGGCCGCGGTGAGGAAGATCGGCACACGCAGTTTTTTCGCCAGGGTCAGCAACCCGTATACGTGGTCCGAGTGCTCGTGGGTTATAAGAACCGCCGCGATGGAGTGCGGGTCCTCGCCCAGCAAGCGCAGGCGCTTGAAAATCTCGCGGCAGGAGATGCCGGCATCGACCAGAATTCTGGTACGCGTGCTGGCCACAAAAGCGCAATTTCCCTGGCTGCCGCTGGCCAGCATGGAAACGCTTACACTCATCTTCCGCAGCATACGCGAGTGGGCTGTGGAATTGGGAGTTACTTTTTGGTTAGCCGATACTTTAGGAGGAAGCCTTGTGCTATATGGGGGAGATTCCTGGTATTTGGCAGGCGTTGCGGTCGAAGCCGTCTTCAGTCCACACTCGCGCTAAGAGGACAGACGATGAATCCTTACTTGCCCTGTCGCAGATTCTCGATTACCCGGCGCACCACCGCGCCTCCGTAGGCCCCCGCAGTTCCCGGCAGCGCCGTCAGGAACGAACCATAGACTTGACCATTCGTAGGCTTGACCCGCATAACGAGATACGCTGCCAGTTCGGCCAGCGGGATGAAGATCACTACCGCCATGACCCAGCGCCAGGGCCAGCGCGGGCGAAGTATGCCAAGCAACATGCAGGCAGCCAAAACCAATAGAGCAGTGAAGAGTAGGTCGTCAACGATCACGTCCGCATATCCGGCGCCGATGCCCGCGAGAGCGGCGAGCACGTAAAACGACGCATCGCGCGAAGCGGAAGGCTGTTCGGAGGATTCCATCTGAACCATAATTCAACCACGGAGACACGGAGGCACAGAGAAAACAATGAATTCAGATTTCTCCGTGACTCCGTCGTTAGAAGCCCTTCAATATTTGTAAAACCCTCGCCCGCTTTTTCTTCCCAGCCAGCCCGCATCCACCATCTTGATCAGCAGCGGACAAGGCCGGTACTTGGGATCGCCCAAGCCTTCCTGCATCACGCGCATGATATCGAGGCAAACATCGAGACCAATGAAATCGGCGAGCGTAAGCGGTCCCATGGGATGCGCCATTCCCAGCTTGAAAACTTCATCGACGGCTTCCGGAGTGGCCACGCCTTCCATCACGGTGTAAATCGCTTCGTTGATCAACGGCATGAGCACCCGGTTCGAGACGAATCCTGGCGCGTCGTTGACTTCCACCTGCGTTTTCTCGAGCTTGATCGCAAGTTCATGCACGGCGTCGAATGTTTCTTGCGACGTGGCGAGGCCGCGAATGACTTCGACCAGCTTCATCACCGGCACGGGATTGAAGAAATGCATGCCAATGACCTTCTCCGGGCGTTTGGTAACCGCAGCCAGCTTGGTGATCGAGATCGAGGAAGTGTTCGAAGCTAGAATTATTTCCGGCTTCATCAGCCGGTCGAGATCGCGAAAAATTTCTGCCTTGATTTCAAATTTTTCAGTAGCCGCCTCCACGATGAAATCGCAGTCCGCTAGCTTTGCGCGGTCGGTCACCGGCTGGATGTTCTTTAGCGCGCGGTCTTTATCTTCCGGGGTAATTTTTTCCTTCGCGACCTCGCGCTCCAGGTTCTTCGTAATGGCAGTCAGGCCGCGATCGAGAAAGCGCTGCTCCAGGTCGCACAAAACTACAGAAAAACCGCTGCGGGCGAAGACGTGGGCGATGCCGTTGCCCATAGTGCCCGCGCCAATTACGCCAACCTTCTGAATCGGCATAGATCGATCCCCAATGAAAACCTTTGAGTCTACCACCTGGAATACGATTGCGGATTTCGGCCCGCAGCACAGGACGATTGAGACCGAAGGAAATAAACACACAGGTCACACAGGTTCACAAGGAACCTCCTTGGCTCGAAATCCGCGTTGCAATGTGCGAAGGCTGTGATTTTGATGATTGAGCCGCTAGACTGTGCACATGCCATTTTCAACATCAGCCCACAATCCGTGCGTGAAGCGGCCCCGAGAATGCGTCAGAGTTTCGTTGTCGGATACTTGCCTTGCTGTAGCCATTTCGATCACGTTTCTTTGCGGCTCTGGAGTTTCCGCCCAGATGAATGGAGGTCCCATGTCTTTTCAACTTTCATCCACGGCGTTTGCCGCCAGCCAGATAATCCCGAAGAAGTTCACCTGCGACGCTTCGGATGTTTCTCCGCAGTTAAGCTGGGACGGCGCTCCCTCAGGCACCAAAACTTTCGCGCTGATCATGGACGATCCAGATGCCCCGGTAGGCACCTGGGTGCACTGGGTTTTGTACAGCCTTCCGGGGAATACGAAAGAGTTGCCCGAGGGAGTGGAGAAACAGGAACAGCTTTCGAGCGGCGCGCTGCAGGGGCGCAACGATTTTCGCAAGATCGGCTACGGCGGCCCATGTCCTCCGCCAGGCAAGCCGCATCGTTACTTTTTCAAGCTCTACGCGCTCGATGCCCACCTCGATCTAAAAGCGGGAGCGAGCAAAACTGATCTCGAACGCGCGATGAAGGGGCATATTCTCGCGCAGGCGGAACTTGTGGGACGCTACGGGCGGTAGATGAAAATTAGCGCGCCTGCCCCGTGGCTACAGGACCGTTTTATCGGCTCGCGGCGGTGTAAAATATCCAGTTAGCCTTAATACCTAGCCTCGTATTTTTCGAAAGGATTCCCCCATGGCAATCGCTGAACTCCCCGTCCGGCCGCGCACGTCATCCCGTCAAGGCCCGTTCGTCAACGAACCCTTCTACGATTTTCGCTACGAAGAAAATGCGCGCAAGATGCGCGCCGCCATCGAGCGCGTTCGCGGGCAACTTGGCCGCGAGTATGACCTCATCATCGGCGGACAGCGGGTCAAGACGAACGAGAAGATCAAGTCTCTGAATCCCTCGCGGCCCTCGCAGGTCGTGGGCGTCCATCAGAAAGCGGGCAAAGAGCACGTCGAGCCCGCGATAAACGCCGCGCTGAAAGCCTTTGAAACGTGGCGCTGCACCTCGGTGGAACAGCGTATCAGCCTGCTGTTCCGCGTCGGCGACCTGCTGCGCGAGCGCAAGATGGACTTTATGGCATGGCTGGTTTTTGAAGTCAGCAAGAACTGGGGCGAAGCCGATGCCGATATTTCGGAAACTATCGACTTCTGCGAATTCTACGCGCGCGAGGCTTTGCGCCTTGCCAAGACGCAGGCCCCCGTGCAACTCCCGGGCGAACGCGATTCGCTGATGTACATTCCGCTCGGTGTTGGCGCGGTGATTCCGCCGTGGAATTTCCCCTGCGCCATCATGGCCGGCATGACGATGGCTTCGATCGTCAGCGGGAACACCGTAATTCTCAAGCCGTCGAGCGATTCGCCAACCATCGCGGCGAAGTTTGTCGAACTGCTCGAAGAGGCTGGGATGCCGGAAGGCGTGGTGAACTTCTGTCCCGGTTCGGGAGCAACTTTCGGCGATGCGATCGTGTCTCACCCGAGGACGCGCTACATCGCCTTCACCGGTTCGCGCGAAGTAGGATTGAATATCAACAAAACTGCTGCAACGCAGGCGGCCGGTCAGGTTTGGATCAAGCGCACGATTCTCGAAATGGGTGGCAAAGACGCCATCATCGTCGATGCCGACGCCGATATCGACGCGGCTGTCGAAGGAGTGGCGCAAGCGGCTTTCGGTTTTCAGGGCCAGAAATGCTCGGCGTGCTCGCGCGCGATTGTGGATGAGCGCGTTTACGACAACTTCCTCCAGCAACTGAAGGCGCGTGTGGAAAAGATTTCAGTCGGCGATCCGGCCGAGAATAGCAACATGGGAGCGGTTATTAACGAAGGTTCGATGAAGACGATTCTCGGTTACATCGAGCAGGGAAAAAAAGACGGACGGCTGATTACGGGCGGCGAGCGTGACACCGAAGCCGGAGAAGGCTATTACATCCGCCCAACCGTGATCGCTGACATCCCTGCCAGGTCGAAGCTCGAGCAGGAGGAAATTTTCGGCCCGGTGCTCGCGGTGATCAAAGCGCGCGGCTTCGATCACGCGCTTGAAATCGCCAACGACACCGAGTTCGGATTGACAGGCTCCGTCTACACGCAGTCGCGTGACAAGATCGACCGAGCGATCCGCGATTTCCATGTGGGTAATCTCTATATCAACCGCAAGTGCACGGGGGCGATGGTCGGCGCGCATCCCTTCGGGGGCTTCAACATGTCGGGAACGGATTCTAAATCGGGCGGACCGGATTATCTTTATCTCTTCACCCAGGCGAAAGCGGTGGGAGAGAAGATCACTTCGTAATCTCTCGATGCTGCGACAAAGCTAACGAGTTCACGGCGAGGTTTTCCGCAACGGAGAATCTCGCCAATCACTTTGCCGCTAATTCTTTCGTGCTAGCATTACAATACCGATTCCTGGGGACCGAGTTCGGTTTGGGTTCGATGTTCGCCGAGACGGAGGTCCCATGCTGTTCATCCTGCGCTTGACTAATGGCAACTGCGTCATCCTACTGGCCTCGGATGAACAGAACGCGCGAGAATCTGTAAAACAAATGGATTACGACGAGGGCGAGAACATCGTCAGCGTGCGCGCGCTCGATCGCTTCGGCGTTCATCTTTCGCCCACGGAAGAGGGCAGCCTGGAGATTTTGAACTGGGACGATTCTGCGCTCGACTCGATTCTGGAAAACGAATATCCGTTCTTGCAGAGAGCGTTTCAGGAAGCGAATTCGCGGTGCTTTGAGCAGGCCGGCGCGCACCACTGATCTTCACTTAATTTGCCTTACCTCACTTACTTCTGGTTTGGTGGAAGCGGAACTGGCGGCGGATTCCGTTCCGCGAACTGCTGCTGATGCCAGTAGGGATAAATCGGCGTAACGTCGCTCGCCGCATCCAACTTCGCAATCTGTTCCAGAGTCAGATTCCATCCGGTTGCGGCAAGGTTCTGCCGCAGCTGCTCTTCGTTGCGAGCGCCGAAGATCACCGTCGAAATCGACGGCCGCTGCACAAGCCAATTCAGCGCCACCTGCGGGACGGTCTTCCCGGTTTCTTTGGCCACTTCGTCGAGCGCATCGACCACCTTGTACAAATATTCGTCCGGCATTTGCGGACCCAGCTGCGCGGTTTTGTGCAGGCGGCTTTCGGCGGGAAGAGTTTTGCCGCGGCGGATTTTGCCCGTCAATCGGCCCCAGCCAAGCGGGCTCCAGACCAACGCGCCCACGCCTTGATCGAGTGCGAGCGGCATCAACTCCCATTCGTACTCGCGCCCAATGAGTGAGTAGTAAACCTGATGGCCGGCGTAACGCGCCCACCCGAATTTATCGGAGACGGCGAGCGATTTCATCAAGTGCCATCCGGAAAAATTCGAGCAGGCGATGTAGCGAACCTTGCCGCTGGTTACAAGCGTGTTGAGCGTACTGAGAACTTCTTCCACCGGCGTAAGCGCGTCGAAGCCGTGCAGATGGTAGATGTCGATGTAATCGGTGCCAAGCCGCTTCAGGCTGGCCTCGCAAGCACTAATCAGATGATAGCGAGATGACCCGAGATCGTTCGGCCCGTTGTGGCCGCCCATGCGAAAGGTAGCCTTGGTTGAGATGAGAACGTCATTGCGGCGGCCGGCGATGGCTTTGCCGAGAATGGTTTCAGAAAGGCCGTCAGAATAAACATCGGCAGTGTCGAGGAGATTGACACCGGCTTCGAGGCAGACATCGACCAGGCGCGTGGCTTCTTTAACGTCCGTGTCTCCCCACGCCTTGAAAAATTCGTTGCCTCCACCAAAGGTTCCCGTGCCAAAGCTCAGCACGGGCACTTTCAAACCAGAGCGTCCCAACGTTCGGAATTCCATGAGAGCTAGATGCCGCACCCTTCGGTGACGATGCGTGAAAATGCTTCCTACAAAAACGAAAGGCCGCGACAGGCGGCCTTTTCGAATCGAGTAGCGCCGCACAGCGCCGCTGCGAAGTTACGGCATCACTCCCGCCGGTGCTTGCGGCGGCGTAGTTGCCGTAGTCGCGGCGGCGGCTTCGTTCAGAATGCGGTGATGAATAGTGAACAGCGCGAGTTCGAGACGGTCGGAGACCCCGATCTTGTCATACACATTGCGCAGATAATTCTTGATCACCTGCTCGGTCGTGCCTAGCTGCGTGGCGATCTCCTTATTCTTATAACCCTGCACGATTAAAGCGACGATGCGCAGTTCTTTTGCCGTGAGCCGGTCGCGCACGCGCAATCCGACCATATCGTTTTCGGTGAGTTCGCTGGGCACGGCGACATCCTGCACCCAGGTCTCGCCGCGAGCCACTTTGCGGACACAATCCACCAGAGCTGCGCTGGTCACATTGCGGTAAACTACTCCGTGCGCGCCGTTGCCCATGTGCCGCTGTGCGCTCTCACCCGTATCGGCGAGGACGACTACGCGTGTCTTGGCGCGAGCCGCTGCCTGTACGATCGCCGCAAAGTCATTGTGAAAACCTGCCGCCACGATTAAGACGGCAGCGCGGAATTTATCCAGAGCCATGAACATCTGCTCCGGCGTTTGAGCTTGCGCAACGATGCGCATCTCGTCTTCGACTGCCAGCACTTTGGCGATGCCGGCGCGGAAGATTGCCTGATTATCGGCCAGAATCAGTTTGAGCATTTTTGTCGGCGCTCCAAAAATTCGTTCTACAGAAATCCTGAGGTGAAACTTCTTAAGAGTTTCTAACGAACTCGTACGAATCAATCACGCAGGCGACGCCGCGCCCTTCTTCACTGGCTCCAGTCGGATCCGTGCGCACCACGCGGCCCTTGCATTGAATGGTTACGTTCTCCTGCCCTCCAGTGACGTCGGGCGGCAGGGTGATCTCAAACTCCACGGGCGAGCCTACTTCGAGCGACGCGTCGGCACGAATGTAGACTCCTGCCGCGCTCAAATTTCCGGTCGTTCCTTTCGCATCGCCGCTGGCGGCATTGCTGTGCAACTTGATGGGCAATTCCAAGGGAAACCGTTTCCCGGTCCGTGCTTCTTCAGACACAGTCCCTCCTCTTTCCTGGCTTCCATTTCTTCTGTCGGCAAATGAGGCCAATACCATCAAGATACGCTCCCTGGCAAGCGGAATCAGCCATTTTCCGGCTTACGGGCGGTTATACCACGGATGAGAGCGGGATAAAAGCCTGATAACGGCTTAGTTAAGGGTAACAGTTAGGTTCCCCCTTCGGGAAACAGCCAGTCCCAATCGGCGGACATCATGGTTTTACACAGCGGTTCACCATGTCTTGCTCGACCGCGTCCATACCGTCGAGATTATTGAGAGCGGGAACCGCGGTGCTGGTACTGGTGACGCCTTCCGGGCCATTGCAATTTTGCACCGCGTAAACGTTATAGGGCGCTTTCGGCAGATTACTCGGATCGCTGGTTAGCTTGGCGTAGTAAATCTGCGCCTGCGACGTTGAGTTGTTCGGGCAGTCATCCTGGGGTGTTCCTCCTTGCCCAGTGTTTGTTCCTCCCACGCACAGGTTGCTGTTCGCGACGCTTTGGCAGAGCCACGCGCTCATGGAGGTATTGGGGTAGCTGTAGACCGGGTTGTTCGTCCCATCGTTTACGATGCTCTGCTGCAACCATGCTTGATTCGAGGCCGCCGAAGTGGTTGCGCCTGCGGCGCAGGTGGGATCGCCCGTCCAGCTCTGGACACCGGTTTTCGCGCCGGTGTATTGCGGGCCAAGAACCCAGGGCGATGAGCCGCCGAGCTGACATCCAAACTGGCCGGTCGGACAGACGGTTAACTCCGGCGCGGTGGGCACTTCGCAGCCCTGCTCAATGTCGCTTAGAGGTGGACCTGAGATCAGCTCAACCGCGTCGAGATAATTTCCCGCTCCGTAAAAAGTGAGCGCGTACGCGATCGCCGCAGAACCCGCACTGCTGCCTTGGGCGCAGCGCCCGCCGCTGCTGTAAAGCTTGGTATTGCCTCCGGTGAAGATGTAGCTCAAGAGCGTAGCGTTGCGGCAGGCCGCGAGTTCAATGTTCGCCGTGTAGGTGGTGGTATCGCTTCCGCCGTTCGCTGCCGGAATGGTGGTTAGCTCCCAATCGTCGGCCCATTCGACCTGAATGACTTCATAGCCCTGGCTGAAATAGTAAGTGGCCGCATTGACATCTCCCGCGTCTACAGTTCCTGCGCCGCCGGATAGGAAAACGATGGTGCCCTTGGGAGATGCTGGAGCGTCGTAGCTATAGGTGACGTTCAAGTTGGCAGCGTTGGGGCATCCAATGACGGTGGCTGTTTGGCACACCGCCGGGGTGGTCGAACTCGAGTAAAAATCGCTCGTGCATGTTATGATGCTACCCGCCATTACGCTGGGGCCGCTGCTGCCGCCCGGCTGTGTGGGTTGCGTCGGCTGCGTAGGCTGGGTGGTCGAAGCTGCCGGCGAGCTGCCGCTACACGCATCCAACATCATCGCCAGAGCCAAGCCCATCAGAAGAAACAGACCCGTGCCGGCGAAAAACCATCTTCGCGGGCGCGCGCGGAAATCGGAAGAACTTGCGCTGCTCGAAGACATTCTGAACCTCCTCAGACCCTTGCCAGCCAACTATTTGATATTATCGCCGCCGGCAAGCAAAAAGAGAGGCGCCGAAAAGTGAGCACGAAGAGTCCCAACCCAACACCGGGCAAAAAGTTGCAGGAAAGGGTCGCTCTCGTAGCCGGAGCCACACGCGGCGCTGGACGAGGCATCGCCATTGCCTTGGGCGAGGCAGGTGCAACCGTTTATTGCACCGGCCGCAGTTCAAGAAAAAGTTTCCAGCAAACGAACTCCCAGCGAACGAACTCCCAGCGAACGAACCCGAAGAGACGACCTTCGAAGCCCGGCCGCTCCGAAACCATCGAGGAAACTGCCGAGTTGGTTACGGCGGCCGGAGGTCAGGGTATTGCTGTCCGGGTGGACCACACTGAACCGTCCGATGTAAGAAAGCTGGTAGCGGCGATCAAGCGCAAGCACAGGTCGCTCGACATTCTCGTCAACGATGTCTGGGGCGGAGATGCGCTCACCGACTGGAGCAAACGCTTCTGGGAACTCAAGCTGGAAGACGGTCTGCAAATGCTCAAGCAAGCCGTTCATTCGCATATCATCACCTCCCATTATGCCGCCCCGTTGATGCTGGAAGGAAAACGGCAGGACGGTTGTCCGCGCATCATTTTCGAAATCACCGACGGCGATGCTTTCTACTATCGTGGCCACCTGTTTTATGACCTGGTGAAAATTTCCGTGATACGGCTCGCCTTCGCCATGTCTCGAGAGCTCCGCAAACGCAACATCGCCGCCGTGGCGCTCACGCCCGGGTTCCTGCGCTCCGAGCGAGTGCTCGAGCATTTCGGAGTCACTGAGGCGAACTGGAAGGACGTAGGAAAGAGGAGCGATCCGGGCCAAAACAGTAAAGACCAGAACGATGCGCCCAGCGACTTTATGGTCTCCGAATCTCCGCGCTACATAGGCCGCGCAGTAGTGGCATTGGCCACCGATCCAAAAGTCATGGAAAAAACCGGCCGGGTCTTCAGTTCCTGGAACCTGGCTCGCCAATACGGATTTACCGACATCGACGCTACCCAACCTCATTGGGGAGACTATGCCCGCCAGAAATATGGCGAATACAAAATCTGCGATGATGAGTTCTATTCCTACTGGGCTCCGGGCCTGGTTGAGTTGATCTTTCCGGATTGGTTCTAGCCCCCTTGCCGGGACTCCCGGGCCAAATCAGCGGATTAACCTGCAACCACAGGAACCATGCTACCGTCTGATAAGAGACTGGCTTTGTTCAGGAGCACCCTCATGTCCGCGTTATTCTTATTTGGCCCTAACCTTACCCGTCGTCGTTGCATTTTTCTCATTCGAACAGCTGCTTTCCTTCTGGCCGCTACAATTAGCTTGCTGTCGCAACAATCCCCCGATCAAAAACCAGCCAACCCAACTCCGGCCGCGAAGCTTCAACGGGGAGCCTCCGCCGAGAACCCCCAGCCAAAGCCGGACGAGTCGGCCGAAGCGCAGGCCTCTCTCGTCTACCTCAATAACGCGTTGGAAGGCTTGGCTGCCAAGGTTTCGCCCGCGGTGGTCCAGATTCTGGTTACTGGTTACGCACCGATCCACGAGGAAAATCGCTCCCAGACCGCACTCATTGTGCGCCAGCACGCGGTCGGCTCAGGCGTAATCCTCGACCCCGAAGGTTACATCATGACGAACGAGCACGTGGTCGAGGGTGCGCAACGCATTCGCGTCGCTCTACCGCTGCCCGGGGATAATGGACGCCCTGTGCCCGCCGGCAAGCGGCACATTCTCGAAGCGAAGCTGATAGGCGTCCACAAGGATACCGATCTTGCGCTGCTGAAGATTGACGAGACGGATCTGCCGACCTTGCCGCTGATGCAACAGCGCGCGCGCGTCGGCCAACTGGTGTTCGCGATCGGCAGCCCGGAGGGATTGCAGAATTCCGTAACCATGGGCGTAATCAGTGCGGTCGCACGCCAACCCGATCCGGAAAAAGCGATGACCTATGTTCAGACCGACGCGCCCATCAATCCCGGCAACAGCGGTGGACCGCTCGTCGATATGAACGGCTTCGTGGTGGGCATCAACACCTTCATTCTCTCCGAAGGCGGCGGCAGCGAGGGATTGGGCTTCGCCATTCCCGCGCGCATCGTGGATTTCGTCTACCACAGTCTGCGGAAATACGGCCACGTCCACAAGGTGGAGATTGGTGCGGCAGCGCAGGAAATCACCCCCGCGCTCGCCGAAGGGCTGAATCTCTCGCAACGCTTTGGCGTAATTATTGCCGACGTCAAGCCCGACGGCCCCGCAGCTGCTGCTGGAGTGAAAATTCAAGATATCGTGCTCACCGCCGATGACCGCCG
Organism: uncultured Acidobacteriaceae bacterium; assembly: GCA_963712385.1. Lineage (GTDB taxonomy): Bacteria > Acidobacteriota > Terriglobia > Terriglobales > Acidobacteriaceae > Sulfotelmatobacter. The sequence continues at coordinate 511,238 of CAVQHS010000008.1, forward strand.
CATTGAAACTCTTCCTCAACTTTCCTCCGCTCTTTATTTGCACCGCCTCGATCACGTGTTGAAACTGGAGATCCTGCGCGGCGAGGAGAAGAAAACTCTTTACGTGCCCGCGATCGAGCAGCGCGACGTCATGGATCAACTCTTCGACGCCGCCAATCCGGAAAAGAGCCTCGTTCCGCGGCTGGGCATTCTCGCCACTGATATCACCAGCGATCTACAAAGCCAGGTTGGCACGCTGCGCATTCCCGGAGGGGTAGTCGTGCTCGGCCGCGCTGCCGATCTGATTACTCCTGATACAGGCTTGCAGACCGGCGATGTAATCCATTCGCTGAATCGCACGCCAATCCAATCGATGGACGATCTGCGCGCAACGGTGCAAAGTCTGAAGACGGGAGAAAGTGTGGCGCTACAGGTGGAGCGCAGCGACGGGCTCGTCTTATCTGAGTTTTGAAATGGAGTGAGGTCCATGTGGCGACGGCAACCTTCGGCCGTCCCGCCCAGCGAAGCGAGGCGGAACAGCCAGGATCTTCCGGCATTGTGTTCCGACTGCCACTCCCGAACTAAGACATGACGCCACCTTTGCCGTAAAATGTTGTTCGTGCGCCCGTAGCTCAACTGGATAGAGCATCTGCCTTCGGAGCAGAGGGTTGGGAGTTCGAGTCTCTCCGGGCGCACCATTGTTGGTGACGAAGCGAAAAGCGTGACAGGTTATTTTGTTCTCCCTTTCGCCGCCGGCGATGTTTTTATCTGACTATCGCCGCTTTTCTCTTGTTCTTTTTCCTGTGGCGGAACCAGTCGAACGACTTCCTGGGGCCCAGCCAGCCGATCCGCTGGGGCGAGACGGGCCGCCAGTAGGTCCCCGTACCACTGAGAGCTATCAGACCCCGAAAGAGCGGAAAGATTCACTAAACTCGGCGGGAGTTGAAAGCCGAGCATAGTGGTGCGCTTCAAAACCGCGTCTATCTCCTTCCTTACTTCCGTTAGATGATCTATCACGATCTCACGAGTAGTTTCCTCGCCTCGCAGTGCTGCCTGTGTTAGCGTCAATAACTCTTCAAGAATGTCCCGTTCGGGTCGTCTTTGAGGGACGGGTGTGTCGGCTTCGTCCCTCGCAATCCGAGCAAACGCTTCATCCAGCTCAGGCCACCACATTTTGAATGCTTCTTTCAAAGTGTTGACATCCAATCTCTGGTCTAGGTCTTGCACGTCGTTAATGCTTTTCAGCATCTTCGCTACATCGTCTTTCTCATTCACGACCGACTGAAACTGCTGGAACGGACCCTGAATGTCTGACTGCTTCAGGTTGAACAAGAAAGGAGTGACGCGAGCTTTCTCGATTTCCCTCGACAGTGCTCCTGCCTCAAAATGTATCCACGTAGATGTGAGATTGTCGCGCGTGATGCAGATAATGCCGTAGTTGGAAGCCTGAAGTTCCTTGGCTATCTCGCTTGCCCATCGCGCTCCTTTGGCAACGTCCTCTGAGGAAATGTAGGGCTTCACAGATTGAATGACTTTCGGAAGCCATCCGTGAAGTGCGGCGGCTACCTTGTGGCTCGTTTCGCCCGACCATCCCAGAAACACTTTCATTTCGGACCTCCCGCACGGCGGGATTTTACCATTGCTTGACTGTGGGGAGGTGGTAGAATCCGCGCCATGCCGTTAGATCGAACAACCGTTCTCAGACAGATTGATGACGTTCTGGCTCGATGCCCCACTTCGCTAAAGATTACCGACGAGTTGCAGCTGAGCACGTCCCTCAGTTTAATATTGTCCGCCATCCGCAGATTGGCACCTCTCGGTAGCGTCTATGCCAGCAACGTGGAAGGGTACGAACGTTATCTAACGAGCGGGGCGCTAGGGTTGATAACGTCACTAGAGCCAGCTCGCGGGATGCTTCTAGCACTCAGAAGCGATTATGAATGCGGCTATCTGCAATCGGTCGTCGAGCTGGTTCACGCTGACGTCTTTGCCGATTTCCTTGAGATGGCGGCGTATCTCCTCGAGCAAAACTACAAAGATCCATCGGCAGTAATCGTAGGCTCTGTTCTTGAAGAGCATTTGCGAAAACTCTGCAACAAACAAGGCATAGCAGCAACGAAGCCCGATGGGACGCCTAAGAAAGCTGACACTCTCAACTCCGAGCTGACCGCGGCGGGAGCCTACTCGAAGCTCGACCAGAAAAACGTTACCGCATGGCTCGATCTGCGCAACAAGGCAGCCCACGGACACTATACGGAATACACCCAAGAGCAAGTTGCATTGACGCTCCAAGGCGTGCGCGACTTTGCCGCACGTTATCCGGCCTGAGGAATCATTATGGCGAGGACAGCGTGACCACTGAAATCGCAATCCTCGTGACCGCAATCTACGGCAGTCTATGGGCTAGCTACATTTCTCTTATGGCTCGAAAACCGAGAAGACAGGAAACAACGGGACAGACAGTTTCGTGAAGAGGCCGAGAACCGTAAACTCAATGAGCTTCGCAGCGCCTTCTATGAAGCATGGGGTTATTGGCAAGGATTCTACTTTGCATCTTCGGATAGCAGGGGCGACTCCATTCAGGGTGGCAGAATGTATGAAGCGCTCACAAGATTTGAATGTCAGCTAAGACTGAACGGCTATGAGAGTCAGGCCAACAATCTTGGAGTCACAGTCAGAACAGACTTAGCTTCAACCATTACGCCACTCGCCGAAGCTGGCGTTGCAATAGGGGTGTTGCCCCCACATTATCAAGTTCCTGGACGGACTGCCAGTCCAGCCAAGGGGCGATAATAGCTAGTCATCCTTGTCCACCATGTGTGCGCACCACCCGCAAAGTTTACGCTCGAAATAGAGCTTCCTTTCGGAGAACGGGACCACACATCCGCATCGTTCACACCAATACCCTTGCGCCGTGGCTAGCGCGTCCCACCTCTGCTCGTTTTCCGGAACACCGTCGTCCATGATTCCGCTGTTTTACACCTCTGCGATCTGGGGTGCCTTTGGAGCAGGTTGGGACTTCGAGTCTCTCCGGGCGCACCATTCCCTTAGATTTTCTGCAATCTCTGTACTTCATGCACCCCCGGAATCTTCCTTAGCCCAGCCATAATCTGCTCAAGGTGTTTGAGATCGGAGATGTCCAAAACAATCTCCACGCTGGCCTGACTGTTCGCGGTATGCGCGCCGATGTTGCGGATGTTGCTTTGTGCGTCGCCGATCACGCTGGTGATGTTTTTCAACATGCCGAAGCGGTCGTCGCAGTAGACCGTGAGCTTGACGGGATAAGCGGTCGGGGTGCTGTCGTCACGCGCCCACTCGACATCGATGCGGCGCTCGGGTTCGTACATGAGGTTCGTGACATTGGGACAGTTCAGCGAGTGCACCGCAACGCCCTTGCCGCGCGTGATGTAGCCGACGATGCTTTCTCCGCGAATTGGGTTGCAACAGCGCGCGCGGTAAACCAGCATGTCGCCCTGGCCTTTGACCATGATAGCGTTGTGGTCGCCGAAGACACGGCGCACCACGCTGGCAATTGCGCCGGGCTGATTGGATAGTCCCTCGGCCTCGATATCGCCCGCCATCGAAGGCGTTGCTCCTGCCGGCAATAGGCGCGCCAGCACTTGCCGCGCGGAATATTTTCCGTAGCCGATGCCGGACATCAGGTCATCGACCTTTCCTAATCCGTAGGCGGAGGCCACTTTTAGCAGCTCATCGTCCTTGATGTCTTTCAACGCGATGCGATACTTGCGCGCCTCTTTCTCTATGACCTTGCGGCCGATTTCAATCGATCGCTCGCGCTGATGAACGTTGAGCCAGTGCTTGATCTTGTTGCGCGAGCGCGACGATTTTACCAGGCCGAGCCAGTCGCGGCTGGGCTTGTGACCGGCTTGCGTGATGATTTCGACGATGTCGCCGGAGTGCAGCTTGTGGCGCAGAGGCACCATGCGTCCGTTCACTTTGGCTCCGACGCAAGTATGGCCGACTTCGGTATGAATCGTGTAAGCGAAATCGATCGGCGTGGCGTCGCGTGGCAGCACAACGACTTTGCCTTTCGGCGTGAATGTATAGACTTCTTCGGGATAGAGGTCGACCTTCAGCGCCGACAAGAATTCATTCGGATCGCTGACGTCGCGCTGCCATTCCACCACCTGCCGCAACCAGGCCAGCCGCTGCTCATCTTGCGCAGAAACCGGACCGTCTTTATATTTCCAGTGCGCCGCAATGCCTTCCTCCGCCATCTTGTGCATCTCTTCGGTGCGAATCTGGATTTCGAAGGGCGTTCCTTCTTCGGTAATCACGGACGTGTGCAATGACTGATAAAAATTCGGACGCGGCATCGCGATGAAGTCTTTAATTCGCCCCGGCACCGGCCGCCATATGTTGTGGATGATTCCAAGCACGGCGTAGCAGTCCTGCAGAGACCGTGTTATCACCCGCATTGCGAACAGATCGTAAACCTGATCGACCCCGATCCGCTGACGCTGCAGTTTCTTGTGAATGCTGTACAGGCGCTTGATCCGGCTCTCTACTTTGGCCTGAATGCCAGCTTCCTTCAACTTGTCGCCCAGGATGCCTTGCATCTTCTCGAGAAAAGCCTCGCCTTGTTTGCGGCGCGCGTTGACAGCTTTTTCCACCTGCTCATAGCTGTTGTGATCGAGAAAACGGAATCCGAGGTCTTCGAGCTCGCCGCGAATCTTGCCCATACCCAGCCGATGCGCGATGGGAGCGTAGATTTCAAGCGTTTCTTCGGCGATCTTGCGCTGGCGCTCCGGCTGCAAATGTTCGAGCGTGCGCATGTTGTGCAGGCGGTCGGCGAGCTTGATGAGCACCACGCGAATATCATCGACCATCGCCAGCATCATCTTGCGCAGGTTTTCCGCTTGGGCTTCTTCGCGTGTAGCAAAATCAATTTTGCTGATCTTGGTAACGCCCTCGACAATGTGCGCGACCTGCTCGCCAAATTCTTTGCCGATGTCGACGATCGTGACTGACGTATCCTCAACCGAGTCGTGTAGCAGCCCGGCTGCAATCGCCACTGGGTCCATCTTCATCTCGGCCAGCACCAGCGCGACTTCCAGCGGATGCACGAGATAAGGCTCACCCGAGGCGCGCATCTGGCCTTCATGGTGCTTCAGAGAATAGTCGTAAGCTTTTTTGACAATGGCGAGGTCGTCCTGGGGACGGTTTTCCTGAATCCGCCGCATCAGCTCGCGGAATTTGGTGAGCGTAAGGGCGGTAGTTGCAATCTGTTGGCGCAGACTCGCCATGTAGGATTATAGCCCGGTCGGAGAGCCAACCCGGAGCTTCGCGAAACACGGTCCTGTCCTAGAGTGCGTCGAGGACAAGACCTGAAACGCCCTGTTGCGTCAACTCACCAATCGTCATCCGGAACCCGTTTTGTCACTTCCGGCTAGCGAGTACTTCCGCATGTGCTTGGTTCACCACATGCGCCAAACCGTCGCTGGCGAAAACATCCTCGTAAGCGTGCTCGCCGTGGATGGATTCGTCCAAGCCAATCTCCTCCGTCATCTCGCTGACCTTCACCGTCGTGAACATGTCTATGATCCGAAGCATCGCGTAGGTGAAAACGAACGCCCAGACCGAGGAGAACGTCACGGCAACGACTTGTTTTAGCAAGAATACTGGATCGCCATTGAGCAATCCATTCGCACCCTCGGGGTTATAGGCCTTGCTGGCGAAGATTCCCAGCATGACGATGCCGAGGAAACCTCCCACTCCGTGAACTCCCCAAACATCCAGCGCATCATCCCATTGCAGTTTGTTTTTCATTTCAACAGCGTAGTAGCAAACCACTCCGGCCACTAATCCGATAATGACCGCGGTGGTGGGAGAGACGTATCCGGCCGCGGGAGTTACGGTCGCCAATCCGGCAACCGCGCCAGTCAGCAAGCCTAGAAACTTCGGCTTTTTCTCATTGAACCATGCCACCAACAGCCAGGCAACGGCGGCAAACGACGCCGCCACGTCCGTATTTAGAAACGCAGTCGCGGTCACGGAATCCACGCGCATTTCGCTCCCCGCATTAAAGCCGTACCATCCAAACCACAGCAGACCGGTTCCCAACGCGACCAGCGGGATGCTATGCGGCCCACGGTCCGCAGTTCGCCGCCTTCCCACGTACAGAACGGAAGCCAATGCTGCAACTCCGGCGATGTTGTGCACAACAATGCCACCGGCAAAGTCTTTTACTCCCCACTGCTGCAGAAAGCCTCCGCCCCAAACCATGTGCACGAACGGGAAATAAACGAACGTCAACCAGCCGGTCAGGAACAACATGTAGGCTTTGAATGTAACCCGGTTGGTGAAGGCGCCAGAGATGAGCGCCGGCGTAATGATGGCGAACATCATCTGATAAGCAATGAAGACAAAAGCCGGGATCGTCTCATTCGGCGATGGAGTATTGAGACCGATTCCTCGCAGACAAACGTTGTGAAGGTTGCCGATGACCCCGTGCCAATCGCCGCTGAAGCACAGGGAGTATCCGTAGAGGTACCAGATCACGGTCGTCCAGCCCATGGAAACGAAGCTTTGAATCATGATGGCGAGGACGTTCTTGCGTCCCACCAAGCCGCCATAAAAGAAGGCAAGGCCGGGTGTCATCAACATGACCAGGCTGGTACATAAAATCATGAAGCCTGTATTGCCAGTATCGAGATGCAACATGGAATCTCTCCTGGAATGAAGAAGTAAGAACTGCCAACCGCTGTCACTTTGAGGTCAAAGAACGGACTTGATAGACATCACAAATCATCGGGAAACGATGGCCGAGGCCAAACAGATATCCTTAACCTGGAACAACAAAATGTCGCGGATGGGGATGTCTAAAATAAGAACTGCCCACCCGGTTGCTGAACGGAGCGCGTGGGCGCTAAGAGAAGAACAGCCTCCCGCGCTTTAGTTCGGCTAAGGAGAACCTCTAGTTCTCCACCAGCCTAGAGGCTATGCTCTGTCAGAAGGCCAATTCTGTGAGGCAAATCACGCTTGCTCGTGCGGGGCACACTAGCGCACACTTGCGCGCCGGGCGGGCAGACGCCAATTTGCTCAGAACTGAGAATTGCCACTTCATTCATTTCGAACATTTCAAATCGGTCCGCAGTTTGTTCTGCCGTTTGGTGAACTGATAGAGTGGCAAACTGACGCTCATGCATTCCAGAATCCTTGTCAGCGGAGTCTCAGGAACCATCGGCGCGGCGCTGCTGCCTTCGTTGAAGACAAACGGTTGCTCCGTAGTACGCTTGGTGCGAGGTCCAGCGGCGAATGCCGAGCAGATTTCATGGGATCCCGCCAAGCCTCTGGCACCAGCGGCCGTTTCCGGCTTCGATGCGGTCATACATCTCGCTGGTGCGAGCATCTTCGGGCGCTGGTCTGAGGCAAAAAAGAAGAAGATTCATGACAGCCGTGTTGTCGGCACAAGTAACCTTGCCACGGCTCTCGCCGAAGCGGAAAGTAAGCCCCAAATTTTTATTTCCGGTTCGGCGATCGGATACTACGGAAACCGCGGGGACGAACCGCTGCCCGAGGAAAGCGCTCCCGGCACGGGGTTTCTGGCGGAAGTTTGCCAGGAATGGGAGGAAGCGACCACGCCTGCGGTGCAAGCCGATATTCGTACCGTGCACGTTCGCACCGGAATCGTTCTCAGCCCCAAAGGCGGCGCGTTACGCGCAATGTTGTTGCCCTTCAAGCTGGGGCTCGGCGGCCGCACGGGCGACGGGCGCCAGTGGATGAGCTGGATCGATATCCGGGATTGGGTGGGCGCGATTCGCCATATATTGAAGAACGACCTGATCCAGGGCCCGGTGAATATGGTTGGGCCGAAACCCGCGAGGAATGCAGAGTTCGCTCAGACGCTCGCCAGTGTTCTCTCACGGCCGGCAGTTTTTCCTATGCCCGCGTTTGCCGCAAGAGCGGTTTTCGGAGAAATGGGCGAAGAACTGCTCCTTGCCAGCCAGAAGGTCGAACCCCGCAAGCTGGTCGCAAGCGGATATCCGTTTCGCTTTCGCGAGTTAAGGCGGTCGCTGGAAGATCTTCTGAAGAAATAGCGTGGGCAGGTAAACGCCGCGCTTATGCCCGGCCCTTTTTCACGGCCACAGCCCGTCCGGCAACTGCTCTGCCTGCAATCTCCCACGGCCGCTTCGGCCGGTCGACGATTGGCTTGTCACGATCTTTGATGCGATCGTAATGATACGACTCGCTTACTGTACCCAGCGACTCGTTGTATAGGCTGGGCAATCCAAGCCCCATCTTCAACTCTTCCGCAAAAGATTGCAGTGCTTTCAAGTGTTCAGCCGACGCGGGAACCTCCGCCTTCGAGGTTTTCAAGAATTGTTGATAGCCACGGTTGACCAATTTCGAAATCTCGCTACCAATCAAATATCCGGGATACGCGAAAATCTTTACGCCATCATCGCCGGCCTTCTGAATTGCCGCCGACACGTTGTACTTCCGAAGGAACACGCGCCCATTCGTTCCCGGCGCTTCGGTCACATCAAAGCCGTGATCGCGCAGCCAGGAGACCGCTTCATCATAGGTGCGTGCTTCAATTGCTTTTGTCATTTCTCCGTTTCCAATCTTCCCGATTAGATGCAGCCGCCCTTTGAAGGTAGGCGTTTTTTAATGCCGCATCAGACTTGCCATTCGTCTCATCTAAGCACACCATACTACATAGCGCGTTTTCTCCCCTGTTGCATATTACGATAGTCACAGGCAGGATAGTTCCGACATGGGGCAGAGTTCGACCAATTTTTCCACGTTTCCGGCGCAACATCCGCCGCAAGATGTACTTGCGCGTCCGGGCCAGACTCTGACCGAGCGCATCGGCAACACTCCGCTGCTGCGCTTTGACGAGTTCACTTCGCACTTGCCCGGAGTCACACTATTGGGCAAGGCCGAATGGTACAACCCCGGCGGCTCGGTAAAAGATCGTGCCGCAGCGAATATTGTTGCCGAAGGAAGGCGTAGTGGGCGGTTTGCCCCGGGAAAGATGCTTCTCGATGCCACCAGCGGCAATACCGGCATCGCCTACGCCATGCTCGGCGCGGCAGAGGGATTTCCGGTCACGCTCTGCATGCCTCAAAATGTCTCGACTGAGCGCAAGAAAATTCTCACCGCGTACGGCGCCAACATTCTTTACACCGATCCCGGCGAAGGTTCGGACGGCGCAATCCGCCTGGCGCGCGAATTGGCGGCCAAGCATCCAGATTTATATTTCTACGCCGATCAGTACTCGAACGATGCCAACTGGCAGGCTCATTATCAGGGAACTGCCAACGAAATCTGGCAGCAGACACAGGGCAGCATCACACATTTCGTCGCCATGCTCGGCACCAGCGGAACCTTCATGGGAACGACACGACGCCTGAAGGAACTCAACCCCGCCATCCGCTGCATTTCGCTGCAGCCGGATTCTGCTTTTCATGGCATTGAAGGCGCCAAGCACATGGCCAGCGCGATCGTACCCAAGATTTACGACGCATTGCTCGCCGACGAAAATCTTGAGATCGCGACGGAAGATGCCTACGCAATGGCACGCCGGCTGGCTCGCGAAAATGGAATGCTGCTGGGAATCTCCGCCGCGGCGGGCATCTTCGGGAGCCTGAAAATTTCCGAGCGCCTCGCGGAAAACGAGGAAGCAGTGGTGGTGACCATCCTCTGCGATTCGGGAGACAAGTATTTGAGCGAGAGATTCTGGACTGAGTAAAGGGCCAATGACGAGCGGCATTGGATTTGCGGTCGCTGTTTGCCTGGCCGGCATGGCGGCGGAAGCGGCATTGGCCGGCAGGAATCCCGGCGCGATGTTGAAATCGTTGAAGCAGCCATCGTGGGCCTTGCCATCGTGGGCCTGGTATCTCGTGGGTGCAGCCTACTACGCAGCCTGTTTCGTGAGCCTCTATCGACTCAAGAATGCCAGTTCAGCGGCAGAGATGCGGTCTTTGGGACTGACGCTGATCATTGCTGTGATGACCGCTAACACCGCGTGGAACTTCATTTTCTTTCGCTGGAAGGATTTCGGATTGAGCTTCTGGTTCTTTCTGCCTTATACGGCGCTTGTCCTCGCTCTCGTATACACCCTCAGCCGAATCGACTTGGCCAGTGCAACGATTTTTGTAATTTACCTCTTGTACTTGCCATATGCGCTAGCTTGGTCTCATCGCACATGGAGGCTGAACGGGAGTTAGCGAGCAGGCCGCCTGAGCGCCTCGCATAGATCTCTTGAACTTAGAAGTTACATGCTGAGAATCAAAGACACACAACTTGCCGCCATCCGCCGCCATGGCGAAGAGACGTATCCCCACGAGTGCTGCGGTGTACTTCTCGGCAGCTTCGGGGATGACGGAATCCGCACTGTGACCTCGACCGCACGCTGCGGCAACACCCGCACCGATTCGGCGCACAACCGCTACAATATCGATCCCCGCGAACTGGTTCGCATCCAGCGCGAAGGCCGCGAGCGCGGCGAAGATATCGTCGGCTTTTACCACTCCCACCCTGACCATCCTGCCCAATGGTCTAAGACGGACTTTGCGGAGGCGCACTGGATCGGCTGCTCGTACGTCATCACCAGTGTGGAAAAGGGCAAGGCGACCATCACCAATTCGTTTGAACTCGTCGGGACGAGCGAGGAAGACAAGAAACTAGCCGACGAAACAATAACGGTTGGCTAGGCGCAAGGCTGAAAACTGCGTTTTCGGCTCCGCTTTCTTACTTCGGTAATCCCTCAGTCGCGCGATCCATTGGTAAGCTTCGCAGAGGCGGGAAAAAATTCATGAATTTCCCCATCGACGCGGATCTCTGTGTTTTTGTTTACACCGTAGCAAAAGTGCTGGTTACGGCTATCCCGAGGCTTCGCCGGAGCGTCTTGGGGAGCCGGATTCCGGTTGACTACGACGTGAGGGAAGTCAATCCGTCTCTACTGACCGGAGCGCAGGCTCGCTTTTTCGCTCCCTATGACGAAAAACTAGCCGCCATGAATTACAGGCCAGTATGCACCTACAAAATCGTAAATTATGGCCACAATCTCCTGCGAAACTACGTCAGCCCGATGGAGACGTCACGCTGCGTGGTCTTGATTCACGAAATGCCCCGGCGGATCAGTGGGAAACTGTCTCCGACCAATAGCTGCACTCTCTCGTTTCACACTCGATTCAGTGACGCAACCATCCTAACCACGCGAAACATGGGACTGAAGACACTCATGGATCGCCCTCCCTACCAACTGGTTCAGGAGCGCCCAGGCATAACCGACCCATCGGAGATGAAGTGCATCCACGACCGGAAAGCGGTCACGATGGGATGCCCGCTACCGCCCCCCTCAGACGCTGCGAGCACCTTCAAGGACATTCGATCCGAACACATTCGCTTCAGCGACTATCAGGTGTCGCGGGGAATTTATAAGCTGAATGCCGATGGCAAGAGCTATTCAATGACTGACAAACCTCACTGGCGAGGCATCCGCAATCAGCTGAATCCATTTGCCCACCGCTTCTCTGTCCGCCGTTTTCTGCCCGCGGCCCTGGTTGCCATGGCGCTGCCGTTGTTTGGCGTCATGAAACTTGCGCCGGCGGCCGCCGATGCCGCTCGCAATATAGGCTTTCCCCCGGCTGCGGCGGAAACTGCTGTGATACTCGCCTGCTATCTATGTGCCGGAGCCATTATCGGATACGTTCTCGAGCGCCAGACTTTTGTCTGGGTATTCCTGCTGACGTATCTCAGCGTTCGCATTTTCTCGGGGACGGCTCTCGGACCAATCCCCTACAGCGCATTTGCGGGCTCCGTAGCATACTCTGTGGCGCATGCAAAACAGCGCCGGTGTGCGGTCCTACTTCCCAAAGAAGCCTGAAAATCGGCATAGCCTGTTTCCCTAAAATTATGAAGATGCTTGATTGGCCGGAGCTCCGCCCGATTTTCACAATCCACAGGCATCCACAACCACTGCGCTGCGCCCAACGCCGCTCAAGCTAAGTCGCGCGAAGAATGAATGCCTGTCGAGTAAAACGCGGATACTGCACCAATTTTCGTCACTCACTTGTGGATGGCCTGCACTTCGGTGAAAACAAGCCATTTACAAACTGCGCTTTTTGATTGACGTGGTTAAGAGAAGCCAGTAAAAACATACTCGTTCTTTGACATCTTCTAAAGTTTTTCCGGTTGGTGCGGCGTCCGGGACCCAAGCGCAGTCACTCTCGACATGCAAATGACGAGGGAGGGCGAGCAAGGGTCAATAGCTAAGCGCTGGTTGAGGAGAACAAGAAGAAACGTCGAAGGCAGGATAGAGTTCCGAGGCGTGGGGTAGGTTTTTCCGGTTGGCGGTAAGCCCGGAGCCCGAGCGAAAGATCGCGAACGCAGCCTCCCGCAAGGGCAGCCGCACCGCAGGTCGAGCAAGGGTCTAACGCGAGCTACTGGCCGAGACGAATGGACCCAACATCACTTCGGAACTCTTAATTTTTTCAGCACAAAATTCTTATGAGGCACGGCTTCAGCCGTGCCGTTGAGCGAGGAAAACAAGCGGGCTTTAGCTCCCGCCTGGTGGCTTTGTGATCGCTCCTTCCGAAGCTGACGAAACCAGCGCCGCATACTTGGCGAATACCCCGGTCGCGTATCGCGCTTGCGGCGCTCTCCATTCCTTCATCCGGTGACGCAGAACTTCTTCACCGATTTCCACCTCGAGCAACCGCCGATTCACATCGAAGCGAATCATATCTCCATCGCGCACGACGGCAATCGGCCCGCCCAGCGCCGCTTCCGGCGAGACGTGGCCAGCCATCAATCCATGGGTAGCGCCGCTGAATCGTCCATCCGTCAGCAATGCGACCGACGATCCCAAGCCCTCGCCAACAATCGCGCCAGTAACGCTCAGCATTTCTCTCATGCCCGGGCCGCCTTTCGGTCCTTCGTTGCGAATCACGACCACGTTGCCAGCCTGGATTCTCTTCCCCGTAACCGCCTCCATCGCCTCTTCTTCCGACTCGAAAACCCGCGCCGGGCCCCGATGCTCCAGCCGCTCATGGCCACTGATCTTGGCGACGCAGCCCTCGGGAGCAATATTTCCCTTCAAGATGACGAGCCCGCCAGTTTTCTTCAGGGGCTTGTCAAGCGGCGCGATCACTTCCTGTCCGGAAGCCTCGGTGGCTTTTTCACACTCGGCCGCAATCGAGAGCCCGGTCACGGTCTTCGCCTCGCGATGCAGAAGTTTCCCCTGCAACAGTCGCTGCGCTAACAACGCAATCCCGCCGGCGCGGTGCATATCTGCGGCAACAAAGCGCCCGGAAGGTTTCAGGTCGGCCAGCAGCGGAGTTCGTTCGCTCACTTTCTGAAAATCGTCGATCTGTAAATCGACCTCCGCCTCGCGCGCGATTGCCAGCAGGTGCAGCACCGCGTTTGTCGATCCTCCGCTTGCGGCGACCGATGCGATCGCATTCTCAAACGCTTGACGAGTCAGAATTTCTCGCGGGCGAAGATTTTCTCTCAACACATTCACCACTACTTTGCCGCAATCGAACGCCACTTGATCTTTCGCCGCATCCATTGCAGGAACGCTGTTGAATCCCATGGGCGAAAGCCCGATCATCTCCATCACGGTCGACATCGTGTTCGCCGTGTATTGCCCGCCGCACGCGCCCGCGCCGGGGCACGCTACATCTTCCAATTCGTGCAGTTCCTTATCCGTGATTTTCCCCGCAGCGTTCGCGCCAACGGCTTCGAACACATCCTGAATCGTCACATCCTTACCGCGATAAGTCCCCGCCGCAATCGTTCCGCCGTAAAGGACGAGTCCAGGCAGATCCATTCTCGCGAGGGCCATCGCAGCAGCGGGAATTGTCTTATCGCACCCGACCACGCACACGACGGCGTCAAACAACTGCCCGCGGCAGACCAACTCAATCGAATCGGCAATCAGTTCGCGGCTTACGAGCGACGCGCGCATGCCTTCTGTGCCCATCGTTTCGCCGTCGGAGATCGCGATAGTGTTGAATTCCATCGGTGTAGCGCCGGCGGCGCGAATCCCTTCTTTCACCTTGGCCGAAAGCCGTCGCAAGTGAAAGTTGCAGGGCATGGTTTCGATCCAGGTGTTGGCCACGCCGATGAGCGGTTTGCGCAGGTCAGCGTCGGTGAAGCCGATGGCTTTAAACATGGCGCGCGAGGGTGCGCGGTCGCGCCCGTCGGTGATTTCACGGCTGCGATGCTTGAGGTCCATGATTGAAAGAGTACAACGAAAATGAATGGCTAGCCTCGTGCGGAATCTTCAGTCTAGATTGTTATCCCGAGCTAAGGGAGGAATCCGAGTTCTGCCTGCGGAACAGCGGCACTCCAGCGCAGGCAAAAAGCAGATTCCTGGCGTCGCTCTGAATGACAGAAGAGAAAAACGGGGAATCTGCGCCGAGTGACTCAGGAGCTGTCCTCTGCAGCAGATTCCCCAATTTGCATGACGCTTACCCAGGAGGCATCACGCTTCTGACACGATTGCTACTGAACTTATGCCAAGGCTGCGCGAGCTGATTCCGGCATTCCCGCCGACGGAGGATGCGCCGCCCAAACCGACACATGCTCGGGCAAACTGACGGTCGGACGCACATCAATCACATCTACGATCGAGAGCCACTCGCGCGCGAGTTGGCCAATCTGTTTTTGCGAAACTTCGAGCCGCAGCATGACCGAGTAATGCTGACCATCGTATCCCGCGTGCACCGAAGTAAGATCGATCCCACGCCGCGAAATTGCATTCAAAATTCGCATTAAAGCGCCCTGCGAATTGCGATAGCGGATGTGAAAAGCTTGCATGGCCGTTCCCCCAAACTACATTTGGTAATTGTGCAATTGAGTAATTTTGTAATTGAAAAACCAAGTCAGCTTCAGGTCTTGAAATTACTCAATTACCAAATTGCCCAATTACTCAATTCTTGTCTCCGAAAACCATCTCTGAAAGCGCCGCGCCCGCCGGAACCATGGGGTAAACGTTCGCTTCGGGATGGCAATCAAACACCAGCAACTCCGGCTCCGGCGAGCGCAAGAACCTGTCGATCATGTCCGCCGTCTCGCTGGCCACCGGATACTCCGCCATGGCCGCCTCGTTCAGCCGCCAAGCGTGAATCTTGTAAGCCTTCGCGATCTCGACAAAATCCGGGTTGTCGCTCAAATCCGTCTCCGCATAGTTGCGCTCGTAGAACAGCTGCTGCCATTGCCGCACCATGCCCAGATATTTGTTATCGACGATCACCATCTTGATTGGCAGCCCGAGCCGGTGAACGGTTGCGAGTTCCTGAATATTCATCTGGAATCCGCCGTCGCCGGAAACGCAAAGAACGCAAGTCTCAGGCTTCGCCAACTGAACCCCGACCGCCGCGGGAAGAGCGAAACCCATCGCGCCAAGGCCGCCCGACGTAACGAATCCACGCGGCGAAGACGAACGGTGGCGCTGCGCCGCCCACATCTGATGCTGTCCTACATCGGCAATTACGACGTTGTCTTGAGGCAGGCGGCTGAACAGTTCGTCCAGGAACCGCTTCGTAGGCTGAGCCAATCCATGCAAATCGCGTTCTGCACGCTCCGGCCCGCAAGCCACGGCGCGCCAGGCGCTCCAATCAGGTAGAGAATGCCGCCGCAACTCGGTGTAGAACGCAGGAATCGTGTCGGCTAGGTCTCCGATCACCGGGATCTCGCACGGTCGTACGCGATCCAATTGCGCGGGATCGATCTCGAAATGAACAATCTTGGCATGAGGTGCGAACCGTGTCGGATCGCCAGTCACGCGATCGTCCAGCCGCGCTCCAAATACGAGCAGCAGATCAGTCTCATGCAGCGCCATGTTCGCTGCATGCGTTCCGTGCATCCCAACCATGCCGAGGTAATAAGAAGACTCGGGCGGTACCGCTCCTAAGCCGTGCACGGTAGCGAACGTCGGAATATTCAGACGATCGAGCGTCTGCCGCAATGCGGGCACAGCTCCCGAAAGCTTTGCGCCGGCGCCAACCAAAGCAACAGGCCGCGAAGCGCGCTGCAAGTGGGCGACAATGGTGTCGCTGAAAGCGCCGCCGGCATGAGCGTCGGAGGAGCGCGCATGGGGCGCGAACTTAGCCGGCCCGGAAAATTCCTTCTTCGCTTTCAAAATGTCGGTCGGGATATCGATCACCACCGGCCCCGGTCGTCCGCTGCGCGCCCAATGAAATCCTTCAGCGATCACTTCGGGAATCTCATCTATCGTCCGCACCAGCCGGCTCCACTTCGTCAGCGACAAAGTCACACCGAAAACGTCGGTCTCCTGAAACGCGTCCGTGCCAATCATCGCTGTGCGCACCTGGCCCGTAATGCAAACCAGAGGCACAGAATCCATCTTCGCATCGGCGATCCCGGTCACCAGATTCGTCGCGCCCGGACCGCTAGTCGCCATTGCCACGCCGACCTTACCAGTCACGCGCGCATAGCCCTCGGCTGCGAACACCGCGCCCTGCTCGTGCCGAGTCAGCACATGCCGCACGCCGCTGCCGTCTAGAGCGTCGTACAACGGCATGATCGCGCCCCCAGGGTAGCCGAAAACCAAGTCCACCCTTTCAGCCCGCATGCACTGCAAAACGATCTCAGCTCCTCTAAGCATCTTTCCTGTCTGTCATCCTGATTTTTTCCGCTTGTCATCCTGAGCGGAGCGAAGGACCTCTGCATTCGCCGCCGGCCTCCGCGACCTAAGCGTTCACCGCCTGCCGCGTAGCCTCAGCTGGCTTCGCAGCCTCAGCCTTCTTCGCTTGCCCCGGCAGCCAACTCATCATCCCGCGCAGTTCCGCGCCCACAATCTCAATCGGATGCCGCTGCTCCGCTTCTCTCAACTCGGTAAAATGATATCCGCCGTCTTTGTTCTCTTTGATCCATTCGCGAGCAAACGTTCCATCCTGAATGTCGGCGAGAATCTTTTTCATCGCAGCGCGCGTCGTATCGCCCACAACCTTCTCGCCGCGAGTCAAATCGCCGTATTCTGCCGTGTTTGAAATCGAATACCGCATGCGGCCCAGTCCGCCTTCGTAGATCAAATCCACGATCAGCTTCATCTCATGCAGACATTCGAAATAAGCGATCTCGGGCGCGTAGCCGGCCTCAACCAAAGTCTCAAATCCTTTCTTGATCAGCGAAGTCAGCCCTCCGCACAGCACCGCCTGTTCGCCAAACAAATCGCTTTCGGTCTCTTCCTTGAAAGTGGTCTGCAGCACGCCCGCGCGTGTGGATCCAATGCCGTGCGCGTAAGCCAGTGCATATTCATGCGCCCGCCCGCTCGCATCCTGGCTGATTGCCAAGAGCGACGGCACCCCTCGCCCTTCCGCGTACACGCGCCGCAGCAGGTGCCCCGGCGACTTCGGCGCAATCATCACCACGTCGACATCGTTCGGCGGAACAATCGTCTTGAAATGAATACTGAACCCGTGCGAGAAGCCCAAAATCTTGCCAGGATGCAGATAAGGCTGGATGTATTTTTCATAAACTGCCGCCTGTGTCTCATCAGGCGTGAGCATATGAATCCAATCCGCGCGTTTGGCCGCCTCATCGGGTGCCACCACCACCATGCCGTCCTGCCGCGCCTGCTGCGCGCTCGGACGGTTCGGCTCCAGGCCCACAATCACCTTCGCCCCGCTGTCCCGCAGGTTCTGTGCCTGTGCATGCCCTTGGCTGCCGTAACCCAGAATGGCGATGGTCTTTCCTTTGAGTGCGTTGGGATTCGCGTCACGCTCGTAAAAAATAGTAGCCACGATAGCTCCTTAATCTGCGGGATGCACCACGTTTCGCGGTTTTGCGAAACATGGGAGAAATGACGCTGCAAGTTGGCAGCCAGTCACTTCAAACCGACCGGTCGGTCGGTTCCGACTATGCTACTGAACACGCTCACCCCTGTCAAGCGGGAAGTTTCGATGGTAACCATCGGAGCGACGGATGCCACAGTTTGCCCCAAGCGTGCCGAGGATTTCCGAAGCGAGCGAACCGAGCAATTCTGAAAGTGGCGAGTCTTAGTCCGTCCGCCCATGCGGCCCGTCGCTGACTTTCTTGCCGTCTTTCCAAGCCGCCAAGCCGGCAATGGATAGAAGGCAAACAAAAAACCGGGGAAGACGGCACATACGTTCTCCTTGCATTTCGGTCAAACTGCTTAGATGTGCTTTTGCTCCAATGGGATGCGACACTTGCCCAAACCATGACCGCCGCCAAACAAGAGCATCAAGTAGTAGTAGAATATTGCAACGGCCATAATGCACTCGGCAAGCAGGTGGCGTGGCGGCCCTGCGGGATTCCTATGAAAAAAAGTCTTCTGGCGTTGATTATTTTGGCCTGCGCACCTGTGCTTACTTCTGCGCAGGTGGTGGAAGAAATCATTGCCCGCGTGAACAACCAGATCATCACGCTTTCCGAGTTCCAGCGCAGCAAGAACGAGCTCGCCGATGAAGTCAAACAGCAGAGTCCAGCCAACGCCGATGCCGTTTTCGCCGATAAGGAAAAAGACGTTCTCCGCGATCTCATCGATCAGCAACTCCTCCTCGAAAAAGGCAAAGATCTGGGAATTACCGGCGACACCGATCTCATCAAGCGCCTCGACCAGATGCGCAAGGACATGAAGCTCGACACCATGGAGGATCTGGAAAAGGCCGCCACTGCACAGGGCATTTCCTACGAAGACTTCAAGCAGAACATGCGCAACCAAATCATTACGCAGAAGGTGATCAACGAAGAAGTCGGCTCGCGTTTGAGCATTACCACCGAAGAGCAGCAGAAGTTCTACGACGAGCACAAAAGCGAACTGGAGCAGCCGGAAACCGTGAGGCTAAGCGAAATCCTGATTGCCCCGGAGAAGGCGGCAGACAAAGCGAAGCCAGCCGACAACAGCGCAGCCGACGCGAACTCGCAGCCCCAGGACGCCGCCGCCACCCAGGCTGCAAATGCCGCAGCGCTGGCCGCCGCGGAAACCAAGGCCAACGATTTACTCAAGCAGATTCGCGGGGGCGCAAACTTTGACGATCTCGCCAAAAAGTACTCTGCTGGCCCTTCCGCGACGCAAGGCGGTGATTTAGGTGTATTCAAGCGCGGAACCCTGGCGAAGGAACTGGAAGACAAGACCTTCGCCCTGAAGTCAGGCGAAGTCACTGACGTGATCCGCACTAAGCAGGGCTATGTGATCCTCAAAGTAACCGACCATCAGATGGCGGGAATTCCGCCCTTGAAAGACGTGACCAACAAGATTCAGGACGTTCTTTACATGCAGAAGCTACAGCCTGCGCTGCGCGCTTATCTGACCAAGTTGCGCGAGGACGCCTACATTGACGTTAAAGATGGTTATGTCGACGTCGGCGCCAGCCCCAATGAGACCAAGCCGATTGAAACCTCCGCGGCCAAGGAAAACGACGCCAAGAATCTGAAGAAGAAGAAAAAGAAATTCATGCATCTGTAATCGTCCCCGGGATTTTTCCGCCGGCCATTTTTGTCGTTTCGAGCAACGCGAGGAACCTCGGTTTATCCTGCCAGGCGTCTAAGCGGCATCGGGCATTCTGATTTACACTGTTGGGGCGCATGAAGGATTTCTATATCTGCGAATGCCACCGCCATGAAAACAAGGTCGTCACGTCGACTTTCGTGGTGGTCGCCAAACAGATCAAGCCCAAAAAAACCGGTGAGCCCTACCTCGCGTTAACCCTCGGGGACCGCAGCGGCCAGCTCGAAGCCAAGATGTGGGACAACGTGGATGAAGTCCTCAACGCCTTCGAGCAGGACGACTTCCTCAAGGTCAAAGGCCTCATCAATAAATACAAGAATCGTTTTCAGCTCACGATTCATAAACTGCGCAAGCTGGGCGAGTCCGAGATCGAATATTCGGATTATCTTCCGAAGACGACGAAAGATATCGACGAGCTGTGGCGAACCCTCTCCGAGGTTGTTGGTTCGTTCAAGGACAAGCATCTCAGAGCTCTGATCCAGGCCTTCATGGCCGACCCCGAAATTGCCGCTGCCTATCGCAACGCGCCCGCGGCAAAAACTCTGCACCACGCCTATATCGGCGGCTTGCTGGATCACGTTGTCTCCTTGTTTCGCTCATGCGATTTGATGTGCCAGAATTATCCGCAGGTCAATCGCGACCTGCTGCTTACGGGCGCGTTTCTCCACGATATCGGCAAGATTCACGAGCTTACCTACAATCGGTCGTTTTCCTACACCACTCGCGGTCAACTCCTCGGACATATGGTGATCGAGTTGGAGATGCTGCAGGCGAAACTTGCCCAGGTTCCGGATTTTCCCGCGGAGCTGAAGACGCTGCTCGAGCACCTCATCATCAGCCACCACGGCGAATACGAATTTGGTTCGCCTAAGCTGCCGATGTTCCCGGAAGCTCTGATGCTCCACTATCTTGACGATCTGGATTCGAAAATGGAGGCGATGCGGACTCAGTTTGAACGTGAGATGGACATGGAGAGTCCGTGGACGAGCTACAATCCTTCCCTGGGGCGTCCGCTGCTGAACAGCACGAAGTTCCTGTCGCCGAAAACGGCCCCCAATTCAAACGGTTCCGCCTCTGCGCCGGAGCCTCAACCCGCGACCGAGTCACACGAAAAGAGCGCAATGCAGCCGAGTCTGATTCCCGATATCGGCCAATAGACGCAATCCTGCATGCTCGATTTCAAACCCTTCGAGATTCTCACCTTTGACTGCTACGGCACTCTTATCGATTGGGAAGACGGAATCCTGCGTGCCCTTCATCGCGTGTTAGCGGCGCATAGCAAGAGCATGGATGACGCTACCATCTTGCGGCTCTATGGCGACTTTGAAGCGAAAGCCGAACGGGGCGAATATCGTTACTACCGCGACGTTCTTGAGCAGGTCGTGCACAATTTCGGCAAGCAGTTCGAATTTCACCCAACCGCTGCCGAGGCTTCTTCACTTGCAGAATCTCTGCCAAGCTGGAAGCCGTGGCCTGACACGGTCGCTGCCCTCCGCAAACTGCGAAGCCGATTCCGGCTGGCGATCATTTCGAACATCGATGACGACCTTTTTTCCGCAACCCGCCCACAACTGGAAGTGGAGTTCGATCACGTCATCACAGCGCAGCAAGCGCGAGCTTACAAGCCTTCCCTGAAAATCTTCGAGCTGGCACTGCGGCGCATCGGCCTCGGGCCCGATCGAATTCTCCATGTCGGCCAGAGCGTCTATCACGACGTGATTCCAGCGCAGTCGCTCGGGCTCGCCACGGTATGGGTAAATCGGCCATCGAGGAGGAGCGGCGTTGGCGCTGTGAAAGCGGCGGAAGCTCGCCCTGATCTGCAGGTTTCCAGCCTGGCAGAGCTCGCCGCGGCCTGCGGTTTGAAGTGAGCAAGAAGTGAGCAGTTAGAGTTCTGCGGGAATCTTCACGACTTTCTTTTGAATCGCCCACATCACAAGATCGGCCTTGTTGTGAATGCCGAGCTTCCGCATCAGGTTGAACTTGTGCGCGTCCACCGTCTTGCTGCTCAACCCCAGATCGTTGGCGGCAGCCCGCACGGTCTTTCCCTCCGCGAGAAGTTTAAGCACTTCCTGTTCGCGGGCCGTTAGTGCGCGTTGTTCCGGTTGCTCAGTGGAAGAACGCCCGGGCTCAACGTCTTCTGCAACATCGGAATGGCTTGAGCCACACATGTCTCGAACCATCTCGACCAGCTCCTCCATCGAAGTTTGCCGGGTGGCAAAGCGGTCCATTTCCGCTGGACGAACTGACGATGGATTCTTCTTTTGGTCAGTATCAAGGAAAACCAGTTTTGTGCCGGGCGATTCCCGCTCAATCAGCAATTCCGTTTCAAGCGCGGAAAGGCCGAAGGTTTTCGCGTCCGCTATCACCACCTCCGGCGCGTACTCGAAAATTTGTTGCAGGCACTCCATCGTATTTCCGGCTTCGCCCGCAACTTCAATATCGGGTTCGTCTTCAAGCATGCGTCGCAGACCCTGCCGCAGCAAGATGTGCTCGTGAGCCACGACGCACCTGATCTTCCTCGTAGCGCTAATTTTTACTCCTCGACGGGTAGACACACCGTTCCTCCGTGATTAATTTGGCCAGAGAGAATTACGCCGTGACGCTGAGATGAAAAGCTTTTTGCCCGTGGAACTAATAAGGTGACATTCTAGCAATCAACGCTGCCGTTGCGCACGTGAAAATCGATGAAAAAGCGCGTCCAGTCGGTTAAATCGCATGAAAGTGCAATCTTTTTCACAAGCTACAATATCGTAGCACGCGCGGCCTCAGGTAAAATCGAGCCTTCATGCTGCGCTACTTCACCGCAGGAGAATCGCATGGCGAGGCTTTGGTTGCCTTCCTTTCAGGGATTCCTGCTGGGCTGAAGATTCAACAGGCATCTGTTGATCGCGAACTCTGGCGGCGCCAGCAGGGCTACGGGCGCGGCGGGCGGATGAAAATCGAGCGCGACACGGCTCATATTGTCTCGGGCGTGCGCCATGGTTTTACGATTGGCTCCCCAATTTCGATTCTTCTGCAAAACAAAGACTGGAAGAATTGGGAGGAATCGCTTCCCGTTGGCGAGGGAGATCCCGCGCGCCATAAGCGGGTTGCATCACCGCGTCCCGGTCATGCCGATCTGGCGGGTGCGCTGAAATACAACTTCCCGGAAGCCCGCTACGTTTTAGAGCGCGCGTCGGCGCGCGAATCAGCCGCCCGAGTCGCTGCCGGCGCAGTTGCCAAGGTTTTTCTTCGCGAATTCGGCCTCGAGGTTCTCAGCCACGTTGTTGCCGTCGGAAACGCAGCGATGCAAAAAGATGTTTGCTGGGAGCAAATTTCCGCTCTTTACAATCGGCAGGAAATCCTGCTGAATTGTGCCGATGCGGAAACTCAGGAGCAGATGAAAGGCGAAGTCGACAAGGTACTGAAGACGGGCGACTCGGTCGGCGGAGTTTTTGAAGTTGTCGCGCATGGCGTGCCCCCGGGGTTGGGCACCTATGCGCAGTGGGACGAGCGCCTGGATGCGCGTTTAGCGGCTGCAGTCATGTCCTTGCAGGCGGTGAAGGCGGTGGAAATCGGTTCCGGCGTTGCCTCCGCGGCGGCTCCGGGATCGGCGGTGCATGACGAAATCGGCTATGGCGAAACGCCCGTCTTCACAAAGTTTACCCGCGCGCACAATAACGCCGGGGGAATCGAAGGCGGCGTCTCCAATGGTGAGGAGATTCGCGTGCGCGGATATTTGAAGCCGATTTCCACGCTGCGCCGGCCTTTGCAGTCGGTCGACTTTGCCACCCGCGAGCCCGTCAGCGCAGCCTATGAGCGCTCCGATGTCTGTGTGGTGCCGGCTGCGGGAGTTGCCGGCGAGGCGATGGTGGCGCTAACTCTGGCAGGCTGCGCTCTCGAAAAATTCGGCGGCGATTCCATGGGCGAAACCTTGCGCAATTTCGCAGGCTACCGCCGGCAACTGGAAAGTTATTGAATGATCTATCCCATCGTAAAGTACGGAAATCCTGTCCTCGAAAAGCCCGCCGAGACGGTAACGGTTTTTGATGAAGAGCTTAAGAAGTTGATCGAGGATATGTTTGAATCGATGTATGCCGCGCGGGGTGTGGGCCTGGCCGCGCCTCAAATTGGCATCTCGCGGCGAATTGCTGTCGTAGACGTGACTTTCAAGGAAGATCCGAACGCCAAACTGGTTCTCATCAATCCCGAGATCATTCATAAAGAAGGCCGCCACTCGCAGAGCGAGGGCTGCCTCAGCATTCCCGACTTTCGTGAAAACGTCAGCCGTGCGAAGGTTGTCACCATCCGCTCCCAGGATGTGTCCGGGAAAGTTTTCGAAACTACGGGCGACGATCTGTTAGCCCGCGCCTTTCAGCACGAGACCGATCATCTGAACGGCAAGCTCTACATCAGCCACATCAGCGCGATCAAACGCGATTTGATCAGGCGCAAGATTCGCAAGCTGGTGAAAGCGGGCGAATGGTAAAGGATTCAGTAATTGGGTAATTTGGTAACTGGGTAATTGCTTCGGATAAAGATGCGTTTCGAACTCTCAATTGCCCGATTACTCAATTCCACATTACTCAATGTCCGAATCTCTTAATCTTGTCTTTTGCGGCACGCCCAGGTTCGCCGTTCCGACGCTCGAGCGCTTAGTTGCGCAGGGATTCAGCGTTCGGCTTGTAGTTACGCAGCCGGATCGCCCCAAGGGACGCGGTTTGGAACTCGTTCCGTCCCCGGTCAAGCAGTCGGCTTCGGCACTCGGAATATCAATCGTCCAGCCTGAAAAAATTAAAAACAATGACGAGTTCCGTGCTCAACTTATCGCCCTCAAGCCGGAAGCAATAATCGTAGTCGGTTATGGCCGCATCATTCCGCAATGGATGCTCGACCTTCCGCCGCTCGGCAATATCAATTTGCACGCTTCCTTATTGCCGAAATATCGCGGCGCAGCGCCGATTCAATGGGCCATTGCCCGCGCAGAGACCGTCACCGGCGTGACCACGATGAAAATCGACGCTGGCCTCGATACCGGCGACATTCTCCGGCAGTGGGAAATGGCGATCGCCCCCGACGATACGGCCGAGACACTGGCGCCAAAGCTCGCAGACGTGGGTGCCGGCCTCGTCGTTGAAACGCTCCAAGGATTGCAGGGCGGCACAATTCTTCCGCGCAAGCAAAATGACGCACAGGCAACACTCGCCCCGATTCTCAAGAAAGAAGATGGCCTCATCGATTTTTCGCGGAGTGCAATGGAGATTCTAAATCGCCTGCGCGGTTTTCAACCGTGGCCGGGCGCATGGTCGATGTTCCGCGGGAAGAATTTCCAAATATGGCAAGCTGCTGCTGCCGAACGAATGCTGCCGCCTTCCGAATTGCAATCCGATGGCAATCGTCTATTCGTAGGATGCGGCCACAATACCTCTATCGAGGTGCTCGAATTGCAGTTAGAAGGGAAGAAGCGAACTTCGGCCGCCGATTTCATTCGTGGCTATCATCTGCGAGCCGGCGAGAGGCTCGGTTCTTAAGCTCCCAACGTCGTTCCTATTGATTAGGTGAAGAAAGTTCAAAATTCGAGGACAGCGGTTTCTCCCGCCCGGTCCGCCGCTTTTGACATTCTGCTGCGGGTCGAGGTCGAGTCCTCGTACGCGTCGGAATTGTTGCATTCCAGCGCGAACGGCGCTCTTTCCGGTCTCGATCACTCTCTCGCTACCGAACTCGTCATGGGAGTCTTGCGATGGCGGTCATTCCTCGATTCCGAAATCTCCCGGTATTCTTCACTGCCGCTCACGAGGCTCGATATCGAAGTTCTAATTGCGCTTCGGCTGGCGGCATACCAACTCCTTTGGCTCAGCCGAATTCCAGCCAGCGCCGCGATCAACGAGAGCGTGGAACTGGTAAAGCAGGCGCACAAGCGCTCAGCTGCTGCGTTCGTTAACGCTGTCCTGCGCAAACTCTCGACTCGTCCGGTCAGTCCACACACTATCGACGATTCTTCCTCCGAAGCGCTTGCCGCGAGCACCGCGCATCCGCAGTGGATGGTCGAGCGCTGGTGCAAAGGATACGGACCCGCAGCCGCGCAGCGAATCTGCGACTACGACCAGTCTCCGCCCGTCACCTCAATCCGCCTGCGAAACGCCGACGCGGGAGAACATCTTCACGCCGAGGGCATTAAGCTTGATCCAGGTTTTATCCTTGCTTCTGCGCGAAGAGTGCGCAGCGGAGAAATCACGAAAACCTCCGTGTTCAAAAAGAATTTCTGCGTGATTCAGGATGAAGCCTCGCAACTGGTCGCTCATCTGGTTGGACATGGCGCCCGCATTCTCGATTGTTGTGCCGCGCCGGGAGGAAAAACTCTGGTGCTCGCCGATCGTAATCCCGGCGCGCATATCGCCGCCGTCGATCTTCATGCCCATCGTGCGCGTCTGCTGAAAAGGTTGGTGTGGCCAAATAGCCAATCCTGCAGCGATCGAGGTTGGGCCATCGACGTGGTTGCAGCCGATGCCCGCGCTTTGCCGTTCGCCGCGCAATTCGATCGTATTCTTGCCGACGTACCGTGCTCCGGTACGGGCACTCTCTCCCGCAATCCTGAAATTAAGTGGCGGCTTGCGCCTGAAGACCTTACCGACCTGCAAGCCCGTCAACTCGCAATTCTGCGTTCAGCTATGGAGCGTGTCGCTCCCGGAGGCAGGATTGTCTATTCCACATGCTCACTGGAGCGGGAGGAAAATGAAGACGTGATCGAACGAGCGCTGGCCGAAGACTCGTCATTCCATGTCCTCGATTGCCGGAAAGAGCTCGATCATCTGAGGTCAGCAGGCGAACTGACGCTTGGCGATTTTTCTTCTCTTGTGTCGGGAGCTTACCTGCGCACTCTACCGGGAATCCATCCTTGCGATGGTTTTTTCGCGGCGATCCTTGAGAAGCGAGGGTAAGATCCCGGATCAGCGCACCTCAAAGCCGATCACCGCTCCCGCAAGAACCTTCTGCCCCGCCGGCGGATTTTGCACGACGATGATACTCGCCGGCGACGGCTGGGGTGGCGCAGCATTCGAGACAGGAGGAACTGTTCCCGCAGGCTCACTTGGCAGCGGGGGCGGAGGTGCGACCGTAACGTTCCCCAGCTTGAAACCCGCATCCTGCAACGTTCGACTCGCCGTACCCAGCAGTTGCCCCATAAAGCTCGGCATCACGTACGCCGGCGGATCCGGAGCCGCAGAGATGAGCAGGCTGGTCTTGGGAGCGGCGACCTGGCTGGCGTTGGCTGGAGGAGATTGTGCCAGCACCTGGTCTGGCGGAGTTCCGGGCAGTTGTATCTCCGCGGTCGATGTTAAATCGAGTCCACGTCGCTTTATGTTCCATTCGGCTGCCCGCTCGCTTTCCTTGGTCACATCCGGAATGACCACGCGCTGCGGTCCGAGGCTCTCGGCGACGCGAATCTCCCATCCCCGCCGCACTTTAGCTCCAGGCATCGGCAACTGCGAAACAATGCGGCCCTCCGGAATCTGCGGGCTGTAGTACTGGCGTTCGACCTGCACTTGCAGGCCAAGAGCGGTCACTGTGCGCGCTGCTTCAGCAGGCGAGAGGCCGACAAGAGCCGGAACCTGGACTTCCTGCACATGAATAGCGAATCGCATCGCCGTCAGCGCCGACACCAGCGCGACGACTATCAGAACCAGCGCCATCATTACGAAACGAAGAAACGACTTCATCGGGAGCCCCAGACCAAGATCGCTTCGAGTAGTTTAGTGGGTTTCATCCGCGCCCGGCACACTATCCGGAGTATCAACTTTTTGCGCCACTGATGCCGGTGTCTGCGGCGGCGGCGGCTGAAATTGTCCGGGATCTTTTCCGGCCATCGCAGCGCTCATAAAATTCATCCAGATGGGCAGCGCCGCATGCGCGCCGGTTTCCTTCGCGCCCAACGATTTTTTTTCGTCAAAGCCAATCCACACACCGCACGTCATCGATGGCGAAAAACCCACAAACCAGGCGTCCGTAAAATCATTGGTCGTGCCGGTTTTTCCTCCGGCGGGGAACGGCAGCTTCGCCGCTGCGATTCCGGTTCCGTGCAACACGACTTCACGCAACATCGCGGTCATAATTCGCGCGGTGCGCGCGCTGACCACATCCTTCGCTTCCGGATAGTCCTCTTCCAACACGCGGCCTTCATAATCGGTAACTTTTGTGATGTAGCGCGGAATCACGCGCACACCGTCATTCGGAAAAACGCTGTATGCAGAAGTTTGCTCCATAAGAGTAACTTCAGCCGCGCCCAGTGCCACCGGCAGGTAAGGTGGCAGATGGGCGGTAATCCCAAACCGCTCGGCGTAATCAATCACGCTATTGATCCCAATCTTGCTGGCCAGTTTCAACGCCGGTATATTGCGCGACTGTGCTAACGCCCGCCGCAATGTAATGATGCCTTCAAATTTTTCGTCGTAATTATGAGGCGTGTAGGGCCCAGAGGCGGTCTCGAAAGTGACCGGCTCATCCAGAACCGTATCGTCGGGGCTGGCGCCCTTATCGATGACCGCAGTATAAACGTACGGCTTGAACGACGATCCCACCTGCCGCAACGCCTGCGTCGCGCGATCGAATTTCGATTCACTAAAATCCCTGCCGCCGACCATCGCCGTGATCCCGCCGGTCGTATTGTCGATTGCCACCAACGCTCCTTCCGCGCCGGAATCCTGTTCCAGGCTCACGCGCGCCGCGCCGTTCGGGTTCAGGGAGAGAATCTTCACGTAACAAATGTCGCCCGCGTGCAATAGGTTCTGAATTTTACCCTGTGTCCAAGCAACGTCAGCTTGCCCGAGCGCGGCCGAATAACGGCCAAACTTCACCGTAGCAATGCCGACCCCCGACGAGGTCACGAGCGCATGAATGTATCCGTTCACCTCCGGTTCATCCTCCCAATCGGGATGCTCGTACTTGTCGATCGCGCTTCCCTCGGCCACCACGTTTTCCAAGTGCCCTTTCCATCCGTGGCGGCGCTCGTAAGCCGCCAGACCGTCCAGAACCGCCTGATTTGCTGATTTCTGCAAGTCGACATCCAGCGAGGTATACACTTTCAACCCACCCTCATGCACCTGATCTGCTCCGTACTTATTTTCCAGATAGCGCCGGATTTCTTCGACGAAATACGGAGCGAGTGAGTTCACGTCGTGTTGCAGGTGCAAACCGAGCGGTGCCGAGCGTGCCGCTTCCGCCTGCGCCGCCGTAATCTTTCCATCTTCGAGCATCGCATCGATGACTAAATTGCGCCGCTTGGTCGCGCGGTCCGGATGGTTGATCGGCGAATAAACCACCGGCCCTTTTGGCAGACCAGCCAGCAATGTGGCTTCCGTAAGCGTCAGGTTGCGCGCCGGTTTGCTGAAGTAGAACTCGGACGCGGCTTCAAAGCCATAAACGCCGTGCCCAAGGAAAATCTGGTTGGCGTAGAGAGTAAAAATCTGTGGCTTGGTGAAGCGGCGCTCGATCTGAATCGCCAGCAACGCTTCCTGCACTTTGCGATGAAACGAACGGTCGGGAGAGAGAAAAAGGTTTCGTGCCAGTTGCATCGTAAGCGTGGATGCTCCCTGCACTCGACCGCCGGACCGGATATCGCGGTACGCGGCCCCGACGATTCGCCAGAAGTTGATGCCGGAATGCCGGTAAAAGTCCTTGTCTTCGATCGAGACCAGTGCCTCTTTCAATACGGGGGCGAAATCATCGTAGCTGGCGACAACCCGCCGCTGCAGGGCAAACGACCCGATTACACGGCCATGATCGTCATAGAGTTCCGTGATCGAACTCGGCCGGTAAGCCTCCAGCGCTTCGACTTGCGGCAGGTCGGTCGTGTAAACGAGCAACAATCCCGCGGTTGCGCCCACAAGCGCGGAAACCAGCACCAACAATCCAAACAGAACGCGGCCCACAAGCTTGCGGCCGGCAATCTCTACCGGCGGAAGATCTTCGTAGAGCGACTTCATGGCGGGATGAGGTCAGAATAACAGGGGAGGGTGGACGGCGCTTGTTACTTTCAAGCGGGCCCTGGCGCGAGGGAAAAACGCACGTGGCAGCGCGTGTGCCCTTGCCCATCGTTGAAGGCCCCTTAATGAGCCTATCGCCTGCTTACGTCAACCAAGCGATGGGTGCTGTGGCACAGCACAACGTTCACTGCCGAAATAGAGGCAATACCAGAGACCCCGGTCAGCAGCAGGAGGAGAATGGCGTGGGAGCCAAATTTGCTTTTTGTCGGAGGACCTGAGCCTAAGGTAGTACCTAACCACACAAGTGATAAAAGGACAATCATGGAGGCGACTACAACCTGTTCGGTTGAGCGATGCCATGCCTCCACAGAAGCGCACCGCCGCCGCAAACACCTGCAAAACAGTAGAAAGCATACACGGAAAGCGCCCATCGTCGGGTCGCGGGATCCCCAGAGGATTGTCCGCTCTCAAACATATTCCTTGACAACAAAGATTATCCTACTCTTCCAAAAGCAAAGTACAAGGATGGTTGACGTTAAATCAATAGCGCTCGTAACACCTCAATGAGCGAAATGGCCTGCCCGCCAGTCGGCGCCCCCTAGGAGATTGGTGGACTCGGGTTTGCTGCTCGTCTCCGGTGAGGACTAGGATGCTACGCATCGAGGATTATATGAAGCTTCGCTCGCAGTTGAGTTCGTCCAATCCAGCACAGGGAAAAGGTTTTCGGCAATGAGAACCACCGAGAAGACTTTCACTCGCATCGGGATGCTCGGCTTTGGTGGCTTCATGTTTACCGCGAGCACAATATGGGATTTGTACCGGAGAACGTCATCTCCGCCTAGAACAACCAGCTACGCTTCTGACGTCATCGTGAATCTGCTGATATGGCCAATAGCCGGGTATCTTGCTGGTCTTGTCTGTTGGAAGCTAGTTGGCGAAAGCGATGGCGAGCGGACTACCAACCAGCGGGACGAACAAGGCTGGACTCGAGGGGGCGTCGGTTCCTGGGTGGGAGTACTGCTCTGTATCATCTTGTTGGAGAGCCATTTAATTTCACGCCCTCTGGTGTTTCTGTTGGCACCTTTTGTGGTGCTCCTACCCGCTCTCGCAATCGCGCCTATTCGAGGAAAACGACTGCGGTTCGTCTGCCTTTCGGCTGTGACGTGTTCGGTCGTGGGCTTCGTGTTGGCGAAATATGTGTTCCGGTGAGCGGGGCGCTTGCCAGTCGCGTCTTGGATAATTGGCGAAAAATCTTAGTTCCCTTCGCGATCAGACTCAGAACCCTCATTTATGCCTATGGCTGACGAACTCAATCCGCAAATGCTCGGCGAATGGCTGTCCGGAATGTCATTGCCAGAGAGAGCTCGGAACTTAAATAGAATTTCTTACAATCTGACAGTATGTGCACGCCAGTTCGAGGCCGCCACCCAATCATTCAAGGACCCCGTCATGGTCATAAAGATGCTAATCGGCCTCAGCGAATTACAGCATCAGCTTTCCCAACAGATCGGCCATTATTTGGCCCGCGAAGAGATCAAGGTCTATCCGATAGATGTCTTTGCGCAAATTTTGTTCGAGAAGGCAAACCAGTATCAGATCCAACCCTTTTTAACGGGAGCAATAAATCGGATAAAGGCGAGGATATGAACGTCGTTTGGCGAAATATCGCCATTCCACTCATTGACCGGTCGGAGCGTTGACATGTGCTGCACATGAAACTATGCTCAGAGCATGTCAAAGATGATTCAACTGCGCAACGTGCCGGAGTCACTCCATCGCACCCTGAAAGCTCGCGCCGCCATGTTGGGCATGTCCCTTTCAGATTACTTGTTGATGGAGATCAAGGAAATTGCTGAAAAGCCCACGCTGGAGGAAATGCGCGAGCGGTTGCACTCACGCAAGCCCGTTTCGACGCGCGTGGATATAGCCCGCATGGTCCGAGAAGAGCGCGAGGCACGGTGATCGTTTTGGATGCCTCGGCAGCGGTCGAATGGATGCTGCAAAGGCCGGCGGGACTGCGGATCGAGAGCCGTATTTACTCGCGCAATGAGACGCTACATGCGCCGCATCTGCTCGATCTAGAGGTCATGCAAACGTTACGCCGGCTGGCGCGACAGAGGGAGATCCCGGACGATCGCGCCGAAGATGCGATTCGCGATTTCGTCGACACTCGTATCAAACTCTACCCGCACCGGTTATTTCTGCCGCGGATCTGGCAAATGCGGCACAATTTCTCGGCATACGATGCTGCGTACGTTTCCCTCGCCGAGGCACTGGGTGCCCCACTCATCACCGCAGACGCTCGCCTCGCCGCTGCTTCGGGTCACCGCGCTAGGATCGAGTTGTTTTAAGTTCATCCGCTTCAAATTCACATCCGATTAACAATTCCGAAGTCGCTGGCTTGCTAAACTTCACCTTTAATTGTTGGCTTCGTCAGCAAACCTTATTGCTCAAACAAATCATGTATTCTTCTCGCACTTCACGATCCGCCACGTTCGCAGTCTGCGTGATGGCCGCGGTTTTATCGTGCCGCGCCGTCTCCGCGGCAAAAGACAGTCCGGATGACGTTTGCACGCGCGGGGCTTTGGGCAGCGCGGTTCCGGAACCAGCCGACCTTCGCAGCCAAAACGGCGAACTGAAAGTGGAGCTGAGCTTTCGCAGTT
This sequence comes from uncultured Acidobacteriaceae bacterium, assembly GCA_963712385.1. Classification (GTDB taxonomy): domain Bacteria; phylum Acidobacteriota; class Terriglobia; order Terriglobales; family Acidobacteriaceae; genus Sulfotelmatobacter. Next base: position 543,307 of record CAVQHS010000008.1, read on the forward strand.
CTGTCGATTCGCAGGGACTGATGCGATATTGCTACGTCGACAAGGCTGGCAATCAGTCTCCCACCTTGCGCGTGAAACCAGGTGATCGCGTGACCCTGACGCTCCGCAATGAACTTGCGACATCTCCGGAAACGCACAGCATGGCGGGACATGCGGGCGCAGCCGGGAAAGACTGCAGCGGCGGGGCTATGACCGCATCTTCGACCAACCTGCACTTTCACGGACTCGTGATTCCGCCGGTTTGCCATCAGGACGACGTTCTCAAAACTCTGGTCCAGCCTTCGTCTCCGCCCTTTGAATATAGTTTTCAAATTCCGCAGGATCAGCCTCCGGGTTTGTACTGGTACCATCCGCACGTTCACGGATTCACCAAAAATCAAGTACTGGGCGGGGCGTCCGGCGCACTGATTGTCGAGGGGATGGAGACCGTTAACAGCGAAGTGTCCGGCCTGCCGGAGCGTGTGTTGGTGATTCGAGATCAGGAACTCATGAATCCGAATGCAGCGCCAGTGCAAACCGATTCCATGCCGCCGCCGCAAGTCTTGAAAGATGCGGAAGGTGACATTCTCAATAACGGCACGGGAGGTGGAAAGCCGGCCAAGGATCTCTCCATTAATTTTGTCCCGGTTCCTTATCCTGAGTATCAGCCGGCGGTGATCAAGATGAAGCCGCAGGCGAAAGAATTATGGAGAGTACTGAATGCCTCTGCCATCACTTATTTAGACTTGCAGGTTTTGTTCAAGGACTGGCAGCAAATGGTCGGAGTGGTAGCCCTCGACGGCATTCCGGTCAATGAGAATGGAAACCGTGAACAGGCTGTGCTGAAACGGCACGTGCTGATTCCGCCCGGAGGACGAGCGGAGTTTATCGTCAAAGCTCCTAAGGAAGGTATTCCCGCCAGCCTGGTTACCAGAACAATCGATACCGGTCCCGCAGGTGAGAATGATCCTACTCGCCCCCTGGCGAACATCGTGGCCAGCGCCGATGCCCCTGACCTGCGCTCCCATCTGCCAGTTTCTCCGGCGACACTGACCGCAGCGCATGGCACGCCGTTAAAAGAGATTACGCCGGTGCGCGAGCGGAAGCTCTATTTCTCGGAAGCGCCGCAGGACCCGAAGAACCCCAACAGCCCAACCATCTTTTATATAACGGTGGATGGAAAAACTCCCGCTCCTTTTGATCCGAACTCTCCTGTTCCAGACATCGTCGTGAGGCAGGGCGCTGTGGAAGACTGGATCATCGAAAATCGCTCGCAAGAATTGCACGACTTCCACATCCATCAATTGCACTTCCAACTCCTGGAGTGGAATGGCGTGCCGGTGGACGAACCTTATCTGACGGGACACAATTAATGTCGCCTACTGGAGCGGCCACAGCCCGGTGTATCCGAGCGTAAAGCTGCGCATGGACTTCCGCGATCCCAACATCGTGGGGACTTTCGTGTATCACTGCCATCTTCTAGAGCACGAAGATGGAGGCATGATGGGGACGATCCGCGTGGAACCTCGGGACGCGAGCGTGAAAAATAACGAGAAATCCACAGGCGTCCGCGGCTCGCGATAGTTTGTTCACAGAGATTTCATTTTTCTGTCATCTCCTTGTAAAACTTGCCGCGTAGGGTCATTTCACATTCTGCCTTTCTGTGGGTCCTGCAAAGTGTGGCGTTGAGCATGTGTCAATCCCTGACCGCAAGGCAGAGTGTCAACCAATCGAGGAGATCCGCTAATGATCCGGAAGACTATTCGAAGCATGGCCGCAGTTGTGTGCGGCGCATGCATGATGATCAGCCCATTCGTCCAAGCGTGGGGCGCAGAGAAGCCCAAGAACCTCACCGCTGTGAGCAACCCCGCAGAAAGTTATCCGACGCAGACTCCCATCAAACACCTGGTGGTGATCTTCAACGAGAACGTCTCGTTCGATCACTACTTCGCCACCTATCCCAACGCCACGAATCCACCGAGCGAGCCGCAGTGGACGCCGAAGCCAAACACACCGACCGTGAACAACCTGCTCTCTGGCGGCTTGCTCACCGAGAATCCCAACTCGGTGCAGCCTTTCCGTCTCGACCGCACGCAGGCGGTAACCTGCGATCAAAACCACGCCTACACGCCCGAACAACAGGCTTTCGACATGGGCGCGATGGACAAGTTCGTGCAATATACCGGCACGGGCGGCAGCACCTGCGACTGGGGCTATGGCACCGGACTAGTCATGGGCTATTACGATGGGAACACCGTAACCGCCTTGTGGAACTACGCCCAGACCTACGCCCTGAGCGACAACTCCTACAATTCGCAGTTCGGGCCTTCGGCGCCCGGCGCGATTAACGTGGTCAGCGGAAACACCGCCAACGTGCAATACGTCAGCGGCGGATCAACGGTGGGTGTTATCGCCGGCGGCGGCACCTCAGGCGCTCTGCTCGGCGATGGCCGGCCTGCCGGTGACGATTGCAATCCAACCGGCAAGACGTACGTGAGTTTTCCTGCCGGAACCAATAACATCGGCGACGAATTGAACAATGCGTCTTATACATGGGGATGGTTTCAGGGAGGCTTCGCACCCACAAACTACCCCGCATTACCCGCGATTTGCGCCTCTTCCAGCACCGGGCTTGCCGGAACCACCGAGGATTACGTTGCTCACCACGAGCCCTTCCAGTTCTATCCGGAAACCGCCAATCCGCACCATCTGCCTCCGACTGCCACCATCGGATCCAGCGATCAGGCCAACCATCAATACGACCTGTCGCAGTTCACCACCGCTCTAACCGAGGGTTTGCTGCCTGCCGTGAGCTATGTCAAGGCTAAGGCGGTATACGATGCACATCCCGGCTACTCCGATCCTCTCGACGAGCAGACTGCCGTGGTGAATTTGATCAACTCCATCCAGGCCAACAAGTACTGGAAGGACACGGCCATCATCATCGCTTACGATGACTCCGATGGCTGGTACGACCATGCCATGGATCCGCTGGTCAACCAATCGCAGAGTTCCATCGATGATGCTCTTACCGGACCCGGTCTCTGTGGCACAAACACAGCTTCGACTACACAGGGGCGCTGCGGCTACGGTCCGCGGACACCACTGTTGGTCATTTCGCCGTACTCGAAACAGAACTACGTGGATCACGTGATCACCGACCAGTCCTCGATTGTCCAGTTCATTGAATACAACTGGAGTCTGCCGCCGCTCGGAAATGGATCCAATGACGCGAAGGCGGGCTCGTTGCTGGGGATGTTCGACTTCACTGGCAAGAAAGCGCCGAAGCTGGTGCTCGATCCGACCACGGGTGAGATTGTCCCGTAGGAACATCTCTGGGAAAGTCTGAAAGCTATTTAATCAAGGCCACGCTTATTCTCGCAGGCGTGGCCTTTTCATCTATTAGAAGTTGTGTGCGGCATCGCCGCCGATTTTGCGCCAACGGGTGACCTCGCCCTGCTCAGAACCAAGCGCGACAAGAACCCGCCCAAAAAACGGGAACATCCGCTATAATGCTGGCCTTCCCCCAGGGTGAGTTCCATGCAGTCCCAACAGCGCTTCTTTGTCCTCGTGGTCCTTGTGTCACTTCTGTCATTGCTTGTGCTTGCCATTGGCGCTAATGCTCAAGCACCATCGCGGCTGGTTTCCGAACCGATTGACGAATCGAAACGGTTCACGCTTTCCGGCGACGTGCATCCGCTGGCGCAGCCCCGATACGATCTGGGACGCGTGTCTGACACGTTGGCCTTGAACCGCGTTCTCCTGTTGCTGAACCGCCCCGCGGAACGGGAAAAGGCGCTGCAGCAATTCCTGCAAGACGTCCACACCCGCAACTCCGCGGTCTTCCATCATTGGCTCACGCCGGGGCAGATAGGGCAACAGTTCGGTCCTGCGGATTCCGATGTGCAGGCTGCCGAGGGCTGGCTCCGCGCACAAGGATTTGCTGTAGCCAGGACTACGAAAAGCAAACAATACATCGAGTTCTCTGGAACAGCGGGCAGCGTCCGAAATGCTTTTCATACGGAAATTCATCAGTACAACGTCAAAGGCGAACTGCATTATGCCAACGCGGGTGAAATCAGCATCCCATCGGCCCTGGCGCCGCTCGTGCGCGGCGTTTCTCCACTCAACAATTTCCGGGCCCAGCCTTATATCAAAGTCGCCGGTCGGGCTCTCTATTCACGCACGACGAAAAAAGCCACGCCCCAATGGACCATTGCAATCCATACAACTCGTCCAATCCTTATGCCTATCCGGTCACGCCCGAGGACTTTGCCACTCAATACGATGTGGCCCCGTTGTATCAGTCGGGAGTGAATGGTTCAGGCCAAACTATCGGCATCATCAATGAGTCGAATATCGATTTGAGTTTGGTCAGCGCCTACCAGCAGCTTTTCGGGCTCTCCAGTCAGACTCCGCAGATAGTGATCGATGGCGACGATCCTGGAGACACCAGCGCAGATACCGAGGCATATCTTGATGTGGAGCTCAGTGGGGCGATTGCGCCCGGAGCGACGGTGAACCTTTATATCTCCAACGGCAGTGATTTCCAGGATCCCTATCACTCTCGCGGCGTTGCGCGCCGTCGAAGACAATCAATCCTCGGTGTTGAGCATCAGCTTCGGAAGTGTGAACAGGGCCTAGGCAATTCCGGCAACCAGTTTTGGTCGTCGCTATGGGAGCAAGCCGCGGCCCAAGGCCAGACGGTTTTGGTTTCGAGCGGAGACATCGGTCCGGCAGGCTGTGATTCTGGCTGGGAATTTCCGGCCCGACTGGGATTTGCCGTCAATGGCTTGGCCTCCACGCCTTGGAATGTAGCCATGGGCGGGACGGACTTTTATTACAGTGACTACGCCTCCGGCGGCCAAAGCGCACAGAACGATTGGAATCAGACTAGCGATTCCAGTCTTGGATCCCTTAAATCTCCTTTGACCGAACAGGTCTGGAACGATGCCCTGGGCCTGAACGTCATCAACCTGTATCCGGGTACCAACGACGATATCGCAGGCAGCGGCGGGGCCAGTTCCTGCATGATGCAAAACTCCAATACCTCAGGTGGAACAACCTGCAGCGAGGGCTATTCCAAGCCGAACTGGCAGACCGGCAATGGCGTGCCTTCCGACGGCGTTCGCGATGTGCCCGATATTTCTCTGTTCGCTTCCGACGGTTCCAATCTGAGCGCCACTCCAATCTGCGCCTTTACCGGCGAATGTGCCGCGGGCAGCCAGGTGGAAATTGCGCTGGTCGGAGGAACCTCCGCTTCCTCTCCGGGACTGGCGGGCATCATGGCGCTCATCGATCAGAAATACGGAAGACAGGGACAGGCAAATTTCACTATTTATCCCTTGCGCAACAAAAGCCCTCCGCTTTCCACGACATCACATTGGGCAGCAATGATTCGTTTGATTTGTTTTCCGGGACGCTGACTGCGTTCGAACTGCGAATGGTGACCTTGTCACAACCATCTACTCTGCGGAGACCGGATTCGATCTGGCCAGCGGTCTCGGTTCCGTTGACGCGAACGTTCTTGTCAACGACTGGAACTCGGTGACGTTCACTCCCACCACGACGACATTAAGTCTCTCCTCAGCGAAGATCACGCACGGCACACCGATTACGGTGACTACCTCCGTTGCGCCGAGTTCGGGCTCGGGAACCCCGAGCGGAGGGGTAGCCATTCTTACCAGTTCGAATTTACTAGGATCACAAAGTCAAACCGTTCTCACTCTGGCTCAGGGTGCCGCGAGTCAAAGCATCGATTCTTTTCCCGGCGGCTACTACAACGTGACTGCGGCTTATCACGGAGATGCTGTTTACGGGGACAGCACTTCCTCTGCGGTTGCGCTGACCGTTACTCCGGAAAATTCGAGCATCAACTTTTCAGTCCTAAATGGACAGAATCAGCAGGCAATCGCCAACGGAGGAAGCATCCAGTACGACGTGCCACTGTCATTGGCGATGCAGCCTGTGGGAGTCAGCGCGCCGTCCGGAAAAACGGACGGGACGGCCACGGGAACCGCAACTTTCACGTTAGATTCCACCAGCGCTACCGTGGCGTTGAATTCAGCAGGGGTCGCAGGTTGGACGGCGCCAGCCTTGGCCATTGGGAGTCACACCGCGAACGCGACGTATTTAGGTGATGCCAGCTTCAATGCCTCCTCGGCGACCCCAGTCACGTTTACGGTGGCCAAGGGTGTGCCGTATATCACGGACTCGATCATCACCCCGCCTTACGGGCCTTCACAGCTGCATTACTATAACGTGCCTGTAGGCGGAAGTCTGACTTTAGGAATCGAAGTCGGTCCGTTCTACGGTCCCTTGCTTGGTAATCTTGCACCATTCGGAACGCTCGGACCCACAGGCACGGTGACCTTCTGCCTGACTCTCGGCGAAGAGGTGTGCCTGAACCCAGCCTATTCCCAGACAGTTCCCCTTACTCCGCCAGCCGGAAATTACTCGCAATACTCCTCGGCGATAGCGACCTTCACGAACATTCAGCCTGGGCAATATGGAGAGTATTTTCCGACCTATCAATATAATGGCGATGCGAACTGGCAGACTGCGGGACTGCTTGATCTAACGGTCATCAATGTCGGCTCGTTCCCCACCTTGACCTCCACCACAACGAACCTGAGCATCACTCCGGCGAGCATTTCCGGAGCGCAACTGGCCAACTTCGTCATCACCGTCACCGGCGCAACCAATGCGGGCGCTGCTCCGACCGGTTGGGTCTATTGCTACACAGGCGGCGTGACTACCGTGAGCGACATCCTGAACCAGGGCACCGGAGCGACGAGTTCCGTCTCGTTCGGGATCAACTCATCGTGGTTCTGGAGTAGCGGCACCAACCAGCTCACGTGCGATTACGAGGGGGACAATAACTACATGCCCTCGGCCAGCAATGTCGCCTCGCTTTCGGTCACCCAAGGCAGCGCGGATTTCGGGCTCGCCCCACAACTGCCGCAAATCACGGTAAAGTCCGGAGGCTCGGCCAACGTGGGCCTTAACCTCACTCCATTCGGCAACTTCAATGGAGTCGTGACGCTGGCGTGTACTCCTTCTTCGAGTCAGATTACTTGCGCGGTGAATCCACCCGCGCCGACCTTGAACGGTGCCGCCGCGGCAACTCTTACGGTCAATTCTGTGTCTCAGACGGCAGGTGTGGTTGGGGCACCCGACGCCGCAGTATGCCTTCGAGCGTTGGGGCTGGGCGGCTTATCATTAGCCGGGCTGGTTTTCGTTTTCGGTGACGGGAACCACAAGCGCCGCGTCCTGGCGCCATTGAGCCTCATTCTTATTGCCGTGCTGCTGGTGGTGCCGGGTTGTGGCGGGGGCGGGGGCTCTGGCAACCAGACTCAGCAGCAGTCTCCGCCGCCGAACTCGTCGTATTACAGCGTCCTTGTGACCGGCACGGCAAATGGAATCGTGCACAATGCCAAGGTGATGGTGGTGGTGCAATAATTCCGGTGAAGGCGGCGGAGGCGCGCGCATTGGGTGCCTTACTCGCGCTGCATAACCTCGTCGATCACAGCCTTCCCACCCTTATCCACGCTGACGACTTTGTGGATCGGCGCGTAGCCGGTAAGGGTGATATCGACGACATAATTGCCGGGATCGACGCTGAACTCGACCGGCGAGGATTTGTCGAGCACGTGCTCGTTTACCGCGACCTGCGCCCCCTTGGGCTGAGTCTTCACGGCGATGGTTCCCATGCCCGCCGCTTCCTTGCCACCGAACAACCGGTGCATCTTGCCCACTGTCTTGATGTCATCCACGTTGCCGAGCGGCCGCAGCGTGGGCGAAAAATTAACAGTTTGCGCCAACACGAATTGCGCACTGGTAGTTTCATCGAGATAGCCCTGCTTGCGCACCAGCACGATGTGCTGGCCTTTATCCACCGAAACTTGCGCAGGCGTGAGTTTGCCGGTGTCCCTGCCATCGATGTAAACATTGGCCCCCGGCGGCGTACTGCTGACGGCGAGCGTGGCCATGAGCTGGTTCAGATGCGCCATGACAAATGCCTTGCCGCCGGAAGCAACGCTGATCGCGCGCGTATCGCTGGAATAACCCGCCTTGTTGACGGTCACCGTATGCTGCCCCGGATCAAGCCCCGCAAGCGTAAACGGAGTTACCCACGAAGGATTGCTTTTTCCATCGACCTGGAATTGTGCTCCTTGCGGCGTGGAATCGACCGACATCTGCCCCGGAACGATGACCGGTGCAGCCGGAGCAGATTTCTTTTTCGCGTTCCTGCCTCTGGATGCGGCGGCCGCATGCCTGGCAACGGGCGTGTTCTCCACCACCTCCGCAGTTGGCTGATCCGACACCGGAGCGCTGAGAGCAGGCTGCTGCGGCTGCACGGGTTGCGTAGGAGCCGGTTGCGGGGCTGCTGTTTGCGCAGGCTGTTCTGTGGCAACCGGGCGCGCGCCGTCGTCGTCGCTATTCAAACGGTTGACGTGCAGCACCAGCGCGATCGCGATAATCAGAATCACGACCGCTGCGCCTGCGATGGAATAAATCATCAGGCTGGGCGGAACACTCTTGATCTCTTTGATCGCCTTTTCCGCAACCTCGCGCGGCTGGATTTTCGGTTTCTCGGGCTCTTGTGATTTGAAACTTGGCGCAAGATGTTCGAGTTCGTCATGCGCAGGCGGTGGAGGCGGCGCAACATAAACTTCCTTCAGCGGAGGAAGCTCCGTCATCTCGGAAAAGCTGCCGCCGCCGCTGCGTGCCGGCCCATCTCCCGCCATCATCGGATCGACCGTGAAGCTGGGTTGCGAATCGGGTGCTTGGACCTCCGGCTCCTCAGCCACCGCCGAGGACATGGAAGCCGCTGGCGGCGCTGCTGCCCTGGGGCGCGGAGCAGGTGCACTAGGCGCTTGAACTCTTGCTGTCGAGAACGACTCAGCGGAGCTTCCCGCCGCGGCAGCCGCGGCTGCCGCTTTGTGAGGAGCGGTTATCTTGCTCTCTGCCGCCTGTGGCGGCGCCGGTTTCGCAGCAACTGGCGGTCGCACGGCAGGCTTGCCTTGTGCCGCGTTCGGTGTCGAGGCTATGAACTTCGACTGGGCCGCGGTGGCTACCGCCGCCGGAACTGCGGCCGTCTTCGCCACCGCTGCGGGAGCTTTTGCAGCCTGCGCTTTCGATTCCTTGCACCTTTCAAGATCGTCCAGCAACTCCCGGCCGCTTTGATAGCGCTCATTGGGATCTTTCGATAGCGCCTTCATGATCAGATCACTCAGCAGCGGATTGAGCTTCGGGTTCACATGCATCGGCGGAACCGGAGAACTCTCGAGAATGCTTTGCCGCAGCGATTCTGCATCCTCGCGATCGAAAGCCTTCCGGTCCGTCACCATTTCATAAAACAGCGCGCCCAGGCTGAAGAGATTCGATCGCGCGTCAATATTCTCGCCGCGCACCTGCTCGGGCGACATGTAATACAAAGTCAGCGGAATATCCGGCATTTGCGCGGTAAACTTTCCCACGCTTGAAACGCCCAGGCTCAGAACCTTCACGCTGCCGTCCCAGGCGCACATGATTTTTCCGGGCTCCAGGCTATGGTGAAAAATTCCATTGGAGTGGGCGTAATCAAGTCCGCTGCAGACCTGGCGGCCGATATCGAGCAGATCCCAAATCGAGAATCCTTCTTTTCGAGCCAGCATTGTCGCGATGCTGTTACCCTGGATGTATTCCATGGCAGCGCAGAACTTGCCTTCGATTTCTCCAGCGCCGTAAACCGAGGTGAGATTGGGATTGCTCAGGATCTTAATGGCTTCGACTTCTTCCAGCAGGCACTTCTCGACGGCGCTGGCCTGCTCGCCGAAGGCCGAGAGCTGAATTGCCTTCAGCGCAACCGTCTGATTGGCTTGCTCGTCGTTCGCCTTATACACCGAGCCCGTGGCTGACTTGGACAGTTCACTAAGAATTTCGAAATGGCCGATTTTCGTAGACATTTGCTCCGCGCCTCGTACAGAATGCCCTCGCAGTTTCACAGGGTAAACTGCGGTTCAAAACCTACGGCAGTATGGGTAGCATAGCGCCGTGCGTAAGCCGCTTCGAGTTACCAAAGTACTGAAAACACAGGGCAGTCCGTCGAAAATTGCATTCACTTTCTTCTCTAAAAAAACAGGGGTAGCAACGGACGTCTTGGGAGCCTGCCCCGAGGCTTTCCTTCCTGCCGTGTGCGGTCTTTCTGCATTGACAATGATTCTATATTTCTGCAAATATAGAAATATGAAAGCAGGGCAGCAAACGGAAGATCAGATCGCGAAGTTCGCCGACATGTTTTCCGCCATGGGCACCGAGGCACGGCTGCGTATTATGCAGCTTTTGCTTTCGGCCCATCCGGATGGAATGGTCGTTTCAGAAATTCAAGAAGAGCTGGAGATTCCGAATTCAACTCTGTCCCATCATCTCGACAAGCTCAGAAGCGAAGGGCTGGTGCAGATTCGCCGGGAGAGCACGTTTCTCAGATACACCGCCGATACTGGCGCTCTCCGCAATCTGCTGCAGTTTCTCTACGCCGAATGTTGTACCCGCAACAAAGCACTCAAACCGGAACAGGTGACACAGTGCTGCCGCTAAGGAGGACCCCATGAACACCGACATAAGAACAGTCGTAAAACAAAAGTACGGTGAAGCCGCCTTGCGAGTGAAAAGCGGAGGCAGTTCCTGCTGTGGTGCAGCCGCGGCTTCTGGTTGTGCCGATCCGATTACTTCCAACCTTTACGACAGCAATCAGGCCGAACAAATTCCCACGGAAGCTCTCCTTGCGTCGCTGGGCTGTGGAAATCCAACGGCCCTGGCGAACCTGAATCCCGGCGAGACCGTTCTGGATCTCGGCTCTGGGGGCGGCATTGACGTGCTTCTCTCCGCCAAGCGCGTCGGCCCGACTGGCAAGGTCTATGGTTTGGATATGACCGACGAAATGCTGGCGCTGGCGAATGAGAACAAGCGCAAAGCGGGAATCGAAAACGTCGAATTTCTGAAGGGCGAGATCGAGAGCATTCCCTTGCCCGAGAATTCCGTCGATGTCGTCATCTCCAACTGCGTCATTAACCTTTCTGCCGATAAGGATCGGGTGCTGCGCGAGGCTTTTCGAGTCCTGAAGGCAGGAGGCCGCTTCGCGGTGTCCGACGTGGTGACTCGTGGCGAAATCGAGCCGGAGATCCGCAACAGCATTCTTTTGTGGGTTGGCTGCGTGGCCGGAGCGCTCGATGAGAACGAATATCGTGCCAAATTGGCGTCGGCCGGATTTGAGCAGATCGAGATCGAGCCCACAAGGACCTACAGAGCAGAAGATGCGCGAGAACTTCTATGTGGCCAGGATATCGATGTCGACCGGCTCGCGCCGCAGGTCGACGGGAAATTCCTCAGCGCTTTCATCCGAGCGGCCAAACCCGCGGCAAAGAACTCTTGCTGCCATCCGGCATGTTGCCAATGACGCCGAGCATGACGCCCCATTACAACGTTCTTTTTCTGTGCACGGGAAATTCGGCGCGCTCCATCATGGCCGAGGCGATCATGAACAGCAAAGGGAATCCCCAGTTCACAGCGTTCAGCGCCGGGAGTCATCCGTCAGGCGCTGTCCGCCCAGAGGCTCTGCGGCAACTTAAAATCGCGCACATCCCGATTGCGGGGCTGCGCAGCAAGGGCTGGGACGAATTCTCCAGGCCAGAAGCTCCCAAGTTCGACTTCGTGTTCACAGTTTGTGACAACGCTGCAAACGAAGTCTGCCCAATCTGGCCGGGGCAACCGATGACCGCACATTGGGGCGTTCCTGACCCGGCAGTCGTAACCGGGTCGCCGGAGGAGGTGCAAAAAGCCTTCCGAGATGCTTTCTTTTTGCTCGACCACCGAATCAACCTTTTCCTTTGCCTGCCTCATTCGGCAATGGACAGGCTTGCGCTCAAGAAGGAACTAGACAAGATCGGACGCCAGTGAGGGTCAGCAGGTTCGAATGCAGCAGACCTCCAGTCTGCCGGTAAGAAGGACACGCACCATGGCAACTATCGCCGAAGTCCGTCAAAGAACGCCGCGCAAGCGCCTCGACGTGTTCGAGAGATTTCTCACACTCTGGGTCGCGCTGTGCATGATCGCGGGGCTCATGGTCGGGAAGTGGGCGCCCTCGACTGTACAGGTCTTTCGGAGCATGGAGTTTGGTAAAGGCAGCCAGGTGAACCTGCCCATCGCCGTCTTGATCTGGCTCATGATTATTCCAATGATGATGAAGGTTGACTTCGGAGCTATTCGAGAAGTCGGCAAGAGGCCTCGTGGGCTCGCGATCACGTTATTCGTAAATTGGTTAGTCAAGCCGTTCTCTATGGCTCTGATCTCGTGGATATTCTTCCGCCACGTCTTCTCGATGTGGATCGCGCCTGCCGAGGCGGATCAGTACATCGCGGGCACGATCATCCTTGCAGCTGCTCCGTGTACGGCAATGGTCTTCGTGTGGAGTTACCTCACCGATGGTGATCCTGCCTACACCCTCGTTCAGGTCTCCGTGAACGATCTAATCATGCTCTTTCTTTTTGCGCCAACCGTGCGATTTCTGGTCCGCGGAGCCGCATCGCTATCTGTGCCTTTCAGGGTCCTGCTGTACTCGGTCGTCACATTTATCGTTATCCCTCTCTCAGTCGGAGTGATCGCGCGGGGATGGCTTACCAAACGGTACGGCAAGGGATGGTTCGAGAATGTTCTGTTGCCCAAGTTCAGCCCGGTCACCATCCTCGCACTGCTTGCCACTCTTGTGTTTATTTTTGCCTTCCAAGCCGACAACATCACTGGACGTTATCTGCATGTCGTCCTCATTGCGATCCCCATCCTTATACAGGTGTACTTCAATTCCACGTTGGCTTATGGATTGATGCGTCTACTCAAAGTGCAGCATTCCGTGGCTGCTCCGGGCGCCCTCATCGGCGCGAGCAATTTCTTCGAACTCGCAGTCGCCACAGCCATTGCGCTGTTTGGTGCGGAATCGGGTGCAGCACTGGCCACCGTGGTGGGCGTGCTGGTCGAAGTGCCAGTCATGCTTTCCGTATGCAGCGCCTGCAACCGCACGCGCCATTGGTTCCCGGCGGAGGATGGGGCAAAAAATCTGATTACCCCACATTGGACTCACCTGCAGCTACGTGCGGCCCAGGGCACATTGAGCCGTAACCTTATCTTCTGCACAGCCGTTTACTCCTGAAGAAGACCAGGTGTGACATTTGTCATCCAGGCCGGATGACGATTCCCACTGGCGACTGAACCTGCTCCGCGCAAAGATACAAGTGGTTTGATTGCGGAAGTTGGAGGAGCTTTTTGCCAGGCGACGGCGGTTGTGAGGAGTGCAGTCATCGTTTATTCTTGAGTGCTGTCGAGACTCAAGCTCTTCCCCGTGTCCCGCGCGCCGCGTCTCGCTCAGGGCTCAACTATGACTCTAAGCCGATTTGTCACGAAGAACGCCTTCCGCAACAAGCGCCGCAGCATACTTACGGTGCTGAGCATCGCGTTTTCGCTACTCCTGCTGACGCTGATGATGACGATCTGGCGCGCTTTCTACCTGGACGAAGGGAGTGCCGAAGCCTCCGAGCGTCTGGTCGTTCGGCATCGCGTCTCGTTGACGTTCAGTTTGCCCGGCTTCTACCGCGAGAAGATCCGCGCGATACCGGGCGTCGTCTCTGTCGTCCCGGTTTCATGGTTTGGCGGAATTTATAAGGATGACAAGCCGGAAAATTTCTTCGCGCAGTTCGGCACAGATCCTGACGAATTTTTCAAAACCTTCCGCGATATTCAGATGCCCGAAGACCAGAAAATAGCCTGGCAGCGCGACCGCCAGGGAGTGATTGTGGACGACACTCTGGCGCAGAAGTATGGCTGGAAGCTGGGCGACGAATTGTGTTGAAGGGCAATATTTATCCCGTGGATTTGGAGTTATACGTCCGCGGCATTTTCCACTCCAGCCCGGATAATAAGTCGGTTTATTTCAACACGAAATATGTGGAAGAAGCAGTCTCCTGGTTCAAGGGCCAGGCAGGGACGTTCAGCATTCTCGCCGCTTCTCCCGGGGACGTAAGCCGCATCGCCGCAGCGATTGATGAAATGTTCCGCAACTCGCCACAGCCGACCAAAACAGAAACCGAAAAGGCTTTCGGCCTGGAGTTCGTGGCCATGATGGGCAACGTGAAAGGCTTTCATTCTCATGATCTGCGGCGCCGTCGTGTTTGCCACGCTGTTGGTCTCCGCCAACACGATGGCAATGACGATCCGCGAGCGAACCAGCGAAGTGGCCGTGCTCAAGACTCTCGGTTTCACGCGCAACGGCGTGCTGGGCCTATTTGTAAGCGAAGCCGTGGCGCTCTCGCTGGTTGGCGGCTTGATCGGAATTTGCATGGGATGGATGGTCGTTTTCATGGCCACGCATTCGCCGCAGTTTTTCAGTTTCTTTCCGCTGAAAGTCACACCGGGAATTGGGCTGGCAGCGATTTCCACTTCAGGAATGGTCGGACTCTTAAGCGCGGCTCTGCCTTCTTACCACGCCTCCCAGGTCAACATTGTGGATGGGCTTCGCCACATCGGATGAAGAGATGACGCTGAGCAGCTTTATCGTGCGCAACACGTTTCGCAACAAGCGTCGCAGCCTGCTGACGATGCTGAGCATTAGCTTCTCCCTGCTTCTGCTCACGATGATGATCTGCATCTGGCGGGCTTTTTATGTCGATCAAGTTTCGCCGGAGGCTTCTCGGCGATTGATTATTCGCGATAAAGTTTCGCTCGCCTTTTTTCTGCCCGGGTACTATCGCGACAAAATTCGCAGCGTCCCGGGTGTAATCGCGGTCGCACCGATTACATGGTTTGGCGGCCGCTATATCGACGATCGTCCTGAACATTTCTTCTCGCAGGCGGCGACCGATCCCGACGAGTACCTGAAAGTGGCTTCGGACAAGATCGTTCCCCCGGATCAGTTAAAGGCTTGGCAGCAGGATCGCGCCGGTGCGCTGGTCGATGTGACCCTGGCCAATAAATATGGTTGGAAGATTGGCGACCACATCCACCTTCAGGGAACAATTTTTCCGGCTGATCTCGATTTGACCATTCGTGCCATTTATCACCGCGATCCGCCGCAGAACGGGTTGTATTTCAATTACAAATATCTGGAAGAGTCGGTCGGTTGGTTCAAGGGCGAGGCAGGATGGTACTCGGCGTCAATCGATACACCGGAACATGTAGCGAGCGCGGCCAAACAGATTGATGACATGTTTCGCAACTCTCCGCTGCCTACGAAGACCGAGAGCGAGAAAGCATTTCTGCTCGGTTTTGTGGCCAGCCTGGGAAATGTGAAGGCGTTCATCCTGGGCATCTGCGGGGCTGTGACGTTTGCCATCATGCTGGTTTCGGCGAACACTATGGCCATGTCGGTGCGCAGCCGGACGCGCGAAGTAGCCCTGCTTAAAACGCTCGGCTTTACGCGCCAGCGCGTGTTGTCGATCTTTGTGAGCGAGTCAGTGGCCTTGTCCGTAGCCGGTGGCGTGCTCGGGGTTCTGGTGGCGATTCCGCTGATTACGATGCTTACGCACCGGTTTATCGGTCTTGGAATTCCACTCGACATGAAAGTGAAGGTACCGACAGCAGCTTTGGCGTTGCTCGTTTCGATCACATTGGGAATCGTGAGCGGCTACTTGCCGGCCCGCCGCGCTGCGCGCATGAATATAGTGGAGGGCCTGCGGCACATTGGATGATTTGAAAAGGATGATCCTAATAGGGACGACCAGAGTCAACTATGGCAATACCGATCAGCTACAACATCCGCAATCTTAGGCTGCGCAAGGGTCTCACGATCATGACTGCCTTGGGCATTGCCCTGACAGTTACGACAGCGATTTTCCTGATGGCACTGTCGTCGGGATTGAAGCGCGCCTTCGTGAGCAGCGGCAATCCGCTGAACGTTCTCGTGCTGCGGAAAGGATCGGAATCGGAGCTGACCGGGGGATTTGACGCCACGCTCTTTCCTATTCTCAAGACGCTTCCCGGCATTGCCAAAGACAGCCACGGAGATCCGATGGTTTCCGGTGAGTGGAATGTGGTGATCGTACTGCCGCGAAAGAACGGCACGGGCGAAGTGAACGTGACCGTACGCGGCATGATGCCGGATGGACTCGAACTTCGCCCCTCGGCAAAGCTCATTGCAGGCCGCTGGTTTGAGCCGGGGCAGCGCGAAGTGGTGGTCAGCAAATCGATTCGCGACCGCTTTGCCCACGCAAATATCGGCGATACCATGCAGTTCGGCAAAGGAGACTGGAAAGTCGTCGGCGTCTTTGACGCAGGAGGCTCCGCCTACGAGTCCGAAGTGTGGGGCGATGTGAACCAGATGGCAAGCGATTTCGACCGCCAGGGCGGATTTTCTTCCGCCTACCTGCGCGCCACCGATCCCATCTCAGCCGACGCCCTCAAGAATCGTGTCAGCGACGATCAACGGTTGAAGCTGGAAGGAATGTTGGAGACAGATTATTACGCCAAGCAAACCAGTTCCGGCGCGCCGATTAAAATTATCGGGATCGTCGTGGGCGTAATCATGGCCGTTGGGTCGAGTTTCGCGGCGATGAATACCATGTACGCCGCAGTAGCCTATCGCGGGCGGGAAATTGCCACCTTGCGCGTGCTCGGTTTCTCGCAACCCGCGATTCTGACGTCATTCGTTCTGGAATCCCTATTGCTCGCACTTTTGGGCGCGGCTGCTGGAATCTTGTTGATGCTGCCGTTTAACGGAATGCAGACCGGAACGTCCAACGCTGTGACGTTCAGTGAAGTCGTGTTCAGTCTCCAGATCACGCCGCTGGTGGCGATCAATGCGATTCTCTTCGCGCTGCTCATGGGCTTCTTTGGCGGCCTGTTTCCGGCCTGGCACGCGGCACGGCAGAACATCCTCGCGGCGCTGCGCGGCTGATTTTGGGTGGGCGCAGTTCTTTATAGAGCTGCGAAGCAATGATTCTTTATGCCGATTGATGCGAAACATCAAGATCTGCAGGGCCTGCGAATCGACCGTGGTGCACGAACCTCGGGCGGCGGCGAACCACCGTCGTGGGCGCGCCGCTACATTGTGATTGGAATCGTCATCGTGGCCGTGCTCAGCGTGTCCGTCCTGGCCTATCGCCTGATCGCGAGCGATACGCCCGAGGTTGAGGTAACGCGAGCGTCTGCGGAGAACAGCGACGTCGGCGGCACAGTTCTTTCGGCGACCGGATACATCGTCGCTCATCACACCATCAACGTGAACTCAAAAGTCACCGGCCGTCTGGCATGGATCGGCGTGGAAAAAGGCGACAAGGTAAAGGAAGGGCAGGTCTTGGTTCGCTTGGAGGACGAGGAATTTCGTGCCGCCTACGAGCAGGCACAAGGCGCGCTCGACAATGCCAAGGCGTATCTGGAAGAACTCGAGCACGGATCGCGTCCGGAAGAGATTCAACAGGCACAGCACAATCTGGATGAAGCCCGTGCGACGCTGGTGAACGACAAACTGACGTTGGATCGCACCAAGGAACTTTCCTCCGCTGGAGTTGTATCGCACCAGTCGCTCGACGATGCCACCGCAAAATTCGACTCCGACCAGCAGCGCGTGGATTCCCTGCAGAAAGCTTTCGAACTGATGAAAATCGGTCCGCGCCCCGAAGAAATTGCCCGCGCCCGTGGAGCCGTAATTCAGGCCCAGGGTCAGGTGGACTATGCGAAATCCCAGCTTGAGGCGACGGTCATTCGCGCGCCGGTAACAGGAACAATTCTCGATCGCACGGCGGAAAAAGGGGAATTAATTACCGCGCAGTTCGCCAGCGCGGCCGCCGGAGGACCGCAAGGGTCAGTCGTTTCTCTTGCCGATCTCAACGATCTGCAGGTCGAGCTCGATATCGCGCAAGCCGATTTCGCCCGCCTCGGTCCGAAGCAAAAAGGCATCATTACGACCGACGCTTACCCAGATCGCAAGTACAACGGCGAGATCGCGCAAATCTCGCCCGAAGCGAACCGGCAGAAAGCCACAGTGCAGGTGAAAGTACAGGTGCTGAACCCGGATTCATATCTGCGGCCGGAGATGAACGCCACGGTGAAATTTCTGGCCGATGAGCCTAAGGCCACTGGCACGCAACCTGCAGGAGCATTCGTACCGACGACCGCGCTGCGTGATCACGACGGCAAAAAAGTTGTCTTCCTCGCCTTTGATGGCAAGGCCCACATGCGCGAAGTTCATGTACTGAGCCAGCGTAGCGACGGTTTTCTCGTCGATGGATTAGTCGGCGGCGAAAGCGTAATCACAAAAGGACCACCAGAACTCAAAGATGGGGACTCAATCAAGGTGAAGGGATAATCATGAGCACTGTTGCCGAAGTCAACAAGGTTGCCACCGGAACGAAGGTAGTTCAGGCCCGCAACGTAAGCAAGATTTTCAAACGCGAAGCGTTTGAAGTGAAGGCGCTCGATGATGTTTCCATCGACATTGCGGCAGGAGAGTTCCTTGCTCTGATGGGGCCTTCCGGCTCGGGCAAGACCACGCTGCTGAATATGATCGCGGCCATCGACCGGCCGACCTCAGGCGAGTTGCTCGTCCAAAATCAGAATGTATTTCGCTTCAACGATTCGCAAGCCGCGCACTGGCGGAATGAGCACATTGGCTACGTGTTCCAAACATTCAATCTGATCCCGGTGCTCACAGCTTTCGAAAACGTGGAACTGCCACTGCTCCTTACGAAACTGAACGCGCAGCAACGGCGCGACCACGTGATGACTGCGCTGAAACTGGTGGGGCTGGAAGAACGCGTCAACCATCTGCCCAAGCAACTCTCCGGCGGACAGGAGCAGCGTGTGGCCATCGCTCGCGCCATCGTCAGCGATCCCACTCTATTGTTGGCCGACGAGCCTACTGGCGACCTGGACAGCCACTCGGCGACAGAGATTTTAGAGATTTTGAAGCGGCTGAACGAAGACTTTCACAAGACCATCGTGATGGTCACACACGACCCGCACGCGGCGTCGTACGCGCACGTCACGCGGCACCTGGAAAAGGGTATGCTCTTGCCGCCGGCTTAACTTACTGTGCTCTTTCCGTCAACTCGTCTTCGGCATCGGCCACCCACAACCACGCGCGACGCCCGTTATCCAGAGACACCGCCTTCGCTTCTCCATACGCCACCAGGCGGTTAAGCACCGTAGTCACGGAGGCCATCGGATCCTTGTGACGCTCCAGCATGGGCGGCACTTTTTGCTGAATCCGCTCGCAGACCTCGCGCGCGCTCAGTGCGCGCTTCGCGTCCATAAGAACCATCCGGCACGCCTTGGTGAATCCGGGCTGCCGGCCGTTACTCTTTCGATCCACCAGCTCAAGCAACTCGTCGTTCAAGACACTTTCACCAAAAAGATTGGCCAGACCAGCGATGGTTTGCTTGATGGTCCCGATCCGCCGCATCACTTCCGCGCGCTGGTGCAGAAGCTGCCTCAGTTCCTCATGAGCCTGCCGTACCACTTCTTCCACATGCCCGTTCCCGTCGCTTGCGATGGTCCGTTCTGCAATTGCTTGAGTTTCCATAATCCCTACACTTATCGCCTTTCGAGGCACGCCAGCCGCCCCACACAGCGGCCAAAATCAAATCTTCCCAACATTACGCAAGAACCCGGATTAAAGTTCCATCCTCTGGTCCGCCGGGTCTGCCTTTGCTCCTTCTGATTAGACGCGCGACTTTAGAGTTGGTTAACAATGCAATACAACGCCCTGTCCGGGAATACATAGTCATTGGATGCGCTCCTCGGCCTAAATAGCTGCCCAAAGTGGTACCAGACCCGATACGGAATGCCACAACGCAACCGTCGCTTTATTAGGCATTTGGAATACAACAAGGGCGTCGGTATTTCCGATGTAAAAGAAGTATCCAGTTTCCCCCGTGTCCAGCGTTCCCAAACTCGAGCCCGAGCCCGGAATCTTGTCGGTACTCCTGGTGGGGAGCAAAGAAGAAGATTTCTTTCTTGTTCGCGAAATTTTAGAGCGCAACCGCAAAAGCTTGCCCACGGAACTCGACCATGCGAGATCGATCGATGAGGCGAAAACGATGTTGCGGAGGCGACCCTTCGGATTGGTTCTATTTGAACATGAAACCGGAGACGCCGCGGCTGCGAAACTGCTCTCAGATTTTCTTCAGGATGGTTGCATTGTTCCTTTCGTCGTGCTAACCGAAAACGCCGACGAGAAGTCCGTTGCGGAAATTATCGGAGCCCGGGCATGGGACTGGCTGGAAAAATCCCAGCTCAACGGCGCCAACCTGGTTCGTACAATCCGCTGCACGCTGGCCTTGCGATCCGCCGAGCAGCAACGCCAGTTGGCGGAAGACTCGCTGCGCAAGCTTTCTTGCGCAGTGGAGCAATCCGGCGACACGATCATGATCACGAACAGTGATGGCGTCATCGAATATGTGAATCCCGCATTTGAAAAGTTAACCGGCTACTCGTCGCTGGAAGCCGTCGGTAAGAGTCCGGCCATCTTGACTTCCGGTCAACAGCCGCCGGCGATCTACCGCGAATTGTGGGAGACGGTCAGCATCGGCAACGTTTATCACAACGTCCTGGTCAATCGTAAGAAAAACGGCGAACTTTACTTTGTCGATGAGAACATCAGCCCCATCCGCGACGCCAGCGGAACCATTACCCATTTTGTCTCCAATGGGCGTGATCTCACCAAAAGACTCGATCTCGAAGCGCAGTTGCTCCAGGCGCAAAAAATGGATGCCGTAGGCCGACTCGCCGGCGGAGTGGCGCATGATTTCAACAATCTCCTCACCATCATCACCAGCTATTCCGAACTCGCAATGGATTCGGTGGTTCCCGGCAGCATTACCCAGAGCCGTCTGCAGGAAATATTGTCCGCCGCGCGGAGGGCAGCGGAACTGACCCGTCAGTTACTCGCCTTCAGCCGCAATCAGCCCCAGGCGCTCCGCGTAGCCGAACTCAATCCTGTCGTGGGCGGGATCGTTAAAACTCTGAATCGCTTGATCGGAGAAGACATCGAACTGCGCTTCATTCCGGGAGAAGCAATGGGCAGGGTCCGCATTGATCCCGTGCAGATGGAGCAGATCCTGATGAATCTCGCGGCAAATGCACGCGATGCCATGCCCCAAGGTGGCCGGTGCACCATCGAGACCTCGAACGCGCATCTGGATGAAGCTTACGTGGCCTCCAAAAACGCTGTGATTCCGAGCGGACGCTACGCACTCCTGACTGTGACCGACACGGGCGCAGGCATTCCCCCGCAACATCTTCCCCACATTTTCGAGCCCTTCTACACGACGAAGCCTTCAGGCAAGGGTACTGGACTCGGCCTGGCGACGGTCTACGGGATCGTCAAACAGAACCACGGATTCGTTTGGGCATACAGCGAAAACGGAATGGGCACGGTTTTCAAGGTCTACTTGCCTTGCGTACAGGAGCGCGCGGCTACGCTCACCGAAACTGCCGAACCGGTTGTCGAGGGAGTATCGGGAGGAAGTGAAACGCTCCTTCTCGTGGAAGACGAAGATTCCTTGCGCCAGGCGACGGCTGAATTTCTAAGCCTGCGCGGCTACACGGTGCTGGAAGCAAGAGATGGCCGTCATGCTCTCGCCATCGCCAGTTCCTATGGATTGCCTATTCATCTGGCCGTGACCGATGTAGTGATGCCTAATCTCAGCGGCGGCCAACTTGCCAAAGAATTGGCTGCGGTTCGTCCGGAAACGGATGTTTTATTCGTATCCGGCTACGCCGGCCAAACAGTGCTCGACCACAAAGTTGTGAATGTAGAGAACAACTTCCTGCAGAAGCCCTTCACGCTCAAGCAACTCGCGGGCAAGGTGCGCGCGGCACTCGATCACAGCCGGGATCGGCAAGTAGTTTCGGCTCATGCCTGAGCGCCAAACTCTCTCAGCAGCTAAGACGCGATTCGCGTAAGCCTGCCGTTTTCCAATCGGAAACGGTCACCTCGCCAGATGACCGTATGCCCCGCCAAACTTGCTACCCACACGATGGCCGCAATCAAATCGCGCAACGGGATCAGCCAGCCAAACCTGAGAACTTGCCTGTCCCGCAAAACTTTCCAGCCGACAGCGAAGGCGCTTGCGAGGCGAAGACACAAAATGCCCGCCAGCGCGGCCCAGGCCCATCCGGCACCTGCACTCGCCAACACCCCTAGCAACGCCCACGCAGCTCCGAAGCTGAAAACGAGTCCGATGTAACCGCCCCTGCGGACGTCCCGCACACCACGAGCCCAGCGCAGTTGATGTGAAAAGAAGTCTCTTAAACCGTATGCAGGCAGATGAGTGTCAACCACAACGTTCGAAAGCTCGATCGTAACGCCGAGGCTGGAAATGCGCTTGCCCAGTTCGTAATCGTCGGCAAGATAATCCACAACTGCCTCAAAGCCTCCGATTCTTTCCAGTTCCCCGCGGCGAAACGCCAGCGTG
Organism: uncultured Acidobacteriaceae bacterium; assembly: GCA_963712385.1. GTDB lineage: Bacteria > Acidobacteriota > Terriglobia > Terriglobales > Acidobacteriaceae > Sulfotelmatobacter. The sequence continues at coordinate 565,728 of CAVQHS010000008.1, forward strand.
GAGCCCAGTCCGAAATGCATCCCACCTTCAAGCTGATGCGCCGCCAATACTCCTGCGCAGAAGTCCGTGCTGATGCCCAACGCCTCGAGTCGCGACCCCAACGTTTCGAGCGAGATTCCCCGGTAAAGACATGTCACCATCCCCACCCGAGAGTCGGTCAATGGCGCGGTCACGCGACGCAAGTAATCGGCTTCGACGCGGATATCACTGTCGTTGACGATCAAATATTCATGGCGCGCTTCAGGCAGCATTTGGACGAGATTGCTGACCTTCACATTCGCCCCGAGAATCTTCGGGCAGATGACGAGTTGAATCCTGAGCTGAGGGAATTCTATTTGCAGTTTCTGCACGCTCTGGATCGCCGGATCGTCAGGATCACTGACGCCGAAAATAATTTCGTACTCCGGATAATCCTGCACGCAGTGGCTGCGGAAACTTTCGTAAATTTCGGGATCAATTCCTTTGAGCGGCTTGAAAATCGAGACCGGCGGCAAGATCGACGCGGCTTCTGAATGCGGTCGGCGCGTGTACCGTAAGAATGCCGAGGCGCTCCAAATGCAGAGAAGATAATAGAGGGAACTGGAAACAATGCCGATGGCGGCGACGATCTGAACTGCGGCCAGGACGGTGTGCATCATGCGCGAGCGCCAAGCGAACTATTCGTAGCGCAGCGCTTCAATGGGGTCAAGATTTGCCGCCTTCCACGCGGGATAAATACCGAAAATAAGTCCGACTGCAGCCGCCGAAGAAAACCCAAAAACTGTCCAAAATACCGACATACGCGCGGGCAGCGAAGGCCAAATTTGGGGAATGCCAAAGACGACAATCGCGCCCAGCAGAACGCCGATCACCCCTCCTGCTGCCGTCAGCATCATCGCCTCCAGCGTGAACTGCAGGAGAATATCGCGTTTGCGCGCGCCAATAGCCTTGCGCACGCCGATCTCGCGGGTTCGTTCTGTGACGCTAACCAGCATAATGTTCATCACGCCAACGCCCCCCACCAGCAGGCCTACGCTCGAAATTGCGAATACGCCCACGAACAACATGCCGGTCAACTGATTCCATACGTCAGAGATTGAGTCGGTAGTCAAGATCGCAAAATTATCCGGCTTGTCGGGTGGGACTTTTCTTCGCCGTCGCAACAGTTGGCGAATTTCATCGATCGCTTTCGGAATGTCGTCGTGAGAAGTCGCCTTCGCGCTGATCCAATGATCTTTGACTTCGGGGTGCAGCGTTCTGAAAGTCGTCAGCGGAAAAAAGATGCGATTGTCGTTGGGGTCCTTACCTCCGCTGAAAACCGACTTGATCTTGTCCAGCGTTCCCACCACTTCAAACAGCCGCCCGTCGATGTTGATTTCCTTGCCCAGCGGATTTTCCAGCGGAAATAATTCTTCGGCAGTGTCGTGACCGAGAACGATGACGTCGGCGTGCCGCTCGTCGTCAGTTTCAGTAAACCATCGTCCTGCTGCCATCGGCAGATCGTAGACGTCTTTTACCGACGCAGTGTCGCCTTCGAGAATCGTATTCTTTACCTTGCGATCTTTATACTTCACCGCAAAGGTGCCGACGCCCAGCTCGGGGCGGAAATATCTCAGGCCCGCGGAAACCGCCTTCACGTGCGGCAACTGCTTGATCGCCTCCGCATCTTCGAAGGTGAGTTTCTTGCGGGTGCGCATCTCCTCGGTGGGCCGTCCGAACGTAAGAGGATCGAGATGATAGACAAAAACATTGTCAGAGCCCACGCTGGCGACCATGTCGCGCACATTATCGTCGAGGCCGCGCCCAATCGAAGAGACTCCGATCACCATAGCTACGCCAATAACGATTCCAAGCACGGTCAGCCCGGAGCGCATTTTGTTGCTGCGCAGCGTGTCCGTAGCCATCTGCACGATCTCGCCGAATTCTTCCTTATGCATCATGAAATAATGTGTGATTGAGTAATTGTGCAATTACTCAATTCCCCTATTACTCAATCTGTCCTACGTTTCAAACCGCAACGCCACAATCGGGTCCAGCTTCGAAGCCTTGCGCGCAGGATACACCCCAAAAAATACTCCCACGCTGGCAGAAACAATCAGCCCCGCCGCAACCGCCCACAGCTTGATCGACGAGGGCATTCCGATCAGAAAAGTCACCGTCTCCGCGACCGCAACTCCAGACAATACTCCAAGCGCTCCACCTACCAGAGACAGCGTCACGGCCTCCACCAAAAATTGCAAGCAGCACATCGTCGCGGCGCGCGCCCAGAGCTTTGCGAATGCCAATCTCGCGCGTGCGCTCGGTGACGGCAACCAGCATAATGTTCATGATCACGATGCCGCCGACGACCAGCGAAATACATGCAATGCCGATCGTGGCAAGAAAAAAAGTCTGACTGAAGCTGGTCCAGATGCCGAGCAGGCTGGCGTTGGTTTCAATGTCGAAGCTGTCTTCGCCCCCGGGCGGATCGTGGCGGCGCGCGCGCAAAGCAGCCCGGGCCTCGTCGATAGCTTCATTCAGCGGCACCCCTCCGCTCGCCGCCTTGCCGCAAATCCGCAATGTGTCGTCGTGCGAGCCGTACTGCTTCATGCTGGCGGTAATGGGAATCATCACAAAATTATCGGCGCTCTGCCCCAGCGTCGATCCCTTTTTCTTGGCCACTCCAATCACCGTATAAGGCCAGCCATCCACGCGAATTTCCTTGCCCACCGGATCGATACCTTGCAGCAGGTGTTCCACAATATCGTTTCCAATCAGGGCAACCGGCGAATGATTATCGACCTCCGTCTCATTGAACATGCGGCCCGCAGCTAGATCGACATCCAAAATCGTAGCCATTCCCGGCGTCATACCGCGCACGGTCGTGTCGCTAATGGATTGCCCTTCATACTTCACTGTGCCTGTCTCATTCCTCGTAGATGCGGCTATCAGTTCGCAATGGTGGCACGCGGCGGCGACTGCCTGATAATCCTCGATGGTAAGTTTCTTGCGCTTCTCGCCCTCAAGATAGTGATCCACGTTGGTCACGGCAGGCGACACTTTGAAAATAATGAAGACGTCCGCTCCGAGATTAAAAACCTTCTGCGCCACGTAATCATTGATGCCGGAGACGAACGTCACCACAGCAATCACTGCCGCGACGCCGATGACCACGCCGAGCAGAGTCAGCACCGAGCGCAGTTTATTCGCCCACAGCGACTTCAACGCGATTTTTATGGCTTCGGCGAGGTGCATGATTCGGGTTCCGGTCCCCGGCTTCCGGCTTCGGGATAAGTTTAGCAGCCCCGCCAGGCTGCAAGCAGAAGGGTTGAAAAGCTTCCGTTGAAGGCCGAAAACCGGGCGCCGGATGCCGAACTCCCCCACCTGATGCCATATAATCGGAGCTGGGCAGCTGGACCGGACGGCCGCTTTTCGCGTTTTCGCTCGAAACGGCGGGACGCGGGAAGAGGAAAGTCCGAACTCCACAGAGCAGTGTGCCGGATAACGTCCGGGAGGGTGAATTCAAGTTCACTCGACGGAAAGTGCCACAGAAAACATACCGCCCAAATCTTCGGATAAGGGTAAGGGTGAAAAGGTGCGGTAAGAGCGCACCGCCGCGGCAGTAATGGCGCGGGCAAGGCAAACCCCACACGGAGCAAGACCAAATAGGGAGGAAGCTCGAAACCTGGTTCTCGCGAGTCAGGTTTCGGGCACGTGCCGGCTCGGTGCGTCAAACCTCCGGGTAGGTCGCTAGAGCCGCGCAGCAATGCGCGGCCCAGAGGAATGGCCGTTCAGCCGGAGCAATCCGGCGGACAGAATTCGGCTTACAGGTCCGGCTGCCACAAACTTCTCGAACAGACCTTTCAGGCGAAACTGCCTACTCGCCAGCCGGTGCATCGCCACCGGTTGGCTTTGTCCAGCCTGCAATCCGGTTGCATTATTCTCGCATGGGGCAATGAAACGATCCGCAAGCTTCTGTCACTATGCAATCGAGCATGGTTCAGAAAAGTTCTTGAGGCAGGGTAATGCGCGGGGTCCGATTTTGAGGCTCTTGGCACAGGAGGTAGGAATGCAGTGGCGAAGATTGCTTCCCAATCGTGTATTGAAAATTATTGCAGTGGGGTCTTGCTGCGTTCCAGGTGCAATTGCCCTGCGAACAGCGTTCGTTGGCTGATCGCCTACAGAACCTGCTGAACACGTGGATCTCACGGTGTTCCGGTAGACTTTAGACCGCCAACCATCGCGGCACTGCATGTAAATTGGGATGTTTTGCACGATTGAATAGTCACGCGGGCGCTCCTGTGAATGGTCGTGAGAAAAATCGAGTGCGCCGGAAAAAGCCCGAAAGGAGATCTCACATGCCGTTATTAGGTGATCTTGTTCCTGTTGCCGATGCCTCCGCTTTCATCTTCACCGGCTCCATTGCACGGGCGGGCGCCTCAACTGTTGCGGTCCTTCCTGTCGATGCCGGCACCGTAGTGGTGTCGGTCGCGGATGTAATAAAGGCCCCGCTCGGACTGCGTGGCCTCGCCGGGCGCGAGGTGACAGTGCAGTTGCTCCACCCGCTCGCAGCCGGACAATATGTGTTCTTTGCCGATCCCCTCGCGGTGGGCGACGGGATCGCCGTCAAGGAACGCGCGCATCTCGACGGAACCGCGGGCGCGCAGACGGAGGCGGCAGAGGCGGTGGAACGCGGCTATGCTGCGCTAATCGCGCGGCGGGCGGAGGCGGCATTCCTTGTTGCGCTGGGCACCGTCGGAACCGTTCGCCCTCTTTTTACGCCTGCGGAGCACCGCAAACGCGTGCCGTGGGCGTTGGCGCCGTTCGAAATTGAGCGCGTGCTGAAGGGAAGGGAGAAGCTGCGCCAAGTGACTCTCCTCGGGCCGCACCGCGGATCGAAACGGCTGCCGCGGGCTCCGGCCTTGCGCGCCGGACTCCACGCCATCCTGTTCCTGCACCATCCGCCATCGGAGGCGACCGAGTTTGTATCGGAGAACGAGCGCCGATCAACAGCGTTCATCGCGGAGACTTCGGATATCCAGCCGCTCGACCGGCTTGAAACCATCGTGCAGATCATCAGCCGCGCGGAATAGGAGTGACGTCCATGCACAAGCTCAAGATCGTCAACATGATTCCGAACGATTGGAGTGACGACGAGAACCAGGATTGCGAGCCTAACCTTTCGGTCAATCCTGCAAATCCCAGTCAGATCATCGGCACTGCCTTCACCTATGACAATCCCGCCGGCACGTCGGCCGTCAGCCCGGCGATGATCGGTAATTGGGCTCCGTTTTTTTATTCCGCCGACGGCGGCAACACCTGGACGCTGCAGTTCGTCTTACCCAGCGCAGCGGGCGATCAATACCCGACCTGGGACGTCACCTCGCGTTATGGCGGTACCAGTGGCGAAGTTTACTCCGGTCTGATCTCGCCCGGTGGCTTTACCATTCTCATTAATCGTGCGCCGAATGCCGTCACTCAACAAGCAACGATCGGGTCCGTTACCGGCGACCAGCCTTTTCTCGAAGCGACCACCGTTTCGGGCGGGAGCGGGGCCGGTCAGGACCGCCTCTATGTCGGCTACAACGCCAACAGCACCAATTCCACCGTGCTCGTGTTTCTCAACGCGACTGCCGCCGCGCCGACGTTTACATCAAATAGCCTTGATGTGCGCAACTCCAGCGACATGCCGCCCACGCGCACGGCAATCCACAGCAGCGGGACGATTTATTGTGCGTTCTACAGCAACAACCCCGACGGTACTCGGGATGTGGTCATCGTCAAGGACCTGAACTGGGGTGCGTCTGTGCCGCCGTTCCAGGCCCTTGTCGACACAGGCGACGGAAATTTTGGAGTGCGGATTGCGATCTCGATTTCCAACCCATGGCCGGGTTCGGATTTTCTCGACCCGAGTTTCGGCAATGACCGATACGGCCCGGACCTCGCCCTCGCGGTGGACCCGAACGACGATCAGCGCGTTTACGTCGCATATGTGACGGGGACGGGATCTGCGGACGACGTTCTGCATCTGCGCTGGTCGGGCGACGGCGGCCAGAATTGGTCGGCCGACGTCAGATCCATCCCGGTAGCCAAGAACCCAAGTGTCGCGATCAACGCACTCGGTATGGTCGGCTTCGCGTATCAGCAGGTCGTTGGCGCAAATTGGATGACCATCCTGGAGATAAGCGACAATGGTTTTGTCTCCAGCTTTTCGACGCACGTTCTAGCAAATACACCGACGGATGCGCCGACTCCAGCATCCCTGTATGCCACCTATCTCGGTGATTACATCAAACTTCTGGCAAGCGGCAAGGATTTCTGCGGTACGTTCTGTGCCAGCAACGCACCGGTGAAGACGAACTTCCCTTCCGGGGTGATTTACCAACGTAACGTGAACTGGACCACAGAAACTCTGCTCGGCAACGACGGCGTCACGCCAGTGGCCGTGTCGATCGACCCCTTCTTCTTTAAGTTGATAGTCGGAACGCCGGCAGTCGCGACGGCAATCGCAAACAGCGGCTCGTTCGGCAACGCGTGCCAGGGGTCATTTGTAGACGAGATGTTAACCATCAACAACCATGGCTCCGGCATGCTCAAAATAACCAATATCATCTCCACCTCGGTGGATTTTGAGGCGCCGGGCGTGCTTTCCTACCCACTGGAGATTCGGGCTGGCGATTCGATCGATCTGACCATTCGCTTCAAACCGACCGCTCACGGTTTCCATGCGGGCACGATCAAGATCTTCAGCAACGATCCGGCCAGCCCGCACATGGTCGACGTGCACGGCGAATGCCCAGCGCCGCACCTCAGCCTGGTGATCGCCGACCATGGCAACTTCGGCAATGTCTGTGTAGGCTCTTTTGTCGATGAATGTCTGCTCCTGAGCAACAGCGGCAAGTGCACGCTTTCGGTTACGGGAATAACAGTTCTCCTCGCCGAGTTCCTGCCCCCGAGGTCATGACGTATCCGCTGACTATCGCGGCCGGAGATTCTCTATCGGTTCCGATCCGCTTTGCACCAACGAGCGTCGGCTCCTGGTCCGCGACGATCACGGTGAGCAGCAACGATCCCGCCGGCCCGCACTCAATCGCCGTGTCTGGCACTGCGCCTGCCGGTAAGCTCGCGGTTACCGGTTCATTATGCTTCGGCGGAGTAAAAGCATGCTGCCGTTCCGAGCGCACGCTCACCCTCTGCAATGTGGGCGAATGCAGCCTGCACGTTTCGAGCGTCGCTTTTAAACGCAAGAGCCGTTTCTGGAAATTAATCAACAACCCCTTCCCAGCGACTTTGCACCCGGGTTCGTGCTTAGGCGTCGTCATTCGATACAAAGCCGAGGAAAAGTGTCCGGTAGCTTGCGAGCTGGTCATCACAAGTGACGATCCGGTTACTCCTGTCAAGACTTTGGATGTGATGGCCTACACCCTCTGGAATCAAGGCGGCTGCAAGCACTGCTGTGACGATTGCAAGAAAGGTTGCTGCAATCGTTGCCACGACGACTGCTGTTGCGAAGGAAGCGCCGACGATTGTTGTTCGGACGAGGAAGACGATGAAAAAGGTGGGGCATGAAGCCCGCTGTGGTTTGAAGGAATTCTCTTAACCATGCGCGCGATGCCACAGGGAGGTGAGCGTGGATTTTATTGAGCGAATTTTTGGATTTTCACCTGACGGCGGTTCAGGCCTATTCGAGCTTCTGATGTTTGCAACTCCCGTTGTCGCCTTGGCCATCGTGTATTGGACTCGGTCAGTGCGGACTAACGCAAAAGCTAAACACGTTGATCGGTAAAAGGGCGGCGCCGTGGCAGGACTGTTTCCCGCGCGGAGGCATTAGTTCCGAGTTGCCCGTTAGCGAGCCGGTGGCCATCCTTCGCGTTCTTTGCGAGGGGTGGGACACGCAACGGACAGAATTCGGCTGACAGCTCCGGCCGCCATAAATTTGTTCGCGCCACGTGCTACCATTGCCGCGTGCGCGACTCCGCATGCGTTTCAAGTGCTGTCTCGGCCGTCCCAACCACGACGCCGCATTCGCGGCATTCTGCCCTTGTCCGCGTCACTCACTGGATCACCACCCTGTGTTTTCTTGCCCTTCTCGTCAGCGGATCTGAAATTGTGATCTCTCACCCCCGCTTCTATTGGGGCGAGACCGGCAACGATTTGACTGAACCGTTGTTCAAACTGCCGATCCCGGCCTCACGGAACTTTGTGCCCACCGGCTACGGATACGTGCTGCCGGACCAGAACGGCTGGAGCCGGTATCTGCACTTTCAAGCTGCGTGGATAGTTGTGTTGACCGGCTTGCTGTATTCAATCTGGGGCTTGTTTGCTGGACACTTTCGAAAAAACTTGCTGCCGGATAAGGCCGATCTGTCATGGCGAGCGCTCGTGAAATCGATCTTTAGCCACCTACGCTTCCAGCGGCCGGGCGAAGAAGAAGCCTGGTCCTACAACGTTCTGCAGCGGCTCAGCTATCTCTTCGTGATCTTCGTTCTGTTTCCTTTGGTGATCTGGACGGGCCTGGCGATGTCTCCCGCCTTCGTCTCGGCGTTTCCGGCGAGCGTCAATGTGCTCGGTGGCCAGCAATCGGCGCGTACCCTCCATTTCTTCGTCACCATTGCTCTCGTGCTCTTTCTGCTAGTCCACATCGTGATGATTTTTTTAGCCGGATTCTGGAGGCGCATGCGAGCCATGATCACGGGCCGAGCCGCCACACCGATGGAGCGGACATGAGCGAACATTCTCCCAAGGAGCATTCACTCAACGAGCATTCACTCCGCGATCCTTCACGCCGCAAGCTGATCACCGCCGGACTCGCGGCCACAGCGGGCGTCGCCGGCCTGGCAGTGGCCGCCAACATCGCCGAAAAGTATGGTCTGATCCCGCCCGATCATGGCGGCATCTACGGCCTCGGCGAAACGCTGACCTATGCTTCCCAACGTCTGCTCACCAAACATTCGTTGGCACGGGAGTTCTCGCGCAGCCAGATTTCAAAGCGTCCGTTCCCGAACGAAATGGCGCCTCCAAGTGATGCGTTCAAGCGCATGCAGGCTGGAGGATTCGCTGACTGGCGCCTCGCTGTCGATGGCATGGTGGCGCGTCCCGCTTCGTTTTCGCTGGACCAGCTTAAGAGCTACCCGTCTCGCAGCCAGATCACGATGATCCAATGTGAAGAGGGCTGGTCTTACATCGCAGAATGGCATGGAGTACCTCTTTCACAGGTTCTAGAAGCCGTGGAGGTTCTCCCGCAGGCGAGATACGTTGTTTATTATTCGATTGAGCCCGACTGGTGGGAGAGCATCGATATGGCCGACGCAATGCATCCGCAGACTTTCCTTACTTATGGGATGAATGGCGATGAACTCCCGGTGGGAAACGGCGGGCCGCTTCGCCTGCGGGTCGCCCGACAGCTGGGCTACAAGAGTGTGAAATTCATCGCCCGCCTGACCGTTACCGATAATCTAAAGAAGTTTGGCAAGGGTCTGGGCTCGGCGGCTCCGGAAGGCGGCTATGCCTGGTACGCTGGCATTTGACGCGTCCGTGCCGGAAGAATTAGCCTAGCGCCCACAATGGAACTCACCAAGACTGGCGGAGTCAACTGTCGATCAGCATTACGGAATAGAAGCTCAGTCCTTCATCATTTCGTCAATCAGCGCATAGAGCTGGCTGCGGTCCACCACCTCGACGAACGGCTTGCCCGAGCGCTTGTTGCTCACCACAAATAAGGTGGGCGTGTGCTGCAGCTTGATCTCTTTACCCAGTTCCTTATCGGCATTCACCAGGGCGGCGAATTTCCCCTCGGGATCGATCACAAACGGCAACTCGATCTTATGCTCCGCGGCAAATTTCTCGGCATAGCCGCGAAGGTTCTGCGGCGTGATCTCCAACTGGTTGTCAAAAATATAGTCGCGAAATTCATTGCCGAGCGCCTTCGAATGGCTATCGAAAAAGCGCGCCATCACCGCCGCATCGTACGACCAACTATGAAACGGCAGAGGAAAATCGTGCCACACAACCGGAATCTTGTAGGTTCTCGAAGCTTCTTCCACCAGCGGGGTGGCGCGGCGGCAATCGGGACACTGCAGGTCCTCAAAGACCACAATCGCAACCTGCGCCCCTTTCGGCGGACGCAAGGCGGGGTTAACCGCTTGTTGAGCGGCGGTGTGCAGCGGCATCGCGACCATGAATCCGGCCACGAAAAGGACAACCGTGAACTGGAATTTTGTTTTCATCTCGACTGATTTAAGGCGTCCCACAGTGGAATCAGAACTGACAATCGTTCCTGAACTCCATCGTAAATCATGTGGCGCAGTTCCGTGAGGCTCTGCTTTGGCTTGATGTCATCCCGCAGGCACATCTTGCAATTTCTCGCCAAGAAAGCCGGAACCGATTCGGGCGCTCTGCCACAGGTACATCCTTCCTAACCTTTGGTTACGCTGATCCGCCCCGCGAAAGCGCTATAGTGAAAGGTGAACCCATCGAAAGGCTGCCCGGCATCGTTGTGAATGGTTCTGTTTCAGTGCATCGTCTGAATCTCCACGGGAAGATTCTCGTCAGCATCACGGCCTTAGCCCTTGGATTCTTTCCTTCCGCCTGTAATCGCGGTCGCCACCGCGTGCTCGAGGTGAATTACGTTTCCGCCGCGCAGGCCACGCTGCGCGATCAGGTGGCAACCATCTACAACCGCGTGGGCACCGTGAAAAATGGCGAGCGCGTCGAGGTGCTCGACCACGAAAAACGCTTTGCCAGAGTGCGCACCGCGGCGGGTGTCGAAGGCTGGATCGAACAACGCTATCTGGTCGACCAGAAGACCTACGACGCACTGCAGCAGCTAACGAAAAACAATCAATCCGATCCCGTACAAGCTCCGGGCATCCTGCGCAATGATACGAATCTGCATCTCACCCCAGGCCGCGAAACCGAGCATTTGTATCAACTCACAGCAGGGGCCAAAGTATCGATCCTGAAGCGCGCCACGGCGGAGAAGGCTGGAGCGGTGGTGCAACAGAAGCCGGGCAAGAAAGAAGTTGGCCCGCAACTGGAAGACTGGTGGCTGGTACGCGACGCCGAAAGCCGCGTGGGCTGGGTTCTCGCCCGCATGGTGGATATCGACGTCCCGCTCGACATCGCACAATATGCCGAAGGCCAGCGCTTCGTAGCGTTTTTTGTTCTAAACCAGGTTCAAGATCCCGGCAAAGAAGGGAACGACAAGAACGTCTCTCAATATTTATGCGCCATCACCGAACCACACGACGGCTCATCGTACGATTACGACCAAATCCGCGTATTCACCTGGAACGTTCGAAAGCATCGCTACGAAACCGCCTATCGCGAACACGGACTGAACGGATTTCTTCCAATCACGGTGACCACGGAGAATTTCGATAAAGAAGGCACGCTGCCGGTTTTCATCCTCCACGTCAAAGACGACAACGGCAACGTGATCGACCGCAAATACAAACTGAATACGCCAATCGTGCGCCGCGTGCTAGCGCCGGGCGAGCAAAAAGAGCCGGCTACTCCGGCAAAGCGGCGCCATCGCGCCTGAGATCCAGTAGATTTCAGTCCGTTTCGCGCTTATCTTCTCGCTAGCCTTGGAGTTTCGCGCTGGCCGCGCCGAGAATGGCGCGACTCTTCTTTCTCTGCACGAAGACGGTTACGCGGAGATTCGCCGGGTTCCAGTGGGAATTGATTTTTACGTCGGCATCTCCGGTGAACGAAACGGGCTTGTGCGCATCCGCTGTCCCGATCTTGCGCAGCGTTCGCAACGTGGCAACGTGGTTCAACGTCCGGCTCCTATTTTCTCCGGCGCTGACTTGCGAGTGCAAACCGTCTTCGGTGATCGCCAGCCAGACCTCGGCAACATCTTTGCCCAGGTCTTCCGAAATCGACCCAACCGAGACGCTAACCTGCCGCGACTTTTTCTCCGGCGCGGAGGTAATCTTCACTTCCGTCATTGGTGCGTGCGATGCTTTCTCGATTTCGCTCAGTGCCTTGGGTCCGTCGCTGCCGACAAACTGACTTTGGCCATCGACCACCAGCTCAGGCGTTGCAGCTTGGCTCTTCGTCAGGGCTACATACGCCTGTTGGCGCTCGGTCCACTCTGGAGAGGAGAAAGGATCGACCCATCCGTCGTGGTTCCAATAATCCACGTGCTCTTCGAGAGCGATGATTTCCGCTCCCGGCACAGGTTGCAGCTCCATCAGCTTCTGCAAAATCACATCGGCAGGCGGACAGGAAGAACATCCCTCCGAGGTGAACAGCTCAACCAGAACCGGAGTGCGGCTTTCCGCAGGCGCCTGCGCCTCCAGTCTTCTGGCGGTCAAAATGATTCCCAGCAAAACGTACAAGAAGACGGCCGTGGCTCTCGCGAAGGTCTTCATGGCGGCAAAACCTCCCACGCTCAATTTATAAAGGATGCGCAACTCACCGGCAAAGTTACTTGGAGCAGGCAGAATTGGCAAGAAGATCAGCAGTAGAAATCCGCGATACTCTTGACCACCCACTCCTGCTCCGCCTCAGTCAACTCGGGGAACATGGGCAAGGCGAGCACTTCATTCGCGGCGCGCTCAGCCTGCGGGAAGTCGCCCTCGCCATACCCAAGGTATACGAAACATGGTTGCAAGTGCAGCGGAATGGGGTAGTAAACCTCAGTTCCAATCTGCCGTGCCGCAAGAAATTCGCGCAGCTCATCGCGGCGATAAGCGCGGACTACATATTGATGAAATACATGGTGCGCTGGCGGAGAACTGTAGGGAGCCTGAATCGGAGCGGTGTTCTCTGGTTGCGCGCTCTTAGCCAGCAGACCAGCTTCAGCGAACAATTGGCTATAACGTTCGGCTCCCAAACGCCGCGCAACATTCCACTCTTCAATGTATTTCAGCTTGACCCGCAACACCGCCGCCTGAATGGCGTCGAGACGGCTGTTGCCTCCAAATTCCTCATGCAGGTATCGGCGTGGGCTGCCATGGTTTCGCAATTGCCGCAGGTGGGCAGCCATTTCCGCATCATTCGTCGTGACCAGCCCGGCATCGCCGTAGGCGCTGAGATTTTTCGTGGGATAAAAACTGAATGCGCCACAAAGCGACATTGATCCCGCATTTGATCGCCCCCAGCGCCCGCCGATGGCTTGTGCCGCGTCCTCGATCAATGCCAGATGAAATTGCTGCGCCAGCTCCTGAAATCGATCCATGTCCGCGCATTGGCCATAAAGGTGAACGGGGAGCAGGGCTCGAAGCTTGTCACGCGAAGCGCCGTCCAGGAATTGTTCAACCAGCGCGGGGTCAAGATTGAACGTCCGCGGATCGATATCGGCAAACACCGGCCGCGCTCCTACCCGCGCAATCGCGCTGGCCGAAGCGAAAAAGCTGAAGGGCGTGGTAACGACCTGATCGCCCGGCTGAACGCCGACCGCACGCAGCGCCAGCCACAACGCGTCCGTGCCGGAGGCGCAGCCCACGGCCGCCTTCGCGCCGCAATAATTTGCTATTTCGTGCTCGAACGCTTCGACCTCCGCCCCCAGAATGTAATGCTGTGACGAGCATACCCGTTCGATCGCGGCCAACACCTCGTCCCGAATCCGCTCATATTGCCGCTGCAGGTCGAGCATAGGGACATTCGACAAGGTAGAACTCAGTTTGGTGTAAGGCGATTTGGTTGAGGAGGGACTCACAAAAAAGGGATTGTAGCAGGGAATGCAAACCATCAGCTCCGGCAACCTCCTGATGGTTCATCCGCACACCCCTTTTGCCCGTTGCCTGAACTCTGCAAAAGGTTGACTCCCCTACAGAAATTAGTATATTCGCGTGCTGCGCTCTTCAATTTATGGTTTGGTGCGCGATTAATAACATAACAAATCATTGAAAACAATGGATGTATCGCACGTCCTGTTTTGGAACGTTATTTGCTCCGTCCTTAGCCAAACCTTTGGGCGTGCGCCTTCAGCTTAGGCCGCGAGAACGACCGTTTTCTGATTTCAGTACCGAAAGAGCAAGTCCCAGGAGATGTCAAAAAACTGTGGTTAGGAGGTGTTGAATGTCAGGGAAGCGAATCCTCTTATTAGGGTTGGTGGCGGCGGTAGCCTTCGCAGTTTCCTCTGTATCTGCCTTTTCACAAACTGCTACCCAGGGTGCGGTCATTGGAATCGTGACCGACCCCTCGAATGCGGTTGTCAGAGGCGCCACGGTCAGACTGACCGATATTGCCACGAACACTTCCCAGACCGCCATCAGCGATAATGGCGGGCGCTATGCCTTCCCCGCAGTCAACCCCGGCGATTACTCGCTCAAAGTGGAAGCCAAGGGCTTTCGCACCAGCCTGACCACGAAGCTGAGTGTTGAAGTCAACAAATCGAACTCGGTCGACGTCAGACTTGAGGTCGGCGCTTCCTCCGAGGTCGTGGAAGTTACCGCTTCCACCATGACCGAACTTCAAACCCAGGACGCCAGCGTTGGCGAGGTGTTGAGCGGGACCGAGCTAAACCGCCTGCCCGTTCAGGGCCGAAGCGCCGCGCAGCTCATCTTCTATCAACCGGGAGTCGCGCCTGATACCGGGATGGGTGACACCACGGGCGGTCAGATTGCTGGCGCCCGCAGCGAGCAGATCACGTTTACGATTGACGGCGGAGATGCTACGAGCGACCTCGAAGGCTCCAACAACTACGCCTCGCCCAACCAAGAATCGAGCGCGGTGTCGCCCGTGGTTCCTATTCCGCAGGATGCTGTCGAAGAGTTTCGCGTAGCCACCAACAACGCCAACTCCACCTTCGGCGAGTCCTCAGGTGGACAGGTTTCGGTGGTTACAAAATCCGGCACCAACGCCATCCACGGCAGCCTTTATGAATATCACGCGGATAACGGACTGAACGCCAGCGGCTGGGATAACGACCACACTACTCCGGTCACGCCCAAGCCACCGCTGGTGGACAATCGCTTTGGTGTATCCGTCGGCGGGCCAATCATCAAGGATAAGCTCTTTTGGTACGGCTTTTACGAAGGGCGCCGGTTTCACGACCAGTCGGAATTTAACTTCATTGTTCCCTCGCAGCAGCTCAAAAGCGGCATTATTAACCTGGGCGGCGTGTCTTACAACCTCAACCCGGCGAATGGACCGCTCACCACGGCATGCGGAGGACCGTGTGATCCGCGCGGCCTCGGCGTGAGTCCCGTGGTTATGGCCCAGCTGGCTCTTCTTCCTCCGGGCAATGACGTGAACGAAGGCGACGGCATCAACACCATCGGTTACGACGCGCCGCTGGCGACGCCAATCAGCACCAACGTCGGCAAGCTGAAGCTCAATTACAACTTCAACAACAAATGGTCGGCATTCATCAGCTGGCAATATTCCAGCACGGCGCGCACTGGCACGGAACAGTTCAGCTTGCTCGGAACTCCCCATTCGGTTAGCGCTGACCCCTATTTTGCGAACTTCTACACATTTCAGATTCAGGGTCAGCTGAGTCCCACTTTCCTTTCCGTTACCCATGGCTCATTTCTCAAGAACTGGTGGGGTTGGTCGCGTTTGGCCCCTGCACCCTTGGTTGCGGGAACCGATGCGGCCCTGCAAATCTCCGGAGAAGATCCGGGACAGGAAGTTGACTACGGCGGGACGGGCGAGTTGTTCACTAATCCGATCAATATCAACACGCAACAGGCCCGGCCGCGCGTTTGGGATGGCCACGATTGGTATATCGCCCAAAACTTCACGAATATTCGCGGAAGCCACGAGCTGCAATTCGGCGGCGAGGGTCGAGTCTGGAACGATTACCACAAGCGCACCGACCAGGTGTTGGGCGGGCTGACCACCGCTCCCATCTACTACGTTCAATCGGAAAACCAGGCCCAGGGCGCATTCGTCGGCATCGGAGCCGCCCAAACCCCAACGGCTCTGCCGGCCGCAGATGGCGACCTCTGGAATGGTTACTATGCCGCGCTTCTTGGGATGGTGGACCACTCGTCGCAGGTGGAAACCCGCAACGGATCCTTTGTAGCGAATCCCCTAGGCACACCAACCATCGCGAACTACACTCTACCTACCTTCACCGCCTACCTCCAGGACACTTGGAAGGCGCGCAAAAATCTGACCGTCACGGCGGGCATCAACTGGGGCGTAAATCTGCCTCCGGAGCAAGCTGGCGGCCTCGCGTCGACGGTGGTTTATGGCGACTCCAATACTCCCGTCAATATGCAGACGTACCTGAAGGGCCGCGGGGCGGCGCTGGAGGCAGGCCAAAATTATGACCCGTTGCTCGGCGTAAGTCCGGTGGACAGTCTGGCATCTCCCTGGGGTGGCAAGATGCGTCAAGGGTTCTGGCACGGTCTCGGGCCGCGCATTGCGGCGGCTTGGCAGGCAAATTCCACCTTGGTGGTCCGCGGCGGCTATTCTCTGATTTGGGATCGAACCAGCGCAGTGACCAGCGTGCTTAGCGGCTTGCTGGCAGGCGGGTTGGCCCAAGTGGATGAGTGCGCAGGCCCGATAGCTGGTCCGGGCGGCACGGCTACATGTTCCGGATCCGGCACCACTCCCCTCAGCGCATACCGCATTGGGCCAACCTCAGGAGGTTGGGACGGCGCCAGCGTTCCTGTGCCCGGTCCTACGAATCTTACGATCCCCTATGTGGCTACACCAGCCAGTCAACAGCCCTACTCTTTCGGGGCAGATCCAAACCTCACTCCAGGATATGCCCACGCCCTCGACTTCACAGTGCAGAAGGCATTGCAACACAATTTTTTCCTGGAAGTGGGATACATTGGGCGCTTCAGCAGGAACTTGTCCAATGATGAGCAATTCAACGCTCCCGACTACCGCGAGAAGGAGCCCAAGAGCGGACAAACGTACGCGCAGGCGTTCGATGCCGTGAACATGGCCTTCATCAAGGGAACGAGCGTGGCTCCGCAGCCATTCTTCGAGAATCTTGGAAATGTCCCCCTCTGCTCTTCGTTTCTTGCTGCTGTAGGAGCCCCGGGAACAGGTTGCACGGCGGTCGCCTCGTTCCTAATGCCAGATGTAGGCCCGGGTGACCTTGGGTTCCTCGACTACCTCATGAATGACGCTATCGGCACCAGCTTCTTCAACACGCCGACCAGCAACAATCAGATGTTCGAAGCCGCCACTGTTACCGATGGTGGATTCTCCAACTACGATGCCGGTATCGTCACCCTGCGCAAGGCTATGTCACACGGCCTCCAGTTCCAGGTCAACTACACCTGGAGCCATGCCATCGGCAATCAGGGAACCAACCAACAATATATTTATTCGAGCAATAGCCCGTACAACTACGCCCTCGACAAGTCCTCCGAAGCTTTCGACCATCGGAATACTCTGACCGCATTCTGGTACTACGATCTGCCGTTTGGCAAGGGTAAGAGCTTTGCCACCGGCAACGATTTCCTCGACAAATGGGTCGTCGGCGGATGGAACACCTCGGGCATATTCAACGCCTACAGCGGAGCTCCCGTATGCCCCACCAATGAGGATGGCAATTACGGTTCATTCTTTGAGGAACAGTGTGCCATTGCGCCCTCCGGCTTCCCAGGCTTCAGCCGACACAATAACGTCACCGGCTCGGATGGCATCGGAACCAGCGGTACCATCAACGCCTTCGCCAATCCGGCGGCGGTTTACAACAGCCTGCAGTACCCGCTGTTAAGCGTGAATTCGCAGATACCGCACGATGAACTTCGCATCTTCCCGTATTGGAACCTGGACTTCTCTCTCGGCAAGAGAATACCCATTACCGAGCGGGTTAACATGGCGCTGACGGCAGACGCCTTCAACGTGTTCAATCACACGGTTCTGAATACCCCAGGCTCAGCCAACGTCGGTAGTGGGTCTCTGGACCTCACTATCCCGAGCAATTTCGGCGTAATCAACAGCCAGTACGCTCCTGGCATCTCGCTCACCGGTGCTCGGACGATGCAACTCAGCGCCAGGATCGAGTTCTAGATGTCGATAGTGGCGGGGGCGAAGGCTTCGCCCCCGCTCAATTTGTCGATTTGACAGGCTTGGCGCTTGCTACCAAGTCTCATAGAAGAGCTACGTAAATCCGTCTTCCCGGCGCGACTTCGCACCTCCACTTGTTCCCTATCTATCTTTCGTAGCAATCACTTACAAAAACTAAGGCGTTGGAATTTGAGTTGCTTCACCTTCACGTTCACTTACGGAATGGCGAGTTTGTCAGCCATTCGGATCATTTTCCAAATTGAGATTTATTTTTCGGAGGTCTTTCATGAAGTGCCGCACACTCGCTTTCTTGGCGTGCCTTTTGGCCTTGGCACTACTCTTTTGCACCTTTAGCTCCACTCCGGCCCATGCGGATAACTTGTACGCAAAGATTCGTGGCACGGTGGTTGATCCCAGCGGGGCGGTCGTGCCCGATGCGAAGGTGACCGCAACCAACCAGGGTACCGGCATTAGCTATTCCGCCACTTCCAGCAGGGATGGCCTTTTTGAATTTCTGCAGCTTCCAATCGGCGACTACAGCGTGAGGGCTGAAAAATCGGGCTTCAAGACCTTCACTGCATCGCATATTCACCTCGACCTCGACGAAACTTACAATCTAAAAGTAGGGATGGAGCTTGGTACGACCAGCGAAACTGTGACCGTGGAAGCCAACCCCTCCCAGATCGAAACTACCAGCATGCAGTTGGGAACGACTATTACTGGCAATCAGATAACAGATATTCCGCTAAACGGGCGCAACTGGACGCAGTTGATGCAGCTTCAACCGGGCGTTGAAGCCTCAAATGATCGCTTCGGCACCGGCGCTTACTCCACGAATGGATCCGAGACACAGCAAAACTCCTTCCTCATTAACGGCACCGATTCCAATGACGCCGCGCTGAATACGCCACTCGTTGTGCCAAGTCCTGATGCCATTGGCGAGTTCAATCTAGTCAGCAGCACTCTCAATCCCGAATACGGACGTAATTCCGGAGCCACTGTTAACGCCGCGATTAAGAGCGGCACGAATCAGTTCCACGGAGATGTATTCGAGTTCTATCGCGATACCTTCCTCGATGCCGCGCCTTGGTTTGGCGAAGCAAATCCGGTAACCGGAAAACCGGAAGCGTCACCCTTTCATCAGAACCAGTTCGGTGGCGTGATAGGTGGACCAATCTATAAAGACCATGCATTTTTCTTTTTTTCCTATCAAGGCACGCGCGCAACTCAACCTGAGGTCGGAGCTCTCACTTCGGTCCCAGTTTTCAGTGCGGCCCAACGAGGAGGAGATTTTTCAGCAGACACGGGTGGCGGCCCTTTCTCTCCCCCGGTGTCAGGACTCTCGCCGTTTACCTTGGTGGGTGCGGATGGGCACACGTACTTTGCCGGGACGCCCTACAAAACCCTTTTCCCGACGGGCGTGATCCCGGCCGCGGATCTGAACCCGTTGGCCGTGAAGCTGATGAACCAGTACGTGCCGCTGCCGAATTCGGGGACGAACTTTAGCTTCGCCCCAACTACGAGCCTCAGTTCTGACCAGTATTTGGGCCGGATTGACGAAAAGGTCACTAACAATGACTCGGTCTGGTTCTATGGCCTGTATGAAAATTTTCCTGCCAACGATTCCATCCCGTTTACCGGTGCTGACCTTCCGGGGTTTGGCAGCACCAATCCAGAAAAGACCTATCAATATACCGCAGCGTGGAATCACACTTTTTCACCCACGACCCTGAATGAGGTTCGCGCGGCTTACCTGCGGTTTAACTACACTGCGAACGGACCGCAAACGCCCATCAATCCCACGGCATATGGATTTACCGGAATTGTGCCGCAAAACTCAGCCTTCCAATCGATCCCAGTCATTTCCCTTACTGGATTCTTCACCTTGGGGTTCAGCACGAACGGCCCGCAGCCCCGGGTACAAAACACGTACCAATTCACCGACAATTTCAGCAAGGTCATTGGGCATCACACGCTCAAGGCTGGGTTTAACATGGATAGATTATCCATTAACAACCCGTTCTATAGCAGTTTGAGCGGCGACTATTCCTTCAATGGCGCGGGGACATTCTCCACTGGGAACCCGGGAGCAGACTTCTTGTTGGGCATTCCTGACACCTACGATCAAGGCAGCGGTTCTACCCTGCGAGACCGCGCCCAGGAGTACTACTCCTACTTTCAGGATCAGTGGCAGGTCAGACCGAATCTGACGCTGACGCTCGGCACAGGTTGGGATATCGAGACGCCCCAGAAAAACATCTTCGCAAATGGAGAAGCTATGGCCGCATGGCGTCCGGGGCAGCAATCGACTGTTTTCCCCACGGCGCCCCTTGGACTCGTCTTCCCCGGCGACAAGGGTATTAACCAGTACGGTGGGCCAACGGTTCACTACTCTGATTTTGCACCCCGAATCGGTTTTGCTTGGAGCCCATATCCGGCTCTTAGCATTCGCGGCGGCATTGGCCTTTACTATAATCGCACGGAAGGCGAAACCGTGTTGCAAACGCTCGGCACTCCACCCTTTTCTCTTAGCTCGTCAGGGGCAGGTTCGATAGGAGCTCCGCCGAATTTCGGCAATCCCTTCGCGTCACAGAACCCCGCTCCTGTTACGTATGGGACGACCACAGTCCCTGCGGGCGTCACAACCCAGCTGTTCCCATTCGCCGTGCCTGCGCCCGGAAGCTCTCCCAGTTTTGCTCCGTTTGAGCCAATTGGATTCAACCTTAGCCAGTCCGATCCTAGAATGACTGCTCCGCGAGCCACTAACTTCAATTTGAATTTTGAATATCAGCTTTCCAAGTCCACTATCGTAAGTCTCGGCTATGTGGGCTCGATTGGCCGACACGAGGAGGGGAACTACAACCTTAATCCGGGCGGAACTTACCCGGGCGTAAATCTAAATCCTGCCGCTCAGGCCTGCGGCTCTGACATCTTCCTCGCCTCATGTACCGGCGGCGCGAGCTTCCAATACGGCGCGTACACAAGTGTGATCGGCCAACCCGGTGTATTCGCGACGAATTGGAGTTCCAATTACAATTCCCTGCAGGCGTCCCTGAACCGTCGCTTCACCAACGGACTGCAGTTCCAGGTTTCCTACACGTGGTCTCGATTGTTCGACTACATTTCGAACTTCGAGAATGGCGGAGAGCTTTTCTCGGGACCTGGCATAAATGCGTTTACCTCCGCCAATAACTATGGCCCGGCTGCCAGCGATGCTCCTCAGCGCTTGGTGGCAAACTTCGACTACACCTTGCCCTTCTACAAGTTTGGTCACCATTTGAGGCCGCTCACCGACGGTTGGAACATTACAGGTATTGCTACGTTCCAGAGTGGCTTCCCCGTGCCCGTATTTACGAGTTCCTATAACGACCTGCAATGGTCGTACCCGGATGCCTTTTACCAGAATCCGGGGCACGCTCAATCGACCGGATTGCCCTTGGATATCAATCGCAACCCGCGTAATAGCATTAAGAGCGGAGGTCCTGGAGACTGGGTAAACCCGGCAGCGTTTACCGCACCGGCAACCGGCACGCTGGGCAACGTCAACCGCAATCCGTTCTACGGCCCAGGTTTAAATTTCTGGGACATGGCGCTAGAGAAGAACGTGTACTTTACAGAGTCCAAATACCTCCAGTTGCGATTTGAAACCTTCGATACCTTCAACCATGCCAACTTCGCGCCACCGAATAGCACAAATGGCTCCAATGTCGTCGGCTCCGGCAACTTTGGGGAGATCACCAGCGTTCAGACAATTACCACCAATGGTGACGGGCGCGTCGTTCAGCTCGGCGCAAAGATCTACTTCTAACAGAACGAGAACTTCGTTGATCCAAGCAAAGGGGCGTCGAAAGACGCCCCTTTCCATGCTTTGAGGCTTCCTACCTCCCAAACATCGGATAATGGCTCGCCGCCCCCATAAAGAACAGCAGCACCACCGACAGATACGCATTCGCCCGTGACACCAGGAAAGCCTGCCGCGCCATCGCCTTCGCCTTCTCCGGCATCGGAGTCCCTTCCGTAGCATTTGCGCGCGTCCACTGAATCAGCCGCTTCTGGATGCGCCAGATTACTCCCCAAACATTCAGCAGCATCACCCAGCCGATCCCGCCGCCGATCCCGATCGCGAGCAGGCGGTTGCTCTCCCAGCCGTGCGTGTTGAGGTTCAGGAACAGCCACGCCGCTGCCACGACTACCACGGTATAGATCACCGCCAGAATCGGGCCTTTATCCAACAGCCCTTTGCCCGGAATCGTGCACGCGTAGTGCAGGCCCCAGACAATTGTCCAGATCAGAAAAAAGCTGCCCATCACCGGGCCGCTGGAAGAGTGAAGGCCCTGCGCCAGTCCATTCTGCGCGTCCGTCGCAACAATATTTCCCCAATAAATAAGTCCAGCCAGCACGGTCAGCGCCGCCGACATGCGGAACCAAAATAACGCGCGGGACATCAGGGCTGGCATTACTTTGCCTCTCGTCTGCGCGTCAAGTTCCTTCATAAACGGCACATTTACCAGGTTGAAAAAGTACAGCAAGCCGATCCATGTAATCCCGGCGAGAAAATGAATCCAGCGTAAGAGCATCAGAAAGTTCGTCCAGAAACCTTGCGGCAGGTTGATTTGAGGTCCAAAAAAGGTTGCGACGGCGGCGCTTGCCATGAGTCCTCCTGGGTTGCAATGTTGAAGCTAGAAACCCACGCGGGCGATTGTACACAAAGGGGAAGGTGCCCGAGACTAACCAAAATGGGTGAAATTAAGAGGAATACGTCGCTGCAAAGTGGTTTTCGGGATTCTGTGAAACAAAAGGCAATTTCCGCAAACTTCGAGGTTGAAAACCACAACAGGACGCCGTATCGTACTCGAAGTTACCTGCTGGGCGGCGCGGCCCCCGAAAATGGCCACGGCGAGCGGGCAGGTTGTCCCCCCGTGTTCCTTGTGCGGAAGGCCGCGAGGAAACGCTGTAGTTTTGACTGGTCCGAAGGCAAATGCCGAGGGAACAGATTCGATAGTTTCGGTTAAAGAAAATAAGGAGATCGGCAATGGAAAACAGCAAGCCGGCGCAGAACATTCAAGATTCCTTCCTCAACACAGCCCGTAAAGAGAGACTGAGCATTACCATTTATTTGCTGAGCGGCGTGAAGCTGACGGGCCGCATCCGTTCCTTCGATAAGTACTCGGTCGTGCTGGAAGCCAACGGCCAGGAACAACTGATTTTCAAACATGCCATCTCGACAGTCGTCATGGGCCGGGCCATGCCGCACAGCGTCCATCCCGAGGCGCGGCCGGCCTCAGCCACGCCTGTTTCTGCGTCGGCGGCCGCCTCTGCGGCAAGTGCGTCGGGCAACGAAGGGTAAGGCAATTTCGGATTGCGCAGTTCAAATCTCAACCAGACTCGCAGCCTCGCTCTAGAATCGCGACGCGCGCCTCTGAACTCGGCTCCCCTCGCGGGAGACGATCAGGAGCGCGCTTTCCTCGTTGGTCTGGACGTGAGATCGCGCGTCCGCAGCGCGGCAAAGGTGACGGCGCAGGCGCAGGCCGCGCGCGATGCCTCGGCGGCACCGTCAGCCGGTGCCAAGGCGCCGCTGGCTGCTGGAAAATCCGCCAAGCCCACCATTCCCGAGTTCGACGCCGAAGAATCTCTTTCCGAGTTGCGCACGCTGGCAGGCAGCGCAGGCGCGAAGGTCGTTGGCGAAGTTCTGCAGCGGCGCGACCGTTTCGATCCTGCAACCCTTATCGGCACCGGCAAACTCGAGGAGATCGCCGGCGCGGCCGCATCAGTAAATGCCGATCTTCTTCTCTTCGATCACGACCTGAGCGCCTCGCAGCAGCGCAATATCGAAAAGATCGTGCAGCGGCGAGTGATCGACCGCACGCAACTCATTCTCGATATTTTTGCCCGCCACGCCCGCACGCGAGAAGGCCAGCTTCAAGTGGAACTGGCGCAGCTTCACTACATGTTGCCCAGGCTCGCTGGACGCGGCATCGAAATGTCACAGCTCGGCGGCGGCATCGGCACCCGCGGGCCCGGTGAAACACAGCTCGAAACGGACCGCCGAAAAATCTATCGCCGCATTCGTCACGTCGAGCAGCAACTGGAAAATGTCCGCCGCATCCGCGCCCAGCAGCGCCAGCGGCGCGAGTCCGCTCCGGTCGCGACCGTCGCGCTCGTCGGCTACACCAATGCAGGCAAGTCAACCTTGTTCAACGCGCTCACGCAAGCGGGGGTGCTGTCGTCACCGAAAATGTTTGCAACCTTGGATCCGACCATACGCGGAGTAACGCTGCCTTCGAAGCGCAAAGTGCTGCTGTCGGATACCGTCGGCTTCATCCGCAACCTGCCGCACACGCTGGTCTCCGCCTTTCGCGCTACGCTAGAAGAAGTACAGCGAGCGTCCTTGATCCTGCACGTCTCCGATGCCAGCAGTCGCCTTTCCGCCGAGCAAGACGCGCAGGTAGAACTCGTTCTGAAGGAACTGGAAGCGGAGAAGAAGCCGCGTCTGCGCGTGATGAACAAAGTTGATCTGCTCGACGAAGAAGTCGCCGAGAGTTTGATAAATGACGCCGCCCGCGACAGCGCAAAAACACTCTATGTCTCGGCGGTTGAAGGAACCGGTCTGGATCGGCTGCTGGCGCGCATCGACGCCATGATCGACGAAGATCGCGTCAGCCGCGTGCATCTGCGTGTGCCGCAGAAAGAAGGCAAAATGCTGGCGATGCTGGAAGCCAGGGCCAGAATTTACTCCCGAACCTATCAGGATGGCATGGTTGATCTTGAGGCGGAGGCGCCCGAGTCAGTCTTGAGAAGGGCCAAGCAGTGGGCTGTCAATTAGCGCGCAATTTAAAAGGGCCGGCAACCAAGAAGCGGTGAC
The DNA here is from genome assembly GCA_963712385.1 of uncultured Acidobacteriaceae bacterium. Classification (GTDB taxonomy): domain Bacteria; phylum Acidobacteriota; class Terriglobia; order Terriglobales; family Acidobacteriaceae; genus Sulfotelmatobacter. Next base: position 590,482 of record CAVQHS010000008.1, read on the forward strand.
ATTCCTTAGCTATCGGCCCTTTCGATCCTGAATTGGATCGGAGGTGATACTTCTATGCTAACCCTCTTTGCGGGGAAGTCAAGCCCTAGTTGCAGATTTCTGCAACGGCCCGGCAAACGCCCACTTGACAACCGCCCTTGAGACCCCATCCCAATTCGGCCCGCACCCCGGAATCAACCGCGACAACCGCGCCTTCGCGTTGACATAACCCCCCTTGCACGTTAGACTTATCAGTTTTCATAGCCCTCATTTCCCTGTACAGCAGCCCATGGATGAGACACTACGACAACTAGGCGGATTACTGCTTGGGGCCATCCCCACGGTGATCCTGTTCACGTTGCTATACAGTCTGTATGCGACCATCGTGCATAAGCCTTTGCAACGCGTGCTGGCCGATCGTCGTAGCAAGACCGAAGGCGCGGTCGAGAAGTCGCGGGCAGATATTGCTGCGGCAGAGGCACGCACTTCGGAGTACGAGCAGCGACTGCGGGAAGCGCGCGCAACGATCTTCCGTGCACAAGAGGCTCGCCGCAAAGCTGCATTCGATGCTCGCCATGCGGCAGGCAACGAAGCGCGTGCCAAAGCTCAGGCGCAGGTGCAGGCGGCGAGAGCCGATATCGAGAAGGACCGTGAAGCGGCGCAACGCGGGCTGCAAGCCGAGGTGCAAAGCCTGGCGGCCGAAATTATGCAGCTTGTTCTGCAACCGGCCGGAGCAGCACGTTGAAGAATTTGCGGATGATTTCCCTGACGAAAAACATTTGCGCGAAAAAGCTTGTGCAAGCAGGCATGGTAATGGCGTTTCTCCTGGCCTTTGCTGGGATGCCGGCATCCCTCCTTGCTCAGCAAAACCAGACGACGCAGTCGCAGCAACAGCAAGTTCATAGGCCGGGTGAGCCGAGCTTTGGCCGCCAACTCGCTCGCGAAACCCGCGAAGCCGCTGGTGAAGAAAAAGACGAAAGGGAGGAATTCAAGCAGTCATCCTCGGTTCAATTCATTGCACGCATAACCGGCCTAAGCGTTCCGCACGCTTACATGCTTAGCGTTTTCTTCAATTTCGCTGTTGTCGCAATTCTCATCGTCTGGGCGGGAGCCAAATTCCTGCCGGGTGTCTTTAGCGCCCGCACTAAAGCCATCCAGAAAGCGATGCAGGAGGCGCAAAAGGCCAGCGAAGAAGCGCGCCGCAAACTGGCCGAGATCGAGTCGCGCCTGATGAAGCTTGACGTTGAAATTGGCATGATGCGCGACGCCGCGGAAAAAGAAGCCGCGGGGGAAGAAGCGCGCATTCATGCGGCGGCAGAAGAAGACAAGCGCAAGATTGTGGAATCGGCACAGCAGGAAATTGCCGCGGCAGCGAAAGCGGCACGGCGCGAATTAACCGCATACGCGGCAGATCTGGCCGTAGCTCTAGCAAAAAAGCAGATTCGCGTGGATGCCGCAACCGATGAAGCCCTGGTACGCAATTTTGCCGGGCAGCTAAGTTCGTATTCGGATACGGGCGCCGGAAAGGGTGGACGTTAACCAATGGCTTCGGTCGCCAGCGTCTACGCCCGCGCCTTCGCAGATGTAGTTTTCGATAAGCATCTCGATGCCGATCGGTCGGTCGCCGAATTGAGGACCATCGCCAAGTTGCTTGCTGAAAGTATCGAACTGCGCCGGGTTTGGGAAAATCCTGCTGTTCCTGCCGATCAGAAGCGGCGACTTCTGGATGTGATCGCTCAGCGAGACGGCATCTCAAAGCAAGTGCGCAATCTGGTCGCGGTGTTGATCGACCATCACCGCATGCATTTTCTGGAACCGATCATCCGGCAACTGGAAAAGGAACTCGATGCGCGGCGGGGATTTGCCGAGGCGGAGATCATCAGTTCGCGGGAGCTGAGCGAGGCCGAAAAGCGCGAGTTCGAAGCGCAGATAGCGAAGTTAACCGGCAAGAAAGTTCGCGCCCAATATTCGCGCGACGCCTCATTGCTCGGCGGCGCCGTGCTCCGCGTCGGCAGCACAATATACGACGGCTCGGTAAAAGGGCAATTGGAAAGAATCAAGGAGACTATCAGTTCGTAGCTGTGAGCTGCGAGCTGTGAGCTTCGGGAATTTGACGGCGAAGGGTATTATGTTTTGCTCGCCACTCAAAGCCCGGAGCTCGAAGCTGACTCTATGGCACAAATCAAAGCAGACGAAATAACAGAACTGATTCGCGAGCAGATCGAGAATTACGAATCAAAAATCTCCGTCGACGAAACCGGTACGGTCATCACCCTCGGCGACGGCATCGCCCGTGTCTACGGGCTCGATAAAGTCATGGCCGGCGAACTTCTTTCCTTCCCCCACGGCGTTGCTGGAATCGCCATGAATCTGGAAGAAGATCAGGTCGGCGTAGTGCTCCTCGGCGAATACACCGAAATCAAAGAAGGCGACGAGGTCAAGCGCACTGGCCGCATCATGAGCGTTCCGGTCGGCGAAGCGATGGTCGGCCGCGTGGTCGACTCGCTCGGCCGCCCCATCGACGACAAAGGGCCAATCTCCTCTGACAAGTTCATCGCCCTCGAACGACTCGCACCCGGCGTCATCGACCGCCAGCCCGTCCGCGAACCCATGGCCACGGGTCTGAAGGCCATCGACAGCATGATCCCGATCGGCCGCGGCCAGCGCGAGTTGATCATCGGCGACCGCCAGACTGGAAAAACCGCCGTCGCGCTCGACACCATCATCAACAGCAAGGGCAACGACCTCATCTGCATCTATAACGCAATCGGACAGAAGCGCTCGTCAATCGCGCAGGTCGTCAAGATTCTCGAAGACGCGGGCGCGATGGAATACACCATCGTAGTCGCGGCGTCGGCGTCGGAACCCGCCCCGATGCAGTACATCTCGCCCTACGCGGCCTGCGCCATCGGCGAGTACTTCCGCGATACCAAACGCCACGCGCTGGTCATCTACGACGATCTATCGAAACACGCAGCCTCGTATCGAGAGATTTCGTTGCTGCTGCGCCGCCCGCCCGGACGCGAAGCTTATCCCGGCGACGTCTTCTATCTCCACTCACGGCTGCTCGAGCGCTCGGCGAAGCTCAGCGATAAGAACGGCGGCGGATCGCTGACCGCTTTGCCGATCATCGAAACCCAGGCCGGCGACGTTTCCGCTTACATTCCGACCAACGTAATTTCCATTACCGACGGCCAGATTTATCTCGAGACCGATCTGTTCAACCAGGGCGTGCGTCCTGCCGTGAACGTCGGCTTGTCGGTAAGCCGCGTCGGCGGCAGCGCGCAGATCAAAGCCATGCGGCAGGTTGCCGGCAGCTTGAAGCTGGAGCTGGCACAATTCCGCGAACTCGCAGCATTCGCGCAATTCGGCAGCGATCTCGATAAAGCCACGCAAGCGCAGTTGAACCGTGGCCAGCGGCTGGTCGAGATCCTTAAGCAGAATCAGTTTTCACCGCTTCCGTTTTCCAAACAAATTCTGATCATCTTCGCCGGTACCAACGGATTTCTCGACGATCTGCCGGTTGATCAGGTCCGCGATTTCGAGAAAGAGCTGTATGAGTATGTCGACGCGACGAATCCTGGGGTCCTGCGGACGATCATGGAAAAGAAAATTCTCGATGACGGCCTGAAAGCGCAGATGGCGGAAGTGGTCAAGCAGGCGAAACAGCAGTTTGTGGAGTCAAGGCAAGCAGCAGCGAAGTAGGATCGAATACCGAGTTGCCAGTATCGAGCGAGAACTCGGTACTCAGTACTCGGTACTCGCAACTGGAAGATGCCCAACATTCTCGACATTCGCCGCCGCATCCGCAGCGTGGTTAACACGCGCCAGATCACCAAGGCCATGAAGGTGGTCTCGGCGGCAAAGTTGCGCCGCGCCCAGGATCGAACTCTGGCCGCACGCCCTTACGCGCAGATGCTGACGAATGTCTTGAAGTCGCTCGTCAAGCGGGCGGAAATCTACGATCCAGAAACGGGCCAGCCGAAACATCCATTGCTGGCGCTGCGCCCGGAGCAGAACATTCTGCTGATCGTTGTCACCGGTGACAAAGGACTGGCGGGTGCCTTCAGCACAAATGTCACGAAGGCCGCCGCTCGATTTCTGGAATCGAAAGCAGGGAAGAACGTCGATATTGAGGCCATCGGCCGCAAAGGCCGCGATTTCCTTCGTAGGCGATATCCCGCCGCCCAAGTGCAGACGAGAAGTCTGACCGAAAGCGAAGAGCCGGTTGAGACGCGAGCTAAGCGTGAAGCACGTGCCGCAGAAGTCGAAATCACGGGCGAGCACATCGGCATTCTGAACAAGCTGGAGTTTTCGCAAGCCAAAGCCCTCGCTGAAAATGTAATCGAACGCTACGACCAGGAAGAAATCGACGCGGTTTACATCGTATTCAACGAATTCAAGTCGGTCATCGCCCAGCGATTGGTTGTGGAACAGATTCTTCCCATCGAGCAGATCGGCGAGCAGGCCGTGCGCTTGGCTGAAGAGATGACGGAAGAAGAAAAGAAGCGGGCCAAGGAAGCTGCGATCAGCGCGGGGGTCGGCATGCGGGGCCAATCGACGGCAGAAGAGGCTGCGGAAATATTTGCCACCGCGGATGTCGACTATATCTACGAGCAGCCGCCGCAGGAATTGTTCCGCGCGCTGCTGCCTAAGTACGTCGCGATCCAGATTTTTCGCGCGCTGCTCGAATCAGTCGCTGCCGAACACGCCGCCCGCATGACCGCGATGGATGCTGCTACCAACAACGCCACCGACATGATCGACTCCCTAACCCTGGCCATGAACCGGGCACGCCAGGCGAAGATCACGAAAGAGATTATCGAGATCGTCAGCGGCGCAGCAGCGATGTGAGGAAGGTCTTGTTCTGGCAGAACGAGAATGATTTAAGTGCAAGATTGGATGTGAGAGCCAATTGGAAAGCTAGGACCTAGCGGCTAAGAGCTAGAAGCTGAATTTATGCCAGAAAACATCGGACATGTCGTACAAGTAGCGGGACCCGCGGTGGACGTCCAATTCGAAGAGGGCCACTTGCCGCCGATTTACGAGGCGGTGCGAGTTGTCAGTGACGGATTCAACGTTCCCACTCCCATCAACGTCATTCTCGAAGTGCAACAGCACCTTGGCGAAGGTCGCGTTCGCTGCATCGCCATGGAGGCCACCGAAGGCATGGTGCGCGGCATGAAGGCCATCGATCAGGGCGGCCCGATCTCCGTGCCTGTCGGTCGCGGCACACTCGGCCGCGTGATGAATGTAATCGGCGAGCCCGTCGATCAGCTCGGCCCCATCGAGTATACCGAAAGAGATCCGATTCACCGTCTTGCTCCGGCATTCGATGAACAGGCCACAACTGCCGAAATGTTCGAAACCGGCGTGAAGGTCATCGATCTTATCCAACCCTTCCAGAAAGGCGGCAAGATCGGTCTCTTCGGCGGTGCGGGCGTCGGCAAGACCGTCGTCATCATGGAGCTGATCAATAACGTTGCCAAGCAGCACGGCGGATACTCGGTCTTCGCCGGCGTGGGCGAGCGCACGCGCGAAGGTAATGATTTGTGGCTTGAAATGACCGAATCGGGAGTAATCAAACCAGGTGTTCCGAAAGAGTCAAAAGCCGCCTTGATTTACGGCCAGATGACCGAGCCGCCCGGAGCGCGTCTGCGCGTCGCCCTGACCGGCCTTACCGTCGCCGAATGGTTCCGCGATGCCGAAGGCGCAGACACGCTGCTCTTCATCGACAACATTTTTCGCTTCACGCAAGCTGGCTCGGAAGTCTCGGCGCTTCTAGGCCGCATGCCAAGTGCAGTAGGCTACCAGCCGAACCTCGCCACGGAAATGGGCGAACTGCAGGAGCGCATCACATCGACGAAAAAAGGTTCGGTCACGTCCGTGCAGGCGATTTACGTTCCCGCTGACGATCTCACCGATCCCGCGCCGGCCACCACGTTCGCTCACCTGGACGCGACCACGGTGCTCTCCCGTGCGCTCACCGAAATCGGAATTTATCCTGCAGTCGATCCTTTGGCCTCTACTTCGCGCATTCTCGATCCCCGAATCGTAGGCCAGGAGCATTACGATGTGGCGCAGTCGGTTAAGAAAACTCTGCAGACCTACAAGGATCTGCAGGACATCATCGCCATTCTCGGCATCGACGAACTGAGTGAAGACCAAAAGCTTACGGTGGCGCGAGCGCGAAAAATCCAGCGCTTCCTCTCGCAGCCCTTCCACGTGGCCGAGCAATTCACTGGCGCAGCTGGACGCTACGTCAAGATCGCCGATACGGTGAAAGGCTTCAAAGCGATCGTCGAAGGCAAGTACGACGACATCCCCGAGCAGGCTTTTTACATGAAAGGCCCCATCGAGGAAGTTCTGGAAGCGGCAGAGAAAATGAAAGCGGCAGCATAGCGCGGCATCGGTGTCCGGCTCTGCATCCCGGAGCCGAGTCGCCGGAAGCCGATTCTTATGGCAGACACATTCCAACTCGAAATCGTCACGCCGGAAAAGAAAGTTGTAGACGAGAAGGCCGAAGAAGTTCAGATCCCCGGCAAGAACGGCTATCTCGGCGTGCTCCCAGGGCATGCGCCACTGATCACCGAACTGGCTGTCGGCGAAATCAAGTTTGGTTCCGGTACCGAAGAGGTACGGCTGGCCGTGGCTTGGGGATTTGCCGAAGTGCTCCCCGATAAAGTGACGATTCTCGCCGAAACCGCCGAGCGCCGCGACGAGATTGACGTGGAACGCGCCCGCAAAGCCAAAGAGCGCGCCGAAAAACGCCTGACCAGCGGCGATCCGAATGTGGACGTAGATCGTGCCCTTAACGCCATGCACAAAGCCGAAACGCGGTTGGACGTTGCTCAACAAAAGTTTTAACGCACCTGAACCGTAAGCTCCAACCTCAGCCGAGGGAGCCATGCGCAATTCTTTGCTTCTCTTCGTTGGTTTTCCCCTCTTGTTTCTTGTGTCCACATTTTCATCCGGCAAACAGAATAAGGCTGTTCATCCCGCCGGCTTCCCACCTCCACCGCCGGTTTCACCCGAACTGCATCCCGATGGCAGCGTCACATTCCGTATCGGCGCTCCCAACGCAAAAGAAGTGAAACTCGACCGCGAGGGAACCGAACCCGTCGACATGCAGAAGGATGCTCAAGGCGTCTGGAGCGTGACCACATCTCCGCTTGCGCTCGACTATTATGGATATTCTTTCGCCGTCGATGGCGTGCGCACGATGGATGCTTCAAACTCCTTGCTTGTTCCCAATCTGATCTTTCCCGGGAATGCCGTTCATGTGCCCGGGCCGCCATCGTTGCCTTGGGAGATGAGCGACGTTGCTCATGGAGAGACTCACCATCATTTCTACAGGTCCGCCGTTGCACAGGATGATCGCGACTACTACGTCTACACTCCGCCCGGATACGAGAGTTCCGGCAAGCAGAAGTATCCGGTTCTCTATCTGCTTCACGGTTTCAGCGACGATGCCAGCGGATGGACTGCAGTCGGCCACGTCAATGTGATCCTCGATAATCTGATCGCACAAGGCAAAGCCAGGCCCATGATCGTAGTAATGCCACTCGGGTACGGCACGATGGAGATGATCCGCTTGGGATGGAACGCGTGGAGCCATACGGATGTTCGCGATACAAACTTCAAGAATTTCACCGAGGCGCTGCTCACAGAAGTGATGCCGCAGGTCGAAAGCGAGTATCGCATCGCGAAAGACCGCAACTCGCGCGCGATTGCGGGGCTCTCTATGGGCGGATCGGAGTCGCTGCTAACGGGACTCAACCATCTCGACAAATTTTCCTGGGTTGGGGCGTTCAGCTCCGGCGGTATTCCTGAAGATTTTCATAAGGACTTTCCCTCGCTCGATGCGAAGGCCAACCGGCAACTTCATCTACTGTGGATCGCCTGCGGCACCGAGGACCACCTAATCACAATTAATCGGAATCTCCGCGCATGGCTGAAAGAAAAAGGCGTCAAAGCAACTGAAATCGAAACGCCGGGCATGCACACCTGGATGGTTTGGCGCCGCAATCTGGCGGAGTTCACGCAATTATTGTTTCGATGACGGCCCGGATCATCGAACCTCACGGAACATTCACGGAATCGCGGCTCTCTGAGGCGACCAACTTCACCGCTGCGGTGCGCTCCAGTTTGTCCCACGCAAACTTCCGGCCTTCAAGGGCCCGCTTCAAGGTCTTGAACAATACGACCGAAAACACCTGCCGGTAAGCGAAGCGCTGCAACCACACCTGGCTCAGAAGCCATGGGTCTTCTTTATCGTCGGGCCGCCGCCGCTCCAGCGCGAAGGCAACGGCCGACGCCAGGAAATCAATCACGAGAAATACAAAGAAGAACGCGAGCAGTTTATGAAAGCTCGCAGGGTCGGTCGAGTCCGGATGGAAATGCTTCTGAATGACATACCAGATTGCGCCAACCGCAAACATGATGTCGATCAGTGGCGATACCAGCGGCAGCAAAATCTGAAAGATCACGATGTTCGGCAGTGCCACGAAGCCCAATGCTCCTTTACGCGCAAACACGGCCCGGTGTTTGTAAACTGCCTGCAGAATTCCGAACGACCAGCGAAAACGCTGGCGCATCAAGCCATTCGCGTTGGTCGGCGCCTCGGTATAAGCCAGCGCCATGTCTTCATATTCCACGCGATAACCGCGGCGCAACAAAGCCATCGTAAGATCGGCGTCCTCGGCAACGGTATCGACGTGGAAGCATCCCGCCTCGCGCACCGCAGAAACGCGCCACGCGCCAATCGCTCCCGGCACCACGCTCACTGCACCCAAAACATCCAGCGCCCGGCGTTCAAAATTCTGGCTGGTAATGTATTCGAGCGCCTGCCAGCGTGTCCACAGATTCACGCGATTGCCAACCTTGGCATTCCCCGCAATGGCTCCCACCTTCGGGTTGATGAAATGCGGAACCAGCCGTGAAATCGCATCGTCGGCGATGATGGTATCGGCATCGATGCCGATAAAAATTTCGGCATCCTCGAGATGCTCGATGCCATAATTCAAAGCCTCGGCCTTGCCGGCATTCGGCTTGGTGAGAATCAGAACTCCTCCCGATTTTTGTTCTGCGAGGAAGGCTCGCTTCGCAACTTCGAAGGTGCGGTCCTTCGAGCCATCGTCGATTACGATCACGCGCAGGTTCGGGTAGTCGGAGTTGAGCGCCGCGCGCACCGTGCGCACGATCACTTTCTCTTCGTTGTACGCGGGAATGAGGACTGCAACTTTTGGTTTGTAGGAAGCCATTTCAGCGGGCTTGCCAAAAATCTTTTCCTGAACGCGGTCATATACCGCCGCCGCACCGATGAAAAGTAGACGCCCGGTCATGAGCAGGTCACCCACGAAAAATATCCAGGTAATTCCGATAATCCCTGCTTCGAAAAGCCAGAAGCCAAGCCCATCCAGCCGTGCCGCCCACCTTTGCCGCGCGCTCAACGGTGCCATCACATCGGCACGCGTTTTTCCGAACAATTGATAGACGGGAACGATGGAGTAACCGCGCGCCCGAATGCCTTCGATGATCATCGGCAGCGCGCGTACGGTTTCAGCGCGGTTCCCGCCTCCATCATGCAGCAGCACAATGTTGCCGCAGCGCAGATCGCTGCCCCTGCAGGGCGGAAGATGCGCCAGCACGTAGCCGGAAATCTCCTCCGCAGTATGCCGCCGCGGCTTATCGCTCCAATCGTTGGGATCGATCCGATTCCCGACCGTGATGTAGCCCATGTCCTGAGCGAACTCGAGCGGTTTCACTTCATCGGCCGTATCCGGTTCTTCGTCGATCGCATACGGTGGGCGCAGCAGCGTGGTCCGAATGCCCATCAGGCTGGCAAACAGCCGCTCCGTCAGATTCAACTCCACCTTCATGTAGGTGGAAGAAATATTGCTGACATCCGGATGCGTGAAGGTGTGATTGCCAATCGTATGGTTTTCGTTGTAAATGCGCTTGGCCAGGCTCGGGAATTTGTCCGTTTGGATACCGATCAGGAAAAACGTGGCCGGGGCGTGCTCGCGCTTCAGCACATCGAGAATCTTTGGCGTCCACTCCGGATCGGGCCCATCGTCAAACGTGAGCGCAACTTCGTTGGGGCTGTATCCATAACGCCCCACGCGAAAAGGTTCCGGCAGGTTTTGAAAATTCTCGTCCGTGATTAACTTGGTTTTGGGGTCAATAGTCAGATCCCGGGTGCCATGTGTGGGGCGTTCCTCAATGCGGAGAATCTCACCCTGGCCCTCCATGTCCACGTCCTGGCCCGGAGGCACATCGCGCAACTTGTCCGCTGCTCCGGCATCACCGGGCACGTCCCAGACTCGCCACAGCGACCGATCTTCGCCCCCCAGTCGCCACAAAGCGAACGTTTGAATGCCCAGCGTTTGTGCCGCCCGCATGTGGTTCAACGCCGTGACCGCATCCAGAAACCACACGTCATGCCGCAGGCTGCGCTCGTCCAGATAGCTGAAGTGCGGATTGAGCGCGTCATCGTCAAAAGTGACGTCCTCGTCGGAATCGCGCGCCGCCAGCCATGCCTCCTGCGCGCTGACCGAACTATCGTGCTCATCAGGCGGAAGATTACCCTTCTTCGGCTTCAACACCCAGTCGTAGCCATAATTGGCAATCGCGCAAATCAGCTTCTCGCGTGGAATCGCCTTCAGCGCGAACTTCAAGTTGTCAACGAACCAATCCTGTGACGCGACCGGCCCGGATTTGCCGCCGGGATAGTGCTCGTCATAGTTCATGACGACCACCCCATCCGCCGGCGCCGAAACTGCTCCGTAGTCGTACTCGTTGTTTTGCGGGGGAACGCTGACGTAAAGCTTCATCCCGCGGGCGTGAAGGTCCGAGGAGAGTTCGTTCAGCAACGCGATGTATCCGGGCTGCCCGGCCTTGGGAAAAGCTTCAAAATCGATCATCACGCCGCGAAAGCGGTCCGACGAAAGAAACAGCCCAATCTGCTTGCGAAACAAGGCGCGCGCGTCGGGATCATTCAAAAATCCAGTGATGTCTCCTACCCACTGCGCGCCATCGAAGTTGTTGATCATCGGGAAGACTTCCATGCCGGGGTCTTCCGCCTTCAGAAAGGGCATGACACGGTCGTCCACTGGGCGCGCATGGCCATTCTGAATCACATCGAAGAACTTATTGGTTTGATCGTCAACCGCCTGCAGGCGGCCGTCCGGCGTGAGCACATGCAGCCAGTCGGGATAGAGAAGGTCGATCTGTCGCGAGAAATCGCGGAGAGAATCGAAACTGGCGGCATCCCAAGGCACATAAAACGCCGCCCGGATGCCTTCTTCCTGGTTTAACTTAACTTGCGATCCGGGCAGCTTCGACTTGCGATGCGAGCGGACAGCGAGTTTCTTCAGCCGCTCCCGCATCTTGTCTTTTTCATTTTCTTTGAGCGCCCGGAACGCGCGCTTCTGTGGAGAGAAAAGCAATTCTGGCAGACGCTCATTCCGCAGCGTGGTGTATACAAAGAAAATCACCAGCGCTGACAACGCGGCGACCAAGAGGTCCACCAATCGTCTGAGTCGCTTCCAGCGAGCACGCCGAGCATCGTAAAAGACAGGTTCCGCCATGGAGAAACTAACCGTTCATCGTATGCCGCAGGCGGCAGACGGTCAATTCTAAGGGAAAACTCAGATGGGCACGCGGCAAGAGCACATCGACAGGGTACTTGCCGAATAAGATGCCTTTTCCCCGCCCGGAGTTTGCCGAAGCGTATATTCTCAGCGTGCTTCAACTTCTGCGCAAGGACACCCGATTCTTTGCCGCCGCCGTACTGGCCGCGCTGGCGCTCCGGCTAGTTTTTGTGCTGCATTTTCCCGCCGTAGTCGATGATTCCCGCCTGTACGCCGATATCGCCATGAACTGGCTGCAATATGGCGTCTACGGCATCACCAACTCCGGTCATATCATGCCGACTCTTTCCCGCCTGCCCGGCTATCCTGCCTTCCTGGCCGCGATTTTCGCCCTCTTCGGCTGGAGCAACTACCGCGCGGTTCTCCTGATTCAAGTCGCGTTCGATCTTGGTACCTGTCTCGTCGTTGCAGACATTGCCCGCCGTATGTTGGATGAACGCGCCGCCAAAGCCGCATTCATGCTCGCCGCCCTCTGTCCATTTCTGGCCAATTACTCAGCCGCCGCGCTTTCTGAGACTCTGGAAATCGTCTTCACCGCATTGGCATTGGATTTCGCAGTATGCACAATGACGAATCTTCGCGATGAAGGCCGGACTCCTTCCACCGCCATTTGCATCGCCTGTGGACTCTCCATCGGCGCCTGCCTCTTGCTGCGCCCCGATGGCGGAATTCTGCTCGCCGCCATACTCGCATATTTCGCTGTTCTCTTCTCGACGGCAATCCTCAAAGAGAAGAAGGTATCGCGCTCCGTCTTTCTTATCGTCCGCGCAGCGATCATTGTTTCAATCAGCGCGTTGGTAGTTCTCATCCCGTGGACCGTTCGCAACTTCCACACGTTTCATCGCTTCGAACCGCTCGCGCCGCGCTACGCCAACGATGCCGACGAACTCGTCATGAGCGGCTTCAATCGCTGGACCAAAACCTGGATCGCCGACTACGTCTCCGTGGAAGAGATTTACTGGAACGTGCCCGGCGATGCTATCGACGTCAATCGCCTGCCCAACCGAGCCTTCGATTCGCCCGCGCAATGCGCCGAAACCGAACAACTGTTCGACGAATACAACCGCGATCACGACATCACGCCGGAACTCGATGCCCGCTTCGCCGCGCTGGCCGAGGCACGCATCCACTCCGCCCCGCTGCGTTATTACCTCTGGCTTCCAGTCCTGCGCATCGCCGATATGTGGTTGCGCCCCCGGACGGAACTCTTTCCCTCCGATCCGCGCTGGTGGGAGTTCAACGACGAGCGCATATGGCTCTCGGTCAGCATCGCATTCGGCATAATCAACCTCGCATACGTGTTAGCTGCCGCAGCTGGCCTGCTGCGCGTTCGCAGCTTTCCCCCGGTCGGATTGCTTGTTTCCTTCCTGCTATTGCGCTCGCTTTTTCTAGGCACACTCGAAAATCCAGAGCCCCGTTACACGCTGGAATGCTATCCCGTGGTCATATTGCTGGTAGCCGGGTTGTTCATCGGCAAATCGCATGGCACTGATCGAAAACCCGCATAAACAGGCTTCAAGATCTAATACCGCATATGTGGGAACACGTATTCAAACAATTCAAACGGGCAACTCTGTTGAAAATTCAACTTGAACATTGTGGCCCCGCAGTTGCACAATAGCGCCCCATCAGGGTCCCAGGACTTCGCACCCATTCTCTATCTCCCGGGGTCACTATTTTCGAAGTTTGGCGCCTTCGCAGGCAGGAGCTTCCTATGCGTTTCGCCTTACGGCTGGTTTCAGTCTTGATTACGTCATTGGCGGTGCTGCTGGCGGTGCAAAGCCCCTCCTATGCTCAGCAGGCTACCGCCTTGCTAACCGGCTCCGTCAAAGACGCGAGCGGAGCCATCGTTGTGGGAGCAAAGGTAACGTTAAGGAGTTCCCAGACCAACGCTGCCCGCACCGCCACCACGGATAAGAACGGCGACTATCTATTTAACCTCGTTAACATCGGGACCTATGACTTAAAGGTGGAGCAGCGCGGCTTCGACACCTATCTGCGCAAGGGCATCACGCTTGAGATCAACCAGAATGCGCGCCTGGACGTGACGCTGCAAATCGGCAAGACGAGCGAAGTCGTTGAGGTCGAAGGAGACGTAACTCAGGTCGATACAATTAGCGCGACCCTGGGCAAAGTTGAAACCACAGAGCGCATTCAGGATTTGCCGCTCGCCGCCCGCGATACCATGCAGCTAGGCCTGCTTCAGGCGGGTGTCTTTGCACCCGACCAGGATGATGGCTCGGGCAATCCATTTTCCGTGAGCGGGCAGCGCTCCGAATCGGAAACATTTCTCATTGACGGCGCCGATAACAATGACTTTCTCGGCAACAATATGGTCGTCGATCCCAATCCGGATGCTGTGTCGGAATTCAAGATCCTCACCAACAACTACGAAGCGGAATACGGCCGCACTTCGGGCGGAATCGTCAATCAGGTGATCAAGTCTGGAACGAATTCCGTCCACGGCGATGCCTTCGACTATTTTCGCAACACCGCCCTCGATGCCAATGATTACTTCCTGCAGCAAGCTCCTATATTTCGGTACAACATCTTCGGCGGAACAGTGGGCTTCCCGATTATAAAAGACAAAATGTTCCTGTTTGCCTCCTATCAGGGAGCGCGAAGACAGGAAGGACAAAATCCTGGTGTTCTCACCGTTTTGACGCCGGCCGAGCGCAACGGGGACTTCAGCGCTTTAGGATTCCCCTTGATTGATCCGACTGGCGCCAACACCTCCGGTTATTTCCCCAACAACCAGGTTCCCGTAGACTCGGTCATGAAGACCTACATGAACGATTTTCTTCCGCTGCCGAATTACGGCGCCAACGGCTACGTGGAAGATCCGGTTGCCAGCTTGTCGGAGGATCAATTCATCTTCCGCTACGACTACAACATCTCGACCAAGGACACTTTTTCGGCTTTTTACATCCTCGATGATCAGCCCCAAACTTTTCCTTTTGAAGTTTTGAAAGGAGCGTCCACCGGAGGGGATGTGCCGGTTGGCTCGGGCTTTACCAACAGCCAGCGCTTTCAAACTGCGTCTCTCGGTTGGACCCGGACGATCCGTCCGAACTTACTGAACGAATTACGATTCTCCACAAATCGCTCCGCTACCTTCGATGCAGTGCCGCAGGATACAACTCCACCATCGGCTCTCGGATTTACAACAGTTCATCCCGACGATCCGAATGGCGCCGCGCCTCCGCTTATTTCAGTTGCGGGCGCATTCAGCCTCGGCCCTTCACCACAGGGGCCTACTAAGGATCATGACGTGACCTTTCAATACCAGGACACGCTTTCGTGGACCCGCGGCAAGCACGCCCTCAAGTTCGGTGCTGATATTCGCTTCGCTGAAAGCAACTTCCATTACGACTTCTACAATAACGGCTCCTTTGATTTTGGGTCGTACTACACCAACACCGGAAGCGCTCTCGCTGACTTCGTTGGTGGTTTCACCGACAATTACTATCAATTCTCCAGCGCCGCCTATGGCATCAGGAGCCATCAGTTGTATTTCTTTGGACAGGACGCCTGGAAAATCACGAGGAATCTCAGTCTCGATTACGGGCTGAGGTACGAATATGATTCGCCGCAAACCGACCCGCACAACGAAATCATGGGGTGGTACCCGGGGCAGCAGTCCACACTGTATCCGGCATCTCCTCCGAACTTCTTGTATGCGGGCGATCCGGGAACGCCAAATCGCGGCCTGGTTTACCCCAATCGAGACAACTTCGCTCCGCGGTTTGGTTTCTCTTGGGATGTGCTGGGCAACGCCAGATTCGTGACAAGAGGCGGCTTCGGAATCTTTTACGATATCGAAGACGGAGCGCTGAATCTCCAGTTCGGCGGCCAGCCTCCATTCGGATATGTGGCCAACAATTATCCATGCTTCACCACGGCCGCCAACGCTGGGTCTGGCTGCCTCGTCCCTGTGAACGGATCCTACTCCGCGGATCCTTTCCAAGGCATCTATCCGGACCCATATCCCTTCATTGCCGGCGGCCATCTCGGCCAGTTCTTCCAGCCTGCGATTCCATTCGCTTACGTGGTCTCACCGCACTTCCGTACCCCCTACGCCGAGAATTTCAATTTCGGCTTCCAGCTCCAGCTCACCAAGGACACGGTCCTGGAAGCGGCTTACGTCGGCAGCCTCAGCAGAAAAGCCATCAGCAGCACCAATCTCAACTATCCAGAAATCTTCGCTGGCCCGAACAGCTTAATGGCACAATATCAGGCGGCCGTTGGCGCTGATGCGAATCCGCTCACTTATATCACCCCGGACTGTGCTCGTCCTCTCGCGAATTGCAACGCGGATTTTATCCCAACGGGTGCAACCCAGATTTATACCAACGTGAGCGCGGGCAGTTCATCGAGCAACGAGATGCAACTCACCCTGGACCGCAGGATGAATCACGGCTTGGGTTTCCGCGTTGCTTACACGGTGGCAAAAACGATCGATGTAACCTCGGGCTTCCGCGCGCGTTCGTCCACCTTCACCATTCCGTACGATCCCGCGTTTGACCGCGGTCTCGCCGACTTTGACGCTCCGCAGCGCCTAGTTCTAAGTCCGATATGGCAAATCCCGGTTTGGTCTCACGCGAATGCGCTGGAAACAAATATTTTCGGGGGATGGTCGATCTCCACGATCACGTCGTTCCAGTCTGGAAACCCGTTCACCCTCTATTCCAGCAATGGAGCCAGCGAATCGGAAGAGGGATTGGACCGCCCCGATATAGTCGGGCCAGTACACGTGTTTCGCAACCCGCGCCAGCTGCGCACATTTAGCCCCAGCTCCGACGGAGTGCATGGCAGTTGTCTACCTCAGACGGTGACAGGAAACTTCTGGATCGATCCAACGAATCTGGTTTGTTCCGTTGCTCAGCCCGCTGGACAGCCATTTGTTCCTAACATTGGCTTAGTCCCCGGTGGAGTTCCTCTTTTCAGCTATGGCGACATGGGCAGGAACATCTTGCGCGGACCAGGAATCAATGACTGGGATATTTCGATCATGAAAAACTTTAAGATCACAGAGAGCAAGTCGATTCAGTTCCAATCGAACTTCTTTAACGCTTTCAACCACACCCAGTTCTTCGGTCCGACTTCGGGTGCAGGTGCTTTGGGACTGGGCTCTCAGTTCGGCCAGGTTTCAACCGATAGCACGGCGTCCAATTCACCGTATTATCGGGGACCAAGAATTATTCAGTTCGCGCTGAAGATATTTTTCTGAGGAGTGAGACTGCGAACGGCGGCAGCTTTCTATGACAACGGCGAATCGCTCATCCGAAACCGCGTTCGCACGTGCTCGGAGATCAACTCAATCGCAGGACGGTTCAGCACGGGATCACTCTGCGCCAAATACCGCATGGCTTCGACCAGCAGCCGCTGGCCGTCCACGTAGCGGGGATCCGAAGTGCGCTCTCTCTTAGGGGAACGGCCTAATCTCGGTGGGACGGGAATTGTGAATACTTTCGCCATGCGAGCAACCCAAGACTAAAGTCTCTAGGCAGTATAGCCTTCAACTACGTTTTTCAGAACAAGTTTCTTCCAATTCAGTTACCCAAGCCAATTCAATCACTTAGCCCTGAGGCGACAGAAACTGCGTTTTCCCCGTCGTCTTCAGCTTGAATACCTCGTTGCTGATTTTCGGGTGCAAATTAATTCCCGAATACTTCGCCAGCCGGTAATCGCCCTCCGCCTGCATCAGCTTCTGTTGTACGGAGATGCCATTATTCAAGCCGATCCACAAAATAATTTCCGGAAAGTTGGCTCGCGTCTTCTCGCTCTTCGGAATCAATTGCAGCTTTGCGGTTGGTATGTTGTCGATCGTCTCCTCGCCCTGATAGCTCACGTCGAAAGACTTTTTCAAATCCTCTCCGCTGCCGCCGAATCCCAACACCAGAAAACTTTCCACCGTATTGCGATTCTGCCCCGTCGAATACTGCATCACCTGCTCGATCTTCGGCTCATACACCTGCAGCTTGCCATCTTTGTAGAGCACGTACTTGCGCTCCGGTTCCTTGAATTCGGCCATCATCTCGATCTGCTGACCCGTTCGCCGGTAATACACCGTGCCCGTCTGGGTGTCGGTTTCGTCCACTACTCTTTGATATTGATTGAAAGCGAAATCGGCCTGAGCGGCATGAAAGTTGGCAGAAGCCTCATCCATTTTCTTGAGAACGCTATCGAGAGTCGGCTTCTCTTGCGCCCCTGCCGATGAGTGCAGCAAGATCAGCCAGATCGCGCCCATGATTAGCACGAAAATCCGCCTCACTATTTCCTCTTCACCCAGACCCGGTAGATTTGAACCTTCCCGTCGCGGTCGGGGACGCCTTCGTATCTGGCAATCGTCACTGAGCCTGAAATCGGTTCGATCACGCGCAACAACTGAGCTTTCACCGCTCCATCGTCGCCCGCAGAAATCGCGGTCGCCGGTATTTCGTACACCAGCCCGTCCTGCATATCCCGCGTGACAACGACTTCACTGGGATGCAGGTTGCGGGGAACGGGTTTGTCGTTGAAGTTGATCCAGTAGGGTGAGACAAAGATAAAAATCAGGATCAGCGTGACCATGATGTCGTAGTGCAACGTGCCACGCTCATGCTGCCACAGAATGTAGCTGCGAATTGTCCGGAACGCGCCTTTCATTGGGAGTGAAGGCGGTAGGGAAGACGCGCCCGAAGCGGTCGTGCCGAGTTCCACACTTTGCAAGTCTAGTGATCACTCCCTTTCTTGGCAAATGGGCGAGGGGCCAGGGTTCGGACTTTCAAGGTTGCAAACTTGCTCACGGTGCAATCAACTACCAACCATCCCTCGCAGCGTCGTTCCGAAGCTCTGCGTTTTCACGAGCGGGGCAAGGAATCTCCCGGCCCCACTGTCTCGTAGCTTGAAACCTGAAACCTTGAAACCTATAATTTTTTCGCGGTGATCCGCTCCGCGTCAATGTACGGCCTCAAGGCCTCCGGAATCGTCACGCTGCCGTCCGCCTGCTGATAATTCTCCACGATCGCAACCCAGGTTCGTCCCACCGCCAGCCCGCTGCCATTCAACGTATGCACGAACTCAGTCTTATTCTTGCCTTCCGGCCGATAGCGAATATTCGCCCGACGCGCCTGATACGCCTCAAAATTCGAGCACGACGAAATCTCACGAAATAGCTGCTGCCCCGGCAGCCAGACTTCAATGTCGTAGGTCTTGGCGGACGACGCCCCCATATCGCCGGTGCACAACGTCACCACACGGTAGTGCAACCCGAGCTTCTGCAGAACCGTCTCTGCGTTCCGCGTGAGCTTCTCGTGCTCTTCGTACGAATTCTCGGGTCCAGTGAATTTCACCAGTTCCACTTTCTGAAACTGATGCTGCCGGATGATGCCACGCACATCCTTCCCGTACGATCCCGCCTCACTCCTAAAGCAGGGGGTATAAGCCGTCAGCGAGATGGGCAGTCGCGCCGCATCGAGAATCTCATCGCGATATAAATTCGTAACCGGCACTTCCGCCGTCGGAATCAGCCAGAGATCCGGGGGTATATACCACAGCTGGTCCCAACATACCCTCTGTTGGACGTGGCTCAGCTCAGGAGTTGCAAGACGGATGGAAACAGTCCGATTTGGAATGTCGACCGAATCCACACGGTACGCGCTTGGCAAGTCGTAATAGACCATCTCGCCGACAATAGGCGTATGGTTTGGCTTCTGCTCAACAGAGCCATGCGGCACGCGGAATGAATCTGCGGCAAACTT
This sequence comes from uncultured Acidobacteriaceae bacterium, assembly GCA_963712385.1. Lineage (GTDB taxonomy): Bacteria > Acidobacteriota > Terriglobia > Terriglobales > Acidobacteriaceae > Sulfotelmatobacter. The sequence goes on from CAVQHS010000008.1 coordinate 609,857, forward strand.
CGGCAACTGCCCTGTGCCGTACATCGATTCTGAATTCACCAGATAGGGCGGCAAAACTTCCGTGTATCCATGCTCTCGCGTGTGCAGATCGAGCATGAAATTCGCCAGCCCACGCTCCAGTTTCGCGCCTAGATCCCAATAAACGGCAAACCGCGCGCCAGTCAATTTCACCGCGCGCTCCAGATCGAGCACACCAAGCTCCGCACCCAAATCCCAATGCGGCTTCGGCATGAAGTCAAATGTTGGCCGAGTGCCCCAGCGCCGCACCTCAACATTCTCTTCCGCGCTGTGCCCCACCGGCACGCTCTCATGCGGCATGTTCGGAATGCCGGCCAGAATATCCCGTAGGCGCGCATCGAGATCGGCAGCCGTTTTCTCGCGCGCCTGAATCTGCTCACGCAGTTCCTTCGTCTCGGCCATCGCCGCCGAAGCATCCTGCCCGGCCTTTTTCAGCTTGGCGATCTCCTCCGAAGCCTTGTTCCGTCGGGCCTTCATGGTCTCGGCTTCAGTAATCGCCTGCCGCCGTTGCGTATCGACCTCGTGGAAATCCTTCAGCACAGCACCGGGATCGGCGCCGCGGTGGCGCAGCATCTCTTCCACTCGCGGCAGATTGTCACGAACAAAATTCAGATCGAGCATGGGAAACCATTACTTTATCGGAAATGCAGTCGGGAATGCATCTTGTATCGATGTTCGGTAGTGGTTCCGGAACCACTACCCGATGTTCCTTATCGATGTGCTCTAATGTTCCGCGCCCGGCCTGAGCACTCGTCGCCGCGCAAACATCACCCCGAGCAGCAGAAGGCAAAGCAGCAGCAGCGCCCAAACCTGATGCGCCATGACCAATGCCTGCCACCATGCGCGACTCGCCAGCGCGGCTGGAAGATGCGCATCTGCTTGCAGGGTCTCCAGAATTGTGCCGCCCGGTAGTAAAAATGGCACCATCAGCAACAAAGCAGCAACGGCGGGCCTGCGCGTTTTGTGGAACGAGACAAACGCCCAGCACAACGGCAATACCAGCAGACTCGCATCATAAAAGCGGTGATAAATAGGGAGCAGGCTGCCGACCGCAAGCGCTCCCAATTCCAGGGGTTCGCAATTTTCATGGTCGCCTGCCCGGGCAAATCCGACCAGCCAGCAGATCAGCAGAACGCCCCCCGCAACCCGCGCGATAAAGTTCGTTAACTCTATACTGCCGATCAGCGGATACAAAGCAACCTGCAGATTGATCAGTCCGAAGCGAATCGGATTGATGGCTGTAAAATTTCCCAATATTCCGCTCTCAAGCAATATTCGGTTGTCACGCACGTAATTTCCAAACCAGGGAGTGTGACTGATTGCCAACCACAACAGCCCAGCGCCGCCTGCCAAAGCCAGCAGCGCACCAGCGGTAACAATCAATCGCCAGCGTCTCCGCAAAAGATAATAAAAAAGAAAAATCAGTCCGATCTGCGGTTTCAGACCCGCCGAAATGGCAAAGAACACTGCGGTTCTTACGTCATTCCCCCGCCGGGCCTGCCAAAGGCCGATCACGCTCAGCTCAGCTGCAATCGCCGTTGGGTTGCCGGCGGCAATACAGGTGTGAAACGGCGCGAGTGCCAGCGTCGCTGCGGTCAGTAAGATTCCCGAAGGTTCGTGCCACGAGAAGCCGGCCAGCGCCAACAAGGCGTGCAACATAATCACAAACAGCAGCAGATTCGCCACAAACCACAGCGGAGATGCGATACTCCACGGCAACAGGCTGAATGGCGCAAACAAAACCAAAGCCGTGATCGGATATGCAGTTGGAAATCCCCGGTTGGCGACGAGCGTGCCACTGGCTACTTCTCTCGCCAGAAACATAAAATGCGGTGCTTCGGGTGGCCACAGTCGCAGCAAACTTTCGGGGCTATACGGATCCAGGCCGTGCACCAGAGCTTTGGCTTGAATATAGGGAGAGAGAAAATCGTTGAACTGTATGCCAGTCCGAATTGCCCTGACCGGCCCTCGCACTGCGAACTCGGAAGCGGCCAGTAGGAGCAAGAGCAAACAGAGTCTCGTCCGCGCGTCAGCCGGGCGGAACAGACCCGAACGGTTCGGTGCCGAAATGACCTGCATATTTACTATGCTGACCGGCCGACTTCCGCCACACGCGCGAAAGGAACAATCGGCTGCACGGAAACGATCCGCGAATCTGACCGTGCGGCCTGCGCAGAATCAATCAGAAGAAATGCCGAGACCCAGAAGAAGACGCACAGGTAAGAACCCGGCGCAAACAGCCAATCCTCGAAGCCTGCGTGAATCAGTCCAGCGAGCACGATCAAGGCAAAGGGCACTCCGCAATGGGATGGTCTTCCCGTCCTCCGCATCCAGGCCAACATGCGGAAGATATTTTGCATCACCAGCACGAGCAAGAGCAGAAACGGCAGAATCCCCAGTAACCCCATATATTCGGCCATGGCCAGATAACTGCTTCCGTGCTCGCGGTTCGTGCCAAACACCGTGTAAACGCTCGATTCGCGAGATTGGCTCTGCTCGGTTCCCATCTCGCTCGTGCCAAATCCGGTGCCAAACCAGGGATGCTGTTTCACGGCCGCGATAGTGTCCTCCCACGGCGAGAGCCGCGACCCAAGCACGCCATTACGGGTTCCGAACTTCTTGAAAACGAACCGTCCGGCGAGGCCGTCCACCCAATCCCCCACTCGCGAAGGATTACCTACCGCCATAATCTCCACAAACAGGGCTCCCACAAAAATGGCCTTTACCACCAGGCCGGGCCGCCGCAACGCAACCGTAACGCTAACCAGCACCGCAAAAACCGAGACGATCGCCGCCCGGCAAACGCTCACGTAGAGCAGGCCGCCGCAAATCGCCAGGGCAATCGAGCGCCTCCGTCTTTCGCTGCGATCCTCCGTGGTTAATACGGACCAAAGCAGAACGGGAGTGACAATAACCCCAATGAATGCGCCCATGTTGTTGGGATTGCCAAAGAGATCGTAGCCGGTCAGATAAGCAGCCCCGGAGACAAAGGCCGCTACTTCACAGGCCATCGTCAGACCACGCATGAAACTGCGCTCGTGTCCCCAGAGCGCGAGCCGCCCTCCGGTCGAAGCGTAGAGAAAGAGCAGAAACAGGCTTCCTGCTTTCAATATTCCGGTTTTAGCCGCCACCGATGAACTTGCCGAAGCCACTGCCGAAAACACGCAAAACAACGCGACCAGATGAAATACTCCAAAATGTCTTTCCCGGTTCGTTCTGATCCATAAGACAAAACCTGCCAATGCGCCCATTGCCAGAAATACCCAGCGCAACGTATAGCTTGCTCCGGAAAGCGGCAATGCGATGGCTGCAGCCAGAAAACACCACATCGTCACTGGAAGAAACACGTTTTCGTAATGCCACAGGCAGACGGCAACTACTTCCAGCGCCAGAATTCCACCCATGTAGGTTGTGTTCGTGAACAGAAACGGGCGGTGCTCCACATAGAAAAAAAGTACCGAGAACCCGGCAATCGCAAACAGGATCAGAAGAAGCCGAACAGGAACTCTCATGGTGTCGTCGCCGCGCAAGGCTGCATCGCCCGAACCGCTTCCGGGCCGTTTAAAAACTCTGCCGCCAGCCCCGCAAAAGCAGCAGACCAGTTTCTCCGGATTAAAGGAAAACAATTGTACCGCGAGTCCTGACTCACGCCTACAATCTTTCAATCTGGTGCGGGTGGTTCTTGGCGCCATCCCACAACGCAAGCAACAACACAGCATTCAGCCCCACCAGCAGCCACACAAAATATCGCGCCACAAATAACCGCCACCACCACGACTCCGCCATCCCGGAGCTGATATGCGGACTCAGCCGCATCAGTGCCGAGTGCCCCGGCAGCATGAGCAGCAGAAACAGCAGGCATGTGGCCGTCTTCGTCCAACCCATCGGCTGTTCTTCTTCTCCCAGGGCCCAGCAGAGCGCAAGCGTAAGCACCGTTACGTCGGAAACGCTGTGATACAACGCAAGAAAGCTCAGCGCCAGCAGGGCACCCACCGCTAACGGCACAGGCACGCGAAAGCGGGCTTTGAAAATGACAGCAAGCCACACAATCAATCCACATGAAAAAAGACAATACGCCAGCAGATTGGCCGCTTGGGCGCTATGCAGCAATTGATAAAAGACGACCTGCGTGTTGTTCACGTGAAACGGCAGCGCGCCTTCGGTAAAGCCATACAATCTTCCCGGTGCAAACCAATACCGCAGGTTGCTGCGATAGCCTGTGATGAGCGTGCCCAACGGAACTGGATAGCGCGCGAATGCCAGCGCCAGTCCCGCCGCTGGTACTAACGAGCCAACAAAAACCCGTTTTCGCCACTGCAGCAGATAAAACCCCAGAACCCAAATCCCAAGTTGCGGCTTGAACGCGGTCGCCAAGCCAAGCGCAAGACCGGAAGAAAAGTCGCTTCCATTTTCCGCAAGATAAACGCCCAGAAAACACAATGGCACCGCAAACAACGCAACGTTGCCCAGGTGAAACGCCTGATGCAGCGGATCGAACGCCAGCACAAATGTCCCCAGCACCAAAGCCCGGTCGTCCCTGAAGCGCAATCCGGCCAGCCGGACCAGCAACGCAATCGTGGCCGCAATGCCAGCCAAACCCAGAACCAGCCAGAGAACATTCGCCCAAATCCACGGCAGAAAGGTAAACGGCGCAATCAGCACCAGCGCCGTCGGCGGATAAATGAGCACGATATTTACCTTGGTATCGGCGATCTGATCTCCCACCTCGTGCGCCAGCGGAGCATCGTAAAAATTCTGCCCGTGACGCCACATCCAGGCGCCAACATAAACCTCCGAAAAATCGTTCTTGCTGCCCTCAAACGCCGGAACAATTCCGCGAAAAACGAAATCCGCCACCATCAGCAGCGCAATCAGTCCGAGAAGCAAATGCAGCCAGCGGCGTTTCATGGTTGCAGAGTCTACTACAGCCACGCCCGCCGCCTAGCAAGCCGAGAAATTCACAGGCTGGCCAAACCGCCGATGCTATAATCCGTTTCCCGCTTTTGAGAACAAGATGATCGAGTCGAAATTCGGCGGCGTGGCCTGCGCCGTGTTTGATCTCTTCACGCACGGACGGTTCTCCGTCCCGCCCTCACGCCGCCACAAGCCAATCTACAACGGGGAACACGCATGAAATGGTACTTTGGGCTGTTTGTCGTCTCGGGATTCTGCAGCATTCTTTATGAGGTCATCTGGCTGCGCTCGGCGATGGCGCAATTTGGAGTCACAACGCCCATCGTATCGCTGGTTCTATCGGCGTTCATGATCGGCCTGGGGCTGGGATCGTACGCGGCAGGCAATATCGTTCGAAAGTACGGCGAACGGCTTGGTTTTCCTGTCCTGCGGCTTTATGCGCTTGCGGAGTTGCTAATCGGAGTTTCCGCAACCACGGTGCCTATCCAATTTCTGTGGGGCAGGGAAGTCCTTCTCAAGCTTGTTCATGGCATGTCGTTTTCCTCATGGGCTTACTACTTTCCGGCAGGCATTTGGATCGCCATAACGCTCGTTCCCTGGTGCGCGTGCATGGGCGCGACGTTTCCTTTCGCGATGGCCGCGATCCGTCAAATGCCCACCGCCGATTCGCACCGCTCTTTCAGCTATCTGTATCTCGCCAATGTACTCGGGGCTGTGACCGGTGCAACTGTACCCCTAGTGCTGATTGAATTCCTCGGATTTCATCGCACCCTGCTCGTCGGTACTGGTCTCAATATCCTCCTCGCCGCCTGTGCGCTATACCTTTCCTTGAGCGCACGCCGCGCGGGAGCGATGCAGGTTGCGGGTAAGCCGGCGGCATCCCCCGTGGCCGTGTCGCACGCAGACGATCAGAGACTCCTCTGGCTGTTGTTTGGTACGGGCCTCACCAGCATGGGTGCGGAAGTGGTCTGGGTACGAATTTACACTCCTTCTCTCGGCACCCTCGTCTACGCGTTCGCTGCCATTTTGGCTATCTACCTCGTAAGCACTGATCTGGGCTCGGTGATCTACCGCCGCAAACCCCGCACCGATACTCTGGATAACCGCGGGCTGTGGTTGTTACTCGGCATGTCCGTTCTGTTTGCATTTCTCACCGCCGATCCCAGAATTCCCATGCCCGGCATTCTGCGGGCAGTTCTAGGCATCGCGCCTTTTGCTTTCGCTGCCGGATTCATCACCCCGATGATTCTCGACCGCTACTCCGAGGGCGACCCCGACCGCGCCGGCGCTGCCTACGCTGTCAATATCGCCGGCTGCGTGCTGGGTCCTCTGCTTGCCGGATTCGTGCTTCTTCCATGGTTGGGCGAGCGCTTCGCCCTGTGCTTCTTCGCACTGCCTTGGCTGGTCGCAGGATTGCGACTCCCTGCAGTCTCTTCGTTCTCCTTCAGAAATCCCCGCACCGCCTCAGCTTTTTCCGTCGCACTGGTCATCGTTTCCATTGCCTGCACGCTCTGGGCCAAGGGCTACGAGGAACAATTTCAAACACGCTGGGTCCGGCGCGACAGCACCGCGACTGTCATAGCGACCAGCTCGGGAAAAGCGAAAAGACTGCTCGTCAACGGCGTCGGGATGACCCAGTTGACCCCCGTCACCAAGATGATGGCGCATCTGCCGCTCGCGTTTCTTTCGCATCCACCACAGAAAGCTCTCGTCATTTGTTTTGGAATGGGCACCAGTGAGTTGGCAATGCTTTCGTGGGGAATTGACGCGACAGCCGTCGAACTCGTGCCGAGCGTTCCACTCGCCGTAACGTTCTTTCATCCCGAAGCCAACACTCTTCTTAAAACTCCGCGCGCCCACATTGTCGTAGATGACGGCCGCGCCTACCTCGAACGCTCTTCCGAGCAGTTCGATGTCATCACCACCGACCCTCCGCCGCCGGTCGAAGCGGCCGGTTCCAGTCTGCTTTACTCGAAGGAGTTCTATGCCATCGCCAAGCGCCATCTTCGCGAGGGCGGCATTTTGCAGGAATGGTTCCCCGGCGGGGACCGCGCCATGACCGCTTCGGTCGCGCGTGCGATTTCTGAATCCTTTCCTTACGTGCGAGCTTTCGGTTCAGTCGAGGGGTGGGGGATCCATTATCTCGCCAGCATGAGTCCCATTCCCGATCGCTCCGCCTCCGACCTCGCAGCGCGCATGCCTGCCGGCGCTGTCGCCAACATGCTTGAATGGGGCCCAGCCGCAAGTTCCGCCGCTCAATTTCAGCTGATGCTCGATCACGAGACTCCCCTAAGTTCCATCATCCAGCAGGACGCGGCTATGCCTGCGCTCCAGGACGACCGCCCCATCAACGAATATTTCCTCTTCCGGCGTTTGAGCGATCCAGCATTCGATAAGCTGATGTGGCAGTTCGTGTGGGGACGATAGCACGCCCACGGCCAGCGTCTCGCTGGAGGATCCATGACCACCGATCGTCGAGCTTTCGATCGTCGAACTTTTCTCCGTCTTGCTGCATCTGCCGCTGCTTCTCTACATTTGCCGGTTGCCCGTGCTCAGCAAGGGCCTGCGTCTCGACGCCTCACCCTCCGCCCGGACCAGCTCGGCAACAAAATTGAAATCGACTTCACCGGACTCAGCTACGAATCGGCACAGCTGGCAAATCCAAATTTCTTCTCCGGCGAAAATACCAGCCTGATTGCGTTCCTGCGGCGGCTGGGAAATTCCGGAGTCCTGCGCATCGGCGGCAACACCAGCGAATACTGCTTCTGGAAGCCCAATCCAGAAAAATCTCCCACCGCTAACCTCATCGCAGCTCCCGACCCCGGCCACAAGGCTCCGCCGCCAGTGAACATCACCCCGCAGGCGATTCGCAACTTGCGGGATTTCATCGACGCCTCGGGCTGGAATCTGATCTACGGCCTGAACATGGGAACCGGAACCATGGAAGGCGCCGTGGCTGAAGCTGCCTATGTGATGGATGTTGCCGGATCAAAACTGATTGCGTTTCAGCTATGCAATGAGCCCGATTTGTTCTACCGCAACGGAATTCGCAATGCAGATTACGAGTTCCCACAGTTTGCCGGGGAATGGCAACGCTTCTACAATGCAATTCGAGCGCGCGTCCCGAACGCCCCGTTTGCCGGACCGGACACCGCTTTTAACACCTCCTGGTTGGTTCCATTCGCGGGGAAATTCAAGAAGGACGTGCGATTTCTCTCCCAGCACTACTACGCCGAAGGCCCGCCGACCGATCCCTCGATGACGATCGAGCGACTATTGCGGCCCAATCCAAAACTGCAGGAACAGTTCGACGGCATGAAAAAGACCGCGCAGGAAACCGGTTTGCCTTTTCGTCTGGCGGAGACGAACTCCTGCTACTCCGCAGGCAAGCCGGGCGTAAGCGACACCTTCGCCTCGGCGCTGTGGGGAGCAGACCTGATGTATCAACTCGCGTCACAGGGAGGTTCCGGAATTAATTTTCATGGCGGTGGCTACGGATGGTACACCCCCATCGCAGGCACTCCCGAGCACGGTTTTCTGGCGCGTCCAATTTATTACGGCATGTTGCTTTTCGCGCAAGCTGGCGCGGGACAATTGATTGAAGCAAAACTTGACCCCCAGGATCAGGCGCTATTGCTGACGGCATACGCGCTGCGAAGCAGCACCGGGAACATCAAGACAGCGATCTTCAATAAGAACCTGGATCGCGGAGTCCAACTCAGCATCAACGGCCCGGAGAAATACGCAAGCGTACTTCGGCTGTACGCACCGCGCATCGACGACACCACCGACGTGACCTTCGGCGGCGTACCCGTCGGAGCCAACGGAAATTGGTCTGCCGTCCGAGAGGAAAAGCTTGTGGAGCTGAACGGCAGTGTTGTACTGGATCTCCCCGCGGCGAGTGCAGCCCTGCTTACCTTCGAAACCTGAGCAGGTTGATTCTATATGACTATTTACATGGGCCATGGACAACACACACCGCAGGCCGTGTTCTCACATACTTAGTCGTCACTGGCGCTGCTGTATAGTTCTGTGTTTCACTGCCTTTTCAAACCAAGGGACATCGTTTTCTATGTCTAGATATTTCCTGCCGCGCTTCCTCCGATTAGTTTTGGCGACTTTGCTGGTTCCCGTTGTATGCGTCCCTTCTGCATTTGCGCAAGCACGCCGGCATCATCAGGGCAAAATGTTCGGAGGCTACTTCGAAGAATGGGGCATCAACTACGCCAATTACAACATCGCGGATTTGCAGAAAAATGGTGTGGCCGATGAATTGACACATTTGATCTACGCTTTCGGGAATGTGACCCCGACTTCTCCCCCGGCGTGCGCCGTTGCCGATCCCGTGGCCGCGTACCAGAATCCCAACCTTCCCAGTGTGAGCGGCAAGCCTTACACGGCGCCGCTTTACGGAAACTTTGGCGCGATCCAGCAATTGAAAGAGCTTCATCCCCATCTGAGAGTGCTGATTTCTTTGGGTGGACAAGCAGGCAATGTCACAGGCTTTGTGACCGCCGCAGCCACCGCGTCCGGCCGTGCTGCGCTCGCGTCCTCATGCATCAACCTATTTGTTAGGGGCAATATCGCGACTGGGGTCACAGCGCCGGGTTTGTTCGACGGCTTCAACATCGATTGGGAGTTTCCCGGCGCAGCCGACAAACAAAATTTCACCGCTCTGCTGAAGGAGTTCCGCAGCCAACTCAACGCTTTGGCGAAAACGACCGGCAAGACTTATGTTTTGACCTTCGATTCGCCGAACACTCCGGACAAATACGTGAATATCGATCTTAAAGCCGCCGCTGCGCAGGTAGATTTCATCACCATCGACGGGTACGACTATTCCGCACCAGACGACAAGCAGACCAACGAATCATCTTCACTCTATGACACGGACGCGGACCCGTGTACGCCGACGCTCGTTCCATTGATGCGACCGTGAGAGCCTATCTCAAGGCTGGCGTGCCAGCGGCCAAGTACACGATGGGTTTGCCGCTGTATGCGGTGGGCTGGAAGGGTGTTCCCAGCTTGAACCATGGCTTGTACGAGAACGTGACCGGACCTTCTCCAGTATTGTTGGCCAACGGATCGGGACAGTGTCCGAATCCCAACAAGGCCCACGCTTCGCCCGGTTGTGACACGATTTTGACGCCGGGTTTTTCCACCTACTCCACCATCGAGAGCCTCACCAATAAGTATGGATACACGCCCTGGTACGATTCAGCCCGAGTCGGAGCTACCCTCTACAATCCGTCGACCGGAATCTTTTACACCTACGATGATTCTGTCGCGGTCGCGGTGAAGACGGCCTACATCAAGAAGAAGAAACTTGGTGGCGCGTATGTGTGGGCGTTGAATGATGACGATGCCGGCGCATCCCTGACCAAAGCGATTGCTGCCGGGTTGAAGTAGGTTGCCAGTGAGCCTATCGCGGTGCCCCTCGCCGGGAAAGCGAACACGCCCGACGTCTCCACTACAATGTCAGCATGAATTCCATCCCGCGGGTTTTTCTCTCCGCTATCGCCGCATGTGTTCTATCGACTTCCCTCGCTGCTCAGTCCAACCCTCCGGCCATCACCCATTGGCAGCGCATCTCGAACACCCCGATCCTTTCTCCTCAGGGAAACGGCTGGGAGTCCGCCGGAACCTTCAATCCGTCCGTCGTATTCTTCCACGGAAAATTCATCATGCTCTACCGTGCTCAGGATCGCGCTGGCACTTCGAGTCTGGGCTACGCCGAGAGCACTGACGGCATTCACTTCCAACGGCGTCCGCAGCCTGTGTTCTCACCCCAGACAGAGTACGAAAAAGACGGCGGTGTCGAAGACCCGCGCGTGGTCAAGTTCGGCCGTACTTTCTACCTCACCTACACCGGCTACAACAAAAAAGACGCCCAACTCTGCCTGGCCATTTCCCAGGATTTGATTCACTGGAAACGTCTGGGCGTGATCCTCCCCGCATACAAAGGCAAATGGTACAAAGCGTGGACCAAATCAGGAGCCATCGTGCCGGCGAAGATCGACGGCAAATACTGGATGTATTTTCACGGCATCAGCAGTGCCAAGCTGGGCCAAGTCGGACTCGCGTACTCCACCGACCTCGTCCACTGGACCGAGGCACTCGAGCAGCCCATCCTCCCCGCCCGTCCCGGAAAGTTCGACTCGGCTGTGGTTGAGCCGGGCCCCGCTCCCATCCTCACCCCGGCCGGCATCATCCTGTTGTACAACGGAGCTGACGATCATGCCGTCTACCGCACGGGTTTTGCCGTCTTCGACCGCAAAGATCCAAGTCATCTGCTCATGCGCACTTCGGATCCCATATTTGCTCCCGAGAAAGACTGGGAGAAGGTAGGCCAGGTTCCAAACGTAGTGTTCGTGGAAGGAGCCGCGCCTCAGGGCGACCACTATCTCTTCTATTATGGCGGCGCCGATAAATACATAGGCGTAGCTCAAGCCGAAGTGTCCCAGGGCGCACCCTGAATAATCGCCCCGACTAAACAGGACACCACCGAACTTTGTGCGCCGCTGCACGATATCCCGCTCTAGACGCCGGGCGGAAAGATTTCTAACCCGGCTCCGGCCCACCACCCTCCGCATCAAGTTCGTTTTCCGTAACACGATTCTGAGAAATTCCCATTTTTCCACAGCGTTGAAACCAGCCTGCACGGCCACGGCTCCGCTGCAGGGGAACTTCGGAGCGCTGGTACAACTCAAGCAGCTCAATCCCAACTTGAAGGTATTAATCTCCATCGGCGGATGGAATCCCCCCACCTACAACCAACTCTTCGACCTCGCAGCCAGCACGGAGGCGCAACGCCAGGCCTTTGTCGGTTCGTGCATCAACATGTTCATCCAGGGCAATATCGCCTCGGGTGTCTCTACCGGAACTCTCTTCGACGGTATCGACCTCGACTGGGAGTTCCCGAACGCAAGCGACACGGCCAACTTCACTGCGTTGTTGACCGAGTTCCGCAACGAACTGACTACGTTGACGGGAACCACCGGCAAGACGTATCAGTTATTGGCCGATCTGGCTGCCGGCCCGTCAACCCCGGGCGCTGCTCAGGACTCAGGCAACGATGGCGGCTATAACACCATCAACATCCCCGCGGTTGCAGCGGAGTTGAATTACATGAACATCGACGGCTATAACTATGCCGGAGACTGGTCCAACGCCACCAATGACGCGTCGGCGTTGTACGATGAACCCGAAAATCCGCTGTACGGAACACCGGCCGACGATATCGACGCGACGGTGCAGTACTACATGTCGCAAGGTGCGCCAGCGGCCAAGTACACCATGGGCTTCCCGCTCTATGGTGCGGGCTGGGCCGGAGGTCTGACCTCGGCCAACAGCGGCATGTACCAGAACGCAACCGGAGTCACGGATCCGACCGGAGCTCTCACTCCGAATGGAACTTCTCCGGTTCCCAATGCCAACGGCGTGGGGAACTGCTCGACGGGTGATAACCAGACAAGTCCGGCGGCAGGATGCGACGTCCTGTTGACCGACGGTCTGGCCACCTACGGGACCATCGTCAACCTGCTCGACAATGGGTTCACGCCCAGCTACGACTCTACCCGCTGCGCGGCCCGTATGTTCAACTCAACCACGCTCACTGCGTTCAGCTATGACAATGCTGAGTCGGTGCAGTGTAAGGTGAACTTCATGAAGAGCAACGGCTTCGCCGGCGGCTACGTTTGGGCGTTGAAAGATGACGATCCGAATGGAGATCTGACCAAAGCCATCGCGAACGATCTCAATCCGTAGAGATCTGTCGCCAGAAACGACTAAAGGCAGACTGACGACACAGTCAGTCTGCCTTTTATTTTGGCATACATTCGGATCTTGCCAACACCGTGACTATCACGCCAGAACCTACCCAGAAATCCCTCACCGCAATTTGCTCTGTTTCGGGGACAGGTTCCGGTTCGCCCGTCATCCCTCATTCTGCCATTGGCGGCGTGTTCACACCGGCGGATGCCAAATTCGAAGGCCGCTTAGGAATATCGCGCTAGAATTCGAGGCGCAATTGAAATGCAATCATGCGTGGACTGCTATCTCCGCCCAGCCCCACTCCCAGCAGCCCGGTCGGAGGCGACGTGGTATAGGTCAGTGCGCCGAACCCTGTCTGCGTGGATGGTTTGCCTGGTATACCCGCCAACACCATGCTGGGTAGGGCGAAGTTTGGATGGTTGAAGACATTGAAGAACTGCGCATCGAAACGCATCTTTATGTGCTCAGTTACTGGGAACCACTTCGTGAGATAAAAGTCGTTCCATACGAAATCAGGGCCGCGCAAGGTATTGCGGGCGAGATTTCCAAATTGACAATCCTGCAGATTGTCGCCGCCGTTGCAGGCTCCTGTGCTCGAATCGACAGCAGAAACGAAAGCATCCGGGTTGAGCCACTGGATGGTTCCCGGCTGCGTGATTCCCGAAATTGGATGATGCGCGTAAAGAGGCACACCCGGTACAACACTGGCGAATTGCGGGCCGCTGCCTTGGACGATTCCTTGTCCGTTCCCAGAATACGGCGTGCTGAGAACTGAGAACGGAACTCCGCTATGCCAGAACGCGGTGCCTGATAGTTGCCAACTGTTCAGTGCGTATCCGAGCCTGTGGTCCCGTACTTTCAGGGGAAGCTGGTAAACGTACTGCCCCGTCAAATTGTGGCGAATGTCATAGTCGCAAGAGCCGTAATCGCGGGCCAATTCTCCTGGCAGGGGCGACAGGATTCCTCCCGCAGAAAATTGAAGGAAGCCACCGTTTGAAACGGTGTCCAGGCAATGGCTCCACGTGTAGTTGACCTGTCCTTGGAGCCCGTGCCCCATTCGTTTCATCGCGGTCAGTTGCAGCCCGTGGTAATGGCTGTTGGCTCCAGTCGAGAATTGCGTGACTGCACCGAATCGAGGATCGGTTGGTTGCATGTAAGGAAACGGTGTAAAGCAGCCTTGGCACACAGTCTGATAACCATTGACCTGTGTCGTGTACGGCTGATTCACAGCGCGAGTGCCGACATATTGAGCCTGAACGCTGGTGGTGGTCCCGATTTGATGCTCGACTCCGAGACTCCACTGCATGAAGTACGGCGCGTGCAGTTTGCCACCGGGCACCGCAGTCATGGCGACTGGCGGCAAACAGGTAGCAGGGTCCGCGAGCGGGGATGCGCAGGACAGTTGCCCTTGCGCGAAACCAGAAGTGAATCTCTGATCTGCGGCGATCGTCGCATCTATTGCGCTGTTCGGTACTCCGGGGCCGATTGTCGTACCTCCCACTGTTCCTAGAAGGCCACCTTGAAACGTTTGCACGTAAGGCGGGTTCATTCCGATCAGATCGGCAACAGTTCCGGGCAGGAGATCGCTGAACAATCCGAACCCAGTTCGCAGCACAGTTTTTGGCTCGACCTGCCACGCAATCGCTGTTCTCGGTTGGAGAATCGCAAGCGGGGTCGATGAAAACAGCTTGCCGAGATGCGTCTGAATGGCATTGCTGAGTGGCTCATTCACGTTATGCAAAATCGAATCGAACGAGCCTTGAAGGCGGGCTATTTCATCATGCGGATTCAGCGGGTTCGAATTGAAAGTGTCCCGGACGCCAATCGTCCAGGTCAGCTTCTTCGTGATCTTCCATGTGTCCTGTGCGTACAAATCGAGATTCAAGAAGTTGAACGGTTCGTTCGCATTTGTGGGGAAGGCCTTCGTCGCCGTTGATGCAATGCCGTAGATGAACTGCGGCAAGTCCGTATAGGTTACGAGAGGAACTGTGCCCTCGCCGAAATCGAAGTCATTCAGGCGGAATATTCGGGTGTTCGTCCCAACCCTGATCTCGTGCGATCCGCGGCTCCAGGCTAAATTATCGTTGATGAAAAACCTCGAAGCCCGCCTTCCCTGGAGCCAGGTGTTGTCCAGCCCTCCAATCGTTGTGAACGGCGCATTTGCACTGCTGCCCTGTAACACGATGGGAAAAGCAGCCAGCGTCTTCTGGAAATCGCTCGGCGCGAACAGGCTCGAATACCAGGAGAATGCCGGGTTGAAGTAGTTGACCAGATTCTGTGAAAAGACGTGTGTGTAGCCCGCTGCAAATGAGTAGAGCGGCTGCGGCGAAATAGCGTCGAACAGTGGGTTGATGGGGTCGGTCCATGCTGCTTGCAGCCCCGTATCAGCCTGAAAACGGAACCACGCCGTGTTGTTCGGGTTGATGTTGTAGTCGATTCGAGCGGTCTGCACCTGCTCGTGGTCGTCGCTGGAGTGGGAAACGCTTTGCCGATTGGCGCAACCATTGCCATTCGGTATCGCCTCAGACGCGGCAGAGCCGTCCGCGTTCAATGGACATCCAAGTACTGCAAGAGGTACACCTGATGCGTTCCCGTAGAGCGAGAACATGTTCTGGTAAAAAGGCACCAACTGTGGAGCTGGAGCGTAGGTTGATCCTGTCAGGGAATCAACACCGCCAAGCGGAAGCTGCTGCAATACATACTGCTGAAATCCAGGACTTGGAACCGTAGTGGGCGTGACGATGGGCAGAGCGATCCGCACCCATTCGCTATCAAAAAAGAAGAAGAGCTTGTCATGAACAATCGGCCCGCCCAGGCTCCCTCCGAAGTGGTTCACGGTCGAGCGCGGCTTATGATTGCCCGGTGTGGCATTTGTGAAATAGTCCGCCGCGTTGAGAATCGAGCCGTTCCACAGTTCGTAGAGATTGCCGTGGAACCGATTTGTGCCCGATTTCGTTACGTAGTTGACCTGAGACGCGCCGTACCTGCCTTGATCCACTGAATAGGACAGGGTGTTCACGGTCACTTCGGAGATTGAATTCAGTCCTAAGACGAGATTGGTCGAGAGGCCACTGTTGAGGTTGGTGAGAGGATCGTTCGTTTCCAGCCCGTCCACAATGTAACCGTTCGCCAGAGCGGGCAAGCCGTTGAATTCCACATTCCCATAGCCGTTGCTGCTGCCCACGAAATCATTGCTGCTTCCTGCCGTGTTGATCAGGGCACCGGGCGCGAACTGCAATGGGTAGGTCAAGTCACCACCTGGGTTGGGAAGGTCTTCGAGCGCGGGGGCATCGAGCGTTGTAGAAGTGTTTGCGTTGCTGGGATTGATAATCGGAGCTTCAGAATTTACTTCCACTACTTCATTGGAGTGCGCGACTCTGAGCGTGAAATTGACGGTTTGCTTTTGCCCCAGCCCTGAGAAGACATTGTCCGCCGTCTGCGGCTCAAAACCCTGAGCGTTGATCTCCACCTTGTATGAACCGGGCTTCAGCTGGGGGAAATTGAACCGGCCTGCTTCGTCTGTCTTCACGCTTCGCTTCGAACCAGTATCGAGGCTCGTGACGGTCACCGTGGCACCGGAAACCGTTGCTCCAGTGGAGTCGCCCGCCTGCCCCTGAATCGCGCTGGTAGTCTCGCCTTGACCTAATGCGTGGACTGACAGCAGGCATAGAACAGCGATGCCCAGAAAGGCATGTGGATATTGCATGTATGGACCCCAGAACCAGACCGCCGATCAAATGCTAGCGCGTTAATCGTGGCTGATGTCACATAGTTAATCATAGTTAACAATGAAAGTCCATAGCCATACGACTTCACCACTGCACCCCAAGCTTGGAAGCGTTGTGTCGGGCGTGTTCAATCCAGTGGTGACGAAGCACCCGAATCCGAACTAGGTGTCACTGGCAGTATCGTGGGCAATCCGGAAGTAATTCGACTAACCTGGCCATCGTGCGTCGTGTCGGCATCAACACAGGGGTAAAAGGCCTGTTAAAACTTAAACGGCAGACCGAATCTTCCGTCCGGCCTGCCGTAGTAATTGTTAGATGCTGACTACGCTACTGCCCGAGTCCAACGGCCATAGTTTTTACTATGGTTCCATTGGTATCGTCGTCTTTGAGGGCCCACACGTAGGCGCCGCCGAGACCTCCAGGAACCTTGAAGTCGACGTAGAGCATCTTTAGAAATGCTGTGGCGGGATTGTCGAACGTATAGAACGTGCCAGGACTCGCATCGTACACCGAAACTGCGACTCGCAGTGGATCGTAGTACAGGGTATATCCGTTCGACTGGAGGTTGACCAAAGTTCCATAAGTGGCAAGCCCAGGGGTCAACAGCGGATCGCATCCCGGCGTGTTGCCACTTAGGTCTGTGCACAAACCTTCTCCATCGGCCAACGGAACTGGAGACGGTCCGGTGGAATTCTGGTACAAGCCGTGATTGACGTTTGGAACTCCCGTCCAACCGGCGCCATACAAGGGCACCCCCATCGTGTATTTATATGCGGGCACACCTGCAGCGAGGTAAGCGTTGACAGTCGCATCAATGTCGAGGCCCTGTCCATACAAAGGATCCTGCTTGTCGTCAAACAACGACGATGCATCGTTGGTTTGCGTGTCCCACGAGCCGGCATAGTTATAGCCGTCAATGGTGATGAAGTTGACCTGCGCGGCGGCAGCTTTGAGATTGATGTTCACGTAGTTCTGCGCGCCAGCCGGACCGTCGAACGACAAAACGTACTGCTTGCCCGTCGTTTTGCTGAGGGCGTTCAGTTGGCTGCGGAACTCGGCAAGAAGTGCGGTAAAGTTCTGCGTGTCCGCTGCAGTCGGGAACTCCCAATCAATATTGAACCCGTCGAAAAGCCCCGGGGCGGTAATGCCCGGAGCAATGTTGCCACTGACAAAGATGTTAATGCAGGAGGCCGCAAGCGCCTGGCGTCCCGCCGCGGTGCTCGCGTCAGCTACGAACGCCGCTGTGTTTGCTGCCGACGCCCCTCCCAGCGACATCAAAACTTTCAGGTTGGGATGAAGTTGCTTAAGCTGCTGGATCGCCGCGAAATTTCCATACAGCGGGCCCGGATAGGCCTCGCCGCTGACGCTGGGCAGATATGGATCCTGATAGTCAGCCCAGGTGTCGGCAAAGGTGCATGCTGCCGGCGCTGACGCGACATCGCCAAAGGCATAAAGGAGATGTGTGAGATTATTCGCGACACCATTCTGCTGTAGATTCGCGATATTGTATCCGGCGTAGTAAATGCTCCACTCTTCGAAGTATCCTCCCAGAATCTTTTCTTGCGCGAATGACGGAACCACTGAGGCAACGGTTAACAGGGTGATCAGTATGATTTGGCGGCGGGGCGAAAAATTCTTGGACATGGCAAACCCTCCACAGTCTGCAGAAATTGCGGACGCGCGGAGTATAGTACTATATAGCTCAATTGGCAACCATATATTAAACACGGGCCACTACGTAGAGCGCTGGCTCATCTACTATATAGCTGTGATACGTGGCGGAAACCAATCACAACCTGGCACCTTGCTCTGAATGCACTGCAAGAGAATCTCAGCGGAAACGGCGGATGAAAAGAGTGTGGCGTTCGGAGCGGTAGAAACCTACTACATAAATCGTAGCTCTTCCTTTGGACGAGTAGATCACTTGGCGAATGCGTAGTACCGAGGCTCCGCTCGGTACTCCGAGCAAATCGGCGATGTTTGCCTCGGCCGCGGTGGCATCGACTTCCTCGTCGGCATAAGCGAGTTCAACTCCGTACTCGGCTTCGAGTGTCGCAAACAAGGAAAACCTGGCCAAAGGAGCTTTCACCAGATTGGCGAATTCCTTCGCCGGGAGATAGCAGGTCTCCAGAGCAAACGGGTCATCGCCGGTCTCTCGCAAGCGCTCGATCTTTACCAGCGCGCTCGTGGCCGGCAGCCCGAGCCGAGCTGCCACTTCGGCTTCGTGTTCCACGATCCTGGCCACCAGCACCCTCGATCGCGGACTCAATCCGCGGCTCGACATCTGCTCGGTGTAACTCATCAGCTTGTTGAAATGGATTTTTGGTTGCGCGACAAACGTTCCCGCACCCCGCCGGCGTTCGACTATGCCTTCGTGTTCCAGGCCCGCAAGGGCGTGGCGCGCAGTCATCAGGCTCACTCTGTGAGTGCGAGCCAGTTCGCGCTCCGAGGCGACCACGTCCCCGGGCTTGAGTTCCGAAGACTCGATCCGATCCCGGATTGCATTCTGGATTTTCTTGTAAGCCGGCGTCCCGTTGCGCGGAGTTCTAGACATGGATGGAACTATACACGTCTTTCTATATGCTATATAGCTTAATTGCGGCCCCATGTAAAAGCTAAAAACGTTGAACCGGTTTACCGAAGTTGAACTCGCGAACTCCGGCCCCGGGAGATCCCATGGACCTTCAATACTGAACGCGGCGATCACAAATGGAGCTTGAATCTATCATAAGAACGCTTTGCCCCGGGCTTCCGAAGGTAACGGGGATCAACCGCGAGGAACCTGCCTCATGCACAATTTCCGATTGTGGATATTTTCTTCTTGACCACGATCATACAGATGCTATATAGCATAGTCGAATTGTACTAGAGCGTTTCTGCCGCCGTCTCTTTGGCCAAGCCGGGGACGCATTCGCAGGAGGCAGTGTGATGAAGCCATCATTGTTTGTAGAAACTCTGCGTCGTTCCTTACGGAAGACATCTTGTTTTTGCCTGGCCGTGTCCTTCGTCGTGCTGGGCTTGTCCGCGGTCGTTTTGTCACAAGAGCTGGCAGCAACGCTCACCGGCACGGTTACCGATGCCAGCGGCGCTGTGGTGGCGGGTGCGACGATATCCGTGCACAGCCAGGAGACTGGCGCCGACGTGCGTACCTTAACGACCAGCGGTACCGGCAATTTCAATATCACGAATATTCCTGCTGGCCGCTATACGGTGACCGTGAAGAGTCCGGGCTTCGAAACTTTCGTAGCGAAAGATGTCATCTTAAACGTCGCAGAAAAACACACGCTCAACGTGCAGCTGAAAACTGGAAATATAAGCGAGCAGGTCGAGGTGACCGCGGAGACCACAACGGTCCAGACCACGACGGCCGAACAGTCTGGCACAGTGACCGGCCAACAAATGACCGGGCTGGCTCTCAACAACCGCAACTTCGAACAGCTCGTGTTGCTGCAACCTGGCGTTTCCAACCAATTAGGGGACGAACCTGGATTTGGCCTCGACAGCAATACCTCGATTTCGGTCAACGGAGCGCGCGAAGGCGCGAACAACTGGACGGTCGACGGCGCCGACATCAATGACAGCGGTTCGAACGGGACCTTGCTGAATACGCCGAGCGTCGACGCAATCCGGGAGTTCACGCTGGAGCGGAGCAACTACGATGCGTCCTTCGGGCGCAGCGGCGGCGGCCAGGTGGTAGTCGCCACCAAGTCCGGAACCTCCCAGCTACACGGCACCGCCTACGAGTTCAATCGCAATAACTATTACAACGCCAACACCTTTGAGAACCGGCAAGCCATCGCAGAGAACGGATATATTCCAGGCCCCACGGGGAACGGCACGCCGATTGAGCGCTACAACGATTTTGGCTTCACGGTTGGTGGCCCCGTCACAATTCCCAAGCTCTACCATCCTACGAGGAACAAGACTTTCTTCTTCGAGTCGGAGGAGTGGCGTAAGGCGAGTACTCCGGGAAGCACGGAGATTTCTGTGCCCACGAACAACGAGCTTAAGGGCATATTCACTACCGCACAAATCGTGGGCAGCAACACCACCCCAATTCCGACCGCTCCCGCCGGATGTGTGACCACCGCTGGCACTGGGGCAGGCGAAACCTGGACGATCAATCCCTCGTGCTATAGCCATAATGCCGCAGCGTACTTGGGCGCGATTATTGCGCCCTATCCGGCGAACGTCGGAACTAACGAGCTCGACGAGAGTTATTCCCAGTTGAACAACTTCCGTCAGGACATTGTTCGCGTCGACCAAAACGTGGGTGACCGCGTGCGGATCTTTGCCCGCTTCATGCAGGACAGCGTTCCCGAGAATTTCCCCTTCGGACTTTGGGGTACGGCGAATTATCCCGGCGCGGACCCGGTCGCTCTTAACGCCCCGGGCCGCAACGTGGTCGGGAATGTTACCGCCAACATCTCCCCGAGAGTGGTGAACGAAGTGGAATACGCCGATTCGTGGGGAGCCATTAACGCTTCGCTGAGTGGCACTGCGATTTCGCCATCCTTCACCAGTCAGCTCACCGGCAAAACTGCCTACCAGGATCCCTACGGGCGCGCTCCCAACGTCACTTTCAGCAGTGCCCCTTACACCGGCTTAAGCAACGGAGATGCGCCCTATTTTGAGAGGAACATCGATCATAATATATTCGACAATCTCTCTCTCCAACACGGAAACCATACCATCCGCTTGGGCGCTACCGCGATGTGGATGACAAAGACGGAGAATGCCTCCGCCGGTCTGGCCGGCTTTACCTTCGACGAGGCGAACGGGAACGATGCGTTTGCAAACTTCCTGCTGGGGCAGGCTGCTAACTACAGTCAGGCCGACAAAGACACAATCCCGGATCTCCACTACACGAACTTCGAAGCTTATGTGCAGGACGACTGGAAAGCGACGCCGCGCCTGACACTGAATCTCGGCATTCGCTACAGCTATTTCCCGTCGCCGAGCGATAGCAACCATCTTCTAGTTAACTTCGATCCCGCCGCGTTCAGGCCCGGAGTGGTTACGATAGCCCCTTCAGGAAACATGAACCCGGGGCCGGCAGCCAATTCGGCGACGTATGCCAATGGCATGATCTTTCCCACTGGGCCAACCTGCTCCGCCGCGCAGGCGATTTACGCATCGGCGGTTTGCTCACCATACGGCAGCCGCGTCAATGGTGACACGAATAACAACTGGGGGCCACGATTCGGCCTGGCTTGGGATCCGAAAGGCAACGGCAAGATGGCGATTCGCGCGGGATATGGCCTGTTCTACGACCGCACGCTCAACGGTATCTGGGAACAGAATGAATTCGGAACCTACCCGTTTAATGCCGATCCTCCTTTGGTTCAAACTGCGGCCACCATCAGTCCTGCGGAAAATGTCAACCTGTTCGATAATTCGTCCGCCGGAGCTGCACCCGGGCCATCTCTCTCGCCCATCAATCCAGTAATGACGGGAACGCCAACGGCAAGTGGAGTGGTGTTTAAAGCTCCAAGCTACCAGGACTACAACGTTTCGATAGAACGCGAAATCGTGCCCAACACAGTGTTTGAGCTCGGTTATGTAGGTACCAAAGGGACACATCTGCTGGGCGATATCGATCTCAATCAGCCCACAGTGGCGGCGCGTACAGCGAATGAACTCGTGGATGTGAACGCCATACGGCCGTTTGCCGGTTACGGTGCTTTCGGAGATCGATCCACGGTTTTCACCAGCAACTACAATTCGCTCCAGGCTACGCTCAATCATCGGATGAGCCATAACCTTACGCTCGGAGTTGCGTACACCTGGTCTAAGCTGCTTACAACCAATCCAGTGGACCGGGGTTGGGGTGCCACGAATACTTACAACTTGAAGCAGGACTATGGGCTATCCTCGATCAACACCCCGCAGATATTCGTGCTCAGCTATCTGTACCAGGAGCCGTTCTTCAAGAACCAGCACGGTTTGGGTTTGGTGCTGGGTGGTTGGGAGCTTTCAGGTATTGTCAACGTTCAGACGGGGCAGTCAATCTCTGTCACGCAGAGTCTCGACCCATTCGATCCGGGTACCGCCAGCGCGACCGCTCCCGGCGCAGGAAACCGTGGAATAGGTTTTCTGCAGGGAGACGCCACCAACCTGGCCAATCAGAGCGGCAGTCCCAGTGGTCCGAAAACAATTAACGAGTATTTCAATACCGCTGCGTTCTCACAATCGGTGGGAACGTTCGGCAACTCGAAGCCAGGCGCGGTATTGGGACCGGGCTTCCAACGCTGGGATACCTCACTGTTTAAAGATATACATTTTGGCGAACGTGCCGCCTTGCAACTCCGGCTGGAGACGTTCAACACGTTCAATCACGGCAGTCCCTCCCAGATTTGCAACGACGCCGGCACAACCACCTGCGTCGTGGGTACCCCAGCGTTCGGAGTGGTCACCGATTATCACATTCCACGCAACGTGCAAATCGGGGCCAAGTTTAACTTCTAGCTCCTGGCCATTGTTCGCCATCAAAAGAAGCGCGCGACGGACTTCCGGCGCGCGTCCTCCTTTCATAATAAGGAGATTTTTCCAAGATCCTACGGCTGCTTCATGGTTCTGCTTTTCTCGATTGCGGCTGCCCGTTTCTTTTCCTGAATGTCGATCGAGATTTTCTCCTCCCGCTTCCCTTCCTCGTCATGTCCCGACTGACGCAACGCCTTGCCCAGCAAGAAATGTGCTTCGGCATGGTCGGGCTCAATCTGAATAGCTTTGCGCAATGGCTCAACCGCATCCTGTGGATGATTCATCGCAATCTCGGTCTTGCCCAGTCCTAAAAAAGCGTCTTCGTAACGAGGGTTGTATTTAAGCGCGGCGCGAAAATACGATTCAGCGTCATCGAGCTTCGAACCGGCCAATAAGATTTGCCCAAGAATGCAATTCGCCACCGGATCATTGGGAAACCGCTGGAGTTCGGCACGCATCTCTTTCTCTGCCCGTTCGTTCTCGCCTTCCCGCCAATAAAGGTAGCCCAGGCCGGAATGTGCGCCCATGTAGTTCGGATCCGCTTCCACCGCTGCCTGATATTCCTTGATCGCATTCTCCCGGTCCGACATCTGCTCGTAAGCCGTGGCCATCATGACGTGCGCGGAGGCAGAATTTGGAGCGATCTTCATAATGCGTCCAAAGACGACCGTGAGCGCCTTGTAATCCCTCACGCGAAGATACGCTTTGCCGAGAATGTCGAGCGTCTCAAGATCTGATGGATTGGCCTGATTTGCGCGTTCCAGGTACGGCGCCGCCTCCCGATAATGATCGAGCCCAAACTCGCAGAGGCCAGCCAGTTCCTGGATCTGAAAATCCCCGGAATTTTTAACCGCCATGGGCCGAAGCAGGCTTAACGCAGACCGGTAGTGCTGGGCCTTGAAGTAAGCAACCGCCAGATTGCGCTTTGTCGCAGCGTCGTCGGGGTGGGACTTTAGCGCGTCTTCGTACAACGGAATCGCCTCGGCCGGTTTCCCCATCCTGTCCAGCACGATTCCCAGATTGTTGAGCGCCGCCAGCGAATGCGGATCGATCTTCAATGCACGCCGAAGCGCCGCCGCTGCAGCCGCGTTGTCACCTTTGTGCATCGCTTCTGAAGCTTCTTCGAGATACGTGTGTAGCTGGATTTCTGCGCTCCGCGACGCCGCATTCGGCGCCACTTGCGCCAGCCCGAGCGCACCATGAGTCATGAACGCCAGGACGGCAAAGATCGTCGCGCTCCGCGGCGCTCGCATTTGCACGGGCATACGCCAGATTCTAACTGACAGGTCGACCTTACCGGAGGTAGGCGAGAATCCCCGCGTGGGACGTGAGGCGGGCAAAGGTCTTGTACAAGGAACTGTCCCAGCTTACGATTGGTCCATGGTGGCTTTGCGAAAACAGCACAGCCCCCTTGGCCCAGGCGAGCTGCTGGAGTGAGTCATGAACAGAACACTGCTCTCTTTGGTATTGTGTTTTGGAACTTGTTCGATGGCGCTGGCAAATCCAGATCAGTCTCAGCACTCAAAGCAAAAGAAAAACCAGGTTACCATCCAGGGATGCGTTGGCCGGATGAGTGGTGACTACCTGCTCTTCCAGACGGACCCGGGTGACAGTTATGTACTCGAGGCAAGCCGGAAGATCAAACTGGAAAATTACATGGGCCAGCAGGTGGAGGTTACGGGCAAGGAATGGCCCACCCTAAGCACCAGCACGAATTTCACTCGCAGAAGGGCGGGGTCTTCTCTGACTATCGTCGTGCAGTCGATCAACACAGTCTCCAAAGAGTGCAGCAACAATTAATGCTGCTGCCGCTGAAGTTTTGCGGCAGCCTCATCCGACCCGGCAATGAAACTTTTCTTGAGCGCTTCCTGCCTCACGGACCGAAATTGCGCAAGGCCCTCGTTGGGATGGCCTCACGATAATTGCATCAGTCTATTGCCGTCAGGATTGGTGCCGGGAGGGGGAGTCGAACCCCCAAGGTACTAAGTACCGGCGGATTTTGAGTCCGCTGCGTCTGCCAGTTCCGCCATCCCGGCTTCGGTTTCTCAAGCCGAACTCAAGACTAATTGACTCCCCTTGCGCATTGCAACTTGGCCACATCGCGGGCTCGGTGTTGACTGGTGGTCAAGCCAATACTCTTCCATCGGTCATTTGGACCGGTGTGGAACAGGCATTTCCTGCTTGCGGAAATACTGCGCTTCTTTCGGCCTGACGTGAAGCAGCGCGACGCGCGGCACCTCAACCACGAACCGTCAGAACCGGACACAGCGCGTGCGCCACGACGTGCTGCGCCGTGGTGTTCGCCAAATGCGTCACCGTCCTCATGGATGCGTGTGTGGGACGTACTCCCAGCACGATCAGATCTGCCGCGCGGTCTCGGCCTACCTCAACGATTCGCTCTGCAGGACGGGCAAACTGGTGGCTGAACTCTATCAGCCAGTTTACATGGCACCAAGCCTCCGCTTCGGGTGGAACCAATTTTTGCAGATGGTCCTTAACCGAAGATTTGACTTGCGCCAAATCCAGGATTCCAGCGGCGGGCTGCTCCACCACATGAAGCACGATCAGTTCTGCCTGATGTTCCTCGGCAAGCGAGAGCGCGTAGGGCAGTGCTGCCAGGGATTCTTCTCCAAAGTTTGTCGCAAATACGATTCGCCGGAATTCAACTTCCCTATTGCTTTTAGGCAGCACGTTCGGTCCTATGCTGAGGACCGGGCAAGCGGCCAGCCGGAAAATCTTCTCCGCAATCGAGCCCATCAACAGCTTGCGGGCGCCCGTGCGGCCATGCGTGCCGATCACCAGCAGATCGATGGCACGTTCGTCGAGAAACCGCGAGAGTACCTTCCACACATCTCCTACTCCGAACAGCGACTCATGCGCGATTCCGCCGAGCTGTTCATTAAGGCGTCGCATTACTTCGTTCTGAATTTTTTCCTCCTGTTTCAAATGCGCCGGCCACAAATCCGGCGCGGTGAACAGATAATCCTCCGAGCTCACAACGTGTGCGCCATAGAGTTTCGCCCCATACTGGCGAGTGATCGCCAGCGCATAGGGTAACGCCACATCGGAGTGAGGCGAGAAATCCGTAGCAAACATGATGTTAGTCAGCTTGATCCGCTTGCCAACTTCCAGGGTCGTCATAATGCACCTCCCACGATCGATTTCACATCTTTACTGTGAGCAGGATCATCATGTCGGTGAACCAGCCCACCGTGGCAGACCGGATAAAAATGGCGGGCGTGGCCGTGTCAACTCGGGCAACGGCTGCGCTCGCCGCACCTCATTTCTAAGCCAGAATCAGTTACTGATCGTCAGCACGGGGCATCTGGCGTGGCATATAACCTCGTGGGTGAGAGCCCACGGCATGTGCGCGGCGACCCGTGGAAATGCCGTCCGGTTCGCTCCCATTACGATCAAATCAATGCTGTGGGTCGCCGCGACGTCAAGAATTCCTTCAGGAATAAAATCCATTCCCGATACATATTCTGGTTCCGAGGCTAGCCGCGCATCCGGCGGAATTGAGTCCTTCAGTTTCTTCGCGCTCTCCACGCGTACCCTCTGCTGCCACTGTATGAATTCCTCCGCGCCGTAAGTGGAAGGTCCGTACGCGGCAGGGCCCAGGTCGGAGATCTGAATCGGCGGCGTCATGTGCAGAAGGACGAGTTTGGCCTGATAATTTTCGGCCAAACCCAGAGCATAAGGAAACGCTTTTTGCGCGGCTGCCCCGAAGTCGGTGGCAAAAAGAATCCGGCTAAAAGCCCGCGGTCCCTTCGCCATCGAAATGTGCGGACCGACCGTGAGCACGGGACATGAGGCGAGCCGGAGCACCTGCTCCGCGACTGAGCCCAAAACAGCTTTTTTCAACCCACTCCGTCCGCGAGTTCCCAAAACCAGCAAATCGGTGCTCTCGCGTTTCATCACTGCGTCAACAACATCCCAAACTCGTCCTTGTTCCACAGAAAGATGATGATCGAGATCGTCAAGGTGGGCTTCCTGCTCGAGATCTTTCATCTGCCGTTCCGCCTCGAGGCGGCGGAGGTTTAACTCCAGAGGCAAGGGCTCCAGGGGAATCGGATCACGCGCGTCAGGCGGGATGGCATAGACAACGGAAAGAGTCGAACGGTGCTGACGGGTGATCGCTACTGCGTAAGCGAGTGCAGGCTGCGAGGCCTGAGAGAAATCCGTGGCAAAAAGAATGTGTCGGAACCCAATTTTCTGCCTTTGATCGCGCGTCTCCGCAACGGTTGACATAGAACACCTCGTGCAGACATATCAAACTGATGGCCACCGTTTCGGCATGGCGGCGGTTCCCGCTGCCGGCACAGGCAGCTCCTGCAAAACAATGGTAAACGCACCAGTTGGGTCCGCAATAACCGTGATCCTGCTGGAACACTCGTCGCACAACCAAAAACGTTCGACGGTCGGCGCTCCGCTCGCGGCGGTATCGTCAGGCACCGCCGACGTGACTGGCACGTGGAAGATGATGCCCTCGTGCAAGTAACGGAAGGTTGCCGAACAGGCGGGATTCGCGCAACTAGAAACCATGACTACCTCCGCGCGATTCGTCTGAGCTAAGTGTGATACCCCGACATCCGCTGCGCGGTGACGGCTGTCACAAAGTGAAGTGAGGAGTGTTTGGGAATGTCTGCTGATGTCCTGCCGATTCGATCACAAGGCGACCATAAGCGGAGCACTAAGCACAGATCATCCCTAGAAATAGATGAGCAGAATCTTGCAACATCGCTGCAGTAACACGAATTTGTACAAACTGATGACAATCCTTTGACAATCAAAACCCGCACCCCGCCTAGGATTGCCGAGGCTTGACGGGCCGGGAGGATTACCGACCTCGGCCCGCGACGCTTCAAGCTTCACCCCTTACTCGCACCGCACAAGGAGAAATCGCATGCATCGTTTGTTTGGTCGCTCTATAGTTCTGTCTGCCGCTGTTGGGCTGTTGCTGGTGCTCGGTTCCAGCGCTGCCCTGGCGCAATACAGCGTCACCTATCTCACTTCCAACCTGACTGGCAAAGCCAAGAATCAGGACCCACTGCTGCAAAATCCTTGGGGAATTGCCTACAGCCCGGGCAATCCGTTCTGGGTCAGCGATGAAGCCAATGGCTGGTCTACTCTCTACAACGCCCAAGGACAGCCCCAGAGCCTGCAGGTGGTCATTCCTCCCGCCAGCGGCAACGGACCCGGCAGCCCCACCGGTTTGGTCTACAACGGATCGACCGAATTCAAGATCGACACCTGGACCTCCGTCTTTCTCTTCGCCACGCTGGATGGAACCATCAGCGGTTGGTCGTCATTCGAGCCCAACAATGCGTTGATCGGCGCCACGGTCGCGGGCGCGTCCTACACCGGGCTGGCCATCACCAGTCACAGCTCGGGGAACTCGTTGTTCGCCGCCGATGCCGCCAATAATAAGGTGGACATCTTCGATGGCAATTTCAACCTCACCGGCTCGTTCACCGATTCAACCATTCCTGCGGGATTCGCACCCTTCGGAATTCAGGACATCGACGGACAAGTCTACGTTGCCTACGCGGCCACCAGTGGCGGAGGCGGTGGCTACATCGACATCTTCACCGAAACCGGAACCTTCGTGAAGCGCTTTGCCCAAGGCAAACCGCTAAATCAGCCATGGGGATTCGCGGTTGCGCCCAAGAACTTTGGGAAGTTCAGCAATGCGCTGCTAATCACGAATAACGTCACCAAGGGCACAATCAACGCCTATAACATCAGCACCGGCAAATTCCTGGGGACGCTTTCGAATGCTAGCGGCAAAGCTCTGACCATCAATGGAATTTGGGGAATTGAGTTCGGCGGCGGATCGGCCTCGAACGGAAAGACGAATCAACTGTTCTTCACCGCTGGTCCCAACGACACCAATGGGTATTTCGGAGTAATTCAAGCGAAGTAACGAACTGTTGTCCTCCACTGCAAAGGGCCGCCGTGTGTCGGCGGCCCTTTATATTCGGAACAGTAAACTGCTCCGAAACGCACCAAGGCTAGTGCAAGGCGAACTTTACTTTTCTTCTTTCAATCCCACTCGAACATATTTCTTGGCCGAAGAAGGTTGTGAGGGGCAGAAGTGGTCAGGGCAGTAGGTGTGTGCCAGCGATGACCTTCTCGTCAACCTGCCTGGACGCTCCCAACACCCCCGGGCGATTCCGCGACTTAGGATGGATTCCTAGTTTTCCGGCGGCCTTTGCCATGCCGGAAGCACTGTACAAGGTGGTCATCCACCATCCCTACCGCCTGCATAAATGCGTAACAGATGGTCGATCCCACAAAGTTGAATCCGCGCTTCTTCAAATCCTTGCTCATCGCATCCGATTCCGCAGTGCGCGCCGGAATCGGATGGCGCGCATCCCGTAAATTTACCTTCGGCCGGCCATTTACAAATTGCCATACGTAACGGTCGAAGCTGCCATATTCTTCCTGCACTCGAAGCAACGCGCGCGCATTCCGCACGGCGGAAGCGATCTTCAACCGGTTGCGCACGATGCCCGGATTCCGCAGCAATTGTGCGAGCTTCCGGCCATCGTAGCGCGCCACCCGCCGCGCATCGAAACCGTCAAACGCAGCGCGATAATTTTCCCGCTTGTTGAGAATCGTCTCCCAGCTCAGCCCGGCCTGCGCGCCCTCCAGAACGAGAAATTCAAACAACGTTCCGTCATCGTGAACTGGCACGCCCCACTCTTCATCGTGATAGCGAATCATCAACTCGTCGCGCGCCCACGCACAGCGCACCGGCTCGCGTTTTTCTCCGCCCGCTCGTTTCATAAGCTGATCTGTCCGCCGGCGCCGTACAAACTACTCGAGCGATTTCGGATCTGACAAATTTTTCGGCGACTTCTTATCCAGGAGCGAGACCAACTCCTTCGCGCAAGCAGGAACTGCCACTTTGTGCTCCACGATGATCTCTTTGGCGGTAAGTTTTTTCCCGTACAGCTTCTCGTTGGCGCTGCCATCGGAGCGCAGAGTCGATCCCTCAAGCGAAATTCCTGCAAACAACCCTTTGTTGCGGGAGTAGGAAAGAATCTCGGCGCTCATCACAATATCGGTTGCGCCTTCTGCCGTGCGCCCTTTCGGGCCAGCCGCAGCCGAAGCATCCGCGCCCAATTTCACTTTGCTCGAAAGCAGCGAGCGCGCACCTTTTGGATTCATCACCAGCAAAACAAAATCCGTCGCCTGCCCGCCCAACTGAAATCCGATGCTTACGCCCTCCAGCGCATACAGCGCCGGAGGTCCCCACGGCCCTGTGTAGTGCGGACCGCTCCGGCAGATCATCACACCGCGCCCATAACTTCCGCCCACGCCAAACGCGCCCTTTTTTACCGAAGGCAAAATCACTACACACTCCGCCTTGTCGAGCAAGTCTTGGGGAATGTCATCCGGGATGTTGAGAATTTCCTTGAGCACCTCGCCGGAATCCTGCACCCGCTCTTCTTCGGTGCTCTCGGCCAAAGCGGCTGAGGCGCATAGCAACGACAGGCACAAAAGCGCAACCAGCAAAGCGGAAATCTCCCGCAATTTAAAACACACTCTCATGAGTACTGGCCTCCTGGGTTCGCAACCATCTTAAACCGTTCTCATTATGTTTCACGCTACCCGAACCAAAAGTGTGAAGGTTGAGTCGTTTACTGTAAATTCACAATTCCGGATGCAATTTTGCCATGACCAAACGAGTGCTCCTTTTGTAACTTGGCACAATCAGGCCGCCCTTCTACAGTGCAAGGAACAGCGAACAGCGCCCGCCGCCATTCGGCATCTAGCGTGCATCTAATAGATTGGACGTATAGTTTGGCACGGGGTGGAGTGCAAATTTTGGACGTTTTCGGCATGAAGTACACGCCTGCAAGAACGCTGGCCCTGCTGGCGGCAATAGTCCTTGCCCGCCCGCTTTTCGCGCAATCCCCCTACCCCAATTCCTATGCCGTACTGAACAGCTCCAGTTCCTACGCTAATTCTTCGCCTGCAGACGATCCGCAAACCGGGGCAATGCTTACCATTCACAAGCGGGTCGATGAGGTGAATGTTCTGTTCATCGCGACCGATAAGCACGGCAAATTTGTTCGCGATCTGAACCAGCAGGATTTTTCCATACTCGACGATCACAAGCCGCCGCAGGCCATCGTAAATTTCCGCCGTGAAACCGATCTGCCGCTGCATCTCGGCTTGCTGCTCGACGTGAGCGGGTCGGTGCAAAGCCGCTTCGGTTTCGAACAGGATGCGGCCGTCAGTTTTCTGCAGCACTCGATTCGCGCCGGTTTCGATAAGGCTTTCGTAGTCGGCTTCAACCAGCAAAGCGATCTCGCCCAGGATTTCACCGATAACGTGCAACTGCTTTCCGCCGGCATTCACCGTCTGCACGATGGCGGAGGCACCGCGCTCTATGACGCCATTTATCGCGCCTGCAAAGAGAAATTGCTGAAAGACCGGCCTGACCACCCCACGCGCAAAGCGATCGTGATTCTGAGCGACGGCGAAGATAATCAAAGCGAAGTGTCGCGCGCGCAGGCCATCGAGATGGCGCAGCGCGCGGAAGTCATTATTTACGCCATTTCAACCGACGACAGCGGTCTCATCCTTCGCGGAGATAAGGTTCTCGAACAGCTCGCCGAAGCCACCGGCGGCCGCGCCTTCTTCCCGTTCAAGATGAAAGACATCACGCACTCCTTCGCCGCCATCGAAGACGAACTGCGCAGCCAGTATGTCGTCTCCTACCGACCCGCTGACTTCGACGCCGACGGCCGCTACCGTACCATCGAAATCTCCGCCCTGAAGAAAGACCTGCAAGTCCGCGCCCGCAAAGGCTACTTCGCGCCGCAACAGTAAAGAATCCGCTCAAGTCGTTCTATTGTCAGTGCTTCTTCCGATTTTGAACGTGTTCACTTTCTTCTTGACAATCACGGCAGATGGGCGCATTCTGTATTTGAACATGTTCAAATACCAATTGCGAGAGGTTTTTATGTACATCGTCGGCTGCTATGCGAGCTATCTGCTAATTAGTCTGACTGTTACAGTGTGGGTCGCAAGGACTCTGCACAAAAATGGCCGTATTTTTCTCGTGGACGCCTTCCACGGGAATGCCGAACTTGCCGACTCCGTCAACCATCTATTGGTGGTCGGCTTTTATCTGATCAATCTCGGCTACGTGACGCTGGCGCTTAGTACGACGCAGAACCTCAGCACGCTCCGGGCGGCCATCGAACTGGTGAGCAATAAGATTGGCGTCGTGCTCTTGGTTCTGGGAGCGATGCACTTTTTCAACTTGCTTGTCTTCTCGCGCATGCGTAAACGCTCGCGAGCGAACTCTGTTCCAGAAGTTGCCTTTGCGGCTCCGCGAGTGTAGCGATGAAACGGCCTGAGCAGGCGATTAAGAAGTCGGAGGCGACGCAGGCGCGCATCCTCGAGGCCGCCCTGAACTTGTTCCGCAGGCGCGGCTTCGAGGAAACAACCATGCGCGAGATCGCGCAAGAGTCCGGAGTGGCCTTGGGTGCTGCCTACTATTACTTCGATTCCAAAGATGCGCTGGTGATGGCGTTCTATGAACGCGCGCAGCGTGAACTCGATCCCTTGTTGCAGGAGGCGCTAGCGAAAGCCCAAGGGTTGGAGCCAC
The DNA here is from genome assembly GCA_963712385.1 of uncultured Acidobacteriaceae bacterium. GTDB lineage: Bacteria > Acidobacteriota > Terriglobia > Terriglobales > Acidobacteriaceae > Sulfotelmatobacter. Next base: position 642,404 of record CAVQHS010000008.1, read on the forward strand.
GCCTCCGCGCCGCCATCGACGTAAAGTTTCAATATTTCGCTCCGAATCGCAAGCTCCTGGGAGCGCTTTCCGGGCACATCGACCCCAGCCATCACTTATCGCCCTTCAGCGAAGCGACGCGCGCCATCCGCGAGCGCGATATCGCATTCTTGTCGGCTGCGATTGAAGATTCGAAGACCCGAATTCCTGAGGATTTCAAGGAATACCTTCCTCGCGCTCTGTGGCTTTATCAAATGGGCCTGCTTTTGTTCTGGGTTTACGATCCCTCTCCCGCGCAAAGTAAAACGCGACAACTATTTCAAAAAAGTCTTTCCATTGTGGTTAAGCTCATCCAGTTCTCAAGCCTGCCTTTGATGCGGCCGCTGCGGAAGCTCGTCACCGATCTGTTTGAGGTTGTTTATGGCGAGGATGGGCCGGCAGTGCACAGGGCGGCGCCATGAGTCAGCCACGTCGGATTGTATTGACCGGTGGCACTGGCCAGATCGGCACGCTGCTCGCGCGCCACTTCCACGCCCAAGGCGATGAAGTAACCGTGATATCCCGCTCCGCCCGCCCCGCTCCGTGGAAAGTTGTGAAGTGGGATGGAGAAAGTCCAGGTGATTGGACTCGCGAATTGGAGCGAGCCGATGTATTGATCAATCTCGCAGGTCGAAGCGTGAATTGTCGATACACGCCAGCGAGCCGCACAGAAATAATGCAGTCCCGAGTGCAAAGCACGCTTCTTCTCGGGCGCACCCTTTCACAACTGAAACATCCGCCTCCGCTGTGGATGAACGCTAGCACCGCCACAATCTATCGTCATGCTTTCGATCGCCCCATGGACGAAGATACCGGCGAAATCGGCGGCAACGAAGCGAATGCCCCTTCCAGTTGGCGCTTCAGCATCGAAGTTGCCACCCGCTGGGAAAAGGCATTTTTCTCCTCATCGACTCCCGGCACGCGCCAAGTCGCGCTTCGCAGCGCGATGACGATGAGCCCCGACGATGGCGGTGTTTTCTCGGAATTGCTGCGCCTTGTCCGCTTCAGCTTGGGAGGGGCTGCCGGCTCGGGAAATCAGTTTGTTTCCTGGATTCACGAAGCCGATTTCATTCGCAGCCTCGAATTTCTGATAGCACACGATGAACTCGATGGGCCGATTAACCTGGCTTCACCCAACCCGTTACCTAATCGTGAATTCATGCGCGCCTTGCGCCAGGCATGGGGCACGCAAATTGGCTTGCCCGCGAGCCTGCCTATGCTCAAACTCGGAGCGCTTTTTCTGCGCACGGAGACGGAACTGATTCTCAAAAGTCGCCGCGTGATTCCACGAAGACTTCTTCAGGCCGGTTTTGAATTCCAGTTTCCTGAATGGTCCGTTGCCGCCAGGGACTTGGTGCGGAGATGGAGACAAAACAATCGCGCCCGCTGAAACAGGCCGCGCTGACGTGCTGATTTGACCTCTGCCCGCTCAATCTGAGTTAATCAGAGAAACTCTATGCGCGAAATCATTTCTACCAAAGACGCCCCTCAAGCCATTGGTCCTTACTCCCAGGCAGTCAAAGCCAACGGATTCGTCTTCGTGTCAGGCCAGGTCGCAATCGATCCCGCCACTCAGCAGGTTGTCACAGGCGATGTAGCGGCGCAGACCGATCGCGTCCTGCGCAATTTATCCGAAATTCTCGAGGCCGCTGGCAGCGGTCTTGGCAAAGTAGTCCGATCCACGGTTTTTCTGAAAAACATGAATGACTTCGGCGCCATGAATCAGGTGTACGGCAAATATTTCAGTTCCGCGCCGCCCGCGCGCTCCACGGTTGAAGTCGCCCGTCTGCCGAAAGACGTGTTAGTGGAAATCGACGTCATCGCCCTGTCATGAAAAACCTGTGCACCTCTGTGCCTTCTGTGTTTAAGATAAAAGGTTTGAGATCCCGCGAAGGAGTCCGCAAAGGAGACTAGGATAACGATGACCAGGTACGTCACAGCAGCAGCAATTATCCTCGCATTCACGGCGGCCGGATTTGCCCAAAACACAACCAAGAAAAAGACTGACACAAGTGCGCCCACCAAGGTGACCGGCGAAGGCGTAAGGACGCCATCCGGCCTGGAATATTGGGATATTCGCGTCGGCACCGGTGACGTTGCCAAAGAGGGCAGTCACGTGCGCGTGCACTACACCGGCTGGCTCACCAACGGCAAGAAGTTCGACAGCTCCGTGGACGCCGGCAGGCCTTTCGATTTCACCATCGGCAACGGCGAGGTAATCAAGGGCTGGGAGGAAGGAGTTACTGGGATGCGAGTCGGCGGCAAGCGCCAGCTCCGCATTCCGCCCAATCTAGCCTACGGCGCTGAAGGCACTCCCGGCGGACCGATTCCGCCGAACGCGACCCTGATCTTCGATGTGCATTTGCTGCAGGTGCAGTAGCGAGATTTTCAATTGTCCGAGTGCCAAGTGCCAATTGAACACAAGACCGCTCTGCAATTGGCAATCGAAAATTGACAATTGAGAATCGTCATGCTGCCGCGTGCGGAGTGAAAGCCTTACGCCTTTACCACTTTGCCGCTGCGCAGGCAGGAAGTGCAAACCCGCATACGTTTGGTAGTTGCGCCCACGCGAGCGTGCACCGCGCGCAGATTGACGTTCCAGCGCCGCTTGGTGACGTTGTGGGCGTGGCTGATGCGGTTTCCAGATTGCGGCTTCTTGCCGCAGATATCACATTGCTGTGCCATGACTGCTTGACCAGATCCTTTCAGAGCTTGTAGCCGAAACTGTTATTGTACCGAATCCGGGCGCTTCCCGACAATTCGTCATCTCGTACACCCGGCGATGTAAACTAGCATGGTCTTTGCAAACGGAGGATGTATGGCGGGCCGAGCTAAATCCACTCTCATCGAAAACACGCTAATTCTAGCCCTGATGGGCATTCTGGCAGGTGCTATCGGCGGCCTTGCCGTGGGCGTCGTCACAGGTCAAAAGGCCAGTTCCACCACCACCTCTACCGCCCATTAAGCGAATCTGCGAACCGGAATTCATATATGCGATACTGAATTTATGCAGTCCCCGCTTCAGGCACCCACCGCTGCCACTGATCCTAAGTCGGTGAAAGTTAATATCACCACGGGCACGGGGCTCGACATCGAGTGGAAAGACGGCCACGTTTCGCACTACAGCTTCGTTTACCTGCGTGACGCCTGCCCCTGCGCCATGTGCAACGAAGAGCGCGAAAAAACCGGCCGCAAACCCGGCGAACCGGGAAAGCTGAAGCCCGGCATGTTGCCCATGTACAAAGCCGCGGCCAAGCCGCTCTCCGCCGAAGGCATCGGCAAGTACGCCATTCGCTTCGCCTGGAATGACGACCACGATCTCGGCATTTACTCGTGGCGTCTGCTCCGCGAGCTCTGCCCCTGTGAGGAATGCAAGCTAGCCCGCGCCGAAACAGGCGAACCGGTCTGAGCGCGCGAGTATGCAGGAAGGCGACTTCAGCCACACCGCCCAGCGCGTAGCCATCCGCCGCGCGGCCCACCAACTTCACGACCACCCCAAAGTTCTCGACGACCCGTTAGCCCTGCGCATCATCGGCGCTGAAGCTGCGCGGGAACTTCAGTCGAATCCCAAAGAGCACCATGCCTTCGCGCGCGCCTTCCGCGCATTCATGGCAGCACGAAGCCGTTTTGCTGAAGACCAACTCGGCCACGCGGTGGCGAACGGCGTATCTCAGTACGTGATTCTCGGTGCGGGCCTCGATACCTTCGCCTACCGTAATCCGCACCCAGCTCTGCGCGTCTTCGAAGTCGACCATCCGGATACCCAGGCATGGAAGCGCGAGCAACTGCAACATGCCGACATTCCGATCCCTCCCTCACTGACTTTCGTTCCGATCGACTTCGAGCGCCAAACCCTGGAACAGGCTCTGGATGACGCCGGACTCGACCGAGGCAAGCCAGCATTCTTCTCCTGGTTAGGCGTGGTGCCCTATCTCACTCGCGAAGCCTGCATGAGCACTGTGAGCCTGATCGCGAACATGCCGGCAGGCAGCGGCATCGTCTTCGATTTCGCCATCGATCCCGCGTTGCTGAATGCCGGACAGCGCGAAGCACTCGACGCCCTTTCCAAACGCGTCGCGGCTGCGGGAGAGCCGTTTCAGCTCTTCTTCAATCCCGCCAAATTGCAGGACGATCTGGCCAGCCTCGGATTTCACCGCACAGAACTTCTGCAAGGCGCGCAAATCAACGAGCGCTATTTCAAAAACCGCACCGACGGCCTACTCGTCCGCGGCGGCCTCGGCCATCTGATGAGCGCGTGGGTTTGAAGATTGGCATTCAGGGTACGCCCGTCGCGCGTCGCACTGCGATTCGTATCAGGGCACGCATTTATGCGTGCCGTCGATGCCGCGTGTTGACTCGCCTTTAGGCGCTGCGCTGGCCGCGCCTCAGCCGAATACGAAAAACTCGAATCCTGTAAAATCAAATAGCAGTCGGAGCCACTCCCGCATTGTCGTTTCTCGATCATCTTAACCCGCAGCAGCGCGAAGCCGTCGAAACCACCGAAGGGCCGGTGCTCATCCTCGCGGGCGCGGGCAGCGGTAAAACCCGCGTCATCACTTACCGCATCGCCTACCTGATCGACCATCGCGGCGTAATGCCCGAATCGATCCTCGCGATGACCTTCACCAACAAAGCCGCCGCCGAAATGGCCGAGCGCGTCGAGAAGCTAGTCGGCGGCCTCAGCATCGCCAAGCCCGTCATCTCCACGTTCCATTCTTTCTGCGTGCGCGTTCTGCGCCGCGACATCGAAGCGCTGCAAATTCCCTCGGCGACCCCCGGCCAACCGCCCATTGGACTGACGAAGAAATTCGTCATCTACGATGAAGCCGATCAGCAGTCGATCCTGAAGTCGATCATGAAGCGCTTCGGACTCGACGATAAGCAACTCACACCACGCATCGTGCTCTCACGCATCTCTTGGGCAAAGAATCACATGCTCGATCCGCAGGAACTCTACCTGCAATCCGCCGATCCCAAAACCGAAAAGATTGCGCATCTCTATGAGGAATACCGCAAGGAACTGCGGAAAGCGAACGCGCTCGATTTCGACGATCTCCTGCTGGAAGCCACGCGCCTGCTGAAAACTGTCGCGCCGGTGCGCGAGTACTACAACAGACGCTTCCAATATTTGCTCATCGACGAATATCAGGACACGAACCGCCCGCAATACGATCTCATGCGTCTGCTGGCCGGCGAGCGCCACAACGTCTGCGCCGTCGGCGACGAGGATCAATCGATCTACTCCTGGCGCGGCGCCGACATCCGCAACATTCTCGAATTCGAACAAGACTTCCCCGAAGCGAAGATCATCCGCCTCGAACAGAATTACCGCTCCACACAAAACATCCTGCAGGCCGCGTCCGCCGTGGTCGCGAACAATGTACGCCGCAAAGGCAAGAACCTCTGGACCTCCCGCCAGGGCGGCGCAAAAATCGGCTACTACGAAGCCCCGGACGGTGAAAACGAAGCCCTCTTCGCCGCCGACTCCATCGTCAAATATCTGCGCGAAGCCGCCCAGCGCGGCGACGAGTCTCCGCGCGCCGCAGTTCTATATCGCACCAACTCGCAGTCACGCCTCTTTGAAGAAGCCATGCGCCGCTACGGCCTCAAGTATCACGTAGTCGGCGGATTCTCCTTCTACGAGCGCGCCGAGATCAAAGACATGATCTCGTATTTGAAAGTCATTCAGAATCCGGATGACTCCATCTCCCTATTGCGCGTGATTAACACGCCGGCTCGCGGCATCGGGAAGGGAACCGTCGAGACGGTTGAAAGATTGGCGCTGGAGACGGGCTTGTCACTCTGGGGAGCAATTAGTGAAGCAATTCGCCGGCAACTCCTGCCGCAGCGCGCCCTAGCGTCGCTCAAGGGGTTCCAGCAATTGATTCTGGACGCGCAAGCGATGCTCGCCGGAACCTTCGTCCAGAACCTTGAGGAGAGCGCGGAAGGCGACGTGGTGTCCCTGCAAGCTACCGCAGATGAACCCTCAGAAGAAGCTGTAGTCGCCTTTGACCCCAACGAATTCGAAAACATTTCCTTCGACTTCGGCCGAGCAGAGGGCGACGCTGCCGGCAGTAGCGCCGTCGTCCCGCCGGCTGTCGAGCAGCCCTCTGGCCCGCTCCCGCCCGAGCAAGGCGCAGGCGCTACCCTTCCAGGCACGGCCGACATCCTGAAATTCCTCATCGACCGCACCGGCTACATCAAGCTCCTCGAAGCTGAAGACACGCCCGAAGCCTACTCCCGCATAGAAAACCTGCGCGAACTGCTAAACGCCGCCATGGACTCCCGCGACCGAGGCGAAACGTTAGATCAATTCCTCGACCACGCCGCGCTGATCAGTGACGCCGACGACTACGACGAGCGCTCGCAAGTCACGCTCATGAGCCTGCACGCCGCCAAGGGCCTGGAGTTCCCGCTAGTTTTTCTCAGTGGCTTGGAAGAAGGATTATTCCCGCATTCGCGCACCATGCTCCAGCCCGATGACGTTGAAGAAGAGCGCCGCCTCTGCTACGTAGGGATGACGCGCGCCATGGATCAACTCATCTTGACTCGCGCGGTTTATCGTCGCCGCTACGGCACAGACCTGCCGGAAGCCAGCGTCCCATCGCGTTTCCTGGAAGAAGTTCCCATGCAGTTGGTCGAAGAACTGGGAACGAGCAGATCTCGCGCGGGCACGGGCACTTTTGGCCGCGCGGGGGGACACGAGCGCTCAACTTTTGATCATGATACGGGACACTATTCCTACGAAGATGAGGATCAGAGTGCCGCGTGGAAGCGGGGAGTGCCCGTTACAGCCGCGCGACAAAAGGCGGTCGTTCCCGCCAAGCCCTACAACTCCATCGAAAATATCGCCGAGTTCTTCGCCAGTCGCGGCAAAAAGTTTACCCTGCCCAAAACCCGCGTCGAAGAACCCGGCGGCCAGCGCGGATTCCGTCCCGGCCAGAAAGTCCGCCATCCCAAATATGGCGAAGGGACCGTCTACCGCCGCGAAGGAGAAGGCGAACAAGCCAAGATTACGGTACAATTTCCTCGCTTCGGATTAAAGAAGCTGGTAGAGAAGTACGCGCAGCTGGAGAACGCGTGAAACGATTCGCTAATTTTGTAATTGAGTAATTGTGTAATTTGGCGGGAGTGCAGTGCTTCCCAAATTTCTCAATTACTCAATTACTCAATTACTCAATTACTCAATTACGAAATTCAAAAGGAATTCATGGCCAATACAGCAACGCTCAGCAGGGAAGACCGCAAAAAATCAAAACGTGCCGCCCGCAAAAAGCGCAAGGCGGAAAAGCCGCTTCAGCCCCGCGACTATGCTCGCGGATCGAAAAAACGCAAGGTAAAGAAGCTGGCACGCGGCCAGTCGAAGCGCTAAGAGTCGGATTTAGTATCAAGCACTCTGAGGGTGCCCCACTTCTCCCATCTCTTGGGAGAAGTGGGATTCCCGATCGAGTGCAACTAATGGCTGGGTGCCCCATCTTTCCCATCTTTTGGGAAAGGTGGGGATACCCACGGCCGGCAGCCAAGTGCAAATCGCAAACGGCAACTCAGGAGACAACCACAACTTGTCCCAACCATCCACGGAACCCGCCGAAACGGTACGCACGTCTGATAACCAGCTTTTCTGCTGCAAGTCCATCGACAAGCTAATCTCCGATTCCGAAGCTCCCGGCCAGCGCCTGCAAAAAACGCTGGGCCCCTGGTCGCTGACGGCGCTGGGCATCGGCGCGATCATCGGCTCTGGAATCTTCATCCTTACCGGCACCGCGGCCGCCGGCGAATATTTCCAGGTCCCATCCCTCCTGCATGCGCAGGCGCTCGATGTAATCATGAATCTGCTGCGCACCGGCAGCACGGCCGGAGCGCTCATGCACGGACGCCCGCCCGCCGGGCCATCGATTGCGATTTCTTTTTTTCTGGTTGCAATTGCATGCAGTTTCGCCGGGCTCTGCTACGCCGAACTGGCCTCAATGATTCCCATCGCCGGCAGCGCCTACACTTACTCCTATGCCACGCTCGGCGAAATTTTTGCCTGGATCATTGGCTGGGACCTGATCCTGGAATACGCAGTCTCGAACGTCGCAGTCGCGGTTGGTTTCGCCGGTTATACCAAGGCGCAACTGGCGGTATTCGGCCTCAACTTGCCGGAAAAATTTGCCAGTCCGGTCTGGGCCGGCGGGCAATGGACGGGTGCCTATTTCAATCTCCCCGGCTTCCTCATCGTTTTCCTTCTCACGTTGCTGCTGGTGCGCGGAGTGAAGGAGTCGGCGGAGACCAATAACGTCATGGTGATGGTCAAAATCGGCGCCATCGTGACCTTCCTGGTAGTTGGTGGAATGCTGGTGAAGCCCGCGAACTGGCATCCCTTCGCGCCTTCTGGATTCGCCGGAATCGTTACCGGAGGGGCAATCGTTTTCTTCACCTACATCGGATTCGATTCGGTCTCGACCGCCGCCGAGGAATCGCGCAATCCGCAAAAAGATTTGCCTTTCGGCATCATTATGTCGCTGATTGTCTGCACCCTGCTCTATGTCGGCGTGGCCGTCGTCCTGCTCGGCATGATGAAGTACACAACCTTTGTGTCGGGCGCAGCCGCCGAAGCGCCCGTGGCCTACGCGATGAAGTATCTGGGTGTGCACCCGCTGTTCCGCTCGGTCATCGTGATCGGAGCATTGACCGGGATGATCTCTTCGTTGCTCGTCTTCCAGTACGGTCAGGCACGCATCTGGTACGCCATGTCCCGCGACGGCTTGCTGCCGAAGCTGTTCTCCGCTGTACACCCGAGATTTAAGACGCCATACTGGTCCACCTGGATCGCCTGTTTCGCCGTAGGAATTCCCGCCGGCCTCGTGGACATTGGAGATGCCGCCGACCTCGCAAACATCGGAACGCTGTTTGCCTTTGTTCTGGTCTCGCTGGGAGTGATCCTTCTCCGCCGCCGGCAACCCGATCGCAAGCGCGCTTTCCGAGTCCCGTTCGTTCCATGGTTCCCGCTGATCTCGATCGTTCTCTGCGGCGGCCTGATGATGGGACTCACCGTGATCACCTGGCTCCGCTTTGTGATCTGGCTCGGCCTCGGCCTGCTGATCTACATCTTTTACGGCCGGCATCGCAGCGAGTTCGCCAAGAAGTAACCATCAGCGATCAGCCGTCAGCAAAAACACTCCGTCATCCTGAGCGGAGCCGCCGATGAGCAAAGCGAATCGGTGTGCGCAGTCGAAGGATCCCTATCGGTCTCCGCAGTCTCCGGCCCAGAGGGGCATTCCACCTCGAAACTCGCATGTCCCGCGGCCGCGCTAAGTGTCTCGCAAATCTCCTCCCAAGAATCTACAATCAAACCTGATGTCCTCCGAATCCGATCGTCCGCCAAGCAGCTTTCTACGCCAACTCCCCAAGGCCGAACTTCACTTGCATCTCGAAGGCGCAATCGAACCTTCCACTCTGCTCGAACTCCGCCAGCGCCACGGCGACCGCGTCACGCAGGCCGAAGTCGACGCCCTCTACCGCTACGAAGATTTCCCCGGCTTCCTGCTCGCCTTCAAAAACATCACCGAACACCTGCGCACGCCCGAAGACTACGAACTGATCACCTACCGTCTAATGCAGCGCCTGAAGGAAGAAAACGTGCTCCACGCCGAGGTAAATGTTTCCGCAGGCGTCTGCCTCTGGCGCAAGCAGGATTTCGCCGCCATCTTCGAGGGCCTCGATCGCGGGCGCGCCCGCGGCGAGCGCGATTTCGGCATTTCGCTGCTCTGGATCTTCGACTCCGTGCGTCAATTCGGCGCGGAGGCTGCGCAACAGGTGTTCGAACTCGCTGTCCGCTATCACGACCGCAACGTAGTCGCCATCGGCATCGGCGGCGACGAGCAAAAAGCTCCGCCCGAACTTTTCCGCGACGCCTACACCTGGGCAGCCGACCATGGCATGCGCCTCACCGCCCACGCCGGAGAGAATGGCCCGCCGGAATCCATCTGGGGCGCGCTCAATCTTCGCTCCGAGCGCATCGGCCACTGCCTCACCGCCTTCCACGATCCCGATCTCGTCGAAGAGTTAGCACAGCGCCAAATCCCCGTCGAAATCTGCCTCACCAGCAACCTTCGCACCGGCCTTTGCCCCGGCCTCAGCGAGCATCCCGCTAAGAACTATTTCGATCACGGCGTAATGATCACGCTCAACAGCGACGACCCAGCCATGTTCGGCACCACGCTAGCCCGCGAATACCAGATCGCGCAGCAAACCTTCGGATTCACCGACGAGCACTTGCGCGAACTGGCCCGCAACTCCTTCGAAGCCTCATTCCTGCCTGCAGAGAAGAAACTGGAATTCCTGAACCTCTTCGATGCCGCAGCTGCCCGATAACTTGTTTCTTGACAGAAGCACCGCGGAAGAATTCGATAGAGCCTGAAATCATGGCAACTGCGGAATTCCACTCCACGATCTCCAAACCTTGGGCTTCGGTCGAGCCTGTCACCGTCGGTGATCCAAGCGCCCGCAACGAAACCCCGGACCGTTATGTGCTCGTCGACGCCGGACAAAAGCTGCTCCGCATCGATATCTACGAGCCGCCGCAGGCCTTCGAGGAAGTCTTGATCTGGCACGACGTAGTCGTAATTGGTTTCGGAAACCATGTTTTTCTGGTTTCCATTTTTGAAGCCGCGGTCATCGCCATCGATGTGGGCGGATATTTCGCTCATTTCTACGCGGACAAAGATTTATTGCTGGCAGCTTCAGAATCGCGCCTTTTCCATATCTCGCGTATCGGAGAGTTGATTTGGACCACCGAAGCTCTCGGGCTCGATGGCGTCATTGTCGAGCGCGTGGAGGGCGGTATTGTGTACGGGGAAGGCGAATGGGATCCTCCCGGCGGTTGGAAGCCTTTCGCCGTAAGCCTCGATTCAGGAGCCATCGTGGCTTAAACCGCGACCGGCTTTCATGGAGGCACCAGTTGTATGGCTCTGATTGTTTTCCTGAGGGGTGTAAACGTTGGCGGTCACAGGACATTTCGCCCAAGCATCCTGGCGAAAGAGTTGAGTGACTATGATGTCGTCAACGTGGGCGCTGCAGGCACGTTTATCGTTCGGAAACCTGTCTCGCGAGCAGAGTTCCGTGCGGCACTTCTCCGGAAGCTGCCATTCGAGGCGCACGTTGTGCTCTGCGAGGGTCGCAACCTTATTCGCCTCGAGAAGGAGAATCCGTTTGGAACCGAGCCGTCACGCCCCGATATCGTTCGATTCGTAAGCATCCTGTCGAGAGCCGGGGGCCTCCGCGCTACTCTGCCAGTTACATTCCCTCCCGAAGGGGAATGGTTGGTGCGAGTTATCGCCGCGAACAAGCAATTCGTGTTCGGAATGTACCGTCGGCACATGAAGACGATCGGCTACCTTGGCCAGATCGATAAGCTGTTCGGGGCGCCTGCCACCACACGCAACTGGAACACAATCCTCGCGATACTACGGCTTTTGAAAGACGGGGAGAAAAAAGACCACCGACCTACCGCGGCGGACGGCATAACCCCGTTATAGCAGGAACCGATTCTTGATTTTGCAAGGGCGATGGGATCTCCGCGGGTTGGGTGTGGTTCATCGTCGCGTGTCGAATGCTGCAACATCCTGTATAAACGACATTTGGGCTGAGAGCTGAGACCTAAGAACTGAAAGCTGTGCCTCTCCACATCGGCATCGTCGCCTGCAGCACCGAAGGAGCCGCGCTCTGCTATCGCACCATCTCGCTCGAAGGCGCAGCCCTGCTCGGCGAGCACCATCATCCAGAAGTCTCCCTGCACTCACATTCGCTCGCGAACTATATGCGCTTTGTTCGCGCCAATGACTGGCCCGGGGTAGCAGAGCTCATGCTTTCGTCGGCGGAAAAGCTGGCCCGCGCTGGCGCCGACTTCCTCATCTGCCCCGACAACACGATTCACCAGGCCTTTGACCTGATCGAGCATCGCTCGCCGCGGCCCTGGCTGCACATCGCCAGAGAAGTTGCCAAAGAAGCGCAAAGGCGCGGCTTCAAGCGCCTGGCCATTCTCGGCACCCGCTACTTGATGGAAGGACCTGTCTACCCGGAGGCGCTGAAAGCCGCCGACATCGAGTGCCGCATTCCCGCACCCGGGCAGCGTGAGCGCATCAACGCCATCATCTTCGATGAACTGGTGAATGGTCAGTTCCTTCCGCGCTCACTGGCCTACCATGTCGAAGTCATCCGCGCGATGAAGGACGAAGGCTGCGACGCGGTCGTTCTCGGTTGCACCGAAATCCCATTACTGGTGAGTCCGGAATCTTCACCGCTACCCACGCTCGACTCCACGAGACTGCTGGCGAAGGCCGCCGTGCGCAAGGCGGTTGAAGATTAAGGTGATTTCTGCTGGGTGTCTCTGCCGGTGTTTCTGAGAAGAGGTCTTACTTTTTCTCCGACATCTTCCGGGAGATTTCTGCCATCAGGCGAGGACGAAGATCGGCGAGAACGCTGTCTACAATGCTGGCCACGTCGGCGGGATTTTCCGCGTTCCGTTGAGGCGCATCCTGCATGAGTTGCTCGGCGCCGGCCGCAACCGCCATGGCAGCGGCCTCCGCAGGCATCGACGATTCCTGCTGGGGAACTTCCGCGGGCGCAGGCTTTGGCTCATTGGCATCGCGAATCTGGCGCCAGCTGGCCCATGCCGCGGCCGTACTCTTCACGCTTTCCGCTTCATCCGGCGCGGATTCGATCTGTCGCGATTCGAGATGCTGTTCCTGCGGAGCTGCCTCGTGCGCGTTTGCGACAAACGACGTGAACGGGTGCTCCGAAACCGTAGCTTCCGCCGCTTCAGGTTCCGCTTGCGCCGGAGAAGGCGGTTCCTGCTCCGCCGCAACTGCTTGAGGCGCAGCCTCAACAGCCGCTTGAACCAGTTCCACCGGCGCAGTAGGTACCGCTTCGGTGAATTGCGAAGCTGCTGGCTCGAGCTGAGGTTCCACCGGCACCGCTTCAGCGGCTTCGGCGGCAGATATTGCATACCGAGGTTCTGCTTGTGCGATTGCACTTGCCGCTTGCGAAACCGCAACTGGCTCCGAGGGCACAAAAGAAGCCGCGGTCGCTGACTCCGGCGCGACCGCCGCAGGTTCGTCCCGATAAGCCTCAGCCACCACCGGCGATTCGACCTGAGGCTCGCTCGCGGATTGCGGTTCAGGTTGCGGCTCAGGCCGTGCCTCATGCATTGAACTCGCGGCTGCCGATGTCTGCTCCTCGGTTCCGCAGTGATGGCGGAACCTTCAGCCGGCGCGGCTGACGTCTTCTCTTCGGCAGCACCAGTCTGCTCTGCCACGAACGCTGCGTACGCCTTTTGCATTTCCTGCTCGAGGGAAATATTCGCCTCGTCCGCATCCAGCGCAACCGATACGGCCGTCCAACGCGGAACGGCGGCGCTGGCGGCCGCCATCGTCATCGGGATGTCCTGCGCCTCGTACCCCGCCTCATCTTGAGCGGAATGAGACTCGGCCGGCTGGATCGCTTCAGGCTTCGTGTACGGCACCGCGGCTGCCTCCGCAGCACTCGGCTCCGCAGAAACACTCTCGGCTGAAGCGTTCTCCTCATTCAGTGTCGCCTGCAGCACCTGTATGTGTGCAGCCGCGGCCGCGATAGCCGCAACCTCTTCCGGCGTCACGTCCTGCGGCACGCCCGTCGGCGCGACGGCGCCCAAATCCACGCTCTGCTCCACGGCCATCTCCTGTAGCCGCTTCTCTTCTTTCTTCTCCTCGACGCGCTGGGACGCAGTGGCAACCACGGTGCGCAGATCGCGATTCACAGGGTTATAAATCGAGGCATCGTCTGCATCTTTTTCTTCCGGCCCCGTCTTCTCGTGCGGGAAGCTGATCCGGTTCTTCCAGCCGTTTTCGTCACCTCCGTCGATCGGCTGAATTTGCCCGCGGTTCGATTCTTCTACCGACGCAATCGCCCGCGCGAACCGCCCTGGCTTGGAAGGTTCCGCGCGCGGCACCACTTTGTCTTCGAGCTTGGAGAGCGTGCTGAGCAGTTCGCTGGCCTCAAAAGGCTTCACGATGAAACCTTCCGCACGTACCCGCTGCGCTTCCTCCGGCTTGAACGGCTCCAGCTTGCCGACCGTGAGCAGAACCGGCACGCGCGACGATTCCGGGTTTTCCTTCAGCCGCTGGCAAACTTCCAGTCCGCTGTAGCCCGGCATGTAGACATCAAGGATGACGAGGTCCGGCTTGACCTCCGCGATTTTTTTCAGCGCGGCCGAACCGTTGTTGACGGTAATCACTTCGTAACCCGCATCCGCAAGGATTTTGCGCCCCATGTTCTGGGCGGTCACGCTGTCATCTGCAAGCAGAATTTTGCGGGCCAAAGAAAATTTCCTCTTCTGAGGGGAGCTATGGCGAAGGTAACCTGAGTGCGAGGGTAAGTCAATGATCAGGCGGCATGTTACCTGATTACTACTGTTCAGCGTCTAGTGCGCGGTCGCGAACTCATAAGCAATTCACCATGCATCCAGCCTTTGGCGGTGACCTTTGTCACAAATACTTGAGATCGACATCATGGCCTGTTCCTCACATTCAACGTTATTTCTTATCCGTGACCGAGGATAAGCTCACCCAGATCGCGCAGGAACTTTGCCGGTTATTCGACCAGCAGATCAAAATGATCTCGAAACGCAACTTTATGGATATGACCGAACAGGAGTTGGGCGATTACAAGAGCCGGCGCCTGCCCATCGAGCAACTGCGAGTCGAACTCGCTTCTTTTGACCACAGAAACTGAGCTGCGCGAGTCCTTCGATTAGAGGAAAATCCGGCGCAAGCCAAGCAGCTTGACGCAGATCTCGATCAGACCTATCGCTCGTCGGCGATTCAGAGCGGGAAATAGCCGGCTCCAACTTCAGAGCGGAATGAATTTCTTCAGGCCCTTCTTTTTCTTCTTCTTGCTGCTGGAAATATCCTTGTCGGTAGCCAGCGCGGAGCTCGAGTTTGCGCTGCTAGCATTCCCTCCAGCCGACTGTGCCTGCTGGATTTCATTAATCTGCACCGGCGGTGGCAAGGGTTGATCGCCTTGCGCCTGCGCGTCGGGAACCAGTTCGTTGGCCTCCGGCTTGGTGGGCGGCGCTGCCGACGCTTGCGTGTTCGGCTTCAGCTCATTCGCATCGGCCGTGGCAGCAGCGGGGTTAGCAAAAGGATTGGCACTGACGTTGGCATTAGCCGGGGCATCGGAGCGCGGTGCCGGCTGATTCGCACCTGGAGCTCCCGTACCCACGGCCTCCACCTGCACACTGTGCCCGCCGTTGGTGAGGCCCATAGCTTCCCGCGTTGTGCGCAACGCTTCCTGATTGGCGGCAATCGGAGTCGGATCCACCAGGGTCGGCTCGCCGATCTTGGTTGCCTGGTCGACATCCGGTCCCTTCTTCACCACGCTCATCAACCGCGCTAGCGTGGTGTTTTCGCGCCGGCTCTCATCTTCCGCCCGGTTCTGCGCCACGGCGGCCTTGGTAGGTCGGGGAATCGGCTGATGGAGCGCCGCCAGCCGCTTCTTCGCATCGTCGGCACGGTCCATGATCGGGTAGCGCGTGAGGATCTGCGAATAAGCCTGACCAGCTTCCTTGGTCAGCTCCTCCATCATGTTGGTCTTGACCTGCTCAAGAATGCAGCCCGGCTGCGGGCTGGTTTTTACGCACGTTGGACGTGCCCGCAGTTGCGCCATCTGCCCTTCGTAGTTCTGTCCCAGAACGAACAACGCCTCGTCGGCGCGGCTATACAGCGGGTATTTCTCGACCAGGCTTTTCAGCCGCGCGATGGACGCTGGATATGACATCCTCAGGTAATAAAACTTTCCGATCTCGAACTCCCGCTCCGCCAGCACCTCCTGCACTTCCAGCAGGCGCTCCTTGCCTTCTTTCACCAGCTTCGGGTTGTCCGGATACTGCATAATCAGGTTGCGATATTCTTCCTCCGCCCGCTGGGCGTGCGTATAATCGCGGTCGGCTTTTTCCATCTGCTGATATTGAATGTTGGCGATCTTCAACTGCGCCTCGGCTGCTTCCGGCATGTTTGGGAAGAAGGTCTCGAAGTCGCGATATTCCTGCTCCGCCTGCGCCAGCGACGCTGTTCCACCTTCGGCATACCACGAGTCGCCCACGGCCAGTTTTGCGCGAGCTATATATTCCGAGTCCGGGTAGGTATTAATCAATGTCTGCAGCGTCATGCGAGCCACGTCGAAGCGGTTGTGCCTCATCGCGTCCATGGCTTTATCGAAGAGAACCTTGTCAGGCTGCTTGGAGCCGATGTTGGCCAGCGGATTGGTGGATTTTTTGTTCGTGCAAGCCGCAGTAAGCGCGATGAGCACAGCGAGAACAGCAATGAATGGAACTCGACGGGAGATAAGAACTCGACGGGACATAAGACCTCGAAGCAAGGATTGCCAGCTATCAATTTCCGATTGTCGATTGTACGACGAATTGTACGACGGAATGCACGTCCAACCCTACAATCGGCATTTGCCAATTGCCACTTGAAAATTTTCTTAGACCTTCACCAGCGCGGCTTCGTGCGCCGCCTTGAGCAACCCCTCGGCATTCTTCTTTGGATCGCCATGACCGAACACTGCGTTGCCCGCCACCAGAATTTCTGCCCCGGCGCGCACCACATCCGCTATCGTGTCCAGCGCTACGCCTCCATCCACTTCGATGCGGTAGGTCAGGTTACGTTGGCTGCGAATCTCGGCCAACCTGCGGATTTTGTGCAGCGCCCCAGGGATAAATTTCTGCGCTCCAAACCCCGGATTCACCGACATGACCAGCACATAATCCACAATATCCAGCACTTCCGCCAGCGTATCGACGGGCGTTGCCGGATTAATCACCACGCCCGCCAGGCATTCGTGGCTCTTAATCAAATGCAGAGTCCGATTCAGGTGCCGGCACACTTCCTGATGTACCGAAATCCAATCCGCACCCGCTTCGGCGAAAGCGGGAATGAAATCGTCCGGATTCTCGATCATCAGGTGGCAATCCAGCGGCAACCTGGCCACGCCATGCAGCGATTTCACCACCGGCGGGCCGATCGTGAGATTCGGAACAAAATGGCCGTCCATGATGTCAACATGGATGACTCCCGCTCCGCCCTCACACGCCGATCGCACCTGATCGCCCAGACGGGCAAAATCAGCCGAAAGAATCGATGGTGCCAGTTCGATCAAAACGGATCCTTAGAAACCTGGGCTAGCGCTAGCGCAACGAACGGCTTGAAGAAAGTTTAACACGCAGAGGTCGAAACAGCCCTCGCTGAGAATTATGAAATCGGCGCGTGTTACCCTCGAACTTCGTGTCCGTCGCTCCACAATCTGCTACTGCCGCCTATGGACTAGCCGCCGTTTTCGCCTGGGGCACAAGCGATTTTCTCGGCGGCTATTTCACCCGGCGCTTAAACGTCTTCCTGTTCACCGCCGTCTTTAATCTGGGCGGACTCATCCTCATGGCAGCGCTCGTTGGAGCCAGTCACGCCCCCGCACCGCCGGGTCGCAGCGTACTGTGGGCGCTGGCGGGCGGCATCACCGGAGGCATCGGCGTCGCCATCTTTTTTCGCGCGCTATCCACCGGCAAAATGGGTCTGACCGCTCCAGTCGCCGCAGTTCTCGGCGCAGCCATCCCGACCCTGGTTTCGATCTTCATAGAAGGCCCGCCAGGTAGGGTCACCATCGCCGGCTTCGCCCTCGCCGGAACCGGACTTTGGCTGATCACTCGCGTACAAGACGGAGGCACTCCTCAGGGCACCGGTCTTGCTGTACTCGCTGGTATCGGCTTTGCCGGCTTCTACCTCTGCCTGCGCGAAGCCGGACCCGGCTCAGTCCTGTGGTTCGCCTTGCTCACCAGAACTGGCGGACTGATCATCACCGGAGCAATCGCCTTGCTGCTAAGCAATTTTCGCAACATCTCCCCCGCCGACGCAGCCCGTGCCACCCTCACCGGCTGCATCGACTCGCTCGGCACAATGCTGTTCGTTCTAGCTAGCCAATCCGGGCGTCTGGACGAAGCTGTTGTGATTTCGTCGCTCTATCCCGCAGTGACCGTGCTGCTGGCCCGCATCGTCCTGAAAGAACATCTCACGCGCTGGAGATTCATCGGCTTGTTAGCTGCGCTGGCCGCCGTACCGATGATTGCTTCCGGTTGACATTCCATATTCCAGAATATGGAATGTGGCAGAAGCTCATTAAATCGGCTTTATCATGCCCCTGGTCGAAGTTCACAATTTAACTAAGATTTACCCGCGTAACGAATCCGCGTTCGGCAAAATGTCAATGTCGAACAGCGGTGGCGACGTACCCGCCGTCGATGACGTCTCGCTCGATATCCACGCGGGCGAAACCCTGGGCCTCGTCGGCGAGTCAGGCTCGGGAAAAAGCACTCTGGGACGGCTGATTCTGCGGCTCATCGAGCCCACCTCCGGCAGTATTCGCTTCGAAGATAACGATCTTCTCGCTGCCAGCCGAAGTGAAATGCGCCGCCTGCGACGCGACATGCAAATCATCTTCCAGGATCCCTTCGCCTCCCTCGACCCGCGCTTCCGAGTGGAGCAAATCATCGCCGAGCCGATGATCATTCATGGAAATCGTGATTCGCAAGGCGAAGAGAACGGACGAAGTTGGGGTGCCCCACGTCTCGCTTCTTTTGCGAGACGTGGGATTCCCGACCGCGTGCGCGAATTACTCCGTGCCGTAGGGCTAGACGAATCCATCCGGCGCCGTTACCCGCACGAATTCAGCGGCGGCCAACGCCAGCGCATTGGAATCGCAAGAGCCCTGGCGCTGCACCCAAAATTTATCGTGGCCGACGAGCCCGTTTCGGCGCTGGACGTGAGCGTAGGCGCGCAGATCGTAAATCTGCTCGCGCAGTTGCAGCGCGATTTTGGATTGACCTATTTGTTCATCTCGCATTCCATGCCCGTCGTACGCTATCTTTCAACCCGCATCGCCGTGATGTATCGTGGCAAAATTGTCGAGACCGGCCCAACCGAGCAACTTACAGAACGGCCGCAGCATCCTTACACGCGAAGCCTGCTGGAAGCCACGCCGGAAATTGCCGCATCATAATGAATGAATGAGTAACCTGTTTTAATGAGTAACCAGCCTCTAATGACCACCAACGAATTGCCCCTATACCCCGCCGTCTCGCTGCAACCGGCTTCTTCCACACACAGCCGTGCGCGCGATCTGATTGAACTCATCGTCGGCTACGGGGGTATCGTAGGCGTCATCTGGACACCTGAGCACCTGCAGCGCATTTTCGCGCCGCTCGTTCTGGTGCTGACTTTGGGAATCGTGCTGGCAAGGCGTCCCACCCGCGAAGAGCTTGGCCTCGGCTGGCGCAGTTTCGTCCGCTCATTATGGATTCTGCCTGCGGCAATCGTACTCGGCATCGTAAGCGCGTTCGTCGCCGCCAAGTTCGGCACGCTGCATCCCCTCTATAAAGCCGATTTCGCCCACATTACTGGCTACGTCATCTGGACCGTCTACCAGCAACTTCTTCTCCAGGACTATTTCATGGACCGCCTGTTACGGCTCGGCTTAAGCGGAAGCACTGCGGTGACAATCGCAGGCACACTGTTTGCCGCGGCCCATCTTCCCAGTCCCTGGCTGACCGCCGCCACGCTCGTATGGGGAATAGTTTCCTGCGCCCTTTTTCGACGTTATCGCAGCATCTGGGCTCTTGGCCTGGCGCAAGGATTGTTAGGACTCTGCTTTGCCATCTGCATTCCCGACGCGCTCCACCATCATTTGCGCGTGGGACTGGGATATCTGCGCTACCATCCAATGCCGCGTTGAGCGTGAGAAAGGTTTCAAAGTTGCAGAGTGTTAAAGAGTAGTAGTGCCGTCTGACCTTGAATGGCAAGATGACGGCGGCATCATTCCGAAGCGCCGCGTTCTATCCAGCGGCGCGAGGAATCTCCGTGCAAACCGCGCTCTCAGGCCAAACTGACCTAGCACCTTCAAAAGACGCTAGTCGGCAACCTCCGGGGCTTGAAACCTGCTTTCCCCTACTTCTTCGGCGGCAGATACTTCTTCTGAATCGACGCCACCACCACATAGTTAGGATCGACCATCTCGTTCAAATGAATCTTTCCCACCTGCGAGAGAAGCTCATAAGCGTCCAATTCCGAAAGTCCGTAATCTTTGTGAATCCAATGCACCAGCTCCGTGAATGCGATGCGTAGCGCATCGTCAAGCGGCCGGTAAGCGCCGACCGTCATGATCGCGTCATCATTTTCAAATTGCGGCCACGAAATCGTTCGCCCTTTAATCACGCTCAACTGCACGCGCGCTTTCAAAGGAACTTCAATCGCCGTTCCCGCGATTTCTCCATCCCCCATCGCGGCATGGCCGTCGCCGATGTAGAGCAGTCCGCCCTTAACGTTCACCGGAAAATAAACCGTATTGCCAACGCTGGCTTCGGGCGAATCCATATTCCCGCCGAACTCCGCCGGCACAACCGAGCTGCGCGCTTCGCCCTCCGCCGGCGCAACCCCAATACATCCAAAAAACGGATGCAGCGGAATCTTCACCGAAAAATCGGAATCCAGCGCCTTGAACCTTGCGGTGTTCGAAGCATGATCGATGGGATAGAACCAGATCTTCTCCGGCAAGGCCTCATGCAGCATCGGTGTATAGTTCGTTTCGTTCAGCGCGCCAAATCCCGGAGCAAACGCGCCCACGCCAGTATCGCCATCCACTTGCAGATCCAGAATCTTCACGGCCAGCGTGTCCCCAGGCTCCGCGCCTTCCACATAAAACGGCCCGGTGAGGGGATTATCACCCTTCGCCATGCTGAGCTTGTCGCCCGGCTTCTTGATCGCGTTGCCGAAGCAATCGAGCGTGTTCGTGGCAAGAATGTCGCCGGATTTCACATGAGCAACCGGTTCGGCCGTAGCGAACAGATACTTCACGTTCGCATTAGTAGCGGTGTATTGGACAACATTTTGAGAAACAGCCGAACCAGCCAATAGAAAGTCAGCCAACAGAAGAGCGAGCAAGCGAGCCAACAATTCGACCTCCCGGTCTCCGCCTCACAATATTCCAATCTGCGGAGAAGAAGTCGTGATTGTAATACGCCGTGTCATGCGGAGCGAAGCCGGGAGGGCCGAAGGGACAAAAGGTTTGGCTTCAACCGAGCCGTCCACGACGTAGGTGGGAGAGCGGCGCTTCAGCGCCGCGTAGAGCAGTCAAAATAAACCGGCTTTAGCCCCTGAGGTACGCCCTACTTCGAAGCCCCCAAAAACTTCCCCGAAGTCGCGTCAATCAATCCCACGCCCTTCGAATCGCTGTGCGAAGTGCCGTACATAACGGCCCAAATCAACTTTCTGCTTTTCGCATCCCAATTCAGCGAATAAAGTACCGGCTGGTCCGGATTCTTCTTAAGCAGCTCAGCGCCGCCATGCTCCTGCCCCGTTTCATAGGCTTTGTCGGAATCGACAATCAGCAAAAGCGGTTGAAACATCGCGCTCGCTGTTCCCGGCGACGACGCCATTTCCATGCTTCCGCTAACCCCAATCGCCGGTTCTTCCTTCAGCCGGCTGCCCGAGCACGTAAACGATCGCCAGGTGCCGCGCGACGGCGACGCAAACATGCCCTGCCAGATCGTCGACTTTCCGCTCTGTCCGTTGCTTTCCGCGTTCAGACCCGATTCCAAATGAATCGGCATCGCGTCCGCCTGCCAGCGCGAAGCCGCACTCTCCATCTGCGACATACAGCTCTTGCCCGTATAAAGCACGGGCTCCTTTTTCTCAGGCACCGGCGTGGCGGCTGTTGAGGATGGCGTCTTGGGTGCTGAACCGCAGGCCGATAGGATGAAGGGAATAACAAGAATGACAGCGCCCATGATCGACTTGGATCTCATGGATACACCTCCGCTCCCGAGTTCCCAAGAACTCGATTCGCAGCCATTCTAGTCCTGCCGGGCAACAGAACACTGTGATTTCGCTCACATCCAATTGAATGGAGCCCGGACTTGAATGAGCCCCGGACGCCCTCCTCCGGGGAAAGCCTGAGCGGAGGAAGCAGCCGCCCCTCCACAATCCAAAGTCAGCCTACCCTCCGCCTCACCCGGCCTTATTCGACCAGGTTCCCCACCCCTCTTAACCCTTCCACCCTCCGCGTAAACTGAACTGGGACCGGAGGCGACCTTCGTATGGCAACACAGCTTCCGGATTACACCCATAAGGTCTCAAACAATGACGCCGCTGCACGAAGAGCTTCTGCGGGAATTTCGGGAATTTGCGCAAACCGCTCCTACCAACAAGTCCCTGATGGAGCACATCTCCCGTCGTCTGCATGAAAAGATGACGCGCTACAACTGGGTGGGATTTTATGTCGTCGATCCCGCCGACTCCGGCGTGCTGTTGGTGGGCCCGTTTGCCGGCAGTTTCACGCCCAATGCCCGCATTCCGCTCAGCACCGGCCTCTGCGGCGCCGCCGCCAGCAGCGGAGAAACCATAGTCGTGCATGACGTTTCCAAGGATTCGCGCTACCTGGCCGGATCGCCGCTGGTGAAATGTGAAATCGTGGTCCCGATCTTCGTAAAAGGCCAGCTAGCCGCCGAACTCGATGTGGAGAGCTACTTCACCACCACTTTCACCCAACCAGAAAAAGAATTCGTGGAAGCCTGCGCCGGAGTAGTCGCAACCCATCTAACGAAAGGACTTCTAGCCTTGATGGAGCCCCGGACGCCTTCGTCCGGGGATAGCCTGGGCCAGTTGCGCCGACGGCGACCAGCCGGGCTCGATAATCTTGCCCTGGGATGCCCCCGGCGATATCGTCGGTACGACGTACATCAAGGGCGCACGGTGCCGGGGTGATTTTCGAGTTTGCGCCTTGAGCGGCGTGGTTTTCCGGGCCAGCAGTAGGCGCGAAGGCGCGGCGAGAGCCGCGCCCCCCAAAAACAACTCCGCATCATTTCTCCCTTGCCTTGACGCTCGGGTGGAACGGCGAGCGAGGGACAAACATCGATTGCATTTTCGCTATTGATGCAGACGACGAACTCGTACTCTGCAGTACGAATACGCCAGCCGAAACCTGCCCCGTGTCCGTTTCGATGAATGGGAAGGTCGTTCCATCCACAACGTAATAGGTGAGCGAGAATCCACCGTTCTGTGTGCTGTTATTTCCATTCTGAGCCGTTGCGGCAACCGTACCTCGACCACCCGTGGGAAGCGTGAAGCTCGCGTCTGTTAGCGGCACCCCATATGCAAAGCCCAGGCCGCTACTGCTGACGGAACCTTCATCGACCGCGCCGCTGCTTATTGTAGACCCGCTGCTCGCGGCCACGAACTCCCCGGTATCGAACACGTCCGCCCCACCCAAAAAGAAGCCGGAGAAGCCGATCCCATATCCCTGTCCTGCGGTGAATGTTGCGCTCGCGTTCTGCGGTCCATAAGCGGCTCCGGTCGTGATCCCCGAAGTGTCGATCTCCAGTAGGAGCACCCCTCCGCTAGATGGGTAGGCTGCGTACGCCGAGCCGCCGGTAAAAGATGCGAAGTTGCCCAGCGTGTACCGCCCCGCTCCGTCTGCCGTGTAGCTGCCAGTAAATGAAACGGAGCCCGACGGAGAAAGAGTCCCACCTGAATTAAAGTCCTCACTCGATGAGCTTGTGATATTTCCGCTTCCGTCGGTCACGAAGAACCCACCGGCTGCAAAAGGAGCGCCCGAGGATGCGCTTCCTAACAAGGTGAACGGAAGAGTGCCGGTGGGTATAGTAGTGCTCGATTGGGAGTAAGCGTCACCGAGCAACGTTGCGGTAGTGTCCGTCTCAATGAACTTGAGGTGCGAAGCGCTGATTGGAAAGACATCGAAGGTAAGGCTGGGATAGAGCGCAGTACTCAGAGTTGTAGACGGGGCGGATGATGACACCACGACATTACCTGTCAGGGTCTGAGATGGATACGCCGCGACACCGTTGTCGTTGAAATCTGCAAGTCCCGCGGGGCTGATCGCGCCGCCCGACGCCACGGTAAAGTTGCCGACGGTGGCGAGGGTCGCCGTTCCCACCGCACCCGAGAAGCTGAACGCATATGGTCCGGACGGGGTGACGCTCGCCGTTTGGGCGTCGATCGTGCCGCTACCCGCACCGAAACTGTCGGACTCTGTAATAAGACCGCCGGAGCTCGAGGACAGAGCAATGTAAAAGTCCAGGACGGGAAGGCTAGTTATGCTCGTCCCGACCTCGATCTCGCCACGACCGTCGGCTGTCACGCTATATGTGCTGTTGCTGTTAACCGTGGCGTCGGCGACAAAGCCAGTGCTGATCTCTGTGGGGTCGTTCAGATCAACCGTGCCGCCGGTGATGCCACCGTTGCCATTCGCCGTGAACGTCCCAGCCATCGAATACGCCCCGCCGGAGCTATCGAAGCCGGAAGCAGTAAATACGTATGCGCCATTGAGACTACTTTTGCTGAAAGCCCCGCTCGGCGGGGCAACCGGTACGGCCGTGCCGCTACCGCTATTGCCGCAGGCAGCCAGAAACATAAGCGCCGAAAGCGCTGTGAGCAGAACCAAACCTTTGCGTACAGACATAACTTCCCCCTGGGAAAAACGAGTCGGACCGAGCCGGTCGAAACCTGGAAATTGTCACGTTTATTCAGAGACTAACACAGGTGATTTCAGTTGCCTTAAACCCGGGCCAACAAAATTAGTAGCGTATTCTCGGCGAAATATTAGAAAGAAACGCAAGAAATACAGTTCTTTACATTCCCACCTCGACACCGCCGTCCATCGTACCGGCGATTCTGCATCTTACGACTCGCTGCGGCTATAGTGGATATGAAGGCTTCGCTCTTGTTCCTGTGGGTCAAACTGAATGCCACAAAGCACATCGCAAAGCGGCCGCAGTCGGTGCACCGGGGATGAAACACGTATCTCCTTCGCAGCCCTCGCCACGGCCGTCGCGTGGATACTAATGGCCGTCGCTATCTCCCTCACGACCGCGCTAACCGCGAATGCGCAATCGCAGAGCGGCCCGGCGCACGACACCGATTCCAGCTTAACCATTTGGCCCACCGAATTGCCGGATACATATCCCCAAGGTCCTTATGATGTTCTTTTTCAGCCGCGCGGCAATTTCGTGCCGACCTTGCACTGGAAGCTCGAGAGCGGGACTTTGCCTCCCGGAATCAAGCTGGAAGAACACGGTGTGCTACAGGGCGCAGCGGAACGCGCCGGCGAATTTCAGTTTGTCTTGTCGGTCAGAGACGGCGGACAACCGCCCCAGGCAGTACAAAAAGCTTTCACCATCAAAGTAGTCGAAGCCATCGTCGTAGCATGGAAGACTCCCGCACACGTGGCGGGGAACAGGATTGAAGGCAGCGTCGAGGTATCGAACGCCACGCCGGAAGATCTCGATCTCACCTTCGACGCGAAAGCTGTAGCCGAGAATGGCCGCGCCACCGAAATCGGATACCAGCATTTTCCGTTGAAGCGTGGCACCATCGGCATGGCCCTGCCCTTCGGCGAAACGCTTCCCCACGGCGCATATACCGTCTACGTCAACGTGGTGGGAGAACTTGCGAAACGGAACGCGATTTACCGCCAGCAGATGCAAGCGCCGCAGCCGCTCCAGATCGCCGTCGGGCCATAATTGCCAGGCCGCCTGCCAGCGCTGCCGGAAACCCGCGTGCGGATTGGAATGTGCGAGAAACGTGGAAGAGCAGCGCTTCAGCGCCGCGAAAATTGAAAATTCGCGCGGGCTTCAGCCCCAGTATTCGTATCTCCGCGCATCGAACTGAATCGGCTGTCCCCCTGCGGGAGCACGGTCGTCATATTGACTCGCATTTGCAATTTCTGCAAAACTACCCTGTAACCCCCGTATTTGTAGTTTTCATGCATGGAACTGCTGCTGAATCTCGCTTGGGTGTTATTGGCGCTGCCCGGCTACTGGTTGTGGCGCCGCGCCGTCGACTCTCGCCATGCCAGCTCCCGCCAATGTCTGTTGGCTCTGGGTTGCGCCCTGGTGCTGCTGTTCCCTGTGATTTCGGCTACCGACGACCTGCACGCCATGCGCGCCGAAATGGAAGAGCCTTCTGGTAAGCGCGCCGTCCGACCCTCCTGCGAGAAGCACTCAGCCTGGGTGAACCGGCTGCAGGGGGCTGCTGCTTTTGTGGTCAGCTCATTCGTGTTGCCCGCTCCTGACGTTCGCGAGTTGCAAGTTCCCGCTCCAATCTTCCCGAGCCTGACCCGCACCTGCGTCTGGCATGTGGGACGAGCCCCTCCGCTTTCCATTCCGGGGTAGTTTTCATCTCTTACTTTCATTCGTCTCGCTGATCGAATCGAGCGATAAATCCGCAGTCGAAGCTCCTCGTCCTTACACAAGCCTTGCGAGCGAGCTGCGATATTCATGCAGCAGACGAAAAATTGCGATGAAGGTGCGCTCTGGCGAGATGGTCGAATCTCTCCTGGATGCGGTTGGATACATTTCCCATTTCCTGTGGCGGATGTGATCAGAACAGTTTGAGGTGTTGGATGCGAGCGAAGTTCCATCGAGCACGCGGTGTTTGTCTGCTCCTGAGCCTGGCGGCAAGTTTCGCCCTGGCTCAGGCGCCGCTGGCTCCTCGTCCGCAATCTCCCTCTGCGCCGGTGCAGGCCTGGACCTGGGAGCAGGTAAAGGATCGCCTGGAACTGAACAACCCGACTCTGCTGGCCGGGAAGCTGAACATCAGCGAGTTGCAGGCGGAGGAAATTACGGCGCACTTGCGCCCGAATCCGAGTCTCGCTCTTCTCTCCGATCAGATCGATCCTTTTCCCGGAGGTCCGGCGCACGGCCCCTTCGCCTATTTGTTGCCGTCGGCCACGCTGAGCTATCTGCATGAGCGCGCTCACAAGCGCGAGTTGCGCACCGAGAGCGCAAAGAAAGCCACGGCAGTTGGAATCTCGCAGCAGAACGATCTGGAGCGCGGCCTTCTATTCAACCTGCGCACCGCGTTCGTGCAGACTTTGCAGGCGAAAGCCGTCCTGCAGGTTTCGAAAGAGAATCTCGAATATTACGACCATGTGCTGAATATCAGCCACGACCGTTTGGAAGCCGGAGACATTGCCCAGGTCGATTACGACCGACTCGAGTTGCAGCGCGTGCAGTATGAGAGCGATGTCCAGACCGCAGAAGTCAATCTGCGCACCGCCAAAATTCAGATGCTCACGCTATTGAACGATCGCACACCCGTCGAGCAGTTCGATTTGGTCGGCACGTTCGATTTCAACGATCAAATCGATCCACTCGAGGCCTACCGCCAGATTGCGCTCGATAATCGTCCGGATCTGCGCGCGGCCGTGCAGTCGGTCGACAAAGCCCAAACTGATTACAAGCTGGCCGTGGCCAACGGGTCGACCGACCCCACATTCAGTTTTGATGTCGGCCGCAATCCCCCCATCGATCTTTACTTCGGCGTCGACGTAAGCATTCCCCTGCGCATTTTCGATCGCAATCAGGGAAACAAACTGGAAGCCAAGATCGAAATTACGCGCCAGGAAAGATTGCGTGACGCCGCGCAGGCGCAAGTCTTCAACGACGTGGATTCCGCCTACGCGACCATGAACAGCAACGTAATTCTTTTGCGTCCGTACAAAGCGAAATATCTGGCCGAAGCGGAGCGCGTGCGCGACACGATTTTGTTTTCCTATCAGCACGGCGGCGCGTCCCTGCTCGATTTTCTCAACGCCGAGAGCGACTACCGCACCGTGCGCCTGAATTACGTGAACCTGGTGGGTTCGTACTTGACCGCGGCCGCGCAGTTGAATCAGGCCGTGGGCAAGGAGGTTATCCAATGACAAGATTCATTCGACATTCTTCAAGCCTTGTGATGACTGCCGCGTTGGCTTTCTCTCTGGCCGCCTGCAACGAAGGCAAGGCGGACCAGAAAGCCGAAGCTCCGCCGCAGGCCACCGTTGTACCCGATCTCAACTCAAATGATTTCAAAGTCGATCATCCCGAGTTGTTCCCGTTGGCGACGGCAACAGAATACAAAGCGGCTCCCGCATTAAACGTGACCGGCGTCGTACAGCCGGATATTACGCGCGCCGTCCCGGTAATTTCCGTAGCTGCAGGCAGAGTCGTGGAGCTGAAGGCGCGGCTTGGCGATGAAGTCAAAAAAGGTCAGGTTCTGTTGCGAGTGCAGAGCAACGATGTTGCCGGTGCTTACCAGACGTATCGCAAGGCGGAGAACGACGAACTCCTGGCGAGGTTGCAGCTTCAGCGTCAACAGGTTCTCTTTGAAAAAGGAGCCGTAGCCAAAAGCGCAGTCGAACAAGCCGAGGACGTCGAGAGGGACGCACAGGCCGATCTCGATGCTTCCAAAGAGCAGTTGCGTACCCTCGGCATCGACAAGGATCATCCCTCGGGCATCGTTGACATCAAGGCGCCGATCTCCGGCGTGATCACCGATCAAGAGGTGACCAACGCCTCCGGCATACAGGGATTGTCCTCTCCGAATCCCTTTACCATCTCTGATCTTTCCTATGTCTGGGTCATCTGCGATGTCTACGAAAACGATCTTGACGCCGTGCACCTAGGCGAATTCGCCGATGTTCGCCTGGCCGCTTTTCCCAACCAGGTTCTGAAAGCCCGCATCGACAACATCCTTCCCGTACTCGATCCCAACATCCGCACCGAGAAAGTTCGTCTTGAGGTCCCCAACCCCGGAATGATGCGCGTCGGCATGTTCGTAACCGCGACCTTCTACGGCAAAAAAGCCGAGGTACGAGCTTCGATTCCAGCAAACGCAATTCTCCATCTCCACGATCGCGACTGGGTCTATGCTCCACTCGGCAATGGACATTTCAAACGCCTGGAAGTGACGACAGGAAATATGCTGCCCGACGGAATGCAGGAAGTTCTCTCCGGAGTGAAACCCGGAGATCGAGTAGTTTCCAACGCTCTCGTTCTGCAGAACACGGTGGAGCAATAGATGATTCGACGCGTAGTCGATTTCGCGCTCGGCAATCGCCTGCTGGTGCTCGCGTTCGCGATCATTCTTTTTGCCGGTGGAATCGTTGCATTTCGCGATCTGCCCATCGAGGCCTATCCCGATGTGGCCGATAACTACGTTGAAGTGATCACGCAGTGGCCGGGAATCTCCGCCGAGCAAATCGAGCAGCAAGTTACGATTCCTCTCGAGATCGTAATGAACGGCATTCCCGGCGTAGTGCATCTGCGTTCGTTCTCGCTCTTCGGCCTCTCCGATCTAAAGCTGATTTTCGACGACGCCACCGACAACGCCTGGAACCGCGAGCGCGTGCTCGAGCGCTTGAGCCAGGTGACGCTACCTCCCGGCGTGACGCCGCAGATGGGAACGGACTGGAGCCCGGTCGGACAAATTTATTTCTTCACCCTCCGCAGCACGAATCCCGCCTATGACCCGATGGAACTCAAATCCATCGAAGACTGGGTCATCGAGAAAAATTTCAAGTCGGTGCCGGATATCGTCGATGTCGCCAGCTTCGGCGGCCCAACGCGCGAGTATCAAGTCCGCCTCGATCCCAACAAGCTGGTCGCCTACGGTCTGAGCCTCGCCCAAATCGAACAGCAGCTCACCAACAACAACGCCAACGCTGGCGGCAGCTTTATTCAGGAAGGCTTGCAGCAGATCAACGTGCGCGAGGTGGGCCTGGTCGATCGCTCTCAGGACATCGCCGAGACCGTGATCATGACCAAGAATGGCACGCCGCTGCGAGTAAAAGACCTGGGAGTGGTGGCGCAAGGGCCAAAAATCCGCCTCGGTCAGTTTGCCAAAGCCATTCACCGCGAGGATGGAAAGATCGTCGATAACGACGACGTAGTTTCCGGCATCGTGCTATTACGCAAAGGCGCGGTTGCAGATACGGCACTGCAAGGCATTCACAAGAAAGTCGAGGAGCTGAACAACTACATCCTCCCTCCCGGCGTGAAAGTCGTTCCCTTCATCGACCGCAGCGATCTGGTTCACTTCACCAGCCATACCGTACTGCACAACCTGACGGAAGGAATGATCCTCGTCTCCATCATTCTTTTCCTCTTCCTCGGAAACATTCGTGGCGCTCTGATTGTTGCCGCGACCATTCCATTCTCTTTGCTCTTCGCCTCCATCTGTCTCGATCTGCGCAACATCCCCGCCAATCTTCTTTCTCTCGGCGCGCTCGATTTCGGCATGGTCGTCGATGGTGCGGTGGTCATGGTGGAAAACATCGTTCGCCACCTAGGCCACAAAAACGGCGGAATCAAAACGCCGCGCGAGCAAATCAGCGACGCCTCGCACGAAGTCCAGCGCCCTGTGTTCTACGCAATCGCCATCATTATTACAGCCTACCTGCCCATCTTCACGTTGGAGCGCGTCGAAGGCCGTCTCTTCCATCCCATGGCCTGGACCGTGGCCTTCGCGCTGCTGGGTGCTCTGATTTTCTCGATTCTCATCGCACCGGTTTTATGCAGCTTTGCCTTCGCGAAAGGCGCCACCGAGTGGCATAACCCGGTATTGCATTTTCTGATTGAGAAATACCGGGTCGCCGTACGCTGGGCAATCCGCCATCGCGGCGTCACGGTCGGCAGCGCAATTGCTCTCGTATTGATGGGAAACTATTTCGCGTTCAGCGGCATCATCGGCTCCGAATTCCTGCCTCACCTGGATGAAGGCGCACTCTGGGTGCGCGGTACGCTTGCTCCAAGCACTGGCCCCGATGAAGGCATCCGGGTGGCCAACCAAGCCCGCATCATTCTCTGTTCTTTTCCCGAAGTCCCGCAGTGCACCAGCCAGGTCGGACGTCCCGATGACGGAACCGATACAACCGGCTTTTTCAACACCGAATACTTTGTCGATCTCAAGCCGAAGGAAGACTGGCGTCCAGTCTTTCACGAGAACAAAGATGAACTGATCGCAGCCATGCAGCGCGAACTCGATAGAATCCCCGGCGTAGTCTGGGGATTTTCGCAGCCCATCGAAGACAACATGGAAGAAGCCGTCAGCGGCGTGAAAGGCGCGCTGGCCACAAAAATTTATGGTGACGACCTGAGAGTGCTGGAGGCGAAGAGCGACGAAGTCGTCAAGATCATGAGCGGAATTCGCGGCGTCGAGGATCTCGGCGTCTTTCACCTTCTCGGCCAGCCGAATTTGAATGTGAGCGTGAACCGCGAAGCGGCCGCCCGTTATCAGATCAACGTAGCCGACGTTCAGGATGCAATTCAAACCGCGGTCGGCGGCACAGCGCTCACGCAGGTACTAAAAGGCGAGGCGCGCTATGACCTAGTTCTGCGCTATCTCCCGCAATATCGCGACACCAAAGAAGCCATTGAGAACATTCGCTTGCTCGCCCCCACGGGAGAGCGCGTCTCGCTCGCGCAACTCTGCAACGTCAACATGGTCGATGGTGCTTCCGAAGTCTATCGCGAAGGCAACCGGCGCTATGTAGCCATTAAATACAGCGTGCGCGGCCGCGACCTCGGCAGCACGGTCGAAGAGGCGATCAAGAAGGTCAACGAGCGAGTAAAGCTGCCGACCGGATACACCATCGACTGGGAAGGCGAATACGCCAGCCAGAAGCGCGCCAATCAGCGGCTGCTCATCGTGCTGCCCATCACGATTCTCATCATCTTCGTCATTCTTTATACGATGTTCAAGTCATTCAAGTGGGCCATGCTGATTCTCGTGAATATCGCAGTCGCCCCGATCGGCGGCCTGCTCGCCCTTCTCATCACCGGAACAAATTTCAGCGTTTCCTCGGGCGTCGGCTTCCTGGCTTTGTTCGGAGTTTCAGTACAAACCGGCGTGATCATGCTGGAATACATCAACCAACTGCGCGCTCGCCGATTCACAATCGAGGACGCGGCGGTCGAGGGCGCCGTCCTGCGCTTGCGTCCGATCATGATGACGATGCTCGTAGCAACTTTAGGACTCCTGCCCGCCGCCATGTCTCACGCCATCGGTTCAGATTCCCAGCGGCCCTTCGCGATCGTAATTGTGGGTGGCCTCATGGCCGCGCTCATCATCAGCGTCTTCCTGCTGCCAACGCTCTATGTCTGGATCGCCGGCGAACGCGATGTGCTGCCCGCAGCAGAAGACGTATTCGAGACCGGCGAGCACGAAGACTAGCATCTGTTCGGAAACAAGAAAGACAGGAAGAACCGGAAACCGAGCAAGGGAAGGGCTGAAGGCTCGTGGCTCACAACTCGCAGCCAAAAAAATAAGAGTTCCGAGGTGGTGTTGTGTCCGTTCTTCTCGGCCAGTAGCTCGCTTTAGACCCTTGCTGACCTGCTGCGGAGCTTCCCTTGCGGGGTGCCACGTGCGATCGGTGCTCGGGCTCCGGGCTTACCGCCAACCGGATAAACCTACGCAACGCCTCGGAACTCTATCCTGCCTTCGACTAGGCTTCTCGTTCTCCTCGACCAGCGCTTTGCTATAGACCCTTGCTCGCCTTCTCGCGTCACTTTTCAGTGCGTGAGCGACTCAGCTCGAGCCCCGGACGCCGCACCAACCGGAAAAACTTAAGAAACTGTCAAAGAACGATTATGGTTTTACTCCTTTTAAATTTTGCGTCAATGAAAAGTAATCGCATTTATCTGCTTTATTTTCAATTAAGTGCAGCCCGTTCACAGGCGGGTGACAGGATTTGGTGCAGGCGCGATCCGCAGTTTTCGCGAAGATGCACGGAAAACGCAGGTTTTATGGCCCTAAATGGAACCATAACGAAGTTGCTAACTGTTTCACCCGATGCACGGTTGTGCATATCTCGCGAAAGCCCTGCTGGGCAAGGGTTTTCGCGCGGAATCCGGCGGAAATTCATAGAGAATCGCTGCGAAATTTGCCGCGTTTCATGGCTTGACAACAGATAGAACCATGCTAAAGTTCGAGACAAGCTGCACGTATTTGAACAATTCGCAGGTGCCCCAACTTATGAAGAATGTCTACGAGGTTCTGAGGCAGAAAGAAATGGAGTTGACAAGGCTCGAGAAAGAAGTGGAAGCGTTGCGCCTGGTGGCTCCCTTGCTTTCTGAAGAAAAAGAAACCGTTTCCGATGTATCCAAACCAACCCTGGCGACAGCCGTGAATGGCCCACAACAGCCAATCCGTGTTCCGTCTCCGGCAGTCGTGGCCGCCGCGCAGCCCGTTCGCGCCGCCGGGTGGGACGAAACCGCAAAGCGCTGGCCATAGCGCCGGCGAAGTCGGTGTAACGCCGGAATTTTGCCGGCACAAAGCTGCGGAGCCGATCCGTTCGGCTGTTTTGAAAGTGCGCGGTTTCCGGTCGCGTCTAAAGTTTAGACTGACGTCGAATGTTTACACTGACGTGGAGTGCTTACGCCAACGTCAAATGTTCGCGCCGACATCGAATGCTTGCACTGACGTGGAAGAGCGGCGCTTCAGCGCCGCGTAAAGCATTCTGCAAGATGCGGGCTTTAGCCCCGGTCGACTATCTCCCGCAGCGTTCCCAACAATCGATCCACTTCCTCCGCAGTGTTGTAATGCACCAGCCCAATCCGCAGAAAACCGCCGGATTTTTCTACATCCAGCCGCTCAGTCAAATTCAGTGCATAATAATTCCCATCCCAGGTAAAGAATCCGCGCTCGCCAAGTCTGGTCGCAAGCTCAAGCGGCGTGTTGTTCTCAACCCGCACCGCCAGCGTAGGGCATCGCTCGTCAAAGCGCGCTGCATCGGTGATGCCGTAAATCTTGAGGCTGGGGATTTCCTTCAGGCCGGCGATGAGGTGATGCATTAGCGTGTGTTCGTGATGGTGGATTGCGGCGAAGGCGGTCTCGAGAGCTTGGCGGCGCGGCGAAACCTCAACCTGGGTTCCCCATTTCTCCCTTCCTTTGGGAGAACTGGGGCCTTCACTCGGAGGACAGCTGAGTCGGCCGGCCCCGCACGCTTTCTCGTTTCGGCCGATTTCCGCAATGTACTCCACACATGCCGTAATTCCCGCAATGCACTCGTGATTGAGCGTTCCCCACTCCCACCGGTTCGGACTGGCATCCGTAAGCGGACGAACCTTGTAAGGCCGCAGCCGCTGCAAATGTTCGCGCCTGCCAAACAGCACACCCATATGCGGCCCAAAAAATTTGTAAGTCGAGCAAACCAGAAAATCGCAATCCAGCGCCGCCACGTCGATCAATCCATGCGGACCGTAATGCACCGCATCCACATAAGCCAGCGCCCCAACCGCATGAGCCATCCCAACAATCCTCTTAACAGGATTGATCGTGCCCACCGCATTCGAAGCGTACCCTACCGCCACAAGCTTCGTCTTAGAGTTAACCTTCGAAGCCAGATCCTCAAGATCAAGCGTGCAATCCTCCTCGTGAATCTCAGCCCAGCGGATAGTCACTCCCTTTTCTTCCAAAGCAAGCCAGGGCGAAACATTCGCATCATGATCAAGCCGCGTGACAACAATCTCATCGCCCGGACCAAGCTCGCGTCCAATTGCCCGCGACATCATATAAGTCAACGAAGTCATGTTCGGTCCGAACACAACCTCATCAGCGCCGCAATGCAGAAAGTCAGCCATGGCAGTCCGAGCCTCTAAGATCATGGCGTCCGTCCGCTGGCTGGTAGCGTGAGCTCCGCCAGTATTGGCGTTGTCGCGCCGCAGGTAATCAGAGATAGCATCAATAACCCGCTGCGGAACCTGCGTCCCTCCGGGCCCGTCGAGGAACACGGCAGGATGGCCGTTGACGGTTTGCGCGAGGGCAGGGAATTGGGAGCGGATATATGCGAGATCGAGCGTCGCAGCGAGGTTTTCGGTGGTTGCCATGGCGGATATTCATTTTTATCACGAGGCGCGCAGCGGGATGGACGCGTCGAGAAGTCGCGTGCGGCAACAAGTCGCGTCCGGAGGACGCCTGACAATAGCCCGGCGTTTCAACGCCGGGTTAGCTTCCATACAACGAAACCGCTTCCCGTAGGGACGCCTGAACAACCGCGTTGTCTCCCGCCGGCAACCTATCCCCACACGTGCTGCGGGTCGTATTCAATGCCGTTCTTCTTCAAGAACGCCAGAAACTCCTCTTCGAAATTACGCTTGCGATGATGCTCGGCTTGTTTCTGGATGTACGCGATGGTGTCGCTTTTCTGCGAGACGCCAACCGTGAACGCACCATAACCTTCCTGCCATGCGAAATTTATCTTGAACGTCTCATTCATCCAGCGCGACGACGCGCCCTTCACTAATTGCATGGCCTTAGACAACGGCAAAGTCGCGGCAGCGATAGGAAGATGTGTACATGGTTCTCCGTTCCTCCGGCGATGATTGCTTTGAAACCGTTCTTGCGCGCTACGCCACCTAGAAACTCCCACAAGCGTTGTTGCGCCTCGAGAGAAATCAGATTGCGGCGTTTTGTGGAGAAGACGCAGTGGATCAGTTCGGAGACATAGGTGTGTGCCATGGCGGCTCCAGGAGATTCAGCCGTCCCTACGGGACGGCCTCGTATCCCCTCAGCTTACCCGGCGTTGAAACGCCGGGCTACTGTCAAACGTCCTTTCAGACGTGGGCCTCCCAGAATGGGCTGCCGCAGGATCTGGTGCTCTGCACACCAGAATGACAAGTGTCGCGCGCACGGCACATTTCTATCACGAGCTTGTGCGCCCGCCTGACGAATGACATCATGCCTGCATGACCCGCTTAGTAAAAGCAACGCTCATCGCCCTGGGTCTCGTTCTCCTTTCCGTCCTGCTCTACGTTGGACATGGTTACCGGAATCTGAAGCTTCAAAGCGAGGCTGCCGAGCGAGTCCGAGCAGAGAAGCAGCCCATTTTTCAGGCACAATTGGCACAGTATAAAAGTGCCTTGCGAATCGGGACAACCCGTTCGGAAGTTCTCAAGTATCTGCAAGCACACAAAGTGGCATACTCCGAAGACGGCCAGGGGAACATACTCCTCAACATCGGCGAAGAACCAGACGTTTTCCCGTGTGATCTCTGGGGCGTGTACGTATCGTTTGAGTTCGCCAAGGTCCAACCGCAGATTGGCCCATCACCTCTTGATCTGCTTGGTGCGATTTCTCTGCAAGGGATCGGGCACTGTTTGTAGTGTTCCAGATATCGTCGCTCGCTGTATCCGTGACTAGGGATTAGTGCGTCCGAGGTACCCGCGCCACACGGGAGGATTCTTACCTACAGTTAAGTGTCGCCCTGATAAAATCCGCCAGCATCCCATAAGCCGTCGCATAGAGCCCGGGATTCTCCTCCGTGATCGCCAGCCCAGGGAAAATATCCGTCTCGAAATAAACATAGGACGACGTGCCGGCGATCCTCGCCATGGGATCTCCCTGTAAGACCTGCTCAGGGCGCACGCTGGCTTCCACTCCAATCTCTGTCTTCTTAGCCCGGCAGACCAACTTGTAAGGGCGACTTTCTTTTCTCGCCGCGCGAACAGCCTCAACGCTCAAATTCCGAATCCCCTCCCGCTCAATCTCTTCCAGCCTGATCGGCACATCCATCAGCACCGTGATCAACGCGGCAGTCTTTACGGCAGCATCCCAGCCATCGATGTCGTGGGTAGCATCGGTCTCGGCAATGCCCAGCAACTGCGCCTTCTTTAACGCCTCCTCGAAGCTAAGGCCGTTCTCCATCTCGCTGAGAATCACATTAGTAGTCGAATTCAAAATCCCGTGAAAGCCCTGCATGTGAATCGCCGGCAGTTGCTCGAAGAGAGAAAAGATCGGTACGCCATCCATAACGGTAGATTCGAACAGGAATCGCTTCCCGCGAGCAGCCGCCAGATCGCGAAGTTCGCGGTAAGCATGGACGATAGGTCCTTTGTTGGCCGTAATAGCGTGGGCTCCGTGTTCAAGCGCGGCGCGGATGTGATCGATCGCAGGCTGTCCGTCGGCGACATCGAGAGAAGTCGCTTCGAAAAGCACATCGGCC
Source organism: uncultured Acidobacteriaceae bacterium (assembly GCA_963712385.1). GTDB lineage: Bacteria > Acidobacteriota > Terriglobia > Terriglobales > Acidobacteriaceae > Sulfotelmatobacter. Next base: position 679,262 of record CAVQHS010000008.1, read on the forward strand.
CGCGCAGCCGCAAGCCAGCTACGCGGACATCATGTGGCGCGGGCGCCCCCGCCCGCGAAAGGCTGCCAGTTGTTTGCTCGTTCAAGGCGAGCAAATACCTGACACTCAGACCTTGAGAATCGGCAATCCATCCCAGGCGTCGCGACGCCACGCCCGTAATTCGAAAGCCGACGCTGTAACGCTCCCAAAGTTCTATCTCGCGTTCGGCCAGCAATTGCGCCAGCGTCCGGTTAACGTTACCGAAGCCCAGAAAGCACAGATTGTAAGTCTGAATCAGATCACCTCGTGGAGACTGAACAAGCTGCCGAAGAACTCCCGAACCCCAGGCGCGACGTGGAAGAGTGGCGCTTCAGCGCCGCGTAGAGTGCACAGATTCAACGGGGGCTTCAGCCCCTTGCAATCGTATTCTTCTCCACAACCGGTGCGCCACGGACGCACATCCCGCGAGACGCCAGCATTACCATTCTCTACCCCATCACAGTCGTGTGCTCGGGCCTGATTTTGTACAGCACCCGCACTTCGCCCGGCTGTCCATACGGATACTTATCCGCGCCCAGGTATTTCTTCGCCATCTTGTCGATGTGTGCACTGGCTCCATCTTCAGTGATCTCCACCACACGCCCGCGAATTTCCAGATAACGATAAGGATTTTCAGGATCGATAATCGCCATCGACACGCGCGGGTCGCGGCGTACGTTCTTATCCTTCTGCCGTCCTTTAGCGGAATTGAAGATGACATGTTCGCCGTCGAAGTCGCACCAGACAGGCGTGACTTGCGGCTGGCCATCAGGCATAAGCGTGCTCAGGCTGGCGAAGGCGCGCTTATGAAAAAGATCGCGGTATTTTTCTGGAATAGCTCCCGGCATAAAGACCCTCCTTGCGGTCTTGAGATGACAGCACATTATAGATCGGAGGGAGAGAGGATTTTGTAATTGTGCAATTTTTGAAATTGAGTAATTTTGCGATTGGTCATCGCTGGATGGTAGCCAGTTTGCGATGCCAGGCCAGTTCTCGGTATGCTTGCTGACCATGATCGAACCCACTCGCCTGATCCCCATACCCCGGCGTGCTCGCATGTGGCGCGGGCGCCCTCGCCCGCGAAACCTCAATCCCCAACTCGCCTGCCTCCTATTGCTGGTCCTGCTCTCATGCCTTTCCGCGTCCGCTGCCGCGCAGACCGCGAAATATCCGCAGACGATTGTTTTTATGACCGACTTCGGCGTGGTCGATGACTCGGTCGCGATTTGCCGTGGCGTCATGTATTCCATCATGCCGGATGTCCGCATCGTTGACCTTACCCACCAGGTCACGCCCTTCTCCATTCTCGACGGCGCGCGTTTTCTCTACGGCGCCACGCCCTACTATCCGCCCGGAACAGTCTTCGTCGTCGTCATCGATCCCACGGTCGGCAGCACGCGCAAGGCCATCGTGGCAAAGTCGAAGCGCGGACAATTTTTTGTGCTCCCGGATAACGGCCTGCTAACCCTGGTAGAACAGCGCGATGGCATCGAAGCCGTGCGCGAAGTCACGAACCCCGACTGGATGATCGGCACGAAGATGTCGTCCACGTTTCATGGCCGCGACATTTTCTCTCCCGTGGGAGCGCACGTAGCCCGCGGCGACGATTGGACGAAGGTCGGTCCGGAAATGCCGGTGGCCACGCTTGTTCGCCTGGAGTTGAAGGCCGCACGCGTAGACGATCGCGGTGCGATGGCAGATGTCATCGCGACGGACGGCCCGTTTGGCAACCTAGTGACAAATCTCGCGGCAGACGATTTCCTGAAACTCGGCTACCAGCGCGGCCAGGAAGTCCCCGTTCGCATCGGCGGCAAAGAAATGCAAATCAAGTTCGTGCGAACCTTCAGCGACGTGCCGCTGGGCCAGCCGCTGTTATACATCGACTCGCGGGGACGCTTTGCCCTGGCGGTGGATCAGGGTAGCTTCGCGGGACTGTTCGGCGTAAAGCCTCCGGTGGAGTTGTTCATTCCGAGGGCAAAGTAGTTTTTCACCACAATCGCAAACTTGTCATTCCGCGAAGCGAGGAATCCGCTTTTTGCTGGCGCGAAGAGGCAGCTTCCCCGCGCGTAAGTCTCTACCCCGACACATCCTGGGCAATCCGCGGCAGCACCGCCCGCAGCACCGCCTCAAAGCTCGACTTCACGCGCTCTCCAGTCTCCAACACTTCCTGATGCGTGAGCGGCTGATCGAGAATCCCAGCAGCCATGTTCGTCACACAAGACATCGCGAGCACCTTAATTTGCATGTACCGCGCCGCAATCACTTCCGCCACAGTCGACATGCCCACCAGGTCCGCCCCGATGATTCGCAGGTAATTGATCTCGGCAGGCGTCTCATAACTGGGTCCGGGCAGCGCAGCGTAGACTCCCTCCTCCAGAGCGATTCCTATCCTTGCTGCTTCTCCCTTCGCAACCGCCCGATACTCTCTGTCATACGCATAACTCATGTCGGGAAAACGCAGCCCGAAGCGATCGTCGTTGGCGCCGGTCAACGGGCTCACTCCCTGCAAATTAATGTGGTCTCGGATGAGAACTAGCGCTCCCTGCCGATAGCTCCGATTAATTCCACCCGCCGCGTTCGTCAAAATCAGCGCGCGAATTCCCATGCGCCCCAACACGCGGATCGGGAAGGCGACCTGCTGTACCGAATAGCCTTCATAAAGATGAACCCGCCCCTGCATTACGGCCACCGGAACATCGCCGCCATTGCCGATGACCAGTTGTCCGGCGTGGCCAATCGCAGTGGAGCGTGGGAACGCCGGAATATCGGCGTAGGGAATCCGGATGGCGTCGGCCAGCGTGTCAGCAAATCCTCCAAGCCCCGAACCGAGCACAAGTCCAACATGCGGACGCATCGCCGTTCGTTTCAGGATCGATTGCGCAGCGGTTTCAGCTAGCGTGAATTGGTCGTCCATGCAGGGAAGACCTTATCACAGTGTGGGTGACTACGTTAAAAGCTCCAGGCGGCTAGAAACTCGGTCGTCATCGCCTCGGTTCCTGAAGGTTATGCCCTCGCGCTTTGCCACTTCCACCGCTTCAACTCTTTGCCCGCGCCGCCCCAACCCGCATCGGATAAAACTCGAAACGATTCAACCCGCCAAGCACGGAAGGATCGTTTTCTCCAAACTGCCTTACTTCGGCTTCGTCCGCGACCTCCAGAATCGCCAGCCCGAAAGCCCCGCCGGGCGCCATCACCGGACCGTACAGAAGAAGCTTCCCGGACTCAAACTGCTGTTGAAAATAAGCGCTGTGCTGGTCCATCAACACCTTTTCTTCCGGCGTGATATCAAAAGGGAAGGTGGACCGGGGCGGAATCAATTTAAAGCAATAATGCTGCTTGTTCATGGCGAAGTATCATAGCGCAAAGCGCGCATTCACAAGCGGCAGAAATGTGCATCGTTGCCCCGCTCTTTTGCGCTGTAGGTACGGAATCGTCCTTTCTCATGACCTCGGTAACCTTCCTCAACCCACCATCCCTCAAGCAAAATGAAATGTAAGTTGTAGTCCAAAATTTTTGGAGATCAATTTGCTCGGCCAACGCTTCATTCGTTCAGTTATTTTCGCGCTGCTAGCCACATCGCTGACAGCCGCGCGCGACTTCGCGTTGGTCTCCAACAAAACCAACAATCTCGAGGCGATCAGTGTCGCGGAGCTGGTCAAGGTTTGCAAGGCGCAAACCGAGCGCTGGCCTGACGGCAAACCTGTCACCTTTGTGATGCGCTCTCCGTCCGCGCCCGAAATGAGGATGATTCTCGAAAAAGTTTACGGCATGTCCGAGAGAGAGGTGAGCAGCCTTATCGTAACCTCCAATCACGCGCGCTCCAGCCATCCGGCCATCTTGATCGTCACTTCCGATGAAGAACTCGTCAACAAAGTGGCCTCCACGCCCGGAGCCATCGGCGTGGTCGACGTCTATTCCATCAACAGCAGCGTAGCCGTCGTCAAAATCGCGGGCAAACTTCCGCTCGAACCGGGCTATCTGCTGCATGGCAATTAATCAGAAAGGCCGGAACAGGCCCGATGAGTAAAGAACGCGAGTTTTCTCGTCGAGTACAGAAGTTGAAAAGGGAATTGCGCCCTGGCGCTTGAGTCCGATGCGGCTGACCACTGCCCACTGACCACTGCCCACTGAAACTATGGCATCTCCCGGGAAACAGCTCGAGCCGAACAAACCGGCGGGTCGCAACCGCCGCTACCCGCGTTTCGTCATCGACCTCCGCTTGCAGGTTCGCATGTTCCAGAACGGCGAATTCCGCAATTGCTGGGGACGTTCCACCGAAATCGGCCAGGATGGCATCGGCGCCACACTCACCGGAGAACTGGAACCCGGTGAAATCGTCACTCTAGACATTCCCCTTCCTCTCACCCCGTACCCGGTGAAAATTCGCGCCATCGTGCGCTACCGCCAGGGTCTCCGCTACGGATTCGAATTCCTCACTCTCACAGAAGCCCAACGCGATACCATTCATCGCGTCTGCGAGATGCTGGCCAATAAGGGTTAGCTGCAAGTTTCAAAGGTCAGGTTGCAAGTTTTCAACCCGCCGGCGATTCCGGAGCGATGCTGGGTGGCGAATTCGCAATCCCTGGGAAGGCTTCCCGCATGATAAAGATTTTGGTAGTGGCTCAGTTTGGCTGCCGTTTCTTGCGCTCAAAAAGGAGATTCCGCTTAGAGTACGATGGGGTAGGAGCCCGCAACACCCGCGCAGGTTCCCCGTCTCTCAACCATTGAGTACTTGTGGTCAGGAGGTTCTTATGCGCCCCTTCGCGTTATTCTTCGCCTTGCTGGCCATGCTCTCCACCAGCGCTGCCGCCAAAGATAAAAAAGATAAATTCGAAGCAGCTGATTTCGTCCAGCAACACCTGAATTCCATCGGGACTAACGACGCCCGCGCCGCCATAAAAGGCTGCGTCGCCCAGGGAACCGTGACGTTCGAAATCCTGAATCGCGGCCCCCTAACTTGGGAGGGCCCCGCGACCTTGGTCTCGGAAGGCGACAAGTTGGCCGCGCAATTCAAATTCCCACCCACCGTTTACCGCACAGAGTGGTTCGTGAGCGACGGTAAGAAGACCTCGGCGGCACAGGTGAAACCCGGAAGCTGGTCGAAGTTCGGCGCCTTCATCCGCACCCACACTGAGATCCTCACCGAGGGCTTGTGGGGCGGCACGCTCTCCACCGCGTGGGCTCTCTCCCACTTCGACGAGCGCCGCGCCAAGCTCGAAGATCGCGGCATCAGGAAAGTCGACGGCATCGAACTGCACCGCGTCGATTACATCCCCAGGAAGAACAGGGATGATCTGGAAATCCAACTCTATTTTGAACCCGAAACCTATCGCCACGTCATGACCGTTTATCTATTGACAGTCACCGGTGCTCAGGGTTTTACCCCGAACCAATCCGGGGCTCAGCAGGATAGGGCTTACCGGCTCGAAGAACGCTTCGGAGATTTCAAAACCATCGACAATCTCACTCTGCCGACGCGCTGGGATATCCGCTTCACCTATGGACCGGCGTCGGGGGGCATCATCGATCAATACGACGTCACCGCAACCAAGATCGCTCACAACATCTCGGTCGATCCGAAAAATTTCGAAGTCAAGTAGCCATTTGACTTTCATCATTCCTCGCCGGATCGCCTTGGCGCGGCGAGGAATCCGGGCGACTTCCCAAACTCAAAAGTCTCCCTAAAAAGGGAAATGTGATCCAAATATCTCGATTCAAAGAAAACCACTTCGAAACCTTGAAACCTTGAAACTTCCAAACCTGCCCTTAATTACCCCCGTAACTTTCGAGTAAGCCTCAGCCCTTCTACGATTCATTCAGTTGGGCTGTCAGAGGGGGGAGCCTGCCAATGGGTGATCGTGTCACCCGGTTAGGACAAGAGGAACTCGTGCGCGCCAAAGGCCTGCGCCGCGCGCTCAAACGCGGCAGCGCACCCGCGTTCATCCCTCCGCCATCGTCGAACCAGCCTGCACAACCAGCAGCTCTTTCCTGGAATTCCGGCGATGCCAATCCGAATGTAGATTCCGCCGAAACCCTCCTCGACCTGCGCCGGCAATGCCTCGAACAACTCTTTGAAAATTCCCCGGACGCGCTTCTCCTCACCGACTCTTCATTTCGCGTCCAGTGCATCAACCACGAATTCGAACGCTTGTTCGGTCACTCTGCCGCCGAGCTGTTTGGGAAAGTGATCGATCCGCTCATCATTCCATCCGGCCGCGCCGCCGAAGCTCAGTGGATCGAACAGTGCCTGCAGCGCGGCGAGCGCATCAGTCTCGAAACTCAGCGCTTGCGTCGCGACGGCTCCTTACTCGATCTTTCCATCTCGACCGCTCCGCTGATCGTCAATGGCCGCCCCGTCGCTTATTACGCTCTCTATCACGACATTTCCGGGCGCAAGCGCGCCGAAGCCCTCAGTTCCGCTCTCTGCCGCATCGCCGAAAAAGCCACCAGCACCGAGGACCTGCAGCAATTTTTTGCCGCAACTCACACGATCCTCGACGAGTTGATGTTCGCCCGCAACTTCTCCATCGTTCTTTACGATCCCGAGTCGCAATTGCTGAGCTATCCCTATTTCGTCGACGAAAAAGAAGCCGCACCTCAGCCCGCCAAACTCGGCCGGGGATTGGTCGAGTACGTTCTGCGCACCGGCGAATCTCTCCTATGTACCCGGCAATTCCTGAATGAACTGCAACAGCGCAGCGAAATCGATCTTACCCTCTCCGCACCTCTTCAGTGGCTGGGCGTTCCGCTTCGCGTCAACCATCACGCGTTCGGCGCCCTCGTTCTCAAAACCTATTCCGAAGCCGCCTGCTTGCGCGACCGCGACAAGGACGTCTTAACCCTGATCTCGCGCCAGCTTTCCGCCGCCATCGACCACAAGCGCAACGAGCAGCTTCTCCGCCGCTCCGAGCACCGTTATCGTTCGCTGGTTCAAACCGCCGTCTACGGAATCTATCGTTCCAGCCTCGAAGGCCGCTTCCTCGACGTCAATCCAGCCTTGATCGGAATGCTCGGCTACAACTCTGCCCTCGAAGTTCTGGCGCTCGATCCGCAGAAAGATGTCTTCGCCGATCCCGCGGAATACACGCGCCTCACCGACGAATTCCGCCGCACCGGCCGCGTCGATGGCTTCGAGGTCCGCTGGAAACGCAAAGACGGCGGTGCCATCACCGTCCGCATCAGCGGCCGCGCCGTGGCCAGAGAAAACGAACCCTCCGACGTTCTCGAAGCCATCGCTGAAGACATCACCGAGCGCCGCGTGCTCGAGGACCAGTTCCGCCAGTCCCAAAAAATGGAAGCTGTCGGCCGTCTCGCCGGCGGCATCGCCCACGACTTCAACAACCTGCTCATGGTCGTTAGCGGATACACCGAAGTTTTACTCGATCAAATCACCCCGGAAAATCCTCTGCACGCCAAGATCGAATCCATCCAGCAGGCCTCCGACCGCGCCACAGCACTAACGCGCCAGCTTCTCGCCTTCAGCCGCAAACAACTTCTGGAACTCAAAGTCATCGACGTAAACGCCGTTGTCCAGGACATGGAGCGCCTGCTGCGCCCGCTCATCGGCGAAGACATCGAACTAACCACAACTCTGACCGCCGACGTCGGCTGCACCCGCGCCGATGCCGGCCAGCTCGAACAAGTTCTCATGAACCTCGTCGTCAACGCCAAAGACGCCATGCCTCAAGGCGGCAAAATCAGCGTTCGCACCGCCAGCGTCACCCTCGACGATTCCTACCGCCCGGAAAACACTTTCATCAAGCGCGGCCCCTACGTCATGATCACCGTTAGCGACAACGGCCACGGCATGGATCGCGAAACCCAGGCCCGCATTTTCGAGCCATTCTTCACCACCAAAGAAAAAGGCAAAGGCACCGGCCTCGGACTTTCCACCGTCTACGGCATCATTAAGCAAAGCGGCGGCTACGTCTTTGTGCAAAGCGAGCTTAACCGCGGCACCACATTCACAATTTACTTCCCCCGCGTCGACGAACCCTCCGAGGCCATCGGTACTGCCTCCGCACCCGTCGCGGCAGTCGGCGGCTCCGAAACCATCCTCCTCGTCGAAGACGAAGAGTCCGTTCGCCAGCTCGTTCGCGAAACCCTCGTCGCCCGCGGCTATCGCGTCCTCGAAGCGGAAAATGGCAGCGCCGCACTCACCCTCGCCGCCGCGCACCCGGAAACCATTCACCTCGTCGTTACCGACGTAGTCATGCCCGGCCTCAGCGGCCACGAACTCGCCCAACAACTCCTGGCCTCACGCCCCGGCGTCAAAGTCCTCTATCTTTCCGGCTACGCTGAAGATGCCATCAACACATCGGCGACCCGCCCTCAAAAAGCCTTCCTGCAGAAGCCATTCACCTTACAATCGCTCTCACGAAAAGTCCGCGAAGTCCTCGGCCCCGCGAGTTAAGATTCAGGGATGTGACCCGTTGATGTGATCGTGGAAGAGCAGCGCTTCAGCGCCGCGATCAAAGTCCTCCGGAAGAAGCGGCTTTAGCCGCCGCTCTCCTGGGGGTGTAAAATCCTCTCGCAACCGCGATGGCGCTTTCCGTCATCCAAAAAACCAGAATCCACTTCGCCTGAATCCCCACTTCTGTCCTCGTCATCAGTACAATAAGAATTCTGGAGGAGAAAAATTATGGCATTCGAACTACCACCTCTGCCGTACGATTACGCGGCCCTCGAACCCACCATCGACAAACAGACGATGACTCTGCACCACGACATGCACCACGGCGCCTACGTAAAAAATCTCAACGCCGCCATCGAAAAGCACCCCGAACTCGGCAAGAAAACCGCCGAAGAACTCATTCGCGATCTCAACTCCGTCCCCGAAGACATTCGTGCCGCAGTCCGCAACAACGGCGGCGGCCACGTCAACCATAGTATGTTCTGGAAGATCATGAAGCCCAAAGGCGGCGGCGATCCCACCGGCCCCATCGCCCAGGTCATCACCAAAACCTTCGGCAACTTCAAAGATTTTCAGGCCAAGTTCAACGACGCCGGCGCAAAGCAATTCGGCTCCGGATGGGTCTGGCTCGCAGGCAAGCCCGGCAGCGACGCGCAAATCGTGACCACGCCCAATCAGGACAATCCGCTGACCCAGGGTCTCTACCCGATCTTCGGCAACGACGTCTGGGAGCACGCCTACTATCTCAAATACAACAACCGCCGTCCCGAGTATCTCGCTGCGTGGTGGAACGTAGTGAATTGGGACGAAATCAACGCGCGCTACGAAGCCTTTAAGAGCGGCAAGACAGTGCTGGAACCAGCCATGGCCCGCTAGCAGTTTCTGTGCTGGTGTGGAGACGTGCGCCTTCGCCCGTCCCGCAAGCGAAAGCGAGCGGCCAACACCGCTGATGCGAGGAACAACCCTTAGTTGCGAAGAAATTAGCAAGGCCCCGCCGAAAAGCGAGGCCTTTTTTCTTACTCATCACTTCACAAACTACGCAGCCGCCGCAGTTTCCACAAACTCCTCCGGATCAGCATCGAACTCCCGCTTGCACTCCTCGGAGCAGAAAGAAAACGTCCTTCCCCCAAACTGCGAATGGAATTCGGAGTCGCTCTCGTTAATTTTCATCCCGCAAACCGGATCAGTTGTCATGATTCCTCCACGTCAGATTTTCGAACTGATCTCGTCGCTGGTTGCAAAGATCGTTCCGTTCGCCACAGATTCCAAATCACTGAAGCCGCGCAGTTTTTCCGAACTCAGGTTTTCGCGGGAGCCGTCGCCTTTGAAAATTCTTCCTCCCGCTGTGAATCAAATACCCACGGGGGTGCACCCAGTCATGAGAAACCGTGCGATATATGTCGCACGCAGTCACTCGTTTTTCCCGCCCACGAAAACTGGCCACTGACCACTGGCAACTGCAACTGCCTTTCTGCATTTCCTGTGCACTCTCTGTGGACAATACTCCGGCGATCCTCTCAGGTTTTCCCCGCACCTCCGGATCACTCTCGAAAACCCGCACTTCCAGCCCCTTTTGCCGCACCGGGAAATTTGCTTTTCCGACAATGTTCTTCCGTCCCAACCCGCGGCTCACATTTCCTCAACTGCACCAAAAATATTGAATTGACCCCGCGCTCATTCGCTCGTACATTCACTTTCGCCCTCTCATAAAAACTTGCATCGAACTCGCACCGGGATAGCAAATCGGCGTGGGCCCAAACGCAAAAAACGTCACGGCCCTTAGCCACTAACCATCACTGACAGAATACGAATCTGGTCCGCACTCATGAAAGCAACGAATGAATGGGTCACCTATCGCACGCGTTTCCTGGTTAAAGCCAAGCAACTCACCTCCAGCCTCACCTTCACCGATGCTCTCGGCCGTCAGCACTCCGGCCGCAAGGGCGATTACCTGGTCGAATCTTCCGACTTCGTTCTTCGCATCGCTCCCCGTCAAATCTTCGAGGACATTTACGTTCCTCTGCTCGCCGACGCCGAAGCGGATCGCGATGTGGCCGGAACATCGACTTTCAACGAAACCTGGCGGTCTGCCGGAAAATCTCCTGCACCCGAGACCGAGCCTGTAACCGCCATGCCACCGCACATGATTCGCAAATCGCCACAACCCGATCGCAGCCGCCGCGGCCCGATCTCACCGTCACTCTAGAGGGCAAGGTTTCCGAGTTTCTCGGCAGTGGGCCAGTTTCAGAAATGAAACAACGAATCGGTTAACGGCGTCATTCCGAAGTCCCGCGTTTCCACCAGTGGGACGAGGAATCTCGCATACGCAAAAGCGTCATCGTTCAAACAACATTTGTTAACACGCTGTGAATTTCTCTTGTGGAAAAAATTCTCTCAACCCCGAATCAAGCCCGTCATTGCTGGAGATACAACCTATTGTGTTTCTCTCTTGACAGGTACAATAAGGGGGAGTAACTTTGCAATCCCATAGGGCATTTGGGAATCCTCCTCGCGGGAACGAGGCGGGTTCCGCGAAACTAGGAAACCATCAACCACAATCCGGGGCGGCTGGCCGGGCAGAGGTGACCCAGCCCCGCCCCTTTGACCAGAAAGCGACCAGAAAGCGACCAGAAAGCCAGTGCGGTGAACGTTCACCGGTTCCTCCCCCCGGGAGAACGACCAAGCGCGGATGTGCAGCTTTTTGGGGTGGCGCAGTGCTTCCGCGCTGCGATCAACTTTCGCTAATAGAAACGGGGCTTTAGCCCCATTTTGTTGAGGAGCCTCAATGGAAGCCTTAACCCGTCTCGTCTCCGATTCCCTCGCACGGCACGGCTTCAATCGTCCCCCCGATCCGCGCCGCCTGCGATGGTCGCGCTGGTTCCTGTGCGAGTCCCTTCACAGTCTTCTGGTTATCCCCAGCAAGCCCGGGATTTTTGCCATTGCGGAGGAGATAATGAGCCTCGAAACCACCGACATCAATGGAGGGGCGGACGCCCTCGTCCGCCGAGAGGACTCAACGGACCGGGAAGGGCACGACTTCAGTCCTGCCGTAAAGATCTGCGATGCGCCAGCGGCTTTAGCCAAACGCATGCTGGCCGTCCTCCAATTCTCCGAAGACGACGACATGGCCTTCGTACTCGACCGCATGTTCACCCGGCCCAATTCCATGCGCGAGCGCCTGGCCTCCGGCCGCTGCTTCCTGCGCTTCGTAGTCATCGAAGACGAAGACCAGCGGCGCAGCATCTGCAACGTCCTGAACCAATGGCTTCTCTCCTCCGCCGAGAAAGCCAGCGGCATTCCAGCAGGCTTTTCCTCGTCACTGGAACTGGCAAGTGTAGAGCGGGCGCCCACGCCTGCTACAGCCGGGGATTGCACAGGTTCTGTGCTGAAGATGAGCGCTCCAGTCCAGCCCGCGCATCTGGATTCTGGCTACAACGAGAACCGTCACTGTCCCCAGCCTTTCCCTTCTGGCTTCTAGGAGGTTTTGGTGGGCGCAGCGCTTAAACGCTGCGTTAAGTGCTCTTTTGCTGAACCGGGGCTTTAGCCCAGGAACGAACGATCTTTTACAACGCACACTGCTGTCTGACCGAACACTGTTCGGTACTGGCCCAATTCCCTCCACCCCCAAGGACGTCGAATCGGGGCCTGCTCGATAGAATCTAATTATTAATGGAGAAAGTAATGCCTGAAGTCAAAACGACTAGCGTTGATTCCCCTGCGGCCGCTTCCGCATCTCCCGTCTCCTCCACAAAGAAGACCGTTACTGGTCTGTCTTTCCGCCGCCTCTTCACCAAACCCGGCGTCTCCCCGTACGACGAACTCGAATGGGAACTCCGCACCGCTCAGATCACCGACGCCCAAGGCAACGTGATCTTCGAGCAGAAAGACGTAGAAATCCCCAAGGACTGGTCGATGACCGCAACCAACATCGTAGCCAGCAAATATCTGCACGGCAAAATCGGAACGCCAGAGCGCGAAACCGGAGTTCGCCAGCTGGTAAGCCGCGTAGCCGAAACCATTCGCGACTGGGGAATGCAACAAGGCTATTTCAGAACGCCCGAAGACGGTGCAACCTTCCACGACGAGCTGGCGCACATTCTCCTGCGCCAGTACGCAGCCTTCAACTCGCCCGTCTGGTTCAACGTAGGCTGCGACCGCATCGAGCCCAACTCCGACGGCCAGAACTGGCACTGGAATCCCAAAACCCAGCAAGTAGAATTCGGCGTGACCGGCTACAAAAAGCCGCAATGCTCCGCCTGCTTCATTAACTCAGTAAAAGATTCCCTGGATTCGATTCTTACCCTAGCGAAAACAGAAGGCATGCTCTTCAAGTGGGGATCAGGCACAGGCAGCAATCTCTCCCCGCTGCGCTCATCCACCGAAACGCTCTCCGGCGGCGGCACCGCCAGCGGCCCGCTCAGCTTCATGAAAGGCTTCGACGCCTTCGCCGGCGTAATCAAGTCCGGAGGCAAAACCCGCCGCGCCGCAAAGATGGTAATCCTCAACGTGGACCATCCCGACATCATCGAGTTCATCGAGTGCAAACAAAAAGAAGAAGCCAAAGCTCACGCGCTGGTAGCCCAAGGCTACGACGGCTCGCATCCCGACTCCGACGCCTACAGCTCGATCTTCTTCCAGAACGCCAACAACTCCGTCCGCGTCACCGACGACTTCATGTACGCCGTAGTCCGCGACACCGACTTCTCAACGAAGTCCGTAACCGACGGCAAGGTGATGAAGACATTCAAAGCCAAAGAGCTGATGAAGAAGCTTTCCGAAGCCACCTGGCACTGCGGCGATCCCGGCATGCAATACGACACGACTGTAAACCGCTGGCACACGTCGAAGAACACCGCAAGGATCAACGCCAGCAACCCATGCAGCGAGTACATGTTCTTAGACGATTCAGCCTGCAACCTGGCAAGCCTGAATCTGCTGAAGTTCGCGCCCAACGGCACATTCGATGTGGAATCCTATCGCCACGCAGTCGACATCCTGATCACAGCGCAAGAAATTCTAGTAGACAACGCGGGCTATCCTACGGAAATGATCATGCGCAACTCGCATGACTATCGCCCGCTAGGATTAGGCTACGCAAATCTAGGCGCGTTACTAATGGCCGCAGGCCTACCCTACGACTCCGACGCCGGCCGCGATTACGCGTCGTGCGTGACAGCAATCATGTGCGGCGAAGCCTACCTCCAAAGCAGCCGCATAGCCGAACAATGCGAGCCGCTATCACCGGCAACAGAAACCGTGCGCACTCGCTTAGGCATTACTGACGCAGCGAAAATGCCAGGAGCAGCCTGCCCCGGCTGGTACATAAACCGCGAACCATTCTTGGATGTAATCCGAATGCACCGCGCCAGCGTTAACAACATCACCAAACAAAACGTACCCACCTCACTCTACGAAGCCAGCAAACAATGCTGGGACGAAGCCTTGGCCCACGGCGAAAAACACGGCTACAGAAATTCTCAAGTAACCGTCCTGGCCCCCACCGGAACAATAGGCTTCATGATGGACTGTTCTACTACGGGCGTAGAGCCGGATTTGGCGCTTGTGAAATTCAAGAAGCTGGTTGGCGGAGGGATGATCAAGATTGTGAATCAGACGGTGCCTTCGGCTTTGTTCAAGTTAGGGTACACGCATGAGCAGACGGATGCGATCGTTTCTTACATCGATGCTACTGGCACGATCGAAGGGGCGCCGCATGTTAAGGACGAACATCTTGCTGTGTTTGATTGTTCGTTCAAGCCGGCGAAGGGTACGCGGTCAATTGCTTACATGGGGCATCTGCGGATGATGGCGGCTGCGCAGCCGTTTATCTCTGGAGCCATTTCGAAGACGGTCAATCTTCCTGAGAACGCTTCGGTCGAAGACATCATGGATGCTTATCTTCAGGCTTGGAAGTTGGGTCTGAAGGCTGTGGCGATTTATCGCGATGGATGCAAGAAGGCGCAGCCTTTGTCGGCTGCTGGAACGAAGACGGCTTTATCGGGGAAGCAGGCGGCCGAGGGCGGCCGCCCCACACAGGCTGAAGAAGAAGACCTGCATGCGCCGCCGCGCGCGGTGCGGCACAAGCTGCAGGAAGAGCGCGCATCGATCACGCACAAGTTCAACGTTGGAGGCCACGAAGGATACGTGACCGTCGGACTTTATCCCAACGGCGAGCCGGGAGAGTTGTTCGTCAAGATGGCGAAAGAAGGCTCGACGGTCTCGGGCCTGATGGACAGCTTTGCGCTGGCAGTCTCGCTTGCCCTGCAACACGGCGTGCCGCTCAAAGTGTTCTGCGAAAAATTCGCGCACACGCGCTTTGAGCCCAGCGGCTGGAGCGGCAACCCAGATATCGGCTATGCCAAGTCGATCATGGACTACATCTTCCGCTGGCTGCAGATGCGCTTTCTGACCGGCCAGCAGCAGATGCTGTTTGAGAATTTCCGGCCGAAGGTGTCGGCGGTTCCGCAAACCAGCGAGATCGGCGAATTGAATGGCGCGGCGTCCGGCGTCCGGTCTCCGGAAGCCGGCAGCCGGATGCCGGGAGCCGGTTCCATCCACGCGGCGGATGCGCTGGCGGGCATCGTCGATCTGGGCGACGCTCCCACTTGCAGCTTCTGCGGCAGCATCATGACGCGGAATGGTTCGTGTTATCGCTGCGGGAGTTGTGGGAGTACGAGCGGGTGCAGCTAGACCAGGGAGTGGCTGGCGGTCATGTGATGAAGGGGTTGGTATCAGGTTGACTTACACAATGCCGTGTGTAAGACTTTACACATGGCTACCAATCTGGCTTTGGACGATGCACTGATCGAGGAGGCGCGGCGCGCAGGGGGGCACAAGACCAAGAAGGAGGCGGTCACGGCGGCCCTGGGCGAGTACATCAAGCGGCGCAAGCAGGTCCGCATCCTGGAAGCGTTTGGCAGTTTTGAATTCGATCCGGGCTACGACTACAAAGCGGAACGGGGCGGACGCGGGAGTAAGACGCGTTCATGACCGTTCTGGTGGACACTCCGGTGTGGTCATTGGCGCTGCGGCGCAAGCGCTCTGACTTGAATGCTCGCGAGCGAGTTCTAACCCGAGCGCTGGAAGAGTTGATCGAGGAGGGGCGGGCGCAGATGATGGGCGCGATCCGGCAGGAACTACTCTCGGGCATTCGCGAGGAGGAGCGGTTTCACAAGTTGCGGAATTACTTGAGGGCTTTTGATGAACCGGGCATCGAGATTGCGGACTATGAAGAAGCGGCGCGCATGCACAACCTGTGCCGCGCGCGGGGAATCGCAGGGTCGGCCATTGATTTCCTGATCTGTGCGGTGGCGCAGCGGCGGGAGTGGCACATTCTTACAACCGACCGCGACTTTGAGCGGTACGGTCGAGTGCTGGCGCTCAAATTATACGCGGTTGCGGCATCATGACGCGGAGGTTGAAAGTAGGTCAGTTATTGCAGCGCTGAAGCGCTGCGCCACCCAAAATCGGGGGTTTTGAGGGCTCGAGCTAGGCGCCACTTTTCTGAATATTGCGGGATTTTGTGTCAAGGGGGTGACACGATATAAATCTGGGCTATCGTGCTCAAGATAAAGGAGAAATATTTTTGGCTATTGTGTCCCTTTTAGCCTATGCAGATAGATACAATAGACGTATAGCGTAAAAATAACGGAATTTTGTTGGGATCGCGGCCTTTTCATGGGCCGCGATTTTATTTTTGGCGCCGGGAGAGTTTGGGGTATGGGGTGGAAGGCTGATCGGTTGGCTGGTGGGAAGTTGAAGGATTGCAAGGAACGCGGAGAGTGGGCGGAGTTGTATTTCTTGATGATTGCGGCGGGGTTGGGGATGAAGGTGCTGCGTCCGTTTGGGCAGACTGGGGTTTATGACGTAGGGGTGGACCGGTTGGGGCGGTTGCAGCGGGTGCAGGTGAAGTCGACGATTTATAAGCGGCGGCAGGAGGAGTACAGCCTGAATGTGATGGGTCCGCAGCGGAAGATGTATGCGCCGGGGACGGTGGATTATTTTGCGGTGCTGCTGATCCCGATTGATTTGTGGTTCATCATTCCGTATGAGGTGATTGGCGCGAAGAATTGCACTTTGCATTTGCGGCCTCGAGGTGGGAAGCAGCTTTACCGGGAGTATCGGGAGGCTTGGGAGTTGTTGCGTGGTGGAGAGCAGGTTCCTCGCTGCTTCGCGGCGGTTCGGATGACAGAAGATCGCGGTGGTGGGCACCAGCATTGCGCGGAGTGAAAAACGTTGTGGTGCAAGCGTCGCGGCTTCGGCCGCGATTTTTTATTTTGCTGTTCGATGAGGTGATTTTATGAAGAGCTTGAATTGGGTTGCGGTGGTGAAAGGTTGCTGGTGGCGGCTTTGGATGGTGATGGATCGAGTGCGGGTGTTTGCTCGGGCTGGTGGGTTGTTGCTGGTTACGGTTGCGGCTGCGACGGTGGGGTTTGGGCAGAGTTCGTCTTCATCCCTCGCGCCGCTTCCGCAGAGAATCTTTGCGGTGCAGGCGCCGCAGCCTTCGGGGACTAACAGCGCGGCTTATCAGGCGGTGTTGGCGCAGAAGAATATGTTGCTGAGCGGGCAGACGGTGATTGTCGGGTTGGGGAATTCGGGTGGGAGCGTTTTGTATTTGGATACGGAGTCGGGAACTGGGGCTTGTTCGCCTTCGATCAGTTTTACTACGCTCGATGCGGTGGTGAATGCTTATCCTACGAATTTGTTACTGGCTCCGGCTACGGAGGGTGGGACGAATTCCTGGACGCCGGCTTGTGTCTGGTCGCAGGCGCAGGCGGATGCTTCGTATCTGGCTTACTTGCAGAACACGGCTTATCTGCCGGGTGAGTACATTTTGCAGTCGGGGAATTATTGGCAGTTGCAGGCCGGGTGCTGGAGCGGATCGGGGTACGACAATACTTGCACTACTGGTGGGACGGCCGCGAACTTTTCGGGAGCGGGGCCGGTTACGGATGGAGCCGTGGTATGGGTGAAGATTGGGGCGCATGCGCCTTTGCAGGATGGATTTTGCGGTCCGAATTATATGTGCGGAGGGTCGGGGGCGAATTGCTATACGGCGAATGGGAGTAATTCGATTGCGATCAACTCGGCGAACCTGGGTGCTTGCACTTTGACGGAGTTGTATGAGTCGGAGCCGGTGCCTTCGGAGTTGCCGCTGCGGAATTGGGCTTTGCAGGTGGTTGCGACGGCGATTGCGCATTACAACGGGCGGGTAGGATATGTGCGGGTCGGGTCGCCGGCGGGAGGGGAGTTGTCGCCGTTGGGGATTGAGTCGGGGTTGTGGCCGAATTATGGATCGACGGCGGGGCAACAGCGGGCGGAGTATTTGAGTTGGGTGAAAAAGCTGGATGCTTACGTTGCTTCGCTCGGGGCGACTATGAACTTGGATACCGATATGAACTGTGCGGGGTCGCTGGCGGATTGTAACTATGCGGATCAGGAGGCACAGCTGGCGCACGATTACAACTTCAACATGCTGGGGACGAATGGGTATCAGGTGAATGATGTTTTGAATTTGGAGGGTGAGGGCGCGAATAACTGCACGTCGCCGATCAATCCGGCTTCAGGATGCACGTCGGGGGATTGGGCTTATAACTGTTCGCGGTTTACTACGAATGCGGCGGGGCGTCCGATGGGATGTTTGCTGCAGACTTTGACGGGGTCGACTGCGATGGATTGCGCTGCGGGATTGACGGGACCGTTGGCGGCTTTGCCGGCGGGATCGACTTACTGCATTGGCGGGTTTCCGGGGTTGATGCCGTTTCTGGTGCAGTTGTGCAAGGCGGGCGTGAGTTCGGGGAGTCGCGTGTGCGTGCAGACTATGGAGGTTTATACGAATGGGCCGAATAACGGGACGGCGCCGAGTTATCCGGCAGGGGATATTTTGTTGACGCTGGATTTGGGTTATTCATCGACTACGAATGGAGTGGCGGCGTATGCGCCGTTTCAATTGCCTTATGCTTCAGCCTTCGGGGAGTTTTTGGCGGCTGGGAGTGTGGCCGGGGTGGTAGGGGCGAGTCAGAGTTCGGTCATCGGCGGGGCGGCGCATTGAGCCCGCAGGAACTGAAGTCCCGCTCCCTTTGAAAACGCGGGACGCGCCTCTGAAGCACCGCTCTTCCACGTTGCCTCAGCGCACGTTGCGTCAGCGGCAACGAAGAACAACTTGCAAGTTTATTGCAGGCGGGGGAGGTTGCTGCTCCAGCAGTCGGCGATGATTAGCCAGGCACCGAGCCTGCGCCAGTTTTTCAGATACTTGCCGCGATCAGCTAGGATCGTGCCATCGGGTTGAGTTATGGCTACGCTGTAGCGCCCGATCTCTACGGCGATGTCGCCGGAAACTTCAACGCGGACGGTTTCGAGACGAAGATCTTGATAGCCAGCGTCGCCGAATTGGCGGAGCTGCTTCTCAACGGCTTTGGGGCCGTAAGCGGGTTCATGGTGCGGAGCCATGAACGCGCCATCGGCTGCGTACAGGGCAGCGGCTTGATCGTAGTTGCCGGTATTGAAAGCGGTGACGAAGTCCTGAGCGAGATTACGAAGAACAGACTGCACGTCCAAGAACGGACGCGAGTCCGCCAAGGTGCTGGAATAAGGCCGGTACATCTACTACCTCCTGGGGGAAGGCCAAGAGCGGCGGCGTCGCTGGCCAGAGCGAGTGGCGCTCTACAGTTGCAGGTTGATTGTACTCCAAGCGGCTGTGGAAAGAGAAAAATTTTGCGCAAATTGGAATTGGCGCAATTGGCGATTCATGGAAAGCTGAGCTGATTGGCGGATTCCCTTTCCGGAGACTTGTTCTGCTCGACGCCAGGGATTTTTTCGCGGGCCATTCTTGCGCGGACCATTCTTGCGCGGACAGGGCCCCTGCCGGTTGTGTGAATCGGCTTCCCGGGCCGCGTTTTGCGCAGCCGGCACGGATGGGCCGGGTTTGGTTTGGGGGTGGGCGATGCAGGCAGAGTTTGCTCAGCCTCTTTTCCAAATATGGGGATTTCCTTTGCTTCAGCGGGCAATCGAACGACCCACCAGCCGAAGAATGCGAAGACAATTGCCGCGGCGATTCCAATGCGGACTCTTTTCTTACGACGCCTCTCGGGATGAAAAATGGTTTCGGCCCATTCGCCCCGGGCGATGCGGTCGGCGATCAGGAGGACTCCCAGCTCAAAAACACTGAAGACAATGCGCGGATCGCGGAGGTGCAGTCGGTGAAGGAAGATGACGGCAATTTCGAGAGAAAATCCTATGGCCGCTTCTGTGGAGATTCTTGGCATTTAACGAGATCGTACGCCCCGGAGCGACGGTCGCGACCATCACGAATGGTCGTAGCGCGCCTCGATCTGAGGGCGTTGAGTTTCATACTTGTGCGCCATGCGGAATTGGAATACGGTGTGCGAATGAACGTCGGCGAGCGGAAGGCGGAGGAGAAAACAAGTGCGGAACGGCCAGCGAAAGGATGCGAACGATTCTGTCCGAATTGTTCGTCGGAGTTGAAGGAGAGCCGGTGCAAGTTGAGTTGTCCGCGATGCGGGTTTTATTTGAGTTGTTCGGATTTTTACTAGCGAGCGCGTTCGAAGCACGCGATCCAATTCATTGGCGAGAGCCGGTGCCGTTCCTTCGGGACTCTATACCCTCCTACTCTGTGCCTCCCACCAATGCTGTGGTGGGCTTTCAGATTCCGTCGCTGCGCGATATCTTCGAATGGCCCCTGCCTCATCAAGAATTCACTTCTAACAAGTGCACCCTATCCCTCCAAGATCCCATCTACAATGGCTGAGGATTTTATCTTTCGTCATGGCAAGGAGAACGTATGGATCGCAAGGCTAGCGCGGTTTGGAAGGGTGGGTTGAAGGATGGCAAGGGGACGATATCGGCTCCGGGTGGAGTGTTGAAGGATACGCAGTATTCGTTTGTTTCACGGTTTGAGAACGGGCCGGGGACGAATCCGGAGGAGTTGATTGCGGCGGCGCATGCGGCTTGTTTTTCGATGGCGCTTTCGGCGCAGCTTGAGGGCGCGAACCTGAAGCCGGAGAGCATCAGCACCAATGTGACATTGAAGCTGGAGAAGCTGGATTCGGGATGGACGATTACGTCGAGCCATCTCGATGTGGTGGGCAAGGTGCCGGGCGCGGATGCGGCTACGTTCCAGAAGTATGCGGAAGCGGCGGAGAAGGGGTGTCCGGTATCGAAGGTGCTGAATGCGAAGATCTCGATGACGGCGAAGCTGGGGTAGCTCAGGCTCAGGGGCTTCGGCTTTCGCGTTCGGTGGCGGGCTTACTTTAACAACTTACCGGAAACCGGAGGCCACGAATGATCAACGGGACACATGTTGTTATTCACACGAAAGCTCCGGAAGCTGACCGGGCCTTTTTTCGCGATGTGCTTAAATTCGATTCGGTAGATGCCGGCGGGGGGTGGTTGATCTTCGCCATGCCGCCAATGGAAGTTGCGTTTCATGATTCAGAGAAGAACGACCGGCACGAGCTTTTTCTGATGTGTGATGACATTGCAGCTACATTGAAGGATCTCGAATCGAAAAACGTGAAGGTTTCGGATTTGAGCGAACAGCGATGGGGAAAGCTTGCCACGTTCACGCTTCCAGGGGGCGGAAAAATTGGCGTTTACGAGCCAAGGCATGCGAGTCCATTGAAGCTCAAGAGATAAGCGAAGCGCTGGCATACGGCGGTGTTCTCGGCAGTAGGTGGATGTGGCTACGAATTGTCGGGCTTCGGCTCAAGTGTTCAACACCTCAAATCTTCAACACACCATCCACGGGAAAAAATGAGAGCCGATTCACTTGGGCATTGAGGGAATCGTGTGGTTTGACAGGTGGTGACGGGGCTGTAAAATAGAGATGTTGATCTCCCTGACTCGGCGGCCTTGGGGCCGCCGCTGCATTGCAGTCCAGAATTGCCATCGTGGCGGAATTGGCAGACGCGCATGGTTCAGGTCCATGTACCGGCAACGGTGTGGGGGTTCGAGTCCCTTCGATGGCACCAAGCAACATTCTCTTCCCTGATTTCTCCTGATTCATACTTTCACTTTCCCGAGCAGGCGTGCGACCTCCGGCTGACGCCTAGCAACCACGGAGTACCCGGAGTTTTCGCAGGGGCTGGCTTCCAAATCTCCTGCATTCGGTTTCAAGTAAACTTCTGAGCATGAAATCCTCGCTCGGTGTTTCGTGCCGGTGTTCCTTCCGCATTCCTCTCTTCGTTGTCAGTTTTACATTCCTTTCCTGCCTTCTTTCTTTCGGCCAGAAGCTAGCCATCACGATGGATGACCTGCCTCTGAACGGAGAGCTGCCGCCGGGCGTGACGCGAGTGGAGACTGCCCGAAAAGTGCTGGAGATTTTGAGAAAACACCATGTGCCACCGGTGTATGGATTCGTCAATGCGATACGGCTGGAAGGAAATGATGACGCCGCGGAGGCGCTGAAGTTGTGGGCGGCGCAAGAGCCGGTGGGAAATCATACGTATTCGCACATGGATTTGGAGAAGAACTCGGCGGAGGCGTTTGAGCGGGATATCGAGGAGAACGAGCCGGTGCTGGAGTTGCTTAAGGATGGCGCGAAGGATAACTGGCATTGGTTGCGGTATCCGTATTTGCATGAGGGCGACACGGTGGAAAAACGGCGGGCCGTGCGGGCTTTCTTATCGGCGCATAAGTATCGGATCGCGCAGGTGACGCTCGACTGGGAGGACTACTTGTGGAATTTCGCTTATGCGCGCTGCAAGGCGAAGAACGATGCGAAGGCGATTGAGTGGTTGCACTCGAGCTATTTGAGTACAGCTTCGGAGTTTCTTGATTTAGGCAGAGAGCAGGCGAAGCTGATTTATGGGCGCGACATTAATTATGTGCTGCTGATGCATCTGGGCGCTTACAGCAGCACGATTCTGCCCGACGCGCTGGATTTGCTGAAGAACAAAGGATTCAAGCTGGTGACGCTGGAAGAGGCGGAGAGCGATCCGGCGTACGCAGAAGATCCCGATGTTGGGATGCACGATGCCGGGACGCTGCTCGATCAGTGGATGATGGTGAAGCAGATTAAGGATCCGCCGCACGAGGAGAAGCCATACAAGCAGCTTGAAAGCATTTGCCAGTAACGGCTTTGACACGGTCAAATCGGTCCTTCCCGTATAATTCAGGCACTTGGTATGCCTGTTTCTCTGGATCAAATTGTTGGCGCTACGCGTGTAAAGGTTGCGGCTGCGAAGCGGGCTGCGGACTTGCGCGAGCTGGAGCAGCGGGCGGAAAGGCACGTTCCGCGCGGGTTTCGGCGGGCGCTGATGGAGAAGAGCCGGAATGGCGTGGCGGTGATTGCTGAGTTGAAGAAGGCTTCGCCTTCGAAGGGATTGATTCGGGGGGATTTTTGCGTTGAGGAGTTGGCGCGCGAGCTCGAGGGCGCGGGAGCGGCGGCGCTTTCGGTGCTGACGGATGATGAGTTCTTTCAGGGATCTTTGGAGAATCTGCGGAAGGCTTCGGCTGCAGCGGGGATTCCTTGTCTGCGGAAGGATTTTATTGTGGACGAATTTCAGATGGTTGAGGCGCGGGCGAATTCGGCGGATGCGGTTTTGTTGATTGTGGCGGCTTTGAGTTCTGACGAATTGACGCGGCTGGCGCGGGGCGCTCGTTCGCGTGGGTTGGATGTTTTGTGTGAAGTGCATGATGAGGACGAGCTGCAACGCGCGCTGGATGCGGGTTGCGATTTGATTGGAGTGAATACGCGCGATTTGCGGACGTTCAAGGTGGATCCGGAGACGGCTTTCCGGTTGGCGGAGAAGCTTCCGTCGCACGTGGTGCGCGTGGCGGAGAGCGGGATTCGATCGGCGGAGGATATTGCGCGGCTGCGGGCGGCTGGGTATCAGGCGTGTTTGATTGGCGAGTCGTTGATGAGGGCGGAGCGGCCGGGGG
This sequence comes from uncultured Acidobacteriaceae bacterium, assembly GCA_963712385.1. GTDB lineage: Bacteria > Acidobacteriota > Terriglobia > Terriglobales > Acidobacteriaceae > Sulfotelmatobacter. Next base: position 702,594 of record CAVQHS010000008.1, read on the forward strand.
AGATGTTGCGGGAGTTGCTGAGTTCTGAGTTGCGGGCGCCGAGTTCGCGGTGAGGATTCCTTTTTCAGGTCGGATGATGCTGCGAGGTTGCAAGAGGGTCCCTCCGGCAAGCTCAGGGCAGACTCTTCGACTGCGAAGTTGCTTCGCCGGGCGAGGCAACTTCTTCCTCGGGATGGCAGGGTTGAAATGACTTGGGTGAAGATTTGCGGGATGACGAATGTGGAGGATGCGCTGGTTGCGGTGGAGGCCGGGGCGGATGCGGTGGGGTTTGTGTTTTATGAGAAGAGTCCGCGGTGCGTGAGCGTGGAGACGGCGCGGGAGATTTGTTCGAAGTTGCCGGAGGGGGTGGAGAAGGTGGGAGTGTTTGTAGATGAGTCGGGCCCGGACCCGGCCAGGGCGATGTTGTCTGCTGGGCTGACTGCGATGCAGCAGTATTTCTCATTTGAGCCGGGTGTTCGGTCGGAAGGCGGGTGGGCGACGGGGCGAGGTGTCTTCCGCAAGCCGCCCAGACTTCTTATCGCGATGTCGATTGCGCGCATGGTAGATGCGGGCGTGGATTTGTCTGCCCTAACAGAGAGTCTTACGCGTTTTCGAGATCGCGCTGCGTCATGTCCACCGATCTTAACTGAGATTTTCGATGCTTTCGTTCTTGACTCGGGCGGATCTCAAAGTCCGGGCGGGACAGGGAAAGCTTTCGACTGGTTCAAGGTTGCGCCGATCGCGGAAGGAATTCGGCGAGGCGGTCTCAAACTCGTTGTGGCTGGTGGACTAACGCCATCCAATGTCGAAGAGGCGATGCAGATTCTGCACCCTTGGGGAGTGGACGTCGTCTCGGGAGTCGAGGCGCGACCGGGGAAGAAAGATCCGGAGAAGGTGCGGGCGTTTGTGCAGGCGGTGCGGGAGATGGATCGGCGGATTGCGTGAGCTTATGGGGGGTAGGAACAGGGGGTTCCTCACCGCCGCTTCGCGCCGGCAAAGGTTCACTTAGAGTTATGGCTACGGTTGCTCGAACTACGAAAGTCAAAGTCCCCACCCCTTCGGCTCGCTCTGCTCGCTCAGGGCAGGCTCGAATCTCGCCAAAAGAGGGCGAGCTTAGGATGGGGCACCCTCGGGTTTCGTCTGTGCACAATCAGCCTGGGCGGTTTGGGGTTTATGGCGGGCGGTATGTGCCGGAGACTTTGATGGCGGCGCTCGAGGAACTGGAATACGAGTATGAGAAGGCTCGGCGGGATAAGAAATTTCAGGCGCGGTTGGATTTGTTGTTGCGGAGTTATGCCGGGCGTCCTACGCCGTTGGGTTTTGCGCGGCGGCTTACGGAGAAGTTGGGCGGGGCGAAGATTTATTTGAAGCGCGAGGATTTGCTGCATACCGGCGCGCACAAGATCAATAACTGTTTGGGGCAGGCGTTGCTGGTTGAGCGCATGGGCAAGCGGCGCGTGATTGCCGAGACTGGCGCGGGGCAGCATGGCGTGGCTACTGCTACGGTGTGTGCGCTGTTTGGATTTGACTGCGTCGTGTACATGGGCACCGAGGACATGCGGCGGCAGGAGTTGAATGTGTTCCGCATGAAGTTGCTCGGCGCAGAGGTGCGCGGAGTCGAATCCGGGTCGCGCACGCTGAAGGATGCGATCAATGAGGCGATGCGCGATTGGGTGACGAATGTGCGCACGACTCATTATTTGTTGGGGAGCGTGCTGGGGGCGCATCCGTATCCGACGATGGTGCGGGATTTTCATCGCGTGATTGGGCGCGAGGCGCGGGCGCAGATATTGAAGGCTGAGGGCAAGCTGCCGGCTGCGGTGATTGCCTGCGTGGGCGGCGGGTCGAATGCAATTGGAGTGTTTTACGAGTTTATTAAAGATAAGAAAGTTCGGCTGATTGGGGTTGAGGCCGGCGGACGCGGCGCGGCTTTGGGAGAACATGCGGCGCGGTTTCGCGGAGGGTCGCCGGGAGTTTTGCAGGGAACTTATTCTTACGTGTTGCAGGACGCGGCGGGGCAGATTGCGACTACGCATTCGGTTTCGGCGGGGCTGGATTATCCCTCGATTGGGCCGGAGCACGCGGCGTTGCGGGACGCGGGGCGGGCGGAGTATGTGCCAGCGTCGGATGCGGAGGCGCTGGAGGCTACTACTTTGCTGGCGCGCACGGAGGGAATTATTCCGGCGCTGGAGTCGGCTCATGCTGTGGCGGAGGTGGTGAAGCGCGCGCCTAAGATGAAGAAGTCGGATGTGGTGATTGTGAATATTTCGGGGCGCGGGGATAAGGATGTGGGGATTTTGCGGGAGAACTTGAAGATCGATTGAGCGGCGGTCCAAGCGCGCGGCGTCTTTGATTGGAATGCCTGTTTGCGCCGCAGGTGGCGGAGGAGGGAAAGGGGATCCTTCGACTTCGGTTTTGCTTCGCATTCGCGAAGCAAAATGTTCGCTCAGGATGACAAGGTTTAATAAAGTCTGCAATTAGAAATCCGAATGCCGTTGACTTTTTACAACAAGCCTGGGCTGGTCGCGTATGTGACGTGCGGCGATCCGGATCTCACGACCACGCGCGAGATCGTGCTGGCTGCGATTGAGGCTGGGGCGGATGTGATTGAGTTGGGGGTGCCGTTCAGCGATCCGGTGGCGGATGGTCCGGTGATTCAGCGGGCTAGCGAGCGGGCGCTGAAGAATGGAACTTCGTTGGCGCAGGTGCTCACTTTGGCGGCGGAGATCCGGGAGCGAGCGCAGTCGACCGGGTTGGTGGTGTTTTCGTATTTGAATCCGATTCTTAGTATGGGGATGGAGAAGTTTTGCTCGGTGGCGCGTCATGCAGGAGTTGATGGCGTGCTGGTTACGGATTTGCCGGTGGAAGAGGCGGCGGAATATTTGCGGGTGATGAAGGCTTGTGATCTGTCGCCGATTTTTCTGGCGGCGCCGACCAGCCCGGATGCGCGGTTGAAGCGGATTGCGGAGGCTTCGCGGGGATTTGTTTATGCCGTTTCTCGCACTGGTGTGACTGGTGCGCGACAGCAGTTGGCCGAGGATGCGCAGAAACTTGTGCGGCGGTTGCGGCGTGTTGCTAAACTCCCCATTGCTGTTGGGTTCGGGATTGCGAATGCGGAGCAGTTTTCGGAGGTTGGGGAGTTTGCGGATGCTGTGGTTGTCGGTAGTGCGATTGTGGAAACATTGAGAAGACTCGCGGGCGGGAGGCGGAAGCGGTTGGAGAGTTCGTTGGGAAGCTGACTGGGGCTCGGAGTCAGGTTTCGGTTTGAGGGAAGGGACGTCAAAATCCCCACCCTAATCTCGACAAAGAACGTCGAGATTAGGATGGGGCACCCGCCTCGGGATAACAAAGTCGAGACTTGTCTTTAGAAAAGCGCATGGACATTGAAGATTGGCGACGGAGGATTGATGAGCTGGACCGGCAGTTGGTCGCGCTGCTGGGCGAGCGGGCGCGGGCTGCGGTCGAGATTGGGGCGCTGAAGAAAAATACAAATTTGCCTATTTATGAGCCTGATCGTGAGCGGATTGTATTTGAGAACGTGCAGCGATTGAACCGGGGTCCGCTGCCGGGGCGAGAGATGGTTCGAATTTATGAGCGGATTATGGACGTGATGCGGAATATTCAGAAGGAAGGAATTGGGCCGGTTGCGGCTCCGGCTGCGGAGGAGACGGAGTTGGAGTCGGATGTGAATGACTGAGGACCGCGAGCTACGGGCTTCGAGGAAATCCCATGTATCGACAAGAGTGGCTCGCAGCTCGTGGCGAGAGAGATTTTTATGATTGTGGCCATGCAAGACGTAGCGAATGACGAACAGATTCAGCAGGTGATCGATCATCTGGTGAAGATGGGATTTGAGGTGCACCGCTCGACCGGAGCGCGGCAGACTGTGCTGGGTGCGGTGGGTGCGGTGATCGATTTCGACATTCGCAACCTCGAGTTGCTTCCCGGCGTGCAGGAGGTGCACCGTATCTCGTCGCCGTATAAGTTGGCGGGGAAGAGTTTTCGACCTGAAGGGACGGTCGTCAAGGTCGGCAATGGGGTTGAGATCGGTGGAAATGCTGTCGTGGTAATGGCCGGACCTTGCTCGGTAGAGTCGCGCGAGCAGCTTTTTGCTACGGCGGAGGCCGTCGCCAAGGCCGGGGCGCGCGGATTGCGCGGTGGCGCTTTCAAGCCGCGGAGTTCTCCTTATTCTTTCCAGGGGCACGGTGAAGATGCGCTGAAGCTACTGCGCGAAGCGGGCGATAAGTTTGGGTTGCTGGTGGTTAGCGAGGTGATGGAGATTTCGCAGATTCCGCTGATGACGCCCTCTGTCGATATTCTGCAAGTGGGTGCGCGCAATATGCAGAATTTTAATTTGCTGCGCGAGTTGGGGAAGATACGCAAACCGGTGCTGTTGAAGCGCGGGATCGCGGCGACGCTGGAGGAGTTGCTGTTATCCGCGGAATACATTATGGCGGGCGGGAATTATGAGGTGATTCTGTGCGAGCGCGGGATCCGAACTTTTGAGACTTATACGCGGAACACGATGGATATTTCGGCGATTCCGATCATTCACAAGCTTTCGCATTTGCCAATGACGGCCGATCCGTCGCATGGAACGGGACGACGGGACAAAGTTTCACCCATGGCGCGGGCGGCCGTGGCGGCGGGAGCGGATGCGCTGCTGATTGAAGTGCATTGCACGCCAGAAAAGGCGTGGTCGGATGGGGCGCAGTCGTTGTTTCCGGAGCAATTCGCGAAGTTGATGGATGAGTTGAGGATGATTGCGCCGGCGGTGGGAAGGACTATCGCGTGATTGAGTAATTGGGGAATTTGGTAATTGTGTAATTGAAACGCACAGCGTATTTTGTTGTTTTCAAATTACTCAATTTCTAAATTTCGCAATTACTCAATTTTTTATGCCTATTCGGCAGATCACGATCATCGGAACCGGGCTGATTGGCGGGTCGTTTGCGCTGGCGCTGCGGAAGCGGAAGTTTGCCGGGCGGATTGTCGGGTGCGACCGCGAAGCTATCTTAAAGCGCGCGAAAATGTGCGGCGCGATCGACAACGGGTTCAGCGAGCCTGGGGATGCGGTGCGTGGGAGTCAGTTGGTGGTGCTTGCTACCCCGGTCTTGGCGATTGTCGATCTGATGGGGCGGTTGGGGCCAGCATTACCGGCTTCTACTTTGCTTACCGACGTTGGGAGCACGAAAGTTGCTGTTACGCAGCGGGCAGTGGATGTATTTGGGAAGAACGCTCCGAAGAGATTTTTAGCTGGACATCCCATGGCTGGGAAGGAGCACAGCGGCGTGGAGTTTGCCGATGCTGATTTGTTCAAAGGCGCAGTCTGGTTTCTGACTCCGTTGCGCGGGCAGAATCTGCATCAGGAACTTTTCGCTGAATTTATTGGCTGGATCGATCAGATTGGGGCGCGGGTGGCAATGCTAGCTCCGGAGGATCACGATCGATTGTGCGCTTGGATCAGCCATGTGCCGCAGATGATTTCGACCGCGCTGGCGGCGGCTCTGGTGGAGGAGTTTGGCGAAGAGGCTCCTCTGTTGCCGGCGGGAGGACGGGCCTTGCGGGAGATGACGCGGATTTCGGCGAGTCCGTATTCGATGTGGCGGGATATTGCGATTTCTAACCGGAATAATTTGTGGGACGCGCTATTTAAGGTGGAGCAGCGGATTGCGCATATTCGGGAGAATCTGACTACGCGGGCGCTGGCGGAGGAGTTTGAGTTGGCGCATGGGTTGAAGAAGACGGGTAAAGGGTGACTTACCACAGAGTCACAGAGACACAGAGAAAAGCTTCATAATTTTCTGTGTTCTGGTTTCTCTCTGACTCTGTGTCTCTGGGGTGAATTTCATTTAGAATGCGGACGCTATGAACAAAGTTGTGGCCAACGCGGAGGAGGCGATTCGCGATGTGGTCGATGGGTCGTCGATCATGTTCGGCGGATTCGGGTTGTGCGGGAATCCGGAAAATCTGATTCGAGCTCTGGTGAAGAAGGGATCGAAGAATCTTACGACGATCAGCAACAATGCCGGCATCGATGGACAGGGCATCGGCTTGCTGCTGGCGGCGGGGCAGATTCGGCGGCATATTGGGACTTATGTCGGCGAGAACAAGTTGCTGGAGTCGATGGTGCTTTCGGGACAGGTACAGCTTGATTTGGTGCCGCAGGGAACATTTTCGGAGCGGATTCGGGCCGGCGGCGCTGGGATTCCGGCGTTTTTTACTCCTACGGGCGTGGGAACGATGGTTGCCGATGGCAAAGAGACGCGAGAGTTCGACGGCCGCATGTATGTGATGGAACGCTGGCTGAAGGCCGACTTTGCGTTTGTGCGAGCGTGGAAGGGCGATCGCATGGGGAATCTGGTTTATCGGAAGACGGCGCGGAATTTTAATCCGATGATGGCGACGGCGGCGAAGGTGACGATTGCTGAAGTTGAGAATCTTGTCGACGCCGGCGAGTTGAATGGAGATGCGATCCATACGCCGTCGGTTTATGTGAAGAGAATTTTTCAGGGTGGGTTGTATGAGCGGAGGATTGAGAAGAGGACGGTGAGGAAGGCGGGTTGAGTTGGGGCAGTCGGAGAATTCCTCCATGGGCCTGGGTTGACAAGTAGTGCAAGGGGTCCCTCGACTGCGGTTTTATTCGCTTCGCTCGCAAAACCTTCGCTCAGGATGACATATGGAAAAAGTGTTGAATAAACCGGGAAAAGACGTTGAGAAACGCGAGCGGATTGTGAAGCGTATTGCGCGGGAGTTGCGCGATGGGTTTTATGTGAACCTTGGGATCGGCATGCCTACGCTGATTTCGAATTATGTTCCGGCGGGGATGGAAGTGATTCTGCAGTCGGAGAATGGGATGCTGGGGATTGGGCCTTATCCGATCGAGGGGCAGGAGGACGCGGACTTGATCAATGCGGGCAAGGAGACGGTGAGCGAGATGGCGGGCACGAGTTATTTTTCCAGCGCCGATTCGTTTGCCATGATCCGCGGCGGGCATGTGGATTTGAGCGTGCTAGGAGCGATGGAAGTGGATGAAGAGGGAAACCTGGCGAACTGGATGATCCCGGGAAAAATGGTGAAGGGCATGGGCGGCGCGATGGATCTGGTTGCTGGCGCGCGGCGTGTAGTAGTTGCGATGGAGCACACTACGCGGGAAGGGGCTCCGAAGATTTTGAAGAAGTGCACGCTGCCGCTGACCGGCGTAGGAGTGGTGGATACGATTGTGACCGAAATGGCTTACATGCGTGTGACCAAGCGCGGGCTGGTGCTGGAGGAAGTGGCTCCGGGGCTGACGGCGGAAGATGTGCAGCGGGCTACGGAGGCGCGGCTGGTGGTGAGTGAGGGGTTGAAGGTGATGGAGAGTTAGGACGGGGGTATCTAGCCATGCGCAGCCTATTGATTCAAGCCCTCCAATAGTTTCGGGTCGGTATGCAACATGGGAAACGTGACGGAGTGCATCATGTTGGCGAAGGTCTCGGCGTAGCGATCGTAGACTTCCTTTGGAGCGTAAGCGGTAAGGCGATAATGGTCGTCGCCAACGGTGAAAAATTCTGTTACGAAAGAATAACTAACATCATTCTTCGTCATAATCGCCGTCCATCGCGTACCGGACAGACCGTCGCGCTTAACAGTCTCCTCGCCAGTGCGCTGAAATTGTGCTTCCATGCCGAGACCTTTTTCCAGCATCTTCGCATATAACTCTGGAGTACTCTCCATGTGCTCGCGTGCCAACGCAAATGCTGCCATGGATCCCGTCTTACCAAACATCACGCTGTAACCCTGGCTGAAGCTTCCGGGCTGCTCCTTTATCACCTTCCAGTCGTCCGGCAAGCTGATGCGCATACCTAAAGTTAAATTTTCATAGATGTGCGGGTCTTTTGAGGTGTTCTTTCTTACTGGAACACTTGTGCCAGCTTCAACCCTGGCCAGATCAACGGCCGTATCCGACCGGAAAAGCGCAAGCCTGCAAGATTCGCTGGCAGACTTGCAGGTGAGAGTTCCCCGAAGAGGAATCTCTACGGAAACGTTGTGCGGAAAAGTGACGGGGAATTTCGCGTTCTGCAACGTGCTTGTGAATGGATCAAGGGAAGCATCTCCGGTGATGCGTTTTGCTTCGGCCTTATCGCTGCTGATGCAGAAGAGAAAATCGGCCTCCCCAGTCGCTTTCGAGGAATTTGGAACCGAGATTGTCCGCATTTCTGTTAACTCGGTTCGAGCGCGATCCACCGAAGCGTCCAGGTTGGCGCCAAGTTTTTTGAGCCTTTGTCTCGCATCTTCCAAATCTTCGTCTTTGGGTTTGTATCGCGTGTTCAGGTCAGCCGCAGCTACAGCCATGGCATCCGTGCGAATCGCCTCTTCGCGACGGCCTGTCTTTTCATAAATCTGCGCTAGATGATCACCGACCGCAGTTGAGGGATAGAGACGCCAGGATGCTTCAATGTAGGACTCCGCCCTGGCCGTGTCCCCCTGCAGAAAGTAGATCCAGCCGCGTGTGTCCCAATAGGCTGCGATCGAGGTTACGAGGTTTAATTGAACTGCACTCAAGTGATCCAAAGAAATACCATTCAGGCGCGCGGATTCCATAGTGAGCGACGTATCGGACCATTTTTCGGCCAGATCAAGTTCGATGTTACGCTCCGCGAGTGCATAGGCGGCGCTGTTCCAAGTGCCAGCCGAGGACGACGAGCTTATGGCTTGTTCAAGCTCCGAAATTCCTTTGGCGCGATTTCCGAGGTCAATATCGCACTCTCCAAGTGCGACGAGCGCGTTCGCTTTATTCGGAGTGATGGCCAAGCCTTTCTGCAACTCCGGCATCGCATCGCCACATTTTTTCTGATCGCGCAGCATCATTCCCAAGTTGCTGTGTGCGTAGTGATCATCGGGATTGACCACTAGCTGTTCGCGGAACTCTGCCGCGGCATCCTCGTATTTGTGCTGTCGCCAGTAGACCAGGCCCAGATTGTTGTACGCTACGGGGCTTGCTGGATAATAGCGGATAGAGTTCGAAAAGGCATTGGCGGCGGCATCCAGTTCGTGGAGTGCCATTAGCGCCGTTCCCAGCATGTTCCATGCATATGCGTCTTGAGGGGATTGATCGATGATCATTCGGGAAATGTTGACGGCGGTCTGGTAATCTTCTCGTTTGTACGCCTCATCCGCATCGTTGTGCAGGTTTCCGGTATCGGCCCGGGCTTCGGCCGAGGGCATGCTCGGAAGCTGTGGAGTCGGCTTAGCCTCGAGCTTGAAATTCACTTGAACTTTTATCTCAACGTCAGCTGCGTCACCGAGATAGGTCCCTGGAAAGAACCTCCAGTCCTTTACAGCATCGATGGCGGCTTGACTGAGCAAATCGTTTGGGCTGCTGACCGGATGAATGTCGCGAGGTGACCCATCTTTTTGTACGATCAAATCTAAAATGACAGTCCCTTCCTGACGAGACTGACGCGCCCTTTCCGGATAGATGGGGTTTACCTTGCTTATCACCCTTGGTGGGATGGCACACGGCCCCAATTCTGGGTGCTTATCGTCGCAGACTTGCATCACGGAGATGGCGTCGACCGAGATGGTGCTCTGGCCGAAAAACAAGGGACACCGCAGGACCAGTAACGCTAAGCAAAGCTTTCGCATAGGTAGGCTCAAAGCTGGGGAGGGCTTCTCAGCGGGGAAGTATACACAGCATCGTGTTTCAAAGCTAGACTTCTGGTCAGACCGCTAAATCCGGAACGGCGCAGCCAGCAGGCGGAACGGCAGCGTGATCGCGAGGTAGACGATATCGAGCACTCCTTTGACGGCTACGCCCACGATGCGGAATGGGAGCAGGAGCAGCCAGACGAATGGGTAGGCGATCAGGGCCAGCAGCGCCAGCGGCCAGCAGAGTACGAACAGCAGGCACCAGAGGAGGAATGTGAACATGGAGAGACCTCTTCTTTTCCTTCCAACTCATTGTACGGTGGTCACGCGGGCAAAGTTCCGTGTGAGAACGCCTCGCTACGCCGGCGGTTGTGCGGGCAGGGAGGGATTCTTCGACTCGTGCTCGCTGGCGCTCGCCCTTCGCTCAGAATGACAGGGTTTGAGTTTACTCGTAACGAAGGGCTTCGGCAGGCAGAGTTCTTCCGGCGGACCACGAGGGATATAGGGTGGCGATAAAGGAAACTCCGACGGCCACGGCAGTTACCCAGATTCCATCCCTGAGGCGTGGGGCGAAGGGGACGTAGTCGATGGAATAGACCTCGGGCGAGAGTGAGATTAGGTGGTAGTGGCCGCCGATATAGGAGATGGAATAGCCGAGAAGCAGGCCGATGGCGGTGCCGAGCACGCCGATCATGACTCCCTGTGTAATGAAAATGTTGCGCACCTGGGAGACGCGGGTGCCCATCGACATGAGGACGGCAATGTCGCGGGTTTTTTCCATGACCATCATGATGAGGGAGATCAGGATGTTCAGGGCGGCGACAAAGACGATCAGGCCGACGGTCACGTAGGTGACAAGACGCTCCATGTTGAGGGCGTGAAACAGGGCGCGGTTCTGTTCTTTCCAATTTGTGGTCATGAAGCCTTTGCCGGCGGCCTCTTCGAGTTGGCTGGCGATGACGTCGGCTTTATCGATGTCATCGACTTTGAATTCGATGACAGAGATGAGGTCGCCGAGGCCGAAGAGGCGTTGCGCGGCGGAGAGACGCGTTAAGGCCCAGGAGGAGTCGTAATCGTAGAAGCCGGAGTTGAAAATTCCCACCACGCGGAAGCGGCTGTACTTGGGGACCATGCCGAAAGGTGTGAGTTCGCCCTGGGGACTGGTGACGAGAACGATCGAGCCTACGGTTGCGCCGAGGTTATCGGCCATGTCTTTGCCGAGGATGATGGGCGGCATGGCGGCCTGGCGGGCGCGGACTTCGGCCAGGGAGTCGGGGGATTCGCCGGTGGGAGGCTGGTGGGGTGCATTTTCTTGATCGTTCTCTGCTGTTGGATCCAGTTCTGCCGCGGATCCTTCTTTGATGGAATTCAGCAGGTCGCCGATGCGGCGTTCGTCGACTGGAATCATTCCTTTTAAGACTGCGCCGCGCGCGCGGGGGCCGCGGGAGATCAGGACTTGCTCGAAGATTGCCGGTGCGGCGGCGACTACGTGCGGTTGTTTCGAGAGACGCGCTAACAGAGGCGGCCAGTCTTTGATGCCATCGTCGGCAATGCGGAGCAGGCTGATGTGCGAGGTTGAACCGATTAAGCGCTCTTGCAGGTCCTGGCGAAAGCCGTTGTTGATAGCTAGGGCGATGATGAGCGAGGCTACTCCGGCGGCGACTCCGGCGATGGAGATGCCGGTGATGATGCCGATGAAGGCCTGGCGGCGTTTGGCGCGGAGGTAGCGGGTGGCGATGAAGAGTTCGAAGCGCATGCGGACTTTCGGCTGTGAGCTGTCAGCCAATTCGGATTATAAATAGCGGACAGCACGGAGGGTTCTAAGGGCAGGGAGTTTCGATCTTCTCGGGCGCCGGGCCGAGCTCACGTGCCAGTGGGGAGTTCTTTATGGCACATTAGAAGCTCATGCCCGCTGCTGCCGATTCCAAGGCTGGACGTATTGCCTTCACGCATCCCGGTTTCGTTCTCTTCCAGATTGCGCGATTTCTGATTGTGGGTGCGGTTGAGATGCAGGCTGTGGCCGTGGGATGGCAGGTTTATGACATCACGCATCGCGCGCTCGATTTGGGGTTGGTTGGGTTGGCGCAGTTTATTCCGGGTATTTTGTTGTTTCTTGTTTCCGGACATGCTTCGGACCGGTTTGAGCGGCGGCATGTTTTGAGTTTTTGCTACACCGGCTATGCGCTGTGCTCGCTGCTTTTGCTCTTAATTACGGAACGCGGCATTCATTCGGTTCGGCCGATTTATGTGGTGCTGGTTCTGCTGGGAGTGACGCGGTCGTTTAACGGAACGGCTAGCCGGTCGATTCTGCCGCAGTTGGTTCCGGAAGAGCATTTCGCGAACGCTGTTGCATGGAATGCTTCTACCTTTCAGGCGGCGACGATCATCGGGCCGTCTTTGGGCGGCATTCTATACGCTGCGTTTCATGGGCCTTCCACGGTTTATGGCGTTGCCATGGTTACGGCACTGGGCGCGCTTACGTCGATGTTCAAGATCAAGACCAGTCCACAAGTTCGCAAGCGCGAGCCGATGACGGCTAAAACCGTCCTGGCGGGATTGCTTTTTATTTGGAGGGAGAAGTTGATTCTGGGGGCGATTTCGCTGGATTTGTTCGCCGTGTTGCTTGGTGGAGCGGTAGCTTTGCTGCCGGTTTACGCGCGGGAAATTCTTCACACTGGCCCTTGGGGATTGGGATTGTTACGAACTGCGCCGGGAGTGGGCGCGGCATTGATGGCGGTTGCTGTGGCGCATTGGCCGATGCGCGGGCGCGCGGGACCGACTTTGTTGTGGTCGGTGGCGGGATTTGGAATCTGCACGATTGTTTTTGGGGTTTCGAGGAGTCTGACGCTGTCGCTGATCGTGCTGATTTGTTTGGGAGCGGCCGACATGATCAGCGTGATCATTCGCGCGACTCTGGTGCAATTGCGTACGCCGGATGAGATGCGCGGGCGGGTGATGGCGGTGGATATGGTGTTTATAGGTACGTCGAATCAGTTGGGTGAGTTTGAATCGGGAGTGACGGCGCAGTGGTTTGGGACTGTTCCCGCGGTGGTACTGGGCGGAATTGGGACGCTGGCGGTGATTGCGGCATGGACTTGGTTGTTCCCAGAGCTTCGGCGAACGGGCGCGCTCAATTCCATCAAGAGCATCCAGGCGGAAGAGATGCAGGAAGAAGGAGAGGCATTGACATAGGAAAAACGAGTTTGACGATTTCGCAGGCGACGCCATTAGCTACCTGCCGTTAGACACACGGCAACTAAAGTTTCATTTCTGGCGGGCCGATGTGAAATACGCAATGTTCCATGATTATTGCAAGTGGCCGGCCGCATTGTTACTGATAGTTCTTCCTTTCGTGGATCTCGCGGGGCAGACGGATCAGCCTAGTCCCGTTCTTACCTACCGCAGTGTTTCCTCTGAAGTGCGAATTATGTTTTTTCCTACGGACGCGAGAAATCGGGCCCTTGCTACAGTCACGGAAAATGACTTTGTCGTGATCGACGGGGACATGGTGGTGCGACATTTTCGCAGCCTGCTTCGAACAGATGAGAACGTGCTGGATGTCGTGATTCTGATTGACGCCAGCGAGTCTGTCGCGAAGGATTTTTCGGCGGTGATCAATGAAGTGCTGGAGTTGATTTCTCAGAGACCAATTGCCGAGGACGGCGACCTTTCCGTGATCGCCTTCAGCGGATTGCAACTGGCGGTGATCTGCATCGGCGACTGCCGCACGCCGGCAGCGAAACAGCGGATCCTTTCGCTCAAGCCTGCAGGTGCAACGCCGTTGTTCGATGCGTTGCTGTATGCGGCGAATTTGATTTCACAGCGCTCTCTGCCCGGCGTCAGACCTGTTTTGATTCTGTTTTCGGATGGCGATGACACGATCAGCAAGGCGTCAGGGGAGGACGCTTTGCAAGCCGTGATCGATAGCGGGGCACTGATCTATGGGGTGGATGTGAGCAGCGTCGATTCCTCCGGGGGAAGTGCGGCTTTGCGGCGAATGGCCGAGGCTAGCGGCGGCAGAACTTTTTCTGCGTCCGAAGGCACTGGCGTACTGCAAGGCGCGCTTGCGGATCTGCGAAATTCCTATGTTGTGACCTATCAGCCTCCTACTTCTGTCGTGGGATTTCACTCCTTGCGCATTCTTCCGAAATACGATCCTAACCTGCGTTTTCATTGTCGCAGCGGTTATTACTATGGAGAAAACCAATGAGGAAGCGAATACAAAGCTTGATTTGCGTAATGACAGTTGTTGGCGGTTTGCAGGCAGCGTGGGCGGTTCAACCCGCCAGCATCTATCAGCATGGAACGGTGGTGCGCATGCGGATGACGGAGTGCATGGGGGCGCATCAAGGATTCATGGCCTCGATGAGCGGCGTGCAGGGACCGATGGTGCAGGAGTCCTGTCCCGAATACACGCTGCTCTCGGATAAGGTTGTGTACATCATTGTTGGAGAGTCGACGAATCAGTTTATTCCGCTGGCGGATGTGATCGATTTTCGTTTGCATAAGAGCGAGGTCGTCGTGCGTCTCGAGGATGCCAAGCGTGAGCGCAAGTTTGGCATCAAGGAGATGATTCTGCGGGGAGAGTGGGATTTGATGGAGAAGCACGTGATGGAGCGTCTCAATGATTCGCCGCGGGCGGTGGATGGGGTTTTGACTACGCAGAGCCGGTAGTCGTTTTCGTTCAAATGAATCAGGGGGCGACGCTTTGTTCCGCCTCGCTTCGCTCGGCGGGGCCTTTCGGCTTCGCCTCAGGGCAAGCTCCCGAAGGCGTCCGTCGCTCTATGGAAATTTTTATGTAATAGTTTTGTAAGGTGTAACGAATATCACCGCGCAAGTTTCCCGCCTCGCGTTACGCTGCGGTTATGGAAATTCATCCGAAGAAAAGTCAGGCTACAGTTCTGCTCAGTTCGGTGTTTGGTCCTTATGCGCAAGACGATGAGTTCGGCAGCCGCACGATTAATCCGATGGAGCTGTATCACAACCAGGTGACGAAGGCGCAGGGCGCCTTTTCGCTACGCATGTTTCATCGATCGTGGGGCATCATGATGATTCAGGCGAACATTTCCGCGCCTTGCACGGTGCTGGATTTTCCTGCGCGGGAACGATTTGCGGAGGAATTGAAGACGCACCATTACGACATCGTGGGAATTTCTTCGATTATCACGAATGTCGGCAAGGTGCGGGAGATGTGCCGGATGGTGCGGGAATTGTCGCCGGATTCGGTGATTGTGGTTGGCGGGCACGTGGCGGCGATTCCTGCTTTGAATAAGTTGATCGATGCGGATCACATTGTGCGCGGCGAAGGCATTTCGTGGATGCGGCGATATCTGGGCGAGAATGAAGAAGCGCCGATTCAGCATCCGGCGATTGTTTCGGGATGGAGAACTCGCATCATGGGATTGCGACTGCCGGAGCGGAAAGGCGGAACGGCGGCGGCGATTATTCCTTCGGTGGGCTGCCCCATGGGTTGCAACTTCTGCACGACTTCGGCGTTTTTCGGCGGCAAAGGAAAGTTCGTGAATTTTTTTGAGAGCGGCGATGAACTGTTTGAGGTGATGTGCCAGGCTGAGGCGGAGCTGAAAGTGCAGTCGTTTTTTGTGATGGACGAAAACTTTTTGCTGCATCGCACGCGGGCGTTGCGGTTGCTGGAGCTCATGAAGGACACAGGGAAAAGTTGGGAGCTTTCTGTGTTTGCGTCGGCGAATGCGATTCGAAGGTACAGCATGGAGGAATTGGTTGAGCTGGGAGTTTCTTGGGTGTGGATGGGTTTGGAGTCTCCAAGATCGCGTTACAGCAAGCTGCAGGATACGGATGGGCAGAAACTTACGCGCGAGTTGCGGGAACATGGCATACGCGTGCAGGGTTCGACCATTATTGGATTGGAACATCACACGCCGGAAAATATTGTCAGCGAGATTGAATCGGCGGTTGACTGCGGGACGGATTTTCATCAGTTCATGCTGTACACACCAGTCCCAGGGACGCCACTTTATCAGGAGATGGTTGAGCAGGGGCGCATGCTCACTGGCATCGATCACGCCGATATTCACGGGCAGTACAAATTCAACTTTCAGCACGGAGCAATCTCGCGAGATGATTCCAAGCGATTTCTCGATTGGGCGTTCTGGCGGGATTTTGAACGGAATGGGCCCAGCCTTTACCGCATGTGCCGCACGATGCTGCTGGGTTGGCGACGGTATAAGGATTATCCGGATCAGCGCGTGCGCGAGCGGTTTGAGCGGGGCATGAAGAAGCTGAAGAGTGTTTACAACGTGGCGCTTTGGGTGATGGAGCGGGAGTTCCGGAAGGTGAATAAAGCCGGCAGCGAAAAGATTCGTGACCTGCGGCACGAAGTGGAGCGAGAGTTTCCTGTGATTACACGGCTGAATGTGGCAGCACTTGGACCTCTTCTGCTGTGGTTGACGCGGCGGGAGGAGAAGCGGCTTGCCGCGGGACGTACTTATGAGCCGCCGACATTTCTCGAGCGGAGGAATTGGAGTTCGGCTTTCTGATTTGCGGGCGAAAGCTGCTCGATTGAGAGAAAGCGCTATGATGGGGAGCGAAGTGGCCGTCAAACTTATTCGTTAAGGATTTCTTATTTATGGCGGAAGCCGATCAGGTTTCGGCGTCATCGCAATGGACTACGCTTCAGGCTTACACGCTGGCGGCGGTGTGTTTGCTGCTGGGAATTGTTGGGGGATGGTTGTTTCGGGGAGCGAAGTCTCCGGCAGCGGCTCCTCCGACTGCAACAGAGACGGCACCCGGGCAGGCGAATACGGGTTTGGCTTCCCAGCCTACGCCGGAGCAGATGAAGGCGATGGGCGATGCGCAGGCGAAACCGCTGCTGGAAAAGCTGAAATCGAATCCGAATGACCCCGAACTGCTGGCCAGCATCGGAAATATTTATTACGACACGCAGCAGTATGCGACGGCGATCAACTATTATCAGCAGGCTTTAAAAGTGCAGCCGGAGAATGCCGCTGTGCGCACGGATATGGGCACCTCTTATTGGTTTAGTGGGGATGCGGATACTGCGATTGCGGAGTTCAAGAAGTCGCTTTCGTACGATCCGAATCGCGCGAACACATTGTTTAATCTGGGCATCGTGCTGTGGCAGGGAAAGACGGATGTGGATGGTGCAGTCGCCACCTGGCAGAAGTTGCTGGATACGAATCCGAACTATGCGGGCAAGGATAAAGTTGAGCAGCTCATTGCGGAGGCTAAGAAGCATTCGGGAGTTAAGCCGGGCACTCCAGCGAAGCCTTTGCAGCAGTAGGGTTATCTCCTTCGTTTTTTTCAATTCGCGAACCGGCCTCAGCAGCTAAAGCCAGCCGTCTCACCGAACTTGGGCGACACGACCAAAGTCGTGCCCTTCCCGGGTAGGGCAGGGGCTCAAGCCCCTAGTCCTTGTGAAGTACGTCGTGACGCGGCGCTGAAGCGCCGCTCTTCCACGTGACGACTTGCTACCGCTTGGCGGGAGTGGCTCCCTTTGAACTTACCGCTGGAGTCACTGATCCATCTGTATTGTGGCTGTAATTGTGGCAAGTTAGCGTACAGGTGTTTGTGCCGCGGTTGTAGGAGATTGGGGAGCGGAAGTAGGCGGAAGTCGCGTTTTCGGCTACCACCTTCAGATCGAAGTTGACCATGCGCTCGCCGGTGACGTTGGAGGAATTTGGTCCCATGCCGTGGGCGGTGTGGCAGACGGAGCAGGAGAATCCTGCATTGATATGCAGCGCGTGCTTGCTGAAGCTGGCGTTGGACACGATGCTGTTCAGGTCGTGACACTTCGCGCACAAAGAATAAGGTCCGCCTGCGCCGGGGTCGGTGATCGGAGGGAGGAGATTCGTGATCGTGCTTCCGGGCCCGGCGGCAGGAGGAATGCCAGGGGCTACCTGGCTGGCCTCGTAACGGCGCTCGAGAATGTGCGGGAATTGCGAGCCGTGAGGGCCGTTGGGGCCGGTGCCGCCGAATTCGCGGTTGTCGTCGCTGTTGTGGCAGTCGGTGCAGAGGATGCGGTTGGTGATGGCTCGTCCCTGGGTGTGGCCATCGAGATTCAGCATGAACTTCAGCAGGCTGGGTTGAGGCAGCGCGCTCTTGCTGTCGTGCATTACGGGATGGCTTGAGGTTGCCGTGACTCCGAACTGCATGATGAGATTCAACGGGTCACCGCCGGTCGAGGTGCGCACGGCCGCGTAGCCGAAAGCGGCGAGGGTCTGCTTGCCGACGCTGGTGCCGTGGCAGCGCAGACAGATTTCGTATTGATTGAGGGCGGGATTTACCTGGGTGATGCCGTCAGTTGCGCTTACGCCGATGGTGCCGTTCTCGGATGGGCGGAGGGCTGTCGATGCAAACGACCCGGTCTGCTGGGTGGCGTGAGGGTTGTGGCAATCGACGCAGGTTGCGTGGCGGTCGTTCTTTAGCACTACGCTTTCGGTGGAGGCGTGCTTGTTGCTGGTGGTGGGAAAAGGATGGCCGGTCTTGGCGAACTCGGCGAAGATGTTTGGAATTGCCGGAGAGAGATTCGAGCCGCCGTTGTGGCAGCCGACGCAATCCGCAGTGGCCGCGTCCATGTTCGGGTTGGCCGGCACCGGGCCGTTCAGAAGGTCGGGTCCGCCGGGCGCGTTGTGCGATGTGTGGCAGGACACGCAGGCGTTCTGATTCACGCTGAGATACGGGCCGACTTCTTTGGCATTTTTCGCGACTTTATGAATGGCGGTCGCGTGGATGCTCGTCCGCCACTGCGTGAAAGGATTGTATTGCGTGGAGGTGCGCGGCGTTCCTGAGGTTGCGTTGCCGGTATTGGTGGCCGCGCTCGCCGAGACGGTGGTTTTATGCGCGGAGGCGACGGTCCATTGGCCGGGCTGGCTGATGTGGCAAGACAAACACATGGCCGAGTCGGCGTTGTTCATCACCAGAAAATCTCCCTGCACGGGATCGATGAACTGAACGTGCGGGTTGTGGCAGCTATTGCACTGCACGTTGCCGCTGATTAATTGCACGGCGGGGTTGCCGGTTGCGCCGCTGCACAGGCCGGCCAGCAGATTGTCATTCGAGCAATTCAGCGGGAGCTGGAAGTTGAATGGATGCATGGCCTGCAGCGTGCCTACGAATAAATCCTGCGAGTTCATGCTGCCGGTCATCTGGATCGTGCCGTAGGGCACGCTGGTTCCGGGGGCGACTGTGCCGTCATGGCAGCTTAGACAGAGATTGCTGGCCGAACCTAGAGTTGGCTCGAGCACCGTGTTCACCATGGCGGGATTGGAATAGAGCGTGTAGTTGGTTTCGGTGGAGAGCTTCTGGCCCCAAAGGGGAAGGTTTGGCAGGCTGGTGCTATTTAGGCCGGAGTGTGGGGCGTGGCAGTACTGGCAGGCGGGCAGTGGGCCGCTGACTGGTCCCGGGCTGCCGGGGCCCAAGTTGTGAATGCCGAGCACGTCTTCTTGTGGGGTTGACTGCGCTTGCAGAGCGGCTGTTGTAATGAACAGCAGAGCGCAGATCGTGAAAAAGCGTTTCACTGACCCGCTCCTGAGTGGCCTTGCTTCGGCAAGCCGTGATAATCGAAGACCTGGATGCGGCGGTTGAAGGAGTCGACTATGAAGACGCGATCTTTATGGTCAATGAAGACGCCGGCGGGCAACTGGAACGCGCCCAGTTCAGTGCCGCGTTTTCCGAAGTAATAGAGCAGATGGCCTTCGCGGTCGAAAACCTGGATCAGGCCGGATAAGCCGTCGACTATGTAGAGGTGATCTTCGGAATCTACGGCCACGCCTTTGGGGCGGAACATCGAGCCCGGCTCGTCGCCGATCTGGCCCATGGTTCCTTCGGCGTCGCCATTGCGCGCGAACCACTGCACGCGGAAATTCATGGCGTCGACGACGAGCAGATTGTCGTTGTCGAGATGCAGTTCGGTGGGATAGAAGAATTCGCCCTTGCCGGTGCCGTGCTTGCCGATGGTTTGCAGAACCTGGCCTTGCATATCGAGGACGTAGATTTTGTCGCGCAGGGTGTCGGTTACGTAGATGCGCTGGGCGGCGGAATCGACCGCTATGCCTGTGGGGCGCTTGAAGTAGCCTTCGCCGCCTTTCAGGCTGCCGAGCGCGTGCTTGAATTTGCCGCTGGGTTCGAAGACGAAAATCTTGCCGGATTCGGAGTCGGTGACGTAGATGTTATCCTGCGCGTCGAGCGCGATGCATTGCGGCTTGAGCATCGCGTCTTTGCTTTTTTCCCAGCGCTCGATGAACTTGTATTTGTGGTTTTCGAAGTCGAAAATGTGGATGCCGGCTGCGCCGGGATCGGTGACGATGGCGCGGCCGTGGGAATCGACGGCGATACTGTAGGGGCGGAACATGACGTGGTATTCGGGTTCGCCGGCTACCACGTTCAGAACTTTGGTCCAGAATTTCGGCTTGCCCAGAACGTCTTTTTCGACGCCGAAGGCGCGCTCGAAAGTCAGTTTGCGCCCGCCTTCGAGCAGCAAATCGGGAGGAAGCGGCACACGCGCGGGCTCGGTTTTCGATCCCGCCCATGCCGGAATGATCCATAAAATGATCAATAAAAAGAGTACGAAGCAGCTGATTCTGCTCCGGCTTGCGCGATGAGTGCCATCTAGAATCCCTTGAACCATCGCTGAATCCCAAATGAGTACGAGGTTAACATAGAGGGCAGAACGCCGGAGTTGCTGATGCTCTGCGTGAATTTGGTGACGCCCGCCTGGAAGATCAGCTTGCGGTATTCGTATCCCATAAAGCCGTAGTAGTTGGTGTTGCCGCTGTTGGTGAGCAGCAGTGTGCTGTTGGTGTTCGCGAAAGCTTTCGACCATGCGCCGCTCACGATCATGTGCCGGACAGGATAGAAGCTGATGTTGGCGCCATAATTCCTGCCGTTAAAGAGAATCGTTGACCCGGGTGGCAGCACCTGTGACGGTACCGTTACAGGTGCCAGACCAGTCGAGGTGAGAAGGGCCGTCCCGTTCGACTGGGAATAAATGCCCGAGATCGAGGCCTTTTTCCAGATCAACATGCTGGTGAAGCTTTCACCGTGATTGGTGTCGCCGGCGGTTTGTTGGAAACCGCTTTTGATGAAGTTGACCACGGTGTTCCAGGTCAGATCAGGATTGATCTGGCGTCTGACGGTGCCGCCGTAGTTAAGGGTCGAGATCGTGTAGTTCGCCAGCACCGTTACGGTGTTCTGGTTATAGAGGAAGAAGCCGTTGAGCTGCCACTTGCCAAAATAACGGTTGTAGGTCACGTTGCCGATGAAACCGATGCCCGAGTTGCCTTCCTGGGTGGCGAGGTCGTTGACCCCGCCGTAGAAGGTCAAGCCCTTTAGAGCATGAACGAAGCTGTAGTTGACGGTGAGGCCGGCTGTGGTGAGGCCGAAATTCTGTCCGGCGAAGAACTCCTGCGCACGCTGCACGTAACCGCCCACCATGAGCCCATGCGTGATATTCACGAAGGTGCTGGCTTCCACCGAAACCTGGCGCGACTCCGGGCTGTTCAGGTCGGCCAGGGGCACCTGGCCGTTGCTCGCCAGTTGCTGCTCGATGCTGCCAAGCAGATTATCGGTATAGAGCGTGCTGATGGACACGGGGGCCCTGGGAAAATTCAGATTGACGATCCCGTTGATGGTGTCGGTTGTGCCGTAATTTGATCCGCTCAGGGAGTCATTGTCGTTATAGCTGGTCCGCGTGATGCCCAGATTGGCGCTGCTGTTTCGGTAGGGGATTGGGCCCTGAGCTGTGAACCGATACTGGTTGGACGAGCCATTCGAACTTTCGGACTCTCCGTCTTCCAGGCCGTTGATCGCCACGTTGGTGTCCAGGTGGATAAAGCCGCCGGTCAGGTAGTAGCCGCCGAGCTTGTAGGTGCTCATGATATTGAAATTGCGGGTGGAAGAATCTGTCGTTTCCGAGCTCCCCAGCAGCGAACTGGAGCCGCCGGTGTCTCCAAAGCCTACGGACAAGGTTGGCCAGCCGGGTACCAGCGCGCTCCAGCCGAGGTTAAATCCGTGAGTGTTGTTTAACGTGGTCAGGCCGGTAAGGCCGGGAATGCCGAAGTTTCCGGATTGATTCCAGGTCTGCTGGACGGTGACGAAGCCGGGGAAATCGCCGCCCTTAAAAAGATTGAGCGTTCCGTTGTAGCCTTTGGCGTTGGTGATGGACTGGCTTTCGGAGTTGTCCTGGGCGCGGTTGTAATAGGGTTGCACGTTGAAGGAGAGGAAGTTGGGATTGTAGTAATCCCCGCTGATGTTGCCGATTCCCCCGAAGCCGAGAGAATGGCCGCCAGTGCCTGGCAGGTTGCCGTATTCGCTGGAGTAGAGGGTCTCGAGCTGGCCGTTGGCGGTGGCGTGCAGATCGCCCAGGCTTACCTGCGCGGAGCCGAGGCCGCAGAGCAACCCCAGCAGCGCGACCCCGCCCAGCCCCTTTCTGGGCGAGAATCGATTTTTAATTCCCCACAGCACGCTGAGTCCCTCTCAGTTACAGCTCTTCCACCTTCGCATTCTGGCGCAGTTTTTTGTCGAGCGAGGAGCGGAGCTTCTCGGATTTTTCCTTTTGCATGTTCTGGATCAGTTTGTCTTTCACTTGCGCGAAGGTGAGCTTGCCCGCCGGGATATGCGCGTCGAGGCGGAAGCAGGTATAGAAATTGCCGAGTTGAAGAAGATCGCTGACGTCTCCGGCTTTCATTGACTCGGCAGCGCTTACGATCTCGGGCGGCAGCTTGGCGCGATCCACCGCGTGGTGGTCGCCCATGTTCACGTGGAAGTCGTCTTCGGAAACCTGCTCGGCCAGCAGACCGAATTCCTGATAGCTCTTGGTGACTTTCGCTTTCTGGCAGGTTTCTTCGGCTTTCTTGTGCGCTTGCTTCTTAACGTCCTCGCCTGCCTTGTCCGAGGGCATGATCGAGATGGTCTGGATGGCGAAAGCTTCTGGATAGCGGAAAGGAATCGGGTTCTTTTCGTAATAAGCGTGAGCTTCCGCTACCGTGACTTTTGATTTATCGATGACTTCAAGTTTCAGCAGTGCTCGATCAGCAGGGAGCGGCGGATCTGCTGGCGCAGTTGCTGCTTCGAACCGTGCATTTCTTCTTTCAGGTAGCCGTCGAAAATTTCCTGGCTGGGAAACTGGGCGCGGAAGTCGTCGTAGGCTTTCTGCAGTTTGTGGGCGGAATCTTCATCTTTCTGCGTTGCGTTTCCTGATAGACCAGCTCTTCGAACTCGATCATCTTCAGATGCGCCCGTGCGGATCTTCTGCTTCCTCTGCCTTGGGAAAGCCGTTGTGCTGGCGGGCATAAGGGAAAATCGTCATCATTTCGCGCAGCAGATCGCGATCGGTGAGTTCAGTCCCATTTACGCGCACCACCGGCCGTCGGTAACGGGCTTCACTGGCGCTCAGGTTCGGGCTGGCGGCGTTGGCCGCAGCGGGCGTGGCGTTGGCTGCAGTCGTCATGGCTGGCTTCATAGTCGATTCGTGCGAAGCGACCTGAGCGCGGCCCGAGGCGATGGCGATGGCTACGAAGATCAGGACTTCCAGTTTGTGGTGGCGGATTTTCACTTGCTTCTCACTTCCCGGGCACACCCCTAGCGTGCCCCTTCCCCAGTACGTTTTGAACTTGGTGATTTGGTTAGCTGGTTGGTCTGCTTCACCAGCTTCTTTCGGTCGGCCAGATAACCGAATAACCAAGTTGT
The DNA here is from genome assembly GCA_963712385.1 of uncultured Acidobacteriaceae bacterium. Taxonomy (GTDB): domain Bacteria; phylum Acidobacteriota; class Terriglobia; order Terriglobales; family Acidobacteriaceae; genus Sulfotelmatobacter. Next base: position 725,886 of record CAVQHS010000008.1, read on the forward strand.
CAAAGAACTGAGGGGAGAGATTTGTTTCTCCCCTCAGGCAAACAAAGAACTAGAACGCAGTGGTGATGCCGTTCGAGTTCATAGCTTCGTTGGACATGCCGAAGTGGCACTGCCGGCAGAACTGAGTGGTGGAAGGAGCAGAAGTCGGTGTCCACGCCGAGCCCGCGTTGTAAGGTGCATTGACGAAGAAGAGGGTGTAGTAGGTGCCGGTGGTATTGCCCGCAACAGCCGCCAAATTGGTGCCAGCGTTGTAGATGGTCATCTGGTGCTGGTTGTGGCAGGTGGTGCAAACCACATAGGGCTGGGGGTCGCTCGGGTCGATCACCATTCCGTTGACGGCAGAAGCCGTGTAGTGCGTAAGGAACGTTGCATACGCCCCGGACCCAACCGTCCAGGTGACACTGGTGTTAGCGGTGTTGGGCGCAAAAGTTAAACCCCAATTTCCCAAGCCGCTCGTGTTATTGAATGGGTAGCTCAGGGTGCTTTGGTTCGCACTTGGTCCCACCGGGTGATCGTTGAGGTAATCGCCAGGCGTTCCGCCGTCCTGTCCGAGCAGGGTCGGAATGGGAGCGGTGCCATACAGCTGGCCGGTCGTGGCGCCCTGACCGTGGCCGGTGACGGTCGCGAGGATGCCAGCCGATTGCTCGTAGGACTGATTCATCATCATGGCGCCCTCGGAGACGTTGCCATCATGGCAGCTCAGGCAGACAGCGATGCCGGAGATAACCGGCAGAGAAGTGCTGGTCCATTGCTGCGCGCCACCGAAGTTAACGGTGTAGCCATGCCCGCCGGTGTCATAGCCGCCGCCGACCTGCAGGGTTTCCTGGGTGATGATCGATAGGTCGGTGCCCCAAAGGTGATAATCGCCCTCGACGCCGCCTTTGCTGGCGAGCCCGCCTCCAGCGACCACATTGCCGCCGTTGCCGCGACCGCCGCTGTGGGGAGCATGGCACGCCGCGCAGCCACGTCCGCCGTTGTTGTGTGCGCCCAAAATGTCGTAGGGCGTTGTTGCATTCTGTGCTGCCATCCAGCCGACCATCAGGAGGATGAACAGTACTAATAGCGTTAGCTTTCTCATATCTGGTAAAACCTCCTCAAAATAAAGGCCTTGATTTTTGATTTGGTACTGCTATTACGGAAGGGACAAATGCACCTCCGTCACCGTTTCTGGGAAATTGCTCATTACTTCTGCAGGGGTGGTAAGTGATTGCTACAGTGAGAGTTCTTTAATGGGACGGTATGTTGCGATTTGCTACAGGGGGCGTTGTGGGGTGCCAGAATGGGCTTTTCCGCACAGGGGGGCGTGAAATGCCCCAAGGGGCTTGTCCTGGTGGGCGGGCGGATTGGGGTGATGGGGGTCACAAAGCGTAAGAGTGCCCTTCAGTTCGCGTCCCGTCGTTGACGCCCTTTAGAGCCGGTGGTCGGTTTGGTTGCGATCGAGAGGTGCGTTCAGATACGCGGGGGCTGAAGCCCACTGTTGTTTGGAGGAGGGCTTGACGCGGCGCTGAAGCGCCGGTCTTCCACGGTTGCGCATGGCAGAAGCGCCGCTCTTCGTTCTTCGCTCTTCGACGGCTTAGCGGCGCGGCTGAAGCCGCGCCTTTCAAACCTCGCGCATAATTGCGGAATTCTTAGACGGAGTCGGCTTTGCCCACCTTGCTGGAGGCTACGCCGGCGATGGAGAAAGGATGGCCGTTTTCGCAGACGGCCACGGGGTCGGCGCGGAGGACGAATTCTAAGGTTTCGCTCTCGGACATTTGATTGTTATCGAGCACGTGCCATTTGGTGCGGGAGGCGCAGCCGGGTTCGGCGCATTCGAGTTCGGCGCAGACGAAATCGACGCGGGTTTCTTCGGAGAGCGGGCGGGTGAACGGGGCCCATTGGATGTCGTCTTTGCCGTAGATATACCAGTGGTCGCAGGCGGTGCAGATGAGGCGGCATTGCCAGGATTGGGCGGGCCAGTCGGGAGGTGTGGCGCCGATGGCGGGCGGGTTGGGATAGGGAAGGCGAATGCGGGCGGCGGAAGGAGCGGGACAATCCGGGTTCTTGCATCGTACGACCGGCTGTAAGTACATGTGGTCTCCGTGGAACAGTCATTCTGGCTTATGGCGGTGAAGGACGCAAGCCGCGGAAGGCGAAAAAGCGAAGGCGGTATACATCTATTCAATGCGCGGGGCGCATCTGGAGGTTTTGCGGTAGAATTCTTGTTTCCAATTCAACGAATGAAGACATTCATGAGAGCGGTTGCAATGAGTCTGCTGTTGGCGCTGGTGGTGTGGGGGAGTGGATGCAGCACCACGAACCAGCCGAATGCGCAGAACGCGGCGGGCGGAGTATGGCAGGCGAATCTCACCGGAGGCACGGGGACGTCTTCAGGGTTCAGCTTTGTTGCTGAGTTCTCGGTGGCCAGTGCGAACGGGTCGCTCTCGGTTACGAATTTTCAGTTTCTGAATAATGTCAGCGCTTGCTTTCCGGTGACTGGAGCGACCCCGAACGGAACGCTCGTTCTGAATTTCAATTCCGCGGACCAGCTGACCAACAGCACGTTTTCCTTTACCGTGACCGACAATGGCAACACTCTTACCCTGACCAGCACGAGTGTGACCGGCACAGTGAGCGGGAACACGATAAGCGGGGCCACGATTGCCGGGACTTGGGCTTTGCAGGCCACCGGGTCGGGATGCAGCAACACTTCCGGGCAGTTCACGATGACGCAGTCCTCGGGTACTACTACCACTACTTCTTAACCTTCGTTCTGAAATTCTTCGGGAATGCGGCGGTCAGAACCAGTCGCTGCGGTAGGCGACCCACCAGGCGAAATAGCCGATGGGGATGGTGGCGAGCAAGCCCAGCCAGAGGGGCAGCAGGAGATCGGCGACCAGGCCGAGGATCGTGAAGACCATCCAGAAGATTTTGCGCTCCATGCAGAGATTGTAATTTCTTTGGCGGGCCGCCGGAGCCAATCGAACGTGCATGTTCTTGTAGTATGCTCAGGGGTTGAATATTCTGAAGCACGCAATGCGCCGCCGACTCGAGAACTCATGAACGGAAAAATCTTCTCTCGTGGTTTTGCGCTTTATTGCCTGTGCGCGACGGTAGCCTTCGCTCAATCGGCCGTTTCGAGTGCGGCCGGCAATCTTAACCCGCAATATTCGGTGCAAGGGTCGATCGCGCCTGCGGCTATGTCGGCGCAGGGCGGGCCGGTGTCGTACGCTTCGGTTACGCAGGTGAACGGGTTGCTCTCGCAGCTGGAGGATGCCTCGAAGACCACGCAGGCGGATCTTTCGAGACTGCGCATCGAGCGCTGGAAGACGGATGGCTCGACGAAGAAACAGTCGCTGAGCGACGTGGATTCAATCCAGCGCAATTTGCAGAGCGCGTTGCCGGAGATGATCGCGCAGGTGCGCAACGCGCCGGAAGATTTGCCCGCGACCTTTAAGCTTTATCGCAACCTGGATGCGCTGTACAGCGTGCTGGGCGGGATGGTGGAATCGGCGGGAGCGTTTGGGCCGAAGGACGATTATCAGTCGCTCTCGAACGATCTGAACACGCTGGAATCGGCGCGGAAGCAGTTTGCCGAGCGCATGAACACGCTGGCAACTTCGAAGGAGCAGGAGATTGTGCGGCTGCGCGCGGACTTGAAGGCGGCGCAGGCGGCGATTCCGGCGCCCCCGCCGAAGAAAGTAGTTGTGGACGACACCGTGCCGGAGAAGAAGCCTGCGCCGAAGAAGAAACCGGTGACCAAGAAGCGGGCGGCAACTACGCCGGCGAAAACCACGCCTGCGGCGAATACAACGCCGGGACAGACTCAGCCTCCACCTACGAAGCCGCAATAAGGCTTGCGATCAGGCTTTGTTTATTGCGGCGGGCGAAAGCTTCGCGCTGAATCTGGTACTCTTCTCTCCACCTCCTCTGTGGGAAAATGCCATGCGTTCTCACGACAGTATTATCGCGATCATCTTCGGGTTGCTCATTTTGTGGGTGGTGTTCCTCGACGCGTTTGAAACCGTGGTGCTTCCGCGGCGGGTGACGCGGCACTTCAAACTGACGGCGTGGTTCTACCGGCAGACCTGGATTCCCTGGAGAGGAATTGCCGGGCACATTCGCACGCCTTCGCGGCAACAAAGTTTTCTGGGATACTTCGGGCCATTGTCGTTGATTCTGTTGCTGGCGTTCTGGGCGGCATGTCTGATTTTTGGATTCGCTCTGCTGCAATACGGATTTGGCGGGCACGAGCAATTGGGCGTGGAACGGATCACATTTGGCCGGCTGGTTTATCACAGCGGCGAGACTTTTTTTACGCTGGGCTATGGCGACATTCTGCCGACGACAGGCATTGCACGCGCGCTTTCTGTGCTGGAAGCGGGCATGGGGTTTGCGTTTCTCGGCGTGGTGATTGGGTACATCCCGGTGGTGTACTCTTCGTTTTCGCGGCGCGAGATCCAGATTTCGATGCTGGATGCGCGGGCCGGGTCGCCGCCGACTGCGACCGAGTTGCTGGTGCGGCTGGCGGGGAGTTCGGAGAATCGGGCGATCGAACAAATCGTGCTGGATGGCGTGCTGCGCGACTGGGAGCGATGGACGGCGGAGTTGCTGGAGAGCCAGCTCTCGTATCCGGTGCTGAGTTTTTTTCGGTCGCAGCATAATAATCAATCGTGGCTGGGGGCGCTGACGACGATGCTGGACGTGACCTCGTTGATCCTTGTGGGAATTGAGGGAATACACCCCGGGCAGGCTCGGCTTACTTTCGCTATGGCGCGGCATGCCGCGGTGGATCTGGCGCAGGTGGTGAATGCGAGTTACGATCCCAGCGCTCCCGAGCGGATGCCGGATGAAGTTTACGGTGCGCTGCGGGAGAAGCTGGCTGCCGCCGGATTGAAGCTGCGCTTAGGGGATGAGGCGCGGCAGAAGCTGGATAAACTGCGCTCGTTGTATGAACCGTATGTGTACTCGACCGGGAGGAACCTCATGCTTTCCGTGCCTCCATGGCAGCAGCCGGAGAAGATGCGCGATAACTGGCAAGCTGGACCGTGGGACAGGATCATTCAGGCGAAGGGGCTGGCCGTGCTGGGGCAGAAGCCGGTGACGCCGCCGCTGAGGATTGAGGATCACTTCTGACGGATGGCCGGTTCACATCTGCATGGCCGCGACTTGTTCAATCATAGAATCGTGGGCAAGGCGCTTTTGTGCGCAGTTTGCGTCGACCAGGTAAATACCGCCACCATTGGTATAAAGCACTGATCCGTCTTCGTAAACGTCGAACGATAAAACGCCTTTCGCGATCACTTCCGGCTTTCCACCATCGGGCTGGCGAATGAGTTCCCAGGAATTGGGCACACGAGCGGACGCTTTACCGGTGTCTTCCTTTACGTCATTCTCGGCACCGAGCAGATTGCCCCAGACCATCATTTTGCGAATGTCGGCGTGCTGCTGCCGCGCGTTGCCTGCGGAAGTCAGAGTGTTCCCTGTGTAGCGAGCGGTAAAGAAGTTGAGGAATTGAAACACGGCATACAGCAGGTGAAACGGCAGCAGGATCAAATCAAGAGCAGCCTGCCACGGACTTACCGGCTGCCTGGGATCCCGGTAGGGCCGTCGAATATACCAGAGAGCGCCCTTGCCGTCGACGAGCGGATGCAGCAAATCGAACTTCGCCTCTTCGGCCAGAGTTGTGATAGTTCCGGTTTCCAGGTCGAGTTTGTGTATAGTAAACGGCGCTTGGGCAACGGCGAATCCAGCGCCATTGCGCCCAATGGCGGCAGACTGGAAAACTACTTCGCGATCGGAACCCGGCACCCAGCTGGGCGAGTCATCAATTGTGTCTCCCTGCGTGACTTCCCGCAGGTCAGTGCCGTCGCCACGCATGATGGCGATGCTGGAACTTTGTCCGTTCTGTTGGAGCACGCAGGCGACCGCATCCTGACCGGGGCTGGCAGCCAGTCGGTGCACGCGGAAATCACCTGTGTGCAAGAGCCGCTGTTCTTCGCGACCGTGATTTCTGAGCCGGAAGACTCCGCCGATCTCATTGGTAGACAGGCTGTATAGCAGTTCGCCGCTTTGGCATCCCGACGAAATGCCAGTGACGGTAATCCTCATCTCGTTGGCGTCGCGACGCACGTTTCCCCACAGCAAGCCACCGGACATGAAACGAGCCCCGGTGCCTTGCGTCTTCCATAAATTACGGTTCTGGATTTGCGCGGCGCGGTCCCTCAGGGACTGGCCAAACTGGCTATCGACAGGACGCACGGGTTCGTCTCCCAGCTTTACATGGAGCCGGCCCTGCGAGAGATAAGCGAAAGAATAAGTCATAGGCTGCTTGAGCCTAGCGAATGGGAAAGAGCGAGGGTAGGTTACTTTCGGGACGCCGGCGGAGCGGTTTGTCGGAATCGCCAGCCCGATAGCGATCTCCAAGGCGTATGACTCTTTGTTAACATGCTACTGCTATCAGAAGCATGAAGAGCACTGGCGAGAACGTGGTGCGCATTGAAGCGGAGGCGCTGCGCGCGCTTGCCGATCGCATTGCCGGCCCGATGGCCGGGGCGTTTGAGCGGGCCGTGGAATTGCTCTATTGCTGCGCTGGGCGAGTGGTGGTTACTGGTATGGGCAAGAGCGGATTAATTGCCCGCAAGATCGCGGCCACGCTAAGTTCGACGGGGACGCCAGCTTTGTATCTGCATCCGGTGGAAGCTTTGCATGGCGATCTGGGGATGGTGGTGCGCGGCGATGTGGTGTTAGCGCTTTCGGCCAGCGGAGAGACGGAGGAGATTCTGGCGCTGCTGGCGACGATCAAGCGCTTGCAGGTACCGCTGATTGCGATGACGGGGGATGGAATAGTTGGTGGTGCGCGGGAGGCGGGTTCGACTGCGCGAATGTCAACCTTGGCGGCCGCTGCGGACGTGGCGCTGGATTGCTCGATTGCGGAAGAAGCGTGTTCGCTGGGACTGGCGCCCACGGCTTCTACCACGACCATGCTGGCGCTGGGCGATGCCTTGGCGGTTACGCTGAGCCAGAAGCGCGGATTCCGGGAAGAAGATTTCGCGGACCTGCATCCTGGGGGCAGATTGGGGAAACGGCTGGCGCGGGTTGACTCGCTCATGCATGTTGGCGAGGCTCTGCCGTGCGTGACTCCCGAGACGAAGATGCCGGATGTGATTTATGAGATGTCGAGCAAGAAACTTGGAGTGACGGCGGTGGCGGATCGCGGGAAACTGGTGGGGGTGATCAGCGACGGCGATTTGCGGCGGTTGCTCGAAAAACGGGGCAAAGATGTGATGGATTTAGCGGCCCGCGAGGCCATGACGCTCAACCCGAAAACGATTGCTCCCGGCGAGTTGGCTGCTGCGGCGCTGGCCTTGATGGAAGAGAAGAAGATTACATCATTGATGGTGGTGAGCGACGGCGGCAAGCTGGAAGGGATCGTGCATCTGCATGATTTGTGGAGCACGGAGCTTGTGTAGATTGAGTAATTTGGCAATTGAGTAATTGTGTAATTTTGAAAAGCAGCCTGTTCGCCGGGGTTTCAATTACCAAATTGCTAAATCACCCAATTACCAAATCGAGGGTTTTTAATGTATCACTACGATCCCAATACGGCGCTGGAAGAATTGACAGAAGACGCGACTTTGCCGAATCCCGTGCATGTGCGCGACATGATGCTGCGCAAGCATCTCACGGCCGATAAATCGCTGGAGCTGAACCGGCTGTTTGTCGAATATCAGAAATTTTTTGGCGAGGCGCAGAAGCTGGGGAAGGAAATTCTGCGGCAGTTGGTGAGGTAAGCTTGGGAGATTCTTTGCCCCGCTGGTGAAAACGCGGTGCTTCGGAATGACGCAGTTTTAAGTTCTCCTTCAACACCCAGTCTGAACGGCTAGCCCGGCTGCGTGCGATTCGTTCCGGCGGCGACCTTTGCCGTATTATGATTAGGTTTCACGGCAAAATACTTTTAAGCGAGGCAGTTGGGAAGGGATGGCTGTGCGCGCTGAAATCGTAAAAATCAGTAGTGATTCTCCGGAGAGCTCTCTGGTGAAATATGCCGCCGATCAGATTCGGGCGGGCGAAGTTTTAGGCATGCCGACGGATACGTTTTATGGGCTGGCGGCCGATCCGTTTAATCTGCGGGCGGTCGAGCGCGTGTACGACATCAAGACACGCTCGCGGCACAAGCCGCTTTCTTTGCTGATTGAGAGCGTGGACCACGCCGAGGATCTGGCCAAGGATTTGCCGGAGGAGTTTCATGCTTTGGCGCGGAAATACTGGCCCGGGCCGCTGACCATTATTGTGAAGGCAGGATCGCGGCTGCCGCTGAAGGTGACGGCGAATACGGGCAACGTGGCGCTGCGCGTGCCGAATGCGAAGATTCCGCTGGCGGTGGTGACGGCGGCGGCGATTCCGATTACGGCGACTTCGGCGAATCTAAGCGGAGCCGCGGAATGCACGACCGCCGAGCAGGTGCGCGATCAACTGCATGGCCGTATCAGCATTATTGTGGATGGCGGGACGTCGCCGCGCGAGATTGCTTCGACGATCGTCGATCTGACCGATGACGGCGCGCGGTGGAAGATTATGCGTGAAGGTGCGATTCCGGCGGACGAAATTTCCACTTTCTTTGCGAAGGGATGAGCGAGGACTCTGCCAAGCGGCGGGCGAACGGGATCTGGCTGTTGTGGCTGGTTGTAGTGGTCGCCGTTGGGCTGGCCGCCTTCCTGGTTGTTACCGGAATTCGAATTGCTTCGGAAGGATCGCGGCAGGAATTGCATCGGGCAGATGCGATTGTTGTGTTCGGCGCGGCGGAGTATTCCGGACATCCTTCGCCGGTGCTGCGGGCGCGGCTGGATCATGCGCTTGATCTCTTCGATAAAGGTCTGGCGCCGGTTGTGATTACGACCGGCGGGGCCGCGGCTGATCCTACTTTCAGCGAAGGCGGCGTGGGCCGCGATTACCTGATGCGGCATGGGATACCCGAGCAAGATTTAATTGCGGAGACGCAGGCGTCGGATACGGCGCAATCTGCCGTGCGCGTGGCGGTGATCATGCGGGCGAATGGGCTGCATAGTTGCGTAGCGGTGAGCGACGCGTATCACGTGTTTCGCATCAAGCGAGTGCTGGAGCATGAGGGGATTGGTCCTGTTTATGAGGCGCCGCGGCCGGATTCAAAGCCGCATGGCACGCTGCAGCGGTTTTATGCCGTTTTGCGCGAGGCTTCCAGTTATCTGGTGTGGAAGATGGGGATGAATTGAGGAGCGTAGGCCTCTACCCCTCAAGAGACATAGAGCTAACCCACCCTCCCTTATCGATCCACGCAGATAGCTTCAGCCGAACAATGCGTCGTGAGAAACCCAAACGGACAAGCTGCAAAACTTCGTGACTGGGCTTGCTGTAGATCAAAAGCAGGTCGGGTTTCAGATGACACTCGCGAAAGTCGCGCCACTCCCCTGACAATTGGTGGTCGTGATACTTCTGAGGGCAGAATGCTATCTTCGAACAACAGCGTGACTACGTTTGAAATTAGGAATTCAATCTCGTGGCGATGCTGCCCCGCTTTTCACGCTTGAAGTCTCTGCGAAAGGCGCTGGTACGCTCAATCGTCCGCATTTAGGTCGGCTATCAGTGCGGACGCGTTGCGGAACGAGGTCAAAGCGCCCTTGCGCGCTTCCCGCATGGCGGCTACGGTTTCCGCGTTCGGAACCTTCACTTCGAAGGGTAGGGACTTTTCTTTTGCGACTCGGGTCAGCAGGACGCGGACCGCATCAGACACCGATAGCCCCATGGCGGCCAAAGTTTTGGCCGCTTGAGTTTTGATGCGCTTTTCTATCCGGACGTGAACCATCTCGGTTGCGGCCATAAGCTTCTCCTGAGATACATTGTATCTCATATCCGCCGCCGCCCGTCCCCCGAAGTCTATTACTCCCCAGTCGGCGAGGGTTCATCCAGGAATGGCAGAACCGCAGGCACAAGGGCGGGTGAATCGGCCATGTTGTAGTGGGTTACGCCGGGGAGAATTGCAAGGCGGGCTTTGGAGATTCCCGATCCGTCCCAGCCGGCATCTTTCAAGCCGCCGCCGAGCAGAGCGAAGAATTCCACGATGTGCTGCGGGCGGATGGCGTCCGCATCGCCAAAGACGAGCATAGTGGGCGTGGTGATTGAGGCTACGTCTTTCGACCAGTCATAATCCTTTCTCAGCAACTCGGCGACTTTGGTGACGAGCACGGGCCAATCGGCAGGCCTGGGCGCTATGCGGGCGTAGGTTTGGTAGAGCGGACTGGGCTTCATGGCTTCGGCGGTTGCCGGGCCCATTTGGTCCATGGCGGCGAGAATTTCTGGATACCATCCGCTGCGTTTGAAAACGGTGGACACGACAATCAGCTTTCGTACCAACGCCGGATGCCGGATGGTTAACTGTAGCGCCGTGCCGGCGCCCAGCGAATAACCAATGACGTCGGCCTTCTCGATGTGCAGAAACTTCATGAGCGCGGCGATGTCGTCGGCCATGCCTTCGCGGGTTATGGGACGATTGATATCGGCGGTGCGACCGTGGGCCTGGAGATCGACGGCGACGACTTGATGGGTTCGCGAAAGAGCGGAACTGACGCTGGCCATCATCTCGGTCGATCCCAAGCCGCCGTGGAGAAGTATGAGAAGCGCGCCGGAGCCGTGGATTTCGTAGTAGAGATTTAATCCGTTGACTGGAGCGTACTTGGAATTCACGCGGGCTAGTGTAGCGCATGGCGCACGAGGACTGAAGCCTGCTGCTTCGGGCCCGGCGTTCGCGGCGCTGAAGCGCCGCTCTTCCACGAAGTCTACTGCAGGCGTTCGGCCAATCCTGGGATCGTCTTCAGTAGGTCGTTGTAGATGACCATCACGGCGAAGAGAACCAGGAAAACAAAGGCGGCCTGGTAGACACGCTCTTTGATGCGCAGGCTGATGTCGCGGCGCATGAGGCCTTCGATTACGAGGAACAGGATTACGCCGCCGTCGAGAATTGGAATCGGCAGCAGATTGAAGACGCCGAGATTGAGGCTAATGCCGGCGGTCAGCTCCATCAGGGGAGTCCAGCCTTTTTGCTGTGCGGCGTAGCCCGCGTCCTGGGCGATGCCGATTGGGCCGGAAACCGCTCGAAGAGAGACTTTTCCTTGCACGATTTTCTTCGCCAGTTCGAGGATCAAAACCGAATATTTCTTGTTCTGCTCGAGCGAAAGGCTAAGAGCTTGAGCGAAGGGCAGCGTGGTCACCTTCATCTCCGGTTTGTTAAGGAATCCCAGCCTATATTTCTGCTCTTTCGGGTCTTCCGTCTTGGAGAGTACAGGTTGCACGCGGAAGCTCAACGTCTGGCTGCCGCGGAGCACGGTGAGATCGACCGGCGCATCTTTGGTTTGCTGAAGCTGATCGATCATAGCCTCGATGGAAAGCAACGGCTGTCCATTGAGGGCAACAATTCGATCGCCTTCCTTCATCCCGGCTTTGGCTGCGGGTGTGTCAGGTTCGACATGGTCGACGGTAACGTGGTCCTCGGGAAACCATCCCGCGGAACCTACTTCAGAGGTAGTTACGGCCTGGGGAATGATCGTCTTCTGAAAGATTTGCGTGCCGCGCTGGATCGTGACCGTGAGCGGCTGGTTCGGGCTAAGCCAGACTTTGGGTTGTAGCTGCTCCCAGGTGGGATCTTCGATATCGTCAACCTTGACGATGCGGTCGCCTGGTTGCAGACCTGCCTGGGCCGCTGGCGAATCGTGCTTCACGCCTTCGATAACGGCCGGCTTATCGAGGAAGAGCGGGTATTCGTAGTGCGTCATGTAGACGGTGGTGAGGAGGAAAATCGCCAGCAGAATATTCATCGCGGGGCCGGCGATGGCAATGAGGAAGCGGTGCCAGCGCGGGTGCGAGAGGAACTCCGCCGGGTCGCCGGTGCGCTCGTCCATGGGATTTTCGCCGCTCATCTTCACATAGCCGCCGAGCGGAATCGCGGCGATGCGATAGTCGGTGTCGCCCTTGCGGAAGCCGAGCAGGCGCTTGCCGAAGCCGATGGAAAAGACCTCGACGCGTACGCCCAGCCACTTCGCCACGGCATAGTGGCCGAACTCGTGGATCAGGATCATGAACCCGAGGATGACAACAACGGCAATCAGCGAAATCAGAAAATCAGACATAAATGAGGTACGTACTCCGCCCCTTGTTAGATTCCCGAACCTTAATTTTAGATGAAAGAAGTTGCCCGAGGGCGTTCGGCCGCCTTGGCGACCCGCTCGTGAGCATATCGGCGAGCTTCCTCATCGGCTTGAAGCACTTCGTGGATCGAGCCCAGCTTCCCGGAATTAGATGCCGAAACGGTCTCTTCGATGATCCGGGGAATTTCATCGAAGGCGATGCTGTTGTTGAGAAATGCCGCAACTGCGATTTCATCGGCGGCGTTCAGAGCCACGGTCTTGGCCCCTCCTGCCTCGACCGCCTCGTAAGCCAAACGCAAACAAGGAAATTTACTCATGTCCGGCGGGCAAAAGTCCAGATGACGCAAGTTTCTGACCGGAAAGCGCATATCGGACGGAATGCGCTCTGGATATGTTAAGGCGTAAAGGATCGGCAGCCGCATATCGGTGATCGAGAATTGAGCAAGTATGCTGCCGTCGATAAACTCGACCATGGAATGAATTGTCGACTGCGGGTGGACAATGACTTCCACTTTCGCAGGAGGAATGTGAAACAACCTGCACGCTTCGATGACCTCAAAGCCTTTGTTCATCAGCGTGGCCGAATCAATGGTGATGCGCTTCCCCATGCGCCAGGTGGGATGATTGAGCGCCTGCTCGACTGTGATCGAGCCGAACTGCGAGCGCGGCGTATTGAGAAATGGCCCACCGGAGGCGGTAAGCCAGATGCGCTCGACCTCTTCCATGCGTCCGCCGCGCAGGCATTGGTGGATGGCGTTGTGCTCGCTATCGATGGGGAGTAGGCGCTTGTTTCCCTTGCGGGCTTCGGCGGTGATGAGTTCGCCCGCAGCGACGAGACATTCTTTATTGGCCAGGCCAAGCGTTTTGCCGGCCTTCGCCGCCTCGTAGGTGGCCTCGAGGCCAGCGACGCCGACAATGGCACTGACCACGAAATCGACTTCGGGATGGGTGGCGACTTTCACGGTACCGGCGGTACCGTGAACGACCTCGATCTCGCCGAGGCCACTCTGCTTAAGCCGCCCGCGCAGAGTTTGGGCGTCTTTTTCTTTTGCAATGGAGATGAGCCGCGGCTTCCAGCGGAGCGCCTGTTCATAGGCGCATCGACGTTATTGCCCGCGGCGAGCGTGACAATCTGAAATCGATCTGGATAGGATTCGGCGACACTGAGAGTACTGCGGCCGATGGAACCAGTCGAGCCCAGGATGGCAATACGTTTCATTCAGAGGGGCGCTGTCGAGTTGCAGTCTTCTATTTTACGCGATTGGCGCAGCGAGAAAGGAAGGAATTCACCAGGAAGGCCACGAAGGTTCACGAAGGAAAACAGTCCTTCGGGGACTCTCTTTGTGGTTGAATCACTACTGCATGACCCGCCACACCGCATAGATCCACAGCACTGGCGCGGCGAAGAGCAGCGCGTCGATGCGGTCCAGCATCCCGCCGTGGCCGGGGAGAATTGTGCCCGAATCTTTCACGCCTGCCCCGCGCTTAATCAGCGACTCGACCAGATCGCCGAGTTGGGCTGCGATGTTGAGAGCGATGGTGAGCAAAACGATCGGCCAGACTTCCGGCTTCTCCAGACCGAACAAGCCATCGCGGCGCTGGATTAATCCCAGGCGAAGAAGGAAAGAACTGATCTGCAGCGCGTGATTGAAGAGCAGAATTCCAACCAGCAAGCTCGCGGCCAGCGATGCCGCCGCACCTTCCCAGGTTTTTTTCGGGCTGATGCGCGGAGACATCAGGTGGCGTCCCAGCGAGCGGCCTACGAAGTAGGCGAAGATGTCTCCCGCCCAGACGACTAGGAGAAGATAGAGAATCCAGAACGCGCCGGCCCATTGCTGGCGTAGTTGCACAAGCATGGCCATCGGCAGAGCGACGTAGGCGAAGGCGAACGCGGAGGCAGCAGCGGCCGGATATCCGCTGCTTATCTGCGGGCGCCGCATAGCGATAGTGAGAAACAAGAATGGAGAGATCGCACAAGCGAATGCAGCCACCAGCGTGAATTGAACTGCGGAGAGCTGGGGCGTTTGGCCGCTCGCGCTCACGGCGAGGAGAAGAAAAAACAGTCCCACAAAAATGTACGTCGGCCAGCGTAGCGGCTGAACTGCATACGATCCGGTTAGCTTGAGGAATTCGTGTATTGTGATCAGTGCAATCGCTGCGGAAACGATGGCGAGTAGTGGGACAGGAGCGCGCAGCACCAGCAGCAGCACAACCGGGATCAGGACGACTGCGGTCGCGATGCGCTTGAGCATTCTTGATTATTTGAGAAGTTTTTCCGCTTCGCTGTGCGGGTGCGGATCGGGGTGGTTCAGGTCGCTGTGGTTCAATCCGCCGTAGCGGCGCTCGCGCTTTTGATATTCAACGATCCCTTCCAGTAGGTGTACACCGCGAAAATCGGGCCACAGGGTGGGTGTTACGTAAATCTCGGCGTAGGCCAACTGCCACAGCAGAAAATTGCTCAAGCGCATCTCGCCAGAAGTGCGCACCACTAAATCGGGATCGGGCAAATCGCAGGTATAAAGATGTTCGCTGACCGTGTCTTCATCGATGCGCAGGTGCTCAAGGCCTCCGTTCAGCGAAGCGGCGTTGACCATGGAGCGAAAGGCATCCACCAGTTCGCTGCGGGCGCTGTAGTTGAGAGCTAGCGTGAGAATTGTGCCGGTGTTGCGCGACGTGGCTTCGCGGGCCCAATCCATGCGCCCCTGCACATCTTCAGGCAGTTCGTGCTGGCGGCCGATGTATTCGAGGCGAATATTGTTTTTGTTGAGCGTGGGCAGTTCTGCTTTCAGGTAGCGGCTGAGCAGGCGCATCAGAAAATCGACTTCGCTTTTGGGGCGCTTCTTCCAGTTTTCCTCGGAGAAGGCGTAGAGCGTGAGCGCGTGAATGTCGATGCGCGCGGCAGTCTCCACGGTGGAGCGGACGGCGGCGACCCCGGCGCGATGCCCGGCCACGCGCGGCAGGTGGCGGCGCTTGGCCCAGCGCCCGTTGCCGTCCATGATGATCGCGATGTGTCGAGGGAGCCGCGCCGGATCGAGCTTGCGGTAAATTTCGCTTTCTTTGCGATCCAGCCCGGCGGGAACCTTTGCCTGCAAGGCGATTGCCCCTTCCGAAAGTTGAGGCTACCACGGGGGGGAGGGGGGAGGCAATGCGGACGCCAATCACATTTTGTCAGCTGGCCGACCGCGAGTATTCTCCGCGAAAGACTACGTTCCAATTCTTTCCGTTATCCGTTGACTTCTCCCAGATTTGTTCGACTCTGTCCGGAGACACCCGCACGATTCTTACTCGATTCAGTATCGTCTCTCCTGCCGATTCGCGGCTGGTGCCGCGGAACTCAGCCGTGCCGGAGGAGACCTTGCCTTCGGTAAAGACGTGGACGCGTCCTTGATTGTCGGCGAACATTCCGTACCAGGTTTTGTCGTCGGCGTTGTAGGCGAAGGTGTTCTGACCGGTGTGGCCGCGTCCGCCGTCCCAAATTTCGACCACCAGACACTTGTCCAGCGAAAGACTCACCTTGCTGGTGGAGTTCGGTGCAGACCCCAGCGCTGCGACGTTCCACGTACCAAGCCAGTAGTCGAGTTGGCGGTTTTCGGAATTCGTCGTGCAGGTTTCTGCGTTGGCGGCGAGGGCGTTCAGTGCGATGCAGGCCGCGATAGCCAGCAACACGGAGAATTTTCTTGAACCATTCGATGGACGTGTCGCGATTCCACAATTCATGGCCATCTTCTCCCAAAGAAGAAATGATTCCGAGTCGCCGCCACTTTTGCGGTAGTCGACCGGCTTACTTTGAGAAAAACTTACTCTTTTGCAGAAGGGCGTACTTTCGATATGTTGACAATCGATGTCGCAAGAACGTCAGCACGAGATCGGATTAGGTTCTGATTGCATGCAGCGGGAACGCATAGGTTCTTGGCAAAAAAAAGCGCGCCCCGGACGACAAGGTGAAAATGACAAGCTGGAGTGGTTACTTCGCTTCTTCCGGAACTATCCGCATCTCCAGCTTTTCAGTATGCCGTAGCACGGCCAGGATGCTGCCAAGGTTGACCGGTACATCTGTTAGTACGCGCTGGAGGTCATCTACGCCGGCCACGGGCTTGCCATCGAGGGCAATGATTACGTCACCATCGCGGAGGCCGGCGCGTTTCGCGGGGCTGTTTTCTTCTACCGAAAGAACCAGTGCGCCTGACTCTTTCGTCAAATCGTAGAAGCGCACGACGCGGCGGTGAATTGGAACGGTTTGGGCGGAGACGCCGATGTAGCTGCGGCGGAGGCGTCCGTCGCGGAGCAGGCGGCTGGCTACGAATTTGGCGGTGTTGATGCCGATGGCGAAGCAGATGCCTTGCGCGGGCAGGATGGTCGCGGTGTTTACGCCGATTACGCGGCCAGCGGAATCGACCAGCGGCCCGCCGGAATTACCCGGATTGAGTGCGGCGTCGGTTTGGATGACGTCGTCGATCAGACGGCCGGAGCAGGAACGGAGCGAGCGGCCCAGTGCGCTCACCACGCCCGCCGTGACGGTCGATTGAAAGCCGTACGGATTGCCGATGGCGATGACGAGCTGTCCCACGCGAAGCTGCTGCGAATCGCCCAGGGCCGCGGGAATGAGGCTGGCTTCTTCTACGCCTGGCTTTTCGATGCGGATTACGGCGAGGTCGCTGGCGGGGTCGTCGCCGAGAGCGGTGGCGGGCATGCGGCGGCCATCGGCTAACGTGACCTCGATGCGGCGGGCGTCGTGCACTACGTGGCTGTTGGTTAGTATCAGACCATCGGGAGTGAACACGAAGCCTGAGCCTCCGCCGCGGCGCTCGCGTTCTTCGCCCGAGCGGGTGCGGCCTGCCTGGTGGATTTCGATGTTTACGACCGACGGGCTGATCTGGTCGACTGCGCTGGTGACGGCGCGGGAGTAGGCGTCGAGCAGCGGAACTATCGGGATGCGAGCTTGCTAGCGGCGGTTTTCCGCCCAGCGCATTATCTGCGGCGATTTCGGATTGATTCAATGATTCAGCGAAAACGGCTGCAGGCGAAACGGCAATCCCAACTTCTTCCAGGTTCATGCTGGATAGATGTCGGTCGATCTAATGCGGATTCATGGCTGCGCTATACTCGCCCTTACGGCGTTGGCGAATGACAGGGATCAGTAGATGGTGAAAATCTATACGGACACGAACGTCCTACGGTATTTTGCAGTCGCCTTTGCGAACCAAAGCTTAGCGGATGATCTACGGGGCTATCTGCTCTTATCACCAATTGCCGTGATGGAACTGATCTCGCAACTCGGCACGGACGGTGCCGATGAGGCCTTTGCGGCCGTTCAAGCCCTGCCGCGTGTACACGATCCATCTCGCACAGGAATGCTTCCGTGGGCCGACGACTTCTTTCGGATTTCTCTTTTCAACTTGCCGCCCCGCAGAGACACGATCACTCCTGCACTAAATAACGCGGTGGTCAACGTGTTGAACGCGGCAAAGGCTGGGGACGTGGCGGAAGATGGCAAGGAGATGCGTGCCTTGCTCGACGAGGCAAAAGACGAAGCGACCAGGAACTTTTCTGCCGTTCTTAGCGCCTTACGCTCCAAAGGGCCCCTGTCGGAAGCGGAGGACAAGGCCATTTTTGCGCGCTCAATTGCTCGCCAATCGGGATTCGACGAGACCAAAGTAGATGCGGACCTGGTGTCGAAGAGCTTGGATGCTTTCTACCTCTTCGAGAAAGGCAGGATGCACGTAGGAGCGCAACATGTCGACTATAACGTCGGCAAACATTCGAATGATGTTTGGGATGCAGAGCTGCTGATCTATCTGGCCAACCCAACACTGCACTTGCTAACGAGCGATAAAGGATTTCGTCGCATCGAAAAGTCCTACCAGGCCGAGAGAATGCATATCGCGGAGGCAGCTTGCCTTAAAGACCCGGCATGTACCACGAGCCTGCTTCGAGACATCGTAAGAAAGCCATCATGTTAGGTTGCTAGGCGAAAAAAGCCGGGACCAAAGTCGGTCCCGGCATTGAGTTGGCTGGTTGCCCGGATAAAATTCTTTGTACCACTCAACGGTCGCACTCGCCCAGCGGACAGCCAAACCGCGGCTATCCCCACAAAACTCCTACGCCGTCCTTCTCGGACGCAATGTCAAGTCCCTTACCTGGGTGAGGATGCTCGACATCTGCATGCCGTTGAGCTGCGAGACGAAGGGGAGAATTTCTGCGATGAACTGATCTTTCATCAGTTCGCTGACTTCTTCCTGGCGGTTCTTTTCGCCGCCGCTGAGCAGTTCGGGCACGGTGACCTCCAGGGCGCGCGCCAGCCGCTCGAGCGATGACAGCGTGGGCGTGGCTTTTTCATTTTCAATTTTCGAGACGTAGGTCCGCGGAACGGACATGCGTCCGGCGAGTTGGCGCTGGCTGAGACCGCTGCGCAGGCGCAACGCGCGGATCGACGTCGCTAGGTTCAGATGGCCGCGGCCCAGGCCGGGCATCGGCATCATTACAGGTGGAGTGAGCGCAATGGGTTCCGGTTCGGGCTCCTCGTCCAAGGACGAATGGCAGCGGCGGCAATTGTTATTGACGGTGCGAAACTGAACCAGCAGGCAGCGATCGCAACGGACGACCTCCCTAGAGTCTACCGGGGCAAGAGTCGTGGCCATCGGGTTGTGGGAGTGCCAGAGCGGGCCCTCCGTACAACTAGCAGGATAAAACCGGGGGAAGAAATCCTGCTGTGCGCTTCAATCTGCGGCAGGTGGGCTGTGGAAGTCAAGGGCAAAATGCAGAACGACGAAATGTTTGGCGGCGCGGCTTGAAGCGGTGCGGCGAAAAGCCGCGCCATTTTTGTGTGTTTGCAGATGATTCATCGGGAATCAGGGTGGTGTTTACCAAGTGGATTCCTTGCTGATCGTGACAAGAGCGGGTTATTCCGCGCGGGGAAAAATATTCTGCTATCACGGGATCGTGACTTTGACTGCCGCGGACTTTGCGCTCTCTTCTCCTGATATGTTGACGGTTGTGGCCGAGTAGTAGTACGTGCTGCCGTTGGAGACGGAGGAGTCATCGTAGTCAGTGGATGCGATGAGGCCCACGTTGAGCTTCGTCCAGGTGGTGCCGTTGGGGCCGCGGTAAACGTTGTAGCCCGCGATATCGTTCGACTTGGAGGCCTTCCAGCTTAGGCTCACGACGTGTTCCGAGCCAGCCTGAATGACGACCTCATACGATAGTGCGAAAGTGTGCCCGCCGCAGTCTGTTACCGAGACCGAAAAGGTATATGAGCCCGCGTCGCTGGGAGTTCCGGTGAGATCGAGGGTCTCTGTGTTACCGGTTGCTTTGTCTGTGATATCGGTAGGTAGCTTTCCTGACGCGATCGCCCACTTGTAGGGAGTGCAGCCGCCGCTGGCGCTGATGGCGGCGGAGTAGGCCACGCCGACCGTGCCGTTGGGCACTTCTATGGTGGTGATCTGCACGTTGGATGCGGCGCAGCGGATAACGAATAGAAGAACAAAAATGGATAGCTGGCTGGCTTTCATGCGCTCCATCGTCGGCGACGGGCAAGGGTTTCCGGCAGATTGGAAAGGTTTGGAAACCTCCGGAGGGTTCTAGTCCGTCAGAGTTAGGGGTTTTGCCTTAGCGTTAGTGACGAAAGTTTCCACAGGCTTCAGGCTTGCTCGTGATGCGAACTCTCAGAACGCACATGAGGTCCCTCACCCGGCTGAACTGCGCCGGGTTTCGGGATGACGCCCTCATCCAAGCTTTCTAACGAGGTATGCTTAGTCGCATGTCTACCAGCGTCACGCGGGAAGCGGCCTGGGCTTTGCTGACGGAATTTACTCAATCGGAGAGTTTGCGCAAGCATGCGCTGGCGGTGGAGGCGTGCATGAGAGCTTGTGCGAGGAAGCTTAATGGAGGTTCTGCAGCAGCTGAGCTTGGGTTGCCGGAAGAAGACTTGTGGGGAGTCGTGGGATTGATTCACGACTTCGATTACGAGAAATATCCGAGCCTCGAAGACCATCCTTACAAGGGCAATGCGATTTTGAAAGAGCGTGGGTGGCCGGAAGTGATCACGCGCGCAATTATGTCTCACGCCGAATATACCGGCGTGAAGCGCGAGACGCCGATGGAGAAGGCTCTGTTTGCTTGCGACGAGCTGGCGGGATTTATTACCGCTGTGGCGCTGATCAAGCCAGGGAAGTCGCTGGCTGAGGTGGATGCGAAGTCGGTGCGGAAGCGGATGAAGGACAAGGCATTCGCGCGCAAGGTGAATCGCGACGACATTGTGAACGGCGCGGCCGCGCTGGGAGTGGATTTGGATGAGCACATTGCGTTTTGCATCGAGGCGATGAAGCCGGTGGCGCGGGAGTTGGGGTTGGATGGGAGTGCGGCGACGGGCGCGTAGCCGGACTCAGGGCGGGACGGATGTCTCTTCGACCCCCGCGCTTGTTTTCCCGAGAAGCCGAATCTGGATACCCCCCTCCCCCCTATTTTTTCAAAATCGTTCGAATCAGGTACTTAGCGCATTTCGCTCTGCAAAGTCCGTGATCTAAAGGGCTTAGGTATCAAGGACATGGCTTTGCACGTTAAGTCCTCTCTGCACATAAACTTGGATTTCTGCACAACAACCTTCATGCAACACCTAGCCATTTGTCGCCACGATCTTTCCGTTTTTGAAAATCACGGATTGAAAACCGCAGGTCGGCGATCCTCTGGCGCGCCTGTTCGATAGCTGCGTCCCAAGGATTATCAAATTTATTTATATGGGACATTCGTTTTTTGGATTTGCTTTTGCTATTAGACCGGTCTAACGTCTTGTTCATGGATTTATCTAACCTCGATTCATTTAGGAAGCAGATTGCCGAAGCCCAAACCTCGATTCAGAAACTTTATGGAATGCAGAGGGTCGTAAACGGAAAAATTGCCGATCTGAAAGAACTGGTTCGAGCTAACGCCAATTTTCTCCCAGAAGAAGAGCGAGCCGCCGAACTCCTCGCGTTGGAAATGCTTAAGGTTCCGGAAAATATTACTGAGGCAGTCAAGATTACCCTTTTTCTTGCACGCGGAAGAAAGCAGGGTTTGACTCCGGTTCAAATAAAAGAGCAGGCGCAAGAGCGCGGCTTCGACTTTTCTGGCTATACAAATCCCATGGCGTCCATCCATAGCATTCTTAAGCGCATGAAAGAGTCGAACCCGCCCCAGGTAAATTTCGATGAAACCACCAATACGTACACATATGCACAGGAGCGACCTTTTGAAGTATCCGACCCTTCGGTATTTGGAATGTTGAGTTCGTCGGCGTGGTTTCGTTTTGTCGAGAGCGACAAAGAAAAATCTCAGGAAATCGCGCGAGAAACGCTTAAACAATTTCTGGAAGACATAGATCATCGAGTAAGAAGGCGGAAACGACTGAAGGAGGAAGAAGGAGGAGGATAATTTGCACTGCGAGTGGGGAGTAAAACACTTGGAAACGTCCTCCCCTCTCGCAGCCTTTAACGGAGAGATGCCAGAGTGGTAATGGGGTGGTCCGCAAAACCACGGCACCGGGCGTGCACTCGGTCGGGGGTTCAATCCCCCCTCTCTCCGCCAAACTTTTGAAAGACCGTTACTACCGTGCTTTAAGTTTATACTTTCGCGGCTGATTCCAGTATGGCGATTTGCATTTCGGACAAACTTTCGGCTCTCTTGTGGTGCTCTTGCGCGGTACCCATTCGTGCTCGCATCTGCCGCACCTGTAGCCTTTTTGCTTGACTGTAACGGTTGCCATGATACGAAGCATATACCGGATAATAATATATTGTCAAGGTACATTTTGCACTTGACAGATATATACCTTACAGGTAATATATTTCTCAGGTAAACAACATGCCGGACCTGAGACATATTCGCGGTATCGAGTTGGCGGAAACGCGGACAATTATCCGCAAGGGCGGACTTTGGATTGTTCCCTCGGAGACGGGCAAGAGGACGTATCGAGTACACCTCATGCCAAAAGTCGCTTCGTGTACTTGCCCGGATTTTGAGAAGCACGGGCAAGCCTGCAAGCACATTGTTGCGGCCTGTGTCATGCAGATTAAGCAAGAGAAAAACGCGAATGGCACTACCACCGTCACCGAGCGATTCGTATTCGCTGCGGAGAAGAAAACCACATATCCGCAAAATTGGCCCGCCTACAACAAAGCCCAAACCAACGAGCAAGATAAGTTCATGTCGCTGCTTGCCGACCTGTGCTCTGGTCTGGTTTCTCTTCCATCTTCCAATGGCCGTCCTCGCTTGCCCCTGTCGGATGCTGTATTCAACATCACATTCAAGGTTTATTCCACGTTCTCTCAGCGGCGTTTCGTAAGCAATCTTCGCGCCGCCCACACTCGCGGATACATTTCCAAGGTGCCTCACTTTAACAGCGTCTCGAACTACCTTGAGAATCCAGAACTGACTCCGCTTCTCCGTGACCTGATTGTAAAGAGCAGCCTCCCGTTGCGATCGGTAGAAACCGATTTCGCCGCCGACTCCTCCGGCTTCACAACTTCCCGCTTCACCCGTTGGTTTGACGTGAAGTACGGGAAAGAGCGCACCAAACAGGATTGGGTCAAGGTTCACATCATGTGCGGAGTCAAAACGAATATTGTTACTGCTGTGGAGATTGAAGGACAGCACGCTAGCGACACCAAACTGCTCCCGGCTTTGACAGCAACTACCGCGCAAAACTTCGCAATGAAAGAGATTTCTGCCGACAAGGGATACGCAAGTAAAAACAACGTGGAAATCATTACCAAGCTCGGAGCCACGCCGTTCATCTCCATGAAGGAAAACGACAAGGGGCTTGGGGGTGGAGCATGGGCACAGATGTACCACTATTTCAACTTCCGCAAGCAGGAGTTCTTGCAGCATTACCACAAGCGTTCCAATGTCGAATCCACGTTCTCTATGATGAAACGGAAATTCGGAGACTCGCTTCGCAGCAAGACTGATACTGCAATGGTCAACGAATCGCTTTGTAAGATTCTCTGTCACAATCTCGTCGTTCTCATTCACGAAATGCACGAACTTGGTATTGACCCGACTTTTTGGCCTAACTGCCATATGGTATAAATTCTGCTTCCCCGGAAAGAGAGCCACGCTCCATGCGAACGTTCTTTGTACTACTGCTTATTTGTCCCGTCTGTTTTTCTCAGTTAAGCCAAAAAGATGCTTGTCAAAAGTTTTCCAGCGCGGTCGTGCGAATTGATGCTGGCGGCGAGTCACGGGGCACAGGCTTCCTCATCTCCAAAGATGGATGGATATTGACCGCTGCCCACGTTGTCGTCGATGAATCGAAAGCTGCCCTTGAAGCTTATTCTACAATCGGCGTCACGCTCCCAGATGGAGCCTTTAAATTCGCTACGCTTGCTTCGCCACTCGAACCGAATATGGTTGCTAGAGACTATGCGCTCCTGAAAGTAGACGGGGAGAGCAATCTGCCTTATGTCGAGCTTGGGGAAAAGCCGGATGTTATCGCCCCCGGTTCTGACATCACCATAATCGGCTTTCCGTTTAGCGCCATCGGATTTAAAGACGCGGCTATCAAAAACCAGTTCTGTCTCGCTGGAACGGTTGCGTACTCTGGGACGACAAATGTACTTGTCTCCATTAACACGAAGAAAGGCCCCACTACAGTCCAAGTGAATGGTCAAGGGGCTTTCGGGGTCGCCGATTATCTCCCGCGACACTGGCCACGTAATTGGCATTATGACGAGTCGGCTTGTCGGCCTCACTAAAGACTTGACCGACGCTGCCGATGGATTGCCCTCCAATGCCGCGCAAGATATTACGTATACAAATGCACTTGGACAGCGTGTCGGGGTTCTCGGCACTGTCAAGAGCCTGATAGAAACTCTCAATCGACAACTTGCCAATGGTCTCGGTGCCTTCACTGGTATCGAAGATGTCAAAATGGCTTATAGGCACGCCCTGCGCCAACGCGGACAGACTCCACCCCGCTAACTGCACAAAAAGGCAGAAGGCTGCACAAAAACTAGCCTTCATACGGGCCTTTCTGTGCAAAGCCTCAAGGGACATTGGAGCAAACCAGTTATTGCATTTAGTTATGGCTCGTGCGGCTGTCTATATCATCTGGCTTGAGCCATGATGAGATGAATTGAAGGCTGGCGCAAGGTTGGAGGTCACAGAGGTCGGATGTGAATTTCGCAGAATTCGTGGACGCCTTCGGGGCCGGTGGTTCCCAGCTTTGCAACGGAAGCAAAGCTGAGCTAGGGCGGGTGGCCCAGGCTTTTAAAGTCGCTGGCGTTTGTAATAAAAGGGTGCCCCGTCCTTCGCGTTCTGTGCGAAGGGCGGGTAACCACGCAGTTTGCAGTGACGCTCTTCTGTTGCCCGATCCCGAAACCACATGGTGCAGGCAGCGTCGCGCCCGCCCTTGCAAAAAGCGCAAGGACGGGGCACCCACAGTCGTGGACCGGGAAGGAAAAACACAAAAAGGGTGGGCCACCCGCCCGTCGTAGACGATGGCTAGCGTGGTGTGTGCAACAAGGCATTCAGGCGCCACGAAGCTACCACCATATCTGAAATGCCCATGCGAGGGCCGAAACTACGACGCAGAGGGTTAGGTATATGCGCAGTTTGGGTCTACTCGATGCCAGCGCCGGGCGAACTATCGTGCTGGCGAAGATGAAAGGTGCGGGAAGTGCTGGAAGTGCTACAAGGGTTATTGCACTCGGCCAGATGCCACCAAGAAAGATCAACTCCGCAGTCGACACCAGACCAAGGACCGCGAGCAACCGCTGACGGACGGCTGTGCTAGCAGGTCCCAACCCTCCAATCGAGATTCCCCAGAGATAGACTGGCGGGACGACGATGGCCAGAACCTCGGGCCATGGGGTCCGTGTAAACGCTCCGCCTATCCAAAGAGCCAAGATCATGTCCGGGGCTGGCCCCCATTCCAGATCATTCGTCGATCTCTAGCGAGAGAAGCCTTTCGAGCGCTCCGACGCCGAGCCGAGCTTTCTTACCAATCCAGTTCTGTGGATTTACAGCCTGATCAAGAAGATCCCGCCCACCAAGTGTGTATCTCCTACGGCAGACCAACATTCTTATGTTGACGCCCCCAGGGAATTCGCGTCTACTCGCGGCAACTATTCTGCCCTCTATGGTACGGGGAACTACTGCTCCTCTCGCGAAGAAACAGCAAAGCGCACAAAACGCACCGTACATCAATAAAATGACGGAGATCAGCAGAAAGGAAAGGAGTCCTAGCGAGTGATTGACAAATCGCGTCAAGTCGTTCTTGATGAAAATCGCTACGCCCCCGATAAATTTCACGCCTGACCACAGCGCAAGCAGTCCTGCCACCAGCGCAACCGGCACACTCTTGCCTTCCTTTCGCGTTATCACGTCCTTATACATCGTGGTGTCCTATGCTTCTGGTCGCAAGCTCACCTGTATATCCACCTATAAAGGGGGCTGGCCCAGCCGTACTCTAGCACGGCACGGGATGCCCCACCCGTGGCGGTTTCACGGGTGGGCGCCTGCGAGCTCTCCCCGGCATGTTCATCGATCGCAGCGAAATCGTCGAGCTCCTATTACATCGTTTCAGCCGACAAACCTGCGGGCAGCTTCTGACATTGCGCCTATGGCGAACCGGGCTCGGTTCTAGTCAATGAGAACCAAAACGCAGAGCTTCACATCCGCAAAATCTCCTGATCCCGTCGGCAGCGCGCCGTGGAGGTTGCCGCCGGGGATTACGTCGGCTGGGGTGGTGCGCTCGCTTCGCTCGCTGGACGGACGAAGGCGTCCGTCGCCACATGAGCTTTTGTCTCCACATGGTTCTTGCTGGTTATGAGGACTCAGGGATGCTCGTCAAAAATGTTCACCGAAGTTCCGGAACATATCGGCAGCCCGAGTCTTCCACCAGCGGACGCCTAATCCATCGCTGATGCAATCCTTCCGGCCGCAATTAACTCCGCGATCCTTGCGAAATCTTTGTACATAATCCGATCCTTCTCCACCGTCGGGCACACCGAGCGAATCGCCGCATGCGCTGCCTGGCCGCGCTTGGAAGTCTTCAGCGGGGCCAGGAAGTCGATGGCTTGGGCTACGGCTGCGGCTTCGATGGCTAGTACGTTGCGCGTGTTTTCTACTACGCGCTTCAGTTTGTTGGCTGCGGTCATGCCCATGGAGACGTAATCCTCTTTATTGCCCGAGGTGGTGATGGAATCGACCGAGGCGGGATGCGAAAGCACTTTGTTTTCGCTGACCAGCGCGGCGGCGGCTGACTTGGGCCATCATGAAACCGGAGTTGAGGCCGGCGCCGTGGGCTAGGAATGGTGGGAGGCCTTCGCTTAGCGCGGGGTTGACGAGGCGCTCGATGCGGCGCTCGCTGATGCCGGCCAGCGCGGCTAGGGCGATGGCCAGGAAGTCGAGGGCGAAGGCCAGGGGTTCGCCGTGGAAGTTGCCGCCGGAGATTACGTCGCTGGGGGTGGGGCTCGTGCTCGACGGGCTCGCTTCGCTCGCTTGACGGGCGAAGGCGCCCGTCCCCACATGAGTTTCGGCGTCCGTCGCTCCATGGCTGTGAAGACTAGCGGGTTGTCTACTGCTGAGTTGGCTTCTGTTTCGAAGACTTGGCGGCAGTGGGTAAGGGTGTCGCGGACTGCGCCGTGGACTTGGGGGATGCAGCGGAGCGAGTAGGCGTCCTGCACGCGGCCACAGTTGCGGTGGGATTCGCGAATCTGGCTGCCTTCGAGCATTTTGCGCAGGTTGGCGGCGGATTTGATTTGTCCGCTGTGCGGGCGGGCCTGGTGGATGCGCTCGTCGAAGGCGGCGTCGGTGCCTTGCAGGGCGTCGCAGGTGAGGCCGCCGAGAACGTCGGCGGAATCGACCAGGGTTTCGGCGGCTAGCAGAGCCAGCGTGCCTACAGCCAGCATGGCTTGCGTGCCGTTGATCAGCGAGATGGATTCTTTCGCTTCCAGGACCAGCGGCTTGATCTGCGCTTGCTTGAGGGCGTCCGCGCTGGGAATGCGGGCACCTTTTTCGTCTTCATCAGTGCACTCGCCTTCGCCGATCATGGCTAGCGCTAGATGTGCTAGCGGAGCGAGATCGCCGCTTGCGCCTACGCTGCCTTGCGACGGAACGTAGGGTGTTACGCCGCGGTTGAGCATTTCACAGAGCGTGTCGATGACGATGGCGCGGATGCCGGAGTAGCCTTTGGCTAACGAGTTGGCGCGCAGGAGCATCATGGCGCGGGTCTCGGGGATGGAGAGCGGCTCGCCGAAGCCGACGGCGTGCGAGCGAACGAGGTTCACTTGCAATTCGCGAATCTGATCGCCGGCGATGCGGACGTCGCTGAGTTTGCCGACGCCGGTGGTGATGGCGTAGGCGAGCTGATTGCCTTCGACGATATCTTCGACCACGGCGCGGGCGCGATTGACGGCTTCGCGGGCTTCGGCGTAGAGAAGGACTGGTCGGCGTTCTACGGCTACTTCTTTTACTGCTTCCAGAGTTAGATCGTTTCCGCTGATGTGGAGTGCGTTCACGGGGAGTTTCCAGTTTCTTCTTTCTAGTTTCCGGTTTCTTGTTTCCAGAATTTTAGCGGCCCAGGGCTGCTCGGAACGCTTGCAGGTATTTTTCCGGCAGGGCTGCGACCTTCATATTTGAATCGGTGACGATGTGCGTGGTTTCGCCTTCGGCGATCAGGCCGCCGTCGTTGGCGCGGCACAGTTCGTAGCCGAAGTGGATTACGGATTCGCGCACGTTCAGGAGCTCTGGTGCGGACGAGAACTTCCTCGTCATAGTATGCGGGCGCGCGATAGCGGCACTTGGCTTCGGCTACGGCGATGTAACAGCCGTCTTTGTCTTCCATGTCGCGATAGGAAAAGCCCATTTGCCGGAGCAGTTCGACGCGTCCGAGTTCGAACCAGATGAAATGGTTCGAGTGGTAGACGACGCCCATCTTGTCGGTTTCGGCGTAACGCACGCGCAGCCTGGTTTCGTTGATGGCTTGCGAGGTGGAGCTCATTTTCCGCTCCAGACCGGTTTGCGTTTTTCGAGGAATGAGGTGATGCCTTCGCGGAAATCGGCGGTAGTGCGGACGGCGGCATTTTCGCGGACAGCGGCATCAATCTGAGCGTCCAGTTCGGCGCGTGCATGATCGGTGAGCAGGCTTTTGGTGGCTCGCAGCGATGATGGACTGTTTTCGAGAAGCAGAGCGGCAAGTTCTCGAGCGCGGGTTATGAGGTTTTCCGGGGCGACAATTTCATTTATGAGACCCAGGCGGGCAGCTTCTTCGGCGCCGAAGATTCTTCCGGTGAGCAAAAGATCGCGAGCCTGTTTCTCGCCGACTTGACGCAGGAGAAAGGTTGAGACGATGGCGGGAACAAAGCCGATGCGGACTTCGGTGTAGCCGAATTTGGCTTCGGGCACTGCAAGAGTAAAGTCGGAGAGCAGCGCGAGTCCGGTGCCTCCGGCGATTGCGGGCCCATTGACCGCTGCAATCGTGACCTTGGGAAACTCGTAGAGGGAACGGAAGAGTTGGACCATCGTTTGAGAATCTTGCAGGTTTTCCTCTGGTGTGCGGCCAAGAAGAGACTTCAGGTTTTCCAGATCCAGGCCCGAGCAGAAGGCTTTGCCCGCGCCAGTGAGGATGAGTACGAGCGCGTCGGATTGTTCCACTTCCTTCAGCGCTCGCAACAGATCGCCGATCAATTCGAAGCTGATGGCGTTGCGCTTCTCGGAACGGTTTAGCGTGATCGTCGCGATGGCGGAGTCGTAGGTGAGTTGGATGGTTTTGTAGTTCATAGGTTAGTCAGCGGCGGCGGAATTGTTGTAACGGGTGGTGATCTCGGCAGTGGCGCGCAGTAGGGTGTCCAACGGCTTCAACGGTGGTAATTGCGCACCGCGCTCTTGCAAAGCTTTGATCACGGTTTCGGTTGCGATGTTGCCGACGAGCGCATCTTGCGCGAAGGGGCAGCCGCCGAGGCCGCCGATGGCGCAATCGAAGCGGCGGCAGCCGGCGTCGTAGGCGGCGAGAATTTTTTCTGTGGCCTGGTCGGGACGGCTGTGCAGATGGACACCGATTTCGAGATAGTCGTATTTGTTCATGACTGCGCCTGTGAGATCGCTGATTTGTTGCGCGCTTGCCATCCCGACCGTATCAGCTAGAGAAATCATGCGCAGATTGTCGACTTCCATCAGCGAGATGGCTTCGATCACTTCGTCCGGACTCCACGGGTCGCCGTAGGGATTGCCGAAGGCCATGGAGATGTAGACGATTACGTCAAGTGAGGCGTCGTCGGCCTTCTTCTGGATCTTTTCGAGTTCTTCCAGCGCGTCTTCGGGAGACTGATTTTGATTTTTTCGCAGGAAGGTTTGTGAGATTGAATACGGGAAGCCGAGGGTGCGGACGGCGTTGGTCTCGATCGCTCGCTGGGCGCCTTTTTCGTTGACTACGATGGCGATGATCTCTACGTCGTCGGGCGGGTCGAGTTCCTTTAGGACTTCTTCGGAATCGGCCATTTGCGGAACGGCTTTGGGTGAGACGAACGAAACGGCGTCGATGTGCTTGAATCCGGCGCTGATCAAGGCTTGCAGGTAGGCATGCTTTACGTCGGACGGAATCTGGCCCTTGAGCCCTTGCCAGGCGTCGCGGGGACATTCGATCAATTTGACAGTTTCCGACAAGTTAATTTCACCACCGAGACACGGAGGCACGGAGATGCACGTCAGCTACGGGAGATCCCTCGCCCCGCTGGTGAAAGCGCGGGCCTTCGGGATGACGCCGTTGTAAGCTGTCCCGCCCCACTGCGTAGATCATGTTTGCAGCACTCCTACCTTAAACTCTGGCACGTCGGGATTCAGTGCGGCGGCTTCCAGGGCTTGCATGATTGCGTCACGGGTCTCAATTGGATCGATGATTTTGTCGATCCACAGCCTGGCCGCGCCGTAGCGCGGGTCGGTTTGCTCGTCGTAGGTGCGCTTTACGGATTCGTAGAGTTCCTTCTTTTCTTCTTCGGTCAGCTTCTTTCCGGCGCGCTCTAGTTGCTTCACTTTTACTTCCAGCAATGTTCCTGCGGCGGAATCGCCGCTCATTACTGCGTAGCGGGCGGTGGGCCAGGCGAAGACGAAGCGCGGGTCATAGGCTTTGCCGCACATGGCGTAGTGGCCTGCGCCGAACGAGCCGCCTACAATCACAGTAATTTTCGGCACGACCGAGTTCGATACAGCGTTCACCATTTTTGCGCCGGCTTTGATGATGCCGCTCCATTCGGCGTCGCGGCCTACCATGAAGCCGTTTACGTCGTGGAAGAAAACCAGCGGAATGAGATTCTGGTTGCAATCCATGATGAAGCGCGAGGCTTTTTCGGCGGATTCGGTATAGATGACTCCGCCGAATTCGACTCGCTTGTGGCCTTCGTGGTCGGTCTGCTGGGCGTGCAGTTTTTGATTGGCGACGATGCCGACGGCGAAGCCGCCAATGCGTCCGTAGCCGCAGATCAGCGTCTTGCCGTATTCGGGTTTGTACTCGTCGAAATGGCTGCCATCGAGCACGCGCGCGAGGATTTCTTTCATGTCATATGGACGGGCTGGCGAGGAATCGTACACGCCGTAAATTTCTTCGGCGGCAAATTCGGGCTCGACGGGCTTTTTGCGGTCCCACGGAGAGAGCCGGCGGTAGCCCCATTTTTCAACGATGGAGCGGATGCGGGTTAAGCAGGCGGGATCGTCGGGCTCGCGGAAATCGACTGTGCCGCTGATTGCGGCGTGCATCGCGGCGCCGCCTAGTTCTTCGGCGGAGACTTTTTGGCCGATGGCGGCTTGCACGAGAGCAGGGCCTGCGAGGAATAATCCGCTGCCATCGGTCATGAGAACGTGATCGCACATGACCGGAAGATATCCGCCGCCAGCTACGCACATGCCCATGATGGCGGCGATTTGCGGAATGCCGAGGGCCGACATCACGGCGTTATTGCGGAAGACACGGCCGAAATCGTCGGTGTCGGGGAAGACGTCTTCTTGCAGAGGCAGGAATACGCCGGCGGAATCGACCAGATAAATCGTCGGGATGCGATTCTCGATGGCGATGTTCTGGGCGCGGATGACTTTTTTCGAGGTCATCGGGAAGAACGCGCCCGCTTTTACGGTCGCATCGTTGGCGATGATCATGACCAGGCGCGTTTGCACGCGCGCCATACCGGTGATTACCCCGGCGGCCGGTGCGCCACCCCATTCTTCATACATGCCGTGGGCGGCGTAGATTCCCAGTTCAAAGAAGGTTCCGGGATCGATGAACTGCTCGATGCGTTCGCGGGCGGTGAGGCGTCCTTTTTTGTGCTGGCTTCTCGATGGCTTTCGGCTCCGCCACCTTCGCAGATTTTCTCGCCCTCATTGCGAACCTGCGACATGAGATCGGCGAGGAAGCGCATGTTGGCTTCGAAGCGGGCGGAAGTGGGATCGATTTTTGTGGTCAAAACGTTGGAGGCTTGCGAGATGGACGCGACCGGAGTTTCGCTGCGCTCGGGCATGGGAAAAGAGAAGTGGACTGAATACGGTATAACAGTCCCGGCGCGGGGCGCAACGCGTCACGGAGGCCCGGCTAGTTCAGTCCGATGCGACGGAGCAGTTCCTGGTAGCGAGGTTCGGAATGTAGTGTTGCCCAGGCAGGATCGACTTTCAGATAAATGAGGGTGATCTGAGCGGCGCTGCGATAGCAGTTTTCGAGTTCGTTCAAAGCCGTCGCATTCCTTCCCAGCCGTAAGTTTGCCTGCGCCATGGCGCAAGCATCGAAATGCACACTCTGGTGGTTTGACGAGTGTATCGACTGAGAGGCAGAAACGATAGCGTTCATAACTGCCGGGAAGCCACCGTGCGCGTAGGATTGCTGAATAAAATCAGCTTGCACTGAAGAACCGGCCAACCGATCGTCAGCCACGATCTCCTTGAGCCAGAGGTCGTATTCGCTGGTCTGCTGATAGTATTTCGACAGATAAAAATGAACCGGAACGAAATTGGGATTCATGGCCAGGACGTTTTGATAGGTCTGCAGGGCGAGATCGTATTTTCCCGCCAGGTAATCGGCGAAGCCGATGTCGGCGCTGATGATCAGGGATAGGGGATCCAATTCCTGGGCGCGCCGCAACTCCGCGATGGCCTCGTCGTGGCGGCCTTCGGGGCTGAGCAGCAGGTTGC
The DNA here is from genome assembly GCA_963712385.1 of uncultured Acidobacteriaceae bacterium. GTDB lineage: Bacteria > Acidobacteriota > Terriglobia > Terriglobales > Acidobacteriaceae > Sulfotelmatobacter. Next base: position 758,183 of record CAVQHS010000008.1, read on the forward strand.
CGTACCAGTGGTGGGCCTGAGCACAGTTGGGATTGAGTTCGATGGCGCGCTGGAACTCGCGCTCCGCTCCCTGCCAGTCCCAATCATGCAAGACGAGAATGGCGGCCAGCGAGGTGTGAGCTTCGGCGAGGGTGGGATCGATGGCCAGCGCTTTTTCTGCCGCGTCTTTGGCTTCGCTCAGGTGGTCTGGATTGTCTCCATAGAGCACGAGCAAGGTGCGGGCGTCGGCGAGCCCGGCATAGGCGAGCGCAAAGTTCGGGTCGCGTCCGATGGCCTGATTAAAGAAACCGATCGCGGTTTTGAAGCTCTCGGAATTTCTCTGGTTCCAGGCGTAACGGCCGCGTAAATAAAGGTCGAAGGCTTCGGGGTCGGCGGATCCCCGGGAGCGAAAGCGTCCGCTTTCTTCGGCGGTCAAGTTCAGCTTTACTTCATTGGTGATGGCTGCGGCCACCCGCGCTTGCAGGGAAAGTACATCCTTCAGATCGCCGTCGTAGGCAGCGGCCCAGAGGTGGCGATCAGTGGCCGTGCGAATGAGCTGGGCGGTGATTCTTACGTGATCTCCGGAGCGCAGCACCGAGCCCTCGACGACGGCATCGACTTTCAGGTCGCGGCCAATCTGCGGCAGCGGTGTTCGGGTGTCTTTGTATCGCATGATGGAGGTTTTGGAAACCACCTTGAGGGCACGAATCTGGGCAAGATCGGTGATGAGTTCGTCGGTCATGCCGTCGACGAAATATTCCTGACCGGGATCGTTGGAGAGATTTTGCAACGGCAGAACAGCGATTGAACGAATCGGGCCGGGAGCGCTGCGGAAAAGACCTTCCTTCCAGGCCGCCGCGGTGAGCAAAGCCACCGCCGTTAACACCGCCAAAATGCTGAAAGCTTGGCGGTGCCGGCTGATTGGCGATGCGGCCGGGTAGGGATCATGCTCGCTGACAGAAGCTGTATCAACACTGGATTCAGTTTCGAGTTGCGGGCTCGGTTGATCTGCCTCGACTGGCGGTTCGAAGGCGTCCGAGGCAGGGAGCGAGTGGCTGGAATCTGAGACCTGAATCGGTCCGCTGTCAGGGTCCGTCTCGATCTCGCGGACGGGAGCGACGAAACGATAACCTCGTTTGGGGACGGTCTGGATGTAACGTTCGCCGTTTTCGCCATCGTGCAGTGCCTTGCGCAGCAGGTAGACCACTTGGCTGAGGTTGCTTTCCTCGACTACCGTATCGCCCCATACCGTTCGCATCAGGGTATCTTTTTCAAGCAGATGGCCGTTGTTCGATACCATCGCCAGGAGGGTGTCGAATGCGCGAGGAGGTAGCTCCAGGCGTGTGGAACCCTTGCGAAGCAAACGCTCGCCGGGATCCAGAATGAATGGGCCGAACACGTACAAGTTGTTGACAGCTTTATACATCGTGCGCCTGAGAAAATCCTGAGAAAAAAATGAAAGCTGCTTAATGACTTCCAATCAAGGCGTGCGTCAAAGTATCACCTGCATCGCACGGTTGGTTCTGAGAAGTCGTTCGGTCGATTCTAGCGGGGTTAGGCCCAGATCCGGTAGAGCACGAACGTGGTGGTGGGGGCCACCTTTCTCCGAGGCAACCAGGTGTGGCCAGGGTGCGTTCGCAAGCACCGCGACTAGTGGTTGCCGGCTCCTTTTTTCGGTCGGTTTTCGGCCGGAGCCGACAAGCAGGATCGCAATCGCACATCAGGAGGAGGATTCAAGGCTTTCCGGTTTTAGGCTTTGGCTTAGGCTGGCGAGTTTCCGGATCCCCTCCCGGTGCCGTTATTGTTCTTTCCGTTTCCCTTCTCACCCTGATTCTATCTTGAATCCTCCGTAGAGCTTCGGCGACAGGGTCGTCTTCCACAGCGTCGACCAGTCCGATCTCCAAGGCCCGGGGTGCGCTGGGTTTTTCTGCCGCTACGAACATCTCCAGCGCGACTCCTTTGCCGACCAGGCGTGGGAGGCGTTGGGTTCCACCCCAGCCGGTGATCAGTCCGAGAGCTGCGCCGCGATGTCCGAAGATGGCGTGAGGCGATGCAATGCGGTGGTGGCAGGCCAGGGCGAGATCAAGGCCTCCACCCATGCAATAGCCCGAGATTGCGGCATAGACCGGGGAGGGGAACTGTTCAAGAGCCTGCATGAGCGACTGACCCATCCGGGAAAATTCAAGCGCTTCCGCCGCGGTCAGGGCTGCGATTTCTTGGAGATCGGCGCCGACGGAGAAGAACTTTTCATTGCCGGTGATTATCAGCGGACGCGAGTACTTGGTGAGTTCCTGCACCGCATTGGTTAGGGAGTGTAGGCGGGCGCGGCTGAGACGGTTGGTGCCATCCCTCGAGCGGAGGCGCAGCAGGGAAGCCGGCTCGGTTTCCTCGAGGACAAAAAATTCTCCACCACCAGCCAGTGGGCGCAAGAAGTTAAAGATCCTCAGCTGCTGGTGGGCACGCCTGCCGCTTTTACGTTACCGCGAATGAACTTCACAATATCGTCCATCGCGGTTCCGGGCTGGAAAATCGCTGCCACACCGATTTTTTTCAGAGCATCAATATCCTGATCGGGAATGATGCCGCCGACGAGCACGAGGACGTCGTCCATTTTGTTCTGCTTGAGCAGGTCCACTACACGCGGGACGATGGCGTTGTGTGCGCCGGAGAGAATCGATAGGCCGATGACCTGCACATCTTCCTGCAAAGCGGCGCTGACGATCATTTCCGGTGTTTGGCGCAGTCCGGTGTAGATAACTTCCATACCAGCATCGCGCAGAGCGCGCGCAATCACCTTGGCACCCCGGTCATGGCCATCGAGGCCGGGCTTGGCGACGAGCACGCGAATTTTGAGATCAGTCATGAGAAATTCAAGAGCACAGCTGGATTATACGAGAAAGTCAAGGGGAGAAAGTCAAGGGGAGGCGCGTCGTCGTACTGGGTCAGTTTCAAACCAGCCCAGTAGGGGCGTCGTTCGCGAAAGGACGGGATGGCGGCAAGTCGCCGAACCGAGACCGAAACTGCGCACTCCTGTTCCGTGGTCCCCGTCGATTTGCCGCAGACTACATCGTTTTGACGTCCAGACTTCTCCAGAGATACCAGCAAGCTACGCTGCGATAAGGCTCCCAGCACTTCGCGATCTTTTCCATTTCCGCGGGGGAAGGGAGTTTTATTTTTGCCTGAGTGCGCTTCTTCGCCGCGCTGCGTTTTGCGGACTTTTTTTTCGCGCGAGCAACCTCAACGTAGTGCTTGTAGATCGCCATTCGGACGCCGAAATCCCCGGTCGGCAGGACATTTTCGCGCTTCAGGGAAAACATCAGAAACATCTGCGCGGTCCAGACGCCGATGCCCTTGACTTGCGTGAGATGCTCAATCACTTCTGCATCGGGCAGGTCGGCGAGACGCGAGAAATCGAGCGCTCCCGAGGCGGTTCTCGCGGCGAGATCTTTGAGGTAAGACGATTTTTGCTTGGACAGTCCGACGCCGCGCATTTGTTCGCCGGTGAGTTGCAGGATGCCTTCGGGAGTCAGCGGTTCACCGGCCAGCGCGGCGAAACGATTGAAAATCGTTTCTGCCGCTTTGCCGTTGAGTTGCTGATAAACGATCGCTTCGGCCAGGTTGTGAAATTCGGGCGGGCCGTATTGCATGCGGAATGGGCCGACGCGTTCGATGATGGACCGCAAGGTGGGGTCGGCCTTTCGGAGGTGGTTAAGGGCTTTTCGCATGATCTTTAATATTTAGCACAGAAGCTTGCGCCAGGGCGAATAAAAAACGAATCACGGGAGGGTTAGCTGCTAAAACCGGATGGAGGGGCTTATGTGATGCTCACTTCGGTGTAGGTTCCGTAGACCTCGCGAAGAGCGGCACAAATTTCGCCCACGGTGGCGTAGGCGCGGACGGCGTCGATGATGTATGGCATGGTGTTGGCGGGAGAGAGGCCGCCGTTCGCTGGAGCGGGGGGATTCTGCGCTGCGGCTTTTTTCAGTGCATCAAGGGTGCGCTCCACTTTGTCGTTCGAGCGCCGGGATCGCAGTGTTTGTAGTTTGGCCGATTGCTGCCGCGCGACGGTTTCATCGATGTAGAGAATATGCGGAGACTCTTCTTCGATGACGAAGTCGTTGACTCCGACGATGACTTTCTCTTTCGCTTCCACAGCGCGCTGATATTGATAGGAGGCTTCGGCAATTTCTTTTTGCGGGTATCCGCGCTCGATCGCTTTTACCATTCCGCCCATTCTGTCCAGTTTGCTGAAGTAATCGAAGGCGCCGTTTTCCATTGCGAGAGTCAGATTCTCGAGGAAATAGGATCCGCCCAAGGGATCGACGGTTTGGGTCACGCCGGATTCGTAGGCGATGATTTGCTGGGTGCGCAGCGCGATGCGGGCGGCTTCTTCGGTGGGTAGAGCCAAGGCTTCGTCGTAAGAGTCGCAATGCAGGGATTGGGTTCCGCCGAGGACCGCGGCTAACGCTTGCAGAGCTACGCGCGCGATGTTGTTCATCGGTTGCTGCGCGGGAAGAGAAACACCGGCGGTTTGGGTGTGGAAGCGCATCAGCCAGGTGCGCTGACTTTTTGCACTGAAACGGTCGCGCATGACGCGCGACCAAATCTTGCGGGCGGCGCGGTATTTGGCGATTTCTTCGAAAAAATCGTTGTGTGCGTTGAAGAAGAAGCTGAGGCGCGGGCCGAACTCGTCTACGTCGAGGCCGCGGCGACGCGCCCATTCGACGTACTCCACGCCGTCATAAAGAGTGAAGGCCAACTCCTGCAGCGCGGTTGAGCCGGCTTCGCGGATGTGGTATCCGCTGATCGAAATCGTGTTGAAGCGGGGCGTGAATTTTGAGCCGAATTCGAATGTGTCCACGACCAAGCGCATCGAGGGGGCAGGCGGATAGATGTATTCCTTCTGCGCGATGTATTCCTTGAGAATGTCGTTCTGAATCGTGCCGGAAATTTTCTTCCAGTCTGCGCCTTGCTTTTCAGCGACGACCAGATACATGGCCCACAGAACCGATGCGGGCGAATTAATGGTCATGGAGACTGTGGTTTTCTCAAGATCGATGCCGCCGAAGAGGATCTCCATGTCTTCGAGAGAGTCGATGGCTACGCCGCACTTGCCCACCTCGCCTTCACTGGCGGGGTGGTCGGAGTCGTAACCCATTAGCGTGGGCAGATCGAAAGCTACGGAGAGGCCCCCACCGCCGTGTTCGAGCAGATATTTGTAGCGGCGGTTGGTTTCTTCGGGCGAGGCGAAGCCGGAGAACTGGCGCATGGTGAAAAGCTTGCCGCGGTATCCGGTGGCGTGAATGCCGCGCGTGTAGGGCGACTGGCCGGGATAGCCGAGATATTTTTCTTCGCTCCAGTCTTCAGGCAGATCAGCTTGGGTGTACAGGCGGCGGATGGGGACGCCGGAGATGGTGGTGAAGCGGGCGTGGCCTTGCTCATCGATGTTGACGCCGGTGGGTGCGCCGATGGGGCGCTCGGGGGATTTCTCAAGCGTGGGGGATAGAGTTTTTTCTGCCCACGTTTTTTCCGCGGTGGAGGGATGTCGGTTTTCGAAAACTTCGGCGATGGGACTTTCGGCTACTGGCGGCTTTTTTTCCATGCGAACCCCGGTGTTTTGATGATAGGGAAGTGTGGGCTTGCGGGCAAGACGTTGGAACGACCGGTCGGTAGTGAGGGTGGGATCATCCTTCGATTGAGGTTTTGCTTCGCTGCGCTGCGCAAAACCTTCGCTCAGGACGACAATTCTGTTGGGCCCAGCGATTTGCGGGAGAGCTCCCAGGCCTTCGCGTATTTCCAGGAGACGTAGACGGCGTGGTAGAGATGCAGGAGCAGGCCTTCGCGGCCGTCGAGGAAGCCGAGGCGGAAGATGTAGTTGTAGATGAAAGTGAAGATGGGGCGGAGAACGATGTTGGCGATGCTGAAGCGGACTTTGCCTTTTGCTGCGACCATTTCTGCGCCCAAGGAGGAGTAGCGGTTCATGTGGTCGATGTAGTCGGAGAGGGTCGGGTAGGAGTGGTGGATAATCGCTTCCTTCAAGTGCGCCGACGAAACGGAAATTCCCCCTCTGTTGTATTCCTGAACCTGCAGGGTTTCATGGACTACTTCTTCTTTGAATCGTCCCGTGCCTCGCCTGAAGAGGCGAAGTTTGCGGTCCGGCCAGAACCCTCCGTGTTTGATCCATCGTCCCAGGAAATAGTTCTGCCGCCGAACCCAGCAGCCGTTGATGGGCACAGGCTCGAGCCGGCCTTCTGAATTTCTTATCACAAGCTTGTGAACAGCAGGGGGGTATTTCAACTTAACGCCAATTTGTGTCGCCAGATCTGAACTTACCTCCTCATCCGCATCCAGGCTAAGAATCCAATCTCCTTCTGCCTTGTCGATCGCCGAATTCTTTTGCGCGGCGTAGCCTTTCCATTCCTCGACGAAAACCTTCGCGCCGAACGATTTTGCGATCTCTACCGTTCGGTCGGTGGAGCCGGAATCTACTACGATGATTTCTCCCTTGCCGTCATTGACCAGCGCCTTCACGCTTTCGAGCGTGCGCGCGAGGTTGGCTTCTTCGTTGTACGTGATGATGACGACGGACAGGATCACGGGAGAAAGAATACAGCTTGAAAGCCGGATGCGAAATTGGCGGTGGAGTTTCGCGGATGTGAGCCGCGCCGCCAGTAAGAAAAGCCCGGGGGCCAAGGTCCAACCATTTTCGAAGGCTTGACGCGGTGCTGAAAAGGGGCCGCTCTTCCACGGAGCCTCTAGCCTCCCGGTTGCGGGGGAGTTGCGGGTGGGGTTGAGTTCGGTTGAGTGGGAGTGGCCGGTCGCGCGTTCGGTGGAAGATCCTGGCGCGGAACCACATCGGGCACCTTTGGTTGGTGCGTGACTTGGCCGCGGGTGGCGTCAGTTACGTCAATGTTGGCGTGGTCGAGCAGCAGTCCGGTGGCGCGGTCGAGTTCTACGCGGGATTTTTCATAGGCTGCTTTGGCCGAGACCAGGTTGGATTCCGAGTTGGTTAGAACCGACGCGTCCTGCAGGATTGCCGTCGTGGTGGTCAGGCCGACTCTCAGTTTCTGCTGATCGGCGTCGAGGGTTTGGCGGGCAAAATCGACGGCGTATTGCGCGGCTTCGACGGAGGCGCGGTTTTGTTTTACGTCGAATTGTGCGTTGCGGACTTCGATGCGGACCTGGTTTTCGAGTTGGTGCAGGCGCACCTGCGCCTGGCGGTACTCGAGTTCGGCGCGTACCTGATTGGCTTGGGCTTCGCGATTGCGGATGGGAATGTTTAGCGTCAGGCCTACGCCTTTGTCGGGCGCGGTGGAATTGACGAGTTGATTCAATGTTGAGCCGTAGCCTACCGTGGTTGCGGTTTGAAATGGCGTTGGGGCCGTCGATTGGGTGTAGCAAAACTTACTCGAGGTAGGCGAACAGGTCGTAACTTGCGGATTAATATTTCCCCCGACGCCGGAGCCGCCGTAGTAAGCAAAGGCGTCGAGCGTGGGCAACAGCGCGTTGCGGACGGCTTTGCTGCTGAGATCGCGGGAGTTGAGGTCGATGCGCGATTCGACCAGCTCGGCGCGGTGATCAAGGGCCTGATTGATGAGATCCTGCGTGGGAGTTACCGGCTCTTCTTTCGGGACCTGCATGGCCGAGGTGGGAATTACGTCGGCCTCGGCCAGCACGGGATCTTCGATGCTGCGGCTGAGGGCATTTTTCATAAGCAGTTTCTGGAGTTCCAGATTGTTCTGCGCCAGGATGAGATTTTGCTCGTCGGTGGAAACCGTGCTCTGCGCGCTGACCACTTGAATCGGAGGCGCCGTCCCTACTTTGGCTTGCTGCTTCGAGTCATCAAGCGCTTTTTGCGCGTAGGTCAGAGCCTCCTGCTGCACGCGCACGTTTTCGTAGGCGTAGACGAGGTCCCAGTACATGTTTTCGATTTGATCGACGGTGGTGATGATCTGCAGACGGAAGGCGACATCGGAGATTTCGCGATTGTTTTTTGCGATGCGGATGAAGCGCAGGTTGGGCGTGGGGCCGAAGCCTTGCAGAAGATTCTGCGTGATCTTGAACTGGAAGTTGGAACTGAGTTCGGGGGTGAGCAGGCTGGTGGGGTTGTTGGTGGTGATGTGGGTATTGTTGAAGCCGGCGGTTACGCTTGTGCCCCAGGCAAAGCCTTGCGTGTAGCCGAAATTGGCGGTGTAGGTGTTCTGGCCGACCACAGGGACGGGGCTGAAGACGCTGACGGATTCGGTATCATCTTTGTCGAGTTGCAGCGTACTGGTAAGGACGGGATCAAAGCTGGTGATGGGAGCACCGAGACCCAGGGTCGAGCTGACCAAACCGTTGGTGCCGGTTCCAGCGCCGCTGGCTGCGACTGTGGTGCCGCCCGTGCCCGAGCCGACAGTGCCACCGAGGCCCCCGACGCCGCCGCCGGGAGTGTTCTGCACAATACCCGCGTTCACACCGAGAACGCTGGCGCCGGATTTTGCGCGGAGGTAATCCGTATCGGCAATGTTCAGGTTATAGCGGGCGATATCGATATCGAGATTGTTTTCGAGAGCGAGCGAGACGGCGTCGTCGATGGAGAGATATATCTTGCCATCGCGCATGAGCGAATCGATGCGCGGTGAGTTCGCGAGATTCGGCGGCGGCAGTTCCTGGGACTTGTAGGAATCAAGGACGCGCGGGAAGGCGGAGCGCGGCTTTGAGTAATCCTGCAGGTGGATCAACTGCGGGGGCGCGGGCTGTGGTGTCGGTGCGGAAGGTACATTCTGCGCGGACAAAAAGGGCAGATGCAGGCATAACGCAATTGCGAACGTTGCAGCCAGCAGGCCCAGACGCGGAAAAGCCGCGCTCACGCGGGGCGAAAGCAAAGACATGGTTCGTCTCCTTGAACGGGAACAATCAGGCATCGTACTGGAAAGACGGTATCGTGTTCGAAAATCGGATGCGCAAGTTATGAGGCGCGTCACTCCCATCTTAACGGGATGAAGCGGCCGAAATGGGCGGTGGCGTTGTAAAGAATTGTCAGAAACGAAAAGGCGCGGCCGAGGCCGCGCCTGCCGGATCTGGCAAAACATTTTTTGTTATTGTTGCGAGGCCGCCTGCGGCGCTGGCTGCGCTACCGAAGGCAGATCTTTGCGCGGAGCGATATAAGGCACGTTGGGCATGTGCGTGACCTGGCCACGGGCAGCGTCGTCGACACTGATGCCGTTGTGATCGAGCATCGTGCCGGTGGCGCGGTCGAGCTCGATGCGCGATTTCTCGTAGGCGACCGTTGCGTTTACCAAGGTCGATTCCGCGGTGGCGAGCTGGCTCTGATATTGCAGGACTAGCGTCGTTGTCGAGGTTCCGAACTGATATTTCTTCTGTTCGGCGTCGAGCGACTGGCGGGCTAACTCGAGAGCAGCCTTGGCCGAGTCGACGCTGGCGCGGTTTTGCTGCACGGCGTATTGCGCATTGCGGACTTCGATGCCGACCTGGTTTTCGATCTGCTGCAGGCGCATCTGGGCCTGGCGGTATTCGAGCTCAGAGCGGATCTGGACGGCTTGCGCGGCGCGGTTGCGGATGGGAATGTTGAGCTGCAGGCCAACGCCTTTGTCGGGCGAGGTGGAGTTCACGAGTTGATTCCACGTGTCTCCTAAACCAGTGGAGGGAGCGGTAAAGTCTAGACCGCTTGGGCCGCCGGTAGGACTGGCGCAACCGAGGGCATCTTGCAATACGGTAGGAGGACTGGAACAAAGGTCGGCAGGATTTTGCGCGCCGCCCAAGCCTGCTCCCCCGTAGTACGCGAACGCATTCAAGGTGGGGAGCAATGCGCTACGAACCGCCTTATTGCTCAGGTCGCGGCTGTTGAGATCGATGCGCGACTCGACTAATTCGGCGCGATGACGCAGGGCCTCGTTGATCAAGTCCTCGGTCGGTGCGACTTCTTCCTGCGCGGGAAAATCAATGGTCGATGTTGGAATCACCTCGGCCGTTGCCAGGACTGGATCTTTGAGTGTGCGCGTGAGTGCATTCTTCATGAGCAACTGTTCGAGTTGAAGATTCGTCTGAGCCAAGGTCACGAGTTGCTGATCCTGCGCGACCGTGCTCTGTGCGCGCACGACCTCGATGGGCGCGAGGCTGCCGATTTCCACCTGCTTCTTCGTGTCCGACAAGGTTTTCTGCGCGAACGCCAGGGATTCGTTCTGCACGCGCGCGTTTTCGTAGGCGTAGACGAGATCCCAGTAAATGTTTTCAATCTGATCAACTGTGTCGGTGATTTGCAGGCGGAAGGCGACATCCGTCAGTTCACGATTGTTCTTCGCGATTCGGATGAAGCGAGTATTGGCGGGAAACCCGAAGCCTTGCAGCAGAGGCTGCGTGACCGTCATCTTGAAACCCGAGTTCAATTGCGGACTGAGGGAGGAGAAAAAGCTGTTGGTGGTTTGCCGGGTGTTATTGAATGAGACGTTCAGATTCATGCCCCACTGAAACGCCTGGTTGTAGGCGAAATTGACCGTTCCGGTGTTCTGGATCAGGCTGCTGCCGGGAAGAACGCCTTGAAAGATGGTACTGGCGCGCTGGCTGAAATGATCTTCCTGCAGTGTACCGGTGATGATGGGATCGAAGCTGGTGATGGTTGGACCGAAACCGAGGGTCGAACTTACTAATCCGTTAGTGCCGGCGCCGATGCCCCCTGCTCCCAGGCTGGTGCCGCCGGTGGATGCGCCCGCAGTCGCTCCAATACCGCCGATGCCGCCGCCGGGCGTGTTCTGGACAACTCCGGCGTTCACGCCGAGAATGCTGGCGCCTGCTTTGGCACGCAGCACGTCGGTATCGGCGATATTCAAGTTATAGCGGGCGATGGCGACATCGAGATTGTTTTCGAGCGTCAATGCGATGGCATCGTTCAGCGACAGGTAAAGCTTGCCATCGCGCATGAGCGAATCGATGCGCGCGGTGTTCGCCAAGTTGGGCGGAGCGACTTGCCGCGGCGTGTACGGCCCGATGGGATTGGGGAAATGCGAGACTGGCTGCGAATAATTCAGTACTGGAACGGGCCGGGCTTCGGGCGTGTTCTGAGGCGTGGGCGCGGAAGGTACTTCTTGCGTCCAGGCGGCAACCGTGAGAGTTGCGCAAATAAGCGTGGTTGTTGCCAGTCTTAAGGTTGCGGCTTGGCGTGCGAATAGCATTACTCATCTCCACTATTAGAAATGGTCGTTCGGGACCGGATTTCTCAGAATCTGATTCCTTGAACTTGGTTAAGATCGTGCTGCAATGAATGTATTCGTACCTGGGCGCTGGCCTGCTTCCACGCACTTGTACTCAGAAGTTAATACGCAGCCGACGGTCTCCGGGTTCCGGGAAAACGAAAGATACGGAAAATGCGAAACTGGGAAACGGAACAGTATAGCCGATATAAAACGGCGCTTTTGTCGGCGGCGTGGGCATTCGAATTGATACAGTGCTCACCATTAGTCAGTTGCTTGGGAATGCGATAAACCGCGCAAGCGCTGACGATTGAAGTGATTTGGATGATGCCACGCGGGAATTCGACTCGCGGACTTAAATCGAAAGATCGCATGCGTAACTTGAAAGTGACTCTCTCCTATGACGGTTCGGATTTTGCAGGCTGGCAGGTGCAGCCGGATTTGCCGACGGTGCAAGGCACATTAGCCTCAGCCATTGGACGAATCACCGGGGAAAAGGTATTGCCGCAAGGGTCGGGCCGAACGGATGCCGGGGCACATGCGTTGGCCCAGGTTGCGACGTTTGCGACGGAGTCTTCGGTTCCGGCGGCAAATTTCGTCAAGGCTCTTAATGATATCTTGCCGGCTGCGGTAAGAGTTACGGCGGTAGAGGAGGTAGCGGGGGATTTTCATGCGCGAAAATCGGCGCGGAGGAAAACCTACCGCTACCGGATGTATCGCGTGGAGATTTGTCCGCCATTTCTGGCGCGATATGTTTGGCACTATCCGTTTCCTTTGGATGAGGGTGCGATGGCACGCGCAGCGGGGGTAGTTGAGGGCGAGCATGATTTTACTTCGTTCGCGGCGACGGATCCGGAGCGGGGACGGGAGGGGGAAGGCGTGTCGAATGTGCGAACGATCTTGTTTTCGGCGTGGGAGCGGGTGGGAGATGAGTTCATCTACACGGTGAGCGGATCAGGATTTTTGCACCATATGGTGCGGAATCTGGTGGGCACATTTATTCTCGTAGGCAAAGGGACGACGCGGGTTGAGGATTTGATGGGCGTGATTGAGGCGCGGGATCGATCGCTGGCGGGGGCTACAGCGCCAGCTGCGGGATTGTATCTGGTCGGGGTGGAGTATTGATTGCGGGTGCAGGCGGGAATGAGAATAGGGATGAAAAAGTTTGAACACAGGGGGCACAGAGGTTCACAGAGTTCGTTCCCGAGAGTGTGCCTTTCAAATGCCTGATTACCGTCAAATCGCGGCGCGAATGGTCCTGTCGATTAATCCGGCTACCGACGAAGTTTTGCGCGAGTTCGAGTGTGCAAGCGACGATGAGGTTGGCGCGGCGGTTAAGCGGGCGCGAACGGCACAGTTGGCATGGGCTGGGCTTGATTTGCGCAAGCGGATCGCGGCCATGCGCGAGTTTCAGCGTGTGCTTCACGAAAAGAAGCTGCACATTGCCGAGTCGATTGCCCGCGAGGCAGGCAAACCCGTCGCCGAGGCTCTGACCACCGAAGTGTTGGTCGTGCTGGATGCAGCGCGATTCCTGATCGATAACGCGTACCGCCTGCTGCGCGATGAGCCCTTGCCTCATGGGAACGTGGTTGCGAAGCTGAAGACGGGATATCTGGTGCGCGAGCCTTACGGTGTGGTGGGAATTGTTTCGCCGTGGAATTATCCGTTCTCGATTCCTGCGACGGAGACGCTGGCGGCGCTGGTGGCCGGAAATGCGGTGGTGTTGAAGCCTTCGGAGTTGACTTCGCTGGTTGCGCTGGAATTACAGTCTCTGCTGCATGCGGCAGGAGTTCCGAAAGACGTTTTTCAGGTGGTTGTGGGCGACGGGGCCACCGGCGCTGCACTGGTTCGTGGGGCCATCGACAAGTTGGTGTTCACGGGCAGCGTTGCGACAGGTAAGCGAATCGCGGCCGCAACGGCGGAGCGATTGTTGCCGGTGGTTCTGGAGCTAGGCGGGAAGGACCCGATGTTGGTGCTTGACGATGCCGATGTGGATGTTGCTTCGAGCGCGGCGGTTTGGGGAGCGTTCATGAACGCCGGGCAAACTTGCTTGTCGGTGGAGCGGTGCTATGTGCATCGTCGGTTGTATGACGAGTTCCTTTCGAGATGTGTAGAGAACACGAAGAAGTTGCGAGTGGGAAGTGGAATGGATCGCGAGATCGATATAGGTCCGATGATCAACGAGCGGCAATTGCGGATTGTCGAGGCGCAGGTGAATGATGCCAGGTCGAGAGGGGCGAGGGTTTTGGTTGGAGGCGCTCGGCTACCAGAGTTGGGTGCAAACTTCTTTGCGCCTACGGTTCTTGCGAACGTAAGTCACGAGATGCGCATTATGCGCGAGGAAACCTTCGGGCCGGTTCTTCCGGTTGCGGCCTTCGACAGCGACGAAGAAGCAGTGCGCCTAGCGAACGATTCAGAGTTTGGTCTGGCGGCGAGCGTATGGACTCGCGATGGCGCTCGCGGCGAGCGGTTGGCTCGGCGAATTCAGGCGGGCACGGTGATGGTGAACGATGTGATTTCGTGTTTTGGAATCAGCGAGGCGCCACATGGCGGAGTGAAGGCGAGCGGCATTGGCAGAACGCACGGGCGTTTTGGCCTGGAAGAAATGGTGCGGACGAAATATGTCGACGTGGATTTGATGCCTCGCATGAAAAAGGTCTGGTGGTATGGGTACGGTGCGAGTTTCAGGCGGCAGATGGAAGGATTTTTGGATGTGCAGTTTGCACGCGGGATGGGCCGGCGGCTGGGCGGCGCGATGCGGTCATTAGGAGCGCTGCGAAGGAAGCCACTGTGAAGAAGAAACTGCTGGTTTCGTGGAGCAGCGGCAAGGACAGCGCCTGGACGCTGCATGTGCTGCGGCAGGCGGGCGAATATGAAATTGTGGGTCTGCTCACTACGATCAATGCGGAATTCGATCGCGTGGCCATGCACGGCGTTCGGCGGGAACTGCTGGAAGCGCAGGCGGCGGCTGCGGGGCTGCCGTCGTGGGCCGTGCCGCTGCCATGGCCTTGCTCGAATGAACAATACGAAAAGGCCATGGGCGCGGTTTGTGCGAAGGCGATTGATGCGGGCGTGGATGTGGTCGCGTTCGGAGATCTGTTTCTGCAGGATGTGCGGCAATATCGCGAAGAGCGTATGAAGAAAGCGGGTCTCACGCCGATTTTTCCGTTGTGGAAGCTGGATACGGGGCAATTGGTGCGTGAAATGTACGCGGGCGGATTGCGCAGCCGGATCGTATGTCTCGATCCGAACAAAATTTCCGCTTCGTTTGCCGGGCGTGATATCGATCCCGACCTCATTCGCGAACTTCCGGAAGGCGTTGACCCGTGCGGCGAAAATGGCGAGTTTCACACTCTGGTCTACGACGGGCCGATGTTTACGCAGGCAATTCCTGCGGAGAGCGGGGAGACTGTGACTCGGGACGGATTCGTCTTCACCGACGTGTTTCTGAGAGTCGGCGCGATTGCTTAGTACAGGGCAGCAGATTGCTCGCCGCGAGTGTATCTTGTTTGCATGACCACAAGCTCACAATCTGACGCGAAGCTGGAGTTATTCCGGCATACGCTGGCCACGCTTGCATACCGGGCCGGGAAAGCGGTGCGCAATGCTCCCGATGCCTTTGCCAGCTTCGAGGGCGCAGGAGGACGTACACCGGCGCAGATTCTTGCGCACATGGGAGACCTTTTCGATTGGGCGCTGTCGATTGCCGAGGGCAAACAGGCCTGGCATGATTCGAAACCGCTGCCCTGGAAGCAGGAAGTCGAGCGGTTTTTCGCGGCCTTGACGCGATTCGATGATTTCCTGGCTTCGGGCAAGGCGGCGACGGCTCCGCTGGAAAAATTGTTTCAGGGGCCGGTGGCGGATGCGCTCACGCACACCGGTCAACTGGCGATGTTGCGGCGAATGGCGAACGCGCCGATGAAGGGCGAGAACTATTTCAAAGCGGAAGTCGCGGTTGGACGCGTGGGAGTGGATCAGGCAGCGCCGAAGCTGGAATTTTGAGAACAGCGCTGAATTTATTTGGAGCGATTGCGGTAGAGCGTCGAGTCCACCTGCCGGGTCATAGCTTCAATGTTCAAGTCTATGCCCAAGAACTGAGCGATACTCTTCGCAGTCGTTTTGGAATCATCGATCACATCGTGGTAGGGGACGCGCAGCGTCTTCACATAGGTTTTGCTATCGAGCCAGGCATCGACGGCGCGCAGGTTCTTTTCAAACGCTGCTGAGATGATGGACGCATTGGCCGCAGCAACTGCCGTACCGCGATGGCCCATCATGGTCTCCTGCGAGGCCAGATACTTCGGCTAGCGGCCTTTGCATGAAGATGACGCGGTAGTCGTGGCCTTCGGGGAGCGAGAGCAGAAGCAGCGAGATCACTTTTACCGCCTTGCCTTCGGCTGCGGCAATGCAGGCGGGATCGCGCGGGAGTTGCTTGATGCGCTCCCATTCCAGATAGCCGCGGGGGTTGTCATTATCGGCTTTGCGTTCGCCATCGGACAGAATCGGCATGCCTCCGGCGGCGAGCATCTGCATCATTAGCGAAGTTCCAGAGCGCGGCAGTCCTGAAACGATTGTGATCATCGAATTTTCTTGATCCTTTTCTAGCGTTGTGAGTTCAACGGCACTTCCGCGCGGTAGATGGCTTGCCAGTGGCCGGCTTTGAAAATGTAGATAGAGCTGCCGTTCATATGCACGGGAAGTTTTTCTCCGTTGCAGGTCGCGTATTGGTCGGCATTGTAGGTGAGCAGATAAACGCCGGCGGTCAGTTGGAGCGCGCCGAATTCAGAAAGGCCGTAGCCTTCCACGTTGCAGGTTTTTGCGTTGGCTTGCTGTTGCTGTAATTGCTGGTCGCGGGAGAAGGTACCGGACTCGCCCCAGAATATTCCGTTCTCCGCCATGTGCTCGCGAAAGTAGGAGTCGTCCTTCTTCTTCCAGGCTTCGAAGAAGCCGATTTCTGTGCTGATGAGTTCCTGCTCAACTTTGGTTGCGTCAGGGGATTTCTTTTGTTCAGCTTGCGGTGTCGCGCTCGGGGAAAGTGCCAACGAGGTGAGAATGGCAACGCAGGACAGAGTCAGTTTTTTAGCATACGAAACATAGCTCATGGGTGGCTCGCTTTTGTAAAGGTTAAGGATACACAGGTCGGTGCAAGAACTGAGAACCACAAAGGACACGAGTTACACGAAGGAGCAACGGCTAGTGGGTTCAAGTACAATGGCGCGTAAGGCTGAATCTGGCGGCGTAGACGCCGCTGAATGAGGTGAGGCTTTGGCCACTGGAGAAATCGCTATGGCTGGCGCGCAAACTCCGGCGCAGCTTCCGCATCACAAGGTGAAGGTCAAGAAGAACGGACAGCGCGCCTGCAATGAGAAGGACGACAAGGGCAAGCTCTGCGGCGGTCATTTAAAGCGCTGGTTTTATACCACCGACGTGGTGGAGCGGGCCTGCGGCGATGTTGAAAAAGCCTGGGGACGCGATGCGGAGGTGTATCGCTGCGAGAACTGCAAGACGCTGTATTTGCCGAATCCGGAAGAGGCTAAGGTGAACGTGGCGGGGCAGGGAATGATTTCGGTCTTTGGGTTGACGTTGCCGCCGAAGGAGAAATGAGCAGCGGGCGTCGCGCTGCGAGCTTCGAGCGTCCGGAAACGATGGTTGCTCTCTGGGGTTCCTGACGAAGGGTTTTTTATCCGACGTGTTGGTCTCGCAGCGCAAGGCTCGTACCTCGCAGCTTTTTTCATGAACACTTCCGATCTTATCTACGACTGGAACAAGAATCATCCGCCGGGATTGAAGCCGCCGGGGCCGGTGCTGCTTAACGACGAGAGTCTGCGCGATGGTTTGCAGTCGCCTTCGGTGCGCGATCCTTCGATTCCGGAAAAAATTGAAATTCTTCACTTGATGGAGGCGCTCGGCATTGACTCGGCGAATTTGGGGTTGCCGGGGGCAGGGCCGCGGGCGGTGGAGCATGTGACGGCGCTGGCGCAGGAGATTGCTGCGCACAGGCTGAAGATTCGTGCTAATTGCGCAGCGCGTACGCATGAGAACGACATTCGTCCGATCGCGGAGATCGTGCAGAAAACCGGGCTGCGAATCGAGGCGGCGACTTTCATTGGGTCGAGCCCGATTCGCAGATTTACGGAAGGCTGGACCGACGATTTTCTCTTGCGGACTACTGAGAAGGCTGTGAAGTATGCGGTTTCGCTTGGGCTCGACGTCATGTACGTGACCGAAGATACGAGCCGCTGCGATCCGGAAACGGTCAAGAAGCTGTATTCGACGGCGATCAGTTGCGGGGCGCGGGCGATTGTTGTCTGCGATACTGCAGGACATGCGACGCCGATGGGCGCGTTGGCGCTGGTGCGATTTGTGATGGAGGAAGTGGTCAAGCCGTCGGGTGAAAAAATTCGCGTGGATTGGCACGGGCACAGCGATCGTGGTTTAGCGATTGCAAATTCGATGGCGGCGGTGATTGCCGGAGCGAATTGCGTGCACGGCTGCGCGATTGGGTTGGGTGAGCGCGTGGGGAATACGCAGATCGATCAGATGCTGGTGAATTTGAAGCTGATGGGTATCGCGCCCTGGTCGGAACAGGACCTTACCAAGTTGAAACATTACTGCCAGGCTGTGTCGCATGCCACAGGCGTGCCGATTCCGGCGAATTATCCCGTGGTTGGAGAGGATGCTTTCCGCACTGCCACTGGCGTGCATGCGGCGGCGATTATCAAGGCGTATCACAAAAATGATGTTGTGCTGGCAAACACGGTTTATTCCGGCGTGCCTTCGCACGTGTTCGGTCTGGAACAGATTATCGATATCGGCCCGATGAGCGGGAAGTCGAATGTGCTGTTCTGGCTGGAGCGGCGCGGGATTCCGGCGAGCGAGGAACTGGTGGAGCGCATTTATCAGAAGGCGAAGGCGAGCGACCACACGTTGAGCGATGCGGAGGTGGTGGAGTGTTTGCCGGCAGCAGTGAAACAAAACTGAGGCTGCAACAATCTAAGGCCTTATGCCTGAAACAAATTCTGCACAACTGAAACATGCAATTCTTGGGGCCGGCGGGGTTGGCGGCTTGATTGGCGCATGTGTGGCGCACGCGGGCGATCCGGTCACCCTAGTGGTGCGGCGCGAGACGGTTGAAAGCTATCCGAGACAACTGCGGCTGGAAAGTGTTTTTGGCAATTTCAGCGTGGATGTGTCGGTTGCAGCCGAGGTGCCTCCGGTGGACGTGCTCTGGCTGACCGTGAAGGCTACGCAGTTGGATGCTGCGCTCGGCGCGATCCGAGATCTCAGCAGTATCCGGACAATCGTTCCGTTGTTGAACGGGATTGATCATGTTGCGATGTTGCGGTCGAGATACGGCGCGGAGCGGGTGATTCCCGCTACGATCGCGGTTGAAACAGAACGCGTCAGCCCCGGTCACATTGTCCATCGATCACCGTTCGCGCGGCTGAATGTTCTGTCTTCGGGATACACGCTGCTTGGGGGCACAATCGAGCAGCTTCAGAAGATGGGTTTTACTTGTGCCTTCATCGACAGCGAACCTACGTTGATGTGGGGGAAGATGGTGTTTCTTGCGCCGTTTGCGTTGCTCACAACGGCTGCCGATAAGAACGTCGGCGAGATTCTTTCCGACCCTGAATGGCGGAGCAAAGGTGAGGCTTGCGTGCGCGAGGCTTGCGCCGTTGCTGCCGCGGAGGGAGCTAGCGTTAGTGCTGACAAAGTGCTCTATGGAGTCGCCGGTATGCCGGGCGGTATGCGCAGCTCGATGCAGAAGGATGTGGAGCAGGGTAGGGCTCCGGAGTTGGATGCGATTGCGGGGCCGATCCTGCGCGGGGCCGCACGGCATGCAATCGAAGTTCCCGTAACCAGGAAGCTTGTGGCCGAGGTGGAACACAGAGCAGGGACGGGGCACGTCGCTTAAAGTGACATCTGCCTCGCCCCAGTATGCGGGAACGGTCTGAACGATATGAATTGGACTCGCTTCGCGCTCGCGGTGCTGGTTGGCGGGAGCGCATCGTCCATGACGGATTGGCTGTTCATGGGCGATCTTGTTTACAAGCGCTTCGACAAGCATCCGGAGATCTGGCGATTTCACGGCGGCAAAGGCGAGTCGAAAGCGATTGCCTGGTCGAGCGCGCTGCCCTTTGTCACTTGCGCTGTATTTGACTTCCTCTGCCTTCAGCAACGCGACTTTTCATTTCGCTCGACTCTCGAGTTCGCGGTGGCTCTGTGGTTGGCCGCGCCCCTGCCGATGCTGATTGCCAATGCGATTTGGATGAAGCTGTCAGCGCCGATTGCGGTGTCGTATTCATTAGGATGGCTCGTCAAACTGCTGGTGGCAGCGCTCTGTCTGGTGCTAATTCTCAGGTAGAGTTGCCTGGCGTACGGGTTCCTGCTTTTGCCAATGCCCTTCCGCTCCCCGCGCGTTGTAAACTGACCCATAACCTTCCATGAGCCCCACTCCCCCGCGCGCGGATTTGCCTGAGATTGCTCCTGCGGTGCAGCAGGATGTGGCGCGGATTGCGGCTTCGCCGGAGGTGCGCTCGGCGTTGAACTGGCTGCGTACGCAGGAGCCGCAATTGGCACAGTGGCAAATGGAGATGGCGCGGATCGGAGCGCCGCCGTTTGGCGAGGCGGCGCGCGCGGCCTGGCTGGCGGAACGATTTCGCGAAGTCGGTCTCGATGACGTGCGCATTGACGATGTGGGCAATGTGTTCGGCGTGCATCCAGGATATGGGCAGCGTTACGTTGCACTGAGCGCGCACATCGATACGGTTTTTCCCGCGAACACGCCTTTGAATGTTCGTCAGCAGGGCAGCCGGCTTTATGGGCCGGGAGTCTCCGACAATGGCGCGGGCGTGACCGCGATGCTGGCAATTGCCGCGCTGCTGCGCACGGTACGGCTGCGTCATGCGCTGCCGTTTGTGTTTATCGGCAATGTGGGTGAAGAGGGCGAAGGCGACCTGCGCGGGATGCGGCATATTTTTTCCACACCGCGGTGGAAGGATTCGATTGCGTACAGCATCGTGCTGGACGGGGCGGGATCGGACACGATTGTGGCTGAGGCATTGGGCAGCCGGAGATTTGAAGTCATTGTGCGCGGGCCGGGCGGGCACTCGTGGAGCGATTTTGGCGCGCCTAACCCGATTGTGATCCTGGCCAAGGCGATTGAGACCTTTACTGCAACTCCCGTGCCGTCCGCGCCGAAGACTACCTTCAATATTGGCGTCATTCGCGGCGGCACGTCGGTGAATTCCATTCCCGAGTCGGCCAGCATGAAGGTGGATATCCGCTCGACTTCCATGGCTGAGATGGAGCGGCTGGAGCAGACTTTGCGCATTGCTTTGAATAGGGCGGTGGAAGATGAGACGCTGGCGGCGGAGATGAAGTCGTCGGCGCAGAAGCGGCCGGGCGTGAGTTGCGAGGTGGTGGCGATTGGCGATCGGCCGGCGGGGGAGTTATTGACCAGTGCGCGAATTCTGCAAGTGATTCGGGCGGTGGATTCGCAGATTAATAATGCTGCGCAGGTGCAACGGGCGTCGACCGATGCAAACATTCCGCTGTCGCTGGGACTGGAAGCGATTGCCATTGGCGGCGGCGGGACCGGGGGCGGAGCGCACACTTTGCAGGAATGGTTTGATAGCAACGGGCGTGAGCTGGGATTGAAAAGAATTTTGTTGACCATGCTTGCGCTTGCGGGAGCGGGGGAATGAGCACAACCTCAGGGGCTAAGGCCCCTTGTCTTAGCCGGATTTTACTCGCAGCGCTGAAGTGCTGCGCCACCCTGGAGCTTCACGCGGCAGTGGAATCCCACCCTTCGCAAAGAACGCGAAGGATGGGGCACCCAGCATTTGGAGCGCTTCTCCCACGTTTCGCAAAACATGCGAAACATGGGGCACCCACGGTTTTCTTCTTCTTATTTTTGCTGAGTTGCTTCGCGTTTGTGCATGGGCAGAATTCGGCTCCGCAGGCGCCTGCGGCTTCGGGTACGAAGGCGGATGTGATCTATATTCACGGCAATATTTACACGGGCATTCCGGTGAACGATCAATTCAGCTCCATTGGCCGCGAAGAAGCTCTGGCGGTGCGCGGGGATCGCATACTTGCGGTCGGGAAGAATGGGGATATTCAGAAATTCAAGGGGCCACAAACGCAAGTGGTCGATCTGGGCGGGCACTTCGTCATGCCGGGATTCAACGACGCGCATTTGCATCTTGCCGATGCTGGCTTGCAGAAACTGAATGTCGATTTGACCGGCGTCAAGTCGCTGGATGAGTTCCGGGAGCGAATCCTGGCCCGAGTCGAGACGGCCAGGCAGGGCGAATGGATTCTTGGCGGCGGATGGGATGAGACACTCTGGCCGGTGAGGGCTTTGCCGAGCCGGTGGGATTTGGATGAGGTTTCGGGCGGGCATCCGGTGTTTCTGCTGCGCGTCGATGAGCACGTCGCCGTAGCCAATACGAGGGCGTTGCAGTTAGCCAGCATCACAATTGCGAGCCGCGACCCCGAGGGTGGGAAGATCGATCGCAATGAAAACGGCGAGCCTACAGGAGTTTTGCGCGAGATGGCCATCCCAGTGGTGCGGGGGGTGATTCCAAAGCCGACTCAAGAGGTGCGGCTACACGGCATCGAGCTGGCACTTGCAGACCTGGCGGCGCACGGGGTCACTTCGGCGCAAGACTGTTCTTCGGTTGCGGATGTTTGCACTGCCTGGGAAGATTTTCAACTCTACGAAGAGCTGGAGAAGGAGGGTAAGTTGACCGCGCGCATTACCGAATGGCTGCCCTTCGATCTTCCGGTTGACGAGTTGGAGAAGATGCGCGACTCACATCCGCAGTCGGATTTGATGCTGCACACGGGCATGGTAAAGGGATTTCTAGATGGATCGCTGGGATCGCACACAGCGGCCCTGCTGGCGCCTTATGCCGATGATCCGAACAACTCTGGCTTGCCACGTTACGATGCCGCCAAGCTGAACGAGATGGCGAAGGAACGCGTGCTGGCGGGCTTCCAGCTCGGGTTTCACGCGATTGGCGACAAGGGCGTGCAGATGGCGCTGGATGCATTCGCGGAAGCCGAGAAGGCTGCGCGGGAGCAGAAGGTGAAGGCGGCGAACGGCGGGGACGACTATCGTTTGCGCGTGGAACATGCGCAGGTTACAACTCCGGCGCAGATCGCCCGCTTCAAAGAGTTGAAGGTGATTGCTTCGATGCAGCCGAGCCATGTGCTTTCTGATATGCGATGGGCGCAGGATCGGTTGGGCGCCAAACGGGCCGCAACTTCTTATGCCTGGGCCGCGTTTCTGAATAAGGGAGTGACGCTGGCGTTTGGCACGGATTATCCGGTTGAGCCGGTGACGCCGTTTCGCGGACTGTATGCGGCGGTTACGCGCAAGAGCGAAGATGGGAAGCATGAATATTTTCCGGAGCAGAAACTGACGATGGATCAGGCGATTGCGGCTTACACGACCGGATCGGCATTTGCAGAGTTTGAGGAGAAGGAAAAGGGCAAGCTGGTACCGGGAATGCTGGCCGATTTTGTTGTCCTTGACCGGGATGTGACCGCGGCTTCGCCGGAGAAAGTTCTTGCGACCAAGGTATTGCGGACCGTGGTTGGAGGAAAGACGGTATACGAGGCGAAGTAGCCGCTTCCAAAAGCGAGTTCGCGCGTCTAACCCGTGTGTCGTGGAGATTCCTCGACCCGCAGCTGCGCCGCCCCCGGCTCAAGGCTTGGGTCTACCTGAAAACGCGGGGCTTCGAAATGAGGCCCAGTAATCTGGCCAGGCCATGTCCACGCCTTTCAAGAATGCAGCCCGGCAAATGGGTATAATGATGGATTGAGATTTTCCGGAGGAAGGTCAGCTTATGGATTCGCGGTCATTTTGGCTACGTATGAAGGACCATCGGTGGTTTTATACTTTCAGCATCGTAGCCACACTGGCGCTGGGCATTCTAATCGGTTCGGTGGTTTCGTTTGGCGTGAAGGGCAAGGAGGGGCAGAAAAGCTCTGACGCGACACCGTTAACCATCCCCTCGCCCAAGCAGCTTTCGAGCACCTTTTCGCAGATCGCCAAGCAGTTAGGTCCGAGCGTGGTCAATATCAACACCGAGTCCACGATCAAGAGCCCGCACCGGCGGCGCGGCCAGACTCCGGACGACGATGACAATGGCGGCGGAGACAACGGCAACGGGATGGATGACTTCTTCAACCGCTTCTTCGGCGGGCCCGGCGGGCAAGGCAGCCCGTTTGGCGGCGACGGCTCGATTCGAGAGCGTTCGCTGGGCTCTGGCGTAGTGGTCGATACCAAGGGTTACATCCTCACGAATCGTCACGTGATCGAGAAAGCCGATCGCATTCGCGTGCGCCTGCAGGATGATCCGCCCGGGGTGCAGCACGATGCCCGGGTGATTGGCGAAGATCAGGAAACGGATCTGGCGGTGATCAAGATTGACTTGGATCGGAGCGTGCCAGCGGCCAAGCTGGGAAACTCGGACAGCATGCAGGTCGGCGACTGGGTTTTGGCGATTGGCAGCCCATTTGGACAAGTCGGCACCGTGACGGCGGGAATTATTTCGGCCAAGGGGCGCGATATCGTTCCGCAGCGCCAGTTCCAGACCTTCATTCAAACTGACGCCGCGATTAATCCGGGTAATTCCGGCGGCCCGCTAGTCAATATGGACGGGGAAGTGATCGGCATCAATACTGCGATCCTGAGTGAAACTAATGCTTATGCGGGAGTGGGCTTCTCGCTGCCTTCGAACACCGTGGCTGAAGTCTACAACCAGTTAATTGGGCCGGAACATCGAGTAACCCGCGGTTCCATCGGAATCATGTTTGACGCCGTCGAGAATCCCGCCATCACGCGTGTTTATGGGGCGGGAACTGGCGTGACGGTTTCCAGCGTTGTTCCCGGCAGTCCTGCCGATCAGGCTGGACTGAAGGTGGGCGATACGATCGTGACCGTCGATGGACAGAAGGTTTCGAAGGGATCGGAACTGGTGGCGGATATTGCCTCGCGCAAGCCGGGGGCGAAGGTGCAACTGGGATTCCTGCGCAATGGCAAGAAGCAGGATGCCACGGTCACCATCGCAGATCGCTCCAAACTCTTTGCCGCGCGCCTGAACGAAGATGAAGGCGGCAACGACGAGAACACTCCAAAGCAAAGCAAGTTTGGCATCACGGTTCGCAAGCTGACTCCTGAGATTGCGGACCGTCTCGATATACCAGCAGGCAAGGGCGTGATCGTGCAGGATGTGAAGCCGAATTCGTTCGCCGAGGACGTCAATCTGGGGCGCGGCGATGTGATCCTTGAGGTGAACAAACAGCCGGTCAACAGCGAAGAAGATTTCACTCGCATTGAATCGAGCCTGAAGAGCGGACAGGATGTAGTTTTCCTGGTGCGTCCGCGGGGTTCCAGCCGTCAGGATGGGACTATTTTTGTGGCCGGAACACTTCCGTAACCGGTACTTTGGCCAACCGGAACTGGCATTGCGTCATCGGATAGACGATGATGTCAATGCCAGATCGCGTTTGGCTGCGCTTTGGCCATGAACGCTTTTTGGGGATTGAACGTTTTTCGGGGATTCCCTGAGGATTGCCTTTTGGCGAAAGATCGTCCTGCAAAAGCTGTTTGCGTGAGGCCCAGCGTTTTCGGCTTGCTGGCCCTGACGTGGTGTTTCCTGCTGGCGACGATGGCGCTGGGACAGGGCGACGCGAACCATCCGTCCGCGAGCAAATCCAGCACCGCGCACACCGCGCACAAAAAGACGACTGACAGCAAGAGCACCAGCGGCGGCAAGTCTTCCGAGGCGAGTTCCAAGCCCAGAAGGTCGTCTGCGAAGACGCACTCTTCAGCAACGCATTCTTCCTCGACTACACAGCGAAAGTCGAATTCGGTTGCCAGTGCTCGCGGCGCCAAAGGAAAACGCTCAAGATCAAAGAAGACGTTGGCGCGGGGCCAGCAGAAAATTGATCCTCAGCGGGCGGGGGAGATTCAGGAAGCGCTTATTCGAGAGCACTACCTGACGGGAGAGCCGACGGGAAAGTGGGATCAGGCAAGTGAAGACGCGTTGCGCCGTTATCAGGCCGATCATGGCTGGCAATCGAAGAGTGTTCCGGATTCCCGCGCGCTGATTAGTCTCGGTCTGGGGCCGAGCCACGATCATCTGCTGAATCCTGAAAGCGCGATGACGACTGGGCCAGAGGCTTCTCATCCACATCCTCTTTCTGCAGCGGCGGATTCTTCGTCTCCAACATCCCACAGCGCGGAGCCTGCGCCCGCGAGCACCAGTTCCTCTCCTGCGGCGGACACGCCGCAGCCCAACTCCAGAGAGCATGACAGTTCCAGCCCGCAGAGGTAGGCGAGCGCAGGGGCAGAAGCCCGCAGATTTTGAATGCTTTAAGCGGCGCTAAAAGCGCCGCTCTTCCACCTTGTTAGCTGCTGGCGCCGCGAGTGGATTTGCGGTAGCTGCCCGTCACAGGCCGCGGAAAATAGGGCAGCGGCTGGGAGTGAATGATGGCTGCGGGATTGGCTTCCACCAGCGCATCGGCGATGTCTTCGCCGCAGATTTCTGCCGCTGCATCGCGGGCTGTAGAGAGAACCGGCACGCGCTTTTCGGTATCATGCGCGTCGGTGGCCAGCACGTGAACTGCATCATGCTGTAACAGCCAGTGTGCTGCACGGCGGACGCGCTCTCCCCAGAACCCAGTCAGCGCAGAGCCGGTCATCTGAATGACGCAGCCTTGTTCCGCCCATTCCACCACACGTTGCAGATTTTCTCGCAGAATGGGATTGCGCT
The DNA here is from genome assembly GCA_963712385.1 of uncultured Acidobacteriaceae bacterium. Taxonomy (GTDB): domain Bacteria; phylum Acidobacteriota; class Terriglobia; order Terriglobales; family Acidobacteriaceae; genus Sulfotelmatobacter. Next base: position 784,146 of record CAVQHS010000008.1, read on the forward strand.
CGGGGTGGGTAATGACGGCCGTGATGCCGCGGTCACCGAGTTGCGTGAAGCAGTCGGTAATCTGCTGGGGAACGCTGTAGTTGCTCAATTCGACCAGCATGTAGTGTGAGCCTTCGATGGCATAACGGGCAGGATTGGCTAGAACGTCCTGCAGGTTTTCATAGGAGAGATGAAAATCGCAGCCCAAGCTTAGCCTGAGCGATGGGCCGATCAGCGCCTGCAAATGATCCACTAGACCTTGCAGATAGGGGCGATCGTAGTGAAAGCGGTCATTGGCGTGAGGAGTGGCGACCTGGTGCGTAATGCCATCGGCCGCGGCCACGCGGCACATGGCGAGTGAAATTTCCCACGACTTCGATCCGTCGTCTACCTCTGGAAGAATGTGCGAATGAATGTCGACCACGATTGAGCTGCAATATTAGAGCGTGATGTTGCTGAAGTCGATTTAATCAGATTCGGCGAGAAAGAGAAAGACGTATCCGCTCGCGGAAATAGAACGGCCCAACGCCGAATTTACCAAACCGTGGTCAACGCGCGCGAGTTTCGGATCTCGCGAACGGCTGTGATTAGAGGGAGACGTTCCACGAGTGCGGTTGCACCGATGATCCGGTCGACGGGGTCTTTGGGATACGAAATGCGAGGTTGCTCCGCATGGCAAAGCAGATATCCGGTTGACTCGCTGCGCTAACAGCTGTGAGTCACCCGCAAATCGCCATCACCGGGGAAATTTTCCGTGAAGCAGCATTTTCCCAAGCAGCAGAAGAACCATGCCGGCCGCTCCCAGCAGAGCGTTGTACTCACGATGTTTGATATACAGGCCGAGAGAAAATCTCGTTGAGCTGCGACGGCCTGGGCTGGTGAGCCGCGGAAACATTCTCGGCACTCGCAACGCGTATTCATCGAATTCCGGAAAGTTCTGCCTGAGAAACGTTTCCTCATCCCGAATCACGGGAATGTAGATCGCGAAAAACATCACAACCAGTGCTACGCCCACCCACCAACTGCGTGCGGCGACCGCGAATCCAATGCCGATCAGCAGCGATCCCAGATAGAGCGGATTGCGCGTGTAGGCATATGGTCCGGAAGTCGCGAGCGATTCGTTCTTGCGTACGTGACCTGAAGCCAGCGCGCGAACCAATAAGCCGGGTGCAATGCCGACCAAACCGAGCAACATGGATTGCAATGTTGGCTGCGCCAGCCAAAAATACAGCACGGCGAACACGAAGCCCAGTGGAACGCGGATGCGCCGGGCGATCTTGGACCAATCACTCACCGCAACCACCAAGCAGCCGCTCAGCGGCGGCTGCTACCACATCGCTTCCGATGCCCAACATGCCTTCATCCGGCAAAGCATGGCGTTTATGCGTGGTCACGCTCTCTCCACTGCGCAGCACAATGCTGCGAGTTCCGTAAGGGCCGTTACGTGCCGGGTTTGTAGGACCATAAATCCCCACTACCGGAATTCCCAGCGCCGCTGCCAGATGCAGCGGACCCGTGTCGCCGCCAATGAGAAGGCGTGCCCGCCGTGTAAGTGCGATCAATTCGGAGACGGTGCAACTCATGGCTTGCGCGGTTCCTTTGCTTACCGCCTCGACCACAGAGGCTAATTCCTGTTCGGCCGGGCCAAAATTTACAATTGAACCGACGCCGATCTTCCCCAGGCTGTACGCCACTTCGCCGTATCGCTCCGCCGGCCAGCGTTTTGCGCCCCATCCGGCTCCGGGGTTCAGAATGGCAAAGTTACGAACGCCGATTTTCTCCAGTCGCTGTTCGATGCACGCCCCGGAATTGGTGTCACAAGGAAGGTCGGCTGACGGAATCGGCAGGATCTTCTGCGAGAGCGCATTTGCGATGGAAGAGTATTCCTCGATGACGTGCCGGCCATGGGTTACTACTTTCCGCGTATACCACAATGACGCGGGAGATTCTCGCGGCTCGGCTGTGCCATATACAACCTGCGCTCCGGAAAGCCGTGCCAGCACAGCCGACCGCATCGCGCCCTGAAGATCAAGAGCAATGTCGTACCGGGCCTCGCGTATATCATTCCAAACCTTGGCAATGCGCTGTAGCGTCGCAATCGAAAAAAGGGAGCTTCCCCAATTCTTCAAACTTACGGTGTGAACCTCATCCACCAGAGGCCGCTGCGCGGATCGCGGGCCGCATCGGGGAAACGATGGTGCGCATAGTAGTTCCGCCCACCGTTCTTCTATGAGCCAGCCAATATGAGCGTGCGGGAACGCGTCGCGCAGAGCATGGACTGCAGGCAGAGTATGGATCACATCGCCCATCGCGCTAAGCCGGACGACGAGAATCCGATTGACTTTTCTGTGGGGTGTTAACTCAGCTCTACTCGCGTTCAAAGTCAACTTTGCCTCGGCGCAAGCCGCGTTCGAATGATTTCACTGGTCGAGTGATCCTTGGAATCTCCGACAATCGCGACCCGCCCGCCGCATTCCATTACGGCGTCTCGCTCGGGCACAGTCTCCGTCGTGTAGTCGGTGCCCTTCGCCTGAAAATCTGGGCGGATCTCGCGAATCAACGCGCAAACATCGAGTTCGGGAAAAATTACAACCGCATCCACATCAGCGAGTGCTGCCACAATTTCTGCGCGTTCCGCCGCCGGCATGATAGGACGTCCCGCCCCCTTCAGCGTCCGCACCGACTCATCCGAATTGATGGCCACCACCAGCTTTCCGCCCAACCCCTTGGCTCCTCGCAGATAACGCACATGGCCAACGTGCAGCAGGTCGAAATTTCCGTTGGCCAGTACGATGCGCTCAGCCGCCTGCCGCCAGCGATTCACGCGCTCACGCAACTCGTCCCGCGTAACGATTTTGTCTTCGTTCATTGGATCGAATGAAAATCTCCACAGTCTAATGAGGACGAGTCGAAGGCGGAGCCTGATCGACGGCATGCAACAATTCTTCTTGCGATACTGTCGCCGTGCCTCGCTTCATGACAACAATTCCGCCAGCGTAGTTCGCCAAATGCGCGGCCTCCTCAGTCGTTGCCCCCGCTGCCAACGCCGCGCTGAAAGCGGCGATTACTGTATCTCCCGCCCCCGTTACATCGGCAACCTGGTCAGAGCCGAAAATCGGAATATCGACCGGCGCATGTTTCTCATCGAATGCGACCACGCCGTCCTTGCCGCGGGTAATTAAGAGCGATTGCAACTTCATACGCTCCATGACTTGCTTGCCGGCCGCGACCACTTTTTCCCAGTCCTGTCCGATACGCACGCTCAAGGCAGCTTCCACTTCCGGTTCGTTCGGAGTCGCCGCGCTTACGCCGGAATATTCGAGCAGCCGGTAGCGAGAATCCAGAATGATTGGCACGGTCCTTCTTCGCCCGCGCTCAAGCAGCGCGTTCACGAGTGCAGGACTAGCAGAACCGTATCCATAGTCGGAAACCAGGAGGGCGTCTGAAGCGCGCAGATACTCCCTCGCCGCCAGGAATAGTTCCCGGGTTAAGTGCCGGTTGGGAGCAGCTTCCGGCTCGCGGTCTACGCGCACGACCTGCTGCCGCGCATTATGCGTCATTCCCGCGAGAATGCGGGTTTTGGTAACGGTTGTGTAGCTCTTGTCTTTTATAACTCCACTCGCCGGAATGCGTTTGTGGTGAAAATACTTAAGCAGCAGCCTTCCCGGTTCATCGTCGCCGATCGCGCCGACCGGGAGCACGTTCACTCCGAGGTCCGCTAGATTGTTAACGGCGTTTGCACCGCCTCCCGGCACGACCGTGCGCTCGCGATGTTTCAATATGAGCACCGGAGCTTCCCGCGAGACGCGCGAGATTTCCCCAAACACAAACTCATCAGCGACCAAATCCCCCAGCACGGTAATCGTGACCTTGGGAAATGTCTCGATGAGCTTTCGCAACCGTTCGGTTTGCTTCAAATGTCTGGTCATCAGTTCTTGTTGGTCTACGTTGCGTCTCAGGAATTTTCTCACAAGCGTCTGCGGCGTTCCTCGATTGTGCGCAGCATGGTATCCATTGCGTTAGCGGCATCAGCGAGATCCATTTTTACGGGAATGACGGCCAATGGCGCGAGCGCCGAAAAGTAGCCGCCCAGATTTATCGCGTCTTTCTCGGTTGTCACAAAGCCATCTGCATTGCTGCGTTGTTGGATTTGCAGCAAGTCGCGAACGTCTTTCTCCGCGTAGGCGTGATGATCGCGGAAAAAAGCTTCGGCAACGGGATCGATACCTGCCGTCCGTAGCTGCAGCAAGAAATTCTGCGGCCGGGCAATTCCACAAAATGCTACAGGTTGCGCGGGAATCGGCGGACTCATCTTGGTAACAATGCCCCTCCGGGCTCGCCACAACATCTTATCCAAGTGCGAGAACGATTCCGCAGATGCGCCGCCGGTAATTACTACCGCATCGGCTCGTTGCAAAGCCTGCAAAGGTTCGCGCAGTCGCCCTGCGGGGAGCAGTCGATCGCGGGCATCTTCCGGCGTCACCAATACAATATCGAAATCGCGGGCGAGGCGACGATGCTGAAAACCATCATCCAGCAAGTGGAATTGCGGTCCAAACCGTTGTTCGGCAAAAAGCCCGGCCTTGTAACGGTCCTCGCCAACAATCACCGGTACCTGTAAGCGCCGGGAAATCAGCAAAGGCTCATCCCCGAAATCCCGCGATAAGCCGCCGGGGTCGACTAACAGTACCCCGCGTGTTTCGCGTCCATACCCGCGCGACAAAACGTCAAACCTGATTCCGCGAGCCCTCAACAGCTCGCCCAGCAAAATAACGAATGGAGTTTTTCCCGAGCCCCCGGTCGACAAATTGCCGATGCTAATCACCGGGCCTTTTAAGGAATGTGGAACCAATAAGCGCCGGTCATAAAGCGAGTTGCGAAAGCCAAGTGCAGCCGCGTATACGCCGGAGAGTGGGTTCAGATTCATCGCCTCGCTAACAACTCCTCGATGGCGTCAGCGGTTCGCACTGTCGCGCCGGCTTGTGACCGCACCGTATCTGCCGCCCGCCTGCCTAGCGCCTTGCGCTCTTCCTCATTGGCCAACAAATGCAGAAACGCGTGCGGCAGTTGCCTCGGTTCAACGATTCGAATCGCATCCCGCCTTTGAAACAGGCTCACGATATCGCGAAAGTTTTCGGTGTGTTTCCCAATCACGATCGCCACGCTGTGTTGAGCGGGCTCGATAATATTGTGTCCGCCGCGTGGCACAAGGCTGCCACCGACAAAAGCGATCTCGCCCAGCGAATAAATTGCAGCCAGCTCACCGATGCTATCCAATAACAGCACCGCTCCAGCCAAACTCTGTTCCTGCCAGTCCGAGCGCCGATAGTATCGAATCGACATCTCCTTCAGGAGCGTTGCCACAGTAGAGAACCGCTCCGGATGCCGCGGCCCCAATATCATCACGGCTTTCGGATACTTCTTCAAAACGTCCTCGAAAGCTTTCAGCAGAAATGGTTCTTCTCCTTCGACGGTGCTGCCGCAAACCATGACAGGACTTGCGCCGGTTGCGGCAAAAGATGTCCGCAGACTATCGACGATCGGCGGCGACGCGGGGGCTGCGATATCAAATTTTAGATTTCCGCTAACGTGGACTCGCTCCGGGCACGCTCCAATCCCCTGAAGTCGCTCTGCATCCTCTGGAGTCTGCGCAAGAAACAATTCAACCTGCGCCAGCGCCTTACCAATCAAACTTCGAAATCGCCGGTACCGCGGCCATGAGCGATCCGAGATGCGCGCATTGACGACCGCGATTCGTGCGCCGTTGGCATCCGCCATCCGCATGAAGTTCGGCCAGAACTCGGTCTCCGCAACAACCACAACTTCCGGGTGAAGAGCCCGTAAATAAGGACGAATCGCAAATGCAAAATCCATGGGAAAGTAGAAGACGCGATCTTCGCCAAAATGTTTGCGCGCCAACTCTTGGCCGGTATCGGTGACCGTCGAAACGAATAGATTGTGACCAGGTAACCGCCGCTGAAGCTCCTTCGCCAAGCCAAGAACGCCAAACAGCTCGCCCACGGAAACCGCATGAATCCATATCGCCGGCTCATCGCTTGCCGGCAGTCGCAGACGAGTCGGCACGACCCCGAGCCTCTCCGCCAGACCTCTACGATATTTTCCGTGGCGCAGCATCTGGAATAGCCAGTACGGCAGGCTCGCCAGGACCACGAGCGCCAATGCCAGGCTGTAAAGAAAGCTATAGACAGTGATCAAGTTCAGCCATTCTAAAACCTTCGCCGCATTCGTGCCTTGTGGCACGGTTCAGGATGAATCAAGGGCGGAGAAGAGCCGCGTTTACCTCTATAATCGGAGTCATGCTGTCAGCCGAAGTAGGCCTGATTGTCAAAGCGACGTCGATTGCCTGCATTATTTTTGTGTCCTCAATGGCACTGGCTGCCAAGGAGTTTGTAAAACCAACTGCTCAACCGGCAAAGACCTACGCCGCGCACGACGATCACTCGAATGAGAAAGTCTCCATTGCGGCCGACCCTTACGATACCCGCGAGAAAGCTAAAATCTTTACCATTAAATTCGACGAGCATGGATACCTGCCAATCTTTTTCATCGTCACTAACGATGGCGATCAGCCCATCTCGATCGCCAACATACAGGTCACGCTGATTACCGGCAGTCGCGACAAGCTGACTCCTGCTGATTCCGACGATCTTTTTCGGCGTTTGAGCAATCCGCAGGCGAATACCCATCCCATCCCGATCCCGATTCCGCAGAAAAAAGCAAAGGGCGGGGTGAGTGAGAAGGAGCGCGACGAAATCGAGTCCGCGCAATTTGCCGCGAAAGCCGTCGAGCCGCATACCACGCAATCGGGATTTCTGTTTTTCGACGTGGAAGATATCTCCTCGCCGCTTGCCGGCGCGCGCCTTTACGTGACCGGAGTGGACGACGCCAAAGGAACGGAGTTGATGTATTTTGAAATTCCACTCAGCAAATAATTTATGTCAACCTTCGCCGATACTTCCGCGACTCCCTCCACAACCTATGAGCCGGTGATCGGCCTCGAAGTCCACGTTCAACTCCTGACGGCGACAAAAATATTCTGCTCCTGCTCCACACGCTTTGGAGCACCTCCCAATAAGAATGTATGTCCCGTTTGTCTGGGTATGCCTGGAGCTTTGCCAGTGCTCAACCGCAAGGTGGTAGAGTTTGCCACGCTCGCGGCGATGGCGTTGAACTGCCGCATCAACCAGACTTCGATTTTTGCCCGCAAGAATTACTTCTATCCCGACCTGCCCAAGGGCTATCAGATTTCTCAGTACGACAAGCCGCTGGCCGAGCACGGATTCATAGAAGTTCCCGCGAATGGCGGCAAAACGAAAATCGGAATCACACGCGTACACCTGGAAGAAGATGCCGGCAAGAGCCTGCACGAGGGTTTCCCCGACGCTGAGGAGAAAACCGCCATCGATCTCAATCGCACCGGCGTGCCGCTGATCGAAATCGTCAGCGAGCCGGATATCGCTACCCCCGATGAAGCCTATGAGTATCTGACGCGACTAAAAGAAATTATCCTCTACACCGGAGTCAGCGATTGCAACATGGAGGAAGGATCGCTGCGCTGCGATGCCAACGTCAGCGTGCGCCCGCACGGACAAAAGGAATTTGGCACTAAGACCGAGATCAAGAACGTGAACTCGTTCCGCTTCATCCGCGACGCGCTCGTCTACGAGATCGGCCGGCAAGTCGATGTGATCGAATCCGGCGGGAAGATCATCCAGGAGACGCGGCTCTATAACTCTCAAGAAGGCAAAACCTACGGCATGCGTTCGAAAGAGCAAGCGCACGACTACCGCTATTTCCCCGAGCCCGATCTGCTTCCCCTGATCGTGGATGAAAAGTGGAAAGGTGAGATCGCCCAGATCTTGCCGGAGCTGCCGGAAGCGCGCCGCGCTCGCATGGTGAAAGAGTACGGCATCACCGAATACGATGCGCAAGTATTGACGGTAACGAAGGCGCTCGCCGATCAGTTTGAATCTGCTGCCAAAGCCGCGAAGAATCCCAAGCGCGTCGCAAACCTCGTTCAGGGAGAACTCATGGGCCGCCTTAAGGCCAATGGCATCGGGATCGAACAGTCACCGATTTCCATGCAGGGCATTGCGATCTCGGCGGATCTGGTGGAGAGCGGCGCCATCTCCGGCAAGATGCTGAAAGATCTTTACGATCTTTGTCTTTGAACGAAATAAGGACTTCGCTGAGATCTACGAAGAAGAAGGCCGCCCGCAGCAGTCGACGGATACTTCGGGATTGGAAAAGATCATCGACGAAATCATGGCCGCGAATCCAAAGCAAGTGGAGCAGTACCGCGGCGGGAAGAAAACAATGATCGGTTTCTTCGTCGGCCAGGTCATGAAAGCCTCCAAAGGCCAAGCCAACCCGCAATTGGTGAACGAGTTGTTAATCAACAAGCTGGGATGACTCTATCGCTGCGCGAGCGGAGTGACCGAAGTACCATCCTCTGGCGTGACTTCCGCAATGTGATTTAGGCGGCAGTGCTCGATACCATGTTCCAGGGCCCGTGTTTCCCGGCCATTCAACCGTATGAAAATTAAGATCGATCGCATCATCAGCATCGCTACGTTGGTGGCATCGCTTGCGGCCATTTTTCTTGTATTGAAGAAACCAACGCCGGTAGCCAGGCCCCAAACGCCGGCAGCAGTCGCTGCAAATGCCCAGTCGTTCAGCCAGAAGATGGAGCAATTCGATCAGTCGGTGCAGTCGAATGCGTCTCCGTCTCGCGGTACCGATCAAGCCGCGACATATTCGCAGGCAACGTCGTCGTCTCAGTCCACGTCTCCGGCAACATCGGCATTCCAGGCCCCGCCTGCGCAGGCTCAGGCGGCGGATACGTCAGTTCCGTCCTCTCAGTCCAAGGCCGAGGTGCATCTCAACTCAGATGAAGTGAGCGCCGTCCTGGCGCAAGCCCTGGGAGCGGGGAACGGAGAGCTAAACCCCAACGCCAGCATTGGCAGCGGCGCGCCAGACATCAAAGATCAGCAGGTGAGTTTTGAAGGCGATACGGTCCATGGGCAGTTCCTGACAGAAATCGCTGGGAAAGACGTGTGGGTGACCGTTTCAGGTCATCTTTCTTCAGAAAATGGATACGCGACCTTCGAACCCACCGAATTCAAGGTCGGCGATTTGGAAGTTCCGGTTTCGCTGGTGAATCCCGCGTTGCAGAAAAAACTTCTTGAACAAAAGGATCGCATGAAGCTGCCAGACAATGTGGGCGGGGTGAAGGTGCAGAATGGCGAACTGGTTTTGCAGGGAAAATAGAATCACTCACCCGGCGCTACGCGGTTTTCTGCGGCAACTTTCGCATACCATCGCCCCGAATCCTTGATGGTTCGCTGCAGCGTCTTGAAATCCGTATAAGCCAATCCGAAGCGCTGGCTGAAGCCTTCTGCCCATTCGAAGTTATCCATCAAGCTCCAGGCATGATAACCGCGAACGTCCGCGCCCTCAGTCATTGCCTGCGACAGCGCTTGCAGATATCGCCGGTGATAGCGGATGCGGCGCTCGTCGCGAATCACTCCGTTTGCATCGGGCCCGTCGTTAAAGGAGCATCCGCTTTCCGTGATTTCGATTACCGGCCGGCTAAAATCGCGAGTAATCCACGTGACCATGTCATAGAGCGCCTGCGGCCAAATCTCCCAGCCCATATCGGTCTTCGGACCCTGTTCGCCGCCGTTCATCTTTACCGGAAATAACCACTCCTGCGTATTGGTCAAGCGTTCCACGACACTTGGAGCCGACGCGATGGTGCGGTAATAAAGATTCACTCCGATGAAGTCCAGTGGCGCTTTCATTTTTTCCAAATCGCCGGATTGAATCCCCATCGCACTCTCCGGCAAAAAAGCCAGAGCATCTGGATACTGACCCTTGAGCGCAGTTTCCAGAAACCACAAATTCGTGATGGCATGGGCGCGCTCAGCAGCAATCTTGTCTTGTTGAGAGTCCGTGGCTGGTTCGCACGCGGACATGCTGAATGCTGTGCCCACGCGAGCCGATGGGCGGGCTGCCTTCAAGGCGCGGAATCCTGCTCCCTGAGCGAGATTCACTGTGTGTGTGGCGCGGAGAAAATCAAACAAGCTCTTATGCCCGGGAGCGTGTGTGCCCTCCAGATATCCCAGATCGCAGAAAGCGGAAGGCTCATTAAAGAGCGACCAATCGGAGACACGGTCGCCCAAGGAACGAGCCACCAAGTCTACGTAGTCAGCAAAACGCGAGGCTGTATCGCGGTTCGGCCAGCCACCGGCATCGTCCAGAGCCTGCGGCAAATCCCAATGGTAGACCGTTACAAATGGCCGAATTCGGGCTTGCAGCAAGGCATCCACGAGGCGGCTGTAATAATCGACACCTTTGGAGTTAGCCGCCCCCGATGCGGAAGGTTGAATGCGCGGCCAGGACAGCGAAAATCGATAACTGTTCAGATTCATCGCGCGCATCAGCGCGATATCATCAGCCCAGCGATGATACGAATCGCAGGCGACGTCCCCGGTGTCGCCATTCTTGATCTTGCCGGGATTGTGCGCGAAGCGGTCCCAGATCGATTCCCCCTTGCCGTCTTCTTTCCACGCGCCTTCGATCTGATACGCCGCGGTGGCCGTCCCCCAGAAAAAATCCTTCGGAAATCGAATCTCGGCTGTGTCATCAAGCTTCAGAGCATTCAGCCGGGGCGCGATCGATGTCGTGGTCCGAGCCGCGGTCGAGGAAATACTACAGCCGGAAAGAAGTCCCGAAGGAAGCGCAGCCATCGCGGCCAGCAAGGATTTTGAAAATTCGCGGCGTGTCAGCGGCAAAGTGAAACGAGGCTCCTGAAGTACGATCTGATTCTAATTATGCTTGACGAACTTTCCGTTCTTCTGGCCGGTAAGAGAGTTGTACAACGTCTCAAGAAACGTATCTTCGTTAATGAATTGTCCAGAATATTTCTTCCATGGATCGAGCAATTTCGCCTGCTTCATCTGGTCGAGAGTCTTGCCTTCGTTCAGGGCACTCTGAACCACATCCCGAGTCTGAATCAGCATCTCGAGATAGGCTCGCATATCGTTCAAAGTCGAGACCGCTCCGTGGCCCGGAATTACTTTCACATCCGGCGGCAAATCGGAAATAACCTTCGCGACGGCATCGATCATTCCGTTAATACTCCCGCCGCTGTCCACGTCGATGAACGGGAAGCCATAGGTAACGAAATCATCTCCCATGTGTACGACGTTGGAATGCGGGAAAAAGATGATCGAGTCGCCATCCGTGTGCCCGGCGGGAAAATGCAAGGCGCGAATGTCTTCGCCGTTCAAGTGGACAGTTACATCGTGATCGAAGGTGATGATCGGTAGAGCGTCATGAGGCGCGGGCTTCACCTCCATGTGTACAGAAGAGCCGTTGCCCGCCGCACCGCCGCTTTCCAGTCGCTTGCGAACATTATCTTGCGCAATGATCGGGGCCTGTTTCTGAAAATACTCGTTCCCGCCAGTATGATCGCCGTGGTAATGCGTGTTTATTACAAACCGCACCGGCTTGTCGGTGATGCCTTTTAACGCCGCCTGAATTTTCTCGGCCAGTGGAGCATATTGATCGTCGACGATTACGATGCCGTCATCGCCGACGGAAACTCCGATATTTCCGCCTGCTCCTTCAAGCATGTACACGTTCCCGGCGACTTTTGAAACTTTCATTTGCACTTTGCTGAAGTTCTGGTCTTGAGCCCACGCAAAGCTGCAAGCTGCCACGACGGAAAGGATCCAGAGTTTGCGCATAAAAGCTTGCTCCCGCGTATTCTGACTACGGGGTGACATTTTACCGTAATGAATCGCGGCAGAGCAGAGCACTTTATGACCACCGGCGCAGCAGGTTTTCGAGGATTTCGATCGCGGTTGTGAGTTGCCCGAGTTCACCCCCTGTTAGGGTAGACAGATGAGCCGCCAGATTTTCGACGCGGCGCTGGCGCCCTTGCTGGAGCAATTGCTTGCCTTTGCCGCTGGCCTGGATGTGCATGCGGCGAGCGTCACAGGGATCGCGCGTGATTTCAACGAGGTTACTGCGCCTTAATCCGGCCACCACACGGCTCATCGTCGGCGGTTTCACCTGCTCTGCCGCGGCCAACTCCCCGAGCGTCTTCGCTCCCGCAAAAACTAAAACCGACAGGGCTGAAAGTTGCGTCGGCCCAATGCCGGAAGCCATATCTTGCTTGCGTACCCGCCGTAGCAAATGAATGGCGGCAGAGTGCAGACGATCCGCAGCGGCCAGCGCCCCCGGCGGCAAGGCGAGTTTTCTGGCTTGACTTTTCTCAGTCAATATAGTTAGCTATGCTAACTAAATTGATGCGGGAGGTCAAACATGGGTGCAGTGGCAACTGATATCGGAATTACCCGCCTCGGTCAGATCGCAATAAACGTAAAGGATGTCGACCGCGCAGCCGCGTTCTACCAGGAAAAACTCGGCCTCAAGCTGCTATTCAAAGCCCCGCCAGGCCTGGCGTTTTTCGACTGCGGCGGAGTTCGCCTGATGCTGGACCGGCCGGAGAAGCCGGAATTCGACCATCCCAGCTCGATTTTGTATTTCTCAGTGCCCGATATCCGGGCTGCCCACGGCAAGCTAAAAGAAAACGACGTACACTTCGAAGACGAGCCGCACGTGATTGCGACAATGCCCGCGCACGATTTGTGGATGACATTCTTCCGCGATTCCGAGAATAACCTGCTCGCCCTGATGAGCGAAGTAGCGCGGTAATCCGCGGACGAGCGAATTCGGAACCACCTAGTAGTTGCCGACCAAACGCCGGCCCGAACCTCTCGTGTTCGGGTTTTGCGAGCTGCATTGGCTTACCATATCGGCAATAATGGCCTGCAATCCCGATTGGTCATCGAGCGCCGGCACGGTTCCCTCATCTACTCCCTCTGTGCTTTGGCAATTGTCCACGCGGTAGACCTGCTTCGAGGTTGTGACGTTCTGGTAGAAAAGCTGACCCTGAGCCGCAGAATTATTCTGGCACCACGAGCCATTGCAACTTTCCGGTTTGCTGCACAGCCATCCGGTGATCGAAGTTTTCGGGTAAGTGAAGGTGGAGTCGCTGAGTCCGTCCACAATACTCATCTGCTTCCACGATGTGTATTGCGATTGCGGCACCTGATTGCCGCTGTTGCAAGCGTTTGCCCCCAATGCGCCGGTCCAGGTGGAAACCTGGTTTTCAGCCCCGTCGACATAGGTGGGCAAATCAGGCCACGATCCCTGCTGACCAGTCAAACACTGATTTCCCGGGCAAACGGTCATGGAAGGCGAATTGGCGTTACAACCAACCGATACATCGCTCAAAACCGGCCCCGATTGCAGGTCTACATGGTTCAGATATTCGTACGCCCCATACTCGGTGAGCGCGTAGGCGACCGCGGCCGACCCTGCGCTGGCCCCCTGCGCGCACATTGCGCCGCCAGCGTACACATTCCTCTGATTCAACAGCCAATCCATAATCGTGGCGGGGCGGCAAGCGGCTGCTTTCAGGCTGTTGCCGGTTCCTACCCCGGTATCCTCCCACGCCGTATCCCAGACCACCTGAACTGTCTGGTAATTATTTGGGGGAGTAGTGTAGGCCCCGACAAATTGTGCAAAGCCGGGGGTCGTTCCATCCTGGCCGTTGAAAAAGACGATCGTCCCCTTGCTGCCCCGAGGATTTGTAACTCCATAGACGAATCCCAAATCTGACGTATCCGGGCAACTGACCGTGCCGCTGTAGCAAGCTGTTCCTCCCGCAAAACCCTCAGGACACGACACTGACTTTACCGGGCCTTTCACCTGTCCCAACGGTAGCACGTTCGATTGAGCGTGCGCCCAGGCAGAACATAAAACGACTGCGGCGCAAACTCCGGCAAGAATCACCAAGGCTGGACTTCTCATGGGGGAGTATCCTCTCTGGATGAAAAGGTGAGTTTATGCAGACATGGAGCTGGAACTGATCGCGTTACCACAGAATTCGATCAGCTAACTTCAAGCCTACGCCGGGATCATCGGCAATCCAACGTGCAGGAGGTACATGCAGCCGGGGCGGGAGGACATTGTCCTGCCGGAAACGGAACACGAATCGAAAGGACTTACTGGTATCATTTGTCGTGAAGGACGTAATCCGTATGGAAGACGAAGAACCAATTCCTTATATTTCCGGTTCAGGAGAAGGACTAATGGAAGAAGGACCAGCTATGCATTCAGGCGCACGCCGCAACGAAGATATTGCACTCGATCTGATGAAGTTTGTCGCCATGACCACGGGATACGGGCGGACCACTTCGTCCGGCGTAGGGTTTCAGGGAACAGGTTCGGCGTCCAAGCCCGACGAGTACGCCGCGCAACTGCTTGAGCTCTATGGAAAGTGCAGAGCGGCAGTGGAGGGGAAAAAATAGAACAATTTCACAATCGCGGTTATCGGGAGTCTCCCATGCGATCGATGGTCACAACTCTACTGATCCTCTCTGCCTTCATGGCACCGGTTGGTCAAGCAAAGGAAACTGCTTCTTCCCAGGCTGGGGACTACTCCAAAGAAGCATACGTGGTACAGAGCCTTCGGACGCAGGTAAGCGAGGAGGCTGATGGAACCGGCACGCGCGAACGTGCCGCCGAAATAACAATTCTCGCCGATGCAGGAGTAAAGGCCTTCGCCGTCCTGAACTTCCCGTATACAAGCGCAAATGAGATGGTCGATGTCGACTATGTGCGGGTCCGCAAGCCGGACGGGACGGTAGTAAGAACGCCGGACTACAACATTCAGGAGATGCCTGCCGACGTAACTCGAACTGCTCCCATATACAGCGATATCCACGAAAAGCATATCGCGGTCAAGGGGCTTAGCGTGGGAGACATTCTTGAATACTCAATACGCTACCGTGTGATTAGGCCGGAGGTGCCCGGTCAGTTCTGGTTCGAACAGTCCTTCATCAACGATGCGGTGGTGAAGAAGGAACAGCTCCAGATCAGCGTTCCAAAAGACAAATATGTCAAGGTCGTCAGCCCGGAGTTCAAGCCGGATGTCGCCGACGAGGGCGGCCGACGAATTTACCGGTGGACGCACTCTAATCTGGAAGTCAAGCCGAAAGATCCGAACGAAATCCCGCCCAGAACGTTCCCTAATCCCTCGGTTCAACTAACAACTTTTGCCAACTGGGAGGATGTTGGACGATGGTATGGAGGCCTGCAAAAGGATGCCATGGAAACAACGCCCGCAATTCGGGCCAAAGCCATGGAGCTCACGAAAAACCTGAAGAGCGATGACGAAAAGATTCGTGCTATCTACAATTTTGTTTCGCTCCAATTTCACTATATCGGCCTGGACTTCGGCATCGGCCGCTATCAGCCTCACGCTGCCGATGACGTTCTCGGGAATGGATATGGAGACTGCAAAGATAAGCACACATTGATGGCGGCTCTGCTGAAGGCCGCGGGTTACGACGCATGGCCGGCGCTGATCAATACTCAGCGGAAACTGGACCCGGACGTACCGTCCCCAGCCCAGTTCAATCATGTCATCACTGCCGTGCCGATGGGCGACCAATTAATCTGGCTCGACAGCACGCCCGAGATTGCACCCTATCGGTTGCTGGTGAATGTTCTGCGGAATAAACAAGCGTTGGTAATTCCTTCGAACAAGGCGCCTTTCCTCACAAAGACCCCGGAGAATCCTCCCTTTCCTCAAGAACAGGAATTCTCCTCGGAGGGTAAGCTCGACGCAAATAACACGATGACGGCCCACATCGAACAGTCCTACCGTGGAGATGCGGAAATAATTTTTCGATCTTTGTTCCGTCAAGTGGCGCAGAGCCAGTGGCAACAGGCTATGCAAGGACTTTCGTACCGCTTGGGTTTCGAAGGCGAAGTCAGCAATGTTGTTGTGAGTTCACCGGAAGATACCGCGGAAGCGTTTAAGCTCTCTTACGATTACGTTCGGAAGAACTACGGCGATTGGGAGAATCGCCAATTAACCCCGCCTTTACCTCCACTCGGGATCGAGGTCACGAAGGATTCAGTTGAAAAAAAACCGTCGGAGCCTGTCTTCCTCGGGGCAGTTGGAAAGCTGGTCTATCGGTCCCACATTGAACTGCCTCCGGGCTACTCGATCACCCCACCCAGCAGCGTTAATCTGATTGAACCTTACGCGACTTATCACGCCGCCAGCGTGGTGCAGGAAGGGATATGGACCACGGTTAGGGAGTTGGATATCCGGAAGAGCGAGATCGCGCTCGACGATTGGGAACGATATCGGAAGTTTGGTAAAGCCGTTGCAGACGACGAATGGAGTTTCTTGCGATTGAATAGCACCGGAAAGGTAGCCAACGAGAAGAGCGGAACTGGCGGCGAAGAAGCTAGGAGTGCGGACGAACAGTTCCGTGACGGGAACGATGCGCTGCAGAGACGCGATGCTCACAGAGCGCAGGAGTTGTTCGAGAAAGTAATCGCCGGCAACCCGGACTATCCTGGCGCGCATTTTAACCTAGGTGTTGCTCTGGGTGCGCAAATGAAGTTCGATGATGCCCTGGCCGAATTCCACAAGGAAGAAAAAATTTCTCCGAGCGAGACGCGAACCTATCAGGCAGCTGCTGCTCTTGCCCTCATGCTCGGTCGCAAAGAAGACGCAATTTCTGAGTTGCGCAAGTGGCTGGACGTTGACCCCCAGAACGAGCATGCTGCTTTGAGTTTGGGCGGCCTTCTTTATCAGGTGGGCAAATACTCCGAGGATGCCGAGATGCTGGAGCGCGCAGTGAAGGTTTCTCCCGACAGCGGCGACCTTCAACATGCTCTGGGTGCCGTCTATCTCAAAACGGCTCAGTCTGATAAGGCCATTGAGCACCTGCGTGCAGCCGTGAAAGCGAAAGGCAACGATCCAATGACATTGAACAATATTGCCTACGAGCTAGCCGAGAACAAGACAGATCTCGGGCTAGCCGAGCAATATGCCCGGGAAGCGTTAGATAGACTGGACGCCCAATCGCTGAACGATATTGCCGCTGTGGACACTGGAAGTCAGGTCACCTACAATCTCTCCCTGGTTTGGGACACGGTGGGATGGGTTTATTTCCAGAGCGGCGAGACAAATCTGGCGGAAAGCTTCGTCAGGGCGGCATGGCTTCTCGGACAACAAACGGTCGTAGGTGAGCACCTGGGCGAGATTTATGAGAAAGAGGGAAAGAACAAGCAAGCGGCGCACCTATACGAGTTGGCCCTCGCCGCAGAACCGATTGCGAATGGCGGAACTTTCCGGGGTTCAATGAACGTTAGCGCGAGCCCGTTAGCTCCCGGCTCCGATCTTAGCGGCTACCAAAAGCAGAGGGACGAGATCGAGGCTCGCTACAAGAAACTCACGGGCAAGAGCGCGATCTTGAGCGAAAGCCGGCGGCTACCCAATGGAGGGTGGACGAAAACTCCAGCAGAGGAACTCAGTCAAATGCGCGCAGTAAATTTGGGGAAACTATCCCCCGTGTCCGGATCGGCGCAGTTTTCATTGGTCCTCGCGCCGGACATGACGGGGTCGGTGCAATACATCGATGGCAAAGAGTTGCTGAAAGAGCTGATGGATAAGCTGAAAACCGCACACTATCCGATTGAATTTCCAGATGGCAGCAAGGCGAAAATTCTGCGGCGGATAGAAGTTAGCTGCACCTCGGCTGGCGGGTGTATGGCAGTCATGATGCCGCTTGACGAGCCAAGGGGACGATTTTGAATCGAACCAAGCCTGGGCGGTGCTTTCAAATTGAAACCGCGGCTTTTCCGGCCGCGGTGCGCAATCTTCCTAAGCCGCCTTAACGGCGCCCCTTCTTACCTTTCTTTTTGGCCGTCTTCTTTCCCGCCTTCTTGGCGGGCTTCTTCGCTGCTTTCTTCTTCTTCGCGGGTTTTTTCGGCGCTTTCTTTTTCGCAGGCGCTTTCTTCACCGGTGCCTTCTTCTTCGCAGCCGGCTTCTTAGGGCCGCCGCTGGGTGCAGCCGGTTTTGGTGCCGGTGGAGGAGTCGGCTCGGCAGGCTCGCTCATTTCCGGTTCGGGCATGCCGGCTTCTTCTTCCTCCTCTTCCTCCTCTTCAAAATCTTCTTCCAGCGACTCGCTGTAGGCGCCGCTATCGCCGAAGTCTTCGTCTTCATCGCGTCCGTAGAGTGTGGGATCGTTGAACCTCATTGCTCCTCCTAATCTCGATTTTAGGGCTCCCAGCGGCTCACAAAGGTCGCAAGGTTGCCGAACATAGAAAATTAAAAGACCACCAGAAACTTTGTGCTGAATCGGCGGGCGATTATAGCACGATGATTGGTGCAGGCTGCAAGGACCGCAATCACCCCGCCTGAAATATCCTGTTACCACACACGGTGGCAGAAGGGAAGAAGAATCGAATTACGCGCACAGAAAAAGCGCGCTCTGCAATCGAGAGCGCGCACCGAATCCTAAACGAGTGGGAACGGAACCTACTTCATTCCTTTGACAAACTCGGCAACGGCTTTGGCGTCGTCGGAGGAAAGTCCGCTTAGGCCCTTCTTGTGGGGTGGCTTTTTCGCCTCATTTCCCTTAGTCAGCAGATCGGCGATCTGATCGGCACTCAGGCGTGTACCTTTCAAAGCAGGACCAACTTTCCCTTGTCCCTCCGCGCCATGACAGGCAGCACATTTCGTTTTGAAAGTCGCTGCGCCGTCCTGCGCGAGAGCGGGCATGGTTAACCATATGGCTAGGAAGGCCATAAAGAACAGAATCAGCAAAGTGCGCAATCTCATGAGGCTCCTTTGGTTTAAGGTTTGGATGGTTTAGAACGGGAGTGATTGTAGCTCCATTTTCATCCCCATGTCGATTCTCCTAAATGAAAAAGAAATTGGCCCAATTCCAAAAAGGGACATCGATCAAATGGGTGAAAAATCTGCCGGGAATGGAACAGGCCGAGAGTCGCCCTCGGCTCGATGGTTGCTAAGAATGATGCGTGTTAGTGGCTTGGCTGCACGATGAGGATCATGCCGGGACGCAGCGTGGCGATGTTCTGATTGCTTCGTTTCAACGCGGCGACGGTAGTTTTGTAAGTCGTCGCAATCGAATAGAGTGTCTCGCCGGATTTTACCCGGTGGCGGAGCACGTTAGACTGCCCGGTGGTGCCCTCGCGGGCGGCCATTTCAGCCGTCGAGATCGTCTTTGGGTTGAGTTCCTCGGTGTTTTTCGGACCTCTTGTGCTTGCCGTCTGGGCGGGTTTCCAGGCGTGGTTCGCAGGTCTCCGGGAAGCGTTGGCTACCTCAGCGCTGGGAGTGACCGGCAGATGGAGCGCCAGCACCGTCCGCCCGCGTAAACCATTACCGCGCAGGCCATTCCACCGCTGGATCATTCGCGGCGAAACGCCAAAATTTTCCGCCACAGTCAGCACCGTATCTCCCTTTCGAACCTTATAGCGAGTGATCCGGCGCGCATAGGTAGCTTTGTCTTCTGGATGTCTGCCCGGTTTAACCGGAATGATTACCCGGGCATTGGTTTCAAGAGCGGTGCCATCGAGATGGTTCGCCTCCTCAATCGACCGTGCGGGTATATGGTAGATCCGTGCCAGCGAAGCCAGCGTATCGCCGGAATGCACCGTGGGGTACCGCCACCACAGGCGCATTTCGGTGGGAATATCGGCAATCGCATCCTCGTACTGCTTTTTGGTGCCAGCAGGCAGATGAAGCTCGAACGTGCCGTCTTTGGGCGTGGTCAATCGCAGAAGGCTAGGGTTTAACTGTTGGATCTGCGCGGGTGTCGAGCCGACGCAATCCGCCACCAGCCGCAAATCCACCGGGTAGTTGATGGCGACCGCATCTGACGAAGCAGGCTCGTCCATGGATACGTCGTCAAAGCCATAATGCGACATATTTTTGGTCAGGATGGTCACAGCCAGGATGATGGGGACGTAATTCCGCGTTTCCTTGGGAAGGACATTGCGACGGTATAGTTCCCAAAAATCGGCGTAACCGGTGCGCTTGACTGCGGCCTGCACTGTGCCGGGACCCGAGTTGTAGGCGGCCATCGCGAGATACCAATCGCCGAATTGGGCGTATAGGTCGCGTAAGTGCCGCGCGGCAGCCCGCGTGGACTTTTCCGGGTCCTGGCGGTCATCCACCCAAAGCGTGCGCTGCAGACCGTAGCCTTTGGCCCGGCTGCCCATAAATTGCCAAATACCACGAGCGCCGGCCCGCGAAACCGCCGTTGGCTGGAATCCTGATTCGGCTTGGGCCAGATAGATCAAATCCTGCGGCACACCTTCTTCCCGCAGAGTGCGCACCATCATATCGTGGTAGCGGCCTGAGCGGGCGTAGGCTCGCTCGAAAACTCCTCGTCCACGATTCGAGAAATAGCTGATGTAACCCGCCACCTGGTCGGTCATCATCAGTGGCAGGTCCGAATGCGTCGACTTGATCTCGGCTTGCGCCTTCGCTTTAACGCCGGGATCCGCCGAGGGCGTTATGCCATTAGTTTCATCGATTGGGGCGGGCTCGGATTTCTGAGCTTCGGAATCGGATGCCAAGTCAGCGAAGTTCAGGTGGTTGACCCCGTCGGTAATCCGTTCGAATTCTTTCTCCAAACGTTCGTCGGAGCGAACATCGAGATCACTTTCAAGTAGCGCGTTGAAGGCATTGTCGAAATTCTTTTTCGCAGCATCCGTGTGTCCTGCCTGATAATTCGCTACGCCGTCCTGATATTCCTTTTCGACGCGGGCAATCAGGTCGCCCACCGGATCCACCGAGGGTGCTGGTGCAGGGGATTCCACGGTCTGCGTCGCTTGATTCTGCGAAGAATCGGGGTTCTCAACAGCCGGTTGTGCGGCTGCTTGCGCAGAGGATGCCGGAGCAGCCGGTTTCTGCGTGGTTAACGCAGGAGCCGCTCCCGGGGGCAGCAAAGCGGCTGGCTTGTGCGCCGAACCGCACGAACACACGGCAGCCAGCAGAGCGGCCAGAGCTGCGATTCGCAATGGGTGTGCAGTAACTCGCATCCTTCTCGATAGATAGAGAATATTTCGCGCGCGAAAATTTGGCTGAAATCCTATCAAAAATGGTACCTTGCGGCTGGCGTTGGGTCAACGCCGCATTGGTGCTCTTTTTCGTTACCTTCGGAACCAGTAAATGGTTACCCGAAGGGCTGGCGACTCGATAATCAGACGGCGTTTTCGGGGCAAAAGGTTTGACGTAATGCTCACTTCTTCCGATTGAATCGGAGTTTTCAGACCCGCCAGTAATCAGGCCGCCAGTTCTGAATTGCCTTCTTGATCTCCGCCCGGGATAGTTTTTCGGCCAGCGCCCGTTCAGCCAGGGCGCAAACCTCGGCATCAGAAGCGAAGCGCAACGCAATCAGCTGGTCTTCGGTTAGATCGAGAACCCGAGGGCGAAACGCCTCGGAGCACAATGAGCTCAGTCGTAACCTTTCCTCCAGCCGGATCACGCGGTCCTGCACCTTGAGCGCATAGAGCCGAATCTTCAACACCGCGATCACCGCCGCCACTGCAATGACAAAGAACGATGCTGAATGATAACTCGGCCGCCAGATCAAATGAATGAGTCCGCCAATGGCAGTCAGACCGAAGATCGGCAGGGCCACAAAATGAAAGAGCGGATCTAGGCGGTTGTGATTGGCGAGCGTCTGAGGCTTCTTTTCGGCCATAAAAAGAACCTCCTTTTTGAGACCTGCCAGTGTAGCACCGACGAACGAAAGGAGTTTACTTTTTCAAATCCTCCAGAGTGCTGGCTAGTGAAAGACGGCCGATTCGACCCAAAATCCTTCTAACGCTTGTAGAATCGAAGGCACTATGAAAGCCATTCAGGTAAAGCAGCCCGGTGGACCGGAGGCCATGAAATTCGTCGACCTTCCTGTTCCGCAAGCGAAAGCAAACGAGGCGGTGGTGAAGCTAACTGCCTCGGGCATCAACTTCATCGACGTGTACTTCCGCGAAGGCCGCTACAAAACCCCCACGCCGTTTGTTGTTGGTCAGGAAGGAGCAGGAACGGTCACCTCCGTTGGGGCCGACGTCAAATCCGTAAAGATCGGGGACCGCGTAGCCTGGACGGGATTGCAGGGCGCCTATGCGGAATATGCGGCTGTCCCTGCAGATCGCTTGGTGCCGATCCCCGAAGGCGTCAGCGATCAGCAGGCCGCTGCGGCCATGCTACAGGGCATGACAGCCCAATACCTTACGCATGACACCTATCCGCTCAAGCGTGGTGAGACCGCTCTGGTGCACGCCGCTGCGGGCGGCGTTGGATTATTGCTTGTGCAGATGGCGCACAACATCGGCGCGCGAGTGATCGCCACAGTGTCCACCGACGAGAAGGCCAAACTCGCGCGGGACGCCGGTGCAGACGATGTAATTCTCTACACACAGACCGACTTCGAGACGGAAATCAAGCGCTTGATGAGTGGCAAAGGGCTGGATGTGGCTTACGACTCGGTCGGCAAAACCACATTCGAAAAAGGACTGAACCTGCTCCGCCCGCGAGGAATGATGGTGCTGTTCGGCGGCTCAAGCGGTCCAGTACCTCCCTTTGATCTGATAGCCCTTTCTCAAAAAGGCTCGCTTTATCTAACCCGGCCGACGCTCGTCAACTACATTGCTACCCGCGAGGAACTGGTTGGGCGATCGAGCGCAGTCTTTGGCATGATCGCAGCCGGGAAACTGAAGCTGCGCATCGAACATATCTACCCCCTTTCAGAAGCGCAGCAGGCGCATCGCGACCTGCAGGCGCGGAAGACGACCGGGAAGATTTTGCTGATCCCCTAGGCGAATTGCAGACGCGAGAGCGCGTTCTTTCCTGCGGCATCGGGTTGCCGTCGTCCCAGAAACACACGCGACTTAGACCAAGCGAAGGCCTGGAAAGTCTTTTTGATAGCGCGATGGATCGAGCGTGAACAATCGGTCTGCGCGAAGCAGGGCATGAGCGGCGATCAGAAAATCGGTCAAGAGTCGCTTGGGCGACGTCCCGCCCGATTTTCGTCTTCGTTCTGCATAAGCACCGAAGCCATCGGCTGCTTTGCGCCACACCAGCTCGTCAAGCGAGAAATCGACAGCGATGGAAGTCTCCAAGAGAAAGTTATCGACCCAGTCTCTGGACGCTAACGGGTGGGCGCAAAGCTCGACATAAACCGGTGCGGAGATCACGACTGCGCCAAGAGCGCGTGCATTCCTCAATTCCTGCCCGACGCGCGGCGCAGATGGTTCGGTCGACCACAGCGCGGAGAGGACATTCGAATCCAGGGCCGTCGTCATCGACGATCACTCGTCCTCGTCGTTTCGCAGATCGTCAATCCAGGCTTTAATTCCACTCTCGCCGCCGGGAAACGGGCCCAGGGCGCCAACATACTTCGCAAATGGGTCCGCGTCAGGCCGGGAAGGACGGATCACTGTGCGGTCTCCCTCGATCACAAAATCCACCCGGTCGCCAGCGGCTAGACCCAGGCGACGGCGAATTTCTTTAGGCACCGTGACCTGCCCTTTGGAACTGATAGAACTGGAGTATCTTGTCTTTACTACACCCATTTATTGTAAAGATAGCATTCCTTACCAAAAAAGGCGAGAATGTTTTCGGTCAGTTTGAACTTAAAACTGAGCCACTACCAGATCTTCCGCGACAAGGAGAAACCGGAAGCCGTGTCGCTAGCATGATTTAGGATGTGCGCGAGTAATTCCGAGCGTATGCTGGCGCCATCTGCCCGGCCAGAAGCCTGGCATCGTCTACGGGCTCTCCCGCTTTCATCACCAGCGGTACCACCCCCGCCCAGGTCGGAAATGAGTAATCTTCCTCATCGTCGATCGGAGGCCCGGTTCGGACCTTCGCTGAAAATTCTTCGATCGGAACTCGCAGAACGGAAGTCGCCTTCAGTTCCCGTTCATTCGGCTGCCGCACGTCATCCCAGCGGCCCGGGATGATGTGCTCGGATAGAATCCGCAAGGCCTGCAACTTTTCCTCGGGATTTTCCACTAAGGCCGCCCTTCCCAGAATAACGACCGATCGATAATTCATCGAATGATTGAAAATCGAGCGGGCCAGAACGAGACCATCGAGCAGGGTGACGGTGACGCAAACCGGTACGCCGTCTTTCATTTGCCGCAGCATCCGGCTGGCTGCGGAGCCGTGAATGTACAGGATGCTTTCCTTACGCCCATACGAGGTAGGAATCACAAAAGGCTGGCCGTCGACAACGAAACCTACGTGACAAAGAAATCCCTCGTCGAGGATGCGGTACGCAGTTTCCCGATCATAGACTCCGCGCTCCGCTTCGCGGACGACACGAGTCCGCAGCGTGGGCGTATAAGTTTTGGACATGGGGAACGAACTCCGGCAAGCGCCAAGGATGGATGAAAGTAAAGTGTAACACTGGGCGAACCGGAGCCACCGCGCTGCACGCGGCGAAGGGATTCAGCTATTCAGTTTGAAGCTTTGACGATGACACAGGGGCGTCATCCCGATGACCCGCGTTTTCATCCCCGGGCCAAGGAATCTCGCGTGCACGAGTCTGTGCCCTCAATCAATCGAACTGACCCTACCAGTAAAACTTCAGCGCGAACTGGAACTGCCGCGGATCATACGCCGCCGTAATCTGCCCGGCATTCGTAAAGAGCGGATTGACAGCAGACGCGTTGAAGCGATTGGCAAGGTTGAACATGTCGACGATCAGATCGGTGCTGAACCTCTCGTGGAAATAAATTCGCTTGGCGACCCGCAAGTCGTTAAACACAGTCCACGGCTGAACTCCGCCATTTCTCGAGAAGTTGCCGTCGAGCGACTGCAGCGTACCGTTGAAGTCGGCGGGGCAGGGTTCCTGGAAAACTCCCGTCGGGGAGAACTTAGAAGCCACTGGCAGGTTTCCCAGCGCCGTGCAGGCGGGGTTCACAAAAGTGTCAGGCCGGCCGCTATCCGGCGAGAACTGAAAGTTGTCCGCGTTTCCGGTGATGATGTTGAAAGGCCGTCCGGAGGAGAATTCAATGATGGGCGCAAGTGTCCAATCGCTGAAAAACTGTCGGCTGAATCCGCTGCCCAGTTTGCCCGTCTGATATACACCGCTGAAAACAAAGCGATGCCGCTGATCGAAGAGCGAAGTCGAGCGTTCGGCTGAGGGGAAGTAGCTATCCTGCGGCGCGAGCGGCGCTTCCAGATCGGTGGAGTCGTCAATGGCATGTGACCACGTATACGAGGCCAAAAATTCATAGTGACTGCCGAAGCGCTTGCGCAGGTTCGCGCTGAGGCCGTTGTAGTTGGAGCTGCCGTTGGAGTAGTTGGCGTCCATGTCGCTGAACGGAACACAACCGGCAAGCGTGCTGTAGTTGCAGGTCGCAACGAGGCCGTGTTCGGCCAGTACGGCGGGCAAAACTGTGGTGACGCAATTTGATGCCGCACTATTCAGATACGCAATGGCCAGCGCCGGATTGACCGCCGAAGGCCGGAAGAAGTTGGCCAGCGCCGCCGAAACCCACGGCTGGTGGCTCGGGTTCACACCGCAAGGCGCCACGCCGCTGCCTACTCCAAGGGGTCCTGTCGCAGAGTTCGAAGTCGTATCGGTGGAGGCGACCAGATAATTCTCCATCAAGATATCGCCACGCGCCGTGTTGGCATTAATAGGACGATTCAGATGGCGTCCGCCATTGAAGTTATAGGCCAGATCGAAAGCGAAGCCGTGGCCGAGATCGCGCTCAATGCCGAAGTTGACCTGCTGCGAGTACGCGTATACGAAATTCTTGGACTGCGGATAGCCGAAGGGTAGAAATCCCATCGGAAAGAAAGTGGACGGATTCAAGAAATTCTGATTAACGAATAAGCCGGGCACACTGGGATTGCTCGCTTGCGAGGGACTAAACGGCGCAGGATTGAACCGCTGCTGCCCCGCAATAAACCCGGGAACAGTCGGCAGGCAGCCAGGAGTCGTCAGAATTCCCTGAAAAGTGTTGATAGCATTCAAGCTGCTGGGACCGCCTCCCGAAGTGCTGCAAGGCGGGCCCGGCCCGAATACCAGCTGGCCGCTCGAGGAAGCGTCCGATGCATTGCCAAGGAAGTAGAGACCGAGCAGAGGATGGTCGAAGAAAATGCCGTAAGAGGCCCGTAGAACGGTCTTGCCGTCGCCTTTGGGGTCCACCGCTATGCCGAAGCGCGGTTGAACAGCGTGGGTGTAAGTCTGAATGCCCTTCTGTAAGCCCAGTTGATTGTAAGCGGCCTTGGCGATCGCGTTCAGCGGACTCAACTGCGGCGGGAATTCGATGTCATAGCGGAGGCCATAATTCAGAGTTACGTTGTGCGTAGCGCGCCAAGAATCCTGCCAGAAGAGTCCCAGAGGCTTGTTCGTGAAGCTATCCGTAGGGCTGCCGTAGCCCTGAACAAGTTCGTTGGGGAAACCGAGACCGTAACTCTGGATGGCGGTGAAGTCGGGAAACGCCGGACACAACGCAGCCGGAAGCCCGTTCGTCGAGCAGAGGTTGGGGAAGAAATCTGCGGAGGGCGTAGAGCCGAAATCGTACAAACCCCCGTAGTTGACGGTGAACGTGGCCGTCAGCGGGAGGTAATTAAAGTCGCCGCCGAACTTGGTGTTGTGGCGCCCGATGGTCCAGGAGAAATTGTTGGTGAATTGATAGCGCTGCTCAACGCGCTGAATGTAGGAATACGGTTCACGCCCGAAATAGGCGTAGCCGGGAATATTTTCAGCCACGTCCGCTCCGCCGGGGATGGCCGTGTTGTAGTAATAAGACAACCCGCGGCGGGCATACTGGAAGCGGAACTCGTTAACGCGGTTGCTGCCGATCGTCCACGTATCCTGAAAGACTCCAGCGACATCGCGATAGGTTTGTTGCGACGTACGCGAGTAAGCGTTCTGCCCGAAAACCTGATTTTCGCCGTTGACTTCGATACCAGTCACCGTGCTGGGACTGACGTTGATGCGGAACATCAGCCGGTTGTTGTTGTTGAGGTTGTGATCGATGCGGAACGAATACAGGCTAGTTCCCTCGAACACAGGAAAGTTGCCGATCTGCGAATTCAGTGAAAGAAAGCTGGAGGGCAGCGAGTTGCAGAGCACATTCGGCTGAGCAAAATTGCAGGAAGTGGGGAATTGCGTGAGCGGACTGGAACCATTTGATGGAATGGGGATGGCAGTTCCCGCCAGAGCGCCAAAAATTGCCGGGTAGGAGCCGTTTAATGCAATCCCTGAAGAACCACCCACGAAGGTTGCGTACACCGCGGCTTCCTGCGCATACCCAGCCGCTAAGGCGGGGCTGATGGCTCCGAGCGCAGCCTCAGCCGCAGGCAGGTTCTGGAAAAAAGCCTGCTGGCTGTTCGGGCCAGATGTTCCATAGACTCCTTGCTGAATCGTTCCCGCCGGCAAACCAAACGCGCTGGAGAGGTCGACATTTTGAGTCAAACCGAAGCAGGTAGCTCCGCCGGTATGCAAACAGTCTTCACCGATAGAAGCAAATCCCGTCTCATGCCGGCGCGTAATTTCGTAGGAGAAAAAGTAATATGTCTTATCTTTCTTGATCGGTCCACCAAACGCCGCGCCCGCTTGCACCCGTGTGTAAGCAGGGTTGGGAACCGTGCTGAACGGATTCACCGCCTGAAAGCTGCGGTTGCGCAGGAAGCCGAAGACATCGCCGTGGAACTCATTCGATCCGGAGCGGGTAATGATGTTGACCACGCCACCGGCGGCGCGCCCGTATTCGGGCGCGTAGTTGTTGGTGATGATCTGGAATTCCTGCACGTCTTCCTGGGAAACGGTGGAACGCACACCGTTTACCGAGTTGTCGGTGGCGTCGGCGCCATCCACATTGACCAGATTGGAACGCGCGCGCTGTCCGCTCATGTTAAGCCCGGAGGTTGGCGCCGCCCCGGTCGCAGGTGCGTTATCGCGGACAACTTGCGAGTCGGTTAGAGTGAAATTGATGTAGTTGCGGCCGTTGATAGGTAGATTATCGATGCGCCGCTCGCCGATCGTGTCCGTGGTTGCAGTGCGCGTTGTTTCCACCAAGTCGGCCTGCGAACTGACCTCGACAATTTCTTTTCCAGCCGCGACGGCAAGGGCAATCGGCAGATTCACCAACCCGCCCACCGTAATGCTGACATTCGTCGCCTCGGTCTTTGCAAATCCGGAGGCCTCGACGGTAACGTTGTACGTGCCCGGAGGCAGCAGTCGCGCCGTGTAGCCTCCCTGACCATCGCCGGTCGCAGTGCGCACCAGGCCTTTGGCGACATCACTGACGCTGACGGTAGCATTGGCGACGAGCCCGCCTTTCGGGTCTTTCACCGTGACCTGGAGATCGCCGGTGGCAACGCCTCCCTGGCCGAAGGCGATAGACGAATACAGCAGAAGCAGCAGTGAGATGCAGAAGAGTCTTGCGCGGCGAAGCGCACGGATGCGGATCAACGATGAGCGGATCATAGAGTCTCCCTTGACTCCGACACTTTGAGGGTGATGGCAGAATAACCGCACGGGAACTTGCCGGTTTTGCGCACAGGGTTCGCAGGATGAATCGCCCCGCTGGTTTGTACACCATGCAGACCAGCGAAAACAAGGGTGGAATCGATAGGGGGCAATGAAAAAGTTACTCCCCTATTTCGCTTGGAAGCGATTAGGCCAAGGAGAAGCCCGCCACAGGCAGGAGGGCTCTAGCCGCGCCGCGATCAGCATCACAACCCAGCCATGCTACAAACGCACGGCGACAGCAGGATTCTGCAACCGTCCCAGAAGCATCGCCGAGCCGCTGACCTGCTCATAACGGTCCGCCACACGCGCGGCAGCGAAGCCGGAATTCGGCCAGGCGAGCGCGATATAGATACGAACCAGCGCCACGCTCGTGTTGCGCCGCAGCAGAAGCGCATCGTTCACCAATTGCTGCGCGGCTCCGGCGATGCGCGCATCCCTAGTGGCCAGGGCAGCTTCGCCGATTCGCACCAGGATGGCAGCATTCGCTCCCGTAACCTGAATGTAAGCAGCCATAGCGCGCAAGCGCTCTCGCCGTACCACGCGGAACTCGGCGGGCGGAAGCCGGAGGCGTAGATATTCATCTTGTGCCGGATTCGCCAGATTGCGGAATGCTTCGACATCGATAGGCCGAATCGTTCCGGCCAACGCGGAGCTTTTCCTGACCTCAAGACTCTGGGTTACAGCAAGGCGCAAGATAATGCCAAGCGCCACGGCGGCAGCGACGACAAGAACAACGGCCAGATTCATTGCAACAAGCGCTCCAATTCCCGGTTCCAGATCGCCAGATTGTTTTCCGGCAATGAAACCGCAGAGGTCGTGGTCTCCTTGTGGGGAACGAGCAGGTAGTAGACACCAGATGAGGACGCAAAGGTGGTAGGTGGCCATGACGAGGAAGTCAAGCAGATAGCTTTTCGGCCCCAGCAACCACCCAGCCGTTAGAGCCCAGTAGGACAGATTGAAAGAAGCCACGAGGCCAAAGCCGAGAGTGATCCCGAAAACCGGGCGATCCCACGTCAAGTGAAAATAGGCGGCAAAGATGAAAAGAAAAATAATCAGGCCACACTGGGCTATGCTCACGCTTCGGCCTAGGATGCGAGTTGCAGAAATGAGCCAGAAATTTGTCGAACTCGCGTAGGCCGCTATGATCGTCCCCGTCAAGATGAGAAGAACACCGATGCCGGAGACGAGGACTCTTGCTAATTTACTGAGGGGACGATACCGGCGAAGGAGTTCGGTGAAGACTTCTCCGACGACAGCGAATTTTACTAGCACCTCGATGACCAGGAAAACAAAGGAACCCCGCCAGTAAGTCGCATCCGAAAAGGACGGTGTGATATCTAGGATGTAAATAGCGCTCCCGCCGACAGCCTCGAAGATGGCGTAGCAAAAGAAGGCAGGGTACCGCTTGTGCAATCCTCTGCTGCGCATCAAGCTGGCAAGCGCCGCCAGCAGGACATAAGGTCCGACCCACAAGTAGTGCCACAGAAGTGAGTGCGGGTGGAACATAGCCGTAGCCGCTCAATATAACGCAACGAACGTGCTACGGCAATGTTGGCTAGTGGCTTTCCGTTTTTCGTAACGATCCAAGAAATCAGTTAGGGCCTGCAGGAACCTTGGCCCGAACAGTTTCCCCCGGTGCCAACGCCGCCGTCGGCACGGACGGTTGTGGGAACTACCAAGGTATTGAGGAAGATCAGAGCTGCGGCCACTGCAAGTAGCGCACGTTTCACGGTTAGTTTTTCTCCTTTGTCTGAAAAATCGCACCGTGATCGTTACATACCGGAGCGGCGCCGGAAAGATGGCTTCGGTCTCAGCTTCTGTTCGGAATTCGTAACACCTGGCTATGCAGCCGGTTGGCAGGATTGGAACTGCCCAATCAGGGAATGGACTCCCCGTTCGTTTTCGCCTCACGGACTAGTGGGCACCGACTGCGGCAATATTTGCATCGTGCAAAGTGGAAAGGAAGTAATAGCACCAGATCAGTGCACAACTGTGGTAGATCGTCATATTGAGAAAGTCGAGCAGATATGACTTGGCAAGGCAGTAGTTAGCGACGACGGCCCACGTACCGAGGTGAACACAGGCCGAGGCGCCGGTCCCAACGCTTCGTAGACGATGTACAAGAAAAAAATAGGAAAACGCTGGTGGATGCCGCGTCTCCAAATAACTATGGCGAGACAGAATTGAATGACATGGTGTCCCGCCCACAGGTAGTGCCACAAGAGCGAGTGCGGATACAGCACGAGGATGAACCTCGGACTATTTCTCCGCCATTATCTCAGTGCAAGAAATATCGCGCTGGCGTTTTTTGGCGTAGAAATGGCCCGTTCTTCTCATTGGTTCAGAAAAGCGTCTGTGATATTTTGTAACTGTTGCGACGATTCCGTTAGTGCGTGCGGGGTCGCCACGCTCAGCTTTCTGCCTGAGCCACCTTATGACCTTAAAGTCCGCTCTCCAGGACCTGCGGGAAACCACGCTGGCGGCTATCTCCGGTCTGCTCGCGAAGCTAGCCTATTTGGGATCTCTCCACCGTCGCGAGGGCGGGTATAAGCATTGGGGAATGACGCTGGTGCACGGGGAAGACGCGTCTGATCACGCGCTAAAGCAGGCCCACACCGAGGTTCTCTCGAAAGTGCTGCGCTCGCCGATTTCTGATCTGGAAGAGGATCTGCGGCAATCCAGCGAGGCCGCGCAAGAACCGGCGGTTGCTTACGTGGAAGGAATGCGGGAGCAACTCGACGAACTACTTCCTTCGCCAAAAGATCCCGTGGCAGAGCGCCATCTCAATTCAGTGCTGGTTGCTCTTTCGAGCTTGGAGAAGAACCGTAAGCGTGCCACTCGGTCAGCTTCATCGCCACTCCCACCACCTGGCCGATGATCTCCGCTTCCTGGGGATGCCGCAGCACGCGAATCTGTACAGGAGAGAGCGGGTGCGGCTGCAGAATCAGGTCGTCGCGCCTCATGCTGCACCAGCAGCAGGTATAGCCATCGCGTGTTTCCACAAAATAAATTGGACGCTCGTACTCGGACCGCCACACCCCTTCGACCACTTTATTTCTCTCTTCGTCCACCTGAATAAAACTACCCGGCGGAAGAATCGGGTACATGGTGAAATCCTGATGACCGATGTAGCCGTAGGTGAAATCGCTGTGCGCGAACTGCGCTAGATAAGATAGCGGTACCAATCCCCACTGCTCCACCATGCGACCCAGGTTGCTCGTGCGTTGCTCATCAAAACCAGGATCCATGCGGATAGGGACTTGCACTGATGCCAGCCCGTTCAGAGTCTCCGACAGGTGCGACCGCGGGGGCGCAATCATGCCCAGATCAGCGGCCATATTATTCATGTCCACGCCGTACCACGAGAGCAATTCGCGCATATCCCGGCGGTAGATCACCGAGAGCGTGTACAAGCGAAAAATACTCGGCAAAACGCCCTTGGTTTCAATATCCGACAGGCGGCTGGGAGGAATTGAGTACTCCTCGTTGCGGTATTTCTCGGCAATCCGTGCGCTAGATGTTTCAATATCGCGCATGGTCAGGCCAAGTTTCTCGCGCAGCGTACGAAGGCTCTTACCAGCTGGGAGCATCGCGGTCCTCCAAAGACGTAGGAGAAATCATCTCGAAATTGCCCGCAATCATAGCAGGGACGGGCAGTCTGTGTCATGAAATTGTAAATAACTGGTGCTGTCATATTTCTGTTACGAAATCCGAACAGGCGCGAAGCCGCGTGATTATTGGTGATAGTGGCAGATCGCGGTCGAGGTTCCGCTTCTGGCATTGGACAGAGGTGGTCGCCCTGCCGCGACATTCCGTTCGGATTTCGTAACGGAAGTCTCTGGATCTAGCAAAATCTCATTCTTCTCGCACCTGAACGCCGATCGCTGGAAGTCCGATTCTTGCCCTGCCGCCATGACATTTGTCAGGCGAGTTCCATGATGAACCGCACTGGCACACCAACCTTGACTCAGCCATGATGCCAACAACGAGACAGATTCAGGGCCTCGGGAAAGCGAGCGCAAAATGGCACATTTAACGGCAAGCTGGCAGGAACTCAAAATCCTTCACCGAGCCCCCGGTACCGCGGTGGCCAGTCTGGAAGGGGTCAGCAAGAATTATGGGGACGTCCGCGCCCTGCGGAACCTGACATTTACCGTAGGCCCGAGCCAGGTTATAGCTTTACTCGGCCCCAACGGAGCAGGCAAGACCACTGCGCTGAAGCTTCTCCTGGGACTCATCCAGCCGAATTCGGGCAAAGCTCGAGTCTTCGGAGCGGACCCAACAAATCCCCAAAGCCGCATGCGCACCGGAGCTATGCTGCAAGTAGGCCGCGTGCCCGAGACTCTGCGGGTTCGAGAGCATATCGACCTGTTCTCCAGCTATTACACCAAACCTTTGCCCAGCCACGAGGTTCTGGCCATGGCTGGGCTGGAGAAGCTAGCCGACCGCAAGTTTGGCGATCTCTCCGGCGGACAACGGCAGCGCACCCTTTTCGCGCTGGCTATTTGCGGCGATCCCGATTTGCTATTTCTCGACGAACCGACAGTAGGACTGGACGTCGAAGCGCGCCGCGCCCTTTGGGATGGAATTCGCCAATTAGTCGAGCGCGGAAAAAGCGTCCTGCTAACCACACACTACCTGCAGGAAGCCGATGCCCTCGCCGACCGCATTGCCGTGATCAATCAAGGATCGATCATTGCCGAAGGTACGCCCGCAGAAATCAAAGCCCAGACCAGCGGCAAGCTCATTCGCTGTGTAACCAGCCTCGATCTGACCGCGCTACTTCGAATTCCCGGTGTGATCGAGGCGAAGCAAGATCGCGAGGCAGTCGAAATCAAAGCGCGAGAGGCCGAGCCCGTCGTGCGCGTTTTGCTCGCCCGCGACCCCGCTCTTTCCGGTCTGGAGATCAGGGCTGCAGGGCTCGAGGAAGCTTTCCTCGCCTTGATGCAAGAGAACAGCGAAGCCCAGGCCCGCGTGAATTAATTCCCGAGTTGGGGGATGAACGAAGAGAGGACGAACATGAACACAGCCACAGCGATTCTAGCCAACATGCCGATGGAGCGCTCCATGAGCCACGCGATCGCCATCTACTTTAAAGAAGCAAAATACGAATTCCTCAAGAATCTTCGCCTGCGCGTCTACACGCTCTCTGTGATCACCTTCCCGTTGATGTTTTACGTTCTTTTTGGTCTGGTTTTGAACGCCAAAGAAAGCATTGGCAGTACGAGCGTGCCAACATACCTGATTGCCACCTACGGTACATTCGGAGTAATGGGCGCGTCGCTATTCGGTACGGCATCCGGCCTCGCTGCCGACCGCGGCTTGGGGTGGTTGCAGGTAAAGCGAGCCAGCCCCATGCCACCGTTCGCCTACTTTGCGGCAAAAGTTATCCTGAGCATGATTTTTAGCGCGACGGTAGTGGCGCTCCTGCTCGTGCTCGGCGTTAGCCTGGGCGGGG
The DNA here is from genome assembly GCA_963712385.1 of uncultured Acidobacteriaceae bacterium. GTDB lineage: Bacteria > Acidobacteriota > Terriglobia > Terriglobales > Acidobacteriaceae > Sulfotelmatobacter. The sequence continues at coordinate 818,016 of CAVQHS010000008.1, forward strand.
TGCGATTGCCAGTCGCAGAAACCGTGAAGCTAGTCGGCACACTCGTCGTCGGTTCTCTACCTTTTTCTGCGATGGGCCTGGCCATCGGCTATTTCGCCGGACCTAATTCCGCTCCCGCCGTCATCAATTTGTTTTATCTGCCGCTCTCGTTCTGCAGCGGTCTGTGGGTTCCCTACATGTTTCTTCCGAAGGTGGTGCGGCAGGTCGCATTGGTACTGCCTCCCTATCACCTGTCGCAGCTGGCGCTGGGAATCGTGGGGGCCAGCCGTCATGAGCCCGCGTCAACACACTGGGAAGTTCTCTTGGGATTCACATTAATCTGCTTGGGCGTTGCCCGCATCGGTTTCCAGCGCGATCAAGACAAGCTGTACGGCTAGGCTCCGCCACCGCGGGAGAAAGGAGAACACTCCATGAGCGCTGATGTTAGAAAAGGTTACGGCTCAACCCTCCTGATGGTGTTTCTTGGCGTGCTGGCCTTATACGGAGGCGCAAGTTGGTTGCCGCTCTTAGTTCCCGCCGCCGCTTTGGTTTGGTACGCCGCTTCGCGGCCCGCCGTCCGGAGGAGCAGGAACTGAAAATCGAAGGATGAACGATAATAGTGCCGATATCAGCACACCGGTCCAGGTAATTTAAGGATTGAGGCTTCAAGAGCCGAAACACAATGAGATTGATACCAAAGAACAGCGAGTACACGTGGGCGTTGTATTCCGTCCTGTACTTCGGTTTCTTTCTTATCGATCCCATCGTGCGTCACGCTGGCCTGCGCGTATGGATTCTCACCCTCCTGGCGACCGCTGTTTTCATGGTTTTATATTTCGGACTTTTTTGGGTGAGTTGCCGCCAAGGTCTTTTGCACCTTGCCGGTATGGTTTTGCTGGGAGTAGGGTTCGCGAAATACAACGGTGGGGCCACTACGTTTTTCATCTTTGCCTCGGCATGCGGCCCGTTCGTCGTGGACACTGAAGCCGACGGCATCAAGGTGCTTTTAGCAATTCAAGCTGCTGGCGTGCTCACCTGGTGGGGATTTCATTTGAACGGGTGGTTCCTTCTTTTTTCAAACGGACTTTCGTTCATCGTGGGCGTCAGCGATTTGCACTTTGCACAGCGCAATCGTGCCAATACGAGACTCCTGAAGGCACAGGAAGAAATCGAGCAACTGGCGAAAGTCGCGGAACGCGAGCGCATCGCCCGCGATCTGCACGACGTGCTCGGGCATACGCTTTCGGTGATTATTCTGAAATCGGAACTCGCCGGCAAATTAATGGATCGCGATCCGCAGCGTGCAGGCAATGAAATTCGCGAGGTCGAGCAGATTTCGCGGCAGGCGCTCTCGGATGTTCGCGAGGCGATCCGCGGTTATCGCACCCGCGGGCTTTCTGCCGAACTGGCGCAGGCCAAGGCGACCCTGGAAACCGCCGGGATTGCCGTGAATTGCCAGGTGGAGAAAATCGTCCTGCAGGCGCTGCAAGAAAGCGTGCTGTCGATGGCGTTGAAAGAGGGCGTCACTAATGTGGTCCGCCACGCCAACGCCCGTAACTGTTGCCTGCGGCTCGAACAGCGCAACGGATCGTGCCGGCTTGCCATAGAAGATGACGGCCGCGGCGGAGGTCACAGCGAAGGTAATGGGCTGCGCGGCATGCGCGAGCGTGTGGAGATGATCGGAGGATCGCTGAGCCGCGCTTTAGAATCTGGCACGAAACTCATCATCACCATTCCGCTGAAGGAAGGTCCGGTCAAACAAGAGGTCAGCAAAAGTTGAATCCGGGCAGCAAAGAAAATCGCAAAACCATTCGCGTAGTAATCGCGGAAGATCAGGGCATGGTGCTGGGCGCGCTGGCCGCGCTGCTCGAGATCGAAGGCGACATCTCGGTTGTGGCCCAAGTCAGGAACGGGAAAGAGGCAGTCGACGCAATCGTCGCGCATAAGCCGGACATTCTTATCACCGACATTGAGATGCCGCTGATGACGGGCCTCGATGCCGCGGCCGAAATCAGGCGCCGCCGTTTAGGCACCCGCGTCATTATTCTGACCACATTCGCGCGCGCCGGATATCTGCGCCGCGCCATGGAGGCCGGCGCGCTGGGATACATGCTCAAAGATATGCGCGCGGAAGAACTAGCCGAGGCCGTTCGACGCGTGCATCAGGGATTGCGAGTGATCGATCCTGACCTTGCGACCGAAGCGTGGAGCGAAATGGATCCACTAACCGACCGCGAACGCCAAGTCCTACGCCTGGCGGGCGAGGGTATGCAGAGCGGCGATATCGCCGCCGAACTAAACCTCTCCGAAGGCACAGTGCGCAACTATCTCTCCGAAGCGATCAGCAAAATGGGCGCCAGCAACCGAATAGAAGCCTCAAGAATTGCGCGCACCAAAGGCTGGCTCTAATCTGTGGCGCGAGCGCCTTGCCCGTGTTTTGTCCCGGAGCACGCGCTGTGCGTCTCGGGCTCAACGAGGTACAGTAGGTGTTCCGCTACACAAGGCGTGGAACTTGCAACCGCAGCACGGAAACTAGAAACTAGAAACCAGAAAACTGGAAACAGCCCTACCCATGCCCGACGCCTACATCCTCGGCATCGAAAGCTCGTGCGACGAAACCGCCGCCGCGGTGGTGCGATCAGGTGAGCAACTCATCTCTAATGTCGTAGCCTCGCAGATCGCCACCCATCAGCCCTTCGGTGGAGTCGTCCCCGAACTTGCCTCTCGCGAGCACTTGCGCGCGATCGTTCCCGTCGTCAGGCAGGCCTTGGCTGAAGCCCATCAGACGTATAAGTCAATAGAGGCGATTGCCGTCACCCAGGGCCCCGGTCTCGCCGGAGCCCTGCTGGTCGGCATCAGCTACGCCAAAGCGTTGGCCTACAGTCTCGATAAGCCGCTGATCGCCGTGAATCACCTCGAAGGCCACATCCATGCAGTCCTGCTCGAGGAGCGGCAAAAGGGCAATCGCGAACTGCAGTTTCCAGTTCTTGCTCTAGTCGTCTCCGGGGGACACACGCACCTCTACCTTGCCGCGCAGAAAAACGATAGTTGGACCTACGAGAACATAGGCCACACACGTGATGACGCCGCCGGCGAAGCATTCGACAAAGTGGCAAAGTTGCTGGCTCTGGGCTATCCCGGTGGCCCGATTATCGATCGACTCTCAGCGCACGGCGATCCCACCGCAGTAAAATTTCCGCCCGCCCAAATCAAGCACCGCGACCGCCGCGATCACAAAGGACAAAAAGAAACTGAAACAGATCGCGCGCGCTTCGACTTTTCCTACAGCGGAATCAAAACTGCCGTGCTCCGCTACGTGCAAGTTCACAGTCTGCCCGATTCCATTGAAACGCGCCGCAGCGCGCTAGCGGGCATCGCGAAAGCAAAGACTGAAGATGTCCTGGTAACCTGCGACAAAAAGACCCTGGACTTGGTTGCCTCATTTCAGCGCGCGATTGTCGAAGATCTGGTGGGCAAGACCTTGGCTGCGGCTCGCGCTTATGATGCCGCTACCCTGTTTGTCACCGGCGGTGTAGCGGCAAACAACGAACTTCGCACAACCTTCGAACGGAAGGGAGCCGAGGAAGGTATACCCGTGTTTTTTCCCTCGCGACCACTTTCCACCGACAATGCAGCCATGATCGCAGCCGCAGCTTACCCCAAATTTCTCGCGAGAGATTTTGCCCCGATGGATTTTTCCGCCGAAGCCAATCTTCCGTTGCGGTAGGTTTTGCGGAAAGGCAGAGGTCCGAACTAGAAGGACAGAATCTTACTTCCCAGCACCCTGCCCTTTACCCATCACCGCATCCAGCGCCTTGCCGAGCTGGGCTTGAATATCGATGTCCTTGTAAATGGCGAAGTCGGCCCGCTTCTCGTTTTCGTCGAAGCCGCTGGCGCGGCCGGCAACAATAATGATGGGAATTTTCGCGGTGTCGGGGTTCTTCTTCAGTGCCGTGATCAATTCGCTCCCCGACATTTTCGGCATCTGCATGTCGGTAACGACCAGATCAGGTTTGATCTGCGAGAGAATCTGCAGAGCTTCCACGCCATTAGTCGCAGACTCCACCGTAAAGCCGCGCTCTTCGAGAGAACGGCAGACGGTGTAGCGAATCAGCATGGAATCATCTACGACTAATGCCACCGCAGGCATGGCTTTATTACGTGCAAAAACGCACGCCCCCGTTCTCCGCAGACTAGCAGCGCCGGGAACTCAGCACCAAGCAGCATTGCACTATGTTAGTTACTTTGGTGATCTGAGGAACGCTGCGTCTTCTGCAGGACTATGAGTCCTGGTTCTCACGCTCTGCGCGCTCTTCGATGGTGATGTCCTTCAATTCGCTGGACTCGAAAACCTCGCGGCATTCCAGACATTCTACGAACTCGGCGTCTTCATCGCGGCTCACGAACTGCACGCGCGGGTGCTTGCAAGGTTTGCTGTTGGGCGGCTGGGGAAACGGCTTTGCGCTCATAAATCCGGAAGCATCGCCCTTGTGAAAACAGAAAAGGATCGATTCGCGGCAATTTTCCGGTATTTTAGCCTTGCTTTAGCGCTTGTCAAGAACTTCTTCGTAATTTTCGCGTCCGCCGCAGTCGATTACTTTCGCTTCTTCAAGAGGGGGATATTTGAATATCCGACTAAAAAGGTCGCCGCGCCTGAAACCACTCGATCCCGCTCGGCCGCCGTTTGACCTCATTTTTTACCGATGGCTGCAAAGGCTTGCATAATTGGGGGATGACGCTTTACAATGAAGTACGATCAAAAAGGTCGGAGATATATCCGACTCGTTGGGTCGTATATTCCGAAGCAGGAAGCCGCCTCAAGACGTAATGTTGAAGCTGACGAAAAAGGCCGACTACGCATTGATGGCCATGAAGCATCTGGCCGACCACGCGCAGGAAGGAAGCGCCAGCGCGAAAGATGTCGCCGATTCTTTCGGCATTCCGCCTGAAGCATTAGCCAAGATTTTGCAGCGCCTGGCGAAAGCCGGTCTATTGCATTCGCAGCAGGGAACGAATGGCGGCTACAGGTTGGCCCGCGCAGCCCACACGATTTCGGCATTTGAAGTAATTCAGGCAATCGACGGCCCGCTGTTCATTACGTCGTGCGTCACGGTTCGCGGCGAATGCGGCCAGAGCGATCGCTGCAACATTCGCGAGCCGCTGCGCAAGGTAAATGAAAGCATCGAGGCGGTGCTGCGGCGCATCAAGATTTCTCATATGCGGGAAGAGCCGGAAGTCGCACAGTCGAGTGCAACAAAGTCCGCCGAACTGGTGACGATCGCCTGAGCGAAGAGATTACAGATTTGCACTTAAAGAGGTAGGAGAAGCAATCAATGAGCACGGATGTGAAAATCCCCCAGCAACTGCCAGCCACGCAGCATCACGCTCCCAAGGGCGTGAAGCTGCCCATCTACATGGATAACCACGCCACCACCCCCATGGATCCGCGGGTGCTGGAAGAGATGCTGCCCTATTTCATGGAGAAATTCGGCAACGCCGCCAGCCGCAATCACTCCTTCGGCTGGACCGCCGAAGAAGGCGTGGAGACGGCGCGGGAGCGTATCGCAAAGCTAATAGGCGCGACCACCAAAGAAATCGTATTCACCTCCGGCGCCACCGAGAGTGACAACCTTGCCATTAAAGGTGCCGCCGAGATGTATCGCGAAAAGGGCAATCACATCATCACCGCGGTAACCGAGCACAAGGCTGTTCTCGATACATGCAAGCGTCTGGAGAAATACGGCTATCGGGTGACGTATTTGCCCGTGCAGAAAGACGGTCTGATCGATCTCGAAGATCTCAAGCGCGCCATGGACGACAAGACCATCCTCGTCACCATCATGGCGGCCAACAACGAAATCGGCGTCCTGCAGCCAATCGCCGACATCGGCAAGCTTTGCCGCGAGCGCGGAGTCATCTTCCACAGCGACGCGACGCAAGCTGTTGGCAAGGTTCCGATCGACGTGAACAAGCAGAACGTCGACCTGCTGTCGATCTCCGGCCACAAAATGTATGGGCCGAAAGGCGTAGGCGCCTTGTACGTTCGGCGCAAGAATCCTCGCGTGCAGATTTCCGCCATTATCGATGGCGGCGGCCACGAGCGCGGCATGAGGTCCGGCACGTTGAATGTCCCCGGCATCGTCGGTTTGGGCAAAGCCTGCGCGCTGGCGTCCGAAGAAATGTCGCACGAAGCCGTGAAACTGTCTGGCTTGCGCGACCGCCTGCGCGACCGAATCATGAACCGCCTCGACGAGGTTTACATCAACGGCACCATGGAGCATCGCTTGCCCGGCAACCTGAATATCAGTTTTGCCTACGTCGAAGGCGAGTCGCTCCTGATGGGGATCAACGACATCGCCGTTTCCAGCGGTTCGGCATGCACCTCTGCGACGCTGGAGCCATCTTATGTATTGAAGGCTCTCGGCACGGGAGACGACCTGGCGCACAGCTCGATCCGCTTCGGCATCGGCCGCTTCAACACCGAAGCCGAAGTCGACTACGTGGCAGATCGCGTGATCGAAACCGTCGAGCGCCTGCGAGAACTTTCTCCGCTGTACGAAATGGCGAAAGAAGGCATCAATTTGAAGGACGTGAAGTGGGCCGGAGAAGCGCATTAAACGGGGTTTCAAGGTTGCAAGGTTTCAGAGTTTCAAGGTTTGCGGAGCTCTGGAATCGAATGCAACTGGGACCGTCGATCTTTGAAACCTAGAAATATTGAAACTTTGAAACCTGGAGAAGAAGAATGTCATACAGCGATAAGGTCATCGATCACTACAACAATCCGCGCAACGTCGGTTCGCTCGACAAAACCAGCCACGATGTGGGGACAGGGCTGGTCGGCGCGCCCGAGTGCGGCGACGTGATGAAACTGCAGATCAAGGTCAACCGCGAGACGAACGTCATCGAAGAAGCCAAGTTCAAAACATTCGGCTGCGGCTCCGCGATCGCGTCGTCATCCCTGGCCACCGAGTGGGTCAAGGGTAAGACCGTGGATGAAGCCCTCACCATCAAGAACATGGACATCGTGAAGGAGCTCTCGCTGCCTCCGGTGAAGATCCACTGTTCTGTGTTGGCAGAAGACGCGATCCGCGCCGCGATAGGTGACTGGAAAAAGAAGCAGGAGACGGCGAAGCCGGTGGCTGTCGAAGCGAAGTAGCGCCAGCGTCTCGCCGGCAGGGAAGGGCACGACTTAAGTTGTGTCATCTATTTGGAGCTTCGTGAGGCTGTAGCCGCTGGGGCTCCAGCACTCGTGACTAATGACGACTATCACCGAACAATCCGCTCCGCCGGCCAAGGGCGTTCTCGTAACGGAGAAGGCCATTGCCAAAATCCGCTCCGCGATGGCCAAGGAAGGCATCTCGCCCGAACAGGGCGGTCTGCGCCTGGGCGTACAGGGCGGCGGTTGCTCGGGCCTGAGCTACAACATTCGCTTCGACACGCAGCCGCGCGAGCGCGACCGTATCTTTCAATTTGGAGACGTGCGCGTGTTCGTCGACCCGAAGTCGTTCATTTACCTGCACGGCATGACCCTGGATTACCAGGAGACGCTGATGCAGCAGGGATTCGTTTTCGTCAATCCCCAAGCCACGAAGTCGTGCGGCTGCGGAACTTCGTTTTCGGCTTGATTTGTTGTGGCGCGGCCGCCTCGGCCGCGAAAGCGAGCCACAAGCGGCGCCCTTGCCCACATCAGAAAGCAGGGCGGTAGTGTGGCGGCTTTTGGCTGGATGAATTGCAGTTTGAAAAATGACAAAAACCCTGACCTCAATCACGGCGAAACCGGTACCTGAGGACACTCAGCTGTGCTGGTCGTGCGGCACGATGCGCGCGTTGCACTTTTGCGAGTCGTGCGGCAAGGTGCAGCCCGCCGCTCCGGTCGACTACTTCACGTTTTTCGGCCTGCCGCGCAAGCTGAACATTGACATCACCGCTCTGGACAAGGATTTTTACGAGCTCAGCCGCAAGCTCCACCCCGATATCAACGCCCGGGCGGGAAGTCAGGAACAAGAGTGGAGCCTGCAGCAGAGCTCGATGCTCAACGACGCACATCGCACGTTGAAGGATCCCATCAAGCGCACGCAGTATCTGCTGAAGCTGGAAGGCGTGGAACTCGAAGAACAGTCCAAGTCGGCAACCGAGCAGGCAAGGGCGACGGGGCAGGCCAAGAAGCAAATCGTGCCCCCGGGTCTGCTCGAGGAAGTATTCGAGTTGAATATGAAGATCGAGGAGCTGAAAGCGAACAAAAAGCTGGGCGAGGACGACCCAGCTCTGATCGAAGAAATCGGCCGCCACAAAGTCGAACTCGAGGAAAAGTACGAAACACTCTTGGACGAACTGCGAGGCTATTGGAAAAATTGGGACGCGTTGATCGAACGGGAAGAATCCGGCCAGAGCGTTTCAGACGCCGAGCGCAAACAAGCGCGCGACAAAATGCTCGACGTATTGAACCGCCGCAACTACATCCGCAATCTGGTTCGGGATGTGAACGAGGTTCTAGAGAGTTGAAAGATTGAGTCATCAGGCGATTGAGCAATGTTCAATCGCGAAAATCATTCAATCACAAATCGCAAAATGTCATCGGATCACATCGTCGGAATTGACCTCGGAACCACGAACTCTCTCGTGGCCTTCATGCAAGGGGAGAGCCCTGTCGTAATTCCCGGCGAGGATGGCTCGAATCTCGTCCCTTCTGTGGTCGCGCTCGATCAGAATAATCAGCCCGTAATCGGGAATGCCGCCCGCAATGCGTTAATCTCTGCGCCTGAGCGCGCGGTTTATTCGATCAAACGCCTGATGGGACGCGGGGTCGAGGACGTTCAAGAAGAACTGAAGTTCTTCCCATTTCGCCTTGCGGAAGACTTGCAACCCGGCGAAGTTCTGCGTATTAAGATTGGCGACAAAACCTTCACGCCACCGGAAATTTCTGCGCTCATCCTTCGTCAGCTCAAGCGTAACGCGGAACGCTATTTCGGATCGCCGGTGACGAAGGCGGTCGTCACCGTTCCCGCCTATTTCAACGATTCCCAGCGCCAGGCCACGAAAGACGCGGGTCGCATCGCCGGCCTCGAAGTGTTGCGCTTGGTGAACGAGCCCACGGCAGCCTCGCTGGCCTACGGTCTCGACCAAAAGCAGAACGGAATCGTCGCGGTCTACGACCTCGGCGGTGGCACCTTCGACATTTCGATCCTCAAGCTGCACGACGGCATCTTCGAAGTCGTCGCCACCAACGGCGACACTCATCTCGGCGGTGACGACATCGACAATCTGCTGATCACAATCGCGCTTAAGGACATTCAAGGCGATCTCGGCCTTGACCTCCACCGCAATGCCGAAGCTGTGCAGGCGATCCGCAAAGCTGTAATCGAAGCAAAAATCGCGCTTTCGTCACAGTCGTCGGCAAAACTGGAAGTCGAACTCCCCAGCGGCAAACATTACTTGCGCGAGATCACGCGCGAGCAGTTCGAGCAATTAATCCAGCCGATCATCGATCGCACTGTCGGCCCGTGCAAGCAAGCTTTGAAAGACGCCGGCCTCAAGCCCGAGCAGATTGACGAAGCTGTTCTCGTGGGTGGATCCACGCGCATTCCGAAAGTTCACGCGCTAGTGAAGGAACTGTTCCAGCGCGAGCCGCACACCGACCTGAATCCGGATGAAGTCGTCGCCCTCGGCGCCGCGGTGCAGGCCAACATTCTCGGAGGCGGTTCTCAAGCCACCGAGAACATGCTGCTGCTCGACGTCACGCCGCTCTCGCTGGGAATTGAAGTCGCAGGTGGAGTCACGGACAAAATCATCTTGCGCAATTCGACCATCCCTGCGTCGGCTACACAGTTTTACACCACGCAAGTTGACGGTCAGGCCAACGTTGCCATTCACGTCCTCCAAGGAGAACGCGAACTCGCCAGAGATTGCCGTTCCCTGGCACGCTTCGATCTCAAAGGCATTCCGCCGATGGCCGCAGGCATGGCGCGCATCGAAGTCAAATTCCTCATTGACGCGAATGGCATCCTGAACGTCTCCGCGCGCGAGCAGCGCAGCGGCAAAGAAGCCGAAATTCAGGTTCAACCCAGCTACGGCCTTACCGATGACCAGGTCGAAAGCATGATTCTCGACTCCTTCGACAGCGCCGAAGAAGATTTCCGCCAGCGCCAGCTGATCGAAGCGCGCAACGAAGCGGGAACGATTCTCGCGGCTCTGGAAAAGGGCAAGAAGAGTCCAGCATGGGGCCATCTGACGACTTACGAAAAGAAGAACATTGCAAAACTTGAGAAATCGTTAACCGCAGTGAAGGCGGAAGATGACTATCAAGCAATTCGCAAAGCCATCGACGCTCTCAACCAGGGCACGATGCGCCTGGCTGAGTTGATGATGGACAGCGCCGTCTCGACCGCGCTAAAAGGCAAGAAGATGGATGAAGCCGAGGCAGGTGAAGGCGTGACAGCCCCGCACCCCATGGCGAAAGCAGAATTCGAGTAACGCCGGCGTCCCGTCGGCAGTCGCGAGGGCGTCTCGCCCTCGTAACACGACAGCTGAAGTTAAGCGAGGAAACGATGTCCGAAGAAAAAACGCACTCCGCCGGAACCATCACCGAAGAAGAAGCTCCCGGCGAAAACACAGTACAGGTGACATTCCTGCCTGAGGGCAAGACTGTGCAGTTCGAACACGGCAATCTGCCCTACGAAGATCATGGCAAGGAAGAGTCGATCCTCGATGTCGCACTGAACTTTGGAATTCCACTCGACCACGCCTGCGGCGGCAACTGTGCCTGCACCACGTGCCATGTGTGGGTCAAAGAAGGCGCCGAAAATCTTTCTCCCATGGACGATGACGAAGCAGACCGTCTGGACATGGCGGCCGATCTGCAGTTGAACTCGCGTCTCGGCTGCCAGGTGCAGATCGTCAAGCCGGGGAAAGTGGTAGTGGAAATTCCCGCCTGGAACCGGAACTACGTCTCGGAAGAAAGTCATTAGAGAGGGTTTCAAGGTTTAATAATTTCAAGGTTGCAAGGTAAAAACATCACCGCGTACACTTTTGAAACCTTGCAACTCTGAAACCTCGAAACTTCCCTCTCCAGGAGCCAGCTATGCCCAAACCGCTAACATGGGACGATGCCGAAGACATCGGCATTTTGCTCTCCGAAACTCATCCGGAGATCGATCCTCTTACCATCCGCTTTACCGATCTGCACCGCTACGTGACCGAACTGCCAGAGTTCAAAGCCGATCCTGCGGCCTCGAACGAGGGCAAGCTTGAGGCGATTCAGATGGCCTGGCACGAGGAATTCCAGGACCGCACGCAGGGTTAAGGCTGGCGGCTCGAGAGCGGGCCATCCAGCACAGCTTTTCTCTTGTGGGTTTTTACAATTCCGTGACAATTCATTCTTGAGCGTGTTTTAGGCTTTTATAGCTGCTGTTGCAGCGGGACTCATGCTATAGCTTGGTCACCCCGCAGCCATCAGCCTCTCTCTATCCAACTGCAAGGGCATGGCGTTTAGCCGTGCCCTAATTTTTTGCGATTGGATTTTTCCTTATCCTACCGTGATTGGGATGGCCTCTTCCACGCTTGCTTCGCGCAAAAACTTTGCGGCTTCTTCCGGCGGCGTGGGGTTGATGTAGAAGCCCGTGCCCCATTCGAACCCTGCGGTCTTCGTCAGTTTCGGCATGAACTCGATGTGCCAGTGGTAATGGTCATTGGTAGGGTCCTGCGCCGGCGAGGTGTGTACGACGAGGTTGTACGGAGGATTATCGAGCACGCGGTCGGCCTTGATCAACAGAGTTTTCAAGGCCTTCGCCAGATTCTCAAACATGTGGGAGGAAGAATTCTCGAACGCCGATTCGTGCGATTTCGGCAGAATCCACGTCTCAAACGGGAAACGCGGAGCATAGGGCGCGATGGTAAGAAAGTTTTCGTTTTCCGCAACCACACGTGTGCCGTTTTCCGTCTCCTGACGGATGATGTCACAGAAAACGCAGCGCTCTTTATACAAAAAATATTGCTTGGCGCCTTCGAGTTCCTGGGTCACATTGATCGGCAAAATCGGCAGCGCGATCAACTGCGAGTGCGAATGTTCCAGAGACGCACCCGCGGCCTCGCCGTGGTTCTTGAAGAGCAAAATGTATTTGAAGCGCCGGTCTTTTTTGAGGTCGAGGATTCGGTCCCGAAACGTCCACAGCACGTCTTCAATGCGCTTCGCCGGCAGGGTGGCCAGACTCGCATTGTGATCGGGCGTTTCAATAATGACTTCGTGAGCGCCGATGCCATTCATGCGGTCGAACATACCTTCCGCCTGGCGGTTCAGACTGCCTTCGATTCCGAGCGCGGGAAACTTGTTCGGGACCACGCGCACGGTCCATCCTGGCGTATCGCGCTGCGAAGCCGGGCCGCCATTGGCACCTGGCCGGTAGGCTTGGATCTCAGGAGGCGTCTTGCTTTCGTTTCCGTAGCAGAAGGGGCAAAAACCACCCTTCAGCTTCACATTTTCTCGGGCAAAATCCGTAGGACGCTTGGCGCGATCGGTCGAAATAATCACCCAGCGGCCAACAATCGGATCTTTTCTTAAATCAGGCACGCAACGACCCCTCAACGTCAGGTAGACGAATTTTCCATTCTAAGCCGTCAGGGAGGAATTGCGAAACAGTTCAATCTGCGGCTGGCTGGCCTTCGCCTCATAGTATACGCTGACCACGTCGAAGCGCCATTGGCACTGAGCGGGAAGCCGGCGAAGATAGTCTCGCACCACCGCTGCGATCTCTCTTCGCTTATGCTGATCGACGGCCGCTTCACCCGGCTTTACGTCGCGAGTGCTGCGGGTCTTCACCTCGATGAAGCAGAGAACATCTTTGTCCCACCCGATCAGGTCGATTTCTCCCCGGCAGCGCGGAGAACGGAAATTACGCGCGATGATCGTGTAGCCATGTTTTCGCAGATGGAAGTAAGCCGCCTCTTCGCCGCGACGGCCGGTGAGTTGATGAGCGGGAGTTTCATTGCGCGGGAGCGCGCGAGCGGCGAGCCAGTCAAGGGCCCGGAGAGTTGTAAGAACGAGTGGACGAGGGAGCATGGCTGGTTTTGTTCAATGTTGGGAAGCTGCTTGTTGATATCCCCTCTTTAATCCACCGATCTCCTGGAATCAACACATTATGTGTTATGCGATGGCGTATCTGCAAAATCAGTGATCTAAAGAACTCAAGGTGTCAAAATCCCGGAAAACAAAGAAGATATTAGCGCCAAGTTGCGCTGTGTACTCCGCTGTAAATCGTCTTGCTCAGGCGAGGATGGAGCGAATTCGAAATCGGTGCAAGGTTGGATGTCACAGCGGAGTATGGATTTCGTGGCCGATTATTTCGCACGCCGAAGAGTCGGCACGCACAGATAAACTTTCATCTGCTTCTGTGCAATACGCCCTTCCCGCATTTTTGCCTGTGCATAAAATTTCAACACGCCCCTGACTGTGAAGAATCTTGCAACATTTCCAGCGCGAACATTTCGCATCATCAAAAACCGCGTCCAGCGCGCTTTTTCCCTTGACTTTATTTTGAAGCGCGATAGGATTTCGTCCCAGTGCATTTGCGATCTCCACGAAGAATCGCGAAGCACAATCTGCCGAACCACTACTCTCAGTTAATCAGTTGAAAATTCAGGAGGAACACAGTGAAAAAAACGCTTTGCGCGATTGCAGTGGCAGCACTGCTTCTTTCCGTAACAGCATTTGCGAAAACGAAAAAGGGCACCGATGCATTAGTGAAGAGCACCGGCGCTGAAAAAGGCAAGTACGTTTCCCATCCGGCGGAAGTTCCGCCTTCTTATTGCGCCCCAGTGTGCTTGCTGTACACGGGAGACACGAACCCCGCCTCAGCCGATGATAACGGTTTCGCGAATGAAAACACGCTTCTCGTTCCCGACACACAGGACTATGGAGCCTTCACCGTTCCGGCCGGCGAAACCTGGACCGTGGATGGTGCGTTCATCAACACCATTGCCGACGGCTATGACGGGCTCGATCCGACGTCTTCGACCTGGTCGATCAACAGCGGCGTGAGCGAAGGCGAGGGCGGCTCCGTAGTAGCCTCCGGAACTTCGACCTCAGCCGGCACCAGCTTCGTGCCCACCGGCCGTTTCCCGTTCGGCTTCACCGAGTACACGCTGAAGGTGAAGGTTACTCCCGCCGTCACTCTGTCGGCCGGCACCTACTGGTTGAACATCACCCCGCAGTGCACCGATTCCGGCAACGGCAGCTGCGACATCGCCCAGTATTTCTGGGATGACACCTTCGGTATGAACAACTACGGCATCATCCCGCCGGCGAATCTGAGCTACTTCAACTCTTCCTACTTCGGATTCGATTACTCGAATCTGTGCGAAGTTTCCAGCACCGGCTGCCAAGTGCTTTCGTTCGGCATTATCGGCACCGGCACCACCGACTAACTCAAATTACTGGGTTTATCCCGGTTTTGCGCCCGATCTCAACCGTTTCCCGGCTTGAGATCGGGTTTTTCTTTATTCGGGGAACGCAACTACGCGGGCCCCTACGGTCGGTTTATAATCTAGAAAGTTGTCTTTATGACTGATCAACTTAGAAGGAAACTGCAAGAAGAAATCGACGTGCTTGAGCGGGAACTGGTCTACGAGCTGCCCAAGGAGATCAAGCGCGCCGCGGCACTCGGAGATTTGAGCGAGAACGCCGAGTATCACATGGCGAAGCAGCGCCAGGAGTTTGTCAAGGCGCGGGTGCGGCAGCTCGGCAAGCGCCTCGCGGATCTCTCCCTGACCAACATGAACAACATTCCCAGGGATAAGGTGGGGCTGGGTTCGACGGTCAAGGTTTACGACAGCAGCAAGGACGAAGAGATTCAGTACAAGCTGGTGACCAGCGAAGAGTCCGATGTTGCGACCGGCAAAGTTTCCACTACGTCGCCGATTGGCCGCGCGCTGTTGAACAAGAAAGTCGGCGACGAGACCACGGTGATCACGCCGAATGGGAAGCGGGAACTGGAAATCCTCAGTTTGACAACCATCCACGACGAAACTGACCCGGAGAAGGCGGAAGCCTGATGGCCAATCATTCCTGGACGAGCGCCTTTGGCCGGGCCTGTGGCGTACTCCTTGATACGATCGTCCGCTGGCTGGCCTTGTCGCGCATCAATCCCAACGTGCTGACTTTTATCGGGCTGGTGGTGAATACCTGGGCCGCAGTTTTGTTTGGCTCGGCCAATGCTTATACCCAGAGGAGACTTTTCTTCTACGCCGGCCTGGTGATCATTGGCTCGGGATTCTTTGATCTGGTGGATGGGCAGGTTGCGCGCGCCACAAATCGTGTTACCCGCTTCGGTGCGTTCTTCGATTCAGTAATCGATCGTTACAGCGATGCTTCACAGTTTCTCGGATTGCTGGTTTTCTATGCCCGCGGCGACCGGTTCTTTTACGTTGTGCTTACAGCCTTTGTGATGGTGAGCGCCATCATGGTGAGTTACACGCGGGCGCGGGCTGAATCGCTGATTGGCTCTTGCCGTGTCGGCTTTATGGAGCGCCCCGAGCGGCTCGTATTGGTAATCATTGGAGCATTATTTAACCGCATGGCGCCGGTGTTGTGGATTATTGCAGTCCTTTCCACGCTGACGGTGATTCATCGCATGCGGTACACGTGGACTCGAACGCAGGATCCTCAAGTCCCCGCCAAGGCCGCCTAGGATTTAAATTGCTAAGGCACAGTCCTTCAGTTCGGCTCTGGGCTCTTCCCCTGACCGCAATCAAAGCCTGGTGCTAGACTGTGCCTTCAGTTTTAAGAACGAAAATCTCTGGGGAAATCCTTTTTGTCGACCAATCCTGTCTTGGTAGTTCACGGCGGCGCATGGTCCATGCCCGATAGCATGACCGAAGCCCACATTCGTGGCGTTCGCAATGCCTTATCTGCAGGCTGGCGTGTGCTGGAGCGCGGCGGCCCAGCGCTGGATGCCGTCGAAGAAGCTGTCGTCGTCATGGAAGATGACGAAACCTTCGATGCTGGACGGGGAAGTTTCCTCAACCGCGATGGCAAAGTGCAGCTCGATGCGCTCATCATGGACGGGGCGACGCTGCGTGCTGGCGGGGTGGGGTGCGTGGAGCGGCTGGCGAATCCGATTCGCGCAGCGCGCAAGATCCTGAGCGAGAGTCCCCACGTGTATTTCGTCGCCGAAGGCGCCGAGCAGTTCGCGGCGCAGCATGGCATCAAGCTGTGCCGGAACGAGGAATTGGTGATTCAGCGCGAGGTAGAGCGCCTGCGCGAGTATCAGCTCGACGCGGCCGGTCAAGGAAAAGAGTTGTTCGCCCCGGCGATCTCACATGACACCGTTGGTGCGGTCGCCCTGGACAGCCACGGTAACATCGCGGCAGCAACCTCGACTGGCGGAACGCTAAACAAAGCTCCCGGACGCCTGGGAGATTCTTCGCTGATAGGCTGTGGCTGCTACGCGGATAATTCCAGCGCCGCAGTCTCGACTACCGGCTGGGGCGAGCCCATCATGAAGCTGGTGCTGGCGAAGTGGACGGCTGACCGTGTCTCTGCAGGGAATCTTCCCGAGTGGGCCGCGCAGGAAGCGATGAATTACCTGAAGCAACGCCTGGACGGTCACGGCGGCATCATCCTGCTCAACGCGAAAGGGCAATTCGGTCTCGCCCACAATACTCCGCGCATGGCATGGGCCTACAAGACGATTAATAAAGAAGACGCCGGAATAGACCGCGGCATCGCGTGATTTCTCCCATCGCGCTCCAACGGGTTTACTCAACAATCGTGGGATGCACACGGTATGATGGCATCAGCCGTCATGCTCGGCATTCGATGAGCAGAGAGTTTTCCATCTCAATTATCAAGACTCTTCGCCAGCACGGTTTTCAAGCCTATCTGGTCGGCGGATGCGTGCGCGATCTTCTGCTGGAGCGCGAGCCCGCCGACTACGATGTTGCAACCGACGCAACCCCCGCGCAGGTAATGAAGATTTTTCCCGAAACGTGGGCGGTGGGAGAACAATTCGGAGTCGTCCTAATCCCAGTTCCAGACGGCGAACACGAGAGCACAAAAAACCACACGATTGAGGTAGCCACGTTCCGCAGCGACCTCGGATATTCCGATGGACGCCATCCCGATGAAGTGCGCTTCAGCCAGGACCCGCGGGAAGACGTATTTCGCCGCGACTTCACGATCAATGGCATGATGCTTGATCCGTTGACGAACGAAGTGCTGGATTTCGTTGGCGGGCGGAACGATCTGCAAAATCGGCTCATTCGCGCCATCGGCGATCCCGACGCGCGTTTCGGCGAGGACAAATTGCGCATGTTGCGCGCCGTTCGTTTTGCAGCGCGCTTTGAATATGAGATCGAGCCTGCAACTTTTGAGGCGATTGGACGTCGAGCCAACGAGATTTACCTGGTGTCCCGCGAGCGGGTTCGTGACGAGCTAACGAAAATGCTGACCGAGGGCCACGGCAGGCGCGCCTTTCTATTGCTGGATCAGACCGGGCTGCTTGAGGAAGTATTACCCGAGATTTCGAAGATGAAGGGTGTTCAGCAGCCACCTGAGTTCCATCCCGAAGGCGATGTCTTTATTCACACACTCCTCCTGCTCGATTATTTGCCGTCGCCGTGTCCTCCCACGCTTGCCTGGGGTGCGTTGCTGCACGATGTAGGAAAGCCGGCGACGTTTCGCGTGGCGCCCGACCGCATCCGCTTCGATGACCACGTTGATGTAGGAGTCAAGATCGGCGAAGAGATTTGCCACCGCCTTCGCTTTTCGAGAAGTGACACGGTGCAGGTTCTGGCGCTTATCAAGAATCACATGCGTTTTGGGCATGTTGGGCGGATGAAGGAATCGACTCTGAAGAGATTCATGCGCCTGCCCGGCTTCGACGAGCATCTTGCGCTGCACCGGGCTGACAGCCTGGCCAGCCATGGGAATCTGAGCACGTATGACTTTGTGAAGAGCAAGCTTAATGAGATTCCTCCGCAGGAATTCCGTCCCAGCGCTTTAGTCAGTGGAGATGATTTAATCGCTGCCGGATATCGACCGGGGCCGCGATTTCGCGAGATTCTGGCTGCTGTCGAAGACGCTCAACTCGATGGTGAATTGGCCTCGCGCGATGCCGCACTCAAATATATTGCGCGCGAATTTCCACCGTGATGCAACGCAGCGCACAGAAAATGGAATGCTAAAATCGGAATCATCGTTGCATGGAGCACGCGTCGGTGGCATTGTAGGCTGGAAAGAGAGAGCGGCATTGCGGCAGGCAGGCGCAGGTCTGGAACGAATTGTAGCGGGGGCGTTGCGTCGCGCACCGCAAAGCGATGCTCCGCTTCTTGCCTGGCCATTGGTTTGCGGTTCGGCAGTGGCTCAGCGCACTTGGGCTTTGCGCTTCACGAATTCCGTTCTGAGCGTCGAAGTGCCCGATTCCGGCTGGAAACGCGAAATGCAGAATCTTGCCCCGCGTTATATCGCCGCCATGAATCGATATGCCATGCAAACGGTGGAGAGAATTGAGTTCGTAATCCAGCGGGAAACGCCGGAGAAATGAAAGTCACGGAAAAAGATGTCGCCTACGTTGCCGATCTGGCGAACCTGGACCTGTCCGCCGGCGAGCGTGCGAAAATGGTGCGCGACCTGAACTCGATTCTCGATTACGTTGATCGCCTCAACGAACTGGATACCTCCAACGCTGAGCCCATGGCGCAGGTTTCCGGTCGCTTCCGTGCCCATGGAGCTGATCCGGGAAGCAACCGGTTTGCCTACGCGACTCGCGATGACATTCTTGAAGGACTGCGCAAATCTTTGTCGCAGGAAGTAGCTCTGGAGAACGCTCCAGATACCGACGGAACATTCTTTCGCGTGCCGAAGGTGATCGAGAGATAGCGGGCGTACGGCTCGCAGCTTTCGTTCCTTCGAAAGCTCGATCATCTTCTCGAAAGCCTTTGAAGTATCTGCGTCGTAAAAATGGAATTGAGCAAATTAAGTATCGACGCCGCCCGGACCGCAGTTCAAGAGCGCAAGATAACTGCTCTTGCGCTCGCGGAATCCTACTACGCGCGTATAGAGAAGGAAGACACTCAAATCGGCGCTTATCTGACTTTGTGCAAAGAACGTGCCCTTGGGCAGGCCGATCGAATCGACCGCATGGCTGCCGAAGGCAAGCAGTTGCCCGCGCTTGGCGGCGTGCCCGTTGCCATTAAAGATGTAATGTCGACGCGTGGGGTCCGCACGACTGCAGGATCGAAGATTCTCCGTAGTTACATCCCGCCCTACGATTGCACTGCTGTAGCGCGCATGGAAGCTGCTGGCGCAGTTGTCCTGGGCAAAACAAACTGCGACGAATTCGCGATGGGCTCTTCGAATGAAAATTCCGGATTCCATCCCGTCCACAATCCCCGCGATCTGAGCCGCGTGCCGGGAGGCTCGTCTGGCGGATCCGCCGCAGCCGTTGCGGCTGACATGGCAGTTGCCGCGCTCGGTTCAGACACGGGAGGGTCGATCCGCCAGCCTGCTTCGTTCTGCGGTGTGGTTGGATTGATGCCCACCTATGGCCGCGTATCACGCTATGGATTAATCGCGTTCGCATCATCGCTTGATCACATCGGCCCGCTTACGAAAACGGTGAAAGATGCTGCCATCGTACTGGGTGCGATTGCCGGTCGCGATCCGATGGATGCGACTTCTGCTGATTTGCCTGCACCGGATTACGCTGCAGAGCTGGAGAAACCCGTACCTGGAATGAAGGTCGGCGTCGCGAAAGAATACTTCGGCGAAGGATTGGACGACGAAGTTCGACATGCGGTTGAATCGGCGATCGACAAACTGAAATCTTTGGGCTGCGAGATCGTGCCAGTTTCACTTCCGCACACGCCTTACGCAATTCCAACCTATTACATCGTTGCAACGGCGGAAGCGTCAGCCAACCTCGCCCGCTACGATGGCGTGCGCTACAGTTATCGCGCGGCAGGGGTGAAGTCGCTTTCCGAGATGTATCGCCGCAGCCGCGATGAAGGCTTCGGCGCGGAGGTAAAGCGCCGCATTATGCTTGGCACCTATGCGCTCAGCGCCGGCTACTACGATGCGTATTACCTGAAGGCTCAGAAGGTGCGAACGCTGCTCACGCGCGATTTCGAAGAAGCTTTTAGCAAAGTGGATGCGATCGTTACGCCGACCAGTCCCACAGCGGCGTTTCGCCTGGGCGAGAAATCGGATGATCCGCTGGCGATGTACCTGGCCGACATCTACACGGTCACAGCGGACCTCGCCGGCATTCCCGGCATTTCGATTCCTTGCGGTGAGACGAGAGAAAAGCTGCCGATTGGACTGCAGATTTTAGGAAAACATTTTGACGAGTCCGCGATTCTGCGTCTAGCCCATGCGTATGAGCAGGCAGCTTAAAGCGGCTGGTAGTAGCACTCTCCCGCGCAGGATCGACAAAGAACCCTTCCCCCGACGCGCACTTCTCTCCGGAAATTGATGCCCTCGCCGCAGGCGTCGCAGACGATGCGCTCGCCCTTGTAGCCGGGGAATTCTTCGGGCGGTAAATCAACTTTCACCCATTGCGAAGTAAACAGGTCATCATCGGCGATCTCGCGATAGGCCAGCATTTGCTGCTGATTCCTGTCCGTAATCTCGGGATGCATCTGGCGAGCCAGCGCTTTTGAAGATTCTTTGGCCGCAATACGGACGGCTTTGCCCGTTTCTACATCCACGAATGTCGCCGCAACTTTTCCCCAATCGCGAAATTTCAGCGCGCGTTTACCCAGCCGGCAGCCGGTGACGACCGCAACGGCATCGGTGGCACAGCGATCAATCTCGACGAACGTCACGAGGCGCTTGCGATCCTTTCCGGCAGGGTCCTCGATACCGAGTTTGGCCAAACCCAACCTGGCCAGCCGGACGCCGAGAACTTGTCCCGCACACAAGTGACCGTGGGCTTGTGCGGCATCGCGAAGGTATTCATCGAGGGACTTCATGCCAGGGATCCATCTTTCAGGCTACCATCGGGGAGCTATTTCCGTCTCCAGCGCACGCCTTCCTTGGTGTTTTCGATAAGAATCCCCGAGGTGGTGAGCTCTGCGCGGATAGCGTCCGACACTTTGAAGTTTCTTCCCCTGCGCGCCGCTTCCATCTCGGCGATTTTTCTCTCAATCTCGGAATCGGCGAATTCGCTCGATTGCACGGACTCCTGCAGTTGCGTGCTCACGTCTTTCTCGCGGCCTTCGGTGCGCGCCCACTCGAACACCTGTTTCATCTTGGATGCATCGTCGTCTTCGATGACAGCGAAAATCTCATCAAACTTGCGCAGCGCGTCCAATAGGGGCGCGGCATCTCCGCTCTTCATCTGTCCAACATCCAACGTTGCGTTAGCTTTGCGCACCATCTCGAAAATTGCCGCCTGTGCCTGCGCGGTATTGAGGTCATCTTCCAGAGATCCTTTTATGCGCTCTGCGGTTTCTTTTGCTAGTGCCTGCATCTCGTCGTTGCGGCCCGGCGCAAAGTTTCCCACTGCCAAGCGCTGGCGGAAATTGCGCAGACGCTCGACCGAAACTGCGGCTTGTTTCAATCCATCGAAGGTAAAGTTCAACTGATTACGATACGGAACGGACGCCAGCAGATAGCGAATCGACGACGGTTTGTGCCCTTTCAATACCAGATCGCGCAGCGTATAAAAATTCCCCAGGCTTTTCGACATCTTCTCGCCTTCGACCAACAGGAAGCGAACGTGAAACCAGAAGCGGGCGAAGGTCTTGCCGGTGAGCGACTCGGATTGCGCAATTTCGTTCTCGTGATGGGGAAAGACAAGATCTTCGCCTCCCGCGTGCAGATCAAAGCTCTCCCCTAATTCCTCCATCGACATCACGGAGCACTCGAGATGCCAGCCTGGACGGCCAGGACCAATCGAAGAGGGCCAGAAAGCCTCGCCTGGCTTGGGTGACTTCCAGAGCGCAAAATCGCGTGCGCTGTCTTTCTCGTACTCATCTACATCCACGCGCGCACCGTCGCGCATTCCGCCAAAGTCTTTCTTGGAAAGTCTGCCATATTGCGGGAAGCTCGCGATGCGAAAATAGTACGAACCATCGTCGGTCCGGTAAGCGATACCTTTCTCGACGAGTCTCCCGACGAACTCCGCCATCTGCGCAATGTGCTCGGTGGCCCGGACGAACCTGGGCCGCTCGATCGCAATCATGGCTGAGTCTTCAAGAAATGCTTTCTCGTACTTCGCCGTGTATTGCTGCACCGTCACGCCGTCGCGCGCCGCATTGCGGATGATCCTGTCGTCCACGTCCGTAATGTTCATCACGAAGTGCACGCGGTAGCCGGACTGGCGCAGGAAGCGCTCCAACATGTCGACCGCGACAAACGTGCGAAAGTTGCCGATGTGGCCGTAGTCGTAGACCGTCGGGCCGCAGGCATACATGCGCACTTCGTTGTCGCGCAGCGGATGGAACTCCTCGATCTGCGAGGACATGGTGTTGTAAATGCGAAGGGACATACGCGATTTTGGCTCAGACAAGAACTCTCAATTCTAGGGGGACAAAAGAAAAAGGGTCAACTTACTCTCGTGCTGTGGAAATCGGCCGGAGAATGCACGCCTGCAACATTGTCATGCGATTTGAGCCGGTGCTGCACCAGAAAAACATAGTGCAGGGCAGAAACAATCGTGAAAGCGAAGGTCGCGCGCAGGAAAGTTGTTTGGGCGATCCCGATCCAGCGCACTCGCTTTATCGCAAACAGCATTACAAAGAACACCGCCGCGATCTGTGAAAAGGTGTTGGCCTTGCCGAAAATACTGGGGCGGAAGTTGCGCAGCCCGGCAATCGCGAACAGCACAGCGCTTGCCGCCAGGATGGAAATGTCGCGGCTGAATACCAGCACGGTAAATTTCCAGGGAATTTTCCGGAGAATCGAAAGCACAAGGAACAGCGTGCTCAATAACAGCTTGTCCGCGATGGGATCGAGATACTGGCCGAGTAAAGTTTGCTGATGCAAGCGGCGGGCCAGGAGTCCGTCCAAACCGTCACTGAACCCCGCAATCACGAACAAGAGCAACGCCTGGAAGAAGCGGCCATCCACGAGTTCGATCACGATAAACGGAACAAAGACCATCCGGAGTAACGTGAGTTGGTTGGGAGCGGTGAAGATTTGCGAAATTTTCATTCCGTTTCTTTCTTGAGAGTTGCGGCCGACGCTAATCTTCGCGCCGGATTGGGGTCGTCGTCGTTTCGTGATAACGGAGAACCCAATGTTACTGCGGGATCAAGGCCGGTTTTCGCCGAGAATCGTTGCGAAAGGGACGGCAAATTCCCATCCGGCAGGTCGAGTTCGATGCGTTCAATGCGGTGCATAGGGAAGAAAACTACAGCGGGATTGAATGAGTCGCCATCCTTTACCATAACTACCAAATCCTCAAACGAGGCCAACTCGATTCCGCTCATACTGAGACCTTCCGGGGCCAGCGACAAGATCATGCCCCAGAATTTGTCGCGCGGATTGCCTAGCGTTACTACGACCATCGCTCCCGCGGCGAACGGACCGTGGGCCGATTTCTGCGCTCTCAGATTACTGCGCTCAGACTTTCCCGCCATGAAACGATTGTCGCCGTGAGAGGCGGAAGTTGCAACTGTTGAGGGCACAGCGAATTTGGGCACGGATGCGCCGGGATGATAATATCGGTTGATAGCTCAAGCGTTTGAGCAGCTAGCTAGATCGCACAGTACAGGCCCGTAGCTCAGTCCGGTTAGAGCGCTTCCTTGACACGGAAGAGGTCGATGGTTCGAGTCCATTCGGGCCTACCATTTTCCCTTCGCGATCCCTCCGTCTCCACTCGCGATTCTGGTTTCTGAGTTTCCAACATCTACCTTCAACTCACCGACGCGAATCCCGGTAAGGTCGGCCCCCAGCGCGTCGTTTGGTGAAGATTGTCAATCTTCAAACGGACTGCGGGGTTCAGAGATTGCTCATGCCGCCATCGACGATGAGTTCGCTGCCGACGGTGAACGCTGACTCGTCCGACGCAAAGAAGACGACCGCCTTGGCAATCTCCGATGGCTCTCCCAAGCGCTTTGCAGGGATTTGACTCTCCAGCCCCTTCAACTCCGCGTCTCCCACTCGTTCAACATCAACTTTAAGGGACCTTTTTTCCTCATCCAATCCCTTTTGCCCGTCCTCAATAGCAATTTTCCGCGGGCAGACAGTCTAGCGCGGAATTGAGCGTGAAGCCAGCCCGCGCGGACCAACAATTCCTCCTTGTAACCGACTCCTCGCGTTTGTTAGTTTCTTTGATTGCTCGAATCGACAGTCGAAGTGGTTCGGGATATGCACCCAAAGAGCGGGGCGAGGAATGAGAATAGGCCGCTTTCCTTTTGTGTTCATCGTATTGCTGATTTCATGCCTTGGTTGGAGCCAGGCCAAGCGAAAGATCATCATCGATCAGGACGCCGCCGGTCCCGCGGGCACGGACCAGCAGTCGATGCTTCTTCTCATTCAGTCTCCGCAAACTGAAGTTCTTGGAATCACCGTCGTCACAGGTGACCAGTGGCTCAACGATGAAGTCGCGCACACGTTGCGCATGCTGGAACTGATTGGCCGCACCGATATTCCAGTCGTTCCCGGCGCGGAATATCCGCTCGTACGCCGGAAGCAGGAGACTGAGCGATGGGAGCAGCAATTCGGAAGCGTCCCGTGGCTGGGGGCATGGACACCTAAACTCTACCATCCTCACGATCAACTCGGCGAAATGCCGGAAGGGAAGCCAACAACGAAGCCTACCGCCGAAGATGCCCCGCATTTTCTGATTCGCATCGTCCGGATGTATCCAAACGAGGTGACGATTTACGCTGGTGGGCCAATGACGAACCTCGCTCTTGCGATCTCCATCGATCCCGAGCTTTCCGGGTTAGTAAAGGAATTGGTGTTTATGGGCGGCAGCTTTAATCCTCGAACGGATGATCCGGAATTTGCCAACACCCCCACCCACGAATTCAATCTGTGGTTCGATCCCGAAGCGGCGCACATTGTTCTCTCAGCGAGGTGGAAAAAAATTATTTGCACACCAGTGGATATCTCGGTCAAGACACGGCTGACGCAAGACCTGATCGATCGTATCAAGACCTCCGAATCACCCGCGGCGCGCTACATCGGCAACTATGCGCGCCTGCGCGGCAATTACAACTACTTGTGGGATGAACTGGCCGCTGCGGCGTGGCTCGACCCCAGCATCATCACGAAGAGAGAAATGCTTTATATGGATGTCGACCTCGATCGCGGCGCGGGCTATGGCAATACGCTGAGTTGGACCGAGCATGAGAGACCGACACTTGCGGGCGAGCCAGTTGAAGTGCAGGACGATCTCGATCTCGATAGGTTTTACAAGCTGTTTGTAGATCTCCTCCGTGCACCCAGGCCGAAGAGGTAACCCAGTCGTTCACGCCCGTTCAAATCCACTACATTCGAAAGATCCTCAGCGTGTTCCAGCGCTGAATTCGAACACCGTTATGCTGTGGAATGTTTGTCCGGGTTTGAGCTCGGTTGTTGGAAAGTTTGGATGATTCGGCGAATCGGGAAAATGCTGCGTCTCCAGGCAGAACGCCACACGCGGTTTATAAACGCGGCCCTGCTTGCCGGTGATCGAACCATCAAGGTGATTGCCCGAGTAGAATTGCAGGCCGGGCTCTGTGGTCAGGACCTTCAAGATTCGGCCCGTCGTCGGCTCATACAGCTCCGCAGCTTCGGCGAGGCGGCCCTCGCTGTGATCCAGAACGAGATTTTCGTCGTATCCCATGCCGAAGTGCAACTGTTCGTCGTTGGCGTTAATGCGCTCGCCAATCGAGTGCGGCGTGCGGAAATCGAAAGGCGTGCCAGCTACGGATTTAATCTCGCCGGTAGGAATCAGAGAAGCATCCACCGGGGTAAAGCGCGAGGCGTCGATCTTTACCATGTGACCCAAAACTTCGCCGTTCGCCTGGCCGGCGAGATTGAAATAGGAATGGTTCGTAAGGTTCAAGACCGTGTCTTTGTCGGTGGTCGCGGAATACTCGATCCGGAGCGCTCCTCCATCCAGTGTGTAACGAACCGTGGTGGTTAAGGTCCCGGGGAAGCCCTCTTCGCCGTCCTTGCTCACGTAGGTCAGTTCAATCCCATCTTTGATTTCTTTCGCTGTCCAGACTACTTTGTCGAATCCGCGAATTCCGCCATGGAGGGTATTGTCGCCGTCGTTTTTCGGGATGTGGTAAGTTTTGCCGTCGAGCTGAAAAGTTCCGTGTGCAATGCGATTCGCGTAGCGTCCAATAATTGCGCCGAAGTAGGCTGTCTTGGCGATGTATTGATCGAGCGAATCGTAGCCGAGAACGATATCGTCCAGCTTTCCGTTCCGGTCCGGTGTGCGCAAGGAAACAATGATCCCGCCATAATTCGTAATGCGTGCTTCGACCTTGCCATCGGAGAGCGTGTAAATATCGACCGGAGTTCCGTCCGCCGTGTGTCCGAAGGCGTGCTTAGTCACAGCAGTTTTCGCTGTCATAACTCCCGTAAGCATAATTAAAACGGCAAACAGTGCAAATCGGCAAACTACCTTACATGAAACCATTCGAGTCTCCGAGAGATTCAGAACCTGAGCTTACACAACCGTGATCTGCTTCCGCAGTTCATCTGCGAAAAGGCTTTTAGGAATCATTGCATGAACGCCGCGCACAATATCCACCACCTGCGTGACCCGGAAGCTTACGGCTATGCTGCACAGCGCGTAGGCGTCGAGCTTGGTGAGGTCGGCATGAGCGGCAAGAAAATTGATGGCGTTGCGCGCTGCCGAAGTCATGGCGACATTCAGATCTTTATCCAGACCAAGGGTGATCCAGTGAGTGGAGGTTTCGGCTATCGGCCACGCGAAATTCTTCTGTTTGTGGAGCAGGACCTGAATGCGCAATTCTTTCATGCGCGTTTCGAGGGCGCTCAGGTTGATCTCGCCGTCGCCCTGTACGGCGTGAGAATCGCCGGTGTAGATCAGACCTCCCGGCTTCCAAACCGGAATGTACATAATCGATCCCTCAACCATTTCGCTGAGATCGGTATTGCCCCCGTGCGGCCCCGGCGGAACAGAACTGGTGACTCCCGGACTGAGCGGAGGATAGTAGCCGTCGGGCGGCGCGACGCCCAGCGTTCCCTGGAATGGCTTGAGCGGGATGTGTATATTGCGGCTGAATTCCGCCGTCATCTTTGGCAAATCAAGCTTCAGATACTTCACCTGGCCTTCGGGAAAATCCTGCGCCAGTAACCCGGTTCCGATCGATCCCGGATTATTGAAAACCGCACCCCAATCGAACGGCTGAATCCGCTTGTAACGAATCTCCAGCACGTCGCCCGGTTCCGCGCCATTCACGTAGATCGGGCCGATGATCGAGTGCGGACCGTGTCCGGGATTGCTCAGACGCAGCTTCGCCATAGTGTCAATCGGGACGCCCGGCTGCATCTGGTTGAGGAAGTGCGACCACGTATTCGGAAAGCTGACAATGTCTCCGGAATCGATTTTCAGAATCGGTTCGAGTGTCGTGTCATAGACGCCGAGACGCACGGTTTTGTCGTTCGATTCAACTACGTGGACGCGTTCTTTATCGTCCTTCTCTGCCCCTCCGCCGTAACCAGGGGAGGGCAAGCCATCGCTCGAACTGGCAAACACGCTGAACCCACGCTGCCCAAAAGTGAGTTTGTTGAACCAGGGACCGATGCCCGCGAGCGCACCCATGAAGCTGCTGGCGCGCAACAACTGACGGCGCGACCTTCCGCGAGCGGTGAGAAAAGAATCGAGCTGCTTTTGATTTATCTCGTCCGTGTGAAGTAACCGATCGGCGGCTTGCTTGGTGAAAGCGGCATCCTTAATGTCTTCGCGCAGCACGCCGGTGCCGTTTACTTCGCCGCAGCCAAACAGATTGCCGCAGTGCAGGTGGCCCGCTGCAGGTGCGCAGGAATGATGTTGCGGAAGATTGAGATTGCTTCGCATCGTTTTTCTCCTTAGTGGTTGATAAGAAGAAACTCATCGCGACAGTACGAGTACGCTCGCGCGGCGGAGAGATGACAAGGAACAGGCAAATGTATCACACGGGCAGTGACGGAGGATCGCGATGAGCGGATGGAGCGGTGTTCTGGGTTAACCACAAAAAGACACGAAGGGACACAATGGCGCGTGTGAGAACGACGAATCCAAGCTGTTCCACCGCCAGCAATCCGCTCAGAAGTTAAGCTTGAGGGCGAACTGAATCACGCGCGAAGTGTTCAAAGTCTGGTTGATTACGCCGAAGCTTGTAGGCGAGTTGATGTCCTGTTGCCCGGTATCGCCGAGACCACCCAGGAAATACTGAGGGTGATTCAAGATGTTGAAGAACTCGGCGCGGAATTGCACATTCATCGCCTCGCGGAACGATAAGGGGAAGTCTTTGATCACCGAGAAATCGGTATTTACAAAACGAGGGCCATATATGGGCGCACGCGCAGCGGTCCCAAGTTCTCCAGCGGGCGCCCTCACGAAAGCGCAAGGATTGAACCAATTCTGCAGAGTGTGGACCTTAGCGGGACAGTTCGTTTGCCCGCCCTCCGGCCCTCCTCGGTTAGGATCACCAACCTGATCAGGTCGATTGAGGCTGAAGCCGTTGTAGTTGAAGAACGTTCCCGAATCGCCTGCCGCGCCGGGGAAAATGTCCGCATTGTCGCTGTCAACCACAAACAGCGGGAATCCAGATTGCGCTCTCTCGATTACATTCAGCTGCCAATGACCCAGCAGGGTATTCGCGGCATTGCCCCAGTTGCTGCCATAGCGCTTGCCTTTACCAAAGGGAAGATCGTAAAGAATGCTGGCGGTAAAGGTGTCGTTGAGATCCAATTGCGACAAACTCCAATCCAGCTTGTTCGAATCAGGCAGCGGCCAGTACAACGCGCCCACATTTGTGCCCAGGCCATCGGGCATGCCGGAGTCGAAGTTGCGAGCGTAAGTGTAGCCTACGAGGGCATAAATGCCGTGCCGCGAGCTCTTGGTCTCAGCTTTCACTTGCAGAGAATCATAACGGGCTGCACCGATACTGTTATTGCTATTGACGAATTGGAACGCGGTGTAAGGAAAGTTGGGAATGCCGCAACCTAAGGTATAGCCTGCGACAGTCGAACTGCCGTTCCCAGGGCAAGCGAGCGGCGAAGCTATATTTTCATCCACCTGGCTTACGAGAATGCGCGAACTGCGCGAGCCTGCGTAGCCGACGGTTAACACAACGTTTCCCGGCAACTGGTGCTCGATGTTCACATTAAATTGCTGGACCATCCCTTGCTTGAAATTGCGATTCTGCGATTGGATGGTGCCGGTGTAAGTGGATGGATTTACCGGCGAACTGAAGACTGCACCACCGGGTACGGGCGTGGTGGAGGGAGTGCCGGGTGGGAGGAGGAAGCCGGTAGACAGATTGACTCCAGTGGTGAAACCGAAAATAACGTTGGGGTCGACTTCCGCATAGTAAGGCGGGTTCTGCCACAATCCCTGTCCGCCTTGGTTCCACGCCGAATCGTGATAGATCGAATATCCCAACCGGACTGCCGTGCTTAGGCTTCCCATCGGTTTCCAGGCGACGCCGATGCGCGGTTCGAAAGCCGTCTTGTCGAATTGGACGCCGACGCGGCCATCGGAAGGGATGCAATTGGTACAACCGTTCAATCCGGGGCTGTTCTTGGGAACGTAGAACTCCTTGGTCACCCAGTCGAAGCTCGACTGACGGTTCTCAATTTCGGTTTCAGGAGTCACGAGAGCCCAGGCCAAACCGAGATTCACAGTTAAGTCGTTGTTGACGCGCCAGTCGTCTTGGACAAACGGACGAATCAGCTTCCAGCGCCGGCCGACCGTTGCACCGAGAAATGTCTGATCGTGGGCGGCGAAACTGCCCATGCCACCTAACAGAGTGTCGGCAATGTCGTCGCCCGTCTGATTGCCGATCTGAGAGACGAAACCATCCTGAAAGGCATTGTTTCTTACGTTCATCTGGTTATCGCGAAACACGCCACCAAATCGGATCTCATGCCGCCCGCGAATCAGGTCCAGCGTGTCGGACAGCGAGTAAACGTTCGTGCCACCCTGGTAGGGCGCATATCCACGATCACCCACGGCGTAATAGCTGGACATCGAAAACGATGTCATGCCGCAGCCTTCGCAATCATTGGTCGCCTGGTTCAGACCTGCGGGGTAGCCCGTCAGGACGTCACATTGGCTGCCTAAATCTGCGCCGGGAATGGCCTCGGTCAGGCCGGTTACGGGATTTTTCAATGGCTGAATGCCTGGAATCAGCCCGCCGCCGGCTGCTTCGCAGCTTCCCGTGCCATACGAAAGAATGTGGTTGAAGATGCGATTGAATCCGAAAGTGAATTGATTAATCGTATTTTGCGAAACGATGTGTGTCTCTGAAATCACCGCATTGCGGCCATGGTTATCAATCTTCTGTGTGCTGCCGAAGGCCGTCGCTTCAGCAAACCCCGGCGAGCCTCCCGGAACGAGATTCGTTGCCTGATCGTAGCTGACGCGTCCGAAGATGGAATCTTTGCTCGAAAAAGTGTGATCGAGGCGGATGTCCCATGTGCCTTCGTTCAGCTTCCTATCTGGCACGAGTGTGTAGTTGTAGAACAGGGACGGGTTGTTCGCGTTAGGCGCAGGATAAAGGTTCAGCACCGCCAAACCAACCGGATTGGCCATACTGCCGGGAATTATGTTGCCCGGGAAGGCGTTGCCAGTAAAAGGATTGATCAGATTCGGGAAGGCGACGTTATTGCCGTACTGGGGATGAGGAACACCGCGGGTCAGTCCGAAGGGATCCAGGCTGAAATCATAATCGCCATTGGCGTTCGGAGTCCTCATCGCCAGAGAAGGAACCACCCCTGTGAATGGAATCCCGCGCCGCTGCATCTTGGCTTGATAGTCCAGGAAGAAAAACGTCTTGTCCTTCTGAATCGGCCCACCGAATGAACCACCGAACTGGTTGAGATTGAACTTTGGCTTGGCGTTGACGAACGGCGTGCTGGCGTCGAGCACCGTATTGCGGAAGAACTCAAACGCCGATCCGTGAAACTGATTCGACCCAGACTTGGTGGTTACGAGGACCGTCGGGCCTGCGCGCTCTCCATATTCCGCCGAGTAGGTGTAGGTCAGCACCTTAAATTCCTGGATATCGTCGATCGAGGAGAAAATCGCTATTCCACCTTCATCGATCTGGTTGTTATCGTTGCCATCGAGCAGCCAATCCGTACTTTGTTCGCGGGAGCCGCCGACCGAAAGCGAAAACGACCCCCGAGTGGAAGCCTCACTGCTGGCCGCGCCATTGAAGAAGCTCACCGGACTCGTTGACGCCGTCGTACCCGGAGTTAATGTCGCTAGCTGTACGAAGTTGCGGCCATTCAAAGGCAGATCGGCGACTTCCTGCGACGTGATGACCTGCCCGAGCGACGGATTGGTCGTCTCCACCGCAACCTGAGTCGCATTTACCTCAACGGTCGACGAAACCGAAGCGGGCGCCAGGGTGAAATCGATTACGCGATGTTCGTCGACCTGCAATCGAATGTCTTTCTGCTCGCTCGTCTGGAATCCCTGCGATTCCACGCGGATGGTATAGTCCGAAACCGGCAACAACGGGATCAAAAAATGCCCCGAGTCGTCGGTTTTGGTATCGCGAGCGAGACCGGTGCTCTGCGAGATGACGTTGACCGTCGCGCCTGTGATTACGGCGCCTGCCTTGTCGGTAACAGTTCCGGAAAAACTGCCGGTAGCTTGACCGAAGAGAAGCGGAGAAACTAACAGGAAAGAAAAGAAAAAGACTCCGAGCAGCGTCCTTCTATGCATTTTGTCCTCTTTCTATCGGTTCGTGCGAACAACCAAACGAATCCCGACAGTGCAAAGCAATTCGTCAAGAGGTATTGCGCCCGACCGTGGGGTTATAACGGGCAACTCCTTCCAAAGTCAAGATGTTTCGTGCGCAAGGAGGGCGCGATCACGCCAAATTTCCGAACCGGCACATTGGCAAATTTTGGGGAGGTTCAGTTCGCTCGGGACTTCATGCCTCGGAACGCGCTCGCCATTCTGCATCGAAGCGCGCGCGGTCGTAGAAGGATTTCTGCGTTCCCACGCTCGTTGTCGAGAGGGCGGCATACAAGTTAGCGCGCCCCACAGCTTCCTGCTCGCTCAATCCTTCCGCGAGGAATACGGCAAAGCTGCCGATGAACGCGTCGCCTGCTCCAGTGCTATCGACGCTGTCCACAGCGTTAGAGGGGACGTGCTGGCTGAACCCGCGGCCAGCGAGAAGCGAACCCTGCGAGCCGAGCGTGATGATGACGCGTTGAACAGCTCCCTCCAACAGTCTCTCGGCACATTTTCTTGCGTCGTTGAGGTTGCGCACCGGCAAGCCTGTAATCGTTTCGGCCTCGCTCTCATTGGGAACGAAATAGTCGAGGCCGGCGAGCGCCTGCATCTCCACATGCTGGCCTGGAGCCGGATTTACAATGCACCGCACGCCGTGCCTGCGCGCGAATGATGCCGCGTAGTACACCGTCTCCAGCGGAATTTCGAATTGCAGGACAATGCAGTCGCTGTTTTTCAAAATGTCTGCAGCGGCGTCGACATCCGCCGGTTTCACGGCATCGTTTGCCCCCTTCACCACCAGAATGCGATTTTGTCCGTTGGGTTCGACAAAAATTGGCGCAACGCCGCTGGAGAGGCCATCGACCTGTTTGACATGGGCAGTATCAATGCCCAGTTTCTTGAAATTCTCGATGGTTGCCGGGCCAAACAGATCGCTTCCGACGCGCGCCACCATAAAAACATCCGCGCCGCAGAGACGTGCCGCAACCGCCTGATTCGCACCCTTCCCGCCGAAGCCGAGATCGAATTTTTGGCCAAAGATGGTTTCGCCGGGCTTTGGAAAACGATCAGCGAAAGTAGTGAGATCGATGTTGGCACTGCCGATAACTGCGATGCGCGGGCGGCGAGACATGCGAATTCAGAATTTTCTGCGACCGCCGAGTGTATTTGCAGATGCGAAGCGTGTCAATGCGAACTGAGGACACGCTTCGACCGCGTGGACTTACTCGCCATAAGGAATCCAGATGTTCTTCACCTGCGTAGCATGCTGCAAGTAGCAGCGTCCTTCGCCCTGCTTCGGATCATACCAGTCAATCGCGCGGCCTTCGTTGGTAAACACCTGCTTAAGATTTCCCGCAGAAAGCGCCTTGGCCGCTGCGGCATTCGATGGATCGGAGAAGCACCAGATCGCATCCACGTCATCGTGTTCGGCGAGGGTCTTCAAGAGTTCGGAGGTCCGGCCGGTGATGATGTTCACCGCGCCGCCCGGCAGATCGCTCGTATCGAACACTTGGTAAAGATCTCCCGTGATGAGCGGATAACCTTCCGATGGAACGACTACTGCCGTATTTCCCATCGCCAGCACCGGCAACACAAGAGAAAGCAGACTCAACAGCGGTGCATCACCGGGACAAATGATCCCTACCGTCCCGATCGGCTCATTCATCGCAATCGAAATCGTCCGCGATGGCGGATTGTGAACCGCGCCATCAAACTTGTCGGCCCAGGCCGCATACGAGAAAATACGCTCGATGCCCGCCGTGATTTCCCGTTGCGCTTGCTGCTCGCCCCCGGCCGCGGCCAGCCGCCGCGCAATCTCTTCCTTGCGCAGAGAAAGGTTCTCTGCCATGTAATACAAAACCTGTGCGCGATTGTGGGCGGTCGTCTTTGCCCACCCCGCCGCCTTGTGCGCGGCTTCGACTGCGTTGCGAATATCTTTTCGATTGCCCAGCGGAGCTTCGCCGAGCAATTCCCCGTTCATGCCTCGGACTTCGAAGCTGTAACCGGAATCGGGTCTCACCTGTTTGCCGCCGATAAACAGTTTCACCGTGTGGTCGATCGCATCGATGGCTCGGGATTGCCCATCGCTCGAAGCTTGAAATCTTCGTTTCGCAGGAAGCGGCGGCGCCGATTTGAACCACGACGGCTCAAGATACTCGAAGATCCCCTCCCGCCCTCCTTCGCGCCCATAGCCGCTTTCGCGATATCCGCCAAATCCGCACGCGGCGTCGAACAGGTTGGTGCAATTCACCCAGACCACGCCCGCCTTAATCTGCGCGGCAACCTGCAAACTCACGTTGATGCTCTCGCTCCAGACACATGCGGCCAATCCGTAAACGGTGTTGTTGGCGAGTTCGACCGCTTCGGCAGGCGTTCGAAACGTCATCGCGGCCAGCACCGGACCGAAAATCTCCTGCTGTGCGACCACTGAGGACGGATGCACATTGCTCAGCAAAGTGGGAGCAAAATAGAGGCCTCGCGAAGGCATCCGAATCTCCGGTTGCCAGCAACTGGCTCCCTCCGCTACACCTTGATCGACCAACCGCTGAATGCGCTCTAGCTGCACCGGCGCGACGATAGCGCCAATGTCGATGGCCTTGTCGAGCGGTGCGCCAACGCGCAGCGTGCTCATGCGCTCGCGAATTTTCTGCGTCAATATTTCGGCGATGCTCTCCTGCATCAGCAGGCGCGAACCGGCACAGCAAACCTGCCCCTGGTTGAGCCAGATTCCATCCACCAGGCCTTCGACCGCGCTGTCGAGATCGGCATCCTCGAAAACAACAAACGGAGACTTGCCGCCGAGTTCGAGAGAAAGCCGCTTGTGGCTATCCGCGGTAGCGCGCCGAATCGCGCGCCCAACCTCGGTGGAGCCCGTAAACGCAATCTTGTCGACGCCGGGATGCCTCACCAGAGCCTCGCCGGTGGATCCATCGCCCGTGACAATATTCACAACGCCTGCGGGCAGGCCGATTTCCTGACAAATCTCAGCAAACGCAAGCGCAGTGAGCGGAGTGAATTCTGCCGGTTTCAGCACCACCGCATTTCCCGTCGCTAGCGCCGGCGCGATTTTCCACGCAAGCATGAGTAGAGGAAAATTCCAGGGAATGATTTGGCCTACGACTCCGCACGCTGTGTAGTCCGGAAATTCCGATGCGAGCAACTGCGCCCATCCCGCGTGATGATAAAAATGACGAACCACCAGCGGAATATCGATGTCGCGGCTTTCACGGATGGGCTTGCCGTTGTCGATCGTCTCCAGTACCGACAGTCGGCGCGAATGTCTCTGTACGGCGCGCGCCATCGCGTACAGAAAGCGCGCGCGCGCATGTCCTGTGAGTGTTTGCCATTTCGGAAGCGCATTGCGCGCCGCCTGCACTGCAGCGTCGACATCTCCGGCCGATCCCTGCGCAACCGTGGCAAGTTTGTCTCCGGTAGAAGGATCAATCGAATCGAAAAATCCGCCTTCTGTCGGCTGGCGCCATGCCCCGCCGATAAAGTGACCGAAGCGCCGCTGATGCCGATCCAACCAAAGCAGGGCCTCTTTTGGATCCTCTGGCGCCGGTCCGTACTCCATGGTGAGAAATTTTTCCGCTACACTCATTCGATTAGGTTTGCTTTCTACGGGTGCTCTACGCAATGGGATGCCGGTAATCGGCCGAATATCGGCCAGTGGCAAAGTGCTCCAATTGGCGCTCAATGTCGTTTAGCAGTCCGCTGGCGCCGAAGCGGAATAGATCAGCCTTCATCCACGGCGCGCCCAGTTCTTCTTTCATGAGAGCCAGCCAATCGATAGACTGTTTGGCCGTGCGAATCCCGCCCGCTGGCTTGAATCCCACCGCCATTCCGGTTTCCTGCGCATATTCGCGAATCACACGCGCCATTACAAGCCCAACCGGCAGCGTGGCATTTGTGGGTTCCTTTCCCGTCGAAGTTTTGATGAAGTCCGCTCCTGCCATCATGGCCACAAAGCTGGCGCGCGCTACATTGCGTAGCGTGAGCAAATCGCCGCTACCCAGGATTGCCTTCATGTGGCATCGCCCGCAAGCCTGCTTGAATTCCGCGATCTCGTCATAGAGTTCTTGCCAACGGCCGCCGAAAACATGAGCCCGCGTGATCACGATGTCGATCTCGTCCGCCCCGGCGTCGACCGAGCGGCGAATTTCGGCTACTCGTTCTTGTATAGGCGACAAGCCCGCAGGAAATCCCGCCGAAACAGCAGCCACACGAACGCCTGTGGCTTCGAGCGCCCGAACCGCCGTTTCGACGAAACGGTGATAAACGCAGACCGCCGCGACCTTGAGATCGAGTTCCTGGATCCGCAGAAGCTTGGCCAATTCCTGCTGGATCGGTTGCCGCGCCTTGGCGCAAAGCCGCCGCACGCGTTCGTCGGTGTCATCACCGGAAAGCGTCGTCAGGTCCATGCACGTAATCGCGCGCAGTAGCCATGCCGCTTGCCATTCCTTCTTCACTGTCCGCCGTGCAATGTGGGTTTGCGCTCTACGCTCGACGGCGCTGGTGTTCACGCGAGCCTGCCGTATCCAATCCAGATTCAACGGAATGCCGCGATTCGAAAGCAGAGGCTGGCCGTAACGCTCGGCGATGGGAGCATGTGCCTCGGGAAAAAGATCCTCCGCAGCTCCGCGAATCAAGCCCTGCGGGACTGCAAATCGCCTTTTGTAATCCTCAGGCATTCCGTCTTGCATTGTACGGCAGAAGGCCAGTCCCCGGCAGTTTTCTGCTATAGTTTCGTTCCTCAAACTAAGGAGAATGAATTGTTCACGCCATCAAGTCTGACGATTGCGTTCTTGATGATGATCACAAGCGCCGTTTGCTGGGGATCGTGGGCCAATACTTACAAAGGGGTAAAGGGCTACCGGTTTGAACTTTTTTACTGGGATTATGCGGTTGGCATTCTTCTGATCTCGCTCGTGCTCGCCTTGACTATGGGCAGCATGGGGCGCGATGCTTCGAGTTTTCTGAACAACGTTCACGCGGCCGACACCTCCAATATCGTGAATGCCCTCATCGGCGGGGCGCTCTTCAATCTTGCAAACCTGCTACTTGTGGCCGCCATTGACATGGCCGGGCTTGCCGTGGCGTTTCCGATTTCCATCGGCATCGCGCTGGTGGTCGGAGTGGTTCTAAGCTATGCGCTGCAACCTAAGGGTAACGCCGGTTTCCTCACCCTCGGCGTCGCGTGTGCGTTCGTGGCAATCGTGCTGGATGGTAAAGCCTACGGCAGCCTAGCTTCTGCAGGACGGCAGATTTCGAGAAAGAGTTTAATCACCTGCGTCGTGTCGGGAATTCTGATGGGCTTGTGGGCGCCTTTCATGACCCATGCCATGACGCGTGGCATTCCGTTGGGGCCCTACAGCGCCGCGGTGTTTCTCACGCTGGGAGCACTACTCTCGTGTTTTATCTGGAATATTTATTTCATGAAGCACCCGCTGGTCGGCGAACCGGTAGGTTTTGCCGGGTTTTTCCGCGGCCCAGCCTCGGGACATCTGCTTGGCTTTTTCGGGGGATGCATCTGGGGCGTGGGTACGGTTTTCAATCTTGTCGCCGCCAGTTTTACGGGCGTGGCAATTTCCTATGCCATCGGCCAGTCGGCGCCGATGGTTGCGGCGCTATGGGGAATTTTCGTGTGGAAAGAATTCGCCAATTCGAGCGCACGCGCTAAAACTTATCTCGCTCTTATGTTCGTTTTTTACGGACTCGCCATCTTTCTTGTGGCGCGGGCGAATGGCTAGTCCCTCTATTTTCCTTTGAGCCGGCTGATGAACAACTGAAGGAATCGCTCGGCATCGGAGGCGAGGCAAACCCGCGCATTCGGCTGCAAGGGAATCACGCCTTCAATCTCGTAATGATCTCCGTGCAGAACGTTCTTCTCGTCCGAACCCATGCGGTTTGCTACGGTTTCACCGCGCGTGAACTCGCCTTTCGTCTCCACATCCACGTGCATTTCCTTCAGCGTGCCGAGCGTGGGATCAAGAGCAATTCCCACTGCCAGCGGGTCGTACATCGCGGCCCCGCTATATCCACTCTTCTCGCTGCGCGTCAGATAGAAGTCCGCAATCTTTGCCACGAAATCACTTTCGGGCCCATGCGAAGTTTGCAACTCCGCCAGATGCCTGCGCGTGATGAGCGTGCGCTCGCCGACGTCAGAGCCGACCATCGTGACCATCCAGCCCGCATTGAACACGATCTGCGCTGCTTCGGGATCGTTGTAAATGTTCGCTTCTGCCGCGCCGTTCACATTTCCGCCGGTGATCGAGCCGCCCATGATCACAATGTTTTTCACGAGGCCCGCAATCGCAGGATCCGTCGATACGGCCAACGCGATATTCGTGAGCGGCCCAATTGGAATGAGAGTGATCTCATGCGGATATTTGTGGATGAGCTCGATGATAAGGTTCGGCCCGAAACGTGGATCGGCTTTGCATTTCGATGGCGGCAGTTCAACGTCGGCGAGGCCGTTTTTCCCATGCCAATACTGCGCTGTAATCAGTTTCTGATTCAGCGGATGCTGCGCTCCGCCGGCCACGGTTACATCGCAACGTCCGGCTAGAGAAACGATCTTCAGCGCATTCTCCAATCCCTGCTTGCCATCGACATTCCCGGGAACCACCGTCAGCGCTTCGACTTTGAACTCGGGCGAATTCAGGGCGAGCAGGATTGCCATCGCATCGTCGGTGCCGGGATCGGTGTCAATGATGACCCGACGTGGTTCAGATTGCGCGGATAGATTTGCCACGAGAGCACAAAATGAAACGAGCACGGTTACAAAGATGAATTTCGCGAGTTTCATGAATCCTCCCACGCAAGAAGAATATCGGCCTGATTGGCCTCGCCCTTGATTTGGACAAGCTAAGAAGGAAAGCGCTCACAGCAACATTCCGGCGATCGACGCCGACATAAGGTTCGCCATGGTCCCCGCCAGCATGGCGCGCAAGCCAAATCGGGCAAGGTCGCCTCTACGGTTCGGCGCAAGAGCGCCAATGCCTCCGATCTGTATTCCAATCGAGCTGAAATTCGCGAAGCCGCAGAGAGCAAATGTGGCGATGGTGAACGTGCGCGGTGCAATCGAGCTGCTGTAGGTTCCGAGTTGGGCGAACGCGACAAACTCATTGATCACCATCCGCGTTCCCAGGCAGTTGCCAATGAAGGTCGCATCGTGCCACGGGACGCCGATCAGCCACGCCACAGGGGCGAAAATCCAGCCCAGCACTTGCTGCAAACTGTATGGAAACCACGAAATGTGAATGTGGGTCCATCCCATCACGCCGTTCAGCAATGCCAGGAGCGCGAGGAATGTGATCAGCATTGCGCCAACGTTGAGTGCGAGATGAAGGCCGTCGATGGTTCCGCGGGCGATAGCCCCCAGGACGTTCGATTCCTTCTCCGTCTCCGGCATCTGAACATGCCCGGCTGTCAGCGGCTTTTCGGTCTCGGGCACCAGCATTTTTGCCATCAGCAAGGTGCCCGGGGCAGTCATGATCACGGCGGTCAGAAGATTTTTCGCGTCGGCATGACCCACGCGAATATAGGCAGCCATCATCCCGCCGGAAATGTGTGCCATGCCACTGGTCATCACGCACATCAGTTCCGACTGCGTCAGTTCGGGCAAGAATGGACGGATGGTGAGCGGGGCTTCAGTCTGTCCCATGAAGATGCTGGCGGCAATGTTGAGCGATTCCGCGCCGCTTGCGCCCATCACTTTCGTCATGATCCATGCTCCCGCGCGGACGATGAGCTGCATTACGCCGAAGTGATAAAGCACAGCGAAAAATGCCGCGATAAAGATAATCGTGGGCAGAACCTGGAACGCGAAGATCAAGCCGAGTGAAGATTGCTGCTGCCCGAGCTCTCCGAATACGAAGGTCGAACCTGCGTAGGAAAAATCCAGCAGGCGCTTGGCGCCGTTGCCTGCGACCTGAAACAACCACTCGCCGGACCTCACGCGCAAAACAAAAAGGCCCAGGGCGAATTGCAAGCCCAACCCCCAGGCCACGGTTTTCAAGCGAATGGCGCGGCGGTTGGTAGAGAACGCATACGCTAGGGCCAGCATCGTCATCAGGCCGAGGATACCGGTGAATCGTCCCATTCAGTTATTTTCTCCGGATCTTGCAATTACGCGATGAATCAAAGATCTCTTGTCTCGCGGGGGCGAGTCGGCAATGAAAAAACTCTCTTGCAGCAGTTGTTGGGCGTGAGCGGCACGAGACTCCGCATTGTAATAAATGGTCGCCAGAGGCTCGCCCGTGGAAACCGCATCTCCGACTTTCTTGTGAAGTACGATCCCGACCGCTGGATCGACCGAGTCCTCCTTCCTTTCGCGCCCGCCGCCGAGAATCACGCAGGCCGTGCCAACCCGTTCGCATTTTATCGAAGAGAGGTAGCCGAATTTCGGACTTGGTAGCTCCACGCTGTGCTGAGCGTGAGGAAGTTTTTCCACATCGTCGATCGTTCGCGGATCTCCGCCCTGCAATTCCACCATTTTGCGGAATTTCTCAAGCGCTCTACCAGAAGCGATCAGCTTTTCACATGCCGTCTTTCCTGCAGCAACCGTTTCCGACGCGCCTCCCAAATACAGCATCCAGCCCGCAAGTTCGAGGCACAATTGCCGGAGATCTTCAGGGCCATGGCCGCGCAGAACCTCCACCACTTCGACGACCTCGAGAGCATTGCCGATCATGTTGCCCAGCGGTTGATCCATGTCGGTGATGAGCGCGACCACCTGTTTGCCCATGCGCTCGCCGGTTTCAACCATAAGCTCCGCAAGAAAGGCCGCATCTTCTTCTTGCTTCATGAACGCGCCGGAGCCCGTCTTTACATCGAGCACGAGCGCATCGATGCCCTCCGCCAGCTTCTTGCTCATGATCGACGCGCAGATCAGATAGGGACTTTCTACGGTTCCTGTTACATCACGTAGCGCATACAGCTTGCGATCGGCAGGCGCAATTTCTGCGGTCTGGCCGATCATCGCGCAGCCGCAGGTTTCAAGCACGCGGCGAAACTGCGCAACTGTCAAATTCACATTGAAACCGGGAATAGCTTCCAGCTTGTCCAGTGTTCCCCCAGTGTGCCCCAAGCCGCGCCCGCTGATCATCGGAACGGCCACGCCGGCTGCTGCCGCCAGGGGCGCGAGAACCAGTGAAGTTTTATCGCCCACGCCGCCGGTTGAATGTTTATCGACTTTTTTCGCAGGAAGGTAAGAAAGATCGAGCACCTCGCCAGAGTGCAGCATCGCGTCGGTAAGCGCCGCCGTTTCGGCGCGAGTCATGCCGCGCAGCACAACCGCCATCAGCCAGGCGGAAACCTGATAGTCGGGAATGTCGCCGCGGGTATAGGCTTGGACCAAGCCTTCTATTTCATTGCGGGACAACTCTTTGCCATCGCGCTTTGCACGGATCACGTCGATAGCGCGGAAAGTCTGAGCTGAATCCGTTGCGGCAGTCACTGGAGGCGGAATCCCTCCGGCAGCAGTTCGGTGATCTGCGCGCGTTTCGGTCCATCGGCACTTTGGAAAGAAAATCGTTGCCGCGGGGCCGAATTCATAGATGACCTGCCGGCACGCGCCGCAGGGCGAACAGGGCACGCCCTGTTCGTTGACTACGGCGACGGCCTGAATCTCAATCTTCGGGCCGCATTCTGCGACCGCCGAGTAGATAGCTGTACGTTCTGCGCAGTTCGTCATTCCGTAAGAAGCGTTTTCCACGTTGCAACCGGAAAAAATCTTTCCATTCGTCAGCAGGATGGCCGCGCCCACGCGAAACTTGGAATAAGGCGCATGCGCATTTTTCATCACCTTCCTTGCCGCAGCAATCAGGGTCTCCTCTTGTTTTGCAGGTATTTCTTTTTGGGGCATAACTCGAAACGTCAACGCGCTCTCGCGATTTCACTCCAAGAATCGTGCGCAATTGTAAACCCTCGCTCCATGTCCGAGCCGTCTCACGGAAAAACAAGCCAAAAGCGCCTTGCGATCCAATCCCAATCACAATTGCATTTGTTCACCGACGGAGCTAGCATACTTCCTATCAAGTTCGTCCGCTGCGCCATACTGGGTTCACGTTCATGCTGGTTCTTTTTCCACTTCCACGTCGCTAAGGAGGAAATATGGGTGTCGCAACACTACCGCAGATTCATCCGCAAGTCGCCGAGTTTATCGACAAACCACGAAAAATGCTGATCAATGGACAATGGGTCAACTCCATTTCCGGCAAAACTTTTCCCTCGTACAACCCCGCAACCGGCGAAGTACTGGCGCAGGTAGCGGAAGGCGATCGCGAAGATATTGAGCAAGCCGTAAAGGCCGCGCGCAAGGCTTTCGATAACGGTCCATGGCGAAAGCTGACCGCCTCCGAGCGCGGACGCCTGATCTGGAAGCTGTCCGATCTGCTCGAAGCTCATGTCGAGGAATTCGCATACCTGGAAAGCCTCGACAACGGCAAGCCGCTCGCAATTGCAAGGGCCGCCGACGTGCCGCTAGCCGTTGATCTGTTCCGCTACATGGCCGGATGGGCGACGAAGATTGAAGGCAACACGATTCCGATCTCGGTTCCGTATACGCCCGGCGCAAGATATCACGCTTACACTTTGCGCGAGCCGATTGGAGTGGCGGGACAAATCATTCCCTGGAACTTCCCGCTACTGATGGCGGCATGGAAACTGGGTCCGGCGCTTGCCTGCGGTTGCACCGTAGTATTGAAGCCGGCCGAGCAAACGCCGCTCTCGGCGCTGCGTTTGGGCGAACTGATTATGGAAGCAGGGTTCCCCGAGGGTGTAGTCAACATCGTTCCGGGATATGGCGAGACGGCCGGTGCTGCTCTTGCCGCGCATCCGGATGTCGACAAGATTGCCTTCACCGGATCGACGGAAGTGGGCAAGCTCATCGTGCACGCCGCCGCCGGAAATCTGAAGAAAGTAACGCTTGAGCTCGGCGGCAAATCTCCCAACGTCGTGTTTAAGGATGCCGATCTTGAAACCGCGATCCCCGGAGCGGCGAGCGCAATTTTCTTCAACCATGGCCAGTGCTGCTGCGCGGGCTCTCGTCTGTATATTGAGAAGTCGATTTTTGATCGCGTGGTGGAAGGCGTGGCCGAGGAGGCGAAGAAAATTAACGTGGGCTCGGGCCTCGACCCGAAGACGCACATGGGTCCCTTGGTTTCCGAAGAACAGATGAACCGCGTCTGCGGCTACCTGGAGTCCGGTTTCTCCGAGGGCGCCAAAGCCGTGGTGGGCGGGCACAAGAAAGGCGACAAGGGCTACTTCGTCGAACCCACAGTTCTTGTCGACACGCGGGAGGATATGAAAGTCGTGCGGGAGGAAATCTTTGGGCCGGTGGTCACTGCCATGCCGTTCACCGATCCGGAAGAGATTTTGCCGCGTGCGAACAACAGTGAATACGGGTTAGCCGCCGCCGTCTGGTCGCGAGACATCGGCAAAGCCCATCGCACGGCGGAGCTTCTGCGCGCCGGTACGGTGTGGATCAACTGCTACAACATCTTCGACGCTGCGCTGCCATTCGGCGGTTACAAGCAGTCTGGATGGGGCCGCGAGATGGGTCACGAAGCCCTGAACAATTATCTGCAGACGAAAGCGGTTTGCAGCAGAATCGCCTAGTTTCATTACGGAAACAATTTAGGACGGCGGGAACTACCGCCGTCCTTATTCTTTTTTCGCGAACTCTTTTCGCGAAAACCAGCCGGCTTTACTTTTCCATCAACAGAACCTTCTCGGCGTTATCGACCTCAGTGAGCTTCACTTCAATCACTTCATTCATCGTGGTCTGCACATTTCTGCCGACAAAGCTCGCTTCCACGGGAAGCTCGCGGTGTCCGCGATCGATCAGAACGCACAATTGAACGCGTCGCGGCCTGCCATGAGAAAACAGTGCATCCAGCGCGGCGCGCACGGTCCGGCCTGTGAACAAGACGTCGTCAACAAGAACGACGTTCTTGCCTTCAATCGGAAATCCGATGTCTCCATCCTGCACCACCGGCTTCGGCCCCAGCGTGGAAAGATCGTCGCGATAAAAAGTAATATCCAGAGTGCCGACTGGAACGTTGGCACTCTCGATCCGGGCGATAATCTTGCCCAGCCGTTCGGCCAGCGGCACTCCGCGCCGCCGAATTCCAATCAATCCCAGTCCGTCTATTCCGTCATTTTTTTCGACGATTTCGTAGGCCAATCGGACCAGTGTTCGTTCAATCTCCGAAGCGGACATGAGTTGCGCTTTTTGCCGAAGCGGAGCTGTATCAAGCGGAGTGGGTTTGGCATTCATTGTTGAATGTGCCTCGCGAGTTCGATGCTCGTCATAACGCGAGCTTACATCACTGTAGCGGCAAGAAGGCTTATCTGCAAGGGTTTTGAAGGGGTCAGATTCCGCGAGGACCAATCGAACTAGTCTCGGTGGCAAGAGTGGCGGAAGTGTCGAAGCTCGCAAGTTGCACATGAACGGTGCGAGTTAGATTCCCCCCATCTTGCTGCAGTGCTTGTAGAGTGATCTCTTTTGGAGTTGCACATCCATCTCCCGGCAGAATTCCGATTCCTCGATTTCGTCCCGCGGCCTTGGCGCGGTAGAGCGCAGTATCCGCCAACTCGATCACCTCTTCCGCACAAATAGCTTCGTAGGAGTGGCGATTCCATGGGAACGGCGCCCATCCAACCGAGCATGTCTTTCGCACCTGAATGCCGCGCCCCAGGTCGAAATATTCCGAAGACATGATTTCGAGGATGCGCTCACAAAACGCAGGAATACCCGCGGGATCGGTGGACCGGGACATGATTAAGAATTCCTCGCCTCCCCACCGGACCAGTACATCCGATTTGCGCACCACCCTGCCGAGCCTTTCAGCCACCAACTGCAGTAACCGGTCACCGGCAGCGTGCCCGTGAGCATCATTCACCTGCTTGAAGTAGTCGACGTCGACCATGAGAAAGACCAGGTCGCGATGTTCCAGCTTG
Source organism: uncultured Acidobacteriaceae bacterium (assembly GCA_963712385.1). Classification (GTDB taxonomy): domain Bacteria; phylum Acidobacteriota; class Terriglobia; order Terriglobales; family Acidobacteriaceae; genus Sulfotelmatobacter. The sequence goes on from CAVQHS010000008.1 coordinate 862,817, forward strand.
CGAACTTCATCACGGTGTGTGCGTTCATAATTGCGCAGTACCTGCGCGGCTTCAGCCGTAAGAATTTCTTCGAGGTAACGCCGATTCCATACGCCGGTCAGAGCGTCAGTAAAGGAGATCTCTTGCAACTCCAAATTTTTTCGCTGCAGCTCCAGGCTATGCCAGTGGAGAGATTGCTCTTTGCTCTCCAACTCGTCTTTCAGTTTGTACATCTCATCGAGATTCTGCCGTGACAGTTTCAATAAGTGCAGCAGTTCATGGTCCATCCAGTGTTGTTTGAGGACGACCATCGCTCCCATAACAATCATCGCTGTGATTGTTAGAAGCAGCCTGTACGTTCGCACCGAGGACGGAACATTTCCTCCAAACTGCGCCCAGGCAGCCATCAAGGGAGTGGAAAAAACGGCTACCATCGCTAGACGGGCTCTCCACTCGCTGTGTTGCCGGGACGCAGTCGCTGTCGCGGAAGCCGGCGGAAGTTCGCGTGCGGTGAGGCCGATGACGGCGAACCAGCCCATCGCGGCGACAAGCGGCACGTCATAGAGGCTGCCGGTGTAATAACGGTGAAAATCGATAGCGACACTGGCCAGGATGGATCCCAGGCTGTAAATCAATGCCGCTTTGAAAAAATGGGAATAAATCGTGCGCCAACGCCCGCTGCTGCTTCTCCAAACCACCCCCACTCCAACGATCAATATCAGTTGCTCGGCGCAGTACAGCACATCGAAACTGCGCCCGTAAACAATTTCGATGGGTGAAACGTATTGCCACGGAATGACGATGAACAGGTACAGATACAACCACCAGGTGAGCAGCAAGAAGAAGTCCAGCGATCCCAAACGCAGCGAGAGCCTATTTTGCCGTTCCTGAGGCCGCACCGCTAACGCGGCCGTTATAGGAACGATGTGCAAGAACAAGATCACATCGCCAATGAAGGGATCTGGCGCCTCCTGGCGAAGGAAGACTTCGAAATACGTCCAGAGCAGCTGTGCGAAAAGCCACATGCCGCAGCCGAGCGCCATCAACCACCAGAAAATCTGCTCGCGTTTGTCGGTGGTCCGAATGTTCGAGAGAATGGCTACGGTTGCGCCCAAGAGCAGAACGCATTGCAGAAGATCTCCGAAGGCGGTCAACCCCACGCTCGGTGATGCGAGCAAAGACACAAGGAGGTGAGCGCACGCCACAGCGCACACCATTCCCGTCCACTTGCCTGGCATTCGCAGAGGAACTAAGCCCACTCGAAGAGTGTATGGTCGCGCGGTTCTTCCGATCGCATTACGGAGGTAACTTGGAGATGCGACGACTACGAACGCCGGTAGTCATTCCACTGCCGCTCGGAAGTGTTGAACGAATCGAAAAACATCGCGGTAAGAGTTGTAAAGCGGGACTGGCGCAACCCGAAGTATGTCGGGCTCCCTCCAGTCACAGAAGACTCCCTCAGCCGTGAGCCGGTCACATAGCGCTCGCCCACTGCTCGGGATTCGGATGGAAAGCTGCGCGCCGCGGCGGGCTGGTTCGGAAGGAGTGATGATTTCGAATTCCGGTGACAAATTCTCATGCAACAAGAACTCAAGATAACCCGTCAGCGCCACGCTTTTCGCGCGCAGGCGCTCCATGCCTGCCCGGTGAAAAATATCCATGGAAGCCCGCAGAGCGGCGAGGCTCACGATTGGCGGATTGCTCAACTGCCAGCCCTCCGCCCCTGTGATCGCCCGAAAGTCCGGACCCATCTGAAAGCGCGAAGCCTCATCATGTCCCCACCAGCCGGCAAAGCGAGGCAAATCCGGAGCGTCGGGGGGCCGCTCGCGAACAAAGCAACCGGCGATGCATCCCGGGCCACCGTTCAGATACTTATAGCTGCACCAAACCGCAAAATCCGGTCCCCACGCATTCAACTTCAGCGGCAGGTTTCCTGCGGCGTGGGCAAGGTCGAAAGCCACGATGCATCCTCGCCTATGACCCACGCGCACAATTCGCTCCAGATCGAAAGCCTGGCCCGTCGCATAATTCACGCCGCCAAGCAGGATCAGTGCGATCTCGTCGCCAGACCGCTCGATGAGCGATTCAATCTGGTCGTCGCGAAGATACGATTCTCCCGGAAGCGGCGCGAGTTCAATCAGCGACGTGGCGGGAACGTACCCATGAAAGCGAATCTGCGACTTGACCGCGTATTGATCCGAGGGAAATGCGCCGTACTCCACGAGAATTTTATGCCGCGACTCAGTCGGACGGTAGAAGGACACCATCATCAAATGCAGATTCACCGTGAGAGAGTTCATCACCACGATTTCCGAGGGCTTCGCTCCAACGAGTTCTGCGGTCTGCTCTCGAAGCAACCTGTGATACGGCATCCAGGGATGCTTTGCGTGAAAATGCCCCTCCACGCCCAGTTCCGCCCAATCTTTTAATTCCTGTTGAATGTAACTTGCCGCGCTCTTCGGTTGCAGTCCGAGGGAGTGGCCGCACAAATACACACAGTCCATGCCGTTACTGTTTGGAATGAAAAAAAGATCGCGGTATTCCTTGAGTGGATCACGCGCATCCATCGCGTTGGCAAAATCTTCGCCTGTTTGAAAGGAGGACGCATGAAGCGGAAGATCGATCATTCGCCGGTCTCCAATGGCGTGAGATCGCGGTGAATTAAGCGGTCAGCTTTCTGCCAGTCCAAATCCTCGACGCGGTCAATCGAATCGCATAGTTCGGCTAACATTCGATCCTGAACAGCTCCACGTTGCATTGCGACGGAGTAAGGGATGCGATGAAACGTTACCATGGCATATTTGGGAACGAACGTTCCAGGGTACTTCGCTTCCAGAGCCAGCTCGACTTTCTTGCGAAACAAAAAGCGCGGATTTCCGACACGGTCGCGCATCTCGATAAAATTCTCGATCGCCATGTCCGCAATCGCGTCCGTATTGATTTTGCGTGATTTTTCGAATTCGCCGAAAACCCGCGGCCAATCTGCCCGGTGGCGATCGATCAAGTTCACGAGACAAGTGCAGTCCTCGAAGCCGCAGTTGATACCTTGGCCAAAGAAGGGAACGATAGCATGAGCAGAATCCCCGAGCAGCAGCACCCTGCCTTCAACATGCCAGGGGGAGCACTTAACCGTGACCATGGAACCTGTCGGATTCGCGAAATAGTTGCTCGCAAGGTCAGGCATCAGTCGAGCGGTATCCGGGAAGTGCTCTTCAAAAAATCGCGCAACGTCGGATTCCGTCAAAAGCTTGGCGAAACTGTCAACACCCTCGAAAGGCAGGAAGAGAATGCATCCGAACGTCCCATCAACATTCGGCAGCGCGATCAGCATCAGATTCCCGCGTGGCCAGATGTGCAGGGCGTGAGCCTCGAGTAAATGCCTTCCATCAGGAGAAGCCGGGATCGTCAATTCTTTATAGCCGTAATCAAGCTGATCTTCGGATAAATCGAACTCCGGACTCCCCGCCAAGGCAGCCCGAATCGCAGACGCAGATCCATCGCATCCGATTACAATATCCGTGGAGCGAGTTGCTATTTTGCCAGTCTCTTCATCGCGCAGGAAAATCGCACCGTTGTTGCAATCGTATCCCACGCAACGCCGATTAAAGTGGGTCGTAACCCCGAGGTTTTCCGCCGCGTCCAGCAAAGCGATATTAAGTGCCGCCCGCGACGTCGAATTGATAACCTCTGTTTCGTTCTTTCCATACGGTTGAAATGTGAGTTCGCCGGCGATCGAATGCATCATCCGGCCTTTCATCGGGATGATAATCGGCCGCATGTGGTCCCACACCCCGGCCTTCCGCAGAGCATGAATGCCGCGAGTGGATAGAGCGAGATTAATCGATCTGCCCGCTGCCATGCGCACCCGGCGCATATCCGGGCGCCGTTCGAAAATTTCGACATCGAATTCGCGCTGCCTGAGCAAAATCGCCAGCAGAGGACCATTCAGCCCAGCGCCAACGAGCGTAATAAGCTTTCCGCGAGAAGATTTCATGATCGAAAGAAGCAGTTAATCGACAGGCGATTGCAGGCGATCTGGCTGGAGCCGCGGCTCACTCCGTCAGCAGCGTGCGCGCTTCCCATAATTCAGGAAAGAACTTCTTGTCCAAAGTGAGCTTCAGATACGATGCTCCTGAGCTTCCGCCCGTGCCCATGCGAATGCCGATGATGCGCTCGACCAGTTGAATGTGGCGTAATCGCCAGCTCACGATCAATTCATCGAACTCTGTCAGCCGCTCGCAAACATCGATCCAGTCGCGATAGTGATGCTCGTCTTGATAGAGCGCGTGGACCGCGCGCGCCCGCGCAACGAATCGCTCCCGCTCGCTGGTACGGTTAACGGCAGGCGGCAGTTTCCCAATGGCCGCCAGCGCCTGAAAGAATACATCGTGCAGCGACGGCTCCTCCAGCCGACGTTGTAGGCGCGCATATGCTTCGGGCGTGGGCCTGTGATAGCGCAGCATCTTCTCGTCCTTCAATCCGCACAAAAATTCGATCTCGCGAAATTGTTCCGACTGAAATCCGCTGGCCGGCTCCAGCAACCCTCGAAAGGCCATGAAGTGCGTGGGCAGCATGGTTTCGAGAATGGTGAACTGTTCCACCAATACGCGCGTAATCTCCGTGCAGCGCCGTAACAGGCGCGCGGCTTCATAGACTGCGTCGTGCGAAGCAGGGGCGTCCGCAGCCTTCTGCAAATTCGCCACCACAGCGTCGAGATCGTGCAGCAGTTCTTTGAACCAGAGTTCATACGTCTGATGCACGATGATGAAGAGCATCTCGTCGTGGTGTGTTGGCGAAGACTGTGGCTGCTGTAACTCCAGCAACTCTGAAACTCTAAGGTACGAACTGTACGTAAGCTGGCCGGCATGAGGCTCGACTGGCGAAGACTCCACGGAAATCTCGGGCTGCACATTTGACTGCTGGCTTGCATGAGTCTTCAATCCGAGAAATCTCAGCGCATTTTCGCCCAGAATCTTGTTTTTCGTGTACGGCGGAAGACTGCTCTGCCGAACAAGTGATCCGACACATTCTTCGCCCAACGGAAACGGATAATCGGAGCCGAGCATCACTCGCTCCGCCCCCATCGTTCCCACGAGAAGCTGCAAAGCCCGCTGATCGAACACCGCAGAGTCGGCATAAAAACGATTGAGGTAATAGCTCGGCGGATGTTGGCATTCGCCACGCGCCACCGGATGATGGTGCCAGGCGTTTTCCAAGCGGCCCAGCAAGAATGGAAAACTTCCCCCGCCGTGCGCAAAGCAAATGCGCAGCGCATTCGGCAATCGATCAAACGCCCCGCTTAAGATCAGAGCCACGATCGACAATTGGGTCTCGGCCGGCATGCCGACGGTCCAGGGCATCATGTATTTCGGCATGCGCTCCTGGGCGAATAGATCCCACGGATGCACGAGCACCGCTGCGCCTTCATCCGCGCAATGATGCAGAAATGTCACAACGCCCGCATCATCCAGATTTTTGACTCCGACGTGATTGCCAATCTGCACGCCCAGGTGCCCAGCTTTCATGCATCGGCTGAGCTCTTTACACGCGGCGTCGATATTCTGCAGAGGAACTTGGCACAGCGACTTCAGTCTTCTTTTTCCGCGGCTGCAAAGCTCGAGCGCGGCATCGTTGAATAGTTGCGCGCAATCGAGTGCGTGCTCAGCGGGCCGTTCGTACGCGAATAGCACCGGCGTCGCAGAAATGATCTGCAGGTCAACGCCATCGCGATCCATTTCCTGCAGACGGACCTCCGGATCCCAGCAGGCTGAATAAATATGGCGGAAGAATCGCTCGCCCACCATAATGTCGGCTTTTCCCGGCTCGGTGTGTTTAATCCATGGCCAGTCGGGCGTGCCATAGCGCGCGGCAAGGTCCGGCCACGAGCTGGGGAAAAAATGATTGTGAATATCGATGACTTGCATGTTTTACTTGCCGGGATGAACCGTGCCGCAGTGCTTGCACTTGCGCCGTTCTTCGCTGCCGTGGAACTGTTCGAACAAAGGCGGCAGATCTTTGACGATACTCTTCAGTTTAACTTCCGCGCGATAAACCAACTGATGACAATTGGGGCAGTACCATTCAAATGCATCCAAAGAGCCCTCGGGGCGCGGCACTTCGATTACTATGCCAATCGTATCGGCAGGCCGCTGCGGTGAGTGGCGCATGTGTTTGGGCAAAAGAAAAATCTCTCCCTCTTTGATCGGTATCTCCACCGGCGGCTTGCCCGGCGCTTCCATTACGCGCAGAGAGATGTTGCCCTTCAACTGATAGAAAAATTCCTCGGTGGGATCGTCGTGGTAATCGCGCCGCTGATTCGGTCCGCCCACTACGGTTACCATCATCTCGCCATCCTCCCAAACTTGCGCGTTGCCTACGGGAGGTTTTAGCTTGTCTTTGTTCTCCTCAATCCACTTCTGAAAGTTAAAGGCTTTCAGATTCTTTATGGACGCCATCTCTTCTCCTATTTCCGTGGCTTGTAAGCGGTTGCGCGCATTTCAATCAGCAGGTGCGGATGCGGCAACTGATGCACGGCTACGGTAGTTCTCGCCGGCCCGTCGTATCCAAAGAACTCACCGTAGACCTCGTTATATCCACCAAAATCGTTCATGTTCACAAGGTAAGTGGAAATTTCAACCACATCTCCGAGTTGCGCCCCATCGCTTTGTAAAATATCGCGAATGTTCTCGATCACCGCGCGAGTTTGCGCGCGAATATCAAGCCGGGTCGTGCCGAGAGAATCGACCTCTGCGCCCGCGACCGTGTTGTCCGAACGTCGAGCACTCGTGCCCGAGACAAACAAAAAATCACCAGCCCGCTTGAGATGCGGATATTTCCCGCGAGGAATCGCTTTCCCCTCAACTACTTTGCTTTCCGTCTCGCTCATCTATGCTGATGCTGACAGCTACAGCCGAATGCAAATGTTATTCAGCTCAGAATAAAAATTCAGAGAATGTATGCCGCCTTCACGACCAATTCCCGAAAGCCCTGCGCCACCGAACGGAGTTCGCAGATCGCGCAAGAACCAGCAATTCACCCAGGTAATGCCCACATTCATCTGCTGCGCGACACGATGGCCGCGCTTCAGGCTGCTGGTCCAGATAGAGGCGGCCAGCCCATACTCCGTGTCGTTCGCCATGGCAACGGCTTCCTCTTCTGAATCGAATGGAGCGACGTGGCACACTGGACCAAAAATTTCCTCCTTCACACAGCGTGCCGGCTCACGCAGCCCAGTGAAGATGGTTGGCTGCACATAGAAACCATGGTCGCGATCGTCGCCGAACTCCGGAACTCCTCCGCCGGTCACGACTGTCGCTCCTTCTTCGCGCGCCAGTTGATAATAAGAAAGAACCTTCTCGCGATGCTGGGCCGAGATCAGCGGCCCAAAGTCAGTCGCTGAATCATGGGGCCAGCCGGGCCGCAAGTTCTCAGCTTTTGTTTTCAGTGCATCCACGAGCTGGTCGAAAACCTTGTGCTCGACGTAAACTCGCTCGGCGCACAAACATACTTGTCCGGTGTTAAGAAACACAGCCTCGGCCAAGCCTTTCACTGCTTCTTCAAAGTCGCAATCGGCGAAGATAATGGCTGCATTCTTTCCTCCTAATTCAAACGAAACTGGCTTCACCGAGGGCGCAACGGCTCTCATAATCGCAGCCCCAGTTCTCGACTCGCCGGTAAACGTGATCGCATCCACATCTGGATTTCGAGTCAGAAATTCTCCCGCTGCTCCTGGACCGAAGCCATGAACCACGTTATAAACTCCATTCGGAATGCCTGCATCCTGCATTGCCTCGGCGAGAAGCGTGGCCGTGGCGGGAGTCTCTTCGGAAGGCTTGACAACAACCGTATTCCCGCAAGCCAGAGCGGGCGCGACTTTCCATGTGAGCAAAAGCAGCGGTAGGTTCCAAGGGGTGATAGTACCTACGACTCCCAGCGGTTTTCGTACAGCGTAGTTCAGAGCTCCTGCGCCATCTGGAGTTTCGGTCTGGAACGACTCCAGCCCAGCCATTTTCACCAGGTCGGCGAAAATTCGGAAGTTCGCCGCGGCGCGAGGAACGTCAAGCTTGGAAGCCAGGGAGATTGGCTTGCCGGTGTCAGCCACTTCGGCATGAACGAAGCAGTCAAACCGTTGTTCGATGGCGTCTGCGATTCTATGCAATCGGGCCGCGCGCTCACGAACTCCGATGCGCCCCCATTCTCCGGAGAGCGCGCGTCGTGCAGCAGAAACCGCCTCGCCAACCTGACCTTCATCGGCCGCAGTAACTTGCCCGATCAAACTCCCGTCCGCCGGATTCACATCCGCGAACTCCTGCTTGCCGCCCACAAATCGGCCGTCGATGTAGTTTTGAATGATTTTCACGCAATCCCCGGCGGGCTTTGCCAATCGTAGCAGGACGGCCGGAAATGAGGCAATGCGCGGGGCTCCAGTTAGCCTCGACGCTGCTTCAGATAACGGCCCAACGCATCCTGCCAGGACGGCATTTCGATTCCGAACGCGTGGAGGCTGTCCGGCGACAATACTGAATATGCGGGCCGACGTGCAGGCCGCGGGAACTGGTCACTGCTTACAGGGCGTACTGCGGTAGCAAGTCCAGCGCTGCTCACGATGTCCTGAGCAAATTCAAACCACGTGCAATCGTCAGCGTTCGTCACGTGCACGATTCCGCGAGCGTTTTTCTCGCAAAGCTGAACAATTGCCTTTGCCAAATCAGCAGCGTACGTGGGGCAGCCGCGCTGATCGTTCACAACGTCGAGCGCCGGACGGCTTGCAGCCAGCTTCAGAATCGTATCCGGGAAACATTTGCCGCCGATTCCAAACAGCCACGAGGTTCGGACGATGCAACACTCGGGCATCAACTCAAGAAGCTTCACTTCAGCCTCGGTCTTGGTTCGCCCATAAACGCTCTGCGGGTTGCGTGGATCGTCTATTTCGTAGGGGGTTGCCTTCGTTCCGTCGAAGACATAATCGGAGCTGATGAATAATAGCCGCGCTCCATTTTCTCTTGCGGCTTGAGCAACGTTTAGCGGCCCATCGCGGTTTATTGCAAATGCATGCTCGACATTAGTCTCGCAGCCATCCACGTCGGTATAGGCGGCCGTCAGAACGATCCATTCCGGTTTATGTCTCCGCACTGCCTCGCGCAGACTTTCTGCATTACGAATGTCGACCTCGTGCGAAGTGGGCGCGACTACATCGGCATTGCTCCACTCCCGGACAAGCTCCTGCCCGAGGATCCCGGAACCACCAATGATCATTACCCGCATGAAGGGTTATTCGAACACTTCCGCTTCGGCAAGAGCGACTCCTTTTTGATCTTTCCCAGAGACGATTGGCTCCGCGTCGAGTTCCCAATTGATTTTGAGTTGAGGATCATTCCAGGCCAGAGTTCGCTCGTGTTCTGGAGTGTAGAAGTCGGTCGCTTTATAGAGGACGTGAGCTTTTTCCGATAGAACCCGGAAGCCGTGCGCGAAACCGACAGGAATCCATAACATGCGAAAGTTCTCGCCGGATAGCCGCACCGCTTCCCAGCGGCCAAAAGAAGGCGAGCTTCTTCGCAGATCAACCGCGACATCAAGAATTTCGCCCGCAGCAACTCGCACCAGCTTTCCCTGCGGATTTTGTATCTGATAGTGCAGGCCGCGAAGCACGTTGCGTGAAGAATAAGAATGATTGTCCTGCACGAATTCGTCCAGAATCCCGGCTTCCGCCATAGAACGGCGGCTGTAGCTTTCGAGAAAAAATCCGCGATCATCGCGGAAAACGCGCGGCTCGAGAATAAAAACTCCATCGAGCGAGGTCGGGATTTTCTTCAGTTGTGCCACCACGGGGCTGGCGTGCAGTCCACTCATCAGAATACCTTTTCGCGTAACAGTTGCAGCAGGTAGGCTCCGTAGCTGTTGTTCTTCATCGAGTTGCCGATTTCTTCCACTTGCCCCGCGGTGATATACCCCGAGCGGTAGGCAATTTCCTCCGGGCAGGCCACCATCAGTCCCTGCCGCTTTTCAATCGCTTGAATGTAAAGAGAAGCATCCATCAAAGACTCGTGCGTTCCCGTGTCCAGCCACGCCATGCCGCGGCCCATCACGACAACTTCTAATTGGCCGCGTTTGAGGTAGGCCTTGTTGACGTCGGTAATTTCCAACTCGCCGCGCGCGCTCGGCTTCAGCGACTTGGCGATGCTCACCACCTGATCATCGTAAAAGTACAATCCCGTGACCGCGTAGCGCGATTTCGGGCGTGCGGGCTTCTCCTCGATGCTGAGAGCTTTTCCTTTCCCATCAAACTCGACTACGCCGTAGCGCTCGGGATCGTGCACCGGGTATGCGAAGACTCGTGCCCCTCGCGGCTTGCTCGAGGCTTCGCGCAGATCTTTGGCCAGATCGTGGCCGTAAAAAATATTGTCGCCCAACACTAGTGTGCAAGGCGATCCGCCGAGAAAAGTTTCTCCCAGTAAGAAAGCCTGCGCGATTCCTTCCGGTTTCGGCTGTACCTTATATTGCAGGCGTATCCCATATTGATTCCCGTCTCCCAGCAGCGCCTCGAATTTCTTCACATCATCCGGCGTCGTGATGATCAGAATTTCACGAATTCCCGCCAGCATCAGCGTGCACAGCGGGTAATAGATCATGGGCTTGTTGTAAACCGGAAGCAGGCTCTTGCCCATGGCGTGGGTTATCGGATACAGGCGTGTGCCTGAGCCACCAGCCAGTATGATTCCTTTGTAGGTTGTGTGCTCGTTCATTCGGAATTAGTGACCAATGCAGGTAGTTCAAGAAGAATACTGAGTTTCAATCCACTTGCGATAATTGCCTGTCGTCACGCCCCGCACCCATTCCTCATTGTCTAGATACCACCGCACCGTCTTGCGAATTCCCGTCTCGAACGTTTCTTTCGGGCGCCAGCCAAGCTCCCGTTCGATTTTCCTCGCATCCATCGCGTAGCGGCGGTCATGCCCGGGGCGGTCCTTCACGAATGTTACTAAATTCCGGCGGAACGACTCGCGCGGCCCGGCAACCTCGTCGACAATGTCGCAGATCAGGTGCACGATGTCGATGTTCTTTTTTTCGTTCCAACCGCCGATGTTGTAAGTTTCGCCAGTCTTGCCCTGCTTGAGGACCGTAGCGATTGCCTCACAGTGGTCCTCAACGTAAAGCCAGTCGCGTACGTTCAGGCCGTCTCCATAGACCGGGAGCGGCTTGCCGTTGAGCGCATTGAGAATCATCAGAGGGATCAGTTTTTCGGGGAATTGAAAGCGGCCGTAGTTGTTGGAGCAGTTTGTTGTCAGCGTGGGCAAGCCGTAGGTGTGATGGTAGGCGCGGACCAGATGGTCCGAGGACGCTTTCGACGCCGCGTAGGGGCTATTCGGGGCGTACGGAGTGGTTTCGGAAAACGGCGGATCGTCGAGTCCGAGCGAACCGTAGACTTCGTCGGTTGAAACGTGCAGAAAACGGAAATCCGTCTTGTCGGCTTCGTGGAGACTGTTCCAATACGCCCGCGTAACTTCTAACAGCGCGAAAGTTCCGTCGATGTTGGTACGAATAAAATCGTCCGGCCCGAGGATGGAGCGGTCGACGTGGCTTTCGGCGGCGAAGTGAACGATGGCGCGCGGCTGGCGCCGCTCAAGGATGTTGCGGACCAGATCGCGGTCGCCGATGTCGCCTTGTACGAATTCGTAGCGCGGGTTGCCGGCCACGACCGTTAGATTCTGCAGATTTCCGGCATAGGTCAGCTTATCGAGATTGATAAGGACGCCGGCTTCGCGCTCGATCCAGCGCAGGACGAAATTCGACCCGATAAATCCTGCTCCGCCGGTGACGAGAATCGTGTTTTGCATATTGGCGGCCGCCGAGCGGAGATACTAATGTTGCCAGGCCCCGGCTCGAATAAGAATGATCCATTGTAAATGGAGATTCCGGGGGAGTCTTAGCTGACTTCAGTAATGGGTCTGGGTTTCCAGCGCTTCGGGAGATCGTGAAAGGAATAAGGACCGGCGAACCGGTCCTCTTTTGTCAGATCACGTAACCATCAAGCCGCAGGCTGAGGCTTTTCCTCGTGAATCGCGGCCCAGCCGGCCGGCTTTAGCAGATGATTGAAGGCGTAAGCGACGAAGCCTGCGGCGATGAGAATCATGCCGAAGGCGAAAGAACTCATGCCAAGGACCGATTCATGCTCGCTGCGAATGACTGAGAAGCCTAGCAGCAAAACCGGCGGAATGCCGATGGCAATCGCACCGAGCAGGCCGCCGGGAACCCGGAACGGACGCGGCAGTTGTGGCTCACGGAAACGCAGAACCGCGAGCGCCACGAATTCGAGCAGCAAGCTCGCCCCATAGAGAAGAATATCGAGCGTGACCAGCCGGGCGAAGCCGAGGCCTAGGCACATGGCCCAGCCGATCGCCAGCGCAACGATGGCGACCCACGGTGCCCGCGATTTGTTCTGCAGCTTGCCGAACACCGCCGGCAACATGCCGTCTTGCGCCATGGCCAGCGGCAGGCGCGAGTAACTCATCACCAGTGCGTTGAACATGCCGAAGGCGCTGATCATTCCGCCGAGAACCACGCCCACGCGGAGCAACGGACCGCCAAGTAATCCAGCGATATCAGCCCAAGAACCAGTCTCCCAAGCGTTAGCTTTAAGTCCGGTCGCCCACATCGCGGCGAATGGCAAAACATAGCTCAGTGCAACAATCCCCACCGCGACCAGCATCGCCCGCGGATAAGTCCGCTGCGGCTTCTCGACTTCCGTCGCGATGGTCGAGGCGTTGTCCCAGCCCATGTAGTTCCACATGCAGATCAGCAAGCCGCCGAGGATGTCGACATTCGAAGTCGTCGGCTTGGTCACCGCGTTCGCCAGCGCTCCGAGCTTGAACGGAGCCAACAAAACAATCGCCACAAAGGGCGCCGACAGCGCGAAGAATAGCCAGAGCGAGGTCAGGGAAACAACCTTCACTCCCGCAATATTCAAAAGCGCGCAGAGGACCACCACGGCCAGTGCGACCCACCACCCGCGATTGTTCACCTGGAACCAGGGGAACATGCGCGTGAGGTAGGCGACGAACAGAGTCGGGTAGATCGCCATATCGAAAATCGAGGCAACCAGCGAGAGCCAGGCTTCTTGAAATCCCCAGAAGTTGCCCATGGCGCGGCGCACCCAAGCGTAATAGCCGCCTTCGAAGGGCAGTGCGCTCGAAAGCTCGCCGATCATGAACGCGGTGGGCAGGCTCCAGAGCAGCGGCGTCAGCAGAAGAATAAGGATCGCCCGCCCGTAACCGGCCCCATGAACGATATCCTCGGTGCCATAGGTTCCGCCTGACACCATAAAGAAGGTGGCGGCGACCAGAGGCCACAAGGTGAGCCGGACGAATTGTTTCCGATTGGGTACGGCGGCGAGGGGTTGGGGATTTTCTCGTTGAAGGGTGCTAGCGGTTGCCAATTTCGATGGCTTCCTCCTCGAGCGACTCACTCTCAGCTACTCCGCAGCGGGCTGGTGATGCTTAGCGTTGCTCGAGCTTTCCGGTTGTTTAGATTCCGGAAATTCCGCTGGAGTTAGTTCGCAAGTGTGAGATTACGGGAATTTCCGGAGGATGCAAGAAAAATGTGAAATTTTCGGAAAGTTTTTTGGAAGAGGTCAGGTACGGACGTAACGAGTTTCGACTGCCGCGTTTCGAGTACCACGTATCGAGTGTGGTGAAATTGGGTGCCCCACTTCTCGCTTCTTTTGCGAGAAGTGGAGAGGCCGGTCTCCGGCGCTATAGCTTCAACTCCCAAGTTTCCGCGACCAATCCTTCGCGGCCCCAACTGTCGTGCCGCTTCTCGCCACTCAATTTGAATCCAGCCTGCTCATATAGATGTCGCGCGGCGTGAAGTTCACTCTGCGTCCACAACACGATCTTCTTGTATCCGGCCTGCCGCGCGAAGCGCACGCACTCTTCGATCAGCCGCTTGCCGATGCCTAACCCTCGGGCCGAGGGTTCGACCAGGAGCAGCCTCAGCTTGGCAGCGGTCTTCGATTTCTTCACCAAGAAGATAGAGCCGACAACCTCACCGTCTTTCTCAGCCATCCAGCAGCCATCGCGTTTGGGATCGAAGTTCTGCACAAAGTCGGCCACGATCTCCGCCACCAGAGCCTCGAAGCGCTCGTCGTAACCGTATTCCTGGGAATACAAAACGCCGTGGCGGTGTACGACCCATCCCATGTCGCCGGGCCGGTAAGAGCGAAGCAGGTAAGGCGCCCCCAGCTGCGGTTTTGCGCCGAGCTGCTCCTCGATTGCGTGCATAGCATCCAAGAGTCGTTTCTGCCGCGACGGGGAAAGCTTGCCCAAGATGCCGCCGACCTGCTCGCGCGAGCGTACATCCAGCGGAGCGAACGCCTTCCGTCCCTTTGCCGTCAGCGACAAGAGACTTTGCCGCGCATCGCTTTCCGACTCATTTCGCTTCAGCAATTCCTGTTTCTCGAAATCGCGAAGCATGCGGCTGAGGTACCCGGGATCGAGCGCCAGCTCTTTGCAGAGTTCAGCGGCGGTAAGCCCGTCCCGTTGGGCCAGCTCATAAAGGACCCGCGCCTCGGTTAGCGAGAACTCGCTCTCCAGGAGATGCTCGTTCAAAACGCCAATCTGGCGGGTGTAGAACCGGTTGAAACCGCGGACTGCGGAAACAGCCGCTTCGAGGGCTGAATCAACGGCGGCATTCAGCATACCCAATCGTTTCACATATAGTTGACTAAGTCAACTATTAAGAAAAGTGGCGAAACACAATGCAGCACAGGTGCACCAGGGAGGACCTTGTTGGTTGGGAGGAAGCTAAATCTTCGCCCACAGCTCTGCCCGCGGGTCTTCGGGATTCAGCTTGGCCAGCTCCCGCAGCAGTTCTTTCGTGCGCTCATCGCGCGGCATGGGGACTTTTACTGTGATCTCGACGATCTCGTCACCGCGCAGGCCTTCCTTCGTGGCCGAAAGAACGCCTTTCTCGCGCAGGCGCAGCTTCTGTCCCGACTGAGTTCCGGGGGGAATCTTCAGTTCAGCACGACCGTCGATCGTTGGCACTTCCACTTTGGCTCCGAGCGCTGCCTCACTGGCGGTCACCGGAACCGTGAGGTAAATGTTGTCGCCATCGCGGTGGAATACCGGATGCTCGCCGATCCGGATGATCACATACAAATCGCCAGGCGCGCCGCCGCGAGCTCCGGCATTGCCCTTGCCCGCCAAGCGAATGCGCTGGCCATCGCGCGTCCCGGCCTTGATTCGAACTTCCAGCGACTCGGTCCGGCTGACTGTGCCTTCGCCGTGGCATACCGGGCACGTCGAAATGTTTTTCCCCGTCCCCTGGCAGTCGGGACACGGCACGTTGAACTTCATCCGCCCCCCGGTCTGCGTCACCTGGCCGGTGCCGTTGCACTCGGCGCACTTTCCCGGCGCCTCGATATAACCCAGACCGTGGCAATTCGCGCAAATATCCTGCCGCGTCACGTTCAGCCGCATCACGCCGCCGCGAATCGCGGTCCAGAACGGCACGTTCACCTGATACTCGAGGTCTGTGCCCGGCTCCGGTCCGGCCTCGTGCGTTGCTGCCCCGCGCCCGCCGCCGAACATTCCGGAGAAAATATCGCGAAATCCGCCGCCCCCTCCGGAAGTTCCCGATCGTCGACTGCGGTTCGCCTGATCCATCAGATCCGAAAAGTCGAATCCGCCAAAATCGAAATGAGCGCCCTGCCCGCCGGCCTGACCCGTTTCGCCGCCCGGAAAACCTCCGAACCCTCCCGCACCCGTAGCCCCGCCGCGCGCATAAGCCTCGGCCGCCGCCGGATCGATATTGTCCGAGTAGAAGCCGACCTGGTCGTAAATCTTGCGCTTCTTGGCATCGCTGAGAACGTCGTTCGCCTCAGAGAGCGCCTTGAACTTTTCCTCCGCCGCCTTGTCTCCGGGATTGACGTCGGGATGGTACTTGCGCGCCAGCTTGCGAAACGCCTTGCGAATCT
Source organism: uncultured Acidobacteriaceae bacterium (assembly GCA_963712385.1). GTDB lineage: Bacteria > Acidobacteriota > Terriglobia > Terriglobales > Acidobacteriaceae > Sulfotelmatobacter. Next base: position 878,769 of record CAVQHS010000008.1, read on the forward strand.
CATCCGCCGAGGCGGTCTTCTTTACGCCGAGAATCTCGTAATAATCTTTCTTGGGGGTATTTGCCATGTGGCAGTTCGAAACGAAACTTACAGAATAGTGCTCAGTTCAGGATCTTTCGTTTTCTCTCATCTTGCACGACGACGGTCAGATCGTCGTCGGTGTCCAGCTGGTCATCGTATACAGGAATCGCCCGCGCTCCATTCGGCGTGGAAACAAAAACCTCCCATCCCCGATCCTCAGCGAGGTCCACGAAATAAGTGTTGCCGTTGACTTCGAAATCCATGATGTTCTTCCCACCCCTCAGCTATGTAAACCCTGTGATCCTGAGCTAAGTTGCCATCGGCGATGGCGAGTGACAACTCCGCAGGTGCTTCGCTGCGCGAAGCACCTGCTACGCTCAGGATGACAAACTTACTTCTTGTCCTCTACGTCCACGTACTCAGCGTCGATCACGCCTTCGTCCTTCTTCTGACCCGACGCTCCGTTCGTGCCCGGGCCGCCGTCAGCTCCAGGCACCGGACCAGCTCCTGCCGGTGCGCCCTTCGCCTGGGCTGCCTTGTACATCTCCTCGGCCAGCTTGTGCGAGGCCTTGGTCAGCGTTTCGCGAGCCTTGTCCATCTGCGCCTTGTCATTCGACTCCAGCGCCTTCTTGGCATCGGCCAGAGCGTTTTCCACCTCTCCGCGATCCGAGCCCGAGATCTTGTCGCCTGAGTCGCGCAGCATCTTCTCGATGTTGTAGACCATGCTGTCGAGCTGGTTTTTGGCTTCGATCGAATCGCGCGCCGCCTTGTCTTCGGCCGCGTGCGCGTCGGCTTCCTTGGCCATGCGCTCGACCTCTTCCTTCGACAGTCCCGAAGACGACGTGATCGTAATCTTCTGGTCCTTGCCCGTGGCCGTATCTTTCGCGGTCACGTTCAGGATGCCGTTGGCGTCGATGTCGAACGTCACCTCAATCTGCGGCACGCCGCGCGGAGCCGTCGGAATTCCGGTCAAGTGGAACTTGCCCAGAGTCCGGTTCTGCGCCGCCATGGGACGCTCGCCCTGCAGCACGTGGACCTCAACCGAGGTCTGATTGTCGGCCGCGGTCGAGAACGTTTCCGTTTTCTTCGTCGGAATCGTCGTGTTGCGCGGAATCATCGGCGTAGCCACGCCGCCCAAAGTCTCAATCGAAAGCGACAGCGGAGTCACGTCGAGCAGCAACAAGTCCTTAACCTCGCCGCCAAGCACGCCACCCTGAATCGCCGCGCCAATTGCGACAACTTCATCAGGATTCACTCCCTTGTGGCCTTCGCGCCCGAACAGCTCTTTTACAAGCTGCTGAATGCGAGGCATACGAGTCTGCCCGCCGACCAACACCACTTCGTTGATCTTAGAAGCGTCGATGCCCGCATCCTTCATACACTGCTTGCAAGGCCCAACCGACTTCTGAATGATGTCTTCCACCATCCCTTCCAGCTTGGCCCGCGTCAGCTTCTTCACCAAGTGCTTCGGACCCGCCGCATCCGCCGTGATGAACGGCAGATTGATCTCGGTCTCCATCGTGGTCGAAAGCTCGATCTTCGCCCGCTCCGCTGCGTCGCGCAGACGCTGCAACGCCATCTCGTTGCCCTTGCCGCGCAGGTCGAGTCCTTCATCCTTCTTGAATTCGTCAATCAGCCAGTCGACAATGCGCTGGTCGAGGTTGTCGCCGCCCAGGTGCGTGTCGCCATTGGTGGCTTTGACTTCAATCACGCCCCCGCCGACTTCCAGAATCGAAATATCGAACGTGCCGCCGCCAAAGTCGTAAACGGCAATGGTCTCGTCCTTGCCTTTGTCGAGCCCGTAGGCCAGCGCCGCCGCCGTAGGCTCGTTGATGATGCGCTTCACTTCGAGGCCGGCAATCTGCCCGGCATCTTTGGTCGCCTGCCGCTGCGCGTCGTTAAAATACGCGGGCACGGTGATGACCGCCTCGGTCACCTTCTCGCCGAGATAGTCTTCCGCGGCCTTCTTCAGCTTCTGCAGGATCAGCGCCGAAACCTGCGGAGGCGTGTACTCCTTGCCCTGCGCCAGCACGGCCACGTGGTCGCCCGACTGCACCACCTTATAGGGCACCATCTTGATCTCTTCCGTTACTTCGTTGAAGCGCCGCCCCATGAAGCGCTTAATCGAATAAACCGTGTTTTCCGGATTGGTGATGGCCTGCCGCTTCGCGACCTGCCCCACCAGTCGCTCCCCAGTCTTGGTAAAACCAACCACGGAAGGCGTAGTGCGCCCTCCTTCTTCATTAGCGATCACTTTGGGCTCGCCGCCCTCCATCACCGCCACGCAAGAATTGGTGGTCCCAAGGTCAATTCCAATAATCTTGGCCATAAATCGTCTCCTCGTAACTTTCCAGAATCAAATAAGTGCTTTGGAATCAACGCACTTATGATTGCCAACAGGTCCATGCTAAGACCTGAGTGGAATGTTGTCAAGGTTTAGATGCTATTGGCAGGAAGGAAGTCGCGAGTGTAGCGATGGGATTCGCAGTCGAAAGTACTCGCGCGAGTATCCCGCAAATCGCTTGCGGTCCGACCTGGACATTCTTGGCGAATTTTAGGCTAGGGCGCGGGTGCCGGGTGCCCCGTCCTTGCCGCCCATACACAATCCGCAGATCAGAAAACCCTGGAGCGGCAAGGGTGAGATTCCACGGTCCCATCTTGTTGTAATTCACCTGAAGTACAATGAGAAAAGGAGCTTTCCCATGCCTGCAAACGCCTTGGTGCAAACCCGCATCGATCCCGCAGTGAAAGAGCGCGCGGCGGCGGTGCTGGAAGAATTGGGGATCACCGTCTCGGAAGCGGTGCGCATCCTGTTGACCCGGACCGCCAACGAAGGCGCACTGCCGTTCGCATTAACCGCCGACACCGCTGCGCACGATGCCTGGTTCCGCGCCAAGGTGCAAGAAGCGCTGAACGATTCACGCCCCGCCATCCCGCACAAGAAGGTCGAAGCGCATTTTGCCAAGCGTCGCGCTGCCGCCCTGCGTAAAGCGCGATAGTCGATCATGCGCCGGGTGCCGCATCCTTGCCGCCAATACACAGCCTGGAGCCAGAAAACCCTGAAGCGGCAAGGGTGGGATTCCACGGTCCCATCCCTCTGGGCTTTTGCCGATTCAGCCCACGCCCTGTCATCCTGAGCGAAGCGACTGCTTCGCGAATTTCGAAAGGGGAGAGGAGGTCAACCGGCAGCAAGAGGTTTTTCAGTTGCTCCTGTTTCAACCCAGAGTGTGCAATCGGTCGAGTTCAAGACTAGAATCGGTTCTTTCATCGCAGAGTTCCGGCAAGAGAGCCGAGCCTTTGCTTGCACACGATTCAGAAACTTTGAGGGAGACCATACTTATGAGCCCAGCTCTGCGGCGCATACAAACAAATTCCATCTACCTAACATTATTTTTTCTCGCGGTGGCACTTCAGCTGTGCACTTGCGTCCTTATAGCCCAGACTCCCAGCTCAAATTTCGGCCCCAGGAATCCTTTCTATGCAGGCAGCACTCTACCCTTTCAGGCGCCCCCTTTTGACAAGATCAAGGACAGCGATTACCAACCCGCCATCGACGCGGGCATGGAGCAACAGCGCAAGGAAATTCGGGCCATCGCCGACAATCCGGCGCCGCCAACTTTCGAGAACACGATGGTTGCCATGGAGAAATCGGGCGAATTGTTCACTCGCGTGTGGCTCGTGTTCAATGGCATCACAGCCGCCAACCTCAATCCGGAGTTGCAGAAGGTGCAGGACTACGAGGCTCCGCGGTTAGCCGCGTTGCAGGACGACATTTTCCTCGACTCCAAACTTTTTCAGCGTGTCGCCAAGCTTTACCGGGAGCGCGATTCGCTCCATCTGGACGCGGAGTCGCTCCGGCTGCTCGAAATCCAATATAAGAAGTTTGTGCACGCGGGAGCGAACCTCAGCGACGCCGATAAAGCGGCGGTCAAGAAGCTCAATGAGGAAGACTCGACGCTGTCGAACGCATTCACGACCAAATTATTGGCAGCCGCCAAAGCAGGGGCTTACGTAACGCAAGACAAAGCCGCGCTCGCCGGATTGACCGATGCCCAAATCGCCGGTGCAGCCGAGGCCGCGAAGGACCGCAAAGTGGAAGGCTACGTAATCCCGTTGCAAAATACCACGCAGCAACCCACTCTCGGGGAGCTGACTCAGCGCCCCACCCGTCAGGCGATTTTCGAAAATTCATTGAACCGGGCTGAGCGCAACGACGCCAACGACACCCGTAGCACCATCGTTCGTCTCGCTCAGATTCGCGCCCAGAAAGCCAAACTGCTCGGCTTTCCCACTTATGCCGCATGGGTGCTCGAAGATCAAATGGCCAAGACGCCCGAAGCTGCGCTCAGGTTTATGGATGCGCTCGTTCCCGGCGCCACCTCCCGCGCCGCCCGCGAAGCGGCCGACATTCAGGCCCTGATCGACTCCCAGAACAGCGGCTTTAATCTCCAGCCCTGGGACTGGAGCTTCTACGCCGAGCAGGTGCGCAAAGCGAAATACGACCTCAACGAAGCCGAAATCAAACCTTATTTTGAACTCAACAACGTTCTTCAGAATGGCGTCTTCTATGCCGCCAACCAGCTCTACGGACTGACTTTCAAGGAGCGAAAAGATATCCCCGTCTACAACCCGGACGTGCGAGTTTTTGAAGTCTCTGACTCCGACGGCAAGCCGCTGGCGCTCTTCTATTGCGATTACTTCAAGCGGGACAACAAGAACGGCGGCGCGTGGATGGACGAGTTTGTGAATCAGTCCAAACTTCTGGGCACGCTGCCCGTGGTCTACAACGTCGCCAACTTCGCCAAACCCGCTCCCGGAGAAGCCGCGCTGCTCAGCTTCGACGACGTCACTACGATGTTTCACGAATTCGGCCATGGGCTACATGGCATTTTCGCCAACACGAAATATCCCGCGCTTTCGGGTCCCGCCGTACCGCGCGATTTTGTTGAATTTCCCTCGCAGTTCAACGAGCATTGGGCCAGCTATCCAGCCGTCTTCGAACACTATGCCAAACATTACAAAACCGTCGAACCCATGCCGGCCGAACTCGCCGCCAAAATCAAGAAGGCGAAAACGTTCAATCAGGGTTACGCGCTCACGGAGATTCTGGCCGCCGCCGAACTCGACATGCAGTGGCACACGCTCCCGGCGAGCGCGGCGCTACAAGATGCCGATGCTTTTGAAGCCGAGGCGTTGCGGAAGACGCATCTCTCCATTGGTTATGTGCCGCCCCGTTATCGCTCGAGTTATTTCCTGCACATCTGGGCCAACGGCTACGCCGCTGGCTATTACGCCTACTTATGGAGCGAGATGCTCGATGACGATGCCTATCAATGGTTTGAAGACCACGGCGGCTTGACCCGCGCCAACGGTGACCGCTTCCGACAGATGGTATTGTCGAGGGGTAATACTGAGGAATTGCCAGAAATGTACAAAGCCTGGCGGGGAGCTGAACCCAATATAGAGCCGATGCTGAAAGATCGCGGTTTGCTGGAGAATGGCAACGCGAGGTAAGCAACGAATTGGTTGCCCGAGTGTCCCGCTTCCCGGGTGCTTTGCGAGAAGTGAAACAACGCGGGGTGGCCATCCTTGCCGCCCATACACAGCTTAAGATCAGAAAACCCTGAAGCGGCAAGGGTGGGATTCCACGGTCCCATCCCTCTGGGCTTTTGTCGATTCAGCCCACGTCCTGTCATCCTGAGCGAAGCGACTGCTTCGCGAATGCGAAGCAGCCGCGTAGTCCAAGAGCCTGCCCTGAGCTGGTCGAAGGGACCCGATACCCGTCTGCGGCGGCACCAACTCCGAAAGGAGTTCCCACCACAGCTCCCAGCGTACTGGGGAAGAACTCCCTGCGACGTCTTGGTTAGTCCCTGCTCGCCAGGGATCCTTCGACTGCGTTGTCGCTCGCTTCGCGACCGCCAACTCCAGGATCACAGAGCAACTAGCGAGAAGTGGGATTCCACGCGTCCCGTGCTGTCCACGAGACGCGGGAGGCACCAAGCCCTCTGGCCGCGCCGTACGATGCCTTACGACTGCTTCCCCATCGTATATGCCATTGTGGTTCCGTGCAGCTTATCGCTGTAGTCAACATGGATTGACTTGCCGCCGGAAGAAACTGTCATCCGCGAGACGCCAACTACCTTCCCGTCCCGCTTGCTGGTTTCCTCAATCGTGTCCTTTCCGATCCGCTTCAGCGTAACCATGGTGTGGCCCGGGTCTCCGTTGATCGGGTAGTCTTTGCCGTCAAACTTCGCGTCGTAGCTGTTGCCGTTCAGGTCCGACATCTTCAGTCCGTCCGCCGTTCCCTGATAGGTTACGGTAAGGCCGTTGCTGGAGATAGTGTTGTACTTCTCAATGCGCCATGATCCCGACACGGCATGCGAACCGGCTTCGCCTGGCTTCACTCGCGTGTAGGTCGCTTCTCCACTCACCGGCTGCGTGCCGGTCGTATCCGTGAACTTGTCGCTCAGGGTTTTTCCGTCGGCCGAGACGGTTGACTTGTCGGTATACATGACCTTCCCGTCTTTCTTTTCGATGATCTCGACCGAACTGGCATTTACGACGTTCACAGCAATGGTGTCGTAATAAGGATGCCCTGTGACTTTCTGATCGGTCCCGTCAGCCTTTGTCGAAACCTTCGGAACGCAGGTCAGACACTCATACATGTTGTTGCTCAACGAGTATTGTTCGGGCTTGGTGGGGAGCTTGACGGTGTCAAGCTTTGCCACCCAGGTTCCATCGAACGGGCTTTGGGCAAACACTGTCGCTGACGCCATCAGCACCGCAGCCAATAGCAGCTTTTTCATAAGACACCTCTCCGTTTGAGATTCTGGCAGACCAGCAAGGGAAAATGAGATTCGGCCCGGGTCACGAATGTGCTGGGCTGTCGGTTGCAGGGAGCAATTGTAGCACCCTGGCGGGTGCCCCATGCTTGCCGCCCGGCGGGAGAACTCCCCGCGACGTCTTCGTCGGTCCAGCTTGCTAGGGATCCTTCGACTGCGTTGTCGCTCGCTTCGGGGCCGACAACTTCGCTCAGGATGACAGGGCAACTAACCCGACTGCCAGGAATTAGCGCGCAAAACAAAACGCCCCAGACTCATTCGAGTCGTGGGACGTATGTTGATCAGCCCTCCCCCAAGTGCTGCTCAATCACAAGACTAAGCTGAAGCCGCACATCGGTAAATGGCTCGTTCGGGCCATTACTCCTAACGAAAGTAACCTGATGCCGGACCGGCGACCCACTTCCCGCGTCCTCTGCGGAGAAGTGGGGTCGAGCCTTCAATCGGAGGGATTTCTACTTCGCCGGAATCAGATCAAATTTCCCAGATGACTCTTCATAAAACAGCGCGCCTTCGTTTTTATCGCCGCCGCTCCAGTGTTTGTGGCCGCCGGGCACGCGGAGAAAGTCGCCAGGCCCGACGCGCTTCTCGCCAGCCTCATCTTTATATAGATAAGCGCCCTTCAGCACGACGATCCATACATCATTCGTATGCGTGTGCATGCCGTTGTCCTGCCCGGGATCGAACTTGGTGAAGGTAGCGTGCGCGCCTTTATTTGTATCGCCCCAGATCGCCGCCTCCGATACGCCCGTGTGCAGCGGCTTGAAATCGGCGCTCGCGGAGGAAACATAAATTACTCTCTCGTGAGTTTTCTGCCCCTGGACCCGTCCCAGCGACCACGCCACCATGACCGCCACTGCCACTGCAACCACGAAAAGAGATCGTCTCATCTCGACTTCTCCTTTTACCGCAGTTTTTGGATTTTGAACCCCAAGACGCAGGCATTCTACAACGTGGGGGCCAGGAAGGCACTTTCAGTGTTTTGCGGCAAGGAAAGAATGCGATTCGAGAATGAACAAAAGGCTGCCCCACTTCTCCATGTCCTTGCGAGAAGTGGGGTTCGATAACGGGTTCATCGACTGGCGACTACTGAATCTTCTCCGTCTTGCTGTCGTAATGGACGTAGCCGTTCTTATCGTTCTGCTGCTGCACGTCCTCGTTCGTGTAGCTGTGCTTGGCAGGCTTTACGCCCGTGGCCGCGCTTACCGATTCCAGGGTGTGCGCGCCGCCCTCGGAGAAAGCGATATATGTCCAGGCCTGAGGCTCGGCTTTCCGCTCGTGGACTTCAGGCTCGCGATGCATCGCCTCGAAACGTCCGGGTCTCATGGTGCCAACTGGCGAGTTTACTGCGGGCGCTACCAGCGGCATTCCGCCGCCCGAGTACCACACCGGAGCCGTGTAGACCGAACTTGTGTTGCCCGAAACTTCGGAAAGAGTGGAATTCGTCGCCCCGGCAACGAGCCCAGCTGTCGCGTTCCGCGCCCCGACCGGGTTGGGAGAAACTGTTTCAAACGACACGCTGGGAGTCGTGATCAGCGGTAGATACGGACCGCATCCATACGGACAATAGCCGGCGAACCCGCGCGCCGGTTCCTGAGCAAAACCGGTCTGCAGAGCGACGAAGAGCGATAGCAATAAAACTAGGGTCGAAAGCGAAAACGTGCGCATACAGCCTCCTGGGAGTTCTTGCCTAACCTCCAAACAGCAGGTAGGATGCCGTTTCAGCCTGGCGTCGTGAACTCGTGATCTCCCGATTCTCCTTTATTTTCGCGGGTTTCATGAGAATCCAGAGGGATCATGTAGGCAAAAATTTGCGCAACAAATGCAGTCTGCTGACGCGGCTCCTGGCGAGTGTTTACTGCCGCCAATCACGGGCTCGCTGAACTTGAGAGGCTTCAAGCGTCCTCCGCTTCGCCATTGACTCCCGCCGCCACCGGGGGTAGGCTTTATGCAATGGTTGTGACCTGCCCTCCGGGCATGAGGATTTCGGCTGTCCCCGTCTCTGAGCAAAATCCTGTTTTTTCCGCGAACTGCCTGAACCGCTTCTGTTTTCAACTAGAACGGTCGAAGTTCCCGCACTATCTGCCAAGAGAATGAAGAAAAGCATCGGGATTAGTCCCAACATCGAGACCTTCTTCGGCACCCGCGACGAAAACGTGCGCGTTCTCGAGGACGGCCTGAACATTACGGTGAACCTGCGTTCGAACGGCATCGAGCTCGAGGGCGCGCCGCGCGACGTCGCTCGCGCCGAGCAGGTGTTCGCCGACTACGAAAGCCTGCAGCGCTCGGGGTTCACCTTCAACAACGGCGATCTAAACAGCATGTTGCGCGTGCTCAGCGCCGATCCGAACGCGACCTTGCGCGGGCTGGCCGAAGCCGGCCGCCAACGCTCGCTTGGCAGGCGCATGGTTCAGCCTAAGAGCATGAATCAGCGGCGCTATGTAGAAGCCATCGAGAAGCATGACATGGTGTTCGGCATCGGTCCGGCAGGCACGGGCAAGACTTACCTTGCAGTCGCCATGGCAATTTCGGCGCTGCTGGCGAAACGGGTGAACCGGATTATTCTGGCGCGTCCTGCAGTGGAGGCGGGCGAGCGGCTGGGCTTCCTGCCGGGCACGTTGCAGGACAAGATCGATCCCTATTTGCGTCCTCTTTACGACGCGCTCTACGACATGCTCGATCCGGAAAAGGTGGATCGGTATCTGGAGAAGAACGTGATTGAGATTGCGCCGATCGCGTTCATGCGCGGGCGCACGCTGAACGATTCGTTCGTGATTCTCGACGAAGCGCAGAACACGACTTCCGAGCAGATGAAGATGTTTGTCACCCGCCTGGGCTTCAACTCAAAGGCCGTGATTACCGGCGACATCACCCAGATCGATCTTCCGAACGCCCGCCGCAGCGGATTGCTCGAAGCCATAGACGTGCTGCAGCGAGTCGAGGGCTTGACCTTCGTCCATTTTGACGAGTCGGATGTGGTGCGGCATCACCTTGTCCAGCGCATCATTCGCGCCTATGACGAGCACAAAACCCAGGTGGCGGAACAGCAGATGCTTCTTCTCGCGGGCGGGAAAAGTACCGAAAGCTCTTCGGTCAAACCCGCTCATGCAAGTGATACTGAAGACGATACCCGCAAGGCATCGGGCAACTAGCAAGCGTGGGCAAGGTGGTAATCCTCCGAAAGAAAGTCGCTGGACTAAGTGCATCTACCCTGGAACGTTTTGTGCGCCGCGCAAGACATGAACTGCGATTGCGGGAGACGGTGAACGTTTTGTTGACTACCAGCGGGGATTTGCGCGCGCTGAACCGGCGATTTCGCGGGAAAGACAGGACGACAGACGTGTTGTCGTTTCCATCTCCAGAGGCGATTCGGAGGCCGGGGCGCGTGGCAGGTGAGCTTGCGATATCCTTAGATATGGCCCGAGAGAATGCTGCTCATCTGGGGCACTCGGTCGCGGAAGAGGTCAAGATTCTGGTGCTGCACGGCATCTTGCATCTGGCAGGCTTTGATCACGAGCGGGATAATGGCGAGATGGCTCGGGCAGAGTCTCGGCTGCGCCAGAAACTCAACTTGAACACAGGCTTAATCGAACGCTCGCGAGGCTCCGGCCGGCCCGTCAATCATAAGCACGGCTCGGCCGCTTCGGCCAGGCGAAAAATCATATGAACTGGGGCGTAGCACTCGCGCTGCTCCCGCTGCTGGCACTTCTTGCGCTGGCATCCTACGTAGACCGCGTCTACCAGGAGATCGGCAAATTCCTCTCCCGGGATTTTCAAGACAACATCGACATTTTCGAGCAGAAGGTCGAGCCCAACGTGCGCGTTAGCCGGGCACGCGCATCACTCTCAATGTCGGTGTTAAAGCAGTTCACCACCGCGACCATCGGTCTGCTGGTCGGCTTCGCACTCTTCAGCGACCAGCGGTGGAATGCCTATGAAATCGCGCAAGCTGCCGTCAGCTTGATCGTGATCGTCATCATCTTCAATCAATTTCTGCCGTACGTTTTCTTTTCGCGCACCAACGGGGCATGGCTGATTCGCTGGACATGGCTTCTAAACCTGCTGATTTATCTAGTACTGCCAGTGACCATCGTTCTGGGATTTTTGCAATCGGTTGCGTCGCTTACCCGTGAAAACACCCACGAGGAACCGGAGAGCGCAGCGGAGGCGGTCGATGCCCTGATTGAAGCAGGACAGGAAGAAGGCATCATTCAGGAAGGCGACCGCGATCTGATCCAGTCCGTGGTCGAGTTCAGCGGAAAGACGGTCCGCGAGGCGATGAAGCCGCGCCCCGACATGTTTGCGCTGCCGGTGGACACTACAGTGGAGCGTTTCATCCAGTTGCTCGGCGAGAAGCACTATTCGCGCGTCCCCGTTTACCAGGACAGCATTCACAACATCAAGGGAATCGTTTACGCGCAAGATGTGCTGCAGCTGCCAGACAGTGAAGCATCGACTCGAACGCTTGAAAGCTTAATGCGCCGCGACGTTTATTTCGTCCCCGAGAGCAAACTCGGCAGCGATCTTCTACGCGAAATGCAGAAAAATAATATTCGCATGGCGATTGTCGTTGACGAATACGGCGGCGTAGCAGGACTCGTAACCATTGAAGATCTCGTCGAAGAAATCGTCGGTGAGATTCGCGATGAACACGACAAGCCTGAAATCGTGAAAGAGAATTCCGATTCCTATATCGTTTCCGGCCGCATGGATGTAGACCGCCTGGCGGAATTGTTCGGAACCAAGCCTGAGGGGAAAGAATCTGCAACGATCGCGGGACTGGTCAGCGAACTCGCGGGGCACATTCCGCAAAAAGGCGAAACGGTAGACGAGGATGGCCTACGCTTCGAGGTTCTTGAATCCACCGACCGCAAAGTGGAGCGCGTCCGCATCAGCCTGGTACAGCCCCGCCAGTTGAAGCTGATATAAACGGAACATGCCATTCCGCTCCGGTTTTGTCTGCATCCTTGGCCGCCCGAACGCCGGCAAGTCTACTTTGCTGAATGCTCTCGTCGGAGAAAAGCTGGCGATCGTCTCGCCCAAGCCGCAAACCACACGGAACCGCATTCAGGGCATCCTCAACATTCCTCGAAGAAAAGGGCGGGACGGCGCACAAATCGTTCTCGTCGATACCCCCGGCGTGCACACACCCGATAGCTCCCTCGGGCGCAAGATGATGGTCGAAGTGCGCGAAGCCATGGAAGGCTGCGATCTGATGCTGCTGATCATGGACGCAACCAGCAAGTTCGACCCGCGCGATGAGTTCGCCATTCAGATGGTGAAGAACTCCGATACCAAGACTTATTTGATCCTCAACAAGATCGATCTGTTGAAAGGGGGCAAAGGCAAGCTGCTGCCACTGATCGACGAATATAAAAAGCTTCACGCTTTTCAGGAGATCATTCCGATTTCAGCTTTGAAGCGGGATGGACTGGATCTTCTTCTGAAACAGGTGATCGCCGCTCTACCTGCGGGCAAGCCCTATTTCTCGGAAGATCAAATCACGGATCAGCCTGCGCGCTTCATGGCGGCGGAGATCATTCGTGAGCGTGTGCTATTCGAAACCGAAAAAGAGCTTCCTTATGCCACGACGGTGATCGTGGATAGTTTCGAAGAGGGCGCGAAGCTGACACGCGTTTCTGCAACCATTTATTGCGAACGCGAAGGCCAGAAGGGAATTCTGATCGGCAAAAAAGGAGCGATGCTGAAGAAGATCGGCACATCCGCGCGCCAGCAGATTGAACGCATGTTGCGAATGAAGGTATTTCTTGGACTCTACGTCAAGGTTGAACCAAACTGGCGAGAGTCGCGTGGGTTCGTGGAAGAGCTCGATTGGAGGCGGCAGTTGAAACATCTCGCGGAGGATGCAATTGCACCAGGAAACAACACAAAGAACAGCTGTTGAGACGGCGCAATGCACTTGGAGACTTCTGACATAGCCGCAGGAATGAATAAGCGCCTCAGTACTGCGTCCCAAATCAACTACAAAGGACACGAAGGAAGGCTAGGGGAATTTTTCCAGAGGTTTGCTTGGCCGTCTTTGGTGCCGCTATTCGACTGTCGTACCGTTCTTTTATATTAGAATCAATGCGCCTCAGGACATAACGCAGACCAAGAGCCCAAACATGCCAGCGGCCGATTTTCCCGACCAACCACTTCCCGAGAAAGATTTCGATCCAGACCAACTGAATCTGCGTTTGCGAGTAACGCTCGCCGCCGACCGGATGGCGGTCGAACCCGTTGTGCAGCAGGTGATGAGCGTGGTGCGCCAGATGAACGGAGTGGAAGGCAAGGAAGATGCGATCGAACTCTCACTGCAGGAAGCCTTGGCGAACGCGGTAATTCATGGCGCTAAAGAAGATCCGACGAAGATTGTGGAATGCCTGGTGAGCAGCGATCAGGAGCGGGGAATTCTGATCATCGTGCGCGACCCTGGAACCGGATTTTCTCTGGGATCGATTCCCGCCTGCACAGTCGGCGAAAATCTATATTCCAATCATGGCCGCGGAATTTTCCTGATCAATCAGTTGATGGACAAAGTGGAGTTCAAGAGGAACGGCACGGAAATCCGCATGACGAAGCGCTAATTTTATCTGCGTCCAACGCTATTCTCTCGCCACGATACCCAGCGTCTTCATTTTGCGGTAGAGATGACTGCGTTCCAGTCCGAGCACTTCCGCGGCCCGGGTAACATTGCCGTGATTCTCGTCAAGCTTCTTAAGAATGAAGTCGCGCTCATAGGCATCCCGCGCCTGGTGCAAAGTGGAAAACTCGCCACGCGGCGCACGGCGATGACCCTCGCGGTAAACCAGCGGAGGCAGGTGCTTGCGATCCAGCTTTACGATCATGGGATTCATGATCACGATGCGTTCGATCACATTTCGCAACTCGCGCACATTGCCCGGCCAGGAATAGCGCATCAGCGCATCGATCGCATCGTCGGTGATTTCCCGCGGACGACGTCCATACGTCGCTGCCAGCTCCTTCAGGAAATGGCGCGCAAACAGAGGAATATCTTCTTTGCGATCTCGCAGCGGCGGAACAAAAAACGGGATCACGTTCAACCGGTAGAACAAGTCCTCGCGAAAATTGCCTCGGGAAATTTCCTCTTCCAGGTCTTTGTTCGTCGAAGCGATGATGCGCGCGTCAACCGTGATGGTTTCATCGCTGCCCAGCGGCGTAACACGCTGTTCATCGAGCGTGCGCAGCACTTTCGACTGCGTCTTCAGGCTCATGTCGCCCACCTCATCCAGAAACAGCGTTCCGCCATTCGCCTTTTGAAACTTGCCTTCCTTTTCAGAAGTCGCTCCGGGAAACGATCCTTTGTGATGGCCGAACAGTTCGCTTTCGATCAGATCTTCGGGAATCGCGGCACAGTTTACTTCGACGAAAGTTTCATCTTTGCGCAGGCTTTGAGCGTGAATCGCGTGGGCGACAAGTTCTTTTCCGGTGCCGGACTCTCCATAAATAAGAACGCGGCCGTTGGTGGGCGCCATCAGCCCAATCTGTTGGCGCAGCGCCTTCATGGGGATGCTGTCGCCTACGATGACGTTCTTTGTATGCAACTGCTTCTTCAGGTCAACATTTTCATGCCGCAGCTTCTTGGATTCGATCGCATTCTTGATGAGTATCAGCGTTTTGTCGATCGAGAGCGGCTTTTCGAGAAAATCAAAGGCGCCGAGTTTGGTGGCGCGCACGGCGGTCTCAATGTTGCCATGCCCGGAAATCATGATGACCTCCGGCGGATTATCGAACTCGCGGATTGTTTCGAGGGCCTCGAGACCATCGATGCCGGGAAGCCATATGTCGAGCAGGACAACGTCGTAGCTATGCTCGCGGCGCAAAAGTTTCAGGCATTCCTCGCCGCTGCTGACGCAGGCTGCCTCGTAACCTTCATCTGCAAGCACGCCCTCAAGCGATTCGCGAATGCCTTTTTCGTCATCCACCACCAGAATCTTATGCATGTTGTGCCGTCGATGTGGCCAGAGCCGGCTCGGGGACTACTGGTAATTCGAATATGAAACGCGCACCTATAGGACGATTTTCCTCAACCCGAATCGAGCCGTGATGCTCTTCGATGACGCGGTTCACAATTGCCAGGCCCAGACCGGTCCCACGTTTTCGCGTGGAGAAATAAGGAAGAAAAAGTTTTTCTTTTAGCTCCGGCGTCACGCCGTGTCCCGTGTCGGCGACTGTAACCTCCACCGCGTCACGGCTGGCGACGAGCGAGCTAGAAATCTGGATCTCTCGCACTAGAGAATCCTGCATAGCGTCGGCTGCGTTATCTACCAGATTCGCGATGGCACGTTTAATGGCCTCAGCATCGGCTAATACTTTCGGTAAATGTGGAGCGAGAGATTTCTGCAGAGTGATGCCGTCCATTCTGCCATTGAACATGGAGAGCGCATTCTCCACGATTTCGTTGATATCCTCGGGGTGCGGGTTGGAGGCGGGAAAGCGCGCGAGCGTGGAAAATTCGTCCACCAACAGACGCACGGTTTCGACTGCGCCGGCGATCGTTTCCGCGCAGGAACGAACCACCTCTACAGAAGCCTTGTCGGGAACCGCAGATCTCTCCAGATGCCGCTGAATGCGTTCCGCGGAAAGCGCAATCGGCGTGAGCGGATTCTTGATCTCATGCGCCACCCGGCGCGCCACCTCGCGCCACGCCGCCTGTTTCTGCGCTTTCAGCAGATCGGAAAGATCTTCGAAGACGACAACGTATCCCGCGCGTTCATCCTGACGATGCAAAGACGCCACCGTGACGGCGACATTTAAGGACGTACGCGCGAGCGGCAACTCCATCTGGCTGGTCGTCATTCCCATGCGGTCGGCGCGGCGCAACAGCGGTTCCAGATCCTCGGACACTTCCGGCGGAAACACATCCACCAGTCGCGCACCGCGCAGCACACTCTGGCCTTGCACGTAACCCTCCGGATGAAACATGCGTTGCAGCGCCTGGTTAGCATGAGTGACGATGCGGTTCGCATCGAGCGAGAGTACTCCGGTTGGAATGCTTTCCAGTATCGTCTCCATTTGCCGGCCGCGCTGCTCGAGTTCGGCGTTGGCAGCGGTCACGTCGCGGCTGGAGGCTTCGATCTGCCGCCGGCTGATCTCCAATTCCTCCGCCATGCGATTGAAGGAGCGCACAAGATCTCCGATTTCATCGGCGGCCGTCACGTCGACTCGGTAGTCGAGGCGGCCGCGCGAGATTTCCTGAGTCGCTTCAGCGAGAGCAGCCACCGGGCGGGTCACGAGCTTCGAGAGAAACAGCGCCAGCCATGTCGTCACGAACAGCACCATCATTGTGAGCAACAACAGAAGTCCCATGTAGGTTTGACGCACGTGCCGGCGTTCGCGGCTGAGTTGCAGATAGCGTTGCTGGCTGGCTTCAATCTGCTTCACCGTCCGCGAAAACTCCGGCGGCAGCGGCATGGCTACGAGAATCAGACCATCCGCTCCGACTGGGGCGCTGCCCAGAGTGAACTCCGTTTGCCCCCAACTAAACTGCGCGGGTTGGCCAGCGGCAGCTTGGGCGAGCGGCAACTTTTCTTTCAGCACCTGCCACGAATCAGGTGTAGCAACGCTGGCTTCATCCACTCCGTTTTGGATCGCGAAGGCAAAACCGCCTTGCAGGGTCGGCTCGTGCCTGCGAAATTCCTCAAGAGCGCCGGAGAATGCATGATCGCGAAAAGCGCGCTGCGTCTCCGGCACATTGGCAATCGCGGCCGCTTCCGCCCGCGCATTCTGCGCCGCGTAGCCCGCGAGCAATGCCGCCATGGCGTCGGTGTCGGCGCGAACCTCCTCCACCGGAGTCGAAAACCATTTATCGATCGAGCGGTTCATGAGCCCGTAGGCGAACCAGTACATCACCATGACCGGTACGAATGAAAGGAGAAGCGCTCCCACCACCATGCGGGTTCGAAATTTCGAGCCCAGAACGCCCAGTCGACGCTCGGCAAACAGCTTGAGGAGGTTGCGGGCCAGCACGAACGTCAGCGCTACGAAGAGAATGGAGATAAACAACGAGAGGGCGTAGAAGACCACGACCTGCTGATTCGTATCCGGACGCAAGATTGTCTGATTGAAAGCAGTTTGTGAAACCAGAATGGCGAACAAGACAAAAACCGCAATCGATGACAACACAATCACACGCCTGCGATTGGAGTTCGCGGAAGGCCGGTCTTGAGCAAGTTGTGGCATTGAGGCTTGTGGCGCGCACAGTGCGATCGCGTTGACAACGTGCCGAAAATCATTATAGATGTTCGCACATGCATGAAAGAGGGGAATGAAACAGATCGTGATTGGACACGTGGAAGCGCCCGTGTAGAACATTCAAGAATCCGCGCGGGGATTTAGCCCCCGTGGGCGCATCGATTGCCACTGTGCATTTCTTGCGCCACTGCTATCGGCCAACCGCACGCCCCTCTGAGATCGCTTGCAACATGGCACGGTAGGCAGCTTTCGGCTGGTACATTCGATCAAAGGGTAAAGCCTGCCCTCTTGCTCCCCTCGAGTGAGAACCGATCCATGAATATTTGTCGGTGAATCCCCACGTCTGTATGGCGGTGCAGCCTCGACGATTCAGGCAAGCCCTAACGACGGCGCGATAGACCTCAGCTTGGCGAGCCAGATCCTGAGCGCGAGCGCCGGCGTGAGAGTCAAGGGGCACAGAAACATCCAACTCGGTGATGTGCACTTGCAAGCCGAGAGCCGTGAGCCGAGCGATGTTCTCCTCGGTCGCCGCAGCGTCTGCCTCGAGGGCGGGAATGTGCATCTGCAAACCGACGCCGTCGATGGGCACTCGGCGGTGCCGAAAATCCTTAACCATGGCGTAAATCGCATCCGATTTGCGATCCATTCCTTCGCCTTCCGCCTCGTTATAAAACAGCAACGCCTTGGGATCAGCTTTGTGCGCCCAACGAAAAGCCTGCTCAATGTAACTGGTCGCTTGCGTGGATAGTCCTATGCCCGGTTGGTTGTACCAGAGCGAATCGCGTACCTTGCCGTTCTCATCGAGAGCTTCGTTGACCACGTCCCACGCAAAGACCTCGCCGGCATAATGCCTCATGACTCGCTGGATGTGCTGGTGAAGAAGCCGCGATAGTTGTTTAGTAGTGAAATGACCACGCACCAGCCAGTCCGGATTATTTCGTCCCCACACGAGGCAATGGCCGCGGACCTTCATTCCGTTAGCCTGAGCAAAGCGAACCAGTTCATCGCCTTGGCGAAAGTCATATGTTCGCGCGTCCGGGCGGAGCACCCACCACTTCATGGCATCTTCCGCCTCCACCATATTGAATTCGCGTGCCAGCGTGGACGCATACGCGGCTTCCGCCAGCTGAGCGGGACGGACTGCGGCACCAATCAGCAAGCCTGCCTGCTGTGCCGCCTGGCGCAGCGATGGCGCTTGCGCTGACGAGGCAACGCCAGCGAGTATTAAGAATGCAAATGCGAAGGGGAAAACTCTCATCTTTGCCATGTCTTTCGGTTTCGACTCACTTCAGACGAGGCAAGTAGGGTTGTAAAGGACATCCGTCACAAAGAGCCTGTGACTTCTTGCAATAATTTTTGCCCACACCAACAATCAGACCATGCATTTCGTTATAAATCTGCGTCAGAGCCGTGCGCTTGGCAGCGCTCATCTTCGATGGTGGGTGTGAGGCTCCGGTGAAACCGGCGGCGAGATGCTGAGTGGAGGGCTCCGGAGCGCGTGCATCGGGTTCCGACAGGGGCGAGAGCCCCTGCTCGAATAAGCCTCGGACCTCTTCATACGATGCTGTGTCGGGCAAAATCGCGTGACGCGCCAGAACCCGCCGCGTGTAAGCATCGACGACAAATACCGGATGGTTGCCAGCATAGAGCAAAATGGAATCGGCGGTTTCGGCGCCTACGCCATTGAGTTCCAGTAATTCCTCGCGCAATTGCGGTGTAGGAGAACCGAACATTCGCGTGATGGAGCCTGCATAGCGGCCATCCAGAAACTCGATGAAATTCTTGAGCCGTTGAGCCTTTTGGCGGAAGTAACCGGACGGACGAATCAATTCCTCGAGCTTGGAAAGAGCTAGCCCGCGTATTCCCCTCACGCTGAGCACACGCGCTGAACGAAGATTGGCTAAAGCCTTTTCAACGTTTGTCCAGGCTGTATTTTGGGTCAAGAACGCGCCCACGATGACTTCAAAACGCGAGCGGGCGGGCCACCAGTTTTGCTGTCCCCAGGCCCTGAAAAGGGCGCCATAGTAGGTTCGAATCTCTTTTTCACCCTTGTCATTTGCAAGGTTAGCAGTGTCTCGTTCACGCACAGCCGTCAGTCTACACCCGCATAAAATTCCACCTTTCGAAGTTGCTGCTCGTGCTTACCGAAGTGCATGTACCCGGGCCTATGGGTGTGGCGTTTCACAGAAAAAGCGTAACTGGCGCGGGTTTCGTAATTGCGAATTGCGCTTGCTAATCATTACGGCAAGTCCAAGTACCACGGTAACTGGTACGGTAATCGACTTACTGTGACAATTTGTGTCAACACAAAAGCGCTGCTCTTCTCCCATCAAAGTGGCGCCTTGTGCCAACGCCGGTATTGTTGCCGGGCATCGTTTCGCTTAGTGGATAGGAGAACGTATGTCTCAACGGCTGGGCGATCTTCTCGTGAAAGAGAAGATCATTACCCCAGAGCAGTTGGAGAAGGCAAGCAAGGCCCAGAAAGAGCAGAACTGCCGCTTGGGCTCTGCCTTGGTGAAGCTCGGCTTCCTCACGGATGAGGACGTCACCAACTTTCTCTCCCGCCAATATGGCGTGCCCGCCATTAACCTTTCTTATTTCGAAATCGATCCCGCAGTCGTCAAGCTGATCCCGTTCGAAACCGCGAAGCGATATCAGATTCTTCCCTTGAGCCGCGTGGGCGCGTCGCTCACCATCGCCATGGTCGATCCCACGAACGTCTTTGCGATGGACGACATCAAGTTCATGACCGGCTTCAACATTGAACCGGTCGTGGCTTCGGAAAGCTCGATCCTCGAGGGAATCGATAAGGCCTACGGTGCCACGAAGGAGAAAGAAGAGGATCTCGAAACCGTAATGCAGTCGATGTCGGAGATGAGTGAAAGCGATGTCGAACTGCAGGCAGAAGAGCAAGAGATGGAGCTGTCGCAGCTGGAAAAGGCTGCGGACGAAGCTCCAGTCGTCAAACTCGTGAACCTGGTGCTCACGGATGCAGTGAAACGAGGCGCCAGCGACATCCACATCGAGCCGTATGAAAAGGAATTCCGTGTGCGCTTCCGCATTGACGGCGTGCTGCAGGCAATCATGTCGCCGCCGCTCAAGCTGAAAGACGCGATTACCTCGCGCCTGAAAATCATGGCGAAGCTGGACATCAGCGAAAAGCGACTGCCGCAGGATGGCCGCATCATGCTGAAGATGAGCATTGGCGGGCGCAAGAAGCAGCTCGACTTTCGTGTCAGCACACTGCCCACGCTGTGGGGCGAAAAGATTGTGCTCCGCTTGCTCGATAAAGAAAATCTGCGGCTCGATATGACCAAGCTCGGTTTCGAACCAGAGTCGCTGGTCAAGTTCGAGAAAGCGATTCTAAAGCCGTACGGCATGGTGCTGGTTACCGGCCCGACCGGATCCGGCAAAACCAACACGCTCTATTCGTCGATCGCGCGCCTCAATCAACCCGATACCAACATCATGACCGCGGAAGACCCGGTCGAATTTCAGTTGGGCGGCGTCAATCAAGTACAGATGAAAGAGCAGATCGGTCTCAATTTCGCGGCCGCGCTGCGATCGTTCCTGCGTCAAGACCCGAACATTATTCTCGTCGGCGAAATCCGCGACTTCGAAACCGCTGAAATAGCGATCAAAGCCGCGCTAACCGGACACCTAGTTCTGTCGACATTGCATACCAACGGTGCGCCCGAGACCATTACTCGTTTGATGAACATGGGCATCGAGCCATTCCTTGTGGCAACCTCCGTTCACCTGATCTGCGCACAGCGCCTGGTGCGCCGAATTTGCAAGGAGTGCGCAGAGGTGGTGGACGTTCCGGTGCCGGCACTGATTGATGAAGGCTTTACTCCGGAAGAAGCGAAGACGGTGAAGATCCAAAAGGGCAAAGGCTGCACGGTTTGCAACAACACCGGCTACAAAGGCCGCTGCGGTTTGTACGAGGTGATGGAAGTGGATGACGAGATCAGAGAACTTGTTCTGGTGGGCGCATCGGCGGTGGAACTGAAGAAGAAGGCGATTGAGCGCGGCATGATCACGTTGCGCCGCAGCGGACTGATCAAAGTTGCGGCTGGTATGACCACTTTGGAAGAAGTGGCACGCGAAACCATTCACTAGAGGACAAAAAAGGAAGGACTGGAATCATGGGACTGTCGTTAAGTGATTTGCTCAAGAGGATGCTGGAGATGGGAGGCAGCGATCTCCACATCACCACCAACTCGCCGCCGCAGATTCGCGTCCACGGGCACCTGACCCCGCTCGACCTGCCGCAAATGACGCCAGCGGAAACGAAGCAGCTTGCCTACAGCGTCATGACGGATTCGCAGAAGCACCGCTTCGAGGAAAGCCTCGAACTCGACTTCTCCTTCGGCTTGAAGGGCCTCGCTCGCTTCCGTGCCAATGTGTTCAATCAGCGTGGAGCAACGGCGGCCGTTTTCCGTTTGATTCCGTTCGAGATTAAGTCATTTAACCAGCTCGGACTGCCGGCAACCGTCAGCAAGCTCTGCGACAAACCGCGCGGCCTGGTGCTGGTGACCGGCCCGACTGGTTCCGGCAAATCGACCACGCTGGCGGCGATGATCGATAAGATCAACAGCGAGCGCCACGATCACATTCTCACGATCGAAGACCCGATCGAATTCGTTCACATGAACAAGAACTGCGTGGTCAACCAGCGTGAGCTGCACGCCGACACAAAAAGTTTTACGGACGCGCTGCGGGCCGCACTTCGCGAGGATCCAGACGTTGTGCTGATCGGCGAAATGCGCGACCTGGAAACGATTGAGTCAGCGCTCCGCATCGCGGAAACCGGCCACCTGACTTTCGGCACGTTGCACACCAACTCGGCCACGTCCACCATCAACCGTATCATCGACGTCTTCCCAGCTCACCAGCAGCCACAGATTCGCGCCCAGCTTTCTCTGGTACTGGAAGGCGTACTTTGCCAAAGCCTCGTGCCCACCACCAACGGCAAGGGCCGGGCGATGGTGATGGAGATTTTGATTCCGAATCCAGCGGTCCGCAACCTGATCCGCGAAGACAAGATCCACCAGATCTACTCTGCGATGCAATCCGGGCAGGAGAAGTTTGGGATGCAGACGTTCAATCAGGCTTTGGCCACGGCTTATCTGCAGAAACAGATTTCGCTGGAAACCGCGTTACAGCGTTCCAGCAATCCGGACGAACTGCAGGAAATGATCAACCGCGGCGCCACTCTGGCGAACCGGGGTGCGGCGCCAGCTTCCTCTATGGCACGCGGCGCAGCGACTTCAAAGCACTAATTTTAGAGGCCGGCGAGTTAGCAGCTCAGCCGAGTATGCATTGAAAGAAAAGCAGTCAGCGACACGTTGAGGGGAGATTAACCACATGCCAGTCTTCACATTTTCCGGTAAAGACGCTTCAGGACAGAAGGTAACCGGGGAGCGGATGGCACCGAACAAGGACTCGCTGGGACAGCAGTTGCGGCGCGAGCGCATTACTCCCGGTTCGATCCGGGAGAAGGGGAAGGAATTCTCTTTGCCGACCTTCGGCTCGGGCAAAGTGAAGGTGAAGGACATCGCGATCTTCTTTCGCCAGTTCTCGGTCATGATCGACGCCGGCCTGCCGCTGGTGCAGTGCCTCGAAATTCTGGCGGCCAACCAGGAGAGCCAGACTTTCCAGAAGACGCTGAACGGAGTGCGGACCACGGTGGAAGGCGGCGCTACGCTGGCCAATGCTATGCGCCAATATCCGAACGTCTTCGACGACCTCACCACCAACATGATCGAGGCCGGAGAAACGGGCGGTATCCTGGACATCATTCTGCAACGCCTGGCTACCTACGTGGAGAAAGCGGTGAGGTTGAAGGCGGCGGTAAAGTCGGCCCTCATTTATCCCGTCGCGGTTGTCTCTCTCGCCACTCTCATCGTGGGCGCGCTGCTCAAATTCGTTGTGCCCATCTTCGCCAATTTGTTCGCCGGATTGGGTGTTAACCTTCCGCTACCCACCCGCATCGTGATGGGACTCAGCGCGTTTGTGCAGAGTTTCTGGTGGATCATCCTTGGGGCGGTTGCGGGCCTTATTTTTGGGATCAAACAGGTTCGCAAGCATCCACGCGGCCGCTACATGTTCGACAAGATGCTGCTGAAATTGCCGATCGTGGGAACCCTGTTGCGCAAGATCGCGGTTGGCCGCTTCACCCGAACCCTGGGCACGCTGATCACTTCGGGTGTGCCAATTCTCGAAGGACTCGCCATCACGGCCAAGACATCGGGCAATGCCGTTCTGGAGGAAGCGCTGATGAAAGTGCGCAAGGCCATCGAAGAAGGGCGCACCATCGTCGATCCGCTTAGAGAATGCGGCGTATTTCCCAACATGGTGACCCAAATGATCGGAGTGGGCGAGGCCACCGGTGCCATGGACAACATGTTACAGAAGATAGCCGACTTCTATGAAGAGGAAGTGGATGCGGCCACGAAAGACATGCTGGCGATGTTGGAGCCGGCCATCATTGGCGTCCTGGGCGTGACCATCGGCGGCATTGTGATTTCGCTCTACATGCCCCTGTTTGCCATGATCGCGAAATTGGCGGGATAAACGCAAGTTTCAAGGCCGCAAGGTTTCAAAGTTTCGAAGAGTGAATGTTGTTTGCAGAAGAACCTGTCCGAACACTCTGAAACCTTGCATCTGTGCCTTGAAACTCTGAAACCTTGAAACTCTGAAACCTGGCTGCTTCATGCAATCGACATTTGACGAGCGGATTTGGCTGGCATGGCTGGTCAAAGTGCGGTTATTGATCCTGACCTTCCTGCTCGCCATTCAGCTGGCCGTGGCGCATCTCGCGCCTTCGACGCTTCCGCTTCGTCTTTTCGTCGCCACGATCAGCGCCTGGTTCATCATCTCGATTTTCTACGCGAAACTTCTCTCCTACTGGCACGAACATCGGTTGCAGGCTTCGTTGCAGGTTCTCACCGACCTGATTTTTGTAAGCCTGGTTGTGCACCAGACGGGAGGATGGGACAGTTCTCTCAACTTTCTTTATCCGCTCGTCATCATTGTTGCCAGCATCCTCCTGCCTCGAATCTGGGCCCACTTGGTCGCCGCGCTCGCTTTCATCCTTTACGGTGCAGTGCTGGAACTCAACTACTACGAGGTTGTCACCTCTTATTGCACCAGCCATCCGGGTTTGAAAACGCTGCAGGCGATCATCTTCGTCAATCTGTTTGCCTATGTTGCCGTTGCCTATTTGGCCGGCTTGCTCAGCACCAAGTTGCGGCAGGCGCGGGTGCAATTGAAAAAAGCCAGCGGCGACCTGGAAAATCTGCAAATTCTACAGGAGAACATCATTCAGTCGATTGGCAGCGGGTTGATCACGACCGGCCTCGACGGCCACATCACCCTCGTCAACAGCGCAGCCATAAGACTTCTCGAGAGTAGTCCCGGTCAGCTGCTGGGCCGTCCGGTCGAAAAATTGTTCATGGATGTACTTCCGGCCGCAGAGCAGCAGGGGCACGCGGAGGTACGTTATGACACAGCAAATTCCTTTCGTAAAACCTTCCGCATAAGAGTCGCGGCCTTGAACTCGCGCGAAAACGAATCGATGGGTTATGTCTACGCCCTCGATGATCTCACCGAGATTCGGCGGCTTGAGCGCGAAGTGCGCATGCAGGATCGTTTGGCTGCGGTCGGGCGCCTGGCAGCCGCCATAGCCCACGAAATTCGCAATCCGCTTACATCCATCGCCGGCTCGGTGACTATGCTCTCAGGGATTCCGGAATTGAGCACGGAGCACCGCCAGTTGCTCGATATCGTCACACGAGAGTCGCAGCGCCTGAACAGCATCATCACCGACTTCCTGGCTTACTCACGGGGCAAGCAATATCGTTTCGATAAAACCGATCTCGTGCCTTTGCTTGACGACATGCTGACCCTAATGCGGAATCGTATGACCACAGAGAAGACCGGGATCGTCATCGAAAGCAAGTTTGATGCTGAGTCCGCCTTCGTGCTCGCCGATGCCGACAGGATGAAACAGGTTTTCTGGAACTTCGGTTCGAATGCTGTTCGCGCCATGCCCGAGGGCGGTACTCTGCGCGTCTCACTCGAAAAGCACAAAGACGATTGGCAGATCAGTTTTGCGGATACGGGAACGGGCATGACGCCGCAGCAGACGGAAAAAATCTTTGAACCATTTCAATCGAACTTTGAAGGCGGCACAGGATTGGGGCTGGCGGTGGTGTACCAGATCGTGCAAGCGCATGAAGGCAAAGTATGGGCGCGCTCCAAGCCGGGGCAGGGAACTACTTTTGTTCTGAGGCTCCGGCGCTTGGAGGCGGAGCGGCAGAGCGATAACGAGCCAGTGATCCCGACGCCGATCACGCCCACGGTGCCGTCCATTGTTCCCAAGCCGCTCGCCGCTGCCGCGGCAGAAGGGAGGCAGCGTGGCTAATATTCTGGTTTGCGATGATGAGCGCTCCATCTGCGAAATGCTCGACATTGCTCTGCGCCGCGAAGGCCACCGCGTGGAGACCGTGCAGTCCGGCCAGGCCGCCAAGAACAAGATTGACGGCAATCTTTACGATCTGATCATTACCGACATCAAGATGCCCAACGTCGATGGCATTGAAGTGCTGCGCCACGCACACCGTGTTTCGCCCGATTCGCCGGTCATTCTGATTACCGCTGTTGATGACTACGAGGCTGCGGTGCAAGCGGTGAAAGCCGGAGGCGCATCCGATTACATCCGCAAGAGTCCGGGACTGGTCGATGAAATCAAGCTCGCGATCAGCCGCGTGCTCGAAAAGCTGACTCTGAGCAAACAAAATTTTGCTCTGCGTCGCGATGCCGCGTCGCACAACTCGCTCGACAACATCATCGGCTCGAGTCCGGCGATGGAAAAGCTGAAGCACACCCTTCGTACAGTGGCTTCTACGGCGAGCACCGTCTTGATTCATGGAGAAAGCGGAACCGGCAAGGAACTGGTGGCGCGCGCGGTACACATCTGTTCTCCTCGAGCCACAGAGCCGTTTGTTTCCGTGAATTGCGGTGCTTTCCCGGAGACTTTGCTGGAAAGCGAACTGTTCGGCTACGTGAAGGGTGCCTTCACGGGAGCGAACCAGAACAAGCGCGGGCTTTTCGAAGTGGCCGGCGGCGGGACAATTTTCCTCGATGAAATCAGCGAGATGACACTGGCCATGCAGGTGAAGCTGCTGCGCGTCTTGCAGGAGCGCACGATTCGCCCGGTGGGCAGCACGAATGAAATTGCCATCGATGTGCGCGTGATCGCTGCCACGAATCGCGATCTCGACAAGGCCGTCGCGGAAGGATCGTTCCGCGAGGATCTTTATTACCGCCTCAACGTCATTCCGATTCGTGTGCCGAACCTGCGCGAGCGGCGCGAGGATATTCCGCTCCTGGCGAATCACTTTCTCAAGAAGTACGCGGCCGCGGCTAACCGGAGCATTCTGCGGCTGAACAAACAGTCGCTCGACACGCTTTGTGGCTACGAGTGGCCGGGCAATGTGCGGCAACTGGAAAATACAGTCGAGCGGGCGGTTGCCCTGGAAACCACAGACGAGTTGCACGTCGAGCTGCCCGCGGAGCGGCCCAAAGCGCGCGCGGCGGCGGCGGGAGTGAACGGGGGTACGTCGGAAATTCCCCCTGGTGCGGTGCTGCCCGAGGGTATTGGCATGGAAGGCTACGTGGCGAACATTGAGCGCGGACTGCTGCAGGGGGCTCTGGATAAATCAAACGGTGTGCAGACGAAAGCCGCCGATTTGCTCAGCATTTCCTATCGCTCGTTCCGGCATTTGATGAAGAAGTACGAGTTGTAGCTGTCAGCCGCCGGCTTTCGGCGGTACGTTCGCGAGGACGTTGGATATCGAATTGCCCGTTTGCATGCACAGCTCCAACCGGTCGATGGGTGAAATCGCGACGTTTCACCAACTATGAGCCCCTCAAGTCTTCAGGTTTCTAAATTCCGCCTCGCTTACCCAAGTCACATTGACGTAGACGTCGCCCTCTCGATGAACTTGGGGGTAAATGCTCTAAGATGTGCCAAGATCTCCGCCGCTGCTCGGGCCACAAACGAATCCCACGCCTCGTTGCCTTGCCGGTCTACCTTCTGGAAGTAAGGCAAGCTCTGTGTTGAGCCGCCCTTCGGAAGCCAAAGCTCGGTTCCGAGAACCGCATAACCGTGCGTGCTGAGCCATTCGACAGAGCGTGCCGCGAGTGCAGGCCGCCATGCTGCTTCGTGAGAGGAGATGAAGGCGGCTGAGACCAGCTCAGATGGGAATCCCGAGGGAAAGAGGTCCGGCGATGGAGGCTGATCCATGCCAAACACTCTACCCGAAGAGGGCGGGTCTTTCCATCGACCGACGCCGTCAGGCCATAGACTCATTGACGTTCGCCCGTTCGGCAACCCAGAGCTGACAACCGGTAGTTAGCCTTTCTTCAACTGCTGCTTCCACCCGAGCACCCGTGCCTTCGCGCCCTCTGCCTCGGCTTCTGGAATCATCCCTTTTTTCTGATACAGCACTGACAGGCTGGTGTGAGCCAGAACGTCATCGGGGTCCAGTTCTGTAATTTTCTGCGCCACCGCGATAGCGTCGTCGTAGCGTTGTAAATCCTGCAGAGCTCGCGCCAGCCCGTGCATCGCTTCAGTGAAACTTGGGTCTGCGGCGATGGATCGCTGGTAGGCGGCGACTGCATCATCCAACTTACCCTCCGCCATCAGGTCGAGTGCCTCGAAGTAAATGTCTTCTGCTTTCTGGCGGCTGTCAGGTTCGGACATGGAGAGAATTTCCTGGCGGAGACAGGATTCTAACATGGCGCTGATGACGGTACTCGCCACAAGACCTTATTGCGCATCTGGATTCGCAAGATCATTCCAAGCCGCCTTTTTGTTTATCATCGTTCCATGCGCCACACGGTCCGATTTTTATGGAATGCAACGAAGGGCCACCATCTGGCTCCGTGGCGAAGTCCTTATCTGTTGTGGCGGATCGAGACGTATTGCGGCGTCAAGATGACGCAAATCGGCTTTCTTGAATTCTGGGAGTTTCTTTGGCGGGAACGCAGTAATCTCTTGCGATTCTTGAAGTGGACCGCGGAAATGGACCGCTATGCCCACCCCAAACCGAAGAATCTGTGAGAAGAAAGTTAAGCGCCCTTGCCGGCTGCCGCAGCATCGGCCAAAATGATGCTGACTTCTGAACCTTTGCCCGCACCGGTCAGTTGTGACGCTGCGCCGCGATTAGTGGCAATTTCGAGAAAACCCATGCTGCCGAGAATGGCCATGACTTCGTTTGGACCGCCTTCAGCGTAGGCGCTGCGAATTTCCGTAATTTCGCTTTTGCCGATAACAATCTTGAAACTCTTGGCGCCCTCGCCAAAGAGCGCGGGCACATCCTGCGGCGTGATATTGGTAATCAGATTACCGAAGCGGTCGACCTTGAGCACCACTGCGCGGATGCGGTTCGCTTCCACGGCCTTGGGCTTCGGCGCAGAAAATCGAACATACTCCTCCACCTCTTCGCCAAATTTCAATGAATCGACCTCTTTGGCCAAGTAGGCTGCGACGGGAGAGAAAATATCCCGCGCGTGGAATGTATTGCTTACCGGCTGCAGGAAGTAATGTTCCGCCGTAATATGCCGCACGTGCATTCTGCTTTCGCGCGCATAAACCAGCGAAAGCACGCCGTTGTCCGGCGCTACGAAGTGATATTTGTCACTCGAAGCGAGAATCGGCCGCCGGGCCGTGCCCACTCCGGGATCAACTACGACAACGTGTACCGTGCGATTGGGAAAATACGAGTAGGCCTGCGAAATCGTAAGCGCGCCATCGAGCACGTCGAAGGCCTGCACCGAATGGCAAATATCGACGATCTCCGCCTCGGGCACGATGTCAAGAATGACGCCCTTCATGACGCCCACGAAATGGTCGTTGGTACCGAAGTCGGTGGTCAGAGTGATAATCGGACGGTGTGACAAGTTTCCCCTCGCGTGTAGATACACGTAGTCCCAGTAAGTCGAAAGTAATTGTCCGGTAACCGCCGCGTCAAGACACGGAGGTAATAAAAGACAAGATTAATGATTAGTGGCCAGTGCTCAGCGGGGCAACTCAAGCGCAGCCAATTTCTGGCCACTGAAGACTTTACTCGATGTGAATATCGCCCGATCCCGTGCGCAGCGTCAGCAGCGGGCCGCCGCCACGCACTTTGCCGAATATGGTCTTGTGGGATTCGTTCACGCGCCCTTGCACGGTCATCGTGATCGGCGCATCTACATCGAGCGTCCCAGAACTGGTCGAGATATTTGCATCGAAAGCGGCATCAGCCGGCAAATGGACGTGGACATTGCCTGAACCGGTGCGAATGTCCCAGGCTCCTGTTTGTGCTCCTTCGGCCGTAATGTCGCCGCTACCCGCTTCGGCATGAAATGCCCCGTGAATACCCCGCGCCTTGATGTTGCCTGAGCCGGTGTGAAGGTCTACGTCTCCGGAGCCTGTTTCCTCAAGCTCCATGTTTCCGCTGCCGGTGCTTCCTCGAACCGGGCCAGAAATTTCGCGGGCCACCACATCGCCCGAGCCGGTTTGCAGACGAACTTCTCCCGTGAGCCGCGCCAGTTTCAAATCGCCAGAGCCGCTTTGCAAATCGATATTGCCGCGAGTGCCTTCGATGGTCTGGTCTCCGGAACCGCTTTGGCTGCGAATCGTAGTATCCTCGGGCACGGTGATTTCATAATCAATGGAGATGTCTCGCATGCTTACGTAGTCGATGCGAATGTTATTTCCGTCCTGGCGCACCGGAGGATTGTTTTGAATGTCAGTTACGTCTGTATGTCGATTTCCGAATAGCCAGTGATCGCCAACGTAAATCTTGCCATGGATGGAGACGCTGCCTGCAGGACCGGTTCGCACCGCAATGTCGCCCGAACGGGTTTGCACCGCCAAGTCCACCGGCCCGGTAACCTGGAAAGTTCGATCAAACGTTCCCTGTGGCGTGGACGCGAGACCAAATGTGGAGGCGAGAACCGTTACCAGCAGCGCGATTTGCGGGATCGCTCGTCGATGAATCATGTTCGTAGCTCCGTACACTCTGGTTATTGAGCCCGCAGACAGCCGGCCGGAGGCCGACGCTACTGCAAGACCACCTGATCGCCCTCTTTCAAACCGCTGAGGACTTCGGTTTTCGCGCCGTTGGAGATGCCGATGTTGACCGCGATCTTATCCTTGCCATCTTTCCCCCTGGGATCGGGAATCTCTACGGACGCCTTCTTGTCTTTGTCGTAGAGAATTGCGCCTTCGGGAATTTGCAGCACGTTCTTGTGTTCTTCCAAGATGATTTCCGCATTGGCGGTCATTTCGGCTTTCAATTCACCGCCCGGATTCTGGATCGAAACCCGAACTTCGAAAGTCGTGACATTATCCTTCTCAACACCCATGGGTGAAATTTTGGTCACCTTGCCGTTGAAGGTCTTGTCCTTGAAAGATTCCACCTTGATGCGTGCCGGCTGGCCGAGATAAACCTTGCCGATGTCACTCTCATCTACTTTGCCTTTCACATAAACTTCACTGGTATCGCCGAGCGTCATCACGAGCGTAGCGGATGAACCGAGGACGAGAATCGAGCTCACAGCATCGCCCATTTCCACGTCGCGGGAGAGGACGATGCCGTCGATCGGGGACACGATGTCGGTGTAGCTGAGCTGCTCCTCCAATTGCTTTAGATTCGCCTCGTCCTCCGCTACTTGTGCCTGCGACTGCGCGATCTTGGCCTTTAGCACGGTGACCTGCGCCTTGGCTACATTCTGTTTGTTCAGCGCCATCTGGTAATTCTTGTCGGCGTCATCCAACTGCGATGCTGAAACTACGCCATCCTTGGCCATACCTAACGCACGGTCATAGGCGCGCTTCAACAATGGCACGTCTGGACCTTCTGCATCCACCTTGGCACGCTCGTAATCCGCTTGGGAGCTGATCAAGTTGGCCTTTGCCGCATCCAGGGCGGCGCGTGATTGCGCGACTTGCGCTTCAATCTCCACTTTGTCGAGCTGCGCCAGCAGTTGTCCCTTCTTCACGCGGTCGCCGTAGTCCACGTACAGCTTTTTCACGATGCCGCTGGCTTTCGACTTCACCTCGACCTTGGTGATGGGTGTCACCTTGCCGGTAGCGACGACGCTTTTCGCCAGATCGCCGCGCTCCACTTTGGCCAGCTTGGTGGGATCGATCTTGGTACCACCGCGCGTGGCCGCGAACACACCGATCGCAATCAGCAGGACCATCGCGAGCCCGATTCCGCCATAAATAAACAGTTTGCGCCGCTTCTTCTTATGATTGCCGTTTCCGTTCACGACAGCCTCCTACGACATGAGATCGGAGCCAACGCCCATCCTTTGGTACGCAAGCGAAATCCCCTTTGTTCCCGTGGATTGCAGACCGGATCGAAGTTCTTAGATAAATATAGGCTTGAATCGCTCGATTCGTTAAGCTGACCGTCCAATTCTTAGACCTGCCTTCGGGACGAATGGTTAGCAACTGTCCACGAAACGCCCTCGATTCGCATCGGGCCGCTCCATGTACTCATTCTTGTAGCCAGGTATTTTGCTGCCGGTTATGAGCCAATCACCGCACACGGCTCCGTCTGGCTACTGCCTACTGCCCGCCTGACAACTGCCTTTAGAATGCTAGAATTACCCATCCATGATCGGCTTTGTGCTGCTCCGGGTGTTGCTCATCCTTCTCCTGGTGGCGGCGAATGCGTTTTTTGCAGCGGCGGAGTTTTCCTTAGTCAGTATCCGCGATACTCGCATACAGCAGCTCATTGAAGCCGGCCGCGTCGGCGCCCGCATCGTGCAGCGGTTGCATCAGCATCTCGATGAGGTCGTAAACGGCGTGCAGCTGGGCATCACAATGGTCAGCCTTACGCTTGGCTGGATCGGCGAGCCCATGGTTGCGCAGTTAGTTGGATCGCTGCAGTTTGTGCAAAAAATCCCCCATGCCGCGGTTTATGCCCACGGCATCGCGATTGTGATCGCATTCAGTCTGATCACCTACCTGCACGTGCTCCTGGGAGAACTCGTTCCCAAAACGCTCGCCCTGCAGCGGGCCGAGCAGATTGCCTTGGCTGTAGCCGCGCCCATGGAGGCTTTTCTCACGATTACCCGTCCGCTACTCTTTTTCATGCGCGAATCGGGCCGCATCGTCCTGCGGATGTTCGGCGCGCGCGAGACGCGGCGAGCGGGCGTCATTCATTCTCCGGACGAGCTAAAACTCATAGTTACTGCCAGCCGCCAGGTCGGGCAGATACCGGAGTCGCAGGAGGAAATGATTCACGCTGCCATCGAACTCGATAACATAACCGTGCGTGAGATCATGGTCGCGCGCCCCGATATTTTCTCCCTGCCTTCCGACCTTAGTCTTGACGAAGCCTTGAACCGGGCGGTGGAGGGCCAACACTCCCGTATTCCCGTCTATGACCCGCAGCGCGGTCCCGAGCACATCGTCGGCGTGCTTTACTACAAAGAACTGGTTCGATGGGTTCGCTTGAGGCTCATGAATCCTGGCCAGCCTTTGGCCGCTCGCATCGCGCGCATGCATGTCGGCCAGATCATGCACGATGTCCTCGTCGTTCCCGAAACCAAAGTTCTGTCTGAACTGCTCGAGGAATTCAAACAACACCGCCGGCATCTGGCTGTCGTCGTGGATGAGTTCGGTTCCACCGCCGGTGTTATCACAGTCGAAGATATACTCAAGCAACTCGTGGGCGACATTGAAGACGAGTTCGATATCTCTGTCCCCGAGCCCGAGTTGGCGGATGAATCCGTTCAGGTGCTGGAAGGCTCGGTCAACATTCGCGATCTCGAGACACAGTACGGTTTGCTGCTACCCCGCGATGCCGGTTTCGAGACTCTGGCGGGATTCGTTCTCGCCCGTCTGCAGCGTATTCCCTATCTGGGCGAGTCTTTCGACTACGAGGGCCATCGCTACACGGTCGAAGATATGGAAGGACACCGCATCGCAAAGGTGAAGATCGAAAAGATCGAAAATGTGGAAAAGAAAGTAGAATCAGCGAAGCTGTAGCGCCATCCCGATGACACGCTCATCCGCGTCATGCTGCGAACCATTCTCCAACGCGTTCTGTATACCCTGCCAGTCATCTGGATGGTGGTGAGCCTTGTTTTCCTCCTCATTCACCTGGTCCCCGGAGACCCAATCGAACAGATGCTGGGCGAAGGCGCGCCGCCCGCGGATATTGCGGCCACGCGGCACCTCTACGGCCTCGATGCGCCGCTCGGTGAGCAATACATTCACTATTGGCGTGGCGTACTGCACGGCGACCTCGGGCCGTCGTTCCGTTACAACCAAAGCGTCACGCGGCTTCTCGTGCAGCGTTATCCCTATACGCTGCAACTCACGCTGGCAGCGCTCTTCGTCGCCATCCTGCTGTCGATTCCAGCCGGCGTGCGTTCCGCTCGGCGCCGCAATCGGTGGGATGACCGCCTTCTTAGCGTGGTCAGCCTGTTTGGGCTTTCGTTTCCTAACTTCGCACTCGGTCCAATCCTGATTTTGCTGTTCTCGATCAAGATGGGCTGGCTGCCGGTTTCGGGTGCCGGTTCGTTGGCAAACCTGATCCTGCCAGCGATTACCATGGGTAGCGCGCTCGCCGCGATTCTCACCCGCATGGTGCGAACGTCGATGCTTGAGGAGTTGAGCCAGGACTACATCCGCACTGCC
The DNA here is from genome assembly GCA_963712385.1 of uncultured Acidobacteriaceae bacterium. Classification (GTDB taxonomy): domain Bacteria; phylum Acidobacteriota; class Terriglobia; order Terriglobales; family Acidobacteriaceae; genus Sulfotelmatobacter. The sequence continues at coordinate 912,561 of CAVQHS010000008.1, forward strand.
CGCGCCAAGGGCCTGCCCGAACACACGGTCGTGTATCGCCACGCCCTCCGCAACGCCATGATCCCCGTACTGACCGTGCTCGGGCTCCAGTTTGGGGCGTTACTGGCCGGGGCAATCGTTACGGAAACAATTTTTTCCTGGCCCGGCATCGGTCGGCTGACGATCCAGGCGATTTCCAATCGCGACTATTACCTCGTGCAAGGGTGCATCCTGTCGATTGGGTTGACCTACATTGCGGTAAATTTCCTTACGGATGTGTTGTACTCGGTGGCGAATCCGAGGATTAGGCAATGATTTTGACCCAAAAATCTGCGGCGCCCATTGCCGCCTCGTTTCCTAATGCCATTGCCAAAGGTGTCCGGCGCAATCCGCTGGCGAGCATTGGAGTTGCGCTAGTCCTTGTTTTCATATTCTTTGCCCTGTTCGCTCCATGGATCGCGCCCCAAGACCCAGCTTTCATCGATCTGCCAACACGGCTGAGCGCCCCCTCCCAGGCTCACTGGTTCGGGACCGATGAACTCGGGCGCGACATCCTATCTCGCGTCATCTACGGCGCAAGGATTTCAATGCTGGTGGGAAGCTGCGTGGTGCTGGTTTCGCTCGCGCTTGGCCTCATCATTGGCTCGATCGCCGGCTATTACGGCGGCCGCATTGATCGCTTCGTGAACGTGGTCTTGATGAACGCATTTCTCTCATTCCCCGGCATCCTCCTGGCGATTGCCTTCGTTGCCTTTCGCGGGCCGGGGATATTCAATCTTGTGCTCGCTCTTTCGCTCGGAGGCTGGGTGGGCTACGCGCGACTGGTTCGCGGCCAAGTCCTTGCCGCGCGTGAGCGCGAATTTGTCGAAGCTGCCCGCGCATTGGGAGCGAGCGATCTCCGCATCATCGTTCGCCACATCCTGCCGAACATTATTCAGCCGGTAATCGTGCAGGCGGCAATCGGCATGGCGGGCGCGATTCTCGCGGAAGCCACGATGAGCTTCCTGGGATTGGGTGTGCCTCCGCCAACGGCTAGTTGGGGAACGATGCTGAACGATGGCCGCGCACATCTGTTTGACGCCCCGCATCTCGTACTTTTTCCCGCATTAGCCGTGATGCTGGCGGTGCTGTCGTTCAACTTCATCGGCGACGCACTGCGCGATTATCTCGACCCGCGCTCGCGGATCGAAGCGGGAATATAAGAGTCCGCACGGTCGGCTTTATCGCAGGAAGAATATGTAATTAGGACTGCCCGGAATCTTGCGCCAGCCAGCACCGGGCCGGGCGCAGCTGGCCAAATCAAGCGGTACGGCGCGAGATGTGGTTCTGATTCCGCCGCCTGCGTTTACAACGACTACGTCGGCGCCAGCCTGGGCAAACTTCTTCATTACCTGATTTTGAACCTCGGTAGGCTCACTCCAGAACAGGCAGGTCTCATCCGTGTTGATCTCAGCTACGATATTCAACCGCCGCAAATAAGCCCAATAGGCGTCATTGTCGAAGCCGATGGCCGCAACATTTGTTCCGGGTCGCAATCCGATCTTTTGCAGGCCCTCCGCCGTCACATATTCAGCGCCGGCGTAGTTATGAAAGCCATGGATCGACTCGCCATACTCGAGATGGACAATCGCAGCGATCATCGCGAGCGAGACCAGCGCAGTGACAATCCCACACCAGCGCGCGGTTCCCGGCCTCAGCCGCACGCCCCCCAGCAGCGCTCCCCAAAGCAGAATCTCCCAAGGCCCCAAATAGCGGCTTTCCACCAGCGTCAGGCAATGGAGGGCAAAGGCAATCGTCACGATTGCTTACGAGGTACCATGCGCCAGCAATTCCCATCAATGTTTGCCGAAGATTGCAGCCAAGCAGAATCACAACAATGCCCACGATCCAGGCGGTAGGATGGCGCAGAATTTCTCCGAGTACCGCCACCTCTGTCAGCACATGCCTCGCTACCACCCTCGGCTGCAATACGGGCGACATTCCATCATTCCAGTAAGAGGGATCGTACCAGGGCGAATAGCTTGAACGCACTGGTCCGTTGAATTCATATATCGCGGGATGGTCGAAGATCTTGCGCGTGGGATGTAATGGCGTACCGCTCCCCCGCGGTTCGCCCTGCCAGTTTCGTTGCGGCAGATGGTAGTTGGACCAGGCGAAGTTCAGTTTCCCCGCATCGGAGAATGTGGGTCGATGCTTGACGTGTGAGAGCAGCGCAACTTCCGGCAGGGCAATCAGAGAAAAAATTAAGGCGGCTGAAGCAAAGTGCCATTTGCGCGCTGGAAAGCAACGCCTCGTGACGAACGCCGCCGTTACCAGAAAAACGATTCCCATTGGAAAAAGGACAGCCTTCACCAGGTATCCCAACCCCAGGCTCAATCCAAACCACACGTACAACCCACGGCGAGCATTGGGGGCCATGGCAATGCGATTGAGAAGACCTGCCGAGAACAGCGCGAGGGTGGTCATGCTCAAGTCAGGATTGATTGCGGTGATCAGGTCCCCGACCACCAACCAAATAAAAAATGAATATCCCAAGGCCCAAAATTGCCAGGAGGGAATTGCTGAGGTGCCGCTAGACCCGTTAGCGGACGAGTCTTTCAGCCGCAACACCGATGCCCAGAAAAATTCGAGAGCAGCGATACACAATAGCAGGACAGGAAATGCCAACGCGTGCGCTACAGGAAATTCCCAGCGCAGGGATGGCTTGAGAATCGCCAGCATCGGCGCCAGCAGCCACGGGTAGAGGACGCTCCAGTAAGCATTGGGCACCATCGGCCAGTCGTGCCGAAGAATGGCGCGAGCGATCTCCAGATAGGAACGTGCATCCGGGCCGACCGTATTACGCGCAAGAACGATTTGCGTCAGTCCCAAGGCCACGGTCAGGCAGCGAAAAAACCATCGCAACTTGGCAGAGCGTACGTCGTTGCAGGAATCGGGGGGCTTCGCGGGGCGTGTCGATGAACCCAGTTGCTCCTGCTGGAAACTGTTACGTCTCGATTCCAGGGTAGTTTTCATTGAGATAGCAGCCGTAAGTGGAAACATTCTACCGTCTTCCGGGCCCGATGTTTGGAGGACAGGGGGGAGTGGTTGCACTTGCGGAAGATCCTACCCAGCGCCGAAGGGGCCGGCAATTCACTCAAATCACAAGAGATTTAGTCCTTGACATACAATTGCAAATTGCGATATAAATATCGCAATTGATTATGACGCTGGGAGAAAAATTCCGTTACCTGCGCGAAGTGGAAGGTTCGCTGCGCGGGCTGGGGCGGCCGATGACGCAGCAGGAGATAGTGAAGGCCGTCAAGCAGGAGTTGAAGCAGAGCATCAGCCAGTCGTATTTGTCACAGATCGAAAACGGGGCGCGGCCGCACATGACGCAGTCGTCGCGGGGGCTGCTGGCAAAGTTTTTCAAGATTCATCCCGGTTTTCTGGTGGATGACCCGGAGGGTTACCACGCGGAGCTGACTTCAGATTTGCGAACAACCGAGGGGCAACTTGATGTGTGGCTGCTGCAAGGTTCAGAGCGATTCGCCAGCGATCCGCAGGTCAGCGACGTGCTGATCAAGGCGGCACGCGAGAAAGACACGCGGCGCTGCTTGCTGCTGCTGGGTGTGATTCTGGATACGCCGGGGCTGGCGGAGCGCTTGCTCGAGGCCTTGCGTCCAGACCTGGCAAAACATGGAGATCATAGTCGCGAGCGGCGCGGTCGCGCGGCGACTGCAGACGGGAGGCGAGCGCGATGAATCACGCGATGACCTGGGCGGATTTTTATCTGATCTGTTTCGCCGTCGGCTTCTGCCTCAGCTTCTTTTCGTTTGTGTTTGGGGGCACGCGCACGGGGCGTTTGCACCCGCCGCACATGCATGGAAACGTCGGCGGAGGGCATTTGCCCTCGGCTGCGCCACATGCGCTCCCGGGCCATGGAACGGCGGGCACGGGGGCGGGAACGAATCAAGGCGTAAGTGTCTCTCCGTTCAATTTCGTTACGCTCACCGCGTTTCTCGCCTGGTTCGGTGGCACGGGATATTTGCTGACACGTTATTCGGCGGTGTGGGTTGGTTTTGGGCTTCTGGTTGCCATCGCCAGCGGCCTGGTCGGCGGAGGTATTGTGTTTCTCTTCCTCACCAAGGTGTTGATGTCGGATCAGGAATACATGGACCCCGCGGACTACGACATGGTGGGAGTGCTGGGGCACATCTGCAGCCCGATTCGCGAGGGCGGAACCGGCGAACTGATTTACACGCAAATGGGCACGCGGCGTGTATGCGGAGCGCGCAGCGACGATGGCGGCGCAGTCGCTAAAGGAACCGAAGTTGTGGTCACGCGCTACGAGAAGGGCATTGCCTACGTGCGCTTGTGGAGTGAAATATCAGGAGAAGGCGAAGATTTTCCTGCCCGCGCAATCGAAGAGAGAAAGCGATGAACCGCACCGCATACAAAACGCTAGCGGCGTTGCTGTGGCTTGCCCCAGTCACGATTCTCCTCCGTTACCGGCAGCTCTGGGATCGACTGCCCGCGCGCATGGCCACACATTTCAATGCGCAAGGCCACGCGAATGGATGGATGACGCGCGAAGTCTCGTTGTATTGGAGCGCCGGCTTTCTCGCGTTCTTCGCAGGCGTCTTCTTCATTGTGCTGCTTGTGGTCGCAGCCAGGTATCCGCTGACAAGATTCTCATGGGCCTTGCTCGGGTTCTTTCACACGGAAATCTGGACGTTCGTCTATCTCCAGAATTCTCTGGTGGAGTACAACCTGGGGCAGACGAGTGAGCTCGCCGTGTCGCCGTTGCTGGTTGTAAGCGTGGCGGGAGCGCTTGTGCTTGTCTGGGTTTTCATCACTGAAAAGCGTGGCGCGACATTCTCGGCCGCGGAAGTGCTGGCCGAGGAAGTTCATACTGGCAGAGGTTTAGTTCCAATTTTTCTAGTCCCGGTCTTCGCCCTCGTGCCGATTGCATTGATGATTCCAAACCCCACCGCGCGGCTCGCGATGACGCTCGTTGTTATCTTTTCAGTCTTCACTGCCGCGATGGCTTGGGACGGTTTTCATTACTACTTCACACGCCACGGAGTCGAAATCCGCACGCTCGGCTTCCGGCTGAAATCCATCTCTCTTTTGCAGATCAAGAATTACGAAATCGAAAGCTGGAGCCCAATCCGCGGCTATGGCATTCGCGGAGTGGGCAACTCCAGAGCTTACGTTTGGGGAAAAAAAGGCGTTCGCGTCGATCTATTCGACGGTTCGGTATTTCTCGGGCACAACGATCCGCAGCGGATCGTGCATGACTTGAATGTGATCAAGCGTTATCAGCACTCATAACCGCAAGGTTTTTGTGGAGGGAGGCGTTTATGTTCGAGATGTCACGCATGGTTGAGTTATGGATCTTCGTTGGCCTGGGAGTGATGGTGCTCCTGTTCCTGATGAGCGGAATGGCCCGGCTGTATCGCAAAGCGGGCCCGCACGAAGCGCTCATCGTTTATGGCCTCGGCGGCACGCGCGTGGTGAAAGGCCACGGCACGCTGGTGTTTCCCATGGTGCAGATTTGCCGCGATCTGTCGCTGGAACTGATGTCGTTCGATGTCGCGCCGCAGCAGGATCTTTACACCAAGCAGGGCGTAGCAGTCACGGTGGAAGCCGTGGCTCAGATCAAGGTGAAATCAGACACGGAATCGATTCTGACCGCGTCGGAGCAGTTCCTCACTAAAACCGATCAGGAGCGGGAAGGCTTGATCCGGCTCGTGATGGAAGGGCATCTGCGCGGCATCATCGGCCAGCTGACGGTGGAAGAAATTGTCAAGCAGCCGGAGATGGTTTCCGACCGCATGCGTTCCACGTGCGCCGAAGACATGAACAAGATGGGGCTCGAGGTCATCTCGTTCACGATCAAAGAAGTGCGCGACAAGAACGAATACATCACCAACATGGGCAAGCCGGACGTGGCACGCATCAAGCGCGACGCCGACGTGGCCACGGCGGAAGCCGACCGCGATACGGCCATCAAACGCGCACTGGCGCAACGGGAAGCCGCTGTTGCGAAAGCGCAGGCTGATCAGGAACGCGTGCTGGCCGAGACTTTATCGCTGGCGAAGCAAGCCGAATCGCAGCGCGATCTCGAGGTGAAGAAGGCGCAATTCCTGGAAGTCACGAAACGCCAGCAGGCGCAAGCCGACAAAGCGTACGACATTCAGACCAACATCATGCAACAGCAGGTAGTAGCCGAACAGGTCAAGGTGCAGCAGATAGAGAAAGAGCAGCAGGTCAAAGTGCAGGAGGCTGAAATCAACCGCCGCGAGAAAGAACTGATCGCAACCGTTTTGAAGCAGGCGGAGATTGAGCGTCAGCGAATTGAGACTTTAGCTGCGGCGGAAAAACAGCGCCTGATCGCGGAAGCGGAGGGCCACGCGTCCTCGATTCGCGCGCAAGGTGAGGCCGAAGCAGAGATCATTTTCAAGAAAGGCGAATCCGAAGCCAAAGCGATGAACGTAAAAGCCGAAGCCTATCAGCAATACAACCAGGCAGCGGTTATCGACAAACTGTTCGCTACCATGCCGGAAGTGGTGAAGGCGCTGGCGAGCCCACTGGCAAATGTGGACAAGATCACGATCGTTTCTACCGGCAACGGCGACGCCTCGGGCATGAACAAAATCACCGGTGACATTACCAAGATGGCGGCGCAAATGCCGGCGCTGTTTGAAACTCTTTCCGGCATGCCATTGTCGGAGTTGCTGGGCAAAGTTCGCCAACTCGGTGACAAAGCACCCAAGCCGCCGACAGTAGAGGGAGGAAAGTAAATCCAGTGGAGGGCAGTGACGCTCAGCAAGATTGGAGTTGTGAGTATGACCACCAAATCGAGAGGAGCAGCATTAGGAATCACGTTGGGCGCAGGATTAGGCGTTGTACTCGGAGTAATGGCGGGACACATCGCATTTTGGCTGGCGATCGGTATGGCAATCGGCATCGCCATCGGCAGCACCATGCGGCGATCGACCTGCCCCCAGTGCGAGGCGGCAAAACGAAATCAGCTAGGAACTGGAAGCTAGGAGCATAAAGAAGGGGGTTCACCATGGCATTACTAGAGCGCGTTTCCACGTTAGTTCGGGCCAACCTCAACGACCTTATCGACCGGGCCGAGGAGCCGGAGAAGATGATCAAGCAGGTGATTCTCGATATGCAGAATCAGCTGCTGCAGGTGAAGACGCAGGTGGCGATTGCCATCGCCGACGAGCGCCTGTTGGAGAAAAAGCAGAAGGAGAACGCCGACAAGGTCGCCGAATGGATGCACAAGGCCGAGCTCGCAGTCGATAAAAAGCAGGACGACCTGGCTCGAGCCTCGCTGCAGCGCGTAGAAAGCTATCGCGAGTTAAGCGAGAGCTTCGCCCAGCAGGTGACCGATCAGAAAGCGCAGGTGGAAAACCTGAAATCCGCACTGCGGCAACTCGAGCAGAAGCTCACCGAAGCGCAAGCCAAGGCCGACCTGCTGATCGCGCAGAACCGCCGCGCCCGCGCCGTAGGGAAGGCCAGCGACGCTCGTCTTGCCATGGGCGACGGCTCCAAGACAGCAGCCTTCGATCGGATGAAGCGCAAAGTCTCGCGTTCAGAAGCGATGAGCCAGGCCAAGGCGGAGATCGCCGGCGACAACATGGAAGACCGCCTGGCCGCGCTCGAAAAAGAAGACCGGATTGAAAAGTTATTGGTCGAGCTGAAAACGAAGCGTGGCGCATAATGTCCGGCGAACAGGGGAACCGTGCCCGCCTCATCGGAATGGCCATCGGGGTAGTTCTCGTTCTCTTTGCCCTACTGGTGAAACGCCTGCGCTGGTGATGCCGTGGCAAGTAAAAGCCAGCAGCGGCGAGTTGCTTTGGCCGGATCAGATCAGAGAATTTTTTTCAAGGCAACATCCGTGAATTGCAAGGGCTGCCGGGCTACCGTCGCCGCGTGGGCGAATGGGGCATCATGTTCGAGCCCCTGCCAAACTCAGGCAGGTCGTAGTAGCTGCAATCGAGCGACGCACTTCAACGAGTTACTGAGCCGACCAAGCTGGTTCAGAAGCCTAGTCCGAAAACCCATTAAGAAGGTTTAGCCATCCCCGCTGCCGGTGCTGTTGTGGGCGCGGTCTTCGGAGCTTCTGGAGTCGTAGTCGAAGGCGCAGTCTGTGCCGGCGCATCTGCCGGTTTCTGCCCCGCTCTCTTCGCTACCTCCGCCGCGCGTTTGTCGTATTCCACCTGCGCTTCGGCGTTGGTGATGTAGCGGAACATCTGCACGCGGCCCATGTATTGCTCGCTGGTGAAAACGCGGTTCTGCTTATCAATCGTCAGTCCCGTCAGGGCCTGGAATTGCCCCGGCAGCCAGCCGAAGCCGCCGACGACCATGCGCAAGTTGCCCTCCGGTGTGAAGACTTGCAGCCGATTCATCATTGCGTCGGCGACCCACACGTGGCCGTCGCAATCGATAGCGACGCCCTTGGGACGAGTGAACTCGCCGGGACCATCGCCGTTCTTGCCGAAGGTGCGAATAAAAGTTCCCTCCGCATCGAACTCCTCAATGCGGTCATTCATCGTATCGCTGACGTAAAGATTGCCGTCCTTATCCACCGCGACGTTCGTTGGCTCAGAAAAATCGCCCGGCGTCGTCAGGGTGTGGTTTTTGCCCGGCGTGCCAATCTTGCGCAACAGCTTGAGCGTGTCGGCATCATAGACGAGGATCTGGTCCGTGCCCGTGTTGGCGACGTAAACAAAGCGATTTTCTTCGTCGATGGCGAGCCCAGCAGGGTCGTTCATCACGCCTTCGCCGAATTGCCCTTCCAACTTGTGGTTGGGATTGAAAACCAGCACGTGATTGTACTGGCCGTCGGATACGAAAAGGCGATCTGCGTCGTCGATCACGAGGCCGAAAATTCTGCCGAAGCGGGCGTCGACGCCGTGCTTGATAAATTCCGCGTCGCGGTTCTCAGGATTGAAGATGAAGACCGCGCCCACCTTGGTATCGGCCACGTACAACAGTCCCTTGGAATCGACTGCCAGCCCGTAGGGAGTTCCCAGCTGGAAGCGCGGTTTGGTTCCAGCGCGTTTGGCAGCCTCGTTTGGATCGACTCCGGCCATGCGGTCCATCCAGGACTTCTTCTTGGCCTCGGGCTTCTCCTTTTCGGCCGGTTTTTTCTCGGCCGAGAAATAATCGAGATATCGCAGCCGCGCGATGGCCGGCGGCTGCGGCCACACGATGTTCGACGTATTGAACTTTACGGGGCCATCGGAGGGCGGCGGTGCCTGCGGCGTGTCCTTTTTCTTATCGGCGAGCGCTGGGGAAGCGCAGGCAGCGGCTAGCAACGCCATCGCCGCGAACATCCAAAAACCTCTGCATGCAATTTTTTGGGCGATCCTAGGCATAATTAGTGCGCTCCTTTTGTCGGTAGTCCTGGGTTGCCTGCAGGAGTGAGCTGTTGCTTCGGACCAATCATTCCCTTGTGGCAGGTGTGGCAGAACTCCATATTGTTGGCTTGATCCTTCACCAGCAGATCCGGCTGTGCCGAAGAATGCGGTTGATGGCATGTGAGGCAGTTCAACGGAACAAGGACATGTGTTCGATCTTTGGGATCGACCAGGTCTGATACTGGATGCCGTTCCACCGGATGGCCCAAGCCGTACTCGAGCGGGAGAGTCGGTACCTTGGCGAAATAGTCTTCCGGCAACTTTACTTTGCCATCGAAAATCGCCACGAGGTGGTCGGCCTCGAGCTTTTGCGGACTGGGATTGGGACCGTGGCACTCGAGGCAGAGCGAATTGGGTGCCTTGGCACGCAGCAAATGTTCGTTATCGTTGCCGTGCGGATCATGGCAAATCGCGCATCCTTGCTCAAAGGCCGGCTGATGCACATGGGCCTTCTTGCCTTGATCGGCTTGATCACTATGGCAGCCCAGGCAGACGGAAACCGCGTCCGGCTTCGGGAATCCCGGTGAGCGGCCGCCATGCGGGTTGTGGCAGTCCGTGCAATCGCCCGCCGCTCCGGGATGCTGAACCTTCGCCTTCTCAATCTGCTCCGCTTTGTCGGAGTGGCAGGTGACGCAAACTTCCTTGGCGCTCGCCTGGGTGAGAACCACTTTGCCGTCTTTCGCCGGCTGATGGCAGACATCGCACTGGTTCGAGGCGAAGGGGTCGTGCAGGAAAGCCTGCATCAGCTTCGGAGCTTTCGACTGATGCGGATCGTGGCAAGTGAGGCAATCGGCCGTGCCGAATGGCTGTCCCTGGTGGGCCTTCTGCAGCGCCTCATCTTTTACATCGTGGCAGTCAGCGCAGAGCGCTGGCGCGTCTTTTGTTAGGTGGAAATCAAATTCGCGCTTGCCGCGATCACCGGTTTTGTGCACGGTGTGGCAGGTCGAGCAGCCCATGTCGAGGGCGGCGTGGCGGCTGCCTTTGTCAGGAACGTCCAATCCCTGCTTGTGGCATGTGAGGCAAAGATTGTCCTTCTTGTCACCGGAAGTCTCTTTCAACAGTTGATTCTTGTTAGGCGAAGTGTGCGGATCGTGACAGGTGAGACAATCGCGAACCGCAGGCGGGTGGACTTTGCCGTTGATCTGCGATGCGTCTTTGTCAGCGTGGCAGTTGAGGCATAGCTTGTATGGCGTAGCGGTGACCAGCTTGACGTGAGTGACGTCGCGATTGGTACGAATCTCGTGGCAGCTCATGCACCCCATGGCCATCGCCGAATGCACCGACTTGCCCTTGGTTTTATCTTCGTGGCACGCGAGGCAGGTAGAGGGATCGGCTTTCGGATCGAGCGTCACCGGGTGCTTTGCGGCCGCAACTCGTCCCGCGAACATAAGGACCAACACGAAACAACCGAGCATCTGGAAAGCCCGGCTCGTTCCGGAATTTGATTTGAGCGATTGCCCTGCCACCCTAGGCCTCCGAATTACTCGTTGTGTTTGCACGTGCCCAGCCTTGGGCCGCCTATCGTCTGCGCGCTTCTTGCAGCTCTCATAAACGCTTGCAGCAGTGCAAGTTGTGCGTCAAGCCTGGTTCGCCCCGGGGATCGGCGATTGTTGCAACCTTCATCACTTTGGGGGCTTATCCCACAGTGAAATGGTCAAAATAACGCAAGTAACCATCACGGCTCAAGATTCTGGACGACTAGGCATGAAAACTCCTGCTCTGCGCCAAATTCCTGAAGTACCCAAGGAAACCTGTGTGATATGGCTCACATTTCTACCTTCCACAGTTCGGAGAATCAGTCCTATAACGATTATTTTCAGCTAATTACAGCGATGGTTTCAGATGGTGCGTCGCGTGCTTTTCCTTAGACAAAGGGGGAAATCATGGCCGCTTCCGTACCTCGGAAACTCTGGCAAACGCTTGGCGCCATCAAGACCGGCGTGATCTTACTGATTCTCGTCGTGATCCTTTCGGCGGCAGGGACGGTGATTCTGCAGCGTCCCACCACCGACGCCGAGGAGATGCAGCGTTCGTACTCTCCGCACATGCTGCGCGTCCTAGATGCTGTGGGACTGACCGACGTTTTCCACGCTTGGTGGTTTGTGCTCCTGCTGGTGCTCGTGAGTCTTTGCATCATCGCGGCCTCGATTCAGCGCTTCCCGAACGCATGGAGATTCTACTCGCGTCCTTATAAAAGTCCCGATGAAAACTTCCGCAAGGCGCTGGCGGGGCACTCCGAGATTCCAATTCCCAGCGAAGATGCCGGACTCGATGCCGCAGAAAAGATCTTCCGTAAGCACGGGTTGAAGCCAGAACACATCGTCAGAGAAAACAGCTTCAGCTTGTTCGGCGAGCGCAATCGCATTTCCGAGATGGCAGTCTACATCGTTCACGCCAGCCTGCTCCTTATCTTTCTAGGCGGAATCGTCGACGCGCTTTACGGCTGGAGCGGGTTTCTGATGCTCACCACCGGCGAGGCCACGAGTCACCTCGAATTGCGCAACGGCAAGGCGCACAATCTCCCGTTCTCGATTCGCTGCGATGGCGCCGGCCAGGAAAACTACACCGACGGCACGCCAAAGAAATGGTGGTCGAAGCTGGCGGTCGTCGAAGATGGCCGCGAGGTTGCTCGCAAAGAGATTGTTGTCAACGACCCGCTGGTCTATCGCGGAGTTCGCTTCTATCAAGCCAACTACGGCGACACCGGCAAAATGTCGACGCTGAAGATGAACGCCTCTGCTGCGGATGGAAGCGGGCAGACGAAAGAGATCACGCTTGGTCTGGATCAACCGGTTGAACTCGACGCCGACACCACCGTTCGCGTGGCCGAGTTCATTCCTGACTTCGTTGTGGGCGATGGCCGCGTCTATGCGCGCTCCAACCAGCCCGTGAATCCAGCAGTGCATTTGATTGTCGAGTCGAAGAAATCTGCAAAGCCGGTTAACGTTTGGTTGCCACCCATACCAGGTTTTGAAGAGAACGCAGCCTCCCCTTATCTGTTCGAAAATCCAAGCCTCGAAATGGCGCACTTCACCGGCCTGCAGGTTTCCCACGAACCCGGCCAATGGGCGGTGTGGGCAGGCGTCGTTTTAATGGGGCTCGGGTTGACAGTGGTCTTCTATCTGGTCCACACCCGAGTGTGGGCCGTGACGGCGCATAACCCCCGTGGAGAACTGGTTCTGTGGGTGGGCGGAGCCGTCAACAAAAACAAGTACGCATTCGAGCAGAATTTCCGGAAGTTAGTCGAAGAGATTCAGGCGGAAATCAAGCCGCGGCTGGAAGCCGGGCAGGTTCCCGCCGACACCCTAGCTGCGAACTGATTCCAGGAGGAAGCTATGGCACGCGCACGAGTAGAAACGCAACCCGCTCCCGCAACCGGCAGCATGCTGATTGTGATGGTGGGTTTGGGAGTTGCGTTTCTGTTGTTCATGGCATTTTTGAATGTGGTAAAGAGCGGCAATGTACTGAGCGAATCGAATCTGCTCTACGCCGCGCTCATTTTTTACTCCGGTGCAGGAACGCTTTACCTGGCCTTTGGCGTTACAGGAACACCTGCGTACCTGCGCTTCGCCTCGGTGGCAACCTGGGCAGGCTTGCTGGCCAACACCGGCGCCGTAGCACACCGCTGGTATGAAGCCGGACATCCGCCCTTCGCCAGCATCTACGAGATGCTTCTAAGTTTCGTCTGGACTCTTGCCGTGCTCACTCTCATAGCGGAAAAGAAATATGGCGTGAAAGTAATCGGCACGGTCACCATGCCGGTAGCAATTGTCGGCGTGGTTCTGATGCAGTTGCTACGCACAGAAGTGCATCCGCTGGTGCCCGCGCTGCAATCCACCTGGTTGCACGTGCATGTAACCTTGGCTATGCTGGCCTACGCCGCCTGCGCGCTCAGCTTCGCGCTCGCGATGATGTTCCTCATCAAAGACAACATCAAGACGGAAACTTTTCTCGCCGCAACCAGCCTGTTCTCGTAGCCACCTATGCCGCCGTTCTGACCCGCTTCGAGAAATGGGGCGGATTGAGTGTAGTGGCATGGGATCCCGAGCAAAAGGGAGAAGTCTTCATCTCCCGAGGGGTTCGACTCTTCGTTACCATTCCCGATCTCGGCTGGATGATGGTTCTTGTACTTGCCGCGGTAGCGGTGCCTTTCCTTCTGTACTTGGTCTGGCGCAAGACGAACGACGAAACCTTCATCAATCTCGCCAACCGCGCGGTGTTCGTAGGCATTTTGCTGCAGGCGCTCGCGCTGATCTTCTTCATCCTTCGCGCGCGCGACGGCCAATACTCGTCGCTCGATGCCGATGGGCTTTACTACACCAACCTGGCCGCGAGCCCGTTCATTCTTTCCGGCCTGGTCGGCGGAATCTTCGTTTCGCTGCTTTATCTTCTGCTGCTGTGGAGACGCACCGATCTCGAGCGCATGCTCCCTTCAGCCGACGAACTCGATCGCATCACCTATCGCACCATTGCCATTGCTTTTCCTTTGCTCACCCTGATGATCGCCGCCGGGGCCTATTGGGCCAACCGAACCTGGGGCTCCTACTGGAGCTGGGACCCGAAAGAAACCTGGGCGGCGATTACCTGGCTGGTCTACGCCGGCTACCTGCACATGCGCATCACCCGCGGATGGCGGGGCCGGCGCGCCGCCTATTTCGCGATTCTAGGATTCGCCGTAGTCATGTTTACCTTTTTCGGAGTGACGTACCTGCTCCCGGGAATGCACGCTTATGCCTGAGAGTAGTGAGAGTGACGTAGAACGTGAAGTGCAGTCAACCGCTGAGTCCGAAGCATCATCTTGGCGCGTGAACTGGCAGCTCAAGGCGATCTCCCCGGTCGCGTTGGTGCTGCTGGCCGGGTTGATGCTGTTCGTGCTGGCGACGGTATCTTTCCGCGATCCGGAGCGCCATGCGGTTCTGGTTGTAGCTGGAGCTGGAGCGATCGCAATCTGCGCGGCGCTGATCTTCGTGCTGGCCTGGTTCGTGCAGCGGCCGATGGTTGAGTTGCAGGAAAAAATCGCGCGAGTGGGCGAAGGCGATTTGAACGTATCCGTTAGCTTCTCCAAACGTAACGACGAGATCGGTGATCTCGGGCGCAACTTCAACCACATGGTCGAGCAATTGCGCGAGAGCCGCGAAGAAATCGAGCGCCTGCACCGCACGCAAATGTCTCGAGCCGAGCACTTGGCAACGCTCGGAGAGTTAGCGGCAGGTTTGGCGCACGAAATTCGCAACCCGCTCGCCGGAATTGCCGGAGTCGTCGAAATCATTGGCCGTGATCTGCCATCTACCAGTCCCGCGCGCGCCGTAGTGAAGGATGTGCGTCAGGAGATCGCGCAGATCAACCACATTCTCACCGACCTGTTGCAGACCGCGCGTCCTCATCCGCCCGATATTCGCCGCAGCGATCTAAACACGACTGTGGAACACGCTGTAATGCTGGCGCGGCAGCAGGCGCTCTCGAAGCCGATCGAAATTGTGTTGAAAAAAAATCCCCTCCTACCCGAGGCCGAGCACGACAGCGATCAGATTCACCAGGTGCTGCTGAACTTGCTTCTCAACTCGATTCAGGCAATCGAAGGCAAGGGCCGCATTACGGTGGAGATTGAACCCCGCGTTCATTCCGCAGCCATCATCGTTTCCGACACCGGCCGCGGCATTCTTCCCGAGCACCTGCCCAACATTTTCCGTCCGTTCTACACGACCAAAGGCAATGGCACCGGCCTGGGGCTTTCACTCGCGCGCCGCATCGTGGAAGAGCACCACGGGACAATAAGCGTTACCAGTGTCGTGGGGAAGGGAAGCAAGTTCGTAGTATTGCTGCCTCTATCGCGTCCCGTTTTGCAGACCGCCGCTTCTTAGAAGTTAACCTTCCGCTCTTCCCCGACGGCCCGGAGAGCGCATCTTGGCCCATTCCGTAGTAATCTAATTATCGTGCCTGCGGCGAAAATTCTGATAGTGGATGACGAGCGTCTGGTACGGTGGTCGCTGCGCCAGAAGTGCGAGGAGTGGGGATACCACGTCATTGAGGCCGAGGCGGGCGAGCCCGGGCTGAAGCTGGCGCAGCGCGAATCTCCCGATCTCATCCTGCTTGATGTGCGCATGCCGGACCTCACCGGCCTGGAAGTTCTCGATCAGCTCAAGAAAAACGGCGACGCACCGCCGGTCATCATGATCACCGCCGATCCGCAACTGGATGACGTGAAGGCCGCGCTCAAGCTGGGCGCGTACGACTTCGTCGGCAAGCCGCTCGATTTCGACGAACTCCGCGTTACCGTAAAAAATGCGCTGGAAACCACCAGCCTGCGCAGCGAAGTTCAGACGCTGCGCGGAGAAGTGCGGCGCGGCGCGGGCTACAGCAATGTTGTTAGTGTTTCAGCGAAGATGATCGAGCTGATGAATTTTGTGCGCAAGGTGGCCGCCAGTGAAGCGACGACTATCCTGATTCAGGGCGAGAGCGGCACCGGCAAGGACCTCATCGCGAAGTCGATTCACTACGAGAGCCACCGGCAGGACAAGCCGTTCGTTGCCATCAACTGCTCGGCGATTCCGGAAACCTTGATGGAAGCCGAACTTTTCGGTCACGAAAAGGGTGCGTTCACCGACGCCAAGCAGATGAAGAAAGGCCTGTTCGAGGCGGCGGACGGCGGAACACTCTTCCTCGATGAAATCGGCGAACTTTCCCCGCTGCTGCAAGCGAAGCTCCTGCGCGTGCTCGAAGATCAAGTGATTCGACGCGTAGGCGGCATTCGCGACATGCAGGTGAATGTGCGCGTCATCGCCGCGTCGAATCGCGATCTCGAAAAAGCGGTGCGCGAAGGCGAGTTCCGCCAGGATTTGTATTATCGCCTCGCGATCATCGCGATTTTCATCGCACCGCTGCGCGATCGCAAAGAAGACATTATTCCGCTCGTCGATTTCTTTATCGAGCACTACAACCGCACCTTTAAGAAATCGATTCGCGGCATCACCGACGCCACGCGGAAGTTGCTGATGAACCACAACTGGCCGGGCAACGTCCGCGAACTGAGAAACACGATTGAGCGCGGAATGATTCTGGAAGACGAGCCCTTCCTGCGGCCGGCGTACCTGCCGTTTTCAGTGGGCGAGTCCGGCGGCCCAACCCTGTTTGAGCGAACGTCGCCCGGAGCCGACGGCGGAGTGCAATTGCCCGACGGCCGCCAGCTTCCTCGTCTTTATATTCCCGAGGGCGGCACGTCGCTGGAAGAAGTCGAGCACGTTCTTGTCGAGCTTGCGATGCGTCAAGCCAACGGCAATCAAACCCACGCCGCCAAGCTTCTCGATATCAGCCGTGACGCGTTGCGCTACAAGCTGAAAAAGTTCGGATTGATTCGCGGGGACGAAGAAAGCACTCCGGCGAGTATTGCCGGTGAGCAGTAAGGGTTGGATGGCCGGTGATTAAAGCCCTGATGATTTGTTGAACGCTTGACGCGGCGCTGAAGCGCCGCTCTTCCACCAATTCTGTGGCACGATTGAAGGCTCGCCTCGATACAGATCGTAGAACTAACTTTTCGCGTGTTGCTTCGCCCGATCGATAAATTCCTGCAACTTCTGCTTGTCTGGATAATCGGGGTTGCTCTGCAACAGTTGCTCCCAGGCCTGCACCGCGCCTTTGGGATCCTTCTTTCCTTGCCAGCGAACGATCCCCAGATTAAATAGAGTCGAAGCTCGCCCCGGCTGAGATTTCAGCGCCAGATTGAACTCCTTGATGGCGTCGTCCACGTTTCCTGTATACCAGAGCGAGGTTCCGTAATCGGTGAGCACGTCGGCGTTTTGCGGCTGAATCTTCAGCGCGCGCTCGTAGTACTTCGTCGCCTCCGAAAATTGCTGCCCGTCGTAGTACAGATTTCCCAGCTTCGTGAGTGTCGCGAAGTCGTCCGGGTTCTCCTTCAGAGTTGCCAGGACAGGCGCGGCCGCCTGGTCCACCATTGCTTTCTGTTGTTCAGAAGTCATCTGCGTCTGAGCCTGGCTTGCCTCGGCGGCCGGCGGGGCAGCAGCGGCGGTGGGTCGAGACGCCGACCCGCGAAACAGATAGCCGAGCGCGATTCCCAGCGCCAGGCAGAAGGTCGCCAGAATGTAGGCTTGGGCGCTGGTCCAGGTATCCGGCGTGCGCGGTGCAAGGTTCTTCGTGGACATGTTCTTTGTTATTCCCCTGACTTCGATTTCCCTTACGATGTGGTGCCGGCAAGCGCCTTTTCTGGCGTCTGCAGGTGGAACAGCCGCTGCATAAGCGCGGCCATTTGCTCCTGCTCCATCTGCTCTGGAAGCTTTTTGAGTTCACGCGCCAGCGACCCCGTAATCTTTTGAGTCATCCGGGCCATAACTGCGTTCAACATTTCGTCCTGGTCTTGCGTGAACGGACCGTTTTCTTGGCGGAAAGATTCCAGTTCTTGCCGGCATATCTCGTCTAAGCGCGTGCGCAGTGCAATGATCGTCGGCACCACGCGCTGGGCCGCGAGGCTGCGGCGAAAATCATGCGCTTCAGCGTGCAAAATCTTTTCGGCCTCGGCAGCGGCAGCCTTGCGCTCGGCCGCGTTGCTGCTGACGACTTTTTCCAAATCGTCGAGGTTGTAGAGGTCGATGCCCTTCACATGGCGCACTTCTGGATCGACATCGCGGGGCATCGCAATGTCGACAATCACCAGCGGACGTTCGTCGCGGCCCCTGACCAGGTACTCCGCTTCCTCGCGGTTAAGAATCGTGTGCGGACAAGAGGTCGAGCTGATGATGATATCGGCCTGTGCCATATGCTGCCAGCGCTGCTCAAACGCAATAGCAACACCGCCCAGCTTGCCTGCAAGCTCAGCCCCATGCTCGAGCGTGCGATTGATAACCTTGACCGAACTCGCGCCGTGATTCAGCAGGCCGCGCGCGGAAAGTTCGCTCATCTTTCCCGCGCCGATCAGCAGGACTTGCTTGTCTTTCAAAGATCCGAAAATCTGTTGTGCGAGCTCGACAGCAGCGTAGGGAACGGAAACAGCGGAACTCCCAATAGCAGTCTCGGTGCGCACGCGCTTCGAAACCGTCAAAGCCTTCTGCACCACAGCATCGACGCACCGGCCCGCCGCTCCGACTCTCTGTGCCTGCTTCCACGCTTCTTTCACTTGGGAGACGATCTGCGGCTCACCTAACACCAACGAGTCAAGGCTGGAAGCAACGCGAAAGATATGAAGCAGCGCCACTTCATCCAACAACCGGTAGAAGTGCATCCACTCATCCAGCTTCAGCCCATAATCGGTGGCCAGCATACGCATCACAGAATTCGCCGCCAGGGTTACATCGTTCACCCAGAGAATGAATTCGGTACGGTTGCAGGTAGCGAGCACAATAACTTCGTCGATTCCTTCCGCCTTCGATAACTGGCCGAGAACTTCCAATCGCCGGCTCTCGCTGATCCAGTACCGCTCTCGCAGTTCCACCGGTGCTGAACGTTGGTTCATGCCAATGACCATGAGAGTGGGTTCCAACGCGCTAGCTCCCTGTACTGCACTTACTAAAAGCATCCCATGGGCCAAAAGAAGGTGCGTTACCCGGTAAGCATTCGCCTTTGTTATCAAGCGGTTAGAATATGTTAATTTCTTTAACAAACCGATTACGTCAGTTTTGTTGTGGGATATCACTCTCGTTTGGGGGTGAATTACCGCGTCATCTTCCCACTTGAGCAGTTTTCCTCGATTGGTGGAACCGGCTCCCTATCGATCACGCAAGGTTTGCGCGAAGCTGCCAGAGCGCGATGATGCCCAGCACCATCAGATTGGGAAACAGCAGAGGCGCCATGGGCGGCGCGCCATAGATGAAATTATCAAAAGCGTGAATCGATGGTCCCTGCAGGTTGCCGGAAGCGTGCAAAACAAATCCCCACAGCCCCACTCCGGCTTCTAATAAAAGAACCGCCGCGCACAGATCAATGTACTGCCGCGAGACTTTCATGATGAGCGGTACGGCGAGGAAGCCAACAGCCAGCGCGCTAGCAACAACTGGCACCCATTCCAGGGGATTAAAGAATCCGTTGCCGGCGTGATCGGCGAGACTGAATACGAAATTCCCGATGAACCCACCCAGAGTAAGCAAGAGCACCCATTGCGCCCACTCAAGAGATTCTGGATCCACCATGCGGTTCATGATGATCAGAAATCCGAGGCCGGTGTAAGCCAGCGGCGCGGCAAACGGGGCAGAGTAGGTGAGACTGCGCAGCGTGTGCTCATAAAAGAAGTGACTCTCAAGATGAAGAACCACCCCAGTCAGGCCGACGACAACCGCGACCCAGCCAACCAGATACCCGAGATCCTTCCAAACCGCAGGCCATCGATAGCGCACAACGAGAGCAAAGATTAGAAAAACCGGCGCGGTGGCCGAGAAAAACAGCGGAATGTATTCGGCTTCATTGCGAAACTGGTTCACCGAGTGGGCGAGAAAAATGTCGAAGGTGAGAAATCCGACATTCATAATCGCGAACAACTCAACCCAAATCTGCGGGCGCGCCCACCAGCGCTCACTTAGCCTTGCCATGCTCTCTCCTGAGCTCGGCGGCCATGGATTGAAGTTCCACCGTCTTTTGCATCATGGGATAGTTGCCGTGCCACTGCACAAAGTCCGCTCCACCCATGAATGCGCCGTGTTTGCTGGTGCGTCCGTCATAGTGCCAGAGATCGAAGTAAACGAAATCAATCGGCTGCGAGAATGGCGGACCGCTCAGCACACCTTCTTTACGCAGGTTGTTCACGATGTCCTGCGCCGCATGAACCCTGTCGTTCGTATTTTGGACGACCTGTTCGGCCTGCGTATAAACGCGATCAATC
This sequence comes from uncultured Acidobacteriaceae bacterium, assembly GCA_963712385.1. Taxonomy (GTDB): domain Bacteria; phylum Acidobacteriota; class Terriglobia; order Terriglobales; family Acidobacteriaceae; genus Sulfotelmatobacter. The sequence goes on from CAVQHS010000008.1 coordinate 932,781, forward strand.
AATGCCGGCGTGTGGCACTGCAGGCAGATCTGTTTCATCTTGGCCTGCGCGGCGGCGTAATTCGGCCGCTTGTCGCTGATCGCATTGGCAAGATAGTAAGACAGTCGCTCCGACGGATCATGCGTGACGCCTACCCCGTTGATTCCGCTCATGTGGCAGGTGGCGCAAGTCGGAACGAACATATCGCGCGTGGTCAGCGACTTTGGCGGTGCATCCAGATTCAGCAACCGCTCCTGCGCCTGGAACATCACGCCGTGCTTCGATTCCTCATAAATCTCGATCTGCGAGTGATCGGGCCCCATATGGCATTGGGCGCAAGTGCTGGGCAGCCGCGCAATACGCACCGAGCTGGTGTGGCGCGTGTGACACGCCGTGCAGGTTCCGATCGTACCGTCGCTGTTCGGCCTGCCCACGCTGTGGCACTGCTCACAACCGCTGGTCATCGCCGATGCGCCTTCTGACTGCACAAACGGATGCGGCGGCCGGCGCGTTCCTCCCGGCTGATAGGTTTCAGAAAAATTGACTTGCTCCGGCGTAAGCCCCTTCTCCCCATAAATCGCTGCCCACGCGGGAGCGGCATGGCGGCTTCGCAGGAATTGCTGATAGATGTTTTCGTGGCAACTCCGGCAGTTTCCTGCCGTGAGCTTGGTCGAGATGACAAAGCCGTGATGGTCTTTCTTGTCCTGTCCCGCGGCAGGCTGGTGGCAGTCGAGACAATTCACCCCTTTGCGCGCGTGCAGGCTCATCTCGTACTCGTGAACCACCGAATACTGAGTACGCGCATGGCACTCCGCGCATTTTCCGGTGGCGCGCACCAGGTCGGCGCTGGGCTGCTCGGTTTCAACCTTGGGCCGCGCGCGATTAATCAGGAACGCAGAGAGAATAAGAGCAAAGGCGATTACCACTGCGATGAAAACCGATCGAAAGGACATTCGTAGGCTCCTTCAGCGGGGAAGAAAGCGATCTACCGGCCGCAGTAATGGTCGCTCAGTATTTTAATTGCTGATGTGACTGAAGTAGCTAGTGCGAATATGCGAGGCCTGCGGTTTTTTCAAAAGCGGAAGTCTATCGTACGTGGTGCATATACCAGATCACACCCACAGCTCCCAGCCGGACGAGGATGATAAGAGCCGCCACGGCCAGAGAAAGTGTGAATAGGATCCGCTCGAAACGATTGAGCTGCCACCGGGAAGCGGGCATAAGAACCGCCTTTTTTACCTGCTTAAAGCGTAGGCTCGAACGTCGCTTGCGGCAGTGAGTGGGATCACCCGACATTGTGACCAAATGAAAACCTATATAAACACCGAGGGCTCACCAAATCGCGCAGTGGCGTGGAATGAAAATGCCCGCGGTTACGCATTCGCACTCGCTTTAGCCGTGACGTCTTCGACCTCGCCTTTGATCACCAGCGTCAAGGCCCCCTTGTTGTATGTAGAAACTTACCGCGACCCATTCCGCAAGATGCTGAAAAGAAGAAAGACAGCCGCGCCCTTGCCCATCGAGAACGCGCGAGGCTTGTTCGCTAGAAAGTCCGCCGGAAGATCCAGAACAAAAGGCCGGACAGGAACATAGCGACCGGCAAAGTCAAAACCCAGGCCAAGGCCAGATTTCGCACGGTAGACCATTGAATGCCGGATTTGTTCGCAGCCATGGTTCCGGCTACGCCGGAGGAAAGCACATGTGTGGTGCTGACCGGCAGGCCGAAACCGTCGGCCGCTCCGATGGTGGCCATGGCGGTGATCTCGGCGGCTGCACCCTGCGCGTAAGTGAGATGGCTCTTGCCGATCTTTTCTCCCACCGTCACGACGATTCGCTTCCAGCCAACCATGGTACCCAGGCCCAGTGCCATGGCCACGGCCACTTTCACCCAAAGAGGAATGAAGCGAGTCGAGTGATCGATGTGCTTCTTATAGTTGGCGAGGATGGCGGCATCGGAAGCGGCAATCTCCGGCTGATGCGCTTTCTGCATCAGGCGCAGGGACTCGCTGACCAGGTACATATCGTTGCGGAAGTTGCGCACCTTATCGTTGGGGATGTTCTTCATTTCCTTGTACAGCGCGGTTTCGTTGCCGATATCGCTGACCATGGTGCGCAGCGCCAGCATGGTGTTGGGCGTGAAGTCCTTGGTGCGGATGTAATCGGTGACGTCATCATGGGCGTCTCCAATCGTCGCGTTGGGGCTGACGTATTTGGTGAGCGCATCTGCAGCCTGTACGGAAACTGCGATGAAATCCTGCGAGTCCTTATAAGTAACCGCATGATTGAGAGCGTAGGCCGTGGGGACGGTGCCGATCAGGATTAGCATGATCAGGCCCATGCCTTTTTGGCCGTCGTTCGAACCGTGGAAGAAGCTCACTCCGGTGCAGGTCAGGATGAGCAGGCAGCGGATGTAGAACGGCGGTGGCTCGGTGCCTTCCGGCGCTTGGTAGAGTTTGGGATCTCTGATGAACATTTTTGCCACAAGCAACAACAACCAGGCCGCGCCGAAACCAACGATAGGCGAGAGCAGCAGCGACTTGCCAATGTTGGCAGCCTGGCCCCAATCCACGCCGCTCGTGCCAGTTCTGGCGTTCATGAGCTGATTGGCGATGCCCACTCCAATCACGGAACCGATCAGCGTGTGCGAACTGGAGGCGGGCAGGCCGAAGTACCAGGTGCCAAGATTCCAGATGATGGCGGATACGAGAAGAGCAAAGACCATAGCGAATCCGGCTTTGCTGCCCACTTGGAGAATGAGTTCGACGGGAAGCAGCGAGACGATGGCAAACGCAACCAGGCCGCTCGAAACCAGCACGCCCAGAAAGTTCCAGAAACCCGACCACACCACGGCAATATGCGGCTCGAGCGAATGCGTGTAGATGACCGTGGCTACAGCGTTCGCCGTGTCATGAAAGCCATTCACAAACTCGAAACCCAGGGCAACCAGGAGCGCGACTATAAGAAGGAGATACGGCAGGAATGAGTTGAGGTGAACCGCGGAAAGATCGTGAATCAGGCTGGAACCGGCAAAGGCCACTCCGATCGCCAATACTATGCCGAAGATTAGCATCCCGATCCTGCCGGGCGAGCGCGATAGCTTCTGGTCGAGTAAGGTTTGCGATGCTGTCGCCATGGTTATTTCTCCGTAAGCGCTATGAAGAGAGCCACTATACGGAACGAATGTTACGGGAGTGTGAAAACTCGGACTCGGATTCGCCGGAATCGTTTTGGCTTACCCGAGGTTCAGTGCTGGAAGCGAAATACGATTGCCCGGCAGGATAGCCGTTTTCGTGGGCCCGCGCCAGTGAAGCCGTCACAAGCGTGCGTGACAGCGATGGCCTGACATTCTAAACGACTTAACCCGCAATTCGCCCGCCTGAAGCAAGAAACGGGGGCCCCAGCAGCTGCGGGATTCGTGCAGCTATTGGGCGAGAACGAAAAAAGAACTCTTTGGATGAGACTCGCGGCTGGTGGACGGCATGGGCTCCGACTGCTTCTTGATCTCTGAGCGCAGTTCGCGAGCTTCCCGTTGCAGGTCCTGCGCCAGGCGAAGATGGTCGTCCCGCTTGCTGGGATCTTCGGTTTCGCCTGCCAGCTTGAGCAAGCGTGTGATCTGCTCTTCAATCGCCGTTAACCGGGATTCCAGCGCTTCCTGAAACATAGCGCATCGAGTATATCCGATTCCGATAAGGTTGGTTCCCGGCGCAGCGCTATTTCAATCCCAGTCCGCCGTTGAAGAGCTGAATCACGCCGTAACACTCGCAGGCCGCTTCCTCCAGGCTCTTGCGGTTCAGGATTTTCACCGTACCGCGCAGGTTCTCGATCAGTCCCGCGCTCTCCAGGGCACCCGCCGCGAGCGTCACGCTGGGTCGTCCCGTGCCCAGCATCTGCGCCAGGAATTCGTGAGTCAGCGGTAGCAGTTGGCAATCGAAGCGGTCCTGGCACATTAGCAACCAGCGAGCCAAGCGCTGTTCCACTTCGTGCAACCGGTTACAGGCGGCCAGTTGCGCAGTTTGCATCCCGTGCACCAGCGCGAAACGGCTGAGTTCACGGCGCAGAACCGGCATCGACTGCAGCAGGTCCTGAAACACGTCGGCCCGCATGCGCACTCCGGTTCCTTCCATTTGTACGATGGATCGGAAGGTTCCCTGCCGCAGGCCGGCGATCAGGGACATCCCAATCATGCCCTCGCGGCCAACAATGCCGACTTCCACGCTTCTTCCGTCGCGGCTCAATGCCACCAGAGAAATCATTCCGTCGTTCAGGAAGTAGGTGTATTCGATCTTTTCGCCGGCCTCTTCCAGGACGAGGTATTGCGGCAGCTCCGAGGACTCGAGGTGCGGACGCACCAGAGAATACTCCTTGGGCGGCAGCGATAACAGTATGACGTTGTTGATTGCCCTCCCGTCCGCGTCGGAGCGCGTCCCGCCTCGCTGCGGGAAAGTCTTCATGCGTTTTTCAGGTCTCTTAACGATGATGTCTTCCTTCGCTAAAGTACCCATGCTGACTTGGATGCGCGCGCTTTTCTTGTTTGCTTCAGACAAAGCAGCAATTTGGCGCGGGAGATACGGGCCTTTGCATAGGAAAGCTACGGAGAAGATATGGAGAACGTCCTGTAGTGTTTTTTGGCAAGCGCCGCTGCGGTCCTGCCAGGACTGCTCTAGCGCGCCGGTCATTTCTCTTCTTGTTTTCCAGCGGGGCTATCCACCCTGGCAGAAAGGACGCGGTTCAGCTCTTCGACGAGGGCCAGAAATTTCTTGTGATCGTGCTCAACCGCGATCCGCGAACAGAGCTCGTGAATGCGGTCGCTCTCTTCTTTATTCATGCGACGGGAAGTATTACAGCATTGGCAGGCAATAGTATGTTCGATGTCGAACGCAAGATGACTGCGGCGGGAACCGCCTGCGCCCACCTTGTTTTCAGTCACCCTCTGGCAGGACCTGTGTGCCACTCGCAGAAGCGAATAGGCGATCGGAAAGTTTTGCAGCAGGGCGGCCGCTCCCATCATCTGTGTAACGTTCTGAGGCGCGGCCGCGAATCGCGAAGCGGCTCACGTCCGAACAAGGAGCGCGCCCGATGAGCCAAGTTGCCGCCTGGTTCGAGCGTAAATTCGAATTCACTTTCCCCATAGAACAATTCCCCAATCTCTGCATCCGTTTGCGAGGCACTCCCGCACGCCTCGAAGAAATAGTGCAGTCAGGTTCAAGCGATGCGTTTCGCAGGAAGCAGGCAGGCAAGTGGTCTGCGCAGGAGCATGCCGGGCATCTCGCCGACCTCGAACCGTTGTGGCTGGCGCGGACGGAGGATTTTCTTCGGGATGGGAATACGCTAACCATTGCAGATCTTAGCAATCGCAAAACTCACGAAGCCAATCACAACGCACGAGAACTGAGGCAAATTGCTGCGGATTTCCGCGCAGGACGTGCGCGTTTGCTTGATCGCATGGAGAAAATCCCACCAGAGTCCTTTGCCCGCTCGCTACTCCACCCGCGCCTGCAACAGCCGATGCGACTGGTGGATCATCTGTACTTTGTGGCGGAGCACGATGATCATCATTTGGCCAGGATCTGGGAGATGATCAAGGTGTCGTGAACCGATGCTTTGGTCGGAGAAGGTCGTTCAAGAAACAACCTGCAGAATGTGACAGCCGCTTTCCCAAATTTGCTTGCGAACGACGAAGGGGAGCACGATTCGGTCCATGAGCGGCTCGTCCGCCCGGTCGAAACAGCTTCCATAAACCAGGAACAGATCACGGCCGAACGTTTTCGTGTCGATGTAGGGCTGGAGGCGAAGCACGTAAAAGCCGCAGTCAGGAATGTCTCTAGGGCCCAGGACATCCCAGAAGCCGCGTGGAATCGGCCCACACTTCGCCAGCATTTGCGCGGAGGGCCGGTTCCTGAAGGTACCGCCGCCGGAGTAGCCTACTCCGGCGATCGCACCCTGCCGGTCGCGGATGATGCCGGTCGATTGTTCGTAAATCCAGCTCATGAACAGTATTTATATAGCGATAACTATATAACGTTGACACTTGGCGTTTTGCCTGTCAATATTTATGTAGCACGCGCTATATAAAGGATTGAGAAATGGCGGACAGAGGACGCCCGCGCAGCTTTGACCGGCAAGATGCTCTCCTGCAGGCGATGAAAGTGTTCTGGGCGCTGGGGTATGAGGCGGCGACGCTGACTGATCTTCAAGAGGCCATGGGCGGCATTACTGCGCCGAGCTTCTACGCTGCCTTCGGGTCCAAGGAAAAGCTGTTTCGGGAGGCGGTCGAACTTTACAGCAGAACGCTTGGTGCGCCAATGATGAAGTCACTGAACGGGAAATCCACGGTGCGCGACTCGGTAGAAGCGTTACTGAACTCCGCCGTGGAATCGTTCTGCAAGCGGGGAGCGCCGCGCGGGTGCATGTTGGTGTTGGGCGCCATGAACAGCACACCCGCGAGCAGAAATGTGCAGCAGTATTTGCGCGGCCTGCGCCTTCGCCGGCAAAAGGCGATTCAGCAGAGGTTGCACCGCGCAGTGAATGAGGGCGAGTTGCCCGGAGCGCTCGACCTCGGCGGGATCGCCTCATTTATTACGACCGTCATCGATGGCCTGGCGATTCAGGCGAGGGATGGCGCATCGCGCAAAACCCTCAAGTTTGCGGTTGGATGCGCGATGGCATCCTGGGATGACGTGATTGCGAAGGCAGGAAGCTTGCCGGTCCGTTCGCTGCCGCAGTCGCTTTCGGAGGGCAGATTGTGAGTACTGCAACGATCCTGACGCGAACATTGAAGATGGCGCATCCGATAATTCAAGCGCCGATGGCTGGCGGCGGCGACACGCCTGAGTTAGTCGCCGCAGTTTGCAATTGCGGCGCGCTTGGCTTCATCGGCGCGGCGTACTTGACTCCCGAACAAACCGCCGCAAGCGCCGCCGCGGTGCGCGCGCGAACTTCACGTCCGTTCGGCATCAATTTGTTCGCACCGCAACCGGCCGGCGCCGGCTGCGGCAGCGCGAGGACCATTATGGCGCGACTGGCTCCCTATTTCGCCGAGCTGGGTCTGCCCGCGCCATCATTGCAGGAACCGCCCGCAAACGGATTTGAAGAACAGCTTTCGGCTGCGCTGGAGAGCGGAGCGGCAGCCTTCAGCTTTACCTTTGGCGACTTGCCGGCAAGCGCAGTGCAAGCCATCAAAGCTCGTGGCTTGTTCCTGATCGGTACAGCTACCACAGTGGAGGAAGCTCTGACGCTTGAAAAATCAGGCATTGATGCGGTCGTGGTGCAAGGGAGCGAAGCTGGAGGACACCGCGGAACTTTTCAGGGAGATTTTGCTGCAGGAATGATCGGAACGATTTCTCTTGTCCCCCAAATCGCAGACGCGGTTGGAATACCGGTGATTGCCTCAGGTGGCATCATGGATGGGCGTGGCATTGTTGCGGCGCTGGCGCTCGGAGCTTCTGCTGTGCAGATGGGAACCGCGTTTCTGACTTGTTATGAGGCCGGCGTTCCCAACGCATACAAGGAAGCGATTCTGCGCGCACACGAAGACCAGACCCGGATCACCCGCGCATTCTCCGGGCGTCCGGCGCGGGGAATCGTCAACAGGTTCATGAGTGAGATGGATCGCGACGCAGGTGACGCGATTCTTCCTTTCCCGCTGCAGAACGCTCTGACGCGCCCGCTACGCAAGGAGGCAGCGAAGCAGGAACGGGCAGAGTTCTTGTCGCTGTGGGCGGGACAAGGCGTTCGTTTAGCGCGCCAACAGTCCGCTGCTGAGCTGGTTGCTCGGCTGGCGAAGGAGATCGACGAAACGATTGCGGTTCTTCAAAGTTCTACGATTCAATCGCCCTCCGCAGCGATCTGACCGGAAAGGGTGAGTGCATTATGGGGATCCACGATCTCAGCATTTTTCTTGACTACTTCAATAAAGTCCATCAGCGTACCATGCGCGTCGTGCGCTGCATCCCTCCGGACAAAGTCGATTGGACATTTCGCGCAGGAAAATTCACCGTGGGTGACGTGGCCCGGCATATCGCCGCCACAAATCGCTATCTCTTCGCCGAGACTCTTTCCGGCGGCCCAAGCCTCTACACGGGCTGCGCCAAAGAATTGGCCGGAACCTACGATGAAATCCTCTCCTTCATGGAGAAGATGCATGAGGAAACACACGCAATCATTTCTCGCCTGGGCGATCTGAATGGCGAATGCAGAACTCCGGACGGAACCGTCATAACCATCTGGAAATGGATGCGGGCGATGGCCGAGCACGAGATACATCATCGCGGGCAGATCTACATCTATCTCGCATTGCTCGCAGTGCCGTCGCCGCCGATCTTCGGATTAACTTCAGAGCAGGTGATTGAATTTAGCAGGAAAAGTTAGTCGTTTACTGCCGGTACACATCACTCAAACCCTTTCTTCCGCCAAAGGTCCCAATCTTCGCGCACTGCCTGCAGCATGTCCGCGGCGGCACGGTGCAGCCATTTTCCTTTCTGCTTCTCAAGGTGGCGCAGAATAGACTTGCGCGCCCCAGGCTGGCCCAGATGGATGTTAGCGGTTTCCCATCCCATGGCGTGAAGCAGGCGCAGTTCGGTGTCAGGTCCACGCAAAGCGGCCAGTTCGATACGCGAGCAATCCGGCGCGAGGCGACGAACGATCCAGCGGCCGCGAAGTTGAACAAAGGGATCGGGACAGCGCACGGAGCGGTTGATGATAGTTTGATAAAGAATCTCCGCAGGCCCGACATCATTGGGTGCGTCGAGAGCCTGAACCCAGCAAGCGGAAGACGGCACCAGTGCCTTGGCTTCGCGCGCCATGCGTCCACCATGCCAATCGGCAAGCGCGACATAGCGAGCATGGCCGAGGCTGCCGAGTCCCGCGACGCGGTGTGCGAGACGATACTCGATGCCGGGCACGGGCATGAGGTGTTCGAGTGCGTCGATGGCGCTGATGGGAATCTCGGACTTCAGCGTGGGAAGCGCGTCCATTTTCTTCCAGAACTGAACCGGATCGCGCAATTCTCCCTCAGCGACCAGGCGGAGCCACTGATGATTCTCGCCCAGGACGAAAGCGCGTCCGCCTTCTTTTATAGCCTCGCGGTACCCTTCAAGCAGGGTGTCGCAGATGTCTTCTTTCTTCAGCGGAAGATGCCCGGCCTCGGTGGCCAGATGAGCACTGACGGCGAGCCGCACCAGGTCAATCGTGTATGCCATGGGCCAGGCTTCGTCGAAATCGTTAACGCCCCAGATCAAACGGCCTTCAATGTCACGCCATGTGCCGAAGTTTTCCACGTGAAGATCGCCAACGGCGAGCACATGAGGCGCTTTCGCAAGATCGGGGCAGACCTCCGGCCACAGTTGCGCCCAGCGATAGTAGGTTGCGCGCAGAAAGGGAAACAATTCCGCTTTCATGCGCTCGTGCTTGAGCCGAAGATCTTTCTTCTCAATGCGCGTGCGTTGCGCGAGCCAGGTTTCAAAATTGCGAGTAGCTTTGACGATGTTCATGGTGGAAGGGCGGCGATTTAGCGCCGCGTAAAGCTTTCAATATCACTGTGGACTTCCGCCCCCGCCGTGGCATTCCCCATTCGCCGAACCGACAAAGGTTTTGCCGCCGGAGGCTGCTCCTGCCAACATTTATAATAGAAAGATTCGCAAACCCGAAAATTGTCGTCTGTGCTGCTTGATGTAGATGTCCGATGCAAAATCAGTGGCAAATACCGTACGTGTAGCACGTAGAATATTACTCTGATGGATTTCAAACTAGTCTCCAGCTACAAGCCGCGGGGCGATCAGGCAACCGCCATTGAAGCGCTGACGCGCGGAGTCTTCGATCGCGAGCAGCATCAGGTGCTGCTCGGCGTAACCGGCTCCGGCAAGACCTTCACCATGGCCAAGGTGATCGAGGCCGTAAACCGTCCCACGCTGGTGATGGCGCATAACAAAACTCTGGCCGCCCAGCTTTACCACGAATTCAAAAATTTCTTTCCCCACAATGCCGTCGAATATTTCGTTTCGTACTACGACTACTATCAGCCCGAGGCTTATGTTCCGGCCGCCGATCTATACATAGAAAAAGAAGCGACCATCAACGACGAACTCGACAAGCTGCGCCTCTCGGCGACGCGCTCTTTATTTGAGCGTCGCGATGCGCTGATCGTCGCCTCCGTCAGCGCCATTTATGGGCTCGGCTCGCCCGAAGCCTACTATGGCATGATGCTGTTCCTGGAAAAGGGCCAGAAGATCGCCCGTGAAGACATCACACACAAGCTGGTCGATATTCTCTACGAACGCACGAACGGTGAATTCCGCCGCGGAACCTTTCGCGTGCGCGGCGACGTAATCGAAGTCTTTCCCACCTACGATGACATGGCGTATCGCATCGAGTTGTGGGGAGATCAAGTCGAGTCGCTCTCGCAAATCGATCCGCTGTTCGGTACGGTAAAGCAGAAATACGTGCGCCTGCCGATTTATCCGAAGACGCATTATGTGATGAAGGACGAAACGCGCGCGAACGCGGTGGAGTCGATCAAGAAAGAGCTGGCATGGTGGGAAGTGGAGTTGGAGCGCCAAGGCCGGATGGTCGAATCCCAGCGGGTGCATCAGCGGGTAAAGTTCGATCTGGAAATGATCAAGGTGATGGGCTACTGCCACGGCATCGAAAATTACTCGCGGCACTTTACAGGCCGAATGCCGGGCGAGCCGCCGCCCACGCTGCTCGATTATTTTCCGCGCGATTATGTCATGTTCGTCGACGAATCGCACCAGACGATACCGCAGTTGCGCGGCATGTATCACGGCGACCGCTCGCGCAAGGAAACACTAGTCGAATACGGCTTCCGTTTGCCTTCGGCGCTGGACAATCGTCCGCTGACCTTTGAGGAATTCGACCATCGCACCAATCAACTCGTTTATGTTTCGGCCACGCCAGGGCCGTATGAGCTGACGAAGTCTGCAGGCGTGGTAATCGAGCAAATTATTCGCCCCACGGGATTGATCGATCCCGAAGTCGAAGTGCGGCCCGTGAAAGGACAAATCGACGATCTGCTGCACGAAATTCGAGCGCGAGTTGGGCGTGGCGAGCGCGTGCTGGTGACGACCCTGACCAAGCGCATGGCGGAGGATCTGGCCGAATACTACGCGGAGGTCGGCGTGAAGTGCCGCTACATGCACTCCGAAATAGAAACGCTCGAGCGCGTAAAAATTTTGCGCGATCTGCGCAAAGGCGAGTTCGATGTATTGATCGGCATCAATCTCCTGCGCGAAGGCCTGGATTTGCCCGAAGTTTCGCTGGTGGCGATTTTGGATGCGGATAAAGAAGGCTTCCTGCGCTCGCAAGGATCGTTGATTCAAACCATCGGCCGCTGCGCGCGGCACTTGAACGGGCGGGCGATTCTTTACGCCGATCGTATGACCGATTCGATGAAAAATGCGATGGACGAAACCCTGCGGCGCCGCGCCATCCAAACCGCGTACAACGAGGAGAATGGCATCACGCCCGAGTCGATCGTGCGTCCGCTGGATATGACTTTGGCCGGGATTGTTGCCGCCGACTATACGGATTTGACTGCCAGCGAGGCCGAAGGTGTGCCGGAGTTTAAGTCGCAGGAAGAATTGGATTCGTATATTGCCAAGCTCGAGAGCGACATGCGCGAGGCCGCGAAGCAGTTTGAGTTTGAGAAGGCGGCGAAGTTACGGGATACGGTTAAGGAGTTGCGGACTAAGGAATTTTTGTTCGCGTAGTCGCGAACCGCTTGCAGCATCGCGTATCCGAACCCGGAGGGGCATCGATTTTATTCGCTAGCTGACGGTTTCCCATCGCTCCATTTACAATCGAACATCATTATTGCAGCGTCCAAAATTTCTGTGACTCAATCTACTGTGAATCCGCTCACGTTTCAGGAACTCATCCTGCGCCTGCAGACCTTCTGGGCTGAGCGCGGATGCGTTCTGCAGCAGCCGTATGACGTAGAAGTTGGCGCTGGCACCATGGCCCCAGAGACATTTCTGCGTGTGCTCGGGCCGAAGCCCTACAAGGTGGCCTATGTGCAGCCCTCGCGAAGGCCGGCCGACGGACGCTACGGCGAGAATCCGAACCGGCTCTTCAAGCACATTCAGCTGCAGGTAATCCTCAAGCCGCCGCCGGAGAATGTTCAGGAGCTCTATCTCGAATCGCTGGGCGCAATCGGAATTGACCTGCGCCAACACGACATCAAGTTCGAAGAAGATAACTGGGAGGCGCCCACGCTCAGCGCCTGGGGCGTAGGCTGGCAGGTGATGCTCGATGGGCTCGAGATCACGCAGTTCACCTATTTCCAGCAGTGCGGCGGCATCGATCTATTTCCAATCTCCGCCGAACTGACCTATGGCCTCGAGCGCATCGCTGCGTTTCTGCAGGATGTAGATTCGATCTACGACATCGTCTGGGCGCGCGATCCCGAAACCGGGCACGACGTGAAGTACGGCGATGTGAGACTGGCCGACGAGATGCAATTCTCCGTTTACAACTTCGAGGCTGCGGACGTTGAGAAGACGTGGAAGCACTTCGAGCTCTACGAGGCGGAGTGCAAGGCGCTGCTGGAAAAATAGCGGCAGTCGTGAAAGACGTAAACAGAAGGAATGGCCTGTCACGCGAGCAGACGCACACTTTCCGCTCCTGGCGCATACGATCTCTGCCTGAAGTGCTCGCACCTGTTCAATATTCTCGACGCGCGAGGAGCGATCTCGGTAACCGAACGCGTAGGTGTGATTGCGCGCGTGCGGGCGCTTGCTGTGGGGATTGCAAAAGCGTGGGCGATCAGCAGAACGCGGAAGCTGCAGAATCCGACGATGGCGAAACAGCGGCGAAAAATGGGAAACAAGGGAAGGTGAGACCTCTTCCCCCGTAGTTGTTTAACCGGACACAAAGGTGATCCTAAGCGGAACAAAGCTTCACAAAGTGAGGTTTTGCGTAGCCGAAAGATCCCTTTAGTCACTAAAAGCGTATGCCCGACTTTCTACTCGAAATCGGTTGCGAAGAAATCCCCGCCCGCATGATCGACGCGGCCTCAGAAGAGCTACGCGAGCGCGTGACCTCTCTCCTAAACCGCGAACGGTTGTCGGTTTCCAGCAAATCACTCGTTTCGACACGCCCCGCCGGTTGGCCTTAATGGTCGCGGGAATTCGCCAGCCGTGCAACCGGACACAACCGGACAGATCACCGGCCCGTCAGCAAACGTCGCCTACAAGGATGGCCAGCCAACACCTGCCGCCCACGCCTTCGCCAAGAAGGCTGGCGTCGACGTTCGCAACTCCAGCCGATTTCTCGACGTCCCAAAAACCATCTTATTGCCGAATGTAAGAAGAAAAGGCCGGAACGCACGCGACATTCTCGTCGATAAATCTTCCAATGAAATCGCCGCGGTCTACTGGCCAAAAAATATGTATTGGCGGAAACCGAGCGAGCGCTTCGTGCGCCCGGTTCGCTGGCTGGTCGCTATGCTCGACGGGGAAATAATTCCGTTGGAGTTCGATGGCATCCAAGCCGGCCAAACCTCGCGCGGTCACAGAATTCTCTCCGAACGGAAACGTCAAGATTCCTCGCGCGGGCGAATCCTATATCGAAGCCTTGCGCGACGCGAAAGTTCTGGGCCGTGAAGAGCGCGAACAGCAAATCCGCCAAGCCCTCGACGCTGCCACGCGGACGATCCCCGGTGCGCGCTGTCGCCAAGACAAAGGGCTCCTCGAAAGCGTAGTGAACCTCACGGAGTTTCCGTCCGTAATCCTGGGCAACTTCGATCCGCAGTTTCTAGCGCTTCCGGAAGAAGTGCTGGTCACGGTAATGCGCGACCACCAGAAGTATTTCGCAGTAGAAGAAACCACGGAGGGGCGGACGCATTCGTCCGCCCAGCCCCACGGCAAACTGCTTCCGCATTTTCTAGCGGTCCTCAACACCGATAAAGATCCGCAAGGCCTGATCCGCCACGGCAACGAGCGTGTCCTTCGCGCCCGCTTTAACGACGCCCGCTTTTTCTGGGACACCGACCAGAAACGCTCCTTGTTAGAGCGCGTGGATTCTCTCCGCCACGTAACTTTCCAAAAAGATCTCGGCAGCTACTACGACAAAACTCGCCGGGTCCAGCGCCTCTGCAGCTGGCTAAGCGAAATCATCAAGCAGAGCGGCATCGCCGTACGCGCGGGCGTGATCCATAAAGCCGTATGCCTAGCCAAGGCCGATCTCACCACCGAACTCGTGAAAGAATTCACCGAGCTGCAAGGAATCGTGGGAGGCCTCTACGCCCGCGTGCAGCAGCTTGATCCCACTCTGCCGGAAGCCACGCGGCTCCTGATTGCCGACACTATTTACGACCAGTACAAGCCCGAGTCCACCGAAGATGACGTGCCGCGCTCGATCGAAGGCGCAGTTCTCTCCATCGGCGACAAGGCCGATACCATCGCCGGAATGTTCGCGCTGGGCCTCGTTCCCAGCGGGTCAAAAGATCCGTTCGCCCTGCGCCGCCAGGCCAACGGAATCGTCAAGATTATTGCCGAGAAAAGACTGCCTCTCTGTTTATCGGACCTGATCAGCGACGCACGTACCGGGTTCAAAGGCTGCGAAGCCGAAAGAAAATTTGTGGACGAGTCGAAGTTTGACGAATCCGTCCGAATCTTCTTCCGCGAGCGCCTGGAATTTTATTTGCGCGATGTTCTCGGCTTTGGCTATGACGTTGTGAATGCAGTTCTCTCCGCCAACGCCGATGACGTAGTCGACGCATTAGCGCGCGCCGAAGCGCTGAAGCAGGTGATGCACATGCCGGAATTCCAAGCCATTGGCGCAGCCTGCAAACGGATTAGAAACATTCTTCGTCAGGCCTCGGAGAAAGGCATTGCGCCCGCCGAGGAATTCCAACCCCTGCTGGAAGCCGCGGAAGAAGAGAAAACCTTGATGACTTATCTGGAGCGGACGGGCCCGCGAGTAGAACAACATCGGAGCAAGAAGGAATATGTCGACGCTCTGCTGTTGCTCTCAACTGCCAGGGAACCGGTAGATAAGTTCTTCGACAAAGTCATGGTCATGGTCGAAGACGAAAAAATCCGCGCCAACCGCCTGGCATTGCTCCGAACGCTGCTGAAAGAATTCTCCACGATCGCCGATTTTTCCGAGATCGTGAAGGAAGCAAAAAACTAAAGCTTGGTGGATCTGGCTGCCGGATCTGCCTTCATGAACCTTAGCGTTCTCGGTGGTTTATGAATATACCGCCTTGGATCCCTACTGCACCTTTTGCAACCGCGCAACCAGCTTCTGGGCCAAGCTTTCCTGAGATTCCGACCAGAGCAGCCGCGATCGAGCGCCGCTGTTCTTCTCCACCTTCATTGAGAAATCCACCAACTTCGCCACATTATCGCGAATTTTTGCCTGCGTCTGTTCGCTCAGCGCAGTCTCCGGCTGCAGAAAATAAGAATCCGAGCCGAAGTCCACCTGAATGTGCCCCGTCTGTTCAAAAGCGCCTTCGTCAAACTCTTCTCCCTGCACAATAAATTTCACCGGTCCGGGCGCTAAGAGCCAATTGCCACTAGCTTCATCGGGAGTCCACACGTCCCAGTAGGCCTCGAAAAGATAAGCGAAATCATCGTGAACGAATTCTGCGGCAATTAGAGTAGCTTGTCCGGGATCGATCCCCGCCAGCGAATCGTCGCTCGAGCACCGTAGCCTCACTCCAAGAAACCGGATGCACCGCAAGATAACCAATACCCGGGCGCTGCTCCGAAAACGGCAACTGCTGCATCACCTGGAATGCATGCGGCAGCATTTCCGGCCCCGAAAAATCACTGAACCAAAGACTAAGATAAAGAGGATCGGGCAATTCGGCCTCGAAAGAGGGACTCGCGTTAGCGCGATAAGACAATTCTAAATCGTCTCGCCCGTTTTGACAGCGCTGGCGCGCCTTGTTACGATCACAGTTGGCCTCAGCCCACCTGACAACCGTCCCCGTCGTCTAGCCCGGCCTAGGACATCGCCCTTTCACGGCGGTAACACGGGTTCAAATCCCGTCGGGGACGCCAAATCTTATCAACGCTTTACACGGAAACTCCATCTGCATCGCGATACACAGAAAATACACGCTCTTTCGGCCGGATCATGCCTACAACTTTGCTTTGCGCGGCCCTCTTGTCGGGCCCGAGAGCTTGGGTGTAGGTATCCAGCGTCATCCTTGACGTTGAATGTCGCAACAACTCCTGCACTACTTTCACATCCTCACCATTGCCCTTGAGAATCGAGGAAAATGTGTGTCGAAAGGTATGCCACGACACCTTCTTCTGGATGCCCAACTTTCGGGCCATCGGCTGGATGTAGTCGCGCATCACCGTGCTCAGCCAGACGGGTTGCTTCCCGCGCTTGGCTCCAGCACGGTTGGCATCGGTGGCCCATACATAGTCGGACGGCTTCTTGTACGGTGTCACCGCGTACCAGGCTAACAGTTCACGAGCCACGAATTCATCGATCGGCATCAGCTTTCTTGAGGTTTCGGTTTTCACCGGACCCACGTGTTGGTCAACCAGTGATCGGGTGACACTCACATGGAGCTTCTTGAAATCGAAGTCCTCCCACTTCAGCCCAGCCAGCTCGCCTCGGCGGAGCCCGGATGGCATGTCAAGAAACAACATGGCCCTTTCCCGGATACCAAGAGCCGCCAGAAGCAACTGCATCTCCTGGATTTCGAGAATGTCAGGCGTCCGCTCTCGTTTTGCAGAGACGCGCACTCCTGAACGCTTCGTCGGACCAGTGATAGGGTTCCGGTCGGTCAGTTCCCACCGGATCGCATGATTGAAGATACTGCTCATTGCGTCGCGAATCTTCTCTCTCGTTCCGCCGGCAAGAGGTTTCGGCTTACCGAACTTCGTTGTGACAAGCGTCTTGAGCCACTGCTCAACCGCGACGGTCTTGATGGCCCGCAACTCCACCTTCCCCCAATGGGGAACAACCCACCGGTTCAGAAGCTGCGTCTTCCTAGAGCGGGTAGAGTAGGCTTTGCCTTCCGCGCCACAGTCAGCAAGTTCGTGGACGGTGTAATGATCCACTGCCTTCGTCATGGTGATCGAAGTCAACTCCGTTGGGCCATCAGTGTTAATGTTTACTCGCAATCTGGTTACTACCTCGTGCAGTTTCTTGCTTTTCGTCGGATATTCTTCCACTGTTCCGATGACCTTGTTTCGCTCCCGCAACGTTCCGTCAGGGCAACGCTCGCGCCAGCGAAAAAGCCACCTTTCCACTCCATCCTTTCTCTTAATCGTCGTGAGACACCCATTTCGGAAACGTGCCAGCATTCATATCCTCCTTGAATTCTGGCACCGGTCGCAGCTCGAATTTACCTCGCCCGGCGCCCAGGAGTCTACCCCGACTTTGAGCACTGCGATTCCTCCGCTGTTACGAGTCACAAGACGAACGGTTACGGGCTTCTATTGCCGCACCAGACCGGCCTTGATGACTTGGGAACGCAGCCAATCGTCCAGCTCCGAGAGATAGAAGTGCCAGCGCTTCCTATCCCTCCCAACCGGATGAGCTGGCAGTGTGCCCTCGCGAGCCTTGCGGAGGACGGTTTTGGGATGCATCCTCAGGAGGCGAGCAGCGTCTCGTGAACCAACGGGCATCTCCCTCCCAGAATGTGGTGAATCAATGCGCGTTGAAATAAGCGGCGTGGTAGGACTTGGCTGGGTTGACATAGCATCCTCGTCAGCGGCGGGTATTCTCGATGCGAATGGCGGCCCAGTTGGTCAAGACCGTACGGGACCGGCGATGTTAACCAATTTGATTCATTGCTCCCGCCGTGTCCAATAACTTTTCGGATCGAGCTCATTCCTCCAGGTTATTAAAGACAGCGCTAGCCCGATTCGTCACATCCAATTCGCACTGACAAAGCCGGTTCACGGATGCAAAACTTATTGGACAAGAGGGGCCTACAGAAGGACGGTCATTCGCAGAGAGCGCCCGAGATTCGTTGAGGCAGCGATAGGGACTCGCAATCTCTCAGTACCATTCAGGACAATCTCCGAAGGCTGCCAAGAAATATCGGGATACTCGGGGATGGTACAAGCGACGATGGGTATGCTCTTCATTGCAAGATCGATGGACCTTTTCTCATGACGACCTCGATAACAAGTCCCAAATCGAATCACTCCACCTCTCGGACTCATAACCGCCAGGAATGAACTCCATTCAAAACGTTATTGGACAGCGTGGTTCAGTGCAGTTAGGTTTGCGCTAAAAGCAGCTGCCTTAAGCTCCTGCCGGAGGTGCTTATGCCACGTTGGTCCCGAATTTATCTCATCCCTCAAATCCAGCCTCTTCTTCGGTCGAAATACGTCCGCCCAATCGCCGTAATTCTTGCCCTGCTGCTGCTCGGGCCGGTGGCCGCGCTGGCACAGGGCTCACCGTTTGACACCGGCTTTAACGCCATCCAAAGCCTTTTCACCGGGACGATCGCGAAGGTTGCAAGTCTGGTTGCGATCGTGATCGGCGGCTACGGCTTCGCGCACGGCGAACCCGGTGCAAAAAAGGCGCTCGCTGGTGTTGCCGCCGGAACGGGCATCGCGGTACTTGCGGTGAATGTTCTGAGTTGGCTCTGGGGTGTATAGCGCCCTTTCCCAGCCACGGTCAACCTAGGCTCAGAAACGAGGGAGCTATGCCAGACAAACCACAACAGACGCATCGCACAAATCGGGTCTTTAAGAGCCTGCACAAGCCACTCACTTACTTGGGCGTCGAACGGACGCTGTTCTACTTCGTTTGTGTGAGCGCCGTGGGCGCCTTCAACCTCTTCAATTCCATCCTTGCCGGTATCGCCGTCTTCATTGGCGGCTTTGCCTTCGGCCATTGGGTGACGAACACCGATCCGGCATTCCTCCGCATCCTCGCAAAGTCCGAACGGTACAAGCTGCGCTATGACGCCGCGAAGCAGCAAGTTCCCCGCGTGGAGATAGTGTGATGCTGCGTCTCGATAAAGTCATCAAGCCCTGGAAAGATAGCGCGGCTCTCAACGACCACATCAATCTCTATGGCTTCTGGAGTGAGACGGCCTTCCTTACCAAGAGCGGTGATCTAGGCATGGTTCTCAGCGTTCCCGGCGTGGACTACGAAAGCCTTGACCGCTCGGAACAGGAGTATGCGGTGAAGCGGTTGGAGGCGGCGCTGAAAGCCTTTGGCCCAGGCTTCCACGTTTACCAATACCTCTTCAAATCGAACCGCCCCGACATACCGTTCGCAACCTACGATGACCCCCTTGTCGAAGCGGCTATCGACCAGCGGCGGAAGTTCTTTGAGGCGAAGCGGGACCATCTCTATCAGGTCGAAATCTTCTACTGCATCCTGCTCGAAGGCGCCCGATCGAAGACCGGCGTCGGCACGGCACTAGCTCGCCTGTTCCGCGATCCCGAGGGCGCGATTGCCGAACTCAAATCGCAATTCACCAACGACAGCGTGAAGAAGTTGTTGCGGACGCATATCGAGCGCGATCTTCAACGGCTCGACCAGCTTGTGCAGGCATTCGCTCGGCAGCTCGCAGATTTCATGCAAATCGAGGTCTTGAATCGGCAGGGGCAGTTCAGGTTCTTTCGCCGCTTGCTGAATTATGACGACTGGCGTGTTGCTGGCAGGCCGCAGTCAACACAGTTTCTCGACCATCAGGTCGTCAATTCCGACATCGAAGCAGAACGCAATCATCTGCGGGTATTCGAGGGCTCGTATCTCAATGTGGGTCAGGAAGCGCGGGATTTCACCATCAACCCCTTCTCGCTGCCTCAGACCAAAGAGAACCTGCAGTTTCTCTTCAACTTTTTCAGAGTACTCATTGAGGGCAACGAACAGCGCTACCGTCTGGACTTCAAAGAAGAACGCCGGCTGTGGGATGCGATCGAGCGGATTTACGTACTGGAGCCGAACCAGCGCACGATTTCGAATTTTGGGAACATCATTGGCGAGTTGAAAGAACGTCTCTACCGCTGGACCCGCGGTGGACAGTATGGCTTCCTCTTTGACAACGCCGAGGACACGCTTTCGTTCAAAAGTTTTCAGACGTTCAATTTCCACGGCTGGAATGATGCGCCGGAAGTTCTTGAGCCTCTTCTGTTTTACGTTTTGCATCGCGCGTCGAATGAGATCACCAACCCGAAGAACCTCGACACCTTCAAGATCTTCCTGCTCGACGAAGCGTGGCTCTTCATCAAGAACGAGACGATTCGCAATTACGTGATACAGGCGCAGAAGACCTGGCGCAAGCACAAAGCGGCGATGATCCTTGCAACGCAATCCATCAAAGAACTTGAGGAATCGGGGATGCTGGCGACAGTGGCGGAGAGTTGCCCGACAAAGATCTTCCTCGCCAACCCGGACATGAACCGGGAAGTTTACCGCGAAGCGTTTCATCTGAACGACACCGAACTGGACCTTATCGACGGCCTTGTTCCACCGGGCCAAATGCTGATTCGCAAGGCGCAGACGTCCAAGAAAGTGCACTTGAACGTCGATTCAGTCTCGCACTGGATGGCGACCAACAACGCCCGCGACAACCTCAAGAAGCAGGAATATTTCGATCGTTTCGGTATTGCGGATGGACTTCGCCATCTGGCGGAAGATCATCCATTCCAGCCGCGTGCGCTGGTCGTATCAACCTCGAACAACAACCGCTAAGGAGAGCTCTATGCGGCATCTGAAATTCGTCGTCAATTGTGCTTTGGTTTTCTCTTCCATCGGTGCTTTCGCCCAAGACTCTGCGCGCACTGTTCAGTATCACTCGCAGGACATCGTTCCCATCCGCGCCAAGGTGAAATATACGACCCTTATCGAACTACCCACGACCGAGAAGATCATGGAAGCCGCCACGGGTGACAAGGAATTCTGGATTGTGGACGTGGTTGGCAACTTTTGCTTTGTACATCCGGCAAAACAAGGCATCAGCTCCAACTTGAATCTCATTACGGACAAGGGGAACATCTACAGTTTCACTCTCCAGGACATCTCCGCCTTATCAACGACCCCTGATCTGAAGGTGATCGTCGAGCCCGCCGACCGTTCTGCGATTGTGGCCGCCAGCGGCCCCCCGCAGTTCGTACCCGCCGCCCAACTCGAACAATCGAGGCAGCTCCGCTATCCCCACGCCTAACAGCATGGCCGGGGTGCGGCTCGTGTCAAGGCTCTCCGACCGCTTCGCGGCGCAAAACACGCGGCCTTGACACAAGCCTTCCCCCCCGGCCCATTTCTCCGCCATGTGGGGAATGTGCAGGTGTGGCTCCGCGAGACCTCAAAGCCCGAGACCAAGACTGGGGCCACCGAGGTCATGTTCCACTCCGACATGGGGAGTCTTTTCCGGTTCCGGTGTGTGAGTTGGAACGGAAGAATGCTGCTCTCCGATCTGCTGGCTACTTTGCCGGTTCACCCCAGTCATCAGGTCAACACGGTGGCCCTTTTCCGGATCGTGTGCGGATAGCTGTTTTCGAGCCAGTTCAATCGCAGACTGCCGCATCGTGGATACGCCGACGGATTCACGAAGTTGCTCGCGGTCGCTGGTGACAACAGCGATCTCGCTCCGGCCGCGGCTCGCCGCAACATAGAACAGCTCCTTTTTCATAGCGTCTGCCGAGATGATGACGGTATCTACCGTCTTGCCCTCACTTCGATGGGCGGTGACCGCATAACCGTGTGTGAATTCGTGATAGTTCGCAGGAAGCGTTCTTCCGTCTTCGAGGCGAATGGCACCGCCGTCCAGGGAACTCACTTTGACCAGCTCTCCGTTGGTCGCCCGGAGTTCCGGCCCTCGACGGTTTGCTGTCAGCATGAGGCTGTCGCCAGGGGCAACCTCAATGGCCTGACGCTCATAAACGGAAAATGCCCGCGTTTGTTTCGGCGAGATGTTCACCTCTTCACCGGTTTCTTTTCGCGCAACCAGAGATTCAGGCCCAACACACACGACTTCCAGAGACTCATGGCGTTTTGCTAGTTTTGTGTCTCTGTGGAATTGCAGAACCTGCCCCTCCTGGTAGTTGGACAGTTCTTGTTTCTGCGCTGTCGTCCATTGGAGCGAGACGTACCGATCAAAAGACTGGCTGATTCCCAATTCGCCGCCATCTTTCCGATCTTGGCGAATCGCGTCGGTGAGTTGCGAAATCTCAGCATGAGTGCCCGCAACTACCAGCGTATCGCGCCCTTCGGCTCGAAACTCACGATGCAGCTCCGCCACAATCTGGCCGCGGTCGAAGATTGATACTTCGCGAATGGCTCCGAGCTTTTCCAATTGTGCGAACCCCTCTTCCGGTGAATGTCTCATGGTCATTACGGCCTCGCGATACAAGGAGTTCGTCTGCCGCCGTACTTCAGTGAGGGAAATACTCTTCAGGTCAGACTCCCGCTCCAAGATACGCAACGCATCCGAGGCCTCGACGCTGGGAATTTGCCGCGTATCACCGGAGAAGACAATTCTGGCTCCCTGAT
>CAVQHS010000009.1:0-814995 GCA_963712385.1 uncultured Acidobacteriaceae bacterium
CTGGCCCATCCGCGCCCTACACGACAGGGGATGCCCCACCCGTGGCAGTCTCACGGGTGGGCCGCTTCGAGCTCTCCCTCGCATGAAGTTTGACCCCCTCTTTTCCCCGCCTGTAAGATCAACATTCAGCACTTAGCCGTTAGCATTTGGCCCCTTCCCCATTGGCAGGCTCAATACCCGCGAAGGGCTTCAAAAGCCAACAGCTAAGTGCCAACTGCTAAGCGCTCATGCCCCACGACCTGCCCAAATCCTACGAACCCGGCGCCATCGAAAAGCGCTGGGCCGACTACTGGATCGAAGAAAAACTCTTTTCCGTCAAAACACCGCCGCCTCAGGGCGCAGCAGATGGCGGGCGAGGGCGCCCGCCCCACACGGAAACGCGGCCGGTGTTCACGCTGCTGCTGCCGCCGCCCAACGTTACCGGGTCGCTGCACATGGGCCACATGTTCGAGCAGACGCAAATGGACATCATGGTGCGCTGGCACCGCATGCGCGGCTTCCTCACGCTGTGGCTGCCGGGCACCGACCACGCCGGCATCGCCACGCAGTTGATGGTCGAGCGCCAGCTTGCCAAAGAAGGCAAGAAGCGCCGCGAACTGGGCCGCGAAAAATTTATCGAGCGCGTGTGGGAGTGGAAGCGGCAATATGGCGGCACCATTACCGATCAGATGAAGCGCCTCGGCGCCTCCGTCGATTGGGACCGCGAATATTTCACCATGGACGAAAATCTCTCGCACGCCGTGCGCGAAGTCTTCGTCCGCCTCTATGAAGAAGGCCTGATTTATCGCGGCAAATACATTGTCAACTGGTGCCCGCGCTGCGAGACCGCGATTTCCGATCTCGAAGTGAAGCACGAGGAAGTTGCGGGAAAGCTGTGGGAGATTCGGTATCCGGTAATCGGCGGCTCTTCTTCAGAAAAGCCCGAGTTCATTACTGTCGCTACTACGCGCCCGGAAACCATGCTCGGCGACACGGCGATCGCCGTGAACGAGAAGGACGAGCGCTACAAACATCTCCACGGGAAAAAAGTTTTGCTGCCCCTGATGAATCGCGAAATCCCGATTATCACCGACGAACTGGCGCAGCCAGAATTCGGCACCGGCGCAGTGAAAGTAACACCCGCGCACGACCCGAATGATTTCCAGGCCGGCAAGCGCCACAACCTGCCGCAAATCGATGTGATGGACGAGCACGCGCGCATGAACCAGAACGCCGGCCCATATGCGAACCTCGACCGCTATGAAGCCCGCAAGCTGGTGCTGGCGGATTTGCAAGACCAGGGATTTCTCGTCGGCGAAAAAGATTACACGCTGGCCCTCGGCAAGTGCGACCGCTGCGGAACCGTAGTCGAGCCGCGCGTCTCCGAACAGTGGTTCATCAAGATTCAGCCGCTCGCCGACAAAGCCATCGCCGCCGTCGAAAGCGGCGAGATCACCATCGTCCCGGAAAACTACAAACAGATTTACCTGAACTGGATGCGTAACATCTTCGATTGGTGCATCTCGCGACAGCTGTACTGGGGCCATCGGATACCGGCGTGGACTTGCAGTTGCGGCGAAGTCATCGTCGCGCGCGAAGCGCCGAAAAAGTGCAAGTGCGGAAGCGAAAAACTCGAACAGGTTTCCGACGTGCTGGACACTTGGTTTTCGTCCGGACTGCTTCCGTTCACTACACTTGGTTGGCCGGCGAAGACGCGCGATCTCGACGTCTTCTACCCGAACATGCTGATGATCACCGGCTTTGACATTCTTTTTTTCTGGCTGGCAAGGATGGTCATGTTCGGCTGCCACTTCATGCAAGGGCATCAGCAGGATCCCGCAATCAAAAAAGCCAGCGGCGAAGGCGACAAGAAAAACGATAGCGTTCCCTTCCGGCATGTCTACATTCACGCGCTGGTGCGCGACGCCGACCGACAGAAAATGTCGAAGACCAAAGGCAACGTGGTCGACCCGCTGGATATCATCCGGCGCTTCGGCACCGATGCCACGCGCTTCACGCTGGCGGCAATGGCCGCCCCCGGGACCGATATCGCTTTTAACGAGAGCCGGACGGAGGGTTACCGCGCGTTTGCGAATAAGATCTGGAACGCCGCCAGATTCATGTTCATGAACGTGGATCGCATTGGGTTTGTGTGGGAAGAGTGTGGCGCGGGCACTCTTTCCCGCGACTCCGGCAGCGGACAAGAGTGTCCGCGTCGCACGAGCAAAGGCGTTTGCTCTTTCAATGCGGGAACGCTCGAAGATCGCTGGATTCTATCCCGCTTCAACCGCGTAACAAAAGAAGTAAACGACGCCCTCGATACTTTCCGCTTCCACGAAGCCGCCAATAGCATCTACGACTTTTTCTGGGGCGAATTCTGCGACTGGTATCTGGAACTGATCAAGCCTCGCCTGGCCGAAGGAGCAGATGAAAACGCAGCCAAAGCCGCCTGCGCAAATCTAGTGAATCTATTCGACGCATCGTTGCGCCTGCTCCACCCCGTGATGCCATTTATTACGGAGGAAATTTGGCAGGCGATTCACGAAGGCCATCCAGCCCAAAAATCAATCGCGCTGGCCGCGTACCCGCAGGCCGACGAGAAGCAATTCAATCTAGCTGCCGAAACGGAAATGGCGATCCTGCAAGATCTGATTGTGAATATCCGTAACGTCCGCGCAGAACTAAAGGTTGAGACCAAAGCGAAGGTTCCGGTTGAAATTTTCGCGCACGAGTCTACGATTCGGGCGATGATCGAGCAGAATCGGGGCGCGGTCGAGCGACTGGCTAGTGTAGAGAACATCACATTTGTAGAGACATCGCTCGCGAAACAAGCAGGGGCTCGCAGCACGGCTCGCTTTGATGTGCACGTTATCTATGAACGCAGAATCGACGTAGCCGCCGAATGCGAGCGACTAAAGAAAGAACTAGAAAAAATTGAGAAGGGAATCGCCAGCAGCCAGCGTCAGTTGGGCAACGGGCAGTTCCTGGCCAAAGCCCCAGCAAATGTAGTGGAAAGTTTGCGCAAGCAACAGCAGGAGCTGGCAGTCTTACAAGAGAAAGCGCAGAGCAAGCTGGCGGAGTTGGGATGTAGTTAAGAAAGGGACATGACGGGCCTGCGGCCCGGGACGGACGAGGGCGTCCGTCCCTACACGGACATGGACTGGAACTCACGACGCATTACCGCCATCATCGAGAACGCGCTGCTCGAAGACCGCGCCACGCGCGACGCCACGAGCTACGCCTGCATCGACCCCAACCAGCGCGCCTCGGCGACCATTCTCGCCAAACAAGATTGCATTCTCGCGGGCATCGGCGTAATCGCCCGTATCCTGGACGTCTACGCCGCGCTCGACGGTGCGGTTAGTTCTCACTACGAAGTCACCACTCACCCCGAAATTTTCGATGGAGTGCGACTGCGCAAAGGCCAGTCGGTAGCCGTAGTCCAGCACAACGCCCGCGTGGTTCTCTCCTGCGAGCGCGTCATCCTCAATTTCTTGCAGCGCATGAGTGGCATCGCGACGCTTACGCGAAGATTTGTGGAAGCCGTCTCAGGCACCAAGGCCCGTATTCTCGACACGCGCAAAACCGCGCCCGGCCTGCGCGTGATCGACAAATACGCCGTGCGCTGCGGGGGCGGCCAGAATCATCGCCTCGATCTCTCCGACGGCGTTCTCATCAAGAACAACCACATCGCGCTGGCCGGAGGAATTATTCCCGCGGTCGAACGCGCCGTGCGCAACCGCCGCGGCTCGCAGCCGATCGAGGTTGAGGTGCGGACGGTGGAAGAACTCGAAGACGCGCTGACCCACGGCGCCGAGGCCATTCTGCTCGACAACATGACTGCTGAAGAAGTTGGCCGGGCGGTCGAACGCTGCGTAAAAATCGAACGGCGGATTCCTCTGGAATGCTCCGGAGGAATCCGCCTGGAAAACGTACGCGCCTACGCCGAAACCGGAGTCGATTTCATCTCTGTCGGCCTGCTCACGCACTCGCCGCAGGCCGTGGATATGAGCCTGCGGGTGGTGCCAGCCTAGCCACTCACGGAGAAAAGCAACCGCAAGGCCGCAAACTAGCCTCCTCCTCGCTTTCGCGGAAGAATTCGCGATCAGCCTCCGCATTGTGACTGTAGAAAAGGATGTGGGTGCCGGTAATCATGAGCAATTCTCCCGCCCGCAAACTCTGGCAATTGTTGTTTTTCAACGATTCCTTGATAATTCCTGCATCAGCAAAAAGGAAACAACTCGCGTGGCGCCGGCGCTCCTTCGTCAGGCTCAAGGCAAGCTGTTACCCTCGCAGCCCAACCGCACCGAGGCCACCGACGCCCGTCTGGGCCAAATCATCCGCCTACTGATGGAGCATGCCACCGTAGTGGTGAGCGGCACAAAAATCGCCCAGGAAATTTCCTCCAATCGCTCGGAAGTCTGGCGCATGATTCAGCAACTGCGCGGCCTGGGCGTAGACGTGTTAGGGCACCCAGCCACTGGGTACCAACTCAAATCTGTCCCCGACCTTTTGCTACCGGAAATCCTCCAGCCGATGATTCGCGGCAGCATTTTCGAAAATCATCTTCATCACTTCTACAAAATCGGCTCGACCAATACCGCGGCCATGCTTGCCGCCGCAGAAGGAGCGCCCGAAGGCAGCGTCTTTCTAGCCGAAGAACAAACTGCCGGCCGCGGCCGCGGCTCCCATAATTGGGAATCGGCGCGTTCCGCGGGAATTTATTGCTCCGTGGTGCTTCGCCCGCTGCTGCCGCCCGCCGATGTGCTGGTCCTGTCGTTGGCCGCGGGATTAGCCGTACGTTCCGCCATCGAGCGAATCAACCCGAAGATTCCCGCCGACCTCAAATGGCCGAACGATGTCTTAATCGGCGGCAAGAAAGTCTGCGGCATTCTCACGGAAATGCATGCCGAAGCCACATGCGTGCGTTACATTGTCATCGGCATCGGCATTAACGTAAATCAGTTAAAGTTTCCTGCGGAGCTGGAAGCCGAGGCGACGTCGCTGCGCATGATCACGGGAAGCGAATGGTCACGCGTGGAGCTTACTGCCTCTTTGCTAAAATCGCTCGGTCAGGAATATCGCCAGCTGACCGAACAGGCCAACGCCCGTCAATCGATTCTTCGCCGCTTTGCTGAGCACTCTTCGTGGGTCAGGGGCAGGCAAGTGCGTGTGGAAGAAAACGGATCCCGGCTGGAAGGAACTAGCGAAGGCCTGGACGAACGTGGCTTCCTGCAATTGCGCACCACCCAGGGACTGCAGACAGTCTTAAGTGGCACACTCAGACCAGGATGAGGGAATCGGCGTTTGGCATATGGGGCTCGGCCCGAGGATCTGTGTCGGCCAAATGCTGAATGCCAAGTGCTAATTGCCGAATTTCACCATGCTCTTCGTTCTCGATGTCGGCAACACGAATACGGTTCTCGGAGTCTTCGCCCCCGCCACAAAAGAGGGCGACTCCGCTGCGCCGCGCTACGAGCGTCTTCTCGCCCATTGGCGCGTGACCACCCGGCAAAGTAGCACAGTCGACGAATATGGCGTCCTCTTCCGCAATCTGTTTTCAATGGCGGATCTGGAAGCGTCGCGTATCCACGGCATCGTGATTTCATCGGTTGTCCCGCCGCTCGACCCGGTCCTGCGCCAGGTTTGCGAGCGCTACTTCCACAGCAAGCCCCTCTTCATCGAACCGGGCGTAAAAACCGGTATGCCGGTGCAGTACGAAAATCCTTCCGAAGTGGGAGCCGATCGCATCGTCAACGCAGTTGCCGCTCTGGAAAAGTACGGCGCACCCTGCATAATCGTCGACTTTGGTACTGCGACGACATTCGATTGTGTTTCTGCCAAGGGCGAATATCTCGGCGGCATAATCTGCCCCGGCATCGGCATCTCCGCCGATGCTCTTTTTTCACGCACAGCGCGCCTGCCGCGCGTCGAAATTCGCAAGCCGTCTCGCGTCATCGGCACGAACACAGTCGGCAGCCTCCAGTCCGGTCTGTACTACGGCTACCTTGGATTAGTTGATGGCATCCTCGAACTCCTACTTGCCGACCTCGGCCCTGAAACCAAAGTGCTAGCGACCGGCGGCCTAGGGCCCATGATCGGCACTGGATCGAAGTACATCAAGCACGTGGATGACTTCCTTACCCTCGAAGGCCTTCGCATCATCTGGGAACGAAACACGACTGCTCATCCCCAACAGAAATCCCAGGCCTCATCGAAAGGGAAGAACGAACGCGTGCTTTCCGGCCCGCGCTCCGGGCACTGATCCTGACGTGGAAAACTACTTCAATTATTTCACCGAAATTGAAGAACATTTCCTGCGTCGCCGCGGCGGAGGACTGCTTCTTACCACACTCGACTGGGCTCTGGTCGAAACCTGGAAGGATGCTGACGTTCCTCTGGAGGCCGTGCTGCGTGGGATCGATGCGGCGTTCGATAAGTATGACCGGCGCCCCTCCAAAACTCGCAAGGTCAACAGTCTCGCCTATTGTTCGCAGGAGGTATTGGCGGCCGCTGAGGATATGAAGGAAGCCGCGGTGGGCGTGTCGACCGACGCTCCAGCTAAACCCGGCCCAACGCAAGGCTTTGAGCCGCAAAACATCGCCGCATTCCTGCGGCGTAATGCCCAACTTCTAGGGCAAGCCAAGCTCCCGGAAAACTCGGAAGTTTCGGTTACCGCGGTTGCTGCCAGTTCCGCAAGCACTTTGCGTACACTCGCCGATGAGATCGAGAGCGGGAAAACGCCAGCTCGCCTCGAAGATCTGGAGCGCCACCTGACTGTCCTGGAAGAAAAACTCTTTGCCGCGCTACTGGCCGCGACGCCCGACGAGGAAATCGTGAACGTCCGTGCCGAAGCCGATCGCGAACTCTCTCCGTACCGCCGCAGGATGGCCGCGCCTCAAATCGACCAACTCCACAAGCAGTACGTTCACAAGCGCCTTCTAGAGAAATACGCGCTCCCGCGCCTGAGTCTTTTTTATATGTGAGGAGGTGTGAGTGTGGAGGATACACTGAGCGTCAGACAGCCGCTTGACAGGAGAGAACAGCGCTGCAAAGTGTAACGAACCAGCAAGGCCGGCTACGCCTGGAACTCGGAAGCCTCCGGGAAGCGCAGATTGCACTTGGCCAGCGCCAGCGTAAGCAGTTCCTCTACCTTGGTCTCTTCGCAGTTTCGTGACATGGCCAACTCGCTGACCAGAAGGTACCGCGCCCGCTCCAGCATCTTCTTTTCGCGGAAGGATAATGGCTTCGCCTGGTGTAGGCTGATCAGCCTTTTCAGGACCCCGGCGACTTCCAGCAGGGAACCGCTGCGCATGCGGTCGGAGTTTTCCTTAAAGCGATCTTTCCAGTCCGAGTTGCTGGCGCCTTCGGCCACAGAAAGAAAGTCCAATATCTTCTGTACTTCGCCGTTGCGCACCACCCGGCGGATGCCCACGCTGCCCACGTTGCTGCAAGGCACCATCACCTTCAAACTGCTGGACTTGATGTTCAGGAGATAGAACTTCTCCACCGTGGCACCGATCGAACGGCTGCTTATTTGTTCGATTACACCGACGCCATGGTTGGGATAGACGACTTTATCGCCGATGTGGAAATTCAGATCGCCATTCATAAAAAATCACCCGGGCAGGAAAGGGGTTGACGGGGAAGAACGTTTACTACATATATACTATCCCAAAACGGGAGTAAAAGCAAGCCACGCCTCGTCGAACTAATCGCAAGAAAAGATTACAGTTAGCTTGGTGAGAAGCGAATGCAACCCACCGGCCTAGCCTTATAATCCTCGTAATCCTCGATGGTGAGCATTCCTAATCAAAATTCCGGAAGCGGTCACGGCCGGGTATTGGGGCTTGACGTGGGCTCCAGGAGAATCGGCCTTGCCGTCTCAGACCCATTGGGCATTACGGCCCAAGGCCTGGAAACGCTGCAACGGCGTAACAAACGGGCTGATCTTGCGGCCCTGGACGAGGTCATCCGAGAGTATGAAGTGAAGGAGATCGTGGTTGGCCTGCCGTTGCGTATGAGCGGAGAGGCAGGCACGCAATCGGCGAAAATGCAGGAATTCGCGGAAGAACTCAGAAAACGCTTCCGTCTCCCTGTACATTTGTGGGATGAACGGCTAACGTCCGCCGAGGCAAACCGGCTGCTGCGCGAGACGGAATTGTCGATCGAAAAGCGCGCGAAGGCGGTGGACCGCATGGCTGCGGTCTTGATTTTGCAGGGATGGATGGAAAGCCGCGGACGCCGGGAATCGAGTTAGTGGCCCAGCATGGCCCGGCGATACGCAGCCACATTCTTGTCATGCTCCGCGATCGTGCGGGCAAAGCGATGGCGGCCAGTCGCATCGGCCACGAAATAGTAGTAATCAGATTGCGCGGGATGCATCGCCGCCTCTAGAGCGCTCCGGCCGGGATTGGCAATCGGACCGGGGGGAAGGCCGACGTACTTGTATGTGTTGTAAGGCGAAGGAAATTGCATGTCCGCGTGATGCAGGGCCCCCGTATAAGCTCCAGCCAGCAATTCCGCATAAATGATGCTTGGATCGGCATCGAGAGCGATACTCTTCGCCAGGCGGTTGTAATAAACGCTGGCGACCACCGGGCGCTCGTCTGCCGCGGCGGTTTCTTTCTCCACGATCGACGCCATGGTTACGGTGCGCTCCAGTTCGTTTGGGGGTTGTTCCTGAGGCTGGTTCACATCATGCAGTCTGGCTCCCATTACACCGCAGTGCGTCTGACCGTTCGATCCTCCGGTTTCTCCCGGCGCCGAAGGTGGAATCAATCCGATCTGCAAGGCAACGACGCGAAACTGGCATACCATGGCGGCTGCCATTTCTCGCGTAGTCATCATCCGGCTGAACTGATAAGTGTCCGGGAAAAGATACCCCTCGAGGGAAGGCGCGCCGGGCGCGATATCGGAAATCAGGCCGGTATCGTTCTGGGCCACCTTCAGGAATTCCTCGGCCGGACCAAGACCAGCGGCCTCGATCGCGCGCGCGATATCGAACATCGTGAAGCCCTCGGGAACTACTACGGTCCGGTAGTAAACCTCGCCGCGCACCAGCCGCTTGTGAACCTCAACGATGTTGCGTGGCTTGTCGAAAAGGTATTCTCCCGCCTTCAACGAGCGCCGATGCCGCAGGTAGTGCCACAGAATGAATGCATCTTCACTCCGAATAACCCCGTTGGCTTGCAATTCTGCGGCGATGCGGCGCGTCGAGTATCCCGGTCGCAGCATGACAAAGGCCTGCCCGTTAGGCTCGGCGGGCATCAACAAAGCCCACCCAAGCCAGCCTGCCGCGCTTAAAACCCCGAGTACTATCAGCCAGAAGAGCTTACGCACGATGAAAATAGTGTAGATGATGTAAGCGGCGAAATTGCTGTCTGGAAGATGCGGTCCTTTGGTAAGCAGGTTCTCACAAGCCAATGCTCCGGTTCAGTTGGTGGAGGCTCAGTCTCAGATTGATCCTTCTGTTTGGTAAGTTCGTGCACCCAATCTCTCCGCGCTATACTCAAATGTTCGGGAGATCATCCAACTTATCCGCATGAGAAGTAGCCGATCGCTTCGTGCCCTCATTCTGATCCTTGCCACCGTTCCCCTTGCTGGCTGTCTATTCCGCACCCGGCCTGTCGAGGAGACGTACTCCAAGGCTCCGCTCAAGGAAGCCTCGCAGTCGGATCTGATCGACACCATTAACCAGCAGGCACAGAGGATTCAGTCGCTGCAGGCAACCGTCGATATCGACACCTCGGTGGGCGGAGCCAAAAAGGGCCAGGTCACCGACTATAAAGAGATTCGCGGCTACGTGCTGGCGCGTAAGCCCTCCATGCTGCACATGATCGGCCTGCTGCCCATCGTTCGCACCACCGCATTTGACATGGTCAGCGACGGGAACGAGTTCAAGCTCTGGATCCCTCCGAAGAATCGCTTCGTTGTGGGCAACAATGAAATGCAAACCCGCAATCCGGACCAGCCTATGGAGAACATCCGGCCGAAGGATATTTTTGATGCGCTTCTGATCCGCCCGATCGACGGCCAGCAGGAGATGGCCGTGCGTGAGAACGGCGACGAGATTCTGCACGACGCCAAGGGTCATCGCGTCCTGCAAGACGATTACGAATTGATTGTGATTCGCAGAAAAGCTGAGGAGCAGTGGATTCTGGCGCGCAAAATTGTTTTCAGCCGCACCGACCTGCTGCCGCATCGCCAATATATTTATGATGAGCAGGGCAATCTGGTCACAGACGCCAAATACGCGGAATACAAGAATTATGACGGCGTAAGTTTTCCCTCGCGTATCGAGATCTCGCGTCCGCAGGAAGAGTACGTGATCCAGTTGAACATATTGAAGATGGAGATCAACAAGCAGTTGCGGGACGATCAATTCGCCCTACAGCAGCCGGCGGGGGCGGAAGTGGTGCATCTGGATCAGCCGCACCCGCAATCGAGTGCCGTAATTCGAGAAGTTGACGCCGGCAAGGAGCAATAGTGCGGCAACTGAGTTCTAATCGCCAATCGCCGACCGCCAGATGCTGACCATCAAATCCCTATGATGAACAAAATGGTCGCCGCCAATCTGGTTCACCGGCCAATTCGGTCGCTGATCAGCATCGTCGCGATCGCGTTGGAAGTGACCCTGATACTGCTGATCGTTGGCTTGTCGCTGGGAATGCTGAACGACTCGCGCCAGCGCCAGGCGGGGATTGGCGCCGACGTCATTGTCATGCCGCCGGGTTCATCCTTCATCGTCGGCCTCACCGGCGCGCCTATGTCGATCAAGGTTGGCGACATACTCGCGAAACTGCCTCATGTAGTCACGGTTGCGCCGGTGGTGACTTCGGTATCGACCGCGGGCGCCATTGAAGTGATCGCCGGAATAGACCTGGCCAGCTATGACAGACTCTCAGGCCCATTTCATTACCTGTCAGGCGGACCGTTTGGAGGTCCCGACGACGTGCTGGTGGATGACCTGTTTGCCAAAGCCAAGCATGTGAAGGTTGGCGACACAACCGAGATTCTCAATCATGCCTTTCGCATCTGTGGCATCGTTGAAGCCGGCAAGGGCGCCCGCAAGTTCGTGCAGATTGGGGTTCTGCAGGACTTAATTGGCGCGCAGGGCAAAGCTTCGATTTTCTATCTGAAGCTCGACAATCCCAATCACGCCGATGAAGTTGTAGACGAAATCAAACATGTGCCGGGCATGGATCGCTATGTGGCCACTTCCATGGCCTACTATCTCTCGATGATGACTCCGACGAATTATCCGGGACTCTCCATCTTCATCAACGTGGTGATAGGAATCTCGGTCGTGATCGGCTTTATCGTCATTTTTCAGGCGATGTACACCGCAGTGCATGAGCGCACACGGGAGATCGGGATTCTCAAGTCCCTCGGTGCCTCGAAGCTCTATATCATCAACGCAATTTTGCGCGAAACTGTCTTGCTGGCGGTTGGTGGCATTGTGCTGGGAATTCTGTTTAGCTTGGCCGCCCGCCTTGGAATCGCCAACCGTTTTCCGACCCTGCGCGTGATCATCAGCGGCGGCTGGATTCTGCGGGCGACCATCATTGCGGTGATCGGCGCAATTCTGGGCGGACTGTATCCGGCATACAAAGCTGCGCAGAAAGATCCGATCGACGCGCTGGCCTACGAGTAATTGTTCAGACTTGCTCGATAGCGGTAAGGCCGCTCTCCGAAGAAACGGGAGGCACAGGGTCAAGACTGAAGGTCGCCCCCATGTTCTCGATGATCACTCCGGGGGCAGCCTCATAGGAGTCGGGCTGGCTTCCCGTGGCCAGAACATGATGCCAGCGCGCTGCCAGCGCCATAACAACCACCCAGGCAACAACCCAAGTCTCGCCCGATAGGTGAAGCATGTTCTCGTCTCCTGCGGCGGGTGCGAAACTCCCACGAATTTCGTCCTCTACAATTAAAAGCGGCAAAACCGGGCCGAAACCCTCACTGATTTTTCGATTCCAACACAGTGTTAAGACAGTACCCGGTGGTAACTCGCCGTTGACATTTCTTTGCAGAGTACGGTATCTTAAAGACTTTGGAAGTCTCGCGGTTGCCCGCCTGATGGTCTGGCGTCCTCGCCGGAGAATCACCGAGCGGTCTTCTTTGTTATTTCAATCGCGTTTCGCAATTTTTTCATTTTTGGAGAGTTCCGATGTCAACCTATTTCCCCAAAGCGGGGGAAATTGTGCGCAAGTGGTATGTCGTGGATGCCGATGGGCAGACGCTCGGACGTCTGGCCTCGCAAGTAGCGCGCATCCTCATGGGCAAAGAAAAACCGCAATACACGCCTTTTCTCGACACCGGCGATCATGTGATCGTCGTCAATGCTGAGAAGATTAAGACCACGGGCGTGAAGGCGGAACAGAAGAAATATCAGCATTACACGGGCTATCCGGGTGGTTTGCGGACTGAAGATTACAACAAGAGAATCATCCGCAAGCCGGAAGCGATTATCCAAGATGCGGTGCGGCGCATGCTGCCGAAGAACAAGCTGGCGGCGCACATGCTTTCGAAGCTGAATGTGTATCGCGGCGAAAAGCATCCGCACGCGGCACAGAAGCCGCAGGATTTGAAGTTGGAAGTGCGGGCGTAGCGCGCAACCTGAGTACCGAGTTGCGAGTTTTGAGTACCGAAGAAAAGCAGGTTCCTTGCCGCGCCTGCTGCGCGGTTCGGAATGACAGAATTCTAAAATTTGGAAGTTTGAGTGGGCTCGGCTTCTTGTTCGGCTAGAAGCTGAGAGCTAGAAGCTAGGAGCTAAATGGCAGAACTGGTTCAATACTACGGAACAGGACGGCGGAAGCGGGCGATTGCCCGAGTGTATCTGCGTCCGGGCAGCGGCGAGTTCAAAGTTAATGGCCGCAATTTTGAAGAGTACTTCGTGACTCCGGCGCAGCGCTCGAGCGCGAAAGCGCCGCTGACATCAACTGAGAGCGCAGCTTCGTTTAACGTGGTCGCAAGTGTTCTCGGCGGCGGCGTGCGTGGTCAGGCGGATGCGGTGAAGTTGGGAATCGCCCGGGCCTTAATGCAGTTCAACGCAGAGCTGCGCGGAAAATTGAAGTCGGAAGGGCTTGTAACCCGCGACTCCCGTGGCAAAGAGCGCAAGAAGTATGGACAGAAGGGCGCTCGCAAACGCTTCCAGTTCTCGAAGCGATAGGTTGCAAGGTTTCAGAGTTTCAAAGTTGTTGTCTTTACAACCTTGAAAACCCAGAAACCTTGAAACATTCGATTTTTAGGTGTTCAATTCTTCCCGCCTCGAACGCGGGACGGGAATGGCAATCGGGAAGTAGAGGTTTCAAAGTTTCATAGTTCCAAGGTTTCAAAGAAAACCGCTAACGCGATTCAACTTTGAAGCTTTGAAACCTTGAAACCATGAAACGTTGAACTCCCGATGCAGACTATAAAAGGAGGTTAATTGGCTACTATCACAATGAAGGAGTTGCTCGAAGCGGGAGTTCACTTCGGGCATCAGACAAAGCGCTGGAATCCCAAGATGAAGGAATTCATCTTCGGAGAGCGCAATGGAATCTATATCATCGATTTGCAGAAGACGCTGAAGATGTTCAAAGAGGCGTCGAAGTTCGTACAGGATTTGGCGTCCGAAGGCAAAATTGTGCTCTTCGTGGGAACCAAGCGCCAAGCGCAAGATGCGATCGCCGAAGAGGCGACCAAGTGCGGCGGATTCTACATTAACCAGCGCTGGCTGGGCGGCCTGCTCACCAATTGGGTGACGGTGCAGAAGTCAGTCAAGCGGCTGAAGGAGCTCGATGACATGGCCACCGATGGCCGCTACGAGCTGCTGCCGAAGAAAGAAGTCATTAAGCTCGAGCGCGAGCGCAAGCATCTGCAAGCAAACCTGGCGGGCATTAAAAATATGACGCGTTTGCCGGACGCGATTTTTGTCATCGACTCGAACAAAGAGCAGATTGCAGTGCGCGAGGCGCGCAAGCTGGGCATTCCTGTGGTCGCGGTGGTGGATACGAATTGCGATCCGACCGAGGTCGATTACGTGATTCCCGGTAACGACGACGCGTTGCGCGCGATTCGCCTGTTCACCTCGAAGATTTCCGAGTCGATTGCCGAAGGCGCACAGTTGATGACCGACAAACAGATCGCCGACATGAGCGCGGCGACAGAGCAGGCCCAGGCGCAGGCACAGGAAGCGGCAGCTGCACAGTATGACGGCGCCGACATGGAAGCGGTTGCGCAGGGTGGCGACTCTGGTTCGGATTTGGAAGATATCAGCATGGAAGATGTGATGAGCGGCCGCGGGGCACATAAGAAGCCGGTGGCCAACGAAGATGCTGATCTCCACAAGGTGGAGAGCCAGACGGTCTAAGAGCAGTGGCCAGTTGTCAGTGGCCAGTTGCCAGTAGAGATCGGGAAGGGGACGGCTTTTAAGAACCTGCCCTGAGCAAGCGAAGCGCACCGCTAACGATCCGCAAAGAACGTGGGCTTTAAGCTCCTGAGGACTCTCAGCAAAGAGTTCAGAGAAAAACCGGGCACCAGAGATCAGACCCGCGCGGGTCGTCCGGCGCGGGTCTAATTTTGTAAGTTTCAAGGTTTCAAAGACTCGCAGCGGATTCTCAGATCTTTGAAACTTTGAAACTTTAAAACTTAGGCAAGAACCAGAACTCAAAAGGATTTTTCATCAATGAGCACTACTATGGCAAATATTTCCGCAGCACAAGTAAAGGACCTCCGCGAGAAAACCGGAGCTCCCATGATGGATTGCAAGCAGGCGTTGACGGAAGCCAAAGGCGACATGGAGCAGGCGGTCGTGATTCTACGCAAGAAGGGCGTTTCCGTGGCGGCCAAGAAGGCGGCGCGTGTGACCAGCGAGGGCGCAGTGACCAGCTACATTCACGCCGGCGGCAAGATCGGTGTGCTGGTCGAAGTGAATTGCGAGAGCGACTTCGTTGCCCGCACGGAGGATTTCAAGGAACTGGCGCACGACATCGCCATGCACATCGCAGCCAGCGATCCGAAGTTCGTCCGCAAAGAAGACGTCACGAAGGCAGACTTCGACCGCGAGCGCGAGATCTACATCGCGCAGGCGGTCGCCTCCGGCAAGCCGCAGCACATCGCCGAGAAGATGGTCGCCGGAAAGATGGAAAAGTTCTATGAAGAAGTGTGCCTGCTCGAGCAGCCCTTCATCAAGGACCAGACCATCTCGATCGCGCAGTTGATTGCGGCCAAGATCGGCAAGCTGGGGGAGAACATCAGCGTGCGCCGCTTCGCGCGTTTCAAAGTAGGCGATGCGACGGCAACTGTCGCCTTCACGACTCAGAAAGCCGAAGGCAGCGGCGAAGACGCTGCGCCGGCGGCGAAGTAGTCAGTTTCCAGTTTCTGGTTTCCAGTTTCCAGATGCATCGAAGACACTCGGTGGGGTCGGAACTGGAACCTGAAACTGGAGACCGGAAACTAGAAACCTTTCATGCAAACCCCTGCCTTCAAACGCGTTCTGCTCAAGCTTTCGGGAGAGGCCCTTGCCGCCAATCGCGGCCTTGGCGTCGATACGACTCGCATTCACGAGATCGCCGCTGAACTTGCCGACGTGCACAAGTTGGGAGTCCAAATCGCCATCGTAGTGGGCGGAGGCAACTTCTTTCGTGGCGTCGCGGAGCAGGCGAAAGACATGGACCGCGTCTCCGCCGACCACATGGGCATGCTGGCCACGGTGATCAACGCCCTGGCGTTGCAGGATGCTCTGGAAAAGCAGAATATCTATACTCGAGTGCAATCGGCGATCAAGATGGAACAAGTAGCCGAGCCCTTCATTCGCCGGCGCGCCATCCGCCATCTCGAAAAAGGACGCATTGTCATCTTCGCCGGCGGCACGGGCAATCCTTATTTTTCGACCGACACGGCGGCTTCTCTGCGCGCCATGGAAATCAAAGCCGACGCCATCCTTAAAGCCACGAAGGTCGATGGCATTTACGATGCCGATCCCATGAAGGTGAAGG
This sequence comes from uncultured Acidobacteriaceae bacterium, assembly GCA_963712385.1. Taxonomy (GTDB): domain Bacteria; phylum Acidobacteriota; class Terriglobia; order Terriglobales; family Acidobacteriaceae; genus Sulfotelmatobacter. The sequence goes on from CAVQHS010000009.1 coordinate 15,960, forward strand.
ATGCCAAAAAATTTTCCGACATCAGCTACATGGACGTCCTGAAGCTGGGACTGAATGTGATGGATTCGACCGCCATCAGCTTGTGCAAGGACAACAATCTTCCCATCATCGTGTTTGATCTTAATCGGCATGGCAACATCCGACGGGTTGTGTGTGGTGAAAAGATCGGATCGAGAGTAGGTTAGGTTGTAAGGATTCGTGGCTGCCAGCAAGAACAACCATCAATCATTTCGAGCGACGCCACCGTTTGTCATTCCGAGGGAAGCGAGGAATCTCGATTTTGCCGCCACGCCCAGAGGCCGATGCAATCCCGTTCGGTTTATAATGCAACGTTTTGATTCCTGACTGTTTAATGGAGTTTATCCATGGCCGATAGCGCCCCTCTGAAAGAAATCCGGCAGCAACTCAAAACACGAATGGACAAGGCAGTAGAAGATTTTCGCAAGGCGATGGCCGCCACGCGCACTGGCCGCGCCTCTGTGCATATGCTGGATGGCGTCAGCGTCGAATACTACGGCTCGCAAATGCCGCTGAATCAAATCGCGCAAGTGCACGCGCCCGAGCCGCAGATGATCACAGTACAGCCGTTCGATCCCTCGCAGGTCGGCGCCATCGAAAAGGCCATTCGCTCCGCCGAACTGGGGCTCAATCCAATGAATGACGGCAAGCTGATTCGCGTTCCCGTGCCGCCGCTTACGCAGGAGCGCCGCCTGGAAATGGTGAAGCACCTCCACAAGACTCTGGAAGAGCACCGCACCGCCGTGCGCAATATCCGCCGTGATGGCAACGATGCCATCAGGAAAGCGCTTAAAGACAAGAAAATCACCGAGGACGACGAGAAGCGCTCGCTCGACGAAATTCAAAAGCTCACCGATGACGAAATCAAGAAGATGGAAGAGATGAGCAAGGCGAAAGAAAAAGAAGTGCTGGAAATCAAATAGCGCCTACCGGCTATCTTCATCGATTTTTCCGCGCTTGAGTTGCACGGGGCTCGACCAAACGAAAGGCCATGTCCTCTTGTCGCCGCTCCCTGAACGTCCCCTAAGTTATTGAAAGAGCACAAGAAGCTCGCTTTCCGTCTTCAGCACATCTTCCCGTAACCGGAACCGAGGTTACGCGACATCTTCCCACAGCGCGTGTTTCCATCATCGTGAAGCAAGTCGCTGTCCCCCACAAGCCTTCACCACAACTTTCGCAACGGAGTTTGCTATGAAACGCTATCTGGGAATCACACTTTTGTTCGCGCTGGCGATGCTTGGAGCTGGCTGCAGTTCGTCGCCGAATTCGTCTTCGTCCAACAACAACCAGACGCCGCAATCGGCGTCGGTTTTCGTAACCGGAGAAGACGCTCCGCTGGCTTCGGTGGTTGGTTTTGATGTGACCATCAATTCCATCACCTTGACTGGCCAGAATGGTTCGCCGCAGGTGCTGTCCGCAGCCACCACTGTGGATTTCGCCCGCCTGCTGGGTCTCCGCTCGCCGCTGGCGTTTAACACCGTTCCCGCGGACACCTACAGCAGCGCCACGTTTTCCTTGTCCGCGCCCGTGATTTCTTATGTGGATATGAGCACGACGCCGCCGTCGCTGAGCACGATCAACGGCACGTTCGGCTCAAGCAGTGGACCGACGCAGACCACCGTGACCGTGAACTTCCCGTCACCGATGGTTGTCGATGCCAATGGTCTCGCCGGCTTAAGAATGGAATTCGACATTCGCCAGTCCGTCGCAGTCGATGGAAATGGCAATGTAACGGGCGTGGTGAATCCGACGATTTATGCCAGAGCAGTGCAGGCCAGCGATCCCAACGGCGAAGTCACAGATTTGACCGGGGGCTTGGTCTCCGTGAATGCCTCGGGCAACTCGTTCGTGATCCAGGGTCCCTACGGCCATCAGTTAACGGTTGACGTCAACAGCAGCACGCAATTCAACAGCGGATGGAACATCAACAATCTCGCGGCTCCCGCGTTTGTTGGTGTGCAGGGATACTTCCAGGCCGATGGCAGCCTGATGGCGAGCAACGTCGAAGTCATTACCACGTCGCAAGCTTTCCTTTCCGGGCGTGTGCTGGCAATAAACCCAACATCCGGCGCGGTGCAGCAGATCACGATGTGGGTGGGCGAGACCAGCGCCGATCTGGTGAGCGATGTCGATACGATTCAGACGATCGATGTGAGCGCCGTCAACTCGAATCAGTATGACATCTGCTTCTTCGACAACCTGTTCACGAACGCGCTGTTCAATCCGTCCACGGTAATCGTTGGGCAGAGAATCTTCATTGGCGGCAGCTTCTCGAACAGCACGTTCACTCCGCAGATGCTTTCCCTGCGTTTCCAGGGCGTCTATGGAACATTGACGCCAGGCAGCGTGAATATCGTCAACGGCAATCTGGGCAGCTTCCAGTTGCAGAACAACGCGCTGATTGGCTACTCGCTGGGCGGTGCTCCTCTTACCGTGGGCACGGGCAATGTCACCTGGTTCGTGAACACGACAGGCCTGAGCGCCTTGCAGCAATCCAGCGGAACGACTCCGCTAGTAGCAGGCGGGTTGCTGTTCGTCAGCCCATTGACACAAACGCCGGTGATGGCGGCGGCAGTAGTGGCCGAGCCACAGCAGACACAGTAGTCCAACCCACAGCCAAATCTCCAAGCGGGCAGCTGAGACGGCTGCCCGCATTTTTTTGCAGCACTGCTTGCAGAGCGTGTTCACCTTATAATGAACCGATGGGGAAGGAAATCGTCCATGCCGCGTGCCCGCACGACTGTCCCGACGCCTGCGGCGTGCTGATTACCATCGAGGATGGCCGCGCCACTAAGATTCAGGGCGATCCACGTCATCCGATGACCCGCGGGTTCCTGTGCGCGAAGGTGGCGAAATATTTGGACCGCGTGTACTCCCCCGATCGCGTGATTTATCCCATGCGGCGGATTGCCCCGAAGGGGCACGGGGGCGAGGGCGCCCGCGCCACACAGGCATGGCAGCGAGTCAGTTGGGATGAGGCGCTGGATGAGATTGCTTCCCGTTTTCATAAGATCATTGCCGGCTTCGGCAGTGAGGCGATTCTTCCCTATTCCTACGGCGGAACCTTGGGCGCTCTGAATGGCGCTTCCATGGATCGCAGATTCTTCAATCGTCTTGGCGCTTCCGAATTAGAGCGCACGATCTGTTCCTCCGCGGGCGAAGCGGGACTGGAGTCTGTCTTCGGCGTGAAGCTTGGAACGGAGCCGGAGCAATTCGTGCATTCCCGCTACATCATCGCTTGGGGCGCGAATATTCACGGCAACAATGTTCATCTGTGGCCGTTTATCGTCGAGGCGCGGCGCAAAGGGGCGAAGCTGGTGGTGATCGATCCCTATCGCACTCGCACTGCGGCATGCGCCGATTGGTACCTACCGATCAATCCGGGGACGGATGCTGCACTCGCGCTGGCCATGATGCATGTGATCATCGGCGAACAACTGCACGATTCCGATTACGTCGCAAAGTACACACTCGGCTTCGATGCACTGTGCGAGAAGGTAAAATCTTACCCGCCGGAACGCGTCGCTACATGGACGGGAATCGCGGCCCAAGACATTCGCACACTGGCGCGGGAGTATGCGACCGCGCGGCCTGCGGTCATCCGTCCGAACTACGGCCTGCAGCGCTCGGAGAATGGTGGCACCGCAATGCGTGCCATCGCCATGTTGCCCTGCATCACCGGTTCACTGAAAGAAGTCGGCGGCGGCATTCACTTATCGACCAGCGGCGCCTTCGATTTCAACAAAAATTTTCTGAGGCGGCCCGACCTCCGGCCGCAGAGCCCGAAGCCCGCCCGAGTCGTAAACATGGTCGAACTCGGCAAGGCTCTGAACACTTTGACCGATCCGCCGATCAAAGCCTTATTCGTTTACAACTCGAACCCGGCCGCCGTTTGTCCCAACCACAACCAAGTGGTTCGCGGACTGTCGCGGCCTGATCTGTTTACCGTGGTTCATGAGCAATTTTTCACCGATACCACTGACTACGCCGACATCGTCTTACCCGCGACAACCTTCTTCGAGCATAAAGACTTGCAGGCCGCCTACGGCCATTACTACCTTCAGATTTCAGACCAGGCCATCGAACCGTTGGGAGAATGCCGGCCCAATGTAGAAATATTTCGCGCATTAGCGAAGCGCATGGGATTCGGCGATCCATGTTTCGATGAAAGCATCGACGAAATGATCGACGGCGCGCTGTCTTCGGGAAGTCCCTTCCTGAAAGGAATCAGCCGCGAGCGACTGCAAAGCGAACCACAGGTTGCGCTCAATTTTTCGACAGTGACCAACACGAGTGTTCCTTCGGAAGCGGCAGGTTGCTCAATCGGGCCTGCTCCATTCCTGCCCTTTGCTCAAGGCAATTTCCGGACACCCTCCGGCAAAGCCGAGTTATACAGCGAGTCCATGAAGTCCCTCGGCCTGGATCCGGTTGTTGAATTTAAGCCTCCATCGGAATCGCGCCACGGAGCGAAAGACACTTCATTCTCCCTCGAACTCCTCGCTCGCAAAGCCGACAATTTCATGAACTCGACCTTCTCCAACCAGCCCTCGGTTCGCTCGATGGAAGAATTGGACATGCTTGAAATGCACGCTGACGATGCCCAGCGCCGCGGAATTTCCGACGGAGACCGAGTGCGAATCTACAACGGCCGCGGAGAGATTTACCTGAAGGCTCGGGTCGACGGCGCGGTTCAACCGGGGGTCGTTTCCGCACGTCTCAGTTGGGCCAAGCTGAGTCCCGGATTGCGCAATATTAATGTCCTGACTTCAGAAAAACTTTCCGATCTGGGCAACTCGGCTACGTTTTATTCCGTCTTGGTGGAGGTAGAGTCTGCCAAGTCCATTCCATAGAGCTACCGGCAAGAGTGGCGGCTTGGACGCTTTCTCGTTTGCTACCGTATAATGATCGTTTTCCCAGATCCCAGAGGCTGAGGTCGTAGCGATTCATCTTCGCATTCATACGGATACCACTGTGCCCCAGAAAGGCTCACGCCCTTCCGGCGCCCGCCGCACCCGATCTTCTTTATTCCCACGGCTTTGTCGGAAGATGCGCTGGCTCGGCTGGACCGCGGCACTGCTCACCCTCTGCTTTGGGCTGGGAGTCTGGGCGCAGACCGATGTGATCTCCGAAATCGATGTCGCGGGCAACCGCAGAATCCCGGCCGATACGATCAAAGCCCGCATCTTCAGCCATCCCGGCGATATCTACGATCCCTCCGCTCTGGAGCGCGACTTCAACGCTCTCTGGAACACCGGCTACTTCCAGGACATCCGCTTCACCCGCGAGCAAACTCCCAAAGGCTGGCGGCTGATCATCCAGGTCAAGGAAAAGCCGACCATCCGCGAAATCAACTATGTCGGCTTGAGTTCGGTCTCCACCAGCGATGTGCTCGATCGATTCAAGGAAGCCAAGGTCGGACTGTCGGTGGAAAATCAGTACGACCCCACCAAGGTGAAGAAGGCGGAAGTGGCCATTAAGGGATTGCTGGCCGAGCATGGCCGCCAGTTCTCCACCATCCGCACCGAAATTCGGGAGATTCCGCCTGCCGCAGTCGGCATCACGTTTGTCATCAAGGAAGGCCCCAAGGTTAAGGTCGGCAAGATCAAGTTCGAAGGCAACAAGAATGTGAAGTCGCGGATTCTGCGCGCTTCGATGAAGAATCTGAAGCCCATCGGTATTCCCCATTCCATTTTCCTCGAAAATATTTTTGCCAGAACGTACGATGCGACCAAGCTCGACGAGGACACGGAGCGGGTCCGCAACGAGTATCAGAACCGCGGCTACTTCAAAGTCATCGTGAACGAGCCTAAAACCGAGATTCACGATACTGGGCATAAGGGCGGGCATATTCCGCTTTTCCAGCACGGCGCTGGCAAGGCCGTGAACATCACTCTGCCCATCGAGGAAGGCGATCGCTACACCCTCGGCGGAATTACGTTCAAGAACAACAAGGCAGTGACGAATGTGAAAGCGCTCCGCGCTCTGTTTCCGATCAAAGATGGCGACATTTTCAGCAAAGAAAAAATTGCCAAGGGATTGGAAAATCTGCGCAAGGCATACGGCCAGGAAGGGTACATCAACTTTACGTCTGTCCCCGATACACGTTTCGATGACGACAAAAAGCAGATTTTTCTCGATATCGATGTAGACGAAGGCAAGCAATTCTACGTGCGCCGCATCGAATTCCAGGGCAACACGACCACGCGCGACAAAGTGATCCGCCGCGAAATCGCTCTCGAAGAAGGAAACATCTACAACTCGAAGTTGTGGGAGCTCAGTTTGTTGCGCCTGAACCAGTTGGGCTATTTCGACCAGTTGAAGCCGGACGACCCCAACATTACTATTCGCACGCTCGACGAAAAAGACGGCCTTGTCGATCTCACTTTGAAAGTACACGAGAAAGGCAAGAACAGCATCGGCCTGAATGGCGGCGTGAGCGGACTAGAAGGCGCGTTTATCGGGATCAACTACGCCACGAACAATTTTCTCGGTTTGGGCGAGACACTTTCCATTCAGGCGAGCATCGGAAACCTGGCGCGCAGCGTGCGTTTTGGGTTCACGCAACCCTACATGTTCGACCGTCCGCTGCAATTTGGCTTCAACGTTTACGTGAATCGCATCAGCTACAACCAGGCGCGGCAACTCTCCATCTTCAGGCAAGCGCCCCTCAACCTGCCGAATACGGTATTGCAGAACCTGCAGAATTACACGCAGTCAAGCGCCGGCTTCACCACATCGCTGAGCTATCCGTTGCGGCGTTCTTTCAAACGCGTCGGCATCACCTATTCCTTCGATCGGTCATCGCTGCTGGCGCTGAGCTCCGCCTCCAAAAATCTATTCGAGTTCCTCGCGTTCCGCGGCATTTCTGGTCCGAATGCTCTAGTCGGCATTATCACGAGCAAGATTTTCCCCAATTTCTCGATGAACACTCTCGACAGCGCGATCTCTCCGCACTCGGGAAAGCAATTTACGTTAGGCGCGGAGGTTGCGGGCATTGGAGGCACGGTCCGCTCTATTCGCCCGGTCGTCCAATACAAAAAATTCATCCCGGTGCAGAATCGACGCAACGCTTTAGGCTTCAACCTCCAGGCATCGTTTATCTCCGGCTATGGCGGATTCGTGGCTCCTCCCTTCGAGCGCTCCTATATGGGCGGCGAAAACGATCTGCGTGGCTTCGATATCCGTTCTGTCTCCCCGGTTGCATTCCTGCCCAGCGTCGGTTCGATCACGCTAACCAATCCCGATGGGACGCCGGTTCTTAAGAATCCACTGAACCCACTCCAGGGCAATCTGACAATACCGATTCCGGTGGATCAAATTACCTTCCCGGGCGGCGACTTCAGCCTCGTCACCAATTTCGAATACCGTATTACCATTTACGGGCCGGTAGCCATCGCTCCGTTCATGGACGCTGGTATCGATCCGGTCGTGCGCAAGTCGCAATTGCAGATCGCGCAGGTGCAATACGAGCAGGTGGTCACGCAGTTGTTTGGGTGTCCCGCGCTCGATCAGGCAACCGCCACTGCAACCGGCACAGGCTGCACGCTAGGCAAGCCGCTGAACCCCTCGCCTTCGCCTCAATTACAGGTTCTGGGAACGACAAACTGGAGACCGAGAATATCCACTGGGCTTGAACTGCAGATGTTCCTGCCGGTGATCAATGCTCCCTTCCGCATTTATTGGGCGTACAATCCGCTGCGTCTCGATAGCCCGGCAACGCCGCCGATTCCCATCACGCCTAGCCTGTTCCCGCAGACCTGCGGTCCCAAGGGGTGTTCTCTGACTGCCGCGGGAGAATATACGTATCACCTGGCAGTGAACACCTATGCTCCGACGTTCCTGCTGCGCGAGCCGCGCAAGACTTTCCGCTTCACGGTGGCGACTACGTTCTAGAAGTTACCTTGGGAAGGCGCGACCTCAGAGGCCGAGGAAGAAGGCGGTTCCTGGGTGGCGCTGCGATAAGTTGTTTTCTTTGCAAATGGGTTTTAGCCCCAGACGGTCACTTCAGCGCGGAAGCCTGAAATTCACCGTGATCTGCGTCTGCATTTCCACCGGAGCGCCATCGAGCAAATACGGTTTGTATTTCCACTGTTTCACCGCATCCACAGCCGCCCGCGTCAGGTTCGGATCGCCGCTCACGACTTTAACCGCGGTGATATCCCCTTTCTTGGAGACGGTTGCCAGCAATTCCACTTGCCCTTCGATCCGCATGCGCAGGGCGTTGGCGGGGTACGAGGGCGAGATCTTCTTGATGATCAATCCCTGCGATACTCCCTGCGAAACGCTCATCATGGCGAGTACAGGCGCAGGCTCGTTGCTGGAGTTACCCAAATTCGGAAGCGCGACGCTATTTCCGCCTGGGGTAATACTCGCAATCTCGGGTGCGGCAGCATCAGTCTGCGGCTTGGCTGGCTTAGTGATCGCGGTTCCTCCCTTCACAATGATGGGATGAACGGGCTCTTCGGTTTCGTTGGATGGCTTGACTGGCGTAGCTTTGGGAGTGGAAGGTGAAGTTGCATCGACCCGCACTTGCGAGTTTTCCTTGGCAGGAGCGGATGACGAGACCCGCGGTGTTTCGGTTACGGCGCTCGATGGAGCGTCTGCATCGGCCTTGGCGGGCAAAGATGAAGGTGCGGGGGCCGCAGAGTTCGCCTGCGGCAAAGCAGTGGCCGGAGTCGCTGGCGGTTGAGGCGCCAGAGACGGACTCGGAATCGATCGCTGCACCGTTTGCGCAGGAGATCCGGACGCCGGATGAGAGCCCCCAAATTGGGTCCATGCCCAATAACCGGCGACAGCAATCAGTACGACGGCAGCTACTGCAAGCAGAGCTTTCTTCCCGCCACCGGACGGCTTCGTCTCGCTTTCCCCGATGCCGAAAGTTGGCGGTGCGACGGTGCCCGCAGTCGGTTTCTCCGGAACGACACTCCTCTCGCTCTCAATTTTCGCCTTGCCCGCAACCTTTTCTTTGAATGTTTCAGGTTCTGGCTTCGCGTTCGAAACTGAATCACCAGCTTTCGGCTCCAATGCCGGCGCTGGAGCGCTCGCAGCTCCTCCGTGAGACCCAACCGGACGGTTTGCACTGGAACTCGCACCAGGTTCCGCTTTGCTCACCGCTACCTCGGCCTTCGCCTCTACCGGCGATTCGGCAGTTGACACAGCGCTTGCGGCTGCAGGGCTTGGGAGGGAAGGCGCAATGGTTTCAGGCTCTGAAGATACTGACAGAATTTCGTCTTCCGCTGCCTCAAAGCCGGATGCTTCTACTTTGGGCGGAGAGATCAGCTTTGGAGAAGGCGCACTGGCCGCGGCGGACGGCATAGAAAAATTGGGGCGCACCGGGCTCGTCGGTGAAGGTGCCAGAACTTTTGCCGGCTCCGAAACTGCTCTCGCTGGTTTGGTTGGTGCGGCGGGCGCCGGCGCCGTTTTCGCAGATTCGTTCTTTCGCAACAGCCCGCGCGCAACGCGCAGAGTGCCTTTCGCCTGCTCCACATTGATTGGCTTAGTGAGAACCAGGTTTGCGCCGATTCGAAAAGCTTTCGCTACCCCCGCCTGGCCCTCAACCACTGCGACCGCTAATGCAGAAGAATTATTCGGCGAATTGTGAGCGCTCTTGAACAACAAGGTCGCGTTCTGCTCGTTATCGCAATCCACTACAACTGCGTCAAAACGCTCCGCCATCAGCTTCTTGACGGCCGCAAATGGTTCCGTGCAGGGGCTCACCTGGAAGTCCAGCTCGCTAAGTACCTGCGTAACAATGCGGGCGGTCTTCTCGTCCGGGCAGAAGAGGAGTGCTTGGTAGGCCATATTGCTCTCATCCTAGGTACGCTCGTAAGGCTCATCAAGTTACGCTGGTAATTGCACCTTTCCCGAATTCCCGCTCGTACCGCGGGTTTTGCAGCCCTCGTTTCGTTTCTGGGCCGCGCATACAATACGCATTCATGAGAATTCCCCTATGGCTTAAGCTGCTATGGACCGCCGCCGTAATCGTGTGGGTGCCGTTTTACTGGCGTCAGTACGGTCTTCAGAATTTTCTTTTCTTCTGCGATCTCGGGAACTTCTTTATCGCCGCCGCTCTATGGTTGGAAAGCCCGCTGCTGTTTTCGTGGCAGGCCGTCAGTCTTATGCTGTTCCAGACTCTATTTGTCCTCGATCTCGCAGGCGCCGTTGTGACTGGGCATCATGTCATCGGCGGCACCGAATACATGTTCGATCCGCACATCCCAATGGCGATTCGCCTGGCCAGTTTGTTTCACGTGGTCACGCCGATATTGCTTTTGTGGGCAATTCTGCGGGTCGGCTATGACAAGAGAGGATGGAAATTTCAAACCGTAACGGCCTGGACCGTAGTCCCGATCAATTATTTCTGGCGCCCGCAGGATGACGTGAACTGGGCCCGCGGCCTGTTCTTTCGCCAGCAACACTCCGTGCCCGGACTTCTATACTTGCTTACATACTTGATTATCGTCCCGGCCGTAGTCTATTACCCCACTCACCGCTTGCTCTGCAGGTTTTCGGCGCGATGGCGCAGTTCTTGAGCGGACTCTATTTCCTTGTAACATCATTCGTCAGTTTGCTGCCGTCGGAAGAATCCTCTTGCTTATTCTGCGCGATCTGCTTCAAGACAGCTTTTGTCTTATCGTCCGAATCCGAACTCAAATAAAACTTTTGCGAAGGCGAGGCCAGGCTGGCTCCCGAATCCTCCACCAGATTCATGATGCGAAGCAGCACATCTTCGCGTACCCCGGCAAATTCTTCAAAATCCCGCGTCAAAACGTAGCAAACGAGCTCCACATTAATCGCAGCCGAGGCCAGTTCAACCAGCCGCACCCGCGTCGTGGTCTTCTCAACCTTCGGATTCTCAGCGAGTACGCGCCGAATCTCAGACAACACAGCCCGCACCTGATCGGCAGGAGTATCAAGATGGAGGCCGAGAACGGACTTGAATAGCATCTTGTCCCGCCGGCTGAGATTCTCCACATTGATGGTGGCCACTGTTCCGTTCGGAATCGCAAGCAACGTTCTTTCGTCTGTTCGAACGCGAGTCGAGCGCAACCCGATATCTTCCACGGTTCCGGTGCGATCGCCGAACTTGCAAACGTCTCCCACGCGGATGACTTCGTCGCCGAGCACGGAAACACCGCCGAACAAGTTGGCAATCGTCTGCTGCGCACCGAAGCCAATGGCCAGCGTGCCAATGCCCAATCCCGCCAAGGCCGTGCTCATGTTGAAACCGAGCGTGGCCAGCACGAAGAACACCGCCATCACGAAGATCGCGGCCTTGATTATCCTCTCGCCCAGCAACATGAGTGAGCCGGTGCCCCCGTGTCCGCGAGCCAAAGCCTGAATGCGCACCCGCCGCAGGAACCAGCGCACCACGCGCCACAGAATCCAGTTGGCGCCGATGATGACTGCAACCGTGGTGACCTGCGTGTAGTAATGCCGCTGTAGCAGAGGCATGCCCAAATATTCGGCAAAGATCCGATGAATCAGCGTTCCCAGCAGCAGCCACGCCGCTCCCGATACCGAGCGCGATTCCAGTTCGACATGCCCGTGCCGGTGCGCCCACCAGCGAACCGGAATCTGAAACACACGCAGCAGCAACCAGGCAAGAGCCCCAGCCAAGGGAATCAATATCAAAAGAGCAAACCATTGCCACAGGGGCATGCCGGCGAATTGATGTTTCACCACCCACTTGGGCAGCCGCGTTTCCACTTGCCGTGCTTCGACCTGATCGTAGAGCTCCGGAATCTTTGCCAATGTCTCGGAATCGATCAGCCAAATTTTCCCCGAATTCGGATCGGAAACTCGAACCAGATCGAGGTCCGCCTCGACGTCTCCGGAAACCATGGTCCCGAGTCTCTGCCGGTCGGGCGGAACTCCCTCCTGTGGCCGGCCTTCCGGCTGCGTGCTAACAGCTTTCAGACTGCCGGGAAACGAGGCGTCCATCACCGCTTTCAGCTTCTGCGCCAGTTCTTCGCCTTCGTTGCGCCGCTGCGCCGCGCTCATCTGCAAATACTGCGCGGCGATGGAATACCGCCCGGATTGCGCGGCCTCCAGAAAACCGAAAACAGTACCGTAAGGAGTGTTGCGCCCGAGCGAGTCGCTCGAAGTTTTGGAAGAAGCAGCCGCAGGGGGCGAACCCAAAAGCTGCCCGAGCGCCCTTTGAGCCTGAAGGTGCGGACAGGCGGCCAGGAAAACGGCGAACGCAGTAAGGACAGTTCGAATGAGATGTTTGAACATGAATCCCTTCAGCGCGGGGTCAGATACGCGCGGTATGGATGCGCGAATACCAGCTCGGCGATCAAGAATCGATTGTAGCGAAATCGAAGGTACTCGGTTATGGGATACAAGCGAAGCGGCTTAGCGTTTGGGACGATAGACGTCGGTGCTCGTGCCAAAGAAAACTTCCGCCGACTCCATGATGGTTTCCGACAACGTCGGATGCGGGTGAATCGTCATGGCAACGTCGCTCGCCAGTGCCGCCATCTCGATCGCGAGAACACCCTCGGCGATCAACTCGCCCGCACCGGCGCCAACAATACCCACGCCCAGCACGCGTTCCGTTTGCGGATCGATGACGAGCTTGGTTACTCCTTCGGGGCGATCCAGCGTGACTGCGCGCCCCGAAGCGCCCCAGGGAAATTTGGCAACCTTGATTTCGCGCTGGTCTTTCTCCGCCTGCGTTTCGGTCAATCCGCACCAGGCTACTTCCGGATCGGTGAACACGACGGCAGGAATCGCATGCGGTTCAAACGCAACTTTGTGTCCGGCGATGGCTTCGACCGCAGTCCGCCCCTCGTGCGAAGCCTTGTGCGCCAACATCGGCTCACCCACAACATCGCCGATGGCATAGATTGAAGGATCCGCAGTCTGCAGTTGCTTGTTGACTTCAATAAATCCGCGCGGCCCAACCTTCACCTGCGTGTTCTCAAGTCCTGGAATTTCCGAATTCGGCTTCCTCCCGACCGAGACCAACACACGATCAAAAACTTTCTCCCGCTGATCCTCTTTCAGCCCCGTGCCTTCGAACGTGGCGCGAATTCCCGCGCCATCTTCTTTCAAAGATGACACAGTAGTATTCAGCAGAATTGTCTCGAACATTTTTTCGAGGCGCTTGTGCAGCGGAAGAACCAGATCACGATCCGCTCCGGGCAACAAGCCGGGCAGCATCTCAACTGCCGTGACGCGAGTGCCCAGCGCGGCATACACCGAGCCAAGTTCCAGCCCGATGTAACCACCGCCTACCACGAGCAGGCTGCCGGGGATGTCTTCGAGATTCAGCGCTCCAGTGGAATCCATCATGCGCGGAGAATCCAGCTTGAGCGCCGAAATGATCGCCGGCCGTGAGCCGGTGGCGATGATGATGCGATCAAAAGAGAGCGTTACGCTGGTCGAGTCCGCTTTGCTGACGCGCAGAGTCGCAGAATTATCAAAAGCCGCGCGGCCCTGAATGTATTCCACATGCCGTTGTTTGGAGAGTTGTCCCAAGCCTCCCGTGAGCCTCTTGACAACACCTTCCTTCCAAGAACGCAAGCGGGCGAGATCGATTCTCGGCTCGGCAAATTCAACGCCCCAATTTTTTGCCTGCTGCGATTCCTCGATCAGCTTGGCGACGTGCAGCAGCGCCTTCGACGGAATGCAGCCGCGATAAAGGCAAACGCCGCCCGGATTCACCTCCGGATCGATCAATGTGACGTGCATGCCGAGGTCGGCCGCAAGAAAAGCGGCAGCGTAGCCGCCGGGCCCGGCACCGATGATAGCAATTTTCTGGGTTTGAATTTCTGACATGTCGGGAAAAAACTTTCAAAGTTTCAAAGTTGAGCAGCAAAAACAACCTCCAGCTCTTTGAAACTTTGAAACCTTGAGACTTTGAGACCTTGAAACCTTGAAACCTTGGTACCTGGCCTTCTACCCTTGAACCGACAACAAGAACGGTTGCTCGAACGCCTCCGCGACCCAGCGCAGGAACCGTGCAGCATCGGCGCCATCGATCAGCCGATGATCATACGAAAGCGAAAGCGGCAGAATCAGGCGCGGTTCGAACTTCCCGCTAATCCACTCCGGCTCCATGCGCGAACGCGACAGGCCAAGAATCGCAACTTCGGGATGATTCACGATCGGCGTGAACGACGTTCCTCCGATGCCGCCCAGGTTCGTAATAGTGAACGTGCCGCCTTCCATATCCGCCATCGTGAGTTTCTTCTCGCGCGCTTTCTGCGACAACTGCGAAAGCTCGACTGCCAGTTCCACGATATTTTTCTTGTCCACGTCGCGAATTACGGGAACGAGCAGTCCACGATCCGTATCTGCTGCCACGCCGATGTGGATGTACTGCTTGTAAACGATCTCTTCACTCTCCATGTCGATCGACGCATTGAATTGCGGGAAAACCTTGAGCGCGGCAGCGCAGACTTTCAGCGCGATGGCAGTCACCGTCATTTTCCCGCCCGCCTGCTCGGCCTTGGGACCGAAGCGCGCCCGCAACTGCTCAAGCTCGGTGATATCGGCGCGATCATGCTGCGTAACATGCGGAATCGTGTTCCATGATTCGGCAAGGTGTTCCGCCGTCTTGCGCCGCACGCCGCGCATCGAAACTCGTTCGGTCTTTCCCCACTTCGCAAAGTCGGGAAGCTGCGGCGCAACAAAATGCCCGGCTCGTGCCGGAGCCTGCGCCGCCGATGCAGCCGCGGCCAGCACAGCTTTGGCATAGACCTTTACATCGTCTTCACTGATGCGCCCGCCCGGTCCCGTGCCTTTGACTTCGTAAATGTCGACGCCGATTTCGCGCGCCAGCCGCCGCGTGTGTGGCGCCGCAGGCACCGGCTGCCGATACTCCGTTCCAGCAACCTTGCCCAGTTGCACGGGCATGGAGAAAGCCGCAGGCCGTGGTTGCGGTTGATCGGGTGGCAGCGCCTGCTCTTCCGTCTTGCCCTCGGCGCGAATCGCAGCCTGAAATGCAAGCCGCGCTCCATGCTGGCCGGAAACATGCTCCACGGGGCCGCGCGACGGCCGAACCGGCTGAGCTTGTGACGACGAGGCACCCTGGAGCGTGAAGACCACCTGCCCAACTTTGATCTTCTCGCCCTCCTTCACTTTCACTTCATTCACGATCCCACTCACGGTCGATGGAACCTCAACTACAGCTTTGTCCGTTTCCAATTCCATCACCGGCTGGCCTTCGGAGACCTTCGCTCCCGGAGCGATCATCAATCGCACAAGATCACCCTGCGAAATATTTTCGCCCAACTCCTGCAAACGGAATTCCGTGGCCGTAGCGGCCGATGATTGGGGCGCTGGCTGGGACGAAATTTTCTCCGGCTGAAGCTTTGCTGCCGGAGCTGCGCCAGAAGAATGCTGAACGTTGGGTTTGTTCTCGATTGCGGCGGAAGAAGTCTTCTGCTTCGGTTCAGGCTTCTCCGGCTGCCCATCCCCTTGCGCGGTGAAAATGAGCTGCCCAACTTTTATTTTGTCGCCTTCCTTCACCAGAACGTCCTGTACCTTGCCGCTCACCGATGAAGGCACTTCTACGACCGCCTTATCGGTTTCAAGCTCCATCACGGCCTGGCCTTCGCTCACCTCCGCGCCGGGCGCAATCATCAGGCGCACCAAGTCGCCTTGTTCAACATTTTCTCCAAGCGCGGGAAGTTTAAATTCGATCACAGATTCCATTCCTTCTTGATTTCGCAGCCTCCGCCCCAAACTTAACTCACGGCCGGATTGGGTTTTTCGGCATTGATGCCCAGATCGCGCACCGCCTGCTTCACCAGATCCAGGCTCACTTTCTTTTCTCGCGCCAACGCGCCGAGAGCGGCCAGCACAATGTGTTTGGCATCCACTTCAAAAAAGTTCCGCAAGGCGGCGCGGGTTTCGCTGCGGCCAAAACCGTCGGTGCCGAGCGAAACCAGTTGTCCGGGCACCCACTTTGCCAGAGATTCGGGCAGCACTTTCATGTAATCAGATGCGGCGATGAACGGTCCCGGCGCATCTTTCAGTGCCGCCGTCACAAACGGAGTCCTCGGCGTTTCTCCCGGATGCAGCATGTTCCAACGCTCACAATCATTCGCGTCGCGGTAAAGTTCCTTGTAGCTGGTCACGCTCCAAACGTCGGCTGCCACGCCGTATTTTTCCTGCAGAATCGTCTGCGCCTTCAGCACTTCATACATGATCGTGCCGCTGCCCAGCAGTTGCGCGCGCAGCTTGGCGTCGCTCGCGCTCGAAGTGTTGAACCGGTAAAGCCCGCGCAGAATTCCTTCTCGAACATGCTCTCCCTTCGGCATCTCCGGCATCGGAAGCGGTTCGTTGGTAACGGTCAGATAATAGAAAATCGATTCCTGATCTACATACATGCGCTTGATGCCGTCTTGAATAATGACGGCGATCTCGTAAGCGAACGCAGGATCGTAAGCCAGCAGATTCGGCACGGGCAGCGCGAGAACGTGACTATGCCCGTCCTGATGTTGCAAGCCTTCACCGGCAAGCGTGGTTCGACCGGCTGTCCCGCCAACCAGAAATCCCCGGCAGCGCATGTCGGCCGCAGCCCAAATCAAATCGCCAATCCGCTGAAAGCCGAACATCGAGTAATAAATGAAGAAGGGAATTGTGTTGATGCCGTGATTCGCATACGCCGTGCCCGCCGCAATAAACGAGCACATCGAACCGGCTTCCGTAATTCCTTCTTCAAGAATCTGCCCGTTCTTCGCTTCCTTGTAGTACAGCAGCGTGTCCATATCGACCGGTTCGTAGTTCTGGCCAACGCTCGAGTAGATTCCGACCTGCCGGAAAAGAGCCTCCATTCCAAACGTTCGAGCCTCGTCAGGAATGATGGGCACAATCAACCTGCCAACTTCCGGATCGCGCAGCAATTTCCCCAGCAGTCGCACGAACACCATCGTGGTGGAAACTTCGCGTCCTTCGGTGCCTTTGTGGAACTCCTCAAAGTAAGTTTCGGCTACCGGCGTCAACGGCGTAGCGCGCACCTTTCGCTTGGGCATGTATCCGCCCAACTGCTGCCTGCGTGCCTGCATGTATTTGATTTCCGCGCTCTCGTCGGAAGGCCGGTAAAACGGCGCATTTTGCAGTTCTTCATCCGGGATCGGAATGCCAAAGCGTGAACGGAATAACTCCAACTCATCTTCGTTCAGCTTTTTCTGCTGATGCGTAATATTTTTTCCTTCGCCAGCCTCGCCGAGGCCATAGCCCTTGATTGTTTTCGCCAAAATAATCGTAGGCGATCCCGTGTGATCGACGGCCGCGCGGTACGCCGCGTGCACCTTGATCGGATCGTGCCCACCCAGTCTCATCCGCGCCAGTTGCTCGTCGCTGAGATGCTCCACCATTTTCAGCAGCCGAGGATCGGTTCCGAACAGGTTCTGCCGGAAATACGCTCCGCTCTCAACAAAATATTTCTGGTATTGGCCGTCGCTGATCTCGCCCAAACGCCGCACCAGCAGGCCATCGCGATCGTTGCGGATCAGGCTGTCCCAGTCCGATCCCCAGATCACCTTGATCACATTCCAGCCCGCGCCGCGGAAAATCGCTTCCAGTTCCTGAATGATCTTTCCGTTGCCGCGCACCGGACCATCGAGCCGCTGCAGATTGCAGTTCACCACGAAAATCAGATTGTCCAGGTTTTCGCGCGAGGCCAGCGTGATCGACCCCAGCGCTTCCGGTTCGTCCATTTCGCCATCGCCCAGAAACGCCCAGACCTTTCCGCCCGTCGATTCCTTCAGCCCGCGATTTTCAAGATAGCGAATAAAACGCGCGTGGTAGATGGCTTGAATCGGCCCCAATCCCATTGAGACCGTAGGAAACTCCCAGAAATCCGGCATCAGCCACGGATGCGGATACGAGCTCAATCCTCCGCCCGGCTTCAGCTCCCGGCGAAAATTCTCCAGCTTTTGTAGCGGAATACGGCCTTCAAGATATGCGCGGGCATAGATTCCGGGCGCAGCGTGTCCCTGGAAGTAGACGAAATCACGGTCGCCGCTCTCGGTCTGCGCCTGAAAAAAATGGTTGAATGCCACTTCATACAGAGTTGCCGCCGATGCGAACGTCGAGATGTGTCCGCCAATGCCTTCCTGAATTTTGTTGGCCCGCACCACCATCGCCAGCGCGTTCCAACGCACCAGGCTCTTGATGCGGCGCTCCATCTCTTGGCTGCCGGGAAACGGCGCCTGCTGCAGCGAAGGAATCGTATTCTGGTACGGAGTGGTCGCAGAAAATGGCAGATTCACCCCAGCCGCGCGTCGCGCGTGCAACGCCAGTTGCTGTAGCAGGCGTCCGGCGCGCACCGGCCCTCCCTTCGAGAGCACATAGTCGAGCGAGTCCACCCACTCGCGAGTTTCCAACACCTCTAGACCGTCAGTTTCCGTCTGAGCCACGTCTTATATCTCCGATTGTGACGAATATTCCATGATATTCAATTATCGAGAATCCTGCTGGCCGAAAGTCGATGAACAAAAGTTCTACAATGCCAGTGGTTTATCAACGCATGCGCAGTAGACGCATCCGGGGAAAGATCAATGCTCAAGATTATCTTAATCATCGTCCTCGTCTTGTTCGTTCTCTTCCTTATTCCACGCCTACTTTCTCGGTCTTCTATTCCGGGGGTTGGCAGCGCCGCCCCAGATTTCACTTTGCCCTCGCAAGAAGGCACTCTCGTAAGTCTGCACGAATACCGAGGCGAGTGGGTTGTGCTGTATTTCTATCCGAAAGATCAGACGCCTGGCTGCACCCGCGAGGCGCACAATTTTCAGTCGGACCAGACCAAATTTCTGCAGCGTAACTCCGTTATTCTCGGAGTCAGTGTCGACAGCGTCGATTCCCACAAGAAGTTTTGCGCAAAGGAAGGACTCAATTTCAAACTGCTCGCCGATACGGATGGCAGTGTAAGCCGCCTCTACGGCTCACTCACAAATCTTGGAGTGGCGAAATTCGCCTCACGGCATACCTTTCTGATCGATCCAGCGGGAAGAATAGCGAAGGCCTACAGCAGCGTGAATCCGGCCCACCACAGCCAGGAGGTTCTGGCCGCGCTCGATCAGTTGCAAATGCAATAATGCTCTAACTGATTTTATGAGCACGGCCGCGCGACAGCCGCACATCGCCAGGAACCATGGAGGTAAGACCGCTTACCGTTTTCCGCCGGGCCTCGAACGTAATCTCCTCTGGTTCGCATGGCGCAAGTTTCGGCCTGCCAACCCTATTTTCCTGTTTCAACACCTGGCCCAGACCTACGGAGATATCGCCCACTACAAGCTCGGACATCATCACATCGTCTTCCTGAATCATCCTGACTACATCCGCGAAGTTCTCGTGATTCAGAACGACAACTTCATCAAAGAGCGCACCGTGCAGCGCAGCAAGATGCTGCTGGGCAAAGGCATGATCACGAGCGAAGGCGGCGAGCACCGCGCGCAGCGGCAGGTCGCTCAGCCCGCTTTCCATCGCCAGCGTATCGGCGAATACGGCGCAATCATGGTGGAAGAAGCGGCGCAACTCCGGGATTCATGGAGCGCGGGTGAGCAGCGTGACATCGC
Organism: uncultured Acidobacteriaceae bacterium; assembly: GCA_963712385.1. GTDB lineage: Bacteria > Acidobacteriota > Terriglobia > Terriglobales > Acidobacteriaceae > Sulfotelmatobacter. The sequence continues at coordinate 35,513 of CAVQHS010000009.1, forward strand.
CATCGACATGATGCATCTCACGCTGAACATCGTGGCCCGCACACTGTTCGCGACGGAACTGCGCAGCGAAGTCTACGAACTGGCCGCGGCCATCAACCGCATCATGGGTCTTTACAATTTTCTGGTCATGCTGCCGGCGGCGGAGTGGCTGGTCCATCTGCGCCCGCCGGGCCTGGCCGCATTTGTGCGAGCCCGCAAGCGGATCGACGCCGTTGTCTATCGAATGATCGATGCACACCTGCGCGCCGGGCGGGACTGTGGCAGCCTGCTCGATCTCATGCTCGCGGCAGCCCCGCCAGACGACGAGGGCGCCCGCGAGTCATTGCGCGATCAGGTCATTACCATCTTCCTCGCCGGCTACGAAACCGTCGCCAACGCTCTTTCGTGGACCTGGTACCTGCTTTCGCAAAACCCCGAGACCGAATCCAGACTCCATGCAGAGGTAGACAATGTGCTCCAAGGCAAGCTGCCCGACGTCGATGACATTCCGGGCCTGCCCTATGCCGAGCAGGTGATGGCGGAATCGCTGCGGCTTTATCCGCCGGCGTGGGCGATGGGACGCTATGCGCGGAACGATTTCTGGCTCGGAAATTATTTTTTGCCCGCCAAAACCACTGTGTTGCTCAGCCAGTTCATCACGCATCGCGATTCGAGATTCTTTCCTGATCCACTACGCTTCGATCCCGAGCGCTTTTCGCCAGAAGGCAAAGCCGGACGCAGAAAATTTACTTACTTTCCCTTTGGCGCTGGGCCGCGCCAATGCATCGGCGAGTCGTTCGCATGGATGGAAGGAGTCTTAATCCTGGCAACGATCGCGCAGAAGTGGAAACTGCGACTCCTTCCAGATCACGAAGTAGAGCCGCAGCCGCTTATCACGCTCCGCCCAAAGTACGGAATGCGGATGCGAGTTGAGCTGCGTTGAGGTGCAGTGATCCAATTGACAGCGAAGCTATTCAGAAGCAGGCTGCGCGACCACGCTCGCAGGCGGCTGAATGATGTGTAGACCGCACTCCGTCTTGGAAAATCCAGCCCACCGTCCCGCCCGCGAATCTTCGCCGGGTTTTACCGCGCACGTGCAATGCGTGCAGCCGATGCTGGGATAACCGCGATCGTGCAGCGGATTGTAAGGTATTTCATGCTCGCGAATGTATTGCCACACTTGTTTCGAACTCCAATCCGCAATCGGATTGACCTTCACCAACCCAAATCTTCCATCCCATTCAATTTTCCCGGCGCCTGCCCGGTCAGCGGTCTGATCGCGGCGAATGCTCGTGATCCAGGCGCTCAGTTCGCTTAACTTTCTCCGCAAAGGTTCAACCTTGCGAAGATTGCAGCACTGATCCGGATTGTGCTTCCACAATTCCGCGCCGTGAACTCGCTCCTGTTCTTCGACCGAGGTCAACGAATACACTTTTTCAATTGTGACGCCGTACCGCTGCTCGATCTGGTCCATAAGGTTGTACGTTTCAGGAAATAAGAATTCGGTATCGAGCGTGAAGATCCGGAATTGTTTGCGCAAGCGGTGCGCGATATGTATGACAACCATGCCCTCCGCGCCAAACGCGGATGAGATTGCGACAGTATTCCCAAAAGTCTCGAAAGCCCAGTGCAGAACAAGTTCGGGGCTCCAGCTTTCCGCGAGAGGCTGCAGCTGAAGAATTTTTTCTTTCATGCCGAAAGCCCCTCTTGCCGCACGTCTTCGGCCGGAGCAACAACTCGTGCGAAGGTCGATTCGAGATCGCTGTTGAGGGGAGAGAAATTCTCTCGATTGATAGCTCTCTGACTCGCCCGGGCGACAACGTCCCCCACAATCAATAGCGTGGGCGCAGCAAGACGCGGCGCTCGAGGCAAATCTGAAATTCTGGTCTGATGAATTTCCTGCTCGGGAGTCGTTGCCCGAGAAAGAATGGCGCAAGGTGTTTCCGCGGCGAATCCAGAATCCGCGAGCCGCCGCGCGATGTCTGAATAATTGTCGCCGGGCATATAGATAACGAGCGTCGAACCGCCCGCCACGTATTGACTCCAATCGCCCGACTCTCCAGTAGCCCGATGCCCCGCCGTGAGAACGAGAGTCGAAGAAATCTGCCGATGCGTCAGCGGAATTCCCGCCGCAGCCGCTGCCCCGAGTGCAGACGTAACTCCGGGAACAATTTCATATTCGACGTTCGCCTGCCGCAGTGCATCCATCTCCTCGCCGGCACGGCCAAAGATCAGCGGATCGCCACTCTTGAGCCGCACAATTTGCATCCCCGAACTCGCCAAAGTAACGAGCAGGAAATTAATTTCCTCCTGCCGCATGGTTTTCGCGCCGGAGCGCTTGCCGACGTTTTGCACGCGCGCGCCTGACGGGATCAGTTGCAAAATCGCCGGCGCGACCAGATCGTCATGCAGCACCGCATCCGCGGACCGAATTAACCGCAGCGCCTTCACCGTAAGCAGTTCGGGATCGCCCGGACCAGCCCCCACCAGATACACTTTTCCACTCACGCTGTCACCCTCCTGTCTTCGTTCTCACCTATCAGCGCCGCCTCGGCCAGTGCCGTTTCAAAAGCCTCGCGGCTGGCGAGCGAGTGCAGCAGTTCGCGCTTACGTTCCGGATTCAAGCTGCTGCCCAACACAAGCTTTCGCGTCGCTCCCAGTTCCGCCACCCATTGCGCGTATCGCGTCCCAAACTGTTTCTCCAGTTGCTGCCGCAGCTTTTGCGCGAGCGATGGACTCTGCCCATTGGTCGAAATCGCAATTTGCAGATCGCCCCGCTGCACCACTGCCGGATAGTAGAAGTCGCAAAGCTCGGGAACATCGACCACGTTGCACAAAACTCCTCGCCGCTGCGCTTCCGCATAAATCACCTGGTTGAGAGCCGGTGATGCCGTTGCAACAACAGCCAGAAGTTTTCCCTCAAGATCGTTCCCGACGAACGCGCGCAATTCGAGAGTGATCTTTCCTTTTCTCGCCAACTCTTTGATTTCCTCGCGAGCCTCCAAAGCAACCACTTGCACACTCGCACCAGTCTCAGCCAGCCGCGTGATCTTCGGCGCACCCACGTCGCCTGCTCCGACCACCAGGCACGGTTTGCCATCGAGTTTCAGAAACATTGGAAACAAGCTGCTCATCTTTGTTTTTGTTGCCTCAGCCTTCTACGCCGCTCGGTACGCGTCCCTCTGGAAGATCGCGCGCAACAGGTTCGAACGCCTGCCCTGCCAGGTAATCTCGCAACTCGGCATCCGTGTGCCGAGCGAAAAACTGCCGCAGATTTTCGCCCGAATTACTCTGCGCCAAATAACGGCACAGCAGTCGCTCAATCGCCTCGGGCACTTCTGTCGATACGCAGCGATATCCGACCGGCCGCGCGATACCCTGATTCAGCCCTAGCGCTCCACCCAGGCAGAAGTAGTACGCATCGACCATGCTGCCGTTCACTTTCAGCTTCTTGCCTTCCAGCCCAATGTCGGCGATCCAGTGTTGCCCGCAACTGTTTGGGCATCCCGTTACATGCAGCTTCAAGTGCCGATCAAAGCCCGGCAGCCGTTCTTCCAGTTCCTCCACCAGCCAACGCGAAAAAGTCTTCGTCTCCGTGATGGCCAGCTTGCAGAACTCCGTACCACTGCACGCGATCGCTCCCCGCCAGAACGGCGACCCTCCAACCGGCAATCCGATCTCTCCGAGCTCTTTCGCCAACTCATCCACACGCAATCGCGGAACATTGACGATGAGAAGGTTCTGCATGTTCGTGGTGCGAAGGTCGCCGGAAGCAAACCGTTCGGCTAGATCAGCCGCGGCTTCCATTTGCTCCGGAGTGATTCTTCCGCGCAAAACGGCGGAACCCACATAGCAATAGCCCGCCTGCTTCTGCGAATGAATGCCGATATGATCGCGATACACATCATCCGGCGCTCGCTCGGCTTCAGCCGGATCAAGCTGAAATCCAATTCGCCGCTCCAGATCTTTCTGGAAATCGTCGGTGGTCCACCCATGTCTTAAAAACAAAAACTTCAGCCGCGCGCGCTCGCGATGTTCCCGCAACACCTCCGAGTCACGAAATAACTCGGCGACTCCCTTGACCACTGGCAGAACTTGATCCCACCGAACGAAAGCATTCAAACGCGCTCCGAGATAAGGATCAGTCGAAAGCCCGCCGCCCACGCGCAACGAAAAGCCAATCTTTTTTTTCCCACCGGCCACGCGCTCGATCGCAGTCAGGCCAATATCATTGATCTCCGGATACGGGCACCACACACGGCATCCCGTGATCGAAATCTTGAATTTGCGGGGAAGGTTATAGAACTCGGCGTTGCCCGCCAGCATGCGATCCACTTCCAGAGCAAGCGGGGAAGCGTCGCAAATCTCATCCGCATCCACTCCGGCCACCGGGCAGCCGGTAATGTTTCTTGTCACATCACCGCACGCGCCCGTCGTGTTCAAACCGACCCGCCACAGTTCTTCCAGAACTTGCGGCAAGTCCTCAATCGTCACCCAATGCAGCTGAATGTTCTGTCGGACCGTCAGATCGGCGGTTCCGCGCGCATATCGGCGCGTCAAGGAAGCAATGGTTCGAAGCTGTTCCGAGCGCAGCAGCCCATTGGGAATGCGAATGCGCAGCATAAAAAAGGGCAGCGCCTTTCCTACGCCGCCCTTGCCACCCACTACTCCTGCGCCATCGCCTTGCGTGTAAACTCCCCACCAGCGGAAGTAGGTGCCGATCCAGTCCGCAGGAATCGCCTCAAATCCCTCACGGGCAAAGCGGCGAATTTCCGCCAATCCTTCCCACGGATTGAACTCGCGCTTCAGCCGTTCCGATTTCTGCGCCTTCGTTTCCGCGACCGTGTTCGCCATAAATAACCCCAAAATGAAAAACCCACCGCCAGATGCCTTCTGGCGGTGGGTTTATAAGTGCTGTATTTAAAAGATTCTTAAGTCAGCAATTTGCCCTCGCCAGAGTACACGAATGCACAACAACAACATGCACAGATGCACTCTCGGCGACGATTGCTGAACACCAACATGCTGGATTGGATGCTAGCCTGAGCCTGAAGATGCGTCAACCCGCATCTAAAATTCAGCAATGCAAAATTTCGATGCTCGCAATCTGAATTTCGGATTCCGGAATTATGCGCAAGAATCTGCAAGCTTCAAACGTCAGCTTGTAACGGGTTCAATCTTGTTTTGCGCTTCTACAACAACAGTTTGGGTGTGCGGAATTGTCACTGAAACTTGGGTTCCAGCTTCATTCGATTCGATCGTCAGTATGCCCTCGAATTGCCGCAGCCGCTCGCGCATACCTCGAATCCCAACCCCAGAACCCCCGGATTGAATTTCCGCTAATCTCTGCGGCGACATCCCTCTACCTTTATCCTGAATTTCAACGGTGACCTGATCGCGGCCACGCGCAATGCGAATCGAGGCTGTCTTGCTGCCTGAGTGGCGGTGAATGTTCGTCAAACACTCCTGCACCAACCGGAAAATCACAAGCTCCATCTCTCTCGGGAACCTTTCGAGATCTTCAGGAATGTCGAGGTTGGTCTCGAGGCCGCTTCGTTCGGCAAGCCCCTGGACGTACCAATTGAGGGCGGAGGACAATCCAGCTTCGTCCAGCAGCGGCGGATGTAAAAGATACGAGGTTGTGCGTATCTCCTGATGCAGCTGCTGAACCAGTTCCTGAATTTCTTCTGCGTGCCTGCCAAGCGCGGGTGCAACCTGCCTGGCCTCTTCTGCTATTTGCGCTACATTCAGCCCGAGCACGGTCAGAGTCTGGCCGGCGCTGTCGTGCAGTTCGCGCGCAACGTGCCTGCGCTCTTCGTCCTGCGCATGAAGCAAGCTTTGCGAGAGATTACGAAGCTGCTCGGACTGCCGCAGTACGTCACTATTCCGCTCTTCCAATTCGCCTGTGCGAACGCGGACTTCGGCTTCCAAAGTCTCGGCGAGTCGCCGGTAACGCTCTTCACTTTCGCGCAGCGCCTGGTGGATGCGTTTCTCAACCGTGACGTCGCGAGCCACTTTGGAGGCGCCAATCACCCGCCCGGCCTCATCCCGGATCGGAGAGATCGTGAGGGAAACGTCGAGGGTCGTGCCATCTTTGCGCGCCCGGACGGTCTGGAAATGATCGATTCGTTCTCCCTCCCTCAAGCGCGCGAGAATGCGGGTTTCCTCATCTCTTCGATCAGTGGGGATGATGAGCATGATGTTCTTGCCAATCGCCTCTTCCGCGGTGTAGCCGTATGTCCGCTCAGCGCTTTTGTTCCAACTCGTGATCGTGCCGTTGAGATCTTTGCTGATGATTGCGTCATCGGAAGAGGCGACAATTGACGCCAGCAGTTCGGCGTCGCTCCGCATCTTGCGTTTCAGATCGTCGGCGTCCCGGCGAATCTTCGCCAGAGCAATATGCGATCCCACTCGCGCCAGCAGTTCACGCGCGGAAAACGGCTTGACCAGGTAGTCGTCCGCGCCGGACTGGATTCCCTCGATTCGCGCCTCTTCCCCCGCCCGGGCGGAGAGCAGGATGACTGGAACCGTCCTGAGAGTTTCATCCGCACGTACCGCCAGCAGCAATGCGAATCCGTCCATGCCCGGCATCATGACATCCGCGAGGATAAGGTCAGGCCGCCGATCGAGTGCGCATTGCAAGGCCGCTTCACCATCCGCAACTGTCTCTACTTCGTACTCCCGGCGCAAAAGCCGCTGCAGGTAGTCCCGCATATCCGCGTTGTCGTCGGCGATCAGAATGCGTGAAGGCGCTTGGGACCGCGGCTTCGATAGCGGCGCAGATTCCGGGCTCATAGCCAGTGGTGCAACTGGCATGTCAGAAACGTTCTCTTCGCCGGGAAGCCAGCGCAGAGCTTCCTGAACGTAGGCCTCACCGCGAAGCCCCGTCGATTCCAACACTCGTGATGCTCCGATGCGATCTGGCGGGAGGTGATCCTGGCCAAGAGGAATCGATACCGTAAAGGTTGCGCCCTCGTTGAGCCGGCTTTTTACGCGAACGGTTCCGCCATGCAGCTTGACCAATTCCTGAACCAGAGAAAGCCCAATGCCGCTACCTTCGAAAGTGCGCGCACGGGCGCCTTTCACGCGATGAAAGCGCTCAAACAGATGCGGAAGCTCCTCTTCTGGAATGCCCGTTCCGGTGTCTCGTACCGATAGCTCCGCCGCGCCGTCAACCGCCTGCAGCGAAACTTCAATCTCGCCCTCGAAGGTGAATTTGAAGGCATTCGAGAGCAGATTGAAAACAATCTTCTCCCACATTTCCCGGTCAACGTACACCGGTTCCGCAATCGGCGAGCAGTGAATCGCGAGGCCGAGTCCGGCGCGCTCGACCGCCGACCGAAACACGCTTGCAAGTTCTGCCGTGAAGGTGCCGAGATCAGTCGGTTCGTACGACGCCTCAATGCGCCCGGCTTCAATTCGCGAAAAATCCAATAAGTTGTTGACGAGCCGCAACAGACGCGCAGAGTTGCGGTGTACGACCTCCAGCCGTTCCCGGTGTTCAGCGGGCAATCCGTCAGCCGCAGCCAACGAATCCTCCAGCGGCCCCAGCATTAATGTGAGCGGCGTGCGGAATTCATGGCTTACATTGCTGAAGAATGCAGTCTTGGCGCGGTCGATCTCCAGCAATGCATCTGCTCGCTCTTTTTCCTGCTGCCGCGCCGTCGCATTCTGAATTCCGGTGGCGACTTGATCGGCAACCAGGGTGAAGAATGTCCGATACTCCGCATCCAATTTCCGGGTTGGATTGACTCCTGTGATGAGAACGCCAATGGGCCGATCCATCCCACGGGAAGTGACCGGCAGAATGATTGCCTGGAGAAGCCGTTGCTGCGCTGGCCCCGAGGGCAGCGGTTCATTGGGCTCAAGCGAGATGATTCGCGACGGACCTCCCTGTGCCACTTCTCGAATTGGCCAGAGCAAACCTTCAGGAAGATGATCCAGCACAACTGTTCGCGGGCTCACCCGTTCCAGTCCATCGCCGACGTGACAGGAACCTTCAAGACGAGCCACTTTCCGATCGTTCTCGAACAGATAGAGCAACGCGAAGGGAATGTCGTCCGGATTCTGCGAAATAATGTCAATCGATGAACGGCACGCGGCATCTTTCGATTTTTCGAGGAGCGATTTTGACGAGAGCTCAGAGAGCGTTCGCAATCGGCGCGCATTCAGAACCTTCGACGTGATTTCCGCACTGGGACAAAACAGGCCCGAGACTTTACCCCTTTCGTCATAGATCGGACTATACGAAAACGAATAATAGGTCTCCTCCAAATAGTCGCCGCGATTCATGAAAAGCCGGACGTCATCGAGAAAAGACGGTTCACCTCGCTCAAAGACTTTGTCCGCCAGCGGGCCGCATACGTCCCAAATCTCAGCCCACACGTCACTGGCAGGTTTTCCCAATGCCCAGGGGTGCTTGGCGAGACTCAGAACTGAGATATAGGCTTCGTTGTAGAGAAAAGTTTTCTGCGGCCCCCAACCGATCCACATCGGGTGCTGTGAATTCAGCATCAGGTTCACCGCCGTCCGCAAGCTCTGCGGCCATCCTTTCAGCGCGCCGAGCGGAGTCTGTGACCAGTCGTATTGACGAATTAACCCAGCCAGGCTCCCACCGCCGAACAGCCAATCCGCCGAATCCGGACTCGGCTGTTGTTGCGCGGCAGCCGCATTCGAATGGTGATTCCCCTTAACGATCTTGAGAATCGCCGGCACCAACTCCTGCACGAGATTGGCCTTGGACACGAAATCCGCCGCCCCAACCTGATCCGCCAGCTGGCGCATCAGCGCGGGGTCATTCTGACTGACGATAATGACCTGCGATTGAGGAATTTCACGGCGGATATTTCGCGTAGCTTCTGCCCCGTCCATGCGCGGCATGGACATATCCATCAGGACTACGTCGGGTCGCAGTTCTTTCGTTTTTTCTACCGCCTCAATTCCATCCGCCGCCTCCGCGCACACGTACCAGTCGGGCTGAGCTTCAATGAGAGATCGCAGGCTGCGACGCAGCAGCTCGTGATCATCCGCTATAAGGATTTGGACGGAATCCATAGCCTCCCCGTGGCTGAAAACGAAGCGTGGCTGACTTTGCCGACGATTGCTAAGAAAAGCGAACCGCTCCGCAAACAAGGAGTTAGGATGCCATCTCTCTCGAAAACTACGGTATAAGGTCTTTGCTGTATTGCCCGCAGCCTGAGCAATTCAGCGCCCGGAAACGGCTGAAGATGGGGTAGCAGGCCTGGAAGAAACCATCTGCGGCGGAGATTGGAGGCGCGGGTCGGAATCGAACCGACGCATAAAGGTTTTGCAGACCTCTCCCTTACCACTTGGGTACCGCGCCCTGCTCAATAAAGTAGCTTTCCCAGCGAAAAATGTCCACCACACCTTCGTGCTGCATGAAAGTGCGGGCAATTGTTGGGATGGCCCGGGGGAGGACATTCCTGGGAAGCCAGATAAACCTGGAGCGGGAGACGGGGGTCGAACCCGCGACATCGACCTTGGCAAGGTCGCGCTCTACCACTGAGCTACTCCCGCTCAATTTGCCTGATTATAAATGACCGCTCTCGACGCGAGCAAACGCTCAATGGGCCGCCCACTGCGGATCCTCTTCCGGCCGCACGATCTGCCCGTCGCGCATATGAATGATGCGGTCGCCAACTTTCGCGGCCTCCGGATTATGCGTAATCATCAGCACGGTTTGCCCCAGCTCCTGATTCGACTGCCGCAACATCTTCAGCACAATGTCGGAATTCTCGGTATCGAGATTCCCCGTCGGTTCGTCCGCCAGGACCACGGCCGGTTTGTTCACCAGTGCTCGAGCCAGTGCCACGCGTTGCTGCTCGCCGCCGGAGAGCTCCGACGGGCGATGACTCAGGCGCTTACTCACTCCCAGCAAATCGCAGATGTGCTGGAAGAACGCCGGGTCGCGGTCGCCATTGCCGGAAATCTCCTGCGCGATCGCGATGTTCGATCGCGCATCGAGCGTTGGCAGCAGATTGAATTTCTGGAATACAAAGCCAATTTTGCGCTTGCGCATCCGCGTGCGCTCCGCGTCGGAAAGCGCGGCGAAATCATCGCCATCCAGAATCACTCTGCCCGAATCCGCCCGGGTGAGCCCGCCGAGAAGATAAAAGAGGGTGGACTTACCGCTGCCAGAGGGTCCTACAACAGTGACAAACTCGCCCTTTTGTATGCTGAACGAAATCCCGCGCAATGCGGGCACATCGATTTTTCCTACGCGATAGGTTTTGTGTAGATCAATCGCTTCAATAAACGCAGCCATGCCTACTTTGATCTTACACGAGGGATAGTGTGCGGCAGTCCGACGATCGACGCTCGGAGCGTGTCGGGAGTTGGCGCGCCCTAAGCAGCCCCGATCTGCCCCGGAGCCTGAGGCAGTCGATGCTGCAATCGCTTCGGTCCGCGCTTGCGCACCAGGAGCAAACGGATTCGTTCCAGCAAATCCGCCGGCGCATACATGCCGCGGGCCAAAAAGACATCGGCTTGCGAGTCGTGGTCGTAAACCCGAACCTTGCTCGAAATTAGAATTGCGGGCACGTGCGGAGAGATCGTTTTGATTGCCGCAATCAGTTGCGGACCATCCATGCCGGGCATCGTCATGTCGGTGACCACAAGGTCGATGTCCCCTTGTTTGAATCGCTCCAGAGCATCTTCGCCGCGCGTGTAGCTCGCCACCCGATAGCCGCGGGTCTCCAGCATGATTTTGCGGTAAGACAGAGACTGTTCGTTGTCGTCGACACACAGAATTGTGCGCTTAGGTTTCATCCCCTGCCTGTTTCCGAAAGCGCACAGTACGAAGTGGGCGCGGGCCGGAAATTTCTCTTTTCGTGAAGTATGGAAGCGAGGAAATGCTAACGGGCCGAGACGCACACTGTAAAGTACCGCGAATGCAAATGGCAGAGTCGTGCCATGGAAAATTTCTCTCACTTGTGAAGAGGTCAATTTTGCGCGCTTTGCGCGTGCTCGATTAAAGGAAAAGTTCGCCGCGCATGATTTCTACCGAGTGCCCGCCGACGCGCACGTTAACTACGCGGTTATCGTTCTTGCCCGCGCGGACAAAAATCCTGCTTGGCCGTTTCATCTCTACACCCTGTTCTATTAACACGCGCTCGTCCGGTTTCGCCACGCCGTGCGCCACCATCCACGCTGCCGCACAACCTGCGGCCGAACCTGTCGCCGGATCTTCCCCGTTGTAGAAGATCATGCGAGCGTGCAGCCGTGCATCGCGATCCACGGTCTCCCGCGTAACAAAATAAAAGAATTTCCCGCCGCTTTTTTCCAGATACTGCGCCGCTGCCGTCGTATCGATCTTCAATTGCTGAATCACTGCCAGCGACTTCAGCGGTGCGATGGTGAAAGGAACCCCCGTGGAAACCGTTTCGAGGGGCAGCGAATCATCAAAGTCCGAGAGTTGCAATCCCAGGGCCCGCGCCACTGCCTCGCGCTCATGGCTGACTCCAAACGTCGGATCCGCCTGCGTCATCTCGCCGAAGGCCGGCTCACCAGCGCCATTCTCGAAATGCACCGGAACTTTTCCAACATTCAATGCAAGCACAACCTTCCCGGTCCCGCTCTGTCCGCGCAGAGCAAATGCAGTGCCCAGCGTCGGATGACCGGCGAATGGCAGTTCTTCCTGCACCGTGAAGATGCGTACGCGCACGCCTTGTTCGCGTTCGATCGCAGAGTCGCGCGGCAGGACGAATGTGGTTTCCGACAGGTTCATTTCCTTCGCGATCGACTGCATTTCCTCGTCAGCCAATCCCCGCCCATCAAAAAATACTGCCAGCGAATTTCCTTCCAAAGGACGCGAGGAAAAGACATCCCATTGCGCCATCGCCAAACGCCGCCCAGGCTTGTTCACGGCATTTACCTCCCCGCTCGTACCTAACTACGAGCGGCAACCCACACAGATGCAGGCAACTGCAGGACGATGCAGAAAAAACCCACCAGCCGCTGCGGTTTTGCAATTGACAGCCAAACCCGGACTTTCTATCCTAGTTAGGTGATGTGCACCACCCACGCTGCCGCGGCTTGTTGTTGTATGTGTTCGCCGCCGTGTGGGTAGGGAGCAGTCTAGAAAGTTTTTCCCAACCCACCAACCCGGTGGGTTTTGTTTTTGGGTGCAAATGGCCCGGCGCCTGGGGCACGCGTCGAGAAAGCATAAATACAAGTAACTTGATAGACTTTAAATACAAAGGAGACGACAAATGACGACAGCGACGGCAACCGAAACGAACCAGATCCCGCGGATTAACGATACAGCCCCGAACTTCACTGCCGAAACCACCCAGGGCACGATCAATTTTCACGACTGGATTGGTCAGGGATGGGCAGTTCTTTTTTCCCACCCCAAAGACTTCACGCCCGTCTGCACCACCGAACTCGGCTACATGGCGCGGCTGCAGCCCGAATTCGCCAAGCGCAACACCAAAATCATCGGCCTAAGCGTCGATCCGGTCAGCAATCACAGCAAGTGGGCCGCCGACATCGAAGAGACTCAGGGCGCGAAAGTCAACTACCCCATGATCGGCGACACGCAGCTGAAAGTCGCTAAGCTCTACGGCATGCTGCCCGCGGAAGCCGGAGAGACTTGCGATGGCCGCACCGCTGCCGATAACGCCACCGTGCGCACGGTTTTCGTCATCGGTCCGGATAAGAAGATCAAGCTGCAACTCAGCTACCCGATGAGCACCGGCCGCAACTTCGACGAAATTCTGCGCGTCATCGATTCGATGCAGCTCACCGCGAAACACAAAGTCGCGACTCCGGTGAACTGGAAGCAGGGCGACGACGTCATCATTCTGCCCGCGGTTTCGAAGGAAGAAGCTCAGCAGAAATATCCGGGCGGTTGGAAGGAGCCCAAACCATATCTCAGAATCGTGCCCCAGCCGAAGTAGGCAGTAGAATGAGACCGGGCCGGGCGAATGCCAGCAGTCGCCATGCGGAAGCGCATGCGGTCCGGTGATCGTCCCGGTCTTCAAAACCGGCGGGCGGCAGGTTTCCTGTCACCGATGGGTTCGACTCCCATTCGCTTCCGCCATATTCGCAGGATTCGAGGTAGCAGCTAATTCGCTCATTTTGGCGATATCAAAGGAAAGAACAAAATGAAAATCGCGAACAATGTGATCGATCTGATTGGAAATACTCCGCTGGTGCGTCTGAACAAAGTTACCCAGGGCTGTGTGGCTGAAGTAGTCGCCAAACTCGAAAGCCAGAATCCGGTCAGCAGCGTGAAGGATCGTATCGGCGCCAGCATGATCATCGAAGCCGAGCGCGCCGGAAAAATTCAGCCGGGAAAAACCACGCTGATCGAGCCCACCAGCGGCAACACCGGCATCGGCCTCGCGTTTGTCGCGGCCGTAAAAGGCTACAAGCTGATTCTCACCATGCCCGAGACCATGAGCCTGGAACGCCGCGTGATCCTGCTGGCCTTCGGCGCGGAACTTGTTCTCACCCCCGGCCCGCGCGGCATGAAGGGCGCCATCGCCAAAGCCGAAGAGTTGTTGAAGAGCACGCCCAACAGCTACATGCTGCAGCAGTTCGATAATCCCGCGAATCCCAAAATTCATTTCGAAACCACCGGCCCGGAAATCTGGAACGATACCGATGGCCGCGTCGATTTTCTGGTTTCCGGCATTGGCACCGGCGGAACACTCACTGGGGTCTGCCAGTACATCAAGCCGAAAAAACCGTCCTTCAAGGCGGTCGCGGTAGAGCCGGTGGAAAGCCCGGTGCTCTCCGGCGGGAAACCGGGGCCGCACAAGATTCAGGGAATCGGGGCCGGCTTCGTTCCCAGTATTCTGCGCACCGACTACATTGACGAAATCATCCAAGTCAGCAACGATGAGGCGATTCGCATGGCTCGCCGCCTGCCGCTCGAGGAAGGCCTCTTCGTAGGCATCTCCTCCGGCGCGGCCGTAGTAGCGGCGTTGAAAGTCGCGCAGCGCAAAGAAAATGCCGGAAAACTGGTCGTCGTCGTGCTGCCCTCTTTTGGCGAACGTTATTTGAGCAGCGTTCTTTTCGAGGAATTGCGCAGCCGCGCCCAGCAGATCCCGACTTCTACGCTTCCGGACTGAGGGTGCTCGTCTCTCAGAGAATTTTGTTCCTATCCCATGACACCCTTTACAGGGTGCCCGCAGGACATCCTCTCACTCGCAGTGTCCGCGAGCGCGTGTGGGAGAAGATGCTCGAACGCGCTATACTGCCGCCTGAATTCCATCACGAGGCAAACTGATGCATTCACTGATACGGCGGTGTGGCGTTTTTTTTGTGGTCTCTTTCTGTCTGATTCCGTTCATTGCGCTCGGCCAGGCGCCCGGCCAGAAGCCGCTGACCGCAATGCCATCCGTTATTCAGGTTCCACCAGAAGCTCAACCTTCCCCCAATTTCAATGCGGAAGGAGCCACGAATGCGTACCTTGCAGAAATTCCCGCCGAGGCTCGCGCCCGCTCCGACGCCTATTTCGAAGGCGGCTACTGGATGATTCTCTGGGATTTTCTCTACGGGGCAATCGTTTTGCTTCTGGTGTTGAACCTGGGCTGGTCGGCGGGCATGCGCGATCTCAGCGAGCGCGTCACTCGTTTCAAGCCGGTTCATACCTTTGTCTATTGGGTGCAGTACCTGCTGCTCACCACAATCCTGGGTTTTCCCCTCACCGTTTACGAAGATTATTTCCGCGAACATAAATACGGATTGGCCACGCAGACATTTGGTCCTTGGCTGAGCGATCAATTCAAAGGCCTGCTGGTAAATCTGATCCTGGGCGGAATTCTCGTCATGCTGCTCTTCGGAATCGTTCGCAAACTGCAGCGCAATTGGTGGATTTGGGGCGCTGTCGTAACCATCTGCTTCATGATCATCGTCGTTCTCATTTCCCCCGTCTACATCGTCCCCATCTTCAACAAAGTCACCAAGCTCGACGACCCCAAAGTGACCGTGCCGATTCTTCGCATGGCCCGCGCCAACGGAATTGCGGCTCACGATGTCTACGAAATCGATGCCTCGCGCCAAACCACGCGCATGAGCGCCAACGTGAGCGGCTTCGGCAGCACCATGCGCATCACGCTCAATGACAATCTTCTGCGCCGGGGCTCGCTCGAAGAGATTGAAGCCGTAATGGGCCATGAAATGGGCCATTACGTTCTGCACCACATTTACAAGGACATTTTCTTCTTCGGCGTGGTTATCGTGATCGCGTTCGCCCTGCTGCGATGGTCTCTGGGCTGGTCTTTGCAGCGTTGGGGAGAAAAGTGGAAAATTCGCGGTAGTGGCGATACGGCGGTTTTGCCGCTGGTGCTGCTTATCGTTTCCATCCTCGGTTTTCTCTCCACTCCGATTATCAACACGCACATTCGCACCACGGAAGGCGAAGCGGACATGTACGGATTGAACGCCAGCCGCCAGCCCGATGGCTTCGCGCAAGCCGCTATTCATCTCGGCGAATACCGCAAGATGAACCCGGGGCCGGTGGAGGAGTTCATTTTCTTCGATCATCCCAGCGGGCGGAATCGCATTTACGCCGCCATGCGCTGGAAAGCGGAAAACCTGCCACTCATGCGCTGGCAGGCCGAACAAGAGGCTCATAACGACGCGGCTGGAGGCAAGTAAGCCCGCCCGCCCATCTTTGGTGCAGTGCATTTCCAGAGTTCGTACATGGCCCGTCGGTAATGCTGGTTCGCCGGCTGTTTGGCGTTAGCATTTTCGCAGCACGCAGCGTCATTTCCACAGCGCGTGCGAGGGCACTATGCTTATCAGAGGCAGATCTGTTGTTTTTCTAGCCGCAACCATCTCGCTTGCCTTTGGAACCGCTTTCACACAGGATTCACCCTCGCTCGGCGATTTGGCGCGTCAACAGCGCCAACAGAAGGAAGCCGCGGATAAAAACGGCAAGCCGGTAAAAGTCATCACCAACGAACAAATTCCCGAACACCCTGCGGCAGCCCTTCGCCAGGCCCGCGCAGAAGAGTCCTCCAGCCCGCACTACAACGCAAGTGCAGATAAAGCGTCCGCGGAGCGATGGAAGTCGCAGATTCTATCGCAGAAAAACCAGGTCGCGAATCTGCAACGCGAAATCGACGACCTGAACGAATCCATCCGCTTCGCTCCCGCGAACTGTGTTGAAAACTGTGTTGGCTGGAACGAGCGGCAAAGAGAAAAGCAGCTCCGCGTCGAGCGCATGCAGGCTCAATTGGATGAGCAGAAAAAACGCCTGGACGAGATGCAGGACTCTGCCCGCCGACAAGGCTTCGGCAGTTCGGTCTACGATCCATAAAAGGATTGCGCCATTGACATGCAAAAGCGCCGCCGATGCATCATGAGCATCAGCGGCGCCTTTATGCGCTCCAGCTTTATTTGCCCTTCTGCATTTTCGCGTAAGGATTCTGATATCTCAGGACAGTCGAGAGGTCGATTCCGCGAATAATACCGTCCGAGTGATAGAACAATCCCCAGGAATCAATCGTTGAATTATCGGGGAAAATGCAGGCTTCAAGTACCACATCAATCGTATTGAGTTCCACCCAGCCGCCCCCCGCCGCATTGATTCCGCCGAACAAATCCGATCCGCCCAGCTGGGTGCAATAGAGCGATGCCGGATTGCCTTCTCCTTGCCCGTTCCAGGGAGTTTGCGCGTAATAGGCCAGAGCCGCCAAACTCGGCTTGGTAGCAAACAAGGTAGCCAGAGAAACATGAATGCGCGAGCCGTCCGATGCCTGCGTGTACTGGCAGAAGCCTTCCCGTCCGGAAAGTTGCAGCCAGTCCTGTACTGGCCCGTTAGTCCCGTACACCGGATACCGGCTCTCCACCACGCCGCCCGTGCTGGTGCAGTAATCCTGGGGCGCCGGCGCCGCCGCTTTCGTTTTCGAAGTTTGCGCCTGCGCCGTGAACACGGCGCCGGAAAGGCAAACAATCAGGGCAATTCCCATCAGCTTAAAATCGATACGCATCGCTCCCCCTGGGGTTGGTTTTACAGTCGGATACAAAAGCCGCGAAAGTCTATCACGCTCAAGCAGCGGGCACCCAGCTTTTTTTCATGGATGGCCCGAGAGCGATGGCTTCAGAAAGATGCACCCCAGAAACCGCATCCGGCCTGCCTTCCAGGTCGAACGAGGATGACCGGCCAAATTTCCCGAGAAGAAATCCCCTACGCCTTGAGTCGTTTTTCATCTTCCGCGAAAGCCACACTCATGCGAAATTAGTTCTATGGCTTTGGTGGTTCGTCCCTCGCGCATACATGCCGCCGGCGTTTTTACGACGGCGCCCATTCGCAAAGGTGCGCGCATTATCGAATACACCGGTCCTCGCATCAGTCCCGAGGAAGCCGACCGCCGTTATGAAGGCGCGCCGCGAACCTATCTCTACGGCCTGGAAGACGGCAAGACCATCATCGATGGCGACGGCATGGGCGCCTACCTCAACCACTCCTGCGAACCAAACTGTGAAGTTGACGAAACCAACGGCTGCGTGTGGATCCTCGCGATTCGCGACATCGGCGCCGGCGAAGAACTGCTCTGGGATTACAACCTCTATGACGACGAGGATCCCGCGCCCTGCCACTGTGGTTCGCCAAAGTGCCGTGGCACGATGTATTCCCGGGAATGGCTGGCCAAACTGCGCCGCCGCGCAGCGCGCAAGAAAAAATCCACAGAGAAAATAGCCTACAAAAAGAGCGCGCCCGTCCAGCGGGCGCGCTAAGTCAAACTCGCTTTCGCAACTTACACAGCAGCTCCTGCAGGCTCACGTTCGGCAATCCCGCTCACTTCGTCCTCGCTGAACGCCCTATGAGTCTTCGCCACCAGCATGTAAATGGAGGGCACAACGAACAGCGTAAAACCTGTTCCGATAATCATGCCGCTGACCAGCATGATGCCAATGCTGTTCCTGGCGCCTGCGCCGGGTCCTTTGGCGAAAACCAGCGGCAAATGGCCAAACACCGTCGCCGCAGTCGTCATCAAGATCGGCCGCAATCGCGTACTGGCCGCACCAATGATCGCATTGAGCTTGCTCAAGCCGGTTTCCTGCAGATGATTGGCAAACTCCACAATCAGAATTCCGTTCTTCGCGATCAGACCGACCAGCGTAATCAATCCGACCTGACTGTAGATGTTCAGCGTAGTGAAGCCAAGGAATGAAAAGGTTAGCGCGCCCGCAATCGCCAACGGCACCGATCCGGCGAGAATAATGAACGGGTCGCGAAAGCTCTCGAATTGCGCCGCCAGCACCAGATAAATCAGGATCGCGGAAAGTAAAAATGTTCCGAGAAATTTGCTGCCTTCCACGCGCAACTGCCGCGACTCACCTGCATAGTCGACCGTGAAGCCCTGCGGCAGAATCTGCTTGGCTTGTTCCTCCAAGAACGTGAGCGCCTTGTCGAGCGGTACATTGGGCGGGATCACGCCTTGAATGCGCACGGCGTTCAGCTGTTGAAACTTGTTCAGGGAGCGCGGTTGCACCGTCGTGTTCAAGGTTGCGAAGGTCGAAAGCGGAACCAGTTTGTCCGCCGATCCCTTCACATAGATCTGCGAAAGCTGGTCGGGTGTCAACCGGTCCACACGCTGCACCTGCGGAATCACTTTGTAGCTGCGGCCCTGAATGCTGAAGCGGTTGACGTAGTTGCCGCCCAGCATGGTAGCAAGATCCGATCCCGCCTGGCTCAAATCCACGCCCTGGGAGCGCAACTTGTCGCGATCGAAGACTACCTCCGTTTGCGGCTGGTCGAACTTCATATCCGTATCGGCATAGATGAACAGGCCGCTCGCCATCGCCTTCTGCACGAGCTTTTGCGCAAGCTGGCTGATCTGTTCTGGCTCTGCCGCTGAAACGATGGCGAAGTCGACGGGGAAGTTGCCGCCTCCGGGAAGCGGTGGCGGAGTCAAGGGAATCACGCGGATGCCCGCGATCTTCGACAGTTTCGCCGAAGATTCCAGCAGCAGTTGCTGGGTACTCTTTTTGCGCTGGCTCCAGGGCTTGACCACCATGCCGCCAAACCCGCCGCTTGGCTGCGTGATCTGAAATATGCTGTCGTGCTCAGGAAACGAGTCATACGTCTCGTAGACTTCCTTTGCGAACAGGTTCGTCTGGTCGAGCGTAGCGTTGGCAGAAGATTGAATCACGCCGAACACGACTCCCTGGTCTTCCGTTGGCGCCAGTTCATGCTGCGAGAACATGTAAAACGGAATCACCAGCAAGGAGACGATCACCCACAGCGTAAGCACCACCGGACGATACTTGAGCGTTCCCGTCAGCAACCAGGAGTAGAGACTCCTCACTCTCTCGAAATGGCGGTTGATCATCCCCGCAAATCCCCGCTCGGAATCGCCCGCCCGCAACAGCTTCGATCCCATCATCGGAGAAAGCGTCAGAGCCACGATGCCGGAAACAATCACCGCTCCTGCCAGCGTGAAAGCGAATTCGCGAAACAGCGACCCCGTCAGGCCACCCTGAATACCGATCGGCGCATAAACCGCGGCCAGCGTGATGGTCATGGCGATGATCGGTCCCACCAGTTCGCGCGCCGCATCCTGCGCCGCGCGGAACGGCGACTTGCCCATCTGCAGGTGGCGTTCCACGTTCTCCACCATCACAATCGCATCGTCCACCACCAGTCCGACAGAAAGCACAATGGCCAACAACGTCAAGAGGTTGATGGTGAATCCCGCGATCAGCATCAGGAACACCGCGCCGATCAGCGATACGGGAATGGCGACCACCGGAATCAACACCGAGCGGAAAGACCCCAGGAACAGGAAGATGACGATGACAACTATGATCAGTGTCTCGGTGAGCGTATGGAGCACTTCGTTGATCGCGTCTTGAATGTACTCCGTCGAATCGTAAGGCACGCCAACTTTCATGCCACTGGGCAACTGCGACTGAATGCCGGGCAGCTCGGCGCGAACATTCTTGATGACGTCCAGCGAATTTGCCGTGGGCAACACCCAGATTCCGATGAAGGTCGCGGTTTCGCCGTTGAAGCGCACGTCCTGGTCGTAGTTTTCCGCGCCCAGTTGCACGTCGGCGATTTCTCCCAGGCGCACCACCACTCCGTTCTCTTGCTTCACCACCATCTGCCGGAAATCGTCAGGCGTGCGCAGGTCGGTGTTGGCGATCAGGTTCACTGAAACCATCGACCCTTTGGTGCTGCCGAGCGCCGACAAGTAATTGTTCTTCGATAACGCGTCGTGCACATCAGAAGGCGAAACCCCGCGCGCCGCCATCTGATCCGGCTTCAGCCAGATTCGCATCGCGAAGGTGCGATTGCCCTCAATTTCGGCCTTCTGCACGCCGCTCACCGCGCTCAGCTTCGGCTGCACCACCCGCGTCAGATAATCGGTAATCTGGTTTTCGTCGAGATCCTTGGCTGAGAAACCGATATACATCGCAGCAAACTGCGTGTCCGCGGTTTCCAGATCGATCACCGGAACCTGCGACTCGGGCGGAAGATCGTTTTTCACCTGCTCCACTTTTGCCTGAATCTGCGTGAGCGCGGCGTTCGTGTCGTAATTCAGCTTCAGGTGAACCGTGATTGTGCTCAGGCCCTGTGCACTGGTCGACTCCATGTAGTCGATGCCATCCGCGCTGGCAATCACGCGCTCAAGCGGCGTCGTGATATAACCGCGAACCAGATCGGCGCTCGCGCCCACGTAGACGGTTGTGACCTGGATGATCGCCATGTCACTACGGGGGTATTGCCGGACGCTTAATGAGCGGATGGCCTGCAGACCGGCAATCAGGATGACGAGGTTCACCACCATCGCCAGCACCGGACGCTTCACAAACAGATCGGTAAACTTCATAAAAACTCCCTGCTCGGCCTCTTGTTACACGGAAGCTTTCACGCGAGCTTCTTCGCTCTCGATTTCCCTTTAACTCTCTGCGGGATTTGGGTTGGGACTGTTCTCCGGCTTTACCGAGTTGTTGACTTGAATCGGAGCGGCATTGCGCAGTTTGAAAACCCCGGAACTCACCACCTCATCGCCGGGATTCAGCCCGGAAACGACCGCGACCTGATCGCCCCGGCTGCCTTCCAGCTTCACAACCTGTTGGCGCACGCCACGATAAGTCTTGCCCGTCTTCGGGTCCTGCATGTCCGCCACCACGTACACCGAATCGCCATAAGGAGCGTAATTAATGGCCGTCGCTGGCAGCGCAATCACTTCCCGCGGCTGCCCCAGCGGCAATTCAACCTGCACATACATCCCCGGACGCAGCTTCCCGCCGGGATTCGCCAGAGTCGCCTGCACCTGAATGTTGCGCGTCTGCTCGCTGATTACCGAATCCAGCGCCGTGACTTTACCGCCGAAACCCGCACCCGGTAGATCCATATTCGTGACGCGCAAGCTCCTCCCGATCCTGACCTTGGAAGTATCCTGCTGCGGAACACCAAAATTCACGTAAATTGGATTCAACGACTGCAGAGAGACGATCGCCTGCCCAGCAGCGAGATACTGCCCGAGGCTGATTTGGCGAATGCCGAGAATTCCGGAGAAAGGAGCGTGGATCGTTTTACGCGCGATGGCGGCTTTGATATCTCCCACCTGCGCTTCCGTGACCTTCTGCTGGGCCGCGGCGTTGTCGTAGTCGGACTTGGAAATTACACCCGCCTTGGACAGTTGTTCGGCGCGTCCGTACTGAACTCGAGCCAAATCCCGCTGCGCCTCCATATTCGCCAGCTGTGCACGCTCCTGGCGGGTGTCGAGCTCAACCAGAATGTCGCGTACCTTTACCGACTGGCCGGATTCAAAATGAATCTTGTCCACCGTCCCCGGCAGATCCGCGCTCACCGTGACCCCTTGAATCGCCGCCACCGTTCCAATCACGGACAGAGTAGAAGGCCACGTCGTCTGCTTCGCGATCACCGTGGTCACCGCAGTCGGCGGAATCTGGAAGCTGGCGCCCATCGCAATGGCCGTCTCGACCTGGCGGTATTTCACAAAACCAAGCCCGCCGATCACGGCGGCTATCACTATCAACATGAAAACCATTCTCTTCGCCATGCATTCTCCCGCTAATGCTTACCCACGCAACCAGTTGCTGCTACTAGGATATCGATTTTCAGCCCCGGATGGTTAGCCCGATATGGATTTCGAGAATGAGCCAAAAGATTCATTACTCGGCAGCTATTCTTCTCAGTAGACGACCCACATTTCTAATGTTTATCGCCAGCATCTGTTTTCCCTATCTCTTCTCTCCTGACACCCGCTATTTGTTTAATCTTTTTTAGACGGACAAGAGTTACGTAGGTCAGCAGGGAAATCCGCGATATTATGTAACCATACGGTTACCGATAGGGCGCGGTCAAGTGCCTTCCGCTCTGCTAAATTGTTTCCTTATGCCAGTCTTGGCCCAGCCGTCCCGCAGCTTTGCCAGCGATAACAATGCCGGAGTCCATCCCGAAATCCTCGCCGCTATCACGAAAGCCAATCAAGGCCACGTGGTGGCCTATGGCGCGGACCCGTACACCGAATCCGCCATGCAAAAATTCGAAGAACATTTCGGCAAGGATATTGCAGTTTTTTTCACTTTCAACGGCACGGGGGCCAATGTCCTCGGTCTGCAGGCGCTCACCCGGCCATTTCATTCCATCCTGTGCAGCGACTACGCGCACATCTACACCGACGAGTGCGGCGCCCCGGAAAAGCACACCGGCTGCAAACTGATTCCCCTGCCTCAGCAGAATGGCAAGATCACGGTCGATTCGGTCCGCCACGCCTATCACGGCATCGGCGACGAACATCACTCCCAGCCGCGCGTCATCTCTATCACGCAATCCACCGAGATGGGAACTGTGTACCGGCCGGAAGAAATCCAGGCGCTCGCGCGCTTCGCCCACGAGCATGACATGTTCCTGCACATGGATGGCGCGCGGATCGCCAACGCCGCCGCCTCGCTAGGCCAAACCCTCCGCCAGGCCACGGGCGACTTAGGAGTGGATATTCTCTCCTTCGGCGGCACAAAGAACGGCATCATGGGCGGGGAAGCGGTAGTGTTCTTCCAGCCAGCCTTGAGCCGCGATTTTCTGTATCTGCGCAAGCAGAATATGCAGTTGGCGTCAAAGATGCGCTTTATCGCCGCACAATTCGAAGCCTTGCTCACCGACGACCTGTGGCGGCGCAGCGCCGAGCACGCCAACCGCATGGCGCGTTTGCTGGGCGAAGAGGTCAGACAGATTCCCGAAATCAAAGTCGTGTGGAAAGTCGAAGCCAACGGCGTCTTTGCCCAAATTCCCCGCGACACCATCGAAAAAATCAAGCAACATTACTTCTTCTATATGTGGATGGAGGAAGAATCGATCGTGCGTTGGATGTGCTCGTTCGATACAACCGAGGAAGATATCCGTAGGTTTGCGGAAGTCGTGCGTGAAGCGGTGAAGGGGTAACGGATGTTTTCCGAAGCCCGGTTAGCAATTGCTTTTTCCCCAGATTTTGACTAAATTGGCGCATTCCCCCGTTATTATGTCGACCGGTCGGTCCCAGGAGTTTGCATGAGCCGGAAGTGGTTCGGATTCGCTATCCTCATTGCCATCGCAACGATGTTGTTGAACGCTTCCAGTTGCGGGTTTAATCAGCATCTGGTGTCTATTCAGATTGGTCCCTTCCGGGCCACGTTTGGGCCGCTGCCTCTGGTGCATTCTGTTAACTTCAGCGCTGTCGGAACCTACATCCATCCCCCCGCAAAAAGGACATCACGAATTTGGTGACTTGGTGGACAGATAATCCACAGGTCGTGCAGATTACGAGTACGGGCGTGGCGAGTCCGCGCGCCAGCTGCGGTGTCGCTAACATTTCAGCGAGCTTTTACGACAGTCCAAATTTGGTCACGAGTAACTCGTCCACAATTACCGTGGAGGTCCCGCCTCCCTCGGGTGCACGCCTTCCGGCCCCGAGCCGATTCTCACCGTTAGCTTTGCCGGTACCGGTGACTGGCACCGTCACTGGCGCGTCAGTTGCTCGACCCCGTCTGCTTGCAGCGACCAATTCCCAATAGGGACCACTGTGACGCTAGCAGCTTCTCCCACGGGCACCTCGACGTTTGGGGACTGGACAAACTGCAATTCGACAAGTGGCTCTGATGCAACGATCTGCACCGTGATTCTTGAAAATAATCTGACCGTGACGGCTACCTTCAATTAGTCCCTGTATTGAGATAACAGGATGCTACTCCGTCTCGTCCATGAGCCTTGTCCAATGTGGTTTTGTGCTTCTCCGGTTTCGTCTCTCGATGTGGCACAACTTTTCCCGCCGGCGGCGCGCCCACGCGTTCCCGCGCCAACTCCTTCACTGCCTTTACCGCTTGAAATCTTTTCGCCTTTTTCTTCCGCGCCATAACGCACATCTTGCCATAGCTTTGTTGAGGGGAAAACTGCAATAATCACAGGTTGGCCTGAATCGGCGGCGGCGTGTGAGGTTGTCCGCCCAGGATTCGGCCGCGCGGTCGACAACCTGCTATGGAAGAGCGCGATTTTTTTGACGAACGAACCGAGAAGAAGCCCGCAACTCTAAACTGTCCCCACTGCCACCAGCCCGCCGACTATGAAGTGACCTGGCTGGTACGCACCAAAAAGCGCCAACTCCCGGGCCGTGCCGACGAACGCGACCGCGCACGCTTCGCTAAAGCCCGCTCCTACATGCTGCGCAAAGACGATCTGATGGCCTGCAAGAACATGCGCTGCCGCAAGCGCTTCGAAATTTCGGGAGTGCAGTCGGTCGTGTTCACCGACTAATTCTGCTTCACAGTTTCAGACTTGTAGCCAGTCAAGTCGGCTCTCTGCCACCGCGTGTTTTGTATCAGGGTACGCATTCATGCGTACCGCCAAACGCCCAAACTGGATTTCGCCTTTCGGTGCTGATT
This sequence comes from uncultured Acidobacteriaceae bacterium, assembly GCA_963712385.1. Taxonomy (GTDB): domain Bacteria; phylum Acidobacteriota; class Terriglobia; order Terriglobales; family Acidobacteriaceae; genus Sulfotelmatobacter. The sequence goes on from CAVQHS010000009.1 coordinate 60,362, forward strand.
GTGGAGTTCGCTACCGAATCTCCAGCATCCGGTCCAGCGCCACACGCGCCCAGTGCTTCACGTCATCCCGCACCTTGATCTGATTCACCACATTCCCCTCAACCAGATTCTCCACGGCCCAGCACAAATGCTGCGGAGAAATGCGAAACATCGTAGTGCACAGGCAACCAGAATCATCAAGGGTGATGACTTTCTTGCCCTCCGCGGCAAATTCCTTTCCCATGCGGTTGACCAGGTGAATCTCGGTTCCCACGGCAAACGACGAACCCCGCGGCGCCTCGCGAATAATCTTCAACAGTCCCTCGGTCGAGCCCACCGCATCCGCCTTCTGGCAAACTTCGAACCGGCATTCGGGATGCACGATCACCTGAATCCCCGGATACCTCGCACGAACATTCTCTACATGCTCCGGCAAAAAGCGCTGATGAACCGAACAGTGTCCCTTCCACAAAATGATCCGCGCATTGCGCAGCCGCTCCGGGGTAAGTCCTCCATTGATGAGATAGGGATCCCAGACCAGCATCTCGTTAAGCGGAATGCCCATTGCATAACCGGTATTGCGCCCGAGATGCTGATCCGGCAAAAAGAGCAGCTTGGCATTCTTGGCAAATCCCCACTTCATGGCTGTGCCCGCGTTCGACGAAGTGCAAACCACTCCGCCGCGCTCGCCGCAAAACGCCTTAATTGCCGCCGTGGAGTTGATATATGTAATCGGCGTAACGCCCGCACCCAGGTCGTCGGTCACGCCGCTGTGGACCAGTTGCTCCCAGCATTCTTCTACCTGCGTAATGTCGGCCATATCGGCCATTGAGCAGCCCGCGTTGAGGTCGGGCAGAATCACGGTTTGGCCGGGGCGTGCAAGGATGTCCGCACTCTCCGCCATGAAATGCACGCCGCAAAAAACAATGTACTTGCCCGCGGCCCTGGCGGCTTCCTGCGAAAGCTTGTAGGAATCGCCGCGAAAATCGGCGAAGCGGATCACTTCATCGCGCTGGTAGTGGTGACCGAGAATAACAACGTCGCGCCCCAAGACTTCGCGTGCGGCGCGAATGCGCTCGTCCATAGTGTGGTCGGGAAGGACGAGATAGTTCTCCAGACTGCAAACAGCAGTTGCGGTAGCCATTGGTAACTCGCTTTCAGCTCCAAAGACGCGACGGCAAATACTGCCTGCGGACGCGCATTGGAACGGGGTTGTTGAAAGCTATCAGCGGCTCCAGCAGACTCACTGCGCTTTGTTCAAACAGCGCCCAGCCTGCGGGGATGTTGAAGCCACTTGTTGCTCGTACAAATGTTGGATGCCTGAAAATGGCCGTCGGTTACAGATAAAACAGCCAGTCCGGGGCTCCACTCACTATTGTGCACGGAGGGCCGATTCCGCGCAAGTCATGGCAGACTAACATTTGCTTATTCAGAGCTGGACCTCTTGTCATCCCGAGCATAGCGGCCAACCTGCTTTTCCCGGCCAGGAGAGGAAGTCGAACCCGCAACATGGCCCAAGACGCACACGCCAACCTGCCGCAATTGGCAATCCCGCGCGCAACTGTTTACCATGTCACCCGATGGCCCGCGAGACCGTGGTCGATTCCCGCCAGGAAATCCTGCGCACTGCCGCCCGCCTGTTTCAGCAGCGCGGCTACGACGCCACTTCAATGAACGACGTGGCCGCCGCACTCAAGCTCAGCAAAGGCGGCCTCTATCACCACTTTCAGAGCAAAGACGAAATTCTTTTCGAGATCATGGCCCACGCCATGGAAATCACGGAAGAACGCGTACTGAACCCCGTACGCGGCATCGACGACCCCGAAGAGCGCCTGCGCGCTCTGATCCGTCTGCACATCGAAGTCGTTCTGAGTCCGCGCGACCGCGAGATCACCGTCATGCTGCACGAGAACCATCCCCTGCCGCCCGCGCTGCGCAAACGCATCAACGCGAGAAAAAAAGACTACGTCCACTTTCTTGAAAACCTCATAGCCGAGGTACAAGAGAAAGACAAGATGAAAAGAAAAGCGCTGGGCTTCAAAGGACGAGTCAGCCCGCGCGCCGCCGCATTCGCGCTGCTTGGAATGATCAACTGGATCTATCAGTGGTATAAGCCAGAGGGCGAGTTGCAGGCGAACAACCTGATTCCGCAATTTACGGATCTGATTTTCGGAGGCATTTTCGCGTGAAAACGTTTTTCGGTCATCTCTCCGAAATCGAGGAGCAGCGCTCCGAAAGTGGCAGGCCGTACCGCGAGTTTTTTCGCGTTCCTGCCATGAGCGCGGGGTTATATGTTCTGCCCGCAGGCGCAACCGACCGCCAGAAGCCGCATCGGGAGGACGAAATCTACTACGTAATTCGTGGCCGCGCCCGCCACAAAGCCGGCGGCGAGGATAAGGAAGTTTCTGCAGGCAGCGTGATTTTTGTAGCCGCGCAAGTGGGGCATCGCTTCTATGACATCACCGAAGACCTTGCCCTGCTCGTCTTCTTCGCGCCTGCAGAAACCTGACCTGACCGATGGAAGTTGCAATCAGACCTATGACGGCTGAAGATTGGCCCGCCGTGCGAAAGATCTACGGCGAAGGCATCGCCACCGGCAACGCAACCTTCGCGACTGAACTTCCGGATTGGCTGAAGTGGGACAGCAGCCATCGGCCGAACTGCCGTCTGATCGCGAGCGATGGAAACCAAGTTTTAGGTTGGGCGGCGCTGAGTCCGGTCTCCGCTCGCCAGGTTTATGCGGGAGTTGCGGAAGTATCTGTCTATGCAACTGCTTCAGCAAGACGCGCAGGAGTCGGCAAAGCATTGCTGCAAGCCTTGATTCTAGAATCCGAACGCCAGGGCATCTGGACTCTGCAAGCCGGCATTTTTCCGGAGAACATTGCGAGCGTTTCTCTGCACAGGTCACTCGGTTTCCGAGAAGTCGGGGTGCGCCAGAGGATTGGCAAAATGGGAAACAAATGGAGGGACGTGCTGCTGCTCGAACGCCGCAGCTCGATTGCCGGAATTTGACTCCGCTACTTCGGCGGAATCCAGTAGACCTCTTCCTTAATCGCCGTCCGGTCGACGAAGCCGCGCCGCTTCAGGATCGCTTTGCTATTCGCGATCATGTCCGGATGTCCGCACAAATACGCAGTTGTGTTGGTCGCATCTAGTTCCCAGTGGTCGGCATATTTGCGCAGCACATCGTCGGCGCGTCCGATTTCCCCCGGCCAGTCGGAATGGTCCCACGGCCGGCTCACGGTTGGCACATACTTGAGCCACGGCAACTCCGCATCAAAGCGAATCAATTCCTCTTTGTATCCGAACTCCCAAGGCCGGCTTGCCCCATTGAGCAAATATAGTTGATGGCTGCCATCAAAGCGGCCTTCTCTCCAGTCTTTTGACAGGCTGCGAACCATGCTGACGAATGGAGCGACGCCCGTGACCGTGCACACGAGCAGATGATGCTTTCGTCCGCTCTCGGTATCGAGTGTGAACTTGCCCTTCGGCACTTTTCGCATCAGCACTTCATCGCCGGGCTGCAGCTTGAACAGCAGTGGAGTCAGCGCTCCTTCCGGCACCAGTTCAAAGAAAAACTCGATCTCATCCTCGAACGGCGCCGAAACAATCGAGTACGGCCGCTCCACGCGCTTGCCATCACTTCGCTCCAATCCCAGCGTCGCATATTGCCCGGAGACAAACTTGAATTCTCCGCCGGGCTGAACCCGCATCATCCACAAATCGGGCGCGAACTCCACGCGCTTCGTCACGCGAGCGTGGTAAAACTTGTCTTCTGTGTGCACCTGTACTTGCGCCTGCGCCATTCGTAAGAGTCCTCGGAATCATGAAAGCGGGCCGGTTAGGATCCCGGTTCCACGCGGGATAAAGTTTTGCGATGATACATGGACGAAGAACTTTTGACAACCGAACGGTCGTTCGGCGCGGTAGTCTCGGCATTTGGTCTTCCGAACCCGCGCGGAAGAACAATCGCCAGCCCAACCCAAACGGCACCACGCCGGAAACGGCGACAGCTCGTCATTTGCCGACGACAAGCACTACAAATGTATCCGGAATAATTGAGTGGCGGGGATGGGGGTTTTCGGGCGTGGCCGCCGGTGGCGGCCCGAACTTCGCCGTCACCAGAAACACATTGTGCGTTTTCGAATCGACCGCCATCGTGCGCGCTCCCTGTTGAGTCGGCACATTCTCTGCCACACTGAATTTGTTCGGTGATTCCTCACGCACGACAGTCAGGATTCCTTCTCCCGCGGAGGCGAACGCCAATCCCGTCTCTCCGTCAAATGCAGTAGCATCGATTCCGTCGCCGGCGGGCGGCGTGGCCAGAATTTTCCCAGTCGTCGCGTCCACGACTGCCATCATTTTGTTGTCGCATCCTACAAACAGACGACGGTTCTTGCGGTCGATCGAGAGTCCGGTGGGCGACTCACACGGCGCCAGCGGCCACGTCGTCTTCACCTTAAGGTTCACAGGATCGATGACGGTCAGCTCGCTTTTGTCTTCGATATTCACATAAATCTCGCCATTCGCATTTGAGGCAGCGAACTCCGGTTTCCCATTCAGTTTGATCGTTCCGACAACCGTTCCCTTTTCCGCATCAATCGCGGTCGAGTCGTGACTTCTGCCATTGAAGGTGAAAACGCGTTTGCTGAACGGATCGTACAAAATCGCATCAGGGTTCTCGCCTGCTTTCACCTTGTTGCTGGTTGCGAGCGTTTTCAGGTCGAATATGCTTACCGTGCCTTCGCGGCCATTGCTGGTAAACCCGCGTCCGAATTCCGGCGCTAGCGCGATGCCATGCACGCCGGGCGTATCCAGAATATCGCCGACAACTTTGCCGGAATCGAGATCCATGACGATGACGTGGGTAGCTCGCGAAATGTAGAGCCGCCGCGCGGAGGCATCCGCGGTCATATAATCCCACCCACCCTCGCCGCCGAGCTTGTAGGTGTTAATTACTTTGTATTCCGGCGCGGGCGCAGCAAACGCTGCCCCCACTAGCCCTAACACGAACCAGGCTGCCAGGAAACGGTACAGAAGATTTCTTTTCTCGGCCATTCTCTTCTCCGCATTTTTATTTTTCACGGCCGGCACGGAAACTACTCCGATGCGAATTCTCAGCCGCGGGTGGCCGTCGCAACGCAACAAAGCTGCCAGCGGGTCCCGCAATGTACTTTACCTTAATGGAGGACGTTTCCCGAACGTTGAGCCCGTAACTTGCGCCCGCCGCTGGTTTTCGATGCCTTGAAGTGCCAAAGAACGAAAAAGTTCATCCTCCTTGCGGCTAAAATAATTGTTGGAAGCGTCTAACCGGGGAGCGGTATCGTAGTCCAACGGACAGTCGCACTCCCCCTCTCATAGATGAGCGTCAACAAATCTATCTCTGGCCAAGTGCAGTCAGCGGTCGCCGAGCTTCTCGCGGAGCTGTATGGCAACAGCAACGGCGAAAGGGTTGGAATCTCGTCCGAGGCGTTCGCCGCAATTCTCGGTGATGTAGCCATGAAATACCTGCCCGCCGATGCCAGCCATCAGCAGACGCGCACGTTCCTTGTGTCGCTGCGCGTCGAGGAGCTGGCGCTGGCGCGAGGCTGCGCCCTCGGCAACGATGCCGCCTGGGAAACGTTTCTTCTTCGTTACCGCGAAAAGCTCTACCAGGCCGCGCTGCGCATCGCGCGCGAAGATTCCGCCGCCCGTGATTTAGCCGATACTCTTTACGCTGAACTTTACGGCACGGCTGCACGCGATGGCGAACGCGTTTCCAAGCTCTCCTCTTTCACCGGCCGCGGCTCTCTCGAAGGCTGGCTGCGAACGGTTTTAGCCCAGGAATTCGTGAACCGCTACCGGCGCACCAAACGCCTGGTCAGCCTGGATGAAGAAAGCGACGAAGGATCGCAGTTCGCGGCACCCCAGCCCGAGACGGCGCCAACCGTGGACGCGCGGCTGGAGCTAGCCACGGGCTTGGCGCTGGCCGCTCTCTCCAGCGAAGACCGCACCGTATTAGCCGCCTATTACATCGACGGCCGCACCCTCGCCGAAATCGCCCGCATGCTCGGCGTACACGAGTCCACCATCAGCCGCAAAGTCGATAAATTAGCTAAGTCGTTACGCAAGAAAATCATGGCCGAGATGGTCCAACGCGGCATGACCCGGCGCCAGGCCGAAGAAGCCTTCGAGGTAGACGTCCGCGACCTTCGGCTGGATATTCGCCGCACCTTGACGCAAGAATCCCCGACCCCGGCGTTCTCAGAAAAGAGAGAGGCAACGGTTCGCCGGGTTCCGGGTGCGGAAGCTGCGAAAGAGGCAAGAAATCGTTAGGCTGCAAAAAATGGAGAAGCTACCCCAAAGCGTCTTGAAGCGGCTGCAAGAAACGGCGCCGGCAGCGGAATCGCATCCGGATCCAGATCTTCTGACTGCCTTTACTGAGCATTCCCTTCCAGAGCGCGAACGCAACCTGGTAGTCGATCATCTCGCGTATTGCGGAGACTGCCGCGATCTCCTCGCCATTGCCGCGGCCGCAGTGGAATCCCCACAATCCGAAATCGCACCATGGGCCAGCCGTACTCCGCGCCCGTGGTTCGCCTGGCCTGTACTTCGCTGGACGGCATTAGCCGCCGGAGTTCTGATTGTGGCTTCCGTGGGCATTCTGCAATACAGTCATCACCGCCAGAATACGCTGGTAGCCTCGAACTCGGTGCCGAATGAAACATCAATCAGCGCTCAATCTCGTGCGTCGGCGCCTGATAATGCCGAGACGAAAGCGCCGCACGATGAGCCGTCCGACGAGCAAAATATCCTCACGGCCACCAAGAAGTCAGGCCCGCATACGCCCCAATCCGAGTCGAGGGTCGGAGTGCAGAGGGAGTCCGATCCAGCATCGCTGCCCCGGTCTGGTGCGGCAGCAGAGAAGCAACCATCCACGACTGCCCGACCGGGCGAGATCCGCTCTCGGGAGCGGAAGATCTTGCCCGGCTATGCAGCTGGCGCGGAGACACAACTCGCGCAAAATCAGGCTGTACCTCCGCTCTCCGGCCAAGCCACCAATGTGGATGTAGTGAAAGCGAAAAATCCTGTTCCTACCCAGGCCAGCCCGTCCCCCACTGCCGCCGCAGCCATGCCTCAGCAGAGCCAGTCTTCGGCATCGCCGGGTAATTTCCGCTGGGCTATCAACGCCGGTGCCCTACAGCGGTCGGATGATGGAGGCAGAACCTGGCAGGATCTGAACCCCAGCCCTGATTCTGCCGCCGAGTTCTTTTCCATAGCTGTAAACGGCTCCGAAGTCTGGGTCGGTGGCTCCGCCAGCCTTTACTACAGCACCGACGCCGGGACCCACTGGACCCCCATTACCCTTTCGGCGAAAGGCGCAACCCTCACGGGAAATGTCATCGGAATTCAATTCTCCGACCCGGTGCATGGGAAAATCACAACTTCAACCTCCGAAATCTGGATCACTTCCGACGCCGGCCAAAGCTGGCAGAGGGGGCAGTAGGTTCTTCCAGCCGCTACGCTCTTCATTCCTCAACGATTTCTCATTACCAAAGTGACGTTTACAACAAAAAGGCCCAAACCTACTATCCAACTGTGGTTTGGCAGTTCTGGGGGAGGGCTGCCGAGGCGTCTTGAACTGTAAAGTTCGAGGCGCTTTTTTTTGGCCTTTTCGCGCAAGCCCGGGAACTTTTCTCCTTCTCCTGACATTACAGGTATATGAAGGCGGCCGAAGAACCTGTCGAATCCGGTGCCCCATGACTGGCGATGACTCGCGATGACTAGCGACGAAGCCCTGATGGCCAAATTTCAAGCCGGATCGAGGGCGGCATTCGAGGAACTATTCGCCCGCTACCACCAACCGCTATACGGCTTCTTCCGCAGGCGGCTCAATAGTCGTGAGCGCGCCGAGGACCTGGCGCAGGAGACGTTTTTGGCGGTCATACGCGCCACTTCGCACTACGAACCGCGAGCGCTATTCCGGACGTATTTGTACGGCATTGCGTTAAAGCTGGTGGCAGCGGAGCGGCGAAGTCAGCAACGGCAATCGACAGCGGTTTCGGAGGACTTTGAGCCCGCCGTTGGCTCCACTGCGGATTCCATCATCTGGGTCCGGCGAGCCTTGGAAAAGCTCGATACGCAAGAGCGGGAAATCCTGATGCTGCGCGAATATGAACAGCTGAGTTATTCGGAGATCGCGGACTTGCTTCGCATCCCTGTCAACACGGTTCGCTCCCGGCTCTTTCGCGCGCGCATGGAATTGAAGAATCAATTGTCATCAGCCAAGCCGCGGGTTGGTAACGGATCGAACGAGCTGAGCGACATCCGGGAAAACGAGGCATGCAATGAGCGCTAAACATCCAATCGAGGCTGAAGAACTGATGGCCTATCTCGATGGAGAGTTGGCCGCCGAGCAGGCCTCGGGCGTCGTGTCGCATCTCGAAAAGTGCGCGGCCTGCCAGGAACTTTCCGCGGATTTTCGAGGTGTATCGCGACGTTTGCTCGATTGGGAAGTTGAAGCGCCAGACTCGTACATTTCTCCAAAGATCATCTCAGAGATTGAGGGGCGCGAGCGAAAATCGAAAAAGCCAACGACCGCTTCGCCGATTCCGCCCCGCGGGGTGATGGCCCGCCGCTGGATTTGGGCAGGAGCCGTCGCGATCTTGTGCGTGGTCGTGGGATTGGGAGTCAGGCCTGGCACTCGGCACCTCGTTCGGACACAGACAGTGGGCAGGCTAAGTGCCACGCAGAGCGCCACCAAAAACCATCTTGCCACACTTAACGAGCCAGGCGTCGCCGCTGATTCAAATGATCTCTTCCACGCGCTCGGTGACCATGCCGAGAATTCTTTTTCTGTAGACGGCCAGCCAGACAGCGATAAGCGGCTCAAGGTGTCCGCGGCACTTGAGCAATTTGGGGGAGTGCCCACCCCTGCTAGGCCCATGGTCGTCCACACAGCCGGAATCACGATCACCGTCAAGGACTTCGACAAAGCCCGCGCAACTCTCGACGGGATTCTGCGCCGCCACAACGGATACATTGCCGGGCTGAATCTGAATACTCCCTCCGGCGCGAGCCGCAACTTCACCGCAACCCTCCGCGTGCCGGCGAGCGAACTCGATGCCACGATCGCCGAGTTGCGCAGCTTCGGCCACGTCGAATCCGAATCGCAAAGCGGCGAGGAAGTCACAGACCAGTACGTCGACTTGCAAGCCCGCCTCTCAAACGGCCGCAACACGGAGCAACGTCTCACGGACCTTCTCGGCCAGCGCACCGGCAAGCTCTCCGATGTCCTCGCAGTTGAGACCGAGGTCGACCGCGTTCGGGGCGAGATCGAGCGCATGGAAGCGGAAAGAAAAAATCTGGCAAACAGAGTCGATTTCGCGACGATCAATGCCACGGTAACGGAAGATTATCGGGTAGAGATGCAGGTAGTGCCTGCTTCCACCTGGGGGCAAATTCGCAACGCCGCCGTCGAGGGTTACCGCACAATGTCGGAGAGTGTGCTGGCAGTGGCGCTGTTCCTGTTTTCCTACAGCCCGAGCATTCTTCTCTGGGGAGCGGTGCTGTTTTTCCCTGCCCGCTATGCGTGGAAAAGGCGTCATCACATTTTTGAGCGCTAAGCCGCGCGGGGATGCGACGGCTCCGATCCCCGGCATGCCGCGCAGTATCCGCCAATTTCCAGCCGCGAGACAACAATGCGGAAGCGGCAATCCTTCTCCACCTGCCCCTTCAGCTTCTCGAAAATATCGCTCACGAATTCCATGATCTTGCCGCAGCGCAAACAAGCCATGTGAATATGGTCGCGGTTCATCTTGCGCTCGTAATAATGCCCTTCGCCGTTGATGTGCATTAGATCGAGTTCATCGATCAGGCCCTGGCGCTTCAGCAACTGCAGCGTTCGGTAAACCGTGCTCCGATCCACGCTGGCGTCGATTTTCTTCGCTTTGCGCAAAAGCTGAGCAGCATCCAGATGCTTGGTGGCAGTTTCCATCACGCTAAGAATCGCGCGGCGTTGCTGCGTCATGCGAATTCCGCGCTCGGCGAAGTGCGACTGCAAGCGTCCCGGCATTTCCGTTTTGGGAAGCGGCATTGGAAATCCTCCTATTGTTGCAAGTAGTCGCAATCCCGATGCGACGAAATCTTGCTACGAAACTTGACGGTCAGAAGCACGATCCGGCAAGATCGTAAATGTCTTCTGTTGCGACTGATTTGCAACTAGCTGTAAATCTGGGTTGCGCTCCCACTGAGAATGGCAAGCACGATTTACAACCAGCGATCGATCATAGTCTCAGTTGCGAATGGGTTGCAATTACAATTTGAACATTCGGCCTCTGCAAGAATCCGGCGCATCTCCTATCGGGTCGTTTTTTTCTTTTTCCTCCTTTGTAGCCTCTCCGGTTTGGCATTTGGTGGAGTCGGAGGAAGTCTCTCTGGGACCGTGAAGGATTCTTCGGGTGCAGCCATTGTGGGGGCGTCGGTTGCGCTTACCAATGTCGGTACTGGGGCGCGCCTGTCGGCCGCGTCCGATGGCCGTGGCAGCTTTACCTTCCCCGTTCTGGCGGTGGGTGCTTACACGTTAGAAGTCAGTCATCCCAGTTTCAAGCCCTATCGCCGCGCCGGGATTACACTCGACACAAATAGCGCGCTCGCAATCGACATTACGCTGCAGGTGGGCCAGCGAGGAGAAAAGGTGACGGTCAGCGATAGCGCCGTTCATCTCGAAACCTACAGCAGCCAGGTTGGCGAAGTGATTGACAGCAAGCAGATGACCGCGGTGCCGCTCAATGGCCGCAGTTATACCGATCTGCTCTCCCTTCAAGCCGGCGTAGCGCCCGTGACCTCGATCACCACCAACACCGTGCAGGACGTGGGTGCCAGCGCGCTTTCGCCCTCCGGCGATCTGAATCCTGGAACGATTTCAATCAACGGCCAGCGCGAGTTTGCCAATGCTTTTATTGTGAACGGCAGCGATGCCGAAGAAGACGTGAATATGGGAACGGCGATTATTCCCAACCTCGATTCGATCGCCGAATTCCGCATTCTCACCAGTAACTTCGACGCAGAGTATGGCGAGTTTAGCGGCGGCCAGATTAACGTTGTGACCAAGTCGGGCGGCAACGCGTTTCACGGGGATCTCTTCGAATTTCTGCGCAACACCGATCTGGACGCGCGCAATTATTTTTCGCCGACACGCGGGACGTTTATTCAAAATCAGTTTGGCGGAACCTTCGGCGGCCCGATTCGAAAAAACAAAGTATTCTTTTTTTCCGATTATCAAGGCACACGGCAGCGGCAGGGAGTGGATACCGGACTGATTCCAGTTCCTTCGCTCCAGGATCGTTCCGGCAATTTGTCGGACCTCGCGGCGTTATTTTCCACGACGCAAACTGTCAACGGGCAGTCCGTCTCAGTGCCCACAGCCGTCACCGGTCCGGCGTGGGCGCAGACGCTTTCGCAGCGATTCGGTCACACAGTGCTTGCGGGTGAGCCTTACTATTTCTCCGCGTGCACGAGCACAAATTATTTTGCAGGGAGCACGAACGCGTGCGTGCTTCCTACGCTGCAGATTCCGGTGAGCGCGTGGTCTGTGCCCGCGCAGAAATTGTTGCAATATATTCCCGCCCCAAATCAAGCCGGAAGTTTCTTTGCCACGTCGGTAAACAATCAATCGCTTCGCGATGACAAAGGCGCGCTTCGTATCGATGCCAACACCGGCTGGGGGCTGATCTCCGGGTATTACTTTCTGGACGACTACTCGCTGAACAATCCGTATCCGGTGGCGCAAGGCGGGGCGAGCGTGCCCGGTTTCAACGCGCTTTATCTTGGACGGGCGCAGCTTTTCAGCATCGGCGATACCAAAACTTTGACTTCGACCGAAGTCAATGAAATTCACTTCAGCTATATGCGGGCGTACAACAACCTCGGCCAGCCGCAGGGTGGCCTTGGCGTCAGCCTTGTCTCGCAGGGCTTCGTTGACGCGTCGGGAATGCCGACGATCGTGGCGCTCGATCCCAAAGAAGAAGGCGTCGAGAATCTCGTTTTCAATAATTTTTCCACCGGCACCAACACCAATGAACTGAAGCAGGCGAACAACACGTTTCAGTTGCTGGACAATTTTTCCAAGGTCCTCGGAAGCCACACGCTGAAGCTCGGTGGCGAGGTCCACTACGATCAGGTCAACGTCAACCCCATCGCCCAATTCAACGGAAGTTTTCTTTTCACGGGAAGCGAGACTGGAGTCGACTTCGCCGACTTCCTGCTCGGCATTCCCAGCCAGTACAACCAGAGCCAGCTCAACCCGTTTTACGGGCGCAACAAGTACGCTGGCATCTTTGCCCAGGACAACTGGCATCTGCGCTCGAACCTTACTTTGAATTACGGCCTGCGCTGGGACCGCATCGAACCCTGGTACGAAAAATATAATCAGGTTTCGACCACTGAACCCGGCAAGCAGTCGGTCGTGTTTCCCGGAGCCCCAGCGGGAATTCTGTACCCCACCGATCCGGGTGTGCGGCGTACCCTTGCACCTCCGGGCGACGAATTTTCGCCACGCATCGGTTTTGCTTACTCGCCCAGCCTGTCAACCGGTACTTGGCTCGGAAAAATCATTGGCGGCCCGGGCAAGGTTAGCGTCCGCGCCGGCTTGGGCTTGTATTACACATCCATCGAAGCTCTTACCATCGGAGTCCTTGCGGCCAACGCTCCCTATGGAACAACCTACAGCAGCCCTGCGCCGCCAACATTCGCAAATCCCTTTGTAACGGCTTCCAACGGGCAAAATCTTGGGCAGTATTTTCCCGTAACGTTTGCGCCGCTGAATTCGTCAGCCAGCCATCCTGACTCAAGCATCGATTGGTCGCAGTACGAGCCGATCAGCGGCATCCCGGCCTATCCTGTCAACAATCGCATCCCTTACACCGAACAGTACATGTTTTCCGTTGAGCGGCAGATTGGCGACAACACTCTGCTGAACGCCACCTATGTGGGGAATCAATCGCACCGGCTGCTGGTTTTGCTGGAATCGAATCCGGGGGACCCGGCGGCCTGTCTGGCCTTGAGCAAGCCAACCCAAGTCGCTCCCGGATCCGCAACATGTGGGCCCTTCGGCGAAAGCAACGTTTACACATCCACCTCGGGGCAAACCATACACGGAACGCGAGGGCCTCTGGGCCCAAAGTTCGGCAGCGACACCAATCAGTCCACCATCGGGAATTCGAATTACAACGCGCTGGAACTCAGCGCTCGGCATACTAGCGGGCGCTTGCTTTTGTTTGCCAGCTACACCTACAGTAAATCGCTAGATCAGTCCTCGAATGTCGGCGAAGAAGTAAATCCGGTGAATCCGGCGCTGAGTCGCGCGCTCTCCGCGTTCGACGTCAAACATAATTTTGTTGCGAGCTACGCCTACGAGCTTCCTCTCCCTCGACTGTTCCGCATTGCTAATCGCTGGACAAACGGATGGACGGTTTCTGGCATTACGCATTACAGCAGCGGTTTTCCCGTGACTCTGCTCAACTACGGCGATAATTCGCTTCTCGGCGCAGAGCCTAATGGCATTAACAACTACGGTGTGGACGAGCCGCAATTCACGCCCGGCCCACTTCAGCTGAATTCCAACCCACGCAATGGGCGGCCATACTTCAACACGTCTCTGTTTAGCCTGCAGCCGCTGGGCACTCCCGGCAATGCGAGGCGGCGTTTCTTTTATGGGCCGGGGATCAATAACTACGATATGGCCTTACAGAAGAGCATTCCTTTAGCCGAGAGCAAGTCTCTGCAATTCCGTTTCGAAGGCTTTAACGTGTTCAACCACGCGCAGTTTTACGGACCCGCATCCGTAAACGGAAACATTGATAGCCCCACGTTTGGACAAGTCGTGAGTGCCGCCGCTCCACGGCTGATGCAGGCCGCCATCAAGTTTGTGTTTTAGAAACTGTTAACCGCAAAGGAGACCCGGTAGAGCACTGCGAGCTTGAACTTTGCGTTTCTCTCAAGTCTCGTCAAGACCACCAATTCATCCTACTATCGGCCAACAATGGCCTCAGGTCCCGCTTGCGACTTTCAGTACACTGACTGCATCAAACTCCCGGTACGACAAAGGAAGTGCGATAATTAAAGACGCCCAATAGGGGCGGCACTTATTTGACTCAGATCGCCGTGCACGGCTAGGACTTCTTCGAAGATGGAGAGTCCGCCGACAGCGCGGCGTCACAGCGAGGAGAGAGAAATGGCAGTCAGCACGAAGGGCAACGAACAATCACAAGGTTCGAATTTGCCACACAATGGAATTGTCGAAGTTACAGATGCGAACTTCGACCAGGATGTTTTGAAATCGGATAAGCCGGTTCTGGTGGATTTCTGGGCGACCTGGTGCGGCCCGTGCCGCGCCATTGCTCCCATCGTCGAGGAGCTGGCCAAGGAGTATCAGGGCAAGATCAAGATCGGTAAGATGGACGTGGATTCGAACAGCGCGACTCCGATGCGCTACAAAGTCACCGGCATTCCCACGCTGTTGGTCTTCAAGGGCGGCCAGGTGGTGGAGCAACTGGTAGGCTATCGCCCCAAAGAAGCCATCGCACAGGCTCTCGATAAACACGTAGGCTAAGCAACCAGCGAGCCTAGTTTCTTAGGTCGACTTTGGGAAGGGCACGACTTTAGTCGTGCCGCCCAAGTCAAAAAAAACGCGCGGCTTTAGCCATTGGGGCGTTTCCACTAATACTTCCGCAGCACCCCAATCACCCTGCCCTGTATCTCTACTGACGCCGCTGGCACAATAATCGGCTGCATGGTCGCATTCGAAGGTTGCAGCCGGATGTTGTCCCCTTCCCGATAAAACCGCTTCAACGTAGCATCGTCGCGATCCACAACTGCTACCACAATGTCGCCATTATGGGCGGTCTTCAGTTTCTCCACCAGCACGTAGTCGCCATTCAGGATCGCCTCATCCTGCATGGAATTGCCGCGCACTTCCAGCACAAACACTTCCTTCGAGCGCACGAAGTCGGCCAGCGAAATCGTCTCATTGCTCTGTATGGCTTCGATCGGCTGGCCGGCGGCGATGCGCCCGAGCAGCGGCAACACCAGCCCCGTATTCACGTTCATGGACTGTTTTAACCGCCCCTTCGGCGGAAGCAGATCGATCGAACGGCTGCGGTTGTAATCGCGCGTCAGCAGCCCTTTCTTTTCCAGATTCGTGATGTGCTTGTGCACGGTTGCCAGCGAACTCAACTGAATTCCGCTTTTGATCTCCTCGTAGGAAGGAGAATAACCGTGCTCAGTGACGAAGCGGGAGATAAAGTCATACACCTCGTGCTGCCTGCGTGTGATCGCCATGGCGCTATTGTTGGCGAATATAAGGCGAAATGTCAAGCGGAAATCCAGCGTGCGAGCGCTACGTCAACCGGAATCCCGAATCGAAACATTCGTGAGCAAAGAGCCGCGGCCTCCACCGCAGGTGCATCCACTCATAACGAGGCTCTTCAATCACTCGCAGGCGGCTCAGCATGTTCCTCCATCCCAAAGAAAACGGGCCTCCCGAACATCCGAAACTTTCATCCGGTTCGTAACTCTAATTGGCAGACAACAAAGGATCGCGCAGGAGGCGTTATGTACAAGGTTTCGTTACGCTTTTTGGCAATGCTGACGGTGCTGGGCGTCGCCCTGGCCTGCCAGGCAGGTAGCGGTACGCCGGTCCCAGCTCCGTTAGTCGATGAGGCGAAGACCCCCGCTCCGGCAAAGGAAACGGTCGTTCTTGCAGGCGGATGTTTCTGGGGCGTGCAGGCCGTTTTTCAACACGTAAAAGGGGTCATTAAAGCCACCTCAGGATACTCCGGCGGCGCGCTGAAAAATCCCGATTATGAAACCGTCAGCAGCGGCACCACCGGCCACGCTGAGTCGGTCCAGATTATCTACGATCCTTCGCAGATAACTTACGGCCAGCTATTGCGCATCTTTTTCTCTGTGGCCCACGATCCCACTGAACTGAATCGGCAAGGCCCCGATGAAGGGACACAGTATCGCTCCGTAATTTTCTACAACAACGACGGACAGAAGCACATTGCCGAGGCGTATATCGCGCAACTCGATCAGGCGAAAATCTATCACGACAAGATAGTGACGAAGGTGGTAGCGTTCAATGCCTTCTATCCCGCCGAAGCCTATCACCAGAACTACGCCACACTGCATCCGGATAACCCTTACATCGTCTATAACGACGCGCCCAAAGTGGCGAATCTGCGCAGGGAATTTCCGGATGTGTACACAGGCAACTAGCCTTGAGCCAGCGATTGGGAGGGAGTCATGTTTGAATCGCGTCGCGGTGAACGGGAAATAAATTCGAGCCGCCGGGTGTTTCTGCTCGGAGCCGGGGCAACCCTGGGCGGGCTGGCTCTATTCTCGTTCCGGAGCCCGCATCCGATCGCCGCGGCGGCGGCCAAAACCGAGCCGGCTGAGGTAACGGTTGTACAGTTCTCCGACGACGGCAAGCGTTTGGGGAAAGTGAAAGTTCCTCGCGTCGTAAAGACCGAAGAGGAGTGGAGGCAGCAGTTATCGCCGAATGTTTTCGAAATCACGCGTCATGCAGATACGGAATTCGCCTACAGTGGAAAATATTGGAACCTGCACGATAAGGGCATCTTTCGCTGCATCTGTTGCGACAACGCGCTGTTCAGCTCCGCCACAAAATTCGATTCCGGTACCGGCTGGCCCAGCTTCTGGGAGCCCATCGCCAAAGAGAATGTGAGGGAAATTTCCGACGCCAGCCTCGGCATGGTGCGAACCGCCGTCTCCTGCACAGAGTGCGACGCTCACTTGGGTCACGTCTTCGACGACGGTCCCCGCCCCACCGGTCTGCGCTACTGCATGAATTCCGCGTCTCTGCGCTTCGTGAAGGCGGTCTGATCAGATCAAAAACAACAAAGAGGCGAGTGGGGGAACCCTCGCCTCTCTATTGGCTCGACTGCTTGAGGGTAGGCAGTCGGTTTTGCTATTGGCTGTCTCTGTCGTGATCGGCATTGCCCGTGCTGCTCAGCTTGACCGTGTCCGAAGGCAGCGGTGTGGCCTGTTGCGGCTGAGCTTTTGGTGCCGACGGCTGCGAGCTAGCCGCTTCGGTAGCGTGACTGCTACTTGCACTATTGACTGGGTTCACCATATAGACCGCAGATCGGCGCGAGCGGCGAAGTCTTTAGCTGTAAATTCGTGTAGGAGATTAAATCTTGTTTAGGAAGGACTATTCGAGAACACTGTCATCCAGCTTCTTCTTGCCCCAATCCGCAGCCGCTTGCACGAAAGCGACAACCACGGGATGCGGAGTTTTCTCTGTGGAAGAAAGCTGCGGCTGGAACAGCGTCGCCACAAAGAAGCGATGTGTAGGCGACTCAATCGCTCGAATTTCCCCTTTTGCGCCACGCGCTACTACCGGAAATCCGGCTTCCATCGTCGCCCATTCAAATTCCGGATTCACTTCAAAATTGCAGAAAAATTCCTCCGTCACTACTTCTTTCTCTTTCCCGTAGAACGACTGCAAGTAAGAACCGGGCCGCAACCGGATTTCAGGCACCATACCGGAGAGCTTCGGAGCATCGCCGCTGCGATTCGGAACTGCGCAGGCCACCGGATAAATGACGATGTTCTTCGACCCGGAATTATTTTCTGCGCTGTCGGCATCCGCGATGCCCAGAACGTTGCGCGCGAACTCAATCAGCGCGTATTGAAACCCTGCGCAGGTGCCCAGGAAAGGCCAGTCGCATCGCCGCGCAAATTCGATTCCCTTGAGCATCCCATCGAAGCTCTTGAAGGGGCTGCCGGGAGAAGCCCATAAACCGTCGAAGCTCTCCAGAATTTTCTTGGCATCGGGAGCAAGCAATGAAGGGGTAGGAATCCACTCCGATTCCACCTTCATCCCCAGCTTGCGCGCAGCGTGCTGCAAAGAATCCATCGTAGCGTGGTGGGAGCGAAACTCGGGGTTGAAGTCGCCAAGAATTCCAATGCAAACGGCATTCTTCACGGAAGCAATTGTACTAGAGGCGCAGTTCCTCTCTGCCACTGGCTAAAGCAAATGGAGGAACTCCAACAAGCCATAAAGGCAGAGTATCGTGAGCACCGGACCACCCCAAATCATGACTGTGCATTTCCATCCCAGCGAGCGCGCGATCTCACGTTGGCTTCGCCAGGAGATCAGAAACGTGGACTGGTTCTTCCCCTTCATGATCACAGTCGCCGGATGCGCATCGTACCCGCCGGTGGAATCTCCAGCTTGGCCGTTGGCGGATATATTCACTGCCTGATTCGTTCCCACAACCCCCGCTGCCGCCCATGCCGCCGGATTGGTAATCCCCGCTTTCACCAACGCCGCTGCGACCGTCTGTTGCTGCGTCATCCCGCTGCTTGTTGTGGGTTCCTGCGCGGAAGGAAGTTTGATGACCTTAGCCGAAGCGGCACGGGTTGACTCCTCTTCAAGAATCGACTTGCCCAAGGGGGAATTGGCGAAAGGTGAATCGTGGAAGCCGGAACGTCGAATAAAACCATCCATCAGAACTTCGCTGACCGATTTCTCGTCTGGTGCGGTTGCATCGCCGCCAGTTACAAAAGCCAAAGCACTCTGTCCCACCGCGGATTGAACCGGATTAAACCAAATTCCATCCTTCGAGGTGCGGGTATTATGTTCGTCGTCAAAAATAGGTTTCGGCGCGAGAGTCAGCCCATGGTTCTCCGCCAGTGTTCCCACCAGGAACAGCGCATTCTTCGGCTTGACGCAATACTCCTCGACCTTAATCTTGTTGCCGGTCACAAGGCCGTGACGCGAGAGAAACGAAACCACATTCGGCGGCGCTTCCTCCTTGAAGCTAAAAATTGAATCGGAGAATTCCTGCTGAAAGTCGCAATGCAAATCCAGTTCCGCGCCCCGCGGATCGATCAAGACCTCACCCGTATTGTCATCGAGAAAGAACGGCACATGCGAGCATTCGCCCGCCACCTTCACCCACTGGTTGCTGCGCCCCTGCCGCTTCCACTCCCAGACCACGGTGCGGTAAAAATAACATTGCCGCGCGGTAATGGGAGCGGCCATCGTGTAAGGCCCGGCGGCAAGCCCGCTAAGTTCGACCATTCCGAGCGAAGCGCTGCGAATCTTGGAAGCAGGCGTATCCAGAATCAGCCTCCGCCGCTGCAGCAAGCGGAACCCGTTGAAGAATAGATACACACCCGCGAGGATTCCTATCGCGCACCAAAAAATTCCTCGCGTCGAGTCCGGGTGAGAGAGAAGAGTCGCAAAAATCATCGCAGAAGAACCGCTCTGAGCTTCAGCGTATGGGATCAGCTGTCAGTAAAGGCTAGCGGAGTCAAAGCCCGGATGGTGGCTGAAAAAAGCTCGTCGGCCTTACGTTGGTAATCTGCTTAGGTTTTTCGACGGCGTCGCTTTTGCAGGAAATACACAACCGTCAGTCCCGCGAAGAAAACCAGTCCGCCGACCTCATTCACACGCGCAGAAAACATCGTATGCAGCACCGCCGTAGTGACCAGAACAAATCCAACAATCGATCCCCAAACTCCCAGAGGAGAGCGCATAGGCAGCGCCGCGACTTGCTCGGGAGTCAACCGCCAGCGAAAACTGACATGCGCCGCCAGGGAAACAATCCACGACAAGATGAGACCGGAGAAGGCCGCGCCCATGATGTAGAGAAACGCCTGCTTCGGAATCCAGTTTTCGAAAATCAGCGCGGTCACTACTCCATAGGACGAAACCAGCAACGCCAGTCGCGGCGATCCCGCGACATTCAGCCGGCCAAAGGCCGCCGGCGCCCATCCGCTGCGTCCCATCGAAAACAGCAGCCGCGAAGCGACGTAAAGTTTCGCGTTGGCTCCCGAAAGCGCCGCCGTCAGCACTACGAAATTCATTACAAATGCCGCAGCGGGAATCTTCGCCATCCGCAACACGCTGACGAACGGACTCTCATTCACGCCCGCGTGGTTCCAGGGCATCACCCCGACGAGCACGATAATCGCTCCCAGATAAATCGCCGCCAGCAGCGAAAATGTGAGCCAGGCCGCCCGCGGCACGTCTTTTGCCGACCGAGACTCACCGGTCGTGACCGCCAGCATCTCCACGCCGCCGAACGCGTAGATCGCCAGAAAAACCGCCATCAGCGGTGCCACGGGTCCGCGGGCAAGAAATCCCCCGTTCGCCGTGTATTGCGGCGCAATCCGGCCGCCAAAAAGCAACGCCGTTCCCGCCACGACGAAGCCGATAATTGCCGCAAACTTGATCATCGCGAACCAGAACTCAAAACGCCCGAACGAATGCACGCTGCGCAAGTTGATGATCAGACAGAAGCGCCGAAAATACAATCACCCAGATTTCTCCCCGCACAGCCGAAAACCACAACTCCATATATGTGGCCGAGGCGACGAGCTCAGCTCCAATTGAGAATGCAATCGACGCCCAATACCCGGCGCGGCATAGAAATCCCCAATACTCATTCAGATAAAGTTCCCCATAAACGCCAAACGATCCCGCCGCCGGATGCGTGCTGGCTAACTCCCCCAACGCCATGGCGACGGTGTATGCGATAAAAGCGGCAAGAACATAGCTGAGAATGACGCTGGGACCGGCAATCTCCAGAGCTGCAGCCGATCCCAGAAGCAACCCGGTGCCGATCGACCCTCCGACGGCAACCATAGCCATCTCGCCCGCTGTAAGTTGATGGTGCAGCCCGCGTTCATGGGGATCTTGCTGAACGGTTTCTGGATATAGGGAAGTCAAAGGCATGCCGCACGATAACAAAAAGAGTCAGCCGATCAAAGTTGCAAGGGTTCAAAGTTTCAGCGGGGTTCTTTAAAACTTTGAAACCTTGAATCCCATCCCCCCCAACCAGCGCCCCCGATGACTTTCGTAATCGCCAGCTTGCCCTTGCAGATTGCTGGCCTTGGGGCCCGCTCCTAGAATCGAGACAGAGTAGTCTGCCCAGACCAATCCATGGCTGAGACCACAATACGTGCGGACCGGGCCGAGCTGGTGCGGCGCGTGGAGCGCGCTGAGAAACTCCTGCAAAAAGGTAAGGCCCCCGAAGCACTCGAAGAATATCTTCTGGTCCTGCGCGACGACCCGGAAAATGACAAAGTTCGCGAACTCGCAGCCGACCTGTGTTTGGCCCAGGCCCGCACAAAAGACGCCGCCCGACTCTTAGGCGAATTATTCGAACGCCAGGTAGCCGCCGGCGATGCTACTCGCGCCAGCCTCACATACAAAAAACTGGCGCGCCACGGCAACCCCACATGGGAGCAGAAATTTCGCTTCGGCCAATTGCTCGAGGGATCAAACAAAAAACTTGCTGTCGGAACCTATGAGTCTGCGCTAAGCGATCTCGCCAAGCTCGACAACAAGAAAGATGCTTTGCAAATCCTGGCGCGCCTCGTCGAGTTCGAGCCTATCCAGGCAAATGTTCTGCGCATTGCCGAAGTCTCCTCCGAACTCGGCGAAGCGAAAACCGCTGCCGAAGCCTTCAAGCGTGTGGCTCAGTTAACTGCAGCCGAAGGCGCCGATCCGGCGCAGTGGTACGAGCGCGCCTATCAGGAAGATTCCTCCGACGAAGAAATCGCTCTGGCTTACGGAAAAAGTCTCCTGAGTCAGGGACAAATCGGCGCCGCCATCTTCATCCTCGAACCGCAGGTCAACGCCGGTAAAACTTCTCCCATCCTGCGCGATATCTACGCCGAAGCGCTTCTGGCCGCCGGCCGTTATGCCGACGCCGAGCCACTGGTCTGGCAGCTCTTCGAGCAAAATCCCAACCGCATGGCGCAGGTGACCGCGCTGATCGGCCAATTGCTCGACGCTGGGCATGACGATGCCGCAGTAAAACTCGCCAGAAAGTTAGGCCAGTTTCAGGGAAAACGCGGCGAGCGGCGGCAATTTGTCGCCGTCATGCAAGAGATCAACGCGACCCGGCGCGCCTCGCCCGAAATGCTCGAGTTCCTCAGCGAACTCTTTAACGCCAACAATCGTGAAGGCGAATATTGTCAGACTCTGTTGAAGCTCTTCGACGTCTATTGCACCAGCGGAGATTTCGCCAAAGCGGCAGAATGCCTCGACCGCGCCGCGGAAGTAGATCCCTACGAGGCTGGGCATACCAAGCGCCTCGAAACGTTGAAAGGAAAAATCGACCAGAAGAAATTCGAGGCCATCTCCTCGCGCTTTACTCCAGTCAGCAAAACCAGCGCCGCCACCGCCGCCATCGAACACGAAGCCACGCTGGGAGCTTCCACACTGCAGGACCTGATGTTGCAGGCCGAAATCCTCGTGCAATACGGCATGCGCAACAAAGCGGTCGAGCGCCTGCAGAGAATTCAGGAACTTTTCCCTCGCGAAGAGGAGCGCAACGAAGACCTGCAACGCCTGTATCTTTCCGCAGGAATGACTCCAACCTATCCCGGCTCGGCCCCACGTCAGGCGGCTGCCCCTCAGCCTGCGGCTCCGGTCGCCGCTCCCGTTCCCGCCGTCGATCCCACAACCGAAATACGCAACGTCACACGCGTGGCGGAGATCACGCGCAAGGTCTATCACCAATCCACGGCGTCAGCCGTGCTGACTACAGCCGTCAACGAAATCGGCGCGCACTGGGAAGTCTCGCGTTGCCTCGCCGCCATGCGCACCCCCGGCTCCGCGCCGACGCTAGTGCAGGAATGTTGCGGCAAAAACGTGAAGGCTGGCAGCGCCGCGGCAATCAAGGATCTGGTATGCGCACTCCACGATCTGGCCCTGGCCTCATCTTCGAATGAACCGCTCATCCTCGCCGATGCCCAAAAAGCAACCGAACTTGAATCCGCTCGCAGCGCAATAGCAGAACTCGGCGCTACATCCGTGCTGGCATTCCCGCTGAGCAATGGGAACGACCCCGTAGGCGCTCTGGTGCTCTTGCACAACAAAGCCCGCTCTTGGCCCCAAACCGACGTAGTGGTACTGAAAACTCTCGCCGATCAAATGGTGATCGCATTAAACAACGCTGGCCTGCGCCGCCTGGTAAAAAATCTTTCCGTCACGGAAGAAAAATCCGGCCTGCTCAAGCGGAGTTCGTATCTCGATCTGCTCCTTGCGGAAAGCAAGCGTGCAACGCAGAACTCCGCGCCGCTCTCCGTCCTTCTCCTGCGCTTCGGCCGCAGCGCCGCCTTAATCAAGGAGTACGGCGAGGCCGCCATCGAAGCCGTCATGGAAAAGGTCGGCCAGCAGTTCGCGACTCACATCCGCACCAACGATCTCGCCTTCCGCTACGACACCGCCACCGTAGCTCTCATACTGGGCGACACCGCCGAAAAAGAAGCGATGATGGCCATTGAAAAACTGCGCAAGGTGGTCGCAGAAATCCGATTGCCCGCGAAAAACGAATCGACGAAGGGCCAGTCCCTCGACTTTTCCGCCGGACTCGCGGAAGCGGTAATCCGCGAAAGCTACGATCCCATCGACATCGTCACCGAAGTGATCAATCGCGCAGAACACGCGCTGGCAACCTCGTTAGCGCAGGGCCCCGGCAAGGTGGTAGCGCTCGGAGCAGCCGTGGCTGCCGGCGCCGTAGCGTAAGGATCGAACCATTGAGAGATTGGGTCATTGTGCGATTCAGCAACCACCACCGCACGTCAATTACTCAATGATTCGATCGCTCAATCACTCAATTCCGTCGGTGGTCAAATCTCCTGCCTCACTGCTAAACTAACCAGTTTGATCGTCACTCCAGATCCACTCTGAGCACGCGATCTGTCAGGGAAATCATGCTAAAGCCAGGTGACATCGCTATTGTCAGCGGGGCACGCACGCCCTTTGGCCGCTATTGCGGCAAGCTAAAGGATTTCACCGCCCAGGAATTGGGCGCCGTGGCAGCCAAAGGCGCCATCGAGCGCGCCGCAATCGATCCTAAAGAGTTTGATCATGTGGTCTTCGGCAACGCCCAACAAACAACCGGCGATGCTCTTTATGGTGCGCGCCACGTGGGATTGCGCGCCGGATTGCCCATCGAAACTCCTGCCTTGACCGTAAACCGGCTCTGCGGCAGCGGCATGCAGTCGATTGTGAGTGCGGCCCAGATGATCCAAACCGACGAAGCGAAGATCGTGCTCGCAGGCGGCATGGAAGCCATGTCGCAAGCCCCGTTTGTAATCCGCGGACGCGACGGCTTCACGCTCTCGCCCGGCGGCAAACTCGAAGACTCGCTGATGGTGGCGCTGCTCGATAGCTATTGCGGCCTGTACATGGCCAACACCGCCGAACTCTACGGCGAGCAGCAAGGCATCACCCGCCAGGCGCAGGATGAACTCGCGCTGCGCTCGCAAAAGAGTGCCGACGAAGCCTACAAAGCCGGAAGAATTCAGGAAGAGCTGGTTCCAGTGCCGCTACGCAATTCGAAAGGCGAAGCCACTGGAGAGTCGTTAAGCGAAGACGACCACCGCCGTCCGCAAACCACGATGGAAGGCTTGGCAAAACTGAAAGCCGCCTTCGGCAAGAACGGCACGGTGACCGCCGGCAACGCCAGCGGCATCGTAGATGGCGCAGCCGCCGTCGTACTGATGTCGATTGAAGAAACCCGCAAGCGAAACATTCAGCCGCTAGGCCGCATCGTGAGCTGGGGCATCGCCGGAGTTGAACCGAAGGTTATGGGACGCGGTCCCGTCCCGGCCTCGAAAATTGCATTGCAGAAAGCCGGTCTTTCTCTCGACTATATTGACCTGATCGAAGTGAACGAAGCCTTCGCCGCGCAGTATTTGGCAGTGGAAAAAGAATTGGGACTGGATCGGGAGAAAGTGAATGTAAACGGCGGGGCGATTGCGCTGGGGCACCCGCTGGGTGCAACCGGGACGCGGTTGGTAATTACGCTGCTGTATGAGTTGCGTCGGCGAAAGAAAAAGTATGGATTGGCGACGGCGTGCATCGGTGGAGGACAGGGGATTGCGATGGTGGTGGAGAGCATGAACTGATTTGCTGCTGGGTCTGGGTGATGACTACGCACGGAACCGTAATTCGGACCATCGTCAGCTGCATCGTCCTAGGGTGCATGTACGCTTTTGTATTTTGGCGGGTTGCAAGGCGGGAGAAGAATAAGGTCATTGAATTTGGAGGTCTAGCCCTAGGGTCCATGTTTGTTCTCGCCGCCGCGATGAATATGCCCGGCGTTCCCGACTGGGTCTTGGCTGGTGTGACACTCCTATTGTTTCTTTTGAGTTCTCTGATGTTCTTCTTTCTAGTTCGCCAGGGAATTGATGCCCTGCGGCGCTGGAAACAAGCTCGAAGGAGTGCAAAGGACAGTTATGGAAATTAAGAAAGTTGGTGTTCTCGGTTGCGGTCTCATGGGTTCTGGCATCGCACAAGTCGCCGCGACCGCCGGATTCGACGTTACAGTGCTGGAAGTCGATCAGAAATTCATCGACAAAGGTTTCGCCGGCATCGAAAAATCGCTAAGCAAATTCGCCGAGCGCCCGCCGGAAAAAGGCGGCATCACCGCACAGCAAAAAGACGAAATCCGCGCCCGCCTCAAGGGCTCAACCGACAGGCATGATCTCGCCCACTGCGACATTGTCATCGAGGCTGTCACCGAAAACATCCAGGAAAAGAAAGCGATGTACGCCTCCATCGACCAGATTGTGAAGAAGCATGCCATCTTCGCGTCGAACACGTCATCCATCTCGATCACCGAATTGATGACCGCCACGAAGCGCCCGGAGCGTTTCATCGGCCTGCATTTCTTCAATCCCGTGCCACTGATGAAGTTGGTCGAAGTCGTGCGTACCATCGCCACGGCTGACGAGGTCTACGAGGCCGCGTTCGAATTCGGCAAGAAGCTGGGCAAAGTTCCGGTACGCACATCGGACAAGACAGGATTCGTCGTAAACCGGCTGCTGGTGCCGTATCTGCTCGATGCCATTCGCGCCTATGAAGAAGGTGTGGGATCGATTGAAGACATCGACAACGCCATGAAGCTGGGCTGCGGCTATCCCATGGGCCCGTTTACGCTGCTCGACTTCGTCGGCCTCGATACGACTTACTACATCACCCACGTGATGTATGACGAATTCAAGGAGCGGCGCTTCGCCTCGCCCCCGCTGCTCAAGCGCCTCGTGATGGCAGGCTGGTACGGCCGCAAAACTGGTAAAGGCTTCTACGATTATTCCGACGTAAACAATCCGAAGCCGAATAAACTGTAAGCTCATGTTCAAACGCCGCAAAACCGATCAGCCGCCCAGCCAGGGCAGCCCCGAAGATAGGGAGCGCTACCGCCGCGCCTGGCACTCCTACGTAGCGCGACGAAACCTGGTGGTAGTCCTGTTCCTCAGCTTCCTGTTTCTCGGCTTTATGATTGCGAAACTGAACCTCGGGGAGCGCGCCGACTTTCTGATCCTACTCGGTTGGATCGGCGTCTACCTCGCCGGCGGCTGGTGGCTGACGGAATGGAAATGTCCGCGCTGCGGAAAAGTTTTCGGGCATCGCATTTGGACCGAGCGCTGCATCAGTTGCGATTTAAGCAAGGATGAAGTGGCGGCCGTGGCAAAAGGGAAGTAACTTCAGCGCGAATAAATTTCTCTACGGTGACCGACGCGAAGCACGAGCACGACCAACCGTTCATGCTCGAGGGAGCAGATGATCCGGTAGTTGCCTACACGGTATCTCGAGAACGGGCTTAGCGTTCCTTGCAACCGGTCGCCGATTTGGCGGGGATCGTCGAGTTTCTCGACGCGCTCACGGAGAAACTTGACGATTCGGTTTGCGACATGCTTGTCAAGGTCGTCCAACTGCTTCTGGGCTGTTGGCGAGATCTCAACCTTCCAGGCCATAGCGGCGCATTACTTTTTCCAGAGGTATCGGTTTGGTCCGGCCGGAGCGAATATCCGCGAGCGCTTTTTCCGCGTAATAGATGTCTTCCAGGTCTTCCAAATGCTGAAGAATTGCCTCGCGCACATAGTAGGTCTTAGTACGGCCAGTGCGCTTGGCCAGGCGGTCGAGCCGCTTTTCGATCTTTTCGGGAAGGCGAACAGCCAACATAATCGAAACCTGCTATACAATTATAGCAGCAGCTAAGCCGAGTGACTCGCGTATGAACGCACACCCCAGCCCTCGAGCAGAAAAATGTGGCTGATTTTAGTCGAGATTATCGCTCGAAGCGAGAGTCCACTAGGGTCGAAAATCGGCTTTATGAATATCACGACTTGGGCAGATTCTAAAGAAGCTGCTAGTTCGAAAATCGAAAGCTACCTGAATTCGCTTCGGTGGCATCTGGTGCAAGTCGAGAAGGCAGACGTCATCGGGAAGGATTTCCCGTGTAGTGACAACATTGCGGATATGATCGACAGAACCCGCAACAATCCGAACGCGATTATTCTGGGAACGTTGCACTCATACAAAGCAAATTGATGTGCGGGCTTTTTCATCCGGATGGGCCGGCGCAGATATCGGAAGAAGAGATTTTATGACCTTGGAAAACATCCTCTTCGAAAAGAAAAGCTCCATCGCCTACGTCACCGTCAACCGGCCAAAGGTTCTGAACGCGCTGAACATGGCCACCATGGAGGAACTTCGCTCCGCCTTCCATGACATCAAGAACGATGCATCGATTCGCGTCGTCATCCTCACCGGCTCGGGCGAGAAAGCTTTCATCGCCGGGGCTGACATCGGAGAGCTATCCAAGAACGACGCGGTCTACGGTAAGGAGTACACGCATCGCGGGCAGAACGTTCTCAATCTCATCGAGAATCTGGGCAAGCCGGTAATCGCCTGCATCAACGGCTTCGCTCTCGGCGGCGGATGCGAGATTGCAATGGCTTGCACGATGCGTCTGGCCAGCGACAACGCCAAACTCGGCCAGCCCGAAGTGAAGTTGGGAATTATTCCCGGCTATGGCGGAACCCAGCGCCTACCGCGTTTAGTGGGCAAAGGCATCGCCATGCAGCTGCTGCTCACGGGCGAGATGATCACAGCCCAGGAAGCGTATCGCATAGGTTTGGTAAATGAAGTCGTGGCTTCTTCTGAGTTGATTCCGCGCGCCGAGGCCATCGCCGCGAAAATCATCGCTAACGCGCCCCTCGCAGTTCAGTACGCGATGGAAGCCGTAAACAAAGGCATGGAGATGAGTCTGAGCGAAGGACTCTATCTCGAAGCCGTGCTGTTTGCCGTTGCCTGTGCGACGGAGGATAAGAAGGAAGGCACGACCGCGTTCTTGGAAAAACGGCCGGCGCAGTTTAAGGGACGGTAACTTCTTCTGTCATGGATTGGCGCGGATTTGCACGGACCATTCGAAAGTCATCCATAGATTGTCATCCTGAGACGTTTTTTTGCGCCGAAGGATCCATGTACTTTGTTATTGCGGCAAATTGCACAGATCCTTCGCGGCAAAAGCTGCAGATCAGGATGGTAAGGGCCGGCTGCTCCACGGAGACATAGAGTCACGGAGAGCGATTGATCACACGCGTACACCTTGGCGCTCTAGTCCGCTCGGCGGAGGATTTCGAACCCTTAGTCGAGTTGCTGCGCTCACTCGGGCTTGGCTTGGGCAGCATCCGCGAGAATGAAAATGCACGCGCTGCCACCTTCTTTCCTTCGAAACTGGAATTCGACGTTATCCAGAGGAAAAAAGTATGGCACGACGTCGATTTTTCGCTTACGGTGAACGACCCCGACACAACCTTTCAATTTATCGGGCGCCACGGCCTGAAGGCCGTCGAGGATCATTCCGGCCCTGAGCCATCCCATCTCGCACGACATTTCATCGTCGAACTCCCAGGCGGAACACGACTGCTAATTGTAGGTACGCGTGTTATGGGGAATGTTGTCGAGACGGATCACCTCGCTCTCGAGGGGAAGCTCGATGCGTCCGGCAAGCACTTTGGTGTGGTCGTAAGCCGGTTCAACTCCTTTGTTACCGAGAGACTGTTGGCAGGAGCCCTGGATGGCCTCGTGCGGTGCGGAGCCAAGCTTTACGAAAAAATTGAAATAGTTCGCGTACCAGGTGCCTTCGAAATCCCTCTCGCAGCCCGCAAGCTCGCCGAGACAAAGAAATACGATGCCATCATCTGTATCGGATGCCTTCTGCGCGGCGACACCGCCCACTACGACGTAATCGTCAACGAAGTCACGCGTGGCATCGGGCAATCCGCGCAGGAAACAGGTATTCCCCACGCTTTCGGCGTCCTCACCTGCGACACTCTGGAACAAGCCATCGACCGAGCAGGGTTAAAAATGGGCAATAAAGGTTTCGAAGCCGCGCTGGCGGCAATTGAAATGGCATCGCTGAAAGAAGCCATTCAAGCGCGTGCTCCAGCAAAAAGCCGAAAGTTGATTCCTGCCTCCGGTCGGAATGACAAAATTGCTAAGACGAGGCGGCCTGCGCAATCGAAATCAAAACGCAAATAGACTGGCCTCCTAGTAAACTGGCAACTGACAACTGACCACTGCTTCCCATGGGCACCCGCCGCAAATCCCGCGAACTCGTCTTGCAGATGCTCTTCCAGGCCGACATGGGCAAGCAAACGGTGGATCATGTGCGCAGCACCTTCTGGGCCGAGCACGCCACCGCCAGCCCTGAAGTCCGTGGCTTCGCTGACGATTTATTCCGCGTAGCCACCGATCGCAGCGCCGAGATCGACCAACTGATCGAGCGCCACGCCGAGCACTGGCGCATGGATCGCATGGCCGCCGTCGATCGCAATCTGCTTCGTGCCGGCGTGGCCGAATTCCTCGCTTACCCGGAGACGCCGCGCGCGGTAGTGATCAACGAATCGCTCGAGATCGCGCGCAAATTCTCCAGTCTTGAGTCCGTGCAGTTTGTGAATGGAGTTCTCGACAGCGTAGCGAAGGAACTGCAAAAGCCGGCTTGAAAATTTCCCGCCATTCGGTCAAGGCGTCATCCCGAGAGTCGGCGCTCTTCAGCCGAGCGAGGGATCTCACGACCACTGCTCCCGATGCGCTGACGAATTTCCGCCCTCCGATTGCCTTAACTCTTACGGCTTCACCGCCACCACATCCAGCGTGCAGCTGTAATTTTCATAGCAGAAATTATTTGTGGTATTCGGCAGTTGCGAGAAGAAGATCGGAGAAGGCTGGTCCGCGGCCAGTTGCGTGTTGATATAGTGCAGCATTCCGTCCGTTCCGGCCACGTAAAGCATGGTGCCGTCAGCCGAGATATCCGCGGCCACCGGAGCCGCGTTGTTCAGCAGCGGTATGGCGCTGACCGATTGCGTGTTAAAGCTGTAAACGAGAACTCCCTGGTCGCTCGTGACGATATAAACCTGCGTCGTATCGGGAGAGACGAAAACATTGATGGGATGGAACGTGCCCTTTTGCAAGTTGATGTACACAGGTTCAAAGGGCGCCGATGTCGTGCTCAGTTGTGCCAGCGCCGTGCTTTGCAGCGAGCATAGCGAATCAGTCTGCTGCGGGCTGATCGAAGTCGTGGTCGCCATCGCGATAATGTCGATGCCGGTAGAATCCACGCCGTAAAAGAAATCGATGGAGAGAGGCACGGGCGGTTTGGTATTGGGGACGGTCGTAACCAGCGTCGGAATCAGCGATGTGCCCGTGAAAACGTTCCCGCCAGGCACCATCTTGAGAAAAAGCGGCGTTGCCGGAAGCGTCGTCGTGATGGGCAAGTTAGTGATCGGGTTACTGCCGGGAATCTGGCAGGTGCTGACCAGTGTCAGGTTCGACGCCGGCCCGCCGCCGGCAAGCAGCGCAAATGTTCCCGAGGACGAAAACGCAATCGCATTTGCGGGTGTGGTCAGCGGAAAGGTCTGTAGTTCCTGCACCTGTGAATAGATATTCAAAGTATTCCCGCCGTTTCCAAGAATGAATGCCTTCGAATTATCCGGCGCAAACGTAGCTGTAGTCGCGCTATTAATATTCAGTGCGGTTGTGCTGGCTGCCGCCGAACTCGCGTTAACGACATAAACCTGGTTCGGAGTGGAAACGGTGTCTGAAAATACCGCGAGATTTCCATTGGGAGAAACACCGATCACCTTGCCTGTCACGACTCCCAGTTGCGTTTCCGGCGCAGGCAACAGAGTAAACGGGTTGGTGGAGGAAGATCCCAGGTTGGAGCTGGTGATCATGAAAGCGCCATATTGACTGCCAGCGTAAGCCTTGTCGCCTGCGGGATCGAACATGAGCGAATTCGGAGGCGTGGGCAAGGAAGTCGGCGTGCCAGCCAGATTCTTAGAAGTGGAGATGTTGTAGAGCGCCACTGTGCACAAGAAACTGCTGTAGCAATCCTGGCTGGTTGCCAGAACGTTGGTCGAAGTGGAAGCTCCAGTTGCCAAACCGGAAATCGCCGTTACCGGGTAAACCGGCTGCGGCAAATAGAGAGCCGGCAATCCTGGCGCGTCCAGGGGAAATCCCACATTGCAAGTCGGTGGCGTGCATGATGCGGTAATTGCAGCCCCTCCGGCCAGGGTTGTCGCTACGACACAAGTCGTGGGTGTGCTGCTGGTGCCCGTTCCTCCCGTGCCCGTTCCTCCCGTCCCCGTGCCGCCCGTGCCCGTGCCTGTGCCGGTCCCGCTCGTTACCGTGCTGCATCCCGCGCTTATCGTCCCCGGCGTCAGAGCTGCAGGTGACGAAGAAGTCCACGTAAGTGCCGGCTTTGGAACGACGCAGCCCTGCACGTCAACCGCGGTAGCGGTGATGGTTTGCGAGGTGCCCTTGTTCGTGACGAAATTCGTTTCAGTTGGATTTTGGGTCCCGTTCTGGCTGACCTCCATCTCGATACATTGCACAGGGCAAGTCTCGGCAATATACGGTTGGCTCGAGACTCCAGAAACGGAGGCTATGACTTGTGTTGCCCCCGGAGTACTCGAAACCATCGTCGCCTGATTCGTCGGAACATTGGCAGACGAAGTGGTAATAGGAGTAATCGTGACCACATTCACGTTGGCTTGGTTCCAGGTAACGGGCCCCACCAACGGCGAGATGTCCACTCCCTGACTGTAAGCGGTGGCTTGCAAGGTCTGGGTTTGATTTTGCGAAAGGCAGGAACAGGAAAAGACGCCATTCTTGGTGGTGCAATTTCCGGTGTTGAACGGAACCTGACAAGCCAGCGGAAGTGCGATCTGTGTGGCGCAGGCAGCCGGCGGCTGGTTCACCGGAGGCACCACACTGATCTGGATGTTATCGACCGGAGGATGCACGAACACAGTGGTCGGCGGACTCGTCGCCCCCAGGGCGGAGGCCGTCACCTGAACCACCCCAACGCCGGCCGGTGTGCACACACTGTAATAGGGAGCGTTCCAGCTCCCCGCACAGGCGTTTCCGCTGGGCGAAATTTCCAGAATCCCCCCGGGACTGGTAGGGGTCAGCGAAAAGGTGAAGGCGGGATTGATGCTCGAGTTGTTGCCATTCACCGCCGTGGCGGTGAAAAACATTGTGCTGCCCAGTTGCATCGAGGCGCTGAGCGAGGGATTGAGCGTGATCTTGGCAGGAAATGGGTTAGCGCCGGGAGGTTTATGCCCGCCACACCCGGGGAGAAACAAGCATAAAAGTACGCCTACACCAATGAATGACCGCTTAACACAACGCAATCTTCCCATGCACCCTCTAATCGCCGGCCATCAGCCCTGGCGAATCGCTCACTTAAGAATGAATTGGAACGGAAAACCTGTAGTGTAGAGGGTGACGGGTAGATTCATCAAGCCGTAGCTTTCCCTCTCATTTTTTGTGGGATGCAAAAACAGAAGTTGACGATGTTTCGCCTGAGTTGCTATAGTAGTTTGGTTCCGCGAGTCAATCCAAGCTTGTAGTAGACTGCGAGTTCGTCGGATCGTGCGTTGAGCTTGCAGTTGAGCTTTTGAGAAATTTGTTTTCGGGTAAGTAAAGTTCGATCCGAAAAACTTTCCTCGCTGAAATAGTCCTGCGCTGCCTTTCGCCCTCGGGCTTCTGAAGCGCCTAAACGGGCGCAAGAGAGTCTGCGAAAGGATATGCAGGGCAGAGCTGGCGAAACGGAGTACCCCCGGAGTTTGGGCCGGGTGCCACCGTCGGCAGCGCAAACCTAGATCGGAACCCAGAATCTCCTTCCGCGCTTCAGTGTGCGGCGGGAAGCATGGCTGGCCCTGAGCCTGCCAGACCGGGTTGGTTGACCGGCAATACTGCGGCCTGCCTGTTGCGGTCTGCGGCGTTTGGTGTGTGCGAAGGAGCGGCAAAGAGTGCCTACTTTTAACCAATTAGTGGCGAAAGGTCGTAAGCGGCCGAGGTACAAGACGGCCAGTCCGGCGCTGCAAGGCTGCCCACAAAAGCGCGGCGTGTGTACGCGCGTCTACACGCAAACGCCGAAGAAGCCGAATTCGGCGCTGCGCAAAGTCGCCCGGGTTCGCTTGACCAACGGAATTGAAGTGACAACGTATATCCCCGGCGTAGGCCACAACCTGCAAGAGCACTCGATCGTGCTGATCCGCGGCGGCCGCGTGAAAGATCTGCCGGGCGTGCGCTATCACGTTATTCGAGGCACGCTGGATGCCGTGGGCGTGGCCAATCGCCAGCAGGGAAGGTCGAAGTACGGCGCGAAGAGAGCCAAGAAGGGCTAACGCGAAGTTTCAAGGTTTTGGTTTATAGATTTCAGGGAAAAGGGTGAGCGCGAAAAGCGAACCCAGCAATGCTCAGGCTAGAAGCTAGGAGCTAAACGCAAAATGCCTCGCAAAGGACATACCGTTAAGCGGACCGTGCCGCCCGATGCCGTCTACAGCTCGGACTTGGTCACGAAGTTCATCAACTCGATGATGTGGCAGGGCAAGCGCAGCACTGCCGAGAGCATTTTTTACGACGCGCTGACCAAAGTGCAGGAAAAAGGCGGCGCGGAAGCGCTGACCTTGTTCAAAAAGGCCGTTGAGAACACGAAGCCGCTGCTCGAAGTGAAGACCCGCCGCGTAGGCGGAGCCAACTATCAGGTCCCGGTCGAAGTCAATGCCGACCGCCGTACCTCGCTGGCGATCCGCTGGATTCTGACCTACGCTCGCGGCCGCGCCGAGCGAGGCATGGTCGACAAGTTGAGTAATGAATTGCTGGATGCCGCCAACGGAAAAGGCGCGTCCATCAAGAAGAAAGAAGACGTACACCGCATGGCGGAAGCCAACAAGGCCTTCGCGCATTACCGGTGGTGAGAGCGATTGAGTAATTGGGAAATTTGGTAATTGTGTAATTGAAAATGCGATTCGGTTTTGATTTTCAATTGCCAAATTACTCAATTTCCCAATTACCAAATTGAACGGAGCCCGGAAAGAGTAGAAGCTGTGCCTAGAACAGTCCCATTAGAGCGTTGCAGGAACATCGGCATCATGGCCCACATCGATGCCGGCAAGACCACTACGACGGAGCGCATCCTGTTTTATACCGGACGCACGCACCGCATCGGAGAGGTTCACGAAGGCACTGCGATCATGGATTGGATGGAGCAGGAGCAGGAGCGCGGCATCACGATTACTTCCGCCGCTACGACCTGCACCTGGCGCGACATTCGCATCAACATCATCGATACCCCCGGCCACGTCGATTTCACCGCCGAAGTCGAGCGCTCGCTGCGCGTTCTGGATGGCGCAGTCGCCGTGTTTGACGCTGTTCACGGCGTGCAGCCGCAGTCCGAAAAAGTCTGGCGTCAAGCCGATAAATACGGCGTTCCGCGCATCTGCTTCATCAACAAAATCGACAAGATGGGCGCCGATTTCGAGCACGCCATCGATACCATTCGCAAGCGTCTCAGCGCCAAGCCCGTCGCCATTCAGATTCCCATCGGCCAGGAAGACAAGTTTAAGGGCGTCGTCGATCTGATCGGCATGAAGGCGATCGTGTGGAAAGACGACACCATGGGCGCCGAGTACGAGACCGAAGAAATTCCGGCCGAACTGAAAAAGAAAGCCGAGGCCTTCCACGCCCAGCTGGTCGAAACCGTGGCCGAAAATGACGACGAGATCCTGCACAAGTTTCTCGAAGGCGAAGAGATCACCGCAGACGAACTGAAGAAGTCGCTGCGCAAGTCGACCATTGAACTGAAACTTTTCCCCGTCGTCGTAGGAACAGCCTTCAAGAATAAAGGTGTGCAGCCTCTGCTCGACGCCGTGGTCGACTTTCTGCCCTCGCCACTCGACATTGCCGAAACCCACGGAAAGAATCCCAACAGCGGCGCGGCTGTCACGCGCAAGCCCGACGATAAAGAGCCGTTCTCGGCGCTGGCGTTCAAGATCATGGCCGACCCGTTCGTCGGCCAACTCACATTCATCCGCGTTTACTCCGGGCAACTGAAGACCGGCGACTCCGTGCTGAACGTGCGGACCGGAAAGACGGAGCGCATTGGCCGCCTGATGAAGATGCACGCCAACAAGCGCGAAGAGATCAACGAGATTCTCGCGGGCGACATCTGCGCGGCCGTCGGACTTAAGAACGTTTCTACCGGCGACACGATTTGCGACGAGGACCATCCCATCGCGCTCGAGTCGATTACATTTGCCGCGCCTGTGATTTCAGTCGCAGTCGAACCCAAGACAAAGGCCGATCAGGAAAAGATGGGCATGGCGCTCGGCAGGCTGGCGCAGGAAGACCCCACGTTCAAGGTTCACACCGATCCCGACAGCGGGCAGACCATCATCAGCGGCATGGGCGAGTTGCACCTGGAAATCATCGTCGACCGCATGATGCGCGAGTACAAGGTCGAAGCCAATGTCGGCAAGCCGCAGGTCGCGTATCGCGAAACCATCCGCAGGCACGCGGAAGCCGAAGGCAAATACATTCGTCAGACGGGCGGACGCGGCCAGTACGGGCACGCCAAAATCAAGCTCGATCCGCAACCACCGGGCACCGGATACGAGTTCGTCAACGAAATCGTTGGCGGATCCGTGCCCAAAGAATTTATCAAGCCGATCGATCAGGGCATGCAGGAAGCCATGGAAGGCGGCGTTTTGGCCGGCTATCCCATGGTCGATGTGAAGGCCACGCTCTACGACGGCAGTTATCACGACGTCGATTCGAACGAAATGGCCTTCAAGATCGCGGGTTCGATGGCCTTCAAGGAGGCTGCGCGCAAGGCTTCGCCGGTGCTGCTGGAGCCGGTGATGTCGGTGGAAGTTGTCACGCCCGAAGATTATGCGGGCGTGATCATGGGCGACCTGAGTTCACGCCGGGGACGTATCGAAGGTATGGAGCACCGCGCCGGCTCGCAAGTGATCAAGGCAATTGTGCCGCTGGCGGAAATGTTCGGCTATGCGACCCACATGCGTTCGTCCACGCAAGGCCGCGCAGAATATTCAATGCACTTCGCGCGTTATGAGGAAGCTCCGCGCTCGGTCGCGGAGGAAATCATCGCCAAGGTGCAGGGGACGACAAAGTAGTTTTGAAAGGGCGCGGCTTTAGCCGCGCCGACAGGACAGTCATAATCCGGGGCTTTAGCCCCTGAGGAAGAGAAATGGCGAAAGAGAAATTTGATCGCACCAAGCCGCATTGCAACGTGGGCACCATCGGTCACATCGACCATGGCAAGACCACGCTGACGGCGGCCATCACGAAGGTGTTGCAGAAGCACAATCCCAAGGTGGTGTTCCGCTCGTTCGACTCGATTGATAACGCGCCGGAAGAGAAGGCGCGCGGCATCACCATCGCCACGGCGCACGTGGAGTACGAGACGGCGAACCGGCACTACGCGCACGTCGATTGCCCGGGCCACGCCGACTACATCAAGAACATGATCACGGGCGCGGCGCAGATGGATGGCGCGATTCTGGTGGTGGCGGCGACCGACGGCCCCATGCCGCAGACGCGCGAGCACGTGCTGCTGGCGCGCCAGGTGGGCGTGCCGTATATCGTGGTGGCGCTGAACAAGTGCGATGCGGTGGACGATCCCGAACTGCTCGACCTGGTCGAACTGGAAGTGCGCGAGCTGCTGAAGTCGTACAAGTTCCCGGGCGATGATGTGCCGGTGATTCGTCTCTCTGCTTTAGGGGCTTTGAACGGAGAAGAAAAGTGGGAGAAGCAGATTGATGCGCTGATGGAAGCGGTTGACAAGTACGTGCCGCAGCCGCAGCGCGAGCTGGACAAGCCGTTCCTGATGCCGATCGAAGATATTTTTTCGATTCAGGGGCGGGGCACGGTGGTGACGGGACGCATCGAGCGCGGCAAGGTGAAGGTGGGCGAGGAAGTGGAAATTGTGGGCTTCCGCGAGACCCGCAAGACGGTGGTGACGGGCGTGGAAATGTTCAAGAAGCAGCTGGACGAAGGCATGGCGGGCGACAACGCGGGATTGCTGTTGCGCGGCACGGCGAAAGAAGACGTGGAGCGCGGCATGGTGCTGGCGAAGCCGGGGTCGATCACGCCACATACCAAGTTCAAGGCGGAAGTCTACATTCTGACCAAAGAAGAAGGCGGAAGACATACGCCGTTCTTCAAAGGATACCGTCCGCAGTTTTATCTGAGAACGACGGACGTGACGGGCGTAGCGGAGTTGCCGAGCGGCACGGAGATGGTGATGCCGGGCGACAACGTAAGCCTGGTGATCGAACTGATCACGCCGGTGGCGATGGAAAAAGGCCTGCGGTTCGCAATTCGCGAAGGCGGGCACACGGTAGGAGCGGGCACGATTGCGGAGATTGTGCAGTAAGTGCTTTGAGTGTAGAGCGGGCACTCTTGCCCGCGAGTTTTTGCAGTGCCCGGAGCGGGCAAGAGTGCCCGCTCTACACGAGCAAATTAGATCTTTCCTCCCGGAAACGCCGGGAGGGGTTAGCGAGACGACACGGTGATTGGAAAAGAGAGAATTCGCATCCGGCTGAAAGCTTACGACTATCGCATCCTCGATCAGTCGACCGGAGAAATTGTAGACACGGCGAAGCGTACCGGCGCGCAGATCGCGGGTCCGATTCCGTTGCCCACAATGAAGAACAAATATACGGTGCTGCGTTCGCCGCACGTCGACAAAAAATCGCGCGAGCAGTTCGAAATCCGCACCCACAAGCGCCTGCTCGATATTCTCGAGCCGACGCAGCAAACGGTAGACGCGCTGATGAAGCTCGATCTGCCCGCGGGCGTGGACGTAGAGATTAAAGCGTTCGGGAAGGAACATAAATAATCATGTGGGGACAGCCTCCCTCGGCTGAAGTTCGCGGGCGAGGGCGCCCGCGCCACATTCCCAGCCAATAGCCGCACTTAATTAAAAACGGCCAAGCTGGACGGAGAAGGAAATGGCAACGAAGGTTACAGGCATTCTGGGCAAAAAAGTCGGCATGACGCAACTGTTCGACTCGAAGGGCGACGTGCGCCCGGTCACAGTTCTGCAAGCCGGCCCCTGCGTGATCACGCAGCACAAAACGGCAGTAAAAGACGGCTATGCAGCCGCCCAGATCGGGCTGGTGGAACTGATGAAGCAGTCGAAGCTCACGAAGCCCGCCCAGGGCCATCTCGCGAAGAACAATCTTCCGCCGGTGAAGTTTATGCGTGAAGTGCCGCTGGAATCAGACGGCGATGGCGAAGGAGCTGTCAAAGTTGGCGACCGCGTGCTGGTTGATCTGTTCGAGGGCGAGAAATTTGTCGATATCGTCGGAGTCAGCAAGGGGCGCGGCTTTCAGGGCGTCGTGAAACGGCATCACTTCGGCGGCGGTCCCAAGTCGCACGGCTCGATGTTTCAGATCACCGGCTCGATTGGCAGTTCGGCCTTCCCTTCGCGCGTGTTTAAAGGCATGCGCATGTCGGGACACATGGGCCATCAGCGCGTGACGCAGCGCAATCTGCGTGTGCTCGGTGTCGACAAGGACGAAAACCTTCTGGTGGTCGAAGGCAGCGTTCCGGGGCCGCAGGGCGGCTACATCGTAATT
Source organism: uncultured Acidobacteriaceae bacterium (assembly GCA_963712385.1). Taxonomy (GTDB): domain Bacteria; phylum Acidobacteriota; class Terriglobia; order Terriglobales; family Acidobacteriaceae; genus Sulfotelmatobacter. The sequence continues at coordinate 99,116 of CAVQHS010000009.1, forward strand.
ACCAAGGCGAAGCAGCCGCCAAGAGAGCGCCGCGGATTCGCCGGAGCGGCCACGGTCGATCCGTTGAAGGCGGCGAAGCGAGCAGCAAAGAAGGCATAAAGATTGTGTAGAGCGGGCGCCCTCGCCCGCTAGGTTTAGGCGGAGCAAGAGTCGCGGACGAGGGCGTCCGCGCCACACGAGAAGCAATATGGCAACGATTGACATACACGATTTGAGCGGGAAAAAGGTCGGAACATTCGACCTCGCCGACGAAATCTTCGGTGCGGTCAACGAGGACCTGCTCTGGGAAGCGGTGAAGCACTACCGCGCCAGCCAGCACCGCGGCACGCATGCGACGAAAGCCCGCTGGCAGGTTTCCGGGTCGGGCAAGAAACTGTGGAAACAGAAGGGCACGGGACGCGCCCGCATCGGCTCCATCCGTTCGCCGCTCTGGCGGCACGGCGGCACCGTGCACGGCCCCGTTCCGCGCAGCTACGACTATGCCTTCCCGCGCAAGAAGCTTCTGGGCGCGCTGCGCTCTGCGCTCGCCGCAAAGTTTTCCGACGGAAAGCTGATCATCGTGAACGCATTCGATGTAAAAGAAGCCAAGACAAAGGAGTTCCGCAAAGCGCTCGATGCGTTGAAGGTTGATTCGACCGTGTTGATTGTCGATGCCCCCAAGGCCGCGAATCGCAATCTCGAACTCAGCTCGCGCAACATCGAAGGGCTCGAGCTTATCGCCGGCAACGAGGTTCATCCGTATCACCTGCTGCGCTACGATCGCGTAATTTTTTCGCATCCCGCCATCGAGAAGCTGCAGCTCTCGTTGCAGAAATCGGTTCCGAAGCGGCAGCGCAAACCGCAGGAAGACGAGGGCGCGAAAAAAGTGTCTATCGCTCCGCGGCGGCGCGCGAAGCGTGAAAAAGCGGCGGAGGTGGCCTAAGGCCGAATCGATATGAAGAGTGCATATCAAATCATTCGCCGTCCCGTGATTACGGAAAAAGGTTTGGCCATCAAGGAAAACCAGAACACGCTGGTCTTTCAAGTGGCGCCGAAGGCGACGAAGACGGAAATCAAGCAAGCCGTGCAGACGATCTTTAAAGTGAAGGTATATTCCGTGCGCACGGCCACTTATCCGGGAAAAGAGCGTCGCCGCGGCAAGTTTGCCGGCTATCGTCCGGACTGGAAGAAGGCGTACGTGCGCCTGCGGGCCGGCGAGAAGATGCCGGAGTACGCGCAGAATTTGTAAGAACTTAAGAGCAAAGATTTGAGCTAAGAGCCAAAAGCTGGCAGCTAAGAGCTGATTTATGCCGATCAAGACATACCGACCGACGACGCAAACGTTGCGCTACCGCACGACCATCGTCAACGATGACATTACGACCAGGCATCCGCACAAGCCGCTGGTCGAGCCCAAGCAGCGCACCGGTGGACGCCGCAACTCGGGCGACACGACCATGCGCTTCATCGGTGGCGGCCACAAGCGCAAGCTGCGCATCATCGACTTCAAGCGCGACAAGACGGGCATTCCCGCCACAGTTATCAGCATCGAGTACGATCCGAACCGCTCGCCACGCATCGCGCTGCTCGCGTATGCCGATGGCGAGAAGCGTTACATTCTTCAGCCGGAAGGCCTGAAGGTTGGGCAGAAAGTGGTCAGCGGCCCCGATGCCGACATTCTCGTGGGCAATGCTCTGCCGCTGCGCAATATTCCGCCTGGCACTTCAATTCACAATCTCGAACTCAAGCCGGGAAAGGGCGGACAGATGGTGCGCTCGGCTGGGGGAGTGGCGCAGTTGGTGGCGAAAGAGTCGGATTACGCGCTGGTGAAGCTGCCCTCGGGCGAGACCCGCAAAATTTCGCAGGACTGCATGGCGACGATCGGCCAGGTCGGCAATCTCGATCACGAGAACATCACCATCGGCAAGGCGGGACGTTCGCGCTGGCTGGGATGGCGTCCGCACAACCGCGGCGTGACCATGAATCCCGTGGATCATCCGCACGGCGGCGGTGAAGGCAAGACCTCTGGCGGCCGGCATCCGGTCACTCCGTGGGGCCAGCCGACGCGGGGCTACAAGACGCGCAACAACAAGCGCACGGATAAGTTCATCGTGAGCCGGAGAAGCAAATAATTGTTGCCGGGAACTGGCAACTGAGAACTGAGAACTGACTTTATGGCACGTTCAACCAAAAAAGGCGCGTTCGTGGATGGCTTCCTGATGCAACGGGTCGAGGCCATGAATTCGCGCAACGAGAAGAAAGTGCTGCGCACCTGGTCGCGGCGTTCAACCATTGTTCCCGAGATGGTCGGCCACACCATCGCGGTGCATAACGGCAAGAAATTCATTCCCGTGTATCTCACCGAGAACATGGTCGGCCACAAGCTGGGCGAGTTCAGCTTCACGCGCAACTTCAAAGGACATTCCATGAAGGCGGCGACGGAAGCCGCGGCCAAACCCGCCGGCATTCCCGGAGGACCGGGAGCGCCCGTACCGGCAGCCGCAGCAGCGCCGGCGGCGCCAAAGGCATAAGGGGAGACGCGAATGGAATTTCGAGCCGAAATGCGTTACTTGCGAGTCTCGCCGCAGAAGGCGCGCCTGGTGCTGAATCTAATCAAGGGCCGCAGAGTGGAAGACGCGCGCAACACGCTTCTCTATACCAAGAAGCGCGTGGCGGCGCACGTGGGCAAGCTGTTGCAGTCGGCGCTGGATAACGCGAACTTTCTGAGCGCGGAGAAAAATCTGGACGTCGAGCTCGACAACTTGTACGTCAAGAGCGCAATCGCCAACGACGGGCCGCGCATGAAGCGCATCCGTCCCGCGCCGCAGGGACGCGCCTTCCGCTATCAGCGGCGCATCTCGCACATCGAGTTGGTGCTGGCGGAGCGCGGCAACGGAGCGGGAGAAGCTGCCAGTTCGACTCCGGCTGCGGCCAGCGCTGCGGCTCCGGCGAAGCGGCGGAAGCCGCTGGCGAAAAAAGCTGCAGGAAAAACAAGCAAGAAGAAAGCAGCGGCGAAGAAATAAACGGAACAGCAGATTCCGCACCCGCGCTTGTCGCGGGTTCGGAATGACAAGGGTTTGAAGAGGTTCAGGAGAAGCAATGGGACAAAAAGTCCATCCTTACGGTTTTCGCCTCGGCTACACCAAGCCATGGAAGTCGCGCTGGTTTGTCGAGCGCGACTACGACAAGCTTCTGCTTGAGGACGTCAAGCTGAAGAACGAGCTGAAAGAAAAGCTCAAGTCGGCGGGCGTGAGCTCGATCGAAATCGAGCGGCCGGGCAACAAGCTGCGCATCATTATCAAGACGGCGCGTCCCGGAATCATCATCGGACGCAAAGGCGCGGAAATCGACAAGCTGAAAGCCGAGCTGCAGAAGCGCACCTCGCGCGAAATGTTCGTCGACATTCAAGAGGTGCACAAGCCGGAGCTCGATGCCCAGCTGGTTTCCGAAGCGATTGCCCTGCAACTCGAAAAGCGCGTAGGTTTCCGCCGCGCCATGCGCAAAGCGGTCGACTCCGCCCTGCGCTTCGGCTGCAAAGGCATTAAGGTCCGCGTCAGCGGACGCCTGAACGGCAACGAAATCGCCCGTTCGGAATGGTATTTGCAAGGCCGCTTGCCGTTGCACACGCTGCGCGCCGATATCGAATACGGCTTCTCCGAAGCCCGAACAACCTACGGCGTAATCGGCGTGAAAGTATGGGTGTACAAAGGCGAAATCCTGCCGACAAAGAAACGGGACCAGCAAGCCGCAGTAGGAGCGTTCTAAGGGCAGGGGCCGTAATTTTTGCTGAGAGCTGACAACTGAGAACTAAGTATGTTAATGCCAAAAAAAGTTAAGTACCGCAAGCAGCAGCGCGGACGCATGACCGGCAAAGCCTGGCGCGGCTCGACGCTCGCCTTCGGTGACTATGGCCTGAAAGTGCTTGAGCCCGGCTGGATCACCGACCGCCAGATCGAAGCGAGCCGCGTGGCCATGACGCGCTTCGTCAAGCGCGGCGGCAAGATTTGGATTCGCCTGTTCCCCGACAAGCCGGTCACCAAAAAACCGGCCGAAACCCGTATGGGCAAGGGCAAGGGCGCGCCGGATCATTGGGTTGCGGTCGTTCGTCCGGGCAAAATTCTGTTTGAAATGGAAGGCGTTTCGGCGACCGACGCCCGCGAAGCCATGCGGCTTGCCTCGCACAAGCTGCCGCTGCGCACGGCGCTGGTGAAGCGCGAAACGGCGCACTGAGAGCGATTATGAAATCCGACAAGGTACGGAACCTGACTGACGAAGAGCTGCAGCACCAGGGCCGCGATCTCGCCGACCAGCTGTTCAAGCTGAAATTCCAGCTGAACATGGGGCAGACCGAGAGCCTGAAAAAGATTCGCGGGCTGCGCAAAGACATTGCGCGTGTCAAGACGATTTTGGGCGAGCGCCAGCGCGCGGCCGCAACGGAGAAAAAATAATGGCGGAAACCGCAACCACCGGGCACGTGCAGGGACGCCGCAAGGAAGTGGTCGGCGAAGTTGTCGCCAACCGCATGCAGAAAACGATTGTGGTGCAAGTCACGCGCAAGAAGGCGCATCCGTTCTACGGACGCGTCGTAGCGCGGCACAAAAAGTTCTATGCGCACGACGAAAAGAACGAAGCGCACGTGGGCGATGTGGTTCGCATTGAAGAAACGCGCCCGCTATCCAAGCTGAAGCGCTGGAAGCTGAAAGACATTGTTCGCAAAACCGCGCTCGTGCCCGAAATCAACATCGAAAGCGAAAGCGCATAAGCGGACGGACGCGTATAGGACGAAAGAGCGAGGGAGACTGCCATGGCTGTGATGATGAGAACGATGCTGGAGGTCGCCGACAATTCCGGTGCCCGCAAGCTGCAGATGATTCTGCCGCTCGGCGGCTCCACCGGGCTGAACGCCGGCCTGGGCGACATAATCACGGCGGCGGTAAAGGAAGCCGCGCCCGACGGCCAGGTGCAAAAGGGCAAAGTCGTAAAGGCGGTGATTGTGCGTACCCGCAAGGAGCATCGCCGCCGCGACGGCACCTACATCCGCTTCGATCAGAATGCGGCCGTGCTGATCAACGACGCCGGCGAGCCGGTAGGCACGCGCGTCTTCGGCCCGGTGGCCCGCGAGCTGCGCGACAAAAGATTTTTGAAGATTGTGAGTTTGGCGCCGGAAGTTATTTGAAGGCCAGTTTCAAGGTTTCAGAGTTTCAAGGTTTCAAGGTGCCCTGAACAAAACGAGATCTTGGAAAGCGATTCGTTGAAACTTTAGAACCTTGAAACTTTGAAACCTGAGTTCATATGAGAACAGCAAGTACAGTACATAAACGAGTCGACATTCGCCGGAACGACACGGTGAAAGTGATTACCGGGCGCGATAAAGGCAAGGAAGGACGCGTGCTCCGCGTGTTTCCCGACGACAGCAAAATTCTGGTCGAGCACGTAATGATGGTGAAAAAGCACGTGCGCCCGAATCCGCAGCGCAACATCAAGGGCGGCATCGCCGAGCAGGAGAGCCGCATCGCGCTCTCCAACGTGCAGTTGGTTTGCTCCACCTGCGGCCCGGTGCGCATTGGACATGAAATGAAGGGCGACCGCAAAGTGCGCGTATGCAAGAAGTGCGGCGCAGAACTGGACAAATAATTTAGTAATTGGGTAATTGAGTAATTTAGCAATTGAAAAACGAAGGGGTTGAAGTAGTTTGCAATTTCTCAATCACAAAATTCCACAATTACTCAATCAGGGTTTACAGATGGCAAAAGACAAAAAAGCACCGAAAGAATCCGCCCAGGAGCAAAAAGCTCCGGAGCAGGCGCACCACAGCGCTAAAGAACGCCCGCGCCTGCGTACTAAGTTTGAGAAAGAAGTAGCGCCCGCGCTGCTCAAGGAACTCGAGCTGAAGAACACGATGGCCGTGCCCAAGCTGCACAAGATCGTCGTCAACATGGGCATGGGCGAGGCCACGCAGAACTCGAAGATTCTCGATCCGGCCGTGAACGAACTTGGCCAGATCACCGGGCAGAAGCCCATCATCACCAAGGCGAAGAAATCGATCGCCGCCTTCAAAGTGCGGGAAGGGCAGGCCATCGGCACCATGGTCACGCTGCGCGGCGACCGCATGTACGAATTTCTCGACCGGCTGGTCAACATCGTTCTGCCCCGTGTGCGCGATTTTCGCGGAGTTTCCACGAAGTCGTTCGACGGCCGTGGCAACTACACGCTCGGCCTGCACGACCAGTTGATCTTCCCGGAGATTTCCTACGAGAGGGTCGACAAGCTGAAAGGCATGAACGTGACCATCGTGACCACGGCGGCGAACGATAACCACGCGCGCACGCTGCTGAAACATTTAGGCATGCCGTTCCGAGCGTAGTTGTGCGCAGTAAAGATTTCGAAGTTCGACACAAAGATTCTTAAGGATTTCATGACGACAGCAAAACGAGTCAAAGACGCGAAGATCGAAAAGAAGTTTGAAGTCGCGCGCGAGAAAAAAATCCCGGTACCAAAATTCTCCACGCGCCGCCATAACCGCTGCAAGCTCTGCGGACGTCCGCGGGCTTACCTGCGCAAGTTCGGCATCTGCCGCTTGTGCTTCCGCGGGCTGGCGTTGCGTGGCGAGATTCCGGGCGTTTCGAAGTCTTCGTGGTAATGTGCGCGCCGGGCGCGCCATTGCTGGCAAAGCAAGAAGCAGGTTCCTGACCAGGCCTTCGGGGCCGGTTTGGAATGAAAAAGAGTTGGTCAAGCCAGCCGCCGCGGGTTCTCGGCCACGCCGAGCGAACGGGCGGCTCAAGGAGAAGCAAACGATGAGGTTGACCGATCCGGTCGCAGACATGCTGACGAGGGTGCGCAACGCGCTCCAGGCGCGGCACCAGAAAGTGGATGTCCCGGCTTCGCGGCTCAAGCTGGAGATCGCCCGCATCTTGAAAGAAGAGGGCTACGTCTCCAATTTCAAGGCCACGGAAGAAGAAGGCCACAAGATCATCCGGATCTATTTGAAATACGGCGCGCACAACGAAGCCGCGATCTCGAAGGCCGAGCGTGTGTCGCGCCCCGGCTGCCGCGTCTACGTGCGCCGCAGCGAAATTCCGCGCGTCCTCGGCGGCATGGGAATCAACATTCTCACCACGCCGCGCGGCGTGATGACCGGCCGCCAGGCCCGCAAAGAAGGCGTAGGCGGCGAAGTGTTGTGCGAGATTTGGTAGAAGAGCAGCTTCTAGCGACTAGCTTCCAGCTAGTAGCTAAGAGCGCTCCCGATTCAGCTTGAAACAGTTCCGGCGAACGCCGGACTGAAAAAACAAAGCGGCCTAGCTAGAAGCTAGGAGCTAGAAGCTAGAAGCTCTTATGTCACGAATTGGAAAAAAGCCGATCCCGATCCCCAAAGGGGTGACGGTCAAACTGGAAGGCAACACGGTTCTGGTGCAGGGGCCGAAGGGCAAGCTGGATACGCCTCTTCCCACCGGCATCAAGATGGAACAGAAAGATGGGCACCTCGTCGCCATCCGCGAGAACGATTCGCAGGCCGCGGTTCATGGCCTGGCGCGCGCACTGGTGAACAATGCCGTCGAAGGCGTGACCAAGGGCTGGACGCGCGAACTCGACATCGTCGGCATAGGCTATCGCGCCGAGATGAAAGGCAAGGGCGTTGTGGTCTTCAGCCTTGGCTACTCGCACCCGATTGAGTATCCGCTGCCCACCGGCGTGGAAGCGTCGGTCGATCCCAAGCAGACGAAGATTGTGCTGACCGGAATCGACCGCCAGCAGGTAGGCCAGGTAGCCGCGGAAATGCGCTCGTTGCGTCCGCCCGATCCGTACAAGAATAAAGGTGTGCGCTACACCGGCGAGAGACTGAAGAAGAAAGTAGGCAAGACCGGAGCGAAGTGACGCCGTTTAGCGAGGCGTCCGAGCCTCGCTGGCGTCATCCCGAGCGTTTTTTGCGAGGGATCTCCAAAAGGAATTAGAGACGATGCTGACAAGAATCTCCAAGAATCAAAAGCGCGGCCACGTGCACGAGCGCATCCGGAAAAAGATGCAAGGCACGCCGGAACGCCCGCGCTTGAATATCTACCGTTCGCTGAACCATATTTATGTGCAGGTCATCGACGACCTGCACGGAACCACGCTGGTTTCGGCAAACTCCGCCGAAGGCAAGAAGGAACACCGCCGCACCGGCGGAAACGTCGCGGCTGCGAAAGCGGTGGGCAAAACCATCGCCGAGCGCGCGAAGGCAAAAGGTGTGACCAAAGTAGTGTTCGACCGCGGCGGCTACATTTATCACGGGCGCGTGAAGGCGCTCGCAGATGCCGCCCGCGAAGCAGGATTGCAGTTCTAAAAGCAGCTTCTAGCTTCTAGCTCCTAGTTACTAGCCGGGCCCGGCTTAGCTAGAAGCTAGCGGCTAGGAGCTAGAAGCTGGGTTTAAGAATGCCAACAGTAATTAAGAAGCTCGATCCAAATTCGTTTCAGTTGAAAGATCAGGTTGTCGCCATCAACCGCGTCACCAAGGTCGTGAAGGGTGGCAAGAATCTTTCTTTCGCCGCATTGGTGGTGGTCGGAGATCCTTCGGCCGCGGTCGTCGGACACGGCGCAGGCAAGGCCAAGGAAGTTCCGCAGGCCATTCGCAAGGCCATCGAGTCGGCAAAGAAGAATCTGATCAAGGTCAACCTGACGCAGACCAGCATTCCGCACCTCGTGCTGGGCCGCTACGGCGCAGGCAAGGTTCTGCTCAAGCCCGCTCCGGAAGGCACTGGCGTGATCGCTGGCGGCGCAGTGCGCGCTGTGATGACCTCAGCCGGCGTGCAGAATGTGCTTACGAAATCGATCGGCACAACCAACCCGCACAACGTGATCAAGGCGACGTTCGCGGCGCTGAGAAGCCTGAAGAGCAGAGAGAGCGTGGCAGCAATGCGCGGCAAAGCGGAGCAGGAGATTTAAGAACAGTGGCCATTGGTCAGTGACCAGTTGTAAAGGAAGAGAATGGAACCGGCCACTCACCGAGCAAAAGCGGGAAGGGCGCGGCTCAAGCGCGCTAGTAAGGCGACAAGAGAAACGGGGCTTTAGCCCCTGAGGGCTGAGGCAAGCATGACGAAGAAAACAAATTCCGGCGGGAAGATTCACCTCAAATGGGTGCGCTCCGCCATTTGCGCTCCTGTAAAGCAGAAAGTTGTGGTAAAAGGACTGGGATTCACCCGTTTGAACCAGGTGATCGAGCGCCCCGACACCGCCGCCATCCGCGGCATGGTAGCCAAGGTCCCGCATCTGGTGGAGATCGTGGAGTAGGTGTTAGGTCTTAGGTGTTAGGTATTGGGTCTTGAAGCTAGAGATTTTCGTAAGACCCGAGACCCAGCACCTAAGACCGACACCAGACCGAATAGTCGAGAAGCAAATCATGAATCTTTCCAACATTCACGCACCGAAGAAAGCCTCCGAAAAGCGCAAGCGCGTCGGGCGCGGCATGGGCTCCGGCATGGGCAAGACCTCCACGCGCGGGCACAAAGGTCAGCGTTCGCGCACCGGCTCGCGCATGATCCGCGGTTTTGAAGGCGGGCAGATGCCGCTGCACCGCCGTATGCCCAAGCGCGGCTTCACCAACATTTTCCGTAAAGAATTCAACATCGTCAGCCTCGAGCGGTTGGTGGCACTCGGCGCCGACCTGCACGCCGCGCCCATCACGCCCGAAGTTCTGCGCAGCGCCGGCGTGATTAACACCAAGCACCCCGTAAAAATTCTCGGCGATGGCGAACTGAAGGTCGCCCTCACCGTGCAGGCGCACAAGTTCTCGAAATCCGCTCAGGAAAAAATCACCAAGGCAGGCGGCAAGTTTGAGGTCTTATCAGTAAAGGCGGGGCAGTAATGTTTGAAAAGCTGGCTAACATTTTCCGTATCCCCGACCTGCGCAAGCGGGTTCTGTTCACGCTGGCCATGCTCGCCATCTATAGGCTGGGCGGGCATTTGCCCACGCCGGGCGTGAACTTCCTCAAGCTGGAAGAGTTCTTTAATCAAAGCCGGGGATCGCTGCTCGGCTTCGTCGATCTTTTCTCCGGCGGCAACCTGCGCCGCATGACCATCTTTGCCCTCGGCATCATGCCGTACATCACGGCATCGATCATCCTGCAGCTCCTCACCGTGGTCTACGAACCGCTCGCCAAACTGCAAAAAGAAGGCGAGATGGGCCGCAAGAAAATCACTGAGTGGACTCGCTACATCACTATCATTCTCAGCGCCGTGCAATCGTTCGGCATTGCGATCGGCCTCGAAAAAGGCGGCGATTTCGTTTTGCATCCCGGCCCCGGTTTCGTCTTGATGACCATGCTGACCCTGACCGCGGGCAGCACGTTCATCATGTGGCTGGGCGAGCAGATTACCGACCGCGGCATCGGCAACGGCATGTCGCTGCTGATCTTCGCCGGCATCGTCGTCGGCCTGCCGCGCGGCGTGGAAGATCTTTTTGAAAAAGCGAAGAGCGGTACCTGGGGCGCGATCACTCCCGTACTCATGATCGGCCTGGTCGTCTTCATGCTCGTGGTTGTTGGCTTCATCGTGTATGTGGAGCGCAGCGAGCGCCGCATCCCTGTGCAATACGCCAAGCGCGTCGTGGGACGCAAAGTCATGGGCGGCCAGTCCACGCATTTGCCGCTGCGCGTGAATGCGGGCGGCGTCATGCCCGTCATCTTCGCCTCTTCGATTCTGACGCTGCCGCAGACCATCGGCTACGGCCTGCGCAACAGTCGCTACATCGGCGATCTGATCCGCATGTTGGGCTGGGGCGAGCCACTCTACACTTTGCTCTATGCGATCGGCATTATCTTCTTCGCCTACTTCTATGTTTCTATCGTGTTCAATCCGAGCGAAGTTGCCGACAACATGCGCAAGTACGGAGGCTTCATTCCCGGCATTCGTCCCGGCAAGCGCACCGCGGATTACATCAACGAAGTTCTGACGCGCATCACCCTGGTCGGTGCGCTCTATCTGATTGTCATCTCGTTCATCCCCGAGTGGATGATCGCCGGCATTCACTTGAACCACCTGCCGGTTTGGCTGGGAGGCGGGGTGTTCGAGCGACTGCCGGTGTGGGTCACGAACGGTTTAGGTGTGAACTTTTATTTTGGCGGAACGTCCCTGCTGATCGTCGTCGGTGTCGCCATGGATACGGTCACGCAGATCGAAGCGCAGTTGATCATGCGCCACTACGACGGATTTACCCCGCGCAGCGGACGAATTCGCGGTCGCCGCAATTGGTCGTAGGTGAACAAAAGCAGTTTGTGGGTTTAAGAGTTTGGAATTTTGGGGTTGCTGCACACCCGGTAAGCCCTGTGGGAAGGCGCCGGGAACACTGTTCGGGAGGCTTTGGCCAACTCGATGGCGCAGGAAACCTCACGGGACATCGGCCCGGTGGTATTGCTTGGCCCGCCGGGCGCCGGGAAAGGTACACAAGCCAAGCGCATCATGGAGCGGTACAAGATTCCGCAAGTCTCCACCGGAGACCTTCTGCGGAACAATGTAGCGCAGGGAACCGAACTCGGCTTGGCCGCAAAAGCCGTTATGGCCCGCGGCGAGCTGGTTTCCGACGACTTGGTTTGTGGAATGGTCCGCTGCCGCTTGCAGCAGCCGGACTGCAAGCGCGGCTACGTGTTGGACGGTTTTCCCCGGACTGCAGCCCAGGCCGGATGGCTCGATGCCTTGCTCGACGACAAGCTCTTTGACAATTCGCGCCCGACTCGGGCCTGGCCAATTGTGATCCGGCTGGACGTAGATTATAATCAACTATTGCTCCGGATTACTGGACGCCGTTCTTGTCCCACCTGTGGGCGGATCTATAACGTCCACTTCCAGCCGCCCCGCGAAGATGAGCTTTGCGATTGCGACGGGACGAAGCTGGTAACCCGCAATGACGACCGGTTGGAAGTCATTCAGCCCCGTTTGGCGGCTTACGAGGAGCAGACGCGTCCCGTGGCCGACTATTATCAGCGGACAGGCAGGCTGATTTCGGTCGATGGCGAACAGCCGATCGACAAGGTTACGGAGCAGATCTTCCGTATTCTCGAAGATCATCACGCGTAGCGTGAGTTGAGTAAGCATGGCAATTGTTTGCAAATCGTCGGCGGAGATTGACAAAATGCGGCAGAGCGGCCGCATCGTCCGCCAGGTGCTCGATCATCTGCGAACACTGGTAGCGCCCGGTCTTACCACGATGGATTTGGAACGCGCCGCGGAAAAGAAAATCGCCGAATTCGGCGCCAAGCCCGCGTTCAAGGGATACTACGATTATCCCTGCGTGCTCTGCACCTCGGTGAACGACGAAATTGTGCACGGCATACCGTCGGAAAAGCGGATGCTGAAAGAAGGCGACATCGTTTCGATCGACTGCGGAGTCGTTCTGGACGGCTACTATGGCGACGCCGCGATCACGGTTCCGGTAGGCAATTCGGTGAAAAAGGAATTGCAAAAACTGCTGACCGTAACCGAAGAGTCGCTCTACCGGGGAATTGCAAAAGCTGTGATCGGCAACTCCATCGGCGATGTAGGCGCGGCCGTGCAGGAACACGTGGAAGCAGCCGGATTCAGCGTAGTACGCGAATTTGTAGGACACGGAATTGGCACGCACCTGCACGAAGAACCGCAGGTACCAAATTACGGCGCACGCGGCCACGGCGCAAAGTTGCGCGAAGGCATGGTGATCGCCATCGAGCCCATGGTGAACTACGGCAAGCCCGAAGCCAGAGTGTTAGGCGACAAGTGGACCGCCGTAACCGCCGACGGCAGTTTCAGCGCTCACTTTGAGCACTGCGTTGCAGTGACGAAAGAGGGGCCGGTGATTTTGACGAAATGAGCTTCCAGCCGCTAGCTCCTAGCTTCCAGCTAGTCGGGCAGCGAAGGCTAGAAGCTAGTAGCTAGAAGCTAGGAGCGAATGAGTAAGGAAGACGCGATCGAGGTGATGGCAACGGTTCTGGAACCGCTGCCCAATGCGATGTTCAAGGTGGAGTTGGAGAACAAGCACCAGGTGCTGGCGCATGTCTCCGGCAAAATGCGCAAGAATTTCATCCGCATTCTGCCCGGCGACAAAGTAGCCGTGGAACTATCGCCCTACGACCTCAATCGCGGCCGAATTGTGTACCGCTATAAGTGACCATGGAGCGACGGACGCATTCGTCCGTCCCCGGAGCGAAGCGAGGAGATTCTAGCTGACAGCCAAAAGCTGACAGCTGAAAGTTGGTTATGAAAGTACGAGCATCGGTAAAAAAAATCTGTGATAAGTGCAAGATCATCCACCGCAAAGGCGTGGTGCGCGTGATCTGCGTCAACACAAAACACAAACAGCGCCAGGGCTAAAGCCTTTGGGTGGCGCAGCGTTTCAGGGCTGCGATCACAAGCGCAAAGCATCCGCGGCTTTAGCCGCTGAGGTTCAAAAGAATGGCACGTATTGCAGGCGTCGATCTACCGCGGCAAAAACGCATCAACATCGCGCTGACCTACATCTACGGCATCGGTAACCCGCGCGCCGGAGCGATCCTCGACGAGGCCAAAGTGGACCCTATGAAGAAGGTCCAGGACCTCAGCGAAGAAGAAGTCAACCGCATCCGCACCGTGATCGAAGCGCAGGGCCTGGTCGAAGGCGATCTCCGCAAAGAAGTCTCGATGAACATCAAGCGGCTCATCGAAATCGGCTCCTATCGCGGATTCCGCCATCGCCGCAACTTGCCGGTCCGCGGCCAGCGCACGCACACCAACGCGCGCACCCGCAAAGGTCCGCGCAAAGGAACAGTCGCAACGCGGAAGAAGGCGTCAGCGAAGACATAAAAGCATGTTTCAAAGTTTCGCAGGTTTCAAGGTTTCAAAAGACCTTAAAACTTGGAAACTCTGAAACCTTGAAACTTGAGGTTTTCATGGCCAAACCAGCAGCAGCAGCGGGCGGCGCAGCCGCACCGGAGAAAAAAGGCAAGAAGAAGACGTTCAAGAAAAAAGAGCGCAAGCATGTCCCCCACGGACTGTGCTTCGTGCAGGCGTCTTTCAACAACACGATCGTGACCATCACCGACATGAACGGCAACGTTCTGTCGTGGAAGAGTTCCGGTTCGCTCGGTTTCCGCGGATCGCGCAAAGGCACGCCCTTCGCCGCCCAGCAGGCCGCCGCAACCGCAGCCAACATGGCCCGCGATCACGGCGTGCGCAGCGTGGACGTCCGCGTGGCCGGCCCCGGCTCGGGCCGCGAATCCGCCGTCCGCGCGCTGGCCACAGCCGGAATCGAAGTGCGCTCGATCAAAGACGTGACGCCCATCCCGCACAACGGATGCCGTCCGCCGAAGCGGCGCAGGGTGTAGTTTCTAGTTTCCGGTTTCAGGTTTCCGGTCTGACGCCTACGTCACGACAATCGAGAATTTACTGGACACAGGAAACTTGAAACCTGAGACTGATTTTGGACCGGGAACGAAGGGTGAAGCCAAACCCGTAAACCGGTCATCTAAAGGAGAAGAAAATTGGCCCGATATACCGATGCAGTTTGCCGTCTGTGCCGCCGCGAGGGCATGAAGCTGTTCCTCAAAGGCTCGAAATGCTTCAGCGATAAGTGCCCCATCGAGAAGCGCAACTTCGCTCCCGGACAACATGGGAAAGACCGCAAAGCCAAAATCGTTGGCTACGGCCTGCAGTTGCGCGAGAAGCAGAAGGCCAAGCGAATTTATTTCACGCTGGAGGGCCAGTTCCGCAACTACTTTGAAAAGGCCGCCCGCACCCGCGGCGTAACCGGCGAGATGCTCTTGCAGCAACTCGAGCGCCGCCTCGACAACGTAGTGTTTCGCCTCGGCTTCGCGCAATCCCGGCGCCAGGCGCGGCAATTGGTGCGCCACGGGCACGTAGCCGTTAACGGCAAGAAGGTCAATATTCCTTCATTCGAAGTGAACGCCGGGCAGGAAATCTCGATTCGCGAAAACAGCAAGAAGCTCCTCGTGCTGGAGCAGGCCAAAGAATTCGCCACGCACGCGACGCTGCCCGGTTGGCTGGAAGTGAATCGCGACAACTACACGGCGAAGGTGCTGTCGCTGCCCAAGCGTGAAGATATTCAGCTGCCAGTCAACGAGCAGTTGATCGTGGAACTTTACAGTAAGTAATGGCGTCATCCTGAGCGGAGCCGTTCTTCAGGCGAAGCGAAGGATCTCGCGGCAATCGGTCCACGTTCGTGCCAGATCAGCCTTTCCCAGCCCTGACCTGAGTCGGACCACTCAGCGAGCCGGGATTGAGCCCAATGGCCGAAGGAGAGAAACACAATGCTTTGGAAAGGTTTTCAAAAACCGAAACGTTTAGCAGTCGATACTTCCACCCTCACCGATAAGTACGGCATCTTCTGGGCGCAGCCGTTCGAACGCGGCTTCGGCACCACGGTCGGCAACGCACTTCGCCGCGTGCTGCTGAGCTCGATCGAAGGCGCAGCCGTCACTGCGGTGAAGATGGAAGGTGTGCTGCACGAATTTCAGTCGATCCCCGGCGTGGTCGAAGATGCAACCGACATCATCCTGAACTTGAAGCAGATTCCCTTCAAGCTGGCGGGCGATGCGCCGAAGGCCATTTATCTTCGCGCAGATCAGCCCGGTGTAGTTACCAGCGGCATGATCGAAGCCGACGGCGACGTGGAAGTTCTCGACAAAGACGTTTATATCGCAACGGTAAGCGAAGGCGGCAAGCTCGATATGGAAATGCGGCTGAAGCGCGGCCGCGGCTACGTCTCCGCCGACAAGAATTTCGACGAGGATCTCGGCATCGGCTTCATTCCGATCGATTCCGTTCACTCGCCCGTGCGCAAGTGCAACTACACGGTGGAAGCCGCGCGTCTCGGCCAGATCACCGACTACGACAAGCTGACGCTCGAAGTCTGGACCAACGGATCGATTACTCCCGCGGACTCCATCGGCCTCGCCGCGAAGCTGATGAAGGATCACATGAACATCTTCATCAACTTCGAAGAGGAAATCGAAACCGGCACGTCCTCGTCCGATGACCGCAAGCCCGAGATTCACAACGAGAACCTGAACCGTTCCGTCGAAGAACTCGAGCTTTCGGTGCGCAGCTACAACTGCCTGAAGAACGCGAACATTCAGACGATCGGCGAACTGGTGCAGAAGACCGAATCAGAGATGCTGAAGACGAAAAACTTCGGCCGCAAGTCGCTGAACGAAATCAAGGAAATCTTATCCTCGATGGGCCTAAGCCTGGGCATGAAGATCGACGAACACGGCAACGCGGTGCCCGGACCAACGTCGAACATGGTACTGCCCGCGTCAGCCTACGGACCGGACGACACGCTGTAAAGTAGCTCCGGCAGCTTGCCCTGAGCGGAGTCGAAGGGTCTCGCCGGCAAAGCAGATTCGGGAAGGGCACGGCTTTAGCCGTGCCAACCCGACTCCAAGAAATTGCGGGGCTTTCGCCCCTGAGGTTTCCCATGCGTCACAAAGTAGCAGGCTATAAACTAGGCCGTAACACCGCGCACCGCCGCTCTCTGCTGCGCAATCTGGTCACCTCCGTCATCGTCGAGGAGCGGATCGAAACCACCGTTCCCAAGGCCAAGGCCGCACGCCCCATCGTCGAAAAAATGATCACGCTCGGCAAGCGCGGCGACCTCGCCGCCCGCCGTCAGGCCGCGTCCTATCTTATGACCGACGAAGCCGTGGTCAAGCTGTTCGACACCATCGGCCCCCGCTTCGGCGACCGCAACGGCGGCTATACCCGCGTCATCCGCACCGCCTGGAACAAAGGCGACGGCGCCGACAAAGCTTTCCTCGAACTGCTGGGCAGCGAAAAGGTGCTCGACGAGAAACGCGAAAAGCGCGCCGAAGCCCGCGCCAAAAAAGCTGCCGAAGCCAAAAAAGCCATGGAAGAAGCCGAAGCCCAGGCGGCGCACGATGGCGGCGTGGAACCGGCGAAGGACGAAGACAAGAAAGAGTAGCGTTTGGGTGACGCAGCGTAGCGCTTCCGCTGCGATTGAATTCACATTTAATCGATAACCATCAGGCACGGCGCAAGCCGTGCTTTTGTCTCCCCATTGTGCGGAGCGGGCAATGCTGCCTGCTACCTAAACGCCTCCACGAACAACGAGTGCGGCATGCCCTCCGCATCGCCCGGCTCAAACGCAGGCGCGGCGTCACCGTACAAGCGACTCTTGCCCTCGCCCGATTCCTCCACCTCACGGAACCCCGCCCCGCGCAGCACTTCCTCCAGATGTTCAAAGTCGAACGCCGTCCGGTGCTGGCCATCGCAAAACACAAAGTTCGAAAACCGGCCGCCCAGCGAATCGAAATGCCGCGGAAACGAGTCATAAAACCAATCGCGCCGCCCCTCCTGATACGCCGCAATGGCATTCTTCAAACTCGGCACCACCAGCCGCAGGCCGCAGCCCGCTTTAAGCACGCGCCCGCACTCGCGCAATAGTTGCTGCAACTCATCGGGATAGAAGTGCTCAATCATGTGCGTCGAATAAATCGAATCCACGGAATTCGCCGCGAACGGCAGACCGCAGCGCACATCAAGCCACAAATCGAGCTTGTGGCGCGGATTCGCGTCGATATTCACAAACCCGGGAAGATACTTCGGCCCGCATCCCAGGTGCAGGTGCAACGGTCTCCCATTGCGCGGGCGCACCGCATAAGCCCATTTCCGGACCCAATAATTAGGAAGCGTGGCCTTCGCCAGGCCGAGAAAACACAAATCCTTGTAACGTTGATGAAGCAAATTCCCCTCGCGAGTGGTGAAAATTATACGACAGACAGATTTGTGCAAGTTCGTGGAAAGGTGCAGCCACCTCGGCTTACGTTCTCGTTCTCGCAGCCCAAATCTCTGAACACACTACGCCATCCCGCCAGTACATGTCCCACCGCGTCTCCCGCCGGTAATCTTGCCGCCAATTGTCATTCCGATACACTCCCCTCAGGATGGCCTTCACGCGCACGCAAATCGGTATTGCAGTCGGTGTCGCCGCGCTGCTGGTGTTCGGATTTCTTGGCTACATCTGGTGGCTGAGCAATCAGGGACCGGTGCTATCGCGCTCCCAAGAGCGCGATCCGCTCACCGGCCTGCCAGTCAGCATTCGCATGAATCCGCTGCGTGACCGCACCATCGAGCACAGCGCCAACAAATTTCTGCGCGAGCTGCGCGACGGCCATTGCAACCAGCTTCTCAATCAGTGGGAGCACGATTACCGCAAGAAATACGCCCACTTCATCTGCGACTCCGAAGCGCAGCACCCGCTGGTTTCGTGGGAACTGGCCGAATGGGAAAGCGCCCCGCCGCTGACCATCCTCCAATACCGAGGCCAACGTCTCAACGGCAACGGCCAGGCCGGAACGTATCAGGAGCTGTTCACGGTTACCACCGAGAACGATGACGGGCAGTGGGTCGTGACCAAGTACGACGCAATGTACTGAAGTATCTGCTGGCCATCCGAATCAGGACTTCAACCTAAGATAGTTCGCTGGAGAGCTCGCTGACGCCGGGCACCGCCGTGAAAGAGCGGCGCTTGAGCGCCGCACAAAGCTCTCAACTCACGCGGGCTTTAGCCCGCGCGCCCTCATCGCGCCGAGGGGAACGCTTCCACCACACAAAAATCAATATCTGCGCCGCAATCCCCGCGCAAGTATCCAGCACCACATCCTGCCATCTTCCCGTGCGCGACGGAATGAAGCTCTGGTGCCACTCATCCAGGCTGGCCACAATTGCCGTTCCGAGAACTGCAATGCCAGCCCATCGCAGCGTCCATTTCGCATGATCGAGTCGCGGTAGAGTCTCGCGCCAGGCTCGAAACAGCAAAATGCTCAAGATCGCATAGCCGACAACATGCCCGCCTTTGCGAATGTAGAAGTGCCACACTTCGAACTGCTGCCAATTCAGCCCGAACACAAAGTGCAGCAGCGGATACAAAATGCGCCCAGTGTTATGAGAAGAGAGCCACGCCGTCGATTCAATGGCGATCACAATCATCCACAGAATCGCGGCAATCCACGCTTTAAGAAGATTTTCTTGTTCAGTGTTCAATGAGAAAGGATCACAGGCATGAAATCACACAGGATGGCCCCGAGCAGCCATCCCCACATAAGCTACTCAATCGCATAATTTGGCGCCTCGCGCGTAATCATCACATCATGCACGTGGCTCTCGCGCAGCCCGGCATTGCTGATGCGTACAAAGCGAGTCTTCTGTAGCAACTCAGGAATCGTCCCGCAACCGCAGTAGCCCATGCCCGATCTCAACCCGCCCACCATCTGATAAACAATCATCGCCACCGACCCGCGATAAGGCACGCGCCCCTCAATTCCCTCAGGCACCAACTTGCCCAGCCGGTTCGGTTCGCCATTTCCCTCAAGCGCCGCGGACGATTCATCCTCTGCACTTTGAAAATATCGTTCGCTCGAGCCTTGCGCCATCGCGCCAAGCGATCCCATACCGCGATATGCCTTGAACGACCGGCCTTGATAAAGAATCATTTCACCCGGACTCTCATCCGTGCCAGCAAACAGCGACCCGATCATCACAGCGCTGGCTCCTGCCGCCAGGGCCTTGGTAATGTCGCCGGAATACTTGATGCCACCATCCGCAATAATCGGAACGCCAGAATCCTTCGTCGCCCGATAAGCCTCGGCAATGGCCGTAATCTGCGGCACGCCCGCGCCGGTAACCACGCGCGTTGTGCAAATCGATCCCGGCCCAATGCCAATCTTAATTCCATCCGCCCCGGCCCGCGCCAGTTCGCAAGCTCCATCAAACGTGGCCACGTTGCCGGCCAGCAACTGTACGTCGGGCAGCTTGGATTTCACCAGCCTCACCGCATCCAGAACTTTCGTCGAGTGCCCGTGCGCGCTGTCAATCGCCAGCACGTCGACCTTTGCTTCAACCAACTCCTGAGCCCGCTCCAGAAAATCCCCAGTCGCTCCAATCGCCGCGCCTACGCGCAAGCGCCCTTGCGAATCCTTCGCCGCATTCGGATACTTCAATTTCTTCTGAATATCCTTAACGGTGATCAGCCCCTTCAGGTTGTACTTGTCATCGACCACCAGCAGTTTCTCCACGCGATGCTGATGCAGAATCTTCTCTGCTTCTTCCAGCGTAGTTCCCACGGGCACGGTGATCAGATTTTTCTTCGTCATCACGCGATCGATGGGAATATCGAAGCGCGTCTCGAACCGCAGGTCGCGATTGGTGAGAATGCCAACCAGCTTGCCGTCGCGCTCGGTAATCGGCACGCCGGAAATCTTGTACTTGCGCATCACATCCAGCGCATCGCTGACCTTGTCGTGCGGCGACATCGTCACCGGATCGACGATCATCCCGCTCTCCGACCGCTTCACCTTATCCACTTCATTGGCTTGCTGCTCAATCGTCAGGTTGCGATGAATAATCCCCAACCCGCCCTGCTGCGCCAGCGCAATCGCCATGTGCGACTCGGTCACCGTGTCCATGGCTGCACTCACGATCGGAATATTCAGGCTGATATGGCGCGTGAGCTGCGTCTGAGTATTCGTAGTCGCAGGAATCACATCGGAGTGCGCAGGCAGAAGAAGAACGTCGTCGAAAGTAAGAGCTTCGGGTACAGGAAAATGAATCATATGGATTCTGTTAGAAACTCTTATTGTAGAGAGGGATTGAAGCTGGGGCAAATAGCAATAACTCACGAGAAAAGTTGCTCGACCGTTCGCATAGGGATGAAAAGCCGGCTCGGATGGCCCGGCAAGTCGAGGAACCCATAAGCCTTGTAGAACGCCCTAGCCTTTTCGTCCTTCGCATCTACAACAACGGCGAGTGAGGCAATGTTCCGGCTGTGCTCGAGCGCACGCTTCAGTGCCCCCATCAAGAGAATTTCTCCGATCCCCATCCCTTTGAATTCGCTGCTGCGTGCCAGCCGTCCGAGCAATGTCGCGGGGAGTTTGTCGTATCTCGGCACATGCAACTGGTGAGCGATCTCGGCGGGCAACTCGCCAGCATCAACGGCATATTGCGACAGCGTGTAATAACCGGCAATGGTTCTGCCATCCGGGGTGAGAATGTAAACGGCACTGACTCGTTTCCTGATTTCCTGAGTCGCCTGCTCCTTGAGATATTTGTTCAGCCGTTCATGCTCGCACGAAAAAGCCGCCCGATCATGCCTCTTGTCGAGCGGCTCGAATCGTAACCTCGGTCCATTAAGGCTGGGTTCCTTGGGGCTAGGTTCGCCCGGCAATTATTCGATCTCCTCATGCAAGCGCCGCGCGGCCGCAATCGCCTCGGCGTTCGGCTTCGGGGGATGGAGAAGCGCTTCCACAAAAATTCGTTTTGATTTATCGGAAAGGGTCAGGACTTCATGCTCGCGAATGGTTTTGAGTGCGGCCTCTTTGGTGACCATGCGGACGAAGTCGGAAAAAGAAGTTCCTCGCAAATTGGCCGCGGTCTCGATCATTTCTTTTTCCTCGCGGCTTACACGAGCGTCCAAGCGTTCGGTTCGGGGTGCGGTAGCCATGGCCACCTCTCGTTAAAGTGTACGGCATTCTGCCACACAATATCAAATGCTGTTGGAAAGTCGGTAGTGGCTGACTGAGCCACTACCAGAAGGTCTGCGTATTTTGCTGACATCCACGAGTGAGGCGGCCGAACTTTAGTTCCGACAAAACCCTTTGCACTGCACCCATTGTCTGGAACCAACAATCGTGTCGATCTCATCCGCGATTTGCAGAAATCTGGCCTTCGGCGCGGCTTTCGATGGGAAATTACACTCATCGGTCGTAACGTGTTTTTGTCTTCCGTCGACTGACACAGAGATACTCGTACTCGATGTGTCAAAGCACCATTCGAATGCCCTGTCTTCTACGGTGAAGAAGTGCATACGGTCAAGGTCGCGCAATACTTGCATGAGTTGTTCCATGCTGATTCTCGCTGTTTGCCTTTCCTTGACTCGTACGTTTCTGGTGCCACGGTATTCGACATGGCCGTCGCCATAAAGCGTGAGAGAGTAAACGGGACAACTTCCGTAGCACGGCCCTCGCGACATTTCAATGACAACAGAGCTAATGTTTTGCGGGCGCGCCAGACTGTACGCCCTCCCCGGACACCAGATCGCGAACACCATAGCACCTGAGACGATGGTACTCGCGAGGGTCCACTTTCCGGCTCTTTTCATATCGCCTGTTGCCGTGGCGCTTGCAGACGTCTTCTTCAGTTGGTGCAGCCAGGGGCTCCCGAAAACGGGAAGATCGCGAACGAAAGGGTCGCCGCTCCAGAAATTAGGGAAAGGGGCGGCGACATCGCCGTCACCCAGAACGCACAGTGAAGGGCTAGCAGAATGCCCATCGTCCACGTCGAAAATGGACGAACTCGCGATGCGAGGAACAGAATGGCGGCGCAGAAAACGTCCAGCGCAAGGAGCAGCCAGAAGAGGCGCACCAGTGAACGCACGACAGTGTCATTCGCGCCTGCCTGCCAAAACACTGCACAGAGACAGCCCGTGGGAAATAAGAAGAGCGCCAGGGAACCGTAGACCCGGTTGCCCATGACTACCCGGTACCACGCCCTCGGGCTGAGCCTCAGGAGTAGTAGTACCACCATCACCGCAGCGAACATCGAGACTAGGATTGTCAACTCCATTCCTGCAAATAGAGTCCCGACGTTCTGGCCGTTTCGGCGTAGCGCTTCCGTTGTGACGGGGCTGGTCTGCGAGAAGTGAAGAATGTCGTCGACCCTAATGGCGGCTCGTAGCAGGTAGTAGTCGAGGCCGTGCATTTCGACGTATATCAGCAAAACGTAAGCGGTGGCAGACACGAGATTCAAAGCAAACGCAACCTCTCGCATGCGTTGGGATCTACCGAGCAGCCGCATTGGATTCCAATTACGCATCAGAACTAAGGGCAGCATCAGTGCCTCTCCTCCGAATATCAGGAGCACTCAAACGAGCATTTTGCTGTGCAAGTGGAAATTCCAACAAGGTCACTGTTGTAAGAGCCAATTTCCCTCGAATCACCGCCTGATATATCCGGTCGGTCTCCCACTGCTTTCAGATCAGCCCGTTTGTCTTTTCCTCCCACCCAGCGTATATTAGAAAACTGAGAACTGTTGTGTAATACCAGCATTTGGCGAGGCACACCAGTGGGCGCAAGCCCACTTTTTAGTTGGAGCTGAACTTACTCCCGCCAACATGCCGCAAGTTATTGGGTGTATGGCACTTGAGCTAGATCGCGTACGCGAAATCGCGGACCGGGTAGCTGCCTCGAGTGGGCTCGAAGTACTGGAAGTCGAATTTCGCGGCAGCGGCAAAGCCCGCATGTTGCGCGTATTTCTGGATAAGCCCGGAACATCGGGGAGCGATCCGCTCGCCGGTGTTACACATGGCGATTGCGTCAACTTCAGTCGAGAGTTCGGCACGATTCTCGACGCAGAAGACGCGATCCCCGGCGAGAGTTATACGCTGGAAGTTTCGTCGCCAGGCTTGGACAGGAAGCTGACGAAGGCCAGTGATTTTGCAAGATTCACCGGAAGCCGCATCAAGGTGATGACGAAAAATCCGGTGAACAGCAATCGATTTTTCGAAGGCCGCTTGGAAAGTTTTCACGAAGGGCGACTGACGCTGGACACAAACGTAGCCAGCAAAAAATCGCGCAAGAAGATGGGCGCAAGCGCAGACCAGGGGCAGAAGTTGGAAATCGAATTCGCCAACGTGGAAAAGGCGAATCTAGTGCCAGAAATCTAAAGGAACAAGGTTTCAGGATTTCAAAGTTTCAATGTTTCAAAATGCGACGAAAAAGTTCGGGGGTTGTCTTTGAACCTTTGAAACTCTGAAACTTCGAAACTCTATCAATAGCAACAGCTGTATCGAGAACAGAATCATGGCCAGTGAGATCTACAACACGATTGACGCGTTAAGCCGCGAAAAGGGCATTGATCCGCAAATTGTGGTGACCGCGGTGGAAGACGCCATCGTGATGGCGACGCGCAAGTATTACAAGTCGCAGGAAAATCTCCGCGCCACGCTCGATAAGGAAACGGGCAAGATCAACGCCTATGCGGTGAAGACGGTTGTCGAAACTCCCGAGCAGGTGGAAGATCCGCAGCTGCAGATCACTCTCGAAGACGCGCGCAAAACCGATCCCAGCCTCGAAGTCGGCGGCGAACTGCGCATCCCGAAAGTCACGGAAGGAATTCTCGGCCGCATCGCCGCGCAACTGGCCAAGCAGGTGATCTTCCAGAAGGTGCGCGAAGCCGAGCGCGACACGGTCTACAACGAATACATCGGCCGCGTCGGCGAAATCGTTAATGCGACGGTGAAGCGGGTCGAAGGTCCGGATGTGATCTTCGACATCGGCAAAGCCGAGGCCCGCATGCCGCGCAAAGAGCAATCGCGCCTCGAGTCATTCGCCATCGGCGAGCGTGTGCGCGTAGTCATCGCTCGAGTCGAAAAAGCTTCGAAGGGACCAGGCGTCGTCGTCTCTCGCGCCGTGCCCGAACTCGTGCAGCATCTGTTCCAGACCGAAGTGCCGGAAATTTACGACGGCACTGTAGTGATCCGCGCCATCGCCCGCGAAGCCGGCGAGCGCACAAAAATCGCCGTGATGTCCAAAGACAAAGACGTCGATGCAGTCGGCGCCTGCGTCGGCATGAAGGGCATGCGCGTGCAGTCGATCATTCGCGAGCTGCACGGCGAGAAAATCGACATCATTGAGTATCACGAAGATGCGGTCACCTTCGCGGAAAAAGCCCTGCAGCCGGCAAAGGTGAGCAAAGTCACGATTGTCGACCCCACCGGCAAGCACCTTGAGGTGGTTGTTGATGACAGCCAGCTCTCTCTTGCCATTGGCAAGAAGGGCAGAACGTGCGCCTGGCAGCCAAGCTGCTCGGCTGGAAGATCGACATCAAGAGCGAAGAAGAAAAGCGTCAGGAAGTCGAGCAACAGATGTCTGCCATGTCTCCGCAAACTGCCACGCCGCTTGAGAGCGTGCCCGGCCTGGGCGAAGGAATCGTGGAGAAGCTCAATGCCGCCGGCGTGACGACCGTGGAAGCCCTTGCCGACATGACGCCCGAACAGCTCGAAGCCATCGAAGGCATCGGGCCGAAGACGGTGGAAAAAATCAGTCTCGCTGTGAATAATTACTTTGCGAGCCTGGATCAGGAAGCCGGCGTCGAAGGTGCGGCAGTGGAAGGCGAGACGCCGTCAGGCGAGGGTGAAGCCGTCGCGGCCTCACCAGAAGCCGAAGCCCTTCCGGAAGAGGCAATCACCGAAGGCACGACGGAAGCGGACGCTCTCGACGGAACCGCAGCAGAGGAAGCCGCAACCGATGAGACAGCCGAAGTGCCTGCGGTTGCAGATGAAGATCACTCTGCCACAGAGAATGCCGGACATCGCGAAAGCGATGCCGCGCAGGAAAGTCAAAAATAGAAATGTCACGCTGGCAAAGTTCGATGGCGTGGAAGATACCGACTCCGTGAGGTCGCGATGAAGACCTAAACACAACGCGGAGAAACGAAAGGCCGGATGAGTAAGGTTCGAATCAACGATCTTGCCAGGGAACTGGAAGTCAAGAGCAAAGCCATTCTCGACGCACTACCGCACGTCGGCGTAACGGAGAAGAAAACGCATTCCAGTTCTTTGGAAGAGCACGAAGCGGAAAAGGTACGTGTCTACCTCCGCTCGTCCGCTGAAGGTTCCACTGGCGCAGGCAGGTCGGCCCGCTCAGCTCGCGGCGAAGAAGAAATCAAAACCAAGATCGACTTGTCGCACATCTCGCGTCCCGGAGACGTGCTGAAAGCCATCACGCAGCGCAAGGAAGTTGCAGCCCATCCAGTTGTGCCGCGCCCGGTTCCTCCTCCGCCCGTAGCCGCGACACCCGCGCCCGTTGAAAAGGCTCCTGCGCCAGCACCTCAGCCTGCCGCTCCTCCGCCAGCACCCAAGATCGTATTGCCCCCTGCAGCTCCGCCCAAACCTCCCGCACCGGTAGTTGCTCCACCAGTTCTCACCGCGCCATCTCCTGCTCCGCCAGCGCCAGTGGCTGCGCCCGTTCGACCGGCGTCACCACCGCTAACTCCCGCGGCGACCCCAATCGCTCCTGCCGCAACCACCAGCGCGCCTCCGCCACCGGTGGCGGCAAGGCCCGCAGCTCCGCCGCCTCCGGCCCCGCGCATGATCGTCCCACAAACCGGCCCGCGTCCCGTGTACAAAGCGCCCGTGCGGCCCGCGCCGCCGGTTCAACCCGGTGTGCCGATTGGCGGTGCACGCCCCGCTCCCGGACGCCCAGTTCCCGGCCAGCCGATTTTTCAGCGCCGTCCCCCAGCTGCCGCCTCTGCGTCTGGATCTCCCGCCGGGCGTCCGCCCCTGCGTCCCGGCGAGCGCCGTCCCATGCACCCCACGCGGCAAGCGCCCTCCGGCGGGCGTCCGCTCGGTGTCGGACCAGCTTTGCCCCCGCCCGGCACAACTCGTCCTGGCAGCCGTCCCGGCGCGCCAGCCCGCCGTCCCGGCCAGCGCTATGTTCCGCGCGGCGTAAAAGAAGGCCCGATGAAGGGCTACACGCCGCCGCCGCGTATGGTGGTCTCAAATGAGCCCCAGCCCATCACGCGCAGCATCACCATCACCGAAGGCATCAGCGTAAAGGATTTGGCTGAAAAGCTCGACGTCCGCGCCAAGGATCTCATCTCGCGCCTGCTAGCTCGCGGCGTCTTTGCCACCATCAACCAGACCCTCGATGCCGAATTAGCCGGCGAAATGGCGCGCTTCTTCGGTGCCGATACAAACGTGATCACCTTCGAAGAGCAAACCGCGAAGGAAATCGACGCCGCCGCCGCGGAAGAAGAATCGGCTCCGGAAACCACCATCCGCCCACCCGTGGTGACAATCATGGGTCACGTCGATCACGGTAAAACCACGCTGCTCGATTCGATCCGCGCCACCAACGTGGCCGAGGGCGAAGCCGGAGGCATCACCCAGCACATCGGCGCTTACAAAGTGCGCATCGCCGATACAGATTCTCCAGCCTATGGCCGTGAAATTGTCTTCCTCGACACACCCGGTCACGAAGCCTTCACCCGCATGCGTTCGCGCGGCGCGAAAGCCACAGATATTGTCGTGCTGGTCGTCGCGGCCGACGACGGCGTGATGCCCCAAACGCTAGAAGCTATCGACCACGCCCACGCCGCCGAAGTTCCAATCATCGTGGCGGTCAACAAAATCGACAAGCCCGACGCCCTACCCGATCGCGTGAAGAAGCAACTCGCCGATCGCGGCCTCGTCCCTGAAGAGTGGGGCGGCAAAACCGTTTTCGTCGACGTTTCGGCCAAGCAGAAAACGAATCTGAATCTGCTGATGGAAATGATCTGCCTAGTCGCCGATCTAGCGGAACTCAAAGCCACTCCAGAGCGCGCCGCAACCGGCGTCGTTCTCGAAGCCAAACTCGATCGCGGACGCGGCCCGGTCGCAACGGTGCTAGTGCAGAATGGAACGCTTGACGCCGGCGATAATTTTGTAGTCGGCAACGTCTACGGCAAGGTCCGCGCCATGTTCGATGATCGCGGCATGGCAGCTGAAAACGGCTCCGCCTTCTACTCCGGTAGAAATCATCGGTATGGAAGCTCTGCCGCAGGCGGGCGATCAATTCGTAGTAGTCGCCGACCGCGACAAAGCCCGCGGCATCTCCGAATACCGCGAGCAAAAAGCCCGCGAAGCCGCGCTGGCCAAGAGTTCCCGCGTATCGCTAGAAGGCCTGGCCGAGCAAATCAAGACGGCAGGCACAAAAGAACTCAACATAATCCTGAAAGGCGACGTGCAAGGCTCGGTCGAAGTCATCACCGACCTGCTGGGCAAACTCTCGAACGACAAAGTTCGCCTGAAGCTCCTGCGCTCCGGAGTAGGCGCAATCACCGAAACCGACGTCCTCCTCGCCTCGGCCTCGAACGCCATCATCATCGGCTTTAACGTGCGTCCCGAGCGTAAAGCCCAGGAACTCGCCGAGCAGGAAAAAGTCGACATCCGCCTGCACTCGATCATTTACGAGCTGCAAGACGAGATCAAGCGCGCCATGACCGGCTTGCTCGAACCCACATTCAAAGAGCACTACCAGGGCCGCGCCGAAGTGCTCAACGTCTTCCGCATCCCGAAGGTCGGCACAGTCGCCGGTTGCCGCGTAAGCGACGGTCTCATCCGCCGTGACTCCGAAGTGCGCCTGCTGCGTGACAACGTGCAAATCTTCAAAGGCAAGGTAGGCTCGCTGCGCCGCTTCAAGGACGACGCCAAAGAAGTCCACAACGGCATGGAATGCGGCATCTCCATCGCCAATTACGGCGACATCAAAATCGGCGACACGATCGAAGCCTTTGCCATGGAAAGAATCGCAGCGGAAGTGATTGCGTAGGAAATGTCGTTGGTCGTTCGTCGTTGGCCGTACGCCAAATCAAATCAGGCGCGAAAATTTGGCCAACGACCAAGGACGAACGACCGCGTGATCGCCTTCCTAACCCTCGAACTCCAAATCGAAGCCGCCCACTCGCTCAAAGAAAAGCGCCAGGTCGTCCGCAGCCTGAAAGACCGCCTGCGCTCTAGCTTCAACGTTTCCGTAGCCGAACTCGACCCCAGCAACATATGGAATCGTGCCACGATCGGCGTAGTCAGCATCTCCGACTCGCGCGATTATCTGGATGGATTGATGAAAAACGTCGAGCGCGCCGCGACGCGCATCGCGAATAACCACGGGGCTGACGTGGCGGATTCCTTTGTGGAATACCTGTAAGCGCAACCCTGGAAGAGTGGCGCTTCAGCTCCGTGTCAAGTCTTCTGCACATAGGACAAGGCTTTAGCCAGAGGGGTACCGATGGATGCTTCCTGGCCTATAGGTTCTTAACGGCGCGCGTTCTTTGTGACACACTTATTCGGTGATAACGAACATCGCAGGGACGCAGGCGATATCCAATCTTGGCTGGGTCGACAGGGGAGCCTTATGGATCTATTCGCACCCAGAGCAGTCCGCACGCAAGGTCGTGGTCAGCGACGCAAAATGGCTCGCCGTCGCCCGGGGGACCAACGATTTCTTCGCCGTTGTCCATCATTGGGAGGCGGAAAAATTACAAATTTCCGCGCACTCTCACTCGGACCCTGGTAGCCCTCTTTCTCGCATTTCGTTTCATGGCACAAGGACAAAGGAGATAACCCTCGAAGGGGAGGGTGATGTTTGGAGATATTTGCCTGGGGCCTTCTCCGCATTTGCATTCGGTGGATATCAGCTGATTCTGGTGGACGGAGGAAGAGTCGAAGTTCAACCAATCGCATGGTTCGACGACAGCTACGATAGGGCGTATCAGGGAATCGCAGGCGTGACGGAGGTTCCGGACAGCCGCTTACTCATCATTTCTGTGGCCCGAGACTCGACGCCAATCCTGTATGATCCCACCAAGTCGCAGGTGGTGAGGAAGCTGCAACTTGCCGACAGGCATGGTAATCCCGAATTCTCCTTCCGAGCAGCTGCCAATGAGTTCTGGGTAACCGATTACGACTTTGTAGTAAAAATGGATGCGAAAACATTCACCATTCTTGGTGCTGAGCGCATTCAGGACTCTCCACCCCGCACCGCACGCTTTATCGGCAAGCTCAGCTTCAGCCGCGACGAAAACATGTGTGTAGTGGCTCGACCCTTTAGCGGAGACGCAGTTGTTCTGCAGGGAGAGTCTATGCGGGTTAAGCGGCATATAGGGCTCGGTAGGCAGCCACTGGATATCGCATGGCTGACCGGCGAGAACGTTGTGGGGAGAGATTGGAAGACAGGGATCGCTCTCTCGTGCCGGCTGTAGTTGCAACAACTCAACTCGCGCCGCAACCAAGTGGCCGCCATCCCCTTGTTACCTCTGTACTTACCTCCATCCTCTCTTTTGTGCGCGACAATAGCACTTCCCGGCCAACACGGGCAGCCGATTTTCTGATATTCTCATGCGTTTTACTTCGAGGTGAGCAGTGGAGAAGCGCGGAGTCAAGTATCATCGCGGGCGGCTCGGCGAAGCTCTGCGCGAGGAAATCGAAACGCTGGTCGAAGGCGAGCTGGCCGACCCGCGCATCGGCCTGGTGGGCGTAACCGCCGTCAACGTAGCCGACGATGGCCGCTCCGCGCAAGTCCTCGTAGATGTCGATGGCGACGACCGCGAAGCGGAGCGCAGCATGGAGGGCCTGCAAGCGGCAAAGGAATACATCCGGCACGAACTGATGGCGCGCCTGCGCTTGCGCCGCGCCCCGGAGCTCCTTTTCCGCTTGGATCGTTCCGAGCGAGAAAGAGCACGCGTGGAAGAGTTGCTGGCTCGCGCGAGGAAGCGATCGAAATCGCAGACTTCTGTTCAAGCGAATGAAAAGAAGGCATAGGGATGTTGCACGACGTTCTCGAACAAATCGAGCAGCGTGACCGTTTCGTGCTCACCTCGCACGCCCGCCCCGATGGCGACGCCATCGGCTCCGCGCTGGCCTGCTGCCAGGTGTTGCGCGCCATGGGCAAGCAGGCCGATGTCGTTCTGCACGACGGCGTCCCTCGCGTCTATCGTTCGCTTCCGTTCGCCGACCAAGTCTTAACCGCCGAGCGCGTCCCCGGCATCTACGAGTCCGCCATCATTCTCGAGTGCGATAGCATCCATCGCACGCGCCTGCAAGGCCTAGAAGACCGTTTCCTAATCAGCATCGATCACCACGCCAGCGGCCGTCCCTTCGCGCATGTCAACTGGATCGACCCGCACGCAGTTGCCACCGGCGAAATGGTCTTTCGCCTGGCCCGGGAAGCGGGAACGCCGTTCTCTCCAGAAATCGCAACCTGCCTCTACACCGCACTGATGACCGACACCGGCTCGTTCATGTTCCAGGGCACAAACGAGCACACGTTCGCCCTGGCGCGCGAACTCGTTCTCGCAGGCGCCGATCCCTCCCACTGCGCCCGCAGCATTTACTTCGCGCATTCTGTAGCGAAGATGAAGCTGCTCGGCGAAGCCCTACGCAACCTCAACACCGAAGCGCACGTAGGCTGGACCTGGGTAACGCAAAAACAGATGGAGCGTTGCGGCGCAAAAGAAGAAGACTGCGAAGGACTGGTCAACTACGTTCTTTCCATCGGCGAAGTCGAGGCCGCGGCGTTCTTCCGCGAAACACCCGACGGCCGCTATCGCGTAAGCCTGCGCAGCAAAGGCAAGCTCGACGTAGCCCGCGTAGCCGAGAACTTCGGCGGCGGAGGCCACGAGTGCGCCAGCGGCTGTTCGCTCGACGGGCCATTAGCCAATGCCGTTCGGCAGATTCTCGAACTGCTCCGCTGCGGCCCTTCCGTACAATGATCGACATCAGGTTTCAAGGTTGCAAAGTTTCAACGTCTCCAGGGTTCACCCTTGAAACTGTGAAACCTCGAAACTCTGAAGCCTTGACACCTGTGGAACCTCCCGTCTCCCCATGACCAACCGCACCCGCGCCGATATCCTCCTGCTAGCCGGCTTCTGCGCCTTCCTCTTTTTCTACGGCCTGAATCAATTCGGCCTGATCGGCGCCGACGAACCCCGCTACGCGCAAGTCGCGCACGAGATGCTGGAGCATCGCGACTGGATCACGCCTACGCTGGGCGGCCGTCCCTGGCTGGAAAAGCCTCCGCTCTATTACTGGCAAGCCATGCTCGCCTACTCGATTTTCGGTGTAAGCGATTGGGCCGCGCGCCTGCCCTCCGCCATCGATGCGACATTCCTTGTACTAGCGGTCTATTTTTTCCTCCGCCGCTTTCGCCCCGGGTTCGAACTCGACGGCGCACTGATCACAGCGTCCTGTGCCGGAATCATCGGCTACGCCCGCGCCGCCTCCACCGACATGCCGCTCTGCGCGACCTTCGGCATCGGGATGCTCGGCTGGTGCGCCTGGCGCGAGAGCAAGAAGAAAATCTATCTCGCCGCCTTCTATGCCTTCATGGCATTAGGCACGCTGGCAAAAGGTCCGGTCGCGCCTGTACTCGCTGCTCTGGTGATTGTCCTATACGCGATTTCACTGCGCGAATCGCGAATCATTCGAGATACAGCCTGGTGGCCCGGAATTCTCTTGTTTCTAGCGATCGCGCTCCCGTGGTACGTAGCCGTGCAGGCGCGCAACCCTCAGTTCTTCCACCAGTTCATTCTCCAGCAGAATCTCAACCGCTTCTCGAAAAATCTCTACCACCACGTCGAGCCCTTCTGGTACTACCTGCCAGTCACAGCCCTGGCCGTCGTTCCCTGGACCGTCTTTGCAATCGCAGCCTCTGTGCCTGTAATCCAGCGATGGTGGAAAGGAAACTCTGACGCCCGATTCGAAACAACTCCGCAATTTCAATCCGGCGTCTTCGCCCTCTGCTGGCTGGCTATTCCAATCATTTTCTTTTCCCTCTCCCAATCAAAACTGCCGGGTTATATTCTTCCTGCAATTCCCTCCGTTTCGCTGCTATTGGTCGATTATCTTCAACATCATTTGAAAGATAATTCTGAGGAACGAGTTCCCACTTTGCTGGCGATTCTCCACGCACTGCTAGCCTCGGCCCCAATCGTTCCTGCTCTCCTGATCGCATACCTGCTAACGCAGCACCGCCTTCCCGGTGGCCAGCCCATGCTAGTCGCTCTCGCGATCCCCTTCGTCCTGTGTGCCGCAATTGCGCTAACGCTAGTACGAAGGTCTGGTCTCCGCATGCTCCGCTTTGTCACTCTAATTCCCCTCGTCCTGACGTTAGCCGCAGCATTGAAATTCGGCTCGCAGGATCTGGATCAGATACTCTCCGCTCGTCCCCTGGCACAGCAACTCGCAACGGTGGAAATGCATCCGCTACCACTGGCCGTCTACCACGTCGGCCGCGAACTGGAGTACGGCCTGACTTTTTATCGCAACCATTTAACCTTCAACTACGACTGGGGCAGCGTGCCGCAACAAGAGCACTTGCTGGTCGCGCCGGAAGGCTCACAGATCGATGCTGCCAAGCTCGTGCCCGGACGCCGCGTCTCCTACCTCGGACACTACGCAGCGCAACACGTGGATTATTTTTGGGTCGCCGCAGGGGGTTCTTCCACGTCGCCGTAGCCAAAACTGGAAAACTAATAGGAGATAAAATAACTTCTATCCGGATTAAGGGGAGTAGATGAACGCCAACTTCAGCGGGGTATGGAATGCGAATCTTCCCAGAAGCAGGTTTCTTACTCCGCCTCCTCTAGACATCCTCGTCAAAATCACGCAGTCCGAAAACGCCATTCAGGAAGAGCTAATCGCCACAAAGTCTGACGGCAAACGCGATCGAATCGTCTTCAAATGCAAACTGGATCAAGACCCGGGCCCAGCGTTTTTAGACGAAACCCCCCTCCGCGCCTACGCCCACTGGCAAGGCAAGGAGCTATTAATCGAATCGTGGGTCCAAGTCGGAGATCGCGAGATGCACTTCTGCGACTGCTGGTCCCTCTCGCCCGACGCGCAAACCCTTACCATGGAGCACCGCGACGACTATCTCGCCGGTCAACGTACAGTTTTCGAGCGCGTAGAATAAACACAGCGACCCCAGGTTGGTTCGCAGCCCGATGCTGCCCGCGCCCACTGTCGCGGCCGCTGTGTCCCCCGTTTGCCTCCCGTCTCGCAACGCACTAAACTCGAAATTCTGCCAGTTGCGAACACGGCCATACCCTGTTAACCGAGTTCGCAGGAGCCCCGTGGAGATTCTCGATCTCAGACATTTTTCTTCCGCCGATCTGCGGCCCCTGCTCGATAGCGAAACCCGGCTGTGGGCAAATCTGCTGTCGTGGGACTACAGCGGCTCGGCGGAAATGATTCTGCGCTACGTCGACGCCAAAATCCTTCCCGGCTACGCCGCCATTGATCGCGGCCGCATCTTCGGTTACGCCTTCTTCGTCTACGAAGGCAGCAAAGGAGTTGTCGGTGATCTCTACGTAGCTAACGGCGAGCGTCTCCCCAACGCGCGTGAAGTCGAGATCAAGCTGCTCACGCACGTGATCGAAACCCTGCAGCAATCGCCTGGGATTCATCGTGTCGAAGCTCAATTGCTGGCCCACGAAACAGGCAGCGTCGCCCGCCCGTTTCTCGATCAAGGCTTTCAACGCCATCCCCGGTTGTTCATGATCCTCAAACTCGATCAGACTTCTGGCGCAGCAACAAAGACACATCCCGAAATCGAAATCCGCCGCTGGATCGAAGCCGACTACCAGCCCGCAGCGGCCGTCATCACCGCCGCTTATCGCGGCCACGTCGACTCCCAAATCAACGATCAATACCATACGCTCACCGGCTCGCTCCGCTTCCTGAACAACATCGTTCGCTTTCCCGGCTGCGGCCTGTTCGATCCCGAAGCCTCATTCTCCGCGGTCGATGGCAAAGCCAAAAATCTGATCGGCCTGATCCTCTGCTCACGCGTGCGCGGCGACGTGGGTCACGTGACCCAGGTTTGTGTCCTCCCCGAATATCGTTCTCTTGGAATCGGCGAGTCGCTTCTCGCCGCAACCATGGCCAATCTCCGCAAGCGCGGATTCACCATGCTGTCACTCACAGTGACGGAGGCGAATGTGCGGGCGGTCGCCTTGTATCGCCGCTTGAATTTTGAATCGAAGCGAGTATTCGATGCGTTCGTGTGGGCGGGATAGTGAGGATGTAAAGAAAGACGAAAGAAAAGTTAGCGCCGAATCAGCCACATCGCCCAGCCAGCCGCAATGGCGCCGCCGAGAAACATGACAAAGCAATACAAGCCGTAGCGAATCATCTCGCGCGTAGTGTCGCGATGCGTAATCCCAAACACGATGGACGCAAACAGCGCAAAGACGAACGCCGCGCTGAAGTGAGTGAGTTGAACCGTCATTGTTTCTTCCCAATCGCGATGTGATAAGCGTCCGCGACCGCGATAAAATTCAGCAATCCGGCGACAATCATGAACTTCGTTCCGTAATCCGCAATCGCAAAAGCAATCGCGCCCTGGCCGGCGTTCATCGCGAGCGTCACAATATACATCCCGCCCGCGCCCAAGTCGCCGATGAAGCCAAGCATATCGAGAATGTCGCCGCCATTCGCCTTGTAGATGTGCCCTTGCATCAGCAAGCCAAGCACAAACAAAGCTCCAATCGAAATCAGCAGCAGCAGCCCGCGAATCCATCGCCGCTGAATCAAATGCCCCGCTCCGGGAATAAGCCAGCCCACCGCCGGCGCGATCACCGACATCATGCTCGCCGACTGTGCCGGTTCCACTTTCGCCTTGGTTGTCGTCGAATTCGCCATCAGATAATCACGATCTCGCGTTGAATCTTTCCCGTAACTTCCGCCGACTTCTGCCGCACCAGCATGTTCACTTCGCTGCGCACGCCAAACTCCGGCAAATAAATTCCCGGCTCAATGGAGAAGCAGGAATTCGGCAGAATCTGCCGCTCATCATGAATCTCCAGGTCATCCATATTCGCCCCGTTGGAGTGAACGTCCGTCCCAATCGAATGCCCGGTGCGATGAATAAAATAATCGCCGTACCCCTTGCTCTTGATAAAGCCCCGCGTAGCCCGGTCTACTTCCCATCCCGCAATTCGCCGTCCCGCACCAACCGCGTCCGTCACCGTCTTTATGCCCGCATCGCGAGCGTCGCGGACTATCTCAAAAACCTCGCGCTGCCGCGTCGAGGGCGACGCCCCTACAAAGCCCATCCAGGTTACATCGTAATAAACGGCTCCCGGCGTATTCTTCTTTGCCCACACATCGAGCAATACTAAATCGCCTTCGCGAACTGGAACCGGATGATCGGCCCGCGGCTCATAATGCGGATTCCCCGCATTCGCATTCACCGCAACAATCGGAGGATCATCCGTCACCAGATTCTCGCGGCGAAACGCCTCCATGAACCACTGCTGCACCGCGTGCTCGGTCGTCCCGCCATTGCGCACGCGCCGTCCAATCTCTTTAAACGCCTCGGCCACAATCGAATCCACACTGTCCCGCGCCGCAAAGTGCGTCTTGATCTGCTCTTCCGTCCAGGTAGCTTCAAACTGCGCCACCAGATCCGCCGAGCTGACCACGTTTTTACCCAACCCGCGCAGCAACTCGATCGTTCCACCATCGACCAGCGAAATCGTGAAAACAATATTGTTCGGCGAATACTGCATCGCGATGTCGCGATAAGAAGCCAGCATCGCCTTCACGTTGTCGAACAACTCCTGCCATCCCGAATATTGCCGCTTGCTCCCCGGCAGAGAATCAAGATGCCCCGCTTCAATCTTATGAACCAGCTTCACCGGTTCGCCCTGCGACGGAATCAGATAGAACCACCTCCGCGTCACCATCAGCTCCGCCGGCAAGCCGAGCACGCGATAAGCAATAGGATCGCGGTGATGATGATCGTAAAACAGCCACGCATCAATATTGCGTTCGCGGAGCGCTGACTGAATCGCAGGAAGGTTCATGAGACAAATTTCTATTGTAAACAATGATCCCGAATTGAGCGAATCGAGAGGAGACTTCCTTCGTGCTCCTTCGTGTCCTTGGTGGCTAACCCAAGACCCATGCCACTTTTGCTAAACTACGCCGCAAGGTGCTTCCGCGGATGGAAGTTGCAGCCCCCAAGCGCGTCCGGCTGGAATCGATCGACGTCGTCCGCGGCGTCATCATGATCCTGATGGCACTGGATCACACTCGCGATTTCTTCGGACACCCAACCGATAATCCCACGAACCTCGCTACCGCCACAGCCGCTCTCTTCTTCACCCGCTGGATCACCCACTTCTGCGCCCCAGGCTTCTTCCTTCTCACCGGCACCGGTTCGTGGCTCGCCCGCCGCCGAAAAACAACCCGGGAATTATCGCTCTTCCTCTTCACGCGTGGTCTCTGGCTGATCTTCCTGGAAGTGGTCGTGACACGCGACCTCGGCTGGCAATTTAATTTCAATTACCACCTCATAATGTTGTTTATCCTGTGGGCCCTCGGCTGGGCGATGATCGTTCTCTCCGGTTTGGTTTTCCTTCCGCCCTCGGTGGTTGCGGCCTTCGGCCTGGCCCTCATCGCGTTTCACAATCTGTTCGACTCGGTCGAATGGTCGAACCCGATCTGGACGATCCTTCATGTCAACGGCCAGCTCGTCTCTACGCCGCGCTATTCAATTCACATCGCCTACCCTTTGATTCCATGGGTCGGCGTTACTGCCGTTGGATACGCGCTGGGCCAAATCTATAGCTGGCCCTCTGATCGCAGAAGAGTGTTCCTATTGCGCGCCGGAACCATCATCACGATCCTATTCATCCTGCTCCGCGCCATAAACATTTACGGCGATCCATCCCGCTGGAGAACTCAGAAGTCAGCAGTCTTCACTGTTCTCTCATTTCTGAACACCACCAAGTATCCGCCCTCGCTCTCGTTCCTGCTGATGACCCTCGGCCCAATTCTGCTTTTCCTTTGTGCCGCAGACGGGCACACGCCAAAGTTCCTCCGCCCCGCTCTGATTTTTGGCAAGGTGCCGATGTTCTACTATCTTCTTCACATTCCCCTCATCCATCTGCTCGCCATTGCCTTCTGTTACGCGCGCTATCACCAGATCCATTGGATGTTCCAATCGCCCGCACTTCCGTTTTTTCCTTTTACTCCGCCACCAGGCTGGGGATATTCGCTGCCGCTTGTCTATTTGATCTGGGCCGTCGTGGTGATAACGCTTTACCCGCTCTGTCGATGGTTTGCAGGAGTGCGCCAGCGGCGAACCGAATGGTGGCTCAGCTATTTCTGATCTCGTCCGAGAATTTCCTTCCGCGTCGATACAGGCAGCGTCTCGCAAGCCGTGCGCAAAACCAGCCGCGACGCGTGAGATCGAATCTTCATCAGGTAAGGAACCGTTCGTTCAGGATCGAACTTCGCTGTCTCGCGCAACAACCAGCCCAGTCCCTTCTGCACCATGTCATCCTCATCAGTCAGAAGTAAATCGGAAAGCTTTGTGATATCCGGAAAAAACATCCGCGCCCGCGCCCCCCGAATCAGCGCCACGCATGCTGCGCGCCGGTGCCAGCGATTCGCCGACTTCGCCCAGCGAAATACATTCTTCAATCGCGCAGGCTTCGCCGCAACCATGGGAGCGATCAGAGAATGCACCAGCCCATCATGATCGGCCCAGTTGCCGATGCGATCGAGCCACGATTCGAATAGTGCGAACTCGCGGTCGCCAAACTCGCCGTCGAGTTTTTCCAGCAGAAAAACCGCCGCGGCTTTTTCTTCCAGCACGCGTCCGGAAAAAAGCTGATCCGCAACCTCCACCACAAAATCCAGCCCGCGTTCTTTCCTCAACTCCCGCCGAAAATGCACCGTCGCACGCCGCAGTTCCGCCGCACGCCATCCACGCGACTTGATCTCGTCTTTGAAGAACCACTGCACGCAGGCCGCGTGCTCTGGAGAACCGCTATCTTTCAGCGCGCGCCGGAATTGCGCAGCAACGGCTTTAGCCGTGGGCCTCGAGCGACCCGTTGACGATTGCGTTGTTGGAGGCATAACCGGAAATCCTTATTCACTCTGTACCGGTGCAGCAGCAACTCTGAAATATCTGTCATAAATCCATAAGAGCGCGGTCGTGCCCACCCCCACAGCAGTCACAGTCCACCAGATCCGCTCCGGCTGATGCGCAACTTCGCCAAAATGATGCACCAGCCTTCCGCCGAACCATCCTCCGATCAGCGAGCCGATTCCGATCGGGAGAAAAGCAAATCCCATGTACGTTCCCTGCTGCCCCGGCGGCGCAAGCAGCGCAATGTACTCGTAGTAGCGCGGCTGTTGCGTGATCTCGCCCAGCGCCAGAACGAACAACGACAAAATCGCTCCCCAAATCGTAGGATGAAAGGCAAGAATCAGCCACGAAAGGGAAGTGACCAGCGTGCCCAGAATCACCGCCTGGAACGCCGGGATTTTGCGCGTGAGAAAATTCACGACCAGCGTCAGACAAATCACCGTAACCCCATCGGTCACGAGAATCTTTTCAACATCCGCCTGCGAATTAATGTAGCCGTGAATGTACCCCGGCAAGCTGATGTATTGCTGCCAGAAAACCACCCAGTACCCGGTAAAGATGAGCAGAAACCACATGAAGCGGCTGACCCCGGCCAGCGCCAGAACGAGAAGGACGATCCAAACCCCGAGAGGGACGCTGATCGAAGGAAAAATCCATAGCCCCATACGCAACACCACCGCAACGGCCACGACCGGCAGCACGAGCCGGTAATTGCCAAGCACAACACAAAAGTTGCGCGCCACTGTGGCCACCGATGGCGGAGCGGCATCGCCCGCCTTGCGCGGTTCGCGAAAAAAAAACAGCACGAAAAAAAACATCGCAAACACGCTCAGCGCAGCGACTCGATAAACACTCTCCACTCCCAAATGCCGGTGCGCCCACGACGCATACAGCGGCCCAGCCGCTCCGCCAATATTCACCAGCGTGTAGTAAATCGAATAGCCGATCGAACGTACGTTTTCCTTGGAGGCCCGCGCCGTAGTGCCAACCACACAAGGTTTCACCAACGAGATTCCAAGCGCGGGAAGAATCAGGATGAATCCAACAAACAAACCAAGCGGTACCGCATTCCGGACCGGCGCCAGCCAAGGAGCACCAATCGAACCAATCAGAAAATAAGCGACGGCCAAAATGAGATAAGCGATCGACAGAGCGCGCCGAAACCCCAATCGATCGGCAGTTGCCCCACCAAAGATGGCGAGAAACCAAACCATTCCACCAAAGATTCCGGTCAGCGTTCCCGTCTGCTCGGTAGAAAAATTCAGCCGCTCCTGCAGATAGAGCGCAAGCGAAGCAAACGCCCCGTAGTAAGCAAGCCGCTCAAAGATTTCGCTGATGTTCGCAACCCAGAAAGGCCGTTCGAAGCCAGTGCGAATTTCATGAAAGCGTTCGACAAAGCTCAAAGATTTCTCCTGGCCAATGTGGTGCGGGCGCCCTCGCCCGCGACTCTGCCCGCTACCGGGTAACTACATCCCAATACGCTTCCGGATTTCATCCACGGACAGTCCAGTCACGCGAATTACTTTCCTGCGGCTCGTCTGGCCGGAGGCAATACTAACGGAAGATCGTGGCACCTTCAAAAGCTTTGCGAAAAAATCAATGCATGCCTCGTTTGCCTTACCCTCCACTGGCGGTGCAGTAAGCGAGAGTTTCAACGCGTCTCCCACTTGGCCAGTGATGGCATTCTTCTTCGCCCGCGGATGAACTCTAACGGCAAACGAAACGCTCCGAGCGGACTCTTCGACGGGAATCAAAATCTCTTCCTCAGAGAAAACCCAGTTTCACCCAGGAGCAGAAGAGCGATAAGCGGAATTTGCAGATGTTGCAACGTCCGTGCCTTCCCAATGCTGGCCATCAGCCCCGACGCAACGACCAACATCGATACATTGGCAACAATGCAAACTGTCTTTAGATGTCGCACGGACGCATCATTCCGAATCCGTAACAGATTCAACATCGCAGTAAAAAGCAAAGCCAACCCTGTCCCGAAAATCCAAATTCTCCCCGTATAAGTCCGAGGCACCATCAAACCGTCCACTAGTGCGACAAGAAATAAAATTGTGGCGCACGCCGAATCCAGAATTCTCACAACCCGTGTTCCTCCGTGTCCTCCGCGGTTAAGCTCTCGGTCGTTCCCCAAAGATAGCCGTCCCAATCCGCACGCAAGTGGACCCCTCTTCAATCGCCACTTCAAAATCGTGCGACATACCCATGGAAAGCACATCCATCCCAATTCCCGGCAGCTTGCGAGCAGCAATCGAATTCCGCAACTCGCGCAGCCGGCGGAAGTAAACCCGCGCACCTTCCGCATTCTCAGTGAACGGAGGCACCGTCATCAGTCCGCGAATGTGCAACCCCTCCAGACGTGGCGCAGCAACTAACAAATCCTCAAGCGCCGGAGAATCCATCGCGACCCCGCTCTTTGCAGCCTCGCCGCCGACATTAACCTCAATCAGCACTTCCAGTTTCTTCCCAAAACTCCGCGCCGCCCCGTCAAGTTTTTCAGCCACTTTCAGGGAGTCGACCGAATCCACTGCGCTAAACAACTCCGCCGCCTTGCCCGCCTTATTCGTCTGCAAGTGCCCAATCATGTGCCACGCCGCATCGCGCAGATCACGAAGAAGATCGATCTTCCCGGAAAATTCCTGAACGCGATTCTCCCCAAGCAAGCGATGACCGGCAGCATACGCTTCCCTGATGCGCTCGGGAGTCTGAGTCTTCGTAACCGCCATCAAAGCGATCTCATCAGCACGACGCCCCGTCCGCCGCGCAGCTGCTGCGATCCGCTCTTGAATCGAGGCGATGTTTTCCCTGATCGACACGGAAATCCTTCAGAGGGAGAAAAACTTAACGGTCCGCAACGGAAGCGTTGGCCCTCGCGTACTTGCACGAATAGCAATTACATAATCGCCGTCGGCGGCGCGGGCTCATCCGGACTTCCCGCATTGCCCAGCGGCACGCGGATCATCGCAAACACCAGTACAGCCATTGCTGCCAGAGCAGCCCAGATCGACGGCGTCCAATGCACCAGGGTTACATCCTTCCCGGATCCCACCAGTCCTGCAATCACGAGTCCGCACAACGCCTCTCCCGCAATCAGCCCGGACGCCGTAAGCACTCCGGCATTTTCCACGCGCGCTTTTTGCGCGTCGTTGTAACCGCGGCGGTCGCGCAACTTATCGGTCGCCCAGCGGATGATGCCACCCACAAAAATTGCGAATGTCGTCCCCAGCGGCAGATACATACCGACCGAGAACAGCATCACACTCTTTACTTCGATCATGATCATGGCGATGCCCAGCACAATTCCAACCACTACCAGCGGCCACGCCATATTTCCGCCTACAATTCCCTGCGAAAGCATCGCCATTAAACCGGCCTGCGGCGCCGGCAACGCGTTGCTGCCGAAGTGATACGCCTTGTCGAGATACGCCAGTGGGAAGAACAGCACCAGCGAGGCCACCACAATGCCGCATAAATCCCCGATCTGCATCTTCGCCGGGGTCCCACCCAAAATGTGTCCCACTTTCAAATCCTGCAACATCTCGCCTGCAACCGCAGACGATACGCAAATCACCGCCGCCACTCCCAGCACGGCGGCCACGCCGCCGGTTCCCGAAACTCCCAGCGCCACCATCAGCAGCGCGGCGATCACCAAGGTGCACAGAGTCAGCCCAGACACAGGATTGTTCGACGACCCAATCAACCCGACAAGATTTCCCGACACCGCGGCAAAGAAAAATCCAACAACGATCATGATGCCCGCTGCCACCAGAGAACCCGACAAGATTTTCGATTCGCTCAGTCCACCCGCACCGCCTATGAAGTAGTAATACAGCACGAGCATGGCCACAAATACGAGCGCTACTCCTGCGAATACGACTTTTGACGGCAGGTCGCGTTCGGTGCGGTTGGTGACCGCATGCG
Source organism: uncultured Acidobacteriaceae bacterium (assembly GCA_963712385.1). Classification (GTDB taxonomy): domain Bacteria; phylum Acidobacteriota; class Terriglobia; order Terriglobales; family Acidobacteriaceae; genus Sulfotelmatobacter. Next base: position 141,451 of record CAVQHS010000009.1, read on the forward strand.
CGGCTGCGGATTTCTTCAGATCAGAGACCGCTCGTCCCATGCCAACGGCAAGTTGCTTGCGCATTTTGAACAACGTGTAGACCGCGCCCACGAGCATGCCACCGACCGCAATCGGGCGCACCACTGAGTAGTAGATTGCTCCTGCCAGCAGCGCCCACGAAAGAGTGTGTCCCGCCGGTTGTGCGGCCTGAATATAAGGGCCGACGGTGAACGTTAGCAGTGGAACCAGGAGACCCCAAGCCAGCAATCCTCCGGCAAAATTCAGCGACGCCAGTCGCGGCCCGATGATATAGCCGACTCCGAGATACGCCGGACTCACGTCCGGGCCGGTGAATAAGGTTGCTCCTCCGGTGATTGTTGTCGTGACGTTCGGATTCGTTCCGGTTCTTAGCAGCAGCTTCTTTCCCAGTGCACTGATGTTGACCGGAAAGGTGTTGTTCGCCGAAAACACATTCACCGCTCCAAGCAAATACACAAACCCGCCAAAGCCCATGTTCGCGAACAGAATTTTCGCGGCCTTCGATCCCTGCTGTCCGGCCTTGTGAATCTGCGACGCCGCCACGGATTCGGGATAAGGCAACTCCGGATCCTCGACCATCACTCGTCGCAGCAGCGTTACAAACAAAATCCCCAGGGTTCCGCCGATCACCATCAAGGCCACCGATTGCCAGTAGTGGCCTCCGAGTCCGGTCCATAATCCAGCCATCACAAAAGCCGGAATCGTAAACACAGCTCCCGCCGCCACCGACTCCCCAATCGAGCCCACAGTTCGCGCAATGTTCTCTTCCAGCAGCGATCCTTTCATCAACCGCAGCAGCGCCATACCAATCACCGCCGCTGGATAAGTCGCCGCGATCGTCATACCCGCCTTCAGTCCCAGATAGGCGTTCGCTGATCCCAGAATCGCCGTCATCACCAAGCCGATGAGCAACGCGCGGAAGGTGAACTCCTTCATCTCCATATTTTCGGGAACGTAGGGAACATGTTTCTTCACAGGAGGTGGGGCGACCGTACTCATGAATGAAATCCTCGCAAGGGATGAATCCCAGATGTCTACTTACAGGCAAAACACAGGAACGGCGCACGTTAGCACGCGAGAGCCTTACTTTACAAGTGGGAGGGACAAGATTGAAGGGCGTTCATCCCGAAGCCCACAGTTTCACCAGCGGGGCGAGGGATCTCCCCCGCAAAGAAGATTCCTTGGAACCAGCTAACCGATTTGCCCGCCCTTCCCAAGCAGCGTAAACTACACCTAACCGGTCAATTCCGCCTCTTCGTATTTTGGGTTCCTCGAGGTGCAGTGTGAGTAAAAGCTCCCCCGACCAAGTCTGGTTCCAGCGGTATTTCGAATTTCACTGCGACGACTGCGGCGGCGATATCGGTTTTCGCTCCCGCCGCCGCACCTTCATCGAACTCTATATCCTCCCGCTGTTTCTTTTGCGCCCGGTGCGTTGCGCCGAGTGTTTCCGCAGAGATTATCGCTTGATTTTCATGCCGGTACGGGACCGTTTGTCGGAGGCCATCAGCAAGCCTCCCGTTTCCGCCACAGGTTCCCGCACCACCCGCAACGTTGCCTAGAGCCCTCGGGCACCGTTATACTGGCTGCAGCAAGCTCCGCGCAGGATCTTGATTCTGGCGGGCACCACGGAGGCCGTCTTCAGCAGTAGTGGAGACCGAATTCGGGCCGTCGAGGCCAACATCGCAGTGGCACGGCCCTTTATTGCTTCCTTCAGCACTCAATCCTGGCCAAATCGCTTCGCCACGGGTGTAAAGGCAGGCATTTTCGCTGTACTTTTCCCTTCCGATTGCCGCATATGCGGCGAGCCGCTGACGAGAGTATCGCGTCTTCCCGTGTGCCGTGCATGTCTCGAAAGCATGGTTCCAATTGCAGGCGGAATTTGCGCCGTCTGCGGCGAACGTGTGCCTTCTGCCCGCATCGCAAAGGCGCTCGGGGAAGATCAGATCCGCTGCGGATTGTGCCAGCGCGTCGAGCAACCGTTTGAGCGCGCCGTGGCCTATGGCAGCTATGAAGGCGCTCTGCGCGAACTCGTTCATCTCTTGAAATATGGCGCGGTCCGTCCCGCCGGCAATGTTTTAGGACGCATGCTGGCCGAAGCAATTGTCAGAATCGAACCTGATTTTGCAGAGGAAGAAATCGCGGTAATTCCTGTCCCGCTGTTTCGCAAAAAACTGCGGCAACGCGAGTTCAACCACGCGCAGTTGATTGCCGAGGCCGCCGTAAAAATCGGCCGCGGACGTCTACTGCTCAAGCCGGAACTGCTCGACCGGAGGCGAGAAACCGTATCGCAAACGGGCCTTACCAGGCATCAGCGCCGCGAGAATGTTCGCGGTGCATTTGCCGTTACTCAGGCCGACGCCGTGAAAGGCCGCGAAATTTTGGTCGTAGACGATGTTTTCACCACCGGCGCAACGGCATCGGAGTGCGCCCGCGTCCTGCGCCGCGCGGGGGCAAGCAGAGTTTGGGTCGCGACCGTAGCCCGCACCCTGAAGATCGCCGAGTCGCAGATAGAGATTCACCCAGTAGCTGCCGATATCGAAGACGAGCAGGGAATTGCCATGGCTCAAGCATCAGGCATCTAAGCTATAGTCCGCAGTAACGCTGCGGATGGTTCAAGCCGATGGCATAGTAAATAGAGTTGGAGGTAGTAAGCAGGGAGAAGAACAAAGCGTCATGTCAGTACGAAGCGAAGCCGATGGAGGATTTGCCGGGCGTCACGCCGCCAACCTGTTCGCCGGGATGACGGTGCACCGCGATGGCGACGGCCAAGCCCTGCACTCTCCGGTGCTCGTCTTAAACGCCTCCTACGAGCCCATCAACGTCTGCGCCGCCCGCCGCGCACTGGTTCTGGTGCTCAAGGGCGTAGCCATGACCGAAGAAGAGAACGGCCACTTCCTGCACGCCGCCCGCGTGGCCATGCGCGTGCCCTCGGTGATCCGTCTGCTGGAGTACCGCCGCATTCCGCACCAGAGCCGCGCTCTGTCCCGCAAGAATATTTTGCTGCGCGATCGCAACACCTGCCAGTACTGCGCCACGGTGCTGCCTTCAGGCGAACTCACCCTTGACCACGTGATCCCCCGCTCCCGCGGAGGCTCGTCCACCTGGGAAAACCTGGTAGCCTGCTGCCACACCTGCAACCGCCGCAAAGGCAACCAGTCGCCCACCGAAGCCGGCATGAAGCTGATGCGCGAACCCCGCGCCTTCAATCTCCACACTAGCCGCCACATCATGCGCCTCATGGGACGAAGCGATGACAAGTGGCGAAAATATCTTTTCTACTGAAACTCTGAACCTTGGCTACTGCGGATTCTTCTGCTGCGGCGCCTGATTGTCCGGCGGCTTCTGATCCTTCTGGTCCGCCTTCGGAACTTCCTGCCCGTTATACAAAATCTTTACGCTCGATCCGAACCGCTTGTAATCCTCATACTTCAAGATCTCACGAACGTGAATATCGCCTGTGTTGAAATGTAAGACGTCGTCGGCACGCGTATAGGTGGGGAACCAGTACTGGCCATCGATCTGTTGCCGCCAGGTCGTGAATTTCGGATAAAGGTGCTCTACTTTGCCTCTCTTCTTCGTGTCACGAATCTCCGGCACCGCCTGCCCATAAGTCTTCACGATCTGAAAATCGTGATCATCCACCCAGATGCGCCCCTGAAAATACCGCTTCTTCCCAACAATCTGTTTTGGCGCGATATCGAACACGTAGCAGTGCACTTCGTCTTCCTGCTGCTGCCCCACATAGAGAATGTTGTATTCCGGAATCTCGTCGGTGGTCAGCACGAAAGGCAACCGGTTGCGAAAGTCCTGAATGTCGCCCTCATCCAGCAGCAACCCTCCCTGGTCCAGCGTCGACTGCGGCGCGAAAACCACGTTTTCCATCCGATGCCCCTTGTCGTCATAGAGCACGTCGAACACTTCGTGATACTCGCCGGTCACCGTTTTTCCATCGAGCGTCGCGACCTTGATATCTTGACGGTAGGTATAGTTCTCCCGCGCCTCTTTAAATAATTTCTCCCGCGCTGCAAACCGTGTAATGACCTCTTCCGGCGTGATGCCCTTCGGTTGATCACTCTCTAGCGGCCCTTCCTGCCCAAACACACAAGGAGGCAAAGCGGCGCACGCCGCCACCACAGCCAGCGACAGAAAAACCCCACGAAGCCAGTTCATTCTCTTATTTTAAGCGAATTTTCAGTGAGAGTACCGCGGCGACCCTCCCCCGACTCCTCTCCGCTCAGTGAAGCCGGGGGTAGGGTGCTGCAGTTCTGCCGTTTACTTGGATTGCCATCTACCCAAAAGGGTTGGCGCAGGGAAAAAATTTGATCTGTGTGGCGACGGAGGCCTTCGTCCGTCCCGCCGAGCGAAGCGAAGGCGGAATCAGCTCCGTTGGCAAGACAAACCCACGCTAAGACTCAGAATATCGGCAAGTATGCAATCAACGCAATCAATGCTATCATTGATTGCATGGCCAGCATCACCATCCGCAAGCTGCCGGAAAGCACGAAGCGCCGCCTTCGCCTCCGCGCCGCCCGCAATGGCCGCTCCATGGAGCAGGAAGCGCGCGAGTTGCTGGAAGTCGGGTTGGCGCGGGCGGATGCCGAATCGGTTAATATCGGAGAAGCAATCCGCCGCCGCTTTGCCCCGCTCGGCGGAGTCATTCTGAAAATCCCTCCCCGCGGCCCCATTCGCGACCCGGGAATCCGATGACCAGCGAATCGGGATGATTATCCTGGACACCAATGTCATTTCCGAAGCTATGCAGCCAGTGCCCTCGCCTCGCGTATTGCAATGGCTCACGGAGTCGCGCATCAGCGGTGAGGTTTTCACAACCACCATTACCATGGCCGAAATTCTTTACGGCGTTGCACTTCTCCCGAAGGGGAAGCGCCGCGACCGGTTGAAGGCCGAAGCGGAGGCGGTATTCGTGGTCGATTTTCGCAACCGCATTCTCCCCTTCGATGAGGCGGCCGCTCAAGCCTTCGCCGAAATCGCCGCCGCGCGCCGTGCACAAGGCCGGCCTATGGCCGAAATGGACGGCCAAATCGCCGCCATCACCAGAACTCATCACGCCGCGCTCGCCACCCGCAATGTCGCAGATTTTGAGGACTGCGGCCTTCGCCTAATCAATCCTTGGGAAGAGTGAGGACCCACCGCCCGGTGGTACACTCATCCGTTTGCCCTGTGAGGTTTCATAATGCACTCCACACACTTTGTCATTCCGAACGCGCGCGGAGCGCGGGTGAGGAATCTGCTGTTTGCTGTCGCCACGCTAGTCGTCTCCGCGCTCGCCCCAGCCCAAGCCAAGCACCCCTTCACCTTCGAAGACATGATGCAGCTCAAGCGCGTCGGCGAGCCCCAAGTCTCCCCCGACGGCAAATGGGTAATCTTCAGCGTGGTCGATGTCGATCTAGCCGCCAACACGAAAACGCCGCACATCTGGATCGTCCCCACAGCCGGCGGCAGGGAAAAAGAAATCATCTCCGATCAGGATGCCGACCGCCCGCGCTGGTCGCCGGATGGGAAGCGGTTTGCGTTTTTGTCAACGAAGGAGGGAGGGTCTCAGGTTTGGATCGCCGAATTTAACGGTGCAGGTGGCAACGTAACCGCGAAGGCGAAGCTTACGTCTTTCGCCGCGGAAGCCGGCGGTGAGCTCTGGTCGCCAGATGGCGAGAACATTGTCTTCACCTCGGATGTGTATCCGGAGTGCTATGGGCCCTTTGAGGACTCCTGCAACTCAGGAAAGATCGAGGAGGCGAACAAGTCGAAGGTCAAGGCGCAGATATTTGACCACCTCCTTTATCGTCACTGGAATGCGTACAAGGAGGGGAAGCGCACCCATCTGTTTGTCGTAAACTCCCTTTTGCCCGCCACAGTGAGAAGGGGAGCCGTTTCCGTCCCCGCCTCGATCCGCTACACCGACCTGACCCCCGGCGACTACGACGCCCCCGTCTTCTCTCTCGGCGGCCAGGATGACTACGCCTTCTCCCCCGACGGGCAAGGAAATCTGCTACACCTCGAATCACGACAAGAACCCCGCCGCTTCCACCAACAACGATCTCTGGATTGTCCCGGTCAGCGGAGGCACGGCGAAGAACATCACCGCCGACAATCCCGCCAGCGACTCGACCCCGCTCTATTCGCCCGATGGCCGCTACATCGCCTACCGTGCCCAGCAGCGTCCGGGCTACGAGAGCGACCGCTTCCGGTTGATGCTGTATGACCGCAAGACGGGCGAGAAGAAGAATCTGACTGAGAATTTCGATCGGTGGGTAGGAGATTTCGCCTGGGGCCCGCGCTCGTCCTCAATCTATTTCGTTGCCGAAAACGCAGGCGAGTCTTGGATCTATCAAAAAATGCTGGACGGCGCAAACTGGAAAAAAACTCCCGGTTACCACGCCGACAGCGACATTCTTGAGCTGTCACGCGGGTTCAATGATGACCTGGCCGTATCGGCTCCGAGTGAAGCGCTGTTGTTCACTAGCATGTCTATTCAGCGCCCTACCGAGATTCACTGGCTGGGGATCGACTCATGTTCTTATGCTCCCTCCATCTGTGAGACTACGGAGAAAGGTGTGTCCGACCGGACCGGGTCTGCGCAATTTCCGTTGAGCCGCGACTCATCAGTTACTCTTACTCATGCGAACAACGCCGTATTGTCGCAGGTGTCAATGTCCCCACTCGAATCCTTCTGGTTCACCGGCGCGCACGGCGACAAGGTCGAAGGCTTCCTGGTCAAGCCACCCAACTTCGACCCCAGCAAGAAATATCCCGTCAAGTTCCTCATCCACGGCGGACCACAAGGCGCATGGGGAGACGACTGGTCCTTCCGCTGGAATCCCGAACTGTTCGCCGCGAATGGCTACGTCGTCATCATGATCAACTTCCACGGCTCGACCGGCTACGGGCAGAAGTTCATCGACGCCATCAACGGCGACTGGGGCGGCGCTCCGTTTGAAGACCTGATGAAGGGCCTCGACTATGCGGAGAAAACTTACCCGTTCATCGACAAAGACCGCGAATGCGCGCTGGGCGCCAGCTACGGCGGATACATGGCCAACTGGGTGCTCGGCCACACCGACCGCTTCAAGTGCATCGTTACGCACGACGGCATGTTCAACGCCGAATCCGCCTGGGGCACCACCGAGGAACTCTGGTTCAACGACTGGGAGTTCAAAGGCACTCCCTACGACAACCGCGAGATGTATCGCAAATGGTCCCCGCATGAATACGCGAAAAATTTCAAGACGCCCACGCTTGTAATCCACGGCCAGCGCGATTACCGCCTCGACGTGAGCGAAGGCCTCCAGCTCTTCACCACCCTGCAAATGGAAGGCGTCCCGTCGGAAATGCTCTACTTCCCCGATGAAGGCCACTGGGTCCTGAAGCCGCAAAACTCCCAGCTCTGGTACAAAACCGTAAACGACTGGGTAGACCGCTGGACCAGAAAGGAATCCGCGAAGTAACAACGGGTGGTTTTTCGTGTGGAGCGGGCACTCCTAAGGGTGCCCCATCCTAAAATCTCGTACTGTGCGATTTTAGGGTGGGCTGCAGTGTGGAGCAGGCCCTAGCTCGCCGGCGGCACATACTCCTTCGGCACCGCCGAACCCTCGCCAAAGAAATACATCTCCAACTGCTTCACAATCACTTCCTGATCCTCGCGCCGCGCCGGATTCAGCCGGTACTCATTCAGCAGCATCTTGCAATGCTCCGTCCACATCCGCCACGCTTCCTGCGAGACGTTGTCATACACCTTCTTCCCCAACTCATTATCAAACGGAGGCTCATCCAGCCCCGGCAACTCCCGCTTCAACTTCACGCAAAACACAGTGTGCGCCATACCCTTCCTTCAATAAGAAATTTCTACCGGATTTAATTATAAAGGGACATTCGATGGAGAGACGTACCATGGAGCGGCGGACGCAGCCTGCCCTGAGCGAAGTCGAAGGGTCCGCCCGCCGAGCGAAGCGAGGCAGCCTCAGCGCGAACCCGCAGACATCGCGAAAACCCGAGCCAACTCCGAATCACTAACCAAAGAGCCCGGCTCCAAATTCTTCCCAACCTCCGTAACCTTTCCCTTCAGCCCAACATAAACCGCGTTGTAAGGCTCATCCCCCACATTCTCGACTTTATGTTTAAACGGCGGAAACCAGCGTGCCTCACCAGCCTTGGCATAGACGTCGGTGACCTTGCCATTCTGGTCCGTGAATTTGAGGTGCCCGCCCGTAACAATCACCACCACACCGCCCGGATGTTCATGCATCTCCGACTTCTCATGCGGACCATAATGCACACTCACCACCTGCACCCGTTCGTTCTCGAACAGCAGCCGGTAGTGTTTGGGCGCAACTTTTGTGGGATCCTGCGCCAACGCCGCAGAGAAGAACAGACAAGAAAGGACCACCGTGCACAGAAGTCGGCACGACATGGTGCGTCTCCTTATTTGATGTAAGTGCGACTCCCCAGCAATTGAAGCCACGCTACTCCCGTAGCAAACCAGTGTCAACGATTCGCACCCGAATGTTCCAAGGTGATTAACTGCAAGACTTTACGCCGCGCGGAATAACTCCAAATTTTGTCATTCCGAACACGCGCGAAGCGGCGGGCCCGCCCACGTTTGCCGCCCCCAGCGGACACCACCACGACTGAGGTTGCCCCACCCATCTTTTCGATGGGTGGGAGGCAAGGACCTCAAGCTGGTCTCGACACGGGGCGTGGCGCCAAGGGAACTCCGGTGTGGGATGCGCGAACCGGCGAATGAATGCATGGGAGCAGAAACCACGCTGGACTTGGTAACTTGCGCTCCGCCAGCCCTTCCGTAATCTTCTGGCCTTAGCTCTCCGGCGCGATACTCGCCTTGGCACATGACTTACCTCCCCCAATCGCACGCGAATTGGCGCAGCCCGCGCGTACAGCTGACAGATATCATGCCTGCCGTCCTTCGGTTGCCGGACGGACGCCGCCACCGCGGCAAGTTGGAGACCCTTTCTCTTACCGGGGGCTTGCTGAGCATGTCGAACATGCTGGATCGAGGTTCCCGGATCAAGTTGATGTTCTTGACTCAGACTGGGCCGGTGCTGGGCGCCGCGGAGATGTTGAGTCCTGTTTCCACGACCCGGCAGCCGTTCCGGTTCGTTGCGCTAGCGGAAGGCGATCAGCACAGGCTGCGGACGGTTATTCAGTCGTCGTTGGACCCTGGCGAACAGGCATGGATAGAGAAATACAGAGCGGCAGTAGCTCATCGGAATCCGGGATCACGAGGCGTCTTCCGAGTCGTTGTTGGGTCTCTTACACTGCTTACGCTTTTGGGAAGCGTCATCTACTTGTTAAACATTCATCTGCTGAAGTGATGGCCAATCCTCACGACCACTAGCCTCCATTCAAGTGACGAGAAGAGGCAATCCGGCTCAAAACTCCTCAATGAGCGTTATGGCGACTCACCGCCAATCATCGCGGTCGGGTCGATTTCGGAATATGGGATAATCCACTCCTTAAAAGGCGGTCGAGGCTTGGGGATAAATCGTGAAACCCTCCGTGTTCATTGCAGCGAGTGCGACGGTTATCTTGCTTTTGGGACCCGTGCACCTGTTGTATACGTTTCGTGGGCATAAGCTGCATCCCCGTGACCCTGAGCTTACTGTCAAGATAATGACCGTTTCACCTGTCATCACTCGAGAAAGCACAATATGGCGGGCATGGATTGGCTTCAACCGCAACCCATAGTTTCGGGCTTATTCTCTTTGGCGTGCTGTTCGGTTACCTCGCAATGCGGCACGCGTTCCAGATTCACTCCTGGTTTTGCGCCGCGTTGCTGGTGAGGTTCGTAGTTGCCGCACTCAAGCGGGGCGAATTTCGGGCACGGCATTGAGCGACAAGGCCGGGATGGATGGTTTCTGGGGCGCGTCAGGACTTTGTGCGAGACTGCATGGCCATAGCCACGAGGGCGCCGATGAGCGTCGCGGGGAAAAGCTGGCCGACGATGGCCTCAGCGATGGTGAGCGAGCGGGCGAACGGATCCAGCGGTGCGATTGTGCTACCGACGGTGGTCAGCGTGGCAAAACTGAAATAGGTAAGTTTAGACGTGAGTTGGTCGATGTCCGTCGGCGCAGAAGCGAAGTAGAAGGAACCCGGGTGTAGTTGCTCAAGGAACTGAAAGGCCGACGCCCAAGCCATCCCAATAAGCATATACACGCATACGCCACCCTGGATGCGGCTCCAGGTTATCGGGCCTTTGCCGAACATCACGAGCAAGACGATGCGGACGTACAGAAGTAGGGTAACGATTACGAGAGCGCTGCCCAATAGATGAAGAAACGGTGTCGGATGGACGCGACCGGCCCCCAGCACCGTCGCGGAGACCAAGACGACGGTGATGGCGGAGGCTTTGGCCATACGACTCTGGTCTACGACCAGGGCTCCGAAAATCATCAGCGTGACCACCACCAGGTCGAAGAAAAGGCGACCGGGAAGGCCCGCCTCGCGAAGAGGTGTTATGACGAAAATGATAACGGCCAATGAGACGGTGACGAGGGTCAGGCCCAGATGGGCGGACCAAAACTCGCTCAGATCTTTATGAAAATTTGGGCTTTGAGATCGATACGTATGATTCGTCACGATTAGCGTCCTCCTGAGGGGTTGCCGGCGCTTAGCCGATTCGACGAGTGTGTACGAGTCACCAGGGACACGTCCACAATTATCTTCTATGCTGAATGGGGATTGAGAAGCTCGTGACCGCTCGGGATTCGCACGATGTCACACCCAGCAAACGCCAGACTGCTCTCAATAAGCGCTATGGGGATTAATGAGATGGTCCGCCGCCGGGTAGGATTACGACTCGGCTGTTCAAATAATAAGGAGGATCATCGCTATGCAAATCGCATCGATCGGCATCGATTTGGGCAAGACCACCTTTCACCTTGTTGCATTGGGGGAGCGCAACAAGATTCTGCTGCGTAAAAAGTTCTCACGGTCGCAACTGCTGGCCTACACCGCGAGTCTGCCCTCGTCTTTAATCGGGTTAGAGGCATGTGCCGGATCGCACTTTTTGGGAGCGATGCTGCGGGAGCAGGGACACCAGGTGCGACTGCTCCCGGCCCAGTTCGTCAAACCGTATCGGAAGTCGAACAAGAACGACTTCCTCGATGCCGAAGCCATCGCCGAAGCCGTGACCAAGCAGAACATGCGCTTTGCCCAGCTCAAGACGCAGGAGCAACTCGACTGGCAAGCCATGCACCGGGTGCGAGATCGGCTGGTGCAGCGTCGTACCGCGTTGATCAACGAGATTCGTGGATTCCTGCTAGAGCGCGGCATCACCTTTGCGGCCCAGCCCATCCACCTGCGCAAGAACCTGCCCGCTGTGATCGAAGACGCCGAACAGAATCTGAGCCCGCGTCTGCGCTGGCTACTCGATCGCATGTGGCAAGAGTGGAAACAGATCGAGACCGACGTCGAGGCGATCACCGACCAGATTGAACGCATAAGTAATGAGGACGCCCGCTGCCGGCAACTCCGCCAGATCCCAGGCTTCGGCCCGCTGGTCTCCACCGCCACGGTGGCCGCCATCGGCAATGGCTCTGCCTTTCGTCGCGGACGCGACTTCGCGGCTTGGGTTGGGGTCGTGCCCCGACAATACTCCACCGGAGGCAAGCAGAAACTGTACGGCATCAGCAAGCGCGGCAACGTCTATCTGCGTCGCATGCTGATCCACGGTGCTCGCGCGGTATTGTTTCGCGTGAAGTACGACATCGGAGGATTCGGGCAGTGGGTGCATCGGCTGACCCAGCGTGCTCCGAGCAACATTCGCGGCGGCAGCCTTTAGCGCGGCGGAGCGTCTCGTCCACCAAACGCCAACAACGAGGCACGCCAGCGCCGGGATGATTACCTGCATCAGGATTCCGATGTGGTCAGGCGTGCGCGGGGAGACATGCCATCCATGCGTGAGAATCCTCCAAGAGTGCAGGCCTCCGCCGTATAGGTATAAGGCTGCCCCGGCTTTGCTTCCGTTGCAAAGCTGGGAACCACAGGCCTCAAAGGCTCCGCATTACCGCCGTTACTTCTTCTCCGGTTCCTTCGAAGCGTCGGGCGTTTTCTCCTTGCTCTTGATCGAAAGCAACTCCACGTCAAAAATCAAAGTCTCATCCGGACCAATATCCGCGCCCGCTCCGCGCTCGCCATAAGCCAGATCAGGAGGGATAAACAACTGCCACTTCGATCCCACAGGCATCAATTGCAACGCCTCCGTCCATCCCTTGATCACGCCGCCCACGGGAAAAGTGGCTGGCTGGCCGCGTTTGTACGAACTATCAAACTCCGTGCCATTGATCAGAGTGCCGCGATAGTTGCACTCGACTGTGTCACTCGGGGTAGGTTTTGCTCCCGTTCCTTCTTTCAGAATTTTGTACTGCAAGCCGCTGGGCAGCGCGACCACACCGTCCTTGCTTTTGTTCGCCGCCAGAAAAGCGTCTCCCGCTTTCTTGTTGTCCTCGCCCTCTTCTTTCATCTTGGCCTGCATCTTGTCGCGCATTTCTTTCTGCATCTCCATGATCGCAGCCTGCGCCTCTTCGTCGGTGATCAGCGTCTTGCCGCCCCCGAGTCCATCTTTCAAACCGCGCTCGAAGATCGCCGGATCCACCGCCACCGATTGCTTGCGCATGTTCTCGCCCATCTTCATTCCCAGCGAATAACTGAACTTGTCTTTTTGAGTGGTGAGCGCAAGCGGAGCCGCACTCTTGGAAGTAGTCCCCGTCCGCTTCGTCGTGGAAGCCGGAGCCTTGGCCGTAGAAGAAGTGGAAGATTGTGAATTCGTCGTCGAAGTTTGTTGTGCCCATGAACTCTGCAAGAACATCCCCGCAGCAAGTAGACATACCGCGACCGCAGCAATTTTGTGCATCCGGTTATTTTCCTCGAGAAGAAGATTCCAGCAAATAATCGAAAGGTGAAACATGAATGGTGGGCCCGCCAGGATTCGAACCTGGGACCAACGGATTATGAGTCCGATGCTCTAACCGCTGAGCTACGGGCCCGGCTTATTCAAGCAAGTATTCGTTCACGGCAATTGTTCATCACGCAATTGTTCATTCAGCAATTGCTAGTTCAAGCAGCCGTTCATTGACGCAAGTCTTCACACCGTTGTCGCGCGCTTGCTTATCAAGGTAGCTGTTTATCAAAGCAACTGCTTATTAAACTAACACAATGGCGGCTGGGATTTTTGCGGGCTGATCATGGTGAGGACATGATTGTGAGGAATTTCCGGGTTTGGTTTTTGCTCTCTTTTTTTCGTTTTTCAGTTTGAAGGTTTTGGGGCAGGCTTTTGTTGCCAAGCCGCGTAACGATCTTGGGCGGGGAGTACAAGGGATTTTCGCACGATCATTCTGCGGACGGGCTGGCGCTGGCAGCGCAGGTGAAATCTGTGTGCGGAGGTTTGTTTTCTTGGCCTTGGGATGAGCAATGCGACATTCGAGTTTCGTCCGTTTGTGGGGATGCCTGAATCGGATGCGAAGGTGAATATGCGACTCGTTTTCCTCCCAGCATGACAATTCGCCTTAACCGTTATGCTGGGCGTGGCTGGTTTCGCATGTGAGTTTCGTTATAATGCGGACTAGCATCGTGGGGAAGAATGCGGTCGCTCACTAGACAGATTGCCTGGGTGGCGCTGGCGCTGACAATTTGGTCGGCGTTCGAGTTTGCTGTCCATCGGCATTCGAGTCAAGATGAATCGTCCTCTTGCCAGATTTGCGTCGCGGCGCATTCGGCCGCGCCCCGGCACTCAGCTCCAGCGCCGAAGCTCGTCTATTATCGTTCGCCTGTTTTCCGGCCCCAGGGAAGCAGCGCGAAGCAGCGCCTTGTAGCTTTTGCTTTATCCGTTCGCCCGCCTCCGGTGGTCTAAAGATCAAAAATTTCCGTTGAGTAAAGCGCCCGGTTCATTTTTGAGCGAACCGTGTTGTTGATCTTTTTCGACCAATTCCTTGGAGGAAATCATGCAAGTTATAAGCGCGAAGTCGCTGCGTGCGACTTTTGTGGTGGTTCTATTTTCATCTCTATTTTTGTCTCTCGGGCTTTACATGTTCGCTCAGTCGGCCGGGACTTCAGGCTCGATCAACGGCACTGTAGTAGACCCTAGCGGCGCGGTAGTGCCTAACGCGACCGTCGAGATTCATAACCCCGTTAGCCAGTTCGATCGATCGACCAGGACCGACAAAGCTGGAGCGTTCACCATCCCGAACGTCCCGTTTAATCCATATCACATGACGGTGACCGCGACCGGGTTCGCGCAAAGTGGACGAGACGTGGAGGTCCGTTCCGTGGTGCCGGTCAGCGTTAAAGTCAGCCTCCAGGTGTCCGGTTCAAGCACGTCAGTGACAGTAGAGGCTCCGGCTACCGACTTGCTGGAGAACGACTCGACCTTCCACACCGACGTAGACAGGAACTTATTTCAGAAGATTCCTTTGGAGAGCACGACATCGGCGCTCAGTTCGGAGGTTACACTCGCCACTCCGGGCATAGCCGCCGACTCCAACGGGCTGTTCCACGGGCTCGGCGATCACGCGGAGAATTCATTCTCGGTCGACGGCCAGCCGATCACGGACCAGCAAAGCAAGGTGTTCTCCAATCAGCTTCCTCTCGACGCGGTTGAGTCGATGGAGGTGATCTCCGGTGCGCCGCCGGCCGAATTTGGCGGCAAGACGAGCGTGGTGATCGTTGCGACTACACGCTCAGGACTCGGCGTAACTTCTCCTCATGGCAGCGTGACCGCTTCCTATGGATCGTTTGGAACGTCCAACCTCGCGGCCGAGATGGCCTATGGGGGCAAGAATTGGGGAAACTTCATCTCCGCAAATGGTTTGAACACGGGTCGCTTCCTTGATCCCCCAGAATTCACCGTGCTGCATGACAAGGGCAACGAAGAGAACCTGTTTGATCGGGTGGATTATCAACTGAATCACGTAGATTCCATTCACCTGGACCTGGGTTACAGCCGCTCGTGGTTTCAGACGCCGAACACGATCGATGGCGAGAACGCCACGCCATGGAGCGGGTTGGATGGCATTCTTCCGGGGATCGAGAATTATGGCGGCATCGGTCCGAACGGCCTGGTTGTCGGCCCAACCGACCAGCGCTCCAAAATTGGAACGTTTAATATCGCCCCTTCATGGACACGATTGATAGGGACGCACAGCGTTTTTACGCTGGGTGCCTTCGTACGCCGCGATGCCTACAACTACTACCCGAGCGGCAATCCTTTTGCCGACCTTGGAGCGCCGAGCTTGCAGCGGCAGACCGTGGGCCAGAGCCGCAGTCTCACCAATGCGGGCCTGCGGTCGTCGCTCTCCTACGTCAAAGGGATTAACAATGTGAAGGGCGGCGTCACCTATGAACAGACGTTCCTGGATGAGAATGACAGTGTTGGAATCGTCGATCCGGCATACAACGCACCGTGCATCACCCCGCTCACGTTAGTTGCCGTACCTGGGTTTACTTCTCTTTCTCAGTGCGGCCCCAACGGCTATCTGGAGAATACGGGGGCTAATACAGCCGGCTCGACACTCTATCCGCTGTACAATCCCGTCCTCGCGCCTTACGATCTAACGCGCGGGGGCGTTCTCTACAGCGATACGGCGCAAGATCCCGCTATCACACACACCGATGTGAAGGAAGCTGCTCTTTACATTGAGGATACGATCAACTGGCGAAACTGGAATCTCAATCTTGGCCTGCGCGGCGATATCTACAACGGACTCGCCGACCACAGCCAAGCTGAGCCTCGCCTCGGCGCGGCTTACAACATTAAATCCACAAACACTGTTTTGCGCGCCTCTTATGCGCACACGCTGGAGTCTCCGTTCAATGAGAATCTGATACTTTCCAGTCTCGGTTGCGCCAATCCTGTTCTGGCGCCGCTGCTCCTCTGCAACTCTACGCTCGCCGGGAAGGCCAATCCTCTGAGCCCGGGTCTACGGAACGAATACCATGTCGGAATCGAACAGGCTTTCGGAAAATATCTCGTCTTCTCGGGCGAGTACATTTGGAAGTACACGCACCAGGGCTACGATTTCAGCGTGTTCGGCGATACGCCGATCACATTTCCGATTGAGTGGACGAAATCCAAAATTCCGGGTTATGCGGGCCGCATCAGCGTACCCAATTTACACGGATTTTCGGCGCTGGTCGTCTTCTCCAGCGTAGCCGCGCGCTTCTTCCCACCGCAGCTTGGCGGAGCGGGAGCGACCGTGGGCGCGCCGGGTACTCCGTTCCGCATTGACCACGACGAAAAATTCAACACCACGACGCATTTCCAGTACCAGATTCTGAAGCGCGGCCTTGGATGGGCTTTAACTGGCGCTACGACAGCGGACTGGTGGCCGGCAAAACGCCGTGCTTCGGGCTAAGTGCGAGCAACGACTGCCCTCAATCAGTCATCATCGATGGGGTGCCGAACGTGAGCATGATGGCTGCCAACGTTGGCCAGGTGCCACTTTCTGCCGATCAGGAGGCGGAGGCAGGGTTCTTTTGCGGATCACAGCGTGCAACTCCGACGGCGCCCCTGCCTTACAACTGTCCCGCGTCGGCGTTCTGCTCTCCGCTCATAAAGGTGCCAGCGCCAGGAGCCGAACAAGACGACCTGAATCCGCCACGCATCGCACATCGTCATCTCTTCGATCTCTCTGTGGGCCATGACAATTTATTCCACGGCGAAAAGTACAAGTGGAGCGCACAATTGACGGTCATCAACCTGGCGAACAACTACGTGCTTTACAACTTCCTTTCAACGTTTAGCGGTACGCACTATGTGACGCCGCGCACAGTTACGGCGGAGTTGGGATTTCATTTTTGAGCAGTGCTGGTTTGCGCAGTGCTGGCAGCGGACGGTCCTCGACTGCGGGTTCTGCCCGTGGTGTCCTTAGGGGACTCTTCCGCTGCCCGGTTGACTGTGTTTCGCCAACTGGTGAGTTCAGCAAGATAATCTCTCCTCAGTTTTCTTTTCTACGTTTGCTTTCTTCCGATAGTCTAACAACAGACCAGCAGTTCACTTTTCGTCTTCCTTCCTCCTGGAGGAATCATGCAAGGTTTTTATGGCGCCTCGCTGCGAACGACCTTGATGGCGGGGTTATTGGCTGGCGGGGTTTGGGCTTATGCGCAATCCAGCGGAAGTTCGGGTGAGATTACTGGAACGGTGCTCGATCCTTCGGGAGCCGTTGTGCCGGATGCGACCGTCGAGATTCACAATCCGGTGAGCCATTACGACCGCTCGACGACGACCGACACTTCCGGGAGTTTCAGTTTTCCAAACGTACCATTCAATCCCTACCACATGACGATTACGGCGCAGGGATTCTCGAAAACTGCGCAGGAAGTGGAAGTGCGTTCTGTGGTGGCGGTGAATGTGAAAATCACGCTGCAAGTTTCTACCACCTCGACGACGGTGACGGTGGAGGCGGGCGGCGATCTGGTGGAGAACGATTCTACGTTTCATTCGGACATCGACCGGGAGGAGTTCCAAAAAATTCCCGAGGAGAGCGCTACTTCACAGGTAAGCGCACTGGTGACCGGGACGACGCCGGGAATTGCCGCCGATTCCAATGGGCAGTTCCACGGCTTGGGCGATCACGCTGAAAATTCGTTCTCTGTAGATGGGGAGTCGATTACCGATCAGCAGAGCAAAGTTTTTTCGAACCAGATTCCGCTCGATTCGGTGCAGTCGCTGGAGGTAATTTCGGGGGCGCCGCCGGCGGAATATGGCGGAAAGACGAGCGTAGTGATTGTGGCGACGACGCGCTCGGGGCAGGGCGTGACCACGCCGCATGGCAGCGTGAGTCTTGACTACGGATCATTTGGAACGTCGAAGCTGGCGGGAGATGTGGCTTACGGCGGAAAGAACTGGGGAAATTTTATTTCGGTGAGCGGGCTGGATACGGGGCGGTTTCTCGATCCACCGGAGTTTGCCGTCCTGCATGACAAGGGCAACGAGGGGAATGGGTTTGACCGGGTTGATCTGCAGCTTTCGAGCGCCGACTCGATTCACCTTGATTTTGGCTACACGCGAAGCTGGTTCCAGACGCCGAATTCGCTGGACGCCGAATACGCTACCGCGTGGAGCGGGTTGGGCGGGGTGGATGCCGAGGATGTGAACAACTATCACGGTATTGGGCCGAATGGACTGGTTGTGGGAGCGACGGACCAGCGGTCGAAGATCGGGACATTCAATGTTGCGCCTTCGTGGACACATGTGGTTTCTACTACGTCGGTGTTTACGCTGGGCGCTTTTGTGCGGCACGACGGTTACAACTATTACCCGAGCGGAAATCCGTTTGCGGATTTTGGGCCACCCAGTCTGCAGCGGCAATCGGTGGGGCAGAACCGGACGCTGACGAACGCGGGGATTCACTCCGAAATTTCTTACGTCAAGAAAATTCACAACATCAAGGCGGGATTTTCGTACGGCCAGACTTTTCTTGATGAGAACGATCAATTGGGGATTGTTGATCCCACTTACAACGCGCCCTGCCTGACTTTTTCCGCGGATCAGGGAATTTATGTGGCGGCGCCTGCGCCGGGAATTGCGAGTCCTTCCCAGTGTACGGGTGCGTTTATACCGAACACCGGGCCGGGATCGAATTTGTATCCGGCGTTCAATCCGGTGCTGCTGCCTTACGATTTGACGCGCGGAGGTGGGTACTTCGATTTCATCGGCCACACGGATGTGAAGGAGTTGGGGATCTATGCCCGCGACAACATCACGAACGGAAACTGGTCGCTGAATCTGGGGCTGCGCGGCGATGTGTATAACGGTTTGACGGTGGCGCGGCAGTTGGAGCCGCGGGTGGGAGCGGCTTACAACATCAAGCGTTCGAACACGATTATTCGCATGTCGTACGCGCGGACACTGGAGTCGCCGTTCAACGAGAACTTGATTCTTTCTAGCGAAGGATGCAACAGCCCGGTGCTGGCGCCGCTGCTGGCTTGCACGCCGGGAGCTGCGGGGGCGTTGAATCCGGGGTTTCGCAATGAGTTTCATGCAGGGATGGAACAGGCGTTTGGAAAATATTTAGTTTTCTCAGGCGAGTGGATTACGAAGTACACGCATAACGGGTATGACTTCAGTGTGCTGGGAAATACGCCGATTACGTTTCCGATCGAATGGCACAACTCGAAGATTCCGGGATATGCGGGGAGGGTGAGCGTGCCGGAGATTCACGGATTTTCGGCGTTAATGATTTTTTCAAGCGTAGCGGCGCGATTCTTCCAGCCGCAGATTGGCGGGGCGGGCGCAACTGTGGCTACGAGCTGCAGGATTGCCCTTTCGCATTGATCACGACGAGAAATTTAATCAGACGACGCATTTGCAATATCAGCCGTGGAAGCGCGGACCGTGGCTGGGGTTCAACTGGCGCTACGACAGTGGGCTGGTGGCGGGGAATGCGCCTTGCTATGGCGTGAGCGCGTTCAACGATTGCCCGCAATCGACTACAATTCCGGCGCTGAACGGAGCGCCTGCGGTGCTGATGCAGGATTCGTTCGGGCATCCGCTGAGCGCGGACCAGGAGTTTGAGGCTGGATTCAGCTGCAACGGAATGCGGGCTACACCTTCGGTTCCGCTGCCTTCTGCGTGTTTGACGTCGCAGTTCCGGAGCAGCTTGATCAACGTGCCGGCGCCGGGGACAGAGAATGACGATCACAATCCGCCGCGAATTCAATCACGGAATTTGTTCGATTTGTCGATCGGGGATGACAATCTTTTTCATGGAGAGAAGTACAAGTGGAGCGCGCAGTTGACGGTGGTGAATTTGGCCAATGAGTATGCGCTTTACAATTTTCTTTCTACGTTCAGCGGAACGCATTATGTAACGCCGCGAACGCTTACGGGGGAAGTGGGATTTCATTTTTAGGATTAGCGAGAGGTTGCGGCTTTGAGCAAAGCAGTCGAGCAGGACGATAGAGATTCCCTTCGACTACGCTCAGGGCAGGCTTTCGAATTGCGCTCACTTTCGCTCGCGAGGGGGATCAGAATGACAGGGCTCCAGGGAGATTCTACGAGGCGGCATCTGCGGCTTTGGCCAGTTGCGGAGTTGCGGAGGATTGTGTTGTTTCCTGGGTGCTCTGGACGAAGGCCTGCAGGTTTGCCTCGAGGATCGTTTTGTTGGCTTCTGCGACGTCGATGAAGCGGAAGGGTTGCAGCCAGCCTTGCGTGGCCCACATGGGAAAGAGCATTTCAGCTTTTTCGCGGATGGTGACTTCGCCGAGATGAAAGATCAATTCGACTTGCAGTTTTTCGTCGAGCGGAGTTTCCACATTCATGAGTCCGCCGGTGATCGAGATTTGATGCACTTTGCCGCGGACCTGGCGTTTGTTGGGCAGCCGCAACAACGCGAGGATGGAGCCGCGCAGCTTGACGCGGAAGGCGCGCTCGGGACGAGCTGGAGGACGGAGTTCCGGTGTTGGAATCTCAGACATCGCAGCGATTATGGCAGCTTGGGCGACAGGGAACGAGGTTACGAAAGAACAAAAAAATGAAGAGCGGGTTCTCTTACGGATGTAACTAGGATTCTCTTAGCTGTGACGGCTACTTACGGTGGGAGTGCGGTTCGCCCTGACCGTCGCGAAGGTTGTAGGGCCAGGCTTCCTTCTTCTTACTCGAGTTTTCGGCGGATGCGGTGTTGGCGGCGGGCTGGCAGTTCCAATCCTCGGGCGGATTGGCGATGCCCCAGATGTTGCCGGGATTATAGAGAGAGACGCCGATCAGAAAATGTTTGCTGTCATTGCCCAGGGGCAAGCAACTGGCAACGTGGCCGGACGCGGTTGCGCCGCCTGGCAGATCGCAGAGCAGAACCGGCGTTTCGAGCGGCAAGGCCTGCGAGGAGCGCACTCCGCAACCTTGCGGGCTTACGACTAATGCGACGCATTGGGCCGAGAGCGGATGCCTGCGATCCATGCTGGTGAGCACGAGAGGAATTTCGACACGCAAGCGCGTGCTGCGGCGTGTGGCTTTGGGCGTGAGAACTTCCATCTTCTTTCTTTTCCAGTTTGACAGAGTTGGTGCGGAGATGAGCCTGGATAAATTACTTCGGATGGTGACGGAAGTAACATAGGGTACTGTTAACAGGGCTCGAAATCCGTGACTCATTCTCCGCCGAATAATTCTGATCTCCCCGAATGGAAGCTACTATTGGCCGCAAGCGCGCCGGTTGGCGACGGCGATCGCATTGGGCGGCTGCTGAAAAGTGGCGTCGACTGGGAAGCGGCTTTGCGGCTGGCGGAGCGGCATGGGGTGTCTTCCTTGATGTACCGAAATCTGGAGCGATTCGAAGACGAGGTTCCAGCCGGTGTGTTTGCGGCATTGCGAGAGAGACGCGAGATCAACATTCGCAAGTCGCTTTTTCTGACGCGGGAGTTGATTCGGGTTTTGAATTGCCTGGATGGGCTGGGAATCGCGGCACTGCCGTATAAGGGCGTGGTGCTCTCGGAGGGTTATTACGGCGACATGGCGCTGCGACAGTGCGGGGACCTGGATTTGTTTGTGCGGGCACGGGACGTTGGGCGTGTGAAGAGCGCGGTGGGGGAACTGGGATTTGTTGCGCGGGTGCAGGTTCCGGAGGAGGCTGAGGAGGATTACATTGCTGCGGGATATGAGTGTTCGTTGGACAGTCCGGCGGGGAAGAACTTGCTGGAGTTGCAGTGGGCGCTCGAGCCGCGATATTACGCCGTGGATTTCGACATGGAGGGATTGTTTGCGCGGGCCGTGGAGGCTGGTTTTGCCGGGCGGAGAGTGAAGACGCTTTCGGCGGAAGATTTGTTGCTCGTGCTTTCGATCCATGCGGCGAAACATGTTTGGGGACGGTTGATTTGGATGTGCGATGTGGAGCGGGTTTTGCAGCGGGAGTTGGATTGGGAGTGGGTGCGGGAGCAGGCGCGTGGCCTGGGGGTGGAGAGGGTTTTGCATGTGACACTGGCGCTGGCGGAACGGTTGTTGGGGGCGGGGATTCCGGCGGCGGCGCAGAGCGGGGTCCGAGGTGATCCGGTTGCGTTGGAGTTTGCGGAGGAGATTACTGGGTCGATTGCGGCTGGGGTTGATTATGAGACGCAGAAAGTTGCTTACTTTCGGCTGATGATGCGGTTGCGGGAGCGGAGGATGGATCGGGTGCGGTTTTTGACGCGGCTGGCGTTTACTCCGGGGCCGGGTGAGTGGGATGCACTACGGTTGCCACGGTTTTTGTTTCCTTTTTATCGGGTTGTACGGCTGGCGCGGCTCGCCGGGCGGTTTGCGCGGGGATAAGGGCTTCCGGGAGGTTCCCGAATCGGGTTACTTCCGTAGTTACCATGCACTGATTTTGATGCAACTTTCATATCTGGTTAACATTCACGGTCTACTAATAGGGTATGGATCTGCCCGTGTACAACACGCTGATCCTCTCGGATCTGCATCTGGGTGCTCCGACGAGCCGCGCGCGCGAGGCCACGCGCGTGCTGAAGGAAAACCTTTTTCGGCGGCTAATTTTGCTGGGAGATATTTTCGCCGATCTTAACTTTGCCCGGCTGACCAAAGATCACTGGAAGTTTCTCGGCTATATCCGCAAGCTGTCCAATCCCAAGCGAAATATTGAAGTGGTGTGGGTCGAGGGGAACCACGACCACGGGCTCACTGACATCATGTCGCATCTCGTCGGTGTACGGGTGTATCAGCGGTATGCGTGGCAGTATGCGGGGTTGCGGCATATTGCGATTCATGGGCATCAGTTTGACGGGTTCCAGGTCAACAATCTGCGGCTTTCGCGGTGGGGGACGTCGTTATATCTGAAGCTGCAGAAGCTGGATTTCAAGAGCAAGCCGGTGGCGCGCATGATCGACCGGCTGAACACACGGTGGCTGCGAATGTCGTCGACAGTAGCGGCTGGTGCTTTGCATTACGCGCGGCAGCACGAAGCGGCACGCATTTTCTGCGGGCATACGCATGAGGCTTTGCAGGTGCAACAGGACGGGATCGACTACTACAACTCTGGCGGATGGGTGGATTCGCGGCTGACTTATTTGACGGTTGATGAACAGGGGGTTCGCATCCATGAATACAAACAACGAACTGACGATCGTGATTCCGGCGAAGAACGAGGCGAAGATGATTCCGCATTTGCTGACTTCGCTGACGAACCAGGACTACTCGAAGATTACGAGTACGAGAGTATTAGTAGCTGATGCGAACTCGACGGACGGCACGCCGGAAGTGGTGATGAGTTTCCGCGACCGGCTGAATGTGAGCGTGATTCGCGGCGGGATGCCATCGGTGGGACGGAATCTGGGCGCGGCGCAGGCGGAGAGCGATTTCGTGCTGTTCGTGGATGCGGATATCGAGTTGGCCCATCCATCGGTGGTGCGGCGGGCAGTAGAGCTGGCGCGGAGCAGGCAATTGCATTGCGTGACTACGAATATCATTTGCCGCGACGGGAATTGGGTGGACAAGCTGTTCTACGCGGTGAGCGATATGTTTCAGTATCTGTCGCGGTTGCACCATCCGTATGCGACGGGAATGTTCATGCTGTTTGACCTGAAGCAGTTCCGCAAGCTGCGCGGATTTCATGAGCAAGTGGCGTTTGCGGAGGATTATTTGCTCAGTCAGCAAGTCGGGCGCAAGAGATTTGGGATTGTTCGCGGTGGAGTTTATACGACGAATCGACGGTTCAAGCGAATGGGGCATTTGCGCGTGGGTTGGCTGTTCTTGAAGACGGCGATGAATTATTGGAATCCGAGTTATTTTCTGCGCGACCACAAATATTGGCAGACATAGTTTCGTCACGAGTTTTCTTTCGTGGCCACGGGAGCAGGGTCCAGTTAACCAGCTGGGTCCTGCTTTTGAGTTTTGGGGTGGTTCGGCGCGGGAGGGCACCTCCGGGCTGAAACCCAGGCGGAGAGGCGATTTGTGTATCGCAACGCTGAAGCGCTGCGCCACCCAAAGGCATCGACGACGCTCCTGAAGCAGGTCTGCAATTAGAAGCGAAAGACGGGACCGGTGGAGAAGCGGCCGTTGTTCTGGCGGGCGCTGAAGAAGTGGGTGCGCAGATAATCGCCCTTGAAGCGCCAGGCAATGCGGCGGCCTAGCCGGATATCTACGCCGCCGCCGGCAGCTGCGGCGAAGGAGTTATCGTAACCCTGGATCAGGCCGGCGTTGACGTGGGCGCCACCGACCAGGACTTCGAGGAATGGGCGGAAGTTGCCTTTGGTAATGGCGAGACGCGGGCCGACCAGAAAATTGCGCTCGATGATGTTGGCGGTAAAAGTGGAGCAGACGAAGCCGCTGGTGGGGAAGGTTTGGCAACTGAGGAAGCCTTGCGAGCCGTAGTGAGTGTCAATGTCGCCGACGATTCCAATCCAGCGATAGAGTCTGACGTCGCCGGAGGCTTCCCAGCCGTAAGTGCTGGCGCGACCAACGGACGAGAGGTTGGTGCTGTAGTAGGAGTAGCCGACGAAGGCGTTGACGCGGGTGGGTTCGGGAGGAGTTGCGGGGGCCTGGGCGCTGGCTATTGAGGCGAAGCAGAAGAGAACAAGGAACGAGAGTGGGATGATTTTTAGGAAAGCGTTTCGCATGAAGATATAACCTTACATTATTCGCGTGAAGTGGGCCAAATGCGGCGGACCTTCGAACGAGGCTTTACGTGCCTATGAGATCCCTCGCCCGGCTGGTGAAAACGCCGGGCGTCGGGATGACGCAATTTCGATTTGTCATAGAGTCCCGCGTTCCCTTTTACCTCTTTACCTCGAGTGAGTTTTGAATGGATACGACAGGTTTAGATGCGGGCGGATTTCTGTCCCCCTGAGGAGTGACAAAAAATTACAAAGTGGAGTTGGCGACAGACGTTAAGGCTCGGAAGGCAATCCGTCCTCGGAGGCTGAAGCCGGTGTAGTTTTTTGGCCTTTGAGCGGCACGACTGAAGTCGTGCCCTTCCCGAAAAATCGCATCTGGCGGGTGAGTTCAAAATCTCAGTACGATACCGGTGGAGATGCGGACGTTGTTTTGGGTTGTGCCGAAGAAGCGGGTTTGCACGTAGTCACCCTGGAATCGCCATGCCAGGGGACGAATGATTTTGTAATCGAGGCCGCCGCCGATGGCGGTGGCGAAAGAGGTGTCGGAGCCTCCGCCGTTGTTGAGGCTGACGTGGGCGCCGCCGAAGAGGGCCTCGGCGAAGGGACGAAATTTCGCGATCGAGATGGACACTCTGGGACCGAAGAGGAAATTGTGCTCGGCGAAGCTGTCGTTGAAGGTGCCGCAGCTGACCACGCCGTTCGTCACGATGCAACCGCCGGGAAAATTCTGCGAGCCGTAGTGGCTGTCGACATCTGCGACGAAGCCGAGAAAGGGGATGATTTTGCCTTCGACGGAGGCTTCCCATCCGTTAGTGTTGGCGCGGTCGATGGAAGAGAGATCGGTGTTGTAGTAGGAGTAGCCAAAGAAGACGTTGGCACTGGGGATTTGGGCTGAGGCTAGGGTTGCGAGTGTGAGCAAAGAGAGTGCGATTAGAGCGAGTTTGCGTGCCATGATGGGGGCCTTCCTTTCTTGCAGTATTTAGTGGGCCTTTCGGTGCCCTGGAGTTGCATTCGGTCGACAGTGGTGAATCGGTGGTTCGAACCCGTATAGAAGGGAAATGTTTCGAAACACGCGTGGCCTGGACGGTGGCGTCCGCTGAAGCGAGTCGATTCGTTGCCGGGTTCCGACCCACCACTGCCGTGGCGGGCTTTACATTCCGTTGCTGCGCGACAGACGCCGATTTTGCTCTAGAGTTCGTCGTGCTAGAGCTTGGTCTTGTAGCGTTCTTGAATCGTCAGAAGCGCCAGACCAGGCCGGTCGATCCGCGGAAGTCGTTTTGGGTGGCGCTTAGGAGGTGGGTGCGCATGTAGTCGAATTGCAGGCGCCAGGAGAAATGATGAAGAAACCAGAATTGAAATTTGCGATCGACGCCGCCGCCGGCGTCTTCTGCGATGGGATTGTGGGTGAAGCCGTCGGAGGTGAAGCGCTGGCCGCCGCCCATGATGTGAACGAAGGGCCGCCACTTGCCGTAGTTCATGGAAAGGCGCGGGCCGATAAAGAGGTTGTACTGCTGGATGCCCTGGCGATAGAAGCCGCTGCCATCGAGAACGATGCCGATATGCGGGTGATGGGAAAAAGGAAAATCTTCAAAGGAGGCATTCCATCCGCGAAAGGTGTAACGGTTGGTGGGAATGACATCGACCCCATCCTGGTAGGCGACACCGACGTAAACGTTTCCACTGGGAAAGATCTGCGCCTGCGAAGAACTTACAAAAACCAGGGAACTCAGCAGTGCCAGCACTACGGCTGCGATTTTTGACACGAAAATAGTTCCTCCCGCGGCGAATTTCGCCAGCAGCAAATTCTACCTGAATGTTTGAAATCCGTTAGATGCAGTGTAACCGAGGCGGAAGATGCCCGGCATTCCAAATTTGTCGCGCGTTCGGCTTCGGCACTTCAACGGGCAAAATTAGGAAAACTTTCATGCTTCCGAATCCCGTCCACAGGCGTCTATCTACTAGGATGCAGATCATGGAAAGCAACTGTCAAACGTGCCCGCAACCGGTGTTGTGGGCTGGCCCAGGAATTCAAACCAAGGAGTCGAAGTTGAAGCTCAGTTTGGAAACTCGGCAGCGCGGTGAAGTAGTGATTGTTCACTGCCAGGGGCGCATTGTGTATCGGGACGAAGCGAATGCACTATCGAGCGTCGTAGGGGAAGTTCTACAGCAAGGAAGGAAGGTTATTCTCGATCTGAGCGGGGTCAGCGTGATAGACAGCGCTGGCATTGGGGAACTGGTGCTGCTGTATACGCAGGCGCAGGCGAAGAGGGCGGAGCTGAAGTATGCGAATCCGCGGCCTTATGTGCGGAATTTATTCGATCTTACGCAGGTGGGGTCTTTTCTGGAGATTCATCCGAGTGTGGGAGAGGCATTGGCTGCGTTTCAGCCGAAGGCGTTTTGCGCGGAGTGTTGACCCCTTGTCATGTTGAGCGGAGAACGAGTTCGCGGAGCGAACTCGTTCGTAGTCGAAGCATCGCTACGCTGGCGTAAGTAGTAGCGGCAGGGATTCCTCGCTTTCGCTGGGAATGACAAAATCTGTAGGTCGGTGGGGTGATTATTAGCTTCGCCTCCGCGTGTTAGCTTTCCCTCTGAAAGCGATAGCGTCCTGCTCTTTCGCGGGCCACAGCTTCCGCTACTTTCAGAAAGGCCTGGGCGGCGTGGGAGAGGCCTGCTTCTTTGCGATAGATCAGGCGCAGCTTGCGTTGCACGTGCAGTTCGCGCACGGGAATTCTGACTAACTCACCGCGGGCGACTTCGGTTTCTACGCTGATTTCGGGCATCAGGGCTACGCCGCTTCCCAGGGCCACGAACTGCTTAATGGCTTGCAAGGTGGGCAGTTCGAGGTCCATGAGGAGCGGCGTTTTGTATTTCTGGAACGTCTGCAGAACCTTTTCGCGATAGGGCGAGGACACGTTGTGGGCTACGAAGGATTCGGCGCCGAGTTGGCGGATGCTTACCTCGCGGGCGGTTGCCAGGGGATGGCGCGGAGGAACGATGAGAACTAGCTCGTCGAGATAGGTGACGATTGAGTGCAGACGGGGTTCTTCCGGCTTGTAGGAGAGGACGCCGAATTCGGCGCTGTGCTGCAGGACGTCATCGGGGATGCGGCTGCCTAGGGCGCGCTGGACGGTGATTTTGATCATGGGGTGCAGGCTGCGGAACTCGGCGATCACTGGGAGCAGGTAGAGAGCGGTGAACTCATTGGCGGCGATGACCAGCTTGCCCTTTTGCAGTTGGCGGAGTTCGACTAGCGATTCCTGGGCGTCGCGGCGAAGGTTGAGCAGCTTTTCGGCGTATTCATAGAGAACCTGGCCGGCGTCGGTGAGGACGCCTTCGCGGGAGGAGCGGTCGAAGAGGTTTTCGCCGAGTTCGTTTTCGAGCTTGCGGATGGTTTGGCTGACGGCGGATTGCGTGCGGTAGAGTTTTTCGGCGGCGCGCGAGAAGCGTCGCTCGCGAGCTACGGTAAGGAAGACTTCGAGTTGCGAGAGTTCCACTAGAATCCCTGCTTAATGGATAGTAGAAGATCTATTAGTAAATCTTATCATAGAAGCTTGGCTAATAGTTCAGTAACAATTATAAGCATTGCTTCAAGTGTGTCTGCTCGTACCATTGAGGGTTGCAGCAGTTTCACAGATAAAAGGAATACTCATGGCTACGGAGCAGGTACGTGTCACGGTGTTCGACACCACGTTGCGGGATGGTGAGCAGTCGCCCGGATGCAGCATGAATCATCAGGAGAAGCTGCGGCTGGCGCATCAGCTCGACCGGCTGGGGGCGGATGTGATCGAGGCCGGGTTCCCGATCGCTTCGGAGGGCGATTTTGAGGCAGTGAAGGCGATTGCGGGAATCATCCGGCGGCCGATTATTGCGGGGCTGGCACGGGCTTGCCGGCCCGATATTGAGCGCGCCTGGGAAGCTTTACGGGATGCGGCGCGGCCGAGGATTCACGTGTTTCTGGCGACCTCCGACATTCATTTGCAATACAAGCTGCGGGTTACGCGCGAGGAGTGCCTGGCGCAGGCGCGGGAAGCGGTGGCATTTGCGAAGTCGCTTTGCGATGACGTGGAGTTTTCGCCGGAAGATGCTACGCGGACCGATCCGGATTTTCTATGCCAGGTCTTAGAGGCGGTGGTCAAGGCTGGCGCGACTACTTTGAACATTCCTGACACGGTTGGTTTTACGGTTCCGGCGGAATTTGGAGAGTTGATCGCGACGATTCGGCGGCGGGTGAAGGGAATCGAAAAGGTTACGATTTCGGCGCATTGCCACAATGATTTGGGGATGGCGGTTGCGAATACGATGGCGGCGATTGCGGCTGGGGCGCGGCAGGTCGAGTGCACGATCAATGGCATTGGCGAGCGAGCGGGTAACGCGGCGCTGGAAGAGATTGTGATGGCGATGAAGGTGCGGCGCGACCGATATCCGTATGAGACCGGAATTATGTGCGAGCAGCTTTTTGCCGCCAGCCAGATGTTGAGCGAGATCACCGGCGTGCCGGTGCAGCCGAATAAGGCTGTTACCGGGCGGAATGCGTTTGCGCATGAGGCAGGGATTCACCAGGATGGCATGCTGAAGAATCCTCTGACTTACGAGATTATGACGCCGCAGTCGGTGGGCGTGCCGGATTCGAAGCTGGTGCTGGGCAAGCACTCGGGGCGACATGCGCTGAACATTCGCTGCGAGAAGCTGGGGTATCAGTTCGACCGGCGGGCGCTCGACGATATCTACCGGCGGTTTGTGCGGCTGGCGGACAAGATCAAGCATGTGGAAGATCATCATCTGCTGGAATTGATTCGGGAAACGCATAAACCTTCTGGGTCGGCTACGCCTTTGTTTGAGCCGGCGCATCCGGCGGCTGCGGCGGCTGGCGCTGGGGGACTTGATGGGACGCGGCCTTTTCCGCTGGCGGCGCAGCCGAATGGCTTCGGTCTGCCTTTGCCGATTGCTGAGCAGCATCATGATCAGGAAGATTATTTGTGGGGCGTTTAGGGACGTTTTTTAACACAAGGGGCACAGAGGAACACAGAGTAAAGCCCTCTCTGCAGGCCTCCGATCATCACTCGTTCTTCCTTGGTTTGGCAATTCAGGTTTTCTCCACATAAAATCTTCTTTACTGCTTGGAACCTGTCACTCACTTCCTGACCGGCGGTTGCATGGGGCGCGCCGGGCTCAATCGTAAAAGTGCGCTGGCTACTTTGACGGTTACGCTGGCGGCGGAGGCTCCGGATCTCGATGTACTGGCGCGGATTCGAGGGCCGGCGTTTGCGTTTGCACATCATCGCGGGTTTACGCACTCGTTTCTAGGGGTGCCGATTGATGCGGCGGTGGTGGTGGGGTTTGTTTATCTGATCTGGATTTTACGCGGACGCAAGGTGAAGGATCCGAATTTGCCTCCGCGGTGGGGAGTGTTGTTTTTCTTCGCCTGCCTTGCCGGGCTTAGCCACATTCTTCTTGATTTCACCAACAATTACGGGGTGCGGCCGTTCTGGCCTTTTTGGGAGAAGTGGTATTCGTGGGACATAGTTTTTATTTTCGAGCCGATTATGTTCACGTGCTTGCTGCTGGGACTGATCGTGCCGGGATTGTTTGCGCTGATCGATACGGAGGTTGGCGCGCGCAAGCGCGGGCCGCGCGGGCGCGTGGCGGCGAGGGTTGCATTGATTGCGGTGGTTGCGTTGTGGATGGTTCGCGACTATGAACATCGGCGGGCGGTGAATGCGCTGGAGGCGCGCACTTATAACGGGGCGGAGCCGGTGAGCGTGGGCGCGTATCCGGATTTGGCGAATCCGTTTCGCTGGTATGGGGTGGTGGAGACTACGAATTTTTTTGCACTTGCTCCGGTGGACTCTTCGGGGCCGGAGGTCGATCCCGAAGGAGAGATGCAGATTCGTTATAAGCCGGAGGAGACGGCGATTACGCTGGCGGCGAAGCGGTCTTATCTGGGGCGGGTTTATCTCAGTTGGGCGCAGTATCCGATTACGCAGACTGAGACGCTCGATTCGGGACAGGGTTACATTGTGGATTTTCAGGACTTGCGGTTTGCGCAATTGCCTGGGTTGTTCAATCGATTGCGTGGGAGGCGCGATAATGCGCCACGGCCGTTGGGAGCGGGAGTGCGGTTGGATCGGGATTTGCGGGTGGTGGGAGATGTTTATGGATCGGGAGAGAATCGGGTGACGGTGCCGGAGCCGTGAGATTCGTTATTCCATATCCGCACTTGGTCCGCCCTTGTTCCGCACATTGTTTCCGCCTCGCGTTGCTCGGCGGGACCCTTCGGCTTCGCTCAGGGCAGGCTCACGAGAGCGTCCGCCGCTCCGTGAGACGCTTGACGTATTCCCCCATCGACGCGGAGAATGATTGTTACTTTGTGAGGTGCTCATGCTGGCGTACTTATTCGTTCTGCTTGCGATTGCGGTGCGGTTTTTGCCATTTGCCGGCCCTTTGAATGTGCTGCCGCATGCGTGGCACTTTACGCCTGTGGCGGCGTCGCTGCTATTTTTTGGGGCGCGCGGTTCGAGGCGGCAGATGTGGGTTCCGCTGGTGCTGTTTGCAGTTGCTGACGTTGTGCTTACCAAGTTTATTTATGGCTACGCCATCACATGGGATCAGTTTGTGACCTTTGCGTGGTATGCGGCGATTTTGTGGCTGGGCACTGGGTTGCGCAAGAAGAGCGGCGTTGTGCGCGTGATTGGGGCGGCGCTGGCTAGTTCCGTGTCGTTCTTTTTGGTCAGCAATTTTGCGGTGTGGGCGGCCTGGCCGTTGATGTACCCGCGGGGAGTGCACGGGTTGATGTTGTCGTATGCGGCGGGCTTGCCGTTTTTCCGCGGGACGGTGGAGAGCGATTTGCTTTTCTCGGCGGCGTTCTTTGGGTTGCCGGTGTTTTTGAGTGCGTTGTCCAATTGGATCGAGAAGGCGAAGAGCACTCACGCAACGGCGTAACCGGGGCTGAAGCCCCTATTTTCCTCTCAACTTCTTCCGGCGCGGCTGAAGCCGCCCCCTTCAAATCGACAACCTGCGCTTTTGCATCGCGCGTTTTCTAGAAAGCACCCAGCCGAGCGCGGCCAAAAACACAACTCCGAATAGAATCCAGAGGCCGTGGCGACGGAAGAGCGTGCCGATCAGATCGACGACGTGCGGGCCGAGCCATAGCGTTAGCAACGAGAGGATGAGAAAGCGGACGAAGCGGCCGGCGAAGATGGCGGCGAGGAAATCGCGGAACTTCATTTCGAAGACGGCGGCGCCCAGAACAAAAATTTTGAACGGCGTGGGCGGGGGAAGCATCGCTGGAAACATGAGCGCCCAGAATTCGTGCTGCTCGAAGGAGCGGTGAATGCGCAGGAAGCGTTCTTCCGAGATGCGTTTGCGCAGAACTTTTTCGCCGCCTAGGTAGCCGATGATATAGAGCGGAATGCTGCCGAGGGCTGAGCCCAGCGATGCCATCAGGACGTAAAAGAGCAAGCGCTTGTGATCGCGGTAGACGTAGGCGGCGACGATGGCGTCGACGGGCATGCCGAGGAGCGCGGAATCGGAGAAGGCAATTACGAATACGCCCCAGATGCCGAGATGCTGGAGCAAGCCCCAAATCCATGCGGTGTAGCGGGCCAGGATGTGTGCGATTGTTTTCAGAAGAAAATTCAGTTTACGTGAAAGGTGGAGGAATTGGACAGTTACGGGGAAGTTTTGGTGAAGTGTCTGAAAAGGCCTCTTTCAGAGACTACTTTACTGTTTGTTAGCGGGCAGGCAAGAGACACTGGTGAGTGCTATCGGGATGTTTCGCCAATTGACCCCGCTTTGACGCGCATTGGCATCTTCGACTTATTGCATTTGCGTGTGGAACCAAACGAACTTTCGTGAGCGCTGTCCTACTTCAGCCCGTCCACGACATAAAGGTCGGAGGTGATCCGCTGGTAGCTGTATACGTAGCTGTTCAAATCACGGGAAAACTGCGGCGGCTGGTCAGCGAACAAGCCCGTAGGATCGGCTGGGGTAACGGTTTTGAACAGCTTGTGTTGTCCTGACGCTAGGTCGACCGTGAAGACGCGGGCTGGAACCTCGCGGCGTCCGACTAACAGCGCTTTTCCGTCTGGCGTCCATGTTATAGCTACATCGCCGGGCTCGATGCCCGGTACCGGAATGGCCGGTCCGGGAGTCACCGGGTAGATCGTGATTTTGCCCTGAGGATCTTGTGCCTCCACCTGTTTGCCGTCCGGCGAAATGCAACTGCGATACCCCACCGTCACTCCCTCTGGGCTGATCGGTGTAGGCGTTCCGCCTTCAGAATTCTGAATCCACAACCGAAGAGCATGACCGCCTTTGGTGCTCCCTAACTCAAGGATATGTTTTGCGTCGGGGAAGAAAAATGCCCTTTGGACCCGGACATCTCCCGTCGAAATCGTCCGTGGCTCGCCAGCACCTGTGGGTAGATCCAGAACCAACCCCGGCTGGGTGAGATTGATTGCCAAGACCCGGTCCCCGGCGGGTGATAGCTCGGGAGTGCGCCCGTCACCAAGGCGAACGGCAGGAGAGCCGTCGGTTCGGCGTACAAAAATCCCCCCCGTCTCGCCGCCCGCTTCCCCGGTTTCGTCAAATGCAACGATCTTACCGTCGTCGCTCAGATCCCGCGGAACGGTCCAGTCATGCCAGCTCAGATCGCGCTCTTTGGTTTCGCCGGGAGCCCGGCCGATCATGCCGGCCCGCAAGTCATCCCGCGAAAATAGAACCCGGCCGTCTTTGAAAATGTCCTGCAGGGTCAGGGTCCCTGTCCCCAAATAGATGAGCCGCTCCTTTCCGGAAAGCGAAACAGCCCGCAGCTCGCGGCTCGATCCCGAAGTAGTTCCAGTGAACCAAACCTCGTTCCCTCCCGGCGACCAGGCAAGACCTTGTGCGCTGACGAACTGTCCACTGAGCGTCTTTTTCTTGCCCTGCATGTCCACCACAGCAATTGCACCCGCATCGTCTCGCGCATTCGGGTGATCGATGAACGCCACTATCTTCCCATCCGGAGACACGCGTGTATGGCTGACCCATCCCGCCGTTTCGTAAAGCACGGTTCCCAGCGGATATTCCAGTCTTACCTTTCCACCAACTCGGCGCACGACCGCCAATTTTGTGCCATCCGGCGACCAATCGGCGTACTCCACGCCCTCCGCGATGTCACGCGGAGCACCGCCTCCGAGGGGCGCGCGGGCCAGCATACCCGCCAACTCAAACCCTTCGACGAAGTGGCGATTGGTGGAAACCGCCAAATCTCCGGCGCCGGAAATCGCCAAAATGTCGGTTGTTTGCAAACCAAGGGAGCGCGATTCGGTGCTGCCGTGTTCGGCGGCGAATAATTCCTCCCCTCGCCCATCCCATGCGGCGCCGTAAATTATGTTGCCATCGGGAGTGAAACGCGCGTTCCAAATCGTTCCACGCCGGAACGTGATGCGGTGTAGCTTGGGTTGAAGTTC
Organism: uncultured Acidobacteriaceae bacterium; assembly: GCA_963712385.1. Taxonomy (GTDB): domain Bacteria; phylum Acidobacteriota; class Terriglobia; order Terriglobales; family Acidobacteriaceae; genus Sulfotelmatobacter. The sequence continues at coordinate 175,480 of CAVQHS010000009.1, forward strand.
CACGGCGGCCGGACGCAGCCAGAAGCCGAACGCGAGACCCGCCGCCAGCAAAACGAGACCCGCGAGTGCCGGACGAACCCAACGTGTGCGACGCGCCAGCACCGCAGTTGCCGCTGGTTGGGAACCTTCCGACAGCGATTCGAGGGCAAATGCAATGTCGTGCGCCGACTGGAAACGCTGAGCGGGATCCTTCTCCATGCAGTGGCGAATGATCCGCTCGAGTGCCGGAGTAATGGCGCCGCTATGCCCGGCGAAATCCGGCGGCTCTTCGTTCAGGATGGCCGCCATCGTCTCGGCGCCGGTGTCGCGCTTGAACGCCCGCTGCCCGTTCAGCGTTTCGTAGAGAATGCTGCCGAAACTGAAAATATCTGAGCGGTGATCGGCAGCCCCGCCTTTCACCTGCTCCGGAGACATGTATCCTGCGGTGCCGAGCACTTGGCCGACCTGCGTCCGCGCCCCGCTTTGTGATCCCATGGTTTCATCCGCGTTATGTTCCCGGCGCAGCTTTGCCAAACCGAAGTCGAGAATTTTCAGCCTGCCTGATCGCGTGATGAAAATGTTTTCGGGCTTCAAGTCGCGATGTACGATACCTTGCTCGTGCGCCGCCGCCAGTCCGTTCGCCAGCTGGATGACAAGCTCAGTCGCACGCCGCGCCGGCATTCCCGCGGGCGCGATTCGCTGGCGCAGAGTTTCGCCTTCGAGCAGCTCGGAGACGATATAATGCACGCCGTCCGCCGAGCCGACGTCATAAACCGAAACAATGTTGGGATGATTGAGTGCCGCAACCGCCCGCGCTTCCTGCTCGAAGCGCCGCAAGCGCTCAGGATCGTTGGTGAAAGAAGCCGGCAGAACCTTCAGCGCCACATCGCGCAGCAGGCGTGTGTCGCGTGCACGATAGACCTCTCCCATGCCTCCGGCGCCGATAAGAGAGATGATCTTGTAAGGGCCTAATTGAAGATCCGCCGCGAAGGGCATGGGGGGGAATTATAGCAGAAGGTTTAAAGTTCATTTTCTCGGTCCGGATTAGCGGGACACAATCACCGCTGATCAAAATCAACATTCTTTCGACGCACGCGAGACCTGTTTGCTCCCGAAAACTGAACTTAACAACATTTTACTGCGCGGGAGAACTCTAGCTCTTGAAAACAGGCGCTTACGCTCATTGTCCGTGCTTCCCTGTTTTGCACTCAGCCGTTGTAAACTACCTTGCTGATAATCGCAGAGCTAGCTTCGTTTGCGGCTCGATAACGATACCTTGCGCCAGCCGCGCCAGGTGCTCAGGTTGACTCTGCGGCTGTCCGCGTGAGCTTTGCGTTCGCTGTTGTATCGGGTTTCTGTGTAGAAAAGAGTGTTTCCCTCAAAGCTAACCGGTTCCGCGAAGCCATCGCTCATGCGGTCTACAACGCACTCCCGCCGGTTTGGAATGTCGATGACGACCACCTGTGTCTCAGGCCCACGCGATTCTGAACGGCTTAACCATTCCGAGAGCGCCAGGTAGCAAGAGTCCGGTGACCATGAGTAGGTGACCCCAAAGTAGCGCTTTCGCAACAGTTGTTTGCGCAGGAGCAGGCCATCGAGTTCCACTGTGTAGTAGGGTGGCCCGAAACGAATTTCGCCGGCATACAGGAACTTGGCCGTGTGGGTCCCATCTGGCGATCCTAGCGGTTTCGGGGTTGTTATCTCATTGATCATCTCCGGCCATTGTAGAGGCTCTGACTCGAGAAAGTTCTCAATTCACGCGCAAGCCCGAGGTCGAGTGCGGTCAACAGGTGACAACGCTCTATCTGTGCTTCCCTGTTTTGCACTCGGCCGTTGTAAACTAACTTGCGCTTAGTCGGGAAGGTGCGGGAAATGGTTATTGGAATTCAGAGGATTTCCATAAATGGTTTGCTGGGCACGGCTTTCCGCCTGGTTGTAATTCTTTCTCTTACCGCTAATGTTTTCGGCGCCGAGGCGGATTGCGGACAGAAACTGGTGGATGGAACTGCTCCTCCGGCGACTAAGTCTTACATTTTTCCGCGACAGGCGTTGCAGCCGTTTTATCAGTGGGAAAACAATGACGGGTATTGCGGCGAAGTGTCGATGATGCAGGCGGGGTTGAGCAATGGGCAGTGGATGTCGCAGTTCAATGCGCGGCTGGTTTGCGGCACGGGGTTGTCACAGTCGGGGCCGAATGGGGCTTGTGAGGCGCACAAGGGAAAGGTGAATTACAACGCGCAGTTGCTGATTGAAGATCCGAATACCGGGGTTAGCGGGCCGAATACTTATGCTTACGCGGCATTGTGCATGGCGAATTCGCGATTGAATGGGAGCACGTTCAACTACACGGCGCAGACTGCGGGAATGGCGGGGTATGAACTGTACATGTCGTGGGTGAAGCAAGAGGTGATTGCGGGACATCAGGTGACGATGGCAGTGTTGCTGAATGGCGGCAGGGATCCGCAATACGATCACGAGGTCGCGGTGATCAAGATTGGGACGAATCATTCTCCTGCGGATGCGACTTATTATCCGGATGACGTTCTCTATTTTGACGATCATGGCGTGTACACGCTGTTTGGGAAGCAGTTCGGTCCGAATCCGTCGATTCCGCCGGGAGCGGGATCGGATGCGAAAGGCTGCACGCCGTTTGTGTTTGGTTATACGTTCGCGTCATTAGCGAAGACACGCGAGGGAGCGAACGCCAAGGGGGCGCAGGGATATTCGATCATTATTCCGGGCGATGTGACGATTCACACTTCTACGGGTGGATCTGGTTATGACACGGTGGCGATCACGGGGCCGCACAATTATGCGTTTTCGGTGGCGGGGCCGGAAGATCCGGGGTCGGAGACGCTGCCGGTTGCGTTGACGATTGTGGGACCTACGGTAACGAATGGAGTTACGAATCCGCTCGATCCGGTGGCTGGTTACGATTATGAGAATACGATGATCGGGCAGAGCGTGTGGGGAGAGAGTTGCAGGAATCATCCGCCTGCGCACTGGATGACGAATTTTGTTTTGCAGGCGACGATAAGCGGGCTGACTCCGGGAGTTCGTTACAGCCTGTACGAGTATGAGTTTTCTTCCGAGCAAGGGGTGGGTCCGGGGGCGGCACTGGCGGTTCCGGTGCGGGATTTCAATGCGAATTCTGGGATGGCTACGCATGTGACGCGGTTCACGGCGACTGGTTCGAGTTATTCGGTTCGGGTGAATACAACTTCGGACAAGATTGTTGTGTTTCGGGGCGTGGCGGCTCGTGGGCCGTAGAGTTGCCTTGTGAGCACCTCAGGGGCTAAAGCCCGTTTGGGAGAGAACGGCGCTTATCGCAGCGCTGAAGCGGAGCGCCACCCGAAACCGCCTTTTCTGTGCGGCTCTTGTCAGGAGTGTTCGGTTTTTCCGGCGAGCAGGTTTAGTGCGTGGGGGAGGATTTCGAGCACGGCTTGCAGCGATTCCGCTGCGCCAGCGGGGCTGCCCGGGAGGTTAAGGATTAGGCAACTGCCGTGCACGCCGCAGACGCCGCGGCTTAACGTGGCGAAGGGAGTTTTCTTCGAGCCTTCGGTGCGTATCCTTTCTGCAACGCCGGGAATCAGGCGGTCGCAAATGGTTTCAGTGGCTTCGGGCGTGATATCGCGCTGGGCGATGCCTGTGCCGCCGGTAGTTACGATCAGGTGCACTTGCGTTGCGAGTTTGAGTAAAGCGCTTTGAATTAGGGTGGAGTCGTCCGGAACGACATCCCGGCGGGTTACTTGAAAGCCGGAATTCGATAGAAGCTCGGCTACTGCGGGACCCGATGTATCTTTGCGCTCGCCGCGCGTACAGGAATCGCTGACTGTGACTACTGCGGCTGTGAATATTCGAGGGCTGAATTCAGCTATCGAGGAGGACGTCTTCTTCCTCTTCTGTATTCCCACTGGTTGATGTTCCTCCCGTACTGCTGGTCGAAGCTGAAGCTGCGCTTGCGTTCGCGGGACTCTCTTCGATTGTGTCGCCGCCTGCGTCGCGTTGCGCTTCATCGAGCAGGCGCAAACCTTCCATAAGCAGGCCTTGGGTGTTGAGTTGTGTGGTTTCCTTGTCGGTTTTGCCTTCGAAGTTGAGCTCGAAATTGCCGCCGGTCCAGCGCAGAACTTTGAAGACGGCTTCGTCGCCGACGAGCGAGCCGTAGGTGGCGTGTTTGACCTGGCCTTCGGCGAAGAAGACTTCGCATTTCTCGCCGGCGTTGGTCAGGCTGAGCTGGCAGCTTTTGCGGCCCATTTCGAGCGACTGCATTAAGTCGATCACGTTCATCTGCGAAAGATTGCCGCGAACTACGCCGTCGGAGGGCGCGGTTTTCGCCATCTTCTCGAGCGCGATGCGATCGACGGTGCGCTTGATGCGCTTGGTGGCTTCTTTCAGGAAAAATGGCTTCGCGAGGTAGTCATCGGCGGCGTCTTGCGGAGAAAGACGTTCGTCGATATCGGCGCGGCTAGCCATCAGGATGGCGGAGAAATTTGCTGTGGCGGGGCGGCTTTTTAGTTTCTCGACTAGCTGGCGGCCGTCCATGCCGGGCATGCGGTAATCGCAGACGAGGAGATCAGGTGGGTCATCGACGGCCTTGAGCAGCGCATCAGCGGAATCGTTTGCTGCGATGACATGCGCGAAGGGCGAGAGCGCGTGCTGCAGCATGTTCAGCACCATCGGGTTGTCATCGACCAACAACAGTTTGATATTGTTTTCCATCTATCTACTTCACGCGGCGATAGTCGCCGCTTTTGCCGCCGGTTTTGCTTTGCAGGACGATTTCGCGAATCTCGATGCTCTTGTCGAGAGCCTTCACCATATCGTAAATCGTAAGCGCGGAAATGCTGGCGGCCACGAGAGCTTCCATCTCGACGCCGGTTTCCGCCGTGGTTGCCGCTTTTGTAGTGATTGCGACGCCATTCTCGCACACGCGCATGGCGACATCAACGTGCGAGAGCGGGAGCGGGTGACACATCGGGATCAGGTCGGCGGTGCGCTTGGCGGCCATGATTCCAGCGATACGGGCTACTTCGAGCGGATCGCCTTTCGGATTTTGCGGGAGCGCTTGCAAGACTTCGGGTTTGATGGCGACGAAGGCGCTGGCTTCGGCTTCGCGCTTTGTGGCGGATTTGGCGGAGACATCGACCATGCGGGCGCGGCCGGAGTCGTCGTAGTGGGAGAGTTTGGTCGCCATGCGAACACTCTATCTTACATGGTGGAGTTCCCTTACCCGGTCCCGGAACGAAATTTTGACCGCTAAGGACACGAAGGTTGCGCGAAGGTTTTTTCGCTTTCTTTAGCGTGGCATGACGGCGATCCACTCGCCTTGGGCGATCTGTTCTCGGTCTGGCGGGATTACAACGAGGCAGTTGGAGCGGGAGCGAGCGGCGATGTCGCCGGAGCCTTGCCAGGGAATGAGTTCGACTTGTGAGTTTTCGTATTGGCCGGCGAGGCGTCCGGGAAGAAAACGGCGCAGGCCGGGTTTGACGTGGATTTCAGACTTCAGGCGGGCATGCAGGAAGGTTAGAGGTTGCGGCGGTCGGCCGGATAGTGCTTCTGCGATTGGGCGCGCGAAGAGTTCGAAGGTGACCATGGTGGAGATGGGGTTGCCGGGCAGGCCGAAGAAATATCTGGGCGCATGCGTTTCGCGGGCGAGGGCGCCCGCGCCACATGGAGCGACTTGGCCACAGCGGCCGAAAACTACTGGGCGGCCGGGCTGGATTTTTGCTCCGGTGAAGAAGAACTCGGCTCTCATTTCGGCGAGAACTTGTTCTACGAGATCGTAGCGGCCCATGGAGACGCCGCCGGTCATCAAGAGCAGGTCAGATTGCAGACCTTGTTCGATGAGTTCGCGCAGGCGGCGTGGTTCGTCGGGGGCGATGGGCAGGAGGATGGGTTCGGCTCCAGCTTGCTGGATTTGTGCGGCGAGCGAGTAGCTGTTGGAGTTGCGAATTTGGGCGGGGCCGGGGTGGGCGTTTACTTCTACGATTTCATCGCCGGTGGTTAGTACAGCAATGCAGGGCCGTTTGAAGACTGCGATGCGCGATTCTCCTGCCGAGGCGGCCAAGGCGATGGCGGTTTCGTTGAGGTGCGTGCCGGATTCAAGGAGCAGGCTGCCGCGCTGGGCTTCTGCGCCTTGCGGGACGATGTTTTCACCTGGGGTGACGGCTTTCTGAATTTCTACGTGTTCTCCGTGAAGGGATGTGTATTCGACCATCACTACAGCGTCGGCTCCGCGTGGGGCGGGAGCACCGGTCATGATGGAGAATGCTTCACCCGGCTTCAGCGTAGATTGGAAAGCTGCGTTAGAGGGGCCGGCTTTGATTTCTCCCGCTATTTTTAGTTTCGCGGGAAGGTTCGTCAGGTCTGTGGAACGTACGGCGTAGCCGTCGCGGGTGGAGCGTGGGAATGGAGGGATGTCGCGATCAGCGGTGATCGTTTCGGCCAGGATTCGATTGATGGCGTGCAAGAGGTCGAGCGTTTCGGAGTTTGGAGGAGGTATCTGCGAGGCCTGTTCCTCGACGAGGCGACGTGCTTCTTCAAAGCTCAGTACGAGGGCTTGCGTTGGCGGCATGAATAAGGATGATAGATGAAGCTCGGGCATCGCGTCGGGTAAGAGCGCAGGGGCTAAAGGCCCGCACCGGTCTGGGACGCTTTGCGCGGCCCCTTCGGCAGACACAGGCCAAGGCTAAAGCGCCACTCTTCAACGTGGACTGGAGCGCCGGTTGGAGCGCGAACGAGTCGACAAGGTCTGTCAGCGTGCTAGTTCCTGGCCGAACACGGCGGGATTGCTGGCGAAGGAGAGGCCGGTTTCTAAATCGATGACGCGGTCGCGGACGAGTTGGGCGATTTCGCCGTCGAAGTGTTGCATGTTTTCTCCGGAGGAAGCTTTGATCGCGTCGAGCAAGGTCTTGCCATCGCGCTCGCCTCTTTCGATGCACTCGCGGGTGCGGGCATTGGCTTTCAGGATTTCAACCACGGCGATGCGGCCGCTGCGATCGGGTTTGGGCAATAAACGCTGGCAGATGATGTAACGGAAAGTTTTGGCGAAACGCTCGCGAGTTTTCTGCTGCTCTTCGGGTGGAAACGAACCGATGATTCGCTCGACGGTTTTTGACGCGTCCATCGTGTTCAGGCTGGAGAAGACTAAATGTCCGGTCTCTGCCGCTTCGAGCACCATTTCGGTGGTTTCGCGGTCGCGCAGCTCGCCAATCAGAATTACTTTTGGCGCCTGGCGCAAGGCGGAGCGGAGGGCGTAAGCGAAGCTGGGCGTGTCGCTATGCAGTTCGCGCTGATGGATGGTTGAACACTTGTGACTGTGCAGGAATTCGATGGGATCTTCGATGGTGATGATGTGGTAGTACTTCTCGCGATTGATGCAATCGAGCAGCGTGGCAAGGGTGGACGATTTGCCCGAGCCGGCGGGACCGGTTACGAGGACAATGCCGTCGCGCAGCTTGGCGACCTCTGCGAGGTGAGCGGGCAGGCCGAGCGATGCGAGATCGGGAATCGCAGTAGAAATGACGCGCATGACGATAGCGCAACTGCCGCGCTGGATGAAAATATTGGCGCGGAAGCGGGCGACGCCAGCCAAGCCGTAGGAGATGTCGCAGGAGCCTTGTTCGCGGAGGGCAGCGATGGCTTGCTTGTTGTCGCCGATCAGATCGGCGGCGATGCCGCGGGTGTCATCGGCGGTGAGATTTGCGAGGCCGGGAACCTGCACCGGAATTAACTGGCCGTAGACCTGCACTTGCGGCGGGCGGCCGGGAGAAAAAATAAGGTCGCTGATTTTGTCGGCGGCGCGCAACATGGCCGCGAGAAGAGCAGGAGCGGCTACTTTGCCGCTGCCGGAGTAGCCTTCCAGAGAAACCGATAATGCCGAGATACCGGGCGCTGCCATTCTATCCTCATCAAAAACTTTGCCTGCGCTGGGAATCGCAGCATCACAGATTAGGGACAGCAGGGGAGACCTTGCTTCTACTCTAACGCGGCGAAAGAAGGAACCGAAAGGGCACGAAGTACATAGCCCTTGGTAACGGAAGGAGGGCGGGGGCGAAAACAGATCCCATCCGCTAAAGCAGACTTACGTCGGGTATGCTTCATAACCCGGCACCTACGCGCCGGGCTCATGAATGCAGTCGCATTGCGACTCGATTGGTTCGAACCTCTAGTTTGATTTCTTTGGCGGTTTCTTTTTGCTTCCGAATCCGGTTTCCACGGGAGATCCGATGCTGGCCAGCATGGCTTTTGCCTCTTCGGAATGGCCGCCGGTGGGAACCAGTTCGAGATATTTCTGGAATGCTTCTGCGGTTCCCGGAGCGGCAACCATTTTGTCTCCTTGGAGAGTGGCTTTGCCGAGGAGATTCACGCCCTTCTGATAATAGGCCTCAGCGCGGGTGGGATCGGCGGCGATGCATTTGTCGAAGGCGGCGACTGCCTGATCGGCTTTGCCGGCGTTGGTTAGAACTGCACCCTCATTGAAATAGTACTGAGCCGCTGAGGTGGGATCGGACTGGGCTGCCTGGTCGTAGGTTTTGATCGCATCTTCGAGCTTGCCATCTTTGGCGTAGGCTTCGGCGAGGTTGTTGTAGTAGGCGGCCAGGGTTTTGTTTCGATTGGGATCTTTGTCGTTGGTGACCGCCAACTTAAGGTCCAGGGCCTTCTGGTAGGACTGGACGGAGGAATCGAGGCGCTTCTGCTTTTCGGCGCTATCGGTTTGCTTGTTGGCGGACAAGCGGTAGGCGTCGCCGAGCTTGAACCAGATGAGGTCGCGGGTGGGGTCGGTTTCGTTGGCAGAGTTGAGGTCGGCGATGGCGGTTTCGTAGTCGCCGGAATCGGAAGCCACTTTCGCGGCGGCCAGCTTTTCGTTCAGGGATTTTACGGTGTTAACTTCTTTGAGTTGTTTCTCGTGCTGCTCCTGCTGCGCCTTCATCTGTTCGGGCGTGAGACCCTGCCCCTTGGCAGTCTCTTCCGCCTGCTTTTTCATATCGAAGTCGAGCGTGTTCTCGTCAATCGTGACTTGGAATTTATTGAAGTGGAAGATCTCCTTATTGGCTTTGTAGTCGTCCTGGCTCTTGTAAAGCGTAACGTTGTAACTGCCAGCGCTAACGCCTAGAGAGAAGTACTCACCTTTCTTGTTCGTCTTGAGGACGTATTTCTGGCCGTTATCCTGGTTGGCCCAGACGACGACGCCATCAACAATGGGGGCGCCCTGCTGATCTTTGCAAACGCCTTTGACTGTGCCCGATGCACCTTGCGAGAAAGCTGGGGCTGCGCAGAGTCCCAGAGTTATGAGAGCGATGGCAAACACTACGTAGTGTTTTTTCATGATGGCCTCCCGGCCCGGAAGAACTGCTGATTTTAAATTATTCAAGGAAAAGTTGCGTTCGATTTGTGCGCTTTTTCGTTCAATAATCGAAAATCAAACCCGCTCTGCCGTGGCATAAGGAATCGGATCCTGGATCCCGGCTGCGGCGAAGGCACGCAGGCGCAACACGCAGCTATCACAGAGGCCGCAGGCACGATCCTCATGGCTATAGCATGACCAAGTTAAATCGAATGGGGCATTTAATTCAAGGCCGAGGCGCACGATTTCGGCTTTGCGCATGGCAATAAGCGGGGTGACGATTTCGATGTTGCCTTCCTTCGTTCCGGCCTTGATCACACGGTTGAAGGCTTCGTAGTATGCGGGGCGGCAGTCGGGATAGCCGGAACTGTCGGGTTCGACTGCGCCGATATAGATCCTTTCCGCGCCCAGAACTTCAGCCCAACTGACGGCCACTGACAGGAAATGCGCGTTGCGGAAGGGGACGTAGGTGACGGGGATTTCGCGGCTTGAGACCGGAGTGGTGGGGACGGCGATGTTTTCGTCGGTGAGGGCGGAACCGCCGATGGCGCGGAGGGCTTCGTTTCGCACGAGGAGTGTGTTATGGATCTGCAGTCGATCACAGATCGCGAGGAAGGACTGCCGCTCGCGCTGCTCGGTGCGCTGGCCGTAACTGACGTGGAGGGCGGCGACGTCGTAGTCGCGCGCGGCGATTGCGGCGCAGACGCAGGAATCCATGCCTCCGCTGAGGAGAACTACGGCGCGTTGGTCAGTGTGCGGCATCTGCAGCCTCAATCGACAATCGCGAATTCTTAGACTCCTTTCAGGGCCGGGTCCCAGATGAATTTATGCAACTGCAGTCCGAGGCGTGCGGGGACGTTATCGGCCAGCATCCATTCGGCGAGCTCTCGAGGATCGAGTAGACAATGGGAACTGTCGCGCACGCCAGCGGCGTCCTTGCGGAAGGCGGGCGAGAATAGCACGGCATTCACGCACTCGGCGAGATTATGTTGTCGGGTGAAATCGCGGGCGAATTGGTAATCGATACGGCTGGCGAGGACGAACTTCACTTCATCGTGCTTTGCAAGAACAGCGAGATTCTCGATACGAAAAGTGTCGCTCTCGCCGGAGTCGGGGCACTTCACATCGATGATCTTGATGACCTCCGTCGGAACCCGCTCCAGTGGCCGCTCTCCACTGGTTTCCAGCAGAACTTGGTAGCCGTTTTCGCGCAGTTGATCCATCAGCGGTATGAGTTCGCGCTCTTGCAGCATGGGTTCGCCGCCGGTGATTTCGACGAGGCCACCATTGGGGCTGAGGCGCGCTACTTCGCTTAGGATTTGCTCCTGCGTCATTTTACGGCCGCCCTGGAAAGTGTATTCACTGTCGCACCAGGTGCAGCGCAGATTGCAGCCGGTAAGGCGAATGAAGACGCAGGGCAGACCGGCGTAAGTGGATTCCCCTTGCAGCGACTTGTAGATTTCCGTTATCTGCATTGCGGCTGGCCGCTCTAGACTGTCTATTCGCAATATCTGGCGGTCGTCGTATCGGTTTCGAATACCGTGACGTCTTTTACCCGCACGCGGCCGTTGGTCACAGTTTTCAGCCGCGTGTTGGATTCGTCATAGAAATATTTGGCCAGATTTTCTGCCGAGGGGTTGATTACGGTGAAGGGCTCGATGTCGTTGATCATTTTGTGATCGAGGCGCTCGATCACGTGGCGCATCACTTCGCGAAGATCTTTGAAATCGAGCAGCAGACCAGCTTTATCGAGTTCTGCGCCGGAAAGAGTGACGCGAATTTTATAGTTGTGTCCGTGCGGATTTTCGCACTTGCCTTTGTAGTTGCGCAGGTAATGGCCTGCGGCGAAAGAGTCGTCGACCGTAACTTCGAACATGCATCCCTCAGCGGCGGCGCGGCAATCACATTTCCGCCGCGAATTCCCAAATTTCTATTGTAGCGCCCATGGATGCAGTTCCGCTTGACTCTTGGCGGAGGCGAATTGTAGCTTGCCTATTCTGCCTTTACCGAAAAGGGGTGAATATGTTTTTTCGCAAATTCATGGGGTTAGGCTTATTCATCGGGGTGGTGGCGGCAAACGGGCCGGCTCAAAGTAAGCCGAGCGAGCCCGAGTTCGATGTCAAGGCGCATTACACGAAGTACGAATATCGAATTCCAATGCGCGACGGAGTGCATCTGTTCACTTCGGTCTATGTGCCGAAGGATTTGTCGCAGAGTTATCCGTTTCTGATCGATCGCACACCTTACAGCGTGGCGCCGTACGGCGAGGATCTATATCGCAAGCAGCTTGGGCCTTCACCGGAGTTCGACAAGGCCGGATACATTTTTGTTTTTCAGGATGTGCGCGGGCGGTATATGTCGGAGGGAACGTTTGTCGAGATGCGGCCGCACATCGATAACAAAAAATCGAAGCAGGATGTCGATGACAGCAGCGATCTTTATGACACGATCGACTGGCTGCTGAAAAACGTGCCGAATAACAATGGTAATGCGGGAATCTGGGGGATTTCTTATCCGGGATTTTTCACTTCGGCGAGCATCATTGATTCGCATCCGGCGCTGAAGGCGGCTTCGCCGCAGGCTCCGATGACGAATTTATTCATGGGCGACGATGCATACCATGGCGGCGCGTTCATGCTGAACGCGAACTTCGGTTTTTACGCGTTCTTTAAGCCGCAGGAGAATCCCCAGTTGCCGCAGAAGACGCCGGCGTCCTTCGATTATGGAACTACGAGCGGGTACGATTTTTATCTCAACGTGGGCTCGATCTCGAATCTGGACAAATATCTTGAGGGCAAAAGCGCGCTGTTCGACGATCAGATGCGGCATAACACTTACGACAATTACTGGAAGCCGCGGAACATCGCGCTGCACATGAAGAATATTCATTGCGCGGTGCTGACCGTGGGCGGATGGTTTGATGCGGAGGACTTGCAGGGGCCGTTCAGCACGTTTCATGCGATCGATAAGTACAATCCGGGGATTTTCAACGCACTGGTGGTTGGCCCGTGGGTGCATGGCGGGTGGTATCGCTACGATGGCGAGCGGTTGGGGAGGGTGGAGTTCAATTCGAATACCGGGGATTACTACCGGAAGAATATTTTGTTCCCGTTTTTCGAGCAGTACCTGAAGGGCGCGGGCGATGCGAAATTGCCGAAGGCTTATGTTTTTGAGACGGGAACGAATGTTTGGAGGCGTTATTCCGAGTGGCCTCCGAAAGCGGCTGAGACGAAGACGCTTTATTTTCAGCCCGGCGGCGGACTTTCGTTTGAGCCTCCGGCGAATGATGCGGCGGCGTTTGATGAGTATGTCAGCGATCCGGCCAAGCCGGTGCCGTTTGTGAATTATGCTTCCACGCGCGTGCCGCAGGAATATATGGTCTCGGACCAGAGATTCGCCTCCAGCAGGACCGATGTTTTGGTCTATGAAACGCCAGTTTTGCAGGAAGACGTGACGATTGCGGGACCGGTTTCGCCAAAGCTTTTTGTTTCGACCAGCGGAACGGATTCGGATTTCGATGTGAAGTTGATCGATGTGTATCCGGCGGATTATCCGGACAGCAAACTGGATGAGTTGAAGCCGGAGGATAGGGATAAGCCGCGAACGGATGTGTTTCCGCCGACGCTCGTGATGGGCGGATATCAGCAACTGGTGCGGGGCGAGCCGTTCCGCGGGAAGTTTCGTCACAGTTTTGAGAAGCCGGAGGAGTTTACGCCTGGGAAAGTGGAAAAGGTCGATTTCACGATGCAGGACGTGAACCATACTTTTCGGCGAGGACATCGCATCATGGTGCAGGTGCAGAGTTCGTGGTTTCCTTTGACGGATCGCAATCCGCAGACGTTCGTCAATATTCCAGATGCGAAGCCTGCGGATTTTGTGAAGGCGACCGAGCGCGTGTATCACACGCGAGGGGAGGATTCGGGGATTGTGGTGGGGGTAGTGGCGGGAGCGGGAGGCGGAGAGGAAGGCAAGTAGGATTTTTCGGTGGTGGCAATCGTGTGAGAAAAAATCGAGAAGGGCGCCGTCCGCAGGGGCTGAAGCTCTGATCTCCTGGCGAAGCTCTACGCGGCGCTAAAGCGCCGCTCTTCCACGTTCCGACAACGGGCGCAGTAAAGCGTCACTCTTCCATTGAGCTCCCTCAAAGGGACGGTAGGGTACAATTACGGGACTGTGGGTTGCTCGCTGCGTGCTCGCGCCGGCGAGTTGGCAGCGCGGCGGTAAGGACTTTGGCTTATGAATGTCCTTTTGCTTTCCATGCCCGATTCCTTCGAGCATATGCCTCCTGCGGTGGTGCGCATGCCGAATGGCGCGTTGACCTCGCTTGCGGGAAATGTTGATCCTCATCATCGCGTAGCTGTGGCGGATTTGATTCTGGTGCATCGCAAAGTTCGCGAAACGGTTATCCGACTTGTGCGCGAGCTGAAGCCTGAGGTCGTCGGATTGTCGATCATGACGTTTCAGCGGCGCACGGCGGGACGGATTATCGATCTGGTACGCGAGCTGCAGCCGGGAGTAAAGATCGTGGTCGGCGGGTACGATCCCAGCCTGGCCCCGGAAGCTTACAAGGACATGGGTGTGGATTACCTCGTGCGCAGCGAGGGCGAAGTTACTTTTCGTGAGTTGCTGCGGGCGATCGAGCAGGGATCGGGATTCGAGCGGATTGGCGGATTGTCGTACAAGAACAGTGATGGGTGGGTGCATAATCCGGCGCGGCCGCCGCATCGATTAGAGGACAACGAGATTCGTTTGCCCAACCGGACGGCGCGCGTGTTGAAGGGATACACGCTGATGGGGCGGCAGGTCGATGTAATCGAGACTTCGCGCGGCTGTACGTTCGATTGCAGTTTTTGCTCGATCATCGAAATGCGCGGGCGGAATTTCTTTACCTATTCTTTTGACCGAGTGCTGGCCGATATTCGCGATGCGCGCGATCACGGGACGCGGACGATTTTTCTGGTGGATGACAATATCACACTGAATGTGAGGCGCTTCGAGGCTTTGTGCGAAGCGATTATTGCGGCCGGTTTAAATGATCTCGACTATTTTGTGCAGGGCATGACTTCGGCGATTGCGAATCATGGCGAGACGCTGGCTCCGTTGATGCGGCGCGCGGGATTCCGCTACGTTTTTCTTGGCATTGAAAACATTCTCGAAGGCGATCTGAAATTTTTGCGGGCAGCGGCGAAGAATACGGAGAAAGAAAACGGACACAACGTCGGCAATGCCACTCTCACGGCGATCGATTATCTGCATCGCAATCAGATGTATGTTGTCGGCGGGTTGATTGTGGGCAGTCCCGGAGATACCCAAGAGTCGATCGAGGCAAATTTGGAATTCGCGCGGCGCTATGTGGATTGGCCTTACATTCAGCATCCCACTCCGTATCCGCGTACGCCGATGACGAAGGATTTTCGCGACCAGGGCCTGATCATGAATGAGCGGCTAGAAGAATACGATGGAACTACCGCTGTAGTGCGGACTGAGCATTTGCCGCCGGAAGAGGTTGAATTTATGCGCTGGAAGGCGGAGCGCTGGATGAAATTTCAACACATTCCCGCGGCGCTGCGGCATGATCCGGCATGGGTGCTGCTGCGCGGGTGGAAGATGCTTTTACACACGTTTCGGGGAAGTACGATTCGCTCGTTGCTGGGGCTCGAGAGTCAGAGGAAAGTTTTTGAGCGGTATCGGGCGATTCGGCGGGCGGAGCGGGAGTATGTGTAAGCGGCAGCTGCCCCTTCGGTAGTAGTTCCAAGGACGCATGTGGTGCATCGCAGATCCCTCGCTCCGCCGCTGCGGCTGCCCCCGACTAGAGCCGGGGGTCTACCTGAAAACGCGGCGCTTCGGGATGACGGCAGTTAAGTCCGGCGCGCGTCCATCTTCTATCTTTGCAAGAACATTTATCCCGTACAATTCCGTTTGTGACGATTCTGGATGCTCTTGATTGCGTGGCCAATCAGGGCCAATCGCTCTCGCGAGCGGACGCGCGGGAGGTGATGGGCGAGGTGCTGGCTGGAAGTTGCACGGACGCGCAGATTGCGGCGTTGCTGACAGCGCTGCGGATGAAGGGCGAGACCGTGGAAGAGATTGTTGGATTTGCGGAGGCGATTCGCGGGGCGGCTATGCCTTTGCCGATTGCGTTGCCGCAGGCTGGGGCGCTGGACCTGAGCGGCACGGGGCGCGATGCGCTGATGGAATCATCCCTGGTTGATACCAGCGGCACTGGCGGGGATGCCAGCGGGACTTTCAACATTTCGACGGCAACCGCGTTTGTAACGGCTGGTGCTGGGGTGCGCGTGGCGAAACACGGAAATCGCAGCATTAGCTCGAAATGCGGGTCGGCGGATGTGATGGAGGCTCTCGGGGTGAACATCCAGCTTTCGCCCGAGCGCGCGGCGGCTTGCCTGCGGGAGGTTGGAATCTGTTTTTTATTCGCGCCGGATCTGCATTTGTCGATGAAGCAGGTGCAGCGGGTGCGGCGGGAGTTGCGGCTGCGCACGATGTTTAATCTGCTTGGTCCGCTGACGAATCCGGCGCGGGCTTCGGGGCAGATTGTTGGGGTTTACGCGCTGGAGATGGTGGAGAAGCTGGCGGAGGCGCTGAGCATGCTGGGACTGCATCGAGCGCTGGTGGTGCATGGATCGGATGGGCTGGATGAGATTACGATCAGCGGGCCTACGCGGGTGGCGGAGGCGCGGGATGGGGCGGTGCGAACTTATGAGGTCGATCCGGAAGAGTTTGGCGTAAGGCGGGCTGGGCTCGATGAGATTTCTGGCGGCGATGCTGTCGAGAACGCATCGATTGTTCGTGAGGTGTTGGGCGGGAAAAAATCGGCGCGGCGCGATGTGGTTGTGCTGAATGCGGCGGCGGCGCTGGTGGCGGCCGGGCGCGTGGATCACATTGGCGAGGGAGTTTCTTTGGCGGAGCGGGCGATTGATTCGGGGGCGGCCCTGGGAAAACTTGAAGCCCTGGTTAAGTTCAGCAAGAACACGCCGTCATCCTGAGCGAAGCGAAGGACCTGTGCACTTGGCCTGCGGGTCGTTGACTATTGGGCAGGCTCGGCAACCTTGAACGTGTTGTTCGTAATATCGCTCTCGGGCACGCTGCCGTCGTTGACCACTACTTCTTCCGGCGCTTTCGGAACGGGAATGCGAATCACTGCATTGCTCTTTCCTTTTACAACCAGGCGTTGCGTGATCTCACCGTCAGAGAACTTCACGGTTAGGGGCACCTCTGCTCCTGCGGCGCCTTGATTGGATACCGTGACCGTTACCATGTAACCCTCGGGCAACGTCTTGCGGGGGAATACGGATTCGATTTTGAAATCGGGCAGGCCGCGGTCGCGGTAGACCCAGTCATCGAAAAACCATTCGAGATCTTTTTGCGTTTGCGCCTGGATCAAGCGGGGCATGTAGGAAGGTTCTTTGTCCTGCTCGGGACGATAGGATGCGATTGCTTTTTTCAGGGCTTGATCGCCGAGCATGTCGCGCAGCATCCACCAGACGCTTAGGGCTTTGCTGCGGGAGAGTTGCTCGTCTGCGGTGTTGATTAAGGATTGGGCGGTTCCGTTGGGTTGAGATGCGGCTTCTTTGTTTTGTGAAGGCGCTAATGAGGAGCGGTGCGATTTCAGATAGTCGATTGCGGCGGTGCGTCCACTCTGGCGCTCAATGTAGAGCGCTTGTGCGAAATGGGCCAGGCCTTCGTTGATCCAGGAGCGTGGGGAAGAAAATGCGGAGTGGGTTAGCTGATGTGCGGCGGTTAGGCCGGCGAGTTTCGGGTCAATACTCGGCAGAGGGGCGAGCAGCAGGGGGCCGCTCTCAAAGGGCGCGTCATCCGGGTTGTTCAGGTCGGCGGTTTGCGGCTTAGAGTGTGGCGGTCCAAACCATTCTGCAATGAGAGGTGAGACTTTTTCTGCGGCGTCGGCATAGTTTGTGGCTGCTGTGTCGTGACCGGGCAGGAAGTGCACTGCGATCGAGGGGCGATCGAGAGTGTCGAAGTTGGCGATCACGACGCACGGAGTTGAGAGCCCGAGAGATTGGTAAGTGCAATCGGCGACGAACTCGTGCCCGGCTTCGTGTGCGCTTTGACAGGCTGTGGCGTTGAGCAGGAGTTCCGGCTTTTGTTCGTCGCCGCTGATTGGAATTGCGAAGTGCATGTGCATCGTGGAGGCCGCTTCTCGCGTTTTCCATCGGTGTAGGGTCTCGAATAGCTCCGTGCTCTCGGAAAGGCTTGCCGCGTCCGTTGCGATCGGATACCAGGCTACGT
Source organism: uncultured Acidobacteriaceae bacterium (assembly GCA_963712385.1). Lineage (GTDB taxonomy): Bacteria > Acidobacteriota > Terriglobia > Terriglobales > Acidobacteriaceae > Sulfotelmatobacter. The sequence goes on from CAVQHS010000009.1 coordinate 193,067, forward strand.
TCCCCACGCCGCGTACTGCCGTGAAGTTTGTACTGATCTGGTCCCAATCGCTGCTGCGGGCCGCGTCCTCGGGAGTGCCAATGCGAGTGAGGCGCGTGGCATCGAGTGCGATCACGCCTTCGTAGGCGATCTCAAGGTCGATCGTTGCTTTGGGTTGGACCGCCGAGGGCAGCGTTACGATGGCTTCGGTCAAAGCTCCAGTGTGATCGATATCGGAGGTGTAGGGCTGCGAGATGAATTGCACTGGTTGGCTGGCGGCTTGGATTGAGCGCCAGTCGAGCGAGGAGGAGATCTGCATGACAGCGATTTTCTGCGGATTGGACGAATCATTGCGCAGGGTGATCTTGCCGCGGACGCCGAGGCGCTGCTGGTCGGGTTCGATGCGAACACTGAGATCGTAGTTGCCAAAGGTGAATGCTTCACGATCGAGAGAGAAGACATTTACCACAGAGGCACAGAGAGCACAGAGATACAGCAGGCAACGAAACTTCATTCTTCCTCGGCGGGGGCTTCTTGGCTCTGGGCGCGACGTTGACGCACAAGTTCGTACATCACTACCGCGCCTGCTACCGACACGTTCAACGACGGCACTTTGCCCAGCATTGGAATGTAAACCAGAAAATCGCATTTCCGCTTGACCAAGTCGTGCAGGCCTTTGCCTTCGGCGCCCAGAACCAGTGCGCAGTCCATGTTGTAGTCGAGGGCGTCGTAGGTTTTTTTTCCGCGCTCGTCGAGACCAACGGTCCAGATGTTGCGTTCTTTCAGTTCTTCCACCGAGCGCGAGATGTTTGTCACTTTGGCGATGGGCAAGTATTCGCTCGCTCCGGCGGAGGCTTTGGTTACGGTTCCGGTTACGGGGGCGGCGCGGCGTTCGGGGATGATTACGCCGTCGGCGCCGGCGGCGTCGGCGGTGCGGAGGACCGCGCCCAGGTTGTGCGGGTCTTCTACGCCGTCGAGGACGATTATGAAGGAATATCGGCCTCGCTTGGCGCCGACTACGTCGTCGAGATCGCTGTATTGCTTGGCGGAGGTTACGGCTACTACGCCTTGATGGGCGGCGTTGCCGGCCATGCGATCGAGTTCGGTGCGCTGCAGAAAACGGACGGGGACGCCGAGGCGGCGGCAGTCTTCGATCATGCGCTGGAGGCGGATGTCGTGGCGCTCTTTGGCCATGCCGACCCATTGGAAAGCGCGGCCGCGGGCTTTGAGGGCTTCGCTGACGGCGTTGATGCCGTAGATGTAGTTCATGAAGTACTTAGTGTATCGAAAGTGTGTGGTGCTTTATGGGCGACGCGGTCTTCTCAAGGTGGAGATAAGGATCTCTCCAAGGCACCTCGGGGGCTAAAGCCCAGTTAACGAACAAGGATCTTTATCGCAGCGCTGAAAGCGCTGCGCCACCCAAAGTCTCAGTGCTCCGACAATATGTTCAGTTTTGAATGGCGAGGGCTCTGAGCAATTCGTCGGGTTCCGGCCGTTCAGTGTAGTTCTCGTTGGCGCGGGCGTAGAGAACTGTGCTGTCGCGATCGATGATGTAGGTTGCGGGGATGGGCAGTTCCCAACTGGTGTCGCCGTTGATGAAGGGCAGCTTTACGAAGGTGCTTTGGTAGAGGGTTTGCTGTTCATCGTTCACGCGGTAGGTCAGGTTGAATTGGCGGGAAAGTTGATTGCCTGTGTCTGAGAGCAGGGGAAAGCCGAGCTTGTGTTGGTCGTGCATGAAGAAGGATTGCTTGACGGTTTGGGGAGAAATGGCTACGAGTGAGGCTCCGGCTTGTTCGATCTGCGGGGCGATTTGATTCATGGCTTCCATTTGGCCTACGCAGAAGGGGCACCAGCGGCCGCGAATGAAGCAGAGGACTACGGGACCTTCGGCTAGCAGATCGGAAGAGCGGACGGTTTTGCCGTTGTGATCTTGTAATTCGAATTGGGGAGCTTTTGCGCCTACTGGGAGGATATTCGCCGCGATGTGGCGCGCTTTGAGTTCGGCTATGGCTCGTGCGTGGATGGCTTGGGTTTCGGGAGGGACGTATTTGGCGATGAGTTCTTTGCGCTCGGCGAGGATTTCGTGTAGAGGGCGGGTGTCAACGCCGAGAGCAGATTCTTCAAGAGAACGCCATTTCATGGTCGTGGTGTTGCGGAACTGACAGGGGTCCTTCGACTGCGTTGCCGTTCGCTTTGCTCGCGGCAACTCCGCTCAGGATGACAAGCCTCGGCGGCTAAAGCCGCGACTCATAATTGCGTTTCATACGGCACGGCTAAAGCCGTGCCCTTTCAAAACATCCCGCCCCATGCGGTCACTGCTCTCGCTTACATTCCCGGCATCTTCATTCCCGCCAGCCTTCGCGCGAAGCTGGGTTTGCCCATTTGCTTGAACATCTTCTTCATCTGCGCGTATTGGCGGAGGAGGTTGTTGACTTCCTGCACCGTGGTGCCTGAGCCGCGGGCTATGCGTTTGCGGCGGCTGCCGTTGATTACTTCGTGGTGATTGCGCTCGTGCGCGGTCATCGAGTTGATGATGGCTTCCACGCGATTGATCTGTTTTTCGTCGACGGTGTCGGCGGCTTTTTGCAGGCCGGAGAATGGGCCGACGCTGGGTAACATGCCGATGAGGCTCTTCATCGAGCCCATTTTGCGCACCTGGCGAAGTTGGTCGCGAAAATCCTCGAGAGAGAAACCGTCGCCGCTTAGGGCTTTGGTGGCCATCTCTTCGGCTTTTTTCTTGTCGATTTGTTTTTCGGCGCGCTCGATTAGCGAGAGGATGTCGCCCATGCCGAGAATGCGGGAGACGATGCGGTCCGGGTGGAACGGTTCTAGGGCGTCGTATTTTTCGCCTACGCCGATGAATTTGATCGGCTGGCCGGTTACCTGGCGGATGGAGAGGGCTGCACCGCCGCGAGCATCGCCGTCCATTTTCGTGAGTACCACGCCGGTGAGCGAGAGTTTTTTGTGGAACTCGTCGGCGGAGCGGACGGCGTCCTGTCCGGTCATGGCGTCGGCGACGAACAGGATTTCGGATGGATTGAGCAGCTTTTTCAGGGACTGCATTTCGTCCATCAGTTGCTCGTCGATGTGGAGACGGCCGGCGGTGTCAACGATGAGCACGTCGCAGCCGGAGATCATCGCTTCGCGGCGGGCTTCTTTGACCAGGCGCTCGACGGTGGCTGTGTTGGCTTCGGTGACTTCGCCCTCGTAGATTTGTGCTTTGACGGCGTCTGCGACGATTTTCAATTGCTGACGGGCAGCGGGACGGTAAACGTCGACCGAGACGAGCAGGGGACGATGGCCGCCGGTTTTGAACCAGTTCGCGAGCTTGCCCGAGGTGGTGGTTTTGCCGGAGCCTTGCAGGCCGGCCATGAGCACGACCGTTGGCGGTTGCGAGGCGAATTTGACGCGCGCGGTATCTTTGCCCAGAGTCTCGACCAATTCGTCGCGGACGATTTTGATGACCTGCTCGCCGGGAGAGAGGGCAGTCATGACTTCCTGGCCGACGGCTTTGGCCTGGATGCGGTCGATGAGTTCTTTGACTACCTTGAAGTTGACGTCGGCTTCGAGCAGCGCGAGGCGGATTTCGCGCAGGGCTTCGGAAATGTTTTCTTCGGATAGGCGAGCCTGTCCGCGAAGGGATTTGAAGGCGCGCTGGAGTTTTTCCTGGAGATTCTCGAACATGGGTCTTGGTTATTTTATCAGCCTGTGGAGCGGCGGACGCATTCGTCCGCCCGCCCCGGACGAATGCGTCCGGGGCTCCACGAACGTGCGCGGCTTCCTAACTTATTTTGGCCTGGATAACTCGAAGCGCTCGGTGGTGCGGGTGTACTGCATGCCGCCCATGCGGCCGATCAGGTCGAGCGAGTTTCGGTCGATCCGGCCGTCTTTGAGATGGGCGTCGTCGATGTGAATGGCTACGATCTCGCCGATGACCAGGCTGGTGCCGTCCGGGACGGTGGAGAAATCGAGAATCTGGTGAAGCTTGCATTCGAAGCTGACCGGAGATTCGGCGACGCGGGCGGGACGGACGATCTTCGCGGGTTGTGGAGTGATTTTGGCTAGTTCGAACTCGTTGACGGTTGGGGTGTATTCGCCGCTCGTGAGATTCATGGGCTGGAGGAGATCGTAGGTGACTACGTTGACTACGAATTCTTTCATTTCGCGGATATTGCGGAGCGTGTCTTTTGCTTCGCCGGGAGCTTCGGTGGACGAGGACGAGGCGTCTTTGGGCCGGCGAAGTGCCGTGGCGAAGGCGAGTAACGGCGGGCTTACGCAGACGCAGTTGAAGAAGGAAAATGGAGCGAGGTTCGGATGACCCGTCGCGCTTAGCGTGGAGACCCAGGCGATGGGGCGCGGAGCTACCGAGCTGAGAAGAATGTTGTAGAGCTCGCGGTGAGGGAGTTCAGAGACATTGACGTGCATTCAATGAATATAACTGCCGAAAAGAAATTTCGTTATGCGGCGAAGGATTCCGCAGCGGCGCTGAAGCGCCGCTCTTCCACGTGATCTCCGAAACGCGGTCTTCTACTTATCTTTGAAGCGCAGATCCTCCTTGTATCAGGCAAACACTTCTTTCGCAGCAATCACGGTGTTGCAGTGAATCGTGACAGTGTCTTCGACCTTCTGCGCATAGCCGCCTGCGTAGGTGACCATCACCGGAATATTGTTTGCCTCGGCCGCGCGAAAGACGAGTTGGTCGCGCTTCTTCAGGCCGTCAATGGTGAGCGAGAGGCCGCCCAGTTGATCGTGCTCATAGGGATCGGCACCGGCTATGTAGCAGAGGAGATCGGGATGGCATTGGCGGAGGCCGGAGCTGAGGGCGTTGTCGAGCCAGGCGAGATAATCGTCGTCGCCGATGCCGTCGGGGAGATCGACGTCGATGGAGGATGGCGGCTTAACGGCTGGATAGTTATTGTGCTGGTGCAGCGAGATGGTGAAAACGTCGCCGGCGTTGGGGTTGCGGCGGCGGATGCCATGAGTTGTTGCGGTGGAGCCGCTGCCTGAAGGCAAGGGGTCGCCGGGGCCGCGCTTTGCGCCGAAGATGGCGGCGGTGCCGTTGCCTTGATGCACGTCGCAGTCGACGGTCATCGCCGTGCGAATCTTTCCATCGCGCTGCATGCGGCGGATGGCTACGGCTACGTCGTGGATCATGCAGAAGCCTTCGCCGTGATCGGGGAAGGCGTGGTGGAAGCCGCCGCCGATGTTGAGGGAGACGCGGTCGTCTAAGGCATGGCGGGCGGCTAAGATCGATCCGCCGGCGGCCAGCCGGAAGGCCTCGACGAGTTCGCGCGAGTAGGGGAGTTCCATTTCCATTTCTTCGCGCATGCTCAGGGTACCGGTGGCTAGTTTGTCGACGTATTCGGGCGTGTGGACCAGGAGGATGTCTTCGTCGTCGGCGGGGTTGGGGTTGAGGAAGTCGTTGGGGTCGGCGACCTTGTCTTGGAGCAGTTTGTCGTGGACGCAGCGATATTTTTCCGCGGGGAAGACGTGGGCGCCGATGGGGAGGTAGTAGTTGGGGCTGTAGATCAGTTTGAAGGGGAGCATTAGGCACTCACGACATATATTGGACGCGCCCGCTGCAAATGTCTATGATACCCGCGGCTGATCTCAGACAAGCATTCCGACCATGTTCGAAGACCTGTATGATGCCGTGTCATTCTTATGGAGCTGGAGTTGGCCGGTGGTCGACGGTCGTATCACCGAGGTCCTAGTTGAGCGGATCAGGCACAATCGAAATCCGGACACCTTTCGCCTGTCGGTGACCTACGAATTTTCGATCGGAGCCGATGGGCCGTATACAGGCGAATCGTTTTGGGCCCCTGCCTTCTGTAGAAATAGGCGCGTAGTCGCGGCCCGGCACAAGATTCATGCTCGTCAGCGTGTGGTTGTGCGCTATCGCGCCGATGATCCGAGTGTGAACCGACTGGATCGCTCCGCATGGGACGGGCTGTAGAACTGGCCGACGCGGTTCGCATGACAAACGGAGGAGGCACGAAACTACTTCTTCCTCGGTGCTTGCACTGTTGGGATCACCATTGCCCGTTTCACCGGCACGATGGCTCCCTTCGCCGGATCGGCGGCGGCGTTGGCGCGCGTTAACACTTCCTGCTGGATGTATTGCACAAACTCTTGAATCTGGCGCTGCATTTCTTCCATGCGCTCGCGCATTTGCAGGATGATGGCCATGCCGCTGATGTTTACGCCCAGGTCGCGGGCTAGGGAGAGGATAAATTCCAGCCGCTGCAGATCTTCGTCGGTGTAGAGGCGCGTGTTGCCTTCGGTGCGCGAGGGCTTGAGCAGACCTTCGCGCTCGTAAAGCCGTAAGGTTTGGGGATGGATGCCGTACATCTCGGCTACGGCTGAAATCATGTAGGCGCCCTTGGATTTGCGTTTTGTCACCATGCCTTCTCTTGTTCTCCGGCCCGCGCGAGACAAACCTCTTCGCAACCAATTTACAACAACCGGAGTGTACGGCGAGCAGGGATGTGGCTTGCCCTGAGGGAACGGGCCCGCAGTTCTCCTTTTGCCACTCCCCTACGTGCCTAGGTCGGCGCAGCGTGACGATGTTAGGTTGGCAACACTGATTGCGGGTTTGGCAACCCTCTTGAGAAGGCGGAGTTATGAAGTCCCAGTTTTTGCTGGTTGTATGCGGGGTGCTCCTGTTCGCGTTGAACTCAGAGACTGTTTTCAGTCAGTCGAGCAAGTCGCCTGCACCGGTGGCAACCGCCAGTTCTGGGCCGAGCATGGGAGACAACTTTGGTTCTGGGGTGAAGGTTTCAACGTTAGGCGTAGGCGCCGAGGTTGCGGCGCGAGTGGCGCGGCGGGCGAACGTGAGGGCGGGATTTAACGTGCTGGGCTACAGCCGGACCTTCACCAAGGATGGAATTCCTTATGACGGGCATTTGGATTTTCAAGCACGGTCGAGGGGCACCTGGATTTTTTTCCGTGGGCGGGGAATTTCCACGTGAGCCCGGGCGTGCTTGCGTATATCGGGGATCCGATTACGGCACACGCTTTGGTTCCAGGTGGGCAGAGTTTTACCCTTGGCGGCGTCACCTACTACAGCGATGCGGCTGCGCCAGTGAACGGCGGCGGGAAGATTGATTTCAATCAGGCCGCGCCGCTGATCACGGTGGGCTGGGGGAATCTGGTCCCGCGCAGCCATCGGCGTTTCAGCGTGCCGTTGGAGCTGGGAGTGTCACTCCAGGGCGCGCCGCAAGCCACGCTCAACCTGCAGGGGAGCGTTTGCACTTCTCCGGGAGTGAACTGCCGCACGATTCCTAGCGATGCGACGGTGCAGAGCAATATCGTTTCCGAGGAGCACAAGCTCAACAACAGCATGTCAGTGTTTAAGGCGTACCCGTATATTTCGGTTGGGTTCGGGGTTAAGTTCTGACTTTTTACGCCGTGGCCGGATGTTGAAATTGTTTTATCCGGCCTTCCGGCTTAGGTGGCTCAGTGCTGTCGTTACGCTTGCGGCCATCTTCTTCGGGGGCGCTTCCATCCACTCCCAGCCCATCACCTGGAAATAGACGCGCTCCACTTCCTCGGCAATTTTGCTCCATTGATAGTGTTCGCGGATGCGGAGCTTGGCAGCGCGACCGGAGGCTTCGCGGACTACGCGGTTCGCGATGAGGAACTGCAGGCGGTCGGCGAGGTCTTCGGCGTCGCCAGCCCGGAAGGTGAAACCGGCGGCTTCTACGGCTTCGCGATTTTCGGGAATGTCGCTGGTGAGCACGCATAGGCCGGCGCCCATGGCATCCAGCAGGGCGAGAGATAAACCTTCGAGAGCCGAGGGCAGGACGAAGATCATGGCGTTGGTCAGCAATTCGTCGAGCGCATCGCCGGAAAGCGAGTCGAGCAGGATGATTTGCTTACTGGCGTGGGCGCGCAATTGATTTGCATACTCTTTGCAATAACTCGATGCTCCTGCCATGACGAGTTTTACGTCCGTGTTGAGCTTTTCATACGCCTCCAGCAGAAGATGGCAGCCTTTTTCGGGCGAGAACCGGCCGAGGAACAATATGTAATCCTGAGGGTCGAGACCGAGGTCAAGGATTGCGCCGGAAAAACGGTGTTCGCGCAGCACGCCGCCGTTGGGGATGTAGACGGTTGTGGCCTGGTGGTGGTCGCGATAGTGATCACGCAGCGTCTGCGAGACCACCATCGTGCTGCTGGGCAAGGTGACGGCGGCGCGCTCGCCTACGCGAAGCACGGCGGCGGCGATGCGTCCCCATTTTTTGCGTTGCCAATCGAGGCCCTGGACTGTGACCACGGTTTTCTTGCCGGCGAGACGCGGGATAAACGAAAACAATGCGGGGCCGAGCGCGTGATAGTGCACTACGTCGCAGGGCTGGCGCAGCACGTGGATCGTGCTGAGGAAGGTGTGCAGCAGGGTTTCGGCGTGCTTGGTGCGGATGGTGGGCAGGCGCACGATCCGCATGCCGTTGTGCTCGCCCAGGGCGGGCGTGAAGTAGGAGCGGCAATAGGTGGTGACTTCGTGTCCCATGGCAGCCAAACGCTGCCCGACTTCCTCATAGTAGGTTTCGATGCCGCTGTATTTGGAAACCACACCGCGGCCGCCGATGAAAGCGATGCGGAGGTTTCGTGCGGGGAGGCTTGTCGGCTGGCGTTGGGCGATTTCGCCGGAGGCTGGCGGCTTCCGCAATCTCTGAAGCGAAACAAAGTTTGGTTTTTCAGATTGGCCGCGTGTGATCGGCCAGGCGGGTTTGCGAGGCGCTTGCGCACCATCGGCTCTCGACGCTTGAGATTGTTTTCTGTCGCCGGCCAGCCGTTCGTACAAACTCATCAGTCTCTCGTAATGTGCTTCCGGCGCGTGATCGCGGATCACGAGTTCGCGTCCCGAATTACCCATTCTGTCGGCGAGGTCGGAATAACGGCCTAATAGTTCCAAGGCTGAAGTCAGAGCTGCGATATCACCGGGCTTGTACAAGAGGCCGGTGACGCCGGGGTGAACCAGTTCGCGGCGGGAGCCTAGATCGGAGGCTACGACGGCGCGTCCCCAGGCGTAGGACTCGAGAATGGTTTTGCCGAATGTTTCGTAGGCGTGGGAGGGCAGGACCGTGAAGCGGGAGACGGCAATCAAGGAGTCCAGTTCGGCTCCGCGGAGCTGGCCTACGAAAGCCACGTTTTGCAGGTTGAGATCGATGCTGAGTTGTTGCAGTCGCGCCCGCTCCGCTCCGTCGCCTGCAATCACGAGGCGCAAGTGCGGCAGGCGATGCATGGCCTGTAGGAGGTCGTGAAGGCCTTTTTCCGGCGACAGTCGCCCGAAATAGAGTAGGGAGGCATCGTTTGGATTTCGCGCTACGACATCCTTTACTGGCTGAAAGTGCGGGAGAACTTCGAATTTGGCTGCGTCCCAGCCGTGCTCGACGAACTTACTGCGAACGAACTGGCTGGGGGCCAGAAAGCAGTCGACGCATTTGCGATAGGTGCCAAGAAGTCTGTGGACATAGGCTTCGAGTATGAGCATCAACTGCGCGGTTCTGCCGGGATAGCATTGTTCTTTCATTGCGTGCCAGAAGGCTCTGCCTTTGCAGGCCTCGCAGGTTTCGCCGTGGGAAACAAGGTTGTAGCTGGGGCACAGGACTTTGAAATCGTTCAGGTGGTAGATGACCGGAATGTTTTGCGCCTTCAGTTCCCAGAGGATGGAGGGAGATAAATGGTGGTAGACGTTGCGCAGGTGGGCGACGTCGGGGCGGAAGTCGGCGATCATGGCGCGTATTTTGCGCCGGGCTTCGAGGGAATAGATGGCGTGCGCGGCGAGAGCGGCACGCTGCAACCATCGTGCCGGTTGTTTGAAGTCTACCGGCGGTGGCAAGTGTTGGTCGTAGGGCGAGGGCTTACCGCGCGGATCGGCCATAGAGAACAAGGCAGCTTCATGGCCGTTCGACCGCAGCAAATCCATCGCTTCAAAAATGTAAGCTTCGGTGCCGCTAAAGGAATAGTTGTACTTGTTGCAGAACAGGATTCGCATCGGGGGATCTCCTGGGTTGGGGCGAGATGGATTGCAGGAACAGATCGGCGAAATGGTGGAGATTTTTTTCGCGGTTGAAATCGTGGAAGACTTTCATTCGCGCTGCACGGCGCACCTGGTGAAGGTTTCCGGATGAGGGGATCTCTTCTTTCATGCGGTGAATCACGACAAGCTTTTCTATGAAGTCGCCCATGTTTCCGGGGTGGTACAGATATCCAGTTTTCTCGTGTGAGATGAGCTCTGGAATTCCTGTGATTGCCGGGGCGAGGACGATGAGTTCCTTCGCCATGGCTTCCATGAGCACGAGAGGAATTCCTTCGCTCAGACTCGTGAGCACGAAGAGGTTGGCCTGCTGATAGAAGGAGTTCATTTCATGCGGGACGATGTGCCCGAGGAGGGTGACTTTACGTTGCAGGTGGTTCTCGCGGATGAGTGAATTCAATCGTTGCCGCTCGGGGCCTTCGCCTGCGATCAGGCATTCAAAGTCGAGACCGACGTCGCGTAGGCGGGCGCAGGCGTGAATCAGGAAAGAGTGATTTTTTACTGCGTGCAGGCGGCCCACGGCTAGGATGGTGAACTTGCGTCTGGTTGACGCGTTCGGGTTGATCTCGATGGCGGGCTGGGCTAGATCGACTCCCAGCCTGGAGACGACGATTTTTCCGGGATCAATCTCCGGGAAGTGATCGAGAATGTATTGGCGGTTGTATTCGGAGATGGTGAGGCAGAAGCGGCAGTGGCGCAGTTTTTCGCCGAGATAGGCTTGATGCAGGAGAAGATCGGAGCCGTGCAGGGTCAGGCTGTACGTTACGCCGAGCAGGCGGGCAGCGGTCATGGCGATCCAGGAGCCGAAGTAACCGTGATGGACGTGGATGTGATCGACTGCGCGATCTAGCAGCAGAGTGGCGTAATAAGCGCCGAGGAGAGTGTGTAGTAGTGCCTTCAGACGCAGCGTTGGGCTTTCACTTCCTCTCAGCAGGATGCGGGCGATGAGGGGCGAAATAGTTTTCCAGCGTTTAGCGATTAGAAGACAGGCGCGCAACATGGCCGACAACGAAATTGGTTCAAGGCACAGGTCGACTGAGTTGTCGACAGTATCCGTTGAGCGGTTCGGTTTGCGAACGCTTCCGGAAATCACTTTTACGCCGCGCTGGCGAAGCTCTCGGATTTCTTCCACGACATACGGCTCGACTGCGACGGGGAACTGATTCGCCAGGTAGGCCACTGTAGGCATTGAGTTTCGTGAGAGACGGAAGACCTGATCTCAGGAAGAGGCGCGAGCCGCCTGAAACGGGCGAATGGGGTTAGGCCGATTCTTGAGGGCGCGCCTTTGCTGCGCGGCCAGCATTCCAGCCAGAGTGAATAGCAATCCGTTGACGAATTGGTAATTCATGACTACGACACAGGCATTCACCCAATAGACTCCGAGCAAAACGGGCCACATAGCGTGGAACTGCTGATTGAGGAAACCGCGGGATTCGCCGGGCGGAACTGGCGATCTACCCAGCTTCCAGAGTTCCCACATCAGCCAGAGATCGAGGGCGAGGCCGAAAATGCCGTGCTCGACCAGCAGTTCGAGATAGGTGTTGTGCGGGTAGAGTTCTTTTTCCCGATAGCCGCTCACGTGCTTGGCCAACTCGGCCGGCATTTGGTTGACTCCCCAGCCGGTGAGCGGTTTTTCCAGGAACATTTGCCAGCCGCCAGCGTAGACGGCTTGCCGGAAATCGAGCGGGCCAGATTCCTGCAGGCGGTCTGAGAGAGCACGCTGGTGGTCGTCAAAGCTCAAGGCCAAGAGCAGCCCGAGAATTCCCATCACCGCGATAGCAGCGCATACGCGGCGGAGGCTGCGATTGCGGGAGAGAAAGATTAATGCGGCGATGCTGAGAACGAAGGAGAGCCAGACGGCGCGCGTCATAGTGGCCAGAATCGCGAGCGGGAGGGACGTGAGTAGTAGAACGGCCTTCACTCCTCCGATTCTTTTTCGTAGAGCCGCATGCACGGCCAGCAGGCCCAGGAGATTCAACGACACGCCGTTAGCCACTGCTTGCAGCAGGGGGCCGCGGGCGCGATCAGCGTGATAGCCGAGGCTTTCATCGAGAATGAAGCGGGGGAAAATCAGCGAGCGGGCGTCGAACAGGAAAGCGATCGAGGTAAAGCAGAGATAAGCCAGGACTGCCAGACAGAAAAGTTCGAATTGATGCAACTGGCGCTCTCCGCGAAAGACGATGGCCGCGAGATGAAAGAGCGTAAAGGGGACGATGAATTTGGCCGCCAGAAGCGACCAGGTGCGGTTGTCGAAGGGCTGGGTGATTACGCTGGCGGTCGCCATGAGGGCGAGGCCGAGCATGGGCCATGAGGCGCGAGTGAGAAGTAAGACTCTTTTTCCGCTGGCGAGCACGCTAGCGGCGACTCCGAATACAAGGACGATGAAGGCTACGTGATCAATCTCGTAAAAAGGCACGTCCGGATGGCGCAGTAGCATGGCGGTTAGTGCCGCAAGGAATAGAAGGGTCGGCGAGGCAAGCAGCCATTGCAGCGGGCGAAGGGCGAGCCGGATGCCAGATGCTGAGCTGTTGCCCCATCCTTCCAGCGAATTGACTTTCAGAGAAGTTGAGATCACGGCGTTAGATCGGCTCCAGTTCGTATCCGTAGATTTCAATCGCGAGCGAGCGCTGGATGGATTGAATGGAAATGACCAATTTTTCCTTTTCCCGCTTCAGGAGTATTCCTTCCAGGCCTTGGAGGCAGCCGCTGCGAATGCGGACACGCTGTCCGGTTTGGACGAAGGGATGCGTGGAAAACGGTTCTTTCTGCTGCATGAGCAGCCGTAGGTCTTCAATCTGCTTTTGCGGGATGGCGGCGACGATGCCGCCGAAGCTGACGAAGCGGATGAGTCCGGCGGTCCGCAGTACCGCGTGCGAGGAGTCTTTCGATTGATCGAGATACACAAACGCGTAGCCGGGAAAGAGCGGGATGGAGATAGTTTTCTGGCGATCGGTCCATTGATGATGCTCGGTCAATAGGGGAAGGAAAACCTGGAATCCTTTGCCGGCGAGTTGTGCGACTACTTTTTTCTCAAAGCGCACTCTTGTTTCGATGGCAAGCCATTGCAAAGAGCGAAGACTCGCCTCCCCGGAAAGAAGTTGTGGTGAAACGAGCTGTGAAACGCCATAGCTACCGCCCATTCAGTCCCGCCGCCACTTCCATTTGCTTTTTCACAGCCATTCGGTAAAACTTCCCCAATGCTCGTTGCCGGTTAGTGGTTTGTTGGCCGGCCGTCAAAGATGCCTGTAGATGCTGGCCGGGATGGGAAATGTTCTTTCGCTGAGGACGGTTCCCAGAATGCGGGATTGTGCTCCTTGCAGCGTTTGCTTGATTTTTTGCGCAGTGGCTTTGCGGGTGCTGTGCGCTCCCAGGACCAGAATCAGGCCGTCCGTCATCTGTCCGAGAAGCGCGGCTTCGCTGGAGACTCCTGCTGCGAGGCCTTCGATTACTGCGTACGCGAATTCTTTGCGGAGCTCGGTCAGGCAGGAGAGCCAGTGGATGCCGGTGCCGACCTGGTTGTCCGCTGCGGTGGAAGGGTTTCGCGTTACATACCAGAGGTTGGGAGCGAGTTGATTGAAGGAAGACTTGATCGAACCTACTTTTTCGGAAGTGCTGGGAGCTATGCTGAAGTCTTCGGTTTCTTCTTCGCGGCCCATAAGGGCGACTTGCGCGCCGGTTTCCTGCGCGAGAGTGCGGGCGACCTGATCGCAGATGGGCGCTACGTCGATATGCGGCTCGGCTGCACAAAAAACGACTTCGCGGACGGGGGATGGTCCACCGGCAAAGAAGACCCGGCGCACGAGGCCGCGAATTTGTTCGCGGGCAAACTCGTCCGGCTTCCACACGTTCGACTTACACGGAAGCACAACCGGCGGGGTGAGTTCTTGTGCTACGGCCCCCAATACATCGGATTGTTGAAGTACCCCTAAGCTCGCGCTCATTGAATCCTCTTCAGGCGGATAGCCTGTGTCCATTCCTTCCCGGCAGTGAAGCTAAGACTGGTATTTCCAGACAGGCTAGAACTTCTTCGGGCGTACGCAGCGCCGGGTCGAGATAGTCGGCGGTGAAGGCGGCGCCTGTGCCTGTGACGGTCGCGGCGACCAAGCCAACGATGGCGACCCCGGCGGCGGGCCACACCGGCAGCGCGGGAGCGACGGGTTGCTCGGCGATGGCAACGTTGACGATGCCGCCGCGGTCGAGCGCATCACCCATGCGGGCTTCCTCGCGTTTCTTCACATAGAGCAAATAGTTTTCCTGGGCAGCCTGCTCGGTGCTGGTGAGATCGTCCTGAGTGAGGGCATCGTCTCCCAACTGGCGAGCCAGGATTCGGTATTCGGCCAACTGTGTGCCGGTCTTCTGCTGGCGTGCCTGCAATCCCTGGACGTCCACGCGGGCTCGCTCTAATTCGCCTTTGGCCCACTCGTAGTCGACATCTTTGTCGGTGGTTTCATCGCGGACCGGGCTGGATTTTTCTCCGGCGATGGCCGCTTGAGTTTGCTGAATCTGTTGATCCACTTCCTGGACCAGGCGATGGGTGGGCTCAAACTTTGTTAGAAGCTGGATTTTTTTCAGCTGAAGATCGAGCAGGCTGGCTTTGAGAGCACGCAGGAGTTCGGGATTGTCCGCGGTGCGGACCTGTGTTGTGGTTCTCGCGGGAAGTTCAATTATTTCTTTTTCGAGTTCCTGAACACGGTGGGTAGCTTCGGAAAGTTCCACTTGAGTCTGCTTGTAGGCCGATTCCACATCGTCGATTCGGCGTAGGATCAGGTCACGCTGTTGGCCGGCTGCTACAACGTCGTGGCTTTTAGTGAAATCGAGCAGCTTCTGCTGGGCCTGTTCGAGCTGGTGCTGCGATTCGGCCATCTGCTGATCGAAGAAATGAAGTTCTCCTGGGGGTCGGTGAACCTCCATGTGTTTTTCGAGGTAGGTGTCGGAGAGCGATTGCAGGACCCGAGCTGCCAGTTGGGGACCGGAGGCTTCATAGCTTACAGCGATCAGGTTGGTTTTTTTGACCGATTCCACTTTCAGGCGCTTGCCCAAGCGCCGGGCGGCGCGTTCCACGCCGGCTGCGGGGTCTTCGTGGGGGCGGAGCCAGTGCAGCCAGTCGTGGGAGGCGAGGTCGGTGGCTTTCGCCACTTGGCGCAAGACATCGTCGTCCTTTAATAATTCGACCTCTGAATTCAGCTCTTCCTCGGTTACTTCTACGCGGGAGAAGTCGGGCGGCGCGTTCTGTTGGGCGGCGGCTGGAGGGTCGGAGCGCCCTCGGCGCACGAGGATGCGAACCTCAGCGCGATAACTGGCGCCAAAGATGGCATAGAGTAGAGCCAGCACGAAGATTCCTCCGAAAACGGAGAGAAAAATTCTTCGCTGTCGGAACAACACCATCGCCAGCTCGCGCAGAGTCAGCGCGGGGGTATCCGCTCCCGGATTAATTCGGTCTTCTTCTAACATCTGAATCGCCCTGATTTCGATCCGCACTAAAACTGCGTGGAACTCACATACATACTCAAAGAAGGTTTGGTGAGAAAACGGTCCATTTTTGAAATGTAGTTTTGAGGCACGAACACCATATCTCCCGGCCTGAGGTTGGGAACTTCCGCCAAGCTCTTCTCCTTCATCATGGCCTTGAGATTGAAGACTCGCGCCTCGGTCAAATCGTCATTCACGCGGCGAAAGAGCACCACTTGCGAATGTTTCGCTTCGTGAGTAAATCCGCCGGCAATTTGCACAGCCTCGATGATGCTGGTTTCCGAGCGCAGTTCATATTTGCCGGGATGGCCGACTTCGCCGCCGGCAACAAAGTAGGGATGCTCAAACTCCTGGAGTGAGACGGCGACCTCCGGATCGTGGAGATATCCGGTGTAGGCCTTCTCGACCGCCACTTTGAATTCGTTCAAAGTGAGGCCGAGGGCGAATACCTGGCCAGCATCTTTCAGGGAGACGTACCCGTCCGGCTGCACGCGGAGGGTTTGATTGAATTCGGGTGATAGTGTGAAGCTCAACTCCACCAGGTCGCTGCGATTGAGCCGGTAAAGCGGACGGCGTACCCCTCCGAGCTGTGGGTTTCCCACGCCGTCCGCTGTTCCGGGTTTTGCAGCCGTCATCCCAGCGCTACTCATTCCAGTCCCGGTTTGACCGGTTTGAGAAGACTGTTTGCTGGCTCCCAGGCCCTGTACCTGATCCTGGGCGAGCACGGCCAAGCAAAGTTGCAGTGCCAACAAGGCCGACATCCCGAGTTTCAAACCCCTCTTCTTCATTGCCGTAAAGAAAAGCTCAGCGAACTTCCCGATCGCTGACTTTCTCGATTCGCTATCGAGCAAACTACTTGGACGCGGATTTTGCGGCAAGCCATAGAAGGTGCTACCTACCAGCGGAGGTATTTGGAACCAGTGGCGGAATTGCGGAAGTAGGCAGGAAAAACGCGGGTGCGATTGCCAGCGATGGTTTCTGGGAAAATTTCGAGATGCCTCCTTCCGGGCTACCCACCAAAGTAGGGTTGCATGTTTGCGAATCATGTGCCGATTTGCGGAGCGGTGCGTACACACGCGCGATATCGACGCAGAATTGCCGATTGTGCCCGCGTTCCGCTAAGAATTTCCGTTCGAATCGATCTTTTCCACAGCGGGGCGCTGTCTCTTCCCGATTTGAGAGTCATCCCAAGATTTTGTGATCTGTGTCCTTGAGCGCGGTTCGACCCACTGCGTACTATCAGAACACTCTTGACTACTGTTTCTCTCGGAGCCCTGTTTGATGAGCCACTCGTCTAACTCCGCGGCGGCCCTGCCCGTCCTTATTGCCGATTCGAATCGAATGCAGAGCCGATTGCTGGCCAATGCTTTGCAGCGGCGGCCGGAGTTCCGGGTTTCGGTGTGCCCGATGGATGCAAACGGAATCCGGCAAGGCATCGTTCTTGCACACGCGAGAGTGCTGCTGATTTCGGCGAATGGGTCGGGTTCGATTGCGGGGTTGATGGGCACAATGCACCAGATGCACCTGGCTTATCCCGAAGTTGCGAAGATTTTGCTGACGGAGTCGTACGATCGCGAACTGGTGATCAGTGCGTTCCGCGGCGGGGCGCGGGGAATTTTTTGCCTGGTGAATACCCATTTCCGGCTGCTGTGCCGGTGCATTCAGCGTGTGGCGGACGGTCAGATTTGGGCGAACACGGAGCAGACGCGGTTTTTGCTGGACCTGATCTCGGACGTGCCTTCGATCCGCGTGGTGGATTCGAAAGGCTGGCAATTGCTGACGCCGCGCGAGGCGCAGGTGGTGGCGCTCGTCGCGGAGGGTTTGAGCAACCGCGAAGTGGCAAGCGATCTCAAACTGAGCGTGCATACGGTGAAGAAGTATCTGTTCGGTATTTTTGACAAGCTAGGGGTTTCGTCGCGGGTGGAGCTGGTGCTGCACGCGGTGAATCATTGTGACCGGCGTGAGGCGGAGTGGGTGGCGAATCAGGCTGGGCGTCGGGGGTAGCTTCCCGGCTGTCGATTTGAAAAGGTTTCTTTGCGGCTGTATAAATCTGGTACGGACACGCCGTGCCAGATCCCGCTCACAACCCACTAGGTTCTAAGACGCCCTCAGGCCGATCGACACTGGTCCCGGCTGGGCTTTTGCTGGCTGCGCTGTCGCTGGTGGTGATGTACACCACACGCCGGGCGTTCTTCAGTCCGCTGGCGTTGGTGGTAGTCGCGGCGATTGGGCTGGCTGCTTTGCTGTTGCAGATTCGGCTTCGACCCGATCTTTCTTCTTCCAGAACGGTGCGCGGGCCCATGTGGTTGAATGGGATTGGAGTGATTTCTGCGCTGGCGGCGCTGGTGGCGGATTTTCTTCATGCCAGGCAGGTTTGGGTTTTGATTATTGCTTTGGTTGCAGTTGTGTCGTTTGGGGCCAGCGGCATTGTGGTTTTGAGCGCGTTGCGTAAGCGGAGGGCATAGGGCTACGGTTTGAATTCCACGGCGACGGTGGTTTCCGCTACTACCGGCTTGCCCTTTATGCGGTAAGGATCGAAGCGCCACCAACGCAGGGCACTTACGGCGGCTTGCGCCAGGATTGGCGGGCCGCCGAGGGCGCGAACGTTGAGCACCGAGCCATCGCGGCCTATGAGTACATCGAGGGCGATTACCGCTTGCAGCTTTTGCGGGCGGGCAGCGGCGGGATATTCGGGATCGACGCGATGGCGCACTAACTTTTCCATGACTTCGGCAGGGACTTGCGCCTGAGCCTCGGGGATCGGCTGATTTGTTGTCAGGCCGGCCTCGAGATCTTCCCATCCGCGATGCCAGCGCCACCAGAGGACGGAGAGCAGCACGGCAGCGGAGAGCACTAGGAATAGCCAGCCGCGCTGGGTGAACATCGGTTGGGAGGGTGCGTAATCCGGTCTTTCGTTATACGAGCCTCCTGCCGCCAGAGCAGGGTCGCGAGCAACTGTCGCTGAGCCTGGCTGCCCTTTTTCTGCCCAACTGCTGATTGTTCTTCTCTGCTCCTCCGATAGCCCGACGAATTCGAATCCGCAGCGGAGTTTGTCGTGATGGCGCACGAGGGCGCGGGTGCGCAGGGGACCTTCGCTCTGCGGCAGGCGAATCTCGACTGCTACTTTTTCTCCGGGAGAAAGCTCTGCGGCCAGGATTGCGGCTGCGCCGTCAGGACTGAGATTGAGGGAACGTCCGGGGACGGTATCGGGGATGCCCCAACGGAGGACGGTTACGTCGAGCGGGACCTGGAGCGTATAGCGCGAACCGCGCCGACGCTGCGAGGATTGGTTGTGACCGTTGGTGGGGGCTGGGGCCATCTCGGTCGCCTCTGCATCAAGGATAATGCAGTTCTGGCGGGGTGCGGGAACCCTTTTGGGTTAGTCCGGATTGGGGGTTTGGGGTTGCAGGAAGCTGCAGGGCTTCCGTGTGTCCGGTTACTTGGTGTGAACACGACTTCGCTTGTTCTCGATGGCTTTATGGCCCACGGCCGCCCTTACCATGTAGCCGGATCGCGTGAGGCCGGCGGCTTCGGCTAGGGCGTCGATCTTCGCCAGTTGGCTTTCGCGGGCGGTGATGTTTACTCTGACAGTTGCGTCTGGCGCATTAACGTTTACCAGAAACGCTATGGCGCGCCGTTTCGCTGCATCGGCTGCTACATCATCGACTGTCGATGGTTCTGGCACCGCATCGCCATCCTCGAGCATGCCTTGAATATGGAGCGCTAGCGCCTCTGCCGCCATGCGGCTGGCTTCTTCGAGCGTCTTTCCCGCAGTGATACAGCCGGGGAAGTCGGGGAAACTTACGCCGTAGTCCGAGTTGCGGCCTTTGTTGCGGTCCTGATGAAGATAGGCAATGTATTCCATGAATTTGGCCCTCCCGCTCTCGGCGGCGTGCTTGAACTGCATGTGGCTCCCAACCTGTTTTACTAAGTACCAGCCGTCTTTTTTCAATGCTTTGATAATGTCGCGGCTGTGCATGGCATTCTCTTCCGCGCCGCTGTGATAATAGTACACACTTAATACACACTTATCAAGGGCCGATGGAGTAGATGGTCGCCGTGGATTGGCGGCCGGTGTGCAGGAAGCTGCATCTTGACCGGGGGTGGGATTGGGGACAAGATGGTTGGGCGTCGAATCGGGTTTCAGGGGAACGAACATGAGCAGGATCAGCTTTGGCGTGTGGGCAGCGATGGCTTTAAGGCCGTCGTTCGCGTTCCGCCGTTTTACAGCGCTGTGCGTGATTCTGTTCTTGTTCGCACTTTTCTCCGTCAGCTTCGCCCTCGGCCAAACGGAGGGGTTGCTCCATTCCTTTGGCGCAAACGGCGACGGGGTGGGCGACGGCGATTTGGTCGAATCAGGCCTAACTCCTGATGGCCATGGGAACCTTTTCGGCGTTACGTACTATGGGGGAGCTTACGCGGCCGGAACCGCGTACGAGCTATCGCCCCCCCGCGCAAGGACAGACCGGGTGGACTGAGACCATTCTCCATAGCTTCCAGCCGTTCGTAACGACAGACGGGAGTTTCCCGAATACAGGAGTCGCCTTCGACAGATCAGGCAATCTTTACGGAACTCTCCCCGCTGGCGGTGCAGGCGGTTTAGGTGCTGTCTACGAACTCTCTCCGCCTGCGCAGCCGGGCGGCACTTGGACCGAACAGATTATCTACAGCTTCGCCTTTTATGATCACGGCACTGCCACCACCGGGACGAATCCTGGTGGAGTGCTGTTTGTAAACAAAAATCTCTACATATCAACTCGAACCGGGGGACCGGAAATCGACGGCCCATGGGACGGTAATGGTAATGTTCTGGAGCTTAAGCCCCCCGCGCAGGCTGGCGGCAAGTGGCTGGTAAAGCAAATCCTCGACTTTAGCGGAGGGGGTGGCGGGGCGTATCCCATGCCGGGCGGCGGTGCGCTCGTCGCTGACTCGGCTGGCAACCTCTACGGCACAGCGACAGGCGTAACGGACGAGAGTTCTTACGTCATCGTCTTCGAACTTTCGCCTCCGGCATCTGGAAACGGAGATTGGACGGAAACCGTGCTGGGCGCGGCCCAGAGCGGCGACACTGTGTCTGCGCCGCTGGCAATAGACAAGTCCGGAAATCTCTACGGCACGACCTACGAAACGACTTATGGCTACTACGGAACCGTGTTCAAGCTTGAGCCACCGGAGGCTCCCGGGGAGCCTTGGACCTGGCTCACGCTTTACACATTCGAGTCGAGCACCCCGCAAAACGGATGGTTTCCATACGCAGGAGTGGTACTCGATCAAGCAGGGAACCTGTACGGCGCAACGACCTCGGGCGGAACGAGCACCGCATGCGGCAATGATGGCTGTGGTACGGTCTTCGAACTCTCGCCGACGTTTGGTACGCCCTGGCCCGAGACCGTCTTGCACAACTTCACCGGAAGTCCCCGCGACGGCGACGGACCTGTCTACGCCCCGAGGCTAGGCAGCAATGGACATATTTACGGGACAGCCGGGGGTGGTGCCTACAACGGCGGCGTAGCTTTCGAGTTAGTGCCGTAGACCGCGCGGCTCTCTTTTGACCCCCACGAACTAGCGAACCGCGAATCGATTAGGAAAGGATTGCACAATGAGCAGAAACAACTTTGGCATGTGGGCAGCGATGGTTCTGATTCTCGTGCCGATAGCGGGAGCGCAGTCGTACACGATCACATATATGGGCGGCCTGGGTGGTGGGGGCGAGACACTCCCTCTGGCGATCAACCATCATGGGGCTTGCACTGGATATTCGTATCTAAGCAATGGCGACGAGCGGGCCTTTATCTGGACGAGCTCCGAGGGCATGCACGATCTGGGAAATTTGGACGGCAGTAGCGCATTGAGCATGGGGCGGGGCATCAACAATCTCGGAGACGTGGTAGGTCTTTCCTATTTTGCGGACGGCGTGACGGTGCACCCCTTTCTCTGGACATATACCGGTGGCATGCAGGACCTAGGAACGCTGGGTGGTACTTACGCGGTGGCATACGCGATCAACGACTCCAACGAAGTGGTGGGCAACTCGTTCCTGGCGAACGGAACTTCGCAGCACGCCTTCCTGTGGACTGCGAGCGGCGGCATGCAAGACCTTGGAACACTTGGCGGAGAGATCAGTTCCGCACAAGGCATCAATGATTCGGGCGAAGTAGTGGGCTTCTCCTACCTAGCCGACGGCACGACTTATCATGCATTTTTGTGGACGCAAGCAGGAGGAATGCAGGATTTGGGCACGCTCGGCGGGCCGACCAGCGACGCATATGCTGTAAGCCCATCCAGTCAAATCGTAGGCTCAGCAGACACTACAACTGCGGGATCAGTTGCGTTTTTTTGGACCAAGAGTCATGGCATGCAGAGCCTAGGCGCGGGCAGCCAGAGCTTGGCGACGGCCGTTGATTCGGCCGGACGGGCGGTTGGAGTGGACTCGCATGGGGCCTTTTTGTGGACATCGGCGGGCGGAGTGCAAGCCTTGGATAGTCTGATTCCGCCGCACTCAGGTCTGAAACTGAGCCTGGCCTATGGCATCAACCGGGTGGGGCAAATTGCTGCCAGTGGGGAATACGCAGTTTTGCTGACTCCGGCCGAGTGATTCACCGCCGCATCTCTGCCACTCCGCTCGCGTCCGCTACCAGAACCACGCTGGCCATGCCGATGAACAGGCCGTGTTCGACTACTCCTGGCATGTCGCTGAGCTGGCGGGCGAGGGTGTCGGCGTTGGGGATTTGGCCGAAGTGGCAGTCGAGGATGTAGTTGTTTTCGTCGGTGAGGTAGGGTTTGCCGTCGGGGGTGTGGCGGAGTTCGACTTTTGCGCCCAGGGCGGCGATTTTCTTTTCCACGAGCCGGCGCGAGAATTTGATTACTTCCACCGGGAGGGGGAACTTGCCCAGGACTCGGGACTCGCTTGGTGGCGTCGACGATGATGACGAATTGTTTGGTAGCCGAGGCTACGATTTTTTCGTGAAGCAGCGCGCCGCCGCCGCCTTTGATGAGGCGGAGTTGGGGGTCGACTTCGTCGGCGCCGTCGACGGTTACATCGATTTGCTGGCATTCGTCGAAGTTCGTGATTGGGATGCCCAGACTGGCGGCCTGTTCCTGAGAGCGGATTGAAGAGGCTATGGCGCGGATTTTGAGGCCCTGCTTCACTTTTTCGCCCAGGAGTTCGATGAAGAATTTGGCGGTTGAGCCGGTGCCGAGGCCGACTACCTGACCGTCTTTGATGAATTGCAGGCTGGCGCGGGCTGCGGCTTCTTTGGCTTGATCGTTGGACATGGTTATGTGATGAGCCTGGGCGCCGCTGGGGCTAAAGCCTATTCGAAAAAAGGGGCGAACATATCGCAGCGCTGAAAGGGCTGCGCCACCCCAAACCTTGTTTCGGAACGGCTAAAGCCGGACCCTTTCAAAACGGTCCGTGGAGGCAATTCCCTCCTTCAGCTCAAACTCCTTTCTACATAAATTAAATATCCTGCGAGCGCGAGGCCGAAGATCACGGTTAGAACCGTTACCAGATCTACGATAAATCCTGCGGCTTCGAATTTTCCTTCGTCGAGTTGGGCGCGGATTTTGCGATAGCGCAGCAGACCTGCTACTACCATGATCACTCCGGCTACGATGGCGATGGTTCCCATCCAAACGGAAAAGCCGGTGGCTTTGGCTTCGTGGCCTTGCATGGCGGTGAGTTGGCGCAGGGCTACGGCGAAGCGGCCGATGGCGAATCCGAAGACCACGATGGCCACACTGGTGCGCACCCACGCGAGGAACGTGCGTTCGTTGGCCAGATGATCGCGAGCTCGATTGGAGTTTTCCGCCACAGGCGTTCCGGACGGGAGCATTATTCCACAGCCTTGGCGATGAGCGCGCCTGCTCCGGCGAGATTCTTGATGAGGTCGCCGGGGACGTTGTGGCGCTGTTGCAGATATTGAGGGTCGTTGTAGGAGATGGAAACTTTGCCGTTTTCGTCTTCGGCAACCAGAGCCTTTAGCGGGAGATCGATGGCCAGCGACGGGGCTGCGACCATTAATGGCGTTCCGCCTTTGGGGCTGCCGAAGATGAGAACTTTGGTGGGCCGCATTTTCAGACCGGCTTTTTCGGCTTCGCCGCTGTGGTCGATGAGAGCGAAAATCTTCATGCCTTTTTCCGTGAAGAGGGATTGGAGGCGGTTCAGGGTTTCGTCTACGGAGTAGGGGCTTGGGATTTGCAAGAGACCGTTGGTGGGCATTGTCGACGTTCCTTTCCACTGTGATTGCTCAGCCGCTAGAGAAGTTGCGGGAAATCTTGAGGACAACTCGGGCTGATGACCTTCTCTAAATCTGGCCTGTTTAATGGCGGCGCCGTAGGGCGCTGCGTCACCCAAAATCGGGGATAAAATTCAGCGTCTCCCCACTATCATCTTTCCGAGAATCTCTTTCAGAATTTTCGCTGCCACGGTTGCGGTTAAGCCTGCGACGTCCTGCTCGGGATTGTATTCCACGAGATCTGCGCCCACGATTGTGCCTTCAATCGCGTGGAGATGGGCGATGGCTTCGCGCACAGTCATTCCGCCGGGTTCGCGGTGCGAGATGCCGGGGGCAAAGGCGGGATCGAGCACGTCGAGGTCGAAAGAAACATAGACAGGACCTTGAATTTTGAGCTGGTCGCAGGCGGGGAGTCGAGACATCTGGAGGATTTCTACGCCGAACTTCTCCGCCTGCTCTCGCTGATGTTTAGTGAGCGTGCGGATGCCGATCTGGATCAAGCGCTTCGCCAGATGCTCCTCCATGATTCGCGCGAAGGGACAAGCGTGGGAAAGCCGGTCGCCTTCGAATTGGTCATATAGATCGGGATGGGCGTCGAAGTGGGCGATGGTCAGGCTAGGGTGGTGTCGAGAGAAAGCTTTGAGAATTGGATAGGTGATGGAATGATCGCCGCCTAGCGAGACAGGCTGAGCGCCATTGGCCAGCAGCTTTTCGATCGCTTCATCGATCATTGCGAAATCTTGGGCGACTTTCAGTTTTGAATCGTGCAGTTGCAGATCGCCGGCATCGGTGTAGGCGGCGGGAGCACTGATGTCAACGCCGGATTCTGACCAGGAGTTCGAAGCGTCGCAGTGTAGGGCCTCGCGGATCTTCGCGGGTGCGTGGGAAGGTCCGCGCAGGAAAGAGGAGTTGGCGTCGAAAGGAATTCCGAGAAGAGTTGGCATTTGCGAGCGCAATAGGCAGTGTACATGCAGGCGTGAGGTCTTCGCGCTATACGGAAACTACCGTAGATGATTTGGCACGGTGTGGAAATTTTCTTAGACCGCACAGGGAGAAATCGCAGGGAGATCGCTTTTCTTCCAGGCCGCTCTTTGACCAGAGATTCTTCGCCCCGCAGCTGCGCTGCCCCCGGCTAAAGCCGGGGGTCTACCTGAAAACGCGGGGCTTCAGAATGACGCAGAGTAAGGCGCCATTCAAGATAGCCGAGCTTCATGATCATCTTTTCTCCATTACTTACGCTCCGCGGGCTGCTTAGGAATTTGTGAATTTCTTTTTATGGGGAATTCATGTTGGTGTCATCGCCCTGTAACTGAGCTCCCGCTAACGTTGCGCCGTGCCCGAATCCTGCGCGCCCTCGATCTCATCCTTTATCCTAGTGCCAGTACTTATGAGCCCGAAATCAAAGAGTTTTAACGGCGGCGCAGCCGTCGCCGAAGTGCAGTCCAATCAAAACACCGAACGCGAGCGCGTCTTCAGCGCTTACCGACAATGGGGATATCTCGAAGGCGACCTCGATCCGCTGGGATTTCTACGCCCACGCCCTACCCCCGAATTGCAGATCGAAAGTGAATACACCGCGGAAGCGCGCGCGATTTACTCCTCGACCATCGGAGTGGAAATTAACCACATCTACGCGCCCGAGCGCCGCCGCTGGATTTACGAGCGCATGGAATCGCCGTCTCAGGGTTTCGAGGTTACAGAAAAAGATCAGAGGCGCATTCTTGATCTGCTGATTCGTGCCGATGTTTTCGAGCAGGTGATGCAGCAGCGATATCTGGGCAGCAAGCGTTTTTCGCTGGAAGGCGTGACCGCGTTAATTCCGCTGGTCGATGAAATTCTCGATACCGGCTCGCGGCTGGGCGCAACTGAGCTGGTGATGGGCATGAGCCATCGCGGGCGCTTGAATGTGATTGCGCATGTGGCGAGGCGGCCGCCGGAGGAGATTTTTGCCGGATTCGAGGATGTTGATCCGCGCAGCGTGCTGGGCTCAGGCGATGTGAAATATCACATGGGAGCTACGGGCGAGTATGTTACGCGCAACGGTGGCAAGGTGCATATTCACTTGGTGTCGAATCCGAGCCATCTTGAGGCTGTCGATCCCGTCACTGTGGGGCGCACGCGGGCCAAGCAGGATCGCGCCGGAGAAGGCGGGCGCCAGAAATATCTGCCACTGCTGGTGCATGGCGATGCCGCATTTGCGGGACAGGGCATTCTCGCCGAAACCATGAATTATGCCGACCTGCCCAGCTACACGGTCGGCGGCACCATTCACATTGTTGTCAATAATCTTCTGGGATTCACGACAAGTTACGTAGAGGAGCACTCCACGCGCTTCGCCGCCTGCATTGCGCGGCGGCAATCGATTCCGATCTTTCACGTGAACGGGGAAGATGTGGATGCAGTGGTGCGTGTGGGGCGCTTGGCCTCCGAGTACCGCTATCAGTTCGGCACTGATGTTGTCATCGATCTGATCGGCTACCGGCGGCATGGACACAGCGAGGTGGATGATCCCACGGTCACGCAGCCCCTGCTTTATAAGAAGATCAAAGATCATCCGCCGCTGTGGGAGATCTACGCCGATGATATCGGGGCGAGCGATGCGACGTCGCAGGCTGCGGCGATCAAAGCGGAATTTGAAGCGGCGCAGAAAGACGCGGGCAAGATCACAAAGAAGCCGACCTTGCGCGAGTTGCCCAGTTATTGGGATCAATACTACGGCGGGCGGTACAAGGCTGAGTTTGAAGTTGAAACTGGATTGGCGAAAGAGGAATTGGCGGACCTCAGCCAGCGGCTCACGACGTATCCCGATGGGTTTCACATTCATCCGAAGGTAAAAAAACTGCTCGAGCAACGCGCTGAGATGGGCGAAGGAAAGCGACCGGTCGATTACGGGATGGCCGAGGCGCTTGCCTTTGCGAGCCTGGTAAAGGCCGGCATTCCGGTTCGGCTCTCGGGACAGGATTCGCGGCGCGGAACTTTCAATCAGCGGCACTCGGTGCTGATCGACATCGAGAACGAAAATGAATATGTGCCGCTGGAAAACATTGCCTCCGGCCAAGCGCGTTGCGGCATTCATAATTCGACTCTGTCCGAGCCTGGTGTGCTTGGCTACGAATATGGATACAGCCGCGATTATCCGGAAGCGCTGGTTTTGTGGGAGGCGCAATTCGGTGATTTCGTAAACGTAGCACAGGCCATCATCGATCAATTCATCTCGGCGGGAGAAGCTAAGTGGAATTTGCTTTCCGGCTTAGTTTTGCTCTTGCCGCACGGGTACGAAGGGCAAGGGCCGGAGCATTCCAGCGCGCGCATCGAGCGCTTTATTCAGCTGGCCGCGAAGCACAATATTCAGATCGCGCAGCCTTCGAATGCCGCGCAGTATTTTCATTTGCTGCGGCGGCAGGCGTTGCGGCACTGGCGGAAGCCGTTGATCGTGTTTACGCCGAAGAGCATGTTGCGTCACGTGGATGCGTCGTCGCCGATTGGAGATTTCAGGCATAAGAAGTTTTGCAACGTGCTGCCGGATACTGAAATCGGCGAAGCGGAGCGCATTCTGGTTTGTACGGGAAAGATCGGGCACGAATTGCAGGCTGAACGGAAAAAAAGAAAAGATAACTCGACGGCGATCGTGTTTCTTGAACAACTCTATCCGTTCCCCGAGCAGGAACTCGCCGACGAATTCGCGCGCCACGGGGAGTCGGGCGATATCGTCTGGGTGCAGGAAGAGCCGGCCAATATGGGGGCGTTGTTCAACATGCTGCCGCGCTTGCAGCGCATTGCCGGGAATCGGCACGTGCTCTCGGTAAAGCGCAGTTCGAGTCCCAGCCCCGCCAGCGGCAGCGCCAAGGCGCATGAGGTGGAGCAGAAGACGCTGCTGACGCTGGCGTTTACGACGAAAGGCTAATCCACGAATCTGTTTGGCAGAAGAGCTGTCAAACTATCATTCGCAATCAATGGGCAAGGCAGGTGACGAGCAGCGGCTACAGGCCCTCAATCCTGTAGGCCTCATCACGCGCCGTCTTTTCGCATTCTTGTTGCGTCCCAGAAAACACCTCCCAGCCGTCGACTAGGACGACGAGTGACCCGTCCTGCTTTTGTGCTTTTCGAACTCGTAGGCTCTGCATAAAGGGCATAGTTTTTTCTCCCGTACGCATTAGTTAGATGGCACGAATTCTGTACGCTATGCGCGGTCCGGCCTCTCAGTCACCGTCCCGTTTGCACCTGGCAGCTTTGCTTTTGCTCCTCCGCGCTCCTCACCCGCCAATAAACTTTCTAGACTGTCATACGCATAAATCGTCGGCGCGTGATTCTGCATCAGCCCTCCCGTATCTGCGGTTGGGCCGTAGTTGCTGTGCAAGTCGCGGCCCAGCATGCGCAGCATCGCCATCAGTTGTCCGCGATGATGTGAGGTATGCGCGATGCGGCGCGTCATGACCCAGGCGCGCGAGCGAGGCACGTCAAAAAACTGGGTACCGCCTTCCCACCAAGCGTCGTCTTTTTCCTGCAGCGCCTTCAGGCGTTTGCCGCTGTCTTCGGCGTAGCGCTTGATGAACTCCAGCCGCGTCTCCTGCTTGGGCAGTGGCGGAGCAGCGACATCAATCGCCAGCATGTTGCGAAACCACAAGTCTTCGCTTACACACTGATGCACCATTTGCTCGTGGACGCTGCGCCCGCGTGGGTCGCTTTCGCGAGGGCGCACCGGAAGATCTTCGTCGCGGAATTCGCTCCACACGCTGACTACCTTTACGCGTTCGGTGGCGTAAGTTTCTACCAGGAATGCATATCTCATAGCCGCAGATGTTACCCTAATTTTCCGGTTGTTCTCACATCATGCCACGCCGCCCTCAACCACTGCGCGTTGCCATCGATACAGGCGGCACATTTACGGATTGCGTCTGGATGGAGGGCGGAACGACTGAGAATGCTGAAGGTCTTCTCTACTCCAGCCGATCCTTCTCAGGCCATCGTCGAAGCACTCGAAAAGATTGGCCATGAAGGCGAAATCGTTCTTCTGCACGGCACGACGGTGGGGACGAATACTCTGCTTGAGCGCAAGGGTGCGCGGACTGCGCTTATTACTACCGCAGGATTTGAAGATGCAATTGAAATCGGCCGGCAGGCGCGGCCGAAGCTTTACGATTTTTTCTTCGATCGCGTGGAGCCGCTTGTGGCGGCCGATCTCCGCTTTGGAGTGGAGGAGCGTACGGCGAGCGATGGCGAGATTCTGACTGCGCCCCCGGCAGCCGCGCTGAATGAGTTGATTTCCACAGTGGCGGCAAAGCGGCCGAAGTCGGTCGCAATCTCGCTGTTGTTTTCTTTTGCGAATCCGAAAAATGAATTAGACGTTGCAGGAGCTGCCAAGGCACTCGGCGTCCCACTTTCTGTTTCTCATCAGATCTTGCCTGAGTTTCGCGAGTACGAGCGCACTTCGACGGTCGTGATCAATGCGTATCTTCAGCCGGTGATGCAGCGTTACCTGGGAAATCTACGGCAGCGGGCGGGGAGAAACGCGGGATCCTCCAGGACGGAAGGCAGGCTGGTCGCAGGACGGCGATCGATCGTGAAGAGCGGTTCAGCGGTGAAACCGGCTTTAGCCCCGCGCATCTTCGTCATGCAATCGAGCGGCGGCATTACGTCTCTCGCTGCCGCCGCGCGCGAGCCCGTCCGCACGGTTCTTTCCGGACCGGCGGGAGGCGTGGTTGGAGCGGCCGCCAGCGCGCGGCGCAGCGGATTCGAGCGCATCATCGCTTTCGATATGGGGGGGACGTCGACCGATGTTTCTTTGGTCGAAGGCGCAATTACGACCGCCAGCAATGCCGAAATTGCCGGATTTATCATCGGGGTGCCGATGCTGGATATTCACACCGTGGGCGCGGGAGGAGGATCGCTGGCGCGCTTCGACGCGGCGGGTGTACTACGTGTCGGTCCTGAATCTGCTGGTGCCGATCCGGGGCCTATCTGCTACGGGCGCGGAAGTCAACCGACCGTCACCGATGCCAACCTGTTACTGGGCCGATTGCAGGCTGCCCGCTTTCTTGGCGGAGAGTTCGAACTCGATCTGGAGCGCACGCGGCGCGTCACCCGCGAATGGTTGAAACGTCAGGGAAGCAATCTCGCGCTCGAGAAATTCGCGGCGGGGGTGATTCGAGTTGTAAACAGCACCATGGAGAAAGCTATCCGCGTGGTTTCGATCGAACGCGGGCGCGATCCTCGGGAGTTCGCTCTGGTGGCTTTCGGCGGCGCTGGAGGGCTTCATGCGTGCGCTCTGGCGGAATCTTTGAGCATTCCTCATGTCATCCTTCCAGCTTTTCCTGGAGCGCTGTCTGCTCTGGGCATTCTGGCGAGCGATGTGGTGAAGGATTATTCGCGCACGGTCTTGTGGAAGGTTAAGAACGAGTTGCCGCTCGCGAGATTGGAGCAGGAATTCCGAAGGCTCGAACAAAGAGCCGCGGAAGATTTCCGGCGTGAGAGTTGGAGGGGGAAAGTGAACTACTCTCGCGGTGCGGATGTTCGCTACCGGGGCCAGGGTTACGAACTGAATCTGCCGTTTGGCAAGAATCTGTTGCGCGAGTTCGAGCGGGAGCACCAGCAGCGCTACGGGTATGTGCATTTCGGGCGGGAAGTCGAGTTGGTTACGGTGCGGCTTCGCGCGGTGGTTCGATCTGGAGATTTTGGTGGGCGAGAATCCGCCGCTTTTGCGGAATCGCGAAAGCGGGAAGGATCGAAGCTAGAACGCACTCCTCCCTTGAGCACGAGTGTATTTTTTGACGGACGGAGAGTTGCTACGAAAGTTTACGCGCGCGAGAAACTGGGTTCGGGAAAGTATTTCGGCCCCGCCGTGATTACCGAATACAGTGCTACGACCTTTGTCCCGCCACGCAGAACGTTTCGCATCGATAAGGCGGGGAATCTTTTGATTCAGACTCGGCGCTGAGAATCCTGAGTGCCCTCAGGGGCTAAGGCGCCAAGGTTTGCGCGCTTTGACGGCACGGCTAAAGTCGTGCCGTTCCCATCCGTGCCCTCCGAGCTTTGCTAGGCGCTGAAGGTGCGCAGGTAGTCGGCATCGATTTTCAGCGCTTTCATCGGCGGCATGTCGAATTCCTCCTGCTCGACGAATGCGTGTTGGATGTCCGCTTTCTTGGCGGCCGCGAAGATGGGGTGGTAGTCGATTGTGCCATGGCCGAGTTCTGTTGAAGGCGGCGCCGTGGCTGGCGTGGTCGCGGGCGTGAGTTTGAAATCCTTCACGTGCAGCATTTTTATGCGATCGGGGTAGCGCGTGAGGAGATCGGCAGGCTTCTGGCCGGCGACTGCAGCCCAGCCACAATCGAGTTCCATCGAGACTTTTGCGGGATCGGTCAGGCGCAACATTTCATCGTAAAACATTACGCCATTCTGTGAACGGAACTCTGGTGTGTGGTTGTGGTAGGCGAAGTTCATGCCGGCTGCGTTGATGCGCTCTGCGATGCGGTTGAACTGCTCGGCGTTCCACTTCCAATCGTCGAGCGTCATTGATTCACGAGCGGCGCGGGAGCCGGGATCTTTCACGCGCGCGGGATCTTTGAACCATGGCGAGGAGCACACGATGTAGTGCAGGCCCAAATCTTTTCCAAATTGAATGGTTGTGTCGAGCTGCGCGAGCAAATCCTTAAGGGAATAATGTGCGCTTACGCAGCGGAGGCCGGCGTGATTCATGGCCTGCTTTACTTCGATGGCGGTGTGGTTGAAAAATCCGGCCGCTTCCACTTCCTGATATCCCAGCGAGGCAAGTTGCTTCAGCGTGCCTTCGTAATCTTTCGGCAAGATGTCGCGAACGGAATAAAGTTGTAGCCCAATGGGCAGCCCTAACGCGTTGGCCATGAGCCAGGGTGTGTTGCTGCACATGGCGGCGCAGGCAAACGATGCTGAGGCGGACTTCAGGAAAGCTCTTCGGGAAACGCGAAACATGATTTAGTCCTCGGTATGAACTTATTTGTGTGAGACGCAGAATGACACACCTATCCGCGAATCATCTTTGCATTGGCGTCCCAGGTGGCGACTGTGTTTTTGAAATAAGCGTAGTTGGCAAGATGGCAACCAATGGCGGCGTGATTGCCAAAGAGTTCGTTTTCTACAGGTGGCTTGCGGGTGCGCACTGTGTCGAAAAAGTTGGCTTCGTGCGCGGACACGTCACTGTAGCCCGCAGGCGCGGTAAAGGTTTCAGCTTCGACTGCCGTGTAGTTGAGGGGCGACGGCTGCGGATGCTGGGCTGCCCACTCGGCCAGATACTGTTTGCGCAGGCGTGCGGGCCAGCCTTTAGTGGAATATTCCTCGGGTTTCGGACTGTCATCTTGTGGAGTGAAAACCAGCGTCTGGCCGTTGATTTCCATCGTGCCTTTCGTGCCGTGGAATTTGATCGGCTCGCCGCCGGCGTTGTTTAGGTTGCAGCGCAGCGCCACTCGGAATTTCGGGAAATCGTAGAGGGTTTCAATGAGATCTGGAAAATCGCGGCCGTCTTTCCAGCGAAAGAGTCCGCCGTTTGACTGAGCGCGTTGCGGGGCTTCGTTGATTCCCGAGATGAAATAAATGCCGGAGAGCAGATGGACGAACAGATCGCCGGCAAGCCCTTCACCATAATCGGCGAAGCAGCGCCAGCGGAAAAAGCGCGCGGCGTCGAAGGGGCGCTTGGGAGCGTCACCCAGGAACGCGTTCCAATCGATGGTCTGTTCGCTGGCGTCGGGAGGAATGGGATAGACCCACGCGCCGCTGGCCGAGTTGCGATCGGAGGAGCCTTCGATGAAGAAGACTTCGCCAAGGGCTCCGGAGGAGTACAGTTCGCGCGCCTTTTCGTAGACGATAGAGCTTACGCGCTGGCTGCCGACCTGCATCACGCGGCTGTGCTTTTTCACGGCGTCGATCATAGCGAAACCATCTTGCACGGTGTGCGACATGGGCTTTTCGCAGTAGACGTCTTTGCCCGCGGCACAGGCGTCAATCACGATGGGACGATGCTGATGGTCGGGAACGGCGACGATGACCGCATCGACATCTTTGCGATCGAGAATTTCTTTGTAGCTTCTTGTTGCCGGAACCTGGCGCTGCAAAGCCTCCTGCGCGGCTTCGTGACGACTGTCGTATAAATCGCAGACGGCAACGCACTCGGCTCCGGGGACGGCGAGCGAGGCCGCGAGCAGTTCGCATCCGCGTGTGCCGGTGCCGATTGACGGCGAAGCGAACGCGGTCGCTGGGAGCCAGCGCGGTGTTTTGGCTTAATAGAGTTGCCGGTTGCAGCAAAGTGAATTTCATGGCTGCACCCGCAGCCACCGAACTGCCGCCGATTCGCATGAAATCGCGGCGGGTTAATGAGTGCATTATTTATGTCCTTTCCTTCAGCAAGGATCAGCGCGTACGACGCCTCGCACTGACTTAGGCGAATGGTAACACCTTCGAGAAGGTAAATTCGAAGCCATCATTGGGCGCGGAGCCTGCATCTCAGGTCATTTAAATTTCGTCGCGGAAATGTGCAGCTCAATGGAGAACAGGAATCCAAAGTCGATCCAGCAAAGCCTTGTGGGACTGAACGCCATCAATTTTTTTCAGGCGGAAGCTGTCGGAGTGGTACTTCCGGTGATGGGAGTGTTTCTTAAGGAGCACGGCTGGCGCTATGACTCAATCGGCGCGGCTACTGCGATCGCTGGATTGGGCACGTTGCTGATGCAGACTCCGGCGGGAATTGCTACGGATAGGATTTCGTCGCGGCGGGCGCTGTTTGCGGGGGCCTCCATCCTGACTGGAGCGTGCTTTGCGCTTATTCCGCGGTTTTCGCGATTTTATATTCCAGTCGATGCCGCGCTGTTTATTGCCGGGACGGCACAGAGTTTCTTTGCTCCGCTGCTGGGCGCGCTGGCGCTGGCGTTGGTGGGGCACGAGTTGCTGAACAAAATCGCGGGTAGGAATCAGGGGTGGAATCACGCGGGAAATATTGCGGCTGCGCTGGCGGGAATGGCTCTGGTGCGCTTTCTTGGCGTGAGTTCGGTGTTTTACGCGGTGGGAGCGTCAGCTTTGCTGGCGGCGGCATCGGTGTTGCTGATTCGCGCGTCGGATCTGGATGAACACATTGCGACGGGTTTGCTGGAGGAACAGACCGCAGCGGTTTCCTGGAAAGAACTGCTGCGCGAAAAGGCGGTGCTGGCTTTGTTTGTGTCGATCTTTCTTTTTCATCTGGCGAACGCGCCCATCATGCCAGCCACGGCGCTGTATGTGAAGCAACTGGGCGGGTCGGATGCTTTAATGACTGCTACGGTGCTCACGGCGCAGATTGTGATGGTGCCAGTGGCTCTGTGGGCTGGGCGTTATGGTGACCGGTGGGGCCGAAAACCCGTGATGGCGGTTGCGTTCTGGGCTCTGCCGCTGCGGATTTTTTCTTATACCTTGGTGAGCAGTCCGAAGGCGGTGGTGTGGTTGCAAGGCCTGGATGGGATTGGCGCGGGAATTTATGGCGTCGTCGTGATCGCGCTGGCAGCTGACTTGACGAAGGGCAAAGGCCGCTTTAATACGCTCGCAGGTTTGTTTGCTACGGCGCTGGCGGTGGGCGGCGTTGCTGGACCGCTGATCGGCGGGTTTCTGGTGCAACATCTCGGGTTCAGGATGACTTTTTACGCGTTTGCGATTCTCGCCCTGGTTGGAGCGATGGTGTTCTCATTTTTTGTTCCGGAGACGAAGCCCGAGCCGGGTTCAGTTGGCGAAGATGCGGCGGAACCGGCGGCTTGAACTCACCGCTGTGGATCGAAGCGCATACTACTTCAAGCTCAAGTCTACGTAATGGCTGAAGTTGGATAGAGCGACCTGATCGCCGCCCGGGATGTAGAAGCCGAACCGGCCTTGATTCAAGTAGCCGCCTGATACCGAGAATCGATCGAGCACAACCCAGCTATCGCCTTGCCTGATCTGGTGAACGATTTCACTTGCGCCTACGCGAATCATCAGCGTGCGGAACGCTTTTTTGTCGCTCTTGTGCGGGATTTTGACCTCATCGCCTTTTTGTCCGTTTCGGACGATGGTGCGGTAGAAGTTGTCATCATCCATTTGGAAGAGTATGTAGTTGTTTGCATCGGTGCAGTTCAGGAGCCATTGCAGGCGGTGGCCTTTGTTGAGTTTGGCGGAGAAAATGAACGTGCCCGAGGCGGGAGCGAGATTGTACATGACGAAATCGCCGCCCTTGCGCGCGTACGAGCCTTTCTCCTGCTTCCAGCCTGCGGGGTCGTCCCACTTCGACATGCCATCGGGAGCGAGAGAGAGATCGAGGGTTTTCGTTTGGCCGGCGGCCACGTCTACCGTTGCCGAGCGGATGAAATTGTCGGAGGTCCTCGCATTGATGTTGTAGGAACCGGCGGCCAGGCTGATGGCGTTGCCGCTGGTGATTTTTGTTGGGGCCTCGGCTCCTTTCGAGACTGTCACGATCGCATCGGGGGGCGTAAATGTAATTTTCAACTCACCGGGAGCTGCTTCGAGCGCTGCGTCAGCGGCTGACAATGTTACAGGTGCGCCGGCGGTGAAGTGCTTCTTGAATTGTTTCCACTTGTAGCGGTCTTTGCGCAGTTCCATGGTGTGGTCGCCGGGGTTCACCGTGCTCACGTTGAGCGTGCCGTCGGACTGAATGGTTCCGACTGTGGCCTGATCGATGAGGACCGTAGTTCCCGGAATTCCGCCCTGAATGGCGAGCGAGGCCAGATGCGGCGTGGGTTGTAGAGTGAAGGCGAGCCGGGCCTGCTCGCCTTTGCGAATGCGAATTTTCTGTTCCGGGGAATCGGCGAATCCGGTTTTCGAAACTCGCACGGTGTAGTCTTTGGGCTCGAGATTCGCGATGCGTAGCTGGCCGTTTCGTGTGAGGTGTGGAAGCGCTTTCCCGTTGAGAAAGACTTTGGCCTGATCTTGACCGGCGACTACAACCAGCGTGCCCAGGTTCTGACCGGACTCGAGGAACATATCCAATGAGGGCGCGGCACCGGCTTCGAGGTCGAGTTTGTATTGGTCGCTGCCGTGGATGATGGAGAGTTGATGGGCTCCCGTGGAAATAGGGTTGAGGTCCGCGCCGGATTGCGGTATGTCCATTGCGGGCTGGCCATCGAGGCTTAGCTTCGTTCCATTTTCACTGGAGTAAACGCGGAGATGGTCCGCCATATTGGTGGCGACAATTGCCGTCACTCCTTTCGAAGCAACGGGAGTTTTGATGGCGGGCATGGATTCGACGCTGGTAGAGAAATAGAGGGTAGCTTCGCCGCGCGTTCCTTCGATCTTTAGCTTGTGTTCTCCGATGGAGATGTTGTCATCCTGCCATTGTCCGTCTTGAAATTGGGCGGCTGGCTGATCGTCGAGTGTTACTTTGCCGTTGCCGGTATCGGAGGAGAGTTTCAGCGAGGCCAGGAGTGGCTGCGAAGGTGGTGCTGCGGTCGCGGGCGTGGGCGCGGGTGTTGGAGCAACCGGGGCCGGTTGAGGAGCGGCAGTGGCCTCCGGTGCGCGGTGCTTTCGCATCGAGAACACGATCGCTGCCACCAAAATGACCGTAACGACGGCCGCGCCGATGATGCTCAGTTTTAAGTGGGGCAGCGGCTTGGCCGGTGCTTTTTTTTGGGCGGCGCAGGCTGCACGGGCGGCGCTATTGGCAAGGCTGCGGGAGATATTTCTTCGCTTGGAGGAGCCAGCGGAGGGGGCGACGCTTTTGCTATTGGGAGCTCAGCAGCCTTTTCGGGCGCAACATCCACAACATTGCTGGTCACATCAAGCGAGAACGGCGCAGGTTTGGGTGGTGGGGTGTGATAGGTGAGAGTCGCGCTTTCGCTTTCGGCAGAGGCGCTCACCGCCTTCGGAGCTGCCTCCAGCATTCCCAGCTTATGCAGCAGCCCGTTTGCGATTGACAGAACCTCGCCGTCAGTCGGGTATTTGTCCATGATGGCGCGCAGGCGCATCGCCAGGGCCTGCTTGGATGCGGCATCGGTCGCGGCATCGATTTCACCGTCCATGCGGCGGAGATCTTCCACGTCGCGGCGGCGGGACTGGCGGCGTTGGGCTTGCAGATCGCGCTGCACGCTTTCCTGGATTTGGATGAGGCGCGGGTCGCGAGGATAGACCGATAAGCCTTCTTCGATGCGTGTGAGCGCGCCGGCCAGATTCGAGCCGGTCTGCAGTTCGCGTGCTTGCGAAACACATTCCTGGACGAAGGTTTCTTTTTTCTGGTCGAGGATCAGGGTTTTGATCGTTTTTGCCATCGGGTGCGCGGGATTCAGGTCCAACGCCTCCTTGGTCAACTTTTCGGATTCGTGCCAGTCGGTCTCCACGACGGAATGAGCGCGCTCCATGAGTGCGTTGGCCAGAACCGCGCGGGCAATGGGATTGTTTTCATCGAGTTCGAACGCATCGCGGAGAATCTTGATTGCGGCAGCGGATTTTTCCTGCGCGAAAAGATCCTGGCCTTCGTTCATCAGGCGGTCAGCTTGCGACTTGCGCTCTCAACCGTCTTGGGCGCGCTTTTGCAGCGCAGACAGTCTCTGTATCATTGGGAAATTCTTTCGACCGCTGCTTGCAAAAGATCAAGGGCGCGCGGGTAGTCACCCGCGTGCAGGCAGGCGTCGACTTGTTCGACCAGCCGGGCCTTCGATTCGATGCGCGACTGCTGATCGCGCCGCTTCTGCAGGCGCTCGACTTCGAAACTCAAGCCGGGATATTGGCTATAGATGGTTCGAAGAATTTCCCAGTCATTGAGCGCATCGCTGTACGCGCCCTGCTCTTCGTGAAGATGAGCGCGGGCGACGATCGAGTTCACCAGATCGCGTTTGTCCTGTACGAGGCGCAGAGAACGCTCGAAGTGCGATTCATCGGGATGGAGATCGAGTGCTTCGCGAAGAATACTGACGCGCTTATCGAGGTCGGGCTCGCTTTCTACGCGGCGGTCGACTGAAGCGATGAAGGCGGAGAGATCCTGGCGCTGATGTTCTTCGATGTCATACTTGAGCGCTTGAAAGATGGCGTTGTTGGGATACTTCGCCAAATACGTTTCGCAGGCGGCCTTGGCCTTGGCGAAGTTGTGGTCGGCGAGATGCTTGCGCGCCTCGGCATAGGCGGCGTTCATCGCGTCGTGTTCGGAGCGAACTTCGTTGTAGAAGCTCTGGTACTTTGCGCCG
This sequence comes from uncultured Acidobacteriaceae bacterium, assembly GCA_963712385.1. GTDB lineage: Bacteria > Acidobacteriota > Terriglobia > Terriglobales > Acidobacteriaceae > Sulfotelmatobacter. The sequence goes on from CAVQHS010000009.1 coordinate 230,947, forward strand.
CTTTCGCGATTGACGGAATCGGGCGCTTTGCGGTCGAGTTCCAGCACTACGCCCAACTTCGAGAGGGCGGCGCTGACATCGCCTTTTTGCCATGCGTCGAGAGCGGCGCGATGAATGTTTTCTTTTTCCTGGCGGAGTTTCTTGTATTCCTGCTCCTGACGATCGACCTCTGACAGCAATTGGAGCGCGCGGGCTTCTTTCGGGCGAAGCTGCAAAACATTTTGCAAAGCCTCGCGGGCGTGGCCGTAGGCGTGATTTTCGATGTGCTGGCGGGCGAGACGATACCAGTTGTCGATCTGGCGCTCGCTGCGGCGGTTTTCGATTTTACTCTTCAGGGCGAGCGCGGTTGCGTTATCGGGTTCGATCTGCAACGCTTCCTGCAGTTTTTGCAGGGCGAGCGGGTCTTCTTCTTCCTCGAAGCGGGCGCGGGCGGCATCGAGCAACTGCGAAAGTGTTTTGCGCCGGACTGCGCCATCGAGTTGACGGCGCAGTGAGCCGATGGCTTCATCCATGTGGCCTTCGGCTTCGAGTTCGCCGAGGATTTCTCCCGCGAACTGATAATCGCCTTCCTCCAGCGCTTTGGTGGCCCGTTGCAGGCGCGGACGGGTGCGCTCTGGATCGAAGAACTCGATGGGTTCGTTACGGAGCGCTTTGTTGAGCGTGTCGCCGAAATCGCGAGCGCTGGCGAAGCGGTGCCAGGATTGTTTCGCCATCGCTTTGTGCAGCACCCGGCTGACTGGCTGGCTGACGGTCGAATTCAGTTCGCACGCAAGTGGCGGAATCTGCTTGAGAATCGCATCGACTACTTCATCGGGGCGGGCGCGCTGGAACGGGTTGCGGCCCGTCATGGCTTCGTAGCAGACGACGCTCAGCGAAAACAAGTCGGAGGCGGGAGTGAGCGGCTTCAGTTCGATCTGCTCGGGAGACATGTAGAGCAGCGTGCCTTTTTGGGCGCGGGTGGTGTGGGCATCGGCCATGTGGGCCACGCCGAAATCGATGATCTTCACGGAATCGTCTTCCATGACGAAGATGTTGCTCGGCTTCAGATCGCGATGAACGAGGCCGCGCTCGTGGGCCGCCTGCAGGCCCCGGCAGGCTTGCGAAATGATATCGACCGTGCGCTCGACCGTGAGGCGATGGGCAGCTTTGCGAATGAAATATTCGAGCGTGCTGCCGGGCAGCAGCGGCATTACGAAGTACGGTTTCTTTTTGCCGTCTTCTTCGAATTCGCCGATGTCGAAAATTTCGACGATGTTGGGATGGCTCATGGAGGCGAGAACATCGCACTCCTTGTGGAAGAGCTGCAGCGAGGCAGGGTCGGGAATATCGAGGATGGTTTTGACGGCGACTTCGCGGCGCACGACGGTGTCGTAGGCGCGGTACACGAGTCCCATGCCGCCCTGGCCGAGTATCTGCCGGACCTCGTAGCGGCCTGCTAGTTTTCTGGGTGACGAAGGCGCGTCCATGGCGCGGCCCGCTTGCGGGCGCGATAGCATCTTAATCTATTTGCTGAAAATTGTGACCGTGCTATGACCGGAGCATATGCCGGGCGATGAAAAATACATTCGCCGGACGTTCGCCCAAACGCCGCATGAAATACGGGTACCACTCGGTTCCGAACGGGAGATAGACGCGGACGCGCCAGCCTTCGCGGACCAGCCTTTGCTGCAGATCGCGGCGGATTCCGTAGAGCATCTGGAACTCGAATGAATCGCGGGGCAGCTTTTCGCTTTTCGCAAAGGCCTGGGCTTCGCGCACGATGTGCTCGTCGTGCGTCGCTAGGCCGTGATAGAGGCCGCTTTTCATCAGCATCTTCATCAGCTTGATGTAGTTGTTGTCGACGTCAGACTTCGAGGAGAAGGCGATTTCCGGCGGCTCTTTGTAGGCGCCTTTGCAGAGACGAATGCGGATTCCATCGGCCAGGAGTTTGTCGATGTCGGCTTCGGAGCGCTTCAGATAGGCCTGAATGACCGTGCCGACAGAGTTGCCATCGCCCGGCGTGCGGTGAAGTTCGTGAACGAAATCGAGAGTGCGCTGAGTGTAGGGCGAACCTTCCATATCGACGCGGACGAAGCTGGGAGGGTTCATGGACGCGGCTTTGGAGACGAGTTCGCCGACGAGATTTCGCGCGAGATTCTCATCCACGTCGAGCCCCATGTGAGTGAGTTTTAAGCTCACGTTGGCATCGAGGTGATTGGCGGCGATGGCGTCGAGAATCTGATGGTAGAGCTGGGCGCTGTGGCGAGCTTCATCGGGATTGGTTACGTTTTCGCCGAGGTTATCGATGGTGATGCTGATGCCGGCGCGATTCATCGATTGGGTTGCGCGAACGGCGTCTGCAATTTCGGTGCCCGCTACGAAACGGCCGGAAACGCGGCGACCCAGGGAAGAACGTTCGGCGAAACTGCGTAGGGACTTGTTTTCGGAGAGATGGACGAAGAAAGCTCTCAGCATGCAGCACCGGGGAATTTGTATGCCACGGGTAAGAATAAAAATGCGTGCAAGACGGCCACAGAATGTTGTATCACATCGCCGCGACGGCATAGGTAGGACGAGGATCACGCCAACGCGGTTGGATTCGTCAGAAACAGTGTTAGCCTAGAGCGTGAACTTCAGTTCGACAATCTCGTGCGTTTCGTGAGGAGCGGGCTCCCATTTCCACTCGCGGATCGCGTTCTGTGCAGCTTGACCCAATAACGGGTGCCCGCCTTTTATCTCCACGGACTTAACGGTTCCATTCGGAGCGACAAGCACCTCCGCCTTTACATTGCCTTGCAGGCGCATGGAACGGGCGAGGTTCGGATATTGCGGAGACACGCGAGAAAGGACTTTGCGTGTGGATTCCTGCGCCGTGGCGAGATGAGACATGAAAATGAGAGACGAGAGAAGAACACAAGCCAGGACTGCAATGCGCTTCATTCAGGAGGCCCGTACTAACGCATCCACAATAAGCGAAAGTTAATCCTCGACGAAGATTACTTCCGTAAGCAGCCGGCAGCTCAGTTTAGTGGTTCGCGAGCATGTGCGTGCAGCGCGGGATCAACCCCCGTGCTCCTCCAGAAATCTCTCGACTTCAATCGCCGCCATACAGCCGCTGCCGGCTGCAGTGATGGCCTGGCGATAGCGGCGATCCTGCACGTCTCCGCAGGCGAAGACGCCGGGAACGCGGGTGAGTACGTATTTGTGGGTTTTGAGATATCCATCTGCGTCAGTTTCGAGTTGCCCGGCGAACATCTTCGTGTTGGGCTCGTGACCGATGCCGAGAAACATGGCGCTGGTGGGGAAGTCATAGACTTCGTTTGTTTTCACATTACGCAGCTTCAGCCCGGTGACTTCGCTTACAGAAGGATCGAGAACATCCTCGACTACCGTGTCGGTGAGAAATTTGATCTTTTCGTTGTGCTGCGCGCGGTCGAGCATGATTTTGGAGGCGCGAAAACTGTCGCGGCGATGGATAAGCGTAACTTTCGTGGCGAAGCGAGTGAGGAACAACGCTTCCTCCATGGCTGAGTCGCCGCCGCCGATTACGACGATTTCTTTTCCTGAGAAAAAGAAACCGTCGCACGTCGCGCAGGAAGACACGCCGTGGCCGATGAGCTTCTGCTCGTTGGGCAGGCCCAACCAACGCGCCGACGCGCCGCTGGCGATGATCAACGACTGTGCATGTACCTGATGCTTGCCGAGATGGAGAATGAACGGGCGCTGGCTCAGATCGGAGCTGGTGAGATGCGCCATGCGGTATTCGGCGCCGAAGCGCTCGGCCTGCTTGCGCATGTTGTCGATCAACTGCGGCCCCATAATGCCTTCGGGGAAGCCGGGGAAGTTCTCGACCAGCGTAGTCAGCGAGAGTTGGCCGCCGGGCTCGTGTCCTTCGATGACGAGGGGCTTGAGGTTGGCGCGCGCCGTGTACAGAGCGGCGGTGTGTCCGGCGCAGCCGGACCCGATGATGACGACGTTGCGAGTTTCACTCATGGTTTTTTAAGGTGTTCCGTTAGATGGCAAATTGCGGTCTTCGATGCATCACCCGTGGCGGTGCTGGATGTGCTTTCTATCATTGCTTTCCGTTTGCCGGCTTCGGCGTTTTTGAATCGGAGGATTCTCGCGGCGGAATCTGTGCTAACTCGGCCGTTACCGTGTGCTTTGCTCCGAGCAGGCGGCGGTAGTCGGCGAGAATTTCCGAGCCAGTGTGAAATAGCGGTTCATACACCGTCTGATCGGGCGCGGGTCCGTTTTCAGAAGCGCTGCAACGCGCCAGTGCGACTGAAGACTTTCCAAAACGTTCGAGCCGGATGCGACTGACCGGGGTGTTGGCTGCCACCATGGCGGCCACGGAGCCGATCGCCGAGGCGCTATCTTCGAGAGAAATCTGGATCAGCTCTTTGGGATCGCGCAGGTGCAGAACTAAGGTTTCCACCCTGCTCTGGCCGTCATCGCTGAAGGAATATTGCACGCTGGAGAATACGGCTTGTCCGGAAAATTCGCGGCGGATGCGAACATAACGCGCGACTGACATCTGATCGGAAACCTGCGTGTTTTGCCCGGGCTGAAGAATGTTTGGAGCGTCGGTGAGCGTGGAGACGCCGTGGGAGATTTCAAAGTCGGCAGCAAAAAGCGGCTGTTTGGGAATGCGCGCCAGGGCTGCGGAGATTTCTTTTTGCTCTTCGGCCGACGGGTTGCAGACATTTAAAACATTCACTTTGACTTGCGGCTGAGTTGAGGACGTCTCGCCGCTTTGCTGGGAGAAGGCGGGAAAGGCGGTCAGCAATCCAATCATGCAGATGATTTTTGGGAGCACTGCGGAATTCTAAATGATGGCGAATAAAAAACTTAAATTGCTCTGCCAGGATGGTTTGGCCAAGTTCGCGAAGATGATTAGAATTCATACATGGCTAATCTAACGCTGGTGTATGGCATGAGGCTGCTGCCGTCGGAGGATATTGCTGAAGTGGGGTCGGCGCCGGTGAAGCTTACCAATGGGCGCGAGGCGCACGTCACCATGCACGTGCTCGAAGGCAGCAAAGAAGAGATCGAGAAGCAGTTGCGTACCAGCCTGGAAGCGTTCTTCGATCTGTATCCGGAGATATAAAGAGGCTACATACCGATCGATTGCGCGAAGGGCTGACTGGAGTCGCCCATCCGATGTGCTTTGAGTACTGAGCCGAGTGATGCGGGATTTTTATTGGAAATGGCGCGGGTGGATGATGGAAAAGGGTCTGTGGCCCCAGGGATGGGTGGCGCGCGGAGCCTGCTATTCGCTCGTTTTGGCGATTGCGCTCTATTTGCTGAAACTCTTGTTGGGACTGTTTGCGCCGGCGGCCAGCAGCGGGTTGAGCGGCTGGGTTAAGTTTCTTCTCTTCGATGCGGCGCTGCTGTTCGCAATTGTGACTTTCCGCTGGTCGAAACGGCGCGTTCTTTGGCGACTGCGGAACCGGCTGATTGTCACGTACGTTTTCATCGGCGTGATTCCGGCAGTGCTGCTGGTGGCGATGGCTGTGATCGCGATTTATCTGTTTGCCGGCCAATTCGCCAGCTTTGTCGTTACCTCGGAAATTAATTCGCAGTTGCGCAGCATGCAGGCGGTGAACGCTGCTGTGGGCAACGAACTCGCCGCGCGCATTGAGAAGGGCGAGGCCCCGGCGGTCGAGTCGCTGGCCGGCCTGCGCAAACGCGACCGGGCATGGGGGCGGCGAAGAGTCTGCGCGTGGTACGGCATTCGGCTTTTGCTGTTCAGCGAGGGACAGCAGAAGTTGGGGCTGATGGCTTTTCCTGATTTCTTCAACAGAAGCGATAGCGAGTTTGCCGGAGCAAAACAACAAGGCCAGCCTTTTAAGGAAATCGTGCACGACCAGGGAGGGCTGTATCTGCGCGTGGCGTCGGTTTTTGAGGTCGGTTCGGAGAAGCTGACGGTAGTCACCGGAGAGCCACTCGACAAAAATTTGGTAGGCGATATCGCGGCGAATCTTGGCGAGATTACGCTCTATACTTCGGGACTCAGACCGGAACACACGGGGCCGACTTTCACCGTGGGATCGCTGGCTCCCGCTACGGGAGCGATGGACCGCGAAATCACCTTTGGGACGCCGCTTTCGGTGGTTGATTGGACGACGGGCAAGCGCGAGCAACTAGGCGCGTTGGTGCAGGTGCGCACCCGGCCTTCGGTGCTTTACGGGCACCTATTCGCGGCTCTTGGAGATTTCGCCAAGGGCATCGAATACATCCTGCTGGCGGTGATCATTATTTTCGCGGTGATTGAACTGATCGCGTTGATCATCGGTACTCGAATGACGAGAACGGTTACCGGGGCGGTAGCGCAGCTTTACGACGCGACGAAGAATGTGGACCGCGGAGACTTCAGCCATCGTATTCCGGTGAAGTCGGATGATCAGCTGGCGCAGCTTTCTTTGTCGTTCAACTCGATGACCGAGTCCATCGAGAAGCTGATTCAGGAGCAGAAAGAAAAGCAGCGGCTGGAGGGCGAACTTGCCATTGCGCAGGAAGTGCAGGCGCAACTGTTTCCGAAGCAGGTTTCGGAGTTGGAGTCGCTTGAGGTGCATGGTTTTTGCCGTCCGGCGCGGACGGTCAGTGGCGATTACTATGACTTCCTCACGGCCAGTTCGCACAAGCTGATTCTTGCCGTGGGCGATATTAGTGGGAAGGGAATTTCCGCGGCGCTTTTGATGGCGACGATTCACTCTGCCGTGCGAGCTTACAGTTTGGAAAACATGCCACAACTGCGCGAGCCCATCGCGGTCGGAGCGGTTTCGGGCGAGGGACGGGTGATGGCCGCTTGGCCCGAGGGAATCGAAGTTTCTCCTGCAGCGCTGCTGGGGCTGCTCAATCATCAGCTTTACGAGAGCACGCCGCCGGAAAAATACGCCACTCTCTTTCTCGCCATCTATGACGGGCTCTCGCATCGGCTCATTTACAGCAATGGAGGGCATCTGCCGCCGATTCTGATCAGCCGGGATGGGACAGTGCGGCGACTCGAAGCCGGGGGCACGGTGGTTGGGCTGTTCGACAACATGACGTATGACGAAGGCTCGGTGGAGATGCATCCCGGGGAAATGTTTGTTGCTTATAGCGATGGCGTGACCGAGCCGGAAAATGAATTTGGAGAATTCGGGGAAGAGCGGCTGATCGATCTGGTGAGCGAGAACCGACACTTGCCGCTAGTTCAGGTGAGCCAGGCAGTTACGTCGGCAGTGGATGAGTGGATCGGCGACAACGAGCAGCCGGATGATATTACGCTGGTGCTGGCTAGGGCGCGGTAGGTTGCAAGGTTCGTCGTGGCTTCCTTGAAATCCTTTCGACCACCAAGGACACGAAGCTACACCAAGGAAAACTCAGACGGTAAGGACTTCGTGATACTTTGTGTCCTTTGTGGTTCGGCTAGATTTTCTTTTTCTTCCATTTTCCCTGCTTGAACAAAATCGCGCTCGCGGCGGCCATCGAACTTTCTGCAATCGCGATCGATGCGAAGACTCCGTTCGAGTGCATGTGGAGCGGAATTGCGAGCGTATAGGCTAGCGGAATCTCGAACAGCCAGAAGCCGAAGAAATTCACGATCGTCGGGGTGATGGTGTCGCCCGCGCCGTTGAAAGCCTGCATCATTACCATGAAGTATGCATAGCCTAAGTTGCCATAGCTGACGATGCGCAGGCAGGCTGCGCCCAGCGGGATTACGGCTGGATCGTTCGTGAACAATCGCACAATCGGTTCGGCGTAGAGGATGAAGATCACGCCGACGATTCCGAGAAAGATCATGTTGTAGAGTCCGGTTCTCCAGACTGATTTTTCTGCGCGCTCGGGTTGGCCCGCGCCGAGGTTTTGCCCCACCAAGGTGGCTGCGGCGTTACTCAATCCCCACGACGGGAGGATGATGAAGATGACGATGCGGATCGCGATCGTATATCCGGCGAGGGCGGCTGCGCCGAAGATGCTCACGATGCGTACCAGGCCAATCCAACTCGTGTGGGCGATGGCGAATTGTAGAATTCCGGTAACTGAGACGCGGATGAGGCGCCACAACACGTCCCATTGCAGGCGAATCTGGCTTCTGAGAATGCGCAGCCGTTCTGTGCCGCGCATCAGGCGGTAGAACTGATAAAGAACGCCGATGCTGCGGCCAGTGAGAGTGGCCAACGCCGCGCCGGTGACGCCGAGGCGCGGAAACGGGCCGAGGCCAAAAATCAGGCAGGGATCGAGAATCAGATTGAGGATGTTCGAGACCCAGAGCAGGCGCATGGCGATGGCGGCATCTCCGGCGCCACGAAAGATTGCGTTGTTGAGAAACAGCAGCAAAACGGCAAAGCTTCCGCCCAGGCAGATTCTGGTGTAGCCGCTGCCAGTGGCGATGATTGCGGGCGTCGCACCCATGAGGCGGAGCAGATTTGGGGCGAAGAAAAAACAGGGGATTCCAACGGTCACGGAAACGAAGAATCCGAGCGCGATGGCTTGCACTCCGGCCACTGCCGCGCCTTCCGGATCTTTCTCTCCGATGCGGCGCGCGACCATGGCAGTGGTCGAGAGGCTGAGGCCCATCGCGACGGAGAAGATAAGACTCAGAAGCGACTCGGTCAATCCCACCGTGGCCACGGCGTCTGCGCCCAGGCGTCCGACCCAGAAAACATCGACTACCGCGAACAGCGACTCCAGCACCATTTCGAGGACCATGGGCACGGCGAGCAGCAGAATGGCGCGATTCAAACTGCCGGTCGTGTAGTCCTGATGCGAGCCGCGAACGGCTTCCACCAGCGATGCCCATAGCGTGGGCTGCTTTTGCGCGGGAATGGAGACCAGGGCGTCCATAGATGCTCTTTGGTTTTCTACGCCAAACGCAGCAAACAAGCGAGTGCGTCGTGTTCGGATCTGAATGACTGACAAGGATGTCCGCTCAACGCGGACCTAGCAGGGATGGCGAACTACCGAGGGTTAAACATTGTCGTTTCCTGAGCGGGCTGGACAAGCTGGGTTTTGTTCCAGTCCACTTTCATTCTATTAATTCTAGCGCCGAGTCGTGGTCGTTGCCAATTCGCTTGGAGGCACGACTAAACAGGCTGCGCAGAGAGTATCTCCAAGCAGCGTTCGGGGGCTAAGGCCCCTTTGAGACAGAGCGACTAACTGCAGCACTGGAAGCGCTGGGCCACGCAAAATCGGCATTTTCCACAGCCTGCAAAGTCGTGCCCTTCGCCAGGTATTTTACGGGACCATTCGTAGTCTTGTAGTCTCTTTTCTCTTCGCGATTGCTAGCAGGTGTACAATTGCGGCCGTCCCCGGGAGTAAATCACGTACTAAGTCCAGGAGGGCGATCCATTGAACAATCTACGATTCGCAAGTGCAGCCGTCGCGATTACATTCGCACTGGCTATTAGCATTCAATCCGTATCTGCACAAAGAAATGAAGCCCGCAACCCGCGCGAAAATGTCGCGGCTATGAAGGCGATAACTTCCGCCAAACCTTTTCAGACTAACAATGGGCTGAAAGTACCACCAGACAAGTATAAAGGGCCAGTATTTAAGCTCAGCAGTGGCTGGCCGCAGCATTCGTTGGGTCCAATCACGAATGCTCCGTGGCAGGAAGCGATTCATGGGCAGATCACTCCCGAGAACGCTGGAGCCTATGTTGAAGCACTGAAGAAGTTTGTCAGTGCCAATGCGGAGAAACTGATTTTCGAGTATGGCTCATGGGATGCCTCGAAAGCGAAGTGGTACAACGAACCGTGGCTTGGCTCTTTGAGAGAGACGATTCACGGAACTTACTGCGCCGGAGAGTTTCCGCCGCAGACGTTTCCCGGAACCGGGTTACGCGCTACCTTCGCCACCCACGTGTTGACTTACTACGATGAGAGGGCTGCCTACACGCTTTATAAGTTGTGGGGTACCTCGGCCATGAAGCCGGATGTGACGACGGCTAACTCGCAGTTCGAGGAGGGCGCGGTCGTAATCAAGCTGGCTTTGTTTGCCAGCGAAGATCCCAAACTACAGAAGAATTGGTGGGACGCGATGGAGGGGGCGGCAGAATGGCCGTTATACACCGAGACGGTGTCTGAAAAAAACTGCGATCTTCCAACCAGCGTTGCGGTGGTGCCAACCTATCTGGCGCAGTTTGACATCATCGTCAAAGATTCGAAGGCCGCTCCCAGGACCGGATGGGTGTTCAGCACGTTGGTCTACGACAAGGACGCGCCCGGAAAGGACGCGTGGGACAAAATGGTCGCCCTGGGCGCGATGTGGGGGAACGATCCGGATGTGACTGTGCCTGGGAAGCCACTCCACGAGAATTGGATCAATCCGAAAGCTCCGAAATACTCGACGCAGACGCTGGGCTGGGGAGGCAGGCTCTCGGGTCCGAACGATGGAGCCATGAATGACATCGCCTACGATGGCAAAACTGTAAATAATGCTCCGGATTCATCTTGCATGAGCTGCCACGGCCCTGCGGAATGGGACGTGCAGAAACACAAGATGGTTTCATTCATCTTGCCTTCGTACCCGAATACGTTCCCGCCGCCACCGTCATTCCTGCCATGCGGAAATGACGGCAAGCCTAATAAGGACGGGGACTTCATTTGCTCCCCCTCGCCGGCGAGTTCTGACTGGATGCGCTGGTTCCAGAGTCGTCCTGGGACGGAGCCACAAGATGCAGGCTCGGTAGCGCTTGATTATGACGACGTGGCGGCGTTTAAGGCGCTGCGATTATGGTGGGCAGCGGTTCGTCCTCCGGGTGGTCCGGCGATCGATCTGCTGTTGCCGAGTCACGCGCACAAATACAACCAGTACACTGGGGCGCCGATCCACAACCCGGATGACAAGTAGTGTGTAGATTCGAGCGGATCGTCCGAAGGAGATGCGACAGGAAAAGAAACGCGAGCGTGAACTGAGCTGAGTTCGCAAGGGAGATGTGCGAGAGCAATCTCCCTTGCGTTACTCCGCTTACTTTTTCGGAAACAGCGTCACAGCTGCCGTGACGGCCATGTTTTTCGCCATCCCTCCCAGCACGACCGGGCCTAGCGGAGTTTCGAGCAGCCCGCGGCCATCGGCCCGAGCATCAGTGGAGTTCTCATTGATGGTTTCCCAGCGGTTGGCGTGCAGGTCATAGGCGAAGGTCAGACTTGACACTTCGGGAGGATTGCCGTCATAGGAGTCGCCTTTGTAGTCATGAGGAGTGGTTGTGCCGCCGGAGAAAAAAATCTTGCGATCGCGAGCGCTTCCGCCTCCCGCGATTCCATAGTGAGCCGCTCCCGGATGCGGAGGAAGTCTGGTCCATTCTATTTTGGCCGGGTCTTTGCGATCGATCTTGCCGAGCCAGCATTCGTCGGCGGCGACGTAGCGCGGGCCATCTTTGGGGCCAGGTTTTGCGCCGTCGATCATTACAATGTTTTCTTCGGCGAATCCTCCGGACATACCGAATGCTGGAGTACCGGGGAAGGGAGTGGCTTGGGTCCAGGTATCTTTCTCCAGATCGTAAATCTGTACATTATTCACGGGACCGTTGGCCGAGCGGCCCCCGATCAGGTAAATGAAATGATCGTGAGTGGTGCCGACAACGGCGGTGTCGACTGGAACCGGGATGTCCTTGCCGCGAGACCAGCGGCGCGCGCCGGGTTCGTAAACGTTCACGTCGGGGACGGTGAGTTCGAGATCTTGCTTATCCACCACGAAGCCGCCCATCAGCACGATGACACCTTTCACTCCCGCTGCGGCGGCGTTTAAACGGCCTACGGGTCCGGGGACCTGGCGACCGGTGCTCCATCTGCCGGCGTGTCCGAGGCTCAGGATGTAGACCTGATTGCTGACATCGTTCCAGCTCTTCTTCGGGCCAACTCCCATGAGTGAGAAAAGTTCGAAGCCGCCTTTCACGCTTGCGACCGCGTTGCCGGAAACCGCGGCGGGCATGGGCGGGAATTTTGGCTCTTCCTGACTTAAGCAGAATGTGCTGCAAAAAGAAACCAGGAGAATTGCGAGGGATCTCTTCATCGCAGAAATATTACTCTACAAGCATGTTCCGGCCAGCGCCCGGATGGTTGATCAGAACCAGGTTTTGCGGCGATATTCGCGATAGGCATCGCCGAACGCGGTTTCCAGCACCCGGGCTTCGCGGTGGGCGCGGATGATTTGCAAAATGATAATCGCCAGGACGAGCAACCACCCAGCCGGCTTGTGAATGATCAGCACAAAGCCTGATATCAAAATCGTGCCGAAGACGTAGATAGGATTACGGATTTTAGAATAGATGCCGTGCGTGACCAGTTGATGCGCCTCCGCCCGGATGGCAAAGGAGCGGCCCAGTTGGTAACGCGCCAGCGCGATACCAATCACCCCCACGAGAACGAGTGCCGTTCCCACTTCGCGCTGCGAATCCCAGGGTTTGGGCAGGATGAATACGAAACATAGCAGTCCACAAATTGCAGCGATTTGCAGGATCGAGAATACGTTTTGGCTGCGGGTATCCATCGGGTTCAGCCTATTCGACAAAGCCTTGACGCACTGCATGAATGAAGTCTGTGTAAGCGGGGCTTGTGCCCGACTGGCGCAGCGCGCTGGCGATCTGACCGCGATGATATGCCGAATGAAGCAGGACATGTGTCAGGACGTCTTGCACCGTACTGCTCCAGGGTTCGCCTTTGCTGTTTTTGTAGCTTGCTTTCTGGTGCAGCTTCGAATCCGAGAGTCCAGCGAAAAAGTTACGCCACAGGCGGGAAAGCGCGGCAATCTGCGCTTCGCACTGCGAGATGCCAGACTCAGGCCACACGGCCATGGTTTGCGGTTGCTCGCGAAGCCTTTCCAGCCAGAGCTGCTCGGCGGAAAGGATATGCGCGAGTAGTTTGAGAGGACGGGCGGTTGATTCCGGGGACGCAGCTTTGATGGCAGACAACACTTCAGCATTTGCCCAGGCGTCGTAGGTAAACTGGCGGGAGAAATATTGCAGGAGGTTCATGCTGGTGCCGATTCGCACTCCGCAAGCAATTTTAACGGTCTTTTCACACGAAGCGAATAGACTGCTCACTGCGGCGGAATGCGGTACTCTGGGTTGGAGTGGACCGCAATGGCGCCGGCTTCAAAAATTTCAGCTATGCCCAGCAAACCTGCGCCCCCGCCAGATCCGCAGCACAAGTCGGTGGAAGAGGCCGCCAGCCGGTCCGCCGACGGGCAGATTTCGGGCACGTCGAAAAAAGCGCAGAAGAAAAGCGCCGAATCGCTGGATGATCTGGCGCGGACGGCGCTGAAGGCGTTTCTGATTGCGCGCGATGCAGCTTCCAATGTGAGCGATCTTTTTACGCCCTCGGCGCGCATGGCGTTTCTCGCCATTAAAGATTGTGAGCAGGAGCTGGACGTGATCGAGCGCTACATCGACGATCGCACTCCTGCGGCGATCACGCGTGTGAACGAAGCACGCGCACGGCAGTTGTTGACGAGTTTGAAATGCACCACCGACCTGGAGCGTATCGGGGACCTGGTGATGAGTATGGCGCTGCGGGTACAGGCGCGAAGCTCGAAAGTGCCGGCGTCCGATGTGCGGCAACTGGTGGAGATGGCGACGATTCTGCGCGAGATGCTCGACCTGGTTTACCACGGATTCCTCGATTTGGATCTGGAACGCGCCCGCAAGGTTCTGCAAATGGATAAGGATATCGATCGCGTCTGTCATGCTCTTTTTCAGAAACATCTCACGGAGCACGCGGCGCAGAGCGGGCCTTCCAGTTTCGAGATTCTGCTGATGGCGCAGGCGCTGGAGCGCGCTGGAGATCATACGACGAATCTGGCGGAGGATCTCTACAGCCTGATCGAAGGGCGCAGCCTGCGGCACGCGCCGAAAAAGCGGGCAGCCACGTAAAAGCAGTTGCCATTGACCAGTTGCCAGGTCTCAGTCCCAGGAGCAGCTTATGCGCTCAGTTACTGGCAATTGCTGGTTCCGGGACAAATTCATCATTCCTTAACAAACGGGAAACATTCTCGCAATATTCCCCACATACAGTCTAGACAAACCGTACGCGTAGTGTGTTCGCTTGCTCGGATCAGCAGAAGACCGAACGATGAATTTTCCCATGGAAACGTACGAGTCGCGGGGCGACGCTGGGACAGCTGTCGCCCGCTCTCTTGTCTTCGTGATCGAGGACGAAGAGGATATCGCGCGTTTGATCTCACACAATCTGCAGTCTGCCGGTTTTGAAGTGCAGAGCTTTGTCAGCGGCGCGTCGGTAGTTTCCGAGGCGTTGCGTGAAATGCCAGCGCTATTTCTGCTTGACGTTATGCTGCCCGGCCAGGACGGATTTGAACTTTGCCGCCAAATTCGCCAGACCGCGGCGCTTTCCGGGACACCTATTATTTTTCTTACGGCCAAAACCGCGGAAGCGGACCGGATCAAAGGCCTGGACCTTGGCGGCGACGACTACATCACCAAGCCGTTCAGTCCGCGAGAGTTGGTGGCGCGGGTGCGCAGCGTTCTCCGCGTGGTGCGGCAACCGGCCATTGTGCCGGAAGTTCTGCGCGTTGGCGAACTTGAGATTGACGCCTCGTCGATGACCGTTCAGGTGCAGGGCCGCGCGGTTCTCACGACAGTGCGCGAATTCCGCTTGCTCGAGTATTTGGCGAACCACTGCGGGCGAGTGCTTACGCGCGACCAGTTGCTGGATGCGGTGTGGAAGGAAACTCCGTTTGTGACTCCACGTTCGATCGATGTCTACGTGCGGCGGTTGCGAGAGAAAATCGAATCTGATCCCCGACATCCTAAGTATTTGAAGACGCTGCGCGGCATCGGCTATCGGTTCGAGAACCCGAAATAACTGTCGAGCCTGCCTTGCCCTCACGCCCGCGCCAGCGCTGATTTATCCTGTCATCTACTCTCACCGAACATGAGCCAGCTCAAACCGCTGTGGAAAGCGGACAATCAAAAGGCTCGCTTATCCGAGCTTACGGCGAATTCCGATGATGCCGCAAAAGATTACGCGCTGAGGCGCGATGTGCGTTCCCTGGGGTCGCTGCTCGGCCGAGTGCTGGTGGAGCAGGGCGGACAGGAATTGTTCGATACAGTCGAGCAGTTGCGCCGGCTGATGATTCAGCATCGTGAACATGTCCGGCGCAATCCCTCGGCCAGCGCGGGAGGACTGATGGAAAAGGCGCGCGCCATGATTTCCGAGATGGACTTGACGCGGGCGTATCAGGTGACGAAGGCGTTCGCCATTTACTTTGAGCTGACGAATCTGGCGGAAACCAACCATCGCAAACGGCGGAGACGGGCGCGGCAGATTGAGCAGCAAAAAGTTCCGCTGCCGGGTTCGTTTCGCGGCACTCTGCTGCGCATGAAAGAAGCGGGAATGAGCCTGCAGCAAGTTTTGGAGGCTCTGGGACAGATCACTGTGACACCCGTATTCACCGCACATCCAACGGAAGTGGCGCGGCAAACTGTGCTGCTCAAGCGGAGACGCATCGCCGCGCAACTGGAGCGACTGGATCGCCTTCCTCTCAGCATCAGCGAAGCGTTGGAGTGCGAGCAGTTGATCCACGCGGAGATTACTTCGCTTTGGCAGACCGATGAGGTTCGGCAAGCGAAGCCAACTGTTGAGGACGAAATTCGCATGGGGCTGCGCTATTTCCGGTTGTCGCTGTTTGAAACGCTGCCGCGTATTTATGCGGAGATTGCGGACTCAATTTTCGATATTTATGGTGGGGCGCTGCCCGCCGTGGAGCTGCCGAATGTCTTGACCTTCGGGTCGTGGATTGGCGGGGATCGCGATGGGCATCCGCTGGTCACGGCCACTCATGCGAAAGATGCTTTGCACATGGCGAGGAGCACAATCTTCCAGGAATATATCCGCCGGGCCGAGTTTTTGAGCGATTGCCTGAGCGCGTCGTCGCGCCAGGCTGCCGTTTCACGGGAGTTGGAAGCGCGGCTGGCATATTATTCACGCTCGATGCCCGGCGTGCATATGCTTTGGGGGCCGGGCAATCTGGCCGAGCAGTACCGGCGATTTCTCTCTTATGTTGTGTACCGTCTGCAACGCAACCGCGACGATCTCCACGATTCACATGGATATCGCGAAGCTACGGAGTTCGAGGGCGATCTCGTTTTACTGAGGGCGAGCCTGATCGCAAATCGCGGCGAGCGGCTGGCGCAGGCGTTTGTCGATCCGCTGCTGCGCCAGGTTCAGACTTTTGGTTTTCATCTGCACGTTCTCGATATTCGGCAGCATGCCCGCGTACACGCCGCCGCCTTGGAAGAAATCGCAGAGAAGAGGAATTGATCTGCGAAAGATTGCGCCGGATTTCAGAACATCGAACCCGAAGATGCGAAAGACGGACTGCGAGGGCGACTGCTCCGGCGCTGGCGCCTGGCGCTCCTCAGCGGCAGGAGGAAGACTTTGCTTCTTCTGAAACGCGCGGGTTGATTGAGACTTTGCGGACTGTCCGTGAGCTCAAAGAAAACTATCCGGCTTGCTCGATTCGGCAATACATCATCAGCGGGGCGGAGAACGAAAGCGATGTGCTGAATGTGATTCGGCTGGCCGGCATGTGCGGCGTAAACCTGGCGGCATCGGAAGGCGACCCAGGGCTAATGCCAGTGCCTTTGTTTGAGTCGATTCATTCGCTACGCGCGGCTGCGGATGTGATGCGGCGACTCTGGAGCGCTCCTCAATATCAAGTTCTGCTCGATTCCTGGGGACGGTGGCAGGAGGTCATGCTCGGATATTCCGATTCCAATAAAGATGGAGGAATGCTGACCAGCACGTGGGAACTGTACAAAGCGGACCGGGCGCTGCACGTTGCCGCGCGCGAATGCGGGGTGAAGCTGCGGATCTTCCATGGGCGCGGCGGAACCGTGGGGCGCGGCGGCGGACCGACGCATTCAGCCATACTGGCGCAACCGCCGGAGTGCTTCTCCGGACAGATTCGCCTCACGGAACAGGGGGAAGTACTGAACTGGAAGTATGCGGACGCTGTTTTGGCGGAGTGGAATTGGAACTGATGATTGCGGCTAGTTTCGAGGCGCTGACGCGGCCGGGTGCACGAACTGAAAAAGATCAAACGCAATGGGAAGAAGCGATGGAAGAAATGTCGCAGGAGGCCTATGAGACCTATCGCCGCGACATTGCTGAAAATGGGAGGTGCTGGAGTATTTTGAGCAGGCGTCTCCAGTACATGAACTGGACGCGGCGCGGATCGGGTCGCGGCCCTCGCGGCGAGCGAAGACGCGGCGGCTCGAGGATTTACGCGCGATTCCATGGGTTTTCGGGTGGATGCAGAGCCGGCACGCTGTTCCGGCGTGGTACGGAGTCGGGCACGGACTGCTTAAATTTGCTGACAAGGGAAGAAATGCCGAACGACTGCTCGCGGAAATGGCGAAACACTTTGCTTTGTTTTCGGATTTGCTAAACAACGTGGAATTGGCTATGGCAAAGGCAGATTTGCATATCGCGAGGTTCTATTCCGGACTCGTGAAAAATGCCGCATTGCGGGCGCGTGTATTCGGCATGTTGGAACAAGAGTTTCTGCAGTCGCGACGCATGATTTTGCAGGTGACCGGGCAGCGCGAATTGCTCACTCGGAATCGGGTGCTGGCGCGGTCGATTCATCTGCGCAATCCTTATGTCGATCCCATGAGCCTGATTCAGGTAGAACTTCTGCGGCGAAAACAGCAGGGTAAGGATGCGGCGAAGCTGGAGTATCCGCTGGGAGCGACCATCAACGGCATCGCCGCCGGGCTTCATAACACTGGATAGCGCGGCGCGCTAACCACGCCAGCAGCAGGCCGTCTGTAGTATGTTGTTGTGTCTTGCGGTTTGCAGTTGTCTGGAAGTTCATTCTCTGCGATCCGAAATAAGAGGATTTATGCCAACTTCAAAAATCGTGCTGTGCATTGTTCTGTTCTTTCCCTTGCTGCTGGCCGGCCAAAATACTCCTGCCAAGCTCGATCACTTCGATCCCAATCTGGAAGACAAGTCGATCAATCCCTGCGACGACTTTTACCAGTATTCGTGCAGCAACTGGATCGCGGCCAATCCGATCCCTGCCGATCAGGTGTACTGGAGCACGGGAAGCGGCCTGGAATTGTGGAATGACGACATCCTGCGCGCGACGATGGAGGCGAGCAGCAAGAACGATCCAAAACGAAGCGCGGTGCAGCAGAAGATTGGGGACTATTGGTCGGCTTGCATGGACGAAGACGGCATTGAGGCAGCGGGTCTAAAGCCGCTGCAGCCGGAACTGGAGCGGATCGCGGCCCTGAAGTCGAAGCAGGAAATCACGCTGGAAATTGCGCGCATGCATCAGCTGTTTCCCGGCGCTTGGGAACAGTCGGACAACCAGACGAACTCACCACTCTTCGGCTTTACCGGAGCGCAGGATTACGACGACGCCACCAAGGTCGTGGCGCAGATCGATCAAGGCGGCTTGAGCCTGCCGAATCGCGATTACTACATCAATACGGATGAGAAGTCGGCTGAGACGCTGAAAAAATATCACGCTCACATAGAGAAGATGTTTGTGTTGACGGGGGAGAGCGAATCGCAGGCGGCTGCCAACGCGGGAGTGGTGATTGAGATTGAAACGGAGATGGCGAAGGCGCAGATGGATAACATCAAGCGCCGCGATCCGAAAAACATCAACAATCGAATGACGCTGGCGCAGGTGCGGGAACTCGCACCGTCGATCGACTGGACTGCTTATTTGAAGGCGGTGCATGCCCCGGCGAGCGATCACTACATTGTGACTTCTCCGGATTTCTTTCGCGCCGAGGATAAGTTGCTGGCGGATCATCCGCTGGAGCACTGGAAGGTTTATCTGCGCTGGCAGGCGATTCATCGCGCCGCACCTTATTTAACCAAAGCGATGGTTGACGAGGATTTCGACTTTTTCGCCCACACTTTATCCGGACAAGAAGAATTGCTGCCGCGCTGGCGGCGTTGCGTTCACGCGGCGGATCGCGACCTGGGCGAGGCGCTTGGGCAGGCGTATGTCGACCGGGCTTTTCCGCCGGAGAGCAAAGCGCGCACGGTGGAAATGGTGCATGCCATTGAGCGGGCCATGCAAAGCGATATCGAAACTATTTCGTGGATGACGCCGGCGACGAAGGAACAGGCGCTGGTCAAGCTCAAGGGTATTGAAGACAAGATCGGGTATCCCTCGCACTGGCGCGACTATTCGAGTGTGCAAATTACGCGCGAAAGTTTTCTGACCAACAGCGAGCACGCCACTACGTTCGAATTCGAGCGGTGGGTCGGGAAGATCGGCAAGCCCGTGGACCGTAGCGAATGGACGATGACTCCGCCTACGATCAACGCTTATTACGATCCGCAACTGAACACGATTAATTTTCCCGCGGGAATTTTGCAGCCGCCGTTCTTTGAAAAGAATATGGACGACGCGGTGAACTTCGGCGCGATCGGCATGGTCATCGGCCACGAGCTTACGCACGGCTTCGACGATCAGGGCAGAAAGTTCGATGCGAAGGGAAATCTGCGCGACTGGTGGACGGCGGAGGATGCGAAGCAGTACGACGAACGGGGCAAGTGCATTGCAGACGAGTACACGCAGGACGTCCCCGAAGCCGGTCCCGGGGTGAAACAAAATGGATTGCTCACGCAGGGCGAAGATACGGCCGACAACGGCGGCATTCATCTGGCTCTCATGGCGCTGGAAGCCGATCTCAAGCAGCAGGGAAAATCGCTCGACGACAAAGGCGCTGATGGCTGGACGAACCTGCAACGGTTTTTCCTGTCGAATGCCTACTCGTGGTGCTCGAACATTCGTCCCGAAGTGGCGCGGCTGGTCGTGACTACGAATCCGCACTCGATGCCGGTGTTCCGCATCAACAACGTGGTCTCGAATATGTCCGAGTTTGCTCACGCATTCGGCTGCAGGGCGGGGCAGAAGATGGTGCGGGCGAACGCTTGCCGGGTTTGGTGAAACGCTTTAGGCGTTTGAGTTACTAATTCGCAGTGCCGGTTTAAACCACCAAGGGGCACAAGGAACACGAAGGAAACTGCGCGATCCGCGACACCTTCGTGGGGCCTTGGTGCCCTTGGTGGTTGACGAATTTAGAAACGACATTTACCGGTTGATGTCGTCTTTCGACTGCAACCGCTTCACGTATTTTTGCAGGTTGGACTTGTTGGAATCGGGAGCGGTCACGAGCGCGGCCTGTATTTCCTTCACCGCGTGGTCGAAATCTCCCTGGCCGCTATACACGCGAGCCATGCCGACGTGCGACGTCCAGTAGTCGGGGTACTTCTTCGCGTTCTCGCGAAACAGTGCAAACGCTTCTTCTTGTTTCTTCTCTCCCTGCAACTGGCGGCCATAGAAGTAGAGTTGCAGCGCGCTGCCCTTATCCACGGCCTGCTTGCGCACGGATGAAGCTTCCTCGTGGCGTCCCATCGCCTCCAGAATTTTCGATTTGGTCATCAGGTTGTCGAAGCGTTCTTCCGTCTGAATCGACTGATCTTCATCTTTCAGCGCTTCGTCGAGATTGTATTTTTCCGTGAGGAAGTAGGTGGCGGCGTCGTCCCAGCCTTCCCAGTAATACTGGTTGAGGCCGCGGATTTGCCCGGGAACGCTGGCTGCGACGATATCGTGCACGTTCACCGCAACTTTGAAGGGAACAGCGACTTTCTCCCAGCGCATGGTGATCACGGCCGAGTCCGGCTGCAGATCGTCGAAATCATAGGCGAGAGCATTGTGCATTTCTGCAGATTGCGGCTTCACCGTCACACGCAGAGCATCTTCCGCCTGTTTGTAGCTGAAACTTCCCCAGGCGGTCGACATCTTCGAGAAGATCACGGTCCACTGATTTTCGCCGGGAATCATGTGCAGGCCGTAGGTTCCTTTATCAAGCGACTGGCCTTCGATGGTGACGGGATCACTGAAGGTGATGATCGTGTTTTCGTTGGCGCCTGCGCGCCAGACCTCGCCGTAGGGGACGAGCTTGCCCCAAATCTGGCGGCCATTCACCAGCGGACGGTGATAGTTAATGGTGATGTCAGTAATGCCAATGCGCTGCGTGACTACGGCGTGCTGGCTTTGCAGAGGCAGGTCGAGCATGATGGTTTGAGCGGCACAAAAGCTGGCGAGCAGGAAAATCGACAGCAGGACGAGCAGACGACGTCTGTGCATGGAAGCTCCTCTCTTCTTGTTCTGTGGGCGAGAAATTTTGGGCAGCAGCGACAGCGCGGAGCCCGAGCGGTCGGACCCCGTTTACGCACCCTCTGGCCGCTGCTGGTGGGCTTAGACGGACAATTATGGAAGAGGTAAGCGAAAACCAAATATATTGATGAAGCCAATCCCCGTATAAAACCATCCAAAGCAAACGGGTAATAGCAGCAAATCTGCATGGTCCTTTCGGTTTTTTTGCTGCCCAAAACTTGAAAGGTATGCACGGTTTCTGCTACAACAAACTTCAAGTTTCACTTCGTTACAGCTGTGGGAAAAATGTGGCAACAGGTGCTTTTGTTTTTGGCATCTGAGGTAATCATCAGCTAATCCGGCGCCTACGGAACTTCTTGGGGAAGATGTTCCGCCGGTGTAAGACTTCGAACCTCCTGACCGATTTACGGAGTTCGGATGTGGTTTCGCGAGAGTGCCGAAGTGATGGTGAGGGATTGCCGTCCCTCGTCGGCGTGCGTATTCCGTCCTTCCAAGTGTCTAGTGATCCCAACCTTTCCGCGGTCCATCGTTTTTCAAGGTATCCTTAAAACTCAGCCAACAGCCGGAGGAAATTATGGCGACGAATCTCGTCCAGATTGATAGCGAAGCCGAAATCAAGCAGCGCCTCGAAGCCGAACGCGCTCGCCTGCGCAAGGTCGCGGGCCTCGATCAACCCACCCACTTCCACCGCCCCGTCGAGCGGGCGTTTACCGCCGAGCAGCGCCCTCACACCACAATTCTGTTCGGTGGATTTACGTGGAAGCACGAGGATCTGATTCGCGCCGTGTTCCAGGGCTGTGGTTATCGCTGCGAGAAGTTGCCGGTACCGAACGTGGCCGGCTTCCAGACCGGCAAAGAATTCGGCAACAACGGCCAGTGCAACCCGACGTATTTCACGGTCGGCAATCTGGTGCAGTATCTCCAGTTCCTGGAGAAAGAGGGAATCCCGCGCCAACAGATTCTCGATAACTACGTTTTCTTCACCGCTGGCTCCTGCGGTCCGTGCCGCTTCGGAATGTATGAGGCCGAATACCGCTTCGCGCTGAAGAACGCCGGTTTCGATGGCTTCCGCGTTCTGCTATTCAAAGATAGCGACGGCATCAAGGCCGCCTCCGGCGAGCCCGGCCTGAAGTTCACGATCGACTTCGGGTTTGGCATGTTGAACGCGATGCATCTTGGCGACGTAATCAACGACCTCATCTACCAGATTCGTCCCTATGAGGTGAATAAGGGCGAGACCGATCGTGTTTTCCGCGAGATGGTCGATGGCCTTTGCGAAGACCTGAAGAACCGCAAATCATTTGAGATCGAGCAGAGTGCTCCGAACTGGCTCAAGCCGAAGGTGAAGAGCAACAAAATTCTGCGCAACACGCTGAACGTCTTCGGCAAGTGGCACGAGCATATGTGGGGCAAGGATTATCTGACTGCTCTGGAAAATGCCCGCGTAAAGATGGATGCCATTGAAGTCGACCGCACCAAGGTGAAGCCGCTCGTGAAAATCACCGGCGAATTCTGGGCGCAGCTCACCGAAGGCGACGGCAATTTTCACATGTTCGACTTCCTCGAGCGTGAAGGCGCACAGGTGCTGGTCGAGCCCATCGCAACCTGGGTCGCGTATCTGATGTATCAGGCAAAAGCTCACGCGATAGCGAAGTGGCCGGTGAATCGCCCGCATCGCGATCCGGAGTGGTACGAGTTCAAGAAGCAGTTTGCGAACTATATTGGCCTACACAAGAAACTGTGGGGCATCGGCGCGGGCCAGCGCATGTGGAACTTCTTCTATCACCGCACGATCAAGCACATGGGCGGCATCACGCACCAGCTTGTGCCGCAGCAGGAGTTGGCTGACCTGGCGCATCCTTTCTACAACCAGTTTGCGCGTGGCGGCGAAGGGCACCTCGAAGTCGGCAAGAACGTGTACTACACCGTGCACAAGCTTTGCCATATGGTGCTGGCGTTGAAGCCGTTCGGCTGCATGCCGTCGTCACAATCCGACGGAGTGCAATCGGCGGTCGTTAACAAATTTAAAGACATGATCTTCCTGCCCATCGAGACTTCGGGCGAAGGCGAAGTCAACGCCCACAGCCGCGTACAGATGGCGCTCGGCGAGGCGAAGGTGAAAGCCAAGACTGAATTCGAGCAATGCCTCAGGTCAACCGGCAAGACCATGGCCGAAATTCGCGAGTACATCGACGAGCATCCTGAGTTGAAGCGGCCGTTCTATCACGTGCCGCACAGAGAAGGTGTAGCGGGCACTGCGGCGCAGTTCATTCTGCACGTGAGCGATCGCATCGATAAGGACACACAGTTCCGCAAGCGCTCGCGAGTGCGTGTTGGCGATGCGGCGCCTGCGATGTCGGGTGATTAGAGAAATGGAAATCGTCCTCGCGGTTTTGAAAGGGCGCGGCGTCAGCCGCGCCGGCAGAGCCGTCAACCAAGCCGGGGCTTTAGCCCCGTTTCAACGACGTTCTTGGAAGGGAATTCATGCACGATCATAAGGGTCCAGCGCTGATTCAGATCTCTCCGCTAGAACCGCCTAAGCCCACACTTCCGCCTCGTCCGCACGACCACAGCACGAAATTCCTCGTCGGCGTCGATGTTGGCTCGACGACGGTGAAAGCGGTGGTCGTGGATGCCGCGACCGATGCGGCCCTTTGGCAGGACTATCAGCGCCACGAGACCAAGCAGCCGGAGAAAACGCTCGAGTTCCTGAAGCGCATGGAAGCCGAAGTCGGCATCGACCGGCACAACACCCGCATGTTCGTCACGGGCTCGGGCGGCGGCGCGATTGCAGATCAAGTAGGCGCGAAGTTTGTGCAGGAAGTGACGGCAGTTTCGCTCGCCGTCGAAAAGCTGCATCCTGAAGTGTATTCGGTGATCGAACTCGGCGGGCAGGACGCGAAGATCATCGTCTTCAAAGACGACGAAGAAACCGGCCGCAAGAAAAAGATTCCGTCGATGAACGACAAATGCGCCGGCGGCACCGGTGCGGTCATCGACAAGATCAACGCCAAGCTGAAAATTCCCACCGAACTGCTCGCCCAGCAGAAATATCACGGCATCAAGCTGCACAAAGTCGCGGGGAAATGCGGCGTCTTCGCCGAGACTGATATCAACGGCCTGCAAAAAGTTGGTACGCCTTCGGATGAGTTGATGGCGTCGTTGTTCGAGGCCATCGTTCTGCAGAATCTCAGCGTGCTCACCCGCGGCCACACACTGCGTCCGCATGTTCTGCTGCTTGGCGGACCGAACAGCTTCATCAAAGGTATGCGCGAGGCGTGGCAGGCGAATATTCCGCGCATGTGGCAGGAGCGCAAGGTCGCGATTCCCGAAGGCGCGAAGCCCGAAGACCTAATCAAGGTACCGCAGAACGCCCAGTATTTTGCCGCGCTCGGGGCGGTCGAATTTGGACGTAGCGAGGACGATTGCATCGGCTGCTATCGCGGTTATGACAACCTGATCCACTACATCGACTTCGGACGTCAGGAAGAGAAAGCCAAGTCGGGCGGCAAGGGGTTGGTGGAGAAACCCGGCGAACTGGATGTGTTCAAGGAGTCGTATCGCCGGAAGAAATTCACTCCTGCAGTGTTTGCGAAAAACTCAACCGTCGGCGGTTTCATCGGAATCGACGGCGGCTCGACTTCTACCAAAGCGGTGCTGCTAAGCGAAAGCGGCGATATTCTCTGCAAGTCGTATCAGCTCTCGAACGGCAATCCGATTCAGGACACGATCGAGATGTTCGAGAACCTGCGCGGGCAGGTTGAAGCACAAAATGCGAAGCTGGAAGTTCTCGGCGTTGCGACGACCGGATACGCGAAAGATATTCTGAAAGATGTGCTCAACGCCGATGTGGCGTTGGTGGAAACCGTCGCGCACACTGAATCCGCGCTGAAGTTCTACGAAGATCCGCACGTGATCGTCGACGTGGGCGGGCAGGATATCAAGATCATCATCCTGCACAACGGCCGGGTGAAGGATTTCAAGCTGAACACGCAGTGCTCCGCAGGCAACGGATATTTCCTGCAATCGACAGCGGAAGGGTTCGGCCTCGACGTAACGCAATACGCCGATCTTGCCTTCTCCGCGCAAGCCATGCCGGTGTTCGGCTACGGCTGCGCGGTATTCATGCAGTCCGATATCGTGAACTTCCAGCGGCAGGGTTGGCAGGCCCAGGAAATCCTGGCCGGACTGGCGGCAGTTCTGCCGAAAAACGTTTTTCTCTACGTTGCCAGTATTCCGAATCTCGCGGCGCTCGGCACGCGCTTCGTTTTGCAGGGGGGTACGCAGAACAATCTCGCTGTTGTAAAAGCGGAAGTCGATTTCATCCGCAACAGCTTCCGCGCCGCGGGCAAGAAGCCTGAAATCATCGTGCATGAGCACTGCGGCGAATCCGGCGCAATCGGCGCCGCGCAGGAGTCGCTGCGGCTGTGGCGCAAGGGCAAGCAGACTACGTTTGTCGGCCTCGACGCCGTGCGCAAGATCGAGTACCGCACCACGCGCAACGAAGATACGCGCTGCCACTTCTGCAAGAATGATTGCCTGCGCACCTTCATCGACATCCGCACCAAGCCGAAAGACGATCTCAGCTTCGTGCCAATTCATAAGGTCACAAAAGTTCCGCTCATGCACGGCGAGCAGCGCCTGATCATTGCCACCTGCGAAAAGGGAACGGTCGAAGATGTCAACGACATGAAGGACATCAAGGCCGGACTGGACTCGATCCGCGCCCAGCATCCCAACTTCGTCGACATGGCTTCGAAGGAAGTCTTCCGCCCGGTCAACGCGAAAAGCGTCGCCGATCCGCTGCCGACGCGCGGCTGGTCAGGCTGGAAAAAAGGCGACAAAGAACGCCGCGCCCTCATGGAGAAGCGCAAGAAGCTGCGCATCGGCATTCCGCGCGTGCTCAACATCTACACCTACGCGCCGCTGTTCAACGGATATCTGGAAGGCTTAGGCGTGCAGCCCGAGAACATCATCTACTCCGACTACACGAGTTCCGAACTCTACCGCGCGGGCGCGAGCCGCGGCGCGATCGATCCCTGCTTCCCGGCGAAGATTGGCATCTCCCACGTCTACAACCTGATTCAAGAAAAGCATAAGAAGAAGCCGCTCGATGCCATCTTCTTCCCAATGTACGACGTGCTGCATTCGCCGCTCGTCAAGATAGTCGGCGCGAACGCCTGCCCCACGGTGACGGCGACGCCCGAAACCGTGAAGGCGGCATTCACGAAAGAAAACGATGTCTTCGCCGAGAACAACCTGAAGTACGTCGATCCGGTGCTCAATTTCGCCGACCGCAAACTGTTTGCCTTCCAAATGCTGCAAGCCTGGCAGCCGATCCTCGGCCTCTCCGACGAAGAAAACGATCGCGCCGTCGAGGTAGGATTCGCCGCGCTGAAGGATTACGAAGACGGGATTCGCCGCCGCGCCCGTCAAGTGCTAGATCAACTTGAGCGCGAGGATCGCATCGGCATTGTGATGCTGGGCCGCCCATATCACCACGATCCCGGCCTGAACCACGAAATCATGGACGAGTTCCAGAAGCTCGGCTATCCGATTTTCTCGCAGAACACGCTGCCGATCGATGAAGACATGCTCGACCGACTCTTCGGCGAAGAAGTGCGCGCTGGTGTGATCACAAGCCCGCTCGACATCACGGACGCGTGGAAGAACTCATACTCGTGCAGTACCAACCACAAAGTCTGGGCCGCGAAGTTCACCGCCCGCCATCCGAACCTGGTCGCGCTAGAGATCTCCAGTTTCAAATGCGGCCACGACGCGCCCATCTACGGCGTGATCGAAGGCATCATCGAGCAATCGGGCACGCCGTATTTCTGCTTCAAGGATCTCGACGAGAATAAGCCCTCAGGCTCAATCCGGATCCGCGTTGAGACCATCGATTACTTCCTGCGCCGCTACCGCGAAGAAGTAATCCGCAAGCGTAAAGCTGAGCAGGATATCGAAGCCCAGCTCGCCGCGCTGGAACTGCAACTGCGGAGCGAGACCGCTCAGCGCGACATGTCTGCGATCGATCAGGAAAGCTGGGAACCAGCCCAGGAGATCGGGGCGGACTAGGGCAGACTCCACCAGCCGATAAACAACCTTAACTATTCGCCGAGGAAGCAAATGGTGGGCGCTATAGGATTCGAACCTATGACTTCCACCGTGTGAAGATGGCACTCTACCGCTGAGTTAAGCGCCCAACCGTTTCTATTCAAGCAGTTGCGGCCGTTCCCGTCAACCGCGTGGGTCCATTTGGGTCCAATAGGCCCACGATGCCGCGTTGCGCTTCGCGTTTCGCTGCCGTCACAGCTTGGACGTAACGGTCCATTGTCACACTCGCGTTGGCGTGACGCATGAGTGCTTGCACCGTCGCAACGTCCGCGCCGTTCGCTTTCAGCAGTGTTCCGAACGTGTGACGCAGCGTATGCCAGCCGATTCGCTTCGCAATCTTGGCACGTAGCGCAGCGGGACGGATGTGTTTCTCCATCGCACTATTCGGCCAGAGTGGTTGCGTGCCGTCCATCTCGATTGAAGCGAAGATGTAGTCCTCTGACTGGTTATAGGCACATTGCCCGCGCCAGTTCGTGAGAACATCGGCTAGTCCCGCTTCCATCGGTACAGGTTTGCGGCTTGCTTCGGTTTTCATCTGCCCAATGTGCTGTCGCACGATGCCACGGCTGAGACGAATCTCCCCGGCATCGAAGTCACAGTCCTGCCAGCGCAGGGCTAGCAGTTCAGAGACTCGCAGTCCGGTAGTTGCGGCAACGTAGACCATGACGCGGTAGGCTCCGGTTAGTTCTGCGAGCAATGAGTTGAGTTCGTCTGCTGTGAGAACTTCCGGCGTCCGCTGGCGTTTGGCCGATTGCCGTACTAACGTGATGGGGTTTCGGTCGAAAAATTCCCAGCGCATCGCGTGTGCGAAAATCGCGGAGAGAATGTTCCGCAGTTTTGCGCGGCTGCCATTAGACAGTTTCAGAGTGCCAAGCCAAGACTCGACACTCACCGTCCGAACATCAGCTAGCGAGTGGTTGCCCCACTTGGGCGCAATCCACTTGGCGATGTATCCCCACTTGGGCGCAATCCACTTGGCGATGTATCCCGAGTAGACCAAGCTATTTGTAGAGGAAAACAAGAAGGCTCTTGAGACACTTCAAAAGCTCGTTCAGGGAAGGCAGGCTATATACCTCGACAAAGAATCGCTCGTATTACGTCCGAAGCGAGATGCGGGTGGGAGAGTAACGCTAGCCTTGCGTTTCATCGCGGTCTCGTAACGTGTATTGGTGTTGCGGATTCAAGACAAACGTTGTGACCCTGCTGCTGATTCATCGGAAGCCGTGCGTTGTAGTTTGAATAGAGCATATACTCGTCGCATTCGTAAAGGTGCAATCCCTGGTTGTTAACCGTATATGTCGCGCCCACGCGCGGCGTAATGCAATCCCTGCTCGGACACGAAAACAACAATGCTAGGTTATCCACATAATCAGCAGCCGAAATGAACGTCATGCCGCGAACCGCTTTTGTGTTGGTGATAACCACGTGAATGCCTGCATATGGTTTGGTATATGGTTTGCCCGTTTGCGCCGTTGCGCCCGCAGCAAAAACCATCAACAGAACGATACGTTTCACAACGTTACCTCCATAGCTACTTGCCCCCGACAGTCCATCTCCGTCCCTAAAGTGGGCCTCTTGACGCGAAGCGAAATCTTGGAAACATAGCGTGCGTCGGAGACACGCGGCCAGAGTACGAAAGTAATGGGAAAATGAAAGGCCCCCGCGAATCGAGTTGCCGCTTCCCTGTCGAAATCCAAAGGGGGGGTCTTGAAAGGGGGTAGGTACGTGCTAATAGGTAAAATCTCGTGGGTCCTCCGGCTGCCCCTAAGCACACTAGCGCCGATTTCCAAGACAGGGGGGCAAAATCTCCCGCAGCGAGCCCGCTCACCCTGAAAAAGTACTAGGACTCCCCGAGAAAAAATTCGGGGCCTCGCGAATTACCTCAGTACCGTTGAAGCCCGCAATCCGCACGCCACAAGATGTAAAGGAGACGTTACAGGCGTTATGGAATCTACAGAACTTTCGGCTCTTCTCGACAACCTGCACCCCCATCACCACTCGCAGCAGTGTGCGTTCTGTGAACTGATTCATTGGGCTAAGGGCAAGTCGTTGCCGGTAGTTTGGGAGCAATGCCCGCGCGTCGATTGGTTGATTTGGCTTTGCGGGAAGATGGCTGGTAGCGAGGGCTGGCCCACAACGGAGGCGATTGTCGTTGCAGTGCGCGCTTTGAACAATTATTCACCGCGATTCGAGTTACAAAAAGCGATTGAAATATCGAATTATTGGAAACTGGGCCGGGCTAGCCTTGAAGAACTCTGTGACGAAATTGAAACAGCAGTCACCGCTTATGGCCGAACCGGAGGCTGGACCAAACCTCCTGGCTACGGCAGATTTGACGCGCTCAACGATGCCGCCGGCCTTATGCGTCAAGCGCTGAAAACTCCCAGTGCGTGCTTGGAACAGAGACCGCGCATCCTGATTGTGAATAATAAAGGGCAGCTTCGGGAAATTATCAGCTCCATGCTGACATCAGCAGGCTACAAGTGCGAGGCCGTTGCGGGCGGCCTTGACGCTATCGCGTTGGTCGAAGCCGGGGAGAAATTCGGCGTTCTTCTGACCGATTTGCTGAATTTACCCATGGATGGTTTCAGTTTATTGCAACAGATAAAGTCGAAATTTCCGAATATGCCGGTTATCGTCGCCAGCAGTATCAACGATAAAGGCGTGATTGATGCGTGCATTCGCGAAGGAGCTTACCACTATCTTACCCTGCCTTTTGAACGCGAGCAGTTGCTAGATGTCGTCCGTTGTGCCCTGAATCATCCAGACCTGAGAGACCAGCTTAAGGTTCTGCGAGGAGAATGATTGTTCAGATATGCCTCACCCGAGGAGACATGAACAATTCGCCGCCTAGGAAAAACAAATGAAACTCGCAGTCACAAAACTCGCAATCGCGACGGCCATGCTGGTCGGATCGTCATGGATTCTCACCACAATCGCAACGGCACAGACGCGCAAGAAGCCGTATGAGGGATACAAAGTGACTGTGACTGAGACAAGCGTCAACCCCCATAAAGTGCGTATCATTGATGGGCGGCAAAAACTTTACGATGGAAGCACTGGCGACCTTAACTTCGTTTTTCAGTGCAATGCCGATTTGTATAGTTGCCGTGCATTAGTAGTTGGAAGAACGTATAAACTCTACAGCGGTGACGGAAGCTATAGGTGCGACGATTACACCTTGGCTAGCGGCACTAATTATGATTTTGCCTATGTTTGTTTGGACGATGTTCAATAATTCGATGGAGCCTGCCAGCCGCTCACCGTGGGTCCATTCGTGGGTCCACTTACATTGACCCATCGTCCTAAGTCAGCAGAAACAGGCTCCCGAAGGTTCCTGAACGTTCCTGCTAACTCTCTGATTTCGCTGGAATAGACTCGGTGTGAAGATGGCACTCTACCGCTGAGTTAAGCGCCCACTTTAGTGCGGTAAGTTCATCATTATACACAAGTTCCCGAACCACTTCGCGATCACTGGATCGTCTCCGGCTCCCGCACTGGCACCCGCATTTCCTCAGGAATCAGGTGTTGAAGCACCTTTTCCTGCGCAGCACGTTTCGCTTTGCGCCGGGAATGCGAGTAGTAGAGGGTCAGATCCATCCTGGCATGGCGCATGATCGCCTCCAATCACGACGGCGCTGGGCATGAGTTTTCGGTTGGCTGGGAAGCGGGCGCATTTGTTGAGGATGTTTTGGCTGGTGCTAATCGAGATATGAAAGAGGCGAAAGAGCTACTTTCAAGAGCGTTCGAGCAGCAGGCACGGGCGGTGGATGCAATTGCCACACAAGTCGAGAAGGACTCCGGATGGAAATTCATGGGTCTTGACCCCACGCCCGCGCCGCTAGCGTTCGGCAAAGCGCGGCTCACTGATAGGCGCGCCGGCCGGCGATGGTTGTTTTGCCGGGAGGAGTGCAAGCAGCGTGACTCCAATCACGCCAAAGATCACAATGTCCTGGGGGCTATCCTTCCTGTGCATCCCGTGCGCCACGGCCTGCGCCGACATGATTGTCATCGTGAACCCATGGGCAAGGCTTGACCACGCCCCATAGGCGATCATCAAGCGATGCTTGGCCGGCTGATTAACGGCCACCAACAGACAGACCCCAAGCGCCGTGTTAAGGCTCAGGAACATCGGCATGACGTCACTATGCCCGCTAAGCCACCTAGAGTGCCACAGATCGTCGAACAGGAGATAGCCCCAAAAGCAATAAAACAAGCCCACCAACACCAACACTACCTGTAAGGCGCGCTCACGTTTCATACCGTCCTCCGTTTTGTGCGATGCAAGGTTATTACCACCTTTTTTACTTCAGATTGTGCGATTGTCAGCTGTGATGCGTCCGATACTGGAACCCTGCGAGCATCCGCAGTGTGAGCAGAATGCTTCTCCCCCTCGAATAGGCTTGCCACAGGAACTGCAAGGCCCAAGGAGAGGCCCTCGGAACACAAAATAAAGGATGAATCCAATCAAATTGGGTATGAGGAAAGCGGCAATCACCCAGGCCCAAGCAGGCATTTGACGCCTTTTTGCGTCCCCATAAACATATCCGAGGGCAAGGAAAAAAGCCGCGGTGAAGACGCCAAACGTCAAGCCAAACCAAAGCGCTTCTGGCATGGTACTGAGAAATCCTTTGGAAGCAAGTAAGGAACGGCCCTGGCTGGAAGCAAAATAGACTACCCAAATCGGGATCGCCAGTGCTGCGATGACCCTTGCAGACCTGGGTAGAACATTCCGTCTTGCGGTTCCCAACAAGACAGCCGCAACTACAAGCCCGGCCAAGAACGCTATCAAAAGCACCGCCGATTGCTGTGTCATGCAATACCTCTATTCTCACCAGGCGCCGCGAGCAGACGTAAGGCCGAGCAAAAAGATGGCAGCAGCCAAAAGACGAGCACGCCTGCCTGGACTTGAGCAGTGTCGAAATGCATTGGGACCGTCAGGAGCTTGGCCACCTGGTAGACAAGTGCCGATCCCACAATTGACATCGAGAGCGCTACAGCAAATGCAGCCCAGACCTTGAATTGCACGTTGTGCTGGCGCATTGTCTCGGTATGATGCGCAAGAATCTCACGAACCTGGGCATTCGAATCTGGTTCACTCGTAAAGGTGAATTCCCGCAACCCCCGAATCGTACGCGCAGTTAGCTCGAGGTAGCGCTTGCAGCCATCACAGTCGCGGATGTGGTCATGGATGAGCTGTCTTTCGCCCTCTGAAACCTCTTCTACGAAAGACCTGTCGATAAGCTCGCGAAATCTCTTGTCACCCTCCATGCGAATCACCCTCCTCAAATGCGGATCTCAGTGCTGCAAGACCGCGATAGATTCTGGACGTCACCGTTGTAGTAGGGGCGCCCAAGACCTGAGCCATCTCCGCAAGAGACAGGTCTTCTTGAAACCTCAGCAGCAAAGCCTCGCGATACAGCGGTGGCAGAATCTGCAGCCGGCCGGCCAGACGCATTGCGTCTTCGCTTCGGGCCGCGGCTTCGAATGGGGAAGGATCGGAAGAGGGTGACAGCGGCATTGCATCGCGATCATTTGGCAAGGATACTGTTGCCACCGCTTTTCGTTTTTTCCGGAGGTAATCTATTGCCAGATTGCGGGCGATCGCGAATAGCCATGGATCAAACCGCTGCCGCCCGTTGTACTGGCTGCCCCGTTGTAGCACGCGAATCCAGGTCTCCTGCGCAAGGTCCTCCGCATACTCTCGCCTCCCGGTGAGGTATAGCAGGTAGCGCACCAGTCGATGCTGACAGCGCTCCACCAGGTCTGCAAGAAGCTCCATATCCCTCTCACGTAAGCCTCGCGCAATCTTTGCCGTTTCGGTTTCGGCTGTCGTATTCAATGTCATGGGAAGAGCCAACATATATCCTGTATACGATTAAACCGCAGCGGATTACTCAACTTTTGACCGAAAAATCACGCTAAGATTTGCCTCTGACGGATATCGGATCAATGGACGGCAAGGGCCTGACGTGTACAACTCGTTGATTGGCAGACCCCAAATAGGATAGATAGTTGTCGAAACCAGGCGATCACAACTCACGATTCGGGTCTGGCCCGGTCTGGGTTCCGGCGGAGTCACGGGCAAACCGGATGTTGAGAAACGGCAGCTCGTTGCGGAGTTACAATGATTTTGCCAGGTGAAACGGAAGCGGGCACTGCGGGGACGCAACCATGCTGAGGGATAACCCGGAGGGCTCATCGAGCCGATGGCTCAGCAGCGCGGGAGGTCCTTCTCCCGCGTTGCACGTTGACGGGAGGAAGTCATCGGACGATAGACCCTTATGCCTTGAAAATCCCCGCCCCGCAGGGGCGGAATCTACACTAACGGAGAACGCCTCTTCTCCATTTCACGCTGGACCAAGACAGCTTAGTCTTGCGTTCGTTGTGAATGAGTGAATGAGTATCTGCCACGTTGCGACGTCCGTCAGCCATTTCTGATCGTTGCGCCCCTGTCTTCGATTGCAGCTTTCATTCCATTCAGGGTGTCTTGAGTTTCGCGGGCAATTTTTCTTCTTGCGATCAGGTTCAGCAGCTTGGCTTTCAGAGTCGGTGTGGAGTAGTAATGGCTGATCTCTATCTTCGTTGAAGACTGCCCGACACGATGAAGCGTCGTCTCCACCACGTAGTCACGCAAGACCTTGGTTATCCCAAACGTGTCCTCCGGCAGCACAGTGACAACTTTCTGCATTGGAACGATTTCAATGTCCTTCTCAACGCACATGTGTTTTCCGCCTGAGAGATAGCATCGGTACGAAACGCCCGGCTCACGCAGGGCTTTTCCTGAGAGTAGCTCCACTTTAATTACGCGGGGATGAAAGGTAGGGATTTTCGTAATATCCATGTTGAACGCCCACACCGTCTCTAGCGGAGCATTGATGATCACTTCTTGCTTGGAGCGAAACGGCGGTCTCATGTGTCTAACGAAATTTTCTCACACGCAGGCGCACCAAGCCGAACGGCTATCCAGCGAACGCAGCGAACGAGAAAGTGGATGACAATCACGTTCTCCTGTTACTTAGAATGAAGGAAAGGAGCAAGCCATGAAATTGAGCATAAAAGGTCTGGCTTTGGCGTCAGGAATCCTGTGGGGATTGGCGATGCTGGGTATGGGTCTGGCGAACTTGATCTGGAGCGGCTATGGTCAGCAATTTCTCCAGACAATGGCGTCGGTCTATGTTGGCTACCATGCGACTCGCAGCATTGTAGAAGTCATTGCCGGAACCCTCCACGGAGCCGTGGACGGTCTCATCGGTGGTGCGATCTTTGCTTGGCTCTACAACCGGTTCGCCCAGCCCAGCGTTTGAGCAACGAACTCGGCTCAGTTTCGCGGTTCGCCAGTCACCCCACGTCGATACCTGCCGAGAGGAATCTCGGCGCATTGCGCGAGGCAGCAGGCACCTAAGACAATGAGGAGGAACAGACTGGGATGCAGCGCCACGATTCCCAATGCCGACAACGCCACGAAAACAGCCGCAAGAAGGAACAACGGACCGGTAACGTAGCAATGGATTCGTCCGCACCGGACTGCATTTGCGAGGCAGTCCGCACCCATCACGGCGAAAGCTGGCACCCATAACCAGACTCTCCCGCGATTCCAACTAGAGCCGACGATCACAAGGAGAATAGGCACGTACCAAAGGAACCGCGCAGTCTTTCGCCCAATCAGGTCATTAGCAGAACATCCCTTTGAATCGCTGCGATTGTCCATTTCGATCTTCCCTCGTAGAACTTGCCCGCGCAGGGTACGCGGCGGAAAGATGCGCGACCCTATCTCAGCGCCGACAGTCCAGAGTCAAGGGGGCTAAATTAGAAGCGTGATCTCGGTACTACAAGTAGCTCCTTCAGCCGCCGTCCGGCAAATTCGCAGGGTGCAGACCTCCACCACCGGATGGATGAGTTTGGAGGCGGCTTTGTCCCTCATCGCAGCATGGCGAGTGAGTAGCTCCGCGCTACTCGCCTTTGGCGGTGACAGTGCCATCGAGCTTTTTTCGGCGGTAATAGTTCTGCGGAGGTTTCGTGCAAGGGCAGCACATGAGAATGCGGAGAGGCGGGCTGCCCATGTCGCGGGAGCCTTGTTGTTCGCTCTGGCTGCCTTCGTTGCCGTGACTTCGATCAGGAGTCTACTGGGGTATAGCGAACCCAAACCAACATTTCTGGGAATAGCTATTCTGGTTGCAGCAGCGGTCATCACGCCGTGGCTGGCAAAGCAGAAGCGCCGTCTGTCGGCAGCCACGGGCAGTGGTGCCTTCAGGGCGGATGCCGCTCAGTCGGCGCTGTGTGCTTACCTCTCGCTTGTCGCCTTGGCGGGACTGGCAGTCAACGCGATCTGGCAGGTAAAGTGGGCAGACCCGGTTGCGGCTTTAGCGATTCTGCCGCTCATAATGGTGAGCTTCACTTTTGTAAGGAATCAAAAAACAAGCTCACGATGAACGCTGACAAGCCGCTTGTGTTTGCAATGGGAGCCTATGAAGTAGTTCAGAAAACTCCCAATGGTCTGCCGTTTTTGGAGCCTGTCATGTCAGTTCCGAAAAACAGTGGCCCATTCAATGAGATGATGAATCAGCCCCGTCAAGAAGGCCCTCTTGGTATGGAAATGACAAAGCCAAACGTTCCTGTCGCAGGCTCAGCCAACCCGCATTGGGAACGGCAATCGTGGCCTGCGAATGCCAAACCCTAGGCTCCTAGGCTGGGGTGGTGCCTGGTAGTGCCGATCATCTGCTGATTGAGAGTAAACGCACACTCGTCAGCACAGCTGTCAGGCCGAATTCACATGAGTTCGGCTTTTTTACGTGCAATTGTGAGCATTACAGACCAGCCTTGGGCTTATCCTTTCCCCCATAATTGACAGTGGCGACATCTCCAGTCAGGACGCCCATTGACAAAGCAACTCACGCCCGCAAAGAAAGTAGTTGATTTCAGTCCCCGCACTTTTCTTTCAAGTATTGGGAAGGGCAGGAAGATGCTGTCGTTTGGAAAAAGGAACACGATATTCGGTCAGGGTGATTTGACGGACGGTTTGTTTTTTATCCAAGAGGGGAAGGTTCAGCTCAGCGTTGTATCAGAGGCCGGGAAAGAAGCAACTCTTGGCATTTTGAGCGTAGGAGATTTCTTCGGAGAAGGCGGTCTTGCTGGCCAACCCATCCGCATGTCGTCTGCAATCGCAATGACAGACTGCGTCCTGCTTCATGTCGAGAAGAAGACAATGATGCTTGCAATGAGTCGAGAACCAAAATTGTCGGCCATGTTTGTCAAGTATTTGCTGAAACGGAACATCCGATATCAGGACGATTTGGTCGATCAATTGTTCAATTCGAGCGAAAAGCGTCTGGCGCGAGTTCTGCTGTTGATGGCGCAGTTCGGTAAAGAAGGAGTATCCGAAATGTCGGTCCCGAGGCTGAGTCAGGAGACTCTAGCGGAAATGGTCGGGACGACCCGCTCGCGGGTCAGCTTCTTCATGAACCGATTCAGGAAGCTCGGGTTTATCAATTATGACGTTGGCGACAATTTACGCGTCCACAGTTCACTCCTCAACGTTGTTCTTCGGGATGACGACGGAGTAATCATGACTTCGGGACCCAAGAACCCAACTGCCCGCAGCAAAGGTCTAGAACCGCCTCCGGAGCGTGGCGGACTACCCGACAAAGAACGTGCCAAGAGGCCACGCCTCCCAGGCGTTGCACAGGCCTGAACTGAACCCATCGCAGCCCGAGATATCCAAAGGCCAGCAATCCCTAACCATGGCGCTCTGTATTGGTTGTGGGGAGCCTCAACAGGGAATGAACTTTCCTTGATGCCGCCACGCGGTACCGCCATACCTTTCGGCACAGCAGTGACCTTGGCGATCCTGGGTTACCACTTCGATGTGGTGACCGAGGAAGCCTGCCGGACTGACTAGCCGCATTCTCGCCTGGGAAAAGCTCCCAAAATGAAAAATGCCGCGTGGCCGAACATGCTGAGAGCGAGCAATACAGAACATTTTTCGCGGCTACGAACGTTGCACTATAGGGCAGTGAAGACCAAAGAACTCACCCCGAAACAGATACTGTCCGTACCTTGTACTACTTGTGGTGCTGCGGTCGGCGAACCTTGTGAACTGCATACGGGTGCACCGCGCACCGAGCCACACCGAGACCAGAAGCTCTCTGCGGCTGAGGCCGTGGAAACGAAGCCAATCAACGATAACCGCCAGTGATGGCACCATGGGCTTCGGTGAGTTCTCGGAACAGCCCAAAGCCCATGACGTTCCAGTGAACCGGTAAGTGTTGGGAACCCCGTGTTTCAGCGCAGGAAATGGCGGGACACGACTATTCCACAGAACGCAGAAAAGCCAACCAGGATAAAAGCGAGGATGGTGTTGACGAGGCGGAAGAAGGTCGGGCCGATGCGCTGTGGGATGAAGCGAACGACGATGATCACGGTGGTGAACCAGGACATCAGGCCGGCGGCGGCCATGAGGATCCCCCAGACGGGAGCGCTGTAGCCCAAGACCGAATGAGCGAAGGGAAGCCAGTTGGAGGTAACGCCAACCCAGTAAAGTATGGTTAAGGGGTTGAAGATCGTCAGGGCAACACAGTCAGTGACTTCGGCGATCAGATGCGCCGGGACGGTCTCTTCGTGCCAGTGTTGGCGAGCACTTGCATAGGCCCGCATGGGATCCTTGACGGCGC
This sequence comes from uncultured Acidobacteriaceae bacterium, assembly GCA_963712385.1. GTDB lineage: Bacteria > Acidobacteriota > Terriglobia > Terriglobales > Acidobacteriaceae > Sulfotelmatobacter. The sequence goes on from CAVQHS010000009.1 coordinate 268,866, forward strand.
GGACAAGGATGTAGATCCCAAGCGGAAGCAGGACGATTACGCCAATGGCCGCCAGGACGGTCTGGAGCGTCGGGTTGGACAGATCGGAAAAGAAGTAGTGCCCCCCGACGAGGACGATAGAAAAAAGGATGAGGTCGCCGGTGACGGAGCCGATTCCGCAGGCGAGGGTGTGGCGCCAACCGCCGATTACCCCGCGGCGGATGGCCAGCATGTTAACAGGACCCATCGGCGCGGCAGCCGCCAATCCCATCAAGAATGCGGCTAAAAGCACGTGGATGTAGGAGAAAAACACCATGTTGGGGCAGACAGGTAGGATAAGTCCAAAATTCCACCCGGGCAATTCACATCGAACAGGAAGTTGACGAATGACCGTGCTTTATCAGCGACTCAATTTCGTCATCGATTCCAACTTTCACTGATGTGCTGTGCGATTCGCAAACGGTAGCCACACCTTACAAACGCGAAGTCTTGTAACAAGTGTGCATTGAGACAGTCGAGGCCATTTCGCGGTGGTGTTTTGAGCTCACTAGGGGATTCACGAAGCCTTGCGATATCCCCTTTGCTCTTTCAGAATCTCGCGCTCCGCCTCGAACCAGTCTTGATCTGCCGGGCTTTCGCCCCGGGCTCGTTGCTCGTAGAGTTCATAGGCCCGTTTGGCGATCTGCGGTGTAAGATCGAGCGTCCTTTTTGCTAACAACGGGGCTTTGGTAGGGTCAAAAATCCGATAGGCAAGCAGTTTGACGCGGTCATTCACGAGGAACCAAGCCAGAGCGTAGCCCCAAACGAACGCTGCCCAAGCCCAGCCGAGCGGCGTCATAAACAGGCCATAAACCGCTATCAACGTCGCCACAATTTGCGTGCCAAGCACCGCTACCCATAGAGTTCGCGCAGGGCGCATGGACCAGAATGGGCCGCGCGTGCGCGTCAGGAAAATCGTCAGATGTCCGGCCACGGACAGTTTCAGGTACATCAGCGTCTGGATGTGCGCGTGGTCGAGGTGAAATACGCGCTCGCCGAGATAGAACAATCCGAACGCGGACACGACGCCGATGACGCCCAAGACCGTGGAAATCCCCAGCACCAAGCGCATGTTCCAAGCCTCGGGCTTATCCTTGTAATGAACGTTGTCATAGGCGATGGACAGGATAGCTCCATCGTTGAGCAAGGCCAGCATCACGATCATCACTGCGGTCAGCGGATAGAAGTTAAAGACCAGAATTGCCAGCGTCATGAAGAACAGCACGCGCAGCGTTTCAGCAATGCGATAGATCGCGTAGCTGTTCATCCGCTGGAAGATGCGGCGGCTCTCCTTGATCGCGTCTATGATCACCGACAGGCCGTCCGCCAGCAGCACGATGGATGCCGCCGCACGAGCCGCGTCCGTCGCGCCGGAAACGGCGATGCCGCAGTCTGCTTTCTTCAGCGCGGGGGCGTCGTTCACCCCGTCACCGGTCATACCGACGATGTGGCCGCGCTGCTGCAGAACATCCACGATGTGGAATTTATGTTCGGGGAATACCTGCGCGAAACCGTCGGCTTGTTCGATGGCCTCCGCCGCCTGCGCCGTCTCGTGATGCTTCGTATCGCCCAGTCCGCTGGCATCAAGGATGTTCGTGCCCAGCCCCAGTTGCCGGGCAGTTTCCCGGGCGATGGCAATTTGATCGCCGGTAACCATTTTGACGCTCACGCCCATCTGCCGGGCGCTGGCGATGGTTGCTTTGGCCTGCTCGCGCGGCGGATCGAACAATGGCAATACGCCAACAAACTGCCATTTGTTTTCCTGATCCGCCCGGGCCACTCCCAAGGAACGGAAGCCGCGTGCGGCAAATTCATTGACGGCTTTCTCGACAGCGGGCGTTACCTCACCGGCGTTCGTCGACATTTCCAGAATCACCTGCGGCGCCCCTTTGGCCACCTTGAACTGTTTTCCGTTCGCGGATGTGACGGTGGCTTCCGTGCGCTTATGCACCGGGTCGAACGGCTGGAAATGGAGCACTTGATAGCCCTTCAAAGCTTGATCGTTCTTCAGTCCGCCGATCACGGCCAGGTCAATGGTGTCCTTGTCTTCCGCACGCGAAGCCAGTGCGGCATCAAGGATGACTTGGTCGGCAGGGATACCGTTAACGCTGAAGGGATCGCCCAGCGTCAGCTTGTTCTGGGTCAGGGTACCGGTCTTGTCCGAGCACAGCACATCCACGCCCGCGAGCTCCTCGATAGCCGACAGCCGGGTCACAATCGCCTCTTTTTTCGCCAGCAGGCGTGCGCCGACTGCCATGGTCACTGACAACACCGTGGGCATTGCCACGGGGATCGCGGCCACCAGAAGCACCAAGGCGAACTCCAACGTGGTGAGCATCGGATCGCCGCGGAAGAGCGCCACGATCAGTATCAACACGACTAAGCTCACCGCAAGAATGATCAGGTAGTCGCCAATCTTCAAAACGGCACGCTGGAAATGGCTGACGGTGTGAGCCTCCTGTACCAATTGCGCAGTCCTGCCGAAGTAGGTGTTCTCACCGGTGGCATACACCATCGCGTCGATTTCACCCTGGCGAATAATCGACCCCGAAAACACCGCCTCGCCAGCCTTGCGCGTGGCGGGCAAAGATTCGCCCGTCAACGCGGACTGATCCACTTCCACCGGGTCGCCTGCCAGTAATCGCGCATCCGCCGGCACAATATCGCCCAGGCGTACGCGGATGACATCCCCTGGAACCAACTCACGCGCTGCCGGGCTGATCCACTTCCCATCACGTTTCACCTTGGCCTTGATCGCCAGCTTCGCCTTCAGAGCGGCGATGGCGTTACCCGCTTGGTGTTCTTCCCAGAATCCAACCACGGCGTTGGAAACAAGCAGAAGGAGGATGATGAAAAAATCCAGCCAGTGCCGGACCACCCCTGACAGAATCACCGCCGCTTCAATCATCCACGGGATGGGACCCCAGAAATAAGTGAGGAACTTTAGGAACGGGTTGGTCTTCGTTTCTTCAATCTCATTAGGCCCGTATTGCGTCAGCCGGTTCTGCGCCTCGGCTTGGCTGAGGCCGTCAGGCGAGGACCCCAATTGTTTCTCTACCTCCGGCATGGGAAGGGATTTCAAGTCGTTATTCGCATTGGGCTTCGATCTCGGCGCTGATGCAGGAACCTTGAAGTGGTCGGCTTCGGATTTCATAGCGGGTACAGAATTTTGCGTGGTCATTTAAGGTTTCCCCATTTCCAGTTCCGGATCTCGGGCATATCTTCGCCGTTTTTGTCGATGTATTGCTTGTGCTCGATCAGCTTGTCCTTGAGCTGTTGCTTCAGGTAGATACCTTTTTCGCCGGTCCGCGCAACGCGGTCGATGACATCCATCACCAGGTGGAAGCGGTCCAGATCGTTGAGCACCGTCATGTCGAAAGGCGTGGTGATTGTGCCCTCTTCCTTGTAGCCCCGGACGTGAATGTTGTCATGGTTCGCGCGGCGGTAGGTCGGCCGATGGATCAGCCACGGGTAAGCGTGGAAAGCGAAGATGACCGGCTTGTCCTTGGTGAAGAGCTCGTCGAAATCCATGTCGCTCAACCCGTGAGGGTGCTCAGTCTGCGGCTGCAGCTTCATGAGGTCGACGACATTAACGACTCTGATTTTCAACTCAGGCAGATGTTCGCGCAGAATGGATACGGCCGCGAGCGTTTCCAGAGTGGGCACATCGCCACAGCACGCCATAACTACATCGGGTGCAACACCCTGGTCGTTGCTTGCCCACTGCCAAATGCTTACTCCCTCAGTGCAGTGCTTGACTGCGGCTTCCATCGTCAGCCACTGCGGCGCCGGGTGTTTGCCCGCAATCACGACGTTGACGTAATGCCGGCTGCGCAGGCAGTGGTCCATCACCGACAGCAGGCAGTTTGCATCCGGTGGAAGGTAAACGCGCACGACCTCGGCTTTCTTGTTCACGACGTGATCGATGAAACCGGGATCCTGGTGTGTGAAGCCGTTGTGGTCCTGGCGCCAGACATGCGAGGCCAGCAGGTAGTTCAACGAGGCGATCTTCCGTCGCCATGGCAGGTGCGACGTGACCTTCAACCACTTGGCGTGCTGGTTGAACATGGAATCGACGATGTGAATAAAGGCCTCGTAACAGTTGAAGAGACCATGCCGTCCGGTGAGCAAGTAGCCTTCAGGCCAGCCCTCGCATTGGTGCTCGCTAAGCATTTCCATCACCCGTCCATTAGGCGCGAGAAATTCATCGTTTGGGACGGTTGCTGCGTCCCATTGCCGTTTGGTCACTTCAAAGAGAGCCTCCAAGCCATTGGAGAGCGTTTCGTCAGGGCCAAAGACCCGAAAATTCTGTCCTTACAACTGGTGTCTGCCGCCTGATTTGAATCGGAATGGATAGCGCAAATAACGGCCCGTCGATGCCCAACAGCTAAGTCCCAGCCCGAATCATGACAGCATACCCGCCAGGAAAACTGTTCCCTATTGCTCAGTGTCGGCGGCGCAGGTGAGCACTCTAGCTCAGAAGAGTGGCAAACGCTGCTGTTAAGGTGGAGGACTCGGGAAAAAGAGCAAGACGAAGATTCCGATGACTACCTCGGCACTCGATTTCGTGACTGATGTTTTCGCCCTTGTGGATTCAGACGGCTTGCCCATGATTTTCACTTGGGTCGCGGCATCCCATCGCAACCTTGAACGTTCCCTTGGAGGCCAGCATGATGAACAACACCGAATTCAGAGACGGAAAAGAGGGAACATTGTGAAGAAGCTAGTCGTGTTTGATCTGGACGGAACGCTTGCCGAGAGTAAATCGGCTGTTGATCCTGAAATGTCGGGACTGCTGCACGACCTTCTCGGAGTTGTCAAAGTAGCCGTGATCTCCGGAGGCGGTTGGCCGCAGTTTGAAAGGCAAGTTATCTCTAAACTTCCTCATGACGAACGCCTGAGGGAGCTATCCCTGCTTCCCACCTGTGGAACAAAGTTCTACCAGGGTGCGGGTAGCATTCTCAAATTCACTGCTCATCTCATCGCTCGCATTCATTGTCGCACTGGCGATCAATTCTGCGGAGTTTGGGCCTTTTTGACGCTGCTTGAAAAGCGCTTCGTGGCGGTTTCGTTTGGAGCGCAACACCGCGTGGGCAATGTCGCTCAGCTCGCGAGATTCTGAAGGAAAGCCTGAGTTGTCCCTTCCCCGCTGAGCCGTGAGATCGTGCATCCGAGGATATGGGCCGTTGAGCATTCGGCGCACAATGTCAGCGGTTTCTTCCCACGCCCTTTCCTGGGCTGTGGCCGCCGCATTGGTAGCGAATGCAGACCCATCGCCCTTATAGGCCGCGTATTCCGCAATCTTCGCGTGGGCTGCGGCATGAGCATAAGCGGTTATTGCCGTCTGAGCTGCTTTGTACAAGTGTTCAATCGTGGTCTCGCCCGTTTCCCACTTGCAAGCTACTTCACACAGATCGTGCTTCTTCGCTCCCGGTACAGCTTCAGCTACGGCGCGGGCCGCGAGTGCAATCTGTGCTCGTGTAGGCCATCCGCTCTCGCCAGCCATGCTTCCCGCAAGCAATATCAGCCAATCAGCACGAGCGGATTGCTGCCAAACTTTTCGCAACGCCTCGGCATTTGTCTGTCTGATTAGCGAAGGAAAATCACAACGTAGGGCTGAGGTGATGCGGTATGTGTAGCTCATCAAGAAGAACCGAAAGCTCTGTGGATTCCATAAACCTTACCAGTCAGGCCCATAACAACAAACGCTCTACGCCTCGCCATTCTTGCACCGTGAATTCCCACGCTCAACGGTACCCCCGTAACTTAAAAAGATCTGTGTGTTAGGCCAGCCAACTGGCCCTATTGGCGGGATCCCCTCAGTGTGGAGTTGCACGCGGCAGAGTGATCTTCACGTCGCAGCCTCGCCGCCCCTGACGGTTTGCTACTTCGATGGTGCCACCATGGGCCTCCACGATTTGTCGTGAAAGCACGAGTCCAATGCCGCTTCCCTGAGGTTTGGTGGTGTAGAAGGGAACGAACGCATTGCTCGGGTTCATCAGGCCGGGACCGTTGTCCACGATTGTCAGGACCACATCCTTCTCGGTCAGTCTCCATCTAACGGTGACTTGCGCTTCCGATTCAACCCCCCGAGGGTCCTCCGGTCGCTTCGGGGCTTCTCCCGCAGCGGGCTGCCCCAGCACCGCCTCCGCCGCGTTGCGCAGCAAGTTAATCAGCATTTGCTCGAGCTGGCCGTGATCGGCCAACAATGTGACGTCTGGGCCGGGGATTACATTGACGCGAACCCGGGTTTCCAGGGCCGCGACGTGGGTGACCAAGGCCGAGACTGAACATGGCCGCAGTTCTGGAGGCGGCATCTGGGCCAACTGCCGATAGGCTTGCAGGAATCGGTTTAGCGAGGCTGCGCGAGTTTCGATGATGGCAAGGCCGCGTTCGAAATCCTGCCGCTGTTCGTCCTGCAGATTCGTTTTCGACAGTTGCGAGTTCAGGCTGCCGGCAATCGACTTGATGGGGGCCAGTGAATTGTTCAACTCGTGGCCAATCACCCGAATGAGACGTTGCCAAGCCGAACGCTCCTCCTCGCGCAGGGCACGGCTCACATCCGAGAGAACAACCAGCATGTGCGGAATCCCCTGCTGCCGAAATGAACTCCGTCTTACGACCCAACGCGCACCGCCGGAGAAAGGGAGGGTCAACAGGCTTTCGTTTTCACACGACAGTGAGGTATGCAGGCCGAGTTCAGAAGCCATTCTTCCGAGTAACTGGCCAGAAGACTGTTGCAGCAGCTTTTCTCCGGCGGAATTCACGAGTCTCAGTTTGCCGCCGGGATCAAAAGCAAATATAGGGATGTCTACTTCTTCAACGACTCGCTGCAATAGAGCGGCCGCCTCAATCGCCCCTGTGCGGTGCCGGGAGAGAAGATCAGCGAGGGCATTCACTTCCAAAGAAAGTTCGCCCAGAGCATCGTTGGGAACGGCCAATCGGGCGCGAAAGGAATAATCTTCGTCGCGCAGGGAGCCAACGACATTCGCCAAAGTTTGCAGCGGGCGCACGATGTGATCGTGCAGCGCCGCTGCGATCAAGGCGCACAGGAGTAGTTCGATTGCGAGCAATGCCAGCTTGGATTCGACGGTCCAGGATTGCAGCCAAATCAGAACACCACTTACAAGCAGGCCGGGAACCGCAAGCAACAGGACTAAACGCAGGACCTGGCGCTCATACGGGGCTCGCTGTGATTTTCGGGGAACATGCGGGGAAGTTTCATTCGCGCCTCCGCTAGAGCCCATGCTTTTCCATCCGCCGGTAGAGCGCGCCACGGCTCAGGCCCAACGAATCAGCGGCCTGGCTCACGTTGCCCTGAAAGCGCTGCAACGCTTTGCGGATCAGAATACTCTCCACAGCTTCCAGACTCAATTCCTCCAGGTTTGTTGAGGCGGGCCGCTGCCCGGCCAGGCCGAGATCGGCAGGCTGAAGGTGCTCGGTGCGGCACATAAGCACAGCGCGTTCCATCGTGTGTTCCAACTCGCGAACATTGCCGGGCCAGGAATGCTGCATCAGGGCTTGCAGTACTGTCGAATCTAACGAACGGACCGGCCGCCGATAACGCGCGGCATATTGCGTCAGAAAATGCATCGCCAGAGTAGGAATGTCTTCCCGGCGATCTCGCAGAGGCGGCAGGTGAATCTCGACTGTATTCAGCCGGAACAACAAGTCCTCGCGAAATTGACCTGCGTTGCAGGCAGCCTGAAGATCGGCGTTGGTGGCCGAGATGACTCGGACATCGACCCGCTTGCCGCGCGAGGAACCTACACGCTCCATTTCGCCCGACTCGATCACACGCAATAACTTTGCCTGCTGGCGCAGCGGTACATTGCCGATTTCATCGAGAAAAATGCTGCCTCCGTCCGCCAGTTCGAAACGGCCGATGCGGTCGGTGCGAGCGTCCGTGAAGGCTCCCTTTACATGGCCGAAAAGCTCGCTTTCAAATACTCCTTCCGCGAGTGCGCCTGTATTCACCGGCACAAAGGGACGCGAGGCTCGCAGCGACAGGGCATGAACGGTTCGAGCCACAACTTCTTTGCCCGTGCCATGTTCTCCCGTGATCAACACGTTCGCGTCCGAGGGAGCAATGCGAGTGATGGTTTCAAGCACCGGCAACATGGACGGAGCGGTGGCAATGAACTCAGGCCTGCCTTCCGCGCTCAGCAGCCGATTCTCGGCCGCCAGCCGTTCCGCATGTTGCAACGCCCGATGCAACTCAACCTGCGTACGCACAATGGAAAGCAGGCGTTCGTTCTCCCACGGCTTCTGAATGAAATCGCGCGCCCCGCGGCGCATGGCCTCGACCGCAAGCTCCACATTGCCCCATGCAGTCATCACAATGACCGGCAGAGTGCCATCCAGGGCAACAATTTCTGACAGCAGATCGAGACCTTCCTGGCCTGAAGTCGTATCGCGCGTGTAGTTGAGATCGATCAATACAGCATCATAGGAGGTAGTGGCCAAGGCTTCTCGCACTAATATGGGAGAACTGACCGTCTCGATGTGGTAGCCCTGCGGTTTCAGCAGCAGTTGGATGGCATCAAGGATATGTTGCTGGTCGTCAGCGAGGAGAATCCGGGCTTGGGCTGCGCCACTTTTCGCGACTGCGGGGAGGTTGAGGTCCGGCGATTTGGCCGAGGTTGGCATAAGTTACGGAGCCGAATTACTGATAGTACCGCTGATCGCGTCCTGGATGGCGATTCCATTATGGTCTAAAGTGGTTCCGGCCGCACGGTAAAGTTCGATTTTGCTTTTTCGCATGTCGTCATCGCTGCGAGCGGGTCCAGTTCGGCGAGAGCCAAATCGCGCGGTCATCGTCAGATAGGTTGGCGCCCGTTCGTTGTCGTTTACTCGTACCGGAGGGCCACGATGGGATCGACTCCTGCGGCGCGCCGTGCGGGGATGTAACTGGCCACCAGCGCCATGGCAACCAGCACTACGGAAGCTGAAAGGAACGTGGGTGGATCAGAAGGGCTCACGCCGTAGAGCAAGCCGGCGATGAATTGCGTCAGCAAAAACGCCGCCATCAGGCCGGGGACGACACCCATCGTCACAAGCAGCAACCCGCTTCGCAGAATCATTGCGATGATCGTGCCGCGCTCCGCACCGAGTGCAAGTCGAATGCCCATCTCGCGCGTGCGCTGGGCTACTGTGTAGGAAATCACTCCGTAGACTCCAATCGCCGTGAGGGTAAGCGCCAGAGCGCCGAATATGCCCAGGAGGACGCTTTCAAAGCGCGCGTCGGCAATGGATTCGCTTACATATTCGTCCAAGGTCTTGACGTGTAAGAGCGGCAGATCTTTGTCTATCGACTGCACGGTCTTCGTCAGCGGCAGCACCAAATTCTGAGGATCGCCTTGGGTGCGCACCATCACCGACATGGGCGCAAATGGCAGTTGCGCGTAGGGCACGTAAGATTCAGCAATCGGCGCTGCACCCAAGCCTTCGGCCCGCACGTCGCCAACCACACCCACGATGGTTCGCATCGCTGCTTCCTTCTGATCGCCGCTCGTGATTTCGGGCCGGATGCGTTTTCCGACCGGATCCTCGCCCGGAAAAATCTGCTTCGCCAATTTCTCGCTGATGATCACGACAGCGGGCGCATCCGGAGCGCTGTCATGCGGCTCGAATTCCCGGCCTCTCAACAAGCGAGTTCCCAGCGTATGAAAGTATTCATCGTCGACGACGTGGAGTGTCGTAACCAGACGCTCCGACGCTTTCACGGGATGGTCTTCCACGTCGAAGCTGGTTTTAACGGTGTCGGAAGAAAGCGGAAGCGGAAACGCCGCGCTGGCCGATCGCACGCCGGGAAGGCTTCTGACCTGCGCCAGCAATTCCCGATAGAATTGAACGCGTTGCTGATGTCCGTACCGGCCCGGCAGATCCAATCCGAAAGTGATGACGTGATCTTTGGCGAATCCCGGATCAACCCTTCCTAAGCCAAACAGACTGCGCAGCATCAGGCCTGAACCCGCCAGCAACACCACAGCGAGAGTCGTTTCGATCACCACGAAAGTGTCGCGTAGCCGCGTATGACCACGCGATTCCGTTCCGCTACGGCCGCCTTCATTGAGTGAAGAGGCCAATCCCGCTCGCGTGGCATGGAACGCCGGGACCAATCCGAACAGAAGGCTGGTCAGCGCCGCGACCGCCGCGGTGAATGCCAGCACCGGCAAGCTCAGGCCGCTCGCGGAAACTCGTGGTAATTCTCCCGGAGCCAGGCGTAGTAGCAATTTGAGCGCCCACATGGCGAAGACGAGTCCCGCGGCTGCGCCAGTAAGCGCCAGCAACGAGCTCTCGGCGAGCAACTCGCGCACGATGTCCCAGCGCGTCGCACCCAGGGCAACGCGCACGCTGATCTCTTTGTGCCGTGCCGTTGCCCGTGCAAGGAGCAGATTCGACAGATTAGCGCACGCAATCAGCAGCACAAGCCCCACGGCGGCGAACAACATGAAAAGCCCCGAACGTGCATCGCCCACGATCGCATCCATCTCAGGGACGATCGCGATCCCTTTCGGGCGATTCTCGGGATACTCCTGGTTGATCGCAGCTTGGATCGCGCCCATCTCAGCTTGAGCCTGAAGTGAAGAAACATCGGGCTTGAGCCGCGCAATCACGTCGAGATAGGAGACGCCGCGCTGCGCCGTAAGCGGCATTCCGCTGCCGGACTCCGCGTCGAGCGCGATGGTCGTCCAGAATTCAACAGGATCGGCTTGTACGGGAAACTGAAATCCTGCCGGCATGACGCCCACGACGGTAAATTGCTTGCCGCTGAGCGTAACGCTCTGGCCCAGAACGTTCTGGTCCAACGCGAAACGCTCCTGCCACAAGCTGTAGCTCAACATCACGGGCCGTCCGTTCGCGCTGGGCGCATCTTCGTTGGAAATGAAATCTCTTCCCAGCGCAGGGGCGACTCCCAGAAGAGAAAACGTGTTCGCGGAAACGACGGCGCCGATGAGGTGTGCGGGCTCAGATCTCCTGGTAAGAGTGAAGTCGTCCGTGCGGTACGCGGATAGCCCTTCAAATAGGTGGTTGCGCGATCTCCAATCGAGAAACACTGGATAGGAAACACCGATGTCATCGCGGCGGCCAGCCTCGGTGGTCTTTACAACGACCAGGCGGCTGGCATTGTGGAACGGTAGCGGCCGCAGCAAGACCGCATCAATCACGCTGAAGATGGCCGTATTGGCCCCGATGCCCAGCGCGAGTGTCAGCACCGCAACGGTTGTAAACGCGGTGCTCTTGCGCAGTTGCCGCAGCGCGAAGCGAAGGTCTTGGAGTAGTCCGTTCATGCCGGCACTGGTGCCCTCGGTTTCTTGAGTTCTTCTTCCGCGACGACCTTGCCGTCGAAAAAGGTGGACCTCGCGCTTGTCAGTTTGACGTCTACAGTGACCGTACCGTTTTGTACAGCCGGATCCATCGCAGAAGCGTTCGCAACTTCTAGACCAATCCTGACCAGCGAGACAAATCAATGAAACCGAAAGAGATAAGCCCGTCGTTCTACCAAGGCCGAGGCTCATTCGATGTCCGGATCAGGATTTGACCGTCCATTGCCGGACAGTTTGGGTAGCCTCTGGCGCGCTTTGAACTGATTGGCTGGCGTGTTAGCCTATGCCAACGGGCGCGGGACGTTTTCGGGTCGCCGGAAAGCTCCATGCCCAAAGTAACCCTCATGCCGGATAAGCTGCCGCAACCTCTTGTCTCTTCTACATCTTCCGGAGTTCCCGGCGATCCGGCACAAAGCGAAAAACAGAAACTTTCTCCCGGAAACGGGGTTCGAAATAGTGTGAGCACTGCCGCCATGGACGGGGGCATCCTGATGGCTGCGCTGGGTCCTGGCCCAGCGCCTGAGCTGCAGCCTGCAATTGCCGGTGCCGAGGGCTACAGCGACGCGGAAGTCATGCTGCGGGTAAAGGCTGGGGATCAGTCCGCCTTCGATTATCTGGTGCAGAAATATCGCCGGCCGCTGGTGAGCTTTATGTATCGCATGGCGCGCAATACGGCCGTGGCTGAGGATTTGGCGCAGGAGGTTTTCCTGCGGGTCTATCGGTCGCGGGAGACTTACGAGGCGAGCGCGAAGTTTACGACCTGGTTGTATCGTATTGCGACGAATCTGGCAGTGAACCACGCGCGCGACACCCGGCATGAGCGGCCGGAAGTGCAGGTGAGCCTGGATGAGCCGGATGAGGAATCGGGCACAACGCTGGATGTGGCTGACAACAAGATCACGGCGGAACAGGCTTTGCTGCGGCGGGAGCGGCTGCTGGCGATCCGCGCGAAGGTGGAAGCATTGCCGGAGCGGCAAAAGATGGCTGTGATCATGCACAAGTACCAGCAGATGGATTACAAGCAGATTTCGGAAGTGCTGAAGTTGAGTGAGTCGGCGACGAAGTCTTTGTTATTTCGCGCCTATGAAACTTTGCGGGAACAGTTGAAAGAATTCATTTAGCAAGTTTTGATTTTGGTGAAGTGAGTAGTGGCGAAGAACTTAAGGGGAACAGGTTATGAAGTGCGAAGAAGTACGAGAGCTGATGCCGGATCTGGCCTCCGGATTGGCGGAAGTGACGCCACAGATCGACAAGCATCTGGTGAATTGCGGCGCGTGCGCCGGCAAGCTGGAAGAATTCCGGCTAACGATGGCGCTGCTGGATGAATGGAAGGCACCCGAGCCGTCGCCATATTTCGATGTGCGGCTGCAGGCGCGTCTGCGGGAAGAGATGGCCAAACCTCAGGCGGGATGGCTGGCATGGTTCCGGCGTCCGGTGCTGGCGGCGCGCTTACCGTGCTGGTGGGAGTTGGTATCGGATTGTTCCTGACCAATGACGGCGGACGATACGTGCCGAATAAGAATGTAGTCGCGGTGGTCGAGCCTCCGCCGCAGGCGGAGCCGGGAACGGCGGTGAGCGATTTGCAGTCTCTCGAGAACAATCACGATCTGTATGCGGATTTTGATTTGCTCGACGATCTGCAAGTGCAGCACGATGTGGTTGCGAATCCGTAAGGCAGCAAAGAAGTGGAGTGAGCCGGTTGAGTTTTTGGAGTTCCAAGCCAAAGGTTGGGGAGCATGCGGTTAAAAAATACGAGAGGTTACATCGCGGCAGCAGCGCTGGCTGTGGCGACCGTTATGCTCTCCCCTTGTCTGGCGCAGCGCGGTGAATTCCGGCCCGTTCAGGGACGCCCGGGCGCGGGGCAGAATCAAAACCGGCCGCGTCAGGGACACCATGCGGGCGACTGGTTGCGGCACTATCAGGGCATGTCTCCAGGCGAGCGCGAGCGTGCTTTGCAGAATGATCCCGGCTTCCGCCGTTTGCCCCCCGAGCGGCAACAGATGTTACGTCAGCGGCTGGAGCACTTCTACAGCCTACCTCCTGAACAACAGCAGCGCGTGCTCAATCGCATGGAGACGTGGGAACACCTGACGCCCGCACAGAAAGAGGAGGCGCGCGGATTGTTCTACCGCATGCAACAGCTTCCGCCGGCACGCCGGAGAATGGTGACGACGGCGGTGCGCGATCTGAGCGCGATGCCGCCCGGGCAGCGGGAGCAGATCATCGACTCTCCGCGATTCCGAGGCATGTTCTCTCCCGAAGAGCGGGACATGATGCGCCGGGCTACGCGGCTGCCGCTAGCGCCCCCGCCGGAGAATGGACATCCGGAAGGGCCGGAGTGAGTGGGCTCTTTTTTGTATAGTCCCCGAGGTGGACGTGTTAGTGAAAATCGTGCGAAATAGTTTCGGCTTTCGTGACGAACAGTGGCAACACACGTTCCGCTTTCACTGAGATCACGTTGTCCTGGTTCTGAAGAATTCCTTCCACGGCAAGAAAGCGCTCGGATGTGATTAGCAGACGGTTGCTGTGAAACAGGTCGGGAGCGACAATTGCATTCGCCACTCCGGTTTCATCTTCCAGACTTAAAAATACAAATCCTTTCGCGGTTCCGGGACGCTGGCGTGTGATCACGCAGCCGCCAATGCGAAGCCGCTTGCCGTTAGGAATATTGCGCAGTTCGATCGCGCGACGAATGCCCATGGCATTTAACCACTCGCGGCGATAAGACATGGGATGCGGGCCGACGGTGAGGCCGGTGCCACGGAAATCGGCGACCAAGCGCTCTTCATGGTTCATGGGCTGGAGGGGCGAGGGTGAATCGGGTTCCGGCAGATTTTCCAGCAGCGGCCCGGAGGGGCGCACAGCGCTCTCGGCTTGCCAGAGGGCGTCGCGGCGAGTGAAGCGGTTTCCAGTTTCCAGTTTCCGGTTTCCCGTAAAACCTTGGCCGTGCGGAGTACCGAGTTGCGAGTGCCGGGTAAAACCGGTTGTCATTCCGACCCCTGAGCGCCAGCGAGGGGCGGAGGAATCTCTACCCTCGCCATGTACTCGCAACTCATCGGAAACCCTGAACTGAGAACCAACTGAATTCAGCGCACCAATTTCGGCGAGCGTAGTGAGCTCATCTTTACGCAACTCGGGAACACGGCAGGTAAGATCGTGAATGGAAGTGAATGTAGCGCGGGTGCGTTCGCGAATGAGCGTCTGAGCGGCTTCTTCGCGCAGGCCGCGGACGTAGCGCAGGCCGAGGCGCATGACGAGTTGTGAGTTGCGAGTATCGAGTTGCGATGGTAGGGGTTCCTCCGCCCCTCGCTGGCGCTCGGGGGTCGGAATGACAAAGGTTTTACTTGATACCCGTAACTCGGTACTCGGTACTACTGAGGTTTTACTGGCAACTGGCCACTGGCAACTGGCAGCTTCCTCCAACGTACACAGCCACTCCGACTGCATCACATCCACCGGCAGAATTCTCAATCCATGCCGCTGTGCATCTTTCGTGATGGTTGCCGGAGAATAAAATCCCATGGGCTGATTATTGAGCAGGGCGGCAGTGAATGCGGCCAGGTAATGGCATTTCAGAAAAGCGCTGGCGTAAGCGATGAGAGCGAAACTGGCGGCGTGGGACTCGGGGAATCCATAGAGCGCGAAGGATGTGATCGAGAGAATAATTTCTTCCTGCGCTTTCGGCGAGATTCCGTTTTGTGTCATGCCGGCGCGCAGCCGGGCCTCGATCTCTTTCATGCGTGCCTGCGAGCGTTTGAAGCCCATGGCGCGGCGCAGGTCTTCGGCTTCGCCACCGGAAAAATTCGCAGCGATCATCGCAATGCGGAGAAGTTGCTCTTGAAACAGAGGAACTCCAAGCGTGCGCGAGAGCACTGGTTCGAGCGACGGATGCGGATAGGTAACTTCTTCTCGTCCCTGGCGGCGCTGCAAGAATGGATTGACCATCTGTCCGACGATTGGTCCTGGACGGATGATCGCGACTTGCACCACAATGTCATAAAATTTTTTGGGTTGCAGGCGCGGCAGGCATGCCATCTGCGCGCGACTTTCCACCTGGAATAAGCCAATCGTGTCGGCCTTCTGCAATGTGGAATAAACCGCCGGATCATCCTGGGGAAGGTGCGCCAGATCGACTTCGGTCGGATAGTGCTTGCGCACAAGTTCCAGCGAATCCTTAAGCACGGCCATCATGCCAAGCCCGAGCAAGTCGACTTTGATGATGCCCATGTCGGCGCAATCTTCCTTGTCCCATTGCACGACGACGCGGCCGGGCATGGACGCGGGCTCGAGCGGAACGACGGAATCGAGTTGCCCCTGGCAGATGACCATGCCACCAGAGTGCTGGCCGAGATGCCGCGGCATGTCCTGCACGGCGAGGCAGAGTTCGTAATATTTGCGCAGGCGGGGGTGGTTGAGATCGAGTCCGGCATCGCGGAAGCGGCGGTCGAGCGCGTCGTTTTCGTCGCGAAATTCCCAAGCGGCAACGGCGGCGGAAATTTTGGCGAGCATTTCTGGGTCGAAACCCAATGCCTTGCCCATTTCGCGAGCGGCCATGCGATTGCGATAGGTAATGACGTTGGCGGTCATGGCCGCGCCGCGCTCGCCGTATCGCTTGTAAACGTACTGAATTACTTTTTCGCGCTCGTCGCCGCTGGGAAGGTCGAGATCGATATCCGGCCACTCGCCGCGCTCTTCGGAGAGAAAGCGCTCGAAAAGGAGCTCCATGCTGATGGGATCGACGGCCGTAATTCCAAGCGAATAGCAAACCGCGCTGTTGGCTGCCGATCCGCGGCCTTGCACGAGAATTTTTTCATCGCGGCAAAAGCGGATGAGATCCCAGACGATCAGAAAATATCCGGCGAGCTTGAGCTTGGCGATGAGAGTTAATTCTTTTTCGATCTGGCGGCGGGCGCGGAATTGGGTGTCTTTGTCCTTGCGACCATAGCGTTCGCGGAAGCCGTCCCACGTTCGATCGCGGAGAAAAGAATCCATGGATTCGCCCTCGGGGAGAGGATAACGCGGGAACTCATAGCCGAGATCGTTCAGCGTGAATTCGAGGCGGGAAGAAAGTTCGAGTGTGTTCTTGATCGCCTCCGGCAGATCGGCGAAGAGTTGCCGCATTTCCTGTGGCGATTTCAAATGACGCTCGGCGTTGCGCGCCAGCAACCGGCCAGCGGTGGATAACGTGCGGTGATTGCGGATGGCGGTGAATGCATCGCAGAGCTCGCGATCTTTCGTAGTGGCGTAGCAGACGCCGTTGGTCGCCAGCAGTGGTAGATTGAGCGAGCGAGCAATTTGAATTGCTGCGCGATTGCGATTTTCTTCTTCGCGATGGAAGTGGCGTTGCAGTTCGACGTACACATTTTCACGGCCGAATATTCCGATCAGATTCTCGACTTGCCTCCGCGCTTCTTCTATTCCGCCATGTTGCAATGCTGCAGCGAGCGGTCCATCTGCGCCGCCGGTCAGGCATGTCAGGCCAAGGGAGTGCTCTTCGAGTTCTTCCTTCTTAACTGCCCCCTCGCCTTTTTTGGCGCACAATTTCATCTTGGTGATCAGGCGGCAGAGATTCTGATAGCCAGTGCGGGAAGAAGCTAGAAGTGGTAAACGGAATTGCTTGTCATTCCGAGCGAAGCGAGGAATCCCTGCTCCCTCCATTGCTCGCTGGGCGTGGGGATCCCTTCGACTTCGCTCAGGGCAAGCCTTCGACTCCGCAAACGCTCCACTTCGTGGAGCATTTGCTCCGCCCAGGATGACAGATGCGCATGTGACTTCAGCGCCGATATGCGCTTTGATCCCTATTTTTTCTGCCGTGAGGTGAAAGCGTGGAGCACCGTAGACTCCGTCAGAGTCGAGCAATGTCATGGCCGGCATGCTCAACCGGGCACACATTCGCGCAAGATCCTCGGGCAGGGAAGAGCCTTCGAGGAAGCTAAATGCGGAACGTGCGTGAAGCTCTATATATTGAGTCATTTAGCCATTGAGTCATTGAGCCATTCGCAATCGATTTCAATAACTCAATAACTGAATCCTTCATTAGTCATACGTTCCTTCCACAAACCATCCTCCGCCAAGGAGATCGTGCACAAGCCGATAGAGGGCGATACCCTCCGCATTCTGCAAAGCGATGTCCCACTCATCGTGCGACCAGGGATCGCGCTCCCACCAGTCGCCGGAACTACGCCATGGGCCGGCCTTCCAGAGCACATTGCCTTGCACTTCTTTCTTCTTCACACAAACCACGCGAGTCAGTTCGCCATTTTCCATCGTCACTTTGGCTTTCAACGGAGGACGAAACATGCGAAGTGCAGCGACTGCGGATTTTTCTTCTGCAGACTTAGATTCCCCGCCTCTCTGATTTCGCTGGTTTGTGTCTGGCAGGAACCGTTTTATGCGAAAAGCATCAGTACGATGAGTATCCAGCAATTCCAATGAGCCAACGTGCGCCTCGCCTACGAGCCCTGCGATGCGCGCGAGGGTGAGTTCCAATTTTTCCGGCTCTGGAGATGGAGGAAGAAACAATCCTCCTTGCGCCGATCGCGGATGTGCGGGCTCCGCCCCGAGATGAATTTTCAAAATCGGTGCGCCCGGGGGATGTGCGTTCAAATCAAGTTGCAACAATTTTAGAAAAAGTTTGGGATCGAGCATGGGAAGTGGGAGATTTAGAGTGCGGTGAAAAGCGGTTGTCGATTGCCGATTGTCGATTGCCGATTGAGACTCGAATGGCTGATCTCGGATGAACGACTGCCGATTCAACGCCGAGAAATTTTCCAGCTCCAATGTGAGCCGCAATTGTTGCGTATTTAATGCCCGTGAAGCCAGGCGGGCGCAGATTTGTTCCAGCAGGCGGTTCAGCAGAAAGGCTAGAGGTTCCAGCAGCACGATGGGATGGTCCAACTCGATGGCTTCTTCAAATACCGTCGGCTCTTCGAATGGAACCAGCGTGCGGAGGTTGCTCCCCGCGCCAGTGCTTGCAATCGCAGTCCTTCCTGGCCTAAGCGCTCGCTCAATGCGATTGCCGGAAGCGCTGCCAGAGCTTGCAGGTTGCGAATTCCCCAGCGGTCGAGAGTTTCGAGAAGTTCGACTGCTTTTTGTTCGGTTTTCTCTCCTTTCTTTACGGGGTGATCGGCAAATAAAACTTCGAGGGGTAAAGATCCAAGTTGCTCCGCTTCTTTTCCAAGAGGAATGACAGTCACTCCAGAAAACCCGCGAGCCGCAAGCACAGCAGCATCGGGATTGGAAGCCACAGCCACATTTGCGTCGAGTCCGAGATCGACAGCACGCGCGAAAATTTTCTGGGCAATTTCGGATTCCGAGCCAAAAAGCGATTCCATTCCGGCCAGATCAAGAATTGTAATATCCGCTGCGGCAACTTCCACGCAAGGTGAGAAGGATTGTGCGCAATCGAGAAGAGCGGCGTGTGCAACTGACTCTTGCAGCGACGAGCGTGGACGGAGGATCACCGCTGAACAAAGTTCTGCCTGAGATTTTGTCATGCCGCACACAATGCCTGAGTGTTTGGCACCATCGTTCACCGCAAAAACTTTTTCCAGTGGAGGCTTACCTTCAAGAATCGCCACAGCCTGCGTGCGCAATTCCGGTTCGGCGCGAAGAACCGCGGCCACGGGGAAGTTCGGGATGAAGATGCAGGCAAACATAGCGGCATTGAGTCATCGAGCGATTCAGTCATTGAGTCATTGGTCTCTTCATCATCCTGCCCAAGCGGCTTGGCTCTCGAATGCAATCTCCGCAGAGCGAACTGGTTTTCGCTCCATGCGCGAGCGAACTAATTCGGCTGAGATTTCCAGTTTTGTGAGCAATTGCGTATGCGTCGGCGACGATTGAGAATTCGCGGCGAGGTTTTCCTGCGGCAGTCTCAGCGATTTCAGTTTGATTAATAAGGATGAACAACTTCCCGCAATCGACTGCCGCTCAATCGCCAGCAGCACCGTCGGCGTACGTTCTACGGCGCGGCGGAAGCGGAACCATGTAGTCAGCGGGATGCGGCGCGCGGTTTGCGGCGGAATATCACCCAGGTCGAGGGCGATCATGCCGAAGCCTCCGCTTTCGAGGAGCAGGTCTGTTGCTCGCAGAAGTTTTTCCAATGCCTCGTCCGCTGCCGAATTCTCTCCGCAGCGCACCCACAACAGCTTTTCCAAATCAACACCGGCAGCGGCAATCGACTGCGGGTCAAGCGCGTCATCCGCATCGACAACAGCGCAGAATTCTCCGCGCTGAGTGGCTGTAGATAGTGCTGCCAGTAGTAAGGTCGTGCGGCCGGACGAGGCTGGCCCGCAAATTTCTGTCAGGCTGCCGCGGGGCAGGCCACTGGTTAGCGCATCCAGGGCCGAAATGCCGCTGGGGACCATCTCTGGAGCGGGGCGCATTGCCAGGTGCGAGGCTGGAGTGATGGCGGCAAGTCTCGCATCGTGGGGAACGCCGGGATTTCGCAGAATCGCTTTTTGGGGCGGACGATGCGTTTCCGGAAAAAGCTCTGCCCCGGTTGGTTGCGGACAGATGTTCGCAACACTTTCTTCATTAAAAATAAAAGGGCGGCCTTGGGCCGCCGAAGTGGAAAACACTGCGGAAGACATAAATTCCTCGGAAATTTCAGGGAACGCCGGAGGGAAGTCCGGAGGCATTCGCTTTTTATTCGCCTATGAGTATTGTGCGACTGACAAGATAAATTGTCAAGAGATTGGGGAGTTCCTCACCCCGCTGGTGAAAACGCGGGGTTTCGGAATGACGCCTAGATCTCGGCCGGCCAGTTTCCGCATTCCTTACTTCCCGTTGTAACTTACTCTCCAGATTGAGTTTGATCCGTCATCGCTTACAAGCAGCGCTCCATCCGGCGCTTCGGTCATGCCTACAGGACGCCCCCATACGTTTCCATCGGGCAGCACAAAGCCGGTGAGGAAATCTTCATACTCGCCGCTGGCGTGTCCGGTTTGATGAAGTGGTACGCGAATCACTTCATAGCCGACGCGGACGGCTTTATTCCAGGAACCGTGCTCGGAGGCGAAAATGTCTCCTTTATATTCGGCGGGGAATTGCTGTCCCTGGTAGAAAGTAAATTCGAGCGATGCATTGTGCGGTTGTAGCAGCACATCCGGCACAATCGTTTTATCCTTCAACTCGGGATGCTTGCCTTTATGGCGCGGATCCTGATGTCCGCCCATGTACCACCACGGCCAGCCATAGAAGCCACCCTCCTGTACGTGCGTGATGTAGTCGGGCACAAGGTTGTCGCCCAAGGCGTCGCGCTCATTCACGGAGCACCACAATTCGCCGGTCTGTGGACTAACGGCGATTCCCCCGCCGGCGTTGCGAATGCCGTAGGCGTAAACGCTCAAGACGCACTTTGCCGGATCGCACCATAAAATATCTGCCCGATCCTTCTCGCCGGGATGCGTGTCGGGATCGTCAATATTGGAGGCTGATCCCACGGCGACGAAAAGCTTGCTGCCATCTTGAGAGAACGCCAGAGCTCGGGTCCAATGGCCTCCGGTATTGGGAAGATCGGCTATATGTTGTGGCGCGCCGGTCGCTTTGAGATCTCCTTTGTGATATGGAAAGCGGACGATCTCGGCGGTGCTGCCGACGTAGAGCCATTGCGGGTCGGGGCCAGGCGGATAGAAAGCTAATCCGTAGGGATGTTTCAGACCCTCGGCAAAAACGGCGGACAACTCTGGTTTCGAATCCGGGGTAAGGCCGCGAAAAACGCGGATGCGGCCCGCGTCACTTTCGGTTAGAAAAATATCGCCATTGGGCGCGGTGCGCAGGGTGCGGGGATTATCGAGGCCCGTGGCGTAAAGTTCAACCTTGAATCCCACCGGCGCGATCGGCCACACATTTTCTGGGCGCGCCACAACTTCCGGTCCATTTTCCGCTGATGACGTCGCGTATGGTGGCGGAAGATCCTTCACCGTGATCTTGCGGGTCGTGCCCGGCTTCTCGTAGCGAAAGTCGGTGAATGGCGGAGTAGGTGGCGGAGCTTTGATCGTTGATCCGTCTGTATCTGCGGGAAGCGCGCTGGCTACGTGGCCGGTCTGCGGTAATCCCAGAGATTTTACATAGCTGACGATCTCCCAGCGCTGCTTCTGCGGCAGCTGCGCCCAGGAGGGCATGCCGTCATCTTTGTCTCCTTTGGTGATGAACCAGAAGACTTCGCCGGGGGCGGTAGTTTCAAGCTTGCCATCGATGAGGGAAGGCACGTTGCCCGTACCGCCTCCTGATTTGCCATGGCAGGAAAGGCAATTGCGGGCGTAGAGCTGTCTGCCGGTGGCGATAGCCGTGGCCTGGCCTTCGAAGGGATTTTTCATCGCCTTGGCCGAGGCAGGAGCGTTGTGAAAGTTCGTGTCTACATTGTCGGCAAAGAGCAGTGCTGCAGGCAGCAGAATTGCCGCTGCGATTAATGAGCCAGCGAGTGAGCGCATGGATCCTCTCAAGAGTCAGTTTTACTGAAATTTTGGATGCAGTTAAGAAGCGATGAGATTGATAGAGTTTGCGTTCATGGTTTGGGCGGAGCGCCGCTTTGCTTCCGGAGCGCTTCCTCATATGCCTGGCGTGGATCGCGTCCGGTTACTTTCTTGTACCAGGCAGGGTGAAATGTCCATGCCCAGGCCTCGCTGACCGCGCCGCGCGTCATGGACTGGAAAGTGCCCGGCTCGCCGACGGTGCTGAGATAAATGTGGATGAAGATTCCGCCGAGCATGATGAGGGCTGAGATGTCGTGCAGCACATAACTGACGGCAACCGCCCACGCGCCAAAAGTACGTGCGCCCATCCAGAGGATGATTCCGGTAATGAGATACACGACGCAGCCGCAGACGATCTCCCAGAACTGCGCTTTTTGACCGGCGTTGAAGAATCCAGTGTCTGGTGGTTCCAGTTTTTCTTTGCCGCTGATGGCGTTGCTGATGTTGCGCATCCAGCGCGTGTCTTGCGGACCCCAAGCCATGGGGACGATCCAGTTCAGCATTTGCAGGAAGAAGAAGACGACGAATGCAATGCCGAAATAAGGATGCAGGAGGCGAGCGAGCGGGCCGCCGCCGAAGATCGGCGTGAACCAGCGGAAAAGCCACGGCATATAAATGCCAAAGCCGGTGAAGAGGGCAAGGAAGAAGAAGAGTGCGACCATCCAGTGCAATACTCGCGTGTACACCGGGTGCCGCAGCAGTTCGCCGCGATAGACTTCCGTGCGGCCGAGGGATTCGAAGCGCCGGCGCGCGTTTTCGTCGAAGCGCTCAATAGCTGTTCCCATTGGCGTGCTCCTTCTCCGGCGGTTCCGGTTGCGGGCGGCGCGGGCCGAGCGTCACGTAATGCAGCAGCACTCCCAGTCCTCCGAGGAGCGCGAATGTGCCTAGAACCGGCTTGAACAGCCACTTCCAGATGGTGTAGCTCCAGGGGATCGTCGGATTTTTCGGCAATCCGCCATAACGCTCGGGATCCGTTGCGTCGTGCAGAACGTAGATGACGTGCGTCCCACCAATCGACTGCGGGTCGTAAACGCCGGCATTCTCCATGCCAAAATTTTCGCGGAGCTGGCGCGCGCGTTCGTTGGCGATGAACTTCATGTCGTCTTTGCTGCCGAACTTCAGGCAGCCCGTGGGGCAGGCTTTGATGCAAGCGGGTTCCAGTCCCTGGCCCACGCGATCCGAACACAAAGTACACTTATAAACCTTCTTCGTGCCAGGATTGAATCGCGGAATATTGAACGGGCAGCCGGAGACGCAAAACTCGCAACCGATACAGTTTTCCTGATTGAAATCGACGATGCCGTTCGTGTACTTCACGATCGCGCCGTCGGCGGGGCAGGCGGCGAGGCAGCCGGGATCGGCGCAGTGCATGCACTGGTCTTTTCGCATAAGCCACTGCACGGTGCCGTCGGAATTCTGGTGTTCGTTGAACTTGATCAGGTTCCAGAAATTCCAGCGCGTCTCGGGCATCGTCTGATAGGTGTTATCAAACGTCGTCGTGGTGAACGGCATGTCGTTCCATTCCACGCACGCCACTTCGCAGGCTTTGCAGCCGATACAAGTGGTGGTGTCGACGAGCTTGCAGACTTGGTAGTCGCGCTGCATTCCGAAGCCCGGGGAGGCGCCGGAGTGGCCCGAGATTTTTTCGGCTTGGAGTGTCTTGCGGTCTGCCATATTCAGTTACCTTGTGTCGACGTTTCGGCGGCTACTCTCCCCATCATGAGGGCAAGATGCCCTCGCGACAGCCGGCAGGATGCCGGGGCTACGCTTTCTCCAGCTTTACTAAGAACCCCTTGAATTCTGGTGTGTATGCATTCGGATCGGTCACTGTTGGAGTGAGCTGATTCGCCAGTGTTTTCGCTGTTTTGTTCTCATCTTCGGCGATTCCACGGAATCCCCAGTGAATTGGAATGCCGATCTGGAATGTTTCTTTGCCGTCGATTTTCATCGGACGGATGCGCCGGGTCACCATTGCCTTGGCGATATAAGTTGCGCGTGCGCTGGTCACTTTGACTTTTTCGCCGCCGCGAATGCCCATGCGATCGGCCAATTCGGCCGGCACTTCGACGAACGGCTCCGGCACCAGTTCGACGTTCATCGGATTATTTTTCGTCCAGTAGTGGTAATGC
Source organism: uncultured Acidobacteriaceae bacterium (assembly GCA_963712385.1). GTDB lineage: Bacteria > Acidobacteriota > Terriglobia > Terriglobales > Acidobacteriaceae > Sulfotelmatobacter. The sequence goes on from CAVQHS010000009.1 coordinate 292,821, forward strand.
TCGGTGAGACGATAAGTGGTGCAGATGATGTTGAATCCCTGATCGACCGTGCCGTATTTGTCCATGTCTGTCTTGTACTTCTTCACCACGGGATTATTCGACTGCGCGGGATGCAGCGGGTTGGCAATCGGGCTCTCGATCGGTTCGTAGTACTCGGGGAACGGCCCGTCGGCCATGGCACCGAGCGGGACGAACAAACGGCCCACGCCCTCGGGATTCATGATGAACGGGCCCATGTGGTCCTTGGGCGCGGAATCCGGCTTGAAATCGGGAACATCGTTACCCACCCAGACTTGCTTGGCTTCGTCCCACCAGACTTGACGGCGCGAGGGATCCCAAGGCTTGCCATTCACGTCGCACGAGGCGCGATTGTAGAGCACGCGGCGATTCATCGGCCACGACCATCCCCAGTTGGGATAGATACCCAAGCCGGAGGGATCGTCCGTGCCGCGGCGTTGGATCAGCGCTCCGGCTTCGGTCCACGATCCGCAATAGAGCCAGTTCCCAGAGCTCGTCGTACCGTCGTCTTTCAGCCAGGCAAAACCGGGAAGCTGTTGTCCGGCTTTGATCGTGACATTCGTCTTGGGATCTGTGATGTCGGCGAGCGCTTTGCCGTTAATCTCTTTCGCCACTTCCGAAAGCGATGGGTTGTGCGGATTCGTGTAGGCGAATGCCGCATTAACAATAGGATCGGTAAATTTGCCGCCTTCCTTTTGATAAAGGTCACGAACTTTCAAAAAGATAGTCGCGAGAATTTCCTGATCGAGCCGCGCTTCGCCCGGCGGCGGCACTGCGACATTTTTCCATTGCAGCCAGCGCGCCGAATTAACGAAGGTTCCGTCCTTCTCGGCGAAACCTGCGCCCGGAAGACGATACACAGTGGTATTGATCTTCTTTTGATCGTCGGCAGTGATGCCCGGAGCGCGCCAGAATTCGCTGGTCTCGTCGGGATAGATTTCGCAAACGACAAGCCAGTCGGCTTTCTTCAGCGCGTCAATGTTCTTGTTCGAGTCGGGGCCGATCATCACGCCGTTCATGCCGAAGGCGAAAAGGCCCTTGACTTTGCCTTCGTACATGTCGTTCCAGATGTTGACCCAGGAGTAATTGCGGTCGATTTTCGGCAGATAGTTGAAAGCGAAATCGTTCTGCCTGGTTGCTGCCGGACCGTACATTGCCTTCAGGAACGACACCGCAAATTTCGGGGTATTCGACCAGTAGTTGAACGATTCCCAGGGATCGGGTTTCGATATGTTCGGCGTGATGCGCTTCAGGTATGCGGCAAGATCGACGTCGTTCGGATTGGGCATTTTCAGGTAGCCGGGCAGGATGTCGAAGATGCCAGCCATATCGGTTGCGCCCTGAATATTCGAGTGCCCGCGCAGCGCATTGACGCCCCCTCCGGCGCGGCCCACGTTACCCATCAACAGTTGCAGCATGCAGGCGGTGCGAATGATCTGCGTGCCGAAGCTGTGCTGCGTCCAGCCGACAGCGTAAATAATGGTCGAAACTTTCTTCGTATCGCCATCTTTGCGCACGGACGTATACATGTCGGCGGCTTTGAGAAATTGCGCTTGCGGAATACCGGTGACGCGCTCCACAAATTCCGGCGTGTAGCGCTCGTACTGCTTCTTCATTAACTGGAAGACGCAGCGCGGATGCTGCAGCGAGAGATCGAATGCAATCTTCGGCGGCAGAGCTGGGGGAGGCGTAACGGCGCCAGGCTTCGAGGGCGGCGCAGGTTTCTCGGCTGCAGCGCCAACTGCCTTGCCGGTCAGGTCGCCGCCTTCTTCGTAGTTCCATGTCGCCTTGTCGTAGATTTTCTTTTCCGGATCGAAGCCCGAATACAGGCCATCGTCCGGCAGCTTGAATCCGTCCTTAATAATGAAGGCCGCGTTTGTGTAGTTGACGAGGTACTCGTGCGCGATGCGGTTGTTCGCGATCGCGTAGTTGATCACTCCGCCGAGGAACGCGATGTCGCTGCCGGCGCGAATCTGCACGTACAAATCGGCGTTCGCCGCCGTGCGCGTGAGGCGCGGATCGACCACAATCGTTTTCGCATTCCGGTGAACTTTGGCTTCAATCGCCCATTTGAAGCCGCATGGATGGTTTTCGGCCGGATTCCCACCCATGATCAACATCATGTCGGTGTTCTTGATGTCGATCCAGCCGTTGGTCATTGCCCCGCGTCCGAATGTTGGCCCCAAACTGGAGACCGTAGGGCCGTGTCAAACGCGGGCCTGGTTTTCCAGGTAGCAGACCCCCAGGCTGCGCATGGTCTTGACGACCAGATAGTTGAACTCGTTGGTATCGGTGCAGCCGCCGGTGAAGGCAATGCCTTCGCAACGGTTGACGGTTTTGCCGGCGGGATCTTTTTCGATGAAAGTGTCGTCGCGCGTCTTTTTTACTTTCTGCGCAATCTCGGTGTAAGCCTGCTCCCACGAAATATCTTCCCAATCGGTGCCGCCCGGCCTTCTCACCTGTGGCTTGAGCAAACGGCGATCATTCAGAATGTCTTGTTCGAGCGACGATCCTTTCGGACACAGGGTGCCCCGGTTAATGGGATGATCGGGATCGCCTTCCACGTGCACGACCTGCGGAATCGCGTTCTTCGCTTTGTCACCGAGGGTATAGATAATGACACCGCAGCTTACCGAGCAGTAGGGACAGGTGCTGCGCGTTTCCGAGGCGCGTGAAATTTTTAAACTCTGCGTTTGTGCGTAGGCGGGCTTCAGATCGAATCCGAGGAATGACACACCGGCGCTACCTGCAAGCGTGCCTTTAAGGAAGGTCCTGCGGGAGAGTTCCATTTGCATATCCTCCGACTTCGTCGATCAGATCCGGATGGACTGCACCCCAAGCTTCCACTGAATATAGTCCTGAGGTTTCGTGCAGTCAACGGAGTGGGCCACGAAAAATCTCGTGTGTCCTGGAAGATCGTTTGAGCGCAGTTCAGGTTTCATGGATGATACCGTTTGTTGAAATTTTCCAAGTGGGCGGTGGTTGATTGCGAGAGACGGTAGCGCCCATAATCACCCGGTGACCGATCATCGGTGGCAAAAGCGCATCCAGCGCGCCGAGTTTCTTGCTGACCAGCATACCTTCGCCAGGGAGATTCTAGGTTTCTACGTCCACCTTGCCCGCTTTCAAGAAGATTTGTACGCGCGGCTGGAAAAAGCTTCGCTGGACGGGCGGCCTTCTGTTGCTGGGCCGCCGGATTTGTCCGAGCTTTTGGCGAGTTTCCCAACATTTCTTAGAGTCGTAGAGAGACGCGGTCCGGCGGTTTTCGCGAAAACGGCACAGGATCTCGCGCAGCATTCGACCGCTGCGTGGGGCGATCTACTGAACGATGTGTGGGCAAGAGGGTTCCAAAGCAGCGCCGAAGAAGTAATGGATCCAGATGAGTTCCTGGCGATGAGTTTTCTGCAACCCTATGCCGAATTTGTGCGGTCGCGAGCACCTCTGCAGCTAGAGGGATACACGCACGCGCTCTGTCCTTTTTGCAGCCGCAAGCCGGGGCTGGCGGTGCTGCGTCCGCTGGGCGAGGGCGCGCGCCGCAACCTTGTTTGCGGGTTCTGCCTGTGCGAGTGGGAGTTTCGGCGGATCGTATGCGCCGGCTGCGGCGAGGAAAATCACGCCAAGCTGCCGGTTTATGCCGCGGAGGAGTTTCCCTACATCCGCGTGGAGTGCTGCGATACCTGTCACACCTACCTTAAATCCATTGACCTGAGCAAGAACGGGCTGGCCGAGCCGGTGGTGGACGAACTGGCCGCGGTGCCGTTGGATTTGTGGGCTCAGGAGCACGGATACGTCAAGCTCCAGCCCAACCTGCTGGGCATGTAATTACTTTCGTGATGCCGCGACTATTACCGGGCTGGCGGGTTTGTAAATTCCTTGTAAGGATACAACCAAGTCCTTACAGGACTTGATCTGAGTGCATGAAAGACGTATAAGCTAAATTCACACTCAACCCAAGAATTGCAGACGGAGTACTCATGCGACCCTGGAAGTTTCTTCTGCCGCTTCTAGCTACCTCGTTGTGTTTTGCTGCCCAGCCGGACCGGATTGCGGGAGTGATCAATGGCGGCCAAATGGTGGCGCTTCAGAACCACGTATCGCCCTTCGCCCAACCACAAAACGATCAGGGCGCCATAGATCCCTCGTTCCAACTACGGGTCACGATGCTGTTCACGCGCACGCCAGAGCAGCAGAGCGCTTTAGAGGAGTTGCTAGCCCAGCAGCAGGATCGCAAGTCGCCGAACTTTCACAAATGGTTGACGCCCGAGCAGTTCGCCGATCAATTCGGCCTCAGTCCGAATGATATTGCCAAGATAAGGGCGTGGCTGCAGTCGCAAGGGCTCACGGTCACCTATATTGCCCGCGGACGCGACTTCATCAGCTTCAGCGGCACGGCGGCGCAGGTGCAAGCAGCGTTCAAGACTGAGATTCATCTTTTCAACGTCAACGGCAAAACGCATTTTTCCAACATTTCTTCGCCGATGATTCCCGCCACCCTCAGCGGAATCGCTGGAGGATTCCGCGGGATGCATAACTTCGTTCCCCACCGCATGAGCGTCATGCATCCGGAGTACACGCTCAGTGGGGCCACCACTCACTTTTTGGCGCCCGCCGACATCGCCACTATTTACGACATCAACCCACTTTATCAAGCTTCCACGCCCATCGACGGTGCGGGCCAGAAGATGGTTATTGTGGGACAGACCGATATTTATCTAGCCGATCTTAACGATTTTCGAACTGACTTTGGACTCGCGAACTCGATCAACTGCACCGCCAATGGGAGCGATGTGATTACGTCCTGCGCCGCTGGAAGCACATTGCAGTTTGTGATCCCATCGACAGCGACGGATCCCGGCGTGAACGCAGGCGATCTGGGAGAATCCGATCTGGACCTCGAATGGGCAGGCGCTATCGCACCTAACGCGACCCTCATTTTCGTGACGTCTGACTTGAACTCCGGCGGCGTCGATAATTCAATGGAGTGGGCGATCGACAACAATTTGGCTCCAGTTGTCAGCATGAGCTATGGCCTGTGCGAAGCGTATGCTACGCCTCCGACGCTGGCTGTGCAGGATCAGGAGTTCCAGAAGGGCTTCTCGCAAGGCATGTCGATTTTTGCCGCTGCCGGGGACTCTGCCGCCGCTACTTGTGATGGCGATATTTCTGACAATCCAAGCAGCGCGCAATACGGCCAATCCGTCAGCTACCCGGCTAGCGATCCGTATGTTACAGCCGTGGGTGGAACGGAATTCAATGAGGGCAGTGGCACGTATTGGAACACGACCAACACCCCCCCGGGGCAAGGCTCGGCTCTCAGTTATATCCCTGAATTGGCGTGGAACGATACAACGGCAGCAATTGGGCAAGGATTGGGCTTCGACGGGACGGGGGGTGGGCCCAGCAACTGTGAGAACACTGACGGTTCACAACTGGTAGGTGGCTTTCCGTTCAATTATTGCGACACGCCACCTGCTGGCGGTTTTGCAAAGCCGGCCTATCAAACCGCCCTGACGCCGAGCGACGGTGTCCGAGACGTCCCTGATGTCTCATTCTCGGCGTCGAACTTCAACGATCCTTACATCATATGTACGGCTCAATCGGAGACTAACGGCTCAAGCTCAACCAGCACGTGTGTAAGCGGGATTGAGACGGCTCTGCAGACATATAACTCTGCTTTCGGGGGCACATCGGCTTCTACTCCGGTTGCCGCGGGTATGACCGTGCTCCTGAATCAATACCTTGGGTCAACCGGACTGGGCAACATAAACACCGAACTCTACCAGTTGTTTACCAGCAACCCCACGGCTTTCCACGACATAGTTGCAGGTACCAGCTCCTTCGACGGCGACACGTCGAATAACGTCGTACCGTGCTCGTCGGGCACGCCCACGTTTGAACCATCTGCCTTGCGGTGCCCGACCACCGGCTCGTTGACATTCGGTTACTCGGCAGGGAGTGGTTACGACCTCGTAACCGGTCTCGGTTCCATCGACTTTAATGTCCTTTTCCAGGCGTGGAAGGCGGCGCTGGCTCCAAAATTCTCGCTCACGGTTACTCCTCCGACCTCGGCTTCCGTGTCTGCGGGGAGTCCGGCCACCTATACCATCACGGTTGCGCCGATCGGCGGGGCGACGCCGACCGTTAGTTTTACTTCCGCCAGTTGCAGCGGGCTCCCCGCCGGCGCGACGTGCAGCTTCAGTCCAGCCAGCGTCATTCTCAACGGTACGGCCTCGCAGACGGTGACTGTGACTATTGCTACCACGGCCAACATGGCGTTGCCTTCGGGAGCGCAAACTATCACGATTACGCCGACTGGCTCGTCGATTACCACGACCGTAAGCCTGACAATCGCCGCAACCAACCAGTCCTTCACCATTGCACCGAAGGGCGGGACCACCACCTACTCGGTACCTGCCGGTCAGGCGGCTTCGGTGCAGATTACGGTTACGGGGACGAACGGCTTTGTAAACACGTCCAGCAATACGACGGCGCTGCCGCTCAATTATTCGTGCACGACAGGGTTGCCGTCGGAAGCAAGCTGTAGTTTCAGTCCGAGCCAAAGCGGGGTTAGCGAGACCGCGCTCACATTGAGCATTTCCACCACCGCCCCGACGAGTGAGTTGCGCAGACCATTCGATCGCGCCAATCGAATCTTTTACGCCATGCTGCTGCCGGGCGTGTTTGGGATCGTCTTCGCGGCGGGATCGCGTGGGCGCGGAGCGCGGTTACTCGGGCTGATCGTGGTGCTCGGACTCTCGACGCTATGGCTTGGAGCGTGTGGAGGGAGCAGCGGGAGTAGCCAGAATAATCCGGGAACTCCTCCCGGATCTTATACCGTAACCGTAATGGCCACGACCGGTGCACCGGTCGGTGGCAAGGCGCTTACTAATTCCTTCAACATAACCCTTACTGTTACGCAATAACAGGTTCGCTTGGAAGCGCTCCGCGTTCGCGGGGCGCTTTCTTTTTTGTGCGCGCTTTGCAATTAGGTTCTCCTTATTAACGTCTTAATTTGGCGCGCTGGAGTTGTTTGTGCCTGTTGCCGATGATTGCATTGTGCCCTGGTCCCGATCTTCCGCCGCCGCCTCGCCCGCTCCTGAGAAACCCCCGGAGGGGAAACTTCGCTACGTGGCGCGCCAGCCGATCTTTGATCGCAATGAAAAAGTCTTCGGCTACGAGCTGCTTTTTCGCGACGACATGGAGAATATGTTTCACGGCGCCGACCCGGATGCGGCTTCCCGCTCGACCTTCGACAGCTCGTTGCTGGTCGGACTGGATGTTCTTTGCGATGGCCGGCGGGCTTTTCTGAACTGCACGCGCGAGACTTTGATTGGAGGGATGGTTACGCTGCTGCCTTCGCAATCGACCGTGGTGGAGGTGCTGGAAACCGTTCCGGTCGATAAAGAAGTGATCGCGGCGTGCCAGCACCTGAAGGAGGCGGGGTACTTGATCGCGCTCGACGACTTTGTCAGCGATGATCCGCGCGAGCCGCTGGCGGAGATGGCGGACATATTGAAGGTGGACATCAGGCTGACGACGCTGGCACAACGCGCAGTTTTGATTAAGCGGCATGGCCCGTGGCGTTGCCGCCTGCTGGCGGAGAAGGTGGAGAACCATGCCGAATTTGTCGCCGCCAAAGAGCAGGGATTTGTCTATTTTCAAGGATATTTCCTGCGACGGCCGGAAATGTTGACCACGCATGATGTCCCGGCCAACCGGATTAGTTACGTGCGAATGTTGCAGGCGGTGTCGCGGGCGGAAATCGACGTGGGAGAAGTGGAGAATCTGATCAAGAGCGAGGCCGCGATTTGTTATCGCCTGCTGCGCTATATGAATTCCGCGAAATTTGGTTTCCGCAACGAGATTCATTCGGTGCGTCACGCTCTGTCGATCCTCGGCGAGCAGGAAGTGCGCCGCTGGGTGCGCTTGATTGCGGCCGTGGGGGCGGGGCAGGAAAAGAGCAGCGATCTGGTGCTGTGCGCGCTGGTGCGCGCCCGCTTTGGAGAATTGCTCTCGCCATCGATGCGCCACGGGGAATCGGACCTCTTCCTTCTGGGTCTGCTTTCCATGCTGGATGCGATTCTGGAAATGCCAATTGCGGATATCCTGGAGAAGATTCCGCTGGATTCGGAAACCAAGGCGGTGCTGCGGGGCGAGCCCAGCGTACTGCGGCCCATTTATCAGCTCATTCTGGCCCACGAAAGCGGCGAGTGGGAAGCGGCGCACACGCTTTGCGACACCCTGCATCTTGAATCCGATGCTGTGGCCGGCTGGTACTGGCAGGCTCAGGAATGGGCGCGACAGGTCTCCAGCGGAGCGTGAGAGGGGCGACGGAGTTGTCTAGGAGCGGAGCGAGGACATGACTTCGTCCGGTCATGACCTTTGTGCAAAACCAGCCGATTTTGCCCCTTGCGCAGTTGGCGTGGGGGCGAGTACGATTGAGGTGTTCTCATTGGCCACGTTCCCGCGTAGGCCTTCCGCGCCTCAGGCAGTTCCCGGCGGCGCGACGGATCCGGCAACGGACAACCGATTTGCGTAAGACATTTATATTTTTTCACCAACACGACTTTGCTTCATCGAATAGTGAAGAACGTTTGCGTCGAAGATTGTAGTGCGACCACCCCTGTGGTTTCTCATGGGACGTGCTGAGTGAAAGTTAAAGTTAGTGTCGGCGAGAGCGTGGCGCTGCGCCGGAAGAGTTGTGGCACGCAACGTTGACCCGCGTCGCCGCAACTTAATTCAATCCGAAATTGCAGAACCCGAAGTTGGGGAATCTTGAAAAACTTCAGTTTTTGAAATGCTGCGCGGTGCGCAATCCGTGGCAGCAGCTTTGAGAGGACTATGAACGCAGGACCAAACAGGCCTTCCGGTGGCGGGGGGAGGAGACGGCGTCGTGGACGCCGTTCCAATAATCCACGCGGCCAGCGCCAGAACGGACCGGCGCAGGCGCGCCATAATCAAGATGGAATTTACACGGCTCCGATGGATCACAGTTATCGCGCGGCATTGGCGGGAAACGGCAACAATGGACAGAACCCGCGCCGCCAGCGCCCGGGCTTTGCTGCTCCGTTCGCTCCTGTAGAGCCTGAACCTTTACCGGCGCGCGAAGATACGAACTCGCGGATTTTCGCCTTCGTGGATGATTTGTTTTTCGCTACGAAGATTCAGGAAACGGCGCGCAAGCTCAACGTGAAGGTGGAGTTCGCGAAGAACGATAAAGATCTTGCCGACCGCATGCAGCAAAATGGGGAAGAGAAGCCTTCCCTGATCATTTTTGATCTCAACAACGCCAACGCCAAGCCGCTCACGCTTATCCCGAAATTGAAGAGCAAGCTCAAGAAGGGGACGTCGATTATCGGATTTCTGTCCCACGTGCAGGGCGATTTGAAGCAGAAAGCGCACGAGGTAGGATGCGATATGGTTTTGCCGCGGTCCGCGTTCTCCCAAAACCTGCCGCAGTTGCTGCGCCGGCACGGAGCGCCCGAAGAGGAGAATCCGGCGGTGCAATAAGCTGGCGTCTGCTCACCCCGGCGGCCAACTCAAAGAACGCCCGCCCAGCAGATGAACGTGTAGATGAAAGACGGATTGCCCTGATCCCGGGCCGACATTCGTCACCGTGCGGTAGCCATGTTCGATGTTGCGACGGCGGGCAATCTCGGCCGCGGCGAGATGGCAGCGGCCAATCAGTTCGGCGTCTTCGGCCTGCGCTTCTTTCAATCCAGCGAAGTGCTTCTTGGGAATGACGAGCACATGCGTTGGCGCCTGCGGGTTAATGTCTTCAAAGGCGAAGACGTGCTCGTCCTCGTAGACTTTCTTGCCGGGTATTTCCCCGCTCAGAATGCGGCAGAACAGGCAATTGCGGGCAGGATCGGTCGTCACCATTGTACCTCGGCCCAACCATAACATCTGTGTGGCGGACTTGTCACAGATTAGCGAAAGTTGGTCACCAACTTGGCAAAAGGCTCCGCATTCACATTCCACGTGCCTTCGAAGGGATTGTCGAGATCACGCAAAACGAAGTTAGCGAAGTACAGCAGCATGGTTGTGATGGCCACGGAAGCGGCGCCCACCGCCACGTTGCGGAAAGGGAAGAGGAAAAGCAGGAAAAGAACTGTGGAGGCCGTGAGAGTGACAAAAAACAGAAGAGTGCGTGGCATGCGCTTGGCGCTGATGGCAAGGCGTTCATCCCTGTGCGAACTCGCCTGGTTGGCAATGTCTAGCAGACGCGGATAAACAATGCGCTCGTTCTCGTTTTCCGGGTTCATTTCAGTGACACTAGAAACGACCGTGACGAACAGTTTGTCGTTTTGGTTGATTCCCTCGCCTTCCGACAGCGCCCTCCATTCCGTTTCTGCAACTGCCCGGGCGTAGATCTTGATGGCCCGCACGGCAGCTTCCCGCGCACTCTCTTTCCAATGCTGGCTGAAAACCAGCAGATCCTTCAACGCACCCGACTCCTTCAAGATCTCATTCTCGACGGATGTGAACTGCCCCCAAATCACATAAATAGCGAATGCGTAGACCACGCTATAGAGGGTGCCTACGATCTGCAGCAGCGCACCAATACCTTCCGCGTCGTTCTGGAAAAACCTGTGAAATCCCACCAGGCGCAAAACAACGTACAGGACCGCTGCCCCGACGATCATCTTTGCGCCGTTGGCTCGCACGTTGTCCGGAATGAGTTGCAGCGATTTCATTTCTATCTCGACAAGTTGCTAGTCCAGACGTACGAGGAAGACAGCGCCTTCGGGTGTTTGCGTCTCAGCCGTGAGTTGCTGGGCGCGGCGCCTATCGTCATCGAGTACCCGCACGCGCACCCACCAGTCTCCCGCAGGGCTGGGAAAACATAGGACTTTAGCGGTGAGATAGCGGCGCGTGAGATGGTCCGCCAGTTTGCGAGCGTCGTGCTCGCGAGGGAAGCCGCCAATCTGTACGGCCCACTTCCCTCCCGATTCGAGCGGAGCGGGAGCTTCCATCACTTCCACTCTCACTTCGGCTGTGCCGGGCAGGTAAACATCGAGCCGGTGCGCGGCGGCGAGGGATAAATCGAGAATGCGTCCCGGGATGAACGGCCCGCGGTCCGTAATGCGCACGAGCGCAGTGTGACCGGTTTTCAGATTAGTAACTCGAACGATCGAGCCCAAAGGCAGCGTACGGTGTGCTGCAGTCATGGCGTGCATGTTGTAGACTTCGCCATTCGATCCCACGCGGTTGTGATAGGGCGGGCCGTACCAACTGGCAAGGCCGGTTTCGGTCTCGATTGGCCGCGCGTCGGCGGGAATGGTCGGTTCCGCTAGATCAGCTTCCCTCCCTGCATTAGTTGAATGGGCCTTTGCGCTTGCGCCTTCGGGGTGGGTCGCATTCGCAGACGATTCAGCACCCGGCGGCGGAGGAGGCGGAACATTCACTTGCGCCTGTTTTGGATGGCCGCAACTGGCAAGGAGGGCGACGACCAGGACTAGCGGTGCCGCCTTGCAAACTGAAGCTTGGTTGCGCCTAATCATTTCTGCGCAGCTTTTTGCTTCTCCATGTAGTCGGCGAGTTCGTTGAGCTTCTGGCTTGCGGTGCGCAGCGCTTTGGTCGAGTGCTGGCGAACTGTGGGCACGACTTCGTCGTTCAGGTACTTAATGAACTCGGGAATCTCTTTCTCGATCGTCTCGGCGGCGTCGGCGACCGCCTTGCTGACGCGCGCGGACGCGTCTTCCACCTTGCGGTTGAAGTCGTTCATAGCACTCCTCGCCGGGCCTGATAAAGCTCCCGCGGACACTGCGGATGCCGGGCTGGATTATTATTTCGTGGCGCGAAGGCGCGGGTCAATGGCTCGGTAGGCAACCCTTGCACGCGGAGGTTAAGATTTCGTCTGCTGTGATTTATACGTTAAGAATGCCAACCTTTCGTCAACAACTTCTCGCCTGGTACGACACATACCGGCGCGACTTACCCTGGCGCGCAGATCGTGATCCTTACCATGTGTGGATTTCCGAGATCATGCTGCAACAAACGCGGGTTGCCGCGGTGATCGAGCATTATCACGAGTTCCTGCGGCGCTTTCCCACCGTGCAGAAGCTGGCCGCTGCGCGCGAACCCAGCGTGCTGGCGGTCTGGAGCGGTTTGGGATACTACCGGCGGGCACGCATGATGCACGCGGCGGCGAGGGTGATTGTGTATGAACGCAATGGGAGATTTCCAGCGACAGCGAAAGAGTTCGAAGAATTGCCGGGAATTGGACGCTACACTGCTGCGGCCATCGCCAGCATCGCCTTCGACGAGCCAGTCGCCGTGGTCGACGGCAACGTGGAGCGCGTGTTGCAGCGTTCATCGGGCAAGCGTTTAGCTGGCGAAGAGCTGTGGGATGCGGCGAATGAGGTGCTTGATCTAAAGCGGCCTGGTGATTTTAATCAGGCGATGATGGAGTTGGGCGCAACCGTGTGCACGCCGCGCGCCCCGGCATGTCTGATGTGTCCCGTTCTCGACTTTTGTCTGACTCGCGGAGACTTGCCTCCACTGCGCAAGTCAGCGCCGCAGAAGAAACGCGAGGTTCACTACACGCTTGACGTGCGAAACGGACGTGGCGATTCCGAAGAAATATTTCTTGTGCGGCGGCCGCGCGATGCTTCGCTGATGGCGGGAATGTGGGAACTGCCAGAAGCGACAGCTAAAAATGGCAAAGGGAAACCATTGCTCCATTTGCGACACTCGATTACGGTGACGGACTACACGATTAAGGTTTGGAACGCGGTTGCGCCCGCATCCACCCAGGGCAAATGGGTTCCAGCCGGGAGGTTGAAACGGATAGCCCTGACCGGTTTGGCACGGAAGATTCTCCGCGCGGCCGCCTTCCTGTGAATCGAGGCGCCCACTGGCAACTGCTTTGGCCCGGCGTCATCTACAATAAAATCCAGGCGGAGCGCGATGTTCCCGCTGAAGAATTTTTGAACCACAAACTGGAGGACGATCGATGGCGGCACTGACCACGGGCAATCATGCTCCGGACTTTGAGCTGAGAGCGATGGATGGGAGACGATTTGTTTTGCACGAGGAGTTGGCCCATGGTCCGATTGTGCTGGCATTCTTCAAAGTCTCCTGTCCCACGTGCCAGTATGCTTTTCCATTCCTGGAGCGACTGGAGCGGGCTTATGGCCACAAGGGGGTACGAATTTTCGGAGTTTCGCAGAACAATCCCCGGGACACGGCTGCGTTCATCAAGGAATTCGGAGTGACTTTTCCGGTGCTGCTCGACGACACCGAGAAATATCCCGCGTCGAATGCCTATGGGCTGACCAACGTACCAACAATCTTTTGGATCGCTCAGGATGGCGAAATCGAGATATCGAGCGTGGGATGGGTGAAAGCGGACTTTGCCGCAATCAACCGCAAGATGGCGGAGACGGGGCAGACTTCTCCCGCAGCGGTCTTCCAGCCGGGGGAAGATGTGCGAGACTTCCGCGCGGGTTGAGGGTCGAAGAACTAGTCCCGCGGTCGCGGGACGAGCAGCCAGACGCAACTTTTCACAAGCCCCGAAAGACCCTGCCGCAACGTACAGCATGCAGCTTGTCTGACGGGCTTGGCGATCAGTGGCCTGTGGTGCAGATTTCAGGGTATGTATTGTCCGTTACAATGCCTTCAGTCTTTTAGGGGCAGTATTCCTGCGCTGCGCGTGAATGCCATAACGTTTGGGAGAGAACCGTCCTATGCAAGCAAGGGTTGGTCGAAGTTTGTTCATCGTCGCAATCGGCGCAGTGAGCCTTTTGGCTTGGGCGGAAGGAGCACCAGAGCCGGTTCCCTCGCCGGTAGGGGCGAAGCGTGAAGCGGTCTCGGTGCGTTTGCCGTCGGCGGCCTTCGCGGCGATGGAAACAATTACTCCCGATCATGTCCGTTGGCACGTGCGCTTTCTCGCGCATGACCTGCTCGAAGGCCGAGGTACCGGCCAGCGTGGCGGAGACATCGCGGCGGAATATATTGCTACGCAGTTTGCTGAATATGGCCTAAAGCCTATTGGCGATAACGGCTCTTACTTGCAGAAAGTTCCGCTGGTTGGAATCACGACGCTGCCTGACACCCAGTTCACGCTGGTGCCAAAGCAAGGAACGGCGATGAATCTGAAGCCGCTCGATGAATATGTTGCTTACGATCAGACCCAGCAGCCGCAGTCCGATGTCGATGCGGACATTGTTTACGTCGGCTATGGGATCGAGGCTCCCGAGTACAACTGGGACGACTACAAAGGCGTGGATGTGCGGGGCAAGGTTCTGTTGATGTTGGTGAATGAGCCGCCCTCGGACGATCCAAAATTTTTCAAGGGCACGGCGCTCACTTATTACGGGCGGTGGACATACAAGTACGAAGAAGCGGCGCGCAAGGGTGCGGTTGGCGTCATTCTGATTCATCAGACGGAGATGGCGAGTTATCCGTGGGAAGTAGTGCGCAACTCGAACTCGGGAGAGAAATCGTTTTTAAAATTGGAAGGACCAGCGCTTAAAGTCGCGTCGTGGGTGCAGCTCGATATCGCGAAGAAGCTGGCTGCCGCTTCTGGGATGGATCTCGACAAGATGATGGCCGATGCGCGCACGCGCGAGTTTCGTCCCGTGGCTCTGGGTGCGAGGCTGAGAGCGCACATAGTCAGCAAGGTGCGAAATTTCGAATCGAACAATGTGCTGGCTATCTTGCCGGGTTCTGATAAGAGGCTGAGAGACGAAGCTGTGATTTATACGGCGCACTACGATCATCTCGGCATTCGCCCCGATATGCCGGGCGACAACATTTACAACGGCGCCGCCGACAACGCGACAGGCTGCGGCATTTTGCTCGAACTGGCGAGGGCGTTCAGCGTGGCCAAGGAGCGGCCCGGTCGCTCCATCATTTTTGCCTCGGTTACTGCTGAGGAGCAGGGATTGCTCGGGTCCGAATACCTTGGTAAGCACCCGCCGATTCCTGCGGGGAAAATCGCCCTCGATTTGAATTACGACGACGTGCAGCCGCGCGGTGCGCCGGAAGAGGTAGAAGTTTCGGGCGCGGAGAGAACTACTTTCTATCCCTGGGTACAGGCTACGGCAAAAGAATTCCGCCTTGCAATTCGCCCCGATGCGCGGCCCGAGGCCGGACACTTTTATCGCTCTGATCACTTCAGTCTGGCACGCGTCGGGATTCCATCGTTCTCCATCAACGAAGGAATGAAGTTCAAAGGCCACGACGAAGCCTGGGGCATTGCCCAGGACAAGGATTACACGCAGAACCACTATCATCAGCCGAGCGACGAATATCATCCCGAGATGGATTTCACCGGAGATTCAGCCATGGCCCGCTTCGGCTTCGCGCTGGGATGGGAAGCAGCGAGCCTGTCGCGGATTGTCGGCTGGCAAAGAGGAGATGAGTTCGAGGCGGCGCGAATGAAGAGCCAGTGAGTCAGTGCTTCGGTCTATCTCGACGCCTAGCTAGGGTTCTAACAGCCCTAACTACATTAACTAACCCCGGCCTCCGACCGTTAGCCGTCCTCTGTTGATAACGTAGGCACCTTTTGACTTGGCCCGCCCCCCTTTTTCATGTATCGTTGCGCTCCTTCCCTCAAATTCTGCTTCGCAAGGAGAAAGCATGTTATCGACTCGGAGCCTTAGCTCGACGCGCTCTGGCCACTTCTCGTCAGCCATCAACTTTGCCACCAACGGAGTAATCTATCTCACCTTAGCTGCATTCGTTTGTTGCCTGCTCGCAACGCCAAGCCATTCGCAGTCATTGTCGCTGGGAACGCTCACAACCAGTGGCAACCCCGCAGCGTGCAACCCCGGTGACGGTTTTTACTATTACAACTATCCCAATCAGGGCCTCTCAGTGATGAGCACCTGTCAGGCGGCGACGGTCAACGGCTGCTCTCAGGTGATAAATGGACAGACCATTACCCCGGACCCGTGGCCTGTGACGATTGGCTACATGAACCCGGTGGGCGTGATTTCCGGCCTAACCGCAGCCAACGGGCTCGTAATTCTACATGGTGGCGATGGGGGCACCACCCCGGAGAGTAACGCGCTTGCCGATTACTATTTCGGAGCTGGGTATGAGGTTGTGCAAGTAAAGTGGGGCAATGCCTGGGAATATGCTTACGCCGATATGACCGGCAAGACGGGTAACATCCAGGTGGCCGCGTGCCGGCCAGCCACGGTCTTTAACTGGGTGTACAACACCCTCTTTAAGGGCGCCCCCAATTTCTTGAATACCGCGGGAATGTGCGCTCTTGGAGACAGTGCGGGATCGGCGGCGATCGGCTATGCTTTGGCTTATTACGGCGCGGACGGCTTCCTCGATCATGTGGAACTGCTGTCCGGCCCGGTGCTGAGCGACATCGAGCAAGGGTGCGGCGTCGGCCCCGGGCTGGGCGTCAATGATTCGATCACGGTTTGCTCTAGCGGCTCGGAATGCCAACTTGGGGGCGGCGGAACGTGGACCCTAACACCCAACTTCGTTTCGGGCACCCAGACAACGCTCAACGACTGGACGAACGAGCCAGCCAGTTGCGCCGGAAGTACCACGACGGGCAATCCCTCCAACACAGACTGGCTAAGGGAGAGCATCCTTGATCAGCCGTCGGTTTCGGGTGGGCCTACTCCTAAGCTCTCCTACACCAACACATCCATGTCCGCATGGCTCTGTCGCCAAGTGATTGATCACACGGGGGTCAACTGCGCGAGCATTGGCAATAATGATTCCAACGACTGTCCGAACAACTCCAGCCCTCAGGGCTGGCTCTTCTATCAGAACGTCTCCACCGGAACCCAGAGCTTTAACGTGTACGCGGTAGACAAGTGCACGAACGCTGAGGCAGTTGGAAGCGGAAATGTACCCGGCTTCTATCCTGCGGACTTTGGTGGCAGCGGGACAGGAGGAGGCACGGTGCCCGGCCAGCAGGCCATCAGCTATGATCTCGCGGGCTACAATTCCGGTTCGACTTTCATACCGGCTATGTGCGTGCGCAGACACTAACCGGAGGCGAGGGACGGCGGCCCGGATACCCGAGCCGCCGTTCGATGAGGAACGCGCCCTAATTGCCGGAAAGCTCTATGAACTGTGGTTTCGAGGACGCGCTATCGATTAAGGTGATTAGACCTGTATAGCTTCCGCTGTGTGGAGGCTTGAATGAGACGCTGATTTTACAGCTTGCCCCTGCTCGAACCGAGGTGCCGCAGTTATCGCGGACCTCGAACGCGACGCCGGAGACCTTTATCGATTTGATCAGAAGTGTTTTCGTTCCGTTGTTCTTAAGCGTTAAGGCCTGCTCTCCAGGAGCGGTGAAACTGAGCGGCGCCGTGGTCGGGGAAAAGCTCACCACCCCGGTGTTAAGCATCGTGCCCGTGCCGTACTCCCCGTTGGCCATTACGATATCGGGAAGATGGTCTCCATTCAGGTCGCCCACAGCGGGCAGGCCCCCGACCGGAGAAGTGAATCCCTGAGCTGCCTGGAAGGTGCCGTCGCCCATGCCCCAGAAAACGTCTAAAGCCGGCGGGCCACTCGGGACTGCCAGGTCCAGTTTGCCGTCTAGATTGAGGTCGCTAACCACGACGTAGCCGCCTCCAAGCCCGGTCGTATCGTAGTTTACCGCTGGCTGAAACGTGCCGTTCCCGTTACCAATGAAAACGCCGATGCCTCCCAGAAAATATCCCAGCACAGCGTCTAGCTTTCCGTCCCCGTTGAAATCGCCTGCTGCGATTGTTCCTGGCTTGTACTCGACCGGAGTATCGATGGAGTCTTGCAAGGTTCCGTCGCCATTGCCTAGCAGCACCCCGATCTCATATGTCGCGCCAAAGCTGCCGGTCACCAAGACGTCAAGATGGTGATCGTTATTGAAATCGCCGAGCGCAAGCCAGATTGATCCTACGAACGAGCTGTTGTCGCTTGGCGGCTGGAAGGTTCCGTCGCCATTGCCCAGCAGCACGCTAATATACGGCGGATCGATGAGTGCCAGATCGGCCTTTTTGTCGTTGTTAAAATCTCCCACCGCAACAAAATACGAACCTGCTGTCGTATTCGTGCTGATAGGCGGCTGGAAGGTCCCGTCGCCGTTGCCGAGGTAAACATCCACGGTGCTGGGATCAAGATTCGCCACGACAATGTCTTCGTTGCCATCATTGTTAAAGTCGCCGACCGCCAGATAATAGGACAACTGCGTGCTGTAGAACGTGTATTTCTGAAACGTACCGTCGCCGTTGCCCAACGATACTGTGAAGCCGTCCCCGTCGGTGACGACTAGGTCGAGCTTGCCGTCGTTATTAAAGTCGCCGAGAGCGATACAGTAGGCACCTTGTGGAAGAGTGGTCGTCGCGCGCGTTTCGAACTGCGCTTGCGCAGGCAGGGCGAGGCAGGCAAGATAAACCAGCGCCGCTGGCGCTAACTTAAGCACGGGACGTAACGAGAGAACCATGGTGAGCCTCGGACTTCTTGTTTTGCAAGTGGGCTTTGTTCTGCCAGGGGGAACAAACGAGCAAACATGATACTACGGTAGTCGGCCTTGCGAGACGGGAAAATCAACAGCCCATGCAGTTTCCTAGCATCAATAAGCGATCAGGCTAGAGCCACCTATAACCGAGGTAACTTTAAGCCCGCCCACCCACATGCTAGCCTCGATCTACGTGTGTAATCAGTAACTTCGAAACGGTTCGAACATACGCAAATGCCTCGCATACCTATCTTTAGACTCGGCAAGGAGCCGGAAAAATCGCCGCCGCCAGAACTGGTTGCGGCGACTCCGTCGATTGCGCTCGAAGGCCTTGCCGTAGGAGTCGACAATCTGCGGCATGACGTCTCGCTGAGCCCGCGTTTTGCGGAAGCAACGCGGGCGCACATCATGCGCCTGATTATCCGCTACGGCGAACTGGAAGGGCTTCTGGCGGCTGAGGCCCCGGCGCAAAGTCAGGGGCCATCGTGGATGAGGACGGCTGCCGCTGCGGTGCGCAAAAAAGCCGCTCCCGAGGGAACCGAGTGGAAGCCGCTACTGACGCAGTTGCATCTGGCGGCGTTGAATCGGGCGAAGAAGGAAGAGAAAGTTTCCGTTGATCTGCTCGCTCGCCTTGCCATCACCAAATTCCTTCGCGCCGAAATGAGCCAGCAATTTGCGCAAGTGCTCGAACGATGCCGGGTTTTGCTCAAAAGTTATGAAGGTATGCGGCAGGGTAAAGCGGTCGAGTATCGGGAGCGCGTGGCGAATTTCCAGGTGGGCAAGAAGATCATTCTGCGGAAGACGGGGCAAGAGCTCTTCGAAACCCTGCGCGAAATCGAAAAAGAGACGTTGACGCGAACCCGCAGGTCGCTCTTCGGGGACCCGAAAGAAGGAGATGCCGCCGCAGGCCGTCTTTCCAGCTTCGGGCTTTTCGTGAACCGGCTGGCGTTTTCGGAAGACGGCCGCGATGATTATCTATGCGCGGAGCACTATGTGATGCTCGGGAATTGGGATCGCGATCCGGATCGCTATCCGCGCATTCAGGATGTCGTATGGGGATTCATCCGATCGCTCTATGGAGAAGAGATCACAACCGAGACGATCGACTCATGGCTGTGCGCGCCTGAAAATTCCCGCGCACTGATTGGCACCGGCACTCCGGATGACTCTACCCCTCAGGGCGCGGCTCAACAGGGGCGCCTAGCGCGCTGGGTACGCCTTTTGGAAGATGAGCAGGTGATGGAGTGCGCTATCGCCTCGTATCACGTTGTACCTTTGCTCAGCGAATATGCACCTCGCATTAATCCGCAACAGTTGAAGAATGCGTTAATGTCGCGTCCTGAGTGCGACCGGGTGGAGCGCATGATTCAGGAGCACGGCAAACTCTCGCCGGCCAGTTTGTACGCAGCTGTTGCCAAGGTAGCTGGGTGCCGCGGCGCGGAGCGAGCCAAGGTTGCAGCCCGATTCCTGCAGGATTTTTCTCTTTATCACCGCGACCTTCGGCGGCTTGACACACTGAATGCGGCGCTCGATTCCGTGAACCTGATTGTAACGGACAAATTACGCGAGCTTTCCCGCATGAACGGGACGCTCTACGAATTTCTGCTGCCTGACGAACAGCCGGAGAAGCCGGAAGAGGTGCGCGTCCTGCGGCATGTGGTGATCAAGGCCGATGTGCGGGACTCGACCCGGTTGACGCGTACGCTGATGGAAAAGGGGTTGAATCCCGCGTCCTATTTCAGCCTGAATTTCTATGATCCGGTCAATAAACTGCTGGACAAGTATGGGGCGCAGAAAGTTTTTCTGGAAGGCGACGCGATTATTCTCGCCATTCTCGAGCGCGAAGACGAACCAGAGCTGGCCGTGAGCCGCGCTTGCGTACTGGCTCGAGAGATGATTGAAATCGTGCGCGGATACAACGAGCTGATGCAGCGCTCGGGAATGCCAGAACTGGAGCTTGGCATCGGGATAACTCTACAGGAAGCGGCACCGCTCTACTTGATGGACGGCGAGCGGCAGATCATGATCTCAGAAGCGCTCAACGAGAGCGACCGGCTTTCTGCCTGCAACAAACGCGCGCGCAAGCAGATGGAATCGCAGGCCGGGCCCTTCCATGTCTATGTCTTCGAGACGGCGAACCCGTCGGCGTCAGCCAATCCCGAGGATTCTCTTCTCAGTTTCAATCTGGGTGGTATTCGGATGAACGAAGCGGCATACAGAAAGCTACAGCAGGAAATTTCTCTGGTCCCGCTTGCAGTCAAACTTCCATCATCGCTGACCTCCGATAAAGGCGAGTACAAACTCTCCAGTGGCACGGTTCCGGTGGACCGAGACATTTTCCGGAAGATCGTGATTCGCGAGAGCCGCATCCCGCGCGTCAGTCCGGAAGACTTTGTGGTACTGGGGTGGAGTGAGCGCAGCTATTACGAGATATGCGCCGACCCCGCTATTTACGGCGCTCTCGAGAAAAAGAAAGCTGCGACAGGGAAGTAGCGGCTCGCCCGGAAACAAACTCGCAAATCAAAAGTCTGTTCGTGAGCGCACCGGCCGGAAGGGAATCCAGAACGTCGCTTCCACGTCGACCGCAGTGCCATTCTTGGTTGCCGGCTGGAACTGCCACTTCACAATGGCCTCGGTCGCGAACCGGTCGAGGCGGTCGTCTACACTGCGCAGGACGCGCACATCGCTCACTGTGCCATCGGCGCGGATGATCCCGTAAAGAATGACCGTGCCGGCCACGTTCTCGCGCATCAACTCCAGCGGGTACGCCGGATCGACTTTGCGCGTCGCCACGGGCGAGGAAAGGTCGTTGACGGGAGGATCGTCAAAAGAAGGACGTCCGCCGTCGGAATCCGGTTTCAAGGGGGCGAAGCGGATGATCCAACTGCCCCCGGCGGAGTTGAGATTCGGCATGTTGAGGCTGAGAGAATAAATTTTGCGCCCGCCGAAAACGGCGCGTTCCGCTTCGGAGATTTTCGTCTCGCTGGGTGGGACTGCGCGCTCGAAGCGCGGCGGGCGGGCATTGGCAATCAACTTCGGATTCACAGAATTGGCGCCGGGATTTACCGGCCGCAGCTCTCCTGCGATCGTCGAACTTGGATTCGGATTCTTGCCCACATAGAGTCCGGAAGGCAGGTCGGCGGCTTTGCTGTTGCTGGCGCCGCGTCCGTTCGCGCTTGATGCAGTGCCGGAACTGCCTGGATTGCCTGTCGCCCCTGCATGTCCTTCGAGCGTAGCCGCGAACGTGCCGCGGCGATTGCCCGCAACCGGACTGGGCGGAGCACCGACAGCCGGATGCAGGCTCAATGCCACGATGTCTCCGCCGGAGCGGGAACCTCCCGATGCGGCGATGGAGGGAGGCGGCGCGATCACTTGAGGAGATCCCTGTGCGGCCAACGGACGCCGAGCATCTGCCGTGTGTTGCGCATCGACAGGAAGTTGGGGCGCAGGAGCGATGATTGGACTCGCAGCAATATTGATGTCGCCAAAACGCCGGTCTGCCGCGGCCGATAGCTCGGGCGCGGGAGCGATCACAGAAGGCTGAGGAGCTGAAATGGCCTTCTGCGAGTCGAATTCCCGGTCTGCCTGAACTGCCGGAGGCGGAGTAATGACGGCTTCCTGCATCCGCGGAGCAAGGCGGGATATCTGCGACGCGGGAACCACGGGCGCGGGTGCAATCGGCATTTCGGGCTTGTGCGACCAGGCCACTGTGTTCGGCAAAGGCAGATCATGGGGCAAGCGAATTTTTGGGGGCGTGACGATGGTTTGCGAATGATTGCTGGCCTCCGGCGGCACGGAAATGATTGGCTGTTTGGCGATTTCGGGATCGGCTTTTTGCGGAGCGGCGCCAGCGTCATGGCGGGTATCGAGTGGCGGGAGATACTCCGAGGGAGCGTAATAGATCACGTCGGTTGGCCTGAACGTAGGCCGGGTGATGATCTGAGGTTGTAGCCCCAGAAATTGCGACACCTCCCAGAGGAAGACAACAGCCAAGACATGATAGAGGCCGGACTCGAAGAAGCGCCGCCAGGGAAGTCGGCGTCGGACGAAAACATCCGGCCAGAATGTGCCGGGAGATCCCGCATAGGAGACGACATTCGCGTCGAAGCGGAACAAGTCCCGAAGATTTTGCAGAAAGACCTGGAACCATGGCTCGGGCACGATGATCAGGCGCAGATCGGATGGCACATCGACTTCCTGCAACGCAGTGCCCGGTACTTCGCGCATCGCTCTATTCTAGATGGAAAACCCGGCGTCAGGGTTAGCCGGAAGGGCCGTTTCGCACGAAATGGGAAGTGGCTGACAGCCAGTTGCTCCAAGCGGCGATCTACTGGCTGGCGCGAGCGGGGGTGATTACTAACCTGCTTACGGCTTTCCTTTTGTCGTTCTTTTCCTGGCCGTAGACAAGATCGAGTCCGCCGTCGGCGGTGGGCGCTTCGGCCAGAGCGGCGGCTAATGCCCGGAAAGAGCGGCTGACTTCTTGATTCTCCTGCAGGACGACGGGGGTGCCGTGATCAATGGCCGGGGAGATCGCCTGAAAAGCGTTGGGTATCTTCCACAGAACCTTGCAGCGAGTGGAGTGCTCGACATCTTCATCGGTGAAGCCGGGAATTTTTTTGTAGCGATTTAAAACGATCCGCAGCCGGTCGCGCCCCACGCCTTCTTCCAGGAACGCGTAAATGCGGCCGGCACTCCACAGCGAAACAACGTCGGTTTGAGCCACAAGCAGCACGGCGTTGGAAAGATCGGAAAGCAGGTGCGTTGTGGAGTCCAGACGGCTGGAGGCATCGACCACTACATAACGATAATGATTCACCAAAAGATCGAAGAGGCGGGCCAATTCGGCCGGAGTTGGTACCGAGGGATACGGCTGCTGCGGACCCGCCAGCAGATGCAATCCATCTTTGGCGTTAGTCATCAGGCCTTCCAGCAGCGAAGCATCGAGACGATGTAGATTTTCCAAGGCATCCGGCACGCCGAAGCTGGGACGCAGGTTCAGATGCAGTTGCGCATGGCCGACTGGGGCGAAATCGACGAGAACCACATTACCCTGTGCCTGCTGCAGCGCCAGTGCGGTATTTACAGCGGCGGTGGTTGCGCCGGCACCTCCTTTGGCGCTGAGAAAAGTGAAGATGCGAGCCTTGCCTCCGACGCCGCGGCTCCGCGTGCGACTGGAGCTGAAACGCGTCAGGGCTTCGAGAAGTGGCTCCGAGCCCCCGTCGTAGTCCAGGTATTCGCCGGCGCCGGCACGCATTGCGGCCACAATCGTCGTGGACTGGTTCATTCCGCCGCTAGCGAAAATCGCGAGCTGTAGCGTGTTCGCCTGGAGAAGTTCGATCGCGCGAACGGCAGGCTGCGAATTCTCCGGAGAAATGTCGACGATGACTACTTCGGCGCGCAAATCCTGAATCTGGCGAAGAATGGGATCGGTGGGCCCAGAAGGAAAGCCGGTATGAGTAAATACAATGCGGGCCAAACCCGTAGTTTCCAGGCGACGCTGCAGCTCCGATAGGTGTTCCCGATTTTCGGTAAGGAGGGCTACGGCGATCCCATGCATAGCGCGGTTCTCGCTGATTTCTCTTGGTGTCTGCATGTTAGAAAGAGGCAGTACCCTTCGCCAAGTGACCTAGGTAACGGGCTTTGAGCAAGCTTGCCTAAAACTCACGCGGGGGAGAGAAAAGCAGCGAACCGTAACAGCGAAGACTCCAACGAGCTGGCGCACAGCAGAACTTACTCCCCAATCGAGTCCGCACTAGTGATAAGCATTCTAAGCGAAACGCCGCCAGATTGGGAAGCGGCGAACCATTCGAAAGAACTAACGCCGTTGGGCGATAAGCTGAATCGTTGGACCTACCCGGCTCAAATTTTTCAGAGAGCGAAAACGCGTGTTAATGAGAAACGCGAGGACTTTCCGGCGTAGGAATCGTGGTCTGCTCCGCCTCAAGCGAATGATGAAGCGCCGAAATTCTGCGGAATTCAACTGAGCCGTCTTCCATTTCGGGAAGATACTCATAATTGCTTAAGCACACCGCCACGCCGATCTTATTGTCGACCGATGGACTTTTGCCGCCGCCGATAAATGTTTCTTCGGTCCTCAAAATCCTTAGAACACGGCCACGGCAACGAACCTTCATGCTCTCTCCCAAGGTGATCTCCGAGGGCATCATTAGCGTGAGTTCGATTTCCATTCCCTCGAGGAGGCTCATTTCCGTGAACAGAAACACTCCCCGCGAACTCACATCATGGGTGAACCCGAGGCCGGTAACGGCGGTCGAAAGTTCGCGGAGAGAAACCGGAAGATTAAAGGCAAAGCGCTGTCCAATGCGGCGTTCAACACCAACCGAGGGAGTATTCATGGTCGCGTGCCTTCCTTAAGGAATCACCGACGACAGCAAAGGACACTGTAGCGCAGTCTCGCCGCTCTGGGAAGGCAAAAAATCAACGGTCAGGAATTTTTCAAACGCACGATCGTAAAAGGTTCCAACTTTGCACCGTTTGGTGAGCAAATCTGGAAAGAATCCCAGTTTATAGTTCGTCTTAGAGAGAATTGGCTTCATCAAAAAGAACAATGCCCGAATCAAGCGAAATGGAAAACACCTTGCCGGCAGGGGCGAGCGGAGCGCCGAATGTGGAGCTTTCCCGGTGGCAAGTGGCGTGGCGCGCTTTACGTCACCGCAATTTTCAACTTTTCTTTAGCGGACAGCTCATCTCTCTTATAGGCACCTGGATGCAGAGTGTGGCGCAGTCGTGGCTCGTCTATCGCCTGACGGGTTCTGCGCTGCTGCTCGGTTCTGTGGGATTCGCCAGCCAGATTCCGGTTTTCCTGATTGCTCCGCTGGGGGGAATTACCGCCGATCGCCATGACCGGCGGTACATCGTGATCGCTACTCAAACTGCTTCCATGCTGCTGGCCTTTATTCTTGCGGCGCTGACGTTGCTGCATAAGGTCCAGGTGTGGCACGTCTTTGTATTAGCGGCTCTGCTCGGCGTTGTGAATGCCTTTGATATTCCCGGGCGGCAATCGTTCCTGGTCGATATGGTCGGCAAGGACGACCTGATGAATGCGATTGCGCTGAATTCTTCGATGTTCAATGGGGCGCGTGTCATCGGTCCCGCGATTGCCGGAATTCTAGTGGCGAGGATTGGTGAAGGCTGGTGCTTTTTTGCCAACGGCGCGAGCTACATCGCGGTAATCATCGGATTGATTCTGATGAGAGTGGTGAGTCCGAAGCGCGCGACCATGGCCTCGCCGTTTGAACACATGATGGAAGGATTCCGCTTTGTGAACGAAACGGCGCCGATTCGCGCATTGTTGCTTCTTCTGGGATTGGTCAGCCTCGTCGGAATGCCGTACGTAGTGCTCATGCCGATTTTTGCAGACAAGATCCTGCACGGCGGCGCGCAGGGACTTGGCGTCCTGATGGGTGCAACCGGAGTTGGAGCCCTGCTTGGGGCGCTGACCCTAGCTTTTCGCGAAGGCGTGAAAGGCTTGGGCCGCTGGGTGGCCTGGTGCTGCGCGGGTTTTGGAGCCAGCCTGGCCGTCTTCGCGTTGTCGCAAAGATTCTGGCTTTCCGTGATTCTCTTGCTGCCCGTGGGCTACTCCATGATGTTGCAGATGGCGTGCTCGAATACGCTGATTCAGGTGATGGTGCCGGATGCTCTGAGGGGACGAGTGATGGCCGTTTATTCCATGATGTTCATGGGCATGGCTCCGATTGGTGCGTTTTTGGGCGGAGCTTTGGCGGATTCTTTGGGAGCGCCGCTCACGGTGGCCGTTGGGGGCGTAGCTTGTCTGGCTGGCGCAGCGTGGTTCTGGTTCCAACTTCCGAAAATTCGGGTGGAGGCACGGCGGCTGATCGTGGCACAGGCGGCTGGCGGCGGAGAGCCCGCGGAGATGGTGTCACAGACAATGGAGGATTGATGCGCGACAAGCGCCTCGCGAACGGATGCGAGGCCATCCGTTAACAGTTAAGTTCGCATAAACTTCCCACCACTTCTGCAGTGATCGTCATCACAATCACAATCATCAAGTTTGATTGCCTGCATTTATATTGTTCGTCTTGGTGTGCACTCATATTTCTTGAACACTGACGGACACTCGTGATATATCCGCTATCCATTACCCTCGTTCCCGCCCACATGTCCGTCGTTCCCGGGCGCGTGAACAACGAAAAATTGTCCAGCTGGAGGAAGAAGATGAGTTCACTTCGGAAGTTGATGGTGGCCAGTCTTGTCTCGGTGGTCTTCACGGGAACGATTTTTGCGCAAGGTGGTGCGACCGGTGCTATTGGCGGCGTTGTGCAGGACGCCTCAGGAGCTGTGATTGCGAATGCAAAGGTAAGCGTCAAGAACGAAGCGACTGGCGAAGTGCTGCGGCAGGTCACCACCGATACCTCGGGCTCGTTTTCTGCCACGCTGCTACCTGTGGGAACCTATACCGTCGAAGTGGATGCTTCCGGATTCCCAACGACCAAGTTTCCCGGCATCGCCGTGCGCATTACGGAAACCACGCGCATGACCGCAGTGATGAAAGTCAACACGGTGAAGGAAGTTGTGGAAGTGCAGTCGGAAGTGGAGCAGGTAAACACTACCGATGCCACCACGGGGCAGTCGCTGGGTGCGCAAACGATTACAGATCTTCCCCTGGCTACGCGAAACTTTCAGCAACTGCTGACGCTTTCCGCGGGAGCATCTTCGGATTTGAACAATGCCGCCCAGCTGGGACGTGGCAATGTATTCATCCACGTCAATGGAGGAAGGGAAGATAATAATAACTATCTGATCGACGGCATCACCGTATCAGACTACGCCTTCGGCGAGCTGACATACACGCCTCTTCCCAGCCCGGATGCAATCGAAGAATTCAAGGTCAGCACCAGTCTCTACGATGCCAGCCAGGGTCGCAATGGCGGCGGCAACATCAACGCCACGCTGAAAAGCGGAGCGAACCATTTCCACGGCGACCTGTGGGAGTATTTCCGCAACACGGACCTCGATGCGGATGATTACTTTTTGGGCAAGGTGGTGGTGAAGCAGAACATTTTCGGTGGAGATATTGGTGGGCCGATTGGACCGGGCGCCAAGCTGGGGTTCTTCTATTTCAACCTGCAGGGGACGCGGCAGCGCAGCGGAGATTCCGCAGGAACTTTCATCAATAGCCCCAGCATCTATTACGTTCCGATTCAGGACCGTGAAAGCGCCAGTTTGATGGCGAAGGACTGCGGCGTGCCTGCGGTCGATCCTGTGGCGTTTAATCTGCTCAACGTGAAAAGCAATCAATTTGGCCCCGGCGCGGGCGGTTATCTCTACCCATTGCCGACCAACGTGCCTGCCTCCACTCCTTGCCTTACCACCGTGCCATTCGTAGTCACCGATCCCGGCAAGTTCTCCGACAATCAGTTCACCGCCAACTGGGACCGCGAATTCCGTGGCGGCAAGGACCGGCTGGCCGAGCGCTTCTTCTGGTCGAACTCCAGCACCTTCGAACCATTCGGCGCCGATTCTTACGGAATTCAAACTGGAGGCCTGCCCGGCACCACCAATCTGAATTTCCCTCTGGATATCCCCCTGCACAGCCGGTTCGGCAGCGTTACTGAAACTCACATCTTCCGCAATTCGCTTATTAATGAGTTCCGCGCTGGCGTCAACATCATCAGCGATAAGCTGCACAATGTCCCTCCAGTCACCAACACACAGGTCGGGATCAACCTGCCCACTGCCACCGGAGTCAACGGTCAAGCCGGCGATCCCAACATCTACCGTTTGACGTTCGGGACCTTTGGTTTTGGAGCCTACCCGACAGAGGAGCAGTCCGCGTTATCGGACAATTACACTTTTCTTGATACTGTGAGCTGGACCCACGGCCTGCACCAATTTCGTTTTGGCGGCGAGATCGACCGCGTAGCCATGCGCCGCAACCTACCCATTGCCGACAATGGCCTGGTTTTCTTTACGCCTCCCACTCTCGCTACCGATTTCCAAAGCTTTCTTGCCGGTTCTCCATATTTCGCTGAAGGCGGCGGTGGCCTCGGCAATCACGATTACCGCGTTCCCGGCCGCGCATGGTTCGCCCAGGACGATTATCGGGCCACCAAAGAACTCACGCTCAATCTTGGATTCCGCAATGAATTTTTGGGAGCGCCCTTCGACCTGCTTTGCCACACCGGCAACGTCGACCAAGACCTGGCCAACGTCACAGGCCAGCCTTATGTCTATCCCAAGTGCGTCAACAAATTCGGCCTCTCCGGCATCACCGGGACCCTGAACCAGGCAGGCCTGAACAATGAATACGCCACGGTCTGGGAACCGCGCTTCGGCTTCGCCTATGACGTGCTGGGTCGCCACACTACATCCATCCGCGGAGGATACGGCATCTACAGCGTGCGCGAAGATCTGGGCGCGGTCGACAATCTGGCCATCTCCCCGCCAACCTATCCCTTCGGCGTGAATTTCTTGCCCGGCCCTGACAGCCTGGCCAACCTATTTCAGCCCAGCCCGACATTCCAGGGTGTTCCGGCTTTAGGTGCAGCCCCCACCCAGACCTATGTGCCCACGGCCGCCTTATTCAGTGGGTTTCTCGTGGGCCCTCCGCCCTTTTGCCCGGCGAACTTCACGGCGACCTCCAACGCCGATCAGTGCACCGCAATTTACACCGGGAATGTGAACAGTTTGATTCAACTTGCCGTGCCACTGCACTGGGTCGCGGGCACCACACAACAGTGGAACTTCACAATTCAGCACGAACTGGGGCGGGAGTGGTTCCTTGAAATCGGATACGTAGGCACCAAGGGCAGCCGTCTGCGTTCGACCTATGATCCCGATCAGGCTGGAATAGCCAGCGTGGCGAATCCAATCACGATTCCCATCAATGCGGCAATTCCCGGCTTCACCTGTCCGCCGACCAATGTCGTTGGCAATTCCTGCAAAATCATCGATACGACGGCAGAGAATGCCTCGGCACGTGCGCCCTTCCAGGGCATGGCGCCGGCCGATTTCGAAGACTTCGCCCCCAACTCCGATTCGCACTACAACGCCCTGCAGGCCACACTGGCACATCGCTTCAGCAGAGGCTTGTATTTCCAGAGCGCCTACACCTACTCCAAAGCCATCGACGATGTATCCACGGCTTCGGTGGCGTTCGTAACCCGCGTGAATAACCAGACGGATGCCGCCGCTTCACGCGGTCTTTCCGATTTCGACCGCCGGCAGCGTTTCGTAACCAGCGGGGTTTATCAGCTTCCTTTCTTCTCCGGCGCGAAGGGCGTAACCAAGGCCGCTCTCGGGGGATGGGAAGCCAGCGGCGTAATGATCTTGCAGTCGGGCGCGCCTTTCTCGATCTTTGATCCGGGCGGCGGCAGCGCCTACGCTCTGGCCAGCCCTTCGGCAACCGCAACCTTTGCGCCCGGTTTCAGTTGCGCCAATGCTCCCAGCCACGGCAGCGTCACGTCGCGCCTCGGCAATTGGGTGAATCCCAACGCCTACACCGCCGATCCGCTTGCGCCCACGCTCTCCAACGGCTTGCCCAGTGACGCCACTCTCTACGGTAACTCGCCTCGCAACTGCATCATCGGCCCGCCGCAGAAGAATGTGGATTTCACCCTGGATAAGAACTTTAAGGTCGGAGAACAGCAGACCATTCGCTTCCGTGCCGATTTCTTTAACTTGTTTAACCACCCATCGTTCGCCAATCCGCAAACGTTCAACGGCGACGGCGGAGTCTATGGGCCCGGTGGCGCACCGATCACGACCACCATTGGCACTCCCCGGCTAGTTCAGTTCTCGCTGAAATATTCGTTCTGAGGTTCGGCGAAAATCATTGGTAGGCTTGCGGCGGCAATCCGGTGATTCGGATGCCGCCGTGGCCTTTATGGCGGATGTTCAGGCCGACGAGAAGCGCGGTGATCTGCTCGAGGATGCGGGCGTTTTCCAGCTTGCCGCCGTCGAGGGCTCGGACGCCAGGAATCTTGGCTGCAAGTGCGCGCGCGGTTTGAACTGCGTTGGCGTCATCGCTACAGACGATCACATCACAATCGAGCGTTTCGTCTCCGTTCAGCAGATCGGCAGATAAGTTATGAAATGCCGCCACCACACTTACGCCCTTAGGCACCAGTTCAGCAGCTTGTTGGGCGGACGAACCTTGCCAGACGCCGAGCGTGCGCGAGGCGCGTCCGCCGACGCTGGCGGCGAGGGCGACGGTTGCGTCGATGAGAATACTGCCGGGACGCATCGCGGGTTTGAGCTGCCTGAGCAGCGCAGCCTGCCCTTCGAACGGAACAGTCAGAACCAGCAGATCGGAAGCTGCGCAGGCCGTGGCGTTTTCCATGCCGCTTACTCGCGCGTCGCTTCCAACTTTCTGCTTGATCTTCTCGGCTGCTTCTTGCGCCCGCTCCGCATCGCGCGAACCGATGATGAGGGTTTCTCCTGCGTGCGCCCAACGCAGCGCGAGACCCAGGCCTGCAGGGCCGGTTCCACCAAGAACCGCGATCGTTCGATAATCAGGCAAATGCCGGCTCCAGCGTTTCTTCTGAAGTGCACTCCTGCAATGGTTGCTTAATGTTGATGCGTGTATAAGTAGTGTTGCGCTCCGCCGGAATTCGTCCTGCTTCGAGAATCAGCGACTGAAAATCTTCCGGGCTGGTGTATTGGCCCGCGGTAGCGCCCGCTTCCCGGGAAATGTTTTCTTCCATTAATGTTCCGCCGTAGTCGTTGGCGCCGGCGTGCAGGCAAAGCTGCGAGAGTTTGCGATTCAACTTCACCCATGAAACCTGAATGTTGTTGATGGAACCGGCGAGAAGCACCCGCGCCAGCGCGTGTACTTTCAAATGCTCTTGCACAGTGGGACCGCTGCGAGCGAGTCCGTGATGAAACAGCAGCGTATTCTGGTGTACGAAACCGAGCGGAACGAATTCTGTAAACCCTACGGTTTCGTCCTGAATTTCGCGCAGCAAGCACATCTGGCGCACCCAGTGCTCCGGCGTTTCTGTGTGGCCGTACATCATTGTTGAGGTCGTTCGAATGCCGCAGCGATGCGCGGTGCGAACGATTTCGATCCACTGCGCGGTCGAAAGTTTGTTGCGCGAGAGAATGTTGCGTACTTCGTCATCGAGAATTTCCGCTGCAGTCCCTGGCAACGTGCCGAGGCCGTTATCGCGCAGCATGGAAAGGTAATCGGCGAGTGACATTCCGGTGAGTTCGACACCGTAGACAATCTCCATGGGAGAAAAAGCGTGGATGTGCATCGTCGGAACAGCATTCTTTACCGCGCACAGAATGTCGCGGTAATAAAAAGGAGGAAGACCGTGAGGCAAGCCCCCCTGAATGCAGACTTCGGTCGCGCCAAGCCGCGCGGCTTCGATTGCCTTCTGCGCGACTTGATCGGGTTCGAGAAAATATGTGTCGGCTTCGCGTGGGCCGCGGCTGAAGGCGCAGAACTTGCATCCTACGAAACAAATGTTCGTGAAATTGATATTGCGATTGAAGACGTAAGTGACAATGATTTCCGGCGAGCTCGGCCCGAAGAAAGTTTGCAGCCGCGAGCAGACCAAGCAGATCGTCGCCTTCCGCGTGCGCCAGTGCATCGGCTTCCTTTAGAGAAATCGAGCCGCCGCTCTGAGTTGCAAGAATTCGTTCCAGCGACGAGCGCACATCCGCGCCAACTCGCGGCGCAACGTCGAACCAATCAAGCGCGGGAAAATTTTCCAGTTCCGATATTGAAAGCTGACGCGGCACAAAGTCCTCCGAACGTCTAGATATTCCAAATTACTCCTGGGGGTTGCCTTCTGGCGAGTCTTTAGCGGAATAAATCGGAAGTCTTCGGGCGAAGCAATTCGCGCGTGCGCCCGCGACCGGGTTGGTGGCGGAATCCGCGAACAATGCAGGCCGGGGTTCGGTTTAACTTGCCACACACAAGTCCTGCCGCGCAGGCCAGTCTCGTCGGCTATTGCTTCCACGCTGGCGTGTAACGCGTAGCCGTGCGGATCACGCCGCCCGCGATCGTCACGCAGCGGTTTCATTCCCGCAATGCCGATGCAGAAATCGACCAGGCCTTCGCGCCACGGGCGGCCGAACGTATCGGTGATAAGAACGGGAATCGCGAGGCCCGTGCGATTCTTGAGTTCGCGACAAAGTTTTCGTGCGGAGGCATCGGGATCGCGCGGGAGCAGGATGGCGTGGCGGCCGCCATCGACATTTGAAACATCGACACCGCTGTTCGCGCAAAGGAACCCTTGCCGCGTTTCGGTGATGAGCACTCCATTCTTGCGCCGAATAATCTCCCGGCTTTCGCACAGTGCGAGTTCGACGACACGAGGGTCAAGGTCGTATTTCCTTGCCCAGGCACACGATTCGGAAGAAGGACGAATGGTCTCCAGATCGACGATTTGGCCCTCCGCCTTGGAGATGATTTTGTGCTTGATCACAAGAATGTCGCCGGTCTGAAGCGCTAACTTGCCTTGCCGCATCGCTCGCAGGAGCTTGTCGACGACCGAGTCTTTGGGTTGAATGTCATCAACCAACCGAATCGGGATAACACGAATTTCCTGCGGCTGCGTGGTTTGCGGGTTGGACTGCTTTCCGGCGTTGCGTCTTAGAACACGTGGGCTCACAAACTCTCCATTGCCACCAGGCGTCCATCGAGCTTCCACTGACGGAGCAGTTTCTGACTCTGCGTTTCGCCGGGTTGGCAGAGAAGATCCGCCAAGTCGGATGGATTATCCACATCGAGCCCGATGCCGGGAATTTTCAGCACCGTGCATGGTTTGCCCGTGGCTCGCGCGGCGGCTAGATGCGGTTTGAAGCTGTCATTGCCGAAACGCAACGGGAACAGATTGGCGGGCCGGCGGAACGCCGCATTGGTTCCACGCCCGTCGGCCGCGGGAACCAGGAGTGAACCTACCTCCGGAGTGTTGGCAAAGATTTGTTCGAGTTCGCCAGAACGAATTAGCGGAATATCGGCGGGAATGACCAGGGTGCTGTCGATTCCGCGGGCTATGCACAAACTCGTAGCCATTTGGATTGCGCTCGTCTCGCCGGGATTGTCTGGATCTGCGATGACTTGGAAATCGTAGCGGCGCGCAAGCTCAAGCGCGAACGGATCGCCGGTGACCAGCGCGCAGGGAGGACGATTTTGCGCCACTGAAACTGCGTCCAAGACATCGTGCAGCATAGCTTGTGCCAACTCCGTGCGCGAAGCCTG
Source organism: uncultured Acidobacteriaceae bacterium (assembly GCA_963712385.1). Lineage (GTDB taxonomy): Bacteria > Acidobacteriota > Terriglobia > Terriglobales > Acidobacteriaceae > Sulfotelmatobacter. The sequence continues at coordinate 326,453 of CAVQHS010000009.1, forward strand.
ATCGAGGACGGTGGCCAGCCGCTGTTTGGCGGAGCCGAGATTCTTGACGGGAATGAGAATCACGATTAGTCAGACGCGCTGCTGGCGGAGGATTCGGTTGAGACGTCATCGGAGACTATGCCGGGCACGGTCAGCGCCAGCGCGGTTCTGGCCAGGGCAACTTTGTCATCGCTGCTGCGCATGATGGTTTGGGCACACTCGACCTTTAATCCATTTCCGCGAAGCGCTTCGGCTGCGCGCGCGTCGCGAGTGTCGCAGATCAGCAGATCGATAAAGTCTTCGTAAGCTTTCGCCACACCTGCGATCGAGCACGGCAAGCCTTGCGCCGCCATCAGTATTCCCGCTGGTCCGGCAACCGCGGCATTGCCTACTATCGGGCTTACCGCGGCAACTTTTCCGCGGGCCCGCGTTAACGCGTCACGCACTCCCGGGACGGCGAGAATGGGGCCTATGCTCGTAATCGGATTGCTCGGCGCGATCAAAACTGCGTCGGCAGAAGTGATCGCATCGATCACACCGGGCGCGGGTTCGGCATCGGACGCGCCAGCAAAGCGCACCGAGTTTACGGGATCCTGATACCACCGCTGTACGAAATATTCTTCGAAGCTCAACTCCCCGGATGGCGTGTCCACGCGCGTTTCCACCCGCGAATTGCTCATGGGCAGAATGCGCGCCCTCACCTTAAGCTTCTCGCAGATGATGGCCGTAGCTTCGGACAACGTCTTGCCTTCGGCCAGCAGCCTTGAGCGCAGCAAATGCACCGCAAGGTCGCGGTCGCCGGTGTGAAACCATGTTGGCTCGCCCAACTGCCCCATGGCTTGCAGGCAGAGAAAAGTGTCGCCGCGCACACCCCAGCCGCGCTCCCGGCTGAGCAGGCCGGAGAGAACATAAGTGATGGAATCGATATCCGGCGAAACGTACAGGCCCCACCACAGCAAGTCGTCGCCCGTATTTACGATGATCGTGATCTGCTCGGGTGGAATGACCTGCCGCAGGCCATCGATGAACTTGGCGCCGCCTGTACCGCCGCTGAGTACGCAGATCATGCAGCCGTCCTCTCGCGGGCGAGTCCCGAGGAATCGCACGCGTTGCGGAGTTTTTCTGCAAGCTGCCCCGGCTTGTTCATCAAGGAGGTTACAAACTCTGGATAGACTGGCAGCCTCTGACGCAATTGAAATCCTTTGCTCTCGGTTCGCAGCCGCAGTTGCTCCAGATGCGGCCAAGGCTTTTCCGGATTGATGTAGTCAGGCGTCAGCGGAGAAACTCCTCCCCAGTCATTGATGCCGGCCTCCAGTAAGTCTTCATAATACGGCGCATTCAGATTCGGCGGGGCCTGGATATTTACCCGAGGCATTAATAAACGAGCTACCGCCACGCAGCGCAGCATCTCGCCCTGGCTCGGTTCGGGAACCTGGGCCATCGGACTACTGGGCTTGGCGCGGAAGTTTTGCACGATCACTTCCTGAATATGCCCGTAGCGGTCGTGCAGATCGCGAATCGCTAAGAGAGTTTCTACGCGGTCGTCGAGAGTCTCACCAATGCCGATCAACAAGCCCGTGGTGAAAGGAACTCCTTGCTTTCCCGCGTCCTCGATCGTGCGCAGGCGCTTGGCCGGGACTTTATCGGGCGCGTTGTCATGTGCGCCGCCTCTCAAGAGCAGGTTGGAACTTGTGCTCTCCAGCATTAGGCCCATGCTGGGAGAAACTTTAGCCAAGCGATTAATCCATTCTGCGCTGAGAAGGCCCGGGTTGGGATGTGGCAGCAAGCTCGTCTCTCGCAGAACCAGTTCGCACATCGCTTCCAGATAGTGAAGCGTCGACTTGTACCCGAGATGGCGCAGAGTTTCGCGCATCTCCGGGAACACCAGTTCCGGCTTATCGCCCAGGCTAAATAGGGCCTCAGTGCATCCCAGTTTTTCGCCTGCGCGTGCTACCCCGAGCACTTCTTCCGGCGTCATCGTGTGTGCGCCTGCGTCGCCGGGGTCACGACGGAAAGTGCAATAGCCGCAGTAGTCCCGGCAGAGATTCGTCAGGGGCAGGAAAACTTTGCCCGAATAGGTGATAATGCCGGGTTTGAATTTTTCTTTTGCTTGGCGGGCCTGAGCGAGGAGCGCCGGAAGATCTTCATGGCTGCAACGGATCAGGCGCAGGGCCACATCGCGAGAAATAGGCGAGCCCGGACGGATCCTCTCGATTTCCGCCATGCACGGAAGGAGAGAGGCTTGGTCTGTTGTCTTGATCGTCGCTGAACTCACGAGGCTTTGCTTCCGCTGCTGCTTGGATGCATCGAATCATACATTAGTCTGATTTGTGATGAGCGAACCCGGGCCGGGCACTTAGGGCAGTAAGAAAGTATCTCAGGTCCATCAATGACACTAAGCTCAGATGAATTTCGGCGGGCGATGGCATGTTTCGCTACCGGAGTTACGATTATTACGGTTGACTTGGACGGCGGAGTCCATGGCATGACGGCGAATGCCGTGGCTTCCGTGTCGCTGGATCCCATGCTGGTGCTTGTGTGTGTGAATCACAGCGCCAGCACGCATGCCCACCTTCATGCCAGGAAGCGCTTTGGAATCAATGTGTTGGCGGAGGACCAGCGGGTGATTTCGGAGTATTATGCCAGACCCATTCGCAGCCACGAGTGCGCCGAAAAAGAGGCTGGGGCGCGCTTTGACCGCACCCTGCATGGCACGCCTATCCTGCACGGCGCTCTCGCCTATCTGGAGTGCCGTCTGAACGAAGACCATGTCGCGGGGGATCACACGATTTTCATCGCCGAAGTAGAGGACGTCCGGCTACGCGCGGGTGAGCCACTGCTATTCTTTCATGGGGAGTACCGGAAGATCGGCAACGATGCGGCCTAGTAGCAAAAGGCCCGGTTTCCTCTTGAGGGGGTCACCGGGCCCGGAGGGACTCGCAGACGTTGCAATCCACTTTGTCGGACATCGATTTTTCGGACAAGGTTAGATGTCACATTTCAATTGTGACGGATATCACATAAGCAGTAATAGCTTAAGAATCAAAAGGTCTTTCGAGTGAGGGAATCGATTTATGGCAAATAAGGTAATAAAGAGCGAGTCGGAGTGGAAGCAGCAGCTTACCCCGGAGCAGTACCATGTAACCCGCGAAGCAGGGACGGAACCAGCCTTTAGCGGCAAGTACTGGAAGACGAAGGACACCGGCACCTACCATTGCGCTTGCTGTGGGGAACCGTTGTTCGATTCTTCCACAAAGTTCAACTCAGGCACTGGCTGGCCGAGTTTCTACCAACCCGCTGACGAGAGCAAGATTGAAGAACATAAGGATTCGAGCTACGGCATGGTTCGGACGGAGGCTCGCTGCTCAAGCTGTGGCGCGCACCTGGGGCATGTGTTTGACGACGGTCCCACGCCCACAGGGTTGCGCTATTGCATGAACTCGGCGTCGTTGGATTTTAAGCCGAAAGAATCGAAGTAGAAGCAGTTACCGAAAAACAAAAAAGGGCACGTACGTGCCCTTTTTTGCTAGCCATTCAGGATTTCTACGCAGTGGGTACCGCGGCCAGCGCCTTCGGCGGCTCGGCCGGTTTCGTGTGCTGCTTTTGTTGTTGCTGGCTCTGGTGCTTGCGTTCGCCACTCTTCACTTCGATTCCACCCTTGAGCACCGCGCCATCTTCCACGCTGATTCTGACGGTCGCAATATTGCCATTGACGACGCCTTCGTTGCGGATATCGACGCGGTCGGTGCATTCGATGTTGCCCGTGACCTTGCCCATGACGACTACGTCTCGGGCGGAGATATCGGCCTGCACGCTGCCGTTGCGGCCGATGGTGACGCGGTTATCCGTGAGCACAATCTTGCCTTCCACGCGGCCATCGATGTAGAGAGCCTCCGTACCGCTGATTTCGCCTTTGATCACCAGCGAACGGCCAATGGTGGCCTGTTCCATGGGAGCGCCTACGGTTTTAACGGGATTGGGATTGTTGGAAGCTTGCGGGCTGGAATTTGGCTTTCCGCCATAGGTGTATTCTGAAGACTGCAACATGCGACCTTCCTTATTGTGACCTGAGAGCGGCGCGCTCCCCACGAACCTGGCTCGGCGCCGATCGTTGCAGGTGGTCTAAAATCTGGGCCGCCGGCGAATCGTTCCCGTCGGCCAATCTGACTATCGCACAAAAGTAAGTAATCCCTGAGATTACGAAAGAGACTGTACGGTTACGGCCGGATGGTGGACTTTCAGTCGACTTCCTGCAGGGACTGGCTGAGTTCTTCCCATTCGCTGATGAACGCTGCGTGGGCCGCTTTCTGGCGGCCAAGTTCCTGCGACTGCTTCTGCGTCTCTTCGGCGCTGATGAAATTCTGCATCGCAGTTTCGCATTCGGCGATCTCAGCCTCGGCGCGGCTGATTTCACCTTCCAGTTCGCGGACCCGATCTTCCATTTGTTTGCGCTTGATCGGGTTCAGCCTTTTTCCCTTGGCAGGGGGCGGGGCAGCCTCGACTGGCTGATTGCCGTTGGTTGGAGTCTTCGACTCGGGTTCAACTTCTTTCAAATGCTCTCGAATCTCCTCATCCTGCTTGAGGTTTCTCCCCTGTTTGCGCCAGAGGTAATCTTCGTAATTGCCGGGATAGACTTCAACTTTTCCGTCCCCAATTTCGAAAATGCGCGTGCCCAGTTTGTCGATGAAGTAGCGGTCGTGCGAGACGAAGACGACCGTGCCTGTGTATTCCATCAGGGCTTCGAGCAAGACGTCTTTGGCGCGCAGATCGAGGTGGTTGGTCGGTTCATCGAGCAGCAGAAAGTTCGCCGGATGCAGCAGAAGGCGCAGTAACGCATAACGGCCGCGCTCGCCGCCGGAGAGGACTCCAATCTTTTTGAAAACGTCGTCTTCGGAGAACAGGAAACATCCGAGCAGGCTGCGCAGTTCGGTTTGCGTCGAGCGCGGAGAGGCGTCGCCGAGGTCGTCCACAAGGCGCCTTTCAGGATCAAATTCCTTGTATTGATCCTGAGCGAAGTAATCGGATTGCACATTGTGGCCGAGTTTGAAGTCGCCTTCCGTCGTCTTTTCCACGCCCGCCAGCAGCTTGATCAGAGTTGATTTTCCGGCGCCATTTACGCCGACGAGGGCGATGCGGTCGCCCTTCTCGATCATAAAATTCACATTGCGAAAAACTTCTTTCTCTCCGGATCTGCCGTCGTTTCTCGCGGGATAGACTTTGGCCACCCCTTCGAACTCCGCCACAATGCGGCCGCTGGGCTTCGGCTGGGGAAAGGAAAAGTGAATTGTCTTTTCTTCCGGCGGGACTTCGATTCGCTCCATGCGCTCCAGTTCTTTGATACGGCTCTGTACCTGCTTCGCCTTCGTCGCCTGGTAGCGGAAGCGGTTGATGAAGACTTCCAGTTGCTCGATGCGCTCGCGCTGGTTGCGGTACGCGGCTTGCAACTGCTCATTGCGCTGTGTTTTTTGCGTCAGGAACTTGTCGTAGTTGCCGGTGTAGAACCAGAAGCGTTTGTTCCAGATCTCCGCGATCTTGCCAACGGTTACGTCCAGGAAATAACGGTCGTGCGAAATCAGCACGAACGCATACGGGTAATCGTGCAGGTATTCTTCCAGCCAGTTGCGAGCTTCAAGATCGAGATGGTTCGTCGGTTCGTCGAGCAGCAGGAGATTCGGCTTCTGCAACAGCAGCTTGGCCAGCGCCAGCCGCATCTGCCAGCCGCCGGAGAATTCGTCTGTTTGCCGGTCCCAATCTTCCTTGCCAAAGCCGAGGCCCATCAGCACTCTGCCAACGTTCGCTTCGATCGAGTAGCCGTCGCGGGTTTGAAATTCGTGCTCGAGGCTGTGATAGCGGTCGGCGACGTCGGCATATTCTGCGCTTGCGGGATCGAGTTCGGCGAAGCGATGGAGAAGCCTTTCCAACTCTTCTTCCATCGCGCGCAGATCGGCGAACACCGACATGCACTCGGCGAACACGGTTCTGCCGGAAAGTGAAAGACCATCCTGCGGAAGGTACCCGGCGGTCGTGCCTTTGGCGACGGTGAGCGACCCGTAATCGAGCGTGTCCAGCCCGGCGAGAATTTTCATCAACGTGGTTTTGCCAGTGCCGTTCGCGCCGACTAATCCCACGCGGTCGCGGGGCGTGATGAGCCAGTCGGTGTTTTCAAAAAGAAGTTTGTGGCCGAAACGTTTTCCGGCACCGGAAAGCTGAATCATGGGCTGGAATTATCGTAGCAGTTGCCAGTGGCCGGCGGTCAGTTACCAACTTTAGGAGATGGCGAGAATCTGCGCTAATATTGCCGGAAAACCGATGGAACCTGAAAAAGTGCGCTTAGCCAGCGAGGTCGGTGTTCGAATCGAGCAATTTGTGCCTTGGTGGGTGGTGTGCGACAGATGTCACAAGATGGCGAAGCTGTGGCCGAACTGGACTGAAAAACGCGGCGAGGGCAAATGCGAATGCTGCGGTGCTATTTTCACAGTTGTGCTTGACCTCGGCTATTTGCCCGTCGCGATTCGGAAGATGCCGCTGTGGCTGAAAGCCGAGTTTCGGCGTCATGTGTTTTGGGCGCTCAACGGCGATCATCTTTTGTGTCTCGAGCATATCGTAGAGGCGGGACTCAGGGAGCGAGCCGTGTACTCGTTGCCCAGAGGCACGAAGAGGAGGATGATGCAGAATCAATCTATGCCCTGGGTTTTGCCTGCATGGTTGCTCTCCGCAAAAAACCGGCCTGATCTTTTCCGATTAATCGCGAGACTTAAGGGGAAAATACCTGCCAAGTAGCCGGGTTTCCCGAAACTCCTAGGCAAGAGCAGGGCGGCTATTGCGGGACCCCGCATAAGAGCCCCACAACTCGCTGTGAAACTGAATCCGTTCCAGCGCACGGTCGATCACCGCTTCAAGTTCATGCGCGTATTTCACTTCGCGACCCTTAGCCAGTTTTTGCCGCGCCTCTTCAGCAGTGAACCAGGTAGGTCGCCGCTGCGGTTCGTCCGACCGCCGCATTTCGTGGATTTCCATCAGGAAAGCCTTGACCACGTATTCCTGAACTCCGCCCGGCTGCCAGAACACGCCTTTGGAGTGAATGTAAAGATGAAAATGGCGAGGCTCGATGGTGCCGATCGCTCCGGCCTCCTCAGCGGCTTCACGCTCGGCGGCCTGGCTGTGCGAGAGGCGCGCCTCCGGAGAGCCCTTGGGAAACGTCCACTTGTTTCCGCCGTTGGTGTTTACGAGAAGAAATTCGACATCCGCTCCTCGCCTTCGGAAACAAACCGCCGCTACCTGCAGCGGCAGCGACTTGGAAGCCCGGAATGCGCCCATGCGGAAATCTCCTGCCATGATGTTACTAGCAAGATATTTCACGAATGTTAACGTGCAACGAAAATTGTGCACCAAAGGTTACGAAAGTGGGCAACCCTAAAGCCCTTTTCCGTAAACGGGAATCGCCGCGCCAGTCACGTCTTTGCCCGCATCCCCTGCCAGCCACACGATCAAGCTGGCCACCGAAGCAGGTTGCACCCACTGCGAAACGTCCGCACCGGGCATATCTTTGCGGTTCGCGGGCGTGTCCATTGTGCCCGGAAGAATCACGTTGGCAGTAATGCCGGCGTCCTTGTTTTCACGCGCGACTGTTTTCATCAGTGAGACGAGAGCTGCCTTCGATGCGCTGTAAGCACCGACCTTGGGGCCGGGATCTTCGGCAGCGCGGCTTCCAATAGCGATGATGCGCCCGCCGCCGGCTTCGCGCATGTGCGGAATTACCGCGCGCAGAAGATAAAACGCGCTGTCCACATTCACGTCGAACATGCGCTGCCAGGTAGTATCGTCCGTCTCGGGGACGGTCTGACCGCCGGCGAAACCGCCGACCAAATGGGCCAGGACGTCGATTTTTCCGAAGCGGGCGACCACGCTGTCGGCGGCCTTTTTCGCCGTCTCAAGATTTGTGATCTCGTCGGGAAGCGCGATGAACTTCGGATGGTCGAAATCCAATTGCTTGATGCTCGGAGACAGACCGACGACCGTGAAACCCGCATCCAGCAAAGCTTTCGTGACCTGAGTTCCGAGGCCGCCGTTGGCCCCGGTTACCAGAGCAATTTTTCCTGTCACAGAGACAACCTCACGCCAGCCTTCTCCTCAGCGTCTCCCGATCCAACTCATTCCCCCACCCCGCCATCACCAACATGTCCAGGCCGTTACCGATCATGTTCACCAGCTCCCGGAACATGCTCATGAATCGGTCGGCCCTCAGGGGGAGCGCACTTTAATGCGCCGGATTCTGAAGCGTTTTCACGAGCCATGGAATAATCACTTGCTTGAAGATCAGCGGATCGGGCCAGACTCCAACTTGCCGGCCGAGATGTCCACCCTTTGGGTTGATCCACGCGTCTTTGGGCGTGTCGCCTTTGCTCAGCAGCAGAAATTCGTCGGCGATGGGAACCTGCGTGTCGAGCACGCCGGCAATCACGAGCATGGGCGCCATCGGTTTGCCCAGCAAGCCTTGGCTCACCAGCGACAGTTTAGGAAGGAATTCTGCCATTTCGTCGAGCGTGTGGACGTTATCGAGGATGTTCATCAGGGCGGGAACCTGATCGAACAAATATTCGCGATTGCCGAGGAGTGAATTCATCAGGAAGTCTTTCTGAAAGAACATGTCCACCGGCGGCGATTGCGCGCTGCAGCCGCGCAGGCGCGCGCGTTCCACAATGGCCATTTTCGTAGCCCAGTACGCGCCCCAGCTCACGCCGTGCATCGCGATGCGGTTTTTGTCCACCTCGGGCCGGGACTGCGCATAATCGATGACGGCAGAGAGCATGTGGTCGGCTGTTTCGCTCACCTTGATCGGATTCTGCCCTGTTCCTGGGCCGTCGACCGCGAGATAGCCGATTCCGAACGGCAGCATCGCGCTGAAACTTTCGGTTAGATCCTCCTTTCGGCTGTCGAGGCCATTTACCGCAATCACCAGCGGCACTGGCCCTTGCGCATTTTTCGGGAGCCTCAAGTAGCCGATGATTTCCTTGCCTTCGTAAGGAATGTGAACTACTTCAAGCGGGGGATCATAAAACTTGGCGTGATCGAGAAACGCTTCCAGCGCCCTTTCATAGGAGCGCTGCTTTCCCTGAGACGACGGAATCGGCCAGCGCCCGAACGAGTAAAGCCGCCAGGCGCGGATGAAGTCGGTGTTCGCCTTCTGGGGATCGGATTTCTCCAGCGATTTCGCTTCGTTAAAGTACTTATCAGCCACGTGCATGAATGCCGCTGCCCACTCGTCTTTGTCGGCGGTATGAATATTCTGAAATGCCTCCCTCACATCGCCTGGGTCAAGGCCGATCAACGGATACTGGCCGACTTCGGCGCGATGAATTGCTTCGACCTTAATTTCGTCGATGGTTCGTTCCCGCCGTTGTTCTTGTGCTGACCCCACGGAGATTAGGGTGAAGAGTTCCAACAACAATACTGCAGAATAGAATCGTACCCACATTTTCATAACTTGACCCCTTTTTGTTCTACAACTGTTGCTTCGAAAGTTTTCGAACGACCTTCTTGGCGAAAAGAAAGGCCGGACGGAACTCGCCCGGCCCAGTTCCACCAAACTGACAACTAGAAAGTGAACTTGAGCGCCAACTGAGTCGCGCGGCTGCCGCCCGAGCCAATCACCGGGTTCGCCGCAGCTACGTCCGGAGTGGCGCATCCGCAACCGAAGGGCTGCGCCGATGGATCGTTCAAGCCGAATCCGTTCTGTCCTCCATAGGGATTAGCGAAGTTCGGATGGTTCAGGATGTTGAAGAACTCGGCGCGGAACTGTGCGCGGAGACGCTCTCCGAAATGCCAGTTCTTCGCCACAGAGAAATCGAAATCTCTAAAGCCGGAATCCGGGAAGAGGTTGCGCGGCATATTGCCGAGTTGCCCGAGCGGCGGCGGAATCATAATCGAGGTGCCTTTGGCGTAGCAGCCAAACGAGCTCAAAGATGAGGTCGATGCTCCAGCGGTTCCACCGTCGACTGCTAATGCCTCGGCCGCGCATGCGGGATTGGACGTGCCCGGGAAAAACGGAATTGGTGTTGGCCCCGATTTGAAGTCAGAGGGCTTTCCATAAAAGCTCCAGCGCGCGGGAGCGAATGCCGGCGGACTTACCGGCAGCGGCCCAGTACCCAAAACATCCGTCCCTAAATCGATCGGGCCCCAAAATTGCGGACTCTGCAAGGTAACGATCGAATTGAGTTCCCAGCCCTCCAGCACCTGACCGTAGCCCTTGGGTCCGGGAATTGCGTAGGTCAGCGATAGAGTGAAACGCTGCCGCATGTCGAAATCGCTGTTCGCATACTCGCGTCCCAGTTGATAGGAATCCTCGGGCAAGCCCGCGCCGTAACCGAAGTCCCAGTTCGCGCCAACGTCATCGAGCGCATGAGAATAGGTGTAACCCGCTACCATGCTCAGGCCGTGGTAGTTGCGCGAATTCAGCGTGACCTGTAACCCGTTGTAGTTTGACCGGTAAACATTTCCCATCTGAAAGATATTGCTGAAGTAGGGGAACTTGCTGTTGTAAGGGCGCGAATCCTGATCGCAGTTCGGATCTGTATTGCACAGGGGAGAGTAGTCGGCGCCCACGGGCGGCTGATTAATGTCACGAATGCCAGTCAGATTCACGCCGTGATTGCCGACATATGCAACTTCCAGCGAGAGGTTCGGTGTGAACGAATGCTGCAGGTTCAGCGTCCAATTCCAGACGTAAGGCGTCGTGATGTTGCGGTCCACGCTCATGATCGCGCATGGACTCGCAGAGCAGGGAAGCGGAGTGGTAGGCCCGAGAGTCCCAAACAAAGGCGTGCCACTGTCCCACTGGGGCATCGGTGGAGCAATCCCCAGATTGCCGCCGGGAATTGTGCCGCCGGGCAGGATCGAGCCGGTCGGAACATTGCCCAGGCCAAAAGCGTTATTGAAAGCGAGCATCGATTCCCAATTGATCGTTTCGTAGATGAGCCCGCCGCCCCCTCGCACTACGGTGTCTCCTTTGCCAGTTACGTCCCAGGCAAAACCGAATCGCGGAGCGAAATTTTTGTGGTCGGGGTTGTAAACGCCGCTGACACCGTTCATTCCTTCCTGAATCAATCCGGTAGGCGTGTTGGGATCGAAATTCCCCAGCAAGTTATGCGCTTCCGTGATGACAGAATTGAATTCGTAGCGCAGACCGTAGTTGATCGTGAGCGTCCTGGTTGCGCGCCAGTCGTCCTGAATGAAAAGACCGTAGGCCCAGTTGTGAATTTCTCGCGAGGGATCGCCCACTTGAACCGAAGCCTTGAACGGGTCGCCTGCGAAAAAGTCTTCCAGCGGCGTGGATCCCGCTCCGGCGGGAAGGGCTACGCCGCCGAGAAAAGTAATACTGCCTCGCGCATTGCCGAACGCCCCGCCATTTACATCGTTGCGGTGCAGTTCGCCGCCAAATTTGAACGCGTGCGTTCCCACCGTGTAGGAAGCGTGATCGATGAATTGTGTGATCGAATCCGGGCCCTGGAATTTCGGCCATTTGAATCCGCCGAGACCGGGAACGAATGCTCCACCAAAGCTGATGCGCGGGAGTCCGCCGGTAAACGGCCCGCTGACGCCAGTATCTAAGCCGTAAGCGGAGGCCGGAGTGTTGAGGTCGCCAGGGAGTGTGGGCTGATATAAGCGGTTGTAGCCAACTCTAGCTTCGTTCACCCAGTTCGCGTTCGGGGTGAAGATCCAGTTTCCGCCTACCACCTGGGCGCGGGTGTGGATGTTCGAGAGCCACTTCTTTTGCAGCTCGGGGAAGTCTTCCACCGTGCCCGAGTTATTTCCGAAAAAGTATATTCCGCTGATTGAGTTCTTTTGATTGATCGTGTAATCAACTTTGCCCAGGACGTTGTCGATGCCAACGCTGTTAGGAAAACCTTGCACGACATCGACCGACTGCGTGTTGTTGATGGGGAAGCCAGTGCCGTTACAACTCACGGCTGCAGAGGGACCGGTACCATTCACGGTACATCCGGAGATCAACTGGCTGGCGTGGCTGATGGGCACATTATTGGCGAGAAGGTCGGCAATCGCATTCGGAATGCTATTAGCGCAGTCGCCGGTAACCAGAGGAGAGATGCAGTTACCCGCGGCAGGGAGCCCTATGGTCGATGGCGTGGTAACGCTGTAGGAGTTTCCCACGTTGTAGCGTTGGCCCTCATAGGTCCCAAAAAAGAAAACTTTGTCTTTTACGATGGGCCCGCCCAGACTCCCACCGAACTGCTCAAGCGTCCGCGGATTCTTGGGTGCAGGGTCGGCGTTGAAATAGTTGCGCGCATCCAGGTCCTGGTCACGGCCAAACGCGAACGCTGTGCCGTGAAGCGAATTGGTGCCCGACTTCAATCCAACGTTGATGACCGCACCCGGTTTCCATCCATACTCAGCGGGAGGATTTTCCTGAACGTTGAATTCCTGAATCGCGTCGATAGGCAGGATGGTCGCGGAGTCGCCTGCGATGCCTGCGCCGTTAATAATGCCTTGCCCCGAAAACGGCTCGCTGTTAAATAACCCTTCAACAAAGTATGCGTTGTCCTCCGCGCGCAAACCATCCGTGCTGGTGGTGGAGAATCCGCCGCCGGGATAGCGCATTACGCCTGGCCGAAGTTGCAACAGATTTTCGTAGTTGCGTCCGTTCAGCGGGAGATCGTTGATTTCCTGATTGCTCAGCGTGCCGCCTAGTGTTGCCGAAGTTGTGTTGACCAGCGGAACTTCTTCCTCGACCACCACGGTCTCAGTGACTTGTCCGGGCTGCAGAACGAAATCGGCGCGGACGTCGGTTGCGACCTCGATGGATACATTGGGTCGCTCCGCGGATTTGAAGCCTTTAGCTTCCACGTGAATTTTGTAAGTGCCGGGAGTCAAGTCCGGGGCCACATACGCTCCAGCTTGATCCGTGGTAAGGGTTCGGGAGGCGCCACGCTGCACGTCGGTAACGGTAACGGTCGCGCCTGCCACGGAGGCGCCGCTCTGATCGGTGACACTGCCGAGCACTCGCCCTGACGTCCCCTGGCCAAGCGCAGGCAGAGCGAGCGCGCACAGCGAGAAGGCAAGAGCGAAACATCTGGCTACGAGGCTCCGATGACCCGCGGACATGGCGGCGCAAAAAACATTCATAAAAGACCCCCGTCGTTATGGTCCGACAGCCATACCATTATGTGGTCGGGGAAGTCAAGAAAATTCAAGCACTGGTTTTTGGCAAGGGGCAACTCGCGCGAACTCGCCGCGCGTATCTTGCTTCGCGCTGAGCAACAATATTTAGCGCATTTAAGCGATGTGCCGCTTGCGCCAATATGCGTCAGGCTGCTAAGATTGGTCATACCACCATACCTAAAACCATTTCTATGCTTTCTGTCCCGCGAAAAAGTTCAGAAGCCTCTCCGCAAGGCGTGGACCTGCGGTATAGTTACCCGACCACAGCCAGTTCCCCAAAACTGGCTTTTGCGGGAGATACCCCTGTGTACAAAGTTATCCGCACCTCGCGTCTCTACGAGCAAATCGTCCAGCAAATCGAAGAGTCGGTGCTGAATGGCACGTTGAAGCCAGGCGACCAGCTGCCGGCGGAACGGGAGTTGGCGCAACGCCTGGGAGTGAGCCGTACCGCGGTGCGTGAGGCAGTGAAGACCTTGCGCGAAAAAGGTTTGGTGGAAGCATACTCCGGCCGCGGTACTTTCATTACGGATGGAACTTCGCAAGCCGCTCGCCAATCGTTCGATCTGATGGTGAAGCTTGGCCAGCAGGAAGGTTCACCGCACCTGGCGGAACTGCGCCTGATTCTCGAGCCGGGAATTGCGGCTCTGGCAGCGGTGCGCGCAGAAGAAGAACATGTGGTAGCAATGCGCGAGGCGGTCGTCGTGATGGACCGGGCGCAAAGAGATCCCGAGGCCTACATCGAGGCGGATCTCGATTTTCATTTGGCTTTGGCGGAAGCGGCGGCGAATCCGCTGATTCTTTCTTTAATCGATTCGATTGTGGGGTTGCTGCGCGAGCAGCGCATAAAAATATTTAACGTGGAAGGCGGGCCGCAGCGTGGGCAGATTCACCACAAGCGGATTCTGGCCGCGGTTGAGAGGCACGATCCGGAGATGGCTCGCAGCGCGATGCGTTCGCATTTGGAACAGGTGCGCGAAGATTCAAAGGCTCCAGCCGTCGTTCCATTGTCATCTCACGGGAAACGTGCGCCGGCGGCTTCTAAGGTTGGTTCGTAGTCTCAGCTTCGAGACGCGGTCTGATGTAGTTTTGCGGAGGATTTGCAGCGGATGGCAAAACTCGGATTCATCGGTTTGGGGGTAATGGGCAGCCAGATGGTCAATCGGCTGCTCGGCAAAGGCCACACGGTGACGGGTTTCAACCGCACGCGTGCCAAGGCGCACTGGCTGGTGGAAAAGGGAATGAAGTGGGCGGATTCGCCGCGCGAAGTAGCCACTTCTGCTGATCTCGTTTTTGCCATGGTCACCAACGCCGCCGCTACTGCGGCGATCACCGAAGGCTCCGATGGAATGCTCGCAGGGTTGAGCGCTGGGAAAATATTCATCGACATGAGCACCATCAGCCCCAATGTGAGCCGCACGCTCGCCGCCAAGGTGCGCGAGAAAGGCGCGGACATGGTCGACTCGCCAGTCTCCGGCAGCGTCATCACATTGCAGGAAGGGAAACTGTCAGTGATGGTGGGTGGACGCGCTGAAACATTTGAAAAAGTGAAGCCGATCCTGCTCGATATCGGTCCGAAAGTGACTCACGTTGGCGATAACGGCCTCGCGCTCTCGATGAAAATTGCCGTGAACCTAAGCCTAGCTGTTCAGATGCTTGCATTTTCCGAGGGCGTATTGCTGGCGGAGAAAAGTGGAATCTCGCGGGAGACGGCGGTCGATGTTCTTACCCACAGCGCTGTTGCTTCTCCCATGATTCAGTACCGCGGGCCGTTCGTTCTGCAGCAACCGGAAGAAGCCTGGTTCGACGTCAACATGATGCAGAAAGATATGGTGTTGGCGATGGAATTGGGACGTCAACTCGATGTGCCGCTGCCCACCACGGCAGCCAGCAACGAATTTCTGACGGCCGCGCGCGGCATGGGCTGGACTAGGTACGACTTCGCCTGCATGTTCGATGTATTAGCTGCAATGTCTGGAGTCTCAACTCCAGTGACCAGGGGCGGGAAAAAGGTATGACGACTGCGACCTCTAGGCCGGAAATCGGCCGGCAACAGGGCGCCGAAGAAGAAAAATGGCTGCGCGCATATCGGCAGATGGTAACCATTCGCTTGTTCGAAGAACAGGTGAATGAGCTTTATACGCGCGCTCTGATGCCCGGACTCGCGCATTTGTACAGCGGCGAGGAAGCCGTTGCCGTTGGAATCTGCCAAGCCTTGCGCCTCGATGACTACATTACCAGCACGCATCGTGGGCATGGGCATTGCCTTGCCAAAGGCGCATCCCCAGACCGCATGTTCGCGGAGCTCTTAGGGAAAGAGGCCGGTTATTGCCGCGGCAAAGGCGGCTCGATGCACATTGCCGATCCGGCAACCGGGAATCTGGGAGCCAACGCCATTGTAGGCGGCAGTGTGGGCATCGCAACCGGCGCGGCCTTTGCCGCCAAGAATCTTGTGACCGATCGCGTTGCAGTCTGTTTCTTCGGCGAAGGCGCGCTCGGCCAGGGCTCGCTCTACGAAGTCATGAATATGGCGCAGTTGTGGAAGCTGCCTGTCATCTACATTTGCGAGAACAATGAGTACAACGAGTACACCCACTATCGGGAAACCACGGCAGGAACGATTCTCGCACGTGCATTGGCCTTCGGAATTGAAGCAACAAAGGTCGACGGGCAGGATGTGCGTGCCGTTCATGCCATTGCCTCGCAATTGGTCGACCGCGCGCGTTCCGGCGGCGGGCCCGCGTTTCTGCAGTGCGACACATACCGCTACAGCGGCCACCATGTAGGCGATATAAACCGCGAATACTACCGCTCTAAGCAGGAGGAAGGTCTCTGGAGAGCGGAGCGCGATCCCATCGCCCTGTTAGGCAAATGGCTGATCGGCGAAGGCCACGCTGACGCTCCTGCGCTGGAAAAAATCTCTCAGGAAGTGCGTCAGGCGATCGAAGCGGCGGTGAAGTTCGCGATTGATGCTCCTTATCCCGAGGTGAATGAAGTCGACCAGGATGTTTATGCCTGAACGCGAACTTACATTTGCGCAGGCGGTGCGGGAAGCGCTAGCGGAAGAAATGCGCCGTGATTCTCGCGTTTGCATCCTCGGGGAGGATGTGGCGGAAGCCGGCACCCCCTTCAAGGTTCTTTCGGGGCTGGTTGAAGAATTCGGCCCGAAGCGCGTAGTTGACACTCCTATCTCTGAAGCCGGATTCACCGGTATCGGTGTGGGAGCGGCGATGGCGGGCATGCGTCCCGTCGTCGACATTATGTTTGGCGACTTCATCACGCTCACCATGGATCAGATGGTCAATCAGGCGGCGAAAGCGCACTACATGTCCGGTGGGCATTGGAAAGTTCCCATGGTCATGCGTACGACACTGGGCGCAAGCCGGCGATCGGGAGCGCAGCACTCACAATCGCTGCACGCGTGGTTCAGCCATGTGCCAGGCCTCAAAGTTGTTCTGCCCTCGACACCGTATGACGCGAAAGGTTTGCTGAAGTCCGCGATTCGCGACGAGAATCCGGTGGTCTTCTTCGAAGACAAGATGATGTACAAATTAAAAGGGCCGGTTCCCGAGGACGACTACACCATTCCTTTGGGCCTGGCCGATGTGAAACGCGAAGGCGAGGACATCACGTTGGTTGCGACCAGCAGCATGGTGCAGGTGGCGCTGGGCGCGGCGGACCTGCTCGAGAAAGACAGCATCAGCGCAGAGGTGGTCGATCCACGCACGACCTGGCCGCTTGACGAAAAGACGTTGATCGACTCGGCGAAGAAAACGTCGCGCGTAATCGTGCTCGACGAGGGCTACGGCCGCTACGGCGTGACCGCGGAGCTTGCAGCGGTAATAGCAGAAGGTGCATTCTACGATCTGGATGCGCCCGTGAAACGAATGGGCGCGATGCACGTGCCGATTCCATTTTCACCGCCACTTGAAGATGTAACCGTCCCGACGGAGCAAAGCGTATTCGAAACAGCCAGAGAGCTCTGCGGAAAGAGCAAATGAACCACGAAGCAAACGAAGTTACACGAAGGAGCGCTGGGTTTTCCTTGGTGTACCTTAGTGTCCTTCGTGGTTAAGGAGTTTTTCTATGGCACTCAAAACTCATGGAAGCATGGCAGTCGATTGGGAAAACCGAATCGACTTTGACCGGCTGCGTCGCGAGCGCCTCGCGAAGGCGAAGGCACTGTTGGCGAAATCGGAGATGGGCGCGTTGCTCTGCTTCGACATGAACAACGTGCGCTATCTCACGGCCACCCACATCGGCACATGGGCGCAGGACAAAGCGAATCGCTTCACGCTCCTCCCGCAGAACGACGAACCGATTCTCTGGGACTTCGGCTCTGCCGCCAAACATCATCAACTAAACTGCCCATGGCTCGGGGATCGCTCACGACCCGGAATCTCCATGCTCCGCGGAGCGATGACGCCGGAGATGGGCCGCGCGGAAGACGTTGCCAAAAAAATTCGCATCGAGCTTGAAATGCGCGGCCTGCACAGAGAGCCTGTCGGCATCGACATCATCGAACTCCCCGTTCTCTTTGCACTGCAGAAAGAAGGAATCAAGGTCGTTGACGGCCAGCAGTTGATGTCGGAAGCGCGCGTTATCAAGACACAGGACGAAATCTCGCTCCTCAACACGTCGGCGATGATGGTCGACGCCGCCTACGATGAGCTTTACCGCGCCATGAAGCCGGGCCTGCGCGAGAACGAAGCGGTCGGCCTCGTCAGCAAAGTCCTCTACGATCTGGGCTCGGAGTACGTCGAAGCAGTCAACGCCATTTCCGGCGAGCGCTGCAATCCGCATCCCCATGTGTTTTCTGATCGCGTGCTGCGTCCCGGCGATCCTGTGTATTACGACATCCTGCACTCCTATATGGGATATCGCACCTGCTACTACCGGTGCTTCACGATTGGTTACGCGTCACACGCGATGGTCGACGCCTACAAGCGCTGTCGTGACTATCTCGATGCGGCCATCGAATTAGTTCGTCCCGGCCGCACGACTGCGGAAATTGCGGCTGTCTGGCCAAAGGCGCAAGAATTCGGCTTTCCCAGCGAAGAAGCGTGCTTCGCACTGCAATACGGTCACGGAATCGGCCTCGCCATCTGGGAGAAGCCGGTGATCAGCCGCCTGGTTTCGTTTGAGCATCCAGTCACGATCGAACCCGGCATGGTCTTTGCGCTGGAAACTTTCTGGCCTTCGACCGACGGCTGGAGCGCTGCGCGCATTGAAGAAGAGATCGTGGTCACGCCGACTGGGCACGAAGTCATTACGCGCTTCCCGGCAGAAGAATTGCTGGTTGCCGGCGCGCACTATTTCACTGTGAATGGGCCGCTGCCCACCACGCGCGAATCTGAAGCTCCGCCCAGCGAACGTGTGCTCGATATGATCGAAGCCAGCGCGAAACATGAGCGGGTCGGAGTTTCGGGCTGAGGGCCATACCTGCCCTTCCCCCCATAAGACACTATGGCCTTCAGCGTGGTGATGCCCGCACTCGAGATGGCGCAGGAGACCGGCAAGCTTATCGCTTGGCGGAAGAAGGAGGGCGAGCGTGTCAGCAAAGGCGAGCCACTTCTCGAAATTGAAACCGACAAAGCGGTGATGGAAGTTGAGTCGCCGGCCGATGGCGTGCTTGCTGGAGTTAGCGGTGCAGTTGGAGCCGATATTCCTGTTGGACAGACCATCGCGTGGATCGTAGCGCCCGGTGAAGAACCGCCAGCGGAGACTGCATCTGCAGCAGTCGGGCCGACGGCGCGAGCCGGATCTCAGCCCAAAGCGGAATCGCGTACCGTTCCGCCGTTAGTGAATGCGGAGGAGTCTGCCGCTGTTCAGAGTGTTCGCATTTCTCCAAAAGCGCGCCGACTCGCGAAAGAATTAGGACTGGAAATCACGAGGGTACGCGGCTCTGGACCGGGCGGCGAAATTCTTGCCTCAGATGTGCTAGCGGCAGCCGCTCCATCAGCTAGCGTTTCCGGTCGAAAAGAATCCTCAGATCTCGAGCTACTCAGCACTGTCGGTCGGCTCATGGCGGAACGCACTACGCTAAGCTGGACCACCGTTCCTCACTTTTTCCTGTCACGAGAGATCGATGCCACGTCACTCAAGCAGTATCGGCAGGAAATCGCTGTTGAGATTGAACGTGCCCATCAGATCCGGGTTACGCATACCGATCTCTTAATCGCCCTGACGGCTCGAGTCCTGCCCAAGCATCCGCGCCTGAATGCAAGTTGGACTAGCGAGGGCATTCGTCTTCACGATCGGGTGAACATGGGCGTCGCCATTGCCGTCAATGATGGAGTAGTTGTTGCAGTCATCCCAAACGCGAACACGGCCAGCCTCGCGGAAATTGCCAGGCAACGCCGTGACGTAGCCGAACGCGCCCACGCGGGCAAGCTTCGTCCCGCGGACATCGCTGATGCCACATTTACCATCAGCAACCTCGGCATGTATGAGGTCGATTCTTTCAGCGCGATCATCACGCCTCCACAAGCGGCGATTTTGGCGGTGGGCAGCATCACCGACCGGATCGTTGCCATTGAAGGAAAACCGGCGGTGCGACCGGTCATGACGCTAACCTTGTCATCCGATCATCGCGTTGTGGATGGAGCCCGCGTCGCGATGTTCCTTCGGGACTTGGCAGATGCCATCGTGGCGCCAGACGCGCTCCTCGGTTAGAACATTCCTCTTCTTTTCCTCGACCCATCGTTTCCCTTCCAAGGGGAACTGAAACGTTTTCTCCAATTACAGCACCATTCCCTTGACGTTCGGTTTTCGCTCCTCTGAGCGGCCGAATCCGAATTGTTCGCAAAAGGAGACGTTCCGTGAAGAAGTCGAAGAAGATTGAGGTTAAGAAAATTACTCTGCGTGATTTGGACGATCCCACCATGGAACGAGCGGCGGGCGGAGCCAGCACGCTCCCGGGTTGTATCGTCCCCAGCTCTTTATGCACTGCGGGAGCAACTTGCCATCCGACTTGTGTGGGTCTGACCTGCCCAGTAGGTACGTGCTAGCTTTTCCATTGAAAGAGTGCGGGTTGGGCAATCCCTTTGTCGGGATTGCCATTTTTCATGACGCTCGGTCATAGGGAACGACCGTGGGTAGTATCCTAAATATTCGCGATCATGTATCACACTGCGAATACAGGAACAGACCGGGTGAAAACCGCCATTCTAAAAAGCCCGAAGGAGCCTCTTGAAATCGAAGACGTGCCTCAACCTAAGCCCGCGGCTGGTGAAGTTCTTCTTCGCGTCCGCGCCTGCGGCGTCTGCCGCACCGACCTCCACATCGTCGAAGGCGAACTGCCGCCGCGAAAGCAGCCGCTGACCCCCGGGCACCAGATCGTTGGAGATGTTGTGGAAGGCGCGACAGCCGAGTTGCCGCTCGGCACGCGAGTCGGTGTTTCCTGGATCGGCGGAATTGACGGAACCTGCCCATATTGCAAGCGCGGGTTCGAGAATCTCTGCGATGCGCCCGTCTTCACCGGATACACCATCGACGGCGGATACGCCGAATATGCTGCCGCGCGCCGCGATTTTGCCCTCCTCCTTCCCCCGGAACTGGATGATCTGCACGCTGCACCTCTGCTCTGCGCAGGAATAATTGGTTTCCGCAGCCTGCGAGTTGCGGGTGTGGAGCGGGGTGACAAGGTCGGACTGTTCGGCTTTGGCGCCTCGGCACATCTGGCAATCGCCGTTCTGCACTCATGGAAGTGCGAGGTGTATGTCTCCACGCGCGGTGCGTCGCACCGAAAGCTGGCCGAATCTCTCGGCGCCAAATGGGTGGGCAGCGAGACCGACAAGCCTCCGGTCGAACTCGACCGCGCCGTGACTTTTGCTCCGAGCGGGGACGTGGTGATCGCCGCACTTGCAAGCCTGCGAAAAGGTGGAGTGGTAGCGATCAACGCCATTCACCTCGACCGCATTCCACAATTCGACTACGACAAGCTGCTCTGGGGCGAACGCCAGCTTCGCAGTGTAGCCAATATGACGCGGTCAGACGCGCGCGATTTTCTGAAGATCGCCGCTGACATTCACCTGCAGCCGAAGGTGACGGTATTCTCGCTGGATCACGCCAATGAGGCGCTTGCTGCGGTGAGGAATGATGCGATCGATGGCGCTGCGGTCATCGTTCCGTGATTTCCTGAAATAAGTCAAGACTGTGTATCCTCCGAAAGCCCTAGGCAAGAAAACCAAAGGCTAGAGTCATGTCCCATATCAGAAGGATGGGCACGGTACGGTCCTTCCTTCGCCTAGCCGTAAAACCTGGTGCATTTCACGGAGAGGCAAGCTACGCATGCAATGGATGATTCAAAGTACCTTCAAGACTCCGGTGAGAATCCCGAATGTCCCACACAGCGGCTCAAAAGTGAAGGATGTGTTCGCCGGAGGGCTCGCGAGCAAAAAGGGCGGGAATATTGGTCGGGGCGATTGGATTTGAACCAACGACCCCCTGCGCCCAAGGCAGGTGCGCTACCAGGCTGCGCTACGCCCCGACAGGATTAGAAACGACTTCGTCAACAACCGCCGTTCGCGACTGCGACTCCTCCGATTATAAACGAGGGAACCGAGCTATAATTTTTCACTGGAATATGCCGAGCGCGCGGTATGCCTTGGTCGCCTACGTGAATAGTCCAGTAGGAGACTTCGTTGAGAACCTCCGTCGGGAGCTGCATCCTGCATTGCCCCATCTCTCGGCGCATCTCACCCTTCTACCGCCACGGCCTTTGCAGGGAAGCGAATCTGCTGCATTGCAGATCCTAGGGCAGATATGCAGCCAGACGGAACCTTTTGAAATAAGGCTTGGCGAAATGGATTCGTTTGCGCCAACCACCCCGACGGTTTACATCCGTGTAGGGCGCGCGGCCTCACGACTCCAGCAATTGCATGACCAGCTCAATACGCGGATTCTAGCCTTCAGTGAGGAGTGGCCCTATATCCCGCACCTGACCGTCGTGAAAATGCCGACCGAGCACGAAGCCGGGCGAGCCTTGGAAATTGCCCGCGAACGCTGGAAGCGCTATTCGGGCACGCGTGCGATTCTGCTGGACCGGCTGGTTTTTGTGCGGGAAGAAACGCCAAACTGCTGGGTCGATCTGGCTGCTCTCCCTCTCGGCGCGACACTGGTTCCGCGGTAACCCTGCGCCAGATTACCGTCATATTACGTTACTCAGGGCTGTCCTCGATGGCCCCTGGTACATTTCCCCTCCGTGCGTTGCGCTGCCCCGTCGTGCCCTGTAAACAAGAAAACAAGGGAAGTGCGAAACCCGCGTCAATTGCCGCTTCGGACGCGGTTTTCAGAAAGCCAAGGCGCGAATGCAGATTGGCGTATATGGTTCGGGTTTTCTCGGAACAGTGATATCAGCCTGTCTGGCGGATTTTGGCACTCCGGTTTCCTGTTGTCACCCCGACCGCACGCGAATGGTTGAGATGGCGCAGGGGAACATCCCCTTTTTCGAGAAAAATCTGAAGGAAATCATACGCCGGAATGTGCGGGCCGGACGGTTGGCGTACTCGACAGATATTGAATCCTTCGCGCGCAAAGCGCAGGTTATCTTCTTGGCAGAGGATGGCGCGGATGCACTGTCCGATGTGGTGATGCGCATCGCGCGCCTGGCGCCGAAGCCGCCGATCCTGACCATCGTCACGCCAGTCGCCGTAGGCACGGCTTCCGCGTTAGAAAAGAGCCTGAAAGATGCGGGGTTGCAGGGAACGATCGTTTCGCAACCGATGTTCTTCACCGATGGTTGTGCCGTAGAAGACTTCAACTGGCCGGACCGTTTGATCCTGGGTTCCAATTCAAACGAGGCAGTTCAGATTCTCAAGCAGATTTTTCACCCGCTGGTGATGCGCGGCGTGCCCGTGATCGTGACCAACCAAGCTACTGCGGAACTGGTGCGAGAAGCGGCGACCGCTTTCGTGGCTACCAAGATTTCGTTCATTAATGAAGTAGCGGCGCTGTGCGAGCGGGTCGGGGCCGATGCGGTGAATCTGGCTTTGGCTCTTGGACTCGATAAAAAGATCGCTCCTCGCTGTTTGCAGCCGGGAGCTGGGATGGGCGGGGTATTTGCCGAGTCGGACATGGATTCTCTCGGCGAGTTGGCGCGGGCGAATGGCGTTTCTTTGAAGGTTTTGAGCGCGGCGCGAGAGGTAAACCATACGCTGGCCGATCGCCTGCTGGATAAGATCGCGATGGTCCTGAATTCCGTGGAAAACAAAGACGTGGGCATTCTAGGATTAGCTTTCAAACCGAATACGAATTCAGTAGCGGGTTCCTCGGCGATACGGCTGGCAGAGACGCTGGTATCGAAAGGGGCGCGGGTGCGAGCCTATGACCCAGTTGCGTTGTCCGATGCCAAAACCCGGCTGAATGGCTCGGTGCGTTATTGCGACTCGGCCTACGCGGTGGCCGAAGGCGTGGATGCGTTAGTCGTCGGAACCGGCTGGCCTGAGTTTCGCGCGCTGGACTTCGATCGCATCAAGCATCTGCTGAAGAAGCCGATCATTGTGGATACCAAGAACCTGCTGGATGCAGTCCGCCTGCGTGCCATGGGATTTGAGTACGTGGGCGTGGGCCGGGGATAAGAAGTGCCGTCGACCGACTCCGTCTGGCTTCCGGTCTCCTTCTCCCTCCTGATTTTTGCTGTAGGATGACGGGGTGTGGTGGACCATCTTCGCCGGCATCGACCTCTACATTGGGCTGATCGTCCTTGACTCTCTGGCGGGTAGCCTGCCTCCGGAAAAACAAAAGCGATTGGCTGCCGCGAGGAAGATAGTTCTCGCGGCGCTAGGGGCGACGGCACTGCTATTGGCGGTACAGATTCTTCGGCGGCGTTGAATTTCCTGCTTCGCTTTCATTAGAACTGAATGACATCCACCTCCGCGCTGTATGCCGGCGAAGTTCCCCATTTCTGACCGGGAGCGTTGTAGGTGAGGATCTGCAGTGGGCTCAGTGGAGCAACAAAAACCGATGACACGCAACTGCTCGGCTCGCCGGAGGGTTCGCCCAGTAGCGACGCCGCGCAGGGGGCAGTTGTTTGATTGCTCCAGGATGCGAGAAATTCCTCGCTGATGATGCCATTATTCTGCCGCTCGGCGATGTTGCTGGCGAGCAGAATATTGGCTCCGTTGCTGCCCGCCGTGAAGACAGTTTCCAGTTTGGGATAGGTCGCGTCTCTCCAGTCGAGCAGATTGTATTCATAATCGGTCAGCGGGCCTGCTCCCGACTTCGGGGTGCTGAACTGCAATGCGATCAGAGAGTAGGTACATCCGCTGGTTTGGCTCGTGAACACGCCGAAGCCGTTACCGTAAGACGTAAAAACATCCGATCCGGAGCCGGACAACGTGCCGGCAGACCCGGCGGAGAGTTGCCACTTGCAGTTGTTCGTGGAGATGATGGCAAAAAGCCAGGGAAAGCCGGGAAATGAAAACTCCCAGCCCCCGTTCATTCCGCTCGTGGCGTAACCTACGGGCTCGGTAAGCCCGCCCTGTGCCTGGTTGCCGACCGGCCAGAAGCCCAAACCGTAGACGAAGAGATTATACGAGCCACTATAGGAACCGTCGGTTTCAACGGTGGGGGCGGTGCCAGCCTGGTTGCGGATCAGATTGCAGCCATTGGGAACACCGTTCACCTGGGGAAAGGAGAAGTTCCGGAACTGCGCATTTTCGTCGACCCAGCGCAGAATCGCTGTGGGGGCGGCGCCTTCCACGCTCCCTGCGGTGACGCAAATCATGTAGCTGGCGTCGGACGCTGGCGCAGACATGATGGGACTGGCTGGCAGCAGGGAAGTGTTATTGAGAAAATCCTTGCGGATCTCGGATACTGCCGCACGGGACGCAATATGCGACAATGCCAGAAATGCAATCAGGATTGTGATCTGCGGCATTCCACAGGTTCGATAAGGCCTAGTTGTCACGGAGAGCTTCTCCTCGGCTCGACGTATAGCCCGCCCCACGGTAAAGGGAGAAGATTGTGCTGGGCTAGGACATCCGTTACAGGAATGCGAGGAGTTATCCACAGACAATGAGAGGATTTCCCGAGTTGAAACTCAAGTTGCTCTCCTAGCGCAGAATTTAGGGCGAGAGTAAAACGTCAGGCAGCCTTACGGTGGGCCAATCTCAGTTGCTATAATCAGCAAGGCGGTGGGAATAGCTCAACTGGCAGAGCACCGGACTGTGGCTCCGACGGTTGCGGGTTCGATTCCCGTTTCCCACCCCAGGTCTTTCTTTTCTGCGGCACGTTGGAGAGTTTTGGGGGCGGCCCCAGCTTTCTTGGGGGCAAAGTTTCAAACTTTGAAACCTGTGCAAAACTAAACCTCAACTTCATTCGACAATGCAGGGCATATTTCATCCTTTTCGCAGTAGCGTGCGGCAGTTGGGGCCGCTGGAGCAACGCATCCTTGACGAGCTCTGGTTGCGCGGGAGTACCACCGTGCGCGAAATGGTGGAGGCCTCTTGCCACGATCTGGCCTACACGACAGTGATGACGACTCTCGACCGCCTCTATAAGAAGGGCTTGCTGGCGCGTTCGGAGGAAGGCCGTGCATTCCGCTATACCACACGCTTAAGCCGGGAACAGCTACAGCGAGAGGTGACCAGCCAGACTTTTCGTCAGTTGCTGGATGCCAGCCCGGCTTCCACTCTGCCGCTTTCCCTGCTGGTGGAGATTCTGAGCGAGAAAGATGGACAGCTGCTTGACGATCTGAGCCGGCTGGTGGAAGACAAGCGCCGCGAGTTGCAGAGAAACATTGCGAAGCGGACAACGGGCCGCAAGGAGAATCCCTAAGTGTACGCTCTGCGCGGACTCGCAATTTGTTTTGCGAGTTTCTTCCTGGTCTATCTCGTAGGCTCCACAGCCGTGATTCTGATATCGCCAAGGCTCTGGCATTATGCGCAGAAGCGCCCGCCTCGGATTGGCTCCGATCTTCTTTTTTCCCTGCGCATCAGCCCGTTGGTGCTGGCAATCCTGATTACATTGTTGTTTGCAGCGCCATCCTTCGTGGTCTTCGAGCCGCGCTCCCTAAACGAGCAGATCGGGACGTGGCTGCCGGTTTTGTCTCTTGGCGGTCTGGCGGTGATAGTGGCGGGATTGTGGAATGCGGCGACGGCAGTGCACCGCATTTCGCAGGCTGCCGCGCGATGGTCGATTGGCGCAAGCGCGCTAAACCATCCGGCCGGATTCAGCAGAGACATTGCGGTTCTGCGAACAACTGCCGTTGCACCTCCGCTCACCGCAGCCGGAGTTTTGCGCGCCCGCGTGTGGCTTTCGAGCACGGCCGAGCAGGTCCTGAGCGAATCGGAGTTGCAGACTGCGTTGCGTCATGAGTTGGTGCATGTGCTCCGCCGCGATAATTTGCGGAAATTATTTTTGCGATTTGCCGCATTTCCGGGCATGGCGAAGCTCGAATGTGCGTGGCGCGAAGCGACAGAGATGGCGGCCGACGACGGGGCAGTTTCGAGCGCAGTTGAAGCGCTGGATTTGGCAGCGGCTGTGATAAAACTTTCGCGCCTGGCTCCACTTGCATCGCCCGGAGAACTGGCTACTTCGCTCGTTCACAGCCCTGCCGAGTCTCTTAATGCGCGAGTTTCGAGGTTGCTGGCGTGGTCGGAAAGCCGGCAGATTCCGCCCAGCGCGCGTTGGCGAAATTCTGCACTTTGGGTCGCCGCTACCTTTGTCACTATTGCCATGACCTATACCCACCTCCTTCTGCGCGTGCACGCCGCCACCGAGCTGCTGGTGCGGTAAACTCTCCAAATGCCCAGCGGACGTCACGGTTCGATCCACCTTTTCCGTTTTTCTGGAATCGATGTTTTCCTTCACTGGTCCTGGTTTCTGGTGGCGGTCTATGAGATCAACAGCCGGAAGGGAATGTATTCCTCCGTCGCCTGGAATGTGCTTGAGTATCTGGCGCTGTTCCTGATCGTGACGCTGCATGAGTTCGGTCATGCACTCGCATGCCGGCAGGTGGGCGGGACCGCGGATCACATCGTGCTGTGGCCGTTGGGAGGAGTGGCATATGTGAATCCTCCGCAGAGGCCGGGAGCGACTTTATGGAGTATCGCGGCGGGACCGCTGGTGAATGTGGCGCTGATCGCAGTCCTATACGGGCTGGGCGTTGGCGGCCACGCGGCTGGGTTGTGGCAGGTTATGCCCAACTTGCACGAGTTGCTGCGCTCGATCTGGGCCATCAATTTCTGGTTGCTCATCTTCAATATTCTTCCCATTTACCCGCTGGATGGCGGGCAGATTCTGCGATCATTGCTTTGGTTTGTGATGGGCCGGGCGCGCAGCCTGATGACGGCCGCGATCATCGGTCTGCTTGGAGCGGCCGGTTTCATCATCCTTGCGATGAAGGCTCAGGATATCTGGCTCGGTGCGATCGCGGTTTTCGTGATGATCAATTCGTGGGCGGGGCTGCAACAGGCGCGAGCACTTGCGCAGTTCGCGAAGTTGCCGCGGCGCGAGAGTTTTTCTTGTCCCGTCTGCAAGATGTCTCCCCCGATAGGGGATTATTGGAGATGCTCGCAATGCGGCCAGCCGTTCGATACGTTTCAGACAGGCGCCGTTTGCCCGCATTGCGGCTCGCGATTTGACCAGACACGCTGCCTCGATTGCGGCAATGTGCGTCCGATTCATGAGTGGAGCGTTCCGGTCATCGCGGGCACGCAGCGGTTCTGAAAGCTGACCCCTAGAAGGTTACGCGCACACCAATTTGCGCGGCGAATGGGATTCCTACCGTTGTTCCCGGGCCGAAGAAGTCTCCCAACGCCCCTTCGGGGATTTCAAGTTGCTTAAGGCTGGTGATGGGCGAAGTTTGCGAGCAGTCGGCATTGGTGCAAATGCTCGTCACGTTGGTGATGCCCTGTGCGTTGGGTTGCATCTGCGGCGCGGGAACCGGAAGCTGGACGACATTCACGGCAAAGTTCGCGCCAGGATTGTTGCGGTCGAATAAATTGAAGAACTCAATGAACGGATCGATCTGCCAACGCTCATTCACTTTGATGGGACGGGTGACGCGCAGGTCGGACTGAATGTAGGGCGTGCCGCGGAACTCATCGAGGCTGCTATAGACGCCGTTGACGTAGATACGGTCGGTGTTGTCGGAATTCGTAATCGTGATGGGGCGCGCGCTTTCAATCTGATTGATTGTGCTCAGTTCGAAACCGCCGGGAATATGCACAATGCCTGCGAGGACGACGCGGTGCCGCACATCCTCGCCGGACGGGCCGTAATCGCCTTGTCCGAAAGCATTGAGGAATCCGGCGTTCGCCGTCCCGGGCTGGTTCGGGCAAACGCCATCGACGTAGTCGAATAACTCGCCGAGCAGGCATCCCCACGTTTGCGCTTTGGAAAGCGTGTAGTTCGCCACCAGATCGAAGCGGCGCATGTTGCCTTGCAGGTGCAGCATCAATCCGTTGTAGCTGGAACGATTGTCGGAAGCGAACAGATTGATGTTCGGCACGACATTCGCCTGATCGGTGGCGTAATCAGGATCACTTGTGGGAATGAGCGGAGTGAAAAGATTGGCGCCGCCGGAGTAGGGGAACCCGCGGTATCCGTGGTTGCCCTGCTCATGCACGTAGTCGGCGCTCACCAGCCAGTGGTCGTTGAACGCGTGCTGAACTCCGCCAGTGGTGTGAATGGAGTAGGGAGTTTTGTAGGGCGAGCCGATCAGATTGCCGGTAGCCGCTGCGCCGCCAATCAAGCAGCCCGACCCGGAGAGCGCGTATGCACCCGGACCGCCAACAAGGCTGCAAGTTCCCGTCGTGAAGTTCGAGTTGTTGACTCCTTGAAAGGCAGTTGCCCAACCATTCTGGGCCAGATCGTCGTAATAGAGGCCGAAACCGGCGCGGATGACGGTTTTTCCGCTGCTGCCGGGTGCGTAGGCGAACCCGAGACGAGGCGCGATTTGCTTGCGGTAATCCTGCGGCGCACTGGGCGAAATCGGAATTTGTAACGTGCGCAAGGTCGTAAACCCGGCGTTCTCGTCCTGGCTGCGTCCCGAACCTGTGAACAATCCCCACGTGGTTTGATAGCGGAGACCATAGTTGAACGTGAGCTGGTGCGTCACTCTCCACGAATCTTCGGCATAGAGAGCGAGACGTTGTACGTTCTGCGAGAAGCTGCCGTTGCTTGCGGGGGTGTAGGTACAGGTCGAACCATCGGTAGGAGCCGCGCCAAGGCACATGGGAGCGAAAGTTCCGAACGCGCCTGGGTTTTGCACGTAAAAGGCCGGGTTGTTCACATACTTGGCAAGGGTCTCAGCCGTCGAGGCAAAATCTCCGCTCAACACCGGTTCGTGGATAAAATCCACCCCGAACTTGAGAGCGTGGTCACGGATCACATGACTCAGGTCGTAGCGGAACTGATATTTATCCTGGTTGCGGAGATCGGGAAAAAGAGTGATTGGCGTAGCAAATTGATTGTCGCCGAAGGTCTCGAAGCCGGAGATTGTCAGCGCGGTGGAACTGAACGGGAAGGCCAGCGCGAATCCGAGATCCGAGTTGCGGGTTTGCGTGAGATGCAACAAACTCGCGTCGAATACGAAATTGCCGAGCCAGTTCGGATTGAAAGTGTACGTATTGCTGAGCGCCACGTTCCAGTAGTTGTTGTGAGTGAGCAGTCCGGTCGACGGCAGCGTGCCTTGCTCGACCAGAGCGTTGTGCGTGACATACGAATCGGACGAAGCGCGAAGGAACCAGGTCGACTTCGAGGATTGCGCCCAGTCGAAGCGCAGCGAACTCAGGTAGTCGCGGAAAGGAATAGGGACCGTGGCCGGAACGGAAATCGAAGGAACGCCAGTGATCAATCCCTCGGACGCCAATTGCGCCAGCGCGTCAAACTGGGTGGTGCTGGCCGGACTATAGGCGATGCTCGCGTCTTCGTGGACAGCTTCGAATGACGTAAAGAACCAAACTTTGTTCTTCACGATGGGACCGCCGAGGGTTGCAATGTAATTTTGGCGGGAGAACGGCTGCTTCGGGTTATGGACGCAAACTCCGTTGCTGCAGGTTTCGGGGGGATTTTCAATGGGAAAGCGCGCGTTCAATGCGGCAGCGCGCTCGTAGAAGGCGGCATCGCCGTGCCAGTCGTTGGTGCCGTGCTTAGTGGTAATTACGACGGAGCCAGCCGTTGTCCATCCCGTGTCGGCGTCTTCGTTTGAGGTGCGTACGGCGAATTCTTGGATTGCGTCCGGAGAAAAATTCTGCAGGAAGCCGCCGATCCAATCGTCGGAGTTGTCGGCGCCGTCGACCGAAAGCTCGTTGTTCAGACCTGAGCTTCCGCCGGTCGAAACCGCGGTGATTCGCGCCTTAGTCGGATCGGAGGGTTCGACCGGCTCGGTTCCGGGCACGAGATACGCGATGTTGGCGAAACTGCGCGCGGGCAGGGGCATGGTTTCGAGGTCCTGGCTGCCGACCACGCCTCCGCGTACCGCGCTGGTGGTGTCAATCGTTTCGGTGGTGATCGAAGAAGTGACTCCATGAACGCCGACTGTTTGTTGAACGGCTGCAGGTTTTAACGTGACTGTAATATCACGCACATTGGCGACGGCAATGGTCACGTCAGACTCTGCTGGAGCAAATCCCTCTGCGCTTATTTCCACACGATAGGTGCCGGGGGCGAGATCATCGAGACGAAACTCGCCGCGATCTTCGCTGGTAGCGGTGCGTTGCACCGACGAGCCGGACAAGTGTGCCACCACCTGCGCGGCGGAGATGCGTGCGCCGGTGGCATCCTGCACGGTGCCGCGCAAAGATCCACGCGGGTCTTGGGCAAAGAGGCTAGTGGCAAAGAAGAATGTGAGTCCTGTGAGGGTTAGTAGATGGCGGCGGAGACTTGCTTTCATTGGTATAGAGTGTCGGGCTGGAGAAGTTAGAACGTCATCACGGAACTAACGAGAGTAGAAGAGGGGTAGCAGATACTACCAGCAGTCGTAGGGGCGGGAGATTTCTAATTCCAGCAGGAGTTCTGGCAAGCAGATGTGTATCACATCCGCGTAGCGGCTGACAGCAGATTCCTCGCCCGCGCTTTCGCGCGGGCGAGGAGTGACAAGGTTGTTGGTGTTGGCAGACGATCACTTACCCGCGTAGGTCTTGGCCGAGCCAATGCCGGTGCACTCGTCAAAACCGACGGCGCACTGCGGGGCGCCTTGCGTAATGTCGTTGAAATCGTCGGCGTATTCGGTGGGATTGGCGAGCTCGTTGTACATTTTCGTCAGTTCAGCCACGCTTCCTTTGGCTTTGTGCCCGGCTGCATTCACGATTCCGGCAAAAGTCGGCGAGGCCCAGCTGGTGCCGCCAACCGAGTACCAGCCGCCGTCCAGGTAAATCGGTGCGCAGCAGAAATCGGAAGCGACATCGGGATAGCCGCGATGCGTACCGACAACGTTCGCTACGCCATTCTGATAGGCGGGACGGGGTTCATAGGGGCTAAGATCTCCACCTCCGCCGCCGGTGTAATAGACCTCGTCAATGAAGTCCCCGTTCTGATCGCGGTTAAAGTATGTCCCGCCGACCGCCACAACGTTCGGCGACGCACCGGGATAAATGCTCACGCCCAAGCCGCCGTCGCCCGCGGCTGCGAAGAAAACGACCTTGTTGTTGGTGAAATATTTATCCCAGGAGAGTTCCTGGCTTTGCTCGGGATCGCCCCAACTCATGCTGACTACGCCGCCTCCAGCTTCTGCGACCAGCTTGGCGGCGAGCTGAACTGCAGCCCAGGTAGGATCGGTGTTGACCTGCACGGACTCCACCAAATAAATCTTGGCTTGCGGCGCCATGGCGTGCGCCCATTCAATGTCGAGTGCCTCTTCAGTTTCCCAGCCGGAGTACACCGGGGGCTTCTTGCTGCCGGGCCAGGTCACGGTCAGATCAGCGGGCGGGATTCCATAGTAGCTCGAAAATGCAGCGAGATCTGAGGCTGCACTGGGATAGTCCCCCGCATCGACGATCGCAATCGCTCCCCAGCCACCCGTAGGAACCGCGGTGCTTGAGGAGACGGGGCAGCCTGTGGGTCCGCTGACCAATTGATAGACGCAGGCCACCGAGCCGGGCGTTTCAACGCCTGACGGAGGTTGTGGCGCCGGCTGATCGGAATCGACGTAAAAATAGTTCGTATGATGGCGGCCGAGTTGGGGAATGCTGGATTCGGGATAGATAATTCTGTGGCCATTGAAAACGGCCTCCAGTTTTTGAGCGGAAGCTGGCGCAGAGATCACGAAGAAAATGCCTACGACTGAAATCGTGACTGCGAAAATCTTTGACATCGATATTATGGGAAAGCGCGTCATTTCTGGCTCCTGGCGTGGCTTTTGGCGTGCATCCGGCATTGTACAGCAGATTGCAAACGCGTCAGTCCGACCAGGGTGTCGGTACGCGATCCCAGCGATGCTGCTTCAGTTCCTCGAGCAAGGACGAAGGGAGCGGACCGGCGTCGCTGGCCGCGATGTTTTCTCGAACATGCCGGGCGTCGCGCATGCCAGCGATGGTTGTACTGACTGCGGGATGCGACAGGATGAAGCGGAGGGCCATCTCTGGAAGGGTCATTCCTGCGGGTACGATCTTCTTCAGCTTTTCGACTCGCTCGATGGTTGGGCGGAGATTCTCCGGCCCAAAGTATCCCGAGCGCCAATCGTCTTTGGGGAAGCGGGTTTCAAGCGTCATCTTTCCGCCGAGACTGCCTTCGTCCAGCGGCACGCGCGCGACGATGCCTATATTAAGTTCCTGGCAGATGGGAAAAAGTTCATCTTCGGGC
The DNA here is from genome assembly GCA_963712385.1 of uncultured Acidobacteriaceae bacterium. Lineage (GTDB taxonomy): Bacteria > Acidobacteriota > Terriglobia > Terriglobales > Acidobacteriaceae > Sulfotelmatobacter. The sequence continues at coordinate 359,354 of CAVQHS010000009.1, forward strand.
GCTTGATCGAAGATGTTGTAGATCACCTGCACCACGTCAATCAGACCAGTGTGCAGCGCTTTAATGCCGTTTTCGGGTTCCCAGCGATTGATGCTCAAGCCGAAATACTTGATCCAGCCGCCATCCTTGAGTTTCTCGACCGTATTACGGAAATCAGGATTGTTCGTCCAGCCATCGTCCCAGACATGGAACTGGAGCACGTCGATGGAGTCGACGCGAAGCTGCTTACGGATCAGGTCTGCGTATCTGAGGACATGGTCCGGCGGGAACACCTCTTCGTATTTGTAGCTGGGCAAAGCTGGCCATTTGTCGTTTTTCGGAGGAATCTTGGAAGCGGCGTAGAGGCGCTTTTTGGAATTGCGCGCCATGGTCTCGCCTAACAGACCGTCGCTCTTGCCCTCGCCATAGGCCCAGGCGGTATCAAAAAAGTTGCAGCCGGAGTCGACGGAGAGCTGAAGCGAGTCGAGCGATTGTGTGTCGTCGGAGCCACTCCAGCCGCTCATTCCCCACAGGCCGTAAGAGATATCGCTGACATTAAAACCAGTGCGTCCCAGCTTGCGGTATTTCATGAAGACATTCCTTGATAAAAGTTATGAGTGAATGAAACAGACATCCTAGCAGCTTTGCAGAAAGTAGTAGAAGGAGTGCGCGGACGGTCTTACGGTTTTGGGGGCCGTTGAGCGCGGAGGTCGCCGGGTAAGGTCCACAGGCGAGGGTTGTTTAGGCGAGTCCTGTTTTTTCGATTCCACCCATCAAGATTTTGCCTTCCACGTCCGATGTTTCTAGTGATTGAATAACACTAGGAAGTAATTGTTTATTGAGGTTTTACCATGAACTCAGATCCTAGTCGTGCGTCGGATAACGCCTATCGCGAAAAAGAGGAAATGAATAAGATCGCTTCCCGCCTGATCGACGAAAAAATTTCTGATGACTCAGGTACGGAAGCGAAGAGCAAGAGTGCGCTGGCGCCCGCTGGTTTGAAGAATCCGTTCTGGAAGTAGCTCGAACTGGATTCCTGAGCCGTCAGTTTCCTCACTCAGCAATGGCAGGGATTCGGTTCGCTCGCCGTTGCCGGTTGTTATCGCAATATAGGTAAACAGAGGCAGGGACGGAGCGCGAACGGCATCGCGGACATCTGCTGCAGAGCAGGATGCAGATGTTCATCCCGGCAGGGTTCCAGCGTAATCACGAAGGGCAGCGCGTTTTTGTCACAGCCGGGTTTCTGTAATACGGAGTCGATGTTGAGTTCGTGATTCGATAAGATTGCCGCCAAGCTTGCGATAATGCCCGGCTGATCCTTCACCCAAAAGCGCAAATACCAGGGCGTCTCAAAGTCATGGCTTATCTTGGGCTGGTTGACTTGTGGAACATGAATCGCGCGCGGCCCTCCGGAAAGATTCTCCGCCACAAACATTAGATCTGAAACCACCGCAACCGCGGTGGGATCTCCGCCGGCTCCAGCGCCGAGGAACGCAATATCTCCGGCGAATTCACCTGAGGTTAGAACCAGATTCAAATTTCTCTGGACACGGCCAAAGGGAGAAGATGCAGCTACCAGAGTGGGGCCAACTTCGGCAAACAGTGTGCTCCCTTTCATTTCGGCTCGGGAGATCTGACGGATCGTGCAACCCAACTCGGCCGCGTAGTCAAAATCCACGGCATCGATCGAGCGAATGGTCCGTGCGCGAATATTCTCGGGGGAAACCTGAACGTGCAGACCCGCCAGCGCAAGAATGGCGAGCTTGGCCCTGGCATCTCCACCGTCGAGGTCTTCACTGGCATCAGCTTCGGCGTAACCTCGGGCCTGAGCCTCCTCCAGCGCTTCGCTGAACGGTACGCGATCGGTTTCGATCCGGCTCAAGATGTAGTTGCACGTGCCGTTGAGAATTCCCGCTATGCCATGGATATGATCACCGCACAAACCTGTGCGCAGAGCCGGAAGAACGGGAACGCCACCGGCAACCGATGCTCCGTACTCCAGTTGGCAGCCGTTGGCACTCGCAAGGCGCAGCAGATCGCGACCGTGGCGGGCGATGAGCTGTTTATTGGCAGTGACTACGGATTTGCCGGCGGCAAGTGTAGCGCGCACCCACTCTTCGGCAGGCGAAAGGCCGCCGATCATCTCGACAACGATCTGTGCGTCGGAAGCCAGAACATCGCTGAAGTGTTCAGTCCAGACCACGTCGGACGGCACCCAAGGCTGCTTCTTTAGCGCAACGTTTCGATTGCAGATCTGGGTGAGGCGGAGCAGACCGTCGGACCGCCGGCACAGAATTTTGGCGACAGCCTGGCCTACCGTGCCGAAGCCGACCAGCGCGACGCGGCGCGCAGGATCACTTCCGCGACGTGCCGACTCGTGCCCTGACCGTTCGTGTGGAGGGATTCCCGGCAAAGCAGTCTCGAAGATCGAAGTTCAGTTTTATCATACGGGGCCAGCGCCCAGCGTAGTCGGGGTTCGGCCCCCTGGTTTTTCGCCTATAAGAGGCACATCAACTACAGGCTTGCAGAGATAAACTGTTCGCCGGAACGCTTCGCCGCTTCCAGATATCACAATCTAGGGAGACTCACTATGAAGCGGATATTCGCTGTCGCGCTATTGCTGTTGTCGTTTGCCTCGGCTGCATTCGTGTATTTCGTTTTATTCCCGCCCCCGGGCTTGCTCGACTGCGCGTCGCCGCCAGACTGGACGGCCCCAAGGCTTACGATGAACTCCGGGAGGCTGCCAGGGACGCGTTTGCGCAACTCAAGCCGGCCGAAACTTGAAGCTCTAAGCCACAATCTGTAAGCCCTTGGAGTCGGGGCACGTCCTTCTCATCTCGCGCGTGTTATCTTCCAGCTCCAGCCGGGCGGCATGGGGAAAAAATTTCGCATCAAAAATTGGTAATATGGTTCGATCCCGCCGCAATCAAGGCACGGCCTTTCTGCGAGGAATCATAGCGGAACCTTTATCAACGCGCCTTTCCATGCCGAGCGCTATGGTCCGCCGCCACGCCCGGTAAGGGGAGGAGAATGGATGATTGGAAAGTTCGCGAGTGCACTGGCGTTGCTGAGTTCGATGGTGCTGTTGGGAGCGACTGGAGTTTCACAGACAGCGCCTGCCGACCAGACGCCTACTCCACCTCCGGCCGCCCAACAACCCGCTGCGCAGCAACCTGACACGGGACAAGAACCTACGGAAGAAACGTCACCGCGGCGGAGGGTAAAACCTCGTAACTATAAGCCGTGGGTCTTCAACGCAGGTCTGGGCGCGAATTTAGATAGCGGTACAACCAAAACGTTCGTTCGCGGTGGCGGCTATGACGCCACCGCCGGGGCTACGCGCAATGCCAATAAATATCTGGGCCTGCGCGGCGATTTTCTTTTTGCCGATCTTCCACTGCGGCAATCTTCATTGGCGTTGGCGCAGGCCCAGAGCGCTTCCAGTTACCTTCTTGCTTTAACGCTCGGCCCAATTATCAACATACCCGTCACCAAGGACTGGGGTGGCTACATTTTGTTTGGCGGGAGTTACCTTCGCCGCTTCGGTACTTTGAGCGGCGACACTGCCGTTCCGGGTTCGCCTTGCAATACGTTCTATAAGTGGTGGATCGGCTGCCCCAATGTGAGTATTCCGATCAGTGGCGATTTCACACAATCAAGCCAGAACGATTTCGGTGAGAGCGTCGGCGCCGGCATTACGCGCAAGATGCCGAGCGGTGTAGAGCTTTATGCGGAATTCCGGCTGATGCATGGATCGGCGAATGGAACGACAACCGATGTGAGGCCGATTACAATCGGCGTGCGCTGGTAGCGTGTTATTCAGGGTTCGTTCGATAGCTCCACAGCTCGGCGGAGCGCTGTTGTAATTGCACGAAAGAGGAAGCTGAGACCGGCTGCGAGATCGAGTCATTCGAGTTGGCTTGCTCCAATGCGGCTTGTACGACATGATGCGCCGGGGCAAGCGAACAGGCGGGATCGGTGACCGTTGCATCGCCTGCGAGGAGTAGCGCCTGGCAGCGGCATCCTCCGAAATCTTCGGCGCGGCGCTCACAGGTGCGGCATGGTTGCGGCATCCATTCTTCTCCGCGAAATTTCTGGAAAGAAGGCGAGTTCCGCCAGATCGATTCCAGGGACTGTTCGCGAACGTTTTCGAAAGTCAGTCCAGGAATGATTTCGGCGGCGTGGCAGGGAAGAACTCTGCCCGACGGATTGATCAGCATCAATTTTCGTCCCCACCCGCCCATGCAGGCTTTCGGATAGCGGGCGTAATAATCGGGAACCACCGAGTCGACGCGGATGTGTCCGGCCAAGCGTTTCTCCGCGAACGCTACGGTTTCGACCGCTTTATCAAGTTGCGCCCGCGTAGGAATTAGGGCGGCACGGTTGCGCAGGGCCCAGCCGTAGTATTGCGTGTGTGCAATCTCCATGCGCTCGGGCGCGAGCTGCTCGATGAAAGCGATCATCTCTTCCAGATGATCGATATTCTGCCGGTGGATGACCAGATTCACTGTAAATGCGAGCTTGTGCTGGCGGATGAGGCGCGATAGTTCGATCTTGTGCGCGTGCGCTTTGGCTCCAGCGATCCAGTTGGCTGGCTCTTCGCGGGAATCCTGAAAGCTGATCTGGATGTGATCGAGTCCGGCGTCCACGAGCGCTTTCAATCGCGCCTCGCCTAGACCAACGCCCGAGGTGATGAGGTTGGTGTAAAGGCCGGCGGCCTGTGCGGCGGCGATCAGTTCAGTTAAATCGGGACGTGCCAAGGGTTCGCCGCCGGTGAAGTGCGCATGCAGCATTCCCAACTTTCCTGCCTGACGGAGAACATCCACCCACTCGGACGTAGAAAGCTCCGTGCTGACTGCGGTGAGTTGCTCGGGATTCGAGCAATAAACGCAGTGCAAGGGGCAGCGGTGGGTGATTTCAGCGATGAGAGCGAGCGGGTTGGGAATCATAACGGCTAATAGTCGACGATCCGCTTACGTTGCAATTGCTCAAGAAACAGGCCGATATCGCTGCGAATCTTGACGGGATCAGCATCGGTGAACTGTTTCTGCAGTTCGCCGATGATCTCTCCGAAGTTCCTTTGGCCGTCGCAGCGTTCGAGCACCTGGCGGCCCGTGCCCTGCAGCTTGATCGCTCCTTCGGGGAATAGAATCACGCGATTCTCTTCCGTGCCGCCCCAGCGGCAGCCGGCGGCCAGGCGCGGCTGGCTGGAATCTTCGGGAGCGGCCACGCTAACCTGCCTCGATCTGAAACGCGCCCGGTGGCGGCCATCCTGGCTGCACGTAGGCGAAGTAGAGAGCGTCGAGCTGCGCCCAGAGGATGTCGCATTTGTCACGCAGCGCCTGCATGGCAAGATCCTGCTCGGCTCGAGTCTTGGCGTTGTCGTAGACGTAGTTCACCGCGAATTGGGAATCTTCCGGAGCTTGATAGAGCCTGGCTTCGAAATAGTCCAGACCACCGGAGAGCCAGGGATAATGCTGGCGCAATTTGTCGACTCGAAGCGTGATCAGCTTCGGAGAAAACAGCTCAGTAAGCGACGACGCTACGGCTTCGAGCAATGATCGGCTGCGCACGATGTTGAGATATTCGTTGACGGCGAAGCGGGTTGCTGGAAGAATGCCTCGGCCTGCGCGAACCTGTCCAGCATCAAGGCCTGTAGCTTCTGCCAGTTTGATCCAGCGCTTGATGCCGCCTTCGCTGGTGGCGTCGCCATCGTGATCGACTACGCGCTTGCGCCAGGCGCGGCGAAAAACTGGGTCGGGACCGCGGGAGAGGATGATCGAGTCTTTGATCGGAATGATGCTCTGGTAGTAATAGCGGTTCAGCGCCCAGGCCTGCAGCTGGCCGCGGTTGAGCTTGCCATCGTGCATTAGCAGATGGAAAGGATGTTTGTGATGATACCGTTCTTCGCCGATGGCTTGAAATTGAGCACGCAACTCGTCGAGCGAGAGCAGAGGCGCGCCTTGAGTTTCCGCTTCTACAGGGTGAACTGCCATCCATCCTCCGCCACTTCCCAGCCCGCGCTCCGCACCTGGCGATATTGAGGGCTTGCCTCATCCAGCATGGGATTGGTGTTGTTGATGTGTAGAAATATTTTACGCGGGCGGCGCACTCCCGCCAACTTAGCCAGAGTTTCTTCGACGGGAATGTGGCCCATCTGTCGAGCGGTCTGACCACTGCCCTGTACCCGAATCAGTTCGTCGTCGCTCCAGAACGTGCCGTCCAAGAGAAGCAGATCGGTGTTTTCCAGTTCGTGGAGAAGCGCATTATCCAGCGCCGGAACTGCGGGCAGATAGGCAAGCCGCGCTTGCGACTTTGAATTCGGCTCGCGCGATTCGACGAAAAGTCCAAGCGACGCTTCGGACTGCGCCAGTTGCGAGCGGCGGTCGGCAGCTACGTAGGCGGGATAGTGCTCGTTCAGCGATCGGGCGAGACAAGTTAAGCCGGAATCTTCTCCTTGAGCATTGCGTAAAGAAAACTCTTGCCCAGGCTCAAAGTCGGTCCATGTGACTTGATTTTGGACTCGGTGCAACATCGCGAACATGGAGTTGTCTTCGAGGAGAATGCGGCGGACCGAGGCTGAGGCGTGAACGCGAAAGGGCTGTAGTTCGCGGAGCAGGAGAAGCCCGAGAACGTGATCGATGTCAGCGTTCGCAAGTAATACACCTGAAATCGGCGACTGGCGGACGCCTTCGCGAGGATGTAATTCGGGGGTGTCTTCGATTTGGCTGCGCAGATCAGGAGATGCGCCGAGGAGAGACCATGAGCGTCCGTCGTGCGAGACAGCCACTTCCGCCTGTGTGCGTGCTTTGCCGTTGAAATTGCCGGCTCTGAGGGCGCGGCAGTTTGCGCAAGAACAATTCCACTGAGGAAAACCACCTCCGGCTGCGGAGCCCAGAATTTTTATCTGCATCACAGCGAGTTTACAACCAGGAAGCAGTTATTTCGGCAAGGACAAAGTTGACACATCTTGCAACTTTTCGACGATCGCGTGCTGTGAATGTGAAACTTCCTGCAGACTCGATTGGGATTTCGCGCCGAGAAGGTGCTTTTGCTCTTGCCTTCGGCAGCAAGGCATCTCATACTAGCTGAAGTGCCCGCGCAATGTGGGTTTTTACCTTCCCCCGCCCTCCCCTATTTTCATGGCAGGTTCGGTTTAGCTTTGTCCTGCGGCGGCGGCACAGCGGATGGGATCGACGTCCCAGAGCGTCGTTTCCGCAGAAAGATTTTCAATCCCGACTTCGCCGGCCATTTCGGTTCCGGGCTTGCCGCACCACACAATGCGGAATTGCGCCTTCGTTCCTTCGTACATAACATCCACTACGTCGCCCGGCTTCAGGCGGGCGTCCACGCATTGTAACGTCGCGCCGCGTCCGCTGATGGTACGCAGGCTGGCGGGTTGAATGAATGGACGGGAGCTGGAATCCATACCCCAGATCTGTACAGGAAGGTCCACGAAGACGCGCGATTGCCGCCGGCGATCCATTTGATACTCCTTGTAAGCGAAGAGAATCAAAGGGATGTTAGGCGGGCAATGCTGGCTAACCAAGGTAACAATGGTCACATGCGACGCTGTGCCGAAAGTTTGGTGACCAAAGCTGGGCAGCTAGTCGAGATCGCCGAGCGAGCAAGCGCCCGGGCCCCGAGGATCGCCGCAGGAACCGCACGGGCCAGCGCTCGGGGACGGGCTGCCTGTGGCTTTGGTCGAGACGGCGAACACGCTGAGCTGCGGGCTCAATTTCTTGCTCGCGCATTTCGGGCACTTGGCCTTATCGCGGCCAAAGACAAGGGCTTCGAACTCGTGGTGGCATTCCTGGCAGACGTACTCAAAAATCGGCATTTCGATTTACTCCGTGGGGGAACTGCTCCTATTAGAATCAATTTCTGCGGAGTTCGCAAACGGCGCGCATGAAAGTGGGGAATTCAACGTCAAATATTAGGGATGGTTCAACGGCGCTGGGTGAATTTTCTCCTTCCGTATTCCGGCCACATCGGTGGCTGCGCGGTGGACATGTACAGACCCTGGCGGCGTTCTTTCTTTCCCGTCACATCGAGTTGCCGGCGCCTGAGCAGCGCTTGATTGAAGTTGAGTCGGGTATTCCGCTTCTATGCCATTGTCATTGGCAGCAGGAGCGACAGAACGCTCTGACTCTAATTGTGGTGCATGGACTCGAGGGATCGAGCGAATCGCGGTACATGTTGGGAATTGCGCGAAACGGTTTGGCCGCGGGCATGAACGTGGTGCGGATGAACCAGCGCAATTGCGGAGGAATGGACCATTGTGCGCCCACACTCTACAACTCGGGCCGATCCGGCGATGTGGCCGCGGTGGCGCGCGAACTAATCAAGCGCGACCGAATTTCTGGGCTTGTCCTTGTTGGCTTCTCGATGGGCGGAAACCTAGTTTTGAAGCTGGCTGGAGAGTGGGCTGACAAGGGGCCTCAGGAGTTTCGTGGCGTGGCGGCGGTTTGTCCGGCAATCAATCTGGGGGCGGGAGCGGACGCGCTGCACGAGCCGGCGAATCGAATTTACGAATACTACTTTCTCCTGCAGCTTTTCCGGCGTTTTCGGCGCAAAGCGCGGCTTTTTCCGGCTGAATTCGATCCATCGCGGCTTCGCGGAGTGAAGACGTTGCGGGAATTCGACGATCGCATTACTGCACATTACTGCGGCTTTGCCAGCGCCGATGATTATTACGCACGCGCGGCCGCGGCGAATGTCATCGATCAGATCGCTGTTCCTGCGCTGATTATTCATGCCGCGAACGATCCGTTTGTTCGCATTTTGCCGGAGACGCGAGAGAAGATTCTAGCGAACAGAAATATTACTTATGTTGAAACTGAAGATGGTGGGCATTGCGCGTTTGTCGGCGAACGCAACGGGGCTTCTGATTATGATGGTCGCTGGGCCGAGCGGGCGATCGTGGAGTTTACTAAACAATTCCGCGTCCCCTGACGTGAGCCAACAGCTGGTTCCTTACGCACGCTTCGCGCGCGTTCGGAATGGCAAATGCATTTCCAATTACTTCTTCGGAAACATCCTTTAAAGCTCATTGCGCCGTCGCTGGACGGCGAAACCAATCGATGACATCCGCCCCTCGGCCTTTGATGCGGGTTCGGACGGAGGCCAAAGCGAGCATGGCGAGGAAAATGAGAAGTAGGCCAAAGGATGCGGTACGAATGCTCTGGCTGTGCTTGGGCAGGATGGAAACTCTTCCGTAGACGAATTCGATATGCACCCAGTAAACCAGCAGCGAAGCTTGGCCTAGCTGAGTCAACGGACTGAAACCAAACTGTGCCGCGCCCCAGCGGCACCACGCGTAGCAGGCCGTGAGAATCATGAGCAGCATGCCGACGCGAATGAGGAAGAAGCTCGGGCTGGTATGCCAGTAATCGTAGACGGCGTAAACCTGGTGCGGCGAGTGATCGACCGCGCGTGAGATAGCAACGAGGATTAATCCCAGAACGCCTGCTGCCAGGAACGTCGTGCTTTCGCGCTTGCGCGCCCATTCCATCTGCAAACAGAATCCGGCCGCTAGACCGGCGAAAGCGAAGGCGCTCCAGGGAAAGATAGGAAACAGCCAGGCCTGGGGTTTGCCGAGATTATGAACCCCGTTGATGTACGATTCGATCGGCCAGGGCAGCCAGTCAGGGCGCCAGGTGGTCCACAGGAGCGGCGTGAGAAGTGAAATGAGCAGGGCAGTTGCTGTGGACGCAGCGATTAACGCTGGCTCGGCCTTTTGGTCGTTCTTTGTAGAAAGCACGATCCAACACAGGATGCCCATCAGCATCATCGATAGGCCGATGGTATTGAGGATGTCAACGCGCAGTAAGTCGCTCAGCGGCGCCCAGCCCCAGGCGATCAGGTACTCCTGCAACCGAAACAGGAGCCCGAAGCCGAAGATTTGTGCGCCGCGAAGGATTGTCGTGCGAGCGATTTGAGTGGGCGGGAGATTCTTCTTGTGCAACTTTTCAGTTACGAGGGCGAAGGAAATTCCGGCGAGGAATAGGAATAACGGCGCGGGGAACGTTCCTCCCAGTTGCGAATACATGAAGAATTTGCTTTGCCGCGCACTGGGGCTGAGCCAGGAGTCATAGCAGTGCGTCTGGAACATCAGGACGCAGGCAAGGCCGCGCATCCAGTCGATGTAGGCAAGCCGGGATGGATTGGACGACGGCACGCGTTGCGCGCCCTAAAGGGCACTGTGCAGTATACGGGAAGGCCACGCGAAAGGGATTTACGCGCCTGCACCAAGGGTCAGGGGTTAGGAAGAAACTACAGAGTACACAGAGGCTCGCAGGGCAAGTCGCGAAAATCCTTCAATCACCCGAGGATTCGATTCGCACCAAAGAAGAGGGGGCAGATTGGCCGCGCTGCCAGCGGTTTGGCGGCGCCTGATCCGTGCGCAGCTTGTTCGCTGCGGAGCCAATTGCCAAGGACGCCTTTACCACGTGCCCGACACGCAGGGGCCCAAAAATCCTTTCGCTCTGCATCCAATGCAGCGCGCTGCTGATGCTGCAACCGCACTGGCTGCAGTCAGGTGTTCCGCCGAATACACAAGGTTCGACGCGGCTTCGCAGATCGGCAGAGTAATTCACTGACATTTTGGAAAACAAGCAACTTTCCGGATTCGAAGGCGGCTTGACGAAGGCCCGGGCCATGCCCTTGGGTATGAGGAGCTTTTTATATTTCGTCCGCAACGCAGGCAGTTCATTCGCGATACGTTCTCGATTTTCCGCTGTCAACCGTTCGGCGCTATCCTCGCCGATCTGCGGGCTATAAAGGCTTACCCAGATATGATCCACTTCGGCGCGTGCGTTCCAGAAGGAAACGTATTCTTCGAGATAGCTGGGACGGCAGAGCATGGGCCGCGTGATCACCCAATGGACGTTGATCTTTCGACCAGCAATGTTCTTGAGGATGCGCTCGTAGGTGGCGGGGGCGCGTCGAATGTCGTGATGCTCGGGCAGTCCGTCTACGGAAACAGCTACTCGCACGCGCGGGAGTTCCATCCAATGGGCGGGAATGGGAATTACCCCGCTGGTCACCACCATCGAGAAAACTCTTATTGTGCTGAGCGCGGGGAGAATGCGATCCAACTCGCGATGACGAATCATGGGCTCGCCGCCCACGAGCGAAACATGCAAGGGACGGTGGCGGCGCACCAGATCGAGGACGCCTCTGACGAGGGCATCACCGCGGAAGTCGCGTAGTTCGCGCAGCGTTGCCTCGCCGCCGAGATGATCGTTGCCGTAGGCGTAGCATCCGGGACAACTCAGCGGACACTCACGCGTGATCTCGATCGAGAGCATGGGCACGCGGCCACTGAGCACTCGCCACCAGGCACGGGCCAGATCTCGAGGAGTAATGCTGGAACGGGGTACTGCTGACTGCATTCCCTATTAGAGTCGCAACCGGGCGTTTGGGTTATCTGATTTTTCGATCACGCTTATTGATCCGAATTCAAGAATGGGTAGATTATTGTTTTAGGCGTGAGTGAGAAGCCATGAGTGGTGATAGCGGACGTCTTGTGATTCTTAGTGGACCATCTTGTGTAGGAAAAAGCCCACTTTATAAATCGCTGGGCAAATTCTTTCCAGATCTCCACAAAACACTTCACAAACTTGTGTTGATGAACAGCCGCGACCCGCGGCCCGGAGAAATCGATGGTGTCGACTATCATTTTCGAACGCGGGCACAGATTGAAAAACTGCGGGGTGACTCACGTTACGCCGTTCTCGAGGCGCGTAGTGATCTGCAGGCGGTTGATGTTGAAGAGCTTCAGTCGCTGTTACAGCGAGGCAGTGCGATCTTCGAGGGCAATCCTTATGTCGGCTGCGCGCTGCAGGCGCATCCAGGGCTTGCGAATGTAACGCGGCTGAGCATTTTTCTCTCCCCGCTTTCGAAGGAGGAGATTGAGTTCCTGAAAGCGCCGGAGCGAAATATTTCTCTGGAAGATTTACTGACAGACATCATGCGGCGAAAGCTATTGCGGCGCACGCGCCGTCAGAAGGGAGAGCTCTCCGCGGTCGACCTGAAAAATATTGAGACTCGGGCTTCGAGCGCCTACCGCGAACTGCAAACCGCGTGCCAGTTCGACTATGTCATTCCGAACCACGACGGTGAGGACTCGGACAACTGGGAGGCGTTTTACTATTTAATCGGCGACGCCCGAAAAACTCTGGATGCGTTTGTTGGGTTGCTGCGGGGCGAGGTGCGGCCGGGAGTCGAGAAGTGGGAAGAGGGGCTCCTCTCGTAGAGTTGTTGGCGCAGCATCATATAATAGGCATGTGGGCGTGTAGCTCAGGGGATAGAGCATCTGCCTTCTAAGCAGAGGGTCGCAGGTTCGATTCCTGCCACGCTCACCAGCGTTTGGGGCTGATTCCGATCGAGCCTCGATGTTGGGTTTTTGTTCTCCATTCACATTGCAGCCGCCGGGACCGGCACGATAAGATACTCCGTACACGTCTTCTCCGCCTATTTCCAATAAGTCCTGAGAGTATTTTGCCGCGGGGCAAGGGTGTGCGACCCCGGTGCGGCGCAGTTGTGTGTGCGCGAATCCCTGTTACGGAGTTGGCATTGAATAAAGGCAAGACTGCGGTCATCGTCGGCGCCCAGTGGGGCGATGAGGGCAAGGGAAAGATTGTCGACGTTCTGTCGGAGAATTTTTCTGTCGTGGCGCGCTACGCCGGTGGGCACAATGCCGGGCACACGGTCATCATCAACAACAAGAAGTTTGTGCTGCAGTTGGTGCCGTGTGGTGTACTTCGGGCGGGATGCCGCAGTGTGATCGGCAATGGCGTGGTTTTGGACCCGATCGCGTTCCTGAAAGAAGTAGCCGCGCTGCGCGAGGCAGGCGTAAAGGTTGACGATAATCTTTTTGTTTCGAACCGCGCGCAGGTGATTCTTCCTTACCACCGCATGATTGAACTAGCGGCGGAGAGCGCTCCGGGGCGTGTAAAGATTGGCACGACTTCGCGGGGAATCGGTCCCGCCTATGAAGACAAAATGGGGCGCCGCGGATTGCGCGTGGCGGATTTGCTGGATCTGCGGCTCCTGAAAACGCACATTGAAAACGCCGTCCGCGAGAAGAACATGATCGCGCATGCGCTGTTCAATTCCGAACCGCTCGATGCCGACAAGATGTACGCAGAATACGCGCAGGCGGCGGAGAAGATTGCGCCGTTTGTGCGCGATACGGCAGTCCTCCTGAATCAGGCTCTGGCGAACGGTGAGTCGATCTTGTTCGAAGGCGCGCAAGGCACCATGCTCGATATCGATCATGGAACGTACCCCTTCGTGACTTCCTCCAGCGCGACCTCGGGAGGGGCAGCGATTGGGACCGGCATCGCACCGAACGCGATTCAAGCCGTCATCGGGCTAACTAAGGCATATTGCACGCGCGTGGGCGGAGGGCCGTTTCCAACCGAGGAAAAGGGCGAATTAGGCGACCAATTGCGCAAGCGAGGAAATGAGTTTGGAGCAGTAACTGGGCGACCGCGCCGCACCGGATGGCTTGATCTGCCACTGCTGCGCTACGCTGGCATGATTAACGGCATCTCCTGGTTCGTGGTGACCAAACTGGATGTGCTCGACCAACTCGCGGATATTCCGGTTTGTGTGGGATACAAAGTCGATGGAAAGAAAACGATGGACGTGCCCGCGCAGGCCAGCGGCTACGAAAAGATCGAGTGCATTTACGAAAAGATGCCAGGGTGGCGGAGTTCCACACAGGGCATCACGCATTTCGATCAGCTTCCCAAGGCGGCGCGGGACTATTTGGAATTTCTGGGGAAAGAGGCAGGCGCGAAAATCGGCATGGTTTCCACCGGTCCGGACCGCGACCACACGATCTTCATGGACGAGTTCATCAACCAACTCAAGACAATTCCTCACTAAAACGTCTAAAATTGGTCCATTTATCCGGTACTAAGACTACGTAAGGAGCGGACGATGGTAGTTTTGGCGGTAACCTGGATGGCGAAAGTGGGGCGTGAAGGCGAAGTCACGGCAATTTTTTTGAAGCTGACGGAGGAGTCGCGCAAGGAGCCGGGGTGCTCCGTGTATCAGGTGCACCGGCACAAGACAGAGCCTCGCCGCTTTTTTATCTACGAACAGTACAAGGATGACGCCGCGCTCGAAGCCCATCGCAGCGCTCCGCACTTTCTGCAGTACGCCCGCAAAGACCTGCCCAAGATAGCAGACCGCGTGGAGGGGCACTTGTACGAGCCGCTCGGATAGCTTCCAAGCTATTTCGCTTTGTCGATCATCAATTCGCCGCCCGTCGCATAGCTCTCCTTCGCGACCTCATGAAAAGCGATTGTGATCCCCTCGCGACGCGCTCCAGCTTCCTCAACCAGCACATCTGTGATTCGCTTGGCGATCTTGCGCTTTTGATCGGTCGTGCGTCCTTGCAGCATGGTGACCTGGACTAAGGGCATAGGGAATCCTGAAGTTTTTGACGGCTAACCACGAGCCGCCGAGACGGAGGCGCTACTTTGACAGTTCGAATCCCGCGAAGAAAAAACTCAGTTCGAACCGCGCCGTGTCTTCCGCATCGGAGCCGTGAATCGCATTGTGCTCAATACTTGACGCCCACTTCTTGCGAATGGTGCCTTCTTCGGCATTGGCGGGATTCGTGGCTCCCATCAGCCTGCGCAGGTCGGCGATGGCGTTTTCTTTCTCCAGAGCCAGGACCACGATCGGGCCGCTGGACATGAAATTGGTGAGCGAACCGTAGAACGGTCGGCTGGCATGGACGGCGTAGAACTGCTCCGCCTGATGCTTGGAGATTTCGAGCATCTTCATGGCGAGAATGCGGAAGCCGTGCTTCTCGAATTGTTCAATAATGTCGCCGACGGCATTCTTGGCGACTGCGTCCGGTTTCACGATGGTAAGAGTGCGTTGCAGGGTCTTCATTGTCGGGTCGTTCGTCCTTGTTCGTTGGCCGTTCGTTGTTGGCCTGGATTTTGATGATCTTGAATTTTGATGAACCTGGGTTCTAAATGCAGTACTTCTTACTGAAGCAATTCCTGCTCGGTGCTCGCAACTTGCTACTCGCTATTAAACTTTGACTCCGATCGCCGCCACGAGAGTTTCGCCGATCGCTGCCGGAGACTTCGCCACCTTGATGCCCGCGGCTTCCATGGCTTTGATCTTTTCTGCTGCCGTGCCTTTCCCACCGGAGATGATCGCACCGGCATGGCCCATGCGGCGTCCCGGGGGCGCGGTTTGGCCGGCGATGAAGCCGACTACGGGTTTTTTCATTTGCGTCTTCACGAAATGCGCCGCCGTCTCTTCCGCGTCACCGCCGATTTCGCCAATCATGATGACGGCTTCGGTTTCGGGATCACGATTGAAGAGGTCGAGAGCGTCGACGAAGTTGGTTCCGATGATCGGATCGCCGCCAATGCCGATGGCGGTTGACTGTCCGATACCGCGCTGCGTGAGCTGATGGACGGCTTCATACGTCAGCGTGCCGGAACGCGAGACGATGCCGATAGAACCTTCTTTGTGAATCGAACCCGGCATGATGCCTATTTTGCATTTGCCGGGTGAAATGATGCCGGGGCAGTTGGGACCGATCAGCCGCGAGCGCCTGTTCTGCAGGAACTCCCAAGCCTTTACCATGTCGAGCGTGGGAATGCCTTCGGTGATGCAGACGATGAGGTCAAGTTCGGCGTCGGCGGCCTCCATGATCGCATCGGCGGCGAACGGCGGCGGAACAAAAATCACGGTCGCATCCGCGCCAGTTTTATCAACCGCTTCCTGAACCGTATTGAAAATGGGCCAGCCTTCGTGCGTTGTGCCGCCTTTGCCCGGCGTGACTCCGCCCACAACCTGTGTTCCGTACGCCGCGCAAGCTTTGGCGTGGAACGTTCCTTCGCGTCCCGTCAGGCCCTGCACAATCAACCGCGTTTTCTTATTAACTAAGATTGCCATAAATAGAATTCCTCACGCCTGCCGAGCGACGGCAACCACCTTGTCAGCCGCATCCTTCATCGTGTCGCAAACCACAAAATTAAATCCCGACTCCATCAGAATCTTCTTGCCCTCATCCACATTCGTGCCCTCGAGCCGCAGCACGATGGGGAGCTTAATATTCGTTTTTCTCGCCGCTTCCACCACGCCGGTGGCGAGCGTATCCACGCGCAGGATGCCGCCGAAAATATTGATCAGCACTGCTTTTACGTTGTGGTCGCTTAGAAGAATTTCGAATGCGTGAGCGACTTGCTCGGCATTCGCGCCACCGCCAACATCAAGAAAATTGGCAGGCATGCCGCCTGCGTATTTGATGATGTCCATAGTGGCCATCGCGAGGCCTGCGCCGTTGACCATGCAGCCTACACTGCCATCCAGCTTGATGTAATTCAGGCTGTATTTCGAAGCTTCGACCTCGAGCGGGTCTTCTTCCGTAATGTCTCGCAGTTCACGGATATCGGGATGGCGGAAGAGAGCGTTGTCGTCGAAAGTCAGCTTAGCATCGAGCGCGAAGAGGCGGCCGTCCGTGGTCGTAATAAAAGGATTGATTTCCACCAGCGACGCGTCGGTGTCGAGGAACGCTTTGTAGAGATTCGTCAGAAACTGCACCGCTGGAGTAATCTGCCGCGCGCCCAGCCCAAGCTTGAATGCCATCTTGCGCGCCTGAAACGCTTCGAGGCCCATGCCGGGATCGATATGTTGCTTCAAAATGGCGTCAGGGTTTTCCGCGGCAACCTGCTCAATTTCCATTCCGCCGGCTGCCGAAGCCATGAATACTGGTTTGCCTGCGGCGCGGTCAACGAGAATGCCCAGATACAACTCTTTTTCGATGGGAAGCGTTTCTTCGATCAACAACCGCCGCACGATGCGGCCTTCAGGACCCGTCTGGTGCGTGACCAGCTTCATGCCCAGCATTTTGCTGGCCAGTTCTCCAGCTTCGTCGACGGACTTGGCGATCTTTACGCCGCCGCCTTTGCCGCGGCCGCCGGCGTGGATCTGCGCTTTGACCACCACTCCGGCGGCACCGGAGGTGAGCAACTCCTTAGCTTCCGCCTCGGCTTCCTCGCGAGAAGTTGCCAGCGCTCCGCGGGGCACGGTGACACCATATTTCTTAAGAATTCCTTTTCCTTGGTACTCATGGATTTTCATAAAGGATTTCTTCCAGCTGAATGATCGGCAGGAATACGCTTGCGGCTTAGCACTGCGGCAGCAAACTTTTCATTTTATAGACGGCAGCAATTTAGAGCAAACGCGGATCAAACATCGGCACCTTCCCAATTTCGGCCTGCTTTCTTCGACCTTTGCGAAATCTTAGCGTTCTTCGCGGTTAAAGCTTCTTGATCGAACGCTACCTAGAAATCAAGGTCAGTCCACCGCGCCGAAAAACTGCTCGACCACTCGCATATCCGTAGTCCTCTTGTAGTTCGGCAGGCTCTCGATGAAGACGCGGCCGTATTGTTTTTTCAAGATGCGATTGTCGAGCAAGACGAGAAGTCCCCGGTCGCGAAGGGAACGAATCAGGCGTCCGAAGCCTTGTTTCAGGGTGATAACAGCGGACGGTACTTGATACTGAAAAAATGCGTTGCCGCCATCGGCGTCAATAGCTTTCACGCGCGCCGCAACGACGGGATCAGTGGGAACAGCAAAGGGCAATCGATCAATAACGACGCAGCTCAATTGCTCGCCCTGCACGTCGACGCCTTGCCAGAACGACGATGTCGCGAAGAGGACCGCATTCGGAGTGAGACGGAACTCTTCGAGCAGGGCGGATTTAGGCGCGTCTCCCTGCTTCAGCATGGGGAACTCCAGAATTCCGAGCAGGCGCTCGTAGATTTCATTCATCTGCGCATAGCTGGTGAACAGGACGAAAGCCCGCCCGCGGGTGATCTCAAGAATCCTGCGAACCCGCTCCGCTGCTTGCGCCACAAACTGTGGCGCACGTGTATCCGGCAGATCGGATGGAACGTAGAAGAGCGCCTGGGTTTGATAATCGAAGTGCGAAGGCAGGACTAGCTCGCGCGCGTGTTCGAACCCCAGACGCTGACGAATGTACTCGAAGCCGCCGCCGACGGCGAGCGTGGCTGAAGTAAGAACGGCGCATTCCAACTTCGACCACAAGCATTCCCGGAGAATAGGACCGACATCGATAGGCGTGGCTTGTAGGAAGACGTTTTGGCGTCCGCGGGCAGTTGCTTCAGGGGCCGAAGCCCTATCTCCTGATTGGCCCTTGACGGCACGGCTGAAACCGTGCCCTTCCCGGGTTGTTCCTCGTCCGCCGCGACGCTCGATCCAGAAGACGGTGTTGCGATCTTCGGACTCCATGGCGTAGTCGAGTTGAACCTGGATTTCCTGGGCGCGGCGCACGAGATTGAAAATCTCATCCGGCTTTTGCGGAAGGCCTTCGAGTTCGCCTGCGAGTCGCGTCAACGCATTGTTTAGCGCGAGGAACTCCTCTCCGTTTTCTTCCAGAAATTCTCGGCGGGTCTCAAAGGCAAATCGTCCTTCTCCGGGCGGCAGCAACGAGAAAAAGAAATGGGATTTTTCGCGCAGGCTTCCCAAGGCACCAGAAAGCGAGGCTGACATGATGTGGTTGTGCTGCAATGAGGCTTCAACATCTCGTGCAAGTTCTTCAATACGCAGATTGCTTACCGAGATTCCGAAGTAATTTCCTGCCACGTCTTCCAATTCGTGCGCCTCGTCGAAAATCACGGCAGCCGCATCGGGCAGGATTCCGGCGTCAGGCGCGTCCTCCGCTTGCAGTTTGATCGCGAGATCGGCGAAGAAGAGGTGGTGATTGACGATGATGATGTCGCTCTCCATGCCGCGGCGTCGCATTTCAGTGATGAAACAGCGCTCCCACTCTTTGCATTTTTGGCCAAGACAGGCATCGGTTCGCGCGTCGAGCTTGTGCCAAAGAGCGCTTGCCTCAGGGAGTTCGGCGAGTTCGGAACGGTCGCCGGTGGAAGTCGCTTTTTCCCATGCCGCAACTGTGCGATATTGCTCAATCTCATCCAGACCGCTCAGCACCGGCTGATTGGTTAGGTCGTACAGTTTTTTTCGGCAGAGATAATTGTTGCGGCCTTTCATATAGCAGACGGAGAGGCGCAGGCCGGACGACGATTCGCCGAACAGGGCGCCGTCGAGAAAAGGAACGTCTTTGTAGAAAAGCTGTTCTTGCAGATTTTTCGTCCCAGTTGAGATGATGACGCGCTTTCCGGAACGAATGACGGGAAGCAAGTAGGCGAGAGTTTTTCCGGTGCCTGTTCCCGCTTCGACGATCAGGTGCCGCTTTTCTTCCAAGGCCTGCTCGACTGCCTGCGCCATTTGAAGCTGGCCACGGCGAAATTCGTAGGCGGGATGCAAGCGCGATAGGACTCCTCCCGGCGCGAAGAACTGGTAGAGCGATGCGCTTTTGTCAGATTGCGATGAGCGCGTAGACGCGGAAGGAACGACGGGTTGGGAACCTAACGCCACGAAGTCTCTATAATAAACATTCTGATGTGCCAGCGTTGATTGTCCTTTTCGCTTGACCCGACCCAGCTACAACTCGAGCGGCAGCCTGGTTAAAGGCGCGGCAAGTATCCCAACGGTTGCGATTGTTGGCCGGCCGAATGTGGGCAAGTCAACTTTGTTCAATCGCATTGTTGGCTCGCGGCGCGCCATCGTTGGCGACGAACCAGGCATCACGCGTGACCGGCTTTATGGCGACGCCGAGTGGCGCGGGCGATGGTTTCGCGTGATCGATACCGGCGGGATCCTTCCTGACGATAAGGATCTTATTCCCGCCGAGATTTTTCGTCAGGCGCGGGTTGCGTTCGACAAAGCGGCAGCAATTGTGATGGTTGTCGATGGGCGATCTGAGCTTGCCGCGCCGGACATGGAATTGGTGCGGTTACTGCGCAAGACCGGGCGGCCATTATTCCTGGCTGTGAATAAGGCCGATTCCGAGAAACAGGCTTCGATGGTCGATGATTTTCATCGGCTGGGAATTGAGCGGATGTTTGCTATTTCTGCGGAGCATGGGCGCGGGATTGATGATCTTCTGGACGCTGTAGTGGGCGTCCTGGCTGAGACGCAAGAGATCACCACGGGGGGCACGGAGGACGCTGAGGAATCTGCTGAAGAATCTTCAGGCGGCAGCATCGAAGACAACACAGTCCGGGAGATCAAGGTCGCCATCATCGGACACCCCAATGTCGGCAAATCGACCTTGTTGAACAGCCTGACGCAGTCGGATCGCGCGATTGTTTCACCCATTCCCGGCACTACGCGCGACGCAGTTGACGAGATCCTCGAATGGAATGGCCACACATTTCGATTTATCGATACCGCCGGCATTCGCCGCAAAGGCAAAACGCACCTGATGGCGGAAAAGCTATCGGTCGTGATGGCGCGCAAGCACCTGGAGGGCGCCGACATTGCGCTGCTTGTCATCGACGCGACCGAAGGCGTGAGCCAACTCGATGCGGCCATTGCCGGATACGCGCATGAGAGCGGACGTTCGATCATCATTGTGGTCAACAAATGGGATCTGGTTGCTTCCAGCACGCAAAAGGCAGGCCGGCCATCCAAAGCGGCCCGCATGCGCGAAAGCAAGCGTCCCGGTGACCAAGCGGCCTATGAAGAGCGGCTTCGCTACGATCTCAAATTTCTGAACTATGCCCCAGTTGTTTTCGTTTCTGCTCACACCGGTAAAAGCGTCGAAAAAGTTTTCCCGCTGCTCGAAAAAGTTGCCGCTGAGCGTCGCAAACGCATCTCCACGGCGGAGATGAATCGCTTCATCGAGCAGGTCGACTTCGAACGCGCTTCCGTGCCAATGCGGCAAAGAGTAAAGATTCTATACATGACGCAAGCCTCGGTTGCGCCGCCTACGTTTGTGCTGTTCACCAACCGGGCGGTGAAGCTGCATTTTGCGTATCAGCGATTTCTGGAGAATCAAATTCGCGCGGCGTTTGGATTCGTGGGGACGCCGATTTGGATTAAGAATCGGGCGAGAAACTAACACAGCTATTCTGCTGGCATGTGCCGATCCATGGTCAGCAAGCCGATTCTCTGCACTCCCGCGTGATGCGCCAAGTCGATCACGTCTGCGACATATTGGAAGTCGACATCGTCGTCGCCACGCACGAAGGCCACCTTTTCCCCGCGCTTCAAATAAATTTCGGCCAGGCGAGGTTCGAGGTCCTGCCATCGAACTTCCTCACGATTGATTTTTACCGTCGGCGGCTCATCATCCTTCGTCCACACGACCTGAATCACGATAGTGCGCGACTGCGAATCGCTCGCCGTTTGCTTCTGATCTGGTTGTGGAACTTGCGCATCTTCGCCTTGCTCTTTATCCATCGAGACGACAACCATGAAGACAATGATCAGGGTCAACAGCACGTCGATGAGCGGTGTGATGTTGATCTGCGGACCGGACGGACTCCCGCCTGCCATTGAGAACGCCATAGAAAGCTCCTCGCCAGCACGCGCGTGTCTGAAACATCAGACACCTGTGGGTGCGGAAGTGTTCCCACAGATGGGAGCGCGGCAAAGTCTCGTGAGAAGATGAACCGACCATGAGAGCCCTGCTGCGCACGGCGGCGGCCGCGACCGCGGAGCAAGGGTGAAAGAACCGCAACCGTAAAAGAGCAGATCACTAACATCGAAGGCCCGACCTACCCGGTCGGTTCTGGATACGGCGGGATGGTTGGGGGCATCGCCGGAGCCGGCGGCGGGATCATCGCGGACGACGACGGAACCGGATACAGCACCGCGCTCAGCGGCCGATATCGCCCCGCGAAGAAGTAAATGGAATAAGCCGGGAAGAAGACGATCACCGGCACGGAGATCAGCGAGACCAAGTAAAGAAAAGCTGCCAACAAAATGCTTCCTACGACCACCGCTAGTGTGATGGTGTAAGCATTCCACGTGAGGCCGGCCGACTTTCCGGTGATGATGGCTAGCACGCTCAGTCCTATCGTCGGGATGGCGATGATGAGACCTAGAATCAGCGTCGCAATTCCAACTACGATACCCGCCGCGATAGCGAGAGCGATTTTCATTCCAATGTAGGCGGCGTACGCGCCCATCTCGGCTCGCATCATTGGCCAGAGCCGTCGCCAGCCTTCGAAGGCGCTGATGTTTTCGAGCGCCATCTGCGGAATAACGAAATCTTTAGTCAGAACAAAAACGACGCCTGCCAGCACCGCATAGATTAGTAACGCGAAGGCAAGAAGAACTCCACATAAAACCAGTGGGAGCACATGCTCTCTCGCATACGGAAGCCATCCGACCCCAAAGGCAAAGGCGACGGGAATTCCAACGAGGATGGCAAAACCGCCGGCTGTAGCAAACAAGTAAACCAGCTTCCATAAAAAATATCGCCATCCCGGTCCCTGCCTGCGGCCCCAGAACTCGCGAATGTGGCACTCCCTGGCGAGGATGCTATCGAATAAAACAAAACGCATCACGCTGCTGATGTAGGTGAAAAGCAACCCCAAAACGAGGCCTGCGATTACCAAGGCTGCGATCAGTCCCCCCAAAAGAGCAAAGTCGATGCCGGACAAACCGGGGAAAGGGGAATGTGCGCCGGGATGATGCGCAGGATTGAAGTTGGAGCCATTGCAGCCGCCGGAACTGAGTTCGCCGGCGAGCAATCCGACGATGGCGAGGCGGGTCCACTGTCCCAGGCGGAAAGGCTTGAACACTTGTTGCTTGGTGTGCTCGATGGCGAGATTGATCGTATCGACCGCGGAAATGGGCAAGGCGCACCTCGACTACTACGCTACAACTTATGTTCAGCAACAAGGTACTAAGAATTGGCCCCTGGAACAAATAAATTCGGGCGATCGCCAATCGCTTCTATTCATAGCGCAGCGCCTCCACTGGGTCGAGTTTCGAGGCACGCATGGCCGGTACTAAGCCGCTGATGACCCCCACGAGCAGCAAGACAGCACCGGAGAGCATCACGGTCATCATGGAGATTTTCAGATGAATGTCTCCTTGCCCGGAGTCGTCCTCAAAGAGCGGACCCATCATGGGCAATGTGCCCACGGCCCAGGCGATGAAGTAGGAAAGCAGGACGCCGATCGCCCCGCCAAGAATCATGATCAGCAGGGTTTCTGCGAGGAATTGAAACTTGATGTGGCGCTTGCGCGCGCCTAAAGCACGGCGCAGACCGATCTCACGAATGCGTTCATCCACTGAAACGAGCATGATATTCATCACACCGACGCCGCCGATTCCAAGAGTCAAAGCTCCAATAAAGGTCAGCAGGACTTGCAGGCCGATCGTCAGAGCGTCGATCACGGGGCGGAATTCGTCGCGGCCGAACATTTGGAAAGCTTTCGGGTCGGTGGGAGAAAAATTCTGTCGGCTAGCGACGGCGGCCAGGACTTGGGCCATAGCCTTCTTTTCGAATTGCGGCGCGATCGGCTCGAACAACAGCACAGCGGCATAGCGCGTGTTCCAGATTTCGCTGGCGGCAGAGTAGGGAATCCATGCGGAATCATCGTCGCTGCTGAAATAGTTGCTGAGCTGAATTTTTCGCGCCATCACGCCGATGACGGTGAAGCGTACGCCGCCGACCTGCACCGTTTCGCCGACTGCGGGACGGCCGCTGAAAAGTTGCTCTTTTACGCGACCGCCGAGAAAAATCACGCGCCGGTGTTCAAGTTCGTCGGCCGAATCGATCCAGCGGCCTTCTTCGGGGACTTCATTGCGCATTTCCCCATACTCGGGGCAGACCCCGCGAATGGCCGCCGTTCCCACCAAGCGGTCGCCATAGGAGATTCCCGGGCGCCTGACGGTCTCGCGACATACATACTTGACGAGCGGGGCGGTGGCTTTCACGATGTCAACATCCGCCTGCTCGATTACGACTTTCTTGCCTGCGCGCTGGCCTCCTGGCTGTTCGCTGGTTTGCTGCGGCCAGCAAATCACAACGCTCCTGCCGAAGGCGTCGAAGCCATGCACTAGAATGCTGCGAAAACTGTTGCCATACGCGATCAGCAGCGTAACCGTGGCAATGCCCCAAACAATGCCGAGCATGGTAAGAAAGCTGCGCGTCACGTTACGCTTCAGCGCGCTCCAGGCTTCAAGAATTATTTCGAGTAGCATGAGCATCTCTTGCGCTTATGCGAGCGGTTTCAAGGTTTCGAGGTTTCATAGTTTCAAAGACTCTGGAGTTCAGACTCTGAAACCCTGAAACCTGCTTCCTCTAGCCTCCCGCTTCATAACGCAGCGCTTCGATCGGATCTACAGATGCCGCCCTGCGCGCGGGATAGAGCGCTGCTCCCACCGCGATCGCGCCTAGCAGCCCTGCTGCGGTCAGTCCAGAAGTCCAGTCAGGGATCAAGCCAGCGAAGAAGTCCGGCATGGGAAGCATATCCACGAGCGCGCACAGACCGAATGCAACACCCAAACCGATACCGCCGCTCAGGAAAGCGATAATCAGCGCTTCCATGAAGAACTGACGCAGAATCGTGCCAGCCGGTGCGCCAATGGCTTTGCGAACGCCGATCTCTCGTGTACGCTCGCGCACGGCGACGAGCATTACATTCATCACTCCGATGCCGCCGAGCAGCAGCGTAACCACGCCGACCGCGCCCAGAAAATATTTCATGCCGTCGGTCATCTGACGGAAGGCTTTGGCCTCTTGCACAGTGTCCCAGATGGGGCAGGCTTCTTTATCGTTGGGGTCGTAGTGGTGCATGCGCGCCAGAGCCACGCGCACTTCGTGCTTGCAGGCTTCGTGTTGCTCGACTGATCGCGGCGTTACCAGAAGCTGATCGAATGTTGTGGGAGTGCCCGGCGGCTTATCGGGAAAATCGCGGCGCATGGCGGTGAAGGGAACAAACACTTTGTTCACGTCCCACCCGTCGTAGCTGGAATCCTGTTTCTTGGTTGCCATTACGCCGATCACGATGAAGGGAAAATCGTTGAGATAGATGTTTTCTCCCACTGGATCGCGGCCGGGAAAAAGTTGCTTTGCCGCGTCCGTTCCCAGAAAGGCCACACGGCGCGCCTCGCGCAGGTCGCTCCAGTCATAAAAGCGCCCCAGGCCTGGGGTAAGGCTGCGAATATCGGCGAATTCCGGATAGGAGCCCGTGACGGTGAACGAAGCATTATTGAAATTACTGTGCGTAAGCACGGTGTTCTGCTCAAGTTCAGGAATGGCGTATTGGCAGTCAATGGCTTCCGCTTGCACAACGGGCACATCCTGATCTTCCCAGTGGACCAGGCGCCCGGCGTGCATCCCGCCGGCCTGCAGGCTGGTGCGGCCGTGGAAGACGATCATCACATCCTTGCCCAGCGTTTTCGCCTGCTGTTCCTGGCCTTCGCGCAGTCCCTCGCCGGCGGCGACCATGAGAACGATAGATACGATTCCCCAGGCGATGCCGAACATGGTGAGAAAGGCGCGCAGCTTGTGGGCCCAAAGAGTGCGCAGCACATCGGTGATGAGGTCCTTTAGCGTCATCGCGCTTGCTTCATTGGACGCGAACGGAGCGGAAATGTAAGCCGTTGCAGCCTTGCCTCTGCATTGATACGTATTCGCAGAGCACTTAGTTGCAAGGTTCTTGCTTAGCGGATCGCGAGGTGAGCCTGATCCTAGGTCAACCGCGTGTAATCAGCCTTTTTTCCATGGTGAAGAGCGGGGTACCGTGCAAATCGCCTGAGCCTTCATCCGTCCTGCAAAAACCACATTTTTCATACAAGCGAATGGCCGAATCGAGGAAAGGGGTTGTGCTGAGAAATAGTCGAATACATCCTTGCGCCTCGGCCCAATCCTCAACACAACGCAGCAGAGCAGTTCCGATGCCAGTTCCGCGTGCTGCGGGGACTGCGGCCATTCCTCGAATGTATACCGATTCCATTCTGACAACGGCCGCAACCGTAGCCACGGTTGCGCCATTTTGCAGGGCCAGCCACACCGGCCCCTCTTGCATGCGCTGTGTTACTTGCGCAGGATCCAGCACTGTCGCCGCAAAGCCTTCTTCCGTGTACAGCGGCTTGAATTCGCGGAAGGCCGCGCGCAGTACCTCGGCGATCGCAAGAGCGTCGGCTGGTTCGGCGCGTCGAATCTCGAAGGAAGACTGGGAGTGTATCTTCACCGCCGCGATCTCTTCCTCATCTCTTAATCTCTTACATCTCGACGCCGAATTTCCGAAGAAAAAGCGCAAGGGCGCTGAGCGGTATGCCAGTGATAACGTCGATCTCGCTGGGGCAGACTTCGTAGGGCACGCCGAGGATATCCAACGCCCGTTTGCGGGATTGTGACTCGGAAGCGAGTACGGTTTTCATGCGGGTTGCTCTCGTAGAGCCAAACCCGGCAGAGCTGCGTTCCACCTCTCAAACTCGTTCAGCGCGCGTTCGCATTGCAGCCGATGACGTTCCTTGCGGTCACGAACCTTTATATCCAGACCCGGCACCAGGTCAAACGTGATGTTCGCCGGCTGGAAATTCTTCGGGTCGGCGTGCGTTACGTAATGAGTTAAAGAGCCGAGCGCAGTCGGTCGCGGCAGTGGCGACGGATGCTCGCCATGGGCAATAGCCGCAGCGTGGATGCCCGCAATCAGCCCGGTTGCGATGGATTCGACGTAACCTTCCACGCCGCAGATCTGCCCTGCAAAAAACACATGCGGGTTCGACTTCATCTGCAGCGTTTCCAAAAGCAGAGTGGGACTGTTGATGTAGGTATTGCGATGAATCTGGCCGTAGCGTAGGACGCGGGCGTTCTCAAGTCCCGGAATCATCCGCAATACGCGAGCCTGCTCGCCGAATTTCAAATGATTCTGAAATCCTACGAGGTTGTACGAATCGGCCCGCAGATTTTCCTGACGCAACTGCACGACGGCATAGGGCATTTTCCCTGTGCGTGGATCCTTGAGGCCGACTGGCTTCATGGGGCCGAAACGCAGTGTGTCGCGGCCGCGGCGGGCGATTTCTTCAATCGGCAGGCAGCTCTCGAAATAATTCAATTTCTCCCAATCGTGCCCCTCTACCGGGTGGGCTGCGATCAGCGCATCGTAGAAAGCGTCATATTCTTCCCGTGTCATCGGACAATTGATGTAGTCGGCGGATCCTTTGCCATAGCGAGCCGCCATGTATACGCGTGACATGTCGATGGAGTCAGCCTCCACGATGGGGCTGATGGAGTCATAGAAGTAGAGATGCGGATTGGAATCGGTGGACGAACTAAGACGAGCGATTTCCGTTGCCAGAGCGTCGGAGGTTAGTGGGCCAGAGGCGATGATCGTGACGCTGTCTTCTTCCACGTGGATGATCTCTTCGCGGCGGATTGTGATGCGTGCGTCACGCGAAATCGTTTCGGTTACTTTTGCGGCGAAGGCGATACGGTCGACCGCCAGCGCGTGGCCCGCGGGAACCGCGCAAGATCGGGCAATCTTCAGCAGCAGCGATCCCGCCCGCCGCATTTCTTCTTTCAATAACCAGGGAGCTGTGTTTTCGGAATCCGATTTCAGAGAGTTAGAGCAAACCAGTTCGGCGAAATCGCCGGTCTGATGAGCCGGAGTCGATTTCACCGGGCGCATTTCGAAAAGGTCGACAAGCACTCCGCGGCGGGCACACTGCCACGCCGCTTCCGATCCCGCCAACCCCGCTCCGATAATGCGTACCCGCGCGCTCATAATGCTTCTTCGTTATTAAGTTCCACTTCGAATTCAAACTCCGCCAGGTCGCGGATCAAACCTCGAAGCAGAGAGACATCATTGATCGTGGCGGGACGAATGGAGAACATTGTGCAGTGGAAAACAAATTCGCAGTTTTAGTGTACCGCGAGGGGAGAATAAGGTTCCTACCCAATCGAGGTCGACTGGCTGGCAACGCACACCCAGGTTTTATTGCGGCGAAGCCAGGTGTCGGTAAAACGCATGCGAACTGAGTAGGGTCTGCCGTTCTTGACTCCGTTCTCCCGATACACTCCAGTGACGACAGCGAACTCACTATAAATGTGTACATTCATGGACTCGCTTACGATTTTTGCAGGATGCAGCGAAGGCGAGAGTAAGTTCGCGACGTACTCGGTCTTTCCCATCAGGGTGCCGTCATACTCCACGTAAATCAGGTCCGGATCGAGCAGCATATCAAGCGCGGTCCGGTCTTTCTGCCACTGAGCCTGATTCCATGCGTTTTCCAGAGAAATGATTCTGCGCTTGTCGAAATCGGTATCGCTTTGGGCAACAGAAATGCCTGCCAATATCGAAACAAGGAAAAGCACGACGATCTTCCTCATAGAACTCACCGTCACCTCGCTAGGTGCGCGACACATATCGCGCACGGTACAACAACATGGTTCAATGCAGAATCGGAGTGGTGCTTGCCGCTACGCATATCCAGTTTTTCCCGGTCAAAACCCACGTATCCATGAAACGCCCGCGACGGACGTAAGCTTTGCCTTTTTCCATTCCCGTTGCCCTGTAAGTCCCCACTACGATTGCGGTCGCGCCGAACACTTGGACGTCCATTTCCTCCGTCACGACTTGCTGCAGGTGAGTGTCATTCTCCCTGACGCGCAACAGATACGCCGCTTTAGTGAGCAGGGTGCCGTCGAAGTCGATGTAGATCAAGGCGCTATCAAAGATCGCAGTCAACGCCTTTACGTCGCTCCGTTCGAGCGCCTGATCCCAGGCATGCTCAAGCGCAAGTATGTTCTGCTTGGCTCCTAGGTCGCCTGCCGATTGACCCAGAGCTGAAGTCGAACAAGCGAGCACCATGATAAGTGCGATCCGATTCATTTTCGTGCCACTGAAATAATCGGCATTTTCATGGTTTCCTGTAGGGTGCTGCGCAATCAAAAGGCTTTTCGCGGGTTTTTGCTCTATCATGAAGAATCAACCTGTTAGGAGGATTTCCGTGGCTCGAATCAGCCTTGTCAGTGCGGATGCCGCTTCTCCCGAAGTTCGAGAGATTTACGAAAAAACACTTCGCGGCAAACCGGGGAATGTGCAAAAAGCCCTGGCTCATCGTCCCGAGATGCTTAAAAATTTCTTAGGCTTTTACGCCAGCGTGGGACGGTCGCTTGACCGCAAGCTGTATGAACTGATCTATCTGAGAGTGTCGTTCATCAATGGCTGCCACTATTGCACACAGCATCACGTGGTGTCATCGAAGCGGGTTGGGCTTGGGGTTGAGGACTGGAATGGCCTCCAAGCTGGAAATTATTCGCGTTATAGCGAAAAGGAGCAAGCGGCTCTGCACTATGTGGAAAAGTTGACACGCGATCCTCATGGGATCACGGACTCTGACTTAGACGCGCTGAAGAAACACTTCACGGATGGGGAGATCGTCGATATTCACATGCTCACGGGACTAGCCAACCTGACGAATCGACTTACCGATCCGCTTGGACTGGAAGTGGAATTTCCCGAGGAGAAGATCTAGCACAGCGGAAGCATCTCGGGGCTGGAATCCAAATGATGCATCCGAGGGTCATAGAATCGTCCGCGCATCGCCGATGCGTTTGGTCACACGTTCGCGGTCCAGATATTCCAGCAACGGGATTGCGTACTTGCGGCTTACGCCGGTCAATTCCTTGAATTGCGTGACGTCAATGGTCGGACTCTTTGCTTTGCAGAGGACAATCTGCCGGCGCAAGCCCTCGAGAGCGGTGTGGTGAAAAACTAACTGGTCCGAGATTTTAATCAGCACCCGGTCGCGAAGCAGCAGGGTCACGATTTTCTGCGAACGGGCGCTATCAATCTTCAATCCGGCAAGCACTTCTTGGAGCGCAGGAACCTTGAGTCCGGCAGAAGCAAACGCGTTTTCGATTGTCCTCTTGGACTCCGCTTCCTCGTCTTTCAACACGACGCCGCGGCCGGGGAGGCGCACAACGTCTCCGGCGATCTCGATTTTTCGCTCGCGAATCAACATAGCGGCGACGGGTTCAAACACCGCCGCAGATGCGCCAACTCGATCCCGCAATTCTTCCCTGCTGATTCCCGCAATCAGAGGATTCTTTTTATGGAAATCGGAGGTTGCCGCGACTACGCTCACCTTCAGACCATCGAGCGAATGCTTGTCGAGGAACAAATCACCGACACGCTCGAGCGTGCCGGTCTTGCACAACTCCGCTAGTTCGGCTTCGATCACATTCTTTGGGCGGCCTGTCTCAGCAACCAGGCGGGCAATTGAGATTCCTTGTTGCCGCCGCCGCGCGATTCGAGCCGCGAGCGCTGCTTTTGCATCGCTTTGCGAAAGAATTCTCAGGAAATCGGGTTGCTTCTGAATCCGCCACTCCCTGGCCGCGTCCAGAACAACTCCGCCGCCGATCGTCACCACGGGGGAAAACTGTCGAATGATGAAGCGGTCTCCGGGAACGAGCAGAGCCGGGAAAGGAAAGTTCAAGCGAGCTAATGCCCGCTCACCGGGAGCAATCTGCTTCGCTGCATAGAGAAGGATCTCACCGACTGCCTCCATCGTGTACGAGTGAAAGTGCACCCGGGCGCGATTTTTGAGCGGATGCGGCGCGGAAGGCAGCAACCGCAGGGAAACATCGGCGCGGCGAGTGGTCTCCAGGGTCTGGGTGGGCACGAGCGTCATTCCCCGGCACAGATCTTCGGTAGTGGCGCCTGCGAGGTTCAAGGCAGTGCGTTGTCCGGCAAGAGCCAGGTCGGCCTTTTGCCCATGGACTTGTATTCCGCGTACCCGCACTGACCGGCTGCCGGGTAGAACTTCCAGTTCATCCTCCCGGCGAATTGTTCCAGCGACCAGCGTTCCCGTCACCACTGTTCCGAAACCCTTCATCGTGAAAACCCGGTCGATGGGCAGGCGAATAAGCGCTTGAGAGTCGCGCGGCTGCAGTTGCGCCGCGATGTCCAGGATCGCCTTTTTGAGTTCCGGTAATCCGGCGCCGGTAAGTGAACTTACTGCAATGATGGGCGTTTCCGGGGGTTCCAGAAATGTGCCGCGCAAAAAATCTTCGGCTTCCAGACGAACCACTTCCAGAGTTTCGGCGTCGACAGCGTCGGATTTGGAAAGAACGGTGATGCCGTGCTGCACGCCGAGCAGGTGCAGAATGTCGAAGTGTTCCCTAGTCTGCGGTTTGATCGCTTCATCCGCCGCAATCACCAGCAGCACAAGATCGATGCCGCCCACGCCCGCCAACATGTTGCGGACGAAACGCTCGTGGCCGGGAACGTCGACAAACCCGATGCGCAGCAAATCGCCGTTCGCTGTAGGCAAATCCATATGCGCGAAGCCGAGATCGATGGTGATTCCACGGCGTTTTTCCTCCTGCAGGCGGTCGGCGTCGATTCCGGTGAGGGCCTTGACCAGCGCCGTTTTGCCGTGATCGATGTGCCCGGCGGTTCCTACGATGATGGATCGCATCTGGGTGAAATCTTACCGGAAAGCGGAAGGGGTGCGGCTTCTAAACGCCTCGCTGCAGAAAAGTTCTTTCCTTGCGCCGCAGATCGCCCTTTCGCCGCGGTCAGCGAAATGCGACAATAGAGTTTCCCCATGACCACAGCGACTACCTCTGCCTTTTCTCCAGAGATTATTCGGCAGCACGGCCTTACTTTCGACGAATACGAGAAAATCAAGCGCCTTCTGGGCGGGCGCGAGCCTACGCTTACCGAACTCGGCATTTTCAGCGTCATGTGGAGCGAGCACTGTTCGTATAAATCGTCGCGCGTGCATTTGAGGCGGTTGCCGACTCGCAGCCGCCGGGTGCTGCAGGGGCCGGGGGAGAATGCGGGAATCATCGATATCGGCGATGGCTGGGCGTGCGCCTTCAAGATCGAGTCGCATAACCATCCATCCTTCATCGAACCGTTTCAGGGGGCGACGACCGGCGTGGGCGGGATTCTGCGCGACATTTTCACGATGGGCGCACGGCCGGTCGCGGTGATGGATTCGTTGCGATTCGGGCCGATCAATCATGGAACCCCGGACGCGTCCGTCCGGGCAAACTCCGTGGATGAGGCATCTGCTGCCCCACACGCCGTTCCTACGCAAGCCGAAATTCATCGCAATCATTCGATCATGGAAGGCGTAGTGAGCGGAGTGGCTTCCTATGGAAATTGTTTCGGCGTTCCAAATCTTGGCGGAGAGACGAAGTTTGAGCCGTGCTATTCGGGTAATCCGCTGGTAAATGCGTTCGCGTTAGGATTGGTCCGCAAGGATGAGATTTTCTACGCACGGGCGGCTGGCGAAGGGAACCCTGTTATTTACGTGGGCGCGAAGACCGGACGCGACGGTATTCACGGCGCCACGATGGCGAGCGAAGAATTCAGTGAGGCGTCCGAGGCGAAACGCCCGAATGTACAAGTTGGCGATCCGTTTCTGGAGAAGTTGTTGCTTGAAGCTTGCCTCGAAGCGATGAAAACCGGCGCCATTGTTGGTATTCAGGATATGGGCGCAGCGGGACTGACGTGCTCGACTTGCGAGATGGGCGGTCGCGGCGGAGTCGGGATTGAGATCGAACTGGATCGCGTGCCGCAGCGTGAAACGGGCATGAGCGCTTATGAAATCATGCTCAGCGAGTCACAGGAGCGCATGTTACTCGTCGCGCAAAAAGGCCGCGAGCAGGAGGTGTTCCGCGTCTTCGAAAAGTGGGGGCTGGATGCCGTGGAAGTCGGCCGCGTGACGAGCGACAACAAGCTGCGCGTGCGGCAGCGCGGCGAGATCGTCGCGGAAATTCCGAACCCAGCGCTTACCGATGATGCCCCCGTGTACAAGCGCCCCTTGGCGCGCTGGGAACCCTCGGTGCCGCGGGAGATGCCGGAGAGTGTCCGGCTCAATGCCCGTGCGGATTTCACACGAGATTTGCGGCAGCTTCTGGCCAGCTCGAATGTCTGCGGCAAGCGCTGGGTGTGGCAACAATACGATCACATGGTGCAGACGAATACGGTAGAGGCTCCGGGCGCGGGAGATGCCGGCGTGATCCGCATCAAGGGCACGGAGCGCGGACTTGCCATGGCATTGGATGGAAATGGGCGATGGTGTTTTCTGGATCCGCGCCTTGGAGCGATGCATGCCGTCGCTGAGGCCGCTCGTAAGGTGGCGTGTTCGGGTGCGACTCCCGTGGGTGCGACAAACTGTTTGAATTTCGGCAATCCAGAAAAGCCGCACATCATGTGGCAGTTCTCGCAAGCCGTGGATGGCATTACGAAGGCTTGTGAAGAGCTTGAGATCCCGATTACCGGGGGCAACGTCAGTTTCTACAACGAAACGCTGGGCGAGGGAATTTATCCCACGCCGGTGCTGGGCGTGGTGGGTATTCTCGATGATCTGCACAGAACCGCGAAGATGCATTTTGCTGCTGCCGGGCGCACGATCGTGCTATTGCACCCCGGTTCGTCAGCCGATATCACCGATGTGCAGAGCGAGTTCGGGTCGTCGGAATTTGCGAAGGAGATTTTGGGTGAGGTTTGGGGGTATCCTCCCGAACTCGACCTGGAGAAGGAAGCGGCGCTGCAAAAAACCGTCATTGAGCTGATTCAGCAGAGGTTGCTGGACTCCGCGCATGATTGTTCCGACGGAGGGATCGCGGTGGCATTGGCGGAGAAGAGTTTTGCTAAGGGAGTTGGCGCGCGGTTGGAACTCGCTTCCAATGATTTGCCGGCGGAGTTCGTTTTGTTCGGGGAGGATGCGACGCGCATCGTTTGCTCTTGCGACGCGGAGAGAGTGGCGCGAATCCAAGAAGTAGCGGGCAAATATGGTGTGGCTGCGGATGTAATTGGGGAGACGATTCCGGGGCGGCTCGAGATTTCGCTCGACGGACAATTGGCCATCTCGGCAGAGATTGCGGATTTGAGTAATGCGTACGAATCTGCACTCGAAGCGAATTTGCGGACCGATCCGCAGTTGATTGCGGCTGATTAGGAGTGCTGGGCCGCGAAGATGCACAGGGGTTTCGCTTCGCTCAGGATGACAAAGGTTTTTGGGGCAAATTACTGAATGGAAATTACAGATAAATTTCATGATGAGTGCGGAGTGGTTGCGATCTTCTCGCATCCTGAAGCGGAGAAGCTTGCCTATCTCGGTCTCCATGCGCTGCAGCACCGCGGGCAGGAGTCGGCGGGGATTGCGACTTCCGATGGCCTGACTTCTCGCGTGCATAAGGCGATGGGTCTGGTCGCCGATATCTTCACCGAAGACGTGCTTGCGCAAATTCGCGGCACGCTGGCGATTGGACATACCCGTTATTCGACGGCGGGCGACTCCGCGCTCTTGAATGCGCAACCGATTCTCGTGCAATCCTGCAAAGGCGCGATCGCAGTGGCGCACAATGGAAACCTGGTGAATGCGACCGAGGTTCGCGGCCGCCTGGAGCGGCAGGGATCGATTTTTCAAACCAACAGCGACACCGAAGTAATCGTTCATCTGATTGCTCTTTCGCGCGAGCAGACTTTGCCGGAAGCGATTGCGGACGCGTTACGCCGCGTGGACGGTGCATTTTCGCTGGTCGTGATGAGTCCCGATCGAATTATTGCGGTGCGTGATCCGCGTGGCTTTCGTCCGCTCGCGATGGGCCGCATTCCCGCGATTGAAGGTCAGAAGCGCGACACGATCGTCTTTGCGTCGGAAACCTGCGCCTTCGATTTGATCGGCGCGACTTACGAGCGCGATGTGAAACCGGGCGAGTTGATCATCGTTGGTCCCGAGGGAATCACTTCACGCTTCTATTCCGCGACTGCGCCGCAATCAAGCTGTATCTTCGAGCATGTTTATTTTTCGCGGCCGGACAGCACCGTGTTTGGACGCTCCGTGCAGATAAGCCGGGAGGAATTGGGGCGGCAATTGGCGCGCGAAGCCCCGGTCGAGGCCGATCTGGTTGTGCCTGTACCCGATTCCGGCGTGACCGCCGCGGTTGGTTATGCGGCGGAGAGCGGCATTCCCTTCCGCTTTGGCCTGATCCGCAATCACTACGTGGGGCGAACCTTCATCGAGCCAAGCCAGAGCGTACGCGATTTTGGCGTGAAGCTGAAGCTGAATCCGGTGCGCTCCCTGCTGCAGGGTAGACGGATTGTTCTGATTGACGATTCGATTATTCGCGGCACTACGAGCAAAAAGATTGTGCGCATGATTCGCAACGCGGGGGCAAAGGAAGTTCACATGCGCATCTCCTGCCCACCGACGATTTCGCCTTGCTACTACGGGGTTGATACGCCGCGGAAGGATCAGCTCATCGCCGCCAACAAGACCATCGAACAGATTCGCGATTACATCGGCGTCGATTCGTTAGCGTATCTTTCGCTCGAAGGATTGAAAAAAGCGTGCGGGGAGGACGAGAAAACTACATATTGCTCAGCCTGCTATTCGGGGAAGTATCCAACCGATGTCATCGATGTCGAAGAAATATTGCCAGCTGAAGCACGGCCCTGAGTGGCTTATGTTTTCGCGACTGCAACGCGTTCAATCGATTGCAAATCGAGTTTAAATTCGACACAACGCCAACTTTGCAATAGACACTTTGTTTCCTCTGCAATCGTTCCGCTGATTTCCATCACGAGACGGCCGCTTGGTTTGAGAACTACATGAGCCTGCGGAATGAGCCGTGCAATTACTTCCGTCCCAGTGTGCCCTGCAAATACGGCGGTCCGTGGCTCGAATTTTCGCACCTCGAGTTGCACTTGATCTTCTTCCGATTCGCCTACGTAGGGAGGATTGGAGACGACGAAATCGAGCGAGTTTTCGGCGAATCCATTGAGCAAGTCCGCCTCGTGGAATTGGATTCGCGATTCCAGTTGATGGCGGGCGGCATTGGCTCGGGCAATTTCCAGTGCGGCTGGCGAAATATCAATCGCGTGAATTTCCGCTTGAGGCAGTTCCTTGGCTAACGCCAGCGCGATGCACCCTGAGCCTGTGCCGATATCGGCGATGCAGAGCTTGGCAGTCACATTATCCTTCGCTACACATTCGAGAACACTCTCGACCACATGCTCGGTCTCTGGCCGAGGAATCAGGACCGCTGGAGTAACGATAAGATCCATGCCCCAAAACTCCTGATGGCCCGTTATGTATTGCGCAGGAACGCCGCGCGATCGCTCAGCGAGGGCTGCTTCGTAGCGGTTGGCATCTTCGTTGGCGAGCTCGCGCTCCGGATGGGAGTAAAGGTACGCACGGTCGCAGCTCAGCGTGAACATAAGAAGCAACTCGGCGTTCATTCGCGGGGAAGGGACTTTTTCTCTTGTAAGTCGATCGACAGCTGAGGCGAACGCTTCTTTCAGTTGCACCGACTTATTGGAACACAACCGAGGCGGAATCATTCCGCCTTGCTCCTGCTCTGCAATTCGTAAGCAAGATAGATCATCTGCCCAATATGATGCTGCATGTGTGCGGCACACTGCACAGTCATGGCAAGACGGTTCTTCGCATCCGCGCCAACGCCGGAGTATTGTTTTGACCAATCTTCGGTGGATTGCCCCTTTATTGTGCTTACGACCATCGCGACTGCCTGTTCGAATTGCTTCAGCGCCTCTTCCTTTGAGGGTGGATTCGGATCATTGAATTCGCGCGGGCGGTCGCGGACGTAGCCGGTGTTTGTGATCTGTGCTCCGATGTAGTAGTTCAGATTTCCAGTGAGGTGCAGAATCAGATGCCCGAAACTGTTGCCGAAGGGAAACGGTTTTTGCCAGAACTGATCGTTAGTGAGAGGCGCAGTGAGTTCGCGCACTCTGAATGCATTCGCCTGATAGCGTTCGGTCAAAACGGAGGAGATCGTTTCAAGTAAGGTTGGCATCTTCTTTCCTTCTTAAACGCGCTCGTTCTCACGCCGTCGCAGTTAAACCACGCTGGCAGCTTCCTGTTTCAACTTCTCCGCTTGAAAATGCGTGGTCAGAGCTTCGATTAACGGCTGCAACTTACCATCCATCACAGCTTCGAGCTGATGCAAAGTGAAACCGATGCGATGATCGGTGACTCGGTTTTGCGGGAAGTTGTAGGTGCGAATTTTCTCGCTGCGGTCACCCGACTTCACCATGGCGCGGCGCTCTTTTGCCAGAGCTTCCTGCTGCTTCTCCATTTCGATCTCATAGAGGCGGGCGCGAAGGACACGCATGCCTTTCTCACGATTCTTGATCTGCGATTTTTCGTCCTGGCAGCTCACCACGGTATTGGTTGGAATGTGCGTAATGCGAACGGCAGAATAAGTCGTATTCACCGACTGGCCGCCCGGGCCGGACGAACAGAAGGTATCGATGCGGAGATCCTTAGGCTCGATTTTGATATCGACATCTTCGGCCTCCGGCAGCACTGCCACCGTTACGGCTGACGTGTGTACACGTCCCTGCTGCTCGGTTGCGGGGACACGTTGCACGCGGTGCACGCCGCTTTCGTATTTGAGCTGCGAGTAAACCCGGTTGCCTTCGATGATGGCAATGACTTCCTTCAGGCCGCCGACCGACGATTCCGAAGTCGAGAGCACCTCGACTTTCCAGCGTTGCGTTTCGGCGTAACGCGTATACATGCGGAAAATCTCGGCAGCGAACAATGTGGCTTCGTCTCCCCCTGTGCCGGCGCGGATTTCGAGAATGACGTTCTTTTCGTCATTCGGATCCTTGGGCAGGAGCAGGACTTTCAGTTCTTCTTCCACACGTACGATTCTCTCCTCCAGTTTCGTCAACTCTTCCTGCGCGTAGGCCCGCATGTCAGGATCTTTTTCATCGATCAGCATGGCCTTGCTGTCGGCGATGCCTTTGTTGAGATCCTTGTATTCGCGATACTTCTCGACGACAGCGTTCAACTCCGCATGCGCCTTGGCAGTCTTCTGGTATTTCGCCGAGTCGTTGACGATGTCCGGCGAGGCGAGAGCTTGCGTGAGCTCATCGTAGCGATTCTCGATTTGGTCTAAGCGTTCAAACATTTTAGTTCTCGGTTCTCAGTTGTCAGTTCTCAGTTGACCGCTCGTCTCAATTCCAGCCATAGGCCCAGGTAATAGCCTAACTTAAGTTTGAATCTGGTCTATTTTTCGCCGGGAACTGAGAACTGGGAACTGACAACTGGTGTTCGGGGTGGGCACCCCTAAGCAATCACCAGTTCGCCGCCGTTCTCTTTTTCGAGGACCATGGCATGGTCCAGCGCGGTAATGGCGCATTGCGCCATGTCGTCGGTCGGAGGCTGGGTTGTGATGCGCTGCAGCCAGAGGCCGGGCGCGGTCATTAGGGCAAAGAGAGAGCCGCGATGTTTTGCGGCGAAGCGAATGATCTCATAGGAAACGCCCGCGATCAGTGGTAGCAGCGCAATTCGAGAAGCAAAGCGCGCCCAGAACGTGGTGTAGGGAATCAGCATGTAGAAGGCGATGGAAATCAGCATCACCGTCATCAGAAAACTGGTGCCGCAGCGCGGATGGTACGTTGAGTATTTCTGCACGTCTGCAACTTCCAGCGGTTTGCCGTCTTCGAAAGCGAAGACAGTCTTATGCTCGGCGCCGTGGTATTCGTAGACGCGCCGGATGTCGCGAAACAAGGAAACGCCCCAGATAAAGAGCAAAAACAAAACCAGCCGGATGGCGCCATCTACCAGGTTAAAGATGATTCGCCCGCCGAATGCGGGATCGAATTTCTTCAACTCTGTCGCTGCCAGCAGCGGCAGGTACTTATACATGAATATGAAAAACGCGAGCGAAAGAACGATGTTGCCAACCGCAAGCCAGCCGCTGATGGTGGCCGCTTTTTCGCTCTTCTCTGACTTCCCGGATTGTTCACCTCGCGCCAGTGGAACCCGAGCTTCGATGTTATCAGGCGCGGCCGAGGGATCTGCTTTTGCACGACCCTCGCTCTGCATGACGTCTTCAATGGCCACGTTTGCCGAAAAGCGCAATGCACGGTAACCAAGCGACATCGCATAACCAAGCGTCATAACGCCGCGCACGATCGGCCATGCCATCCATTTATGTTTATCGGACGGACGCTCCAGTGGTTCGCTCATCGTGACCATTTCGCCCGAGGGTTTGCGGCACGCGATCGCCCAGGCATGAGGGGAGCGCATCATCACGCCTTCCAGCACGGCTTGGCCGCCGACCAGGGTCTCTTCGCCACTTTCAAGCGCAGGCAGAAGCTGTACGGCCACCAAAAAACGCACGAGATTTCGCAAAGAACACACTGTAATTAGACGCTCCGGCGCACAAAAAGCACCGGATACGAGATTATCATAGCTAGTAGCTTTTCCTGGCCATCCGCTAAGTGGCAGAAACAACTAGACTTGTACGGACGGGCGATCGGTCTAGGCGTTTCTGTTCTTGGTACCTTCACCCTGCATTTGAAATAAAGCGCGATCAAACCCATGAAGAAATTCGCTGAGACTTGCGAGGCCATCGCCGCCACCACCAAGAGACTCCAAAAGATTGCGATCGTGGCCGAGTACTTCAATGCGTGTTCGCCGGAAGAAGCTGCGCTTTCAGCGGTTTTTCTAACTGGCAAACCATTCGCGGCGGCGGATGAATCCACGCTGCAGGTTGGCGGTTCACTCTTGTGGCGACTGATAGCGGAGCGTTCGGGGAAGGGCGAAGCGGAGATTACCGCCGCTTACCGCAGGCATGGCGACCTGGGTTCGGTTGCGGCAGAGGTGCTGCCGGTGAGACCGGGACAAGGGTTGCAGGTGCGCGAGGTTGCAGAGCGCTTTCAGCAAATTGCTGCCGCGCGCGGGGTGGCCGCGAAGACTGCCCTCGCGCGCGAAGTGTTGGAACAGGCGGCGCCGATAGAGGCTAAGTACATCGTGAAGATCATGACCGGCGATCTGCGGATTGGATTGAAAGAAAGTCTCGTCGAGGAAGCGACTGCCAAGGCGTATGGCGGTTCCCTAGCGCAGGTCCAGCGAGCGAATATGCTGCTGGGAGATATTGGCGAAACTGTGCGATTGGCGATCGAGGGCAGACTGGCCGAGGCG
Organism: uncultured Acidobacteriaceae bacterium; assembly: GCA_963712385.1. Taxonomy (GTDB): domain Bacteria; phylum Acidobacteriota; class Terriglobia; order Terriglobales; family Acidobacteriaceae; genus Sulfotelmatobacter. Next base: position 399,146 of record CAVQHS010000009.1, read on the forward strand.
AAGATGCGGCTGTTTCATCCCCTTGGGTTTATGCTGGCGAGCCCGATCGAGTCGACCGAAGAAGGCTTGAACTATTTCACGGAAGCTGCTGTCGAGGATAAATTCGATGGCATTCGAGCGCAGGCCCATGTTTCGGTGGGAGAGGTGAAATTCTATTCCCGCACGCGGGATGAGATTACGGAGTCGTTTCCCGAATTGCTGGATACGCTTGCCGGATTGTCGACAGATGCAATTCTTGACGGTGAGATTGTGGCGTGGGAGTTTCCACAGAATCAGGCGCAAAAGCAGACAATCGTGGATGGAACGCTTTCCAAAGAAAGCCAGGAAAAGGCTCATGAATCCGGCCGAGCGCGGCCATTCCCGGTTTTGCAGCAGAGGCTTGGGCGAAAAAAGGTGAGCGTAAAGTTGCTGCGCGAAGCTCCGGTTGCCTACCTGGTTTTCGATGTCCTTTATGCAGGCGGAGAACTGCTGATTGACCGGTCTCTGCGGGAGCGGGCCAGGATTTTGGATGAGCTGCTGAAGGGAAAAAGGGAAGGTCCGCGCGGGAACGTGCGGCCGCGCAGAGGAGAGCCGCAGAGTCAATTCGTTTTCGACTCGGAACAACCAAATTCGCCGGTCAACGTCATTCGGGCGCCAGCCTTTCAAGCGGTCTCCCAACAAGAACTCGAGGAACTTTTCGTCGCGGCCCGCGCGCGGGGAAATGAGGGTTTGATGATTAAGGATCTGAACTCCCTGTACTCTCCCGGAAAGCGCGGAAAATCCTGGCTAAAGATGAAGCGGGAGTTGGCAACCCTCGACGTGGTTGTGACCGCCGTCGAATACGGCCACGGCAAGCGGGTTGGGGTCCTGAGCGATTACACGTTTGCTGTTTGGGACGGCGACCGTTTGGTGAATATCGGCAAGGCGTATTCAGGACTGACGGATGTTGAGATTGTGGAAATGACGCACTGGTTTCTGGAACACACGCTTGAAGATCAGGGATTTCGGCGGACGGTTGAGCCGAAGGTCGTGCTGGAAGTGGCGTTCAACAACATGATGCGATCGGACCGCCACGATAGCGGCTATGCGCTGCGCTTTCCCAGAATCGTGCGGCTGCGGCGGGACAAGTCTCCGGAAGAGGCGGACACGATTGAAAGAGTGCGAGAGATTTTCGAGAAGCAAAGCCAGTGAACATCAATGGCTGTGATGATGATGCCCGGCGCCTTCTCCCACCGGCATGACGCAGCCATGTGCCACCTCGCACTCCACGTGCTCAAACTGGATCGTGGTGTGGTCGATGCGGAAGTCGTGGTGCAAGCATTCTTTCACATCCCTGAGAATGCGCTCGCTTACCGACGGAGGGATGTCGGCAATGGAGATGTGGCAGGAAAGCGCATGCGTTTCCGAGCCAATGCTCCAGCAGTGCAGATCGTGAACGTCGTTGACACCGTCAATCGACCGAATTGCTGTCGCGACAAGTTCGAGCTTCAAGCCGCGAGGAGTGCCTTCGAGCAGAATATTCAGCGTTTCGCGTACGATGCCGAAGCCCGACCACAAGATGAGCGCACCGATTCCGAACGACAATGCAGAATCGATCCAGTAATCGCCGGTGACTAAAATCGCCCAGCCTCCGGCGATTACGGCGGCGGTGGAAAGCGTATCGCCGACTTCGTGCAGCAGCGCGCTGCGGATGTTGACGTCGCCGCCCGAGCGGTAAAGCAGCAATGCGATCACCCCGTTCATCAGTACGCCGGCCGCCGCGACCCACATCATCAGCGACGCTTCAACGTGCTCGGGATGCTGCAGTCGGTGGAATGCCTCGTAAAAGATGAAGAAGGAAACCGCCACTAGAGAGACGGCATTCACCAGCGCCGCCAGTACCCCTGCGCGATGGTAACCGTAGGTCTTGGTGGAACTGGCGGGACGCGATTGCAGATAAACCGCGACCAAAGAAAGCAGGAGGGCCAGAAGGTCTGAAAGATTATGCCCGGCCTCGGAAAGCAGGGCCAGGGAGTGGGCGCGGATTCCGGCCGCTACCAGCAGCACGATGTACGCGAAGGTGACACCCAGCGAAATCGTCAGTACGCGCTTGGGGCTGCCGCCGTGATGACCGTGAACGTGCATTCTTCAAGTTTACGGGTGCCGAACTCCGGCTTCAAGCTGTGTTCTCTTGAATAAGGCTCTTAACGACGCGATTCTGACCGGGGAACGCTAGCGGCGGAGCAAAGTTTGCAGGTAGCGATCATTATGCATCAGGTTTGCGCTCTGCACCCACTCTAGAATGCGATGCATTCTTTCGCGTGATTCGCGGCTCATTTCCTTGAACTGCACGGCTACGCCTGATCCGGGATGAATTCGCGCTACGGTACCGTCAGCGTTCAGTTCAGCGTCGTCCATGGAGAAGACCACTTTAATGGTCGAACCGGGGACGAGGATGGTCGTTGTTTCCACGTAGCAGCCACCCAGGCTCAAATCGATCATGTTGCCGAAGATCGGGCCGGGTTGGCCCTCAGGGTGCAACTCCACCATAAGCCGGCATTTCATGCGCGTGTGCAGGCGCTGATCTTTCTGCACTGGCTGCTTCTGTTTTTCCACGTACATCCGGCGGTCCGCTTCGGTCAGAAGCTGTTCGGCATCGTTGCCATCCTTGGGCGACACCGCCATTCCGACGCTCAACGAAAGCATGTCTTCGTGGCAGACGTCGAAACCGGCTTGTCTCGCAAGTGGACGGATCTGCTCGATTTTCTTGGCTGCTGCTTCAGCGGAAAGCCCGGGCGCGATCACCACGAATTCGTCGCCGCCCATGCGAGCAACGTAGTCGTATTCGCGGCAGCAGTCCTTCAACGCCTGGGCAAACAACCGCAGGACGCGATTTCCTTCCAGATGCCCGAAGCGATCATTGATTTTCTTGAAGCCGTTCATGTCGCAGACCATCAAGGTGAGCGGTACATTGTCACGCTTGCATCGTGCTAGTTCGCGGTCCAGTTGCAGGAAGAGCGACCGGGCATTGGGCAAGCCGGTCAGATAATCCGTGGTAGCCGAGTCTTCCGCCTGCTGATACTTAAGGGCGTTTTCGATGGCCAGCGCCATTTTGCCACTGACCGCCAGCAGTATGCGCAGGTGATCGGAGGTGAAGGCATCGCGCTCCGCACGATACACTGCGAGCACTCCAATGACTCCGCCTACTCCCTCGAGAGGAACGGCCAGAGCCGAGCGCAGCGTGGTGAATTTTGCGGGATCATTTATATACCCCGGTTCCACTGCCGGGTTTCCATTGATGATGGGCTTCCGATTCTGCGCCACCCAGCCAGAGAGCCCGTCTCCCACGGGAATTCGCAGCGATGCAAACAAACGATAATTGTCGCCGCTCACATATTCGGGAACCAGTTCCTCTCCGTGGCGGATGTAAATGGAGATGGCGTCGTAGGGCACCATCGGCTTGATCTTCACCGAAAAGACGGACAGAGTTTCGCCGAGACTCAGTGAAGCGCCCAGGTCCTGGCTGAGCTCGAACAAGCTCTGCGCTTCCTGCCGTGCGGCTGCAATGGATGATAAGAATTTGGCGTCTCGCCCGGGCGCATCGGCGACACTCGCTTTTTCGAATCCAGCGTCCGGCGCGGGTCCGCGCGCGATCTTTATTTCCGCTGCGAGCTCCGCAGTATTGGCTTCTTTCGATTTCGCCTGCGCCAGGTCTTCCAAGGAGCGATAGCGCCGCTTCAATACATCCACAACCTTAGGATCGAACGCCTTTCCCGATTCCTCGGCCAATCGCTTCATCACTTCATCGAGGGGCATGGCGCGCCGGTATTGGCGGTCGGACGCCAACGCGTCGAGATAGTCGACCGCGGAGAGAATTCGCGCTCCGATGGGAATTTCGAGGCCCTTCAGGCCGTAGGGATATCCCGATCCATCCCATTTTTCGTGGTGAGCGCGTACGATCGGCACAACCGGATAAGGAAAACGCACGCGCTCCAGAATATCAGCGCCTACGATCGTGTGAATCTTCATCTTCTCGAATTCTTCGGGAGTCAAGCGTCCCGGCTTGGAGATGATGTGTTCCGGTACCGCCAGCTTGCCGATATCGTGCAGCAATGCAGCCGCATGAAGCGCTTCCAGTTCGACGCCCTTCACTCCCAGCTCTTTCGCCACTTCGATGGCATAGACGCGCACACGCTGCAGATGGTCGTGCGTTGTCTGATCTTTGGCTTCAATCGCAAGCGCGAGGGCTTCAATGGTTCGCAGATGCAGATTGGCCATTTCTTCGACATGGCGTTTCTCGTCTTCCAGCTTGCCCAGATACAGACTGTAGGAACGGTAGATGACGTAGATGGCGGGAACAAAAAGCAGGGAACTTTCCCAATTGAAGTTATGGTTGACCCAGGAAATAATCCCTGCGATTCCCGCCCCCACCAGGTAATAAGGGAAAGACCAGAAATAACAATCAACCAGGATCTGGCGCAGCGGCTTGCCTTCGCTGAAGGAGATTACAACGGCGATGCAGCCGGCGTTGACGATGAAATACGTTGATGCCGTCAAACACAGCAACAAAGGCCGGCTGCCGAACGCGTCGAGACCGAGAGGATTGTGGTAGACGAAATAGGCTGCTGCAGTCGAAAGAGCGCCCGCACAAATATTGAAAGTTAATTGAATTGCAGTCGGCCGGCCGGGAAACAGGCTCTGTGCCAGCATCGCGATCGCGCCTAGCGTAAGGGCCTCGGCGTACCCCAGTTCCGAAATCCCTACGAGAATGAACAGGAAGTTTACCGATAGGGTGCCGGTGATGCCGGGAAGGGTTACGCGCAACCGAGAGGCAAGAATCGCAATGCCTAAGTAACAGATGAATTCTGCAATGTTCTTGCTGTTGGGATGGATGGCCGCCTGTAACAGGCACCCGGTCCCCGCCGCGATCACGGCTACGACGAAGATCTGGGCCCCTGTAGGCAGTCCTCTCCACGAATTTGTACTGGTAGACATTCGGAAAAAGACCTTCGCGCTTACTCCTGCTTCATAGGAGCGAGGTCCAAGGTATAAGAATAAACAGCTAACAACTTGAGCGACAGTGACTTGAGTCTAGGGCTGAAAACTTCGGTAACCCAGGAAAAGAGAATCGTAACCAACTCTTCGCGCCGAAACTGTAGTCCCGAGAAGCGAACCATTTCGGGATTTTGCACTTTAGTGATCCCAGTCACAGCCAGCTGTGCTCGAAATCATCGCTGTTTTCGATTCTGCGGATCGAAAATCATGATGAAGAGGTGGGAAGGAGGCGGCCATGATCATCACCTATAGATTCGTCCGTCTCATCGAAGACCACTCCGACGCCTTAGCCACCAGTCTGTTGCATAAGGTTCAGACGTCCGCACGAACTGAAAGCTACTGTGACAGGGTCCCAGCCGGGGATCTGAAACACAGGGTGTATGAGATTTACCGTCACTTGGGGGAGTGGTTACTGCACAAAAATGAGGCAGACATCGAAGAAAGGTATACGGCGATTGGCAGTCGCCGCGCTCAGCAGGGTGTGCCACTGAGTGAACTGATCTGGGCCATCGTCTTAACCAAACACAATCTCTGGGAATTCATTCTGGATGAAGCTTATCCGGACCGGCCTGTAGAAATCCTTGGAAGACAGGAATTGCTGCAATTGCTCGATCAATTCTTTGATCGCGCCATCCACTCGGCGGCGGTGGGTTACGAATGGGCGATGGAAGCAACTGCAGGAACTCGAGACAAGAAACGAAAAGCCGGCTAGTGGGGGATACGCGAATGTCGTGGGAGATGGAATACAGGAAGAAGCTTCAGACCGCTGACAAAGCGCTGGAGCGGGTGCAGGCGGGAATGCGGGTTTACATTCAGCCCGGTTGCGCTGAGCCGGAAACCCTGGTGGAAGCGCTGATGCGGCGCGCGCCCTATGTGAACGATGTGGAGATCGTTCACATGATGACCATGGGTTGCGCTCCCTACGCGGCGCCGGAGATGGCTCCGCACTTCCGGCACAACGCAATGTTTATCGGCCCCAATGTGCGGGAGGCCATTAACGATGGCCGCGCCGATTACACGCCGATCAACCTAAGCGAGATCGAAGACCTGTTCGAAAGCGGCGCAATGGCGATCGATGTTGCGCTGATCGAGCTTTGCCCTCCCGATTCGCACGGCTTCTGCAGCTTCGGTGTTGGCGTAGATACGTCCCTGACTGCCGCCAAGTGTGCGCGATATGTCATCGCGCAGATCAATGACCGCATGCCGCGCACTTATGGCGATAGTTTCATTCACGTGAGCGACATCGACGCGATCGTCGAATCATCGCGTCCGCTGTGCGAGGCCAAAAATCCAAAGGTTGGCGAGACGCAGGTTGCCATTGCCAAGAATGTCGCTGGTCTGATCGGTGACGGTGCGGTGCTGCAAACCGGCATCGGCGGGATCTCTGATGCGGTCCTCCCATTGCTGATGGACCGTAAAGATTTGGGCGTGCACAGCGAGATGGTCTCCGAAGGTGTGATCCCGCTCATCGAAGCGGGTGTAATTACCGGCGCGCGCAAGAATTTCAAGCCGCGGAAAATTATTTTGGGCTTCGCGCTCGGCACCCAGAAGCTGTTCGAATTCGTTGATAACAACCCGATTTTTGAATTCCATCCGACCTCGTACACGAATTCTCCGATATTCATCGCCCGCAACGACAACATGATTGCAATCAACTCGGCCTTGCAGGTCGACTTGACCGGCCAGGTGTGCTCCGATTCGATCGGCTGCCACTTCTACAGCGGAATTGGCGGCCAAGTGGATTTTATTCGCGGGGCTGCCTGCTCGAAAGGAGGCAAGCCGATCATCGCGTTATGTTCAACCGCCAAAGGCGGCGACATTTCGCGGATCGTGCCGACACTCAGCTCGGGAGCGGGCGTGGTTACTTCCCGCGGCTTGACTCGATACGTGGTGACGGAGTACGGAGTCGCCTTCCTTCATGGTAAGACGGTGCGTGAGCGGGCGAAGGCGCTGATCGAGATTGCGCATCCCAAGTTTCGCGAAGAGCTGTACGAGTATTGCGAAAAGACGAAATGGCTGCAGCGAAGCCCGCAAGGGGAATTCGCTGTATCGAGGTGAAGGATGGCCCCACGAGGCAAAGTCACGATCGACGTCGATGAGTGCAAGGGCTGCGGGCTGTGTGTGGAATCCTGTCCGCCCAAGTGCCTTGAACTCGGGGAAGAGTTGAGTTCATACGGTGTGCACCCCGCGCGTTATACGGGGAGCGACTGCACGGGTTGCGGGATTTGCTTTTATTGCTGTCCGGAGCCAGGCGCAATCACGGTGTATCGGCAGGCGCCGGCAGCTAAGGTCAAGATGGCTGCACCGGAAGTAGAGTGCACGCCAGCTACATAACGATGATTTTCTTGCATTCATAAATGCTGAAAGAGGGTGAGTGGCCATGAAAGGCACCATGGAAGTCAGGGAACCGGAAGTCGCCAAAGCGCTGCCAGTGCAAGAGAAGCCATCCTTGGAGCGCTTGATGACGGCTCCGGTGGAGTTTCGTCCGTTGTTCTCAGACAGCATTCTGCAGTATCACGGCCAAAAAGGGCGGCAGACGTGGGCTACGCTGGCGTCGTTCATAGTTCAGTGCGTGATGCTGGGTATGATGCTGCTAATCCCGCTGTATTTCACACAGACACTGCCGAAGTCGCAGTTGCTGACATTTCTGATTGCTCCGCCGCCACCGCCTCCGCCGCCGCCCGCCGAGCAGCAGGTTGCTCGCGTCATGAAGCAGGTCGAAAGCGATCTGCTTTCCACGGGAGGGCTGCGGACTCCATCCAAGATTCCGCAGAAGGTGCAGATGATCAAGGAAGAGGAAGCTCCGCCGCCAATGCCCGGAGCGGGTGGTGTGGTCGGAGGCGTGCCCGGGGGAATTCCCGGTGGGCAGCTCGGAGGAGTAATCGGAGGAATTGTCAACTCCACATCGGCCTTCGTGCCCAAGCTGCAACCTGTGGTGCCGCAGCGGATCCGCATCTCGCAAGGCGTGACCAGCGGTTTGCTGTTGCACAAAGTGCAGCCACCGTACCCGGCGCTCGCCAAAGCCGCACGAATTGAGGGCAACGTAGTGCTGAAGGCCATTATCGACAAGGAAGGCAACATTCAGGATTTGCAACTTGTGAGTGGACACCCGATGCTCGTGCCGGCCGCGATTGAGGCGGTTCGGCAATGGAAGTACAAACCCTACCTGTTAAACGGACAGCCGGTTGAGGTTGAGACAACCGTGACGGTGATATTTACGTTGGTGGGTTAATCGCCTGAGGAGGGTGGAACATTCATGAGGCAGCTCTGCAAAGGCAATGTGGCAGTGATGAAAGGCGCAATTCTCGCGGGCTGCAACGCGTATTACGGGTATCCCATAACGCCCGCCAGCGAGATCGCCGAAGCTGCGGCCCGCTACATGCCGCAGGTCGGTGGAACTTTTGTACAAGCTGAAAGCGAAGTCGCCGCCATCAACATGGTGTATGGCGCAGCGGCTGCCGGGGCCCGCGTGATGACCGCCTCCTCGGGCCCCGGCCTAAGTCTCATGCAGGAGGGAATGTCTTACCTGGCGGGCGCGGAACTGCCCTGCGTGGTGGTCGATGTGATGCGGGGCGGGCCAGGCCTCGGGAATATCGGTCCCGAACAAAGCGATTACTTCGCCGTAGTAAAAGGCGGCGGCCACGGGAACTACCGCAACATCGTGCTCGCGCCTGCTTCCGCGCAGGAGATGGCCACACTCACCATGCTGGCTTTCGAACTCGCCGACAAGTATCGCAATCCCGCGGTCGTGCTGGCCGATGGCTTCATCGGTCAGATGATGGAAGCAGTCGACCTCGAATACGTCGAAACTAGAATTCCTCCAAAACCCTGGGCAGTGAAGGGAACGCCGGAGACGCGAGCAAACATGGTGAGTTCGATTTATCTCGAAACCGACGAACTCGAAGAACACAACCGAATGATGGAAGCCAAGTACATTCGCGCGCAAAACAGCGAGCCCCGCTGGGAGGAGTATTTCACGGATGGCGCTGAAGTTCTCGTCGTCGGTTACGGCATCGTCTCGCGCATAGTGCGGTCGATGGTCGAACGTGCGCGAGCGGATGGCTTGCCAGTCGGGCTGTTCCGTCCGATTACGCTTTGGCCGTTTCCGAGTAAGGCATTGGCGAAGGCCGCGGCTCATGCCGACAACGTACTCGTGGTGGAGCTGAGCAATGGTCAGATGCTCGAAGATGTCCGGCTCACGCTGACTGGACAGCGCGTGGATTTTTACGGGCGTATGGGCGGCAATGTTCCCTCCGTCGAGGAACTGCGTGAGCAAGTAGAAGCGCGGATTCCGGCGCGAACAGAAGCTTTCGCCAGCATAGGCGATTAAGAATTGGCCGGAGGCACAGAGAATGGCGATTGACGTCAAAGACGAAGTGGCAAGCGCGGAAACTTACCTTCCCGTTCACTCCCGGCCGAACGTTTTCTTCGATCTGTTCGAGCGCAAGTCCGACTTGCAGCATCAGACGCACTACTGCCCTGGGTGCGGCCACGGAGTTGTGCATAAGCTGATCGCGGAAGCTCTTCAAGATTTGGGCCTGCAGGACCGAACGATTTTCGTCAGCCCCGTGGGCTGCTCGGTTTTCGCCTACTACTACTTCGACGTCGGCAACGTGCAAGTGGCGCACGGTCGCGCCCCGGCCGCAGCTACGGGAATCAAGCGCGCCTGCCCCGACAAAATCGTGATCTCCTATCAAGGCGACGGTGATCTGGCTGCCATCGGCACGGCAGAAATTGTTCATGCGGCGAATCGTGGCGAGAAGATTGCCGTCTTCTTCGTGAATAACGCGATTTACGGCATGACCGGCGGGCAAATGGCTCCCACGACGCTTGTCGAGCAGAAGAGTACAACCTCGCCCTGGGGGCGCCGGCCCGCCAATGAGGGCTTTCCCATCCATATGGCGGAGCTTCTCGCCACGTTGCATGCGCCGGTATATATCGAGCGCGTGGCGCTCTGCGATAACAAGAACATCATGCGAGCGCGAAGGGCCGTCCGCAGGGCGTTGGAGCTGCAGCGTGATGGAGCAGGCTTTACCTTTGTTGAGATTCTTTCACCCTGCCCCACGATCTGGGGAAAAGATCCGGTTGCCGCGCGCAATTGGGTGGCAGAAAAGATGGTTCCGGAGTTTCCGCTTGCGGTTTTCCGTGATCGGAAAGAGCCGCTTCCCATGAACAATGCGCCGGCGCAGAAGCCGGTGCTGGAGGTGCTGGGCATCACTTCAGAAATGGGTGCGCGTCAGGCAGAAGACAAGCGCAATCTGTCATTCAAAGATCTCAGCGTCAACATTGCCGGCTTTGGAGGACAGGGCGTTCTCCTGGTCGGTCAGTTGCTTGCCGAAATGGGCACAGAGCAAGGGTTGGAAGTGAGTTGGCTTCCTTCCTATGGGCCTGAGATGCGCTCGGGCAGCGCACATTGTTGGGTCTCGCTTTCGAAGAATCGCATTGGGTCACCGCTTACGAACAGGCCGGATGTGCTGATCGCGATGAATGAAATTTCTTTGAGAAAGTTTGCCCACCAGGTTCCCGCGGGCGGGCTCATTCTTTACAACAGTCATGCCCTGCCCGAGGACCTCCCTGCGCTAGAGGCGCAGGTGTTATGCATTCCGGCATCGGAAATTGCGGACAAACTCGGCTCGACAAAGGCCGCCAATATTGTCATGATGGGCGCGGTGCTCGAAGAAACTGGCTGCTTTGACCCCGCCGTAGCGGTCCGGTTCCTGGAGGCGAAAGTAAAGAATCCTGCGTTGCTCGAAGTGGACGTGAAGGCGATCCGGGCAGGATGCGATGCAGTCGATCATCAAGGAAATCTGGGGCCCGTGAGCCAGCCCGACGGTTTCGCCTAGGAGCCACGGCGGTCTCGTGAAAGAGCGGGACTTCAGCGCCGCGTAAAGCGTTCAAAATCGATCCGGGCTTAGTCCGCCTACCGCTTTTACTTTCCGTGAAAGACGCGTGACGGCAGTCACCGTCACGCGTGTCCCTCGCCATCGCTGAAACCCACCCATAGTGCAACCATTACCCTGTGGTGCCGGAGGTGTCCGATGGCAGTCTTAGAGGTCAAGCACGACACAACCGAAACCAAGAAACCATCCGCCGTTTCTGTCAAAAACGTTCTGTACGCGACCGATTTCTCGGCCACATCGGAAGCCGCGTTGCCCTACGCGACGGCGATTTGCCGCAAATTTGGAAGTACATTGCACCTCGCGCACATCGTCTCAGACACTGGCCTTCTGCTAATGACGGGCGGAGTCGACTATGTGAGCTTCGGAACTTTGTACGAAGACGCCAGCACGATCGCGAAGGAGAAAGTTGATGCCATCGCATCGCGGCTGGGCGGTATTCCCTTCCGCACCCATCTCGGGCACGGCAAGGTATGGCCTCATCTGAAAAAGATTATTGCGGACAATAACATTGACCTGATTGTGGTCGGAACGCGTGGCCGGGTGGGCGTTGGAAAACTGCTGCTGGGATCTGTAGCGGAAGATATCCTGCGTCATGCGCCGTGTCCGGTCTTAACTGTTGGCCCGCGGAGCAGCGGAAGGGCTCGATTGCCGCGCTTGAACAGCAAGGGGACGTCGCTGGCACCCGTAGACCTGGAGTTGCAGAATATCCTTTATGCCGCGAACTTCAGCGAGGCGTCGCTGTCGGTGGCGCCGTTTGCGGTGGCCATGGCCGCGGAGTTTGGCGCGCGGCTCACGCTCATGCATGTCCTTGAAAGCGCTTCGCCACAGGATTCTCGCCCCGGTCTGATGGAGGAGTGCGTGCAGCGATTGCAGGCAATGGTGCCTACGGACGCTTCGCTGGCGTACACCCCCGAGATCGTGCTCGAGTTCGGTTCCGCGTGGCAGTTAATTGTGGCCAAGGCAGTAAAACGCGATGCCGACTTGATTGTGCTGGGAGCACGCCCGAGCGAGGGCACCACGCATCTGCCATGGTCTACGGTGCATCAAGTTGTGGCGCACGCCAGTTGTCCGGTGTTGACAGTGCGCACATTGCCCGAAAGATGAATTCTCGGTGCATAGAGAGGGCCTCCGAAGAATGCCTTCGAGAGTCCGGGCGTTCCGTGCCATACCGAAGTAATCATCCGCCTCACAACCCCGTGTGACCTCCATCACTGCCACTCCGCCTGCGGTTCGACAGAATCAGAATCGTGGGTACGAAGGCGGAGAACGCGTGTTCAAGATCATTCATGCTGAATTCCTAGCCCCTGGAATTAAACGATTCGTGATCGATGCACACCGCATCGCACGCAAACAAAAGCCCGGACAGTTCGTGATTCTGCGAGTCTACGAGGAAGGCGAGCGGATTCCGATCACCATCGAAAGTTCGCGCCCGGATGGCACGATCAGTATCGTGGTGCAGTCGGCAGGAAAAACCACGCGACTGCTCAACTCGATGAACAGCGGCGATGAGATTCTCGACGTGGTTGGCCCGCTGGGAAAACCTTCCGAGATCGAAAACTTCGGGACCGTGGTTGTAGTTGGCGGAGGCGTGGGCACAGCCATGGCGTACCCCTCGGCGGCGGCGTTCAAGAGAGCCGGGAATCGCGTGATCTCGATTGTCGGAGCGCGAACCAAAGAACTGGTCATTCTGGAGCGGGAGATGCGCGCGGTGAGCGACGTGCTGATGATCACCACCGACGACGGCAGTTATGCAGATAAAGGATTTGTGACGGACAAACTGCGGCAACTCATCGAGAACGGAACCAGAATCGATCTCGTGCTTGCGGTGGGGCCGATCGTAATGATGAAAGCAGTCGCGGAAGTGACGCGCAAGGAAAACATTCGCACCGTTGTGAGCCTGAATCCAATCATGATCGACGGCACGGGAATGTGCGGTGGTTGCCGCGTGCTGATCGACGGTAAGAGCGAATTCGCCTGCGTAGACGGGCCGGAGTTCGATGCCCACAAAGTGGATTTCGATGTGCTGGTGCAGCGTAACGCGATGTATCGCGAGGCCGAGCAGCGGTCGCTGGCCGACTTTCAACGCACGTGCGCTGAGAAGAATTCAGCGTGTGGAGGTTCACGTCAGGCCGAAGGTGAGGAGTGCGCGATTGCGCCAGGAGGCAAGAAGTGAGTCCGACCGCGAGCAAATCTCCGAACCCGCTTTCGCCGAAAGAGCGTATCAAGGTTCCACGCCAATTGATGCCGGAACAACCCGCCAATGAGCGCAACAAGAATTTCGAAGAGGTGAATCTCGGCTACAGTCCGGAGTTGGCCCGTCAGGAGGCGCTGCGCTGCCTGGAGTGCGCGAAGCCGATTTGCACGGACAATTGCCCGGTCGGCGTCAAGGTGAAGGAATTCGTGGAACTGATTGTGGCTGGAGACTTCCTGGCTGCGGCAGCAAAGATTCGGCAAGATAACGTGCTGCCCGCCATCACGGGAAGAGTTTGCCCGCAGGAAGATCACTGCGAAGGCAAATGCCTGCTGTCGAAGAAAGTAAAGCCGCTCGGCATCGGCTATCTGGAGCGCTTTGTCGCCGATTACGAGCAGCGTATGGGCACACACGTTTTGCCGAACGTGGTGCCAACAAGAAAGAAGGTTGCGGTCGTCGGCAGCGGACCGTCGGGCCTGACAGTGGCGGGCGATCTTATTCAAAAGGGGCACAAAGTTCGCGTGTTCGAAGCACTGCATGAGTTGGGTGGAGTTCTCGTGTATGGCATTCCGGAGTTCCGCCTGCCCAAGCAGATCATTCGCGAGCAACTCGATTACATGCGCGAGATGGGCGTGGAGTTCGAAACAGATGTAGTCGTAGGGCGCACGGTGACAATCGATGAACTGATGGAGGAGGAAGGATACGACGCGGTCTACATCGGCACAGGAGCGGGGCTGCCTCAGTTCATGGGAATTCCGGGCGAACATCTGAACGGGGTTTACTCGGCAAATGAATTTCTGACGCGCATCAATCTGATGAAAGCCTACAAATTCCCCGTCTACGATGAGCCGATGCTTGATCTGCATGGGAAAGATGTGGCCGTGATTGGCGGCGGCAACACCGCGCTGGATGCGATTCGTTCAGCGCTGCGTTTGGGCGCTCGCAAAGCCTGCGTGATTTATCGTCGCAGCGAAGCGGAAATGCCGGCGCGAGCCGAAGAAGTTCATCACGCGCAGCAGGAAGGGATCGACTTCCAGATGCTCACGGCGCCCGTTGAGTTTCTCTCCGATGGGAGGGGCTGGCTGACCGCGGCGCGTTGCGTGCGCATGCAACTCGGAGAACCAGATTCTTCTGGCCGCCGGCGGCCTGTACCAATCCAAGGCTCAGAATTTGTTTTGCCCTTGTGTGTTGCCATCATGGCGATTGGAACGACAGCGAATCCCATCGTTCAGAGCACTACGCCCGGATTGAGCACCGACAAGCGCGGATACATTCAGGCCGATCCAGAGAAGCAACGCACTTCACGCAAGGGAGTCTTCGCGGGCGGCGACATCGTGACCGGCGCAGCTACCGTGATTCTCGCCATGGGCGCAGGCCGGCGTGCGGCGGCTTCGATTCACGAATATCTCACTACCGGGCAGTGGTAAGCCACTGCAGAGTTTCCGTACGCGCTCGTCCGCCGTCATGCCACCTCTGACTCAATAATCCTCGCGTGATGCGCGTCACGACCCACCGAGATTCTCATCACTGCCCACTCAGCATTGTCGGAATTTAATGAAGGACAGGAGCAGGTGTGGCTGATCCGATAATCGATCCTTCCTTCCGGGGGCGGCAAATGGTCAATGACGATTTGGTGAAGTGTCCGCTATGTGGTGGTTTTACGCACGTTGATAAGCCTGAATTGTTGACGGCCCTGCGGGATCCAAAGATCCGGCAGCAAGCGGAGAGTTTCGCAGCGGAATTACTGCAAGGGCATGGCGAACTCGCCGGTGTCGCCGCGGCGAAGCCGCAAAGCAAGGACTTCCAGAGAGACGTGCATAACTGGAATCCAAACGTGCCCGTCTGGCGGCGCAGCCCGAAGGAATAGGACGCCATAGCTCCAGCTTTGTTCTTATATGCCGATGTGCGTATTCGTGTGCCCGAAAGAATATGGAGGAAGCCAATGATGATTACTAAGCAGCAAGCTTTGGATTACCACAGCAATCCTCAGCCGGGAAAGATCGAAATTACCCCAACCAAACCCTGCCGGAGCCAGCGCGATCTCAGCATGGCTTACACGCCTGGCGTGGCTCAGCCGTGTCTCGCCATCGAGAAAAATCCCCACGATGCCTTTAAGTACACCGGCCGCGGCAACCTGGTTGCCGTCGTGACCAATGGCAGCGCCGTCCTCGGTCTTGGCGATATTGGGGCGCTGGCGGGCAAGCCGGTAATGGAAGGCAAGGCGGTGCTTTTCAAGCGATTCGCCGACGTCAATGTGTTTGACATCGAAGTTAATACGCACGATCCCGATGAAGTCATCAAGGTCTGCCAGCTTCTCGAACTCACTTTCGGCGGCATCAATCTTGAAGACATCAAGGCTCCCGATTGCTTCTACATTGAAGAAACTTTGCGCAAGACGATGAAGATTCCGGTTTTCCATGATGATCAGCACGGAACGGCAATCATCACCGGAGCCGCGTTGCTGAATGCATTGGAAATCACAGGCAAAGATGTCAGCAAGATCCGCGTGGTGTTCAACGGCGCCGGAGCAGCCGGCATTGCGACTGCCGCACATTACGAGCGCCTCGGGGTGAAGCACGAGAACATGATTTTCTGCGATACCAAGGGTGTGATCTACAAGGGCCGCACCGAAGGCATGAACAAATATAAAGAGCGTTTTGCCCAGGACACGAAGCTCCGCACGCTGGCGGATGCGATGCGTGGCGCGGATTTGTTCGTGGGCTTGTCGGTGAAGGGCGCGGTTACGCAGGATATGGTGCGTTCGATGGCGCCGAATCCCATTGTCTTCGCCATGGCCAATCCCGACCCGGAGATCACTTACGAAGACGCGAAGGCTTGCCGGAGCGACCTTCTTATGGCGACGGGACGCTCTGACTATCCCAATCAGATTAACAATGTACTCGGGTTCCCCTTCATTTTCCGCGGCGCTCTCGACGTGCGAGCGACTGCCATCAACGAAGAAATGAAGCTGGCAGCCACGCGGGCGCTGGCCACGCTTGCCAAAGAGGACGTTCCTGATTCGGTTTGCCGTGCTTATGGCGTGGAACGTCTGAGCTTTGGCCGCGAGTATCTGATCCCGACTGTGTTTGATCCGCGCGTACTGGTATGGGAGGCTTCTGCCGTGGCTGAGGCCGCAATGCGCAGTGGCGTGGCCCAGGAGAAGATCGACATTTCCGCCTATCGCGAGCAATTGGAGCGCAGACTGGGCAAGGCGCACGAAGTGGCGCGTACTATGATCCACAAGGCGCAGTCCCGTCCCAAGCAAGTCGTATTTCCTGAGGGCGAGAATGAAAAGATCCTGCGCGCCTGCCACGTTCTGGTGGAAGAAAAGATCGCCAAGCCGATTCTGCTCGGCGACCGGGTCGTGATTAAGGCGACGGCAGATGAGCTCGGCCTCAGCCTCGAGGGCATGACGATTGTGGATCCTCCGGTTTCCGAACTGAAAGAATCCTACATTCACGAGTTGTTCCGGTTGCGTCAGCGTCGAGGTGTAACGCTGAGCGAGGCCCGCACGCTGATGAATGATCCGAACGTATTCGGTTCGATGATGGTGCACATGGGAGATGCAGACGCGCTCGTCTCTGGCATTACGCAACATTTCCCAGATACGATCCGGCCGGCTCTGCAAATCGTGCGTATCCGCGAAGGACTGCACCGAGTCTCCGGCTGCTATGCGCTCATCACGCGCAAGGGCGACGTTTACTTCCTGGCTGACACCAGCGTGAACATCGAGCCCACCGCAGAAGACTTGGTAGAGATTGCCCTCTGCACGGCCCAGATGGCGCGCCGCTTTAACCTCACGCCGCGGGTCGCCATGCTGTCGTTCTCAAGCTTCGGCAGCGTCGATCATCCCATCTGCGGCAAGGTGCGCAAAGCGGTGGAGTTGCTGCACTATGCCGATCCCAGCCTAATTGTCGACGGCGAGATCACCGCTCTCGACGCTCTTTCACCCGAGGTGATTGAGCATTCGTATCCCTTCAGCAAGCTCAAGGGCGGAGCCAATGTTCTTATTTTCCCCGACTTGGCCTCCGCGAACACAGCTTGCAACCTGCTTATGAAGATCGCAGATGCGGACACGATTGGCCCTATCCTGATGGGAATGAGCCGTCCAGTGCACGTGTTGCATCGAAATGCGCAGGTGGAGGATATCGTGGGCGTTGCTGCCATTGCTGTGGTCGACGCTCAGGAGAACGAAGCCTACGTTCTGCCTCGGCAGAAAGAGACAGCAACGGTAGAACGCTGAGATCTGGGAAAGGAAGGCGCTCATGTCAACCGCATGGAATTCGCGGTATGCATTGCGTACGCTTCGGATAAAGGGCTCGACCATTCGCGAGCTTTTGAAACTGACGCAGCGGCCGGAAGTGATTTCGTTTGGCGGAGGCCTTCCTGCCCCCGACGTGTTTCCCGTAGAGCGTTTTGAAGAAGCCTGCTGTATTGTGCTTGAGAAGCACGGTGCGCAGGCTTTGCAGTATGGCGCGACAGAAGGATACGAGCCCTTGCGCGAGATGATTGCGCAAAACATCTCGCGCTACGGCATCATCGCTAAGACCGAGAATGTACTGATCACTTCCGGTTCGCAGCAGGCGCTCGATCTCATCGGCAAACTGCTGATTAATTCGGGCGACCGAATTCTAGTAGAAGCCCCCAGTTACCTCGGCGCGCTGCAGGCCTTCAACGTCTACGGCGCCCAGTTTATTTCCGTCCCGCTGGATAACGATGGGTTGCGCACCGATCTGCTGGAAGACTCGCTGCGCCTCAGCCCGAAATTCATGTACATCCTGCCGAATTTTCAAAACCCGGCGGGCGTTACGCTTTCCACGCCGCGGCGCGAGGAATTAATCTCTCTCGCTGATAAATATGGCATTCCGATCGTCGAAGACGATCCCTATGGCCAGTTGCGCTTTGAAGGCGAGCACTTGCCGCCGCTGGTTGTGTTGGATTACAAGACCCTAGGTCGGCACAATGGGCGGCCTCCTGCAAACGTCATTTATCTGAGCACATTCTCCAAGACACTCGCGCCGGGAATCCGACTGGCATGGATTGTTGCGCCCTCCGATGTGATTGCCAAGCTGGTGTTGCTCAAGCAGGCTGCCGACCTGCACACTGCGACCTTCAACCAAATGGTTGCGTTCGAAGTGGCAAAAGACGGATTCCTCGACGAGCACGTCAAACTCATCCGCCGGGTATACCGCGAGCGGCGGGATGTGATGCTCCAGGCGCTGCAAGAATTATTCCCGGAAGAAGTCACCTGGACTCGCCCTCAAGGCGGCCTGTTTTTGTGGGTCACTATGCCTGGGGGCGTGGATGGGCGGGCACTATTTGGGGCAGCCTTGAACGAGAATGTAGCCTTTGTGCCCGGCGATTGTTTTTATGCCAACGAATCACAGGAGGGCTTGCGGCATATGCGCTTGAATTTCTCTTATTCCGAACCGCAGCAAATCCGCGAGGGCATCCGCAGGCTGTCCGTCGCGGTGAAAGCGCAGCTGAGCGCCTCGCATAACACCCTGGAGTTGGCGGGACGCTGAATTCCGCGTGATGCCGATCACGCGTCAATGTGACGAGAGCGCTCATTCACACTTTTTCCCCCTCCTAAATCCGTACGAACAATCACGATTAATGGTGATTGCAATCACTGCGCCGTTTGCCGCTAACGTTGAAAATTTCAACTGGCAGCAATAAAGCTGCTGAGTTTTCTTACAAGAAAGTTTCTTGGAGTAGCAACCAGTGGTCACTTTCGCAACACTGGTAGGGCGCGAGATGGGCCGCTGTTTTTTTGTGCGGTTGTAAAAATTTACTTAGGAGACGAACGAAATCATGAATACGAAGAAGCTCATGATGTTGATCATGACAATCGCGGTGGCCCTTTTCATCCTGATTCCCCACCTCTCTTGGGCCGATGACGGAGCAGGCATTTACAAAGCGAAATGCGCTGCCTGCCACGGAGTTGATGCCGCGGGCAAGCCTGCAGCGAAGATTCCGAGCCTGGTTTCGGACGATGCAAAGAAGGTGTCCGATGCGGACCTCGGCAAAAAAATCGCCGACACAGCGAAGCACCCGGCTGGCGTTAAGGGTCTTTCGGCGGGCGATGTGAAGACTGTCGTCACTTACATCCGCAGTCTGCAGAAGTAAGCGCTCGGCTGTTCGGTTGTGCCCGGCACCGCGGTGAAACGATCGCCGAGGAGAGCGTGAGGTGTGTGTCATGAAGGAGCCCGGTGAGTTACGGCTTGGAGGGAAACCTTCCGATCGACAGCCGTCCGGCGCGCCCCTGCCTTGCCTACTCTGCCGACTGGAACAGTCCGCCCGGGCCCAAGGCGCACATCCCTTGGGTCTGGGCCTTTCTTTTTTGAGTCTTCTTCGCTGCCAAATTTTAGGTACGGTTCCACAGCGGGGTTTCATTTCTTGTGTTTTCGGCTCCCAGGAAAAACGATCCCGCGTTGGAGCGGCCAGGAGCCAATTACATGAGTAAGGCAATACTGTATGACGCGACGATGTGTATCGGCTGCAAGCAGTGTGAGCAAGCTTGCGCGACACAGAACAAGTTGCCCTATAGCGACGCGGTAGCAGCGGAGTCCGTGCAGTCGGAGCATAAGTTCACTGTCGTTCTCACGAAAGGTGACAAGTTCATGCGCCGGCTTTGCATGCATTGCGAAAAGCCCGCCTGCGCATCGGTTTGCCCGGTAGGCGCCCTGCACAAAACGAAGGAAGGTCCGGTTGTTTACGACGTGTGGAAGTGCATCGGCTGCCGCTATTGCATGGTGGCCTGCGCATTCGCCCAGCCGAAGTACGAATGGCAATCGCTGAACCCGCGGGTTCGTAAGTGCATTATGTGCCCGGATCGCGTGGCGGCGGGCAAGCAGACGGCCTGCGCGGAAATCTGTCCGACTGGCGCGACCAAGTTTGGCGATCGTGACGACCTCATCAAAGAAGCGCAAGAGCGCATTCGGCAAAATCCTTCCACCTATCTTGATCGGATCTATGGCCTGCATGAGGTCGGCGGCACATGCGTGCTGATCATCTCCAGCGTGAATCCGGAAGTGTACGGATATCCGTCCTCGGCGAAGATCGGCGACACGCCGATGCCCGAATACACCGGGAAGAGTCATGGAGAGAGTGCCGGACTTCATTCCAGTGTGGTCATTGGTGCTGGGCGGCATTTATTGGATTTCGCATCGCCGCGACGAAGTAGCCGCTGCGGAAGCCGAAGAAAGAGATAAGAAGGACGGGATCTCGCGATGAAATTCAAAATCACTTTCTGGAAAGCCGTATTTTTTGTCATCATGGCGCTCGGTCTGTATTCGACCTACGTTCGCTACTTCCGCGGGCTGGGCGCGATTTCCAACATGACGGATCAGTTCCCATGGGGTTTCTGGATCGGCTTCGACTGCTTGTGTGGGGTGATGCTGGCAGCCGGCGGGTTCTGCATTGTGGGCGCCGTGTATCTCTTCAACGTTGAACGCCTGCACAGCATCGTGCGTCCCGCCGTGCTGACGGCATTCCTCGGATATCTGCTCTTCATTGTTGGATTGCTGTTCGACCTCGGGCGTCCTTGGTACATCTGGCATCAGCTGATCTACATGAATCCGCGCTCGGTGATGTTTGAGGTCGGCATGTGCGTGATGACTTACACGACCGTGTTGTTCTTCGAATTTCTGCCAAGCGTGTTCGAACGCTTCAATCTGAAGACGCCGATTAAATGGATCAAGAAGATTTACCCGGTGCTGATCGTGCTGGGCATCCTGCTTTCCACCTTGCACCAGAGCTCGCTCGGCTCGCTCTATCTGATCATGCCGACGAAGCTGCATCCGTTCTGGTATTCGCCCGCGTTGCCGTTCTTCTTCTTCGGCTCAGCCGTCGCAGTTGGCCTTGCCATGACGATCTTCGAGTCCACGCAGAGTGCGAAGGCTCTCGGCCGTCAGCTCGAACTGCCCGTCCTGGTGACGCTCGGAGGGGCACTGCTGGTTGCGCTCTGGGTAAATGCCCTGCTTAGGTTCGAGGACTACTTTCATCGCGGCCTGCTGCGCGAAATCCTCAGGCCGAGTTACGAAGCGTATTTTCTGTGGGCTGAATTGTTGATGGCATTCGTCATTCCCATCACTCTTCTCAGTTTCAAGAGGATCCGGCTGTCGCCGAATGGCTTGTACTGGGCGTCGGTAATCAGTCTTCTGGGATTTGTGACCAATCGTCTCAACGTCAGCCTCACCGGCTTCGAAACCTACGTCGGCCATCACTACATGCCGAAGTGGACTGAGTTCTCGGTAACTCTGATGATCATTGCGATGGGCTTTGTGCTGTTCCGGCTGGCGGTTCAGTATCTGCCCATCTTCCCGAAAGAAGAACTCGCTGTAAAGCCGCTTGAGAGAGAGGAGCGGGTTCGGCTGCAGGCTGTTCCCGCTTTAGTGGAGAATGCGGGGGACTGAGCCAACTCGGGCTCGATGGACACGTCTGACGCACAGCTTGAGCGCGAAGCTTGTTCTTTCGCTCGTGGTGTCGATGAGTGCGGTCTTCGTGCTTCTGGGCTACCTGATCATCAATCTGCACCGCCAGCACCTGGAGCAGAGCAGGCTCGGCAGCGCCGAGCGGATGAGCGACGTCATTCGGCGCAGCACGAGCTATTACATGCTGCGCAACGATCGCGAAGGTCTGTATCACGTCATGCACACCATGGCGGACCAGCCTGGGATCGTCCGGGTCCGCATCTTTGATCAAGACGGCCGGATCAGCTATTCCACCGATTCGGCCGAAATCAACCATGTTGTCGACAAACGCGGCGAGGCTTGCTACCACTGCCATAGCCAGTCGCAGCCGTTGGCACACCTGGATCGCCCTGACCGATTCCGCATTTATCGCGACGCACGCGGACAGCGAATATTAGGAATCGTCACCCCGATTGAGAACCAGCCGAGCTGTTCGAACGCTGCGTGCCATGCACACCCCGCGAGCCAGCGCATTCTGGGTGTGCTGGACACGAATCTTTCCCTGGCGACAACGGACATTCAGATCTCGCAAAGCACGCGCCAGATGCTTGCGTACATGATCGTCGCCTTGCTAACGATTGGTGTTTTGAGCTGGATCTTCGTATGGCGAGTAGTTGGCAAACCCATTCGCGAACTTCGGAGTGGCACGGACCGGCTATCGAAAGGGCATTTGGGATACCAGATTGAAGGCGGCGCGCAGGACGAGATCGGAGATCTGCAGCGGGCTTTCAACACCATGAGCTCTCAACTCAGCGCCGCTAACGCCGAAATTGTCGCCTGGGCAAAAACGCTGGAAGATCGAGTTGAGCAGAAGACCACCGAACTCAAACGCGCTCATGATCACTTGCTGCAGGCGGAGAAGATGGCCTCGCTGGGCAAGATGGCAGCGGTGGTCGCACACGAAGTTAATAACCCGCTCTCCGGGATTTTGACCTACGCCAAGTTGCTGCGGAAATGGATTACCACAGGCCAGGCCGAGCACGAGAAACAGCAGGAGGCGGTGCAGTGCCTGGAACTAATCGCAGCCGAAAGCCGCCGCTGCGGCGAACTTGTAAAGAACCTGCTCAGCTTGTCGCGCACGGCTCCGATGAACCTCGAACTCGTGGATCTGCGTTCGGTGATCGATCGCTGCATGCTGCTTGTGCGACATCCGCTGGAGATGAACGGGATTCAGGTGGAGGTCGATTGCGCAAAAAATCTTCCATCGCTGCAGTGCGATCCCGCGCAGATCGAGCAAGTTCTCATTGCACTAATCACCAATGCCATCGATGCCATGTCGCGGGGCGGAAGCCTTTGGGTGAAGGGCCGCTATGACGAGCCAAGTGAACAGATTGAAATTCAACTGCGCGACGATGGAGCAGGCATCGCTCCTGACCTGGTACCGAAAATCTTCGAACCCTTCTTCACTACCAAAGATGGCGCGCACAGCGTTGGGCTGGGATTGGCCATCAGCCGCGGCATCGTAGAGCGCCATCGCGGTCACATTGAGGTGGATTCTGAACTGGGTAAAGGCACGACCTTCACCATTACGTTGCCGGTTGCGAACAGCGAAGCTGCGTTCGCAGGGTTGGCGCGGGGCGGAAGGAACAAAAGTGAGGTGATCGACGTGAGTACACACGGCAAGATCTTGATCGTCGACGATGAGCTGAGCGTGCGTGATTCCCTGGACAAATGGTTTCGCGAGGAGGGCTATGAGATCGGCACCGCGGAAAATGCCAGCGACGCATTAACGCGCATGGCCGAGCAGCACTGGGACGCGGCACTCGTCGACATTAAAATGCACGGTACAGATGGAATCGAACTACAGCGAAAGATGCACGAGGTCGATCCGAACCTTACCGTTATCATCATGACCGGTTATGCGTCTGTGGAAACGGCAGTGACGGCGTTGAAAAACGGCGCGTATGATTACGTCACCAAGCCGCTCGATCCCGACGACATTTCCCATCTTGTAGCGAAGGCCCTCGCCCACAAACGCGCCGAACAGGAAAATGTCCGGCTGCGTGAGACTGTCGCGGAAGTCTATCGGTCGGATGAACTCGTGGGCCAGAGTGTGGCAATGAAGAAAGTATTCGATGCCATCGAAACCGTGGCATCGACCGATGCGACAGTGTTGATAACGGGAGAAAGTGGGACTGGCAAAGAGCTTGTCGTTCGTGCGATCCATGCCGCTAGCCCGCGGAGATTTCATCCCCTGGTAGTCATCCATTGCGGCGCTCTCACCGAAACGCTTCTGGAAAGCGAACTCTTCGGCCATGAAAAAGGCGCGTTCACCGGGGCGCAGTACCGGAAAAAAGGCAAATTCGAGATCGCCGAAGGCGGAACGGTATTTCTGGATGAGATCGGCGACATCAGCCTGAAGACGCAAAGCGATTTGCTGCGCGTGTTGCAGGAACGAGAGATTAACCGCGTTGGCGGCAATCAGATCATTAAGGTAGATTTCCGCTGTGTTGCTGCAACCAACAAGGATTTGGAGAAGCTGATCGAAGAAGGAAAATTCCGGCCGGACCTTTTCTACCGCCTCAACGTCTTTCGCATCGAGATGCCGCCGCTGCGCGAGCGGCCCGAGGATATTCCGCTACTGGTCGATCATTTCGTGCGCAAGTTTTCGCTGGCCATGAATAAGCGCATCAACCATATGTCTCCCGCGGCGATGGAGCAACTGCAGAAACAATCCTGGGTAGGCAATGTACGCGAGCTGGAGAATGCCGTCGAGCGCGCCATGGTGGTGGGGCAGGAACCGGAGTTGCAGGAGCGCGACTTCATTTTCAAATCCAGTGCCACGTCGAACGGACACGGTAAAGCATTGGAAGATGTAGAACGCGCCCACATTCTGCGCGTGTTGGCGGAGTGCGGAGGAAATCAAAGCCACGCCGCAGAGATTCTCGACATCGATCGCGTGACCCTTTATCACAAGCTGAAGAAGTACGGCTGGAGCCGCAGTCCGCTGAAAGTGGATGAAGTTACCAAATGAAGGCGCGCGATGAAGTTGCTGCAACTGTTGCCAATCGGGAACGTTGATGACAAGCTGCTTCGCGATCTGCGCCCTGTTCTCGAAGAAACGTTCGGAATCTCATGCAAGATCCTGAGCAGCCGGCTCGACCCTGAGTTTGCGCTGCACGGCGAACGCCAACAGTATCACTCGTCGCAGCTCATTCATCGCATGCAGAATTTTCTTGCCGTCGACTCATGGCGGATGCTGGGCGTTGCAGCTGTGGACCTATATATTCCCATCCTCACATTTGTATTCGGAGAGGCGCAGATCGGCGGCCCGGCTGCCGTAATCTCAGGGTATCGATTGCGGCAGGAGTTCTATGGACTGCCGGCAGATAAGGATCTGCTGCGTGAGCGGGTGGCGAAGGAAGCGGTGCATGAACTGGGGCACACATTAAACCTTGCCCACTGCGACGATTACCGCTGTGTCATGGCCTCGTCACACGCAGTGGAGTGGATCGATCTGAAGGACAGCAGCCTCTGCATGAGCTGCCGTGCGGCGGTCGCGCCGAAGAAACCATCTGGATCCCCGACATTCTGAGGTGTGGTGTGCTGGTTTTTGCTGCGGGCAAAAATCGGCGCCCGGAGTCGACTCCGGGCGTCGTTGTTATCGTGGTTCGCGGCGAGTCTGTGCTCGCTAACGGTCTCGAAGTTCGGCTTATGACAGGAAGAACTCTTTCGTCAATTTCGTCCAGTCCTGATCGGGGATGTGTCTGGTGAGGTCATCAACCGCTACGCCGCCGTCCTGCGCAAGCGCTCCCAGCGGCATCGGGATACGGCTCTGGAGGCGCGTTGCCGCTTCTTCCATCCACCAGCGCGCCATGGCGCCACCCAACAGATTGCGGAAGTTGGTCTTCGCATCAGGAGATTGCACCGTCATCAGCCAGCCGTCGCCATAAGGGTCGCCAATCGCGAGCTTCGGATTTGCCGCGACGCTTTCGTTAATCTCGGCTACTGTGCCCTCAATCGGCGAAACCATATCGACTGCAGCGCCATCGCGATGAATCGTGCACATCCTCTGGCCTTGCCGAATCCATGAGCCGCGTTGTGGCAGCGAGATGCTTTCCACTGTTCCGGTCAGCTTGGAAGCAAGGTCATCCATGCCAACGCGAACTAAGCTGGGGCTCTCCTGCAGCGCCCAGGTGTGGCCCGGGTGGTATCGCAGGTTCTCAGGCACCTGAAAACCCCCGACCAGCGCGGGCTGCAAGCGGGGCCGCGTTTCCCTCTCCGCCGCGACCTGAAGAGCAGGCCGTACAACAGCATTGCGAGTGCGAAGATAATCAATCAGTAAGAATGCTACGAATGTGATGAGAACCAGTAGGACTGTCATAAGTCACCTCGTTTTCAAGGGCCGTCTAGCGAACCGCTTGACATCTTGCTAAAGGCAATCGCAGTGCCAAGTGTGAGGTTCCACGGTCGGCGCGCGATACGAAGTCAGATCTCGTTTGAGATCAGGTACATATGGCCTATGCGCTGCGTTCTTAAACAAGCCTATGGTGAATTTCTCAGCGTGTGCTTGTTGCGATTCCTTACAGGCAAATCCGTTGGAATCTTCGAGTCTGGCGGGTGCGTCCCTTGCTTGCCCTCTGCATTCAAGGGTTTGGAGGACGCCAGGCTCACGTTGAATCTTGCAATGACGGGCGTTGAAGAATGCAGCACAGAAGGATTGAGCGGAATAGTGGTGAGCCAACTCCGAAAAATTAATCGAGCTCAAGAAGCGTCGTTGAAGTTGGATTGCAAGAGTTTTGCCGATATGCGTAATACATCACGTAGCGATGTGCGACGCGTCACGCTGGCACCATAACTGCCAATGATGTACTAATGTGAGGAGAGAAAAGCCGTGTGCCTCGCGATACCAGGGAAAGTGCTTGACATCCAAGAGATGGGGCCAATGAGAACGGCCCGCGTGCAGTTTGGGGGCATTGTGCGGCAGGTGTCTCTAAGCTTCGTTCCAGAGGCCGGTGTTGGGGATTACGTGATGGTCCATGTAGGTTTTGCAATCAGCCGCGTGGACGCTGCTGAGGCCGAGCGCACGTATAAATTGCTTGAGGAGATGGGAACACTGGAAGCGGAACTGCCTCCAGCAGAAAACTAGTAGCCGTAACTACAGTGCGATTTTAAGAATCTATGAAGTTTCTCGACGAATATCGTGACCAGCGCATCGCCCGAGCTTTGGCGCGCGAGATCGCCGACTGCACGACGCGGCCTTGGGTGCTGATGGAAATCTGTGGCGGACAGACGCATACCATCATGCGCTATGGCATCGATGAGCTTCTTCCGAGCGGTATCGAACTGGTGCATGGTCCGGGATGTCCGGTTTGCGTGACGCCGCTTGAGACCGTCGACAAATCGATTGAGATTGCACTGCAGCCTGATGTCACGCTGGTTTCCTACGGCGATATGCTGCGCGTGCCGGGTTCACGCTCCGATTTATTCCGGGCGAAGGCGCAGGGGGCGGATGTCCGAATCGCCTACTCGCCCCTGGAGGCAGTGAAGATTGCGCGTGCAAATCCAGATCGCCGAGTTGTGTTTCTGGCCATAGGATTTGAGACCACCGCCCCCGCGAACGCGATGGCGGCATGGCAGGCCAAGCGCGAGAGCCTTACTAACTTTTCCATGCTGGTTTCGCACGTGCTGGTACCACCGGCCATTCGTGCGTTGATGGTCTCGCCAAGAAACCGCGTGCAGGGCTTTATCGCGCCCGGACATGTGTGCACCATTGTCGGCTGCAAAGACTACGAAAATCTGGTGCGCGATTTTCGCATACCGATCGTGGTTGGGGGATTTGAACCCGTCGATCTGCTGGAAGCGGTGTTGATGTTGGTCCGGCAGCTTGAGGCCGGAGAGGCGAAGCTCGAAAATCAATATGTACGATCCGTAAGTTATCAGGGGAATTTACCAGCCCAGCAGATTATGGAGGAAGTGTTCGAAGTTGCCGACCAGAAGTGGCGCGGCATTGGACCGATCCCGCAGAGTGGGTTGCGGTTACGCGAAGAATATGCCGCTTATGATGCCGACCGGGTTTTCGATCTCGGCGAGATTCACGTGGACGAACCGGCAGAGTGCATCAGCGCGCAGGTTTTGCAGGGACTGAAGAAGCCGACGGATTGCCCGGCGTTTGGCATGCGGTGCACGCCGGAGAATCCCCTAGGCGCGCCGATGGTTTCGAGTGAAGGTGCATGCGCTGCGTATTATCACTATCGACGTCACGCGATCACAAAATAGGAAGATTCATGTCGACGAAAACAGTCGCGGAGTTCACCTGCCCGGCGCCGCTCGCCGCAAAAGATACGATCCTGCTCGGCCACGGCAGCGGCGGCAAGTTGAGCGCTGAACTGGTGCGAGACATTTTTCTTCCGGCATTTCACAACCCGATGCTCGCACATCTTGACGATCAGGCGATTGTGGATGTGAATGGACAACGCCTGGCCATCACAACCGATTCTTTTGTGGTGAAGCCGCTGTTCTTTCCCGGAGGCGACGTCGGCTCGCTTGCGGTTCATGGGACGATCAATGATCTGGCGATGGGCGGGGCCACTCCGTTGTTCCTGAGCACGGCGTTTATTCTGGAAGAAGGCTTTCCGATAGAACAACTCAAGCGCATTGTGACTTCCATGCAGGAGGCGGCGGCGAGCGCGCAGGTGCAGATCGTTACCGGCGACACGAAGGTCGTCGAAAAAGGTAAGGGGGACGGAATATTTATCAATACGACGGGTATTGGCCTCGTTCCGGAGGGGATCGAGCTTTCCGCTGATCGCGCGCGTCCCGGGGACAAGGTGCTCATCAGCGGCTCGATTGGCGATCATGGCATTGCGATTCTTGCGCAGCGCGAGGGATTGGAGTTTGAAACGGAAATTCGAAGCGACAGCGCGGCCCTGCATACTTTGGTGGCGGATATGCTCGGGGTCTCGCGGGAAATTCGCTGCATGCGCGATCCAACGCGTGGCGGCGTCTCTAGCACGCTGAACGAAATTGCGCAGCAATCGCGAGTGGGCATTGAGTTGGACGAAACCTCTCTTCCGATTCATGAGCAGGTGCGCGGGGCTTGCGAGTTGCTTGGGCTCGATCCTCTTTATGTGGCTAACGAGGGAAAACTGATTGCGATCGTTGCCCCGGATGCGGCGGAGGCCTTACTCAGCTCGATGAAGAGTCATCCCCTAGGAACGGAGACTCAGATCATCGGTACAGTGACGGAGAAAGATCCCGGACTGGTGACGATGAGAACTCCGCTCGGTACGAGCCGAGTTGTCGATATGCTAGCCGGAGATCAGTTGCCAAGGATTTGCTAGAACAGACCGTTTAGCGCTGGCTGGTTTGGGGTTCGGTATTCTCGTTGCTAGCCCACCAGATGCCGGTTTCCACCGGTTTTTCCCGCCGCCCATAAGGAATCCCAGTGCGGTCCAGTTCGTGCAATACTTCCCGAATCGCTGAGTCCAGAGACGCCTTCACCGCCTCGCTCATAGTGCAGCCGGAATCGAAACTCTCAGCCGCAATTCCGATCAACAGCAAATTCGCGGGTGCGACCCCGAACAACTCTGTGCTTAGGACTGCATCCACAAGCGCCGGCGAATGAGGATCCATGCGCACCGTGGGGCGATGCTGCATAATATCTTTTTTACGATAAAGCAGCACTGTGCCGGGTGCTTCGCCGGTTTTCACGGAGTCGATCAGAATCACCACGTCGTTACCGGAGATGCGATCAATCAGATCAAGGGCCGGCGTGCCCAGATCAACGACTTCCACTCCATCTTCGAATTCGTAGCGAGAGGCCAGAATCTGCACGAGATAGGGACCGACGCCATCGTCGCCGAGCAAGACGTTGCCGATCCCGCCAATCAGCACGCTCTTCATAAAATCGTCGCCTTGGCGATCTCGCGGCCTGAGGGATCAAAGGCGTGACAGGCGCAAGCCATGCAAGGATCGAACGAATGCACAGTGCGCAGCACCTCGAGCGGTTCCTCCGGCCGAGCCAGAGGCGTGCGCAGCAGCGATGCCTCATACGGACCATGAGCGCCGGCAGAGTCGCGGGGACTGGCGTTCCACGTGGAAGGCACAACCGCCTGGTAGTTTTTGATCTTCGCGTCTTTGATCACAATCCAATGCGAGAGCGTGCCGCGCGGCGCTTCATGCGTGCCCACGCCTTCCACTTCGTGGCTTGGGAACACCGGCTGGTTGTAGACCGAGTAGTCGCCCTTGGCAATGTTCTCGGTCAACAGGTCGAGATGCTTCTGCGCTAATTCCGCCAACATGCAGGCACGAATGGCACGGGCGGCGTGGCGTCCGAGTGTGGAGTGCAGCATGTCCGGAGTCACGTTGATCTTGCCAACAGCCTGGACGTTGTTGATGGCAGCTTTCGTGTATTTCACCGTCAGCGGGTGACCCTGGGCGAAGCCGACCAAAACCTGCGCCAGCGGCCCAACCTGCATCGGCTGTCCGTTAAAACGTGGCGCCTTTACCCACGAATATTTTTCTTCGCCATTCCAGCCGGTGAATTGTGGCTCGGTCTCTCCCGACCACGGGTGCAGAGCCTTGCCTTGATAGTACGAGTGCGCTACGTCTTCACTGACGCTGTCGCGAAATTCCTTGTCCGAAGCAGTTTTGAACGGGTGAGTACCGGTGATATTGCCTTCCATGATGTAACCGCCGGGCAAATCGTAAGTTGTTCCGGTGCTGTCGAGCGGCAAATCCGGAACCGCGAGATAGTTGCGCACGCCGCTGCCGATCTTGAACCACTCGGGATACATCGCGGCGACAGCGCAGACGTCGACAAAGTAAACCTGGTTGATGAACTGCACGACTTCATTGAGCAGCACACGGATCTGCTCCAGCCGGTCCATGTTGAGCGCGCTTGCACTATCGAGGTCGATCGCGTTCGATACGCCGCCCGGAGTCAGGTTCTGAATGTGAGGCGTTTTTGTTCCGAGCAGGCCAACCACCTGCAGCGCCTTGCGCTGATATTCCAGTGCCTGGATGTAATGTGTGAAGGCCAGAAGATTCACATCGGGCGAGAGCCGCATCGCCGGATGGCCCCAGTAGCCATTCATGAAGATTCCCAGCTGTCCACTCGCGGCCACGCCTTTCACGCGATCCTGCGCAGCTTTGAATTCGTTGCGCGAGTTGCGCGTCCACGGCGAGAGCCTTTCCGCCAGCTTCGACGTGGCATCCGGATCGGCCTTGGGGATTTCAAGAACATCGACCCAATCAAGAGCGGAGAGCTGATAGAAGTGCACGATGTGGTCGTGCAACGCATGCGCAATCAGAATCAGGTTGCGAATGTACTGCGCATTGAGCGGCACTTCAAGCTTCAACGCATCCTCCACCGAGCGCACGCTGGCCATAGCGTGCACCGTGGTACAAACGCCGCAGAAACGCTGCGTGAACAACCATGCGTCTCGCGGATCGCGGCCGCGCAAAATGTTTTCGATGCCGCGCCACATGGTGCACGAAGCCCATGCGTTGCTGACCGCATTGTTGTCGACTTCGACGTCGATGCGGAGGTGTCCTTCAATTCGGGTGATGGGGTCGATGGTGATTCGTTTTGCCATAGTGCCTGCTGTTAGTCAGAGTTTGTTAATTCTTCGTCTTCACCGAAGTAGCCGTGCTTGAAATATCCAGTCCAGCGGATATACGGCCGGCGCAGCCGGAAGTACGCCGCCATGTCGTGCCACTCCTGTATGGTCGCGGGCAGAATGGCAAGGCGCTTGACGATGAGAAGGAATCCGGCGATGCCCATGCAGATAAAGCCGACCGCAACGAGGATTTCGATCGTGCTTGGGAAATAAATTGATTCTGGATTCGGGCGAAACGCCAGGGTAGTTGGACTGAAGCGGTAAACCACGCCGCCGAGCGAACTGATGATGTAGCCCAGGAACATATTACGTGTATCGTGGGTCCGGCGCGAGCTTCGCAGCATCCATGCGCCGACCAAGACCAGCGCCATCTCCAGCCAGAACACACCGGCAAAGCGGTCGAAGCGAAAGGCTGCTCCTAATGCGCCGCGGAAGATAATGTCGATGACTCGCAGCGCCGACCATCCGAGAATCAGCCACTCGGTGATTTGCGCCGCTTCGTCGAGAACATCCATGTCCATGGGCCGCTTCCATACGAGGCAGCACAGCATGGTGGTTCCAGCGACGCAACCGAACGACATGAAGCAAGCTGCCCCGAGATACAGGAGCGGCAGCCAGGGCGTCTGCCAGAGCGGACTGACGCGTTCGCCTGCAAGCAGCATCAATGCGCCTAAGGAAGATTGGTGCATGCCGGGGAGCAAATAAGCGGCGGCGATGATATAGGGATAGAAGTAGTGCAGCCCACGTTCAGCTTTTTCTACCCCCGGACGCAGGCGCGAGTCGAAATACCACAGCCGCTCGAGCAACGGCGGAATATTTTCGAGCGCCAGGGGAATCATGGCGTAGATCGACATGCAGATAGCCACTTCGGCCAGCGGCGAGTGCATGTTCCACTTCCACGGGAAGACGATCCAGTAGAAATTCCACGGCCGGCCGGCATCGATGCCCAGCAGAAGAAGACCGCAGGCGTAGGCAAGAAAGCTGGTCAATAGAGCCATGCGCATGAGAATGTGCAGCCGCTTGCGGCGAAAAACCCACGCCGCAATTCCTACCGCGAATGCGCCCGAACCGAGTGCAGTCAGCACCATCACGTTGAAGGTCTTCCAGATTCCCCACCCATAGGCGTCATTCATTCCGCTCACTGGACCAAGCCCCGCGAGTTCGCGGTAGGCAGTCAATACAAACGCCACCAGGGTCATCACGAGTAGCGCGATGAAAAACTTATTCACGACCGGGAATCCAAAAACTGGCACATCGCGCTCCCAGCGGCCAGTAAATGGTTTCGCCTTTGTGGCGGCGCCGGCTATCTCCCGATTCAGCGTTAGGGTGCTCATAGTTGCGCTCTCAATCCAGTCTCTTTTTCGCGTTCTACCGCTTCTTCTTCATGGCCCTTCAAACTCTTGCGGATTACCTGCACCAGCCCGGCGTACAAGAGGGCGGGCAGGGCGAAGTATTGATAGAACCGCCGCTGCCAGCGCAGAGTGCGCGCAGGGACAGACTCTTCACCTAACTCCGGCAGACCGAGTTTCTCGAAAGGAACATGCGAAAGATAAAGAGACTGGGTTCCCCCGTTGTCTTTCTCACCGTAGACGCGCTTCTGGTAGTAACGTCCCGGCTTGTCCTTGATACGCTTCTTGGCTTCGGTCAGCAACACGGTGCGCGGGCCAAAGATAACCGCGCCCGTCGGGCAAACGCTGGAGCATCCCGGCTGCAGGCCTTTTTCCAGCCGCGGAGCGCACAGTTCGCACTTCGTTACCCGCGGGTTGTAGCCGATCCACTGGAAGCGTGGAATGTGATACGGACAAGTAATCGTGCAGTAGCGGCAGCCGATGCACTTGCCCGAGTCCCACTTCACGATGCCGGTCTCCTGTTCCTTGTACAGAGCCTGGAAAGGGCAGCCCGCCGCACAAGCTGGATCGAAACAGTGCATGCACTGGCGTTTTATGAAAGAGAACTCAGAACCGTCTTCCGGCTTATAGAGCTTAATAATGTTGCGGGTGAGATCGTTGAGATCGGAAGGCGACTGATGCAGACTATCCCCCCTGGTGTCCGGATCGGTTGCGTTCGCCTCCGCACAGGCTGCTACGCAAGCTTTGCATCCGATGCAAACGGTTGCATCGTAGAGCAATCCAACCGCCGCGGTGGGGGTGGGAACGCTCTCGGCCTCAAGCGCTTTCGTGCCGGTCGTCACAGCCAGCGCAGCCGGCACCCCCGCTTTGGCGATGTTGACAAAAAGTTCTCGCCGAGTGATGGCCACGTTATTCCTCTTTCTTCGCGCGCTGAGGTTCGTCCGCTTTGAGCTTTTGCGCGTGCAGACGATCGACTTCCAGGCGGTCGGCGCCCGCTTCCTGACTGCTTTGGAAGCGTTGCGAAGCCACCCAGGTGGCTCCGCCGACTGCTCCTGCAATCGCACCTACCAGGGCCGCAGCTCCCACCTTGACCTTGCCTGCGGCGCTGTAGATAGGTGGATAGGTGTCGGGAGGAGTGGCGAGGTGAATCGGCACAGTTTCGAATGTGCTCATCCGCCATACCACGCTCTTCTCCGTGCAACCAACGCACGGCACTCCGAGGCCAATCGGCCAGCATCCCGGGATTTCGTTGAAGTGCCGCGTCGAGCAGGCGGCATGCGTTACCGGTCCTTTGCAGCCAAGCTTGTACAGGCACCAGCCCTTGCGATGTCCTTCATCGCCGAAGGCGAGGGCAAAGCGGCCGGCATCGAAGTGGGCGCGCCGCGGGCAGTTCTCGTGGATCACACGCTCGTAGGCAAATTTCGGACGATTGAATTCGTCGAGCGCAGGCAATTTGCCCATGGTCACATATTCGAGAACAACGGCCAGAAGGTTATAGGGATTTGGTGGACACCCGGGCAGGTTAATGATCGGTTTTCCCGAGACGACGAAGTTGACCCCAACCGCCCCGGTAGGATTCGGATCTGCTGAAGGGACACCGCCCCATGAAGCACAGGATCCCATTGCGATTACGGCCGCGGCCTGTTGCGCGACCTCGCGCAACACCTGAACGCCCGGCCGGCTTCCCATCTCGTAGTAAACGCCATCATCCTTGGTCGGAATGGCGCCCTCGACCACGAGCACATACTTGCCGGCATTGTTAGCCATAGCCGTGCGTAGCGCGGCTTCAGCCTGCGCGCCGGAGGCTGCCATTAATGTCTCGTGATAGTCGAGAGAGATGACGTCAAGAATCAGATGAGCGACGTCAGGAGCGGATGTTCGAAGCAGAGTCTCAGTGCACCCGGTGCAATCTTGAAAGTGCAGCCAGATGACAGAGGGCCGCTTGGTTTTACCGATGATCTCCGCGACTTGAGTAAGAGAATTCTTGCCAGTGAGTGCCAAACCCACGGGCGCGGTGGCTATCAACGTGCCGCATAATTGGAGAAAGCTTCGTCGCGAAACTCCACTGGCTTTCAGATGTTCTTCAATGGTGAACTGTTTGGACATGAGCGCCTTCCTGGCGAAACGGCATTCCCCTGTGGGTCATGGGGTCCGGAAGACGCAAGGCTAAGGCCGTAACCCTCCGGGGTGCGGCGAGATAATGAGTAAACGGGGAGATTGCGCTTTGCCACCACTAAAATCAAGAAATAAATGCTTCCTCTAGCGCAATCGATCCTCCCCTAAGCCGTTACCGTTGGATTCCCAATTCCGGTCGCCCACCCAACATGGGACGAACGAAATCTCTTATCGCTTGAATGGACAATTCTGATCAGTGACCGTCATCACGTGTTTGGGTGAGCGTGTACCGTAACTGTGGTGCGATTCGTAGGGTACTAATGTGGCGGCCGACTGGGGTTTAAGGTTCCAAAGATAAGGATTTTACTGAAGGGTTCGCTTGATTGGTGGCGGCGAGTGGACTCGAACCACTGACCTACGGATTATGAGACCGTCGCTCTAACCACCTGAGCTACGCCGCCATCTGGGAAACGGACCGAGCAGAGGATTTACGATCCCCGCAAGCCGCGGACAGGGCGGGCCGAAGCGGCGCGTCAGGTCCGAAACTCATTTTAGAAGTGCGCGCAAAAATGTGTCAAACCAGATTGTGCTTTTGAGTACCCTCTTCACTCGGCACTTGTCAGAACAGGTATGTACACCGGAAACTTGTTCTTCATGAAAACAGTTGCCGTCATTCCGGCTCGACTGGCTTCCACTCGCATGCCGCGCAAGATGTTGCGTGAGATCGGCGGCAAACCGCTTGTGGGCTGGACCTATGAAGCGGTACGTCGATCGCCGCTGTTAGCCGATGTGATCATCGCTACGGATTCGCAGGAAATCATGGATGTATGCCGCGAGAACAACTGGAATGTGCTGATGAGTTCGCCGGCTCATCGCAGCGGCACGGAGCGCGTGCACGAGATTTCAGATCATGTGGCCGCGGATGTATACATCAACGTACAGGGAGACGAACCGATGGTTCGTCCTGCGCAAATCGCGAGCCTGCTCGAAATGATGAAGGGTCCCACGGTACAAGTTGGAACGGTCAAGACATCTTGCGCCAAAGAGGAGATCGACAATCCCAACGCCGTGAAAGTGGTTACGGCGACCGATGGACGCGCTCTCTATTTCTCGCGCTCAACCATTCCGTTTGATCGGGACCTGATCAACCCGCCGTACTTCAAACATCTTGGGCTCTATGCCTACCGCAAGCCGGCACTTGATTTTTTCACCAGTCATCCGGAATCAGCCCTCGAAAAGAGCGAGCGGCTGGAGCAGTTGCGCTTTCTGGAGAACGGAATTTCGATCTACGTGAACGAAACGCCTTACGACTCCATCGGCGTAGATACAGAAGAAGACCTGGAACGCGTGGCGGAAGTTTTACGCCAACGCTAATTGTGGGATTCGGATCTGCATGTCAGGAATGCGCAGCCGCATTCTGCGTGCGGCTCCATTCTTCAGCGGCTGCAACACGGCTGGCAATAGCGGGATGCGAGTGAAAGAGAAGTTCAATCCACTTTGCAGGTTGGCGCTCCGCCAAATTTTGTTGTGCCAGCTTGTTCATCGATGAAATAAAAGGTTCCACATTGGCGATCGATTCAAACGCGTAACGATCCGCCTCCCGCTCATTGAAGCGCGAATAAGCATTCAAAGCTGGCATCAGTAAAAGTGAGAGTACGGTTGCGGTGATCGCCAGCAGCGGCAGATTGGCAAAATCGGAGAGCTCCTCGAACATGTGGTGATCTACGGCATAATGCAATACAAGATTCGCGAGCCAGAAGCCAATCAGCGTGATACCGGCCTGCACCAGAATGTTCTTGAAGATATGTTTATGCACGTGGTGGCCGAGTTCGTGAGCCAGGACCGCTTCGATTTCCTCCGGGGCATAGTTATCCAGCAGAGTATCGGCCAGAATGATTCGCCGCGTATTGCCGAGACCCGTGAGCGCTGCGTTCGCCTTCTTGCTTTTTTCGGAAAGTTTCCAGCGATACACCCCGCGCACTCGTGTTCCCGCGCGTTCGCCGAGAAGCACCAACCTTCGCCGCAGGTCTTCATCTTCCAGCGGTTCAAACTTGTAAAAAATTGGGAACAGCACCACCGGCGCAAGCTGCGCCAACAGGATGAATAGTCCGATGAACAACGCCCAAGTAATGACCCACCAATGCTGGGGGAACTGGCGAATCATGTAGTACAACAGCTCAACTACGATCCCGGCCATCACCAGTCCTACGAGAAAACCCTTGGTCTCATCCCAGAGCCAGGAGCGAAATCTCTGATTAGAAAGTTGAAAGCGACGCTCGATCCGGAATCCGTAGTAGTCGAGACCGAGTCCCAGGATTTTGCCGAGGAATAGCAGAAAAAACAGATATAGAAAAACAGACAACGTGTAGTTCTGGAAGCCCCGGCGCCAAGCAAGATCTCGTAGCCATCCGGACCAGCCAGTGATTAGAAGAACGATCAAAAAGACCGAACCGATTACGAAATCGGCGACACTGAGCAGGCGATGGATACGGTTATAACGCCGTGCCTGGGGCGAGTCGTCCGAAGTCGGGGGGGCGATTCCAGCGAAAGTCATCTTCGCTTACAAGTATCGCATTAAGGCCGCGACCAATGGGAGTTTTCCGGCACGCCGGAATAACTTTATGCGTTGTTCTTAACAAAACTCTCAGCGTCTGTAAGGATTTCAGCCACCAGTTCGGGAGAGGCTGCCTCGGAATAGGCGCGCAACAAAGGCTCTGTCCCGGAAGCGCGAAAAAGGATCCACGCCTCGGCTCCCTTTCCATTCGTG
The DNA here is from genome assembly GCA_963712385.1 of uncultured Acidobacteriaceae bacterium. Lineage (GTDB taxonomy): Bacteria > Acidobacteriota > Terriglobia > Terriglobales > Acidobacteriaceae > Sulfotelmatobacter. The sequence goes on from CAVQHS010000009.1 coordinate 436,518, forward strand.
GGCGCGTCCAGAAAAAACTTGATGCCATCCAAATTTTCTTTTTTCAACACGCGATAGCGCCCAAGGCTGTTTGTCTTCTCATCGCGGGCACGCTGGATGGCCCCCCGCTTCACTTCTTCCGGGATATGCAAATCCCGACGCCCGTAATAGTGAGGACCGAACTCGCGTTGCAAGTCGGCGACGAGTTGCCCCAGCGGTTTACCCTCCTCCGCCATCACATTCGCCAGCAGCAGGCAGTTCAGGATTCCATCGCGCTCCGGCAGAAACCGCGAATAGCCGATGCCGCCCGATTCCTCGCCGCCGATCAGAACTTCGTGCTCCATCATCAGATCCGCCGTATATTTGAAACCGATCGGCGTTTCATGAAGTTTGCGGCCGTATTTTGCAGCAATGCGGTCCAGCATTCGCGTCGTGTTGAAAGCCCGCACCACGTCTCCCGGCCACTTCTTGCGCTCCAGCAGCCAGCGCAGCAGTACGCAGAAGATTTTGTGCGAGTCCACAAAGCTGCCATCTTCCGCGACGGCGCCGATGCGGTCGGCGTCGCCATCGGTAGCGAGTCCGGCATCGCATTTCTCGTTGACGACTGTCTGCTGCAGAAGAGAAATGTGTGGCTCAATGGGCTCCGGATTAATTCCGGGAAACAGCGGATTCACTTCCTGACGAATGGCAACGTGCTGCACTCCTCGCTCGCGAAAAATCCCGGCAAGAACTCCGCGGCCCGAGCCGAACATCGAGTCGATTGCTACTTTAAACTTCGCGTTGCCGATCAAATCCATATCAGCAAATTTGCAGACCGCCGCCACATAGGGAGCTTTCAAATCCACTTCTTCAATCGAAGTCTTCGTGCCGTGCGGCATCGTCTCGGAACGCAGCTCCTCTTCCACCTTCTTCATAATGGCGGGCGTTGCCGAGCCGCCGAATTTGCCTTTGAATTTCACACCGTTCCAATTCCACGGATTGTGGCTGGAAGTAACCATCACGCCGCCGGCGGCATTCTGGTTCTTCACCGCGAAAGAAACTGCCGGTGTGGGCGTGTAATCGTTCGCCAACTTCACTGAAATTCCCGCCGCCGCAATGGTTTCCGCCGCCACTCGCGCCGCGCTGGGCGAAGCAAACCGGGTGTCATAGCCGATGAAAACTCCGCGCGACGCGTCCTCGAACTTCAGAACGTAAGAAGCGATTGCACCTGCAACGCGACGCACATTGTCGAATGTAAAGTCGTCGGCGATGATGCCTCGCCATCCGTCGGTTCCGAACTTGATTTCCTGAGCCATAGAGTAAGAGTTTCCAGTTTCCTGCCCTGAAGGAATATCGACGAACAGGAATCCGAGACAAAAAACTAGAGACAAGAGACTAGACACCGGCAACTAGAAACCCGAAACTACGTAAGCCGGTGCAGCTTTTTCTCATCCAGAAACTTAACCACCTTACCCACATCCTGCGCGTGCTGGCGCGTGGTGATCAACAATGCATCCTCGGTTTCGACAACCACGAGGTCGCTGACGCCAACCGCAGCGACAAACTTGCCCGGAGCATGCACGTAATTGCCTCGCGCATTCAAGAGATAGACACCGGTCCCGCGGACAATGTTGCCCTCAGGAGGGCTGTCCTTCGCTGCATGGTGTTCATGAAGCGCGGTCCACGACCCCAGATCATTCCAGCCGAAATCGGCCGGCAGGCAAAAGATGTTCCCATCCGCTTCACCCTTCGCCGAGCGCGGCTCGAGCAGGGCATAGTCGACACTGATGTTCTCGCATTTGGGATAGAGCTTGCGGAAGACTGCGGCGAATTTGCCTGTCCCAAACGCCGTGGCAATTTCCTCCAGCAGGGAAGCGGTCTTCGGAAGATGCTCGTGCAGCGCGGTGGCCAGAGTCCGCGCGCTCCACAAAAACATCCCGCTGTTCCAGAAATAATTTCCCGCTGCGACGAATGACGCGGCCGTCTCACCATCCGGCTTTTCCGTAAAGCGACGTACTCGCCGCGCATCTCCAACGGAGCTGCCCGCCTCGATGTAGCCGTAGCCAGTCTCGGGCCGGTTCGGACAAATCCCGAGTACAACAATATTTTGGCCCGCAGCCGCGATTTCAATTCCGCGTTCAATTGTTGCGCGGTAACGCTTTTCGTCGGCGATCACATGATCCGAAGGAAACATCCCGATGACGGCCTCGGGATCCTCGCGCAACAGTAAAAACGCAGCCAGGCCGATCGCGGGTGCGGTGTTGCGACCTACCGGCTCCGCGAGCACCTGTCGCTTGGGCAATTTGGGAAGTTGCTTGAGAATCGCCGGACGAAGATCATCATTCGTAATGATCCAGAATCTTTTCGCCGGTGCCAGCGGTAGCAACCGCGCCACCGTCTGCTGAATCATGGTCTGCTTGCCATCGAGAGCCAGCAGTTGCTTGGCCCGCTTCTTTCTACTCAACGGCCAGAAACGGGTTCCGCGCCCGCCCGCCAGAATCACTGGATAAAGGTTTTTCTTGCTTGCCACGTTCTTGGCTCTCACCTGCTATATTCTCGTTTCCGGCTCAGGAAGGGGAGCACCCGGCACACGTGCTCGTAAGAATTCGATCGTCCACTGCGGCCGTACGGCGAACTTCTCCACCGCCGCGGGAATCACCACAGCATCGCCCTTCGCCAGCGTAACCGGATCTGCTCCGGAAGTTTCCACGACTCCACATCCTTCCACAGCAACGAGAATTTGCGTCGAACTTCGCTCTGAATGGTCACGCGTGTTCAGTTCCTGCGTGCTCTTCATCTCAAACATATCCACCATGAAATACGGAGCGGCGACCAGCGGCGAGCGTCTATTCTTAGTGCCCTGAAGCTCTTCCGGCACCGGCCTCACCACTTTCCCGGAAGAAACCTTCAATTTCACTGCCGCCATGCCGTCTTTCAGATGCAACTCGCGCGGCCGACCGTAATCGTACAAACGATATGTCATATCAGATTGCTGCTGCGTCTCTACGATCACGGCTCCCGGCCCTAGCGTGTGCACCGTTCCTCCGGCGACGTAGATCATATCTCCACTGTAAACATTGATCCAATTCAGCAGTTCCTCAGCACGATTCTGGTGAATCGCCTCTTCGAATTGCGGAATCGATACTCCCGCTTTCAATCCTAGTGCAATCTGCGCTCCCGGCTTCGCGTGAGCCACATACCAGCACTCGGTCTTTCCCCAAGGCTCTCCAACTTTCAACGCCTGCAAATCGTCAGGATGCACCTGCACCGAAAGCTTCTCATGCGGAAAGAGAAACTTGAGCAACAAGGGAAAACGCTTGGCATCGCGCGCCGCGTCGCCCACGAGTTCCCGCTGAAATTGTTTGCTGAGTTGCGATAACGTTTGGCCCGCAAGCGGCCCGTTGGCAACTTTGCAGTCGTCCCCCGTGAGCCACGACTCGCCTATTTTTTCTTCGAACTTGTGATTGGGATAGATCGGCGAAAGATCCTGCGTCCCCCACGGACGCGGATCAAAGGCGGGTTGCATCAGCAATGGATAAAGATCGCTCATGAAAAAAATTTGCCGATAAAAAAGGCCGTTCGCAAAGGGACGGCCTGAGCCGGTGAAAATGTTGCCGCTGCGGTTAAATTCCACTACAGCGCTGCGAAAAACTTCCGCATGCGCTCGAGCCCGCGATCCAACTCAGCCTTCGACGTCGCATAAGAAATACGAATGTGATCACTCGTACCAAATCCTTCCCCTGGCACGGTAGCCACGTGCGCTTCTCGAAGCAGTTTGCCAGCCACATCCGACCCCGATTTCACGCCGCCACGGCCAAAGAAATCCGAAACATTGGGGTAGGCGTAAAACGCGCCTTCAGGCCGCGTGCAGGTAATGCCCGGAATCGATCGCAAACCCTTTACCACATGATCGCGAAGCTCAATATATTCGCGCCGCATTTTTTCGACGCATTCCTGCGAACCTTTCAGCGCCGTCACGGCTGCCTTCTGCACAATCGACGTAGGATTCGAAGTCGATTGACTCTGAAGCTTTGACATCGCCGAAATAATCGGCAGAGGACCCAGCGCATAACCGAGCCGCCATCCCGTCATAGCGTAAGTCTTGGAAAGCGACCCGAGCACCACAACGTGCTCTTTGTACTCTCGCAGCGACCCTACGGAAAACGGTTTGCCGAGGTAATTCAAGTACACATAGCATTCGTCCGAGAGTACCCAGATTCCGCGCTCATGCGCCAGCCGAACGACTTCCGTCATGTCCTGCGCGCTCATGACGGCGCCTGAGGGATTCGATGGCGAATTCAGAATGATGACCTTGGTCCGCGGGGTGATCAGCCTCACGACCATCTCGGCGGTGACGCGAAATCCCTGCTCTTCGTCCGTTTCCAGCAACACGCACTCGCCGCCCGCGTAGCGAACAATGTCCTTGAACGAAACCCAATAAGGAACGGGCAGAATCACTTCGTCGCCGTGATCGACCAGCACCTGAATCGCATTGAAGAGTGCATTCTTGCCGCCTGTCGAAGCGATCGTCTCTTCGCGCCGGTAGTCGGAATCGAAGTCGACCGCGTGACGATGCACGATCGCGTCGCGCAATTCCGCCGTGCCGGGAACGGCTGTGTACTTCGTAAAGTTGCTCTGAATGGCTGCGATGGCCGCATCCTTGATGTGCTGCGGCGTGGCAAAATGCGGCTCGCCCGCGCCGAAATCGACCACGTCGATCCCCTGGGCGCGCAGCTTGTCGGCTTCGGCCACCACGGCCATGGTAGCGGACGGCTGAATGCGATTGATGCGATCGGTGAGTCGTAGGGCTTCTGCAGCGATAGGGGTCATGTCCGTTTCCTTCTCTTCTCTTTTACGCCTGTAGTTCGAGCCGTTTCTTCCGCCATCTCGTCGTGAAACTTGTAAGCAGGCTCAAGCCGTTCGCGCAACTTCAGCTCAACAAATTCCGGAACCAGTCCATGAACCGGTCCGCCAACCTGCGCGACTTCCCGCACCAGGCGGGAACTCACGTAGGAGTATTTGTCCGCGGGCATCATAAACACGGTCTCCAGCGTAGGCTCCAGTTTCCGGTTCATCAGTGCCATCTGCAGTTCATATTCATAGTCGCTTACCGCGCGTATGCCGCGCAACACGCAAGTCGCATTGATCGACTTCGCGTATTCCACCATCAGCCCGTGAAAGGTTTCCACGCGGACATTTTTCAGATGTGCCGTCAGCGCGGTCAGCATCTCGAGGCGTTCCGGCAAGCTGAACATTGGAACTTTTTCCGAATTCCGCAGAATTCCGACCACGAGCTCTTCGAAAATTTTCGCGCCCCGTTCGATCAGGTCGAGATGCCCGTTGGTAGGCGGATCGAAAGATCCCGGATAAAGCGCGCTAACTTTGCTCAATGGCCCTCGCAGGAAGCGGTCGTGACGACATAAGGGATTTTATTCGGCAGAGAGCAGGGAAGGCAATTCTCACTTGAAAGCGTTCGAGTGCCGGGGAGAGTGTGGTGCGGGCACTCTTGCCCGCGTCGCCGTCTCGCGACAAACGAAGCGGGCAAGAGTGCCCGCTCCACACGCACTATCGTCGCGCCGCTACAATCGGTGCCTTCGCGGTTTCCGGTCCGGTCGGCATCGTGGTGACCTTCCCTTGTGCCGGAGCCTGAGCGCCATTCGTGGGCTGCGCCGGTGCCGCAATCAATCCCAAGGCCTTGCGGATCTCCGTATCGAGCTTGCCCATCGTGTCCTTGTTATCTTTCAGGAACTGCCGCGCATTCTCGCGGCCCTGGCCAATGCGCTCGCCCTTGTAGCTAAACCATGAGCCGGACTTCTCGACAATATTCTGGTTAACCGCCAGATCGAGCAGATCGCCCTCGCGCGAAATGCCCTCGCCGTATAGAATGTCGAATTCGGCCTCGCGGAACGGCGCGGCCACTTTGTTCTTGACAACTTTTATTTTGGTGCGCGAGCCGATTACCAAGTCGCCTTCCTTGACGGCAGCAATGCGCCGAATGTCTACGCGCACCGACGAATAGAACTTCAGCGCCCGGCCACCCGTGGTCGTCTCCGGATTGCCGAACATCACGCCAATCTTTTCGCGAATCTGATTGATGAAGACCAGACAGGTGCGCGACTTCGAAACCGTTCCCGTCAGCTTGCGCAGCGCTTGCGACATCAGCCGCGCCTGCAGGCCCATATGGCTGTCGCCCATCTCGCCATCGAGTTCCGCCTTGGGTACCAGCGCCGCCACGGAATCGACTACGAGCACATCAATGGCATTCGATCGCACCAGCGCTTCCGTGATCTCCAGCGCCTGCTCGCCATAGTCCGGCTGCGACACAAGCAGATTGTCGACATCGACTCCCAGCTTCTTCGCGTACGCGGGATCGAGGGCATGTTCAGCATCGACGAACGCCGCCATACCGCCTAGCTTTTGCGCTTCGGCGATCACTTGCAGCGTGATCGTGGTCTTGCCCGAAGATTCCGGCCCGAACACTTCCACCACGCGCCCGCGCGGAAAACCGCCCACACCGAGAGCCGCGTCGAAAGAAATTGATCCGGTCGAGATCACCGAGATCGGAACGATCGCTTCCTTCGATCCCAACCGCATGATCGAGCCCTTGCCAAATTGTTTTTCGATTTGCGAAACTGCCAGATCGATCGCCTTGCCGCGTTCATCCGCCATGGGAGAGTGGCTCCTTAAAGATTTTTATTGGAATCGTTATGGGCGGATTATATACCCGTGCGAGAGCGAAACAAAAGCGAATAAAAATCTTTTCGTCGAAAGCTTCCCAAAACGGTCGGATGGGGCCAGAGGAATCAGTGATGCTCCTTTGCCTTCAGGCTGATGGCCACCTGCAACACCGAACCGTTGGTAGGATCAACTTCAAAAAACGCCTTGCTGCTGTATCGGTCGCTAACCAGCCGGTACTTGAAAACGCTATAACGATCGAAAATATCGGTGTCGTACGGTGCGCCATATTTCGCCTGCACTTGCGAGACGTTATAGGCGTGATCGGAGAACTGGACGACAACGTAGGCGTCCTGCCGCTTGTCGCTTCGCAGTGCAGAAATTTGCGAGAAAGGGAAAGGCCGGCCATCAAATGCATAATCCAGTGACGCAGTTTTCTGCCGATGAATGATTCCTTCCTTCACGATGGCATCAATTCTCCGAGTGACTTCGCCGTCCGGTGTAAATCCATCGCGGTTGGAATCGCAGCGGCTGTTGCCTGGTTTGCACTCCGCTCGAACGTCGCTCGCCACGTAGGCGCGCAGCACCTTTGCGTTCTCCAGCATGGTCTTGACGCCATCATCCTCCGGCAGCGTTGCGGCTGTGAAGAGATAGGGAACCATCTCGCGCCAATCGAAGTCGTCGGCGGCAAGGGCAGCTCTGGATGCCGGATTGCCGGCAAAAGCGTTTGAAACCGGACGCGCGAAGACGACCACGGACAGTAGAGCAAGAGCCAGCAGACGATTCATCCCGGAACCTCTGGGCTGTGATGATAGCTCAAATCCATCGGGAATGGGTGGATTTTCGACACGCCACGGCTCGTAATCGACAAGGTGCGCCCTAGACTCACGGACACAGTCTCAAGCGATTGACACGGTTTTCTCTGAGGACATCGTGCGCATCGAAAACAAGTCCAATTTCAATGGCATAACCGCAGGGGAATCGGCCCGCATCAGTCGTGATTCGAGCTGACACCAACCGATCATCAGGATGCACCACCATCGAGGGAGAACTGGGTTGAGGAATTTCCTGCTCCAACTTTACGTTTTGCTCATAAAATACGATGCCCCGAGCCTGCAGAAATGAACGGGCCAGACCCAACTGTGTTCCAACTGGAAGTCCTTGACCCAAATCTTTTTCCTCAACCGCGAGTTGCTTCATCCCACTGCGGCCACATAGGGTTCAGCGAAGGCATGCAAGCTAGCGAAACGAACGCGAGAGCCGGAAGGGCACTCAGAATGAGCCGGCGCCTCGCAGACGAGGCATTAAGCCTAGACAATTGCCGCGCCACCGGAAAATAGGCTAGCGCCGCGTAGAGCCCGCCGTTGGCGGCAAGCACAGCTAGCGGCGAATAGAACTCATTGGACCGAAGGGGAAATGACGCAATCAACCAGCCAGGCATCAGAAGAAAGGACAATACTACCGAAGCGGCGGTGAACTTGAGATTCAACAGGAGAACGGCCAGCGCTGAAAAGCTAGCGCCGGCCACCAAGGCCAGCAATAGCCGATACTTCGTCATCTATTCTGATATGAATGATCTAAGATCTCATCTCTGCAGCAAATCCACCGGCGCCGTAACATCATGCACCCGAAAATACTTAGCCAACGCCGGATACTTCCGCGCCACGGCCTCATACATCGCATAAGCCACGTTGCGATAAGAAACATGCCCCGCCGGCGTAGTGCGCAACTCGGAGATGTATACCGCCTCGGCAAAATCCATCTTGAACAGCGCCCGCTTCTTGAAGGCCAGCGGAATCGCATACTGCGAATTTTCCTCAGCCTCGGGCGCTGCGCTCTTCGCAATCGTCTCCGCCGCCGCCTGCGCCCGCCGCATCGCCGCCTCGAAACGTCCCCGCACTCCGGCATCCTCCAGATCAAGCAGCATCTCGTAACCATGCTGCATGGTCGATTGCTGCATCACCTGAATGCAGCGGCGATGGCGGTGCATGTCGCGGAATCCGCCGGTGTCCATCAGAATGTCAAAGCGGAACTGCTGCCCGGCGCGGAAGGCGCGCAGCATTTCGTCGTACTTGCCGCGGTGCCGCAGGCCGAGATCAATAATCTCCCGCCGCCGCCGCTCGCCCGCCACCTGCACCGCCTGCCGAATCTGCCGGTAAGAAAAATGGCAGTGCTCGTACAGCAAAGTCGTTGCAATCTCCACTTCCAGCGGCTCTTCATCCAGCAGATCGACGATCGCCTTCGACGGTGCGAGTTGCTCATGCGCCATCAACTCGCGCGCCGCCTGCCGCAAATCGCGCCGCGTCGCCATCTCATACGGATTCGGATCCGCATACTTCACCAAAGTCGGCGCAACCCGAACCTCGCGCAGCAACTCCGCCTCAGCCCGCTCGCCCAGTTCCGGATTCACCGCCCGAATCTCATCCACCAATTTCTGCAACGAATCCGCATTCACGTTGTAAGCCGAGGAAGTCGCCGCCTTCTTCAACGACTCTCCCAAAGCTCGAACTTCCTTATGCGTGTGCGAAAGCAAATGCGCCACCTGCGTCTCCAAAGTCCGCGCATTCACAATCTCGCCGAGCGAAGTATTCGTGGCCAGTGGCAAAAGGTAGCGCGTGATGTCGAACGCCCGCGCCCGCAGGGTTCGCTCATACGCCTCCTGTTTCATATCAGCCGGCTTCGGCGTGACGCGAATCAGGTGCTGAGCCATGTGCGCCGAGAGCGCTTCGTACTCGACAAACAGAAAATCCAGAATCTCGCGATAAAGTTTCCGTGCCTCGTCGTCATCTCCGAAATCCGGAGTGTAATACCCGCTCTTCTTGAAATCCTGATAGCGCGTCGAGCGCTCCTGCCCATCCCAGCGCTGTTCGTCGGCCAGTTCAATCGCCGCAAGAATGGACAGCCGCTCAATCGCCAACGCAATGTGCGCCAGATCGGCAATCGAGCGATGCCCATACTGAAAATAAAAAGTGTTAAGAAACTTCTCCGCCTTCTGCGCGCTGATCTCGCGCAGCGATTCCTTCATCGAAAGTGCGGACCGCGAATACTTCGCCATGGCGTAAGCCTGAATCTCCGGCTCGACGCCATAGACAGCAAAAACCTCGGTAGAAGGCTCCGCCATTGTGGGATGGGCGCCCTCGCCCGCGTTGCCCGCAGACGGCCCCACTTCGACAGGGGAACCCTCTGCCGTGGCCCGCTGCGTCGATCGATGACTTGGCACGGAAATCGGCACAACGTTAGCGGGTTTTTTGTCGGAAGGTTCGGGCATAGCGCTCACATCATTCGTCAGAGGTTGTGACATGGGAGTGTTCGCATGGTAATTGCGCGAATGCACCTTGCGCAATCGTTATTAAACGACAACTCAAGCTGCGCGTATAATTCTGCGTTCCGCCGTAGACGAAAATGTGTGGAGAGAATTGCATGTCCCTTTCAGGACACGTGGCATTTGTCACCGGTGCGTCGCAGGGCATCGGCCGCGCGTGCGCGCTCAGACTCGCCAAAGCAGGCGCCACTGTAGCGGTCGCAGCCCGCAATCAAGAGAAGCTCAACGAACTGGTCCACGAGATTACGGCAAGCCGCGGCCAAGCCTCGGCATTCGCTCTCGATGTCACCGACGAGGAGCAGATCAAGTATTCCATCAAAGCGGCGATCACGCAGTTCGGCAAAGTCGATATCCTTGTCAACAACGCCGGCATCACGCGCGACCAGTTAGTCATGCGCATGAAGCGCACCGATTGGGACGCCGTTGTCCAAACCAATCTCACCTCCGCCTATCTCTGCACGCAGCAAGTCGCCAGCTCCATGCTCAAGCAGCGCTGGGGGCGAATTATCAACATCACCAGCGTCTTCGGGCAAATGGGACAAGCCGGACAAGCCAATTATTCGGCCTCAAAAGCGGGACTGATCGGATTGACCATGGCCATTGCCCGCGAACTCGGTTCGCGCAACATAACTTGCAACGCGGTTGCGCCCGGCTTCATCGAAACCGCCATGACGGACGTGCTGGGTGAGGACTTCAAACAGAATGCTGTCAAGCAGCTTCCCCTCGGACGCGTCGGCACGGTCGATGACGTAGCGAATGCCGTGGTTTTCCTCGCGTCCGACGAAGCCGCGTACATCACTGGCCACGTGCTGAACGTGAATGGCGGAATGCTGATGGGCTAGGAACTGTTCATCACCGAGTACGCCGGGAACGCAGAGAAAACACTCGATGTTTGCTAATCCGAAAGCCGCTGAATCCCAGTCCTCGGCGATCTCCGGGTCATCGGTGGCAAAGAGCCTCGCCTTTATCCAAGCCGAGTCGCCGCAACAAATCAGGCTAGCGCGTGAACTGTTCCTTGAGTATGCGCGATCCCTCGGCTTCAGCCTTTGCTTCCAGAACTTCGAAGGCGAACTTGCAGGACTTCCCGGCGAATACGCGCCTCCGCAAGGCCGCCTGCTTCTAGCCGAATGCGAAGGCCAACTGGCGGGCTGCGTAGCGCTGCGCCGGTTGCAGCCAGAGATTTGTGAGATGAAGCGTCTCTATCTGTGCCCACAATTCCGGGGCAAAGGCCTGGGACGCGCTATTGCCGAGTGCATCATCGCCGAGGCGCGCCAGATCGGCTACAAGCGCATGCGCCTTGACACGGTTGAGCCGTTCATGAAAGATGCTGTCGCCATGTATCGCAAACTGGGCTTTCGTGAAATTGCTCCGTATTGCAAGAATCCGGTTGCCGGTGCAATGTACATGGAATTGGAACTCTAAAGCGTCGTCGGGAGGTGTGAAGTGATCAAGAAATTGTTTCTTCTGTTGGCCGTTTGCCTGCTCATTTCGACGTGCTTTGCCGTCGACGGCAAATCCGTGTCCTACAAAAGCGGTGACGAAACCGTGCAAGCCGTGCTTTACACGCCCCCAGGCAAAGGACCCTTTCCTGGCATCATCGTCATCCACGAATGGTGGGGATTGAACGACTGGGTAAAAGAGCAAGCCGCCAAGTTGGCCGATCAAGGATACGAAGCGCTTGCAGTCGATTTATACCGCGGAAGGGTCGCAACCACGCCAGATCAAGCTCACGAAATCATGCGCGGTGTTCCCGAAGACCGCTCCAAGCGCGATCTCCACGCCGCATTTGAATTTCTCGCATCGCAATCGAACGTGAAGAAGGATCGGATCGGCGCGATCGGTTGGTGCATGGGCGGCGGCTACTCGCTTGAGGTAGCCTTGCAGGAGCCTACTCTCGCCGCCGACGTCATCAACTACGGCCATCTGGCCACCGATCCCGAGGCGATCGCAAAAATCCATGCACCGATTCTTGGCCTATTCGGCGGGCAAGATCGCGGCATTACGCCCGACGATGTTCACAAATTCGAAGCTGCCATGAAGAAGGCAGACAAGAAGATCGAGATCAAGATCTACGATGACGCTGGCCACGCCTTCGAGAATCCTAACAACAAAGATGGCTACCGTCCGGCCGATGCTGCCGATGCGTGGAACCGGACAACCACATTCCTTGCCGCCTACCTGAAAAGGTAGTTCTCCACTGCTGCAACCTTGAGCGCCGGGATCAGCATTTTCCGTAACGAAACGTTGCTTGCACGTTGTGCAAGCATCCGCCGGAGGTATGTCGCCAACCCCTGATTTCCAAGCACTTTCCATATGGCACGAATTTCCACTTGCCAGAAAATCCCGATCTGGTTACTATGGCGCATCCTGCAATGCTCCCCACGATCAACATCGGCGAAACCATTAGAAACTACCGGCTGCAAAAGGGGATGTCCCAGGGCGACATCGAGAAGCGAACCGGCCTGCTCCGCTGCTACCTTTCGCGGGTAGAAAATGGCCACACCATCCCCTCGCTAGACACGCTTTCCAAGATTGCCGGAGCGATGGAGATTGCGCTTTCTCAATTCTTCTCCGAGTCCGGCCACAACAACGGTTCCAAAGGCCTGCCCCAGCTTTCCGACGATGAAGTCCGCTTCCTCAGCCAGGTCCGCCGCTACGCCGCCAATCTGAACGACAGCGACCGCAAGTTGGTGCTGGCGATGGTCAAGAAGATGGCCGCGAATTCGAAGTAGCTGATAGCCGATAGCAAACCGCTTACTTTCGTACCATGACCTCTGGTGACCACCGGGTACCTCGCCCATACCCCATCTTCTCACTACACTGTTCACCTGGAGACCGGTTCGTGACCACTGACGAGGAATTAGTCGTGCTCGAAACCCAGTTGCGGCGGCTGAAGATCGAGTACGAGGTTTACTTCAGCAATCCCACCAAGCGGCCTCCCACCGACATCGAGTGGAAGGTGCTTTCGCTGCTGCGCAAATTCTCCGACGGCGGCCGCATGAGTTTTTCCCAGCGCTACCGCTACAACGAAATGGCGCAGCGCTACGCCGTTTACAGCGACCTGTGGCGCAAAAAGTCCCGCATCCGCGAAGAAGGCTACCGACGACCGCAGGACGCGCTTCTGTCGGTGCAGGGCGTCCGCCACGAAGAGGACCACAAGCCGCAGCACAAGGTTTACGGCGTAAGCAAGGCCGCGGCAGCCGTCGCCGGAGGCACTGCAGCGCCCAAAACCTTCACCATGCACGAAAGCGAGGCCGGCCGCGAACAGCTCGAACGCTTGTATAACACGCTGGTCGATGCGAAGAAAAAAGCGGGAGAAAATGTCTCGGGCAGCCTGGAATCGTTCTCCAGCTTCGTGCAGAAGAAAACCGAGCAGATTCGCAAGCAGTACAACTGCCAGGACGTGGAATTCTCCGTTGAAGTGGCGAATGGGCAGGTGAAGCTGAAGGCAAAAGCGAAGGCGTAGAGAAAAGGTCAAGTATGGATATCGGGCGCCACCAGGTAGAGGAACTCCTGAAGTCCCTTGAGGAGTTTGGCCCGATGCCTCGCGCGGGGCTCGACTTGGCAGCAACGGTCGCGTCAAATTCCCAGCGGGCGCAAACTGAAGCGGGGCGGCGCTTCTCGACACTCCTGACGGTCAACGAGAACGGCGTAAAGGCTCTCGCGCGTCTTCTGTCGGCAATGCACACAGCTATGCTTCCGTCCCGAATAAGCCGACTTCTGGGTACCAGGATCTCCTTCCCATCTTCTTTGCTGATTGCTAATACCTTCGGCGCGTTTCTCGGAGAGGCTTTGAGGGTGCGTGTTGGAGGCGAATGGCGTCTCGTCGACTTTAACGGTCAAACTCTGGCGGCACTCTATTTCGACAAACACAATTGGACTCTACCCATCTACAAGGCAGGAAAACACTTCATGAACGGCGAGGAAGATGACGTGGAATTCTTCTATTCCACAATGGTGAAAAAGCGGACTGGCCGTGGTATCGAACCAATAATCACGGTTTCTGGCGGCATCATTCACGACCATCGAACCGGAGAGAAGAGACCCCTCTAGTAGGCCTTCATAGAATTTCCGAACTCCGACCAACCACAAAAAGCCGATGATTTTGCTGATAGAATCTTCGGTCGCTTCCTTTCATTCATAGCAATCATGACTCAAAGCCATTCCAAAATCTCCCGCGCCATCCTAAGCGTCACCGACAAAACCGGCCTGGTCGATTTCGCCCGCCAGCTAGCCAGCCAAGGCGTTGAACTCATCTCCACCGGAGGCACCGCCAAACTCCTTCGCGCCTCGAACATCCCCGTCAAAGACATCTCCGAACTAACCGGCTTTCCCGAAATGCTCGATGGCCGCGTGAAGACGCTGCATCCCAAAGTCCACGGTGGCATCCTGTACCGCCGTGAAAATCCCTCGCACGCCGCTGCAGTTGCCGAACACGGCATTCAGTCCATCGATATGGTCGTGGTGAATCTTTACGCGTTTGAAAAAACTACCGCCAAGCCCGGCGTGGCTTTCGAAGAGTTGATCGAGAATATCGACATCGGCGGACCCTCGATGATTCGCTCCGCCGCCAAAAACTTTCGCGATGTAGCAGTAGTAACGTCGCCCGCCGATTACGCGGCAATAGCCGAGGAACTTTCCCGCACCGGCGGCGCACTCTCGCTTGAAACCAAGTGGAAACTGGCGCAGAAAGCCTTTGCCACAACCGCCGCGTATGATTCCGCCATCGCCTCGACACTCGAACGCATCCCATCCGCCGAAACATTCCATGGATTCGCCGACCAATCTTTTCCGCAAACCCTTCGGCTTTCCTTCACCAAGATCCTCGACCTGCGCTACGGCGAAAATCCTCATCAGAAAGCCGCCATGTATTCCGACGGCTCTGGTGCGGGCGTAGCCAACGCGCACCAGATTCAAGGCAAAGAGCTTTCCTACAACAACATCGTCGACCTGCAAGCTGCCTGGGACCTTGCTCAGGAGTTCGAAGAACCCGTCTGCGCCATCATCAAGCACACCAACCCATGCGGCACCGCCACCGGTAAAACGCTTGCCGAGGCCTACAAACGAGCGCTTGAGTGCGATCCGGTCTCCGCGTTTGGCGGTGTAATCGGCGTAAATCGACCAATTGACCTCGAAGCCGCCGAAGAAATGCACAAGCTCTTTCTCGAAGTCATTGCTGCACCCGCATTTGACGAAGCCGCCAAAGCCCGCTTCGCCACCAAGAAAAACCTTCGCCTGGTCGAAGTCAAGAACGCGCCGCAGAAGTGGGTTCTAAAAAACATCTCCGGTGGACTTCTCCTACAGGACGTCGACGCGCGTCCTCTGGCAGATGTCGATCTGAAAGTCGTCACCAGGCGTGCACCCGCTGCCTGAAGAAATGCGCGCTCTTCTCTTCGCCTGGAAAGTCTGCAAGCACGTGAAATCGAATGCCATCGTGTACGCGCGCGACGGACAAACTGTAGGCGTAGGCGCAGGACAAATGAGTCGTGTCGATTCCGCCAAGATCGGCTCCATGAAGGCGCAACTACCACTCAAGGGAACCGTCGCTGCGTCGGATGCATTCTTTCCATTCCCGGATGGCGTCGAGGAGATCGCCAAAGCCGGGGCGACGGCAATCATCCAACCGGGCGGGTCGCAGCGCGATCCGGAAGTCGTTGCAGCGGCGGATCGCCTCGGCCTGGCGATGGTGTTCACTAGCATACGGCACTTCCGCCACTAGTTGCCGCTCGCAAGACAAAGGGGACCAAAGCCTGCATTTACCAAAGTTGACAAACCCCAAGTCCCTGTACTTCCGAGGCGCCCAAAGCGCGGGCCCACACACTGTTTTTCCCAATCGGCCTTTGAACAGGATAGAATTAGAGCACCCCATCCTCAGCGGTCGAGCATCCAATGGGCATGGCTTCCGGCAGAGCGCACCTCGTTAATAAACCGGCTTTCATAAATTTTGGCGTAGTCAGGTCAGGCATGAATCGAATTTTCAGCGCAGTTTTCATGGCCGCTTTTCTCGCGGCGGCCGCATCCGCACAAACCACCCCGACGGTCTCGGATAAGCCCAAAACGGGCGACTCCAAAATGCCGCAGGCCGCCGAGCACAAGGTCGATCACGCCGCCGCCTATTATCACTACACGCTGGCTCATCTGTACGAAGAACAGGTGACAGCGTACGGGCGCAGCGAGCTCGCGAACAAGGCAATGGAGGAGTACCGGCTGGCGATTGAAGCCGATCCCTCGAGCGAATTTCTCACATCCGGCCTCGCCGAGCTTTACGTAAAAACGGGACGCATCCGTGATGCCGTACTGGAAGCGCAGGACATCATTAAGCGCGATCCCAACAATCTTGAGGCGCACAAGCTGCTGGGGCGGATTTACCTCCGCTCTCTTGGCGATATGCCCAGCGGCGGCAGCGGCTCCGAGAACGTATTGAAGCTGGCCATTGAGCAGTATGAGCAGATCGTGAAGATCGAACCCGATAATGTTGATGATCATCTCTTGCTCGGCCGCCTGTACCGCTTCGATAATGACTCCGAAAAAGCCGAAACCGAACTCAAGACCGCGGTAAAGCTGGATCCAACTTCGGAAGAGGCCATTACGACTCTCGCGATGCTGTACACCGACGAGGGCGATACCCAGCGGGCGCTGCAGGTGCTCGGCTCCGTGCCAGATGCCGGGCGCTCGGCCAAGCTGTACGCCGCGCTTGGCGCCACCTACGAGCAGCGCAAGGATTACAAGGGTGCGATCGACGCTTACCAGCGTGCCATTCAACTGGACCGCGATAATCTCGATGCAATCCGCGGGCTGGCCGAAAATTACTTGAACGACGGCCAGTTCGACAAGGCTCTCGAACAGTACAAGGTCATCGCTGATGCCAATCCTGAAGATGCGCAGACCTACCTGCGGATGTCGGAAATTTACCGCCGGCAGGGCAAATATGACGACGCGCTGGACAGTCTGAAAAAGGCGCAGGCCATGGTGCCGGACGCGCTCGAAGTTCCCTACAACATTGCAGTCGTCTACGAAGCGCAAGGTCGCTATGACGATGCCATCAGGATTCTGCAGGATCTGCTGAAGAAAACCGAGAAGGCGGACAACAGTTACTCGCAGGCCGACCGCAACAATCGCGGGATTTTCATTGAACGCCTCGGCATGATTTATCGCGATCAGGAAAATTATCCTGCGGCGGTGGATGCGTTCCGCAAGATGATCCCGCTGGGCGATGACAATGCTAAGACGGCGTATCAGGAAATCATCGATAGTTACCGCGACGCTAAGGAGTGGACGCAGGCGACGGCCACCGCAAAGGAAGCGGTGCAGAAGATGCCGGATGACCGCGAGCTGCGCATGGTGCTTGATGGGCAGCTGGCCGACACCGGGGATCCTGAAAAGCCGCTAGCCGATGTGCGTTCTTTATTGACCGGCAAATCCGATGATCGCGACATCTACGTTCGACTGGCGATCATGTACACCAGGCTAAAGCGGTGGAGTGACGCAGAGGAATCGCTGAACAAGGCCGAACTGCTCTCCACCAAACCTGAGGACAAGGAGTACGTCTATTTCTTGCGAGGCTCGACCTACGAGCGGCAGAAGAAGTACGACCAGGCCGAAGCCGAATTCAAGAAGGTTCTGGTCTCCAATCCGCAGAGCGCCGTGACCCTGAACTATCTCGGCTATATGAACGCCGATCGCGGCGTGGAACTCGAGGAATCGCTGAACCAGATCAAACAGGCTGTCAGCCTCGATCCAACCAATGGGGCCTACCTGGATTCTCTGGGATGGGCCTACTTCAAGCTCGGCAAATACGATCTTGCGGAAGATAATCTGAACAAGGCTTCGCTGCGCATGGCCTCCGATCCCACGGTGCAGGATCACCTTGGCGATCTTTTCCAAAAAACCGGGCGCTTGAAGCAGGCTGCGGCACACTGGGAGCGCGCGGTGGAAGAGTGGAACAAGACCGTGCCTGCGGAAGTTGACACCGATCTCCTCGTGGCCGCGCAAAAGAAGCTGGATGCAGCTCGCGTGCGGCTGGCCAGGGAAGATTCGCACAACCAGTGAGTTTCGCGAGAATGCTAACTCTGCCTATGCTGGCTTCCTATGCCGTGCATGTGGAAGAGTCTCGCGGACGCCGCTTTGCTGAGCCGCAACATCCCTATCGCAACGACTTCCAGCGCGACCGTGACCGCATCATCCACTCTCGCGCATTTCGCCGGCTGGAAGCGAAGACACAGGTCTTCACTCGCCGTTACTCCGACCACTTTCGCAATCGCCTGACGCACACGATTGAAGTCGCGCAGATTACGCGGACGGTCGCCGGCGCTCTGTTTTTGAATGTCGACCTAGCGGAGGCGCTCGCACTGGTTCACGACCTCGGCCACCCTCCCTTCGGCCACGCGGGTGAGAAGGCGCTTGATGCCGCCATGCGCACTCACGGGCTGTTCTTCGATCACAATCTGCACGCCCTACGCATCGTGGAGGATTTCGAGCAGCGTTACGCCGCCTTCCGCGGACTGAATCTTACTTTCGAAGTTCGTGAAGGAATCATCAAGCATTCGCGCGATTACGACGCGGCAAGGCATCCGGAACTGGCCGAGTATCTCCTTGATCAGCGTCCTCCGCTCGAAGCGCAATTGATCGATCTAACCGACGAGATCGGCTATAACACGGCCGATCTTGACGACGGTTATGAGGCGCATCTCGTGACCCTCGACCAAATACGGCTGGCGATGCCGGCGTTCGATTGCTTTTTTTGCCAAGTCGAGAAGGCATATCCGGCCGCCCCCCCAAAACTGAAGTTTAACGAGGCTCTGAAACGAGTATTCGATCGGCTGGTCGGAGATCTGATCGCCAACACGCAGGCGAGAATCAAGCAAGCCGGCCTTGAAAGTTTGTCTGACGTGAGAATGCAAAAGGATCGTCTCGCCGCCTTCGGCCCTGAGGTGGAAGCCGAGCGCAAGGGCATGAAGGACTTCCTCTATGAAAATCTTTATTACAGTCCCTCGCTCGCCGAAGAGAAAAACGACGCAGAGCGTATCGTCAGCGAACTGTTTAGCTTCTGGATGGAAAACCCATGGAAGCTACCCCACCAATATGAGGAGAAAGCCGGGGAGGAATCTCTGCCACGGGTGGTTTGCGACTATATCGCAGGGATGACCGACCATTTCATCATCCAGCAGTACGATCGATACTGCGGGTCGGAATGATTCCTCTTAAAGGCAAGAGCTTCTATTTCGCGCCCGCGACAGCCGCAACAACATCGAATAAAACCCGGGGCCCGCGCCGGATTTCTTCCACGCGAATCCTCTCATCGTTGCCATGTTCAGTGTTCCCCTCTTCTTCCGTGGCCGTGTAAGGATTAAATCCGTAGGCATCGATACCGAGGGGACGATAGCGCTGGTTCTCGGTATATCCGCTGGTGATGTGGGGAACTACCGGTGTCCCGAGAAAATATTTCTCTGAGACTTTGCGAATGGCCTCGTACAGGGTGGTATTGGTTGGCGAATAATTTGCCTCGCGAAATTCACCATTGAGGGGTTCGACAGTGACATTGGGGTCATTCACGACTCTGCGGATTTGGGCCAGAAGAGCTTTGGGATCTCCCCCCGGTAAAATGCGAACGTCAAGGTTCGCCCAGGCCTCGGGCGGAATAACATTCGTTTGCTCCGAGCCGCCCATCATGGTCAAAGAGATGGTGTCGCGCAATAAAAAGTTCAACGATTCATCTTTCCCCACCTCCTGCTGAAATTTCTTGTCCTCCATCGCCTTGCGAATGTTGCGATACTCACTCGCCTGCTCGGGGGGCTCGTAGGGCGCCATCTCGCGCAGAAACTCCTCCACCACCGGCAGAATTCTCAACGGCGTTGGGTAAGCCAGAATGCGATCCAGCGCTTTAACGAGCCGGTTGGGAGCTGAATCCGGGATCGGCCGCGAGGCGTGTCCCGGTCGGCCATGTGCTACAACATGCAGCCAGAAGGTGGTTTTTTCGCCGACGTCAACGCCGACGTACTTCACTTTGCCATTGTCGAGCAAGTTTTCGCCGCCTTCATTGATTAAAAACTCGGCGTTCTCCAGCAAACTGCGCTGATGGGCAATGAACCAATCAGTACCTGTCCCTTCCGCTTCTTCGTCGGCGACCGCAAGAAAAATCACATCGCGATCGAGTGGAACTTTCTCGCGTTTGAGCATCACCATCACGACCAGTTGAGCCAAGCCCTCGTCTTTCATGTCCTGCGCTCCCCGTCCCCAGAGCCAGCCATCTTTGATCTCGCCGCTAAAGGGAGGAACTTTCCAATCGGCTGCGTCACTAGTGACTACGTCCATGTGATTCAGCAGGATAATCGGCCGCTTGGCCGGTTCCACCGCGTGTGGAACGCGTGCCCAGAGATCCCCCCGTCCCGGCGAGTATTCGAACGTCATGTTCTCGATCCCCTCATGGTCGAGGATGTTCTTGTAAAACGAAACGGCTCGCATTTCGTGTCCCGGCGGGTTTGTGGTATCGATGCGGAGATATTCCTGCATCCACGTCACGGCCATGTCGGAATACCGTTGAAGGTGATCGCCCGGAATGTGGGATGAAGCCATTGGTGGAGCCGGTTCTTCCGCCAGCGCAGGGGGTGCGATCAATATCGAGGCGGTGAATACCTCCAATCCCAACCCCAGGAACAGCAATGATTTAAGCAATTGTGCCTTCTCCGGTACTCGCAATTCAGCGTTCTATCGGCTTATGGTGGTCGTCGGATGACCTGCCGTGCACGCAGTTTTTATATCAGTTTTGCCAAAATTACCATGCGCACGCGGTTGCAGACTATCTTTACCGTCGGGCTAGGCTTACAATTTCTTAGAAATCAATTATTTAGCGGCTCAACCAGAAAGTGCCTTTTGGCATCAGACCTGTATGGAAAGATGGGAAGGCAGGGTGGTTTTGTTGCCTGACTTTCCAGGTTTTTGGCATGCGCGGCGTCAGCGCATGGTCAATGTTTTAGGGGACGCAATTAAAAAAATCACGCAACGCGCCCGTTTTGGCGTGCTGGAGTGGAGCCGCAAGAACGCTCCCCCAAATGGAGGAAGTAACTTATGAACCGTCACTTGCTCGCTACTTTGCCGTTGGCCGCGGTTTTGGCGTTTCCGGCCTTCGGGCAAACTTCGTCTTCATCTCCGCAGGATCAATCCAATCCACCGGCGGCGCAGACAACTCAGTCTACCGACAATGCCACCGGTACCGGCAAACAACCATTGCAGCCGCCCAGCCGGGAAGGTTTTTGGGGCCGCGTGAATCCTTTTGCCCGCAAGAGTTATGTGAAGCGTCAGACCGAGCCGATTCGCGATCGCGTGAATGAGCTCGATGACCTTACTGCCGCCAATAGCAAGGCAATCCGCGACACCGATGCTCGTGCGCAGGCGGGGATCAAGCTCGCTTCCGACAAAGCCAACGAAGCGGACCAGCACGCAATTGACGCGGGAAACAAGGCTACAATGGCTCAACAGTCCGCGCAGCAGGCCACTACACGTATCCAGTCGGTGGAAACGGTCGTCAGCAACATCGATCAATACAAGACTTCGAACCAGACCGAGATTCGGTTCCGCCCCGGGCAAACCGTGCTAAGCAAGAACGCCAAGGATGCTCTTGACGAGATGGCCAACAGCGTCAAGGGACAGCGCGGCTACATCATCGAGGTGCAGGGATTTTCCTCCGGCAAAGGACAGACCGCCATCACGAATTCGCAGAAGATGGCTGAATCCGTAGTTCGTTACATGGTGCTGAACAACGAAATTCCTGTCTATCGCATTTATCTTGTCGGGATGGGAAATGCTCCGGTCGCGGCCGACGAAAATGGAAAGACCAAGCACATCATCGGGGGACGCGTAGAGATCAGCCTGCTGAAGAATGATCTCGAGCAACTGGCCTCCAGCGGTGCTCCGAGCACGACTGACCAGCAACAGCAACCGAAGTAAGACTGATCGAATCCGGGCGCCCGGCCTAAGTCCTTCCCTCGAAACCCTTCGCGCGAGCGAAGGGTTTTTATTCTCAGCGGAGATTTTGGTCTAGCCGACGTGGTGATAGTGATGAAGTAGGAGATGAGTGACGTAGCCGATCACAAACCAGAGGGCTGCTTCAAGAATTCGCTTAAAACGCGGGGTCATTCAAGAAGAATACCCTTTCCTTGGCGCCTCGTCAGAGAAGGAGAAATCAAGCACGATAGTTTTTGGGGGTGATTCCCAGCTGGTTGAGCTTCGACTGCAATGTCGTTCGTTTTAACCCCAGGCGGGCAGCGGTGCCGCCCGGTCCACCGAGTTGGCCATTGCATTCTCGAAGAACGCGTAGTATGCGTTCCTTTTCTTTTTCGCGCAGCGTCGTAGTCTTTTCCTGTGCCTGTTCTGCGCTCAGTTCGCCTAGAGGCGCCTGCAAAACCGATCCCGGAGTCAGAATTACGGAGCGCTCGAGGAAGTTCTCCAGTTCGCGAATATTCCCCGGCCAGTTCCATTGAACCAAAGCCTCCATAGTTTTTGTAGGGATGCTGGTGATCGATTTCCCCATGCGTGCAGCGCATTTCCGGACGAAGTGCTCAACCAGAAGCGGAATATCGTCCCTCCGGTCGTGCAGTGGCGGAATGCGAATCGGAAACACGTTCAGCCGGTAAAACAAGTCGCTGCGGAATTCTCTTTGGTTCACGCTGGCCAGAAGATCGCGATTGGTTGCTGCTAGCAGTCGGAAGTTTACCCGCAGCGTCTGTGTTCCTCCCAACCTTTCAAATTCGTGATCCTGCAGAACCCGCAAGAGCTTGGGCTGCAGGTTGAGCGGAATCTCTCCAATTTCATCGAGGAACAGAGTGCCTTGATCGGCGAGTTCGAGGCGTCCTAATTTCCTGCCAACAGCCCCGGTGAATGCGCCCTTCTCGTGACCGAACAATTCACTTTCCAGCAAGCCGGAGGGAATAGCTGCGCAATTCAGCTTGATGAAGCTGGCGTGCTTGCGGCTGCTCATCTGATGGAGGGCGCGCGCTATCAGCTCCTTGCCGGTGCCGGTATCTCCCAGCAGCAGCACGGTGGCGTCGCTGGGAGCAACTTTCGCGACTTTACGCATCACATCAGTCAAGGCGTCGCTACGGCCAATGATTTCTCCGAAGCCCAACTCAGTGTCGATGGATTGTTCGAGGTATAGTTTTTCTTCCGCCAACTTCTCCTTAGCGAGCCTGAGCTCCTCCGTAATTTCCCGCATGTGAGTTATATCCACACAGGCGCAATTCAGGCCTGTCACGGTGGCATTGGCATCGAGCAAGGGCTCGACTGTCATGTCGCAATGATAGGTTTTGCCCCGGGTGGTAAGGCTGAACTCCTGGCGGGTGCCCTTACCCGTTTCCAGCACACGCCGCTTCATCGCAGCCATCTGAGCACCGATTTCGGGCCCAAAGATCTGTTCGTCGGTTTTGCCCAGATAGTCCTCTTCCCGCCAACCCTCCTGCAGGTTGTAGACCCAGGTGTAGCGAAGATCGCGATCCTGATTGAAAACCTTGATCGGTGACCCGGCAAGAGCAATGCGGAAGCGCTGCTCGCTCTGCCGCAAAGCGTCTTCCGCCTTCCGGCGAGCCTCCTCAAGTTTCACCTTCTCCGTCACATCTCGCTGGATGCCCCAGGTACGCACTAGCATCTGGTTCTCCACAGTGCCAATCATGCTGTTTAGAAAGACCTTGGGATTGCCGTGAAAATCGACTTCGTGAGATTCCCGCTCCAGCACGCGGAATCCAGAGCGGATGAATTCGCGGGTCAGCGCGATATTTTGCGGGTCGTCTGGAGGCACGACCTCCGCAAGCCGCTTGCCAATGAAATCCCGCGATGAGGCCAGCCCGTACATCCGCGCCAGCGCATCATTGCATTCGGCCAGGTAGGAATCGTGCAGAATGTGCCGCACCAGTTCGTCTTCGGGAAGGTCGACGGGAAGGGGTGCATCCAACTCTTCGCGGAAAATACCTTCTGAACTTCGCGCGACAAACATCCGATAATTCTCTTCGCTGCGCTGCAACGCCTCTTCCGCGTGTTTGCGTTCTGTCAAATCGATAAACGTAACAAAATTCAGATCGCCGATGATTTTTGCCAGAATCCTCACGTGTTTCTTGTTTCCATCCTGGCAGGTGACCGTGACCTCCATCGGTTCGGTTTCTCCCCGGGTCTTCGCCGCCTCTACCATGCGCTCTTTCCACTGGCGAGAGACCCACTCTCGATAAACGGGATCCGGGTAAGCCCGGGGCCACCACTCGTTCACCGTGGGGCACTGCTCTATCGAGTATCCAAAAAGCTCGAAAAATTTCGGATTTTGATAAAGCACGCGTTCGTCCCCCACCGAGGACAGAATGACTCCCACCTCCAAATGGTCGAGGATTAACTTCTGAGTTTTTTCTCGTTCCCGCTCGCGCGCCTGACTTTCCCGCAACGCTTCTTCCGCACGATTGTTTTCGGTGACGTCCTTGAGAACGCCGACCATGCGATCAACGCCGCCCGATCCCTCAATCGGGAGATACCTCACAAACAAGTCTCTTTCCCCGAGCGCAGGATAGCTATATTTCATCGTGTATTCCACGGCCTTTCCCTGGAAGCACTGGTACATCTTTTCCTTTACAACCGCCTCGAAAACATCCAGATAAATTACCTCGTTAATAGGATGTCCGATAACCTGCTCTCTCTCCAGGCCCCGATAGCTTAGGAAAGCCCGATTAACGATAACGTAGCGATAATCGCGGTCCACTACCACAATCATGTCGTCGAGAGCTTCCACGACTCGTTCGTACTCCCTCAGCCGGCGTTCAGCTGCCTTGCGCTCGGTAATGTCGCGGATAGCGCCGGAAATCAGCACGCCGTGGTCGGTTTCGAGCGGGCTGAGGCTGATTTCGACAGGAAACTCCGTGCCGTCCTTACGCCGGCCGTAGAGTTCCAGACCGGGTCCCATCTCGCGAACTCGCGGCTGGGCTGCGAATTCCAAGCTATGCCGGATATGTCCTTCCCGAAAACGCTCAGGGACGAGCATCTCAATGGCCTGGTCCAGCAGTTCTTTTCTTTCGTAGCCAAAAAACTTTTCTGTCTGGGCGTTAACCAGAACAATCTTGCCTTCCTGATTCACCACCACCATGGCATCGGGTGCGGATTCCAGCAGTCCGCGGAATTTTGCCTCCGCGTGCTTGCGTTCGGTAATGTCCTGGACGATCGCCAGGTGCCAGCTCGGCTCCCCTTTCTCCGGCCACATAGCTACGGCCTGTACTTCGGCCCAGCGAATCGAGCCGTCGGGACGAATAAACCTCTTTTCCAGTGTGTATCGCCGGATTTCTCCCGCAAGAAGTTGCTGTTTCAGCTCCAGGTTGTGCGGCAAGTCTTCAGGGTGGCTTAAGGTTTGGAAGGTGCGTCCGAGAAGATCGTCCTCTTTCCGCCCCACGATCTCACAATATTTCGGATTCACCCGGAGAAGCCGGCCGGTCCGCGTTTCCACCCAGCAAATACCCATTGGAGAGCGCTCATGCACGGCGCGATAGCGTTCCTGACTCTCCTGAAGGCGAGTTTCGGCCATTCTGCGTTCGGTGAGATCGCGGGTGATGATAATCACATACTCACGGTCCAGCAGCACTCGTTTCATGCTGATTTCCACCGGGAATGTGAGCCCATCTTTTCTCCGGTGCAAGGTCTCTGTCACCAGCGATCCCGATTGCCGTAGCTCTTCCCGGATCTTCGCAAGGGCGAGTTCTGTAGCAGCAGGATCGATGTCCCGAACACTCATCGAGAGAAGCTCTTCGCGACTGTAGCCAAGCGCAGTGCATGTCTTCTGGTTCACGTCCAAAAAGCGAAGCGTTTCCGAGTCGATCACCTCAATCGCATCGTTGCACTCGTCTACCAAAGTGCGGAACAACTTCAGTTCCGCAATAACGCGCTCGCTCTCGCGCGCTTTGGTGAGTTGCGCCTCATTAATTTCGCGCAACTGTTTTTCAGCCTGTCTTTGTTCGGTGACATCGTGCGCCATCCCCCGCACAATCGGAGATGCCACGCCCCCGGTTCGCAGAGTATTGTGGTATTCCCAGATGCGGCGTTCGCCGGAGCGAGTCATGACGGCCATCAACCCGTGGGCTTCGCCAGTGCGCGCGATTCTTTTGAGGTAGTCGTCAAACTCGCCGCGGAATTCGGGCGCAATTAACTCCCGCATCGGAATCTGCAGAACTTCTTCGACGCTGTAACCGAGGAGCCGCGCAGGAGCGGGGTTCACCGACAGGAGTCGGCCCTGCAGGTCGTGAACGCACAGCAGGTCATGGCTGTGCTCGACCAGGTCCTGATACCAATCTTCGTTTTCCTGAAGGGCGCGACGGATAGGATTCGTCTCGCTACGCACTCCCTCAGGAACTTGCTGCCGCTCTGCTTCAGGGCGCAAAGCCATAGCTACTCCCCGCGGGCTGGGTTGATTGCGCGGGAATTTTTTTACCGGCTGGTTGGCCAGAAGTTTAAAAGCCGCGAATAAAGGGCCGTGACGCTACCCAGCGTCCGATTGCGGGCGCAGTGTAGCAGAACTGATGGTCACTATTCCAGAATCATAAACCGCCGACAGTTGAAGAATTGGCAAATTAAGCCACTACCAAACCGCCGGGTAGTGTCTTAACTCGTGTTAAGACAGTACCAAGCGCCGGAGTTCAGTAAATCGTTTCAATAGCTTGCTGGTCGAACCACGACTTTAATCGGCATTGCTTCCCTCCCGTGGTATTCTCCTCCCAACGCATTTCTGAGTGGGGCGATGCACACAGTTCATCGAGGACAGTCCCTTCGTCGATTTTCCCTGGTGCTGGTCAAACCATCGCACTATGACGATGACGGCTATGTCATTCAATGGTTCCGCTCTGCCATTCCCTCCAACTCCCTCGCTGTGCTCCATGGGCTCGCAGTCGATTGCAAACAGCGTCGCGTTCTCGGCGACGATGTCGAAATTGAGATCAGCGCCTTCGACGAAACCAACATCCGTATCTGTCCCGAGCGCATAGTTCGGGAATTGAGCGGTGGTCGCGGTATGGTTGGCCTAGTAGGAGTGCAGTCGAACCAGTTTCCCCACGCCATGGATTTGGCGCGACCACTGCGAGCGGCAGGCGTTCCCGTCTGCATCGGCGGCTTTCACGTCTCCGGTTGCCTCTCGATGCTGCCCGAGTTGACGCCCGAACTGAAAGAAGCCATGAATCTCGGCATCTCGCTTTTTGCCGGCGAGGCCGAAGGTCGCCTCGATCAAGTTTTGCGCGATGCCTGGAACGGCGCTCTGAAACCGCTCTACAACTACATCAACGATCTGCCCGCGCTTGAAGGCGTGCCCATGCCGATTCTTCCCGCCACGCGCATCAGGCGCACCGGCGGGAAAATCACCACCTTCGACGCAGGCCGTGGCTGTCCATTCGTATGTTCGTTCTGCACCATCATCAATGTGCAAGGCCGCAAATCCCGCCGCCGCTCTGCTGACGAGATTGAGCAAATTGTGCGCACCAATCTGGAGCAGGGCATCAATCGCTTTTTCATCACTGATGACAACTTCGCCCGTAACACCGACTGGGAAAAAATCTTCGACCGTCTCATCGCCATGCGCGAGCAGGAGAAGTTGAACATCAAGTTCGTCATTCAGGTGGATACCATGTGCCACCGTCTTCCCCGCTTCATCGAGAAGGCCGGGCGCGCCGGCGTGGCGCGCGTATTCATCGGTCTCGAAAGCATCAATCCCGAAGCCCTGCTGGGAGCCAGAAAAAAGCAAAACAAAGTGACGGAATACCGCAACATGCTGCTCGAATGGAAGAAAGCTGGAGTGACGATCTTTGCCGGCTACATCGTCGGCTTTCCTTCCGACACGCCCGAATCGGTTCTCCGCGATATCGAAACTATCCAGCGCGAACTTCCCATCGATCTTCTCGAGCCGCATTGCCTGACTCCACTGCCCGGCTCGGAGGATCATCAAAAACTCTTCAAGGCTGGGGCGTATCTCGATCCCGATCTCAATAAGTACGATCTGGAACATGTCACAACCACTCACCCTGCAATGTCGTCTAAGCAATGGCAGAAGCTCTATCACGATTCGTGGGCGGCATTCTATTCTCCCGAACACCTGAAAACGGTGATGCGCCGCTCCGTGGCAACGAACAGCAACCCCGGAAACATGACATTTCTTCTGCTTTGGTATTACGCGATGGTGGCGCTCGAAAAAATTGATCCCCTCGAAGGCGGCTACCTGCGCCGCAAGTACAGAAAAGATCGCCGCCCAACCCTCCCGGTCGAGAGCCCCTGGATCTTCTATCCGCGCTACGTATTTGATTTGCTCAGCAAGCACCTAAAGCTGGCCGAGTTGGTCCTGCGCTACGGCAGCTTTCGCCGCAGGCTCAAACGCGATCTCGAAGCGTTGCAACTATACCGATCTCGCACTCGCTCCCGAAAATGACGACCGCGCAAACGAAATGGAACCGGTCGCAGTCGGAGAGAGAAGGAAATCGTCAGTGGTCACAATTCAAAGCTATGCTAATCAGTAATTGCTAATCTCCTCTCGCCTTATCCTGCGAACCTCTGTGGCCTTCGTATTAGATCTCCGTTCGTCGTTTGACCCCACTGTTCCGCCGTTCTAAACTCCTTTCTCAGCGGGGTTCTCATGAAAACGACTATCGGTCTTCTGCTCATCTGCTCGTTTTTCTGCGTCGCTGTTGCAGCCGACGACGAACAGCACCACAATCACCACGAAGACCTGACTACCGCCCAACTCGGCACAGTGACCTTCCCCGTCTCCTGCGCGCCCACCGTACAAAAGCCCTTCGAACGCGGCGTAGCCCTGCTTCATTCCTTCTGGTACGAAGAAGCCGAAAAGGAATTCCAGCAAATCGCCGCCGACGATCCGAACTGCGCCATGGCCCACTGGGGCGTGGCCATGAGCCTGTGGCATCAACTCTGGAACAATCCCGATCCGGATGTCATCGAGAACGGTCTGGACGAGGTTCACGAAGCAAAGAGTACGGACGGCCCAACCACCCCGCGCGAGAAGGCCTATATCGCGGCTATCGCTGTTTTCTACACCAACTCGAAGAAGCTCGACCACCACGCCCGCGCCCAAGCCTATTCGGACGCGATGAAGAAGGTCTACGAATCCTATCCCGACGATCACGAAGCCGCGGTCTTCTACGCGCTTTCGCTTCTGGCCTCGGAGCCTCCCGACGACACCACGTTCGCCAATCGCAAGCGAGCCGCCGCGATTCTCGAAAAACTCTTCGCCACCGAGCCCGACCACCCTGGCGTCGCTCACTATCTCATCCACACCTACGACAAGCCGCAACTGGCGCAGCTCGGACTTCCCGCCGCCCGCCGCTACGCCAGGATCGCCCCCGCCGCGCCGCACGCCCTACACATGCCTTCGCACATCTTCGCCCGCGTTGGCCTCTGGCAGGACGACATTGACTCCAACCTCGCCTCGATCGCCGCTTCGCGGAAAACCGCCGCCATGGGCATGGGTGGCGAAGGCCATCAATTCCACGCCATGGATTTTCTTTTCTACGCCTACATGCAGAGCGGGCGCGATGCCGACGCCAAAGCGCTCATCGAAGAAATTCGCGCCATGCCCAACAAGAAAGACGATATGTACGGCAAAGGCTACGATCCGCACATGGCCGCACTGGCGCACCTGACCGCGCTCTACCCCATCGAAATGCACGACTGGTCCGCCGCTGCGGCGCTGCCGCCCATGGACGTCGAAGGCACCGCCGAGAATTCCATGATCTACTGGGCCCGTGCCATTGGCTCCGCGCATTTACACAACTCGGACGACGTGCGCAGAGACATCGCAGCGATCGAGACCATTTATCAGAAGCACGTGAAAGAGAAATCCGATTTCGTCGACGCAATCGACGGTGATCGCAAGGAAGCGCAAGCGTGGTTTTTCTTTGCCGAAGGCAAGTATGACGACGCAGTCGAAGCCCTCCGCCCGATCGCCGATAAAGAAGATTCCGTAGGCGACGAACCTGAAGGCATACCCGCGCGCGAGATGATTGCTGACATTCTGCTCGAAGCCAAGCGCCCCCAACAAGCCCTGGCCGAATATCAAACCGATCTCAAGCTCAACCCCAACCGCTTCGACGGCCTCTACGGCGCAGCCCGCGCCGCCGAAGCCGCCGGTAAGCAGAGCGACGCGAACGAGTACTATGCGAAGTTGCTGAAAGTCTGCGACAAATCGAATTCAACGCGCCCTGAATTAACCCGCGCAAAAGAACTTCAGGCACAGTCGCACAGCGAAGCCCTTCGGTAGCCGGCAGAAGGGTGGGACACTTCAAGACAATTGGCCCGATTACCAGCCGGGTCCCAGCGATTAAGTTACGACCCGATTCTCGCCGGCGACACGCCCGTACCAGAGACCAGAATCTTTGACTGTGCGCGTCTGGTCGCGAAAGTCGACGTAGGTAAGTCCGTAGCGTTCGGCATAGCCGTCCGCCCACTCGAAGTTGTCGAGTAGACTCCACGCGTGAAAAGCCCGCACCCGAGCGCCGTCGGCAATGGCGCGCGCAAGCTCTGTGAGCTCATGGCGGAAGAAGTCAATGCGCCGCTGGTCGGGTACCCGGCCATTCTCCTTTACAAATGGCGAATCGAGATAACTGCAGCCGCTTTCGGTGATCTCGATGATGGGGTCGTTATAGTCCCGGCTTATGCACGTTACAAGGTCATAGATCCCGCGCGGCCAGACTTCGAGCCCACCATCTGTCAGCGGGCCTTCGGCGGGCATCACCGCATTAAGCTGCGTCCAGGCATCACCACCGTTCGCGGTATCTTGCGTCTCGGTGGCGAAACTGTCGCCGCTTACGCGCCGGGCAACGCGGGCGTCAGAAACTATGCGGCGCGTGTAGTAATGAAAACCGATCCAATCGAGCGGAGCCAGCATCACTTTCTCGTCGCCGGGACGAAAGCCCATAGCTTCGTATGGAATTTCGCCCACGAAGGCGTTTGGGTAGCGTCATGGAGAGCGGTTTCCAGAAAGTAGACGTTGTTCATGGCGCGGTATCGCTCAGTGGCGGCACGGTCGGCTTCGCTGTCACTTTTCGGATACGCAGGCGACATACCATAGGCACTGCCCCAGTGGCTTTCGATGAGGCTGACTTGATGGACCGGAAGGCCTCGCCCTGAGCGAGATTGATGGTGTGGGCGGCTTTGAGAAAATCGACATAGCTGGCGCGACCCGGCGGGAATACGCCGACTCCGTAACCCAGATAGGCGACCGTCCAAGGCATATTGAACGGCACCCAGATGGTGATCCGGTCCCCGAGATGTTTGGCAAGGATGCCCGCATAGCAACCGGCCAGGTCGCGGTTCGGCCATCCACCCCGCTCTTTTAGCGGCTGAGGGAGGTCCCAGTGATAGAGAGCGCAGAAGGGTCGAATGCCGGCCTCGAGCACGGCATCGACCACCCGGCTGCTTGGCCTAAAGCCCTGCAAGCTTGAATAGCGAAATAACCACGAAGGTCACAAAGGTACACGAAGGAACCTTCCCAGCACGTCCAGTGTGTGCCTTCGCGCCCTTTGCGGTCTCGAACTTAGGACACCACTCGAAAATTAAGCCCACTACCCGAAAAAGAGCAGGGTGCTTTGATTTGCAATCCAGCGCAGAACCGACGCACCCTGCAGTCAGATTCGTTGCTACTTCGCGGGCAAATAGCTCAGATCTGCGCGAAACTGGATGATCTCAGAGGTCAGTTTCTCGATCGAGTGATCGAGACGATCCTGAATCGAATCCGCTTCTGCCTGGCCGAAGGCTTCTTTGAGCATGTCGCGATAGGGTTTTACGTCAGGCTTGTCCTGGAAGTCAGCCCAGTTATTGTGAGGAAAGGACAGAACGAAGGTTCCGTCGTCTCCGCCATTGATCAACTCGTACCAATCATAGTGTACGGGCCATTTGGTTTTTACTGTGCCCTCGTAGATGCGCGTAATGGCTGAGCGGAAGTCGGATATCTTGCCAGAGCGCACATGGAAAATGAGAATCTCGGAGAACTTCGGAGGCATGTTGCCGCCGGGCTCCATCGGGTTGCTGATCTCGGGCAGGAAGTCGTAATAGCGCGTGGTTATGGACTCGACGTAGGCTCCAATGACTTTCTGGAACTCGGCCAGATCGGCTTCATCCGATACTACGGGCTTATCGAAGTCAGCCCAATGTTGGTTGAAATGGCCAACGAGGTAGGATCCGGTTTCATCCCCGCTGATCGTTTCCCAAACCAGTAACGGAAGCGGATCATTCTGTTGTTTGTGCCATGCGACTTTTTGCTTGCGGCCCGCTTCATACTGCGGTACGTTTTGGCCCTTTACTTTCTGAAACTCGATTGAGGCCAGGGTTCCTGGCTTTTCCTGCGCGAACAAAGAACAGACTGCGAACAACATAATCCCCAGGGTCGACAGACAATGCTTGCGATTCATTTTGTCCCCTTTCGTGGATTGATATGTCTTCCGCACTTCAGCGAAGGAGCAACCGCACGCTCCCGATTTATGGTCGATATTGCCGGCAGAGTGTGGAGGAAAGAACGGGAGCATTCTACAGGGGCGGAGAGCGTGTGGGGAAAAATATGACGATTCGACTGGGAGGCTGCGAAATGGACCCAGAGCGTTCTTTCAGCGGCACGATGCCGCCTCAGCGCCGCAAGCTCATATGGGCGCACTAAATTAACTCCGAATTGGCGCAGCCGCTCGCCTCGAGCGAATGGACGGAGACCGGCGCTACCTTTTAAAGTAGGTCCACGCGGCAATCGCTATTAAGACAATTGCGGCGATCCAGAGTGAAGAGTCGCTGAATCCTGTTTTCTTGGCCATGAATGTCGAGCCCCCTTGTTTGGTGCTTTGCGAAAGCAAGATATCCCAGCAGGATAGCCGATGTAAATAGCTTCTGTGTTAGAAAAAGTTTCCGCACAAAAAAAATCAAATTTCTCCCCCAAACAAAGATAGCAGTTGGCGGGTGATCTTCAGTGTGCGGCATCACCGGCGTGTGTGAATCCCTTGCCGCAGCTTCCGGTCCTTCTGTAGCATCAATATCAGCAATCATAAGGAGACTTCTATGGCGACTGATATGCTGACGGCCCCTGTCCATCCTGGGTATACACCGACAAAAGTATTCAAGAATTTCATTGACGGCGAGTGGGTGGAGGCCTCGACCGGCGAGACGTTTGAAAATCGAAATCCTGCCGATACCCGGGATGTAGTTGGTATCTTTCAGAAATCGGCGAAAGCGGATGTGGATGCCGCCGTGGATGCGGCTAAGCGAGCCTTTGCCAAATGGCGGCTGGTCCCGGCGCCGCGGCGGGCGGAAATGGTGTTTCGTGCGGCTGAACTTCTGATCGGACGCAAGGAGGATCACGCGCGCGAGATGACCCGCGAGATGGGCAAGGTGCTCAAGGAGACGCGCGGCGATGTGCAGGAGGCGATCGATGCCGCTTACTACAACGCGGGCGAAGGGCGGCGCTTGTTTGGCCCAACGGTGCCCTCCGAGTTGCCGAACAAGTTTGCCATGGCAATCCGCCAGCCCATTGGCGTTTGCGGCATGATCACGCCGTGGAATTTTCCCATGGCGATTTCCTCGTGGAAGCTGTTGCCTGCCGTGGTTTGCGGAAATACGTGCGTGATCAAGCCGGCGCAGGATACTCCTTTCTCTACTTTTAATTTGGTTCGCGCGTTCACCGATGCCGGAATTCCCAAAGGCGTGGTGAATATTGTGACTGGATTCGGCGCTGACGTAGGCACGCCGCTGGCGGAGCATCCGGATGTTCGCGCGATCTCTTTGACTGGATCGTCGGCAGTGGGCCGTATTGTTGGCGGGATTGCGGCGAAAAGCTTCAAGCATTGCTCGCTCGAGTTGGGCGGAAAGAATCCGATGATCGTGCTCGATGACGCGAATCTCGAGCTTGCGATCGAGGGCGGGTTATGGGGTGGATTCGGTACTACGGGCCAGCGCTGCACCGCTACGAGCCGCATCATCGTGCAGAAGGGGGTTTATCGCGAATTCGTCGAAGCTTACGTTTCGCGGGCGAAGAAATTGAAGGTCGGCAACGGGCTGGATGAGACGGTCGAGATGGGGCCGGCAATCAACGAGAAACAGTTGCAGACGGATCTCAGCTATGTCGAGGTCGGCAAGAACGAAGGTGCGAAGTTGCTGTGCGGCGGGAACCGGCTGGAGCATGGCGATTATCAGTATGGATGGTTCATGGAGCCGACTGTGTTCAGCGAGGTCGATCCCACGATGCGCATTGCGCAGGAAGAAATCTTTGGCCCGGTGGTGTCGATTATTCCTTGCGACGATCTGGAAGATGCGATCGAGATTGCGAATGGAATTGAGTATGGGCTCTCTTCTGCGATCTACACCAAGAATGTGAACAAGGCGTTTGCGGCGATGCGCGATTTGTATGCCGGGATCACTTATATCAATGCGCCGACGATCGGTGCGGAAGTGCATTTGCCTTTCGGCGGCACGAAGGCTACGGGCAATGGACACCGCGAAGGTGGGATCGGAGCGATTGAGTTTTATACTGAGTGGAAGTCGGTGTACGTGGATTACTCGGATACGCTGCAGAAGGCGCAGATTGACCGGGTGGATTAGGAGTGCCTCGATTGCGGGGTTGTGGTTTTTCCGGAGGTCGGAGGTGCACATATAGCAGGTTGATCAACGAATGAAGAGACTGCTTGGGGTTTCTTTCGTTATCGCCGGTTGGGCCTGTTTCGGCCCGCGAATTCTTTCGCGGGCGGATCCGTTTGCATACGGGAGGATGGTCCTGCTGTTCACCATCTGTTGGTTCGTCCTTCTCAGCGTGGCGTTGTTTCGCTTCGGAAGACGTGGTCTGTGGTTGCTTATCGGCCTGCCTTTCGTTCTGTATTGGCCTCTATTTGTCTGGATGTTCGCGAAGGCGTGCGCTGAGAACCCAAAGGGGTGTCTGTTTTAGAGGCTATCCTCTTCTTGTTCCCCGGCTGGGTCGCGTTGTAAAGTACGAAGGCAGTCTGGGGGGACTTCATGTTGCAGCTCATCGCATCTGCCTTCGGCAGATATGCCGCAGTTCTTGCCGCATCCGCACTTTTCTTCCTGGTTCCAACGGCCCGCGCCGAGCAGCGGGCGCTTCTGACTACGCACGTGCCTGAGGCGGTTTCGAGCGGTGCCGCGGCCATGGTCGCACGTGTTCCGGCCGCGCAACATTTAAGTTTGGCAATCTCTCTGCCGCTGCGAAATGAGGCGGAACTCGATGAGCTGTTGCAGCAGATTTACGATCCGCAGAGCCCCAACTATCGCCACTATCTGAGCATGGAGGAATTCACCAGCCGGTTCGGCCCGGCGGATTCCGACTACACGGCCTTGCAGAATTTTGCGCAGTCGAGCGGATTGAGGGTGGTGGATGTTGCGGCCAACCGAATGGTCCTCGATGTAGAAGGCGCGGCGGCCGATATCGAGAGCGCGTTTCATGTTCAACTTAACTTGTATCAGCATCCGACCGAGGCGCGCACCTTCTACGCGCCAGATCGCGAACCGACGATCGATCTCGATGTTCCCCTGCTGCACATCACGGGTCTCGATAATTACACGCTGCCGCGCGCCAAGAATATTCGTTCTGCCTCGCAGCCGCCATCGGCTGGAACCGGCTCCGGACCGAACGGCAATTTCATTGGCAGTGATATGCGGGCTGCTTATTACGGCTCCGGTCCGCTGAACGGGGCTGGGCAATCGGTGGGATTGTTCGAATTCGCCGGATACGACTTGAACGACGTCATTACTTACTTCAGCAACGTAAAGCAGCCGCTTAATGTTCCAGTGAAGGGTGTTTCGCTGAACGGCGTGAGCCTGCATTGCCAATGGCC
Organism: uncultured Acidobacteriaceae bacterium; assembly: GCA_963712385.1. GTDB lineage: Bacteria > Acidobacteriota > Terriglobia > Terriglobales > Acidobacteriaceae > Sulfotelmatobacter. The sequence continues at coordinate 472,296 of CAVQHS010000009.1, forward strand.
GAAATGCGACGACAGCGAGCAGGTGCTCGACATTGAAATGTCGATCTCGATGGCTCCAGGTCTGAAGCAGGTTGTCGTCTATGTCGGCAACAGCGACGTCTCTATCTTCAACCGGATGGCCACCGATAATATCGCCAAGCAACTAAGCTGCTCGTGGGGATGGAAGGACGATGAGTCGAGCCTTGATCCGATCTTCAAGGAAATGGCGACGCAGGGTCAGAGCGTGTTTGTTGCCACCGGCGATGACGGGTCGAACACTCCGGCAGGTACGGTCTGGCCGGCGGATGATCCTTATGTCACGGCAGTGGGTGGAACCGACCTCGCAACCAAGAGTGCCGGCGGACCGTGGGCATTTGAAACCGGATGGAGCGGCAGCGCAGGCATGCCTTCGAAAAACGGAGTGCCCATTCCCAGCTATCAGCTGCTTCCGGGCGTGATCAACAAGGCAAACGGCGGGTCGTTAACCTTGCGCAATATTCCCGATGTGGCCGCCGAGGCGAACACCAACCAGTACAGTTGTTACGATGGCGCATGTTACACCGGAAATGGCGGCACCAGCTACGCCGCGCCACAATGGGCGGGATTTGTGGCGATGGCGAATCAGCAGGGAGTCAGCCAAGGTAACCCAACGCTGGGATTTCTCAATCCAGCGCTCTATGACATTGGAGTCGGAACCGGGTACCACAGCGATTTTCACGACATCGTCAAGGGCAATAACGGAAAATACAACGCGGTCGCAGGATACGACCTCGTGACCGGATGGGGAAGCCAGACAGGGCCGGATTTGATCGATGCACTGACTGGAACGAATGCCCAGTGAGGAATTTCGAATCTGTCTAAGTTTTTCTGCGTCTCGCGTCTTCTGCGTTTAGAATCTCCTTTGTTGTTCAAACTTACGAGCCACGGTGTTTGCGCCGCGGTGAGACCTTCATGAATCCAGCTACCCTGAGCCAATCTCCCGCGCGGAGAGTCGCTGCTGCCAAGCGCTTGGAGAACGTCCGCTACGCTATTCGTGACCTGGCTTGCGTGGCCGCTGAAGTCATTCAGCAAGGACATAAAGTTTTGCCATTGAACGTCGGCGATCCGCTGAGTTTTGATTTTGAGACTCCGCCGCACATTATTGAAGCCGTGTATAAGGCGATGCGCGACGGCAAGAATGGTTACGCGCCGTCAGAGGGAGTTCCGGAGGCGTTGGAGGCGATTCGCGGCGAAGCGGCGCGCAAGGGTATCACGACCGTACGCGATGTTTTCGTGACTTCGGGCGTGAGCGAAACAGTTGATCTTTGTATTTCTGCGCTGGTGAATCCGGGCGAGGACATTCTCACGCCAAAACCCGATTATCCGCTGTATTCGGCGGTGCTGTGCAAGCTGGGGATTCGACTGAATGCTTACGATCTGAATGAAGAGGATGCGTGGCAGCCGGAGTTGGCGGATATTGAGGGCAAGCTGACGCCGGGCACCCGCGGCATCGTGCTGATCAATCCGAATAATCCGACAGGGTCGCTGTGCTCGCGGGAGATGCTGAAGCAGATTGCGGAAATTGCGCGGCGGCACAATCTTGTTGTTTTCTCGGATGAGATTTACGACAAGCTCATTCTGGAAGATACGCCGCACATCGCGTTTGCAGCGGTTGCGCCGGATGTGCCGTGCATCACTTTTGGCGGCATGTCGAAAAATTATCTGGTTCCGGGATGGCGGATTGGGTGGGGCATTGCGTCGGGCGATGCGGCGGCGATCAAGCCTTATGTCGAGGGAATTCATCGACTGTTGCGGGCGCGGTTGTGCGCGAATCATCCGGAGCAGTATGCGATTAAGGCGGCGCTCGAAGGGCCACAGGATCATCTGGTCGAAGTGAAGCGCAAGCTGCGCTCGCGGCGAGATCTCACGCAGAAATGGTGCGAAGCCACGCCGCGTGTGAGTTGCGTTGCGCCGCGCGGCGCGTTTTATGCTTTTCCGCGAATCGATATTCCGGATAGCGATGAAGTGTTCGTGAAGGAACTGATTCGACAGAAGTACGTGATGGTGGTGCACGGGTCGGGCTTTGGACAGAAGCCCGGGACGCAGCACTTCCGCATTGTGTTTTTGCCGGAGGAGCAGACTTTGGAGCGGGCCTACGCTTCGATTGGGGAGTTTATTCGTGAGAGATATTGAAGTCGAATGCGCTGGTACCTGCACGCGCATCTCTCCACTGCTCTTCTAGCGACAGTTCGGCGACCCACTTTTGAAGGTATGTCTGGTCCGGTTTTCAGATCAATCACGTTGAACAGGCACTCATGTCTGAGAGCCTCGAGGGCGGCATCGAGTTCCGCATAGTACTCGCCGGGCGGCAGAGCGGCAATGAATGCCCCTAACTTATCAGCAGTGGCATCTATGACCAGGTCTATGTCCTGCGTGGAACGTAGGCACCGTGGATTGTGCTGGCAAATGAGACGGTGAGCATATACGGAATTCCAGCAGCTTCTAGCATTGAAGTTATTCTTGGCAGGACCTCCGGCAGCTTCATGGCAGTCCGGCGGGCAAGGGCTGAGGAAAGAAGGCCAGACGGAGCAGTTCGCGGTCTACCTGCGCATCACTCCAATCAGGGTGCCGCTGACGTATACCCGCTCGTTGAAGCTCACGGGCGAACTCGCTCATTTCGAAGCCGAGCAAAAGCCTCTGGGCGGCTGACATTCTGCGATAAATGCCCAGTTGGATGGCCTCGGCGGCTGGACTGGTGTCACTGACCGGCACAGAACGATGGTAGCATGCACGCTCTAGAGAAGATTCGAACAAGATTTTTACAAGCCTCTGACAACCATGATTGAAGATGCTTGTAGGATGCCGCATGTTGGCGGGTGTTGACGTTGTCATCGGGGAGACTTCAGGTCATGCAATACGGAAATCGTTGGTTTTTGTGGCGAGGTGCGGTTGTTGCGCTGATCGCAGTCTTTTCATTGGGACGGCCGCACCTGGGTGCGGCACAGGCGTCGAGAGCGCCGGTTGGTCCGGGAAAAATAATCGTGCACAGCAAGTTTGGCGGGCAGATTTTTGGCTTTGATATCGACCAGAACGGCACTGAGGGCGTGTTGAGCGAGGCGCAAACTTTGCCAAACGGCAAGGTCCTTGCTGCGGTGGAGACCTTCGATCAGAAGTCGGGAAAGATTCTGAATGTTGTTTCGAAAATCGAGAGCCAGGACGACTTTCTTACCCTTGGAGTCGTCGGCACCAGCGTGGGGTTGGTGGAGCGCGAGCACGTAACTGGGATCTACGTGACGAAACGCATTTATGAAGAGTTGAATCCGCTTTCAGCGAACAAATTCACGGGCACGTGGACGCCTCCGTTGACGGCTGAGGACATTATTCTCGGAGTCAGCCGCGACCAGGGCACGCCGACCACGGCGGTGCTGTATTTCGAAAACAGCGGCAATAATTTCGACACTTTCGTTTTCGGTACGAATGTGGCCGAGAGTACGTTTCAGCCGGTGGTCGAACTTACGGACCAGACTTTCATGGAGAGCAATGCGCCGCAGGTGGCTTACGACAGCGCCACGAATCAAGCTGTGATTGCGTCCTCCGACAGCGCGGTGGGTGGGCCGCCGCCGAAGATTGCGCTGGTCGACCTGACGACCGGAGTGGTGGATGAGTTCACCGGGATTCCCGGGCCACCGCCGTTTAGGCAAGGCTCAATCAATGGACTGGCCGTCGATTCAGACGACGGCATCGCCGTCACCACGACTGAAGTCGACTTCCGCGTGGAGTTTTACAATCTGCAGACGCAGACCGGGTTTGCCGAGGTGCTGCCGGGCGCTACGGGGCAGATTCAGAGCGGGTCGGACGTAGAATACGATCCGATCAACAAACTATTCTTCGTGGCGCAGTCGGTTTCGAGCACGGGCACGGGCAGCAGCATTCAGGTTTACGACATCAACGGAAATCTGGTCGAGTCGCTGAACGGATTCAATTTCTCGAATGCATTTAATGTCATAGGCACGCACATCGCGTTGAATCCGAGCACGCGCAGCGGGTACGTGGATGGGCCGAGTTCGGGGGTTACGGACATCCAGTCGTTTACTTACTGAGAGTTGCTACCGGCGGAACTAGATGCCGTAGTTTACTTTTCGCAATCCATCTTTGTAGGCTTCGAGAGCTTCCGTGTATTTGCTATGTGCGTCTTCTTCGCGGAAGTGAGCTTCGTCCCATTTCTCCATGGCGACCATGGAGTGGTCGGGAGTGGCCAGCGCTTCTTCGGCGCGAATGGCGTCGACCCACTCGTCGGTGGCTGTTTTGTAAAGGAGGCGGAGGTGGTCGAGATTGGGTTGGTCCATGGCGTTGGAGGGTAATGCTGCGTTGGGTTGTGGTCAATTCCCTCGGCCTGAATTTAACGGAAAATTAACATGCGGCGGCAAACAGCAGGTTCCTCACCGGGCTTTGGCTCGGTTCGGAATGACAAGACTTTGACAACGCATTAGTTTAGGGAAATTACCTGCCACCCGCTTTCGCTGCGGGCGTTGCCTCGAACTCCTCACCCATCCACTTCTGCAAGGCCGCCATGTTCTGCGGGCGGCCGAGGAAGTTCTTTACCAGATCATTAGCTGACATCGATCCGCCGGGCTCGAGCACTACGCGCCGATATCTCATCGGGGCATCGCCGGCCAGCAGGTTGGCATGGTCGAACTGCTGGAAAAAGTCCTCGGCGATTACTTTATCCCAGAGATAAGTATAGTAGGCGGAAGAATAGCCGCCCAAATGGCCGAAGGATGCCCACTGATGCGTTTCGGGTGTGGGCGTGATTGGCGTGTATTTGCGGGCGTCATCCAGGGTCACTTCATCGAGATTCACATCTTCGGGCTTCGTCTTATAGATGTCGTAGGAAATCGCGCTGTAGCTATTCTGGCGTCCTACCCAGCCGCCGCGGCCGAAGGCGGAAGCGCGATTCATGCGCTCCACCAGTTCGGCTGGAATGGGTTCGCCGGTCTTGTAGTGCTTGGCAAATTTGGCGAGAACCTGCGGGCTGGCGATCCACTCTTCCAGCATTTGTGACGGCGCTTCTACAAAATCGGATTCCATGGTGATGCCGCTGATGCCGGCCCACTGCTGCTGGCCGCCGAGAATGTGGTGCATGAGATGGCCGAATTCGTGGAAGAAGGTTTTCACGTCGCCGTAATCCATTAAGCCGGGATCGTCAGCAGTTGGGGCAGGGAAGTTGCAAACGAGGATCGCTTCGGGTAGTTGCTTGCCTTTGATGCCATCGAGCACCGGCGCCATCTCCGCGTGGCTGTACTTGCCCGGGCGTGGATGCATGTCGAGATAGAAGCGGCCGATGGGCTTGCCCTTGTCGATGACGATCCAGGTTTCGACGGAAGGATCCCATGCGGGGACGTTCTTTTCTTGCTGAAATTCGACGTGGAAAAGCGCGGCCGCGGTATCAAGAATGCCTTGCTTTACTTCCATGAACGGGAAGTAGGGACGGACGGATTGAGAATCGAAATCGTACTTGGTGCGGCGGACTTGTTCGGAGAGGTATGCGCCTTCGTAGTCCCAGATTTGCGTTGCGCCGGGCTCGGTCTTCTGTTTTTCGGCGAGCAGCATTCCGAACTCTTTTTGCGCGAGCGGCTTCGATGCGTCGTTTACCTGCTGAATAAAGTCCGCGATGTTATGGCCTTTGGCGATCATCTTGTCGGCGGCGTTGTAGTCGGCCCAGGAGTTGTAGCCGAGCAGGGTGGCGATTTCATAGCGCGTCTTCATCAGACTGGTGAGCACTTCCTGATTTTTCGGATAGGCGCGCGTGTTAAAGGCGATTTCCATGCGGCGGCGCAGGTCATTACTTTTTGCGAAGGTGAAAACGGGCAGGGCATCGGGATAGTCGGTGCTGATGGTGATTTTGCCGTCCGCGCCTGGCTTGTGGCGATCGATGTAATCTTGCGGCAGGCCGTCGAGTTCTGCAGGCGTGGCTTCAATGGTTTTTTTGCCGTCGGAAATATTTCGATCGAACATGGACTGCTCTTCAACCGCCTGGTCGTTCAGTTTCTTGAGGCGGGCGCGCGTGGCTTCGTCTTTGTCGACTCCGGCGAGACGGAATTCGAGCAGTTGGCGCTGTACATAGTACTTTGTGGCGGCATCGGCTTTGGAGAGGTCAAGCGCGGCGAGCGCGTTGTAGACATCGTGATTGAGCGCGATGGCGGTTTGCGCGGCACTGGCTTTGGTGAGCATGGCAGTGGCGTGGTCGCGGAAGGTTGCGTCGGGATGGACCTGCTCCATCAGTCCAGCGAAGTACGCGGCCGAGTTGATCTGATGGAAGGCTTCGTCGAGCGGGGCAAGAGTGTTCTCGACGGTGTGGGTGCCCTTCGCGGCGAGCAGGGTGTCAATCGACTTCTGGCCGGCGGCGAGTCGGTCGTTCTCGATTTTCTCGAAGGCGGCGACATCAGGCTTCGAGGCCCAAAGTGTGGGTTGCGAAATAGTGACTGTTTGTGCGGAGACGACTGCGGCGAGAAGGAGTGGTGCGCAGAGAAATATTGTTAAGCGTGCGGCCAGCAGCATGACTAGACCACCTTGTCAGAGAATGTGTTTTGCATGGAAACGGGCTCAGAGCGACTGATTATTGTTCTTGGGTGGTGGTGAGGCTGTCAAGGGCGGCGGCCGAATTGAGGTTAACAAAACACGAGCTGAGTGTGTATGTCAATTGGCTGTGAATACTGTCGCTTTACAATAGTATCGTAGAGCGTTAGTATGAAGGCGGTGATCGCGAGTTTTCGGGATAGAGAAACCGAGAGGCTGTGGCGATCGGGCAAGAACCGCCGGATCCCTGCCGATTTGCAGGTGAGGGCATTCAAGAAGCTTGCGATTTTGAATGCGGCAATCGCTCTGGACAACCTGAGGATGCCGCCAGGAAATCAATTCGAAGCGTTGCGTGGAAGTCGTGCCGGACAACACAGTATCCGGCTGAACGATCAGTACAGAATTTGCTTCGTATGGCACCACGGCAACGCGTTCGAAGTCGAGGTTGTGGATTACCACTAGGAGCCTGAGGGCAATGTCAAAATCGAGAAAGGTGTTTGCGGTGCATCCGGGGGAAATTCTGAAGAGCGAGTTCATGGAACCGATGGGGCTGAGCGCTTACGCGCTCGCCAAGGCTCTAGGGTTCCCCGGCATTTATGAAGTTGTTCGCGGAGAGCGCGCCATCAGTGCCGATACTGCCATTCGCCTGGGGAAGTTTTTTGGTCTGCCAGCGCAGTTTTGGTTGAATTTGCAGAACGATTATGACCTGAGAATAGCTGCCGCGAGCGGAGTCGGCAGGAGAGTTGTCGCGCACAAAGCGCGCGCTAAACCAGATGCTCGAATGAAGCTCAGCGCCAGTGTTTGAGTTCAGGCCAGAGTTGAGCCATGGTGCCGAATTTTGCACCACGGCAGATGAAGACCGGGATTTCTTTCTCCAGTGCGTAGGGATTGTCGGAGGAAGTGCCGACATACTCGATGCTCTGCCAGAGTTGTTCCAGCCGCTTCCGGCTGTCGTCGAGGACGATCATGCAGTTCCCCGAGTAGCCGCGCGGTCCCCAGAGGAACCAGGTTTGGTGGCCGCTGAGCGAGCGGGGCAGGCCGTATTTGCGGCCCAGAAAATCGATGGCGCCAGCCTGGCCGTAGTCCTGCGCAAAGATTCCGCAGTTTTCATTCTGCCGTTCCTCCGGCGTCAGACGGTTCCACGCCACTGCCGTTTCGTCTACGATTTCGCTGCCATCCGAATTGATCGGCATACCATTGCGGCAACGCGGCACGGGCGTGAGAGTGTTCCATTACCGGGAGTTTAAAAGGCAGAGTTTTTGTGTAGGCCAGAAAGTGATCGGGCGAAAACACCGGCACGGCGATCGGAAGAAGGTGAACGCCGCTGGCGACCAGAACGATGGCAATCGCGGGTTTGAGCCATGCTTTTCTTGGACTGATCGCTTCGTCGATGATGACTGCTCCGGCGGCCAGCAACATCGGGTAGACGGGCGCAAGGTAATAATTTTTGCCATGCAGAGTAAATAAAACTCCATAGCAGACCAGGTAAGTCCATCCCAAAAAGCGATACGGTTTCAGCCGCTGCGAGAAAAGCAGAGCGAACAAACCGGTCAGCCAGATAGGAGCAGTAAGGGGATCGAGGAGCAACGTTTGCTGGATGAAGTAGTCGAGCGGCCCAAGCACGATGTCGCGCCCTTCAGCGCGGATGTTGTGCATTAACTGCAGAAATGGCCAGTGGTAATGCAGGTTCCAGAGCAGGTTGGGAAGAAAGATCAGGAATGCGGCGAGGCCGCCGAGCCAAATCCAGGGATTGAGAAACGTTCGGCGCTGGGCGGTCAGCAAAAGTCCCACAACAATTCCGAACCCGAATAGCGCGATAGTGTACTTCTCTTCCATGCCGATACCGGCAACCACGCCGAACCACAGCCAGTAGCGCGGGGCGTTTTTTGTTCCAGCGCGCTTGATGGCGAGAATGGCGAAGTAGGCGCAGCCCATCCAGAGATTGGGTTCGAGGCAGTTGGTGCCGAGCAGGCTTCCGTTGGAAAGATATTGCGGCGCGATCACCACCGTTAGGGCCGTCAGGAGCACGGCAAAGCGACGGCCTCCGAGTTCGCGAGCCAGGACGGCAGCTTGCACTACCAAAAGAGAGGATGCCAAGGCCGGTACGAAGCGGATGGCGCGGAGTGAATCCCCGAGGACGGCGCGGCTGATGTGGATGAGGAAGGGAATCAGCGGAGGCTGATCGACGTATCCGCGGGCGAGGTGGTCGCCGCAGGCGATGTAGTTGAACTCGTCGCGGAAGTAGCCGTAGCGGTTGTTGAAGTAGATGTGGAAGAGGAGCTTGGCGAGAGCGATGAGCCAGATGCTGGCCATGATGGTGGCGGTCTCGTCGGTTCTTCGCGATGGCGCCATCGCCGTGGATGCGCTTGCCATATGGGAGAGAAGAATAATGCAGGGAAGGTAGTTGTGTCATCGGGCGATCAAATGGCAGCCAGCATCGCAGAATCACTGACGATAGGGATTTCTCGCAAGGCACGCCGCCGTGCCTGAACCCACGAAATGCAGGGGGCCTTCGCTTGGCTCATGATGAAAAGCGCGGAAACGCATCGAGTGTTTCTTGCATGAAAAATTTCAAAAAACGAAGGTAACGTTCCCTAATGATTACCGGTATTTCGTGCCGATAGGCTTGTGGTAACGTTGGAATTACCGCATATTCAAAAGGTTTGAATAAGGGTTCTAGGACTCGTGTCGTCGGAGACTCGCAAACCGGGCATCCACATCGCGTGGACTCAGGTCACCTATCGCAGTGTGGCCCTGATGATTCTTGCCGGGGTGGGGATTGTCTTCATCGCAATGAAGGTCGCGTTCCCGCAGTTCACCGAAAGCAGCATCAAAGCCGCCGACAATATTGCCAATCGGGTGTTGGAGCGCGTGGCCGGGATGGCTCCGGCTCCGGGCAGCGGCACAGTGACCGCGCAGCAGGCTCACTTTACCGCACTCGATGGAACCGTGCGCGTGAAGAAAGGCAACGGCAACAGCTGGATTGCGGCGGACTTCAATGTTCCTCTCGATAAAGGCGATGTGGTGCAGACCGGCTCGGAGGGCATGGCGAAGGTCGTGTTCAACGACGGCACCAGTTACACGGTGAAGCAGGATTCGCTGATCGTGATTCAGGAGAATTCGGCGAACGATCAGCAGCAGACGAATATCGCTGTGGCCGTAAGCACCGGAACCGTGGATCTCTCCACGGCGTCTTTCTCGCAAGGCTCAAAATCGCAGGTGATTGTGGCGGGCGCTACGGCATCGCTGGCTCCGGAGTCGGCGGCGCAGGTGCATAACGATCCGAAGGCCGATCAGCACGAAATTTTGATGAAGAAAGGTACGGGCGAAGTCACACGCAACGGCGAAACGGTACAACTGGCCAACTGGGAAAAAGTGAATTTCCGTCAGGAAGAAACGCACATGGAAAAGACGGAGGGGATCGGACCCCCCACGCCGATTTCTCCCGCGAACATGGCGCCGCTGTTTACATCCGGCGAAACTACCAAGGACGTGGAATTTTCCTGGACTCCCATGGCGAATGCGGTGGGGTATCGGCTTCGTATATCGAGAAATCCTTATTTTTCTTCTACACTATTGGATAAGAGAGTGAGCACAGCGGACGTTACCGTCACCAGCTTGGGTGACGGGGCGTATTACTGGGTGGTTTCGTCCTACGAAGCTTCGGGAAAAGAGTCGGTGGAGAGTGAGAAGAACCGCTTCACCATCATCGCGAAAGGCAAGCAGACCGAGGCCATCGAACTGGACCTGGACCCATTCATTCAACATGGACATGTAATTGAAGTGACCGGCAGGACGCAGGTAGGCGCTCGGGTAATGGTGAACGGGCGGGAAGTGCCGATGGTTACAAACGACGGCTCGTTTCACTATTTCACGCCGCCGCTGGAGTCGGGCGAAGCGGTGATCACGGTGACCGCACAGACGGCCCAGGGCGGGGTGAATACGCAACAGAAGAAAATCATTATTCAGTAGGTTGAGCAGGGAAAGAAAGTCAATGAGGCGAGCCAATGGCGTCTCGTCGCGTCGTAAAATACGCGACGCATCGCACGGCTTGCTCACGTCCTTCGGCGAGCAAAAGACGCCCGCCTCAGGATGACAATCTATCGGAAAGAAGAGTTGCTCATGTCAAGTAACGGTTTTCATTCCAATCGTTCTCACAACCTGAGATCGCTGTTCAGCCTGTTCTCGAGCGATCTGGCGATCGACCTCGGCACGGCCAACACGCTGGTGTATGCGCGCGGCAAGGGAATTGTCGTGAACGAGCCTTCCATTGTCGCCATCAACAAAAATACCGGCGAGGTCGAGGCTGTCGGCAAGGAAGCGAAAGAGATGCTGGGGCGCACGCCGGGCAACATCGTCGCCATCAAGCCGATGAAGGATGGCGTGATCGCCGATTTCAAAGTGACCGAGAAAATGCTGAACTATTTCATCCAGAAGGCGCACAACCGCAAGATGCTGGTGCATCCGCGGATCGTGATCGGCGTGCCGTCGGAGATTACGCAGGTAGAAAAACGCGCGGTAATGGATTCGGCCTATCGGGCGAAGGCGAGCGAAGTGCATCTGGTGGAACAGGCTATGGTGGCGGCGATTGGAGCGGGGCTGCCGATTACGGAGCCGAGCGGAAATATGGTCGTCGATATCGGCGGCGGAACGACGGACATTGCGGTGATTTCGTTGAGCGGCATTGTTTATTCGCGCTCGGTGCGGATGGCTGGCAATCAGATGGATGAAGCCATCATGAACTATCTGAAGCGGAAATATAATTTGCTGATCGGCGAACGCACCGGCGAACAAATTAAAATGGAGATCGGGTCGGCGCATCAGCTCGATAAGCCGATGACGATGGAAATCAAGGGCCGCAACCTGATCGAGGGTGTGCCCAAGACGATCACGGTGGACGATGGCGAAATTCGCGAAGCGCTGAGCGAATGCGTTTCGACGATCATGAACGCGATTCGCGTCGCGCTGGAGCGTACTCCGCCGGAACTCTCGGCCGACATCAGCGACCGCGGCATTGTGCTGACGGGCGGCGGCGCGCTGTTGAAGAATCTGGATAAGCGCATCCGCGAAGAAACCGGCCTGCCGGTTTCCATCGCTGACGATCCGCTATGCAGCGTGGTGCTGGGCACGGGCAAGATGCTTTCGGACTTCAAGTTACTCAGAAAAATCTCGATTGAGTAAGTAAACAGTTTCCGGTTTCTGGTTTCCGGTTTCCGGAGTGTTGCAGCCTAACTGGAACCGGAAACTCGAAACTTGAAACTGCTTCCATGGAATCTGTACTCGGCCGCTACCGCAATCTGGTTATTCTCGTAGGCGTCTTGTTCCTGCAGGTACTCGGCCTGGCGGTACAGGTGAAACGCGAGGGTGATCCGGAAAACACCCGGCTGATCCGCATCTGGGCGGTGGATGCGATTACTCCTTTCGAACGTGCCCTGGTCTGGGTGCAAACCAGCAGCGGGACCCTTTGGCACAACTACTTCTATCTGCGTGGAGTACGCGCGGAAAACCGTGAACTCAAGCAGGAGATCGAACGACTGCGACTGGACGAAGTACGCCTGAACGAAGATGCCGAGCAGGCGCACCGGCTGCAGAAGTTGCTGGCGTTCAAGGAGCAGGTGATCGGCAAGCCTCTGGCGGCACAGGTCATCGGCACCAGCGGCAGCGATCTTTCCCAGTGCATTTATATCGACAAAGGCTCGGATGACGGGATCAAGGCTGATATGGCCGTGATTACTGCCGATGGAATCGTCGGCAAAGTGCTTCACGTCTATCCCACCACCTCGCAAGTGCTGATGATCAACGACCAGACCAGCGGCGTGGGCGCGATGCTGGAAAAATCTCGCTTGCAGGGTGTGCTAAAAGGAACTCCGGATGGTTCTATCGTTCTCGAGCGTGTGATGAGCGATGAAAAAGTTTCTCCGGGCGATACCGTGATCAGCAGCGGAGGAGATCAGATTTTCCCGAAAGGCTTGCCGGTGGGAACGGTAACGAAGGTTAGCCCGGGCCACGAGATGTTTTTGAACATTCAGGTGAAGCCGGCGGCCGACTTGAACCGGCTGGAAGAAGTGCTGGTAGTCACGGAGAAGCAGAATCTTGACGTGCCGACGGAGAACACTGGCCGCGTACGGGCCGCGGATATCCTTGCGCAACGGTTGCCGTCAGTGCCGGATAAACCGCCGGACACTGCGAAGGCAGGAGCCGGTGCGAACAAACCGGGAACGACAACGGCTGCGCAGACGGCGATTAAACCGCAAGGCTCTAGTACGGCTTCTTCGGCGAGGCCTGAACCCACGCACCGGACCAGCGGTACTCCAGGGGCCGCAGCGGTGACTGCGCCGAAAACTGCAAGTGCGAATGGTACGGCTGTGCGCGAGGTCAGCAGTCAGGCTACACCGATTTCCAGCCCTTCTGTTAATTCCACAAAGAAGATTGCGCCCAACACTTCACCGAGCATTTCCCCTTCGGTCGTTTCCCCGTCGGCCATGGAGTTGAGCGGCGATAGGGCCAAAGCGACGAATTCAACGAATCCGCCACAGAGTACAACGCCGCGCCGAAAGCCTGCGGCTCCGCCATCAATTTCCCAGCAGCCTCCAGCGGCAGATGATCCCCACTAGCGTGCCCATCACTTACACATCGGGTGAGCAGATTGAGGTTTACCGGTTCAGTTTGCCGGTGACGGTAGGGGTGCCAGTGATCGCGCTGTTCCTGCAAGCGTATCTCCCCCGGCGGCTGCCATTTTTTTCGATCTTTGATTTGCCGTTGCTGGTGACGATTTTCTTTGCCATGGCGCGGCGGAACCCGATTTCCGGTCTGTTCACCGGCGCGGCAATTGGCCTGGCACAGGACATGCTGGGAGCCTATCCGATTGGAATTTATGGCATTGCGAAAACGGTGGTGGGCTACGGAGCGTCGTCGCTCGGTGCGAAGCTGGACGTGGAAAATGCCGGGGCGCGACTGCTGGTGACGGTGGGATTTTATCTGGTTCATGCGGCGGTCTATTTTACGGTGGCACGAGGCATGGTGAATCTGACCCTGCACTGGAGCTGGAGCCGCGGAATTCTGGCCGGGCTGGCGAACGGCGTTCTGGGCGTAGGCTTGTATTTTCTGCTCGATAAGTTTAAGCAGAGGACGTGAAGAGCAATTGCCAGTTGTCAGGTGCCAGTAGAACCGTTGTGGTTATGACCTCCGTTACCTGCACCGGCCGATGGCTTCGAATATCCGGGATTACAATAACTCCTAAGCTCTCACCTCAACTTGGCGCCCCTGCAAACAGGAATTCGCCAGCTAGTGTGCTTACTGAGAGCTGAGAATTGGCAACTGGGAACTGACAACTGATGTTCGGTCGTGACGAAAAAGTATCCGCTATCCGCTTAACGGCGGCGCAGTACATGATCCTGGCCGTTTTTCTTGTGCTGGCGTATGGCCTGTGGCGGCTGCAGGTGATGGAGAGCGGATACTACGCGACGGCGGCGGAAAAAAATCAAATTCGCAATGTACCGATCCTCGCGCCTCGCGGGAAGATTCTCGATCGGGAAGGACGCATTATCGTCGACAACTATCCTTCTTTTTCGGCTTTGCTACTCCGCGATACTTCCCACGACCTGCTCGCCGATGCGGACCTGATCGCGCAGGGACTGCATCTGGAGCCGGACGAGGTAAAGGCCCGGATCCGACGCTACTCGTCGATGCCGCAGTATCAGCCGATTTTTCTGAAAGAAGACATCACGCAGGACGAGCAGGCGTTTGTCGAAGCGCACCGCAATGAACTGCCCGAGCTGGATACCATTCGCGCCGACCGGCGTTTATATCCGCGAAATGGATTCATGGCGCACTTAATTGGCTATGTCGGCGAAGTGACGGAGGACATGCTCAACCAGCCGCAGTTTGAACTCTACAATCCCGGCGATGTGGTGGGAATCTCGGGAGTGGAGCGCCAATATAACAATGTGCTGATGGGAACGAACGGAGCGCGCCGGGAAGTGGTGAACAGTCACGGACGGGAGCTGGGGGTTCTGGGCGAAACCGATGCGATCCCCGGAAAACCGTTGAAACTTACCATCGACATCGACTTGCAGATCGCCGCCGAAGAAGCGCTCGAAGGCAAGAACGGCGCCATTGTTGCGATGGATCCGCACACCGGGGAAATCCTGGCCATGGTGAGCGGACCGACTTTTGATCCCCAGAGTTTTTCCGTCCGGGTTTCGCGCGATGAATGGAACAAATTAGTCGATGATCCGGAAAAACCGCTGCTGAATAAAGCAATTCAGGCACAGCTTGCGCCTGGCTCAACGTTCAAGATCATCATGTCAGTGGCGGGATGGCAGGAAGGTATTGCCCAGAACCTGCACGTTCACTGCAACGGCAGTGCAGACTTTTACGGCAGGAATTACAAGTGTTGGGTCTACTTTTTGCACCAAGCCCATGGCGATGTGGATCTCGAGAAAGCGATCTACCAATCTTGCGACGTTTTTTTCTACACGCTCGCCGATAGGCTTGGGATCGGTCGCATCGCCAAGTACGCCACCATGCTGGGGCTAGGGCAAAAGACCGGAATTGACCTGCCCAACGAAGTCAGCGGGGTCATGCCTTCGGAAGAATGGAAGATCCGGAATTTCAAGCAGAAATGGTTTGCCGGTGAAACGATTTCCGTTGGAATCGGACAGGGTGCCGTTGTGGTTACACCGGTGCAGTTGCTCCGAGCGATTTCCGCGATTTCCATGGGCGGACGCATGGTGGTGCCGCACGTGGTCAATCCTCAGGTTCTTCCGCCAGGCGTGCAGACAGCCAACTATACCGAGGTGAAGAATGTTCCGATTGATCCTAATGGGTGGAGCTATATTACTGACGCCATGACCCGTGTCTTGCTTCCGGGAGGGACCGCGCCGTCAGCTGCAATTCCCGGCATAGACATAGCCGGGAAAACCGGATCGGCCCAGGTGGTCTCGCTGGCGCTTCGTGCGAAATACAAGAACAGCGAAGACTTTGCGCAGAATGGCTGGTTCGTGGGATTTACACCTCGTCGCAATCCCGACGTTGTTGTTTGCGTCCTCTTCCAGGGTGGCGAACATGGCAAGCTGGCAGCCCGCCTCGCCACCCAGGTAATCAAGGCGTATGTCGACAAGCAGCGCCGGACTCCTCAGAAAATGGCGGGCAATTCAAAGGCGCACGGGATGGTGGACGTCGGAGGCTTGTGGTCGGAGCCGGATTCAGATGGCAACCAAGAGAAGCTGCAGGGCGGACGCTTTCTTCTGGATCTCGGTAAGAAGCCGATTGCGCTCGCCACGGCTGCGCCGGGGATGTCCCATTGATCCGCCTGCACCCGCGTTCCGGGGATATTTTGGAGAGAGTCGATTTCAGGACAGCATAGAGCTGGAAGCTGCTTATATGTCACGTTATGTTTCGTACCGCGATTTTGACTGGCTGCTGCTGCTCTTCGTGCTCATCATCTGCGCATTGGGCGTGGTGGAGATCCGCAGCGCCACCATGCACACCAAATTTGCCGGATCGCATATCAAGCAGCTTTACTGGGTTGCCGCGGGCATCGGCTTGATGTTCCTGATCAGCCTGGTAAATTACCAGGCCTTGCTGGATCGGGTTCACTGGTTCTACATCGCTTCCATCGCGTCCCTGATGGGAGTACTTGTTTTCGGAACCAAAGCGCTGGGCGCGCGGCGCTGGATCAAGATGCCCGGCGGCAACCACTTCCAGCCTTCGGAATGGGTGAAGCTAATCCTAATTCTAGCCGTGGCCAAATACTTTGCCGATCTTCGCAGCAGGGAGCTTTCCTGGCCGGATTTCATCAAGGCTGGGGCGATTGTGGGCTTTCCGATGCTGATGGTTCTGGCTCAGCCCGACCTGGGGACGGCTCTGACTTACATTCCGATTGCTGTCATGGGGGTTTTTCTCGGTGGAATGCAGTGGAAGCAAGGTTTAGCGGTTGCTCTGCTGGGGGTGGTGGGGGTGGGGGCGGTGTTTTTCGTCCCTCGCGTACATGTTCTAAAGACTTATCAAAAACAACGGCTGACTAGTTTTCTGGACCCGGAAAATGATCCCCAGGGGACGGGGTATCAAGTTGAGCAATCCAAGATTGCGGTCGGTTCCGGGGGGCTTTGGGGTGGTAAAGGCTCGCAAACACATGGGGCTTTCCTGCCTGTTCCGCAAACGGACTTCATTTTTGCGGCTTTCTCTGAAGAGCACGGGTTCGTAGGCGCTCTGGGGGTTCTGCTGTTATACTTCATAGTGCTGATGCGTTTGACGCAGAACGCGCAAACAGCGCCCGACCGCGCTGGCACGTTCGTGGTGATGGGTGTGGTGGCAGTGCTTAGCTTTCACATCCTGGTCAACGTTGGCATGGTGGTCGGTTTTATGCCGGTCACTGGAATACCTTTGCCGCTGATGAGTTACGGTGGGTCTTCTGTTCTGTTCATGTTCCTGGCGCTGGGGATGGTTATGAACGTACGCATGCGCCGATTTGTGAATTAGCTGGGAGTCCGGCTAAATGGGCACATGAACTTGTGGACCGGAAGGCGGCAAAGCAACTGCTGCGACTTTCGTCAAGGACGATGCGCAGCCCCAAAATATCGATCGCCCTCGCGTAAAGAGGGCAGTTTCGCCGGCCAATCGAACGACGGAAGGCCGGGCAGGATTGAAGCAATACATCTGCTGAATGGGAAACGGCCCCCCGACCGGAAACGGTCTGAGAGTGCGGTCACAAATCCGGCAGACAAAAAAAGCGACCAGTGCAAAAGAGATCCAAGCTTGTGCAGCGGATTCAGCCGGGGAACCTTCCCGGCCCTAGCCGTCCCCTATGCGGGGCCAGTCTCGCTACGCTCACTCCTCCCATTCCTTCCTAGCCTCGTTCCGGTGAAAACCCGTCCGGCCTGAGTCGGCGGGACCGGAGTGTCCATGAATAAAGAGTTGTTTGTTTCTTCCACGCCTCATGAAACCAAGGTGGGGCTGGTGGAAGATGATCTGCTCGCGGAAGTCTACCTCGAGCGCGAAAATGAATACACATTAGCCGGCTCCATCTACAAGGGCCGCGTCACCCGCGTGCTTCCCGGCATGCAGTCGGCATTCGTCGACATTGGCCTGGAGCGCGATGCGTTCCTCTATGTTTCCGATTTTATGGATCTGGAAGAGCATGACGAGGACCTGACCGAATCGGTGCCTGCGAACCGCGGCGTGCAGGATATGCGGCCGCAAGGGGAAAGCGAGTCTTCCGTTTTTTCGGCGGAAATGGCGGGTGGATCGAGCGGGCCGGTGCATTCCAGCTTTTCAAACGCGGGGGCCGAGACCTCGCAGGAAGCGGGTGCAGAGCAAGGTCTTGGGGCCGCCGTTACGGACGAGACACTTGCGGGAGGAGAGTCGTCGCAGGAGCGCGACCGGGGCGGCTGGAGGGGACGGCGCCGGCGCCGCGGCCGTAGGGAAGGGCGTGAACGAGGCGATCGCTCGGCTGCGCCTGTGGCCGAGAGTTCGGCCAGCCGGATTCAGGAGCCGAGCCGGAGCCAGTTTGGGCCGCCTGCCGGATACCAGCCGATCATTCTTCCCGGGGAATCGATCTCCAAGTATCGCGGGATGGCTCCTTCGGCTGCCACCGAGATTGCCCCTTCCGACGAAGACCGGGATCAAGAACCGGGAGAGCAGTCCGGCCTCGAAGCCGTGTCGGCGGAGCCGGTGTTGCCGATTGCACCAGCATTTCCGGAAGATGAGCCGGTGTTCGCGAGCGCCTCTGCGCCCCAGAAAATTCGTGTCGCAGAACCTGAAGCAGTGGAAGAAGAAATAGCTCCCGTCAGCGAGCCACAGAGAGAATCAGCGGCGACTTCAGTGGACTGGAACCGTGAATTCCACCGTATGGACTCGGCCAGCGCGGTTGCTGCGGCGGCTGCTCCGGAGGCGGCTCGCGAGATTCAGGAAGTGATCGAAACGGAGAGTTTTCCCGAGACTTCCGCGCAGCCGGCTGTGGAACAGGCATCACCTTTTGCCGCGCCGGGAACGCTGGAAGAGGAGACCATCGACGAGGAAGAAGCGGACACAGTTGGCTACGAACAATCTTCCGACGACGGTTACGAGGAATTCGAAGAAGAAACGCATGCGGCCGGCCAGCCTGGCCGGCAACGGGTGCTTTCGGACGTTCGTGAGACAGTCGATGAGATTCACATGAACTCGTTTGCGGAATCTGGCGCCGCTCCGGCGGAAGCCGTAGCTGCGGAGAGCGAGGAAGACGCGGAGGAATTGGAACTGGAAGAGGCGCAGGCGGAAGCCGAAGCCATGCTTGATGCCGAGGCTCGCGGGAACGGCACAGTGGATGCGCGCGCGGAAGTTCGCGCTTCCGCTGGAACGGCGGGTTACACGCAGCGGGCGCCCCGTCCGCGTCCAGGATGGGAGCGCCGGGGCGGCGGACGGCGTGGTGGAGGACGCCGCTTTCCGCGACGCCAGACGCAGGAAGTTCCTAAGATTAGCGATCTGCTGAAGGAAGGGCAAGAAATTCTGGTGCAGATTGCGAAAGAGCCGATCGGTAAGAAAGGAGCACGCATCACCAGCCACATTGCGCTGCCGGGACGCTTCCTGGTTTATATGCCGACCGTGAACCACACGGGAGTTTCTCGCAAGATCGCATCTGATGAAGAACGCCAGCGCCTGAAACGCATTGTGATGAGCGAACGTGAGAACGGGCACGGAGGATTCATCGTACGCACCGCTGCGCAGAATGCGAGCGAAGACGAGCTGCGGGCTGATATCCGCTTCCTGAAGGGGTTGTGGAGCGACATCAAGACTCGCGCGGAGAACTCCAAGCCGCCGGCCTTGATTTATCACGATCTGAACGTTGTGGAGCGCGTGCTCCGCGACCAGGTGACCTCGGATTTTTCAGTGATCTGGGTGGACACCGAGGCAGAGTACGAGCGCATCCTGCGCTTCTTTAACCGCTTCCAACCCGGACTGGTAAAGCGGGTCAAGCTCTATACGAAAGAGACGCCCTTGTTCGAGCAGTTCGGCCTGGCTGAAGAAATGAACAAGGCGCTCAAGTCCAAGGTGTGGTTGAAGAGCGGCGGCTATATCGTCATCAACCAGACCGAGGCGCTGGTGGCGATCGACATCAATACCGGAAAATACGTTGGCAAAACTGCGCGGCTGGAAGACACGATCGTTAAGACGAACGTGGACGCGGTGAAAGAGATCGTCCGCCAAGTGCGCCTGCGCGACCTGGGCGGCATTATCATCATCGACTTCATCGACATGGATGAGCGCCGCAACCGCCAGCGCGTGATGCAGGCGCTGGAGGAAGAATTAAGGTTTGACCGCGCGCCCTCCAAAGTTCTTCAGTTTAACGATTTCGGGCTGGTTGCCATCACTCGCAAGCGCGTGAAGCAATCCCTGGAGCGGACGATTGGTGCGCCTTGCCCGTATTGCCAGTCGACCGGGTACGTGAAGTCGGTGACCACCATTGCCAACGAGATTTACGTGGAGATGCGCAAGATTGCGAAACATCTGGAGCACGAAGACGTAATGCTCCGCGTGCATCCGGATGTGGCGAAGGAGTTGAAGGCTAATAACGGCCGGCTGCTGAATGAGATGGAAGAGCTTACCAAGCGGACGATCATTGTGAAGAGCGATCCGGCGCTGCACCAGGAGCAGTTCGATATCAACTAGCACTTAGCGGTGAGCTGCGAGCCGCGAGAAAACAGGCGGGCCGTTCGGCCTGCCTGTTTCTTTTGCAAAAATTGCCGATAGCTCTGTCAGATGTTGAGAGTCTGCTCATGACGAAGGCTAAGCTCTCAGTGGTCTTGGATGATGCGGGTGGATTCATCCTTCCAAAATCTATTCGAGACGAATTGAATCTGTCGGCAGGTGACTCGTTTGCGGTGATCTCGTTTGAGGAAGAGATTGTTCTGCTCCCACTACGGAGAAAGAAGCTCGGGAAGCGGCTGCCGGACGAAAAGAAGCGCCGCTGAGGCTCGACTACGTTCCCGGGTGCGCCAGCGCCTTCACCGCCAACTCAGACCGGCTGCGCAGCTTCTGCAGGGTTTCGTGAATCGCCATGGCTGCAGCGGGAGCGTCACTATTCTCGGCCAATTTTGCGATCCCGGCCGCTTCTTCGGTCGTCGTGCTGGCGATATCGAGCAGCACCACCAACGCATCGGCGTGCAGCTTCCACAGCGATGACATGCTCTGGCTACGTTTGAGTTCTTCGAGTTCCGTACTAATGCGTGCCGTGCACGAAACCAGACGGATGAGCGTGCGCGCAATATCGGCGCGAAGGCTCTTTTCTTCGAGGAAGCCGGCGCTGTAGGCGTCCGCTTCGGGGATCGTCAGCGTGAGATTGAAGAAGCGCATGGGGACGATCTGACGATACTTGGGATCGGCTACGCGCACGAAGACGCGGATCGATTCCTCGACGCGGCGCAGCTTTCCATCTTCGACCGAAATCTGCTGTGCAGTGATCGCCGGTGGATGGAAGGTGAGCGCTGCTGCAGCAGTTGGCGCTTTCGCCGCAGCAACTTTCGCGGGCCTGGCTGCGGCAGCAGTTTTCGTGGATGCCGGCAAGCCGCGCCCCGCTGCAGGCGCGAGCAGAGATTTGCGAATCGGTGGCCGGCGATCGAGTTCTTTCTTCAAGGCGCGAGACCCGGCGGAATTTTTCCAGCGCGTTGCCGTAATCGGCTCGCAACATGTCTTCCTGCTCAATCGCGGCGACGTGCTCAACGGTGACTTCTACGCCATCCACCGTGCTCAGGATGCTGCCGCCCATTTCGTCGAGCGCCTGGGCGAACTGCTTGATTTCGCCCAGCGCTTTCGTGAACAGTTCATCGAAACGAGCGCCGAACGCGGCGTTGTGCGCGGCCACCGTGGCCAGGACGCCGGGATGATAAAACGAATCGTCCAGCCAGCGCTTCAATTCGCGCACGCGGGAGACGATGCCCGAATCGATCAGCGCATTGAAGTCGCGATATCGGGTGATCTCCTCGCGCAAGGGATCGAAGTTGCGCAGCAGTTGCACGTGCTCTTCGGGAAGCTGTGGGACATCGGTATCGGCAAGAATTTCTATGAGCGCGATTTCGAATGGAGACAACGGCAATGCTCCATCGAGTCCATAGCCCTGCTGCTGCCACTGCCCCTGCACACGAGGATGTCGGTAGAGAAAAGTCGCGATCAGATCGGTTTTGTCGCGGTTTACGTCGCTTGGCTCGCGGCGGCGCACAAAGTAGCGAAGCAAGGCTTCGGCAACTTCGGAGTCCGTTTCCGGCGTCAGCGCCTGGCGCAGCATGGCGGGGGTAATCGCCATATCGAGCACGTGCAGCCAGCGGTACATGCGGGAGAGCGTTTCGGGCAGGTCGCCCTCGGTTTGACGCAGTGCGTTCGCGTCGAGTCCGCCGGGAACCGGCACGTCCCCACCAAGTTGGTCGCGCAGGAGCTTCTGATAGAAACCCTGGACCGTAGCCAGAATTGCCAGCTCAAATTTAAGATCTTCGGCCAAAAGGCGCTCCGCGGGCGAGTTTCTCCCTCCCCGGTGAGACAATTCTTTACCGCTGTTTCAGTAAAGACGAAAGTCACATCGCTCGCAAGTTACTACCGGAGTGACACTGTACATGGGAGGAATTTGGCTGCCGCGGAAGTGCATGAACTTTCGCGCTTGGAATAGCGTGCAGGGCCCCGCCGCTGCGGCGGTGGACGAAGCCGGCGATGGTGGCGACTTCATCTTTCTGGTCGGGGCAGGAGATTAGGAGGATGGCGGAGAGTGTCATGTCAGAATTGTGTCATTCGGGACCTCCTCACTTTGACATCTCGTCTTACCAACGAAATATCGAAGGCCACGACAATAAGTAACATAACCAGATGCATAGAGCCTGCTACGCGAGCGCCAGCATCGAGGCGATGATCGTTGAGCCCGCGATACCAACCTAGTAAGCCGCCGAGGTCCCAAGCCATATAGAAGGTGAGGAGGGCGGCAACGGCCCATGGACCCCAGCCTATTGGGCGGGACTCCTCAGGCGCACGGAAGCGCCGACCACGCAGTCTCCTTACGCCGTTGGCGACGAGCTCCACGTAGCACCATGCGAGGAGGATCGTCGCTGGCGGAAATGTCAATGTCATATTCAGTGGGGCGCGACCTTCCGGACGCACGAACAACATAATGTCGTACACGATCAATGGCGCGCCCAGCATTGCTGCACCAGCCCACACGAGCCACCTTCCCGTACTGGGGAAACGGGGCTGAATAACCCCGCCCAGAATCAAAAGAGCGGGATACAGGAGGAAAAGGATGGGAAACAGTGCAAGTGCAGACGCGATGCCCGTGGCGATGGCGAGCCGACGCACTCTTTTGGGAAGGATGTTGGTCTCTTCCATAGATCCCACGTTACAGCATGCAGGCAAGACGCGGACGCTACTTTTTCAATGCCTTCAAAATCTCCCGCGCCGCGTTCGCTCCCGAGCCTCCGGTCAGACCTGCGCCGGGGTGTGTGCCGCTGCCGCACATGTATAGGTTTTGGATCGGCGTTCTATAACGCGCCCAATCTAGGAGCGGGCGCATGGTGAAGAACTGATCGATCGCGAGATCGCCGTGGAAAATCTGGCCGCCGGTCAAACCGTAGGTTTCTTCCAGATCCAGGGGCGTGATGATCTGGTGCGTGAGGATCAACTCCGGCAAGTTCGGAGCATATTGAGCTAGTGTTTGCACGATCGTCTGGCCGAGCACTTTGCGCTGATCCTCCCAACTGCCCTTCAGCTTGTAAGGGGCGTATTGCATGTAAATCGACATCACTTGCTTGCCTTCGGGCGCGAGCGTGGGGTCGGTGAGCGAGGGGATTGTGGCTTCAAGATATGGATCACGCGAGAAGTTGCCGTACTTGGATTCGTCGAAGGCGCGCTCGAGGTAATCAATCTCGTGGCCGATGTGAATACGGCCTTTGAGCGCGTTGCTATCGTCGTTTTTCAGCGCGGTGAAATTTGGCAGTGCAGATAACGCGAGATTCACCTTCGCGACCGTGCCGTTCCCGCGATAGTGCTGCAGCTTTTGCACAAAATCAGGCGACAGATGAACGGGATCGGTGAGCTTGAGCAGAGTGCGCTTAGGATCGGCGTTGGAGATGACGGCTTTCGCGCCGATTTCTTCTCCGGTAGCGAGCAGCACGCCGGTGGCAGCGCCATCTTTCACCCGAATCTCAATGACTTCGGCTCCGGTCTGAATCTCGACGCCAGCGGCTTTGGCAGCGGAAGCCATCGCTTGCGTGAGCGCACCGGTCCCTCCTGCCACGAAGAACGCCGAGCCCGCAGGGTGAGAATCGCCCGCTGCGCGAATCAGCAGTTGCAGGCTGCTTCCCGCCGACCACGGACCGAGAAAAGTTCCGAAGATACCGCGGGCGGCGATGACCGCCCGCAACAATTCAGTTTCGAAATATTCTGCGACGAGATCGGCCACCGCCATCGGCCCCCAGCGAAGCACGCGATACATATCGCGCTTGCCGAGATTGCGCAGAGTGCGGCCGGTCTTCAACATGCTCCAGAGATCCCCGCTGGACGGGTGGTCGATGTCGGGTGGAGTCGTAGCAAGAGCCTCGGCGATGACCTTGCTGATCTTGGCGAGAGACTTTGCGAACTCGGGATAGTTTGCGGCGTCTTTCTGCGAAAAAGCAGAGATCGCTTGCGCCGATTTGCTTTCATCCTGGTAAAGAGAAAGCGCGCGGCCATCGGGCGAAAGGGCAGTCACGCACGCCTCAGGCGTGATGAACCTGGCGCCATATTTTTCGAGTTGCATGTCGCGGACGATATCCGCACGAAGTGGGCCTGCGGTGTGCGCGAGAGTCGAGCAACGGAAGCCAGGATGGAATTCCTCAGTGATGGCCGCGCCACCGACTTGAGAGCGGCGCTCCAGCACGAGCGGCTTGAATCCGGTTTTGGCAAGATAGAACGCAGTGACCAGTCCATTGTGGCCGCCGCCGATGATGACAATGTCGCGCTTGGTGGCGGCCATGTTATGCCGCTCCCTTGTCTTTGAGAATCTCAAGCGCCGCGAGACGTCCGGGCGCGCCCATGATGCCGCCGCCGGGGTGCGTGGCCGACCCGCACATGTAGAGGTTTTGAATCGGCGTGCGGAAGCGCGCGTAGCCCGGTGCCGGACGCAGGAAGAAAAGTTGTTCGAGCGAAAGTTCACCTTGAAAAATGTTACCTTCGCTCAACCCCCACTCGCGTTCGAGATCGAGCGGGGTGACAACCTGGCGATGCAGGATGATGTCTTTGATGTTGGGCGCGTATTCGGCGATGGTGTTTACGACAGTGTCGCCGAAAGCTTCTTTTTCGGTGTCCCAGTTCAAGCCCGGGCGCAGCTTGTAAGGCGCGTATTGCACGAAGCATGACATCACGTGTTTGCCAGGCGGAGCGACGGAGGGATCGGTGAGCGACGGAATCACCATGTCGATATATGGGCGTCGCGAGAAATTGCCGTACTTGGCGTCGTCGTAGGCGCGCTCCATATATTCGACTGCAGGTGAAATCGAGATCGCGCCGCGCAGGTGCGCTCCCGGGCCGGGCATGCACTTGAAATTCGGCAACGCGTCGAGTGCGAGATTCACCTTGCCGGATGAGCCACGATATTTGAAACGGTTGATATCTTCGAGAAAGTCGGAGGGAAGTTGGCCGACGTCGATGAATTTGTTGAAGGTTAGGCGGGGGTCTACGCTGGAAGAAATTGTTTCGGCGTAAATTTCGTCGCCGTTCGCGAGCACAACGCCTTTGGCTTTGCCGTCTTTGACTATGATCTTAGCGATTGCGGATTGGGTGCGAATTTCTACTCCAGCTTCGCGGGCCGCATCGCCAATCGCGTTCGAAATCGCTCCGGTGCCGCCGCGGGCGAATCCCCAGGCGCGGAACGCGCCGTCGATCTCTCCCATGTAGTGATGCAACAGTACGTAAGCCGTACCCGGCGAGCGCACTCCTAGAAACGTTCCGATAATCCCCGACGCCGACATGGTCGCCTTAAGCACATCCGTCTCAAACCATTGATCGAGAAAATCGATGGCGCTCATGGTCATGAGCTGGACCTGGTTGTATTTGTCGTAGCTCGACATGCCCTGGAAGCGGCGTCCGATGAAGAGCAGCTTCATCAGTTCGCGCGGGTTCAGGGTGCTCGGGTCGGGCGGGACCATGCTGAGGATCGGCTTCACGAAGCGGCACATGGCTTGCATGGCTTTGCCAAATTCGTCGTAGGCCTCGGCGTCGACGCGGGAGTGGCGGGCGATCTCGCGATGGGTTTTGCCGTGGTCGTTCACGCGCCAGAGATAATCGCCGTTCGGCATGGGCGTGAATGTGCCGTCGAGCGGGAGAATTTCGAGGCCGTGGCGTGGGAGATCGAGGTCGCGAATAATCTCCGGGCGCAGGAGCGAGACCACGTAGGAGCAGACGGAGAACTTGAAGCCGGGAAAAACCTCTTCGGTGCAAGCCGCGCCGCCGAGAATGTGGCGGCGTTCGAGCACCAGAACTTTCTTTCCGGCGCGGGCGAGGTAGGCGGCGTTGACGAGGCCGTTGTGGCCGCCGCCGATTACGATTACGTCGTATGAATTCGCCATGAGCTTTGAGCCTTGAGCTGCGAGCTTGCTGATTGAGGATGAGAACGAGGAATGTTAGCGCAGTTTTGGGGTGCGCGTATTAGAGGCCGCTGGGTAGAACACTCCAGTTGCGGAGGGCATTCGAAAGGATTGGGATGACTGGATGCATCGATGAGTGATTCTATCCGGAACGCGAGATTTTGTCTGCACACTGGATCGTGTGACTTTCAGTCAGGCGTTGGCGAATTCAATGCGATTTCCACAGGACCGCAGCCAATCCGGCAACGGCGACCATCAGAACGAGCCAGAAGGCAAACTGGGCAAACAGAGGCAGTCGGCTGTGGGGAAAAAGTTCTTGATACGCACCCGTAACCTCAGATTGCCCGCGCCTCCACCATACGAGTCTGTCTCTGGAAATGTCCCTTATGGTGAGACGCAGTCTCATCATCAGATCGCTGTAAATGCTCAGCAAAGCTATCGCTACCAAAATCGAAAATGCAATCGCTACCATGTTCTGAGTTGACCAGGGACTTTGCCTAGGACTTAGGATAAACGGCCTGTCAATGCCGTCACTCGTCTTTACGGTCTAGCGAATAGCCCGACAAATAGGAATGGGCGTCATCCCGAAGACCCGCGTTTTCTCCAGCGGGGCGAGGGATCTCCCGCTCCACTGCCGCCGGTTCGGGCCTATATTCGTTTCCCCAATCTTTCGCCAGATCATGCCAGCTCGGATTCATTGATTCGATGAGCTTTATTTTCTTGCTGCGCCGCCAGCCTTTGATCTCCTTTTCGCGAGCGATGGCGGCATCAGGATAGAAGAAGCACTCGTAAAAGACCAGTTGAATCAGGTTGTAGCGACTGGTAAATCCCGGTATCAATTTGTTCTTGTGTTGCCAGACGCGATGGGGCAGGTCGCCGGTGATACCGACGTAGAGGACGGCGGACTTCGGGCCATTCGTCATGATGTATACGAAGAATTGTTTGGGTGGGCGCATCGTTTCTCTTTAGCGCAACAGGGTGAAATTGTCTGTGACCAATGAACATAGAGCCGATTTAAGGGATATCCCTCGCCCCGCTGGAGAGAACGCGGGGCTTCGGGATGACGCCTTTGATAAGGGCTCTGACGTATAATCCATCGTCGAGCTAAATATCAGTCGAGGCCACTTCCTTGCCGATTGGAACTGCATTTCACGAGAGAACTTTTCCGCTTTGCCACAGCCTGAATTACCGCGAGTGGTCGGGATACTACACGGTCAGCGTGTATGAGGTGCATCATGAGCACGAGTACAACGCCATTCGCAATGCGGCGGCGCTGATCGATATTTCTCCGCTCTACAAATATTTGGTCACGGGCAAAGATGCGACGCGGCTGGTGAACCGCGTGATCACGCGCGACATTAATAAAGTGAAAGTGGGGCAGGTGATTTATTGCTGCTGGTCCGATGAAGAGGGCAAGGTCATCGACGACGGCACGATTTCGCGCCTCGAAGAAAATGTCTATCGCTGGACGGCCGCCGACCCCAGCCTGCGCTGGTTCCGGCAGAACGGTCTGAACATGGACGTGCAGGTCGAAGACATTTCCGAGAAAGTTGCAGCGCTGGCTTTGCAAGGGCCGACTTCGGCGAAGCTGCTGAAAGCCGTGGCTGAGGCTGATATTGCCAACCTGAAATATTTTCGCGTGACGCGCGGGAAGATTGCGGGCATGCCGGTGGACATTTCGCGCACGGGATACACGGGCGATTTGGGATATGAGATTTGGATCCCGGCCAATGACGCCGTCAAGGTTTGGGATGCGCTCGCGGAGAAGGGAAGACAGTTCGACCTTCATGCCGCAGGAATGCTTGCGCTGGATGTAGCGCGGACGGAGGCTGGCCTGCTCTTGATCGAAGTCGATTACACAAGTTCGAAGAAGGCGCTGATTTCGCAGCAGAAATACTCTCCATATGAGCTGGGCTTCGGCAAGATGGTGCATCTCGAAAAAGAAAACTTCATCGGCAAGCGAGCACTGGAGAAAGACGCGAAGAATGGCGTGGCTCGGCAACTGGTCGGACTCGAAGTCGATTGGACGGATGTGGAGGCGCTTTACGAGCGTTATGGTCTGACTCCCGCGGCTCCGAGCCAGGCTTCGCGCGTGGCCGTGCCGGTTTATTCGGGGGAAAAGCAGGTTGGGAAAGCGACGACCACAAGCTGGTCTCCGATTTTGAAGAAGATGATTGCGCTGGCCAGCGTGGAAACTGAGCATTCCAAGCTGGGGACACAACTGCAGATGGAGATTACGATTGAGGCGATCCGGCTGAAGACGAATGTGAAGGTTGCTGGGCTGCCGTTCTTTAATCCGCCGAGGAAGACGGCGACCCCGGTATAGATCGGTCTAACCACGGAGTCGGAAACCGCGGGAAAAGCGCGACGGCCGCTTTAATCCGTCAACGATGGTGCCCTTTCAGTTCGTGCAGCTCTGCGTTTGCCTGCGACATACAACCACACTCCCACCAGCAACAGAGCTCCCGTTCCGCCGAGCACTTTCACGAGCGCCAGCGGCTTGTTGGGCTCATCCGGTTGCGGAATCAGGGACAGGGCAATCGTGATTGCGGTGGTAGTAAATCCAACTGCGGCGACCAGTCGTGCCATCACTCGTCCCCCCGGTACGCGAATCACTCCCGGCCCGGCGGGTTCGCGCTGCAGTTTGATCATGGCGGCGAAGAGGTACAGGTAGGGAATGAAATAAAAGATCACACCCATGCTGACGAGCACGTCGTAAGCGCCCTTGACGCTGGTTCCGGCCTGGCCTAAGAAAATAAAAACTACGCCGAGCACGAACTGAGTAAGCAACGCGACCCACGGGGTCTTCCAGCGCGGATGCAGTGCTCCGAATGCGGGCGGAAGAAAGCGATCGATCCCTGCCACGAACGGCAGACGTGCTACGGCAGCCAGGTAAGCTCCGGCGGCGCCGATGTTGCTGAGCGCGATGAGAAATGCCGCGACCGGCAAGACGCCGGGAAAACCTACTCTCGCGGCGGTTTTTGAGATGGCCTGAACCAGGCCTTGCAGATCGTTGACTTGGTTTGAAGGCAGCGCCAACAGCACGCATGCCGTGCCAAGAATGTAGCAGAGTGTAACCGTTACGCCCGCGAGCAGGAGGGCACGCGGAACCAGGCGGTGAGGATTCTTAATCTCGTCTCCCATGAACGAGGCGGTTTCACAGCCTCCGAGAGCGAAGGTGAGAACGGACCAGAAAATAATGTCGTTGAGGTGGGTACTGGGAGTCATCGAATGCAGGGTGAACGAAGTGGCTGATCCGAAGCGATGCCAGGCGATCAGGCCCATCACGATCACGATGCCGACCGGGATCCACATGGCGAGCGCTCCGGCGTTGTGCAGCCACTTGCCGACGTCGAGGCCGACGATGTTCATCAGCGTAGCCGCGGCTAACGTCAGCAAAGAAAAAACAATGTAAAAGGTTGCATTACTTGACAAGTGCGCCCATGCACCCTGCCGGATGAAGAGCACGTTGCTAGCGGCGAAATAGAGAACGGCGGGAAAGTAGGGCAGATTGCTGGTCCAGTACGTCCAAGCGGACATGAAGCCGGAGAAATCGCCGAAGGCGCGCTTGCTCCAGACGTAGAGGCCGCCTTCGCCGGGATAGCGGGAAGAAAGTTCGAGCACCGACAGCGCGAGAGGAGTGTAGAAGCAGAACCAGGCGCCAATCCAAATGACGATTGAACTCGGGCCGGCGGCCGCGGCGGTGGCAATCCAGCGCAGACTGATACCGGTGACTACGTAGAACAGGAGCAGGTCGCGGAAACCCAGCACACGGCGTGGCCGCGTCGTGTCTTCGGCTTCGGCGATGGAAACGCCCGGCGAAGGGAAAGAGATTTTTTGCGGGCTGAGGTCCGTGTTTAGGTCATCCAATGAAATGCCTCGGGTTCGGCGGTCGACGGCACATGACTTTCAAGAGAAAGAGAGCCAGAAATAGCACCGATCCGAACCGCGGGCAAGTAAAAGTTCTGTATGCGCTATTTGCAGTAAACTACTTCCTTCCCAGGGAATCTCAGGCCAGGAGGACCTCAATGAAGCGGAATTGGATGGTCGGCGTTTTGGTGGTGTTGGCGTCTGTATGCTTGTGTTCGGCGCAGGATCGAAATCAGCTTTCACCTCGCTCGGTGGAGCGCATCACGCGGGAAGTGCGGCACGAGTTGCTCATGCTTCCTTATTTCGGCGTGTTCGACAACATCACTTACAAGGTGGATGGCTCGACCGTGACGCTCATGGGCCAGGTGGTGAACCCGACGGTCAAGTCTGATGCGGGCAATGTGGTGAAGAAAATCGAGGGCGTGGAGAAGGTCGATAACCAGATTGAAGTTCTCCCTCCATCGCCCATGGATGATGGCTTGCGGCGTCGCTTGTTTCGCGAGATTTATGGGTATCCGGCGCTGGAGAAATATGCGCTGGGCGTGCAGAAGCCGATTCGCATCATCGTCAAGAACGGGCGGGTGAGTTTGGAGGGGGTGGTCGATAGCGAGCAGGATAAGAATCTCGTTGGCTTGCGAGCCAACGGGGTTCCGGGAATTTTTTCGGTGACGAATAATTTGCAGGTCGTGTCGTCGAAGTAAAGGCTCGCTCAGGCTTTTCCAAATGGATCCCCCAGCGAAGGGCTTTGTGGCGTGAATAGCTCTGCACCGTTCTCTGTGACGTGCATGTCGTCTTCGAGGCGGATGCCGAATTCGCCGTGGATATAAATGCCGGGCTCGTCGCTGGTGGTTACGTTGGCTGCAAGTTTGGTAGGGTTACCGCGGACGAGATACGGCCATTCGTGGCCGTCCATGCCCAGGCCGTGACCGAGACGATGCGTGAAGTATCTGTAGTCGGGACCGTAGCCCGCATCGGTTATGATTTTGCGCGCTGCGGCATCGATTGAGCCGCACTCGACTCCGGGATGCGCTGCCGCGAGCGCGGCCGATTGCGCCTGATGCACGATGTCGAATACTTTCCTCATCTTGTCGTAGGTCTTTTCTGGCGGTTTGCCCAAAACAAACGTGCGCGTGATGTCCGATTGATATCCCTCCACGGTGCAGCCGTCGTCTATCATGACGATCGAGCCTTCACGAATCACCTGCGGCGTACTGGAACCATGCGGATACGAAGTGTATTCGTCGACTTCAACACTGGCTTCGCCGGGGAAGCCGAGCCGATCGTAAACCGCGGAAATTAAGTCTTCGACTTCGTGCTGCGTCATTCCCGCGTGCATCGCGTGATAAACCGCTTCGTAAGCCGATAACGTTACTTGCGAAGCCAGTCGCATCAGGGCGATTTCGTGAGCGCTCTTGATCATGCGGCAGCCCGCTGTGACCGGAGTAGCGCTGCTGATGGTGAGCTGCGGAGCTGCCTTCGCGACACCTTCGGCGAAAAAGAAGCGAGTCATTTCTTCGATTCCGAGTTTGCCAGTCCCGACCCCGCGATTTCTTAATCCCTCGGCAACAAGTTTGTACGGGCTTTCATCTTCCTGCCAGGTAAGCACCATGGCGGGTTCGCCATCGGGTGCGTGAGCGATCTCCTCGCGAGCGCGGTCCTCCTCGAACGCAGGACACACATAGAACCCCGCGCCCTTTGTCGGCAGCAAGTAGGCAAACAATCGCTCGCCGCCCCACCAGCGGATGCCGGTGAAATAATTCAGCGAGGTGCCGCTCATGAGCAGGATGGCGTCAATCGAGTTCTCGGCCATGAGCTTGCGGGCTTGCTCTTGGCGTGCGGAACGCTCTTCGCGAGTGATGGGAGTGGCTTCGGCCTTTCTGGATTTCAGTTGCGCGATAGAGGGCGGAAGAGCGGAATCGTTCGATTTTTGGGAAGCGCGCAATGAGCTCGGTGCCGTTGCCACGCTGGCCGCTATCCCACTCACCTTGAGAAATCGCCGCCTTGAGATCATCATCCCTCCAGAAAGTGACAGTTCGGCCATTATAGGGTTAAGTTGAGGCTATTGATGGAGTCTGGCTTTCAATGCGCGGGATGTGGCGAGTGGAATTCGACGACGGTTGATGAATCCGCAGGACGCCGGCAAAGCTATGTGGAAGACTGCCAGGTCTGTTGCAAACCGAACCTGTTGCGGATTGAGTACGATCTTTCGTCGCAGGAGTTCGTCGTCCACTCGACGCTGGAATAATCGTATTGCCGAATGCCGATTTCCAATTGCCGATTGCAGCAGCGGGCTTTAAGAGCGCTCCGAGGTCTTCCATTGGCAATTGCAATTGGGCAATGGGGAATCGGCGGCAGGATTTGCGCTATATTTAGCTGCTGCGCGTGGCGCGGCTGAAAGAGGACGCACACATGGCAACGAGCTACACGGGTAGCACTCGCATGGTGGTGCACAACATGGTGACGACGCAATTCGAGATCGACGGCTTTCGGGTGGTGCGGACGCTGGGTGTAGTGCGTGGAATCGTGGTGCGCTCGCGCTCGATTTTTGGCACCATCGGTGCGGGGTTGCAGACGCTGATCGGCGGCAACATTACGCTGCTTACAAATTTGTGCGAGAAGACTCGCGCTGAGGCCTTCGACCTAATGCTGACTCATGCGGCGGAACTGGGGGGCAATGCTGTAGTGGGAGCGCGGTACGACGCGACCGAGATTATGCAGGGAGTCACCGAGGTTTTGGCCTACGGCACTGCTGTTTATGTGGAGCCGGTTAAGTAGTGGGCACGCAGACAGGAGTGTCTGCGCCACACGTCTGAGGTATATTCGGGAGCGATGAAGAGTCCCAAGATCTTTTACATAGTCGTTCTGCTTCTGCTCTTTCACACCGCCGCCAATGCGGCTTCCTACAAGTACAAACGCATCGGCAGCGAGCTCGCCGCAGAAACTCACATCGAAGCCGGTGTCGCTCTGATGGGCGGGGGCGCGGAGCAGAAAGAAGCGTTTCAGTGGCTTTGCGGCAAAGGCAACGGTGGCGATTTTCTCATTCTCCGCGCTCATGGCAAGGACGATTACAACTCCTATGTCAACAAGATTTGCCAGATGAATTCGGTGGCCACGCTGATTATTCCCGACCGCAAGGCGGCACAGGAGGTGAAGGTTGCGCGCATCATCCGGCAGGCGACGGTTATTTTTATCGCCGGCGGCGATCAGGCGCGCTATGTACATTTCTGGAAGGGAACTCCAGTGCAGGAGGCCATCAATGCGCATGTGCTGGCAGGCAAGCCGATCGGCGGCAATAGCGCCGGCCTCGCGGTGCTGGGCGAATTTGTTTATGGAGCTACCGAAGATCAGGCGAGCGAGGCCGATCTCAGTTCGCGCGAGGTGCTCGCCGATCCCTACAACAAGCGAGTCGCGCTAGAGCGCGATTTCTTGAAAGTTCCGGGTTTCGAAAACACTCTTACCGACAGCCACTTCGCCGCCCGCGACCGCATGGGCCGCAGCCTGGGATTCTTGGCTCGCATTGTGGCCGATGGCTGGTCGAAAAATCCGCGCGAAGTCGCGGTCGATGAAAATTCGGCTGTGTTGATGGAAGTGAACGGAGAATCGAGAGTGGTTGGATCGGGCAAGGGCGCTTACTTTCTGCAGATTACTGAGGCGCCGGAAGTTTGCAAGGCCGGACAGCCATTAACTATGCGCAATGTGCCTGCCTATCGCGCGC
Source organism: uncultured Acidobacteriaceae bacterium (assembly GCA_963712385.1). Lineage (GTDB taxonomy): Bacteria > Acidobacteriota > Terriglobia > Terriglobales > Acidobacteriaceae > Sulfotelmatobacter. Next base: position 505,989 of record CAVQHS010000009.1, read on the forward strand.
CTTCGGACGCGACTTTCAACCTGCGAACATGGTCCGGGAACGGTGGCGAGGCGTACTCAATATCAGTGGAAGCTGGTCAGATCCAAACCAGCCGCTCTGGAAATGCAATCTACTGACTTGCTTCTTCACACCGATCAAGCCCGCTGCTCAGTTTCAATCCTCATTTCCACAAGAAAATCGGCTACCAGCGCGGATTGCAAGAAAAATCTAAGCGAATGAATGGCGAAGGAATTTAAAGCGTAAATCCCATATCTTGTAGTCACCTTCCTGGTTAGCCACAAGCTGTCGTAGTTTGCTCAACGACTCCCATCGTTGGACTCAGACCATTAACTTTCCTATTGACAATAAAAGACTTACAGGTAAGATGTGGTACAAAGTGGTACAGAGTGGTAAACACGGTACGATTCGTGGCAACGGAAGCTGATACAGAGGAGCCGGTGGGAAACCGACCCAATAGCAGGACAAACAGCCCGAACCACCCGAATTTAGACCGACTCTGCGTCGCTTTTGCCTCCCCAACTGTGGTGGTGCTCATAGCTCAAGAACATGTTTCGCGGCAATCACCCAACTCGCGTCGACGAAAAAGGACGGCTCAAGGTGCCGGCCGAGTTCAAGCGGGTGATCGACGAGAAGTACGGCCAGAAATTCTACATCACGAGTTTGGACGGCACTATTGCTCAACTGTATCCCTTCGAGGAGTGGGAGCAGATCGAGCAGAAGCTGGCGGGGCTTTCCACCTTCAACCCGACCAAGAAAAAGTTTCTGAGCGCTACCGGGTACTGGGGACAGGAAGTGGAGATGGACGGGCAAGGGCGGCTGCTGCTGCCGCAGTTGCTGCGCGATGCGGCGCAACTGAAGGGCGACGTGGCCGTGGTGGGCTATCAGAAATATTTGGAAGTCCGCAACCTCGAGGCGTACCGCAAACAAGTTTTGGACGACAAGATTACGCCTGACGATGCGAAGACGCTCGACGAACTGGGCATCTAGTGGGCGGGGATTCAACAGACACCCCTCAGGGGGATGGACATGGTGGCAGGGAAGTTGGCCATGTTCCGGTTCTTTTAAAAGAAGCGATCGACTTTTTAAACGTGCGGCGTGGCGGGACCTATATCGACGCCACGGTGGGCCTGGGCGGGCACAGTTTCGAAATCGCAAAACGCCTCGGCGCACCGGGACATTTGATTGGGCTCGATAAGGATCCAAAAGCGCTGGAGATTGCAGAGAAGACGCTGTTATCTCCGTGGCGAGAAAAGCGGATTCCTCGGCTGCGCCTTCATCCGCTGTCGCGGATGAAATGCTCGCTCGGAATGACAGAGAGCCGGGGGACTGGCCGAAGATCACGTTGCTGCATAGATCCTTCGCAGAGATTGCGGAGGGCGAGCAAGCGGCGACGATCGACGGCATTCTGGCCGACATCGGCGTGAGCAGTTTGCAACTCAACGATGCCGCACGCGGATTCAGTTTTCAGGCGGATGGACCGCTCGACATGCGGATGGACCCGCACAACGAGCGCACCGCCGAACAAGTGGTAAACCACCTCGACGAGCGCGAGCTTGCCGATGTGATTTACGAATTCGGAGAGGAAAGGAGGTCGCGGAGAATCGCCAGAGCCATTGTCCGGTCGCGGCCGATACGCACTACTGCGCAACTCGCAGAGATCGTATCCGCCGCGGCCCGGCCAATGAATCAAGCAGAACGGCGAATTCATCCGGCGACGCGAACCTTTCAGGCTCTCCGAATCTTCGTAAACCGCGAACTGGACGATCTGAAGGCGCTGCTGGGAGCAGCGCCGCAGATTCTGAAGCCAGGAGGACGATTGGTGGTAATCAGCTTTCACTCACTGGAAGACCGCATCGTAAAGGATGCCTTGCGCGACGGCGAAAAAAAGTACAGGTACTTCCGGGTTCTGACCAAGAAACCGGTAGTGGCATCCGATGAAGAGAGCGATCGTAATCCGCGAGCCCGCAGCGCGAAGCTGAGAGCCGCGGAAAGAGTTTAGGCTCCGGAAAACCTGCCGGAGTCCCCGGCGTGGCAGTAAAAGCTGTGCCGGGTTATTCAGGTTTGTGATTCGGCTTCCGGCATTCGGCTTCCGGATTGACAGTAATGGCCGGGCGCCGGAAGCCGGAAAGCGAGCCGAAGAGGGGTTCCGTGGTAGGAATCCGATTCTGAGGTTGGGAAATGTATACGGGAACTTTGATTGAAGACTTGATGGCGGCTGTAGAGCGGGCGGAAAAGCTCGTTCAGCAGAAGCGGGTGGCTGAGGAACCAGATTTTCGGCAGCTGTTTGCACTGCCGAGTCCGGAAGCTCAGCAGGAGCACATTTACGCGGGGGCGGCATAAATGGCGGCAGCAGCGGCAATCGAGAACATAACACCGGCAGTGCGGCGCAATACATTCTTCACCGGGACGCCGGAGATTTATTTCGCGAAGGCGATCGACAACTCGCGCCTGGTCAAGGTCGAGGATCCGCGCCGCAATCGCGAGATGAAGCAGTTCGGCAGCGCGCTAGCCTGCCTGTTTCTGCTGGTGTTCACCTACGCGTGGCAGCATTTCCGCGCCATCGAATATGGATATCAGATTGAATCCGCGAAGCGCGAACTGAGCAATCTGACGGAAATGGACCGCGCTTTGAAGCTGGAAGATGCCAGCTTGCGCGACCCGGAGCGCATCGACGTAATTGCGCGGCGCATGGGTTTGGAGCCGCTGGTGCCGGGGCAGGTGATCACGATCGATAACGCGTCCGCGGATCAAGGCGGCGGGCCGGTAATGGCTAGCAATGCTCCGATGATGAGGATTGCGGGCCGGTAAGTTTTTCGCATCGGGATGGGTTGACTCGCCCGTCAGTCGAGCGAAACTCGGCAGCATTTTGCGGCGGCCTGTCGCTAAGTGGGCCGCCGAAGTTGTCTTCGTTCTTTGTCATCCCTCGCTTCGCTGAGGATGACAACGTGTTAGTGATCTATGGGCACAGATGCCAGGATCGGTAAGAATTCCCGACTCTACCTGCTGGGCGGGATTCTGCTCGTCTGGTGCCTCGCAATCTGCGTGCGCCTCGTCTATCTCCAAGTCTTCCGCTACGGTAGTTTCGTCAAGCAGGCCGAACATCAGCAGCAGCGAGCCATCCCGCTTTCTGCCAAGCGAGGTGTCATCTACGATCGTGCCGGTCGCGAGCTGGCAATGTCGGTTCTGGTGGACTCCGCCTTCGCCGTCCCCAGCGAAGTAAAAGATCTGCCAACAGCAGTTTCTCTGATCACCCGCATTACCGGCGAAGACCGCAACGTAGTCCTCGCCGACTGCCGGAACCACAAGACATTCTGCTGGGTTGCGCGCAAGGCTGACGACGAAACCATTCAGCGCATCAAGTCGCTCAACCTGCAGGGCATCCATTTCCAAAAAGAGCCGAAGCGGTTCTACCCCGCGCGCGATCTGGCGGCCCAGGTAGTTGGGTCGGTAGGTATGGAAGACTCCGGGCAAAGCGGTATCGAGCACGAGTTCGACGAGCAACTGCGCGGGCGCGCGGGGAAGATGTTTATTTCGGTCGATGCTCGCCGGCAATGGTTTGCGGATATTGAAAAGCAGCCGGAGCCCGGCGAAAGTATTGTTCTGACGATTGACAAGAACATTCAATACATTGCGGAAAAAGAACTCGATCAAGCGATTCATGATACGCAGGCGATTGCCGGCACGGTGGTCGTAGAGAATCCCCACACCGGGGAAATTCTGGCCCTAGCCAACCGGCCAACGTTCAATCCGAATTTGCGCAAACAAATCACGCCCGCCGCACTCACGAACCGCGCCGTGAGCGATGTTTACGAACCCGGATCAACGTTCAAACTGGTCACGATTTCCGCCGCGCTCGAAGAAAAGATTACGAATCCAGACGAAATTTTCGATTGCCAGATGGGCTCGATCGTATACAACGGCATGCGGATTCGTGACTCCAGGCCGCATGGACTGCTGCCGGTGTGGGGCGTGCTTGCGGAATCGAGCGATGTGGGTGCAATCAAAATTGCGCTGCGGCTGGGGGAAGACCGTTTCTATAAATACATTCGCGCGTTCGGGTTCGGCCAGCAGACGGGGATTGAACTGCCCGGTGAAACGCGCGGACTGACCAAACCAGTCAGCCGCTGGTCGAAGGTGTCCATCGCTGCGATCTCCATGGGACAGGAAATCGGGATTTCGCCGATGCAGTTGGCAGGTTTGATTTCCACATTCGCCAACGATGGCGTGTGGGTTGCGCCGCGCATCGTAGCAGGCACCGTCGGGCCTCTGGGAAACCCGCAAACCGTCGCGTTTCATCCCGGAAGCTCGCGGCGCGTGATTTCCAGCTACACCGCAGCCGAGATGCGTGCGATGATGCAGAAAGTCGTGCTCGAGGGCACAGGCCGCAAGGCAGTCCTCGAAGGCTACACATCAGCGGGCAAAACCGGAACCGCGCAGAAAGTCGATCCCGCCACGGGCGCCTACTCGAAAACGAAATATGTCGGCTCGTTCGCTGGGTTTGCGCCCGTGAACAATCCGCAGATCGTGGTGGCCGTGATTCTGGATTCCGCTGTCGGCCTGCATCAAGGCGGACAGGTTTCCGCGCCCGTATTTCACCGGGTGGCGCAGCAGGTGCTCGAATACCTGCACACGCCGCACGACATGCCGCTGTCGCCGCAGCATCAATTGCTGCTGGCTCGAGCGAAGATGAAAGACAAAGATCTGGAGGAAGGCACGCCTGACCATCCCGGCGAGCCTCTGGAAACGGCCGAGGTGGATGGAGATTCTGCGGATGAATCGAAAGCGACCGTGGCGCGGGCCCCCCACGGCGGTAGTGAGGAAAACGTAGTACAGGCGGCGTTGCGGGAATCGGAGCCCGCTATCCCAGCCACATCCCAACCTTCCTCGACCTCGACAGATTCATCCGCACCTCTGACCAAGCCGCCAAGCACCGGGACGGTCGTCTTGGACGTGGAACAGGGCGGGATCGAAGTGCCATCATTCATGGGAAAAACGGTGCGTGGAGCAGTCGAAGCCGCTCAGGATGCCGGGCTTGAGTTGGAAGCGGTCGGCAGCGGTGTGGCGCGGCAACAGACTCCGCCCGCAGGCACGCATGTGGCAGCTGGCGCGCATGTGACGGTTCAATTTGGACGCTAAGAAGAGTCTCTCTCAAAACAGCGCTCACGGAGGATCGTGAAGTGAAGGAACTTCCTTGTGATTAGTGCAATCCCCCTCCGTTTGACCCACCGAAAAACCGCGTGTTAGGGTAAACAGTCACTGGTGTTGGCGTCGCGTTCGATCTGGCGATTCGAGGCGCAATTTGTCTTCTACGGAAACTACTCCCAGCACGGCTACCGTCCGCAAGACCGCGCTGAATGCCGTCCATCGCCAGATGGGCGCGAAGATGGTTGATTTCAACGGCTGGGACATGCCGGTCGAGTATCCCGCCGCAATCGGCTGCGGGATCATCCGTGAGCACATGGCTGTGCGCTCCGGCGTTGGCATCTTCGACGTCAGCCATATGGGCGATATCCGCATCGCCGGACCGCAGGCACTGGCCGCCGTGCAGCACATCTCGATGAACGATGCCTCAAAGCTGTGGATCGGACAGGCACAATATTCCGCGCTTCTCTATCCGCAGGGAACGTTCGTGGACGATGTCATCGTCCATCGGTTCGGCGAGGACGAGTATCTTCTCGTGATCAATGCAGGCACGCGGGAGAAAGACTTTAACTGGGTGCGCGACAATACGCGCCAGTTTGACTGCGCGGTAGAAAATTTGTCGGATGATTTTACGCAGATCGCGATCCAGGGCCCGAAGGGTGTAAACGTGCTGCAGAAGCTCACGGACGCCGATCTGAATGCGGTGAAATTCTATTGGGTCACGCGCGGGACGGTCTGCGGCTTGGAAAATATCCTCATCGCGCGCACCGGATACACGGCCGAAGATGGATTCGAAATCTATATTCCTGCGGATGAGGCAACCAGCGCCCGGGTGTGGAGGGAACTTCTGGAATCGGGAAAAGAATTTGGAATTGTCCCTTGCGGGTTAGGAGCGCGTAATACGTTGCGCCTGGAAGGAAAACTTCCTCTCTACGGACACGAGATTTCCGATACGATAAATGTCTGGGAAGCGGGCCTGGACCGCTTCTGCAAAATGGAGAAGGCGGAGTTTGTTGGCCGTGACGCGCTGCAAAAGGCGAAGGCTGAAGGCGTGACGCGCACCTTGATCGGCCTGGAGATGGTTGATCGCGGGATTGCGCGCGACGGGTACAAGGTGTTGGATGATGGCGGGCGCGAGATTGGATATGTTACCAGCGGCTCGCCAGCGCCGTTTTTAAAGAAAAATATCGCGCTGGCTTACGTTCCGCTGGAGTTTTCGAATATTGGTGGGACAGTAAGGGTCGAAATTCGCGGTCAGGGTGTTGCAGGGAAGGTGGTACCGACGCCATTCTATAAACGACCTAAGAAATCTTAAACACTGAGAACACAGAGAAATTTGGAGCGAGAGTCATCATGGCTTATCCTACCGATCGCAAATATACGAAGCAGCACGAGTGGATCAAGGTGGTTGGCCAGCAGGCCGCAGTCGGCATCACCGACTATGCGCAGCAGTCCCTCGGCGATATTGTGTTTGTAGAATTACCCAAGGTCGGTACGGATTTGAGCGCGGGCAACTCGTTGGGCACGGTGGAGTCGGTCAAAGCGGTTTCGGATATATACGCTCCGGTCACGGGAACTGTCAGCGAGATCAACGCCGAACTGGCAACTGCCCCCGAAAAAGTAAACAAGGACCCTCACGGTTCGTGGATGTTAAAGATGACACTCAAAAACCCTGGCGAAATCAGCGATCTGCTCTCCGCAGCCGCCTATGAGCAATTTGTCGCGGAAGAAGGCGGCCACTGACGAAAGTTATTTTCAGGTTACCGACCGACGCAATAAGCATCTTCCTGCACCGCTTTTCCGTGTCAAAATCGAAGCGGCCTCCTGTTACATCTAATTAATTTTCTATGCGCTATCTACCAAAATCCCCTGCCGACCGTGAGGCCATGCTGAAGGCCATGGGCTTGCGCTCGCTCGATGACTTGTTTGCGCCGATCCCCGCCGAATACCGGCTGGATCACGATCTTAAGATTCCGCGCCAGATGGCGGAATCCGAGATCGTGGACTATTTTCGCCAGCGCTCGCGGGAGAACGGCGAAGGCTACACGAGTTTTCTTGGCGCGGGCGCTTACTCGCATTACCGGCCCGTCATTATCGATTCGCTGATCTCACGCGGCGAATTCCTGACTGCGTACACGCCTTATCAGGCAGAGATTTCGCAGGGCACGCTGCAGTCGATTTTCGAGTTTCAGACAATGATCTGCGAGCTGACCGGCATGGAGGTGGCGAACGCGTCCATGTATGACGGTTCGACTGCTGCGGCTGAAGCGGTAATGATGGCCGTGCGACTTACCGGACGGCGATCGGTTGTGGTGGCACGCACCCTGCATCCCGAGTATCGAGAAGTGTTGGCGACCTATGCTACGCATCAGGGCATGCCGCTTTCAATTGCGGGATTTGGCGACGACGGACGCGTGAATCTTGAGGAGCTCGAAAAGTCGATAACGTCAGAGACAGCAGCGGTTCTGATTCAATCCCCAAATTTCTTTGGGACTATCGAAGACGTCGAAGCAATCGCCGAGCTTGTGCACAAGCAAGGAGCGATGTTGGTGGTCTCGATTGCCGAAGCGGTGTCGTTGGGAATTGTCGAGCCTCCGCGGGGAGCCGACATCATTGCCATGGAAGCGCAGTCATTCGGCGTCCCGCTCGGTTTTGGCGGGCCGTTTTGCGGAGTGATTGCCACGCGCGAGAAATTCGTTCGGCAGATGCCCGGTCGCCTGGTTGGCCAGACCGTCGACAAGCAGGGCAAGCGGGGTTTTGTCCTGACGCTGGCGACGCGAGAACAACATATCCGGCGGGAGAAGGCGACGTCGAATATTTGCACGAATCAGGCTTTGGTTGCGCTGATGGTGAACATCTTCATGACGATATATGGCAAGGTCGGGCTGAAGGAGCTGGCCAAGCAGAATCTGGCGAAGACAGCATATGCCGCAGAGCAGTTCGCGAAACACGGCAAAGTGTTGTTTAGCGGTTCTCCGCGGTTCAACGAGTTTGTGGTGGAGACCAGCGAGGATCCTTATGCTATTAACAGCCGACTTCTCGGACATAAAGTTATTGGCGGGTTACCGCTGAAGAAATTTTATCCCGAGCTTGGAAATGCGGCCTTGTGGTGTTGCACGGAGTTGACTACGCGATCGCGATCGATACGGCCGTGGGTCTGGTTGCCGAAAGTGAGCGCTCGGTGCGGTCCGCAAGATCAGAGTCCGATGTGGAAGAAGAGGTGACGCAATGAAACATATGACTCGCAAGGCAACACGTCACGTCAACCAGAATGAAGGCTTGATCTTCGAGAAATCCTCCCCGGGGAAAGCGGCTTGGAAGTTACCACCACTGGATGTTCCGGAGGTGGACGCGAGGAGATTACTCGGGTCCTCGGAAAGAAAGGACCTGGGCAACATGCCCGAGGTCAGCGAGATTGAAATCATCCGCCACTTCACGCGGCTTTCTACATGGAATTATGCAATCGATCTGGGGATGTATCCGCTCGGCTCATGCACGATGAAATATAACCCGCGTGTGAATGAAGCGGTGGCGCGGGTCGAGGGAATTGCCAACGGCCATCCCTACCAGCCGGAAAAGATTTCGCAGGGTGCGCTGCGGATTTTGAAAACGCTGAGCGAGTGCTTGATTGAGATCACTGGCATGGACGCGATTACATTGCAGCCCGCCGCCGGTGCGCACGGCGAGATGACGGGACTGCTCATGGTTCGCGCCTATCACCACGCGCAGGGACGGCCGCGAAAGAAAATTCTGATCCCCGATTCGGCGCACGGTACGAATCCGGCAACGGCGGCTATGGTGAATTACTCCGTGGAGAATCTGAAATCGAATGCGCAGGGCATGGTGGACGTTGCGGCATTGGCGGCGCAGATGAATGAAGATGTCGCCGCGCTGATGCTGACCAATCCCAACACTCTGGGAGTGTTCGAGCAGCAGATTCATGAGATCGCCGATATTCTACACGCCAAGGGCGGACTGCTCTACATGGACGGCGCGAACATGAATGCTCTTGTGGGTAAGACGCGCCCGGGGGATTTCGGTGTCGACCTGATGCACCTGAACCTGCATAAGACATTTTCCACTCCGCATGGCGGAGGCGGTCCGGGATCAGGGCCGGTGGCGATTAAGAAGAAAGCTCGAGCCGTTTCTGCCCAAGCCGGTTCTGATCACGAAGCCCGACGGCACGTTGGGATTCGATTACGATCGCCCACAGTCAGTAGGCCGCGTGCGCGCCTTCTACGGCAACTTTGGAATGTTTGTGCGCGCTCTCGCCTACATTCAGGCGAATGGGCCGGATGGGTTGAGGCAGACGACCGAAGATGCCGTGCTGAACGCGAACTACATTCGCAAAGGACTTGAGGGAGTCTACGATCTGCCGTACTCCACGCCGACGATGCACGAGGTTGTCTTCAGCGACAAGTGGCAGGCGAAAAAAGGCGTGCGCACCATGGATATCGCCAAGCGGCTGATTGATTATGGCTTCCATCCCTACACCACCGCGTTTCCGCTGATCGTCCCCGGCGCGCTGATGATCGAGCCGACCGAGAGCGAGTCGAAAGAAGAGATGGATTTGTTCATCGAGGCGATGAAGTCGATTGCAGAAGAGGTGGAAGAGGATCCGCAGACGGTGCTCGATGCGCCGCATTCCACGCGGGTCTCGCGGCTGGATGAGACGGCCGCGGCGAGGAAGCCAATACTGCGCTGGAAGCCAGTTCTTTAGTTGCGCCGGTTTAACTGTGCGGATTCAGCCTCGTTTCGCCCGGCTGGACGGACGAAGGCCTCCGTCGCTCCATGTCTAACCCACATGCTAAAATAGAGCTTCCCATGGCTCTTCTTCCCCGTAGAAAAACGGTAACGGCCGCGATCGGCAATGTGCGTGTTGGCTCGGATGCACCGATTGTGGTGCAGTCGATGACCAACACCGATACGGCCGACATTTCCTCGACCGTCCAGCAATGCGCGGCCTTGGCTCGCGCCGGATCCGAATTGGTTCGGGTTACGGTAAACAACGAAGAGGCGGCCGCCGCCGTCCCGCACATCGTCGAGCAGCTCGACAAGCAAGGGATTCGCGTTCCCATCATCGGCGACTTTCACTATAACGGCCACATTCTGCTCACCAAGTATCCCGAATGCGCGCGCGATCTGGGGAAATACCGCATTAATCCGGGCAATGCCAGCATTGGCGCGAAGGGCGACTCCAATTTCCGGACCATGATTGAAGTCGCGGTCAACCACAACAAGCCGGTGCGGATCGGGGTGAACTGGGGTTCGCTCGATCAGGCGCTGCTTACCAAGATGATGGATGAAAACTCGCGCCTCGCCGAGCCGAAGGACGCTCGCGAAGTGACGATGGAGGCGATGGTGGTGAGCGCGCTCAACTCCGCCGCGCTGGCAGAAAAATACGGCCTGCGTGCCGATCAGATCATTCTCAGCGCAAAAGTCAGCGGGGTTCAGGATTTAATCGACGTCTACCGCGCTCTCGCGGCGCGTTGCAGTTATCCTTTACACCTTGGCCTGACCGAAGCTGGCATGGGGGCGAAAGGCGTAGTCGCCTCCAGCGCCGCCATGGGCGTGCTTCTTCAAGAAGGCATTGGCGATACGATTCGCGTTTCGCTCACACCGGCGCCCGGCGGCGACCGCACGGAGGAAGTGCGAGTTGCGCAGCAAATTCTGCAGTCGATGGGAATTCGCAGTTTCACTCCGCAAGTCACCGCCTGTCCCGGCTGCGGACGCACCACCAGCACTTTCTTCCAGGAAATGGCGGAGCAGATTCAATCTTACCTGCGAGAGCAAATGCCCGCCTGGAAAGGCCGCTATGTCGGCGTGGAAGAAATGAAGCTCGCTGTCATGGGATGCGTCGTCAACGGCCCCGGCGAATCGAAACACGCCAACATCGGCATTTCTCTGCCCGGAACGTTTGAAGAACCGAAAGCTCCGGTTTACGTGGACGGCCGCTTGTTTACGACGCTCAAAGGGGATCGCATCGTTGCGGAGTTCATCGAGATTCTCGATGAGTATGTAGATTCGCACTACACCGCGCGGGAACAGAAAGAAGAAGTCGTGGTCAGAGGCTAGCCAAGAGCAGGACGATCCGATCCTTTCCTCATCTTTCGCCGGAATCACTGCCCCATAAACAGGAAGATCGGACTTTGCGGTAGTGGCTCGCCATTCGCCTGTGGAGCCCCTGCGCTGTATGGCGTGAGCAGAGTTGTAACCACGGTATCGGGCGGCAGGGGCTGGTTTGGGTTGTTGGTGTTTGCGCCGGTAGTGTTAATCACGGCCACGGCCCCTGCATCGCACATGCTCACATACACGCGGCTGCTGTCCGCGGACGCCACGGTAAACACACGGAAGCGCGTGCTGGTGGGAGTGTACGAGGGTGAAAGAGCGCAACTGGTCACCGGTGGAACGCCAGTTTGATTCGTCGAAAACGGCGGCCAGGTCAGCAGCGTCATGGTGGGCGCGCTCGGATACTGCAAGGCAAAACTATTCGCATTGAAAACAGTCAACTGCGGAACGATGCAGGCGCCGCTGACACCCGGACAAGAAGCCGCGCTCTGGTAGCTGGCCACGTAAAACCGGCTGCCATCGAGTAAAGCCGTCACGGATACGGGCGTGCACCCCGAAGGACAAGCCACCGATCCAGAGGCAAACGACAGTGTCGTCAACAGAACCGGCGTATCATTCGGCACTCCGTTTCCATCCACTCCGCCGGTATCGGAAAACACATAAACCGTGGCCGTCGCAGGATTCACCACATACAGGCGATTCAGATTCGGATCGAGGAAAACGAAATTCGCGCCTGGTTCCACGGCGAGGCTGCTCGATACACTGTCAGTGGCTGTGTCGATCGTCACCAACTGACCATCTCCTTGCGTAATCACATACACTTTCTGGCCGTCGGCGCGCGCCGTTACCCATAGCGGCGTTATGCCCGTGAACCCGGTGACATTATTGTTGTTCGTCGTGTTATTGAAGGATAGATCGATCGAATTCAGGCTGGTGACGGTATTGTTGCCCTGATTTGCCACATAAAGTTTCGGGCCTTGCCGAGCGTTGGCTTCCGCCATGCTCACCGGATTGGCCGCAGGCACCGGAGTGGCTGAACTGAGGGACGATGGCGGCTCCAACGTGGCCGTATTGGTTACAACGTTGGAGGTCGTGCTGATCTTCGCGACCGAATTCGAATTGAAGTTCGCGACGTACACCTCCGTATTTTCGATGCTCGCAAGAAATACCGGCTGGGCCGGGATCGACGCCGCAGCCGCAACCGCGCAGGGCGTACCGGAAGAGGAACAGGAAGCCAGTGGCGTGAGCGGATCGTTAAAAGTGACGATGGATCCGTTTCCCGCTAGGCTTATGGATGAAATCGAGAAAGTGCCGTTGTAGCCGGCGATATCTTCCCCTGTGATCACCAGCGAAGTCCCCACGGGCACAGGCGCCGCGCTGCCCGGGCTCGCGAGCAGAGGAGCGCTGAGAGTAGCGGTCACCACGTTCCCCGCCTCACTAAGCGCGACAATGCCTGCACTCTGGCCGGTGAGAGGCGGCAAACTGATCGTGCTGACAACGCCCAGTCCGGTTGCCTGCGTTGATTGAAACACCGGTGTAAAGAAATCGATGGCATCGACTCCTTCGTTATAAACGCTACCCGCGGTGGCCACAAAAACTTTGGAATCGTTGGGCAGGATTACCCCATGCGTGGGGTTAAAGCCCGTATTTGGCGAATTGCCGGTCGAGGTTGAGGTTTCGCCGACAACGGTGTCGCCCGCCACGTCGATCTGCATCGCCGAGCCGGCATAGTTGGGAATATTCCTGCTGATGCCGAGAATGGAATGAAAATTAGCAGGCTGCGGATTGGTTTCCACCGGGCAATTAGGAATTCCGCCACTCGTGCAAGGAATCACCACCGGACGGTACACTTGGCCGCAGGCGCTCCAGAACCAGATTGCAAGCACTGCGGCAGCCAACCACCCAACACTTCGAACACTCATCGGCACCCCGAAAAACAAGCAGTCATTATTTCTTATGATTAAGACAGAAGCGATTATTGTAACGATTGCGCGCTGTAGGCGCTAGGGTCGCGCTTTGGTTCTCAGTGAAGGATGCCAGGTAAGAGTGCCCGGGATGCCTCGCCCGGCCACCTGTTTTTTTTGAATCCGGCAGTGGTTCCGGCAGAAGCTGCCGCTCCGCAGGAGTGGCAGCGCCGTCAGGAATTCTTATCGCCGCCAGGAGTGAGGGGACGCTTACCGCCCACGCCGAGACTTCCCGCCTGCTGCGGCCGCAGGCGCCTCTGACTTCTCCGTAGCCGCTGGTTTTTTCTTTCCTTCCATCTGCGCCAGGCTTTGCTTAAGCGCGGCCATCAAATCTACGACGGGCGCGAGTTTCTTCGGCTTCTCTACGGCGGCTACTTCTCCACCTTCAAGTTTGGCTTCGATCAGCTTCTTCAGATTTTCCTGAAAATTGTCTTTATATTTCTTCGGATCCCATTCGTCGGCGAGGGCCTCTATTAGCTGATGCGCGACTTTGATTTCCGCTTCCTTCAGTTCTACATCCGGCGCGCCGAAGCCTTCGACCTTGCGGACTTCCTCTTCGTAATACATCGTGTGCAGCATCAACCCGCCTTCAGAGGGTCTCAAAAAACACGTGTATTCGCGGTTGTGCATCGTGATCTTCGCAATCGCCACGTACTCACTTTCCTCCAGCGCTTTGGTCAGCAGCGCGTAGGGCCGCCGCCCGGCTTCCTCCGGCAACATGTAATAGGAAGACTCGAAATAAACGGGATCGACCTCGCTCTCTTTTACAAATTCGAGGATCTCCATCGTCTTCGCCGTCTGCGGTTCGATCTTCTTGATCTCTTCCGGCTCGATGACGATGTACTCATCTTTGCGGAACTCGTAGCCTTTCACGATGTCGTTGCGGTCCACGACCACGCCTTCCGCCTGGCAAACATACTGCTGCTTCAGGCGAGACTTATCCGTGCGATGCAGCATGTTGAAGGAAATCCCGGAACTGCGCGCCCCGGAAAACAGGCGCACGGGCATGGAGATCAGACCGAAGGTCAAGTGTCCAGACCAGACTGACGATGGCATATTCCCTCTCGTTCACCAGGGAAAACAACAATCCCCAAGTTTGGACCGCAAAGCCGAAACTCCCCAGAATTGGGAGTTTAGCCCAGAAACGGGGGTTGGATGCACAAATCTTGAGGCGGGAGAACCGAAATCTGAAGCCGGAGCAGATGTAGTGGAGAAGCGGAAGGCACCATAGGTTGTTGTTTACTGAAAGGCTTCGTTTAACAGTTTGCCTTGGGGGGCTGCTAATCTGCGAATGCCATCTGGACGCCATGGAGTGGGAAATATTATTTGAAGCAGTTCCGGGGCTTGAGTCATCTTTCATCGCGAACGCTCAGGAGCACCCATGACCGATCTCCGCTATCCCATCGGCAAATTTACTTACGAAGGCCCGCTATCCACCGATCAGAAACAGAAATACCTCTCCGATATCGAACAAGCCCCGATTCATCTGCGGGCAGCCGTAGAGGGCCTCTCGAACTCACAACTCGAGACGCCCTATCGCCCCGAAGGCTGGACGGTCCGCCAGGTTGTGCACCACGTTCCCGACAGCCACCTGAACGCCTACATCCGCTTTAAGCTGGCGCTCACCGAGGACGAACCTACGATTAAGCCGTACGCAGAGGACCTTTGGGCGCAGCTCGCCGACACAAAAACGACCCCTATCGAGGTCTCGCTGACGATGCTCGATTGCCTGCACACGCGATGGGTGCAGCTTCTGCGTTCACTGCAAGCGGGAGACTGGACGCGCACCTTCCGCCATCCTGAGCTGGGAGTGATGAATCTCGAAAAGACCCTCGCTCTTTACTCCTGGCATAGCCGCCATCACGTGGCACATATTACGAGCCTGCGAGAGAGAAATGGCTGGTAGAGAACTGACGTCTCGAAAAAAGAAAAGGCATTTCCCCCGCCGTCTCGCAAGGGTTCAATACGTCCCGATCTTTACCCGACCTGGCTTAGCTCTTTTTGGAGCCCACCGCGAAAAACGCGGTAGCTTCCTGCTCCACGTTTGTACTTCCGCACTCCGGGCATTTTGGAGCTTCGTTGTCGTGTTCGTTCAGGGTGAGTACGAGTTCGAACGTCTTATGGCAGTCCAGGCAAACGTAATCGTATACAGGCATGGGAGACCTCCCATGAAATGTTGTTTGAGCAAATTGTAACGCCGCCGGAAATCGGCGGCGTTGAATTCTTGGCGGAGATTTTTTTCTTCTATTTGGCCGATATGTTCACCGACGCGCGGGTAGTCTCCCACTCGATGTTCATGGTGCAGCCCCTTCCCGACTTCTCATAGGAAATCGTGAAATCTTCGACGGGCGAAGGCAGTTTCGAGACCTTCATATCCACGCGCGCCAGTTCGTCGCTCTCATATTTGTAGGGAATGCCCCACTCGCCGGTTTTCTTGTTGATGATCAGCATCCATTTGTCGGCATTGGGTACGGTGAAGATCGTGTAGCTGCCGGCCGCGACACTTTTACCTCCGACGGTCACCTCGGTGCTCGTAACGAAGGTTGTGGCTTCGTTTGCGCCGGTGCGCCAGACTTCGCCGTAGGGCACGAGCCCGCCGTAGATCTTGCGGCCTTTCATGCGCGGGCTGGAATAGTCAGTTTTGACAGTATTGCCGCCGGCCAGATCGCAGGTGGCAGAGGCAGGCGGGCTGGGGCGGCTTTTGCCCATCTGGGCGAGGGCAGCGGTGGTGAAGAGAAGTGTGAGAAAAACGGGAAGCATGATTCGTTTCGGCATAGTTCTCCTTTTAGTAAGCACTTGACCTTTAGCACTTAGGATCTGGCATTAGCTCGTGTGGCTGCACTGCCTGCTCAATCGGCCAAATGCCAAGAGCCAAATGCTAAGTACTTTCACGTATAAGCTGAATTGCCGGAAGCAATTATGCGCTCGCAGGCGAGCACGTTACAATCGCTCCATGCCGGTATTCGAGGAAAAGCAGGAAGAACTGGAACGCTACGAAACCATGATGGGTGTGCCGCGCGGACGGCTGGCTGTAACCATGGACACGATTACCGATGCGATGGCGCTGGTGGGACAGCACGGGGTTTACTGCCAGAGCCAGCGCTGGCCGGGCAAGCCGGTGATGGATATTCAGCTCATCATGAAAAGCCTGACCGACGCGAAGGAACTGATACAGAGTGTGATGGAAGAGCTGAAGAAATCTTCGGCGTAATCGTGTATCTTCAGTGGGCCGAATTCCCGTTAAATTTTCCCAGGAGAACAAAAATGCAAGGTCTGAAAATGTTCGCGAAAGTATGCGGAGCGATCATCGTTTTGGCGGCGATGTGCGCGATGGGGCAGACCGCGCCACAGGCCGCCATGCAGGCTCCTTCCACCACCTTGACTCCGCAGGAGCGCGATGCGGCCATCAAGCAATTCGAAACGACACGCGACAATTTCCTGAAGTCGATTGCAGGATTGTCGGAAAAGCAATGGACGTTCAAGCCCGCCGCCGATCGCTGGTCGGTGGCGGAAGTTGCCGAGCATATCACGGTCTCCGAACAGGTGTTGCTGGGACTGGTACAGACGAAAGTCATGCAATCGCCCGCCGCTCCTGACAAAAGAGAGCAGGTTGCGGGGAAGGACGAGATGATTCTTCAGAAGGTTCCCGACCGCAGCCACAAGGCGCAGGCTCCCGAATTCTTGAAGCCGACCGGGCGCTGGGCCACGGAAGCCGAGTTGACGAAGACATTCGAGGAGAGGCGCGCGGCAACCATCGAGTATATCCGCACCACGAACGACGACTTGCGCGATCATTTCTTCGATCATCCCGTTTTCGGGACGCTTGACGGCTATCAATGGCTGCTTCTGATTTCTTCGCACAGCGCGCGGCACACAGCACAGATCGAAGAAGTGAAAGCGGACCCGAATTTCCCGAAAGAATAGCCGATGGTTAACTGCTGGCAGTTTGTCACGGCGTTACTCTAATCATGACTGCGCCGTGCGGAGCCACGGGCACGGTAAAGTTCCCGGTGAACTTGCCGAGGTCTTTGTGTTGCCACAAATCGCGCACGGAAGCGGCGAGGTGTCCGGGATAACCAAGGCTCTCCCACGCGACGGAAATGTCCTGCTCTGTATTCCCGCGATTCAATAAAAGGACGGCGCGAGCGCCGTCCTTTAACTGCTTCGCCCACACTTCCTGGTCAACGTTTTTCCAAACGCGCTCACCTTGGCGGCCCAGTGGGTCCTGATCCACGGCGATCACTTCTTTGTTGGTGAGAATGTCGTGAATTTCTGGCCGCATGTCGCGCAAATCGTTGCCGGCAATCAGTGGTGCCGCCAGAATCGCCCACAGACTGAAGTGGGAACGATACTCGATGTCGCTCATGCCGCCATTGCCGACTTCGAGCATGTCGGGATCGTTCCAATGACCGGGACCGGCATAAGAATAAAGCTCCGCCTCAGCATCGATGATGTCGAGCACGCCATAGGAGCAGCAATCGCCGGGCTTCCACTCGATCTTTCCCTGCCAGCGATCCTTGATGTCTCCTGTAGTTCGCCACAAATTGCCGCCGGCCTCTTTTCCCCACATCCAGGGTTTGGCCGTGCCCCACTCGCAGATGCTGAGCACGATGGGACGCCCTGAGGCGTCGAGCGCGGCGCGCATGTTCGCATACGAGGCCTTCGCATCTTGTGTTGTTGTATTGCACCAGTCGTATTTCAGATAATCCACGCCCCAGGCGGCGTATTGCAGCGCGTCCTGATATTCATGGCCCAGGCCGCCAGGGCGCCCAGCACAGGTTTTCGAGCCGGCATCGGAGTAAATTCCGAACTTCAGCCCGAGCGAATGAATATAGTCACCGAGCGCCTTCATACCATGCGGAAAGCGTTGCGGATCGGCGACAATGTTGCCGGTAGCATCGCGGCTTAGCTGCCAGCAGTCGTCGATGTTCACATACTGATAGCCCGCATCTTTCATGCCCGACTTGACCATGGCGTCGGCCATGCTCTTGATCATGTCTTCGGTGACGTTGCACGCGAATTTATTCCACGAGTTCCAGCCCATGGGCGGAGTCAGGGCGAGAGAGGCGGATGGGGAGTGGTTCTGTTGCGCAGCAGAGTTCGCAATTTGAAGAAGAACCGCGGCCAAAAAAATCAGTCCCCGCGCAGTGACCTTCATAAAGTTGTCCGGCCAGTCGATTTCTACGGCAGCATGTACTTCCCCCGTTCAATCACCTTCTGCGCAATCTGCTGGCGCAGTTCGATGGTGTTGAAGGGTTCGTACTTTGCCAGCCGCCGAAGGATCGCAAGTTGAGTACGCAGCATGTCGCCATCGGCAACGGCGGCGATGACTTTCTTCGCCGCCGATTCAACTTTCTCCATCGCCTGCGAAAGATAAACCCGCGTCAGGGCAATCGGAAGTGTGGCGGCGCCTTCGCCTTTTGCCTGGGCAATTTTCTGGGCCCGCAGAACGGCGGATTCCATCGCGTAGCTTTCAATCGTTATGTCGGCGATGGCGCCCATGATCTCCTGCTGATCCTGAATCGCCTGCATGTATTTCTGCGTAGCGGCCCCTGCGGCGAACAGACCTAATTTTTTCGCTTGAGCGACCAACTTGCGTTCTTCAGCTAGCGGGCCTTCGACGTCTTCGCTGGCCGATGGCCCCGAAAGGACTTCATCCATCAACTTCTTGATCGCAGGCATCAGCGGCAATTGCCCGCTCATCGCGCGTTTCAGCAGGAAGCCTGTAATGATAAGGCGATTGATTTCGTTGGTGCCTTCAAAGATGCGGTTGATGCGGGCATCGCGATAGGCGCGTTCGGCAGGATATTCCTCGACGAAGCCGTAGCCGCCGTAGATTTGAACGGTTTCGTCGACGATGTAGTCGATCATCTCCGAACCCCAGACTTTGACAATCGAGCACTCGACCGCGTATTCCTCGATGGCCTTGCGGATTTCCTTGAGCGCATCGGCACCAGACTTGTCGACTTCGCTGAGCGCAACATCCATCATTCCCACCGTGCGATAGACAAGCGATTCGCCCACATAAAGCAGTGTCGCCATGCTGGCGATTTTTTCGCGCACCAGGCCGAAGTCTGCGATTACTTTATTGAATGCCTTGCGCTGTTTCGCATAAGCGACAGCATTTTCGAGCGATAACCGGCCCCCGCCCACACACATTGCGCCCAGCTTGAAGCGGCCGATGTTCAGAATGTTGAAGGCGATGACGTGACCTTTGCCGATCTCGCCCAGCAGATTTTCGGCAGGAACTTTGCAGTCATTCAGAATGATGGGGCAAGTGGATGAGCCGCGAATGCCCATCTTGTGCTCTTCCGCGCCAATCGAGAACCCGGGAAAACTCTTCTCGACAAGAAACGCGGAAAACTTGTCTCCGACCTTGGCGAACACGGTGAAGAGATCGGCGAAGCCGGCATTGGTGATCCACATTTTCTCGCCGTTGAGAACGTAGTGCTTACCGTCGGCGGAGAGTTGCGCGCGCGTGCGGCAGTTCAGTGCGTCAGACCCGGAAGTCGATTCCGAGAGTGCGTACGCGCCGACGATCTCTCCCGAGGCGAGGCGCGGAAGATATTTTTTCTTCTGCTCTTCGGTTCCGAAGTAAACGATGGGTAGCGTTGCGATGCCGGTGTGTCCGCCCCAGGTCGTGGCGAAGCCGGCATACTTCGCGATGTGGTCGGCGATCACGGCGGAGGTCACCTTATCCATCTCAAGCCCGCCGTATGCTTCAGGGATTTCAACGCCGCTCAGGCCCAATTCACCAGCTTTCTTGAGCAGATCACGAGTGACCGAAAAATCCTTATGCTCAATTTTCTCCACGTTGGGCAGGATCTCGTTGACCGCGAATTCTTCGGCTGTCTGGCCGATGAGTTGATGCTGCTCGCTGAAATCTTCGGGGGTGAAGACCTCGGCCGGGTTTCGCTCTTCGAGCAGAAAACTTCCGCCGGAAACTTTCGTATTCGGAACCGCAGTAGCCGTGGCCATGGAGTTGATCCTCAAACGAAAAAATAGAAAAGCTGGCGACGAACCTAGCTATTTTAATTCGCACAGGAGGCGAAGCATAGGAGTTGTGAGGTTCGTTATTAGTTTAGATTTTCAAAAATTCCTGCCGCGCCCATGCCGCCGCCAACGCACATCGTCACCATGCCGTACCGAGCATTGCGGCGCTTGAGTTCGCGAATGATGGTTGCTGTCAGCTTGGCTCCGGTGCAGCCTAAAGGATGTCCGAGGGCGACTGCACCGCCGTTGGGATTCACTTTCTCAGGGTCGAGTCCAGCTTCTTTAATTACCGCCAGCGATTGCGCGGCGAATGCTTCGTTCAACTCGATTAGGTCGATGTCAGAGAGTTTCAGTCCCGCCATCTTCAGCGCTTTAGGAATGGCGAAGACTGGCCCGAGTCCCATTTCCTCGGGCTTGTATCCGGCGGTCGCAAATGAAACGTAGCGCGCCAGCGGCGTAATACCCAAAGCCTTCGCGCGTTCGGCCGACATCACAACCGCAGCCGCCGCGCCATCGGACATCTGTGAGGAATTGCCGGCAGTCACGGCGCCCTTGGCATGAAACGCGGGTTTCAACGCGAGCAGCGCTGCCAGCGAAGTATCGGCACGCGGGCCTTCGTCTACCTTGAAAACAATCTCATGCCGCTTCGGCTTTGATCCGTTCGGAGTTGAAAATGCCACAGGTACTGGTACAACTTCATCGTCGAACTTCCCGGCTTGGATTGCAGCCAGCGCCTTCTGATGGCTGCGCAGGGAAAATTCGTCGGCTTGCTCGCGCGTGATGCCAAAGCGTTGCCCAACTCGCTCGGCCGTGAGCCCCATGTTGAGATACGCATCGGGATAGTGGTCGACGAGCCAGGGATTCGGCGAAATCTTGTGGCCCCCCATTGGTATCATCGACATCGATTCCGTGCCGCCGGCGACGATTACCTCGGCCCCGCCACTCATGATACGTTCGGCCGCCAGGGCAATCGCCTGCAGACCGGACGAGCAAAAGCGGTTGATTGTCAGCGCGGAAGTTTCGACGGGGAGTCCAGCGCGCAACGAAGCGATGCGGGCGACATTCATGCCCTGTTCGGCTTCGGGCATAGCGCAGCCAAGGATTACATCTTCAATCTCTTTGAGATCGAGTTGTGGAACACGCTCGAGCGCGCCCTTGATGGCGATCGCCCCAAGTTCATCGGGACGCGTTGCGCGAAGCGTGCCTTTAAAGGCACGTCCTACGGGAGTGCGGACGGAAGAGGCGATGATAACTTCTTGCATAAAATCTAATCCTTATCTGAGTCCCTTTATTCGATGAACCGATATCCGAAATCGCTTCACTTCGCCGGAGCATAAAAATAATAGTCAGCCGTGTAACTGCTCTTTGTCTCCGCGTTAGCGTGTGCCGCGTCGCAACCCTCGGAGGAAGGCATGCCGCCATGGGTGCGCACTCGCTGAATCGTAGTCACATTCGAAAGCTGACCTTTTCCCAAATGGCTGACCACGTTGACCAACAGCCAGGGAACCGAATCGGGATCCAGCGAGTCAACATGAGCCACTGCCTTGCCAGTGACTTCACTGCCGTCGTTCAACTTCCATGAAGGTCCGGCGGAGTGATGTCCGATTACTTTGTCTTTGCGGTCGTGCAACTCGGCGTCGGGAGCTTTCAGAGTCCAGGCAAATTTTCCGTCTGCGCTAGTTTGACACGTGTAAATCTGAGAGCCAGTTCCGTGCGCGTAGACGACGACTTCCAAACCTGCGGGCACTTGGATAGCGTCGGGAACATCAGGAGGCGGCTCCTTCTGTGGCGCGGACTGCTGCGCGCTGGCTGGCACAATGCCCAGAAGCATAGCGAGTACGAGTGGTCGTGCCATACCCCGTATAAGTTGCATGATGCCGATTTTACAGGAAGGGCGCATTCTTCCACCGTCTCAGTTCCTCAGAGTCTTACCTGTCTTGAGCGTGTACTGAATTCTCTCCTGCGTCTTCTTTTCCCCGCACAGGGACTTGAACCCCTCCCGCTCGAGATCGAGAATGTACTGTTCGCTTACCGGCGTGCCGGGCGTAACATTGCCCCCGCACAAAACTTCCGCAATCTTGCCTCCAAGCTTCACCTCGTAATCCGTGATGTAATCGCCTTGCCGCATGAGGTGTACGCCCATCTTCAGCGTAGCCAGCAGGCTCTCTCCGGGCGCAGGAATATCTGTGCGCGGAACCGGCGGCTGGTAGCCGGCGCGCACCAATTCGAGTGCGCGCGCCTTTGCATCCGACAGCACGCGTTCGCGGTTCATGGTGATGCGGTCGCCGTCGCAAAGAAATCCCAGAGCGCGCGCCTCGTGAGCCGAAGTGGCTACTTTCGCAGTAGCGATGGTTTCAAAGGTCCGCTTCATGGCTTCGAGCATCTCGATCGATCCCGCCAAAGCATCGCCGGGAACCTTTCCGCCGCGATCGGCGGATGCGCTATCGACTGCTTGCAGCAACATCTCTTTGCAACCTCCGCCGCCGGGAAGCAACCCTACTCCGACTTCTACCAGCCCGGTATAAAGTTCGGCGTGGGGTTGACGTGCGGCGGCGTGCAACGAAATTTCAGTTCCACCGCCGAGACATAAGCCGAACGGCGCCGAGACGACCGGTTTCGGCGAGAACTTGATGGCCTGCGTCATCCCCTGGAATTGGCGGATGGCGAGATCGACTTCGTCCCACTCATCTTCCTGGACGCTCATGAGCAGCAACATCAGATTGGCGCCGACAGAAAAATTGGTCGCGTCGTTGGTGATGACGAAGGCGTCAAAGTGGTCGCCCGGCCCTGCGGATTTGAGCGTCTGCACGATCAGGCTGATGATGTCGGCGCCGAGTGCGTTCATCTTGCTGTGAAACTCGATACAGCCGACACCATCGCCGAGGTCGACCAGTGATGCGCCGGAGTTTTTTTTCACCACGCCATTCGACTTCTTCGCAACGGTCACCGACCACACGCCCGCGGGAACTTCGACCGCGTGCCAGCTTTCTTTGTTCAGATCCCAAAACTTGCGGCCAGAGGGTGACTTTGCATCGTCGATGTACCAGCCCTTGTGTCCGGCAGCCAGCAGCTTCTCCACGTTCTCCGCGATCGGTCTGTCTTCTTTCTTCATGCGAGCGATAGTGGGTTCAACCCCAACGGCATTCCACAGTTCGAACGGTCCCACCTCCCAGTTGAAGCCGAGGCGCATGGCGCGGTCGATTTCGACAATCGAATCCGAAATTTCCGGCACGCGATTGGCCGAGTAATTCCACAAATCCGAAAGCGTCGACCACAGGAATGCTCCGGCCTTGTCGACTTTCTGCGAACCACCGTCGAAACCGAGCAACATGCGCAGGCGTGCGCCCGCGTCTTCAATGTTTTTTGCCACGTCGAGCGCCGCGAACTTCGGCCTCTGCCGCGCATGGTATTCGAGCGTTTTCCAATTCAGCGCGAGCCGCTCCTCGTCCTTGCCGTCGCCATGTCTTACTTTCTTGTAGAACCCGCCTTTGGTTTTGTCGCCGAGCCATTTGCGCTCGATCATCTGCTTGTAAAAATCAGGCAATTTGAGTTCGCTGCGCTCGTCATGCACGTTCGCCGTCATGTTCGCGACCACGTGACCCAAAATATCCAGGCCAACCAAATCGATGGTGCGGAACGTCGCTGATTTGGGCCAGCCCACAGCTTGCCCCGTGAGCGCATCCACGTCTTCGATGGTCAGGTCCATTTCCTGCATCAGGCGCATGACGTTCAGGACAGAGAACGTCCCGATGCGGTTGGCAATAAAGTTAGGGGTATCTTTGGCGAGGACCACGCCCTTGCCTAGGCGCACGTCGCAAAAGTGCGCGATCAGCTCAATCGCGGCGTGGTCCGCATCGGGAGTGGGGATGAGCTCCAGCAGCCGCATGTAGCGTGGCGGATTGAAAAAATGCGTGCCGAACCAGTGGCGGCGGAAATCGTCAGAGAAACCTGCGGCAATCTTCGTCACGGGCAGTCCGCTGGTATTCGTTGTGATGATCGTTCCCGGCCTGCGAACGGCTTCCACGCGGCGCAACAACGCACGCTTCAGTTCGAGATTTTCGACGACCGCTTCGATGATCCAATCCGCCTCAGACAACTTCTTCAGATCATCTTCAAAATTGCCGATTGTGATCAGGCGTGCCAGCGAAGCATCCATAAAGGCTGCAGGCTTCGATTTCTTCGCCCCTTCGAGGCCCGCAGCCGCGACCTTATTTCGTACAGGAGCATCGGCGTCGGGAGGGACGATATCGAGCAGGTAGCTGGGGATGCCCGCGTTGGCAAAATGAGCGGCGATGCGGGCTCCCATGGTGCCCGCGCCAAGGATTGCAACTCTATGAATGCTCTTCATGATTGGGCCTCTTGCAGTAGTCGGCGAACGAAAATCCGTCGAGTAGTGCTTCTATGGCAGTTTATCGATGGCCCAGTCGTTGCCGCCAGTGTTCAGAACGACAATGCTGGAGAACTGCCGGTGGATGTGGTTGTTTCTTGAGATTATCAGCACCACCGGAAACTGGTAGCGGCCGCGCTTTAACATTTTGCCGCGCTCGATCTCGTATGCCGATGGAGTCTCGTTGGAGAAAAACTTCTCGAGAATCTCCGTGGTGGCCCCTTTCTTGGCATGGCTTGTCAGTAGGGCCATACCGTTTTCCTCATCTCCTGACTGCCAAGCCTGGAGAAAATGATTAACGGCGGAAAGGGCGGAAACGTAATCAGACTGCATTGCAGGACCGGAATGAGCCGCCGCGGACGCGGACATCGGAATCGAAAAAACAAGGAGTAGCCCTATGCACAGACGCGCCCCTGCTAGAGCGCTCTTAGTTTTACGACGTGACATAAACTCATTATGAAGGATCAACCGGGCGACCGGAACTGAGCGCGAGTTCACCCCTCAACTTCCGGATGTGCGGCCACATACTCCAGCGCTTTCTGCGCCATTTGCTTCTCGCCTTTGTAGGCGAGCATTTTGGCGGCGTCCGCCAGCGGGATCCAAAGTGCTCTTGCGACCTCGACTCGCATGGCGGAGGAAATCTGATTGATCCGGCCGGAGCGATAACGCATCAGGTAGAAGCTAACGATCTTGAACACGCGTTCCCCGTCACTCCACGTGCGCGAATAGACATATTTGATGTCGGCAAGTTTGGAGATCAGGTCAGCGGAGACGCCAGTTTCTTCATACACCTCGCGCAGGGCGGTTTCAGCCGGCTTTTCACCGAGATCGACCAGCCCTTTCGGCAAGGCAAGCACCACTTTTCGCTTAGCCGCACCCCTGGCCTTCAGCTTCGCGCCACGAGCCTCATCATCGGGTGGTTCGATGGCGGCCACCCACCAGGCCCCGTCCCGGTTACGAATTACGACCCCGCCTGCCGATATCTCACGGACCATTTGTTTGTAACTTAGCAGAGCACAGGGGGTTAGTCACGGGGTAGGTAATGCCCCGGAGACCAGCCTAAGTAATCTCTACAGTTCGAGCAGAGCCCAAAGTAACGTAACAATGGCACGTTCAGGCCCTACAGCCGATATTGACGCTGTGGCATCTTAAAGATTGTATGTGGGTGCCCAGGGGAACTGGGCATGTGGGGTAGCGGTGAAAAGTCTCGGCAGGATTGTCCGGTCCGTGCAGGCCTTTGGGCGCGAGCTCTCGCGCAAGGCGGTCCAGCCACGGATTCCTGCCATTGGTGTTGCGCTCGGGGGAGGTTTTGCCCGTGGCATCGCGCACATCGGCGTTCTTAAGGTCCTCGAAGAAGAAGGCATTCCCATCCGGGTGGTTACTGGGACGAGTGTGGGTGCGCTGATCGGTGCCGCTTACTGCAGCGGGCTTTCCATTGCAGAGCTCGAAGAAGTAGCGCGCTCCTGCCGCTTCACCACCTTCGCCCGCTGGACGGTCTCCCGCTACGGTTTCGCCTCGAATGACCGCATGACGGTGTTCCTGAACCGCATTCTTAAAGTGAAAACGTTCGAGGAGCTTCGCATCCCGCTCGGAGTAACCGCCACCGATTTCAACACCGGGCAGGGCGTGGTATTTCACTCCGGCTCCATTGTCGATCCCGTTCGCGCGAGCTGCGCTTACCCCGGAATGTTCTTGCCAGTAAATATTCGTGGGCGATGGCTGGTGGACGGGATGCTTTCGCATCCCGTGCCGACGCGGCCGCTGCGCGAGATGGGTGCCGATCGAGTCTTGGGCGTGCACCTGAAAGGCCAGTGGACGAAGGGCGGAGCGCCGCGCCATCTTTTCGATGTGATCGGTCAGTCCTTCGCCATCGCGCAGGATATGATGAGTCACGTCTGGCGTGGTGCGGCCGACCTGGTGGTTGAGCCAGATGTAGCCGGTTTCGCCTATGACGATTTCAAGCGGACCGGCGAACTAATTCGTTCGGGCGAGGTTGCCATGCGCGAAGCCCTGCCCGAGCTACGCAAATGGTTGGAGGTTCCCGCGGAGGCAAGCAGTTTTGCGAAGACCGCGACGATCTCGGCCCCCATGCCGGCGGACTGATCTTGTTCCCGATCTGGCTATCCATGTCCCTTAGAGCACACGATTCTTATCACACCTGTAACATCAAAATTGTACGATAAGTCACATTGACGCCTGGTGGCGCGGGCGAAACAAAAAGACTACCTTTTCGTTTCGACGCGGCATCTCAGGGTATGTTGGGTGCTCGGGGGCAGTCTGTGGCCGTACATAAGTCGCCTGGATTCGTTTTCGCTGCATTGCTCGTATTTTGTATGCTGTGGGCTGCCGCTGGTTGTGGATCAGGTACGGCGTCGACCTCCTCAACGCAGGTTCCTTCGTACAAAATCACTATTGTTAGTCCCTCAGTAGGGTGGGGGACGGTCACGAGCTCACCCGGGGGAATTAGTTGCCCGCCCACCTGCTCGGCCAGCTTTGCGCAGAATACACAACTGCAACTGACCGCGACTCCAGCAACCAGTTATTCCTTCAACGGCTGGGCGGGCAGTTGTGCAGGTTCCAGTACCTGCACCTTGACCGTCTCCGCGCCGGAGACTGCGAGGGCAATCTTCGCCCCGGCAAAGGACGGATCCAAAGTCATCGCATACGTGTTTACGCCGGACGCAATTGCATTGAAATCGGAAGAGTTTGCTTTGCTGGGAAATGGCCGGTTGCAGCGGCTGGCAACACCCGCGCAACCGACGATCGCCGCAGGTACCAATTACGGCTTGGTTGCGGACGTGCCGACCAGCGCAGGCACGCCTACCCCGGCTTTGCAGTCGTATTCCGTGGCGCAAAATGGATCACTCCACGCAGTGGGGTCTCCGGTGACGATTGCCATGGATCAACGGATCAGCCTGACCAGCGACAGTTCTTACGTGTACGCGGCAACCGATGAGGGTATTTTCGGATTTCAAGATCAAAGCAGCGGCTTAACGCCCTTACTGCCCGTGCAGTTGCCAGTTCCACCGCCGGCGCCATGCACGGCGGAGCAGGAAAACGCCGCCGAATGCTATGCCACGTCGACCCTGATGCTGGGCAATTCCAGCGCGTTTCTGTTGCAGGGCTGGTTTGGGCAATCCGGTTCGTCTCTTTACGAATTAAACAGTTTTTCTCGATCGCAAGGGCAGTTGACCGCTGAGCAATCCTTTGCGGGAAACGTCATCGATAGCACAATTTTCGCGCCCACGCCGGATGGAAACTTCATCTACGCTCTCGATCTTGCGAGCGATCTCGTGGTCCGATATGCGCGAGGCGGCAACGGCACCTACGAGACCAACATCCTTTCCGATGGTGGACAGTTATCCGACGGATTCGTACAGTTCATCATTAACTCCAACGAGTCTTTTCTGTACGGCTTGGTCTCCGATGCCGCGGAATCGCCGCGCATTCGCGTCTTTCAGATTAACTCTACTTCTGGCGACCTGACGGAAGTCGCGGGCTCTCCTTTTCTTACCGGCGAGTACTACCTGGTGCGCGGCGCACTCGATCCCAGCGGACATTTCCTTCTGCTCGTGCACGCGAATTGCGATGGTTCGCCGCCTTGCATTCCTCCCGGCAGAATTGTTGCCATGAGCATTAATTCAGCGACTGGCGCACTGGCAGTCACCAGCGACGTGGAGGATGGTCAGAACCCGTACACGGTTACCGCCGTTCCCATTTCGCAATAGTGCGGCGGTTGCCTCAGGGCCATCAGTTCGATCCTGCCGACGCTGCCAGCGATTTCTTCATCAGCTTCGGTCTTCTGCTCGCGGGCTGAGTTGCGGAAGGCGCTTGCTTGGCGCTGCTTTCTCTTAACTTGAATTGGGTCACAATATTTTGCAGATCAAGCGCACGGCCGGAAAGGTCGGTGCACGCTTTTGCGGTCTCCTCGGCGGCCACGGAGGATTGCTGCGCCGAGTTGGAGATATGGGTCACATTGTCATTGATCTGCTCCGTGGTCGCAGACTGTTCGGTTGCGGCCGTGGCGATCTGCGAAATCATATCGCCCACATCGTCGGCCAGCTTGATGATCTCTTCCAGCGCCGCTCCGGAAGCGGAAGTTTTCTGCACACCCTTCTCCACTTCGAGATTGCCGAGTTCCATGGCCTGAACTGCGTTCTTGGTCTCCACCTGGATCGACTCGGTCATCACGGCGATCTCCTTGGTTGCCTTGGTGGTGCGCTCGGCCAGTTTTCGAACCTCGTCGGCGACCACGGCAAAACCCCGGCCCTGCTCGCCCGCACGCGCCGCCTCAATGGCAGCGTTCAGAGCAAGAAGATTCGTCTGGTCGGCAATGTCATCGATAACGGCAACGATCTTTCCAATCTGCTGTGAACTCTTACCCAATTCCTGGATACGGCTGGCCACATTGCGGGTGGAATCGGCGATGGTGCGCATCGATGCCAGGGCTTCCTGAACCACTTCGCCGCCCTGGCGCGCCGATTGCGCTGCATTGCGGGAGGCTTCCGCTGCTTTATGGGAGTTGTCTGAAACTTCGTGAACTGTTGCCGCCATTTCCTGCATGGCGGTCGCCACCTGCGTCGTTTGATCCTTCTGCGTCTCCGCGCCTTGTGCCTGCAAGGTGGCCGAAGCGGAAAGTTCCTCGCTCGCGCAAGCCACCTGCGCCGCGTTTTCCATGATCGCCAGAATCGTGCGTTTGAGATGGCCGCTCATCTTGTTGATCGCGACCGTCAGGTCTCCTAACTCGTCATGGGAGTGCACCATAAGCTCGGCGCGGATCAGGTTTCCCCCGGCGATGGCCTCGGCCTGCTCCAGCAGCGAGGCGGTGGTTTGGGTGATGCGTCGGCTCAGGAAAATTGCCAGGAAAATTCCCACCGCGATGGCGGTCATTGCCGAAAGAGACAATGTCCACGTGAGGACTGCGTCGGAGCGCGTCATGGCTTGGGCGCCGTCCGCGACGATTTTTTCCTCCGACTCCCCCAACTCCCCCAACTCCTTCACCACGCCGTCCACGACAGGAGTTATTTTGTCGGCATAAGCGTTTCCGGCTTTGACGACCGCTTTACTGCCGCCCCGGCCCGCCGCATCGATGACGCCGCGCTGCATCTGGCGAATCTGAGGAAGACTCTCCCGGATTTTCGCCAGCCGCTCGCGATTTTCCGGCAGTGGCCATTTCGTCGAAAGCTCCGCCAGGTCGTTGGCGTCTTTTTCTACGCTGCTCCAGATGCCATCGAAACGCTGGAGCCCATCTTCCCGCCTCCTCTTCTGCGCGCCGGCCAAAATAGCCTGTCGGCATTTGCTGGCCGTCTGAAACAGATCGCGCTGCAATTGGCGAATCATATCCAGCGTGGGCACGTGGTTGCGGGTGAACTCGCTCTGCATTCGTTCCACGTTACCCACGCGAAAAAACGACATCAGGGTGCTCACGGCCACCAGGGCCAATATGGACCCAAACGCCAAGCCCAGCTTTTTCCCTAGTGATAATTTCACGCTCACCTATTTAATCCTTTTGGCGCGGTCTGCTCTGGTTTTCCGGCACCCCGACGATATGCTTCATCGGCAGAATCACGAAGGGCATTAGGCTTGGCTCAGGACAGGAGTAGCGGCCGGAACGAAAGGTCGTACCAACTCAAAATGGCCTCGCGGCCCTACTCGCTCGTGAAGTAATCGACGGTCACCGGATTCTCGAACAGCGAATAATCGCGGGTCACAATCGTGATGCCGCTGTCGGTGACGAAGTAGCGGGAGCGGTCGGCTTCGGTGTCGTAGCCGATGGTTGTGCCTTCGGGGAGATGCACGTTGCGGTCGATGATGCAGCGGCGCAGGCGGCAGTGGCGGCCTACCGCAACGTGAGAGAACAGAATCGAGGCGTCCACTTCGGAATAAGAATTAACGCGCACGTCGGGTGAGAGCACGGAGTTTTTGACTACGCCGCCGGACACGATGCAGCCGTTCGAGACGATCGAATCGAGCGCCGTGCCCATGCGGTCTTTCTCCGCAAACACGAATTTTGCCGGAGGATACTGGCGCTGGTGGGTGCGAATCGGCCACTCCTGATCGTACAGATTGAAGATGGGCGAGACCGAAACGATATCCATGTTGGCTTCGTAGTAGGCTTCGAGCGTGCCCACATCGCGCCAGTAGAGCGCCTCTTTTTTGTTTTCATCGATAAAGTCGTAGGCGTAGACGCGATAGTCGTTGACCATCTTCGGGAGAATATCTTTGCCGAAATCGTGGCTGGAGGTTTGATCTTCGGAATCTTTCAACAGTGCGGGAATGAGAACATCGGCATTGAAAATGTAAATGCCCATCGAACCGGCGACTTTGTCCGCATTCCAGGGAGAACGCAGCGCGGTGATCTTGGGTTTTTCTTCGAAGCCATTGATGCGCCCGTCCTTGTCGACATCGACAACGCCGAAGCGGTAGGTCTCTTCGAGATCGATCTGGATGGTAGCCAGGGTCACGTCGGCGGCGGAATCCTGATGCTGCTTCAGCATCTTGCCGTAGTCCATCTTGTAGATGTGATCGCCGGAAAGAATGATGACGTACTTGGGCTGCTCGGAGCCGATGGAATAAATATTTTGATAGACCGCATCGGCAGTGCCCTGATACCACTGATCGCTTACCCGCTTCATGGGCGGCAGCACTTCCACGAACTCTCCCACTTCACGTCCAAGAATGTTCCATCCTTCGCGGATGTGGCGGTTCAGCGACAGCGCTTTGTACTGAGTGAGGATGTAGACACGCCGCAGGTCGGAGTTGAGGCAGTTGGAAAGTGTGATGTCGATGATGCGATACATGCCGCCAAAGGTGACGGCGGGCTTGGCACGGTCGCGGGTTAGAGGATAAAGGCGCTCTCCGGCGCCGCCGGCGAGAAGGACTCCGAGAGTGTCTTTCATCGGACTGCCCCAGACTTCGGAAGAGGCGCAGTTCGTCTCTTCACTGGCACGGAAACAGTAGATGGTAGCACAAGGGGGAAAGTTGCCGTGCGACTTTGGGACTGAACCGGAGAGCACGAAAGTCCGCAGAGCCGCCGAAAACTTTCGCTACTCGGAAGGCACGTGAATCACGGGTGAGAAACCTGCTGTGTGTATCTGTGCGGTAGAAGTCCGACCTGGGAAAATGAAAAAAGTCAGGAGCAATCCCTGGCCATCGAACGAACGTGTGTCAGTTTTACTGCTTCTCTTCTTCGATCTTAATCCGCAGAGACTTGAGGAACTTCAGATCCTGATCGCTAACCTTGAACTCGGGATTCGTGGAAAGAGTAGTCACAAGCGAAGTCTTGTCGGAAGTCTTCTCGCCCTGCTTGCTTACGCCAATGGTAGCTTCGAGGACCAGAAAAATATCGTAGCCGCCCTCTTTAATCCGAGAGACGACCTCCGCAATTTGATCGGAATCGGAGAGAGACTCGTTGATCGCCTCGCCCAGCTCCTTCATCAGGTCTTTGAGTTGTTGGTCCACGTTTCCTCCGCCAGATCCCTGCAGCCTTACAAATCAGTTAGATGCGCGAAGCGCAAGAACGGTTCGACAGCATCTGGGTTTGCGTCATTGTAGCGCTGAAGACTGTTAAAATCGAGCCGTGAATAAGGTTTCGACGGCACGAAAGTTGGGGGTGGTCGCCCGCGTGGCCAAACAACAGGCCGGGCGCAGCCGGACGCTGCAAGCCGCAAAGCAGGCCGCCCTCACCACCCTCCGCGCTTTCGGACGCGTCCTGCATCAGCTTTGGCTCGAAGTTACAGGCCTTATTTTCTTGATTATGGGCGTTAGTTTTGCCGCAGCGGCGGTAAGAGAATACGGAAAGTACCACGCCGGCCAAGCCGGTCCGAAGCGGCTGGCGCTTGCAATTTGCTTCACACTTACCTTCGCGTGGTTCGGCGTCAGTTCGTTCTGGAGGGTTAGAAAGAAGAACAAACGAGCAAGATGAGGCCTGGAGGTTTCCGGTCTATGGCTGACACTGCAAAGGTCGCGGAGCGCAAAAGCTCCCCCGAAGTCGAAACTTCGTCACACATCGCCGTCAAACTTCTCTACAGCCCGGCCGATCTTAAGGGCTCCGACTACGAGGGCGAACTCGGCTATCCCGGCGAATATCCTTTCACACGCGGTGTTCAACCCACAATGTACCGCGGCCGCCTCTGGACCATGCGCCAGTACGCCGGCATGGGCGACGCCGAAGAATCCAACGAGCGCTACAAATATCTTCTCTCTAACGGAACGACTGGCCTCTCGGTAGCCTTCGATTTGCCCACGCAAATTGGAATGGACTCCGACCACGCGCTGGCTGCGGGAGAAGTCGGAAAGGTCGGCGTTGCGATCGACTCGATTGAAGACATGGACCGGCTGTTCGCGGGCATCGATCTCACGAAAATCTCCACATCGATGACCATCAACGCCACGGCATCGATTCTTCTCGCGTTGTACGTAGCGGTAGCGCGTCGGCGAGGAGCAGATATTCGCAAGCTCTCCGGCACTGTGCAGAACGACGTGCTCAAGGAATATATCGCCCGCGGAACTTACATCTATCCCCCACATCAAGCGATGCGCGTCATCACCGATATGTTTGCCTGGGCCAAAGAAAACGTGCCCGAGTGGAATACGATTTCGATCTCCGGCTATCACATGCGCGAGGCGGGCTCCACCGCAGTGCAGGAAGTGGCCTTCACGCTGGGCAACGGTATGGCCTACGTAGAAGCCGCGATCAAAGCTGGGTTGGATGTCGATCACTTCGCGCCCCGGCTTTCGTTCTTCTTCAACGCGCACAACAATTTTCTGGAAGAAGTAGCGAAGTTTCGCGCTGCCCGCCGCATGTGGGCACGAATCATGCGCGAACATTTCAAGGCGAAAAATCCGAAGTCGTGGATGCTGCGCTTCCATACGCAGACGGCGGGTTCCACCTTGACCGCACAGCAACCGGAGAACAACATCGTGCGTACGGCGATTCAAGCAATGGCAGCTGTCATGGGCGGAACGCAGTCACTACACACGAACTCCTACGATGAAGCCCTGGCCCTGCCGACCGAGCAAGCAGCCCGCATCGCACTGCGCACGCAGCAGATCATTGCCTACGAATCCGGGACACCGCAAACCATCGATCCGTTGGCGGGTTCGTACTATGTCGAGGCGCTGACGAACGAAATCGAAAAGCGGGCGGCCGAATATCTCGGCAAGATCGAGGTCATGGGCGGAATGCTGAAAGCCATCGAGCGCGGATTCGTGCAGCAGGAAATTCAGAATGCAGCCTACGAGTACCAGCAGGCGGTCGATCACCACGAGGCCGTCGTGGTCGGGGTAAACCGTTTTGAAGTCGAACACGAAAGGCCGATCCCGATTCAGCATATCGATCCCGCGCTAGAGCCGAAACAAGTGGAACGCGTCCGCTCCCTACGAGCAAAACGCAACCCCGGCCCGTGGAAGGCTGCTTTAACGCTAGTAGAAGAAACGGCGCGAGCAGGAGACAACGTAATGCCGCGAATTCTGGCCGCCGTTGAAGCCTACGCTACCGTGGGAGAGATTGCCGATGCGATGCGGCGCGTATTCGGAGAGTACCGCGAAGCGGTGGTGATTTAGGCTGCGATTCAGAGTTGCCGCTAACCGGAGGTTTTGTAGTCGCAAGCATTGCGGCAGGGCTCACAGTACATAAGCCCGTCCTGGCAGATGCGTACATCGAGCTGCGACTGACAGAGGCAGCAGAACCGTTCACACTCGCACTGGTTCTCGGGCTGCTCGCATTGGGCGCAGCGGTATTTGCTTACTCCGGTCCCTACGCTCATGCTCCTAACTTACCTCGGGATTGCTGTTCACGGAATGTGCCCTTAGTAACCTTCCGCGCCAGCGATTGTGGCGAGACCGCCAAAATTACCGTTTCAGGCTGCCATATAATTCACAGCAATGACCTTCCAATCTTTGCTGGATGGAGCGGAAGTTCTCGCGCAAAGCGGGAATCCGGACGTGAGCAGTGTCGAGTACGACTCGCGCCGGGTGAAACCCGGCTGCTTATTTGTCGCTATGTGCGGAGAATCCAGTGATGGAAATCGCTTCATCGATCAGGCAATTCAGGCCGGTGCTGTTGCGGTAGTGACGGACTCGTTGGCGGAGAAGCAACGCGCGGGAGTCGCATGGGCGGTTGTGCCGCGCGGAAGACGCGCCCTCGCGAAGGATCAGCGCGAACTTTTACAAAAAACCGGCGGAACGGATTGCGATTGCCGGAATTACCGGCACCAACGGCAAGAGTACAACCGCGTTTCTGGTGGAATCGATTCTTGGCGCGGCGAAACGAAAGAGCGCGCTGATCGGGACGATCGAATATCACGTAGCAGGAAAAATCCTGCCCGCGCCGCACACCACACCCGAAGCGCTGGAATTAAACCGCATCTTCCATGAAGCGCTCGGAAACGGAGCGACGGACGCGGTCATGGAGGTTTCCTCGCACGCTCTGGCGCAGGAGCGCGTCTATGGCATCCCGTTCGATGTCGCCGTGTTTACCAATCTGACGCGCGATCATCTCGATTATCACAAGACGATGGAAGAATATTTCGCATCCAAGCGCGTATTGTTCGAAGGCTGCGGCACAGACGCTCCGCGTGCAGCGGTAATCAACACGGATGATGAGTACGGGGTGCAGTTGGCCGAGTTCAGCCGAAAACGCAGTTCGGTGAATCTGAAGTACGGCTGGAACCGCGGCGACCTGCGCGTGGAGAAGGTTGAGATTACGACTCGCGGAACGAGATTTGATCTGGTGATGCGCGAAGAAACAATTCCTGTGTTCTCAGCGCTCATCGGGCGAGTGAACGTCTATAACATTCTTGCCGCAGCGGGAGCGTGTTACGCGCGTGGATGTTCTTCCGAAGCAATCGCGGCGGGTATCCATAAGCTTGCTTGTGTGCCGGGACGCTTTGAGCGTGTCGATTGCGGTCAGCCGTTCGCCGTTGTGGTCGATTATGCACATACCGACGATGCTTTGCGCAATCTGACTGCGCTGGCGCGAGAGTTGGTTTCCACGGCAAGGGGAAGAGTATTGACTGTCTTCGGATGCGGCGGCGACCGCGATCGGAAGAAGCGCCCACTGATGGGCGAGGCTGCTGGGCGCGGCAGCGATTTCGTTGTTCTGACGTCAGATAATCCGCGCAGTGAGGATCCGCTCTCGATCATTAATGACACCGTGGTCGGCCTGCAAAGAACCGGAGCAAAGTACAGCGTGGAACCGGATCGGCGGAAAGCGATCGCGCTCGCCATTGCCGAAGCACGGCCCGGGGACATCGTGCTAATCGCCGGCAAAGGACATGAGAAAGTGCAGATCACGCAAACCGGCTCCGCGCCATTCGACGATATCGAGGTAGCGCGCGAAGCCCTGCAGGCCGCGGGTTTTGAATGCAAGGCGGCGCTGGCTGGAGCGCCCGCATGAAACTCCCGCTCGGAAAAATCGCGGAGTTCATTTCCGCCACAGGAAATTTTGCCTGGGATGAAATGGCGCAGGCTTACTCGATCGATTCGCGCACAATCAGCAGCGGACAACTGTTCTTCGCAGTCAAGGGCGAGCGGTTGGATGGCCACGACTTCGTGGAGCAAGCGCTGGAAAAAGGAGCCATTGCCGCCGTCGTGCGCAAAGATCAGTTAAGCCGCTATCCCCAACAGGCGCGGTTGCTGCTCGTGGAAGATACGCTAATTGCCCTGCAGACTCTAGCTACTGCGGTTCGCAAGTTGTGGGGCAAGCCGCTGATCGGAGTGACTGGGTCGGCAGGGAAGACGACAACGAAAGAAGCGATTGCGCACGCGTTGGCGGCGCGCTTCCGAGTGTTGAAGTCGGAGGGAAACTTCAACAATCATTTTGGCCTGCCGCTGATGCTCTTGAAACTCGAACCGGAGTTTGATGTAGCGGTCATCGAGATGGGCATGTCACGCGCCGGAGAGATTCGCGCGCTGGCAAAAATTGCGCAACCAGAAATCGGAGTTGTCACGAATGTCGCCCCGGTGCATCTGGAATTTTTCGATTCGCTGGCCGGAATCGCAAGAGCGAAATACGAACTGGTCGAATCGCTACCGGCGAATGGAGTTGCAGTGCTGAATGCCGACGACGAGTACGTTTCGCAGTTCGGCCGTGGCTTCAAGGGAAGAATCGTGATGTACGGAACACGGCCAACCGCCGACGTACGCGCTGAAAACATCAACTCCCGAGGAACGGATGGATCGGAGTTCGATGCAGTGATCGGCGCCGTGCGGGAGCACATCAAGCTCCCGCTGGTGGGCGAGCACAATGTGCTCAACGCGCTAGCCGCCATCGCCGTAGCGCTGGAGCGCGGCATGAAGTCCTCGGAAGCGGCTGCAGCGCTAGCGACTCTCGCTCCCGCCGACAAGCGCGGAGCAGGTTCTACAAGTGGGCAACATCACGGTGATCAACGATTGCTACAATTCGAATCCAAAGGCGCTGGCGGCGATGGTCGATTCGTTGGCTTCAATGTCCGCAAAGCGGCGTATTGTCGTAGCCGGTGAGATGCTCGAGTTAGGTCCGGCAGGCGAAGAGATGCATAGGCAGTCGGGGGCGCATATCGCCGGGAAAAATATTGACGTGCTCGTAGGCGTGCGGGGATTGGCGCTGGCGATGGTTGATGCCGCAAACAACGGTGCGACTCACGCAGAGTTTGTGGCTTCGCCGGAAGAAGCCGGCGAGTGGCTGGCGCGCGAAACGCGCGAGGGCGACGTAGTCTTATTGAAAGCTTCGCGCGGAGTCAAGCTGGAGAAGGCGCTCGTGACCTGGAAGGCGCTGCGCAACGGCAAGAGTTAGTTTTGCGGGACGGAGGCTGATTGCTCTACTGGCTGTTATTTCTAAAGCTGCAACATTACGTTCCGCCGTTCCGCATCTTCCGCTATCTCACCTTTCGCACTGCATTCGCCAGCCTCACCGCACTTTTCACCGCCCTCATCGTCGGACCTCTCGTGATCAATCGCTTGCGCGAATTCCAGATCGGACAATACATCCGCGAAGAAGGTCCGAAGGCCCACCAGAAGAAAGCCGGTACGCCAACCATGGGCGGCCTGCTCATCGCCATCGCGATCGTGGTTCCAACATTATTATGGGCGGATCTCAGCAACCGCTTTGTCTGGATCGCGGTGTTTGCCACGTGCGCGTACGCCGCCATCGGATTTACGGATGACTACACAAAGGTCG
Organism: uncultured Acidobacteriaceae bacterium; assembly: GCA_963712385.1. GTDB lineage: Bacteria > Acidobacteriota > Terriglobia > Terriglobales > Acidobacteriaceae > Sulfotelmatobacter. Next base: position 543,703 of record CAVQHS010000009.1, read on the forward strand.
CCCACAAGAGAAATCTGGGATTGACCGGCCGCGCGAAACTCGGTCTTCAAATCGCCACAAGCATCGTGATCGCCACCATGCTTATCGCCATGCAGACCTATGGCATGTATTCGACCAAGCTGATTGTGCCGTTCTTCAAGCAATTTCATCCCGATCTCGTAGTCGGAAATCTCGAGCGCATGCCGCATCTCTGGCCGCTGGCATTTCTCCCATTCATTGCATTCGTTGCGCTAGTCATCGTGGGATCCAGCAATGCCGTGAATCTCACCGATGGTCTGGACGGACTTGCTATCGGCTGTACAGTGATTGCTGCGGGCGCACTCACCGTTCTCACTTACGTGAGCGGCCACGCCACCTTCGCAACCTATCTGGAAATTCCAAAAATGCCGCAGGTCGGCGAGCTGACGATTTTCTGCGGAGCCATGGTCGGTTCAGCGATTGGATTTCTGTGGTACAACGCGCATCCCGCGGAAGTTTTCATGGGAGACGTAGGATCGCTCGCGCTGGGCGGCGCAATCGGAACAGTTGCAGTAATCATCAAGCAGGAGTTGCTGCTGCCGTTTATCGGAGGGGTCTTTGTAATCGAAGCGCTCTCCGTCATCCTGCAGGTGGGCTCGTATAAGCTGCGCAAGAAGCGAATTTTCAAGATGGCCCCGCTGCATCATCACTTTGAGCTGATGGGCTGGTCGGAGTCGAAAATCATTGTCCGGTTTTGGATTGCGTCCCTGGTGTTCGCGCTGTTTGCGCTGACGACTCTGAAGTTACGGTGACCTCTTCCGACAGAGGTACGGAGTCGCGGAGAAAACTTTCAATTGGATTTTCTCCGTGTCTCTGTGCCTCCGTGGTGAAATGAATACAATGGAATTGAACAACAAACGCGTCCTGGTAGTCGGCCTGGGCAAGTCCGGCGTCGCATCAGCTCTCTTCCTGAAGGCGCACGGGGCTCGGGTTACGGTTTCCGACACGAAAAGCGGCGATGAGCTGCGGAACGAGATTCCGGCTCTGCTCGATCATGGCATCGCAGTCGAAACCGGCGGCCACGGCGAGCGCACGTTCCGGGGACAAGATCTGATCGTCGTAAGCCCGGGTGTTCCCGTGGACGCTCCGTTACTCCAGCAGGCACGTTCTTTGGGCGAGCCGGTCATCGGCGAAATCGAATTGGCGGCGCAGTTTCTTCCCGGGCCGATTGTGGCGATTACAGGATCAAACGGAAAAACCACGACAACCACGTTGACCGGCCAAATTCTCACCGCTGGCGGATTCCCCGCGCTGGTAGGCGGCAACATCGGCACACCCGCGATTTCATTGGCCGAGCGCGCAAGACCCGAGACATTCATCGTTCTAGAAGTCTCCAGCTTTCAGTTGGAGACGATTCAGACGTTTCGTCCGAAGGTTGCGGTTGTGCTGAACGTGACGCCCGATCATCTGGATCGTCATAAAACGTTTGAGACCTACGCGGATGCCAAGGCACGCATTTTTGAAAATCAGCGCGGAGATGACTTTGCCGTCTTAAATGAAGATGATCCGACTTGCGTCACGATGGCCGCGCGCACGCGCGCACAGGTCTTCTGGTTCAGCCGGCAGAAGGAGATAAAGCAAGGCGCCTGGGTGCGGGACGGGAATATCTTATTCCGCGACGGAATGCAACAACGGGAGATCATGCAGGTTTCCGAAATTCCGTTGAAGGGCGCGCACAATCTGGAAAATGTGCTGGCTGCCGTCTGCGCCAGCGCGCTCATGGGATACGCTCCAGAAAAAATTCGCCAAGCGGTGCGCGATTTCAAAGCCGTCGAGCACAGGCTGGAGTTCGTCGCTTCCATTCGCGGCGTGGATTACTACAACGATTCGAAAGCCACCAACGTCGATGCGACCATCAAAGCGCTCGAATCGTTTCCCGCGAACATACACTTGATTCTCGGCGGGAAAGACAAGGGCAGCGACTACAGCGTGCTCAACGACCTGCTCAAGCAGCGGGTGAAGCGCGTGTACACGATTGGTGCGGCTGCGGAGAAGATTGAGTCGCAGATTAAAGGGACTGAGGTCGTGCACGCCGAGACGCTCGAGAACGCAATCCGCAAGGCGAACGCGGTGGCAGAGGCTGGAGACGTGGTTCTCCTCGCCCCAGCATGTGCGAGCTTCGACCAGTTCAAGAACTATGAGGAGCGAGGCCGGGTTTTCAAGCAGATTGTGAGCGACTTGGCGCAGGAACGCTGACAATCGTCCGCCGGTACCAAATCAATCAACAATCAAAAATCGGCAATCGCTATTTCCTTCTCCGCGTCTCCATGTCTCCGTGATGAAATAAATGTCCCATGGCAAAGCGAGTGAGCGTCGATCGCTGGCTGTTTACCGTGACCATGCTGCTGGTATTTGTGGGGCTGGTGATGGTTTTTTCCGCTTCCGCGGTTATGGCGCGGGAGCGCTTTGGCTCACCATATGCGTTCTTGTCGAAGCAGTTGATCTGGGCCATCGCTGGGCTGGTAGCGATGGTCGTGACCATGCGAATCGATTACCGGCGCTACAAGCAGCCGGCGCTCGTTTTTTCATTTCTTGGAATCACGACGCTGCTGCTGATCTCAGTCTTTTTTCTCGATCGCTCGCACCACACGCACCGCTGGATTCACGCGGGAGGATTTTCCTTCCAACCCTCGGAACTGGCCAAGCCAGTCCTCATCTTGTTTCTCGCCTACTTCCTTGAAACTCGCGCAAAGACTGTGGACGACTGGCGCAACACGCTCGTTCCCGCGGCTGTGCCAGTTCTGGCTTTGATCGGGTTGATCGTGTTGCAGCCCGATCTTGGTACCGGCATAGCCTGTGCGGGAATTGCAGCCTGCATCCTATATGTAGCTGGCATGCGGATGCGATATTTCGGCTATGCCTTCGCAGCGTCCTTGCTGCCGCTCTATTTCCTCATCTTTCACGTCCGCTTCCGCCGGGACCGCATTCTGGCATTCATGAACCCTTACGCCGAGCGCGAAAAGGCTGGGTTCCATCTGATCCAGTCGCTCATCGCGGTCGGCACTGGGGGCATCACCGGCACAGGCTTGATGGAAGGCAAACAAAAACTGTTTTATCTGCCAGAGCCGCATACCGACTTTATTTTTGCTGTGACCGCGGAAGAGTTGGGCCTAGTTGGAGCGATGTTCATAGTTGCGCTGTTTGCGATTTTCCTATGGCGAGGCATGCGGGCTTCATGGCGCACACAGGATTTGTTCGGAAGGTACCTGGCAGTGGGGATCACCAGCATGGTCGTGCTGCAGGCATTCATCAACATCAGCGTAGTTCTCGGAATGATGCCGACCAAAGGCATTCCGCTTCCACTCGTCTCCTACGGCGGTTCCTCGCTATTTGTGACTCTCGCGTGTGTCGGCGTGCTGCTGAATATTACGAAACAGGCGGAATGAAGGGAAGGCACTCTATGAAAGCCCACATTTTAATGTTGCTTCTTGCCGGACTGCTTAACGCTTCGGCCGCAGCTCAAAAATCCGAGCCGCCTCAGTCCCCGCCCCTGCCGCCGCAGTTACCAATCTTCTCCCCGGCTGAACTTGCGGCAAAAGTTCCGCCAGCCAGGACGGGGGACGTAGACTCTCTCGATTCCATCATGCGCGCGCTCTACGAGGTGATCTCCGGCCCGGCGGGCACGCGCGACTGGAATCGCTTCCGCTCCATCTTCCTTCCGCAAGCGCGCTTTACCCAGGTGGACAAGATGCCGGACGGGTCATTCTCTGTCATCTCCTGGAGCGTGGACGAATTTGTTCGCGACGCAACCGAAGTTTTCTCCAAGCAAGGCTTTTATGAAAACGCCATCTTGAACCATCCCGAGCGCTACGGGAATATGGCGCAGGTCTTCAGCAGTTATGAGTCGCGCCACGCCCCCGGAGAGAAGCCGTTCAGCCGCGGCATCAACAGCATTCAGTTATTGAATGACGGCAAGCGCTGGTGGGTGGTTTCGATTGCGTGGGATTCGGAGAGACCAGACAATCCTTTGCCCGCAAAGTTTGAAAAAAAATAAAACAGAGGCCGCAAATGCGATGTCGGACCGTACCCGATCCTTAATCCGCGAGAATCCGTGCAATCCGCGACCGTAGTTTATAGTCACCTCATGCGGGCCATTCTTGCGGGCGGAGGGACGGGCGGACACGTCATTCCAGCGCTGGCTATCGCCAACGAATTAAAAAAAAGCTACGCCGCGGAAGTGCTCTTCATCGGCACAGCACGCGGAATCGAGAACCGGCTGGTTCCCGCCGCCGGATACCCGCTGAAGCTAGTCCGCGTTGGCGCGTTGAAAAACGTAAGCCTGATGACGCGGGCAAGAACGGCATTCGACTTACCGCGCGCTGTTTGGGATGCAAGCAGGATGCTGAACGAATTCGCGCCGGATGTCGTCATCGGCGTAGGCGGTTACGCATCCGGTCCAGCCATGCTGGCCGCGGTCCTGAAGCATATTCCGACCCTGGCGTTCGAGCCCAATGTCGTTCCCGGGTTCGCCAATCGTGTCGTAGCGCGATTTGTTTCCGGAGCCGCCGTGCATTTCGAAGAGACGGCAAAATATTTTCGCCGTGCGGAGGTCACTGGCGTTCCCGTACGTCACGCGTTTTTTGAAATTCCCGCGAAGTACGGCGGAACGCCGACCCTGCTGGTGTTCGGCGGAAGCCAGGGCGCCCACGCCATCAATCAAGCTATGATTCGCTGCCTGCCTGAGTTGCAGCGGCAGGCGCCGGGAATTCACATCATCCATCAGACCGGCGAGCGCGATTATAATGACGCGCTGGCGGCCTATCGCGCGGCGCACAACTCGGCGGAAGTTTTCAAGTTCATCGAAGATATGCCGGCGGCTTTTGCGCGAGCCGACTTGGTTGTGTGCCGCTCGGGGGCCAGCACCGTAGCCGAGATTGCCGCCGCGGGTAAGCCTGCGATCTTCGTCCCGTTCCCCCGCGCGGCAGACGACCATCAGCGGGTGAACGCAGAAGCGTTGGCCCGCGAAGGAGCAGCGGTGGTCGTAGAAGAATCAAAGCTCGAAGGGGTGTGGCTGGCTGAAACCATCTCCGCCTTGCTGCAGGATGAAGCCCAGTTGCAACGGATGAGCGCGGCAGCGCAAAGTCTGGCCCACCCGAACGCCGCGCGCGACATTGCGGCTATGGCAGCGCGAGTCGGCGGGATTGAGGAATTGGGCCATTGAATTATTGAGCGATTGGAACTCGAAAACAATCACGCAATCACCAGGTCGCCCAATGACGCATTTTTTTGATTTATGTTTGCCAGGATTCAGCAGGTACATTTCGTAGGTATTGGCGGCATCGGCATGAGCGGCATTGCTGAGGTGTTGCTGAATCTCGGCTACAAAGTTTCCGGATCAGACCTGAAAAGTTCCGCCGTCACGCAAAGGCTCGCAAGCTTAGGAGCGGCCACTTTCGAAGGCCATCGCGCAGAGAATATCGCCGGGGCGGAAGTGGTGGTGACCAGTTCAGCCATCGCAAAGGAAAATCCTGAAGTTCTGGAAGCGCACAAGCTGCACATTCCAGTCATCCAGCGCGCCGAGATGCTGGCTGAGTTGATGCGCCTGAAATACGGCATTGCAATCGCCGGCATGCACGGCAAAACCACCACAACTTCCATGGTTGCGGCGGTCCTCGCTGCCGGCGGTCTTGACCCCACGGTGGTGGTCGGCGGGCGCGTCGATGCCATGGGATCGAACGCGCGCCTCGGGAAATCGCATTATCTAGTCGCTGAGGCCGATGAGAGTGACCGGTCGTTTCTGAAGCTCTCGCCGATTCTTTCTGTGGTGACCAATATCGATCGCGAGCACATGGACTGCTATCGCAACATGCGCGACGTGAAGAAGACGTTCCTCGAGTTCATGGATCGCGTCCCGTTCTATGGAATGGTCGTCGCCTGTATTGATGATCCCCTCCTGCGGCGATTGTTGCCCGAAGTTCAACGCCGCACGGTGACGTACGGAACCAGGCGCGGCTCGGATTTCCTGATCAAGGTGGAAGACGGAACAACCGAGCCGAAGCATGAAGGGCAGCCCTTGAGCCGTTTCCGCGTTACCTATCGCAAGAAGGATCTCGGCGAATTCACCCTTCACGTGCCGGGAATTCACAACGTTCTCAACGCGACCGCAGCCCTTGCAGTGGGCATCGGCCTCGACATCGCCGTGGATTCCATTCGGTCCGCACTCGACCAGTTCCGCGGGGTAGATCGCCGGTTTCAGTTGCGTGGCCGCTTGAGCGGCGTCAGCGTAATCGATGATTACGGTCATCATCCCACTGAGATCAAGGCCACGCTGGCCGCAGCCCGCCAATGCGGCTTTCGCAAAGTTCACGTTGTGTTCCAGCCGCATCGCTACAGCCGCACCCGCGATTTGTTGGAGGAGTTTGCAAGAGCATTTGCCGACGCCGACTCGTTGTTTGTACTCGATATTTATGCCGCGAGTGAAAAGCCGATCGAGGGAATCACCGGGGAAGCGCTGGCGCAGGCGATTCGCGAGAAAGGTGGGCGCGATGCCCAATACGCTAATTCGTTTGCAGATGCGGTGAGTACCGTTGCAGCCTCTGCTCAAGAGGGGGACATGATTCTGACGCTGGGAGCGGGCAGCGTTTCCCAGTTGGGGCCTATGATTCTGGAAAAGCTGAAAGAGCGAGCCGTCGCTGCCGAAAAGTAGATTTGCTGCCGAACTGCTAAATGTGGTGTTATCCGACTTAAACTTACGAAGCCCCGCGAGTTCTAGCGCAACCGCTTGCTCAACTTCGCAAGAAGATACGTCGAACCCGGCTATGCTTGATGCGGAATTTGGCGGAAGAGGATTTGTTCTGGCCGAACTCCGAGCAAAACGGGAATGCCGCGGATCGGAGCGGACCTGGCTGCGAAAGCCAAGGCAATAGCGCTCCCCTGGCAACACACTTTGTCAGGGAACTTTGTTGTGCCCCGATTCGTATCTTTCCTTGCTAACCGATTCGTTGGCGGCTCGTCTATTGAGCCATAAGGGGTTAGGTCATGAAATCAACACAAGCATGGGGATGGCTGACCGCAGGAGTTCTGGCGCTGGGGCTGAACGGTTTTTATCACGATGGCGGCGCGCAATGGGCCCATCGGTCTGTCAATCAGATGATCGGCGGGATCGCTGCCCGGTCTGAGGCCGTGATGGCGCTGGCCAGCGGCCGCGCCGACTGGTTTGCCGCAAAAAGCGAACAGTTAACCGCAAGAAACGAGGTTGCTTCCTGCCGGTTGGCCACGGCGATGGCTCGGCTCCAGACGAAAACGGCCCGCGCCCAAGGTGGAATGGCGCGCTTTGAGGCGATGTCAGCGCGAGAAGAAGCCACTTTTGCCCGGCTCGAAGCCGACCGCGCTCGCATGGAAGCCGCTTTCGCGAGAATGCGCGTGGAGCCGGCTGACTTCAATGCTGTGGCCTGTCCTCGGGTCAAGGTAAACATTCCGCGCGTGAAGATTGACTTGCCAACGATTCACGTCGACGCGTTTTGAGTGCGAAATTGAAATTCTATTCCTCCTCAAAGGGCGGATGCGGAGAGGTGACCGCATCCGCCTCGGTTTTTGGGTCGCTGTTTCCAAGACTCTTGCACCGTACCCAATCCAATTCCCGCTTGTGCAAAAGTACCAATCTTTGGTCTATCGTTCGGGCAAAAATAAAGTTATAGTTTGAAGGCTCAGCGATTCCTCTCGACAACTGACCTGAACTGATGGCGCGGAAGTCGGCACCGACCATCCTGCAGGAGGAGTTGTACCCGCCCAGCGCTGAATCCGCGCGCGAGGAGATCCATGATTCGAGGATCGATGACGCGCGCCTGGTCGACTTGGACGTGGATGAGGGATCTCCCTTTCTGCGCGGGCAAAAGCGCGTCTCCGCCCGCCGCAGTTCGCTCCCGAAAAAAACTGCGAATCGGCTCTTATGGGGTTGTGCTGCGGTAGTCATTCTCTGCGTCTCAGCACTCAGCACAGCCGGTTTGTACCACTACGGCGAGCACTCCTGGCGCTTCCGTGTGGAATCGAGCGACAACATCGAAGTCACCGGAATGCAGAACGTGACCAAGGTACAAATCATGGAAGTCATGGGGGCTGACATTGGCCGCAACATTTTCTTCATTCCGCTTGCCCAGCAAAAGGCGCAGTTGGAGCAGATTCCCTGGGTCGAATCCGCCAGTGTGATGCGCTTCGTGCCCAACCGCCTCGCGGTGCAGATTCACGAGCGTACACCCGTCGCGTTTGCGCGCGTTGGGCCTCACATGTTCCTCATCGATGCCGGCGGCACGCTCATGGAGCTTTCGCCCAGACACAAGTATTCGTTTCCCGTCGTTCTCGGAATGAATCCCGGCGAGCCGCTTTCTACCCGCGCCCCACGGATGAACGCTTACATGGAAATGGTGCACGAATTGGACGCGGGCGGCGCACATTACTCGCAAGACTTGAGCGAAGTCGATCTTTCCGATCTCGAAGACGTGAAGGTCCGAGTGAACGATCCGCGGGGCGACGTGCTCGTACATCTCGGATCGTCCGATTATTTGCGGCGCTACAAGATTTACGTGAGCCACGCGCAAGCCTGGCGCCAGCAGTTCCAGAAGCTGGATTCGGTCGATCTTCGCTACGACAACCAGATCATCGTGAATCCTGACATGGAGCGAGGGGCGAAGCAAGCGCCTCTCAGTCCGGCCACCGCGAAAACGGCAACTGCGGCGGGAGTCAAGCCGGCGGCGTTGCTGAGCCGAATTGCTCCGGGCGAGCGTGCCATTCCGAAGCCTGCTTTCGAGCTGACCAAGAAAACCTTGGACTCGACGGCAGCGGGAAACGGTGCGAAGAAAAATCCGCCGGCGAAAACGAGGGTGGTGAAGATTGCATCCTCTTCGTTAAGAACCACTATTGCGGATCCGAAAAAATCCGCGCCAGCCGGCAAGGCAAAGAGGACAAGAAAGCAGTTCGCCGCGCGACACGTGAGTGTGAAGAAAGCACCGCCGGCAAACTCGGTCAGTGCCAGGCCGCTGGCTCGGGCAGGAGGACAAAAACCAAGTCCGGGAATCGCCAAGACTCAAAACAACCCGGAACCGAGCGATTAATGCGTGGTGGCACGGAGAACTATCAGGGACTAATTAGCGAATGGCCAAGCAGCAGGGGAATGTCTTAACCGCAATTGATGTGGGCAGCGCCAAGACTTGTGCGTTGATGGCGGAGGTCACCGACACCGGCTTGCGCTATCGCGGGCACGGCGAAGCCGAGTCGCGCGGCTCGCGCAAGGGCGTAATCGTGGATCTCGATAAGGCGGTGGCTGCCATTCAGAAGGCTGTCGAGAGCGCCGAGAATGTCGCTGGAGCGCCAGTCGAGCACGCGATCATTGGCATCGGCGGAGCCCATGTGCGCGGCGTTAACAGCCACGGCGGCATCAGCCTGGGCACTCGTCCGCGCGAGATCGGACGCGATGAAATCAAGCAGGCGGTCGAGCGCGCCCGCGCTATTCCTCTTCCCGCCGACCGCGAAGTTCTACATCTTCTGCCACAGGAATTCATTCTCGACGATCAGTCGGGCGTTCACGATCCGCTGGGAATGATGGCTGCGCGATTGGAAGTGCGTGTCCATTTGGTGACTGCCGCCGCGAGCGCCGTGCAGAACGTGATCACCGCCGTGAACCGAGCGGGCGTGCACGTGGACGATACGGTATTTGAACCGCTCGCTGCCGCGGATTCTATTCTGCGCGCCGATGAACGTGAACTCGGCGTTTGCCTCGCCGATATCGGCGCGGGATCGACTGAGTTGATCGTGTTTCTGCAAGGCGCGGTCGCCTACACCGGCGTGATTCCGATCGGTGGCGACCACTTCACGAGCGACCTTTCCATGGGCATGTGCACTCCGCTCGCCGATGCGGAAAAGATCAAGAAAATTTACGGCAATGCGATTGTCACTCTAATTCCCGAAGGCAATGAAGTCGAAGTCCCCTCGGTAGGCGACCGTCCGTCCCGACTGCTGCCGCAGCGACTTGTAGCCGAAATTCTTGAGCCGCGCGCTCGTGAGCTATTCGAGATAATGCGCGAAACCCTCCGGCAGGCTGGAATGTTCGAAGCCTGCCTGGCGGGAATCGTCCTCTGCGGCGGCGGGTCGCGCTTGCCCGGAATCTTCGATGTCGCCGAGTCTGTCTTACGCCGCCCGGTGCGCTTGTCATGGCCCATGCCGCTCGCAAAGATGCCCGACACATTGGCCGAGCCCGAATATGCCACGGTTCTCGGCATGGTGAACTATGGTCAGCGGGCACGAGTCGCGCGCGGGTTTCAGGCAGACCGCTGGGGCTCGAGATTGAAGGCGATGCTCGTGGGCTAAAGCAAGAGCAGCAATCAGTACCGAGTTTCGAGTACAGACGCAATGGCGTATTTGCATCCGAGATCCGGCAACGACAGTTGAGAACGGACCACTCGATACTCGCAACTTGGTACGCATAACTGTAGAGGAAGACGAAACTGAACTTCGTGGAGAGATCATGACAACCGATCCAAGCATCCGCATCAGCTTCAACGAGGAACCAACCAACGACGCCAAGATTAAAGTCATCGGCGTGGGCGGCGGAGGCGGCAACGCCGTCAACCGCATGATCGACGCAGGAGTCGAAGGCATCGAGTTCATCGCTGCCAACACGGACTTGCAGGCGCTGCGCATGTCGCGCGCGCCGGTGAAGCTGCAACTCGGCGTGAAGCTGACGAATGGACTGGGCGCAGGCGCGAACCCGGAGGTCGGCCGCAAAGCCGCGCTCGAGGATTCCGACAAGATTATCGAAGCGCTCGAAGGTGCCGACATGGTTTTCGTAACCACCGGCCTCGGCGGCGGCACGGGCACCGGCGCCGCGCCGATCATCGCGTCGCTAGCCAGCGAAATGGGCGCGCTCACGGTCGCGGTTGTGACCAAGCCATTCTCCTTCGAAGGCAAGCGCCGCATGACGCAAGCCGAGAAGGGAATTGCCGAGCTGATGGAGTCGGTCGACACCACGATTGTGATTCCCAACGAAAAGCTGCTTGCGGTGGCGGAAGATGCAGGCTTTTTCGAATCTTTCCGTATCGCCGACGACATTCTGCGTCAGGGTGTGCAAGGCATTTCCGACATCATCACGATCCCTGGCATCATCAATCGCGACTTCGCCGACGTGAAGACCATCATGGCGCGCATGGGCTATGCCGTCATGGGCACCGCCACGGCTACCGGCCAGAACCGCACCAATGAAGCGGCACAGCGCGCGATCGCTTCGCCGCTGCTCGAAGCGGGCGCGATCGACGGCGCGCGCGGCATCCTGATCAACATCACGGGATCGACCTCTCTAAAACTCGCCGAAGTGCAGCAGGCCTGCTCCATTATTCAGGGCGCAGCACACGAGGACGCCAACATCATTTTCGGTGCGGTGATGGATGAGAAGATGAAGGACTCGGTGAAGATCACCGTGATCGCAACCGGTTTCCGCGAAGTCCCGCGAAGCCAGTGTCGAAAACTCGATGCTCATCCCTCCTTCGCATCAGCTCATGACGACGCCATGGATTTTCCCAGCGCGCCTTCGCCGACAGCTTTCTCCGAACCCGCGGCGGAAGCAACGATTTCGGAAGCGACGATGGCGGAACAAACGGCTGAAGCCTCGCCGGTCGCAGCATCGCGGGCGAGCGCAGAAGTGATCTCGCTTGAAAGCATGCGCAGCGCAATGGTCGCGAACTTCGAGCAGGAAGATCTGGACGTTCCAGCTTTCCTGCGCAAAAGGAATGAAGTGATGTGATGAGCCGGGTTTCAAAGTTTCAAGGTGGCAAAGTTTCAAAAACAGAAAGCTACCCGTCCGAACCTTTGAAACTCTGAACCTTGATAAGAAAACTTTTGCGCCACAGTACCGTATCTTTTCAGTAACCGGGTAACCGGTTACCTAGGTCGTAACACTGAGTCAAAACTCGATTAAGTTCTTCTTTTCCAGGGGTTTAATGCGCACTTCGTTTTTGGGTCGAAAACAACTTTGTTATTGCTTATGAACCATAACTCCCGTACTATCGCGAAGTTGGCTGCTTCGTGCGAGTCTGGGGCTGAGCTGGCAAACGTCGTGCATCAGAGTTTATAGCTATTCCGAAAAATTTCAGAGGGTTGGGCCACGATGTCCAAGTTGGGATCGCGTTTCTTTCGTCTGGTTGCAATCGTTAGTGGACTTCTACTTTCACCCGCACTTTGGGCGGCGCACGTCAACCCGCGAACTCTGAATGGCAAGCCGAAATCGACTTCGAAGGTAAGCGAGAGCCAGCATACCCGGCGCCGAATGCGCCATCTGGCCAGGAGTCGCGACACAAGCAGTCACGTCGCAGCAAGAACCGTTGCCAGTCCCACCACCGTCACGCGAACGTCGGCCCGCACACGTCATCACATCTATCGCGAACGTTTCTACATGAGCTCCTTCGCCGATGGACTCACGTCCGGCGATAGTACCGAAGGCGAAGATCCTGTTGTGCGCCAGGCGGCCATCGATGCGCTCGGCAACATGAACGGTACCGTGGTCGCAATCGAACCTACCAGCGGCCGCATCCTTGCCATGGTGAACCAGAGGCTGGCTCTCTCCAGCGGTGCGCAGCCATGCTCCACGATCAAGCTCTCGGTAGCGTTGGCCGCTTTGAATGAAGGCCTGATCTCGCGCGAAACCGAAGTTTCTCTCGGTGGCCGCAGCCGCATGAACCTCACCGAGGCCCTTGCGCACTCGAACAATGCTTACTTTGAAGCCCTAGGCCGCAAACTGGGGTTCGAGAAGGTCGCCTACTATGCTCATGAGTATGGGTTGGGTGAGTTGGCAGGTTATGACATTCCCGGCGAGCAACTCGGCACTTATCCGGACGAGGTGATTCCCGACAAACTCGGCGGCGTGGGCAAGATGTGTTCTTTCGGGGAAGGCGTTTCCATGACGCCGCTGCAATTGGGCGCAATGGTTTCCGCGATCGCCAACGGGGGCACGCTTTACTACCTACAACACCCAACCACTTCCGAAGAAATCGCAAACTTTCAGCCTCGTATAAAGCGCCAACTCGATATCAAGCCGCTCATTCCAGAAATCTCCCTAGGCATGGCAGGCGCGGTGCAATACGGTACGGCGCGCCGTTTAGGCCTGAACTTCAACGAAGAAGAAATCCTCGGGAAAACCGGAACCTGCTCTCATGATGGCACCCGCTTCGGCTGGTTTGCTTCTTACGCTAACACCAGCGTCGGGCGCATCGTGGTTGTAGTTTTCCTGGAGGGAGGCCGGCCCACATTTGGTCCCAAAGCGGCCGAAATCGCCGGACTCATGTACCGCAATCTTTACGATCACAATTTCTTCCTTGCGGGCCCGGCACGACCGGCAGATGCTACTGCTCTAAAGTAGAGCGGCATCGCTTCATCCTTCGCATTCCGCATTCCTCTGCGCTACCTGTGGCGGACTCTTCTTACCGGATGCCACCTATCGAAGTTCTCCACCGCAGCCTGGTTTAAGCGACTTCTAACATGGAAAAATTGACAACCTGCCGATGGAATAAACGTGGACCTGCAGGCTCGTGGGCGGAGCCTTCCCAAACCTGCGGTCAGCCCTAATGGCATCGCCGGTAGATGAGTGCAAACGTCACAATACACGGTAGTTACAACCTTGGATTGGTGGCACTGTCCATCGTTCTAGCGGTGGTATCTTCCTATGCCGCACTTGATTTGGCGGGGCGGGTGTCTTCCACCCGTGGCCGTGTCCGCGCGATATGGCTGGCTGGCGGCAGTATTTCCATGGGCATCGGGATTTGGGCGATGCACTACGTGGGCATGCTCGCCTTAACCATGCCCATGCCCATCCTCTACCACGTCCTCACTGTCGTCCTGTCGCTTCTTGCTGCGATTTTTGCCTCCGGCGTAGCACTTTTTGTCGTAAGCCATCCTGAGAAGCTGGGACGGGAACTTGCAGGTGCGTTGGTTATGGGGCTCGGCATCGCTGCCATGCACTACATCGGCATGGCAGCAATACGCTGTCCGGCTGTAATCGTCTATGATCCCGGAATTGTTCTGTGCTCCGTCCTGCTGGCAGTCTTGATTTCCTTGATCGCCCTCAAGCTGACTTTTCGAGTGCGGGACCAACGGAAAACAAACTGGCAGAAGATCGTCAGTGCCCTCGTCATGGGTAGCGCGATCCCGTTGACGCATTACGTGGGGATGTGGGCGGCGACCTTTCGCTCCTCTGGCGCTGCTGTCGACCTTACCAACTCAATCAGCGTGTCCACGGTCGGAGTGGCGGCGATTACCATCGCTAGTTTTTTTGTTCTGGGCGGCGCCATCGCTTCTTCTTTTATCGATCGCTTTCTGGTGCTACATCGCAGCGATCTGCGAACGCTTCAGGAAAGCGAGTCGTATTTCCACACGCTGGCGGAGACGATTCCTGAGATCATTTGGACTGCCAACCCCGACGGCTCGACCGACTTCTCCAACAAGAAATGGCTGGACTACAGCGGGCTGACCCTCGAGCAAACCAGCGGCGTAGGATGGACTGCCGCCGTACATCCCGACGATTTGAAAGACTGTCGATCGAAGTGGGAGGAAGCGCAGCGCACCGGATTGCCCTACCGCACCGAGACACGGTTTCGCAACCAAAAAGGAAATTACCGCTGTTTCCTCGTCTGCGCCAATCCGCTGCGTGATTCCACGGGCGCTATTGCGAAATGGTTCGGAACCTGCACCGATATCGAAAGTCAGAAAGAAAACCAGAAGATTCTGGAAGAGCGGGTTCTCGAAGGTTCCAAGCAATTGGCCGACACCAACCTGCGCTTGAGGGAGGAACAGTACTTTCGCACCATGACGGATGCCGTCCCCGGAATCATCTGGACTGCGGATCCGCAAGGACAAATCGACTACGTAAATCGGCGCATCGACGAAGTCGGACGGACAATCGACCAAGTCCGAGGTTCAGGCTGGGCCGACGCCATCCATCCCGATGATCTCCCGGCGGCGGTGGAGGAGTGGCAAACTTCCGTCCGCACGGGGCAGGGATTTGATGTTGACTATCGTTTGCAAGGAAAGGATGGCACCTACCGCTGGTTTCTGGCGCGAGCCAACCCTATTCGCAATGAAGGGGGAGAAATCGCCCGCTGGATTGGTACCTGCACGGACATCGAAAACCAGAAACGAAGTCAAGAGACTCTTGAGCAGCAGGTGCTTGAGCGGACCACGCAATTGAAAGACGCGAACACGCGGTTGCACCAAGAAGAGTACTTTCACCGCATGGCGGACGCCGTTCCCCACGTCATCCTGACTTCCGATGGCGATGGCGACATCGATTACTGCAACCAGTACACCCTGGATTACACCGGGCTGACGCTGGATCAACTCCGCGGTCCCGGGTGGAAGAAATCCGTAGTGCATCCCGATGACTTGGCCGCTCGCATGGCGAAGTGGGAAACGGCACTGCGCAGGGGGGAGCCGTACGATCTTGAGTACCGGCTGCGCCGGAAAGACGGGGCTTTTCGCTGGTTTCTGCTATTGGCGCGCCCCATCCGGGACGAGGCTGGTCAAATTACGAAGTGGATCGGGACCTGCACCGACATCGAAAACCAGAAGGAAGACCAGAGGCTTCTCGAAGAGCAAGTTCTGGAGCGGACCACCCAATTGGCGGACGCGAATGCGCGGCTGCAGAAGGAATCGTACTTCCACACCATGGCTGACGCCGTTCCGCAACTCATCTGGACTTCCGACGCGCAAGGCAATGTCGATTACTGCAATCGCTACATGATCGACTACGGCGGGGTGACCATCAATGAACTCGGTGGCATGGGCTGGCTGGACGCCGTGGTACATCCAGACGACAAAGCCGCGCGCCAGGAAAAGCTGGAACACGCATTGCTTACAGGAGTGCCCTACGATCTCGAGTATCGTCTGCGGGGCAAAAATGGCGAATATCGCTGGTTCCTGCTACGTGCTCGTCCTACCCGCAACGACGCCGGGGAAATTGTGAAATGGATCGGCACCTGCACCGACATCGAGAGCCAGAAGCAAAATCAGAAGCTTCTCGAAGAGCAGATTCTCGAACGCACCATGCAGTTGGAGGACGCCAATACCCGCCTGCAGGAGGAAATGATCGAGAAGGACTTTGCCCGCAACGAACTCGATCTGCAGAATGAAAAGATGGTGTCCGAACTGCAGAAGCGTTCGGAACGCGCGACGATGCTGGCCAAAATGGGGGAGCTGCTGCAAAGCTGTATCAGCCGAGACGAAGTTTTCTCCGCAGCTCTCGGCTACGCTCCGAAAATCTTCCCCTTTGTTCGCGGCACTCTGGCCATCCTGAACGGCGCACGCACCGCGGCCGAGGTAATCGGTTCGTGGGCAGAATGCGTCATACCCGCGCAGGAATTTGAACCTTCTGAATGCTGGGCGTTGCGAACCGGGCATCCGCACTTTGTGGTGGCGGGCGACACAACCGCCCGTTGCACACACGCGGCAGGGTTGGACGGAACTTACTTGTGCGTGCCGATTATGGCGCAAGGCGAAACTCTCGGCGTCCTGCATTTTCAAACTACGGACGAAGTTCCGCAGATGGACTCCTCCGAGCTGTCCTTTAAAACTACGTTTGCCGGGCACGTGGGTTTGTCCATCGCCAACATTCGCCTACGCGAGGCACTGCGCATGCAGTCGGTTCGCGACGCCCTCACCGGTCTTTACAACCGGCGCTATCTGGAGGAGATTCTGGAGCGCGAAATCCGCCGCGCCGGGCGCGCTGGCCAATCGCTCGGCATTCTTATGCTGGACCTCGATCACTTCAAGGGCTTCAACGATACCTACGGTCATGATGCGGGTGATACCGTGTTGCGCGAAACCGCAGCACTACTGCTGAAGAACGTGAGAGCGGAGGATTTCGTATGCCGTTTCGGAGGGGAAGAATTTGTAATTATCCTTCCGACAGCCGATCAGGAAGGTGCGCGCGGGCGCGGCGAGCGGCTGCGCGCGAAGATGCGGGATTTGACCATCATGCACCAGGGAAAGTCTTTGGGCATGATTACCTTCTCCATTGGAGTCGCCGCATTTCCCCAACACGGCACGTCGCCGAAAGAATTGATGGCCACTGCGGATGCCGCACTCTATGAAGCCAAGCGCGGAGGGCGCAATCAGGTAGTTGTGGCAACCAAAATGGCTGCCGAAATGCGGATGCCGGAGGTTGCTAAATCGGCGGCGAGCTGGACTTGATGCTTCGAGGAAAATCCGCGCTATTTCTTGCGCTCATCGCGCTCGACCAAGCCGTCTTTAATGTGGATCACCCGATGCGCATACTCAGCGATGTCATGCTCGTGCGTGACCAGCACGATCGTATTTCCCTCCGCATGGAGGCGGTCGAACAGCGCCATAATCTCACTGCCGGTTTGCGAATCCAGATTCCCCGTCGGCTCATCCGCCAGGATGATGGAAGGTTTGTTCACCAGGGCGCGAGCCACTGCCACGCGCTGCCTTTGTCCGCCTGAGAGCTCGTTGGGCTTGTGCGTCATGCGCGATCCCATGCCCACAGCGGTAAGTGCAGCTTTCGCGCGTTCGATCCTGTCCTCGGTCGCAACTCCGGCATAAATCAACGGCAGTTCTACATTGTGAAGCGCGGTAGCGCGGGCCAGAAGGTTGAAAGTTTGGAATACGAAGCCAATCTCTTTGTTTCGAATGCGCGCCAGTTCGTCGTCGTCCAGTTCGCTCACCAGGTTGCCGTTCAGCCAGTATTCGCCTTTGGTCGGAGTGTCCAGGCAGCCGATCAGATTCATCAACGTCGATTTCCCCGAGCCCGAGGGGCCCATGATGGCCACGTACTCGCCGCGTTCGATGCGCAGATTGACTCCACGCAAAGCATGCACCTGCTGCTCCGACCCCATGTCATAGGTCTTCCACAGATCCACTGCCGCGATCATGCACGACTGCGGCGCAGCTCCGGTCCTGTTCTGCGGCATGCTGAGGACTTCGGCGGTTGCCATGTTCTTCTCCTGCTCCGTTGCCACTGCGTTCTCCGAGTTAAATTTCGACTCTGTGCCCGTCTGCCGCAACGATGCTATGACCCGCGCTCCGGGTTAACCCTTTACAGCGCCGGTCCTTCCTTGGACGAATGATTCGGCCGAAGGTCACGATGAACTTTCGTCCTTCTTGGGCACAGAGTTATCGATCTTGACGCTGCTGCCGGAACGCAACGTGCGCAAAACCTTGTAACTCCCTGTAATCACCTCATCCCCGTCGCGCAACCCGCTCAGGATTTCAATATCGCTGGTTCCACTGATCCCCGTCGTCACCGGGACGAACTCGGCCTTCTTGTTGCGAATAACGAAAACGCCCTGTACGTCCGCGTTCTTATTGCTATTACTGTTGGATGCCACTTCTTTGGGCGCCGGACCAGCCGCGTGAACTGATCCCGGACTCGATTTTTCCTGCTCCAGCTGCCCTTTGGTGCGAACCGAAAGCGTCTGGATGGGAATGGCCAACGCGTTGCTCCGGGAAGCCGTTGTAATCTTCGCCGTAGTGGAAAGCCCGGGGCGCAAATCCGCCGGCGGATCGTTCAGAGTCACGACCACTTTGAAGTCCTTCGCTTCCTCGCTGGGCGCAGTCTGCTGAGAAGTAGCAACCCCGGTAGAGCGCACGATCGCGTTGTCTCCTATCTCTGTCACCGTTCCATGAAAAACCTGGCGCGGAATCGCATCGATGCTCACTTCCGCTGGTTGCCCGAGCCGGACATTCACAATATCCGTCTCATCAATTTTCACTTCCGCCGTAATCACCGACATGTCCGCCAGCGTCATCAGCGTGCTCCCCGGCGAATTCTGAATGCCGATCACGACCGTCTCGCCCTCGCGTACCGGCAAATTCGTGATGACGCCATCGAACGGTGCGGCGTAAGTCGTCTTGGATAACACATCGGCATACCGCGTTAGCGTTGCTTGATTCTGCGTCACGCGCTTATCGGCCGAGTCCTTCTGCGCCCTGGCCTGCGCCACGCGCGCCTGCGCCTGCACCAGCCCGGCATCAGCCGTCTCCCACATGTCTTTGCTCTTGTCGAAATCCGATTTCGCGATCAAGCCATCCTTAAATAGATTCTGCGCGCGCTCCCAGTCCAGCTTGTTGCGGTCGTAATCCGCCTGCGCGCGGCGCAAATCCGCCTCCGATGTTTTCAGTCCCGCATCGGCCGCCAGCGCATCGGTCCGGGCAGCTTCCAGCGAAGCCTCATTCGCGTTCACGTCCGCCGAGGACTGCACGTTCTCCAGTTGCGCCAGGATCTGTCCCTTCTTGACGCGATCACCTTCTCTGACGAATAAATGCGTAATCTTGCCGAAAGCGTTTGAATCGATGTTGACGTACGTCTTAGGCTTGATCTCGCCCGAGCCGCTCACCACGGCCGACAAATCCTCGCGCTGCGCCTTTCCGGTTTGCACCGTGACCACGTTCTTGCCGCTCTGGTGAACGGTGATCCCGACGATGATGGCCAGCCCTGCCACCACCCCCGCCCCAATCGCGATTTTTTTCCAGGGTTTCATCGTTTCCGCCGTAGTCCGGATCCCGCTCCGACGGACACTCCTATTGGTACGATCCTGCAGGCAGGAAAGTTCCAGCCACAGCCAACTTGAGGAGCACCGGGAATTTCAGGAGCCGAGGAGTTTGCCCGAACACGGCATTATAGCCGAGCAGGCCGCCCGCCCAGAGGACATTTCGTTTGCTAACGGCACTCGGGGCACATGCATCGTCCGCTAACCACATTCACATACTTTGCACTTGACATTCATCCATTCTGCGCTATTATGCCGACTTAGTTTCTGGGCCGAGTCCGGGTATTCCAAAGCATCGGAGGGCGCGGCTTATGTACCGCATCGCAACTTCCTTCTGCCTCGCTGCCGTTTTTCTGCCAGTTACTTTCTTGAATGCATTTGCCCAAAGTGGAAATGAGCACCCAGCGCCGGCGACAGAGCCAACGGCTTCCTCGCACTGGAATCCTTCGCCAGCACTTCATGGGGTGCCGTTTCTCTGGGCTATGCAGGGCGCAGCGGCGATCTGGTCGCTGTGGCCGTCACCTACGACAAGACTGGCCGCTATGGCCTGCAAACGCCGTTCATCGAGGGCACAAATCGCCTGTTCGCGGGTAGCATGTGGCACGCTGACACAAACCACAACACACTCATCACTACTGGGAACGGCGGCGCGGAGAAAACGCGGGCACAAGCCACGCTCTTCTATAATGGAGGCCAGGGGCGATACCGCGTGGAGAAGCTGCTTCAGCCCGGCGAACAACTGTGGCTCGACGTGGGCCAGTTGATTCGTAATCAAACTCCCGACGCCGACGGCCACACCATTCCCGCCGATGTAATGACCGGGTCGTACGAACTGCGCGACCTCGACCATCGCTTCGTCGGCTTTACGAAGGAAAGCTCGTCATTGACAAGACCTATGCGCCACCGCAACCACCACAATGAAATCTCATTTGCGATTCACAGCCCTCGCGTCCACCCTAGCAGCGTGCTCCATAGCGTGCTTCGCATATCCAGCCAAGTCGTTCAGTCTAGCGAGTCTGGTATGGGACTCCGACGTCGTGGCCATCGCCGACGTGCGCTCTATAAGAGAAGCGGGTAAGGCTAAAATCGCCGTAGACGGGCGGGCGATCCCGGCGACCCTGTATCGAGCCGAGGCTGAAATCGAGGGTCGCATCAAGGGGAGCTGCCCCGACCACATCACGATACAGTTTTATACGCCAGACCAGTTCGTCGGGTATCCAGGCGTGGCAGCAGGGCGCGGGCTGGTATTTCTTAAGGAACAGGGGGCGACTTTTGTTTTCACAGACAGGCACTTCCCCCTGCTGCCCGCCGCGGATGCCTATGTCTTCCCAAGTGAACAGGGCCCAGTCGAAGCCGCCGCTGCGGTGCTCGGGCGTGCCTTGTCCTCGCCTGCCACGTCGCCATCCGACAAAATGCTGGTTCTAGTTCGGGCGCGGGGGATACCCAAGACGGAATCGTTGACGATTATTCCCTTGACACAGTTCTGTGTTTAGGGGATAATAATGGCAGTTCGAGAGGCTGCCATGAACCTGATAGACATTCACAAGACTTTCAAGAATGATGACGAGTGCATTGAGTACCTAGCGAAACTTCGCTGGCCCGATGGAGTTCGTTGCGTGACGTGCGGAAGTGCCGAAGTAAAGCAGTACACTTCGCCTACGACGAAACAGCCAAACCGCAAGATTTATCAGTGTTCCGAACCTAGTTGCCAACAGCAGTTCACTGCCACATCGGGCACGATCTTCCATGACACACACCTGCCTCTGACAAAATGGTTCATGGCGCTCTCAATCATCGTGGATGCAAAAAAAGGAATCAGCGCAAAGCAGTTGCAACGTCACTTGGACACAGGCTACAAAACCGCGTGGTATCTCGCGCACAGAATCCGCAAAGCGATGGAGGAAACAGACCGCCCTTTTTTGTCTGGCACCGTCGAAGTAGACGAAACCTACATCGGCGGAAAAACGAAAATAGCTGACAGGTATAAGAACAAAGAAGTCGTGATTGGCTTACGACAGCGCGGCGGTCCTCTCCGTTTCGTCCACGCGAAAGACGCGAAAGCGAACACGATCTATGACATTATCGCGGAGCATGTGGACAAAGATGTTGAGGCAATCATTACTGATGAGAATCCCGCCTACAATTTCGAGTTCACGAAATTTCACAACACCGCGCACAAACGGATCAAACACAAGGACCGCGTTTATGTGCGCGGAGATGTGCACACAAACACCGTGGAAAATTCGTTCTCACTTGTGAAGCGCGGAATCACCGGAAACTTCCATCGCATCTCGATAAAGCATCTTCAACGTTATTTGTCGGAGTTCGAGTACCGATTCAACCGAAGAGAAAATCCGAATCGGTTCGAAGAGACGCTCTCTCGGATGGCTCAGGCGAAACCTATGCCATTTGTCAATTTGACAGCCGAGGGAGCACCAGAATAAATTGCTCAATTAGGTAACCCCAAGATGTCGTTACTTTCGTAAGGTGCGCTGCGGTATACTCCAATTCGACAATAGTTTCAGGGGTAATACCAATGGCGGTTCTCAGAGTGCTCATCGAGAGAGATCAAAAAGGGTACGTTGCACAATGCCTCGAAACTGGCAATGTAGCAGTCGCAGACGACTACGATACGGCCCGCAGCATCATATTTGAGATTTTGCAGGACGAAGTCACATTCGCAGAGAAACACAATAATTTTGAAAACCTTTATCGTTCTCCGGCCCCGCAAGATGTGAAAGAGCGATTCGAAAAGCTACCACCAGATCGAATAGAAACGCTCCCACTCTTCCCAGATGTCAACACTGAAGTCGAAGTGGCTAGAGCCGCATAGTCCTCTCCCAGAGATGGCGTGGAGCGATTTCCTGCGTCTCATGCAAACCGAGTTTTCTATTTACGCACTGCCAAATGCTAAACGCCCTGGCGTGCGGTTGGTGGAATCTCCCTTTGATCCAGTCAAGGGAAAGTCCATATACGTTGTTCCAGATAATCGCGCTAATGTAATCAGCCCCAAGAACCTTGTTCCGGTTCTTGAGCGCTTCGAAATCCTCGATCAATTTAGAGACGCATACAACAGCCACTTCAAACTGCTCCCGCCCGGCAATTTGCCGTTCAATGTAGGGAGCAACTCAGAATAGGCTTCAGGCAGCGCTCTACAGGCTAATTGCGCTGCGCTTCCTCTCGGGCAGGTATTATCTTCCCAAGTTTTTTCTTCCTGTTGGACTCTATCGAGGATTTCGGGGCAGGTTTAGCTTTCAGTAATCGCGTAAGCAGTGCGTCGAACTTTTCTTTGTCTACTTTCGGCACTCAGCGATTTTACACCAAAGCAGCCTGTGGATTCTAAGCCCCTTTTTCCACAGTAGTTTCGGGAACACTTACCCACTCTTCACAGTTAGATTTCCCTTGACAGGGCTAATAAGGCGGGGTGTTAGAATAGGAAACATTCGAGGCCAAGAATGTTTCCATAACATTCAAGGCCCCGAGTTGAAAAAGAGCTAACGCTAGGTGCCCATCGAGCGGTGTCCAAGACCACACGATGCGAAACGTTGGCTCCCTTTTTATTTGTCGGCGGTGTGGCAGAGTGGTCTAATGCAGGCGATTTATAATCGCCCGGTCGGGTCTAACCATCCACGGGAACACCCGATCCGTTGGTTCGAATCCAACCACCGCCGCCTCCAAAATCCTTTCAATGATCCCTGTTTACTCTCAAGCCGCTATGTGCCTGCTACATCTGTATTACACGTAGTATTACACGTAAATCTGTCGATTTTTTCAAGTATTGAAATAATTTCTGCTAGAGTGGCTTGAGTCCCCTGCACTTTAGTACCCTGAAAGCGAACCCCTAGCGAAACTCCTTTCAACTTAACCGAACTTCGCTGTTCCTGTCGGCCACAGCTTCCAGCAATTCCTCTCGCGTGTTGTGATTGTCGAAAGTCATAAACTGACCCGCTCAAAGGCATTCTACTGTGTCAAGAGAAGATTCGTCGAATCGTTTATGTCATCTCTGCGCCTGGCGCTTGGCACCGTTACTCAGCCAGATATTAAGTATCGCATCCAAGCCGAACTGATATCGCGCGGGGACGCCTTACAGGTTGATTCAGCGGTCGAACTGCTGCTCGGCTCGAACTTGTCTCGTGACGAACGCGATACACTTACGCTGGCCGTCGCAAACTTTGCTAGTGGGCCAGAAACACTGTTCGCTCTCGGAAAGCTTCTGCGGCTTGGCGACCAGTCCTGCTCGCAAGGCCGCTGCTGAGGCGCTGTGGCACATAGCCAGCCCGGCTAGCGTCGGGTTCCTCGGCCCGTCATTGGAAGACCCCGACGAGGAAGTTCGCTTCTACGCAGTCCGCGCTCTTTCAGACATCGCAAACGAGCCAGGGTGGGGTGGCCCGAGCGAGTCGGAGTTCCGCGAACATGAGCAGGCATATCTGGCTCACTGGGCGGAGTGGGCGAGAGGTACGGCGCGACAATAGACAGGTTCTCTGTGCGCGGGACCGGTTAATTCCACTCTGGGCAACTCGCCGCCACCCTCCCCGCTTCCAATCTCATGGCAGCGTGCGTAACCCCCGTTTTACTTAAGCTTATTAGCGCGACTTAACCTTGCTTTCGACAGCCTTGGGGCCTAAAATAATGGGTCGAAGTATCACCGTCGCAGGAGTTCCTCTCATGGTCCGGGTTGGTTTGCGTTGCTGGTCGTGTATCGCAATTCTGGCGGTTGCCGCGGGTTTTGCCGTGCCAGCCCCAGCCCAAAGTGACAAAGGCTCATCCTCCCCGCAATCGGCCTCAACGCCCCCCTCCACGACCGATTCTCAAGCGCAGCCTGCCGACACCACCGATCCCCTCAAGCGCAAGCCTAACGAGAAGCAAAAGAAACAGCAGAAGCGCGCTCTAAATGTCGAATTGAGCAAGACCTACAAGAAGTGGCTGAATGAGGACGTGGTCTGGATCATCACCGACGAAGAACGCGCCGCCTTCAAACAGCTCTCCAACGACGAAGAGCGCGACAACTTTATTGAAGCCTTCTGGCAGCGCCGCGACCCAACTCCCGATACCGAAGAGAACGAATACAAAGAAGAGCACTACCGCCGCATCGCCTACTCCAACGAGCACTTCGCCGCCGGCATCCCCGGATGGAAAACCGATCGCGGCCGTATCTATATTATGTACGGCCCAGCGGATGAAATCGACTCCCATCCCTCCGGCGGCACCTACGAGCGTCCCATCGAAGAAGGCGGCGGCGAGACCTCAACCTTCCCCTTCGAAGATTGGCGCTATCGGTATCTCGAAGGCATCGGCCAGGAAGTCATCATCGAATTCGTCGACACCTGCATGTGCGGCGACTATCACATGACGCTTGACCGCTCCGAAAAGGACGCGCTGAAGTACACGCCTAACGCCGGTCTTACGCTGTATGAGCAGATGGGCATGTCAAACAAAGCGGCTCGCTTCAGCAGTGGAGGTTTGGAGCAGCTTGGCGCCGGACCCGACAGCCAGGATTTGCAATCGAAAGAATTCGATCGCCTGGAGCAGTTCGCTAAGCTGCAAGCGCCGCCTCCGGTTAAGTTCAAGGATTTGGAGGAAGTGGTCAATACCAAGCTGCTCACCAATCTGATGCCCTTTGACGTGCGCACTGACTACGTGAAAGTGACAGGCGACACGGTTTTGGTGCCAGTGACGATTCAGATCAAATACCGCGACATCACTTTCAACAATAAAGACGGAGTGCAACGCGGCACAGTGAACATCTTCGGACGCGTGAGCACGTTGACCGGCCGAATCGTGCAGACCTTCGAAGACACGGCGCAAGTCGACGTTCCCGCGGAACTTCTGCCCCGCACGGCGGAAAATTCTTCGGTCTACTGGAAGGCGCTACCGCTGCGTCCCGGCCGTTACAAGGTTGAAATCGCGGTAAAAGATGTCAACGGTGACCGCAAAGGCCTCTGGAGCCGCGGCATCGTTGTCCCGGAATACTCCGACGACAAGCTGTCAACGTCTTCTCTAATCGTCGCCGATCAGATGGAGCCGGTTCCCACAAAAGACGTGAGCACCGGCAGTTTCGTGATCGGTGTGACCAAGGTTCGCCCACGCGTTGCTCCCGCCGATGGCAAGCCTGCCTTGTTTAAGCGGACTCGCGACCAGAAGGCGAACTTCTGGATGCAAGTCTACAATCTCGGTGTTGACGACAAAACGCACAAACCATCCGCCACGTTCGAGTACGACATCGTCAACCTTGCGACCAACAAACCTGTAGTGCAGAAGACCGAATCCACCGACACGATGGGAAATGTCGGGGAACAAGTGACACTGCAGAAGTCGATAGCATTAGCGAACCTGCAACCGGGCGTGTATCGCATCGACATTAAAGTGAACGACAACATCTCCAAACAGACCATTGATCCCTCCGCAACTTTTGCGGTAGAGTAGCGGCCTGTTTGAATCCCAGGGGGTGGGAGTGAAGATTCGCCGGCTCGGCATTTGGGCTGTGATCGCTGCCATGTCGCTTCCCGTGTGGGCGGCGGCCGACAAGCCGGCGGGGATCTCCGGTTACGTGCGCGACTCCTCCGGCATTCCCCAAATGGGTGCCGTGGTTGAGATTATCGGTACGGCTGCCAGAACCCTCACTGTCTTCACCGATGGTGCGGGATTCTACTACGCTAGTGACCTCACACCCGGCTTCTACTCCGTTAAAGTTTCGGCGGCGTCTTTTCTGCCTGCCTGGCGGGACAAGATCGCCCTGCACTCCGGGGGGAACACTCACCTCAATATCAGGCTTACCACTCTGCTGAACGCAATGCGCATAGGTCCGTTGCGCACCACCCCCAATGACGACGACTGGAAATGGACGCTGCGCTCGGTAGCCAATCGTCCCGTTCTTCGCGTCTTCGACGACCCCGCCTCTGCCGACAAACAGGATCATGGTCTAAAGGGCACTCTCTCTTTCGTCGCCGGCTCAGTGGGTGAAGGCTACGGCAGCGGCTCCGATATGAGCACCGGTTTCTCCGTGGAGCGTTCCGTTTTTTCCACGGATCGCGTGGCCCTCAGCGGCAACGTCGGCTACGGCGACAGCATTCCCGCTGGGGTAATTCGCGGCACTTACTCCCATCCTCTGCCCGATGGCTCCGGCCCTTCAATGGGTGTCGTCGTCCACCGTTTCGCGCCCTCGGATCCGAATCTTCATAACGCGTCCCTGCAAGCTGTGGGGTTCAGCGCCGCCGAGGATCTGACAGCTGGCAATATGGTCGAACTGAAGTTCGGCAGCGAATTGCAGACCATTCAATTTCTCGGACGCATGACTGCATTCCGTCCCTACGGTTCGTTGGACGTGCACGTCTCGCCCAATACCATCGTCGGCTATGCTTACGCCACGTCTCTGCCCTATTCGCGGCAAGAGCAGGATTTCGACTCCATGCCGTCCGAGATCTACGAGACCGATCCTCGCGTCAGCGTAGACAACTTCTCCACCAAGCTCGAAAGCGCCCGGCACCAGGAACTGAACGTTTCGCAGCGGCTGGGCAATACCAATGCGCAACTCGCTGTATTTGAGGATGAGGTCGATAACACAGCCCTACTCGGCGCCGGGGCAGTAACCGCCGCCAGCGGATCGCTTCTGCCCGATGTGTACTCCGGCACCTTCACCTACACCGGCGGCACGCTGCGCTCCGAGGGCCTGCGCTTAGTACTCGAGCGCAAACTGCGCTCCGACCTCACTGCGACATTGGACTATGCCTGCGGCAATGTGCTCGATCTCACCAAGTCCGGCGTCGATATTCAGGACGCCGAGCAGGCAATCGCCACCGAGCGCCGCCAGGCCGTGTCCGCCAAACTCAGCGGCAAGTTCAAGCGCACCCACACCCGTTGGGTTGCTTCCTATCGTTGGATCAATGGACCCGCGCTTACTCCCGTTGATATGTTTAACGCCTCTCCCGGACAGAGCGATCCCTACCTCAACCTGTTCATCCGCCAGCCCATCCCGACTCTTGGCTTCCTGCCAGCTCACATGGAAGCGCTTTTGGATGTGCGCAACCTGCTGGCCCAGGGCTACGTCCCGGTAATCGGACAGGATGGCCAGACGGTCTACTTCGTTCAATCCGCCCGCTCGGTGCGCGGCGGTGTGGCGATCACCTTCTAAACGCAGAACCGAGTGCTGAGTAGCAAGTAACGAGTGCTCGAATGTCTGGTACTAGGCGAGGGCTCGCCGAAGAGCGGGCCAACGACCGAAGTTCACTGTTACCGGCAACCGCGACTCGGTACTCAATGCTCGGTACTCGTTTTCCCTCACGTCGAATCGTTTCGACACATTACCTTCGATTGCCCCATTCGTAATATCTATGGCTCGTATCACAACTCCATGGTTGACTCTTGGGATCGGCTTTCGATAATGTTTGGTTTGCGGTTGGGGCGGTTGCATCTCATTAGTAACTAAGGAATTGCACGCCTCCTGGGAAACAGCCGTAAATTCGGCATCCCGCAACGACATTTCACTCCCCGAAAAAATGATCAGTTTCAAGGAGACTCTATGAGAGCGCGCATCCTTCTGGCGTTTGTGTTGCTGACTGCCGTAAGCCTCACGGCGCAAACCTTCCGCGGCACGATTCTGGGCACCGTAACCGACCCCTCGGGTGCCGTTGTGGCAGGCGCCACCGTGACCGTGAAGAACGCAGGCACAGGCCTGACACGCACCACCCAAACCAGCGCCGACGGCAGCTACGCTCTGCCCGAACTCCCCATCGGCACTTATACCGTGACCATCACGCTGACCGGGTTTCAAACCTTTGAAACCACCGGGGTCGTCGTGGATGTAGCTCATCCGAGCGCCGCGTGAACGCGACGATGAAGGCGGGCCAGGTGTCGACCAAGGTGGAAGTCTTGGGTGATCTCTTGCCCCAGGTGGAAACGACCTCCACCGAGATTGGCGGTACCTTGACCTCAGAGACGATCGAGTCCCTCCCGGTCAACGGACGCGACTATCAGAAACTGATTTTCATGAATCCGGGCGTGGCTGGATCGCCGGACCAGATTACAGACTCTCCCGGCTCTTACGGAACCTTTTCCATGAATGGCTCGCGGGGCCGTTCGAACAACTTCCTGCTTGACGGGACGGATATGAACGACGGATTCCGCAACGACCCCGCCATCAACGAAGCCGGCGTGTTTGGCGATCCAGCGACCATTCTGCCGCTTGATGCCATTGCGGAGCTGAAGGTGATTTCCAACTATGAGGCGGAATATGGACGGAACAGCGGCGCTGTGATCGACATTGTGACCAAGAGCGGTACCAACAAACTGCACGGCTCAGCTTTGGAATACCTGCGCACGGATCAGTTGGGCGCGCGCAATTACTTCAACAACGTCGGCGGCGAGAATCCGTTCCATAACAATCAGTTCGGAGCTGCGCTCGGCGGCCCAATTGTGAAGGACCATACGTTCTTCTACTTCGACTACGAGGGACAACGCGAAACTGGCGCACAGGGTGGAACCAGCTGCGTGCCCGACCCCGCGCAGATCGCAGCCGATGAGGCGGCGATAACTGCGGGCGGCGGCACGGTGAACCCCGTCACGCTTGCGCTGCTGGCCCGAAATCCTTACCCCGCGCCAAATATCCCGGGTACTTTCGGCCCCTCGCTGGTCGGATCGGAAGACTCGGGCTGCAACAACGGTGTCAACAACCTTTCCACTGCTACCCACTTCTACAACGACGTCGACAGTCTGATTGGAAAAATTGATCAGAACTTTGCCTCAGGTTTGCTGACGGGCCGCTACTATTATGGGAATAGCACCCAGAGCTTCCCCTTCGCGCAGCTCGCCGCTGGTCTTTTGCCGGGCTTCAACACGGTGGTGCCCACGCGGGTTCAACTGGTTTCCATCTCTTACGTCAAGAATGTGAATCCATCCCAGGTTAACGAGGCCCGTCTGGGCTGGAACCGTTTTGCTGAGGGGTTTTTCCCGGAGGACCGAAGCTTCGACCCAAATTCCATTGGAATTGATACGGGTGTTACCAATCCTTATGATTTCGGCCTTCCCGAGACCACCGTTTCGGGTTTTTCGCCAATCGGGGCAACGGAGTCCGTGCCGCGCTCGCGTGTGGACTCAAACTGGCACTTCATCGACAATTATTCTTGGAAGGCCGGCCGCCACGATGTGAAATTTGGCTATGAGTTCCGTCGTACGACCATTCAAGTCATCCAGGACAACACCTTTCGCGGCAAGTTAGGCTTCTCGCCGGTACCGGGCGCCACGGACTCGTCGGCAACTGGTGAGGGTTCCCTCACCACCTTCCTAGAAGGAATTCCCGCCAGCGGGGACCTTGCGCAGGGCAATACTTTGCGCCACACCATAGAGAACAATCACGGCCTCTACATTCAGGACGAATTTCGCTGGACCCAACGGCTTACGGTCAACTACGGGATGCGCTGGGACTATTTCGGGGTGGTACACGAGCGGAATAACCTCTTCTATCAGATGACCGCCGCCAATGGTGGCACAGAGGTCCAAATCGGCAGCCCCGGCGGCCCCAGCAGTCTGTACAACCCGGATTACAACAATTTCGCCCCGCGCCTGGGCCTTGCCTATGATTTCACGGGCAAGGGTCAGACGGTGATTCGGGCTGGATGGGGATTGTTCTACGACGCCTTCTCGCAGGATATTTTCGTGGGACACGCTCCCTACAACTGCGCTTTCTGCCCGGGGGCGGCGTATGCAGGAGTCGGACCGGCCGCAATTTCTTCCGAGGGTCTGTCGGGCGCCGCGTTTGGCACCGGGCCGCTTTTCTCGACCCCCTCTGCTCTGGATAATTTTTTCGGTACCTCTCCCAATATACGCACGCCCTACGTACAAAACTTTAATCTGAACCTGCAGCAGCAGTTGAACAACAGGATGGTGTTGCAGGTGGGATACGTAGGCTCGATTGGCACCAAGCTTTTCCGCTTTCGTGACATCAATCAGCCCACGCAGGCTCAGATCACCGCCTTCGACTTGGGCCAGTGCGTGACTTGGGGGCAGACCGCCCCCAACTGCTACATCGCAGGTTTTGACGGTCCGGATGGCGTGGATTTTAATGTGCCGCGCACGGCCTACCCCAACTACTTCTACGTCAATCAAGAAGAGTCGACGGCGAACTCCAATTACAACGCCCTCCAAACCAGCCTGCGGGTGAATGGCTGGCATGGATTGACATCGCAGGCGAACTTCGTCTGGTCGCATTCCATTGACAACGCTAGCGACAGCGACGATTTCATTCCCAATGCCTCCCAGCCGAACAATAGCTTTAATACCGCTGCGGAACGGGGCAACTCAAACTTTGACATCCGCCGCCGTTTTACCTGGAACCTCGGCTACGAACTGCCCAAGCGTGGCGGAAGCATGGCAAGGTTAAAGGACGGATGGGGTGTGGATAGCGCGGTGACTTTGCAGGATGGGCAGCCCTTTACTCTCAATTACAACTTTTATGGCGACTACTCCGGGAGCGGCGAAGGTTTCGACCGCCCTGACGTAGTTGGTCCTATCCAGTACGGGAGCGCTCCGTCCAATTTCCTAAACCTCACTTCCTTCCAGGTGCCGTGCACGTTTGGCAACACAACCGCGATCTCGGCCTTCGGCGACAGCAATTGCCTAGCAGGGAGCCGTCATTTCGGGGACCTGGGAAGAAATCAGTTGGTTGCGACCAGTTTCAAGGAGTGGAATTTCTCAGTATTCAAGAACACTCCTATTACTGAGCGCGTCATGCTGCAGCTCCGAGCGGAGTTCTTCAATTTATTGAACCATCCGAACTTTTCGAATCCGGAACTGCCGGGCTACTTTGCCGACGCTGGGGCAAGCGGGATTGGCCCTAACGGCCGTGGTCTCGGCTATTACGCGCTGACCGCCACCGGCGACGTGGGCATCGGAAACCCATTCCTCGGCGGCGGCGGACCACGAGGCGTTCAGTTCGTCGCCAAGTTCACCTTCTAACTCGTATTTCATTCCGGCCCTGCCGCTTTCGCGGCGGGGCTTTTTGTTTCGCACCAACTCCTGTCAAACCACCCGTCGTACGTCTTCCGTCACCTACTCCGCAGGTTACCCCGCTGTTACTCTGCCCTTGTATTCCCCCCAAAGCTTTTGTTCCGGAGAACTCCATGCGCCGTTCCATCAGCGCCTTTCTAATTCTTTCTGCCTGTCTTGCTTCGCCTGCGTACGCACATCATCTCAAGCAGGCGAGTACAACTTCGCTGCCGGTAACCACAACCTCCGCGCAGGCTCGCGCGCTCTACGAAAAGGGCATGCAGGACTACGAAAATCTCTACCTCGAGCGCTGCAACGACGATTGGCGCGCCGCCGTGAAAGAAGATCCCAATCTCGCCGTCGCATGGGCCTGGATCGCCTTCAACACCAGTGATCCCAAGGAAGCGAGCGCGGCTCGCGAAAAAGCCAAAGCTACCGCGCCGAAAACCACCCCCGGCGAGCAGTTGATGGTCGCCTGGATCGTGAAAGTTCAGGAAGGCGACTTCATCGGCGGCATCTCTGCCATGAACGACATGCTGGAGCTGTATCCCAAGGACAAGCATCTGCTCTACCTCGCCGGTAACTGGCTGATGGGAGAAGAGGGCGCGGATCAGGCCGAGAAGATGATGCTCAAGGCCCTCGCCATCGACAAGAATTTTCCCGCAGCGCTGAACGATCTCGCTTATTCCGAGGCGCGGAATCGCCACTTCGACAAAGCCTTCGCCGCGATGGATCGCTACGTTGCGTTGTTGCCCAAGGAGCCGAATCCGCAGGATTCCTACGGCGAACTCAAGCGCATGGCCGGAGATTTCGAAGGTTCGCTGCAGCACTACCGCGCGGCTTTAAAGATCGATCCAGATTTCGTAACGTCGCAACTGGGGCTGGGTGACACCTACGCTCTCATGGGCAACCAAGAACAGGCCCGCATTGAATACGACAAAGCCATCCGCTACGCTCACAACGAAGCCGATCGCCTCAGCTACACCATGCAGGAGGCAATGACGTGGGTACGTGAGGGCAAGTTCGCCGAAGCCGACAAGTTGTACTGCGAGGTCGCGGAAACCGCTCACGCCAAGGAGCAGGACTTGCAGGAAGCGCAAGCCTACCGGCACGTGGCCGAGTATCAAACCGACGACCATGCTTCACTGAAATATTTGCAGAGCGCCGAAGACGCGCTCAGCCATCGCATGATTTCAAAATCCGATAAAGACGATGAACTGGCCCGCATTTTGCGGGTGCGAACCGTGCGCGCCGCCCACGCGGGTGACAGCGCTTTAGCTGACAAGTCGCTGAAGCAACTTGAAGCCATGGCCGCCGCCAGCCGCAATCGCGTGATCCAGACTTCTTACAACGGCGCCGCCGGCACGCTCCTCATGGATCAGAACAAATACGAGGAAGCCCTCAGCTACCTCGAAGAGGATCGCGACAATCCCTTCACCATGGAACTTCTGGTGCAGGCCTATTATCAAACTGGTCAGTCCGATAAATTGGCCGAAGCTGAAACCAAATTGCGCGGTACCAACGTTCCTACCATCGAGCAGGCACTCGTCGTGCCTGCCGCTCGCTTGCGCCGCCCGGAAATTTAGCAGGCCCGGAAAACACTGCTTTTGTGGCGCTTCGACATTTCGCGGAGCGCTAGATCGCGCTCCTCGCATGCGGCTTTTCTCGCCTGAGTTATTTCCGGGCGGCGTCCACCCATCGCTTGGTGGCAGATTCGTCTATACTGTCGAACGCCAGCGAAGCGACCAATCCTCGCCGGCCCGATTACACCTAATTAATAAACGCTTAGAATGAGCACCGAAGCCGACCGACGCGCCGTTCCCAGAACCAACGCAACTCTGCCAGTTCGCCTCAAAACAACCACCGAGGGGCCCGAAGTCGCCGCCCAGACCCGTGATATCAGCACCAATGGCGTATTTTTTTACACCGACACGGCCATTGTTGAGGGCTCAAACATTGAATTGGTTCTCATCCTGCCGCCCGAACTGACCGCAGGCGAAAGAGGCTGGGTGTGCTATCAAGCCCGGGTTTTGCGGGTAGAAAAGACTCCGGGCCAGAGGTTTGGGGTAGCGGCGGAGATTCGGCGGATGCACTTCCTACCAGAAATTCCAGCCTGATTTCCACAAAAATCTGAGAAAACCCTTTCCTTTCTGTATACCTTGGTGCAATAATTACGGCCCTAGAATTGCTGTAGCCAAAATCGCATGCTTACAGGTGGGCCCATTCATGTGGATTGATAAACTCGCGGACGGTGTAGTGCAGGTTCAAACTCCGATCGGGCCGCGCTACTTGATGCCATCATTCTTGCAGCGCGCTTATTTTCTGTGGATGTTCCGTCATTTTCCCATTCTCCCTCATGCCGTTCTCAACTCCTGGCAGCAGCGCCTGATTGACCGTTTGTGCTCCGAACAAAGGTTTGTTTCCATGGCATATGCCGATGGAATGGAAGATGCTCCCGTGATCGGAACTATCGAGAAGCGGCAGCCTGCTCGGCCGGAAGCGCTGCCTCCGCGCCGTCCCGTAACCAGCGAAGGTTCCACCGGTTTAGCCGCGAGTGTACGGCAGCGCTCTTAGAGAAAAGCTGAAAAGCTGAAAAGCTCAAACCAAACTTCGGGCTCAATTCTGCGGTGATTGCGGATTGCCGCCCGCATTGTCGTTGGCTGGTCCCTGGTGTCCCTGCCGTCCCGCCAAGTTTCCGCACGGCCCCGCGCCCGCGCCTGGACGATGTCCTGTGTTCCCGCCGTGCCGCTGCTGCTGGCACGCTTGCAAACTATTTATCTGTTCGGGCGTGATCAGCGCGTTAATCTTTTCCTCTGTCTGCTGCCGGATTTGTTTCACCTGTTCCTGCTTCTGTTGCGGTGTCAGCGACGAATCCTCACAAACCGTAGCAATTTGCGAATGTGCATCGTGCTCGATCTGCTGATGCTGTTCCATCACCGATCGAGTGATACCGGCCTGCTTCCAGCACGGCTCTTGACGCGACGGAGACGAGGGCGAATTGCCCGCGGGTGGCGCGCTCTGCGCCCACACCGCCATTGCAGATAAACCAATCACAACCGTGAGTCGAAAAACTTTCTGGATCACAGTGGCCTCCTGGATTCGATTCGAGTGGAGTCAGACTGTGAGAGCCATGGTAGCGCGAAAGCAGACGCTGCGCCCGGAAAACGGGGTTCCGAAGGTGCATTCACGAAATTGGCTTTTTCCCAATCACTGCAAGACGAGAACATTTGCGTAACCTGAACTTCCGGACGAATCACGGGTCCCGGCGAATCGTGATTCGCGTCAGTGGCACTCCCGCGCGTTTTTCGCGGCAGGCGGTGAAGAAGTCCGCGCCGGGTATGCTGGAAATGCTAGAATTGCAGTTTCTCCTGCCGGAAGAATTCACCGTGAGGGCGCGTAGCTCAATTGGCAGAGCAAGTGACTCTTAATCACTAGGTTGGAGGTTCGATTCCTCCCGCGCTCACCATCCTCAATACAGTTGACAAATTTTCAAGCCACTGCCGTCCTTTGGTCACAACTTGGTAACAACCTGTTGGCTACGACGGCCAGCGGTGCAGCAAGATCGCTGGCGTCTGCGCGGTCGTACACGGTCACTGCCAGAGTGATGCCCGATTGTCCGAGAATCCCGCTTACGACTACTGGGTGTGTTCCGTTCTTTCGCAGATTCGTTGCCAGAGTGTGCCGAAAGTCGTGCCAGCCGCCAAGTTCAATACCCAGTTTCTTGGCTGCTGGTCGAATATGCCGCTTAAGCGCGTTTCCTGCGTTCAAGGGCGTCCCAGCCCGAGAACAGAAGATTCTGTACAAAACCACTCTTCAAAACAGAGATTGAAGGCCGCCAACGGTAGGGGTTCCTATTCCAACTGAATTTCGAAGGTTCCTCCAGCACGAGGCCCGCAGCCTGTATCTGTACCCAGATTCACGTTTCCCGTTCCCTCTTGGTTGTTGTCGGTCAGGGTTCCTTTGAACGATGCAGTCGTGGTATCGGGCGTCTGGAGATAGAACGAGCCGGACGACGTGACGGCTCCCGACACAGACACATTGAATTCGCAGAGCGGCGGGACGGAAGTAGCGTTGCCCGTCAGATTGCCGGAGGTGTCCTGAGACAACGTGAATGTCACATTTCCCGAGACGACCGTAAGATTCATGTTTCCGTTCCAGGTTCCACCCATCGGCGGGACGCTAGAGGGTGGGGGGTCGTTCCGCCGCCACTTGAACTTATTGTCTGTTTTTGTGAGGAACCGCAAGCGGTAGCAAACAGCATCAGCACAAACAAAGCGAACGCTGTACTCTTCATCCGATCATCCCTCCTTGGTTCAGGATGAGAAACTCGGGCGTTTTAACGCTTCTGCTCTGAGGAATATATTATATCTCTTAGAGATATTAAATCCTTTATAAGTATTGAGCACCAAGGGAGACAACCCAGACTATGTTTACATGGAGAAGAGAACAACGACAGTGACCGTCAAGATGACAGCCGAAGATTTCGCACTATTCACCAAAGCCGCCGATCACATTTGGCCCAAGGCCATACTCACCCGATCCAGCCTCGTTCTCGGGCTTGCCCGCATCGGGGCTGAGTCCGTCCTGCCTAAGACCGTGCGGAAAACCGATTTGCTGAGGAAATGAAAGAACACGGCTTCGCAACCGCTATCAGAACCAATCTTTGTTCGGGCTGTATGGCGACCATCGCATGACACCATCGTCCCCTCTGTATCCTTTGAAGTGGAACGTTCTCGTCCAGCGGATAAATTCTTGCTTGAACGTCACGCTGACGGTGATGATAACCTCGCGGATTGGCGTACGAACTACGATTGGACAGAAATGGGTAGTGTGACCGTTCGGGGAAATGTCATCAACTAGATTATCCTCAATAATGCCGTTGAAATAGTTGCCTCTTTCAACCATGTGGTCGATTTTGCACGGCATATTGACGGAGTACATCGTAAATAGCCCGTCGTTGCCAATTACAAACGGAGTAGAGAAAGCATTGGTTCTGTCTAGGCGCTCGCTGGGCACAACAGAAACGCGGGGAAGGAGTGCAACAACGCCAGCGTAAAGACTCGGTACGCCGATCAGAAATATCAGCGCACGCCACACAGCCGGGATGCCGGTTATCCACGATCTTCTTTTGACTTTGTTAGTCGGGGCCTTTTCATGGCGTTGCTTGTGCATTCCCGATCATTTTAGACCCCGCCCTGCGTTTGCTGGCCGTCATTCTTTCGGCTCACCCACAGACCCTGTACAGGGCCCCGATGACACCTTTCCGACATGGGTCAGGTATGGGCTGCTTTTCTTGTAAATAAATCTCTTCCCCGCCTCCGTTAGCTTTTGGAAGATGTACAGTGCCTTTTTCTTCCTACAATTCAGACAAATGTCCTTGTATTGGTCCAAGAAGTTATCTATTTCTTCCGAGTCGAAATCTGGCTCCGACTTCGCCGCGAGCGAATAAATAAAGGTCTCGCAATCGCCAGCCATCCTGTCATACTGCGCTGTCTTTACGCATCGGATGATTTGCTTTTCCAACCCCCACTCCTTTGGTCACAAACTAGGTCACAACCGTGCCTAAAAGCGCCTATTTCTGCCTACTATACTGCTTGGGAAACCGTTGAAACCGTTCATTTTCAGTTGTTGATTACCGAACACTAGGTTGGAGGTTCGATTCCTCCCGCGCTCACCATTTCTAGTCAAAGTCGCAGTTTTTCTACTGCACAGATGGTTTTGGTGCCACGCTTGGTACCATCCGCCTGCCCATTATGGCGCAGAAGAAGCAGGTGACATGCAAGGAATGTTCGACAAACGTGTGCAATATGGGCGCTGGGCCGATTGAGTCTTTGTCCTACAGCGAGTTCACAGAACAAATCGAACCAATTACGCTGGCGGAACTGGGGGATCGTTTCGCTGAGGAGTTGAAAGGATTAGCGGAGGAAGAGGACGGAGCAGCGGAAGAAGAATGAAGAGAAAGCCTAATAAGAAATGACAACGCAATCCAGGGGACGAACGGGCTGTTGAATCAGGCTGAACATGGTCACGTGCTCACTTAGTGATTTCTGTGACAGCAGTCGTTAACTGAGTGTCTCTCGCATTTGCGGGAAGCGTTGCCCGAGCAACCTTCTCTTCCGTGGCCGTGTGGACCTTGGCAAGATCTTCCAGACGAATAAGCGTGGCTGCTGCTGCAAGTCTCACTTCACGTCGAGAGTCGGAGAGCCTGGGCTCGAGTCCTGGCGCGAGCGCGGAGTCTCCACGCTTGGCGATGGCTTCTAATGCGGCAACCCGCAACACCCAGTTCCGGTTCTGGCTGGTGGACAGCAGCAATTTGCTGGTGCGCGACTCCGGGTCGGTTGCGAGGGCAGAAATCAGAGCGGCCTTTGCCGCCGTTCCGCTCTTCCGATCTTTCATGATCGTCTGTAGGGCTTCCCAGGGAATGCCGGCAAATGGGGCGTAGCCGATTCCTTCGTTGAATCCCATTAGCGCCAGCTGTCGCGGGTTGTGGATGATTTGCATCTCCTGGGCGATCATGCTCGTATGGTTCTTGCGCTCACCGGTGTAGACCTCGTAGTAGACGTCGTAGCACGCCGAGTCATTCAAGAGGCACAAAGCATGCGCGGCCGCCATCACAACCGATAGGTTCTTGTCGTTGAGGGCTTCCTTCAAGCTGGCGTTCGCTCCGGACGCATGCATCTGGCCCAACGAAGTTGCCGCTGCCGTCCGGATCGAGCTGTTCTTGTCTTTCAATGCAGTCTCGGCGAGCTCAGCGGCATGAGGGTCATCGGAGATGAGGCCCAGAACCCGGACCGCGGCGAGCCTTTGGGTCGCGCTCTTCTGCGCCAAACCTGCTTCCAAAACAGACCATCCAGGGTTCGTCACCGTCTGTGCACAACACACCGCAGTCAGGAGAATAAGTATGAGAATGGGTCTACCAGCCGCTGGAATCGTCAACGTTTTTTTCAAGGTTCTGCGCATGTCTCAGCTCCTTTGGACTGCGTCACCGCTCGTCATTCCCCAATGGCAAGCCCCTGGCCAAGCCTAACTCACTTAAAACAGACAACTTTTTAGATTCACGAGCAAATTCCGACTCGGAAACTCACGAGAATTCGCGAGTGCGACGCCGGGCAGTCCGATGGAGCGCGCAGGGGAATCGCGGGCTACCAAGATCTGCTCATTCACGGTCATCGGGTGACCTGCGCGGGGCACGACCTTACAAGCGCAGCAGCCGTTTCCCGCTTGAGCTCCTCGACGCTGATCGTGCCATTTGCGTGACGTGTGGCGTGCGCCGTCTTATCCGCAGCAGACGCATTAGCAGCGACCGATTCGGACCCGGCACCAAGCTTATTGTTCGAATCGAGCCGCGCATCATAAATTGCCGCCAGTGTATCCAGGCGAGAAATCATGTCCCGCGTTGCCGCGAGCTTCAACTCCCGTGCTTGTTCAAGCGTCAGGCGTCCGGCTGCCATTTGTGCGGAAATGCTCTGCAGGCTGGCATGAACTTCCCGAAGCAGTCCGTCGACCTGGGCAGCATAATCCTGGGCCCACGCGGATGCGGCATCACCGTTTGTGGAGCAATTCGGACTCGCCATGTTTTGCGCAGCGGCGGGAAGTACAGCAAGAACAATAAGAGCGAGAAACAGTGTATTTTTCATTTCATCCTTACCTATGAATGGTCATTCTTGAAACCTGGCTTCCCCTTCTAAGCTTGGGTGCCATCTAATGATTTGGCCCCAAAGCGGGTCCCGGCTCAGATTTCGGCTACATCTAGCAGGTGCAACCTGGGTGCCAAATCGGAAGTCCTTGAAAGGGGCGCGCTTGCAGGAGTTGAAGAGTCCCGAGTGCTGGAGGAGCTCACGAGATTTCGTGATCTTGGCGGGCTTTTGTCCAAAGCGAGAGCGAGTCTGGCCTCACTTCCAGTCCAGTCACAGTGTCATTGTCCCGGTTGTTGGTTCGAGGCGCTTATAATCAAGGACGCTCACACGTGCCTAGGCGATTGATCCTGTCCGACATGAATCTGGGTATGAGTGGTAGCGCGGAGAAAGGCTCTTGAACTCGCGCCGCTACAGATCGCGTTGCCTCGCGCTCCATCTGTCGACAGCGCCGAAGCCGCTCTGCTCGCGACCGTTGTTCGGTTTCATTATTTCTCTGGCTCTCTTTACGACTTCATCTTCCGCACTCGACCCCAGCCGGCAGATCTCCCAATATTCCCACACCGCCTGGCGGATTGCCGACGGTTTCTTCAACGGAACTCCGCAAGCCATCGCCCAAACCGCCGACGGCTACTTGTGGATCGGAACTGAGGCTGGGCTTGTGCGCTTTGACGGAGTGCGATTTGTTCCGTGGACCGCCCCCAATGGTGAACATCTGCTAAGTTCACGCATACACTCTCTGCTCGGGACGCGTGACGGGAGTCTGTGGATCGGCACTTCGCGGGGTCTGGTCAAGTGGAACCATTTTGAGTTGACCAGCATTCAGGGCGCATCTGCGTTTATCGAGTCCCTCGTCGAGGGACCTCAAGGAAAGGTTTGGATCACTCGGAGCCAGGTCCGCGACCATGCTGGTCCTCTTTGCGAAGTGGCCGAAGACACGCTCCACTGCCACGGTGCTTCGGAAGGAATACCGTTCCCTTTCGCTCAGCCGCTTTTCGGCGATGCGCAGGGGAATCTCTGGTTCGGCAGTTCTCTCGGCGTCAGCCATTGGGCGTCGGGCGAGGTAAAAACATTCACCCTAAAAGCTCTTCGGGGCAACGATCTACTTCGCGGGGTCACCGCGATTACGAGCGGGTCCGACGGCTCGATCCTGGCAGGAGTGGAGCGAACGGGAAGAGGCCTTGGGCTTCAACAACTCACTGAGGGCGAGTGGAAAGATTACTCGCTGCCTCAACTGAATGGAGCGCGATTGAGTGTCACAGCACTGTTGCGGGACCGCAACGAGGGACTCTGGATTGGCACTGCGAATAGCGGCGTTTACCACGTGCACGCGGGCCAGGCCGAACACTTCGGCGGTGCCGACGGGTTATCAAGCGACTCGGTCCAGAGCTTCTACGAGGACCGGGAAGGCAATGTTTGGGTTGCGACCTCAAGAGGCATTGATCGTTTTCACGACGCTCCGGTGATCAGTTTTTCCATTCGTGAAGGCCTGACCTCAGAAGATGCGGACTCCGTGTTCGCCGCCAATGACGGCACCGTCTGGATTGGGAACCTGCAGGCACTGGACTTTCTCCGCCAGGGCAAGCTCTCCTCCATTGCGAAGCGCAATGGCCTGCCGGGCAGGCTGATCACCTCCTTGCTGGAGGATCACCAGCGCCGCCTTTGGGTCGGCATAGATAATGGTTTAGCCGTTTACGACAAGGGCAAATTTCATCCGGTGAAGAAGCACAACGGCAAACCGCTCGGCATCGTAACCGCCCTTATCGAAGATACTGACCACAATGTCTGGGCCGCGGTCACGCAGCCTGCACTTTTTCGGATACAGAACCTTGAAGTAGAAGACGAATTCGTTCCTCCGCAAGTTCCGCGTGTCGTGTCGATGGCTCCCGACGTGAGCGATGGCATCTGGTTGGGACTGTCGAGCGGAGTTCTGACGCTCTTCCGCCATGGCCAGTTGGAACCTCGTCCCACGCATCGTCCCCTGGATCATGCGATTCGCAAC
The DNA here is from genome assembly GCA_963712385.1 of uncultured Acidobacteriaceae bacterium. Classification (GTDB taxonomy): domain Bacteria; phylum Acidobacteriota; class Terriglobia; order Terriglobales; family Acidobacteriaceae; genus Sulfotelmatobacter. Next base: position 584,814 of record CAVQHS010000009.1, read on the forward strand.
CTGCTGGTCGAGCCCGACGATTCCATCTGGGGAGCAACGCAGGACGGCGCCTTTCTGTGGCGAGAAGGAAAGGAGCAGATACTCGATTCCCACAACGGTCTCGGCTGCGACGACATTTACACTCTTCTCCAGGACAACAACGGCTCGCTCTGGCTAGATACGCAATGCGGATTTGTAGTGATCGCTCCGTCGGAGATCTATCGTTGGTGGCAACAGCCGGACACCCAAGTAAAGGTGAGAACCTTGGATGTGTTTGACGGCGCCCAGCCGGGCCTGACCAATTTCCGCCCCGAGGGATCCAAGGCGCCGGATGGGAGGTTATGGTTCGCCAACGAAAATGTCCTGCAGGCAGTCGATCCGGAACATCTGGATACAAACAAAGTTCCACCGCCGGTTCAGGTGGAGCAAATCGTCGCTGACCGGAAGAAATACATCCCGCGCGAGAACCTTCGCCTTCCGCCGCATACGCGAGACCTTGAAATCGATTACACGGCGCTCAGCTTCGTCGCTCCTCAAAAAGTGCGTTTTCGGTACAAGCTTGAGGGACACGACTCGGACTGGCAGGATCCGCAGAATCGCCGCCAGGCTTTTTACACCGACCTGCCACCGGGGAATTACCGCTTTCACGTGATCGCCAGCAACAATGACGGGATTTGGAATGAGGCCGGCGCAGAAGCTGGCTTTGTCGTCCTTCCCGCTTTTTATCAAACGGCGTTGTTTCGAATCCTCTGTGTCGTGGTTGTGGCGGGAACGCTCGGCATCTTTTATATGCTTCGCCTGCGCCGTCTGGCGGCGGCCATGCAAGCTCGCTTTGAGGAGCGGCTCGAGGTGCGGGAACGAATCGCAAGAAACCTGCACGACACACTTCTGCAGGGAATCTACAGCGCTTCCATTCATTTTGATCTGGCGAATAGTCGGCTTCTGCAGGACTCGCCGGCGAAGCCTGCAGTGGAACGTGGTCTGGATCTCCTCCGGCAAGTGAACCAGGAAGGGCGCAATGCCCTGCGCTCCCTTCGTTCCCGGCAGACCAGCTCCGAAGGACTGGAGCAGGCTCTTTCCCTGCTTCCCAAGGAATTTGCTTTGCCAGACAACATTGACTTTGTGGTGGCCACCGACGGCCAACCTCGCGTGCTGCGGCCGCTCGTCCGAGATGAGGCTTATCTCATCGCCCGCGAGGCAGTGATTAATGCGTTCCGCCACGCTCAAGCCTCAAAGATTGAAGTTGAGGTAGGTTATACGTCACGCTACTTGCGTGTCATGGTGCGAGACAATGGTTGCGGAATCGATTCCCAACTGCTGCGGGTTGGCCGGGAGGGACACTGGGGTCTCCCGGGCATGCGGGAGCGGGCCGAAAAGATTGGCGGAAAACTGAACGTATCGAGCGGCGTCGACGCGGGAACAGAAATGGAACTCTCGGTGCCCGGCGTGCTGGCATTTCAGGACAGCTCCGCAGGCCGGTTCTGGACCCTGCTGCCCGGGTTGTATCCCCATAAGCGGGGAGGTAAGCTCCAGAAATCCAGCGAGGGACAACAGAAGTGAACGAACCGGAAAAGATTCGTGTTCTTAGCATCGACGATCACCCTCTCGTGCGCGAGGGGCTCGCGGCTTTGATCAACTCTCAAACCGATATGTGCGTCGTGGGCCAGGGCTCGACCGGCCACGAGGCAATCAAACTCTTTCGTGAGCTTCGGCCTGACGTGGCTCTCATGGACTTGCGGCTGCCGGATATGAGCGGAATTGATGTCATGATCACGATTTTGAGCGGTTCCCCGCAGGCCAGAGTCATCATGGTTACGTCTTCCGAAGGTGACGTGGAAATGGAGCGTGCACTGGTGGGCGGAGCAAAAGGCTACATACTCAAAAGCATGCCGCCCCGGGAGGTTCTCGAAGCAATCCGAAAGGTGCATGCGGGCAAAAAGGCCATCCCGCCTGAGATTGCCACGCAACTGGCCAACCACATCAGTGACGAGACACTCACCACGCGAGAAATCGAGATCCTGGAGCAGGTAGCCGAGGGCAACCGCAACCGCGACATCGCTGACCGGCTGTTCATATCCGAAGGAACTGTGAAGGTTCACATCCAACACATCATGGACAAACTCGGCGCCAGCGATCGGACGCAAGCGATTACTATCGCCGTCCGGCGGGGCATCATTCACCTCTAAGGCTGGCCAACTCTCAGCGACCCGTTTAGGAATATCCCGGAATATCACTTTAGTAGTATTCAAAAATTTAAAGTTCGGGCGATTCGTGTGCGCCCGGGAGCAGATATGTTTTGTGGATGCGGTGCTTTCACCGCGATGTGTGAGGAGAAGAAAGATTGCAGCGGTGGTACAGGACATTTCCGCACGGCTTGCCCGGCATCGGTCTGCTGGTCTTGCGGCTCGCGATCGGCGCGAAGCTTGTCATCGAAGCGTCTAGCTGCATGCTGGACCCGCAGGGCCTGAAGCTGGGAGTCTGGCTGCTGTCTTTGCTCGCCCTCGGAATCGGATTTTCTTTTGTGCTGGGCTTTCTGACCCAGTTGGTGGCGGGTGTTTCAGTGCTGGCCGGTGCCTCGGTTTACCTCTACCATCCCGCCTGGGTGACTTCCTTCCTGAACTTGCCGGGTCTCGACACAATCAGCGTGGCGCTAGCGATCGCGCTGCTGGGGCCTGGCGCGATCTCCCTGGACGCCTACTTCTTTGGCCGGCGTAAGATCGTCATCCCTCCCCTGGCAAGGTCTTAGGTTGTTCCTCACTTTTGGGCGTCCCCCATCCGCTTCGTAGGTGTGTAAAACTGGGACTCGCTTCCTCTAACCCGGGAACCCGAGTATCCGAAAGTGGTATTCGATGGCGCCTCCGCAGTAATAGTGAAAAAACTGCTTATGGCAAGATGCGTTCGACTCCAGACAGACTGCATAGTAGATCCATCAAGAACGAAATTTGATTTCGCAGTGGAGAGTCGCAATGAGCTACTTGGTTTCGGACTTTGAAGCAGCTTCGCTGGTGGCGGCAGAAACGCAGGAATTCGGCACGGCCCACTCCGACCAGGCGGCGGGCCCGATTCTGGGCGCCCAGGTTTTCACCCGCCTGATGGAGGCCGAATCGGTAGCTTATATGAGCGCCCGGCACATCAAGCAGGTGATGGATGCCGTGCCGCAGCACATGTTCATCCTCGAACCGGATGGAACTTTATCGTTTATCAATCGCGCGGCCCGCGAATATCTTGGACCGATTGATACCGTCACCCCAACAGAGCGTCTCCGCTCGATCATCCATCTCGAAGACGCCGACGAGCTCTTGAGTGCCTATCACGATGCCATGACTCACGGAATCTCAGTTGAAGCCGAAGCTCGCGTCCGAAGCAGGAATGGGCAATACCGCTGGTTTCTGCACCAGCTGCTACCCTTGCACGATGGAGACGGCCAGATTGTCCGCTGGTGCGGCACGCGGATCGACATCGAGGACCACAAAGGATCGAAAGAGCAGGCCCAGCGGGAGAATCTGGCGCTGCGGGAAGAAATCGACGCGATGGCGATGTTTGAAGAGATCGTCGGCACCGCACCCCGTTTGCAGGCCGTGTTGGCCCGCGTCACGAAGGTTGCACGGACGGACTCCACTGTTCTGATCACGGGCGAAACCGGTACCGGCAAAGAGTTGATCGCCCGCGCCATTCACAAGCGTTCTGATCGTGCGAACCGCCCGTTTGTGAGCGTCAACTGCGCCGCGATCCCCCGCGACCTGATCGCGTCGGAACTGTTTGGACACGAAAGGGGGGCTTTCACTGGTGCCCTGCAGCGCCGCATCGGCCGCTTCGAGCTGGCCGAAGGAGGCACGCTGTTCCTCGATGAAATCGGAGAGCTTCCCGCCGAGACCCAGGTCGCCCTCCTGCGCGTTCTGCAGGAGAGAGAATTTCAGCGCGTCGGCAGCAATCAGACGATTCGCGCCAATGTGCGGGTCATTGTGGCCACTCATCGGGACCTGCCCGCGGGCATTGAAGCAGGCACGTTCCGCGCCGACTTGTACTATCGCATCAATGTGTTTCCGCTGGAGGTTCCTGCGCTGCGCGATCGCAAGGAAGACATCCGCCTGCTGGTCAAATACTTTATCGATCGCTACGCGCACAAGACCGGAAAGCGCATCCGGAACATCGAAAAAAAGAGCCTGGACCATCTGCAATCCTATCCCTGGCCAGGCAACATTCGTGAATTGCAGAACGTTATCGAGCGTTCCGTGATTCTCTGCGACTCTGAGAACTTCTCGGTCGACGACAGTTGGCTATCGACTGCGCAGCGCTCCAGCCGGCCGCTGGCGCAGGAGATGACTTCGCAGGAAAAAGAGCTCATCGAGGCGGCCCTAGCGGAGTGCAAAGGCCGGGTTTCCGGTCCTGCGGGTGCGGCTGTCAAGCTCGGCATGCCACCCTCAACCCTGGATTCCAAGATCCGCACTCTGAAGATCGATAAGCACCGCTTCTACACGAACTAGTCTGCGGGGCTCGTGCTAGGTGTCGTGCTATCAACGGTCACGGGCCCGAGACTACCGCAGTGAATTTCCGACAGAACGCTCGGACCCCCCGAACACTCGACTCTATACACTCGAATCTTGACCTTCCATTTTTCTGCGTGAATCAAGGGCGCTTGTAATTGCTGACCAAGCGCCACGATCAGAACGCGCCTGCTCATTCGTTTGATCGGATGATTGAGTATCAAGACACCCAACCAGATTCTTTCGCTATGCTTGCCTTGGAGTTGATCTCTCCGCCCGCTGGCCGCCCAGACCGGCCTCCTAATAGGAGGAAAGCGCTGTAACAGCTTCGGCACGTGCGAATTCGCAGCTGGCCTGATGCGCTAAAGTGTCAACCTCGCGCGCCGAAGGCTGACGCTGCCGTGCCGACTTCGGTCTGTAAGTCGAGACCAGACGCGCGACCACAACCGCGACGAAGAAGATGCCGGACATACTCTCCAGCGCGGCGACGATCCGCACGAAGGGGTTCAGCGGCGCGATCCCGCCATAACCGACGCTGGTCAGCGTAACCATGCTGAAATAGAGAAACGTTCCAGCCTGCGTGGACGGAATCGTCTGATTGAATGCGTGGTCCACGAAATGATTCAGCATCCAATAGAGCTGCGAATATGCCGTTGCGATTATCAGGTAGCTAATGAAAGCTTCGGCGATCGCATTCCGCGGATTGTGGAAGTCGGAATGAAAATGATCGAATATGGCCCAAAGAATCGAACACGAGAACGCCAGGCCCACGACCGGAGACAAGTTGGCATAAGGCTCGTGGGGGTTTCCGAAGGCTTCAATGATTCTCGTGATCATCCAGATCCCCGCAACCGGGAGCACAATCCGTCGAACGACCAATCGATTTGCGAAGTGACCGACGCCGGCGAGCACCAACAACAGCACCACGAACCCAAGCAGGGCGCCGACGCGAGGACGCGAATCGGCAAGCGGCGAGGCCAGCATTTCGGCAACCAGCGACCACATCACGATTTTGATCCGGTGCCGGGCGAAAAACCCCGAGCGCAACCATTTGTTTTTCATGAAAGCCCCCATTTTGGTTTTGGCCTCGGCGTATTTCCCCTTACTCAACGTGCAGCCAATCGTCGCTCGGATTAAATTCCTGAATCGATGCTGCGATCTTCGTCGTGTCGCGACCCAGATCACGCTCGTAAACGATGCCATCCACGCCGCTCATGAACGTCATGATGCCGGTTTCTCCGTAATTCACGGGCGTTGCCAGGATCGCAAAGCCGCCGGTCATCCTGCCATTCACGATGTAGCTTGTGGCGCCACCTGGGGCATCGTCGCCCTGGGCCGTCAGGATGCGCAGTTTGTAACCGTCGATGACCAGAGGCTGATCCGGAGAAAGCGACCTGAGCGCAGCTTTGGGGAATTCACTAAGGCTCGCCAGCGGACTGGCGTCTTGGTTGTCTGACGCGGGCCAATAGAGTCCGTCCTGCTTGCCCGAAGTGCTGATGATCCGCTGCGCAAAACCTGCATAGCCGCTGTCGGCGAAATACATCTCTTGAGCGTCGGCGAGCACGGCGCAGGCATCGATCGCCAGCAGCTCGTTGCGCCCGATCTCGCGCGCGCGGAGTTCCTCGGCTCCGGCAACTCCATCGAAGTACCACTTGCCCGAGGAGTTCTTCGCCAGGGGTACGGGGAAAGCGAAGTTATCTGCGCCGATATAGAGCACGCGACTGCTATCGGTCATGTCGACCCAACGATTCATCTTTTCGTACTTGGACACGAACGCTTTCATGGCGGCCTTATCGGCTTCCTGGTCGCCAGTCGTCAGCAGAGCCTTGGTGTCAAAGCCCAGAATTTCCGCCAGTGCGGCCTCGTCGCCATTCTTGGCAGCCTTCTCAAGTGCGGCGCCGGCTTCGGCCGGTGCCTGGAAGGTAGTCTGGGACTTGCGGGTGAGCGTCCAATTGCCGGTTTTGATCACCGCCACGCCCGCTGCTACAGCAAGCGCCAGCCCTGCGATTAAAACCACGTTCTTCCATTTCCAAGTTTTGCTTGCGTTCGATTTCATTTCCAATCTCCTCAATTTGATTTCGTGATGTTTCGTTAGCCCTTTTACCGGCGGCGCCCGCCGCCGCCGAAAGAGCGATGCTGTGCGTGCATCCGGGCCACGCGCTGTTGGGGACGTCGTCCGGCCATACTGTTGCGGCCACGATTGCTTTCCATGCGATTGGCTGAACCGTCTCCGCTGAGACGAGAGCGATTCTGATCGACACCACCAAAGTGGCTGTTGTCGTTGCGGCTTTGACCGAGCATCTGCCCGCCGTTGTTCGGAGCCGTGCTCGCGTGCTGCACACCACCGTTCCCACCGATCAGCCCGTGATTCCCGTTGTTGCCGCCATTGGGCGTGCTCTGACCGGCGTTTTTGTCGGGGTGAAAGCCGCCGTCAGGACCGAAATAGCCATTCGGGTGATAGCCGCCGTTCGGGCCATAGTGCGTGTCCTCGCCCGGCTTGTAGTTACCGTCGGGGTGGAAGGTGCCATTGGCGCCATACCATGCGTGGTTTTGCGATCCGGCCGCTCCACCTCCCCAAGGGTGGTAGCCGTTGTAGTGGGTATTGTTCCAGGTGTGGTTGTTGATGTAGGTCGTGTGGTTGTAGATGATGGTTGTACCGCCGCCACCTCGACAGCAGCCCCAGTTCACATTCCACGCGTGCCACCCCCAGCCGAAGCCTCCACCCCAGCCTCCACCTCCGAACCAAGCTCCGATAGTGATGGGCGCTCCAAAGTAGAGTCCCACGCCCACCGATACCGGCAGCGCCGGTGGGGCGTAGTATGGCACCACAATTGGGGCACCGTAAACTACCGTCGGGTTGTATTGCGGAACGTAGATCACCTGCGGATTCGCCGGCTGGATCACGATCGTGCTCGGCGATGGCGTAGTGACAGTGATCTGCGAAGTCGATTGCAATGTCCCAGCCGTCTGAGCCTTGGCGCGCATCGCTTGCACGGCCGCCATCACATCGGACTGCTGATTGGCAAACGCTTGCCCGAGGCTGGATGTCCATGAGAGGTTGTGCGCCAGGTTATCGAGCACCGAAGGAAACTGCGTTAGAGCCTTGACGCTAGGATCCCAGGACTGCTGATCCACAGCTTGCGCAAGCGTCTGGCCGGTCAGATTTCTGTTCTGCACGAGCCAGTCGTCGGCATACGCGACCTGATCGGGATTCGTGGCAGCCGCGAGCACCTGCGCCACCAGAGCATCGGGATACAGCGCAATGGGAGCCACCAGAGAATTGAGCTGATCTGCCGACAGCGGAGCTGGCGTTGGCGCTGTCGTCGGTGCCGAACTGCCTTGCGCGTTGTAATTCGTTGGCTGCTGAGAAGTAGGCTCAGGTGCGGGTGCCGGAGCAGGAGATTGATACGTAGCCTGTGTTTGATACGACGGCTGCGATTGATACGACGGTTGAGACTGATACGACGGCTGAGACTGATACGCCGGGGCCTGATACGACGGCTGAGACTGATACGCCGGGGCCTGGTAAGTCGCGGGCTCATATGTCGTCTGCGCCTCCGGAGGAGTGAGAACCGGCTGAGACGAATATACGGCACCGGTGCTGGGCGGGACCGGCGTTGCCGCTGTGGCCGGACGGAGAGCTTGCCACTCCGCGTGCTTGCCCCGGATCCCGTACGTTCCGGACATATTGTCTCCGTAAATCTGTCCCCAAAAATGGAGAACAGTTCGGGTCACTGTATTGAACCGGATGCGGTGTCCATTGACCTCACCCTGAATTGGGCCCGATTGAAAGGGGCCCTCGAAGTATCCCGTGATGCGATTGCCGTATTGTGCGATCTGGACGTGTTTGACGACGGTCTCACCGTTCTCGATGCTGGTTGAGTAAATCGTCCAGTTGCCCTGCACGTTGTCAGGCGGTTGGTCGGCGAATGCCGTGGTTCCCAGAGTCAGCGCCAGAAGGGCGACAACCAGCTTCAGTGCACTGTTCGCTTTTTTCATTTGCAGTTCTCCTTGAACTTCTGCGACTTCCTGATTTCAATGCCGCTCGATGAGGAGAAATGCAACCAGCGAGCCAAAGCTAGCTTATTGATTTAGAATGAGTTACGCCGGAATCGTGCTCACGCGCTCTCGGGAATTCCCGAAATTAAACGAGTAAGGGGCGGCAAACCCCGTCCGGTGGGATGGATTGCTGCTCCGCCATGCGGAGGATCAATCGCACAGCATGGCGAGGGTGAGCAGCGCGCTAAATGCGATCGGGTGCGGCCCAAATCGCCGCACCCGATTTGTTGCGCACGAGAGTCGAGGAGTCAGGCCTGCTGGCGGCCAAACGGCCCGCGCGGCGCTGGATTGCCTTGCCCGGGCGCTGATGGGCGGCCGGCTTCGGCTGGTCAGGATTGGGTTGTTGAGGTGCGGCAGGTTTGCCCTGCTGCCTTGACGGTTGAGTCGGGCGCGTCGGCTGTTTTCCGCCAGGCCCGGCTGGCCGAGCTGGCTTGGGCTGATTCGAATCAGGTTGGTTCGAACCAGGCTGCTGTGGTTTGCCCTGTTGCCTTGACGGTTGAGTCGGGCGCGTCGGCTGTTTTCCGCCAGGCCCGGCTGGCCGAGCTGGCTTGGGCTGATTCGAATCAGGCTGATTCGAACCAGGCTGCTGTGGTTTGCCCGGTTGTCCTGACGGCTGATTCGGCCGCGTCGGTCTGCTTCCGCCATTCGACCAACCCGGCTTCGAACCAGGCTGATTCGAACCAGGTTGCTGCGGTGCACCTGGTTTGCCCGGTTGACCAGGCGGCTGATTCGGGCCCGTCGGTTTGTTACCGCCAGGCGTTGTCGGCTGGCTTGGCCTCGGCGGATTCGTCTGGTTTGGTGTCCTCGGCTTGCTCGGCCCTCCGGGACCCGGCGTCGGCTTTCCCGGACTTGGACTGCCCGGTTTTCCCGGAGTGTTGGGCTTCCCAGGTGTTGGTTTGCCAGGCGATGGATGGTGGCCGCTGGGAGGATTTCCCGGGCGGCCCGGTCTCGGTGCCGGAGAACTCGGTGGCCGATAGTGAGGTGGGCGATAGCCCCAGTTGCCACGGTATCCCGGACGATTGGCCCACACAATCGGTCGCGGATGATACCGATAATGTGGCGGACGATAAGGGTTTCTCCAGCCGTTCCAATAGCCGTGATTGTAGTAGGCCCGCCTCGCTCCCCAATTCCATCCCCAACCACCCCATCCCCAGGGGCGGTTATCTACGATCAAGGCACCAATCCCGATTCCCACACCGAATGTGATTGGTGCTGTCGTGACAACCGCGCCGGGAGCAGGACCAACATAGACCACCGTCGGGTCATATTGCGGCACATAAACGACGGTCGGGCTCGCCGGCTGGATGACATAGATCGTCTGACCAGCCGATTGCTGCACTTCCACTTTTTGTTGCTCGCTGGTGCGCAAAGCTCCAGAGTCGTAGGCCTGAGCGCGCAACCGTTGAATCGACGCTGTGACCGCGTCCTGATCGTTCGAGAACACCTGTCCGACCGCGGCATAATCGTCGATGTGCTCGACCATCATGGCCAGAACGGTTGGAAAACTCACCAATGCGATGAACGCGGGATCGAATCCTTGCTTCTCGGCCGCATCGGTAAGTGCAGTTCCCGTCAAGCCGGGATTCGCTTGCAACCAGGCATTGACATCCAGGATTTCCTGGGAATTGGTCGACGCTGTGGTGATCTGGGACAGCAGCGCATCCGGGTAGAGCGCAACCGGCGCCAGCAGTTGATCCAGTTGCTCCGGTGTTGGCGCTGCTGTTGCCTGCCCCCAAACCAGAGGGCTGGTCCCCTGCAGTACCATCAGCACGACCAACAGCGAAGTCAGTATCGAACGTAAGTTGTTCAGCATAAACACATCCCTTTCCTAGCTATTCGACTTGTTGGTTGGTGATTTCTTGTTGAGTTCAGAGAGCAGTAACTTTGCCGACTCCGGCGCCCTAACCTCGTTGTTAAAGACGATGTCGTGCGCGCTGACATTCCTTCCGTACAACTTCTTGTTGGCCCCATTGTCTGGGCGAAGCGTCGAGCCGGAGAGAGAGATTCCGGCAAAGAGTCCGCGCGACCGGGAGTACGAAAGAATCTCGGCTCTCAGGGCCACGTCGGTTTCAGCACTCAGATTGCGTCCGACTGGACCCGCGGCCGCGGAAATATCTCCGCCGAGTTTTACCTTGCTCGAAAGAATGCTGTGGGCGGATCGCGGACTCATCAGCAAGAGCACGAAGTCGGTTGCCTGTCCGCCGATCTGGAGTCCGAAGCTGCCGCCTTCGAGCGCCATCATGGTCGGAGCGCCCCAGGGGCCTTTGAAGTCTTCGCCACTGCGGCAGGTCATGACACCTCTTCCATAACTTCCGCCGAATCCGAAGGCGAACTTGATCACGGAAGGTAGGACGACGACACAATCCGCTTTGTCGATAACGCTCTGCGGAATGTCATCCGGGATATTAAGAATTTCCCTCATGACATTGCCCGCGTTTGCTACGCGGTCCCGTTCTTTTTCTTGTGCGAAAACAGGTGCCGCAATCATAGTCAGGAGCACGAATACAGCGCAAACTCTTTTCATAAAATTATCCTCTCCAACAGAATTGGTTTTTCTCCTCTTAACAGATTTGCCGGATGCGGTCGTTCGCATTGCTCGCCGATGTTTCTTCGTTGATTGCACCCGGCGCGGTGTCGCGTGCCAGCAAAGCCTTGATCTGAGTCAGGTGTTGTTCCAGCCGTTTTTCCGATTCTGCGTTCTTTCCGGCCATCAGAACCAATTTCACCGACACGAGAAACACACCTGCTTCCAGAAGCAGTTCGTGGGTGAATCCCTTAACGGCTAACGACAGACCCAACAAGCCAACAGTCAGCAGAATCACGACGTTGGTCCACGGATCACTCGACTCGAACAATTTCATGGCAAAACACTTCCTTCATTGAACTGCTCTCACTGGTCACCAGGAACGCAAATCTTATACTTGATAAGCTGAAATCGTTGGTGTTAGCACGGGTGTCGATTGGCGAGGGCCCGCCGAATGCGAGGGCCCTCCACCGTGAAGTGCCCTTTGTTACTTCGTAGCCGGCACCCAGACAGCATCTGCAGAGGCGAGTTCCACCCCGGCAACTTCGGTGTTAATCGACACATTTTGGAGCTGCGCCTTTTTCCCGGGCTGTGTGGAAAAGCTCAACAGATACTGGTTGTTGAGGATGTTCTGCAGTTGGTCGAGATACGGCGCGAAACTCACCGGTTGCTGCAGTCCGAGAAAAAAGGACTCACCACCGGTGACATCCGACAGCTTCGCAATGCCCATCCGTCCATTCGTGGCTTCCCAGTAGTTGCGGTTCCTACGGCCCACACCGGGCGCATAGATGGTGTGAATGATCGTGCCGGTGCGCATGGCAACTTCGCTCGCCGAATCGACGTCGGGATTGGTGTACAGGCCGCGCCAAGGTATCGAGCGACGGGCGCGGTCGATTCCGTCCGTGACCATCAAAACCTCACGCCGGTTCTGACCTGCTGGCCAGCGCTTCATCAGATCGATCGCCGAAAGGTACGGACTTCCGTAGGCTCCCGCAGAACCCAGCGGTAACCGTAGCGCATGCGCTGCCGCTGCGTGGTCGGTCGTGAAGTTCTGCGCGATCCGGACGGTCGCGTTTTGCATGTATCCGACGCCTATCGCAGTCGTCGATGGCTGAGCGTTGATGAACGACCTCAGGTCGTCGAGGTGCATTCCCAATGCCGGGTTCGAAGCGTCATCGATCAAGATGAACAGATCGAGACCGGCTCGGTCGCCCGTAGCTGGAACCCACTCCGTCACTTTCAGGCGTTCTTTGCCGCGGGTGACGGCGATGTCCTGTTGGCTAAGTTCAGGCATGCGTTTGTCGCTTGGCACGCTTGCCGTGACAGTCATTCTTACCGGCACGCTAGCGGCCGCTACTTGTGCGTTCGATGGAGCGACGGTCATAATCGCGGCTGCCATCGTTACTGCTGCGCAAAACATACTCTTAATCTGTGACTTCATAATGCGTCCTCTTTTCATTTCGCTTTTCGAGTCTGGCTCGAGTCTCACCTGTGGTAATGCACATTCCGTTCCAAACGGCAACTGATTGAAAACGTGAGCGGCGCTGCAAATTGAACGTTTCGAGGGTCTCGGGAATTCACGAGAGTTCGCGAAGGAGAAATAGTCCAGGAAGAGTCAGAAAGGAAGAAAAGAAGGAATCGCTATAGGAGAGGACAGATTTGTCAGTTCAACCAGGAGGGTTATGCCAAAGTCACGGGAGGGCTGCATCTTCGATGCAGAACTCTCGATGACGACGCTTCCGCCTTTACGGTTTTGTTGTGAACAATTGCGATGCGCCTAATTCTGCGCACTGGCTGGCGCGTTCAGGCGAACCACTCGGCCACTATCGAGCTCGTATTCTGCTTCGATCACGCTGAGCTTGCCTGCCTTCACGGCGTCGCGAATGATCTGACTGTTCGCCAGCACATCTTTGGCACTCTGATGTACGTTTTCCTTGATCGCCGACTCGATCAGATCGTCTGCCTTGGCGTAGGTCCTGGCTTGAGTGACCGCAGGATTGATCCTCTCCACGATGGCGTCCAGGTTACTGCTGGGCATCTTGTCACCTGAACACGCAGCACTCACCGCACCACATTTCTGATGCCCCAGCACGATCAGCAGGGGACTATGAAGATGATCCACAGCATACTCAATGCTTCCGAGAGCTACGGCGTCAGCGATGTTCCCTGCAGTACGTACCACGAAGATATCTCCCAGGCTCTGGTCGAAAATCAGCTCTGGACCAACTCGGCTGTCGGAACACGAGAGGATGATTGCTTTCGGAGATTGTCCGGAAGTCAGAGTATGCCGCAGGGAAACTAGGTCGCGCGTCTGGGGCTTGCCAGCGACAAATCGGCGATTGCCGGCCATCAAACTATCCCAGACTTCAGCCGCGGACGGTGCCGCGTGACTGGGAGCATGAGATGAGTGTTGCGTGGGAACAGCCGGGGGCGCTTGGGCGATTCCTTGACCCGCGAACGACAACATCAGACTAAGACACAGGATGCGAATCATAAATTGCTCCTACGGAAGTAATGCCATCCATGTCGATGCAATCTCTTGTGGGCTTTTGGATGGTCAGCATCAGGGTATCTGTCTCTGGAAAGATCTGATATTCGATCTTACGTGGAATCTCGAACCATTTACCACCGTATTCGACAACTCTGTCGTTTATCGCGATTTTGCCAGTACCGCGGATGAAGCACAGTGTGGCAGCGGAGGTTTCGAAACGGTGTTCGACGCTCTTGTTATCTGGGCGCGCTCCTGGACCGTGGTGATCGCGGTTGCCTCGTCAATCACCAGTTGATTCCGGTGCTCATAGTGCGGCAGGGTCATCGGCAGGCTGAAGCCCAACAGCAGGTAATGCCTCAGTTTGAAATTTTCAAAGTGAGGCACTACCGGTGGGCAGTATTGGGGAACATCGAGTCTAAAAAGTCCGTCCGCTATTCGAGCGCCGGGTCGATCATTCCCTGGAATGAAGTTCCCACAAACTTTCCTCTGGCATCGAAATTCCAATTAAAGATAGCGGTGCCAGCGTGGGCGCAAGAGTGGCATCCGTTAATGAGCGGGTAGGCCACAGTAAACTGCACTCCGCCATCGGGCCCGGCTTGCGAATTGGGCCATATTCTTCCATCCCGATCTCCTGGCCAAATATCAACGTTGGGAAACTGCGCCTTAAGATCTCGGTACTGGGAACTCCGCTTCATGGTCTTGACGTCAAGCAGCTTGAGATCCTCAACATTGACGATGCGCGGCTGCCCATTCAGCAGTAGAAGACCGTAGTTCGTGTTGGCTCGCAAGGGATATGTGATCCAAGCGAAGGCAACCGGCCCTTCATTCTGAAACCCGGTCATGACGCCAAACTCGCCGTGACTTTGCTTGTAAAGTTCTCGCGTGAACTGTACTGCGTCTCCTGGAGCGCCGACTTTCGCCATCTGGTCAATCATGCAGTCGGCATAATTGGAACCGGACGACCGCTCGCAAGCCGCGTGAGCGGTGGTCACGAACTGCGCGGGCAACTGCCAGACGGCCGAGCCCCCGATTTTCGTTGAAGAGGGCTTCGATTGCGCGGTTAAACTCACACAGACGAAAAGAGAAGCCAGCAACATGTAGGCGTAACGCATCTTTAATCTCCAAAACTCGCGATGGCGGTGCAGATCGCGAGTAAATCGTAACAGCGTCGAAGCACCCGGCAACCCCACCTCCTGGGTCGCGGGCGCTCCGATACGCTGGCTAACGGCTAGGCCGCATCGCAGGTTGGGATGAAGCGTAGCCCAAGCCCGGCACCCACCGCCAGCAGCCCGAGCAGTCCCAGCAACGGAAGCGGGCTGCCCGTCGACGGCAGAGCCGGAGCGACAACCGTGTCGACCACTTCGGCAATCTCAACTTCCTCACCGCTCGGTTCGACCGCCTTCACCGGAGTCTGTTCCAGTACAGGAGCCGGAACTTCGTCACGCACAGCAAGAACAGGTTCGTTCACGTTCTGTGCGATCTGCGTCGCCCGAGCCTTGGGGTAGACGAACTCCTGTCCGAAATTGTCTCCGGGATAGAACCACGCCTTAACAGCTTCCGGAGCACCGGACGGTCTTTCAGAGAACTTGATCACCGTGTCTCCCGCTGGACGCAGCCGGTAGTTCGGCAGCGCCAGAATCGTGGTGATCAGCCGGGAACGATCTGCATTCCAGATCTGGACGATGTGCCGATCAGCCGGGCTGTCCATCAACTGGAACCAGTACGTGCCGGATTGCAGGACCGTACCCGAAACTTCCACCGGCTCTGGAAAGGTAATTTTGGTTGCTTTGTTCCACGCGTCGGCATTGGCGTTGCTCGATGCGAACAGGGCAGCGATCGCGACCAGGCACAACACAATCATTTGCAATTTGTGCGATTTCATTTTTTCTCTCCATTAAGTTTTGAACTTAGTTTTCGAACCTAGGGACAAGGACGTGATCCTGTGTCCTGCTTCGCCGCGACAATGCGACGAAATCAGACGCTGTCTTTCGAAACTTGAACTGCGGCGCTTCTTGAACCGACGTCTGCAGGCTACCGATGCAAAACACATGCCAAATCAAAACTCGCTCAAAACACGCACATTAATGAGCCCCGCGATTCATGAAGCCATCGGGAGTTCACGAGATTTCGAGACAATCACGGCGCCGCCGAAGCGGCAACTGCCACGCTCCCCGCAAATTGACTCGGTAAATCTGATGGTTTGCCGCCTTCGGATCTTTGGCGGCTTGCGTGCAATATTGCACCCAGCAGATAGCGTAAAGCTGATTTTCAGGGAATTGCGTTTCTATGTGGAAGATGACAAAAGTTGTGGATCGCAATTGGGTGACCTTGTGCATGAGCGGCCACTTGGAAGCGGAACACTTAGTAGAGATCCAGAAAGCGCTGGCGGACGAGGGGACGTACGGGAACGTCGTCCTCGATTTAAGCGAGGTAACGGTGGTCGCTCAGGAAGCAGTCAGATTCCTTGCTCACTTCGAAGTAAATCGTATTGACCTGCATAAATGTCCGACTTATATCCGCGAGTGGATTGCGCAGGAAAGAAGAGCGATGAGGCGCTGGGAACAATCGGAATCCACCGGCTAAGTGCAATGCATGACTCGATTTTCGCGGAGTGTTGCGGGAACCGGAGCGAGGAGCCTAGTGAAACTCAGAACACATCTTCAGCGTCTGTTGCTGCTTGTGGGGTTCGCGTTGCTGGCATTCTATGTGGCAGCAAAACTCCATGAACTGATCCTGTCCCGTGCGGGAATACGTCATTTTGAGGATCAAAACTCGACGAGGCTCAAGAAGCGCGCCGAGGAAAAGCGCGTTCTGCATACGCCGACAGCCCCTCCCGATTTCGTATTGTTGTCGGAACAGCGCATTCACCAGTATGCGGAAAGTTTAAGCAAACATGTTGCGTCTCCGCTCGCGGTAATCCGCATCGACAGAGTTCATGTAGAGGCCCCGGTGCTGGAAGGTACCGACGACCTAACCCTGAACCGCGGTGTCGGTCACATCGCCGGCACGGCCCTCTTCGGCGAAAATGGAAACGTCGGTATCGCCGGCCACCGCGATGGCTTCTTTCGGGGATTGAAGAATATAAGGGTCGGAGATCGCATCGACTTGGAAGAACCCGACCGAATTGAGACGTATGTCGTCGAGCGGTTGGAGATCGTGGACCCGGAAAATGTGAGCGTCTTGCGGTCAAGCAACAAGCCGGCCCTGACACTCGTCACTTGCTACCCGTTTTACTTCATTGGCGCGGCTCCGCGACGTTTCATTGTTCATGCCGTACCGATTGATTCGGAGTGACGGAAGGAGACAATACGCCTGGCCAAGCCGACGTGGCATCGTGACTCCGCCGGTTTGCCATAGTGACAAACGCCGCAAGGCGCCGAAACTGAGACGAGCGCGCACAACATCGTGACGAATCCCCAGGCCTACAATTCGTCTCATCAGTATGCTTCCTCCTTTCGGAAAGCATCGGGATACTATCGGACCGGTGCGAAAACACAAAAGAGGGTAAGTCGGGCCGACTAGGTGGCTGTTGCTGGTTCCTGCGGAATGAACTCAATGGGCGAGAGACTCGATGGGTGGCTTGACAGAATCGATCCCGGCGTCCATCGCCGCTTCAAGGGCCCGTATCAAACCTTCGCAAACCCCGAACAAGATAATGTTGGGCCTCAACTCACTGAAACGAGGTTTCTAGAACGTGCAATGAGCGGGCGGCCAGTGTCGCGACAAGGCAGAGACCTCTTCAACCATCAAGAGATTTCCGAGAGAAACCGGAGCTTATCTTGCCTGCTCGTCTCCGTGGAGGTGGCTACGGAGTCGGCCCACTTGACAGGCTTCGGTGATTTTCTCTAACCTTGCGGAATTATAGTAAGCTGCTGCTGCAGTCGTGAAAGGGCTGCAACCTCCTCACGAACAACACTGGAAGTACCGGATGCGCCACTCGATTGTCCTGTTCACAAAGCCGCCTGTCGGGTTCAAGCCCAGCCTTAGCGCAATTGATGAGTGAAGAAGAAAAGAACCGGCAGTTAGGGATGGATCGCCCCATCACGCGGCGCGACTTCCTCAACGGAGTAGCTGTGGGAATCGGAGCGCTGGGCCTTTCGAAGTGGCCTCGCGTGGTGGTGGCGCCTCAGGGCGGCGTCTCCGCCAAAATCGATCCGCCAGCACTCACCGGCATCAGAGGCAGTGCGCCGGGCTCATACGATGTTGCCCACGCGCTACGCGATGGCAGCTTCTGGGAAAGTGCCGGCAAGCCGATAGACACGCACGAAACATATGACCTGGCGGTCATCGGAGGCGGCATTAGCGGGCTCGCTGCCGCTTACTTTTACCGCAAGCAGGCTGGCAATGCTTCGCGCATTTTGATTCTAGATAATAACGACGATTTCGGAGGCCACGCGCGGCGCAACGAGTTCCACGTCGGCGGGCGTCTACTGCTGAGTAATGGCGGGACTCAATCGATTGAGAGTCCCTCGGAATATAGTGAGGTTGCCAAGAGCGTTCTCC
Source organism: uncultured Acidobacteriaceae bacterium (assembly GCA_963712385.1). GTDB lineage: Bacteria > Acidobacteriota > Terriglobia > Terriglobales > Acidobacteriaceae > Sulfotelmatobacter. Next base: position 602,854 of record CAVQHS010000009.1, read on the forward strand.
GTGACCTTGGCATTCACACAAAAGTTTTTTACAAAGCTTACGATCAGAAGCTGTACTCGCATCTTGGCACGGCCTGCTTCTTCGATAAGGAAACTTTCGGTGAAGATCGAGTAGTACCTGGAATGGGCGCGGATCCGTGGCCCGAGTTTCTGAAGAAAACTCCATTGCCCGAGAAGGTTCAGCAAGAGATTGCCCGGCTTTACGAAGAGAAGAAAGATTATCTCGCCGGTCTATCGAAAGAAGAGAAGTATCGTCGCCTCGCCAAGATCAGCTATGCCGGATTCCTAACCGAAATTTGTAAGGCTGATCCCGCCGTTCTTCCGTTTTTCCAGAGCTACACCAACGATCTTTTTGCCGTGGGAATCGATGCGGTCTCCGCGATCGCCTGCTACAAGAATCCTGACGATTACGGCGCATACCAATATGCCGGTTTCGACGGTATGCAATTGGGTGGAGACGATGAAGAAGAGGAACCTTATATCTTTCACTTTCCCGACGGCAATGCGTCGATTGCGCGTTTGCTGGTGCGCAGCCTCATTCCGGAAGCCGTTCCCGGCCACACTATGGAGGACGTGGTTACTGCACAAGCCGACTACAGCAAGCTCGATCGATCAACGTTTCCAATCCGCATTCGTCTGAACGCAACCGCAGTTCGCGCGCGTCACTCCGCGCCAATCGGGGACGCGAAAGAGGTGGAAGTTTCCTACGTTCAAGAGGGAAAACTCAAAAGTGTAAAGGCGAAGTCCTGCATTCTGGCATGTTACAACTGCATGGTTCCCTATCTGTGTCCGGAACTTCCCGAAAAACAAAAAGAAGCTCTGCACTACTGCGTTAAGGAACCATTCATCTACACGCACGTCGCCATCCGTAATTGGACAGCATTCCACAAACTCGGAATTCGACAAATCATGTCGCCCGGAAGCTACCACACCTTCACCATGCTCGATTTCCCGGTCTGCCTGGGGACGTATCAGTTTCCCAGCGATCCGCAGGATCCGATGGTTCTCTTCATGTTGCGAACTCCATGCCAGCCGGGCCTCCCGCGCCGCGACCAGTACCGCATGGGTCGGGCGGAACTCATCGGCACGCCGTTTTCTGAGTTCGAGACAAAATATCCGCGAACAGTTGAATCGTATGCTCTCTTCCGTTGGATTCGATTCCGCCCGCGACATTGCCGCGATCACTGTGAACCGCTGGGCACACGGTTACGCCTACGAATACGATCCGTTGTCCGATCCGGAGTGGAAGCCGGAAGATCGCCCGTGCGTGATCGGCAGAAAACAATTTGGACAAATCTCCATTGCGAATGCCGACGCCGGCGCCAGCGCCTACACGAATGTCGCGATCGATCAAGCCTATCGCGCAGTACAGGAACAACTGAAACGTGCATAATCGAGGAGAGGTTCTTTCTCCGGAGCCATATTGTTGAAAAAGCCAACCTGCCCTAACTTTCTACGAGGCAGTGTCGCCCCGTCCATTACGCGCCGCGATTTTCTCGGTTCCACCTTGCTTGCGTCGGGAGCAGTACTGCTCAGGAGCGACGAGTTGCGGCGCGCCGAGCGGCAACACCATCACCTGCACGGCCAGCTACACGCCGACGACGGCGGACGTACCGGGCTTCTACACCGAGTCTGCGACGTTCTCCGGCGACGCGAACTACGCAGGTTCCAGCAGTCCGCAAACCAACAACTTCACCATCACCGACGCCACTTCATCCACGAGCGTGAGCTCGAACCTGAATCCCTCGACCTACGGCCAGTCGATGACGTTTACCGCCACCATTACCGGCGAGTACGGCGAGGTGAAGGGCGCAACGCGCAGGAACGCGCGCATGCTGAAGCCGCAGAATATCGGCGGCTCGGTGACGTGGAGCTCGAACACCGGCTGCGGCACGACTCCGGTGACTGGCCCTATCCGGGAACGGCAACATGCGTTACCACGAGCCTGAACGGGGGCACCGACACGATCACCACCAACTACTCGGGTGATAGCAACCGCTCGAGCAGCAGCGGCACGTTGAGCGGCGGCCAGGTTGTCAATAAGGCCAGCCAAATGATCACGTTCACGACCGCGCCGCCTTCGAGCGCGGGCTATTACGCCGCAGCGCCGGAGCTAACCCCAACGGTCAATGCGACCAAGGGCACTCCGGTCATTAACTGGCCGACGCCTGCGTCAATTAACTACGGCAGGGCGCTAAGCAGCACGCAACTCGACGCGACGGCGACGAGCGGGACTGGTAGCTCGATCACGGGTACGTACAAGTACACGCCGACCAGCGGCCACTTCCTCAATGCCGGCGCGCAAACCCTATCGGTGACGTTCACGCCGACGGGGATGGCCAAGAACGACTTCACCACAGCGACGGCGAGTGTGATGCTGCAGGTGAATCAGGCCACAACCGCAACCACAATCACGTCCTCGGATCAAACTGTCACACTCAACAAGGCGGGCACTGCGGGGCAACGGTGGACTTCAACGTGAGCTCCTACAAACCCACTGGCTCTGTGACGTTGACGGCCAGCACGGGCGAAACCTGCACGGGAGTAGTCGATGAGGCCGCGGGCGACGGTCACTGCAAGCTGACGTTCATGACGACCGGAACGCGGACCATCACGGCCGGCTATCCGGAGACGGCAACCACACCGCCAGCAACTCGGATTCGCAGACACCGCCCGTCACGGTGACCGTGGATCCCTACTAACCCGCTCCGGTTTTAAGAGCGAATACAAACAGTGAAATAAGAGAAGCGGCTCGGCAACGAGCCGCTTTTTTGTGCAAGCACACTTTGCTCCGGGTGACCTTGCCGTACTCTGCAATATAGACAGACTCGGAGGACCAAATTATGTAAGGTAAGTTTTTCCGTGGGAGACTTTGTGTTGCAGCGTTGCCGCGAGTTGGTCGACATCGGTGGGCGCGATGTTCACGGCCATGTGATCGGCAAGCAGCGGAACGCGATTGCTCCCGACAGCATCCCGCCGCACTTGAATCAGCAGCGCCTGCACCACACTCGGATCGTATTTCTGCGGAGTCATGCGCACCAAATCGCTCAATGCCCCGCCAAGCGAGAGCGGTTCGCGGTAAGGGCGCGCGCTGGTCATGGCGTCGAAAGTATCGGCGAGCGCCATGATGCGGACGGGAACCGGCAAGTCATTGCCCGCCAGCGCATCGGGATATCCGGACCCGTCGCTGCGCTCGTGATGCCAGCGGACGCACTCATGAATCTTGGGCCAGGGAAACTGCACGCTGCTAACGATCTGATGGCCGACCACGGTGTGATCTGCGACCTCACGGAACTCTTCGGGACTGAGCGCCGCGGGTTTGCTGAATAAACGACGGTCGACCGCCACTTTGCCGATGTCGTGCAGATATCCGGCGCTGCGCAGAGCGGCGACTTCGCCAGCCTCTATGCCCATCGCTTCACCAATCGCGGCCGCATATCGGCCTACGCGCAGAGAATGACCGTGTATGTTGACGTCCTTTACGTCGATCGCGGTTGCGAAGGCTTCCAGGGCAGTGTCGTAGAAGCCGTGCAGCGAGGCCATAAGCCGAAGATTTTCCGAAACCCGCTGTGCCAGCGTCTGCGTTAATGCGTGGTTGTGAACGGCCAGACCGATGTAGTTGCACAACAACTCCACGGCATCGAGTTCGGCTTCCAGATAAGGTGCGTCGGCCGGACGTCGCCCGAGGGCGATGACGCCTGCCAGTTTGCCGGCTGACTTGAGCGGGGCGACGCATTTGAACAATTCCGGAGCGACATTGCCATTGGAACTGAGAAATACCGAATACGTGGACGCGTTCAAAACGATCGGCCCGCGCGCTGCGCTGAGCGCGTGCACATGTTTTGGCAGAAGAGGGACGAAGGCCGGCTCCGGAAGCATGGCGAAGCCCTCGGCTGCGACCGAGGTGAGCATTGTGGGCTTCTCATTAAAAACAAAAAGCGCACCTTCGCGTGCGCCCGCAGCTTCCATGACAGCGGAGAGCATGCGCCGCGAAGTTTCGACGAATTCGCGCTCGCCCGTCAGCTCCGGCCCAAGGTCGGAAAGAGCTTCGACGGTGCGCAACAGCCTGCGGAAATTGTTGGTCTCCACGGCCAAGACGAGTGGTGCGAGAGCCTGAGCAAGTCGAGCGTAACATGCACGCTTTGCCTATAGCGCAAAGCTTTGTTGGTTAGTTTGGTGCTGATGCATGCGGCAGGTAACACCTGTGGTTCTGATGCTTCCGGGCAATTGCCTAGAAGTGTTGGCGCAGGTCTGCGAAACGCTGCACCGTGAGCAAACGCTGTGGCGGCGTGGCTGTGTCCACTTCGGCGTGTTCGAGAACCCAGGTATCACCATGCGGGATGAAGACAGCGTTTAATCCGGTGGCGAGCGCAGGATTAATGTCGGATTTCGGGCTGTTGCCGATCATCCACGTGGAGTCGTGCGTCAATTCATATTTTTCGACGATGGCTTCGTAGGCGGCCGTATCTTTTTCAGCGACGATTTCGCTGGCAGCAAAATACTCCTTCAACCCGGAGCGCTCGATTTTTCCTGTCTGTTCAACGAACGCGCCTTTGGTCACGAGAATCAGGTGATGGCGGTCGGAGAGATATTGCAAGGTTGCTGGAACTTCAGGCAAGAGTTCCACAGGATGATCGGCAATCGTGTGGGCAAAGCTGTTGATCTTGGCATGCAGTTCGGGAGTGACCGGCTCGACGCTGAGGCGTTCGAAGGTGTTCACGAGTGCGTGGGCAAAGCTGTGCAGGCCATAACCGTGCTTGACGATGCATTCGCGCTCAACATCGTTTAGAACGCCGCGTATCTGTTGCGCAGAATACTCGCGATGATTCAGAAACGAGATGAAGCGAGCGATGGCCCGCTCGAAGTAGATGTTGTTCTCCCAGAGCGTATCGTCGGCGTCGATGAGGAGGGTCTGGGACTCATACGAATTGGGTCGCGGATCAGTCACAGTTCCACATAAGAGCCTTAAAGAATTCCATCAATTGGAAACCCACATAGTCTTGCCGCCTTTGATCACGATAGTAGCAGTTCCAGTAGCTGGCAACGTGCTGTTCGGTCGTGACGAAGAATGATGGATTTTCTCGTAGAAAGCTTGCGTAAACTGACTTGTCCAGGCGTGGCAGGTTCTGTTGTATTGCCTGAAGTATCTCGATCACGTATTCGCCGGCAAGCTTAATGACGAACGGGGGAATCCATGCGTTTGCCGAATGGACGATCCTCTCCAGGTAATATTGGCGAACGAAGCCATCGGAGTGTCTGGTCATCAGGCAGTCAACAAATTCCGTTTGCTTGTCAGTCAGCCCCTTCGATTGGATCGCCTTGGGATCGTTCCAAAGGCGATTCGGCAGCGTGACGGTCTCAGTGCCGATTCGCACAGAGAAGCTCTGTCCAAGAAGTCTGGTTGCTGGAAACTGCGAGAGGGCGATAGAGGCGTCGGCTCTCGTCGCAACAGGAAAAGCCTGGGTCAATTCCGCTATGTTCAGATACTCGGTTGCCATCGACCCGCTTGTCGTTAGTCCACCCAATCCACGCGCGCTCCCGGGCCGATGACTCCGGCCTTGTGACCCATATCCAGCAGGCGTGTCACCGCTTCGCGTCCATCAGGGCCGTATTCGAGGGTTCGCTCATTCACGTACATCCCAACAAATCTGTCGGCGGTCGGAGTATCGAGATCGCGAGCGAATTGCATGGCGTAGGACAGAGCTTCTTCGCGATGATCGAGCGCGTACTGAATGCTGTCGCGAAGCGCGCCGGTGACAGCGGACATCAAGTCATGACCAAGAGCGCGTCGAATCGCATTTCCTCCCAGCGGCAAAGGCAAACCAGTCATTTTTTGCCACCAGCGTCCGAGATCGACGATCCGATGCAATCCAGCCTTATCGTAGGTCAGTTGGCCTTCATGGATGATCAGTCCCGCTTCGAATTTGCCCTCCAGCACCTGAGGAATAATCTGATCGAAGGGAACGACCTCCGTTTCCACGGCCGGAGCGAAAAGTTTCAGCGCCAGATATGCAGTGGTAAGCGTGCCCGGAACCGCGATTCGCTTTTCTTTGATTTCGCTCTGTGTGAACGGGCGCGGCGAAACGACCATCGGTCCGTAACCCTCGCCCACGCTGCCTCCGCATGACATCAGTGCGTATAGCTCTTGGATATAAGGATAGGCATGAAACGAGATCGCGGTTACGTCGTAGACGCCCTCCCGCGCTTTCTGATTCAAGGTTTCGATATCGCACAACGTATGTGTGAAGCGCAGGCCCGGCACGCGTACTTTGTTCGTGGCCAGCCCATAAAACATGAATGCATCGTCGGAGTCGGGGCTGTGGGCGATGGAAATCTCGCGCAGTCCGGACTCGTTCGGCCGAGATTGTTTTACCTCTTGCTCGGAAACTACAGTCATCATCCACTCCAACTAACTTTGTAATCCCTGGTGGTGCTCCGCCGCATTGCGCGGCCAGCGCGTGGCTATTCCGGCAGCCATCATCACTTTGATTACTTCCGCGAACAGAAACCAGTAAAGCCCCCAGCGGAACGCCTGGGCGATCGAATGAGTGAGAATCGCGAGCCAACTTAAGCCGCCGATGAAAAGTACGATTTCGCCGAGAAGTCCGGCGGCGGCTGCGCGAGCGAAGCTTCTCCGGCCGCGTTCCATCACATATCCCGCCAGCCATGCGACAAACGGGTAGGCCAGTAAGAAGCCTCCCGTGGGCCCGAACAACTGGGCGACTCCCCCGGGGCCTATGGGATTGAAGACGGGCATTCCGAAGGCACCCTCCGCAAGGTACAGCGCGAGCACCGCGAAACCTGCCCGGCTGCCGAGAACCAGGCCCACTAGAAGGACCGCGAAGTTTTGAACCGTGAGCGGCACCGGCGTGAAGGGCAAAGGAATGGTTATGCGTGCGCAGAGCGCGATGAACAACGTGGCGCCGATAAGCACGGCAAGATTTCGCACAGCAGCGGAGCTACCGCTCCGCTGAACACTGACCGCATCCGCCGCCTTTTGCATGAAAGTCTCCCTGTATCCTTCTGCCATTACAACTCGATGCTTCCCGATTGCCGTTCCATCTCGCTGGAATTAGCTTTCTGCGCGGCGTGGGTGGTCTGCAAATGGCGTCGTAGCCGGACGTATAGCGCGATGGCAACACACACTACCGCGAGGGTACTGATACCCAGGATCAGGAACCACCAAATCATCCGCACAGCCGATTAGGATATCAGATGAGCCGGCAACAGCCGAGAATTCGGCCCGACGGATGGCAACTCCGGGCAACCAAGACGCGGACGCAGTCGATCAGCTGGCCTTGGCCGCGGCCCGTGTCTCGCGCAGAGCTTCGACGCGCTTCAAGGTCCACTTCAGTCTTTCCCGCCCGTATTTCGTGCTGTTGATGACTTTTTCAATATTGCCAAAAATTTCCGCATCATTCAGCTTTTCACGGATTTCCTTAAGAAAAGGATGGAGTTTTGCAAAGAGGAAGTACATTTCTCCGCTGACAGCGGGCTGGAGGAACAGATCTGCATTGAGCGCGCCGCTGAGCGCGAACGAAGCAGCCATGCTCCAGTAACCGCCCACTTGGCGCAGCCAGTTATTTTCCTGCGCGCCCAAGTTGGAGGCGATCTGAATGAAGTCGTCCGCGCTGGCTGGCCAAAACTGCGTGAGCCACCAACTGCGCGCCTTGCGCATTTCAGGCTCGCGCCGCAGATCGTAGAGATGAAGAATCAACTGTGCATCCATAGGAGTGGGCTTTTTTGCCATGAAAACACCTCACATTAGATTAAGTTATTGCGAAATTGAGTAATTGAGAAATTGTAGAGCGGCTCACGCGAACCTGTTTCTTTAAAATTGCCAATCACCAAATTTCCCAATTATTCAGTGACTGTCACGCGCTAGTGGCCGCTGCTTCTGCGGGCGGAGCGGCCCGTTCGTACTCGCACTCCTTGTTGGGGCAGGCGATCACCGGGCCGGCTTTGAGATTCTTCTCGACCAGATATTCGCTGCCACACTTCGGACACTTCTCCGCAATCGGCTTGTTCGCCGAAGTAAACTTGCACTTAGGATAATTCGAGCACCCGTAGAAAGTGTTCCCCTTGCGCGCGCGCTTTTCGACGAGATCGCCGTCCTTGCAGTCGGGACACTTCACGCCGATAAAATTCTGCTTCACATACTTGCACTCGGGATATCCACTGCAAGCCGTGAACTCGCCAAAGCGCCCATGGCGGATCATCATATTCCGTCCGCACTTGGGACAAGGTTCGTCGAGCGGAATGTCGGGAACTTTCTTGCCCTGATCGAGCCGCCGCGTCGTCTTGCAATCGGGATAGCCCGTGCACGCCATGAACTGCCCGAATCGCCCGCGCTTCAAAACCATCACGCGTCCACAGTTTTCGCAGTATTCCTCGGCAGCGCCCGTCTCCTGCACGTCGGCCGAATCGAGGTCCGGCAGATTGATCGGATTTTCTTTGGTGAACGTGCAGGTGTTCGGATCGTCTTTATCGTACGTGCTGCAAGCGTAGAAGGAACCGTGCTTGCCCCACTTGATCACCAGCGGCGCGCCACAGCGTTCGCATTTCTCGTCTGTGGGCTTCTCCATCCGCTTGATGTTCTCCATATGCTTTTCTGCATATTTGAGATCCTTCTGGAATTTCTTGTAGAAATCTCCGAGAGCGTCGGTCCACTTCTCCTTACCCTCTTCAATCTCGTCGAGTTCCTCCTCCAGGCGGGCGGTATAGGCCACATCAAAAATGTCGCGGAAGTTTTCCACGAGAAGATCGGTCACGACCAGGCCGATCTCCGTCGGAGTGAACTTGCCACCCATCTTCTGCACGTACTGCCGCTCCTGAATCGTCGACAGAATCGCCGAATACGTTGAAGGACGGCCAATGCCGCGCTCTTCCAGTTCCTTCACCAGCGAAGCCTCGTTGTAGCGCGGCGGTGGTTCAGTAAAGTGCTGCTCGGGTTTCAATTCCTTGAGCGTGAGTTTCTGACCAGCCTCAAGCGGCGGCAGCTTGTGCTTGAGTTCCTCGTCCTCTTCGTCCTTGCCTTCTTTGGACTCTTCGTAAACTTTGAGGAAGCCGTCGAACTTCAAAACTGATCCCGTAACGCGGAACCAGAACGCGTCGCCATTTTTCGTCTTGGCGTCGATATCGACGGTAGTCTGATCGAAAACGGCCGGGTTAATTTGCGACGCCACGAACCGTTGCCAGATCAGCTTGTAAACCTTGTACTCGTCTTCTTTTAAGTACTGCTTGATCTGATCGGGATGCCGTACCACGGAAGTTGGGCGAATGGCCTCGTGCGCGGCCTGCGCTTCCTTCTTTTCCTTGAAAGTGTTTGGAGTTTCCGGCAGATAACTCGGGCCGTATTCTTTTCCAACGTACTCGCGAACCTCCGCAATAGCCTCTGGCGCAACGCGAGTCGAGTCGGTACGCATATACGTAATGAGACCGACCAGGCCTTCTTCGCCCAGTTCCACGCCTTCGTAGAGCCGCTGCGCGATCATCATGGTGCGCTTCACGCTGAAACGCACCTTGCGGGAGGCATCCTGCTGCAATTTGCTCGTAGTAAAAGGAGCGGCGGCGTTGCGGCGGCGTTCTTTCTTATCGACCGAACGGACGACCCAGTTGGCTGTCTCCAGGGCCGTGCGAATCTTTTCTGCTTCCTCGCCGTTGTTGACTTCGATTTTCTCTTCACCCTTGCCGACAAAGCGCGCGTCGAAAGCTGGCGGTTTGCTGGCGGCAAGATGAGCGTCGATCGTCCAGTACTCCTTTTTCTCGAACGCCTTGATTTCGCGCTCACGCTCAACGATCAAACGCAGAGCGACGGTCTGAACCCGGCCCGCAGAAAGCCCGCGCCGAACCTTATCCCATAAAAGAGGAGACACCTGATATCCCACCAAACGATCGAGCACGCGACGGGCTTGCTGCGCATCCACCAAATTCTGATCGATAGCCCGCGGGTGCTCGAACGCCGCCTGCACAGCACGCTTCGTGATTTCGTTAAAAGTGACCCGCTGAATGCGCGGCGGAGCATCATCCGCATCCTTTTTTTTCTTTTTTGATTTCTTCGCGTGCCCGTTCCCATCAAGCTCGTCGGCAAGATGGGCCGCAATGGCCTCGCCTTCGCGGTCCGGATCAGGCGCCAGGTAGATCGCATCCATCGGCCCAGCCAGCTTTTTCAGTTTGGCAAGCACTTTTTCTTTGCCAGGGATCACGATGTACTCGGTGGCGAACTCGTCGTCAACATCGACGCCCAAGTTGCTCTTGGGCAGATCCTTGACGTGGCCGAGCGAAGCCTCGACCGTGAAACCCTTCCCCAGATATTTCTGGATGGTCTTCGCCTTCGCCGGCGATTCCACAATGACTAAACTTTTAGACAATGTACCCTCAACACTAGAGTTTCGTTTTTGAAGCTAGCACGAATGGGCGGAAAGCAACAAGTTACGGGAAGAGAGCTTCCAGCCGCCAGCTCCTAGCTTCCAGCTAAAAACTGGTTCGTGCAACCGCCGCACCAAAGCCGCCAGCATGCGCTGAATTTCCGGATTCCTTTGTCCAAGCTCTCGAACGTCTTTGGTTCGAGCACGTGCAAATCCCTGGCTAGCAGCTAGAAGCTTTTCACAAAATTCTTCCCCGGCATCTGCTTCACTTTGCTGGTCAGCTCCAGCTCGAACAGGGCTGCGAAAATTTCTGAGGAGGACATTTCTGTTTCCAGCCGCTCCACCAGTTCGTCAATATGCGTAGCTTCGTCGGCTTTCAGCAGGCTCAGGACTCGCTGCTCGTGGGGAGGAAGCCCTTCGTCCGGAAATAGAGATGCAGACGACGCGCCTGCGGATTCAGGCGAGGAGGTTGGCGTCAGCGCAAGCTTCACCTCCGGCGGCAGATCCTCCCACACATCTTCCCACGTGGCGACGAGCTTTGCGCCCTGTTTTATCAGGGTGTTAGGGCCCCAGGAATTCTTGTTCGTAACGTTGCCGGGAACGGCAAATACATCGCGATTTTGCTCGAGTGCGCAACGGGCCGTGATGCGAGTGCCCGAGTATTCGGCCGCTTCCACCACCAGCACGCCGGCCGACATTCCACTCAGAATCCGATTACGGATCGGGAAATTCTGAGGAGCGGCAAACGTACCCAGAGGGAACTCGGAAATCAAAGCGCCGCCGAGAGCGAGAATCTGTTCGGCTAGGCGAGAATTCTCTTTCGGATAAATCACATCGACACCTGTGCCGAACACCGCGATGGTTTTGCCTTTGGCAGAGATCGCGCCGCGATGGCTGGCAGTATCAACTCCGCGCGCCATGCCGCTGATGATTACTAGTCCCTGGGCGGCCAAATCACAGGCCAGCCGTTCGGCCATCCCCGAACCATAAGGCGTGGGATGGCGTGTACCCACCATGGCTATTCCCGGCTGCTTGAGCAGTTCGGCACTCCCGCGCAGGTAGAGCAACAGGGGCGGGTCGTAGATTTCTTTCAGCCGCGGCGGATAACATGGATCTTCGCAAGAGACCAATGTAATACCCTGTTCAGCAACACGAGCGATTTCTTCCCGCGCTAGTTCCGACGAATTGCCGGTCGCAATCGACTGTGCGGATGCGGCCTGAATTCCCGTGGCCTCCAACTCAGTCAGCGAGGCGTGAAATACGGCTTCGGCAGAGCCGAAGTGATCGACAAGTTTCCTTGCCCTGGGCGGTCCCATGCCGGGAGTAAGCGAAAGAGCAAGCCAATTCAAAATGTGGGTCGATGGGCTGGCAACGGCGTTGGACAAATCTCGCCTCCGGTTTGCGCTCGATTGGCGGACTGTAGTTTCTTCAGCGAGCAAGTGTCAAGGAATGTCATCACGAAGTGCGGCGAAAAGTCCTCTGTTAGAATCAAAACAGGAATGAGGCGTCTACGCATCTCGGCCATCTCCTACCTGAATACTGCCCCGCTAATGTGGGATTTCGAGCACGGGCAGGCGGGTCGCGAGTTCGACATTTCTTATACTCTTCCTTCTGTCTGCGCGCGTCAGCTCGCGGCGGGCACCGCGGATATCGGCATTATTCCCGTCGCTGCCTATGCCTCAATTCCTGATCTCGTAGTTTTGCCTGCAGTCGCGATCGCATCACGCCGTCCGGTGCGATCGATTCTGCTGGTCAGTAAGGTTCCGATAGAAAAAATTCGAACTGTGGCGCTTGATACCTCTTCGATGACCTCAGTTGCGCTCGCGAAGGTGATCTTCGAAAAGTGGTTGGGCGGTGGACGTACGTTTTCGTCAGCCCAACCGGACCTCGAAAAAATGCTGGCCACGCACGATGCCGGGCTGCTAATCGGCGACCCAGCGCTGCGGGTGGATCGCGCACAATATTTCACGCTGGATTTAGCGGAGGAGTGGATTCGCCACACCGCCCGGCCATTCGTCTTCGCCTTCTGGGCGGTTCGCGAGAGCGCCCTGCGTGAAGCCGAATATCCGCAAGACTTGGCGGCTGTTTTTCAGGATTCCTGCGATCATGGCCTGGAACCTGCAAGCCTCGACCACATTGCACACGAATGGGGGCCGCGCCTGGGCCTAACCGAAGCGAGCGTTCGCTCTTACCTCACCGAAAACATTTACTACCAACTCGATCCCATTTGCCTGGAGGGCCTGCGATTGTTCTATCGCTACGCGGCGGAGATTGGATCCCTGCCCGCCGCCCCCGAACTCCGGTTTGTGGACGCGGTAAAACCCTGTATAGCGCAATAGCTGCCGAGCCAGTACACTCCTACAACCTGAAAATGGTGCATCCTCTTCAACCGTGGCTGGCAATGACGGTGTGGCGGCATCTGCGCCGCATGGGCGGCCCGGGCCTGCTTTTATTGGGCATAGCTGACAATTCCATCGTTCCGCTCACGGGAAGCATGGACGTGCTGAACATCTGGCTGGCGGCGCGGCATCGCGAGCCATGGCCGTATTACGCGTTCATGGCTACCTTGGGCGCGGTCGTCGGAGGCTACATCACTTATGCGATTGCCCGCAAGGGAGGCGCGGAAGCGATGGAGCGCAAGCTCTCAAAGAAACGAGCTGCGCAGGTTTCGCGAGCTTTTGCGCGCTGGGGATTCTTGGCCGTCGCGCTTCCGGCTCTCCTGCCCCCGCCGTTTCCCTTTGTGCCGTTCCTTATAGCCGCAGGCGCAGGGCAATATTCGCCAAAGAAGTTTGTAGGAGCACTGACTCTGGGGCGCGGAGTTCGCTACACCATCGGCGCTTGGCTCGGCTTCGTCTACGGTCGGCATATTCTGCGTTTTTTCGGCGAATACTACGCGCCGGCACTTTCCATATTGATCGGATTAGCGGCTTTGGGGTCGCTGCTGACGCTGATTCAGTATCTCCGGTATCGGAGACATCATCCGTCGCCGGCGCGGGCGGGGGCGGGGGCGGCTTAATTGAACTCCACGGGCGAACGGAGGTTAGGCCGAGACTACAGTTTGATGTCGCGTACCTGTCGGCTAGAATGGAAGTGCACCATGTCCCTAACCAAATCCCAAGCCCTCGACCTCTTTCACTCCGACGACCTCATCGGCATCGGCATGGAGGCCGACGCTATCAGGCGACACAAGCATCCCGAGGGCGTAGTCACCTACATCATTGACCGCAACATTAATTACACCAACTTCTGCACCGAGTACTGCACCTTCTGCGCCTTCTACCGCCCGCTCAAGGGCCCCGCAGCCAAAGAAGGCTACATCCTCGACTTCGACACCATCTACGAAAAAATTCGCGAAACCGTCGAACTCGGCGGCACCGGCGTGCTGATGCAGGGGGGCCTGCATCCCGACCTCAAAATCGACTGGCACGAGCAAATGCTGCGCGGCATCAAGCAGCGCTTTCCGCAGATTCATCTGCATTGCTACTCGGCCTCGGAGATCATCGCCATCGCCGAATACAGCAGCCTCTCGATTCGCGACACGATCCTTCGCCTGCGCGACGCCGGCCTCGACTCCATCCCCGGCGGCGGCGCAGAAATTCTGGACGACGAAGTCCGCTACAAAATCGCCCGCCTGAAGTGCCTGACGGGTGACTGGATCAATGTTCACCGCACCGCCCACCAGCTAGGGATGCGCACAACCGCCACAATGATGTTCGGCGTAGGCGAAAGCTACGAGCACCGCATCAACCATTTCCAGGAGCTATACAACCTGCAGGAAGAAACCGGAGGCTTCACCGCCTTCATCCCCTGGAGCTTCCAGCCCCACAACACCGCCCTCGGCGGCCGCCACTGGGACGAAGCCACTGCCGTCGAATACCTCAAAGTCCTGGCCATCTCGCGCCTCTATCTCTCCAACTTCCTCAACGTGCAATCCAGTTGGGTCACGCAAGGCCTAAAAGTCTGCCAAATGGGCCTACGCTTCGGCGGCAACGACGTCGGCTCGGTAATGCTGGAAGAAAACGTAGTGCGCGCCGCAGGAGTGAATAACTGCACGACCGAAGAAGAGCTACGCCGCATTATCCGCGATGCGGGATTCCGGCCCGCGCAGAGGGATACATTGTATCGGCAGTATTTCCTCAACTAAGTCGAGGTCCTATGCCTTTCATCGACACCCACAATCTCAAGGTCATCGAGCGCTTGCCTGGATGGCATGGACGTTATTTTCACTCGCCGAGCATGACGTTCGCGCATTATGAATTCACCCGCGGTGCCTCGATTCACGAGCACTTCCATCCCCAGGAAGAAGTTTATGAAGTAATCGAGGGAGAGATGGAAGTAACCATCGACGGCGAGGCCCAGATTGTCCGCCCGGGCGTGGTTGCCATCATCCCCGGCAATGTGCGGCATTCCGTAAGGGCCCTCACCGACGGCCGGGCCATTATCATCGACTATCCCCTGCGTCGGGACTTCGCCTAGATTGGTATACGCGCCTGTTGGGCTTCCCTCCGCTGCGGTAAGAAGGGCCGGGTGCACCACTTCTCGCTTTCTTTGCGAGAAGTGGGATTGCAGCGCGAAAGCCGCGCTCGATTTCACAACGTCTGAAAATGCAAACGGCCCCGGAAATCCCGGAGCCGTCCGCGAGAACGAAAGACAGTTCCTCGCCAAGATGTCTTCTACATTATCGAAACAATCCGGCTGCAAATCAAGTTACTTTCAGGAGGGCTACACCTCGCTGGTCGCACCCTCCACTCGTCCCTGAGAGACATCCTCAATCATAGAGGAATGGACCTGGAGGGATTCGAACCCTCACCTGTACCTTGGCAAGGAACTGTGCTCCGTTACACCACAGGCCCGCGGTGCCAGAGGATACTACGCCAAAAGCCGCGTAGACCTGAGGTTACCGAGAAAATCTACAGGGAAGCGCTTTCGTTTTGGGAAAACACAGTCCACACAACGCGGGATAAAATGGAGATTACGGTGGCCTACCCAATCAAAACCTGCGTTGTCTGTGGCGAGGAATTTGAACTAAGGCCGGGCAAGCCGGGCTTCGCCAACCGCTGCCCTTCATGCAGCGAAGAAAATGCCGCCGACTCAACTTCCAAGCCTGCGTTGGATGCGGATGAACGTAAAACCCAGCGGGAGGCCGACGAAGCTCGCCGCCAGGCAATGCGCAATCTGCTCTATCGCAAAGATAGCTGAGCAACAGTTTGCTCGGGAGCGACCTTAGCCCCGAGTTTCTTAGCGGCAATTTCAAAGTAGTTCGCAACTTCCAATAGCGGATCAACGCCCGTCAAGTGTCCGATCAGTGCAATCCTCACCCCTCCTTCCGGTGCTGGCAGGTCTGGCAATCTGTGTCTGAGTTCTGCGTTGAGGTATTGCATTTCGCCAAGGACGTGCATTTGCAAATCAAGGTTGTGAGAACGATAGAGCGAACTGGTTTGCTCGTTATACTGCGACGCCATCTGCCGGATCTGGTCGACGGTGGCGCCCCGGCTGGAAATCCTGAATGCGTCTAAGCTCGCCTGGTTCTCCTGGCTCTGTTTGGCATGCATTTCCCGGAGTTGTCTCACGAGCGACATCGTCCGGCGGTAAAGCAGGGAGTCGCTTATTTTACTCGCCGTCGTTTCTCGCGCAAGTTTCTCGATGACCTTCGCGATACCCGCGGATTGTTCTTTACTGAGTTTTTCAGTAGCGGACTGAAAAGCGTCCAAGGCCTGCTTCACTTGAAGCCGCTCTGCATCGGAGGTATCCAGTTGGGTTTTGAGTTGGAAAACCTCTTCACGTAGTAGCGCTACCTCCCGGCTGGCCGATTTCCGGTCCGACTGCCGATTGATGACCACATAGGTCTGAGTTGCAACCCACATGCCTGCCAATGCCATAACCCACCACTTGCGTTGCAGACGTTTGGGCAACCTTAAGCGAATGCCTGCCAAAGAAACTTCGATGATTCGCACTGCTTGAGCGATTTTTTGCTTCATGCTATTTTCTGCCGAAGTTGGTTACAAATTCACAACTTCGCCCGAACCTGCAATTTGTTTCCCAAAAGATGATTAGGTTTTGCTAAACGCACCTAGGCCTGGGGGCGCCAAAATCACCTATGACGGAACAATGAAATTGCTCTAAAATAGTCGTGTGTTCGCTCCTCACGAACACGTTTTTCGGGCAAGGTTCAATTCTCTCCCAACAACTTGCCGGCAAGCCATGAAACTGCTTTCCGCATTGTTTTGCTGTTTCCTTTCGTGCGCACTGGCAGCACAAGAAGCGCCGTCCACCAGCGGCGCAAAGCCTGCCACTCTACAAGGCATTGTCGTCAAAGAACCCGGCAGTGAGCCCGTCAAGAAGGCGCTCATCGAACTCATCGCGGAAAGCCAGAACGATGCCGGAAACTACACGGCGCTTTCCGGCAACGATGGCAGCTTTCGCATTGAAAACATCGCCCCCGGCCGTTATCGGTTGTTTGCCGAGCGCACTGGGTACCGGGAAATCACCAAGCACCGCCAACGTTCCGAAGGACGAGTGGTTACACTGACTGCCGGGCAGGAACTCAAAGATTTTGTGATTCACCTGCAAGCCGCCGCAGTCATCGAAGGTCGCATTACCGATGAAGATGGCGATCCCATGGCCGAGGCTCAAGTCGTGGTTTTTCGCCAGACCTTTGTTGCCGGGCACACTCATTGGGAACAGATTGGCGCGGAGCGTACGAACGATTTGGGTGAATATCGCATTTCGGCGCTAGTTTCGGGACAGTACTTTATTTCCGTGACGCCTCCGCCCGATTTTCGAAGTCTGATCGAAACCGCGGGGAACAAACCCCACGACGCCACCGATGCAACTGGCAAATCTGTTACTTACGCCTATCAGACCACTTACTATCCCGGCACTCACGAGCGCGCGCAGGCGACGCCAATTCAGTTGCACGCCGGGGAGGACTTTCCCGCGAATTTCTCCCTTACGCAAGGGCCGAGCCTGATGATCAAAGGTTCGGTGACGAATCTTCCTGCGGGAGCAAGTGCGGCAATCACCCTGCAATCCCGGGATTTCAATGTTGTGCTGAACGGCGCTGAGATGCGCAAAGATGGCAGCTTCGAGATTCGCGATGTGAGCCCCGGCGCATACACGATCATCGCGACTGTCGACAATGCGGCCGCGCCCATGATGGCGCGCCAGTCGTTGCAGGTGGCGGAGAACGTAGACGGCGTGCGGATGAGTCTTCAGGTCGGAGCCACGATCCGTGGGCGGCTTCGGATTGAGAGCGGAGGCGGAATCCGACCTGGAGCTTCTCAGTTTTTTCTCCTATTGCGTCCAGCCGAAGACACCGAGGATGCGCTCAGCTCGTTTGGGCTGGCTTCGCAGCCCGCTCAGGTGAATGCAGATGGCAGTTTCGAATGGAAAGATGTAATGCCGGAGCGTTATTTCATTCAACTCTCGGAAGCCAGTGCAACTGCAGACTGTTTTCTGAAATCTGTGGCCGTGAATGGGCGCGATGTTTCTGAATCAGGATTCAACTTGGGAAGCGGAATGACGATGGTAGATCTCGTGGCGAGCACGAACGGAGCCAGCGTCGAAGGAATTGCGACCAACGCCGCTGGCGACCCTGTGGCCGATGCCGTTCTTGTAGCCGTGCCGGAAGGGCGCCTCCGGCGTCTTCCCGATCATTATCGGAGATCTACGAGTGACCAGAGTGGGCACTTCCGCGTGCGGGGCTTGCCTCCCGGCGACTATACGATCTTTGCCTGGGAGAGCGTTGAGGGTGAGGCTTACTTCAATTCGGACTTCATTAGAAATTACGAAGGGCAGGGCAAAGCTCTACACATGAGCGAAGGAGAGCGGGTCAGCTTGCAGGTGAAAGTAATTCCTGAAAGTGATACCGAGTAACGCGGAATCGCGTGTAGGCTTCGAATCCGCTAGAATATTAGGTTTCCAATCGATCTTGTCATCTCTTAGTCTCATTCTGCTTTCAGTTCTTGCCGCATCGTCCTCCCCAAAGGGCATCGGGCCCTATCTTCGGCAGCATCTGTTGGATAAGACTTTTCAGGGCCTTTATCACACCGATGCTTTCGATCGCGCGCTGCTCATTCCATATTTCATCGTTCTTATTCTGCTGGCCGGGTACGGAATCCACCGCTACATTCTCGTCTACCTCTACTACAAGCACAAAGAAAAACGCACGAGCAAACCCGCCTCTGAATTTAAAGAACTGCCTCGCGTGACTGTACAGCTGCCGATCTTCAACGAACAATACGTTGTAGAGCGGCTTCTCGATTCGATCTGCCGGCTGAATTACCCGCACGAGAAGCTGGACATTCAGGTGCTCGACGACTCCACCGATGAAACGGTCGCCGTGGCTCGTGGCCTCGTCGAACGCTACGCTGCCTTGGGAAATCCGATCACCTATCACCACCGCACCAATCGCCACGGTTTCAAGGCGGGCGCGCTCTCCGAGGGATTGAAAACGGCGAAAGGCGAGTTTGTCGCGATCTTCGACGCCGACTTTACGCCCCCGGAAGATTTCCTGCCGCGTACGATTCATCACTTTACCGACCCTAAGATCGGA
Organism: uncultured Acidobacteriaceae bacterium; assembly: GCA_963712385.1. Lineage (GTDB taxonomy): Bacteria > Acidobacteriota > Terriglobia > Terriglobales > Acidobacteriaceae > Sulfotelmatobacter. Next base: position 621,774 of record CAVQHS010000009.1, read on the forward strand.
ATGGTGCAGACGCGCTGGACGCACATCAACCGGAATTATTCGATTCTCACGCAAGTGGAAGCGATGCTGCTCGACGGCCATTTCGTGCTCGAGCACTCGGGGCGCGCGCGCAGCGGAGTATTCTTCAACTTCAACGGAACCGCAGGCGTGTGGCGCCGCAGTGCGATCGAGGAGGCCGGCGGCTGGCAGCACGACACGCTCACCGAAGATACCGATCTTTCCTACCGCGCACAGCTCAAGGGATGGAAGTTTATTTACTTACAGGATGTCGAGTGTCCTGCCGAGTTGCCGGTCGAGATGACCGCGTTCAAAACGCAGCAGGCGCGCTGGGCGAAGGGACTGATTCAGACCGGAAAGAAAATTCTGCCGCGTGTGTTGCGCAGCGATGCGTCTCTGCACACCAAGATCGAAGCCTGGTATCACCTGACGGCCAACATCAGCTATCCGCTGATGATCGTGCTTTCGGTGCTGATGTTGCCGGCGATGATCATCCGCTTTTATCAGGGATGGTTTCAGATGTTGTTCATCGATCTGCCGCTCTTCACGGCATCGACCTTTTCCATCTCCAGCTTCTACCTTGTTTCGCAGAAAGAACTGTTTCCCAAGAGTTGGCCACGCGCCTTGCTCTATTTGCCTTTTCTCATGGCGCTGGGCATAGGATTAACGATAACAAATTCGAAGGCGGTGATCGAAGCGCTCATTGGCAAGGAAAGCGCCTTTGCGCGTACACCGAAATATCACGTCGAATCGAAAAAAGATAAGGTCGGCACGACCAAATACCGCAAACGCCTGGGATGGGTACCCTTGCTCGAACTGGCAATTGGCACTTACTTTGCCCTGACCGTGATCTATGCCGTTCAAAATGAGAATTACGTCACCGTCCCATTCCTCCTGCTGTTTGTGGTTGGCTACTGGTACACGGGATTGATGTCTCTGCTGCAGGGGCGCTTCACAAGCGCCACGGTCGCAGCAGAAGCCCACACCAAGCCTTTCCCGGTTGGTGTTTAGGAATTTGAAAAGTCGGAGGATACGATGCTCTGCTTGCGCAAGCTCTATTCCCTTTCTGTTGCGGCCTTTCTTTCACTTGCATCGCTTAGTTGCGGCCCTCACGATTCCAACGAATATTTCGTTTTCGTAGCCGCCAATCTGCAAGTGCCCTATTGGCAGTCGGCGGGCGCCGGATTTACAAAGGCAGGAACTCAGTTCAAAGTGCGCACAGATTTTGCCGGACCAAGTAACTACGATCCGAAAGCCGAACGCGACGCACTCGATCAAGCCGTGCAACACAAAGCGACTGGAATCCTGCTCGGAGTAACCGATCCGTCTTTGCTTAAAGAGAGCATCGACAAGGCCATCGCCGCCGGAATTCCCGTCATTACCATGGATTCGGACGCACCCACGAGCAAGAGACTCTTCTTCATTGGCACCAACAATTATCAGGTGGGCATGACCGGTGGCCTGCGCCTGGCAGAGGAACTCAAAGGAAAAGGCAACGTGGTGGTTTTTACCATGCCTGATCAGCACAACATGCAGGATCGTCTGCACGGTTATCGCGACGCGTTCGAGCGCACGCCGGGCATCAAAATTACGCGTGTGGTTGATATTCAAGGCGACCCACGCATCGCTTTCGACACGACTACAGAGATCATTGGCAAAGAAAAAGATCAAGTGGATGCGTTCGTTTGCCTGGAAGCGCAATCCGGCAAGGAAGTCGCCGGCGTGCTCAACAGCTATCACATTACCGCCAAGGTGGTGATGGCGATGGACACGGATCCGGAAACGCTGGAATTGATCAAGAGCGGCGCGATCGCGGCTACCATTTCGCAGAAGCCGTACACCATGGCATTTGTCGGCATGCAGATGCTCGACACCCTGTACCATCACAAACCCTCTTCGCTTGAAACCGAATGGTCCACGGATGCCTTTGCGCCGATCCCCACTTTCGTCGATACTGGTTCTGAACTCATCGATAAAAGCAATGTTGACGCCTTCTTGCAGGCAAAGCAGGGAGCGACTGGCACGAAATAGTCCGCAAAAGTTTTGGGGAAAACATTCGCACAACAGGATGAATGGTTCAATGAGAGACTCGCGTCTTCGGCAAATCGTAATGCTTGTTGGCCTGCTCTTATTTGGTGGCACAACTCTGTTCGCAGTCGACCGTCAACCCAACGCCGATTACCATGCGCGCCGCGAAGCGCTGGCCAATAAAACCGGCGGCCTGGTCGTACTCTTCGCGCCCATGGAGAATGAAGGTCCAAACGATCTGTACGGCTTTCGCCAGGACGATGATTTCTACTATCTTTCCGGATTGACCGAGCCGGGCATTGCACTGCTGATTGCTCCAGCCGCCGAGGCCTCCGCTGATAAGCCGGCCCGTCCATATACTGAAATTCTTTTTCTTCCTGCGCGCAATCTGACGCAGGAAAAATGGACCGGACCCAAACTCGGTCCGGAAAACCCCGACGCCCCCAAGATCACCGGTTTCGATCGCGTCGAAGACATGGCCAAGCTGCCGGAAGAAGTGATGAAGGTCGCCTCCGGTTTGCATCCCGCGATTTACACCGACCTAGCTTCCGATGGTCAAACTTCGGCGAGCATGGAACCGCTTGAGTTTCTGAAAGACGTGAATTCGTTTCTTGTCTTTCCGGATGTGAAGCCTATGATCGAGTCTCTGCGCACGGTAAAAGATCCGGGAGAAGTTGCGCTCATCCGCAAAGCGGTCGACGCGTCCGTAGCCGCACACTTCGCGGCATTCAAAGCCGTAAAGCCCGGTGTGAACGAACGTGAAATCGCCGCGCTCATGGAGTACGAGTGGGGTAAGCGCGGCTGCGAGCGACCGGCTTACGCTCCGATTGTGGGATCCGGATTTTACTCCACCGTTCTGCATTACTCCGACGATTCGAATGTAATGAAGGCGGGCGATGTGGTTGTCATCGATGCAGCGGGTGAATACTCGATGTACGCCTCCGACATCACGCGCACCCTCCCCATCAATGGACATTTCACCCCGCGCCAGCGTGAAATTTACGCCATTGTTCTCGGGGCGCAGCATGCCTCCGAGAACGCTTTCAAGTCCGGCAAGTCCAGCATGAAGCGCGACGATCCCGACTCGCTGTACAAAGTCGCCTACGATTACATCAACACGCACGGCAAAGATCTGCACGGCGAACCGTTAGGAAAATATTTCATTCACGGCCTCGGCCATCCCGTCGGGCTGAATGTGCACGACGCGACTGATCACAACCTCCCGCTGGGGCCGGGACAGGTTTTTACCATTGAGCCGGGAATCTACATTCCAGAAGAAAAGTTAGGCGTGCGCATCGAAGACGATTACTACGTGGACGCCGATGGCAAGCTGATCAAGCTCAGCGCCGCCCTGCCTTCGAAGGCGGAAGATGTGGAGAAGGCCATGGCCGGCCAGTGAAGATTGGATAATAGAGAAATTAGAGTAATCGGTTAATTGAAAAACGACGACGTGGCGACCCTCCAATTACTCAATTATTGAATTTCCCAATTGCTCAATTTTTACGAGATATACTCCCGAATGTACTCATCCTGCGTGTGCGCCAGTTGCTCAACGTCTCCGTCAAAAATAATCTTGCCGTCCCGCAGAATCAGAAAGCTCATCGGCACTTCGCAGTGCTGTCCTTTTGGGAGAGCAACCATGCGGTTCAGTTGCTTGTCGAACTGATGCGTTGCCATCGTAAACGCATCCTGCAAACGATGCGTCACCAGCAGGGCGCTGGTCTTATTGACGTCGCGTTGCTTTACGATCAGGTCGATAATGGTGTTTGACGTTACTGGATCGAGACCGCCGGTAGGGGAGTCGTAGAGCAGTAGCTCCGGCTGCGTAATCAGTGCTCGTGCGATGGCGACGCGGCGCCGCATGCCTCCTGAAAGTTCGGAGGGATCGAGATCGAGTGTCTGCTCCAGTTCCACGAAGCGCAGCACCTCGCGGACGCGGCGGTCAATCTCGTCGTCGTAAACGCCGTGCTCCTCCATCAGGCGGAAGGCCACATTTTCCCGCACGCTGAGAGAATCAAATAACGCACTTTCCTGGAAGACCATTCCGATCTTGGCGCGCAAGGCGAACAACTCTTCTTCCGGCATGTGGGTAATGTCTTCACCCAATACGATAATGCGGCCAGAGTCGGGACGAATTAAACCAAGCGACAATTTGAGAACGAGGCTCTTGCCCGATCCCGCCACGCCGAAGATGGCTTTCGTTTCTCCGCGCGGCAAGTGGAACGAAACTCCGCGCAGAACTTCGTTGTCCCCAAAAGCGAGCGCGACGTTTTCAAATACGATGACGGACGAAGAATCGTCTCTTGTACTTACGCAGACGGAATCGAGCGGCAAAGTGGGGACTGACATGGAATCAGTGGTATGAAAGAGTCGCCATCAGCAAGCGCGTGACGATCAGATCCACCGCGAGAATCAGGACTGACGCAGCCACCATGGCCTGTGTAGTAGCGCGGCCCACGCCCTGAGTTCCGCCCCGCGCGTTCATGCCATAGAAACATCCGACCGTAGCGATGATGAAGCCGAAAATGACAGGCTTGATTAAACCCATGAACACATCCTGAAAAACCAGCGTCTGCCACGCATTCGACCAGTACTGCCGCGCATCAAGGCCGAGCAGCAATTTTGAAATCGCGAGACCCCCACCCAATCCCACGAGATCAGAAATGATAGTCAGGAAAAAAAGCATGAACACGGTGGCGACCACGCGCGGCGTCACTAACTTCTTCATCGGATCGGTGCCAAGCGCGCGCATAGCGTCAATCTGCTCGGTCACGATCATCGATCCCAGTTCGCTGGCCATGCCGGAAGAATTTCGGCCAGCCACCATCAAACTCGTCAGCACGGGCCCGAGTTCCCGCACCATCGACGTGGAAACCAGTTGACCCACGAGAGTAATCGAGCCGAACCGTTCCAGCGTATTTGAGGTTTGCAGCGCGAGAACGGCTCCAGTGAAAAAACCGGTGAGCACCACAATCGGCAGAGATCCAACGCCAATCGTATCGGCCTGCGTCACCATATCGGCGAGGTACAGCGGTTTCCGAAAGAGATTTGCCAACGCCTGCAGGCAAAACACAAAGTAGTTTTGAACCGTGAAGACCTTTTCTTTGGCGAGTTCAGTGGGCGAGATTAGTTCCATGCCGGTCTGCAAGCGCTCTGGCCGACAACGCGCTTTTCCGAACTATAGCAGAGAACAGAGGTGGGTAGGCAGCGATCAACTCGCGGGCAGTCAGTTATCTTTCGTGATTCCGAGCGAAGCGAGGGATCTCGATCTCGGCTTCCACTGCCACAGGCAAGAACTCCGATCCTCACTCCATTCGGAATAAGAGAGAACGGGGAGCTAGCCGCGCGCTTTCTTCTTGATCTCGATATTGAGCCGACGAATCTTCTGATTCAGCGTGGAAAGCGGAACTTTAAAGCGCTCGGCCGCCTCGGTCTGGTTCCAGTTGCACTTTTCCAGCATGTCGCTGATGATGCGCTTTTCCACGTCTTCCACGATTTCGAAGAGAGACGCATCGGAAGGCGGTTCGCCCAACATAAGCGCCGAGCCACGGCCCAGAATGTTATCCGGCAGCAGATCCAACGTGATCTCAGGCCCGGAGGAAAGCACCACGGCGCGCTCGATCACATTCTCCAGTTCGCGCACATTGCCCGGCCAGGAATAGGACATCAAAGGACGCAAGGCTTCCGGCGTGATGCGGCGCACAGGTCGATCGTTTTCTTCCGCATACTTTTTCAGGAAAAACTGCACCAGCAACGGAATATCTTCCCGCCGCTGCCGCAACGGCGGCAGTTCGATGGTAATCACATTCAGGCGGTAAAACAGGTCTTCGCGGAAGCGGCCTTCGCGCACCATCTGACGCAAATCGATGTTCGTCGCGGCGATAATGCGGACATCGACCTGAATCTCCTGCACTCCGCCGAGATGCATGAAGCGGCGATCCTGCAGCACGCGCAGAATCTTGGCTTGAGTTTCGAGGCTCATGGTCGCAATTTCATCGAGAAACAATGTGCCGTGGTCAGCAATTTCAAATAAGCCCTTCTTGGAAGCGACGGCGCTGGTAAACGCGCCCTTCACGTGCCCGAACAAAGTGGATTCGAGCAAATCCGTAGGCATGGAGCCGGTATTCACTGGAACGAACGGTCGCTCCCGTCGCGGAGAGTTCAAATGCAGCGCCTTGGCGATAATTTCTTTGCCAGTACCGCTTTCCCCTTGCAGCAAAACTGTCGACCGGCTGTTCGCGACCTGGGCCACTAGGTCGAAAATCTTGAGCATCGGCTCGCTTTTGCCGACGATATTTTCAAAGTTGTAGCGCTCTTTCAGTGCGCGCTTCAGTTGAACGTTTTCTTCCTCCGCCCGCCGCCACCCCACTACCGCGCGAACATCAGCGAGCAGTTTCTCGTTGTCCCACGGCTTCTGAACGAAATTTACCGCGCCACCCTGCATGGCGCGAACCGCGTTTTCGACTGTGCCGAAAGCGGTGATCATGATGACAGGCAGGTTCGTCTCATGAGCGCGAATCTCGGCGAGAATCTCCATGCCATTGCGGCCAGGCAAAGTAAGATCAAGGAGGATCAAATCGAACGGATGTTCGCCAATCCGCTGCAAGCCAGCCTCGCCGCTGCCAGCAGTTTCCACGGCGAAGCCTTCCAGTTCCAGCAGAGTCTGCAGAGATTCGCGAATCTCCGCTTCATCATCGATAATGAGAACCGCACCGGCCATACCGGCACTTCCATTCAATCCCGACCGCGCAATCACCGCCGTTTCCGACATATTCAACCCCTAGACCTTGTGACGCGCCGCAGAGCTAGGCATGAATCGCTTTCCTGCTCAGCGGGAAGTCCAATATGAAAGTGGTTCCAACACCTAGATTGCTTTCCACGCGAATCTTGCCCGCATGCTCCTGGATGATGCCGTACGTCACAGAAAGTCCAAGCCCAGTCCCGCGCGGCTGCCCATCCCGCGGAGAGGTTTTCGTAGTGAAAAATGGATCGTATATACGCTGAATGTGCTCAGGCGCAATGCCGGAGCCCGTATCGGAAATTGACACGCTGACACTCTCGCCATTCGCCGTGGCCACACGCAGCTTGCCGCCTCCAGGCATGGCATCCTTCGCGTTCAGGAACAAATTCAAAAACACCTGCTGCAATCTGCCGGCATTGCCTTGAATGGGCTGAAGCTTGGGTGCCAGCGCGTTTTCCACCTCAACCCTCGAAACTTTGAATTGATGTTCCAGGAGCGCGAGTGTATCGGCGATGACTTTGTTCACATCGACGTCGGCAATTTCCGTGCCGCTGGTGCGCGAGAAATTCAAGAGATTATTTACGATCTCAGATGCGCGAAAAGTCTGCCGGGTGATCTTCTCGAGCAGTCCGGACTTCTGCGGATCTCCCTGCAACTGCTTCGAGAGCATCTGCGTGTAGGAGGAAATCACCGCGAGAGGCGTGTTGACCTCGTGCGCAACGCCGGCGGCAAGCAAACCGATCGACGAAAGCTTATCGGCCTGCGAAAGTTGAGCTTCCAGCTCAACCCGGTCCGTGATGTCGTCCACAATGACCAGCCTGCCGATCACCTCAAACTTGCGCGTCACCAGTGGTGCGAGTGCAACGTTCACCGTGCGGGTTTCGCCGGCAGGAGTTTTCAGGCGGAATTTGTACAGATTGCGAATGCCCGGCTCCTGCCGAATGCGGTTGAACTCCTCAACGAATTCCAACGGGAAAACCGCTTTCAACGGTTGTGTCAGCGCCTGCCAGCGGGGCAAAGCGTACATTACTTCCATCTGCGCGTTCCAGCTCTCGATGCGGTCTTCCATATCGAGCGCCATCACGCCCACGTTGATCGATTCGACGATGTTCTCGTTGAAATCCTTGAGCCGCTCATACTCCGCAGCCTTCTTCTGCAGTGACGCGTAGAGTTGCCCATTCTGAATGGCAATGCCGAGATAGCCGCCCAGCGTTTCCAGCAACTCCATGTCTTCACTCGAAAGGAAGTCGCCTTGTGTGGTTTTTCCCAGGCCAAGAACAGCAACCGTTTTCTGCTGCGCGCGGCAAGGAATGTAATAGTTCAAATCCAGCCGGGCGATGGTCCATTGCGCCTCCGGCGTTTCCCTCGGAACCTGGTGCGTGTTCTCGAAGAAAAGATGCCCTGCGGTCTGTGGCCGCGGCGCTTCGAGAAAAGACAAATCGAGATTTCCAACGGTAGATAGGCCGGAAGACTTGGCCAACGCGAACCGTCCGGCTTCTTCTCCTGCCAAGAATACCGCTACCCGATCGACCGCCAGCGTCCGCGACAGCCGGTCGATCAACGAAGAGAGCATCGTGTTGAGGTCGGTTTCCGAGCCGAGCTCGCGGCCGAATTCAAGTAGCGTGCGGCGGTAGTCGTAGCGCGTGCGATAGAAGAACTGGTCGATGCGGTCCTGAATCCATTTGCGGACGGGATCGAACAGCAAGGCTGTTACCACGACCGCGAGAATCAGTCCAACCGGACCGCTGCTGGGCTGGCGCATATGCACGAGTTCCGCCACGCCCGCCACCAGGCCAAAATACATGCCCACCACAATCGCCGCGGCCAGCGTGTACACCACGCCGCGCTTGAAGATCAGATCCACATCCATCAACCGGTAGCGGAAGATGGCATAACCGAACGTCAGCGGCAGCAGCGCCAGGGACAGCGCAGAAATCTTCATTGCCGGCCCGGGCAGCGAGCCCATCAGGTAAGGAACTACGTAGAGCAGGGAGTATGGGATGACGGCTAGGATCGTGCCCCGTGTCACCCACTTCAGTTGCTGGCGCAGAATCGTGGTGCTGGCGCGCCGGTAGCTGTACCAGAGCACGCCCGCCGCGGCCAGAAACAACGCCGACCCGTACGACATTTCCATGCGGTCGAGGTTCCAGCGCAGACGCTCGCTGGCCTGCAGCCAGCGCATCGCCCCGATGTGCGTCGCGAGCAGGATCGCTCCCGGCACATACACAAGGCCCAGCAGCCAGGGATGCTTGCGGACGAACTGCCGTTTTTCCGGAAAGGTCAGGACAAAATGGAGAAATAGCGCAGGTTGCAGAACTCCGGCGGCGATATTGCCCCAATAGATCGTCCAGTCAAAATCGTTCAGTTTGCCGGTGTACTTGAACGAATACGCAACAAAAGAAACCAGGCAGAAAATGTAGAAATGGGTCGATCCCGGGGCCGTCCATCGCCGCAGCAGAACATACAGCCCGATGCCTAAATAAATGAGTGCGATCAGTCGAAGCCAGTTGTTCAGCGAGCGCTCGGCCGGAACCAGAATCACGCTCGATTCAATGGGGACCGATTCACGAAGCAGGGAATAGGTGGCCTTCGACCAGACGCCAGTCCGGTACATCTGGGGTTCCAAACCGGAAATATCGCGCACGTCCTGGCCGTTGATCGAAACCAGTTGATCGCCAGCCTTGATCCCGCTGCGCGCGCCCGGGCCGTTGGGATCGAGGCGGTCGGCTGTGAGGTGTCCGCCGTTTTCGATCCACCACACGCCGTCATCGGGGACGGCGGACTTCATTTCTGAATTGAAATTGAAACCGGCGAATACGACTGCCGCCACGGTCAGCAGAAACAGCAGAACCGCCACAAATCGGACTTGGCTTTCACGGTTCATGGACTTCGGCGGCCTTCCCGGACCCTTTACGGGGTGGTCGAGAAGGGCAAAGACTCCTCGCCGATCATCTATAAGCACTTTCGCTGCCATGTCGCTTCCGATTTCGGGAACGCTAAGTGCCACATCTACAGCACTTCTGTGATTATAGAAGGGTTTTCAGAAGTTCTATACGGTTTAATGGAGGCCAGTGTGGAATTTTGTAGGAGAAGGTTCCATCTCAGTGCGGCTTTGCTTCCGTCGCAAGCGGGATAGAAGAGATTCGTCTGGAGGGGAACACTAGGGCGTGCGCCGAGTTGGGTTTTCTGTCTGGCCTGCGCCAGTAAAATCGGCGAGAATGTCACGGCAACCGGGTGCAAAACAATTCCAACGCAGGAAAACAGCCATGGCAACCAACACCCAACTCACCATTCGGGCTCAGGCAAAAGGCGGCATGTTCCTGGGTCCCGACAGTTATAACGGAGCGATCATCACCGTTCGCGACGGCTCGACCATTCTGGCCGGGCCTGCATTTACCAACCAGGGCGATTCCGGCACGCGTTCCACGAGTCAAGTACCCGGTTCGTCCCCGTATCAGATTAGAACGCCGCTTCTACCTCCCGCCTTCTATTGGGTGGTCGCTGCCGATACCACGGTCAATTACACCGCGATGTTCAACCTGTCGACGCCGAAGATGGTCACCGTCGAAGCACGCGTGCCGCTGCCAGCGGCACAGGGCGATCAAATTGCCACGGCCCAGGTGATGGTCTCTCCCGGCCAGCAACCGAGTCTCCCAGGGTTTGTGATCGAAATTCCGGGACTCTGGGTGCAACCGGAACTGGTTGTGCTGGGGAACGTGGTGAACTGGAAGACCAAGGTTGCGATGATGTGCGGATGCGAAATCAACCTCAATAGCCCCTGGATTCCCAGCGACTTTCAGGTCTCCGCACAGATCATAAAGCCCACGGTCCAGCCGCCGGTCAGCTTGAGTTTCAATTTCAACAGCCAGTATGTAGGACAGACCCAAGTCCCTACCGCCAACTACACGGCAGAGATCAGCGCACGCCAAATCAGCACGGGAAACGCGGGAAAGGCGACGATACAATTTCAGGTGCCGCCTGGTTAGCGTTACGGAAGTCAAATCTCCCAGCCGCGACTGCAGCCAGTTCGCAGGAACCAATGAAGCAGCACATTACCGGCTTCCATCAGGATGATGAAGGGCACTGGGTGGCGGAATTAGCTTGTGGACACACCCGGCATGTGCGCCATGATCCGCCGTGGCAGTTGCGTCCCTGGGTGACTACGGAGGAGGGTCGCGCGGCGAAGATCGGAAGCACGCTGGGATGCAAGAAGTGTGATGAGGCAGCCGCGACCGAGTCTCAAGAAGGTTGACAAACCGACCTTGCTTTTTCACCTTGTACGTGCGCGCGATTGCGCCAGCACGCGCATAAGTCGAACGGCGCGACCCCAGGCACTATTTCCAGCTACTTAGAATCGAATGGCCACCCCTGCGCACATCGCAAGGGTGGACGCCCGAGTGTTTTGCAACTAGGAGAGGCCTACGACGGCCAAGGCATCGGGTGTTGGTTTCCCGGCGACAGGCTGACGCGGATCACATTCATCAGTTCGTCGTTGTCGGCAGGCTTCTGAAAAAATGCCGATGCTCCTGCCTTCAGGGCGCGTTCTTCATTGGCCTGCGGATCGCGCGCGCTGAGCACGATGACGGGTATGCTCGAAAGCGAATCGATGGCTTGCAAACGGTCGAGCACCACAAAGCCATCGCCCACGGGTAAGCCGAGATCCAGAATGATCAGCGCTGGCCGTTCTTTCTGCGCGGCGGCCACGGCGGTATAACCGTCGGTTGCCGTGGTCACTTCATAATTGCTGGCCCGCAGGCGCAGGCGCAGGGCTCGGATTAAATCGGGATCGTCGTCGACTACCAGAATCTTCGGTTTTGCCATTGCTGTTCTCCTTAATGATTTGGGTTTCGTTAATTGCTGCCCGGCGCCTTGGCGGCGGGAAATGGTTTCCGATCCATATTTCTGACAATCATGTCGTTGACGCAGTCAGCCAAAACTTGAACCTGCTGCTCCTGAGTTTCTCTGCGATTCTCCGCGGGAAGCTCAACCGGCAGCGTGGAGATGGTAAGTTTGGATTTGGACTGGAGCTCGGGAATGCGCTCCAGTTGTTCCCGTATACGCGCGGTCATCACTCCCGAGCGCTCCATATCGGTGGAGGCCACGACGAAAAACGTTTCGGCCGCGCCGGAAGCTCCCATGGGAGGAAGCACGAGGTCTTTATCGAGATACACGCAGCGGCGCAGGATTTCGAGGGCTTGCTGCCAGGTGTCCTTCCAGTTGCCGCGCGGGGGGTTGGTGAGCGGCATGAGTTCCACCCTGACCAGCACGAAGCATGGGCGTAATTGATTCTGGTAGGTGACAACCGGGGCAAGCAGCTTGGCCAGAGAGTAGAGCGGCAAAGTAAACGTGAAAGTACTGCCTTGCCCGGGTTCGCTGGAGACCCAGATGCGACCCTGATGAAGCCTCACAATCTCGCGGCAGATGAAGAGACCCAGCCCCAGGCCCGAGCGATTGTTGTCAATGGACTCGCTATCTTGATAAAGGCGTTCAAAAATCAGCGACTTGGCTTCCGGGGAGATACCACGACCGGTATCGCTGACGGCAACATAAACAAAGCCCGGATCGGCATCCACCATGCTGGCTTGCAACATTACGGAGCCGTCCGGCGGCGTGAACTTGATGGCATTGTCCACGAGATTGATAAGCACTTCGAGAACGCGGTCGGGATCGGCATACACCAAGCGCAGCCTTTGGTCGATTGCTATTTCGAGTCCGATCTTTTTTTCCTTTGCGGTGGGCCGCAGCATGGCAACGGTCTGCTGCATCAGTTCGCTGAGCGCGATGCAGCGCGGTTCGATGCGCATCTTGCCGCTCTCGGCGCGCGTGGCTTCCAGCATGTCGCGGATCATGGCGTGCAGTTGATTCACGCTCTTCAGAATCGTCTTGAGATGATCGTTCTGGTCAGGCGCCATTGGACCGGCTAGTCCATCGAGAAGCAGCGTCACGTACTGGTGAATGCAGGTAAGCGGGGTGCGCAGTTCATGCGAGACGTGGGAGAGGAACTGGTTCTTGAACTCCAATTGCTGCTTCTGCGTGATCTCGATCGCGCGGATAAGGCCCTGCCGCTCCACGGCATAGCGGATCGCGCGCTCGAGGTGCTTGCTGGATAGATTGCCCTTTACCAAATAGTCCTGCACGCCTTGATGCACAGCTTTCATGGCCAGCGCTTCATCATCCTGGCCGGAGAGCACGACTACCGGCACATTCGGCGAGTGCTCGATGACACGGCGAAAAGTTTCCGCTCCCCGGCTGTCGGGCAGATTCAGGTCCAGCAAAACCACCGAAGGAGTTTCGACGGTGAGCGATGCGAGACCATCGGAGAGCCGATTCACGCAATTTACTTTCACCGGAGCCCGGCCTTCTACCAGGCGAAGGCGAACCAGATCCGCATCTCCGGGGTTATCTTCGATCAGAAGTACGCTTGTCATGGGGCGATCCATTGTGTTCTTCACTCTCCTCGTGGCGGCAGGCTCACCGAGCCGAACCAGAATCGTTCAATCGACTTCATCACGGAAAAAAACTCGGTCAGGTTTCCGGGTTTGCTGAGGTAGCAGTTGGCTCCGAGTTCGTAACTGCGCGCAATGTCGCTGCCCAACTGCGAGGTGCTAAAGATAACCACGGGAATCTTGCGCAACTCCGGGCTCGCCCGCATTGCCGCCAGCACCGCCAAGCCGTCTCGTTTGGGCAAATTCAAATCCAGGATGACCAAGTCCGGTCTGGTCGCGTTGGTGTAGCTTCCCCGGCGGTCCAAGAACGCCAGGGCTTCCGCACCATCCCCCAGACTCCTGATTTGTCCGCGATAAGCGCATGCCGTAAGCGCCTCGCGGGCTAAAGCAATATCGGCAGGATTGTCATCCACGATCAGCAGTTCGTGCGCCGGCTTCATTGGCACGCCTCTGTTTCAGGTGTAGGCGCCTGCAGCGGCAAGGTGAACTTGAAAGTCGATCCGCCACCGGCTTGCGACTCGACCCAAATTTTTCCGCCGTAACGCTCGACGATTTTCTTGCAGATGGCCAGCCCGACACCGTTGCCCGGATACTCGGTTCGCGAATGCAAACGCTGAAATACGGCGAATATGAGTTCTGCGTCTTCTAGTGCGATTCCGATCCCGTTGTCGATTACGCTGAACAGCCACTCGTGATCTTTTGTTTCGGCTTGAGCTTCAGCTAGCACGGAGATCACTGGCGATTCCTGGCCGTGGAACTTGATGGCATTGGCGATCAGATTCTGGAACAGCTGAACCATTTGTGTGTTATCGGCCCAAACTTCAGGAAGGTTGGCATAGGTGACGGTTGCTCCGCTTTCTTTGATGGATGGCTCCAGAATTTGCAGGACGTCGCGCATCACCGCGTTGCAGTCGACGCTGGCGCAGGCCATTTCTTTCCGCCCGACGCGAGAAAATGCCAATAGGTCCTGAATCAGAACCTGCATGCGCACGGCGCCTTCGCAGGCATAACCGAGAAACTTGTCAGCATCCTCATCGAGCTTTCCCTTATAGCGCTCGGCCAGCAACTGCGTGTAAGCCGCAACCATGCGCAGCGGCTCCTGCAGGTCGTGCGAGGCGACGTAGGCAAACTGCTCGAGGTCGGCATTGGAGCGCGCCAATTCTGCAGCTTTCTTGGCCAGGTCCTCTTCCGCGTGTTTGCGCTGCTGCCGCAGATGCCTTTCTTCCAGAGCACGCCGGATGGCTTCGGGCAAACGCACCAAACCGTCCTTCAATACGTAATCGGTAGCTCCACGCTTTATGCATTCCACCGCGCTCACGTCGCCGAGCGCGCCCGAAACCAGGATGAGAGGAATGTCGAGGCCTTCCCGCCGAAGAACCTTTACCGCTCCCATGCCTTCCCAACCCGGAAGGTTGAAGTCCGCCAACACGATCTCGGGTTTGTGGGTGTGAAGGGCCCGGATGAAGGCGGCTTCGTCCTGCACCGTGGTGGCATTGGTGTCAAAACCACCTTGCCGCAGCGAGCGCAGAATCAGCGTGGCGTCGAGTGGATTGTCCTCCACCAGCAGCACGCGCAACTGCGGCTTAGCTTGCGGGGAGCATTCAACGGCAAGTTTGGTGGCGGCAGTGCTCATAATGCATGCTCAACTGAGCTGGGGGTGCCGATGGGAGGCCGATTGATTACCATCCAATACAGGCCCGCGAGCTTGACCGTCTTCCGGAATTCGCCGAAATCCACCGGCTTCTGCAGATAGCTGTTGGCGCCGAGTTCGTAAGCGCTGACCATGTCGCGCTCTTCTCGCGAAGAGGTCAGGAGCACTACACAAATATTGCGCGTGCGAGGATCGCTTTTGATCTGCTTTAGGACCTGCAGACCATCCACCTTGGGCAGTTTGAGATCGAGCAGGACCAATTTCGGCGGGCGTTCGAAGCAACGATCAGAGTGCGGGCCGGTACAGAAAAGGAAATCCAGCGCTTCCGCGCCATCGCGCACGACAAAGACGCGGTTCGCGAGATTCTCCGCGCGCAGAGCGTGGATAGTAAGGTCCACGTCGTCTTTGCTGTCATCCACCAGAAGTATGTCAACTTCATTCACATTCATGTTCGAACTCCGGCCACAGCGGTTTTGCCCGCAGGTTCGGTTAGCTCAACTGGTGAGGAGTTTCCAGCTTCCGTCCGGTCTGGCTTGACGGCGCTTGGTTGAGCCGCGGTGATGGTGAAAAAGAAAGTCGCGCCTTTGTCCGGCTCCGCCTCGGCCCACACCCGGCCCCCGTGCTTGTGGATGATGCGTTGCACAGTCGCCAGGCCGATGCCTGTACCTTCAAAATCCTCGGCGCGGTGCAGGCGCTGAAAAACCCCAAACAATTTGTCCATGTACTTCATATCGAATCCGACGCCGTTGTCGCGCACGGTGAAGATCAGATTTCCGTTTTCCGGGCGGCAACTGATTTCAATATCGGCGCGTTCCCGCGGACGCGTGAATTTAAGTGCGTTCGCGATCAAGTTCTGGAATACCTGCTTGATCAGTACGGGATCACACGGGGCCAAGGGCAGGCTGGCAATCCTCCAGTTCACGGCCCTTCCAGCAATTTCGGGCTGCAGCAGAGAGATAACCTCTTCAACGATCGAGTTCAGATTGGAACTCTGAATCCGCAGCGCGTGACGGCCAACGCGCGCCAAATTCAGGAGTTCATCCACGAGCAGCCCCATCCGCTGCACCCCATCCTCGATGCGGAGCACGTGGTCACGGGCCTCAGGTGCAAGTTCGGGGCCGAAGTCCTCGATCAGAATTCGTGAAAAACCGCCGATGTGCCGCAGCGGGGCGCGCAGATCGTGGGAAACCGAGTAGGTGAAGGCTTCCAGTTCGCGGTTGGCGGTCTCCAGTTGCGCGGTCCGTTGCACCACTCTCTCTTCGAGTTCTTCATTAAGCTTGCGAGTTCTCTGCTCCGCCGCCCTGCGCTCGGTGACGTCGCGGAAGGCGACGACTCCGCCGCAGAGGTTGCCATGAGCGTCCTTCATAGGGCGCGCCGTAAATCCGAGAAAGGCCGGATTTCCCTGATCCCGGTTCGCAACAATCAACTCGACTTCCGCAGACTCTCCGTTCAGAGCTCGTACCAGCGGCAGGCCATCCGTGGGACATGGCGTGGTCCCGTCGAGCTGATAGGTCTGGTAATAAGCGGCCCACTGGTCAGGCGGCAAGTTGGCTGGGCCGCGGCCCAGCAGCTTTTTCGCGGAATCGTTCCAGATGAGAAAGTGCCCTTCGCGATCGGCAGCAATCAATCCCTCGCCCGTGCTCTCCAGCACTAGCTCGAGCATCCGGGTCTGCGCCTCGAGGGCCTCACCGGAGCGGGCCAGCTCCACAGCTTGGCGTGAGAGCTCCTCCGCCTGGCCTGCGAGTTGCTGTTCTGCCTGCTTTCGTTCGCTGATATCCGTGTTCGTGCCAAACCAGCGAGCCACGCGCCCTTCCGAGTCTTTTACCGGCATCACGCGCGTGAGGAATTCGCGATAAACCCCATCCGCGCCGCGCAGGGGAAACTCCATCTCGAAGGGGTTGCCGCTGCTAATCGCGCCCTTCCATCTTTCCAGCACCTTGGGCAGCACTGTAGGATCGTGGACGGTCTGCCAGGCCCATCCCTGCATCTGCTCGAATGTAGTACCCGTGTATTCGTACCAGCGCTGGTTGTACCAAAAGATATGTCCGTCGGGATCGGCCATCCAGGCCAGTTGCGGGATGCCGTTGGCCATGGCCTGGAAGCGTTCTTCGCTTTCATGCAGCGCGTCTTCCGCTCGTTTGCGTTCAGTGATGTCGCGTGCAATTTTAGAAGCGCCCACAATCGCGCCCCTGTCGTCTCGAATCGGCGAAATCGTCACCGAGACGTCAATCTTCCCGCCGTCTTTCCGGAGGCGGACGGTTTCAAAATGTTCCACGCTCTCCCCGCGCCCGATGCGCATCAGAATGTCAGCTTCCTCGCCCACGCGCTCCGGCGGCATGAGAAACATAATTGATTTGCCCACGGCCTCCGCTGAGGAGTAGCCGAAGACCTTCTCGGCACTGCGATTCCAGGCGTTAATGGTTCCATCGAGGGTTTTGCTGATAATGGCGTCATCGGATGAGGCAACAAGGGCGGCCAGGTGGGCGTGAGCTTCCTCCACTCGCCTGCGCTCGGTGACATCCGCGCGGATCGCCATATATTGCCGGGGTTTGCCTTGGGCGTCGAGGAAAGGGACGACGGTTGTGTCCACCCAGTAAATCGAACCATCCTTGGCGCGGTTGCAGATCTCGTCCCGCCACACTTGTCCGCCGGCAATCGTGCGATACATCTGTTGGAAGAATTCTTTGGGGTGGTGGCCGGAGTTGAGGATTCGGTGGTTTTTCCCGATCAGTTCTTCTCGTGAATATTGGCTGATGGCGCAGAACTTGTCGTTGACATACGTAATGGTTCCATGAACGTCGGTGGTGGCGACGATCGCGTGCTGGTCGAGAGCAAACTTCTGGTCGGCCAGGTCGTTAAGCGCAGCCTCGCTGGCGGCGAGGCTCTCTTTCAGCACCTCGTCGGCATGCTTGCGCTCGGTGATGTCGGCGAACGTAACTGCCAAATGACCCTGGTGGGTGCGGAATGCCGTCACCTCGAACCATCTCTGCAGCGGCTGCGCATAGTCCTCGAAATGAAGCGATTTTCCTGTTGTCACGACCTTGCCGTAGGTTTCAATCCAGAAAGGCTCGATACCGGGAAGAACCTCACGAAGAGTTCTCCCCAGGACGTCGTCACGGGACAAGCCAGTGTGGGTTTCAAAGGCGGAGTTTACCTCCAGATAGCGCTGGTCGCAGGGCTTGCCATTCTCGTCATAGACGGCTTCGAACAGCGCCAACCCCTCCAGCATTTCACTAAAGAGGAGACGATAGCGTTGCTCACTCTCGTGCAGCGCTTCTTCCGCCCTCTGGCGCTCGCTGACATCCCGCACAATAGCGGTGAAGATCTTCCTGCCCGCGGTTTCGATCTGTGAGATCGCGATCTCCACCGGAAACTCGGTGCCATCCGTGCGCAATCCCGCCAGCACTCCCAGCTGGCCCATCACACGATGCGTGGTTCCGCTCTCATGGAAGCGCTGGTGATGTTCCAAATGCGCGGCGCGAAAACGTTCCGGAATGAACCGGCTAAGCGGGCTCCCGAGTGCTTCCTCGGCGGGACAATGGAATATTTCCTGGGCCGCCGCATTGAACAACAAGATGTGCTGCTGCTCGTCCACGGCGATGATTGCGTCCATGGCCGACTGGACGACTGCGTCGAGGCTGCCCTGGCTTTCCCGCAGCGCCGCCTGCACCCGTTGCAGTTCTTCGATGGCGGACTTCCTGTCCGCCAACTCCGCCAGCGTGCGCTCGCGCTCTGCCAGAGTTTCTCTCAACTGCTGCTCCACCAGCTCTCGCTCGACAATCTGTAATTCCAGTTCACGGTTGACTCTGCGCAACTGTTGCGGACTGGGCAAAGCGATGGCCTTCGGAAGCAGCGGAATGAGCATGACGGCCGTTGCAACCGAAGCCGCCGCGGTGGCTGCTTTGACCATGCCGGAGAGCACATAAGAAGCCCGCCAGACAGTCCATATCTCCATCAAATGCGTGGTGCCGCAGCCCAGGATGAACACGCCGAACATCCAGAAGGGCCACTTAAACGGAAGGTCGCCGCGTCGCCGCAGAACCAGATAGATCAGCGCCGGAGGGATGCAGTAATACGAAAGCGTGATCAGACCGTCAGAGATGACATGCAGCCAAACGATCCACGGGTCCCACATGTAGCAGTAGCCGTGCGGCATGAAGTCTGCCGACCGCGCCGCCGCCCTCCGGATGGCCCCGGCGGCAAGCCAGACCGACCCGGCGACCAGAGGGATGGCGATCCCGGCTTTGCCGAGGCGAGATGCCGTAGCGCGCTTCACTTGCTCGATGACTCCTTTTAGCCTTGGGTCTGTGAAAGGAAAGAACAAGCTGCGATAACGCTTTGGACGCAGCCTCGTCAGTCTGAGTTATCGGCGAGGCGGGGGCGAGCTTTAAGGCGGGAAGTGTTGCGGCAAACCAAGGTACTAATGTGCGATTTTCGAGTAAGAATTTACTTAACTGGTTTATTGCGTCATTATTGGGTCAATTTAGTTACGGTGCAGTTCGATTCCAGCCGCGATGGGGCGATAGATTGCAGCCCACGCCGTAAGGCGTGGGTGGAAAGTGGAAAGGAAACAAGCTCCGAAGGAGCGCAAGAAAGCTGCAAACGGTCTCTTCAGCCCACCTTACGTTCTGGCGTTTCCTCCGGGGCGTCTTCATCCCAGTCAAACGAAAGCGCCCGAGCCGTAGTCTCAACCGGCTGAAGTTCCGGAATATCCTCCGCCACGGAAGCGCCCAACTCCGCAAACTTTCGCGCCGAAACGAGAACCCGGCTCTCCAGCGACCCTACGGCCTTGTTGTAAGCTTCGACCGCACGGTCGAGTCCCGTGCCGACTGAGGTAATATGTGCGGCAAGGAGACGCAGGCGATCATGCAGTTCCTTGCCCAGCGCGCTGATCTGCTGCGCGTTGCGCGCCAGCTTTTCCTGGTTCCATCCGTAATTAATGGCCTTTAACAACGCGATCAGAGTAGTAGGCGAAGCCGGGATCACACGACTCAGGACTCCGTGCTCAATCAATCCGGAATCCTGCTCAAGCGCCGCGCTGAAAAAAGTTTCGCCGGGAAGAAACATCACCACGAACTCGGGCGTCGAGTCGAACTGCTCCCAATATTTCTTTCCGCTAAGCGTATTCATGTGATCGCGCACCTGCCGCGCATGATTGGCCAGGCAGAGGCGGCGCGCATCTTCATCCGTAGTCTCGAAAGCATCCAGAAAAGCCTGCAGCGGCGTTTTCGCATCGACAACGACATTCTTTCCGCCGGGCAGCTTTACGACGAGATCGGGCCGCAGCCGCCCGCTCTCGGTGCTCACCGTTTCCTGCTCGGTGAAATCGCAGTAAGACAACATGCCGGCAATCTCAACCACCCGCCGCAGCTGAATCTCTCCCCAACGCCCGCGAACGTTGGGCGTGCGCAGCGCCCGCACCAAGATTTCCGGTTTGCGATTGCAGTTCTTTCTGGGTAGTGATCAGCGACTGTACCTGGGCGCGGAGTTCGCCGTAGGCGTCGCCACGCGCCACTTCCATTTGCTGAATCTGCGTGTCCACCTTATTCAGCGACTCGCGCACCGGCGTGACCAAGTCAGAGACAGCCTTTTGTCGCGCTTCCAGGTCGCCCCTCGCCTCCGTCTGAAACCGCTGCAGGCTCTCTCTCGCCAGCGTGAGGAAGGATAAGTTGTTGCTCTTCAGCGCGTCGGAAGCCATGGCCTTAAACGCGTTTTGCAACTCCTCGCCGGCCCGGGTCACTAACTCAATCTTTTCGTTGTTGCCCTTTCGTTCCGCCTCCAGAGCCGATTCGAGCCTCGCTTTATCCGCGATCAGTTCACCCTGAACCTGCAAGAGCCGCGCCAGATCCGCCTTTCCAGCCGATAATTCCTTTTCCATCAGAGACAAACGAGCCTGCAACGCAGCCGTACGCCCGCGCAGCGCCAGCCAAGCAATCACGCTGCCAAACAACAGGCCAATGACCCCAGCCATGCCAGGTCCCATAGCGAAAGTAACTTCTCCCGGTGGATTTCAGCTTCTAGCGTAGCACCAGCAGCAAGTTTGAGCCGCAATCAAGCCCTTCCCGAGGACTGTGGAGTAGGCGCAAACGAATGCTAACCGGCCCGAGAGCGATTGGCAGGAAAATCATCGCTGCAGCGTTGCTGGGAATGAGTGGCGCGTCCCTGCAGCCGCCCGCCCGACTGATGGCCTCGTCCGGGACGGGCGAGGCCGGCAAGACCGCCTCGCAGGCGACCTTAAAGTCAGTCTCCGCAGCTTCCCCAGACGTTCCCCTTGCCGAGTTTGACGCCGATTCGGAGCGTCAGTTGTTGGAGCTTGTAAACCAGGCAAGAGCCGCAGCGGGCCTGGCGCCTCTCGCGCTCGATGGCGGTCTAACGCAAGCGGCCCGCGCGCACGCGCAAGCGATGTTCACCGCTCGTCAGCTTTCCCATCAATTCGCCGGCGAGCCCTCCCTGGTCGATCGCCTGGTGGCCGCGACCCGCACGCAACTGGATCAGGAAGGCGAGAACGTCGCGCTTGATTTTGATGCTGCGGATGCGCACAAAAATCTGATGCTTTCGCCGCCGCACCGCGCCAACCTGCTGAATTCTGCCTATAACGTGATTGGGCTAGGCGTAGTGCGCAGCGGCGACCAGCTCTATGTCGTGCAAGACTTCGGCCATGCCCTCCCCAGTTATTCCGCCACAGAAGTAAAGGATAGAATTGCGCCTGCTGTCGTCCAGATGCGGCATCAGCTCGGCCAGCCGAATCTCGCGCAGCGCGATTTACCGGCTGCAGATGCTGCCGCGTGCTCCATGGCACAGGCGGACAAACTCGGCACCTCCCCCGTTCAACAACTCGCCCAACGTTACACCGTGCTCACCTACACCTCGCTGCATCCCGAAACGCTTCCGGGAGAGGCCCGGCAGGTGCTCAAGAGCCACAACCTGCGCAGCTTCTCCGTGGGCAGTTGCTATGCGAAGACAGAGACTTATCCTACGGGAGTGTACTGGGTTGTTCTTGCGCTAGATTAAGAAAACAGCATGCTCGCCTTTTGGCATTGTCCCTCCTGGGCACGCAAGTAAGCGAACAAGGAGCAGGTGTGCACCGGTCTCATTGTGCTACCCTTCACCCAGCCTTCCGTCCACGCTTCCCATGGAAGCCCAACCCAACATCCGCATCGGCACAGCCGGCTGGTCCTACAAGGATTGGGACGGCATCTTCTACCCTCCCGGCATGCAGCGCCGCAAGCTGCATCCGCTCGAATACCTGGCGCGCTTCTTTGACACCACTGAAATCAACACTTCGTTTTATGGGCCAATCAAACCCGAACTAGCCAAACTCTGGTGCCGCAAAGTAGCCGCAGTCAACAAGAATTTTCTCTTCACCGCCAAGCTGTATCGAGCTTTCACCCATTCGCCGATCGCTGTGATGGAGCCGACTTCCGCCGCGACCATCCGCCCAAGTGACGAAGATGAGGCACGCACCCGCGAAGGCCTGGACGCCATCGCCAACGAGGGCCTGCTGGGCGCGCTGCTCATTCAGTTCCCCGTTTCGTTCAAGAACACATCCCTCAACCGCGAATATCTCGACCGCCTGCTGCGCCAGTTCATCGAGTATCCGCGAGTAGTAGAAGTTCGCCACTCCAGTTGGAACGACCCCGCAACGCTAGCCGAATTCGCCCAGAAAAACGTAGGCTTCTGCAACATTGACCAGCCGCAACTAGGCCGCTCGCTCGCGCCCACCGAGCACGTCACCGGAGCCATTGGCTACGTCCGCCTACACGGCCGCAACTATGAACATTGGTTTGCCGATCAAGGTTCCGGCTCCGACAACCGCAACGACCGCTACAACTATCTCTACAAGCCGAGCGAACTCGAACGCTGGAAAGAGCGCATCCTAACCGTAGCCGAGAAAGCCCAGGCGACCTACGTAATCACCAACAATCACTTCGAAAGTAAAGCGGGCGTGAACGCGCTCGAACTGAAAGCCATGATCACCGGCAAGCGCGTGCCAGCCCCGCCCACGCTGATCCAGAAATATCCGGAATTAAGAAGCATCACCGATGCTGCGGATGTGGAAGGAACGACTCCAACGCTGGAGTTCAGGTAGGTCGGTATCAGGCAAGCATCATGCGAGAAGGTTCGTATCAGGGCGAGCATTCATGCGCGCCGATCAGACGCCGCAATTAAAACCCGGACTCGGGACTTAACGTGCTGCCACTGCGTGATCGCTCATCCGCCGCTTGTTGTACCGCAGTGCGACGTTCATAAACACATTGCCAAGGGAGGTCTCAAAGCAGATCATCAGAGCCTCAACATCTTCGCTGGTCTTATCGCCCTCCGCCGAGGTGAGTAACACGGGAGGATGCACGCGGAAGTGAAAGCCTTGATCGTTCAAGGCGGAGACGGCGTTGCCCACAACCTGGTTGGCTAGTTCGAAGATGGTTTCTTTGATCAGGCCGTCAGACTCGGGAAGGTCGGCGCCCGCGTAGTGGCTGGCTACGCGCACGGCCGTCTGCGGCTCGAGATCGAGAATGATGCGCCCCTCAATGTCTCCGGTGAGCCCCACCATGCCGGCCACGCCTTTGCGGCGATAGCCCTGCTCATCCATGGTGAGGTTCTCCACCTTGGTGGTTCCTGAAAGACCTTGCGACAACACAGCGTCGGCCGCGTTGATGAAAGGCTGGATCAGTTCCATCTTCATTGCAATCAGGCCCCCGCGCCGGCCGTGTTAGCGACGGCGCCGTCTTCTCCCATTACGTACTTGATAACTTCGTAGAGAACTTCCGGCTTCACCGGCTTCTGCACGAAATGCCGCGCCCCGCGCTGCAAGGCGGCTACGATGTTCTCCTGATAGCCGACGGAGGAGACCATGACGATGCGAGCGTCGGGATGCGCCTGAACGATTTTTTCGGCAGCCTCGATACCCTCCATCTGCGGCATGGTGATATCCATCAGCACGATATCCGGATGCGTGCGATCGAACTCGCTGATGGCAGTTAAGCCGTCGCCGGCTTCCCCGGCCACCTGACCGCCGAACGTTTCAATCATCCGCGCAAGATTCTTACGCGCGAAGACAGAATCGTCCACGATCAAATAGCGGACGGACTGCCCGTCTTTGCTTCGTTTTACTGGTGCGAACTGCTCCATAACAACCTCCCCTTCGCAATTTCATCACGTCGGTTACACGCCAGCCAGATGACTGAAGTCACCCTGCCTGGCGTTCCGCATTGCTCTAAAGTCCAACGCGAAGCGCCTTCTTTCCTACGCCTTCGGAGTTCTCACCTCGGCCGCAAAGCGCCTGCAATGTGGAAGAAAGCACATCCAGAGCCACCACCCGAGTGGCATAACCGCGTTCAATCGCGGCTTTTGGCATGCCAAACACCACGCAGGATTCTTCGCTCTGCGCGACGGTAACGCCTCCGGCTTTCTTCACCGCTCCAAGTCCCTCAGCTCCGTCGTCTCCCATTCCGGTCATTAAGACGGCGATTCCATTGCGGCCAAATTCGTTCGCCAGGCTTTGAAACAGAACATCCACGCTGGGACGATGGCCGTTGACCGGAGCTTCGTCATTGAGCACTACGACGTCACCCATGGGCAGGTGCTTCACCGTCATGTGTCGGCTGCCCGGGGCAATAAACACGCGCCCTGCCTGCAGTTGGTCTCCTGATTGGGCCTGCTTTACGCGCAGCGCGCACATATCGTCCAGCCGGCGCGCAAACATGTCAGTGAATCCTTCCGGCATGTGTTGGACTACTACGATTGCTCCGGGAAAGTCGGCAGGAAGTTGCGCCAGCAGATATTCGAGCGCCTGCGGCCCGCCGGTGGAGATGCCGATGGCGATGGTGCGTGCGGGAGATTTTGCCAGTTTTGCGGGCGCCAACTTGGCGGGACGGGGCGGAGCCGTGAGCAGCCATCCTGAACGAACCACTTTGCATTCTGCGGCGACCTTGATCTTCGCAATCAGTTCCCGCGCCGCGTCAGCCATGTGCAAGGTCGCATCGTGCGGCTTGGCCACAAAGTCGAACGCACCCAGTGCCAGAGCCTTGAGCGTGATGGAAGCGCCTTCAGTGGAATGCGAGCTCACAACGATTACCGGCAACGGCTGCCGCCGCATGACTTCCTTCAACGTATCGATGCCGTTCATGCCCGGCATTTCCAAATCGAGCGTGACCACGTTGGGCTGCAGTTCTTCGATTTTCTTCAGGCAGAAGCTGCCGTCCATCGCGGTGCCGACGACCTCAATGGAATTGTCCGTGGCCAACATTTGCGGGATCAGCTTCCGCATCAAGGCCGAGTCGTCGACCACCAGAACGCGCACTTTATTACTGCTCATGCCCGGCCTCCGGCGGTGCCCAGAGCCAGACGCGCACGGTCGGCCGCATTCAGCAAGAGGCCAAAGCTGCTCATGCCCGTTTCGTCCCGCCGGAATTTCGAGATATGTTCTACTACTGCTGGCAAGTTGAGGATCAGCACTACTTTCCCATCTCCCAGGATGGAGGCGCCGCTTACCAGATCGGTGGAGAAAGTTTGATCGTCCAAAGCTTTGATCACTAATTCCTCTTCGCCTTCGAGTGCGTCGACGATCAACCCGTATTTCTTCTCGCCGACCGTGATCACTAAAACGAACAGCTTGCCCTTGCGATCTCCATCCGCGGGAGCGCCGCGGCCAAGGCGCAGCAGAGGCATGACCTGGTTGCGAAGCTGCCAGACTTCATAGTTGTCCACCTGATGAACTTCGTTCTCGGTTGTGCGTGCGATCTGGCTAACGGCGTTCAGCGGAATCGCGTAGAGCCGCTGTTCCACCCAGAACATGAGCGCCTTGATGATGGCCAGCGTGAGCGGAAGCTTCAAACGGAACGTTGTTCCTTGCCCGGGGCGAGTCTCGATGTGAATGGTGGCCTTCAGACGTTGCAGTACGCTTTGCACCACATCCATGCCTACGCCACGCCCGGAAACCTCGGTGACTTGCTCGGCGGTAGTGAAACCGGGACGGAAAATCAGCTCCACTGTCTCCGCTTCGCTCAGGCGCGCGGCTTCTTCGGCAGTAATGATTCCCAGCTGGATGGCTTTGTCGCGAACCTTCATGGCGTCGATTCCGCGCCCGTCGTCGGTGACTTCAACTACCACCTGATTGCCCTGATGAAAGGCGTGCAAGCGAATCGTTCCCCGGTGTGCCTTGGCTAAGTTTTTGCGTTCTTCGGGCGGTTCAATGCCGTGACTGACAGCGTTTCTGACGAGATGCGTCAGAGGTTCGGCAATAGCGTCCAGAATGCCCTTGTCCAGATCCGTTTCCTGTCCACTCAGTTCGAGATCGACTTCGCGACCGCATTGCAGCGCCACATCGCGCACGATGCGCGGAAAACGGCGGAATAGTTGATCCACCGGGACCATTCGAATCTTCATCACCGAGCGTTGCAGATCGTTGAGCACACGTGACTGAAAGGCCATGGCATCGGCGAATTTTCCGCGCAGCATTTCTCTGGGATAGCGTTTGCCGAACTCGATCATGACTTGTTGCAACATCGATTTGCCGATGATGAGCTCTCCGACCAGGTTCAGAACGTTGTCGATGCGTCCAGCTTCCACGCGGAGGATATTCTCTGTTGCTGGCGCCTGTACCGGAGTTTCCTGCGCTGGGACGATGGTCTCGGCTTCCGAGAAAGACATCTCAGGTGGATTCTTCTCCGCAGCTTCCGTCGTGGGTGGTTCCGGTGACGCCGAAACCGTTTCCTGGGGCTTCTCGGCTTCTCTCGGTTCGGCCGCAGCAATCAGAGTTACACTGACTTCGCCCGCAATCGTCGGAATGCGGACTTTGGCGGCAATCTCACGCTCGGAGTGTGAACTCGCGAGTACGAATTCCACCTGCTTGGCCGCAGCAGCCGATCTCGCATCGGGCCGTGCCATCAATACTTGGCCGATGGTGCTGATCGCGTTCTGAAGAAGTTGGCGCGCTGCGATCGGCATGGCGCAATGCGGATCGATCTTCACCATCACTTCATGCAATGCCAGACCTGCGGCCCGGGCCTGAGCCATCGCCTGCTTCTCGGTAGCGGTCCAGTTCTTGCCGGAATCCATGCGGCCTTTGG
Organism: uncultured Acidobacteriaceae bacterium; assembly: GCA_963712385.1. GTDB lineage: Bacteria > Acidobacteriota > Terriglobia > Terriglobales > Acidobacteriaceae > Sulfotelmatobacter. The sequence goes on from CAVQHS010000009.1 coordinate 648,705, forward strand.
CGGTCTTCTTTGTGGAGCGCGATTTCTTGGCGGCGGGAGCAGTGGTCAATTCTCGCACGCGCTTTCGCAATGCGTCCGTAGGAGGAAGGGAAGCTCCTCTGTGATATGCCGCGAGCATCTCGGCAAAAACATCCGCAGCAGTAAACGCAATTTCCGCCAGCGCCGCATGCGCAGCCGCGCTTTCCAGGGAGAGCGCATCTTCAAACTGATGCGCCAGTTCGCTCAACTCCCGGAATCCGCACGCCGCCGAATCTCCCTTCAGCGTGTGGACCACGCGCCGGATGGAACGCACGATCTCCTCGTCGCCGGAATTTTTCTCCAGCTTCAGGGTCTCGTCGTTCAGCGTCTGCAGCAGTTCCTGGGAAGTTTCGAAGAAAAGTTCCCGCAGTTCTGCTCCACGCTCATCAGGACCGTCTGTCACTCCCGCACCTCAATCCGCTGATATGCCGTTCCGCTGTCGCGATGCACCATCTTGAATTTTTCGGTTATCCCCAACAGGCTCTCCGCGTGTCCCACAAACAGATAGCCGCCGGGGTTCAAGCATCGGTAAAACTTCTCAATCAGCCGCTTCTGCTCCGGTTCGTCGAAATACATCATCACGTTGCGGCAGAAGATTACGTCGTTGCGTTGGGGCAAGTACTCCGTCTTCAGATTGTGGAAGTCGAAATGGACGATTTCTTTCAGAGCTTTCTTGATCGCGTAGCGATCACCGACTTTGTCAAAGTAGCGCAGACGGTAGGCGTAATCGACGGTGCCCATCTGGTGCTCGCTGTAGGCGGCTTCCTGGCCGGTGCGCAGCACCGAGTAGCTGATGTCGCTGGCCAGAATTTCTACGCGCCACGGAGGCGGAATTAAGGGTTTCGGCAGAGCGATTTCGACGGGCAGCGGATTGCGCAGATAATAGTAGGCCAGCGAATCGGCCGACAACATGCCCAGCGTGTAGGGTTCCTGTCCGGTGGAGCAGCCCGCGCTCCAGATCCTTATGGAATATTCCCGCCGTGCTTGCTTCTGCTTCAACATCTCCTCCAGCACGTGCTTTTGAAACAGATCCAGTTGCGCCTTGTGCCGGAAGAAACTGGTCTCGTTCACCGTCAGGTTTTCGACCAATTTGGCCAGTTCGTCTTTGCCCTCGCGGCTGATCAACAGGCGATAGTAAGCGTAAAAGGAGTCGGCGCGGCATTCCTTCAGCCGCCGCAGAAGCCGGTCCTGCAGGAAGTGCATGCGCCGTTCATCGAAGTGCATGCCGCACTCCTGATAGACCAGCGCTTGTAGGAGCCGAAGTTCCGCTTCCGTCAAAATGGGAGCTGGCGCCGCTCCGGATGTACTCATTCGTGTCCTCGTTCTATGCGCGCACTCATCGATTTCGTCTGTCGAATTCCCATCGCCTTACTTGCCGGCAACCGCTTTTCGCGTTTCTTCCGAAGCTGTTTTCTTCGCCTCCGTTTGCAGCAAACTCGCGGGCGCTAGCAGCTTGTTCATATCGAGCAGAACAATGAGCCGGCCCTTGACTTTTCCCAGCCCAGTCACGCAATTCAGTCCGCCTTCCTGAAATGCGGCCGGCGGAGCTTCCACATCTTCGTTCGGAATCTTCACCACTTCAGAGGCCGAATCCACAATCAATCCCGCCAGCTTTCCTGAATGCTCCACCACCAAGATTCGATTGCGTCTCTTGCCTTCGACTTGCTTGACGCCGAAGCGCTTGCGCAGGTCCATCACGGAAACAATTTTTCCCCGCAGGTTGATCACGCCTTCGAGATAGTCGGGTGCGTCAGGAACTGCCGTAATTTCCGGGACGCGCACAATCTCGTGCAGGGAAGTGATGGGCACGCCGTAGGTCTCGCGCCCAACCTGGAAGCCAACGATATGGAGTTCGCGATTCATCGCTCGTTCGTCAATTTCTAGCGGCGTGACCCAGCCGTTGCGCGGCGCGCATGTTGCGGCCTGTCTTCAGGCTCGTGCTCGCGTGATTCAGACTCGTCGAGCGTGAAGCGGTCGAGGTAGTCGAGCAGGCCGCGCGACATCTTCGACATCTGCTCGGCAGATGCGGCCAGTTCGGTCGAGCCAGAAGTCGACTGCTGCACCAATTCGCGCATCCGCTCCATCGCTTTTACCACTGCCTGTGCTCCAGATGCCTGCTCTTCGACGGCCGAGTTGATTTCGTGGGTGATTTCGTTCAGCCGCGTGGTCGCGCGCGCAATTTGAGACGAACCGTGAGACTGCTCATTCGTAGCAGCGCCGATTTCCTGCGCGAACTTGTAGACTTCCGTGACGACGTTCGAAATCTTGCGCAACGCCGAGTTCAGCTCGCCGCCCAGATCGAGACCCTCGTTCACGATGCCGGTCGAGCGATCCATGTTCTCTACGGCCTTGCGGGCTTCCTTTTGAATGCTTTGAATCAGTTCGGAGATTTCCTTGGTCGACTGCGCTGACTTTTCCGCCAGCTTGCGGACTTCATCGGCGACCACCGCGAAGCCCAATCCGTGTTCGCCGGCGCGCGCCGCTTCAATGGCCGCATTCAGCGCCAGCAGGTTGGTCTGCTCGGCCAGATCGTCGATGACTTCGATGATCTTTCCGATATCGTCGGCTCGAGCTCCGAGTGCTCCGATGATCTCACCCGAAGAAGTGATGGTGGCATTGATACGGTTCAGGCCGTCGGTGGCCTTTTCCATCGTGGTGATGCCGCTGTGAACTTCTTCGCGGGAGCGGTTGGAAATGTCGAGTAGCACCTTTGCCGTGTCGGCCACGCGCTGAATGGAGGCGACCATCTGATCGATGGAAGCCGAAGTTTCGCTTACGCTGGAAGCCTGCACCTGCGTGCTCTTCACCATGTTCTGCACGTTCACGCTCATCTCGTGCATGGTGCTGGTAACTTCGTCGATGGCGGAAGAAGCTTGCAAGCCGACTTTGGCGGAATCATCCGAGGCGTTGGCGACCTGTCCGGATGCGCTCGCCACTTGTGCTGAAGCGTCGCGGACGCTGCGCACTAATCGTGCCAGGCCTTCCACCATGCGGGCGAACGCGTTGCCCAACGTGTCGTGCGGAGAACGCGGCTTCACTTCCACGGTCAGATCGCCGCCCGCGATGGATTCGGAAACGCCCGCCATTTCCTTGAGGTAATTCACCATCTTGGCAAACGAGCGCGCCAGTTCTCCGATTTCGTCCTGGCGGGTTGCGTCGATGTTGTGTTCCAGGTCGCCCGTGTCGCCGATCTGCCGCGACACGATCATCAAGTTCGTCAGCGGCTGGGTGATCGATTTCGCCGTGGTGAAAGCGACGAACACGCCGAGCGCCAAAGCTACGAGAGTGCTAAGAACCGCCGCTAGAATCGTCCACGTGCTCGCCGTCTGATCTGACTTACTCCGTTCGTCCACTAGTTTGTGATTTTCGGCATCGGCCACATCGAGAGCGTCGGTTGAATTCTTCACCCAAGAGGATGCGTCTTTCTGCAGGTAGTAAATCTGCAACTCGGCAACTGTCGCGTTCCCCGAGTCCACGTCCTTGCGTTTGTCGATCAACGGTTGCGCAAACTCTTTGCCCCACGACTGTTCCAGTTGTTCCACCCGGTCCAGCGCGGAGTGCTCCTGATCGGAATTCGCGAGAGACTTGCCCAGTTGCAGTTTCTCGTTGAGGATTCTCAGCCCCTCGTTCATCCGGTCCACTTCCCGGCTGTCTCCGCTGAGCAGGTAGTTGCTCAGGTAGAGGCGATTCTGCATCATCTGGAAGCGGACCTGGGTGGTGGCATCCGTAAGCTCAATCGACTTTTTGGCGGCCGCTTTAGCGTCATGCTCCCGCTGCACCGCCAGAATGTTCACCAGGAACAGCACCACCACCATCCCCAGAATGATTCCGAAATTTACATAAAGCTTTTTGCCGATCGTCATGCCGTTATTCCTCCGGCCGCCTTCTCACAACTACTGATGAGGCTCGAACTTGAAATCCACCACGCCCGTGCTTTCCCCGGGAGCAGGCTCAAAGCGCCACTTCTTCACCGCCTCCAGCGCCGCTGACGCCAAGACCGGGTGTCCGCCGATTACCTTGGCATCCTTTACCGATCCGTTCGGGGCGACCGTCACCTGAACTTTGACCGTGCCCGTAATATTCATCTTTCGCGCCAGATCCGGATAGACCGGTGACACTTTGCTTTTGGCGCGACGGACAATCTCGTTGTCAGAATCCTGGGCTCGCACTCCCACCCAACCAGTTCCAGCCATAACTGCAACCACTGCGAACAGCGCTCCTGTCCGTCGCAAAGACACAGTTCCTCCTCGGGAATGTATTGCCTTGCTTCCGAGCAACGCCGTGGCCACGTCTCACTTTCCGCGAAAACCAAAGTCACGTTCGCGATGTGCGTGCAAAAGACGGACTTAAGACAAATCGTCAGATTCTGGCGAGACTTCGCCCCGGGATTAGCCACGTCTCATAACCGGCCGAGCCCGCCTTCATTCTCAAAGTGAGAGCGATCAGGGCTGAATTCTCGGGATTTCACACTTTGGCACCTGCTCCTGCATTTTTCTTGACTCAAATTGAGATTGCAGGATATTTTTCCAATAGATTCAATCACTTGTGAGAATCTCGAAAATCCCGTTTCGGCCATCGGTGACGCTCTGAAACCCGCGGACGGAAAGTCGACGCACTCGTCGGTTCACATCAATTCGGACGAGGCTTTCCAACAATTGCTGCTTCAGATCGCCGCCAAGGCCGCAGAGCGCTCCGACTCTTCCGCTCTGATCAAGCTTTTCTGCAAAGCCACCAGGGAATTCTTCCAATGTTCCGGCGTCTATTTCTGGCGGCGGCATCCCGGCGACGAACTGGTTGCCGAATATGCTGACGGGAAGCTGGCCGAGCGCTTCGCCGGCATTCGCCTGCTGCCGCAGCAGAGCGCAATCACCATCGACGCCGTGCGCCGGCGGCGCACCGTTATCGTCAAGCATCAAATGCCCTCCGCCGTCCTGCCCGCGTTGCAACCATTCGAGCCGCGCTCGCTCATGGCTACGCCTCTGGTGGTCTTCGACGAAGTCATCGGCTCCGTCACCTACTTGCATGACTCCCAGGATGATTTTTTTGACGATGACATGGGAGCAAAGGCCACGATTCTCGCCGGCCAACTCGGCAGCCTGCTCGAAGCCACCCGCCTTAGCGAAGTTTCGCGGGAAGAGCATCGTCGCGCGGAAATCCTGACGGAAGTGGCTACCGCGCTTCATGGCACTCCTGACGTCAATTCGGTCACGGAATCTCTTGCCGACCGGTTGCGCCTCCTCCTGCGCACCCGCCTGGTATCAGTGCTCCTGCGGCGTGAGGGACCTTTCGAGCTAAGAGCTGTTTCTGCGGAAACGCCGCAACTGGCAAACTCTTTCCGTGCCCGTCACGATCGCCAGACGATCCGGTTCGCAGCCGATCTGGCGCAGCGTGCGGTTTCCGCAGGTGAGGCGATTACCGTTTCCGTCAGCAGCGATCAGCATTCCCTTGGCAGCGTGATCTCTCCCGGCATGCTGATTGCTGCGCCCTTCCGCACGACGCGAACGCAAGGCGCTGTTCTCGTTTATCCACGAGCCGAGGGCGTTTACACGGCAGAAGAAAAATCGCTGGTCTCCGCGGTTGCCGGCTTCGGGGCCGTGGCCATGGCGCACGCCGAACGATGTGCCACGGCCCAGGGGCAGGCGCGCGAACTCCACCAACTTTTGGAGATTTCTTCGGAACTCAGTTCGAGTGGCGACCTCGACCAATTCCTGCAGGCTTTCGCCGTGCGCGCCGGCGACTTCCTTGGCTTCGGCCGCTGCTTCATCGCTTTGCTGGAAGACGATGTGTTTCGCGTGCGCCACAGCGTGAGCCACGGGCAATCGAGCCGGGTGGCGGAGGTTTTCCCCGAAGGAATCGCGACCCGCGCGCTCCGCGCCAAGGAAGTTTTCTGGTCCGACGATCTCAGCCACGAGCCGGGCGTAAATCAGCAGGCCATCGCGCAATACGAGGCCCGGCAATTGCTGGCGGTGCCGTTGCTGGGCGCGAACGGCGGTGTGCTGGGAATGTTCGGCGTGCTTGACCGCCTCGATGGCACTGGCATCTCGCGCGAAGATGTGCGCCGCGCGAAGGCTCTCGCTGCCCAGGTGTCGGTGGTTCTCGAGGTCGCTCACAATCTGCATCAGTCCGAACTCAACCGCCGCCGCTCCGATGTCTTGATCCAACTGGCGCGTGAAATCGACGGCTTGCTGCGTTTGCCTGACTTTGCCCGCAAGTTTGTCGAGCGCGCGATCGAGTTGGCTGGCGCGAAGTCGGGCGCCCTCGCTCTGGTTCAGGATGGCCGATTTCAAACGATGGCCATTCACTCGATCCAGCGGCCATCGACATCGGAACGGGATCTAAATGCAAGCGCGGCTTCGTTGGCTTCATCGGAAGCGGCTGTTCCCGAGGTTCGTCCGCACGCGGTAGATCATTTCCAGAATCAGCAACTCGCCCACGCTCTTTCCGCGCTCGTAGCAAAACGCTCAGAGACGATTGTGTCCGGTTCGGCTTCCGAGTTGCTGGGAGAGCGGCTGGCTTCCAGCCTGGGCTGGGCCGATTGCTTGATCCTTCGCCTTCCCGGCTCGAACGGAGAACTGGCGGGATTGCTTTGCCTTTCAGGACGCACGCATCCAGTCACGCAAGAGGATCGCGAGTTGCTCGAAGCCATTGCGGGCCACGCCTCCATGGCCTTGGAGAGTGCCCGCCTGTTTACCCGCATCGAACAGGCGAACCGTCATTGGCTGGAGATCTTCGACGCGATTAGCGATCTGATTGTCGTTCACGACGAGACCGACAAGGTTTTGCGCGTAAACCGCTCTCTTGCCGCAATGATCGGCGTGGCTCCGAGCGAATTGATCGGCGTGAATATGCGCGCGCTGCTGGCTCTTACCAACGACCCAGCGCTTTATTCCTGCCCTTTCTGCCGCACCATGGGCGAGGATTACGATGAGTTCCTCCATCCCGCGCTCGATCGCACGTATCTGGTTTCTACTTCCCGCGTGCATGGCGCCTCGGGCGAGAATTTGCAAACCATCCATGTCTTGAAAGACATCACCGACCGCCGCGAGGCGGAACGGCGCTATCGCGAGCTGTTCGACAACATTCAGGAAGGCCTGTTCTTCAGCACGCCCGAAGGCCGCTTCGTGGAAGTGAACGATGCCCTGGTCGCCATGTTCGGATATTCCAGCCGGGAAGAATTGTTGCAGGTGGATATCCCCAGCCAGATTTATTTCACTCCCGACCAGAGAACTCTCCATGCCCAAACCATGGAGAAAGACGGCCACATGCGGAACTTCGAAGCCACCCTTCGCCGCAAGGACGGCTCGCCCATTTACGTGCTCATTAACGCATTCGGCATGTACGACAACCTCGGGCGTCTGGTGCAGATTCGCGGCCTCATGCTCGACGTGACCGGTCTGCACACTTACCAGTCGGAGTTACAGCGCGAGCGCGATTTCTCCGCAAAGATTCTCAGCAATACGCAGAGCTTCATTCTCGTCTCCGACACTGCGGGACTTATCAGCTACGCCAACCGCCGCTGGCACGAAGCTGGTTTCGAGCAGCGGGAATTGCTGGGACGTCCCGTGCTCGAACTTGCCGCTCCCGGCTACGTTCGCTCTCTCTCCGATGCTCTGCAAACCACCTTGCGCGGCGGGCAGGTCGATAACCTGGAGATGCAGGTGATGCGGGGCAACGGCCACGTCGGCCAGTTCTCGGTGAATCTGAGTCCGATGCGCGACGAGCAGGGAAATATCAACAGCATCGTCGTCGTCATGACCGACATCACCGACTCCGCCGATCTCCGCGACAAATTAGTTCATGCCGAGAAAATGGCGGCTGTCGGGCAGCTCGTCTCCGGTGTCGCCCATGAGGTAAACAATCCGCTGACTGCCATTCTCGGTTTCGCCGACCTGCTCCTCGAGAATCCCGAGATTCCGGAAAGCGCCCGCAAGGATATTCGCGTCATCCTGCAGGAAGCGCAGCGCACCAAGATGATCGTGCAAAACCTGCTGAGTTTTGCGCGGCAAATGCCTCCGCAGCGCAACGCCGTGCAGATCAACCTCATCCTGCGCCGCACTATTCAACTGCGTTCCTACGATTTCTCCAGCCACGGGGTTGACATCGTTGAGCACCTGGACGAAGGCTTGCCGGAAGTCATCGGTGATGCGCACCAGTTGCAACAGGTGTTTCTCAACATCCTGAACAACGCTTACGACGCCGTGCATGAAGTCGGCCGGCCCGCCCGCATTGAGATCATGACCACGAAGGCGGGCAACGCAGTAGAAGTCTCCTTCCGCGACAACGGCACCGGCATTGAGAACCCTGACCGCATCTTCGATCCATTCTTCACGACGAAAGAAATCGGCAAAGGCACCGGCCTCGGCCTCAGCATCTGTTACGGCATCGTGAAGGAGCATGGCGGAGAAATTCTCTGCCACAACAACACAGACGGTCAGGGAGCTACTTTCATCGTCCGCTTTCCCGCAGCGCCCCACACTGCCACTCTGGGTGTGGCCGCAGGAGTGCTACAAAAATGACAACTCCCAGCGTTCAATCCTCCCCGTTGCCGGTTTTACTCATCGAGGACGAACCCTCCATCATGGCGCTCGTCAGCGCCACGCTGGAACGTAACGGTTATCACGTCGAATGCATCGAGTCGGGCGCCGAAGCGCTGCGCATGCTCGAAAACGGCCGATATCTGGGTGTTGTCTCTGACATGCGCACACCCGGCGGCGTCGATGGCGCGCAAGTGCACTCCTGGATCGCGGCCAATCGTCCCGATTTAGTCGACAAAATTGTGATCATTACCGGCGATTACGCCAACGAAGAAACGGTTAGCACTCTGCGCAGAATCGGCGCACTCTATTTAGAAAAGCCTTTTCGTGTGCAGGACCTGATCGCCGCGGTAGAAAAAACCATGGGGAAAGCACGGTGACTACAGCCTTAAACAAAGACGAACTGCGCGTGCGTTTACTGATCGTTGATGATGAGCAGACCATCCGCAAGCTCTGCATGACCGTGGGCGAAGCCCTTGGCTTCATCTGCCTGGAAGCCGAAAGCGGCGAGGCCGCCCTGGCTCTGCTCGAAGAACAACCGGTTCACATGATCCTCAGCGACATGGTTATGCCCAACATGTCCGGCCTGGAATTTCTGGAAAAGGCGAAGAAACTTCTGCCGCGCTCCGAAGTCGCGCTGATGACGGGCCATGGCTCCATCGAAACCGCCGTGCAAGCCATGCGCCTTGGCGCCTACGACTACATTACGAAACCGTTCTCTCCCCTCGATGAGCTGCGCATGTTCCTGCGCCGCATGGCGGAAAAAGTCCGCCTGGTCGAGGAAAACGAATTTCTCCGCCAGCGCATGGACTCCGAAACCGCGGTGCACGGCATCATCGGGTCGTCCGCCAAAATTCAGGAAGTTCTGCGGGTCGCTTCTCGTCTGAAAGACACGCGCACCGCTGTTCTTATTTCGGGCGAAAGCGGCACTGGCAAAGAGTTGATCGCGCGTGCCATCCATTTTCGCGGCGCATTCGCCAGCCGACCATTCGTCGCCGTCGATTGTGGTTCGCTCGTGCCCACGCTAATCGAAAGCGAACTCTTCGGCTACGAAAAAGGTGCGTTTACCGGAGCGCTGCGATCGAAGCAAGGACTGTTTCAATCCGCCGACACGGGAACGGTTTTCCTCGACGAGATCGGCGAGCTCCCTCTAGAGTTACAAGCAAAACTACTGCGGGTCTTGCAGGAAAAAGAAGTCCGCCCGGTCGGCAGCAACCAGCGCGTCAAAGTCGACGTTCGCGTAATCGCCGCCACCAACCGCGATCTCGAAGCCGCCTACAAAAACGGAACCTTCCGCAAAGATCTCTACTTCCGGCTGAACGTAGTAACGCTTCACGTCCCCGCCCTGCGCGAGCGCCGCAGCGATATTCCCATGCTAGTGAACTGGTTCTGTGAGCGCTACGCTCCCGGCGCGGAAATGCGCGTCTCAAACGCAGGCATGAAAGCCCTGATGAGCTACGACTGGCCCGGCAATGTCCGCGAACTAGAAAACTGCGTAGAACGCGCCGTAGCCCTCGGCAACGGCAGCCTAATCGATCTCGGCGATCTTCCTTCCTCGATCGCCGGATTGCATCCCGCGGCGCGTTCCGCAAGTGCAGCGCCGGAACTCGTCTCCGATCTCGCCGCCTCGGCTGCGCTCGGATCGAGCGACGGCTTGGCCGAAACCCCGCTCTCCACAACCGATCTCGAAGATATCGAACGTGCCACCATTCAACGCGTGTTCGAGCAAGTGAAGGGCGACAAAGCGCTAGCCGGACGAATGCTCGGCATCAGCCGCGCCACGTTGTATCGCAAGCTGAAGAGATACAACATCACCGGCCAGTCGGCGGCTGGATCGTCAAGCCATACGCTGCAATAAGCAATCACGCAAAAACCCCTGAAAATTTCGGGGTGTCATTGCGTTTTTTCGGGCCGCGTTTTACTACGGCTTTTTCTCCTCCTTCTTTTTCTTCTCTTCCGGAGTCTGTGGTTTCGGCTGCGGGCTGTGCAGAGGCGCGGCTGGTTTTACCGTTTTCTAAGGGCCTGAAGGGTGCCCGCCGCGACGGCTCTTGACTGAGACGATGTCTCAGGATGAGACTGAATGTTTAGGGCATTACGAAGCAGATTGAATCAAGCACCGTAAACAATTGAAAAATCTAGTCCTGCAGTTCTAGCCCTTCCGTTCCCAGGCGTGGTCTCGCTCGTGCTCTATCTCCCGGCATAACCGCGTGTTTCGGCTCCCCAACGCTCTTCCTAACCGGGAAGAGGGGGAGCCCAACTCGCATGTTGGACGAGAAGTAGGAACGAGGAATTTGTCTTGGGGCAGATCGGGTCAGCAAAGGCGCGGGCAAAACAGGACAGCGTGGTTGCTGACCTCGCTCGTTTTTTTCCCGAAGCTGCGCCCGTCCGGATTCCCGTGCAGCTTACGCGTAAGAGTGGCACAAACGAAGGTCAGCCGGGCAACCTCGGACTTCCGGAAAATACCGTCATCGAATTCGGCACCCCGCGCGAAGTTCTTTTTGCCTGCAAAACCCCTCTCGAATTCGCCGATGTGCTGCGCCTGCGCAACTCCGATGGCTCTCTCGATACCGAAGCCTCCGTGGTCGCGCTGCAATATCGCCCCGATGCGACGATTGTGGCCGCCCGCTTTCTCAGCTCAGTTCCCAACTGGATCGTGAAATCATGACACCTTCTACTCAACCGGCATCCTCAGCTCCGGATTTTGCGGCGCTTTGGGCCAACGCCCGCCAGCTTCATCCCATTTACCTCGAGCTGGCACGCGAATTCGTGATTGACATGCCCGTCTGTCCGGCTCTCAACGAACCGCTGGATGCGCCCGATCAGGAAACCGTGCAGCAGGCGCAGCAATGGCTGCATGACATGGATGACCGCATTCAGGTTCACCAGTTGCGCCAGTTCCTGCAGACCAGTTCAATCGTGAATCCAGCCGGACTCGCGGCGCTCATCCAGCATTATTTATCCAAGCCAACGCACACCGATTCTTCCCGCGACAAGATCGACTTTCTCCTCGTGCAATATTTCAGCCAGAAGGCCCCGACGGAACTCGATGACGACGGAGCGGACTTGGCCTATGTCGCCGGGGAATTGGAGCCGCTGCTGGGCAGCATCGAGTTAAAAGCACCTGTCTGGCTGAATGCGCTGGATCGCGTTTTGGAAGCGGCGCGCCGTTGCCAGTCGCTTGACGAGTTGTTGCATGGCGGCGTGCTGGAACAGGGCCGCAAGGCGAAAGCGCAAGCCGGAGAGCTGTTCTACATGCCGATCGCGCTGATCGCATTCACCCGCTTCGGCTACCTCATGCGGCGCGCGTTCTTCCGCCTGATGCTTACCGATTTGAACAATATTCTCGACGGCCTCACGAAACTCGAGGAACGTGGAGTAGAAACCATCGATTGCCGCCGAGCGCAGTTTTCCGCGCAGGAACCGATTGTGCGCCTGCGGATGATCTGCCATTCCTGGAAAGTGATGTTCCAGGCGGAATATTCGTCTGGGCAGCCGTTGCGCATGTTGGTCGACTTGCGGGCCGCGGTCGATGCAGCGTTGGGCAGCGATTCGGCAGAAGAGGACGAAAAAGCTCTGGAGCGCAGTGCGGCGGCCAAAGCAGTTTCTGCGGTGCCCGCCAAGCCTCGCGCCGCGGCCGCCGCTGCCAGCGCCGGCCGCACAATCAAAGCGACTGCGCCCCAGAAGAGTGCTCCCTCCAAAGCCAATTCCGGTGCGGCGAATGACGATGCTCCCGAATTTGACGTTTCCGCTGCGCCCGCGGAGTGGAGTGTAGACGAGGAGCCGCAGCCGAAAAAGAAGCGGTAAGACAGAACTTATTACTAGTCGTTTCCATCATGAGCAGTGAGAGTTCGCGAAAGTTGCGAAACCATGAACAAGGATCACGCAGTGGAACATCCGACCGTACTCATAATTTCCGATGAAGTCGAATTTTCCCGCAGTGTAACTGCGCGCTGGCAAGCCGAGCGCAGCGCGCCCACATTCACGGTGATGAGCGGCGATCTTTGGCCGCGCACAGTCGAGAATTTCGAGGTCGCGATTGCCGGCCCATTGCGCCGGGAACTGCTTTCGCCAATCCTCGAACCCCTACACTCAACTTTGCAGCCGGTTTTCTGTGTTTGCCCCGACGCGCCCACGGCGCAGTTGGTGCGCTCTCGGTGGCCGAGGATTTCCGTCTTGCGCCGCGACGAAAACTGGCTGGACGCATTAATTTTCGCCGCCAGCGAAGCCGTTTACCGTTCCCAGGCTGAGGCGCGCGCCCGTGCCGCCGAACAGAATTGCGCCACGCTCGAGCGCCAGGCGATGTTGGGACGTTACATGCTGGAAATGCGGCACGGTCTGAACAACGCCCTCACCTCGCTGCTGGGCAATTCCGATCTGCTTCTGATCGAGCCGGGCAGCTTGTCAGCCCAGGCCCGCAGTCAGATCGAAACCATCCGCAATATGACGTTACGCATCCACGAAGTGATGCAACGCTTCTCTTCTCTCGAAAAGGAGATGAACGTGGTCGCGCAGCAGTTGGAACGGGATTCAGGCAAGATCCGGGTCGCCGCGGCGGCAGGGGCTGATTGAGGAAAGAAGGTTCTCACACGGGGAAGTCGGCAGGAAGAATTCATTCTCTAGCAGAATTCGCCGATCTGTAAGTGATGGAAGTGCGAGTCGGTTGGATTGGGCAAAGCTATGCATAGGTTAATAGCGACCAGCACCATTCTGGAGCACGAAGTCTCCGAGTTGCGGCTTTTGACCGAGCGGCAGATCGGAGTGGTCCTCGATTGCCCGAACAGCGCTCTCGCTGCGCGGGTCGCCGATTTCCTGGAAGCCCACGAGTTGCCTTCCGTCGCAGCTCTTCTGGAACGCCTGAAATCTTCCGAGTCGGATGCTTCCGCGCTTCCCGACGTCCTCGACGGTCTGCTGAACAACAATACCGGCTTCTATCGTCACTCGAACGCACTCAACGCACTAACCCGGCAAGCGCTGCCACAGCTATGGGCCCGCAAGTCGGCGGATGGTCCAGCTCCCATTCGCATCTGGAGCGCGGGTTGTGGTTCGGGGGAAGAGACCTACTCCATCGCCATGGCCGTCTGCGAGGCGGTGAATCCTGCGAATATAAGCGCTGCCTTCACCAGTACGAGTAGCGCCGGCAAAGCGAGCCCCCGCAATGGAGGCATCGCAGAAAACTCGCAAGGCACAGCTTCGCAAACGGTGAAGGGAACCCCCGCATGTTCCGTGCACATCGTAGGCAGCGATCTGCTCCCTTCGAACATAGATGTAGCCGATCGCGGAGTTTATCCGCAATCGTCGCTCGATGGCTTGTCGCCGGCGATCATCCGTAATTATTTCTCGAAAATCAGCTCACCCACGGCCGCAGTCATGGAAGCCCAACCCGACCTGGACAACGAGCGAACCTCGCCTTCGTCCTCCGCGGAAACCCGGCGTCCGTCTACCGCTCATCTTTTAGTGAAACCGCGCCTGCGCAGCCTGGTCACTTTCAACTGCATGAACCTCGCACGCCCCGGCTATATCGGCCGCTTCGACTGCATCTTCTGCATGGATGTTCTGCCACACTTTTCGCGCGCCCAGCGCTTGGCGCTTCTGGAACGCCTGCACTTGTATCTCGAGCCTGGCGGTTATCTGTTCTTAAGTCAGACGGAGAAGTTGGTGGCGCCAAACCTGAACTTCCGTTCCGAGAGTTTCGATGGCTACACCTACCATCGCAAGCCGCTGGCCGCGAGCGCGGCGTACGGAAGATAGGTAGCGCTATAGCAGCAACACCCATCGGCGTTCACGCGCTGAACTTTTCCAGCATCCCCGCCGTCACCAGTTTCTTCTCAATATGCCGCTGCAAAATCTGCATCAGCAACTTGCGCAGATCGGCTCCCTGCGCCCTCGGCCAAGTGACCCCAGCAAAACTTTCCACTGGAGCCCGGAACATCTGCCCTGCCAGCGCACGTGACTCGCTCGAAATCTCCGACGACGCCAGCCGCTTATCATCCGCGCACATCAATCCATCGGCGAGCGCGTGAAAGTATGCACGGCTGCCGTTTAAACTTCTGCCGCATACAACACACTCTGTCAGTTCAGGCAGGAAGCCCACCAGCCGCGTGAGCCACAAATCAAAATAGGTGACCGGCATCCATATTTCATCCCCAGTCAGCGCCTGAAGCACGGAGAGCGTCAGGCGAAAAATGGCATCGTTCGCTTCGTGGTCGGGCAAGAGTTCATCCAATAATTCAGCCAGATGAGCTAGTCCAACCGCTCTGGCATAACCAATTTCGCTTGTCAGCGGAGAATCGAGCACCTCGCACGAATCCAGGCGCGCAAGCTCTTGCCGCTCGCGCACGTCGTAGAACGCGCGCACGTGAGTCATCGGTTCGAGCGCTCCGCCAAATCTCCGCTTCGATTTTTTCGCGGACCGTGCCACCCCGTGCACTTTCCCTTCTTCGCGCGTAAATAGCGTGACCAGCAGATCCGCCTCGCGCAAAGGATAGGTGCGCAGAATAATCGCTTCCGACTCCCGCAGTGCCATGCAAGTTGAATATATGGAGGGACGAGCCAAAACGCCACTCGCGAATGACTAGGGGCGAGGGGCGTGGAAATAACCTGTCTCTTTGACTCAGTCGTGCTTCTTCCGGTTTCTCGTTCCGTGTTTCCAACTTCCGGATTCGAGCCGGGAAACTCGAAACCTGGAACCGGAAACAGAACGACTCTGGTTTCGCTCCAGCGAGGTAGTCGGTGCTGCGCTGAAGCGCCGCTCTTGCACGCCCTCAACCTTCCATCGTGGAGACATCTCCGGCGTCAACCCCTGCTTCCTTGGCCTTAAGAAAACGTCGCAGGATTTTTCCCGATCGCGTCTTCGGCAAGGAAGCTACAAATTCCAGCGCCGAAGGCGTGGCAATCGGGCCCAACTCCCGCCGCACATGTTCGATCAATGCCGCCGCCAGCGCATCCGAAGCAACATGATCCGCCCGGACCTGCACGAACGCTTTGATGGTCTCACCCTTCAGCGCATCCGGAACGCCGATCGCGGCGGCTTCCGCCACGGCGGGATGCGACACCAGCGCGCTCTCCACCTCAGCTGTACCAATGCGGTGTCCGGCCACATTGAGCACATCATCGTAGCGCCCAAGGACGGCGATGTATCCATCTTTATCTTTCATGGCAACATCGCCGGTCACATAGCAGCCGGGAATCAACTGCCAATCGCGTTCGTAGCGCGCAGGGTCGCGCCACACCGTGCGCAGCATGTGCGGAAATGGCCGTTTGAGCACCAAGCGCCCGCCCACTCCCGGCGGCGCTGACTTTCCGTTCTCATCCAGAACATCCGCTTCCGCCCCAGGCACGGCCACGCCAACTTTCCCGGGACGCATCGCCATCGAAGGCGGAGTTGCGAGCGCAGGTCCGCCCAACTCTGTCTGCCACCAGTTGTCGATCACATATCCCCATCGGCCGTCGCCGCCCAAATGCGTCTGCGCCCAGCGCCACGCTTCGGGATTCAGCGGTTCTCCCGCGCATGCAATCACGCGCAGGCTGCTGAGATCATGCGCGGCTGGATAACTTGCTCCGTAACGCATGAACATGCGCAGCGCCGTAGGCGCGGTAAACATTTTCGTCACGCCATAGCGCTCGACGATTTCCCACGCGACTCCAGGATTCGGATAATCGATCGCGCCTTCGCGAAACAGCGTAGTCACGCCCGCGCACAGCGGCGCGTACACAATATAGGAATGTCCCACGACCCAGCCGATATCCGAGGTGCACCAGAAAATATCGCGTGGGCCGACGTCGTAATAATTCTCCAGGTGATAAGTCGTGCCGACCATGTAGCCGCCGTGTACATGCAGGACGCCCTTGGGCTTACCGGTCGAACCCGAGGTATAAAGCAAGAACAGTGGATCGTCCGCTTCCATTTCCACCGCGGGACAATCGGACGGAAACTTCAGCAATTCGTTGAAATCGATTTCGCGCGGAGCCACCAGTTCGGCGCCACTTCGCGAATACACCACAATTTTCTGCACACATTCGAGGTTGTCCACGGCTTCATCGACAATCGCTTTGAGCGCGACGGTTTTTCCGCGCCGGAACCCCACGTCACCCGCAATCACAATCTTCGCTTCTGCATCGATGATGCGGTCGCGCAGTGCCGTGTGGCCAAGCCCGGCATAAACCACGGAGTGAATCGCGCCCAATCGCGCGCAAGCCAGCATCGCCACCACGCCTTCAATCGTCAAAGGCATATAAATAATGATGCGGTCACCTTTTACCACGCCTAGAGATTTCAATCCATTCGCAAAGCGGCAAGCCATGCGATGCAATTGCCCGTAGGTAACAATGCGCTCGCTGCCGTCTTCGCCGAGCCAGATGAAGGCAGCGCGGTTCCGCCGGTCCGAATTGGCGTGCCGGTCGAGAGCATTAATCGTGATATTCGTCTTCGCGCCCGTAAACCAGCGATGATGAACTCCATCCCACTCGAGCACGCGATCCCATTTGCGCGACCACTCAAAGCCCGAAGCATACGCGCCCCAGAACGCCTCCGGATCCTTCTGCGCTCGTGCGCACTCGCCCAGCCAGTCTTTTTGAATAGTGTTGCGGGCAACGATTTCCGGTGCAGGATATTCCTCATCCATGGACAGCAAGTTGGAAATGTTTTCAATTTTGTCGGCGGTAAGAGGGCTCACGTGGACCTCCCAGGAATGCGGCGAGATGTTAACAGAATAGAGGGATTCTGCGCTGGATCGAATGCACGGGCAGTGACGCAGATCACAGGCGCGTGTGCGGTGCAGAAGGTTTCGAGTTTCGTGTTTCTAGTTTCCAGTTCTTGACCGGAAACCAGAAACTGGAACTCACTGCGTCCTAGCCGATGCTTTAGCAGCGTTATCCGGCTGGAATCCGATCTTGTCCAGCATCGGCTGAATCTCCGGATTCGACATGAACAATTTCCAAACCAGGCCGGAGCGGTAATTTTCCACCATCACAACAATCGGCGCCTGATCCAGCCCCATGTAGACCGGCGAGAACCAGTTCCGTCCAAGATTGAAAGCATCTCGCGGACCGTAAACTCCCCACAGTCGGTCTCCCAGCGTGCGATAGAAAAATTTCAGCGCCGCCATGGAAGCTTCCGGAGTGTAGGGAAACGACGCGAGTGCTCCGGTGGGCGTGATCGTTCCGTTGTCGCTCGAGACATCGGGCGCATGTGCCAGGTATCCCAACTGATCATCACTGGCGGTCAATCCCCAGTCATCAGCGCCATAACCCTGAAAGTGTCCCGGGTTTGCTTCGCAATACTTCAAGTCGATCAATGCCATATCGCGATTGTTATCGAAATAATCGGTATAGCGGTCGTGAATTCCCCGAGGGTCGAAGCCCATGAACGAGTACTGCGTGAAGAACAACGGCCCGCCCGTCCCCGATCCCACATCCAGCTTGACGCCATAATAAGTGTGGCCGTTGAGGTAGCGATCTCCCTCCGTCGATCCGGACCATCCGTTGCGATAGGTGATCGCCGCCTCCGACTGCCCCGCCCAGCCTGTGTAGTACAAACTCGCAGGTATGGGATGCGTAGGCGAAGCGATCGCCAATAGGTAAGTGATCATCGTCTCGTTGAATCCAGTGAGCCGGTGATCGATGAACCATGACCATTGCGGCGACCAATGCCAGAGCAGCGAGTCGCTCTGCGCAGTGCGCCGATACCAATCCCACTCCACTGTTTCCCACAAATGAGTGATTCTCTCGTAAATGCTCGTCTCGGCCTCGCTCGGCCCCTTGAAATACTGCCGCGCGGCCAGCAAGCCTTCCATCAGAAATGAGGTTTCCACCAGATCACCGCCGTTGTCGTACATGCCGAACACCAGCATGGTCTGCGCCGTTTCGCCATTCAGGAAGTGCGACCAGGCGCCGTGATACCGCGGGCACTTGTCCAGAAAATCCAAAATCTTCGTCATCCGCTCGATGCCCTGCTCGCGTGTGATGAAGCCACGATCCACGCCCACGATGAGTGCCATGATTCCAAAGCCGCTCGCGCCAGTCGCAACAATGCGGTCATCGCCGGGAATATTTTCCAGCGTCATGCCCGCGACCGGGTGCGCACCCTCCCAGTAATAACGAAAACAGGCTTCCTCCAGCATGTCGAGCAGTTCGTCGTCCGATAATTCTTTGGTCGAAGCCGTCGCGGGCGAAGAAAACGCGGACTGACGATAAGACCGATCCACAGCCTTCACGCGATAATTCACCGTCACGCCCGATTCTCCGATGAAATCCGAATATCGATTGATATCCGCACTCTGTATCCCAACGGGCTGGAACTTGTGCTTTCCGGTTGCGCGGTAAATCACGTAGCTTTGCAGATCGTTGGCCGTCTCTGGATCCCAACTGATGTCGATATGCCGGTCGTAGCCTTTTGCCTGAAGGTTCTTCGGCGCGCGCGGAACACTTCTCACTTCAGTCGAAACCGGCGAGGCCGCGCTCTTATCGTCGATCTTGATTTCATCGATGATCAGAATGTGCGGGGTATTGTCAGCAACACTCTGGCTGAAATGCAGACTGTGCAGCCGGCTGGCCTGAAAGGGATGAATCGATGCAGTCTGAAATTCGCTCAACGGCAGCCGGATCTGAAACCAATGCTTGGCCGGCACTTCAGCTGCGCCGCTTTTCAACTTCAACGGGGCCGTGAAATCGTGCTGCTCATCTTCCAGTTGCAGAAAGGGCAATTGGTCGGCCGGAAACGCCTGCGGCGAATAACACCACAAGTAAAGTGTGTCGCCATCAAAATCCGTAGGCCGGTTTCGCATGCTGACCACGCGTACTTCCGTCTCCCACGCTCCTCCGGCGACCGAGCGCCACTGCAGGCGCAAAGCATTCGGCGGCGTGAAAAAATTCTTCTTCTCAACCGGAAGCGCTCCCGATAGTAGCTCTACGGTGCTGGGGTATACCGCCCGTCCGCTACTGTAGTAGTAGTAGTCAGAAGTGAGACTGTTATCGAACACCACGTGGTTGTAGTAGTCGCTTGACGTTGCAGCGAACATGCAACGAGAAAACAGAACTAAGACGAAGCTCCAGAAAAGAAGGAAAAACGAACGCACCACACACTCCCGCTCTTGGCAGATGAGAGTTTCTTGCCCCAAATTGGAGTTTAGCATAGAGAAAAGGCCGCAAGGTGCTGCTACTTCGCCGCTCTCTGATAGTTATAGAACGAGTCATCTTCTTGCCCTCGGCGGGGGAACAAAAGCATGATTCTCGCATTCGACTTCATCGAAAAATGCGAGGCCAGCCAGATATCGTCCGCGACGGGCTGTTTTTCAACTTCGAACTTCGTTCCAGGCTCGACCTCCGCTAGAAATCCCTCGATTCTCACCGGGCGCATAACGTGCGCTTCAACCTTCACCCATTGAAATGTCTTCTGGTCAATCCATAGCGTTCCTTCCATGCCGGGAAGCACTTCACTGTCACGGTCGGGAGGCTGATACCCCGGGCGCGGCGTTGCTTTGAGCACGTATACTTCGTGCCGATTCAGACGTTGTTGGCCAACCAGATGGAATTCAAACGCCGTCGTCATCTGCTCGATGAGAATATGGTCGCGCTTCCGCTCGGCTTCATACTTTGCGATTCGCTGTGATCTCTCCTCTGGCGATTCGTGTTGCCTGTCGGCCACCACTTTCTCGTATTTTCCCTGCTCGTCTTTTTGTTCTGAAGAACTCAGGCGGTGTCCGTTCACGGCAATCAGCCGCTCATACGGGGAGCCGTAAAGCATGTTTACCGCATACGTTTTGTCGCCATTTTTATTGCGGTCGCGCTCGTAGTCATTAAATTCAGGCGCGGCGTCCCAGTCGCGTTGGTTGGCCTCGGTCGATTGTCGAATGATGCTGGCAACACTGACCTGCGCGGCGGCGGCATGCGGCCACAGAAGAATCGTTGCCAATATCCAAAAAATGTAGACGAACGATTTGCGGAAACTCCTCACCCGCGCCTCGAAAGAAGCAGGAACGGTGATGTGCATCTTCTCGCCATACCTGCACCGATCCACCTTTTGCGGTCTTTCTTGTGACCGCTCTCAGCGGCCGTATTTCAGATGCAGTCTCGAGGATGGAAGTCCATACCTGGGCCTATTAAATTTGATGGATGGAGTCGGGCTGAAGCGATGGGCACAAAGAGCCGACCTTGCCGAGTTCCCGAACGCCTAAGCTACTTGCGTTTTCAAATCGTTATCGAGGCGTCCCGCTGCCGCGCGATCTGCAATGACCGCGGCATGATCGTCGCGAACTTTGCCGGCGGGAATTGAAGGGTCTCGCGCAAGCAAGCGCGTGAGCATTTCGGCTTTGTCGCTTCCGGTCACGAGCCACAGTATTTGCCGCGACCGATTGAGAACGGGATACGTCAGCGTCATTCGTCGCCGTCCCTGATAAGGTCCGGTCAAGGCCACGTCCGCATCTCTCACATCTCGAACTGGATCTCCCGGTACCAGCGACGCGGTGTGTCCGTCAGCTCCCAGCCCCAAATGTACAAGATCGAGCACCGGCGGGGAGCCGGCAATCCTCTGCAGAGTCTGTGCGTATTGCGCACAAGCCGCCTGCAGATCAGAGGACTCTACGGGCATCGGATGGATCTGGTCGGGCGACAACGGAGCGTGCTGAAGCAAGCTTTCACGCAAGTGCGTGAGATTTCTGTCAGGATCGCCCGCCGGCGCGATTCTCTCGTCCACTTGCACAACGTGGACTGCCTTCCATGGCAGGTCTTCAACTGCCAGGGCTCGAAGCATCAACCAGGGAGTGTGGCCTCCACTGACGGCCATCACAAAGGATCCGCGGTCCTTGGCGGCTGCCCTGGCCTCGCGAGCGATGAATTTTGCAGCTTCTGTGGCAACCGAGTCTGTATCAGCAACGATATTAATTTTCATCTTGCAGCTCCCCATTACGCGGTGACTTGATTAAGGTGAGGCAATCATGCTTTCAAGCCGCCCGGCTCGCGAGCGATAAAGCATCCTGGTCAGTCCTCGGATTGTCCCACCCGCCAGGCGGCGTTAAGAGTTCGGCCTGTTCGGGGCCCCAAGTATTCGGCGCGTAGGAATAAATGGGCGTCTTTTGTTTCAGAATTGGATCGACGATCCGCCATGCTTCCTCCACGTAGTCTTCCCGCGCGAAGAGGGTTGCGTCTCCTTCCATTGCCGCTCCCAATATGCGTTCGTAAGGCCCGACGTCGTCGGCGTGTCGTGCGCGGGTGGCCACCATCTCGCCTGCCTGAAGCGACATTTCCTCTCCCTCAGCGAGCGACATCATTCCCATTGCTGTCGTCACATCGGGACCGAGCCGGAATCGAAGATGGTTCGGCGTCAGCGCACAGTCCGGAATCAGAGCGGGAGGCTTTCGAAATGTCCCAACAATTTCCGTGCAGGTAACCGGCAAGCATTTGCCGGCGCGAATGTAAAAAGGAACCCCTTTCCATCGCCAGGAATTAATCTCCAGCCTCAAAGCGGCGAAGGTCTCCGTTTGCGAGTCTCGGGCGACGCCTTTTTCTTCGAGATATCCCGCGAACTGCCCGCGGACAAGGTTTTTTTCTTCAATGGGCGGAATTGCCTTGAGCACTTTCACTTTCTCATCGCGTAGCGATTCGCTGTCGGGGCGGACCGGCGGTTCCATGGCCAGATTCGACAACACCTGGAACAAATGATTCTGCACCACGTCGCGGATGGCGCCGGTTTGATCGTAGAAACCGCCGCGATTCTCCACGCCGAAATGCTCGGCCATGGTGATTTGAACGCTCGCGATGTAGTTGCGGTTCCAGAATGCCTCCGCAAAAGTGTTCGCAAAGCGAAAAACAATCATGTTATTCACGGCCTGCTTTCCCAGGTAATGATCGATGCGGAATATGTCGGCTTCGTCAAACCTCTCCAGCAGTACTTTGTTTAGCTCCCTGGCGGACGCTAAATCGTGCCCGAACGGTTTCTCGATGATGACCCGAGCGCCCCGGGCACAATTTGAGTTCGCAAGCTGCTCCACAACGGTTTCGAACAAGACCGGCGGAATCGCGAGGTAATGGGCAGGATGGTGCGCATCTTTCAGCTCTTTGCGAAGGGCTGCGAAGGTGGCAGGGTCCTGATAATCGCCGTCAACATAACGCAACAGGTTGCTTAGTTTTTCGAAAGCTGCGGGATCGACTCCGCCGTGTTTCTCGAGGCTATCGTGCGCCCGCTTGCGAAGTTGCTCGAGATTCCAACCCGCTTTGGCGACGCCAACTACGGGTACATTCAAATGCCCGCGCTTCACCATCGCCTGCAGAGCCGGAAAGATCATCTTGTAGGCAAGATCGCCGGTAGCCCCGAAGAAAACGAGTGCATCCGAGTGGTCATTCGTCATGATTTGTTCTCCTCTATGCGGCCTCTGATTTTTCTGCCGGTTTCTCCAAATGTCCGCCAAACTCATATCGCATAGCGGATAGCAGTTGATTGATGAACTCCGCATCCCCGCGGGAACTGAACCGCTCGTACAGCGATGCAGTAAGAACCGGAACCGGAACGGCTTCGTCGATTGCGGCTTTGATCGTCCAGCGTCCTTCACCGGAGTCCGACACCCGCCCTGCGAACTTCGAAAGCTGGGGATCTTGAAACAAAGCGGTTGCAGTCAAATCCAGAAGCCAGGACGCAATCACGCTGCCGCGGCGCCACACCTCCGCTATGTCGGTAAGGTTGAGGTCGTATTGGTAATGCTCAGGATCGCGCAATGGCGTGGTTTCGGCGTCAACATTTTCTTGATGTTTCCCGACGTTAGCCGCCCGCAACACCGCCAGCCCCTCCGCGTAAGCCCCCATGATTCCGTATTCGATGCCGTTGTGCACCATCTTGACGAAGTGACCGGCTCCATTTGGGCCGCAGTGGAGATAACCCTGTTCAGCGGCGCCATTGACGTTCTCGCGACCGGGAGTGCGAGGTATATCGCCACGGCCCGGAGCCAACGCTGAAAAAATTGGGTCCAGGTGTTGGATCACATCCTTTTCTCCCCCGATCATCATGCAATAGCCGCGCTCCAGGCCCCACACCCCGCCGCTCGTGCCAACATCAACATAGTGGATTCCCCTGGGAGCGAGTTCCTTTGCGCGGCGAATGTCATCAATGTAGTAAGAGTTTCCGCCATCAATGACGATGTCGCCTGCCTCAAGATGAGGGACCAAGTCAGCAATTGTCTGATCAACGGCCGCTGCGGGAACCATCAGCCACACCGCCCTCGGTTTTGCAAGTTTCTTCGCCATGTCTGCAACGGAAGTTGCTCCGATGGCTTTCTCTTTGGCAAGTTCGTTCACTGTCTTCGGAGACCTGTCGAACACGACGCAGTCGTGTCCTTTCTTGATCAGCCGTCGCACCATGTTGGCGCCCATCCTTCCCAGTCCTACCATTCCAATTTGCATACGTGCTCCTGTTCGAGAATTGTGGTCCCTGTCTAATGTGTCGCCTGCGCGATTGCACCGATCATTGTGCCCCCTTAAGTTTGCGGTAGCGACGAATCAAAGTGTTGGTTGAGCTGTCGTGGTTGAGGATTGGCTCGGCATTATTCTCCAGTTCGGGAACGATGCGCTGTGCCAAAACTTTTCCGAGTTCGACTCCCCACTGGTCAAACGAATCAATATCCCAGAGGACACCCTGAGTAAATACTGAGTGTTCATAAAGCGCCACAAGTTTGCCCAGTGTTTCGGGAGTCAGTTGCTCGGCCAGAATTGTGTTCGATGGCCGATTCCCTTCGAATACCCGGTGCGGCACCAGCCAGTCCGGCGTCCCCTCAGCTTTTACTTGCTCGGGAGTCTTGCCGAACGCGAGCGCCTCCGTCTGTGCGAAAACATTGGCCAGCAGCAGGTCATGATGCCGCCCCAACGGATTTAGCGGCTTGGCAAAGGCAATGAAGTCGCAGGGAATCAGCCTGGTTCCCTGATGGATGAGCTGATAAAAGGAGTGTTGCCCGTTCGTCCCCGGCTCACCCCAGTAGATCGGACCGGTGTCGCGTGCTACCTCCTTGCCGCTGAGGGTTACATGCTTTCCGTTGCTTTCCATCGTCAACTGCTGCAGATACGCAGGAAAGCGTTTCAAGTATTGCTCGTACGGCAAGACTGCCACCGTCTGTGCGCCGAAAAAATCGTTGTACCAGAGGGCCAACAGACCCATCAGCACGGGGAGATTGGCCTCGAATGGGGCGGTGCGGAAATGCTCATCCATCTGGTGGAAACCATTCAGCATGGCGCGGAAATTATCCTGGCCGATCGCAACCATCGTCGAAAGGCCGATGGCCGAATCCATGGAGTAGCGCCCGCCGACCCAATCCCAAAACTCGAACATATTGGTCGTATCGATACCGAACTTCGCAACTTCCGCAGCATTCGTCGACACTGCGACAAAATGTTTTGCCACTGAGCTTTCGTCATTTCCCAGTCCCGCGAGCAACCAGGCGCGGGCTGTGCGGGCGTTTGTCATGGTTTCCAGTGTCGTAAATGTTTTTGAAGAGATAATGAACAGGGTCTCCGCCGGGTCGAGATCCCGCACCGCCTCAGTAAAGTCAGTCCCGTCGACATTGGAGACGAAGCGGAAGGTCATGGCGTGCTCTGAAAAATGCTTGAGTGCTTCATAGGCCATCACCGGCCCCAGGTCCGAACCGCCGATGCCAACATTGATCACATTGCGAATCCGTTTTCCCGTGTGTCCTTTCCAGGCTCCGGTCCGCAGCCGGTCTGAGAAATCAGCCATCTTGTTGAGGACGGAATGAACTTCGGGCACCACATTTTTTCCGTCGACGAGAATGGAAGCATCTCTTGGAGCCCGCAGAGCAACGTGGAGCACTGCCCGTTTTTCGGTAATGTTGATCTTCTCGCCCCGAAACATCGAATCGATTCGCGCGCGCAAGCCAGACTCTTCAGCCAGTTGAAGCAGAAGGTTGAGAGTTTCAGCGGTAACCCGATTCTTTGAGTAATCGAGGTAGAGGCCGACAGCCTCAAGCGTCATGCTCTCACCACGCTTGGGATCGTCCGCAAAAAGCTGATGCAGATGCAGTTTTGACACAGTTTTGTAATGCGATGCCAGCCTGCTCCACGCACTGCCCCTGGTCGCTGGCCGTTTTGTGAGAGGTTGAACCCGTGCTGCCATGTTCGTGCTCCTTTTTGGTTGGTCTTCCTAACCGGCGTCGATCCGCTGAACGCATAAGGATAAGATGAACTAGGAGCAGATATGGGGCACAAAAAAAGTACGGTGAAGTCCGAAATAATCAGAGGCTACGCCCTGAATCGTCCGCGGCTGGGGTTAAAGTGTCAGTCGCGCGATGATCTTTGCGGTAAATTCTAGAGGTGCGTGCGGCCGTTTTTATTTCTCATCTTTATCCTGCGCTTGCCACCGTTGTACTTTCTCTTTGCGCTCTTCATCGTGTGGGTAATCTTCGGGGCATTCCTCACCCGCTCTCTACCACCGAGTTGAATTCCTTCGGCAGGCGTTCTCCCGCTGTAATGTCATGCCACGAATGCGACATCGTCCTGTAATTCCTTTCTGACCCGCTCCTTAACCGACACGATAGAGAACGAGAATCAGGATCAGAAAACCTAAGACGTAGGCAACGTAAGCATTCAGACGCCCGTGGTGCATTCCTGCCAGCAGTCTCGCGACCGAGTTCACGATCGTTCCTGCGGGATGAAAGAAGAGGCGATCCACCATGTGCGTCTCATCCCGCCGTCGCCGGATTGCCGTCCGGAAATGCACGGCCACAGTTTCGCGGGTGTCCTCGACGATATTCGGGCGGAAAATTGCCTGGAAGACCACGCGCACCGGGTTGGAGAATCCGGTTGCCGTGTAGGTCATTTCAGGCAGCAGAGTCGGAATGCCACCGAGGAAGCCGACCATGCGCGTCCGGCTGGCTCCCATCGGTCCGTAAGGATTTCCCGTGTCCACCGCGGCAAGTGCGGCGAAGAATCCAGCGAGCCCCAGGAAGAAACCTCCGGCCAGCATGTCTCCCATAAATGCGAATACCAGCGGGTAGTCGGTCAGCACCGGGATCAGAATGGTGACGAAGATCGGCATCACAAACACTAGATACGGGGTGACGCGAAAGATCCATGTCGTCTGATCCGACACGATTTGGTCCTTGTGAAAGAGCTTCCAAATATCCCGATAGGGTTGCACGACAGAAGGGCCGCTTGCTTTGCACCATTTCCTTTAAGCGGGCACGGACGCCCGCGTACAAAGGCGCGAAAGCCAGTACGAAGAGGACCTGCAATACGTTATACCCGATGGTCTCGATCATGCCCGTTGACCCCGGCGATCTTCCGAGGCTAAAACGGATGTCCGTGCAAGACGCATTCCTGCGTCCACCCGATTGGGCAGGGGCTGCTTTGTGCTGAATGCTTGAATCCCTCGGACTTGGTGAGAAACTCCTCCGATCGTAGGTTCCTTGCGGACCGAACCGCGGTCCAGGATTTGAGAGGAGTCATTAGCCGCCAACAGCGCGGCAGTTTACCCTGGAAACACCAGGGCGGCAAACTCCATTACCGCCATCATTCAAACACAGATGAATCGAAGACGGCAAGTGCCACGTTTGAAAACTGTCATACCTTCTGGCCGGGAAAGCTCTCATTTTGGATTTGATAAGGGGGCACAAACTAAATCCCGTTGACTCAGCGTCTTGTCTTTGCTGTACTTAAGTTGTTATCAACGGTGAAGGAGTTCACCGAAACCGCTGTTCCCACCATATAGCCGGGCGCAGCTGATGACTCCTGACAAGCGGGCGAATCCTTGTCGCGGAGTCATCTCCCGGCAACCGTTCCCCAAAAATAAGCGATCTTTTGGAGTTTCGGCCTCAATCTGGACGGGCCTGACCTCAATCGCGAATCTCGAGGCGTATACCCGCGTCAATTCGTACTAAAGATCATGTTCTACGATTGCTGCTTACCGTGAAGCGAAAAGGTCAAGACGAGGCCGACCGCGAACAGAACCCATGATGCCGGATTTCATTTTCGATCGTGAGGAGGAACGCCAACGAATCGACCAGTTCCTGGTGAAGAGGCGCCCATTTCTCATCTACGGACCATCGGGTGTTGGGAAAACACTTCTGCTCCGTAATGTGCTGCCCCAGTTTCGGTCTGCTCTCTATTGCGAGGACTCAGCGACGACCAACGTAATGTTTCGCAGTCTCGCACGTAGTCTGCTGCGATTGCAGAGTCCGCGTGCCACCAAAGCCTTTCGCAACGAGGATGCGATCACAACCAAATCCGCGGTTTCGTTGAAAGGGATTGTGATGGACGCGCTGAGAGAAGGGGAGTATTCGATTGTGCTCGACCATCTCAATCGGCCCTCGTCCTCGTTTGCCTCGGCCGTTCGCGAAGTCATGGGATGGGGTTCGACCCCGGTGAGTGCGGTAGCGCGTTCCAGCCACATGGAAGACACCGGTTTTCTCCAGCCTATTTACGGCGACCGTTCGCAGAAGTGTGAAATCCGCAATTTCGACGACACAACGGCCGAGCAATTTGCTCGTGAGCGGATCAAGCGCTCTGGCTTGTCAGGGACAAACATCAGCGAATTCCTTGACAAGATCCTGGAGTTCAGCGGGGGGAACCCAGGAGCGATTATTGCATTGATCGATATGGCAGCTTGTCCAAAGTACCGCTCCGAGGAACACATCAAAATCTCGCCGCTATACATCGACTTTCGCATGAACGGGGGCGTCGCAAGGTGACGGACGAGTCCAATTCGCTCAATTCGAATCACGAGCGGCGCTTGAGCGTGACCTGCCGCCACATTGATAAGCTGCTGGCGGAGATGGAAAGCGCCCTCAACGTCTCGACGTCCAAGCTGGCTTTTCCGCAATATGCCCCTGATCTGAGTCCAGCCCAGCGTCGTGTGATCGAAGACTACATCGGTCGCATTCGAGCACAACTGGTTAGGGTGCTCGATGGTCAGGGTATTGAGCGGCCGCCCGCCGATATACCTGTTTCACGTTCGCTGCATTCCTATCTCACCTTCGTGGATATCGCCACCGAGGAACTAAAGCCTGAATACATGCGCGGCTACGGGGAAGTTCCTCCCGCAGCTGCGGTCGAACTGAATGGCATCGCTGGAGAACTCCAGGGTTTGGTGCGACAGCTCGATCAATATCTGATGTGTGGGTCCAGGGAAAACCTGCAGGAACGCTTGGAAAGGCTGGAACAAACTGGAGACGAGATCGCAGTTCTCAAGAAGCTGGAGTCGGTCATTAGTGAGCACGGACTGGTCGAATTCCGGTCCACGTTGTCGATGATTCTGGACCGTCTAGAGGACAACAGTTTTGAAATCGCCATCTTTGGACGCGTCAGTTCGGGCAAGTCGTCTCTGTTGAATGCGATGCTCGGGACAAATGTGCTTCCGGTAGGAGTCACTCCGATTACCGCAGTTCCGACGCGTCTGCTCTACGGCGAGTCTCCAGCGGTCCATGTATGGTTTGCCAATCGGACGCCCGAACAGTTCGAGATTACGCAACTGGCGGAGTTTGTGGCCGAACAGCTCAATCGTGGAAACGAGAAGCATGTAACCAGAATCGTCGTTCAGCTCCCGTCGCCTCGTCTTCGCGAGGGCATCGCCTTCGTCGACACTCCTGGGTTGGGATCTTTGGCGACTCGTGGAGCTGCCGAAACCCTCGCTTATTTGCCGCGGTGTGATCTGGGCGTTGTTCTCATCGATGCCGGATCGACTTTAACCCCTGACGATCTTCAAACCATTCAGATTCTCTATGACGCGGCAATTCCGGCCATGGTCTTGTTGAGCAAGGCGGACCTATTGACGCTCGAAGATCGCTCGCGGGTGATTGGATATGTGAAAGATCACATTAAAGAAGAGCTGAACCTCGACCTGGCGGTGCGCGCCGTGAGCGTGATGGCTGGAAGCAAAGATAGAGATCTCGTCGCTCAGTGGTTCGATGAAGACATCGCACCCTTGTACACTCAGCGACAGGAACTGAAGCTGCGCTCCATCCGGCGCAAACTGGGAGCGCTTCGCCAATCGGTGGAGATGGCTTTGCGCACTCGCTTGCGCCGCAAGGATCAGATTTCACCGAAGAAGGTTGAACAACTGCGTGTGGTCGAAGCTGAATTGCGTCAGGCCAGTGGCCGTCTTGAGGAGATGAAGAAAATAGCGCGAGGCGTGGCCAACGACCTGGAATATTCAAGTACTCGAACGTTACGCTTTGCGGCCGCTACAGTGGTTGAATCATGGTCCAGGCAAGGTGCCGGAGATGAAGCAGTGCCGGAGATTGTGCGCAACGCGGTGATAGGGACGGTTCAGGAACAAACCGAATCTCTTCGCCGACGGATCGACGCAATGGCGCACAAACTCCATGAAACGCTCCTAACGGCGGCCAAGGCGCTTGAGGTCGAGGACGTGCCGGGAGAACAAGAGTTTGCCGGCGTGGTGCGAGAAATGCCAGCCTTTGATCTTAGCCAGGTCAATCCAGGCCAACTCCATCCAGGCGAGCTCAATATCCACTTGAAGCGGCCGTTCTTGTTCAGCCTGCTCGGAGAAAACATTTCGAGATCGACCGTAACCAAGCGCCTGGCGGGTATGATCGGAGATCAACTCGCAAAGTCTTTATCGGCATACCACGCTTTGCTGTATGACTGGTCGGAGAGAACTTTGGGTCAGATTCAACGCGGATATGACGCTTATGCCAACGGCTATCGTGCTCAGGTAGAGAGATTAGTGGGCGATCACCTGTCGCCGGCTGAGCAAGAAAGCACCATTCGTCGCGATCTGGAAGGCTTGGAAGGTGCCCGAACCGAGCCGACCGTCGCTTCCTGAGTGGCCGGTAAGCCTGTTGAAGTGCATTGAAGAGGAAAGGAACGAGGCGACTTGCTGAAATACGTAATGGTGGGTGTGGGAGGTTGTCTGGGTTCGATTTTGCGTTTCTGGGTGGGCAGTTATATCGGCAGCAAAATGGGAACGCGGTTTCCCTACGGGACGCTCGTGGTTAACATTACGGGTTCGTTCCTGATCGGCCTGGTCTTTGCCTTATTAACGGTCAGAACTCATTGGAGCCCGAACTGGCGATATCTGATCCCAATTGGGTTCATCGGAGGCTACACGACATTCTCCAGCTTCGAATATGAGACGTTGCGCACAATCCAGGATGGCCAGATCGGCCTGGGCCTTCTTTATGTGGCACTGAGCGTGATCGTTGGGTTTGTTGCAGTCTGGGGTGGCGTTATGGCGGGGAGGGCGATCCCATGAAAGCGGAAGCTTTAGCACCGGGAGCTAACGTAAGCCAGGCACTCACCAAGGGTACATGTACAATTTGCGCGATCCTGAAAGACTTCCAGCGGACATTGGTGGAAACAGCTCGACCTCAATCAGACCTACGCGTATGCAATTTTCATGGCTGGGCGCTCGCTCGATCCAGGGCGAAGCTTTCGCGCTCTACGCCTGGGGAAAGCGTCACGACTGTCTTCTTAGAAATGTTGAAGCCCCGCCTCTGGTGGGGAAAGTGAACAGTGAGGAATGCACCTTCTGTCATCGTGTCCTGGAAGAGGAAGTCACTCGCTTGCGTGAGCTAGCGCTGAAGCTTCAAGGGACCATGTTCGCGCAGTGGATGAAGAGTCAGGGAACCCTTTGTCTGCAGCACGGCCGAAAAGTGAAGGAATTTGTCCCACTGCGTTTGCGAACACTGGTTGACGAAATCGTTGAACGAAATCGAGCGGAGTTGCAGCAGGAACTCGAAAGCTTCATGGAACAGTTAAAACACGGAATTCATGAGGGCGGAGGACTTTTAGGTCGTGCCGCTGAGTTTTTGGTAGGTCAAAGAGGACTCTAACGACAGGAGGAAAATGTGCTGACACCAGGGCCGGGTAAGAAAGTCGGCGTCTACGTAGCGGAAGATCAGCAGTTCCACGGGGCGGCCGCCTATGCCGCCATTCTAGACTTTCTGTTTTTTCATGGTGTCTCAGGTGCGACGGTGACTCGCGGCATCGCAGGATTCGGTGCGGATCACCACCTACACACCACCCGCCTTGTCGATCTGGCGGTTCGTCTTCCTGTGAAGGTCGAGTTCATTGAAAGCGCAGCGAAGGTCGAAGAACTTTTGCCGAAGCTGCAGGAGATGGTCGGCACCGGGCTGATTGAAATGCACGATACCACTATCGTCAAACCTGCCGAGAAGAAACAGAAACGAGGCGCTGCCGAAGGCCCATCCTTAAAGCGGGAAAGCAAGGCGAAGCTGATGCGCATCTACATTGGGGAAAACGACAAATGGAATGGCAAGCCTCTCCACGAGGCTATTGTCAACGGCCTACGGGCGCACGATATCGCTGGGGTCACGGTTTACCGTGGCATTCTGGGATACGGCGCGAATCGACGCATCCACAAAGACGCCAAGCTCAGTCTCTCCCACGACCGTCCTATTCTGCTGTCGATTGTCGATACGGAAGAGAAATTGCAAGCGTTCATGCCAATTCTCGACGAGATGGTGCAGCAGGGTTTGGTCGTGCTCTCCGACGTGGACGTCATCAAGTACTCCCACAACTACCAGAAATCCGATCGACGGCAGGAGATGCAGATATGAAACTGGAGGGCAAGGCCAAAATGCTCCGCATCCATTTCGGCGAAGACGATAAGTGGCAGAACAAGCCACTCTATGAAGCGATTGTGATCAAGTGCCGGGAACTCGACATCGCAGGGGCGACGGTATTTCGCGGAATTGAAGGTTATGGCGCGAGCACGCTGATCCACAAACGACATCTGCTTCGCTCGTCAGATCGACCGATCATGGTCTCCGTAATTGACACGGAGGACAAGATCAGGACTCTAATCCCTGCGCTCGACGAAATGGTGGATGAAGGACTCATCGCTATGTCGGACGTGGAAGTCATCCGATACGTGCATCAGAAGGGCGTTCGATCCCTCGGTTAGAACAAATGATGCCGAGTTGGGACCAATCCGCGATCGCTTGCACATCGAATGGCCAAAGCGTTGTGAATTCGTCCACGGGCGCGATGGACGGGGCGACCCGCCTCTTGCATCTGGCAGCTGTGGGAGAGAAATTAGGCGCTGAGCCGGTCGCCGATGAAGCCCGCGAATTAGCAGCCCGCGTATCGGAAGGAAGGTTCTATGTGGCCTGCGTCGGGCAGTTCAAGCGCGGCAAATCCACGCTCATCAATGCATTGATTGGAGAGCCGGTTCTTCCAACCGGCTACATCCCGGTGACTGCCGTCCCAACCGTCATTCGTTTTGGTGAGCGCTCACATGCCCGGATCCGGACGCAGGACGGCTCCTGGAATGAGATCCCACTTTCGGACTTAAACCAGTACGTGACCGAGGAACTCAACCCCGAAAATCGGAAGGGTATTCAAGGCGTGGAGGCGTTTGTTCCCAGCCTTCTGCTTTGTTCCGGTATGTGCATCGTGGATACACCGGGGCTTGGATCGGTTTTCACCGGGAATAGCGCCGCCACCCAGGCGTTCATCCCTCACATCGATGCTGCCTTAGTGGTCGTGGGTGCAGACCCTCCTCTGGCTGGCGAAGAACTGACGCTAGTGGAAGCCGTTGGAAAGCAGGTGCACGAGCTAATTTTGGTTCTAAACAAGGCCGATCGTACGACCGACGCAGAAAGAGCCGCGGCGGCAAGTTTTACTCGTCAGGTACTTCAAAAGCGGCTACAACGCGAGATCGGGCCGGTGTTTGAGATTAGCGCACAGGAACGAGCGGAAAACCGCGGACCCGAACGTGACTGGAAGAGACTCGTCGAAGCTCTTCAACTGCTGGTTGACGGGTCGGGGCGTCAACTGGTTCGGGCAGCTTGCGACCGCGGATTGCAGCGTCTTAGCGAGCAACTGCTGGCGATCATCAGCGAAGAACGTGATGCGTTGCAAAGGCCCATCGAAGAATCAGAGCGCCGTATCACCCTGATGAAGCAGACCATTGCGGAGGCCGAGCGCTCCATGCGGGAGTTGAGCTTCCTGTTTATGGCCGAGCAGCAACGGCTCTCTGATCTCTATGTTGACCGGCACAAATCATTCTTTGCGTCCGTTGTACCTCAAGCCAATCAGGAATTCCAGGAGGCTTTGCGAACCATTCCGCGCGGGCTTGGTCCATCGTACCGTCGGTGTCTCATGCGTGAGGCGCAGAAAATTGATCGTAGTTACGTAGTGCCGTGGCTACGACCCGAACAGGAAGATGCGGAACGGGAGTATCGAACCGTGGCCCTTCGCTTTGTAGCCATGGGGAATGATTTTCTGAAAAGACTTTCCGGCGCCAGTATTCCAGAATTGGCCCGTATGCCGCATGCGCTCGATGCCGAAGCAGGATTTCGGGTGCGCTCGAAATTTACCTTCATGGAGTTCATCGAAGTTGCGCAACCAGCCTCGCCGTTGCGCTGGCTGGCCGACCTCTTTCTCGGGCTGGTCGGTGCTCACAAGGTGATCCAAAACGATGCGCGGCGGTTTCTTGAGAGACTGCTGGAAACAAACAGCACACGCGTGCAGAGTGACATTCTGGATCGTGTTCAGGAAAGCCGTGGGCGCTTGGAAGTGGAGATTCGCAAACTGCTTCATGAGGTAAGCCGGATTGCTGAGCAGGCCCTGGTTCGCGCCCGACGAGTAAAAGAAGACGGCGGGCCTGCGGTTCAGGCGGAATTGAATCGCTTGGATGAGTTGGAACAGAAAGTGACTGCGCTCGGCGAATCCTCACAGCTAAATTCAGCGCGGGCGTGAATCCGCGACAGACATGACTCTGCAACAGGTTTCCCTGTCAGGAGTCATCATCTGTCCCGATCAAAAATGGGAACAGCGGTTTGCGGTGAACCCCTTCACCGGGCATCTTTTCTACATTATAGAAGGCATTGCTCGCGGCTCCGATGGAATCTTGGGAGCTACTTCAGTTACCGCCGACTTCTCGATACCGATCGGCACACTTCCTCGAAGTCTGCCACGAACGGCTGGTGGCTATGAGGTTAGCCACATGAAGGTTTAGCCAGAATCTCGTACTCCACACAAGTCGATTTTGCTTCCAATTAGTTTTGCGGGACATCGGAGCGGTTCCACCATCCACCACCGAGCGCTTGAAACAATGCCGCGGTATCGGTGTAACGATTGCCTTGGGCTTGCGCAAGGTTAATCACGGCCTGTTGATACGCTTGCTCCGCGATCAATAGGCCTAGATAGTTGACGTACCCGGCCTGAAACTGTTTCTTTGCGAGATCGAGCGTAACCGCGGCGGCGTCTTTCGAGGCGGCCGCAGCCTTGAGTCCGTCGGCATCTTGCTGGAGCGCATTTAGCGTATCCGCCACGTTTTGAAATGCGGTAAGGACTGTGCTCTGGTACTGCTCGTCGGCCTGGATGTAAGCCGCCCGCGCGGCACGCTCTCGGTGCATCAGAGTTCCGCCCTCAAAGATGGGCTGCGTGAGGCCGGCGCTCACATCGCGAAAACCGTTTCCGGAGGCGAATATATTGCCAAAAACTAGCGCCATGCTGCCGATGTCACCCGTTAGGTTAAAGCTCGGGAGCCGGTTCGCACGCGCCACGCCAATCAGCGCGCTTGCGGAATGCAGGTTCTCTTCGGCTTGACGCACATCTGGGCGCTGCTCCACCAGTTTCGAAGGAATGCTCACCGGCAATTCTTGCGGTAGTTGCAGATTCGAGAGTTCAAACTTCTCAAGCAGATCTTTATCGGGGAACCCTCCTGCCAAAACAGCGAGCAGGTCTCGTTGCTGTGCCAGTTGCTTCAGCAGCGGAGGTAACGTCGCGGCGACTTGCGCGAGTTGCGACTCCTGAGCCGCCACGTCAAGTTCGCTGGCGTACCCTTTGGCGTACTGGCTGTGCAAGACCTCCAACATATTCGTGTTGATCTTGATCAGCTCATTGGT
Source organism: uncultured Acidobacteriaceae bacterium (assembly GCA_963712385.1). Taxonomy (GTDB): domain Bacteria; phylum Acidobacteriota; class Terriglobia; order Terriglobales; family Acidobacteriaceae; genus Sulfotelmatobacter. The sequence continues at coordinate 684,079 of CAVQHS010000009.1, forward strand.
CGCATCAATTTGCGCCCGCAGCGACGCCTCTTGTATGGCTGTAGCAGCGACATTGGAACTGAGCGTGATATTTGTTGCCGCCAGCGCAAAGCGCGCTTGCTCCTGCTGCGCTTTCAAAGACTCGACCGTTCGCCGGTTCAAGCCGAAAACATCAGGGACGAACGAGACGCTGACCTCTGGCGTAAACAAGCTGTATTGAAAGGTGGTGAAGCTCGGCACCGGCGAAATTTCGTTGGAAGTCTTGGCACGCGTGGCCGCGAAACCGCCGGACACGCTCGGATAATATGCGCCCCTCTGTGCCAGGACGTTCTCTCTTGCTACCAACAACGCCGCTTGTGCCGCTTTGAGATCGGGATTGGCTTTCAGCGCGCGTTCGATCAAGTCGTTGAGCGGCTTGGAATGAAACAAGGTCCACCAATCTCCGGGGATGTCGCCGCCTTTCGCGAGATGTTGGGCCTCACCACCAGCGAGGTTGGGCGTGGCAGTGGTCGTCGTAATCGGCGCCGGAGTGTAGCCGCTGACATCGGGAGCGGCGGGCTTCTTGAATTTCGGCCCGACTACGCAAGCGGAAGCTATGAGCAAAGTAAAGAGCAATACTGAAGTCGTTAGTAATCGGGAGAAACTCGATTTGCGAGTGGCCTGAATCATCAAATCCATTCCTTAAGGCTTACGGGTGATACTGCTGCCGTTAATCGCTCCGCTCTCTCTGGGTTTTGAACTTCCGAGTCCGCCAATCAGCGCCGGGTTGGGACCGCGATGGCGCACATTGTCGAGCAACGGAGACGAGGACGGGAACATATTCGGCCGCTGAACAGCGGAAACTCTGGTCACGGATTTGTTCTGGATCGATCCTTTTTTCGTAGCCACGGCCGACTGGCTTGGTCCGGACTTATACGCACTGCGGGGAACTGCTGTCGTAGACTTCGAGTGGCCATTCGGAGGATGCTTGAGCCGATTCGTTTTCCCCGCGCTGGCGGGGAGTGGCAGGCGATTCGCCTTTGCATTCTTGTGCTGGACTTGGCGGCTGCCAGCTCGTTCTGTGCTTGCTGGAGGTTTCGCAACGTCGGCGGAAGCAGCCTCGCTTAGATGCTGGCTGGCTGTATTCGAGGCAGCGTCTGACTGCTGCGGCGCTGCACTCGACGCGAGCGCAACACTTATACCAAGCGTCAGCGCACCGCTCATCACCGCGAGAATAACGCAGGAAATTTTCATTGCGACTCCTGCGCCTCCTCGTGGTGTGGGCTCAAATGATTTTCACCGCCGAGGAAAATCATTCGCAGCGCAGGCACGGCGAGAAGCAGCATGACGGGGCCAACTAACATTCCGCCCACGATTACGGTCGCGAGGGGGCGCTGTACCTGGCTGCCAATACCCGTGGAAATTGCTGCGGGAAACAGACCAATGCAAGCTGAGAGAGCTGTCATCAGCAGGGGCCGCATCCGCGTGGAGGCGGCGCGATACATCGCATCCACAGGTGCGAAGCCGTGTGACCGCTCCTGATTGTAAAAAGTAATCATCAGGATTCCGTCCATCACTGATACGCCGAACAGCGAGACGAAACCGATGGCGGCGGAGATGCTGAAATGCAGGCCCGAAACGTAAAGTGCGAGGATGCCGCCGACGATTGCGTCTGGAATGCCCGCGAGCGCCAGAATGGAGTCGCGGAAATTGTTGAACAAGCTGTACAGCGCCCCAGCAATCAGAATGAAGCTGATTGGCACGATGATCTCTAAACGTTTCTTGGCTTCCTGAAGATCACCGAACTCGCCGGCCCAGATCAGATGGTACCCGGAGGGAAGTTTCACGTTGTTCACGATTCGTTGTTGAGCGTCCTCGACAGTGCCGCCCAGGTCGCGGCCGCGAACGCTGAACTTGACCGGAATGAACCGCTGAACGCTTTCGTGATAAATCCACGCGGCTCCCGTATCGACACTGATGGTGGCCAGTTCACTCAAGGGAATATAGGCCGTGGCGCCGCTGGCGGTGGTGTACGCCACTTTAACATCGCGAATTTTGTCGATGCTGTCGCGGTATTCCGGCGTGTAGCGGACTACGAGATCGAACTGCCGGTCGCCTTCCAGTACCTCGCTCGCTACCGCTCCGCCCATCGCCGCTTGAATAACCGAGTTGACGTCACCGGAATTCAGGCCATAGCGTGCGGCCTTCTCGCGATCGACTTTAATGTTCAGGTTCGGCTGGCCGAGCACCGGGAAGATGCCGAGATCGGTTACGCCGCGAACCTGGCTCATCTGGTCGCGGACCTGCTCGGCAAGCTTCGTCAATACTTCAAGATTGGGGCCGACGATCTTCACCGAATTCACACCTTTGACGCCTGAGATCCCTTCTTCAATGTTGTCTTCGATGTATTGCGAGAAATTGAAGACGACTCCCGGCAGTTCGTTGTTGAACTCGGCTTGAATCTGCTCGGTCAATTTGTCTTTGTCGAGGCCTCGGGGCCATTCGTCAAAAGGCTTCAGTGGAGCAAACAACTCGACATTCGAGAACGGAGAAGCGTCGCTGCCATCATCGGGCCGGCCATGCTGTGAAACGACGGTGATGACTTCGGGGTGCCGCAGGAGAATCTCGCGCATTTTTCGCGTGGCTGCCTCGCCATCCTGAAGAGAGAGCGTGATGGGCATGGAAGCACGAATCCAGAAATTGCCTTCTTCCAGGTGCGGAAGAAATTCACTGCCGAGACGCGGGGCGATCAGGAAGAAGGTTCCCAAAGAAATCGCCAACTCGATTCCAACCACGACGGCACGATGGGACAAAGCAAACCGCAGGGCAGGATCGTACAAACGGTGCAAGGTGCGGACGACGATAGTTTCAACTTCTTTCACTCGAGCCGGGAGCAGGAACGAAGCGATCACCGGAGTGATTGTGAAGGTCGCGATTAAAGCCCCGGCCAGCGCGTAGCCGTAGGTGCGAGCCATGGGTCCGAAAATCTGACCCTCGACGCCCTGCATGGTAAATAGGGGCACGAAGCCGGCGACTGTGATGAGCGCGGAGAATAGAACTGCCTTATCCACCTGGAGCGCGCTGATCAGGATCAAGCGCAGGCGGTGCGTCCAGCCATGCCCGGGCATTGCGGGATCAGCGATTTGCGTTGGGTCAGGCCCCCAATAGCCTTTCGCCAGGCGATCCAGCAGCTCTTGACGTTCCTCGCGATTGCGCTGGAAATTTCGGAAAATGTTCTCTACGAGGATTACGGCCGAGTCGACGATGATCCCGAAATCTACGGCACCCACCGAAAGCAGATTGGCACTTTCGCCGAAAATCACGAGCAGAATTGTGGCGAAAAAAAGAGCGAACGGAATGTTGATTCCGACGATGAGGGCACTGCGAAGATTGCCCAGAAAAATCCACTGGATCAGGAAGACGAGCAAACAGCCGAAAATCAGATTGTGCAGAACCGTGTGGGTGGTTAAAGCGATCAGCGAGGAACGGTCGTAAAAAGGAACAACTTTGACACCGGGCGGCAGACTTCCGTCGTGATTGATCCGATCAATTTCCGCCTTTACCTTCGGGATCATGTCGGCGGTTTTCTCCGTGCGCCGCTGTACGACGATGGCCCCGACCACGTCGTCGTGCGTGTCACGGCCCAGAATGCCCAGCCTTGGCCGGTAGCCGACAGAGACTTTCCCGACATCCTTCAGCAATACAGGAACGCCGTTCTCCTGGCTCAGAACAACATTTTCAATATCTTCGACCTTGTAACCCTGCGCCAAATCATCGTTGCCGCCGTCATCGATCAGCCCCACCCCGCGGATGTTGATCGACTGCTGGCCGACCCGGATTTCTCGCCCGCCTACGTTGATGTTGGCGTTCCCGAGTGCGTTCAATATCTGCGGTATGGTCACGCTGTAAGCTTCGAGCTTGTGCGGATCGACTTCGACCTGGAATTCTTTGGTCGGTCCGCCCCAACTGTTGATGGCTGCGATGCCAGGAATAGTCAGCAGACGGCGAGCGACAATCCAGTCCTGAACCGTGCGCAGATTGGTGATCCCAAAATGCGGCGGTCCTACAACCTGATAACGATAGATTTCTCCGGTCGAGCTATTGGCCTGAATGCTCGGAACCTGATTGCCGGGCAAATTCACGTTCTGCGCCAATGCCACCGCAGCCTGGCTATAAGCGAAGAAGTAATCGACACCATATTTGAAGCTCACGCGGACGAAAGAAAGCCCGTAGAACGATGTCGAGCGGATCACCTCGATACCCGGCGTCGTGTAAAGTCCAATCTCCATCGGCCGGGTGTAGTAACGCTCCATCTCCTCGGCAGAGAGGCCGGGCGCCTGGGCGGTGATTTCAAGGATCACGGGCGTCGGATTCGGATAGGCTTCGATGTTGAGCAGCTTGAAAGCGACAAGTCCGGCGCCAGTGAACAATAGCAGGCCCAACACGACGATGGTGCGGCGGCTCAGGCAAAATGCAAGTAGAGACTTAAACATGATTGTTGTCTTTTAGTGAAAAATTGACCCGTCTGGTCTTCCAACCTAGTCGGAGGGTGGCGCCTCCAGCATGTTGCTCAGGAATACCGCCCCGTCGCTGACCACCAGTTCTCCACGCTGCAGACCATCGAGAATTTGAACCTGACCGTCGGTTCGCAGGCCAGTCTGGATGATGCGCTCGGTAAATCGGCGGCGATCCGTTGTCACCCACGCCGCCATGGTGCCATCGGGCTCGCGGACCACCCCGTTGGCCGGAATCGCAGTGGCTTCGACCGGGCCCCGAACACGAATCACGAAGTTGGCCAGCATCCCCGGACGCAGTTCGTCTTTGGGATCTGTGATTTCGGAACGGATCGTCACTCGATGCGTGTTTGGATCAACGGTCTCGTAGATCTTCAAAAGTTTTCCTTTGAATGTGCGAGTGGGGAAGGCCATTACCTTGACAGTGACAGGCTGACCCAGTTGAAAGAGACCGCTGTCGCTTTCGGGTACGTTAGCAAGCATCCACTTGACCGAAACATTGGCCACTGAGTAAGGCGCGGGAGGATTTCCCGGCTGCACCAGAAGTCCGGCAGGCGCATTGAAAGCTGTGACCTTGCCGGCAATCGGGCTGCGTACGACCAAAGCGGGATCAATTTTCCGCGAGGCAATCATCTGATCCACTTCGGCCTGGGTTTTGCCAAAGACGAGCACCGCGTCCCGAGCCGCCTTGAGCGCGCCATCCGCCGTTTGCTGATCCGAAACTGCCTGCTCTTTCTCCCGTTGAGAGACTCCTGGAAGGCCGTCAACGCGCGCCAGTTCCTTGTTGGTCAAATCGAACGTCGCCGCTGCTCCGATGAGATTCGACTCGGCCTGAATCAGATCGGGACTCTTGATCGTATATAGGGGCTGATCTTTTTGGACTCTGGCCCCGAGTTCGACAAAAGCTTTGATAATCGTGCCCTGATAGGCTGGGAAGACATCCACCGAAAGATCATCGGCGAAGCTGATGGTTCCCACTGCTTCCTTTTCGACCGGGAACTGATGACTGCCCACTGTCTCGATCTTGATCGAGTTCAGTTGACTCGGGGAAAGGTCGACGGTCGGATCAGCGGTCGAATTCGTGCTCGGCGCAGCCTTTGCGTTTGTGGCTTCTCCCCGACTACAGGCTGATTCCAGAAGCGCTACGGCAACAACCATCGCCACGGCAATAACAGCCGCCGCACCAACCTCCCTGCGAATGTGAACCAGGCACTTCATGATTTTCACTCGAACCTCGCTCCCCTCTAACTGAGGACCGGCTAAACAGACCCTCGCCGATTTCGAAATCCACCAGCACGCGCATTCCGCCGCCGTCGCTTACGGTTTTCTTTCTTGGACACGCGCTCTATAAACTCAGCTACGCCCGCGTACAGCAGGCCGATGTAGAAAAGCACTCCGAAAAGACCAACTGCCATCAAGACGTAGCCGTTCCATGCTTCATAATTCAAGGTGTTGTCCCAGCGTCCCGCCCTCCGTCTCAACCCGATCCACAGCTTCACGGACTACGCCTAGCTCCCGTGAAAGAAAAATGTGGACCGTAAATTCCTTTGTATGGGAACTGTTCGGTTTGGAGGAGACACTAAAAGAGCCAGCGCGGATAGTATTTCGATCCCCGTTGGCCAATTACCGCGTCAATCGTATGATTGGTCAACGGAACGGGGATCATCTGATTGGTGGCTCAATCTTATGGATTAATCGTTTGATTATGTTCCTTGAACAGAGGCCAGCGTGAGATAAGAGACGTAGCGACTAAGCCCATGCTTCATTTGGAGATAATCTGGGATCGCCGGAACCGGATCGCCATTCTTCTGGCCAGCGCTGTCCTTGTCGTGGCGATCGCAACAGTCGATTGGTGGACGAAGCCTTACTTCTCCCTAGGCTTCTTGTATTTGTTCCCGATCATGCTGGCTGCTGGGTTTCTGCCGCGATGGGCAATTGTTTTGTTGGGGCTTGCATGCGCAGTGCTAAGTGAACGTTTCAGCAACCTCGACCCAGCGGATGCGAACATCCGGTTGGGATTCGAAGCCCTCGCTCTTTGCGGCTGCGGATTATTGACTTCGGAGGTGCTGCGTAATCAGCGTTTGAACCAGGAAGCACAAGAACGTACGCGCATACTTGTGGAGACCAGTCCGGCGGCTATTCTTACGGTCAATGAGGGAGGTCTGATCGAATTAGCCAACCATGCCGCGACAGAATTGCTGGCTCCCCGCGATGGTCGTCTGATTGGGGAACCTATCGCGGCGTTCCTTCCCGAACTGCATCGCGCGCTGCGCCCGGAAGAGGGACCCCAGTTTCGCGCGTCGATGCAGTGCCGAGGGCATCGGGGTAATGGAGAATCTTTTCTCGCCGAGGTTTGGTTTTCCAGCTACAAAGAAGGGACGACACCCAAGCTGGCCGCCATCATCGCGGATGTTAGTGAGGAACAGACCGTTCCGGCGGGAATAGGTTCGGTGCCGCTGGATCAGAAGGAGCGGCCCTCTCTCAATAGCCGGGAGATGGACGTACTCCGGCTGGTTGTTCAGGGCTCATCGAATAAAGAAATTGCGTCAAGCCTGAACATCTCGGAGAGCGCGGTCAAGAACACGCTGCAACAACTGTTTGGCAAGACGGAAGTGCGAACCCGAAGCCAACTCGTTCGCGTGGCTTTGGAGCGTTACAGAGATTTGCTCTGATGAGATTTTGCCTGAAATGAAGTAAATACCTTCGATCGCATCGCCAGTTGGCAGAACTGCCGTCCTTGTGCGCAGGCGAATCATACAACTTGCGTCCGGAGAGCGAACGCCCCGGATTAGTATCGCTAAACGCCGATGTGTTCACGGCGTCGACTCCGATCGTTGCTCCGGCACTGGAGAACTTGCCGAATCCGGGAGGTGACCTAGCCTACCCCCTGCGATTTGCGCCTGGGGCCCTGATCAACACGGCGGGAAGTAGTAACGATTTTGTCGGCAGTAGCAACGGGTACGGCAACGTGGAGTTCAACTGACTCCCCGCCCTCTCCCATGGCAACATCGGGGACGGGCTAGAAACGAACGACCCGCCCACCAATCTCATAGCGGTCTCTCAACCAACCTCGTACTGGGATTGAATTCGATTTCGGAAGTGACCGTCAACACTCTTTCCTATTCCGTGGCCAAGGACGGTATAGGGCATCGTACGTCGACTATGTCACCAAGTCCGGTACGAATCAGTTTCACGGGAACCTCTATGAGCTGAGCAATGGTTCACTACTGAATGTGGCAGACTACTTCACCAATGCAACTCCAGGGAACCTCCCTAACAGAAATGCTGGTTGACATTGCGCGCCGCGATATTGGCGGATGCTTGCCAATTTTGAGGTCATCTCTTTCAGCATTATCTCGATATAAAGAATCCTGATATAAGGATATACTATCAAAAGGATCTGTCCAGTACTGGATGCCCCTTGCTACGGAGGAAAGTTCCAATGTTCAACAAATTAATGTCCACTAACAATGACTACACGACGACCATTCTTCGTCTGGTTCTCGGAGTGGTTTTCTTTGCCCACGGTGCGCAAAAGATGCTGGGCTGGTTCGGCGGATACGGGTTTGCCGGGACGATGGGCTTTTTCACCGGTGCGATGCATATCCCGGCCCTGTTTGCGTTTCTGGCGATCGCCGCTGAATTTTTTGGCAGCATTGGTTTGATTTTGGGATTCCTTACAAGGATTGCAGCCTTTGGAATCCTGTCGAATATGCTGGTCGCCATCGCGATGGTTCACCATCATTTTGGGTTCTTCATGAATTGGACTGGGCTTCAGAAAGGCGAGGGTTATGAGTTTCACCTGCTTGTGCTCGCGTTAGCGGTCTATCTCATGATCCGCGGTGCCGGAGCGGTTTCTGTTGACCGCCTTCTGTCGGCGGACAAGGCACACCTTTCCCGATAATTGAGCGTTATGAGAGAGATGAGCAAACGTATTACAGCACCACGGCTATGGATGGTGATGACGAGGAGTCATCACGCACTCAAGCGATTGGCGGAAGGCAGCATCGCGAATGCGGGACTATGCCTTACTGATTTCGCGGCACTTGAAGCGTTGTTGCATAAAGGGCCGCTCAGCATTTCAGAAATCCAAAATAAGGTTCTTCTCGCCAGCGGTTCCATGACGGCAGCCATTGATCGTCTTGCGAAACGGGGACTTGTGGTGCGCAAGTCGACGTCGACGGACCGGCGCGCACGAATCGTTGAGCTGACGCGTGAAGGCAAACAAGTAGCGGCAACGTTCTTCGAAAAACATGCAAGAGATCTTGAGGCGCTAATGTCGGTACTCTCCACAAAGGAGAAGAAACAAATGTACGAATCTCTGAAGAAACTTGGTGTGCACGCAGCTCAACAACTCGGCGGTGATCGCTAGACAATCACAGCCTCCGGATCTCCAAACGGTCTATCAGCAAATGATGGAGCGCGGTCTGTCCTCTCGGACCATCCGCTACACAAACGTTGTCAAGTCAAGCCTCAAGCATGCCTGTTTACCACTGCTCAGACTCTATGATTTGCGCCACACGGCAGCCACCATCGCGGTAGCAGTGGGAGTGTCGCCCAAGGTTGTATCGGAGCAGCGAGGACATGCCGGCACAGCGTTCACCTTGGACACCCACGCTCATGTCCTACCGCACATGCAGGATGAGGCTGTCGCGTATGCCAGCGAAATTTACCGCGCAGAACTGCCCGGCCTGGAAAATGGCTTGGCCTCCTGCAGCCCGATGGACTTGCTGTCGGCCCGCTAATCGTCACAATCCTGAAATCCAACGAATGGCATTGCTGCGAAATATCTTCTGCATGACCGACTGCGGCAGGTTCAATCCATGCACCTGCTTGCCCTCCACGTTAAGAGCCCCGCCGGTTGCCAGGAATTTCCAGTCACGCGCGTAGGTGGACTGCCAGTCTTTCAACGCGTCCGAAACGTTGGCGTCTGGGAGCAAATCGAGATCGGTGCCGTAGAGGACGCGGTCCTGATACTTGATGAGAAATGCGCGCACTTTTTCCGGAGGCATCAGCATGAGGTATTCCATTCTCCCCGCTGTGTCGATGGCAAAATTCGGATACTTTTCGAAGTGGTCTGCGATGTTGTCTAGATTCCGCTCCATGCTGCCCAGATGGACTCCCACCATTCGCAGTCGGGGATTGTTAGCGAGGATGTGATCGCGCGCTTGGAGAATCCTCTGCTTGGACGGGAAGCCGGGCCGGTTGGCGACATACCATTGCGGATTTTCCTGATAGTAAGACCAGGACGGGTCGGCCACATCGGGTGGTCCCCAAGCTACATCGGGTTCGGCCAAATGTGTCATCAGAGTTTTGCCGTGGCTGGCGATGTCTTTGTAAATCGGCTCGAACTTGGGATCGTCGGCCATGATGTATCGGCCGCTACTGTCCTTAATTTCCATTCCGACATTCTTCCAGATCTTGACCGCCACGGCTCCCTGGTTGAAGTCGTGGTTGATCTGCTCGATGGAATCTGCACCGAACGAAGCACTATCAAACCTGTACGGATCGAACGTCGTACAGAGGGCAATGTGGCCACGGCTCGACCGGACTAGTGCCAGTGCATCATCCACCTGGGGTTGCAGCCGCTTGCGATAAGAGAGAGTGTCGTCCATCACAAGGATATTCAGCAGTTTCACGTTCAACTGTTCAAGCATTTGCAGAAATGCGGGATCTGTCTTGAAGACATGAACGTGGACATCAATGGGATGGATCGCTGCGAACGCATGAAGAGCGCTTTCTTCGTCGGAGGGTCTAGTTGGAGCAGACGCGGATGTTGGCGCTTGAGAGGTAGAAGACAGGGCGATCGAGAGACCTAATATGACTTGAGCGATAGTTCGTGGCAAACCTACCATCGGAAACTCCTTCCATCATGCAGAACGGCACACCCCATGGGTTAGTGCGACCTGAGCACGAGAGAGCAATGGCGTCAGCAATGGTAAAGCGAGGCCCGCGAAATTGTGCAGCCGCAAATCTCCAGATGCAGAACGGTCTTCTCTTTTGCGGGAATCGAAACGCTTTTGCTCGGAAATCGGAAACTGCTTTAACCCGCCATATATCGTGGCAAGCTCGATTGGTCGCGCTTTCCTCCCAGAGGCCCATACCCAGATTGGAGACTCAGGGAAGGATTGCCCTGATTCCTGTGAGTTCACAAAAATCGACTAGCGCCGGATACAGATCTTCGCCGTACCCGAGGCATGCATATTCATTCGTCCAATGCTGGAGCAAAACTTCGATGTCACAATGCGCAGTCACGAAACCGTGCGGCCAGAATGGGATACCACACTCCTTGAGCCGTTTTTCTATCTGATTCGGTGCAGGCTCAAAGATGCTGGCTCGAGCAATGACCATTTGAAACTCACCGTTCACTCTGCCGAGCCGGACCAATACGCCTTCTCCCACTTTGCAGATCAACTTTACTGAGAGACCGCCCGCTTCGCCTTCCGTAGGGATGCCATGTTCAGAGAAACCGGCCGGACCCAGTTTGCCGGCCAATGAAGGTGGACACGCGCCATCCCCGATGATTTTCATTTCTTTTGTCTTCGTATCAATGTGCTGCAAATCGCCGTAATACACTCTCTCCTTGCTCAATTTGGTGAGCAGGAAAACGCTCAGAGCGGTATTGAAATCGCCCAGCGTAGAAGTACCGACACCATCCTCGAGCATCATGCTCTGCGCGAAGCAAGTGGCGGAGTAATCGCCGGCTAGACCAGGAAAAGATTGGATGGTGTAGAAATCAAACTTTTCCTTCGCTACAACCTTTTTCAGAGCGAGATATAGACGCATCGAGCGCTCGGTCACTGCGTTCCGATCGGGTTCCTTGCCAAACAGGCGCTTCAACCTTGGCTGCAGGTCATCCAATTCGCATGCAGAGATTTTTTCAGCCGCTTGCTTCAACTCGGTCGTGTCTCGGGAATCGATATCTACGCCAAACATTCTCATCCACTGGGAGGGATCGGCCACGCCGCAGGTTTGGCCCATTCCACGGCCACCGAATGTACCGATGGTCGACATGTTTAAGAGATTTTTCAGATGGGAAGCCCGAGCATAACTGACGATCCTGTTTACGGTGTCTGGTTCGTCGACGCTTCCGTAGACAAATTTGTGCGCGACACCGATTTCGAGCAAACCTCCGTGAAGCACCAATCCGCCAACGGGCCGCCAGCCTTGAGAGCCCGGGTGCGTCCATAGAAGCAAGCCTTTGCCGCTGGCGCAGAAATCGCGAACGGCGCCGACCATGTGCGCCGCCCAAACCCAGGTCCCAGAAAATAGGATCACGGCATCGATGGCATCATCGCATTTCATTTTCTTGAACGCCGTCCGAGCTTCTTCTTTGCTGGCGACAACAACGTTATGCTCGATCACTTTCAGGCCCGCGGCAACCAGCGCTCTTTTAGCGCGCTGAACCAGCGCGTCGTCGATGAATGGTGTACCGGACGGATCCTTCAGGCCATCTTTATGGACTCCGAAGACTATGAAGCCGACTGTGGGTTGGATCACCGTTCCTCCTGCTGACCAATTAGGCCTTCACCGCCTGTGATCGTCGTCAGTGCAGAGTTCACATGGCGGTACTGTTTGACCTGTTGTGCGTAGGCCGCCGCCGTTGCATTGTCGGGCGAGATCGTCGAAACCTCGCGGACGACAACTTCAACTGCTTCCCGCAAGCTTCCATATTCTCCGCACGCGACTCCGGCGAGGATGGCTCCGCCGAGACACACGGATTCTGGGCACTCCATCACATGAAGCACCCGGCCCGACAAAGCCGCTCGTAATCTTAGACCGAGCGCGGAACGCGAGCCTCCACCCGTGACGTAAACGTCGCGAAATTCTCCCACTGCTTTCGCCAGAATTTCGGCCATCTGCGACATTTCACAGGCGAGGCCTTCGAGAATGCCTTTGTAAATCTGGCTGCGGGTAGTGTTCGGGCCCAAACCGGAAATGACTCCACGTGCATGTGGGTTGAAGTCAGGATTGCAGGTACCGATCAGATTGGGAGTAATGCAAAGATGGGTTGGACCGAGTGGCGCTTCTCGTTCCAACCTTGCGTAGTGGATGAACTCCGGGTAAGACGATTCGCCGTTCTGAGCGAGGACGCTTTCACCGTGCACTTCTGCGTACAACAGATCGTGGAACCACTTAATCATGATTCCCGATGGAAAATACGCCAGCGTGACGAACTTGTCTGGAATCACATGGCAATAAGAGTTGAGAGAAGCAGCTAGCGCCGCCTCCGTTAAGCTGGGCTGATCGGAAACCGCCAACAGACACTCGTAAGTGCCCATCGAGTCGGCCACGCGGCCCGGATCGATCGCGCCAACGCCCAATGCACCGCAAGGTTGATCGTGCCCTCCGAGCGCGACCATCGTTCCCGGGGAGAGCCCGAGTTGACTGGCAACGGATCCGTCTAACTTTCCTGCAATCGTTCCGGCGGGCACCGGTATGGGCAGGCATTCAACATTTATTTCTGTGGCGGTGAGAATCTCGTCGGACCAGCGCCGCTGCCGTATATCAAAGGCCAGATAGCGGGAGGCCAAAGAGTAATCGACATAAGCGGGTAATCCTAATCGCGCGAGGACATAACCAATAACCGTAAGGAAACGAACCGAGGAAGCAAAAATGTCAGGCCGGTGTTTACGCAGCCAAAGCAATTTTGGAACCGGATACATGGGATGAGCGACAAGACCGCTGATTTCGAATAGTCGCTTTCTGCCAAATGTTTTTTCCAGCCACACCGCTTCTTCCGAGGCTCGATTGTCCTGGTTGAGAATGGCCGGACCGACTGCCTCGTTGCGTACGTTTACCGGAACGAAAGTTTCGCCGTGCGAATTCAGGCACAGCGCTCGAACGGGATCAGAAAGATTCTTAGATACCGTTCGCGAACCTTGGCACACCGCCTGCCAAAAGCGCTCGGGATTTATCTCCGCGTGCGAAGGAGCGGGGAACTCAGGTGTGTAGGCGCAGGCGTGCTGGCTGAGTATCTCACCCGTCACCGCAAATACTACCGCTTTACATCTGCTCGAACCGATATCGATGGAAAGCAAACTCATGATTTTTGATTGCCGCTTACTTTACCGCGAAGGTGTTTCACCAAATTGCTGGGACACGTGCGAAGCGCGCAAGGCAAGACATCGCGTCACGGAATTCCTGAACTATTGGCGCCATTCATAGGAATTTACCTGCCGCGACTGAAAGCTTTCGGCCACGAGCTCCGGACTCGACAACATCGATCCTTCTGTTCGTGATGGAAACACTCGCTACGCCACGAAATGTCTCTGGCACTTCAAACAACAAAATCAGAAACCGGACTTGAGCCTTGGATTTGGCCGGAAGCCAGCGATACGTCGGTTCTCCGAACAGCGGGCCTTGCTCAATAGTTTCACGTCGCGGAATAGAGAAGGGAGTCGTGCTGAACTCCAGTCCTCTACAGAAAGTTTTTCCTCGCCACGGGGCTGATGTTCGGTTGTATCGTTCTTCCCAATTGCCCACCCATGGGAAGTCTGCCCGTCGAAATGCGTACACGACGAGAAGCTTCAGGCGAGGGTTACACGCCGCGATAAAGCCGATCTCAAGTTTCGGACTCAGCAATTGCGCCGTGTAGTGTCCGAAGCGCTGCGGGGGCGTGGTGCGCAGGTTCAATCGCTTGCGATGGTTTGTCGGCGCGTTGGGCCAGGTAAACTCGGCATCCGGCTGAAGAGCAAATCGAGGGCTGTAGCTGGCTGGACAAACTTTCGCCCGCGTTGCCGGCATGTCGAACCAGGTGGTTCCTGCTTCCAGAAACGGTGGTCCGAAGGTTACGTGTTCGTTCCAAGAAATGGGCCGGTCGTAAGGGCTGAGGTTGACGGCTTCTTCTTCGCCATAAATCACAGGATTTGCGCGGTCGAGAGTAAGCTTCCTGGCGAAGCCGATCTGAGCTTGAGGAAGCGTGCAACCATATTGCAATTGGGGATTTGGCGACTGCACTTGCTTGTGGACGTTCCACTTCATCACAGGCGCTTCGCCGTGAGTCGTGAGGCCCGCTGCCGTTTCTTCCGGCGAAGGCGGACCGAAGTGATCAAAGCTGAGGCTATGACCCGCAATGCCGGAAAGCAACCTGCCGTCCGGCGGAGATCCGTACTTGCGGGCATGCTTCGCAGTCGAATACTTGAAGGGATCGATCGTCGCCCATGGCGGGCGCCATAGCGGGTTAACTCCGGAACACGCGTTCAGATTCAGTTCGCAGATGTGGCCTCCACCCTCAAGAACTGAGATATCTCCCCAATTGGCGTGCAGGCGGAATCCGCCGCGACCATCCAACACATTATTATCGCGAAAAACCGCGGGTGTTGAGGGGCCCGATTTCTTCATGGGATCGCGTGAACAGAGTGCGCTGCTCCGTCAAGGGCAGCACGCGCCTGTTTTAGAAACTTGCCAATGTCGTCGGCTTGGAAAACATTGCGGCCAAAGAAGACGCCGGCCGCTCCCGCCGAGGCAACTTCACGGACAACGTCAAGTGCGCGTTCGTCCGACGCATGACGGCTTCCGCCCAACACCAGGATTGGTATAGGGCATTGTTCCACTACCTCACGCATCGACGTTGTATCTCCCGTGTAATCCGTCTTTACGGCGTCGGCGCCAAGCTCGACTGCCATGCGCGTGTGCAGGTTCAACCATTTGGGATCGCCTGGATTCTGTACATCCTTGCCGCGGGCGAGAGATTCAACAATCAATGGAATTCCAACTCGTTCACATTCGCGGGCGATCTCTGCGTTGCGAGCGATCTCCTTCATCTCGAACTCCGCGTCTCCGGTACCCACGACGAGATAGGTGAGAACAGCATCGGCGCCGTGCCGCAACGCTTCTTCGGGATGTGCGATAAGCGAGCTGTACAAAGCGCCACTTCCGTTTTGCCCAAGGGCAGACCAAACCGTAGTCCAATCCAGGCGGGCGATCAATGGCGGTATTGCAGCGGTTGCCGTTGAGGTCGCAAATCGGCGAATTAGTCCTAGGTTTAGGAGTAGCGCATCGATATCGGCCTGGCAAAACTGGCGGATTTTTTCTAATGGGTCGTGTGTTCCAGGAATCGGCCCAAGCACCAGCGCATGGTCGAAAGCCACTACCAGGGCGCGGCGTTTCGAAGCTCCCAGAACACGATTTAATCGAATTTTCTTGCCGCAATCGCTCACAATTGCCTCACCCGGGGCTGAGCTAGATTCGGCCTCAAACTATATCGCACGTGAGCGATTGTCAACTTAATTTGTTTCAATGTGTTCGTTTGTGAGAGATTTTGCCCGCTTCCGGCAGTTCTGCAACCAGCACTTCTACCCCCGCTTTGCGCAGGCCCTTAATGTATTTTGGATCGGTGCCCGAGTCAGTCACAAGAACGTGGATGTCTGACACGGGGCCTACGTATGCGAAGCTCTGAGTACCAAACTTGGAATGATCCGCCAACGCGATTCTGGTCTTGGCAGCTCGCGTGATCATCTTCTTGATCTGTGCTTCGGCATGGTTTGCAGTGGAGATGCCATAGGAAAGATCAATTGAGCTCACTCCCAAAATTGCTTTATCCAAGCGAATCTCGGAGAGCGCACGCTGGGCCCATTCGCCGGAAAAGTAGAACGTATCCTTTTGAAGATCGCCGCCGGTGCAGAGCACCGTCACTCCGGAACTTCTCTGCAACTGGCAAACGATTGTCGGAGAGTTAGTCACGACGGTCAGCCGATTCCGCTGATTTAAGCCACGGGCAAGCTCATAGACCGTGGTGCTTCCCTCAAGAAAGACGGTCTCGCCATCAAGCACCAAATGTTCAGCCGCGCGTGCAATCGCCTGCTTCTCAATGCTGTGGCTATGCGATAAAGTCTCGTAGGAAGGTTGGAAGTTGGTGCTGGACATGCGGGAAACTGCTCCCCCATGAGAGCGGACGAGGACGCCATCCTGCTCCAAGGCTGCCAAGTCTCGCCTCACCGTCGCGGCCGTAACCCCAAGAGCGGCGCAGAGTTCGGAAGCGGTGATAGTGCGTTGACCAGAAAGGATCTCTCGAATACGAAATCTACGCTCTTCTGCGAGCATGTTGGCGTTCTCCGGTCCAGTCAGGGACTCTGCGTCACTCATTCTATTTCGGATGTAGACGTTTTGTAGCGCAAAAAACGACACTCGGGGATACAAATCGATCAGAATCAAACAATCCGATTGACAAAACGAGCAGACTACCCGTAGATTCGCGCAATCGTGAGGGGGATGCCGCGACGACATCGAACTGCGCCTACCTGACCGCTAATGAAGACTGAAACGCACCCTCACCTGACCCGTGCCTTCGGTTTGCTCCCGGCCACGGCCCTCAACATGGCCAACATGGTCGGGATCGGGCCTTTCATCACCATTCCACTGTTGATGGCTTCCATGGGTGGCCCGCAATCGATGCTGGGCTGGCTGACGGGTGCGCTCATCGTAATTTCCGATGGCCTGATATGGAGCGAACTGGGGGCGGCATTGCCGGGTTCCGGCGGCAGCTACCATTTTCTTCGCGAGGCCTACGGCCATCAGACTTGGGGCCGCTTGATGGCTTTCCTTTTCATCTGGCAATTCGTTCTGAGTGGGCCTTTGGAAATCGCCTCCGGGATGATCGGATTCGGAAACTATTCCACTTATCTGTGGCCGGGACTAAGCGGTCGAGGGCAACAATATGTTGCGGTGGGCGCCGGTCTCGTCGCTCTGTTCCTGTTATGCCGGAAAATCACATTCTTGAGCAAGGTCACGCTCACTCTTTGGGTGGGCACGGTGCTTGCGATGGTGACTGTAATTATCACCGGGTTTCCTCACTTCAACGCTCACATGGCGTTCGACTTTCCTCCAGGAGCACTGGCTTTTAATAGAGGTTTCGTGCTCGGGCTGGGCAGCGCTACTCTGATCGCCGTGTACAACTATCTGGGATATTACGATGTGTGCTACATCGGGGACGAAGTGCAGAATCCCGCTTACGTAGTGCCGCGATCGATTTTATTTTCGCTCGCCATCTGCTGCGTGGGATATCTTGCGCTGCATCTCGCCTTGATTGGAGTGGTTCCATGGCGGGAAGGAATTCATTCGAACTTCATCGTTTCTGATTTCATGGAGCGCCTCTACGGCAGGAGCGCAGCGATTGTGGTAACTACTTTCATCCTGTGGTCGGCCTTTGGCTCGGTGTTCGCGCTTCTTCTGGGTTATTCGCGAATTCCTTATGCGGCTGCTATCGACGGCTATTTCTTCCGTCCGTTTGCCCAACTGCATCCCACGAAAAACTATCCGCAAGTTTCGCTTCTGGTCCTGGGTGGGGTATCGATTGCCTGCGCGTTTTTTAAGCTTGATCAGCTTGTCAGCGCATTAATCACTACGAGGATCTTGGTGCAGTTTCTGGGACAGTTATTTGCCATTCCACTTCTGCGACGAAAGCTCCCCGACAGCGCACGGCCCTACAAGATGTGGTTTTATCCTGTCCCCATTGTCATTGCGTTCTTCGGCTGGGCATATGTTTTTCTGACCTCGGGCTGGCTCTACATCAAGATCGGTCTATTGACGCTGCTGACCGGCGTTCTGGTTTTCTTCATCTGGGCAAAATGGAAGGCTAGCTGGCCGTTCAACCCGAGCCTAAACCGGGAACTTCCGTAGACCTGAATCAAACGGCTGGCTTAAGTTGGATGATTTATTTGATCGGCTCGTACCGGGTCGGCGGCTGCAGGACTACGTTCCCTTGTACGGGAATGGAGACGCTCTTTTGCGCTACAATCCCGTCCACGCCTTCCACCAACAACTTGAGGGTGAACTGTCCTGCCATCGTATAGGCATGTCGCACCTGTCTGCCGTCTTCCGCTGTACCGTCGCCGAAGTCCCAGTGAAGTGCCAGCGCCGGCACTCCCGCCGCATCCACGTCGCAGGCTATTGCGATATCTTCGCCAATTTTCGCGGTTTGCGGAGCACGAATTGTGACGAACGGAGCCGCTGCCGGGACCGACGTATCGATGATCTTGACCATCCTTACAGAGTGGGCAGGCTGTTCTATCTGAATCGAATTATTCTCAGCAGAAAGATGGAGCGACGGGTCAAAGACATCCTTAAGTTCGTAAACTCGGCCGTGCACAAGATTTAGGTTGGAAAATGAGAAGCGATGAGATCTCGATTGATCCGTCCAGTTGAACACCGAAAAGATCGACTGGCGGGCGTCTTCGTGCAAAAGAAATACGCTTGGTTGTTCATCCTCGGGCCGATAGCTGAGGAGATCGATGGGAAGCGAGGAACGGCCGAGTTTTGCCATGGCTAACAAATCGGCATTCTTGACAAGAGCCACCCGGTCTGCGTCGGCTCCCAACGTGGGAAGGTCGTCACCGATCTCGTACATTCCTCCCGAGACTGCCGATAGTGCGATCGATACTTCAGCTTCGTTCAGAGTAAGCGGCACTTGAATCTCCCGTTCTTCCAGGAGTTGCCGCGAAACCGTAAATGCATCCGGATCGTTGATAAAAAAGTTCCGGTGCATATAGTAGCGGGCTGCGATTCCGGGCGCAGCTTCTTTGCTTCGCTCGAAAGTATGCCCAGTATCCTGCGACACGCGGCCATCGTCGACAATGCCTACGGGATTCAGCATGGGGCTGCCGTCCTTGTCCAGCAGGACGTCGTTCCCGACAGCGTCGCGAATAATCTGCAAGCCAATTCGCTGGGCTTCCAGTGCAGTCGTGTGTGGTCGATAGTAATAGCCTTCAATGGCCGTGTTATCCATGAAGTCCAGCTTGATGTATTTCACGCCCCAGTTCCGCACAAGAACCTGGTAGGTCTGCCTCAACCATTCCTGAGCTTGCGGTTGCGTTGTGTCCAGCACGAACACCCGCTCGCTGGGGATTTCTTCATCCGTGGTGATCTGAATGGGATCGCCTTTTGCGTTGTGGACTAGCCAATCTTTGTGCTCTTGGTAGATGAAGCTGCGTTCGCCAACCTCGAAGGGCGCGGTCCAGATGCCGATCGTTAAGCCCAGTCCCTCGATGCGTTGGGTGAGCAAGCGCATGCCATGGGGGAATTTCGACGCGTTCGGGATGGAATATTCCCCTCGTGCGTAGGCATATCCGAAATCAAAATGGAAGTAGTTGTAACCGAGTTCCTTCAAGTGCTCAGCCAACCAGAGGGCATTCGTGAAGGTATTTCCCTCCGTGATCTTCATGTAGAAGGCGGTCCAACTCCACCAGCCGAGCATATTGTCTTCCGGGATGCGGCTGTGATGCAGTTCGCGGATGGCCGCTCCGTAGCTTTCAAGCTGCGCGTGATAATCCGATCCCAAGGAGAACATCAGGCGTTCAGACGAGAGGCTGGCGCCATCTTCAAGAGGCAGGCTCAATTCGATTTTGTTTTCTGCAGGGCCCTGACGCAATCCAGATCCTTCATCTGTCGCCTGAATCTCGGTTGTCCCGGTGGAATCCACGGTGAAGCTGGTGATCGTTGGTCCTGCGCCACCAGGTTTTGTGTTCAAGTGGAGAATCGTCAGCAGGCGGTCCGAGGTGAGCGCACCGAAGAACGCACTCTCTTGGCTCCGCCGGTTGTAGATAAGCTGGCTACCGACCGCGCGGTGCATACCATTCGGCGCTTTCCCGAGATCAAAGATTTGAAGCGGCGGCCAGTCTTCGCTGTAGCTGTCGGATAAAACACGGTCCGAGCTTGGGTCGGCATGAAGATCCAGAATTTGGTTACCGATGGCTTCCAAACTGCGAATGCTCTGAACCTCGCATGCTCGGCCAGAACGATTCTCCAGGCGCACTTGAATCTCGCCAAACGGGTGGTTTTCGTAGACGCGAATCGTGTAGGTCAGGTCAGGCCGTTCCGGTAAACCGCTCGCCGTGAAGGTGGCTTGGTGTCCCTTTCCGAGGGCGTCGTCGAACTCCGAGTCGGTTACGTCATGCTTGGGATAATCGGCGAAGCGAATCCAGAGATGATTTACCTCAGCCGCCACTCCTGCCTGAAGGGCTGGTGCCGCTCCCACCCGGGCGATGGAATAGGTGCCATCCACGGAAGTAACCCGGACATCCAGTTCACTGCTCTTGAGTTCCGTATCAGCGGAGTACGCAAGAGGCGTGAGAAGGGTTGTAAGGAGCGCCGCAAGAAGAAAATGATGAAGGTAGAATTTGCCCGCCGAGCAAGACGTAGTGCACCCACCATGGAGACGCCGCGGGAAACGCACTGGCCACCTCCGATTCACGTTCCCCGATCCGTCAATTCGAAGCAGTTCAACAGCAGGTTCCGTGAAAAAAGGTTTTGTTTCTTTTCGCAACTCGGCATTGCGTTTCATAATTGTCCTCTTCGACAAATGACGCAACTTCCCCAGAGTGTTTTTCTTGCGGCCAGCGCACTAGAAATAGAACTTCAGCGCGAACTGGATGAAGCGGGGATCACGCGCGGCAACCGCCTGCCCAAACTGCGGCGTGCCGAATTCGACGGCAGTCGGCTCCTCGCTAATTGCGCCTATCGGACCCAGCAACGGATTCACATGGTTCCAGATATTGAAAAACTCCGAGCGAAACTCGGCGTGAACCTGCTCGTGAATGGGAAATAGCTTGAAGATGGAAAAATCCCAGTCCTGCAAACCCGGCCCGCGCACGATGTTCCTGCCCGCGTCGCCGAAGGTGAAGAAAGTGGAGTTATCCACGAAGGCGCAGGTATTGAAAAGATACCCGTGGACGCACGGCGTCGCATTGGGATTGCCGACCACGTTGGGCCGCACTTCGTAGTATCCTACGACTCCACCGCCGTCGGCGGTTGAAACGTTGGTAATCGAGTCGGTGATGGTGAACCAGTTGCCGGTTTGCAAACTGGTGATGCCGGCCACCTGCCAATTACCGATAATCTGGTTCAGAACTCCGCTGGCACCTGCACCGAATGCCCTGCCACGGCCAAAGGGCAATTGATAGGCGTAGTCGACGACGAAGCGCTGGCGCACGTCGAAATCCGCATTGCCATACTCCAGCCCCGGATAAAGTTGGTTGCGGAAGTCGCCATTGTTAAGCGAGCCAAGGCTGGCGCTGGAAGCATCATCCAGTGCATGCGAGTAAGTATAGGAAACCCCAAACTGCAAGCCGCGGGTGAGTCGTTTTTCAAGATGCACTTGCAGCCCGTCGTAGTTGGAAAAGTCGTTAGCGCGAAGGGTGTCGATGCCGGCATCGACTGCAGGAAATGGCCGCCTCGGCGCGGTGGGGCAGTTTTCTGGAGTGTTGCCGTTCGTGGTGCAAAAAGTCACATTCGGTTGTGCTTGATTCCCGTTATACATGCCATACAAATAATCACCACGCGAGCCAGCATAGGAAATATTCAGCAGCATCTGGCTCGGCAACTGGTATTCAAACCCGAAGTGCCATTGTTGCGTGAACGGCGTTTTTAAGGTCGAACTTTCGGAAAACAGTGTGGGTGTGTTCGGATCTGTCAGTGAGTTGGCCGGGAAACCTTGCGAGAGCGAGGTTAGAGGTACATTCCCTGGCCCCACGACCGCGCAGTTTGGTTCGTTCGCAGCCGGATTCGCCGCGGGCAAGCCGCAGGGCTGCGTGAAGTTTTCAGTGACAAAGAATGGCGGGTTGAAACCCGGACTCGGGTTGGAAAATGGCCCGTTCTCCTCACCGCCGTAGAAGATTCCATAACCGGCGCGAAGAACCAGCTTGTCTGTGATCTGGTAGGCAAGCCCAACGCGGGGTGCGAAAGTGGTCAGATCGGGAGAAATCAATCCTGGACTGCCGTTTCTCTGAATCGGAATCAAAGATGCGATCGTGGGAGTCAACACCGCTTGCTGGCCTTTCGGCACGACCAGCGAATCGGTAGCGAAGTCGAAATTGGCTTCTTCGTTGTCGCGCGCCTTCACTGTCGTGAAAAGTTCGTAGCGCAGGCCGAGGTTCAAGGTGAGTTTCGGGGTTGCGCGGAAGTCGTCTTGCACAAACCACGAGTAGTCGCCCCGGTGATAATCCACGTTGTGCTGGTTGGTGATCGTTGCTCCATCGGTTATCCCCAGCAGGAAAGTCGCGAATGCTTCTCCTCCTGTGGTGGGAGCGGCAGCGTTATCGGTGAGATCGCTGGCAAAATCCATCGTTCCGCGCGACGCTGCGGGCTGGAAGATTGTGAACTCGATGAAACGCAACTCGGTTCCGACTTTGATCGAATGACGGCCGTGAACCTTGGTTAAGTTCTCATCTATGACATATGCATTCTGCTTTTCGATCGACGGCAGAAAGCCCGAGCTGCCAATGGTTGCCGTGCCATCATCAATGGTGATGTTCGGCAGGCCGCCGTTGTCCGGGCCGAACGGCACTCCGGGAAAACCCAACTGCGCAGCAACGTTGGCGTTGTAGTTCAGTTGAAAACGATGGGAGTTGATGCGGTTGTAGCCGAAGCGCAATTCATTGACCATGCTCGAAGAGAACGTGTGGGCTTCGCTGAGCGCTACGCTGCGGTAGGAATTGTCCTGATAACCATCCTGGAACGCTCCACCGTCCAGCGCATTGTTGAACGGCGAGGGAGTGAAGCTTGGTTGATCTTCGTAACTGAAGCGACCGAAGAGAGAGTCGCGGTCGCTGATGTTATCGTCGATCCGAATATCGAAGTTGTTCTGATCGAAATTCCTCTTGGGCTCCGCCAGGAAGTTGGAGCCATTGATGTTCGCATTGGGCGCTGGAAACAGAGCAGAAAGCCGCGCCGCCAGGGGATCGATCAAGCCTTTGGGGAATATATTAGTCGGAACGCCACCAGCGCCCACTCCGATCGGCACTCCGCAATAGCCGTCCGGATTCAAGGTCGAGACTTGGGTGAGGTAGTCATTAAAGATCTCTCCCTGGTATGTGGGGTTTCCATTGCAATCGAGCGCTACTTGATTGGTCGAATTGCCGTTCGTATCCACGGCCATGACTGGTGTGTTGGTCAGGAATGAAGAGAAATTGCCACTGATCTCGGTTGGCGTCGGAACCAGAGACAACTGGGGCAAAGCCTGCCGTATGCGAAGCCCCTCGTAATCGCCGAAGAAAAAGGCTTTGTTCTTGATGATCGGCCCGCCAAAAGTTGCGCCAAATTGATTCTGCCGGTACTCCTGCCGCCCGAATATATCGAACGCATTGCGCGCGTCGAGAACATCGTTCCGCAGAAATTCGTACACGTCGCCATGAAACTGGTTGGTGCCGGATTTAATCACGGCGTTCATCACCGCACCGTTGCCACGCCCGAATTCCGCGCTGTAGGCGTTGGTTTGAACTTTAAATTCACCGATCGCATCGACCGAAGGCTGGATCACGTACGCGCTGCCGTTGAGCACGTCGCCCAGATCGGAGTTGTTGTCGATGCCGTCGAGTTGAAAATTGTTTTGCAGCGATCGCGCGCCGTTGGAACTGAACCCGTAACTCGTTTCCACGCGCGAACCGGGCTCGCTTGGGCCTACACCGGCGGCGAGTAAAGCCAGTTGGGCGTAATTGCGGCCATTAAGCGGAAGCGTTTCGATGGTGTGGCTGTTCTCCAGCTGACCCAGCCCAGAGGTTTCCGTCTCCAATTGCTGGCTGGTGGTCGTAATCGTCATAGATTCGGAGATCGTGCCGACTTGTAACGTGACGTCCACGGCCGGCCGCGACTGTACGTCGACCGTAACTGGGCCGACCACAGCTTTTTTGAAGCCAGTTTTCTCGATCGTGACGTTATATCGGCCGACCTTCAGCGGACTTGCCAGATATTCGCCTTGCGCATTGGTCTGGGCGACCATTTGCGTTCCGCGGTCAACATCGGTGATGGTCACCTTGGCGCCTTCGACCACGGCATTCGAAGCATCCTTCACCAGTCCGGCGATACTTCCGGTGTCCTTTTGTGCCACCACCGGAAGGCAAGTAAATACAATCAGAACTGCTGCCCCAACGAGAGAGCAATTCTTGAACAAGTTTCCCAAGGATTCAAATGATAAGCGGCTCGATAAGCTACGCATGATGCACCTCCCGCTGAAACCGCGCAATTCAAGAATGAATCAGAACGTTTTGCACGACCCGGCTGATGGCGCCGTTGGGACTCGGGCAATCCGGCCTCAAGCCGCAGCGCAGTGAGCAAAACAGTCCAAGCAGTTGCCCAAACATTACATCCAATGGCGGACGGTAATCGTCTGCAATCGTGCACGATTGCGAGTGCAGTAAAACATGTTCAGCCGAAGTGTTCAACCGCGGATTCGGCACTGCACTCACCACCGCCCGAGCTTTAACCAGACCTTTTATGGCGATTTCCTCAAGCAAATCTATTTCATAACCCAGGACCTTCCTGTCTCCGGAAAGAAAGGCGACGAGGACTGTTTGTTTATCCAGAGCGGCCATCGGCCCGTGACGCAGGCCCAGCGCGGATTCCGACATCGTCTGAATTTTACCGGCCGTAAGCTCCAGCACTTTCAATGCGGATTCGGTTGCGATGGCTTTCAAGGGCCCGGAACCGACGAAACATGCCTTGCTGATGTTTTCACTCGCGAGTTCGGACGCACACGCCGCGGCACGGTCCAGAAAGCTGGTTCCCGCTTCAACCAGTTGGTGCAATATGTGGAGATATGAGTCGTGGCTTTCTATGTGTGCAAGACATTGCCCGAACACAACCATGTTGGAAAACGAACTGGTCATGGCGAGCCCGCGGTCGTTAACCTCGTCCGGCAAAACGATTCCCAGGGCACGCTTGTGTCCGTCAACCATTCCGAGCATCTTGGCTTCGGAGTTGCAAGTGACAATAAGGTGATGAATGTCTGGATGTTTCTTCAGCGCGTGCTCAATTACTGCAATGCCCTCCGGGCTCTCGCCTGAGCGAGAAAACGAAATCCAAAGATAATCTCGGCACCGCACGAGCCATTGCTCGGCGTGGGATAAAAGATCAGTGCTGGGGACAGCGAGCACTTCGCATTGCCAATGCCGTTTCAGCAACTGAGCCAACGAGCGCCCGATGTAATCGGAAGTTCCCGCGCCGACCAGGAACACAGTGGGCCGACGTGCCAGGTCCCAACCCAGTCCGGCCGATTGAAGGAAATGAAGAATCTCTGAATGGTGTTCGCGAAAACGCTCGTAAGTGCCGAGCCAGGTTTGCGGCTGCTGCGCGATTTCTTTTGGGGTATGTGAAAGCCCGAGCGACTGCCTCTCGTCCGGCGAAAGCGCCAACAGACTTGGCAGAGAGTTCATGGCGAGGTTTTCTATTCGAAATAAAACGTAATGAATCCTAACAGATCATAAACAAAAAAGAAACCAACAAATCTGACCCGGGATTCCGCGCTACTCAGTGTTGCTTCGTGTACCGCCGATATGAGAGCGATGCCTTTGTCGCAGTCGGTACCATCCTTCGTTAAGGTGAGGAGCAGCGAAGCCGCTGGCAATTAGAAGGAGTTGGGGAGAAATCAAGGGCACAAGATATCCACATGCCATCGTTAGGAATTACGATTTCTTTCTTTTCCTTTCTAAATATTTCTGTTATGGTCGTTTCTTCGCATGCAACGGAGAGCCTTTCTAAAATCCAGCACTGCTCTCGCCCTAGCGGCAGAACTCGGAGTTGGCAAAGCGGTTGGCTTCGTCCCCGCTCACAACTGGGAGAAATACGATTTCGGCTCCGGCCCTCCGGTTTACGATCGCCTCAATCAAGGCCCGTTCCCACAATATCCGCCGGATGCCGTAATTCCCAATGATGATGTCGTGATGACCACAACGCCATCCGATGAAGTCGTGCCGAATTATGGCAAGGGGCTGGTCACGTACGTCACGGCCGATCTGGGCACGGAGGAAATCAAATCCGACAACATTTCTCAAGCCATTGAAGACCTGGTTCGATTCCCTTTGGGACAGCAACTTTATATTCGGCCGACGTGGCGCGAAATGCAGCCTCGTCCCGGACGTCTCGACTTTCCCGACTACATCAAGCTCGTTTTCGATTTGGCGAAGAAGAACAACAAGCGTGTCGGCCTGCGGATCCAGATGTGCGCCCCCGATTACACGCACGCGCCGGCTCTGCCAGACTTCGTTCTCGAAAAAGTTCCGAAAGTCGACCTCATCCTCAGTGACAAGGAAAATGCAGCATCCGGCGAACGATATTTGCGCAACCCACATTCGCGTTATCAACCGCGCTATGACGATCCTTTCTTTCAGAGTGCATTCCGCGATCTGGTTGGCGCGATGGCTGCGGAGTTCAACGGGAATCCTGTTATCGAGTTCATCGACACCTTTATGTATGGATTCTGGGGTGAAGGCCACACCTGGCCTTTCGCCAACAATCCCTTCCCCGATTACCAGACAGCCGAGCGGACATGGATGCAGATGCTCGAAGTTCAGCTGGAGCAATTTTCGAAGACTCCGCTGTTGACGAATACGCAACCCGATTACAGCCGGGTTGGGAACTCGGAGGTTCTGGACCACACGCTTCGCAGCAACAATTGGATTCGCAGCGACACCATTTTTATCGAGAACGAACAGATTGACGCTCTCAGCAACCGACCGCCGTGGATCGGGGCTCTGCTCGAGCAGGGACTTCCCGGCAAACCACCCAGTCCGCAGGATGTGCAGGAAGGAATTTCGCCGGCGGAAAACATGATCTCGCATGTCATGGACATTGGCGCGAACTACTGGTCGCTTTGGAACTTTCACCACATTGATGCCAGGCTGCTGGCGAGTTATTACGAGGCATCGCCGGCGTGGTTCGATCGCATCAACCGCCGCATCGGCTATCGGGTTCGCCCGTCGTTTATCTGGAGCTACGAAGATGGCGGATATCTCGGGCTCATCGTCGGTTTCGCGAACGACGGAATTGCCGGGGTTCCGGGAGTATTGCGCGTCAGCGTTGAAAGCGGAGACGGAAAACTTCTGAAAAGCGGCTGCCTCGATGCCGGACATCCTTTACCGGGCAAGATTCGGCAAGCGCAATTTGTTTTGCCGCAGGGCACCAAGTGGCAAGGTCTCAAACTCAAAGCTGAGATTGAGGTGAAGGGAATGCGCTATCCAGTGCGATGGGCTTGCCACCAAAAACTCAACGACGACGGCTCATTGACGCTGCGGGCTAACCTGCGGCAACAGGTTTGAAAGCACATGAAGTGATCGCAAGAATACATAGAGGTGTTTCCACTCCCATGCGCAAGATTGCGTTTCCCTTTCTCGCCTTATTCTTGGCTCTTGTAACCGCAATCGCATTCGCAACTGCTTATGGCCAGAATTGGACGAACTACGTTCGAATTGGAGCGTATGGTCTGAAGGACGACAATGCCGGCAAGATTGTCGCGGATGCCCAGGCAAGCGGTGTTTTTGGTATTGAGGTCGACAACGATATCGAAGGACGATATGAGAGCTTTGTCGATCCTGCGGAGAAGCTGAAGGCGATTCACGCAGTGGCAGAAAAAGCGCACGCCGCGGGAAATTATGCTTTCGTTTACATCGCGGGAACCGAGTGCATCACGGCAAATGCGGAGAAGACTCCACATACGTTAGCGAAAGAACATCCTGACTGGCTGCAGCGCAAAATTACCGGAGAGCCGGCCATTTTCGGCGGCGGCTCGGCTTTTTGGATTCGTAAAGGTGATGAAGATGTCTGGGTGAGTCCTTACGCGACCGACTGGCGAAAAATCTACATGCAGCGCGTGCGGCAGATTGCGGCAACGGGAATCGATGGCATTTACGTCGACATTCCTTATTGGATGACTCATTTCGAGGGTTGGGAAGACACGTGGGCGAGCTTCGACGATTACACCGTGGCCGCATTCAAGAAGCAAACCGGACTGGATGCGAAACATGATTTGAAACTCGGAGACTTTTCCGATGCGAATTTTCGCAAGTGGGTCGACTTTCGCATTCAGACGATTACCGATTTCATGCACGAGATCGATGAGAACGCAAAATCGGTAAATCCGCAGATCAAGACCATCCCCGAAATCTATCCTGGCATCGAGTCGGAAGCCGTCCGCGTGGGAGCCGATGTTTTCAGCCTTTATCCGGTGGTCGACGCCATTGCACATGAATACGAATTCGGCGAAGGCGATCACATGGCGGCATCGCGCACGCCCCTGGATTGGTTCTACTACCAGGTCGGCATGCATACCTTTCGAGCTTTTGCGCAAGGCAAAGCGACCTGGATTCTGAATTATTCGTGGGATGGCGACAAAGTCGTCGACAAACGCGAAGCCATGATGAATCTCGCGATGTCACAGGTAATGGATGGCGCGAATTTCTGGGATGCCCCAGGCCACTCGATGGCGGGATCGAACGATCCTGCAACGCGCAAGAAACTTTTTTTGTGGATCAAGCAGAACGACAAGACATTTTATTTGCCGCGAACGCCGATCAATCCAATTGGTGTGTATTTCTCGCCCGAAACGCGCAACTATTACGCACAGGATTTCATCCGGGCGTATCGGGGAATTCTCATCCTGCTCCTGCAGTCGCATCGGGAATTTCAGATCCTTACGCCGCGAACCCTGGCTGAGTTTCGCGGGCAAACCCTGATTCTGCCGGATGTACGAGTTCTGAACACTGAGGAACAAACATGGCTTCATGAGTATGTTGCTAAAGGCAAAAAGCTCATCATCACTGGAAGTGATCCTCTCGGCACGAATGCGCAGGCCGGCGTTATTCGTTTTCCGGATTGCCCCGGGAAAGCATACGTCGCTGCTTTAGAGGGGGATTTCGAGCACGCAACTCCGGTCATGGAGCGGGCATTCTTAGAAAGTCTGCCGAAGAGCGCAGGCATTGACATTTCGGCATCGCCGCATGTGGCCACCTCCATCGCCCGCGTAAACGGCGAAACCCATGTCTTTCTTGCCAACTTTGATGGGCTGGTCGGCGGAAAGAATCCGGTTCAGACGCCGCAGCAGGTCACGATCACGGTGCCCGAGGAGCGCGGCTCGTCGGCATACATTTTGCCATTTCTCGGCAGCGCTCAAGAGTTGAATGGAACGCCGAAAGCGGGAACTATCGTCTATACCTTGCCTCCGATCTCGAAGGGCGCTGTGTTCTGGTTGCATAAGGATTGATCGCGGCGGGGTAGGCCGCAGCGCCGCTATCCCCTATCCCAAGCCTGATCTCTCATTATTTCTGCTTGACAACCTTGGTATGAAATAAGTAAAAAGAATGCGAATCGTAATCATTCGTAAGAATTCGCAAGCCAAGGAAAGCGGCACGAAAACCTTTCGCAGTCGAAAGTGCGGGGGATCTGATGCGCCTGAATCGGCAGCTTGGCTTTACCCTTCTTGTTTTCTGCGCAGTTGCAAGCCTTACAGCTCGATCGAGCGCTCAAGGCAGCTACCGCGCACAACTACGTGGCGTGGTTTCGGATGCAACTGGCGCTGTTGTCTCGAATGCGACAGTCACGATACGCGACGAGGGCACGAATATTTCGACCTCGGCGCGCACAGACGACAAGGGCTCTTACTTCTTCACCGGCTTGCGCCCATCCACCTACGACGTGAAGGCCCAAGCGCCGGGATTTCGCGCGGCGGAACGCACAGGAGTGGTTCTCGAAGTGGACCAGGAATCCTCGCTCAACTTCAAACTCCAGTTAGCGGGTGTTTCCTCCACAATTGAGGTTACGGAAACTGCCCCGCTGCTTGACACCGGTAACGCGACGCTAGGTACCGATATCACCAGCCAGTACGTCAAGGAGCTTCCACTGGTGAATCGCGACTTCTTCGGCTTGACCTTTCTGGCCGCTGGCGTAACGGAAGTCGCCGGCTCGGGTACGCAGGACAACTATCCTTCTGGAACGAACTTTGTTTCGAACGGGCAGCGAAATGCCACCGCCGAAGTTCGGCTCGACGGCTCCCCGCTCAGCGCGCCGGAACAGGGCGAAGGCGGAAACAGCAATGTTTATTACGAGCCGCTGGTGGAGGGCGTGCAGGAATTCAAAGTGCAAAACAACAGCTTCTCTGCTGAATTCGGAAATAACGGCGGGACTGTTGTGAACATGGTTATGAAGAGTGGCACCAATAGTTTTCACGGCAGCGGATGGTATTTTCTGCAGCGCTCCGGATTGGACGCGCGCGACTTTTTCAATCCAGCTCCAAGCCCGAAGCCTGAGAGCGCCCGCGATCAGGGCGGATTCTCGATCGGCGGCCCGATCCGGAAGAACAAAACTTTCTTCTTCGCCGATTTCGAAAAGGTTCGTTTTAATTCCGCGTTCAACGGCGTAGCGACTGTCCCCACTGCCGCCGAGCGGGCGGGCAACTTTTCAGCGACAGCCACCAACGTTTACGATCCCACACTGCCGCTGGTGGCATGTGCCAGCGGCCTGTGCAGACCGCAAGCCTCCTACAAAGGAACGCCGAACGTAATTCCGCCAAATGAAATCAATCCCATCGGCCAGGCGATTCTCAATCTTTATCCGCAACCGAATCTGCCGGGAGAATTCAACAATTATCTTTTCAGCGGCACGGCGCATCAGCCCGATTACCAGTTCGATATCAAAATCGATCATCAGATCAATGATCGCAATCACATCAGCGGCCGCTACAGCCGAGAATCTTCCAATTACTACACTCCGATGATTTTCGGCGACAGCTTCGACAACAACGGATCGGGCGACGGCATCGCCGGTAGTCCGACAGCGGCGCAAAACGGATCGATCGAATACTCACGCACCGTAAACTCGCGCATTGTCTGGACGACCCACTTTTCTATCGACCGCGTGCATGAACTGGAAACCTCTGGCATCCCGAGCATTTCGAGCTTCAACTCCAAGCTGCCTTCCGGCGTTCAATTGTCGCCGATCCTTCAAAATGCCAACGGATTGGACCGCATGCCCGCGATTTACATGTCATCCGGAGGACAAACCGCGCCCTGGACCGATCTGTACGACCAATGCTGCGTGAATACCACATTCGCGCACACGCTTTACACATATTCATCGCAGCTGGTGATGTCACACGGTTCGCACCTGATGAAGTTCGGAGGCGAGCAGCGGCTTTTTTATAACAATTTCTTCCAGCCCAACGATCCCACAGGAACCCTGAACTTCACCGATTATGTGACTTCGCCAACCCCGAACAACGACACGGATGCGAACGGAAATCCAACCGGCAATCCTTTCGCCAGCACGCTTTTCGGTTACGCTGACAACATCAATCCTTTTCCATCAATCCCTACCTCGTTGGAAGTGCTGCCGTCGGTGGCCAACAGGTCAGCCGAAACTGGTTTCTATTTCCAGGATGACTGGAAGGTGAACTCCAAGCTCACGTTGAATCTCGGCATTCGCTACGAATGGAGTACGCCCTACGACGAGCGCTTCAACCGGATTCAGTTCAGCGATTTCACCGCACCCACGAACGTCACCCTCGATACCACGAGCGCGCAAGCGGCTCTGTCATCCGTGGGCGTGAATTTTCCAGCCTCAGAGCAGTTGATCGGAACCACAGAGTTCGCCAGCTCAAACATGCGGCATGTCCCGGTTTACCGCAGCGACGTTGGGCCGCGGTTGGGTTTCGCCTACGCGTTCGATTCGAAAACCGTGGCGCGCGGCGGAGCAGGGATATATTTCGGCATGAGTCCGGCGACGAACTTTCAATATCCCGGAACCGCGTTCAGCAAAACTGCGCCTATCATCTTCACGAATAATAATTTCGCGACGCAGTACGCCACCCTCGAGAATCCGTTTCCGAGCGGCTTTACCGGCCCACAGGGGAAAGAATACGGCGCACTTGCAGAATGGGGATATGCCAACAATAACGACCTTGGAACGACGGCCGCGCGCGATGCCGATCTCTACATGTGGAACGTTGGAATTCAGCGGGAATTGCCGAGCCAGCTTGTCCTAGGCGTCGACTACTCTGCCAATCGCAGCACGCATCTTCCCTGGTCTGGAACGAACAACAGAGATTTCATGTCGTCCGCCTTGCTGGCGAAGGTCTCCGCTGCCGTTCATTACAACAATGATGTGACCCAAAACAACGGCATCGGATCCTGCGATGGAGACAGTTGCGTAAGCACCTTCCTGGCGAACCCAGTCAACAATCCCTTCTATCCAATGTTCAGCACGCCATGCACACCAAGCCCATCGTCCCCCTGCTTCAACGAGCCGAACTCACTTTATAGCAATACAACCATCCCGCTGGGATACCTACTCGATCCCTACCCACAATTCACTGGGGATTTCGAGGGTTTGATGATCGAAGAAGCATCATCCTGGTACAACGCCATGCAGGTTCGCTTCGAGAAGCGCACCACGCACCATGTCAGCTTCGAAGGCAACTACACGATCTCGAAGCTGACCGACGACTCATCAGCGGGACGAAATAACTGGGTGGGATCGCTGGGCAGCGGAATGCCGCAACAGCTCGACCGTCTGTATTTGGAGCACAGCATCAGTGCGAATGATGCTCCACAACGGTTGGCGGCAGCGGTCGTCCTCGATCTGCCCGTGGGCCGCAATAATTGGATCGGCGGCAATATGAATCGCCCGCTGGATGCGGCGGTAGGCGGATGGTCACTCGCGACCATGATTACGGAACAATCGGGTCAACCCATCGCCCTTGGCATGAGCAACCCGCGCCTGGCTAACGGCACGCAGCGCCCCAACATCATCTGCTCTCAGCTGAAGACCGGACTTAGCATGAAAGATGTCGCCATGAACTGGCAGCAGAACGGCAATGCAGAGTCGAACGGAAATCCGCCAGTAGCTTCGTTTATCAATCCCGGCTGCCTTGCCGACCCGGGCGATCAGAATCCGGGCAACGCTCCACGCTATTATCCGGGCTTGCGGGTAAATGGCATTCACAATCTCGACATGAACATTTACAAGTCGTTCGTGCCCAAGGAAGGCATGAAGATCGATCTGCGGGCCGAAATCTTCAACGCATTCAATCATCCGCGCTTTGCCCAGCCAGACGCGGCATATGGCGATGCCGCGTTTGGCACAATCACAGCCGATGCCAATGGGTATCTGCCACGTTACTTCCAGTTTGGATTAAGATTCGAATTCTAAAAGTAGCGTGGCGGAGAAGGCCGATCCTACGGCGGATGCCGAGTGCTCAAAGCAGCGCAGGCGCTCGCTGTTTCCGGCGAACGACTCCGGCAGAATCTTCACCGCAACATTGCGCCCGAGGCGGGTGTCGCGGATTTTGCGCCAACCGACAAGCCAACAATCAGAGTTGTGGCTTGAGTACCCTGATTACACGTGTGACATGCGGATGAGCCTTAGCCTTGTTGGTTAATCAGCGCTTCTTTATCGATATGACGTGGTCATCGGGATTGCGCGTGATCAGCTTGCCCACGGGATCGATACCTGCTTTTGCCGGCAGCTTATCGACCGTGACAGTGAAGTCGGTCTTATCCTGATCGATCTTCTGCTTTTGCAGGTAGAGGAATTTTCCGTTGGCGTCCAACACGCCAATGTCGATCCAGTCGTTGATAGGAATCGAATGCTCCTGTCCGCGTTCATCGGCGCGGACCTTTTTCGCTTCGACCGTCAAGTGAACCTGGTACTTGCCGTCGGGCTGCGGAACATAGTCGGCGGAAAGAGCACGAACATCGTAGAGCGTAATAGTCCGGAACAGATCTTCAAACAAATACTGATTCTGCGGCGGCGTGAACTGCTGGAAGTCGCCTTCCAGCTGGAGTGATACGGGATACGGCCCATCCTTGAAGGCGAACGTCTGCAGAAATTCCCTGATCGCCGCATTCACGTTGTTCTCGCCGATGTCATCCTGCAGCCGGTACATTACCAGTGAACCCTTGCGGTAATGAATGTACCCCTGATTGGGATCGACTTTGTACAGCGGGTTTTCTTCGTTGCGCTCCTGCCCTCGGCCAGCCAGATATTGATCGAGCTCGAGGCGCAGGAATTTCTTCATCGAATCTGCGCCGAAGTGGTGTTTCATCACCATCAGCGCGGTATATTGCGCCATGGTTTCGTCGATCGAAGTCGCCCCCTGCACGTAAGCCGACATCACCTGATGTCCCCACCACTGATGCCCAGTCTCGTGCGCTGTGACGTAAAAAGGGATGTTTACGGTGTCCGGCTTGTCGCTGACTTTGGTGATGAAGCCAATCGATTCCGAGTACGGAATCGTGTTGGCAAACGACTCGGCAAATGTGCCGTAACCGGGGAACTCGATGATGCGAAGCTGATGGAACTGGAATGGGCTGTAGTTCGCCGAGCAATACGTCAGCGTCTCCTTCATACTCTCTATCATCGTGTCGAGATCAAACTCGTGGCCAGGATGGTAGTAGATCTCCAGATTGACGTTGTTCCACTTGTCGCGACGCACGGAATACTCGCCCGACTGGATGGAATACAGGTTCAGGATGGGTGCGTCCATCTTGTATTGGAAGTAGCGGCGGCCATCCTGCAACCATTCCTTTTGCAGGTACCCCGGCGCGATGCCGATCTGGTCCGGTGTGGTGCTGACTGTGGCTTCGAAGTTGATCCAGTCGGCGTCGAAGCTGCCGCTGTTGTACTGACGCGCGGCGATGTCGTCCAGCGTCGGCAGCCGGCGCGCCTTATCGAGTCCGTGCTTGTGCCGCGTGCTGTCATCGGTCAACTCGATATCCGGCGCGTAACCGATGTATGGCGCATAACGGTCGTTGATGAATGTGCCGTTACGCACGATATCGGTATTAGGCCGCGAATTCTCAAATCCCGGATTGTCGTATTCAATGGCGAACGTCAGAGGAATGCGTCCGTGCGGCGGCAACGGCTGGGGCAGCTTGTAAAAATAAAAGCCAAGCGGGGGGTCGTCGACCAGCGTGGTTTGCCCACCGGCAAAGCTGAGCTGGTTCACTTTGATGTGGGGAGGCGGCAGCGGCGCCAGATCGACCGGCCAAATCGTGATCGCAACGCGATCGATGTTCGAGTTGGTCTTGTTCTCCAGCCACATCGTACCGCTGATGGAGACAGAGCGCTTGTCGGGATAAATGTCGTAGTGGCTACTGACGTCAGTGATGCGCGGCTGCGGCAGCGGCCAGTACTGCTTGTACTTTTTCTCGTATTGCGCGCGAACCTCGTCGATCTGGAATGTCGTGCGGTAAGGATTCAGGACATGGGTGTTGTAGAAGATGAATCCGCCGATGCCGAGCGTCAGCAGGCCGCACGCGGTCACGGCGGCAAAATTGGCGCGGGAAAAACGCTGGCGCACGAGAGCCAGGCGCACGCGCCAGATGGTATCTGTTCCCCGCACCCACAGCAGGTTCGTCAACAGCGCCAGCAGAAGCGTGGCAATCCCCCAGTACAAGCGGAACCAGACGAGCGGCGCCAGGAACGGGCCGTAGCCGTTCATGTCGGAGTATGTGACCGTTGGCGTCTGCCCGAAGCGATAGAGATAATCCTGGAATCCCGCGGGCGGCAGCGCGATGGTAGCGACGATGTACAGCACCATCACAAAGTGCCCCAGATATTTGTTGTTCACGACGGTCTGGACGAAGATCGCCAGCACACACAGGATCCATAGTTCGGTCAAGCGATTGAGGAACAGCTCGCGGAAGTAGAGGCCGAACTCGAGGTGGTAGTAACCCTGAACAATCTGCACCGTTAGGCCGGCGAGCATGATACTGAGCACCACCAGCACCTGCACCAGCATCAGCGCAAACAGCTTGGAGCAGAACAGCACCCAACGCTGCAGCGGAAAGGCATCGATCACCTGATTGAGTTGAGCGTCACGCTCGCGCCACACCAGTTCGCCGGAATAGAAAACAATGATCGCGATGGCGAAGATCAGGAAGCCCCCGCCCGCCATCAGCACCGTCATATGGGTAACGGGATAGGTACGGATCGCCCATGGCATGGTGACGCCTGACGCGACCACGACCGAGAATAGATAGCCCGCCAGCATCAATACCACGAAGAAGACATTCTTCACCGTCTCGGTAAACTGAATAAGCGTGAGCGACAGCAGGTGTCGCAGCGAAGCCGAGGACGAAAAGACCGGATGAGCGACAGGCAGCGCTTGCGATGTTGGCAAGGCTTCCTTGTCCTCGAGCGTTTTACCCTTCCGGCTTCGCTCGGCGACATAAGAGAATGAGAACCTTGCATACGCTACGATGAGGAACATCGCTCCAACGCCCAGCCACAACAGCCGATTGGCCAGCAGAATTCCGCCCAGCGGGATGAGCTGAGTGTTGCGCTGGAACGGTGTCCAGTAGCGCGTCATGCGGTCGATGGCGCCGCCGCCGAGCGGATCCAGCAGGGCGAAACCCACACCGGTCTGCAGTGAGTTGGAGTTCTGCGCGACGACGAAATATCCGATCAGCACCAGCACGCTTGCAACATACACCGGCAGCATTTTGCGCGAGAGCGCGGCCA
Organism: uncultured Acidobacteriaceae bacterium; assembly: GCA_963712385.1. GTDB lineage: Bacteria > Acidobacteriota > Terriglobia > Terriglobales > Acidobacteriaceae > Sulfotelmatobacter. Next base: position 720,771 of record CAVQHS010000009.1, read on the forward strand.
GGGCAAAGAAGATCGCGGTCAGGAAAAGAAGATTGGGCAGAACGTTGATGAGGTAAGGCTGCAGAAACGCCGACGCCATCTGTGGCCCGACGCGCGTCTTGTCGAGCCACGGCATCAGCGTGCCAACCCACGTGCCTAGGCCCACGCTGGCGAAGATGACGAGCTGCACGGCGAACGCCCCCAGAAAGCGCCCGCCGAGATAATCGAACTTGGTGATCGGGGCGGTGTAGAAGAAGTCCGTGGTCTTGTTATCAATGTCCTGGTATGTCGCTTGCCCGGCAATCGCGGCGGTGATGACGATTCCGAAGAAGCAGATGTACGTGATCATGTCGTTCAACGCGTAAGGGGAGTTGATTAGGACCTTGCCGCCGGTGCCGAAGTCCACGGTGGCGGTTGCGAAAGCGCCACCCGACATCAGCGTGAACAGCAGGCCCAGGGCGAAGAACACGACAAAGTAGACATAGGTCGAGACGCGTCGCAGGCGCTGCCGAAACTCGAAGAGGAAGACGCTGCCTAGCATGACCTAGTTTGCCGCTCGGGATGCCGATGTTGGCGAGGCGAAACCTTTAATCGTCGCGAAGTACAAATCTTCGAGATCGGGCACCGCTGGCTCGAAGCCCGCTTCGGGCAGATCGTCCTGCAACACGTGCAGAACGTTGCGTCCACCGAACAGGTGCATGGAGATTACCTTGAAGCGCTGATGATAATCGGCGACTTCAGAGCCCGCGATGGCCTTCCTCCACACGCGGCCGTTCAATTGTGTCACCAGCTCTGCAGGATCGCCGGCAGCGCGGACGCGTCCCTGATGAATGATCGCCATCTGCCGGCACAGATCGCTAACGTCGGAGACGATATGCGTGGAAAGAATGACAATCACGTTCTCGCCGATAGCGCTGAGCAGGTTGTGGAAGCGGATGCGCTCTTCGGGATCAAGGCCCGCGGTTGGCTCGTCCACGATGATGAGCCGCGGATTGCCCAGCAGCGCCTGCGCGATCCCGAAGCGCTGCTTCATTCCTCCGGAGTAGCTGCCCAGCGGCTTGTTGCGGTGCTCCCACAAGTTGGTCTGCCGCAGCAGAGCGTGCACCACATCGCGCCGCTCCTTAGCATTCTCGATGCCCTTCAGCTGGGCAAAGTGTGACAGCAGCGTTTCAGCCGACACTTTGGGATAGAGTCCGAACTCCTGCGGCAAATATCCCAGGCATTTGCGTACTTCGTCTTTTTGTCGCAACACGTCGATGTCGTCGAGGCGCGCCCCGCCGCTGTCGGCTTCCTGGAGTGTCGCCAGCGTTCGCATTAGCGTGGACTTGCCGGCACCGTTGGGACCAAGCAGTCCGAACATGCCTTGCGGAACGGAAAGCGAGACGTCGTCGAGCGCCTGCGTTCCGTTGGGATAGCGCTTGGAGAGCTTTTCGATTTGTAGGTGCATGATCCTCTGTTCTTTGTACGCAAACACCAGGAGAATTGTTCCGAGCCAGTTTAAATCGCTGGAGTAACAGGTCGCCGGCCATTTTCGATGGCGAACCCCTCATTCCATTACCGAGCTTTTTGGTCTTCTCGATCACACCCTCGCCTCCGTGGGTGCCTACGGCATCACCGCGTATTCCGTGGTGCTCCACAAACCAATCGGAGTACGCATGGCCCTCGGCACGAACCGCGACAATGTAATCTCCTTGGTAATGGGCAGGGCCCCCTGCTGGCTGCGATCATCTCGGGGCCGAGCCTCTCGAAGGCCTGTCTAGTGTGCAGTTCACCAAGAAGAAGTGAGGATTTCGTTCACTTCCGGACTGTCGGCCAACCGCAAGCTATCCAGAAAACGAGCTTGGAAGAAATCAATGGTGATCTCCTCTAAGCCGACTCATGGCTCGGCATGACCATTTAGTCCGACGCCGTGTAGGCGGACCACTGCCCAGCCCGGTAACCGGGCTGACCGGGGCCGGAAATGCACAAGCGAGCTACAGGCCAGCCCGTAGATGGGCTTTTGGCGCGCTGGATGGAAGCGACTGCGGTTCTGGGAGGTGTGTCGGCAAACCTTACTTACCGGATTAGGGAAGGGTTGCCCGTCAACCGATGATTGAGAATCCATTGCGTTACACAAGCCGACTTTCCGGCATCAACCCGATAAGGCTAATTCAGATCGCTTCCGAATAGCCGACCCGTCGCCCAGAATGAGTGGGTTCGATCTTGCCCGCTGGGAGAGCGCTATAATGGCCCGCACGAATGCCGCTCGCCCCAGGTACAAAACTCGGCCCTTACGAAATTCAAACGCCGCTCGGCGCCGGCGGCATGGGCGAAGTCTACCGTGCCAAAGATACGCGGCTGGGTCGGGATGTTGCCATCAAGGTGCTGCCGGAAAAGTTGGCGAGAGACGCCGAACGGTTGCAGCGATTTGAAACCGAGGCGCGGGTGATTGCGGCCCTCAACCACCCCAACATTCTTTCTATTCACGACATCGGCACCTATGAGGGCGCGCCTTATCTGGTCTCCGAGTGCCTGGAGGGTCAAACCCTGCGGATGGAGTTGAGCGGTTTGGCGTTGCCAGTGCGGCGGGTCGTCGACTACGGCATTCAAATCGCACAGGGTCTGGCGGCGGCGCACGACAAAGGGATCATTCATCGCGACCTGAAGCCGGAAAACGTCTTCGTCACCCGCGATGGGCGCGTAAAGATTCTCGATTTTGGAATCGCGAAACTGGTGCGGCCGGAGTCATCTTCGGACGAGGGCGCGACCATGGATGCCGGACCCACCTCAACCGGCATCGTGCTCGGCACGGCGGGATACATGTCTCCGGAGCAGGTGAGGGGTGAGCCTGTCGATGCCCGTTCCGACATTTTTGAGCTGGGGACGATTTTGTACGAAATGCTGTCCGGGCAGCGCGCTTTTCGGCGCGATACCTCGGCCGAGACGATGACCGCGATCCTGAAAGAGGAACCTCCGGAGTTGAGCCTTACCGGGAAAACCATTTCGCCCGCCTTGGAGCGCATTGTCCGGCGATGCCTCGAGAAAAAGCCCTTGCAACGCTTTCAATCGGCGCGGGATTTGGCCTTCAATTTGGAAGGCCTGACGGGAGTTTCTTCCACTAGTGCAACCAGCGTCAGTGCTGGCGCTGCGGTTGCAGCAGCCCAAAAGAAAACGTCGGGCAAGCGGATGATAATGCTCGCGGCCGGAGCACTTCTGCTCGCGCTCTTGGGTGCGGGAAGCTGGATGCTGGGAGCACGCAGCCGTTCAGTTCCTCCACCGACGTATCATCAGCTCACGTTTGAGCGCGGATTGGTGTATGCCGCACGCTTTGCACCGGACGGCCACTCTATCTATTACAGCGCCAGCTGGAACGGCGAACCGGTGCAGATCTACTCCACGCAGCCCGATACTCCAGAATCTCGCCCTTTGAATCTCGTGAACTCCACGTTGTTCGCGGTGTCTGCCTCGCAGTTGGCGATTTCGGTGGGCTGCAAGGACCGTTATATCGGGCTTTGCCAGGGAACATTGGGGCTGGTGCCCCCCACCGGCGGCACGCCGCGGGAGGTTGCTGACGGTGTGCTGGCCGCCGATTGGAGCGCCGATGGCAGCCAGATGGCTGTGATCCTCCAGGTCGCGGGAAAGTACCGCGTGGAGTTCCCCCGCGGGAAGGTGCTCTACGAGAGTACCCACCCCCTGGGATATCTGCGAATCGCTCCGCACAGCAACGCGGTGGCGTTCGGGGAATTTAGTTCGGTGGATGGCGATGCAGGGTGGGTCGTCGCTGTCGACCGCAACGGAAAACAACTGCTCCGCTCGATGGCGTTCGTCAGTATGGAGGGCGTGGCATGGCCTCCCTCCGGTGACGAAGTTTGGGCTGGGGCCACCCGGACGGAGGGCTGGGCCAACGAAGTGGTTGGTCTTGGACTCAATGGAAAGCAACGCGTCGTTCTTCGCCTGCCAGGCATTCTTCGGCTTCACGATGTGTCGCCAGGTGGACGAGTGCTGCTTTCGAAAGAATCGTGGAGAAGCGGATTGCAATTCCGTGGACCGGCCGACAAGAAAGAACGCGACCTCAGCTGGCTCGACTATGCCACTTTGAGGGACATTTCGACGGATGGTCGCTGGATTTCGTTCGACGATTGGGGTTCTGCAGCCGGCGCTTCAGGCCTGGCTTTCCTGCGAAAAACGGACGCATCCCCCGCGATAAAACTCGGACAGTACGGTGAGCCAATTCTCTCGCCCGACGCCAGGCAGGTGCTGGCGCTTAACGCCACGACCGTGAACCTCGTGGGTTTCGTTCTGTTGCCCACAGGCGTGGGGGAAATCGAGAAAGTCAATGTCACGGGAATGCAGGAAACTACTTCGCAGGGTTTCATGCCGGATGGAAAAGCAATTTATTACGCCGGCGACGACGGTCACGGATGGAAGATATATATCCAGGACCTTCCCGGCGGTACCCCGCGCGGCGTGACCCCCGCGATTTCCGTCAAGCGGAACCACTTTGAAGGCCACTACCTATCGCCGGATGGCCGGACATTTTTTTCCCGCGACCTCAGCGAGCGCGGCGGGTTGTATCCGATAGCAGGCGGAGAACCGAGGCTGATTCCGGGCTGGTTGCCGGAGGACATCTGGGTTGCCTGGGCCGCTGACGGACGATCGATCTACGTCTATCACGACGACAAAACTTCAGCGCCTCTTTACCAGCTTGAGGTTGCGACCGGGAAGCGGGAACTGATCACGACCTTGGGTCCGAGCGATGTTGCCGGAGTGACGACCATCATGAATGCGCGCGTGACACCGGACGGCAAGACTTATGGCTATTCGTTCTCCAGAGAGTTGTCGGATTTGTTCCTGGTGGACGGAGTGCGGTAGCCAGACGGAAGCAATCCCGGCCATGATTCCAGATCAGCAACGCTTAAGCGACGAAGTCTTGACCAACCCGATCAGCTCCCGGCTTGTCGGCTACTCGGAAGGTGGCCAGAAACGGGCTCCTGAGGAACTAGCTGTCATGCTCCTGCTGCTGAGATGGGCAAGAGTTGGAAGCCGAGTCGAGCTGCTTGTTTGCGGAGGCGCAATTCAGCACTCTGGCGTGCCTGTTCATCGCAACGGGGGAAGACGGTTTCTGTGCAAACGCGGAGAATAGGTCCAGTAGACCTGCTCGGACTTCGTCGAACGCGTCGTGCGTAAATGCCAGAGAGCGGTTCGCTCGAGCAGAAGAAGGCCAGCGGATCACTTCCGAGTCGCTTCCGACGACGGGGCCAGCCGAGCGGTCCAAGCCACTAAACCATCAGGCTTTGAATGTGGCTTGATTCCGAGGAAGCCTCTTCAGAATGCAAGTCCGATCTTTCACAGCCGGCAATGATCCTGAATTGCAACCTTGCAACCAACATTGGCGCGCGAGGCAATCGAATTCGGCAACGCTGAGCGCTGGTTTTTTCCCGCTACACAGACCCGCACGAGCATCTGCGCATACGCTTTGGCGTCCGGCAAACTCGCAAAAGACAGTTGGCGGATCGCTTTCGAAACCAGCAATCTTGATTCCGCTCTCTTTCTTGCCAATTTCTGCGTCCCACTCGATTCTTCTGCTCACCAAGGCGCAAAGCGCCCGACGGCCGTAACAAAACTCCTTTCCCAACCTGCTCAACAGGATCCGGGACATCACGAAAAGCTACGTTTGCCACGCTGAAGCTAATGAAGATGCGGGATCGGACGATATAGGGAAAAGCGAGCCCTACCACCGGCGGATGGTTGCCGTCGGGATCGCGTGCGCAATGTCCTTGGGAATGATTCCCGATCTGGGAGGCCAGCAATGAGTGACAAGGAAATTATCCAGGATTTTCTGGTGGAAAGTTACGAGAACCTGGACCGCCTGGACCGCGACTTGGTGGGATTGGAAAAAAATCCTCATGACAAGGACGCGCTGGCCGGGGTGTTTCGCACGATTCACACCATCAAGGGTACGTGCGGTTTCCTCGGTTTCAGCAAATTGGAAAAGGTGGCGCATGTCGGTGAAAACCTGCTTACCAAGCTACGCGACGGCCACTTGGTCTTGAACCCGGAAATCACTACGGCTTTACTGGGCATGGTGGATGCGGTTCGGCAAATGCTGAAGGAGATTCAAGACACCGGACAGGATGGCTCGCAGGACTACCCGGAGCTGAGGGAGACCCTGACGAGGCTGCAGAATTCCACGCCGGTTGCTCAGCATGGCAGCACAGAAAGCAAGCCCGCGGATTCTGTCGCCGCCCCTGCCCCTGCACTCGCTGCGGCCAAGCCGGACGCGGCAGAAAGCGAAGCTTCCTCCGGCCATGAGGCCGCGGCAATTGATGACAACGCGGCTTCCCAGGGAAGGAAACGCAACGCGGCGGAGCGGCAGCCCGCACGCGGCAAAATCGGCGGCCTCCTTGTGGAGAAGGGCTTTGCCAAAGCTGGGGACATCGCCCGCGCTCTGGAAGAGCAGGAGCGCGGCGACCGCCGGCGACTGGGAGAAATTCTTGTTTCCCTGGGACTGGCCAGACCGGAGGACGTCCTCGCCGCACAACAAATTCTTGAAGCCAAGCCGAAGGACACGGCGCCGGAATCCATCCGCGTAGCCGTCAATCTGCTGGACAAATTGATGACCCTGGTGGGCGAGCTAGTCCTCGCGCGCAACCAGTTGCTACAGGTCTCGAACACCTGCGAAAACGTGGGGCTGCAGGCGGTTTCGCAGCGCATGAACCTCATCGCCAGCGAACTGCAGGAAGAGGTGATGAAGACCCGCATGCAGCCCATTGGCAACATCTGGGGCCAGTTCCCGCGCACGGTGCGCGACGTGGCTCTCGGATGCGGCAAGCAGGTCAATATCGAGATGCAAGGCAAAGAGACTGAACTCGACAAGACCATCATTGAGGCCATCAAGGATCCACTCACCCACTTGGTGCGCAACTCCGTCGATCACGGCATCGAGCTTCCGGACGATCGGGTGAAAGCCGGGAAGGACCCGGCCGGTCGACTGGTCCTGCGCGCCTTCCATGAAGGCGGCCAGGTCAACATCGAAATAAGCGACGACGGTGCCGGCTTAAAACGCGAACGTATCCGGCAAAAAGCGGTTGAGAAAGGAGTCGTTACCGCCGAACAAGCCGCGCGCCTTTCCGAGCGTGAAATCCTCAACCTGATTTTCCTGCCGGGATTTTCTACGGCGGAGAAGGTGACCAACGTCTCCGGCCGCGGCGTGGGCATGGACGTGGTCAAGACCAACGTGGAGAAAATCGGCGGCACCGTGGACCTGCAGTCGACCCCGGGGCAGGGAACAACCGTGCGGGTAAAGATTCCGCTGACTTTGGCCATCATTCCGGCGTTGGTGGTGACCTGCGGCGGCGATCGTTATGCCATTCCGCAGGTGAGTTTGCTCGAGCTGGTGCGGCTCGAGGGTGAACAAATCCGCACCGGCATTGAGATGGTCCACGGTGTCCCTGTGCACCGCCTGCGGGGTCGTCTGTTGCCCCTTGTCTACTTGGACCGCGAATTAAAGCTCGCAAACCACAGCGCGTTAACCCACGCACAAGGCAAGAGTGCGGCGGCGGAGCAGGAAATCGATTTTCAGGCGGTGCGCGACAAGCATCGCCAATGGATCGACCGGCTGGAGCAGGTGCTCGATGGCAAGCTCACCATCAGTGCGCAAGAAGCTGGATCGCACCAGCAGTGCGCTCTCGGCAAGTGGATCTACACCACCGGGCTGCAGGAGTATCGCTCCCTCGAAGAAATGCACGTTCTGGAAAAGACCCATAAGCATTTTCACGAACTCGTCCATGGCGTCTTGCGGCTGCAGAGCGCGGGCGATCACCATGCGGCTCGCCAGGAACTTGATGCGGTGCACACCGCTTCGCAACAGATTATGGAACTCACCACCAAACTCGAGAAACACGTCCTTGAGTTCCGCGCCGTCAACATCGTCGTACTACAGGCCGATATGCGCCAGTTCGGGCTGGTCGTCGATCAGATCAACGATACCGAAGAAATCGTGGTCAAGCCGCTGCGTAAGCAGCTCAAGACGGTCAAGACCTTTGCCGGATCGAGCATTATGGGCGACGGCAAAGTCGCGCTCATTCTCGACGTGCTCGGCCTGGCGCAGCGCGCCAGCGTGGTCAGCGAAACCCGTGACCGCGCGGTAGTTGAAAAAGCGGCGGCGGTCTCCGCCAGCGACGTCGAGAAACAAACTTTCCTGTTATTCACTGGGCTGGGCGACTCCCGCATGGCGATCCCTCTCGGTATGCTGGCACGCCTCGAAGAGTTTCCCGTATCGCAGGTCGAGATGTCCGGCAGCCAGTGGGTGACGCAGTATCGCGGCCAGATTCTGCCCTTAATCCGCCTCAGCGTGGCGCTGGAAGAGCGCCGCCACAGATTAAAGACTCTGCAAGCCCCGCCGCCCGACTCGGGCCCCATTCAGGTGCTGGTCTTGAATCTCGAAGGACGCACCTTCGGACTGGTGGTGGAAAAGATTCTCGACATCGTCGAAGACCGGGCCGAGGTGAAATCGCCGCCCACTCGATCCGGCGTTCTTTATTCGGTAGTAATCGGAGAGCGGGTTACGGAGTTGCTGGACATTCCCGTCATTCTCAGAACGGCAGCGGCGGCATCGGTGGTGCCGCCAGCGGCCATAAGCGCAGCCCAAGGAGCGAATTAATCATGCCGGCTCTGCAGTTTTGCACATTTTATCTCGATGGCTTGTTGTTCGGAGTGGAACTGAAAGGGGTTCAGGAAGTCATCCGCTCGCTCGATGTCACGCAAGTTCCCCTGGCGCCCTCGGTGGTTAGCGGACTGATCAACCTGCGCGGCCAGATTGTGACCGCCGTCAATCTCAGGCGCCGCCTGGAGATGGAGCCTCGTTCCTCTACTCAGGAGAGCATGAACGTGGTCGTGCGCTCCGAAGACGGCGCCGTCAGCCTGCTGGTGGACGAGATCGGCGATGTGGTCGAAGTCGAAGAGAGCAGCTTCGAACGTCCCCCCGAAACGCTGCACGGTACCGTCCGGACCATGATTACCGGGGTCCATAAGCTCAAGGACCGGCTGCTGCTGGTGCTCGACACCGAAAAGGCTTGCCAGATGACGGAGGCGACGGAGGCCACAGCAGGATCGTAACAGCCCCCCGGCAGGGCACGCGCAACCTCTGCGGGGTGTGGGTGCGGTTGGCGCGTGGGCCAAACAAGAATTTGCTGTCCGAGTTCGCCGGACACTGCCGGACACTGAAGGAGAGAACAATGAAATTCACGCTTGGAAAGAAGTTGGGAGCAGGTTTTGCCTGCGTGCTTGCCCTCACGGCGCTTAGCGCCGTTCTTACTTATTCAAAAACCAGCGCTGTAACGGAAACGCAGAGGCACACCATGACGCTCCGTGTGCCCTCTATCTTCGCCTTGGCGAGTTTGCAGAGGGAACTGAATCAGACTCAAAGTAAGGGCCGTCAGGCGGTTCTCGCAGGGGGACAGCCGGACCGGAGAGAGGCCGCAGATAAACTCTTTGCCTCGGCGTGGAACGCGATCGCAGAAGACGTCGCAAAACTGGACGAACTGTCTGTGCACTGGAGCCTGCAGACGAACCGGGACCGCCTGGCCGAGATCAAAAGACAGCTCCTAATTCTCCGGGATGCCCAGGAGACGGCCATGAGGCATGCGACCAGCGGCGACCGTGACGCCATCGCAAAGGCGGGCGACGAATTCACCGACAAGGCCACGGTGGCCAACGAGGCGATTAAAACGGCTCTCGACGAAATCTCGAAATCCAACTCCGAACTGCTGGACAAGGAAACTGATGCGATGAATGGGGCGAGTCGCTCGATGAACCTGACCATGGCGATCACCACCTTCGCGGCAGTGGGCATCGGCATCTTCGTAGCGATCTTTATGAGCCGCCGCATTTCCAGCGCAACGCAGGCGGCTCTAACACAGGCCGAGGCCATCGCCGCAGGCGACTTGACCCGGGACGACCTGAAGGTCCAGAGCCAGGACGAACTCGGCGACCTGACCGCCGCCATCAACAAGATGAGCAACAGTCTCAAGAAGATGATCCTTGCCATCACCGAAAACTCCGTGCAGGTAGCTAGCGCCAGCGAAGAACTCTCCAACACCAGCCAGCAGATCACGGCGAACTCCGAGGAAACCTCGGCCCAGGCGAAAGTCGTTTCCGACGCTACGGCGCAGGTCAGCCAGAATCTGCAGACCGTGGCCACCGGCGCGGAGGAAATGGGGGCCAGCATCAAGGAAATCGCCAAGAACGCCACCGAGGCGGCCAAGATCGCCACCTCGGCCGTGAAAGTGGCCGAGAACACTACCGCGACGGTCACCAAGCTGGGCGACTCCTCCACCGAGATCGGACAGGTGATCAAAGTCATCACTTCGATTGCGCAGCAGACGAATCTGCTCGCCTTGAACGCGACCATCGAAGCGGCACGAGCCGGAGAGGCCGGCAAAGGATTTGCCGTGGTGGCCAATGAAGTGAAGGAACTGGCGAAAGAAACGGCGAAGGCCACCGAAGACATCAGCCGGAAGATTGAAGCGATCCAAACCGACACCAAGGCGTCGGTAGAGGCGATCGCGACGATCAGCGAGGTGATCAACCAGATCAACGGAATCTCGAGCACGATCGCGACCGCGGTGGAAGAACAGAACGCCACGACAAACGAGATGGCGAGGAACGTAAGTGAAGCAGCGCGTGGCAGCGGGGAGATCACGAACAACATTTCCGGCGTAGCGCAGGCGGCGGAGAGCACGTCGCGGGGGGCCGCAGACACGCAAAAGGCGGCACAGCAACTGGTCGAGACCGCGGCGGAATTGCGCAGGCTGGTGGAGCAGTTCAGGGTGGACTCGACCGCCAGTGCGAATCACGGGCGGTCCCCACTCAGGAGCATGGCAACTCATGCGGGTGCGTAAGGCGAAACGAGGAGATTCAACATGTTCAGAAAAATGCGGCTGACCGGGAAGATTGTCGGATCGATTGCGGCGACTCTGGTGCTGACCTCAGCAGTCAGCTTCTGGATCACGCAACGCCGCATCAACCGGCAGGCGGAGGAGGCCTTCCGCGACAAAGTGCGGCAAATCACCGGCATGGCTGCGGCCACGCGCAACTGGTTTTCCGAGAATATCGACATGATGGTCCCGGGCAAGAACTTCAAGACCATCAACCAGGTTCCGGTCGTCGTGGCCTGGAGCGTGGCGCAGCGCTATGCCAAATCGCAAGACATGGAATTCCACACTCCTTCGCTAGCTCCGCGTGATCCGAAAAACCAGCCAGACGACTTCGAACGGCGCGCACTGGAGGCATTTCAGAAAGACCCCGAACTTAAGGAATTTTCCGAAAGACAGGCGGAAAACGGCAAAGATTTCATGCACTACGCGCAACCCGTCCGCTTGACGGAGGACTGCCTGCAATGTCACGGTTTCCCCGCGGGTGAGAAGGATCCATTCGGCTTTACCAAGGAGGGAATGAAGGTCGGAGATCTGCGCGGAGCTTTTGCCATCAAGGCTTCCACCGAGAGTCTGGTTCAAACCGCGAACTCCAATTCCCTCGTCCTTTTCTTGACCAGCTTTCTCACTCTGCTGAGCGCGGCCGGGGTGGTCTTTGCGTTGGTTCGCAAAATGGTTGCTAAGCCTTTGTCCGCCTCGGTGCAGTTGGCGAATAAAATTGCCGCCAACGATCTTACATCACCCGATCTGCAGATTGCCGCCGAAGACGAGATTGGAGAAGCCAGCGCCGCCCTCAACCGCATGAAGAACAATTTGCGTGAGGTGATCCAATCGATTGCCGGGACATCCGCCACAGTGGCCAGCGCAAGCGAAGAGCTCTCCAACACCAGTCAGCAGATCACGGCGAACTCCGAAGAAACCTCGGCTCAGGCCCGCGTGGTATCCGATGCTGCCGTCCAAGTGAGCCAGAATCTGCAGACCGTGGCTACCGGCGCGGAGGAAATGGGCGCCAGCATCAAGGAAATTGCCAAGAACGCCACGGAAGCTGCCAAGGTGGCAACCTCTGCTGTGAAAGTAGCGGAGACCACCACCGCGACGGTCACCAAGCTGGGCGACTCCTCTACCGAGATCGGGCAAGTGATCAAGGTCATCACCTCGATCGCCCAGCAGACGAATCTTCTCGCCTTGAACGCGACCATTGAAGCAGCCCGCGCCGGAGAGGCGGGCAAAGGATTTGCCGTGGTCGCCAACGAAGTGAAGGAACTGGCCAAAGAAACGGCCAAAGCCACAGAAGACATCAGCCGCAAGATCGAAGCCATTCAGACCGACACGAAGGCTTCGGTCGAAGCCATTACCATCATCAGCGGAGTGATCAACGAGATCAACGGAATCTCGAACACGATCGCAACCGCGGTGGAAGAACAGAACGCCACGACGAACGAGATGGCGCGCAACGTGAGCGAAGCAGCGCGCGGTAGCGGGGAAATCACGAACAACATTTCCGGCGTGGCGCAGGCAGCGGAGAGTACTTCGCGCGGGGCCGGCGACACACAAAAAGCGGCGCAGCAGTTGGTGGAAACCTCTGCCGAGCTTCGCCGGTTGGTCGAACAATTCAAGATTGGTGACACATCACTGGCGAAGTCCGCTGGGCCGCTTCGCAAGGCGGCGCACGCGGGTTCCTAGAGTCTTCGTTGGTTGCATTAGGACTGGACAAAAGCGAGTTACCTTATGCCGATACGAGTTCTGGTCGTCGACGATTCGGTGGTAATCCGCAGGGTTCTGTGCGACGTGTTGTCCAAGGAGTCGGACCTGGAGGTGGTCGGCATTGCCGGAGACGGCAAGATCGCGTTGGCGAAGATGGCGCAGTTACACCCTGACCTGGTCACGCTCGACGTTGAAATGCCGGTGATGGATGGCCTTGAGACTCTGGCGGAACTGCGGAAGCTCTATCCCAAGCTGCCCGTGATTATGTTCAGCACGTTGACCGAGCGCGGAGCCGCGGCCACGCTGGACGCACTTTCGCTGGGCGCATCCGATTACGTTACCAAGCCGAGCAACACCAGCCCGGAGGGCGCGATCGAAGCGGTCCGCTCACAGCTCATTCCGAAGATCAAAGCCTTGGGCCCGAAGACGGGCGCGAAACCAGCAGTACCCGCTCTACCGCCGCGTCCGCCTGTTCCTGTAAAGAAACCAGCGAATGCCCGCGTCGAGATTGTGACCATCGGGACCTCCACGGGAGGCCCGAATGCGTTGGCCGAAGTTCTGCCGCGAATTCCAAAGGATTTTCCCGTTCCCATCGTCGTAGTCCAGCATATGCCGCCCCTGTTCACGCGGCTGCTGGCGGAGCGCCTGGCCAGCCGCTCGGAGATCCCCATCGAAGAGGGAAGCACTGGTGCAACGCTCTCTCCCGGGCACTGTTGGATCGCACCTGGAAATTTTCACATGACGGTGAAGCGCGCCGGTGTGAATTGGCGGTTGGATTTGAATCAGGATCCTCCGGAAAACTCCTGCCGTCCGGCGGTCGATGTTCTGTTTCGCTCCGTCGCTGCGGTCTATGGACCGAACGCGCTCGCTCTTGTGATGACGGGCATGGGCGCAGACGGCGTAATCGGAGCGCGACATATTCGCGAGGCGGGAGGAGAGGTCATAATTCAGGATGAGGCGTCAGCTGTGGTTTGGGGGATGCCCGGCCTGGTTTACGCTGCCGGCCAGGCCGACGCGGTTTATCCCCTGGACCAGCTTGGGCAGGAAATCACACGCCGCGTCATCCAGAGCCGGGGGCCGCGTCCGGCGTCAGTTTCCACTCATCTCGTGACCGCGGAGCCCAGAGCAAAATGATCACTGGAACGCAAACAGCGCTTGCCAAACCCGCCAAATCCGGCGAGCCCATCGATCCAATCTTCCGTCAGATTCGTGACCTGGTCTACAAGGTTTCGGGAATCTTCCAGCTGGAAGAGAAACTCTACCTGTTAGTAGATGGTTGCGGCCGCCGCATGAAGCAGATAGGAGCGCGCACGCCCCGCGATTATTGGGACTTGCTCACCGCCCACGCCAGCCGCGAAGCGGAACTCCGTCATCTGCTGAATGAGCTCACCATTGGAGAAACCTGCCTGTTTCGAAGCCAGCCGCAGTTGGACGCGCTGCGCAAGGTGATTCTGCCTGAGTTGTTAAAGGACAACATCAAGAAAGTTACCAAGCGATTGCGCATCTGGAGCGCTGGCTGTTCCACGGGCGAAGAGCCCTACACGCTTGCGATAAATATGATCGAGGAAAGTGAAGCTCTACTGAAAGGCTGGACGGTCGAGATCTCCGCCACTGACTTGAACGACCGCTCCATTGAAACCGCCAAAGCCGGCGTCTACGGCGAGTACGCTCTCCGCTCCACGACCGAATATTTCAAACGAAAATACTTTACAGCAGTCGACGAAAAACGTTGGCAAGTGAAGCCGGAGGTCAAAAAACTGATCACATTCAATCGCCTCAATTTGCAGGATGACTCCAAGATGCTGTTCATGAAAGGCTTGGATCTGATTTTCTGCTGTAACGTGCTGATCTACTTTGACGGACCATCGAAGTCCAAAGTGGTCAACCATTTCTTTAACAATCTGAATTTCGGCGGTCACTTCTTTCTCGGAACATCGGAATCGTTAATGAAATTGAATGACCAGTTTCACCTGGTTCATTTTCCTGGGACCATCGCTTACTGGAAGCCATCCCTGAAGAGTGGAAAGCTATGAGCACAGCCGTTGCCGTCAAGCTTCGTGAGCGCGTGGAGCGTATTGAAAATACGCCCGCCATTCCAGCCGTGTTTCTGCCTCTCCTCGAACTCTTGAACTCGCCTCCCGAACGGGTGAAGTTGGATGAAGTGGTGAAGCTAGTTTCATACGACAATGCCATTGCCGCCCAATGCCTGCGCGTAGCCGGTTCACCGCTGTTTGGGCTGGCAAAGTCGCCGGAAACTATTCGAGGAGCGGTGATCAGCCTCGGGCTGCGCCGGGTAGAGACCATCCTTTTGACCTGTTGCCTGGGACAAGCGTTTCCGGCAAAGAACTGGGCTCTCGATCCCATTGTCTTCTGGAGGCACTCACTCGGCTGCGCGATGGTCTGCAGAAAATTCAGCGATAGGCTTGCCAACTCCGATGGCGACAAAGCCTATATGGCAGGCTTGCTGCACGATATCGGCTTTCTGGTGAACTGCATCGCTTTTCCGCAGGAGTTCGAGACTGTAATCGTACGTGCCATCAAGGACGAAATCTCTATCGGCGAGTCGGAACTTGCCCTCATGGGATTTACCCATTGCGAGAGCGGACACGCCCTTTCCGAAAAATGGCATCTCAGCGAAGAGATCGCCGAGGTTATCGCCTATCATCACGACGTCGACCGCAGTAAAAATGCGCGCTCACTGGTGGCTCTGGTTCACTTGAGTGACTTGCTCTGCCGCATGCGTGGCCTGGGATATGGATACTACGAACGACAAAAAGTCGATCTGGTCGACGATCCGGCCTGGCAGATTCTGTTGCAGGAGCATCGCGATTTGGAAGGAGTCGACCTGGAACACTTCACCTTTGAGCTGGATGACGCAGTCACAGGAGTCTACGAGATGGTCACGACGATATTCGGCTCGGGGCTCTCCCGGAAGTGAGGGGACCGGTCCCGCGGGCGCAATACTAAGCGGTGCCGGCAACCATTCCGCGCGGGACCGAAAGAGCCGAGACAGTCGTCCAATCTACTGGCCTTGCCCGCGCTCGTATAACTGTTCCGCCTTCTTCTTTGCCAGTTCCGACAGCGCCGGAGGAAGCGGGGTAAAACCCTCTTCAGAGGCAATTGTCTGACCCGCAGAGTAGATCCAGCGCAACAGATCGCCCACGGCGATGGCATGCGTCGAATCCTGCATTTTGGTCCGCAGATAAATCCAGGTAAAGCTGGTTATGGGAAATGAATCGGCTCCCGGAGCATTGATGACCGAAGTGAAGCCTGGCCCTCGTCTTGCCTGGACAGCTTCGCAGGCGGACGTAAGGGTTTGCCGCGATGCCCTCACAAACCTACCGGCAGAATTCAGCACGGAAGCTTGCGAGATG
Source organism: uncultured Acidobacteriaceae bacterium (assembly GCA_963712385.1). Classification (GTDB taxonomy): domain Bacteria; phylum Acidobacteriota; class Terriglobia; order Terriglobales; family Acidobacteriaceae; genus Sulfotelmatobacter. The sequence goes on from CAVQHS010000009.1 coordinate 736,741, forward strand.
TTTCCACTCACCGCATATTGATACTCTACATATCCGATAGCGCCCGCTTTGCTTTTCACTTTGTCCACCATGTCGGAGCTGCGTTCTGCCGGCTCTCCGACCGGCCACTTAGGGGAAACGCTTACGCCTAGCTGAGCGCGAAAAGTGGCGCTCGCCTGAGAGAGAAAGTCGGTAAAAACATAATTCGAGCCTTTGCCTCCGGGGCGCTGCACCACGTGAATCACCCTGTCGGGCAGGGTGATGTTTGGGTTTAGTCTGGCAATTTGCCGAGCATTCCAAATTCTCACGTTTCCCAGAAAAATCTCAGCTAGCACGTCCCCCGAAAGCCGAAGCTCCCCATGAACATCAGGAAGGTTGTAGATTGGCACGATGGCTATGAGCAACGTCGGCAACTCGATCAATCCCCCGCTTCTTTGCTCGTTGACGTTCAGTGCAGCTTCACCGGCGCCGAAGTCGCTTACTCCATGAGAGACTTGTGTGATCCCCTCGCTCGTGCCGATGGGAACATAACGCAACTGAATCTTGGGGTCACGCTTTCCGTATTCCTGTACCCAGCGAGCGTAAACGGAAGCGGGCACGGTCGAGCCTGCTCCTACCAGCACCACTCTCTGTTGGTCCCCGGCTGAAGAACTGGACAGTATCAAGATCACGCATGAGGAAAGCTGCCAAACACGACCCTGAAGCAAACTATATAGTTGAGAACGATTCGTCATCTCAAGTAAATGGGTGTCCAGAATTCGCCGCGAGCCGCGCACCCACGCCTGCAGGTAGTTATCGGCAATCTATCGGAAATTCATGAGCCTTTACTGCCCGCTCGAAAAGGCTGCAAGGGAAGTGACTGGAGGGAGTCGCCAGGAACAAATCACTGACGATTATGCGGTTTAGCGTTTTAGAGTGTCAGTTGACGAAATCAGTCTGTTAACAACACTTGCTTCCGAACTGCACATAGTCCGGCGGGACACAAATCGCCGCCGCCGAAAAATCGCGGGCAGCCTCGACAGTTCGCTATACTACGCTCCAGCAGATTTCTTTTATACAATCCAACAGCCCAGAAGTAAGCCAGCAGAGTCGCGTAGGCGGGAGCAGTCGGCCAGCGCCTCTGCATTCCGGCCATTGAGCGCGTAATCGGTCGCCAGCACTGCGCGCGGGAAAGCGTAATTTGTTACCCGGCAGCCCAGCGTTGCCGCACCCCAGCCAGGAATTTTTCTTTATCCGCGCGCATTTGCCTTACCAGCGCCTGATTGCCGGTATCTTCGTGAGCGGCTGCCCAGAGCACCATCTCCGTAAGAACTGGCGCCAGATCGATGCCTTTCTTGGTGAGCAAGTAAATTACCTTGCGGCCGTCGGACGGGTCCGGTTCCGTGGTGATGATTCCGTAGGCGGCGAGCTTCCGCAGGCGGTCGGCCAGCATATTCGTTGCAATCCCCTCATAACATTCCAGAAATGTTTTGTAGGTGCGGGCGCCCTGCAGCATCATGTCGCGAATGATCAGCAGCGACCAGCGGTCGCCCAGCATCTCCACCGAAGCGTTCAGCGGGCATCCTGACCGCGGCTTTGGGCCTGCCTTCTTTCGGACCATCTTGACATCTATTGTTCAATATTTACTTGCAATTCGCAAGTTAAATGTGAATACTGTTTGCAACTGGAATGGCCGCATCATAAGAGCCGGATCGTCCCAAAATCTGCGCCGAAAGGGGAAATTAATGGGCCGAAGGACATGCAAGAAAATCGGATTAGCAAGCTCTGTGCTGGTTATCGCGCTGGGTGCGAGCTCGCAACTGCAAGCACAATCCAAAACCCAGTATCCGAACATGGCCGCGCTTAACGAGTACCTGATGCCGGATCGAAATGCCGAAATAGCCTTGGCACGAAGTGCGGCTCCAGACTCCGTATCCCACGATGCGAAGGTTCTGGTTCTTGGGCCGCATGGCTACGAAACTGCCGTCGAGGGCAAGAATGGTTTCGTATGCGTCGTGGAGCGCGGGTGGATGGGCCCATTCGATGGTGAATTGTCTGCTAATTTTTGGAACCCTAAAATTCGAGGTCCGGTCTGCTTCAATCCGCCGGCTGCCCGCTCCATCCTGCCGTTGACGTACAAAAGAACGGAGATGGTATTGGCCGGTCAATCCAAAGCTCAGATCATCGACGGCATCAAGACATTCATAAAGCAACAACTGCGCCCTCTGGAACCTGGAGCCATGTCTTACATGATGTCGAAGGAACAGTACCTTACGGACGATGGTGAGCACCACAACTGGATTGCTCACCTGATGTTTTACACCCCACTCATGGACGGCTCCGTTTGGGGTGCAGATCTGTCCAACTCTCCCGTCATGCTGAATCCACAGTTCAGTGGCGCTCCCGAACCAATTGACGTATTCATGGTCCCCGCGGGTTGGTGGTCGGACGGAACGGCGGACCCAGTCAGGATGAAGTAGGGACATTCCTCGATGCGAGAGGATGGGCCGATGTTTCAAGCGTGGGGCAGGATGAACTGGAAGTGGGCACCGATTGAAAGCCGTCAGGTCACGATAGACTTCGGACAGGAGCAGTAACGAAACCGGGAATGGATCTGCGGGGTCGTAAGTGATGGATGAATGCTCGTCTTGTGGATCTTTCTCGCAGTCCTCCGCATCGAGAGTCCTTCCTCAAGCTCGTGGAACCCTTTCAGCTGGTTTGTCTTGGAAAGTTTGCACCGTGTCCAAGCCCGGTGGATGTGCAAGGAGCCGTCCTGCAAGGCACGAATGATGTTGGGATAGGCTTTTTGGAGGATCGTTCCAACTTTATCGACATTCCCGGTTCAAGAATGGCGGAATCCGTTGACTAGCAGACAACTCGGGTGTTAATCATCGGCCAATCGCGCTGCTTGCGTCATGAGGTAATTCTGTTCCGGGATGCTCGTGGTCCGCGCAGCCGCAATTCGGTAATGTTTGATGGCGGCTTCGTGATTGCCCATCCTTTCAAATAAATGGGCGCGAACGGCATCGAGCCGATAGTGACCGGCAATACGCGGATCGCAGTCGAGAGCCCTAAGCAGTTCAAGGCCTTTGGCGGGGCCGTGCACCATAGCGGCTGCGATTGCGTGATTCAGAGTGACCATGGGACTCGGGGCGACTCGTTTCAGCAACTCATACAAAGCTAGGATTTGTGGCCAGTCGGTGTCCTCTACTCTCTCAGCTTCGTCGTGAACGGCGGCGATCGCTGCCTGAAGCTGATACAGGCCGACCGACCCTTTCGCTAGCGCCGCCGTGAGAAGCTCTATGCCTTCGGAAATCTCCACACGATCCCACAAACTTCGATCTTGTTTATCTAACGGGATAAGTTCTTCATCCGGCCCGGTTCTGGCTGCGCGTCGGGCGTCGGTTAGCAGCATCAGCGCCAGAAGTCCTGCAACCTCGGCATTATCCGGAAGTAGCGTTTTCGTGTTGCGCGTCAAGCGGATCGATTCCCGCGCTAGGTCGAGTCGTTGCAGATGAGACCCTATGCTGCTGGCATATCCCTCGCTGAAGATTAGATAGAGTACATGCAGAACTGCGGGGAGCCGTTCAGCCCGTTCGTGTGGAGCAGGCAGACGGAAGGGCACGTCCGAAGCTTTGATGGTCTGCTTCGCGCGGCTGATCCTTTGCGCCATCGTGGCCTCGGGAACCAGAAAGGCATTCGAAATTTCAGCCGTGGTTAAACCGCCAACCGCCCGCAACGTCAGCGCGATTGCCGAGGACGGAGTAAGGGCGGGATGACAGCACATGAACAACAGAATTAGCGTGTCGTCTGGATCCATATCAGCCTCGATCTCGACGGTGGGTGGTAAGTTCTCCGCTTCGGCGGCAACTGCTGTTTCTCTTTCGCGGCGGGCAATTTCGCTGCGCACCTGATCGTCATGCGTCGAGACGCGACTTGAATCAGCCACCCGCGAGGATTATCGGGAACACCCTCCTGCGGCCATTGCGTAAAAGCGGCGATCATAGCTTCCTGCACGGCGTCTTCGGCCGAGGAGAAGTCGCGGAAGCGGCGAGCGACGGCGCCGAGCACCTGCGGCGCAAGTTCACGCAGCAGATGCTCGAACGGAGCGTCGTATGAATGGTCTGCCATCTCAGTTTCTTTCCGCCGCAATGTTCAGAGGCCCAAGTCTGCGTGGCCACTCAGAACGCGCCGCACTTCAATAGGCATGTTTGCAGGTTTTCCGCCAGGGCCTGGCGCTTGAGAGGCTCGCACGGCAATCTTGTAAGCCTGCTCCGGGCTCTCCACATCGATGATCCAGTATCCGGCGAGAAACTCCTTCGATTCCGGAAATACGCCGTCGGTGATCGGTTCTCCGTTTTTTCCCGCGCTGACGAGTTTGGCCTCGTTGGGCCATCCCAAGCCCTCGGTCGCAACAAACTCGCCGGAGTCCTTAAGCTCTTTGCTGAACGCGCGCATGAACGCGACGTTGCGCTGCAAGTCCTCCTTTGACCACTTGGCGTACATGTCAAAACTAGCTTTCGTGGCATTCATCATCAGAATGTATTTCATGGTTGTCCTCTCATCGCACTCGTTCCACGTTTGCGTATGTTAGTCGGGTCCCGGAGCTAATTTTCGACATCCGCTTATGACCATTTGAGGGGATGGGTCGCGAACTGCCGAACTTCGATTGGCATATTCGTCGGCACCCCGCCCGGCCCCGGCATCGTCGAAAGCTGAGCGGCGATAGCATAAGCTCGCTCGGGGGTCGAGACGTCAACGATCCAGTAGCCCAGTAGAAACTCCTTGGACTCGGGGAAGATGCCGTCGGTTATCGGCATGTCTTTCTTCTGTCCGCGCACCACTTTAGCTTCCTCCGGCCCTGTGAGCCCTTGATCCGCGATATACTCACCCGATTCACGCAAGTGCTTAATGAGATTTTTCAGGCCCGCCATGTGAGTATCGATGTCATTCTTGTTCCAATCGCGGTAAGTATCGACACCTGCCCTCGTGCCAGTCATCAGCAAAATATATTTCATTACGTTTTTCCTCCCTTTTTAGCGCGAACTCCGCGCTTTCATACGGTAGTCGGAGCCGCCCTGCCGTTCTCTACATCCCTTCCAAAGAACATTTTCACCGGAAATCAGCAGCTCGTGTCGATTTCCGAAGCCCACAACCGACATACTAGTGGAGGCGAGAAATGACGACCGAGGAAATGGTAGTGGACGTTAGCCAGGACTGGGTACTGGCCTGCGACGTGCAGCAGGGCTTTATGCAGGCACCCTGTGCAGTTAGCGATTCCTTCGACTATAGCGCCCGCTGCCGTCAGGTTCGGGCGCTCGGCGGCGATTGCTACAGTTTTATACCGCTTAAGGACGATTGCTTGGCACTCGTCGTTGGAGATGCCTCGGGCAAAGGTCTGGCCGCGGCACTCATGATCGCCAATGTACAGTCCTCCCTTCGAACGGCGGCACTGTTCACCGGAGATGACTTGGGCGCGCTGCTCAAGGTCGTGAATCATCAGGCATACGCTTCGTCGTCCAAGGACCGATATGCAACCTTGTTCTACGGGGTATTAGACGGGTCGACCCGCATTCTGCGCTATGTAAATGCCGGACATAATCCGCCAGTCGTCATTCGGCGAGATGGTTCAATGCACTGGCTCGAAACGGGTGGTGCGCCAGTTGGACTGTTCGCTGATTCGGAATATGGGGAGGGTTCCGTAAAGCTCGAAACCGGTGATTCGGTGATCGCCTTCACTGACGGACTCATCGAAGCGACAAATCAGAATGGGGAGGAATGGGGAGTTCAGGGCTTATTGAAAGCAGCCGCCTGCGCAGCGCAATGTTCCCAAGGCGCCGGAGATCTCGTCAATTTGATCTTCAATTCTATGGATGACTTCTCCAAAGAGCACCAAACCGATGATGCGACATTGGCAGTTGTGCGAGTGACTGGAGACCGGTCACTTGCTGGATGACGGGCAAACCGGAAATAACCGCGGACGACTTATGGGCCGTCAGCCGTCAAGTCAGTTATGGATTCTTTTCTTAAGGATTAGAGGACGAAAGAACGCGGATGGGGGGCCTGAAGAAAGTCACGCGAATTTCCTCACATGAAAGCCAGTTTGAATTGCTCAGTGGGAAGCTAGCTGGAAAATCAGCGATGCAGGCACCGTCGACAATTTCGACACCATCGATGTAGACGGAAACCAGAAATGCAGTTTAAGTGCTTGAAAAGAATGGTCGGGGAGAGAGGATTTGAACCTCCGACCCCCTGGTCCCGAACCAGGTGCTCTACCAGGCTGAGCCACTCCCCGACGGTGTTGCGCAACATTGAGAATCGCAGCTGCGGCTTGTTCGATGCGGGCAAAATGATTATAGCATCGCTGCTTACGCGCTCCCTTGCGTGAAATCTTGAGTACTCCGCTAATCTAAAGTGCAGATTCAAACATTATTATTATTCTTTCGGTATCAGTTGAACCCGAGCTGCGTCAACCCCTGTGTCGAACAGTCGTGCGCTTGTGCTTTCGTCTGTTGGCATACCTGCGTCGTAGGATTTTTTTCGCGCTACACTAGTGGGGTGGTAGCTGCAGAGTTTCGTGAGCACACAACGGAAGTCACTGCCTGCACCTTCGATGATCGTTCTTTGCGCACACCGACTGTACACGCCCACTCAGGAAATCCTGAATCCTCTCGTGTTTGTGGAGGATGGAGTCGTTTCTGGTATTTCGGCGCGGGACCAGCGGGAGATTCCGCATCATGCTTCGGTGATGGATTTCACCAAGGATCTGCCGGAGAGCATTTTAGCTCCAGGATTTCTCGACATACATATCCATGGCGGCGCTGGCGTTGACGTAATGAAAGGGAGTGCCGACGAACTTGGCCGGCTTAGCAAGTTTCTCGCCGGGCAAGGAGTTACCGGTTACTTTCCAACCACGGTGGCGGCGCCGCTGGATGAGACCTATCTGGCGCTGGAACGGATTGCCGACGCGATTGAAAAGAAGCAATCCAAAGGACGCAATGGCGGCGCGCGGCCGCTCGGCGTTCACCTGGAAGGACCTTTTCTCAGTCATCGGCGGCGTGGCGTGCACCCGCCCGAGAATCTCATCCTGCCCACGGTAGAAGTTTTCGATCGATTATGGCACGCAGCACGTGGACATGTTTGTATGATGACGATTGCGCCGGAGCTGCCGGGGGCGCTAGAGGTTATCACCGCCGCGGCGCGACGAAAGGTTTGCGTCAGCATTGGCCACTCGGATGCTGACATGAAAGCTTCCCGCGCGGCGGTGCAAGCGGGAGCGCGCCACGCTACACACACGTTCAACGCGATGCGTCCGTTGGATCATCGCGAGCCCGGAATCATCGGCGAGGTGCTGACTAACGAACGACTGAGCGCCGACATTATTGCGGACGGAATTCACCTGGCGCCGGAGGTGGTGAAGCTTTTCCTGCAAGCCAAAGGCTTTGAGAACTCGGTGCTTATTACTGACGCGATTTCAGCGACTGGCATGCCGGACGGAACTTATCAACTCGGGCCGATACAAGTAGAACTGAAAGATGGTCGCTGCGAGAGCAATGGAAGGCTGGCCGGCAGCGTGTTGACGATGGATCGGGCGGTGCGTAACGTGACTCAGTTCGCGGGCTGGAGTTTGCAGAACGCGGTACGGGCGGCGACTCTGAACGCGGCGCGTGCCGCTGGCCTTGCAGGTCAGGGACAGATTGTTGTTGGCGCGGAGGCCAATCTTGTGTTGCTGAACGGAGTGGGAGAAGTGCTGAAGACGATGGTTCGCGGACGGGTCTATCAAGAATTCTAGGAGTGAATTTATTGGCCCTGGCAGGCTCAGTTTGGCTTGCGCTCTTTTGCTTCCGCCAGGTAGCGGAGCAGTAGAGCTTCGTCGGCGCGAGTGAGTTGATCGAGAAATGCGGTTCCACTTTGCGGAGTTTCGGTCGAGTTCGACTGATTCGATTGCCGCAGCCTGTCGCCCAGCTCAGGATCGTTGCTCATCACCTGACTGTAGAACCAAAGAAAGTGGCGCATCTGGTCGAGCGACTTGCACAAAACCTGGATAGCTTCGGTCTCGGGCAGGGTGGTCATCGCTTCCATCAATTCCGGATCGCTCGGCGCCTGCATGGCGGCGCAGTTCAGTTCGCGTTGAATCACGCGCAGGTCTTCGGTGACGCGCATCATGCGCTTGTGCAGGTCGTCCATCTGTTGATCGATTGCCGTGGCCATGGGTTCGTTCGAGTCGCGTTGTTTGAACATCTCATCGGCTACCCGCAGCGGATAGATGTCCCACGATCATGCGCTTTGGTAATTCTGGAATTACTTTGGTCTAACGATTGCCAGCGGCGCTTGCTGACTCGCTAAACTCCTTGATTGGCGCGGCTTTTGACGCATGCCAACTGCGAGTTTATCGGGCACGACTCGCGAAAATCCCTCCTGACTTTTCGATTTCCGCCTCTTCCAATGGTGCCATTACCATTTGCTCCAAAGTCACCAATCGCAGGGCAACGCATGTTTTTCGCCGCCAGGGCGGTGACGCGGATTCGTGGACACAGCTAGCGATGCGCGATTTGTGATAAAAACGCGCATGGCATCATCGACCACTGTCGAATCTCGCCGCGACTTGGTCCGCGCCATCGGGCGCTGGAGCCTGGTGGCGCTGGTCGTGAACTCGATCATTGGCAGCGGGGTTTTCGGGCTGCCTTCCACGGTTGCAGGTTTGATCGGCCGGTCGAGCATTTGGGCCGTGGTTGCGGCCGGCTGCGGAATGTGCGTGATTATGGGCTGCTTCGCGGAAGTCGCTTCGCGATTTCAGCAGGCCGGCGGTCCTTATTTATACGCACGCGTTGCCTTCGGTCGGTTTATGGGAATCGAGACCGCGTGGATGCTGTGGCTGGGGCAGGTGGCGGCACCGGCGGCGAACGCTAATCTTTTTGTGGTTTATCTGGGCGAGTTTTTTCCGCATGCGAAAGATACGGTTCCGCGAGCGCTGATTCTCACTTTTCTTGTGGGATTTCTGGCTTTCATCAACATTCGCGGAGTTCGCGGCGGGACTCGGGTCAGCAATCTATTCACCGCTGCTAAACTGGTCCCCTTGTTCGCCGTGATTGTTTTGGGTTTGGTAGTGCTGGTGAGACACGGCTGGTCGATTGCGACTCCTGCGGCTTCTTCTTCTCCCGAAACGTGGATGAAAGCGGTGCTGCTGCTGGTTTTCGCCTATGGCGGCTTTGAGACTGCGCTGGCGCCTATGAGCGAGGCAAGGAATCCTCGGCGCGACGCGCCTTTCGCGTTGTTTGTAGCGCTGGTGCTGTGCACGGCAATCTATGCGCTGATTCAGTGGGTGGTTGTGGGAGTATTGCCGGATGCGGCTCACAGCTCACGCCCGCTGGCCGATGTGGCGCGGGTTGCAGTTGGGCCACTCGGAGCGGCGCTGGTTGCGATTGGTGCGCTGATTTCGTTTTACGGCTATCTCAGCGCAAAAATTTTGGCGATGCCGCGCGTGCCCTTTGCCCTGGCCGAGCAGGGAGATTTTCCGCAGATGTTTGCTGCGGTGCATCGCCGATTTCATACGCCTTATGTGTCGATTTTTGCCTTTGCGGCGCTGGTGTGGGTGTTTGCGCTGATCGGGGAGTTCAAGTGGAATGTAACGCTTTCGGCGGTTGCGCGGCTGCTTTATTACGGTGTGGGCTGCGCTGCCTTGCCTGTGTTGCGGCGCAAGCAGCCGGAGGCGGCGATGTTCCGGCTGCCTGCGGGGAACTTTTTCGCGGTTCTGGGCGTGATTCTTTGCCTGGTTCTGGTGACGCGCGTCGACTTTGGGCAATCGCTGATACTGATGGGAACGATTGGGTTGGGGCTCGTGAATTGGGTTTTGGTTCGGCGCAAACCGCATTCTGTGCAGTAGCGCCAGTCTCATAAGACATTGAACCGCAGAGGCGACGTCAAGGCTAAAGTCTTCATGGTTAGTGGGTTTTATCGGCACGGCTGAAGCCGTGCCCTTGCCGGTGTCTGCGACGCTAGCTGTGCTGCTCCATTTCGAGCAACGTCTTTTTTCGATCTATGCCCCAGCGGTAGCCACTGCTGCTGCCATCTTCGCGCACTACGCGATGGCACGGGATGGCGACTGCCACTGGGTTCGTGGCGCAGGCACGGGCTACCGCGCGGACCGCGCGAGGTTGGCCGATTGCTTTCGCAACCTGGCTGTAGGAGCGCTTTTCGCCGAACGGGATCGACTGGAGGTAGGTCCAGACGCGGCGTTGAAAGGCAGTTGCGCGAATGTCGAGCGGCAGTGCCCTATTCAGGTCGCGGCCGGTCATTTTGGAAAGCAGTGCTTCGGCCCAGACTTGCAGTCCGCTATCATCCAGTTTACGCACGGCGAAGGGGAATTCGTGTTTCAAGCCTTCGATTAGCTCCTCATCTGTAAGGCCGAATTGAATGGAACAGACGCCGCGATCGGTGGCGGCGATCAGCATGCGCCCTAGCGGAGAATCAGCGCAAGCGTAACGGATTACGGCGGCGACTGAGCCGCGGCGGTACTTGTCGGGCGTCATGCCGAGTTGCGAGGCAGTTTTCTCGTAGAGACGGCTGCTGGAGCCGTAGCCCGCGTCATACATGGCGCGGGTAACGTTGTTGCCGGCCTGCAGGTTGCGCTTGAGCAGGCGCAGGCGGCAGGAATCGGCGTATTCGCGCGGGGTGATTCCAAGCGCGGCTTTGAAATTTCGCTGCAAGTGGAACGGGCTTTGACGGAATTCCTTGCCTAACCTTTCGAGCGTGATGGGCTCATCAAGGTGCTGCTCGATATAGCGGCAGATTTCTTTGGCGAAGTCTGATTGCGGATGGCCACTGACGGAGCGCGGACGGCAGCGCAGGCAGGCGCGAAAACCGGCTTTCTCAGCTTGCTCGGGACGCGAGAAGAACGTTACGTTCTCGCGGCGGGGACGGCGGGCCGCGCAGGAGGGCCGGCAGTAGACGCCGGTGCTGGACACGGCGAAGACAAATTTGCCATCGTAGGCGGAATCGCGGTCGGTTACGGCGTCCCAGCGCGGGTCTTCTTTTTGAGGATCTTCGTTATGACCGAACCCCCTTTGATCGATTGCCGAGCGATTGATTGATTCGACTTTTTGGGAAGGCATGGCAATCACCGCATCTTCTGTGAGTATGGCATCGGAAGCCGTGATTGGGAAAGTTGTGTTAGTGAGCGTCATAATGTCAGCAGACTAACTCGCATCGGTGAAGTGGACTATCCGAATCTTGCGACCAAAGTAAATTCTGCGATTCCTGACCGCGAAGTCATGCGAGGGCTTCGACTCGCCGTTTGCTCTACGAAGCGGAAACGAATATTCTTGTACGTTTTCTTGCTCGGCTTTGGAGGCAGGTTATGAAGAACTCACGTTTTGCGGCGCTTGCGGGTTTCGTCACTCTCCTGGTCACTCTTCTCTTGGGCTTCGCTTCGGGGCAGAAAGCGACCAAGCATTTGCTCAGCGCGGACGAACTCAAGGCGGTAGTACCTGCAGAGTTTTTCTTCCGCGGACAGAAGGCGCCTACGCAGATGCGCAACGCCAGCGCATTTCAAACCGCCGACGGCAAAATTACCATGGCCGCTCTGGTCGATGCTTCCGGGTATTCGACAGCAATGCAGCAGAAGTATCAGGGATGTCTGATCACGGAATCGAAGCTCGACATTGGCGGGTCGAAGCTCGCGCCGGGGGAATACGGATTTGGTTTCGATGCTGACAAATTCGTGGTCATGAATGTGGCGAATGAGGATGTGCTCGGCGCGTCCTACGAGACTGATTCGTCTCTGAAAAGGCCGGTGCCGCTGAAGCTGGTCGAGGATGGCGCGGGTTATAGGCTTTACGCGGGAAGGAAGTGGGTTACCGTGAAGGTGGAGTAGGATTACACGGACCCATCGTCGGTAGCAAATAGGTGCTGGGTCATTTGACTCTACGAATCCGCTTTGTGTCGGGAGATTCCCGTCCGCTGGGTGAAAACGCGGGCCTTCGGAATGATGCCAAAGAGAGATTAGCCTTCCGCAATAGAGATCGACTTCAGTTGCCCAGCGGCTGGAACGGCCCGATCATGCTGGAAACTCCGGCGCGCTTTCTTAACTCCGTAAGCAAAGCGCTGGCCGCGTTAGTGTAGGTTTTGCTGGGGTCAGAAGGATCGGCCCAAACTGCGTCGTAGACAATCTGCGCCGCTTCTTTCACGTCCATGTGCAGCGCGGCCTCGCATACATCCACGCGTTCCTGCAGGCGGTCGTAGCAAGGCTTGCAGATGGAAGCGGTTTCTGAGCCGGCCAGATGATGCTCGCCAAGTGTGCAGACCGGCGGTGCGCTTGCTACCTCGGCATGCGCCGCGAAGAGCTGGGATTTGAACTCCTGCAGGAAGGCTTCCCTCTCCTGTTCGACGACAGCGGTGTCGGGGGCGGGTTCAGGCGCGACTTGCTGTTTCGGAACAGCTGGCGCTGCGTTGGCCGAGACTCGTTCCCTGCTGTTGCAGGTGGGACAGGCGTCGAGATCGGCGGGATAGTAAAGGTGGCACTTGGCGCAGGGCAGGCCGTAACCCGAGGACATGTGCGCGGCCTCGACGGGAGCGGCTTTGGCGGCGCGCTGGACCTGCCGCACGTCAGTGCGCGTGTCTTTCTCTGGCTGAGGAATCGATTGCGCGGGCTTGGCGGCGGTACCTTGCGCGGATCGCATTACATCCATGACATCACCCCAGAAGACCAGTGTAAGGAACTCTTCGGCGGGTTTGAAAATGCCGGGAGTACACAGGAGTGCACTGTCCGGTGGTTACTGGGAATTTGTTTCTTTCATGAGCTTCATCAGCTCTTCGCGGCGGGCACGGTAAAGCGTGCGTTCCGGGGCCAGGCGGGCCGCCGCATTCAGTTCGGCTAGAGCTTCCTGATAGCGGTCCATGGTCATCAGACAGGCAGCTAGGGAGTAGTGATTGTCCGCGGATGCGTTCAAGCGCAGCGCCTCGCGGAACTCTTTTTCCGCGGCAGCCGTCTGCTGCTCCTGGAACAGCGCCGTTCCGAGAAAACGGTGGGCCTCGTCGGAATCGGGGTTCAGGGTAACCGCCAGCCGCAACTCGTGGACGCCATCATCGAGTTGATCATTCAGAACGAGGGCTTCCCCGAGAAGGCGGTGTTCGGAGGAACTGGTGGGATTTTGTAGAACTGCCAGCTTCAGCTCCTCGACGGCCTTGGCGTATTCCTTCTTCGACATGTAGGCGCGGGCGAGGCAGCCATGCCCCTGCTGCCATTCGGGACGCTGGCGGTAAAGCTCCTCCATCTCCGCTATTGCCGCGTCGAAGTCGCTTTTGTCGCAGTAGGTATTTCCCAGGTTGTTGCGAACTGAAGCTTCATCCGGCGCCAGCCGTTTGGCTTCGCGATACTCGGCGATCGCGTCATCGAGGCGATTTTCCTCATGCCAGATCAAACCGAGATTCGAGTGAGCTTCCCAGAATGCGGGCTTCAGACGAATTGCCTGGCGATAGGCGGTAATCGCGGCAGTCTGATTTCCCGCCGCGTGTAAGGCAATGCCTAAGTCGTAATAGGTGTCGGGATTCGCCGGATCGCGCGCCAGAGATTCATCGAAGGCATGAGTAGCCGCGTCGTATTGGCCGTTGGAATAAAGCGCCAGGCCGAGAAACTGATAAGCCTCGGCATTCTGCGGATCCATGCTGAGCGCCGTGCGGGCTTCCGCGATGGCGTTGGGGCCGTCGTCCAGGCGATAGAAAATGTAGGCGAAGCTGCTGTGATTTTCGGGCAGATCGGGCATGCGCTGTGCGGCCAGGGTGATCTCATCGAACGCGTCGTCCCATAGTTCCTGCCGCATGAGCATGTTTCCGAGCGCGTAATGCAAAGCGGCGTTCTGCGGATCGGCCGCAATGGCGGTTCGCAGATCGAGTTCCGCTTCGTGGAAATTTTGATTCTTCGCGTCAGCCCCGGCTTTGAGCAGGGCTGCAGGAATCGGCAGGGGCGCAGCTTCGCTGGTCGGCTTCAGGGAAGAAATGGTGCGGAGCAGCCTGGCATCGGCCCCGGCGGCTTCAAACTGACGGATTTGTTCCTTGCTGCACGGGCTTGCCAGTCCGCGTTCCTGTGCGATCCTGACGAGCCGGCTATTAGGTATGCCTGCTGTGAGCCATGCCATCAACTCGATCGTGGTCACCGGCTTGGTTTCGATGGCGTGGGCGGTTAGAGAGATCGCGAGAAAGAGAAAAAGTGCCTGGCCCGTGCGCTTCAATCGACTTCTCCAGAGAGGTTTGGCTTGCTATCTTAATCGTGCGGCTGTGGGGTTTCGGATTGCCGCTTACCACCTTATTCTGTTGATGCACCGCCGGTAAGGTCACGGAAGTAACAGAAGGGTAGGGCTGATGAAACACCGTACCGATTCGCAGTCACCCGGCGCTGTGATTTCAGTCACAGCGCGAGGTTTGACCGCATGGCACACTGCGACTAGAGATTGAAGCCGTTTGCTCGGGTGGTGCAGAATGCACCGCTTTACCCTAGACCGCAGGCGCTGATCTCGCGTGTTGAACAGATTTCATACGCCGGTATTCGTAAGCCGACAGAGGAGGGGTAGGAGGTTTGACTTCCCCTTGCCCCTCCAGTACCGTATAAGAGGAAGTAGTGTAGTTTGGAGGGGTCGATGTTTGACGGATTGTTTCAACCAACGCACCTGATCATCATTTTCGCGATTGCTCTGTTGGTTTTCGGTCCCAAGAAGCTGCCTGAACTGGGTAAAGGGCTGGGCGAAGGGATTCGTGCCCTGAAAGAAGGCATGAAAGATACGCCCGCGAATCCGAACGAGAACAAGAGCACCGAATCCAAGGATACCAAGGCGTAAGAGTTTTTCCCTTCGCGCGGTAACCCTTTCTTAGATTCCATTGCTGCTTTGTGGCTGTTTCCTATCTTCTTTTTTCCTGTCGTCCGGGTCCCTAGGTGCTGTTATGTGTGCGAATAAACTCTGCTGGAGGTAGGTTGTGTTGCGTAAGTTTGAATTCCTTGCGATGTTTCTGTGCGTAACAGTTCTGTTCCAGGCGGCGGTATTTGCCGATCAGATCACCCTAAAAAACGGCGACCATCTGACCGGAACGGTCGTGAAGTCCGACGGCAAGACGCTCGTTCTGCATACGGATTATGCCGGTGACGTGACCGTCGACTTCAAGGCAATCACTCAGATAACCACAGAGAAAGAACTGCACGTGACGACTACGGAGAAGAAGACCGTGGTAGGACCAGTCACCACGAGCGAGGGAAAACTCGAGGTTGCGACCAAAGGTGGCGCGGTGGAAGTTCCGCCAACGAACGTTGCCGTGATCCGCAACGATGCGGAGCAAACCGCCTTCGAGAAGGCGCAGCATCCCGGCTTGTTGCATGGATGGAATGGCGGAGCGAACGTCGGCTTCTCGCTGGCGCGCGGCAACAGCCAGACGACCAATTTGGCGATTGGGATTAATGCCGTTCATCCCACCGCGAACGATAAGATCACGGTTTACCTGACCTCTTTGCAGACCAACAATCAGTTGGCCACACCGAGCACGGTGGCCGACTTGATCACCGGTGGACTCCGTTACGACTATAACTTCGAGCCTAAAGTGTTCGGCTTTGTGGGGGCGGACTTCATGAGCAATGCGTTGCAGGACCTCGATCTTCGGGGCGTGTATGGCGGCGGCATTGGCTATCACGCAGTCAAGTCCGACAGTACCACGCTGGACCTGCTGGCCGGATTGAATTACACGCATGAAACGTATTCGAACGGGCCGGTGAACACTCCAATTACGACTCCGCCCACTTTCATGTCTTATGGTGTGACCAATCGCTACGCTGCGCTCACGCTGGGCGAAGAGTTGATGCACAAAGCGGGAAAGACCACCGTGATCACGGAGAAGTTTTATCTGTATCCCGATTTGTCGAGTGGATATAGCGGACAGTATCGCGGAGAATTCGATTTCGGCACGGTGACGAAGATCAGCAAATGGCTGGGCTGGCAGAACCAGGGCAGCGATCTTTATGTGTCGAACCCGCCGTTGGGTACGAAGGATAATGACGTGGTGTTTACTACGGGGCTGAATTTTACTTTCACGCACTAGCGGGCCTACCGCTAGTGGGATAGCGGCGAACTGACCCACCTATGCCGACGCCGTCACAGCTGTGGGCTGCCTCAGCGGTGGTGGTGTCCAGTAAGGGCGGCGACAGGTGGGCCAGTTCACCTCACTCCCCCTTGAATCGCACGTCTACTCCCCTGTACAGTACTGTTTCTTGTTTTCCCGGGTTCTTCCCGTTCCTCTACAAACAGGAGCCTGCTCCATGCGTCATGCCGTGAGAGTGCTGATTGCCGCCTGCTGCCTTGCTGTTACCCAAATAATCCCCGCCAGTGTTCTCCACGCGCAAACCGCCGACGAGCTGATCGCCAAGAATATTGAGGCGCGCGGCGGCATCGAGAAAATCCGAGGCCATTAAAACCCTGCGCATGACGGGCAAGTTCGAGGGCGGCGAAGGATTTGTCGCCAGCGTGGGCCAGGAAAACCAGCGGCCGAACCTCATCCGGCAGACTTTTTCGCTGCAAGGCATGACTGCGGTGCAGGCTTACGACGGCTCCACGGGCTGGCAGATTCAGCCGTTCGGCGGAAAGAAAGATCCCGAGTTGATGGGCGAGGACGATCTGCGCGACCTGTTGCTGGACGCGGACTTCGAGGGTCCACTCGTCGATTACAAAGAAAAAGGAAGCACGGTGGAGTTTTTGGGGCACGACACCGTCGATGGCGACGATGCATTGCGATTGAAGATCACGCTGAAGAATGGGGATCTCATCTACGACTACCTCGACCCCGACACTTTCATCGAAATTCAGCGCGACATCCAGCAGTTCATTCGCGGCTCGGTGCGCGAGCGTGTGGTGAGCCTGGGATCGTATAAGCCGGTGAACGGCGTGATGTTTCCGTTTTCGATTGGGCAAGGACCGAAAAACCATCCGGATGAACAGATCACGACCATTCGAACGATGGAGGCGAATGTGACCATCGATCCCTCGGATTTTGCGCTGCCCGCCTCATTGAGAACGGAAGAGAAAAAATCGGGAATGGTGGGAGTGCACTGAGTTTTCTGCGCTCGTCTATATGGCGTCATCGTGAGCGTAGCTCTTTTTCAGGCGCAGCGAAGGGTCTCATCATTGCGCGAACCTTCGTTGGGCATAAGGTCCTCCCCCGGCTGAACTGTGCCGGGCTTCGGGATCACGCAAGCGACGGTGAACCGTTGTAGAAATTCACTTGCACAAAAAGGACTCTATCGACATGAAAGCATCCACACGTACTGCCTGGACAGGGATCCTCCTATTCGGAGCATCGCTGTGCGTGACATCGCCCGCCGACGCGCAGGCGCCTTATCGATTTGACGCGGCCACGGTTTCGGGTCTGCCCGCGCGCAACGTCGGTTCGGCCACCATGAGCGGGCGCATTGCCGCTGTAGATGCGGTGGATGAGAAGGGCCGCATCACGGTGTTTGTGGGCTCGGCGAGCGGAGGCGTGTGGAAGTCGGTGAACGGCGGCACGACTTACAAACCGGTTTTCGATCGCGAAGCTGTGCAGTCGATCGGAGCGGTGGCGATCGATCCTTCGAATTCGAAAAACGTTTGGGTGGGAACCGGCGAAGCGTGGACGCGCAACAGTGTGTCGGTGGGCGACGGCCTGTACAAGTCAACCGACGGCGGCGAGAACTGGACCAATGTTGGCCTGAAGGACAGCGAGCACATTGCGAAAATTCTGGTGAATCCGACCGATAGCAATAATGTGCTGGTATGCGCGACCGGACATCTGTGGGATGACAACGACGAGCGCGGGGTTTACCAGACCACCGACGGCGGCAAGAGTTGGAATAAAGTTTTGGCGGGAGCGAATGGTTCGAGCGGCTGCGCCATGATTGCGCGCAGCAAGCAGGAGCCGAAGACGATTTACGCCGCGATGTGGGATTTCCGGCGCAAAGGGTGGACGTTCCGCTCCGGCGGGCCGGGCAGCGGAATTTTCAAATCGACCGATGGCGGCGCCACATGGAATGAGATCAGCGAGAAGAACGCCAAAGGCTTGCCGCCCAAGCCGTATGGACGCATCGCGATCCAGGTCGCCGAGTCGAAACCGAATGTTGTTTACGCGAACATCGAAGCGGAAAAAGGGCGCGGGTTATATCGCTCGGACGACGGCGGAGCAAACTGGTCCAAGCTGGATGCGAGCAACTACATGGTCTGGCGGCCGTTTTACTTCGGCAATCTGATTGTCGATCCCAAAGATGAGAACAAGATTTTCAAGCCGGATCTAATCCTTTTGCTGAGCAACGACGGCGGCAAAACCTTCAACGTGGTTTCCAGTGCGGCGCACGGGGATTTTCACGATGTGTGGATCGATCCGAAGAATACGAATATCGTAATCGCCGGAGACGATGGCGGCTTGTGGCGCAGCGAAGATGGCGGCAATCGCTGGAAGCACCAAATGAATCTGCCGGTGTCGCAGTTTTATCACGTCAGCGTGGATAATGCCGATCCGTACCACGTGTACGGCGGCTTGCAGGATAACAGTTCGTGGGTGGGCGATTCGTCGTATCCCGGCGGCGTGACCAATTCTCGCTGGGAAAATATGTTTGGCGGCGACGGCTTCTGGATGTTCGAAGACACGTCCGATCCGGATTACATTTATGCCGAAGCGCAGGGCGGGGAGATTGGGCGCGTGAACCGCTACACGCACGAGATTCGCGACCTTCATCCGTGGCCGAATTACAACGAGGGCAAGCTGCGCTTCAATTGGAACACGCCGATTCACATGAGCCCGAACGAAAAAGGGACGCTGTATATCGGCGCGCAATTTCTTTTTCGTTCGCGCGATCACGGGCAGTCGTGGGATCGAATTTCTCCCGACCTGACGACGAACGATCCGGAGAAGGAAAAACAGGAGGAGTCGGGCGGCGTGACAATCGACAACTCGTCCGCGGAAATGCACTGCTCGATTTATTCGATTTCGGAGTCGCCGAAGAACGGGCAGGTCATCTGGGTTGGCACGGATGACGGAAATGTGCAGGTCACGCGCGATGGCGCTAAGACCTGGACAAACGTCATCGCGAACGTTAGCGGGTTGGAAAAGAACTCGTGGGTGTCGACGATCGAGGCGAGCCGCTTCGATGACGCCACTGCCTACGCGACCTTCGACCGTCACACTTTTGGCGATATGCAGCCGTATCTGTACAAGACCACTGATTATGGAAAAACGTGGACTGCACTGCCGGTGCAGCAGAACCGCGTCCGTGGCTTCGCTCACGTGATCAAGGAAGACACTGTAAGTCCTAACGTGCTGTTTCTGGGCACCGAGTTTGGATTATGGATTTCGGTGGACGGCGGGCAGCGGTGGGCGCAGTACAAAGGAAACAATTTCCCGGCTGCGCCGGTGGATGACATTGTGCTCCAAGCGCGTGAGTCCGATTTGGTTTTGGCAACGCATGGGCGCGGTATCTGGATTATCGACGATATCTCGCCGCTCCGCGCACTGACTCCTGAAGTGATGGCGAAGGATGCCACGTTCCTGCAAGGGCGGCCGACGGTGCAGTATTTCGAAACGTTCGGCGGATGGCCCGAGGGAGATGAAAGCTTTCATGGCCGGAGCCGTCCCACGGAGGCGCAGATTACTTACTACCAGAAGGGGCGGCATATCTTCGGCGATCTGAAAATCGAAATCTTCGATCAGGATGGCAAGCTGGTGGACACGATCGCTGGCAGCAAGCATCGCGGATTGAATCGCGCCAGTTGGTCGATGCATATCAAGCCCCCTGCGGTCGCGCCGGCAGCTTCGGCATTGTTTGAGGCTGCGCAGGGGCCGCGTGTGCTGCCGGGCACCTACACAGTGAAGTTAACCAAAGGCGATCTGACTTATACGGAGCAACTGAACGTCGGGATCGATCCGCGGGCGAAGTATGGAATGGACGAGCGGCGGGCGCAATTTGATCTTTCCATGAAGCTGTATCGGGAACTCGAGCACATGACGTACGGCGTTGTTGCGATCGAAGAGGTGCGCGATGCGGCGAATGCGCGGGCGGCGAAGCTCGGCGAGAAAGATGCATTGCGCAAGCAATTACAACAGCTCGCCACCGATTGTGATGCACTGCGTTCGAAGATTGTCGCCACGAAAGAAGGCGGCATGATTACGGGTGAAGAACGAATTCGCGAACATTTGGGGCAACTTTATGGCGCCGTGACCGGATACGACGGCAAGCCGACGGATTATCAGGCGGCGCGGACGGAGTCGCTGGGACATGAGTTGCAGGATGTGATCGACGATTTCCAAAAGACGGCACAGAAAGACCTGCCCGCCATCAACGCTCGATTGAAGAAAAAGAAACTGGAAGCGATTACTGTGCTCGCGGAGTCAGACTGGCAGAAGAAGAAGGATGAATCCTCGGCCGGTGGAGCATCGGGAATGCAAACGAGAGAGGCTTTTCAGGAAGAGCGGATGCGGGAGATGGATTAATCGGCTGCCTGCCAGCGATCTTTCTTAAGCGGCTCGCTTGTGGTAGGATTTTCCTACGATGGTCACTCTCACTTCTACCATTGAATACCTGTCGTCGACCAGGATCGGCGAAAAGGGTCAGCTTACAGTTCCTAAAGAATTCCGCGAGGATCTTGGGCTCGGGAGAGGGGCTCCCTTTGTTGTGCTGCGGATTGGCGACGGTCTCTTGCTTCTGCCGGAACAGAGGCGATTTGAGCAATTGTGCCGGCGAATAAGCTCGCAGCTGACGTCTGCGGGTCTTGAGACGGAAGAAGTACTGGCTACCCTTCCTGAGGTTCGCCAGCGTATTTACCAGCGTCGCTACGGCAAGAAGCGTGGGGCTCGCGCGCGGCGCAATGCCGGCTCCAATCACAGCAGCTAGTGGCTCGCCCACGAAAGCTTCGGCTGTTTCTCGACTCAAATGTTTTGATGGGGGGAATTGTCGCTGCGTGGGGACTCGACAAAGCAACGTTGTCGCTATGCGCGGCGGACGTCTGCAAGCTAGTGCTGGCGGAAGTTATTCGCGACGAGGTTGAGGAGAATCTTCTACTTCACTCTCAGCGTTTGTCACCTTCCGCAGGCGAGCGTCTGATCGAGGATTATCGGCGCCTGATTAAGCTGGCCAAACCAGAGTTGGTTCCTTATCCGAAGCTGGGCGATGTTAAATCCAATCGGCATTTGATGCGACATGAGGCGGACGTTCCCGTGCTGCTCTCGGCGATGGCCAGCCATCCGGATTGGCTGCTGACGCACAACACAAAACATTTCACCAAGGCGGTGGAATCGAGGACTTCATTGCGGATAGCAACCCCCGCCGGATTTTTCGAGGTTCTTTCGTCGATCAGCGAGTAAGAGCGAGGCGATCTATGCGAGTTCGATTTCGATCTTCTTCGCTGCTGGGTCTAACTTCACAATGCGGAATTTCAAAATCTGCCCGGCGCGAAGAGATTCCGGCTTGGAAGTAGTGGCCGCGTTTCCACCCTTCCAGCGCGCCTGCAACATGGAACCGAGGGACGAGAGATCTGGTTTCCCGGCTTGGGGGGATGATTCTCCTGCAGCTTGAGCCGCCGCCTTCGGCGAATCGGTACGGCATAGAGCGTGAATGCCTTCTCCCAACTCCACTTGCGCTTGTCCGTTGGAAACTTCCATGATTCGGCCGTTGACGACATCGCCCGCTTTGTGCTCCGCGACATATTCGTCCAAACCAGTGGGTACGAGTTGCTTCATGCCTAGGCGCATCTGGCGTTTTTCCGTATCGACGGCGAGCACTTGCGCCGTCACCAACTGGCCGAGCTTGACCACTTCCTGCGGATGGTTAATCCGCTTCTCGGCGCTCATGTCGCCGATGTGAATCATTCCCTCCACGCCTTCGGCGAGTTGTACGAAGGCGCCGAATTTCTGGATGCTCACGACTGGGCCTTCGACCACGGAACCTACAGCGTATTTCTGCGCTGCATCCGTCCAGGGATCTCCGAGCGCTTGTTTCAAACCCAGCGACATTCGCCGCTCGGGTACATTTAAGCCGAGAATCACTGCGTCCACCGTCTCTCCGGGTTTAACGATGGTGCTGGCGCTGCGCAGCTTTTTTCCCCATGACATTTCGGAAACATGGATCAGGCCTTCGATTCCGGGCTCGAGTTCTACGAACGCGCCGAAATCGGCTACGCGGGTTACGGTTCCGCGAACGCGTTCGCCCAACTTGTACTTTTCCGCGACCGTGTCCCAGGGATGCGGCTGCAGTTGCTTCATGCCTATGGAAATGCGGCGCTTCTCGCCTTCCGTTGAAATCTTCAACACTTTCACGTCGACGGACTGACCTACCGCCAGCACGTCTGCCGGTTTGTTCACGCGGCTCCACGAAATATCGCTGACGTGCAGCAGGCCATCGACTCCGCCGAGATCGATGAACGCGCCGTAGTCCGTGAGGCTGCGAACAGTGCCGGTCATCGTGTCGCCTTCTTTCATCTGGGAGTAGCGGCGGTCTTTGGCGGAACGCTCCTGCTCTTCCAGAACCGCGCGGCGGTCGACGACTACATCTTCATCCGCAACATCGAGCTTGATGATGCGGCACATGATTTCCTGGTCGACCAGTTTCACCATTTCGTTGGCATCGCGAATGCCGCTGCGCGAGGTTGGCATGAAGGCGCGCACGCCGATATCGACGCTCAGGCCGCCTTTGATTACGCCGGTTACGGTGCCTACGATGGTCGCTTTGTCGGCGAAGGCCTTTTCGAGCGCGGCCCAGTCTTTTGGCCGCTCCACCTTCGCGCGAGTGAGTTGGTAGTAGCCTTCTGGATCGCGGCCTCGGACAGAAACTGCCAGCTTATCGCCGGGCTTCACAGTTTCGTTCGCGGACTGAAAATCAGCCAGCGGAAGGATGCCCTCGCTTTTGAAGCCAATGTCGAGATAAACCGAATCCGCAGAGACCGCAATTACGGTTCCCTGCAACTGCTTGCTGCCATCTTCGCGTCGCTGTGTGTGGCTCTTTTCATATTGCGAGAGCAAAGCGCCGAAGGATTCAGTTGGCTCGGTTGAAGGTTGAGAAGTTGGAGTATCGCTGGGTGAGTTTGCGCTGGGCATGAAAGGGAAAGGTCTCTTGGGGAAGTGATCTCAACTAGGATAACACCCGAAGGGCGATGATTCAGACTCCAAGGGGCGTCTTTGACCTATCTCCCGCGATGCAAGCGTTGACAAGTGGACTGTAGGCGTCGGGTATGATTCCTCCAACTTCAGAGAGGTTCATTGAAGGGGGTGGAAAAGCCATGACCAGGCCGATGACGCTGGTTCTGTTGCTTTTGCTGTTTGGAACTGTGCGGCTGGCGAAAGCCCAGGAAGAAATTTCAAAAGTCGAACTATACGGCGGATACTACTACGCGCGCTTTTATATAAATGCCAACCTTCCGGGAGTTCCCCCCGCGCAGGCATTCAATGCAAACGGCGGAGGCGGCCAAATTGAATATAACGCCAACCGCTGGCTCGGCGCGGTGGGAGATCTGGCGGGCTATGGGGCGACCAGTACGGTAAACGGCGCGTTAGTCGGAGGAGCGTTTACCTATCTTTTTGGACCGCGAGTGAATTGGAGGCACGGCAAGATTACGCCATTTGCTCAGGTTCTGTTCGGAGGTATTGCCACAACCTCGGGGATTGGCCTTTCGGGAGACCAAAATAACTTTGCGATGACGGCGGGCGGAGGTATCGATTTCAACCTGTCTCGAGACGTCTCCGTTCGTCCCATACAGGCTGAGTACTTCATGACGAGATTGCCGAATGGCCTGAACGATCGAGAGAACAATTTGCGGATTGGGGCTGGGATCGTGTTTCGTCTTAGACGAAAATAGCCGCCGGCGCGAGGTATTTCCAAGACAAAAACCCCACTTCTCGCGCAAAGATGCGCGAGAAATGGGGCACCCTTACGGCGGTTGACAATTACTCTTACATACCCGGCGCACCCTCCGCCGAATGCAGCACGCGGAACGTACTGCCTCCGTTGGACCAAACGAGCACCAGCGCGTCCTGGCCTTTCGGTACCGCAGCTAACGCTTTCTGCACGTCCTCGGCGCTGCGTACGGGTTTGCGATCGACTTCCGTGATCACATCCCCGCGCTGCAAGCCGGCATTATCGGCGGGGCTGCCGGGTTGCACTTGCTCCACGACTGCACCGTGGAGATCACTTGATACCTGGATCTGCTGACGCACATCCGGAGTCAGATCTTCGAGTCCGAGGCCCCAACGCGGCTTGTTGCCGTTCGAGGCTTCTTTCGTGCCGTCATCGCGGCTGCCCATTTCTTCTAGCGTGACTGGAATGGTTTCATTCTTGCCGTCGCGCAGCACTTCCAGCTTGATGGTCGTGCCGGGCTGTTCTTGTCCGACTTCGATCTGAAGCTGGCTGGCATCGCTGACTGTTTCGCCGTTAACCTTCACGATTACGTCGCCGACTTTCAATCCAGCTTTCGAGGCGGGAGAACCGTCTTCAACTTGCGTGATCACCGCGCCTTCATTGTTCTCCACATGGAAGAACTTGGCGTTGTCGGGAGTCACGTCACTGATGCCGATTCCCATGTAGCCGTGGCGAACCTTGCCGTCACGGATGAGAGCTTCGACCGTAGGACGCACGATCTGAGTAGGGATCGCGAAGCCCATGCCCGAGAAGCTGTCAGAAGAGGAAACCAGGAACGTGTTGATGCCGATTACTTCACCTCGAGCATCGACCAGCGGTCCGCCGGAGTTGCCGGGATTGATGGCCGCATCGGTTTGAATGAAGCTGCCGGGCGCACGGCGGTTCTGCGAGAACGGATTCGGACGATTCAACGCACTTACGATTCCGCGCGTGACCGTGAAGTTAAAACCAAACGGATTGCCGAAGGCGAGAACAGTTTCTCCGGGCCGCAACTGGGTCGAATCGCCCCAGGGAGCATTGGGAAGATCCGTACCGTTGATTTTGATTACCGCGAGATCGGTGAGCTTGTCAGCGCCGATCAGCTTGGCGGGAAGAATGCGGCGATCCTTTAGAGTCACGCGAATATCGACCGCCCCATCGATGACGTGATTGTTGGTGACGATGTAACCGTCGGGAGAGATCAGCACGCCGCTGCCGATGCCGTGTTCAATCTGCGGCTGTTGGTGGAACTGGTGGTTGAAAAACGGCGCGAACATCGGCGGCAAGTCCTGCTGGAATTGCTGCATCTGATCGTCCGTCATTTGTGGTTTCGAGCGCGAGGTGACTGCAACGTTGACCACTGCAGGCGTGACGCGCGCGGCCAGCGTTTCCATTGCCTGATCGAGTGAGAGCAATGCACTGACACTGTTGGGGTCGAGCGGCTCGGCGGTAGGAGATACGGCTGCTCCCTTGGCGTACGCCGGTTTGACGATTTCGTAGGTGCCTAATGACAACGCCATAACGATTGCCAAAGCGGGGACAATCAAGCGGCGGGTCAAAAGGTTGTTTGTGAGCCAGTTTTTCATGTTCGTGTTCTCTCCTTAAAGTTGAGTCGTGATCTCGAACAACTAAATATTTAGTTTGTTAAGACAAAAAATTTTTGCACACGCTGCTGTTGCTTATGTCGACTTCGGCGGAACTCCTTTCCGGACCTGCTGACCTGCGGATTGATCAGGATGATAGACAGTCAATTGCCATACACTAACGTTCCAAATGCGTCCGTAGGCGTCTACTTGGTTGCTTTGCATGATGACCAACACGGTGTGGGGAACCGTCGCATGGACGCTTGCGCCAGCGTAGGCATTAATTACGTACATCGGCGGATGCTCCGTGCTCGCCACGACTGACGTCGCTGCCACTGCAGCATGGCGGTGCGCAACGTGCTTCGCCAGAGAGATTTTTGCCATGGGCTTCTCCAGAGCAACGTTATTGTCGCTGCGCGTCGTGAAGCTTGTGGGCATCACCCTCGCATTAAAGTGCGGAGCGGTTTCGGCGATGGCCGTTCCCTCCGAGCTGCCATTGTCGAAAGCAACCAGGTTCGGCTCATGAGCGAGAGAGACGAGGCACACTGCCGAGACCGCGGTCACGAGCGCCACCGCGGGCTTCCACACTTTTGTTGCCGGCTTTTCGGTGGAGCGCGCGCAGTGCAGGATGCGAGCTACACGCTGAGCTGTCAGTTGCATTCGCCCTGCCATGGCTTGCGCTAGGGCCAAGCCGCGACGCAGAAAACTTTTCTCTGCTACGGAAACCAGGCACTGCGCGTAGCCACGATGATCCGAGGTTGCGGCTAGGACGAAATCGTCGCAGGCCATTTCGCGCTCGCGGGCTAGGCTGCGGCCAATCCACCAGACTGCGGGCTGGAAGAATAAGAGCGCACTTACGATTTTCTGCGCGAGATTCGTCCAGTCATCCCATCGGCGCAGGTGAGCTAATTCGTGCAGAACAACGACGTTGAGTTCCGCAGGCGTAAGTTCTTCTAACGCCCACGTGGGGATTATGATCGCAGCCTTGATGAAACCGATGGCAGCCGGAACTCGAACTTTGTCTGACGCACAAATCAGTACGCGACGATTGAAGCGGTTCTCATCAAAAGCGCGAAGCACCTCGGGAGGCAGCCCGGTTTCATTCAGCGGGATACAGCTTCTACGAAGCTTGTGCAGCTGCCAAAATCCGAAAACGATTTTCGCCAGTCCCGCAGCGGCGATCACAGCCCAGACGAAAAAGGCGTCGGTTGCCCAGGAAGCCGGCAGGAGAAAGGCGAAACGCGTTGCGGTCGTTGAGCCTCCGCTTGAAGACGCGCCACGGAGCATTGCTACTGGGAGCGCGGCCACTGCTAACAAAGTCGCGAGCCAGACTGCGAAGCGCGTGCTCGAATTCTGACGTCGCATGCCACGCAGCAGCAACCAGCCGCAGAGTGCGATGATCAAGCCTTCCGCGACGCCGTTCAGCATTCTGCCGACCAGCATCTCCGCCACGCTTTGCCAATGTTGGGCCAACATTATCGATTAGTCGCTTTCTTTTTCCGCTTGCTCGTTACTCGGCTCACGACTCGCTCTCCTGCAACATCTTTCGCAGACGGTCGAGTTCTGCCGCGTCCACGCCTCGATCTTCGAGGATGTTCAAAACCAATAATTCCTGAGAATCTCCAAAAAAACGGCTCACCAGGCGACGAATCTCCGAACGGGTCGCCTCTTTGCGTTGAACCAACGGCGAATAGACGAAGGCACGGCCGTCCTTCTCGTGCTTCACGTACCCTTTTTTCTCAAGGATGCGGATCGTTGTCAGTACGGAGTTGTAGGCCAAGGGGGCCCTCTCGGCAAGCCCATCCAGCAACTGCTGAACGGTCGCCGGGCCTTTATCCCAAAGCACTTCCATGAGCCGTAACTCAGCTTCGGTTAGCGTTGCCGATTTCCGCGGTGGCAAGCACTCCCTCCTTCCTTACATTGGACGTACAAGATATCAGATGGTCAACTAGTAAATTAGTTGCAAAGAATTGCGCCCGCGTTGTACGACAGCTGTCGGGGTTTTTGGAGGCTTTGCCATGGACTCCGAGGTGACCTCGATCACAGGCGGCTGTGAGGCGAATCATGGCGTGCCGGGATGCACTTTGCGAAGCTACGGTGTAAGAGGTGTGCTATGGCCCAAGATCAGCGGGATGTTCTCGAAGTACTCAAGTTCGAGCTGAAATTCATCGAGGATGGTGGATATGGGCGTTCTCCACGGACGCCGTGGCGTCCTCCTTACATTTTTGAGGATTCTCTTAGCTGCTTGAACTTTAACGAGTCGGCGCGGCCGCATCCTTGCAACGAATGTTTGCTAATGCAATTTGTTCCTAAGGAACGGCAGGAGGAAATCGTCCCCTGCCGCTTCATTCCGATCACGTCGGACGGAGAGACTGTGAACTCCTTCTACGGCTATGGCACGCAGGAAAAGCTGGAAGAAGCGCTGACGACGTGGTTGCGGAAGCAGATTGCGCGCATTGAGGCTGAGCGCGCCGGGCAAGCCAAGTCTGCGGCGGCGCAGAAAAGAGCATAACGTAGGGATGCGCGTCGACTGCGGGATGGGTCGCTGCGCTCCCACTCCTACACTCAAGCATGACAGGCGCCAGATTCCCTCATGGCATACGGCCGGGCTTCAGTGCTCGTAGCCGCCTGCGCCCAGCGAGACCTTGCCCCGAAACATCCAATATACGAATACGAAGTAGCTCACGGCCAGCGCCATTCCAAACGACCACCAGATCAATCCCACGTGCAGCGTGTGCGGGCCGGAGAGAGCCTTGGCAATCGTAATGTCATACATGGGATCGGTGGTTGCGGGCAACAATCGCGGATACAACCCTATGGCTGCGCCGACGAGCATCACTGCCAGATAAATGCAGGAGCAGGCGAAGGCATTGCGATCGGCTGCTTTGCGGCAGAAGTAGATCATCCCGAATAACGCGAGCAAAACGACGACCGGAACCGCAAAGGCGATTGGATAGCTCTTATAGTTCGTTAGCGTATCGGAACGAGCGATCATTGAGGCTGGCAGGCTGACAACCGTCAAAAGCAACAGGCCCACCCACAAACGGCGCGCGGTTGCCCGTGTGCGCAGCTGCAATTCGCCTTCCGTTTTTACCACCAGATAGAGAGCGCCGTGGAGTGCGAGCGCAACCAGAGCAACCAGTCCACCAATAACCGTGTACCAATCGAGAATTCCCGGGTGCGCGCCGATGGTCCAGTTCGTCCAGAGTGGCAGGAAAAAATAGCCGTCGGCTTGCAGGGGCACGCCGCGAATTACATTGGCCAGCGCTGCGCCATAGAAGATCGCAAGCAATGCACTCGAAATGAAGAAGACGCCGTCGAAGAAAGTCCTCCACACGGCAACTTCAATTTTCATGCGCAGTTCGATGGCGGCTCCGCGCATGATCAACAGCCATAGCACGATCATCAGTGCCAGGTAGAATCCGCTGAACGCCGATGCGTAGAGTAGCGGGAATGCAAAATAAAGTGTGCCCCCGCCGGCCAGCAGCCATACTTCGTTGCCATCCCACACCGGGCCAATGCTGCGGATCATGATTTGCCGCTCTTCTTCGGTGCGGGCAACAAATACGTGCAGAATTCCCACCCCGAGATCGAAACCGTCGAGCACGACATAGCCGACGATCATGATTGCTACAAGCCAAAACCATATGAATCCCATCTTTCACTCCTTTGGTACCTCCTCAAGCGAATCTCAAGCCAGCACCGAGGCGGTTTCCGGTTTAGGCATTCTCCCTTCGACAACCGGCCCGAGATCGATAATGCGATAAACCAGAATCACAAAAAGAATAGAAAGTATCGTGTACATTCCCATGAATCCGAGCAGGGTGAATAAACCGTTTCCTGCTGACACGTATTTCGAATAGCCTTGCGACACGCGGATGAGGCCGTACACGACCCATGGCTGGCGGCCGATTTCCGCGGTCATCCATCCAGCTGTATTCGCGATATAAGGAAGCGGAAAGCTCAGCAGCAACGGCCAAAGAGCCCAGCGCGTTTCGAAAAGTGTGCCGCGCCACAACAGAAACGCCGCTACCACCATCAGCAGCGCGAAGTAAGTACCGAGTCCGGCCATGATGTGATAGCTGTAAAACAAAAGCGGCAACGGTGACGGCCAATCCTCGCGTGGAATTTGATCCAGGCCTTCGACTTCAGCCTTGGTGGTGCCGTAAATCAGAAAGCTCAGCACATTATTGACGGCGATCGGATTATCGATATGCTGCGTCACTTCATCGGGCTGGCCCATAAGCACGATCGGCGCGCCTTTCTGCGAGCTGAAGAGGCCCTCCATGGCCGCAACCGCGGCGGGCTGATGCTTCGCCATGTAGCGGCCGTGCAGATCGCCCGTCGGGAAGATTTGCGTGACGCAGGCAATTACGCCCGCGGTCACACCGACACGCACAAAGATTTTTCCGTACTCGGAGAAGCGGTTTTCGAGCAGGTATAGCGCTCCAACCGAAGACATCACAAACGCTCCTGTGATGACTGCGCCGGACATGTTATGCGCATACTGCAGCAGCGCCCAGGGATTGGTCAGAAGCGCCCAAAAGCTGGTGACTTCATAGACTCCGTTGGGAAGAACGCGGTAGGCGACGGGATGCTGCATCCACGCGTTGGTCACGATGATGAAGAATCCGGAAATCCATGAACCGACGAAGACGAGAAAAGCGGCGGCCCAGTGTCCCCAGGCGGACAAGCGCTTTTCACCGAAAAGAAATAGGCCGAGAAAAGCGGACTCGAGGAAAAAGGAAAACACGCCCTCCATGGCTAGCGGCTGACCGATCACTCCCCCCGTGGTGCGCGCGAACTGCGACCAGTTGGTGCCGAACTGGAATTCCATCGGAATGCCGGTGACCACACCGAGGAGGAAGTTGACCGCGAAAATTCTCGCCCAAAAACGCGCCGCTTCGTTGTAATGCTCGTCTTTCTTGCGAATGGCCAGGGTCTTGAGCGCCACGATGAGCAGCGCCAATCCCATGGTCAATTGCGGAAAAAGATAGTGAAACGTGACCGTAAAAGCGAAATGAAGTCGATGCAAGAATAATGCGTCCATACGGGTGCCTGCACTTTCATCAAGTAATAAGATTCATCAATTGGCCGATCGTTTACCTTCACAGCGTGAGAGACGCCGTAAAGGATTCCGACTCTTCAATCGGGCCGAAGGTAAAGCCGAAGTGCTTGAAGATTCTCTGCATGCCCACGTTGTCGTGCAGCAACTCCGCCACCACGCGAACCAATTTTTCTTCGCGGGCAATCTGAATGCAGCGGCGCACGAGTTCCGTGCCTAGGCCCTGGTTCTGGTACTGATCGGAGACCAGCACCGCTACTTCTCCTTCGTTTCTTCCGCCGCGAAGTTTGTTCAGACGGCCCACGCCGCGAATGCGATGCTCGTTGGCGTTGGTATCTTTGCTGTCAGCGACTATAACCATCTCGCGGTCATAACCGCCGAAGCAGATGCGCAGCAAGCGATCATGCTCGATTCGGCGGCGCAGGCTGAGCGGAGAAAAATAACGCAGGTAGACGGTGCGCTCGGAAAGTGTGCCGTGAAATTTCACCATCAACGGCTCGTCCTCGGGACGGATGGGACGAATCGTCACGTCGGTTCCGTCTTTCATTTTCCACTGCCACACATACTGCGAAGGATAGGGCCGGATAGCAGGCTGCGGCAGTTGATCCGCGTGCACGGTTTGGCTATGCAGCACGACCCGCGCATCGAGCGCCAGGAGCCGTTCCGGCGAGGCGAGAAGCGGATTGATGTCGATTTCTGAAATCCACGGCTGCTCGACAACCAGTTGACCGAAGCGAACCAGCAAGCTTTCGAGCGCAGGCAAACTGATCGGCTTTCTTCCGCGCACGCCCTTGAACGCGCGAAAAATATGCGTCTGCTCCATCATGCGATGGGCGAGCGTCGTATTCAGCGGGGGAAGGCCGAGGGCGCGATCCTTGTAAACTTCGACAAGCTGCCCGCCCGAACCGAACAACAACACGGGCCCAAACTGCGGATCGATGCTGCTGCCGAGAATCAGTTCGTAGCCATCCAGCTTTACCATTCGCTGCACTGTTACTCCGCCAAAGTCGCTGGCTTGGGCTTTCTGCGCGACTGAGGACTGGATGGATCGATATGCACCTCGAACTGCATCCTCGTTGATCAGGTTCAGCTTGACTCCGCCAACATCGGTTTTGTGGGTGATGGTTTCCGAGAAGACTTTCAGTACGACCGGGAAACCGATTTCGCGCGCGTGACTGACCGCTTCGTCTTCACTTCGCGCGATTCGCGTCTCCGCGGTTGGGATGCCGTAGAAAGACAAAAGCTGCTTGGATTCGAATTCGTTCAGCAGGGTGCGGCCGCTTGCATGCACTTTCTCGATGATCTGCCGGACACCGTCCCGGGCCGCTTGGTTAAGCTCGGGACCATCCGTGAGGCTTGGCGTCTCGTAAAGAGCGCGCAGGTTATAGGTGTAGCGCCACATATAGCTGAAGGCGCGGGCGGCGGTGTCGGGAAAAGCGAAGGTCGGGACTCCGGAGTTGTTGAGAATCCTGACTCCGTCGGCAGTGCTCACTCCGCCCATCCAACAAGCCAGCAGCGGCTTGCCGGTCGAGGTCGCGTAGTTTTTGAGGCGGTCGGCGATGTCGGAGGGATTCGTCATGCCTTGCGGACAAAGAATGGCTAGCAGTCCATCGCTGTTCGGATCTTTCGATGTAATCTCGATGGCCTTGCCGTAGCGGTCGGAATCGGCGTCGCCGAGCACGTCGACAGGATTGTTGTGGCTCCAGTGCGGCGGCAGGAATGAATTCAATGCTTGCATGCTGTCGTCGGATAGAACAGCTAGCTCGCAGCCGTTCGCGACCAGGGAATCCGTCGCCAGCACGCCCGGCCCGCCGGCGTTGGTTAGAACCGTGAGTCGGGGGCCGACGGGGCGCGGCTGCTTGCTCAGCGTCTCCGCCATATAAAAAAGATCGGCGATGTTGTGCACGCGGAGAACGCCGCTGCGGCGGAAGGCGGCGTCCAGAACTTCGTCGCTTCCCGTGAGCGCTCCCGTGTGGGATGCCGCGGCGCGGGAGGCGGCTTCGGAGCGTCCGACTTTGATCACGATAATCGGCTTGCTGAGCGCGACCTCGCGGGCAGCGGTGAGAAATGACCTTGCATCACCCACCGACTCCATGTAAATCAGGATGCTTTTCGTGTGGGGATCGTCGCCGAAGTGATAGATGAGGTCGCCCCAGCCGACATCGAGCATCGACCCCGTGGAGACGATAGCGCTGTAACCGACCTGCTCGCGCGCGCTCCAGTCGAGAATCGCGGTAAGCAGTGCGCCGCTTTGACTGAGGAACGCGACGCTGCCTACTTTGGGAAGATCTTTGGCGAAGGTCGCGTTCAGACCAGCCGCGGGAGTCATGATGCCGAGGCAATTCGGTCCAATCAACGGCATCAAGCCGCGATCGAGCTGCTCGCGAATTTTCTGTTCCAGCGCTGCGCCCTCAGCGCCGCGCTCGCGGAATCCGGCGGAGATAACGACGACTGACTTCACGCCAGCGTCCACGCATTCGCCGATCAACCCGGGAATGGTTTGGGCGGGGGTTGCGAGAACGGCGAGATCAACCCGCTCCGGTATCTCGCCCACGCTCTTATAGGCCTTCACGCCCAGTACTTCGGCGTGCTGCGGATTCACCGGATAGACTTTTCCGTGGAAATGCGGATGGAGGAGATTCTGCAGGACGGTGCGGCCTACCGTGTCGGGACGCTCTGTTGCTCCGATTACCGCGACTGAGCGGGGATGGAAGAGCGCATCCAGTCCGTACCTTTCGTTAGCCGATGCAGGGGCGGATGCTTGTGCCGCGGAATGCGCTTGCCGTTCCAGAAGACCTGTCCTTGCCGAGGTCAAGACAACTCCTGTCTCGTCTGCTGAGCCCGGTCGAGAACTACAGGCAAGTGTATTCTCGACGGCGGGGAATTCCAATAAGAGAGAGTTAAAAAATTTCAGGTAACGGGCGCGGACTTCCGCTTCCGGTCCTGGATGCAGGTTTAGTCAGCGGGCAAGAGGAATTGCGGGTTCAACGATCAAGATCTTCTCACTCTGCCGAGTACTGCAGTTCCAATAGCGAGCCGGCCTTGTTCGGAAAATCGGCCAAGGCCGCCGTGCCATACTCGAAGCCTTTTTGAAAGGCCTGCAGATTCAAATCTCGAAAGTTTGCTGGAACGGAACTCGCAACAGACTTGCGAACTGCTTCGACGTCCAACAGGTGAGTGAGTGCAGTGAAGAATCCAACCATTACAGAATTCAAAACCATTTTCTTGCCGAGTTCTTCGGCGATGCGGGTCGCAGGCACGCTGTAGACCTTGATTTCTTTTTTCTTGTCGATCTCTGAAACGCGCACCAGATCCTGTTCCACGATCAACGTGCCACCGTCTTTCAACTCGGGGCCGAAACGGGTGTAGGCCTCCTGCGACATGACAACGAGAATGTCCGGCTGCGTGACGTAGGGATACAGCACCGGCATATCGGACAAGATGAGCTGAGCGCTGCACGCGCCGCCGCGCGCCTCCGGCCCGAAGTTTTGTGTAACGGTTGCGTAGCCGCGCTGGAAAATCGAGGCGGCCTTGCCCAGCACCATGGCCGAGAGGATGACTCCCTGCCCACCGAAGCCTGCAATGCGAATCTCAGTTAGCTGCATACGGTCTCCGCTTCTTTTGCGTAGGGAAGATCCACAAATCTGTCGCCGAGCGAGTGCACGAACTGCGCGCGCATCATCGTCTGATAGTCGGGGCGGTCGCAGTCGACGAACTTGCCGACGGTGATCTCGCCGTCGATGGTCAGCCCTACTTCGCGTGTCGGCGCGCCGTGGCGGACTTTGCTTTTCTCTTTGTAGTACTTCATTGTGGCGAGCCCATCGCCAAGCTTGTTACGGCGCTGGTAAAGCGTGGGGCAGGGCGAGATCACTTCGATGAATGAAAATCCTTTCTTCTGGAAGGCTTCACTAATCGAGCGTGCGAGCTGGCGAACGTGGAAGGTAGTCCATCGCGCCACATACACGGCTCCGGCCGCTTCCACCAGGTGCGGCAGGTTAAAGGCGGGCTCGAACGTGCCGTAGGGGTTGGTTGAGGTCGTCGCATGGTCGGGAGTTGTCGGGGCGGTTTGGCCGCCGGTCATGGCATAGATCAAATTGTTGACGCAGATGACTTTGAGATCGATGTTGCGGCGGGCGGCGTGGATCAGGTGATTGCCGCCGATGGCCGAGAGATCGCCGTCACCGGAATAGACCACGACGTTCAGCTTGGGATTCGCTAACTTTAGACCGGTGGCGAAGGGAATGGCGCGGCCGTGCGTGGTGTGGAAAGAATCGAGCTTCACATATCCTGCCACGCGGCCCGTGCAGCCGATGCCGGAAACCAGCGCGAGCGAATCGAGATCGATTTTCGATTCGATCAGCGCGCGGGCAAAGCAATTCACCGTGGTGCCGATGCCGCAGCCCGGGCACCAGATGTGGGGCATGCGGTCGCTTCGCAGAAAAGGCTCAACGGGATTGACTACATCGATCAGGTCCGTGCTCATCGGCTTGCCTCCACGATCGCCTTGAGAATGTCTTCGGGATTATGCACGCCGCCGCCGGCGTGGGTTATGCAGTAGGTTTTCGCCTGGCCATTCGCCGCCCGCTCCACTTCCAGCGCCATCTGCCCGAGATTGAGTTCGGGAACGACGAACGCTTTCACTTTTTTCGCGAGTTCACGAATCTTGTTTTCTGGAAAAGGCCAGACCGTGATGAGACGTAATTTACCGACCCGCAGGCCGCGCTGGCGAGCAGCATCGATCGCGCGCTGCGCCACGCGGGAAGTAATCCCGTACGAGATGACGACTACATCCGCGTCCTCGATATGGTCCTCTTCGAACATAGCGATGCGGTCAGCGGCGCTGCGAATTTTGTTTTGCAGCCGGCGAACCAGCTTGTCCTGCGTTTGCGGCGTCATGTCGGGATAGCCGCGTTCGTCGTGCGTCAGTCCGGTAACGTGAAACTTGTAGCCTTCACCCGCGTGGGCAATTTCTGGCACCATGTCGCCGTTGGTTCCGTACGGCAGATATTCGTCGACGGATTTTTTCGTATGCTTTCGGGGAACGACTTCAATCTGATCGGCGGGCGGAATGACGACTTTCTCCGTCATGTGCCCGACCACCTCGTCCATCATGAACATGACGGGCACGCGGAATTCTTCGGAGAGATTGAAAGCCTTGATCGTGAGATCGAAACATTCCTGGGGAGAATTCGGACAGAGCGCGATCACCGCGTAGTCGCCGTGCGAGCCCCAGCGGGCCTGCATCATATCGGCTTGCGCGGGAAGCGTCGGTAAGCCTGTCGAAGGCCCGCCGCGCTGCACGTCGACGAATACGCATGGCGTCTCGGTCATTGCTGCGTAGCCGATGTGCTCCATCATCAGCGAGAAGCCAGGGCCTGAGGTTACGGTAAACGCCTTCGCTCCGCCCCAGACCGCGCCTTGCAAGGTGATCGATGCAGCCAGTTCATCTTCCATCTGAATAAAAGTTCCGCCGACGGTTGGCACGCGCGAGGCGAAGCGCTCCACGATTTCTGTGGAGGGCGTAATCGGATATCCCGACGCGAAGCTGGCTCCGGCTGCCAAGGCGCCTTCGCAACAGGCGTGGTCGCCGTCAATAAAGTGCTCACCGGTTAGAACGCCACGAGGGTCGGCTTTCATTTTTCGCCTCCGGTCTTGTTGTTCCCCGTGTTGCCTTTCGTTCCGTAGATTGCGAAGTCGGGGCAGTACATGCCGCACAGATCGCATCCGCTGCATTTTTCCGGATGCACGACATGGGGCAGGTGATACCCCTTGGCATTGAAGGCGGAAGAAAAGGCCAGCACATGGGTGGGACAAAACTCGATACAGAAGCCGCAAGACTTGCAGCGCTCAACAACAATGGAGACTCGTCCTTTTGCCACGGTTCCCCCACACTTAAGGAGTGTTGGAGCACTCCCGAAATTCGAAATGTGATTATGCTGTGTGGCGTGGACAAAGTGATGTGATGGAAGTCACCGTCGTTGGTGAGGGCTAACACAAAGAGTGGTCGCGCCACAGATTTTTGTGATTCGTTTCTAAGCTGACAATCCCCTGGTGTTGCGAAATACAGCAGCTTGTGACAACTGTCACAGCACAGGTTAGAAATGTGCGTTAGAAAGGGCTGTTGTGAAAGGAGAACAGGATGTCTAGAAAGAGATTAGGTTCATTGTTTGTGGCGCTGATCATTCTCACCTGTGCGGCCGCTGCGCAGGATCAAACGCAGGGCCAATCGGGAAAAGTGGTAGAGCATGTTCCAATGAAGGCTACGTCAGCCGCGTCCGGACCGGAAATGTACAAGTCCTATTGCGCGGTTTGCCATGGCGTCGACGGCAAGGGCAATGGCCCCGCAGCAAGCGCATTGAAAACTGCTCCCATTGACCTGACCATGCTCAGCAAGAACAACGGCGGGAAGTTTCCCAGCATGAAAGTTTCCGCGTCCATTCGCGGCGATGCTGCGGTTCCCGCGCACGGTTCAAAAGATATGCCGGTGTGGGGTCGGCTGTTTTGGGGTATGAGCCAGGGGCATGAGGGCGAGGTACAGCAACGCGTGGCGAACCTTACCAAGTACATCGAGTCGCTGCAGGCGAAGTAGCGGCGAAGGTGTGTGTTGGAATATCGGTCCGGGGGCCATTCGATCACCGCTTGGTCCTCGGCTGTTTTGCGCGGCTCAGTGGCTAAAGTCCTGTTCCTTTTGTTTAGGCCGCTGAGCGCGGCGCTGAAGCGCCGCTCTTTCACGGTCGTGCCCCACGGTCGTGCCGCCCGAAGCTTGTCGTTCCGAGGGCCTTGACGCTTAGTCGCCCGCAAGAACCTTCCAGGCTTCGCGGCTTGAAAGTTTGACGTGCTGCGCGCTTTTGACTGCCTTCATATACTGCGCGCGTTCGAAGGCTGAGGGATCGGGGCAGCGCAGTTGGCTCATGCTGCCTTTCATCTGCCGCACGGATTCGTATTCGTTCTTCTCCAGCCATTCGCGCACGCCATTTTCCACAATGCTGAGATGGCCGATGCCATTGCGGAGTAGCGCGGAGCAGAGCATGGTCACGTCGGCGCCGACCATGAGCAACTTGATCACATCTTGCGGGCCGTGCACGCCGCTGGTTGCCGCCAGGTTGGGACGAATGCGGCCGAAGAGAATGCCGATCCAGGTTAAGGGAAGCCGCAGGGCCTGGGGCGTGCTCAGCAGGACGTTCGGTTCAATCTCCAATTCTTCGAGGTTGATATCCGGCTGATAAAAGCGGTTGAAGAGCACGAGCGCGTCGGCTCCGGCTTCGTCGAAGCGCCTGGCCATATTGGCCATGTTGCTGAAGAACGGACTGATCTTGAGAGCAACCGGAATCGTAACTGCCGACTTGACCGCCTTGAGAATATCTAGGTAGCGCTGTTCGATCTCGCTGGAGGAGACGGTAGGATCGGTGGCGAGAAAATAAATATTGCACTCCAGCGCGTCCGCGCCCGCTTGTTCGATCCGTTTGGCATAGTCCGTCCAGCCTCCGGCTGTGCTCCCATTCAGGCTGGCAATGATGGGGACCGATACCGCTTGTTTGGCCAGTCGGATGTGATTGAGATATCCCTCGGGGCCCGCGCGAAACTCACCCGGCTGCGGAAAGAAGGATGTCGCCTCGGCAAAACTATCGGTTCCCGCATTCATATAGTGATCGAGTTCGAATTCGTCGCGCCGGATTTGCTCTTCGAAAAGCGAATACAAGACCACGGCAGAAGCCCCGGAATCCTCGAGGCGCCGGATGTTGTCGATCTCGTGCGACAGCGGCGAGGCCGATGCGACCAACGGTGTGCGAAGCGGCAAACCCATATAAGTGGTACTGAGATCAATCATGACGGTTCCTCGTGATTTGACGGCAATAGCCCCCTGATCGTTTTGCGGCGTGTCGTAAGAAGCAGGCTGTTCGTCTCAGTCTGCCTTCAACGGTTCTTTTTCGTCCTTGCGCGCTGCCAGGTACTCATACAGGCGGAAGCGCGTCTCGGCATCGTGTTGTGCCTGCGCCCACATTTTTTTCGCGTCATCCGGATGGCTCTTGGTCAGCATCTTGAAGCGCGTCTCCATCTGCATGAAGTCCTGCACTTTGCGGGTCGGAGTGCGCGAATCGAGAATCAGCGGGTTTTCGCCTGCGGCAGCGCGATCGGGATGATAGCGATAAAGCAACCATTGGCCGGACTCCACTGCGGTCTTCTGATCCGACATTCCTGTCGTCATGTTGATGCCGTGAGCGATGCAGTGCGAGTAGGCGATGATGAGACTGGGGCCGTCGTAAGCCTCGGCTTCGAGGAAGGCTTTGAGCGTATGTTCGTCCTTCGCGCCCATGGCCACGCTTGCGACGTAGACGTTGCCGTAGCTCATAGCCATGAGGCCGAGATCTTTCTTCGGTCCGGGCTTGCCGCCGGCGGCGAATTTTGCGACGGCCGCGCGTGGCGTGGATTTCGACGCCTGGCCGCCTGTATTAGAGTAGACCTCGGTATCGAGCACCAGGACGTTTACGTTGCGCCCGCTGGCGAGCACGTGATCAAGGCCGCCGTAGCCGATGTCATAGGCCCAGCCGTCACCGCCGACGATCCAGACGCTCTTTTTCACCAGCAGATCGGCGAGCGAGCGCAGCTGCCTTGCCTCGGGCGACGACTGGCCCTGCAGTTTTTCTTTGAGCAGATCGACGCGCTGGCGCTGCTCGTGAATATCGGCTTCGTCTTTCTGCGGGGAGCCGACGAGCGCGGTGGCAAGATCTTCTCCGATCGTTCCTGACATCCGCTTCACTAGTTCGCGAGCGAATTCTGTCTGCTTGTCGATCGACATCCGGAATCCAAGGCCGAATTCTGCGTTGTCTTCAAACAGTGAGTTGGACCATGCCGGCCCGCGGCCTTCGGCATTTTTCGTCCAGGGTGTGGTTGGCAGATTTCCGCCGTAGATGGAAGAGCAGCCGGTTGCATTGGCGATGACTGCGCGGTCGCCGAAGAGCTGCGACATCAGCTTGAGATACGGCGTCTCGCCGCACCCCGCACAGGCGCCGGAGAATTCGAACAGCGGCTCCTGAATCTGCTGCTGGCGAATGTTGGTGACTTTGATGTTGCGACGATCGAGTTCGGGAATCTTTAGGAAGAAATCCCAGTTGTCGCGCTCCGGCACGCGCAGTGGCGGCTGCGGAACCATGTTGATCGCTTTTAGCCGCGTTTCTGCTTTGTTCTTAACCGGGCAGATTTCCACGCAAATGCCGCAGCCGGTGCAATCTTCCGGCGCAACCTGCAGCGAAAATTTCAGGCCCTGATATTCTTTGTCGCGCGCGGCAGTGGATTTGAAGGTTGCCGGAGCAGCAGCCAACTCCTTCGAGTCGTAAACCTTCATGCGGATCACCGCGTGGGGGCAGACCATGGCGCACTTGCCGCACTGGATGCAGATTTTCTCGTCCCACGCGGGGATTTCGAGAGCAAGATTGCGTTTCTCCCACTTCGCAGTGCCGGTGGGGAAGGTGCCGTCTACGGGGAAGGCGCTGACGGGCAGTTCGTCGCCGCGGCCGGAATAAATCATTCCGAGGACGTCGCTCTCGAATGCAGGAGCATCCGCGGAAAATGGAGACGGCATTTCGATGGTGCTCGTGACCTTGCCGGGAACTTTCACTTCGAACAGATGCGAGAGAGTTTCGTCCACGGCTTTCATGTTTTTCTGGACGATCTCTTCCCCCTTTTTGCCATAGGTATCGCGAATCGACTTGCGGATGGCTTCGATCGCCTGTTCGCCGGGCAGGATCGCAGAGATCGCAAAAAAGCAGACCTGCAGGATCGTGTTCATGCGGCTACCCATGCCGGTGTCGCGCGCCACCTGATAGGCGTCGATTACGAAGAGCTTGGCTTTCTTCACAATGATCTGTTCTTGCACCGCACGGGGCAGATGATCCCAAACTTCGTCCGGGCCGAAGGGACTGTTGAGCAGGAAAGTTCCCCCGGGGACCAGTGCGCTTAGCATGTCGTAGCGCTCGAGGAAAATCCATTGATGGCAGGCGACGAAATTCGCCTTTGAAACCAGATAGCTGGAGCGAATTGGCTGCGGACCGAAGCGCAAGTGCGAAACCGTCATCGCACCGGATTTTTTCGAGTCGTAAACGAAGTATCCCTGCGCGTAGTTGTGGTGTTCTCGCCGATGATCTTGATCGAATTCTTGTTCGCACCGACTGTGCCATCTGCGCCCAAGCCGTAGAACATGGCGCGAACCACACTCTCGGGTTCGGTGGAGAATTCTGGGTCGTAGGACAGACTCGAGTGATTGACGTCGTCCTGAATACCGATAGTGAAATGATTCTTCGGCTCGTCGGCTTTCAGACTGTCGTACACCGCTTTCACCATCGCCGGGGTGAACTCTTTCGAAGACAGGCCGTAGCGACCGCCCAGGATCGCTGGCTCGGCTTTCACCTTGCCGTAGCCCAACTTCAGTCCTTCGTGGAAGGCGTTGACCACGTCGATGTAGAGCGGTTCGCCCACCGCTCCGGGCTCTTTGGTTCGATCAAGAACGGCGATCTTCTTTACGCTGGCGGGCAGCGCCTCGAGGAAATGTTTGGGGGAAAACGGGCGATAGAGGCGGGCTTTGAGCAGACCAACTTTTTCTCCGCGCGCGTTCAAAGCCGCGACGGTTTCATGTGCGACTTCCGCGCCTGATCCCATTGCGATTATCACGCGCTCGGCATCGGGAGCGCCGACGTAATCGAACAGGTGGTACGAACGGCCGACGACCTTTTCGAACTTCTCCATCGCCGCTTGAACTTTTTCGGGACATTCGTCATAGAAAGAATTCGCACGCTCGCGCATCTGGAAGAAGACATCGGGATTTTGCGCGGTCCCACGCAGCACCGGATGATCGGGCGACAAGGCGCGCTGGCGATGCTCGAAGACGCGATCTATATCGATGAGCGCGCGCATGTCGTCATCGCTCAGCACTTCTATCTTGTTCACCTCGTGCGAGGTGCGGAAGCCATCAAAGAAATGAAGAAAAGGGATGCGGGATTCAAGCGAGGCAGCCTGCGCGATCAGGGCCATATCCATGGCCTCTTGCACGGAGTTCGAGCAGAGCATGGCCCAGCCCGTAGTGCGGCAGAACATGACGTCACTGTGATCGCCGAAGATGGAAAGGGCGTGGGTGGCGACGGTGCGAGCCGAAACGTGAAAAGCCGCAGGCGTGAGTTCGCCGGCAATTTTGTTCATGTTTGGGATCATTAGCAGCAGTCCCTGGGAGGCCGTAAAAGTCGTGGCCAGCGAACCGGTCTGCAGCGCCCCATGCACCGCTCCGGCAGCTCCGCCTTCGCTTTGCATTTCAATTACATGCGGGACCGTGCCCCAGATATTCGGAATTTGCTGCGAGGCCCACTCGTCCGCCCACTCGCCCATCGCAGAAGAAGGAGTAATTGGATAAATGGCTATCACTTCATTGACGCGATAGGCAACGTAAGCGACTGCCTCGTTGGCGTCCATAGTCTTAACCTTGCGTTTTGCAGTCATCTCTCCCCCATACGGATATGAATGGTCGGGTTTTAATCATTCGCCTGACTGTTGCAATCATCAATGATGGCACCCTCCGGCGTCAGCCAAAGAGATCACAGTGGACTGTGATGTCGGTCACATCTTGGACCAGGCAACAAATTGGGAATAAGGTTCTCGATTTCCATGCCTGCGCGGAACTCCACTAGAGGCATGTGAGCCAAATCACACTTTGCTGTGTCTTGTGGCACAGCAAAGATTCTCATGCGGACCGACACTAGCCACAGAAATGAGACCGGATCAGCGATATCGCGCGAAATACCGTGCAGATAGCCGCTTTTCCGTTTCTCAAGGAAGGTGATCCATGATCTCACCCTATGGAATGGAGATTGTAGAAAGCTGCCTCACGTGCAAGTTGCGTGCCGAACGCATCTTCTGCGACCTGGGGCCCGCTGCACTGCAAGCTTTCGAGGAAATCAAGTATACGACGGCTTATCCTGAGGGAGCCGTTTTATTCGTGGAACACCAGGAGCCCCGCGGCATTTTCCTTATCTGCAAAGGAAGTGTGAAGCTCTCCGTAAGCGCTGCCAACGGAAAGACGATGATCGTCAAGATTGCCGAGGCAGGCGAGGTGCTGGGCTTGAGCGCCACTGTTTCCGGGAGGCCGTACGAAGTAACCGCAGTGACAATCGACCCCTGCCAGATTAACTTCGTGAAGCGTGAGGATTTTCTCAGGTTCCTCAAGAACGACGTACAGGTGTGTTTCAAAGTTGCGGAGCAGTTGAGTGAGAAATATCACGCAGTTTGCAACGAAGTGCGCTCGCTCGGCTTGTCCCACTCAGCCGCGGAGAAGCTGGCCAAGCTGCTGCTGGAATGGAGTTCGAAGAATGGAGAATCCGGCAAGCCGGAACCCCGGGTCAAGCTAAGGCTCACGCACGAAGAGATTGCGCAGATGATCGGCACGTCGCGGGAGACCGTTACTCGTCTACTGGCGGATCTGAGAAAGCATCAGATCGTGAATTCCCGGGGCTCGACGCTGGTGATTCGCAATCAAACCGCATTGCGCGAGCTGGCGAACCATAACTAAAGGCAGCAGGTCCTTCTCTGACGGAATGCAGGGCAACGGAGAACAACTCTCCAGGCTAGTCTTAAAGTCTTCCGGCCAAGAAGCCGATGTGCCTCCTTGCAGGCGTGGCTAACACGCTTGCCTCGATTCTCAGGGAGGCAAACCATGTCTTTGGTCAAGTGGGATCAAACCTATAGCGTAAAGGTCGGCCGTCTGGACGACGATCACAAGAAGTTATTTGCGATGATCAATGACCTGCACGAATCCATGCTCGCCGGTCATGGATCGCAGAAGGTGCAGGAAACTGTAAAGAAATTGGCGGACTACGCCAAGTTCCACTTTGCGGCGGAAGAAACGTTCTTCGAGAAGACAAAGTATCCGGGGCTGGCCTCGCATCGGGCCGAGCATCAGGCGTTCGTCAAGAAAGTAGAACACTTCCAGGAGGAGATCGCGTCAGGAAAAGGTGGGCAATCCATCTCGGTTGGTGTATTCCTTAACGAGTGGCTTACCAAGCACATTAAGAATACCGACCAGAAGTATTCCGACCACCTGAACGCCAACGGCGTGCATTAGACCTTTCTTACCGAAGCGGGAGGGCGCAGCGCCTTGCGGAACTCTTCAATCTCGCAGATAACAGAAGACTTACTCGCTGGTGACGGCGATCACAATTTCCCGTGACTCTAGTCACCGATGCGCGATGAGTTCTCCTTTATCGTTGCGGCGTGGGTAGGGCGGCAGCGCCCCTGTTCCAGTGGGAGACACGCACATGACAACGACAAATGGCGACGGGAAGCAGTCGACTCGTATTGGTCAAAATAAGCCAAGACTTATCTTTTGGGAGCTGACGAAAGGCTGCAATCTTCGTTGCATTCACTGCCGGGCCAGCGCCACTGAACTGAGTTCTCCTAACGATCTTTCCACGCAGACGGCGAAAAATATTATCGATCAGATCGCCGACGTCTCCAGTCCGATCCTCGTACTCAGCGGCGGCGAGCCGCTGTTTCGCTCCGACATTTTCGAGTTGGCTCGCTACGGAACGGAGAAAGGCCTGCGGGTTGCGCTCGCGACGAACGGCACGCTGGTGACGAAGGCGGTCGCACGGAAGATTGTCGATGCCGGTGTGCAACGCGTGGCTATTAGCTTGGATGGCGCGGATGCCATGACTCACGACGCGTTCCGCGGCATTCCCGGGGCATTCGATGCGGCCATTACCGGCTTCCGCAATTTGAAAGAGCTTGGCATGTCGGTACAGATCAATACAACGATCGCGCGGCACAACGCGCATCAGCTTCCGAAGGTGCTTGAGCTGGCGCGATCAATCGGCGCCGACGCGCTGCACACGTTCCTGCTTGTGCCGGTGGGCTGCGGCGTGGACATCGCCAGCGAGCAGATGGTGGCACCGGAAGAATACGAGAAGATGCTGAATTGGTTCTACGATCAGTCGCTCGAAGGTGGTATTGAGTTGAAGGCGACCTGCGCACCGCATTACTTCCGCGTAGTTCGCCAGCGTCGGGTGGCAGAACATCGTTCGGCTGCGGCGGCGGAGGCGCGCGCGATCCAGGCGGCGCAA
This sequence comes from uncultured Acidobacteriaceae bacterium, assembly GCA_963712385.1. Lineage (GTDB taxonomy): Bacteria > Acidobacteriota > Terriglobia > Terriglobales > Acidobacteriaceae > Sulfotelmatobacter. The sequence continues at coordinate 781,324 of CAVQHS010000009.1, forward strand.
AACGCATCTGATCACGGACCGCTCGGCACACCTGTGCCGCGCACAGAACACATCGGACCGACGGAGATGACGATGCCCGGATCGACGGGGATCGAACTCAAGTCTCACGGCATCGGCAAGGCCATTGGACATCCTGGAGCTCATCCCTCCGGCATGAGTGCCATGACCAAGGGTTGCCTCGCGGGAACGGCGGTTTGCTTCATCTCGCATCAAGGCGAGGTTTATCCTTGCGGCTATCTGCCAGCTCTGGCTGGCGATCTGAAGAAGCAACTGTTTGCCGAGATTTGGGAGAATTCGGTCGTATTCAATCAACTGCGCGACGTTAACAACCTCAAGGGCAAATGTGGCTGCTGCGAGTTCCGCAACCTCTGCATGGGATGCCGGGCGCGCGCCTTCGCCGCCACTGGCGACTATCTTGACGAGGAGCCGTTCTGCGTTTACGAGCCGAAGATGAAGGTTCCGAACGAGCGGAGAGAGGCTGCCAAACCCGCGGCACCTACGGCGCTGGCGGAAATCGGAGGTTGATCGTGGCAGGGCATGTCAGCCAACTTGCGGAACCCAATCGGCGATTGAGTGCGTTAATCGCTCCCCGGGAGCACGGGGCCTGGGGACTTCTGTTGGTCCCGCTGGTTACTGGAGGAATCGTTGGGATCCTGGATGGCGGCAATAGCTTGCCCTTGGCAGCGTTCACGCTCGCGGCGCTTGCGCTCTTCTGGCTGAGAACGCCACTCGAAAGTTGGCTGGGCACGGGAATTCTGCGCGCACAGACTTCGCATGAGCGTCAGAGCGTGGCAGTTACGTGCATTCTTATCGCCGGCGTGGGTGCATCGGCTTTGGCCTTTCTTTTCGCGCGCGGAAACCACGATCTGCTATGGCTGGGATCGATTGCTGCTTTCGCATTTATTGTTCAGGCCCTTCTGCGCAAATTCAGCCGCAAGACGCGTATGTTGTCTCAGATTGTCGGAACGGTCGGGCTGACCGTCACGGCGCCGTCTGCGTATTACGTTGTGACAGGACGTCTCGACCGCAGCGCGTGGGCATTGTGGATTGCGAACATTCTGTTTGCGGGCAATCAGATACACTTTGTGCAGTTGCGCATACACTCGGCGCGGCTGGGCGGGTGGGAGCAGAAGTTTAAGAATGGCCGCGATTTCCTGATCGGCGAAGTTTTGCTGGTGGCTGCTTTATTCTTCAGTTGGCGACTGCACGTTCTGCCTGGCCTCGCCACGTTTGCGTTCCTGCCTGTGCTGATTCGCGGGAGCGCTTGGTTTTTTGAAAGCCAGAAGCCGCTGGCGGTGCGGCGTTTGGGATGGACTGAGTTGGCGCATGGCATCGTCTTCGGAATTATCCTGGTCGCTGCGTTCAATCTGAGCCACTAACAGCAAAACCTTAAACACAGAGACACAGAGGAATACAGGGTAAACCTGCGATTGATTTGCCCCTGTGTACCTTTGTGCCTCTGGGTTTATAGCTTTTCGCTTGGTCACAATTTCGGGTGACCCCACTCGCTGCCGCGAGCGACGTTCGAGTGTGCGAGCCACCGGAAAATGGGCGGAGTGCCACGCGCGCACTCAGTATTCCGTAGTGCACGAGTACGAGATGAATATTCATGCGTTCAAAGGGCGTGAACTATCTCGACTGCCACCAGCCTGCCGCAGGACATGATAAAGAAAGACCACCACCGCTTCGTCATCTCGACCGAGCTCAACGGCAGGAAATTGCCGGAGCTGCCACGAGGGCATTTTATTAGCAGTTTCTACACAGCCCTCATACAGCTCCCGCGTGAGCGGCGATTTATGGCGAGGAGGGGCTCACCTCGGAGCAAGTAAATTTTTCTGAAACCTATCAGCCGGGAGGAACGCGCCAGCCGCCCGCAAAACGATGGAGATCAGGCTTGCGACCTTCGCCACGATGCCTGTGAACAACGTCTCAAGAGAGTTGAACCTGGTATCGAAGGGACTCCCTTGAATATATGCTGCGAGGGACGAGAGCAGAAGAATTCCAAGAAGTGATAGCTTCAGGAGCCGGAAGGGAATCGATCTGTTTGGGAGACCGCGCCTTACGAGGAGCGACGTGAGACATGAGAGACTCCGGGAGTGACCCTTCAGGTTGGGCTGATGTGTTGGTCACTCTAGCGGGGTGGAGGTGATGTCGTCCAATGACTACTCAATCGACTGTTATTCCGTCCGGTTGTAATTCCGGCGGTCGCAGGCTTTCCCATTGTCACGAGAAGCTGTTAGGATATTTCTGTGCTGAAGATTGCTCAATTCCTGGCGGCGGTTTCGCCGAGGCTGTTGCCAATCTGGCTCGCCTTGCAACTTGCGGTTCAGGGTGTTTTGGGCGGCGCAGAGGCCTAGGAAATGGCCGTAGTTTATGGCGGTTTATGGGCGGTTCCGCCAGTAATCGCGCTCTTTTGGGCCCAATGGCAATTCGATGCACATTATGCACTTCGCGCAAAACCGCATAAACACTGGCGATTTTGCATCTCGTTGATTTGGCAAGTGGGGACGTAGTTCAGTTGGTTAGAACGCTGCCCTGTCACGGCAGAGGTCGCGAGTTCGAGTCTCGTCGTCCCCGCCATTCTTTTGAATGGTTTACGGAAAACCCCGAAAAACAATCTGGGTCCGTTTGGGTCCAATAAGCTCTTGCGCCACTCCCGATCAGCATTTTCCTCCCATCCCAACAACCGGAAGGAGCGAGATCGGGAACTAGTGGATTAGGTTTGATTTGCTTCCCGACAGCACACCCCCAGGCAAGATTGCATCCACGAGCTTTCCCTGCGCTAAGCGTTTGCTCTTGGGGGTTGCCTGAAGATACTTGTTGGTGACGTGCAGGTCGCTGTGACGCAAGTAGTCGCGAATCATGAGTTGGTGTTCGCCCATCTCGGCCAGCATGGTGCCCACCGTGTGCCGGAAAGTGTGCCAGCCCACGCCGGTGATTCCGATTTTCTTGAAGGCCGGTTGGATCTTCTTCTTCAACACCGAAGCCAAGTCGAGCGGTTTGCTCCCCTGCAGTCTTTCCGAAGGGAAAACGAAATCGCCCGGCTGGTTGTAGAGGCTTAGTGACCTCCACTCCAGCAAGGCTTCCTTCAGACTCGGATGCATCGGCAATAGCTTTGCAGAAGCTTCCGTTTTTGTGCCTTTCAGGTGTCCTCCCCGACGCCAGTAGTAGGAATGTTGCACACTGAAATTCATGTTGTCGAAGTCGCAGTCTAGCCACCGCAGTGCCCCGAGTTCCCCTTGACGGATTCCTAAGGCACCGTCCAGAAACACGAGAATCTGGTCGCGAAATTCCAGTTGCGCCAGACCGAGTTTGACCTCTTCCGGTGAAAGGACGAGCGGAGACTTCTGACGCTTCGCACTGACGCGCACGCCGGTGCTTGGGCCTCTCTGTCCCCCCGTTCCAACCGGTATTCCCGATGAAATTGGATTGTGGCCACAGAACTCCCAGCGAACGGCATGCGAGAACACAGCCGACATAACGCACTTGATCTTGGCTTTGGTCCCGTCCGCAACTTCTGCAGCCCGTAGCCAGCGCTCCACCTCGATAGTCTTCACGTCCTCCAAAAAGAGAATTCCCCACCGTGGCAGAATCCAATTCTTGGCATATACCAGATATGCATCTTGTGTGGATATCTCCTTGAGGGGCAACTCCTCTCGACAGTAGTGCTCCCAAAGAGTGTTCACGGTTGTTTTCTGCAGGTTCTTGCGCTTCGATTGATTGTTGATTGTTAACCGAAGAGCGTCTGCTGCCGCGCAGGCTGCTGATTCGTTTGGATATCGTTCCAAACAACCTAACTGCACCTTGCGACGTACTGGCTTTCCCGTGATGTCGTTTTCCCACCACCGGTACACCCATACTGCAGAACCTCTCTTCCGTTCTTCGAGCCTGAGACTTCCTTGTTGGTAGCGTGTCCGTCTAAACAAGATTCCTCCTCTGTTTAAACGGCACTGACAGCCCAATCCAGAATAGTCCAGGACTGCAGAAGGGTCGAGAGACATTTGCCACGCGAGTTCCTCAGCTTGCCATCTCATCGAGCCATTGGTTAAGGGCCGAGGCCCGAAACCTCCACAGTCTGCCAACTTGAACGGCCGGAATGATTCCGCGACGGGCTTTGGTGCGCAACGTCTTGGGGTGAATTCTGAGAAGCGCTGCAGCTTCCTTACAGTCCAAGAGTGGTTCGAAGACGTCGTCCGATTGCCCTGGCCGCTCTCGCCGGTCGGTCTTAGAAACGACTGACAGATGTGAATGTTGGCTGGTTGCCAACACTTGCCTTATCGCCGAGAAGTCGACTAATCCAACACGCCATACAGGTCATCCACTTGAAACTGTTTTGGTGATATGCCTGAGAATAAAACGAACGCGGCGATCAAAATTCCTACGATTGCCAGAGCGATGAGGACGGCCCACGCCGGCCGTTTCCGATTCTGGATCAAATGAACGAAGTGCATACTCACCGCTCAAGCTCTACCGTAACTCCTGAATCTCATCGCCCGGCTTCCGAACTTCGCGGCAACAATCTCGTGGAATTGAGGATGAAGGCCAACTCTGAGGTCACGTGAATGAACGCAGCCAGAAGCGGATTCAGGAAACCGAAAGCTGCCATTCCCACTCCCACGCTGTCCACCAAGAGCGTCCCTACAAAGTTCTGCATGATGATCCCGCGACAGCGGCGAGCAACCTGCAGAGTCTCGACTAATTTCGAGAGATCGCTTCCGATCAAGATCACATCTGCGCTTTCCCGAGCGACATCCGTTCCCGATCCCATGGCGATGCCCACATTCGCCTCTACCAGGGCAGGAGCATCGTTGATACCGTCACCGACCATAGCGACATTGCGGCCTTTGCTACGCAGCTCAGTTACCCACTTTGCTTTCTGCTCCGGCAGAAGTCCTCCCACCGCCTCATCCACCCCGAGACCGCGACCTACGGATGAAGTTGCAGCTTGTGTGTCCCCGCTCAATAAAACAATTTTCAAACCCATTTGTCGCATCGCCGCAATCGCGCTCTTGGCTTCCGGCCGCAAAACATCCGAGATTCGGATGCTTCCAAGAACTTGTCCTGAGCGAGCGACGTAGACTTCCGATGCCCCGTCGGCACCATTATTAGGTGTTGGCAAACCTCTCGTCATACCGTGCTCCGCAAGGAGGGCGAGACTACCCACGAGAATTTCCTCGCGTTCATGGCTCACCCTGACTCCTCTTCCCGGCGTGTACGAGAATTCATCTGGCTCCACGAGCGGGACGCCAAGTTCCACTGCGCGTGCCACGACTGCTTTGGCGAGGGGATGTTCAGATTTGCGCTCCGCAATACTGGCAGCGGCGATGATCTGCTGCTCCCCGAAGCCGTTGGCGGAGACAACTTCGCGGATCTGCGGCGTACCGAAAGTCAGCGTGCCAGTCTTATCCAAAAGTACCGTGTCGACGGCAGACAGCGCTTCCAGATAGAGGCCCCCCTTAATGATGGCGCCATGATGTGCCGCGCGGCCGATTGCGCCGAGGATCGCGAGAGGGGTTCCCGCCGCAATGCCGCATGCTCCGGCAACGATTACAACCGATATAGTTGACCTGACGTTGTGAGTGACGATGAATGTCAGCACTGCAGCCGCCAGCGCAAAGTACACGAGGTAACCCGCCAGACGATCCGCGGTCTTCTGAATAGGAGCCCGCGACTTTTCTGCCCGTTCGACGGCTTCGATGATCCTGCCGAACGTCGTGTCGCGGCCTAGTTTTTGAGCGTCGATTTCCAGTGCGCCCGATTGGTTGATAGTTCCAGCGTAGACCCCATCTCCGGGTGCCTTCTCAACCGGCATGGCTTCCCCGGTGATTGCGGCTTGCTGCACAAACGAGCGGCCGCCAAGCACGGTGCCGTCGACCGGAATGTGACCGCCCGGTTTTACGATGACCGTGTCACCAACTCGAACCTGGTCGGACGCTATTTCAATCACCTGATCATGCCGTCGGACTGCGACGGTTCTGGGGAGAAAATCGAGAAGACTCTGGATCGCCCGCCGGCCTCTGCCAACCGTAAGGCCCTCCAAAACCTCGGCGGCAAGGACGAAGCCCGTGATGACCAGAGCGGTGAAAAACTCTCCAATCGCCAAGGCCGAAAGAAGAGCGATGGTCATCGAGAGTTCCATGGTCATCTTTCGTTCCACGACGTTCTCGAAGGCTTCTTTGAAGATCTGGTATCCGCCGATCAGCGTCGCCGCGACGCCGATTACACTGATCTGCGGAAACGGCTCCCAAAGTCGAAACCAGACCGCGGCTGCAGCCAACGCTACAAAAGAAATGCGAGCGAGGTCAGCCCAGTCCACGCGGTGCCCGTGTTCTTCGTGGTCAGCGCCGAGGACGGGTTCGTTCAGTTCTGAGGAATTCCGCTTCTGCCCGAGCTCGGAAGTCTTAGTTGGAGACTCTTTAACCCTGAAGGAGGAATTCATAACAGCTACCCCTCTGTACCTTGAACGTGGTTATTTCAAATACGACTTGACCATATCGATCACTTCATCAGCGGCCACGACCTGCTTTGAAGTCGGTTTCTGTTTTCCATTGAGAACGTGGCTTCGGATATGGCCTTCGAGAAGCTCGGCCATTAAACTGTTCATCGCGCCTCTCGCGGCGCTCATCACTTGCAGAACTTCTGAGCAATCGCGCTCTTCGTCCAAGGCTCGCACCAGGGCTTCTACCTGCCCGCGGATGCGCTTGGCCCTGAGAAGGAGGTCCTGTTTCTCTTTGATCGTGTGGCTCATAGTTTCTATTATCTTTCCTTAAGATACCATACCAGGTATGGTACTCTGATTCACCAAATATGGTTTAGTATGGTCATCGTGAACCATTATCTAAGCGTTATCTTCCTGCACCCAGTCGTAGCCACTCTGTTTGCGTTTGGCGGCATAGCGCTCGGCCTCGTCCTTCGCAAGATCGCGTTGCATCGACTCAGCCTGCTGGTGGCTGCCGCGATGGGCACGTTGCTCGCAGTTACGCTGTTTGATGTGTTACCCGACGCCAAACAGTTCCTGACCTGGCCGGCCCTCCTTCTTGCCTGTGCCAGCGGATATCTTCTCCTGTGGGCCATCGGCAAATATGTCTACCATGTCTGTCCGGCCTGCGCGGTAAACGACCTTGAACACGCGAATCCGCACCTGGCGCAGACGGCGATGATGTTGATGGTCGCTCTCGGTCTGCACTGCACCATGGATGGGCTTGGCGTTGCGTTCGGAGATAGTCTGCTCGGCCATCCGGATATCGGTCTCGTGACAGGAATATCGGTGCATAAACTACCCGAAGGTCTGGCTCTGATATTGCTGCTGCTCGGGGCTGGAATTGAGCGCAAGAAAGCGATGAGGTGGGCGCTTGGAGTGGAAAGCATGACCATCGTTGGCGGCGTAATCGGATTCTACCTGGCGAATTCCACCTCGACATTCTTCTTAGGAATATTGTTCGCACATGTTGGAGGCGGGTTCTTTTACATGATCGTCAGCGCCATCAGAGGTATACTCGGCCAGCATGCGGAGGACCCTCGATACGCTCAGCACGCGTTAGTCAGTAGTGCTTCTTTCATTTCTAGTGCGGTGATGCTCAGTTTGGCTGCGAAATGATCCGAACTATTGAACCTCAGCAGCGAGCACTTCACTCCGCTATCTGCGCATCCGAAACGGGCGGCAAGTCAGCGCTGCAAAAGCCTCGCTACACGCACTGAGGCTGCACCATTGTGTTCGAGCGTATCGCCCAATCCTTGTTGCAATGCATTGGGAGGGCCGGCTAGCCCGACGATAGTGAGCTTCCGGGCTAGAGGCTGATTAGAATCAGCGAATGTCATTAATACCTATCATTGTCCTGGCCATCGTGCAGGGTTTGGCGGAATTGTTGCCAATATCGAGTTCAGCGCATGTGATCGTTGCCGAGAAAGTGATGGGGCTCGATCCGTCGTCGCCACTGATGACATTGCTTCTGGTCATGCTTCACACCGGCACAATGTTTGCCGTGATCGCGTATTTTTGGCAGCAATGGCGCAGCACATATTTTCAGTCCTCATCTTCTTTCAGGAGGTTCGCCGGTCATGCAGTCCTTGCGACTGGGCTCACGGGAGCCATTGGCGAAGGCTGTATCAAGATCATCGAAAAGACTATCTTTCGACACGTAGGCCATGCTCAGATCGAGGATCTGTTTAGCCATCTTGAACTCATTGCTCCAGCGTTGGCGGCCGCTGGGGTCCTAATCTTGATCGCCGGGATTGTCGAGAAGCGGACAGCAAGTCTGGACGAAACGAAGGACCTAAATGCGTGGCAGGCCGCTCTGATTGGGGCGGTACAGGGATTGTGTCTGCCATTCCGCGGATTTTCGCGTTCCGGCGCAACCATCTCTACTGGAATACTGGCAGGAGTGGCAAAACGGAGGGCGGAGACCTTCAGCTTCGCTCTGGCGGTGGTTTTGACTCCCGCGGTCGTGGCTCGCGAAGCCGTGCGGCTTATCGATGCAGAACACATCAGTGGCACAGTGCACTTGGCTTCAGCAGTACTCCCAAGCCTGATCGGAGCGGCCTTGTCCTTCTGTTCTGGCCTTCTCGCTTTGAAATGGCTCAGTCGATGGCTGGAAGGCGGACGCTGGTATGTCTTCGGCATCTACTGCCTGATTGCTGCAGCGGCAGCGGCAGGGTTGCATCGGATGGGATATTGATTCACGACCATTTTCTACTTCAGAGACGGCGGGGCGAATCAAAGCGTAAAACGAGTTTGCGCTAGGCTTTAAGATAAAGGTTGCGAAATGTCTTCAAGGATTGCCACCTGGAAGTCACAAACACCGCCGATCAGAGAGAAGGCAGCCGTCTCAACTAGGAGAAAGTCGGACGTTGGCAACCCCGCGCAGCGGTGATAGCCTTTTGTGGCGCGGAGGTTTGCTGAAGTGAAATCCATTTCTCACCGCATTCTTGTCATGCTTTTCCTAGTTACCTTGGCGGGAACTGCCTTCAGCACCGCTCAGTCAACGCATGATGCGGATGTTCGGGAGCTTGAACGACTTGAAACCGTCTGGAATGAAGCCCACGAGCGCGGGGATGCAGATGCCTTGGCGGGCTTGTGGGCAGATGACGTGGAAATTGCCGTTCCCAAAATGCCCGTGCTCACAGAATCCGACGCTCTCAAATTTGCCCGTTCTGGTCGGATGAAATTCCTAAGCTATCGCACTTCGGACATACACGTCCGTGTATACGGCGATGCTGCGGTCGTGACGGGGCGCTTGCAACGAACTCGCTCCATGAATGGACAAGAAATCTCTGATGACTGGCGCTTCACAAAGACGTACATTCGGGAATCACAGAAGTGGCGGGTAGTGGCTTTTCATGCTTCGGAAGCAGCGCAACCATAGCACTTTGAGTAACAAGATCAAAGGACCAAATGGGTTCGAGCCAGCTACCCTCTCTTAAGAGAGGGTAGCCGGGAATTTCCTGAACATCCTATCGATCGCTTTTTCCAGCTTCTTTGCATTCGTATTCGGATTGTCGCTCAGCGTGTCATGAGCCATGCCGCGCCACACAAGATGGTGCGTACCGGTTTCATAGATGTCGACCACAAGGGTGCCGACCGGGACAGTCTCGATCGTAGTTGTGGCGATTCCGCCCCATCCGTGCCACCGCCAGCCTGGGCCAAGGCCCTCATAGAACGTGTCGTATTCCGCGCGATTCCTCTTCACGGCAATCGCAGTCAGTGTGAGATCGCCTCCAAACGGTACTTTCTCCCAACCTCGCGCCTGGAGAATGTGATCCACGTCCTCGCGAATCCGAGACTCGGCGAACGGATCCAATGAATGGACATGGCCCCAGGAATACGTGTGGAACTGTGAGAGATTGACCGAATGATCGTAGTCGGTTTCCACCTTCTGAGCCGCCGCGGGAAGCGAAGTGAAGGCGGCCAGCATTACTGCGATAAACGAAAGCTTTTTCAGAACATTCATGTCAGTTTCCTCCTTCTCTCTTTTCTCATTGAGTGAATTCAAGCTATGTATCCGGTAGTGCCGCCCACGCCGGGCAGTCCGGCGTGGGCACACTCGCGGCCGTCAGCGTCCCGGATGGTGGACCTCGACGCGAGGTCCAGCCGGACGTACCCATGGATGGGCATAGGGGTGAACAAAGCCAGCACGGTTTCCCCAGACCCGCATCCATGGGCGATGATCGATCAGGATGGTACGAGTGGGCCATACGAATCCCGAACCGATCCACCAACCCCACGTCCCAAAGGTGGCGCCGATCGTGATGGCCGGGCCGAAGTGAACGGCCGCTGCTACGACAACGCCAGGCCGCGGCGGAGCAAAAACGACGTATGGGTCATACCAGGGCACGTAAATCACCCACGGATTCAAGGGGAGCACCTGAATATACCCGCCCGAATCGACGACATTCACGTATGCGTTTGGCACCAGATAGCCATAATCTCTGGCCTGCCGGCGCATGCGTTGCACGGCATCCATGACGTCGGGCCTCTGGTTCAACACAGCATTGCCAAGCTGTTCAGTCCAGGCTTGGTCCCGCGCCATCATGTCCAGCACCGATGGAAACGGGAGTAACCCAAGCACGCTGGGATCCCACTGCAAATGGTCAGACTGGATGGCTGACGCAAGCGCGTCGCCTTTGAGATAGCTGTGCTGATCGGCCCACGCTGCCGCCTCCGGAATCTGGTCCCAATAGGTCGATGCCGTCAGAACCTGAGCCAGCAGCGGGTCAGGGTAGAGGGCGATCCGCTGAACCAATTGATCCAGTTGCGGCGGAGTCAGCAGGACCCCCTGCGCAGCTGAAGTGATCGGCAGGGTGGCGATCAGCACCCCGAGAACCAAAGCGATGAGCGATGTCCAGCGGGGACCGTTGTGGAACGGATTCCAGCTGTACATCGCACTCTGTACATTCCGTTTCATAACCACTCACCTCCTCGAAGCGCCTTCTCAAAGAGGACGCTTCCGAGCTGTTTTTACTCGATTGGACGCCATGATCAGCACGAGAGTTGCATAAAATATGAGCGCATTACGCTCATATCGTGTTTTGGTGGTAAGCATATTGTTTTTTAGGAACTTGCAAAAAGGTAGGTCCTACTCGTGCGTGGTCCAAGAGAAATATTAGCTGGCTTTGCGCCAGGCAATTCTCGTCAGCCGCCCTACAATTTCTTTAGCACCACAAGGGTGGCCCTCCAGCAGTGAGGCGACGTCTGCCGGACGAGCGCCACACCTGACCCATCACTTCTCTGTGGGCGGGCAGGAAGGCTATGTCACAGTTGGTTTATACGAGGATGGTCTACCAGGCGAACTGTTCATCAGGATGGCGAAGGAAGGCTCGACGGTTTCCGGTCTCATGGATTCTTTCGCAACAGCAGTCTCCCTGGCGCTGCAGTATGGTGTCCCGTTGCGGGTCCTGTGCGACAAGTTCAGCCACACACGGTTTGAGCCAAGCGGGTGGTCCGCCAATCCAAAGATTGGCTATGCCAAGTCAATTATGGACTATTTATTCCGCTGGCTCGAACTGCGCTTCCTGAAAGGTGAGCAGGGACTTTTGTTTGAATTGCCCAAGTTGGCCCAACCGCAGCGTGAGGTGACCAGCGTAGTCGAGGGCTTGGGGCAGGTCGTGGAGTTGGGAGACGCGCCTCCGTGCCAATTCTGCGGCTCACTGATGGTGAGGAACGGTTCCTGCTATCGGTGTATGACCTGTGGCTGTACGAGCGGTTGCTCATAAGTTGATGAACTGGAGTGCTACGAGCAAAGAGTGTGAACAAGGTCATCTTGGTGGACAACGTAGCCCAGAACCAATGAATACGCGGGCTCAACGGCGGAAGTGCGCCGTCTGAAGGAACTGAGCCTTTGCTTGCCTGCCTCCCTGCAAAGGTTTCTGAGCGCGAAATACGGGATCGTACCTGTCAGCTGAAATGAGGCAGCGCAATGCGGCATCCGCTTGAACACATGCTCACAATTGCCCTTGGACCAGAATTAATATTGTGACCACAGAATTGTGCGCAAAATCATCCACATCGACATGGACGCGTTTTATGCTTCTGTCGAGCAGCGGGACAACCCGGACCTGCGCGGCAAACCTGTGATTGTCGCGTGGCAGGCTAAACGGTCTGTTGTCTGTGCTGCTTCGTATGAAGCCAGGAGCTTCGGCGTACATTCGGCCATGCCGGCGATGCACGCGGAGCGCCTGTGTCCCCATGCGATCTTCGTTGCTCCGGATTTCACGCGCTATCGTGCCGTCTCGCAGAGTGTGCGGGAAATCTTCAAGCGTCATACTGACCTGATCGAGCCCCTGTCGCTCGACGAAGCTTACCTCGATGTCACCGAGAACAAGACGGGCTTACCAACGGCTACGCTGGTGGCACGCACGATTCGTGAGCAAATCCGCCACGAATTACACTTGACTGCCTCCGCTGGAGTCGCACCCAACAAGTTCCTAGCAAAACTCGCCTCTGACTGGCGCAAACCTGATGGGCTCTTTGTCATCCAGCCGGAGGATATAGATGCGTTTCTCCTGCCACTGCCGGTTGGACGCTTGCCCGGCGTTGGCAAGGTTACAGGAGAGAAGCTGGCGAAACTTGGAATAAAGACGGTTGGGGATTTGCGAACCCTCGATTTGAGCATGCTCGAAAACCATTTCGGCCGCTACGGTCGGCGCCTGCACGAGCTCGCACGCGGTATCGACGATAACGAAGTCGTCCCGGACCGGCCTACCCAATCGATATCGGTCGAGGATACCTTTGAACACGACGTGCCGTTGGCAGAGACGGAGCCCATGATCCGGCGGCTTGCAGAAAAGCTCTGGTCGGCTTCGCGCAAGGAATCACGCATAGCCCGTACCGTGATCCTCAAAATGAAGACACGCGAGTTCAAGATTCTCACTCGCAGCCATACGCCAGACACTCCTCCCTCGTCCTGCGAAGAGTTGACGGACATCGCGCTGAAGCTGCGAGAACGAGTGGATTTGGGTCCACAGCAGCGCTATCGGCTCGTCGGCGTAGGGTTGAGTAACTTTCGGGAAGCCGAACGAACTCGTGCTCAGCCGGATCTTTTCGAGTGAGGATGCATTTGATGCATTTAGGCAGCTGTGGCCGTGTTGCTGACCAGGACATCGATAATGGCTAGAGTGTTATCTGCGCGGGCGATTTCCCAGCCAATACAAACAGAGCACGTTTTCCTCGGCGTTGCGCAACCAGGTCGCAACTTCCCGCACCTGAAAAGGCTGATCTCCGGGGCCGAGGTCGCGATTGAGCAACTCTGTGATTTCCTCAGCCGTGCCCGGCTTCTTGATCTTGTTCAAGGCTCGCAGAATATGCTCGTCGAGACGGTGACTCGCGTTTGGAACCTGGCGCATTTGCGGTTCTCGCTTTTGACGGCGGACCTGTTGAAGGGTGCTCATTTCGCGTTCGGTCTGGTGCTGCAAGACAATAGCAGCGGCTCAGGAGGAACGGGTCGGTACCAGCTGGAGAATCAGTCTGCGAATTGCCTCAGGTTGATGCTCCCCGGCAGCACCCGCCAAAGTATACGTCCGTTCAAAGCCGTTGAGTCCTTCCACTCGGAGTTCCCAATTCTCGCTGGCTCGCGATCCGGCGATTGACACCCGCCACTCTCCACGTTTGTCGCCGAGCGCGTGCTCGATACTCGCAGCAATTTCTCGGCATAACTGAGCATCACCGAGATTCTGCAGCTCAATCGCCACTGGCATCGCCTAGCAATTTTAGCCGAAGAGCTCGCCGCCCATCCGTTGGTGCAAACCGGTCAAAGCCTTGCGGGAAGGGGTGTCGAGGTGATCTCTGGCGAGTTTATCCACAATTTGTGTTGAAAACTGTGAAGAGGGCGTGAGCGATGTAGATCGGCTCACGAGGATTCTTTCCACCGAGAGCGAACAAACAGAGGAAAACGGCGAACCTGCATCCCGGAAATAGGAAAGGCTGCGACATTGGTTACGCTCCAGCCATCAACTCCTGCGAGGGAGTTAACAGCGTGGATGCATGCACCGTCGCAGCCCTTGATGCGATCACTGCTTTCGCAGTTCCAAACCCCAACTGCTCCTCGCAGAACCAGTCGGTTTTTTCGGGTCTGGTTGCTCGTCAGGTCGCCCTGCCGAGCAGATCACTCAGCCTACTTCGGAGTGGCAAGGTTTAATTCGCCAATCCTTTCAGCCGTCGACGCCGACCAAATTAAACAGTCGCTTCATCGATGTCAACGCAATTCTCGGCGTGAAAACGAAATATCTGTGAATGGAATTGTGGAAAACGTGGCCCGATTCGGCTTACTTGCTGCGGCGTGCTTCCTTCCATTTCGCCCAACGCGCGCTGGGCTGCAGCGATTCGTCTGCGTGCCGCTGCTGACATGGTTCTTCGTTTTCGGCGCGACGCCTGACCACGTCCGTGTCTTTTGGTAGTTGCGCCAAGCGCGCCGACCCCACTCAGCGCCTTCAAAGCCTCGTCCAGTTGCTCGATTGCGTGTAACGCTTGATTCCGTTCCTTCTTTAGCTGCTGGACTACATGAGACAAGTTCGACATTGATTCTCCTCGGGCAGGAATTGCAGCAGCCCCGCACTCCTGAGACCGTTCTACGTTCCTGATTCCCGCCAGCCCACAACCGATTCATTCAGCCACCAAGAGGAGCGCCATGAGACTTCGGAACAATGAGTTGTGCCCAATCCATAAGTCACTTTCCTGCTGTGGCCGGGAGCTCCTCCCTAAGCCCAAGTTGATAAGACTCGGAGTTCACCGGGTAGAAGATCCACATCATCCGCGGGGGTATAGGGAATTACGGTCACCGGCCGAGATGCGGAAACTTCTGAATCGAAAGATTGTCCAGCAGGGCGGCATATGTGCCATCTGCCACGAAGACTTCACCGATTACAACGATGTCGTACCTGATCACGGAGAACCGAAGGGAATGGGCGGCGCGTGGCGAGACGACCATCCAGACAACGTGCAAGCAGCACACTGGTGGTGTAACGAAGAAAAAGGATCAACCAGGATGGACTGACTTACTGCCGATCAGCCATCCTTTATTCAGTCATCCCTAATTTCCGCGTTTTGATGCGTAGGAGTGGGTCAGTTGTGTGCCTTTGTTATGAGCCGAGGCGGAAACCCTCTGCTTGGCAAAGTTGGCCAAATCATCGCATACGGCGGCCCGCAGATAGCTTATCAGCGACTAACTGGGCCGATCACGAAACCAAAGAAACGCACTACCGCAACCGAAGAACCGTGCTTTCATTAGGGAAGCCCAAGATACTTGGCAAAGAAGTTGAGGTAGGAGATACGATCATCGATTCCCTCGCAGCATTCGCTCGGATGTTCATACTGAATCGTCAGTGTGCGTGAGGTGCCGTTCATGATAGACTCCGTGGCCTAGACTCTGGCAATTACGTTTAGCCATGCGGCACTATGGGCCAAGCTAGTGTTCTAATTACGAGTACCTAGGTCAGAGGTCTTGGGATGACGGTTTAGGATTCTCTATGTTCACGCGGCGCGATTTCCTGCATTCGATGCTTTCGGCATTTGCATCGCAAAGCATTAGTTACGCTGTTCCACCAGCCGTGGCGGATAGCATTCGAGTCGACCGCCTAGTGGGCGCGTATTTACAGACCTATGACGTGCCGGGCCTCTCGCTTGCGTATGGAAGAGGGAAGCAAATTATTTTCGCGCAGGGGTATGGACTTGCGGACCGGGATCGGCGTGAAAGCGTGACGCCACAAAGCCTGTTTCGTATTGCGAGTCTCTCCAAGCCGATTACTGCGGCTGGCATTTTCACTCTGGTAGAGGCAGGGCAGTTGCGCATCAGCGACCGGGTTTTCGGTTCTGGCGGCATTCTCCGGAACTTTGTGCTGAAGAAGCACTCTGATTGGTTACTGGAAGTTACGGTGAAGCATCTTCTAACACACACGGCAGGAGGATGGGCAAACAAAGAACATGACCCAATGACGCACGAAACAAGTCGGGACCGTACGAAGGACATCCAACGGACCCTCGATGTATATCCACTGGAGGCTCCGCCAGGCATACGATACGCTTATTCGAACTTTGGGTATTTCCTACTGGGCCGAGTTATCGAACAAATCTCAGGTGTGCCATATGGCGATTACGTGCGGCAGCATGTCCTGGTTCCATTGGAAATTCCAGACATGCGGTTGGCCAGGAAAGAATCGGCGGAGAATGAAGTTCACTATTATGGGCAGGGCCGCGAGAGTCACCATCGCGTGCCCGTTGAGTTGGATGATGCGAATGGCGGCTGGATCGCAACGCCAACCGATCTGGTCCATTTTGCATTGGGAGTTTTTTCCGCAGAGGATAAAGCAGGTGCTCCGGAATTGCTGAAGCCCGAGACCCTGCGCGAGATGACCCAGGGATCTGCCTCAAATCCTCAATATGCCTGTGGCTGGGCCGTTTCCGCTGAAGGAAACTACTTCCACTCCGGCGGATTCACCGGCAGTGCCAGTTTTCTTATGCACCGTCACGATGGGCTGGCTTGGTCTGTGGTGGTTAATACACACCGCGAAAATTCCAAACTGGAGCAAGACCTGCACAGACTATCTTGGGCGATTGCGAACCACTCTGTAGGCCTAAACTCTGCCGTAGATGATAGGGAATAGAGTGCGGTTTCTGAGAAGATCAAAATCAAAACTCAGACGCCAAATGTCTTGGAAATGAAATCAATGACAAACGTGGATATACGAGCACGGAGTTGCCCATCCGGAATTCCATAGATAGACACGGCATTCAATTAATCGCCGTCAAAAGTGACCTCGGCATCCCTATCGATGGCCATATAAAACTAATGATGTATAGATAACCGCCGGATAGGTGGCTACAAACGCCAGTACGAACGTGTTCAGTCCCATTACAAATGCCGCCGCCAAATGAAAAGCCAATGCACAGCCTAAAAGACTCACCGTGTACGGGAATGGCAACCATGGAGCGAGGCTTCCAATTAGTTCTCCAAAAATGAAGACGGTGGCGAACGCTGCGGCCATTTTCGGCGACGGCCGCAGGGCAGCCAGTAACCATCGATGCCCGAATGTTTCTGTACTCATCAAGTCAACCATCGAACTCCCATTTCTCCACGGAACTTGGCCGATCTTGACAATTCCAGAGGTGAGATAGGCCAGAGACACCTGTGCTGCCAGAAATACTAATGCCAGCGAAGCGCATAACGGAGTGTTAAACAAACGCGCCAGCAAGATCGTGGACATAATCAGCAGAAGCATCTCATCGGACCCATTATTCCCAAGCCCACCGCGTCGCCGCAGCAGGACGCTCATTGCCACATAAACGGCCAGCCCGGCCAATGAAACCGTGCCCCGGATCGCAAAAACGGCGATGACGAACGATGCGGTTAGCCGTACCAATACCGCCGTTAGAGTGAGTGAATAGCTATACACGTCCAACGGCATTCCCAGCGTTTTGTGCACGTGCCGGTAAATCGATCGCCGGCACGAGTTTGCTAAAACACTGTGGCGAAAGTTAGCGGACAAGCTAAGTATCTCGACGTCCGCCAAACAGCAGCCCAGCGATGCAATCAGCACCGAAACTGTGAGATAGGGCATGGGATCATAGCTCATGATGAACCAGTTCGTAGTCGACGGAATCAAGGCGGGTATAAGCGTACTCACTGGATTGAAATACGATTTCCCGATCTTCCGGGGCCGACAACATGCGGCTTCGTGTTATCTGAAACTGCCTCCGATTGCCATTCGAAATCGGCTGATCCAGCACGTAGGCCAGGATCAACTTGTAACTCCGGGAATTCGTAATATCCTCTCGGTGGTCAGCGGCAATCGCGCGGCAAGCGGAGACAAACACCTTTCGCAGTCGTCGTTGTGGATTCCAGAGAAATGAGAATTTTCCCCGGCTCTTGTGGGGCGTCATTTCCCTCCAATCGGTCCACGCGCCGTTGGCATTTCTGAATCTGAGGAAAAGCTGATAATCCCAGGTTTGCGGATGAGGACCAAAGAAACGCCAGGTTGGCACCAGACCGAAAGCATCAATGCTGCGAATCCACAATGGCTTGGGCTTGTGCAACTGCCGGATGGCCGTCACAACAAGCCAGGCTGCCAGAAGCGTCAGAAGGCAAAACTCTCGCAACCCTGCGTGGAGCACCCAAGGCGTGCGCAGCAGTGTCTGCATGTAAACGTCCCACCTCCGGGAGTGTTCAGTGGGCTACCTATAGCAACGACTTCCGGGACGGCGCCGTCAGGAGACCTCGGAATCTTGGATACCGCAGCCTCCGAATCTTACTCGCAGCAGCGTACGTGGTTACTCCTGCGCTTTTTCAGGGTGCGCAGACCTGCTTGAATCTCTCGTCCGATTCACCGAGTTCACCGCTGGTTCCGGTGAACCGCAACCAGACGTTTCTTGCCAGTAGGCGAGATCATAACCTTCGATTGCACCCCTACATTCAGGAAAAAAGTATTCTGATCGAAGCTAAACAGCAGGTCCCACATCATCGTGTACCAACTATCCATCTGGTCGAGCGCCTGCACCAGAAGCTGCCGCGCGGGAACATCGCTTCCTCCAATCGTGATTCTTGCCGGGCGGAAAACATTTGCCGGATAACTCATGAGAGCGGCGTGTTGCCCGCTCTTCAACGACAGCGTGCTCAGAATGAGCTCTACTGTCTGAATACCCCCTCGCGTCTGACTCGGAATTGAAATCGGAGTATCGAGTATGCTCGAGACTTCCCGGTCGCCGCCACTGTCATCCTTCACGGTCTGTCCGATCACGGCATAGCGTCCTTCACTCTCGCGGCGAAGTATGAACTTCCCTGGGTTACCGCTGGCATTGTAATCGGAGATGATTTTGTTGAGCGCTCGCTCTTCGCCTGCGGCAGTGTTGACGTCCGGGCCGTCCAGGAACTGGCTCTGAAATGCTTCTCCAGCGATTCGCGTAACTCCTTTTTCCAGCGGGTGACTGGCCCGCCAAGCGGGGTCAGTATTATCGACCAGATCGAAATGGCTGCGATACGGCGGATCTTCGAAGTCGATCACCCATCCATATTCCTTTTCTACGGCATCCAAGGCCGATTGCAGCGGACGCGCCTGATGAGCCAAGACCGTGGCCGTGTTCGTGTCGTGCTCAACCTTGGCAAAAATCATCACCGATCCTCTTGGCGAGGGTTGCTGAGTATAAGCACATACCGACCACAGCAGAAGGGGCAATAAGCAGATCCATTTGTGTCGCATGTTAAGCCTCGTGAAAAATAACTTTCCGGTGTTAGGGAACGTCTCCGCACACTTCATTGAAGGGCGATATACCCTCTTCACGGCAGGTTTCGGCCAGATCGTCCTCATCCTTCGCATACACTGTGGATGTTAACGTGTTCCCGCTATCGTATTGCCAAAATAGACTTGCATCGCATTCGATCTGCATCGCCTGGTGAACGGTCAGCACGCATGGCAGCTTGATCCCAGCCGCCGGCCCGTAGTACTGGATGTCATTGATCTGCGCACTGCTGAAGCCGATTTCATCGTAACCCCAATAATTCGTCAGTCCAGACACCTCGCCTTCACCCACTACCCAATGGCCGTTGAGTACGGGTAGGGAGCCGAAATCCGCCCCGTTCCACCAGCAGTTATCCGTCGCATACGGGTTGCCCTCGGGCTCTTCTTCCACGTCCAAGCCGTTAAAGCTGTACGATGGATCGGACGACTCCCATATCTGGGCCTTGAAATCGTACTCCAAGTCGAGTTGGTCGACCCCGACCGTGTACGATTGTTCGTTATTCGGGACCGCACAGGTAGGGCACGCACTCGCGCGCGGCGGTGCCGCGATGATCATTCCGGCCGCAAGCAAGAGGACAATCAAGACGAAGCCCAAGCGCAATTTGCCGATTGTCATGTTATTCCCCCCGTTCTTTCGCTCCTCGCATTTGATTCGTGAATCGCCTGCGTCTCAGTCGGTACACACTTCGCCAATAACTCGTTTCCATCCATAGAGTTCGTTGACATTCTTCTTTTTGCTCGAAACGTCGCACCCGTCGCCACCATCTCCTCCGTCGCCACCGTCCCCACCGTCGCCGCCGTCGTCATCATCATCGTCGTCGTCGTCATCATCGTCGTCATCATCGTCGTCATCATCATCATCGGCGGCAGCATCATCGTTGTCGTCGTCGTCCTCTTCCTCTACCTCTTCCTCATCGTCTTCTTCTTCGCAATCGTCATCCTCCTCGACCTCCTCGACCTCCTCTTCGTCGTCGTCATCATCATCTTCGTCTATGGGGACGGCGTTGGAGTTATCCGACCGAACTGACCTGGGGGCAAATGCCGTGTGGGCGTTGTTTGCTGCCATCAGATAGATCTTGCCCAATACCCGATCACGCAGCAGCGAGAGCGCCGCGACTGCCAATAACACTTCGCAGATCACGACGAAGGAATGAACATACGGGGTATCGACAAACGCCTGAAATGCAATCCCCAAAACTCCCAGACTTAGCATTGTCGTAATCCTCCAAGCCTCAAACACAAGTGCCAGGACATCGGGTCGCTCAGTTGGAGGGAAATGAATCTATACTTTTCGCGTGAGAACCGTCGGCGGTGAATTCTTCACTGAATCAACAAGCTGACGGAACGAACCATCGTCGACTCGCCTTAAGGCCCGGTACAAAAGTCCGGCGTAACGTATCCTTTCGCGATGATAGAGCTTTTCCTCTGGCGAGGCGTGGTTATTCAGAGGCATGTTTCTGTGCTCAATCAATGTCGCCCGTACTGACTGACTGGGACGGCCATTCAAGCTGGTAAGCACAGTTAGAGCTTCATCGTGCTGGGCGTTGCGTGTGATGCTGAATGCCGACGCCAGACCCGTCCTATCGCGTCCTACAAGCAGCCGCGGCGAAATGATCGCTGAGTCCAGTCTTCCTCTTACCTTGGCCGCGCCAGCAGCTCTTCGAGTCAACTGATTCCTGCTCGGGCTCTGCCGAAGCAACGCTACCAGAGCCGGGGAATCGCCTACTCTTTTCGTTCTGATCCTCCTGTACCGCCCCGGAGTCAGGCAGAAAAAAGGCGACATCAGGCACAGTTTTGCATGATTCATCACCGGGCGCTCGCCACTCTGGCGCGCACGCGAAAGCCTCAGTGGGGTGAAGAAGCTGGCATAACTGTGCAGAGTTGCTGGCCCGGAGTGTGGTGTGATTGACCACGTAGCGCTCAGCGCCGTCACCGGCTGTTTACCCTTATTCCTTACCATCAACATCAGCGGGCGCGCAGCGGTAAACTCTGGCATCGTCGCCAATCCCGGATAATGCTTATTTAGCAACGCGTCGAATCTTGCGTTCGATGGCCGGATGACGTGCAAAACGTCTCGCAGTTTAGGAGTCCTCTTGCCCAACGCCACCGCAGCAAGCGAACGGATCGGATGGATTCCAGGAAGATACAGCGAAGCCATTGCAGCGGCGCTACCCAGAATAACTTGGCGCCTGGTTGCACCTTTAGGCGAAGCCATAGACTTACCTCCACCTTAAACCTTCAGACAGGACAGACTAACCAAAGGTAATTCTTGAGTGGCACTTTCCTAAGCACCACTAATTCATCCCACACTCGAAAGAGTGTTGCTTGTTTAGCACCGAGTCAGTCAGATGTCAATGGCGTCCCGACAGAAAGTTGTGGAAATTACGGAATTCGTAAAATGTGGAGGTTTGTCTATCTTGATGTAGCATTCCTGATGTTTTCACCTTCGTGTTACTACATGATTCGTACTTAGTAACTTACGAAAGCTACAGGAGAACCTGCTGGTGTTACGATTCGAGAACGCTTCGCTGAGATATCGATGTGCGACTTTGCACGTTGCCAGGGGTTCAGACATGCGGATAGAGTGTCTCACAGCTTTCTGCAACAAATAACACGAACCGAGGGCCGGCGCACGGATCTGGTGATACCTCGACCAATGACGGAGATCCAAATGAATTTCTTTCGCCTAATCCGGTCTGGCATTGACGTCCGCCCAATGCTCGACGAGATTTATCGGCAGGAGCACGCGTGGCTCCTCAATACAAAACGCCAGGAGACGGTCAGGGTTCAGCGCAATACCAACACAATCTTGCTTTCCCGCGCTGTGCGCCGTCCCGACCTGAACATAAATGAGAATCAGGAAGTCCGGCTCACGCAGGTATCTGAGGCCTTTCCCTTGGCGTTAGCCTTCATGCAAAGTGTCGCTGCTGAAATGAGCGCTCATCTTTCCCGCGCCTCCATCGTTCGGCTGAAGCCGCATTCAAAGGTGTTTCGCCACATCGACACTGGATCGTACTATCTGCTGCGGGACCGCTATCATCTCGTTCTGTCCAGCCCCGCCGGAAGTGTGCTCATCAGTGCGGACGAACAGGTCCGAATGCAGGCCGGTGAACTGTGGTGGTTTGACAACAAGCAATATCACGAGGCATATAACGAATCAGATGAGTGGCGCATTCATTACATATTCGATCTGCTCCCAATAGCCCACAGCCATCTCGCGCGAAACGCTCTGTTGCCGGCACCCCCCACAGTCGAGAGCTCCGCGGAATCATCATCTGACACCCCGCCAGTTCACTCTGCACGAGCCATACTTCATTCGGCGATTCGCGAGCAGGCGATTATTCGCGACGGAGATCAACGCCTGGTTTCGCGCAAGGGCGGAAGCTATAAGTGGCTAATCGACATGCGGCGAATTCTAACGCAGGCGAATTTTCTCAGTCTCGTTGCCGATCTTTTCTGGGAGCAGTGTGGCGACAGATTTCCTTTTCAGGTAGGTGGCATGGAAGTTGCGGCCATTCCTATTCTCTCCGCCATTCTCATGAAATCGGCAGAACGCGGCACTCCCGTGAATGCCTTCATTGTGCGCAAGGAGCGCAAGAACTACGGTACGGGAAGCTTGATTGAGGGAACAATCACCGATGCTCCTATCGTTATCGTGGACGACATCCTTAACTCAGGACACAGCATTGAAAAACTGCGGGTGGCGTTGAAACACGAGAAGAAAACGATTGTCTTAGCCTTTTTCCTTATTGACTACCAAGCCGCCAAAGGCGAAGCCTGGAAATCCCGTCATGGGATTGAGGTGTGCTCCGTTTTCAAGCTCAGCGAATTTGGCCTGGCGCTGGAAAAGACGCCTACTGCGCCCGACACTGCAATATTTGAGGAAGTGTGGCATTTTGCCTCGCCCCGTCCAAATTTCTTTCATCGCGTGCCAAAATCGTTCCCTATCATTGACGGCAACCGCGTTTATTTCGGCGGAGACAGCGGCGTTTTCTGGTGCATCAATGCCCGCGATGGTTCCGTGGTGTGGGAGTTCAAGACAAACCCTGCAGGCGATAAAGGAATATGGTCCAGTCCGGCATTAAACGACGGAAGGGTTTTCTTCGGAGGTTATGACGGTAATGTCTACTGTCTCGATGCTGCAACTGGAGCGGAGGTGTGGCGCTTCATCGGCGCCGACTGGGTGGGATCGTCGCCTGCGATCGCGCCAGATCTCGGGCTTCTTTTTATTGGGCTCGAGTTTGCCGTTGAGAAAAACAGAGGGAGCATCGCTGCCCTAAGCCTAGAAAGCGGCGAAAAAATCTGGGAGCACAGGACGAAACGCTACACCCATGCCTCACCCGCGTACTGGCAAGAGCGCCGTCTGGTTGCGTGCGGTAGCAACGACGATGAAATGTTTTTGTTCGATGCTGCAACTGGCGCAATACGCTGGCGCTTTCAAACAAGACCCGAGGGAGGAACAAAAGGTTCCATCCGGCATGCTCCCGCTTTTGACCGGAAGCGCGGGCAATTGATCACTGGTTGTGCTGACGGCCGCATCTATGTGATCGACATTGATACGGGAAGAGAGGCATGGTCCCTTCACACGGGCAACACAATTTATACGGTTCCTCTGGTCGTTGACGACGCCGCATATATCGGATCGACCGATAAATGTTTCTATATTCTCGATCTCGAGCGGCAGACCGTGAAAAAGAAAATTCACGTCGGTTCCAAGGTTTTCGGGCCACCGCGATTGATTGACGGGCGCATCTACTTCGGATCTTGCAGCGGCTTAATTTTCGAGATCGATCCCGCAACTGCACAAGTGATGGGCACGCATCAGCTTCCAGATGCGATCACGAATCCAATCATTCACGACGTGGAAAACGGACTTTTCTACGCGCTCACCTACGTAAACGAGTTGTTCGCGCTCAAACCAAGTCCTTTGAGAAAGACGGCTTCAGATCATATCGATATTCAGCCAACGTATATCAAGCGCGGTCAATCGCTGTCGCACCTGGGCATGAAAACCGCCGCTGAATCGCTCACTGCACCTTTCATACACTTAGCCAAATGGATTGCGGGACGCTAGCGAATCACAGCGTTTATTGTCTCGCACGCGATCCAGGCGCGACTTCCCTGCACCCGCGTCCGGAGAGACTTTCAGTTCCCGACTGAGTGCTGCGCACATGGTCGCTGCCACACCATTCAGTATGAACCTCTATTCGACTGTCGGCCGATCAGCCAGCTCTTGCCCAACACACTGATGAATACCCGCTTTGCCGCCGAGCGAGTGTGCAGTAAGTGTGCCTCACTTGCGAGTGGAAGAAGAACTCAATGCTTGCAGAGTCGGCCACACGACTGTCATAAGGCGAGACATGAGCGGGACACACTCACAACTCTTCATTCTAGTCGCGACACTGCAGGGAATCTAAGTCCGCTGCGTCTGCCAATTTCGCCATCCCGGCGGCACTTATATATTACTGATTACAGGAATATTTCGCTCGTCCATTCCGCTCTAACCTCACGCATGGAAAGTGAAAGTGTGTAAGTGAATGTGTCGCTTTTGAAGTCTTCGACTGCCGAAGTGCCAGGAAAAATCTTGCCCGAACGCGCTCGTTTTCGGCGACGCTTCATCGATGCAACAGAAATCCTGAACGGTCGAGGAACCGAACTATATGGCGGGTGGTTTGCGCCATCAGGAACGAAAGCCGTGTACCTGGCGGACTCTGATGGCGGTGCATCCGCTGAGGTTCTGGCCCGCAAGAAACCTCTCGCCGGCGCGTCTCGGATCTCGCTCGATAGGTATGCCCGCGTGATCTACGCACTTGATGTCACGTTGCATCGCGTGATCAAGTGGCCAGAAAGCCACACGAACCGATTACTCCTCGTGACGCGTGATCTTACTCGTGGCTATGCCGCTGCCTCGGATTCAACTCAGAGAACGCGCGGCGTTAGCAGATCCGCCAGACCGATGCGCCGAAGCATCTCCGCTCGCACGCGATCGAGCATCGCATTTACGACTTCCGCTCCATCCTGCGTAGGGTCGATGTGGATCCGGAATGGTCGCTTACCGAATGGAGCGTCCACGACCTTCACGATGGCCTGCGCAACTACTGAGACATCAGCATCAGCTGGAACGATGGAGGAGAACCCATTCATCACATCCTCTTTGAAGTTCTTATAGGGTCCGTTCTCGTATTCAGCGGCGCGTTCGATGTCGGCCGGCCGGCCGGAATGTGCGAAGTGATTGGTTCCGCCGGTAAACGCACCTGGCACGATGATCGAGGTCTCGATTCCCCATCGCGTGAGCTCGCGTGCAGACACAACGGCCAGTGCGTCCATGGCCGCCTTTGCGGCAAAGTACGGAGCCAGGTATGGTGGAGTGCCGCCCGCGGCACTGCTACTCGATACCCAAATCACCAGTCCTTTCTTTTGTCTTCGAAGCTGGCGCAACGCCACTCGATTCACGCGCTGAGTGCTCAGCACATTAATGTCATACAGCTCCGCCAGTTGTTCGGGAGTGAAAGCTTCGAGTGGGCCGAACACCATGTGCCCAGCGTTATGAATCACGACGTCTAACCTCCCATTGTCTTGAACGATCTGAGTGATGGCACTGTTCGTTGAAGGGTCCGACTGCACATCAAGTTCGATCGTGCGCAGGTCGACGCTGTTGTCCTTCGAAAACTTTGCTGCGTCCATGACTTGCTGTTGGTTGCGCCCCGAAGTATCTCTCATGCTTGCATAGACTGTGTGCCCAGCCATGGCGAGTGCTCGTGCGGTCAGCGCCCCGAACCCGCTCGATGCTCCAGTGATCACAATGATTTTGCCCATGGCTTATCTCCTTTTTTTATCAATTCGTGTGATCGCCAATTTGATAAGGCCGGGGAACCGGAATGTCGCATCCGGCCTGGCATTCAATATGCAAATCCTCCGTTCGCGCGGATGACTTGCGAGTTTACCCAGGCGCCCTCCGAACCGGCGAGGAACGAGACCACGCCGGCGATGTCGTTGGGTTCACCCAGACGCTCCAAAGGAGAAAGCTTCTTGAACTCTTTAACCTGATCCTCACTTTTGCCCTTGAAGAACAGATCGGTCGCTACCGGTCCGGGGGCCACCGCATTCACCGTGATGTTGCGACCGCGCAACTCATTGGCAAGAACGTGTACCAGACCTTCGACACCGGCTTTCGACGCAATATACGCACCATAGCCTGGAAACGACTTCGCGAGTACGCTGCTAGAGAAGACAATGAGGCGCCCATTCGAAGAAAGCTGCTTCGCGGCATGCGCCATCACAAGAAATGTTCCCCGCAAATTGGTGCCGATGACCTTATCGAATGTTTCCAGGTGGGCGCTGTCGATTGGAAACAGCGGCATGATTCCTGCCGTATGAACCACGACATCAATCTTGCCGAATACTTTTACCGCCTTCTGGAAAAGCTCCTCAACCTCTCTGGCGTCTCCCACGTCGGCTTGTGCCAAAATCGCGCGCGATCCGGCCGCCTCGATTTCCGCGGCTAGTCCCTCCGCCTTGCCTGGATTGCCGGAATAGTGCAGCATGATTGCGAATCCCTGACCCGCCAATTTTTTGGCAACGCACTGTCCAATTCCTCCGGAGGCTCCCGTAATAAGAACTGTCTTGCCGATCTCGCTCGCCATGATTGGTCTCCTTTCACGCCTCTCGAAAAAAGCAATCCTGACGCCAGTTAGATTTGCTGAATTTGCTCGACTTACGAGCTCCGAAGGTGACGAGCGCCTCAGAAATGCTGATTGATCAGAATTCGCACGGAGTATCTGTCAGGCAACGTTCCAACTTCCGAGAGATCGGCGAACAGGCGGAAATGTGGGCAGTAAAATGCGACCGGGAAGTCTCTGCCGCATCTCATCCAGAAAGTACAGCACATTTTGCGCAAGGAGTCCTTGAGGCTGCGAGATGAAAACGATCCGAACAGAACTCTTGGAGATCGCCTACGAGGAAGGAGGATCACACAGCGGCCCCACGGCGATCCTGCTGCACGGCTGGCCAGATGCACCGCGGGGTTGGAGGTCCCTGGCTGCGCGATTGCATGCCGACGGATGGCACACCGTGGTCCCTTATCTTCGCGGCACAGGCGCAACTACGTTTTTACGTGCTGATACGCCACGTGTCGGCGCCGGTGTGGCACTGGCTCAGGATGTTATCGATCTGGCCGACGCACTGGAGCTGCGACGGTTTGCAATATTGGGGCACGACTGGGGAGCTCGCGCGGCTTATACACTCGCTGCGCTCTTCCCGCACCGGGTTTCAAGCATATGTGCGCTGGCTCTGGCTTTCCAACCTCAGGGTACTTTCCGGATACCATCGTTCGAACAATCCAGACGCTTCTGGTATCAATGGTTTCTTTGTACTCAAGGGGGTCTGGCACGTGTTTCCTCAGATCCAATCGGATTTGCTCGCATGCATTGGGAAACATGGAGTCCGCAAGGATGGTTCGAAGCGGCTGAATTTCAGGAGACGTCCAAGAACTTTTCCAATCCCGATTGGGTCCCGATCACGGCAAATGCATATCGAAGTCGTTGGCTTAAAGGGGAACCCTGGGACCCCAGGTACGATTCCCTGATCCGCAAGTTGCATAACATTTCAGTTCTATCCACTCCAACCCTGATGATTCAGGGCGCGTCTGATTCCTGTGACGCAGCGTCCGAATCGGAGGGTCTCGAACCGTATTTTTCAGGGCTTTATAAACGTGTGGTTCTGGACGGCATCGGTCACTTCCCACATCGCGAAGCCCCTGATTTGGTTGCAACAATCCTGCTCCCACACTTCAATGCATTCCGCCGGGAGTGAAGAAAACCCAGCCCGATCAAAATCGAAAGCATCTGACGATTTCAATCGAGCGATCGGGGGTGCACGGAAAGGTCTTCGTCGTATATAGAAGCCAACGTTCTGTGCGAACTGACCGGATTTATGAACACAACAACGCGCACACATCGCGCTGTGCATCCACTCGCACGATATGCGCTCGCGCTCGTTCTGGTGGGATTTGCGCTTTTTATCTCCCTGGCATTGCAACATTCATTTGGCAATCCGTTCTGGTTCTTCTTTTCTGTCGCAGTAATTGTTGCGACCTGGTTTGGCCGAACCGGGCCCGGCTGGCTTGCTGTGGTTTGCAGCACTCTGGCGGTGATGTACTACTTCACCCCTCCGTTGCACAGCTTTGCGGTGACGGCTGGCGACTTGCCCTACTTTCTTACGTTTGTTGGCTGTGAGGTGGGGGCGACGCAGTTGATTTCCTGGCGCAGACGTACCGAAGACTCCCTGCGGCAGGCTCGCGACCAGCTCGAAGCGAGAGTTGCAGAGCGAACTGTGGAGCTGAAGAATACGAACGATGCGCTTCGGAAACAGATAGAGGAGCAAAGGCGTACGGAAGAGGCGCTTCAGTCGACACGCGCGGACTTGGCTCGCGCGACACGGATCACGACCATCGGGGAGTTAACGGCGTCCATTGCCCACGAAGTGAATCAGCCGCTCGCGGCGGTAGTCGCAAACGCCGACGCTTGTGTTGCCTGGCTGTCGCGCAACGAACCCGATCTCAGCGAGGCACGGGCCGCTGCGGAGCGCGCCACTCAAGGCGCCACGCGAGCGTCTGATGTTATTGCTCGCATTCGATCGCTGATAACCAAATCTACCTCAGAGCGGTCGTCTGTTCGGATCAACCAGATTATCCAGCAGACCGCCGTTCTTGTCGAAGGTCAGGCAACCCGGAATCGCGTGACCATTGAACTCAAACTCAATCAAGGCTCGCCCGTGGTCCTAGGCGACGGCATCCAACTCCAACAAGTGATCTTGAACCTGATGATGAATGGCATCGAAGCGATGGCGACAGTTAACGATAGGCCAAGACGGCTGACGGTTCGTTCGGAGTCACAGGGCAGCCGGGAGATTCGGGTTGCAGTTCAGGATTCAGGCATCGGCTTAAGCGACGAGGTGAAGGTTCGATTGTTCGAACCTTTTTTTACAACCAGGACCAAGGGAATGGGTATGGGATTGTCGATTAGCCGATCGATCATAGAAGCTCACGGGGGTCGACTGTGGGCGGAATCGAACGGTTCGGCGGGAGCAACGTTTCAATTTACCCTGCCGATTAAGGATGGCCGCGGAGTATGAACGAGCAGGATCCAATTGTCTTCGTGATCGATGACGATCGCATGATCCGCGATGGGCTCCAGAGCTTGATCAGATCGGTTGGGCTGAGAGTCGAGACCTTTGCTTCAGCGCAGGATTTCCTGGGATCCAAGCGCCCGGACGCCCCAGCCTGTCTGGTTTTGGATGTGAGAATGCCCGGGATCAGCGGTCTCGATCTCCAATTGAAACTCAGGGATGGTGGAATTCCGATTCCTGTCATCTTCATTACGGGCCACGGCGATATTCCCATGTCAGTGCGCGCAATGAAGGAGGGAGCGCATGAATTCTTGACCAAGCCGGTACGCGGACAGGACCTGCTCGATGCGGTCCAGAAGGCACTTGCCAGCGACCGGGCGCTTCGGCAGGAACGGCGGGAGGTTGATGAAATCCGTGCCCGGTTCGAATTCCTGACGCCCCGCGAGAAACAGGTACTCGAACTGGTAGTCGCCGGCCTTCTCAACAAGCAGATTGCGGACCAGCTTGGAATGAGCGAGCTCACCGTCAAAACCCATCGCGCCCACGTCATGGAAAAAACCCTTGCCGACTCTCTGGCCCACCTTGTTCGAATGAACGAAAAACTCAAGACATCGGTTCGAAAGTAAGGACCGTTCTCCTCCTAAAAGAGGATTGTTTTGAGGACAAAGCAGGATGGTTTTCAGTTTGCCCCGTTGCTAGTCTCATGATCGCGGTCCGTTCGAATATGCCGCAGATTGGGTGAGCTGAAGTGCATGAGACTGTAGCCGAGACCGGCTTCATCGCCATCGTTGACGATGATGAACCACTTCGAGAAGCACTGCGAAGCGTGCTGAAGGCTGCCGGGTATTCCGCAAGAACATTTGCCTCTGCCGAGGCGTTCCTCGCTTGTCAGGACTGCGAGGATACCGCCTGCATCGTTCTCGATGTGCGCCTGCCGGGAATGAGTGGCATTGAATTACAGAAACAGCTGAACGAAATCGAAAATCAGGTTCCCATTGTCTTCGTTACCGCCCACGGCGATGCCTCGCTGCAAGACTCTCTGATGCGGGCCGGGGCTCGTGCTTTTCTCTATAAGCCGGTCCGGAGCGATGCGTTGCTGAAAGAGATTCGCCGGGCATTGGGGAAAACTGGAACCCTTTGACGATGTCATGAAATGGAGTTAGCTATGGCGTCCGCGTACACGGTTAGGATGAACGAGGAAAACACAGCGAGCCTCAATCTGGCTCGAATTGCGTCTCCGCCCACAAGAGCTACGGACGAAATTGTAGGAGAGAGCGAGGAACTGAAGCTCGTGTTGCAACAGGTGAAGCGCGTTGCGCCGACGGATTCCACGGTTCTCATTCTGGGTGAGACCGGCACGGGAAAGGAGTTGATCGCGCGCGCGATTCACCGCCTGTCAAACCGTGCATCGCGTCCTTTCATTCGCGTGAACTGCGCCGCGATTCCCCCATCCCTGATTGCGTCAGAGTTGTTCGGACACGAAAAAGGTGCATTTACCGGAGCTCTGCAGCGCAGGCAGGGGCGTTTCGAGGCGGCCCATGGCGGAACGATTTTTCTTGACGAGATCGGCGAGCTCCCTATGGAAACGCAGATCACCTTGCTGCGTGTAATTCAGGAGCGGGAATTTGAGCGGGTCGGCAGCAGCCACCCAATTTCCGTGGACGTCCGCATTATTGCGGCGACCAATCGTGATCTGGAAGCGGCCATCGCCGCGGGGACTTTCCGCTCGGACATGTTTTACCGTCTGAATGTTTTTCCGATTCATGTCCCATCTCTGAGAGACAGGCTGGAAGATATCCCGCCGCTGGTCGAACATTTGATCGAGCGCTTCGCCCAAAGCATGGGCAAGACATTTCGCACGATCAGGTTGAACACAATCGAAACTCTCCAATCCTACGACTGGCCGGGAAACATCCGCGAGTTGCAGAATGTGATCGAGCGATCGGTGATTCTGTCTGAGGGCGAGGTCTTTTCTATCGATGAGGGTTGGATAAAGCGCTCGATCCGGCGATCCAGACTATTCCTGGCCTTGCAACGTCAATCGCCGAGCGCCAGCGCGAGATCATCGAAGCGGCACTGGCGGAAAGTGAAGGACGAGTGGCTGGCCCTTCGGGAGCGGCAGCTAGGCTAGGTATTCCACGTCAGACTCTGGATTCCAAGATCGCCAATCTTCGAATCAGCAAGCTTCGCTTCAAAGCGCGGCGAGACGTAACACCACGTGTGGCGATACAGATCGATGGGGGTGACGGCGATGTCGACTGAGTTGCTTCACATTGGAATCGATTGCGGCCTGGTCCTCATATCTGTCATAGGCTTGGTATTCGTTGTCAACCGGCTGGGCTTTCGTGCCTGGGTCTGGTGGACGAGTCGCGACAAACACAAGGCGCAGGATTCTTCCGCAAAAAGATATTGGAGCGCCCACGAATAGGCGGCGCCTGATCTTCTGATAGATCGGCATTTCCGATGCCGTCAGCAATCCCGACCAGCTTAAATCCTCCGCTGTCAGTCTCTCGCATTGGAATCGTGAGTGCATTTGATTGCGAAATCCGGCGGAGACCGCCGGGAGGAGGACATGATGCGAAAGTATCTGATGCGACGACTTCCAATTATTCTGTTCTCTGTTCTGAGCCTGGTTCCTTCGTACGCTCAGGACGGGAATTCAACAGCAACAACTCCCGTGCAAATGACGGTCACCCTCCGCGTGCAAGGCAAGAACAAGCGCATG
Organism: uncultured Acidobacteriaceae bacterium; assembly: GCA_963712385.1. Classification (GTDB taxonomy): domain Bacteria; phylum Acidobacteriota; class Terriglobia; order Terriglobales; family Acidobacteriaceae; genus Sulfotelmatobacter. The sequence goes on from CAVQHS010000009.1 coordinate 813,392, forward strand.
CGAGAGGTGAATCGCGAAGACATTATCGTCAAGCAGGGAAAAGACCGCTTGAAGGTGACAGGCTGGACTCCAGTCGGCGGCGATCGCACCCCGTTGGATCTGTTTATCCTGGTCGATGATGCAGCCCGGCACACTGTAAGTTTGGAATTCGGCGACCTGCGCCAATTCATTTATTCCTTGCCGGCTACGACTTCGGTTGGCGTGGGATACATGCGTAATGGCACTGTGCAGATCGCGCAGGACTTAACGACCGATCACCGGCGTGCCGCGAACGCACTGCGCATTCCGCTGGGATCGCCGGGCGTGTACGGCAGTCCCTACCTTTCGGTGATCGATCTGATGAAACGATGGCCCGAAACGCAGAATCGGCGCGAGATCGTGATGATCACTGACGGTATCGATCGACTTCACGGCTGGCCGCATCGTCGCGGCCTCGGCCCGATCAGCCCCGACGTCGATTCGGCGAGCGCCGTTGCTCAGCGAACCGGAACGATCATTCATGGCATCTACACTCGTGGCGTGGGATGGCGTGGAAGTAACTTCTGGCAGGTAGCGAACGGACAGAACTCCATAGCAAAGCTGGCAGAAGCAACGGGTGGCGAGTCGTTCTTTCTGGGCATTGGGGAACCTGTGAGCTTTCGGCCTTACCTGGACCGCTTGCAACACAGCCTTGGCAACCGTTATCGGCTGGAGTTCAACGCTGTGGCCGGCGAAAAACCCGGTCTGAAATACGTGAAGCTCACAACCGAGATTGCTGGCGTCGAACTCGATTCGGCTGACAGCGTTTGGGTTGCCGCACGCTAATTTTTCGTCAACGGGTTTTTTCGGAGGAACGCAGAGTTCCTGCTCCGAGAAGGCCCGTTTTCTTTTCTACTGGGTAGTGTTCTTTCTCGTTAGCTCTCTCCGCTTCTCCAGCCTCACACGATATCTCCGGCAATTCTGAACTTTCAGCATTTCTGAAACGATCAGCGTGGCTTGTCGGCATAAGCGTCGCAGATTCAACAAATCGAGTTGGCGCGGCACTTGCATCTTGTCATCGCGTCTGTGGTGAACAAGCAAAACCTCAGCAGTGAAAGAGGCATGACATGGAGTTCCAGCAAAAGTTCATAGCCAAAGCGCAAGGGTCGCTTGGCAGCAATAGCGCGGCCTGCGAACCGGCGGCCAACACTTCTGTAACGCGAACTCGGGGCAGCTACTCCGTCGCTCTCGAAGAGCTGTGGCGAACTCATGCCAAACAGATCCTCCGCGTCACGCAGCGCATCACGAAAAATCGCGAGGACGCCGAAGATGCGCTGCAGGATTCGTTCCTTCGCGCCCACATTTACCTGCACAGCTTCGACGGCCGTTCCAGCATCGTCACCTGGCTCACGCGCATCGCGATCAATTCGGCGCTCATGATCCTTCGCAAGCGGACTAGCGCACCGCAACTTCTCTCAATCGACCAAGGCGCAGACTCTGGAGCGGATTTTCGCGATTTGGAGCCCGCCGATCAGGCGCTCAGCCCAGAGGAGCAGTACGCACAGCTCGAACGGCAATCGATTGTCAGACAGGCCCTCGGTACGTTGCGTCCGTCGATTCGCTGGGCGCTCAAGCTCCAAACCGAA
>CAVQHS010000010.1:0-181803 GCA_963712385.1 uncultured Acidobacteriaceae bacterium
TCAACGGCTACGCACCGTTACAGGACACCTTCGAAGGGTTGAACAACGCTAACTACAACGGCCTGCTGGCCAGCCTTATGAAACGAGCGGGCAACTGGCACAACCTCGGCGAGACGTATTTCACTGTTTCCTATACCTGGTCGCACAATCTCGACAACGGATCCGGCTTCAACCAGCGCAGCGCACAGATTCCGTACTTCGAACCACACCGCTTCTATGGAAGCTCTGATTTCGACATGAGAAACAGAATTGAGCTGAGCGCCGGTTGGGATCTACCTTTCGATCATCTATGGTCGAACGGTCCCAAACACCTGACCACCGGTTGGAGTCTCTATCCGATTACTTACTATCAGTCGGGCGTTCCTCTAGATTTTTACGCCGACCCGGTGAATCCCAGCGAAAGCTTTGCCGGCCCTTCTGGCTATGGGGATCCTCAATTGATACGGCCCGATCAGCTCACTGCTTCGATACAGACGTTTAATCCAAAGAAAATTCAATCAATTTACAACCCATCGACACAGGTAACGACGACCGGGAACTTCTTTTTCAATCCCAACGACTTGACGGCAAACCCCTGCATTAATGCCAACACCTGTCCTGTGGGTTTCTACGGAAGCTACCGGCGCAATTCCCTAATTGGGCCGACCCGCTTTAATTTTGATTTAGCGCTGGAAAAGGGCACCGACCTCGGAGAGAGCGTGAAGATGATGTTCCGCGTCGAAGCCTTCAATATTTTCAACCACACGGAGTTTCAAAATCCGGGCAGCACGCAGGTGAGTGATCCGAACCTGGGCTTGATTTCAACTACATTCGATCCTCGAATTCTGCAGCTGGCTTTGCGATTTACTTTCTGAGGCCGGGTAAACTGCTGCGATTTGTGGTTGCGACTGAGTTGGCGTGCAAGATTTGCAGCGGTGGCTTTGCCATTACAAGGGATATGTAGGAAATCCATGTTGAATGCCTCTAGACGCGAATTTGTCCTGACAATGGGGGCATTTGCACTTTTCCCCTTCGAACGATCGGAACCTGACCTGATCCTATACAACGGCAACTTCTGGACGGTCGACCCCCGCAACCCGCGAGCCCAGGCCGTCGCTATCAGCGACAATCGGTTCCTTGCAGTCGGCTCTAATGATGATGTCCTGCGTCTCGCGTCTGGACGGAGCCGCAAGATCGACCTTGGTTGGAAGGCAGCTCTTCCCGGCTTCATCGACGCGCACACCCATCCTGCCGAGTCGGGACGGCTTCATCTCCGCCAGGTTGATTGTGACCTACGTTCCATTGACGCGATTCAGGCAGCGCTACGGGAGCGTGCGGCCAAAACCGCTTCCGGCCAGTGGGTTTTGGGCTTCAAGTATGACGATACGAAAACGTCGGACGGGCGCAAGCTTACGCTTCAGGATCTGGATGCTGCCGTTCCCGATCATCCTGTGCTTGTCACGCATCGTGGTGGACACGAAGCGTTCGCGAACTCGTTGGCTCTGAAGCTGGCAAGGGTCGACGAGCAGACGCCGAACCCCACTGGCGGAGAATTCGAGCACGATCCTGCCGGACATCTCACCGGCCGCATCAACGAACGCGCCATCGAACCTTTCAACCAGGTGATCCCTTCCGCCTACAGCCGCGATGACTACCGGGAAGGCGTAAAACTCATCTCTAAGATGATGACCCGGACCGGTATCACTTCGGTCGGCGACGCGCTCGGCACCCCGGCAGATTTACAGGCTTACCAGGATGCCCGAGACAGTGGCGATTTGCTCTTTCGCGTGTACTGCTTTATTTACTCCTCTTCGATTGATCGCATGATCGCCGCCGGAGTGCGGACCGGCTTCGGTGACGAGTGGGTGCGAGTGGGTGGAATGAAGCAGATCGCCGATGGCGCCATTTCAGGACGCACCGCTCGCTTGTCCCAGCCTTATATCGGTCGCCCGAATGACTACGGAACTTTTTCGGCTACGGAAGAGGAGCTCTACGACTATGGTCGCCGGGCCCACGCGGCAGGCTGGCAACTCGGCACGCACGCCAACGGGGATGCGGCGATCGAAAGAGTATTAAACGTCTACGAACGCATCAATCGCGAGATGCCACGAAGGGACCCGCGCTTCCGGATCGAACATTGCACTCTGATCAACGACTCGATTATTCAACGCATGCAGGCGTTGAAGGTAATCCCGCTCCCGTTCTCGACCTATGTCTATTACCACGGAGAGAAGATGCAATATTACGGCGAGGAGCGCCTCAAGCACATGTTCGCCCTGCGCACGTTCCTGGACGCAGGCCTGCGTCCCACTCAATCTTCCGACTATCCACCCGGAGAGTTTCCTCCCATGATGGCTTTGCAGTCGGAAGTCACGCGCACAGATATGAATGGCCACGTGTGGGGCGCCAACCAGCGCATCAGCGTCGAAGAAGCCATCTACGTCGGTACCATGAACGGCGCTTATGCCTCGTACGAAGAACATCTGAAGGGTTCGATCGAGCCCGGCAAGCTGGCGGATTTGGTCGTGCTCGGCCGTGATCCATTCAAAGAAGATCCTTCCACGCTGGTTACGATTCCGGTCGAGCGCACCATGGTGGGCGGCAAGTGGGTTTACGAATCCTGATCACCCGATCGGCACGAGGAGACTATGAGCCAGGAGAAGCAAGGTCGCGAACTGGGAATGCACCAGAAGATCACGCGCCGCGACTTTCTGAATGGCGTGAGCTTTGCCGTGGGGGCTTCGCTGTTGTCCGCGAATCCGCTGTGGCTGGAAGCTTTCGGCGTTCCGCACTCTCCCTTTGCTCCAGAGAAGGATCCCAATTACTACCCGCCGGCTAAGACCGGAATGCGGGGGAGTCACGATGGCTCATGGGAGGTTGCGCATGCCCTGCGCGACGGCACAGAATGGCCAGACCCCGTCGCCGACAACGAATCCTACGATCTGATTGTGGTCGGCGCCGGCATCAGCGGGCTGGCGGCAGCGTATTTTTACCGCAAATCGGCCGGCAATAACGCGCGCATCCTGCTCCTCGACAACCACGATGATTTCGGAGGACACGCCAAGCGGAACGAATTCCATGCGGGCAACCGTCTGCTGCTTGGTTATGGAGGAACGCAGTCCATTGAAGCTCCCGCCCATTACAGCAAAGAGGCGATCGGTCTTCTCAAGGAACTCGGAATCGACGTGCAGCGCTTTTACAAGTATTACGACCAGAAGTTGTATGACTCGATGAACCTGGGTGAATCCACGTTCTTTGACAAAGAAACGTTTGGCGTGGATCGCCTCGTGCCCGAATCTGGCCTGCACTACTTCGGACTGACTTTTACGCCAGAGACTGCGGCTCTATTACCGATTGCCGAAGCCGCGCAGCACGACATCATTCGTCTCCAGGAAACCGCTGTCGACTATTTCCCCGGTCTCAGCCCCGAGCAGAAACGCGCCAAGCTAATCAAGACCAGCTACAAGGATTTTCTGCTGCAATATGTCAAAGTACATCCCGACGTGGCCAAGGTTTACCAAACCGCGCCCCACGATTTGTACGGAGTCGGAGTTGACGCCGTCTCGGCGTATGACTGTGCGCGATACGGTTATCCCGGGTTTAAGGGGATGACTCTTCCCAAGCGCCATCGCGAAGAAGATCAAGAGGAGGAAGAGCCTTATATCTTTCACTTCCCGGACGGCAACGCTTCCATCGCAAGGATGCTGGTTCGCTCGCTGGCACCCGGGGTTCTTCCCGGCAACACCATGGAGGACATCGTCACCGCACGGGCGAACTATGCCCGGCTCGACGATCCTGCCTCCCGGGTTCGCGTCCGCTTGAACAGCACCGCCGTCCGCGCGAAGCATATCGGTGATCCTGCATCCGCCAAAGAGGTGGAAGTGACCTACGTTCGCGGTGGACAAGCCCACCGGGTTCGTGCCGCGAACTGTGTGCTTGCTTGCTACAACATGGTCATTCCCTATCTGTGTCCGGAGATGTCGGAGAAACAGAAGGAGGCTCTAGCGTACTGCGTAAAGATTCCATTGGTTTACACCAACGTCCAAGTCAGCAACTGGAAATCATTCCAGAAACTCGGCATCAATGGAATCTACGCACCGGGAGCGTACTTCAGCAATGTGACATTGGATTTTCCTGTCTCCATGGGTGACTATCGCTTCCCCAGTTCGCCCGACGAATCCTGCCTGCTCCATCTCCTTCGTACGCCCTGCAAACCGGGGCTGCCCTGCAAGGATCAATATCGAGCGGGACGTTATGAGCTGTTCAGCACAACCTTCGAAACCTTCGAGCGCAATATTCGCGATCAGCTTGGCCGGATGCTCTCCGCCGGTGGCTTCGATCCCGCCCGCGATATTCAGGCCATAACGGTGAATCGCTGGCCGCACGGATACGCCTATGAGTACAACGACCTGTTTGAGCCTCTCGACCGACCTGCCTCGGAGCGCCCGTGCGTAATTGGACGACAGCCGTTCGGCCGTATACACATTGCAAATTCTGACGCCGATGGCCACGCTTATACCAACATCGCGATCGATCAGGGCTATCGCGCAGTTGCGGAAATTGTAGCCAGGCAAAAACAAGAAGCTCCGGGGATGTAGATCAATGAATAACAACGAACCCGACCGCAGCCGTGACCGGGAACTCGGCATGGACAGCGCCATCACCCGCAGGGATTTCCTAAATGGAATAGCGGTCGGAGCAGGAGGAGCTCTTGCCAGCGCCTGGCTGCCGGGACTCACTTTCGCAGCCGAGAGCGCTCATTTTGCCCAGGATGCACCCGGATACAACCCACCCGCTCTCACCGGCATGCGCGGAAGTCACCCGGGAGCCTTCGAGGTTGCGCACGCTCTGCGCGATGGCAATTTCTGGGAGACTGCGGGCGAACCCGTCAACACCCACGAAACCTACGACCTCATCATCGTGGGCGCGGGCATGAGCGGACTTGCCGCCGCTTATTTCTATCGCAAGCATGCTGGTTCATCAGCTCGCATCCTTATCCTCGATAATCACGACGACTTCGGCGGCCACGCCAAGCGCAATGAGTTTCGTACCGGAGGACGTCTGCTGCTGGCCAACGGCGGAACCGTCGCGATTGAATCTCCCTTCCCCTACAGCAAGGAAGCCGGGGGCCTGCTCACCGAGCTTGGCATTGATCCACCCGCGCTGGAAAAAAAGTGCTTGGACCGCGACGTCTATCGCGGCCTCGTGTCCAGTTACTTTTTCGACAGAGAAACCTTCGGCGTCGACCGCCTCGTCACCGGTGTCCCCGGAGGTTTCTACGGTTCGTCAGCTGCCGCCGGAAGCCAAGCCTGGCCTGAGTTCCTGGCCAAAACACCGTTCTCCGCCGAAGCGCAGCATGACATCGCCCGCATTCAGGAAGAAAAAATTGACTACATGCCAGGTTTGCTGCAAGGAGAAAAGAAGTCCCGTCTTGCGCACATGAGCTACAAGGACTTTCTCCTGAACGTCGTCAAGGCCCATCCCGACGTGGTCCCCTTCTATCAAACACGTACGCACGGACTCTACGGCATCGGAATCGATGCTGTGCCGGCACTCGATTGCTGGGCGATCAACTTCCCCGGATTCCAAGGTCTGAGCCTCGATCGAGTCCCATCAAAAGGCCTGACCTTCACTGCCCTGGGCGAGGTCACACCGCAAAATCCTTACCATTTCCACTTCCCCGACGGGAACGCCTCGATTGCCCGCATGCTGGTCCGGTCGCTAATCCCGGGGTCGATCCCCGGCAGTACCGCCGCAGACATCGTGACCGCCAACGTCGATTACAGCCGCCTCGACCGCGAGACTTCCTCCGTCCGCATGCGTCTCAGCAGCACGGTAGTGGGGGTGAAGCACGTGGGCGATCCTTCCACCGCGAAGGAAGTCGAGGTGACCTATGGTCGCGAGAACAAGGCCTATGTGGTCCGGGGCAAGGGCGTCGTTCTGGCCTGCTGGAACATGGTGATCCCCTACCTCTGCGAGGAACTGCCCGCAAAACAGAAACAAGCGCTGCGCTACGGAGTGAAGGTACCGCTGGTCTACACCGTCGTAGCCATTAAAAACTGGATGTCGTTCCGCAAGCTCGGAATTCGAGGCGCGTCCTGCCCTGGCATGTTCCACTCGTCGGTGAATCTCGATCAGCCAGTGAGTATCGGCGACTACAAATGTCCGCATTCGGAGGAAGAACCGATACTGGTGCGAATGCTGCGCACTCCCTGCCAGCCAGGATTGTCCGCCCGTGATCAGCAACGCACCGGACACTACGATTTGCTGGCCACTTCCTTTGAAACATTTGAGCGGAACATCCGTGACCAGTTACAACGTGTGCTCAGTGCAGGCGGATTCGACCCCGCACGCGACATCGAAGCGATCACGGTCAACCGCTGGCCCCACGGCTATGCCTACGAGTACAACCCGTTGTGGGATCCCGATTGGCCAGAAGGCGAACGTCCCTGCGATATCGCGCGCCAGCGCCACGGAAGGATTACCATTGCCAACTCCGACGCTGCCGCGGCCGCTTACACCGACCAGGCCATCGACCAGGGCGATCGGGCGGTGCAGGAACTACTCTCGTTGACCTGACGAATTCTACTCTTGGTAAACAACCTTTCATATCAGCCCCCTTTCGTCCTGCCTATCTCTGGAGCATGTGTGAACAGCGCGTGGTAACTGAGGTTGGTCGCGGCGTCGGTTTCAGGTCCCGTTCCTCTTGGAATCTACATCAGAGAAAGGTCGGGCGACTCGCTTCCGTTTTCCCAGCTCTTTGCTTGCGTACACAGGAGGGATTAACTTAGTTAATGCACTGCCTAATTGCATATATGTAAACTGTGTTTGGATAATACTCGACATGGCTAATCCTCAAAAATCTGCAATAAATGCGTATTTGGCTGAATTGACTGTGGTGCTTGCGGAGCGGCAGAAGTTGGACCGGCGTATCTCCAAGCTTGAAAAGGTATTGCGAGGCATGATTGATCTGCTCGACACCGACGAGGAGCAGACCGAATACATCGAGAAACTGGACGAGATCAGACCGCCTGCTGGGTTGACGGAAGCAATTCAACAGGTGATTCAGTCGGGGGAAGGTAGGGCGTTTTTCCCGACTGAGATCAGGGATCGTGTGAAGGCTTATTTGCTCAATCACTCAAACGAGATGGCTTCGGTGCATACCACATTGAAGCGGATCGCTAAGAACAATATGTCCGTCGAGGCTGTAATACGAGAGGGGAAGACGGCCTATCGGTGGGTAAGCGCGGGCGAGCAACTGGTCCGGCACATTCAAATCGAAGCGGCAGCGGCAAAAGCGAATCCCGCTGCACCCCCTAAGGGCTAGGGGCAGCGCATGGGGGGGCGAGGGGGGAAGAAGAACCCAAATGCCGTCGCCTTGGGAAAACTTGGAGGCTCGAAAGGCGGCAAGATCAGGGCGGCTAAGTTGACTCCGGAAAAGAGACGCGAGATTGCTCGTCAAGCCGTACTCGCGAGGTGGGCCAAAGCCAAGGAAAAATCCCAGCAGAAGGATCTACAAGACAAACCCTGATCATCCGAGGCTGCCTCAAAATCCAGCTTTCAATATTGCTTGAGGCTGCCTCCGCTTTCCTCAGGAGTTGCGCAGCTGACCGAACTAATAGAAGCAGCCGCCACCCTGATTGTCCGAGACAGAAAGCCCCGCTCGTTAGAGCGGGGCTTTTCGACTTTGGCTTGGACCGGTGACGACTATACGGAGCGCTTAGCGCCTGCCGCCATGTCCGCCGCCACTGTGACCTCCACCGCTGCTGTGTCCGCCACTGGCATGTCCGCTAACGTGTCCGCCACCGTGCGAACCGCCGAAGCTTCCACGCGAAGAGAATCCGCGCGACTCACCGCCGCGGCTGCCTCTGAAACCACCAGCGCGTGGCGCGCTTGATTCGTCCAGCGAAACCTCGTTCGCCGCCGGAGAATCCGCGGTTGCCAGCGTAGGCTCGGTTCCCTTCCGCACCCCGGTTGACCGCTGCACCGCGATTGCTGCCGGCGAAACCGTGCGACGCTCCCGAGTAGCCTCGAGATGCGCCCGCATATCCGCGACCTGCGGCTGACCCAAGGCCTCGCGCATCACGACCCGCAAACCCTCGCGCTCCGAATGCGCCACGCGAGGAAGAGAATCCTCGATAGTTTCCGTGCACAAAGGCGGCGTGGTTATAAAAGCCTCGGCCGCGGAAAGCCCAAGGGTGGCCGCCGAAGAAAACTCCACCGTGGAACCCCCAGCCGATTCCCCATCCATGCCATCCCCAGCCGAAGCTGAAGAACGGCCAGATTGGGAAGCCCAAGCCGAACGAAATGTACGGGCCGCACCAAATCCCCACCACGGATAGAACCCGGGCCACAGGCCTACGGAATATCCGTACACATACGCGGGATTGTAAGTGGGCACATACACCACATCCGGATCAGCCGGCTGGATGTCTACATTCGGCCCCTGCTCGTACACGCGCTCTTGAGGCGTACTCCGCAGATTGCCCGCGTCGTAAGCCTTGTGACGCATGTACTGGACCGCCTGCATCACGTCATCTTGCTGGTTCTGATAGGCCTGGCCCAGCTCAGAGGTCCACGACAGATCCCTGTCCAGGTTCGCCAGCACCGTGGGAAACTCCACGAGAGACTTCACGCTTGGATCCCAATCCTGCCCGTCCGCTTCCTGGGCCAGATCCTGTCCCTTCAGCCCCGGGTTCGCCTGTACCATCCGGTTCGCCTCTACAATCTGCGTTGGATACTCTGACGCGGCCAGTATCTGCGCCACGAGCGAATCGGGATACAACGCTATCGGAGCTACCAGCTTATGCAACTGCTCCGGAGGCAACAATGTGTACTGCTGCTGATCCGGTCCCATTGGGGGCGGAGGAGCCTGCGCCTGGTCTTGATATCCACGATCTCGGTATGCATCTTGATCTTGCGGCGGTGAAGGCGCAGCATCTTGAGGCGCGTTCTGGTCCGGCGCATTGTATTGCGGCGCGTTATACAGCGGCGCGGTCTGCTCTGGCGGCGGTGCCTGATCCACTTGGACGCTCACGCCTGCTGAGGGCTTGTCCATCGACGGATCCTGCGCCCTCAAGGAAGTGCCTGTCCCGAGCGCCATTGCGCCCGTCAGCACAGCGGTAAGAAGCGTTTTAGATAATTTGCTGTTCATAATGTCCCCAGAATTCCTGTTACTAGATTGAACACTGGAAATGGGGGAGAGTTCCGTTCTTTTGATTGATTTACAGTGGTTGATTTCGGCCAGGCAGCGGTGGATTTCGCCCAAAACAACTACGTTTGCGACAAGAGGAATAAACTGCAGTTTTTTTGCTTACGGTGGCTCGAGCAAAATATTTTTGCTAGAGTCCAATTCTGGGTTTCCCGCGTTTCCGCAGGTGTTGTGTACGCATTGATCTCGTAAAGCACGCATAGATAGCCCACTGCCCGCACGGTGACTCAGTTCTCAAGGCAAGAGTCAGTCACCAACAAAATGCCTCAAAGAACGCAAAGTCAGAGTAACTGTAAAGCGCGCAAAGCATTCGGAAAGGCGCGAAGTGATCCCATCCACCGAAAGGGTCTGCCGAGCCATTACGCGTCCAGACCAGTCCTGTCGTTCCGTTGCGGACGTGAAATACTCGGGTCCATAGCGCTCATTCCGGCTTGCGCGATATGATCGAAGCCGCGATGGCAGCGCGTAAATTCATGCTGAGCGATTTTCCCTGGGACGAACGTTACCGCGTGGCTGGCATTGAAGATGTCCTTACTCCTGCGCTTGCGGTCTATCCGGAAATCGTGGCGTCAAACATTGCGCGGACTTTGCGTCTGCTCGGAGGCGATCCGGATCGCTGGCGTGCGCACATCAAGACCGCAAAGCTGGCCTACACGCTTCGCATGCTTGTCGAGCGGTCTGTCCGAAGTTTCAAGTGCGCAACCACGCTAGAATTGCTGGTAGCCTGCCACAGCGGAGTAGCCGACGTCCTTCTTGCGTACCCGGTAGTGGGCGCGAACGCACGTCGCGTGCTCGAAATAGCGAATCAGTTCCCGAGCGTCCGGATTTCTGTCCTGGTCGAGAGCGAAGAACAGGTGCGGCAATGGCGAGGCAGCTCAGTCGACCTGTTTGTCGACATAAACCCTGGCATGAATCGAACAGGAGTTGAACAGGGCCAGACCGACAAAGTGGTTCGGCTGGTGCGTGCTGTTGAAGAAGCGAAGCTGCAATTCAGCGGCCTGCACTACTATGACGGCCAGCACGGGGGGCTCGACGAGCCCGAAAGGACCACAGCGGCGCATGCCGGCTACGATCGTTTGCTGAAACTTGTGATCGCGATCCAGGACAGTGGGATGGGCGTGCCGGAAGTCATCACCGCAGGGACGCCGACCTTCCCGTGCTCTCTCGCGTACAAAGGTTTTCACGGCGCAGGGTTCATCCACCGTGTCTCGCCTGGAACAATTGTCTATGGCGATGCCACAAGTCTGGCGCAACTGCCTGCTGAATACGGCTACGCGCCAGCGGCGCTGGTATTAACACGTGTGGTCAGCCGACCATACGACGGAATCGTCACCTGCGACGCGGGCCACAAAGCTGTCTCGGCCGATGCTGGCGTGCCCACGTGCGTGGTCGCCGGACATCCAGAACTGACGCCTCTTGTGCCCAGTGAAGAGCATCTTCCGATGGCATTGAATCCGATGGCATCGAACCGGGAGACCGCAGGTCCCAGGGTAGGCGAAGCGCTCTATCTCGTACCGCGCCACGTCTGCCCCACGGTGAACAACTTTGACGCCGCGCTCCTCGTGCGGGACGGCCAGATCGCATCCGTAGAGAAAGTTACCGCGCGCGGCCGCGAAGCGCCGCTACTGCCCAAGTTACCGTTGGCTAAGTCCTCAGTGAGTCTCGCGGCTACCGAGCCAGTTTAGGCGAGGACAGTCTAGGAAGGAAATTCCGCGCCGCGACTCTTGTCGGGGACCCATGCTTGTGGCGCTTTTTGCGACAGCGCGGGAATTTTATTTGTTCCGGCGGCTCGCCTTCTTCTTTGTCTTCTTTGCCCCAGGCACCGGCCCGGGCCCGTTTTCTTCCGCCATAGAACCAGGGATAAACAAGCGAAGGACTTTAATCGCGGGCCGCCCGGATCGGATGGCACCTGCTTACTAGCGTTCACTTCCTCGTGCCGGAGCGCAGTCATTCGCGCACGCCGCCTCTACTTTTCCTTGACACCACCAGCGAAAAGCAGCACTATTTATCCCTGTATTAAACGCATTTAATACAGCCACCCTCCCCGCCTGAAGGAGTCCGTCATGTTGCCTTCCAGCCTGCATCTCGTCTCACGGCGAGTGCTTTCAATTGTCGGCAGCTTCCTCGCGTTCCTCGCTTTCGCACGTCCCATGCACGCGCAGTCCGCCTACGTGCGCGTGAGCCAGGTCGGCTACGAAACCGGCAATGCTCCTTTCCGTGCTTACCTGATGTGCACTTCTTCGCAGACCGGAGCGGCTTTCACCGTCGTCAACGCCCAGGGAGTTACCGCGTATTCAGGCTCCGCCGGCGCATTGCTCGGCACCTGGAGCCACAGCAAAGCGCTTACCTACTACGTCTACGCTCTCGATTTCAACGCTCCCGGCGGCGACCTCTACACGATTTCCGTCTCCGGTCCCGTGCAAGCAACTTCCCCGACTTTCGCCATCGATCAGCCTGACATTCTCTATCCCGGCCTGCTGCTCAACACTTTATTCTTCTACGAAACTGAACGCGACGGCCCCAACTTCATTCCCAATGCCCTCCGCACAGCGCCCGGACATCTCAAAGACGCAAACGCCCGCATCTACCAAACGCCGCCGCTCGACAGCAATGACTTCATCGACAACGTCCCGCCAATACTGCCCCTGGTCTCAGACGATTTGCCGAACATCGACGCCTCCGGCGGTTGGTGGGACGCCGGCGACTACATGAAATACGTAGAAACGGTGAGTTACACCACCGCGCTGATGCAGATTGGGATTCGCGACTTTCCGAACCAGATGGGACCTCGCGCCCCCATGAACCCTCCCGCTCCCCCAGGTTCCATTTCTTACGCGGGCGCCAGTGGACTCGGCGCGCCGGCCTCATCCGACTTCACCGGCGAAGCGCAGTTTGGAATCGACTGGCTGATTAAGATGTGGGATGACAAAACGCAAACACTCTATTACCAGGTCGACAACTCGCAAGATTGGGATTACTACGGCGAAGGCGACCCGAGTTCAGCCACCGGCAACTGCGGCGGAACCTACGTCTCTCCCTTTTGCCTGATCACCGAATACGACATCTGGACTTTGCCGCAGGCCGCCGATAATTACGAGGAGCCGGGAGATCCAAAGCCTTGCTACATTTACACCACTTTCTTTATCTGCGATCGCCCTGTGTTTCCGGCCGGACCCGCCGGCTCGCCGATCAGCCCGAATCTCGCCGGCCGTTTAGCGGCGGACTTCGCGCTTTGTTCCCAACTCAATCGCCGCATCAACCCTGCCTTGGCAAATCAATGCCTCAAGAATGCCGAAGATATTTTTGCCCTCGCCAACACTTCTTATCCTGACCCCGCACCCTCAGGCTCCGGCTCGGGAACCTGCGAAAATTGCCTTTTAACCGTATTTCCCTTTGATGGCTATGGCGAGACCGTGTGGGACGATGACATGGAACTGGGCGCAACCGAACTTTATTTCGCGGTGAAACTTGCCGAGGCAGATCAGCAGTTGCCCGCAGAACTGCCACACTCCGACCCTATGTATTATCTGCATCGCGCAACAGAATTCGCCCGCCGTTACATCACCTATATCTACGACACGGGAAACACCGATACTCTGAATCTCTACGACGTAAGCGGCCTCGCACATTTCGAACTTTACCGCGCACTCGAAATGGCAGGAGATCCACGCGGCCTCGGCGTTTCGAAAACTGACATCGCCAAACAACTCCTGCGCCAGGTCGGCGACGCGATTACCCAGGCTGGCGCCGATTCCTGGGGTTTTGGCACCCACTGGAATTACGGCGACACCACTTCGCACGGCGCCGGTTTGTCGGTCATGGCCAGCGAAGCCTATTACCTCACTCACTCCAGGGACTACGACACTTACTCCCAACGATGGCTGGCCAACATTCTGGGCGCGAACTCCTGGGGTTCATCGTTCATCGTCGGCGACGGCAGCACGTTCCCCAATTGCATTCAGCACCAAGTGGCAAATCTCGCTGGCGCGCTCGACGGAACATCCGGAGGTACGCCGATTCTCTGGGGCGCTTCCACGGAAGGCCCGGCAAGCTATGCCAGTTCCGGCGTCGTCAGCGGCATGATTCGCTGCCCCGCCAACGGCATCGACACGTTCAAAATCTTCAATGGGAACGATGGCGTCTTCAACGCTTCGCAGGTCGCGGTCTATCGCGACAACATGCAGTCCTACAGCACAACCGAACCCGCAATCGACCTCACCTCGACGTCATTTCTGATGTGGTCCTGGAGATTGGCTGGTCACCCCGGCTTCTAACGTCTTTCAGTCAGCGCGGGATCTCGTCACCAGCAGCAACGCGGCGGAACGCTTCCGGCGTGAAGCCAAAGCGGCTGCCTCGTTCTCACACCCCCATCTGGTTACTGTGCATGACTTTGGTGTGGATTCGGACACGCGCGTGTTTCTGGTGATGGAATGCGCTTCGGAATAAGGCACCGGGCAGGCAGCGCCACTCCGTTTACCATGACAGTGCGGCCAATCTTGCGCCAAGGAGTAACTTGACCGGCGATGCTAACACTTAAACTTATGCGCGGGCGCGTGTCGTTCCCAAAAACGTTCCTGGCAACATTGGCGATACTGTTCGCCTTGGTCGCGACCCTCTACGGTTCCCTCTGGATGTATGCTGTTCGCCGCTCGATCCCGGCGGTGGAACTCGGCTTCAATAACCACCACAACCCTCAATATGACGAGCGCACGCACTCGCAAGCAGTGGAAGACGTGACGCCAGGAAGCCCGGCAGAGCGCGCCGGCCTGCGGGTTGGCGACCGCGTCATCGCCGTAAACGGGCGAGCGCTCGACACCGATATTGCTTCCACCCAAGCCTACGTTCACGGCCGCCCGGGCGACCATGTGGAATTGACAGTAGAGCGCGCCGGCGAGCCCCAGTTGCTCACGCTGCGCGGCGTGTTCCGTGCTGTCGCAGTGGCTGGAGCGTCTGACAGCCTGGCCAGATCGTCCGCGCAGCAAATCACGGAATCGTTCCCCATTCCTTTTCTTCTCGTGGGATTCGCCGTTCTTTTTTTGAGGCTGGAGGAACCGAATGCATGGCTTCTTGCATTCTTGTTCTGTGCATTTGCCGCGGCCCCAGGTCTTCCCAATTCTGCGGGAATCCATCCTCCGCTCGGCACGTTTATGTTTGCTTTTCGCGCGGTGTTTGCGGGAATGATAGCTCCGCTTTTCTACCTTTTTTTCGCAGTGTTCCCGGTGCAATCGCATCTGGATAAGCGCCTCCCGTGGTTAAAGTGGGTGGGGCTTGTGTACGGGGTCTGTATTGTCATTCCGGGCTTGCGGACTGGGTCTCCAAACCTCCCACACGTAGTCGAGCACTTGTTCGGCAGCCGCAACGCCAATTTCATCAACGCCGGCTTGAACTACGACTTGCTTATTCTTGGCTTGCTCTCTCTCGGGGAGAATTCGTTCATGGCGTCGGTCCCGCCAGAAGCGCGGCGCAAGTCGCGCGTGATTCTATGGGGAACATTGGCCGGGGTCCTGCCTATCGCGCTCGGACGCGCGTTCTCGGATTTCACCGGCTATCGCCCCTCCTTCTGGCTCGATACCGGGCTGGTGCTGGTGTTGTTGCTGTATCCGCTCTCCTTCGCATATGCGGTGGTCAAGCATCGCGTGCTGGAGATTCCGGTGCTGCTGCGCCGCAGCGCGCGGTACGTTCTGGTACAGAGGGGCTTTATCGTTTTGATGTTCGTGGTTGCGGCTTGCACCATCATTCTATTCACTCAGGTTTTCTCTCGATTGGTCCGGGCGGACCCGAAGACTGGCATGGCTCTGAGCGCAGTATTTGGAGTTGTCCTGGCAGGGACGGCGGCGCCTTTGCTGAAGCGGGGAACGGTGCGGATCGACCGGGCCTTCTTCCGCAGCGCTTATGACTCTCGCATCATTCTGCACGACCTGGCGGAGAAAACGCGGACAGTAGGCGACCGGCGCCAATTGGCTATGCTCCTTGAACGCCATGTGAGCGAGGCGTTGCACCCGAAAAGTTTTGCCTGTTACTTCGAATCAGGCAATGGCCGGTTGGAGGCGATCTCCGGAATACTCCCAGGAAAATTCGAAACGTTCTCGACCAGCGCACCGGGTGCCGTCGAACTTGCGCGGCGCGGAAAAGCGTGGGAGTGGGACCCCCCATTGGAGTCCCCCTGGGCCGAAGAGTTGGCGGCGCTCGCTCCACTCGCACCCGAATGCCTGGTGCCGATCCTTGGCCGCGAAAACGACCTCATTGGCCTGCTCGTTCTTGGGCCGCGGCTTTCCGAGGAACCTTATTCCGGCGAAGACAAGCGTTTGCTCGAATCGGTGGCGGCCCAAGCTGGCATCGCTTTGGAGAACATACGTCTCGCAGAAAAAATGGCGGAGCGAATGGAGGCAGATCGGCGCCTCGCTCAGGAAATGGAATTTGCCCGGCAGGTGCAGGCCAGGCTCTTTCCGCAAAAATTGCCGACGATGAAAACGCTCGAATATACGGGCGCCTGCATCCAGGCTCGGAAGGTGGGTGGGGACTACTTCGACTTTTTGGAGCTTGGCCCCGGCCGCCTGGCGCTGGTCTTGGCGGACATCGCGGGCAAAGGCGTGTCTGGCGCCCTGCTGATGGCTAATCTGCAAGCCAACTTGCGCAGCCAATACGCGATGGCGGTCGATGACCTGCCGCGACTGCTCGTCTCAGTCAACCGGTTGTTCTACGAGAGCACTGACGATGCCAGTTACGCTACCTTATTCTTTGCGGATTACGACGACACCAGCCGTAAACTCCGCTACGCAAATTGTGGACATCTTCCCCCACTACTGCTGCGCGGAAGCTCACAGGATCAGTCTTTGGAGGCGCCCAAAGTGGAGTATCTACGCTCCACCTGCACCGTGATGGGATTGTTTGAAACCTGGGGCTGCGAGATTACGGAAGTAGAGCTTGCTTCTGGTGACACTCTGGTACTCTACACGGATGGAGTCACCGAAGCCGAGAACGCCGAAGGGGAAGAATTTGGCGAGCACCGCTTGATAGACACTCTTCGGAGCCATTCTCACCTTCCGGTGATGCCCCTTCTGCGGGCTGTGGTTTCCGCAGTCCAGCAATTCAGCAGCGGCAGCGAACAGCAGGATGACATCACGCTGGTGATTGCGCGCTCCCCAGCGTAATCAATTCCACGCCGTAGATGTCGGGCCACCATGCAACAGCTCCCGGATTGTCGGCCAACGGGAAGTTATCCAGAAACGGGCTTCGAGACCATGAGCCTCGACCTCAACGACCATGCTGGTGCGGCTTAGATGCGTCGACCCCCGCATCAGGGAGGAAATCCGCCTCGCAAAGCCGATGGTGCGGCAATCCAGATTCGAACTTTGTTTCGACAAAGGGGAAAATTATAATTTTTTCAGAGTCTCCAGCGAGATCAAAGCTGCCCTTTCGCAGATTGCTGAGAAGGAAGGTCGAAGCTTAGCCTAGGTTTGCGAACTGCTTCTCCTAGGGGGGATTCGCGGGTACGAGAAAGAAGGGTCCAAATACCTCCACCGTTTTGTGGAACGGCCGAAAGACAGGCGGAACTCTTCTCGGGCGACCATAAGGAGGCCTTCGACGCCGCAAGGCGAAGCATGGTGGAAAGCCGTCAATTTGTAAACATTTGTTATCGCGGTTGAGAAATGGCAGCTTGTGGATTTATTGTGTTACGCGCTCCGGAGGGGCCGATCGTGCGAAACATTACACTCGCCATTCTAATTGCCAGTCTTTCCATTTCCGCATCTGGTGAGAATCAATCAAAACCCAGGTCGGATGCGACCCCAAAGCAGGCCGAATCGGCGAAGCCGGCCGAGGCCGCAGAGCGAGCCTCCGACGCTGATCAGGATGAGAACGCCTGGCAGGGACCGTGGAGAGGCATGCAGTACCGGTTGGTCGGTCCGTTTCGGGGCGGACGCGTGGTTGCCGTCTCGGGTGTAGTCGGCCATGACGATACCTATTATTTCGGTGCCGTCGCCGGCGGTGTCTGGAAAACGACTGACGGAGGCCTCAGCTGGAAGCCCATCTTCGATAAGACGAAAGACGCGTCGCCCTCTATCGGCGCTATCGCCGTTTCCGAGTCTGATCCCAACGTGATTTACGTCGGCACCGGCGAGGCGTGCATTCGCGGCAACATCGTCGGCGGCAATGGCGTTTACAAGTCTATCGATGCAGGCAGAACATGGAAATCCGTCGGCCTCGCCGATACTCACGCCATCGGCCGCCTGATCGTTGACCCCAAAAACCCTGACGTGGCTTTCGTCGCTGCCCTCGGCCATCCTTTTGCCGACAACGAAGAGCGCGGCATCTTCCGCACGCGCGACGGCGGGAAGAATTGGGAGAAGGTTCTCTATAAAGACGCGAAAAGCGGTGGTATCGACGTGACTTTCGACCCTGCCAACTCGAATATTCTGTTCGCTGCGCTCTGGCAGGCGCGCCGCTCGCCGTGGAGCATGGACAGCGGCGGTCCCGGCAGCGGCCTTTATAAGTCAATCGACGGTGGCACGACATGGAAAGAGCTAAAAGGCCACGGCCTGCCGGAAGGGATTCTGGGAAGGATCGGCGTCACGGTGTCCGGCGCCAATCCCAACCGCGTATGGGCGGTCATTGAAGCCGACAAGGGGGGAATTTACCGTTCCGACGACGCGGGCGATTCCTGGCACATCCTGACCGACGATCACCGCTTCCGCCAGCGCGCCTGGTACTATTCGCACATTTTCGCCGACCCCAAGTCCGCCGACACCGTCTACATTCTGAACACTGCGGCTTATCGCTCCAACGATGGCGGCAAAACTTTCACGCGGCTGCGTGCGCCACACGGCGATAATCACGCGCTCTGGATCGATCCCACCAATCCCAAACGGCTGATCAACGGCAATGACGGAGGAGCCACCATCTCCACCAACGGCGGAGATAGCTGGACCACCCTTTACAACCAGCCGACCGCGCAGTTCTACCACGTCACGACCGACAACCGCTTCCCCTATTACATCTACGGCGCGCAGCAGGACAATTCCACAGTCGCCATTGCCAGCGCCAGCGCACGTGGGGCGATCGACCGCTCAGACTGGTACGACGTGGGCGGCGGCGAGAGCGGCTATATCGCGCCCGATCCCACCGATCCTGAGATCGTTTACGCCGGTTCTTACGGTGGCGAGATCACGCGCTACGATCACCATACTGACGAAGAACAATCCATCAATCCCTGGCCGATCAATCCAATCGGCTGGGCAGCCGCGGACGTGAAGCATCGCTTCCAGTGGACCGAACCCATCGTTTTTTCGCCGCACGATCCTAAAACTTTGTATTTCGCGGGCGAAGTTCTGTTCAAAACCACCGATGGCGGGATGAGTTGGACCATCATCAGTCCGGACTTGACGCGCAATGACAAATCCAAGCAGGTGGCCTCGGGCGGGCCGATCACTAAAGACAACACAGGCATCGAAGTCTACGACACGATCTTTTCTGTGGTGGAATCGCCAGTGCAGAAGGATCTGATCTGGGCCGGAACCGATGACGGACTTGTTCAGCTCACGCGCGACGGCGGTCAGCACTGGGAAAATGTCACGCCCAAGGCCATGCCGGAGTGGGGGACTGTCAGCATGATCGAAGCATCCCAGCGCGATGCCGGGACGGCGTACATCGCAGTCGAGCGCCACAAGATGGACGACTTCGCTCCCTACGTCTTCAAGACAACCGACTTCGGCAAGACCTGGACGAAGCTGATCACAGGCATTCCCGCCAACGACTATGTGCATGCGGTGCGCATCGACTCGCGTCGGCCGAACCTCCTCTTCGCTGGAACAGAGATGGGAGTCTATGTTTCATTTGACGGCGGCGGGCACTGGCAATCGCTGCAGATCAATCTGCCCATGTCGCCGATCAACGATCTGGTCGTGAAAAACAACGATCTGGTCGTGGCCACGCATGGCCGCAGCTTCTGGGTGCTCGACGACATCACCCCGCTGGAGCAGTATGCCGACACCATTCCTCAAGAAGAAGCCCATCTGTTTACGCCGGCGGCGGGGAATCACACCGTGTTCCGTGGATCGTTCTTTGCAGCTCTGGGATTGGGCGGCAGTGTCGGAAAGAATCCTCCTGCGGGAGCCGTGATCGACTACTGGCTGAAGACGTCGCTCAAGAAGCCTGAGAAGGACGACGGTGGCGATTCTGCTACCACTGGTGATCAGTCCAAGCGGGAAGCTGCCGGCGCCGAAGGCGAAAAGAAGGATCAGTCGATGAAGGACGAGGCCAAAAAAGACGAGACCAAGAAAGACGAGGCGCCGAAGATCACACTCGAAATCCTGGACGCGTCTGGAAAAGTCATCCGCAAATACCCGAAGAAAGAAGAGCCTGCTAGCGGTGAAGAAGAAGACTTTTTCCGAGCCGCCGCCGGCTCTAGCAACCTGCCCGCAGAATCCGGCCTGAATCGTTTCGTTTGGGATTTGCGCTACGAGGGCTCGACGCCAGTGCCACATGCGCCGCTTTGGGGCGGCGGTAATGACGGCCCTGTCGCGCTACCGGGCAAGTATCAGGTGAGGCTTACGGTGCTGGGCCAGAGTTACACTGCGCCCATCGAAATTCAGCCCGATCCGCGTTTGAAAGTCACGCAGGAAGACCTCACCAAGCAATTTGATCTGCTCATCAAGATTCGCGACAAGCAGACCGAGACCGACGATGCCATCATTCAGATCCGCGATCTGCGCGACCAGATTACCGCCGTCAACAAGCGCATGAAGAACGATCCCCGCGAGAAGGCCATCGCCGATCAGGGCAAGGCGCTCGACAAGAAAATGACCGCGGTCGAAGAGGCGCTCATCCAGACCAAGGCTAAGAGCAGTCAGGACGTCCTGAACTACCCCGTGCGCCTCAACAACGATCTAGCCGCGCTCGCCGGCGCAGTAAACAGCGCCGACACGGCTCCCACCAAGCAGTCGTATGAAGTCTTCGATCTCGTCAGCAAGCAGGTGGATGAGCAGCTGGCGAAGTGGAAGGAGATCGTCGCGACCGACATCGTAGCCTACAACAACTTTGTTAAGCAGCAGGATGTTCCGATGCTGATCTTGGCGCAGCCGGAAGCAGGGAAGTAGCACATCGAGTACCGCAATCGGCGGCAACCGCGAATGAATCGTGATTCCGTTACTTCTCCCCGCGAAGAAGTTCCAGTTCCGAACCTATGAATCCCCACGAGTTCCACGCCTCACCTTTTACCACGTTCCGGAACAGGTCGACTGCGCCTGACCGGTTGCGATGATAGAGACGCCAGTTCCCGACGCCATAGCTCACTGTGTCGAACGCTAGCTCGCCTTCGAGATCCTCCGGTCCAGTAGGCGAAGGCGGCAACACAGCCTCTGCTGTAAGCTGCCCCTGATAGAAATGCAAAAGACGCAGATAAAAATAAAGATGAGGCTCAGTGTTCTTGACGTCGGGCGTGATACGCGTCAAAACCTCTGCCGCCTCTTGCTCCTTGCCCGCACGGCGCAGCGAAACATATAGCCAGTTCGAGCAATCAATCAGGCTATCGTTGGATTTCGCCAACGCTCGCGCCCGCTCGAACGAAGCTGCCGCTTCAGAGAATTCACCTGAAAAATAATGTGCCAACCCGAGGTGGTAGTGAGCATCCAGCATTTCGGGAGCCAGCCGTGTCGCCTGTTCCAGGTCGTCCATGGCTGGCTTGAACTCCCGCAGCCCCAGCTCACGATGGCCTCGTTCAAGATAAAGATCTGCGTTCTTAGGAGCAAAGGCCAGTCCTTCCGTGGCCGTCGCTACTGCCTCACTGTATTGCCTTCGTGCGGCTTGTGCTTTGGCAAGCATCAGCACCAGGGTGACATTTTTCGGATCCGCCGCGAGAGCTTTGCGGGCAGAGATGACATTCTGATCATCGGGCAGCGCATAGAGCCGGCGTCCGAGACCGGAAGTAATTTCGAGAGCGCCATGCCCGGTCTCGGTGGCAATCTGAGACGGCAGCTGAGTCGCGAGGCTGCAAGTGGCGATGAATAAATACAATCCAAAGCAGACCCAAAATTCCCAATTCCATCTGACGCTGCACCTCGTTCGATCCATCGGCGTTACGCTCATCTGTGCTGTCTCCTGATTAGTTAGAAAACCATCCTGCTTGCAAAGCGTAACGAAGGCACAAGGCTCGCGGAGCGCCCCAATCCCCGCCGCTTCCCAAAGGAACTGGCTTGTCATACCGCCAGATAGCCTCCATCCACTGGCAAGATAGATCCAGTTACCCAGGACGATTCATCGCTCACCAGATAGACCGCCAAACCTGCAATATCCTCCGGTTGCCCGAGCCTGCCGAGGGGATGCGCAGCGGTTCGTTCCCGCCGAACGGTTGCGGGATCAGGAGCCGAGCCGATGACAGCTGCAGTCAGATCGGTTTCTACGAACCCGGGGCAAATTGCGTTCACCCGGACATTTTCATGTCCGTGATCGATAGCCATGCTCTTCGTCAACAACACAACAGCACCTTTGGACGCAGCATAAGCTACGCGGTTCCGAGCGCCAACAACTCCAAGGGTGGAAGCTATGTTAATAATCGAACCGCCGCCAACTCTCCTCATATGCGGCAAGGCGGCCCGAGAGAGCTGCCAAACGGCGCGAACGTTCACCATGAAGGTGTGGTCCCACTGTTCTTCGGTTATCTGCTCGGCATTTCCAATGTGCAGGACCCCGGCGTTGTTCAGTAGAAAGTTTAGTCCGCCAAAGTGGTTCACCGTCTCGTCTATTAATCGATTTACTTCGCTTGTTTTAGAAACGTCAGCTGGAATCACAAACGCTAAATCGCCAATTTTGTGAGCAACATCCTCAACACGATCCCTTCGCCTGCCGACCAGCGCTACGCGCGCGCCCTCACTCGCCAGGGCAATCGCGCAAGCCCGTCCAATCCCACTGCCCGCACCTGTGACGATTCCCATTTTGCCGTTGAGACGCTCACTCATAACGAACCAGTTTAGCGAAATCGTACGGTGCGGAGACAACAGCCCAGGAGCAGCCAAATCCCGGGCGATTGACAATCCGGAAACTAGCCAGAAACGGGGTTGGAGGTCATCCATCGCAATGTCCAGGAAGCCGACTTCTGGACCGGAACTACTTCCGGTTTGCTCGCGATTCGTCCATTTGGTTTGCTAAATGGGCTGGGTGTTTGGGATCGGTGAATTCGATAAGTTCGATGGGCGCGCCGTTTTCGACGATGAACGCGACGCGGACGCCGTCGGACGGGCTGTTGCGAGGAATCAGGATTTCACGGCCAGCAAGCTCGGAGGCGAGATCGGCCACTTCAAACGCGACGTGCGGAATTTGCCGGGCGAGATCCGGGACGGCGCGTCAGCTTCGAAACGCATCCACTTGACGCCGGACTCGCAGTGCTGGGCGTCCAAGCTCATTTCTTCAGTTCAGCCGGCCAATTCGTTAATAAGGTAATGGTTGTGGTCTTGGAGCGATCCCCGGTGAGCACGGCGAAACGCTGGCCATCAGCGCTCACGTCATACAGCGGTGACGTGCGGTCGGGAGGGTTGGGAAAATCCAGCTGAGACAGCGGATGAATGGACTCTACGCCGAATGTCGGTTGGGTATGAAACTGCACCGCCATCAACCGGTTGCTCATGGTTACATAGAACAACTCCTTGCCGCCGAAACGCGGTAGCCACCCGCCGGTGGTGGAAACCTGGGATTTGGACCCTGCCCCCGGAAATGGCACCACGTACACTTCCGGCCGCCCGGTTTCGTAGGAGAAAAAAGTGAGCCACCGCCCGTCAAGAGAAAATCTGCCTTCGTATTCACTGGCCGTCAATGGAGCGGTCGCCGCCGGTCGAAACGCCGGGCCTCCAGCAAGGGGCAAAATCCAATTCGAGTAAACCCCTTGCTTGTTGCTCAAATGCATCGAAAGATATCTCCCGTCACGTGACCAGTCGATGGGAAGGCCAAATTCATCCGTATCATTTGCATAGAGCGTCTGTTCGGGACGGCTGCCATCCAGCGGCCGCCTCCGGATTGACCACTTCCCATTCTCGCTGACAAAATATGCCAATTCCTTACCGTCGGGTGACCAAGTTGGATAACCATCGAATGGTCCAAAGGTGATCCGGGTAGGCGGCCCGCCCATCACTGAGTACACCCATAGGTCGTCCGTACCAGATTTCTGGTCTGTCACCGTAACAGCAATAGACTTTCCATCGGGAGAGAACCTAGGCCAGTCATAAAGCGCTAACGGACCCGGCGTTGCTATGACATTGCCACTGCGATCGAAGACTTTCAGTTCAGATTCGGCGGAACTTTCGTGATACGCCAGTACGCCATTCGTTGAGACCGAAAAATATCGCGCGTTCCCCAAAGTTTGCGGATCGCCTGAGACTTTCGACGTGCGGGTGTCGAACCTCTCGGCCATAAGGTGCCCTTCGCGGGAAACGAGCAGGTGATCTGAGGCAAACTGCGGCATCTGCCCCGATACAACGGCCACGCCATCCTGTTCCGGTTTGTCGAGTTCTCCCACTCTGATTTCGGGAGGGGCATACGATCGAGAGGCGGTGTAAAGGAAATGTTTGCCGTCGGGCAGGAAGAAAGGCTCGTAATGCGAGTGGTCCGTCTCCTTTAGTTTGGTCGCGGGTGAAACTTCTCCACCGGATGCCGACACTCGATAGATTGGGCCAAACAAATCTTTGCAGAACAGGATCGAGCCCTGTGAATTCCAGGTACCGCCGCCGCTCTCGCTGGCTACCCCGTCGGCGACTATTTGCGGGGTCCCTCCGGCAATGCCGATCTTCTTTAACTTGCCGTCGGCAGCGAAGGCAAGCGACTGGCCATCGGATGACCAGAACGGCTTGGCAGCGTCTTCAGTCCCGTCGAGCACCGTCGCCTGCTGCGCATTCAGCGCGCGCAGCCACAACTTGGTCACACCCTGTTCGTCCACGGCGGTGAATGCGAGCGTCCTTCCGTCCGGAGAAACAGCGACTGGACCAATCTCCAAGCCGGACAGGGGAAACGAAGTTCCCGGCGGCGGCGGGATGTAAGATCGCACTGAAGACGCAGTCGAAGTCCATGGGTCGAAGAAATGACCGATTGCAGCGCCGATCACGAGTAGTGCTATGCCTATCAGCGCCAATCCGGTTCTCTGCGAACTCGAACGCTGTGTAGGCATCGTTACGGACGATGAGGCGAGAGAAATGCCCTTCAATTGCAGCCGCAGGTCGTGCGCGGTTTGGAACCGTTCCTCACGGTCTTTCGCCATGCACGTTGCCACCAGATAGTCGAGTGCCGCCGGACTCAGAGGTTTGATCTTGCTGATCGCTTCTGGATCTTTTTCCAGAATCGCCGAGGCGACGCTGATCTGGTTCCTTCCCTCAAACGCACGTTTCCCGGTAGCCATCTCATAGAGCACCGCGCCGAAGGCAAAGATATCGGATCGTGCATCGGCATCTTTGCCTTCGATCTGCTCGGGAGACATATATTGGATCGTCCCCACGACGCTGCCCGCAGTTGTCAGAGGGCTCATCATGGGACTGGCGCTTATGGTTCTTGCAGCCGATAACAGTGGCGCCGACGCTCCGCCCGGCGAGGCCAGCGTCGGCTTCGCCAAGCCGAAGTCCATCAGCTTCGCGCCGGATTTCGTCAGCATGATGTTGCCCGGTTTCAGGTCGCGGTGCACAATCCCGGCCCGGTGCGCCGTCTCCAGCGCTTCGGCGATTTGCATTCCGATCTTCAATAACTCCGGCAGCGGCATTGCCCCTTTCCGCAGCCGATCGGCTAGCGTCTCGCCATCCAGGAACTCCATTACCAGAAAATCGGTGCCTTCCCCCGAGCCGATGTCGTAAAGATGACAGATGTGAGGATGGTTCAAGGAGGAAATGGTGCGGGCTTCACGCTCGAAACGCTGTTTGAACTCAGGATTTTCACAAAGATGAGTGGGCAGGATTTTAACCGCGACCGTGCGATCGAGGCGCGTGTCCCGAGCGCGATAAACCTCGCCCATCCCGCCAGCGCCTAAGGGCGATTGAATTTCATAAGGGCCGAGTTTTGTCCCAGGAGTAAGCGCCATCCGTGCGCGCAATTATAGCCTGTGCAGGACGCTAGATAGCGTGCAACGATTCTGGGTGTGTTGTCGGCTACTCTGAAGTTGAGCCGTGCGAGTCAGAGAGTCTCAACAGACAGGTTACCCGTCACTAGGCCGCATTGCTCTTCACGCCACTCTGACCAGGAGTTGGTGGATCGTCGGCTACTCTTCCACAATCCAACTATCTCGGCAGGGGGAACCCTTTCATGCCCCCTTTAAATCGACCCGATTCCGGCTTTGACTTTCCGGTATAGCGACAATGTATCCGACTGTACAGCAAGCTGGAAGTGGCCACATCCAGCATCTCAAATTAAGCCAACAAGCGGTAACTCCTCGATCGTCGGCAACCTTACCTTACCGGATTAGGTAAGAGTAGCCCGTAACTCGGGCGTTTCAAGAGACCTCACGCTTCTCTTGGCAGCCACGAGCTGATCACTCCAAATCGAGTGGTCAAGAACTGCGAACTGCTCGTCATTGGGTAAAGGCTATTCCTTGGGAAGATCGATCATGACGACCTGCGAGTTTTCGCGCAAGCGGTCGAAGACGATTTGTTTCCCGTCGCTTGTGACGTCGAAAGTCCGCATGGTGGCACGGTTTTGCAGCCTGGTGAGGGGGCGCGACTTCATCGAGGCGAGATCGAGTAGCCAGAAGTCCTGTGATGCGAGCAGTCCCTGCATGTAGATCAAACTCTTGCTATCCGGCAAGAAGCGGACGCGCTCGCCCAAGCGCCGCACGCTGATCTGAGGCAATTTGACGCTGGCTCCGTCCGGGCGTACAGCAAGGAGCGGAGCGAAGGTGCTCACATTCGTGCCTGCATATACGATCAGGCTTCCATCCGGCGACCAGACCGGATTGAGTGCCGGCCCAGCGGTCAAACGAACTGGCGATCCGCCCTCCAGGGGGATTTTGAAAAGCGCGGGACCGGTGGGGCCGCTGCCGCCAGTGACGATCCATCGGCCATCCGGCGACCAGCAACTCGTACCTTGGACGTTAATTCCTTCGGCGATCGGCTGCAGTTCCGCGCCGTCTGCAGAGAGGATATGCAGTTGGCGTTTCCCGCTCCGCCGTAGCACTATCGCCACGCGACTTCCATCCGGCGAAATAGCGGGCGTCTCCAGCAGCGCACCGTCTGCGCCCTTCCAAATTTCAGTCGTCTGTCCGTCCCGAAGGCGCCACAATCCGTCGCCAGCCCCCAAGGAAGATAGATAAAATAATGAGGAGCCGCCAAAACGGGGCGCCAGCGCCCGCACGGTGGGCACTGTTAGCGGTTTTACGTCGTGTTCTTCGGCGGGTCGATCAAGTATCGGGATGCTCCAAAGGCCCGCAACCGGGTTGCTGATGGTGGCCACCAGCTTATGGCCGTCAGCGCTGGCTTCCACGGACGTATATTGCTCGAGACCGACGCTTGCGCGCTGCGAATCCCTCCGTTTGAGATCAAATGCCCACAGCCACGGTCCGGACCCGTCCACGTCGTGCGCCACGTAGAACACGGTGTTGTTGCCGACCGGCGTGGGATAAGCCACATCTGTATTACGTTGCGTGAGGCGCTCTGGGTGGCTGCCGTCAGGGTTTATGCGCCATAGATCCATCTCCTTCGTCGACGGAGTTCCATGAACAAAATAGATCCAATGGCCGTCAGGCGACCAAGTTGGAAAATGGTTGTGAATTCCCGGCTGGTCTCCGAATATCCGCCGGGCATTCGCGCCAGTGCGGTCCGCCACGAACATAGGGTCGCCGTTACTGAAGGTATGATAGACAATCCGCTCTCCGTCCGGTGACCAAGCCAGGTTGGCGGTCTCTTCGCCGAGGAAATTCCGTGGCGCACCTCCAGTCAGGGGCAAAAGCCGCAGCCGCAGCCCCACATCACCACCACCGACCCAAATTTCCGAGCCGTCGCCCGAAAATCCCACACTTCGTAAGGGCCCAGGTAACGGGCCCGCCTTCCCTTGTGTCAGGTTAATCAGACGTCCGGTACCCACCTGGGTGAGCCATACATCGAAGGGGCCGTCATGATCGGAGATAAAAGCCAAGAACCTGCCGTCAGGCGAGATCGCCGCTTCCACGCTCTCGAAGTCGGTCACGCGCGTGAAATGAGCTTTTTCGAGCGGGTTGGCCGGTGCAGCCGCCGGCCGAACCATTTCCCAGACCGCAGTTCCCATCAGCAGCGCAGCGGCTATGACCCACGGGAGCCACGCTCGCCTTGACTTCGGCTGCGACACTTTCTTCGCGGTCGACGTTCCACTCAGCGATTCAATGGCAAATGCCAGATCACTGGCCGACTGGAATCGTCGCGCGACATTCTTTTCCAGGCATCGCGCAAGAATCCGTTGCAGTTCCAGCGGACCTTGCCAGCCGGTACCGCTCAGCTCCGGTGGCTCTTCGCGCAAGATTGAGGTCATCGTTTCTGCGGACGTCTCGCGTTTGAAAGCGCGTTTGCCGGTGAGCATCTCGTACAAAACTGCACCGAAACTGAAAATGTCCGATCGGGCGTCGATCGGTTCGCCCCGCACCTGCTCCGGCGACATGTAGCCTACGGTACCCATCACCATACCCGGCAAAGTCGCCGGGTTCGTCAGCGTGACTGCGGTTTCGTGGTTTTCCTGCGGCCTAATCAGCTTCGCCAGCCCGAAATCCAGCACTTTAATCCGTCCGTCACGAGTGACAAACAGGTTCTCCGGTTTCAGATCCCGGTGCACGATTCCTTTCTCGTGTGCCGCCGCGAGTCCCTGCGCGATGCCGAGCGCGTATTCGTGCGCGAGCCGCACCGGCAGCGGCCCAGATACAAGCTTCTCCCGCAATGTTTGTCCTTCAAGAAATTCGCTGACCAGAAACGGCGCACCGTCGTGCTCACCAATGTCATGGATTCCCAGGATGTTCGGATGGTTCAGCGCCGCAATTGTGCGCGCTTCCTGTTCGAAACGCCGCAGTCGGTCGGCATCATTAGCCAGCGCCTCTGGCAGCACTTTGATCGCGACGTCACGGTTGAGCCGCGTATCACGCGCCCGATACACCTCACCCATGCCGCCCGCTCCTACTGGCGATACGATCTCGTACGGCCCGAGTTTAGTGCCCGAGGTAAGCGCCATCGATGCGCGCAATTATAGCCCGTATGCGTTGCAGAGGATGCGTACCGACTCCGGACGGTTTGTCGGCAATCCGGAAGTTGGCCATAAACGGGCTTGGAAGACATCAATGGTGACCTCCCGGAAGCCGACTTCTGGGGAGTCAGCGAGATTTCATTTGTCCGGTTACAGACTTGTGGCCCGGCATAACTTCCGGGTTGCCCGTCACTCGGGGACAAATCGCCAAAGTGACGTGAGCGGCTAAAGGGGCGACAATCTTGCCAATGCGTATGACGCGCTTAGCGACAGGATTGGACAGCTCAGCGCGGCTGCGGAACCCGCCAGTTAACGATCACGTTGATTTCGCCGCCACGAGTTGCGCCCGTGGCACGAAATCCAAGGAAGTGTTTCCCGTCGGGTATCATTTCGCCACCAGTAATGTTGGCGGGAATTTCGAAGAGCTCTTGCGGCGGGGCGGGCTTGAAGTTGTTGGGGTCCTTGATCGCAATGGCATACACCTTATTGCCGCTGACAAAGAAAAGCTCGTGTCCATCGGCGCTCCAAGATGGCTGGCAGCCACCAGCGGTGGTTAATTGCCACTGCGGGCGTCCCGCGGGGAAGGCGGCAACCGACAGGTTGGTTACGCCGTTCTCATCGAAGCAGTAGGGCAGCCATTTTCCGTTGGGCGAGAGCTTGCTGCCAACCTCGTCGCGCGGTGTCGCAACCACGTCGTGCATTTTCGACAACGGGTCCAGTGTCATCCACGTAACATCGTTGCCTGTCTGCGGCCTCTGTACCACGAGGACCACCTCGCCCTGTGACGTTGCATCCACGGGCCAAGCGTACTCGGTTTGCAAAGTGCCAAAATCTTCGATAGCTCCGCTTTGGAAACTGTACTTCTTTAAATGGCCAGCGTTGTTGACATAAATAGCGGCCTCTAGTCCAGAGGTAAACACGGCCTGTGTATTCAACAACTCCAAAGGGAGCTTGGAGAATGCCTTCGAACCGAAGTCCAGCATCCAGGTCGAGCAGGTATCGACCGCCGACTGGTCGGATTCGCAAAACAGGGCTTTACTCGAATCGCGAGCAAGGTAAAACGTTCCACCCCATCCCTTCTCGGTCGCGGGAAAACTAACGTCGGCCCTGCCTGACCGGTCCAACAATACTAGCTCGGTGAATCGAACGGGCGAAGTGCGGTAGGCCAGCAGGCCGGAGTTCGATACGCTGAAGCTCGCCGAAGCGCGACCATGATAAGTATTGACGTCGTCGGCGATCTTAATCGGCTTTCCCGAGACCTGAAAAGAAGTCAGACTGAAATCCTGCGCATAAAAGCTGCGGGCCCTACCGTACAGCAACCTGCCGTCGGCAAACTGTGGACTGTCATACTCGCCGCTCATCACCTTTCGAGGTGCGGTCCCGTCCACTGATCCGACCAGGATGTCAAAGCTGGCGTGCAGCCCAGTCGAGGTACTGATCAACTGCTCGACGAAGAGAAAGTGCTTCTGGTCGGGGAGAAAGAAGGGCACACGGTCACTGCGCGATCCCTGCGTGGGTGGGGTCACTGCCCGGGGTGATCCTCCGGAATCGGAGACCACGTAGAGCGCGTCCCCGATATTGGGTGTAAAGACGATCTGGCCATTGGTGTTCCAGGTTCCTCCCCGGCCATTGGGGGCGTCACACAGTGCCTGCACCGTTCCATCGTCGAGCGACACGGTCCTAAGCTTTTCGCCGGCAAAGAATCCAATCGCTCGTCCATCCGGCGACCAGAACGGGAACAGCGCACCTTCCGTTCCGTTAAGTTGGTCTAACTTGCCCGTCCTCAAATCGCGCACGAAGATTGCTGAGTGCGCGTCGGCAGCGACAAATGCCAGCTTAGTTCCGTCGGTCGAAAGCTGGATGGCGGCGTACTCCGCATCGACGACATCGTGCTTATCGTTGTCCGACTGGAGCTTCCACTGCTCGGCGGGAGTGCGCGTCAGCAACTTGACCGCGAGCACAATGGTGGCAATCAGCAGCAGCGCGGCAACGCCACCGTAGACCAACCCCTGTTTTGCCGGCCGCAGCGTGGAGGAGATGGCTGCTTCCGGCGCGGCGTTGCTGATCCACTTCAGCTCGCGACTGATGTCACCAGCACTTTGCCACCTTTGATCCGGGTCCTTGTTCAGGCAGCCGTCAATCACATGCACCAACGCGGGACTAACGTTCGCGCGCAATGTCGAAATCAGCTCCGGGTCCTTTTCCAGGATCGCCGACGCTACCGTCAGTTGCGATTTGCCTTCAAATACGCGCTTGCCGGTCACCATCTCATAGAGCACCGCCCCGAGGGCGAAGATGTCGCTGCGCGCATCCGCTTCCCGGCCTTCGATCTGCTCCGGGGACATGTACTGCATCGTCCCGATGATGGTGCCGTGTGAGGTGAGCGGCGAAAGCTGGGGGCTGGGCGAACTCATGGTCAAGGCTGCTGAAATCAGCGGCGCCGAACCACTGGCTACCGCCAAAGGGTGCAGTGGCTTGGCCAATCCAAAGTCCAGCAGCTTCGCGCCTGACTTGGTCAACATCACGTTGCCGGGCTTCAGATCGCGATGCACGATGCCCGCACGGTGTGCCTTGTCTAGGGCGTCGGCGATTTCGCGGCCAACCTTCACCACCAGATCGAGCGGTAACGGCCCTTTGCGCACACGCTGGGCTAGCGTCTCGCCCTCCAGATGCTCCATCACCAAGAAGTCGACCCCATCCTGCGATCCGACGTCGTGCAGCGTGCAGATATTCGGATGGTTCAGCGACGAGATAGCCCTTGCCTCGCGCTCGAACCGTTGCTTCAATTCAGGATTGTCGGACAGGTGCGAAGTAAGCACCTTAACGGCGACGGTGCGATGGAGGCGGGTATCGAGTGCGCGATAGACTTCGCCCATGCCGCCTGCGCCGAGCGGCGACTGGATTTCGTAGGGGCCAAATTTCGTGCCAGAGGCCAGAGCCATGTGTGCGTGCAATTATAGCCTCCGCATCACGTTACGCCCTTGATGCGACGATTCTGGGAGGGTTGTCGGCCAACCTTACCTTACCGAGTTAGATAGCAGGCCCGTTATCCGGCCACAGTCAGTAAAGACAAGGCGACTGTTCCTTAGCGACGGTCGG
Organism: uncultured Acidobacteriaceae bacterium; assembly: GCA_963712385.1. GTDB lineage: Bacteria > Acidobacteriota > Terriglobia > Terriglobales > Acidobacteriaceae > Sulfotelmatobacter. The sequence continues at coordinate 31,445 of CAVQHS010000010.1, forward strand.
CGGCAGTCAGAGAGAGCACCGCGTACGAAGTGGCTGCGTCATTCATAAAGAGCGCGGTTTCCGGACTGATGTGGTGCTCTTTGTTCTTGTTCAAAGAGTAGGCCGGCCAGGAACCTTCCGTCCTATCCTGATTCGCAGTGAGCCATGCGAGTCCCTGCTTCAGTTTGACATTTTCGCGTGAAATCCCGGCCTGATGAAGAACGAAAGTGATCAGCCCCGTCGCGTATCCGTCGCTCCTCGTTTCTTGAGGCGTTCCATCCGCACGCTTCCAGTCGCCAGAGAGAGAAGGCAAACTCCAGCCACCGTCAGCCTGCTGCTTTTCCAGAAGCTCGCTAATGATTGCCCTCTGCCGATCTGGTTCGAGCAGTCCCGGCAGCTTTGCGGCGGCCCACAAGAGAAGGACGCGATTAATGGTGGTTTGCACGACAAATTCGCGGTTGAGGTACTCTCGCAATAGCCTGAGTTCGGTTTGGATTTCGGGCGATGCGCGATAGTTTTCTGGTGCGATACCAACGGCGACGGCGGCCAGCGTGGCTCCGAAGTAGCCCGAGTCATCCGCTTCCCACGGCTCGTTCTTAAAGCGCAGCCAGAGCCACGCACCTTTCTGCTCGCCGGCAATTTGCTGTTCGGCCCACATGTTCTCAAACGCCGTACCCGTATCGTTGCTGAGTTGGCCGCTTTGCGCATCACGGCTGGAAAGAATCAGTGCGTTGAGAACGGACTCCGTTCCGCGCGACTCGACCGACTTGTATGGCCCCCGGTCCGCATCCTTGTAGAACGGTTCAACCTCCTTCCAGAGGCGCACGCGCTTCGTGACGCTGTTCAGCAGCCGTTGCTCGTTCGGAGACGGGGCTTGCTCGCCAAGCGCTGTTCGAAGAGCGGGGCGCGAAAGAGCATAAGGGACAGCAGTGTGGCAGGACACGCAGAATGTTTCATGGTCCCGCTGGGCTCTGGGCCATTCCATCCACCACGCTTGCCGCCGGTCTAAGTACGCAGCCGCAGTCTTCGGATCCCAAGATTTCGCCATTTTCGTTTCCGGCTTATCGGAGGGAGCCGCCACGCCTTCTGGACTGTTAACGGCAGCCGCTACCGTGCGCCAACCAGCCACGAAGATTCCCACGACCAAGCAAGCCACTAAACCGCCCTTCAGTCGCATAGCGCTCTTCATGAAGCCTCCCTCTCAGTTGGAAGTCGGCGCATTATTATGCGGGCGATTATAGCCTCAAACAAAAGGCGCTCCAAAGGATCCAACCATCCAGGATGGGTCGTCTGATAACCGCAAGCCATCCATAAACGGGCTTCGGGGAGATCAACGGATGATTTCCTCGAAGCCGACTTTTGGCCCGGAACAATTTCCGGATAGCTTGTTACTCGCCAAGAATCGTTGGGAGCATTTCGTGGATGCCTTGGTACAGGTACACTTGCAAAATGATCAAGAAGCTCCGATTCCTGGTGTCTCTACACACCCGCGAGAACGATTTCCAAGTGGCGCAAGCCCAGACCGCGGAAGAGACCGCGCACAAACTGGGGAGCGATGTGGAGATAGTGTTTGCCGATAACGACGCCGTGAATCAGAGCACGCAACTCCTAAAGGCAATCCAAGGCCGAGTTGAGTCCCGACCCGATGCGATTGTGGTAGAACCGTTTGGAGGCACGGCTCTTCCGCAGGTAGCCCGGGCCGCCAGTGCTGCAGGAATCGGTTGGGCGGTGCTGAACCGGAGGCCGGATTACTTGTCGGATCTCCGCAAGGCAGCAACCGCACCTATGTTTGCTCTTAGTTCCAATCACTTCGAGATTGGACGCATTCAAGGAAGACAATTCGCAGCGTTGCTACCTCGAGGCGGTTCTGTTTTGTACATTGAGGGACCTTCACAGAGTTCCTCGGCCCAAGAACGCGAGTCCGGAATGCTGGAGACGAAACCGTCGAACATTGAAGTGAAGATGCTGAAGGCACACTGGACAGAGGAAAGTGCCTGGCGGGCGGTGCGTTCCTGGCTGAAAATGGCCACCTCACAAAGCGCGTCAATTAGCCTGGTCGGCGCGCAGGACGATTCGATGGCCATGGGAGCTCGCAAAGCTTTTCAGGAGATTACCAACGAGGCCGAGCGGTCGCGATGGCTGAGTTTACCGTTTACCGGATGTGATGGTCAGCTGGCGACGGGCCAAACCTGGGTACGCGAAAAATGGCTCACGGCGACGATCCACATTCCACCGCTTACGGGACGGGCCATGGAGATTTTCGCAAAAGCCAATCAAGACGGAACCTGTCCGCCGGAACATACCTTTACCACCTCCTTCTCGATTCCTCCCTTCGAATCATTGGTTCCGCGAAACCCATAAGCATCTCCGCCGTGGAACCTGGGAGCAGCGAAGGATATTAAGCGAGCAGTCGCGATCTAAATCCCACACTTTAAGCGTACAACTCCACAGTTTCTGGATTGTCGGCAACCCTTCCTTTATCGATTAGGTAAGAGTTGCCCGTGACTCGCCCGAGGACGAGAGTTTGAGTGGGAATGGAGTTCGGAAAACGTCGAACTAGTGGGAACCGGAGGCACCCGGTGATGGGGGCTTCTCGGGGTACAGCCGGTCAAACTCCGGCTCATCGTGCAAAGGGATGAGATCCGGATCGCGGCGAGCCCACGCGGAGTCCTTGAACCCGGCCTCCCAGGACTTATGCAGGGCATCCATGGCATCCGACTTTCTGTTCAGTTTGCAGTAGAGACAAGCCGCATTGTAAAGAATGGAGGCTTCATTTGCGCGCAAGGTAACCGCGAGGTTCAGTTCGCGCAAGGCATCGTCAGACCGTCCCAAATAAGCGTAGTCGGAGCCCAGCAGGATGCGCGCCCGCGCGTCCTCTGGCACTTGTTTTAAATGGTTTTCAAGCGCCGCCATCCTCCGCTGGCGCATGTTGCGAAGCCCTTCTTCCTTTCCCATCGCGCCCAGACAGTTCAGGATAGGTACATACACGTTGTAGTCCTCACCGCTCGCTTCCACGGCGGTTTCGGCAATGTCCACAACTTCCTGGTAGCGTCCCGCGGCGAATAGGGCACGGCAAAGCAGGTAATGGGCGCCCTCGCAGTCACGCTTGCGTTCGATGGCCTTCTTGGCCATGCGCACGGCTTCGTCATGCAGTTCAGCTGCGTAAAGCACCCAGGCCTGGCTGACCTGCACTTCCGGAAGATCCCAGCGCAGAGCTACGGCCTTGCCGGAGGTGTCCCGCGCGCGTTCTACCCACACTTGGTCGCGGCTGTAGTTGCAGAAGAACATGGCGCAGGCATTGGCACTGGCGGCGTAGGCCAAGGCGAAGCTGGGATCGATGGCTACCGCGTTTTCGAACATCTGCAGCGCGAACTCAAGGTCCTGCCGGGTCTGGCGCCGAGCGTAACGCTTGCCGCGCAGATAGAGGTCGTAGGCTTGCAGGCTCTCCGTAGGCTTCACCGCCAAGGCCTCAAGTTCCTCCGGTGAAAGCGTCACACGCAGGGCCTCGGCGATCCTGCGAGCGATCTCGTCCTGCACTTCGAAAACGTCCTTCATCTCGCGGTCGAAACGATCCGACCAGAGCTGGAAATCAGTATGCGTATCCACGAGTTGGACGTTAATGCGAAGGCGGGCACCAGCTCGGCGCAATGTGCCGGTGAGGGCATAGGCCGCACCAAGCTGTTGTCCGACCTGCGCCGGGGTAACCGGCTTATCCCGAAACGCAAGAACGGTAGGGCGGGAAAAGATGTTCAGCCCCCGAATCTTGGAGAGTTCTGTGATGACATCCTCAGTGATGCCGTCGCGCAGGTATTCGTCTTCCTTGGCGCCGCTTAGGTTTTCAAAGTAGAGAACGGCTACGGAACTTTTCGCCGTTTGCTTCTGCACGCCTGGATCCGAATCGGTCTTCTCCCTTGTGCGCCGTGTGCTGGATTCGAAGTCACGCTTGAGGCGGCTGAGGTCGGTTTTCAGCTCGGCGGCCGTCTGGCAACGCAGATTTCTGTCCTTCTCCAGGGCCTTCTCCAGGATGCGCACAAAATCGGCGGGCAGCTTGGGATTTAACTCGGCAGCCGGCCTGGGATCGCGGTTGAGGATGGCGTCAAAGATCACCGCCGAAGTGTCTCCCTGAAAGGGGAGTGTTCCGGTGGCCATCTGGTAGAGCACGGTACCGGTGGAAAACAGGTCCGTCCGGGCGTCTACGAGTTGCCCGCGGGCCTGTTCCGGCGACATGTAGGATACCGTACCGACGGCCGAACCTGGCGAAGTGAGTTCGTTGTTGAAGGCCTGCGTTTCCTCTGGCTCGACCGAAGCCGCCTGCGCAATCTCCCCACGGCTCACCTTCGCTAGACCGAAGTCCAGAATCTTCACCTGTCCGCGCTCGGTCAGGAACAGATTCGCCGGCTTGATGTCTCGGTGCACGATCCCTTTGGCGTGGGCCGATTCGAGGGCATCGGCCATCTGTATGCCGAGCAGCAGCAACTTGTCCATTTCCATGGGCTGCCGGCCCATCTTCTGCGCCAGGGTTTCCCCCTCGAGCAGCTCCATGACGATGAAGTGCCGGCGTTCGTGCTGCTCAATTGCGTGGATGGTGCAGATGTTCGGGTGATTCAGGGAAGAAGCGGCGCGCGCCTCGCGCTGGAATCGCTCCAGTAGCTGGCTGTCCTGGGCCATATCCAGAGGAAGAAACTTGAGGGCCACGCGGCGGCCGAGATGGGAATCCTGAGCTTCGTACACCACACCCATGCCACCTGAGCCAAGTTTGCGGAGGATCTTGTAATGCAAGAGGGACTGTCCGATGAGAGGATCACCCTGGTTCATATTGGCCGATTGATGGTATCCGGCGGAAGGGGTGCCGTCAAGGAAATCGCCGCGGAGTTCCGCTCCCCTACTCTCAGCATCGGCTGCATTTCTAAGAAGTTCGATTGCGCATTGAACCAATCCTCCCGTGCACGAGATGAACAAGCGCTTGTTCGAGGAGGTCTACTCCAGAGAAACGCCGCGAAGGGACGCGAGCATGTTCGTCCGGATCTTGAAATCGATCACCGATTCGATCCGGCTCACAGACCATGAATAGCGCCTGATCAAGCTGGAAGAGGCGCGCGCCCAATCGGAGAAAGGTTCCGGCGGCCCAGACAGGTCTGAACGGGATAAACGCGGAGAATAGGTCCAGTAGACCTGCTCGGACTTCGTCGAACGCGTCGTGCGTAAATGCCATTCCATTGTCCCTCGGCGAGATGCGGTTCACAGTGGTACTTCAATGACGGTCGGGCCGTTTTCGTCTAAACATGCTCGCAGTGCCCGTGCGAACGCATCCAGCGAATCAACGCGAATTCCCGGCACTCCCATTCCCTTCGCGAGCTGTACCCAATCCAGATCAGGCCGTCCAATCTCAAACATATCCCGCGCCCGCGGTCCCGGAGTGCCCACTCCTAAATAAGAAAACTCCCGCTTCAGCACCGCATAGTCGCGGTTGGCAAAAACTACCGTAGTCACGTCGAGCCCCTCACGCGCCATCGTCCACAGCGCTTGCAGTGTGTACATCGCACTGCCATCGGCGGTCAGGCACAGCACTTTTCTGTCCGGACACGCAATGGCTGCACCCACCGCCAGCGGCAGGGCAATGCCAATCGACCCTCCCGTATTTCCCAGCCAATCATGCGGCGGACATCCCTTCGTCGCCGCCATCAAGCCTCGCCCCGAGGTCATCGACTCGTCGACCACGATTGCATTTTCAGGCAGGAGCGCGCCAACCGCAGCCGCAAGGCCGGGCAGCGCGATCTCGCCGCTCGGTATCGCAGGCCGCTGTGCCGCTTCGCGCGCAACCTCGTTTCCGCTTGCGCACAAAGCCGCCGCCAGCGCTTCCAGAGCGGCACAATAATCCTCTCCCGCGCGCGCCAGCGTGTGAATCACGCACTCCGGCTGGGTGAATACGCTGCTCTTCCCCGGATAGGCGAAGTACGCCACCGGCGCTTGCGCACCCACAAGAATCAGTTGGCGGAAATCGTTGAACTGCTCAATGCCCTGTTCGAGCACGTACTGAACTCTCTCCACTCGCGGCAATCCGGCGCCTCGCTGCAATCGTGTGATTGGATATGGCGCAAACAATTTGGCTCCCGTGGCTGCGGCAATTTTTCCGGCCGCAATCAATCCGCTGCCGAATAGTGCGTTTCCGTCCAGCAGAATGCCTGTGCGCAGGCCCGAGCGCAGCATGATGGCCGCGCGTTCAATTGCCCCGGTTTCGGGCAACGGAGGCTCGGGAACCCCAGAAAATGCAGCAACCGTTCCCCCCTCGCTCCATGCTGCATCGGCAGGAACGATTAGCGTTGCGATCTGTCCCGGCGCCATCCGCGAAGCGATAATCGCATCCATCGCATCTCGGCCGACCTCGGATGAGCATCGCGAAGTTCGCAACCACTTCGAATACGGCCGCGCGATGCCTTCGATATCGGACGTCAGGGGCGTGTCGTAGCGCAAATGAGATGAAGCATGCTGGCCGACGAGATTCACGATCGGCACGTGTGCGCGGCTGGCATTATGCAGATTGGCGAGTCCATTGCTAAGCCCGGGCCCAAGGTGGAGCAGCGTGCAGGCTGGCTTTTCCTTCATACGAGCATAGCCATCCGCCGCTCCCGTAACCACCCCTTCGAAAAGAAAAAGTACGCAGCGGATCTCTGGAATCCGGTCCAGAGCGCCAACTATGTGTATTTCCGACGTGCCCGGATTCGTGAAACACACTTCCACGCCACCCGCGACCAACGAACGAATCAGAATTTCCGAGCCATTCATTCTTTTCTTACGTTCACTCTGAGGCAGAGTAACACAGCAGTTTCTTGCCTATATTCCTCATCGCCGCTGCATGCGAAGATCGTAGCAGGCAATTCTGCATTCTCATTCCATTCATCCGAGAGGTTCAATGCCCGAAGCCCGCCCTACTCGCGAACGAAAGGTTTTATTTACTGACGAGTTCGTCCAAAACCCCTATCCCACCTATCGTCGCCTGCTGGAGGAAGGCCCGTTACATTTTGTGGACGTCAGCGGCGGCATGTGGGGAGTGTGGGCGGTGTTCAGCCATGCGGAGTGCTCAGCAGTGGCCAAGGATCCCAGACTTTCGGTAAGGCGGACCAGAGGCATGCTATTCACCCTGCCGCCCGAGCGGCAAAGCGATTTCAAAGAACTGGTGCGCATGCTGGGTTTGTGGATGATTTTCATCGATCCTCCGGAACACACCCGCATGCGCAAACTTATGAACCAGGGCTTCAGCGCGGCCGCCGCGCAAGCCTTGCGCCCGCAAGTAGAAAAGATCGTCGACCGCGTTCTCGACTCCCTCGCCCATCTCTCCGAAGCCGATCTAGTCAAAGAACTCGCTTATCCCATGCCGGTGCGAGTAATTTCGGAATTGCTTGGTGTGCCCGAAACCATGCACGAAGCGTTCCTGCGCTGGTCTGTCGCCATTGCCGAGTTCAACGGCAATCCGCATCGCACCGTTGAGCACGCCGAAAATGCGCAGAACGCTGTCCTGGCGCTCACCGACTTCTTTCGCAGCGCCGTGGCAGAGCGCTGCTGCAACAAGGGCTCTGACTTAATAAGCCTGCTTATCGATATCAAAGAAGAAGGCGAGGCGCTGACCGAGGAGGAACTCTACGCGCAATGCGTAATGCTGCTTTTTGCCGGACACGAGACCACACGCAATCTCATCGCTAGCGGAATATATTTGCTGCTGCGCGAACCGGAAAAGATGGCGGAGTTGCGCGACAACCCAGCCCTCATCCGCTCCGCCGTGGAAGAATTTCTGCGCTTCGAGAGTCCGATTCAGTACACTGCCCGCGTGACCACTGAACCCATCGATCTGTGCGGCGTGCGCATTCCAAAGCGCCAGAGCATCTTATGCATGCTGGGAGCCGCCAATCGAGACTCGAATCAATTCGAAAATCCCGATGCATTGATGCTGGGCCGCCTGAACAATCAGCATCTTGCTTTCAGCGCAGGCCCTCACTTTTGCATCGGCGCCCAGTTGGCGCGACTGGAAGGGCAAGTCGCAATATTGAAAACCATCCAACGCTTTCCAAAACTGCGCCTGGCGCAGTTTCCGCAATGGGAGCGAAACTTTGGTTTTCGCGGGTTGAAGACTTTAGCCGTGCAGATGTGAGCGGGCAAACTTATTCAGAAGCCGCGAACGCCTCTCTCAAATACCGCGAGAGCGTCGTCGCAAGCTCGTCATAATGCGTGGCAATCATCCCCAAATGATCACCCGGCACAGTCTCAACCTCGAGCTTGCCGATTAGTGGGCCCCAAACCGCTGCCGCGTTGCTGGGGAACGCCGAGGGAATCGTAGCTCGCACGAACCTTACTCCCCCCTCGTACGGCCGTGGCTGATAGTGGGTTAGCGCGCGAAATGCGGCGTCTCGCACCCGCTGCATCGCAGGCGTGAGCGTTACGCCGCTCGGAGGTTTATATGCGGCGCTCGTCTTGAAGTCTCCTAACGAGTGCAGGCCGCGCTTCAGCTGGCGAGCGATCAATCGCAGACGTTGCCCACGAGAAAGAAATTGTATGTAGGGGTAAGCATCCAGCATTGCCAATAAGGCGATCTTTTCCCCGCGCGCGCGAAGGCGCTGCGCCATCTCCAACGCGATCAATCCCCCGAGCGAATAACCGATGAGCACGTACGGACCGCGGGCTGCACCTCTCGAATTGCCTCCAGCCAAAATTCCGCCATGTTCTCAACGCGATCCAGTGGGTCCTCCAACCCATCGCTGCCTTTCGCCTGCAGGCCATAAATCGGATGATCGGACTGAATATGACGGGCCGGCTGAAAGAAATCCATTGCGCTCCCGCCCAGCCCGTGCGCAAGAAAAATCGGCGGAGACTTTACGCCCTCCCGCAGCAAAACAAGAGCAGGGAAGCGCGGTGCGGCAGGCTGCTCCAGCAACGCCGCCAGCGCAGAAATGGTACGCGCCTGGTAAATCGTGACCGGGGGCAACTCGCGGTTGCACGCCTGAGCTATTTCGTTGAACAGTTGAAGGGCTAAGGACGAATCGCCGCCAAGATCGAAGAAATCATCGTGAACATCGACGGAAGAGATTTGCAGAACACGCTGCCAGATCGAGGTCAGTACCTCGATCGCTGATTGCATCTCTCGAGGATTGACGCCGAACTCCGGACGATGAGTCCCTGTGCTCATGAATGCGCAAACGCCCAATAGAGCTCGCGTGCCTTCGTGTAAACAGCACCGAACGGCAGAGGCCGATCGCCAATGCGAGTTACCGGGACCACCTTGGAGTAATTTCCTGACGCAAAAATCTCGTCGGCTTTCTCAAAATCCTGATAACTCATCGTCTTCTCGACGACAGTTACTCCGTTATCGCGCAAGAGGCCGATCACGCGCTGCCTCGTGATACCCGCCAGAAATGTGCCGTTCGGCAGAGGCGTGAATACGACGCCGTCCTTCGCCATGAAAATGTTCGATGTGGCCAACTCAGCAATATTGCCCAGCATGTCGCAAACAATCGCGTTGTCGAAGCCCCGAGAGTTCGCCTCCAGAACGCAGCGCGAATTGTTGGGATAGAGACAGCCGGCCTTAGCGTCCACTGGCATGGTTTCGAGCGTCGGCCGCCGAAAAGGCGAGAGGGTTATCGAGAATCCCTTCGGCGGGCGCATCGGCGCTTCGTAAATGCAAAGGCACCACCGCGTGGATTCAGGGTCCGGCGCTTGAATCCACAGCCCTTCCTTTTCTCCCCAGTACATGGGACGGATGTAAAGCGCAGTCTGCCCGTCAAAACGTTTGATTCCTTCACGTGCGAGGCCCACCCACTCTTCGGCCGAAACCGTCGGCTTCAAAAAAAGCTTCTTCGCGGACTCATTCACCCGTGCGCAGTGAAGATTGAGGTCAGGGGTAACGCCTTCGAATGCCCGCGCCCCGTCGAACACAATCGAGCAGAGCCACGCCGCATGGGTGCGTGGGCCCATGATGGGGACGTTGCCCTCGTGCCACTCGCCTTCGAAAAACGTCCATGTCTTTGTCCAATTCGTTCCGAGTGGCACTCGACTCCTCCGCTACAAATTCTTCACGTGCAACTTCGAACTAATCACGCTCCTAGCTGTGTTATGGCCGCGTCCATCGTTCGTCTCACAGCATCGGCCAGGTGTTCGACAAACGGCTCGACCAACATCGTGGCCGGGTTTACAGGCAAAACAATCACGTTTTGTCCGCGCTGCGCCAATTGCTTCCACTTGTATTCGGGTTTGTCGAAGATCCAATATTGCTTCGCCGGGCGGATATCTGTGATGACTCCTGGAAACGGCTTCGCTACATAGTTCCAGGATGCCCGGTCGTTCACCTGCCAGATTTGTGCGAGAAGCAGAGAATTCGACGGCGTTCCGTTCGCCTGCTTCCCGAACCTCGCTTGCAAGTTTCCCTGCCAAACCGGAATTCGATCCTTGAGGATCTTGACTTTTTCTCCGAAAAACTTTTTCTTGCCCGCAAGGTCGAGTCCGAGGATGCTGCCAGCGTGAAAGAGAATACGCTGACCCCAATAGCAACTCTTGCTCCACAGGTTCAGGGGAATCTCATGCCAGTTCATGGTATCGAACAGCGCCAGCAGCGCAACGGTTTCTCCCTGCTGTTGCAGTTGCTGCGCCACCTCGAACGCAACCGTTCCGCCCATGCAATAACCAGAGATGAAATACGGCCCGGTCGCCTGCACCTTTCTTATTTCCCCGACATACAGTGCAGCCATTTCTTCGATCGTGGTTAACGGAGCGCAACTGCCGTCCAGGCCTTGCGCCTGCAAGCCATAGAATGGCTGATCTTCGCCCATGCGCCGCGACAGATCCCGATACATCAGCACCGTACCGCCTGCTCCATGCATGCAGAATAAAGGAGGACGCGAACCCAAAGGCTGAATTGCCACGAGCGGCGACCATCCCGGGCTCGCGGTTTCTCCGCCTATGACGCGAGCAAGCTCGGCAACGGTAGGAGCGTCGTAAAGTGTGGCCAGAGGAAGTTTGACGCCAAATACTTTCTCGATTTCGGCAAACATGCGAACTGCGAGCGAAGAATCTCCGCCCAGGTCGAAAAAGTTCTGATCGGCGGTGATAGAGTCAATACCCAGCGCCTCTTGCCATATGCGGAGGAGCCTCGCTGCTGCGGCATCTCCCGCAGCATTGGCCGAGGATGGTGACGAAATGGCAACCGGCGCTGATTCCATCTGCGAGTCCTGGCAGGATCCTGTTCCTTCTACCGCTTGTGCTTGCTTTGAACCGTCCACCGCCAGGGGGAGTAAGAATGCTGCGCGGCTCGGAAAACCGGCTATCTCATTATACCCGTGCTGATTACCTGGGAAATAACTATCGTAACCGGAGGCAATTACCTTGAGTTTGAAAATACGAAGGGATCTCAATTCAAGAATTGCCGGTTCGTGGCGACAATTCCTGAACGCAGATGTCGGTATGCAAACGAAGCCGTTCGCTGAAAAGCTTGGCGGATCAATACCACGAACCATGCCGAACGTCCCAGTGAACTCCGCTTTGCCACTTTCCACATGGAAGCCAATAATCGCAAGCGCTCCCGGTGCGTCAAACGAAGCTTGACTCCCTTGGATGCGACCATGTCAAAGGCCGGACCCTCCAGGTACACGGTTCGAATATCCTTCTGAAGGCATCTCATTAAGGACAGCGGGATCGAATGTTTTACCACCGCATCGGGGACGAATAGAGGAAGTTCCCCGGTCTGCATGAGATTGGCTAGCAGCAATGTGTCTTCGCCTCGCAGCGCACCCGGATGAAAAATCTCGTCTGTATTTATCCGGCTCCGCCGGATCGCGAATCCAGCCGTATTCAGGTATCGAATGCGGTTGTCCGGCTGCGTCATAAGACGCTGAAAGGTCGAAAGCCTAAGTTCTTCCCCTCTGCCAGCCAGGGTTGATCGATCTCCGGTTAAGCGCAGCTGAAAGCAATCGTGGTGCGGCGCACTCAGGATGGCCGTATTCAGAGCGGCCAGGCAGTTTCCCTCCAGTCTGCAATCGGCATCCACAAACAGCAGCACAGTTCCTTTCGCATTGCGGATGCCGTGGTTTCGGGCCGATGGAATTCCGCTATGCGCCTGGCGAATGATTGTGAAAGAAAAAGGATACGCGCCAGAGCGAAGCCGCTCCGGAGCGCTTTCTTCGCTACCGTCATCTACAATTATGACCTCAAAACCGGGAGAAGATATCTGTTCTTTCAGGGACTGCAAACATTCTCCGAGCGGAATCCAGTCATTGTAAACAGCAATAACCACGCTGAATTCTGGACCTGCTGGCAAAGCCTGTTCGCACTGAGTCATCAGTTCTTGCGATTGAGAGCGCGTTTGAGAAACTTAGGATTTCATATCGAGGCGGCAAATCAAAGTTCGTGCGTGGGTACCTTAGTTACATTTCACAATCCAAGGTGAGTTCACGCTCTGGTAACCACTCATTTCGAGAACCTCGCTGTAGTCCTCTCCCGCTACCTCACCGAAGAACTTTGACGCTGAGCAGCCGCAGTGCCCTGTCACAAAGTGCTTGCCAAACAATGGCTTGCTGCCGGCGGCCATTCTTTGTGATTTTCGTCACTTAGCAACGGTTTTGCGTCACAGACTTTCCGCAAACATTTTCAGATAATACAAAAGTAGCAACTTTTACCGGGAGACTAATTTCTTAGGGGGCTCCCGGTTATCCTTTTTCTCAATTGGTTGGCAGCTCAGGTGATCCTCCCCCGCTCATTACGAGGGTCCTTTGCGGAAATACTACCGATTCATCAATGGCCTCCGGAAATTCGCCAAAGCGCGAATGGAGCCTCAAGAGGCCATCGCCCTGGCTCAGACATCGCTTTGCAACCGCGTCGCGGCACGGGAAGAGAATTTCCTAAGGCTTGCCGAGCGCAGTATTTTCCAATACTCGCGCAGTCCTTATCTGCCTCTTTTAGCGGCCAAGCGGATCACTTTCAACGATCTCAAATCCTGGGTTGTGAACGACGGTCTGGAGGCAGGTCTCCGCATTCTGGAGCAAGAAGGCGTCTATTTCACCGTTGACGAATTCAAAGGGAAAGTTCCGGTTCGTCGCAAGGGCATCAATTTTCTATGTGACGAATCGATGTTCGACAATCCATACCTCTCATTTGTCTACGAGGTGAGAAGCGGGGCAACGCGCAGCGCCGGAACCAGAATTCGCATCGACTTCGATTACCTTCATCAGCGCTCACTCTACGACGCATTTCTGCTCAACCTGCACGGCTGTCTTACTGCTCCGATCGCAAACTGGTTTCCGGTATTTCCTGGAGCGCCCGGCATCAACTCCAGTCTTCGCTTCGCGCATTTCGGAAACCCTGTGCAGCGCTGGTTCTCACAGGTTTCGGAAGATCAGGTCAGGGTCAATTGGGAAAAGCGTTGGGGCACGAAGACAGTTTTCGCGATTCACCGCCTCTACGGCGTTCCTTTAGCCGAGCCCGAGTACACCTCCCTCGATGACGCAGGCCGCATCGCGGAGTGGGCATCGCAAGCTCTCAACGTCAGCCCGCACTGCGTCGTCTACACCTTCGCCGCTTCTGCAGTGAGAGTCTGCATTGCCGCAGCCGAAGCAAACCTCAACATTAAAGGTGCGAAATTCCTGGTTACGGGCGAGCCCCTTACGCCGCACAAGAAAAAAGAAATCGAATCGGTCGGCGGCGTGGCGATTCCTGTCTACGGAATCTCAGAAGCTGGCGTGATCGCCGCTGGATGTAACCATGCTCACGCCGAGAGTGACCACTGCCATCTCTATAAAGACACGACCGCAATTATCACGCACAAGCAAGTGGTTCCAAACTTCGATGTAACTCTGGATTCTTATTTATTCACCAGCCTGCTCTACGAATCTCCCAAATTGCTTCTCAACGTTGGCATGGGCGATTTCGGCGACCTCACCGCGGATAGCTGCGAATGCGGTTTCGGTCAGCTCGGCTTCGACACAACCCTCAGCAATATCCGCAGCTACGAAAAGCTGACCGGTGAGGGCGTCACGTTCGTTGACACCGATTTCGTCCGCATCATCGAAAAAGAATTGCCCGAGGCCTTCGGCGGCAAGAGTACGGATTACCAATTGCTCGAAGAAGAAGATTCGCAAGGGTTCACGCACCTGAATTTGCTGGTCAGTCCGCGCGTAGGAAAGCTCAACGAAGGCCAGGTTCTGGAAAAGTTCATGACTCTGCTTCGCCGCGGCGAGGCCAGCCCGGAATCATGGGCGCAGTCCGGGGTCGAGATGTGGCGTCAATCGAACATGGTACGCATCAAGCGCGACCATCCAGTTTCTACCGCCAGCGGTAAGATCCTCCCCTTTCAACTCAGCAAGCTCAAAAAGCAGCCCGCAGAAGTCGTGGCTCGATGAAAGGAACAAGTATGGGATTCCCAACGCAAAGACTCAGAAGACTCCGGCAAAACGAAGCCATTCGCTGCCTGGTTCGCGAAAACAGGCTGGCCCCCAGCAACTTCGTTCTGCCTTTGTTCGTAGTTCCGGGACACCAGGTCAGGCGAGAGATCGCATCGCTGCCGGGCAACTATCATCTCTCCATCGACTGCCTCGTTGAAGAAGCCATCGCCGCGCGCGATCTGGGCATTGCAGCGATTCTATTATTCGGCGTGCCCGAAACCAGGGACGAGCAAGCCTCGAGCGCCTACGCCCAGCACGGCATTGTGCAGGAAGCTGTCCGGGCCCTAAAGAGCACGGTACCTGATCTGCTCGTGATCACGGACATTTGCCCCTGCGAATACACGCTGAACGGCCATTGCGGAATTATCCGCAACGGCTATCTCGACAACGACGCGTCGCTCGAGCTGATTGCGAGAATCACGCTGTCTCACGTTGAAGCCGGCAGCGACATAGTGGCCCCAGCTTCGATGCTCGATGGCCAGATTCAAGCCATGCGCCATGTGCTCGACGCCCACGGATTCCACAATCTGCCGATTATGGCCTACTCCGCCAAGTTCGCCTCGAAACTCTACGATCCCTTCTTCAAGGAAGGCACTCAATCTTCGGTAGCCTTCGGCGATAAGCGCACGCACCAGATGGATTTCTCCAATTCCGACGAAGCCATGCGCGAGATCGCTCTTGATATCGAAGAGGGCGCGGACATCGTCATGGTCAAGCCCGCGCTCTTCTATCTGGACGTGGTCTATCGGGCCAAGCAGGAATTCAAGATGCCTCTGGCCGTTTACGATGTGAGCGGCGAATACGCCATGATCGACGCTGCCGCCCGGCTTGGTCGTCTGGATCGCGATGCCATCATGATGGAAGCGCTCACCTGCATGAAGCGTGCCGGTGCGGACATCATCATCACCTACTTCGCCAAGCGTGCCGCTGAGTTGCTGCATCGGGGCGAACGCTCAGTCCACGTACAGCGCGAACTCCCCCGGGAAGAGTTGGTGGCGAAATAGTGCACCAAACACTCGCAATCGAAGAGCCGCGCACAGTACATCCGCGGCTCTTTTCTTCACACCCACTCGTGGCCGACTCACATGACTTACGCCATTTCATACGCCTTCTCGCGGACGCTGGCCATCTCGTCCGCATTCGAGAAATGGTCGATTGGCGATTTGAAATAGGAAGGATTGCTCGTAGCCGACGTGTTCCGCTGCTGTTCGAGAACATTAAAGACTATCCCGGCGCACGCGTCTTCACCAATGGACTGTGCAGCCCCAAGACCATCGCTCAGGCTTTGAGTCTCGGATCGTTCCACGCGCAAAGAAATCTTCTGGAAGCTGAGAAGAGAGCGGCCAATCCCATCAAGCCGAAGCTCGTCGAGACCGCGCCCGTGCTGGAAAATATCGTCGAGGGCGGCAAAGTCGATCTCCTCAAGCTGCCGGTGCCTCACTGGAGCAACCGCGACGCCGGACGATACCTCGGCACTTGGCACATCAATGTAACCAAAGACCCCGAAACTGGTTCGCGCAACGTCGGCGTTTATCGCATGCAGTTGCTGGGACCCAAGCAGGCGACAGTCAGCGTTTCTCCGCGCAGCCATCTGGCGCGCCATTTCAAAAAAGCTGAGAAGGAAGGTCAAGCCTTGCCCATGGCCGTCGCTATCGGCGTGAGCGAGTCCGTGCTGATGGCGGCTGCCGCGAGCTATCCCGAAGACTTGGACGAGTTCGACTTAGCTGGAGGCTTGCAAAAAGAAGCCGTCCAGCTCTTGCGATGCAAAACCGTCGATCTCGAAGTCCCAGCGAACTCTGAGATCGTGATTGAAGGCTTCATCCAGCCCGGAGTTCGCGTCCAAGACGGGCCTTACTTCGATTACACCGGAAAGACCAACACCAATCCCCGAGCCTTTTTGTTCGAGGCCACGCGGCTGATGTTTCGCGACGATCCCATCTTTCGCGGCACTTCGATTGGCGTGGCTGGGGCGGAAGATCATCAACTCTTCGCCTTTCTCGCAAAGCTCAACCTGGTCGATTTTCATGGCTCTCGTCTCAAGCAAGCGCTTCAGAACACTCTGCTCAGGCACCGCCGCTTCCGGGCATTCCAGCTTTCAGGAAAAACGGGTGCCGTAGTTAGTCTTTTAAAGACTATTCTGCATCCTGCGGCGAGAAACTGGAGTAGCCGGTAGCGCGCCCTAAGCCCTCCAAACGATCGATCCTCAATTCCTATATGCCGCACATGGGAGTGCGGGTATCCTGAGAAATAGCGAGAGTCGTGCGCGAAACGAATTCTCGGAAACCGTTAGATGAGCGGCAACATTCGAATCCTTTTTGTCAGTATGCTGGCCTTCGCTGCCACACTGAACAGCGGATGCAAAACAGGAGCAAATTCTCCCTCCGATGAGGGGCCACGGTCGCCTGTTCAGCCCGCGCACCCGAGGCCCGTCGCTTCACGCCTCGTCTGCCCGCCCCTCGGTGCTGTCCTGGTGCCCGCGGCCCAGTCGAGGGACGGACACCGTGTCATTCTCGAATGGAAGGGCAGCCGCCGCGCCGACGCCAAACATGCCGAAGCCGTTGGGTACTGCATTTACCGCGGACCAAAACGCGGCGCTCCTCCCACGGAACTTGTCAATCAGCTTCCTTTTCCAGAAACGAAGTGCGCCGACGATTCGGTAGAGAACGGCAAGCAGTACTATTACGTGGTGCGCGCGATCAGTGCCAGAGGAGTGATGAGTAACGTTTCAAAGCCGCCAGTGCCAGCCAGGATTCCTGACACGCCCCGAGCCAGTTCTCGGCTACCCGACGATTCAATCCCACTATGCCGCGAGGCGCCCGGCGCGAAAGGGCCGTGATTCTGGCCGGGCCAGTGAGGAATGAATTGGTCAATCCAGTGATGAGGAAAATGTGCAGACCACCGGCAGCCAACGATCAGCTCTGAAGTTTCAACCGCTTCTGATTTTCGGTCTCCTTGGCGGAATTTCCCTGATATTGTGGTGGACGCCGTTGGCAGCCACGTTTTCTCTCTCGCTTCACGATGACCAATACACCCACATTCTCCTGATCGTCCCGGTCAGCGCAGCATTAATTCTTCTCGATTGGAACTCTCAAGACCTGGCGAACCGCCTCAGCCTACGAATTGCCTCATTGATGCTTGCCGCTGCCGTCGCGGACTTCGTTGTCAGCCGAACCGTTACACTTGCCTCCGATCTGCAGCTTTCCCTGCAAATGCTCGCGTTTGTGCTGTGGTGCATCGCAGCGTTTACGCTTTGCTTCGGCCCACGCGCATTCCGCAACGCTTCTTTCCCTCTTCTTTTCCTGCTCTGGCTGGTCCCTTTTCCCGGGTTTCTGGTCAATGCAATCGTCAGCTTCCTGCAGTACACCTCAGCCGGCGCAGCGCACGCCATCTTCATTCTCGCTCGCGTTCCCGTCCAGCAGCGCGGCTTGCTAATCCACATTCCTGATCTCACCCTCGAAGTTGCCCCCGAGTGCAGCAGCATTCGCTCTAGCCTGGTCCTGGTCGTCACCACCATGGTTCTGGCACACCTGCTGTTGCGTTCCTGGTGGAGGAAGCTCCTGCTAGTCGCGCTCGCCATCCCGCTCGCCATCGCCAAAAATGGCCTTCGAATCTTTGTCCTGGGATTTCTCACGATTCGCGTAGATCGCAGCTATCTGACGGGCAGACTTCACCACCAAGGCGGCTTCATCTTCTTCCTGATCGCCTTGGCAGGAGTATTTTTGGCGCTTTGGATTCTGCGTAGGGGCGAGGCAAGGAAATCAGGAGCTTAGGAATAGAATTCCCGTCTGAACAGAGGCCGAGGCCGAACTCCTCTGTGTTACCCGGTGTATTCCGCGCTTCAGACTCTTCCGGGAAGCTATCGATGGAGCAATCCAAACGTTACAGCCGAAGCCGATCCCCCGATGTCCAGCATTGAGACCGCCCGCTCCAGTCTGTGATGCCTGGTCCTGTGAAAGAAGTAACTCAGGCCCACAACCCCAGCAGTTTCGCCCGTGAAATTCGCGGCTAAGCCTGCGGTGCTCCCGCTCATCACCCTCGTTATAGGATTGAACTCCTGCCCGCCGCTGCGCAGATTATCACGCGTGACCACAAAGTCAGCCGCGCTCAATGCGGCCGTGGCGGCGAAGAGAACGCTGTTCTCGCGGTCCCAAAACTTATGTTTCGAGGAGGTCTGCGGCCGGATCTCCGGCCGGGTTGAACTGACGAAAGGCGAGGGCTCCGGCTCCCGGGGAGTGGGCGAGTCCGGCAGCAGAAGCGCGACGGAAGCGTTCTGCCCCAGCCCAAACTGTGAGAATCCGAGTACGACAAGAATGGCAGTTAGCGCCATGCTGCGAAGCAGATGATTTCGCATTACTTTAGTGAGCCTCCACCATTGGCCACAGATACTAGTACTAGTGCGTGTGTATTACTACTAAAGCACTCGGTGCGCCGAAGGAAATGGCCTCAATGTGCCAGCAAGTCGTGCGAAATGATTAGCTTGGAAAAAGGACACGTCACGGAAGTAACAGCCGCATGCGCAGAGAATTGCACAGCACAACGTAGGAATTTCTATTACGGAACGCTAGGTTGGCAGAAGAGGGTGGAAACAGACACAAAAGCAGAGCGGCGTCGGAAAGTCACCAGCTCTCCGACGCCGCCCCGCCTTATCAGCCGAATGGCAACGCTAATAATTTACGGAATCACAGCCTGTACCGGCGGCGTGGATTTCGCACTTTCCTGCCCCGCAGAGTTCACGGAAGTGGCCTCGTAATAGTAGGTCTGTCCCGAGGTCACGCCGTTATCCGTGTAGGCTGTGTTCGGATCTACTGCAGAATTGATCTTCGCGTACGTGCCAGTCGCGCTGATGCTGCGATAGACGTTGTATCCGACTACATTCTGGCCGGCGTTCCACGAGAGATTCACTGTGTACGTCGCCGCGAGTCCGTTGCCGCTCAGCGACTCGACCACCAAGGGGTTCGAGGCATTGCTGGCAAACGAAAGCGATCCGGTATCCAAGCCGACGTTCTGCGGCGCGAAGGCTACATCATAGGAAACGCTCTGTCCGGCTGTGAGCGTGAGCGGGAAAGTAGCTCCATCCAGCGCGAACTGCGAGTTGCCGTTGCTCGCCGAATAAATGGTTACGCTGCCTCCGCTGGCCGTCAGCGAAAGCAGTTCCGTCGCGCTCGTTCCCACCGTAACATTGCCAAAATTCAGTGGCGATGGTGCCACCATTAACTGTCCCGCGGTTGCTCCAGTTCCTGTACCCGTCAACGGAAGGTTCAGCCCCGGCCCAAACAGAAAGAGACTACCACCAACTTCCCCCGTCGACTGCGGAGTGAAGGTCACGTTCAAAGCAACGCTTTGCCCAGCCTTCAGGTTCATCGGAAACGTTCCGCCACTCTCGGCGAATCCTGTACCAGTAGCCTGAACGCCTGTGATCTCCACACTCCACGAGTGCGGATTCGTGATCGTCACGGGTAGCGTGGCGCTTTTTCCCGTTTGCACTGAGCCAAACGAAAGCGCAGCCGGGGAGGCTGAAATTCCTTCGCTGGTCACGCCTGTTCCGCCCATCTGTACGGCGAGCGTAGGATTCGATGCGTTGCTGAAGAAGCGAACGGTTCCACCGGTCCATCCAGTAGCGCGGGGCGTGAACGTGATGTTCACATCCACGCTCTGCCCTGCCGAGAGGGTCAGAGGCAGGTTTAGCGGCGAAGTCGCAAACGCCGAGCCGCTCACCGCTGAGCTGGTGATGGTCACGCTCGAAGTTCCGCTGTTCGTCACCGTCACCAACTGGGTTTCGCTCTGGCTCACATCAAGCGTGCCAAACCGCAAATTGGCCGGTGAGGAGGTCAATTGCGCTACGCACTTGGGTAGTAATCCACCAAACAAAAGCGCTGCGCCCAAAGTGAAGAGTTGAAGTTTACGGATGGAAAGCAACTGAATGCTGGACTGGGGGAGTCTCATGGCTCCATTCTGTGGGTGTTTCCCGAAGCCAAAAAGATTCCACTAGTACAGTCAGAGCATGGAAATCGGCCATGTTCCAAATTAAAACTTCTTAGGATTGCTGAAACTGCCTTATTGACGGAGCATTTTGGCGCACTAAAGTTTTAGCCCCAAAGTGCCGATAGACAAGAGGTAATCGAAGGGCGTCGCCCGATCCGTCTTTCGTGCTCACAGAGTTCGCAGAAGAAACGAGGAATCAAAACCATGACCATCAACTCGATCTCGGCCGGCGGTCTCAGTCAGGACGTGCTGAATTCGAGCGATTCGATTGAGCAGCAAGCCCTGCAGGCGCTGCAAAACAGCCTGACTCTCGGTAACCTGACCGCCGCGCAGTCCGCTTTTCAGGCGCTGCAAAATACCTTGCAGAATTCCTCTACCGGCAATGGAACGACTGCCGCGAGCAATTCCCAACTCACCTCTGACCTTACGGCGTTCGGAAACGCGCTCCAGTCGGGCGATCTGGCGACCGCCCAGTCGGCGCTCTCGACGGTTCTGAGTGACCTGCAGGGAACAGCATCCGCGGCACAACTCAACGAAGCTTCCGCCGCTTCACAATCCGTGCAGTTGGTCGAAGAACTTCTCAGCACCCTAAACGAAACTACGTCGTCCTCGACCGCACTCGATCAAACTACATCCATTTTGCAAAGCGTCTATGCCAGCAAGAGCGGCCTGGACGTGGTGGCTTAAGTGTTTCAGTTGCGAAGAGCAACGCACTAAGGCAAATGCATTTCGTCGGTCATTACTGAGCACGAATCGACCAGTCTCTACCCTCGGCAAGTGGCTCATCCGGCTAAAACTTGTGGCCACTCAGTTGAAGGCATCCATCAACGAAATGATCTTCATCGCTCCCTTAACCTGGTCCGTGCTCGAAGACGATTTCAGATGCAAGGTCACCGGCTCTCCCGGAAGCAGATCGAAGTAATTATCCGAAGTCTGCACATCGAGATCGCCAAATGAGACATACACGCTGCGTGCCAGCTTCGAAGACTGAAGCGTCAACGTGTAATCCCCGCCGCTGCCGTTCAACGTAGTCTCAATCTTCGGTGAAACCGGCAAGTCCAGAGCGTGCGTCACGTCGAAGAAAATCAAATTGCGGGAGACACGCTTCCCAGCGACGTCAAAATCGAAAACCAGAAAGGTTTTATGCGGATCACTCTTCGCTGTCCAGGTCGCTTTATCGATGGTCAAATAAATCGCATTCGACTGCGCCGGAACCTGTACGTCTTTCGTCTGCTCCAGCAAAACATTTCCGGAGAAATCCATCAGCCGCATGTGGATCGTGCCCGAAACCGGCTGTAACTTATCCGAGACCACGTAAACGTCGACTTGGTCGTCATGCAAGAACGGCGAAATCAACAGATCGTCATAGAACCGCCGGGCGTAGTAATGCAGCGCCTTCCATCGCCCGTAATAATCGATGCTCGCCCACGAAGCCACGGGCCAGCAGTCATTTAACTGCCAGTACAGCGACCCCATTGTGCGCGGCCGCTGCCTCCGCAGATGTTCGGCGCCAATCTTGATGATCTCCGCTTGCTGAACCTGGCTTAAGTAGACAAAGGAAGGGAAATCCTTCGGTTCGCGATACTCGCGCAGCATGTAAGTGAGAATGCGTTCATTCCCGCCTTTGTTCTTCTGATGCGCCTGCATGACCGTCGATCGAATGTCAAAATCCTCCGGCGAATGCGCGTAAGTGCGAATCGTGCGCATTTCCGGGAAAGACTGGAATCCATACTCCGACATGAATCGCGGAAACTGCAACGTGTAATCGGAAGCCGGAGCCTGCTGGTGCCAAACCGCCCAGTAATGCATATCGCCGTTGTGCTGGTTGTCGGGGATTTCTTCGAAATTCGCGCTCGGCGAACTCGGCGTGTAAGGCGTCGGGTCGGCATACTGCGCAACAGCACTCTTCAATATGTCGGCAAACATGATCACGTAATCCTGCCAAACGCGATCGCGAGTATCCGGCGAGATCGAAGCCTTAAACTCCTGCCGGTCGCCCCAGTGCCACCAGCCGGTCTCAACCTCGTTATTTCCGCACCAGACGACGATGCTGGGATGATCGCGCAAGCGCTTGATCTGATCGATCGCCTCTGCCTGCACATTCTCCTGGAAGGGAACATCGCCCGGAATCATGTCGCCGCCGAACATGAACTCTTGCCAGACCATGATTCCGAGCTCGTCGCAGATATCGTACAGATCGTCGAACTCGTAAAACCCTCCGCCCCACTCGCGGATCATGTTCATGTGCGCATCGACCGCGGCCTGCAGAATATTGCGGTGAATCGCGGGAGTTTCGCGATCGGGAAAGCTATCGAAGGGAATAACGTCCGCGCCCTTGGCAAAGACAGGAATTCCGTTCACCACAAACTCAAAACTCTTGCCCCACTCGTCATTCACGCGCCGCAACTCCACCGAGCGCAGGCCGGTCTTCACCTCCGCACGAGCCGCAGTCTCCTTGCCAATCCTGATCACCGCAGAAAATCGATAACGATTCTGCGCCCCATATCCAAGGGGATACCAAAGCTTCGGCGAAACGATACGAATCGGCATCGCGATATTATTGATTCCCGCGTTGAGCTGCACGGTCAGCGTTCCATCCGCCGTCTGTGGTCCGGAGAGCTCATCGTGAGTTACCGAAACAGTTGCAGTCGTCGGCTTCGTAGCATCAATCTCTAGTTCGGCGGTCGCATTGGCTAAATCTTTCGTAATGCTCTGCTGATGGATGTGAAGATTCTCGACCCGCAACGCGTCCCACGTTTCCAACTTGATCGGCTGCCAAATCCCTTCGGTCATGTAGCGCGGCCCCCAATCCCATCCATAGTTATAGGGAGCCTTGCGCGTATAAGGAGCCGTAGCGATTCCTTCTTCGTTTCCGTAATTGTGTGTCGAAATCGAAGGCAGCACATAAGGCAGGGACTTCACATACGGCAGCATGTGTTCGACCGCCGAATGGAAAACGATGCGCAAAGTATTCGCGCCCGGCTTCAGTAGAGGCTTCACCGGTACGCGCCATTTGCGAAACATGTTATCTGCTTGGAGAATCTGCTTGTCGTTCAGATAGACGTCGGCAAACGTATCCAGTCCGGCAAGCACCATATCAACGTGATCGTGCGCGAGCGTCGCTGCATCGACCTGAAACGTAGTCTGATACTCCCAGTCCGCCAGCCCAATCCACTGCAAATGAAATTCGTTGTCCTTATCGAACGGATCAGGGATGAGTTTGTTATCGAGCAGATCTGTCTGCACTACGCCCGGAACCTTCGCCGCGTGCCATCCCTTGACATCGGCCCGATCGATATTCGCCACGGCACGAAACTGCCAGCCCGAATCCAGATCGCGGGAAGAAGGTTCGGCGCCCATAGCCGGTATTGCGAGGAAAGAACAAATCATGAGGGCGATAAAGAATGCTACTAATACGCTGCCAGACGAAGTTCGGTCCATGTTTACTCTCCTACTTGAAAAATGATTTTTGGAAGGGCACAGCTAAGCCGTACCGAAAGGTCTGCAAAGAAATTCGGGCTTCAGCCCCTGAGGTCACTGTCCCTGGCCTATGACTCAATGATATGAACACCAGTTAGAACCGCGCACAGCTATTGCGCATCCTGCTTATCGTTCGCCGGCGCCGCGCCACTCTGCAGCTTTTCAAACTCCTGCATCTCCTGCCGTGCCTCGGCGCTCTTGCCTTGCTTGCGATATATCCCTGCCAGCCCAAAGTGGGCCTGCGCTGCCAGCGAACTCTGTTTCTCAATCAAAAGCAGCGCCGTCCATGCTTTTTCGGCTGCCGCAGGATCGTTATCGAGCGATGCTGCCTTGCCGAGCGAATACAGCGTCTCCGGCATGTCGGGCAGGAGTTTGTCCGCGCGCTCGAGTTCTGGCCGCGCGTCGTGCGCTCTGCCCTGCTCCAGCAACGCCTGTCCCAACCGGTATTCGGCTTCTGCATTTCCCGGCTGCAACTTGACCTGCAAGCGAAATTGCTCCTCCGCCTTCGGCCACTGCGAAGCCGCGGCATACACTTCGCCGAGCGCCAGATGCGCCTCCGGCAAACCGGGCCGCAGCCGCAACGCGTCCTTATATTCCTTTTCCGCGTCCGGCATGCGCCGCAGCACGAAATAGTTTTCTGCCATCGCTTGATGCGCGCGTGCCGAGTCCGGATACGCGTCAAGCAGTGTATCGATCGACTGCTTCGCCAGCAAACCGCTGGCGCGGCCGAGATAGTAAAGAATGTCGGGATCGTTGGGGTGTGCAGTCAGGGCGGTTTGTAAATTCTTCACCGCGTCAGCCAGTTGTCCGGCTTGAATCTGCGCGATACCCAGCGCAGTCTTGTCGGGAGAGTGTTGCAGATGAGGGATCGCCTCGCTCGCGTATCCCTGCGCAAGCAAAGCGTATCCGAGTAACTGATGCGCGGAGAGTGAGTCTGCACTCAACTCAAGTGCGTGTCTCAGAGGCGGAATTGCCGAACCGTAATCTCCCAGTTCCATGTAAGCTTGACCGAGGTTGATGAAACCGTCGGCAAGTTTCGGATCAATCTCGATAGCCTTCTTGTATTCCGCCACCGCTACGTCGAGCTTGTGTTCTTTCTCCGCGGCAACTCCAGCCTGGATATGTTCTGCCGCCTGCGGCGACGCAACCTGCCACGCGAGATAAAGAAATAACACAGACCGAATCACGGCTTCTCCGGTTCACGTACTTCCAGAAACTGGTCGGCGTGAATGTCATTCAATACCTGTTTGATCCCCGATGGCCAACGTATCTCGACGTTGGCTTTCTCCTCGGTGCCCAGCCCAAAATGCAGCCGTTTGTCACTTGCTGATTCATAGCTTCCTGACGTCGTGCAAAATCGCACCTGTCCATTCACCTGCACACGTGCGCCCTGCCCATCACGGTTGCTCTTCGTGCCCCGCAAAGTAATCGTTAGCCAGTGCGCATTTCCTTTCCGATTCATAAAAAACTGCGGATGCGCCCCCAGCACCGTCGTGACGACATCGATCCAACCATCGTTATTAATGTCGCCGAACGCCGCGCCGCGGGCTGGAACCAGCGCATCATTTCCTGAGTCGACTCGCTCAAACCGTCCGTTGTGATTCAGTGCTACGAGCGTCGGCTCCAGGTAATGCAACGACGGATCGATCGTCTCCACGTTGTCGAGCACATGCCCCTGCGCGATGAACAAATCTTTCTGCCCATCATTATCTAAATCTTCCAGCCCTACGCCCCACCCGGCGCTGAGCCCCGACAGCATCGTCACGCCAGTCTGCAACCCGCGATCGCTAAACGAACCTTCGCCATCGTTATGGAACACGGCATAAGCCTGCCGTGGCAAAGTCGTAACGATCACGTCGGGACGCCCGTCGTTGTCGTAATCTTGAAACACGACGCCCATGCCCGAAAGAGGCCCGCCATCCTGATTCAACGCCGCGCCTACTTCCATTCCCACTTCTGAAAAAGTTCCGTTCCCGTTGTTGTGCCAGAGATACTGCTGCATTCCATCATTCGCAACGAAAATGTCGGTGAATCCATCGCCGTCATAATCCGCAAATGCCACACCCAACCCATGCCCCTTTTTCGAAGCAATCCCCGACTTCTGGCTCACATCCGTAAACGTGCCGTCCCCGTTATTGTGATAAAGAATATTCGTCGTCCGCGGAAACTCTCCCGGTGGACAGTATGTGTGATAGTTCCCGCCGCAGTCCTTGCTGTGCTGCGTGTCCCAATCCATGTAGCGGGTCACGAACAAATCGAGTTTTCCATCGTTGTCGTAATCCACAAATCCCGCCGACTCTGACCATCCTCCCGCCGCCACACCAGCCTTCTCCGTCACATCCGTGAACGTGCCGTCGCCATTGTTGTGGTAGAGAATGTTCTTCCCGTAATTCGTCACATAGATGTCGGGATACCCATCGTTGTCATAATCCCCAACGGCAACACCCATGCCGTAATCACTGTCCGGTACGTTTGCCAAGCCGGCCTGCTCGGTCACGTCAGTAAAGCTTCCATCTTTATTCTGCCGATACAAGCGATTCCAATATTTCGGATCGTGCCGTTCGAAGTTGTCCGGCCCCTGCATCGGACTCGAAATATGCCCACCATTCACAAAAAAAACATCCAGCAATCCATCATTGTTGTAGTCGAGAAGCGCCACCCCACCCGGCATGGTCTCAATCAAGTATTTTTGCGGCGTAGGGGAGTTCTGCAGCGTGAAATCTACGCCACGTGGCAAGCCAACTTCGAAAATCGGCCCCGGTGTGCTTCCGGCCAACAATCCCAGGGCGATCACAGCGGATATCAGAAAAAAAGTCCTCAACAACCTGCAAGTCCCTCAGTCGCCTAGCATATCGCGGGAGTTGCGCAGTGTGCACGCTCTTGCCTCCATATTTTACGGCTGACGATGTGCGCTTTGTCGTTCCACCAGCTTCGGGGGTATCAATATTGTCTTGGGGCGCAGGGTTCGCTTCGTGCCGATTCGCGCCAGCAATAGCTCGGATGCCAGTTCTCCGATCTGGCACGTCCGCTGATCGATCGTAGTCAGCGGAACCGAGAGCACGTCCGAGTAATGCACATTCCCCGCGCCAACCAAAGCAACATCGCGCGGCAATCTTAGTCCTGCCTCGAGAACCGCTCTCATCGCCCCGATCGCGACCGGATCATTGAAGCAGAAAACTCCGTCGGGAGCAGGCTGCAACTTCAGCAGTTGGCGCATGCCTTCATAACCGGTGTCTTCTCCGCGGCCACCGGCAACCACATGATCGGAATCCAGCCGCCGTCCCGCCTTCGTCAGTGCCCGGCGGTATCCTTCGAACCGCTGTTCTGCGATTCCCACGTCTGGACCGCGCAGGTGCGCGATCCGGCAACATCCGCACTTAA
Organism: uncultured Acidobacteriaceae bacterium; assembly: GCA_963712385.1. Taxonomy (GTDB): domain Bacteria; phylum Acidobacteriota; class Terriglobia; order Terriglobales; family Acidobacteriaceae; genus Sulfotelmatobacter. The sequence continues at coordinate 58,681 of CAVQHS010000010.1, forward strand.
TCAGATGTTCGGTCGCCAGCCTGCCGATCGCGCAATTGTCTACACCTACAAAACATGCACGCAGTCCCGGAACTGGCCGATCGATCAAAACATAGGGTGTCTTTCGCTGTTGCACGCGGTTAAACATCGCCAACTGCCGCACTGGTTGCGCTGAGGCGATGATTAATCCGTCCACCTGCCGAGCCAACAGGGAGTCGACCTCGCTCGCTTCCACTTCGGGATCTTCTTCGAATGAGGAGATAAGAAGGTGATAACCGTGCGGTCGGACCGTCCGACCAACCGCGCGCGCAATCTCACCAAAAAATGGATGCGCGAACTCCGGCAGCAGCAGTCCGATCGTATAAGTGCGGCGCGTGACCAGGCTGCGCGCCACCCAATTCATCTGGTAGTTCAGTTCCCGGGCGCGCCGCAGCACCAGCTTGCGCGTGGCCTCGCTGATGCGACCCTGATTCCGCAAGACTTTCGATACGGTCACCACGGAAACGTTGACATCTCGCGCGATGTCCAACATGGTTACCGGCATCACGCGCCAGCATACACCCTTTTTGGCAGGGTTAACGATTATTCAAATGGAAATCATGCATTTTATTCTTGACAACGTTCATAGGCCTATTCAAGAATTCGCTGTCGCAAACAACTAGGAAATCTCCGCAGGGAAAGAGCCACTATGCCAAGTCGCAAACTCTTCACGCTGCTGTTATCTTTCAGTTTCATTCTCCTTTTATCCGTTTCTCTTCAAGCCCAAAGCACTTATGGAACTGTCGTCGGCTCGGTAACTGATACTTCGGGCGCCGCAATTACCGACGCCACCGTCACGCTGACGAATATGGGTACGGGAGAAAAGCGCACTCAGAATAGCGGCTCGGACGGACTGTTCACCTTTGTGAACCTGTTCGCCGGCAATTACCGCATCGACGTGGAGAAGCAGGGATTCAAGCACTTCACCCGCACTCCCGTCACCGTCGAAGTGCAGCAGAGCACTCACGTCGATGCTGCCCTGCAGGTCGGCGAGGTCAGTCAAGTCGTAGAAGTGACCTCGGAGACGCCGCTGCTGCAAACCGAGTCTTCGTCCCTCGGCCAGGTGGTCGAACAGCGCAAAGCGGACGAGTTGCCGCTCAACGGCCGCAACATCTTCAACCTTATTACGGTGTCTCCCGCCGCGGTGGCGCAGGGCGGATCGGGCGATTCGCCGGTCGGCCAGAACCCATTCAGTTGGGGCAATTACCAGGTCGGAGGTTCCTTCGCCAATCAGGGTGCAGAGTATTTGGATGGTCAGCCCCTGAATATCGGCTATATCAATCTGCCCATCATCATTCCGACTCAGGATTCCATCGGCGAATTCAAAGTGCAATATAACGATCAGGGGGCCGAGTGGGGTAAGTTCTCAGGCGGCGTCGTGAACCTTAGCACGAAGTCCGGAAGCAACAACTGGCACGGCTCGGCGTATGAGTATTTTCGCAACAAAGTTCTGAATGCGAACGAATACTTCAACAAGGCGGGCGAGATTAAGGCCGGTACCGCCAACACCCCTCCACCGTGGACCCAGAACCAGTACGGATTCCAGCTGGGCGGACCCGTCGTTAAGAATAAGACTTTCTTCTACGTCAGTTGGGAACAATACCGCCAGAGAACCGGATCGCCTTTCACCACCAGCGTTCCAGCGGCAGGGATGACGACCGGTAATTTCTCGGCGCTATGCACGGGCGGTTTTAACGGAGCGGGGGTATGCAACAACCTCGCAGGACAGATTTACGATCCTTTCAGTACCGACGCCGCCGGAAATCGAAGACCCTATCCGGGAAACATTATTCCTAGCTCCGAGTTCAGCAAGGCGGCGGGAATATTGCTGGCCAAATACTACCCCGCGGCCAACCTCTCCGGTACGGTCAATAATTACCTGAGCGCGGCGCCCGCCGGCGGGAACACCAACGAGTTTGTGGCGCGCGGCGATCAGAACGTTGGCAGCAACACCCACGTATTCGGCAGATTCGCCTACTTTGGATTGACTGACTTGGCTGTAAATCCGCTAGGCACGGGTCTCTGCCTGGATCGCTGCGCCGAGCTTTATCACACCAAGGCGCTTGCCATCGGTGTGAACCACACCTTTACACCAACCACGATCCTTGACGTGAATCTCGCAGCCAGCCGGTTTGTCTACGGCCGGACTCCCCTTCTGAATGGTTTCGATCTAACCACCCTTGGCTGGCCGTCAACTTATAACAGTCCTCCCAGTTCAATGCGGACTCCGCCAACCCCGGAAACTAACTTGCCGAATGATGTTGGCCACACGCAAGGCAACAGTGCAATCGGAGATCACAACACCCAATACAATATAAGTCCGGAACTCACGATGATCCGTGGCAAGCACAGCATTCAGGTTGGCGGGCAATACGAACTTGGACTGGATAATTACTTCCAGACCAACATCGCCAGCGGTGCCTTTGGTTTCCAGGGAAACTGGACATCATCGACCCCGACGGGAACGGGCGGATTCGCGTTCGCTGACTTCCTGCTCGGTTTGGGACTGAACCAGGGTACGTTCGCCGGAAACCAGAGCGAAGGCATTGCACAGGTGCCGGCGCAAACCCAAGGCAAGCAGACGTACCGCGCCTTGTACGTCCAGGATACCTGGCACGTGACGCCGAAGTTCACTGCGAGCTTGGGCCTCCGCTATGAGCTGCCCGGAACGTGGTCGGAAGCCTACAACCGGCTGACCTACTGGGATCCCTTCACGGCCAACGCAACTGTGACTGGCTGTAACGGAACGGCTGGATCAGCCTGTCCCGGAGACGCGATGTATGTGGGCACAGGACCCAATTCGACGGATAACAATTTGCCGCTCGATAAGAAGGCATTTTCTCCACGAATTGGCTTCGTCTTCTCCCCTGACCAAAAGACTGTTGTTCGCGCCGGTTACGGTGTTTTCTTCATTCCAAACTACGTCTCGTTCCAAAACAATCCGGACAACGACGTGATCAATCTTGCCGCCACCGACTTCACGGCCTCGACCGATAAGTATATTACTCCGGCGTCCAGTTTGGACGGCGCCGGCTGTGGGTTCACCCTGAATGGGTTTACTGGACCAACTGGAACGCCCGTGGTTGGGCCGATCGGACCTAATGGGTTTGTCTGCACACAAGTAGGTCCATTTGGCAATGCTGGAATCCTGTCGCCGCCGGGACGTAATGCAGCCCCGACGCTGTCCAGTTTCGTAGCCGCAAACGGCAGCCCCGGGCTTTCTCCTTACTACGGATATGGTGGTGAGGGTCCAAAATACGGATACGTCGAGCAATGGAATTTCGACATACAGCGCCAACTTCCGGCTGGCTTCTTCGCGGACGTCGCCTATGCCGGCTCCCACGGTGTGCATCTTCAGCAATATCAGACGAATGTCAACCAGATTCCGGATTCCTTCGTAGCCCAGGCTGCCGCGCAAGTAGCTGCTAACAGTGGCGTACCGGGCTACACCCCAACAATCGGCACTCTCATCACGAATCCGCTAGCGGGTTCTACCAATACCACCCTAAGCGCCCCCCAGATTTTTGCTGGCCAGTTGGATCGGCCATATCCCGAATATAACGGCCTCAACCTGAACGGTTACGGCTGCTGTAGCAGTAATTACAATTCCCTGCAAGCCAGCGTGACCAGAAGGTTCCAGGGCGGTGGCACTCTGCTCGTGGCTTACACCAACGCTAAACTGATGAGCAATACCGACACCCTAACCAGTTGGCTCGAAGGCAATACTGGCGGTGTCGGATCAGTTCAGGACTGGAACAACCTGAAGGGAGAACGGTCTCTTTCCTCGCAAGACATCTCCCAAAGGCTGGTTGTTAGTTACGTTCTCGATCTTCCCTTCGGTCGCGGCAAGGCGTACGCAAACAGTATGAATGGTATTGCGAACGGCGTCGTTTCCGGCTGGGGCGTCGATGGCATAACCACTTTCCAACGCGGCTTCCCACTAAAAATCACCTGGGCTGGTCCTTCAACCGCTTTGGAAGGCAGCAATCTGGGCGTCGCCAACGTCCGGCCCGACGTCATTCCCGGTTGCGACCTGAAAGCTGGCGGCGGCCACATCACCAACTGGTTCAATACCAATTGCTTTGCACCTCCTCCGCAGTGGGGGTTCGGAACCGAAGCTCGTGTTGATCCGGTCCTCCGCGGACCTGGCATCAACAACTTTGACTTCGCTATCTTCAAGCGGACCAAGGTCACCGAAAGACTTGGCATCGAGTTCCGCACGGAGTTCTTCAACATATTCAATCACCCGTATTTCAATATTGCAGGAGCAACCGGCTACAACGGAACTCCGACAGGAAACGGTTTCGGTGTGATTACGAGTACCGTGGGGGCCGGTGTGGCCTCACCGGAACGCATAATTCAGTTTGCTCTGAAGTTCGTGTTCTAAAACCGACCGGGCCAGGAGTTCGCTCCTGGCCCGGCAAAATTTCTGTTCCGCCCCAAATGCTGGCTTCGGCCAGCATTGTTTTTTGAGAGCTACCCAAATCGACTGCTATCCTTACTTCATCTATGCGAACGCTTCATACTCTCGACTACTCCGAAGCCCGCCGCTCCGTTGACCTCATCGTTGAAAAGGCGTCCCAGAATCAGAAGGCTGCCGTGGTCGCGGTTACCGATGCCCACGGCGATCTAATTTGTCTCGCCCGCATGGACGGCGCTCCCATCTCCTCCATCCGCATCGCCATGAACAAGGCTTACACCGCCGCGCGTGAACGGAAGCCTACCAAGGAAATCGGGGACAAAGTGCGGCATCCAGAAAAAGGGCACGACATTGCTTACTATGGCGACGCGAATTACGTCGGCTGGGGCGGCGGCGTTCCTGTCTGGAAGAATGGAGAAGTCGTAGGAGCCGTCGCCGTCAGCGGGCTTTCATCTAGTGAAGATGTGGAACTGGCTACGCTTGGGGTGGAGTTGCTGAGTAGGGGCTAGGAGAGGTTTTTCCTATTCATGACCAGCTGACAACTGCAATTCTCAACTGTTTACCAACTCTCAAGGCCAACTTCGCCGGAGGTGGTCCGGTGAGCACCATCCGAGGCTCGGTTATTACCTCACTGTCGATTCTGACTGAGCCCTGCTTTAGCTTTCTGCTGGCATCCGTTACGGAAGCGGCTAGACCACATTTCACCAATAATCGATCTACCCTGATTCCAGCAAGGGACCGCGCGTCAACGGCTCCTCCGATCTCGGCGACGGTAACAAAAATCTCCTTCACCTCTTCCGGCACTTCATCCTTCTGAAACTGCCTCGCCCAATCTTCTCCGGCTTTCCCCGCCGAATCCGCTCCGTGAAAGTCCTCCACAATCCGCCGCGCCAAATCCTTCTTCGCCTGCATGGGATGCGCTTCCCGCTTCATCTTCTCAATCTCGGCTACTTGTACATCCGTCAGTAGTTCGTAGTAGCGCCACATCATGTCGTCCGAGATACTCATGATTTTGCCATACATCTCCAGCGGAGGCTCGTGAATGCCGATTGCATTCCCCAGCGACTTTGACATCTTCTGTACGCCGTCAAGTCCCTCAAGAATCGGTGTGGTCAGCACCACTTGCGACTCCTGTCCATACGCACGCTGCAGCTCGCGCCCCACCAGCAAATTGAACTTCTGATCCGTTCCACCTAGCTCTACGTCGGCTCCTAGTGCGACCGAGTCGTATCCTTGCACCAGCGGATACAGCAGTTCGTGCACGGATATCGGCTTCTCCTCCCGAAATCGTTTGTGGAAGTCCTCGCGTTCCAGCAGTTGCGAAACCGTGTATTTCGCCATCAGCCGCACAAAATCATCGGAGGTGAAACTGCCCATCCAGCGCCGGTTGAAATCGACCACTGTCTTTTCGGGATGGAGAATCTTGAACACCTGCGCTTTATATGTTTCCGCGTTCTGCTCGATCTGCTCGCGCGTCAGCGGGGGGCGTGTCACCGATCGACCTGTAGGATCGCCGATCATCCCAGTGAAATCGCCGATCAGAAAAATCGCAGTGTGCCCGAGATCCTGAAAGTGCTTCAGCTTGCGCAGCACAACCGTGTGGCCAAGATGCAGATCGGGCGCAGTTGGGTCCATCCCAAGCTTCACGCGGAGCGGTTTCCCTGTGGCGCGCGACTTCTCCAGCTTGGCACGCAAATCGGCTTCACGGATGATTTCCGCCGCGCCTTTCTTCAGATACGTGAGTTGTTCTTCAACTGGTGCGAATGATGACATGGGAACAGACATTATAAAGAATGCGGAAGGCAGAGCGCGGAAGTTAGAATGACCGAGCAGAGCGCGAACTCATGGCAGTGCCGGCCATCCATATTCGTAAGGCGACCCCGGAGGACGTGCCGCGCTTGCGCGAGATCATTGAAGTGTCCGTGCGCGGCCTGCAGGCAAGCGATTATTCTCCGGCGCAGATTGAAGGCGCGCTGAGTTCGGTCTATGGCGTCGATAGCCAACTCATCGCCGATGGAACTTATTTTGTCGCCGAAAACAGCGCCGGCATCGGGGCGGCCACGGAGCCGCCGGGAAAGCGGCGTTATGAGACTGGAATCGTCGCCTGCGGCGGGTGGAGTAAGCGCAAGACGCTCTACGGTGGGGATCAGTTCGCAGCGCGGGAGGACTCCCTGCTCGACCCGGCGAAAGATGCAGCCAAGATTCGAGCGTTCTTCGTGCATCCGGAATGGGCGCGCCGGGGAATTGGCAGCATGATTCTCGAGGCGTGCGAGAGAGCGGCGGCAGAGGCCGGATTCAAAAGTCTCGAGATGGGCGCGACTTTGAGCGGAGTGCCTTTCTACAGTGTCAAAGGATATACAGCCGTTGAAAATCAAGAAGCGCCCTTGGCCAATGGCGAGAGACTGCCGATTGTGAGGATGACGAAAGACCTGTGAGCGCCAGTTTCTACTTCTGCGTTCGCGCTTCCCCTTGCTGGCTGAACAGTTTCAGCTTGCGTCCCACAATTTTGAAATTGTCCCGCAGCACAATGTTGATCGCCTCCGTATAAGCAATGTGCTCCTGCTCGAGAATGTGCGCCGCCAGCGTGTGTTCATCATCGCTATCGAGCACCGGCACCGCCTTCTGCACGATAATGGCGCCGTGGTCAAGTTCCTCATCCACAAAGTGCACGGTGCATCCCGAGACTTTCACTCCATAGGCAAAAGCCTGTTCCTGCGCTTCGAGTCCGGGAAAGGCCGGCAGTAGCGACGGATGAATATTCAGGATCCTCTGCGGAAATTCCTGTACGAACCACGGTGAGAGCAGACGCATGTATCCAGCGAGGCAGACGAGATCGACCTTGTGCTCGCGCAGAGCAGCCACGACTTCGCGATCATGCTCTTCCCTCGACTTGCCCTTGGAAGGAATCACGCGGGCATTCAAGCCACGCTGCCTGGCTGCGGCGATTCCGGGAGCGTCGGGTTTGTTCGAGATGACGACTGCGATGCAAGCATGCGAAATTCGGCCCGCATCGATGCTATCGGCGATGGCGATGAAGTTCGATCCTCGCCCGGAAAGAAGAATGCCTATGGATTTCATCAATGGGAATGTTCCGGCGTCCTTACTGTCGCGGCACTATGATAACGCCACGCGTGCTGTGGACAGATTATTCCGGATCAGCTGCCCGGGTCATGGAGCGAGGAATGCTCCGCGGCTTCGCTGGAGGCGATACTGCCTGCGGTCGTTTGGTGCGAAGACACATCTAGCTGTAGAGCACTTTGCGCTCCCCCTTCACGATGCGGCCGACGGTATACGCTTTCTCGCCGACGCGGTCGAGCACGCTCTGTGCTTTCTTGAACTTCGCCAGGGGAACGACCACAAGCATTCCAAGTCCCATATTAAAGGTGCGCAGCATCTCATCCTGCGGAACGTTGCCCAGGAACTGCAGATGCTCGAATACCGGCAGCACGGGCCAGGAACCCAGCTCAATTACCGCCGCCGTCCCGCGGGGCAGCACGCGGGGCAGATTCTCGGTAATCCCGCCGCCGGTAATGTGCGCCAGAGCAGAAACACAGCTCGCATCGATCAGCTTTCTGAGCACTGGCCAGTAGCTTTTGTGCGTGCGGAGTAATTCATTCCCAACTTTGTTTTTGAGTTCGTTGACGTAATCATCCGGCGAATAATTGGCTACTTCGAACAAGAGCTTGCGTGCGAGAGAGTAGCCATTGGTGTGCAGGCCGTTGGAAGGCAAGCCGAGAACAACATCCCCGATCTGCACGTCCTTGCCGGTAATGATTTGTTCGCGTTCGACCACACCGACGATAAATCCGGCCAGATCGTACTCGCCATCGGGATAGAAACCCGGCATCTCCGCCGTCTCGCCGCCGATCAACGCGCAGCCATTGTGTTTGCAAGCATCGGCAATCCCCTCGACTACTTGCTCTGCAGTCGCGGGGTCGAGCTTGCCGGTCGCCAGATAGTCCATAAAAAACAGCGGCGCCGCGCCTTGCACAGCGATATCGTTGACACAATGGTTGACCAAATCCCCGCCAACGGTCGAATGCAGCCCCATTTCAAAGGCAACTTTCAGCTTCGTTCCCACACCATCGACGCTCGAAACTAGCACCGGATCGGAGTACTTGGTTTTATCCACCGCGAAGAGCCCGCCGAAGCCGCCAATTTCGCTGAGTACGCCCCGGGTGAACGTCTTGTGCGCAAGGTATTTAATGCGCAGCTTGGTGCGGTTGGCGCGATCAATATCGACACCTGCATCGGCATAGGTGACCGTTGTCGTTGCGGGTGTAGATTTCTTCGCCAAGCTCCGGTGATGTCTCTTTTCTCAGTGCTTCTAGTTGGGGAAATGCAGGTTCGCCGCGGAAGCCCTAGTTGTTAAGGACGCTCATTGTAGCATGCTCGGAAGTGGAGTCAGCCGCCCTTCCCTATCCGGTTGAGCAGGCTCGATTTCATGCCCTCCGAACTGCATACACTTCAATCCCTTCCGCGGACGCGCACGCCCGTTCGTCACAGCGAAGGCCTTCCCTTAGCGAGCGATGAAGTTCGAGAAGAAATACGCCAACACACCAAACAGCGCTAGCCCGGAGATGCCGTATGCGGTCAGAACCCACGCACCGCGGCCCTCATGATGTTTAGCTGTTGGTTGGGGAGCAGACTGCTGAGGAGAGACGACGGGGGCCCGATCTTCCATACCAGAAACCTCCGAACGGAAAGATCGTGGCGCAATTACGGTTTGCGTCACGCCTGCCCGGCGACCTGGCCGGACAAGACCATCTGTCGGCATTTTAACCCCATTTTGTGACGGATAAACATAGAAAAGTGACCTAAATCACACATCCTGCAAACCCCCACCCATTCCAGTACCAAAAGGCTCAAATCCCCCTTACTATAGCCCTATGCGTCGTTTTCCTTTGCCGCTGGTGCTCCTGTGCGTGCTAACCGTTGCTTATCCCTTGTGGGCACAGTCGGACAAAACGCCTTCGCCCTCGTCAACCGCCCAGAAGGCAGGTCAAGCTGCCGGGAAGCCCGAGGCAAAAGATTCCTCCACCAAGCCGCAACACGACTACTCCCAGGAAGCCTACGTCATTGAACAATATCGCTCCCTCTATCGCTTTGAAAACAACGGCACGGGCCGCCGCGAAACCATTGCCCGTATCCGCGTACAAAGCGAAGCCGGAGTGCAGCAGTGGGGACAAATCCAGTTCGGCTACAACTCGGCGAATGAGCGGGTCGAAATCGTCTACGTTCGCGTGATTAAGGCCGACGGCTCTGTGGTGAAGGCCGGCGACGATGCCGTGCAGGACCTCAGCGCCCCCATCGAGCAGCAAGCACCCGTCTACACCGACTTTCGCCAGAAGCACATCACTGTGCCGGGCCTTCGCCCCGGCGAAATTCTTGAATATGATATCGCCACCATCGTCCACACCGCGCTAGCACCCGGCCAGTTTTGGGCCGACTATCAGTTCGATAAGACCGATATCAACCTGGACGAAGAAGTTGACATCGACGTGCCCGCCGATCGCCTCATCAAGGTGAAAAGCAAACCGGGCATGGAGCCGAAAATTACCGAGGCCAGCGGCCGCCGCCTCTATCACTGGACCAGTTCGCACCTCGAGCGCGAAGACGAGCAAAAAGATAAAGATAAAGACAAGAAGAAAAAGAAACACACCGAAGAGGACCAGTATCCGGACATTCAGCTAACCAGCTTCACCAGTTGGGAGCAGATCGGCCTGTGGTATGCCGATCTCGAAAAGGACCGCCGCGCGCCATCGCCCGAAGTGCGCGCCAAAGCAGAAGAGCTCACGAAGGGCTTGACGAACGAACTCGACAAAGTGCAAGCGCTCTACGATTTCGTCTCAAAGAATTTTCGCTACGTGAGCCTCTCGCTGGGTGTGGGCCGTTACCAACCGCACGCGTCGAGCGACGTCCTGCATAACCAGTATGGCGATTGCAAGGACAAGCACACGCTGCTGGCTTCGTTGCTCGAAGCCGAAGGCCTGCACGCCGACTCCGTTCTGATCAATTCCAGCCGCAAGCTCGACCCCGATGTTCCTTCGCCCAGCCAGTTCGATCACGTGATCACGATGCTTCCCATGGGTTCGGGAAAGGACCAGCAAGAAATCTGGATGGACACGACTGCCGAGGTCGCTCCATTTCGTTTGCTCGCCTATACGCTGCGCAAAAAGCAGGCGCTCGTGGTTCCTCCGGCGGGCATGGGTACGCCGCATCTGGAAGAAACGCCCGCCGACACACCCATACCCGACAGCGAAATCGCCGAGGTTGACGGCAAGATCAACGAAATCGGCAAGCTTGAAGTCCACGTCCACTACACTTTCCGCGGCGACGAAGAATTGATGCTGCGTTCCATCTTCCGCCGGGTTCCCGAGGCGCAATGGCAACGTGTAATCGAAAGCGTGAACAGCGGCGTGGGCGGCGATGTCACCAATCTCAAGGTCAGCGATCCCGCCGCAACGCGCGAGCCCTTCACCATGTCCTATGACATCTCCAAGCCGAACTATCTGGATTGGTCAAAGAAGAAATCGGAGATTATCCTGCCGCTCTGCCAGTTCAATCTGCCGGATTTCGGCGATGGCGATGACAGCGACTCGGATTCCGAACCTCTGAAGCTCGGGCCCAAGGCCGACTACCTTTACAAAATCAAGCTGCAACTCCCGGCGAAATACACGGTCCATGCTCCAATCCCCCTCACCGTGAAGCGCGACTATTCCGCCTATGCGGCCACCTACACGCTGGAAGGCAACACTTTTATCGCGGATCGCACGCTCAACGTTACGAAGGATGAACTGCCTGCATCTCGCGCCGAAGACTATCAGGCATTCCGCCGCGCCGTGACCTCCGATCTAGGTCAAGTGCTGTCACTGGAGAGCACGCTCGCAGGCACTCCGACACCACCCCCCGACATGAAGGCCGACGATCTGGTGGAAAGCGGCCGCGCCGCCATGGCCAACGGCAATTACTCCATGGCGATTATGCTTCTCAAGCGCGCCACCGAGGTCGATCCCAAAAACAAGTACGTGTGGAACAATCTCGGCATCGCGTACCTGAGCACACGCGACAACGAGGACGCCATTGGCTCTCTGAAGAAGCAGATTGAAGTCAATCCCTACGATGAGTACGCCTACAACAACCTGGGCCGCGCCTATTGGCAGGAGCGCAAATACGACGACGCCGCCACTGCCTTCCGCAAACAACTGGAGATCAATCCGCTGGACAAATTCGCGCACTCCAATCTCGGCTCGATGTACTCGGAGTGGCACAAGTACGACCTGGCCGCGCCAGAACTCGAAAAAGCCGCCTCGCTTACGCCCGACAATCCCGAACTTCAAGTCGAGCTCGGCAATGCGTACCTCAACCTTGGCCAGGGCGATAAAGCTCTCGCCACATTCGACCATGCGGTTGAACTTTCCGCTACGCCGCTGGTCTGGAACAACATCGCCTACCAGCTATCGCTAAAGAAATCTCATTTGGATCGCGCGCAGCAGTACGCGGAGTCCGCCGTTTCCGCCACAACGGCGGCGCTGCGCAACTTGTCGCTCGACCGGTTGACGCAGCAAGAGCTCCCGCTCGTTTCCTCGCTCGTCGCCTACTGGGATACGTTGGGCTGGGTCTACTTTGGCGAAGGGAATCTGGATAAAGCCGAAAAATACGTCTCGGCTGCGTGGGGCCTGGGACAGCATGGCGAAGTCGGCGACCACCTTGGCCAGATCTACGAGAAAGAGGGCAAGAAAGACAGGGCTCTTACGACCTACGAGCTATCGCTGACCGGCCTTCGCCCGCCACCGGAAACACAAGAACACATCGACGCGCTGGTCAAAAGCGACGCCAAACTCGCGGAACGAACCAGGACGAAAGAAACTTTGCAATCCGAGCGCACGATCAACGTGGGCAAAGCCAAAGAAACCGGCAGTGCCGAATTCTTCGTTCTGCTGAGCGGAAGTGTGGGAACTCCGGCAAAAGTCGAAGCCGTAAAGTTCATCAGCGGAGACGAGAAGCTGAAGGTCTACACGGACGCCCTGCGCACTGCGGCTTATGACGTAACTTTTCCCGATGATATGCCAATCAAGATTTTGCGCCGCGGCGTGCTCTCATGCTCGACGACGACTGGCAATTGTATGTTCGTGCTGATGCTGCCGGATGATGTGAGAACGGTGGATTGAAACGTGGCCCGCGGGATTCTGGTCTTGTATGATTGCGCCCTCTCCGGTGGGCGGCGCCGCATCGGCAATTAGCGCGACAAAGAATATGTGGGGAGCAGAGGAACAGGAAGCGGCGATAACCATTCCGTGGGCGAAAATAGCGAGAAACGCTGCAACCGTGGGGATTTTTCTTTCCGTTGGAATCTGCCAAACCCAGACGAAGTCGCGGCCCAAACCCGAAAAACTCCTGCCCCTAAGCGCTTATATGCGGAAAGCCGGCCTGCTTTACCTAGACCAACTAGACGACTTCAAACATGAGTGCGACACTGACGCGGATGCCTGCGAGCGGATACTGGACAGCGATGGCGACATGGAGCGGGTCATGGGACGGCTTGAGGACAGGATAGCGGTAGACATTGACGAGTCAGGGAGACCGCAGGGAGACGCCCCGTATCTGGATCTTCTCAAGCTCGCGAGGGGCGCCGCAGTGCCCTATCTAAACGCGATCAAAGACGTAGAGTACTGGAGGGGTCGTGACCGGGCCAGGGCGCAAGCGATACTAGAGGGGCACGATCCGGGATCAGTGACCTCGGAGGTAAAAAAAGGCTATCGAAAGACTGGGCAAGGCATCGGACCCCTACCTCTTCTGCTACGAAACCGCCAGGGGGTCGGCGCGGGATGGTACGATCGTCCCTCGCTTACCAAGGAGTGCAAGCAGAGATATCTCGGTAGGTGACTCCGTGTAGGGCAGCTGCCCTGCCCGTCCCGATCAAACCACCTGCAGCGCCGCCGCATCCCCCCGACGGCGATGCGGCCTCACGACAATCTCTACATCCTGATTAAGCGCCACGAGAAAGCGCAACAACCGCTCGACCGAAAACTGACGGAAATCGCCGCGCAACATCTTCGACACATCGGGCTGCCGCACTCCGAACAAAACAGCAGCCTCGACTTGCCTCAGGCCGCGGTGTTTCAGAATGGTGTCGATCTTGAACACGAGTTCCGCCTTTACCAAATGCTCTTCGGCATGGGGCACGCCGATGTCTTTGAATACGCCTCCGCTTCCGTTTTCGTATCGTTTACTACTGCGCATCACTTTTCCCTTTGGCGATCTCTTCGGCCAATCGCAATCGCTGCTTGATCAGTTCGACCTCGCGCCGTGGCGTTTGCCGTCCGCTCTTCGATTTTTTCTGGAACGCATGCAGAACATAAACCGCCTGTGTGTACTTCAAAGTATAAACAGCCCGAAAAGTGTCTCCGCGATAATCCTCAATTACCTCTAGAACGCCTGCTCCGCCGAAGCCGGTGAGCACCTTAACGTCCTGATGCTTGCCTCCGCGTTGGGCAACGTATAGGGCATAACCCATGAGATCCTGTACGGATGCCGGAAATTCGCGAAGATCCTTCAGGCTCGTGCTAACCCAGACAATCGGCTTGAGCGGCGCATCATCGCGCATAGCACCATTTCCATTATAGTGATATCACTATAGAACTTCAAGCGTTTAGGTGTTCGTACGCCCAGGCCAACCGTCAGCACCATCTCCTCCCGCCACGGTGCACCCGCAATCTGCAGCCCAATCGGTAGGCCGGCCTTCGTAACGCCGCAAGGCAGCGAGATCGCCGGCAAGCCCCACACATTAAATGGCCGCGTATTCCGCAACAGCTTCAGTTCCGCCGGGCGTAGCGCCTCAGGATCTTTCTTCAGCGCGGCAATGGCCGGAGCGGGCATCGGCGTCGTCGGCGTAATCAGCAAATCTACATCAACAAAAATATCGCGCGCCCGCCGTCGCACCTCCTCCATCTCGCGCCGTCGGAGAATGTATTCACCCGCCGAAAATCTTTCGCCGTTCCGAATGCGCCGCAGCGTTTCTGCCTGATACGACTCCGGCGTCCGTGCGATATTCTCGGCGTGGTAAGCGTACGACTCCGCCAACTGCACCACGCGATCGGTGGGCACGTCGAGCTGCACCTGGCGCACTTCCGCGACCAGAGTGCGAATTACGTCCACGGCGGCTTCAACGGCCGCTTTTACCTCCTCGTCCAGATCGTCAAAAAAATGCGCGCGCGGAACTCCGACTCGCAGATTCTTCACCGTCTCGCGCAGACCGGAGACATAATCCTCCACCGGAACATCGGTGCTCGAAATATCGAGCGCGTCGTATCCGGCAATTGCCTGCAGCACGAGCGCGGCATCGCTCACAGTGGCAGTCAGCGGCCCAACATGATCGAGAGACCAGGAAAGCGGAATCACTCCGCGCGCGGAGACTCGCCCGTAGGTCGGCTTCAGTCCGACACATCCGCATAAAGCCGCGGGCAGGCGAATCGAGCCGGCCGTGTCTGTACCGATCGAGGCGTAGCAAAGCCCTGCCGCAATGGCTGCTGCCGACCCTCCGGACGAGCCGCCAACAATATGCGAGGGGTTACGGTGATTGTGCACGTCCCCAAAAGAGCCGACCAGCGAACTGCCGCCGTAAGCAAACTCATGCAAATTGTTCTTGCCCAGAATCACGGCGCCTGCTTGACGCAACCGCCGCACAACTTCGGCGTCTTCGGTTGGAACGCGGTCTTTATATAGAGCACTGGCCGCGGTTGTCGCCACGCCCGCCGTATCAATCAAATCCTTGAGCCCAATCGGAATGCCGTGCAGCGGACCGCGCCACTGGCCACGAGCAATCTCTTGCTCAGCCACGCGCGCCTCCTCCAGCGCCTGTTCCTCGGTCAGTGTAATAAAAGCATTCAAAGCGGGATTGAGCTTCTCAATCCGCCGCAGGCAGTCGCGAGTCAACTCGACGGGAGAAATTTCCTTGCACCGCAGTCGCGGAGCCATCTCAATAATTGTGCCTAGAGTGTCCATACCCGAGTGTTTACTATTCTCCCCGAACACACAAAATTGCAACCTTTCGCCGGGCCTATAATCAAAAAATGCGCCCCCGGAGGACACCATGGCGGAAATGACGATCGCCCCAGTTGCAACCCACGGTTTTTTCATGGATGGCCGCTGGATCGAAGACGGAGACGTGCTCGACGTGCGCTCTCCGTTCGATGGGACGGTTGTCGCGCGTGTCACGCAAGCGCGCCGCGCACACGCTGAGGCCGCCATCGGCGCTGCTGTGAAGGCCTTCGGCACTACGCGCCGGCTGCCGGCGTTCGAGCGCCAGCGGGTGCTGCGCCGGGTGTCACAGTCGATCTCCGAGCGGCGCGACGAATTCGCCCGTACCATCGTGCAGGAAGCGGGCAAGCCGATCAAACTGGCCCGGGCCGAAGTCGATCGTGCCATATTCATCTTTACGGTCGGTGCCGAAGAAGCCACGCGAATCAACGGCGAATATCTTCCGCTCGACTGGCAGGAGTTCACCGCGGGACGTTGGGGCATCGTGAAGCGATTTCCCCTGGGGCCGATTGCCGGTATCACGCCGTTCAATTTTCCGCTGCACCTGGTTTCGCACAAAATCGCTCCCGCCATCGCGGCGGGTTGCCCCATTGTTCTCAAGCCCGCGCCGCAAACGCCGCTCTCCTCGCTGCTTTTGGCCGAGTGCATTCAGCAGGCGGGCTGGCCCGATGGCGGCCTCAACGTTCTGCCGCTCTCGAATGAAGATGCCAGCCTGCTCGTCACGGACGACCGCATCAAGCTCATCAGCTTTACCGGCAGCGTGCCGGTTGGCTGGGACATCAAGCGCCGCGCAGGAAAGAAGAAGGTTGCGCTCGAACTAGGGGGAAATGGCGGAGTCGTCATCCACAACGACGCCGATCTGAACTATGCTGCCGAGCGTTGCCTGGCGGGTGGCTTCGGGTTTGCCGGACAGACCTGCATTTCCGTGCAGCGCATTTTGGTGGAGCATTCGGTTTACGGCAAGTTCACCGACCTGCTGGTCGAGGGCGTGAAGAAGCTCAAGACTGGCGACCCGATGCAAGAGTCGACTGACGTTGGGCCGCTGATTCGCGAAAGCGATGCGGTTCGGGTCACCAACTGGATTGATGAGGCGGTTCACTCCGGCGCGCGCCTGCTGTGCGGCGGTGGCCGCAAAGGCCCAATCGTCAACCCCACGGTGCTCACCGGTACCAAGCCGGAGATGAAAGTGAACTGCCAGGAAATCTTTGGCCCGGTCGTGACCGTAGAGCCTTACCAAACTTTCGATGAAGCCCTGCGCCGCATTAACGACTCGCCTTACGGCTTGCAGTCAGGCCTATTCACACGCGATGCCAAACTTCTCTTCCAGGCCTATGATGAACTCGAAGTCGGTGCACTCATTGCCGGAGATATACCGACATTCCGCATAGACCAAATGCCCTACGGCGGCATCAAAGATTCCGGCTTGGGCCGGGAGGGTCTGCGGTACGCGATCGAGGAAATGACGGAACCGAAGCTGCTGGTCATGAACCTTCGCTGAGGTCAGAGGTTCCGTTCTGCTTATAACCATAACAAGTTCCGGCTTTGAGACTATGCTTTTATAAATTTCTTATCGGCGAGCGCGACAACTGCGTTTGGAGTGTTTATAATTCTCAGTTCTGCCAGCTGACGCGAGAATTCTGTGGGAGGTTCTTGGCGTCGTAACCGTTCGAGTTTCAGCACAATCATAATAAGGATCTGCGGGGTCTCCCGAAAATCGCAAGCAAGTAAGCATGTCGCAGATTTTTCATCGCAGCGCGAATACCATATCGCGCGCCACAATCTTCGGCGCAGTCTTCATCATTGCTGTGCTTGGATGGATGGCGTACGCGATTCAGGGTTCGCCCTACGTCACCTACGCCGGCGTGCGCAAGCCGCAGCCGGTGCCGTTCAGCCATCAGCACCATGTGGCCGGGCTGGGCATTGACTGCCGCTACTGCCACACGTCGGTTGAGACTTCGAGCTTCGCCGGCATCCCTCCAACCAAGACTTGCATGAATTGCCACTCGCAAATCTGGACGAATGCTCAGATTTTGGAGCCGGTGCGCGCGAGTTACCGCTCCGGCCAGTCGCTGCAGTGGACGCGGGTAAACGAACTTCCTGACTTCGTTTTCTTCAATCACAGCATCCATGTCACGAAGGGCGTAGGCTGCAACACCTGCCACGGCCCGGTTGACCAGATGCCCCTGATGTATCAGCAAAACAGTTTGCAAATGGAGTGGTGCCTGGGCTGCCATCGCGCGCCGCAGGAAAACTTGCGCCCTCGGGAGCAGGTGTTCAACATGCAATACCAGCCGCCGACCGAGGCGCATCCGGTGGTGGTGGATGGGAAGAGTTTTACCGACCAGCTGGATCTGGGGAATTTTCTGGTGAAGAAGTACAGCGTGCGCAGTGTGGCGGACATTACCAGCTGCAACACCTGCCACCGATAATGATCTGTCATCCTGAACGGAGAATGCGCTTCGCGAAGCGAAGCACATTCGGAGTCGAAGGACCCCGCCAAGGCTGGCAGCTCTCGTGCGAATGCAGGGAGTTCTCACGGCAGCAACAGGAAGAATGCCTTGAGATAGCAGTGGACAGTTTGAAGACATAGAGGTCCTTCGACTGCGCGAGAGTTCGCTTTGCGAACTGCTCGCTCCGCTCAAGATGACATTGGGTTGAAGATGAAGAAAGAACAAAACGGACGAGCGAACCACGAAGACGTCTGCCCTTCGAAAAAAGGCAAACTCGATCTCGCCAGCGTCCGCGCCGAAATCGAGAAGGCCAACGGCCCGGAATACTGGCGCAGCCTCGAAGAACTTGCCGGCTCGCCAGAGTTCCAGGAAGCGCTGCACCGCGAGTTCCCTAAAGGTGCGTCTGAGTGGGTGGAGTCGGTTTCACGGCGCGGCTTCCTCAAGGTCATGGGCGCATCCATGGCGCTTGCTGGAATGACCGGCTGCGTGAAGCTACCCAAAGAGGCCATCGTTCCGTACGTGCGCCAGCCGGAAGAAGTCATCCCCGGACGGCCCATGTTCTACGCCACGGCCATGACGCTCGGCGGCTACGCCAGCCCGCTGCTGGTCGAAAGCCATCTCGGACGTCCCACAAAAATCGAGGGCAACGACCGCCATCCCGCCTCACTCGGCGGCACCGACATTTTTGCCCAGGCCCACATTCTCGGCCTGTACGACCCCGACCGCTCGCAGAGCATCACGAATCTCGGCGATCAGCGGTCTTGGCAGAGCTTCGTCAGCGCGATTCGCGGACCGCTGATGGCGCAGAAAAATCTGCAGGGCGCGGGCATTCGCATCCTCACGCCGACGATTTCTTCGCCCACGCTGGCCGATCAACTGCGCAATTTCCTGAAGATTTATCCGCAGGCCAAGTGGCATGTGTATGAGCCGGTGAATCGCGACAACGTGCTCGAAGGCGCGAAACTCGCCTTCGGACAGCCGGTCGAAACGCGCTACGATTTTTCGAAGGCCGACGTCATCGTTTCGCTCGACGCCGATTTTCTGTATGCGGGTTTTCCGGGCAATGTGCGCTACATCCGCGACTTCGCCGCCCGCCGCAACCCCGACGGCAACATGAACCGGTTGTACGTGATTGAGAGCGGGATGTCGAGCACGGGGGCGAAGGCGGATCATCGATTACCGGTGCGCGCAAGCGAGGTCGAAGGGTTCACTAGAGAATTGGCCGACAACGCGGGACTGAAGCCGAAACAGGCGCTAATCACTCTTGACAGCACTGTCTCTCAGAGTATTGTTGATTCGTTTGCTACATCTCTGATCCATGACCTTGCAAGTCACCGCGGGCTTCCCTAGTAATTGCAGGTGATCGCCAGCCAGCCTCAGTGCACGCTTTCGCGCATTCGCTGAATCAATCGCTAGGCAACGTCGGCAAGACGGTTTTTTATCCGATCCGTCGACGCGAATCCTGTTAACCAGATTGAGTCCCTCAAGGATCTCGTCGCCGATATGCAGGCGGGAAAGGTCGATCTGCTCTTATTCTCGGCGGCAATCCCGCCTACGACGCGCCTGCCGATCTACAGTTCGCGGAAGTGCTCAAGAGCAACCAGGCTCCGCTGCGCGTTCATCTCGGCCTCTATCAGGACGAAACCGCCGAGCTTTGCCATTGGCACGTTGAATCAGGCGCATGAGCTTGAATCTTGGGGCGACGCTCGTGCTTACGACGGGACGGTCAAGCATCATTCAGCCGCTGATCGCTCCTCTTTATAGTGGCAAGACCGCGAGTGAATTTGTTGCACTGTTGTCCGGTCAACCCGATGCGACCAGCTACGATTTGGTTCGTGAGTATTGGCAAAAGCAGCACACCGGCGCGGATTTCGAAGCCTTCTGGCGCAAGTCGCTACACGATGGCTGGATTGAGGGGACGACATTCTGCTCCAAAATCAGTATCGGCGAAAACTGAGGGCACGGGACAATCGCCACAAACCGATCCAGCGGAGCAATCGAACTCAACATCCGCCGCGATCCCACCATCTACGACGGCCAATTCTCCAACAACGGCTGGCTGCAGGAACTGCCCAAGCCGATGAACAAGCTCACGTGGGATAACGCCATCCTCATCGGCCCCAAGATGGCCGAGCGGCTGCAGATCGCCTCGAAAGACGTGGTCGAACTCACGCTGAACGGCGTGGGTGGCCAAAAAAAGACAGTTACCGGCGCGGCCTGGATTCAAGCCGGGCTTCCCGACAACTCCCTCACCGTCACGCTCGGCTATGGACGCAAGCGTGCCGGCCGCGTGGGCACCGGCTGCGGCTTCGACGCTTATCAGTTGCGCACCAGCGACGCGCCCTGGTTCACCACCGGCGTGCAGATTCGCAAAACCGGAGCCGTCTACGAACTCGCTTCCGTGCAGGGCATGCAGTCGATGGACACGCCGAACGGCGACACGCGGCCGTTAGTCCGCGCGGGCACGCTTGAGGAATACAAGAAGAATCCCGCCTTCGCCCCCGAAATGGACGAAAATCCCCCTGCCGAACTCACGCTTTACAAGCCTTATCCCTATAAAGACGAAGCCTACGCCTGGGGCATGGCCATCGACCTGAACAGGTGTGTGGGCTGCAATAACTGCATGATCGCCTGCCAGTCGGAGAACAATATCGCCGTCGTCGGGCAGGAGCAGACCAAGCTCGGCCGCCACATGCACTGGATTCGCATCGACGCCTACTATCAAGGCGACCGCGATAATCCCAAAGCATACTTCCAGCCGGTGCCGTGCATGCAGTGCGAGAACGCTCCCTGCGAGGTGGTGTGCCCGGTGGGCGCGACCAACCACTCGACCGAAGGCCTGAACGACATGGTCTACAACCGCTGCGTGGGCACGCGGTATTGCTCGAACAATTGCCCATACAAAGTCCGGCGCTTTAATTTCCTGCTATTCCAAGACTGGACCACGCCGCAATACAAGATGATGCGCAATCCCGACGTCAGCGTGCGCAGCCGCGGCGTAATGGAGAAGTGCACCTACTGCATCCAGCGCATCAACGAGCACAAGATCGACGCGGAAACCGCAACTGTGCGCGAGGGGAAAGAAATCAAGGTCGGAGATGAGTTGCAGACCGCCTGCCAGCAGTCGTGCCCGGCGGAAGCCATCGTGTTCGGTAATATTAATGATCCGAACAGCAAGGTTTCGAAGCTAAAAGCGCAGTCGCGGAACTATTCGCTCCTCGGCGAGTTGAACACGCGTCCGCGCACGACGTATCTAGCAGAAGTGACGAACCCGAATCCGGAGTTGAAGTCTTGAACAAATACCGACGGCACAGAGTTTCACAGGGCAGTGCGGCCTTAGTCGGATTTGAAAGGGCGCAGCTTCAGCCGCGCCGATAATGGCGAATTAAGAATGAGGGGCTTTAGCCCCTCACACGAGGCATATGGACGAGCAATACAAAATGACGGTCGAGGCGCAGCAGGCTCCAGTGATCGAGCCCGGGCATACCTTCGCCTCGGTCACGGAAAAAATCAGCGCCATCGTCCTCACCCGCCCGGCCTCGAACGGCTGGTTCATAGGCTTCGGCGTCGCCTTCCTGGTGACGATGATGATGCTCTACGCCATCGGCTATCTCTTCCTCAAAGGCGTCGGCATCTGGGGCGTAACCATCCCCATCGGTTGGGGCTTCGCCATCATCAATTTTGTCTGGTGGATCGGCATCGGACACGCCGGCACATTAATCTCTGCCATTCTGCTTCTGCTGCGCCAATCGTGGCGCAACTCGATCAACCGCTTCGCCGAGGCGATGACTCTGTTCGCCGTCGCCTGCGCCGGCATTTTCCCCGCGATCCACGTCGGCCGCCCTTGGCTCGCGTACTGGCTGTTCCCGTACCCCAACACCATGCGCGTTTGGCCGCAATTCCGCAGCCCGCTCATGTGGGATGTATTCGCCGTCTCGACCTACGCCACAGTTTCGGCGATGTTCTGGTTCATCGGCCTGATCCCCGATCTCGCCACGCTGCGCGATCGCGCCACGCATCCGATAGCCAGGATCGTCTACGGCGCACTTTCCATGGGCTGGCGCGGATCCGCGCGCCACTGGCACCGTTACGAGACCGCGTATCTTCTTCTTGCGGGTCTGGCCACGCCGCTGGTGCTTTCCGTTCACACCGTGGTCAGCTTCGACTTTGCCATCGGCATCGTCCCCGGCTGGCACACGACCATCTTCCCTCCCTACTTCGTGGCGGGCGCAATTTATTCCGGTTTCGCCATGGTGCTGATGCTGGCCATTCCGATCCGGAAAATCTATGGCCTGGAAGGCTT
This sequence comes from uncultured Acidobacteriaceae bacterium, assembly GCA_963712385.1. Taxonomy (GTDB): domain Bacteria; phylum Acidobacteriota; class Terriglobia; order Terriglobales; family Acidobacteriaceae; genus Sulfotelmatobacter. The sequence goes on from CAVQHS010000010.1 coordinate 80,912, forward strand.
CATCACCGAACGTCACCTGCAGAATTCGGCCAAGGTCATGCTCGCCACTGGCCTCATTGTCGCCTACGGCTACGGCATCGAGGCGTTCATGGGCTGGTACAGCGGCGACCGCTATGACGCCTTCACCCTCTGGAACCGGCTGCACGGGCCGTACGCACCCTGGTATTTTGCGCTGCTCGCGTGCAACATCTTTTTTCCGCAAGTGTTGTGGATTCGCAAAATGCGCACTAGTCCGGTGGCGCTATTCTTTGTGTCATTCGTGGTCCTGGTCGGAATGTGGCTGGAGCGGTTCATTATTGTTGCCGTCAGCCTCACGCGCGATTTCCTCAACTCGTCCTGGGGCATGTATTACCCCACGCGCTGGGACTGGATGACCTTCATCGGCACCATCGGGTTCTTTCTGGCCTGCATGTTCTTGTTCCTCCGCCTGCTGCCTTCGATCTCGATCTTTGAAATGCGCACCCTGCTGCCTGAGGCCGAGGTGAAGGCCGAATGAAGCGCGAACGGATTTACGGATTGATGGCCGAGTTCGATACACCTCAGGCTCTGCTGGATGCCGCGCGCAAAACGCATCAGGCGGGCTTCCAAAAAATCGATACTTACAGTCCGTTTCCGATCGAAGGATTGGCCGAGGAAATCGGCTTCCATCACGACGAAGTGCCGCTGGTGACCCTGATCGGCGGCATCATCGGAGGCTGCACCGGCTACCTGATGCAGTGGTGGATTTCGGCGGTCGACTATCCGCTCAACATCGGCGGCAAGCCTCCGCATTCCTGGCCTGCGTTCATCGTCATCACCTTCGAAATGACCGTTCTGTTCGCCGCGATTTCGGCCGTCTTCGGCATGTTGGCGTTGAACGGATTGCCCATGCCCTATCACCCGGTTTTCAACGTCCCGCGCTTCGCGATGGCCTCGAAAGATCGATTTTTCCTGATCGTGTTCTCTTCCGATCCGAAATACAATCCGGCTACCACACGCGCGTTTCTGCAAGGCCTGTCAGCAGTTTCCATCTCGGAGGTGCCGAGCTAGAATGACGCACCTCCGCAACATTTTCGGTCTGAGGGAATCAGGCATCAAACCCAGCGATGGGACTCCACAAAACCTCGGGTGCCCCATCCTTGCGCATGCACCGCGCCCGTCGCCCACGATGAAGCGCCTTACGCGCAAGGGTGGGATTCCACAAAAGCCGGCACTAAGTTCTTTTCTAAAAGCGATCTCTGTAGTGGTAGCCTTAACGACAATCTGCTCCTGCCGCCTCGATATGCACGTGCAGCCGCGCATCAATCCGCTGGCGAAGAGCGACTTTTTTCCCGATCAGCGGGGCGCGAGACCGCTGATCGAAGGCACAGTTGCGCGCGGCGATCTGCGTGCCGATACGTACTTCTACACCGGCAAAATCGGCAGCAGCCCCGGCGATTACATGCCGTTCCCAGTCACGAAGGAAGTCCTCGAGCGCGGACGCGAACGCTTCAATATCTATTGCGCGCCATGCCACTCGCGTCTTGGCGATGGCAACGGGTTCATTCCCTCACGCGGATTTTCGCGCAAGCCGCCGTCGTATCACACGGCCCGCCTGCAGAAAGCGCCGCTCGGCTATTTTTACGATGTGATCAGCAACGGCTTCGGCATCATGCCCGACTATGCCTCACAGATTCCACCGCAGGACCGCTGGAACATCGTGGCCTATATTCGCGCGCTGCAACTCAGCCAGAACGCGACCAAGGCAGACGTGCCTGCCGGACAGGAGATTCCTTCGCAGCCGCCGAATTTTGAAGGCCCGCCCGGCTCCGGCGCGACGCTGCCCGTAATCACCCCCGAAGGCCTACAGAAAGAAGAAGCGAAATGAGCGCGACCCGAACGCAACTCGATCTGACGCCGCCGCCGGTGCTGAAGACCATCTCGCAGCGGTTGCTGATTGCCGGCGTCATCTTCGCGCTTATTTCGGCTTGGCTTGCCTTCGTGCGGCCGGACGAATTCTATCCGGCGTACCTGCTTGGATTCATGGACTGGCTGGGCGTGGCACTAGGATCGATGGCGATCATTATGATCCGCCATCTGACTGGCGGGGGTTGGGGCGTGGTGATTCGCCGCTTGCAAGGTGCGGCCATGCGCACTCTGCCGGGACTAACAGTGTTGTTTATTCCGCTCGTGATCGCGGTTGCACAGAAAAGGATGTATCCGTGGGCGATGCCGCTCGAGGCAATCTCCGACGAACACATCCGTGAGCACCTCGCCAAGAATCACTTCGTCACGGAAAGCTATCTGAACTTCAATGGCTTCCTGATTCGCGCCATTATTTATTTCGCCATCTGGAACCTGCTGTCGTTCCTGCTTTCGAAATGGTCGAAAGAAGGAGACTCGCCGAGCGCCCGCGACAACACGCAACGCTTTAAAGCCGTAAGCGGACCAGGACTAATCCTCTACGCCTTTACTATCACATTCGCCGTCATCGACTGGGTGATGTCGCTCGATCCGACCTGGATCTCAACCATCTTCGGCCTGATCATTCTTATCGGCGAACTGCTGTCCGCGATGTGCTTCGCCGTCTTTGTCGAGAGCATTCTCGTCAAATACAAACCGATGTCGGAGCTGCTGAAGCCGGATTTCGTTCACGACCACGGCAAGTGGATGCTGACCTTCACCATGGTCTGGGCGTACTTCAGCTTTTCGCAGTGGCTGATTATTTGGGCCGGCAACCTGCCTAACGAAATTACCTTTTACCTGAGACGCATCAACAACGGCTGGGGGTGGCTCGCTCTCACCCTGGCTTTTCTCGGTTTCGGCCTTCCATTCGCCATGCTGCTTTCGCGGCCGTTCAAGCGCAACATCAGAAACCTGGTGTGGCTGGCTATCTGGATTCTGATCATTCGCTGGATTGATTTGCTGTGGATCATCGAACCGAATTTCTCGAAGACATTGCGCATCACCATAGCCGACATTGTTGTAACGGTAGCGATCGGCTGCTTGTGGATGGCGTATTTTTTCCGCAACCTGGCTTCGCTGCCGCTGCTGCCGGTCTATGACGCGCAGGCGAGCGAAGTTCTGGAACACGAGGGACACTAACCACGAAGTAGAGATTTTTGCTGACAAGAATGGCTGACGATACTCAACACGGAAACCCGGGCGGGCACGGCGCTTTTGAGCGTCGGGATTTATCGCCGCGCAGCATCTTGTATTTTTTGATCGCGCTCGGCGTTGGGGTCATCGTAAGCATTTTTATTCTGCGCGGCGTGTACGTGTTTCTCGATAAGCGGGAACGGGCTTCACAGCCGGTGGTGAATCCTCTGATCACAAACGTTCCCGAAGATACGCGCCACGTGGCACGGGGATATCCGCAAACCGCCTTCCCCAATCCAAAGCTGGAAGAGGACGAGCGCACGCAACTTAACGGAATCCGCACGGCGGAAGAGAAAACGCTCTACAGTTACGGTTGGATCAACGAACAACAGGGAATCGTGCGCATCCCGATCGAACGCGCCATGGACTTGCTGGTGCAACGGGGCTTGCCGGTTCGCCCGGAAAGTTCCGCGACGCAGAGTGAAGGGCAGAACTCGCGGGCGGCGAACGATGCCGAGAAAAAATGAGTGGTGAAGTAATGTTCAGCATATTCAGATCGATTGCCGCAGGGGCCGTGCTGTCAGTTTTGTCCACCTTTGCGGTGGCGCAGATCAACTCGGGTATCACGTCCCCGCCGGCGAACACGCGTCCTCCGCGTCTGCAAAACGTCGGCATCGAGCAACACCTCAATTCGCAAGTTCCGTCCGATCTCGCCTTCCGAGACGAAACCGGAAAAAACATCAAACTCGGCGACTACTTCGGCCGCAAGCCGCTCATTCTGAATCTCGTCTATTACAACTGCACCATGCTTTGCGGCGAAGAACTAGCCGGGCTCGCTTCCGCGATGCGTTTGATCAAGTTTGATGTAGGCAATGAGTTCGACGTGATCACCGTGAGCTTCGATCCGCGGGAAACGCCGGAGATGGCCGCCGCCAAGAAGATCGAATATGTGAAGCGCTACGGCCGCGCCGATGCCGCGGCCGGCTGGCATTTCCTCACAGGGCCGCCTGATTCCATCAACGCGCTCACCAAGGCCGTCGGCTTCCAGTATCAGTACGACGAGAAAACCAACCAATATGCGCACGCCACGGCGATCATGGTGCTTACGCCGCAAGGCCGCATCTCGCGTTACTTCTACGGAGTGGATTTTCCTCCCAAGGATTTGCGCATGGGCCTGGTCGAAGCGTCGCAAAACAAAATCGGCAACGCCGTCGACGCCGTGCTGCTCTACTGTTATCACTACGATCCTCAAACCGGGAAGTACGGTGCGATGGTGGGAAACATTCTGCGGCTGGCGGGGGGCGCAACAATACTGCTTATCGGAGGACTTATTTTGATTCTCTGGCGGCTGGACCGCTCAGCGACCAGGAAGGCTGCGGCCCGGGAATCGGCTAGAAAGACAAGGTATGCTTAACAATTTTCCATTATGGCCAGAGCGTGCCTCCACCATCGCGGGCCACGTGGACGCGCTTTTTATCTTCCTGCTCATCGTGACCGGAATGATGGCGCTGCTGGTGTTCGCGCTGGTAATCTTTTTCGCGGCGCGCTACCGCCATCGCCCCGGAGTCCGCGCTGAACAGATTGAGGGTTCCCATGCTCTGGAAATCACCTGGAGCGTAATTCCGCTGGGAATCTTCATGGTGATTTTCGCCTGGGGCGCAGTTGTGTACTTCAAAGAGCGCACTCCACCCACTGACGCAACGGAAGTTTATGTAGTAGCCAAGCAGTGGATGTGGAAAGTGGAACACGCCGAAGGCCAGCGCGAGATCAACGAGCTGCACGTTCCAGTCGGCCGCGACGTCAAGCTCATCATGACCTCGCAGGACGTCATCCACAGCTTCTACATTCCGGCGTTCCGCATCAAGCAGGATGTTCTGCCCGGCCGCTACACGGTGGAATGGTTTCGCGCAACCAAGCCCGGCGTCTATCATCTGTTCTGCGCTGAATATTGCGGCACGCAGCACTCCGGCATGGTCGGCGACATCGTGGTCATGGAGCCTTCGCAGTACGAAGCCTGGATCAACAGCACTTCCACCGGTCCCCTTTCTGCAAGCGGCGAGAAGATTTTTGCCGAACTCGGTTGCGGAACGTGCCATCGCAGCGATGTGCAGGGCCGGGGCCCGAACCTGCAAGGCGTTTATGGCAAGCCGGTTCAACTCGCAGACGGACGCATGGTCACGGCTGACGAAAACTATCTGCGCGAGTGCATTCTCGATCCCGGTTCCAGGCGGGTGAAGGGATTTCAGCCGATCATGCCCACGTTTCAAGGGCTGGTCAGCGAGGAGCAAGTCAACGCGCTCGTCGCGTACATCAAATCAATCTCCGATACCAAGCCGGCAGGCGGCTCAAAGACCAACGCCCGGGTGCGCTCAGCCGATGATAATGTACAGGCTCAAGCTCGACCGGTGGAACCAGGTTTAAAAAAGTAGGGGCAATTGTATGGCGACCGCAATTACTCAACCCGTTGAACGCGAAAACTACCTGAACAAGGAGTACGGAGTGTGGTCGTGGCTGCTCACCACCGACCACAAGCGCATTGCGCTGCTCTATCTCATCTCCATCACATTTTTCTTTTTCATCGGGGGTTTTTTCGCGCTGCTGATTCGCCTCGAGCTGCTCACGCCCGCGGGCGATCTCGTCCAGGCCGATACTTACAACAAGCTTTTCACCATGCACGGCATGGTGATGATCTTTTTCTTCCTGATTCCCTCGATCCCCGCCGTGCTCGGTAATTTCCTCGTGCCGATGATGATCGGTGCAAAAGATCTCGCCTTCCCGCGCATCAACCTGCTGAGCTGGTATCTCTACATTATCGGCGGCCTGTTCATGCTGCACTGCATGTTGACTGGCGGCGTCGACACCGGCTGGACCTTCTATGCTCCTTTCAGCACGGCTTTTTCTAACACAAAAATTGTCGAAGCTGGAATCGGTATCTTCATCGCGGGGTTCTCTTCGATCCTGACCGGGCTGAACTTCGTGGTCACCATCCATCGCATGCGTGCGCCCGGGATGACGTGGTCACGATTGCCACTGTTTATCTGGGCGCACTATGCGACGAGCATCATTCAGTTGCTGGGCACTCCGGTGATTGCTGTAACCATCGTCCTGGTTGCTGCCGAACGCGCCCTGCACCTCGGCATCTTCGATCCCAAACTCGGCGGCGACCCGCTTCTGTTCCAGCATCTGTTCTGGTTCTACTCGCACCCGGCCGTTTACATCATGATTCTTCCGTCGATGGGCGTGGTCACCGAAATCATCGCCTGCTTCTCGCGCAAGCGCATTTTCGGCTACAGCTTCGTGGCATTTTCCTCGATCGCTATCGCGGTGTTCGGCTTTCTCGTGTGGGCGCACCACATGTTCGTCGCCGGCATCTCGGTTTATTCCGCGCTGGTATTTTCTTTCCTGAGCTATGCGGTCGCTTTGCCCTCGGCCATCAAAGTCTTCAACTGGACCGCCACTCTTTACAAGGGTTCCATTCATTACGATGCACCGATGCTTTACGCCTTCGGCTTCCTGGGCCTGTTCACCATGGGCGGCCTCACAGGATTATTTCTCGCCGCGCTCGGCATCGATGTTCACGTCACCGACACGTATTTCGTGGTCGCCCATTTTCACTACATCATGGTGGGAGGCGCTGTGATGGGCTATCTCGGTGGCATGCATTTCTGGTGGCCAAAAATTTCCGGACGTCTCTATCCCGAGGGCTGGGCGCGCCTGGCTGCGCTCATCGTCTTCCTCGGGTTCAACCTGACGTTCTTTCCGCAATTCGTGCTCGGTTACATGGGCATGCCGCGCCGCTATTACGACTACAGCCACATGCCGGAATTCCAAGTCTTGAACGTTCTTTCCACCGCAGGTTCTACGGTTCTCGGCGTCGGATATCTTCTGCCGATGGTCTATTTCCTATGGTCCATGCGCTACGGCAAGCCCGCCTCTGATAATCCGTGGAACGCCGCGGGCCTTGAATGGAAGACCGCTTCTCCGCCGCCAACATTCAACTTCGAGGAAGAGCCGGTCGTGACCTGGGAAGCCTATAACTACGAGGAGCTCGACGCGCCTCATAAAGAGGAGGTGCCGGTTGGCCGATAGTTCGCTAACACCGGTTCACGAGCATCACGGCGAAGCCTTTGCGGCGCATAATCCGGCATTGCTGCACCACTTCGCCACCGAGCAGCAGCAGCGCGACTCGGCCAGCCTTGGCATGTGGGTTTTTCTCGCGACGGAAGTCATGTTCTTCGGCGGCCTGTTCTGCGCTTACCTGGTCTACCGCCGCTGGTACTTCGCAGATTTCGCTGCCGCCAGCAAGAGTATCGACATGTGGCTTGGCGCAACCAACACCGCCGTTCTCATCTGCAGCAGCCTAACCGTCGTGCTTGCCGTGTGGGCCGCGCAAACCGCGCGCAAAACCCTGCTGGTCGCTATGCTTGTCGTCACCATGCTTTTTGGTCTCGTTTTTTTGGGGATCAAAGGCAAAGAGTACTATGACAAATTCGAAGAACATCACGTTCCGGGCGCGTCCTTCAGCTTCGACCACGTAGAGATTCCCGGCCATCCGGGAGAATATGCTGTGCCGCGCCATGCCGAGATTTTCTTCTCCCTGTACTTCATCATGACCGGCCTGCACGCGCTGCACATGATCATCGGCCTCGGAATTTTCTCCTGGCTTCTCTATGCCGCGTGGAAAGGCCGTTTTACTCCGGAATGGCACACGCCGGTCGAAATCGGCGGCCTCTACTGGCACTTCGTCGATATCATATGGATCTACCTGTTCCCGTTGCTTTATTTGATTGACCGTCACCCGTGAGGCTCGAATGTCCGCACACACATCCGCAAAATCGCCGCTGAAAGGTTACTTCGCCGTCTGGATCACGTTACTTGCCTGCACAGGCCTCACGGTCTACGCGGCCACGCTGGATCTCGCTCCCTACAACGCCGCTGTCGCGTTGGTCATCGCCACGATCAAAGCAACTTTAGTTGCGCTTTTTTTCATGCATGTCTACCATGCCAGCGAGAAGCTCACCAAGCTGATAGTAGCCACGGCAATTTTCTTTCTGTTCCTGCTGCTGGGGCTCACCATGTCTGACTACGCGACTCGTCTGTGGAGCTAGGGGTCTTTACTTGATCGACGCCTTGTCCTCGAAGGCATTCTCCCGCTTTCCCCTGTAGGATTGAATGATGGCAAGGCGATTCGCTTGAATCTGCGCTATACTCGCGCGTTCCCCATTTTGCAGGTCAACCACGAGGTGTAATCCATGGCCTTCTGCAATAAATGCGGCTCTCCCATCGTCGCCGGAACGCGTTTCTGCAACAAATGCGGAGCGCCGATCCTAGCCTCTACTCTTCCCAGCTCCGCCCCTGCTTCCACACCTCGCCGGCGGCGCAGCCGGATTCCCGCCTCCTGCTTCCGCGCAAAACGGGAGCAATACACTGAAAGGTACTTCTCATCGCGGTCGGTGTCATCCTCCTGCTGGGAATTCTCGGCATCGCCTCGGCGGGATTTTTCGCCTGGCGGATCGCTCACCGTACCCGCGTCCACCAGGAAGGCGATAATGTGAAAGTCGAAACGCCGTTCGGCAGCGTGGAAACCACAAAAGATCCTGCAGAAGCCGCACGCAATCTCGGAGTCGATCTCTATCCCGGCGCCGAAGTCCGCAAAGACGGGGCCGCAACCGCCACGTTTGGCGGAGTTCATACCACGTCGCTAAGTTCCGAAACTACCGACTCGGTCGACAAAGTGTCGACCTTCTATAAGAGCCAGGTACCCCAACGCCATGGTCACGACCTCGAACAGCGGTCGCTGCACCATCATCGCCAACGAACACGACAGCATGATTACGATCAACATCGAAGCCCAAGGCGACAAAACCAAGATTCAGATCACGAACGTAAGCCACAAATCCGGCGAAAACTCGTCTTCGAACTAAAGTTAAGCGCCATGCTGTACGAAGATTTCTAAGGAGGCCGCGGTTCTTGAGATCCTTGCTTTTGGGTGGCGCAGCGCTTCAGCGCTGCGATTGCATTCTTCATTCTGGTAACCGGTTTTAGCCGCCGAGGTGATTTCCTGAGATGCCCCAAGTCCTAGTCGAACTCGCCCAAGCCGCCAAATCCGCCAGGGTCGACGCCGAATCCCTCGCAGCCGCTCTCCGCTCTCAGATCGCTGGCGAAGTCCGCTTCGACCGCAGCGCCCGCGCCCTTTACGCCACCGATGGCTCCAACTACCGCCAAGTTCCCATCGGTGTAGTCATCCCCCGCAACAACGACGATGTCATCGCCACCGTAACCCTTTGCCGCGAATACGGAGCCCCACTACTCTGCCGTGGCGGCGGCACATCACTGGCTGGCCAGTGCTGCAACGTAGCCGTGGTCCTCGATTTCTCGAAGTACATGAACAGGATTCTGGAAATCGATCCCGCTCGCCGCATCGCCCGCGTGCAACCCGGAGTCGTTCTCGATAACCTTCGCGCCGCCGCTGAAAAGCATCATCTGACCTTCGCCCCCGACCCCGCCACGCACGACCGCTGCACCTTAGGCGGCATGATCGGCAACAACTCCTGCGGCGTCCACTCCGTAATGGCCGGTAAAACCGACGACAACATTGAAGCGTTAGAAATTCTGACCTACGACGGCCTACGACTGAAGGTTGGAGAGAACTACATCCAAGCCCATGGAGGGGCGGACGCCCTCGTCCGCCCAGGCGACCCAGAAGTATCGGGCCGCAGCTCCGAACGCGTAAACCAAATTCAGACCTCATCTAAGAAAACTCGCTCAAGATTATGGCGATCTAGTTCGCACAAAATTTCCCCAACATCCCCCGTCGCGTCTCCGGCTACAACCTGAACTATCTCCTCCCAGAAAACAACTTCCACGTTGCCCGCGCTCTGGTCGGCTCGGAAGGCACCTGCGTCACGATTCTCGAAGCCATTTGCCGCTTAGTGGAAAGCCCACCCGAACGGGTGCTCTTAGTTGTCGCTTATCCAGATATCTATCAATGCGCCGACCACGTTCCCGAAATCATGCAGCACAAGCCCATCGGCCTCGAGGGCTTCGACGATCTCCTCGTCGGCTACACGCGAAAAAAAGGCATCAACTCTGACGGAGTTGCTTTGCTGCCCGAAGGTGGCGGCTGGCTTGTGGTCGAGTTCGGCGCAGACACCGCAGCCGAGGCAGAATCCCAAGCCCGGAGCCTGATGCAGGTGCTAGGCCGCGCCCCGAATCCGCCCAATATGCGCTTGTGCGACAAGCAGCAAGCCAAACGTGTGTGGGAAGTCCGCGAATCTGCGCTGGGAGCCACGTCCCACGTCCCCGGCGAGCCACTCAACTGGGAAGGCTGGGAGGACGCAGCCGTCGCTCCTGAGAAACTTGGCGGCTATCTCCGCGACCTGCGCAAAATGTACGCGGCTTACAACTACAAAGGCTCGCTCTACGGCCACTTCGGCCACGGCTGTGTGCACACCCGCATCGATTTCGATCTGCAATCGAAAGATGGCATCGCCAAATTCCGTCGATTCATGGAAGAGGCGGCAGACCTAGTTGTGAGCTACGGCGGTTCCATTTCCGGCGAGCACGGCGACGGTCAATCCCGCGGCGAACTTCTTCCCAAGATGTTCGGCCCAGAATTAGTTCAGGCCTTCCGCGAATTTAAAGCCATCTGGGATCCCGATTGGAAGATGAATCCCGGCAAGCTGATCGAACCTTACAAGCTCGACGAAAATCTGCGCCTCGGCGCGAACTATGCGCCATGGCAGCCGGAGACGCGCTTTCACTATCTGCAAGACCACAACAGCCTGGCCGAAGCCACGCTGCGCTGCGTAGGAGTGGGCAAATGCCGCCGCGAAGAAGGCGGCCTGATGTGCCCCAGCTACCGCGCCACGCGCGAAGAAGAGCACTCGACCCGCGGCCGCGCCCACCTGCTCTGGGAGATGACGCTAGGCGAGGTCATCGTCGACGGCTGGAAGAGCGAGGAAGTGAAAAAGTCACTCGATCTCTGCCTCGCCTGCAAAGGCTGCAAGAGCGATTGTCCGGTAGGCGTTGATCTGGCCACATACAAGTCCGAATTTCTTTCTCACTACTACGAAGGCCGACTGCGCCCACGCAGTTCTTACGCCTTCGGCAACATCGACCTGTGGGCGAGAGCCGCCTCGCACGTTCCAGGATTAGCCAACATTTTTACTCAGCTCCCATTCCTGCGCGACATCTCCAAACTCGTCGCCGGAATTCCGCACCAGCGCCAGATTCCAGCCTTCGCTCCGGAGACGTTCAAATCTTGGTTCCACGCACACGCACGAGAACCGGAAGGGGAACATCAGAAAAAGGGCACGACTAGTCGCGCCCACCGGCCACTCGAAGGGGCCCAAGCTCCCGCCGGCCAACCGGCAACGTCCTTCTCTGGCCCGACACCTTCAACAACTATTTCCAACCCAACACCGCCAAAGCCGCCGTAGAAGTCCTCGAATCCGCCGGCTTCCAAGTCACCATCCCCAAAGCCCCCCTCTGCTGCGGCCGCCCGCTCTATGACCATGGCATGTTAGACCGCGCCGAATCCCTCCTGTTGCAAATCCTCGACGAACTCTCTCCCGAGATCGAAGCCGCAATCCCCATCATCGGTCTCGAACCCAGTTGCGTAGCCGTCTTCCGCGACGAACTCCTCAGCCTCTTCCCCCACGACAAACGCGCCCAAGCCCTCTCACGCCAAGTGTTCCTGCTAAGCGAATTTCTGGAAGCCAATCACGTTCCGCTGCCTCAACTTCACCGCAGAGCCATCCTCCACGGCCATTGCCATCACAAATCGGTCATGAAAATGACCGCCGAAGAATCCCTCCTCCATCGCTTGGGCATCGTCTTCCAATCTCCCGCCCCCGGCTGTTGCGGCATGGCCGGCGCCTTCGGATTCGAGCACGGTAAATACGACATCTCCATGGCCATCGGCGAACTCGAACTTCTCCCCGCCATCCGCCAAGCCCCGCCCGACTGGCTCATCATCGCCAACGGCTTCAGTTGCCGCGAACAGATCGCGCAGGGCACGGAGCGCCGTGCGCTGCATTTGGCTCAAGTGCTGCAGATGGCTCTCCATGGGGCAGAAAGCTACGCGCCTGAGCAGTTTCCCGAGGACGCGTTCCTCTGTCCGCATGAAGCGGCAATCTCCAACTCGATGAAGAACGCCGCGTTGGCGATGGCAGGCATCGCAGCCGGAGCGGTTTTGTTCTCGGTGTTGAAGAGAAAATCCTAATCGCGCGGACATAGAATTCCCAACGCGGCGGCTCGGGATGGCCAAAGGTAACATACTGAATATAATTGGGTTACAGGTGTATGCTGCCAATCCGCCCCATTTTCTGGGAGAATAGATGAATTGATTGGACCGGTAGGCCGCACGCCCGTTCGAAAAGACCGACCATGGACACAGAAAAATCCACTCTCCTGGCACCGCAACCCACGGTAGGCAAAGTTCCCGCCGAAGCCCTGCCCACGCTAGTAGCCGTCAAACCTTCCGACGCCCCACTCTGTGGCTCCGTCCTGGTTCTCATCCAATTCGACGTCTGCGAAGAAATCCGCCTCAACCAGCTACGCCAAATCCTCGGAGCCCGCACCGTCGATGCCAGCTTCAAACACTCCGCCCCCGGCTACGTCCGCTTTCAGCGTCCGCCGGTCGAAGAAGCCCTTGAACCGCTGGTTCTCGAAAGCGGCGAGCGCCTGCAAGGCGAGATCAGATACTTCGACTACGGCGTAGTCAGCGTAGTCTTTGAGGTACCGTTCTCCGGCGATTGGGATAAACTCGTCCAGCTCTCCAGCCGTTGGGTGTGGGATACCAACTTCGAAAGCCTCGCCACGCGCATCGTCAAACAAAAACTCGAGCGCGCCCGCCCTGCGCTGGTGAAGCCCTACGACACAAGCGCCTCCGAGTGGCTCAAAGAAGACTACTTCATCTTTCACCTGCGCGAAATCGCCGGCTCACCCTCCGCCACCGATCTGCTCGCCTCGGAAGGCGACCACATTTCGCAAGTGGTCCGCGGCGAAACCCAGCCGCTCTCCGACGGCGAACGCCAGGAGATTCTCCAATCTCGTATCTCGTACTACCCCAACGATCTCGCCGTAATCGGCTGGAACGCCGCCCTCATCTACGATAGCCCCAGCGGCGCCGAAACCGCCATCCAGCTCTTGCAATACGCCAACTCGCAGCTGCTCGAGTTCCGCCACTACGACGACCTCCTCACCAACCAGCTCGAAGGCGTCTACGACTTCCTTGAGCGCGGCGGACGCGGCATGTGGTCGCGCTGGCTCACCGCCCGCGCCGCCAGCAAACTGCACACCGTCCTGCTCGACGTCAGCGAGCTCACCGAGCGCGCCGATAACGCCATCAAGTTCCTCAGCGACATGTTTTCCGCCCGCCTCTACAAGCTGGCAGCGCTGAAAGTCGGCGTCACCGACTACAAAGACTTAGTCCAGCAAAAACTGCAAACCTCCGAAGAGCTCTACCGCTTCATGATCGACGAATTCAACCAAAGCCGCGCCTTCGTGCTGGAACTGATGGTCGTAGTGATCCTGATCATCGAACTAATCTTCTTCTTCCGCGGCCATCCGATCTAATCAGGTCTTCCGGTTACTGGACTACAACTGTTAGCGTGGTTTGATTCGTCAAGCTCCCCGAAGTTGAGGTAATCGTCGCGGTATATGTGCCAGCCGGAGTTCCGGGGATGGTTGTGGTTGTCGTTGTCGATGACGACGAACCGCCGCAACCCCAGATGAAAAGAAGCACGGCAAGAACTGCTGGGACCGCGAAAATCCGCGACCGCCGCAAGCTCGCCAACAGCATCAGACCGAACGCCCCCAGCGCCAGCATGCCTCCCATAACCGAAGCGGGCGGACGAAGTTCAAACAAAGGCAAACTGCTTGAGGTGCTGGGCGCAGTCGTGGCCACCGTCACAGTAACGGACGCAGGCGAACTTCCACTCAAACTTACCGAACTCGGGATGCTGCAAGTAGGAGCGAGCTTGGGCGATGGCGTTATTGCGCAAGTCAAATTTACCGTCCCGCTGAAAGCGCCAGTAGGCGTCAGGGTCAGATTAAACGTCGCAGTTTTTCCAGCCGACACCGTAGCCGAACTCGATCCTCCGGATGCCATGCCCCAAGTGAAGCCGGGAGCTGCCGTGCCTGTTCCAGTGAGGCTAACCATCTGGGGAGAGTTGATCGCGTTATCGGTTATCAGAACTGTCGCGTTTCGTGTGCCCGCGGCTTGCGCGGTAAACGTCACTGCGATCGTGCAAGTAGTGCCAGAGGCGAGACTCGCACCACAGTTGTTGGTTTCCGCGTAATCGCCGCTCTGCGCCCCTGAGATGGCGATCCCGGAAATGCTCAACGCACTGGCGTTCGTGTTCGTCAGCACGATGGTCTGCGCCGCACTGGTTTGGCCGACCGTTTCGCTGGCAAATGTCAAGTTGGTTGGCGACACTAGGGCCGCCGATCCTTGCGCGCCTCCGCTCAGCAGCAGATAAACAACGCCGCTCCCCTGCGAAACGGCCAAGTCCGGGCTTCCGTTTCCGTCAAAATCAGCCACTGCCAGAAAACCACCGCCCGCGGCGAATTGCACCGGCGACTGGAAGGTTCCATCGCCATTTCCAAGCAATACAGAAACGTCGTTCCAGCATGAATTCGAGAGCGCGACGTCCTGCTTCCCATCTCCGTTGAAATAAGCCACTGTCATCGACACGACTTGGCAGCCTGCAGTGGTTATGACAGGACTTTGAAAAGTGCCGTCCCCGTTGCCCAGAAAGACATACACCGAACCTTCGCTTGAGCCACTGGCAGTTACCGCGACTACAACATCTGGATTGCCGTCTCCATTTAAGTCGCCAGTGACCAGAGCTGTTGCCTGAAGGAGACCGGTAAGAAGAGTTGGTCCCGCCGAGAATGTTCCATCGCCTTTCCCGAAGAACACCTGCAGTGAGTCATTTACCACTGCTGCGACATCCAGGTTCGCATCTTTGTTAAAATTTGCCGTCGCTAAAGCAGATATAGGGCCGCTGACGCTTGTGTCGACAGGAAATCCAAACGTTCCATTTCCCGCTCCCAGCAGCACTGCGAACGCATTGGCAGAGTAGGCAGTGCCCAACACATCCAGATTCCCGTCGTTGTTGAAATCGCCTATGGCAATGGGACCGGTTACATTGGTTCCATAATACGCAGGCGGTTGAAAGGTTCCATTGCCATTGCCCACCAGAATGCCGGCCTCGCTACCGTCCCCGCTGCCGTCTACAATTAGATCGGTGTTGCTGTTTCCGTCGAATAGTCCTGTGCCCACCCACGGACCACTTGCCGCAGGGGCGACCTTTATAAGCGTTACTGGTGAAAAGCCGGCACCAGTATTCAACCATAAGCCCGGGCCGCTTTCTGCCAGATCGATCTTGTCGTCGCCATTGAAGTCTGCCGCCGCCAGCATGGGCACTGGGCCCTCGCCGACTCCATTCGAGTAGGATGGAAACACGGAGAAAGTTCCGTCCCCGTTGCCCTCAAAAACTGATACCACGCCGTGAGGCGCAATCAAGTCCAGTTTCTGGTTGCCTTGTAAATCGGAAAGCGCCGCAACTGCGGTTACAGTGCCCAGCAGAGTAGTCCCCACCGAAAACGTCCCATCTCCATTGTTGAGCAGGCTTTCAACCGGGCCTCCGCCCGGTGGCGCACCTGTCATGCTGAATATAACGATCAAATCTGGCTTCCCGTCTCCATTCAAATCGCCTGCTGCGACCGGTACAACACCCTCCCCTACCGTTGAAATCAGCGGCGGCTGAACCTGGAAGGTTCCGTTTCCATTTCCATAGAGAAGATTCAGATAGTTCTCGGCCATCGGTGGAGTGATGGTTGTGGCAATATCCAGATTACCGTCCTGGTTAAAGTCAGCGATAACCAAGCCAGTTGGAGCGCTGGTCATCGCTGTATTAACCGGCGATTGGAAGGTCCCATCCCCATTGCCGAGCAGCACCGAAAAACCGGCGCTGGTTGCCGCTACGATGTCCGGCTTCCCATCGTTATTGAAGTCTGCAACAGCCACAATGGACGGTCGGGCGTTAAGCGCATAGGTTACGGGAGGCTGAAAGGTGCCGTCTCCATTACCCAGTAGCACGGCTATCCCGTACGTTCCAACCTGCGCCAGAGGCACCGTGACAGCCACATCGAGATAATTGTCACTATTGAAATTTCCCACGGCCAAAGGAGTGGTGGCTAGAAGGCTTCCAATGCCGGATGGGAGGCTTGTCGGCGTTGCAAGCGTCTGGAACGTGCCATCGCCGTTGCCCAGCAGAACCGAAAGAGTATTGTCCGTAATGTTAATTACCACTAAATCCGGTTTCCCGTCGCCGTTCACATCGCCGGTTTGTATCGCCTCAGGCCCATTACCCACAGCATAGTTAACGGCCGCCTGAAAGGTGCCGTTGCTGTTCTGCAGGAGCACGGAAACGTTTGCGGAGCCACCGTTGGCAACCGCCAAGTCCGGCAAGCCGTCGCCATTGAAATCAGCGATCACGACGGAGTTCGCGGTCCCCCCCGTAAGATAGTCCAGAGGTCCGTTAAAGATGGCAGTATTTTGCGCAGCCGCAGTGCTGGCTATCCATAGCGCCAAGGAACCGATAATGAAGACGGAAGAGCAGAGGTTTTTTCTCGCGTACGAAACCACTCGCGATGTTCGGAGCATGGGACAGCTCCTCAGAATGAAATAAACGCCGGGGGGGGGAAGTTATCCGGGGCCGCATGTTCGAGATAAATACCCCGAACACAAGAATGTAACACCTTTCTACATCAAATGTTTCGCCTATTTTTCAGGACCAGGCGTTCTTGACAGGCGTGCCAACGACTCTTGGGAAACGAACACAAGAAGCGAGTCATGCCCTATTGAGGTGTCCATTGTCCGAGGAAAGAAGGCGGCGGATCGACCCCAAGTAGGCGTATAGCATCTATCGTTTACAGGAGGCGAATCTCGCCAGCTTGTAAAGTGATTCTCAAGTGTGAGAGGAATGATGTGCGGACCGCAAGCCCGAAAGGAAAAAGATGCGCGGCCTGAAAGACAAACGCGTCCTTATCACCGGAGGCGCCAGCGGCATCGGCGCAGCCACCGCCGCCCGCTTTCTCGAAGAAGGCTCCCGCGTCTGCATCCTCGATCGCAACGCCCAAGCCTGCGCCGCAATCCGTTACCAGCTTCCACAAATCTCGGAAGCCATCATCGCCGACGTCACCGACCTCATGCAGGTCGAAGCCGCCTTCGCCGATGCCCTCCGCGCCATGGACGGCTTGGACGTCCTCATCAACAACGCAGGTATCAGTATTCGCCACAACTTTCTCGACATTACACCCGAAGAGTGGGACCAGGTCATATCCGTTAACCTGACCGGCGTCTTCTACGTAGCCCAAACCGCCGCTCGGCACATGTGGCAGCAAGGTAGCGGGGTCATTCTCCAAACCGCTTCTACCAACGGCATCATGGGCTACCCCTACTATGCTGATTACAACGCAACGAAGGCCGGTGTGATCGAACTCACGCGCTCCATGGCCCTTGAACTGGCGCCGAAGATTCGCGTCTGCGCGGTGGCCCCCGGCTACGTTCTTACGCCCATGCAGCGCGCCGAATACACCGACGCGATGCTGGAAGAGGTGAACCAAAAAATTCCGCTACGCCGCCACGCCAAGCCGGAAGAAATCGCGGCGCTATTTGCCTTTCTCGCCTCCGACGATGCTGCTTACGCTACGGGCCACGTCTACACTCTCGACGGCGGAGAAATCGCCGGCGGGCTCGCCAGCCGTTGAAGGCTTACGTTGGTAGAAATGCCCGCCCCGCGCGGCGCGTGATCGTATGAACGGCTCATTCGCTACGAGCCGAACATACGGAATTGGTAACGCGAAGCAACAACGAGCAGCTAGGGCGGTGGCCAATGCGCAGACTCTTTCGTGATGGGAACGCTTACACGCCATGGAGCTTTGATAGAAGGCAGAGAAGCGTTCCCATCATCTTGGGGGAGACTTTCCATCACATCTTGCAGTGACGCTGACGTTCCGGCCGAAACCTGTATCTGAATCTCCAACGTGCCGGTGAAAGAACCGAGGGAGGGCACCAAGCTAGCCAGGCCATTGGCATTGGTTTGTACGGTGCTCTGGCTCGTGCCCAGGAGCACAGGCATTTGATTTTGACCGCTGGTGGGATCGCCATTGATTAATATCGGATTGTTTCCAGCCGGGCGCAGCACAATCGACTGAAAGAGCACACTTGCGCCCAGGATTGGATCCGGCGGCGTGGAGGAATCGGTGACTCGTATGGTCAAGGGCTGAAATTCCGTGCCACTGACCACTTGTCCGGCTCCCGCAACCGCCTGCAGATTGAAAAGCGCGGGAGCTACTGCGGTTCCATAAACAGTCTGGCAGGGGCTGTTGTTTTGCGCGACACAAGCGGTGAGTTGGATATTCGCCGTGAAATTCGTCAGCGTGAGCGTCACGGAGGCATAGCCTGTGCTGTTTGTAACGGCGCTGCCAGAACTAAGTGAGCCGGAACCTTGCGCGATGTTGAAGTCGACTGTTACTCCGCTCTTTGGCGTGCCAAGGTCGACGACCCGAGCAGTGATCGTCATGCTGACGCTCGCCCCTTGAGCAACCCATAGATACGGCGTGGTCACGCCGATGTCTAAAGATGTGGAAGTCGCAAACAGCGTCCCGGAAACCGATTGCGTGGGACTGTAAACACCCGGCGCCAGGCTGGCTGTGATGGTCGCCACTCCCGTTGCTGCCGGAGTGACCCAACTCGAGGCCATGCCGCTTTCGTCGCTGGTCGTCGAGCAACTGGACGCGCCGTTGCAAGCCGAGAGAGTCGCTCCGTTAGTAGTGCTCCATCCAACGGTTGCACCGCTGACTGGAGTCACGCCATCGGATGCGACAACGCGAGTGATCACAGGATTGGTTGCCTGTGTTCCGACCGGAGTGGGCGGGTTCGCTCCCTGCAGCAGAAGAATCTGGTCGGTGGGCGCGGCCCCGAAGGTGAGTGCGTCTGTCATGATCGAGAACGCGCCGCTGGTCGGATCGGTAACCGTAAGCGTCTGCAGGCCGTCGCCCTGTGCCGGTGCTTGTACGAGAATCTGGCCGGCGTTGCTGGCAAGCATTGGTACGCTCGTGTTGCCAACCGTAACGCTGAGAGTAGGCATGAGGCCAGTTCCCTGCAACACAATCGGTCCCCCGGTGACGGGCACTCGCGCAGGAGTCACCGAATCCGAGTAGAGCACATGAGCATGGTAGGAATAATCCGGACGGCCATCGCCTCGCAGATCGGAAACTCCGATGATGAACGTGCCTGAATCGAATACCTGCGTATCAAGACGGCTCATTCCAAAGGTCGCAGCGTTGAACGGCACAGAAGTGAAAACGGGAGGTGGAGTACCTTGTGGGTCGCCCAATGTCCACATGCCAATCACCGGCTCCGTT
Organism: uncultured Acidobacteriaceae bacterium; assembly: GCA_963712385.1. Lineage (GTDB taxonomy): Bacteria > Acidobacteriota > Terriglobia > Terriglobales > Acidobacteriaceae > Sulfotelmatobacter. Next base: position 100,412 of record CAVQHS010000010.1, read on the forward strand.
TTCGATTCGCTTGCCGCGCCGGTCTCCTCGAGCGCGGTGACAGCTACTGATAGAGTGCGATTAGCCTGTGCCGCGATCTGGAAATAGTCGACATCGCCATAACCACTGAGAGTGCCAATCCAATCGCCAGGAGGAGCCACTGGCGCAGGCTCGCTCCACGTTTTGGTTATTTCCCAAAGTGGCGCAGCCTGGGCGCTTCCGGATAAGAGAATGTCCTGTTCGAATTCTCCGCCAGAATTGACAGTCACCACGATGGACGCGTAGGTGCCCGAGGGCGCCACTTGCGAAAAGTCGTACGGGCAGACTCCTGCTGACCACGTAGAGTTGATCGGTTCAATCGTAAGCTGATATTGCGCCGTGCTGCCGCCATTGGGGATGGGTAGCCCACCCAGATCAAAGAATCCTTCTACAGATTGACTGTCCGACCCGAATTCGTTATACGGGTTTCCCAACGGATCGGTTAGGCCGGTGATAGGGTTGCCTGCATTTCCTGTGAATAAGAATCCCGAAACTGACGATCCGGAATACTGATCGGAAGGCAGCCCGGTGGAAGGATCGATCCAGCGTGCGACCACGTTCACGCCTTGCATCGGCTGGCTCTCCTGGCCGGTATGATTTGTAAAGTAAACCGAGCCGTAAATGCGCGCTGTCGTTGGCTCGGAAGCGAGCGGATACAAGCGCGAGAGCGCCGCCTGGTCGTCCGGCGCGAGTTGGTAGGGATTCGGATAACAGATTGTGATGGGCACGCAATTGACTGGATCCATGTAATGCATCACCGGAAATCCCGCGTAATCCTCCTGCGTTGGTGGAGGATCTCCTGTGATTACATTCAAATTCAACTGCGACCAGCCGAGGCCCAGCACGCTGCCCAACACGCGCACCAACCGGTATTCCACGTCGGTGAGCTGCGAAGATTGCAACGCACATTGGCCGTTGATGACTACCAGCGCGTGCAGGAAGTTTGCTCCAGTACCAAAATTGTCGTCTCCTCCGTAAACCGCATTCCAAAAACATTGCGAAGCATCGCCGGCTCCCTCGCCCAGCAGAGCGTCAGTTACGGAACCGTCGTAGTCGTAGACGATCCCTGTCGGCGTCTGTGTGGCTGAAGGAGTGATGTCCGCGGGTGCAGTGACCACTCCTTCAGAATTGACTTCGATATTGCTGCCATTCACATCCTCGGCGAGCTGGCCGGCAGCGTTGGCCGTGATAGCCGCCGTGCTTACTGCGGTCCACTGCTGGAAGGCGCTCGCGACAAACGCATTGGCAGCCGAATTTGGCAGGATGGGGCTCAGATCGCCTTGATCCGTGTAATAGTTCAGTTGCCCTCCCGACCAGATGATCGGCTGACCCATGGTCGACGAGTTGAAATAGCTTGAGCCGGCAACATATTCGGGACCGCCTGCATACATAATGCCGGTGAAGGATAGAACGGTCGCCCAGACTCTAAGCATGCGGACCAAGGTCCGCCAGGCATGTCCTCGTACGTTCCCAATCGATCTTCCTGTACTCTGGCCCTTCATTTTTCGTAACCAATGCGCTGCAAAGCCTGTTCAAAATCTGCGTAGGGAACCGCGTACTTTGGCTCAAACCCAAGATCAGGTGAAAACACACCCACTGTTTCGGGGCGCATCAGAATTCGCTCCTGCGAATCCATCGCCAGCCGACCTAGAGGTCCTGCCACAGGACTGGTCAGTCCCAGCCTGCTCGGCGGATATAGAAAAAGGAGAACATGCTCTCCGACCCGATAACGCTCGCCTCGATTCCAAAGGCCCGGCCATTCGCGGATGGTGAGCTTCTGACCGGCCACCGTCCCACGAATCGCATGTTGAACCTGGAAAGTGATCACAGTAGGCGTCGCCTGTTCGCCAGGCACCGTCCCAGCGCGACTTACGGAAATAACACTTCCCGAGAAGATGATTCCAGAGGACTCGATCATCCTCGGGATAACGTGCAGAACCGGGCTTCCACGGGGAATGGGGGCACCGAGCGGACCTCGAACGGGCGCCGGTTCGCTTGGTGAAGGAACCTTCCCCGCCGGGGCATACAGGTCAGGACGACTTATTTGAACGTTCTGCCCCCTAAGGGCGGACACGACGAGAATCAGCGAAAATGCAACGAGCAGACGCCAGCCAACATTGGCGGCCATGGCCGATCACCTGAAAATGATGTCCGCTCGGAAGGTCGGGAAACCGGCCTGATCCTACGCAGATCGAGATGTGTGTGCGGTGACGGATGTCACACGCGGCCTGTGGATTTGCGAGAAAAAATCGCTGGCATTGGGAGCGTTGAGGTATCCGGCACGAGCCACCCTTTGTGACTGCGCTACAGCGCGCCTCAAACATGCTCCCGGGCGCTCAGGTTTGCCCCTGCCAGCAGCAGCATTCCTGTGAGAAAAGCCCAAAACATCATGCTTACCGAAAGTGCGAAGGGTCCATAGACCTCGGAGAAATTAAGCCAGGGCAGCGCCAGAATATAGCCGTACTTGAGCGCTTCGGAAAGCAGCCCCATGATTACAGCAACCGGAAGCACAGCCCGCACCGGAACCTTCCCATTGGGCAAGAGCCAATAAATCAGAAAGAAAATAGCAACGCTGGCCGCAATCGCGAACAGCTTCATCACCACAAATCCTACCAGCCGGATAAAGGCAGAGCCGTGGCCCCGCAACAACAGCTCGAGCAGAGCCACATTGCCTGCGGTCATGGCAACCGAGAGCAGAGCCAGCACGCCGCAGCCAAAAGCCAGCCCCAGGGAAATTAATTGATTGCCAAAGTAAGAGCGATTGTTGGCGAAGCCCCAGATGCGATTGAGAGCGACTTCCAGAGGCATGAATACGCCAGAGGAAGTGACCAGCAGAATAATCAACGAAACCACCTGCACGCGCTGTCGGCTGTTCACCATCGCGTTTAAGTTGCGAATCACGAATTCCTGGCCGGCAGGCAGATAATCTCGGAGCAATTCCACAATCACCCCCGACATGACCCGCGAATGAAACACCCGGCGCGTCAGTGTCATCAGGAGCACGACGAAGGGGAAAAAAGACAGGATCGAATTGGCCGCGACAGAAAATGCAAAAGTATGCACATCCGTGCGCAGAAGGTATTTCACGGTATCCGCCGTTGCTCCTGAGCGGCGTCCGTGTGGGCGCTTTTGCGGCACCAGCGCGCTTTCCTCAGGAGGAGTCCGATCCGCGATTTTTTCGGGTGATTGCATGGCAACATCCTACCAAGAGATGGGCAGAAACTATGGTTTCCGTGGCGTAACCAGAGTTCAGGGGGTGGATTTCTTATACTTTGTTAAAGTCTCAAAATGTGACCCATGGTTACTTTTGACACACCCTTCTAATTCTGCTTGTCAAACGATTTAGTTGTGCTTATTATCGTTTGCTCATTGATTGGTGAAGGCCAGTTGATGAGTTTTGTAAGGTTGACGTCTTGAGTAGAGTCGTAGAAATTTGCGTCGAGGTTCCAGGGCTCCGCGAGTTCACGCCGTAATTTCTTTACCGCGTGAAAGCGAGGAGTCTTTTGCTTTGCGGCAAAATCCTGGTGCGATTTCTTCGGCAGTATTACAAGCCGCAGCCGGTTCCACCGTATTTCTTGAGGGGGCGTTCCGGTTCGCCGGAGCGACAACGTGGAATGCGGGGAATTTATTCTTGACGACCAGGCGAAAGGAGTAATCTGTGAGAGAGAAGGGAACAGTGAAGTGGTTCAACGGGGCGAAGGGATATGGTTTCATCCAGCGCTCCACGGGAGAGGACGTGTTCGTGCATTTCTCCGCGATTCAGGAGAACGGCTACCGCTCGCTCAACGAGGGTGAGACCGTGGAGTTTGATCTGCTGAAGGGCCCCAAAGGCTTCCAGGCGGGCAACGTCGTCCGCGCCTAGCCGCTATCAAAAATTGAATGGCCAACCCTCCCGCCCGCGGGAGGGTTTATTTTGCGGCCTGAGTCTCAAGGATTTTGCACGGAGTTCTTCTTCTCCCCGCTTTTAATCGTAGACGGTTTTTCTTCGGAGTTAACCGCGAAGAGCATGTAGTGGTCGAAGCTGTGCCGGCGATGATACCGATGACGATTCATCTCGAAAAAGATATCGGCTTTCTGCGGTAGCCACAGGTCGAGCTTCTTGGATTGGAAATGGACTGGCCCATATTCGGCAATTTGATGCTGCAGGGCCAGCCCTGGCAGCGGACTCACCAAATCCGACTCGATGCGCACAATCTGTAGATTGTCCGCCGTGATCCATGCCCGTCCCTTCAATTTCATCGGATAATGCTCAGCGCCCAGAATGTAGTCAGCGAAGCGATTGGGTTTGTCGTCCCGTTGACGGAAATACACCAGCCAGGCGGGCTGTCCATGCCAGTCGCCCAAGCCTTCGCAGGTCATCTGGAAGTTTTGGCGCATATCCGGGTGAAAGATCAATGCCAAAGTCACAAAACCCGTGGTGGCGATGTGGTCGGGAAGATCCGCGACACCATAACGCAAATCGCGATACTCGTCCGTCGCGAGATAGCCGGGAACGTCCTCCGAGATCGAGGCCACGTAGTTGAACTTTCGCGTCTCCTTGGTGATGGGGTTCCCGCTTTTGTCGAGCTGCTCGTGCACCAGGTCTTCCACTGCAGCAAATCGGGCAATATTATCCACGAGCTGCTTAACCCGCAGGCCGGCCGTCTCGATTACCGCCTCGGCAGGGCAAGTTACATTCGGCGCGACTGGCGGTTTCAGGTCGTCGACTCCGGGGGGGCCCCAGGCGCTCTCCGGCAACGAAGGGGCTGAAGCCGCCAGGGTGACGTCGCCCTCTGGCTGCATGTTCCCGCTCCCTCCGGCGTCACGATCCTGGATCCGGGCGATTAATGCCTTTACTTGCGGAACTGCGGCATTGTTGGGATTGTTTTGGATAAACCGGTTCAACGCCTGAATTCCGTCCTCATCGTGTCCGAGGTTGGCGAGAGCTTGTCCCAGCACTAATAGCGCCGCATTCCCCGCTCTTTTGTCAGTATTGATGGCCAGCTGCGCCTGGTCGCGCGCCTTCTCGTATTCCTTATTTCTCAAGTAAGCATCGGACAGAAGATTGTGAGCCATCCATGAGTTTGGGTCGTCCTCGACTGCCTTCTCCAGGGTTTTGCGAGCCTGTTCATTGTGTTCACGCTGCAATTGCACCCGGCCAAGCAGTGTGAGTGGCTGCGCCCGCCGGGAATCAATCGTGGCCGAGCGGCTCAGGAACGATTCCGCCTTTTCGTAGTCCTTCAGCTCCACATACAAGAACCCCAGGAGAAAGTTTATTTGCGCGCTCCCGGGCGCCACTTTGTAGGCACGTTCCAGCCTTTTCTGTGCTTCTTTGAAATTTGCCGATTTCAAGTAATCTGCTGCGCGCTTCGCATCTTTCCGAGCTTGCACGGGAATCGCATCGTCGACCGCGTTCAAGTCCACTGCCGTAGGATCCTTGCGTAGGGCGATTTCCAATTTGCGTTCCTGTACAGTCCCAGCAAGATGCCATAGCCGTTGCTCGGTCAGATACCCGACCGCACTCACCTCAATTTCGTAATCCCCGAAATCTATATTGCAAAACGTGATTTTGGATTCATTATCCGTAGTTTGCCAGGTTGTGATGTCACGCTTTATATCGTGCACCTTTACAACGGACTGGCGGTCCAGGCGCACCTTCTTATCTTCATCGATGCTGACAACGTTGACGATGAGCCTTCGATTTTCGTCGCATGAGATGTTGATATCAACGTCGTTCATGCGCATCTCGGTATTGCCTGTCGGCCCGTTGCCCGATCGGCCAGCTTGCGCCCGCGCGAGATCCACAGTGGCAAAAAAATGACATAAAAAAGCCCCCGCCAATAACAGTGGAAGGGGGAGAGAATTTCCTGGAAAGCTGTTGCCCTTCATCAATCGCCCCGGTTTATTAAGGATCTCTTAGCATAATCACTTGCAGATTCGTACGTAATTCTACCGCAAAGCCGCTTCTACCATGTCATAAATGAGCAGCCCGCCAGGAACGGCATATGCGAGGCAGGTGGCTTTCAATACGGCAGTTAGGAGTGTCTTGGCGCCGATTCAGTCGCCACCGTTATCGTTCCACGCTGCCGAGGGCCAGCCTGCCCAAAGCAGCGGTCTGTAAATCAGAAGAGGAAACCGGCCGATTCGCTCCGGAGCGGTTCTCGTCGGCGGAACTGATCTCGCCCGTGCAACTTCCCGCGGCGATGGCCGTATTCGGCGTGCTCTCGTATCCATAGCCGGTAATGTGTAGGATGGTGTGCATAGTCTTCCCGCGACCTTTCTCAAAACTCACCGAAAGCCGCGTCCAGCCATAGTGCACTCCGGCGGAATCCTTGAATTGAAATCCGACGTAATCGGTCTGCGTCAGGTTGAGGTTGCCACGATGGTTCGTCTTGGTTCCGCCGCCACGGTAGGAGAGTTCCCCCTTGCCGTAAGTAAACAGCAGGCCGTACGACTTGCCCTTGCTGAAATCTCCCCCCGGGCCAATGTTCGCTCCCGACACGAGATTGGCAGGCAGGCCATTGGACAACAGAATCTTCGCTCCCACCGTATTCGGAGCAAAAAATCCGCGGTTCCACCACTGCAGCGTGCCCCGGCCGGTCGTGGTAAAGGATCGAAAAGTCGAATTTGTTCCTTGCGCAACGTTGAACGGAGCAACCGCAGGCTGTGTAAGGTATAGCGGGAAATTATTCGTGTGCGTTAGTTGAGCTGAGAACGTTTTGCAGACAGGCTCGCCCTCTGCCGGAACCGTACAAGCAAGTACTGCAACTCCGGCCGCCCCGGCAGCCAGGGCGTAAGCATTCAGTCTCCGATTCAGAGGCGCAGAAAGCACTACTGGACTCTTAGCGGTTGGCAACGTGCCCAAGATGCCCATCTGTTTCGATTTCGGCATAATCATCTCCTCTAATCTCGAGATCCTGCAAGCAAAACCTGGCTACTGAGGCAATCCAAAAACATATGCGTTGCCAGGTGCAGGCCGGTAGGGAGCACCCGCCAGCACCGTTTGTCCGCTTACTGCCACGGTATATCCAAGCGAATCGGAGAAGTGCGCATCCGCTCCGGTTAGCACTGTGCTGCTGGCGGCATTTTGCCAGCCTCCAGCGGGCTCTTTAAACACGTAAACGGCGCCCTCATACCCGTTCGGCGGCAGACCCCGGGCGGGCGCTCCAATCACCGCGAGATTTCCGCTAATGGCCACGGCATAGCCGAACTCACTGATGCCCCCGTCAGCGGAGGTCAGCGAAGCAGTTTCCGTCATGTTCGTCCATCCGGAGGTCGGTTTCTGATAGATATATCCTTCGCCTAGGAACTTGTTGTGCACAGAAGAAGCCGTCAGCACGACGTTCCCGTCGATAGAAATCGAGGATCCAAATGCATCGCCAGGCACTGAGTCCGAACCGGTAATCTCTGCTGTCTGGGTCATGCTGGTCCAGCCGCCCGAAGGCTCGACATACACATATGCTTTCCCCGGCCCTGGATTCACGATGTTCCCGAATTGCGGCGCGCCCGCCACAATCGTCTGCCCGCTGACCGAGACCGACCAGCCGAATAAGTCAGTTTTCAGGGCGTCGGACGATGTCAGCTTCGCCGTCTCCGTCATGTTGTGCCACCCACCGGCGGGCTTGACAAAAACATAAGCTGCGCCGGGCGTCCCCGACTGATATCCGTCCTCGCCGACCACAATCGTGTTACCGCTGATGGATACGGAATTTCCAAAGTCGGGACTGCGATCGGAGGAGGTCAGAATTGCGGTCGGGGACGACATGTTTGCCCAGCCTCCCGCGAGTTTCACGTAAACAAAGGCGTACCCCGGATACTGCGAAGAAGCGGTGTAACCAGCCACTACGATTGTGTCCCCATCAATGCCCACCGGCGCGAAAACGGGCTCGTCCAGAACTGGCCCGTTAAGCGTCGCTACTGGTGCATTGCTCCGCCACCCAACCGCCGTTTTCTGGAACACCTGGGCGACCTTCTGACTCTCGAAGGGAACGAGAGTGAGTACGGCCGTATCTCCCGACAGGGCAACTTCATTCTGCAACCCGGTGCAGCATCCCGGCGGCACCAATTTTGCCAGCTGCGACCAGTTTCCCGGAGAAACGCTGACCGGCGCGGTGCCCGGCGTTCCAGCCACACCATGACCGGAGGCTCGCGGAATCACAGGGCCTTTCTGCGCTGCACAGAGCGTACCAAAGGCAAGAAACAACAATAACGCGCCAGCGATCGGAGTTTTAGTAAAGCAAAATGACATGGGAGACTCCTGCGGACAGTGGTGAACCCAGAACGACGAACCAAAAGTTGCTGCAGTCCCAAATTGCTCAATCGATGAGACGGGACGGAAAAGCGCCTGCGACTTCGCATTTGGGGGAGGGCCTGCGAGTCCGGGATGGAATTATCCTACGACCCGGTCGGAACGTCAATCAGAACGTGGAAGTGGTCTCGATCCGCATCTAACTCTAAGTCTGCTGCCGTCTCTTACGGCTTGAAGTTGCTATTAACAGTCAGGCCCGATATTGCAGTCTGCACTCCGCGCGACGTCGTCGCATATTTTCCGCTGTGCAAATTTCCATAGCTCGTAATTTGTTCCCCCGAAAAAGTGATCGGCTCCTTCAACACCACCCAGGTAATCGGCGGCGCGCAACCCGGAGTCGTCAGCGATCCCGTATAGGTATAAAACTTCGGGTTCTTGATATTGTTAGTGCCCGGTAGCATCTGAACCGGATCCAGACTGTAGGAACTGCCGATATGGGCGAGAATCTTGCCGAAGCCCTCGTTCGCCCCTCCCTTATTTACCAACACCCCAATCACCAGAAAACTCTGGTTTCCCTCTGCGTCCGTGTGCACGTTTACCAGATGCACTTCCATCTGTTCCGCGCCCGTAGGCGCGCCATTGATTCGATGTTCGTTCGGCTGGTGAAAGTGGAACTGCAGCAGGTTGTACTGCGTTCCATTCCATGTAACATAATTCGGTTTGCTGCCAGGCGGCGGATTGGAATAGTCAACCTCGATCGAGTGGCCGTTATCCACCACCGGAACGGTCGCGCTGAAGTAACTGGTCTCCAGTGTCAAGTTCGTATTTTCAGTCACATTAGTAATGTTAATCGGCGACTGTTGGATATCGCTGGTGCCAGCATTCGCCTGCGAGCAGCACGCCGGATACGACCTCGCCCAGCTTGTCGAAGGGTAAGACCAACTGCTAGGAGTGGGGCATCGCGCGGAGGCCTGAGCAACACCACTAGGCGGAAAAGCAAACGCCGCTAAGGTGAGCAGCAATAAGTTACTGAGGCGATTGGGACGCGACATAAGATCCCTCCTAAGTAATCCATATCTAGGTCAACATAAGCCGGGATCATGGTACTACATCACGTAACTTACATCTTTCCCCCAATAAGTTATCCGGAGTCGTCAGCGACGTGGAAATCTCACCGCAATTCGACCGATACCAAATCCCCATCCGACAATCCGCCCGGCTTGTAGTTCACCGAAACCGCGCGATTGTTCCAGGAACAAGAAAACGTATCGGTCCCAATGAGCAACAGAGATTTGTAATCCTGCGTGCGCAGCTTCAAGACCGTTCCGCCAGAGACGACAGTAAGCACAGCTGCCGGAGACTGCGAGCAGTCCACGCCGACCAAACGGCCTTGCACGAATTTCGGCGCGCGTTTATCGACCGCCGTCGCATTTTGCGCGGCTTTTTCTTCTGCCGCCCGCTTCGCAGCCTCCTGATCGAGAACGTCGAACGGCGAACTCTGTGGAGTGAGTTTCTGATTGCCCGGGCCCAACGCGGCCGACAAGCCATACTTCTGCTCACTGGCCAGCTTGCTCAACTGATCCTTCGCTTCCGCCGCGACCTGCGGATTGCTGCTCGTCTTCAGACGATCCAGCAACGCCCGCGCCGCATCCCATTTCTTGGCTTCAACGTAAATCTCCGCCAGATGGTAAACGTACTCCTGGTTGCGCGGGCTGAGCTGCATCGCCGCCCGCTCCGACTGCATAGCCGCCACCGACCCACCGCCCACCTTGCGCGCTATCGCCAGCAAATCGTAAGCATCGGCAAATTCCGGATACCAATCGAGCACCGCCCGCAAATCCTGCATCATGTTGGGCAAGCCCTGAATATCAGCGCGCCTCGCGTTCGCCACGCGATACTTGAGCACCGAAAGGTAGTAGCGAATCCACATGTCGCGCTGGTTGAGCGCCGCGGCATCGCCCATTTCTTCCGCAGCAGCGTCGAATTCCCCGTGCTGCAAGTGGTCCCAGGCCAGTGCCCGGTGCGCTGTCTCATTGCCCACGGACGTAACCAGAGGCGCATTTTCATCTTCACTTTTCCTGGATTTTTTCTCGTCAGGCTTAACCTGCGCCGGCTCAGGAGTTGTGGCGAGCAGTTGCAAGTCCTGCAATGCCACTTCGCGGCGCTCGGGAATTCTCACCTTCATATCGTCGATCATGGCTCGGGCGTCGGCCTCCGACAGCGGCTTCGCAGTCATCGCGCTGTCCTCCGGTCCCAGCGGCGAGGGAAACTGATAAGGCTGTGATGGATTCCGCTGCGCATTCGGCACCTTCGATGCGTCCAGCGCGCTGAACAGCGGTGCGAGCGAATGGAAATAGTCTTTCACTGCCTGATCGAACTGCGCCGGCGTCACTCCGTAGGCCTTCTGAATTGCCTCCTCAACAGGCATGTGCTGATTTTCGACCAGATCGAAATACGTTCCAGTCTGCGGGAGCATCTTTTTGTTCAGCAGGTAATGAACCGTCATCCAGGATTGCGCATAGAAAAGCGTGTGATGCGTGGCCTCGTGATAGCTGGCCGTGTCATGCTTCATGGTTAACAGATCGGGCAGCGCCAGCCACACCTGCCCGCTCAGCAATTCGGTGAGCGACTTGGGAGGATTGCGCGCCTCATGCTGATTCTCGAGCAGGTCCTGCGTGTAGACAGGACTCAACTCCGGATCGCCGCCGATCTCAACCTGCCGGTTATCCACGCGGATGGAGCTGAAATACTCCGCCATCCCTTCATCAAACCAACCTTGCACCGGCGGATAGTTATAGTTCAGCAGTAGATGAGCAAAGTCGTGCGCCACAGCTCTCCACGGCTCTTCTTCAAACAGATTCAGCACAATGTAGTTCTGATCTTCACCGGGCACAAAAAATCCGGGAACGTTGATCGGTTGTCCATCCTTAAGCGGCGCGCTCTGGTAGTAGGTCTTGTCGTTCTTGAAGGCGAGGATGGTCAGAGGCACAGATTCGTTCAGGCGGTCTCTCATCAGCAGCGAGGCGAATGCCGCTCGCATCTGCTCGAAACGAAAAGCAACTTCTTTGCCTTTCTTTTCGCCGGCGTCGGTAACAACCGTGAAATGTGTGGAATGGACTTCGAGCCACGGAGAAGGTACGCTCTCGCGGGCGGACATCGAAAAAACGATGCCCAGCATCACAGCAGGCAGAAAAACGGAAGTGGACCGAAGCCGGGCCATAGCATTCGCCGGGGGAAGCGGTGGATAACGAAATGCTACCACGGTGCTCATGTGTCGGCACCGTGACGAGGGCCCATTGACGGCTGACGAGTTTCATAGGATATTGTGTACCGCAAGTTCAGGCCGAGCCCTGGGAACAACAACGTAGGAGCGAAGTCTTGGTTAGCCCCAACGGTTCTCCCATCTGCAGGTCGCCCGTTCGGCCTCCTCTCCGAATGCTTTACGGATTTTTGGTTTCCGCCGCAATTTTTTTGGTTCCCCTCAGCGCATTCGCCCAAGAATCCCCGGGCCCCGATTCAGAGAACGAATCGAACAGCATTCGCGGCGTGGTGGTCAATTCCGTCACTCACGAACCCATCGGCCGCGCCCTCGTACATTCTGCAGACAATCGCTATGCGACTATGACCGACGATGAAGGCCACTTTGAATTCACCCGGCCCAAATCAGCCGTCGACGATACCCATGGTCTCTCTGGCGGTCGCAGCTTCCACTTAACTCTTTTAGGGCGCAAGCCAGGTTTCCTGGACGATTCAAGCTGGAGTCAACCAAACTGGATCGAAGCCTCGGCTGGCACGGAAGCGAACATTGCCTTAACCCCCGAGGCGCTGATCAAGGGAAAAATCACGATCCCCTCTGGAGAATCAGTTCGTGGTGCCACGGTGCAACTCTATTACCGTCAAGTGCAACAGGGTCGTTATCGCTGGCAGATGATGAACTCTGTTCAGGCGAACTCGAACGGGGAATTTCGCTTTGCCGACCTTCACTCCGGCACATACAGGCTCTTCACCACCGAGTGGATGGACAATGATCCAGAGACCTTCATCCCGGGCGGGCAGATGTATGGGTATCCTCCCGTTTATTACCCCAACGCTGAGGACTTCGCTCGTCGTCATCCATTGAACTGACAGCCGGTCAGATTTTTGGAGGCTGACCTTTCGCTGGTTCGCCAGCCTTACTATCCGGTCAAGATTCCAGTTACCAACATCGAAGAAAACGGCGGATTGAATATTACCGTTTCGCGCCTTGGGGAACATGGTCCGGGCTACTCCCTCGGATTCAATCGCACCAAGGGCGTCATTGAAGGGCAGCTTCCGGATGGAAAATATCTGGTCGAAGGAGTTAGCTACAGCGCTCCTACAACTCCCGGCGGCAGAAGTTTTTCTTCCAGCGGATCGGTCAACATTGCAGTGTCGGGGGCAGCAGTCGAAGGTCCAGCGATGGTGCTCGCTCCCAGCAATTCGATCTGGTAAACGTAAACGAACAGTTCACCTCGACCACGGGTTCGTCTTCTTCCGCATTTTGGAGCGTCGGCGGTTGCACGTTTGCGGTTCACGGGCCACGTTCGGAGGTCAACGTGAGCATCGAATCAATCCAAGAATTCGGGGCGCAACAGGGCGGGCAGGTGCGTCCGCCGACAGGGCCGGACGACGATTCTCTGGTTCTCGAAAATGTCATTCCGGGCAAATATTGGCTGAGGATTAGTGCGTCACGTGGCTATGTGGCTTCCGCCAACATGGGCGGTACAGACTTGCTGCGTGAGCCGATGGTAGTTGTTCCCGGCGCGAGCCAGCAGATTGACGTCACGCTGCGTGACGACAGTGCGGAACTCGATGCCACTCTGGACTTGCCTGCGGCCAGCGCCGAGGCCTCGTCGCGGGAGCGGGCTTACATTTATTGCATTCCATTGCCCGATAGCCCCGGACAATTTCATTACTTTTCGGAATATGCCGAAGGCAAGTTCCATTCCGCGACGGTGGCACCGGGCGCTTATCGCGTCATCGCCTTCGACGCTAAGCAACCCGAAATCCCTTATCGCGATGCCGACGCGATGAAGGCCTACGAATCCAAAGGACAGGTGGTGCACTTTTCTCCCGGCGAGAAAGTGACCTTGAAGTTACAGCCGATTCCGGGGATTCAATAAGCGCTGACGAAATGTTGATTCGAGCTATTCCGATTCGACGGCTGCTGTTAGCGGCGGCTCTTTGTCTGCTGGAAGTATGCCCGTCCGCCCGAACGACAGGCTCGCCCTCACCGACGACTTCCAGCGGTAGCTTCAGGATTGCTGGGACCGTGGTCAGTAAGACCAATGGCCGGCCGCTCGCTCGCGAGTGACAGTCAGGAACGTAAGAGACTCGCACAATTTCCAATCCATGGTGACTGGAGATGACGGGAAATTCCAATTCACCGGATTGGTTGCGGGGAAGTACTCGTTAAACGGCGCAGGGCGCGGATTTATCTCCGCTGATTACGATCAACACGACCAATATTCAACGGCGATTGTGACTGGGGCGGGCGTTGACACGGAGCACCTGTTATTGCGTCTGGCTCCCGACGCAGTGATCGAAGGAAAGATTCTAGACGAATCCAACGAGCCAGTACGCCACGCCGTAGTGACCTTGTACTACGACGCTCACAGCAACGGAGTAGATGAAATCCGGCAATCCCGCTCAGCGCAAACCAACGATCTTGGTGAATACGAGATGACGCCGCTTCGCCCTGGGACATATTTTCTTTCTGTGAGCGCGCAGCCATGGTATGCAATTCATCCGCCTGCGCAATCTGGGTCGGATAGCAATCGCCGGGCCGAAGTGCCATCCCAGGTAGATCGTTCTCTGGACGTCTCCTACCCTGTTACTTATTACCCCGAGGCGACCGAGGCCGATGAGGCCATGGCCATACCGATCCAGGGTGGGGAGCGGATCCAGGCTGATATTCACCTTACCCCGACTCCATCGCTGCACTTGCTCGTTCGTGTGCCCAGCATGGGGGAGAGTCGATATTCCTTTCCCACCCTTGAGCAGCCAGCCTTCGATGGCTTCACGACCGTTCGCAGCAGCGGGCCACGCCAGATTTCGCCGGGACTTTTTGAGCTTACTGGCGTCCCTGCCGGACGCTATAACATTCGTTTTGTCGGGCCTGCGCAGGCTCACCTTCAACTGAGTGGAGTCGATCTCGCGAAGGATGGAGAAGAGATTGATGGCACCAAGAGTGAAGCTGCCGGTAGTGTCAAGTTTTCAGTTCAGGTCTCCGGACGCACACTCCCGCAGCATCTCTATGTTGGCCTCCGGACTGGAAACGGCATGATCGCGGCCTCCAGCGAAGTCGACCCGAAGGGGGAAGCAGAATTATCTCCCGTCTCGGCAGGCCAATATGAAATCGCCGCTTGGGGATCGAGCGCGCGCTACTCCATCGCTCGTGTGACGGCGCAGGGCGCAACCGTCTCCGGGCATTCCCTTAATCTGGCGGCCGGGGCGAATGCTTCCGTGGACCTCACCTTGATCGCTGGCAAGACAGCGGTTGAGGGAAAAGTGACGCGAGCGGGCAAGGGTTTCGCCGGAGCGATGGTGGTTCTTGTGCCAACGAAGCCCGAACTTGACCGCGATCTCTTCCGCCGCGACCAGAGTGATCTGGACGGCACATTTGTTCTGCGCGACGTGGTTCCCGGTTCTTACACTCTTCTGGCCATCGACAACGGTTGGGATTTGGACTGGTCGCAGCCGGGTGTCATCGGGGCGTACACGAAGCGTGGAAGAAAAATTCAGGTTGGCGATGACAGCGAACATCCGATGAATGCGGAAGCGGTCGAAGTTCAGTCGAAGTAATTCATGGCGCACGTCAAGTGTGAAGGGCCGGCGAGGCTTCTAGTCGCCGCTGGCGTGGCTTTGCGTGGGGACGAGAACCAGCCGGGGCCGCGCTTCCACGAGCTTAGGCTGCGAAGATGGGGCGCAAGCCCGCAGAATGCCGAAGACGGCGATGTAAGCGGCAGCGACTCCGATCGATACGGAAGCTACGACGGTTGCGCAAAGGATAAGAGGCATGAAGAGCGAAATCACAATCGACCACCCTGTCTAAATCACGAAAAAAATTCCGGAACTTTGTTCTTAAACTTCTAAAACCAGACTTCGTTCCTCAGCTTCTAAGACCCAACTTCCGTAAAATGTTCCGAAAATCAGATGCCAACAAAACCAATTTCGTCCACGCAATTCTTCAATTTACTTGCACCAACGCTCTCCGCTAGTGACCAGTCAGATTCGTAGTAAAATACGGAGTAGAGCTGTGCACCTCTAATGTCGAACAGACAGGCAGACCTGTCGACGTTACGGAAGGGCAATCCTCTCCAGTTTTTCGAACTAGCGCTAAATGGCTATTACCACGATCTCCGTGCGCGGGGCGCGCCAGCATAACCTCAAGAACATCGACGTCGAAATTCCGCGCAATACTTTGACCGTTGTCACCGGTTTGAGTGGCTCGGGGAAATCTTCCCTGGCCTTTGACACGATTTACGCGGAAGGGCAGCGACGTTATGTGGAGACTCTCTCGACCTACGCCCGCCAGTTTCTGGACCAGATGGAACGTCCGGATGTCGATGCCATTGATGGACTTAGCCCGTCCATCTCGATTGAACAAAAGACCACCAGCCGGAGCCCGCGATCGACAGTCGGAACGATCACCGAAATCTACGATTATCTTCGCTTGTTGTTCGCTTCAATTGGCATCCCGCACTGCCCCAAATGCGGTAAGCCGATTAGCCGCCAGACCGCCGACCAGATTGTGCAACGTGTGATGTCTCTAACCGAGGAGGACCGTGTAATGGTGCTGGCGCCGATTGTGCGGGGCCGTAAGGGCGAGTTCAAAAAGGAAATGGAGACGCTGCTCAAACACGGCTACACGCGCGCTCGGGTGGACGGCGAGCTGGTAAATCTGGATGACGACCTGAATCTCGACAAGCGGAAGAACCATACGATCGAGGTTCTGGTGGATCGTCTCTTGGTGAAGCCGGGAATCGAGCATCGTCTGGAAATGTCGATTGGGCTGGCGATGAAGCTGGCGGGCGGATTGGTGCTGGTGGCCCTGGTTGGCGGTGAAGAAACATTGTACTCCGAAAAGTTAGCCTGCCCCGATTGCGGTATCAATGTTCCGCAACTGGAGCCGCGCTCGTTCTCGTTCAACAGCATGTACGGGGCCTGCCCGGAGTGCCACGGGCTTGGAAGCCGGTATGACTTCGATCCTGCGAAGGTGATTACGGATTGGTCGAAACCGCTGCTGGATGGCGGTCTTGGCCCTGGATCGGCATCGCAGGGGTTGATTCATGCTTTGCAGATCGCTGGTGCGGCGCATGGCATCGATCTGAACACGCCGTTCGAAAAATTTCCCGAGAAGATTCAGGATTTGCTTTTGAATGGTGAATCGGGCCGCGGCAAGACGGGCTTTCGTGGAATCTTCGGATATCTCAAGCAGAATCTCGAAGAGTCCACGTCCGAAGGCTATCGCGAATGGTTGATGGATCACATGTCCGCGACGGAGTGTCCCGTCTGCCACGGCAAGCGCCTGCGAGCGGAAAGCCTCGCTGTACGTGTGAGCAACATGTCGATTGCCGATTTCACCGCGCTACCGGTTTCCCGCGCGCTGGAAGCCGCGCAGAAAATCAAGCTTGCGGGACGCGAGGAGCAGATCGCCGGACGCGTGATGCACGAAATCGTTGAGCGCCTGCAATTTCTCAATGCGGTCGGATTGAATTACATCTCGCTCGACCGTTCGGCGGCGACCTTATCCGGCGGCGAAGGACAAAGAATTCGTCTGGCCACGCAGATCGGATCGAAACTTCGCGGTGTTCTCTATGTGCTTGACGAGCCTTCCATCGGCCTGCACCATCGCGACAACGGCCGCCTGCTCAACGCGCTAGAGAATCTTCGCGACCTCGGCAACACCGTGCTCGTGGTCGAGCACGATGAAGAAACCATCCGCCGCGCCGACTACGTGATCGATCTAGGCCCCGGCGCCGGACGCCACGGCGGAGGCTTAGTCGCCCACGGAACTCCGCAGGAAATCATGCGCGAGCCGAACTCCCTCACTGGTGCCTACATGTCCGGACGCGCGGAAATCAAAATGCTTGCCGAGCGCCGACAGCCGAACGGCGCCGCGCTTACGATTCTGGGTGCGAAAGAAAATAATCTCAAGAACCTCGACGTAACTTTCCCGCTCGGAGTGATGATCGTTGTCACCGGCGTCTCCGGCTCTGGCAAGTCGACGCTAGTCAACGACATTCTCTATCGCGCCCTCGCCCGCCAGCTTTATCGCTCTCGCGAAAAAGCTGGAGACCACAAAGCCATCATGGGCGCGGAGAACATCGATAAAGTCATCCGCATCGATCAGTCGCCCATCGGTCGCACGCCACGCTCGAATCCCGCAACCTATACCGGCGTCTTCACCGCTATCCGCGACATCTACGCGATGCTGCCGGAATCGCGAGAACGCGGCTACAAAGCTGGACGCTTTTCCTTCAACGTCACCGGCGGACGCTGCGAAGCCTGCCAGGGCGAAGGCCAGCGCCGCATCGAAATGAATTTTCTGCCGGATGTATATGTGCTCTGCGAGGTCTGCGGCGGCCGCCGCTACAACCGCGAAACACTGGCCGTGAAGTACAGCGGCTATTCCATCGCCGACCTGCTGGAAATGCCGGTCTCGGACGCGCTGCCGATTCTCGAAAACATTCCCCAGGTGAAGCAGAAGCTGCAAACGCTAGTCGATGTCGGCCTCGGCTACATTCATCTCGGGCAGTCGGCGGTAACCTTGTCCGGCGGCGAAGCTCAGCGCATCAAGCTAGCGCGCGAGCTGAGCAAGCGCCAGACCGGCAAAACTCTTTACCTGCTCGACGAGCCCACCACCGGCCTGCACTTCGACGATGTGCGAAAGCTGCTCGACGTGCTGCACCGTTTGACCGATCTCGGCAATTCGATCATCATCATCGAGCACAATCTGGACGTGATCCGCAACGCCGACTGGCTGATCGATCTCGGCCCCGAAGGCGGCGAAGACGGCGGCCGCATCGTGGCGCAAGGCACGCCAGAGACCGTGGCGCGTGTGAAGAAGTCGTATACCGGGCAGGCCCTGGCAGGGTATTTTGGGAAGGCAGTGGCTAGTTCTCACCTGCCCGCAGTCTTTTAAACCAGGTCAGGCTCTTTGCTCAATACCGCAGGGACACGATGACGCGAACGAAGTTCGCCCTCATGATAATCGCCTTGGTGGCGTGGCTGACCTACCGCCATCGTTTTAGCCTAGAGACTTGGGTTTGGCATTTTGCGGCACGGTCAGGAATTGGAGGTTGCGGATTATCTCGTGCCCGCACCAAAGAATTGGTATGTTCAGGGGACGGGCGAAGACAGCTGGTTGCTTACTCGGTTGGACACGCACGACGCGACTGGAAACCCGGTGCGCGATAAGAAGATTAGGTTCCACGTTTTCGTCAGTGTTTTTCTGTCGAGCACAACGTCCACGCCAAGAAAGCTGGATTCCTGGGTCGCTGCCAGGACATCTATGGTGGCCAAGGATGGCACGCTGGCCGTGCCTCGAAGCTTCGATATCGGCGAAGAGACGCTTTCTTGTGTGGGCGGTCAAAGATTCACAAAGATGCTGCGCTCGCCCTCATTCTACGAAAGTGACCCGACCGTATGGTCGTGTGCATCTTCGGGCCGGTTGCAGTTGCAAGTTGCCGGCACAGATGCCGACATACCAGAAGTCTGGAAAATTGTCTCGGGAATTCGGAGTGAGGTAAGGTATGGTTCTTGTCATCTCACCCGTCCTCCCTGCCGAGGAAGAATCTATGCAGCTGAAGTGCTTCATGCAAATTTGACCGAGGACGCAAAGGAATTGTTGTCATCCTTCGATAACCCGCAATTCGACCCCGAGCCGCTGCCAAGCGAGTCGCAGACTCCGCTTCCGCTCGCCACCGAACCTTTTCCACCAGCCGCACCTCCCGCATTCGTTCCCAAGGCTGACGAAAATCCCATCTGGAGCGGCTGGGACGTGCTGCTCATCGCCGCGATCACGCTTGGCATTCTTTTCGTGGCGCAACTGGCGGTAGTTTTCGGGGCTCGTCGTTTGGCTTTTCCACATCAGAGTTGGGTCGATGTTGCGCAGAAGCCTGTACTCGCGCTTATCGCCGAACTCGTGGCTTACGCCGCCGTCGCGATTTACATGTTTCTGCTGATCGAGGTGAAATATCACTCGCGCTTCTGGCCCTCCATTCGTTGGAACTGGCCGGGTGCCGCAGGAATCAGCCTCATGGGCATCGGCGTCCTCATGCTTGGCTTCGACATGCTGGGCCGCTTTCTCCCGATGCCGAAAACCACGCCGTTCGATCAGTTCTTCGATAGTCCGATGGACGCGTATCTCACCGCAGCCTTCGCCATCACGCTCGGCCCGCTCATGGAAGAGATTTTCTTTCGCGGATTTCTTTATCCTGTGCTGGCTCGCCGCCTGGGTGCATTCTGGGGAGTGGTTCTCACCGCCCTGCCGTTCGGAGGGATGCACTACATTCAATACCGCTCCTGGGCGGCCGTGCTGATTATCATCCTTGTTGGCGTGGTGCTGGCTACCGTGCGCGCGGTGACGAAGTCAGTTGCGTGCAGTTTTCTGGCGCACGTGGGATACAACGGCACGCTCATGATACTGGCTGCCGTAGCGACCGATGGGTTCAAGCATATGGAAAAGGCCAGTGTGCTCGTAAACTACTAGGCACGATAGTTGGCTCTCGTTCCCCATGAACTGCAATCGTCCCAAAACGGCTCTCTGTCTTTCGCCAATATTCATCTGCCGTTTACGATTCGGCGCGTTTCTGCGATACTCGCATCGCTATGAAAGGGAACCCAAAAGTCCTCGCTGAATTGAACAAGGCTCTGCGCGAAGAGCTGACTGCCATCAACCAATATTTTCTCCACGCCGAAATGTGCGAAAACTGGGGATATCACAAGCTTGCGGATTTCATCAAAAAGCAATCCATCGGCGAGATGAAGCACGCCGAAACGCTGATGGAGCGCATTCTGTTTCTCGACGGAACCCCCTCGATGCAGCCGCTCGATGTGAAGATCGGCAGCACGGTCAAGGCCATGATCGAAAACGACCTGGCTCTCGAGATTGGCGCGGTCAAGATGTATAACGACGCCGTTGCGACTGCTGTAAAAGAAGGTGACAACGGCTCACGCGAACTACTCGAAAAGCTGGTGCAAGATGAAGAAGAGCACGTTGACTTCCTCGAAGCCCAGCTCCATCAGATCAAAGAATTGGGATACGAGCGCTATCTATCGCAGCAGATCGGCGAGGACGAAGAATAAGCCGTTGTCATTCTTTCGCTTTGCTCAGGATTACGACGACAAGGTCAGACGGGAACTTTACTTCACCGTTACCGTCAACAACTGCGCCCCACTCACCACATAATCCAACGGCGGCGTTGAGGTCTCATCCACATTCGATTCCGCACTCACAGTCATTTCCTGGTTGCCCCGCATTCCATCCATCACGTTCATGATCGAGATCGGCAGCGTGGGCATGACCTTGTCGGCCACGCGGGCTTCGGGGTCAGCCTCAAGCAGCGAAACGTAGACACGGTTGTTGGAATGCTCCTTGTTCAGCAAAGCGATGGTGGAAGCCAGGTCAAGGCTACGTCCAAAGGCTGGATTCATATGCCCCAGGTGATCGAGCGTTTCACCATCGCTCACCAGAATGCGCAGGGTTCCTTTGCTGGCGGATGTCGGAATCTTCACCGGGATCTGCTGCACGATGCGCTCGCCGCGATACGGAGCGAGCACGGTTTCCAGCATAATTTGTTCACCCGGCCGCGCTTCCGTCACATCCGTGCGAGCGCTTTCCAGCCGCGCCCAGCGGCGTTCGCGCACCAGATCGAAGTCCAGGTTCACGCCGTTCACCGCGGCTGCATTGTAGGGATTGTCGTAAATTCGACCGAAGCGCTCGCCCAGAGAAACGGCCGCCTGCATGGCCGCCGGCTGAGCTCCATCGGCGGGAGCGAACATGTTCTTCATTGTGACTTCAGGGAATCCTTTGACGCCAATGTTCCCGCTCAGCCGATAGGTGATTTCTTCACCGAATTCATTTATGCCGTGCAGCGCATTGAACACAGTGACCATCAGCGCAACCGGCGTCAGTTTCGGATTGTTCAGCACTTCATAATGGAATTGCTTCACGCCTGTGTCGCTGTGAATATTCAACGTGACCGGAATCATATCCGGCTGGCGGTTGAATACGCCCATGATTCCCGTGTGCCGATCCTGCACGAAGGTCCCCACCGGCTCGGTCGTGTTAACGATCTTGAAAGCGTTGAGCGGCGAAGGCAGCGTAGCCAAAACCTCGGCCTTGTTCATCGGCAGATCGACCGCGCCAAATTGCAGCAAAGGATGTCCGCAAGCCAGTAACCGCTGTGGATCGATGTAAGTGACCGTGCACGTCGCCTCAATATCCATATCACCGCGCACAAGAATCGCGCTGATAGCAGACCCCGGTTCAACAGGCTCAGGCTGCTTGTCGTTGCTCACCGATCCCGCGCCCATCACTGGCACAATGCCTGCCGAACCAAGCTGCCCGGCGAACATCTGAATCGCTTCCTGTGAAAATCCGTTAAAGACCAGCGGCGTCTCGATCGGCTTCAAATAATTCACAAAGCCGCTGGCGGAAGAATCCTGCGTGGATCCCGATAGCGAAGCGCCCTCTCCCGGCGAAGAAGTTTTTCCAGCGACGGTAGTGACTGCTGGTTTGACAGCGACGCTGTCCTCCGCAGGTGAGCGGTCCAGCGCGTTGATCTCCAACATATCCGCAATCGGAGTCACGCCCGCGATCGGCTCCTTCGAGAATTCTCCAATGCGAAAGGCCAGCGCTCCCGCAAGTTTGCCGTCCAAATAAACCGGGCTGCCGCTCATGCCGGCGACCACGCCCGTGTACTCTACCTTCTTCCCGTGCAGCCGCACCAGAATCACATCGCCCTTCGGCCCGTTCACGTTGTGCAGCACGCCGAGCACTTCCACGTCCATAGCCTCGGGCTTCACGCCTTCGAACACGGTGTAGGCTACACCGCGCATGCCGGCATGAATCTGGGAAACCGGGATGGTCGGCGGATTCTGGGCAGGCTCGGACTTCTGCGCAGCAAGGGTTAAGGGGAAAGAAAGGCAAGCAACGAGGACGGCAAAGGCTGATTTTTTCATGTACAACGCCCACTAGGGTCGCAGAACCCCACAAATTCAATTAGATTTCGCCGGATGGTAAAGTCGTTGCCAGGAGGGGTATCCGGGAGCCGGGCAAAACATCCCAATCGCGAATCCCAGCGTCTATACTAGCACAGGGATATTTTGCCTCCCAAG
Organism: uncultured Acidobacteriaceae bacterium; assembly: GCA_963712385.1. Taxonomy (GTDB): domain Bacteria; phylum Acidobacteriota; class Terriglobia; order Terriglobales; family Acidobacteriaceae; genus Sulfotelmatobacter. Next base: position 123,021 of record CAVQHS010000010.1, read on the forward strand.
AATTCATCCTCGCCGGGGTTTGCCATGTTTGCCGATTTCTCAATCGATCGCCCTTTCCCGAATGCCGCAATGCGGCTCTCTTTCATGGCTTTGGCGCTGACGCTCCTGAGCGGTGCACCTCCGGCCCCGGCCCAGAGTCAAGGCCAGAATCAAGGCAGCGACCAGACGCAATCCTCACCCGGCGACACGGCCAAGCCTAAGCAGGACGTTCCAGCAGAGGCCGGTGGCCCCAGCGGCGATATTGGCCCTTACGCCATTCCAAAGAAAACTACAGAAGCGCCACCGCCACCGCCGCCGCCCACTCCCAAATCCACCGAGGGCATGCCCGATTATTCCATTCGCGTCAACGCACCACTCGTCAACGTGGACGTAATGGTCACTACCAAGAGCGGCGAATTCGTGCCGGGCTTGAAGCAGGATAATTTCCGCATCTTTGAAGACGGAGCTCAGCAAACCATCAGTACCTTCGCCATTTCAAAAGCTCCGATCACCGCGGTATTGCTGGTGGAATACGGCGCCACCAATTATGGGTTCATGATCCAGGCGCTGGAAGCTTCCTATGCCTTTGCCAATACACTGCAAAAAGATGATTGGGTCGCCGTCGAGTACTACGACATGCAGCCGCACATCCTGGTCGATTTCACCCAGGACAAGCGCGCTATTTACGGCGCCCTGAATCAATTGCGCATTCCAGGATTTTCCGAGACGAACGAATTCGACGCCCTCTACGACACGCTCGATCGCCTCGATCGAATCGAAGGAAAAAAATACATCATTCTGGTATCCACCGGTGTCGACACCTTCAGCAAGCTTACGCTCGACAAAATTACAAAGAAGATCAAAGATACTAAGGACGTGACGATTTTCCCCATCAGTGTGGGATGGATTATCCGCGAAATGTACGAAGCCCGCGGCCGCGCCGCACCGCACGGCATGGGAATTCCGGTGAGCAACATGGATTACCTGCAGGCCGATAATGAAATGCGCACCTTCGCGGCCATGACCGGCGGCCGTGCCTACTTCCCGCGTTTTCAAGCAGAATACGGGGAAGATTTTCAGGACATCGGAAACGACATCCGCCATCAGTACTCGATTACGTACCGTCCAACCAACGACAAACTCGACGGCACCTACCGCAAGCTGAAAGTGCAGGTTGTTGCCCCAGATGGAGGCCCGCTCAAAGTAAAAGACCAGAAGGGCAAGGATCAGAAAATCGACGTCGTCGCTCGCGACGGCTACACCGCCAGGCATTCGGTCGACTGATCCCGGTTGTAGGGTTTTGTGGTAGCGGTTCGCTGAACCACTACCTGTTTTGTCCGGCGATATCCGCCCAATATTTCTCCGTGATATGATCTGTCTCCGAGCAGAGACGGCTCCCCCATCCTTCCTCTGACTTTTCCGCTCCGAGGTCGCAGACATGAAGTTGTGCGTGAAGACTCTCTTATCCTGCGCTGCATTCATCACCTTCTTTTTGTCATCTCTCGCGGCGTTTTCTCAGGTCACGGAACAGATCACCTACTCGTTCACGGGAACGAGCGGCTCTGATCCCCGCACGAATCTGGTGTTCGGGCCCTCGGGAAAGATCTACGGGATGACCACGAATGGTGGCACAGGCAATCCCGATTGCGGCAAATCCGGTTGCGGCGTCGTGTTCGAGCTGAGTCCAAAAACAAAAGGAAAGTGGGCCTACCACGCTTTGTATTTCTTCAAGGGCGGAACTGACGGGGTGGCACCCTACGGCAATATTGTCTTCGATGCTGCCGGCAACCTCTACGGAACAACTTCGGCCGGAGGAACCTACAATCAGGGCACCGTGTTCAAATTGAGCCCCGGTAGCGGAAATCAATGGACGGAGACCATTCTCTACTCGTTCTCAGGAACGGATATCAACGGCGACGGATCAATGCCACGCGCCGGTTTGATTGAGGATGCCAAAGGGAACCTGTACGGCACGACTTATAGTGGAGGTGCGACAAACAACGGCGCTGTTTTCGAGCTGAGCCCGAATAAAGATGGAAGCTGGTCGGAGTCCATACTGTACAGCTTTCTTGGCGGGAACTCGGACGGGGCTGCTCCGAGCGCCGAAGTGGCTTTCGATGCGAATGGAAATCTCTACGGCACGACGTCGGACGGTGGCGATAAACTCTTCGGAATCGTGTTCAAGCTCAGTCCTGCGACGGGCGGCGGCTGGGATGAGAATATGCTTTACAGTTTCACGGGCGAGAATCTAGCAGCTTCACGAGCGCCGGTATGGATAGATTCCAACGGCGCCGTCTACGGAACCACTTGTGGCCAGTTCCCCAATCAAGGGACAGTCTTTGAGCTGGCAAAATCAGCGGGCGTCTGGGAAGAGAAAACTCTGCACACCTTCGGACAGTCGGGCGACGGCTGGTGTCCCATCAGCGGTCTAACCCCTGATGCGTCCGGCAATCTCTACGGTACGGCGACTCTAGGTGGCTCCACGGACAGCGGCATCGTCTATGAGATGGTGCGGGGTACGGGTGGGAAGTGGAGCGAGAAATTAATTTACAGCTTTGCCGGCGGCACCGATGGGATTTCTCCCTGGGCCGGTGTGACCATCAACGGAACTACGCTCTACGGGACAACTACCGCAGGCGGCTCCGCGAACTTCGGCGCGGTTTATGAAATAACCCAATAGCTGCTGGCGCCCCATTTGATTTCCCTTTTTGACCCAACATGTATATACTATTTGTGTATACATCACAAAACTATGGCTACGGCACGTGTCTTCAAATCGGGAAACAGTCAGGCGGTACGACTTCCGAAGCGATACCGGGTGACCGCGAAAGAGCTTGAGATCTTCCGGCGCGGGAACGAGATTGTTCTTCGAGAGAAGGATAAAGACCTGGCGCGCGCCTTCGAACTGCTGGCGGGGTTGCCGGACGATTTCGACCTTAAGCGTGAAAAGGATCTACCCCAGAAGCGCAAAGGCCTCTGATGCAGCCCCGCTACCTGCTGGACACAAACATCTGCATCTACATCCGCCAGCAGAAACCAGAGGCACTGTTACGGCGGTTTGGCAAGCTGAGTCCCGGCGAGGCCGTTCTTTCCGTGATTACCTACGGAGAACTGATCTATGGGGCCAGCAAAAGTTCGCAGCGAGCCACGGCGCTCGAACATCTTCGTCAACTGGTCGACCTGCTGCCCCCGCTGCCTTTACCCCAGAACGCCGGCGAGACCTACGGAACGGTTCGCGCCCAACTCGAATCAAAGGGCGAGTCGATCGGCAACAACGATCTCTGGATCGCGGCTCACGCGCTCGCCTCCGGGCTCATACTGGTCACCAATAATGAAAGGGAATTCTGCAGGATTTCCGCGTTGAAAGTACAGAATTGGGCAAAGTAGAAGCCCATTCCGTTAAGGTTCTGCGATTCCTTATGTTCAACCATAAGCCCTCTTCTCCTAAGCTGGTTTACAATAAAATGTTTCTGAGCACTCATCCTTTCAAGCGGTCCTGGAGGAATTCATGAAACTCACCCCTGGAAAACTCGCCGGTCTTAAAAAGGTCTCAAACGATCACGGTGTCATCGCAGCCGCAGCCATGGATCAGCGCGGCTCGCTGCAAAAATCGCTGGCCAAGGAAAAAGGCGGAGAGGTCAGCGACGCCATGATGGAGGAATTCAAGACCCTAGTCACCGAGGTTCTTACGCCTCATGCCAGCGCCATCCTGCTCGACCCGGAGTGGGGGCTGCCCGCCTCGAAGCGGCGCGCCAAGAACGCCGGCCTTCTGCTGGCCTATGAAAAAACCGGCTACGACAAAACTGGCCCCGGACGTCTTCCCGATCTCCTCGATCATTGGTCAGCAAGACGTTTGAAGGAAGCGGGCGCCGACTGCGTGAAGATTCTCCTCTATTACACGCCGTTCGATCCGAAAGACGTAAACGACAGGAAGCACGTGTGGGTCGAGCGCATCGGCGACGAATGCCGCGCCAATGACATTCCCTTCTTCCTCGAGTTCGTTGGCTACGAAGACGGTGCCGACGAAAAGGGGCTGGAGTATGCGAAGAAGAAACCGCAGATCGTCACCGAGAGCATGCGCGAATTCAGCAAAGACCGTTATGGCGTCGACGTGCTGAAGGTCGAAGTTCCGGTGAACATGAAGTTCGTGGAAGGTGTGCAATGCTTCGGTGGCCAAAAAGCCTATACGAAAAAAGAAGCGATCGACCTCTTCCACAAAGCCGCTGCCGCAGCCACCAAGCCTTTCATTTATTTATCCGCCGGCGTCAGCAATGCCGAATTCAGCGAAACCCTTGTACTCGCGGGCGAATCCGGAGTGAAGTTCAACGGCGTTCTTTGCGGCCGCGCCACCTGGAAAGATGGCATTCCGATTTACGCCAAGCAAGGCGCAGCCGCCTTTCGCAAATGGCTCGAGACCGAGGGCGTGAAGAACATTAACAACGTCAACGGCAAGCTGAAAGCCGCAACTTCCTGGTATTCAATCTACGGGGTCCAGCCAGAGCTAGCTCACGCGTAGATTTTACGCAATTAATTGCAAAGCGCGGGCGGTTGCCCGCGCGTTGCTTTTTCATACACACCGCGACTATATCGTGATATAGTCGCGCCTCAGCAAAGATAGCCCTCCCCTCATCTTTGCGATTCCAGCTCCGAGGTTCGTAATGACCAGGAAATTCCTTTGTCCAAGAGTTTCTTTTGTCGCTTTCTTGATTGCGACCGTGATGACCGCGATTTCAGCCAGCGCCGTTACCGAGCAGGTTATCTACAATTTTTCCAAGACCGCTTCCGGTGCGGCAGTCCACTTGGTTTACCACGCCGGACGGTTCTACGGCGCGTCGCCCTCCGGCGGAAATAAGGCCTGCTTCGATGGCTGCGGATCTGTCTTCGAGCTTGCACCCAAGGTTGGTGGAGGCTGGGCCTACAAAATCCTATACGCATTTAACGGAAATGACGGCTGGGGTCCGCAGGGTAAGATTGTGTTCGACTCCTCCGGCAACCTTTACGGCGCAGCTACGGACGGCGGAGTTTACGGAGCTGGCGTGGTGTTTGAACTGACGCCCACTTCGAGCGGGACATGGACGGAGACCACGATCCACTCATTCCTCGCAGGCGGTGGCGATGGTTGGGAACCCTCCTCCGGCCTGACCGAAGACGCTAGCGGCAATCTGTATGGCGTGACGCTCTATGGTGGTACCAACCAGGGCGACGGCACGGTTTATAAGCTTGCACTGAGTTCGGATGGGAGCTGGAGCGAAAGTCTTCTCTATAGCTTTTATCCCCGCCCAGACGGCCAAACTCCTAGTGGTGAGGTCACGTTCGATCAAGCGGGTAATCTTTATGGCACCACTACCTACGGCGGGTCCAGCGACCTCGGCACAGTGTATGAAATATCTCCCGGCTCCGGCGGCGTCTGGACCGAATCCAAGCTTTACAGCTTTGACGGAACTTACGGCCAAACTCCGGAAGGCGCAGTTGCTCTCGACGCGGAAGGAAATGTTTACGGCGATACATATGCAGGCGGTTATTACGGTGACGGGGCGGTTTACGAGCTTCTCGCTGGCAGCACCTGGACGCCTTCCGTGCTCAGCTACTTCGGCGGCGCCGGCAATGGATCGTTTCCGGTGAACGGGTATCTTACGGCCGGCCTTCCTGGAACGTATTACGGCACGACCTTTACCGGTGGCGCTCACAACGGTGGCGTTGTGTTCCAAATGAAGATTCAAACTCGCGGAAAGTGGGCCGAGGAATTGGTCTACAGCTTCGAAACCACCAACGACGCCTATTCCCCGGTTTCAGGGGTCACCATCGGTCCGGGCAATGCCTTGTTCGGAAGCACCGGCTACGGCGGAACCAATAACACTGGCGCGATTTACGAGATCACGCAGTAGCCCTATGTGGAGAAGAAAGTCTTTCCTCGCAGGCCGTGGCCAGAGTCTGTAAAGAATCCGTCAAAATTCGCTTCTCGCCATCGTTTCTGGGCAGTACAACAACGGCACTCACTTGTCATGCTGAGCGAAGCCGAGACGACCGAAGGGGAGTTCCGGCGAGTCGAAGCACCCCTGCCTCAACTCAGACCCTGCATCGTGACCAGATTCTAGAAGGGCCTTGCATCTCACGATTCAAGGATGCGCGAGAGTCCTAGCATCGTCAGTGCAGGTGAAACAGCGTCTCCAGTAAAAAGAAAAATCCCGCGCCCACAAAAACAAGCAGTGCCATCCGCATCGCCGGTTCTTTATTCACTTCCGGAACTAAGTCCGAGGCGGCAACGTAGATCGTGACACCCGCCGCGAGGGGCAACCCGGAAGAAACATGGTGCCGGAACAGCGCCATAGTGAGAACGCCGGCCAACGTTGCTCCGCCCAGAAGGATCGACGCTCCCCAAGCGATTCCCCGGCTGCGGCCGCTGGCCAGCATCACCGAACTCACGGTGAAGCCCTCAGGAATCTTGTGCAGAAAAATCGCGACGAAAATAATCCAGCCCAGCGCATTCGAAACCAGAAATCCGGAGGCGATCGCGATACCATCAAAAAAAGTGTGAATGACAAGCCCGAACAAAACCGAGTATCCCCGGTGAGAATGAATGAACTCATCTTTATGCGTTTCCTCGCCGAAGTGGAAGTGAGGGGTTACAGTATGCTCGAAGAAATGAATGATGAGATAGCCAAGCAGGATCAGGAACGCAGCGCTACGACCTCGCAGTTCCAGACTCTCGGGAATCATCTCGACCATAGCAGTGGCCAGCATGAATCCCGCGCCCAGTGCCACAAAATAGCGTAGGTATCTGCGTTCCCAATGGCGCTGCACAATGATCGCGCCGCCGAAGACGTTCGCGGCCGCTGCCGTGAGTCCCAGCAGAATGCTGATGAGGATGGCGCTCATGTACGATTGGCGAGGATGATATCAGTTCTCGGACAACTGCCGTTATCCCGAATGCCGAATATGCATCACATCGCCATCCTGCACGATATAGTCTTTGCCCTCGAGTCGCAGGGTCCCTTTGGCGCGCGCGTTCGCTTCCGAGCCGGCTTCCAGCAATTGATCCCAGCGGATGGTTTCGGCGCGGATGAAATGCTTCTCCAGATCGGAGTGAATTGCACCTGCCGCCTCCTGAGCACGAGAGTGAGCGGGAACCTGCCAGGCGCGGCACTCATCCTCGCCTGCCGTGAAAAACGAGATCAAGCCGAGCAGCTTGTACGTCGTTCGAATGAGTCGCGTCAGGCCGCTTTCCTTTAGCCCGTAGCTCGAAAGAAACTCTGCCGCATCGGCATCGCTCATCTCTGCGAGCTCGGCTTCCACTTTGCCGCAGATCGCCGTGGCCCCGGCATTCGGACGCGCTGCAATCTCAGTCAGCTTGTACTTGCCGACGGCCTCTTCCAACTCTTTCCCCAACTCGCTCGATTCACCGATGTTGAGCACGTAGAGAATCGGCTTCTCGCTGAGAAACATGAAGCCCCGAATCCGCTTCTTATCCTCTGGAATCATCTCCATTTCGCGCAGCGGCTTCTCCGATTCGAGCTGCGCCTTTGCCCGTTTCAGCAACTCGAATTCCTTCTCGAGTTCTGGCGTCTTCATCTTCTTGAGATCTTTTTCCAGCCGCTCCAGCCGCTTCTCGACCTGCCCCAGATCGCTGATCATCAGATCGAATTCCACATTCCTGATATCGCGCAATGGATCGATTTCTCCAGCATGAGGAATCGCGGGATCGTCGAAGGCGCGCACTACGTGCGCCAGCGCATCCACATTGCGCAAATGTGCGGAATAAGCGCTGTCCTTCAGCGCTTCTTGGCCAATCGCGCCGACATCCACATATTCAACTGAGGTGTGAGTGAGTTTCTTGGGATTGTAGAGCGCGGCCAGACGATCCAAACGATCATCGGGAACCTTGGCCACTCCAACGTGGGCTTCGCGCGGATTTGCATGCGCCTGCGCGGAAAGATGTGCCTTGGTGAGAATTTGAAACAGCGATGTCTTGCCCACCTGCGGCAGGCCGATAATTCCGGTTTTCATGATTTATTTTGTCATTCTGCGCGAAGCCAAGAATCTCTTGCGGGCATGCACAAGCAGCGGCCTCGAAAAGGAGTTCCTGCACCGCTCCCATGCGCTTCAGCAATGGTCAGAACGATTCAGAATAAACGATGACGCCAATAATTCCCAACGTCCTACGAAGGAACGTCCCGCATTCCTTCGTGAACCTTCCTGACCTTTGTGGCTAGAACAGGAGCCTTCCCCTGAAGGATCGCGCATCGCGAAGCAGTTACTAGAAGTTCTTGGCCGTCAAATACGAGACCACCAACCCCAAGAGCAACACAGCGCTTTCCACCCGAGTGGACCAGACATGGAGCGCATCGAATTGCACGCGGTCGGGATTATCCAAAGGCACGGCTCCAAAATCGCTCACCTTCGCCCGCAGAACGTCCATGCGCGGGATGATGCCAAACTGTGAGATTAGAGTGAGAGCGAGCATGAGGCAGATCAGAATGTGTCGCATCGCGAAGATGTGCACAGTTCCGTCGGTGAAGCGGCTGTAGAGGATCGAGCTGATTAAATAAACAACTCCGGAGATGATCGCTATCCAGTGCAGCTTGCTAGTGACCGTCCAACTATGTTGCCGGCAAGATGAGTGTTCGGCAAAACGGAAAATGCTGTGGGCGCAACCACGAATGCAAAGAAGATCAGACCGCCGATCCACACGACAAGCGATAGCAGCATCACGAAACGCAGGAAGGACATGAGGAAGAATTATAACGTCAGGGACCTCGGAGTAACGAGTATTGAGTGCCTAGGCGGCCAGCTTCGGGCTATTTACCCGAAACTCAGTACTCGCAACTGCAGTCACACCGGTACCACAACGCTCTCTACAATCTCGCGCAGCACCTGATCCGCCTGCTCCGATTTCTTTCCAGTCGAAGCATGCTGACCGTTGACCACCACACGATGCGCAAACACCGGCACCGCCAGAGGCTTGAAATCTTCCGGAGTGCAGAATGTACGTCCCTCGAGGAACGCCATGGCCTGCGCTGCACGATACAACGCTTGCGCTCCCCGTGGCGAAACTCCTAAAGAAAGGTCTTCCGCTTGCCGCGTGCGCTGTACGATTTGCAGCGCGTAAGTCACCAGCGATTCATCCACGCGAATGCGCGTGACCGCCTCCTGCATCTCCAGCACATCCGCTCCGCTCAGTACCGGCCGCAGATCATGCACGCGAGCGGCACCTGCCTCCGACCGCAAAATCTCACGCTCCGCGGCAGCATCCGGATATCCCATGCGCACGCGCATCAAAAATCGATCGAGCTGTGACTCTGGCAGTGGATAGGTTCCATGATGCTCAACAGGATTCTGTGTGGCGATCACCAAAAACGGCTGAGGCAATTCATAGGAATGCGCATCGACCGTAACCTGACCTTCGTTCATCGCTTCGAGCAGAGCCGACTGCGTCTTCGGCGTAGTGCGATTGATCTCGTCGGCCAGCAATACATTGGTGAACACAGGTCCGCGCTTGAATTCGAATTCCTGTTCCATCGCGGAATAAACCGAAATTCCCAGCACATCGGAAGGCAGCATGTCGCTGGTGAACTGCACGCGCTGAAAACTGCAATCGATGGCGCGCGCCATCGCCTGTCCCAGCGTGGTTTTGCCGACGCCGGGAACACCTTCAATCAGCAGGTGCCCGCGCGCAAAGATGCTGACCAGCGCCAGCCGCACAACGTCATCTTTGCCGCGAATCACGCGGCGGAGCGCCTGTTCCAGCTCTGCGGCTTTGTGGGATATGGCGGCTGCGGTCTCAGGGGACATTGAGTGGATTCTACTATCGGGCGCGGAAGTGGACGGTGTTACCAATGTCACAACCAGCTCTTAGCCATCAGCCGTCAGCTCTCACCATTGTTGTGTCGCTCCATTGCTGTGTCATTCCGACTTATTTCTGTTATTCCGAGCAGAGCGAGGAACCCGTTTTCCTTTTGCGCCGCCACTGTATTAGAACGCAGGCACGAATCCCCTCTTGCGCCGAGCTGACAGCTGAAGGCTGACACCTGAAAGCTTGTCCTATTGCATAAACTCCGCCGGCCGTCCCGTCAGCCGCTCGATGCGCTTGGCAACCGGCGGATGGGTCGAGAATAGATTCCCAAAATTCATTCCCAGGAAAGGCTGGATGATGAACAAATGCGCCGTCGAAGGAGTTGCCTGCAGCGGCACACGCCGCGCATAGGCGTCGATCTTCTGCAGCGCGCTCGCCAGCGCGTAGGGATTGCCCGTGAAGTGTGCTCCCGTAGCATCGGCCTGGTATTCGCGCGAACGGGACACTGCCAACTGAATCAAGCTCGCGGCAATCGGCGCGACGATCAGCATGAACAGCGCGGCCAATCCTCCGCCGCGGCGGTCTTCGCGGTCTGCCGCCGAAGCCGCCGAAGATCATGGCAAAGCGGCCCATGCTCGCGAGCATCGTGATCGCTCCCGCAATCGTGGCAGCGACCGAACTAATCAGGATGTCGCGGTTGTTCACGTGGCCCAATTCGTGCGCCAACACGCCTTCCAGTTCTTCGTCGGTGAGCAAGCTCAATATGCCATGAGTTACAGCTACCGAGGCGTGCTGTGGGTTGCGTCCTGTGGCGAAGGCGTTTGGCGATTCGGTTGGGATCACGTAAATCTTCGGCATCGGAATGCCGATCTTCTGCGTCAGGCGCTCAACGGCAGCGTAGGCGCGCGGCAACTCCTCGCGCGTTACTGGCTGTGCGCTATACATGGCTAACGCAATCTTGTCAGAGTAGAAATAGGAGACGAAGTTCATCACGGCGGCAAACACCAGCGCCAGAATCATCCCATTCTGGCCGCCGAAGTAGCGGCCAAAGAACATCAGCAGAAGCGTAAGCGCGGTGAGCAGAAACGCGGTCTTGAATGTGTTTCCCATATTGATCTCAGCTATTTGATGTTACGCCTTTTGGGGAGATGCAGTTCCGGGGGTGCCCCCGGGGGAAAGACGAATGCGGGATACCCCCTCCCCCCTCCCCCCTGGGAGTGTCTATTTTGGAATCATGAATTTGGCAGGAAATTGGCGGCAAAGTACGCCGGGGAAAGGACTTAGATATCAATGACTAGGAAACAAGGTAGGCAGGTAGCCCCGCGGTTTTTTTGGTGCGCGGGGCGATGTACTGCCTTTGCAGGGACAATGATGCGACGAATTGGAGTGAGGCGCAAGGTTGGATGTCACAGTGGGATTGTGGAAGGATCAAAGGCCCCACGCATGCGAGGTGTCCTCGCTTTATTCCTATTTTTACGAAAATTGGGGAACGTCCCGTCGTCCCCAGTTTCCCCCCAGTTTCCCATCCTATTTTATCCCCGCCTTAGATTTCGGAGTGCACTGCGCTTTGATGGCTTTCATGCACTGTTCAATCGCGTCCTGTTGCCGCTGTTGCAAATCGTAGTTCGCCAGTAGGTATTTGTCGTAAAGGTTTACTGCGTTCTCCGAGACTGTATAGAGCAGCGTCGAAACGTTTACACAATTTTGTGCCAGTCCCATCTGTCGCTCGAGGTCGGACGGCTTGAGCCCGACGGCGAGCCCTGTGCTGACCTGCGTCATTCCTTGCGACATACAGACGGCCATGTTCCGCGAGGCGTCATCCAGAGAGGTTATGAGCAGGAACCCGGCTGGGCCGTTGAATCCTTGGGGGCTCTTTTGAAGACGTGGAATGAGGTCACGTGCGGCTATCAATACTTCGCGATCTTTTTCGGCTCCGCTGTTCTTGCCGAGTGTAGCGAGTTCGGCGTTTACAGCCTGTTCGTAATTGGAGAAGGCGCGATCAGCTTGCACGAGTAGCAGCTTGATGTCGTCCTCTGATGGGAAATCGTACTTTTCCTTCTTAGGGGAAGATTGAGCACTGAGTGAAAGGGAACACAGCAGGATGAGCGGAAATAGGTGAGGTCGTGGCAATGCGGCCCTCCGTACGCGGACGAGGGAACTTTGCCCTAACCTATGCAAGTGCGCAAGTAACTATCTCATCAGCCCACTTGATACTCCGTTACTTCTGTTACTTCGTCTACGCCCGAAAACTATGGGAGGATGCACGCACGGGCCCTTGATAACCTCCATAAGGGGAAGCTATGAGTTCTTCCAATGTCGCCTCACCGGAACTGGATCGCCAAGAGATATGGGACCAGCGCTTCCTGCAACTCGCGACGATGGTCAGTTCCTGGTCTAAAGATCCGAGCACAAAAGTGGGGGCTGTAATCGTGACGCCCGAGAACGTCATTGTCAGCGTCGGTTACAACGGCTTCGCACAACGAATGCCCGATCATGAGCAGCATTATGCCGATCGGCAATCCAAGTATTCCCGAATTGTTCACTCCGAAACGAACGCGATTCTTTTAGCCCGTGCAGACGTCCGGGGATACACACTCTATTCAACGTTTCCGCCCTGTGATCGTTGCGCAGTTTCGATCATTCAGGCGGGTATTACACGGGTAGTATGTCCCGCGCTAGCTACTCTGGGTAAGGACGCGGCTGAACGCTGGCGGAAATCTATGGAAACGGCGCGGGACTACTTCGCAGAGTCAGGAGTCGAGTTCGTGGAGTTGGAGGAAACAACGGCCATTCCGAAGATCCCTCCGTCTTCGGCTGGGAACGGCGGATCTACGCCGAAGACAGGTCGGTGGTAAGCGTGGCGGCGGCTGGCCCACTCATCGTTCTTTGAAGGGTGGGATTCCCGACTGCAGATCGCTAGAGGTTTTTCTTTCGCTTCCTAATTCCTAAGCACACAGGTTCGCTTTCGGCGGCATCGTGACCCCACCGCTTCGGCTCCGCTCGGGGCAAGCTCTTGCACAAACGCAAACGTAGGCCAGCCCCTCGAAGGTGTCACGATAACTGGTGTCCACAGTCACAGTTTCTTGCGGGGTAGGGTGGGAAAATTAGGTGCAGCAGAGCAAGGGGCTTGGTATGTCCAGCGAGCCCGGTCCGGGAAATTTTGCCGTTCTCGAAGAAAGCGCCGTCCAGCCACTCGATGCCACACGTCACGGCGACGCCACCCGGGAAACTGATGCTTTTCTGCGCTCCCGAATCGTCGGGCAGGACGCCGCCGTGGACGCGGTCCTGGAGATCTACCAGATATTTCTAGTGGGTATGTCTGCGCCGGACCGGCCGGTCGGGAACCTCTTGTTTCTGGGGCCGACCGGCTCCGGCAAGACCTATGTAATCGAAGTGCTGGCCGAGGCGCTCTTCGGAAATCCCCACGCGTTCATCAAAGTGGATTGCGCAGAATTTCAGGAACATCACGAAATCGCCAAGTTGATCGGCTCTCCGCCCGGCTATATCGGCCACATGCATACCCAGCCGATTCTCACAGAGGAGGCTTTGACCCGCTGGCACACGGAAAAACTCAAACTTACGCTCCTGCTGTTCGACGAGGTGGAGAAGGCCTCGGAGTCGCTGTGGCAGCTTATGCTCGGAATCCTCGACAAGGCCAGTCTAACGCTCGGCGACAACACGCACGTAGACCTTTCCCAGTGCATCATTTTCATGACCTCGAACGTGGGGGCGTCCGAAATGAGCCGGCTTGCCGAGGGCGGCCTCGGATTCGCCGTGCAGGCACCGATCGACGACGCGAATCTGGACGACAAAATCATGCGTACCGCGTCCGAGGCTGCACGGCGAAAGTTCTCGCCGGAGTTTATGAACCGGCTGGACAAGGTTGTTGTTTTCAAGACCCTTCGCCCCGACCAGCTTGAGCGCATTCTTGAGCTGGAACTGGAGAAGGTGCAGCGGCGCATTGCCAGTGCCGTCGGACAGAACCACTTCACATTCCGCTGCACCCCCGAGATCAAGCGCTGGCTGTTGCGCGAAGGCACCGACCCCAAGTACGGTGCGCGGCACTTGAAGCGGGTAATCGAGAGAAACATCGTTTATGGATTGGCCAACTTGGTTGCCACGGGCCAGGTAAAAGGCGGCGACTGCGTTTCCATCAGCATCAAGGCCGACGGCAGTCTGACGTTCGCCAAAATCGCAGCGACGGCCTCAAAGGAATCTGCTGCGGCTGGGAGCATGCCGTGAAAAACATTCTCGTCGTCGATGACAATGAAATCCTCTGCCGCCTGGCGTGTGACATCTTGCGTACCGAGGGCTACAGAGCTGTGCCTGCCTTGAACGCAGACGAAGCGCTGCGGGCCTTCGAGGAACAGGACTTTGACCTTCTGGTCACGACTTTCCAGATGCCGGGCATGAGCGGTCTTGAGTTGGCCCGCGCTGTCCGCGACCGCAACCCGCACTTTCCGGTCATCGTTATGACTGCGTTCGAGCCTGTAGAGTGCGAGCATGTAACGCTCTGGCTTCCCAAGCAGTACCTGTTCCCGAGCCTGCTGGAGAATATTCGCCACTGCCTGGCTGGCGCCCAGAAGGAACTTGAAAGACCCGTAGCTAAGAGCTAGCGCTTCCGCGGCAGACCAGGCCCTCGTGGGCACCCGCCCGCGACTTGCATCAACCTTAGGAGCAGGCCAGAAATCACAGCCTGTGGATTTCTCCCTCCGAAAAATAATTTTGTGCCGATGTACGTGTGAGACACTGCGCCTTGCTGCCAAAATTTGCAGCGGTCGCGTGAGTGTAATGAATTACCGTGTTCTGTCGTTGCTGCTTGTGGGAGTGGCCATGGTTGCCGCTCCTGGTGTGCAGGCGCAGCTCACCTGTTCGCCCGCCCCGTGCGTTACCTCGAATATTCAGGTCAGTCCCTCAGCCTCGAACATTACGGTAGCTGGGATGGTGTTGGCTGCCAGTCCTGTCAGTTCGTCGCAAAATCTGGCGATAACGGCCAATTATCTTGTGGAGATGAGCTATTGCTACGGCGCCGCCGGCGATTCCAGCACTTCCGGCGTTTTTCTATCCACCGACCTCGGATCGCTCTGGTCAGGGGGCTGCCAACCGCCGAGCGGGGCGGACGTGGGGCCGCAGTATGATCCGATCGCGGCGTATGACGAGAACGGGAATTTGTTTTCCGGGCAGTTGGGTTCCTCAGGCACCGCCGAGACGGTTTTCTTGCAGGAGCTGCCCGCCGGCTCAACCCTATGGGGAGATTTTTTCCCGGCACTGGCCTACACGGATCGGACTACTGCAGATTTTTTTGATTTTGATTTTCCCGGGATGGCCATCGATAACGGTCTTGCCGATCCGTGTATTTACGTGACGGCGTGGGAATTGGGGCGCAGCCTGGGGACGGAATTCAATACGGTTTCCGCGGTTGTGGTCGGCCACTCTTGTGATGGCGGCTCCAGTTGGACAACACAGCGAGTTTCCAAGATCATTTTTGCGCCGAACCTCGCCATGTATCCGAGGGTTACCGTTGCGCAGACGCATTCCGTTTTCGCGACCTGGGTTGAGTTTGCCGACGGCAACAACGGCAAGATTTACGAGTCATCTTCTGCCGATTCAGGCAACACGTGGTCGATGCCGGCCAGTGTATTAAGCCTTCGTATGACGCCGGAATCCAATTGCACAAACAACCCTCATGTTTCCAGGGTGCTGCCTCACACCTGCGTACGGATGTTTTACTTCCCGCAACTTGCCAGCACGTATTTCAGTTCAACAGGCACTACGCAGACTGAAGCCGTTTTTCCGAGCTATAACGGCGCCAACGTTGCCATTAATTACAGCGCGTCCAGCAACGGGACAACTTGGAGTACACCAATTACCCTGTCAAGTGTTTCCGCGGATCAGTTCGAACCGTGCATTGCTACGAACCCGGCCGATACGGAGATGATAGGCGTTGCCTGGCTGGACACGAGGAATTCGCCCGCGGGTCAGCCCGATACGCTTTATGACGCGTATGGGGTCACGTCCGCCGATGGCGGTTCCACCTGGTCCGACGTCTATCGTCTTTCTTCAAGCAGCGGCGGAACAAAAGTTGAAACCGAACCTGAGAGCCAATATCTCGGCGACTGGACCGGATGTGCGTGGCAAAACAATATCTTCTACTATGCGTTCCCCAGCACGGCGAATGGCCTCGATCAGGTTGCGACCATTGTTGGGCTGACCGGGTAGGAAGTTTCGCCGAGAGGACTGGTGTCGAGTCGTGAGCCGTGGGCGTGGAGCAGCTTTCGTCACTATCTTTCGGGAGTCGAAGGCGTGGTGGAAATTGAGTCGCAGTGGACTGCGCGGAAGCGGGAGCAACTTGGGGTTGCGCCGCAGATTACGGGGAGTCAAATTCTCCGCCCCTTCGGCAGGCTCAGGGCAGGCTCTGTCCCTGCACAAAACGCACGGACAAAGTACGGGGCACCCACAAGAATAAATTCCGGAAAGGCTGGCCAGCCGCCTACGAGCTTAGAACCGTGTGGCAGTAGCCGTCACCGTGTTCGTGCCGACCAGCGTGCCGGGACAGGAACTCAGGCTGCACGTGTAAAAATTCACGATGCAACTGTCGTTGAAAGACTTCCCGTTAGTGGCCAGTGTGAGGCTGCAATTCGATACCGCAATGTAAATCAGGTCCCCCGATGTGGCATAGAGGTAGTTCTCTTCGTTGAACGCATAGTTCAGGCCACCAGTTTTGTGCCACGTTCCTAGCGAGATGCTTTGAGTGGTTATCGGGTTTATGTTTGTAGTGTCGTTTTCCACGACCGTGCCGCTGCCAGTGAACAGTATCATCCCGATGAACGACTGGTTCTCCCCGACTAAGTTCCAGTTGCCGGCCACCGTATTTTGTGCCGCGGAAACAGCGCCCAACATCAAAACGACGGCTAAGACTAACAAATATTTCTTCATTTGCTTCCCTCCAGATTGGTAACCAACTTTGCATTACGATAATCTGAAGCGCCCCGGCGTGTCGGTGATAGAGAGCACATCTTCAGAGGTTGTGTCAGTGATAGAGGTCACATTTCCGAGGTTGGGCGATTTTGGGCAACCGCGCCGAACGGGGGCTGGACCATCTTAGCTCAAATTCCCGATCTCCGGGGTGGGGCTGGCGAGTGGCCCACCCGCCGTCAAACCGGCAAAGACGAGGGCGGAGCCCCACGATTTCAAGCGCGGCGCGCAGGCAGGCGTAAAATATTCGCAACTTGGAGGCGCCCATGTTCCGGCCCCATGTTCTCCTCGCCCTGTTCTCCTCATTATTATTATTTGCACCTGAAATAACAGCGCAGGCGAGCAGTGGCGGGCAGGGGGTGTATGCAACTAATCCGGAGGCGGCCGCAGGTCTGCCAAGCCCCGGGAGTGCCAGCCCGAAATCATTCTTCTTGTCCGGCAAAGTGATCGTAGATGACGGCACCCTGCTGACCGATTCGGTCATCGTGCAGAGCAACTGTAGAGGCCGTATCCGCACCGAGGGGTATACCAATTCCAAGGGCCAGTTCAGTTTCGACATCAACGGCAGCGAGAGCGCGGCCGCGGAGAATGATCAGGCGATTGATTCCGCCCAAATAGGACGCAGGCGAGACCCGTTGGCGGCCGCCGCTGCGCAGACCGGGGCCATCTCCAGTAGCCTAACCAATTCCTGGAATGAATGTGAGTTGCTGGCAGCGCTGCCGGGATTCAGCTCTCAACCCATTGAAATGTCGCGCCACCCTCCTAATTTCGGGTTCACCGATGTTGGCACAATCGTGCTGCATCGCTTGGCTCAGGTGCAGGGTTTCACCATCAGCGCCACCAGCGCTCTTGCGCCGGCCAAGGCCCAGAAGCAATACGAGAAGGGCCGCCAGCTTGAGCAGAAGCAACAATGGGATGGTGCACTGGCCAGCTTTCAGAGAGCCGTCGCAGTGTATCCCGAGTATGCGGTGGCCTGGTTCGAGTTAGGCCGGGTGCAGGGTCATGCGGGTGATCTGGCGGCTGCCCGGCGGTCATTTCGCCAGTCCTTATCCGCCGATCCCAGGTTTATTAGTCCGTATCAGGAGCTGGCGCAATTGGCTCTGCGCGACAAGCGCTGGCAGGAAGTGGCGGACGCAACCGATGCCTTGCTCAAACTCAATCCCATCAATTTTCCGCAGGATTGGTTTCTGAACGGCCTCGCCAACTTTTATCTCCAGCACCTCGATGCCGCCGAAAAGAGCGCCCGCAGCGGTCTGGACGTGCAAGGCCAGCGTCAAGTTCCGAAGCTCGAGTACCTTCTCGCAGTTATCTTGGCGCAGAAGCAAAACTATACAGAAGCTCTCGAGCATATTCGCGACTACCTGATCTTAGCGCCCCACGCCGCGGATGTAGAAACAGCCCAGAAGCAGGCTGAGGAACTTGAGAGACTGTCGGCAAAAACCGCTGCAGGTAAGTGAATCGAGGGCGGCTGGGCGCCCACGCGCGAAGTCGGGAAAGGAACGAAGGTCTTTGTGGTGTTCTCCCGTCAACAGGCCACTGCATAGGAAGTTGCGTCCTGAGTCTTGACTGGACTTGACGGCAGTTTCGGCATTTACAAGCAGCCGACCTTCCAGTCTGTGTGGTTGAGGCCGCTCGTTTCCTGAGCCGTGATGGTGTATGCATGCACAACGGTCCACGGGCGCTGATCGTCTTTGTGGAGCAGAACCATGCCGGGCTTGGGCTTCAAGGCAGCGTCCAGCCACGTCAACGTGTGCGTGGTGTCAGTTCTTAGTTCGACTTGGATCACATGCTCCATTGTGCTTTCTCCTGCCGCAAAACGTGACTCGCCAGCCAGACAAGCCCACATCTGATGGTTGCAGGTGCTGGTTCGGCCTACGGTGACAGGGATCACAAGGTTCTGTGAGTTGCAATTTTTCTAATCCGGACTTGGGCGGGCGACTAAATTTTCTTCGAAACAAAATCCCCACTTCTCGCAAAGAATCGCGAGAAGTGGGGAACGTGTTTCAATGCCGCGTCGAGCAATTCGGGACTAAGCTGCTCCGCGAGATCCTTCCCTCGGAAAATCTTTTGCATCCTCACCGGAGACGCTTCCATTGACGGTGGAGAATGCAGCTACTCTTATCTTCTTGATCGAAGACGTAACCTCGATCGTCTTGTGAACCGTCCTAACTATTTGGCCGCATATCTCACCGGCGTGGGTGAAGCTGAACGTGAGGTACTCCGTGTCGGTCAGAATAGGGACTCCGGACGGCGCGCCCCGCGTAAGTTCGCCTTCGTGAAAACAGGTGTCGGTGGTGGTAACAGATACGGTGGCTTCGTAAGTGTCGCCGTGCAGCCACTTTAAAGCAAGCTGGGTTTTTAGTTTGTACGCAGTATTGGTGGTCATAGATCGCTCTCCTTATCTGTGAATTAACGACAGCCGCAGGGGAAGCGGTGACAAGCCGGAGCGTATGACGTTGTTGCGGAATATAGTGCCTTGCCGGGGCGTTGATCAAGCAGCATTTCGGCTTGTCAGGGGCGGCCGGGCCAAGGCGAGCACTTGGGTGTGACCGCCGTAGCCTTCCGCAATCTTGAAGAACGCGCAGTCTGGAACTCGGGTCATCAGCGGCAGGCCGACGACCTCCTCGTAGAACTTCTGCGTGGCATCCAGATTGTTGACGCGCAGGGCGATCTCCCCAAGGCCGCGCACCGAGGTGCGCTTCTCGTTCGCAACGGATGCCGTCATGATCGACCTCCGGAGCTGGGAAACCCCCACTTCTCGCAAAGAAGCGAGAAATGGGGCACCCTTTAGCTTTAGGCCGCTAGCTTGGAAACTCCTGCCGTTGGAATCGTGGCGCGGCGTACCGCCCATGACAGCGCGATGCGAGTCAATCCGCTGATCATCATGCTGACGCCTACGATTATTCCGATGGCCCAGACGGCGCTGAACGGCCATTGCAGATAAATCAAGGCTCCGAGCAGCAAGGTGATGAGGCCATCCACCAGCACCCAGATTGAACCGTGCAGCGGGCGCATTTTGAAATAGAGAACTATGTTCAGAACGCCTTCGATGACGAACAGAGCCGCCAGCACCAGCGTAAGCGATGCCACGCTCAGCACGGGATGGAGGAGCATGTATCCGCCGAAGACCAGATACGCGACGCCGACCAGCAGCTTCCAGATCACGCTGCCCGCGCCGTGCGAGTGAAACGCGAGCACCACGTGCACGATGCCGGCGAGGACGATCAGCCACGCGACCACCACACTCACCGCCACTGCGGCGAGAAAGGGCGTGCCAATCGCGACGAAACCCAATATCACCAGCAGCACGCCCCAGAGAATCGACAAAGTTGAACCGTGCCGCCCAACCAATACCGGAGTAGTTGCCGCCATAAGAACCTCCTTGGGCACAAATGTTACTCCCGAATTCGATGTGCTGCTCCAGGAAAACGCTACATAAAAGTGGCGGGGAGGACGGGATGCGCACTTCTCGCGTTAGATTCTCCGGGAACAAATCCCCACTTCTCGCAAAGGAAGCGAGAATGGGGCGCCCGGCGCGATCGTTGAGGATGACGCGCTTATGCCTTCTGCGCCTCGCGCCGCAGCGCCCGATCTAAGGTTTGGTCGAGCGCGGCTTTGGCCTTATCGTACTCCGCCTGCGAGATTTGCCCTTGCTTGCGTTCGAGTTCGAGCTGGAAGAGTTCCTCCTTGATTCCTTCCAACAGCATCGAGGTGGGACGCTGCGTACGCGTTGCGCTGGCCGGGATCACTTCTGAAGGTTCGAAATCTTCTTCTTGCAGCAGCGCCGGCCGCGATTTATCCCGCGCCTGCGCGCGCGCCACAGATTGCTGCCGCGAAGCTACGTAGACCCCGCCGACGATCAGAACGGCGGCGAAGCCGCCGAGAATCCACCAGCGGTAGCGCTGCAGCGGATCGGGAGCGTCGATGGGCGGGCCTAATCCTCCGCCGGGACGCGGGGCCGAGGATTGCGCGCCGGGCCCGGAGCCTTGTTCGCCTTCGCTCGATCCCTGGGCGTTCTCCTCCTGTGCGCCAGTGAGCCTGCCTTCGCCCGAAATCTTGAACGCGAGATTCTGCCCGGGCGTGGTATTCGAGGCGACCTGTACAGCGGCGTCGGGTTCGTTCGGATAATTAATCAGCTTGAAGCCTGCTGAAGCCGCGGCGGCGGTGAACTGCATGGCTTTCGGCGTCATCACCACGAAATGTTCCAGCGGATAGATCGATTTGGGATCGACATTCGCGCTGCCGCTGTAAGGGAGTTCATAGCTCACTTCGAAGCGCGTCAGCCCGGGCCGCAGAGGGAAGATGAACGAGTAGCGGTTCTTCTCGCCTTCGGGTACCGGAGCCGATTTCAGCGGATTGCCGCCCTCCGTCGTCGCGGTGGCCGAGTCGTCGATAACGTGCGCCCCTTCGGGCACGTAGAACTCAAGGTTCTTCTCGTTCATCTGTGTGCGCGGCGGATTCGAGGTGTTCTGAACGCCGAACTCGCGGGTAATCAACGCTTGACCCTGCTGCGCCTGAATGCGCATGATGTCGGCTACGACCTGAATGCCATCGATTTTCTTCGCGACGTCATAGACTTCCATCTCGACCGAGGTCGTGCCCGGAGGCGCCATGCGGTGATACGTAACCTCCTGATGAATGGCACGGACCAGATGCGGAGCTTGCGCGTCGTCGAGTTTGAAACTGAAATGGCCTTTGGCATCCGTCGTGGTGCGGCCGGATTCTTCCATGCCCTGGCCAAGTTTGAGCAGGACGACTTCGTCCCCGGCGGAGGGCTTGCCGGTAGTCGAGTTTTTGACCGTGCCAGTCAGGGTTTGGGCCGTGGCGCTGAATGCGAGGAGCGGAAGGACAATCGCCAGCCAAAGAATTTTTAATTTTGACGTTATTCTCATTTTTCCGGACGTCCCTGGGGACGCATCTCAACGATTTCGACTTACGCCCGGGGCTATTTCGTAAGCCCCTTGGGCTTCCATTATTTCGTCAAACGGCCTTTCTGGACGCGCCGTCTAGTCGAGCAATCTCAGCGAGAATGGTTGCGGCTTCATCCTGCAGCGAAGATTTCATCGCCGCGTAATCCACATCCGGCACCTTGCCGGCCCTGTACTCGAAATTCAAATCACGCAGATTCTCGTAGACGGCATCCTTCCGCTCGAGCAGATATCCCACGCGCGTTTTCTCCGGCCCGAGAAAGAGTCTTCCCGGCAGGTAAAAGACGTAGAAAAGCGATGCGGCCGCCATGGCAATGCAGATCACCAGCCAGCTCATAAGTCGGTCTCCTTGCGGGCCTGATCGCGAAACTGCTCCAGTGCAGGGCCGCGAAGCGGCGGCAGGCCATCGGCGATGGCGGGCGATGGACGGTTCTTCCACTCGCGAATCACAATCACGATCAATCCAAACCCAAGAACCAGCACAACGAACGGCATGATGTAAGCGGCACGGTCGAATCCTTTGCCGGTCGGCGCGGCCAGAACTGTCGGGCCATATTTCTGCACGAAGCTTTGCTCGACCAGGCTGTCGCTATCGCCACGCGTGAGTGCTGCCATCAGTTCGTTGCGCATGCCGTCGGAGGCGGGGCAGCCGACGTGATTGCATTCAAGAAGAATCTGATTGCAGCCGCAGATGCACATCATGCGATGGCCGATCTCGTTGAAGCGCGTGCCCGCGTCACCCGCCCCGAGGAAGGTGAAAACGGCAGTGCTGAGCAGGATTATTCCTGCTAGCTTTCGTCGTGCGGGCCCACGTCTGGCAAAAAATGCGAGACATGGGGAACCCGAATTCGAAGAGTTCGACATCAATCTCCTGTGACTGCAGAACCTGCTCTCACTGGCTCAAGTCGTGCCGTAGCGGTCGCTCGTACTGGCGCGGGCGCATTTGGAACCAGCGCCAGAACTGTGCCGATCAGCATGATCCATACGCCCATCCAGATCCACATGACGAGGGCGTTCAAGTGCGCTTTCAGTATGGGATGGCCGTTATCCTGATTCACGCCTTCGAATACCAGATACAGATCCTCGTTCAGCGTGGAGCGAATGTCGGGCATAGTCGAGTTTTGCTGGCTGGCGTGATAGAAGCGGCGCACCGGGCTCATGGTGTCGATCTGCTTTCCACCCTTATACACGTCGAGCAGCGCCCACTGGCTGAAGTAGTTGGCGTTGTCGTCCTCGGTAGATGACCGGCAGATGAGCGTATACGGTCCGATCGTCATCTGATCGCCGTTCTTCATCTCCATTTCTTTGTCTTGATTGAAGGCCGCGCCGGCGAAGCCGATGATGACGACTACCACTCCAAAGTGAACGATATATCCGCCGTAGCGGCGGGTGTTGCGATGTGTGAGCTGCACCATGGAGGCGAATATGCCCTGGCCGGTGTGGCGGGAGATCACTTTGCCGCCGCGGTAAAACTCGCTGGCTACGGTGAGCGTTACCAGCACGGAGAGTGCGATCGCCATCAGCGAATAGAAATAAGAGACGTCAACCCAGGGCCTGAGGCCGAAGACCGATCCCCAACTCTGTGGTGTCATCATCAGGAAAATTGCGACAGCGACAGCGCCCACGGTTGGCCACATGAAGTTGCGCTTCAGGCTCTCGAATGAGGTTTTGCGCCAGGCCAGCAGCGGGCCTACGGCGGTGAGGATTAGGAGCAGCAAAGCGACTGGAATGGCGACGCGGTTATAGAACGGCGCGCCGACCGTAACTTTGTTGCCTTGCACTAGCTCCGAGATTTTTGGGAACCAGGTTCCCCAGAGAACCGTGAAGCAGAGCAGAACAAACAGAAGATTGTTGAACAGAAAGCTCGACTCGCGCGAAACCAGAGACTCGAGTTTGTGTTCGCTGCGCAGATGCGATTTGTTCTTGATGAAAAAGAACGTGAAGACGATCAGGGTGATAACGAGGAACCACGCGAACCAGTCTCCAATGGAGGACTGTGCGAAGGCGTGCACCGAGTTGATGATGCCGCTGCGGGTCAGGAACGTGCCCAGAATCGCCAGCCAGAAGGTGGCGAAGACCAGCCACATATTCCACATCTTCAACATGCCGCGCTTTTCCTGCATCATCACCGAGTGCAGGAACGCCGTGCCAGTCAGCCAAGGCATGAGCGAAGCGTTTTCTACCGGATCCCATCCCCAGTAGCCGCCCCAGCCGAGCACGGAATACGCCCAGTGCGCCCCGAGAAAAACTCCGCAGGTGAGGAAGGCCCAGGTGACCATGGTCCAGCGGCGGGTGATGTGAATCCACTTTTCGCCGGGATACTTCATGATCAGCGCGCCCAGCGCGAAGGCGAAGGGAATGGTGAATCCAACGTAGCCGAGATAGAGCATCGGTGGATGGATGACCATCTCGGGATATTGCAGAAGGGGATTCAAGCCGTTCCCGTCGGCGGGAATGGCGCCCGTCACGATGGCGAACGGATGCGCCGCAAAGTTCAAAAGCAGAAGAAAGAAGATCTGGACGCCGGACAAAATCACCGAAGCGTAAGCAAACAGCCGCGGATCGGTTTTGTAGCGCAGGCGCAGAACGAAACCGTAAGCCGCGAGCAGCAGCGACCAGAACAGCAGCGAGCCTTCCTGCCCCGACCACAGCACGGCGAATTTATAGGGAGCGGAAAGGGCGCGGTTGCTGTGGTGAAGAATGTAGGCGATGGAAAAGTCGTCACGGAAGGCGCACAGAACAAGAACGATCGAAGCCAGCAGAATGGCGAAGAAGGTAGCCACGCCGGCCCTGCGCGCGGTTTCGCCAATGCGCTCCGACCCTTGGCGCAGGAGAGCGCTCAGTGAACTCTGCTCTGAAACGACAACGCGACCCGAAGCCGGAGCGAGTTGCAGCGAGTCTCGCTTCTGAAAAGCGAGCGCAACAATTCCGGCAATGAGGGAATAACAACTCAGCGCCAAGGCGAGCAGAAGCGCGAAACTACCGATTTCCGCCATGAGGGGAACCCCGGCCTATTTTTTCAGAAACCCAGCAGCGAGGCAACCGAGAACAGCCCATTGAGGGATGCTCGCAGAAGGCTGAAGGCTACGCCCATCTGTACAGACTTCGCGCAGCGACTCATGTGCGCGTCAGATTACATGTGAAGTGACTGGCACGCACCTTCGGCCCTCTCTAAAACTATCGAGCTAAGCCCTCTGTTGGCGATAGCGCTGCAGCACTTCCCGTTCCGCCGCAAGCCAATCCTCGGCTTCGCCGCCGGGCCCCTGGCCACGCTGCTGGAAAATCTCGTAAGCGCGCCGCCGGATCTCATCTTCAATATTGATGGGAACAACGTTTCTGCGCGGTTCGGTCTTGTGCAGCTCGAACTTTCTCGTCTCGGGGGCCGTGGCCGCAACCGATTGCGCGGTCGCGCCTGCCGCGGCCGCTTGTGCCTTGACGTTCGCATCCAGTGGCGGATTTGTGCTGTCCACAGGCGTTTCCGACGCGACCGGATTCGCATCGGGAATGACCGGGCTGTTCGCAGTGCCTTGCGCTTTGCTCTTTTTGCCGCTTGAGGGGGACTTCGCTCTTGCCATGTTCGGAGACTCCTTTTTATATCCTGAATCTAGGAATGAATTGATTTTTGTTGGGTGACCAATACACGTTTAGCGCTACATTTAAGAGGACGTTGGAGTTTTGGCTTGTGAAAGTTGTATTTAGTATAAACTGCCCAACGCTGTGAAAACCGCCCCGCCTATAAAAAAAACGCAGCTCTTCCCATAAAAAAATCGCATGGAACGCTTTGCTATAATCGAATTCCCGGATGGCGCTATCGTCTAGGGGTTAGGACGGAAGATTCTCAATCTTCAAACCCGGGTTCGATTCCCGGTAGCGCTACCAAACCTCCATTTTCCGGCCAGTCGGGATATTCAGGTTTTCTAGCGCTCGTGATCGCCGTACTAATTTTCGCTACCGCCGCCGTGTTTCTGTTTGCAGAGCTTGCATTCGGTCGGTGCCTCCGAGTTGTCTACGCGATGCTTCACAGGTTTTATTGTGCGAAGAAAGGCGAAGATCGCCTTGAGGTCGTCATCGGTTAGATGCTTATAAACCATCACGGGCATGATCGGGCTAAGCTCGCGGGCTCCGACCTGTCCGGTGCGCATCACGTTCAAGAAAAGAGCCTCGTCGTAGTAGGGGATTCCAGATGAATCGGGCGTGATATTCGCGCTCGCGACAGTGCCCCAGGGGCCCGTGAAGGGAAAGCCTCCGGCAAAGTCCATACCCGGAACATTTTGTCCCCGTACTTGAGGTGTATGGCAGTCGCTACAACCGGCCTGGTCGGCAAGATGGGCTCCGTATTTGATCTGGTCGGAGGAGACAACGTCGGCGACCGGCGCGGCAATCGGCTCGGGAGCGCTGCGGATCAGGTACCTTACGGGAAAAATGATTTCGGTGGCCGGAAGCTGGTTGTGGACAGCAGGCAGGGACCGCAGGTAGACCACAACGGATGCCAAATCTTCATCTGACATATTGCGGTAGTGTTGGTAGGGCATGATGGGAAAAAGAGCGCGGCCATCGTGGCCGATGCCCTCGCGTATGGCGCGGGCTAGTTGATCATCGGTCCAGCTGCCCGCTCCGGTTTCCGGATCGGGTGTAAGGTTCGGGGCCACGATGCGTCCGGGCAGACCAGCGTAGGGCAGCACCTCGCCGGAAGCTTCTTTGCCAGCCACCATGGGTGTGCCCGGGCTGGTCCAGTCATGCGGGCTGTGACAATAGACGCAACTGCTCAGGCCCGTCGCGATGTAGCGGCCTCTCTCGAGCCGTTGCGGCGTACGCTCGAATGTGCGGTTCGTGAGAGCACGCGCCTTGGGGCCGAAAAACGTACTCCACCCGATGGTCAAGGTGATGACGATAGCCAACAGGACGACCAACGAACCTAATGCGATGAGAAACCATTTCCCGGATCGTCTCATTTGACGGCATCCCAGCCGTTCAAACGGAATGGCCTTTCGCCTTGACGGCCTGCTGAGTAGCCGCAAACACATCGCGTGCGGACGTCGTACCCGCTACGTGCTCCGTACCCTTGACTCCGAGGTCCATCCATCCCGAGTTCACGGCCTCAAACATGTCTTCGGCAGCTCCAGTGTGGCCCTTCGGGACACCGAACTGCTCGAACGCTTCCGCCCACCCTGCACGCGGGACGGCAAAGGCTTTTACGTCGCGTTTTAGGACTTCACCCAACTGTTCCGCCACTTCATCCGCGCTTACCATCGAACCGAGCTCGATAACGCGATGCCCTGACCACGCCGGCCCGGTCAGAAGCTTTGCTACCTCTGCGCCGATGTCGTTTGCCGCGACCATTGTGGATTTCCGGTTTGTAGGATTGTAGAAGACCGGCAGTGTTCCGCCTTGGGCGGCCTGTAAGCCGAAAAGAAAGTTTTCGAAAAAGCCGCCTGCGCGCACAAATGCAACCGGAGATGGCAGGCTGCGAAAACTTTGCTCAAAAAGCGATAAGGCCGTGATCATCCCCAGCCCGCTTGTTCTATTCGCGCCCATCGACGAAAGCGCAACCACCCGCGGTGGCGCTACCTTGGTAAGCGCTTTAACATAGTTCGCAATCACGTCCTTTGCTTCTTTGAAATCAGGCGAGGGCGCCCATACAGCCGGCAACATAACAAACGCTCCTTCAATACCTTTGAGTGCCCGCTCAATGGCTGCCGAATCATTCCAATCGCCGTCTACCAGTTCCACACCTTGGCCGGCCCAATTCGCCGCCTTCTCGCGATTGCGCACAAGTGCTCGCACCTGTTTGCCTTGCTTCAGCAGATACCGCGCGGTGGCGCCTCCAACTTTTCCAGTAATGCCCATGACTAAATACATGCTCGTTTCTCCTTATCGTGCGCAACGAAACCTTATTTGCCTGGAGCGCAGCGACATGTTTTGCAACCTTTGGCGTGGGCTGCGATAGTAGCGGCAAAGTCGAAAGGTTGACTATTATAGGTTTATTTAGGGAGGAAGTCTGGCGAGCACGACTTCCCAATCCCTTAACCGTGCCCCTGCACCATCCGCCACAAATCTTGGTTGGTAGCCGCAATGCCCCTTAAAGCGGGTAGGCCAGGATTAAGAAGATGGGACTTAGCTTTCCAAAATTGTAATTCGAGTCATTTGCCAATTTCTATTCGGTAAATACTGTAGAGTGCAAATTCGCCTCCAACACGCCCTGTTCAGTCGCGAATCCTCGTTCCAGTGGTGTCCTCGTCTAGTGCTCTCGGCCGACGCTTAGGCGAACATCGGCGCTGGTCACAGAATGGTCACAATGAATCGGCCATCTTGACGAATTAAGTTGTTGATTGAAAAAGGGTTTAGGCCCAAAGAATCCCTGAAAAGGCTGGCGTCGGCGGTTCAACTCCGTCTCTGCTTAGGAGTTCGCACAGTTAGTACAGAACTCCGGCTGGAATACCAGCCAAGTGGCAAGCAAAGGACTTACGAGCGACCAAACGGCCGTTTTTTCAGCAGGTCCCGGTAAGTGCCTGATTCCAAAGAAGGCCGATTCGCATCCCGGTGGCGCTACGAAATCCCTGGCTAGCGCTCGATGTACTCAACGTCGCCGCACCGATAGATGCTACCCGATTCGGAGATTTTTGGCGCCTCCGAAGGCTTTTTCCGTTTCCGCAGTTCGCGCGGCCATAATCTTCTCAATTTAAGCAACAATACTTATTGTGACCTCGAACAGTATTCCAGCCCCGGCCCCGCAGCCATCTTCGCCGCGTTTCGCTCATGCCTGGCGTGCCTTGCGGCACCGGAATTTCCGTCTCTTCTTTAGCGGACAGAGCATTTCTCTGATCGGCACGTGGATGACTCGGGTGGCAACGAGTTGGCTTGTATACCGGCTTACCAATTCGGCATTGCTGCTCGGAGTGGTCGGTTTTTCGGGGCAAATTCCTACTTTTCTGCTGGCGCCTTTCGCCGGTGTGTGGGTTGACCGGTTAAACCGCCGCAACATGCTGGTCTGGACGCAGGCCTTGGCCGCGCTGCAATCGCTGGGGCTGGCTGCGCTCACGCTGGCCAAAGTCATTAATATTCACGAGATCATCTGGCTCAGCGTCTTCCAGGGTTTGATCAATGCCTTCGATATGCCCGGCCGGCAGGCGTTTCTGGTCAAGATGGTCGAAGACAAGCAGGACCTCGGAAACGCCATCGCTCTGAATTCCTCCATGGTGAACATGGCGCGGCTGGTTGGGCCGGCCTTGGCCGGCCTCCTGATCGCCGCCGCAGGCGAAGGCTACTGCTTCCTCACCGATGGCTTGAGTTATCTGGCCGTGATCGCTTCCTTACTGATGATGCGCATTGCAGCCGGACCTGAAGTCCGCTCGCAGCATTCAATGCTGCAACAACTGCAAGAAGGCTGGGACTATGTGCGAGGCTTCCCTCCGATACGGACGATTCTCCTGTTATTTGCGCTCATCAGCCTGATGGGAATGCCGTTCATGGTCCTGATGCCAATCTTCGCGTCGAAAGTTCTTCATGGCGGGCCCCACACTCTTGGCATTTTGCTGGGCGCCTCGGGCGTAGGCGCGTTGATTTCGGCCTTTTCTCTGGCTTTGCGCCGAACGGTTCGCGGCTTGACCACCATGATCCAGGTTTCCGCGGCGCTCTTTGGTCTGGGCTTGATTTGCTTCGGGTTGTCCAAGGTGCTGGTTCTGTCGCTGTGCCTTATGTTGGTGGTGGGCTTTGGCATGATGCAAGGGATGGCGGCGAGCAATACAGTCATCCAAACATTGGTGCCGGAAGACAAACGCGGCCGGGTGATGAGTTACTACACCATGGCCTTTGTCGGCATGGCCCCGTTCGGGAGCCTGCTTGCCGGCGGCCTGGCGCACCGGTTCGGCGCTCCGCATGCCGTGATGATTACGGGAGGATTTTGCCTCGCTGGATCCGTATGGTTCTCGACTCAGTTGAAGTCGATCCGGAAAATCATGCGGCCGATCTACATCGAGATGGGAATTATTCGCAGCCGGCTGGAGCCGAGTTTGGAAGATAAGGCGGGGAATTGACGAGCCGAAAAATCGGAATCCGCCTCTAAAGGCCTGATTTTCCCAATCGCCAGCTTCTCCCGCCACCGAGCAAAGTGAAAACCCTCTCCTTGCGACGTAATAACTTTTATCTGCACGCAATGACTATGCCCGGTCGTAATCTTGCCCTCCTCCTGACCACCAGTAACATTTCCGATAAGGACATATCCCCAAGAGGCATAATCTGTGATCCGTTCCGGCCGCGGCTTCAACTTCCTTTTGCCAGCCTCCCACAGTATGGTTCTGGCAGTACTCCTGCTCGCGTTGAACGGGCCCGCCGCCGCAGCCCAAAAACCCAACAATCCCTGCAATCTTGCCGAAGAAGACTTCGCTGGCTTGAATCATAACCCCAGCATTGACGTGCACGCTGAGGCCACATACGCTGACACCATTGCTCGTATGTTCAAGGAAGAGAAATTCGAGCAACTCGATTGCCTTGCCGATCGGGCGCGAGCGGACAAAGAACGCTTTCCCGGAGGTTCATGGAAGCTGTACACGGTATATTCGCGTTTAGAAGCCCCGCCGGTGGTGCATGCCACGAAAGAAGACTGGGAAACGCTATTGGCGCGGCTAACGAAGTGGGAAGCCGCCCATCCAAAATCCATTACGCCGCGCGTGCTGTTAGGCAGGGCTTACCTAGGTTACGCGTCTGATGCGCGTGGCGAAGGGTATGCCAACACTGTCAGCGACAGCGGATGGAAGCTATACGAAGAGCGTACTGCCGAAGCCAAACGAATCCTTCAGGAAGCTAAGGGACTGCCCACAATGTGCCCGGAGTGGTATACCGCCATGCTCGGAGTAGCCCTGCAAGAGGGCTGGAGCGTTTCCGCAACGCGCGCCCTCTTCGAAGAAGCGTTCAAGTTTGAACCAGGCTATTACTATACCGTCCGTGCGTTTTCAAACTATCTCCGTCCGCAATGGTACGGTCAGCCCGGAGACATCGAAAAGTTTGTTCAGGAGACTGCCGATCGCATCGGAGGCGAACAGGGCGACTTTCTCTATTACGAGGCGGCGGACTATTTAATCTGCGGATGCACAGACCAGCCTCGTTTGTCGATGGAGAGAGTCGAGAGGGGCTATGAGGCCTCCGAGAAGCTATACGGCGTCTCCCTGTGGCGCCTAAACCGCATAGCGCACATGGTTTCACAATATGGCAACTCGGGCGAAACTCTTGACCCAGTCTTCGCGGATAAGGCGTTGACCCGAATCGGCAGCCAGTGGGACCAAGAAACGTGGCAAACGAGAGAGAATTTTGAATCCATCAGAAAGTGGGCAGCGCAGCAGGCTCCAGCCGTCACGGCCGCCCGCGCCAAGCTGGCCGCGGCACAGGCTAACGCGCAAACGCCGGAAGGCGCTCGTTACAACGCTGCCTTCCAGAAGACATACATAGCCCTACTGCACGACTGCGTCCATACTGATGGCGAGAGCAGCGAACCTGCAACCGATACGGGTAACCTTGAAGCAATCACGAACGTCGCAGCGAACGGAACGGTCACAGAAGGCTGGATCAACGGTATGGGTCCAGTTGCTATGTGCATGTACCGAAAAATGAAATCTTCGCGTCAGCAACAATCGCCCTTGTTCGGCCCACCACCGCATGATTCCTATTGGGTGAGGATAGACCTCGATTGGACTGACTTCACAGCGGTCGCAGCAAAGTGATCTTTTCGAATTCATCGCAGGTTGGCCAGTTAGTGCTGATACTACTGGTGGCGGGCGGACTGGCGGCCTGCCACGGAAACCGCGCCTGGCATAGACCTGCCACTACCCAAAAATCCAGCGGTGAAACGTGTCAGGCGAGCGACCCGGAAGCCGCGGGCTTGAACGGCGATGTCAGTACTGACGTCCGTGCTGTGAGCACATATAAAGAAACCGCTGCGCACATGCTTCAAGAAGGCGAATTTGACAAGCTTGATTGCCTAGCGTCCCGTGCACGGTCAACCAAAGATCGGTTCCCCGGTGGCGCCTGGAAACTTCACGAACTGTATCAGGCAACTTCTGAGCCAGCTCAGTACCCGGTGCATTCCACAGATGAGGACCGGGAATCGCTTCTGCAGAGGCTGCAACGCTGGGAGGCAACGGATCCAAAATCGGTTACGGCAAATATCGCCCTTGCCGAGGCCTACATGGGCTATGCCGTGAGCGCGCGGGGAAATGTTCCTGACGATACTGTCAGCCAGAGCGCGTGGAAACTGATCGCGGAGCGCGCGGCGCAAGCCAAGAGAGCCCTTCAGGCGGCGTGGTCCCTTCCTGCCAAGGACCCAGAGTGGTACGCCGCCATGCTAGAGATGGCCGAACTGCAGCATTGGACCGAGGCCAAAAAGCGAAAGCTCTTCCAGAAGGCCAACAAGTTTGAGCCGGACTATTACTACTACACATCCGTGGTCGCCAGGAACCTTTTGCCGAAGCAGAGCGGTAAACCAAACGCGGCAGCGACGTATATAC
Organism: uncultured Acidobacteriaceae bacterium; assembly: GCA_963712385.1. GTDB lineage: Bacteria > Acidobacteriota > Terriglobia > Terriglobales > Acidobacteriaceae > Sulfotelmatobacter. Next base: position 155,189 of record CAVQHS010000010.1, read on the forward strand.
AAAGCGTAGCTGACCGCGTTGGTGGCGAGCGCGGCGATCTTCTCTATTTTCAGGTCGCGACCGATCTTCCCTTGCACTGCGATTGCGAACCCTATGACGACCCCCATCTCGACTTGGAGCGCATCGGGCGAGGCCTTGACTCATCGGAAAAGCTTTATGGAGTTTCACTTGTGAATCTGAACCGAGTCGCCTTCCTCGCAGCTCGTAGTCGTCCAGATGACGAGATCCTTGCAGACAAGGCCTTCAGGCAAATCGGGGACCAGCGGGATGAGAAAACCTGGACGGTAGAAAAGGATTTTGAACTGGCGAAGGATTTCGCAACCTTCATGGGCCTTCGGCTAAACATAGAAAAAGCCTCAAATGACAACATGAAAACTCCAGAAGGCCTTCGCTATAAGGCCGCGTTCGAAAAACCGTATTTTGAGCTGGTACGGCAATGCGCCAATCCGGGAGATGGCGAATTCGGGAAGTTCAAGGCGCTCACCAACGTCGGCGCTGACGGCACGATCGAGGATCTTCGCGTCGAGGGCAACAATCCCGCCGCCAGCTGTCTCTACCAAAAACTCCGCTCGCTGCAGCACGAAAAAGCGATACCGTTTCCGCCGCCGCCCAGGGCTCCCTACTGGGTAGTACTCGAATTAGACTGGGCAAAGTTCGCCGCTAAGTGAGTCGATCTCGAGTCTTTGATCCCGGTCATCCGTTTCCTACCACGAATCCTTGCCGCTCCCTCGAACATCCAAACGAATTTCGCCAAATTCTCAAAACAGGAACCAGATCATGTCCATCCGCCCGGTAAAGCGCCTGATTCAATCCAAGCCCACGTTGGAAGGCGCGGGAGTGCATCTTCGTCGCGCCTTCGGTTTTGGAAACACCAAAGACTTCGATCCTTTTCTTCTGTTGGATGATTTTCGCAACGATGTTCCCGAAGATTATCTCGCGGGATTTCCCTGGCATCCGCATCGCGGGATTGAGACGATCACGTACGTGCTGGCGGGAACGGTGGAGCACGGCGACAGCATGGGCAACCGCGGTGCAATCGCCGCGGGCGACGTGCAGTGGATGACCGCGGGCAGCGGCATTATTCATCAGGAGATGCCGAAGGGCGACCCGGCTGGGCGCATGCACGGGTTTCAGTTGTGGGCGAATCTGCCAGCATCGCTGAAGATGACTGCGCCGCGCTATCAGGAAGTGAAGACCGGGGAAATTCCCGAAGTGACGGACGACGACGGTACTCACGTGCGCATTGTGTGCGGAAGTTTCTGGGGCAAAAAGGGGCCGGTGGAGGGCATCGCGGCTGATCCTATCTATATTGATGTGTCGGTCGCTCCGGGCAAGAGAAAATCGCTGCCAGTGGAAACCACGCGCCACGCTTTTGCTTACGTTTTTGGCGGCGGAGGAAAGTTCTGCAACGCGTCCGGCCCCCTCGCAGTTCCTACCGAGGCGATAAAGTGGCTCGATACCGCGCCTCCTGTCGAAGCCGACAATCGATCGCTGATTCTCTTCGATCGCGGCGACGAGGTTACGGTTCAGGCTGGGGACGACGGGATTCGCTTCCTACTGGTTTCGGGCAAGCCACTGGAAGAACCAGTCGCGTGGTATGGGCCGATCGTGATGAACACGCAAGAGCAGTTGCGGCAGGCGTTCACGGAGTTGCAGGAAGGGAAGTTCCTGAAGGACGGCGGACGGAAGTAAGAAAGTGAAGTGGACGGACGCCTTCGCCCGTCTAGCGCAGGAGATCCCTCCGCTGGTGAAAACGCAGGGCGTTTCGGGATGACGCCGTCCAAATCAACAGAGGAATTCAAACTGAGCCACCGAATAAAGTGCCTCCATTGACAACTCCCCTTCTTCCACCCTACTTTCGATGGTCAGTAGAACGGCGTCCTGAGGATCGGTCTCTATGCGCGTTGGAGTGTTCACTCCGTTGCTGTCGCAGCTTTCGCTGCCGGCGGTTTTGAAAAGACTCGAAGCTCTGCAAGTCGATACCGTCGAGCTTGGAACGGGCAATTATCCGGGCGATGCGCATTGCAAGCTCTCGATGCTGGATGACGCTGTGGCGCTCGTCGAATTTCAGGAGATCATAAGAGATAACGCTTTCACGATCAGCGCTCTTAGCTGTCACGGCAATTCACTGCATCCGGATAGAGCTCGTGCGCAGCATGATCGTGAAGTCAGCCGCAAGACCATTCTTGCTGGCGGAAAAGCTCGGAGTTCCGGTTGTGGTTGATTTTTCCGGATGCCCCGGCGACTCGCCGAATGCAACTGCACCGAACTGGGTGACTTGTCCGTGGCCACCGGATTACTTGAAGGTACTCGACTGGCAATGGAATGAAGTCGTCGCGCCTTACTGGATCGAACACGCGAAGTTCGCTGCCGATCATGGCGTGAAGATCGCGATCGAGATGCACCCGGGTTTCGTAGTCTATAGTCCGGAGACTTTGCTGCGGCTGCGATCGATTGCGGGACCCAATGTGGGATGCAATTACGACCCCAGTCACATGTTTTGGCAGAGCATCGATCCGATTGCCGCGATTCGCGTGCTGGGAGATACGATTTTTCACGTGCACGCGAAAGATACTCAGATCTACGGCATGAATCTTCCGCGCACCGGAGTCCTCGACACCAAGCCTTACACGAACGAACGCGAGCGCGCCTGGATTTTTCGCACCTGCGGCTATGGACACGGCGCGGAATGGTGGAGCGAGTTCGTCTCAACGCTGCGCATGTTCGGCTACGACAACGTGCTCTCGATTGAGCATGAAGACAGCCTGCTTTCTCCGGAAGAGGGTCTGACCAAAGCGGCGAATTTCCTCAACAGCATTGTGATTCGCCAGCAGCCGGCCACTCCATGGTGGGTTTAAGGCGACAGTATTGATACCGATGAAGACGATCAGAACGGCGATCATCGGCACTGGCTTTATGGGACGCGTCCACCTGGAAGCCTTGCGCCGCACGGAGTTTGTCGAGCCGGTCGCGATTGCCGGCAGAAGCGAAGGTTCGGCGCGCGGCCTGGGAGCGGGCTTCGGCATCTCGAAGTTTGCGACAGATTACCGCGACGTTCTTCGTGATCCGGCAATCGATGCGGTTCACATCTGCACGCCCAACGCGCAACATTTCCAAATGGCGAAAGACGCGCTGCTGGGGGGAAAGCACGTGCTCTGCGAAAAACCGCTGGCCACAAGCGTAAATGAAGGTGAAGAACTCGTAACGCTCGCTCGACAACAGAAACTCCGCAACTGCGTCTGCCACAATCTGCGTTACTACCCTATGGTGCAGCAGATGCGCCAAATGCGCTTGGAGGGCGACCTTGGCGAAATTCTCATCGTCCAGGGCACGTACTTTCAGGATTGGCTCCTCCGCGACACAGACTGGAACTGGCGTGTCGACGCGGCCTCTGGCGGGCCTTCGCGCTGCATGGCCGATATCGGATCGCACTGGTTTGACATGGCCGAGCATGTGACGGGTCTGGGCGTGACGTCTTTATTTTCGGATTTGCAAACATTTCACCGCACGCGTAAACGACCAAAGGGATCGGTCGAGACCTTCACTAATAAAATGCTCAGCTCCGACGACTACATAGAAACCACAGTCGACACAGAAGACTTTGGCTCAGCAATTTTTCATATGGGCGAACGCGCGCGGGGAAGCGTCTCCGCCAGCCAGGTTTCGGCCGGGCGCAAGAACAGGCTCAGCATCGAAATCTACGGCACAAAAGCTTCTGTTGCCTGGAGCCAGGAGCGCCCCGATGAACTCTGGGTTGGACATCGCGACAAGGGGAACGAGATTTTCGTGAAGGATCCGGCCTTGCTGAAACCGGCAGCGCGGAGTTATGCGGATCTTCCCGGCGGCCATAGCGAAGGTTACGACGACACGTTTAAACAAGTTTTCCGCCGCTTCTACGCGTCAATTGCCGACTCCAGCAGCACATGCGAATATCCACATTTTGCCGACGGGCTGAGGCAACTTTGCATCCTGAATGCTGTTCTCGAAAGCAACCGCACGCGCCGCTGGATCGACGTGCCCTCACCTGAGACTACAGTCTGAATCACAACTGAGAGGAACGCTTGCTAATTGTCGCTTCCAGTGTCGCCATCCTGTTGTATGGAATGATTGCGGCCATGCTGGGCACGATTTTGCCGGATCTTTCGGGGCGCCTGCACTTGACTCCTCGACAGAATGGAACCATCGCTTTTACGCAGGCTTTGGGGCTGATTCTCGCCTCGCTCGCGGCCGGGCCTCTGCTCGATAACGAAGGCAAGAAAGTCGGAATGGTTCTAGGGCTTACTCTTGATGTCGATTGCGCTCTTCGCGCTCCCGCGCGCCAGGAGTTTTCGCAACGTGGCGTTTCTATTATTTCTGCTGGGTGTGGGCAGCGGAATCCTTGTGACGGGCGCGAATTCGCTGGCCAGCGACGTTGGCGAGAGCCATCGAGCTGCCGCGCTGAATCTGGTGAATCTTTTCTTCGGAATCGGCGCATTCGCCACGCCGTTTATTTCCGCGAACTTTTTCAAACAAAATTCGGCGCGTCTCTGCTACACCATCGCATCGCTCACGGTTGTCACGCTGGTGATTCAGGGTCTTACACAAATGCCCGGGCCGACCGGCAGCGGGCGTTTCGTGCTCACCGAGGTGGCTCCGGTACTGGGGCGGCCACTGCTGTTGATGACCGGCGTCTTTTTATTTCTCTACATCACGTGCGAAGTCGGCGTCTGGAACTGGCTGCCGCGCCACTTGATTGCGCAGGGGATCCAGGAATCGACTGCCCTCAATATTCTTTCCTTCGGATTTGCCATCGGAATGCTGATCGGGCGCGCCGGCATCCTGCCCATTCTCCGTCAGGTTCCTCCGATTACCGTCACCATGACGTGCGCGATTGCGATGGCGATTACCACATTCGCCATGCTACGAACCAGTCGCCCAGCGGTGGCAGCGGTTCTGGTTTTCCTCGCCGGAATTTCCATGGGGCCAGTTTTCCCCACGACGGTGGCAATTGTCGGCGATGGCTTTCCCCGCATGTCGAGCACAGCCATCGGTTTTGTGATCACTTGCGGATGGACCGGGCTCGCCGTCAGTTCGCACATCATCGGCGCGATTGCCGGTGGCGATCCACGTCGGCTGAAGACGGCCCTGCTCATCATTCCGGCGTCTTCTGTTCTGATGGTGGTCTTGGGTCTGGCTATTCGCAGCACGCTGTCGTGATGGAGTCGCCCGACTAGACAATCCTCTGCCTCGCAGAGGGGCGCAATTGTTACAATCCGATGAAAACTAGCGCCAGCACACGCCAACTCGCCACTCGCCGCTAGGTACTCGCAACTCGCTTCGCTACAATAATCTTGTGAAACCAAGCATCTTCGTAGTCGAAGACGATCCTGATATCTCCCGCTTAGTCCGCCACCATCTGGAGAATGAAGGCTTCTCTGTCCGGGTTTATCCAACGGGCTCAACCGTGATGGCCGACGCGGAGCGTCAGCGCCCGGCCCTCTTCATCCTCGACATCATGGTTCCCGGCAAGGATGGACTGGAACTCTGCCGCATCGTTCGTCAAACGCAGGGACTGGCCGCTGTCCCGGTAATTTTCCTGACCGCCAAGAGCAGTGAGGCAGACCGTATTTTGGGGTTGGAGATCGGCGCCGATGACTACATTGCCAAGCCCTTCAGTCCGCGCGAGCTGGTGGCGCGTGTGAAGGCCGTGCTACGCCGCTTCGAGCGGCCGCTTCCTCCCAGTCCGCTGAAAGTCGGCGAGATCGAAATCGATCCCTCCGCGATGATCCTCACGGTTCGCGGGCAGTCCGTGCCCACCACCGCAACCGAATTCCGGCTGCTCGATTATTTCGCCCGTCATCTGGGACGTGTATTTTCCCGTGATCATTTGCTCGATTCCGTTTGGCGGGATACCTCGTACGTCACGCCGCGCTCAGTAGATGTTTATGTCCGTCGCATCCGCGAAAAAATCGAGCCCGACCCCGAGAACCCGCGCTATCTGAAAACCGTGCGCGGTGCGGGTTACCGCTTCGAGGCCCCGAAGTGAGAAACGGCATTTTTCTGAAGTTGATGGCGGCCTTCCTGGTCGTCATCGTGGTGGCTGCCATTCTCTTTGATCTCATGCTGGGCGGCGTTTGGGAGACGTCCCTGCGCTCCGAGATTGAACGCAATCTCACGGAGAAAACGCAACTGCTCGCGCACCGCGTCGAAACCGATCGCAGCGGCCGTTCCCTGGCGGACATCGCCGCGCAGGAAGGCAAGGCTGCCGATGCGCGGGTGACGGTCATCGACCCGACCGGCAAAGTGCTGGCCGATTCTGAAGCCGGCACCGGCGCCATCGAGAGTCTCTCAAATCGAAAGGAATTCGCCGCCGCTCTCTCGGGCAAGGTTGGGATCGATCAGCGCCGCAGCGCGACCATCGGCGTTCCGTTTCTCTACATCGCCGTTCCGATCTCTGGCGGCGCAGTTCGGCTCGCTTATCCGCTCTCCGATGTCGAAGCCATCTCCGCCCAGATGCGCCACAGAATGGAACTGGCGTCGGGACTCGTGATCCTTTTTGCGCTGATCGTGGCGGCGATCGCCTCCAACTGGACGGCCCGCCGTCTTGAGCACATTGTTGATGTCGCCGGCCGCATCGCGAATGGCGATCTACAGGCTCGCATCGAGGAGCATTCGCAGGATGAAATCGGCCGCGTGGCCGGCGCCCTCGACAAAACCGCTCGCCGCGTCGAGCAAAGTTTCGCAGCGGTGGTTTCCAGTCAACGCCAGCTCGAGACTCTTCTCAACAGCATGCAGGACGCCGTCATCGCCGTGAGCGCCGATGGCATTGTGCAGTGGGCCAATCAGCCCATGGACCGCCTTGTCCCCCAAGGCACCCGGCTGCAGCAGCCCGTCGTCGAAACCGTTCGCGATCCCGACTTCCTCGCCAGCGTGAACGAAGCCATCGCGACCCGCGAAGTAAAAAACGCGCGTGCGACCTCCATCGTTCCCGGCCGCGCCTACGATGTAACGGCCGCGCCGCTGCCCGGCGGAGGCGCTGTTGCCGTGCTGCGCGATCTCACCGAAACCGAGCGCGTGGAAAAAACCCGCCGCGATTTCATCGCCAATGTCTCCCACGAACTGCGCACACCGCTCACTTCCATTCAGGGTTATGCCGAAACCTTGCTCGACAGTACGCCCGAGAACGGCGCGCCTACGCGCGAGTTTCTGGAAATCATTCGCAAGAATTCCAACCGCATGTCGCGGCTCACGGAAGATTTGCTGACTTTGGCTAGAGTGGAATCGGGCGAAACGCGCTTTGAGGTTGAACCGGTTTCTCCCGCAGAACTTCTCCACGATGCCGAGGAAAATTTCCGCGAAATTGCCCGCGGCCACGGCATCGAGTTGCAGATTAAAGATTCTCCGCCGCCCGAAACCCTTCCCCACGTCCGCGCCGATCGCGAAGCCATGCATCAGGTATTTTCCAACCTGATCGACAACGCTTTTAAATACGGCGCCAGCGGCGGCAAGATTGTTCTCGGCGCCCGCGCGGTTCCCCACGCAGTCGAGTTCTCCGTGCAAGATTTCGGTGCCGGCATCGCCTCAGAGCATCTCCCGCGCCTGTTCGAGCGCTTCTATCGCGTAGATAAAGCCCGCTCCCGCGAATCCGGCGGTACCGGCCTGGGACTGGCGATTGCCAAGCACATCATGCTCGCGCACGGAGGAAGTATTCGCGCCGAGAGTGAGTTGGCGCATGGGAGCACGTTTTTGTTTACCCTGCCGACGGCGTAGAAGCCACATGGTAGCCGTGCCTGAGACTGTGTGGAGTAACCCCAAAGTAATGCGCATCCCTGTTCTTCTCCGGCGTTCTGTTCAAAATCGCTGGTAAAATCTGGTTTCGGAGCTTCCCCATGAAACGAATTGCAGCCCTTGCATTGCTCGCTATCCTGTGCGCAACGGCGCCCGCCGCTTATGCCCGCCGCGAGAACCGCAGCATCGGCGAAAACAGCAAGGAAGCCAAACGGGCCTCGAAGCAGTATCAGAAGTACTCCAAGAAGCAGGCAAAAAAGCAGCGCAAACTGATGAAGAAGTATCAGAAGGCCCAGAAGAAGGCCGCCCGGCAGCACCGCCACTAAGGTCCCCCCGATCCCGCCGGCTGGCTGTGAGGCAGGGAATCTCGAAGCCTATATCCGGCAAGAGCCGTCGGAAGCACAAATCCGAACCGCGCCAGACGAAAAATCACAAAAAATTCACAACCCTTTAACGCCCTGCTCAAGAAGAAAGTCTAAGCTGGACCGTTGACCAACTAGTTATGGCTACGGCGAAATCGGAACTAATCGGTCTACGCAATTCGATCCCGCGCCCCAGGGACACCCAAATGAGCACTGCACGTGTCGAAAGCCTCGCCCCCGAACCGGCTCATCAGCACATCGTGCGCCGCACCGTTGAAGCCTGCCACCTCGCGAAAGAGGCCGCAGGCGCGGCTGCCGAAGGGATCGCCACCGGCTCGGCAGCGCTGTTGAATTCGTTGCGCCAGCGCGAGCGGGAACTCGACACGTTCGATATGGAAATCGACACCGCAGTGACCACGGCCATCACCGAGGTCGAACCCGCTCAGGCCCGCGAGCTGCTCGCCTGCATGAAGTTCATGATTGGCCTCGAGCGCATCGGCGATTTGTTGCTCAGCTTCGCCAACAGCGCGCAGGCCACGGCCGGCCGCATCGATTCTGAAGACGTTCGTGACCTGACGCATATGGCAACCATTCTCGAAAAAATGCTGGCCGATGTCGCCGACGCCTTCTCGACTCGCGACGTGGGAAAGGCCGTCGATGTTCTCCGTGCCGATTCCGAAATCGATCGCCTGCGCAACCTGATCTTCCTGCGCCACATCGAGAACCCCGAAAATATTGCTCGCCAGGCCAGCCTGCAGGTCATCTTCATGACGCAATCCCTGGAGCGAGCGGGCGACCACGCCAAGAATCTAGCGGAAGAAGTTTGCCACTTCGTCAGCGGCCACACCGTCCGCCACGTCCTTAAGAGCTACGACAAGCCGGTGGAACAAATGTTTATCGATTATTTACGCCGGCGGGAACCGCATTAGTTCGAATTCGGGCCGTCCCTCGAAGCAGATCTCGCCTCTAATACTTCCTCTCAAAATTGGCGAATTCACCTTCGAGCTCCCACTGCATACGCGCGCGTTCGTTCGCGTCGAGGAATTGCTGGCATGTCGCCGACGGGTTCTCCGCCCCGAGACCATCGGTTTTGCAGGCGGGTACCGCGCGGAACACCAATTTCGTTTCCGCCCACAAGCTTTCGCCCGGCAGGAAGCTGTGTTCCAGGCTTTGCCGTGCCATGCGCTTCAGTTCCGGATAAGAGAAATGATAGGTCTCCGCCGCCCGCAGATATTCATGCGTCATGTCAGAGCGCGAGACCCCTTCGTCGTCGGTCGCCAAAGCAACAGGAACGCCGTACTTGATGTAAATCGGCAGAGGATGATCGTCGCCGGTCACGCCGAGAATCAGATCGTTCGACGTCAGCGAGATTTCCACGAGCACATTGCGCTCAGCCATTTCGTGCAGCAAACCGATCGGATCTTTTTCGTCCATCACCGAGACGCCATGGCCAATTCGCTCAGCGTGTCCGCGCTCGATCGACTTGCGAATGTGAAAAGTCAAATCCTCCGGTGGTACCAGCCCCATCGCCAGCTCGCCCGCATGCAGCGAGATATGCACCTTGGGATAAACACTGTGCAGGTAATCGAGCATGGCCATGTGCTGGTTGAAGTCATGCATGGGAACATACCAATCCTCGGGCATAACGAGATTCAGTCCGACAAAGTGAGAATCGGAGGAAGCCAGTTCAAAACCGAGTAGGATCTGCGCGAAAACGACTTCATGCGGCAGACCTCGCAGTACCTGGTACAAATAGCGCACCGTGACGCTGCATCCCGGAGCGGCGTCAGGCGTGCTGCACTTCAGAATTTCACGAGCCCGGGCGTCGTCTGCGGCAAGGCGCTTGCTGGTGTCGCCGACAACGTCTTTCAATCCCGCCGCAAGCAAAGCCTCGCGCATCTTGGCGTAATCGGAGTTCCAGTCCACTTTCCCGGCTACCCGCTCCGCGCCGCCTGCATCTGCCGTGTGCATGAATTCGACATACTGCAGATGATCCATTCCAGCGCGATTCGTGGCTGCGGCAATCGCTTCCGCCACATGCGTGTGCGAAGCCGGGCCGAATTTGTCGAACGCGGCAAAGAAATGATCGTGTCCCGATTCCTCTCCCGGCGTCCAGTTGCGCATCGACCAGGCATCGATCATCTGGTTGTAGAGAACCTGGTCGCCGTAAGCGCAGCGAGCGGCAGGCTTGGCAGTATAAGTTTCGCAGGGGTCGCAGGGCGGTGCGATGAGCCGGGAGGAAGTCCGGTCAACGCAGAAGTTACCATCGGCGGCAAAGTCGATCAAATCCTCGGCATAGATGGCGCCATCGAGATGGTTGTGCAGGTCGCCGCCCTTCGGCATCTCGCGCAAAAAAGCCAGCAGCAGGCCGGGCTGTTTGCGGATTCGCTCCAAATACAAAGAGGTCCGCTGTTCGTAGCTTTGCCCAACCACGGATCCATTCAGGACGAGGAAAAGAAGGCAGCCAAAAACGATCGCGCGCCGGATTGGTGAGACCATCCGTCCCTCCTGCCACATGATCAAAAGCAAGGAAGAGAATTGTAATTGCTCGTGGGGCGGACGCACAGACAAATCGGGAAGGCGCAAGATCAGTGGAACACGGCAACCGCTCCAATGATGAGAGCGACGATCAGGAGGGCGAGGAGAACGAACTTGTTCGCTGCGAACCAGGATTCAGAAGACCCGACCGAGCTCAGAAATGCGGTTGAGGATTCAACCACCTGCGCATCCGCCGGTGTGACGTTTTCTTCACTGGCCGCATTTTCGGGTGATGAAGTGACGATAGTAGCCGGAACCTCAGCTTCATCGACAGCCGAGGATTCAGTTCGACAGACCGGCGAGGCCACATCCCCTGTTGAAGATGCCGCGGCAGCCATGGCGAGTTTCGCGACGACGGGTTGCGCCGTTTCGGCAGCGGCCATGGATGCAGAATCTCGAACCCGAGTGGGCTGTTCGGCTGGAGCAGTGGTTTCCGGTTTCGTACGCAGCGTCTCCGCCGCTTTCGCGACTTTAGTCTGCGCTGTATTTCGCCCGTGCCACTGCTTCTCTTCACACTCCAGACAAAACGTGCGACCCTGCGAGATCGGGAACCCGCAAGCCTGGCACTTCTTTAGATTTCGTAAGACTGCCGGAACGGCCGAATTCTCCGCGGATTGAGCGGCTCGGGAGCTGGCTTGCGTCTGCAACGCCGCGGACCAGAACAACGGCTTTTTCGTCGAACTGGAAGGCTCGGATCTAGCGGGCGAATCCTCCCGCGGCGACGCCACGCCAGAGGTCGGCTCGGCGACAGGTTTACTCGCTTCCTGTTGGGTCTGCACAACCGTCGGCCACCTTCGCCGTTGGCTTTTGCTCGGTGGTGAGCTTCGCTGGCGCAATCGTTCCCACTTCCAGGCCGGAGTCCCTTAACGCCGTGACCACCATCTCCGCGAGCCTCGTCAAGGCGGAAAGATCGCGCTCGTTAAACGCGTTCGCTTTGCCGGAAAGAAGCTCGAAAATTCCAAGTGCCTGCCGTTCTTGCAGGATCGGCATAATTACCACGGACGCAATGTCCAATTCGCGGCAAAGATCGCGGTTGACCCGCGGATCCCGCTCGGCATCGTCGCAGCGCAAGAGTTGCCGCGTGCGCACGCTCTCACCTGACAGCCCGTATTCCATGGACAGCAGTGCGCCTAATTCAGGGGCATTCGAACCGACCCGCGCGCGGCACAGCATGTCATTGTGCTCGCCTCGGCGCAAGGCGATGGCAGCGCCGCTGGCACCGGTGATGTATTGAGCGCGGTCGGCGAGAAGCTGCAGGGCGGCGTCGAGATCGGCTCGCGCCAGCTCGGCCAGGGAGTGCCCGGAATCTTCGCCGGGAAAACGCGGCATAGTCAGCCCCGGTGTCCCCAGTCGCGCATTCTCCGCGGCAATTGCCGCGGAAACGCTGACGGTGTCGGCTGGCCCGGGAGCTTTTCGCGAAACCTTCCCCTTCTGCTCCGCCGAGGGAGCGGTGTGGTCAAGAAGAGAAGATTGATCAACGCTTGCCATAGCTCGGAGCCAGAGCGGCGAGAACTGATTGCCGCCGCACTGCGGCTCCACTAGAAAGTCCGGATAAATCGAGTCTCGCTTGGCGAAAGCACCCTGTCAACAATTGGCGGCGCACGAAAGTCACCAGCGGAGTAATGAATGGTCCGGTTTAGACGATTCGCCGACGCCGGACAGCCGTGTTGGCCAGGCGATTTGCCTCGGCATTGTTCTCGCGCGGCACATGCGAAATGGAAAACTTTAAAGCCCGCGCCAGCTTGCGGCAAGTCCAGTGGAGGGAATAGAGGCGTGAACTGCGGCAGGTGTACTCGCCGCACATTTGGCGAACAACGACCTCGGAATCGGAATAAACGTGGAGTGACTGGGCCTTCTGGGAAACCGCGTATTGCAGCGCTTCCATCAGGGCCACGTACTCCGCCACATTATTATCCTGATGGCCAATCCACTTGGAAATGCGAATGGGGCCGCTTTCGCAGCCATCGATAATGACGCCAATGCCGGAAGGCCCCGGATTTCCCAGAGAACCACCGTCCACGTAGGCCACCAGTTCCGACATCGAGTTCGCTGCTGTTAGTAGCAACATGCGCTCAGAATGTTTCTGCGTCAAGGTAAAATTTGATTCCTGGCCAACATTTTTGTGATTTTGGGAACTGTGCAAGATCTTGTGAAAAAACCGTCCCGATTGAAAATGAACATTGATAAATCATTAAAATACAAGCAGATGCGCTTTTCGATATGCACAGGCTTGGATCTTTGCACTGCACTAATAGTTTGCGTTGACTTTTATGAACGCTCTGTTAAGGTGATCTCCGTCGACGGTTGAAAGGGTCAGCGAATTAAACCTTGCAGACCCGAAGTAAACTGGGTGATCAGCCGGGCAGGGCAACTTGCAAGGCAGCCAAACCGCAAAAGAACCGACGGCTCTGCGAGGGGCAGTTGGGGTTTGGGACTGCGAAAGCAGTGATTACATCAAGGGGCTGTGACGGTACATGCGTCCACGCTGTTGGCTCCCTCGCAGGAGGCGGCGGCTAGAGCATAACCAATGTCACGGCCCTTTCAATTTTTTCCCGCCTTGTGTTCTCCCGAACCGCAAGCCATTCTTTTTAAAAAGCCAGATTCTGCCCGGAAGCTGCGCCGACCGGTATCCTCTGAGCGATCGACTTTACCCAAGGAGAATCGATGCGTCGCTTTGCCATTATCCTCTTGCTTGCGGCTTGTGCTGCGCTGCCCGCGCCCTGCCAATCTGAAAACAGCGGTCCCACCGGCCATTACCTTTTTGCCTGGACCGGAGATGCCGAAACGAAAGGCAACGATTTTCTCGCGGTCATCGATGCCGACCCTGCTTCTGCTAACTACGGACACCTGCTGACCACGCTGGCTACGGACCAGAAAACCGGGTACGTCCACCACACCGAATACACCATGCCGGCGAGCGGTATGCTTTTCGCCAACGACCACGACGCCGGACGCACGTTTATCTTCGATTTGCGCGACCCGCTGCACCCGAAAATCGCCGTCTCGTTTACTGACATGGCCGGATACATGCACCCGCATTCGTATCTGCGCTTGCCCAACGGCCATGTCCTTGCCACTTTTCAGCATTCGCACCACGATATGCAATCCGGCGCGGGAGGAGAAAGCGGCGGACTGGTTGAAATCGACGATGCGGGTAACGTTATCCGCTCGTCAAGCAGCGCCGACCCAGCGTTTCCGGATGCGCTGCTCTCGCTCTACGGCCTTGTCATCCTGCCTAAGATCGACCGTGCCGTCACCACCAACTCGTCCATGGATCTCCGCGATATCTTCCGCGGTGTGACCTACCAGGTCTGGCAGCTTTCCGATCTGAAGCTGCTCAAGACAGAATATTTCGACGTAGGGCAGAACCGCTATGCGCAGATCAGTCCGGAGGAGCCGCGTCTCGGGCCGGATGGATCGGTGTTTGTGCAAACGCTGGGGTGCGGACTGGAGCGCATCACGGAAATCGAGTCCGACCATCCACGCTCGCAGGTTGTCTACAACATTCCCGGCAACTGGTGCGGAGTGCCAACCATCATCGGCCATTACTTGATTCAAACCGCGCCCAACATTCATTCCGCAATCGTGCTCGACATTGCGAACGCAACCAAGCCGGTTGAGGTCTCGCGGGTGAAGTTCGGCGATAGCTTCCGGCCGCACTGGACCGGCTGGGACGCGAAGACCAATCGCATTGTTGTTACCCCCGGTCCCTCGGGCCAGGAGCGCCTTTACTTACTGGAGTTCGATCCGGCAACCGGCGCTCTCTCCATCGACGAAGGCTTCCACGATAGCGATGGCAAGGCCGGCTTCAATTTCGCGAACCGCGAGTGGCCACAGGGTTGGAAGGGCACGGGCGCGCCTCATGGCGTGGTTTTCTCACGCTAATCAAGCGGCCGCTTCGCCGACGATAGCTTCATCCACATAGCACCACATCCACTTCTCTCCCGGCTCAATCGAGCGCATCACGGGATGGTGCACATGCCGAAAATGCTTGGAGGCATGTTTATTCTTCGACGAATCGCAGCAGCCCACGTTTCCGCATACCATGCACAGCCGCAGGTGAACCCATGTATCGCCCATCTTCACGCACTCTTCACACACGTGCGTGTTCGTACTCGTGATTTTGATCTGGTCGAGATGCTTACAGTTGGCTGACATTTGATTTTCTCCGCTTGCCTTACCGTTCAGATGCGTTCCAATTCCTTGCGATTCCACTTTCCGATGTTCGCACCCGCTTCATACGTGCTTTGCAAAAATGCGAGCAAGGTGTCGCGCGGTGACTCGGTGCCGCGCACGTCATCGTACATCAACAGAAACTCTTTCATCTGGGGATCGTAAAACGCCTTCGCCGGCTCGACAGGCTGCTGGCCAAAACCGCTGGGCTCAGGAGCCGCATAGGCGTAATATGCTGCGCCCTTGACTCCGCTGCCGCCCGGCCAGAAACCCGCGCTGATCACCTCGTGCGAATACGCCTCGCGAGTGACCGCGTCCGCGCCGGGACGTTCCGGAGCGCGGTGGCCGGAGAAGCGCGTCACCGCCAGATCGAAGCTGCCCCAAAAGAAATGCACTGGGCTGCATTTGCCGATGAAGCGCGCTCGAAACTCCTGAAAAACGTTCTGCGACAGAATCAAGATCTGCCAGAAGCGATGAGCATATTCCGGAGCGTAGGAAGCATGTTTCGTGTCTTTTTCGAACGGTATCGGATCTGGCACTTCCACGGGAGTGCTCCAAATTTTCACATCGATGTCGAGCTTGCCCAATGCAGCCATGAATTCGGCATAGAAATCGGCGACTGTTTGCGCTCTGAGCGGCATCGTTTGCGCCGTACCCCAACTGGTTTGAATCGCCAGCGTGTGGTCGATGAAGTCGAATTGAATTTCAAAATTGCCGCCGCGGTAGGGGATCGCCGATGTCGTAAGCCCGCGCGAATTTACATACAGCGTAACCTCCCACCAGTGATTTATTCGCGGGCTTAGCGCGAGGCGCACTTTGCCCACGATTTGCGTCCACATGTGAAGCGTGGCGTAGGTGTCCTGCCATGCATCGAGGGGCAGGCTGGGCCACAAGGATTCGCCCGGACTGAGAGGCTGAGGGGACATGGAAGTTTGGATGTGAACCCCTTCGCGATCTTTCCTGCCGTGAATGGTATCACCCTTGGGATATTCTGCGACCCCGCTCGGTTAGCATCTCAAAACCACAATCCCCACATCCAGTCGATGCTGGTGTGAGTGATGGTGGAGGCTGGCACGCGCCGGTTGTCGCGCCAGGCGCGGCCGTAGAAAATTCCCGCGATCGTGGCCAATAAAACGTACTGCCAGTTGAAATGCGCGTTCGAACCCAAGCGCTTGTTGAAGTGCGACAGGCCGAACACAACTGACGCAAGCACAAGAGCCGCCCGCCGCCCCACACGGCGTTCCAACAGGTTCTGCACCCAGGCGCGAAAAAAGAGTTCCTCGGGCACAGCGGTGAAGAAGAAGATTGCAATCCAGCGTAACAGCGCGCTGCCGAGCCCAGGCAGGTTTCGATGTGGATGAATGAATCCGAGAGCAATGCCCAGCACCAGCACCGGAGGCGCAAAAAAAGCCAACTCCCGCAGCCCGGTCTTCCAGTCGCTCCAGCGCAAACAAAAGTTAAACCCCGTCCCGGTTAACTGCCGGATCGCCAGAAAGCCATACAGTCCCGCATCCACCAGAAACAATTCGTTTAAAGCACGCAGCCCGTTCGGCCAGGCCGCTTCAAACCAGCGCAGATCGACCGCCAGCCCCACAACCAGCAGAACGAAATAATCCCGCCAATCGCCGCGCTGATCGGGATCGGTCGCCGAAGCGTGCAGCAGCAGCCAGGCAATCGCCACCGGCAATCCCGCATACAGCACGCACCATTCCCAGCGAAAGATGTGCGCCGAAAGCGACACCATGAGATAAGGCGCGACAAACAGCGCAGGAAAAACGATGCGCAGAGCCACCGGCCACCGCGCCACCGCGAGCGCTACCCGCTCAGCTGCGAAACCAAACAGCACCGCTGGAGCCAGTTCCACCGCGAGCGCGCCAATGGCTAACGGAGTCACGTTCTGCATCGGATTATCTTAACCGCGACAGGCTCGGGACTTGCTTGTTTCTCCGCTGCCTCCCAGCTAGAATGCCTTCGCGTCCCTGCCGCGCATCGTCAAAGGAGGTAACAATGGCAACTGCTCCGCTCCCGCCTGTATCCGCTCTCGTGCCCGCTCCGGAGTCGGCTCCGCTCTCCCAAACTGCGCGCATCATCGATACCTTCATCGCCCCCTCAAAAACCTTCACCGACCTGCGGCGCAGCGCCGCATGGTGGGCGCCGTTTCTGCTGATGGTCATCATTTCTTGCGTTTTTGTTTACACCGCAGGGCAGAAGATCGGTTTCCGCAAGATCATGGAAAACCAGATGCAGTCGCAGCCGAAAACCCAAGAGCGCCTGGAGAAACTCCCGCCCGATCAGCGCGAAGCTCGACTGGAAAGCGGCGCAAAAATGACGGGCGTAATTTCCTACGTGTTTCCGGTGATCACGCTCATCATTTGGCTGATCATCGCACTCTGTCTGTTTGCCACTTTCAAAGTTGCTGCCGGAGCCGACGTTTCCTATAAGGTCTCGCTGGCCATTGTGGTTTACGCGGGGTTGCCTCTCCTGTTGAAAACTTTGCTGGCCTTGCTTTCGGTCGCGGCTGGAATGAGTCCGGACTCGTTCTCCTTCCAGAATCCTGTCGCCACGAATCCGGGTTATTTTATGAACCCCGCCGACAACGTGTTTCTCTATAGTCTGGCGACGAACCTGGACATCTTCCTGATCTGGACGCTGGTTTTGACCGCGATCGGCTTCACCTGCGTCAGCAAGGTAAAGAAGGGAACTGCATACGGCATCGTATTTGGATGGTGGATCGTATTCGCGCTGGCAGGTGCGGCGATTGGGTCGGCGTTCTCGTAGCCAAAACGACCGTGGAAAATGTCGAAACGATTCGATAACTTTTGCGTCTAACGGTTCATTGGAGGATCACTGTGAAAACCGCCCTCTCTCTGTGTGTGCTTATCCTGGTGGTTCCGTTTAGTTTCGCGCAAGGCTCCGCATCCACGCCGGCACAAGCCGGGCCCACCAAAGATCCCGTAGCTACTTCGCTGCGCTTATTGCTGCCGCGCTCGCGAACCAATACGCTCGGTTCCATCACCGCCATGCCGGCTGATAAGTTCAATTACAAGCCCACCCCCGAACAGATGACCTTCGCGCATTTAGTGGTTCACATCATCGGCTTCAACAATTCCTTCTGCGCTAAAGCCGCTGACGTTCCCGCGCCCAAAGTCGAGGAAGCGAAGGAAACCGATCCGAAGGACAAGCTTCTTGCCGCCGCAACCGCCTCCTATGATTTTTGCAATGACGCCTTGGGCAAGATGGACGATTCCAAGCTCGGTGACAGCATCGAGCTGTTCGGCGGTCGCCAGGCACCGCGCGCCATGGCAGCGCTAATCCTGGCCAGCGGCTGGGCTGATCACTATTCCACGGCAGCCATGTACCTGCGGCTGAATGGAATTCTGCCTCCGAGCGCGCAGCCGAAGAAGTAGCCGGGTGAGCGCTGTTTTTATTTGATTTGAACGAGACTGCTGGGGGCAACTGCTGGAATCGACGGCGCGGGCTGCTGCCGTCCGCGCCAGCTATCGAAGATCGAAACCTGATGCACGCACGAAACCGTGCAATGCGGCGCGCAGCCTTTCTCGGTGAGATACTCGCGCCGCATGTCGTCGCGTGAATAGGTCGTCAGCGGCACGCCCGGATACCCGCGCTGCTGCGAGCAGTAATGCACCAACCCATCCTCGCAAATGTAGAGATAACGCGCCCCAGCCCGGCACCGCCAATCGTTCGGCAAGCCCTGCGCGATGTTGTCCTGAAAAGCATTAATTCGCGTAAAGCTGCGCTTCTCCCACGACTTCACTTCCTCATAAATCCGCCGCTCTTCCTCGCCCAGCGGCTGCAGTTGCCCGCTGCCGTCATGAATGATCCCGATGGTTGAAGTGAAACCAAGTTCGATGGCCCGCTTGCCGATAGTCAGCGCGTCTTGCGGATGATGTATGCCGCTACCAACTACGGAATTGATGTTCACATGAAAATCCGCATGCAAGGCCAGCAGTTGCAGCTTCTTATCTAGCACCTTCAAACTCTTCTTCGAAACCTCATCCGGATTCACATTGTCGATCGAAATCTGCAACCACTCGAGGCCTGCCCGGTTCAGCCGCTGGATGCGCTCGGCGACCAGCAAATATCCATTCGTGATCAATCCCGCAATCATCCCATTCGCGCGAATCTGCCGGATCACGTCGTCGAGGTCAGGATGCAGCAGCGGCTCACCGCCAGAAATCGTGACCACAGCAGTCCCCAGCGCGCCCAGCTTATCGATGCGGCGAAACATTTCGTCGGTAGGCACCGGCTTCGAAAAATCGTCAAACTCGTTGCAATAAGTGCAAGCTAGATTGCACCGCCGCACCGGAATAATGTGCGCCAGCAAAGGATGATCGGTAGAAGCGAAAGCCCGCGCAGCCATAGCCGATCCGCGCAAGTTGCGGTGCAAAGCCTTAGCCCGCCGGCGCAGTTTGGTAAGGGTAGATGGCATGAATGTGTACATTTATTACATCATGGAAGTGCGGCCAGCGCAGCGTCGGGCCAGCATTTGGTGGATTCGGTAGCGCGAATGGTATCGGCGATGATTCGAACTGCAAGTCGCTCTTCTGTGCGCAGGTGAATGCCAACCCGATTACGGCGTCATATTCCGAAGGCCTGCGTTTTCACCAGCGGGCCGAGGTATCTCCTGCCGCCCCCTGGCACTCCGCGTCACATACGCTCGTGGCCGGCGGCCTTGAGCGCCGCGAGTGCCCGCCCGGCAAATTCCTCCGGCACCAAAACATAATCCGTGTCGTAGGTCGACATGGCGAAGATCGGAATGCCGTTCTTCGACAGCGGTTCGATGAACGACAGCAGCACTCCAGTTTGCGAGAACGGGAAGGGACCTTCGAGCTTCACGCAAATCCACCGCGGCCCCGATATGAGTTCCATCGGAACATTCTCCAGCGGAGAGACGACAGAGAGTTCGTCGTCCGTGCGTGTGATGGACACGAACCCCTTGTCCCGCCCAAAGCTCGCCCATCCGGGAACATCCGCATGCGGAGCAAGGCGCACGATAGCGTAGAGGCCGGACAGTTGGTGAAATCGCAGCATCGGCTGATTGCAAGTCTATCGCGCGGCGGCCAGGCGGTGCCGGCGTTTGGCTGGTAGACTTCACCCTTTGAAAGGGAGCGATTTCAGCCGCGCCGTAGAGTCCCGCAAAGTGAATGCGGCTTTCGCCGCCGGGGGCGTCTCTCGTTTAGGCGCGGGGAAGCCGCTTGACCCGGAAGTGTCGAGGTCTGTGGTGCCAAAAAGAAGCAAAGCTGGGCATCCTCCAACGATTGGGGGTCGCCCCGCGCCAGTCCCCGGTTCAACAGTCGAGAGACCGAGGGACAGGGCACCTAGGTAATCTTCTGTTGGTAACGTCTTAGGTTAAATACTTGGTCAGGTTTATGAGCAGTCCTCCCCAACCCCGCGCTCCTTGGCGCGTACCGCGCGTTCGCCTTGAAGGCAATACTCCGGCGGTGCTCCGGTTTTCAACCGGCCAGCGCATAGGAGCCAGCCTACAGGTAATTTCCCTCACCGGTGGTCTACTTTCGGTTCCCCAGGCTCTCATTCAGGGATCGCGTGTCAAATTGATGTTTTTGACCGGATGCGGTTCGGTGCTTGGCGCCGCCGAGATGTTGTGCCCGATCAACGACGCGTTGCAACCATTCCGCTTCGTTTCGCTCGCGTCCGAAGATCACCGCCGCCTCGGCGCGCTCATCTGGGAGCAGTCAAGCCAGAACAAATTCGACCAGGTTTGGATTGAGAAACTACGGGCGGCGTCGGCGCGGGAAACAGAGAGCCTGCGCTGGCGGTTCGGTCGAGCGGAGGCGCTCGGCCTGCTTACGCTCGGCCTGGTTACTGCGGCTTACCTGCTGCATCCCGGCTTGCTCAGGTAGATCGCGTTTGAACACGTAACTCGAGATGAACTCGATCAACACTCGCCGATGGCCACGTTATCATGTGCACCTTCCTGTCCTCATCGCGGTAAATCCAAAGACGCCAAACATAGTTGTGCCCGGATTAATTTGTGAATTAAGCCGCTCCGGCATGGAGATCTATGGTGGGGTTAATCGGCAGCCAGGCGAGGAGATGGAAATCGAGTTTGAGACATCGGGCGGTGCGACCGTCCGTGTTGCCGGTATCGTTCGCAATCGGACAGGTTTCTGTTTTGGAATTGAATTCTCTGCGGTGCGGACAAAGTAGGGAGAATCGGCGCTCTGAGCTCAGCTTTCCGCTCTTCATGGAGCGCTTGAGGAAGTAGTGTTGATCTGGAACTTGCTTTGAAAGGGCGCGACTTCAGTCGCGCCGTAAAGTCCCGCAAAGTGAATGCGGCTTCAGCCGCCGGGGAACCCCTGGGTGCAGCATCGCGATCTTTAAGTGGAGGTTCTGGAGTCGGCTTAGCCAGTACCGGCATCCGCTGGTAGCAACTGGTAGTGATGAAATGCACGTAGCCTGCGCCGTAGTAACGATGAAGCCCGTTAGGCACAAGCCAGTTCCAGCACGGGACGTTGAGGTTCGGGATGTGACTAATGAACATGGCGGCGGGGTCCGCACGGCGCCCAACTTTGCAAAAAAAGCAAAAGCTGCGGCAGCCTTCTTCGCGGCTGCGCAATGCAGAGAACAAAGCTGGGCCATCCCCTATATCAAACTCATTGTTCTGTCCACACCGTCGTGAGCGTCCATGCCTTGTCATCGCCGGCCGAAAAGGTAAAATCTCTTTCGACATACAGACTGGGCTTGTCAGTGGCGACCGCCCGGTAGTGATGCGTACCCGGCGACACAAAGTCGTCGTCCATTCCATTCGGAATGATGTACTGCAAACTTCCAAATGCATTGCCGTCTACGGTAACGCGGACGGAATGGTTGGTGTTGTTGATGACATGAACGTGTGCCTGCGTCGAGCTACGCTGCGCGAGGGCAAGCACACTAAGTACAGTCACTACAGCCGCAATCCCTAACGTTTTGTATTTCATACAATCTCCTTAGACTCGTTTGGCAGGGTAGCGGGTACCACGCACTTGTTCCTCCCAAGCTAAGCTTCGTCAGTTGCTTCGGCTGCTCTTGGTGCTAGCAAAACCCTGCCTTTGTTCGCGCAATCTCAATTAGCAACTATGGTTTCTCCGCCCAATCCCCGCTAATTACTAAAGATTTTGTGGGCTTGCCCTTGCGCAGACCACAACAGCGTTGGGCTACTCGGGAGGCGTCATTCCGAAGGCCCGCGTTTTCACGGGCGGGCCGAGGAATCTCCCGCTGGCGTTTGCCTTCCTTTGATCTTCTCAGCAAACTGCGCCCCATCGTGTGGATGAGGCTTGTCGAGAGCGAGCGGCGACTAAGACGAAGTATAGGAGGCGCGCCCTACTAACGGTTGCGGAGGGCGAGGTCCGTGGTTCCCGGCTTTGCAACTGATGCAAAGCCGGGGCAGCCTCTTCCGCAGCGGTGCACGCAGAAGGGAAAGCTGGGCCAGCCCGAATACTTATTTTCAGTTCCCATTCTCCAGCTTTGCCAAATCCTTCTTCACAGTTTCTAAATCCTGCGCGTTCGGCGCATATTTCAGATATTCACGAAGTTGAGCCGCGGCGTTCGTGGGATCATTCTTTGCTTTGTAGATCTGTCCCAGCAGAAATTGGACTCGCGGTTCATGGTGGTCCCGGTCCAATTCTTCGGCCTTCAGGGCTCGTTGTTCGGCTTCCGCGAATTGATTGAGATTGAAGTAGGCGATAGCACTGAAGAAATAGGCATAAGGGTTATACGTCGAATCGAGTTCCAGTGCCCGGGTTGTGTAGCGCAATACCTCGCCCCATTTTTCTTCCCGTCCGGCGATTTCGGCCAAACAGAGATATGACGGCACATAATTCGGATCGGCGTCCGATGCCCGCGAACAGGCGCTACGCGCCCGGTCTGGTTGTCGCTGCGCCTCCAAGGTCTGGCCGAGCATTACCCATCCCGGAACATACTTAGGGTAGATTTTGACTGCCTTGCTCAGGTGCTGCTCCGACGCAGCAAGTCTATTGTTCTTCATGGCCGAACAGGCAGCGAGGTACTCTTTCTGCGCCTTGGGAGGAACCTCCAGACTATCGACGGTCGCAACACTTGCGAGTCCAAGGAAGGGCTGAATGGAACACAGCCTTTGTTTACCCCTACCCTCGGGGGAATCACCCTTGTCCACAACAACGCGGTCATCGGGAACCTTGGGCAAGTTCACAGGGACCGTACTCAAGGCCGGGCAATGACGGCAAGTTGGCGATTGCGCTCGCGCGAGCGCGGCGGAAAACAGGATTATCAATAGGGCGCTAAGGGCCAGGCAATGTGAGTTCAGGATTATTCTCAACCGGCAGTCGTGGTGCTTGTGATGGCTCGTTCCCATATGCGCCTCCACAGGCGAAGCCACCGAAAAAATAATTCTGGACCTGTTGGCATGCCAGACACAAGCACATTTTTCTTGCCATGTCAGGATGGCCCATTTCTTTGCCGCATCACAGGTGTTTGTTGTCGGCACGGGAGTTCGGCCCCAGTCTAATTCAAATCACCACTCTCGGGACCGGATAACAAATTAAGGTGGGCCAGCCCCTTCACAACCTACATTTGCGTCAACCCGCTCCTGTCCTTCCTCAGCAATTCCCACGCTTCCCGATAGTGTTCGTACTTGGGAGGTTGCCGCGCGCCGGCAAACTGGCACAGCGTAATCCCCGGCTTGCCGCCTTCGGTCACGCGGTGCGCCGGAATGATGTACCACGCCTTTCTCGGGATGACATACCCCGCGCAAATATCCAGATCCTCCGCCCTGTAGTTCCGAATCCGCCCTCCACGCGAGTGCGTAAACTCGCACACATAGCCTGCGCCATGCTTGTTGCTGGTAGACTTCACCTGCACCCGCATCAGCCGACCCTCCACCTCAACCCCCACGTCGTAAGGCAACGCCTCTCCCCAAGGCTTCAGCACCCGATATCCCCGGAACGACGCCGCCGCCATAAACAGCATCTCCACCCAAGCGCCCCGCTCCGAAAACGTCTTGAACCCAAACAACCCCCGCCGTTTCCCCATCAACTTCGCCCCCAACAAGAACAGCACTGATTTAAAAGGGCGCGGCTTCAGCCGCGCCGATAGCCAAGATGTTTGTCATTCCGAACGCGCGCGAGAGCGCGGGTGAGAGCCTGCCCTGAGCAAGCGAAGCGCGCCGAAGGGAATCTGCTTCTAGCCGCCAAACCCACAAACGCAAAAGGCGCGACCCATGGCCGCGCCTTCTTTACCAATTTTTTCTCTCTATACTTCCAGAATAGCAAATCGCAGGGGGCAAAAAGGACACAATTCCCGACTTTATATTCCGAACGCCTTCAACCACATAACTCGAAAATATATCGTGTCACCCCCTTGACAAGATTTCCGCCCAACTTCGGAAACCAGTCCCATTTCATGAAAAAGGTGGGTGCCCCGTCCTTCGCGTTCTGTGCGAAGGGCGGGTACCACGAACGCCTGCAGTAACGGCCTTACGCGGCCCGACCCCGAAACGAAATCTCGGCCCAACCTTCATTGATGCGCACCGGCCCAATCTCACCGAGAAGATAGAAGCGGTAGCTGCTCCAACGCCACTGCTCCGGCAACTCGACCAGTCCCCGCTTCACAGGATTGCGATGCGTGTAGCGCAGCTTCTCCACGCGTTTCTTAGTGGTCCAAACATTGAAGTCGTAAAAGCGCGCCTGCCAGAAGGCGCGGTGCTGCACCTCGTCTGCGAATAAGCTACGCTGGCGCCGGTCGCGGCTTTCGCGTTTGGGTAACAAAGCATGCGCCGTTCGCTGCTTCAACACCTGCATTACAGTGGAGGGCGTTCCCACCTCCGGTTCGGTGATGAGCAAGTGGATGTGCTCCGGCATGACCACATATCCGACGACGACGAAGCGATAACGCTGGCGGGTTTGTTCTAGAGTCGAGAGGAAACAGTCTCGGCTGCGTGCAGCGTTGAACAACGGCAAGCGCTGGTAGCAGGAACAGGTGACAAAGTGCAGGTGATGGGCACCGTAAGTGCGATGCAGGCCGCTGGGCACGACAAATCCCATGGTACAGGGCAGCATCGTACCCGCCCTTGCACAAAACGCAAGGACGGGGCACCCGCAGTACCGGAATGGGAAGGAAAAACACAGAAAGGCAGGGCCACCCGCCCATTTCTTGGGTGTATGTACAACTCTGTGGTAGAGACTATTACCGATGAGGAAGACGGACAAGGATGGACGGCCTATGGCTTCATTAATGCAGGGGCAATTTTGGCGCTGCGAAGTGGGTTAGGGGCCACTGGAGTCGGCCTCGTGTTCGTCGGGACGGCTGGGGCGATGGATGTTGGGGCAATGGCCAAAGCCAATCAAGAATGCACGGGGGAGATTTACCACTGATTATAATTCGACCCGACTGTCGGAGATACGATGCAATTGTTTAGGACAAAGAGCACATACGTCTATCTGTTTTGTGTGTACGCAATAAATGCATCGTTTCTTTTGCTTCATACCGCGAAGAAGCGCGCACCGCTGCGTACGGCTCCATCTTTAATCATTATCTCTCAAGTAATCGGTATGGTGTTTCTCGCTGTTCTGGCTTTCCTAGCGGTACGAAGGACATCAATCGGGCTGGAAAAAGGGGTCTTGGTCTTGACGGGAAGTATTTGCCTGCTATTTGTGGCGGGGGTTTTGCCCGAGTACGGATACGACTTGCCCGGCACGCTGCATCTTCATTCCATATTCGTGGCGACGAGTTGCGCAGCAGCGTTGTTGGCGGGGTGGCGAACGTTTCAAATTGTAACTGGAAAAGGCAATGACCAGTGACCCTCCTGGGTGCTCCGGGCGCGGGTGATGTAGCCGCAAACAACGGTTCGCCTTCGTGGTTCCAACAGGCATTGAACTACCTCAAATCGCATCCAATCACGATCTCAGTTAATGAAATATTTGCTGGGCAGATTACCTACCAAGCCTCGACGGGTACGATCTGCGGAAGTGTAGGAGCTGGAGCGTCCGTTCCACCTACCAAAGCCGTCACTGTGGGAATTTTGAACAATGGCAGCGGTATGGGCAATTGGCAGGGAGTGATTAGTGGCCCAAGTTACTCCTTTGGGTCTAACTTTTTCTTGGGATATCAGGGAACATTTAGTTCCTCCGGGAACGTAGGCGGTCCCTCGGTGTCTGGGATCGGCTTGTCAGGTTCGTACACGATCGGCGGGTGCACGACCATTCCGTAGAAAGGCTGGATGGAGGAATCTATGCCGATTCTTGTGATGATGCTGTTAATCGGTTTGTTCGCGGGCGTTTGGGGATTCATGATGTGCTTTCTCCCTGCGCGATGGGAAAAACTTACAGAGGCGATGAGCTTCGCTGGCCGTTGGACCGAGCCCAGCGCCAAACGCTTGCATCCCTTCATACGGTTCGGTAACCGTGTTTCGGGGCTGGTGATTTTTGCCGTGGGCTGTTGGTTCGCCTACGTAGCAGCTTCAAAGATTTATCTTGTGCTCACGGGACGAGCGGTGATCCACACGGCGGACCCGGTTGCCGGGACGCTGCCTAACTCTCCGACGCCTGCGTTGACTGCCCTTTCGATTTTCGTGATCGTAGCAGGCATCCTTATGGCCGTGTTCCCGGCAAAGGCTGTGGCGGTCTTTGAACACGTCTGGCCTGCCGGGCGATCAGTAGCGCCATCGGCTGCCCCGAAGGTAATGCTTTTTGTTAGGCTCTCCGGCGTGTTCTTCGCCATCCTTGCGCTTATGTCTTTGCTGCATTGAGCCCCTGGAGTGAAAGTCGAAAGCGGGGGGGCCGG
>CAVQHS010000011.1:0-223190 GCA_963712385.1 uncultured Acidobacteriaceae bacterium
CGATTCTATTTCAGCCACGTCCCCGACGGAGCATATCTACTTGCATTTACGAGTTCGATCGCGGGTGCGGCCGAGTTTTACTACCGGAGCACATACGACCGCAAGAAGGCCGCTCATATTCGAATCGCGAATCACCTGCTCGCCGGCGGTGGCCGCCTCGACTTCAATCCGGACACATTGCCACTCGTGCCGGTTGTGGTGGCTCCGGACCCCCCCATTAACACGCAAAAGTTTTCGTGGGATATCGAGCTTATCAGCTCAAACTACATCAACGACTCAGAGCGATGGAACGCCACCGATAAGACCGTCCCGCTTTACGGCGTTCGCGGAGGAGCGTACCAAGTTCAACTTTTTGGCTTTTCAAATCAACCCGCAGCTTACGGCCACTGCGTCTCTGAACCGACAAACATCACAGCTGAGCCGGGGCTCGTGGTTCACATCAGAGTGCCGGCTTCCTGCCAATAGAGAGGGCCACTCTCAAAGGCAGTCCACCCCCTTCGCCTCACTTCGCATCGCTCGAAAACGCCAGCAACACATTTCCCGCCAGCGCATTCGTATAGCCGGTATTCACATAAACCATTCCGCTCACAATGGCTGGCCCGGCGCCGTTTAACGACCCTCCGTGGGCTTTGATGGCGTTTGTGGTTTTAAACTCTTGCGCTGTGTCGAAGTCCCATAAAACCGTTCCATCCCGCGTATCGTACGCGCGCAGATGGCCGTCGAGCGAGCCGGCAAATACGATGCCGGGGGTCAGCGTGGGAGGGGCCATTTGTGCGGCGCTGCACCCGAATTGGCCCAGGCAAGCTGGCCGGGGCGGCGGAACGTACCAGACTCGTTTTCCGTTACGAAGGTCGAGAGCAAAGACGCCCCCACCGGCGAGGGGATTATCGAAATCGTAGTCGGAGAGCGTGAAGTAGCCGTAGCGACGATCCGCTGCACCTCCCCACTCAATACCGCCCAGTGGCCCGCCTTTGCCGATGCGGGTTTTCCAGAGCAGCCTGCCGCGATGGTCGGGATCGATGGCGTAGACAATTCCGGATTTCTGCGCGAGAAGCAGGATATCGTGGCCGCCCTTCGGCGTGACCAGAATGGGTGGGGCGCCAAAGTCGTAGTCGTCTCCGCGTTGCTGCGGGCAATTGTCTTTTTTCTCGGCCACACAACCGGCGTTCCACAGATCGGCGGGAGTGAACTGGCGGGACCACAGTTTCTTACCTGAGCGCAGGTCGAAGGCAATCACCGCATCAGAGGATGTCGTCGGCGGACCGGAATAGTTGTTCCCGGTAGAGACGTAGATCACGTGGCGCTTCACATCTGCGGTGGGGGTTGACCATACCGCTGCGCCAGACGGTCCCCAGTACTGCACGCCTTGAGCGCTCCTGCGCGTAGGCTTCGGTTCTTCGGTTAGCGTATAGGCTTTCCAGAGCTGCTTTCCACTTGCCGTTTCGAGCGCCGCCACGCTGCCGCGAAACGTGCAGCAGGGATAGTTGGGATCAGCGGCAGCGCCCTCTTCTCCGGAGGAAAATGGAACGTACAGACGCTCGCCGACGAGCAGGGGAGAGCCGGTAATTCTAGCGGCGGGATGGGGATCGGGGTGGGTTTTCCAAAGTACCGAACCATCGGAGATCTTGAGCGCGTAGACGAAGCCGTTGGTATCTCCAAAGAAGGCGGCACTGCCTTTATTTCCGACCGAAATCGCCGTTTTTACCGTGGCGGACGCTTTGAACCGCCACCAGAGACAGCCGGTGGCTGAATCGAGCGCATACACATCGCCATCTTCGCTGCCGACATAAAGCCGTCCCTGATACGAAGTCGGCTGGCCGAATGTAGCAGCGGCTCCGGGAAAGCCGAAAGCCCATTTCAACTTGAGATTTTTCAGATTCTCCCGGCTTAGCCCCGCAGCGTCGGCAGGCTGAAACCGGCTGTTCTGCGGACTCCCTCCCCAGCCATTCCAGACCGGGGGATTCGCGGGCGGGTCGAGGTCGCGAGCGCAAAAGCCTGTCATCTGCGCTTCCGTGGTTTCCGGTGTGCCCAGATAATCGGCGATCGCCTTTTTCTGTGCCTTGGAGAGGAATTTCCCTTCCCATTTCATCCGGCCTGAGTCGAGGGCAGCCAGGATCGAGGACCGCGTCATCTGCCGCAGAGCTTCCGGTGCCGGAGCGCGCGTGTCATTATTCGCTTCGTGGCAGTTGGCGCATCTTTTGGTGAACAAAGCGGCTCCATCGGGGGCTGGGGCGGCCGGCTTTCGCGAACATCCCTGAAGCAGCCAAACTGATGCAGCCAGAAGCAGGAGAAACTGCGGCATTGGCAAGCTCCTCCGGTCGTGAAGAGCGACGCGTAAAGCTTGTAACAATTCTCGCGGTGTGTGGCGCATTAGTTTTCACAGTACCCGTGCAGTTCGAGGTTGCGTTCTCTCCCGGTCATGGTCTTTGGATGAGGAAGTATGCCACGGTGAACGTATTTATGAGTAGAGAAGGGTAAAGATTGCGCAAACACACGGCCGCTGGGGAGCCGCTTTACAGAGTAGACCGTATTCTGACACGAAACATTGGAGACCGTGCGCTCAGACGGATCGCCGATGGGTAAAACGTTCGCTAAGGCAGTCCGCAACGTTAATTGCCTGTGAATTGATCTTTCATACGGTAACGACTGTATCGAAATGTAATAGCGATGCACTTAGAATCTCGTGGAATGTTCGGGCCCCGAGGGTCAGATAAACGGCGATGCGTGCCGTACAAAAGGAGGAGGAAGCCTTGCTTCAACGATTAGGAAAAACCGCAGTGGCGGCAGTGGTGGTGGCGGCGCTTTCGTGGTTTGTTGCAGTACCGGTAGCGCATGCCGATGATCGCGCCAAGTGCCAACATGCCGTGGAAAAAGCCGAAGCCCGATTGGACAAAGCCATTCATGACAACGGCGAGCACAGCCGGGAAGCGGAGGATCGCCGCCACGACCTGAATGCCGAGAGGCAACGTTGCTGGGATCGGTACCATCAGTGGTGGAATGGGAAAGAGCATCGCTGGGAGACCACGCACGACTGGGACCACGATAACCACTAGATAATTCCTCAAGCACAGATTTGCCTCAAGTTTTCTCCGGGGAGGAGGCCCCACCCGCTTCGCACAACCGCGAATTTTTTGGGTGGGGCATTTTTCTGCTTCCCGTGGCCGCTTTCAGGCGGGGCATCTCTCCGCCCTTCGATGAGCGAGCGATTCCGAGGAGTCGTTTCTGCCGGGGATTGTTCAGACTGCTACCAGAAGAACATTAAAGCTGACAATTGCTTGCTGTAGTGAACAACGGCGTCATCGAAAGGCTCATCTTCTCCCTGCGCTGGGAGTGAAGCAATGCAATCATTCCCGCGGTTTGCGGAAACGCAAGGGAGGTAGAGATGTGGCAAAAGCGGTCCTGGCGTTATTTGTTGCCCTTGCTTCTGCTCTCGCTGGCGCACAGACGTTGGAGTTTCTATCGGGAAACTCACGACCGAATCGATCGGCTGCGTTCAGTGGGGGCGCTCTGACATGTTCACAACCGGAGGTTCTGCGGGTTCCACAAGTCGTCGTCCAACGTGCAAAGCTCAAGCTGCGGCTTATGAACTTATTGCAAGAAAGCCTGCTCGACGACGCCAAAGGCATCGTGAATATCACGCGGGAAAAAGAGATAAGGAAACTTGCAGGTAAGCTGAAGAAGGATACAGATTAGATATCTGGCCAGTGCCGCATTAGTTAAGAGCCTGAAGCACTCTGCGCTGGTAGAATGGCTCCAGTTTTCTCCCACATGCGGCTTGCCAGTCCATTACTGAAGCGTGCAGTCTATCCGGCGTTGCACCGCACCGGATGGTTTAATCACAGCATGCCGCCCAGCGGATTTGCGGTAGTGAACTATCACGGCGTCATTCCGCGCCGATATTCCTCCGAGGACGCCTTCCTCGATGGGCACCTGGTTGCGCCTGAGGTTTTCCGCGACCAGCTTAGATTCCTAAAGGCTCATTACGACATCATCGAACCCGAAAAGTTTCGGGAATCCGTGGAGCAAGGAAAGCCACTTCCGCCTCGCGCCGTTCTCATTACCTGCGATGATGGGCTGTATCACCCGCTCACCGAGATGCTCGCGGTCCTGCAGGAAGAAAGAGTTTCTTGTCTCTTTTTTGTAACCGCAACTTCCTGCTCTGAAGAACCCGGCATGCTCTGGTTCGAAGAGCTCTATCACCTGATGCGCCGGCAGAGCTCGGCCAGTGCGGCATCACAGTTTCTTCCGGAAGATGCCAACGGAAATGGCGCGAGGAGTTTTCAGGATTGGTGGTGGAGCGCCGTGCGACTTGCCTCCAAATTCGATGCGGAGGCTCGATCCGGCTGGATGCAGGAGTTTCGCGTCCGCCATGGGAGTCTGCCCGCGAAGTTCGAAAAGCGCTACCGGCTCCTGAACCTGCTTGAACTCAAGCGCCTTTCGGACGCGGGAATGACCATTGGGGCGCACACCCGCACGCATCCGATCCTGGCCGTATCGAATGAGCAAGAGGCATGCCGCGAGATTCACGAGGGCAAGCTTCAAATCGAGCGAGCGATTGGAAAGGCCGTCTGGGCATTAGCGTATCCTTTTGGCAATGTTGCCACCATGGGCGATCGCGAATTCCGGCTCGCGCGGCAAGCGGGCTACTCCTGTGCCTTTCTTAATGTGGAACACTGGGAAGGTCAGGAAATGAACCCGTTTGCGCTCTTCCGCACACATGTTACTTCCAACATGACCTTGCCGGAACTCACGGCTCATCTCAGCGGGGTGCATACGCGTTTACAACGCGTGGTTGGACCTAGAATTTCCTATTTCCGCAGGCGCGGCGCTGACGTGAATTGTGAAAATACAGCGCTCGTCGAAACACTCTGATCCGCTTTGATCGCCCTGCCGTAACGCGCAAAACAATACAGGAAATTCCTTTCCGCGGAAAAGAAGCGGGAAAAGAAATGGTCGAAATCGCCTTATCCTTCCTTAGCCCGCGGCTTAGTTGATCCATCTCGCCCGCGATTGGGAGGCGCTTTTTAAAGCAGCTCGATACCCCGGTCCACCTGTTGACGCATCTCAATTTTGGCGCTTATCATCATCGTTTGGCCTTTACTCCAGGTACGGCTCTGGGAAGCCGTGGGACTTTAGAAGTGACCCTATGGATAAGAAGAAGTTAGACGCATTCAGGAAGCGGCTGGAGACGCGGCAGCAGGAGTTGCGGCGCACCGTCTCACGCACGCAAGCCGATGGCCGCTCTGCCGACGAAGATACAGCGCAGGATATTGCCGACCGCGCGGCCAGCTCTTATACGAAAGAGTTTCTCTTCAGCCAGAGCAACAACGACAGGCAACTGCTGCAGATGGTGGATGGGGCCCTGGCGCGCATCCGCGAAGGCAGCTTCGGCGAGTGCATTAGTTGCGGCAGAGAGATTAACGCCAAGCGCCTGGAGGCGGTGCCCTGGACGCGGCACTGCATCGAGTGCCAGGAAAAGCTTGAACAGGGGCAACTGGAAGAGGCTCGGGGCTAGTTTCCCGCTTTGACGCTGCGATTTTCTGGCTGATAAACTAAGCATTGTCCCGCCAAAATACAGGCTCACCAAAATCGAGATCGGAAGGTAGTTGTGCGCGCAGAAACACGCCATCAGCTTAAACAGGATGCATTCAGCCGGGTAACCCTAGGTGCCGCGGAAAAGACGGCGCACTGGAGCGTCGAGCACCGCAATACCCTCGTTGCCGCTACCATCGCCGTGGTAGCAATCGCTGCCATAGCTGCGGGTGGCTGGTATTACATGAGTACGCAGAACGAGAAGGCGAGTCTGGAATTGACGCAAGCCATCAGGGTTCTGCAAGCCCAGCTTCGTCCCGCCGGAACGCCGGCCCAGCCTGATGTGCCAAGCTATACTTCCGCCAAAGAGCGGGCCGAAGCGGCCAAGAAGCAGTTCCAGGCCATCGAAGACAAATATCCGCACACTCGCTCGGCGACTGTGGCGCGTTATTTTCTCGGCGTGACTTCGGCCACGGAAGACGAAAATGCTGCGGCCGAGAACGACTTTAAGGCTGTGATTTCCACTGGCAACAAGGAGATTGCGTCGATCGCAAAACTGGCCCTGGCGTCGCTCTACGGCGATATCAATCGCACGAAAGATGCTGTTGCGCTTTATCAGGAGTTGATCAACAAACCGACGACTTCTGTGAGCAAGGTAACGGCACAGTTGCAGTTGGCGAGTCTATACCAGAACACGAACCAACCTGTCGACGCCAAGCGGCTTTACGAGCAGATCAAGAAAGATAATCCCAGCACCGAAGCCGGGCAACTCGCCACACAAAAGTTGGCTGAGCTGAAGTAAAGCTCCATCCCGTTCGCGATTTTCTTCGTTCATTTCTATTCGCAAGCTCCTTACTTCCTGGTTACGTTCGTAAGCCGGCTCCTGACTTTTCCGGGTGAGTTGTGCGCTGCGCTCAATGAGAATTGATGGCAGCTTTTATCCTGGAGTGTAGCTGCAATGAAGACCTTCCTGCGTCAGTGTGGACTTCTTTCGGTTGCCCTGTTTCTCGTGATTTCGGCGCTCGCCCAACAAGACGACTCCGGCCAGAGCCTGGGCGATGTGGCGAGGCGACTTCGCAAGGACACGACCGAGGAAGTCAAAATGACGGATGCGGATACGAAAAAATTGTTTGAATCGGTCGATAGAATCTTCGCTTTCGCCGCCGAAGACACAGGAATGCCCAAACACGCCGCCGTGAAGCGGCGGCTCGTGGGCAAGGCAGACGTAGAGAAATATATGACCGGGCAACTGGCGAAGGAGGAATACGCGAAGAGTCTGGCACAGGTAGAGCCGAGCTTGAAGAAGCTCGGATTCCTGCCGCGCGATTTCAATTTGAAGGAATTTCTGGTGAAGTCCACCGGCCAGCAGATCGCCGCTTATTACGACGATGAAACCAAAACCATTTCCATGCTGAACTGGGTTCCTCCCGACCGGCAGGAGCCGATTCTCGCGCACGAACTGACGCATGCTTTGCAAGATCAGAATTACGACCTCGCCCGGTGGATGAAAGTGCAGAAAAAAGAAGGCCAGCCCGGCGCCACGGACGACGCTGCCGTGGCCCGCAAAGCTGTTGTGGAAGGGCAGGCCATGGTTGTGTATGTGGATTATGTTCTGAAGCCCCTGGGGCGCAGTCTGGAGGATACGCCGGGAGTGGTTTACGCGATGGAGGAGCCGGCGGTGAAGGCCGTCATCGATTCGCAGCTTATGCACGATGCGCCGATGATCCTCCGCGAGATCGGAACCTTCGCCTACCAGCAAGGTTTGATCTTTGAAGGCGAGTTGCTGCATAAAGGCGGCAAAAAGATGGCATTTGCCGGGGCCTTTGCGCGACCGCCGCGCAACTCGCACGAAGTGCTGCAGCCGGAAGCCTATATCAACGGCGAAAAGCTTCGCGCTCTCAGCATTCCGGACATGAAGAATGTGTTGAACGATCAATATGAGCTGTATGACTCTGGCGGCATCGGGGAACTCGATGTGCGCGCACTGCTAAAGCAGTACGGCGAGCGAAGAGCCGCGGATGAAGTTTCCTCGGAATGGCAGGGCGGAGCTTACGCAACCTTCCGCAGGAAAGACAAAAATGTTGCGAACGTGGAGCCGGCCACGGCAGACCTGGCGTTCTTGTATGTCTCACGATGGAAGTCACCGCAAGCAGCGGATTGGTTTGCGCGCTTTTACGTACGCGCTCTGTCGCAGCGCTATCAGACTGCCACGGCACAGACCGTAGGAGCGTGTTCGGATACGAACTGTCCTATATCGAGCGCGCTGGTCGAAACCGAAGAGGGGCCGGTCATCGTAGAGCTCTGGAAGGACAACAGGGTGGTGGTTTCAGAGAGTTTCGATCCAGCAACCGCAGCCCGGTTACGCGCAGCTCTTCGCGAGGGAGCGGGCGGCATTCATGCGCAGAAGGCTCCGCTGCCGGAGATCGGGTTGCGCCTGCTTCAGATTCCCGCATTTCAGGCGTTTGAGCGGCGGGTAGGAACGAGCATTGCCGAACAGGTGAGGCTGGATGTGCTGCGATAGGAAGTTCAGGATTATTGGGATGCGAGGCTTTTGCAGGCGGCCAGAATGATCTCGCGCGAGGCCGGGGTTTCGACGAATTGAAAGCCGTAGCGGAACGCATTGCGCTGGCGAACCATTGCATAAACTGTCACGGAGTCGTTGGGCAGGCTGAATTCTAATTCCACCATCTCGCCGACCGGTACCTCGATTTTCAGCATGGCTGAAATTCCCGATTCACTGATGTCGACCGTGCGTCCGGTTAAGACTCCCGATGTCTTCGAACTGACTTTGATATCCACCTCAAGCTTGAAGCGGGCATGACGGCGAGCTTCACGACCTAGAGGTCCACTCCCGGATTGACCGTGCGATTCCAATTCCTATCCCCACGCAGATTTCGTGTACAGGATAATATCCCAGTGCCAGCCGTGCGCGGGCGGCTATTCCACTTCCATCGCGGTTTTTGTACGATGATTGGTCCTGTACGTAATTCGTTCAGAGAAAACCATGGCTGATTTCACCTTACGCGTCAATGGCAGCGATAAGAAGGTAAATGTTCCCCCGGAAACACCATTGCTCTGGGTTTTGCGCGATACACTCGCACTCACCGGAACCAAATTTGGCTGCGGCGCAGGCCTTTGCGGGGCCTGCACGGTGCATCTGGAAGGTGTGGCAATTCGCTCGTGCTCGACTCCCGTGTCGCAGGTCGGCGGCAAGTCGATCACGACGATTGAAGGTCTGGGCGCAAACGGAATGCATGTGCTGCAGCAGGCGTGGATTGCGGAAGAGGTTCCGCAGTGCGGTTATTGTCAGACGGGGCAAATTATGAGCGCGGCGGCCTTGCTCGCGAAAACTCCGCAGCCAACAGATGAGCAGATCACGCAGGCGATGAACGGCAATCTGTGCCGGTGTGGAACTTATGAGCGAATCCGCAAGGCGATTCACCGGGCCGCCGGGGCGAATTCGGGAGGTGCGCGATGAGTCCACTAAGCCGCAGAGAGTTTGTTGCTGCGGGAGTGGCGGCGGGAGCGGGGTTGGTGATCGGCTTCTATTTACCGCACGGAGAGAACGAGGAGAAAATCTTCTCTCCGAACGCCTATCTGCGCATTACTCCCGACAACAAAATCACGATTGTGGTTGCGCGTTCCGAGATGGGACAGGGCGTGCGCACAGCCTTGCCGATGATTCTGGCGGAGGAATTAGAAGCCGACTGGAAGCAAATCGAAATCGAACAGGCGGGCGCAAGTACATTGTATGGCGATCAGACAACGGGCGGCAGCGCCAGCGTGCGGACCACATGGGATCCGATGCGGAAGGCGGGAGCGTCGGCCGCGAGGGAGATGCTGATTTCGGCGGCGGCGCTGACTTGGGGAGTGCCGCGGTCGGGTTGCACGGCGCAGAGTGGAAATATCGTTCATTCTGCTTCGAATCGCCGCATGAGCTATGGCGACTTGGTCGCGAAGGCTTCGACATTACCTATTCCTACTGACGTCACTTTGAAGCAAAGCAAGGACTACAAAATTGTTGGGCAGAGATTGCCGCGCGTGGATACCCCTGCGAAGGTTCGAGGGGAAGCGGAGTTTGGCATCGATTCGCGTTTGCCGGGGATGAAATATGCGGTTCTGTCGCGTTGTCCAACAATCGGCGGAAAAGTTACGAGCTTCGACGATAAGGACTCGAAGAAAGTTCCTGGCGTGAGTTTTGCGGGCAAGATCGGCGACAGTGCGATTGCGATTGTGGCCGATAGCGTTTGGGGTGCGATGGAAGGACGGCGGCTGCTGAACGTGAGTTGGGACGATGGTCCGAACAAAGATTTAAACACAGCGGCGGTGATGGAGTCGTTGAAACAGGCCGCGTCGAAGAAGAGCGTCAGTTTGTATTCAGTCGGAGATGTCGGGAAGGCCGCGGGACGGCACATTGCGGCCGAGTATCAGTTGCCGTTTATGGCACACGCAGCGATGGAGCCGGGAAACTGCACGGCTTACTTCCGGGGAACGAGTTGCGAATTGTGGGCTCCGACGCAGGTGCCGCAAGATTGCCGCGATTCGGTGGCGCAGGCGGTCGGCCTCGATCCAGACCGAGTGAAAGTAAACGTCACACTGATGGGCGGAGGGTTTGGACGTCGGCTGGAGCACGATTATGCAGTCGAGGCTGCGCTGGTTTCGAAAGCGATCAGCGCTCCCGTGAAAGTGATCTGGACGCGGGAAGACGATATGCGATTTTCAACGTATCGTCCGGCAAGCCTGCACCAGTTGAGCGCCGTGCTGGATGGTGCGGGATGGCCGATTGCCTTCCGGCATCGCATCGTTGCGCCTTCGATCAGCGGGCAGAAAGGACAGCCGGGGCCGAACGGAATCGATCCCGATTTGCCGGATGAGGCGGCCTTCGTTTACGGAGTACCCAACGTTTCCATCGAGTATGTGTTGACGGAAACGCCGGTGCCGTTGGGCTGGATGCGATCAGTCTATGCGTTGCAGGCTGCGTTCGCGAGCGAGAGTTTCATCGACGAACTGGCGGCGGCGGCCGGAAAAGATCCGCTCGAATACCGGCTGCACATGCTTGCCCCGAACCATAAGGATCAGGACATTCAATATTTCACCACGACCTGGCACACGGCGAGAATGCGCGGTGTGCTGCAACTTGCGGCTGATAAGGCGGGATGGAGCAAGCCTTTGCTTGCAGGCCGCTATCGCGGCATCGCCTGCTTCGGATGCTTTTCTTCGTACATGGCCGAGGTAGTCGAGATCACGATGGATAACGACACGCCGCGAGTTCATCGCGTAGTAGCGGCGGTGGATTGCGGGCAGGTGGTGAATCCCAGCGTTTTGGAACAACAGATCCAGGGCGGCGTCGTTTTTGCCCTGGGCAACGCATTGCGCGCCAAGATCACAATCGAAAAAGGACGCGTGGTGCAGGGAAATTTCGACGACTACGCGCCCGTCCGGATGGACGAGACGCCTGTGGTGGAAGTTTACGCCGTGCCCAGCACGGAAGCGCCTACGGGGATCGGGGAGCCATCTGTACCGCCGCTCGCGCCAGCCTTGTGCAGCGCAATTTTTTCGGCGACGAAGAAGCGAATCCGGGCGCTGCCGATTTTGAGCTGACAACCACCGAGATCATTCAAGGGTTGCGGAAGACAAAGGCATCGGCTGTCCCACCGTCAGTTTGAAAATCTTGATGTTGCTGCCGAAGGATTCGAAGTGGAGATTGCGCAACTGCGCGTAATGCGCGCGCAAGTCTTCGGGAAGGGCGACTCCCCATCCCGCCTGCACAATCCAGATGCTCTCTCCCGGCGATGGCTTGTAGGCTTTAAGGAAGCGCTGCCATTCCTGAGGAAAATTGTCGGCCCAGAATATCCAGCCTTTGTAATCGCGGGAAATGATACGGTGGCGTGCACAGGTAAATTGTTCGAAGCTGGGCTGAGCCGCCTCGAATGAAATGGGATGCTGTTGGCAGAGGTAGTGACCCAGAATGAGATCGCTCTGGTAATCCGTAAAGATGAGATCAGTCGGTGCGACATTCCTTTGGATGAAACTGATGGCGGCGGCCATGCGATCACGGCTTTGATCGGCGCGGTCCATTCGCGGCGGACGGGGCTTGCCGAAGGCGACACACGCGATGACGATAAGAGCTGTGACTCCAATTCCACGCGGCCATTTTCCCGCCGCCAGGCGCGCGATGGCCACGCTCACACCGGCTATTGCGGGAATAATCAGAAAGGCCATGTGGCGCGTGCCGCCGTAGGGATAAGCGTGAGCAACGCTGGCCGCGCATGCCACGGCGAACGCCAGCAGCAGCAAAACTCCCAACCTTCGCGACGAAGGCCGATCTTCTGAAGATCCTTTAGCCAGCAGCAGCACGACGCCGGCGGCGAAAAAGACGCCCATCACGTCGCCCGCGGCAAGCTGGCCGAAAAAGTACTGAAACACTCCGAAGGTGTGGCCGATCAGAAAGGTCAGATAATGATCATGCGCCGGGTCGAAGTACGAACGCCGGAGAAAGAATTCGCTCATCCAGCCTTCGAGCGCCGTCCTCGACTGGCCTGCACCCAGTTTGGAAATGTGAGTTTTGTAGAAAAAGACTGCGAGCGCGAGACCACCAGCTTGTCCGATACCCCAGGCCGTAACCAGCTTCGCCGGCGGGAACTCCCGCAAAATTCTAGACAGAGCATACAGCCCAATCGCCGCTGCGAACAGAAACGCTGAATAATGCGAGAGCATGGCGAGATAAAGGCAGAGGGAAAAAGCCCACATCCTGGCGACCGAAGACTTCTTGAAAGCTTCATCCAGAAAAAACGCGGCACCTGCCAGAAACGCCAGCAGTAGTGAATACTGCCGGATCTCCGCTCCCAGCGTTACGATCGGCGGCAGGAACGCAACCAGCAATAGTCCGATAAATCCCGGGAGGGCGTCAGCGACGTTCGCAAGCCACTTGTAGAACAGCCAGCAAAAAGCCACGCCTGCCAGCACGGACGGCATTCGCAGCCAAAGCTCTGAGGTTCCCATTCCGCGCCAGAAATAGAGAATGAACGTTAAAAGCGGAGGATGCGACGCCGTCAGGCTCGCTCGGTACGCGTCAGCAAGAGACGGTTGATTGGCCAGCCGGAAATGCAGAGCCTCGTCGGGATTGAGAAAGGTTCCGGAGGCCGTCCACAGTCGCGCGAGGCCTCCGAGAAGAACGACAACCGCGGCGCCGGCGTTGCTCCGCAACCGGGACACCAAGGGTGTTTCGTGGACGGCACTATTCTGTTCAGAAGTTGGCATCCGGGGCTGAAGGGAAAACGTTCCAAGCTATTCTACGGGTAAGCCTGAGAATGCACTCGTCGTCGCCACATCACATTCGCCCTTGACGAACCTCACCCCTCTGTGTAGCATCGTAGAGACAAGTTCGCCCTTCGGGGCGGACGGAATTTCATGCAGAGTGGCTGAGGGACGAGCCCTGAGACGCCACGGCAACCGAACCGGGATCATATATCCCGGCTGACAGGTGCCAACTCTCTCCTGGAAACAGGGAACATGAGATTCGGCAAGTGAGCAGTATTGCCGATAGCCTCTTTTCCTTTTCCTGGAAAAAGAGGCCTTTGCTTTTTGAGGCCGCTTTTTCCGGCTCGTCTTCAGCTATTCGCGAAAGATTTGCGGAGACCGCCCTTCGCAGGGCGAAGGATCTCCTAGAGAAAGCGAGTAGCCACATGTCGACCAACCACGCGCACTACGAACTACGCTGCCGGGAATGCGGACATCGCTGGGGAAACCAGCCGCGCTCCATCTGCGAAGAGTGTTTTTCTCCTCTCGAGGTTGTCTACGATTACGACTGGATTCGATATGTCCTCGGTCAAGGTGCGCTCGACCAGCGCAAGGCCCGTCGCGATCAGATCTCGCAGCGCGCGCCCAATATGTGGCGCTATTCCGACCTGCTGCCGCTGCCCTCGGATTTCGAGCCGCGCCTGCCGGTTGGTTTCACGCCGTTGTTCAAGGCTCCGCGCCTCGCGCAGCGCCTGACCCGCACGAACGATGACAGTGTGCAGAATCTTTACCTCAAGAATGACGGCGTCTGCCTGCCCACGCTGAGTTTCAAGGATCGGGTTGTATCCGTTGCCCTCGCCCAAGCGGTTGCATTCGGATTCGACACGGTTGCGTGTTCTTCCACGGGCAACCTGGCGAACGCGGTCGCAGCGCATGCGTCGCGACTGGGGCTGAAAGCCTGGATTTTTATCCCGTCGGATCTCGAGCCCGCAAAAATACTCGGCACACAAGTCTTCGGCGCAAACGTAGTGCGCATCGCAGGCAGCTACGATCAGGTCAACCGCCTCTGCTCGCAGATTGCCGAGGAGCGCCACTGGGGCTTTGTCAATGTGAACCTGCGCCCCTACTACGCCGAGGGATCGAAAACCGTCGGCTTCGAAATCGCCGAGCAGCTCGGCTGGCGCTTGCCCGATAACGTCGTGGTTCCGATGGCGGGCGGATCGCTCATTACCAAGATCAAGAAAGCCTTCGATGAGCTGATCACGCTGGAATTGGTGGAAGAGAAGTCAGTGAAGTTTTTCGGTGCGCAGGCAACAGGATGCTCGCCGATTTCAACCGCCGTAAAAACCGGCAGTTCCGAAATCGATCCGCAAAAGCCCGCTACTATCGCGCGTTCGCTAGCCATCGGCAATCCCGCCGACGGCCACTACGCGATCAAAGCTATCAAGAGTAGCGGCGGATGGAGCGAAGACGTGAGCGATCCCGAGGTCATCGATTCGATTCGTCTGCTAGCTGAAACCGAAGGCATCTTCACCGAAACTGCGGGCGGTGTAACGGTTGGCTGCGCTGGCAAACTGTATCGTCAAGACCGCATTCTGCCCGAGGAAACCACCGTGCTGTGCATCACCGGCAATGGCCTGAAGACGACCGACGTACTCGCAGGTGTCTATGAGGCCGAGCGTCCAATCGCACCCAAGCTGGCCGAGTTCGAAGCCTATCTGCACGCAACTGTGGATACCATCGAAATCGAGCATCCAGCCGCAGCAGCGGTCAGCGCGTAGAGGTTTGAAAAGGCGCGGCTTCAGCCGCTGAAGAACTATGCCAATAACCGTCCAAATTCCAACCGCCCTCCGCCGCCACACCGCCGGAGTCAGTTCCGTCGCCTGCACAGCCGCAAACCTGGGAGAACTCTTCTCCACCCTCGACGAAAAATTTCCCGACCTAAAGCCACATCTGCGCGACGAATCCGGCCAAATCCGCCGCTTCCTCAACATCTACGTAAACGAGGAAGACATCCGCTTCCTGGGCGGACCAAGCTATGCGTTCCAGGATGGCGATGAAGTTCTGTTGGTGCCGTCGATCGCAGGCGGGTTGAATTAACCCTAGCCACAGCCTTTCTGTCTCACCTTCGCATCCGCGGCACGTCCGCTCGTGAAAGCACCCCGCCCCACGAATCGAGAATGAAAAGATCAGAATCAACTGCGCTCGTTCTTTCCTGAGCGCTCTCCGTCAGCGCAAAGGTTATCGTCGTCCTCGGCGAGGTGCAGCCCGTCAACTGCCGCCGTTCTTCAGGCGCAGCAGAGAGCCGCTGCAGATTCGTGGCACCCTGCGTCCCCGCAGGGTGCGTAACCAGCACAACCTCTACCGCGCCCACCAGATTCCGACAACTAATCGGAACCTTAAGCGCCCACTCCTGAGCGCCGGTTTTCGTAATCTTCGGCTCTTCCGCGAACACAACCACCGGCGGATTTCCCCCCGGCGAAGCTTCCCGATCCGGCCACAGACGTTCAAACTCGATGCCCGCAGCCGTTCGGGCCATTTGAAACTCGTGATCACGCAAGTCCCAGAGCGGATGCAGAGCGTAGTTCGAAGAGGCGTCTTTTCCGAGAACGTGCAGCAAATGATACAGCGCCGGAATAAAATCCGGATGGTAGCCAGCGCGAGCCATCAACATAAGCCCTTCCCGGTCGGCCTCAAGTTCGAGTTGGCGGCAGAAGCTCGCCAAGTCCGCAGAAGCGGTTCGTTCCTCCGTCCACGTCCCCGATACAGTGCCGGGTTCTCCCAGCACGAGCTGGCTCGCGTTGCCCGCCTCCAACGAATGTTCATAGAGGTATCGCCGCGCCCAGTCGCGCCGCACGATGTGTTCGACCTCATGCGAGAGAACCGCCGCCCAGATCCCCGCGCTTTCGCCGGCTAGTTGTGCAAGGTTGCGGTCCACATAGATGGTTCCATCTGGAGATGAATATGCGTTCAGCATATCGTTATCCGTGATCCGCAATTCCCACGACAGAAGAAGGTTTTTGGTCTGTGGAGCCTGCGCCAGGAGATTTTGCAAAGTGATTCGCCCAATTTCGTACCGGCCACTGGCTGCGACGCTGTGAGCAACGAGCTGCGGACGAAGCCGCGCCGCCGTGTCGATGTCCAGCTTGAATTTATCGGGGATGTCGGGGGGCGCGGGCGCCCGTTGTGCAGGCAGAAGAACGCCAGCAGAAAAATAAAAGAAAGTGACAACTAAGAAAGTAAGGAACCCCGGTTTGGGAATCCCGTGCTGCATCACACCGTCCGAAACAATCTCTGGTATTAATTATGCGCCTGCGCGTCAATGAATGATGCGTTAGACCTGTTCTCCTGCACCCAACCCGTTGTGACAACGGAGGGCAGGGTTCTCTCCTGCGAGCCGACTGCGCCTTGGCTTCGCCGGTTCGCTGGTGAAGGAAGTTTGTTTCACGCCGCGCTTGAAATAGAAGAGATGATTCGGTTATTATATAACTAACCAGTTAATTAATACTTAATGCCGCATCGCAGTCATTCCCGCATGGGTTCCCGCGGCCAGCCGGAAGAAAGCCGCGCTGCCATCCTGCGCGCCGCGGCGCGCGAATTTTCCGAGAACGGCATCGCCGGCGCGCGCACCGACTCGATCGCCCGCCGCGCGCGCGTGAACAAGGCCCTGCTCTATTACTACTTCGAAGACAAAGAAACGCTTTACGGCGCCGTGCTGGATAACGCATTCTCGGGAATGAAAGCCAAAGTTTTTCAGGTTCTCGATAGCGAGCTGCCGCCCCGCGACAAGATCATGGCCTACGCCGG
Source organism: uncultured Acidobacteriaceae bacterium (assembly GCA_963712385.1). Lineage (GTDB taxonomy): Bacteria > Acidobacteriota > Terriglobia > Terriglobales > Acidobacteriaceae > Sulfotelmatobacter. The sequence goes on from CAVQHS010000011.1 coordinate 16,579, forward strand.
CGCCTACTTTGACTTCATCGCCTCGAACCCGATTTATCCCCGGCTGATGCAGCGGGAAATGATGCGGGCGCGCGAAGGGTGACTCTTTTCATATCGACCGGCTGGTCAAAACTTACTTTCAGCCGATCTACCGGCGGGTGGAAGGGTTGCTGAAGGAAGGCATTGCCAAAGGCGAGTTTCGCAAGGTCGACCCAGCACACTTCGTTCCTTCCATGATTGCAATGATCGTTTTTTATTTCAGCAGTGCGCCAGTCATGCGGCGGATAGTGCACTTCGATCCGCTGTCGCCGGAACGCATTGCCGAGCGCCGCGCCGCAGTTCTGGATTTCATTTCCGCCGCCCTATTTAAGGCTCGCGTGCATGCGCCAGGAGCAAGCAAATGAGTGCCCGCAACAGATTTTTTATTCTTCTCGGCATCATCTTCGTGATCGCTTCGATCTACTATTACTTCTCCACCGATCACTCAAAAGAGCTCGTGCTCATCGGCACGGTCGATGCCAACCAGGTCATCGTGAGCGCGCAGGTGGAGGGCCGCATTCAAAAGCTGCTGGTGGATGAAGGCACGCCGGTGAAGGCCGGAGACCTGATCGCCGTTCTCGATCCTTCGGAGTTGGAAACCCAAGAAGCGGCGGCGACGGCGAATATTGCAAGCCTGGAGCACAAAGTCGCGGAAATGAGGCACACGGAAGCATCCACCTCGGGATCGACTTCCAGCGACGTCTCCAATGCTCGCGCGAAACTCGATTCCGCGAGAGCTCAGCTCCTGCAGGCACAGGCGAATCTGGAACGCACCCAGAGCGACAGCCGCCGCATGATCGAACTCGCCAAAGTGGGTGTGCAGTCCGATCAGGATCGGGTGCAGGCGGAGACCAATCTGCAAGCCGCGCAAGCCACAGTGCAAGCGCAGCAGGAACTGGTAAAGGCGGCGCAGGCGGACCTGGCCGCAGCCATTGCCCGCACTCAGCAGGCCAATGCGGCGAAGAGCACGGTGGCATCGACCGAGGCCGATCTCAAGAACGCCATGGCGCAGAAAGATCAGGCCGCGGTGCGCCTCGGCTATACAAACGTTTACGCGCCCGTGACGGGCACAGTTTCGGTGCGAGCGGCGCGGCAAGGTGAAGTGGTGAACATAGGCGCGCCCATCGTGACCATCGTCGATCTCACTGACACCTGGGTGCGTGCCGCCATCCCAGAGACCTACGCCGACCACATCGGCTACGGCGACGTAATGCGCATTCGCCTTCCGGGCGACACGATTACCACTGGCAAAGTATTTTTCAAGGCGGTGGAAGGCGACTTTGCCACGCAGCGTGATGTGAGCCGTCGCAAGCGCGACATCAGAACGATCGTGCTCAAAGTTCGTCTGGACAATCCCAAAGGCGCATTCGTTCCCGGCATGACCGCCGAAGTGCTCGTTTCTCCGGCGCAGATGAAAGGCGATACCGCTCCGCAAACTGCGGCCGCGGCGGGGCAGCAGTGATGACCGAAGTCCAACCAAAGGCGAACGGCGGCACGGCAACGCAAACCGATGCGTCCTACGCCATCGAAGTTCGCCACATCGTAAAAAAGTACGGCGAGTTCACGGCGGTAGATGACGTTTCCTTCAACGTGAAAGAAGGCGAGATCTTCGGCCTGCTTGGCCCGAATGGGGCGGGAAAATCCACGCTGATCCGCATGATGACCACGCTGATTCCAATCACTTCAGGAACAGCCTGGATCGCCGGCCACGATGTGTCCAAAGATCCTGACGCCGCGCGCCGCCTCATCGGGGTTATTCCGCAGGCCCTTACCAGCGACCTCGATCTTACTGTCGAGGAAAACCTGAACATCTACGCCAAGCTGTACGATGTTCCGGCGAAGGAACGAAAACAATCCATCGACGAACTCCTCGGGCTGGTCGATTTAACCAAGTGGCGAGATGCGCAAACCAAAACTCTTTCCGGCGGCATGCGCCGCCGCCTGGAGATTGCGCGTGGGCTTGTGCATCATCCAAGAATCTTCTTTCTCGATGAACCCACCACGGGATTAGATCCCGTCTCGCGCGTGGCCGTGTGGGAGATGCTGGGCAACATCAAGAGTCAGCGGCAGCTCACCATCCTGATCACTACGCATTACATGGACGAAGCCGATCGCCTCTGCGACCGAATCGCGATCGTCGATCACGGCAAGCTCGTCGCGCTCGATGCGCCGATGGCCCTTAAAGCCAGCGTGCCTGGTTCGAACGTGATCGAAGCGCAGTTTGAAAACCCTCCCGCTGATTGGGAGCAGCGCCTGCACACTCTCGACGAGGTAACTTCCGTGCAGCACGAAGGCGGAGGCATGTACCGCGTGCTGACCGGCAACGGCTCACGCACCACAACCGAGTTGGTCGAAATGGCCGTGGAAGCTGGCGTGGGTGTGAAGTCGCTCTCCGTGCAGAACACGACTTTGGATGACGTCTTCGTGCACTACACCGGCCGTCAGCTGCGGGACGAGTTGCAGAAAGCCTATGCCTTTGTAATGCCGCAGAGCCCGGGCCTGCGGCCGTGAGTAGTCGGAGCTGATGCTATGAATCGAATGATGGCCATTGTCGAGCGCGAAATGCGTAAATTCTTCCGCTCGCCCGCACTGATGCTCGCTTCCATGATTTTTCCGCTCGTTCAGCTCATCATTCTGGGCAATGCCTTCGGCGGGAAGATCCGCGATGCCAAGCTCGGCATCGTGGATCAGGACGGAGGCACGCAGGCTCTGAAAATCCGTGAGGCCTTCGATTCGGTTCGCGCCAACATTCGAACCTTCGAACCGATTTACTACGACAATGAGAAGAAGGCTGTCCAGGATGTTCGCAACGGCAAGCTGCAAGGGGCGGTCGTCATCCCCCCGCAATTTTCGCGGCGGGTGTACGAAGATAACCACCCGCAGATCGCGCTCGTGGTCGATAACAGCGACAACTTCATGAGCTCCGCGCTCGAATCGGAACTTACCGATCTCACGAATGCGCTCAACCAGCCCACTGTCGAGCCGCGTATCCTGCAGCAGACCGCGCTTTCCATCGTCGAACTGTATCCCTACATCGAGTACATGAAATACCTGCTGCCCGGCTCGCTCACCCTGGCCATGTTCGTCTCGGTAATGATCGGGGGCGGCATGTTGTATATCGACGACAAAGCGCGCGGCGTGCACGAAGGCTATCTGGTCACACCCATCAGCAAGCTCGAACTCGTCCTCGGGTTGAATCTCGCCGGTGCAATCAAAGCCGTCATGACGGGCATCATCATCTGCGTAATCGGGGCGTTGATTTCAGGCGTGAGCACAATCTTCAATCCCCTCACGATGTTCGGTTTGCTCATCATGATCGTGCTTACCTCGTTGGCGTTCAACACCATGATGTTCCTGCTCATGGTGCGCATTGAGGATCCGCTGGTGCCGCGCGCCATGTTTGGCATTCTCAACACGCTGTTGTTCTTCCCCAGCGGATCGATCTATCCCATTCAGGCATTTCCGAAGTGGCTGCAGGCAATCGCAAGAGCCGATCCCTTTACTTACGCTGTAGATGGTTTCAAGTGTCTCCTGCTGAAGGAAACGGCGCTGTCCGCCGTGTGGGGTGACATGGTTTTTCTGACGATCTTCGCCGCGATCACCCTCGGCATCGCCATACCGCTGTTCAAGCGCACCCTGTAATAGAATTGGCTGCCGAGAACGCGGAGACCGCACCGCATAAAAGTTCAGATCTCCATTTGCCATCGGCGAGGTCGATAGCCTCGGCCGGGAATCAGTCTTATTGCAACTTTTAACTTACATCCGGCGTCCATTATGCTAGATACGCATGACCTTACTGGACGCCAAGGAATATCATCCGGAGCGCGAGCGCAAAAAGCGCATCCGAATCATCACCATCATCCTCGTGTTTCTGGTCTTAGCCGTCACGGTCTATTGGAACCGCTTCTGGCCGGAAGAACACATTGCCAACAAGTTTTTCTCCGCCCTACAAAAGCAAGACTTCGAAGCCGCGTACGGCATCTACTATGCCGACCCGCATTGGGAGCAGCATCCGCAGAATCACTCGCAATACCCGTTCAATGAATTCAAGCAGGATTGGGGCCCCGGCGGGCAATGGGGCATTGTGAAGAGTTTCAAGATTTATGGCAGTAGTAATTGTCCCGGAGGGGGCACCGGCGTAGTAGTCGATATCGTCGTCAACGACCGCACCGAACATGCTCAGTTGTATGTGGACAAATCAGATAAGACGATCAGCACGCCGCCGTGCGATCTCGAATTCCACTAGCGAAGAATATCCGCTTACGCCTGTACCGTTGATTTCTCGAACTGCTCCCGCGCCTTGTTCAGCGAAGCTTCATCGCCAACATTCAAATAAGCCTTCGACCGATCGATCTGCCGCATCAACCCGCACAAAACTTTTCCCGGACCAATTTCCACGAAAGTCTGCACGCCCTGATCGATCAACCATTGCATGCTCTGCAACCACTTCACCGAGCCGGTCACCTGCGCAGCTAAAGTCTTGCGCGCCTGTAGAGCATCCGTCACAGGCGACGCCTCGAAATTGCAAATCACCGGATAGACCGGCTGCTGCATCTTCAACGAGTTCAAGTCGGATTCCAAGCGGTCCTGCGCGGGCTTCATCAGCGAACAGTGGAAGGGCGCGCTCACGGGCAGCATTTTCGCCAACTTCGCGCCGCGTTCGGAAGCCAGCTTTGCCCCGCGCTGCACGGCGCCCGTGTGGCCCGAGATTACAATTTGTTCCGGCGAGTTAATGTTGGCCGGCGAGCAAACCTCGCCCTGCGCCGCTTCCCGGCAAATGTCCTCAACTTTTTCCAACTTCATCCCGAGGATTGCCGCCATCGCACCCACCCCAACCGGAACCGCTTCCTGCATATACTTGCCGCGGTTGCGCACGGTGCGCACGGCATCGGCAAAGGCAATTGTGCCTGACGCGACATGAGCGGAGTATTCGCCGAGACTGTGCCCCGCCACAAAGCAAGGTTTGGCAATGTGAGTTTCGAGAACTCTGAGCGCGGCAATCGAGGTCGTGAGAATCGCGGGCTGAGTGATTTCGGTGAGACGCAGCTGATCCTCCGGACCCTCGAAGCACAGTTGCGACAATTGATATCCCAGCGCCTCGTCGGCCTCTTCAAAGGTTTGACGCGCGATGGGATATTTCTCCGCTAGCTCTTTTCCCATGCCCACGGACTGCGATCCTTGGCCGGGAAAGATGAATGCAATCTTCAGCTTTTCTGTGTTTGAAGAATTGTTGGATTCGCTCATGATCAGGACGATTTAATCAGGCAGATTAATTCGCTGGCGCTGCCTCGGCTTCCGCCATAGCGACACCTACCGTTGCCAGCCCGCGCTCGATGGATGCATTGATGCGCCGATGAGAAAACTCCGCGGCCACGCGCACCGCATTTTTGATCGCATTGGCGTTCGAAGAGCCGTGCGTGATAATGCAAACGCCCCTCAGTCCCAACAGCGGCGCTCCGCCATACTCGGTGTGATCGATGCGCTTCTTGAAATCGGCGAAAGCGCTGCGCGAAAGCATGTAGCCGACCTGGCTGGTAATCGTAGCCTTCAGCGATTCTTTCAACACGGTACGTATCAATCTGGCCGCGCCCTCGGAAGTCTTGAGCGCGACGTTGCCCACGAAACCATCGGCTACGATCACATCGACATGACCGTTGAACAGATCGCGCCCTTCCACGTTTCCAATGAAATTGATCGGGAGCCGCTGCAGCAGATGAAAAGCGTCGCGCGTCAGTTCGTTGCCTTTGGTTTCCTCTTCGCCAATCGAAAGCAGTCCAACGCGCGGCGGCTTGCTCGCGGCGCCGGAACGTCCCGCTTTGAGGTCGCCAAACATCGAGCGATAGTAAATCTCGCCCATCACCGCGAATTGTTCAAGATTGTGCGGCTTGCAATCGACATTGGCGCCGACGTCGAGCAGGATTGCCGCTGCTCCCGCAGCAGTCGGTAAAACCGCAGCCAGGGCCGGACGGTCGACGCCGGGCAGAGCCCCCAGCACCATCTTGGCGGAAGCCATGGCGGCGCCGGTGTTGCCGGCTGTCACAAAGCCATCCGCCTGCCCCTCGCGCACCAGCCGCAAACCCACGCGCATGGAAGAGTCGCGCTTGGCGCGCACCGCTTGCGCTGCCTTGTCTTCCATGGTGATGGCTTCGCTGGCATGAACGATCTCAATCGGCAGGCGCGAAGCGGAAGAATGGCGGTCGAGTTCGGTTCGTAACTCAGGCTCCCGCCCGACCAGCAACACACGTACATCGTAGTTGCGCGCGGCTTGAATGGCGCCCTCGATCTCCGGCTTGGGAGCGCGATCCGAACCCATCGCATCCAGCGCAATTACGCTAGGCATGGTAAGGGAAACTAGCTGGCTTCCTTGACTTCCACAACTTCACGGCCCTTGTAGTAGCCGCATTTGGCGCAGGCGCGGTGTGGCATTTTCTTCTCATGGCAGTTGGGGCACTCAGAGAGCGAATGAGCTTTCAAGGCATCATGCGCCCGCCGGGTCGCGGTGCGCTGCTGGGAATGTCGTCGTTTTGGATTAGGCATTTTCTAAAATTCCTCTCAAATTGTCTCTCGTGGCTTGTCCAATCGGGGGACGCGGGCAGGAGTGCCCGCTCCACACTAATCGGCTTAATGTGCCAGCTTGCCGCGAATTTCCTTCAGCGCTGCCCATCGCGGCTCTTCTTCCGCGACCGCGCACGAACAAGTCTCCAGATTCAGATTCTTGCCGCAATGCGGGCACAAACCTTTGCAATTCTCGCGGCAAGTCACCTTCAATGGAACCGCCAGCAGAATCTGCTCCCGAATCACATCGTCCAGCAGAATTCCCTGGCCTTCATAGTATCCGATCTCAGCCTCGGCATCGGTTACAGACATCTCATCGCGCCCGGCGTCCGCCCCCTGCGGCCGATACAACAAATCAAACTCGCGCTTGACGTCCTGCGCCAGCGGCTCCAGGCAGCGCGCACAGCTCGTCTCCAGCCTAGTCGCAAGCCGGCCTTTAATTCGTATGTCCTGTATGACTTTCTGCTTTCCATGATGCTCTTCGACCAGGTCGGCCCGCCCACTCGTCTCCACTGGCGCGATCTGCCGGTAATCCGCCCCTAAATCAATCGCCCCAGGCGCGAACCTCTCCGAGAATTCAATCGGATGAAGTTCCAACTCCTGAGTTTCGAAGAACATAAGGAACCTCCGCGATCACGCATGTTGCAATGGCCGCTAAAGCCCGCGGAAGCGCGCCAAGAAAGCGCAAATCACCGCAAGGAGCAATGTTTAAGAATAAAGGGCATGGAAAAGTAGTGTCAAGGGCGAGACTACCGTTCCAGCCATGGTTGTAAGTGTATCTGGAGCAACGCTTCCCTGCTTTCCAACGGCGTACAATATTTGTCGTGAAACGCCCTCAGGATTCCGGCAAGTATCGCCGCCACGCCATCTATGCGACGGAAACCTCGGGTCTGCTCGTGATCGCCTTCCTGATCCTCGTCCTGATTGTAGTTCGCTACTGGCACGCCATCCATTGGAGCTGGCGCTGATTGCTTCCTTTACGCAGCCCGAGCCGCTGCTCGTCGTCGTACTTGGACCCACGGCGAGCGGCAAGACCGCATTATCACTCGCAATTGGCGAGCGTTTCCATGGCGAGATTCTGAACTGCGATTCAGTTGCCATGTACCGCGAACTCGATATCGGTACGGCTAAGCCGACCGCGGCGGAGCGGGCGCGTGTGCCGCATCATTTGCTCCATTGCGTAGCGCCGACCGAGGACGTTACTGCGGGCGAGTATGCCCGCCGGGCGCGGCAGGTGCTGGAGGAGGTCAAGTCTCGCAGCCACTTGCCGGTTGTCGTCGGCGGAACAGGACTCTACCTGCGTGCTCTGCTCGAAGGACTTTTCCCCGGACCGCAGCGCTCCGAAGAATTGCGCGAGCGTTTGCGCGAGAAAGCCAAGCGGCGAGGGTCTATTTATTTACACAAAATCCTGGGTCGGCTCGACCCCGCAGCCGCCGGAAAAATCCACGCCAACGACGCGCCCAAGCTCATTCGCGCAATCGAAGTGTGCCTCAGCACACGCGCGAAGATGACCGAACTTTGGCAGCAGCAAGGTCGGGATCCGCTGCAGGGATTTCGCATTTTCCGCATCGGGCTCGATCCCGAGCGACTGGCGCTGTATGACCGCATCAATCGCCGCGCAGAGCGGATGTTTGCCAGGGGCCTGATCGACGAAACAAAGCACCTGCTGCAAAAGTATGGCCGGGTATCGCCATTGTCATCTCTCGGCTACAAGCAGGCGCTGCAATTTCTTGACGGCGAACTCACCATCGAACAAGCTGTGGAATCGGCGCAACAGGCGCACCGCAACTACGCGAAGCGGCAACTGACATGGTTCCGGCGCGAGCCAGATGTCCGGTGGCTGCACGGTTTTGGGGATGATGAACAGGTGCAGCGCGAAGCCGCAGCCTGGGTCTTGGGTGTTGGGTCTTAGGTCTTAGGGTCCTCGGTCGTTGACTTGGACGAAGAATCCCTTAGAGGGTGTCCTGCTGGAATCGATTCACCAGGCCGTTTAGGAGGCGGCCTACCTCTGCCGCCAGTTCTGCCAGAGACTTGCCTTCCTTTGCGGCCAGGAACCCAAGCTCGCGCGCAATCGTGATTTGAGTTTGGAGTTCCAGGAGCGATCCCCTTGCACGAAAGAGGAATTGAAGTAGCTCTTTGCGGGAATAACGACCTTTTCCCTCGGCAATGTTGCTTGGGACCGACACTGCTGCCCGCCTCATCTGACTTGTTAACCCATAAACTTCCTGTCTCGGGAATAAGGCAGTAGTACGGTAGACCTCGAGCACGAGGTCCATGGAGCGACGCCAGACTCTAAGATTCTCGTACGTACCTTGCGTCACCTCGGCCATTCGTCGGCAAAAGATAGCGGAAGGCAACTCATGCGAGCTGTGACATCGATCACACGGCGACGCACAGGCACGAAGCGCAAAACTTAAGCCTGAGAACCGAGCACCTAACACCTAGCACCCAAGACCTAAGGTCTATTCTGTTATTGTCTCTACCATGCGTCGAGGCACCCTAACCTTTCTTCTCGCCCTCCTTCTCACCAGCGCAGCGTTCGCCAGAGAAAAATACCAGCATCCCGGACCGATCCACCTGTCGCACGATGGCGAAAAATGGGCCGATAAAACCCTGAAGAAACTCACCCTCGAAGAAAAAATCGGCCAGGTTTTTATGATCTGGTGCCGTGCCAGTTTTCTCAACGTGGAAAGCCCGGAATACCTGCAACTGCTCGACGCCATGCAGAAGTACCATGTCGGCTCATTTGCCATGACTGTCCATGTGGATGGCCCGTTTCTTCTGCGCAGCGAGCCTTATGAAGCCGCCGAGCTACTGAACCGTCTGCAAAGCGAATCGAAACTGCCGCTTTTGTTTGCCGCCGATTTCGAGCGCGGAGTTTCCATGCGCCTGATGGGCACCACCGTTTTTCCCCACGCCATGGCCTTCGGCGGCGACGGAAAATTAGAAGATGCGGAGGGGTTTGGCCGAATCACGGCGGAGGAAGCGCGCGCCATCGGCATTCACTGGAATTTTTTCCCGGACGCCGATGTGAATTCCAATCCGGCGAATCCCATTATCAACACGCGCTCGTTTGGCGAGGATCCGAAACAGGTCGGCGATCTTGTTGCCGCGTACATCAAAGGCGCGCACGAGGGTGGGATGCTGACGACTGTCAAACATTTTCCCGGGCACGGCGATACTGCAACGGATTCTCATCTCGGCGTAGCCAGCGTGAACGTGGATCGCGCCCACCTGGATTCAATCGAGCTTCCTCCTTTCCGTGAAGCGATTGCCGCCGGAGTCGATTCCGTCATGGTGGCGCACGTCACGGTGCCCGCGCTCGATCCCGATCCGAACCATGTCGGCACAATCTCTCCAAATGTCGTAACCGATCTGCTCGAAAAGCAGCTTGGTTTCAAGGGAATCGTGGTCACCGACGCGCTCGACATGGCCGGACTGACGCGCCTTTTCGCGAACGATATTGGCCGCGCGGCGGTGGAGGCTTTTAAGGCGGGCAACGATCTTCTGCTCATTCCCGCCGACTTCCCGGCTTCCTACACTGCCATGCTGCAGGCGGTTCGCTCCGGAGAAATTTCCGAAGAGCGGCTCAACCACTCGGTACTCAAGATTCTGAAGGCGAAAGCATCCCTCGACCTGCAAAGGGCCCGCCTGGTCAACATCGACGAATTGGCGAAGACGGTCGGGCAGCCCGCCAACCTGGCTTTCGGACAACAGGTTGCAGAAAAGGCAGTTACGCTGGTGCGGGATAATGGCCTGGTTTTGCCGCTCAAATCCAAGGGAACTACGGCGGCTGGCCTTCCGTATACAGGACAAGAGGTCACGAGCAACCAGACAGTGGCGGTGCTCTTTTCCGATGATATGCGCACCGAGTCTGGCCGCGCGTTCGTCCGCGAATTTCGTGCGCGCGTTCCGGACGCGCATTTGATCTACGTTGATCCGCGCACGGCGGCGGGCATGAGCGATGAAGTGATGAAGGCCGTGGACGAAGCAAGGACTGTGGTTGCCGCCGTCTATGTTGTTCCCACTGCCGGGAAGATTGGAAATACGGTCGCGGTGCCGGACGCGACGGCAGTTTTGCTGAACCAGATGCTCGACCACGCGGCGGCCAAGACCGCAGTCATTGCAATGGGGAATCCGTATTTGGCGGCGAGTTTCCCGAAGATCGAGAATTACATGTGCACCTTTTCCAATGTGTCGGTTTCGGAGATCGCTGCGGTCAAGGCGCTGTTTGGCGAGACCGCGATTCGCGGCCGCCTGCCCGTCAGCATTCCTAACATTGCTGAGCGAGGCTCGGGCATCGATCGCGCACAAGTATCTGGAGGTACGCAGCATGCGCAAAGATAACTTCTCAACATCGTTTATCGTGGCTGCCGGAGCAGCCGCTCTGCTGTTGGCTTCCGCCTGCAGCATCAATATGAAAAAAGAAGGCAACGGCCAGGACAAGCAGATCGACATTAATACGCTCGCCGGAAATATTCACGTCAGCAAGCAGGCGGATGCGGGGGATGTTGGTTTGACGGTCTATCCCGGGGCGCGCCCAAAGGAGAAATACTCCGGCGACGACAAGAGCGCGAATGTAAACATCTCGGGTTTCGGCTATGGCATCAAGGTGATCGCACTGGAATTTGAGTCTGCGGACGGACCCGCCAAGGTTCTCTCGTTTTACCGTGATCAATTGAAGAGATATGGGAAAGTAGTCGAGTGCCACACGTCCAATTTTGATCTTGACCTACGAATGAATACTTCCAAGGTGGGCGAATCAGGTGACCTGACTTGCGACGGTCCGAGCGGCAGCCATATAGAACTGAAGGCGGGGAGAAGAGATGATCTGCACATCGTGGCAGTCGATCCCGAAGGTGGCGGGTCGAGCTTCTCGCTGGTATACGTCAGGACTCACGGTAAGGACGCGGACATTTAGAACGATTATCTTTTGTGCAAACGCTGAGGGATTTTATGTTTCGCTCAAACGGCTTGCGTTTGATCCTCGCAACGACATTCACACTGTTTGTGGGGAGTATTAGCTTCGCCGCGCCTCAAAAGGACAGCGATCAAGACAAGCATCTGGACATTCACAGTTCCGCCGGAGATCTTCATGTCGGCGCCGACGCGGACGCGCAGAAAGCCGGATTACCGCTCTATCCCGGGGCGCGGCTTAGGCACGATAAAGACAACGACAACGCGAACGTCGGTCTCCTCACGGACGCCTTTGGCATCAAGTTCGTCATCGCTAAGTATGATTCTGACGACGCCCCGGGCAAAATCATCGACTACTACCGCGAACGCCTGAAGAAATTCGGCAAAGTCCTCGAATGCCATACCAAAGATCACGCCGACTTCGATGCCGATTTCGACGATGACGACGACAAGTCCGACCACCGCCCAAAAGAAGTGAAATGCGAAGGCGATAACAGCGGCCCGATCACCGAACTGAAAGTCGGCACCGAAAGAAACCAGCATGTGGTATCGATCGAGCCAAAGGAAGGGCATGGATCGAACTTCACGCTGGTCTACGTTCACACTCGCGGCAAGCAGACAGACATCTAAACGGCGCTGACGATGGCTGCGGGACGTCTGTAGTCTGACTCCCGTTCCTTGCGCCTGCGGCGCGGCCTGCGATACCTTCAGAAGTAACTACCCACGCTCTGATGGAACATCCCTGTTACAAGTGCGGGCACGGTATTGAAGACGGAAGGCCTTTTTGCGGACAGTGCGGAGCGCCTCAGATTCGCGTAGTTCTGCCCGAGCCGGTGGTTCCGGTTGCAGGAAGTGTTTCATCGGCCGGTCCAGTTTTCTCCCCGCAGTCACCTGAAACTCTGAATTCTTCTATGTTGTCGCCGGTAATCGTGTGGCCGGTGGCGATTCGTGTCTGTGCCATTGCAGCGCTGATCGCCGCTCTCTTCATGGCCTTCGGCTTAATGGTGCCTCTGTTGGCAGTGCTGGGCGCGGGATTTCTGGCGGTCAGCCTCTACCATCGGAAAAATCCCGCATGGCTGGTCAATGCACGTTCCGGCGCTCAACTGGGTGCGGTGTGCGGCATTCTGTTTTTCGCCATTGCGGCTGTGGTGGAAAGCCTGTCGATGGCCATCTTTCATACGGGCGGGGAAGTCCGAAAAAAAATGCTGGAGGCGCTCCAGCAAGCCGCGTCCCGCTCGAACGATCCCCAGGTCCAGGCTGCCTTTGAAAAACTGCGGACACCAGAAGGCATCGCCCTGATGCTGGTCTTCGGGATGATTTTTCTCTTCCTGCTCGCCATCGCAGCCGGCAGCCTCTCCGGAGCGCTGACCGGCGCCTTTCTGGGGCGAAAAAAACGACCTTAACTCCGCTCTTGCCGTGAGCGGGTGGGGCCGCGTATTATGCACCGTTTGCCTTTTTCACCATGAACCAACCGGCGCGCGGATCATTGCTCGGGATCGAGCACCTTCAAGACAAGGAAATCCTAAGCCTGCTAAAGCTGGCCCGCCGCATGCATCCGCAGAAGGCGCGTCCGCTGTTGCGCAACAAGCGTGTGGTCCTCCTGTTTTACGAAGCCTCCACGCGCACGCGCTCGTCCTTTGAAATTGCCGCCAAATCGCTGGGTGCGATTACGACCCTGGTGCAGTCTTCCGGCTCGAGCATAGAAAAAGGCGAGTCTCTTCTCGATACGGGATACACGCTGCGTGCGGTGGGCGCGGACGCGATCGTCATTCGCCATCCCGCGGCGGGCGCACCTCATTTGATGGCGCGGCATCTCGATATTCCCGTCATCAACGCGGGCGATGGCATGCACGAGCATCCTTCGCAGGCCCTACTCGACGCTTACACGATTTTGAAGCATAAGAAATCGTTCAAGGGGTTGAACATCGCGATCGTCGGCGATATCTATCACAGCCGCGTGACGCGCTCGAACTGTCATCTGCTGTCCCGCTTCGGAGCCAGGATCACGTTGTGCGGGCCGCCGGAGTTTGTGCCAGAAGTGGCTTCCACTCTGGTGCGGGGCCTGCGTGTAACGCGTCACATCGAAGACGCGCTGCGCGGCGCGGACGTGATCATGCTTTTGCGCCTGCAGAAAGAGCGTCTTGCCGGGCAGAAAATCCAGTTGCAGGATTACATCGCCCGTTATCAGATGACTGCGGCACGGCTGAAGCTGGCTAAGCGCGATGCGATCGTGATGCACCCCGGCCCGATTATTCGCGGACTTGAATTGACCGCGGAAGTGGCCGATGGCCCGCAATCAAAGATTACGGATGAAGTTCACAACGGCGTGCCCACGCGCATGGCAATTCTGGCGCGGGCGCTGGGGAAGGCGAGGTAAGGTGCGGGCTTGGCGGATGAACACGCGCGTGCCAATTGCTCGGTGCTGATTGCCAAATGCCAACCGCTAAGACCACATCCCGCGCTCCAAGCCTGCTGATCAAGGGCGGACACGTCATCGATCCCGCGGCGAAGATCAACGCGCCAATGGACGTGTTACTGCGCGAGGGTCGCGTGGCAGAAATCGAGCCTCCCAACAAGATCCGCGGCAGCGCCGATGAGAAGTTCGACGCTGCCGGTCTGATCGTTGCTCCGGGCTTTATCGATCTGCACGTACACCTGCGCGAGCCGGGGCAGAGCTATAAGGAAACGATTGCCAGCGGAACCGCCGCGGCTGCCGCCGGAGGGTTTACCTCGGTTTGCACGATGCCCAATACTGCGCCTGTGGTCGATACGGACGAGTGGGTGGCGTGGGTGCGGCGTCCCGAGCGCGGCGCGATGGTAAACGTTTTTCCAATTGCCGCGGCCACGCTCCACTCGCGCGGCATGACGCTTACTGACTTCGCCGCGTTGCAGCGCGCCGGCGCCGTGGCGGTAACGGATGACGGAAAGCCGATCCTGGAAGATGAGGTGATGCGTGCGGCGCTGCGCCTCGGCGCGGAGTTAAATCTGCCCGTAGTGCAGCACGCCGAGGACACCCGCCTCACCGAAAACGCATCGATGCATGAGGGGCCGACCAGTTTTCGCCTTGGCCTGCGCGGTATGTCGGCGGCTGCGGAAGCGAACATCGTGGATCGAGACGTTACGCTGGCGCAGCAGGTTCGCGAGTCGCGGCTGCACGTAGCGCACCTCTCCACGGCCGACGCGCTCAAGGCCGTGCGCCGAGGCAAGCGCGCCAAGGCGCGTGTGACCTGTGAAGTGACGCCACATCACTTTACTCTGATCGATGAAGATGTCGGCGAATACGATACGCATTTCAAAATGAATCCGCCGCTGCGCACCGCCGCCGACCGCGAGGCGATTCTGGTCGCGCTGGCCGATGGGACAGTCGATGCCATCGCCACCGACCACGCGCCTCACGCCCTGCACGAAAAGCAGGTCGAATTCGAGCGCGCCGCCTTCGGCATTATCGGCCTCGAAACCGCGCTGGCCCTGGCGATTACGAAGCTGCACCGCGAGTACAAGATCCCGCTGGCACGAATCGTCGAACTGTTCACCGCAGGCCCGGCGCGGGTGTTCGATCTGCGTGGACGCGGATCACTGGCGAAAGGTAACTTTGCCGACGTCACGATTTTTGATCCAAAGAAGAGATGGACCTTTGAGGCGGCGAAGTCGCGCTCACTTTCTCGCAATACGCCGTTTGACGGGTGGCAGTTTCTGGGGAAGGTTGTAGCGACGATAGTCGGCGGACGGATTGTCTACGATTACGATGCGGAGTAGCCGCAGTTGGAGTCGCTGCGCAACTCCCGGTCTTATTCGCAGAGCACGATTTATCTCATTCTCCCGTCACTTTGTTACTCCGGCAGCACCTCAATCGCAGTAACGGTTGCGTACCCCGTTACCGGCACAAAATCCAGGAGCAGCTTGCCCTGGGCATTCGGCTCCAGGCCACGAATTTTGCGCATCAAAGGATGATTCTCCCCTGCCTGCGCGCGTATGTTCAGGTTCGACAGGATTTCTTTTCCGTTACAGAAAACGTTGAACACGTCTTCAACCGAAGATCCAGCCGCAGCGTGGTGTTCGATGAAATGCAGAATCAGCGTATAGCGGCCCGGGGCGACGGGAATGGCGTACGAAAAATGTCCCCACCGCTCGCTTTCGTAGAATTCGGGATCGTCGGTGCCGCTGGCCACTTCTTGATTGTTGGCAAGTTGGCCGCCTTTGAAATAAACATCGGGGCTCCACCAATGACTGTCGTTCGAGTAATAAGGCACGTCGCGAGCGACGATTCGAACCGGGCGCACTTCCTTTCGAATGCCGGGGAGAATCTCGATGGCTGAAAGCATGGCGCTGGTGCCTTTCGATGAAAAGGCGAGGTGCAGCTTGCCGTCGCTGGCCGGGACTATGTCGGTAAATACTTTGACGTCGGCGGTGCGGCCGCCGCCGGCGTCAGCCAGGACATCGAAATCATTCAGCAGCAGTTCGCCATTGGCTTGCACTGTGATCATCCGGCTGCCTTCCCCGCCACCGCCGGCGCCTTCGGGGCCGTAGAAGTTCTCGGCGAAGTGCAAATGCAGTTCGTAGACTCCGGGCTTGAGGGGGATGTCGTAGGTGAAATTGCCTTCGCGGCTGGTGCGGTAAATGATGGGATCCTGAGTGCGCCAGATGTGGGCTACGGAACTGGGAACTGCGGCGCCGCCGGAGAAGTAAGTATCAGGATTCCAGAGCTTGCCAGCGTGATCGACATACTTTCGCGTGGCGCCGGCGAGAATGCGGACCTCCTCGCCTGCCGGCAGGCCGACTAAGGTTTCCGGAGGTTGCTGAGAATAACCGGCGGGAACGGCCGCTGGGGATCCGGCATTCCGCAGAACCACATTCTGGCGGGCGATGTTCTGACGAACGATGAAAATCAGGACGGCGACGACCGCTATCAGCGCCAGGTTCCCTATGAGAAGAAGCAGGCCTTTGCGATCGAGCCAGGTGGTTCTTGCGGTTGGTCCGGCTGAAGTCGATTGATTGGGGGTGGGCGGCTCTGGGGTTGCGGTTTCTGCCGGCGACTTTTCGAACATCGGCACGTATTGGCCGACCGGTATCGTAATGTGTAACGGATGTGCTGCCCCTTCCGAGGCGTAGTATTTCGCGAGCAGCTTTCGTAGCCGGTTGGCCTGCACGCGCACGATCGAGTCCGCGTCCGGATCAAAGCTCTCTTGCCGATCAAAGACGTCGACCGCTACCGAATACTCTTTAATTTGTTCCGCTTCGCCGGCAAATACCTTTTCGCAAAGATAAGAAAGGAGATGTGTAAGCGCCGGAGATCTGGCAAACAGTTGTGAGTGAAGGACTGCCTGCATCTCGGCGCGTTCTGCTTCCCGGCTGACGGGTTCTGCCTCGATCGAAGGCATCTGACTGCCCCTTGGATAGTGCGCCCTTGGCTACCTTCTTTATACACCCGGCGTGTGAGTGGAGCTTATTTCTCGACCCGTGTAACGGGCGTTACGCCGTGAGAAGGACGGAGGCGGGAGCGTTACGTGACTTTGGAAAGCTTGCTGGGAATCATGCAGTTACACGGACTTCTGAGGATGTATCAGGAGGGCCAAGACCGCTTAGCCCCCGCGTAACGGATATAGCGTTGCTGGTTTTCGAAATCGGGGTCATAAAAGGGACAGATGCGGAGAGTTGATCGCCCGAGCAAAGCAATGAACCCGGGCGGAAGCAACTCCGGAAGGAGGTTGGGCTATGAAACGTTTAACGATGGCAATCGTGCTTGTGGCGACGGTAGCAGTGCTGTCCACTTACACATCGGGTAGGGCTGCCCCGCAGCAAAGTAAAGCCGAGAAGGTTGCGCAGGTCACGTCACTGGAACAAAGCGGGGACCTAGCGCGGGCACAAAAGAACTATGAGAAGGCTATCGACGACTACCGAGCGGCCTTGCGTATCGACCATAAGAACTTCAGTTTGTACAACAAACTGGGAATGGCCGATATGAACAAAAACGACCTGCGCGCGGCGCGCCAGGATTTTGAAAAAGCCGTGAAGTACAATCCGAAGTTCGTCGAGGCTGTGAACAATCTTGGGGCTGTGTATTACGTCAACAAGAAATACGGCTCGGCTGAGAAGTATTTCAAGAAGGCCGTGGCGCTGGACGAAACCCGTCCTGCGTTTCACATCAATCTGGGAGCGGTGTGGTTTGCCGAGGGCAAGCTGGATCAGTCCATTGCCGAATATATGCGGGCTGTGGAACTGGATCCGGAGGTGCTGAAGCAAGACAGCCGTTCAGGAGTGGTGGCGCAGATTGGCAGCGCAGAAGAACGCGCCAAGTATGACTACATGCTGGCGAAGATTTATGCCAGACGCGGCGACTTCGACAACTGTATCGAGTGCCTGAAGAAAGCGAAGGAAGAGGGCTATCGCAACCTGGCGAATGTTTACAAGGAAGACGACTTCAGCAAGGTGCGGCAGGATTCACGGCTGCGCGACGTAGTGCCGCCGCCGGCGCCGAAGTAGACGTAAAACAGGGAGAGAGTTCCCCGAGGTGATGGAAGCGAGTAGCCCGGCACATTACGTGCCGGGCTAACGATTGGTATCGCACCGCGGACTACCCTTGCCACAGCATTTTGACGGCAACGATGAAGGATCCTGGTTATTTGCCCAGGATTCCCACCCGCTTTCCGACATTCTTGAGCACTCCTAGAGCCTGATCGAGTTCCTCCTTCGTGTGCGTGGCCGTCATGATGGTGCGAATCCGCGCTTTGCCTTCAGGCACGGTCGGGAACGCAATACCCGTCCCGAGCACGCCTTCCTTGAACAACTCGCGAGAAAAATCCATCGTCAGCTTGCCGTCGCCGATGATGATAGGCGTGATCGGTGTTTCGCTGGCGGGCGTGGTTTTGCCGCCGATGTCGAAACCGAGCAGTCCGAGCTCTTTTTTCCAGAAGCGCGTGTTCTCCCAGAGTTTTTCCATGCGTTCGGGTTCATTTTCGAGAACGTCGAAGGCGGCAATGCAGGTTGCCGCAACGGACGGCGGGTGCGATGTCGAAAACAAAAACGGCCGGGCGCGGTGATAGAGAAAGTCGATCAGATCGCGAGTGCCGCAGACGTAGCCGCCCAACGCGCCAATGGCTTTCGATAAAGTTCCCACCTGAATGTCGACTCGGCCATGCACATTGAAATGATCGATGGTTCCGCGGCCATTTCGCCCCAATACGCCGGAGGCGTGGGCGTCGTCGACCATCATGATGGCGCCGTATTTTTCGGCGAGATCGCAAAGGCCGGGCAGTGGACCGATGTCGCCGTCCATGGAGAAAACGCCGTCGGTGATCAGCAGCTTCTTGCCGGCCTTGTCTTTGATGCTGGCCAGTTGCTCTTCGGCGTGGGCGACGTCTTTGTGGCGGAAGACCAGAATCTGCGCCTTCGACAAGCGCGCGCCGTCGATGATCGAGGCGTGGTTGAGTGCATCGGAGATGATGAAATCGTCTTTCCCCAAAACTGCAGACACGGTGCCCGCATTGGCCGCAAATCCGGACTGAAAAACAACGCACGCTTCCACATTCTTGAAGCGCGCGATTTTTTCTTCCAGTTCCATGTGTATGCGCATGGTTCCGGCGATGGTGCGCACCGCGCCCGAACCTACTCCGAACTTGCGCGTGGCTTCGAGCGCCGCTTCCCGCAGCTTGGGGTGCGTGGTCAGGCCAAGGTAGTTATTCGAGGCGAGATTAATGACCTTCTTGCCGTCGAAGGTGCAGACGGGAGCTTGCTCGTCTTCGAGTACGCGCAGTTTGAAGTGCGTGCCTTTGGCCTTGAGTTCATCGAGTTGGTCGGTGAGATAGGAGAGCGGGTTGGTGCGGGTTGCGGTGGTCATGAGTTCCTCGCCAGGATAGACAGAAGAGATGAACAGGGTACGGACTCTACAAGTCTAATACGGACTTGGAGACGGATGCTAAACCGCCGTGCCCAGGGTCGGCCCGTATTCCAAAAGAATGAGTCTCGAGTCGAGAACTTTCGTGGCGACAAGTTCGAGCGTGGTTCGCGAATAATTGGTGAAAATCGGCTCCCGGCCCGCTGCGCCGAGAATCACCGGGAAGATCACAAGCCGCAGCCGATCAACAAGGCCTATCTGCATCAAGCTCCTGACTAGGCCGATACTGCCAATTGATCGAAGCGGATCCCCCGGCTGCTTCTTGAGGCTCCCTATCTCTTCAGCAAGAGAGGCCTTGGCGAGGCGTGCGTTCTTCCAGGCAAGCGGTTCTTTGAGCGTGCTCGAAAAAACCAGCTTGGGAAGATCGTTCATTCGCTGACTTGTCGGATCAGCGCCGGCGGGCGAAAACTGCGCGAGGGCTTCATAGGTGACCCGGCCCATGATGAGCAATTGAGGTTGCTGAAGATGGTCGCCGATCCACTTTCCAAGGTCCGCGCCGAAATAACCGAAGAATGCGGCTTCGTTGGCGCCGGAAGCAAAGCCATCGAGCGAAACGAACAAGTCCGCAGTCAGTTCCCGCAAATTGCTTCTCCCGGAAGATATTCTCTAAGTTCGGTATCGACTAAGGCCACCAGAGATAAATACCACATGGACCATCCGGTAGGCGGTTAGAACATAATCGGATTGCCGGTCTGAATGCTGGCCTCGCAGAGCTGCTTCATGTTGTCGAAAAATTCCTTCTCCGAATCCGCCAGAATGTCCCGCGATTGCAGCACGGTTTCCACTTCCTTCAGCAACTTAGGCGACTTCTTCGCCGGAATCCAGTCGCCCGTGTGCGTTCCATCATACAGAACATCGTCCAGCAGAATCGTAAATCGCGGCCCCGGTTTTCCCTGCAAAGCTCGCAGAAAACTTCGCAGATTTTTCACACGCGTGATGTTCCCCAGAAATACGCAGACCAGGCATCCTTCGTGCTCGCAAGATTCGCCCAGCCAGTGGTCGTGGGCTTCCCATTCTTCTTCGGAAGGTTCACCGGTGAGAACGGGTTCGCCGGATTCGTGGAAGGTCAGGCGATCGGGAAATGGGTGAGGTTTGGCCTTGCCTTCCTTAATGCACGCGCAGCGGACGAAGGCATCCAGAGCCATGGGGCACCTCCTACAGAATTCACTCCTTGGGCGGCGTGCTGATACAAGTTCGCGGGCGAAGGCGCCCGCGCCACATTATCTTTCAGCTTTAGCGCACGCCGTTTGGGTATACCAATATTTTACTGGCTTCGCCGGTTTTCAAGCGCTCCATTGCTTTGGAGAAGTCCCGCATTGAAACTCGGTCGGTGATGACAGGATGCAGGTCGAGCTTGCCGGCTTTGAGAAGAGCGGTCATCTGATACCAGGTCTGGTACATGCGGCGACCGTTGATGCCCTGCACGGTGATGCCTTTGAAGATGATGTCTTCGGAGAAGTTCAGAGCGATGGGCTTGGAGGTGAGGCCGAGAAGGGAAATCCTGCCGCCGCGACGCACGACGTCGAAGGCTGTGCGAATGGCGTCGGGGTGGCCGGCCATTTCGAGCACCACATCGACGCCAAGTCCTCCGGTCTTTTCCATTATGGAGGCGGTTGCATTTTCCTTGGATGGATCGATGACGTAATCAGCCTTCATGGCGCGGGCTATGTTGCGGCGATGTTCATTCACTTCAACTGCAAACACGCTGGTTGCGCCGCAGGCTCTCGCTACCGCAATCGAGAACAGCCCGATGGGACCACATCCCGTGATGGCCACGGTTTTTGCGGCAATGTCGCCAGCCAGCACAGTGTGGACTGCATTGCCCAGCGGATCCAGGATCGACGCATACTCCTTGGGAATCTCGGGATCGAGCTTCCAGATATTCGATTCCGGGATGACGACATATTCTGCGAATGCGCCGTCGGCATCGACGCCAATGATTTTCACGTTCTGGCAAATGTGGGCTTCGCCGGTGCGGCACTGCAAGCACTTGCCGCAGGCCACGTGCATTTCGGCGGAAACGAAATCGCCTTCCTTTACGCTGGTCACTTCGTCGCCGAAAGCCGCAACTTCGCCGCAGAATTCGTGGCCGGGAATCAGCGGGGGGTGAATGCGGTTCTGCGCCCAGCGATCCCAGTTGTAAATGTGGAGATCAGTGCCACAAATGGATGCGACTTTTACTTTGACGAGCACATCGCGCGGGCCGAAGGGCGGGATTTTTACCTCGCGGATTTCCGAGCCGGCTGCTGCTTCCGGTTTAACTACGGCCAACATCGTGGATGGCATGAAGCCTACCTAGAATGAAATTCGTTGCAAACGCAAACCAATGATTTTAGCACCACGGCGAGTTGGAGTTGCGTTCGCATTTTCAAACGCGGCGGACACAGAAGAACACCGTGAGAAATCTTGTAAATCGTGGACCGACGGACGCCTTCGTCCGTCCCGCCAAGCGAAGCGAGGCGGAACACCCCCCCGCCGTTCATTCAGCGTTCTGTTGGTAGACCTCGATTGGATCGAGGAGGTACCGTCTTGAACTCCTCCGATCTTCCGCGCGGAATGCTGAGCGTCTTCCAGTGCACCGACTTCAGATGCTTCGCGAGAAACACGATCTGCCCAATATGCGCGGCATAATGCGCTAGCTGACGGTTGATCGCTTGCAACACGGTATGCGCCTCGCCGCGAATGGTCACCGTGCGCATCACGTCTTCAGGCTGGAGAGATTCGAGCGTGGCGAACACCGCAGCCCAGCCCTCGTCCCACCACTTCATCACGTCAGCGCGAGTTGTTTGCTGGGTCAATTCGAACTCGCGATCGCGGAAGCGGTCGGGCTTCTCGCCATCGCTCGTCAGGAAGTCGGTAAAACGCGAGCGCATATTCCCCGCGAGATGCTTCACGATGATCGCAACCGAATTCGATTCTGGATCAATCGTTGCGAATAGCTCCTCATCGCTCAGTTGGGCTATCGCGCCTTCGGCCAGGCGCTTGTTGCCGCGCATCTGGCGACGGGCTTCTTCGAGATAGTGAGTGTCTAGATCGCTCATAAAGGTAGTGTGGCGCCAGTTTCCGGACGGCCGTCGGGCCGCCGGGCCTGTCCTGAGCGAAGTCGAAGGGACGGCGGTGTTGATCCCCAGCCTCCGCCGCCCGGAGACTCAATTCGAACACGGTCTCCTGTCCGCAATCGCGTGCTGAATTTTCCTGGCATCGTTTCGCTAGACCCGTCAGCGCGAATCACAGTTGTCTTTCCTCGCGCACCGTCGCTGCCGCCATGCAATCCCCAGGGAGCGCGCTCTCGGCGTTCCGAAAGCAGAGTCACATCGCAGTCGGTCAGCACCTCAATCTCGCGGATGATTCCATCCCCGCCGCGATACTGGCCAACTCCACCGCTACCCCGCCGCAGCGAATACTGCCACACGCGCAGGGGGTACGCATACTCCAACGCCTCCGCGGGAGTGTTCAGCGAGTTCGTCATGTGCGTGTGCACGCCGGAAACGCCGTTCTTTCCGGGCCGCGCCCCCATGCCTCCGGCAATCGTCTCATAGTACGCAAACGGAGAATTGGTTCGTGGATCGATCCCTCCAATCGTGAGATTGTTCATTGTCCCCGAGGCCGCAGCCGGAATGCGATCAGGGATCGCCTGCGCCAGCGCGCGCAACAGCACATCCACAATGCGCTGCGATGTTTCTACGTTGCCGCCAGCCACTGCTGCCGGCGGCCGTGCATTCACAATCGTCCCTTCCGGAGCGATCACCCGAATCGGCCGCATCAGCCCGGCAGTCGCGGGGACATCTTCCGCTAACAGACAGCGAAAAACATAAAAACAGGCAGAGTAAGTAATCGCCTCCACCGCGTTCACGCTGCCTGCAACCTGCGGATCGCTGCCGGCGAAGTCGATCGTGACGATGTGGCGTGGGCGTCCACGCCCGCGTGCGCCATGCGGCGGCGATAACGTTATCGTCACGGCAATTTTGATCGGCTCATCGTCGATTCCATCGTTGTCCAGAAAATCTTCAGCCCGGTGCGTCCCCGCCGGCACCCGCACCAAAAACGCCCGCATCAACTCCTCGGAGTATTCCATCAACTCATCAGCCGCGCGCTTCGCGCGATCGATCCCGTAGCGCGCGCAGATCTCACGCAGCCGTTCAGCGCCCGTGTGGCAAGCAGCTATCTGCGCTCCCAGATCGCCCTGGCGCTCTTCGGGAGTGCGGACGTTGTTCAGCAGCAGCGCGAGCACATCGCGATCCATTTTTCCCGTGCGCATAATTTTCACAGGCAGAATGCGAAAACCTTCCTGATAAATTTCGCGGCACAGCCCCATGGAGCCGGGATACGTGCCACCTACGTCGGCATGATGGGCACGGGATGCCACGTAGAAGTCGGGATGGCCGTCCGCTTTTCGCGGGTGCCCGGGCCGCACATTCGGCTTCACATACACCGGAGCAACCAGCGTGATATCCGGCAAGTGCGTGCCTCCGCGGAAGGGGTCGTTCAGCATCACCACATCGCCCGGTTGCATCTCGCAGGTCTCAATCGCCGCGCGTACCGACATCGGCATCGAGCCCAGATGCACTGGCATGTGATCGCCCATGGCAATCACTTCACCTGCGCCGTCGAAAACCGCGCAGGAGTAATCCCGGCGCTCTTTGATATTGGGCGAAAACGCCGTCCGGCGCAGCGCCGCGCCCATTTCTTCGGCAATGGAGTGGTAGAGATTTTTGAAGATTTCGAGTTCGATGGGATCACGCCGCATAACGCGCAGTGTACCCGAAGCAAAATTTCTTGGGCAAAAGTGCAAAAATATGTTGACAGTACGTTAACACTGCCGCAATATCTTGGGTTAAGGGCGCTACTCATACTAGAAATGGGTAGCTGTTTGCAATCGGGTCCCGAAGTTCAAAAGGGAAAATCGTTCACGGAGGAACCTTCACAATGGCAACCAAGAAGAAGGCAAAAAAGAAAAAGCACTAACCAACCGTTGGCGAGACGATTCTCGCAAGGGCCAAGAATTTCAATTGCCTCTCAGGAGAAGCACCTCTTGAGAGGCGTTTCTGTTTGCGGCCGAGGTACCGACCTAAGATATAGGGGAAGTTCTTCATATCACTCTCATCCTGTGTCACAATACGGAAGCGCCACTCTCGCATGAGAGAGATGAGTCCTAAGAAACAAAACGCGGGCAAAGGCAAGGCGGATGAAATCTTCATCCCCGACAAACTTTATTTCCGCATCGGCGAAGTGGCTACGCTGTGCAAGCTGCCGGCCTACGTGCTGCGCTTCTGGGAGAGCGAGTTTCCCCAACTCAAGCCGGTGAAAAGCAGCACCGGCCAGCGCATGTATCGCCGGCGCGACGTGGAGAACGTCCTGCGCATCAAGCAGCTGCTATACGAACAGGGATTCACGATTGTGGGGGCGCGCCAGCAGCTGCGTTCGGAGACCAAGAGCGACAAAGGCCAGGCAGCGATTCCATTTCCAGCGCAATCGCCTTCGGAGTTGCAGAGTATCCGGCAGGGCTTGCGGGAAATTTTGAATTTGCTTTCTACGCGACGGACGGGTTAGGGCCAAAGTACTGGGTCTTGAGCCATTGATTTACGCTGCGGGCTTCAGACCCGAGACCGAATCTACGCCGCATGGTCCGAATTCGGTTTCCTGATCTTCCCCGCGTTCGCCGCATCCAGCCGAATCCGGCTCGCGCGCGCGGTTTCTTGCATCAGATCGTTGTGAGCGCGAACTCCGTCGCCCGCCATCACCGACCCCGCGGCCAAGGCAAAGCGTAGCGCGTCCGACTGATCGTCGAAGTATAAGATGACTTGCCCGGACATAAAGAACACCCCCGAGGTGGACTACCTTCTCCCGCAGCCGGGAAGATCGACGAGCAGGCGCGGCGACGAGCGTGACGCAAAGAGCTATTTTTTCGATTGTCGCGGAAGATGGGAGAAGTCAGAAGTGATTTTCTTGGTTCGGGGATGATGGGAAGTACATGCAAATGATGTGAAAGGTTATCGTGGCGGGAAGAAATGGTCGGGACGGGCAGATTTGAACTGCCGACCCCTCGCACCCCAAGCGAGTGCTCTACCAGGCTGAGCCACGTCCCGACTAGGAAGGAACCTGCTGCATCGCATCGGCAGCGGGTAGGGTTAACTCAAGAATTTTACCACCTGCGCCGCACTTCCGCGCACACCGTAATATTTATCGCTTAAGTCTCTGCTCTAGCGGTGACAGGGCGCTGGCCAAGGGTTCAATCCCGGAGCAAATTGGAAGTCCGCGGGAGTTGTAATCCCCACGCGCAGCTTGATGCGAGTCAATGCGCCGGCCTCTTTCTTTGTCTTTGGGTCGGTCTTGTAGGAAGAAATGGTGATCGTGAGCGATCCCTTTCGCGCATTGTCAATTGCATTCGTGTAGTCGGCCAACGCCTTGTCTGGGTCAGGGGTTTTATAAGACCATAAAACATTGCCGACCAGTGAGGAAATTCGATCATAGTCGGATCGATTGAGCAGGAAATTCATTTCGTGCGCATGCGACAAGGAAGACTTTACGGTCTCGCCATATCCCGGTCCGAGAGTCTGGTTCCCGTTAAACCGCAAGGGCAAATTTACCGGGTAGATGTAGTCCTTGGTGTTCTGTTCTGCGGGGACGATATCGACAAACCAGCCCGGCTCCTTTCGACTCCTCACGCGAAACAGCAAGCCCCCTCCTAACTCACGCTCATAGTTGTCATTGGCATTCAGAGTTACCTTGAACGAGACGATCTGGCACGAAAGAGACCGCTGTGCCTGAGCACCGATGGGCGAAAGCAGGCATAGCGCCAGAAACCCGGAGAGCAATATTTGGCGATCGTTCCGGATCGGCATAAATTTTGCTTAACTCTTCTTTCGCTTGCGCTTCGGTAGAGGCTTCTCCTCCAGCACCGCAAACTGAATCTTCTTCTCCACTGGATCGATGCGGTCCACGATTACCCGCATGCGTTGCCCCAAACCGTAAGTTTTCTGCCAGCGCTGGCCGATGATCTGCCGCGTGTTCTCGCGATAGGTGTAGTGGTCGTCGGTGAGCGAGTTCAGCGGGACCAGGCCTTCGACAAACAAGTCCGTCAGCTCCACGAAAAATCCGTACTTGGTCACGCTGGTGATCAGGCCGTCGAAGTCTTCGCCGACGCGATCCTGCATGAAGCGCACTTTCTTCCATTCCATCAGCTCGCGCTCGGCTTCGTCGGCGCGGCGCTCGGAGTAGCTGGATTCTTCGGCGATGTTGTGCAGTTCGTCGATGGGGATGGCGCCGCACAGAGCCTCATGTGAGGCGGGCGCGCCCTTCGGCCTTTCGTCTTGAAAGTTCCGTCGCCTTGACCACGGCGAAGCAGCGTCTCGCTGCTTTGCGGGCGGAACGCCGGCGTTACCTTCGCGCAGCGCGGCTTTCAGAATGCGATGTACGATTAAATCCGGATAACGCCGAATCGGCGAGGTGAAATGCGTGTAGCAGGGGGCTGCGAGGGCGAAGTGGCCCAGATTCTCTTCCGAATAGCGCGCCTGCTTGAGCGAGCGCAGCATCAGGTAGCTCAGGATGCGCTCTTCCGGCTTGCCTGCGATCTTCTCCGTCAACTTCTGATACATGCGCGGCGTGATATGGACATCTTTCGGAATCTCGATAGTGCGCGCCTGCTTGCCGGTACCACGCGCTGCGCGGCGGTCGCTCTTGAACTGGACGCGCTGAATCGGCAGCGGGCCCACGCCCAGCGAGTAGCCGAAGGTCGCGGCGATGACTTCGAAATCGTAAACGCGCTTGGCGTCGGGCTTCTCGTGAATGCGATACAAAGACGCAATTCCCCTCGATTCCAGATACTCGGCCACGCACTCGTTGGCCGATAGCATGAACTCTTCGATCAGGCGATGCGCAATATTGCGCTCGGAACGCGTGATGCTTTTCATCAATCCGAATTCGTCGAACTCAATCATCGGCTCGGGGAGATCGAAGTCGATCGATCCGCGGCGCTGCCGCTTGCGGTTCAGGATCATCGCTAGGTCGCGCATCAGCTCGAATGTCGGAGCAAGCCGAGCATAACGCTCCCGCAGTACACTATCCCCCTCCAGAACCGCGTTCACGTCGGTGTAGGTCATACGCTCGGCGGAGCGGATTACCCCTTCACCCAGGTCGTAACTGACAATTTCCCCTTGATGATCGATTTGCATGATGCAGGAGAGCACGAGGCGATCGAGATGGGGACGCAGGCTGCAGATGTCTGTGGAGAGCTCTAGCGGCAGCATGGGCACGGCGCGGTCGGGGAAGTAAACGCTGGTTCCGCGCAGGCGGGCTTCCTGGTCGAGAGCCGAATCAAGCGTTACGTATTGCGCAACGTCGGCGATATGAACTTGAAGTTCGAAATTTCCGTTGGCGAGATGGCTTACGATGACGGCGTCGTCGAAATCTCGGGCGGTTTCGCCATCAATCGTCACGATGGGCAGTGCGCGGAAGTCGCGGCGGTGGTGGAGCTCTGCAGCGGAAATTACTGGGGGAATTTCTTGCGCCTCTTCGAGCGTGGATACCGGGAAGCGGTGCGGCAGGTGAAATTTGCGGATGGTGATTTCGACATCGACTCCGAAGTCGTCTTCTCGGCCTAGAATTTCGATCACGCGTCCGCGGGGATTTTGCGTGGGCGTGGGCCAGTCGGTGATTTCTACGTCGACGGCTACGCCTTCCAGATCGTTCCATTCGGTGTGGCGGGCGGCCTCTGCGCCTAATACACGATCCACTGACTGTTTCTGCGACCTCCGTGTTCCGTGTGGTTTGGGTTCTTGATTCAACACGGAGGACACAGGGGGCACAGAGGAATCACGGGGATATTCCATTCCTGGCGGGATGATGATTTCCTGGGTGATTTTCGCGTCGATGGGCTTGACGTAGTTCTGGCGGTTGCCGTAGTGGAAGATGCCGACTACGGTTTGGTTTTGGCGGACTACGGCGCGCACGATGCGGCCTTCGGCGCGGCCGTCGGGGCGCGTGGAGACGATTTCGACGAGTACGCGATCGCCGTGCATGGCGCTCCCGATGGCCGGGGGTGGGATAAAGATGTCACCCGAGAGGCGCGATTTCATGGCGGGGCTTAGCGAGATTTCGTCGGGGATGACGAAGCCGAAGCCGTCGCGGTGCATGGTGAGGCTGCCGGCTACGAGGTTCTTGTCCGCTGCCGGTTGCGGTAGAGCGAAGCGGTCGGAGTTTAGTTCGACTAACTGGCCGCTCTTCACCAGCTTTTGGAGGTGAGTCTCTAGTTCTTTCCGGGCATCGCCATGCAGGCCTAGCTCGCGGACGAGTTGCTTGTACCCGGCAGAGCGCTTGGGCTGGCGGGCGATATGTTGCAGGATGGTGGAGTCGGAGAGCATGAAGCTGTCAGCTATCGGCTGTCAACTTTCAGCATATCCCAAGCGTGGAAGGCTAAGCGCGTTCGGCGGCGCGCAGAGGCTGAAGCCGGGTTGACCTTAGGGAGCCGCTAGCGCCGCTGAATCGCCGCTCTTCCGCTTCTATCGCTACCAGGTGTCTCCTCCTGCGCGTGGCGGCCATGCGCCTAAGGCGCGCCGAATCATCGCGATCTGGCCGATGTGGTAGCTGTTGTGGACCACCAGCTGCCACAGGGTTGCTTCGAGCGATGCGGCGCGTTCCTTGTGGGTGGGATGCGTGGGTTCGATTTGGCGGTCCAGTTCCTCGCGCCTGGAGTCCGCTAGCTTCGCAGTCGTCTGCAGGAGCGTCGAGAACTCTTCTCGCAAACGGTTCCACTTCTCATCGTTGGCGGGCGTCGGACCGGAAGGGAAACTCTCTGAGTTGTGCTCAGGATACCTCGGCTTTTCGCCGCGAGTGCGGCGCAGATCGTAGTCCATCCAGTAGTTCATGTGGAATACGAGTTGACCAATCGAGTGCGGGAAGCCTTCGACCTGGCGGCGTGCGAGTTCGGCAGAAATGTCCTCTATACAGGCGACGGGATCGGCATGGGCGCCCTTGCCGTGAAGCAGTTCGAGGATTGCGCAGGATGACATAGTGAGCGGGTCCTATCCAGCTAGTCTGGTTCGTCTGATGATATCCTTGTGCGCCCATGATATTCTCCCGGCGATCAAATCTGGAGCGGGTCTGGCGTTGTGACACCGCGTTTGAACATGCTCTTTGACTTTCAGCCCACGATGAAGGGAGTGCTCGTAGAGCTAAGGCCTCTTCGCGGAGAGGACGCTGACGATCTCTTCGCCGTCGCGTCCGATCCTCTTATCTGGGAGCAGCATCCGGCGCGCGACCGTTATAAGCCTGAGGTTTTCGGCGCATTTTTTCGCGAATCGCTGGCCTCGCGTGGCGCGTTGGTGGCCCTTGAAGGAAAGAATGGAAAAATCATTGGGTCATCGCGATTCCACGGCTACAACGAAGAAGCAAGCGAAGTGGAAATCGGATGGACCTTTCTGGCGCGCGCGTATTGGGGCGGCAAGTACAACCGGGAGATGAAACAGCTTATGTTGCGGTACGCTTTGCAGTTCGTGAAGCGCGTGGTTTTTCTCATCGGCCCGCAGAATGTGCGTTCACAAAAGGCGATCGAGAAACTGGGCGCGGTCCGCATCGGGTCCGGACCGGACGCAGCCGGGCGCGAGTCTTTCGTGTACGAAATTACGTCTGTGCCGCCGTGATTGGAACTGTGGCCTCGGGGGTTTCCGCAGCTATCCGCGAGCAAAGTATTTTTCTTCCAGAATCGCCCGATGATGCAGTTCATGCCCGGCAATGATGTAGGCGAGCGCCCGAACCGTGACTTCATTCTTGTTGGCGACTCCGCGGCAGGTCCATGCGGCTGCGTCGAGATTGCGGAACAGCGTAATGGTCGCCCGCCGCACCGCGATGTAATCCTCTATAGTCTCCGAGAACGGAATGCGCGCGAATGGGCTATTGCGCACGTAATCGTCCTGCTCGAAGCCCGACATTGGCGTCGCATCTGCGCGCGCGATGCGGAGGGCGCGATAGGCAAACACGCGCTCGGTGTCGCAGACATGGCCGAGAACTTCTTTCGCGTTCCACTTGTCGGGAGCATATCGGAAGTTGCCATCCTCTTCGTCGCGGCCCGAGAGTAGCTTCATGGTGTCGCGCCGCTGCTGGTCGAGCGCGTTCAGAATGTCCTCGCCCTTCACCAGGGCAATGTATTTGCCATAATAAGAAGCGAATTCATTTGCTTCCGGTCTCGCAATCGCAAGAGTGGGAGGGGCAATGGAGGCTGGCTCTAGCATGCGGGTCTCCTTTTGGTCGAACTACTGGACTCGACTTTCGATAAATTTTCGATGCCACAGGATACTCTGATTGCCTGTGGATTGTTGTTATAACGGTCGTATTCGGGAATAGTTACACGGCAACCGAGCCAAAACGAAACGTTCGTCCCTTCGCTTGGACCTTGTGCCATGTACCTCTCAGACGTACCAACCTAGGAAACGTTATTGAAAAGAAAGGCTTTTCCACAGCGCTCATTTTGAGACAAGGGAGTACAATGCCATTTGGTCACGCACATGCGGCACGTGACCCCAATCCCAACAAGGAAAGGAATTTTGTAACCCATGTGGAAGCCGACGAATCAGCCTCAAACGCCCGGGCGGCCAGCAGAGCCGGAGCGTCCAACTATGTCTACCCCGAGCGCGCCTGCAATTACCATGGCGAATGAGCCCGCCGTTGCTCCGCGTCCCGCGCCCACTACCAGTACCACAGCCGATCAGGCCACCATCGGCAAATCGCTGGTGATCAAGGGCGAGGTTACAGGATCAGAGTCGCTTTACATCGATGGCCGTGTGGAAGGCTCAATCAGCCTGGCGGGAAACCGCGTCACCATCGGGCGCAATGGTGTAGTCGCGGCCAACATTAACGCGCGAGAAATCGTCGTGCTCGGCAAAGTGCGGGGCAATTTGACCGCCAGCGATCGCGTCGATATCCGCAGTGACGGCTCGCTTACCGGGGATGTTGTGGCGGCCCGCATTTCGATTGAAGATGGCGCATTTTTCAAGGGCGGCATCGACATTCGCAAGGGCGGCCAGACCGGGCAGCAGAAGGTCAACGGGAAAGACGAAATCGTACCCGCTGCCGAGCCGGCGGCGGTGGGCGCCAGAGCGTAGGTTTTTCAAAGCATCTTGACACGGGCGGCGGCGTTCGCACTCGTTGCGAATGACCGCCGCCTTGTTGTTCCGGATGTGTAAGCGTCGAATCCGGTGTCGCGCCTCGCCTCCCGCCCCGCCCCGCCCTTCTACTTCTTGCGGAGATCACGCATCATCATCGCGCGCGCCAATTCTTTTGAGGTAAGCCGAAGCCGTTCGGCGAGAAGTGTAGCTAGCGATTGGTAAAAACGAGAGGCGAGCCCGGGAAAAGTGTCGAAGAGATCGCGAAGTTCCTTGGCGCTGATTACGTCAGTTTCTACCTTGTCATCCTTCGCTACCACTGCGGCGGTCGCTTTGCCCTTTTCAAGGAAGGCGATCTCGCCGCAAATATCCTCCGGGCCAAGTGTCGCGAGAACCGTGCGAGAGTTGGTGGCTGCCAACTCCACGGAAGCTTCTCCGCTCCGGATGATGTAGAGGTTGTTGCTGCTGTCTCCCTCGTGGATGATCACTTCGCCCAGTTGGAATAGACGGCGGGTCGCTTTCGCTTGAATAAGAACCCAATCGTTCGCGGTGAGATATTGAAGGCGATGCCCGTTCATGTATTTAGGATATCGGCAAGAAGACCGACTTCCGCAGTCATTCTTAATGAAAAACACGCGAAGCCTGTCGAGGACGGCTATCGGCTGTACTGATTCCTCTTTTTGTCTTTGTGGCGCTCGATGCCGAGCTGAATCAGCCGGTCGATCAAATCCGGATATTCAAGGCCGGATGCGGCCCACAGCTTGGGATACATGCTGATGGCGGTGAAGCCCGGCATGGTATTGATCTCGTTCAGGAATATCTTGCGCGTGGTTGGATCCATGAGGAAATCGACGCGAGCAAGACCGGAGCAATCCACGGCCTTGAAGGAGCGCACTGCCAGCTCTTGCACTTTCTTGATTTCCGTTCTGTTGAGCTTCGCGGGAATGATCAGCTCGGATCCTTCATCAAGATATTTCGCGGTGTAATCGTAGAATTCCTTTACTGGAACGATCTCGCCCGGGATGGAAGCGACAGGATCGTCGTTTCCAAGCACGGAACATTCGATCTCCCGAGCTTTGTTCTTCTTTCCTCCCACGGCCTGCTCGATGACGATCTTGCGGTCGAATTTCGCCGCTTCCTCGATCGCGGGTCCGAGTTCTTTGCGGTTGTGCGCTTTGCTGATTCCAACCGAGGAGCCAAGGTTGGCGGGCTTTACGAAAACCGGATATCTCAATTTGCTTTCGACCCGCTTCTGAACTTTCTTCTCGTCTTTCTCAAAGTCGGTGCGCAGGATCGTGACGTGCTTCACGATCGGAATGGCCGCCGCGATGAACAGGGATTTCATGATGTCCTTGTCCATACCGGCGGCTGAGCCGAGCACGCCCGCACCCACATAGGGAATATCTGCGAGCTCTAGCAGACCTTGAATGGTTCCGTCCTCGCCGAAGGTTCCGTGGAGCACAGGAAAAATCACATCGACGTTTATGGCGCGGTCGCTGGCGCGGCGCATAAGAGCGGCATCCGTCTGAAACGGCACAAGGCCGCTCTCGCGATGCATCGGTTCGGGCGGAACCACGACAGCTTTTCCCTGGTGCAATACTGCCGCGGCCGGAGTGGTTTCCGGATCTCCGGCGCGCAGATGGCGAGGCTCGATGACCAGCTTGCCTTGCAGCAGGTTTTCGGCGTCGGTTGCGGTAAGCCAGTGACCGTCTTTGGTGATGCCGATGGGCACGACTTCGTATTTTTCTTTGTCGATCGCTTGCAATACGGAAGCGGCAGAGAGCAGCGAGACTTCATGCTCGCCGCTGCGCCCGCCGAAAAGAATGCCGACACGAAGCTTTTTCATATCTCTACAGAATCTTCTTCCCAAACGCCGATAACGCCAACTCCACCGCCAAGTCCGCCGTCCGATTGTGCTCGTCGATTACAGGATTGACTTCAACAATCTCCATACTCAACATGCGCCCATGATCGGCAATGATCTCCATTGCGAGGTGCGCTTCACGATAGGTTGCCCCGCCGCGCACCGGCGTGCCCACCCCCGGCGCATCTTCGGGATCGATCCAATCCATATCGAGAGAAATGTGATAGCCAGCGGTGCCGCGTCCCGCCATGCGCAGGGCTTCTTCCATTACGGTTCTCATGCCGCGCTCGTCGATATCGCGCATAGTGAAGACCCCGAGGCCTGCGCGGCGGACATTTTCCTTTTCGATGGCATCGATGTCGCGCACGCCCACGAGCACACAATTCTCCGGCTGAACTTTGGGAGAAAAATCGAAAATCTTTGCCAACTCCGGCGGGCCGAAGCCCATGATCGCGGCCAGTGGCATGCCGTGGACGTTGCCGCTGGGAGAAGTCTCTGGCGTGTTAATGTCGGTATGCGCGTCGATCCAGATCAGGCCGATGCGCTGATTGTGGCGGCGGTAGAACTCGGCGACACCGGCAACGGTTCCTGCGGCCATGGAATGATCGCCGCCGAGTGACAAAGGGATTTTTCCCGCCTCAAGCGTCTTAATCACCAGTTCCGCGTGCTTGGTGCAGGTCGCCGTGATCTCTTTCAAATATTTCGCGTGCGTATCGCCTTCTTTTTTCTGCTCCGGAATGGCGACCGCAACATTGCCGCCGTCTTCCACTTCATGTCCCAGAGCTTCCAGTCGCGCCTCAAGCCCGGCCACGCGGACGGCAGAAGGCCCCATATCCACGCCGCGCCGCGACTGGCCGAGGTCCAGCGGCACGCCGATTACGCGAATTTTCTTGGGAGAGATGTTAGTCGTACTCAGAGCCATAGAAATTAAGTAATCCGATAATTGAGTAATTTGGCAATTGGAAAAACCTGATGGTTTCAATTTCTCAACTACTAAATCTCCCAATTACTCAATCAGGGATAAAGCGTGTGCAGCATTCTCGGGAATGGAATAGTTTCCCGCACATGTTCAAGCCCGCAAATCCAGGCTACGGCGCGTTCGATGCCCATGCCGAAGCCGCCGTGCGGGACGCTGCCGTACTTGCGCAAGTCGAGATACCACTTGAAGGCTTCTTCCGGCAGGTTGTGTTCGCGAATGCGCTGCACCAGCAACTCGTACGACGCCATACGCTGCGATCCGCCGATGATTTCGCCGTAGCCTTCGGGCGCCAGCACGTCGACGCACAACGCCAACTCCGGACGCTGCGGGTCAGGTTCCATGTAAAACGCCTTCACCTTCGCCGGATAGCGGTGCACCATCACGGGTTTGTCGAACTGCGCGGAAAGATAAGTTTCATCCGGTGAGCCGAAATCGCCGCCCCACTCGAACTTGGCTTCCAGTGCGCCTTTCGCGTAGCCCTCCTGTAGATTCTTCACCGCATCGTCGTAGCTGAGGCGAGGAAACGGAGGCGCAATCTTTTCGAGCTTTGAGATGTCGCGGCCAATCGCCTGCAGATCTGCGCGACGATGATCCAGGCATCGCTTGACCATGAAGCTGATCAGAGCCTCGGCCAATTCCATCAGATCGTCGAGCTCCGCATAGGCGATCTCGGGTTCGACCATCCAGAACTCGGTGAGGTGACGGCGGGTCTTCGACTTCTCCGCGCGAAACGTCGGGCCGAACGAATAGACTTTGCCCAGCGCCATCGCCGTAGCCTCAATGTAGAGCTGGCCGGACTGCGTGAGGTATGCCTGCTCGTCGAAATAGTCGACAGGGAACAGCGTGCTTGTACCCTCGCAAGCGGCGGGGGTGAGGATTGGCGGATCGGTGAGCGTGAATCCGCGCTCGTCGAAAAAATCGCGCACGGCTTTGACGATTTCGGCGCGGACGCGAAGTATCGACGCCTGGCGCTGTGAGCGCACCCACAGGTGCCGGTGCTCCATCAGAAACTCGGTGCCATGTTCTTTGGGAGTGATGGGATAGGGATCAGATTCCGGTACGCGCTGCACAACCTGCACGTTCGAAACGTCGAGTTCATATCCACCGGGCGCGCGCTTATCGGCGCGCACCTTGCCTTCGACGATCACACTCGATTCCTGCGTCAGCGTCTTAACCGCGTCGAACACTTCCGGCGGGACAGCATTCTTCGGCACCACTCCCTGAATCACGCCTGAGCCGTCGCGAAACTGCGGGAACAAAAGCTTGCCGCTCTCGCGGAGGTTGTAGAGCCAGCCGCGCAGCGTGACCGATTGGCCCTCGTGCTTTCCAATTTCTGCAATAGTTGTAATAGGAGACATGAGATTGAGTGATTTGGTAATTGAGAAATTGGGTAATTAAAAGGTGCTCCAATCGCAGTCTTTCAATTGCTCAATTACCAAATTCTCCAATGACTCAATTTTTTCTACGCCGTTTCCAGCTTCTCAAAAGCTGCGCCAAGTTTTTCCAGTGGATTTATTTTCTCGTCATGTTCCAACTCCAGCAGCACCGGGGGCCGTTGCGGGGCTGAGCGCAGCAGATCCACCGCTTGTTTCCAGTCGATGGTCCCGCTTCCCGGCCACAGATGCGCGTCGCGATCTTTGGCATTGTCGTGAACGTGCGTGGAGCAGACCAGCGGCCGCAAAGTCTCGAACGCCTCGCCTACAGAACTCATCATGTGGGCGTGGCCGAAATCGAAGCAGACGCCCACGTCATCGAAGTGAGCGCTCTGGATCATCTCGACCAGTTTGTCCGGCATGGAAAGCTCATTCGGAATATTTTCCAGCAGAATGCGCACTCCGAGGGGCTTCGCAAATGCCCGCAGGTGCTCGATTGAGGTCATCGCGGCCTCGAACTTTTTGTCACTGAAGCTTTCGTTCGACGTGCCCAGATGCTGAATCAGAAAGCGGAACGGAATCTGCTCGGCGATTTCGAGCGCGCGCTTGATTTCGTCCATCGCCTCGACCCGCGCGGCACGATCGGTCGAAGCCACATTCACCGGCGGCGAGCCGGTGCGACCCCACTCGTAATCGGAATACAACGGTGCATGCACCGAATGCAGCGGAACTCCGCTGCCGCGAAACCACTCGGCGATTTCACGGACATGAGCTTTGCGGTTGGCATAATCGAGATGCTGCCGGGCCGCGAAAATTTCAATCGCCTGTACGTTGTTGCGGGCCAGACCATCCAGAATTCCTGGATGTAGCCGCTCTCTTACATATAAATAAGTTGATACCGCTTTTAACATGCCTGGTCCTTACCCGACCGTTCCTCAAGGGCTGAAGCCCGCGCTGACGTCGAACGCTTTACGCGGCGCCGAAGCGCCGCTCTTCCACGATATCCCAATCGAGACATCCCAACCGATTCTCCTCAAGGCGATGAATATGCCGCGTCCTTAGTATCCGACCGCCTTGCCATTGTGCCGGTAATCGCTGGCTCCCAGCCGCTCGCCGCTTTGAGGGTCGATGGCGATACACTCCGCATCGCTCCAGTACGGAGAAAAGTTGTCGCCGTCGTGAAGTCCGAACTGCACGTTGTAACCCATTTTCCGCAGAGCTTCGACCGTATCGAGCGAGAACCATTGTTCCACATTCAACACATCCGGCAGCCATTGATTATGAAAACGTGGTGCGTCGACGGCTTCCTGAATGTTCATGCCATAATCTATGACGCCCATCAGCAGATTGGCTACGGTGGTAATAATTTTCGAGCTGCCGGGCGATCCCAGCACCAGGAAAGTTTTACCGTCCTTCACCACAATCGTCGGCGTCATTGAAGAAAGCGGCCGCTTTCCCGGCGCGATGGCGTTGGCCTCACCTTGAATCAATCCATCGGAGTTGGGCACGCCCGGCTTGGCGGAGAAATCGTCCATTTCGTCGTTCAGCAGAAATCCCAGGCGATCTGCCGTCACGCGTGCCCCAAACCATTCGTTGATCGTGGTGGTCACGGCGACCGCATTTCCTTCGGCGTCTACGACAGAATAATGAGTCGTGTGCTGGCCTTCACGATTCCCTTGCGGAGGATGAGAGGCCGCATACTGCTCGAGCTCATGAAAAATCTCGGGCCGCTTCAAATCCTTGCTGGGCGTCGCTTTCGTGTCATCGATCGAACTCCGCCAGGCTGCACCATATCTTTTGTCGATCAATTGCGGAACGGGGATCTTGGCAAAGTCCGGATCGCCGAGAAACTCCGCCCGGTCAAAGAACGCGCGCCGAAACGCCTCGATCGTGAAATGAATCGACTGTGCCGACCGCTCGCCAAGCTTTCCCAGATCGTATCCCTCGAGGATGTTCAGCGACTCAATCAGAACGGTGCCACCCGAAGACGGAGGAGGAGCGCTGATGATTTCATATCCGCGATAGGTTCCATGCAGCGGTTCGCGTTCTTTGACTTCATAATGCGCCAAATCGTCCGCCGTGATCAGCCCTCCGCCTTTTTGCATGGCGGCCGCAAGTTCTCGCGCCAGTTCGCCATGATAGAAATCGTCGGGATTGGCTGCAATGCGTTCGAGTGTGTCTGCGAGATCAGGCTGACGGAAGATTTCTCCGGCTTGATAATAATCTCCGTCACGTTGAAAAACCCGCCGCGATTCGGGGAACTCGCCGAGATGCCGATCACGCAGATCCTTTGCTTCGCGCCACGTCAGTGCATAGCCCTCGCGTGCCAGCCGGATTGCCGGAGCCATTACTTGTTTCAACGTGAGCTTGCCGTATTTCTGCTCGGCATAAGCCATTCCTGCGACCGAGCCTGGCACGCCGATCGCTTTGTATCCATACTCGCTGGCGCCTTCGATCACATTGCCGTGCGCGTCGAGATACATATCCCGTGTGGCGGCTGCGGGAGCTTTCTCGCGGTAATCAATAAAATGCGTCGTACCATCCGCCATGCGGATGAGCATGAATCCGCCGCCGCCGATATTGCCTGCTGCGGGATGTACGACGGCCAGCGCAAACCCAGTCGCCACTGCGGCATCGACCGCATTGCCGCTCGCCTGCATGATTTCTACTCCGGCGCGAGATGCCAACTCATGTGCGCTGACTACGATCGCGCGCCGCGCGTGCACCGGCTCGACCGCGGCGAAGAGAGGGCAAATCGCGCAGAGCACGGCAGACGCCATCAGCAGCAAAATCTTTGATTTATGGCAGAGTCGCATGAAAAACCGAGCGTCCAGAAAGGGCAGACTCTTGAGGCTAGCCGAGAGATCGAAGCCGAGTCAAATCAACCGTGCCGAGCCAGTGGACACAAAGCTACGAACACAACCTGCAACCTTTGTCCATTCAGACACGCGAGGGAAACGAGACAGGAGGGATTTCTACCCCAACCTCCGCCGCTTCGCCTTCCGCCCGCGAACTTTCTTCGGCGTCCTGCCCGCCACCATTTCATACGACTGCCCAATCAACTCCTGCAATTCGTTCCAGCTCACGGCATCCAGCCGGTCGAGCATCACCCATTTATAGCGGCCCACGTAGGGCGCCGGGCGAATGTCCTCGCGTTCGATCAACTCGGCAAACGTCTCGGGACTGCACTTGAAGCAAAGGCGCGGATTGTCCAGCCCCAGCATGGCGAAAATCTTGCCTGCGAACTTGAAGCAAAGTTCGTCGCCCCATTGCAGGTTTTCCGTTGCCTGAGGAAAATTCATGCAGAGTTTGCGGATTGCATCTGCGTTATTCATCGTGTCAGCTGGAGAATCAGTTGGACTTGTGGACAATCGAATTCAACAGGAGATTTATGTGCAAACTCTCATTGTCGGTAAGTCCGGTTTGAAGATTACTCCTCCTGCAGTTCTCTGACCACGGTTACCTTGCTGTACGCCACGCGGAAACCGAGCCTTTCGCAGTTGCGTTGCGAAGTCGTTCCGCCCTGGGTTACGACCACCGCGTACTCGCAGCCGGCTTTGGCCGCGGCCGTGAGGCGGGCGTGCAGCAGGGCGGTTTGCAGGCCGCGGCCGCGGAATTCCGCCGATGTTCCCGCGCCGCAGATCGCGAATATGCGGTGTTCGGGGATGACCAATCCGGCTCCGCAGGCTACCGTCTTGCCTTCCATGCAGGCGGCAAACGTCAGCGCCCCTTCCATTCGGTAAAGCGGCGTTAACAGATCACGGAAGGCTTCAGGTGGTCCCTCCGGGAAGAAGGCATTTTCCACGATTGCGCCGAGTTCGCACGCCTCTTCTGGTCGCCCGCGGCGAATCGTGCATCCAGCGGGAGGGTCCGGAGGATTCTCGTTTACGTCCAGGCGCCGGTAAAGCACATTGTTCAACTCCGCGATGCAGTAACCCCGCTGTCTGCACATCTCAAATACAGCGGGATCGTGCAGCGGGCACAAATCCAGCTGTGCCGGGGCGCCATGCTTGCGATAGAACTGTTCCACGCAGTCGAGATCGCCGCTCGTAATCGGGCGATCCAGCCCGAGCCCTGTGGCGCGCCCAATGGGCGAGCCCAAACCGGCGAAAATCATGTGTCCGCCGCAGATCGGCTGTTCCTCGGCACCGATTTCCGGACGCATTTCTTGAAATGCGCGCGCATATAACACCTGGGGCATTTCTTCGCAGGCCTCCAGTCGGCGGGCCAATGTCTTGTCTACGAATTCCATTTTGGAAGTCCTTTCTGGATGGAAAGCGACTGCAAACAAACGGATGGTGTGGCGAACTGGGGCGTCAGGCGGCAACGCAGTCTGCTCGCACAGATTGGTAGGTTCTAACGAACGGCAGTCATAGGCAGGCAGCCAGAATAACGCGGTGAGCCCATAAGAGGCAATTCCTTTTCGTTTCAGGAATTTTCTCCGATGAGGGCTGTCATCGCCGTTCCCTTTTGTGCCAACTTCCCACACTGAAAGGGACATGTCCCTGGAGATGAGCCTGCGCCCCGGAAAATCACATGCGATCTGGGGACTAACCCCGATAATCCACGAAGCACGCCAGAGAAAAAGCGGCGTGCCATTCAAAAAGCGAGCCGTGAGAGAGCAGGCAATCATGACGAAACTCGAACGGAGGATGTGCCGAGCACTTGAGCTGTTGCTGGCGGGAGTTCTTTGTTGGGCGCTGCCGGCGGTGGCAGCCGTTGGCAGCAATAAAGACACCAAGGACCAGGCGAAACCTGCGCCGGCAGTAGAAGACGCTTCGAAGTATGTTGGCTCGGACACCTGCAAAGGCTGCCATGAAGATCTCTACAACGCGTGGGCGAAGTCGCCGCACTGGAAGACCACCCTGATCAAGAACGGGGGGCCCGCCAAGCAAGGCTGCGAGGGCTGTCACGGGCCGGGGGCGGATCACGTGGCCGGGGGCGGCGACAAAAGCAAGATATTCAATCCCGCCAGGCACTCGGCCAAAGAGGTTGACGCCACGTGCCTGACCTGTCACGCGGGAACGCACCCGAACTTTGACCGCTCGCCCCACGCCAAGGCGAACGTCAGCTGTATCAGCTGCCACAGCGTTCATGAGAGCAAGGAAGAAGAAACGCTGCTGAAAGCTCCGCAGCCTGCGCTCTGCTTCCAGTGCCACTCCGACACCAAGCCGGCGTTCAATATGCCGTTCCACCACAAGGTGAACGAAGGCTTGATGGTGTGCAGCGATTGCCACGATGTGCACGGCACCTTCGGCTAGCCAACAACCTGAAGTCCACGGCCGACCAGAACGCGATCTGCACCAAGTGCCACACCGAGACGCGCGGGCCGTTCGTCTATGAGCACGTCGCGGTCAAGGCCGAGGGGTGCCTGGGATGCCACACCCCGCACGGTTCCCAGAACCCGCGCCTGCTGAACATGCCGGCTATCAACCCGCTCTGCAACCAGTGCCACAGCGGCGTGGCTGCCAATACGGTTCACGGAATGGGCGCGGGGTCGTCGGAAACCATAACTTGTACGAACTGCCATACCTATATTCATGGCTCGAACATGAATGCGGCGTTCCTCAGGTAGAGAGTCAAAGAGTGCAACGCGCGTTTGGAGAATTGCGGAGGCGGCCGCGCTTCGATTGTGCGTAGGGATTCAAGGTCTGGACGAGCAATGTTTTTCAGGTGAGGCTTTCAATATGATGAACCCACGATGGATTTCCCGGCTGTTGAGTGAGAAGCATTATCTTGCGGCCGCCCGATGCATTGCCGGGGGGATGGCCGCAGCCATTTTGGGCTTGACGGCGGGCACTGCCGTCGCGCAGATTCCAATATTTGTGTCAAACCAGGCTCCTCCAGAGGGCTACACGCTTCATGAGTCCATCGATCTGGGCGGACATGTGGCCAATATCGACGGCAGCGGCGCCATGTATGACACTCTGGTGAACGAGCAGTCCGGTCCGCGCATACTGGGCGAGACCTTTGAGCTGCGCGCGCTGCCGCAAACTAAGAACACCCTGGTCGATCGCTTGAAAGTCTTTACCAGCGGGCTCGGCGGCGATCCGATCGACGTTTCCAAAATGGACTTTTCCAAGGGCAAGCTCTACGACTTCTCCGGCTTGTTCCGCCGTGACCGCCAGTACTTCGATTACAACCTGCTGGGCAATCCGAACCTTCCGCCCGGCCAGTCGATTCCCATCGGTCCCACCGCGAAGCCGACGGGTTCCTACGCGTGGCCGCAGGTGACGGAGTCGCCGTTTATGTTCAACACGGTGCGCCGCATGACGGACACCAAACTTACCCTGCTGCCGCTGTCGAAGGTGACCTTCCGCGCCGGCTACTCGCAGAACGTCTTCCAGGGTCCGAGCCTGTCGCCCAGCGGCTATCAGGTTGCCGGCTCCTACGACCTGCTGCTCCAGGAGTATCAGCGCAACAGCACTGATGACTGGACGGGATCGGTCGAGTGGAAGCCCGTATCGCGGACCCGGTTTACCTATGAAGAGCAGGTCACTCACTACAAGGGCGATTCCTATTTCGGCATGGCGCCCCAGTACTTCAACCTGCAGGAAGCGAACGGATTAAGGGTCGCAGTGCTGCAGAACTACGATAATCCGATCAACGCGCCGGTCGGCATCAAGTGCAACGCCGGCGTTGGAGCCTCGCCAATTTCCCCGGCGCAGACTCCGAACGGTCTACCCATCGTCGATCCGGCGTGTAATGTGACTACCAGCTATTCGCGTTCCCAGCCAACCCGCGAAATCTTTCCGACCGAAATCTTCCGGTTACAAAGCTCCAGCATCAGGAACGTTACGATGAACGGGAACGTTCGCTATACCTACGCGAACACGAGCTTGCCGGACTACTACGACGACTTCCAGGGTCTGGCGGGAACGAGCCGCGAAATCACGTATGCCGGCAACGCCAGCGCCAAGCGGGAAGCGATCGCCACCGACTACGGCATCACCTGGCGGGCGCTGAAAAAGCTCAGCTTCTCTGAGCAGATCGACTACTCGAATGTGCACCAGCCGGGAGTTGCCGACATTACGAGTCTAACCACCGTGACTTCCGCAACCCCGAACATCAATAGCACGACGTTGAGCACCACGGTGATCAACATTCCGATCAACCCGAAAACGAACAAGGCAACTTCTACGTTTGAAGGCAGTCCGAGCGTTGCTACGCCGCTGTTTGATTTCTTCGGCCAGAAGTTCATCACGAACAACCTCACAGCGGCGTACGACCTTACGGATCGCACCACCTTCACGCTCACCTATCACTACCAGCAGCACACCATCGGCGAAGGGGCCGCGAACACCACGGGATACCTGTCCGGTATCTCCAACTTCGCCATCTACGAGGACGGCGGCACCTTCGGCGTCAATGTGCAGCCGGCGAACCACTGGCACATCAACGGTTCGGTCGAGCTTCTGTACGCCGACAATGTCCTCACCCCGGTCGCACCCCGCCAGCTTCAGCATTACAGAATTCACACCACTTACCGGCCGCATACCTGGGCGACGTTCTCGGGCGCGTACAATGACCTCGAGCGCCACAACAATACGAACAATACAGGCATAGCGTCCGTTGATGGCCCGCTCCAGCACGTCGATCATAGCCGCATCTTGAGTTTGAACGCCGACTTGATGCCGAACGAGCGCTACGGGTTCGACATCGGCTATGCCTACAGCGACGTGTACACGGCGACCAACATCTGCTTCCTGGGCACGGCCTCAAGCCCCACCATACCGGGCGCCGCGACGCCGACCGGCGCGGCCTGCCCGTCTCCGCCTCCCCGCGTGGCGGGGACTCCTTATACTTTTGGTCCGGCTAAGGACTTCATGAACGCTCCAACACAGTACGCGTCAGTGGCCTTGGCTCTTTCGCCGATCGACAAGTTCCACGCCAACTTCGGCTACCGAATAAGCTCGGTCAACGGCAGCCGCTTTTTCAACGATCCGCGCGATGTGAACGGATCGCTGGTGTCTACCTACCTGTCGCCTTTTGTGAATCTCTCCTATGCGATGCGAAAGAATCTGATCTGGAAGGGCGAGTATAACTACTTCGGCTACGGCGAGGGTGGTCCTTCGGGAGCACAGTATTGCGATCCCTCCAGCAAGCTCCCGACGCTGACTACGCCGGCTCCGGTCGTGCCCTGCAGCACGCTGCCAAATACTGCGATGAGCGGTCCGGCCTACGGGTTCACCGCTCCTCGGAACTTCCATGCAAACAACTTAACCGTTGGAGCGCATTACGAGTTCTAGAAACATCCGTTAGCCTGAAGCGCGGGGTACCACAAGGACCTCGGGATAGAACTAGTTTTCGCTGAAGGCTGAAGGCTATTAGCTACCCCTTTACACCTGTTCTTTAACTTCCCCGAGCGACACATCGACGTCGAGTTTCTTTTTGTTGCGGTAGATCGTGATCTTCACCGTATCGCCGGCGCGGTGATCGTTCATCACTTCCGCCAGCGTGTCCTCGTCTTCAATCTTTTGTCCATCGATGGCCACAATCAGGTCTCCGCCCAGCATAATCGGAGAACTTCCCAGATAGGCGCGCTCGCTGCCGCCGCGTAATCCGGCGCGATCGGCTGCGCCGCCTGGAATTACCTGTACGATCAGCAATCCATAATCCACCGGAAGTCCCAACTCATCGGCGAGTTCTGGACTGATTGGAATGGTGCGTACGCCGAGCGCCGGGCGCCGTACCCGCCCCAGCGTCATCAAATCGTTGAGCACAGCTTTGGCGGTGTTGATCGGAATCGCAAAACCCACGCCGGAATTCTGGCCGACACTGGAAAGAATCATGGTGTTGATGCCAATTACTTCGCCATGCCAGTTCATCAGCGGGCCGCCGGAATTTCCGGGATTGATGGCCGCGTCGGTCTGGATGGCTTCGTCAATGGTTGCGCCATTCGGCTCGCGCACGGGGCGAATCGAGCTGACTATGCCGCGGGTCATGGTTCCGGCCAGGCCGAAGGGATTGCCGATGGCATAAACTTTCTGACCGACCTGCAGATTGCGCGAATCCCCGAGCACAGCGGGAACCAGGTCCGGCGCCTTGATCTGAATCACGGCGAGGTCGTGCGCGGGATCGGTTCCCACCACGGTCGCCTTGTATTTTTTGCGGTTGTGGAGCGTGACTTCGACCTGGCGGGCGTCGGCGACCACGTGATAGTTCGTGAGAATGTGGCCATCCTTATCGATGACGAAGCCCGACCCCTGGCCCTCCTGCGGCACCAGTCCGTAGAAAAAGTCGAAAGCCATGGCCCGCGAAGTCACGTTTACGACAGATGGAATGTTCTTGCGGTAAACGAGAAT
Organism: uncultured Acidobacteriaceae bacterium; assembly: GCA_963712385.1. Classification (GTDB taxonomy): domain Bacteria; phylum Acidobacteriota; class Terriglobia; order Terriglobales; family Acidobacteriaceae; genus Sulfotelmatobacter. The sequence goes on from CAVQHS010000011.1 coordinate 61,576, forward strand.
ATTATTCTGCTCTTCGGCATCCAGCGATTCATTGCCAGCGGCCTCCGTAATTTCCACCTTAGCAGGGTGACTCAGCCAATCGGCGGGATGAAAGAGGCTTGCCGCGTTCGGGCGCCAGGTTGTGAAATAAAAGAAAGCCCCGGCGATTGCCAGCGCCAGGATGGCAGGTCTTAATAGCTTCATTGCATTACCTTCTTGTCGACTTCAATTTTAGCAATGTTAGGGTGTATGGCGGCGGCTCAAAGGGGTGGCATTAAATATCAACCACTAAGGTCACGAAGGTACACCAAGGCAAGCGATCAAAACAATTGCGCTAGTCGTTCGGCCGGTCGTAGAAGCGGAAGAACAAAGACGGCTTCGCACAGGCTTCCGCCCTGGCGACCAACTCGGTCGACTGCTTGTCGTTGAGGGGCGTAAAGTCGCGCGCGAGGTGCACATTTTCTTCGAGCTCCGCGATGGTGTCGCAGCCGATGATGACGGTGCTGACGGGCTTCGACAACGTGTAGTACATCGCTTCGCGCATGGTGAGCGTGCCGGGCCTGTCGGTCTGGACGGCCACGCCTTCCCATGAGTGTTTCTGGCTATCGATTGAAGGCGGAGTCCACGACGAGAGAATGCGGCCGCGCGCGGGAATCTTCATGCCGATGATGCCCATCTGCTTTTCGACTGCCAGCGGCAGAAGCTGCTCGCTGAAGCTGTAGTGGTGCGGATCGGCGGCGTTCATCGCCATCAGGATCGTGTCGAAGGGATAACGCTTGATGCACTCGATGAGCGCATCGGGCCGGTAGTGGCCGGTAACGCCGAGGTAGCGAACGACCTTCTGTTCCTTCATCTCGAGCAGGGCCTCGAGTGCGCCACCCTTGCCGAAGATCTCGTCGATGTTCGTGGGGATGCCGATATCGTGGAGCTGCCACAGATCGACGTGATCCGTTTTGAGGAGGTCGAGAGATTTCTCGATCATGCGCATGGAGCCGTCGCGCGTGCGCTCTTTGGTCTTTGTCGCAAGGAAGGCTTCGTTTCGGCGATGCGCCATCACGCGGCCGACATATTGCTCGCTCCAGCGCTCGGGACCGCCGTAGATCGATGACGTATCAATGTAGTTGACGCCCAGATCCAGAGCGCGCTCGATGATGGGCACAGCGATATCGAAGTTATGCGGTTTCTCGAGCGAGGCCTGGCCACCGAGCGAGAAGATGCCAACTTTGTAGCCGGTCTTGCCCAAGTTGCGCGTGGGCATGGCGGCAGGAGTGCGCGGGTTCGAGGGCAGTGCGGGAAGACTGTTCCGCGCGTCGGCCCTAAGCGCGGCAGGCGCCAGCAGCGCCGCGGTGACTGCGCCGCCGGCCTTCAGGAAATCGCGACGGCCCTGTTGACGAATCGAGTTCGAACTGTTGTCGCTCATGGAAGCCTCCCGGAACCTTTCGGATGGCGCGAAGCCATCATAGCGCAGTTGCGGCATGCCGATCAGTGATCGGTCGTCCAGGTTCAGGACGCGAACAGTGCAGGTGTAACGGTCAAAAACACGGCCATCAGAGTAACGCGTTAGACTGGTTCGGAACCAAAATGTTCGATCATCTTGCTTCGCACGGTTCTAATTCCGCCAGTGTTTCGCCTCTTCAGGGAATTCGGGTTCTGGATTTCTCCCATGCGCTAGCAGGTCCTTACTGCACGCTGCTGCTCTCCGACTACGGCGCGGAGGTTTACAAGCTGGAAGCGCAGAATGGCGATATGGGACGCGGATGGGGCCCTCCTTTCGCAGGCGGAATCGCCAGCGTCTTCCTTGGACTGAATCGTGGGAAACGCGGAATCTCCATCGACCTTAAGAAGCCTGAAGGGATCGATTTGTGTCTTCGCCTGATCGATAAAGTTGATGTTCTCCTCGAAAATTTCCGCCCCGGCTCCATGGACAAATTGGGCCTCGGCTATGAAACCGTTCGTCGGCGCAATCCACGTCTTATTTATTGTTCGATCTCCGGCTACGGCCAGCAAGGCCCTTCGCGCGACCAAGCGGCAATGGATCTGGTGGTTCAGGCCTCGAGCGGCCTGCTGAGCATCACCGGTACGGAGCGGGGCGAATCCGTGCGCTGCGGCTACGGGGTTACCGACGTGACTGCCGGCTTATTTGCCGTGATCGGAATCCTCTTGGCACTGCGCGCGCGAGAGAGCACCGGGCAGGGGCAGTTCGTGGATGTCTCCATGCTCGACAGCATGATCTCTACGATGAGCTCCAACTACATGAGTTTTCTCGGATCGAACATAGTTCCGCAGCCCATGGGAACGGAATTCCCCACCATCGTGCCGTACCGTGTGTACCGGAGCGCAGACCGTGAGATTGCCATTGCCATCGGCAGTGAAAAACTTTGGTCTTCGTTTTGCCGAGCTCTGAACCGTGTAGACCTCGAGAATCATCCCCACTACAAAACTAACGCTCTGCGAATTCAGAATCGCAGGGCGCTGGAGCCTGTGCTGTCAGAAGTTTTCGCGAGTAAGACGGGGAAGGAATGGGTCACTATACTTCAATCTGCCGGCATACCCTGCTCGCTGGTGCGAAATTTCCGCGAGGTGGCAGAGCACCCGCAGAGCCAGATTCGAGAAATGTTTCCCGCGATCGATCATCCTAGAGCGGGAAGGCATCGCGTCACGGGAACGCCTGTGAAGCTCTCCGAAACGCCGGGCAAGCCAGGCGCGCCCGCGCCGCTGCTGGGGCAGCATACCCGCGAAGTTCTGAAGACGAGCTTCGGGCTCGAAGACCGGGCGATTGATGATCTTGTTTCGCGTCGTGTTGTATTCGAATCGGCTCTGCCATCCGAATCGAACTCGTAAGCTCGTATTCTCGTTAAAAAGAGAATTTCAAAGAAAACTGAAACTGCCGCGGGTTCAGCGCAGTTCGCGGTGTGCCAAATACAGGATTCGGCGTGTTGGGAATGGTCACCGGCAGAGATCCCGCGAGAATCCAGGCGAGGCCTACCGGTGAAGGATTCGCTGTAGTGACCGGAGCTTGCAGGGCCGTGGCCTGTTGCGAGGCGCAGGAAACTTGCCCTGCCTGAATGCTCCGACTGAGCGCGTCGTTGTAGTGCTTGGGAACCTGCGGCGTTGCTCCGCAGAACACCGGCGAGCCGTACACCGATTGCACTTCTTCGACGTTTTGCCGGTTCAACACATCGAAGGCATCCATTCCCAGATCCAGGCGCATACCTTCGTGGAAATTGAACGACCGACCCAAATGCAGATCCCAAGTGTAGAGAGGATCGCCGATGTAGGTGTTGCGTGGAATCATCGTCGCGCAATTCTGCACCGAGGTGCAATTGGGCACTATCGGCGCACCGCCCACGCGATCCGTACTTAATCCCGCAAGGTCCCCCAGAACGTTTTCACCCGGGAACAATGTGAAAGGACTTCCCGATTGCAGCGTAATGATGCTGCTAAAGATGAAGTTGCGATACCAGCCATGATCCGGCGCGTTGGCCGTCAGGTTCGCTACAAAACGATGGCGCAAATCTTGGTTCGAATTGGCCTTTTCCGCGTTGTAGTCGAACTGATTCGGGGGAAGGTTGATAAACGTCGTGAAGTTCCCGTTGTCGATGGTATGGGAGTACGTGTAATTGGCGGTCAGGTTCAAATATCTTCCTGCCTGTTCGCGCGCGGTCACTGTCAACCCGTTGTAATGCGCCCAAGCGACGTTGTTGTTGTAATCGAGTAGCCCGGCGCTGATGGTTGGCGCAGGAGCGCTGGCGCTCGGCACGCCGAATTCAAGGCCCGATGGATTCGTCAGCGTTCCAAAAATCGGACCGAGGCCGAACGGCCCGAGACTCGGGGTTCCGGTGCAAGGTGTCAAGCTGCCACTGGGATCGAGCCAACCTTGCGCGTAGTAAGGATTGCCCGACTTGCTCGTGCCCAGCGGGCACGGCACATTGATATTGTTGCCGCGTACCAGATCACTTGCATACACGAGAAGATAGGCAAGACTCAGAGTGAAACCGCGTCCAAGCTGACGATCCACTTCAACGCTGGCCTGGCTGGCATAAGGCAGGCCGCCATTCTTCTGAATGCCTCCAGCTCCCACGCCGCAGGCACCGGCGGGTCCTGCGGGCGTCAGCGTGCACGGGCCAGTCAGCGTCTCGGCGGGGTACGGAGCTCCGGCAAAGACATTGAATGCTTGCAAGGCAGCGAAGCTAAGCACGCCGCCGGGTTGTCCCGCACAGAGTGCTGTAGGCAATGGCGGACACGGAAGCGCCGGCGTACCCGGATATCCTGGTGCTCCGCCAAGTTGCCAGCCTCCATTGGCAGCGCGAGTGTTGAGCATCGGCACAGTTACAGCCGAAAGCCCCGCTGCTGTGCAACTCGCAGGAGAGGCTCCGTTGCCACAGAAATATCCGGGAATATCCTTTTGATTCCCAGTGACAAAGAAGAACGTCATATTGTTGCGATCGAAGAACAGGCCATAGCCGGCGCGAACCACCGTCTTGCTGTCGGGCGACCAGGCAACGCCGACGCGGGGTTGGAAGGCCTTGTGGTAGGGCTCGACGGCATAGCCGAGTCCGGTTTCAACATCCCATCGCAAGCCGTAGTTGATGGTCAGCGAAGGTTTGATGCGCCACTTATCCTGCGCAAAAAGGCCCCAATACCCATGGTTGAGATGGAAGTTAAAATTGCTGGAGAAATTCGTCGGAGTTGCGCTCGGCCATCCGCCGCCGAATCCTGCGCCGGTGGGAGGAGGTGGCACGTAGCCGTTGTAAAAACCAGTTCCGCAAGCGGTATCGACGTCGGGACAATTCGTCCGCGGAAGGCTTATGCCTTGATACAGAAACGAGACGCCATCGGCCTGGGCTGGCAGCGGGCAACTGGCCGTAGGCAGCGAGCCGTAGGTTCCTCCCGAAGTGATGGCATTGACGCTGTCGGCAAAGGAGTACAGGCAGTCGAGATTAGGAAACAGAATGCGCTCGGGCTCGAATCCCGGATAGTTATTTTGATCCCACAGATAATTTCCATCGAATCCGAAAGACGCGACGTGGTTTCCTTTCACCCACGAAACCGAATCCGATCCTTCCAGTCGGCTTTCGTAAATGGCATCGTAGCTCCCGAAATTATGGCCGAACTCGAGATCGTTGACGACGCTGAGATCGGGCTGGCCCGTGGCTCCGGGAAAGCTGTAATGCCGGCGCGCAAATTGCACGAGCGCTGAATTGACAAGGCTCGGTCGGAGAACGGAATTGACTGTGGCGATGACGGATTGGTCACGAACGAAGAGGTTGCGTCCGCCGCTCGGCGTGCCGATTCCTCCGCCATCCTCCGTGAGGCCGATCAGTTCGCCGAGGTCGCGCGCGTCTTCGACGTTGTAGCGCACCGCGAGGCGATTGTTTGTGCTGAGCTGTTCATCGAAGCGGGCAAACCCGTAATCGTTGTCTCCCGTACGGAGTGTCGATTGCAAGCCGGCAAAGCCCAACTGGCCGCCTTCCGGCGCGAGACCTAAATAGGATTTTGCGAGATCGATGTTGGCGATGTTGTTATACAAATCCGGAGCGAAGGTCGGCGAATAGGCGTTGCGGTGGGCCTCGTAATTCATGAAGAAGAACGCTTTGTCCTTCTTAATCGGGCCGCCGAGAGTTCCGCCGAATTGATTTTGCCGCCAGATGTCAGGCAAGGGGGGAGGCTGCAAGATCGACCGTGAGTTCAGAGCTGTGTTTTCGAAATATTCGTAAAACGATCCATGAAAATTGTTTGTGCCGGACTTGGTCACCACGTTGACGATCCCGCCCACGGTTCGGCCATAATCTGCGCCAAAGCTGTTATTCACCACGCGAAATTCCTGCACCGAATCCTGCGGCGGCGTGGCGCGTTGCACGCCGCTCACCTCGTTCACGAAATCCGCGCCGTCAACGGTGATCTCATTGCTGAACGATCTCATGCCGCCGAAGGAAATTTGGGTCGTCTCGAATTCCGTGACCGTCGTTCCCAGGCTGGTGCGGCTGATCGAGACACCGGGCGTCAGCAGCGCGAAGTCGGTGAACAGACGGCTGCTTGTGGGCAGCGCCTGAATCTGCTGCGTCTCGATCACCTGGCTGATTTCCGTCTTGGTCGGCTCAATGGTGGGCGCTTCCGTGGTGACGATCACGGTTTCGCCAAGGGAAGCTACGCGCAGGCCCACATTGATGGTCGCCACCTGACCAACGGTGAGCACAATTCCGGTTTGCGTAAAATTCGCAAAGCCCGTCGAGGACGCCTTCAGTTCGTATGTGCCCGGGGGCACGTTGGCCAGGGCATAGAAGCCGCTCTCGTTGGAGGTCGCGGTGTAGGTGGTGTCCGTCGCGGTGTTACGCATGCGAATGGAAGCACCGACGACTACGCGCCCGCTGGGGTCAGTGACCGTGCCGCTCAGCTGGGCGTTGGCGATGCTGCCCTGTGCGAACATCACATGCGCGCTGCAGAAGAAAATGGCCGCAGCAAGCAGGAACTGCAGAGTGGAATGCCGTTTCATCTGCGCCTCCGATGGGAACCCGCACCGTGAACCCAAAATCGGGCGTCGATAGCTATTCCTACGCGCCCGAGTGCAGGAAGGTGTTTACCACCATAAAATGTTCGCTGTCAATAAAAATGTATACGTTTACGCTTGTGGTGTTTGAGTCGTGTTAATGAACTCAATAACCTAGCGTGAACATGGGACGATAATGTATGCATTGGTGTGAAAACAGTGCCCTGAGGAGTTGCCAGAAACCTGAGTTGGGCAACGACCCGTGACCCTTAATAGCAGAGGCCCGCGCGTCCTGAATTTTGAGTTTGAAGCTTTCCGAATTTATGACTACAACAACCATCCCACGAATTGCCATCATCGGCTTTGGCGAGGTCGGAGGAATTTTCGGAACGGATTTCGCGGCGCAGGGAATCGGTGTCGCGGTATTCGACATTCTGTTGAATTCCAGAAAGCAGCGGAAGAAGATGCTCGCGAAGGCTCAGCGATGCCGGGTTCGAGCAGCAAGCGATCTGCGCGATTGTGTGCACGATGCCGAACTGGTGATCTCAGCAGTGACCGCCTCGTCAGCGCTGGATGTTGCGAAAGAAGCAGGGCCCGGGCTGCGGTGCGGGCAGATCTTTGTCGACATCAATTCGGTTTCGCCAGGCACGAAGCGGAGAGGTGCGCAGCACGTGGAGCGAAATCGCGCTCATTTTGTAGAAGCAGCCGTCATGGGTGCGGTGCGGGGCCTGCGGCTAAAAGCCCCCATGCTGCTGGGCGGCGCGCATTCGGTCGAGACGGCGGAACGGCTCAACGCAATCGGAATGAATGCAGCCGCTTTCAGTGAAGAGATCGGAGTGGCATCGGCGGTGAAAATGTGCCGCAGCGTCATCATCAAGGGATTGGAGGCGCTGACTGTGGAGTGTCTGCTCGCTGCGCGAAACTACGGAGCGGAAGATCACGTTCTTAAATCTCTCGATGCCACGTATCCGAGTATGGGTTGGAAAACTGATCTGCCCGATTACTTGATCAGTCGTGTGGCCGAACATGGCAGGCGGCGGGCAGCCGAGATGCGGGAAGTCGCCGAGTCGCTGCGCGAAGTGGGCGTAAACCCCGTTATGTCGCTCGCCATTGCTAATCGCCAGGAAAGTTTACCTCGCGCCATCATGAAACAAAATCTTTCCTTCGCAGGGCAGTCGTTCTCCTGGCGTGCACTCGCCGACGGAATCGCAACCGCTCGGCGGCCCAAAAGAAAGTCTAGGACTTGATTCTATCGACCGTCGAAGACTCCGAATCTTCCGTGGTGACTCGCGACACCGCGCGGGACATATTGATGCTTTCCCGGATCGCATAGGCGTGCTCGAACATCAGCGCGGCAACGCGCGCGCCCTCTTTGCTCTCGAGAGCCTGAACGATGGAGTGGTGCTGGCGATGGCTGTAATGGAGAAGATCGTACATGCGGGGAAGGTCCACGCGGTCGAAGGCAATGGCGTGCGCGGAGGCAAACGGTATGCGGTCGTTGTGCTGGATGGCTTCGGCAATCACTTTGCTGCCGCAGCCTTGCACCAGGATGGAATGAAACTGCTGATTCATGTCGCCATAGCGGGCTTCATCTGCCACGGTGAGGTGTCCCTTGGAAAAGATGTGATCCCCTGCGCGCAGGCACTCGCGCAGCGACTGAATGAGCCGGCGCGACGGTCCCTGTTCGGCGAGCATCCTTGCGGCGAGCCCTTCCAGCACGCCGCGCACATCGATGGCGTCCATGATTTCCTGCGGGGTGAAGGCGCGCACCACGAAACCACGCGTATCGAGCTGCGTGAGCATGCCTTCGCGCGCGAGGATGGGCAAGGACTCTCGCACCGGCGTGCGCGAGACTCCGAGTTTGCCGGCTAATTCGACTTCCCGCACCCGCTGGCCGGGACAAAGTTCGCCCTGCAGGATCATTTCGCGAATTCGTACGATTACTCGTGAATTCTTGCCAGCCATGGTTTGTCGTAACTGGGAACAGCGTGATCCGCTACCCACAGATTTTCGACCGGATCACGCGATACAGATGACAACGCGATAAAAAATCAAGGAAGCGAAACGCGTGAAGCAAATTTTAGCCACACCACTTTGGTTACCAAAATGTTACCAACTCGAGGCGGCGCGTGCAAACCACAAGGAGAAATAACATATCTGCTGCGTTGTATACAATTGTCCATGCCGAAGCGTAGCGAGTCGTTTGACCTGAGAGCGCGGTTTCTGGGAGATTCCTCGTGCCGCTGGTGAAAACGCGGCGCTTCGGAATGACGCCGCTGTAGTTCGGCTTCCAAAATCCAAACTGCACCGCTACCTGCCGGAGACGTCGCGTTGAGCGAAATCCTCGAAACTGTATACAATTTCAGGCCAAGCCTTGGCAAATTCACCAGGCTATAGGAGAAACAGTGGGCTACAAGAGTCTTGAAGATCTGCTGCAATCTGTGGGAAATCCGGTTAAGCTTCTGCGAAATTCGAAGACCGGCCCGTACGTTTATCCGGTCGTTCCTCCCGAATATTCCAACTGGCGGGATGAGCAGCGCGCCTGGCAGCAGACCTGTGTTCTCTACAACCAGTCCTACCACATGACGGATATGTGTCTACAAGGACCGGACGCGCTGAAGTTGCTTTCCGATCTCGGCGTGAACAGCTTCAAAGGCTTCGAACCGAACAGAGCGAAGCAATTTGTTCCATGCAATTACGACGGCTTCGTAATCGGCGACGTGATTCTGTTCTACCTGGAGAAAGATCTGTTCAACATGGTCGGTCGACCTTCCGTTCACAACTGGGTTCAATATCACGGCGAAACTGGCGGATACAACGTGAAGTTTGAAAGAGACGAAAGATCGGTGGCGCGCCCCGGACCGATTGTTCGCAAGTCCTATCGATATCAGGTGCAGGGTCCGAATGCGATGAAGGTGATCGAGAAAGTGACAGGAAAACCGGCGCCGGATCTGAAATTTTTCAACATGACCACGATCAGCATTGCTGGGCGCTCGGTTCGCGCCTTGCGTCATGGAATGGCGGGGCAGCCGGGACTGGAACTGTTCGGCCCTTGGGAAGATGGCGAAGCGGTGAAGGCGGCTGTGGTTGAGGCGGGCGAGGAGTTTGGCTTACGGCAGGTGGGCGCTCGCGCTTATTCCTCCAACACGCTCGAATCCGGCTGGATTCCTTCTCCCATGCCCGCAATCTACTCCGGAGAAAAAATGAAGGCTTACCGGCAATGGCTGCCGGCGAACAGCTACGAAGCGATTGCCTCGCTCGGAGGAAGTTTTTATTCCGCCAACATTGAAGACTATTATTTGACTCCCTATGATCTGGGCTACGGACCCATCGTGAAGTTCGATCATGACTTCGTCGGAAGGGAAGCTCTGGAGAAAATCGCTAACAAGCCCCACCGGAAAAAAGTGACGCTTGCCCTCGACAATGTCGACGTAACCCACGCTATCAGCACCATCTTCGAGCCTAAGGATCGGGCGAAGTATTTCGATTTTCCTTCCGCCGTTTACGCCACGCTGCCTTACGACAAGGTTCTGCGCAATGGAAAATTGATCGGCGTCTCGACCTGGTGCGGCTATAGCGCGAACGAAGGCAAAATGCTGACCCTGGCCATGCTTGACGAAGAGCATAGCGACCCAGGAACCGAAGTGACATTTGTATGGGGCGAAGAAAATGGGGGATCGTCAAAGCCTACCGTTGAGCGGCACGTGCAAACGGAGATTCGCGCGATCGTCAGCCCGGTTCCTTATGCGCAGGTGGCGCGGACTTCTTACGCGGAGGGGTGGCGCACGGCGCAGAATCTTTCGCACGGCCGGTGAGATAGCTTTTGTCGATGAAGGCATCCCTCGGCGGCTAAAGCCGCACTGATTTCGGCGAGCTTGGCGGCGCGGCTGAAAAGCCGCGCCCTTTCAAAGCCATTACGCACAACAAGCTTTTCCTCTTCTCGTAGGTCTTAGAACACGAGCTTTGCCGCCAGTTGAATTTGCCTTGGCGCGTCGGCGTTTACGATTTGCCCGAAGCCTACGCTACTTATGTTGCCGTTCACGGCTGCCGCCCCGAAAAATTGCGCGTGGTTGAATACGTTGAATCCTTCCATTCGGAACTGAAGCGATTTCCTTTCGCCGATGGTCAGATCCTTTTGCAATGCCAGGTCGAAGTTGTTCATTCCGGGGCCGTAGAAGAAGCGCCGCCGTGCATTGCCCAGCTGGCCAAGATAGGGCGTCACGTCGGAGGGGAACAGAGAAGTGTTGAAGGCCGGGCGACCGTTCCGGGGATCCGTGTTGATTTCAAGATTGCCGGGCAGGAAATAGGGCGTGTCGACGCCGTTGTTATTGATGCCGTTGGGCATGCTGCCGAGCAACGAACTGTCGGTGTTGTTGAACAGCGTGACGGGCAATCCGGTGGCGAAACGCGTGATGCCGCTAATCGACCATCCGACCGTCCAGCGATCTTGGCTTCGAAAGAGCGCCTCGACGGGGAGTTGATAGCGATAGCTCACGACAAAATTCTGGCGCAGGTCGAAGGCTGAGATTGCTTTTGTCAGGTTTGCGCCCATCGGATAAACCGGTTCCGAAAGGCTCGAGGAATCGTCCAGCGACTTGCCATAGGTGTACCCGGCCATGAGTTCCGTTGATTGGCTCTTGTGACGCACGGAAATTTCAAGGGCATTGTAGTTAGAGGAAGCGATGGTCTTCTGATACGTGATTCCGTCGAAGGATGAACTGAATGGGCCACGGACTTGTACCGTGGTTCCATCGGCGCGGGTGAAAATTCCGCCTTCGCTGAATGGGCCGCACGTGGGTGTGCCGGGCGCGACCTGGTTGGGCTTGCTGACGCTGAGGCATAGAGCACCGTTGCCGGGATTGGCAGAAGCGAGTACCAGCAGATGATGCGACTGCGAGCCAATGTAGCTTGCGCGGAAAAATGTAGAGCTTGCCAGCTGGCGTTCCCACGACAGGCTGTAGCTCTCAGAATATGGAGAAGTATTGCGGTAGTAGAATGCCGGATCGCCAGTGATCGGTGTGTACTTCGACCAGTCGACCGTGTTATTCGGATGGCTGGCAGAAGCTCCAAAACGCGGCACCGGCGAGGGAAACGGCTGTCCCAGGCTCAAGCCGGTAGTCGCCGAGACGAAAGGTTCGTTGAAGAGAGGACGTCCGCCAATGCTGTCGTAGTCATATCCGTAAGGGGCATTGGCGCTCATGATGCCGGCGGAGAGACCTTCGAATGCGGTGTGGAATAAGCCGAAGCCGGTGCGAATGCTGCTATGGCCAGCGCCGCCAAAAAGTTTTCCAAAGAGGCCGTCATCAAAGTTCGGCGAGTAAGCTATGCCGAGGCGCGGAGCGAAATCATTCCAGCTAGTCGGAGCCAGCGTGTTGGGAATACCGTGGTCGCCGGGAAATACCATTCCTTGCGGGGCGTCCGGATAAACCTCAGATTGCTGGCCGAGAACAAAAGTTTGGATCTGATTGTATTTTTCGTGCCAGGGCGGCAACACGTCCCAGCGTAGGCCGTAATTCAGGGTTAGATTGGAGTGTAGCCGCCAACTATCCTGCGCGAACAGGCCGATATATTTATTGCGAATGTAGAACGGACTCGCGTCTCCCTGCTCGTAGGTGCTGGCGATGCCCAGCAAGTAGTCGGCAAAATCGGAGCCGGTTTCCGTTCCCTGAAAGACGAACGAGCCGTTGTTGATCGAGTTGGAAACGATGTTGACCTGATCGATGTGAAATCCGCCACCGATCTTCAGCGTGTGATTGCCGAGGATGCGCGTGAGATTGTCGTTCCACTGATAGGTGTTGTTGACCTGGCGCTCGCCGGTTACATCGACGCCCATGGTGAAATCGTTGAAGGCAACGTTCTCGATTCCCTCGATGCTTCTGGTTCATGGGCACAATGCCGAGAGTTCCCGCGCCCTCGACAAACCCTGCGATGCCAGTGATGGCCCGACTCCGCCTTGCGGCTGGCCGATCAGATTGGCGTAGCGCATGTAGCTGAAGTGGGCTTCGTTCACGGTGGTTGCTCCCCAGGCGCGGTTCAGTCCCAGGCTAAACAGTTGGGCGCGGCCATTCGAAATTGCATTAAATCCGGGAACGTTGGAGCCTCCTTGCGCTGTGGGATAGGGATTGTTCATCGCGTATTGATCGGCGAAATAGTAGGCCGCCACGTCGCCCAGATGAGTGTGGACGTCGATGCGGGCTGCGGCTTTGTTGTCGGTGAGAGTTTCATTTTGAGCGGAATTCGAGAACTGGTTTAGCGCAACATTTGGCTGCGGGATGTATTGCAGAAGATTGTTCGCGGGTGCAGACCACGCTGCCGTGGGAATCTGCGCGTTGGGAAAAACGCATTGGCTGTCGCTCGCGCAACCGGCAAGGTAATAAGGTTCAGCGGCCCAGACGTTGTAGCCGAGTTTCTGCGCAAGTTGACCGGCCCAGTAGGAGGAACTGACTTCGCCCGTGAGCTGACTGGTTACGTCGGTTAGATTCCCGCTGCGGTCGGCGAGGCTGGGAACGAAAATGTCTCCGGTCTCCTGGCCCTCGGTCATCCGCGTTCCCTGGTAATCGAGGAAGAAATAGACTTTGTCCTTGCGGATCGGGCCGCCGAGCGATCCGCCGTATTGATTGCGGTCGTATTTTGCGCGGTCAGTCGCGAAATAGTTGCGGGCATCGAGATTTGTATTTCTGAGGAACTCGAAGCCGCTGCCATGAATTTCGTTGCTGCCGGATTTTGTTGTGACGACTACTTGCGCGCCGCTGAAATTGCCGTATTCGGCGTCGAAGTTGTTGGTGAGCACGCGCAGGCTTTCGATGGAATCGAGATTGGGCACGACGGCGGTGCCGTTGTTGAAATCTTCTTCCACGATGCTGCCGTTTACGGCGAAGCCGTTCGCGGTTTCCCGCTGGCCGCTGACGGAAAGATTGCCGGCGTCCAAATCGCCGGAGGGGGGCGTGTTGGTGCAGCCGGACATCACAACCGCGTTCGGCTGGGCCGAACTCGCGGGAACAATTCCCGGTTGAATGGCGAGCAGGTCAGTGAAGCTGCGGCCGTTCAGCGGCAGGCTCTTGACTTTGGTCGCGGAGATGGTTTCGCCGATCTGCGTTGTGGTGACGTCCAGCTGCGCCGCTTCAGCGGAGACTTCTACGATTGTGCTTTGCGAGTTGAGCGCCAGGGTCACATCCAACTTCAACATTGCTCCAGCTTCGACTCGGAGATCGCCTTGCTTGTAAATCTTGAACCCCGGAGCGGAAACTTCGATCTGGTAAATCCCGGCAGAGAGCGTCGAGAAAGAGTACGAACCCTCGTTATTGGAGAGCACACTCTCGCGCTTGCCGCTGACGGCGTTTTGAAAGACAACGGTCGCGTCCGGAACGACGGCGCCGCTGGGATCGATGACGGTTCCTGTGATCACTGCGAGGCTATCGCTCGCCCTCGCCGGTAATTCGCCAACAAGCGCAACCGCTAATGCCAGAAGGAATGTCCTCGCCAAAAACGTCGCTTGTTTTCGACGTTGTCCGCCTGCGTGCCCGCTGTTCATAGTTAGAATCCCGCACTAGATGAAAATGAAATTCATTTTCATAATGCGGGAGGATACAAAGATTAGCTGTGACCGGAGTCACATGTGCGTGTGTTTTGTGAAGGGTTAAGCAAACCCTGACTCAGTCAACCAGCGGACCCACTACTAGAAGCCGAGCCCTTTCAAATCTCGATTCCCTCAATGATAGGAAACCGTGAGGTTATCCAGATAAACCGTGTACGAGTCCTGATTGGCGTTGCCATCCATCTGATAGTTGATCGTGAATCCATACCAGCCTGGCGATGTGCCCGGAGGAAACGTCCAGTTCAGAGTGCTGGTCTGGCCGTTCAGCGTGATCGACTGGTACACGAGATTGTTGTTCGAATCGCGCTCGACTTGCAGCGTGATGTGATTCCAGGAATTTTCGTTGGGATAACACGGGACGCCTGTCGGCACCCACTTTCTGTTCTGGTTATCCCAAACGTCCCACTCGTTGCCGGAGGCGATGCGGCATTCGTGGCCGAAGATCAGTCCCAGATTGTCGAAGAACTGGTTGATATCGAACTCTAGTGCCTGAGAATCACCGAGGCCACCGCTATAGAAGTAGACGTCGTAAGTGAAATTGTGCAGCGAAGGGACTAGCGTCTGATTGGAGTCGGGCAATCCCTGCGATGAGCCGGGGCCGATGAGATGGTTATTGAACAGCGCATCGGAGAACGGCACGGTTCCCCCCACGCTAAATCCTGCGGCATCTCCGCTAATCGAAGGCGAACTGATCCCCTGGCCCATCCAGAACGTGATGCCATCGCAGGGCGAGGGAGAACAGTCTACGTAGCTGGGGTACTGCTGTCCGTAGGAAGACCAGCCCCCGCTTTTTTGCACGCTGGAGAACGATTGTCCAGAGCTGGTCTGGGTTGTGTTCGCCGGCGGATTGGAAACCGTTATCTGGAAGGACTGTTGCTGCGACGCTCCTGCGGCGTCGGAAACGAGAACTGCGAAGTTCGACGTTCCGCTCGTGGCGGGCGTACCGGAAATTGCTCCCGAACTGGTGGTCAGGGATAGACCTTGCGGAAGCCAGCCTGTTGCAAAGGTAAACGTGTAGGGAGCGGTGCCTCCGGTGACGGCAATCGTTCCGCTATAAGTTGTGCCGACGGTCCCAGAGGGCAGAGAAGTAGAAATATTCATGCTGGAACCGCTCGATGAACCGGATCCCGATCCAGAACCACCGCCTGACCCGGATCCGCTGCCCGACCCCGAACCACTTCCGATCCGCTGCCCGACCCCGACCCCGATCCGTTCCCGGTACCCGTACCCGTGCCTGTTACGGTGGTACCGGAGGAATTCGTTGACATGGAATTACCGGAACATGCGCTGGAAGAGACGATCCAACAAAGCACAGCCATCACGGCCACAAATTGCAACATCGCCCGGTTCGCGCACACTTTGCGCGCCGGTTTGGGGGAGGAACAAAAAAGCATAGTGCTACCTTTCAAAATGGGATAGGCAGGACGGCTGCGGCAGCAGAAATCCTTGAACCCCAAGAGATTTAACTTCGGGACGAGCCCATCAGACAACAAAGGGCCAGAAGTGCCGAACGTCCAGCACCTGGGACTTCAAGACGGGATGACGCGACGCCCGCGAAGGCACATCGGAGCGGAGAGAGTCGATGGCTACAAGGAGAAAGTGGCGAGAACTACGTTATTAGCAGTATAGCCTTAAAATCATTTTGCGCAAACGCACGGTATACACTCATTTGTCCGCAGGGCTTTCCACCATGAGAAAGGCAGAGTCAATGGCTATTGTGAAAGGCTGAAAAATCACTTTACAGGCCGCATAGCGGTAGGGCAGGCCTTGCAAGATCTAATATGCCTCGACAGTTCAGCGAGCGCTAAATTTTCGAAGTCCGGAGGATTGATATAATCCTCGTCAACACTGAGATTGACTTCTTCTGTTTGCTCTGAACGCAGAGAGGACTTGCCTTGCCCCGGCTCGCGGAAACTTTAGACAAGCATGCAGCCACAGAAGATACGACATTCAATTGGGCGCGGCGACGTCCGGAACACTTGCGCCTCCTGCCGAGTCTTGCATGGTTCAGTATCGTAGCCCTCTTCTCGTTGTGCCTTGAGATCGAACTGCTGCAGCAAGTCGATAGTATGCACCTGTATTTAACTGCACCGGAGATTGCCCTCGAAGCGGGCATTGTCTTGCTGGTTTCAATTATGATTGCCACTCTCTGGTGGCTCACCGTCTTCTTGGCCGGGCAAACCAGTCGCGCTCTTTTGCCCAATAAAGGATTCTGGATTCCCTTGTCTTGGGGCTTGTGGATGGCTTTGCCCCTAGCCTACCTGCTTCTAGAGTTGTTTGAGGACTTGAAACTCGAGTTTTTCCCCCATTGGCACGCGGGAAATAATGTCCAAATCACGGCCGCTGTCGTGCTCAGCGGTGTCTGCGGGGCCGGCTTTTTGCTCGTCGGTTGGTCATCTATTCAGAGGTTTTGCCGGACGCGGCTCATCCTGATCGCATGGGTGCATATTGTGGCCGCCGCGGTAGCGGCCGCGGTGCTTTGGGTGCACGGAGTACGGTTGTTCCACGACTACGAACGCCCCTCCGTCGTCACAACGAATTCAAACTCTCCAGACGTTTACCTCATCTCCATCGATACGCTCCGAACTGAAGACATGTCGGTTTACGGTTATCAGAGAGCGACTACACCCAATCTGGAGAAGTTTGCCCAGCGTAGTTTTGCTTTCGACTACTACTTCGCAAACTCTAATTTTACAACTCCGAGTACATCGTCGATTGAAACGGGAAAGCTGCCGTGGTCCCATGGTGTCTATCAGCTTGGTGGCTTCCTGCGCGGTCAAAATCAGCACGAAACCCTCGCGGGTTTGCTCAAAAGGCAGGGATACTACACGGCAATGATCTCGTCGAATCCCTTGGCTGCCCCTTTTCGTCATAGAACGCTCGAGAGCTATGATGCGGTGCAATTTGCCGTCCCGATGGGCATCACTGGCTTTCGATGGCGGGAATCCAACCTCCTCGGCGTCAACACGCAGTTTACTATTTCGATCTCGTTGCTCCGCGGCGTCAGTGCGCTATTTGCATATCTAGATGACGTTCTGTGGCACGACCGCTATCCCTACCCGGCAGAGGACGTGTTTGAAAGAGCTGAAAATCTGCTCACACAGCACGATCAGTCGCAGCCCATTTTTCTTTGGTCGCATATCATGCCGCCGCATGAGCCTTATTGGTCGCCCCCTTCGTATCGAAACCATTTCGTTCCGCACGAAATACGGAATTATGAAGATTTTACAGTACCCGATAACCAAAAACTGCACCGTGGTGTCTCGTTGAACGAATTACGCGCAGCCTACGACGAAATGATCCAATACGCTGACCGGTCGACAGGAGATTTCTTGGAGTGGTTGGATCGCACTGGCCGACTGGACCGATCGATCGTGATAATTACATCCGACCACGGCGAATTGTTCGACCATGGACGGCTGTCGCACGGAGGGCCCGCTCTTTACAACGGGGTGATCCACATTCCGCTGTTAATCCACCTTCCCGGCCAGAAGAAAGGTGCCCGCATCGAAGAGTTGGCTCAACAAGCCGATTTGCTTCCGACTGTGCTTGAGCTCATCGCGGCCCCTATTCCAAGCTGGACGGACGGTGCTTCGCTTAAGCCTCTGCTCAATGCGAAGAGCATGCCTGACCGTTACATTTTCAGCATGAACCTGGAACGGAACCGGATTTTCGATCCCATTGCAAAAGGTACAGTTGCCGTGATGGACTCCGATCTCAAGTTCGTGCGCTATCTCGAGTCCGGCAAGGAACAGCTATACCGCTATAAAAGCGATGCTGCGGAGGAACACAACCTCATTAATTCGGAGCCGGAGGCCGCCGAGCGGATGCGCCGGGTTCTGTTTGAAAAGATCAAGGAGGTCAACCAGCGTTTCGGCGAAACCCGGTGAGTGAAGGGAAAAAAGCCTCGTCCGGAGTTAGATTTCGTTTGCTGCGCGGTGCGTGGCAAACAATTTCCAGCAAGGTTGACCCCAGCCGCAGTCGTCTAACTTTCCAAAGGCGATTTTCATATTCGATCGACGCCGCCACGCAGTCGATGTTGCACCACCTTCAGAAAACAAGCTTTGCGGATAAACTGGAGAAAGTGGTGCCACCCGCACCCATTTTCGTTCTCGGTTTCTGGCGTTCGGGCACGACCCTCCTTCATGAACTGCTATGCTGTGACACCCGCTTTGGTTTTCCCAGCACCTACGCCTGCCTGAATCCCGCGCACTTCCTTCTCTCCGAGCCGTGGGTCCGCAAGCGGCTTCATCAGGAGGTTCTCCGTCCGATGGATAATCTCCGCTATTCCTGGACATCTCCCCAGGAGGACGAGTTTGCGCTCCTGGCACTTGGTGCACCGTCGCCCTATGAGGCACTGCTTGTCCCCTCCCGAATGCAACACGTCGGTGAACTGCTTGATTTCAACGCATTGCCGCCTGTGGATCAGAATCGTTGGAGCGCCGCATTCGCCTATTTCCTCAAACTCCTGACCGTGCAGCAGGGTAAGGCCATGATTTTAAAATCCCCGCCTCACGGATATCGGATGCGCATTCTGCAGCGGCAATTCCCGGAAGCTCGTTACGTGGTTATCGAACGTAATCCGTTCGAGGTGTTTGCTTCAAACTTGAAGTTGTGGCAGATCTTGACCGACCGCTACAGCCTGGAACGTTGCTCGGGGGATCAACTGGAGGAATTTATTCTTTCCGCATACATTCTGCATGAGAGAGCAATTGCAGAGGGATCTCAGCATGCTAAGCCAGGCTTTTTAGCATTCGTCCGTTATGAAGATCTGGAGCGCGCACCGGTCGAGCACATCTCTCGCCTTTATGGGGAGTTGAACTTGGGTGATTTCGCTATCCGAGGGTTGCTGGAGGAGTATTTAGCGAAGGTCTCCGGTCATGTCCGTAACCGTTTTACTCTCTCTCGACTGCAGAAGAAGAAAATTGAGGATAGATGGGGAAAACTCATTGCGCAGAAAGGGTATGACTGGCCCGAAGCTTACGTCGAGCTGAAGGAGAGCTAGTGACCCCCTGGCCGATTGACTCGGCTCAAGGGTCAAGGAGCAATTACCTCATTCTGTTCTTCGGGGGTTGCCTCTGGCTCGGTGCCGCGCCATCTACTAATAGCTCTCGATATCAGTTTGTGAATGCTGTGCGCGAACGCCAGCCATACCCCCCATAGCAAGGCAACGATGGGGGTAAGAACTTGAAACAGAAATCCACCGCTGGGATCTCCGTAAGCAAAGGCAGGAGCAGGGGCGGAAATGATCAATATAAGAAAAACAATGAGAGGGAATCTTAATCTGGGTTTGGAAGCCACGTCCAATTCTTATACCACGTTAATGGCAAAACGTCAGCGTCTCGGAGCGCTTATTTTGTCGTCAAGATGGATTCGCTAAAAAGCATCTCAGAGTCCTCGACTCGAATATTTTTAGGAATCGGTCAGCACTGGTCACTAGAAAGTTACCAAGCTGGCGAAATTCGCTGCAAATGCCTCCTGCCACGAAAAAGTTGCATTTTTGGTTCGACCCGAAGTATTATGGTTTACGGAACTTGACAATTTAGTTTCCCAGAGTTCCAGGACCCTGTACCGCTACTTAACTTCCAGATTCGCTGTTCAGCTTGTGAATAAAAACTAACGAGGTGGTTGGCTCGCCTCCGTCCCGGTTCGGAGAGTTCGCTATGTCGTGGTACGCATACTGCCTTACCGAGCACCAGACCCTTCCCAATGGCACCCGTTCCCGACGCCCCTTTGTTATCGAAAACGTCCAAGGCGTGAATGGAGCCCCCGTCCTCAGCTACCCCAGCGGCGAGTTTGCTGTGATAGTGAGCGAGTACGACCCGAACACCTCCAAGCTTGACCAGAAGGCAGTCATCGACCACGCCCGTGTGGTCAGCAACTGCTTCCGCAATTCCACCGTCCTGCCCTTCCGTTTCGGAACCATCTTCGAGAGCGACGAAGCGCTGCGCCAGGCCGTCCGGGTCAACCGGCGCGCCTTTGGCCAGAGCGTCGAGAAGCTGCGCGGCAAGTCCGAAATGCACATCAAACTCACCGTCAGCGATGGTTCGCTGAAAGAAGCTATGATCGATGTCATCCTGCCCGATACGGTCGGCGGCGACTATCTTTCCAAGCTGCGCGTGAAAGCTTCGCGCGAACGGGAACGCCAAACGAAGGCCCGCGCCTTGTCGGTGCAGGTCCACAAGCTGTTCAATCCACTGGAAGAAGAAGTCAGCTGCAAGAAAGTCGCCCCACAGGGCATGTTGATCGACATTGCCCACCTCATCGACTCCAAGTCGGTAGAGAAATATCAAAACCGCTATAACACGGCCGCCAAGCAGTTGAAGAACTGCCAGGTAGCGATCAGCGGGCCGTGGCCGCCGTACCACTTTTTGCCGGATAAGCTGCGGACGGTAAGCTAGATCTGGATCAATGCGAGCTACCTGTGTTCAGGCGGCTCGTCTTCTTTTTTCCTTTCCTGCAGTCAATGTGCACGCTGATGCACTTGCTCTGTTGCTTGACCGGAGAACCAGAACCTGTAGTTCTCGCTTTCTCTTGTATAACAACCTTATTTTCATACGATTACGGAAATTACCGAGCGCGAACCGACGGTTGCCCTTTTGGTTCCGCAAGTGCTTCACTCATACGTAACTAAGAGGCCGCATCCCGAATGCAAACGACCCTCACTCTCTTTTCCTCTGATGGTTTCCCGAAGCTCCGTCCCGGCTGGTACGGTGGCTTCTTTCGCCTTTCCTGACACGCCTACCATTTTTGCCTCTTTGAAAACGTGGCCCCAGCGATGGGGCCACATTTTTGTTTTCTGTGACGCCAATCAGAAAATACGCCAGACAAAATGCGCGAGCAAGGCAAAGAGCGAAAGCATAAAAACGCCGCCCACCCAGATCAGAAAATTCAGAGTCATCCGGGGATTATTGATCTGTTTCTTTTCCATGCTTGGCAAGCTAACACGTGCCGCAGCAATGGCCATCAGGTGAAGGCAGTAGAAATCGCAAAGGCGTGATCATTCTTGCAGGGGATTATCGGATACACTGGCCTCCACCTATGATCCTCGGCTACCGCCTGTCACGTTTTTGTCTGGTGTACGTCCTTGCCCTTTTCCTGATTTCATCCCATGCCGTCGGCCAAGCCGCCCAGAAGCCGCAGCCAGCGCCGTCGTGGAGTTCGCCGCCGCAGACAACCGCGGCGGAACAGCAGAATTTTCCGCCGCTGCTGTTGCAGCAACTTTCTGCCATCAAAGCGGTCGCTTTGAACGACGACTATGCCTATCGAGAGCTCGCCCACCTTACGGAGAATATTGGCCCGCGTCCGGCGGGTTCGCCGCAAGCCGATGCCGCTGCCCATTACGTGGGGATGAACTTCGCATGCTCGGGCTTGAGGTTCGACTGCAACCGGTTAACGTGGCGCACTGGGTGCGCGGAGCGGAAAGCGCAGAGTTGGTTGAGTTTCCGGCAATGGTGCCGGGAACTACGCAGAAAATAGTTTTAACCGCGCTCGGCGGCAGTACCTCAACCGCCCCAGACGGACTTACGGCTGAGGTGATCACGGTAAACAAGTTCGACGAACTGACTGCGCTGGGACGCGACAAAGTGGCTGGAAAGATCGTTCTGTTCAATGAGATTTTTGACAAGCAAAAAGCCGCCGCTGGTTTCGCGTTTGCCGCCTACGGCGAGGCCGTCCGTTATCGCGGAGCCGGCCCCAAGGCGGCCGCGGATCTGGGCGCCGTGGCCTGCCTCGTGCGTTCGGTGGGAATGCTGACTATCGACTGCCGCACACCGGATTCAGCGCGCCGCGGGCATCCCCGCCGCCGCAGTCACGGCGGAAGATGCCGAGCTCATTACGCACCTGACAGCGAGGGCAGAGTGCGCATGCATCTTACTCTGTTGTCGCAGAAGACTGCCGGACGAAACCGGCTACAACGTTATTGCGGATTTGAAAGGCGCGCAGCATCCTGACGAGGTTGTTGTCGTTTCCGGCCATCTCGATTCCTGGGACCTTGGCACCGGAGCCATCGACGACGGCGCAGGCGTGGTTGTAGCCATGGAAGCGGCCGAGATCTTGCAGCGCCTGCACTTGCATCCTGAGCGCACGCTGCGCGTCATCGCGTGGATGGATGAAGAAACCGGCGGAGCGGGCAGCAAAGCCTATAGCGCCGAATACTCGAACGATTTCGCTCATCATATCGCGTGCATTGAGAGCGATTCCGGCGCGGCGCATCCGCTCGGTTTCGACGTGAAGACCGCTCCTGCTGCCGTCGATGCGCTCCGACCGGTGCAGGGTGTTCTCCAGAGCGTCGGCGCGACGATTCTTCGGCAAGTAGTTATCCGCCCGGAGCGGACATTGCGGCGATGTCGGAGGCCGGAGTTCCCGCGTTCGGTCTGATGCAGGACGGCAGAATGTATTTCAACTATCACCACAGCGCCGCCGACACACTGGATAAAGTTGTCCCTGCGGAACTGCGCGAGAACGCAGCCGCCATGGCGGTTATGGCTTACGCTCTTACGAACATGACGAATCCCCTGCCGCGATAAATCTTGGACTGTGATTTGCCGAGCCGTTCAAGACGCGAAAGCTAGTACAAAGGCGTTATAGGAAGGGAATCAGCAACCATGTACTCTCCCAACGAATTCTTCCGGAGAGAAAACCGCGATTATGACGTGGATTCGAACCATCTCGCAGTCGGAAGCTGACGAAAAACTGCTGCAGGCCATCGAGGCCGAACGCGCGCTCTATCCCAAAGAGTATGCCGATCCTGTGCATCCCGATCCGTCGGGCGCATCGTCGATCGTCGGCTCGCACACACTGATTCCTCAGGCGCTCTACCACGCCTTCGCAACCTTCGGTGCTCTGATGTCGCCCGATCTGCCGCTCGAACGCCGGCAGCATGAAATGATCGCAACCATGGTGTCGGTGACGAACCGGTGCAAGTATTGAATCGAGTCGCACGCAGAGTTTCTGCGTAGGGTGACGTTGGATAAAGACCTGGTGGAGGCGCTGGAGAGGGATTACACCACCGCGCCCATCACGCCGCAGGAGCGGGTGATGGTGGCGTACGTGGTGAAGCTGACCAAGGACGCAACCAAAGTTTGGAAAGACGATATCGAGGGGTTGCGGAAGGCGGGATTTGACGATCGCGGGATTTTGCAGATTACTTTGATTGCTTCGTGGTTTAACTACATTAATCGTGTGGCGGATGCGTTGGGGGTGGGGCGGGAATAGCTCTACAAGCTTTGCGCTGTCGGACGGCTCGCAGAGATGACGCCTGCCTTTTCGGTGCAATGCGCCGCATCCACAACTTCAATCCGAAGGCACTTGAACGAAGCGCCCATACCAAAGGCTGGCTCCAATTCAACCACAAAATACGGTGATGGACCTTCTGATCGCTCCTGACTTGAGATCCTGAGTTCCATGATCGCGTTTTGATGATTGAACCCCTCCATTTCGAAATCTGAGACGTCATGGAACCTCAGAGTTGCGAGGGTGTGATGCCTGCGAACTAGGAATCCTGCCGAGTCAACCTGCTTCGTCAGCTCCCAGAGATGGATTCTTAGCGTTAGGACGGGAAAATCGTAGATGCCGCTCTCAACCTGGATATTGCCACGGGAGAAATGAAGTTCATGAACCTCGGCGTCGTGAAAAGAAGGCCAGTACCCGAAAATCTGGGCCAGCTTTTCACTGCCAGTGATCAACGATTCGACATCGGACATAATTTGCCAGCCGTAGGAAAGAGCATAATCAGAAGCTCGTGAGCATGCAAACGAGCCGTGCTGCTTTTGGCATACGATTACACTGGTTCCGGCATCCTGCCTTTCATGGCCAATTCCCTCTCGCAATTCTTTATCGAGCATTCCCGAACTCTCCGAGCTGACCGTGCCTACGGCCAGCGGCGTGGCTACCGCATGGAGTGGTTCACCTACGGGCAGGTTTTGGAAATGGCTTCGCGCTTTGCGGAAGAGTTAGAGGCGCGTGGGATCGGTAAGGGCGAGCGGGTGATGCTGTGGGGCGAGAATTGCGCGGAGTGGGTTGCGGCGTTTTTCGGATGTGCGATGCGGGGGGTTGTTGCTGTTCCGATGGATGATGGGGCGGCGGCGGATTTTGCTGGACGGGTGGCGCGGCAGGTGGAGGCTCGGCTTTGGGTTTGTTCGCGGAAGCATGCGGCAGAGAATATTGCCGGTGAAGTTCCAGTGGTAGTCCTTGAGGAAGTCAGAATCCCCGCCCCTTCGACAAGCTCAGGGCAGGCTCTGTCCCTGCAAAGTAGGCAGGGACAAGGACGGGGCACCCTTGGACTGCCGGTGATCGGACTCGACGACACTTTGCAGATTGTGTTTACTTCCGGGACTAGCGCAAGAAACGCTGCTTGCAGCCTCATTGCGGCCGGCGATGGCGGCTGGACACCCATAACAGAACCTTAGCCAATGAGCGGGCGATCGGGAAGTAACCTTTGTAATCGCTGCCATTAAACTAACTCCATGGCTGATTCGGTGCCGCTCTTTTTCTTGGAGAACTTTCAGGCAGATGCCGCCGATCGCGCCTACGGCCAGCGGCGTGGCTACCGCATGGAGTGGTTCACCTACGGGCAGGTGCTGGCAATGGCCGAGCGGTTCGCCCAAGAGTTGCAGCGGCGCGGCATCGGCAAAGGTGAGCGCGTCATGCTTTGGGGAGAGAACTCTGCCGAATGGGTTGCGGCATTTTTCGGGTGTGCTTCGCGAGGCGTGGTTGTGGTTCCGATGGATGATGCTGCGTCAGCGGATTTTGCAGTGCGCGTTGCGCAGCAGGTCGAGGCAAAGCTGTGGGTGTGTTCGCGGAGACATGCGACGAAGAATGTTGCTGGATCGACTCCTGTAATGACCTTTGAGGAGGTCAAAAGCCCCGTCCAAGCGGAGCTTGGACGGGGCACCCACGGTGACTCGGATGCGGCGATTGGGCGGGACGACATTTTGCAGATTGTCTTCACCTCCGGCACGACTGCCGAACCCAAAGGCGTCGTAATTACGCATGGCAATGTGCTGGCGAACATTGCCCCTCTACAGCAAGAGATGAAGCGCTACTTGAACTATGAGCGCTGGGTGCATCCCATACGCTTTCTGAATTTGCTTCCGCTCAGCCACGTCTTCGGGCAATTCCTGGGAATGTTTCTGCCGCCGCTGCTTGGGGGAACCGTAATTTTTCAGGAAGAGCTGAAACCGTCGGAGATCGTGAGCACGATTCGCCGCGAGCGTGTGTCAGTGCTGGTAAGCGTGCCCCGAGTTCTGCAATCGCTGAAGCAGAAGATCGAGCGCGATCTGGAAGATGCCGGGAAATTGGATGCCTTCCGACAACGCTTCCGCTCATCCGAAGGGAAGCATTTTCTGCATCGCTGGTGGATTTTTCGCGACATTCATCGCCGGTTCGGCTGGAAGTTCTGGGCGTTCATCTCCGGCGGAGCGGCCCTCGACTCCGAGACTGAAGAATTCTGGGGACGCTTGGGCTATGCCGCCATTCAAGGATACGGGCTGACCGAGACGACTTCGCTGATCAGCGTGAATCATCCGTTCAAGCTGGGCAAACGATCGATTGGCAAAGTGCTGGCGGGGCGCGAGGTGAAGCTGGCCGAGGACGGCGAGATTCTGATTCGTGGCGGCGGAGTGGCGGCGGGATATTGGGGCGGAACGCAGAAAGTTACCGACGACCAGGGCTGGTATCGCACGGGAGATGTTGGCGCGATTGACGAAGCGGGAAATCTTTATTTCAAAGGCCGCAAAAAAGAAGTGATCGTTACTCCGGCGGGATTGAACATTTATCCCGAAGATTTGGAAGCGGCTCTGCGAGCACAGCCCGAGGTGAAAGACTGCGTGGTTGTGGGAATCGACCGCGGTGGAAATGCTGAACCATGCGCAGTACTGATTTTTCGCGGGAATGCCGACGGACACGAAGTTGTGGAGCGCGCGAATCGTTCGCTTGCCGATTTCCAGCGAATGAGGATGTGGTTGAAGTGGCCGGAGGAAGATTTTCCCCGCACCAGCACGCAGAAGCCGCGGCGCAATGTGATCGCGGAGGCTGCGGCGAAAGAAATTCTGGGGCAGGGTAAGAAGATCGCGGATGAAAATCCGATTATGGAGTTGGTTGGACGAATCACAGGAAAGAGAATCGCCAACGCTAGCGACGACGCCAACCGCGATTCCGATCTGGGCTTGAGCTCGCTCGATCGCGTCGAACTGATTAGCGCGCTCGAGGACCGTTATCAGGTGGACCTGAGCGAGACTCGCTTTACGGCTGCGCGTACTGTCTCCGACATTGAAAAGCTGCTGCGCGGGGAGGTGCAGCAAAAGGCCGAGTATCACTATCCGGTTTGGGTCCTACAGTGGCCTTTCACCTGGGTTCGATGGCTGGTGCATTACCTGCTGATGCGGCCCGCCATGTTGCTGCTCGGGTGGCCGCGAATCGAGGGCCGTGAGAATTTGTTTGGTGTGGGCGGGCCGCTGCTGGTGATTTGCAACCACCTGGACGACGTGGACGTTGGGTTTGTGCAAACCGCGCTCCCGCCGCGACTCCGTTTTCGCCTGGCCACGGCGACCGGCGGCGAAGCCCTCGAAAAACTGCGCACGCCGGATGCCGATCGAAGTTGGATTGGCAAAATCTACGATCGAATCCAGTGGACGCTTGGTGTTTCTCTGCTGAATCTTTTTCCTCTGCCGCGCGAGGCTGGTTTCCGCCAGAGTTTTGCCTACGCCGGCCGCGCCGTCGATCGCGGATACAGCATTCTCGTCTTCCCCGAAGGCCGCCACACAACCACGGGCCAGATGAATCCGTTTCGCGCGGGCATCGGGCTGTTGGTGAATAATCTGAACATTCCGGTGCTGCCCATGCGAATTGACGGGCTTTTCGAGGTGAAGCAGGCCGGCAAAAAATTCGCGCCGCCGGGGAAGATTAAAGTAAGAATGGGGCGGCCCATGCGCTTTGCAAAAGACGGCGATCCTGCTCAGATCGCGCGCGAATTGCAGAATGCGGTGGAAGCATTGTAATTATCTTCGAAGCTGTCTATTCCTCATCCATTCCCGATTCTTCATGGTGCGGATCGGATTCGATTTTCAGCTCCGGCAGGCCCGCATTCTTCAGGACTCCATTGAGCGCGGAGAGATCGGTGGTTCGCAGCTTGTCCCATCGTTTCATCACATCTGCCTCCTCGCGCTCGGTTGTGGCGCTCGCCTGAGACTGCGCGACGGTCGGAGCTGCATCCACTTGCCAGACCTGTCCGTACAGAGCCGCAGCCTGACCATTCACTCGTGACAGCGTTATATCGTTGCCCGGCGCCTGACTTCCGATGAGCGCCGCGAGCTTTTCTTGAAACACTTGCACCGAACCGTGCACTTCGGCCCGATCTTGCTTACTTAG
This sequence comes from uncultured Acidobacteriaceae bacterium, assembly GCA_963712385.1. Lineage (GTDB taxonomy): Bacteria > Acidobacteriota > Terriglobia > Terriglobales > Acidobacteriaceae > Sulfotelmatobacter. Next base: position 89,004 of record CAVQHS010000011.1, read on the forward strand.
GTTTTCGACCGACGTGCGGAGCGATCCTGCTTGCAGAACCGCTTTCGAGGTTCGATCCAGGAGCGTGCTTAAACGCGTTTCGAGCTGGAATTTCTCGCGTAACGCGACGGCAGAAGCCTTCACGCGCGGATCCATCTTTACGGTGAGCGGAGCGCTGTAGGTTTTGCCATCGACCTTGAGGCGTGCCGTGTAGGAACCGGGCATCGCCGTTGGCCCAAGCGGCAGGCGGGGAGTGTCGCCAGGGATGGCGGAGATGGGATAGTCGTGACGCGTGGCCTCTGGTGCAGGATAGTGGACTCCCCAAACCCAGCGGTGCATGCCGGCCCCGGCGGAAAGAGTGTGGAATGGACGCAGCCAATAGAGCGGGATGAGTTGCTTCTTCAACTCTTCTTCGGTTGCAGGAGGATTATCGGTGCTGGAGAACTTGCGCACGAGTTGGCCGCGAGCGTCGAGAATCTCGAGCGTGACCGAGGAGGCGGAATGCGGAAGATAGTAGTCGATGACAGCGCCGTCCGGAGGATTGGCGGCAAAAGGCTCGTCGGGCGGAAGAGGCGTATCGGTGTAGGTGTCTCGCTGAATGCGGTAGGCTGGGGCGGGATGAAAGAGATAAGCGTCGCTTGCAGTGAAGGACGTCAGGTCTCGCAGCGGAGCGATGTCATCCAAAATCCAGAAGCCGCGACCGTGCGTGGCAACGATCAGATCATCGTCGTGAATCCACAGGTCACGCATGGAAGTGTGCGGAAGGTTCAGTTGCAGCGACTGCCAGTGATCGCCGTCGTCGAATGAGACGAATACAGAATTCTCCGTTCCGGCATACAGCAGACCTTTGCGCACAGGATCTTCGCGGACGGTATCGACTGGGCCGATCTCGGGAAGGCTAGTTGTAATAAGTGTCCAACTCTTTCCGCCGTCGTGGGTGCGGTAGATGTACGGGTGCTCATCGTTGATGCGGAAGCGGCTCACGGAAGCGTAGGCGGTTTCGTCATCGAAGTGGGAGGCGCTGATTTGCGTCACCTTGCTCCAGGGTGTGAGTTCTTTGGGCGTGATGTTATTCCACTTCCTGCCGCCGTCGATGGTGCGCCAGATCAGCCCGTCGTCGGTTCCCGCCCAAAGGGTGGTGATGGTCTTGAATGATGGCGCTAGCGCGTAGATCACGCCGCGTTTTTTCTCCGCGTCTTTGGGAACGAGCGTGCCTACGCTCTCGGGAATTCCAGGATTTTCCCGCGTAAGATCCGCGCTGATTGTCTGCCAGGAATTTCCGCCGTCCGTTGTTTTGAACAGGACGTTGCTCGCGTAATAAAGAGTATGCGGATCGATGGGCGAGAACATCGTCGGCTCGGTGCGATCGGTGCGGTGCTTTGCATCGCGGACCGGAATCGGCGTGACATTTTGCACTTGCCCCGTCGACCAGTGGAATTTCGAGACTTCGCTGCGGCCGCCACCGTAAACAATGTCGGGATTGAGCGGGTCGGGCGCTACGTAACCGTATTCAATCACCCCGACCGGATGCCACTCGCGGTAGGTGATTGCGCCGTCGTTGCCGCGGCTGGAAATGCAGACGGACCCGCTTTCCTGCTGGCCTCCGCAAACTTTGTAGGGAAAATCGGATGTGACGGAAACGTGATAAATCTGCGCCGTGGGCTGGTTGTACCAGGAGCTCCAACTCTCCCCGCCGTTCACCGTGACCAGCGCGCCTTGATCGCTGACGAGAAAGATGATGTTGGGATCGTTCGGGTTGATCCACAGATTTTGATAATCATCTCCGCCGGGCGCGCCGCGAAATCCGAACCAGGTTTTTCCTCCGTCGGTCGATTTCATCGTCACCGTGCTCGCGCTGTAGACGATATCGGGATTTTTGGAATCGACTCGCGGGATGGGCAAATCGCCTCCGCCAATGCGGCCCGACGGGCGCGGGTCGTCCGTTATCTTTGTCCAGTTTTCTCCCGCATCGTCGGAGCGATAAACGCCCAATGCGCCCGACGAAGATCCGACAGTGGCGTAAAGTCGCTTCGAATCGGACGGGGCGATGGCTACATAAATCTGCGAGAGATCTTTGGGGAGGCCGTTCGATAGTTGTTGCCAGTGGTTTCCACCATCCGTCGATTTGAACAAACCACCGCCCGTTCCGTTGACTTCGTTGCCATCTTCCCACGGTCCCTCGCGTACTTCCCACATCGAGGCATAAATTACATCGGGATTGGTGGGATCGACTTCTACATCGGATGCGCCCGTGTTCTCATCTTTGTAAATGAGTTTCTTCCACGACTGGCCACCGTCGGTGGAACCATACAGCCCGCGCTCTTCACTCGGGCCGTAGGGATGACCGAGTACAGCAGCGTAAACACGATTGGGATCGCGCGGATCGATCGCAAGGGCAGGAATTTGAAAGCCGTCGCGCAGACCGAGATGCGTCCAGGTTTTGCCGGCATCAGTCGATTTATAGATTCCGTTCCCGACCGAAAGATCGGGGCGATGCAGCCCCTCGCCGCTGGCCACATAAATAATGTTGGGGTTCGATGGGGCGACCGCAATTGCACCGATGGATTGCGTGGATTCGTGATCGAAAATCGGATTCCACGTTCGGCCATAATCGTCTGACTTCCACACGCCGCCATTCACCTGGCCCATGTAAAAAACATTCGGTTGCGCCGGAACTCCGGTGGCCGCGCGAGTGCGTCCGCCGCGAAATGGCCCGATCATGCGCCAGTGAAGTTCCTGGTACATGTTTTCGGGAATTTGTTGTGCAGAAAGCAATACGGAGGGTAAAAAAATGAAAAGGCAGACGAACAGACGAAGAACTTTGGTCGCAGTCACTTGAGCCCCCTCAACCGTTGAAAGCAAACCTCACAGAATAAACTAAAACGATTCAATCCGGGTGGTTGGGCTTTGTTCCTTTTTCGAGGACGGCTGGAGGAATTTTCAGATTACCCAATCCTGGCCAAAGCTTGCTCCAGGTTGTGTTTGGTGGAAGGCATTCCGCCCACCTGGCTCGCCACCCACGCGCCCACGCGATTGGCGTCTTCGTTGATCTGTGCGAGGGAGTTTCCTTGCAAATATCCGTGAACCAGCGCAGCGGTGAAGGCGTCGCCGGAGCCGACCGTGTCGGCGACTTCTACCTTGAAGCCCGGGTGCTCCGCCTGCTCATTGCACGAGATCAACAGGCTGCCGTTACTGCCCCGAGTGACGCAGATTAATTGCAGATCATACGAGAGCAGGAGATTTCGCGCCGAGTCTGTATCGCTTCGGTGTTCCAGATCAAGAAGCCGCATGACTCGCGGCAATTCCTCGTGATTAAGTTTTGCGATGGTTGCCAGCTTCATCGACTCCGAGACGACTTGAGCGTTGTAGAAAGGCGGACGCAGATTGATGTCGCAAACCCGCACAGCCTCTGGCCTTATGGCGAGAAGAAAGCTGCGCATCGCGCTGCGGCTATGCTCGGAGCGCTGCGCCAGCGTGCTGAAGCAAACTGCGTCGGCCTTGTCAGCGAGTTCCTGCCAGCGATGGGTCCAGGAAAGAAAGTCCCAGGCGACGAATTCCGTGATTTCGAAGCGCGGCTGACCGGCGTGATCCACTTCTACTTCTACGGTTCCCGTCGGATGATCGGCGTCCTGTTGGATGTATTCTGTGGATAAATCAAGTTCTCCCAAGCGGCGAAGGGCTTCGGCGCCGAGATCATCCTGCCCGACGCGGCTGGCGGGAATGCCTTTTTCCCCAAGCAGGGACGAGATATAAGCAAAGTTCGCCGGGGCTCCTCCTAATTGTTTTCCCGCAGGAAACAAATCCCAGAGAAGTTCTCCCAAGCCGACGACGGTGTGTTTGCTCATTCCGAATTTCCTGGGCCCGGCCCCGATTCACGCTGCCAGTTCTTGCAGCGGCGGACGGCCTCGCCCCATCGTTCCCGAAGTTCCCTCGCCTTCGCTCGCGGCATTTCAGGATAGAACCGGCGCTCCGATCCCGTCATCCTTGAAATTTCTCTTAGGTCCTGCCAGAAACCGACTCCGAGCCCAGCCAAGAACGCCGCGCCGAGCGCCGTGCTCTCGGTGAGCGCCGGACGAATCACCGGAACTCCCATGATGTCTGCTTGGAATTGCATCAGGGCATCGTTTGACGACGCTCCGCCATCTACGCGTAATTCGGAGAGCGATCGGCCAGTATCGGTCTGCACTGCATCCATCAGATCGGCAACCTGGTAGGCGATGCTTTCGAGAGCCGCTCGAGCAATGTGGGCTGCGGTTGAGCCGCGCGTGAGGCCGGAGATTGCGCCGCGTGCGAAAGCGTCCCAGTGAGGCGCTCCGAGGCCGACAAAAGCGGGTACGAAGTAGACTCCGCCGTTGTCTGGAACGGAATTCGCAAGCGTTTCCACTTCGGCGGAACTTCGAATGATGCCCAGCGCATCGCGAAGCCATTGGACGACCGCGCCGCCGACAAAGATGCTGCCTTCGAGCGCGTAATCGGTGCGGTCGCCAATCTTCCACGCCACAGTTGTAAGTAAGCGATGACGTGAGCCCACAGCATGAGTTCCGGTGCTTTGCAACATGAAGCAGCCGGTGCCGTAAGTATTTTTGGTGAGGCCAGGAGTTGTGCATCGCTGCCCGAACAACGCGGCTTGCTGATCGCCGGCGATCCCTGCGATGGGAATTCCAGTTAGGCCGGGGATGGAACTTACCTCAGCATAGACCTCGCTACACGAACAAACCGTGGGCAAAATCGACGGGGGAATTTCGAAGAGCTCGAGCAAATCCTGGTCCCAGGTTCCGGAATGAATGTTGAAGAGCATCGTGCGGGATGCGTTGCTGGCGTCGGTGATGTGAAGCCGCCCGCCGGTGAGTTTCCAAACCAGCCAGGAATCGACTGTACCAAAAGCGATGCGACCTGCCTCGGCGAGTGGGCGGGCATTCGGGATGTTGTCCAGAATCCAGCGAATCTTGCTGGCCGAAAAATACGCATCAATCAGCAGGCCGCTTCGCTGCTGAATGAAAGCTTCGTGGCCGGCCAGTTTGAGCTGTTCGCAAAAAGCCGCGGTGCGGCGGTCTTGCCAAACGATGGCATTGCAGATGGGTTTGCTTGTGGCGCGATCCCACACGATGGTCGTTTCCCGCTGGTTTGTGATGCCGACGGCGGCCACATCGCCAGGTCGTGCCTTCGCCTGCGCCAGAGCCTCGAGAGCAACTGCAATTTGCGATGAGGCGATCTCCTCGGGATCGTGTTCGACCCAGCCGGGCTGTGGAAAGATCTGCGTAAACTCGCGCTGCGCAACGGCGCAGACGTTGCCCTCGTGATCGAACAGAAGTGCTCGTGAACTGGTCGTGCCTTGATCAAGCGAGAGAATGTAGCGCAACGCCCCCTCCTTAATTCTGACTCTTGCAGAAATTCCTTACGAGCTACGCCGAAGCCCTCGGCCCGCGCAGAAATTGGCGAATGCAGAATTCATAGACTGCTGCTCCGATGAGCCCTCCCAATAATGGCGCGAAAACCGGTACCCACCATACGCGCGGGCCGTCGGTGAGGCCGTTGTTTCTGAATCCAGCTGTGGCGGTGAATAGACGCGGCCCGAAATCGCGCGCGGGATTGATCGCGTATCCATGCATGCCGCCGAAGCTCATGCCGATCGCGACTACCACCAGCCCAATCATTAGCGGCGCCAGATTCGCGCCGGGCGGTAGGTTCAGTTCATCCGTGATCGCCAGCACCATGAGAAGCAGCAATGCAGTGCCGAGCACTTGATCGAGAAAACCGGCTTGCGGCTGCGCCGGGAAGGCTGGAAATGTTGTAAACACGCCGGCAGTTTTCTCGAGTTGCGGATCAAAACGATGGAAGGCTGGAAGATAATTCCGGTAGACGAGCGCAGCAGCAAGAAATGCACCCACCGTCTGTGCCAAAGAATAAGGAAGCACCTTTTTCCAGGGAAACCCGCGAAACACGGCGAACGCAAGCGTGACCGCGGGATTCAGATGGCCGCCAGAAGTCTTCCCCGCGATGTAGACGCCCATCGTCACCGCAAGTCCCCAGCCGACGGTGATGTTCGTGTAGCCGCCGTGATCGCTTCCGGGAAACAAAACAACCATGGCCACCACGCCGCTGCCAAAGAGAATGAGCACGAAGGTGCCGAGGAATTCCGCGATCAGTTCCGCAAGCAGACTGGGCTTGCCGTTCATTCTCTTTCTCCCATAGGCCAGACGGAGGCCGCATTTGGATCGCGAGTAGTCTAGCAAGGATATCGCGCTATTTGTTCGCCTCCGGTATTGCCTGTAGCGCTCGCCCCGGCGGTTACCAGGAATTACAGTTCGAGGCTCGATTTGTCCTTGACACGCGGGTCATGGCCTGTAAGATAGAAGAATATTTATTCATCGTAATGAATAAATATTCATTATGAATAAAGTGCTGCGGCAACGGGCCATCCTGGATTCACTGCGGAGCGGGCCCGTCGCGAATCAGGAAGATCTACAGCGGGCCTTGCGCAAGCGCGGCTTCAAAGTCGGGCAGGCAACCCTATCGCGAGATATTCGCGATATGAACCTGAGCAAGACGGCGGACGGATATACGCTGCCGCAAGCAGAAGGGGCGGCGGGATTGGCCCTGCCGCCTGTGCAGCGGCTGGTTCGCGAGTTTGTTCTGGATGTTCGTGCTGCACAGAACCTGCTGGTGGTGAAAACCATCGTCGGCAGCGCTCAGCCAGTAGCAGCTGCGCTCGATGAGCAGGAGTGGGAAGAGACGGTCGGGACGATTGCCGGGGATGACACGATTTTGATTGTTTGCCCGGACAAGGAGAAAGCGAAGGCGGTAGCTGCGCGCATTGAGGAGATGTTGGGTTGATGTCGGCCAAGTTGAAAACAGCGGTTCTGGGAGCAAGCGGGTACTCGGGTTTGGAGTTGACGCGGATTCTCGAGCGCCACCCTCGTCTGGAGAGGCCTGTTCTCCTGCGGCGCGACGGTGGCGACGGAGCGAAGGATCTAGCCGACATCTTTCCCGAACTCTCGGGCAACGGAGGGTATCCGTTGCGCGCGCTTTCGTGGTCCGAGTTGAAGGGGCTGGGAGTGGAGTTGCTTTTTCTCGCCACGCCGCACGAGGCATCGCGCTCGTTGGTCCCTGAAGCTATCGCCCAGGGTTTGCGCGTCATCGATCTAAGCGGGGCCTGGAGGCTGAAGCAGCCGCAGCATCGCGCAATTTACTCATTTCACGATGCCAATGCGGCAATGGCTGCGCGCCTGACGGAGAAGGCCATCTACGGTTTGCCCGAACTGAACGCTGGCTGCATCGCTCGGCGCAGTTCATCGCCAATCCGGGATGCTACGCAACCTCTGTGATTTTGGCGCTCGCGCCGTTCTTAAATGCTGGGTTGATCGATCGCGGGCGGGGGATTATCTCGGATTCGAAATCTGGCGTATCGGGCGCGGGAAAGGCCCCCACCTTACGCACTCATTTTATTTCCGTTGCCGACAATCTTTCCGCTTATTCGGTATTCAACCATCGACATCTCGGAGAGATGGTCGAGCAGCTTGGACTTAACGATAGCGAACTCACGTTCACGCCACATCTGCTGCCGATTCCGCGCGGAATCTTGTCGACCATTTATGTCCATCTGAACCAGCCAACGACGGCGTCGGAAATCGACTCTTGTTTGCGCGATTTTTACGCGGGCAAGCATTGGGTGCGCGTGTTTGCGAATCCGAAGCTGCCGGAGTTGCAGTTCTCTCTGCACACGAATTACTGCGATCTTGGATTTTGTCTCGCGGAAGACGGACAGCGTCTGGTGCTTGTCTCATGCGTGGACAACCTGATCAAAGGCGCAGCCGGACAGGCGGTGCAGAACATGAACTTGATGTACGGCTGGGACGAGCGGGAGGGGCTGCAGTGACAATTGTGGTGAAGATCGGCGGCAGGGCGATCGAAGACGAAAGGACTCTTCGCAAATGCGCGCACTCGATTGCCGAACTGGCTCGCGATGGGCATCGCGTAGCCGTCGTGCATGGCGGCGGCAGCGCCCTGACTCAGATGCTGCAACGCCTGGGAAAGAGAAGCGAGTTCGTTGACGGCCTGCGCGTCACCGACTCCGAAACCCGCGACGCGGCTTTGATGGTGCTGGGCGGTTTGGTGAACAAAAAGTTGGTTGCGGCGATTCAGACGGCTGGCATGCCTGCAATCGGATTCAGCGGCGGTGATGGCATGACGTTTCGTGCGCGGAAGAAATATGTGCACGGGCGCGACCTGGGATTTGTGGGCGAGATTTGCTTCGCCGAGCCGTGCTGGATCGAGGCGTCTGTGGGCGCAGGGCGGAATTCCCGTGCTGGCTTCGATCGCGCTGGGCGCCGACGGCGAATATTACAACGTGAATGCCGATGAAATGGCGGCTTCCTGCGCCGTGGCGTGCCACGCCGACACTCTCATCTTTCTCACGGACGTGCCCGGCGTGAAGGATGCCACCGGCAGCGTGATGGCTTGGCTGAGTACGTCGCAGATCGCCGAACTGACGGCAAGCTCGGTCGTCAGCGGCGGGATGTTGCCCAAGCTGCACGCGTGCGGCCAGGCGTTGAAGCAAGGCGTCGGACGCGTGCGCATTCTGCCCGCCAGCGAAGCTGAAGTCTTGCCGCAGTTTTATTTGACGAAATTGTCGTGTGGAACGGAGGTCACACATTCATGAGCAGTTCAGCAATGGTAAGCAGAACTTCGCCGCGTCCCGCAAAGGAAGCGAGACATGCGGCGCCCCAGCAGCTATTTTGCTGCTCGGATTTGATTTCAACGCGCGACTTAGGACCAAGTGGCGTGCAAGCGGTTTTGAATGTCGCTCGCGTCATGAAGGCGCGAGCCGCGGATTTCCGCCGAGCACTCGCCGGTAAGCAAATGGTGATGTTTTTCGAAAAGCCGTCCCTCCGTACACGCCTGACGTTTGAATCCGGAATGGCGAGCATGGGCGGTACTGCGATGTTCGTCGACCAGACGCATGAACGCCTCGATGCGCGCGAGAAGCTGAGCGACGTGGCCCACAACCTCGAACGCTGGGTCGATGTGATTGTGTTGCGCACTTATCTCGCAACTTACGATCGAGGGCATGGCACAGTACGCGCGTGTTCCAGTGATTAACGCGCTCAGCGATGTGGAGCATCCGTGCCAGGCGCTTGCGGACTATCTGACGCTGAGCGAGCGTTTCGGAGATCTGAAGAACCGCTGCTCTGGCATACGTGGGTGATGGGAACAATGTCGCGCATTCTCTGCTGCTGACGGCCGCATGCCTGGGCTCGTCGATTCGGATCGCGACTCCGAGCGGATATGAACCGGATGCGCAAATCGCCGCTGCTGCGCGCGAGATTGCCGAAGAGACCGGCGCGCAGATCGGACTGATGAACGATCCGTACGAAGCCGTTGCCAGTGCCGATGCGGTTTACACCGATGCGTGGACCAGTATGGGTCAGGAGCGCGAAGAAACGCAGCGCGCGAACATCTTTCCGCCTTATCAGGTGAATGCTAAGCTGATGGCAAAAGCGGCGCCCCATGCGGTGTTCATGCACTGCCTGCCGGCGCATCGCGGGCTGGAGGTCACCGACGAAGTGATGGATGGAGAACAGTCGGTGATCTTCGAGCAGGCGGAGAATCGCCTGCACGCACAGAAAGCCATTCTCTATTTATTGCTGGGTGGAGCTGACCGGCTGCCCGCGAGGAGTGCTCATGCCTGAAGAAATCGTTCTTGCCTATTCCGGAGGTCTCGATACCTCCATCATTATTCCCTGGCTCAAGGAAAATTATTCCTGCAACGTGATCGCGATGGTCGCGGATGTTGGCCAGGGCGATGACATCGATGCGGTCGCGGATAAGGCTTACGCTACGGGCGCAAGCAAGGTTGTGGTGGAAGATCTCCGCGAAGAGTTCCTGACCGGATATGTTTTCCCTGCCCTGCGAGCCGGTGCCGTGTATGAGCACAAATATTTGCTTGGCACTTCGCTGGCGCGTCCTGTGATTGCCAAGCATCAAGTGGAAGTCGCTCTGCGTGAGGGAGCGAGTGCCGTGGCTCACGGCTGCACGGGAAAGGGAAACGACCAGGTGCGGTTTGAGTTGGCGTATCAGGCGCTCGCGCCGGAGTTGAAGGTGATTGCGCCTTGGCGCGAGTGGAATTTGAAATCGCGCGAGGATTGCATCGACTATGCAGAGCGGCACGGGATTCAAGTGGCCGCCAGCCGCGAGAAGATTCATAGCCGTGATCGGAATCTGTGGCACTTGAGCCACGAAGGCGGGGAACTTGAGGACGCCGGGAATGCTCCGCTCGAAAGTACTTGGCAGTGGACCCGCTCGCCGAAAGACGCGCCGGATAAGGAAGAACAGGTGACGATCGGATTCGAAAAAGGCACGCCGGTGTCGGTTGGCGGAATCAAAACCGATCCGGTATCGCTGGTTGAACTGCTGAATGAAATTGGCGCGCGCAACGCAATTGGACGCGTTGATTTGGTTGAGAACCGGTTTGTTGGGATCAAGTCGCGCGGCTGTTATGAGACGCCCGGCGGAACTTTGCTGGTCGCGGCCCATCGCGAACTTGAGGCACTCTGCCTGGAGCGCGAGGTTGCACACTTCAAACAGCATGTCGGCCTGAAATACGCGGAGTTGGTCTATTTTGGGTTGTGGTTCACGCCACTGCGCGAAGCGCTCGACGCTTTTGTCGAGAGCACGCAGAAGGAAATGACCGGTAGCGTCACGCTCTCTTTGTATAAGGGCAACGTGTCGGTGGTAAGCCGCAAGTCGGAGCATTCGCTCTATCGCACCGATCTCTCTTCCTTCACTATGGGCGACAGTTACGACCAGAAAGATGCGGAAGGCTTCATCCGCATTCTGGGACTTCCCTCGCGCACGCGGGCACGGACGCGAATTGAGGTCGAGCGATGAAGATGTGGTCGGGGCGGTTCCGGCAACCGCTCGATCCGGAATTCGAGCGCTGGCAACGGTCGTTTGAGTTCGATCGGCGTCTACTCAGCTATGAACTCGTGGCGAGCGCGGCACATGCACGCGCTCTGCGCGACGCCGGCGTGCTTTCCGCGGAGGAGTTGATCAGCATTCTGGAGGGTTTGCAGAAGATTGGAGATCAAAACCCCCACTCTCTCGCACAGAACGCGAGAAGGGGAGGGCACCCTTCGGACGTGGGACTTCCTTCGGATGACGACGCTGAAGACGTCCATCATTTCGTCGAAAAACAGTTGGTGGCTTTAATCGGCGAGGTCGGATACAAGCTGCACAGCGGGCGCAGCCGGAACGAGCAGATCGCTACCGATTTGCGTTTGTATGTGCGAGCGGCGATCGATCAGTTGTGCGTCGAATTGGCGGAGGTGAGCGCGGCCTTCGTCGATCGCGCGGAGCAGTCGGGCGATGCAGCCATGCCGGCATACACGCATCTGCAACATGCGGAACCGGTGCTGGTCGCGCATTGGTTGCTCGCCTATGTCGAAATGTCCTTGCGCGACGCCGATCGGTTGGCCGATTGCCGCAAGCGTCTGAATGTTTGTCCGCTGGGCTCGGGCGCTGTTGCAGGCGCGACTTTGACGCTGGATCGCGGCTTCATGGCGAAGGAACTCGAATTCGATGCGCCGACGGCGAACAGCATCGACGCCACTAGCGACCGCGACTTTGTAATTGAGTTCGTTCAGGCGCTCTCCGTGCTGAGTTTGCATTTAAGCCGATGGGCGGAGGAGATGATTATTTTTTCTTCGCAGGAATTCGGCTTTGTGCATTTGCCGGAGGCGTACTCAACCGGCAGCAGCGCCATGCCGCAGAAGAAGAATCCGGATCTTCTGGAGCTGATGCGGGGCAAAACGGGCCGGATTGTTGGAAATGCGACCGCGCTTACGATTGCGCTGAAGGGTCTGCCTCTTGCCTACAACAAAGACCTGCAAGAGACGCAAGAGCCCCTGTTCGATTCCGCAGAAACTCTGCTGACTGCATTGCCTCTGATTGCCGGATTTATGCGGGCAGTCGAGTTCGATCAGGAGCACATGAAAGATGCGGCACAATCGGGATTTATGAATGCCTGGGCCGCGACGACTTATCTGGTGAAGCGTGGCGTTCCTTCCCGGCTGGCGCATGAGCAAATCGGGAAGGCCGTGAAGCTGTGCCTGGAAAAACAGTGCGAGTTGCAGGATTTGATTCTCGACGAACTGCGGGCGTTGAGTCCATCATTCGACGAGAGTTTTTACGACTGCCTGACGCTGGAGTCCGTGCTGACTATCCACGATGTGATTGGCGGTACGGCTCCTGCCCGCGTGCGGCAAGGAATCGCGGTCGCGAAAAAGAAAATCGAATCCCTGCGCGAGGAGGTCAAGATTCATGCGCACGCGTAAAGCTATTCTGCCCGATGCTGAGCACATTCATGCGCTCATCTCAAACTATTCCAGCGACGGCACGCTGCTGCCGCGCACGCTGCCGGAGATTTGCGAGAACGTGCGCGATTTCGTCGTGCTGGAAGAACAAGGCCGCATCATCGGTTGCGGTGCGCTCCATCTTTATGGAACACATCTGGCGGAGATTCGTTCCATCACCGTGGAGCCTCGAATCAAAGGCATGGGCGGCGGAACGCTGTTGATGAAAGCCCTAATGGCTGAGGCGAGACGGCACAAAGTCGATTGTATTTGTCTATTCACGCGGGCGCCCGAGTTTTTTGCGCGGCAGGGATTTCAGATCGCGCAGCGCGAAGACCTTCCTGACAAGATCTACAAGGACTGCCACGTCTGTCCTCGATTCCACCGTTGTGACGAAGTCGCGATGGTGAAGGGCAAACTGCCGACTTTCGCCATTCTGCCAGAACCCGCAAACTGGCTGGTGAAGTTGCAGGTGAGCGGATAGTTCTAGCGCCGGCTCAAGAACCACGCGAAGCGATTACTCCCGGTGCTATGATGTGCGGTCATACTAAATCTGCACACGGAGTGTGCCCGCAATCATGCCCATCGGAGCACCGAGCAGTAGCCCCGCTCCAACCACAGGTCCGCAAAATCAATCGACATACGGCGGAGCGTTGGCCGTCGTCACCACGCTGTTTTTCATGTGGGGATTTCTCACCTGCCTGAATGACATTCTTGTTCCTCACCTGAAGTCGATTTTCGACCTGAACTATGCCGAGGTCATGCTCATTCAGTTCGCTTTCTTCGGCGCGTATTTCATCTTCTCTATTCCCTCAGCCAAAATCATCGACTGGATCGGCTATCAGCGGTCGATGGTGGTTGGGTTGATCACGATGGGGCTGGGGGCGTTTCTTTTCGTGCCTGCGGCGAGTGTTCCTTCGTATCCTCTGTTTCTTGTAGCGCTCATTGTTCTGGCAGCCGGAATTACCTGCCTGCAAGTGGCGGCCAACCCCTATGTCACCGTGCTGGGAAAGCCGGAAACGGCTTCGAGCCGTTTGAACCTTACGCAGGCGTTCAATTCGCTAGGAACTTTTCTCGCGCCGTTCTTCGGCGGACTGCTGATTCTCAGCACTGTTCCCAAGACTGTAGATCAGATCCGGGCGCTCGCGCCGGATGCGCTGCAGGCCTACCGCCTGCACGAGGCGGCCACTGTGAAATTGCCGTATGTTGGCTTGGGAATTGCATTAGTGCTGCTGGCGGTGGCCATTGGCGGCTTCAAACTGCCGAAAATTCCGCAGGCGCAGCATCAGATTGGAGAGAAGGTCGGCGACTCGATCTGGAAACATCCAAACGTGATTTTCGGAGCGATCGGAATTTTTGTTTACGTGGGCGCCGAGGTTGCGATTGGCAGCTTCCTGGTGAATTATTTCAGCCAGCCCGAAATTGGCGGGCTAACAGAAAAAGTGGCGGCGAGCTTTGTTGCTTTCTACTGGGGCGGGGCAATGGTCGGCCGCTTCATTGGATCGAATTTTCTAGCTGGAGCAAAGGCTGCATACATGGGTATAGTTGCGGCCATCAGCCTTGTGCTGATTCTCCTTTCCTACCCAATTGGAAGCCACATGCCGGCAGGATACGAACCAGGTGTGCCGAATCTGACTTGGCTGGCATGGCTGCTCGTTGCGGGACGTCCGCTGTTCGTGCTGATAGCAGTCGCAGCGGCAACGATAGCGGTGTTCGCGGTGCTGCGCGGAGGTAAAACCACGGCCCGGACCGGATTGCTGCTCGCTGTGTGCGCGATCTTCACGGCGGCGCTCGTCGCCGTCTCCATGCTCGCCACCGGGCACATCGCCATGTGGAGCATCATTCTGGTCGGTTTCTTCAATTCCATTATGTTCCCGAGCATCTTCACGCTTGGCGTGGCTGAGCTTGGACCGTTAACGGGAGATGGATCCGGCCTGCTCATCATGGCGATTGTCGGTGGGGCGATTATTCCGTTGGCGCAGGGGGCGATTGCCGACCGCATTGGAATTCACCACGCATTCTTCCTGCCGGTGATCTGCTATCTATATATTCTGTTTTTCGCTTTGAGCGGCTCCAAGCCGAACAGCGAACGGCGTGCGCGGGCGTAGCATCCGCAATTGACGAACTTCATCTATCTCGGAAGTAAGGTTGGTTCTCTTGTAGGCTTTGGCGAAGCGAACCCGGATCAGCCAGAAGATCATTAACGCCAGCGGCAGGAAACTTAATACAAAAAGCATTCCTGTCTTGCGCATAAACGCCGGGAACAGATGTTGCCGCGCCAGGAAAATGGACCCCGATGCGATGAACAGCGCGAAGCACATTCGCCAGAGATGCCGCGCCAGCCGTTGCGTGCCGGAGATGCCACCGCGCACAAGCATGCGAATGTCGCCCACGGTGGCCAGCGCGGCGATCGAGCCCAGGAAAAAGTAGGGTCCGGGGGGATAGTCATACTTCAGCCCGGTCGGACTGGTCGCCGCCTGCAACCCGAAAGTCAATTCAACAGATGCCAGCGACAATACAACGAGCAACGCGCTCCAATCGAAAGCATTGGGTTTTTCACTGTGACGGCGGGCGGTGAGCCATGCTGTTCCCACTAAATAAAACGTGAGTGTTCCTCCGAGAATATTGCCAATCTGCGATTTGAGAATCGCCAGGTACACGCCTGCCGCGGCCATACCGAGCATGGATGCCACAAACACTTTTCCCGCAGTGTTGTGGCCCCGCGAACCCTTACGGAGGAATACGGCAAGAAATCCGGAAAGCATTCCCAACGTCCCGCCAATGATGTGGAGAACTAATACGGGAAATCGCATTTTCGTGTTCCTCTCGTGCTTAAACTCCGGACCGATGGAACTCCGAACTCTCAACGACGCATGCTTTGCCGAATCACATCGGCTCGCGATAGCGGCGCAGGCGCACGGTGGCGGCCACGAATATCGCGGCCAACAGAAAACCGATCCACAGACCGGGAGTGCTTAGAAATCTTTCCAGGCTCAAATGCATCATGGGATGGATTGCAAAACCGGGTGCTGACATGTCATACGGCTCCGGACCGGAAAGACGGTACTTCAGCCACACAAAGAAATAATCTGTGCGGAGCACGATCTTTTCGAAAAAGCCGATGGCGAGCAGCGGCAGGGTCGCCCAGAGTAAGGCGGCGCGGCGCGCCCATGCCGAAATCAGCAGCAGCCAGGTGTAGACCGGCGCATACCAAAGCAGGTGAACGGTTATCAGGTGATAGAGCAGCGAGAACTGAAGCATGAATAATTGCCGCCACATGGGCCCAGCGCTCAGGCCGCTGGCCAGCATGACGGCGCTGCTCAGCAGCAGCATGATCCAGTTCGTCGTATAGGTGATCGCGATGGCGGCCGCCGGCAGAATCACAAAGGGAATGCTCACCTTGGCCAGCACCGCGGTGCGATCCGAGACCGGCAGCGACTTCCAGAATAGAATGCTGCGTTCGCGGCGCTCGGCCTGCAGAGTGTCCAGGCAGTAATAGATGGACACGATAAACATGGTCGCCATGACCACTGCCGTCGCGAAGATGTAAGGCTCTTCAAGGATGTGGCGACGCTGAGCCAAGTCCGGCGTAGAAAGCGCTCGGCCGATCGTGGCGATCAGGAACCCGAGGAGCATGACCGCCGATACGGCCAGTGGGGCGAGGTAGATCGAGCGATACTCCCAGAGCTCGCGGCGAACCGACCAGTAAAATGGCTTTGTGGCAGACACTGTGGCGGGCGGGATCCTATGCGCGCCAAAAGATTCAGGAATCGCATTCGATTGAGCATTCATTTCAATACTCCTTGTGTCTGGCCCGCGTGATTGCCCATTACAGCGATGAACAAATCGGCCACCGTGGGCGTGCGCAGGTCGCCGATGGCGTTAAGTTGTTGACGGTCGACGCGGTCGAATAGAAATACACTGCGGCCGAGGCCCTGGTGTTCATGAATTGGCTTGAACTGTCTGGCGGCAGCGACTTGCTCGGGCTTTACCATCACTTCCACGAATCTCGATTCCAACTCTTCCATGCTGCAGGCGAGCACGATGCGGCCGCGGTTGAGGAACACGACGTCGGTGAGGACGTTCTGGATTTCCTCCACCTGGTTCGTGGTCACGAGGATGGTGCGGTTGCGGTCGAAATAATCATTCAGCAACGAATCGTAGAACTGCTTGCGATAGAGAAGATCGAGGCCAAGCGTTGGCTCGTCCAAAACCAGCAAGCGCGCGTCGATAGCCATCACTATTGCCAGATGAAGCTGAACAACCATGCCCCTCGACAATTCTCTGACCTTGTTCTCGTGCCGGATGTTCGTCTTTGCCAAAAAACCTTCTGCCTTTGCACGATCGAATCTGGGATGCACGCCCGCTACGTAGTCGAGTGCCTGCGAAACCTTGATCCAGCGCGGCAGAACGGCGACATCGGCAATGAAGGAGACATCGCGCATCAGAAGGTCGCGCTCAGTCCACGGGTCGCGCCCGAGCACACGCAGCTCGCCCTGGTAGGGGACGAGCCCGAGGATCGCGTTAAGCGCAGTCGTTTTGCCTGCCCCGTTCGGACCGACGACTCCAACGATGCGTCCTTCCTCGATGCGCAAATCGATGCTGTCGAGTGCTACGGTTTTATCGAAGGTTTTGCGGAGGCCGCGTGCTTCTATGCATGCCATAGTCTCAACGCTCCTCCTTCTTGGGCTCTGTTTTTTGTTGCTCGGTCTTTTTCTGCTCGGCGCGGGGCCGACCATTGGCGCCGGCATCCAGCAGTTCCTCCGCTTTCAGACCGAGACGCTGAATGGTGTCGAATATCCTCGGCCATTCCTCTGAAAGAAATTTTTTCCGTTCGCCATGCAACAACATGTTGCGCGCGCCTACCTTGACGAACATGCCGAGGCCGCGCCGCTTCTCCACCAGTTCGTCGTCGACCAACTGTTGATAGCCCTTCAGGACCGTGAGCGGATTCACCCGATACTCGGCGGCTACGTTGCGCACCGAGGGCAGAGGATCGCCCTCCTTGAGCACGCCGTCGAGGATCATGGCTACAACACGGTCCCGAAGCTGGCGGTAAATCGGCTGATTGTCGTTCCATTCTGAATCCATCCTGGTTTCCAAGTGTGGTTTGCGAAGTTATTGCACCCGCTTCAGATCGAAATGCGCCAGGACCGGCTTGTCTCCGACCATGAAGGTCCAGTCCTCGATGTGATGGTTGGCGTCGATCACCGTGAAAACGGAGTGGTGCATGTGCCCGTACTCGGTGCTGCCGGCGACGTCGAGAAATTCGAACTCAACCGTCTTACCTTCGGTCTTCCCTTCGGCCGGGGATTTTGCCACCATACGCGGACGATTGCCTGCATCGCAATAGTGCGTGAGCATCAAGCGGCCGTTATCCATGTAGAACACAGTGAGTGGATGGTCGGGGCGGCTCTCAATGTGGGCTTCGTGCGCAAGAGCATTCCCCATCGAAGTCACACGGAGCGTAACCTGTGCCTGTTTCCCGTCGACATCTTCCTGTTTGGGCGTGGTCGTGAGCGTCCCTTGCCACGACCCTGCCAATGTCTTGAGACTGTCGAATTCTTTCTGGGCGTCCGACTGGGCGAAAGCCCCGGTGGAGAGGGCCAGCAAAGTTAGGGCGAGTACGGCTGGTACGTGTTTCATGTCATTTTCTCCTATTCAGAAGTCTTCACCTCTCATTTGTGTGGATTTCATAGTGTTATACTTAACTATAACACTAAATTATGTCAAGCAGATTCTTGAGAAAGTTTGGTTTTTTTCCTCGCCGACGTTGGGACAGGGGACCCTAGAGGTGCTCTAGGGTTGTGATAAGCAATTTGTAATCAGTGGTATAGCGGTGAACGAGGGCAAATGGAAGACCGAGCGCGAAAATGAGGATCAGTTTTATTGAACAACGAGATCCGGGAGGCTCAAGGTCGGCCCGAAGTCTCGCGAACAGCACATTCTTTTAAGGGTTGTCTGTGGCTGGAGCCCTACGCGGCCCGTTCCAGCTCCCGCCGCGCCGTTTCCACATCCTCGCTGCCCAGCCGTTGGAAGACTTCGCGTACCATGGTGATTTCTGCTCCGTTTCTCACTTGTGCAGTGACCAGCGAGCGGCCATGGCGCAGCAATTGGCGGTAGAGGTCTATCTGACTCTGCGAAGCTCCAGCGTCCACGTTGCGATCGATGGTGTCGCCCGCCTTGGCAGCTGCAGCCGCGCTTCCAAGTCCCAGCAAAGCCGCAGCGCCGAGACCGATGGCGAAAATGGCCCCCAGTCCGGGAACCATCAGCGTGGCCGCGGTAGCTCCGGCAGTAAACCCTACACTGCCTCCAATGGCCGCGCCCAGCGCAGTGCCAGTCCCTTTGCCTGCGCCAGAGGGCGCTTTCGCAGTCGTACGAATGTTGTCGAGGGTTTGCTCCGGTGACGTACGCGTAGCCAAACTCTGCGGGGCTTCGCGGCTCAGTACGGTGAACGACTCCGCGGGCATGTCGCGGCTTACCAGTTCGTTTACCGCCTGTCCTGCCGTCGTGATCGAGCGAAAAATTCCGACGATGTTCTCCATTGCTTCCTCCGAAAATTGTCTAGATAAGATTGCCGCCGGGAGTGAAAGAGTTGCCGTCTCACAAAGGCAGCTGAAATTCAAGTCCTACACATGACTCGGGATAATTTTGCTGGCTTCATTGCCTCTCACGCATACAATGAACAGTTCACAAACAAAGAATTTTGGATGTACGCCCAGGCAGCGGAACTTTATTACGCTAAGCTGCCGAAGGAGATGGCCGAACTCCATGCACAACCGCCGAATTCTTCCATGGATGATCGTTGTCGCTTTGATCTGTAGTGTGCCGTTGCCTCTGTCAGCATCGATGCGCAGCAACTCCCTGGCGAATACCGCTGTTCTTGCTCCGGAGACTTCGCCCGACAGGCTGGCCGCTGTTGAGCAGGCAGTGACGGACGCGACGAGTTCCGGCGACAACGCATGGATGCTTACTAGCTCTGCGCTAGTGCTCTTAATGACCGGACCCGGTCTCGCACTTTTTTATGGCGGCCTCGTGCGCAAGAAAAATGTTCTCGGCACGTTCATGCAGAGTTTCGCCATGATGGCGGTGATTACCGTGCTCTGGGCAATCATCGGTTACAGTCTCGCGTTTGGCTCGGGCAACAACTTCATCGGAGGATTGCACAACATGTTTCTTCGCGGCGTCGGCTTGCAGCCCGATACCGACTACGCCGCAACCATTCCCGCGCAAACCTACATGGTCTATCAGTTGATGTTCGCCATCATTACGCCCGCGCTGATCACCGGCGCGTTCGCCGAGCGAATGAAGTTCAGCGCCATGCTCACATTTCTCACGCTCTGGTCATTGTTCGTCTACAGTCCAATGGCTCACATGGTGTGGGGCAAAGGCGGGTTGCTGAACGCCTCGCTTGGTGGGCGTTTTCCCACGCTCGATTTTGCCGGCGGAACTGTGGTGCATATTACCTCCGGAGTTTCGGCGCTCGTGTGTGCACTCTACCTGGGAAAGCGCGTCGGCTACCCGCAGGAGAGCATGCCACCGCACAGCGTGGTTCTGAGCTTTATTGGAGCGTGTTTGCTGTGGGTAGGATGGTTCGGATTCAACGCCGGCAGCGCACTGGCGGCAAGTGGGCTGGCAACAAGCGCCTTCGTCTCAACACATTTCGGTGCGGCCGCGGCCGTTGTCGGCTGGAGCGTGGCGGAATGGGTAGTGAAAGGCAAGCCCAGCGCCCTGGGCGCGATTTCGGGAGCAGTTGCGGGATTGGTTGCGATCACTCCCGCCTCGGGATTCGTCAGCCCAATGGCCGCGCTAATTATCGGCCTGATCGCTGGAGCGTTCTGCTTCTGGATGGTGACGGCAGTCAAATCGCGCTTCGATTACGATGATTCTCTCGATGCTTTTGGTGTACATGGCGCGGGTGGAACCATCGGCGCGTTGCTCACCGGAATTTTCGCGTCCAGCGTGATTAATCCCATCTTCAAAGATGCAAGCGGCAAGGTGCTACCCTCGGGAGTCATTGAAGGAAATACTCATCAGTTGATCAATCAACTTATCGGCATCCTGATTGCTTGGTGCCTCGCGATCGTGGGAACCGTAGTTCTGCTGAAGTTTGTCGACGTGGTGATCGGCCTTCGTGTTTCCGAGGAGCACGAATCCCAAGGACTCGATCTCTCCCAGCACGGCGAGGAAGGGTATCATTTCGAGACGTCGGTCTAGAATTGGATTGTCCGCGTAAAAATTTTAGGAAGGGCACGACTTCTGTCGTGCCGTTGGAAGGAAAAGACTCTCGGGCTTCAGCCCTGGGGCGCCACGCGACTCAGAGTCTGTCATCGCCATGTTCACCTCTTGCCCAATCGGCTTCGTAACCAGTCCCTTCAAGAGCACCTCGGAAATCCCCAAAGGCCTAGGCGCAAAACACGACGCCGAAGGCGTCCTGAAAATTCTGCCCCAGTTCGCCGCCGGCCTTACCGATATCGACGGCTTCTCGCACCTGATTATCCTTTGGGAGTTCGACCGCGCCGAAGGATTCGATCTGCTGGGAACACCGCCCTCTGACCATCGCCCGCATGGCTTGTTTGCTACTCGCTCGCCGCGCCGCCCGAATCCCATCGGGCTGACGATTGTCGAGCTGCTCCGTCGCGAAGCTGCTGACCTGCACGTGCGCGGAGTCGACATGCTGGACGGCACTCCGATTCTTGACATCAAGCCCTATCTCTCGAGTGTGCCCGCGGAAAATCTGCGGCGCGGATGGCTCGCGGAGGCAGAGGACAGGAAGAAAGACCACTAACTCGCCCACGATCGAACGCCGACGCGGCAACGCTCTTCCGCCGACGTGTCACGGCATCCACGCCGTGTGCAGCAGAGCACATCGGTAATCGCATCTGATTTGCATAACTCTTGCTGAATCAATGCCCTCCTGCTTGGCCCATCCCCTGCTCTTTCCGAAACGCTGCCCAGCAGCAGGAGGTGACCAACCATGACCCGTATCAACCTATTTCGCACCAACCCAGATTCAATTACCTGGGGAAAGACTCACTTCGTGAAGAACGTGTTCGACGCCAGCAGTCCGTTCATCTTCGCCGCTACCCTGATCGCCTGCTCGTTGGCCGTCGGATGCTCGAGCGAAAAACCGCAACCCGCAACCTCAACCACTCAGCCACCAGTTGTGCAACCCGCGCCCCAGATCGCAACTGCTGCGACACCTACGCCGGTTGTTCCTGTGCCACAAGCAACCAAAAAGCCCGTCCATAGGCGTGTGGTTCGCAAAGCTCCGCCGACCGTAACCTATGCGGATAAGACGACCGGCGTGTCGTTCCAGTATCCGCGCGGCTATGCGCTCAAGACGGGCGACGCGGCCGCTGAACTGTTCTCCGCCGATCCGTTGCCGATGGACTTCACCCAGTCCGGCGGCGTTCCGCTCGCAGTGGTTGCACTGCCTGAGTCAACCTATCCGAAGTCGAATCTTGCCAGCGCTTACTTTGACGTCAGCGTGAATAAGACTCTTGCTGCGGATCAGTGCAACGAGTTTGCGGTTCCACAGCCGGATCCCTCGAAGCCGTCTGATCCCACCGTGCAAGCCGCTGCGCAAGTGGCTACACCGCCAATTTCCAGGCTGCTGATTGGCGATATGGAACTGCAATCGACCGAAACCAGCAGCAGCGCAGATTCAGAAAAAGAACAGAGCGAGGAATCGTCAAAGTACTACCATGTCTTTGAGAATGGTGCCTGCTACGAGTTCGCGCTGAAAGTCTCCACGACAAAAGCCAATCCTGAGCCCGCCGCCGACTCTGGCACGAAGCTGGTAGACCGCGACGAAGTCTTCCATCGCCTGGAGAAAATCCTGGCCACGGTGAAGATCAACCCGGTCACTCCGGAAGTCAACGCGGAAGCAAGAACGACTCCGTCTCCTTCCGCCGGCCCAGCCCAGTAACCCCAAGGCGTCCCACCTCGTTTAAGATTCCTCTAGCGAGGTGGGATTTTCTACTAGGATCTCCGCCAAGTGATGCCCTTCCGTGTTGAAGCCAAAATCTTCCGCAAGCATCCAATTTGAAAATGGAGGAGGTGCCTAATGTACGTTATTCTCGGAGCGAGCGGAAACACCGGACACATTGCGGCGAGGATTCTTCTTTCTCGTGGCAAGAAGGTGCGCGCGGTTGGCCGCAGTGCGGAGCACTTGCAGCCCCTTATGGCGCTAGGGGCGGAAGCTTTCATTGCCGATATCAGCGACGAATCTGCTCTCGCAAAAGCCCTGGACCGGGCCGAAGCTGCCTATGTAATGATTCCACCCAACCCAGCCAGCAAAGATCCTCGAGGCTATCAGGAGCGGGTCAGCGATTCCATTGCGAAATCCGCGAAGAAGTCGGGCGTCAAAAATGTCGTTGCCCTCAGCAGCATTGGCGCTGACAAAACTTCCGGCACCGGCCCGGTCGTGGGCCTTCACGATTTCGAAGAGAAACTCAACCAGCTGGATGCAAACGTTCTTCACTTACGTGCCGGTTACTTCATGGAAAACACGCTCGCGCAGGTAGGCATTATCCGTGCCATGCACTCCGCCGTCGGGCCTCTTCGTGCCGAACTCAAGGTCGCCATGATCGCAACTCAGGACATTGGCGCGGCCGCAGCGGACTTTCTAACAGAACTCAGCTTCCAGGGAAAGCGAACACAGGAACTGCAAGGCCAGCGGGACCTCGACTACACTGAAGCCACAACCATTATTGGGAACGCCATTGGGAGGCCAAAACTCGGCTATATCCATGCCCCTGATGATCAGATTCGCGCCGCTCTCGTGCAGGCTGGAATGTCGGATGGCTTTGCAGGCATGATTTTGGAAATGGCGGCCGCCCTCAATTCCGGACACATGCGCGCACTCGAACCACGCAGTCCGGGCAATACTACTCCAACACCGTTCGAAACATTTGTTGCGCAGAGATTCTTGCCCGCGTATCAGGAAAAGGTGGCAGCGTAACCATCTCCTCAGCGCCCTGTCCTTAATAGGTCTCGCTCTGTTTTCGCAGGGCGGGGATAGGGCGCTTTCATATCTGCGCCCTAGGTATTGCTGTTGGTAATCCCTAGGTAGTTGTTAACCGCAGATACAGAGAGACTGAGCGCCGTCGCAATCTGGGGCACCTGCTGGCCTTGATTATAAAGTTGGTAGACCTGCTGCACCTCGGAAAGTTGCACCGTGTACCCGGTGTTGTTCGCAGTCGGCTGTGGCTGAGGCTGCGGATTCCGCGTCGTCTCCGCCGTGTTCGGGGAAGTATTCGCAGCGGCGGCGGTCGCCGTCGATAGCGCACCAGATATGGAAATACTCATAACACGCTCCTCTCCTTCTTAACCAAGGTCGGCAGGTCGTCTTATGTCTTTAGTCGGGCGGCGACGTAACGTCTCAAATTAGCGTTGGCGTTTTCCCGAAGTGGAATGGATGCCGATCTGGATCGAGCGGCCGACATGTAGAAGGCCGCGGCTATCCGCTAATTCCTATTTCCTTTGCCGCAATTCGTTTACCGATATCGAAGATTCCGCCGCATTCAACGTTTCGCGCGCCAATCGTATCACGTCCTCATTCTTCACCGCCTCGCGCAGGGTTAACAGCACCATCGCCTCCGCAAAACGCGCCGGATCCCACTTCCGCAAGTGAATTTCCGAGTTCCCTCCGGCACGTACCATCTGATCCGCCTTCGCCCCCAGCACTAGCACAAATCTTGGCTGCAGTTGCGGAGGCTTTTCCGGCCGCACAGACCGCGCCACCAACTGGCAGGCCGAAGCGTAAATACGCCCCGCCTCTTCCACGGACCAACTCAAATGTTTCGGATTAGAGACTTCAAAGGGCACCACAGCCTGCGCCATGCTCTTTCCGCCCAGGCAAGCAAGGCCGCACAAAACCACTACGACAAATCTGACTTTCCTTCCAGCTGTTCTGCGCCGGGCTCGCGCCGCACGGTTGTTCCAGTTCGCCTCATTACAACTTGCTTCCGCTCGCCATACCTCAAACTTCATCGCCAGCGGGTCCTTCAGCCGCTTTTTGTAGATTCCTCCCACTCGCACGACGACGCCAAGATACCGTAGGTAATAACCCGCCCTTTCTTGGTAGGACAGAGTGCTATTTCGAGAAGAGATTTCAAACCGGAGATACCCTCGGCAAAAACTGCCACACGACCGCTCGGAGAACACTTCCTTCCAAATCTTTACAATATTTTCACTCGCCATTCGTCTACAGAAGTGGATGGATGAGCCATGAGCGCCGCAGCAATGGCCGAGCAGGACCGCCAAATCGCGGAAGTTGTTTCTCAACAACGCTCCCGCCTGCGGAATTTCGTCCGTAAACGCGTGCCCAACGAGGCCGACGTCGAAGACCTTCTCCAGGAGGTCTTCTACGAACTGGTCGAGGCCAATCGCCTGCTGATGCCCATCGAGCACATTACCGCCTGGCTGTTTCAGGTGGCGCGCAACCGCATCACGGACCTCTTCCGCAAGAAGAAGCCGAAGCTCTTTAGCGATGCCGCTGGCGAGGACGAAGACGGCGAATTGCTGCAGTTGGAAGATTGGCTGCCTTCGCCTGACGCTGGTCCGGAAGCGCTCTACATTCGCAATGCACTTCTCGAGGAACTCGAAGATGCGCTGGATGAGTTACCGGACGAGCAGCGCCAAGTCTTTACCGCGCATGAACTGGAGGGGCGCAGCTTCAGGGAACTGTCGGCGGAGAGCGGGGTTAACGTCAACACCCTGCTCGCTCGCAAGCGCTATGCGGTGCAGCATCTGCGCCGGCGCTTGCAAAACATCCATGACGATTTTCTGAAAAAGTGAGGAACATACTATGAGAAGAAAATGGTTTCTTATTGCTCCGGCAGCGATCATCGCGATGGTCGCCTTCGTCGCTCTCGGCGGTGAAATCGTGCGCCTGCTGTGGAACTGGCTCTTGCCGGGGTTATTCGGATGGCGGCTGATCACGTTCTGGCAGGCCGTTGGCCTGTTAGCGCTTTGCCGGATTCTGTTCGGCGGCATAAGTGGCCGCGGCTTCCGGCCGACCAGGCGATGGCGCACGGATGAGCGCTGGCAAAAGATGACGCCCGAGGAACGGGAAAAGTTTCGCGAGCACATGAGATCGCGTTGCGGCGGCGTCGAGCCGCCGGCGACGAGCCCGACTGCCTAAGCATCGCGTTGCGTCCATAAGCCCGGCTTCTGCGGTCATCGCTGTGCGATAATCGTCCCGCATTCCGCAGCTCGACTGGACAAGAGAAACTTCATGCCGCGCCTGCTAACGTTCGTCGTCGCCATAGCGCTTACTGCATCCGTCTCCCCCGCTGCTCCGTCCTTTGCACCGGGCATGCTCCTGGTTGCCAACAAGGGCGACCAAACTCTTGGTCTGGTCGATCCCAATACCTATCGTCAGATAGCAACTATTCATGAAACCGGAGACACCGGCCACGAAGTCGCCGCATCTGCCGATGGGAAAACGGCATTTGTTCCCATCTATGGTAATTCCGGCGTCGGCCTGCCCGGAACGGATGGAAGCACCATCGACGTCATCGATATCTCGCAACGCAAGCTGGTTCACACTATCGACTTCGGTCACGGCGTCCGTCCTCATTGCGCCGTGTTCAACGCCAAAGACGGCCTGCTTTACGTCACCGCTGAGCTCGATAAATCCATCGCAGTGATCGATCCTAAGAACATGAAAATCATAGCCAGCATCCCAACCGGTCAGGCCGAATCCCACATGCTGGCCATCAGCTCCGACGGCCAGCGTGGTTACACCGCCAATGTCGGCCCTGGCACGGTTTCCGTGCTGGATCTCGCCGCACGCCAAACTCTCTCCATTATTGCAGTGGCAAAACACATCCAGCGAATTGCGCTCACGCCCGATGGCCGCTGGGCTTTCACTTCCGACACGGAAAAACCGCGCATGGCCGTCATCGACACCGCTGCCGGCAAAATCGATCGCTGGATTGCCTTACCCGCAGCAGGCTACGGTGCAGCCGCTACGCCGGATGGCAAATGGCTCCTGGCGGCAATTCCCGATGCCAATGTGGTTGCAGTTATCGATCTCGCAAGAATGCAGGTATCGAAAACCGTTCCGGTTCCCGCGAATCCACAGGAAGTGCTTGTTCGTCCTGACGGTAAGTTTGCCTACGTTTCCTGCTCCAAGCCGCACCAGGTCGCTGCCATTCAGTTGGACGATTGGAGCGTGAGAGTAATCGGTGCCGGTCCCTACGCTGACGGCCTCGCATGGGCGCAATAGCCCGCTCATGTTCAACTTGCGAGAGGTTAGCCGAGAATGTTTCGGCGTTGAAGATGAATGAATCGTTTTCAGTTACAGCGCCGGATGCGAGTGCGCGATCTCGCTCTGGTTGGCGTAATAGGCGGGACACTCCGTCTCCAGCTTGCGGCCGTTCCCGCTGAAACGGGGAAGGTGAAGGAGTCCAGCCCGCTGCAGTGCAAACTGCAAAGTCGTGCCCAACACGCCCATACCATATTTCACGCTGCGGCGGAAATTGATCGAGGAAGCTTCCTCGAAATACTTGGTGGGGCAGGAAACCTCTCCAATGCGGAAGCCGAAGTAAACGCACTGCGCCAGCATCTGGTTATCGAAGACGAAATCGTCAGAATTTTCGAGCAGCGGCAGTGATGTCAGCACTTTGCGGCTGAACGCACGATAGCCGGTGTGGTACTCCGAAAGCTTGACCCGCAAAACCAGATTCTCGACCGCCGTCAGGAGGCGGTTTGAAATGTACTTATAGAGCGGCATGCCTCCGCGCAACGCCGTGCCTCCGATGATCCGTGATCCCAGCACGACATCGTAAACATCATAGGCGACCATGCTCGCCATCGCTGTGATCAGAAGCGGCGTGTACTGATAATCCGGATGCAGCATGATCACCACGTCCGCACCCGCCGACAGGGCCTCGCGATAACAGGTCTGCTGATTGCGCCCGTAACCATAGTTGCGGTCATGCTGAAACACCTGCAGCCCCAGCTTGCGCGCCAGATCCACAGTGCGGTCTGAACTGCGGTCATCCACCAGAATACGAATGTCCACCAGCTCCGGCAGTTCGCCGACCGTCGCCTCCAGCGTCTTCTCCGCGTTATAGGCGGGCATAACAACCGCGATGCGCTTGCCGTTGATCATGAAATGGTTGCGCGAAAAATTCAGGCCGCCCACAGTTTACCCGAAATGCCAGGTTCTTTGCGCTGTCTCGGGGCTACGGCCTGCTTGCTCCAATCCGCCGCTCTGTGAAAAACTGAATTTTACCTTTCCGGGCAGCCGAACAGCTGAATTATGGCGGGGAAACGAACACTTTTCGAAAAGATCTGGGATGCGCATCTGGTGGCGCAGCCTGCCGGCCGTGCACCGATTCTCTACATCGATCTTCATCTCGTCCATGAAGTCACCTCGCCGCAGGCCTTCGATGGTCTGCGAGCTTCCGGGCGCAAGGTTCGCCAGCCCTCGCGCACCGTCGCCACGGTCGACCACAACGTCCCCACCGAGCCGCGCGGAACTCCCATCACCGACCTGGTTGCCGCAGCGCAGATTGCAGCGTTGCAGAAAAATTGCAAAGAGTTCGGCGTGCGCTTGTTCGATATCGACTCGGCGGAGCAGGGAATCGTTCACGTAATTGGCCCGGAACTGGGTTTGACGCAACTGGGAATGACCATCGTTTGCGGCGACAGCCACACCAGCACGCACGGCGCATTCGGCGCGCTTGCCTTCGGCATCGGCACGTCGGAAGTTGAGCACGTTCTCGCGACTCAGTGCCTCAGCCAGCAGAAGCCAAAGACCATGAAAATCGATGTTCGTGGCCGCTTGGCGGAAGGCGTAGGCGCCAAAGACCTCGCTCTCGGAATCATCGGCCAGATTGGCACGGACGGCGCGACCGGGCACGTGATCGAATACGCAGGTGAGGCCGTGCGCGCCCTCTCGATGGAAGGCCGCATGACGCTGTGCAACATGAGCATAGAGGCCGGCGCGCGGGCAGGAATGGTCTCTCCCGATGAAACCACCATCGCTTACGTGAAGGGGAAGAGATTCGCTCCCTGCAATGTCGAATGGGAAAAAGCTGTTGACTATTGGCGCTCATTGCCATCCGATGTCGACGCGGCTTTCGACAAGATTGTGCACATGGATGCAGCTCAACTTTGCCCGTTTGTGACGTGGGGAACCAATCCGGGCATGGTCGCTCCCGTCACGGGCCGCGTTCCGGAAGTCAACGGGATGAATGAATCGGACCGGCGCGCTGTTGAACTCGCTCTGCAATATATGGGGCTCGAACCGGGCAGGCGCATCGAAGACATCGGGGTCGATCGCGTCTTCATCGGCTCCTGCACCAACTCGCGCATCGAAGACCTGCGCGCCGCCGCTCGCGTGGCCAGGGGACATCGCGTAAGCTCGAAAGTTCGCGCCATGGTGGTGCCGGGTTCGCAGACGGTAAAGCGCGCAGCCGAGAAAGAGGGTTTGCACCGAGTTTTCCTGGATGCCGGCTTTGAATGGCGTGAGTCCGGCTGCTCGATGTGTCTGGGCATGAATCCGGATATTCTTCAGCCGGGCGAGCGCTGCGCCTCCACCAGCAACCGCAATTTCGAAGGCCGTCAGGGACGCGGCGGCAGAACGCATCTGGTAAGTCCCATGATGGCAGCGGCAGCCGCAATTGCAGGGCATTTCATCGATGTACGCAATTGGAAGTTCCAGTAAGCATTCCCGAGCCGAGGAGTTTGCGATGAAACCATTTACCGTGCATCGTGGGTTAGTCGCCCCTCTCGATCGCGTCAACGTCGATACCGATCAGATCATCCCCAAACAATTCTTGAAGCGCATTGAGAAGACTGGGTTCGGGCAGTTTCTTTTCCACGACTGGCGGTTCGCCTCCGATGCCACAAAGAACTCCGACTTTGTTCTCAATGAACCGCGCTACGCCGGCGCCAGCATTCTCGTCGCGGGAAAGAATTTCGGCTGCGGCTCCTCGCGCGAACACGCCGTCTGGGCGCTGGCTGATTTCGGCTTCCGCGCAGTAATCTCTTCTTCCTTTGCCGACATCTTCGCCAACAACAGCGTCAAGAATGGATTTCTTACCGTCCGCCTGAAAGATGAGGAAGCGGCAGAGTTGCTGAGGCGCGCCAGCGAGATCCCGAATTATCAGCTAATCATCGATCTAGAACAGTGCCAGGTATGCGACGATCAGGGCTTCCGCGCCAGCTTTCCGATGGATGAATTCGTGCGCCACTGCCTGCTGAATGGCCTGGATGACATCGGGCTAACCCTCCAGTACGAATCCGAAATCAAAGCCTACGAAGCGGCGCATCCTGTGCCTCAGGTTCTGAATGCGGAAAGAGCGTAAATACACCGTGAATCGCGGTAAAGAATTGTAAAACATGCTCTGGCGGTCTTGACCTTCGCCACGCCACCGTTGATCCTTAAGAGGGACGGCTCTAGCATCTGCGTTTCGGTTCCTACCTGAACCTCTCCAGTGGCAGGCTAGCCCTCAGGCTTGGCGAGCTTTCCTCGGATGGAGGCGCCGTAACCGAGTCTAAAATAGATACGTCTAATAACCGGCGGTACATCGCCGATCTTGTGAAAGGCCGCACCCGCTTGAAACCGTGAAGATAAATCATTCGAATCTGGCCGTGCAAGGATGTCCGAGTGTGCGCTATCGCCTCCCCTTGATCGCAGCGCTCGCCCTTAGTATCTGTGTCTCTTTTTCCTGCAGCGGCAGCGACCCAAAGCAGTCCAAGGCGCAAGCCGCCGGGCCGCGCCCCGTCTCGGTCGCTATTGCCACTGTGCAAAAGCAGGACGTGCCCGTTTATCTGGTTGGCCTCGGTACGGCAACCGCTTTCTACACCGCCAACATAAAGAGCCGCGTCGATGGCCAGATCATGCGGGTCAATTTCACAGAAGGGCAGACAGTCAAGGAGGGCGAACTGCTCATCGTCATTGATCCGCGCCCCTATCAGGTGCAGCTGGAACAGATGCAAGCGCAGTTGTTCAAGGATCAGGCTACGCTTCGCGACGCCAGACTGAACTTTGATCGCTACACCACGCTCATTCCCTCGGGCAGCATCGCGCAGCAACAGGTGGATACCCAGAAGTCCCTTGTCGATCAGCTGGATGGCCAGGTGCGCACCGATCAGGCGCAGATTGATAACGCCAAGCTGCAAATTGTTTACTGCAATATAACCGCGCCGTTCACCGGCCGTGTCGGTTTGCGGCAGGTCGATCCGGGAAATATCGTGCACGCGGCCGACACCAACCCAATGCTGATTCTGACGCAGTTGCAGCCGATCGCCGTAATCTTCACGCTGCCTGAGGACCAGTTACCGACCGTTGCTGACCACATGAAAAACGCCACTCTGGAGGTGGATGCTTACAGCCGCGACGACCAAACCAAGCTGGCAACCGGCAAGTTGCTGACCATCGATAACCAGATCGATACGACCACGGGAACGGCGAAGCTGAAAGCGGTCTTTAGCAACGAGGACAACAAACTCTGGCCCAACCAGTTTGTAAATGCGGATCTGCGGCTGGAAACCCGGAAGAATAGCACCGTCGTGCCCACTGCCGCGATTCTTCGTGGTCCGCAAGGAACGTTTGTTTATCTGGCGAAGCCCGATAAGACCGTGGAAGCGCGTCCCGTGGATGTCTCTCTGACTCAGGGCAACACTACCGTGATCGCCAGTGGGCTGGTTCCCGGCGACATCGTGGTAACCGACGGCCAGGATAAATTGCAAACCGGCAGCACAATCGAGCCGCGCAATGGCGGTCAGAACACCAACCAGGGCGGTAACGGCTCGGGTGCCGCGCCAGTTTCAGGTTCATGAGCCCTTCACGGTTATTCATTCTTCGGCCGGTGGCGACCACCTTGTTGATGGTGGGCGTGCTGCTGGTGGGCTGGGTTGCGTTCATGCAACTCCCGGTCTCGGCCCTGCCTGAAGTCGATTACCCCACCATTCAGGTTGTAACTTTCTATCCCGGCGCCGATCCTGACGTAATGGCCTCCTCGGTGACATCGCCCTTGGAACGCCAGTTCGGCCAGGTTCCGGGCCTCAGCCAGATGACATCGACGAGTTCATTTGGCAGCTCCATCATCACCCTCCAGTTCGGGCTCGACCAGAACATCGACGTCGAAGAGCAGCAAGTGCAGGCCGCAGTGAACGCAGCGGCAACCTACCTTCCCGCAGATTTGCCGAATCCTCCCATCTACAACAAGGTGAATCCGGCGGACGCACCGATCCTCACGCTGGCCATGACTTCGGACTCGCTGCCTCTGTCGAAGGTAGAAGATCTCGCCGATACAGCACTGGCGCAGAAAATTTCCCAACTGCCGGGCGTGGGCTTGGTTTCGATCAGCGGCGGGCAGAAACCGGCCGTGCGGGTCCAGGTAAATCCGACCGCCCTCGCGTCTTACGGCTTGAGTCTTGAAGATGTTCGCACCGCGCTGGCCGAAGCTAACGTGGATCAAGCGAAGGGTGTGATCGATGGTCCGCGTCAGTCCTACACAATCGGCGCCAACGACCAGCTTTTCCACAGTGACGAATACAAGCCAATCGTCATCGCCTACCGCAACGGCGCGCCGGTGCGTATTCAGGATGTCGCCAACGTATTCGACGGTACAGAGAACACGCGGCTGGCGGCGTGGATGAATCTCACTCCTGCGGTTATCGTGAATATTCAACGTCAGCCGGGCGCGAACATCATCAGCGTCGTTGATCGCATCAAGAAGATTTTGCCTCAACTGCAGGCTTCCTTGCCTTCGGCAGTGAAGGTCCAGATTCTCACCGACCGCACCACCACGATTCGCGCCTCGGTGAAGGACGTGGAATTCGAACTCGCGCTCACCATCGTCCTGGTTGTCATTGTCATTTTCTTCTTTCTGAGAAACGTCAGGGCCACAATCATTCCTAGCGTTGCGGTGCCGCTCTCGATCGTCGGCACGTTTGGGGTGATGTACCTGCTGGGCTATAGCCTGAACAATCTCACGCTCATGGCGCTGACCATCTCCACCGGTTTCGTGGTTGATGACGCCATCGTAATGATCGAGAACATTGACCGGTATCTGGAGGCTGGAGACTCGCCGCTAGAAGCGGCGTTGACGGGATCCGGGCAGATCGGATTCACCATTGTCTCGCTGACGGTTTCGCTGATTGCTGTACTGATTCCGCTGCTCTTCATGGGCGACATCGTAGGCCGCCTGTTCCGCGAGTTTGCCGTTACCTTGGCGGTGACGATTCTGGTTTCGGCCGCGGTTTCGCTCAGCCTGACGCCGATGATGTGCGCCAAGCTGCTCAAGCACCAGAAAGAAGGCGAGAAAGGCCGCTTCTACGAAGTCACCGAAAATTATTACAACCGCGTGATCGCCTTTTACGGACGAACCGTGAAGTGGGTGCTGAAGCATCAGACGGCCACGCTGCTGGTGACTTTTGGAACTCTCATTCTCACCTTGGTTCTCTACGTCGTCGTGCCTAAGGGCTTCTTCCCTGTGCAGGACACGGGCGTGATCCTGGGCATTTCCGAAGCTCCGGATGACATTTCCTTCGATGCTATGGCCAAGCGCCAGCAGGAGTTGGCGAAGGTAATTCTGAAAGATAAAGACGTTGACAGTCTGTCGTCTTTTATTGGGGTGGACGGCACAAATGCGACTCCGAATAGCGGACGCGTTCAAATCAATCTGAAGCCGCGCGATGAACGCCGCGACGACGCCTCCGCGATCATCCGGAGGCTCCAGCCCGCGCTGGCCAAAGTAGACGGCATCACGCTCTACATGCAGCCGGTCCAAGATCTGACGGTGGAAGACCGGGTGAGCCGCACCGAGTTCCAGTATTCCATCGAAGATGCCGACGCGCAGGAACTCGCCCAGTGGACGCCCAAGCTGGTGGAGAAACTTCGCCAGCGGCCGGAGTTGCGCGACGTCGCTACCGATCAATTGAACGGCGGGCTCAGGACCAGCATCAACATCGACCGCGACACCGCCTCGCGCCTCGGTATTCTCCCTTCCGCCATCGACAACACGCTCTACGACGCTTACGGACAACGCCAGGTATCGATCATCTTCACGCAGTTGAACCAATACCACGTCGTGCTCGAAGTGCTGCCCTCGTTCGCCCAGACGCCGGATGCGATGGATGACATGTACGTGCGCCCGAGCAGCGCTACGCCAGCCACCGGCGCGCCCACCGCAAACGCCGCGTCGGCCACAACCAGCGGCAATCCCGTGCCGCTCTCCACGTTTGTCAAGATGCATACGACAAGCACACCGCTGGCGGTGAACCATCAGGGGCAATTTCCCGTCGTAACCTTGTCCTTCAATCTCGCGCCCGGCGGCTCGCTTGGAGATGCCACAAAGGCGATTCAACAAGTCGAAAAAGAAATTCAGCTCCCCGCCAGCATTCACGCCTCGTTTCAGGGCACCGCGGCCGCGTTCCAAAACTCGCTTTCCAGCGAACCGTTTCTGATTCTCGCGGCCATCGTCACCGTTTACATCGTGCTCGGGGTTCTGTACGAGAGCTACATTCATCCCATCACGATTCTTTCCACGCTTCCTTCGGCGGGTGTGGGGGCAATTCTCGCTCTTGAAATCACGGGCAACGATCTGACTGTCGTCGCCTTAATCGGAATCATCCTGCTGATCGGCATCGTGAAGAAGAATGCCATCATGATGATCGATTTCGCGCTGGAGGCGGAGCGCGAGGAGCACAAACCGCCCGAGGAAGCAATCTTCCAGGCCTGCCTGCTGCGCTTCCGCCCGATCATGATGACCACGATGGCCGCCCTGCTCGGTGGCTTGCCTCTGGCCTTGGGCACCGGCACCGGGGCCGAACTCCGCAGGCCGCTCGGCATCACAATTGTCGGCGGTCTGCTCCTGAGCCAGTTACTGACGCTTTACACCACGCCGGTTGTTTATTTGTGGTTCGACCGATTAGCACATCGCTTCGCAAAATACCGCATCGGCAACGAAATTCCGCGCGACGCCGCTCCTGGAGAGGCGGCCGGAGATTAGGCAATGAGCATCTCGGCTCCATTTATCCGTCGCCCGGTTGGCACGTCGCTGCTGGCGGCCGCCCTGCTGCTCTCCGGAATTCTCGCGTTTAATTTCCTTCCCGTCGCGTCGCTGCCTAAGGTCGATTTTCCGGTCATTCAGATTTCCGCTCAACTACCCGGAGCCGATCCTCAAACCATGGCCTCGGCCGTGGCAACGCCGCTGGAGCGCCAATTTGGCCGCATCTCCGCAATCAATCAGATGACTTCCACGAGCCAGTTGGGCTCAACCAGCATCGTTCTGCAATTTGATTTGAATCGCAACATTGACGCTGCAGGCCGCGACGTTCAGGCCGCCATCAATGCCGCGCGCAGCCAACTTCCCGCCAATCTCCCGAGCAACCCCACTTATCGCAAGGCGAATCCTGCGGACGCGCCCATTCTGATTCTGGCGCTGACCTCCGATACGCAGACCGTCCCGATGATGTATGACGCCGCCGACTCGATTCTCGCCCAGAAGCTTTCTCAGGTAAGCGGTGTCGGCCAGGTATTTGTCGGCGGCGCGGCGCAGCCCGCCGTCCGCGCGGAAGTCAATCCCATGCTGCTCAACAAGCTGGGAGTGGGTCTGGATACGGTCCGCAATGCCCTGAACCTGGCGAATTCCAACCGGGCCAAGGGGTCCGTAGAGGACGACACCAAGGTATGGAACTTCAGCGATAATGATCAACTCTTCACTGCGGACCAGTACCGTCCGCTCATCGTTGCTTACCACAATGGCGGCCCGGTGCGCTTGGGCGACGTAGCCGAGGTGAAAGATTCGGTTTCCGACGTCCGCAATCTCGGATTGGCCAACGGAAAGCCGAGTGTCTTGATCATCATCTTCCGCCAGCCCGGCGCCAATATCATCGACACCGTGGACCGCGTGATTTCACTCATGCCGTATCTGCAGTCCTCGATTTCCCCGGCGATCCATCTGTCTATCGCCATGGATCGCACCGTTACCGTGCGCGCCTCGGTCAAGGATATCGAGTTCACGCTGCTGCTTTCGATCTTCCTCGTCATCCTGGTGGTGTTCGCTTTCCTCCGCACTGTGCGAGCCACGATCATTCCCAGCATCGCCGTACCGCTGTCTCTGGTCGGAACCTTTGGCGGAATGTACCTGCTTGGCTACAGTCTCGATAACCTCTCGCTCATGGCACTCGCCATTTCCACCGGTTTCGTTGTCGATGATGCGATCGTGGTGCTGGAAAACATCATGCGCTACGTAGAGCACGGCATGGACGCCGTCCGTGCCGCGTTCAAGGGAGCGGCGGAAATTGGCTTCACCGTGCTTTCCATGAGCGTTTCGCTCGTCGCCGTATTTATTCCGCTACTGCTGATGGGCGGAATCGTCGGCCGCCTCTTCCGCGAGTTCGCCATTACCCTGAGCCTGGCTATCGGCATTTCGCTGTTGGTTTCACTCACGACGACTCCAACCATGTGCGCGAAATTCCTGCGTCCGGCGAAAGACAACACCCACAACCGCCTTTATCGTGCCAGTGAAGCGGTCTTCGACTGGATGTTGCGGACTTATCGCCACGCCTTGAAGGTGGCACTGAGGTTCAGCTTTGTCACTTTGTGTATCACGATCGCGGTTGCGGTTTTAAGCGTGTATCTGTATATCAAAGTCCCCAAGGGCTTCTTCCCCCAGCAGGACACGGGGCGTATTGGAGGCTCAGTGCAGGCGGCGCAGGATATCTCTTTCCAGGCCATGCGGGGCAAAATGCAGCGCTACGTTCAGATTGTCATGAAGGATCCCGCGGTCAGTTCTGTAGTCGGCTTCGCTGGCGGAAATACTGTTGCGAATCAGGGGCGGTTTTTCATCATGTTGAAGCCGCTCAATCAGCGCGCGACCTGTACCAAACGCCACTTCTGGCAAACATGCAAGAATGTGACCGCCGATGACGTCATCAACCGTTTGCGGGGGAAACTCGCGGTGGTTCCCGGCGCTACGTTGTATCTGCAGTCATATCAGGATCTCACCATCGGTGGACGCCAGAGCAATGCGCAATATCAATACACGCTGCAAGGCGAGGATTTGAACGAACTCAACACCTGGGCCCCGCAATTACTAGCCAAAATAAGGCAGATCCCCGAGCTGCGCGACGTGAATACCGATCAGCAGGATAAAGGTTTGGAAGCGCAACTGGTGATCGATCGCGATACCGCCAGCCGCCTGGGTGTTGCCGCTCAGGATATCGACAACGCGCTCTACGACGCCTTCGGTCAGCGCCAGGTCTCCACCATGTATCGGCCGCTGAATCAGTATCACGTGGTCATGGAGGTAGCGCCCCAGTATCAGCAGACCACCGAGGCCCTGCAAAATATTTATCTTCGCTCGACCGCCGGAACGCCGATTCCACTGGCCGCGTTTACCCACTACGAAGCCTCCAACATTCCGCTGGCGGTCAATCACCAAAGCCAGTTCCCGTCGGTCACGATCTCATTCAACCTTGCGCCCGGAATTTCTCTCGGCCAGGCAACGCTCGCCATCGACAACGCCGAGCGCTCCATCGGATTTCCCTCCACGATTCAGGCAAGCTTTCAAGGCACCGCGGCGGCCTTCATGGATTCTCTCTCCAGCGAACCGATCTTGATTCTCACGGCGCTGATCGCTGTCTACATCGTCCTGGGAATGTTGTACGAGAGCTATATTCACCCCATCACGATTCTCTCAACCCTGCCTTCGGCGGGTGTTGGCGCGCTCCTTGCCTTGCTGCTCACGCACAACGAACTCAACGTGATTGGCACGATCGGCATCATCTTGCTCATTGGTCTTGTGAAGAAGAATGCCATCATGATGATTGATGTCGCGCTGGATGTGGAACGCACCCAGGGCAAGAAGCCTATCGAGGCTATTTATGAAGCCTGCCTGCTCCGTTTCCGGCCGATCATGATGACGACTATGGCTGCTCTGCTCGGGGGCTTGCCCTTAGCCCTCGGTCACGGCACCGGCTCTGAACTGCATCGCCCCCTGGGCATCACAATCGTCGGCGGCCTCATCGTCAGCCAGGCCCTTACTCTATTCACAACTCCCGTCATTTATGTTTATCTCGATCGCCTGCGCCTGCTCCTGCGCGGCGGCGCCAATGTGGCCTTGCCGGGAACCGCCAGCCCAGCGCATTCCGCCGATTAAATTGCTGGTAATATCGGGTTTTCAGGAACATCGCGCCGGTCGCTCCGTGCAACCAGTTCGCAAAGCGACCGCATCGGAGCGGTAAGCGGCCAGATTCGCTTTAGCGGTAGCCGGCACCGCGCGCTTTTTCTGCGATACCCGTATGATAGAAAACTGCGTCGTTCTCATGCGGATTTTTCGCCTTCCCGGTATTATTGTTGTTTCGTTCACATCGTTCAAATTCTCTTGGGAGTAGCGGATGCTTCGGAAGCTAGTGGTCGTGGTTTCTCTTCTGGCGAGTCTGGCCTGTTTTCTCAGTTGCGGCAAATCTGGCAATCATTACCTCTACGCGACCATACCTGCCACCAATCAACTGGTGGTTTTCCGCGAGGACCCCTACTCCGGCGTGCTCACCCAGCTTGCAGAAAGTCCCTACACGGTGGGCAGCGGAGCTCAGGCTGTGGTCATTCATCCTTCGGGCAAGTATTTGTACGTGGCCAACGCAGGACAGGGCGAAAACGACGTTTCACTCTTTGATATCAACAGCGACGGCACGGTTAGCGAAGTCACCCCCAGAACGCCGGTTGGCAGCCTGCCTTACTTCCTGGCCATGGACCCCGCGGGTGCATATCTTTACGTGGCCAATGTCCTGTCTAACACGGTCTCCGTTTTATCCATCAATTCCGGCAGTGGTTCGTTGACTCCCATTACGGGATCTCCGTTCCAGACCAATCTCGCAGCGAAGAATATGCAGATAGCGCCGTCGGGAAAATTTCTTTACATCAGCGCGCCCATTCAGTCAGGGAACCAATCCTTGGGTGTCGTTGCCGTCTTCAGTCTGAACGCAGGCGTGCCCACCCTGGTCGGGTTGACCACCACAGCAGATAACAACCCTTCCGGTCTCGCCATTAGTCCCAACGGGTCTTATCTCTACACTGCCAACGCCACCGCCAACTCCATATCAATCTACGGCATTAGTTCTGCCGGCACGTTGTCTCAAGTCACCGGCTCGCCCCTGTCTGCGAGCTTCCAGCGCCCCGTCGCTGTCACTGTCGATCCTAAAGGACAATTCCTTTACGTTGCCGATCAAGGCTCCAATAACATCGCCAGCTTTTCCATCTCTTCGACCACCGGATTTCCTGCGGAAGTAACGGATTCTCCTTTTGCCTGCGAGAACTCTCCGAGCTTTGTCCTGGTCGACCCAAATAATGGTTATCTGTACGTCGGGAACCAGGCTTCCGGCTCTGGAATTCAGGGCTTCGGCGTGAGCGCGGGCAGCCTGAACACGATCGCCAGCTATTCCGTGGGAAACACCCCAACCTCCATCGCCATCGTGCAATAATTGGCCTAAATTATAAGCATGCAAATGCATCGCTCGGAGTACAATCCGGGAACGATGTTGCGCGCCTGTTTACGAGGCCATGACACACTCGCGACCGCAATTCTGCGATAATTCGTAGAGTAGCGCGCGGCTTCACGTGACAACCGGTGCAGGAACTCCGCCATCCCAAGGGGGAAATATTTTCTCCGATGAGGTCGGCCTGGGGGCGGGTTCCGTAGCGAGACCGCATGAGGAACCCGAACCCATGAAAATTGCCAGCGCGGCCAGCGCATTTCCGAAGCATTATTACTCGCAGCAGGAGCTGTTCCAGCGCCTTCAGGATTACTGGGGACCCGAACTCAAGAATCCTCAATTATTGCAACGGCTCCATCGCAACGTGACCGTAGAAGGCCGCTATCTGGCTGTTCCCGCGGAGGAATACCTGGATATCAGGACCTGGGGGCAGGCAAACGATATCTGGATCCGTGTCGCGCAGGAGTTAGGCGAGAAGGCTCTTTGCCTGGCTCTGCACAACGCAGGCGCCCGTCCGGAGGATTTGGGAGCATTATTCTTCACCAGTGTCACTGGAGTGTGCAGCCCTTCCATTGACGCTCTCCTGATTAATCGCATGCAGCTTCCCGCCAACATCCGCCGCACGCCAATCTTCGGCTTGGGATGCGTTGCCGGAGCTGCTGGCATCGCTCGCGCCGCCGACTACGTTCTCGCCTATCCCCACCAGGCGGCTGCTCTCGTGTCTGTGGAGCTTTGCTCGCTGACTCTGCAGCGTGAGGACCTCTCGGTGGCAAACCTCATTTCCTCCGGCCTCTTTGCCGATGGCGCCGCCGCAGTCATCGTCACCGGGGAAGAGTTCGCTTCGCCGGATGGGTTCCCATCCGGACCTGTAATTCGCGCCACACGTTCCATCTTCTATCCGAACACCGAGGATATGATGGGCTGGAATATTTCGGAGAAAGGCTTTCGCATTCAGTTGTCGACCGAAGTTCCGAATCTGATTCGGCAGAATCTCGGGCGGGATGTTGACGCGTTCCTTGCAGATCACGGCTTGCAGCGAAGCGACCTCAAGAGTTTCGTTCTGCACACCGGCGGGCCCAAGGTGCTGGAAGCTTCGGCCGCCGCTCTTGGCCTGCACAACGGTCAATTGGATGCCTCCTGGGACTGTTTGAGGAAGGTGGGAAATCTCTCTTCGGCCTCTGTGCTGGTGGTGCTGGAGGATGTGATGAAAAATCGCCGTCCCGAACCGGGATCGCTCGGTTTGCTTGCAGCCATGGGGCCAGGATTCTGTTCTGAGCTTGTTCTACTCGAATGGTGAGGCGTTAACGGATTGTTCCCTTCGACGGATGTATTCGTGATTGGCGGAGGTCCGGCAGGACTGGCAGCCGCGATCGCCGCACGTTTGCAGGGATTTCGCGTTACCGTTGCAGACGGCGCGAAGCCGCCAATCGATAAGGCCTGCGGTGAAGCCTTGATGCCAGACGCAGTCGAGGCTCTCGATAAACTCGGGGTCGGCATTCCTGTCGCTGCATGTTTTCCCGTGCGCGGCACACGCTTTTACGGCGGCGGACGGTCGGCGGAGGCGGCGTTTCCAGGCGTTGTTCGGGCCATTTCGATTCGCCGTACGGTGCTGCATCGATTGTTAATCGAGCGCGCGGTTGAACTGAACATCGATCTGATGTGGCAGCGCGCAGTAACCGGACTTTCGAGACAGGCCGTTAAAGTCGGGGACACCGCTATTCGGACCCGCTGGATCATCGGTGCGGATGGCGCGAACTCGCGAGTGCGCCAGTGGGCGAATCTTAAATCCATCGCAACCTCTGGTCTGCGCTATTCGTTCCGACGGCATTACCGCGTGCAGCCATGGACCGATCGCATGG
Source organism: uncultured Acidobacteriaceae bacterium (assembly GCA_963712385.1). Lineage (GTDB taxonomy): Bacteria > Acidobacteriota > Terriglobia > Terriglobales > Acidobacteriaceae > Sulfotelmatobacter. Next base: position 129,661 of record CAVQHS010000011.1, read on the forward strand.
AGATTTATTGGAGCAAAGATAGCCAGGCGTATATGACCGCAGTGAACGATCGGGAGGTTTGCGTCGCTGTAGCTTCGCATGATCCCCGGCTTCGTCTTGATCAATCTCTTGCGCAATTTCCGGAACTGAATTCCCGCCTTCGCGGTGCAGAGCCGGTTTCTGCCGAACGCGGCGCGATCTCCGCAAACCGGCGATTGAAGCGAGTGTGCCGAGGCAATATTGCGCTGGTTGGCGATGCTTCCGGTACCGTCGACGCGATCACCGGGGAAGGACTGGGGCTGGCCTTCAACCAGGCGCTGGTGCTTGCCCGCGGCATGAAGGCAGGAGCACTTGCGGATTATGAATCCGCGCACCGCCGCTTGACCTTTCGCCCGCTGCTCATGGCGCGCCTCATGCTTGCGCTGGATGGCCGGGTATGGCTGCAACGGCGCACGCTTCAGGTTTTCAAACTTCGTCCGGAGATTTTTGATTGCCTGCTGGCATTTCATATAGGGGCGCTCTCGCCCGCCGGTTTGGCCGTGGAAGGGCTCACTTTCGGATGGGGACTGCTCACGGCTTAGCCGAATGAACGAAAAATCCGCTATAGGACAACTCCTGCAACGGTCCTTACTCCTGTGCCTTCTCACGAGTTTTGCTGCTGCTACAGCCCCCGCGCAGGACTTTACCCTCACCCTCGATCCTCAGCACACCGTTATCAATTTCACCCTGAGCGACGTGCTCCATACTGTGCGCGGAACTTTCCAGCTGAAGCAGGGCAATCTCCAGTTTGATCCCGCTTCTAACAAGCTGAGCGGGGAAATCGTAGTAGATGCCAAGAGTGGGCAGACTGGAAACGGAATGCGCGATCGCAAAATGCATGGTGAAGTGCTCGAGAGCGAGCGCTATCCGGAAATCTCATTTCGTCCGGACCGGATCGACGGCGCAGTCTCGGTGCAGGGAAAGTCTTCCGTGCGCGTCCATGGAATTTTCAATATCCACGGTGCCGACCACGAACTCACTGTACCGGCGGAGGTCGAAGTGACCGCGGATCATTGGAAAGCTACGCTCCACTTTGCTGTTCCCTACGCGAACTGGGGAATGAAGAATCCGAGCACTCTCTTTCTGCGCGTGAGTGAGTCAGTTGACATCGAGGTCATAGCTTCGGGAGCGCTACAAGCACACTCCGATTGAAGCCGCTGGCGAAGATCAGAATCCGTCCTGCGGCGCGACTCCCTTGCCTTCCGTGCATTCGTAAGTTCGCCCCGACGCCAGATTGCTAAACTCTTCCGTATTCCCACTCGGCCAGTTGATCACCACGCGTTCGACGCGATCCCTTTTCCCCAACCCGAAGGTAACCGGAAGCTCGGACTGCGAGAGATAGCTGGATCCGGCCTTTACCATCCGCGACTGGCTGATGCCGCCGCATTCGATGCGAACCGTGGCCCCGATCGCATCCCGGTTCGACTTCGTGCCCACGAGATGGAAGCGGATGCTGTGATTTCCCGAGAGCTGATCGTTGCGATACAGATAGGCCGGTCCATTATTCGTCGTCAGCAGAAGATCGATGTCGCCATCCCGGTCGAAATCTGCGTATGCCAGGCCGCGTCCAACCTTCGGGCTGTCAAAACCCCCGCCGAGTTCTGCCGCCACGTCCTGAAACCCTCCCCTGCCGTTGTTCAAAAATAAATGCGGAGGCTGCGCGTACCCAACATTCCCGCGAATGTTGCGCACAGTTTCGTCAATGTGCCCGTTGGCCACAGCCAGATCAAGCCATCCATCCAGATTCGCGTCGAGAAATACGCAGCCGAAACCGAGACTATTCTTGGAAGCCAATCCAACGCCGGTGCGGGCAGCTACGTCTTCGTAGGTTTTTCCCGTGAACTCGTATAGGCCCGTCATCTCATTATCGAAGTTCGTAATCGCCACTCCCGGATGGCCCGAATTCGTGAAATCCCCCACGTCCACTCCCATGCCCGCGCGCGCCCTGCCATCGGTGCTGAAGGCCAATCCCGCTTCCACCGCAGTGTCCTTGAAAGTGCCGTTATGCTGATTGCGGTAGAGTTTGTTGGGCTGCGTGTCGTTGGCCACCAGCAGATCGGGCCAGCCATCGGAATCCTCATCGAGCATCGCTACTCCAAGCGATTTCGAGCTGCTATCGAAGATGCCGCTCGACGCGGTCACATCTTCGAACGTTCCATTGCCGCGATTGTGAAACAGCCAGCACGTCTCTCCCCGGTAGGCTTCCGGCGTGCAATAGGATTTGTGCCGCCCGTCAAGGCTGCAAAACACATCGCGCTCCGGCGACCACTTCACGTAGTTGCACACGAAAAGGTCGAGCAATCCGTCGCGATCGTAGTCCAGCCACAATGCCGAACTACTAAATGCCTCCCGTTTGCCTAAGCCGGTTGTCTGTGTCACGTCAACAAAATTCCCCTTGCCGGTGTTATGGAACAGCCGGTTCTGTCCCACGCAGGTGATGTAGATATCAGCGAAGCCATCGTTGTCATAGTCGCCCACGGCCACGCCCATGCCGTACATTTCCACATCCAGCCCGGCGTGCGCGGTGACGTCGCTAAAGGTACCGTTTCGGTTGTTGCGATAGAGCTGCAGTGTGGTTCTCCGCTGCTTATGCCCGGGCCAATCCATTCCGTTGACGAGGAGAATATCCTGCCAGCCATCGCGGTCGTAGTCGAGAAATGCGCAGCCGGAACCCATCGTCTCCGGTAAAAACTTGCCACCGTAGGCGCCGCTGTTGTGATGGAAATGAATTCCTGCGCTGGAGGTGACATCGACAAATCGAAAGCCGGGCTGAACATCTGGACCCGCGACCAGTGTCCGCAGCAGCGGCCACTGCGAAACCGATGCCAGCCCTGCCAGATTGCGCAGAAAGTATCTGCGATTCACGGAACGTTTACCAGCCCCGCGCGAATCGCGTAGACGACCAGCTCAGCGGTTTTGTGAATACCCAGAGCGTTCATGATATTCGCGCGATGCACCGCCACCGTGTTAGCGCTTAGATCAAGCGCCGAGGCGATTTCTTTGTTCGATTTGCCGTTCACAATCATCTGCAGCACTTCCAACTCGCGCGGCGTCAGTCCGCTGTCAAGCTCGCCTTTGAGCGCCGACTTCTGCTCCACCTGAGGATCAAAAATTGTTTCGCCTGCCGCCACGCGCCTCACCGCCGGTCCGAGTTCCAAATTCATTGCATTCTTCAGAATGTATCCTTTGGCTCCGGCTTCGATGGCCTGTTTTACCCATGTGTTCTCCGAGTGCATGCTCAGCATGAGCACTGCTGTCTCCGGCGAGTGTTCCAGAATCTGCCGCGTCGCATCCAGGCCGTTGACTTTTGGCAAAGCGCAGTCCATCACCACCACTTGTGGCATTAATTCTTGCGCCAGCCGCACAGCCTCTTCTCCGTCGCCGGCCTCGCCCACGACTTCAATATCCGCCTCATCCTCCAGCATGCGGCGAAACCCACGGCGCACCAGGCCATGGTCATCTACCAGCAAGACCCTGATCTTTTTTGTCATCGAGAGCAATCTCCGCCTCAGCCGCTTCAATTTTTTCGCGCGGGACTGTCAGATGCACCCGCGTTCCCCCGGCTGCGGGAGCTGAAAATTCGATCTTCCCGCCCATCAATTCGGCGCGCTCACGCATGGCGACGATCCCGATTCCCGCCTTCACGGTCGCTGGAGCGAAGCCCAAGCCATGATCTTCGATCTCCACCTCCAGCGCAGAAGGCAGGAAATACAGCCGCAGCCATGCCTGCTTTGTACCCGAGTGGCGCGCAATGTTATTCAGCGCTTCCTGCACTACGCGGTAAATCTGCACCGCCGCCGCGCCGTTCACGTGGAATCCCGCGCCCTGCTTCTCATAGGATATGGCAATCCCGCTTTGCCTTTCCACCGTTGGAATGTACCAGTCGAGCGTTGTCTCAAGTCCGGCCTCGTCTAACATCACTGGATGCAGCGACTGCGAAAGGCTCCGCACTCGGTCCAATGTTTCCTGGGCAATCTCACGGACTTCCTGCAAATCTCTTCGCAACGATGAACCTTCGGGAGCGTGCGCGTCGGCGCGCTGCAGCATCGCTCCCATGGCCGTTAGAATCTGCCCAAACTCATCGTGCAGCTCCCGTGAAATATAGCGAAGGGTCGATTCCTGAGTCGCGATAAGCTTTTGCGCCAATTCGCTGCGCCGCTCGGAAAGCTCCGTCATGCGCGCAAACAACCGGCGGTTCCAGCGGATGATGGAAAGTCCCGTCAACAGCACCGCGGCCAAGGTTGCTGCAAGAAAGACGAGAACCTGCCGTTGTACGCGGTCATAAATCCGGATAATCTCCTGCGCTGCCCGTTCTTCGTTCTCGCTGTTCTGCACCAGAAGCCGAGCCACGGTTGTGCTCAAGGCCGCCTGCCGCGCCTGCAATGATAATTGAATCTGCTGCCGCGCTCTCCTGTCATCCCCCGATCGCGCAAGGCTGAATACACGGTCGACCGCATCCCAGAATTGCGTGAGCGAACTCGTTAAGGCGGCGCTTTGCTCGGGAGTCCGGCTCGTGGGCGCCAATGCGGACTCCAGCCGCATGGCATCGTCCAGGTCGGTTCGTATCCGCTGGAACTGCGCCGACCACGCGGTCAACGGATACGGTTCGTCGTTGTCGATCATGTCGCGCATGGCGACGGCAAGCAAGTTCAGATCATTCTGGATGCGCAGAAGTTGCAGAGAGTCCTTGCGATTGCGATCAATCAGCCCGGTCTGCAGCTTGCGCAATCCTGCAACTTGCCATGTGATATAGGCTGAATAAGCGACGACGGCAGCGAGCGTGACGATCAGGCCCAGCAACAGGCCCGGGGTTGGAGAGCGCTCCGGCGAAGGCGGACGTGCCACGCCCCGAGCATACAACGCCAGCCCGCGCCATGTCACAATCAGTAATATTGAAGCAAATCAGGCTCGGGTGGAGTCCAACAAGAGATTGAGTACCGGTTCCCAGGCAACTCCAAAGAAACCTAAGGTCGAGCGTCTCCGAGAGGTTCTGCCGGCCGTCTCGGCGCTGATGCGCCCGCGGCGCAAGCTGCTGGCGCTCGGTTTCGGATTGATGGTGATCAACCGCGTCGCAGGATTGGTCCTGCCCTATTCAAGCAAGTTCTTGATCGATACCGTCATCAACAAGCACCGCATGGATCGCCTGCAACCGCTGGTGCTGCTCGTGCTGGGTGCAACGGTGGTGCAGGGCATCACGTCCTTTTCTCTGACGCAGTCACTCTCCAAAGCTGCCCAGCGGCTCATTACCGAACTGCGGCAACAAGTGCAGGTCCATATCTCCCGCTTGCCCGTTTCTTTTTACGATGCAAATAAAACGGGCAGCCTCGTCTCGCGCATCATGAGCGATGTCGAAGGCGTTCGCAATCTGCTGGGCACGGGTCTCGTCGATTTTGCTGGGGGACTGGTCACATCCGGAATTGCGCTGATTCTTTTGCTGCGCACCAGCGTGCAGCTCACTGTGATCGCCGTCGGTTCGCTCTTATGTTTTACGGTGGCGCTCAATAAGGCGTTCGCCACTATCCGTCCGATTTTTCGCGAGCGCACGAAAATCAACGCCGAGGTCACCGGACGCCTCACCGAATCTCTCGGCGGGGTGCGTGTCATCAAGGGGTACCACGCAGAAAAGCGCGAGGAAGCAATCTTCGCCAAAGGGGTGCACCGTCTGCTCGAAAACGTAATGCGAACGCTCACCGCAACTTCTGTGATGAGCCTTTCGGCCAGCGTTCTGCTGGGCCTGGTCGGTGCCGTCACCATCTACGTGGGCGCACATCAAATCTCTTCCGGTACCCTCACTGTCGGTGGATTCGTTTCTTACACCCTGCTGTTGGGCTTTCTTGTCGCTCCGATCATGCAGATTGTTGCCATCGGGACGCAACTCACGGAAGCTTTGGCCGGGCTCGAGCGGACGCAGGAAATCATGCGCGAACGTCCCGAAGACCAGGACCCAGCCCGCTCTATAGCCCTCGAAGATATCGTCGGGCAAATCGAATTTCAGAACGTGAGCTTCACTTATGACGGGATCCACGAAGTCCTCCGTGACATTTCTTTCTGCGCCGAACCGGGCACGGTAACCGCGCTCGTCGGCTCTTCCGGTTCGGGCAAGTCGACCACCATCGGTCTGATCTCGGCCTTTTACAAGCCGACAAAGGGCGAAATTCTCGTAGACGGCACGGACCTGAGCATGGTGCGGCTCGACTCCTACCGCACCCGCCTCGGTGTCGTGCTGCAGGAATCGTTTCTCTTCGACGGAACAATCCGCGAAAACGTTGCATTCTCCCGGCCCGACGCGACCGAGGAACAAATTCTGCGCGCCTGTCGTATTGCTAGAGTGGATGAGTTTGCAGAGGCGTTCGCCGATAGATACGACACGGTCGTCGGCGAGCGCGGCGTCAAGCTCTCTGGTGGTCAGCGGCAGCGGATTTCAATTGCGCGGGCGATTCTAGCTGAACCGCGGATTCTCATTCTCGATGAGGCAACTTCGAGTCTTGACTCCGAATCCGAGCAGATGATCCAGGAAGGACTTTCTTATCTGATGAAAGGGCGCACAACTTTCGTGATTGCGCACCGGCTCTCGACCATCCGGCGGGCGGATCAGATTCTGGTGATGGAGCTGGGACGAATCCTCGAGCGCGGCACGCACGAAGAACTCTATGCCGCGCACGGCCGCTATTACGATCTATACACACGCCAACATGGGGTGGAAAACAATTTGTTTCTTGCCCCCGGCGAGGGCGATTTGCCGGTGCTCGAAGCCGCCGACAATGGCAACTCGACCTCGCGCAGCGGCAAGGCGGTGGATGCCTTCGGCGTTCTGAAGGGAGAAGTTCGGTAGGCAATGAATTTGAACCATTCCCAACAGAATAATCCCGCGGCAACAAGCCTCGCGGCAGTCCACGCGGAATCCCTTTGCCGCCACTATCGCATGGGCCAGAGCGTCATTCGCGCCGTCGATGGCGTCTCGCTCGACGTGCGCCCGGGAGAATTCGTCGCTCTCCTAGGCAGTTCCGGCTCCGGAAAATCATCAGTCCTAAATTTGATTGCCGGTCTCGATCGCCCAACCTCCGGAAGCGTCGTGGTTCAAGGACGCGATCTCGCGCAACTCTCGCGCGAAGAACTGGCCCACTATCGCCTGCACACTGTGGGAATGGTGTTTCAGTCTTTCAATCTGATCGCCAGCATGAGCATTGCGGAAAATGTGGAGTTGCCGCTGCGCTTCGCAGAAATCGATCGCGCAAAGCGCGATGGTCTGGCGCGCGAGGCCCTCACGCGTGTTGGATTGCAGGCACGAATGAAGCACCGGCCCAGTGAACTTTCCGGCGGTGAGCAACAGCGCGCCGCGCTGGCTCGCGCGCTCATCAATCGTCCGCAACTTCTGCTCGCCGATGAGCCCACCGGCAATCTCGATAGCCGCACCGGCACAGAAATAATGAATATGGTGCGCGAGTTCAATCAGCAGTTGGGAATGACGGTAGTAATGGTGACGCACGAACGTGCGCTGGCCGAACGCTACGCACAACGGCTGATCTTTTTGGCAGACGGCAGGGTAGTCGGCGAAGAGGTGAATTCGGCTGTGATGGCGGAGGGAGTACGCCAATGAAACTTCCTGACCTCACCGAACTCGCCATGCGCAATCTGCGTGAGTCCATTCTGCGCAATTCGCTCACTACTGTGGGCATTTCCGTCGGTGTAGCCTCTCTGGTCGCCATGTTGTCTCTGGGCATCGGCCTGCAGCAACTGGCTTCTCGCCGATTGATGAAGTCGGGATTATTCGACACCGTCGTTGTCACCTCGCGCCGCGACCTGCGAAATTTCGGCCACGAAGAAGAGCGCAACGGGCCGACTCCCGGCGAAAGCCGCATCCTCGACGAATCCGCTCGCCAGCAAATCGAGCACATGCCGAACGTAGTCGAAGCCTATCCGGACATTCGCTTCATTACCGAGCTTCGCTATGACAACAAGCCGCACATGACCATGGTCGCTGCGTTACCCTCATCGGCGAAGTCGAATGACGCATTCGAGTCGGTGCAGGGAAATTTCTTCTCCTCCGATACTGCGGCGGAAGTAGTCATCCAGAAAACTTTTGCGGAGGAACTGTTGGGCAAGACACTGAAGCCGGGCGTGGATGATACGAATGTCGCGCAATTGGCCGCTCCTCTTTTAGGGAAAGAGCTAACGATGCGCTATGCGCAAAGGCAGGCTTCGCAAGCGAGTGCGTCAAGCGCAACTGACGACGAAGATGATGAAGACGATGAAGATGACGAAGATGATTTTGCGAGTGCAGCTTACTCGGTTGTTTCGCGCGAGCTGAAATTGAGGATCGTTGGCGTAGCCGACCTCGACCCCGAAAGCATGCGCGGCCCGACACGGGCTCGAGTTTTTCTTCCTCTGAAGCTTGCTGAGAGCTTGCACGTAATGCAGCCAACGGATTTGCGCGAGATTTCGCGAGCGGCGAGCGATCAGCCGGTCTACGCTTCAGTGAGCGTGCGAGTGAAGAATCCGTCCCAGATAAGAGGGGTCGAGGATGCTGTTAAGAAAATGGGCTTCAACACCTTCTCCATCCTTGACGCCACCCGCAGCCTGCAGCAGTTTTTTGCTGTGCTCGATTTATTTCTCGGAATCTTCGGCAGCCTGGCACTCGCCGTCGCGTCCATTGGAATCGTCAATACGCTGGTCATGGCCATACTCGAGCGCCGCCGCGAAATCGGCATCATGAAAGCCATCGGCGCAAGCGACGGCGATGTGAAGAAACTTTTCTTCGCGGAGGCAGGCGCCATGGGCATTCTCGGCGGCATTGTCGGTGTCGCGCTGGGCTGGGCCATTGGCCACGTCATAAATTTCGGAACGAACGTTTACCTCAAGCGCCAATCCCTGCCGCCGGAGCATTTTTGGTACGTTCCTCTGTGGCTAGTCGTCGGAGCGATTCTGTTCGCCTTCGTCGTGAGTCTCTTATCCGGCCTCTATCCCGCAGGACGCGCGGCGAGGCTCGATCCTGTGCAGGCGCTCCGCTACGAGTAAACTGAAGAAGATGTGCTTGCCGCGTCTTGCAGGTTTACTCGCGCTTCTGCTCGGTTCTTCCATCGCGCATGCCCAAAGCCGCATCGACTGCAACGCAATGAGCAGCCACATCCTCAAACATCCTGTGCATTATTGTGTTTACATTCCCGCCAGCTACGACGCCAGCGCAAGCAAGCGAGCGCCACAGCGATATCCCATTCTCTATTTTCTTCACGGGCTCGGCGACAACGAGCAGACACTGTTCAACAGCGGCGGATGGACATTGCTAGACGATCTTCGCCGGCAACACAAAGTCGGCGAATTTCTGATTGCGGCTCCGGAAGGAGGGCGAACGTTCTACATCAATTCGGCCGACGGCCGCGTTCGCTACAGCGATTTCTTTCTGCAGGAGTTTATTCCCCTGATCGAGTCGAAGTACCGCATTGCTAAAGGCCGCGCCAATCGCGGCATCACAGGAGTCTCCATGGGTGGTTACGGCGCGTTGCGCTTTGCTTTCAGCCACCCGGAAATGTTTTCTTCCGTCAGCGCGCAAAGCGCAGCACTGATTACAGAATCGCCTCAAGAACTCGACGTCGGCATCCGTTCAGGCATGCAGTTGGGAAAGCTGCTGGCTACCATCTTCGGCGATCCAATCGACGTTCGCAACTGGAAGGACAACAACCCGTTTTTGCTTGCGCAAAAAAATCGCGCAGCCTTACGTAATGTGCGTATTTATTTCAATTGCGGCCAGGATGACAACTACGGCTTTGAAAAGGGCGCGGCTGCGTTAGACGAGGAACTGAAAAAAGAAGCCGTGAAGCACGACTATCGTCCCTATCCGGGAGATCACAGTCTCACGTATTTCCTCTCGCACTTCGAAGAAGTCATGGAGTTCGAATCGCAGGCGTTTGGACTACATCCGTAGGATGTTGCCCGCCGCTGGGCCGGCGGGACGCTGGCGCTACGCCTCGTCCCATTCCTTCGGGACGTTCACGTAGGAGCGGTCCAAGTCGCCAAGGGAAGAACAGCCCAGCAAATGCAGCGTGCGATCTAGATCCGTGCGCAGGATCTCGATCGCGCGGTCGACTCCATCTTCTCCCGCAGCCGCTAATCCGTAAGCATAAGCGCGACCGCACAGGACGGCTTTTGCTCCCATGCAGAGAGCCTTGATGATGTCCGTGCCGCGGCGGATGCCGCCATCCATCCACACTTCAATTTGTCCATTCACCGCTTTCACAACTTCCGGTAGAGCCCGTAAAGAAGAGCGAACTCCATCCAGTTGTCGACCGCCATGGTTCGAGACGGAAATCGCCGCCGCTCCTTCGTCGATGGAGCGGCGCGCGTCGTCGGAGGTCAGCACGCCCTTGACCACGATCGGCCCACCCCAATGCTTCCGAATCCAGCTCAAATCTGCCCATGTCGCCGCAGATTCTGCCAGCGCCGCATTGATGTCCACCAGCGGCAATTGTCCCTTCCCCGGCACAATCACGTTTGGCAATCCGGGCAAGCCTCCATCGAGCAGATAATCCATCAGCCATCCGGGTCGCGACAAGATCTGCGGAAGAAACGGAAGCTTGTCGAGTGGTCCACCGCTGATCAGTTCCTTCATTCCATTGCGATAATCGCGCTCGCGAATTCCCGCGACGGGAGTATCGATAGTAACCACCAAACCGGAAAACCCCGCGACTCTCGCGCGGTCAATCGCGGCCTCAGCCGCGCCCCGGCCTCCCATCAGATAAAGCTGATAAAAAACCGGTCCCTTCGAACCCGCTCGTACGTCTTCCAGCTTGTGCCCAGAAATTGTCGAAAGAATGTAGCCTGTACCCGACTTCCCTGCAGCTCGCGCGGCTGCGACTTCACCTCCCGGGTGCATCAGTCGGCTGTAGCCAACCGGGGCAAGCATGAAGGGAAGCTGGAGGTCGAAGCTAAGAACCCGCGTGCACAAATTGCACTTCTCAACCACAACTGCATGGCGCGGACGAAAGGTGACATCGTTGAACACACGGCAATTTTCGCGGAGCGTAACTTCGCCTTCCGCGCCACCATCAAGATAATCAAATACCGACTTCGGGATTCGCTGTTGCGCAATAGGACGAAAATCTTCAATGGATACGACCTTCGGAGATGCAACGGAGCTTTTAGACATGGCAATTCCTGTGCTCTGGAACGCCGGAGCAGGTTATGGTAACACCCCGAGGAAGTAGAATGGAAACCTGCGGTCAGCGCGATTTTGTAGTAAAACAGGAAACAACGGAGAGTTGGCCGAGTGGTTGATGGCACCGGTCTTGAAAACCGGCATACCCGAAAGGGTATCGGGGGTTCGAATCCCTCACTCTCCGCCATGCAGTCTGGACCGCAGAGATCCTGAGCCTTGGCGTCAGGGCGGCATCTCAAGCCGTTTTGAAACGCCACCCTGATTCCCGCCGAGATCAGGCGACCTCGAAGCGATCGTGATTCATCACCTTGTTCCACGCCGCCACGAAGTCTTTCACGAACTTTTCCTTCGCGTCCGCGCTGCCGTAGACCTCCGCGAGAGCGCGCAACTGCGAGTGCGAACCGAAGATCAGGTCGACGCGAGTTGCCGTCCACTTGAGCTGGTTCGTCTTGCGATCACGTCCCTCGTACACCGGTCCCGAGCCGTTGGATTCAGTGGACGGTTGCCATTGCGTGCCCATGTCGAGCAGGTTGACGAAGAAGTCGTTCGTCAGTGCTCCCGGGCGCTTCGTGAAAACGCCGTGCGAAGACTTCTTGGTATTCGCCCCGAGCACGCGCAGTCCGCCGACAAGGACCGTCATCTCTGGCGCCGTCAACCGCAGCAGTTGTGCCTTATCCACCAGCATCTCTTCCGGTGACAGGCGCGACTTGCCGCTGAGATAGTTGCGGAAGCCATCGGCCTTCGGTTCGAGTGGTTCGAAGGACTCGACGTCCGTCTGTTCCTGCGATGCGTCCATGCGCCCCGGCATGAACGGAACCTTGACGTCATGACCGCCGTCCTTGGCCGCTTTCTCAATCGCCGCGTTGCCGCCAAGCACGATCAAGTCAGCAAGCGAAACCTTCTTCCCGCCGGATGCTGCAGCGTTGAACTCCTTCTGAATACCTTCCAGCTTCTGCAGCACCTTTGCGAGTTCCGCCGGCTGGTTGACTTCCCAGTTCTTCTGCGGCTCGAGCCGAATGCGCGCACCGTTTGCACCACCACGCTTATCGGAGCCGCGGAACGTCGAGGCTGACGCCCAGGCCATTGAGACCAACTGAGAAACCGTCAGCCCGGACGCGAGGATCCTCGTCTTCAGAGCAGCAATGTCTTGATCGTTGATCAGCGGATGATTCACGGAAGGGATCGGGTCTTGCCAGGACAGATGCTCCTTCGGAACCAGCGGTCCGAGATAACGCACGATCGGGCCCATGTCGCGGTGCGTCAGCTTGAACCAGGCGCGGGCAAACGCATCCGCAAACTGATCCGGATGCTCGTAGAAGCGTCGCGAGATTTTTTCGTAAGCCGGATCGAAGCGCAAGGAAAGATCCGTGGTCAGCATGGTAGGAGCGTGATGTTTGGAAGGATCGTGCGCATCGGGGATCGTGCCCTTGCCTGCGCCGTTCTTCGGCGTCCACTGGTGTGCGCCGGCCGGGCTCTTGGTCAGCTCCCAGTCGTATTTAAACAGGTTCTCGAAAAAGTTATTGCTCCACTTCGTCGGTGTCGTCGTCCAAATCACTTCCAGGCCGCTGCCAATGGTGTCAGCACCACAACCTTTCCCAAATTTATTCTTCCACCCTAAGCCTTGGTCCTGGATGTCGGCACCTTCCGGGTCGGGGCCCACGTACTGCGCCGGAACGGCTGCGCCGTGAGTTTTGCCGAAGGTATGCCCGCCGGCAATCAGCGCGACCGTTTCTTCATCGTTCATGGCCATGCGGCGGAAGGTTTCGCGAATGTCCTTGGCCGCAGCGATGGGATCCGGGTTACCGTTCGGGCCCTCGGGGTTCACGTAGATCAGACCCATTTGTACGGCGGCGAGAGGATTTGCGAGATCACGATCGCCGCTGTAACGCTCGTCCGCCAGCCAAGTGCCTTCAGGACCCCAATAAATGTCCTCTTCGGGCTCCCAGGTGTCCTCGCGCCCACCGCCGAAACCGAAGGTCTTGAATCCCATCGACTCCAATGCGACGTTGCCCGCGAGAATCATGAGGTCGGCCCACGAAATTTTCCGGCCATACTTCTGCTTGATCGGCCACAGCAGCCGGCGCGCCTTGTCGAGGTTCACATTGTCGGGCCAGCTATTGAGCGGCGCAAAGCGCTGCTGCCCGGCTCCGGCGCCGCCGCGGCCGTCGCCAATGCGATACGTACCCGCGCTGTGCCACGCCATGCGAATGAACAGCCCTCCGTAGTGCCCAAAGTCGGCCGGCCACCAATCCTGCGAGTCGGTCATCAGGGCATGAAGGTCTTTGATTACGGCATTCAGATCGAGACTCTTGAATTCTTCCGCGTAATTGAACTCCTTGCCCATCGGATTAGGCAGGTTGGAGTGCTGGTGCAGCACGTTCACATTCACCTGATTCGGCCACCAGTCACGGTTCGTGGCTCCGGTGGCTGTCTGATGGAAGGGGCATTTCGATTCGGTGGAGGTGTTTTTTTCCTTAGCTTCGGGGACAACACTCCCCGAGGATGTCGCGAGTGTATTTTCCATATGTTTTTTCCTTTGAATGAGTCAATAAAATTGTTATGACCTACGAACCCATCGGACTAGCGGTTCGCACGATTTGCTGCTGCCGCACCTTTCCCTCCAGAGCGGCCATTTGACATATAGCTACTCAAGTTCCAGAGTTAACGGGAAGCGTGCGGGCGAGCGCACTTGGTGCACAGCCCGCGAAAAATCAGCTCGCACTCACGAACAATTCGCTTCCCGAGAAAACGCGAGGCCGGCTTGGGCACGTCGTACCACTCCAGATCCTCCACATTGCCACAGCGGTCGCAGATGAAGTGGTGGTGCTGCATGCCTTTGGCATCGAAGCGCGCGGCGCGGCCCTCTACCGCGACTTCCCGCACCAAACCCGCCTTCACCAGGTCGCGCAGATTGTTATAAGTCGTGGCCCTCGAGGAGCGTGGATCCACTCGATTCACGGCTTCGAAGATTTCCGCAGCCGTGGGATGTCCCATGTGCTCCATCAGGAAGGCCATCACGGCGTAGCGTTGCGGAGTGCATCGCAACCCACTGCTCTCCAAAGACTGTTGAATTGTCCCGGCAGCCATACTACGGGTTAGATTATATCTAATCTGATATTTTGTCTAGATTCGCTAACTCAGGTGGCGGAATTCCAACGCGAGAATTGCGTCAACGTTCTGGGTGTGTCCTGGTTGGCGAACGTCTGCGGCAGGCAATCTACAATGAAGTACAGCTAGGTTCTTACTCTTGGGGCTGAGTACGCTTGTCCTCTGCGCGAGAGGCCGGATAGAGGACGGCTCGGTTGAGCGTTGTGTGACAACAGTTACATGGAAGTGTGTCGTACGAAGGACGGTCGCACAAAGATGTCTGCAACGGACGACAAGCGATTCGAGAGCGGCGCGCGAGAGTATGCTGCATACCTCGCGACACCCGAAGGCAGGTTGCGGTCAGACCTGGCTTTCGCCAACCTCGAGGATTTTCTTTCGTTGTCCCACGCGAGCAAACGTTTATGTGCACTGGATGTAGGGTGCGGCACTGGAGCAACCGGCGTTCGTCTCGCGCGTCGCGGCCTTCAGGTAACGCTGCTGGATTCGTCACAGACGATGCTCGATTTCGCGAGACGAGCAGCGGAAGAAGCAGGAGTTACAGAGAAGCTGAATCTGCAATTCGGCGAAGCTCGCCAACTGCCGAGCCTTTTCCCGGCTTCCTCTTTCGACGTAATCGTTTGCCACAATGTGCTGGAGTTTGTCGATGACCCGATGGCGGTGTTGCGCGACATGTCCCGTGCATTACGAGGTTCTTCAGCGATCCTCTCGGTGCTTGTGCGCAACCGGGCGGGCGAGGTATTCAAGGCTGCAATGCTGATGGGCGAGTTGGCAACTGCGGAAACGAATCTCACAGCAGAGTGGGTCCAAGAGTCTTTGTATGGAGGCCGAGTGCGTCTGTTTACGCCAGACGGCCTGCAAACCATGCTGAAAGCGGCATCCCTTTCAACAATCGCCGAGCGCGGCGTGCGCGTCCTCGCGGATTACTTGCCGCCACAAATTTCTCGTAATGCTGAGTACAAGCGAATTTTCGGGCTGGAACGCAAGCTGAGCCTGGGACCCGAGTATGCCGCGGTCGCGCGCTATACCCAGTGCTTGGCTCATCGATCTGATCCATTAGCGGAGGAAATCGGGTGAACAACCTTCCGAAAGAATCCGGGGTGACTTCCTCTGCTGCGAAAGCGCCCGATGGGATTTCTCTCGGACTGGGACTCACCAACGAGTGCAACCTCGCCTGTGCCTTTTGCT
The DNA here is from genome assembly GCA_963712385.1 of uncultured Acidobacteriaceae bacterium. Taxonomy (GTDB): domain Bacteria; phylum Acidobacteriota; class Terriglobia; order Terriglobales; family Acidobacteriaceae; genus Sulfotelmatobacter. The sequence goes on from CAVQHS010000011.1 coordinate 145,121, forward strand.
ACCGCGACCCGACTCGCACTGATCGACTCACGCTCGATCAGGTGAAGTCCGTCATGGGCCGTATTCCGGTTCGCTCGGTCAATCTGGGCACTGGCGAGAACGGAATGCATCCCGAGTTCAAGGCGATTCTCGCGTACCTGCGGTTGCAGCCCATCAAGCTGACCATCACTTCGAACGGCCATAGCATCGCTGTTTTGGCGGACGACGAACTGTGCTCCTTTCATGACATCGAGTTTTCTCTCGATTACCCCACGCAAGTCGAACAGGATGCTCAACGCGGAGAAGGAAACTGGGCTCTGATTCATCATCAGGCAGAACGTTGCGTAAAGCTGGGTGTGGCGGTGACCATCGTCGCGGTGATGATGAAATCGAACTACTTGCGCCTGGCGGAAGTGGCGCGAGTGGCGAAGAAGTTTGGCGCTCCGTTGCGTGTGAACGTCTACCAGGCGGTGCGTTCGGATATCTATGCGCTGTCTTACGAAGAATACTGGCAGGGATTCCGCCGGCTCTTTGCGCAGACAGACGTGATCGCAATTGGCGAGCCGCTAGTGCGAGCCATGGCTGGCCTGCCGCCTCTTCGCGGAGGATGCGGCGTCAGCACTGTGCGAGTCACGCCGCGCGGTACAACCCAGCCCTGTGTTTATTGGCCGGGATCAGGCGAACCCTTGTCCGGCCTGATCTCGGCCGGAGTCGACATCCTCGGCTCTACTCCTTTCGAGCAAGCCCGAACTGTTCCCGACGCCTGCGAGCCGTGCGAATTCCGCGACTCATGTCACGGCGGATGTGCCGGACGGCGACGCTTGCAAGATGCGCTTCTGCAACCCGATTATTATTGCCCGATCATTCGCGGCGAACGCCCCAAGCTGGAGATTCGCATGGCTGCTTCCCGCGATCTGCCGAAGATGAGCAGCTCCTGCACGACCGTGGTTATTGCGAGGGATACAGAGCCCTCAGCGTAGCGCTGAGAACGAAAGTCACAATCGTCTTCCTCTCCACGCTCGCCCGTTCTATGTTCCCCCCCTTCAGGTGTGTGCTTATTTGGCCTCCACCCAGGTGTCTGACCCCGTCACTTTGACCGCCAAACCCGAAATGAAGATGTGCAGCGGCTTGCCGTCTGCAGTGCCGCGATGATCGGTTGAAATGTCGAGAGGTCCCGCCTTCTTGTAGGCCACCCATGTTGCCTTGACGAGGCTCGGCTTTTTGGTCCCGCCGTGGTGGAAGACAAGGTACTCGACACGGTTGTCTTTGCCGACGTAGAGTTCCCACGTGTCGCCCGGCGTGTAGCCGCCCGCTTCGGAAGGATATTTCACTACGACCAACTCAGCCGAGCCGTTGCCAGCCGGCAGTTTATGCATACCCTCATCGGTCACGTTGGCGCTGGGGTCCCAGTAAGCGTGGAGAGGGAACAGAAGCCAATAATTGTCGTTCACGAAAGAGGGTTCAACCTCGTTCTTGACGTTGTCAGGCTGGCTGGCAAGCTCGGAGCGCATATAGGTGACCTTGACCGGCTTGCCGTCCTTATCTTTTCCTTCGAAGGTAACTTTGCCGGTCTTGGGCTCCCATTCCCACGAGTGCGCAGCTTTGAAGAGTCCGGTGATTTCCCCGTTCCACGTGTAGCGGATTGCCTCAATTTGGCCCCACGAGTCGAGGCCGTAGGCCTTGGCCACTTTTTCGAGGATCGGCGGGCGACTCTGCGCCCAGGAGTTTGCAGTGAGGACCAGCACAGCGAGAACCAGAAGGCGAACGATCGAAACGCGGTTCGATTTTGTCATGGAAGTCCCTTTCTCAAGATTGAACACACGGTGTCTAGATGTCGGAGAGACTGTTTTGGATACTGAATAGATGCGGACCAATACTTTAGTCTGATCAAGCGTCGGCGTGCCGAGGCTCTCTATCACGACGCAACCAGACAACCGCAGCAGCTATTGCAACAGATCCATATTCCAACAGCAGGATCCAGCCAGGAACGATAAAGGGTCGCCCAAGCGCGCTGAGATGCCAAACATAGTAAGTTGGGAGAATACTCACGGTCCAGATGATGATCGGCAGCGTCGAAGCTGACCTCTGGAATGGCAGCAGCCAGAGCAGATACCACGGATATACGACCGGCGCACATAGCAGCGATGCTGCCATCGGCCAGGCAAATGCGTGCGGCGACGATACCTCTGACCTTCTTCTGAGCCAGGTCGCGGTAACAATGCCGATGAGGACTGCCAATGCCGCGATAAGCTCCGGGGTCACCACATGCTCGAGCGCCGCAAACACTGGATCATTGAACCAGAAACTATGGATATACGTGCCGAGCGATCCGGTCGGGATGCGTCCGTGATTGAGAAATGGTACGTAGAGGATTCCGAGGACAAGCACGGCCAGCGCGGCATCGCGTACACGAATACGCTTCCAGTAAAGCGGCAGCAACACAATCGGAAGGAACTTCACAGCAACCGCCAGCCCGAAGGCCAGCGCTGCGACCGCACGCCAGCGGCGCCCCAGCGCGGCGAAGGATATCAACAGCAGCAGCGCGCCAACAATATCGATGTGACCGCTGCCCGCCACATCGGTGGCAAGAAGCGGGTGCCAGGCATAAGCCAGAACCCAATGCGCTCCGTTTCCGTTGCGATGCAATACGTCAAGAAGCACAAGAACTATTGCCCAGGCGCAAACGACAAAAGCCACTTTCATGGCAAACACTGATTCATGAATGTCTGTTACGGCGCGGAAGAAAAGCTCTGCGCCCGCGGGATAAGGACTGGGCAAGTCCGGGTGATTCAGCGTGCGGGTCTCGACTGTGTGCAATGCGATGAGTGCGGGGTCGCTCGGGACGACAAGGTAAGGGTTGTAACCGAGCCGCTGCAAGCGGCCATCCCAAACATAGCGGTGAACATCATCGTCGGAACCTGGAGCTTTCATCAGAAACAGGAGATGCCACACCGCAGCAAACACCAGCCCGACAATGATGACGCGTTTGGGGAATCTTGGCGTGGAGAAAAGCTCGCGGACAGCAAAGAGATAAGCGATACCGGCAACCGAAAGCGGGAGAATAAACGAGGGTTGACGTGCGCCGCTGAAGTTGTGTGCGCCAATGGCCATGGTCACGAGCAGCCCGGCACCGAGCCCGTACAACCGGACGGTTGGAGTGAGCTTGAGAGCTCTCACGTGCCCGTCCGCGAACGTGCCACTGCCTGTGCCCATTGCTCGAGCCACGCCGCCGTTCTTGGCGCTCTCGCCGGAGCCAGCCGCAGCTCTGCGGCAAGCCGGGTCAAGTCGCCCTCCACATCGACATCGTAAAAGGGGTCGGTGAAGCCTACAGAAAGCTGCAGCATGCGAGCGCGGGTCAGCAATGCATCAAGAGCGCTCTTCGTGCCCATGCCGTCGCCATCGAAGAGCGCCGAATGGGACGTATTGGCTCCGACCAGATAGTAGCCTCCGTCATGCGTCGGTCCAACGACCACGTCTTGCGCATCGAGCGCCTCGAACGCCCCAAGCAGAACCGACGACGGCAGATGCGGGCTGTCGCTGTTGAAGGCGACGACGCGCTGCTGTTTGCCGGCCGCGAAGTGCGCGAACACGGAGGTAAGGCCCGCTGCCAGGCCCTCCCCGCGTTGCGCAACTACATTCACCATCCCGCTCGTCAGTCGAGTGAGCTCTTCGACGTCCGACGCCGGACACATGATGGCGACTTCCACTTCGTCCAACGAGTGCGCAAGAGCTATGGTGTCATCGAGTAGGCAACGATAGAGTTCAGAGACGGCCTCGACCGGAAGGCTCTTCGCCAACCGGGTCTTAACCATCCCGAGCCTCGGCGCCTTCGCCATGATAACGAGCGTGCAGTTCCCATGCGAATGCAGTGTAGTCTGGCTGGACGAGTCCATAAAAATCAACGCGCTGAAATTTAAGCCGGACGTGGCGCTCCGAAGTTTCGACGCCGAAAATAATAGCGCACGATGAGGGTGAGGATGAACCACCCCGCTCCGATGGTACCCCTGACCGTACCGCTGATCTTGGATTTTCCAATCCGCGGATAGTAGCTCACGGGGACTTCAACAATGCGGAAGCCCAGGAGCGCACTTTTTAGAATGGGCTCAACCGCCCAGCCGTAAGTGGGCTCTTCGAGCTCGAGCCGACGAAGAACCTCGGCGCGGCCAGCGCGGAAAGGCCCAAGGTCGCTTAACTTTAAACCGTATAAAAGACGGATCAGAAAAACCGCGAGCCGGTTACCAAGCGCCGCATGCCATGGCAAAGCCCCGGCGATGCTGTGACTTCCGAGGCGCGACCCCAGGGTGATATCGGCGCGGCCTTCGGTGATCGGCGCCAACAAAATGGGCAACTCCGCAGGTCGATCGCTGTAATCTCCGTCGAGGAACACGATAATGTCAGGAGCATTCGCGCCGGCCAGCCCCGTCAAACAGGCGCGTCCATATCCGCGTCGCGGTTCTTGAAGGACGCGGGCTCCCATCTTTGCCGCAATCTCCGGTGTCCCGTCGGTCGAGTTGCTGTCGACAACCAGAATCTCTGTGACGAGATCGCGCGGCAAATCCGCAAGCACGCGGCCAATGGAGGACGCTTCATTGTGCGTGGGAATGACGACGGACACTCGCAGGCTCAAATCACCACCATGGAGAATCCGGCTGCCGACGCGCCAGCAAGGCATCAACGCCCCAGGTGCGGCCTGCGCGGCCAATAGCCAGCGCGAGCGACGCCAGCACCGGAACCAGCAACTCCCAAATCCAGGCTGTACCCCACTCTGACATCCAAAGGCTGCCGAGGTAAAGAAACGCGATGAACCCAACGGGACGAGTAAGAAGACCGAGCACCAGCAGAATTCCCAATCCGATCTCGGTCAAAGCCTGGCCGGGCGCGGCCATCGCCGCATGGCTTGCAACCAGGCCCATAACCGCCTTCCATGCGGCTGGGGAGTGCCCCGATTTTATGTAGTAGTTGATCAGGCCTGCATAGCCCGCGGGCGTGTAAAGGCCCTTTCCCAGATTTTCAAAGAACACCCACACAAGCATTGCGCCAATGGTCACGCGAACCAATGCTAGCCCATTACCTGAAGACGAATGGTTGGAGACATTTCGCGTTGAGCTGGTGTTCATCATGATGAAAACCTCTTGACGAGTGAATGATGCGATCGGCGGCGACGGCTCAACTTCGTTCCGCGGTTAATTAGCATTGTGTCGAACAGAGATCAAACATGTTATGCGGTTCTTCTCCGTCTTGCAATTGGATGCGCAAAGGGCACATTGGTTACTCGGAAAGGGCCGCTTGCTACTGGTTGACGCCGCTAGCCAGAAATCCTCCATCCACCACGATCGCTTGTCCGGTAACGAAAGACGATGCATCGGAGGCAAGATAAATTGCGGCTCCGACCAAATCCTTGGTTTCGCCGAAGCGGCCCATCGGAGTACGCATCAGCAGTTCCTTTCCGCGCGGCGTGCTGTCCAGCAGATCTGCATTCAGTGCCGTGCGGAAAATTCCGGGAACGATCGCGTTTACCGTAACGCCCTTCCGGGCCCACTCCACGGAGAGATGACGGGTAAGAGACATGACTCCCGCTTTGCTTGCTCCGTACGCAGCCACTTCCAGAAAGCCGAGAAAACTGCTGAGCGAGGCGACGTTGATTATCCGGCCGGAGCCGCGCTCCAGCATGTGCTCACCGAAGATTTGGCAGGCGCGCAAGGTGCCCGTCAGGTTCGTTTCCAGAATGTCAGCCCATTCTTTTTCCGGCGTTCTAAGCGTGGGTATACGCTTCGTAATTCCGGCGCAGTTCACGAGGATGTCAACTCTCTGGAACGCGCGAACCGACTCAACAAGCAGATGTTCGAGAGATCTACGATCACAAACATCCGAACACAGACGCAACGTGCGGCGACCGCAACCTTCGATTTCGGCTGCTGTTTCGTCGACACTCTCTTTTCGTCTCGCGGAGGCCACAACGTCGGCGCCAGCTTCAGCCAGACCAATGCTGAGCCTACGTCCAATTCCTGAGGTACCTCCGATCACTACGGCGGTTTTATTATCCAGGCTGAAAATGTCGATCATCGTGAATAATCATGCTGCGAATTCTGCTTTTCGTAATCCCGGAGCAAGCACGTACAAGGCTGTGAGCGCCACCAGATATGCACACGCAGCGATCGTGAAAAGGCCGGCGTAGCTGTGCGTAAGTTGCAGGACGTGCCCGGCAAAGAACGCGAATAAAGCGCCGCCAATCGCGCCGATCATGCCGCCGATTCCCACAATCGACCCTACCACGCTTTGCGGAAACATGTCCGAAGGTGTGGTGAACAGATTCGCCGACCATCCCTGATGCGCTCCGGTAGCCAGGCTGATTAGCGCAATCGCCATCCAGACGGACTTTGCGCTACCCGCCGCATAAATCGGCAAAGCCAGAATTGCGCAGAGCAACATTGCCCAGAGCCGGGAATTTGCCACCGAGAACCCAAACCGCCGGAACAAGACCGGCAACCAGCCTCCTCCGATGCTGCCGACCGCGGATACGTTGTAAACAATGATGAGAGGCAATCCCAGATGCGACAAGTCGAGATTGAATTTGGCGCTGAAATACGACGGCAGCCAGAACATGTAGAAATACCAGATGGGATCGGTGAGAAACTTTGCAACGGTATAGGCCCAGGTTTGGCGAACGGTCAGAAGTTTGCGCCATGGTATGGACAGGCCTGCTTCACTTCCTGCCGCTTTCGCAGAATCGGCCTCTGCTTCTTTCTTGCTGTCGGACACAATCGCAATCCCTTGATATCGTTGAAACCACCACAATAACCAGAGCGCGCTAAACAGGCCCGTGCTCAAGAATGCTGCATGCCAGCCGTAGCGTAAGGTAATCCACGGCACGATGAGCGGAGCCAAAATCGCTCCAATGTTCGCGCCTGAATTGAAGATGCCAGTGGCCAGCGAACGCTCCTTCTCTGGAAACCATTCCGCAACCGTCTTGATCGCCGCAGGAAAATTTCCCGATTCCCCAAGGCCCAGAAAAAATCGCGCAAATCCAAACTCCAGCGCTGTACTCGCCAATGCGTGGCTCATAGCGGAGAGGCTCCACTCCGCCATGATCAGCATGTAGCCGATACGCGTGCCGAGTTTGTCGATCAGTCGTCCCGCGCCGAGAAGGCCGATGGCGTAAGCGATCTGAAACGCATCCACCACGTAGCCGTAATTCACCTCGGTCAGCCCGATGCTGTGCTCAAGTGTAGGCTTTAGGATCGCAATCACCTGCCGATCCATGTAATTGATCGACGTCGCAAGAAACAACATCGCGCACACCGTCCAGCGCATTCCCGGCCGATCTTTTCGCGGAGCCGCGCTGTTTTGTCCTTGATTTGTGAGCGCTTCTGTTTTCCCCACTGACGCCTTCAAAGTCGATACGCCTTCTTCACCAAGTTATAGGTCAATTCGCGCGCCACTTCTAATGCTTCCTCTTCGTCCAATCGATGCTCCGCCACTAACTTTGCGAGAAATCCGCAATCCATGCGGCGCGCCATGTCGTGTCTCCCGGGAATCGATAGGAACGCACGCGTGTCATCATTAAACCCAACGGTGTTGTAGAAGCCAGCAGTTTCCGTCACCTGCTCGCGATAGCGCGTCATTCCCTCCGGGCTGTCGTGAAACCACCAGGCTGGGCCGAGTCGAAGACATGGATAATGTCCCGCAAGCGGCGCCAGTTCGCGGCTGTAAGCCGATTCATCCAGTGTGAAGAGAATGATCGTAAGACTGCGCTCGTTGCCGAATCGCTCCAGCAGAGGCCGGAGTGCGTCGACATAATTCGTGGGTGTAGGAATATCCGCGCCCATATCACGCCCGTAGCGCTCGAAGAGATGCCGATTGTGATTTCGCGAACTGCCAGGATGAATTTGCATGACGAGGCCGTCGTCCAGGCTCATGCCCGCCATCTCCGTCAGCATTTGTCCGCGGAAGCATTCGTTTTCCTGCTCATTCGAAGCGCCAGTCGCCACACGGCTAAAAAGCTGCGCAGCTTCGCTTGCGGAGAGATCAGCCGTTGTTGCTGTGGGATGTCCGTGGTCAGTCGCGGTGCAACCGAGTTTACGGAAGCGGGTTCGGGCGGATCGAAGCGCATTCAGATAGCCGGGCCACGTCGAAGTATCTTCACCAGTTTGGTCCGCCAGCTTTTTCAAATTCGCTGAGAACCCAGGGAACTCGGGATCGACCACTGGATCCGGCCGAAATGTCGGGATGATTCTCGCCTTCCAAGCTGAGTTGCGGATCGTTTTGTGATCGGCGAGGGAGTCGAGCGGTGAATCGGTCGTCGCGAGAGCTTCCAGATGGAAGCGATCGTAAAGCGCGCGCGGCAGGAATTCAGGAGTGTGAAGTCTTTCTGTGATGCCGTCGAAATAAAAATCGGCATTCTCTTCCGACAATCGATTCTGCATTTCAAACAGTTCCTGAAAAGCGTAGTCCAGCCACATGCGAGTGGGCGTGCCGCGAAACAGGGAATAATGACGAGCGAAAATGCGCCACACTTCGCGCGCATTCTTCGGGACCGGCTGCCCAATCTCAAGATCATCCAGCGGCACACCCTGGCTGTAAAGCATGCGAAAAACGTAGTGATCGGGCTGCACGAAAAGCTGCGCGGGATCGGGAAAAGGTTGATTCAGCGCGAACCATGCCGCTTGAGTATGCCCATGCGGACTGACGATGGGCAGAGTTCGAATTGCCTCATACAAGCCTCTGGCAATTTTTCGCAGAGTCGGTTCGGCGGGAAAGAGTCGGTCTGGATGAATTAGCATGGCACAACTCTCTTCGGTTTATACACCGTAAATGGGGCGACCGGCACTCCGAGCTAAGAAGGGGTCTCCGTTGACCGACAGCCTCCAAAGGGATCACTTTTGGGGTGAGCGAAGGAATTGGATTGACAAGGAAAGCGGCATTTTGCCATAGTCAAAGCGGTTAGACAAAGTGTAGCTGCGGGTATGTTTTCTCCGGCGGGCACGGTGGTTTGTTGCAGGAGACGATATGACGGAAATCGACTCGGTTGTCCATTCCCGCGCGATCGATACGGATACGAGTGGCGAAGTCCTGCACCTCACTCGCGAGCAGGCTGGTTGGGAATGGATGAGTTTTTTTGTCAGACGTTTGCTGCCGTCTGAAATGCTCCGCACGCATGTTGAGAATGAAGAAGCTGCGTTCGTGGTGCTGGGAGGCACCTGCCGCGCGGACTGGGGCCGGGGTCAGTTCTCGATCGGAAAAAGGCAGAATGTTTTCGATGGCTTTCCCTATGCCGTCTACCTGCCTCCGCAAAACTATGTCTCCTTTACTGCGGAGACTGTATGTGAAATCGCCGAGTGCAGAGTGCCTTCCAATGCCCGCCTGGAACCAAAACTGATTTCTCCCTCCGATGTAGTCAGCAGCTTGCGAGGGGGAGGCAATGCCTCTCGCCAGATCGTCGACATTATGCCGCCGGCATTTCCCGCCGACCGGCTCATGGTAATCGAGGTCTATACGCCGGGCGGAAACTGGTCGAGTTATCCGCCGCACAAGCATGACGTGCATAATCCTCCAGCGGAGGTGGATCTCGACGAGATTTACTATTATCGGATTCGGCAACCGGAGGGATTTGCGCTTCAGCATCTTTATCCGAATCAAAATGCGATGGCACGCACGGTGGAAGCGAAGGACGGAGATGCGGTTCTGGTGCGCAGCGGCTTTCATCCTGTGGTTGCCGGCCCGGGATATGATGTTTATTACCTGAACTTTCTCGCGGGGTCCTCGCGAGCGCTGGCCGTGACCGAGGATTCTCGGCACGTCTGGATCCGTTCCACGTGGAACCAGACCGATTCACGTTTACCCCTCGTGAAGGGCTAGACCGGCTCTTAGGTGCAAGGCAGAACGCTTGCTAATCGCTTAGAACTTTTACGAACTTTGTATTCGATAATATTCTCTTGCGTAGAGTTTGATTTCTGAAAGGCGCTTGAATGGAGTAGCGTGATGACCACTCGGCTGACGCTTGCCCAAGCGATTGTCGCTTTTCTCAAAAACCAGTACTCGGAGCGCGATGGGAAGGAACATCGCCTTTTTGAAGGCTGCCTTGGAATTTTTGGCCATGGCAATGTCGCCGGTATGGGCCAAGCCCTGGAGCAGGATCCGGGCCTTCCTTATTATTTGTTCCGCAACGAGCAGGCGATGGTGCATGCGGCGGCGGCATTTGCGAAAACCAGCAACCGGTTGAGAACGTTAGCATGCACCACTTCGATTGGTCCGGGCGCGACCAACATGGTCACCGGAGCGGCTCTGGCTACGGTAAATCGATTGCCCGCTCTGCTGCTTCCTGGCGACATTTTCGCGCGCCGCATTGTCGCCCCGGTTCTCCAGCAGCTAGAGTCTTCTACAAGCCAGGATATTTCTGTCAATGACTGTTTCAAGCCCGTCGCGCGCTACTGGGATCGCATCGAGCGGCCTGAACAGATTCTCACCGCATTGCCCGCCGCCATGCGGGTGCTTACTTCGCCCGCAGAAACGGGAGCGGCTGTACTCTCGTTGCCTCAGGATGTGCAGGCGGAAGCCTTCGATTATCCCGGCGAGTTTTTCCAGAAAAGGGTCTGGCATGTTCCGCGAGTCCGTTGCGATCACGACTCATTGCAGAAGGCGGCCAGCTGGATTCGTGCCGCGAAAAGACCGCTCATCATTGCCGGAGGCGGCGTGCTTTATTCGGAAGCAAGCGCAGCGTTAGCCGAGTTCGCTTCGCAAACTGGAATTGCTGTCGCGGAAACTCAGGCCGGTAAGGGATCTTTGCCGTACAACCACCCGGAGTCACTCGGTGCCATGGGCGTAACCGGAACGCCGGGTGCAAATCTTGTCGCGCGCGAGGCTGACTTGATCATCGGCATCGGCACTCGTTATACAGACTTCACAACGGCTTCGCAGACTGCGTTTCAAAGTCCGTCGGTAAGGTTCATCAACCTGAATGTCAGCGAGTTCGATGCCGGAAAGCAATCGGCATTGCCGCTAGTCGGCGATGCCCGGGTCACACTGAGAGAGCTAGCGGAGGCGTTGCGAGGCTACAAAGTCGAGGAACACTACACGTCCCGCGTTCAATCGTTCCAGGAAGCATGGGAAAAAGAGCTAACCCGCCTTCACCATCTCGGCTGGGGACCACCGATCAGCCAAGGGGAAGTGATTGGAGTGGTGAACGAAGTTTCCGAACCGCGCGACGTTGTGGTCTGCGCCGCAGGCAGCCTCCCCGGAGATCTTCATAAAATGTGGCGGACTCGCGATCCCAAGGGTTATCACCTGGAATACGGCTACTCGTGCATGGGATATGAAATCAGCGGTGGGTTGGGCGTGAAGATGGCCGCTCCTGATCGCGAAGTGTACGTGATGGTGGGAGACGGCTCTTATTTGATGATGGCGCAGGAAATTGTCACCTCGCTGCAGGAGGGATTCAAACTCAACATTGTCCTCCTCGATAATCACGGCTTCTCCAGTATCGGCGGGCTTACCCGGGCCTGCGGCAATCGGGGCATGGGCACCGAGTATCGCTATCGGCGCAATGGAAAGTTGGAAGGTGAGATCATCCCAGTCGATTTCGTCGAGAATGCAAGAAGCCTGGGAGCTGACGCCGTTCGAGCCACAACGCGGGACGAACTGATGCAGGCACTTTTGGCGGCGCGGAGATCCTCGAAAACCTCCGTTGTCGTAATCGAGGCCGCTTACGATCAACGCGTGCCCGGATACGAATCGTGGTGGGATGTGCCAATTGCAGAAGTTTCTGAGCTTGAACCCGTGCAGGTGGCGCGTGCAAAGTACGTGGAAGCAGGCAAGAAACAGCGGATATTCTGAGCCAGACGGATGACAACACGGCAGTCGGGGAAGTGTCGAAGGATGCCCCTCGTCTGAAAAGAGTGTTGGGGCTGTGGGATCTGGTTTACTACGGCATCATTTTGATCTCGCCGATTGCCGCCGTGCCGATGTTTGGTGAGGCGCAGGTTCTTTCCAAAGGCCACGCAGTCACAACTCTGCTGGCAGCCATGGTAGCGATGACCGCCACGGCTGTGAGTTTTGGCCGCATGGCCGCGGTCTATCCCTCTGCCGGATCCGTTTACACCTACGCCAGCCGCGGATTCAATGCTCACGTTGGATTTGTACTTGGTTGGGCGATGTTTCTTGAGTATTTGTTTCAGCCGCTCCAGAACAGCCTGTATGCGGCGCTCGCGGTGCAGCGGTTGATTCCGCAAGTTCCCTTCGCCCTGCTATCAGCGCTAGCCGTTGGTTTCATGACGGCGCTCTGCTGGATGGGCATTCGCACGACGGCGCGAACGAATCAGATACTGCTCGCCTTCATGTCGCTGATCATGGCAGGGTTCTTATTCGAAGCCTTCGCCTACGTCGTGACACATCAGCATTGGCAGGGACTCGTTTCGCTACAGCCGGTCTACGACCCGCGAACCTTCAGCGTGCGCGCAATAGCTGCCGGCACCGCGCTTGCCGCAACCACCTACATCGGCTTTGACGGCGTCAGCATCCTGGCTGAAGAAGTTCACAATCCGCGGCGGAATGTGCTACTGGCTACAGTACTCGTGTGCATCTTCACCGGACTCTTCGCCGGCCTGCAGGTTTACCTGGCACAACGCGTCTGGCCCGATTACCGTACGCTGACAAATCCTGAGACGGCATTCATGGACGTCGCCCGCGTAGTTGGGGGCTATCATCTCTTCGCCGCGTTCGGGCTGGTCCTGCTGGTTTCGAGCCTGGCGTGCGGACTTGCGGGACATCTTGGGGCTGTCCGCCTCTTGTACGGAATGGGTCGCGACAACCTTTTGCCGCGAAAACTGTTTGGCCACCTGGACCCGAAGCGGGGAAGTCCGACGTATAACGTTGCGCTGGTTGGCATCATCGCCTATCTAGGGACGCTGACTCTCTCCTGGGAGCGGGCCGTTGAGATTCTCAACTTTGGTGCGCTGCTTGCCTTCATGGCGGTGAATCTTGCGGCGCTTCGTCACTTCGGATTCAGTTCGAAGCGAGTCGCTGACCGGAATCTATTTCTTGACCTCATCACCCCGTTCGTCGGATTTTTGTTTTGCCTAGTAATCTTCCTCGGCCTGCAGCAATCGACGCTCGTCGCCGGAGCGTTGTGGTGCGCTGCTGGCGGAGTTTACGTCGTAATGAAAACGAAGGGGCTGAGCGCGAAACCGATCGAGATTGATTTCAGCGAATCGTGACCAGGGCTTTGCCCGCGAGATACTGCGTGAGCAGCTAGGCCGACTCCAGGGAAGTTTTCGTTATGGTTTCTGCTGCTTGTCCCCGGCCAATATGCAGCGCCAATCCGCAGGACTCGCGAATGCGCAACTCCGGCTGTAGTTTTCGCACCACGGATTTCTTCTTGCTGCCACCAATCCGCTCGATTAATAACTCTGCGGCTTCGCTGCCGAGCTGATGTTTGGGCAACTCCACGGTCGTCAGCTTGGGATGAAACACCCCTAGCCACGGATAATCGTCGAAACTTACCAATCCAAAATCTTCTGGACAGCTCAGCCCCATCTCCTCAGCAGCTTTCAGTAGACCTACCGTCATCAGGTGATTGGCGACGTAAATCCCATCGGGCTGATGCGAAAACAGCGCGTGGCCTGCGCGGAATCCGGATTCAATACGATAGTCGCCCTCGATCACTAATTTCTCATCGAAGGTCAGACCAAGGTCTTTCAATGCATCGTGAAATCCTTCCCAGCGAGCGATGGCATTGCTCACCTTGAGCGGACCGCTGATCAGCGCTATCCGACGACGTCCCGCTCTGCCCAGGTGACAAACGGCGTCGTAGGCGCCTTGATAATCGTCGGAGAGAATAGCGTCCTTGGTCAGTTTCGGATAAGTCCGCATCACGAGAACAAATGGAATACTTACTTCCTTGATCATTTGCCGAAGTGCAGGCGAAAAATCTCCCGCTGCCTTGGTGAGCAGAATTCCATCCACCCGCTTGGAGAGCAGCAACTCGATCTCGTTCTCTTCTTTATCCAGCGTGTCATCGCTATTGCAGAGCAAGAGATTGTAGCCGTGCTTCTGCGCGGCATCTTCGGCACCGCGTACCACCATGGGAAAAAATGGGTTGGCAATGTCCGGAACGATCATTCCGATCGTGTGCGTGCGCTGCTTGGCGAGACTGCGCGCGATGAGGTTAGGACGATAGTTAAGCTTGCGGATGGCCTGCTCTACGCGCTCGCGCAGCTTTTTGCCGACGTGACTCTTATTGTTGATGACCGCCGAGACAGTAAATACAGAGACCTTGGATTCGCGCGCCACATCGTAGATACTGGCGGCCTTTGCCGGCTTTTGCGAATTGTTAGGAGAAAGGGACATCTATCGACAAACGATGCTATCAATACTCAATTTTCACCGGGGCCTCACGTTCGGCAGACTCATAAATCGAGTGCAGGATGATCATATCCCGATGCCCCTGCTCGCCGTCGGGAAATTGAGTTCGGTGGCCTTGAATGGCGGATGCGAACGCGTCGAGTTCTGGGGCGAACTCGTCGCGAGCATGGAATATTCGCTCCATCCAATGCCCGCCGATCTTTCCAGTGAAACGTCTTTCCTCGGCAAAGTCATACGCTGGCGACAAAGAAGCCCAGCCTTTGGTTCCCTGCACACGCAGAAATGAAGTCGGCGCAGCGCCATAACTCGAACTGCCCAGCATGACGATGCCGCTTGAAAAGCGCAATCGAAACGAAATGCCCTCCTCTACCTCGCGGAATCGCCGACGATTCTTCCGCCAGGAGAAGGCTGTCGCTTCTACTGGGTCTTCGTCCAGCAGCCAGCGCGCAGTATTCACGCAATAAATTCCGAGGTCCATCAACGGCCCACCGCCAGCCAGTTCTCGATTCACCAGCCACATCGGCGATTTGCCTGGAGTAAACAATTCGCTGAAGTCGGAGTGAATCGTGTCGACGCGTCCGAGCTTGCCACTTCGAATTAGGCCCTTCAAAAAGATCGCGCTCGGCTCGAAGTATTTTCGATAAGCGGTCATCAGGAGCACATGGTTTTCGCGACAAGCCCCAACCATGCGAGCGGATTCTTCCGCGGTGGCCGCCAACGGTTTCTCGCAAAGCACATGCTTTCCGGCGCAGGCTGCCTGAACTGTCGGGGGCTCATGTTCTCCCTGTGGCGTTGCGATATAAACCGCGGCAACTTCCGGGTTCGCCAGACACGCCGCGTAGTCTGAAACAGCGTAATAGTTTGCAACCTTGTAATAGTCAGCGAGACGCTTCGCTTTATTTTTGTTACGACTCACCAAAGCAGCAAGCCGCGCTCGCTTGCAATGTGCGAAAGCGGGCAGAACCGATGATTGGGCGATGCTGCCAAGCCCAATTACCGCAAATCCAACTCGCCTTTGAGCGCGCATCGTGAAAATGCTAGCTCTCCCGGTCCGCACGGCTGAGCCGCTGGTTGCGGATCGCTTTGTGGTCGAGGTTGCGCAGCTCCTCAATATTCTCGAGCACTTTGTGAATCGCATCGGCAATAGCGTCGACGTCGCTCTTGCGGCCAAGAAAAAGCTGGTGCATGAACCAGATCGATTCTTGATAGGCAGCTTTTTCTGATTCCGGGCACGAGTACATACTGCGCAAATCCAAAGGTTTTTCCCGTCCCCAGCTCAGTGCGGGGAAATCGGTGGCCTTCACCGGGAAGAGAGAGCTCCTGTAGACCGGCTCATAGAACAAGCCATCGCACGGAATTCCTTCCAGTTGCAGCGCTCCGACAAAAGCCGCGCGAGGAATTCCGTTCATCTTCTCGCCAAAATACTTCACGATGTACCCGTAGGGCGCAAGCCGCGTGATGCGCGGATCAGGCTTGAGAAAGCCGATGGCAGACGTGTTCTGGAGCTTACTCTCCAGATATTTCATGTTCGCTTCCCGAAGGGCGGAAAGCTCCGCGTGCCGCTGCATCTGCCCGCAGAGGACAGCCGCTTGAAATTCTCCCAGGCGATAATTGAACCCGACAATCCGATGGTGAAACTGGTCCGTAATGCTGGCGCGGCCGGCATTGATGTAACTCTGGACTTTTTCCATATACTCCAAATTATCGGTAATGACCGCGCCGCCCTCGCCAGAAGTGATGAGCTTGCTCGATTGAAAACTGAACGCGCCCAGATCACCCATGGACCCAGCCCCTTTGCCCTTCCATGCTCCGCCATGGGCGTGAGCGCAGTCTTCAATCACCTTCAGATTATGTTTGGCTGCGATACGCAGAATCTCATCCATGTCCGCGAAGCGCATGCCCAGGTGAACGGGCAGAATCGCTTTCGTCCTGGGAGTGATCGCCTTCTCGATCAGCTTGGCATCGAGACAATAGGTGTCGGGATCGACGTCGACAAATACGGGAATCGCATTCAGCAGAAGAACCGGTCCAACCGTTCCCTCCCATGTATACGCCGGGGCAATCACTTCGTCGCCCGGCTGAATGTCGATAGCCTTCAATGCCGCCTGAATGGCCACCGTTCCTGTACTCACGCATTGCGCGTATTTCACGGTGTGCAGTTCGGCAAATTTCTTCGCGAACTCGACGGAGAATTTTCCCGGAAACGGCTGGCCTCCCCAACCTGTGCCGGCCAACACAGCTTCGAGGTTTTGCGCTTCCTCTTTACCACCCTTTGGCCATTGCGTGAACGGCGTTTTACGTAAAGGCTCGCCACCGGTGATTGCTAGCTTTCCCACGAATTCCCCCTGTGATTGCGCTTATGGCACGTCTGGATTTGGAATCATAAAATCGCGCACAACGGAATCTAGGTCATGACATGCGCTGACAAATTGGCGCAGGGTGCGGCGCGTTGGACCGAAGATGTCGAAATCCTTAACGGTTAAGCCATCTTCGTTGTAAGCGCGGCGAAAGTCAGAGAACTTTTTCGAGAGCTCTTGCACAGTGGCCGGATCAACCGGATCATCGATCCGCCGCCGCACCGCAATGTCGCTCGCGTTGAAGCGAACTTGCCAGGAATAAGGCGGGGAGATCACGACATCTCCGCCGATGAATTCGCTCCAGTGCATGTGATTGCGAAAGGCGGCGGAGAGCAAACGAATCCGGTAACCTCGCTGCCGAAAGAGTTGATACGTCTTCTTGAAAACGGCAACGCCGGCCCACTCGAGGTATCCGGGATCGATCGCGACGTTTTCTTTCTCGATTAGCACCTTAAGCCAATCGTCGAGACGGCCCACCATGATCGTGCAAACCGGTCCCATGCTGGCGATGTCTTTTCCTTCGCGCTCCCGGCGCTGCAAGCCGCGCTCGACCGCTTCGGCCACCGCAACAGATTGCGGCAATGTAAAACAAACGGTTGCATTGATGCTGATTCCGCGATATGTGGCTTCCTCCATCGCCGGAATCCCGGCGGGGGTCGCGGGGATCTTCACGATCATATTGGGAGCGAGCTGGCTGAAATCGATCGCCTGCTCGAGAATTGCCTTGGAGTCGCGAAACAAGCGGGGATCGGTTTGAATTGATAGCCGTCCGTTTTTCCCGCCCTCTTTATCGAAAACCGGCTTCAGCAGCTCCGCTCCTTTGATTGAAATCTCCCGCACGAGTTGCCACGCAATCTCTTCCTCGGATGCCGTGGGATGCTGTTCGATCAAACTGCGAATTCTAGGCCTCCAGGAATCCATTTCTCTTTTCAGCACGCCCAGCACGATCACCGGATTGCACGTTGCCCCAACCGCGCCATGCTCAATCGAGTAGGTCAGCTCCTGAATGGAGGCAGAATCGTTCCACAGACAGGTAGGAGTTGTCTGCGTCATCTCATGAAGCGGACTCTTGTAAGCGAGGCCGGCTGGATTCATACGCACTTCCGCTCTGCAAGCACCGCGCTAATCAAGCTTCACCTCGCAGGACTTGCCCTTTCGGTGCGATTGTTCAGCCGCGACGGAAATGGCCAAAGCCTTCAGGCCATCTTCTCCCGGCACGCGAGGTGGGCGATCGTTCAGCATGTTGTGCACGAAATCCTTCATCTCAGCCAGATAAGCATCCGCAAAACGCGAAAGAAAATGGTCGGCGAGAATTTCGTTCCTGCCGTCCGCGGATAAAAACGTAGCGGGAGTTTTATTCAAAGAACCAACAAAAATAGAACCTTTTGATCCGACGATTTCCGTTCGCACGTCATACGCGTAGATGGCCTGCACGTAGGATTCAACGTTTCCAATCGCGCCCTGCGCGTACTTGAGATTGACCACGCTCGCCACTACATCTCCGTACTTCGCGATCTCAGGTCGAATCGCGACCGTGGTGTAGGCGTGAACCTCGGTGACTTCATCGCGCATCAGCCAACGCGCGAGGTCGAAATCATGGATGGTGTTGTTGTAGAAAAGCATGCCGTTGATGTTCGATTGATAGGCGGCCAGCGGGGGAACATCCTTGTCGCGCCCAACGGACTTGAAGATAACTGGATCGCCAATCTCGCCGGCTTCGATGCGCTTCATTGCAACTTCGTAGGCCGGGTCGTAATGGCGCATGAAGCCGATCTGCAATCGAACTTTGCCTGAGGCGATGGCCGCCAGCGCCGCATATGCGTCGTCGAGCGTAATCGCGATGGGTTTTTCGCAGAGAATATCCTTGCCGGCGGCCGCGGCGGTCTGAATCGCCGTGGCATGGAACTTATCGGGAGTGGCGATTACCACGGCGTCGACGCCCGGGCAGGCGAGCATGTCTTCCAGGCTCGAGAAAGATTTTTCGATTTCCAACTCCGACGCTACCTGCTCAGCCCTTCCGGCGGCCACATCGGCCACGGCGATCAAATTCGCCTCGGGAACCAGGCGGCGGAGATTTTCCGCGTGGCGGCGGCCCATCTCGCCCACGCCGAGCACTCCGATTCCAAGTTTCGAAGCCAAACATCCTCCATCAAGTCTTAGCGCTTTGCGCCTGCGACGACGTGCAGGCAGACACCGTATTTACTTGCCAACGCCCGCTATATTACAGGTTATCTTTGCCAAAATCCATACCATTGTCTAACCGCTTAGCCAAAGATTCTTTCTGGTACGGCCACTCGCCTTTGCGCCATGCCAACAGCAGATACGCGACAAACCCCAAGCCAATCGTTCCGAAGGCATACGCCATGAACTGCCATCCCCCGGGCTGCAGCGCAGGCGTCACGAAAACGCCCAGCCATCCCACCAACGCTAGCAGAGCCGGCCAGGGATAAAGCCACATGCGAAAAGGCCGCGGCGCATCCGGACGCACCCGCCGCCAAATCAGCAGGCCGATAATCTGCGCCACGAACATGGAAAGAATGCGCGCCAGCATCAGAGCCGTAATAATCTGGACCAGGTCGAAGAAGCAGGAAATGATGACGAGAAATCCGACAAGCAGCAGCGAGCGGTGCGGAAAATTCTTGGTGGGATGCAACTCGGCAAACCAGCGGAAGAAAGCACCGTCAAGCGCGGCCGCATACGGAATGCGGGAGTAGCCGAGCATCATGGCGTAGGTTGCGGCGAACGCCGTTACCTCAACCATGACCGTCATCAGGGCGGAAGCCCAGTGCCCGCCGATTTTCTGCATGTAGACCGAACCGATGGCGACAAAGGCCTGCGAACCCGGCTGCACCATGTCGCGCCAGGGCACGACGCCGGTGAAACTAACCGAGATCAGGAAATCGATCACGGCCACAATCAGAATTGAGAAAATCACGCCGAATGGAATCACGCGCGCGGGCCGCTTGACCTCATCCCCGAGATAACAAATCTGGTAGTAGCCCAGGAAGTTAAACATCACCAGCATCGTGCCGTTGCCCAGGCCCAGCATAAAGGGAAGACCGATTCGCCATGCGCCCGGTGGAAAGTCGAGCAGGAGTTTGGGATCGAGGTGCGTCATACCGCTAACAATCACCCAGACTGCAGTCAGCAGCATGCCGATCCAGAGCACGAGCATGAGCCGGGCGATATCCTGAATCTTGCGATAGAGCGCAAGCATAGCCACGGCCGTGATCGCCGCCGCTAGTAATTTCATGCCCCATGCGTGCGCCGTTAATTGCGGCCACATGAACCCCGCGTAGTTCGCCATGCCGATGCTGCTGGTGGCGATTTCCAACGTTCCACTGAATAGAAATTGCCAGACGAAAATCCAGGCCATCATGTGGCCCCACGTTTTTCGTCCGAGGCACTCACGCAGAAAAATGTAGGAGCCGCCAGAAGCAGGAATGGCCGCTCCCAGTTCTGCAAATACCAAACCGTCGGCAATCGCAAGCAACGCGCCGACGCCCCAGGCAATGAGCGACTGCGGACCTCCCATGGTCGCAATTATGGCTGGAACCGTGATGAACGGCCCGGTTCCCACCATGTTGGACATGTTGATGGAAACCGCGTTGAGAAGGCCGAGGCGGCGCAGCAGATGCGGCTGCGCTGCAATCTCCGACGAAGGGCTACCCTCTAAAGCCACGGCTCGACCTCTCGCTCAACGGGCATAACGGGGCTCATCTTCGGCATTCGTGCGATCGATTTACCGCGTCGGCGTTGCTTCGAGATCGCTCACCACACCATGCAGGTAACGCAAACTCGCCGCAACGCTTTCTGCCGGCGGAATAACCGTCGCTCCGAATTTCACATCCTGCTCGATCACCATCCAGCCCGTGTAATTGTTTTTGTCGAGCAGTCTGAACAAAGCGGGAAAGTCAATCGAGCCCTGTCCGATGATCGTGAATACTTTCTCTTCAATCGCCTGCTCAAAGTTGAGTTTCTTACGGCGTGCCTCTTCGAGAATCTTGTTGTCGACATCCTTGATGTGCAGAAACCGCAACACGGTGGCGAACTTCGAAGCCTCCGTGACAGTATCTCCCCCGCCATACTCGCAATGGCCGGTATCGAGGCACAGGCCTATCCCCGTGTGTGAGGTCACATCGAAGAATCGCTCGCACTCTTCCGGAGTTTCAACGTAGGTCGCAACGTGGGGATGAAAAACCAAGTCGAGCCCGAAGTCGGCGGAAACCTTGGCCGCTTCTTCCACCACCTTGGCAACATTCTTCCACTGCACGGGAGTAAGTCCGGCGCTTCCGTCGCGGGGAACCCGGCCTGAGATTCGGTTGCGCTCGTCCGACTGCGCATCGGCTAGCACGAGAAATGGCGCCTTTAAAGTCGAGAGCAGGTCTCCCACTTTGCGAATGTGCGCCACAGCGATTTCAGCCGAGGCTGGATCGCTGAGAACTACCGGCACAAACGAACCGAGCAACTTCAGATGGCGCTTATCGAACTGAGGCTTTAGCACGGCAGGATCGGTCGGGAAAAAACCATAAGGGCCAAGTTCCGTGCCGGTGTATCCAGCCCAGACCATTTCGTCCAACATTTTTTCATACGATTGATGCCACGAAGGCCCGGGATAGTCGAGCACGCCCCAGCTATCGGGAGCACATGCAAAGTGAAAACGAGATGCAAGGTCTGTCATGAAAAAGTCCTCTATTCTAAATTGTCTTCAACTTCAAAATTGCCAATCGCGCACAAACTGCAGAACTCACGACCACGGATCGATTACCACTTTCATCGAATCAGCGGCCATCGATTTCTTCATCGCGGCGTCGACGTCGCGCAACCCGAAGCGATGCGTCACAAAATCGCCCAGCGGATAGTGGCTCATGTAACGAGCCATCTGGCGCATGCTGGGGCCATAGGCTGCAGGCTCTTCACCACCGACCCCAAGAATGCGCGCGTTCTTCGCGCACAAGTGGCGATGCGGGCTGATGGAAATCTCGCCCATATCGGAGAAGTTGCCGGCCTCGACCAAAAGGCCGGAGATGCGCAACATTTCCAGCCCTTCGCGAACTGCTTCAGGAACGCCCGCGCATTCGACCACTACATCCGCACCACGCCCGCTGGTCAGATCGCGGATCATCGCCCGACGATCTTTCTCGGTGGTCTTCGACGCATTGATGACGTGATCGGCTCCGAGCTTGCGGGCGAAGCCAAGGCGGTACTCGGAGAGATCTACCGCGATGATCGTTCCAGCGCCAAGCATGCGGGCCTTCATGACGAAGCACATCCCGAGCGGACCCGCGCCCAGCACCACAACAGAATCGTCAAAGCGGAACGATTCACTGGGAAATGCCGAAATCTGCTTGGCGCGATCAAGGCCAACCGTCACAGCCATGATTTCTGTCAGAACTGCGATCTCAGAAGGCAGGGCGTCCGGCACTTTGACCAGAAAGCTGCCTGGAACAACGTACAAATATTGCGACCATCCCCCGAACAGGTGCGGCGGATTCTTGGCGCTGATGTTATTGCCATAATCGACTGTGTTTTCGCAACAGTAGTAAGGAAAATCGTGGCGGCAATAGTAACAAGTCCCGCAGCTCACATTCGGACCGACGATCACGCGATCCCCAACCTTCAGCTCAACTCCTTCAAAGTCGAAATACCTTCCATGCCCGCCGATGGCGGCAATGGTACCGACATTTTCATGGCCCTGAATGATGGGAAACGGCACCGAGCGCGGCGTCCCGGCCCCGCCATATTGCCCGACATATCCCTGATACGTGTGCTTGTCCGTGCCGCAAATTCCCGACACTTCCATCTTTACCAGCAGACAACCGGGTGCAGGATCCGGCAGGGGATACTCGCGGATCTCGTAGCGTCCGGGTTCGATTAGGGTTGCGGCTAGAACGGCTGACATCAGACTTCCCCTGATTTGCTTTGTGATCTCCTGGCTTTGTCATCCCGAGGGATCTCGGTTGCTACCGCAGAAGAGCAGATTCAAGCTTCGCTCGGAATGACAAAAGACAAAAAATGAAATGACAAAAGGTAGTTCCGGGCGAAAAATTCGGGGAACCCTGGAGTTCCCCGAATAGTTGTACAGCTAGTCTTACACCCCCTCAAAAGTTGAACTTCAGGGAAAGCTGGCCGATGCGAGGCGCAGCCGCGGCGGTTACCTGGCCAAAGTTGCCGAGCGAACTGGAACCGGCGAAAATTCCGCTCGGCCCCAGGAACTGCGTGTGATTGAAAATATTGAACCACTCGGCGCGGAACTGGACATTCAGGCTCTCGGTGATGTGCGTATCTTTCACCAGAGCCATGTCCCAGTTATTGATGCCGGGCCCGTGGAAGAAGCGGCGGCGCGCATCGCCTTCCTGCCCGATGGGGGAAGAAGCGAACGACGCGGGATCGAAGTAATAATGAGAAGTGGAATCGCGCGGATTCATGGTGTGAACCGGCGCGACGAGATCGGGTGTATCGACCGGAAGCACGATCGGTCCGCCAAAGGCGGTGCCGAGCAGCGAGTGATCGTCGGTTTCCACCAGCGTGACCGGCAGGCCGGTGGTGAAGCGCGTGATTCCGCTCAGAGCCCAGCCGTGCGTGAGCTGCCTTGGTCCGCCGAAGTGATCGAAGGGCAGCGTGTAATTGTAGCTCACGACGAAGTTGTTGGTCGCGTCGAAGGCCGATAGTCCGCGGCTGAGGCGGGGATTGATCGGGTTGTACTGCTCGCCGTATCCGGAGGAATCGTCAAACGACCGGCTGTAAGTGTAGCCGAGCAACATCTGCAATGGGCCGGAGGTGTGGCGATAGTTGACTTGCGCGGAGTTGTAAGAAGAGATGCCCGACGTAATGAAGTACGAATCGTTGCCGAAGGGCACAATCGGGCCCAGCGTGGGATCGACAACACCGTGGAAGGGAAACCGCGTGCCCAGCACCGACCCATAGATGTTGTTTTCTCCGCCGGGGCCGCAGCCGGGAGTGGCGAGACATAGCGCCGGATTGCCCGGATTCGCCGAGACCGAAGATAGCAGACGGTGCCCCTGAGTTCCTACATAGCTTACGGTCAGCAGATCTTTGCCGGTGAGCTGGCGCTCGAGAGAGAGTTCGTAATTTTCCGCGTAGGGTAGGCGATTGCCGTTGTAAAAAGCCGGCGAACTGCTGATTTGGCCGAAGGCGGTGAAGAACTCCGCTAGTGTGTCATACGGCGGCCCGCTGCCCGGATTGCTTGCCGAAAAATGTTTGGGCGGCGGAGATACCGGGAAGATGTTTGGACTCACTTGCCCGCTAGCGCGATTTTTGAATGGAGCCGCGAATGTGCTTTCGTTCTGCCCGGTGTAGTCGCCGAAGGGTGCGTCGCCGATTTCGTTGAAGTCGGTTGCGCCTTCGAAGGCCGCATAGGAGAAGGTGTATCCGGCGCGAATGCTCGACTCGCCGGTCTTGCCGAGGAGTTTTCCGAGGACGCCGTCATGGTCCCCGAAAGAGTAGGCGAGTCCGAGGCGTGGAGCGAAGTTGTTCCAGCGAGTTGGCGCCAGAGTGCGCGGAACGTGCGGATCGCCGGGGAAGACCCAGCCGGTAGGCGCACCGGGAAAAACGACCGATTGTTCGCCCGGAATCAGAGTTTGAATCTCGTTGTACTTTTCCCACCAGGGCGAGCTCACGTCATAGCGCAAGCCGTAATTGAGCGTAAGATTCGGGCGTGCGCGCCAGCTATCTTGCGCGAACATTCCGAAATAAAAGCTGCGTCCGTAAGAAGGATACGATTGGCCTTGCACGTACGAAGAGGGAGCGCCTAACAGGAAATCCACCACATCGCTTCCCGTTTCGCTGGGCTGGCCGCTGAAATTCGATCCAAAGAAATAATTTCCGTTAGCCACGTTCGACAGATTCTCTTCCAGCTGGTTGAAGTGGAATTGCCCGCCGAAGCGAATGGTGTGCGTGCCGACGATGTGGCTGAAGTTGTCGATGATTTGATAAATGTTGTCGATCAGCTGATTCGGACGGCTAGGCACGCCGATGACGAAGTTGTTGAAGTCGATTTCCGGTACGCCTTCTACGCTGGGAGTTCCGGGATAGATTCCAGGAGCGCCGTTTGCGCCCGAGGCAAAACCCAGTGCGGCAAGCGTGGTGTTGGTTCCACCCAGCGGACGGTTGAACGTGGTATCGAGGCGGAAATAACCGACGCGAAATTCGTTGACGTTGGATGCGCTGAGAGTCTTGGTCGAGCCGATGTTGATGTTGTGAGTCTGTCCCTTGCCATCGACGGCGAAGCCGGGATATAGAGGCGCGTTGCCGGACCAGTAGGGATCGATGCGGTTGTAGCGATCGAAGTAATAATAGGCGGTTACGAGTCCGGCTACGCCAGTGTTGGCGTCGAGGCGGCCGCTGAATTTGTTGTCGCTCAGGTTGATCGCGCCGGAGCTGGTGGAAAACGTCCCGAGACCGTCGGAACCGATGGCGCCGTTCGACGGCTGAATGTAGGGTAAGAGCTTTTGCGAGATGGGATTGAAGGCGCTGGGCGAAAGCTGAGCGTTAGGCAGAACGCACTGGGAAGACGAGGTACACCCTGGGAAATAATAAGGCTCTCCGGTCGTAACCGTCTCTCCCAGTTGCGTCGAAAGCTCGCTAGCCCAGGCCGTTGCGGTTGCGCCAACGCTTCCGGTGAGGCTGGAGGCGATGCCGGAAAAATCACCTGACAAAGTCGCCGCGCTGGGCGCTCCGGCGATGGTTTCGGGGACCGCCTGAATCACGCGATTGCCCTGATAGTCGGCGAAGAAGAATAACTTGTCCTTGATGATCGGCCCGCCGATGGTTCCGCCAAACTGATTCTGGTGATACGCTCCGCGCCCGTTCTGGTCGAAATAGTTCTTGGCATCGAAGTCCGTGTTTCGCAGGAATTCGAACACGTTTCCGTGGAATCGATTCGTGCCGGACTTAGTTATGACGTTGATCTGCGCTCCGGCGTAGTTGCCGTACTCTGCATCGGTGTTGTTGGTGAGAATTCGGAACTCGGCCAGCGAATCGAGATTTGGAATTGCGCCCGCTCCGGAGTAGCCTACTTCCTGCACGAGAATGCCGTTCAAGATGAACGCATTCGCCGACTCGCGCATGCCGTTGACCGATTGCGCGCCCGAGTTCAGGTCGCCCGATACCGGAGGCAATGCGAAACCGGCGGAAATGAACGATCCCGCGTACGCGCCGGACATGCCGGAGGCGGTGGGAACCACACCCGGCTGCAGCGCCAGCAGATCGGTGTAGCTGCGGGTCACGAGCGGGACGTCCGTCATCTCCTTCCCCTCGATCACCTCGCCCATCTGGGAGTTCACGGTTTCCACGTGCAGCGCATCCGAGGCAACTTCAACTTTTTCAGTCGTCTGTCCCACCTGGAGGACGACATCGACGGGGATCGCCGAGTTGACGTCGACGATAATGCCAGTTTGACGGTAAGCTTTGAATCCCGCCTGCTGCACGTCGAGGGTATAGGTGCCGGGCGGAAGCGTTTGGAAGGAGTAAAAGCCTTGCTCGTTGGTGGTCTGGGATTGTTGGATGCTGGTCGCCACGTTGGTGGCGATGACCTTGGCACCGGCCACGGAGGCGCCGCTCGGGTCCTTCACCGTTCCTGAAATACTGGCGGTCACCCCGGCAAAGGAGGAGAGAGTCGCGAGCACAAACAACAATCCAGCAAGAACGACACGACGATGACACCACGTCTTCAGATACATGTTTCCTCCCAAAAACACAGAGTCTGAGGCTAAGGTCGCTCGTTAATTCCAGGCGAAGGGTCAGAACCCGCACAACGTCTAACCGCTTATTTCATTTCCAAGGGCTTATAGTTTAGCCGGGTGGGGGTTGTCAAGTGATTTTAGCGGTGGCAGAGGCTCGGCGAGCTAATTATGCTTCTCAGTATCGCAGCCTCCTCGCTGGTGTTGCCTCAATAAACACAGGCAGATGGCTGGAATACCGGCATCGCGGGATAAGATTTGATTGTGTCGCAGATTAAAATCTTTCATGACCAGAACAGAACCTGGTTCGCTTGTCAAAGCGCTATGAAACCATTCGATGAACCTTGTGGGTCAACAATTTCGTCGCAGCTGATCATGTGTTGCACCGGTGTCGGGAAAATGTGAGAAATCGGCTCTGTTGCTGCCTCAGGAATAGATTTGGTGCCTCCGTGCGAAAATTTGCATCGAAATTGACGTGTGACCCTAATTTGACCTATGACCTTCCAGCCGATTGAAAATTACGGCGTGATTGGCAATATGAAGTCGATCGCCTTAGTCGGCATGAACGGATCCATCGACTTTCTTTGCCATCCAGACTTCGATTCCCCAACCGTATTTGCTTCTCTGCTGGATGAAAAACAAGGAGGCCGCTTTCAAATCGAGCCACACCTGACGGACATGCGCATTCGTCAGCTCTATTTGCCGGATACAAACATCCTTATTACGCGATTTCTTGCGGAAGAAGGAGTGGCTGAATTGACCGACTTTATGCCCATTGAAAGCAAAACAGAAACGAACGAAATTGTTCGGATGGTAACGGTAATCCGGGGAACCGTTCCTTTTACGATGCGTTGCCAACCGAGGTTCAACTATGCAACGTCGGCGCACCGAACGGAACTGAACGAGCGCAGCGCAATGTTTTTCCCGGCCGAGCAATGCCTGCCCACCCATGAGCCTGTACTCCACAGCCGCTTTGAAGCGGCACGCCCAAGATGTTTTCTCCCACTTCACTCTGCAAGCCGGTGAGACCGCGACATTCGTCATAGGCAGCGCCCGTCCCAAGGGCGAACCGCCCGAGATGAAACTTATCGACCTGCGTTTTCGGCAAACAGTTCGTTTCTGGAAGACATGGATGGCAAAATCGAAATACAAGGGCCGTTGGCGGGAAATGGTTCAGCGCTCGGCGCTGCTGCTGAAACTGCTTATCAGCCGGGAGCACGGGTCACTGATTGCCGCCCCCACTTTCTCGCTGCCAGAAAAGATTGGAGGAGTGCGTAATTGGGATTACCGGTTCACCTGGTTGCGGGACGCTGCCTTCACGCTTTATGCGCTCATTCGGCTCGGCTTTGTCAATGAAGCAGAGGCTTTCATCGACTGGTTGAAAGGACGATTAAGCGATGATGCAGAGAGAGGGCCGTTGCAGGTAATGTACGGCATCGATGGCCGGCAAAAGCTTGACGAGTTCACCCTGGACCATCTTTCTGGTTACGAGAATTCGCGTCCCGTACGTATCGGAAACGCCGCCTACAAACAGCTTCAACTCGACATCTACGGCGAGATGATGGATTCCGTATACCTGGCAAATAAATACGGCAACCCCATTTCGCACGCGGGATGGAACAACGTTCAGCGCGTGCTGGAGTGGCTGGGAAGGAACTGGCAGCGCCCCGACGAAGGAATATGGGAGGTTCGCGGCGGGGCCAGAGAGTTCCTACATTCCCGGCTGATGTGCTGGGTCGCCTTCGACCGTGGTGTGCGGCTCGCACAGCGGCGTTCGCTCCCGGGCCCGATCGAAGCATGGCAGCGCACTCGAGACGAAATCCAAAACGATATTTTTACGAATTTCTGGGATGAGGAGCTGCAGGCATTTGTGCAAGCGAAAAACACGAAGGACTTGGATGCATCCGTGTTGTTGATGCCCATGATGAGGTTCATTAGCCCCGTCGACCCAATGTGGCTCTCGACCCTGAAAGCACTAGAAAAGACTCTCATCGAAGACACCCTGGTCCGTCGATACGAAGCGGACCGCACTCACGTGGATGGCCTTCCCGGTGGGGAGGGGCACTTTACCGCCTGCTCCTTCTGGTACGTTGAATGCCTGGCGCGCGCCGGCCGCTTGGAAAGAGCACAGCTTCTATTTGAAAAGCTCCTGGGATACGCCAATCATCTCGGTCTTTATGCGGAAGAACTGGGTTCCAATGGACAACACCTGGGGAATTTTCCTCAAGCGTTCACCCATCTCTCGCTAATCAGTGCCGCGACCTACCTGGACCGTGCCCTCTCGGGAACCAGCGACGCAACATGGCGATAAATCCCCGCCCAGATTCGAAACTTGGAAGCCAAACGAATAGCGCACTCCGAGTGGCACCAACGCATGCCGGATCAGTGTTCATCATGCTAGACTGGCCCAAATGGCTACGAAGAAAAAGACCAAAAAAGCGAAAAGCTCCAAGCAAGCTTCTAACAAACGAGCTTTCAGCAGGAAGAGCTCGACTGCCAGAGGCGCAGCCAAAAAAGAATCTGCAAAAAGAGCGGCAGCAAACAAAAGACCGAAGACCCGCTCCCAGAAAGCCGGCAAGCAGCGCAAACAGCAAATTGCGGGATTCGAGGAGCGGCCAGCGCAAGCTCGTTCGGGCGCACAATCAGGAGACTTGCAGGGATTGCGAGATATTGAAGGCGCCGATTCGGAAAGCGTCAACGAGTTGCTGGAGGAAGGGAATGCCTTCGAGGCTGATGTCGTGGCCGGTGTCGAACAGGCCGACGATGATCAGGAACGAGAAGTCCACACGCACGAGGTTTCTGAGGATGACGTGCCCGAAGAATACTTGGACAAGGACTGACTGGCTTCGGGATTGGCAACAATGGCGCTTACCGTTTAAACAGAGTTGTGTTGCAATATAAAGGATTCTGTTCTTCGCCGCTTCTGGGAAATACCTATTTCCCTGGCCATCGCATTCCCTTGGTTGTACACAGCGAATGGGCTGGCCTCATGGTGCGGATTCCCACGTTTCGAGTGATGGGGCAAGATCTGGTCCTCCAGACACTCGTATTGCGTAATTCTTAGTGCCGCCTCTGATTTTTCCGCCTCGTAAGTCGTGAGTCGATATAAGATAATCTCCTTTTCATTTTCAGTAGAGACCGAAATCATCTTGGTTCAGTCCCGACCGAGATGTAAGGAAAGGGCCCCAATGCCGTCCACGCACCGTCTTGCTATGACTTTTCTTGGATCTGTTTGCCTGTCGTTCATCCTGTTCTGCTCTCTCTTTTCTTTCGGACAGACTACCATCTCCACCGGCAGCATTCAGGGAGTGATTACTGATCCCTCAGGTGCGGTGGTGGGCAGTGCAAAGATTTCTATCGCCAACAAGTCGACCGGACGCGTCATCACCGTGCACAGCACCTCGGCCGGAGCCTACACCTCAGGTGCGCTGACGCCAGGCAATTACACTTTGCGAGCGGAAGCGCAGGGCTTCAAAACGGCGGAAATTGCAGTCACGGTGCAGGTGGGGGAGACGGCGGCGGGCAACATCAAGCTGCAGGTTGGGCAATCCACGCAGGTGGTCGAAGTGCAAAGCACGACCGTTGCCGTGAACTCTCAACAGGCCACAGTCGAGGGCGTACTCACCAGCGACCAGATTGAAAATCTTCCCATCAATGGCCGCAACTTTCTCGATCTCGCGCAACTCGAGCCGGGAGTTCAAATTCAGGACGGGGGGAATTTCGATCCCACCAAGAATGGCTTCTCATCTATTTCTTTTGGAGGACGCTTTGGGCGTACCGCCCGCATTGAAGTTGACGGCCTCGACATCAGCGATGAAACCGTGGGAACCACAACGCAAAATGTCCCGGCCAGCGACATTCAAGAGTTTCAGACGCAGCAGTCATCGCTTGACCTCTCAACTGAGCTCACGTCTTCCGGTTCGGTCAACGTTACCACCAAATCGGGCACGAACCGGTTTCATGGAGAAGGTTATTACGCGTTTCGCGATCAAGATCTGGATGCCAACTTGCCAGCGGCCAGCGACAATTACTTCCAGCGCAACCAATTCGGGGGCAATTTCGGCGGTCCTATCCTAAAAGACAGACTGTTCTTTTTCCTCGACGCGGAACGAACCAAGCAGGATTTGCTCAATCCAGTTTTGCCCAGCGGGCCGTTCGCGGCGCTCACCGGCAACTACGATTCTCCATTTCGCGAGGCGGAAGCGGTGGGGCGCCTGGACTGGCAGATCACCAACAACTATAAGTTTTTTTACCGCTTCTCTTATGACGAGAACAAAGATGTTCTGGCTTTCATTCCCGATTCCTACCAGCCTTTTGCCAACGTAGACCACACACCGAACCACGCGCTGGGCCTGGATTTCAATACCGGTACCTTCACGCACAGCATCCGCTTCGGATATATGAAGTTCCGCAACGGCATTGTTGACGTGACGAAGGGAAGCTCCATTTTCGATCCTGTGCCAAACCTCGAGCTGGCAATCGGCACCGATCCCGACTGTCTTACTGCGGGCGCAGACTATTTCTGCTCAGGACCAAGTTTTCTGGCGCCGCAGCAAACCTACCAATCGAATCACCAAGTCAAATACGATGGCAGCCGAGCCATCGGTTCGCACATTCTTCGCTACGGCGGCGGATGGAATCACATTTTCGGCGGAGGCTTCGCCAGCTTTCTGGCCCTGGGGCCCGCGGTGAACGCGGGGATATCGGATTGTAACGCGGCGTGTCTGGCGCTGCCCGGCGGCGCGGCCAATCCGTTGAACTATCCCGCGAACACTGTGGCGTTGGGAAACGGACAAGGTTACGCTTCTGAGATTCCAGGCTTCGGCTTTCCGGCAGGCGCCAGTGGGCCGGACAATCGAATCTCGTTTTACTTTGGGGATGCCTGGAAATTTCGCCCGAATCTCACAATCTCGCTCGGCCTACGTTACGTGCGCGATACCGGCCGGACCGACAGTGACCTCGGCGCTATCTCAGCCCTGACTCAATTCAACAACCAGTACTATTCGAATCTGCAAGATCGAGTGAGTCAGCCCAACCACAACTTGGCCCCACAGTTAGGCGTGGCATGGGATCCGAAGGGAAGAGGAAAAACAGTCATCCGCGGCGGCATCGGACTTTTCTACGAGAACTCCATCTGGAATAATATCGAGTTCGACCGCCCAGCGCGGCTGCCTTCAGGACTGTTCCTCGCGGATACGACAGTATGCTCCGGCGGAAACCCGGTTGCTCTGTCGATGCCGGGAGGCGGGACGGTCAGTCCCTCTTTCTGTGGAGAACCGATCGGACAGGCCGCAGCTAGCATTGCCGCACTGCAAGCGCAATATCAAGCGGCCACAGTGACGGCAGGCCCGGCCAGCAATCCATCTTTTATCGGAAACGCATTAACCGCCGGCCTCGATTCGACGGGTACCGATCTGTTGGCTCCCAGCTACGTCAGCCCGCGCTCCCTGCAAATGAACATCGGCATCCAGCATGAGATACGGCCGGGCATGGTCTTTACCGCCGATTATTTGCGCAACATCGAAACCCACACGCTGATCGCCATAGACACGAACCACGTGGGCGACGCGCGCTTTCTCAATATCCCCGCAGCCCGGAACGCCATCGCCGTAACCACAGCATCTTTCGGATGTGGGGGCGGCTATTCGGCCGCCGCCATCAACTGCGCCATTGCCAATGGGGCGACCATGCCCAGCTTTGCCTCACCACAATTTGCCGCCGACGGTACTCCGCTGGCCGGCGGACTCGATTCCGGTTATTCTGCGCTGGGCGGATTTCCGGCAGCTTTCACGTGCGGAGGAGCCAATGGCACTTGTCTTACTCCCGCCACCGGCGCCGCGTTTCCGGGCATCAATCCCAATGTCGGCTCGAATCAGATGCTCTTTCCCATCGGATTCGCGAAAAACAACGCTCTCCAGTTGTCTCTGAAACAGCGCCTGGACCATCCCTTCCGCGGCGTTTCCAATCTCGATATGCAAGCTTCGTATCAGTTACAACGCTATGTTGCGGCGGCGCAGGACAACGACTTCATCAATATCGCCACCGATTTCAACAAGCCCCAGTACTATCTCGGGCCCAATGGCCTCGACCGCAAACAGCAGATTTCCTTCGGCGGCACCATGGATCTGCCCCTGCACTTCCGCTTGGGCTTGATTGGACATTTCTATAGTCCGCTGCCTGTCACGCTTACCCTCAATCCAACTGGCCAGCCCGGAGGAATTTTCGTCACCGATATCACGGGCGACGGCACGGGCGACGGCAGCTACGCTTCCAACGGCGGTTATGGAGATGTGCTTCCGGGAACCAACATCGGCTCTTTTGGCCACGGCGTCAACGCGAAGAACATCAACACATACATCACCAATTACAACAATACCGACGCCGGCCAGCCCACCCCTGCCGGGCAGGCGCTGATCAATGCGGGACTGTTTACGCTGGGCCAACTGCAAACGCCCGGCTTCCTTGGGGTTCAACAACCGCAGGCTCTCGCGCCCACCAACGAAGCGGGCATGGGCTGGCTGCGCGCCTTCGACACGAGCTTGAATTGGATTTACAAATTCCGGGAGAGCGTCACGATACAGCCGGGAGTCTCGTTCTTCAACGTAATGAATTTCTCCAATTTCGACGGACCGGCAAATCCTTTGAGTGGGGTTTTGAGCGGCGCGGTCGGGTCAATCAATGGAACGGCAGGCGAGCAGCCAGCGAGCAACCGCTTGGGCCTCGGCTCCGGTGTTTTTGCGCTGGGTTCGCCGCGCGTGATCGAGTTCTCGATGAAAGTCAATTTCTAGTGGCGGGCCTAAGCCCATCCGAACGCACGAAATTGCATCCAAGCTATAGCACCTTTGCATCGGGTTGCTCGCTATCTCGCGATGCCAGCCGCGGGGGAACACTCAAGACCTTCAACAACACCTCGGCTTGATAGTCGTATGAATTCGGGCCGGACCCGTTGTACCGCCTCACTGCGTAGGGCCAGTCGCAAAGAATGTTTCTACGAATAGGTACATCGTTATAGCTGCCTCGATGGTACTGTGTTTGCTCGTACTTGCTTGCGGCGCCCTCATATAGGGGTGTTTCCCCTGCCACGATCTGTTGTGTTCCGGCTTGACGCAGGCAGGTTATGCAGTCGCGCATGTACAGTGGATCCGTAGGATCGAACTTGCACAGGCGAAGCGGTGCATTGCCGACCTCATGGAGGCGATCGTCAGCGTTGTCCGCAGGGCCCACCACGTACTTGTCAAACTTTTCGCGCAATTCCCCAATCGCTTGCGTGACATTTCCGACCGGATTCGCAATGAAGCCGTTGGTTTCTCCTGTTGTGGGCGGATGGTGAAACAGCGTGAACTGGCCGATGCCAAATCCCCGTGACGTAATGTGTTCGGGATTGGCGGCATCATTAGTGTCGCAACCCACGGTTACAAACGTATCTGAATCACCGGCGAGCGGAACGTGGAAGTGCTCGCCCCCGCTCTCTTGCATCAGGATGCCATAAAGAAATGGGAATGGAACCCGTCCCCTTCCACCGGCTGAGGAGATGGCCTGCATCGCCTGCTCGTTATCGGTACGCGGCGAACCTGATGAAGGCAACTTGGGGTAGGCAGAGTCGTCAAGCATCTCAGAGATGCATGCAACGAGATTCTGATCGACCACTCCTGTGACGGCAGTGACACGGCCTCGATTGTACTTCGTTACGGCCACCGGGGCTGAGCCGTCGCCCTGCGAGCTCGTGCCTGCATTATGCAGCAGGTCAAACTGCAGTGCTCGAACTGATTTTGCGGTGGCGGGTCCAAACTCGCCATCTATATGACCGATCAGGTATCCAAGTGAACGCAAGTCGTGCTGAAGGTCGCGGACCGGTTGTGAAGGCGTTTGTGAAATGGCAAGCGTGAGGCCGGGCTGAGCATAGCTGAGAAGAGGCATAACGACTTCCCCTAAAATAGGACTGCTGAGAGCTCTCTCTTTTGGGCCCGATGTGTGGAATATTGTACCGAAAACGGACAACACCCCGACGACTAATCGTGATTCGTCGGCGTTGGTTCGAACATCGTGGGTTCCCTTAAATAAGGGTAATCGGGATTTTCAACAACCGGGGCTGACCATCTTGGATATCGCTACGGAGAGCACGCGTAGAGGACTCGTCTTCACGGTGTAATCGCAATGACTCGCAGCGGACTGCCGGATCCGCCCACGATTTTCAAAGGCGCAGCGATGACGATGGCCCCTGTCGCCGGAAGTTGATCCAGGTTGCATAGGCTGGCCAAACCAAACTTACCGCTGCCGTGCATGAGGTAGTGGTTCGGAAAGGGAGGATCGAACGAGAAGGCTTGACCTGCGTCGGTCCCAACCGTTTCAACGCCGACGCCTAACACGTCTCGTTCCTGCGCCAGCAGCGCTGAACTTTCGCGGGCTAATCCGGGTGTGTGAGGGCCGTTTTCCTTCGCGTTGATGTAGTCCTTGGGGTCCTTCCGCTTCGACCAGTCTGTGCGCAACAGAACCCACGCGCCCGGCGGGATGCGGCCGTGCTCCCGTTCCCATTGCACGATGCGCTCTGGAGGCAGGAGATAATTCGGATCGCGTCCTGCTTCGGCGCTAAGGTCGATCACGCAAGCAGGGCCGAAAAACTTTTTCGGCGGTATACAGTCCACAGAGTTATCGGGAAGATCCTTCCCTGATACCCAGTGCACTGGCGCATCGAAATGAGTGCCGGTGTGCTCGCCGGTCTCAAAGCCGTTCCAGTACCAGGCGGGACCGCGCTCGTCATAGTGAGATAGTTCCCAGATTTTGAATGCGGGCGTGTTGTTGAACTGCGGTGGCAGCGGCAGCAACGGTGTCTGCGGACTCAAAGGTTGGGTGAGGTCCACCACGCGCAGCCGGCCAGTAGCGAGTTCTTCAAGCAGTTGAGCCAGGACTTGAGACATTCGCACTCCTTCTTAGCGATTACGTATCGTTGGCAGACAATCTTCTGGCGTGTGGCGGGCGCCGCTAGATCACCCCTGCTTCAGCGACTGGATATGCCGTTGAAACTGGAAGCGATTTTCCAACAATGAGAGATCGGTGACATATCCGCCTGGGCCGGTCGCTTCGACCTTGGCAACGATAGTGGTCAGTTGGTCCCCGCGCAACGCGTCTCTCACGGTAGTCATGAAATCCTCTACCGTGCGCACCGTGAGCGACTTCAGAATCCCGCATGCGCGAGCGATCCCTTCCAAATCCGTGCCTGTGCCGGTGGCAGTCGGAAAGCCGCCGACCGACAGCAAGCTCTCGTTGTCGAATACAACATGGACAAGGTTACCGGGCCGGTAACGCGCCATCGTACTCAGGCTACCCAGATTCATCAGCAACGAACCGTCGCCGTCGAAGGCAACTATTTTTTGGTCCGGCAGCGACAAGGCCAGGCCCAGTCCAGTCGAAGAGGCGAGCCCCATGGCGTGTTGAAGATAAAAGAAATTCGGACGGTGGCCCAGCGAATGCAATTCAGCCGCACTGGCTCCCATGATCGTAACTACCAGACAGTTTTCCAACTCAGAATAAATGGCGCGGAGGCAATCGAGGCGCAGCATCACTCCTCCCACATCAGGTCGCGCGTAAGCAGAAGCGCGACGGGTTGCAGGCTGCTTTCGGCAAGAGTTTGCGCCTGCCGGATCCGCTTCTCGACGGTCTCGATTCGGTCGAGAAAAGAGTAAGGAATGTTCATGGCACGCAACAGCGATTCCGTAACGTTTCCGCCCTGTGTCTGCCACGGGTCGCGCTCGCCGAAACTGCCGCGGTAGCTGATGAGCATGAGCAGGGGAATTTTGTACAGATGGGCGAAGGAAACGATGCCGTTGATCGACGCAAGAAATCCGTGGTTCTGCATCAGCATGGCAGACCTGACGCCGGCGAAGTGCGCTCCCGCCGAGATGCCGACTCCCTCTTCTTCTTTTGCCAGGCGTACCAGAGTTATCTCCGGGTCGTCGTCCGCCATGCGAATGAGGTGCACCAGCCAGGTCTCCGGCAGCGCCGACACCAGCCGGACATCACACTTTTTCAGAGCATCGAAGACGACTTTGGAACTGGCTAAAGATACTGGCATGTACGCTCTTTGCAGGTGTGAATGCCAGGCGTCACGCCGGCTTTTACCTGGGAAACGAAAACAGATATTCTAGCCCACGGCGGCGGAAGATGCCGCTCGAAGAACTCCCGCCCACAAATATCGGCGGGCGCGAGTTCGGCAGTGCCCTGGCCGACATTACACGCTTATGCTGACTGACAAGCAAGTTCTCGCGATTCGATCCCGGTTCAAGATTTTCCAGCACAAAATTTACCTCAATTCTTGTTCGCAAGGCGCCCTGTCGGATGCCGTTGAAAGCGGCTTGAACCAGTTCATCTCGAGCTGGCATGAGCACGGTTCGCCCTGGGAAACGTGGGTCGAACGCTGTGAGGCGGCACGAGCCGCTTTTGCAAAGTTCATCCACGCGAGCCCGGATGAGGTTGCCATCGTCACCAGCGTTTCAGCGGGCATTAACGGTATCGCCAGCGCATTGAATTTCCGCGGGCGCAATAAGGTAGTCATGGGTGAGTTCGAGTTTCCCACCATGGGCCACGTCTGGCTCGCGCAACGGGTTCGAGGCGCCGATGTGCAATTCGCCAAAGCGAAAGGAAATTCGATTCCGGCAGCGAATTACGAAAAACTAATCGACCGCAACACGCTCATCGTGCCTCTCACCCACGTCTGCTTCAAGAACGGGTTTCGCACACAAGTCGGCGAGATCGAGAAAATGGCACACGATGCCGGTGCTCTGGTCATGCTCGATGATTATCAGGACTGCGGCACCCGTCCAGTTTACGTGAAAGCGATGAACCTCGATTTTTACTTGACCGGAACTCTCAAATATCTTCTTGGACCTCCCGGTCTCGCGTTCCTGTACGTTCGCAAAGAAATTCTTCCGTCACTCGCGCCTTCTGTGACTGGATGGTTCGGGCAAGCGAATCCATTTGCTTATAATCCCCAGCACTTCGAGCTTTCCCCGACCGCGCGCAGATTCGAATCGGGCTCTCCTTCAGTGCCCAATGTGTACGCCGCGATGCCCGGTTTTCAGATGCTGCAAGAGATAGGCGTGGAACAGGTGGCCGGTCATGTCGAGAATCTCACGCAATCGCTTTTGAATCGTGTGCGCGATCTGGGCATTCTCGCCAAAACTCCAGCCGGAAGCTCCGGACCGCTGGTGGTGTTGCAATGCCAGGATTCAGGCCAACTGCTTCAAAAGCTGGCACAAAACGGCATCGTCGCCTCCAACCGTTTCGACGGCCTGCGGATCTCGTTTCACGTCTACAACACACTCGATGACGTGAACGCTGTGGTGGAGATTCTCAAGAAGAACATGCATCTTCTAGCCAATGCCCCTCCCGGCATTGCCAGCCATGAATGATCAACTACGAACCGTCATCGGGGCCGCTCCTGTGCCGGAAATATCTCTAGCGAATGAGCCCGAGGCCCTGCGTCGCAGCCTCAACCAGCGGCAGCTCACGATGATGGCCATCGGTGGGGCGATCGGGGTCGGCCTGTTTCTGGGGAGCGGCGTTACCATTCGATTAGCTGGCCCAGCCGTCATACTTTCTTATCTTTTGGGCGCAGGGATTGCGTTGATTATGTCGTACGCGTTGGCGGAAATGGCCGTTGTGCACCCGGTCGCGGGAGCGTTTGGAGTTTATGCGGAAACCTATCTCAATCCCTGGGCAGGATTTTCGGTTCGCGCCACTTACGGTGCTGCGCAGATCATCGCCATCGGCGCTGAAGTCACAGCCGCCGGCATATACATTTCCTATTGGTTTCCGAACGTTCCACAGTGGATTTGGGTGGTGCTGGTTTCCGCCGGCTTGGTGGCGCTGAATTCCATGCAGGTAAGCCGCCTCGGCGAGTTTGAATACTGGTTTGCCATGATCAAAGTCACGGCCATCATAGCGTTCATCATGGTCGGACTCTTTCTGGTTTTCGGCGACGGATCTCGCGGGGGAACCGCATGGGCTAACCTGACCCAGCACGGAGGATTTCTTCCGGCAGGATGGAAAGGAGTGTGGCTTTCGCTCACCATCACAATCACCAGCTATATGGGAGTGGAAGTCCTCGCGGTAACTGCTGGCGAGGCCGAACGTCCCGAAGTCACCATACCTCGCGCCATGCGGAACATCGTCTGGCGGCTCATCCTCTTTTATGTGCTCGCGATTGCCATTATGGTTGCGATGGTTCCCTGGAATCAGAGCACTGGTTCGTCGGGTCTTTCGGGCAGCCCCTTCGTGATCGCATTCTCCGCAGCGCACATACCCTTTGCCGCCGCGATGATGAATTTCGTGGTGCTCACGGCAGCCCTCTCGAGCGTGAACACGAACCTCTATCTTTCGACGCGCATGGTGTTCTCTCTTGGCCGGGAAGGCTACGCCCCGGATTGGATAGGAAAGGTGAGCGGCAACGGCGTGCCGCGTCGCGCGCTGCTGGCTTCAACCACGGGAATGATTGCCGCTATCCTGCTGGCGTTCTTTGCCCCGAAAAACGCCTTTCTCATGCTTTACGGAACCGCAGTGGCCGGAATGCTTTTCGTGTGGCTGGTGATCCTCAACAGCCATCTCCATTTTCGCAAAGCCATCGCTCGCGAACAGCTCCTAAATTTGCCAATGCGCCTCAGGGCGCATCCGTTTTTTACCGTAGCCGGTATTGTCTCGCTCGTCGCAATTTCGATAACAACCTTTTTCGTAGATGGGCTGCGATGGTCGGTCCCGGCATTTTCTGTTTTTCTGGGACTCATCACTCTTCTGTATTTTCGCAACCGGGAAATCAAGACCGCACGATAGTCCTGCAGATCTTATGCCGAGCCAGAGCAACACTCCGCAAGACAGTGGTGAACAAGCTCAAGCCTGCCGAGAGGCCTACTCTGCGCTGAGTGGTCAATTCAAAGGTGATCTTCTGCGCGCAAGCGATCCCGGATACGAAGAGGCTCGCACAATCTGGAATGGCATGGTTGCGCGGCGGCCCGGTCTAATTGCGCGCTGCGTTGATGTGAGCGATGTCCGCACGGCGGTGCGAACTGCGAGCGACATTGGCGTTCTTACCGCCGTCCGTTGTGGAGGCCACAGCCTCGCGGGCTTCAGCACCTGCGATGACGGGTTGGTGATCGACCTTTCGAGAATGCGCGATGTGTCCGTCGATCCGGATGCACGCCAGGCCCGCGTTGCCGGAGGCTGCCTCCTGGGTTCGATCGATACGGCGACGCAGAAAGCGGGGCTGGTCTTTCCGTCAGGAGTCGTTTCTCACACTGGCGCTTCCGGGCTGATTCTCGGTGGCGGCACAGGCTGGCTTACGCGCCGATTTGGCTTGTCGTGCGATAACGTGGAAGGATTTACTCTCGTCGCCGCTGACGGCTCCGTCGTGCATGCCGATGCAAAGGAGAATGAGGATCTCTTCTGGGCTCTGCGCGGCGGCGGTGGCAACTTTGGAATCGTCACCGAATTCCAACTGAAACTCCATCCCCTGAGCTCAGTCGTACTCGCCGAAGGCCTGACTCCTGAGGCCAACATCCGCGAGCTTCTCGAGTGCTGGCGGGACTTCATGGCCAACGCTCCTTTCGACCTGAAATGGAATCTTGACCTTCGCCTCGCTCCGCACAGGAACAAAGTTCCGCCACAGCTTCGCGGGCGGCCCGTGGCTGGCAGTTCGGTGATTTGGACTGGCGCTCCTGAAGCCGCTGAACTCTATTTTCAGCGCGTTTTTTCCCTGTGCCATCCCGATTCTGTGCGCAACCAAACCGTGTCCTATCTCAACTTACAAACCATGGCTGACGCCGACTTTCCGCATGGCCGCCGTTACTACACGAAGTCGGGCTACTTTACCAGTCTTGACGACGTCACGATCGATCGCTTCCTCGACGCACTCACTACGATTCCCTCACCCGAGACTCAGATCGAAGTCGCTTTCCTGGGTGGGGCAGCCGCCCAGGTGGATGCGAACGAAACCGCATTTGGCGACCGCGGCGCACCATTCATCACGAACCTGCTGGCGAATTGGCCGGACGCCCACGCTGACGCTCGGCACATTTCCTGGATTCGCTCCGTTTTCGAAAAGCTGCGGCCGGCCATGAAGCCGGGTGTCTACGTGAATTTCATGAGCGGCGACGAGCAAGACCGAGTCCGCGAGGCCTACCAGCAACGATGGGAGCGCATGGTTGCGGTCAAAACGCACTATGATCCCCGCAATTTTTTTCGCCTGAATCAGAACGTTCCACCGGAGAAAATCGAGATCGCCAAGTGTAATATTTCGTAAATGTTGTGATAGCGTCTGCCAGCAAAGACGGTAACGGATTACGATAAAAAACACATGGACGAGAAAGCACCCACCAACCATATTCCTCCCAATCGTCAACTTCCCGAAGGCGAGCCACCGGCACCTCGAAAGAGAAAGTACTGGCTATGGGCCGTGATCGCCATAGCGATTGGCCTAGTCATCTACTGGGGCATGCACGGGCAGCAAACGCAAAACGCGCAGAGCGCCGGAGGCGCCGGCCGCCGTGCTTTCTCTGGACCGGTGACAATCACCACCGCAACGGCTCAGAAAGGCGACATCGGCGTCTACCTGAACGCAATTGGCACGGCGACCGCGCTCTACACAGATTCCATCACGGCGCAGGTCACCGGAGTCATCACCGCCGTTCACTACAAAGAGGGTCAGTTCGTGCGCAAGGGCGAACCCCTCATCGATATCGATCCACGGCCTTATGAAGCGCAGGTCACGCAGGCAGAAGGCGCGCTGGAACGCGACCAAAACCTGCTGGCGCAGGCGGAGATGGATCTGAAGCGTTATCAGGATGCGTGGGCGCGAAATGCCATTCCACGGCAAACGCTGGAAGATCAGGAACAGATCGTTAAGCAGTATCAAGGGACTGTAAAAAACGATCAAGGCACGTTGCGTTATGACCAGGTGCAGGTTGCCTACTGCCACATTACTTCGCCAATCAACGGCCGCGTCGGATTGCGGCTCGTAGATCCGGGAAACCTCGTGACCGCCAGCGCCACAACGACTCTGGTTGTAGTCGCCCAAACTGAGCCGATCACCGTTGTGGCTACGATCTCGGAAGACAGTCTCCCGTTGGTGATGGGGCAGCCGCACCGTGGAGTGGGTCTTCCTCTCGACGCTTGGGATCGAGCCAACCAACATCGCATTGCTACCGGCAAGATTATTTCTTACGACAACCAGATTGACACCAGCACCGGCACGCTCAAAGTCCGCGCACTTTACGACAACAAAAAAAGTGAGCTTTATCCCAATGAATTCGTAAACACGCGTCTGCTGGTCAAAACCCTGCACGATCAGATTCTGCTGCCCAGTTCCACGATCCAGCACAATGGCAGCGAGGCGTTTGTATATGTCATCCAGAATGACCAGGCAAAGGTACGCTCCGTAAAGACCGGTGTTTCGAACGAAGGAAACACGGCCGTGACTGGTGTAAATGCGGGCGAAGTCGTCGCCAACAGCAGCTTCGAAAAACTGCAGGACGGCTCGAAGGTCACGATTACGAAGACACCCCCGCCAAGTTCCTCGATTGAGGGGAATGCGCCGTGAGTCCTTCGCGTCCTTTTATTTTGAGACCGGTCGCCACCATCCTTCTGATGACGGCGAT
The DNA here is from genome assembly GCA_963712385.1 of uncultured Acidobacteriaceae bacterium. GTDB lineage: Bacteria > Acidobacteriota > Terriglobia > Terriglobales > Acidobacteriaceae > Sulfotelmatobacter. Next base: position 187,154 of record CAVQHS010000011.1, read on the forward strand.
TCTTCTCGTTGGCATCGTGGCGTATACGCAACTGCCCATTTCTGCGCTGCCTGAGGTCGATTATCCGACGATTCAGGTGCTGACGTTCTACCCCGGGGCAAGCCCGGACGTGATGGCCACAACCGTGACTGCGCCGCTGGAGCGGCAATTTGGCGAGATGCAAGGCCTCAACCAAATGACCTCCACCAGCGCGGCGACCGTCTCTATCATTGTTTTGCAGTTTAATCTGTCGCTCGATCTCGATGTTGGCGAAGAAGAAGTGCAGGCGGCCATCAACGCGGCGCAAAGCTATCTGCCTTCCGATTTGCCGGTCCCTCCGGTCTACAACAAAACCAACCCTGCCGATGCGCCGATTCTGACTTTGGGCATCACCTCCGACACCATGCCTCTGTCGCAGGTGGAGGATTTGATTGACACACGCTTGGCTCCGAAGATTTCGCAGCTCAACGGCGTCGGACTCGTCAGCATCAGCGGCGGCCAGAAGCCAGCGGTGCGGATTCAGGTGAATCCCGTCAAGCTGTCTTCGTACGGAATCAATCTGGAAGATGTTCGCACCGCTTTGACGCAGACCAGCGTGAATGCGGCGAAAGGCAACTTCGACGGCCCCCGCCAGGATTATCAGATCGATGCCAACGATCAGATCACCGAGGCAGATGGCTATCAGAATGTCGTAGTCGCGTTCCGCAACGGCTCACCGGTGCTGTTGAGAGACGTGGCCACGATAGTGAACAGCGTGGAAAACGCGCAACTGGCCGCGTGGATGAACCAGAAGCCCGCGGTGATTTTGAACATTCAGCGCCAGCCGGGCGCGAACACGATCAGCGTAGTGAAGAGCATCAAGACGATTCTGCCTCAACTCGAGGCCAATCTTCCCGCCGCCATCCAAATTACGGAACTCACCGATCTTACGACGAGCATCAAAGCGTCGGTTAGCGATGTAGAGTTCGAGTTGATGGTGACCATCGGCCTGGTTGTGATGGTCATCTTTGTTTTCCTGCGCAGCTTGCGCGCCACCATCATTCCCAGCATCGCCGTGCCGCTTTCCCTGGTCGGCACATTCGGCGCGATGTATGCACTGGGCTACAGTCTCGATAATTTGTCGCTGATGGCATTAACGATTTCCACCGGATTCGTCGTCGACGATGCCATCGTGATGATCGAGAACATCTCGCGTTACCTGGAAGAAGGCGAAAGCCCGATGGAGGCTGCGCTCAAAGGCGCCGAGCAGATTGGGTTCACGATTGTTTCTCTTACCGTTTCGCTGATCGCCGTGCTGATTCCGCTGCTCTTCATGCGCGACGTGGTCGGCCGCCTGTTCCGCGAGTTCGCCGTCACGTTGGCCGTCACCATCGTCATCTCGGCTGTCGTTTCCCTCACGCTTACCCCGATGATGTGTTCGCGCATTTTGCGGCACGATCCGAAGGCGCAGCAGAGCCGCTGGTATCGACTCAACGAGCGCGCCTTCAATCGCATGATTGAGTTCTACGGCCGCACGCTGAAAGTCGTGCTGCGCTATCAGACCGTCACTCTGCTGGTCGCTGTGGCTACGCTGGTGGTCACGGTTCTGCTTTACATCCTCATACCCAAAGGCTTTTTCCCGGTGCAGGATACGGGCGTGATTCAAGCTATCTCGCAAGCCCCCCAGGCGGTTTCCTTCGCCGCCATGTCGCAGAAGCAACAGCAACTGGCTTCGATTATCTTGCAGGATCCCGCCGTCGAGAGCATCTCCTCCTTCATCGGCGCAGACGGAATCAACACCACGCTCAACAGCGGCCGCATCGAAATCAACCTAAAGCCGATCGAGCAGCGCAGCTTGAATGCATCGGACGTCATTCGCCGTTTACAGAAAAAACTCGACGATGTGCATGGCATTCATCTTTATATGCAGCCGGTGCAGGACATCACGGTCGACGACCGCGTGACCCGTACGCAGTATCAATACACGCTCGAAGATCCCGACACCAACGAACTCAACGAATGGACTGGGAAGTTCGTCTCTGAATTGCAGAAACTTCCTGCCCTCGAAGATGTAGCCACTGATCAGCAAACGGGAGGCCAAGCCGTCGCGCTTACCATCGATCGCGTTACCGCATCGCGCCTGGGTATAGCTCCAGCAACTATCGACAACACGCTTTACGATGCCTACGGTCAGCGGCAAATCAGCACGCTGTACACGCAGTTGAATCAATACCACGTGATTCTCGAGACCCAGCCGCAATGGCAACTCGACCCAGGCGACCTCACCTCGCTGTACATCCAATCGAACGCCTCGTCCAGCGCAACCGGCGCCGCTGCCTCGTCCTCGTTTTCGAGTATCGGATCGAGTTCTGCCGGCTCGAATGCCACGACAACCTCGGTCTTGTATACGCCGTCGGCCGCGGTTCTAACGCCCAGCTCTACAGTTCTCGCGCCTACCCCTTCAACCACGTCGTCTCTGAATGCAGGCACCTTCGCGGGAACGACACCGAACACCGTCGTCACCGCTTCCGGCGCAAATGCCGTTCCGCTAAGCACGTTCCTCAGCGTTGCGCACACCCTGGAATCGCTCTCTATCAACCATCAAGGCCAATTTCCATCGGTAACCGTGTCGTTTAATCTCGCGCCTAACGCGTCGCTGGGCACCGCCATCGAGGACATCAACAAGGTCGCCAAGAAGATTAATTTCCCCCCCACCCTGCAGGCCACTTTTCAGGGGACGGCGGCTTCCTTCGAAAACTCACTCTCCAATGAGCCGCTGCTGATTCTGGCGGCGCTGGTCACGGTCTACATCGTGCTCGGCGTCTTATACGAAAGCTTCGTCCATCCCGTAACCATTCTCTCGACTCTGCCCTCCGCGGGTGTAGGCGCGCTGCTGGCTCTGATCGCATTCCGCCAGGATCTCAGCGTCGTCGCCATCATCGGCATCATCCTGCTGATTGGCATCGTGAAGAAAAACGGCATCATGATCGTCGACTTCGCGCTGGAGGCCGAACGCGAGCACGGAAAAAGTTCCACCGACGCAATTTACGAAGCCAGCCTGTTGCGTTTTCGTCCCATCATGATGACCACGATGGCTGCACTGCTCGGCGGCATTCCGCTGGCTTTGGGCACTGGATACGGATCGGAACTGCGGCGACCGCTGGGTATTTGCATGATCGGCGGCCTGCTCGTCAGCCAGGTTCTGACGCTCTACACCACGCCGGTGATTTACATCTTCTTTGATCGAGTGGCGCAGCGTTTGAGCCGCCGCAAGCCCGGCCAGCGAGAAGGCACTGCCGGCGCGGAAGCGAATCCGGAGAGCGCATGAGCTTTTCGGAACCATTCATCCGGCGGCCGGTAGCCACAACGTTGCTGACGATCGCAGTGGCCATTGCCGGTGCAGTCGGTTACACCGAACTGCCGGTATCTCCGCTGCCGCAGGTGGATTTTCCTACTATCTCTGTTTCCGCCAGCTTGCCCGGAGCAAGCGCGGAAATCATGGCCTCCTCGGTGGCCACGCCTCTCGAAAGGCAACTTGGCCACATCGCCGGACTCACGGAGATGACTTCCTCGAGTTCTCTCGGCAGCACCTCCGTTACTTTGCAGTTTGATTTATCGCGCAACATCGATGGCGCGGCGCGCGACGTGGAAGCCGGCATCAACGCGGCGCGCAGCTATTTACCAGCTAATCTGCCTGCCAATCCAACCTACAGAAAAGTTAATCCCGCCGACTCGCCCATCCTGATTCTCAGCCTCGTTTCGGACAAATACAGCGTTCCCAAACTTTACGATGAGGCCTCCACGGTTATCGAGCAAAAGCTCTCGCAGATTCAAGGCGTGGGACAAGTGTTTGTCGGCGGCGGAGCTTTGCCATCGGTGCGCGTGGAAGTAGATCCAGCCAAACTGGAGAGCCATGGCCTTACGCTGAACAACATTCAGTCCGTGCTGAGCCTGCAAAACGCGGACATGCCGCGCGGGCAGTTTTCCAATGGCTCGGTCAAAGAAGACATCATTACCAATGACCAGATTTCTGAGGCCGAACAGTATAGGCCACTGATCATTGGTTATCAGAACGGAAAGGCCCTCCATCTTTCCGACGTCGCCGACGTGATCGATTCCACGCAGAACGTTCGAACTGCAGGCTATTTCAACGGCATTCTTTCGGTTACGATCATCATTTATCGCCAGCCCGGCGCCAATATCATTGAGACGGTCGACCGGATTCGCGCGCAATTGCCTTTCCTCGAGGCGATCCTGCCGCAAGGAATCAAGACCAATGTCGTCCTCGATCGCACAACCACAATTCGAGCCTCGGTCAATGACGTAGAACGCACTCTCGGAATCTCCGTAGTTCTTGTGGTCCTGGTTGTTTTCTTTTTTCTGCGTAATGCTCGCGCCACCATAATTCCCAGCATTGCCGTCCCGGTGTCGCTGATCGGCACCTTCGCGATTATGTACTTGGTGGGATTCAGCCTCGACAACCTCTCGCTGATGGCTCTGACCATTTCCACCGGATTCGTGATCGACGATGCCATCGTCGTTATGGAAAACATCTCGCGCTTTCTCGAGCAAGGGATGACACCGATGCGAGCGGCGTTGAAAGGGGCGCGGGAGATCGGGTTCACGGTTTTTTCCATCAGTATTTCTCTGGTTGCGGTGTTCATTCCGATTCTGCTGATGGCGGGAATCGTCGGCCGGCTGTTTCGTGAATTCGCGATTACGCTAGCCACGGCGATTCTGGTCTCGATGGTCATTTCGCTGACCACCACTCCGATGATGTGCGCGCATCTGCTTAAAACTGAAAACCCAGAGGAGCATGGGCGCTTGTATCGCTTGAGCGAAAAGTTTTTTAACGGAATGCTCGGCGTCTACCGAAAATCGCTGGTCTGGGTGCTCGATAACCCCATTGTCACGATTGGCATTCTGCTACTCACGATCGTTCTAAATGTTGTTCTCATTTTTCGTCTTCCATGGGGTTTCTTCCCGCAGCAGGATACCGGTGTACTGGTTGGCGGAGTACAGGGACCGCAGGACTCGTCCTTCCCTTTCATGAACAATTCCATCCTTCAGTTGGTGGATGTAATCAAGGCGGACCCTGCGGTGCAAAATGTGAACGCTTACACGGGCGGCAACGGAGCGAGCAACGGCGGCTTTATCTTCGTGGCGCTCAAGCCCCTGAATGAGCGAAAGATTGGAGCCGCGCAAATCATCAACCGGTTGCGGCCCAAGCTGAACCGCTTGCCGGTGGCGTCTGCGTTTCTTCAGCCGGTGCAGGATCTCCGTATCGGCGGCCGTTCGAGCAACGCGCTCTACCAATACACCATTCAGTCGGACAACATTGCGGATCTGGTGCACTGGGGGCCGATCCTGCTGCAAAACATGAAAAAGCTTCCCGGCCTGCAGGATGTGAACAGCGATCAGCAGAATGGCGGACTGCAGGAGTTGGTTACATACGATCGCGTTCAGGCCGCGCGCCTGGGACAGACCTCGCAATCGCTGGATCGAGCGCTCTACTCGGCGTATGGACAGTCGGAAGTTTCTGTCATCTATACACAGTTGAACCAATATTACGTAGTCCTGGAAGTCGCGCCGAAGTACTGGCAATCACCAGAAGACATGGGCTACCTCTTCGTCAAAACGAATACCAACCTCAACAATGCCACGGCGATGACGCCCATTGCCGCTCTTGCTCCCGGTCAAACCGGTACGACAGCGTTGCAGGTCAATCACACCGGCCTGTTCCCGTCCGTTACCGTCTCGTTCAATCTGGCTCCCGGAATTTCTTTGAGTCAGGCAACACAAGAAATCCAGCAGCGGGAACATGACTTAGGCATACCAGCCACGATTCAAGGCTTTTTCGCCGGAACTTTACAGGCCTATCAACAATCGCTTTCGAGCGAGCCGGTTCTGGTAGCGACGGCGCTGCTCGCCGTTTACATTGTACTCGGCATTCTCTACGAAAGTTTCATCCATCCACTCACGATCATCTCTACCCTGCCCTCGGCGAGCGTCGGGGCTATGCTCGCGCTAATGATTTTTCACATGGAATTAAACGTGATTTCCATCATCGGCATCGTTCTGCTGATCGGAATCGTGAAGAAGAACGCTATCATGATGATCGATTTCGCGCTCATGGCCGAACGCGAGGAAGGGAAAAACACGCGCGACTCCATTTTCGAAGCCTGCATGTTGCGTTTCCGCCCTATCCTGATGACAACCATGGCCGCGTTATTCGGCGCTCTGCCGCTTGCGTTCGGATCTGGCATGGGTGCAGAACTTCGCAGACCGCTGGGAATCACGATCGTCGGAGGTCTGCTCCTGAGTCAACTAATCACTCTTTACACAACTCCGGTCGTTTATCTCGAACTGGATCGCTTGCAGTTGCTATTTTCCCGCAAAAAGGAGAAGGCGTCGGCAGGAGCCAATGGATTACCGGAGCGCACATGAGAGCCATGACTGAACAATTCAATCTCGGACACTGTGCGAAAGCAACATCCGTCGCCGCGATGCTGCTCGTCTCAATGGCATGCGTTGTCGGTCCTAAATACCATCCTCCGCAAGGGCCAACGCCCGCCGCGCCAAACTATAAGGAATCAACCGCGAACTTCCAGGACACAGAAGGTTGGAAGGTTGCCAGTCCGCAGGATTCCATGCTGCGCGGAAAGTGGTGGGAAATCTTCCACGACGCCGAATTAAATGCGCTGGAAGAACAGCTCAATATCAACAACCAGAACATCAAAGAATATTTCGAGAATCTGATGCAGGCTCGCGCCGTGATTCGCGAGGCGCGCGCGCAATATTGGCCGACGGTGACGACCAGTCCTTCCTGGCAGCGTGCGCACGCTTCTGGCACCCTAGCCAACAGCTTTGTTCCCAATGCCGGCAACACCGGCACCACCGCTTCAGGCCAGGCGACCACCTCAGGGCAGCAGACTACGACTTGGGCGTTTCCAATCGACATTTCCTGGGTACCCGATCTCTGGGGAAAGATCCGCAATGAAGTTCGGGAAGCGCAATACGCGGCGCAGGTGAGCGCGGCCGATCTGGAAAATGAGCGCCTCACCGAGCAGGCCAGCCTGGCCGAATATTATTTTGAAATTCGCGGGCAAGACGCGCTGCAGGAAATTCTCGACAAGACTGTCCAGGCGGATCAGAAAGCTCTCGATGTTACGCAGGCCGCCTACGACGCGGGTGTCGACGACTATATCTCGGTGGTGGAAGCGAAAACCACGCTCGAAGCTGCCCAGTCAGCCGATATCAATGTGAAGATCGCGCGCGCCCAGTACGAGCACGCGATAGCCGTCCTGGTAGGAAAACTAGCAACAGACTTTTCCATACCAGCGCGGCCCGAATTGACGTCTCCTCCTCCAATACCAGTAGGCGTTCCGTCGGAACTGCTTCAGCGCCGCCCCGACGTCGCGGCCGCCGAACGCACACTCGCCGAAGCGAACGCAACGATCGGCATCGGCTACGGAGCATTCTTTCCCAATCTCACCCTTTCCGCCAGCGGAGGCTTCGAGAGTTCCTCATTCACGAAGTGGTTCACCTGGCCCAGCCGTTTCTGGGCGATTGGCCCTTCCCTCTCGCAAACCATTTTCAATGGCGGATTGTACCGTGCTGAGTTGAATCAATACACCGCCGTCTACAACTCCGATCTCGCCGCCTACCGGCAGGCTGTGTTAACCGCATTCCAACAGGTCGAAGACAATCTCGCCGCCGTTCGGCTGTATTCGCAGCAGATCGAGCGGCAGCAGGCCGCGGTCAAACACGCTGAGGAATTTCTGCAACTTGAGATGGGCCGATACGAGACCGGAATCGACCCATATGTGGACGTAATGACCGCCCAAGCCACAGTCTTGTCCGATCAGCAAACTTTAGCTTTGATTCAGGTGGAGCAGATGACCTCGGCCGTCATTCTGATCGAAGCATTAGGCGGAGGTTGGGATTTGTCGCAATTGGCAACGCCGTCGCAGCTCGGCGCTAAGCCACCAAAATCTGAAACCATACTTCAAAGATAAAACAGGCTGTTGTTGACGATTGACCAGCGGCCGTAGTGTCTAGTGGGGAGTCTTTTCCAGGTGAGGGGAAGCAATCGCAACCGGCGAGTTACGGCGAGCGTTATTTCTGCGACCGCAACTCGCCACTCGTATCGAAACTCAATCCTTCGATTGCCTTCCCCGACGATAGTAAATTACGGATTCGTTCCCGGTTGGGTCCGGCCTTGTCGATCGCCTCGGCGACCAAACGTAGCGCTCGATCGAGAGAAGTTCCTTGCGGCAGTCGAAAGATCCATGGAATGTTGGTGGTGGTGAGCGTATGGTCCGCCGAGATGGCAATCACCGGAACAAAAGCTTTCACTCCAATCTGTTCCGCCAAATGACTGGAAGCGCGGTCAAGCGCAATCAAGGCCAGAGCGTGATCCTGGTAGACCGCTTTGACGAGATCGTCAGAAGCTCTTCCCCAGGACAGCTGAGACGGAATCGCAAGCAGCGAAAGTTCGTGGTTCTTACCGTTGATCTCCTCAAGCGCACGAACAATTTCAGCCGATCGAATGATTTCGTCGGCTTTCGGGCCGAAGATCCCAATCTTAAGAGAATTGGCGGCCTCATCGGGAAGCGCCGGACCGTTATATTGAACTCCATTTTCGCCTACTCGCGCATAAGGCTCCGCCATCGAAATCGGCTGATATTCAATAGTTCCGTTGTGTACACGCGCCAGGAATAAATGCGCGATGTTCTTGCAGTTGGGATCGAAAATCATGTCACCGGTCACGCCTTTGTAATTCGTTATACCGGTAAGAACATCTCGAATTCGGCCTTTGTTCAATCCCGCGCGGCAGATCGCGTTCAGCAACATTTGCATGGCGTCATAGGCCAGCGCCGCGAAGTGATCTGGTTTCTCGTTGAATCGAGCTTGATAGTGGGCATTGAATTCGCGCCAGCGCGCATCTGAACGAGTGGGATCGTAAGGAAAAACCGCCTCGAAACCCTCCGCTGCTGACCCGGCAAGCGTGATCAATTCATCTCCAATCGTCCGGTGACTGCCGAAGACGCGCTGCTTCATTCCGAGTTCCTGCATCTGTTGCAGGATCATCCCTGTCGGTGCCACATCGGTCCAGAGCACGATTCCATCCACGCGGGAATCCTGGATTACTCTCAATTGCCTGCGAAAATCTGTATCGCCGGGCATGAATTTCTGTTCAATCACAACGGGATGTCCCAATCGGCGGGAAGCATCGCGAAATTTCAGAACCCCGAAGCGTCCATAGCGGTCGTTCACGCGCAAAATCGCAACCCGCTTCAGCCCCAGTTCTGTATAGATGTGCCGCGCAAGCGTGTAACCTTGCACACGATCGTCCTGAAGATCGGTGAAGTACCAGGGAACAATTGTCTCGGGAATGGTGGGATCAGTGGCCGCACTGTTTACCAGCGGCGTCTCCGCCTTGAGCATCACGCGCAGCGCAATGTGCGTCGTATCGCCGCTGATGGATCCAAAAACCGCCCACACCTTTTCGTCATAAACCATCTTCACAATTTCATTGCTCGCCGCGCCCCAGGTTGCTGAATCGTTATGCAGCATCAGCCTGAACGGCTTTCCGCAGTAACCGCCAGCTGCATTCGCTTCATCGATTGCCATCTCTGCGCCGTGTAACATGCGATTGCCGAGCACCTGATCGCGATGGTCATGCAGCGGTCCAATAAAACCAATGCGAATTTCGTTGAGGTCGTTCAGATCAGGATCCGGCAGCTCGCGAGCGGCGCCGTTGTATTCGACCAGATCTTGGTAATTCTCGTAATACGGAGGCGTGTATTTAGAAAAGGGCCGCAAATCGTCGGGAGCGCCCGCGTACGGCTTCAGCGAACGTATCGCCGGCGGACCGGGAGGATTACTCCCGCAAGAACAAAGAGGCGCTTGAGCGAAAGCGGAACACGCGAGCGCGAGAATTACGGTTGCAAAACGGCAAACCATGAATTAGTCCTCAGCCTGTTTTCGTGCGGAACATGGCGATGGCCTCAATCTCAATCAGCAGATCCGGCCGGCAAAGAATTGCCTGAATGCCTGTAGAGGCCGGCAGCGGATCCAACTTCTGTTCGCGATAGAAATCACTTCGCTCTTCGTTGAAAGCTTTGTAATCGCGTTCGATGTCGCGCAAATAGCAGGTCGTGCGCACGACGTCGTGCCAGGTCGCGCCTTCGGAAGCGAGTAGTTTGCCAATGTTATAGAACGTTCGTCGAGTCTGCTTGCACAGATCACCCACGTGCACGGTGTTGCCGAGTTCGTCGATGCTGGCCGTACCTGAAATCAACAGAATCGTCAGGCCCTTCAAATCGATCCGCATGCCGCGCGAAAAGGCGCTGCCGTAGTCATAAGCCTCGTTCAGCGCCGAGTGATTCGTGATGGCACGCTTCGTAATTGGTCCTGCAACAACTTCCTCCAACAACTCTTGAACATTCATGGCATGGCTCCTTGGTTGTTCATTTTTTCTTTCGTGATTTGTTGCTTGCTGTAATCTCTTTTCTCGGTCAGCGAGTTCTGCACACGCATTCCATGACTCAGACCCTTGGCGGTCGCCACCCAAATGTCTTCGCCTTGAAAATCGACACCGAGCACATAGTTGTGCGCCGGAGCAGATTGGACGGGAAGGCTAGTTACGTGCCCCTCGCCGTCGCGCACCAGCATCTCAGGCTTGTGCGTGTCGAGCGCCGGGCGATAGACCGCCCAATTGGTTCCGTCGTAGTATGCAAGACCCTTGTCCGTCGAGAACCAGGCCCGATTCGCATCGACAGCCTTCACTTGATTAAGAAAGTTGCTCGGCAGGCCGCTGTCTTTCTGAAGAAAGTTGTGCCAGTAGCGGCCGTCGTAGCGGCTGGCGCCAAAATAAGTCGCGACCCACAAAATCTCGTCCACATAGCTGACCGATGTAGTGATCTCGTGTATCAGCCCCTGATCCTTCATCAGCACGATCTCATTCTCGCCGTCGGGATCGTTGTAATCCTTCCACTGCTCGGTCTTGACGTTGTATTCGAGCACACCGCCGCCCCACACTGCGTAGTAGACCTTGTCCTCCGCGGTACTCACCGCGTAAGTCCATATCTCGTACATCGGAGTGTTGCGCTCGTTGAACAGCGACCATTGCCCCGTTCGCGTATTCAAGCGACTGCCGCCAGCGGCAGTGGCGATCCAAACAAAATCGCCCTGCACTCCGACGCCATAGACAATGTCGTTGCTGAGGCCAGAGTTCAGTTGCGTGAAGTTATCGATCCGTCCCGCAGAAATTCGGCTCAGGCCGCCCATCGTTCCCACCCACAGATCACCTGTGCGCTTGTCGACCGCCAGCGAGAGCACAGCTTGATGGGCCAACCCATCCTTCGGACGAAACGTTTTCCAAACTCCGCCTTCATATAATCCGAGACCGTTTTCCGTACCCGCCCAGATGCGATCGCCATCCACCAGCACGCAGAACACGTGATTGTCCGGCAAGCCATTCGCAGTGATGAAATTTTCCCAGCGGAAGCGCGGCACCTCCTGCGCGGCAGCGAGTGCAACCACCAGGCAGAACGCCAAAGTCACAAACCAATTTCGCAGTTTCATAACGTTTTCAAATACTCGATCAAATCGTTCAGTTCGTCTTTAGTCAGATCGTTGGTCACACCGTGCGTATCTTTGGGATTAAATACCGTCCAAATTTCTTCCAACGATCGCGCCGAGCCATCATGCAGATAGGGCGCCGAGTAGGCAACGTTGGGAAGTTGCGGCACGTCGATCACTGGCGAGCGATCCGTCGGTTTCCCCGTGCCAACGTCAACTTGTTTCTGGTTGGTATACTTCGGCCCGCCGTGGCAGAAAGCACACTGATTCGCTTCAGGAATGGGCTTGCCATTCGTGTAGTTCGTGCGTTCGAAGATCGCCTTGCCCCGCTCCTGCGCTGGAGTGAGTTCTCCGCTCGGTAGCCGGTGGCGATTGGGGCGGTAGGGAAGCGAGTAGACGAACGTCACAAGGTCAGTCAGTTCTTGCGGCCCAAAACTCTGCGAGCGGAAAAAATATCTTTCGGTGCGTGGCCCGCACTCGGTAGGCATGTCGGGATTTCCGCCATTCCACTTGAACGGCTCCGTGCCAGCGAGATTTTCGAGCGAACGATTATCGACGATGTCCTTGCCGAAGCCGTCAGGTTCCAAATCCCATTGCAAGCCGTCGATCGTCGCATCGATATGGCAGTTGGCGCAGCCAAACTGCCCCTGGAAGGCGTAGTCGGCGGTGTAGAAAATGCGCTCTCCGCGGCGCAGCGCGTTGATCGTCTTCGGGCCGCCGAGGTCGATGGTCGAAATCGCAGTGCCTGTTTCAACATTGATAACTGAGATGTTGTCATCCAACCGATTTGCAACGTAAAGCCGTTTGCCATCGGCTGAGAGCAATACTCCGCGAGGATCGTGGCCCACGGGAATTCTCGCCACGACATAATCGGCCGATGCCGACAAGTCGTTCACGAATGGCTGGCGTCGGGAGCGAACGGAGGCAAGCAGCTTCCGCACGTCGATAACAGTCACGCTTTCCGAGCCAGCGGTCGTAACAAAGACTCTCGACTTGTCCGGAGTGATCGCCACGCCCCGAGGCAGCGCGTAATAACGATCCAACTCGTCGAGGGGAATCTGAACTGTTCCCGCAAGGTCTTGACCGAATAAGGTCAGCGAATCGCCGAACGCCCACCCATGTTCCACATGTGCAAGTGGAATGAGGTTCTTGGGACGGATTTGCGCCATAACTCCGAGCTTTCCATCCGCAGAAAGTGCGATGTGAAATTCCCCGGCCACATTGTGAAGCTGTTTGCGCTCGACAACCACTTGCCGTGCAGTGTCGATAACCGTGATTTCCGAATTCGGTTGTGTGCGGAACGCTCCAGAGTTCGGATAAATATGCGAGCAATAAATCCACTTGCCGTCAGGTGAAAGAGCGAGATAGCTTGCCCCTCGGCCGGCGAGCAGGCGCTTGCTTTCCTTTCCAGTCTGTAGATCGATCACGGAAATGTCATCGCTCAGCCGGTTGGCGACGTAGAGTGTTCGACCACTTCGATCAACGACGGCTCCCACCGGCTCAGAACCCGTCGCCAGAGTCTCCACAATCTTCATGGTGCCGACATCGACTACCGAAACCGTGTCCGTCCACGAACTCGTCACGTATAAACGTTGGCCGTCAGGCGACATCGCAATTCCACGCGGCTGCCGAGCAACGGGAATCTGCGCAACCACTGTGTCAGATCGCGTGTCCACCACACGCACCTCGTTGCTGCCTTCACACACCACGAACAGCTTGCTATTATCGTTCGACAGCACCATTTCGATCGGAGATAAGTATTGTTCGGCCTGTGGATTCGCTGAATTGCTAGCTGGCTTGGCAGCGATGCCCATGAAACTTGCCGCAAGTATCGGGAAAATCTTGAACGCCAGCCGAAGGCGCGGCGAAATGTGCAAAGACCGCGACATTTACGGCTCCTCCACTGTCAACACGTGATCGACTGCCAGATTCTGCAGCACCTGCTCTCGTCCGCTGGGCCACAGGATGGTTAGCTTGTCCGCTTTCGTTGCGGTGCCGAGCCCGAAATGTACTCGACCATCGTCTTGCGAAAGATAACCGGAGCCGGCACTGCGCTGCGCAATCTGCTTCCGTCCCCCAGCCAGCAACTCCAATCGCGCGCCAATCCCATCTCGATTGCTCTTCTTCCCTTTCAATTTCACCGTGAGCCAGTGATTGTTGTTTTGACTCACGTTGTGAATCAGCATTCCGGGACCGCCCAGGTTCACGACGAATGCGTCCACCTTGCCATCATTGTCGTAGTCCGCAAAGCACGCGCCGCGCGCCACAGTCTTCACATCGAGCACTGATCCCGCTTCACGCGACACATCCGCAAACTTGCCATTTCCCAATCCGCGAAACAGCGAGTGCTCTTGCGGAATCATGTGGATCAGGCCGCCGTGGAAAATCAGAATGTCGAGCCATCCATCGTTATCGAAGTCATAAACGCCGGTGCCCCAACTCACGTATTGCGCAGTAGCCTGGGAAATTCCAGAACTCGGTCCGATATCCTCAAAACCATTCTTCCCCGTGTTGCGCATCAGGCGGTTGTACTTCGAATCGGTCACCCAAAGATCGAACAATCCATCTCCATCGATATCGGCGAACACCGGGCCCATCGCCGATGTGTTCTCCCCATTCTGTCCGTAAGCCACTCCCAAATCCGCGGCAACTTCTTCAAATGTTCCGTTGTGCTTGTTGCGAAATAAGAAATTTTCAGTCTTGTCGTTGGCCACATAAATATCGGGATAGCCGTCGCCGTCAAAATCAGCGGCGGTGACGCCCATTGTTCGGCCTTTGTAGGCGCCGATCCCGGACTTGTCCGTAACGTCAGTAAACGTGCCGTTGCAGTTGTTGTGGTACAGCCGGTTGGTATCAGCTTCGTAATCGAGCGGCCCGGGATAGTTGTCAGCCGCATAGTAGTTGCGATAAGTCGGATCGAACTTCACGTACCGCCCAACAAATAAGTCGACACAGCCATCGCGGTCGTAGTCGAGCCAGGCAGAACTGATCGACCAGCCATCGACCTTGATACCCGCCTTTGCAGTTACATCAGTAAACGTGCCGTCGCCATTGTTATGGTAAAGAATCGCCTTGCCGTATCCAGTCACGAACAAGTCGACAAAGCCGTCGTTGTCATAGTCGGCAGCAATTGCCGCCATGCCGTAAATGTTCGCGCCCACTCCGGCCGCATCCGTCACGTCAGTAAACGTGCCGTCGCCGTTATTCCTATAAAGATGATTATGCGGAGGCACTGCCGGAGGCTGCTTCAGCGGATACGGATGCACGCCCGCCTCAAGCGGCTTGCCGCTGACCACATACAGATCGGGCAATCCATCATTGTTGTAGTCAAACCAGACGCAACCTCCACCCGTGCCTTCGAGCAACGAACCCAACTCTTGCGCGCCGAAGCTGTGCGTGAATTTAATCCCGGATTTTTGCGTAGCATCCTCGAAACGAATCGTGTTTGGCGTGCTCGCCTGTTGCGTCTGCGAGAGCAGCGATGCGGAGATCAGAAAAAATCCGAGAACAATTCGCGCCATCATTTCAGTGACCTCCCGCGGCAGCTGTAGACGGATGCGTCATATCCGCCGGCGTCGTGGACTTCAGCAGAATCATCGGAAC
The DNA here is from genome assembly GCA_963712385.1 of uncultured Acidobacteriaceae bacterium. Lineage (GTDB taxonomy): Bacteria > Acidobacteriota > Terriglobia > Terriglobales > Acidobacteriaceae > Sulfotelmatobacter. The sequence goes on from CAVQHS010000011.1 coordinate 202,304, forward strand.
AGCATTCTCCGGCGCAGTCTCCGGCCCGGCGTGGCAGCCCACGCATGCGCGCTGCTCGCCGCGCCGCAACCAAAACCATCCCGCTTCGCGCTTCATCGTCTTTCCCGCTGCGTCGAGCAATTCGATCTGCAAAGGCTGATCTCCCGAAACCTGTACGAAGAATGATCCATCAGCCTCAACCGGAGCCGTTCCCAATAGTTGCACTCCGCTCGCATCCTTTGTGTATAAGCGGACCGAATGAATCGAACCGGCGGCGAACTGGTACTTGGAGGTGTACGTGTTGAGGCAAAGCAAATTTCCAACCGCCCAATCATGCAGGCCAGAGGGATGCCTGTTGGGAGCTGTGCGCTTACTTACCAGCACCGGTTGAAGCGCATTCGACTCTCGGTCTTGCAAAGCGGGCCGCAGACGCGGCTGACCGGGCTTCCACCATACCAGCTGAAACTGACTATCTCGACTTGCTCGCCAAGGCAGCAGCCACTCGCCCGAGGCACTCTCGGCTACGTCCCCGGCGTACTCGCCACGTGGAGCGGCCAACTCTACCTGCTTGGCGAGGGCAGAAGTAAACCGCGTCAGTCTGCCTTCAGCGGCAAATACAACGTCCCCCGATGGAATTTGCTTGCCGGAATATCTAGCTCTCCCGTGATCGCAACGATAAGACTCAACCCCGCTCCCATCCGAATACATCGTATATAGTTCGGAGATCTCTTTCTCGCCAGAGGGAAAGGTCGACTCGAACAGCACCCGCCCATCGCGCAGAACATCGCTCGGCAGGGAACTGCCGGGCCAGTAGGTCAGCGCGAGCGGTTTTCCACCATCGATCGAAACCGATTGAATCACAAATCGTCCGTTTACGTTCTCGCTGTAGACCAGCCTGTTGTCAGGTAGGTACAACGGACGAATGCAATCCTGCGCACAGTTGGTGATGCGCCGCGGGCCTCCACCTTCGAGTGAAATCTCCCATATCTGCCAGTAATCTTCTGCTCGCTGCTTTCCGGCAAAGAGCACATGTTTCCCATCGAACGAGAGCGCAGGGTCGGCGGACTCTGCGAAGTCATTGACCACCGGCACCTGACCATTCGTATTGTGAATCAGAATCGCCGCACCTGACGGGAATCGTTCGCCGCCGGCAATCCACGCGAGCGGCTCGTAGCGTTTCGCCACGGTATAAATGAATGATGGCGTTGTAGAAGTCGGAAGCACCGCGCGCTCGGTCTGCGCCAGTCCGACGACCGAAACCAAAAGAACGCCGATTGCAAGATTGCGCATCAGGCCGCATCTCCCACACTCATCAGTTGCCGCCGTTGCCCCTCTTCGTGGAGCGAAAGATAGCGCCGCAGGTCGTCCATCATGTTGCGGAACTCGCCGAATGTTAGCGACTGATCTCCGTCGCTCAGGGCCTGATCGGGTGAAGGATGCACCTCCACGATCAATCCATCCGCACCAACCGCCGCACCGGCGCGCGCCAGCACAGGCACCAGGCATCGCACGCCAGCAGCATGGCTCGGATCAACAATTACTGGCAACCGCGAGACCGCGTTAAGCACAGGAACCGCCGCAATGTCCAATGTGTTGCGCGTCTCAGTTTCAAAAGTCCGAATCCCGCGCTCGCACAGAATAATGTCCGGATTTCCGTTCATCGCGATCACCTGCGCCGACTGCATCAACTCTTCCAAAGTCGCAGTCATGCCTCGCTTCAGCAGCACGGGCCGATGGCATCGTCCCACCGCTTCGAGCAGCGAGAAGTTCTCCATGTTTCGCGATCCGACCTGCATGATGTCGGCGTACTCAGCCACCAGATCGACATCCGTCTCGCTCATCACTTCCGTGACAATGGCCAGTCCCGTGGCCTTGCGCGCCTTGCGCAGAAGTTTGAGTCCTTCGAGCCCCAGCCCTTGAAAAGAATAAGGAGACGAACGTGGCTTGAATGCGCCTCCTCGCAACACGCGTGCTCCCGCCTTCGCCACGACTTCGGCCGTCTCGAGCAGTTGCCGTTCCGATTCCACCGAGCACGGACCGGCCATCACTACGAACTTGCCGCCGCCGATATCGATGTCCCCTACTCGAACCACACTTCGAGGGCGATCGCTGGTTTTAGCCACAAGGTCGTAGCGCGAAAATCTATCGTTCCACTGGGAGCGCAGGTCCACTACGAAAGAAGTTAGGGCCGGGATGAAGTTGCAGGCAGTGATTGCAATCACGCGCTTTACGCGCAGTCGTCACAAATAAGAAATAGTGCATTTCAATTATTGTTTTTTCGCAAAAGGGTCAAGATACAAGCAGGAGTAATGTGTGAATGTTGGCGTCAGTCAAAGAGACGTGACTTTACTTCGCGGTTCGCTGGTGTGCGATGCGCCAATCGTCGACGGCGCGTTCGCCTTCAGTGATTTCTTCCGCATTCATAGACTTTCTTAAGTTGGCCAGAACCGCGCCGCCTTCTGAAACAGATTGCGCCAGCATCAGCCACTTATACGCAGAAACTCGATCAGCGTGGGATCGACCGTTCGTCGCAAGCAAGCGCCCAAGCCGGAACTGGGCTTTCGCGTTTCCTTGCTCAGCGGCCAACTGAAAATAGTGGGAGGCCATTGTTAGATCGACAGAATCTCCCTTAGCCTCCTCCCACATTGTTCCCAACTCGTACTGCGCGTCAGGCAAACTGTGATCTGCCGCGGCCGTGATCAATCGGCGTGCTTCCTGCAGATTCAGCGGCACGCCCTGGCCCAGTTCATATCGAATTCCCAGTCCGAATTGGCCCATAGGCTGACCCTGTTCGGCGGCCTTGCGGTACCACTTCACCGCCTGCTCATAGTCTGGCTTGCCCTGGGCGCCGGAGGCAAAAATATTTCCGAGAATCGCTTCCGCGTCCGCGCTGCCAAGTTCGGCGGCTTTCTCGTAGTAGTGGATGGCGCGTTCGAGATCCGCATTTTCTCCGTCCGGCGGCTGCAGATAGAAACTGGCAAGATCCAGAATTGCGGGAAGAACGTTCTGCTCCGATGCTAAGGTGAGCCAGCGCACGCATTCTTTGTAATCCCTCGGTACGCCTTTGCCCTGAGCGTATATGAGGGCCAGATTGTACTGTGCGGTGGCGTCACCGCCATCAGCGGCCCGTCGAAACCAAGTCATCGCCTGCGCCGGATCCTTTGGCACGCCGATTCCGCCTTCATACATCAGCGCTATATTTGTAGCTGCATCCAGAGATCCTTGCTCCACCGCCTTTTTATACCAATCGAGCGCTTCGTCCGGGGCTGGCTGGGACATTCCGATTCCGGTCTGCGAAAAAATTCCCAGCGACTCCTGAGCCGCCATGAAGCCCTGATCCGCAGCTTTGTGCAATAGACGTAATGTTTCCGCATCGTCTCTCTTCAGCAGTACGGCGTCATGATAAGCCAGCGCCAGCGTAGTCTCCGCCTCGGCGTCGCCGCGTTGGGCTTTCTCCTCAAGGGGCTGCAGGTCTTCGAGTTTTAAGGCTTGGGCGCGAGCCTGCAGCGTATAAGCGCTGACTCGTGAGAGCGGGATCTGTGGAGCGTCCTTATTCTGCGGTTCATACCCCGAAGTCGCCGTCGCGCCTGGGCGCTCCGTTTTCGCTGGATGAATGGCATCACCAGGGCGGAAACCCATGTCAGAAAAAGGAATGTCGATTATGATCCGATCCCCATCGGTTCTTACTTCAAACTTCGCTGCTTCCTTCAAATCGACAACGATGCGAGTGATTGGCGGCTGGAGTTGAAATAGGGATACTCGAACGGCTTTGACTGGTCCGCGGTCCACCGCAATGCGCCGCCTCGATCCGGAAAGCTCAAAAGCAGGAAAATCGAAGACAAGCTTGTCTGGTGAAGTCAGCCGAACTCCTTGCGGCTGAAACGACGCGCTGGCAGCGATTGCGATTTCGACGCTGTTCGTTTGCGAGGAAACTGCTACGTTTCGGATGACTGCGGGGGAAGAAATATTCGAGGCGGGAGCTTGTTGAGCGTAGCTATTGCGAACACAGGCGCAAGTGCAAACAAGGAGGAAACAAAAATGGCGAGACAAACGCACAGGCACAGATGCTCTTGCCAACGTAGTGCAATATCAGCAGTGTAATTGATTTGCGAACAGTGTGGCCAGGGACGGAACTGAATCTCCGCTCCAACATCCGAGGGGCCGGATTTTTCTGTGCTTTTAGAGGGGGCTGATGACTACGGCGGCTGGTCGAGTACAAGAAATCCTGAAAAAACCCGGAGTTGCCCGCTCAAACCTTGCTCTGAACACTCCTGTCGCCTGAGGATGGCCATTTCGCGAGACTCGCAGAGCCGGGCCCGGCGCTGACTGTGACATGTCACGCTGTTATATGAGATTCGTCACTGACACACTGGCGACGTTGCCATACCATTCTGCGGATTTGAATAGGGCTGGTAGAGATAGTTCAATTCTCAAGTTCGGCCTCTTTCGCCATTAGGGACGGCAGAGGCTCCCTCTATCTCAGTCCACAACAAGTGGAATACGAAGGAGAAGAACGCAATGAAAGCAGTAGTCAGGACTGCGGCAATGGTTGCAGCTTTGCTGGTGGTGTCAATTGGATTGTTGTATTCGGGTAGAACCGTGGGCGCCGCGGCGCAAGGCCGGATCACGGGCACAATCAGACTGGAAGGGCAGGCGCCGCGCCAGAAGCCTATCGACATGTCGAAAGATCCGAGTTGCGCGCAAACCCACACGGGAACACCGGCCACAGTGGAGAGCGTCGTGGTCGGGCCGAACGGCGGATTGGCGAATGTGGTTGTGTACATCTCACAAGGCTTGACTGGAAACGAGCCGATCGCATCGCAGCCGGTGAAGATGGAGCAAAAAGGTTGCCAGTATTTTCCGCACGTACTGGCTCTGAATGTTGGCCAGCGTCTCACTCTAGTTAATGATGACAAGACTGCACACAACATTCACCCCGAGCCGAAGCCCGGCGGCGGCAATATTCCGTGGAATAAATCGCAGATGGAAGGCAGCCCGGCGCTCGATGTGACCTGGTCGAATGCGGAAGTTGCCATTCCGGTCAAGTGCAATATCCATCCCTGGATGCGGGCTTATATTGCGGTCGTAAAGGGACCCTATGGCGTAAGCAACGATAGCGGTTCGTTCACGCTCGACAGTGTTGCGCCAGGCAACTACAGCTTGACAGCGTGGCACGAAGCCTATGGAACACAAACGCAAACCGTCACAGTTGCGGCCGGCAAACCGGTAGCTGTCGATTTCAGTTTCAAAGCAAAATAGTGACTAGCAGGGCGAGTGGCTGCAATTTGTCGTATCAGTGAACGCCGCTAGCGCTGCTGGATCGAACCAGCAGTGCAAGTCGGGGAAAGAGGAAAACACCGGCCGCATCGTCAATGACGTTCACCTGGCAAGTGTAAAATCCCGGTTTCAGCGACGCGAGCGGCACATCGAATTGAAAGACTCCTGCATTGCGATTGCGCAAGTTCAGTTCGGTCAATTGGACCGGGGAACTCTCGAAGACTTTGGCTTTACCGCGAAAAAACGCCACGCTCGTGACCAGGTCGATGGTGCCTGCGGCGCCTCCTGCCTGCGATGACCCCGCCGGCTTCGCTCGTCCCGGATCGTAAACCTCATAGTAGAGGTGCAGGCGTTGCGCCGCGGAGAAGACGTGCGTCACGTTCGGAATGATTTCCTGCCCATCGCGAATGAGAGGGTTCGAAGGCGCACCCTTTTTTGCGACCTGCAACTGGCTGGCAAGCACGACCGAACTCATCTTCAGCGGCTGCGATTTTAAGTTGGGCACGGTGAGATCGGTTTCGAACGAACCCATGCGCCCGGTCTGATTCTCCCGCACCACAAATTTCAGGTGGTATTTTCCCGGCGGCAAGCTCAACCCGGTATCGTACTGGACGTTCTTCTTGCGAACCTCCGAGGTCGTATCTACCGCGAGCTTCACCGTATCGCGAATTCTGGTCACGGGATGATGCTCGTTATCGAGAACCATGCCAATGACGTCCAGTGTTGCCTTGTCACGGTCGCTGCTGCGAACGAAAGGAATCTCTGAACCCGGCACCACCAGCGAAATCGGAATATAAAACTTGTTGGGCTCGAGACGAAAATAGGCGAGACCTAGATACAGCGGTAGATCGGTAGCGGGTAACTCAGAGACAAGTTCATTCTGCAGTTGAAGTTCCTTGTCTTCCTTGGTTGAATGCTGATAATCGGCGGGCGCGTAATAGCCTTTGCGATAGTCGACGTGAACGCCGGGAAAGTTCACCTTGACCGTGATGCGGCGGTAGCGGCCGTCGCGAGCCGGGTTGGTGCTGCGATATCCAAGCAGGTAGTACGTCGCGGTGTCCTGCTGCACGCCCTTGAAAACCTGGCTGAAGTCGTTCGAGTCAAGGAAGGCGCGGCCACCGGTGTCGCTCGCCAACGTCACCAGCGTTTCCTGTGTCGTGAAGTTTGAATTCAGCGCGTTGATCATCGACTGGCCGGAGTATGCCGAGGTCCCGCGCAGGCTGGCGTTTTGCGCTTCTCCGCCTGCGACCAGAGCCTGCAGCCCACGCATATCCATGGTGTAGATCGCCATGTTTGAGCGCACCGCCGCATTGGTCGCCGCTCGCAGTTCCGACTGATTTTCAATACCGGTTCTGTCCATCCCGCCGGAGAAATAAATCAGCGACTTTTTCTGTTGCAGATGAGTTAGCTTCTCCGCCACCGAACGCAGCGCTTCCAGACGGCGGTCAGTATTAAAGATGTTGTATTCGGTATCGTCCGCGGTAAAAGGCTGGCCAGTATCCGGCGTACCTTCGGTCGTGCCCGTCGTGCCTTCTTCGTAGCCCTGCCCGCCGCCTTCGCCGAAAGCCTGAAGCTGTTTCTTGAGTAAATCGTGATCGGCGGTGAAATCCTGATTTACCAGCAAAGAACTTCCCAAGGAAACAATCGACACCAGGTCGGCCGGCGCCATCTGCGTGTCGACATAATGTTCGGCGGAAGTGATGGCGCGGTCGATTTCATCGGGCTCCATTGCTGAGAGATCGAAAAACAGAACGATCAAACGGCGGTCTTTGAATTGATTCGCCAATTCGGCAGGTGCAGGAGTGGCGGGAGACGGCTGCTGCGATTGCCCGCCGGGAATCGGCTTCGCCTGCGCCACATTTTGCATTGCCACGGCATCCACATTTTCCAAATCAAACGAGACGACCTTCTGCGGCTTGTTGTCCTCCAGAATCGTAAAATTTTCCGGCTTGAGCCCGACGACAAGATTTCCATTCTTGTCCCGCACCGTCACATTGACCAGCACCAGTTCGCTTTCCACACGCAAGGTGAATTCACTTTGCTGCTGCGCTGGCAGCGGAGAACACAGTGCGAACGCAAGCCACGCCGCCAGGGCCTTGTTCGCAGATTGCATCAGTCTCCAGTGCATCTCGTTGACCTCAAAAAGCTCCTCAAAAGCGGAACCTGGCGGTCATCGTCAGTTGCCGCATCGCTCCAACGGCGGTAACGCGGCCGAAAGTGATCGAGTTTAGATTCGTGTCGATCGAGGAATAACTCGGTATGTTGAAAACGTTAGTCGCCTGTCCGCGAAATTCCAGTGTGCGTCCTTCGTTCAATGGCACCACCTTGGTCAGAGCCATATCGAATACCTTGCTGCCCGGGCCGATGATGCTGTTGCGCCGCGCGTTGCCGTATTGCCCAGCAGGCGGAGACACGAACGCAACAGTGTTGAACCACTCCCCAATCGAAGGATGCGACAGTTGGATCGATTGTCCCGGAACCAGGTCTGGGCGCAGGGTTCCGTTGGTTCCCCCATTAATTTCGTTCGCGGTGCCCACGAAATGAGGAGTGAATGGAAGCCCTGAGGCGATGGTCCAATCGCCGCTCCATTGCCAGTCGCCGAAGATGGCGCGCGCAGGAGTGTTGCCGGTAAGCCAGCGCTTGTCGTGACCGAAAGGCAACTCCAGCAAGTAATCCGCCGTGAATCTGTGCGTCTGATTGAAGCTGGAGAGGCCGCGTTCTGCGGAAATATCGAACGGGTTCTGGGCCACGCTGTTGGCTCCGCTGCCCGCCGAAGCCGATGCGCCCCCGCCGGCAGCGCCTGTGCCTCCCGCACCCAAACCGGGGCTCGAGGCCCTTGCCGTCGCTCCCGCGCCGATCGACGAAGCATCGTCGATCGATTTCGAAAATGTGTACAGCCCACCGATGGAAAAGCCGTGCGCCAGCCGTTTGCGCAAACGCACCGATCCGGCATTCGCCGCCGAGTCTCCCAGCGAATTCTCGAAAGTGAACGCCTGCACGTTTGGAATGCGAAGCTGAATTCCTTCTATCGGAGAGATCGTCCGGTTGGGCGCTTCCAGAATGTCGAGGTTTGTACCCTTCGTTCCGGTGTAATCGAGGTTGAGCAACAGTGTCGGCCGAATCTGCTGTTGAATATCTAGATTGCGAATCTGCACGTAGCCAAAGCGATAATTCGGATTCACCGCGTAACTATTGGTGACCACTCCGGGAGCGGGCGCGGGAAAACCGTTTGCCAGCGTGAACTCACCCGCGGTGGGAACAACACCGCCCGCAGTCGGCGTGACCGCAGCCGACTGGATATTCGTTTCTGCCGTCGAAAAAGGGGGCTGAAAAGCCAATTGCTGCGCGATTGTCTGATAGGCGCCCGTGTTGTAGTTAATGCCGTATCCACCGCGAACCACAGTCTTCGGCAGCGGCTTCCACGCAAAACCAACGCGCGGCGCAAACCCTTTGTGATCGGGACGAACGAGGCTGTCGGGCAAACTCCCACTATAAGGACCGCGTTGCCCCGGAACAACTACCGCGACTTCGGGCGTGCCCAGAGCTGGATTCAGCACACCGGGCGAGAGATCGAGATTGGCGATGAGATTGTTCTCCTCGGAAAGAGGAGAAACATATTCGTAGCGCACGCCCAGATTCAGCGTAAGATTCCCCCGCACTTTCCATTCATCCTGCAGATACAGGTCCCAATAATTGCCCCGGAAATGATAGTTGTCCTGGCCAAACTGCACCGAAGTCAACTGCGGAAGTCCGAGCAGAAAGTCGGCAAAATCGTAACCGGTTCCGGGCACTTGCTGGGCGGGCTGTCCGGGCAGCGTGGGCGCCAGTTCCGAAGTGTTGTATCCGGTGAAAGTGAACGAGCCGCGCGCGTTCGAGCTGCTTTCGGTGTTGACCTGAACGCGCCGGAAATCGCCGCCCCAGCGCCAACTGTGCTTGCCATGCGTCCAGACCACATAATCGGAACCCGTATAAGTTTGATTGCGCAAGAGCTGCGGATTGGTGTCCTGCAAACTGGCAATGTCGCTGAACGAAAGATTGGGCAAACCCCAATTAAACGGATCGGTCGAGACGCCGGTGATTCCGAGTCCGCTGTCAACATCGTTGACGAAAGCGTAGAGATTCTGCGTTTGCGTACGGCTGCGGTTGAAGTCGAAACGCAAACTGTTGGTCAGTTTACCGATGCTCTTCACGTAGCCGATGGGCACGTCAAAACTACGAACCGACGTGCTGCCCCCCACGCTGGGGAAAGCATTGGTAATGTTGGCGCTGGAAGCGTGATAGTGGAATCCAAAGGTCAGATTGTTGCGCGGCGCGCCACGCCCACCGCCGCGCCGTCCGCCGGTAGGCGCGGCTCCAATGGTGTGATTGACGCGCACGTTCAAATCGTCGCTGTCGCTGGTCGTGGAAGTGACGAAGTGAAAATTCTGAAACGTACCCGGAAGGTTCGGACAGGGAATGTATTGCAACAATCCAGCCGCAGCATTTGTGAACGGGCCGGACCATGGGCACGTTTGCGAAGCAAAACCGGGGATAACGTTTGCCCGGAACGGCGTGTTCGTCGCAGGATTATAGATTTGCACTTGTTTCCCGGCCGCCGGCCCTGACGTGTAGTCGACTCCGGAGAAATTTCCCTGCCGCTCCTGCAATGTCGGCACCGTGGAAAACTGATCGAAAGGATTCTTCCCGCGCTTGCCGTTGTAATTGGCAAAGAAAAACGTCTTTGCCCCACCATGATAAACGTGGGGAATGTTCAGCGGCCCACCCACCGAACCGCCGAAACTGTTTTGCTCGTATTCCGGCTGGGTCGGTGGTTGGCCTGTAAGTTCGTACGGAGCTGCGTTCAGCGCCGAATCTCCGATGCCGTAGTAAATCGAACCGTGCGGATGATTCACATCGAAGCCCCGGCGACCGCTGATCATCATCGCGCGCCCCTGACCGCCCCCACCAAAACCTCCACCGCCGCCGAACCCTCCGCCGCCAAAACCACCGGCACCGCCGAAGCCGCCACCCTGTGCGCGAGCGTCACTGATTCGCTGCTGAAGTTCATCTCCGCTTATCGAGTTGAATGGATTCGATGTATTGCCGGAAACCGCAATCGACTCGGTAGCGCTGTTCGGATCGATCCCTGGAACCGGCATGCCCGAGGGCACGACGTCGCTAAGCGAATTCGGGCCATTATCCTGATTGGCCCCGTTTTGCATCGCCGAAAGAGTCTGAAAACCGTGTTGCCCAGCCTGCACTACTTGCCGCCGCGGCTGGGGGGCAGCCTCGCGCACGCGCGACTGCAGCGTCATTTCAAAATTCACCTGCGGATTCTGATGCGCTGCGTCGATCGTTACCCGCTGGGTGCTTTTTGCGAATGTGACCATCTGCACTTCCACAACATACGTGCCGTAGGCGGGAGCGGCAGCGGAGTAGCTCCCATCCACATCGGTCCAGGTGGTGATGTTTTGTCCTGAAGGCTCTGCAGAAAGAGAAACCTCCGCTCCCGGAATTGGCATGTTGCCGGACTTCACGATGCCGTGAATCGTGCCGGCTGGCGTAGGTTGGGTCGTCGCCGTCTGTGCCGAAGTCTGAACCGGCTGCGCGTGGGCAAGCACACTAGTGAGAACAACCAAGGACAGGCCCAACGCGAAATGGCGCAAACGCAGCGTGCTCTTTCTCATTCATCACTCGGCCTCGCGCGAAACGAGAGCCCCAGAATGATGATAGTCCGCCTCATTCGAAAGCAACTGTAAAGTATTGTCCATTGCAAGAACGAAACTCGCTTGGGGTCCCAATCAGGTAAAGATTTGCAAAGCCCGCTGATTTGCCACAACTCCGAGCGCATAATCTGGTTCATACACGTGTCCCACGTCGAAGAGTTCAAAACCAGGAGGTTCTATGCGCAAATACACTTTTCTAGCGTTAATGTTAGCTGGTATCTCGATGTTGACGATGTCCGCCGTCGCGCAGAACGATAATAACGATCAACAATCCGCTCCGGCGGGTGAGCACCGTGGCGGCCACCATATGGATCCCGCGAAGCGAACCGAGATGCTGACCAAGCAACTGAAGTTGACGTCTGACCAACAAGCCAAAGTGCTGGACCTATTCAAGTCGGAACAGTCGCAGATGGAGGGCCTGCGCTCGGATTCCTCGCTCTCGCAAGACGATCGCCGCTCAAAAATGATGGAGATCCGCAAGACCACCAACGATCAGGTCCGCGGGCTTCTCGATCCCGACCAGCAAAAAAAGTTCGATGCGATGCAGAGTCAGCATCAGCAGTGGGGACACCATGAGGGCGGACAAGGCTCGGGGCCATCAGTCGAATTGCAGTGAAGGCAAGCGGCTCCGATAAGCGCGGCTTCGACTCGCAAGTAAACGGGAGCGCACAATGCTCGCCTCTAGCCCTCGGGCGAAGATTGGCGTTCATTATGTGCGCCCGCACGACCCGCTGCCGATGAGTCCGCAGCCAGTGTCTCTTCCGCGGTCCGCACCTTCTCAGCGATGCTTCGTGAATGCAGCTGCGCTGCACTGACCCCTCTCTGTTTCTGGGATAACCTCCCTCAATGCAACAGCAATCTGATGCGGCACTGCATCAAGGCACCGTCTCCAATCACAATCGACCTGGGGCTACGGAGCTGCCTATTTCGTTTTGTACGAGGTCGCGCTTTTTTATTCGGCCTCCTGGACGCAGCGGAAACACAATTCCACCAGAACGATCGCGGCCGGGTGCCGTCAGCGGGAGTTTGCCGTGCTGGCCCGACCGAGAGTTTTTGACCGTTCCTCTTCTCCCATAGGCACTGGCTCATCCCCTTCCACGCTAGCCGAGTGCTAACCATGCTTAAAGCTATCTTCCTGATTTCATTGCCGATCTGTGTGCTTAGTTGTGTCGCGAAGGGGCCGTAGATTGGCACTTCCCCAGACGGAACCGCAGAAATGGCCGTGAGAAGTAAAGAAGAGCGTTGGATGAGACATCGCAAAGTAGTCCTCCTCCGGCGCTCGGCAACTGCTAATGCAAAGGCAGGGACTTGCACTCTTTCTGCAAGAATCACAAGCCGGTTCAGCGACTTCACATTGATCAATCACCTTCCGCAATAATGTATCGGACTCAGCGCGGTCTAATCATTCATCAGAAGTCTCAATCCAGCCGATTTTCCATTTGCAGGACTTCGCATGACGCTCCGTCAATTGCTCAAAGGTTGTTCCGGCGAGTTGCAATCTGAAATGCAACTTATCCTGAATTGCCTGGTCGAGGGCATCTGTGGCGTGGATACCCAGGGAAATGTGACCTTTTGCAACGATGTTTTTCTACAGATGACAAAGCACGGGGCGGACGAGGTAATTGGAAAAAACCTTCATGCCGTTGTGCACGGCAATCGGCCGGGCGATACAAGAGGTTCAGATGAACACGCCCGGTTGCGAATCGCGCTGGAACAGCAGCAACAGATTCGGGTTGATCATGAATTCATTTGCCGCAAGGATGGCTCGTGGATTCCGGTGCAATACTGGGTTCATCCGTTGCCGGAGTCATCCGGTGGGGTCGCGTGCCTGGTGATGTTTCAGGACGTCAGCGAGCGGGATAAGGCCACGGCAGCTCTGCGCGAAAGCGAAGAAAGATTCCGCAGAATTCTGGCGAGCCTGGCAGAAGTGGCGTGGACGTCAGACGAGAACCGGAGAACCGTTTACATCAGTCCAAAGGTGGAAGCGGTTCTGGGGTACACCAAAACCGAGATCTGCGCCACAGGCGACATCCTGCGATCAGGGCTAATTCATCCCGAAGATTTCGGCCGTGTGAATAAGAGCTATCGCGCGCTCTTCGAAAAACAGACGCCTTTTGATGAAGAGTACCGCGTCCGGCGGAAGGACGGAGTGTGGATTTGGATTCACGATCGCGCGAACCGCGTGCATGAAGAAAACGGAGTTTTGTATGCCGACGGGGTATTCGGCGATATCACCCGGCGCAAGAAAGCCGAGGCGGAACTACATTGGAAAACGGCCTTTCTGGAAGCCCAGTCGAATTCCACGATCGACGGCATCCTGGTGGTGGGTAGTAACGGCCGCAGGTTGATGCACAATCAAAGGCTCGTTGAGATGTTTCGCATGCCCGCTGATCTGCTTGCCAACAAAGACCACCGTCCCATGGTTAAGTATGTAGCCACCCTCGTCAAGAATCCCGAAGCTTATCTCGCCCAAATCAACTATCTCGTTCAACATCGCGACGAAATCGGCCGCGATGAAATCGAGATGAAGGACGGCATGGTGGTTGACCGCTATTCTGCCCCTGTCATCGACAAGGACGGCACATATTACGGCCGAATCTGGACGTTTCGCGACATCACGCTCCGCAAGCGCAATGAGGAGACTCTGCGGCAATTGTCCACGGCTGTGGAGCAGAGCCCGGTTTCAGTGGTCATCACCGACTCCAAGGGGAACATCACGTACGTGAATCAGAAATTCACTGACATTACCGGCTATGCCGCGGAAGAAGTTTTGGGGAAGAATCCGCGCATCCTCAAATCCGGAATGACCTCTCCCGAGCTATACCGAAATCTCTGGTCAACGATCAAGCAAGGGCGCGAATGGCGCGGCGAGATGTGCAATCGAAGGAAGAACGGAGAGTTCTATTGGGAGGCGGCCAAGATTCAGCCGATTACCGACGCCAAAGGCGCCATCACTCACTACCTTGCCGTCAAGGAAGACATCAGCGAGCGCAAGCGCACGGAGAGGGAGTTGCGCCTCACCAAGTCTTCTATTGAATTCGCTTCCGATGCGGTGCACTGGGCGGACTCGGAAGGCCGCATTGTCTATGCCAACGAGGCAGCGTGTCGCTCTTTGGGGCGCACACGCGAAGAGCTGCTGACCCTGTCGCTGCAGGAAGTAGACCCAATTGTCCGCGGCGGAGGCGACTGGAGGCAGTTCTGGCAGCGGCTCAAGTCACAGGGTTCCATGACGTTCGAAAGTGAGAACGAGACCAAGCTGGGAAAGTTATTTCCGGTGGAGGTCACGGCGAACTACGTGGAGTTTGACGGGCAGGAGTACAGCTTTGCCTTCGTGCGCGACATTTCCGCGCGACGAGAGATGGAGGCCGAGCTTCGCCAGGCCCATAAGCTGGAGGGGATTGGGCAACTGGCGGCCGGCATCGCCCATGAAATCAATACTCCCATTCAGTTTGTGAGCGACAATCTCACCTTCCTGCGCGACTCGTGGCGGTCCCTGCACCAATTGCTGGAACTGTATCGCGGCGCTCTGCGAAGCCATGGGGGCGCACTATCTCCGGCTGTGGCCGCCAGCCTGGACCAAGCGGAAAGAAATCTGGACCTGGACTTCCTACTGGCCGAGGGACCGCACGCGATTGAGCAGAGCCTGGATGGAGCGCAGCGTGTCGCCAAGATCGTGCGCGCGATGAAGGAATTTTCTCATCCCGATTCCGCCGAAAAAACCGGCACAAACCTGAATCAGGCCATTGAGTCGACCATTACTGTGGCGCGCAATGAATGGAAGTATGTGGCGGAGGTCAAGACCGAATTTGATGAGACTTTGCCTCGCGTAGTGTGTTATGCCGGCGACATCAACCAGGTCATCCTCAACGTGCTGGTAAACGCATCCCATGCCATCAAGGAAAAAATAAAAGAAGGCGATAAAGGCCTGATTACTGTTCGCACGGCCACACGAGGGGATTTTGCGGAGATTGCCGTCACGGATACGGGCACGGGCATACCCGAAGCGATCCGCACCAGAATCTTCGATCCATTTTTCACCACCAAGGAAGTTGGGAAAGGGACGGGACAGGGCCTTTCCCTGGCCCACACGCTGATTGTGAAGAAACACTCGGGAAAGATCTGGTTCGAGACGGAACTGGGCCGGGGGACGACCTTCTTTATTCAACTACCGATAAAAGCTGCCGACCAGCCACAGGAAGACTAGCGCCGCGATTCGTTCTTAAAGCAAAGTACCGCAACTGCCGATGTCGTTAGAGAGTGATTCCACGACGCCGAGGTGGCGGCAGAATCCATCCTCGCATGAGCCAGCGAATCCTATTTGTCGATGATGAGCCCATGCTGCTCAAGGGGCTGGAGCGCAGCTTGCGTGGGATGCGCAACGAATGGGAGATGCAGTTTGTCCTCGGCGGCCAGGAGGCGCTGGAAGCTATGGCGCGCGAGCCGTTCGACGTGGTTATCAGCGACATGCGCATGCCGGGCATGGATGGCGCGCAGTTGCTCGATCAGGTCAGGCAGCGCTTTTCGCAAACCGTGCGCATGGTGTTATCCGGACAGTCCGACAAAGGCGCGGTCTTCCGGGCCATCCGTCCCACTCACCAATATTTATCGAAGCCCTGTAACATCGAAGAACTCAAACAGAAACTCCGATGTGCCCTGTCCCTGCGAGACCTATTAGACAGCGCCGAGCTGAAGCAACGGGTGTCGCAGATGGAGAATGTGCCCAGCCTGCCTTCCCTCTATCGGGAACTGCGAAGCCAATTAGAGGGTTCGCATCCGAACTTGAACGAGATCACTGACATTGTTAGCCGCGATCCGGGCATGACTGCGAAGTTGTTGCAGTTGGTGAGTTCTGATTTTCTGGTCTCGGCACCTTGCCCTTCTTCTCCAAAGCAGGCAGTCTCCATCATCGGAATCGACAATCTCCGTCCGCTAGTTTTGTCGGGCGGCCTGTTCTCCGAATTGCGTGAGGGTCTGGCAGAAAAGCTCGCACCGGTCTGGAGGCACTCCTACGCGACCGCTCGCTTTGCGGAAGCGATTGCCTGCTGCGAGCACGCCAGCGAGAAGGTTGTGCAGGAATGTTATGCCGCGGGATTGCTTCACGAAATCGGATCGATTGTACTGGCCACGACGTATCCAGATCAGCTCGACTGGTTAGAGACGAACGGCAATGTGAACTCTCTCGCGGGCGTGTGTGAAAAGCGCGATTTCGAAAGCACCCGTGCGCTCGTCGGAGCTTATCTGTTGGGATTGTGGGGGCTGCCCGATGCAATCGTCGAAGCGGTAGCCGGGCATCACGCTCCTTCACAGGTCCGCCCCACTGGTTTCTGTCCGTTGTTCGCCGTCCATGCCGCCGGACACTGGGATCGGCAGTGGAACGGCCCACCTGGTCTCAACGAAGCCGATGCCATCGACGAACGCTATCTGGCAGAACTCGGGCTGCAGGAACGGCTTGCCGTATGGCAGCAACGATGCGAGCAAATTGACAAAATGTTAAACGATCAGAAGTGAGAAAAGGAAAATTCATGCCGGAAAAAATTCTTCTCGTAGATGACGATAGCAACGCGCTTTCCGGGTATCGCCGCATCTTGAGCCGCGAGTTTCACCTGGAGACATCTCTGGGCGGCGAAGAAGCCCTGAAACTGGTGACCGAGAAAGGACCGTACGCAGTCGTGGTCTCCGATATGAGGATGCCCGGCATGGACGGCATCCAACTGCTCAGCAAGGTCAAATTGGAATCGCCCAACACGATTCGCGTCATGCTGACGGGACACGGCGACATGGACACAGCCATTGATGCCATCAACGAGGGCGCTATCTTCCGTTTTCTCAACAAGCCTTGCAGCAAAGAACTGATGGCCAAGACACTGACGGCGGCGCTGGTGCAGTACCGGTTGGTTACCGCAGAAAGCGAGTTGCTGGAGCAGACGCTGAGCGGTTGCATTCAGGTGCTAACCGAGGTGCTCAGCCTGGTTAATCCGGCCGCATTCAGCCGTGCAGAGCGGTCCTGCCGTTATATTCGCCGGATCGTTTCGTCCATGAAGCTGGGAAATCCGTGGCAGTACGAGGTTGCCGCCATGATGTCGCAGCTGGGTTGTGTCACTTTGCCCGGGGAAACAATTGAGGCGGTTTACAGCGGAGATAAACTATCCGCCAATGAGCAGGCGCTCTATGATGCCCATCCCATCGTAGCTGCCGGCTTGCTTTCGAAGATTCCGCGCCTCGAGCCAATCGCATGGATGATCGAGCATCAGAACGAACAAGTCCCGGCAGGGGCTGATCCTGATATGAACGACGTGCGCATGGGAGCCGAAATCCTGCGTCTGGTGCTGGCTTACGAGAAACTGATTCAGAAGGGGATCTCGCGCACGGAAGCGGTACACACGCTCGCCATGCACAACAAGGGGTTCAACAAGGCGTTTTTCGACGCGCTGGTGACGCTTGACCCCAACGCTGAAGAAGGAGAAATCCAAAAGTGCCGTGTCGAACTGCTGTTGCCGGGCATGATTATTCAGAGCGAAATTCGCAGCAGCGATGGTGGACTCGTCGTTTCCAAAGGCCAGGAAGTGACGACGCCGCTTATTCTGAAGCTCAAGAACCTGCAGGCCCGGCGTGTGATCACCGGCGAGGTCACGGTTTCGTTGCCTGCGAGTTCACTCTCTTTCGCCAAAGGTGCTGGTTAGGGCATCACACCACGGGGGATTGAGTCGACTTTTCTTTGTCCGACTTGCTTTTATCGGAATTTTCTTCCCTCGTATCGTGTTCCGGATCCAACGGCAGCCGGATGTAAAAGGTGGTGCCCTTGCCCACTTCGCTCGTGAAGGTAAGAGTACCGCGGTGGCGCTCCACAACCACGGAGTGTGCGATGGCCAGCCCCTGGCCCGTGCCCTTGCCGCTCTCTTTAGTCGTGAAAAACGGGTCGAATATTCTGTCGCGAATCTGTTCGGGGATACCGCAGCCAGTGTCGGCGATGGAGATCAAAACTGACTCCTCTTCGCGTGATGTGCGAACGCGAATCATCCCTTTCTCCTCGCTGTCGGCCTTCCCATGGTTTTTCTTCCTGGCTTCTGCGATCGCGTGGGCGGCATTCACTAACAGATTGAGAAACACCTGGTTCACTTCCCCAATATTGCAATTGACCAGCGGCAATTTGCCGAACTCGGTTTCCACGTTCGCCACATACTTCAGTTCGTTCCGCGCAACCGTCAAAGTGCTGCCCAGAGCTTCATTGATATCGGACGCTGATTTTTCTTTGCTGTCAGGATGGGCGAATACCTTCATGGCGCGCACAAGCGTGGCCACGCGCGAGACTCCGTCCTGGGACTGTCCGAGGGCGTTGGGAATTTCCTCCACGAGATAGGGAATGTCCGCCTCCTTCTCCATGGCGTCGACTTCAACGGCCAACTCTTGTCCTGTTCCGCCGTTGGCCGCGTATTCGCGCAGACAACGATATTTCTCGAGGAGTTTGCTGATGTCGGCAAAGGCATCACTCAGAAAACGAATGTTATCGCCGACAAACTGGATGGGTGTGTTGATTTCGTGGGCGATACCCGCGGCCAACCCGCCCACGGCTTCAAGTTTCTGAGCGTGGCGAAGCTCAATCTCCAGCCGGTTGCGCTCGGTCACGTCCTGGGCGATGACCACACAAGCCCTGCGGCCGCCATACGCGAGGGTGTGAAAGTGTATTTCTACGTCAATGACGCGGCCATCTTTGCTGCGGTGTTTCCATTGTCCTCCCTGTCCCTGAGGCGATAGGTTTTCGCGCAGATATCGCTCGATGAGTTTCGCTTCTTCCGGAGAGCGAATATCCGTGATCTTCATACGCAAAAGCTCTTCGCGGCTGTAGCCGTATTGCTGGACTGCAGCTTCGTTGACTTCCAGAAATTCAAGTGTGCCAAGGTCGAAGACGAATGCGGCGTGGGGAACCGTAGCGAAGAGCAAACGGGATCGCTCCTCGCTCTGCTTCAGAGCCTCCTCGGCGCGTTGACGGTCAAATAATGGGCCAATCTGACTGGCGATGGCCGTGAACATTTCCATTACGCTCTCGTTGCGCGGCTCAATCTGTCGGCTGAACAACTGCATCACGCTGAGGACGGCGCCGCCAGATACAACCGGAAAAGTAACGGCCGTGTGAAGGCCCCAGTCGGCGGCGATGCGCATGGGGCCCTCGATAGACGTGATATCCGCGATCCACTCTGGCTGCCGGCTGCTCCATACCTTCCCAGCTATGCCGAGCCCCGGAACGAAAGTGAGGGTGCGCTGCACTGCGGCCAGGCCG
This sequence comes from uncultured Acidobacteriaceae bacterium, assembly GCA_963712385.1. GTDB lineage: Bacteria > Acidobacteriota > Terriglobia > Terriglobales > Acidobacteriaceae > Sulfotelmatobacter. The sequence goes on from CAVQHS010000011.1 coordinate 221,540, forward strand.
CTGAGTTCGCGCCCGGTGCCGTCCCAGCTTTCCACCCAGCGCAACAAATTCGCATTTTGATCCACCGCCCACATGACTCCGCAATCCCAATCCAGAAGCTCGCACAGGGATTTGAGAATCACCGGCGCCGCCTCGTCCAGGCCATTACATTCAGCCAGTGCTCGCGCTATGGCGTACTGCACTCTCAGACCTTCTTCGACCCGCTTGCGGCTGGTGACGTCGGAGACGATTCCATCGGCGTAGAGCACGCCGTTGCGCTCGTAAGTCGTGACGGAGCGGTCGCGCACCCACAGCCACCCTCCATTCCTGCGCCGCACTCTGCACTCGACGTCATACGCCTGTCCCGTTAAGAAAAGATTGCGGCGGCCTTCTACCGCCTTCTGAACGTCATCCGGATGCAGGGACGACAAAAAGAGCTTTGTCCCTTGGGCAAATACTTCCTCGATCGAGTAGCCGCTCAGTCGTTCGACGTTCGGGCTGACATAAGCGAAATTGCCTCTCGAGTCAACGGTCCAGGTTACGTCAGGGATGTTGCCAACCAGAGAGCGATAGCGTTCTTCGGACGCTTCCAAGGCCTGTTCCGCGCGATGGCGGAGCGCGATGTAGGCTGTTATCAGGGTCGTTAGTAGTAGTCCGGCAAGGAGCGCTATCCAACTGCTCCAGTGCTCAGGCTGGAAGCTGCCGGAGAGAGGATAGGCGACCAATTGCCAGGTCCGGCCGGCCACCGAGATTTCTCGCGTCACGCGAAATCCTGCGCGAATATCCTGGATACCATCAAGATGCGCGCCTTTCGGATAAAGGAGCCTCTCTCCTGGATTGGCATCGCGATCGAAGATCGCCAGTTCGAGGCCTTTTGCCGAGCGCGCAGTCTCGCCGACGCCGGCAACAATGTCCGCGATTCGAAAAACCGCCAGGGCAAAACCCAATAATGCTACGCGTCGCCCTTGCACCGTTTGTGGATCGACACCGCCCCGGTACACTGGGCGGTAGACCAGAAAACCATATTGGTCCGCCATTTCCTGTACTAGCATGATTCGGCTTGTCGCCACCAAAGCCCCAGAATCCGCGGCAAGTTCTAGTGCTTCCTCTCGAACCGGGTCCGAGGCAAGGTCGAAGCCCAAGGCTTTTTCATTGCCTTTGAACGGAGCCACGAAGTAAACGGGGAAGTATTGTTCGCGATCTCCTGCTTTGACCAAGCGCCCGTTGTTGCGTTGCGTAAACTGGAAGCGAGAAAATCCGTCGCGGCGCCCGTTGTTTTCATAAGAGAAACGTAATTGCTTCGGAACCCGCGGAATCCACTCCAAAGCCTGGATCGCCTGATTCCGCGCCAGCAGTGGTTGCGCGAATCGGTCAAACCCTTGCCGATCAATGTTAGGCGAGGCGTCGAAGACGGCTCCGAGAGAGATAAGATTGTTGACCGTCAGAGTGACATGGGTCTCGAGAGCGTCGAGGCGTTCCTGCGCCACGCCGTTGAACGAAGCCTGGGCATTCTTGATTTCAAGGGCTCGCAGCCTAGTAAAAATGCCCGCGCTCAACAGAATGCCTGCGGCGAAAATGACTAGCGAAGGTAGAATCCGGCGCACAAGTTCGGGGACTCAACTCCCTCTTATCTATCGTCATAAAGGGCGTTAAACCTGAACTGTAAAGCGCG
>CAVQHS010000012.1:0-314697 GCA_963712385.1 uncultured Acidobacteriaceae bacterium
AAAAACCAGGCTGATGTTTACCCGTTGCCCGTCACGCGCTGCAAAGGCTGCAATCCTTGCATCCTGCAGAAAAGCGGAACCTGCAAGCAGCCCCCGAAGAGGCACGGCGGAAAGCCTCCCGCCCTCGGCTCGACCAGGCCCACCGCATCGCCTGCTTCATAGAAGAGGTAGCGGGAGTCAGGAGAGAATCCCATGCGGACTTCGCGACGGAAATCCGTGGACAACCCGGCTCCAGGGACCACTGTGTAGCTGGCGCCGCTTTGGCCGAGGACGGTAGCGCTTGCGGACCGATGCCCGAAACCGACGCGATGAAAGATCCGTCCCGCGTCACCGCGCATCCGTAGATGACGGGGATGCGGCTTGGGCCGGGAGGGCCCTGATAGAGGAGGGCGCCGCTGCGGTTGAGAAGCTGAAGGGAGCCGTTGAGGAGGCCGATCAGCAGGAAGTTTCGCTGAATGGAGATTGACGTCATGATTGCAGGGAAGCCCCTGGTCCAGGCAGGATCCCCGTTCCTGTCCACTTCGGCCAGGCCCGTGAGTACGAGTTGACCACGAGGACCCGGCTCCCGTCCGCGCTGAGCAGGGGATACCCGTCGCCGGGAAGCTCACCACCCGTTCCCCCCGGGGATCGCGCATGATCCAGTCGGTTCCCGTTCGCGCATAGTTGATATAGCCGGACCGTGAGAGAGCAACCTGAAAAAGCCGGTGGCCGACATGAAGCAGCGTTCCATCGGGTTCGACATAGCCGAAGACGTCCCCCAGCCGGAACGGGAAAGCTCCCTGCGGCCCGGCGGTTGGAGCGGGCTCCCCGCCCGCGGGGCTGTTCGACGGCGCAGGGACCACGCTCACGGCCCAGACAGGCTTTGCCACGAGCTCCTTACCCAAGGGATAGGGGAAAAGGGCAAAATAGAGTACGATGAGAAGGACGGACGTGAAGAAGATGCTCGCCGGTCGCCTTTTTTTCATGCAGGGTTCCCTTGAACAAGGAAATCGAGCCATTGCGGACAAGGACGGCGAGGCATGGGCAAGCCTAAGCAGCGCGGAGGGTGTTTGTAATGAGAAAACCTGATCCCGAAGAGCTCATCTCCCGCGCGCGTGAGGCGGCCGGCAATTTTATACTCTCCCTACTCGCTTTTCCCCGTTGGAGCCGCCCTGGTGTGTTCGGATGGAATAGTCATCACCGGCGCCAACGTGGAGAACCGGTCATACCCCGGGTGGCTTGCTGCGCGGAGAGAAGCGCCATTTTCGCGGCGGTTTCGCAGGGAAAAAGAGAGTTCAGGCCATTGCGGTCTGTTGTCCGAAATCCGACATGTCTGTCCCTCTCCGTGCGGCGCTTGCCGCCAGGTTCTTGGCGAGTTTCTGTCCGCCGGATATGCCGTTACTTTGCCGGGAAGGGCAGCGACTACATCACTGCAAGCGTCGGGGAGCTCCTGCCCCATGATTCGCTGCACAATCTGAAAAAGGCCTGACTCCTATTTCTTCGGAGCGTCGGCCTTCTTGATGTCATTCTCCATCTTGGTGCGCCATATGTCGGTTTTCTTTTTCACCACGTCCGCCTGCTCTGACTCCCCCAGGATCACGTGAAGCCTGCGCACGGCCGCAAGAAAGTTGATTCCCGCCTTGAATATCGTCAATGCGCATGGTGGAAAGCTCGTACTTCTCCCGGGTAGCGGTCCCGGCCTGCTGCAGGAGCGCGCGGGCCAGCCCGAGGTGCGCCATGCGCGCTCCAAAGCCCGCCACTCGTGGATCCATTCCCGCCACGAAGGTCTTGAGATTGAGCAGGTTCTGGCAATCACGGCAAACCTGCCCTCGAGCTCGACAAAAGACCATTTCCACTTGGAGTTCGCCCCGTATCCCTCCTCCAGGGAGTCTATGGTGAATCCAAGCTTGCGCACCAGGTTGTACCTGTCGTCATCCGAAACCGAAACAATGGTTTCCAGGCCCTGCTCGTAGTCGGAGAACGGCGCATCAATCATGGGGGAGACTATCTCCTCCAGGTAGATGAGCGCCTTGTAAATGCACTTGCGTCCCTCGTTCAGATAGGCTTCGTTTTTTACGCCCAGGAACGACAGGGAAAGAGAGTTCATGACGAGATACTGGGCAACGAGGTCCAGGTTGTCGTCAACGAGCGCCAGTCTCTTGAAGCTTGCCCCCTCGGTGCCCGCCGCGATCTGCTCCTTGACCTTTTTTTCCTTCTCCAGAACGCCATCGATGGCGTTCTTGTAGTCCTTTATGTAGTCGACGTAGCGGCGTCTAGCTTCGTCGCTGGGCTTCTTCATCTCTCATCCTTCTGAGGGCCATACTTTGCGAGCAGCTCACCGGCATGCTGGAGTGAGAGCTCTCCCTTGCGATCTCCCGCCAGCATGCGCGCAATTTCCTCCTGCCGCGCTGCGCCGGTAACCTTCTCCACCCGCGTAACGGTGCCGGCCGGACTGAGTGACCCTCTCGATCCTGAGATGATTATCGGCTCGCACGGCTATGGTAGCAAGATGCGTGATGCACAAAACCTGCTTGTGCCGCGCCAGGGCCCCGAGCCCTTCCCCCGACTGCCAACGCAACCTCACCGCCTATCCCGGCGTGCGTCCACCTCGTCGAAGATGAGAGAGCTGACGTGATCCGATTCGGCGAGACCCCTTTATGGCAAGCATCACGCGAGAGAGCTCACCACCGGAAGCGATGGCGCGCAGCTTCTTGAACGGCTCCCCCAGGTTGGGAGAGATGACGAACCTATTGCATCCTTTCCCCACGGCGTGAGGACGGGAGTTCCCTCCCGCGCCGCATCCTGGATGAGGACGCGGAAGCTCACCTTTGGCATGCCCAGCTGCCCGGGCTCGGATTCGATCTTCTTCTGAAGATCCGCGCTTGCCGCCTTCCTCTTCTCCGAGAGCTCACGCGCAACGGCGCCGATCTCCTTCTCTGTCTTCCCGGCCGATCTCCTCCTCCAGGCTCTTCTTTTCCCCTTCCCAGTTCTCCATGCCTGCAAGCTCCTGCTCGCCGGACCGGCAATATTCCAGGACGGCTTCCACGGTGTCCCCGTATTTCTTCTCCAGGGGCGGATGGCCGAAAGGCGTGATTGCACGTCGTCCAGCCGACCGGGGCTGAAATCCGTGCGGGACTTGTACTGCCGTACGCTTTCGGCAAAGTCCTCGATCTCGTAGAACGCATCTTCCAACTGGTGGGACCGCCGGGAAAGAGAGGAATCTATTGCGAGGATCTCCTCCATGGAGTGCCGCGCCTTGCGCAGGGCCGACAGCACCCCTCCCGCTCCCTCTGCAATCGCGCCGTGCACCTCCTCCAGGAGGGTGAAGAGCTTCTCGTGATGCACAAGGATAGCCAGCTCTTTCTCCAGCTCTTCCTCTTCTCCGGCGCGGGGGCGAGGGCCTTGATCTCGTTCACCGCATACGTCAGCAGGTCGATGCGGCGCAGCCTCTCCCGTTCGTCGCTCACGAGGGAAGAAAGTCTCTCCCGAAGCGACGCGAGGGATGCATACAGAGAGTGGAAACGATCCGCCAGCCCCTCCGTGCCGGCCCACCTGTCAACGAGCCTGCGATGGTTCTCCAGGTCCAGGAGAGACTGGTGCTCGTGCTGGCCATGGAGGTCGAACAGAAGGGAGGAAAAGTCGTGGAGGTCTGTGCGAGTCACGGGAGAGGACTGGATGAAAAGGGATCCGCGGCCATTGGATTTCAGCATCCTGCGCAGGATGACAACGCCGTCCTCCGGCTCGATCCCTCGCGCGGAAAGCCACTGCGCGGCCTCCGTGTTTGCCGGCAAGGGAGACGATCCGGACAGGTTGTCTGTCCTCCCGCCCCTGACCTGATGATGGACGTGTCTGTCTTGTCCCCCAGGAGAAGGCCGAGCGCGCCGACCAGGAGGGACTTGCCGGCGCCGGCTGACGACAACACCGCGACAGACAAACGCCCGCCCCAGCGCCGCGCTCCTCCTGAGGCCGCATTTCGCATCACGCTCCGCAGAAACGAAAACGCAGGCAGCGGCGCCGGCCTGGAAGTTATGGGCGGGATTCCCAAAATCGTGGCGTGCGTCGTGCATCGGATTACGCCGCAACCTCACGCGCACTGGCTTCCTGACGAGGAAGAGCGTCCTGTGGGAGTCGTGATGCGCCGCGCCCGCCGCGAGGACCTGTATCTGTTCTACCGCGCTGGGGACTCCAGCCTGGTTCTCTGCACTCTGCCGGAGAAACATCAGTCGAAGGTAATGGTGGTTCCGCTCGAAAACAGCACCGCGGTAAGGCAAGCCATTCTTGGCGGGAACGTGTGCCGCATTGCGTTCTCCGCTCTCGCGCCAGGCCGCTACCTCGTTGTTTCGTTCTCGATGGTCCGCGCGGACGAACTTCACCGCGAGGCACTCCTACTGCGGAAACAGGGCATGTACGGCGACGCTCTGACGCTGATCGAGGAGGTCTTGGAATTAGATCCCGAAGATTTCGAGGCTTGGACTCGCAAGGGATGCCTGTTGCGCGAACATGGGGCGCCGCGACGAAGCCATGGTCGCCGTGAAAGAAGCCCTCGAGCATGAATCCCGAGTGCGCGCTCGCCTGGCGGGCCAAGGGAGCGCTGCTTCGGGACGCAGATAAAGATGAGGAAGGACTCGACTGCTATCTCCGCTCGCTGCAATTGGATCCTACTGACTTCCTGTGTTGGCAGAACAAGGGCAACGCGTTGATGACGTTAAATCGAATCGAAGAGGCCAAGGAAGCCTACGCAGAAGCCGAGCGAGTGCGGAAGCTGGTTCCGGAAGAGAGGTACTAGAAACGAAATGAAGACTTCAGCTAATTCGCAAGAGAAACAGTGGAATCCCTCGGAGTGGGCGGGCGTGGCTTCGGTTTGGGTCCTGGCCGAGCTAGCGGTTGCTAGACTCTCTCGCGTGTTTCTCTGGGGACCGCCGGGAGTAGGAAAGAGTTACCTCGCCTCGCGCGCAGGAAGCGAACCCGTGCAAGTAACGCTGGCGGAAGACCTGACCGTGCAGGAATTGATGGGGCATTGGGTGCCCGACCGAGTCGAGTGGCATTTTCATCTGGGGCCGGTCTCGCGTGCTTACCAGGACGGACGCATGCTGGTGTTGAACGAGATCGGACGCGCCAGCGGTTCCGTGCAGGATTTCTTATTGGGAGTTCTGGACAACAGCGACGTAGCGTCACTTGCTTTATCGAATGGCGAACTCCTAACTCCGGCCAAGGGCTTCAAAGTTGTCGGCACCAGCAACACTAGTCCGGACCAACTGGATCCCGCGCTGCGCTCGCGCTTCGAAGCGGAGATCCACCTCCCAGTTCCTAATGCGGCACTGGTGGAGGAGTTGGATCGGCGTTGCCACGGTCTTGGAGGTGCGCTGGCAGACAGCTATCTAGATCCGCAGCGTGCACTCGATCCACGCCGCGTGCGTCATTTGTGAATCTGCTCGGCGATAAGGTTCCGGTGCGCCAAGCCGCACTGTTGACGTTGGCGGAGCGCGCTCCGGATTTTCTCGCGGCCTTGCAGGCCCGTGGGGTGAGGCTGCCATGCGACACCTTCTGACGCCCGTGCCCAGCATCGCGGCAGGGGCTGGACCGTTCCTGGTTCGCGACAATCCGGAAGATGCCGGCGGGTGCTGCGCTCCACCCAATCGGAAAACAGCGGGGCTGTTCCAGAGTCCCTTTTCCGTATCGTCACCGTTGGCGCTGGGAATCCGCGCGCATGAGTACGGCCACCTTGGCTTGTGGCGGCAGCAACTAGGACCAAACTTGCGCTTGTTGCGAATATTGCGCAATCGTGGCATCCACAACGCGTGGATTCAAGGCACGCTTGACGTCGTGGTCAACCACTTCATGATGGCGCGAGGCAATCGCGACATCGCCGAACTGTTGCTGTGGACGAGCGGACTGTCTGCCGAACTGCCGCGCTGGATCGCCGCCAACACTTATCTAAGGGCGGAAGGCTTGCGCTATGGGTCCCTGATGCGCATGTCTTTGCTGGCGAGAAGATCAGACTTAACGGGCGATGATTTGTCCCAGCTCGATCAAGCCTCGGAGCGGTTGGCTCGCTGGGGTGCGCAAGCAGATCCGCTGAATGCAAAGCAGTTTCTGGAGCTGTTGAGAAGCCTGCAGAACCGCTTTGGGCCCGACTCGCCCGACGCTGAAAATTCGTTGGCCCGAATCTTGGTAGACCTTCTACCCGACGCGCCAGGACTGGAGGATTACCTGGTCAGCGCGGGCGCCTCTGTTCCTTCCTGTTTCCACAGCAAGGGGCAGGGCGGGAGTGACAGCATCCAATGGGGTCCGATGGACATTCTGACTCCGCCGCTGATCCACTCATGCCGGAACTTACCGGGAATGAGCAAGAGGAAGAACGCTTGCGGATTCACCGGCGCGTTCCGTTTCCCCAGCCGGGCTTTGCTGCCGGCGACCGATGGACGCGCGTTCACCCGTCGCCTTCCTCGATCGGCGCATTGTGGGGCTCTGCTGATCGACTGCTCGGGTTCGATGCGCGAACAGGTGACCCACGACCGGCTCATGGCCGTACTGCAGCGCAGCCCGAGTGCCACCATCGGCCTCTATGCTGGAGCGCCCGAAGACAAATCGGGAAGCCTGCTGATTGCCGCACGCAACGGCAAGCATGCAGACCGAGAGGCTCTCGATGGCTGGGCAGCCTCGGGAAACGTTGTAGACGGTCCGGCGTTGCAATGGCTCGCCCGACAGAAAACTCCCAGAGTTTGGGTTTCCGACGGCGGGGTGACTGGGCTCAATGATCGTGCCGCGATCAATCTCCAGATTGAAGCAGACACGATCGTTGCCATGGCCCACATCAGAAGAGTTCCCACTCTGGATGATTATTTGGAGGAGTGGAAGGGGAAAGGAGACGTAGCGCCCCGAACAGACACGCTGGACAGGCCGCGGGCGTTTTCCGATAATGAAGTGCCTTTCTAAAACGAGGTTAGTGGATGCCGATTCAAGCGCTATGGTTCGCGCAAGCCGCGGAGCCGATGCAAATCTCTATCGCTATGCCGCTAACGGAGCAGTCCATTCCTGTCACTCAGACTCCGGCAGTCCTGGTCGTGCCCGATTCCGAACTGGGTGTGTTCCGGCAATACGGCACTCCTTTCCGGGATCGTCATGGGAAGCACGAGGCGAAGTCCCTAGCTGATGTGCTGTTGGGACACGATGGATTCATCCCAGTGATCGATGGCAAGTACACGACCTCGGGGCGACTGAGGCAAGGGATCCGCACCCTGCTGGAGAATGCCGCCGCAGCTGGTGAGCACAAGGCTTATGTCATTGGAGCTAGCGAACGGATCTTCCATGAGATTGGCGGCGGTAAGGAAGCCGTTGCGCTGCAGAGACCAAACCAGCCCGGCCAAGCTGCTCTGCCGCTGCGGCTGGAGGAGTGGCCTGTCCCGGAAGAGCTCGCTCGGCGTTTTCTGGGCGAAACCCTGGAGTTCAAGTTCGTGCGGCAAATGATTTTACGCGCCAGAATCACTGAGCTGCCGGTACTGATCTTGGGTGAGACTGGAACTGGCAAGAGCGTCATCGCCCGCGCCATTCACGAAGTCGAACACCAGCGGGCGCGCTTTGTCGAAGTGAACTGTGGTGCCATCCCCAGCGAACTGCTGGAATCCGAACTATTCGGGTACATGCCCGGCGCCTTTACCGATGCGAAGAACTCCAAAATAGGTCTGTGGGAATTCGCTGGACATGGGACGTTGTTTCTCGACGAGATCGGCGACCTCAATCAGAATCATCAGGTAAAGATTCTGCGCGCCCTGCAGGAGCGAAAGATCCGGCGAGTGGGCGGCACCGACGAGATTCCAGTTCATGCGCGCATCATCGCCGCTACCAACCACAATCTTTATGCCATGATGCAGACCGGACAATTCCGCCAGGATCTTTATTACAGGCTGCGCCAGATTGTTATCTATGCACCCCCGTTGCGCAGCGACCCCACTGACGTCGCCCTGCTCGCCGAAGCGCACTGGAAGAAGCTGCGCGGCAATCAGGCCAGACTGAACGCCGATGTCCTGGAGGAGCTGTGCGCCATGCGCTGGCCGGGCAATGTTCGCGAATTGCACTCGTTTCTCGAAGCCCTTAACTCGCTCCATAGGAGCGAAGAGTTACGCGTCGATCACATCAGGGAACTCCAGCGCTACTACGCGCTGTCCGCCGACGGCTATGTCACGGATGCCGATGATCCGAGCTACCATCGCATCGAGTGTCTACGGCATCTCCGCCACACCGATGAGGTCGTGCATGCCTGCGAGCAACGCCTGAAGCCGCTTGCCGACGGCCAGCCGCTCAGCGAACAAGATCGCAGCCTGCTGGCGCAGATTCGCGCGGAGTTGCAGATCCTGCTTTCACAACGCCTCTACTTCCATAGCCAGGAAACCTACGACGCCGTCGCCCGACTCGACAGCGACCTCGATCACTTGCTATTGCTTGCGGGACCTGACGCCCGCCCTCAGACTCGCTTCTGGAACAGCACCTTGACGCCGCACCTTCACTTGGCCATCGGTCGCCTGTTTGAAGAGGTCCAGCAACTGATGGGAGAAGGCTGAGAGAAACACCGAGTATATCAACGTTTTCAATCATGGACGATGCACGCAGGGGAAGATGTGGGGACCGATATTAATTGCTTTAAAGAGTACCGCGACCGGGCCGGTAACTGGCACTTTGTGGCTGAGGGACCCTCGAACAGGAACTATAACTTTTTCGCCTAGCTGGCGGACGTGCGAAATCATATGTGGGGCGAAGAAATGCCCGTGCTCGCGCCGCTGCGCGGGTTGCCTATCGGAGTCAGCGCTTCGCTGGCCAGAAGGTGCGATCCCGACGACATACATTCAGCTAGTTACTTTACGCTCGCGGAACTGCGCGCGGGCTGGGAACGCACGAAGGATTTAGAAGTTTGGTTTAACGGAGCGCTAGATCCAAGCAACCCCGACGAGAAACTGGCTGCCTGGCTGGACGCACCAGAGGATACGCGGGGTGCGCCGCCCTGCAGTTACGGTAGCTGTGGACCGAAGCAAAACTTCCGTTGGAAGCAAACAGTTAAGGAATTGATTGAATCTTCCTACTTAGAGTTAGAGCGCTTCTTGGCGGCAACGGCAAAACAGCGTAAATTGTCGGCGGACGAGGTGCGAACGGTGTTTTGGTTCGACAGCTAATATGACCCGCCTTCGCAACAAGCGTACTCGGAGCGCCGCGGGCATCAAGACGCACTACCAATAATTCCGTGCGAGGCCGGAGGAGCGGGAGGAACTGGTGAGGCAGATCTCCCCTCAACTGTGCCGGCCTTGCGGCCCTCCAAGCGCGGAAGATGCACGAAATTTTCGAGGAACTGTCGGTCATGAGTAGCGAATTCAATCGATGCGGGGAACTCATTCTTCCTGCTGTGCGGTTGAACATAACGCGATGAAGATTTGGCGAGATCTTCAGCGGCACAATATAAGTGCCTCACTTCGCATTTCGAGGAGTTACGGATCAAATTTGCGAAACGAAGCCAAGACCTGGTCGTTCTCGCCGGGCACGCGCATCGTTGATCGTCGTCTCCTGAGGGTCGTAGTCCGCGAGCGTCTTCCCCGAACGGTCGAACCACACCAAGTGGCTTCTTGCCGAGTCGGCACCACCGGCCTGGTAAACCATGAGTCCATTCTGGGAGACGGCGAAAATGCTGCGCCACACTCCGACATCGTTGCGCAGGTTACTCACCACAGGAATGGGAGAACCCGACAAGGTTCCGTTTTGTGGATCGAAGGGCTGGGCGACCAGCGCCGTGTTGCTCAGTGACGAAAATGTTGGCGGGTTTGATATCGCGGTGGACGATCCCTTTGGAGTGCGCAGCGTCGAGCGCATCGGATATTTCGATGGCCAGGCCGAGCAAGGCATCGGTGTCGAGCGGCCGGCCAGCGATGCGATGTTTCAGCGTCATGCCTTCTAGGAACTCCATGGCAATGAACGCCTGCGATCCCTGTTCGCCAATATCATGGATAGTGCATATGTTGGGATGGTTTAGCGCGGAGGCAGCCTGGGCTTCGCGTTGAAAACGGGCGAGCGCCTGAGGATCGAGGGCCAGCTCCTCAGGCAGGAATTTCAGCGCGACAAAACGATGGAGGCGGGTATCCTCGGCTTTATAGACCACGCCCATGCCGCCACCCCCGAGTTTTTCGACGATGCGGTAGTGCGAAATGGTCTGGCCAATCACTAAGGGATGCCTTGCCTCCGGTCGTTTCATCTTACGGACGCAGTGGCAGCCCGTCAACGAATGGCGCCTCTGGTCCGAGCGTGCGGAGCCCGCAGCCCTGCCTCACAACGAGAGCTCCTGGAGTCGGCCAACCTGACCTTACCGGATTAGGGAAGAGTTGCTCGTCATCCGCCCAGGAAAGAAGTTCAGCACGGAGTTGGAAGATTTGCTCGGAGGGGCACGACAGGAACACCTGGGACAAACAAGAAAGAACTAACACCTGTGATGCCGGCGCTTGCGCCCGAGCCGATTCGTCCTAGACTGTGTCCATGTCGCACAACACCGCCCGGGAGAGCTATCGCAAACTGTCGGAGCGTATCAACCGCTTCCCGCAAGGGGCAACGCCGACCGGTCTTTTGTTTCAAATCCTCGAGGTCCTGTTCACGCCGGCAGAGGCCGAACTTGTCGCACTGCTTCCTATCAAACCCTTCACGGCTGAAACAGCTGCACGCCTCTGGAAGAAGTCTGAAACCGAGGCCCGCAACATCCTCGAAGCGCTCGCCTCGCGCGGGATGATGCTCGACATTGACTCACGCCATGGCCAGACGTTCGTAATGCCGCCACCGATGGCCGGCTTCTTCGAGTTTTCGATGATGCGCATCGGCGATCACTACGACCAGAAACTCCTCGCGGAGCTTTTCTACCAGTACCTCAACGTCGAGCAGGAGTTCATCAAAGCCCTGTTCACGACCGGCGAAACACAAATAGGACGCGTCTTCGTTAACGAGTGCGTGTTGAGCGCGGAAAATACGCTGCACGTGCTCGACTACGAACGCGCCTCGCAGGTCGTCGAAACAGCGGCGCACATCGGCATCGGCACCTGCTATTGCCGCCACAAGGCGTCGCATCTGGGTCGCAATTGCGAAGCGCCGATGGACATTTGTATGACATTCAATTCCACTGCGAGCTCGCTGATTAAATACGGCATCGCCCGCCGCGTGGATAAGGCAGAATGTCGCGATTTGCTCACCCAAGCCCGCGATCGAAACCTTGTGCAATTCGGGGAGAACGTGCGCCAGCGCGTGTCCTTCATCTGCAACTGCTGTGGATGCTGTTGCGAAGCCATGTTGGCCGCTAAACGGTTCGCCGTTCTTAATCCCATCAGCACCGCCAACTTTCTGCCCGAAATCGTCGAGGACAAATGTTCTGGCTGCACGAAATGTGCCAACGTCTGCCCGGTAGAAGCGATGGGCATGGTTTCTGCGGGAGACCCGCGCCATCATAAACGCAAGAAGGCTAAGGTCAACGAAGATATCTGCCTCGGATGCGGCGTGTGCGCTCGGGTTTGCGACAAGCAGGCCGTCGGACTGAAGAAACGGGGTCAACGTGTGATCACTCCCGTGAATACTGCTCATCGCACGGTTGTGATGGCCATTGAGCGCGGCAAACTCCAGGACCTCATCTTCGACAATCAGGCCCTTGCCAGCCATCGCGCGATGGCCGCCATTCTTGGTGTGATTCTGAAGCTGCCACCGCTGAAGCAAGTCATGGCGAGCCAGCAAATGAAGTCACGCTATCTAGACAATTTGTTGTCCAGTCACAAGTCGAAACGCGCGGAAGCGTAGGTTCGAAGGTTACTGAAGAGTATAAAGAGTCCAGCCTTGAGGTTTCAGTACGGCCAGTACCGTGCTCTCCAGTTCGAAGGGAGATCTATGTCTGATTTGCAAATTCGATTTGCACAAGCTCAACAGGACGTGAGCGCTCTTGCCGAACGTCCGGACAATAACACCATGCTGAAGCTATACGCTCTCTATAAACAGGCGACACAAGGCGATGCCACGGGCGAGCAACCGAGCAGCTTTGACTTCGTCCGCCGCGCCAAATTCGATGCCTGGAGCGCGATCAAAGGGACCACTGTAGAAAATGCACAGCAGCAGTACATCGACCTGGTTGCCTCCTTGCGGCGCCGACTCTAGTTGTCGGTCGCGGTGGGGAGGGTGCACGGCACCCGAAAAAGGTTCTGGGTGTATGGTCGGCAAACCTTCCGTTACAAAATTAGGGAAGAGTTGCCCGTTATCCGCTCCAAAGGTCGGGAAGCGCCAAGTTCCCACAGCCGACTTCTAGCCCGCTTCAGCTCAAAATGGGAAATTCTCCTTGAGAGGCAAAGGAATGATTATCGCCGAAGCCACAGTGTTCTTCTCCGGAACTTCTAGACAGTCCTATTTCTCACCATGCAACTGCTGCGCGAGGTAGGTACCGATGCCCATTTCCTTGATGGAATGAAGGTGAGCATCCAAGAAGTCCGCGTGTCCTTCCTCGTCCTTGAGCATGCGCTGAAATAAGTCGCCTGATCCGTTGTCCCCAGCTTCGGCACAGATTCTCATAGCGGAGTTGTACTGGTGCACGGCGTCTTCCTCGTCCTTGAAGTCGCCTTCGAGTTGCTGTTGCACGTTAGCGCCAATCTTGGGAGTCAGAGCGACATCCACCTTGGGTGTGGCATCCAAGAACACGATGCGTTCGATGAGACCTTCGGCGTGACCCATTTCCTCGATTGCACGCCTCTTCAGATAGTCGCCTATCCGCACGTATCCCCAGTTTTGGCAGGTTTCTGACTGAACCATGTACTGAACGATTGCGGTCAGTTCAGAAGCGAGAGCCGCGTTCAATTGCTCAATCACCTTTTCGTTGCCGTGCATAGTGTTGCCCTCCGTGTTTCCCATATTGCGGTTTGGACGATAGGCAGTGCTGTGACCCAGCGCACAGCGATCAGTCCGTGTGGGTGGGCATCAGTGGACAACGGGCTCTTCTGCTGTGATGAATGTCACCCAAACCGAGGATGGGGCACACTAGACTGTTTGAAATGATTAAGACAACTAGAATCAGCTTTGGCGGGACGGCAGGAATCGTAACCAGCATGGCTCTGATCGTCGGCCTAGATGCTGCGCATGCCGGAAGAGCGGCTATGATGAGCGCCCTCCTTATTGCGGCTGTTGCCGACAACCTTACGGATTCCTTGAGTGTTCACATGTACCAAGAATCAGAACGTCTTGAGGAGAGGGAAGCATTTATCGGGACGCTGAGCAATTTCGTAACCCGACTCGTTGTGTGTCTTACCTTCGTGCTGATCGCTGTGCTGTTCCGAACCCACGTTGCCGCTATAGGGGGAATCGTTTGGGGGATGTTACTACTAACCGTACTGACCTACATTCTCGCTCGGCATCGGAAGGTCGGTGCAATGTCCGAACTGGGAAAGCATCTCGCAGTCGCACTGGTGGTCGTTTTTGTCAGCAAGGGCATCGGACATTGGATCACCGCGCACGTGACGTGAATTCAGCAGAAGGTTTCTGGTTGTGGCTTGGAGGGCACCATGCCGCCGCGAATACCATCAGTCTTCTTCGGGCACGGGAATCCGATGAACGCGCTGCTCCGAAATCCCTATAGGGAACGATGGGCGGCAATCGGAACAAAGCTGCCAATACCGAAGTAGGGACGGGCGGCTGGCGGTCTCGGCATTCTATGACAAGACGCTGAAGGTGTGGGGCTTGGAAACTGGTGCGGTTGTGGCCACCTTTTCCCGTGCCCGGCCTTCTGCTGGGCAGATGCGCCTCAGTCTGGCAATTCATGTTGTTCTCAGCAACCTGATGACCTGTTCGGCCAGCGCCGGGTTCTTGGCCGCGACAAACGGCGTGCGTTTCGGATGTTTTGCATCCTTGCGAAAAGCTGTGAAGATTTCGTGCAGGTTGAGCTGCGACGTGATGGGATTGCCACTCAGGTCGAGAATTGTCAGGCCGGTTTTGAGGCCGATGTAGAGTCCCGGAAGAATGTCGTATGTGGCAAAGCCCTTGGCAAACTCGATGGCCACATCAGCATAGCCTGCCGCCACCTGGATGATGGTGTTCGAGCCCCACGAAAGATTCACGCGACCGTCCTGCTCGCGGATGGCGTCCATCAAGGCCGTCTGCTCCGACAACGCCCGATAACGGTCCACGTTGGTGGTCAGCACATTCACCCGCGCGCCGGCCAAGCTCGATTTAGGCTGAGCGCCACCATCCAGCCGAAACCACGAGTGCGTGATGAAATCCAAACATTCTGCGTAACCGCTCTTGGACGCCCAATAAATCCGATCCAGAAAAATGTCACCCGCCACGGCGGCAATCACATCGTTCTCGCGCGGGTCATAGACGGCGATCAACGACCAACCGCCTTGCAGTGCCTCGACAAATTCAGTGCCGTCGATGGGATCGATGAAGACCACCAAATCCGCGTCGGCCTCGCTGGCGCCTCCGGGGAATGTCTGGATGCCCAGTTCCTCTGAAAACACTGTGTAAGGCTTCACGCCCGGAAGCTTTGCGAACTTGAAACGCAACGCCTCGACGATTAGGTCCTCCGCCTCCTGATCAATGCCCTTGGTGGGGTTCAATGCGGACTTCTCGATGTGAACATTTGGCACCTGCTGCTTGAGGGCGGGCAGGTTCTCGTTGCGCATCCGGCTGCGCACATGATCCATCGCCTGCATGATGATTTGCCGGCAATACCGCAACACCAGATGATCCAACGTCAGTTCTTCCATAAACTTTATTGCCTGTGAGTTCAACAGTTGGCAGCTGCCCGGGATCTCAAAGCGACTGATGCTACTTCCGACTACCGAGAACCTCTGCTTCAGCTCGGAACCAGTCGTCCAAGTCGAATCCGTCGGTCCGACCGCGCTGCTCGTACAACTGGTAAGCGCGTTGGCGGATATGCTCTACAACGCGGGGATGAATCGGCTCGCGTTCCTCGCGTAAATAGCGGGCTTCATCCGTCTTGCCCGTTTTCTCCAAATGAACAGTCACCGTGTCGCCGATCTTCAGCGTCTTGAACCTGCGTGCGTTCTCCGCCATGTCCGCGTGGAACCTGCGAACGTTCTCGCGCCACTCCTTAACGTACTCGCCCTCCGGCTTGGGCACCATCTCCAGAAACGAGAGCGGGCACGAGTAGTAGCTCGGCCCCATCGTCTCGCCTATTTCCTTGCACCCGTGCAAGCGGTGCTTGCGGTCATAGCGCATCAGGTAGCACATTATGAACCGAAAGCCCGGGTTCTCTTTGTCGTCCGGGCCGATCTCGTGGACCGCCCACAGCACCGATTCACCGTCCTCGCTCGTGACTTTACGCGCCAGCGTTTTGTAGTTGGTCGGCTCGTTGCACAGGTGCGCGATCAACTCCTTCCGCGTATTCCAAGCGTATTCCCACCCCATAGCCGCCTCTTTTCCGATCCCGCTTTGCGGCTTTCGTGGATTCCCTTACTGGTTACCGAGTTCGCGAAGCTAATTGCCTTACCGCATGCGGAACGTTCTGCTCCTGCCTTCTTCATTCACGCCGCCTCGGCCCGGATGGAGTCGCAGATGCGCTGTATCTGCGGCACGAGCTGCTGGAAGCCGTGGCGGGCAGCGATTGTCAGAGCTTCGCTCGCAAGCTGACGGGCGTCGCGCGCGCGTCCGGGTATACGACTCAACGGCGCGGCCTGATTCGCGAGCGACGTCACAAGTCCCCACAGGTTGCCGACCTCGCGGAAGAGATGCTCTTCTTCCTTGTGCAGGGTCACGGAGCCGTCCAGGTCGCCACGTGCGTACAGGATATTCGCCTCGTTGCCCAGCGTGTTTGCCAGCGCGTCCTTGTCGCCGAGTTCGCGGCAGAGGCGCTCTGCTTCTTTGTGCAGGGCCATGGCGCCATCCAGATCCCCACCCGCGTATAAAACATTCGCCTGGTTGCCTAGCGTGCGTTGCAGCCCATCCTTGTTGCCGATTTCGCGGCAAAGACGCTCTGCTTCTTTGTGCAGGACCATGGCGCCATCCAGGTCCCCGCAGGCGCAGAGGATTACCGCCTGCTTGCACAGCGCGCTTTGCAACCCATCCTTGTCGTCGAGTTCACGGCAGAGACGCTCTTCTTCCTTGTGCAGGGCGATGGCGCCGTCCAGGTCCCCACGGGCGTAGAGGATAGTCGCTTGGTCGCCCAGCGTGCACCGCAGCCGGTCCTTGATGCCGAGTTCGCGGAAGAGCCGCTCTTCTTCGTTGTACAGAGCCATGGCGCCGTCCAGGTCGCCGCGGATTCTGAGGATCGCCGCCTCGTTGCCCAACACCCTAGCCAGCCGATGCTTGTTGCCGAGCTCACGGCACAGGCGCTCTGCTTCCTTGTTCAGGGTCGCGGAGCCGTCCAGATCCCCACGCCCATATAGGATATTCGCTTGGTTGCCCAGCGTGTTTGCCAGCGCGTCCTTGTTGCCAAGTTCAAGGCAGAGACGCTCTTCTTCCTTGTACAAGGCCATGGCGCCGTCCAGGTTCCCGCGGGCATAGAGGATCGCCGCTTGCCTGCCCAGCGCCGATTGCAGTCCATCCTTGTCGCCGATTTCGCGACAAAGGCGCTCTGATTCCTTGTACAAGGCCATGGCGCCGTCCAAATCGCCGCGGTCTTTGAGGATCAATGCCTGGTTGCGCAGCGTCGTTGCCAGATCAGCCTTGTCGCCGATTTCGCGACAAAGGCGCTCTGATTCCTTGTACAAGGCCATGGCGCCGTCCAGGTCCCTGCGGGCATAGAGGATCGCCGCCTGTTTGCCCAACGTCCATTGCACTACATCCTTATCGCCCAGTTCGCGCCAGAGGCGCTCTTCTTCTTTGTACAAGGCCATGGCGGCGTCTAGGTCCCCGCACTCGTAGAGGATCATCGTCTGGTCGTCGAGTGTCTGCTGCCCTCCATACCTGTTTCTGAGCTCGCGGGAAACCTGCAGCGCTTCTTGGGCGAGGGCCATGGCGCCGTCCAGATCCCCACGGGCTTTAAGGTTCAACGCCTGGCTCGTGAGCGCACCGGCAAGCTCCAAGAGGTGGCCCTGCTGCCGGTAGTGTGCCACGAGGGCTCCGCGGAGGCGGAACGCCGCTTCGGGTTTGCCGGTGTCGCCGAGCAACCTCCCGATTAGCCAGGCATGGTCCGCGACGCGGGCAGGTTGTTTAATCGTTGCGGCATACACCTGCTCCATGCGCCACCGGGATCCCCTTTCGATCCGCGCCCAGTAGGCCTTCACCTCAAACTCGTTCTCGCACCACAGCGCGTCGAAAAAGTCCGGCTGCGCCAATAGATCTGCCAGACTCCCCCACTCGCCAGCTTCCTGCCATTGCCAGGGCAGTTCATCCAATTGCCGGGGGCCTTGCGGCTGGGCGCTAAAGTACCGGGCCAAGGTGCGGTGCGCAGCTTGTTGTTGAACGGCTGTCGGCAGGTACGCCTTCCGCACCGCATCGCGCAAATAGTCGTGAAAGAAGCCGATCAGCCCCGAGCGGCTGACCAGCGACGGCTCTGCCGCCAGATACAATGGCGACCAATAAGCCCGAGGCAGGGGCCGCCGTTGCCACTGCCGCTTATTGAGTAGCGCCATCCAATACGCGGGCGTCCACCACCGCCCCGTCTCCCTATCCGTCCCCAACAGGTCCATCAACTCAGCTTCTGACAGCCCCCGTCGCGCCGCCCACAGCAGTGTCATCGTATCCCGCACCAACCCAGGGCGGTCCCGCTCGTAATCCTGTTCGTACCGCTCCAGGATCTTCTGATAAAGATCGGGCACCGTGGCTGCGGACAGGTAGTGCTCGATCCGGGCGTGCAACGTTTCGTGTTCACCCCACAGTCGCAATTCTTCCAGTAACGCCCGCAAGTAGAGAGGATTCGCCGCCTGCGATGCGCCCGCAATCCGCTCCATGCGATCCGGGCTGAGTGCGTGGGCGTATTGCGCAAGGTAGTCAACGATCAGCTTCTTGCGTTCCTCCGGGTTCAGCGGCTCCACCTGCAGTGTCGGCCAGCCGCGTTTCTTCAGGTCGTCGAGCGGGCGACCCGGTAGCGTGGAAACGATCAGCCGCACATCGACGGGAAGCACCGGTGGCAGCCACACCAGGTCGGGCGCCTGGTCCCGATCCTCCAACTGGTTCAGCGCGTCCAAAATAAGGATGACTCGCCTTCTCGTGGCCACCATGTATACCGCATTGGCGAAGCTCATGCGCAGCGCGTCCGGCTTGTCGGGAATTTCGATCTTGAGATCAAAGCGCCGATTGAATTCGCCCAGAATGCGTCGCACCATCGCCGCCCAGTCGGCGCTCGCCGGTGTTGCGCCGATAAAGTGCATCAGCAGAAGCTCGCCCGGATGAGCGGCCTGGTAGCGCAGAGCCCAGTTCGCCAGCAGCGCCGACTTGCCCAGACCCGACTCGCCCAGCACCACCAGCGGCGGGCCCTCTCCAGCAGCGTGTGCGTCCAGCGCCGCGAAGTACTCCTGCCGCCCGATATACACCCCCGTGCGACTCCGTGCGAAGGCCTCATGCTCGGACGCTTCCCTATCTAGGGGGTCGGGCTGCGAGCCCTCGGGAAACAATCGGTTAATGATGGTGGTGAGATCCTCGAGCACCAACTCGCCTAGGACTTGAGGATTGGCATAATTCTCGCGCAGCGGCAGGCCGCTGGTGCGGATGCGCTGTTTGAGGGCGGCCAGCTTCTGCTGGCGTTCTTCCGCGCGCCGTTTCCCCTCCTCCGCCCCGAAACTCTTCGTCTCCTCTGCCGTCGGGCCTTCCTCAAAGTCGGCTCCGTTGGCAAGCAGAAGCGACTGAATGTAGCCCGGGTCGCGGAAGTAGAAGTAAGCGTGATTCGCCATTTGCGGGTTGTTGAGCACCCCGTGCAGAATTTCCAGTTCGGTCACCGAGTGGCCGCGCTGCTGGGTGAGCCATGGCTCCTGCTGCGTGACCGCGGGCGGGACTTCCTCCGGCACCCAGCCATAGCGCTCGCCCAGCAATCCGATGAAATACGGACGGCAGCGGCGAATCTCCTCTAGGCAGATGGGCAGCACCTTGCCTTCGGCCTTCTGCTCGTCAGTGATGCCCCAGCGCAGGTCGACCTCGCCCCAGGTGACCCCGCGGCTCTCGCACAACTTGCGCAGCCGGGGAAAAATGCGCTTGACCAGTTCCTCCCGTTCCGCCTGCATGTCGCGAAATGTGGAGGAGACAAAGACCCGGATCATGCGGGACGCTGATGCGATAGAAGCAGTGGCGCTACTCATGGGGTGGTCTCCTGGCGATTGAACTACTGCTTGAACTTGAGTTTGGCGGGCCGGAACATCGCCCATCATGTAGTAACCATCTCCGAGACGATCGATGGCTCGTAACCTGCGAAGTTGATGAACTCGACCGTGCCGTGTTTTTGTGCCACGTCAGTCCTCTTCCTCGGGATCCTTCTTGTAGTTACCCGCCCAGATGTGGCAAATGGGACTGAAGGATCGTGATGGCGACTCATAGCTGCCCTCCAGTATCTTTTCTGTGGGCGGAGATGATCTGGCGAGAGAGAAGCCTCCTAGTTCAAAATGCTCCTTCTCCCTCTTTTGTCAGTGTCAAATAACACTGGATAGGGTGATCGTGGTCACGATGAAGACGAGAAACTGTGCCGGCCTTGCGGCCCTCCAAGCGCGGAAGATGCACGAAATTTTCGAGGAACTGTCGGTCATGAGTAGCGAATTCAATCGATGCGGGGAACTCATTCTTCCTGTGCCTCAACTTCGCATTTCGAGGAGTTCCGGGTCAAATTTGCGAAACGAAGCCAATAAGTGCCCTGTTTTTAACAAAAGAAGCTGCTAACACACGTAGTCTTGGCATGGGGCCAAACTCATCGAATGTCACGGGCGCGAGCGCATGCTCAATTTCGACCTGAAGGTCGTAGCGGAGAATGCCACTTCCAGTTATTTCCGATCTCCTATTTCCTACAATCGCGGCGCTAATACCTGTACTCTCACCTGCCGCAACTACAGTCACAATGCCAACGGCACCGTGACGCCTGCAGTTGCCACGAAATCGCCTATACCCGTCAAACGTTGAGGCGAGGAGGTTCTGGCGTGGAGGTAGACGGTGTTCCGTCTGCGGCCGTGCTCCAGGCCCCGTGATCTGTTTCGCCGCGGCTACTCGCACTGCCTTTTCACGCACTGCATCTTTGCCGGCTCTGATCGAAAAAGTTCATCCCTCACCATTCTTAGAATCTCCGGCAGTTGATTAGCGAGAGCCGGGTGAAGTTCCGTGCCCACACCTTGCAGGGGATCGATGGATATTGCGAATAGAGTAACGTTCAAAGGCTTGCTGGTAAGATAGGCCGCATCCAGCAAGTCTTTCAGTCCGATATCGTGAGCGGTAAGAGTGCGCGGGTAGTCTGACGAAAAGCGTGGCTCTAATCGCCGGACAGTCCCGGCGGGATTGCCATCCACGCAGGCATCGATCAGGAGAAT
Organism: uncultured Acidobacteriaceae bacterium; assembly: GCA_963712385.1. Taxonomy (GTDB): domain Bacteria; phylum Acidobacteriota; class Terriglobia; order Terriglobales; family Acidobacteriaceae; genus Sulfotelmatobacter. The sequence goes on from CAVQHS010000012.1 coordinate 20,427, forward strand.
CCGGTCAGCGGCCTGCAGGGGCCCGAGCAACTGAAAACCGCCCGTTCCGCCGTCGAGGCATTCCACATTCGGCGGCAGCGGCATCTTTTCAAGCTCCCGCACAACGTGCACGCCGATGCCCTCATCGGCCATCAACACGTTGCCGACCCCGAGCACGAGAACGTTTTCTGAATCAGTCTTGTGGTTTCCGGCGCTCAAACTTCCAGCCTCCTACCATCGACGAGGTTGTGCCACGACCCTCGACGTAGTCGTGATAGAAGACCAGGTACACATGCACCAATACAAACAGAACAAAGAACCACATGAAGATGTGGTGCCACTGACGTACCGCGAAGTCTCCGCCCATCAAGGGGATGATCCAGGCGAACAGCTTTGGCAGCATTGACTTGCTCATGCTGGAGTAAAGCGCAAAACCGGTGACTGCCTGGAACAGGAAGGCAAGAAAGGAGAGGAAATAGACAAAACCCGCCAGCGCGTTGTGTCCAACCGAGATGGAGCCGCGCAGGCGCGTCTGCAGTAAATCCACCTTAAGCACTTCTCCCATCTCGTCCACTTGTTCCCGCTTCGTAGGGATGAAGTTCGTCCATCGCGAATAAGCGTTCCCCACAAATCCCCAGTAGATCCGGAACAAGAAGTTGAAGAAAAACAGGAAAGCAAAGACGAAGTGAAGGAAGCGCACCGTCCCGAACCAGTACTGCTGGTAGGCTTCGGTCGAGTAAGAAATTGCGAGGGGATGGCCGATGAGGAATCCGGTGACGCACAGCACGACCACACAGAGTGCGTTCAGCCAATGATACAGCCTCACCGGCAGTTCCCAGACGTATACACGCTCGAACAACGCAGGTTGCGTATCCGGCAAGTTGGCAGCAGTTGGGTGGGTAGCCATACACGCTTCCTCAGTAGAAACTCAGCTGGTGGACATGTTTTCCATGTGGGTCGTACAGGTGCACCGCGCACGCGAGGCACGGGTCGAAAGAGTGGATGGTGCGAAGAATCTCGACGGGCTGCTCAACGTTGGCGATCCGCGTGCCGATCAGCGATGCTTCGTAAGCGGAGCGCTGCCCTGCTCCATCACGCGGAGAAGCGTTCCATGTGCTGGGAACGACCAACTGGTAGTTTTCGATCTTGCCCTCGCGGATACGGATCCAGTGTGCCAGAGCGCCTCGCGGAGCCTCCGATAGCCCCACCCCCTCCGCCGTGGCTGGCCAGGTGGATGGATCCCACTTGTCGCGGGTGAAGGTCGAGGTGTGCCCGCTTCGGACTTGCGCTACCAAATCGTCATAGAACTCTTTCATCCAGTGAACCACTAATTCGGTCTCCAGCCCCCGCGCTGCGGTCCGGCCAAGGGTCGAGAACAGGGCGGTCACCGGCACGTTCAGGCGCTGCAGGGCGTTGTTCACAACGTCCTTTACATCGGTTCTGCCACTGGCATACGACACCAGCAAACGTGCCAGCGGCCCCACTTCCATAGCGTGATCCTTCCATCGCGGCGTCTTCAGCCAGGAATATTTGCCCTCGACATTCAACTGCTCATACGGAGGATGGGGTCCGGTAAAGTTGAACTCGGTTTCTCCATCCCAGGGATGCAGACCCTGCGAATCGCCGCCCGAGTAGGTGTACCATGCGTGCGCGATATATTCCTTGATCTCCTGCGCATCGCGAGGGTTGACCGGATGCACTTCGCTGAGGTTCCGGTCGAGAATGGCTCCGCGCGCAAACTTGAAATGCTCGGGCTGGCCATACCCTTGCGTGGGCAGGTCTCCGTACGCCAGGTAATTGCTGAGACCGCCTCCGATGCCGGCCCAATCCTTGTAGAAGCCTGCAATGGCCATCAGGTCGGGAATGTAAACCTGCTCCACAAACTCAATCCCGCCGTTGATCAGGCTGCCGACTTGATTCAGCCGCTCTGTGTTGACGGCGTTTACCTCATTGGGATTGATGGAGCACGGCACGCCACCCACCAGGTAGTTGGGGTGTGGATTTTTGCCTCCGAAGATGGCATGAATTTTTACGATGTCCTTCTGCCACTCCAGGGCTTCGAGATAGTGCGCCACGGCCAACAGATTTACCTCCGGCGGCAATCGGTAAGCGGAATGTCCCCAGTACCCGTTGGCAAAAATCCCGAGCTGGCCGCTCTCGACAAATAATTTCAGACGATTTTGCACAGCGCTGAAATATTTTGGGGAACTCTTCGGCCAGGCTGAAATCGAAGTCATGATGGCCGAGGTCTTCTGCGGGTCGGCCTTCAGCGCACTCACCACATCGACCCAGTCGAGAGCGTGGAGGTGATAGAAATGGACGACGTGGTCCTGTACATACTGCGTGCAGAACATAATGTTCCGAATCAGCTCCGCGTTCTGCGGAACAGAAACCTGCAACGCATCTTCGACGGTACGCACGCTCGCCAGCGCATGCACAGTGGTGCACACGCCGCAGGCGCGTTCGGTGAAGGCCCACGCGTCGCGCGGATCGCGGCCCTTCAGAATTTTCTCGAATCCCCGCACCATGGTGCCCGAACTGTAGGCGTCGGTGATCATACCGTTCTCCACCACCGCCTCAACTCGGAGATGTCCTTCAATCCGGGTAATGGGGTCGACAACAATCCTGGCCATGGATGCTTACCTCATTCTGTAAGTTTCTGATCTTGGTTGGATTCTCGCTTCTCTTCCGTGATTACTTCGCGCTTGCGCAGGTTGGTCGAGATGGCATGGGCGGCTATGCCGCCGAGAGTGACTAGCCCGAGGGCTGTTCCTACCGTGTCGGCTGTGCTTTCGATGCCGAACCCGGGGAATGAAGCCAGATGTTGGTAGAAAGGCCCATTGTCCCAGAACCCGGCTTCGCTGCATCCGATGCATCCGTGGCCGGACTGGATGGGATAGCTGGTGCCCCCGTTCCACTTCGTCACCGAGCACGCGTTATACGTCACCGGACCACGGCAGCCCATCTTGTAGAGGCAATACCCTCGCCGCGCTTTGTCGTCATCCCATGATTCGACAAACAATCCCGCGTCGTAGTAAGCCCGCCGGTAACAGGTGTCGTGGACGCGGCGGGAGTAGAACTCTCTAGGGCGGCCCAGTCCGTCCAACTCCGGCATATCTCCGAGAACCAGAAGATGAGTGACCACGCCGGTCATCACATCGGCGATGGGCGGGCAACCCGGAACATTGATCACAGGGCGGCCGATCAGTTTGTGAATCGGCGTGGCCCCAGTAGGGTTGGGATTCGCCGCCTGAATGCATCCGTGCGAAGCGCAGCTTCCCCATGCGATCACGGCGGAAGCGTCTTTGGCAGCCTCTTGCAGGATGTCTTCGGCGGTGCGGCCGGCGATCGTACAGTAGACGCCGCTATCCTTTGTTGGCACCGATCCTTCGACCAACAGGATGTATTTGCCCGCCGCATTCTTCACCGTGTCCCACAAGCTCTTTTCCGCCTGATGCCCAGCGGCCGCCTGCAGGGTTTCGCTGTAGTCGAGCGAGATTGCGTCCAGCAACACATCCGCCACGACTGGATGAGAAGATCGAATGAACGACTCGCTGCAACATGTGCACTCCTGGAAATGCAGCCAGACCACCGGCGGACGCGCCTTCTTTTCAAAGGCCTGCACCACAGAAGCGAAGCCGGAAGACTCGATACCCGCCATCATGGCGGCAAAGCTGCAGAAGCGCAGAAAATCGCGCCGGTCGTATCCCTTCAATTGCATCGATTCCCAAATGGTAGGAACGGATTGGCCCATACGCCTTCTCCTTTTCGCTGCTGCCGGATTGCCGGGCATAGGTGTCGCATCCAACTACCTATGTCGACCTCACGCTTGCAACTAGGAACTGGCCGATATCTTCCGGGGAGCGCCAAATCTCCCTGAGAAAATAAATATGTTGGGCACCTATATCATAAGGTTCAACTAGCAGGATGTGTTCATCATCACGGATAGAAGTGAGTAAGGTCACACCGCGATGCCCAGCTTGCATTGCGCAATCGGTGAGTAAAGGACAGGGGTACGCAGGTCGACGGAAACTACAACGCGTAATTTTTCACCTCGTTGCCCGACGAGGAGGCTATTGCAGCGGTTTTGCCGGCGTCCCCAGTTTTACGCCCGCATGTTCTTGTGCCTGCGCGATGAGCTCCTGGACCTTCTCTTTCCCTTCATAGTTCGGGTTTGGTGTCCAGCAACTTCTGCCAGGTAGTAACAGCTTTGTCGATATCCAACTTGCCCTGCCACTCGACGATGCCCAGGTTGAACAATGTGCGGGCCTTTTTTGGCTCGTAGGAAAGTGATTTCTGAAATTCCTCGATGGCGGCGTCGGCGTTGCCAGAGTACCAGTATGCGGTCGCCATGTCGGTGCGAGCACCGGTATCGGCTGGCTCTATTTTCAGCGCGCGCTGGTAGTAATCGATTGCTTCGGGGAACTGCTGGGCGTCGTAGTAGACATGGCCAATATTTTCCAGCAGCTCGCATTCATTTGTGCGAAGTTACGCCAAGCAGTGTTTTGCGCGAATACGGCATCGATGCGAGCCTGCTGTTGAGGCGGGACTCGAAGGCAGCGAATCGGCCAGTGTGTGAGGCAGTCGCTGCTGTATCTCATGCCGATTTCCAAGACCAAGTCTCCCTTGCGGTCGTACACCGGCGAGGGCGGAAGTCTCGGGCCGTTGAGATCGCCGGTCTTCGCGAACTGCGTCCAATATCCCGTCATCAAATCGACGAGCTTCTTGTCTTAGCAAACTGATTGTAAAGCCAAGCAAAGACAGCACCACCGATGAGACCATCTACGACTCCATAGAGCGTCCCGACGACGACTTCCGCAAAACTGCGAGTTGCATGGTAGCCGGGGTAGACCGACGACATGGTCTGGAGGAACTGCTGACCATAGCTACCCCAGATCAAATTGGCTAGGCCCATCACCAGCATCGCTAATCCCCACAGGATTGCCGACGCCAAGGCCAGAGCTTTGCTGTTGAATTTCATAATTGACCTCCGATGTTCGGCGCTCAAGTAATGAGATGCTGGCGAACTGCCAAGACGTTTCCCCAATGGACTATGCCTTGAATGCGAGATTGGCTCAGGCATGTGATCGAGATCACTGCCGAGGGTAGGTCTGGGGTAGCAACATTAACTAGAAGGACGATGGGTAATGAGGCGCGCGCTTTAGGCGATGCACATTGTGACATGTCTTTCGCCACGAAGATCATCGTTCAGCAGAAACTAATGGAGATTACGGGAAGCACAGAAGAGCGGAAGCAAGTTGTGCCACCTCCTTAAGGAGGTGTTCAATGAGTTCTCCGGTTGCATCAATCCGCGTTTCACTGCGAAACATCCTGCTCGCTACTGATTTCTCGCCTTGTTCAGAAACAGCCCTAGCATATGGTGCTGTCTTGTCCCGCCGTTACGACGCCACCCTGTACACGGTGAGTGTGGTCCCTGAGGAAATCACCGACTACGTTCAGCCTCCGGACCCGTTCTACTTGCGGCATTCGGCCGAAAAGAAGATGACGAACCTTGCAGGGTTGGAACTGCTCCAGGGGATAAAGCATCGCGAACTGGTCAAAGAAGGCTTCGTCTCCGAGGTAGTTTCGGAGTTGATCGACAGACTTGAGATTGATCTGATAGTGCTTGGCACCCACGGCCGCGGCGGAATCAAGAAGCTCGTGCTTGGCTCCGTGGCAGAAGAGATAGTGGACTCCGTACCTTGCCCTGTGCTCACAGTTGGGCCACACGTCCCGCAGAAATCAGTGGCGGAACTGAAACTGGCGAGAATTCTTTACGCGACCGACCTGCTTCACGATTCAACGAGAGCGCTTACCTACGCATGGTGGTTGGCGGAACAGGAGCATGCTCACCTTACTTTGCTTCACCTTCTGACGATGCCAGCCGATGCCGCAATGGGATACCTACAGTCAGAAAAAGAGACGGCGATGAAACGTCTTGTGCAATTGCTTCCGCCCGAGACGACCGCCTCGGTGGAAACGGATTTCATCGTGGCGATCGGCGCACCCGGGGAACACATCCTGAAGGTGGCTGAAAGTCAAAATGCAGACTTGATCGTGATGGGCCCGCACCACACCTCTTATGCGCGGGTTTCGACGCATCTGCCGTGGGTGACGCTTCATCAGGTGCTCTGTCATGCCCAGTGCCCCGTATTGACGATGCGAGACTGAGACATTGAGGGCTTCTCGTATGTGCGATTAGAGAGGAGACGTCTCAGGATGAATGAAACCCACAACGAGGCAGAACAAAATTGGTGGGGAACCCCGCTCTTACGACAGATAGCTTCGTTGCAGGAACGTGAGAATCAAGTATTTCTCCTTCTAACGCTGGCAATCGGCGCCTTGACGGGCCTGGCAGTTGTCGCTTTCATCTTATTGACTGAGCGGTTGGGGATGCGGCTCTATCCAGTGGGTAGCGCAGCATGGCGACGGGTGCTAATCCCAGTCGGGGGCTCGCTGGGCATCGGATATCTGCTCTTCCGCTATTTTCCAGACGCCCGCGGCAGCGGCGTACCGCAGACCAAAGCTGCGCTATTCGCCCGCGAAGGTGTGATTACGTTAGGCACGGTTCTCGGAAAATTCTTCTGCACCTCTGTCACACTTGCCAGTGGAATTCCGCTCGGGCGCGAGGGACCCGCCGTCCAAGTGGGTGGTGGCATTGCCTCGGTGCTGGGTCGCCGCCTGGGACTACGGCCCGAGAAGGTAAAGGCGCTTCTACCGGCCGGTGCGGCGGCGGCGATTGCGGCCGCATTTAACACTCCACTGGCGGCGGTGCTGTTCGCACTTGAGGAGGTCATGGGCGATCTCCATGCGCCGGTGCTGGGCTCGGTAGTACTGGCCTCGGCGACTTCCTGGGTTGTGCTGCGTTTGATTCTCGGCAACAACCCTCTCTTCAAGGTGCCACAATATCGACTGATCCATCCTTTGGAACTCGGGGTCTACGCATTGCTCGGTGTCATCGGCGGTCTCGTGTCAGTAGCCTTCACCAAGCTCTTGCTGGGCATGCGGAAGCGCTTCCTGCAGTTCCCGAAGAAGAGCTTGTGGGTTCAGCCGGTGGTGGGCGGCTTGTTGGTGGGTGTGATGGGCTGGTTTGTGCCACAGGTCCTGGGCATTGGCTATGGGTACGTGGGCGACGCCCTGAACGGGAGGATGACGCTCAAACTGATGGCCCTTCTTGTGATTCTGAAACTTTTCAGTACCACCACTAGTTATGCCTCGGGCAATGCTGGCGGGATTTTCGGCCCCAGCCTGTTTATCGGCGCCATGCTGGGAGGTACTGTGGGAAGCGTGGCGCATCACTTGTTGCCGACGTTCACCGCGACCCCCGGTGCCTACGCTCTAGTCGGCATGGGTGCGGCCTTCGCCGGTATCGTGCGTGCTCCCATGACCTCGGTGCTGATGATTTTTGAGACGACGCGGGACTATACAGTCATCGTCCCTCTGATGATTTCCAATCTCGTGAGCTTCTTCATCTCTTTGCGATTGCAACCCGTGCCCATTTACACTGCCCTCGCGTTTCAGGACGGCATCCACCTGCCCACAGCCGAGACGCGCAGGCGCCGTGAGCAGCATCGGGTAATTCAGGCGATGCATTCCGCCCTGGAGGTTCTGCCCGCGGAGACAACGGTCGAAGAAGCCCTGGAACGGACTGAGTCAAGTGCATTCCGAGCCTGGCCAGTGACTGATCAGCGAGGAGTGATCGGTGTTATCAGCCTGATAAAGCTCGAGCACGAGTTTGAAGAAGGTGCTGCCGCCAAGCGGTTAGCTGAACTCGTGGATGCGCGCCCTTTCCCTCACGTCCATAAGGATCAGACGCTTGATTTGGCGCTTGAGCGCATGGGAGCGACCCAGCTCGAACTCCTGCCCGTTGTTAGCCGCGCCGACATGCACAAGCTCGAAGGCGTCATAACCCTGCGCGATGTTCTGGATTCATACGGTGTTACACCCCAGCTTGACACTCGGGATAGAAGTATCCTCCTGCCCACATCGTGGCGGCGTTGACATCCATGACTGAGCCACAAGCGGATTGAGCCAGGTGGAAACCCTTTCCAGCATGAAAAGAAGGATATAGCGGAAGAACCGTAACAAGCATGGCGCTTTGCTTTTATGGCAAAGCGCCAGTTATCTTCTTTCTATATATCGTTACACGATATATACGGTTAGGCATGATCCACTTTTGCGAGAACGGTTCCGGCGGTGGCAACGGTGCGAGCGGGGCTAGTCTGACCATGGTTTTGCGAAACGAACCCACGAAGCGACATCGTATCAATGACTGACAAAATTTGATATCTAGGCTACTGGTTGCCGGTCATCCGGGCTGCAATTGCGCTCGAACGCGGCAGTGCCCAGCAGGCGATCACGGCATTGCAGAACGCTTCGGCCTATGAACTGGGCAGTCCGGCGGAACTTCCTGCGGTCCGATTTATCCTGCTTACCTGCGCGGTCTGGCACGGGCGAAAGCCAGACAACCAAAGCAGGCGGCCGCGGATTCCAGAAAATGCTCGACCATCGCAGCGTCATGGCGAATTCCGTGCTCGGTCCATTGGCGCATTTGCAGTTGGCGCGAACTGCCGCACTGAGTGAGGACAACGCGGCCGCCCGCAACTCATATTTAAGACTTCTTCGCCCTCTGGAAAGACGCCGACCCCGACATCCCCATTCGGAAAAAAGCCAAGGCGGAATACGCGAAGCTGCAGTAGTTGAAAATGCGATAGGCGCGATGTCCGGTTGCTTGGAAATTCAGTTCGAAAGGATTTTCCAAATTTTCCCAGCGTCCTGCATCGCACTCCGTGACCCCGTCGAACCTGGTGGATTCAATGGCGCTCGGCGATGTGGTGATGACGCTGGAAGACCTGACCCAGATGCGCATTCCGCCGGGGATGATCAAACCAAAAGATATGGATAAAGTCGCCAAGGCGCGGGTGGGGAAAGCGCGGAAGTAAGTAAGTGTCAGAGCAAACACACGGTTGGCAGATTGAATCTGCAACCAGCTGTTCGTTCAGGGCAGATTACTGCCGTTTCGCCCGTCACCCGCCCAGAGTCGTTGGAAGCATTTCATGGATGCCTGGGTACAGGTACACTTGCGAAATGATGAAAAAGCTCCGATTCCTGGTGTCCCTTCACACCCGCGAGAATGATTTCCAAGTGGCGCAAGCCCAGACCGCGGAAGAGACCGCGCACAAACTGGGGAGCGATGTGGAGATAGTGTTTGCCGACAACGACGCGGTGAATCAGAGCACGCAACTCCTAAAGGCAATCCAAAGCCGAGTTGAGTCCCGACCCGATGCGATTGTGGTAGAACCGTTTGGAGGCACGGCTCTTCCGCAGGTGGCCCGGGCCGCCAGCGCTGCAGGAATTGGTTGGGCGGTCCTGAACCGGAGGCCGGATTACTTGTCGGATCTCCGCAAGGCAGCAACTGCACCTATGTTTGCTGTTAGTTCCAATCACTTCGAGATTGGATGCATTCAAGGAAGACAATTCGCAGCGTTGCTGCCCCGAGGCGGTTCTGTTTTGTACATTGAAGGACCTTCACAGAGCTCCTCGGCCCAAGAACGCGGGTCCGGGATGCTGGAGACGAAACCGTCGAACATTGAAGTGAAGATACTGAAGGCTCACTGGACAGAGGATAGTGCCTGCCGGGCGGTGCGTTCCTGGCTGAAGATGGCCACCTCACAAAGCGCGTCAATTAGTCTGGTCGGCGCGCAGGACGACTCGATGGCCCTGGGAGCTCGCAAAGCTTTTCAGGAGATTACCAACGAAGCCGAGCGGTCGCGATGGCTGAGTTTACCGTTTACCGGATGTGATGGTCTGCCGGCGACGGGCCAAGCCTGGGTACGCGAAAAGTGGCTCACAGCGACGATCCACATTCCACCGCTGACGGGACAGGCGATGGAGATTCTCGCAAGAGCCAATCAAGACGGAACCCAACCGCCGGAACATGCCTTTACCACGTCCTTCTCTATTCCTCCCTTCGAATCGTTGGTTCCGCGAAACCCATAAGCATCTCCGCCGTGGAACCAGGGAGAAAACAGGGAAGGACATTCAGCGCGCCGTCGCGATCTAAGCTTTCGGCTGGTTATGGGTTTACCGGCGCCACAGTGGTGAGCTATCCCATTCCCGCCTGCGGTGTGTCTCTCGTAGGCCTCGAAGTCGCACAGGTCCCGCGCAACGTATTTACCTGGGAAGCTCGCTACTGGAATCCCCGGCGTCTATTGTTCAGTCTCCAGGGACGTTTCGTTGGCAAGCAGTTCGATGACGACCAGAACATGTTTCCCCTCAATCGCTTCTACGCCATGGATCTTCAAGTTGGCCGCGCCATCGCGGAAGGTTGAACTATTTGCCGCTGCCGAGAATTTGACCAACACGCGTTATCAGGTGGCGCGCACTCCCATCGTCAATATAGGACCGCCAATCCTATTTCGTGCGGGGCTTCGTCTGATCTCTGGCTGGTGAAGGATGGGGTTACTCTGCCCGAACAACAAAATAGTTACGTGACGCCGTGGCCGCGCCTATAATTCCCCCGACGGGCAGGAGGCGCTTATGACTTTGCCTTGTGTTTTCCCGCGTGTCGCTTTGTTGTTCCATCTTTCGATTCTTGCCTCTTTCCTTCTCACTCCTTTACAACTGCCAGCGCAGCGAGCAACCACCGCGGCCCAATGCGTTGATTGCCACAGCAAAATCACGCCCAACATTGTCTCTGACTGGAAGCTGAGCAAGCACAGCGGGGTCGAGGTTACCTGCGTGAATTGCCACGGCGACCAGCACAGTTCCGCGGCCGATGTCTCCAAGGTGAAAATTCCCACGCCGGAAACCTGCGCCCAATGTCACGAGACGCAAGTGGCGCAGTTCCACAAGGGCAAACACGCGTTGGCCTGGGCTTCGATGAAGGCGATGCCCACCATTCACTGGCAGCCGATGGCCATGACCCAGGGCGAAAAGGGCTGCGGCGCATGCCACAAAATCGGCGACAAGACTCTAACCGAAGTGATCGAGCTCCGCCAAAATGGCTCCGCTATAGAATTCGGCGCAGCGCAGTGCGACGCTTGCCACACCCGCCACACCTTCTCGGTTGAAGAGGCCCGGCAGCCGCAAGCTTGCGAGACCTGCCATATGGGCTTCGACCATCCCCAGTGGGAAATGTATTCCTCCTCCAAGCACGGAGTGCGCCATGAGTTGAAGCAGGAGCATGTGCTGCCCGCCGACGCCGCCGCGCCCACCTGCCAGACTTGCCACATGCAAGACGGAAATCACGAAGTGCGCACCGCCTGGGGATTTCTTGCCGTCCGCCTGCCTCTGCCGGAAGACAAGCAGTGGGCCGCCGACCGCGCCACCATTTTGCAAGCGCTGGGCGTGCTCGATCCGCAAGGCCAGCCAACCGCGCTGGTGGCGACCGTAAAAGCTGCCGACCTCGCCCGCCTTACCCAGGAAGACTGGCAGCGCGAACGCGACAAGATGCTCAAGACTTGCAACCAGTGCCATTCCGGCAACTTCGCCAAACAGCAATTGGATCTTGGCGATGACATGATCCGCAACGCCGACCATCTCATGGCCGAGGCGATCCACATTGTCGCCGACCTCTACCGGGATGGCGTGCTACCCAAGCCGGCAAACTACGCTTATCCTTTCCCCAACCTCCTTACTTTTCACGACGCACCCACAGTGATTGAGCAGAAGTTGTTCGTCATGTACCTGGAGCATCGTATGCGCACATTTCAAGGCACCTTCCACGCCAGTCCGGACTACGCACTCTGGTATGGCTGGAGCGAGATGCAGCGCGACCTCACCGAAATCAAAGAACTGGCCGCACAGATGCGCCGCGAAAAACAGGGCGCGACCCTCAAGCCGGCGATGAAGTAGAAACGGCGCAACCGGGGCAAGTGATCTCCATCACTGCAAGACGCTTCTCCATGGTGTGTTCTTGTAACTAGGAGAACCACGTCATGGCGAAGACCATCATTGAGCCTTTCCGCATCAAAAGCGTTGAGCCCATCCGCTGGACCACCCGCGCCGAACGCGAAGAGCTCTTACGCGCCGCCGCTTACAATTTGTTCCTGCTGCCCGCTGACGATGTTCTGATCGATCTTCTCACCGACTCCGGCACCGGCGCCATGTCCACTCACCAGTGGGCCGCGATCATGGAAGGCGACGAGAGCTATGCCGGCAGCCGCAGCTTCGATCGCTTCCGCGACTCCATCCGCGAGATCTTTGGCTACCGTCACGTCATCCCCACTCATCAGGGCCGCGCCGCCGAGCGCATTCTTTTTGGCGTGATGTGCAAAGCGGGCAACGTCGTTCCCAACAACACTCACTTCGATACCACGCGCGCCAACGTCGAATTCGTCGGTGCCGAGGCCGTCGATCTCGTCATCGCGGAAGGCAAGCAGCCCAGCCTGGTTCATCCCTTCAAAGGCAACATGGACGTCGCCGCTCTCGAAAGTCTGATCCAGCGCGTAGGGCGCGAGCGCATCCCCCTGGTTATGCTGACCGTCACCAATAACTCCGGAGGAGGCCAGCCCGTTTCCATGCAGAATGTCCGCGAAGTAAGCCAGGTCTGCCGCCGCCACAAAATTCCTCTCTATTTCGACGCCTGCCGCTTTGCCGAGAACGCCTACTTCATCAAGCTGCGCGAGCCCGGATACGAAAACAAAACTCCGCTTCAGATTGCGCAGGAAATGTTCCGCTACGGCGACGGCTGCACTATGTCCGCAAAAAAAGATGGCATGGCGAACATCGGCGGATTTCTCTGCACCAACGACGACATTCTCGCGCAGCAGGAAAAAGATCTTCTGATACTGACCGAAGGCTATCCCACGTACGGCGGCCTCGCGGGGCGCGACCTTGAAGCGATCGCGGTCGGCCTGCAGGAAGCGCTGCACGAGGACTACTTGCGCTATCGCATCGCATCGACCGCTTATCTCGGCAATCACATCGCGGAACAAGGCGTGCCAATCGTGCAGCCGCCTGGAGGCCACGCCGTCTATCTCGATGCGCGCGTGTTTCTGCCGCACATTCCCGCGGATGAATTTCCCGGCGTCGCACTGGCTGCGGAGCTCTATCTCGCGGGTGGGATTCGCTCCGTCGAAATCGGCTCACTCATGTTTGGCGCCGCCGCCAAAATGGACCTGGTCCGCCTCGCCATCCCGCGCCGCGTCTACACTCAGAGCCACATCGACTACGTGGTCGAAGTCATCCTCGAAGTCTGGCGTAACCGCAAAAGTATCCGCGGCCTGAAGCTCACCTACGAAGCCCCATTTCTCCGTCACTTCACCGCGCGGCTGGAACCCGTGGAACAGCCCGTGGCCCATAGCGTCTAAGATTTCGCTAAACGTCTGTCCGGCGTGAGATAAGGAGGGGTAAGCGCAATGGAGCTGAAATCAAGACTTCTGGCTCGCCTTCCTCTTGCCGTGATCATTCCAGCGCTATTGTTCGCCTGCGCCGGCTCGCTGAGGTTCTGGCAAGCATGGCTTTGGCTTGTCGTTTTCGTTTTTCCAATGCTGGCTTTAATGTTTTACCTTTATCGGCACGATCCCAAGGTCCTCGAGCGCAGGATGCGGGTGCACGAGAAAATCGGGGAACAGAAGATCTATCAGATTGCAGTATCTCTTGCCTATCCGCTGTGCCTGGTGATCGCAGGCTTGGACTACCGATTCGGCTGGTCCCGCAATCTCCTGGCGCCCGTGCCAGTATGGCTGACCCTTATTGCCGATGGTGGCGTCCTAAGCGGACTCTTGCTCGTGTTCGAGGTGTTTAGAGTCAACCGTTTTGCCGCTCGCACCATCCAGGTGGAAGCTGGCCAGCCCGTTGTCTCTACTGGCCCCTATCGCCTCGTGCGCCACCCCATGTATCTCGGAGGGGCCGTGACTTTGCTGTCGTATCCGCTCGCGCTAGCCTCATGGATCGCGATGCCTCTTTCCGCTCTCATTATCCCCGTCCTCGTGTTGCGGTTGCTCGGCGAGGAAAAATTCCTTCGCAGCGAATTGCCGGGTTATTCCGAGTATTGCCTCCGTACCAGGCACCGGCTTATCCCACTGATCTGGTGAGGCCCGGAGCGAGGCCGAGCCGGTTGTGATTGACGCATCTTCTTCTCCCACATTGAACGGAGGTCATTCACCCCTTTCTGTGCGCCCGGTCACAGCATGTTGGCCGGCGCAGCAAGCAATATAAAGATGGAAACGATCGGCCGCCTCAAAGTTTGGCAAAGAGTTCGCCCACATTCGCTGCTCGCACAAAACATTTTCGAAAGGAATTTTCATGAAGCTCCTGGTGGTTGGCTCCGGCATGATGGGTTCGGCAGCGGCGTTCGATATGGCGCGGACGCCTCAGGTTGATTCGGTCACGCTCGCCGATACTGATATCAAGCGCGCGCGGGAAGTGGCGGCGCGGGTAAATCGAATCACCGGCGGCAAGAAGGTGCGCGCTGTGGCCCTCGACGCCGGCAACCAGCAAGCTGCCGCCAAGCTGATGCGCGGGCACGACGCCGCACTGTCTGCCGTGCCTTACTTTTTGAATCTTGGACTGGCGCGTGCCGCGCTGGAGGCGCGTTGTCATTTCGCCGATCTCGGCGGCAACAACACCGTCGTACGCCAGGAGCTGGCACTTTCCAAACAGGCCGAGAAGCGCGGAGTGGCCCTCGCCCCCGATTGCGGCCTCTCTCCCGGCATGGCTTCGATTCTTGGCGGTGAATTGGTGCGGAGGCTGGGCGGCCGCGCCGATGCGCTGCGGCTTTATGTCGGAGGATTGCCCGAGCGGCCCACTCCGCCATTTCACTATCAACTCGTATTCTCCGTCGAGGGACTCATCAACGAATATGTGGAACCCGCGCGCATTCTGCGCAAGGGTAAAATGACCACGGTCGATCCTTTGACCGAGCCCGAAGAATTTCGCCTCGCCGGTTTCTCGCCCTTGGTGGCCTTCCAGACATCCGGAGGCACTTCCACGTTGCCTGAGACGTTCGAAGGACAAGTGGGCGAGTGCTTCGAAAAAACCCTGCGCTATCCCGGGCACTATGATCTGCTTTGCGAGCTCAAGGAGCTGGGCTTGTTCTCCAGCGAGAAGATAAAAATCGGCAAGGCGGAGATCGCTCCCCGGGCCATGATGGCGAAAGTTTTCCAGGGCAAGTTCGCCTCCAAGGGCCCTGATGTCTGCATCATGCGGCTCGAAGCGCACGAGTCCGTGCATCGCGCCGGAGTGCGTGGATTGCTGGGCGCGCAATTGAGAGGCCGCGTGGCCTCTTTCACCATGGTGGACCACTACGATCCCAAAACCGATATGAGCGCGATGATGCGCACCACTGCATTTCCCGCATCGATTGTGGTGCAGATGCTGGTCTCGGGGGCGATCAGTAAGCGCGGGGCAGTTCTGCAGGAGCGCGATGTCCCAGCCGATTTGTTTCTCGAAGAAGTGAAGAAGCGCGGCATCCGGATCGACTACGCCGTCGACTGAGCGATAAAAGGTCTCTTGGCATTGCGGGCGAAGGCACGAGGCCCCAGACCCTGGCATGACTTCAGGAAGCCTCACCACGGCGCATCCTGGCCGGTTTCGTAGTAATCTAACCAAGCATGCCTGCGGCAAAAATCCTGATTGTCGATGACGAACGCCTCGTCCGCTGGTCCCTTCGCCAGAAGTGCGAAGAGTGGGGATACCACGTCATCGAGGCGGAGTCCGGCGAGCCCGGAATCAAACTAGCCCAACGCGATTCCCCCGACCTCATCCTGCTCGACGTTCGCATGCCCGATCTCACCGGCCTCGAAGTCCTCGATCAATTAAAAAAGAGTGGAGACTGTCCGGCGGTCATCATGATCACTGCCGATCCTCAGCTCGACGATGTCAAAGCTGCGCTCAAACTCGGTGCCTACGATTTCATCGGCAAGCCGCTGGATTTCGACGAACTCCGCGTCTCCGTCAAGAATGCGCTCGAAGCCACCAGCCTGCGGACCGAAGTTCAAACCTTGCGTGGTGAAGTTCGCAAAGGCGCCGGATACAGCAACGTCGTCAGCGTCTCCTCCAAGATGACCGAACTGATGAATTTCGTTCGCAAAGTCGCCGCCAGCGAAGCCACTACCATTCTGATTCAAGGTGAAAGCGGCACCGGTAAAGATCTCATCGCCAAATCCATTCACTACGAAAGCTCGCGCCAGGAAAAACCCTTCGTCGCCATCAACTGCTCCGCCATCCCGGAAACCCTGATGGAGGCCGAACTCTTCGGCCACGAAAAAGGAGCGTTCACCGACGCCAAGCAGATGAAGAAAGGCCTCTTCGAAGCCGCCGACGGGGGCACACTCTTTCTCGACGAAATTGGAGAACTCTCTCCGCTGCTGCAAGCCAAGCTGCTGCGCGTGCTCGAAGATCAAGTCATCCGCCGCGTCGGCGGCATTCGCGACATGCAGGTCAATGTCCGCGTCATCGCCGCCTCCAACCGCGATCTGGAAAAGGCCGTCCGCGAAAACGAGTTTCGCCAGGACCTCTACTACCGCCTCGCCATCATCGCCATCTTTATTCCGCCGCTGCGCGATCGCAAAGAAGACATCATGCCGCTGGTCGATTTCTTCATCGACCGCTACAACCGTCAATTCAAGAAGTCGATTCGCGGCATCACCGAAGATACTCGCCGCCTGCTGATGGCCCATAACTGGCCGGGCAACGTCCGCGAGCTGAAGAACACCATCGAGCGCGGCATGATCCTGGAAGACGAACCCCGCTTGCGTCCCGTCTATCTGCCATTCTCGGTTGGTGAATCCGGCGGCCGCACTCTGTTCGAGCGCACTTCGCCCACCGACGGCGGACAAACCCTCCCCGACGGCCGCATGCTTCCGCGCCTCTACATCCCTGAGGGCGGCACGTCGTTAGAAGAGGTCGAACACGTCATGGTCGAACTCGCCATGCGCCAGGCCAACAACAACCAAACCCACGCCGCCAAATTGTTGGACATCAGCCGCGACGCCCTGCGCTATAAGCTGAAAAAATTCGGCCTGATCCGCGGCGATGAAGAAACCGCCCAGACCAGCGCGGTCGATAGTTCATTAGAATAGCCGTGTCATCAGAGCCACCCTTTTAAAGCCCTGTCATCCCGACCGAAGCGTCCTGGGAAATGCGGGAACAGGCGGGAATGACCCCAATCGCGAGGACAACTTTCATTGGCAGTTATCAAGATATATTTGCATATAAGATATATCTTAAGATATATTGTTTATAACAAGGAGTAACACAATGAACCAACACGTATTTGAAGTAAACGAAATCCCAACCAGCCGCTTCGGCGGGCACGAAGCTTTCGAGCGCATGTTCCGCGGCCGATCTGAGCATAGTTGCGGCGAAAGAGAACACGCCGAATCAGACTGCAGCTTCGGACGACGCGATTTCGAAGGACGCAGGTTTGAAGGACGTGAAGACTTCCGTTCTGAGCGCGGATGCGGCGGACGAGAGCATCGTCACGGCGAGCGCGGCTTTCGCGGTCGCGGTCATGGAGGCTTCGAAGGCGGCTTCGGCCGCGGAGGCATGCGCGGCTTCGAGCGCTTCGGCGGCGGACGAGGACGCGGTCGCATGTTCGACGCCGGCGACATCAAGCTGGTCATCCTCAAGCTGCTCTCCGAACAGCCCAGCTATGGCTACCAGCTCATCAAAACCATGGAAGAGCGACTTTCCGGCGGCTACACGCCCAGCGCGGGAGTGATTTATCCCACGCTGACCATGCTCGAAGAAGAAGGCTTGGCAGTCGCCTCGGTCGAGAACAACAAGAAGGTCTACTCGGTAACTGGGGAAGGGAAGCAGTATCTCGAGGCCAACCAGCGGCGGGTCGACGAATTATTCGAGCGCCTCGAAGAAACCAGCAAGGGCTTCGAACGCGGCCGTTCGCCCGAACTGATGAAAGCCTTCATGGAACTGCGTGAAGCCGTAGTAGCCCGCGTCTTTCGGCAGAACGTGACGCCCGAGCAGATCCAAAAGATCACGGAGGCAATCAAAGCCGCTGCCAAGGCGATTGATGAACTCTAAGCAGGGCTCTGATCGCCAAAAATAAAAATCCCGGTCTCAGCCAAGCACGCGAGACCGGGAGACCCTAGTGTTCCAAACTGGCGCCGGCAAGCGCCGTCTCCGGCGTTTGTAGATGGAACAGGCGCTGCACCGCAAGGGCCAGCTGATCCTGCTCCACTTTTTCTGGACGCTCCTTGAGTTCACGGGCCAGCGATCCGGTAATCCGCTGCGTTATACGGGACATAACTGCGGTCAGCATTTCGTCCTGATCTTGCGTGAATGGCCCGTTCTCTTGTTCGAAGGAGTCCAGTTCTTGCCGGCAAATTTCGTCAAGGCGTTGGCGCAACGCCACCACCGTGGGCACGACGCGCTGCGCGTGCAGTGTTCCACGGAAGCTCTGCACCTCAAACTGTAAAATCTTGAGCGCATCCGTCGCGGCAGCTTCGCGCTCTTCGGTATTGTGGCTGACCACGTTGACTAGGTCGTCAAGGTCATACAAGAACGCACCTTTGATGGTCCGCACTTCGGGGTCGATGTCGCGCGGCATGGCGATATCGACCAGCACCAGCGGCCGATCGACGCGGGCTCGCACAATTCCTTCGGCTTGATCGCGGCTCAGGATCGTGTGCGGGCAAGAAGTGGAGCTGATGACGATGTCGGCCTGCGCCATGTGCTGCCAGCGATCCTCAAACGGGATAGCCTCACCGCCTAGTTTCGCTGCCAGTTCCGCCGCATGCTCGAAAGTTCGATTGACCACTTTGACGGAGCCTGCGCCGTGGTTCAGCAGTCCACGCGCGGAGAGTTCACTCATCTTCCCGGCGCCCATCAAGAGCACTTGCTTGCCTTCCAGGGTTCCGAAGATCTGCCGAGCGAGTTCCACGGCTGCATACGGAATCGACACCGCCGAATTTCCAATCGCGGTTTCGGTCCGCACCCGCTTCGAAACCGTGAGAGCTTTCTGGATCACGGCGTCGAGGCAACGGCCGGCGGATCCCGCTTTCTGCGCCAGCTTCCAGGCGTCTTTTACCTGCGAAACGATTTGCGGCTCGCCCACGACCATAGAATCGAGACTGGCAGCCACGCGGAAGATGTGGAGCAGGGCGGCTTCGTCGAGCAGTCGGTAGAAATGCTTCCACTCGCAGAGCTTTAGCCCGTATTCCGTGCCCAGCAGACGCATCACGGAATTGGCCGCGAGCGTCACATCGCTCGCCCAAAGCAGAAATTCGGTACGGTTGCAGGTGGCAAGAACTACTACTTCTTCAATCCCTTCCGCCTGCGACAGTTTAACCAGCGCTTCATAGCGGCGGTCTTCGGGAATCCAGAAGTGCTCGCGCACTGCTACGGGAGCAGTGCGATAGTTGACGCCAATGACCATGAGGGCGGGTTCCACGACTCATCCTCCTGCGCTACTCCTTTATGGCAAAAGCATCCATGGGGCCAAACAGGTTTCCGCCAAGAGATCGATTCGGCCTTTGTTTTCATCCAGTTATCGCTGTGGATTATTGAAACATAAGGCTTTACAAGCGTGGTCTGCGGGATATGACACTTGGTAGGTGTGATTTGCCCCCTAGGCGACCCCTCAGGTTTGGCTGGTTCTGAGTTGCCAAAGCGCGATGATCCCCAAGACCATCAGATTGGGAAACAACAGCGGAGCCATGGGTGGCGCGCCATAGACAAAGTTATTGAACGCGTGAACCGACGGTCCCCGAAGATTGCCCGCAGCATGAAGCACGAAACCCCAAAGTCCGACCCCGGCCTCAAGCACAAGAATGGTTGCGCACAGATCGATGTACTGCCGCGACACTCGCATGATCAAGGGCACGGCGAGGAATCCGATTGCAATAGCACTCGCCACTACCGGTACCCATTCCAAAGGATTGAAAAAACCGTTTCCCGCGTGGTCAGCCAGACTGAAAACGAAATTGCCGATGAAACCGCCCAACGTCAGCAATAGCACCCATTGCGCCCATTCCAGCGATTCAGGATCCACCATCCGGTTCATGATCAACAGGAATCCTAACCCCGTATATGCCAGCGGCGCGGCAAAAGGAGCGGAGTAGGTCAGGCTGCGCAGTGTGCGTTCGTAGAAAAAATGGCTCTCCAGATGAAGGATGACTCCCGTCAGTCCAACCAAGACTGCCACGCCTCCCACAAAGTAACCCAGATCCTTCCAAACCGCCGGCCAGCGATACCGAACTGCCAGGGCGACAATCAGCAGCAGCGGCGCGGTAGCCGAGAAGATGAGCGGAATGTACTCGGCTTCATTGCGAAACTGGTTCACCGAGTGCGCGAGATAAATGTCAAAGGTGAGGAAGCCGACATTCAGGATGGCAAATAATTCCACCCAGATCTGGGGTCGAGCCCACCAGCGCTCATTTAGCCTTGCCATGCTCTCTCCTGAGCTCGCCGGCCATCGATTGCAGCTCGACCGTCTTTTGCATCATGGGATAGTTTCCATGCCATTGCACGAAGTCCGCCCCGCCCATGAAAGCGCCGTGCTTGCCGGTTCGCCCGTCGTAGTGCCAGAGATCGAAGTACACGAAATCGATGGGTTGGGAGAATGGTGGACCATTGAGCAGGCCGTCCTTGTGCAATCCGTTCACGATGTCCTGCGCCGCACGCACCCGGTTGTTCGTGTTTTCGACGGCTTGCTCCGCCTGCGTGTAAACCCGGTCGATCAGCGCCGGCGTATGGCATTGCGAGCACACCTGCTTCATCTTGGCTTGCGCCGCAGCGTAGTTCGGCCGCTTCTCAGTGATGGCGTTGGCCAGGTAATACGACAATCGTTCGGAAGGATCGTGAGTGATGCCGATCCCGTTCAACCCGCTCATGTGACAGGTCGCGCAGGTGGGGACGAACATGTCCCGAGTAGTCAGCGATTTTGGCGGCGCATCCAGATTGAGCAAATGTTCTTGCGCCTGAAACATGATCCCGTGCTTGGATTCTTCATAAATTTCGATCTGCGAGTGGTCGGGCCCCATGTGGCATTGCGCGCAAGTGCTGGGCAGGCGCGCGATTCGCACTGAGCTGGTATGCCGCGTGTGGCAAGCAGTGCAACTGCCGATCGTGCCATCGGCGTTCGGCCGGCCCACGCTGTGGCACTGCTCGCAGCCGCTGGTCATTGCGGATGCACCCTCGGCCTGAACGAACGGATGTGGAGGGCGCCGCGTTCCTCCCGGCTGGTAGGTTTCCGAAAAGTTCACTTGTTCAGGCGTCAGACCTTTTTCGCCGTAGATGGCCGCCCAGGCGGGTGCCGCATGACGGCTGTGCAGGAATTGCTGGTAGATGGTTTCATGACAACTGCGGCAATTTCCCGCCGTCAGCTTAGTCGAGATCACAAATCCGTGATGGTCTTTTTTATCCTGCCCGGTTGCCGGCTGGTGGCAATCGAGGCAGTTGACGCCCTTGCGGGCGTGCAGACTCATCTCGTATTCATGCACCACCGAATATTGCATGCGGGCGTGGCACTCCGCACATTTTCCGGTGGCGCGCACTAAGTCGGCGCTAGGCTGATCCGTTTCAACCTTCGGCCGGGCGCGATTGATGAGAAAGCCGGCCAGAACCAGGGCGAAGGCAATGACCACAGCAACAAGAACGGATCGGAAAGACATCTCCAGCCTCCATGGCTAATTATGAAATGGAAGAAACTCACTCAACGCTAGTTCACGGTATTGTAGTCGGAATGAGCGGAAACCGGCGGGATGTTGCACGAGGGCTGATCTCAGCCCTGGTGTTGCAGATACCAAACGATAAGGACGGCTGCGAGTCGCACTAATAGTAAAAGCGCAGCCAAGACCAGAGCCAACCCGAACAGAAAGCGCTCGAAGCTATTTAACTGCCATCGTGAAACGGTCATAAGTACCGCCTCGGCACCTGAGCTTAGCCTAGACCTTGCAAGGCGCCGCGGCGGTGAGTCTCATCACCTGCCAGTGTGAGCCGTTATGCGTTCACAGAAAGCGCATTCGAACCGGACTCTGACGTGGTCGAAGACGATCCCGCATTTCCGGTCGATGTCGGTTGAACGTCCTGCTGTAGTGTGGTGAATGTCTGCTGCGCCGACGAAAGACTGCCGGACTGCAGCTCCTGCCCCAATTTGCTGAACAACTGGCTGAGCGTATTGTCCTCCCCGCCGCCATGGTGATGATGGTGACCTTGGGTTGTTCCCGCGCTCTGCGACGCCGCTTGTTTGAAATCCTGCTGAATATTGGCGAAATCCGTCCGCGCCGCCGAGAGATCGCCCGACTTCAAGTCCTTCGCCAGCTGCGCGAATAACTGAGCAATCGGACTACTACTCGTCTGCAATGAGGACGAGGAAGAATTGAGCTGCGGCACGAGGTTCTGCAACGTGGTGAAATCCGATTGTGCGGCCGACAGATTTCCCGATTGAAGGTCCTGGCCTAATTGCTCGAACTCCTGCTGAATTTTCTCAAAATTACTCTGGCTGTTCTCGCTGCTGTATGTGGAAAGACTGGAGCTGAAAATACCTGACACTGACATTGCGACCTCCTCCTGGAGCGCGTCTTGAGAATTATCGGCAGGTTGATGCGGAACTCGTATTGCCGTACTCGCAGGATGTGAAGCAAGGTTCGTGCCAAACCGGTTGCCCTGGATGCCAGCGTTACGACCCACAATCGTAGATATTTAGCATTTGACCGGCTCGCGTTTGTGCGCACGCTGATTAAAACACGCCAATCTTGCCCGATCTGAATTGGGCAAAATGCTTCCCGCTTGTCCGATTATTAGAAGGAGATTACCGGCCGAGATGAAATCCGGCTATCAGCAGCACCCCGAACAGCACGCCATGTCCGAGTTCAGTCCAGCCCAGCTTGCGAACCAGCAGCGGCTGGGGCGACTCGAAGAACCAGACAGCACCGCGAACCAGCAGAGGAAGGAACGCCAATGCCGCCAGCGCATTTAACCAATGGGAGTACCACGCGAACGCGAGAGTTGCGGCCAGCAATATCTCTCCCAGCAAGAAACTGCGCCCGCTCTTGAATTTTTGTAAAAAGTTACTCGCCCGCGCCGAGTGGATGCGCAGCTGCACGTAATGAATCTGATTGCCGGCAAATAATAAATTTGCCATCCACAACGCCCACGCCTCACGATCGAGTTGTCCCGTCACCACGAAATACGCCGCAGGAGCAGTCACCGTGAGCCCGACCGTGCCCACGATCTGCGACAGCATTCGAGTCTGACGCCCTAACTTTCTAAGCAGACTTTGGCCGGCGAAGGCAACGCCCGCGATGAGCCCCAGTAGCAGCAGTTCTTTACTGTTGCGTGTTTCCCAGAAGAGTGAGGCCAGTGCCAGGCCGGCCACGGCTGCGAGAATCAGAATCGTGATGCCGACGCCATGCCGCTCCTGCTGACTCTGCGCACGCAGAAGTCCTGTTCCCAGCCAGCTTTCTACCGGAGATCTCAGCCAGAACAGAGTGAGTGCCGCCACGGTGAATGCCGCGAGAGGAAGAAGATCTCCCCCCGCAAGCACTCCGATCACTCCCCCCGTGGCCAGGGGGACAAGTAAAAGTCCCCAGGCGCCGTGTTCTCGAGGAGCGATCAGCGAGCCAAGCCGGCGATTGGGGAGGGCTGCGATTTGTCCGGTTTGGCTCGCCATTTTGACTACTTGCTCTCAATCGCCACGAGCGTGGCTTTGTGCTCCGCGTTTTTCGCTTCGCTCTTTGTCGCCAGGCTCTTGGTGCCCGGCTGATAAACGCAGAAGGGTTCTTCGTCGAGATAATTTCCGGTAGCTGCGAAAGCGCGAGCGCGGCAGCCCATGCATACATTGCGGAATTCGCAGCAACCGCATTTTCCGGTGAGATTGTTGACGTCGCGCAGTTGGTTAAATACAAACGAGTCTTCCCAGATTTCCGCGAACGGCTGTGTCTTCAAATCTCCCGCTAAAGCCGGCAGATATCCGCAAGGATAGACTTCACCCTGATTGGAGATGAAGCACACGGCGGTTCCCGCCAGGCAGCCTTTCGTCATCGCATTCATGTCAGAAGGATGAGCTCCCGGATGTCCCACGGCTTTTCCGATGCCTTGTAGCTTGAGTTCGATGCCAGTCGATCCGGGCATTGTCATCTCAGTCGGGCCGATGTGTGGCGAGCCATGGAGAGGACCCTCTGGTGGTTCAACTGCGTGCGCAGCCTGGGCCGCAGCTGCCGAACGGTGCTCCGCCGCGCGCCGTTGCCGCACTACGCGGAAATAATGCGGCGCGCAGGTCGCTTTCAATTCGATTCCGCCTTCGAGCGACTGATCGTAAAACCAGTTCAGCATGCGTTCATATTCTTCGGGGGGAACCATCTGCTCGGCCGCGATATCCACGCCGCATCCCACCGGAACCAATAGAAAAGTATGCAGCGCATCCGCTCCAATCCCTCTCGCCAGCGCCAGCACATCGGGCAGTTGATGCGCGTTGTGCCGCGCGATCGTGGTATTGATCTGCACCGACAAGCCGACTTCCTTCAGATTGCGAAATCCCGTAATCGCAGCATCGAACGATCCCGGAATTCCGCGGAAAGTATCGTGCGTAGCCGCATCGGAGCCGTCAAGGCTGATGGCAACACGCTTCACACCGGCATCGGCAATCTTGCGCGCCACTGCCTTGGTCACCAGCGTGCCGTTCGTGGCCAGCGCCACACGCAAGCCTTTCTCCGTGCCGTAACGGGCCAGTTCGAAAATATCCTTGCGAAACAACGGCTCGCCCCCGCTCAGCACGAGGATAGGATTGGAAACCTCGGCGATCTGATCGATGATTGCCTTCGCCGTTTCGGTGGAGAGATCGTCCGGAGAACTCAGCTCCGTAGCGCTGGCGCGGCAATGGATGCAGCGAAGATTGCAGCCCTTGGTCAACTCCCAGAAAATTAATCTTGGTTTGTTTGGATTGGCGTGCGCTGTGTGCCCACCATTTGCCGAAGCCGTATTTGTCGAAGCCATGCATGGCCCCCTTCCCACTTGAACCCCAGGGACTTCAGATCCCCATAGCCGATACGATAGTGGAGCCATGCCGCACTCAGCCGTGATAATGGTCACCCGAAATTGTGACGTGCATCACTACGCGATAACATGCTTTAGAATCAGTTGTTCCCGCCGTGGATTGCGCAGTAGAATCCGTTCACGAAACGATGAGCCGCTCCCATACAGAATCCCGATCGGATGACCTCGTGGCCGGGGTGGTCGACTGTGAATCGCCCTGGAAGTTGACTCAGCGGACGTTTAAATGGACGCCGTATCCCTACAGGATGTCCGCCTCGGAGTGGCGAACGCTACCTGATCGAGCGAAGCGGGGCAATCCAGAAGCGGAATGGGGAGTTGCAGATCGGTATGGCGATGGGTGCAAGAACCACCGTGGACAGATTCTTGTGGCCCGTTCTCCGCGCCGCGCTGTCCAATGGTTTAGGCGAGCGGCGGAGAACGGTCACAGTGCTGCCCAAAACACCTTGGGGGTTCGACTTAGCAATGGTGATGGGGTTAGAAAAGACGTGCCGGAAGCGTTGTCGTGGATGAAAAAAGCCTTTCGTGCCGGAGACTCGTGTGCTGCCCAGAATATAGCGATCACCTATCGCCCAATCGGGAACCTTACAATGGCCGTTCAGTGGTTCAAAAAATCTTCCCGCATGAGCGACGGCGACGCCCTAGTTCAGCTCGGGATTCACTACTACTGGGGCAAGGGAACCAGGAAGAATTTCAAGGCGGCCGCTCGATGTTTTCGCCAAGCTACCAGGGCAAAGAATATTTCCGGTTACGGTCGTGACGACGCCTTCTTTTGTCTGGGTCTCTGCTATTTCGAGGGACGGGGCGTCAGGAAATCTCTCTCTACCGCGAGCCGATTATTCGAACGAGCGAACGTCGAAAATAACCATCCTGCAGCAAGAAAAATGTTGTCCGCTTTCGCCCACGGTTAGTTGTGGTTTGCCAGCTCTTTCAGCGCGGCCTGATTCCGAATCACAAGTGTCGAACCGCGCGTATTCAGAATCTGATGCTTCTTCAGATCGGCGAGCAGCCGCGTAACCGTCTCCCGCGACGTCCCGATCATCTGCGCGATTTCCTCGTGCGTCAGGCGAAGCTTCACTCGCGGCTCTGCCTTCAACGATTCACCGTTCTTCGTGCTCCACTCGAGCAGCAGCTTCGCCAACTTCTCGGCGGCGGAGTGCGACAGGCCCAAAGAGCGAACTTCATTGCAAACGTTGTGATACTTTTCGCTCAGTTGCTCGGCCACTTTGAAGCAGACGGTTACATCGTTTTTCAGGAAGCGAAGGAAATCCTCCCGCTTCACAAAATTAATCTGGCAGGGATCGATGGTGGCCGCGGTCACCTCATACGGCTTGCCGGAAACGGTGGCGCTCAAACCCAGGACTTCTCCCGCCTCGGCAATCTTCACGATCATCGTCTTCCCATTCGGGGCGCTGACCGAAAGCTTCACGCTGCCTCTGCAAATGAGGAATATTCCGCGCGGCTCCTGGTGTTCCACAAACAATACCGCACCCTCCGGGTAAGCCGTGGTGTACTTAATGTCTTCGAACGCTTGCAGTGCCGGAGCAGGCAGGTCGCAGAAGATGCGATCAGCACGTAACTTGCACGTGAGACAGCTTTCGACAATCTCCATTCCATAGGGCGAAATCATAGGCCACCTTCCTATTCCTACTGGGATCAGTGTCCTGCCATACAGAACTGTTGGCTGTGTCTGCTGGCACATGCGAATGTGATGCGAATCACACGCCGTCTCCGGATGCAGTGAACATGAACCTCAGCGGATGATCAATTTTAGAGCCGCCAGATAGCCCCAGGGCTGCGTGTGATCTACATCACAGCTTGCGGTGATCTACTTGGCAGACGCCCCCATCCCCCCAAGTCCATGCTTAGACAGTCGGGTTCATCCAACTACAGCCGGCCAGAAAGAGCAGGGAACAGATGGGCGCAAAACGTAAAGTCAAGACTATGGATGCCAACGAGGCGGTGGCTTATGTTGCCTACCGCGTAAACGAAGTGATCGCCATCTATCCCATCACTCCTTCGTCGAATATGGGCGAGTGGGCCGACGAATGGTCCTCGCAGGGCGTTCAAAACATTTGGGGCTCCGTGCCGCATGTGATTGAAATGCAAAGCGAAGGCGGAGCGGCTGGCGCGGTACACGGCGCGCTGCAAACGGGGTCGCTCTCGACCACGTTTACCGCCTCCCAGGGCCTGCTGCTGATGATCCCGAACATGAATAAGATCGCCGGCGAGCTGACCCCGACGGCATTTCATGTCTCCGCCCGCACTGTAGCCACCCACGCGCTCTCCATCTTCGGCGATCACAGCGACGTTATGTTCTGCCGTACGACCGGCTGGGCCATGCTGAGCTCGAACTCGGTGCAAGAGGCCATGGACATGGCGCTCATCGCTCATTCCTCTTCTCTTGAGTCGCGCATTCCCTTCCTGCATTTCTTCGATGGATTTCGCACCTCGCACGAAGTGAACAAGATCGAAATGCTCGGCGAAGACGAGATGCGCCAGCTCATTAATATGGATCGCGTTTTCGAGCATCGGCAGCGTTCGCTATCGCCGGATCATCCGGTATTGCGCGGTACGGCACAGAACCCCGATGTCTTTTTCCAGATGCGCGAGCGCGCCAATTCTTATTACGACGAGTGCTCTGAGAAAGTCCGATCGGTGATGCAGAAGTTCGAGAAAGTGGTTGGGCGTTCTTACCACCTATTCGATTATGTAGGCGCCCCCGATGCCGAACGCGTAATCGTCATGATGGGATCGGGCGCGGAAGTTGCGCACGAAGCGGTTGACGCTTTGAACGCGCGAGACGAAAAGCTGGGCGTGCTGAAGGTGCGCCTGTACCGGCCATTCTCCGTGAAAGATTTTGTAGAGGCCCTCCCCGCGAGCGTGAAAAAGATCGCCGTCCTCGATCGCACCAAGGAACCGGGAGCGATTGGCGAACCCCTCTATCTCGACGTGGTCAATGCCCTCCACGAAGGCATCAAGAAATGTTACGGCAAGCTAAAGACGATCCCGTCGGTTGTAGGCGGCCGCTATGGCTTGTCCTCGAAAGAATTCACCCCGGCCATGGTGAAAGCAGTCTATGAGAACCTGAAGGCCGATCCGCCGAAAGAGCACTTCACCATCGGCATCCAGGACGATGTCAGCCACACCAGCCTCTCGTACGATCCCGAATTTTCTACCGAGCCGGAAAATGTTGTGCGTGCCATGTTCTACGGCCTGGGCGCCGATGGCACCGTGGGCGCGAACAAGAATTCGATCAAGATCATCGGAGAGAACACCGACAACTACGCGCAAGGCTATTTCGTTTACGATTCGAAAAAATCCGGAGCTATGACGGTTTCCCACTTGCGCTTCGGCCCGCAACCGATCCGCTCCAGCTATCTCGTCTCGAAGGCGAACTTCGTCGCTTGTCATCAATGGATTTTCCTCGAACGCTACGACATGCTCAGCGCCTTGGTTCCGGGTGGCACCTTCCTGCTCAACAGCCCGTTCGACAAAGATGAGGTGTGGGATCATCTGCCCCGCGCCGTGCAAGAGCAAATCATCGCCAAGAAGGCGAAGTTCTACGTCATCGACGCCTACCAGGTAGCTCGCGATACCGGCATGGGCAGCCGCATGAACACGATTCTCCAGGTCTGTTTCTTCGCAATTTCCAAGATCCTCCCGGGCGAGGAGGCGATCGAGGCGATCCGCAAATCGATTCGCGATACCTACGGCCGCAAGGGCGAAGAGATCGTGCAGAAGAACATGCAAGCCGTCGATGAGACTCTGGCCCATTTGTTTGAAGTGAAAGTTCCTGCCAAACTCACCAGCACGATTGAAATGCCGCCGCCATTTTCGCTCGATGCCCCTGCGTTCGAGCGCGATGTGCTGGGCGTGATGTATGCCGGACGCGGCGACGAGTTGCCGGTCAGCGCATTTCCGATCGACGGCACTTTCCCCACCGGCACGGCGAAGTGGGAGAAGCGAAACCTGGCCTTGGAGATTCCCGCTTGGGACGAAAAGATTTGCATTCAATGCGGCAAGTGCGCCATGGTTTGCCCGCACGCGGTGATCCGCATGAAGGTGTACGACACCAAAGAACTGGTGGGAGCGCCGGCTACCTTCAAATCCACTGAATCGCGCGACAAAGAGTGGAAAGGACTGAAGTACACACTTCAAGTCGCACCCGAAGACTGCACCGGATGCGGTATTTGCGTCGAAATCTGTCCGGTCAAGAACAAGTCCGAAGCGCGGCTGAAGGCCATCAATATGGTTCCGCAGCCACCCCTGCGTATGCCCGAACGCGAAAATTGGGACTTCTTCCTGAAGCTTCCTGAGCATGATCGCCGCGACATCAAGGTCAATACCATCCGCCAACAACAGATCCAGGAGCCGCTCTTCGAATTCTCCGGCGCCTGTTCGGGATGCGGCGAAACGCCCTATCTCAAGCTGATGTCGCAACTGTTTGGCGATCGCTCGGTAATCGCCAACGCTACCGGATGTTCCTCGATCTACGGAGGGAATCTTCCCACGACCCCGTGGTCAAAGAATGCGGAGGGCCGCGGCCCGGCATGGTCGAATTCATTATTCGAAGACAACGCCGAATTCGGCCTGGGCTTCCGCCTCTCCATCGATAAGCAAACCGAGTTCGCCCAGGAACTGGTGAAACGATTGTCCGCAACCATTGGCGAAGGGTTGGCGGCCGCGTTGGTCAACGCCTCCCAGAAAGATGAAGCGGAAATCTACGAACAGCGCCAGCGCGTCGATCTGCTTAAAGAAAAATTGCAGGGCAACAATTCGCCAGAAGCTCGGCAACTGCTTTCCGTCGCTGATTACCTGGTGAAGAAGAGCGTCTGGATCGTCGGCGGCGATGGCTGGGCCTACGATATCGGCTACGGTGGCCTCGATCACGTGCTGGCCAGCGGACGCAACGTCAACGTTCTCGTGCTCGATACCGAGGTCTACTCGAACACTGGCGGGCAAGCCTCGAAATCCACTCCCCGCGGCGCAGTGGCGAAATTTGCCGCCGGCGGCAAGCCTGGCTCCAAGAAGGATCTCGGTCTCATGGCGATGAGCTACGGCAACGTCTACGTCGCCAGCGTCGCCATGGGCGCCAAGGACGAGCACACGCTCAAAGCCTTCCTCGAAGCAGAAGCTTACAACGGCCCCAGCCTCATCATCGCCTATTCCCACTGCATCGCCCACGGCATCAACATGACCACGGGCATGTCGGATCAGAAGGTCGCCGTCGATTCCGGCCAGTGGCTGCTCTACCGCTATCATCCGGAGCGCGCCGAACAAGGCGAGAATCCTCTGATTCTCGACTCGCGCCCACCCACCCGAAAGGTCAAAGACTTTATGGAAATGGAAACCCGCTTCAAGATGCTCACCAAGAGCAGTCCGGAGCATGCTCAAAAACTGTGGCAGGAAGCGCAGCACGATGCCGAAACCCGCTTCCGCCTCTATGAATATCTGGCACAGCGGAAAACTGAGAAGGCTCCGGCTTAAACCGCGCGACACAGCCGTGCGAGGCGTAGCCACCTGCACCTCTACAACAATCGAAGTTACTAGGAGAAATCCATGATCGACCTCAGCACCCGGTATTTGGGATTGAAACTTCGCACCCCCCTGGTCGCCTCGGCCTCGCCGTTATCCCACGATCTCGACAATATTCGCCGCCTCGAGGAGGCCGGTGCCTCCGCCGTTGTTTTGTATTCCTTGTTCGAAGAGCAGTTGCGTCAGGAGCGTTTCGAGTTGGAACATCATCTGACCGCCGGCACAGACAGCTTCGCCGAAGCTTCTTCGTTCTTACCCCAACCCAGCGAGTTCCATGTGGGGCCGGAGGGATATTTAAAGCTCATCCATCAGGCCAAAAAAGCGGTGTCCATTCCAATTATCGCCAGCCTTAACGGCACCACGGTTGGCGGCTGGACGCAATACGCCCAACTGATCCAGCAGGCGGGGGCTGACGCGCTGGAGTGTAACATCTATTTTCTTGCCACCGATCCGGATGTCGCATCTACCGACATCGAAGACCAATATCTTGAGATCGTCGAGGCCGTGAAATCGGTCGTGAGTATCCCTGTCGCGGTGAAGGTCAGTCCATTCTTCAGCAACATGGCCAACATGGCGAAACGTTTCGACGAGGCCGGCGCAGACGCGCTGGTTCTGTTCAATCGCTTCTATCAGCCCGATATCAACCTCGAAGAGTTGGAAATCGAACCCAACGTTCTGCTCAGCACCGCTCACGAACTCCGTCTGCCGCTGACCTGGATAGGTATTCTTTATGGCCGGATCCGTGCCAACCTGGCGGCGACCACCGGCGTGCATGGACCGGAAGACGCCATCAAGCTGCTTATGGCCGGGGCAGATGTTACCATGCTCTGCTCCACGCTGCTGCGCAACGGCATCCATCACCTGCGCCATATTGAAAAGGGAATCGTGAAGTGGATGGAAGATCACGAATACGAATCGGTGGAGCAGATGAAGGGCAGCATGAGCCAGTTACGCTGCCCGAATCCCGGAGCTTTCGAGCGCGCCCAGTACATGAAGGCCGTCAAGAGCGTGCAGCACGTCGTGCTCTCCAGCCGCGAAGCCTGGAAGGTTCTGAACCGCGAATAGAGATCAACGCCCAGGGATTAGCTGTCCGCGGATATTCCTGGTCTGGCTATTGGGCGATTGCGCCCCTGAAGCTTTCGAAAGTGGCATTTCGATATAAATAACAAGGCCCCGGATTTTTCCGGGGCCTTTTCGCACGAAGAATCTTTTTTGCCTCAGCCTATTTCGCCTGCAAAGACTCGATGTACTTGGTAAGGTTCGCGACGCGCTGTTGGACTTCGCTTTCGTGTCCCTTGCTCATTGCCCAAAACAGCGAACCCCACACCGGCATGTCTTTCGAGCCGTGCGCGGCAATCGCGGCATCGCCCCGGATCGTCGAAGAAACTTTCAGTGCCGGATATTTCCCGCCGTTGTTCTTGCTCAGCATGGTCAAATCGGTCGGAGGCATCTTCATTGCGCCCGCCGCTGGGCCATTGCCTTTACCGTCCGTTCCATGGCAAACGGCGCAGTAGGATACGTACATGTCTTTGCCGGAGGCGGGCGAGGTGTCCTTCAGCGGGACATGCTTAATGACCGGTTCAGTCTGGGTTTGGTCTTGCGCTACGCCCAAACCACCGAGTATGAGAAGTGCTGTAAAAATCCAGATAAATCGTTTGATCATCATCGTATCTCCTTTCGGTCGACAGCGACCGACTCTCCATTGTTCGCCCCGCGCAAAGGCTACGCTGTGATAATCGGCACACGGTAAAGTGACACACGTCACAGGAACTCCCGAGCGAATCGCCAATCCTCGGTGTGTTGCATCTCACTCGGAACAGTGACAATCATCACAGCCCTCGGCCCGCTTCTCCCCGCATAATCACCTGGTCTTAATCAGGAGTCCCAAACTCCTTAAGCCTGGGGGACCTGTGGCAAAAGGACGTGTTTCAATAGTCGCGGAGCGTTGTAAGTCCTGCGGCTTCTGTATCGAGTTTTGTCCCACCCATGTGCTGGCATTTTCTTCCGCATTCAATGCCAAGGGCTATCATCTGCCGCACGTGGTGCATCCGGAGAAATGCAGTGGATGCGATTTGTGCGGCATGTACTGCCCTGACTTCGCCATCAACGGCACCAAGGCTACGCCCTCTGGAGGTGAGAAATGAAACCTGATCTGGTTAAGGCGGATCCTAGAGGCGTACTCACCGGTGAGCATTTTATCGATGGCGACCATGCCTGCTGTGAAGGCGCGCTGGCCGCTGGCGCGCGCTTTGCCGCCGGATATCCCATCACGCCGTCGACCGAAGTCGTCGAACGTTTCGCCTCGCGCGTTCCCAAAGTAGGCGGAACTTTCATCCAGATGGAAGACGAACTGGCCGCCTCGATCACGCTGCAGGGCGCAGTGTGGGGCGGGGCCAAGGCGTTCACGGTAACTTCCGGTCCCGGCTTCTCGCTGATGATGGAGCACATCGGCTACGCAGCCATGACCGAAACTCCCTGCGTATTCGTCGACGTGCAACGCGGTGGTCCATCCACCGGCTTGCCGACATTACCGGCGCAGGCCGACATGATGCAGGCGCGCTGGGGCTCGCACGGCGACTATTCGATCATCGCGCTCTGCCCAAATTCGCCGCAAGAATGTTTCGACCTGACCATCAAAGCCTTCAACCTGAGCGAAGAATACCGCGTCCCGGTCATGTTCATGATGGACGAAGTCGTCGGCCACATGACCGAAAAAGTCGTAATTCCTCCGGCCGATCAGATCGAAGTGGTCCCGCGCAAGCACACCAGGAAATCGATCGAGGACTATCTGCCCTACGGAACCAACGGCGACCTGGTGCCTGAGATGGCGCACGCCGGTGAAGGTTATCGCTTTCACGTGACTGGCCTAACGCACGATGAACGCGGATACCCCAACATGACTCCCGCCATTCAGGACAAGCTGGTCCGGCGTCTGCAGAATAAGATCCGCCAAAACGTCGACCGCATCACGCTGTTCGAAGAAGATCACATCGAAGACGCCGATGTGGTCGTAATTTCTTATGGAATCACTTCCCGTGTCGCGCAACGGGCGATTGACCTGGCTCGCGAGAAGGGCTTACGCGTCGGCAAGCTGCGCCTGATCACGGCATGGCCATTTCCAGAACAAAAGATTCGCGAGTTGGCCAAGAAAATCAAGGCATTCGTCGTGCCCGAACTGAACCTGGGCCAGATGGCTCTGGAAGTCGAGCGCGCAGCCAATGGCCGGGCGAAGACGATGTGCCTGACGCACGCTGGCGGCGGAGTCCATCACCCGGAAGATATTCTCAAAACGATTGTGGAGGCATGCCGATGAATCCCGAAGAACTCAACACTGATCTTCTGAAAATCGATCCGGTCAACCCGGTCGAGGCTTTTCTCCGCAGCGACCGTATGCCCCATATCTGGTGTCCGGGATGCGGCATCGGCACCACGGTAAACTCTTTCGCTCACGCGCTCATTGAATCCAAAATCGATTTGAAATCGCTAGCCGTGGTTTCCGGCATCGGTTGCACCGGTCGCGTTGCCGGCTACGTCGAACTGGACTCCTTCCACACCACGCATGGCCGGGCAATTCCATTTGCTACCGGCCTGAAGCTGGCAAATCCCAAGCTGAACGTCGTTGTTTACTCTGGCGATGGTGATCTCGCCGCCATTGGAGGCAATCATCTCATCCACGCCGCGCGCCGCAATATCGATCTCAAAGTCATTTGCGTGAATAACCTGACCTACGCTATGACTGGCGGTCAAACCTCAGACACCACGCCGGCGCACTCAACTACCTCGACCCACCCCTACGGCACCTTTGAGCCTTCGTTCAATCTGCCCCAGTTGGTGGAAGCCGCAGGTGCAGTTTATGTTGCGCGCTGGACCACATTCCACGTACGGCAACTGGCCCGCGCCATCGGCGAGGCCTTTCAGAAAAAAGGTTTCTCGTTCATCGAGGTCATCTCGCCGTGTCCGACGCTTTATCAGCGCCGCAACAAACTGGGCGATGCCCTCGATACTATGAAGTACTACAAAGAAAAGAGCAAAGTGCGCCACGGCGCGCCGACCAGCGAAGTGGGCATGACAATCACTGGAGAGATCATCGTCGGCAAGTTTGTCGACCGCGACCGCCCCGATTATCAAACCATGATGCGCTCGCAATACGCCGAGTCTTTAGGTGAAAAATTTGTCGAACCTTCCGATCAATCAGCGGAGATGGTATGCAGCTAACTGAAATTCGTATCGCAGGCTTCGGTGGACAGGGCGTGATTCTCTCGGCCATGGTGCTGGGAAAAGCGGCCTCGATTTTCCAGGGCGGTTTCGCCACGGTCACGCAAAACTTCGGACCAGAAGCGCGCGGAGGCGCCTGCAGCGCTCAGCTCATCATCTCCGATTCTCCCGTGGCCTATCCCTATGTGGCGCAGCCCGACATCCTGGTCGTGATGTCGCAGGAAGCCTATGTGCGCTTCGGCCCCGAATTGAAGGACGGCGGCACCTTGATCATCGAGCAGGATCTGGTGCGCGTTTCCGACTTGGATAAGAAGAAAGAGATCAAGATTTACAGCATTCCTGCCACGCGCATGGCGGAAGAACTTGGCAAGAAGATGGTGCAGAATTCCGTGATGGTGGGCTTCTTCACTGCCATCACCCACCTTCTGGATCCCGATGCTGTGCGTAAGTCAGTCGCCGACTCAGTCCCGCCGAGTTTCCGCGAGCTAAATCTGAAAGCCTTCGATAAGGGCTTTGCCAGCGGCTCTCCTGATTCGCTTAATGTTGCTGCTGCTGAGTTGGAGGCGCACTACGCAGTAGAGTAAGCCGCTGAAACTGCTACGTCGCCAAGGACCGAATCCTTGGCGACCTTTGACCGTTGCTGAGCTACGATTCTTCTTCGTTCTCGCCCATCTGCTGCGTCAAATACCGTTCGTACCCAATTTCCTTAATCAAGTGCATTTGCGCTTCGAGAAAGTCCACGTGACTTTCTTCATCTTTCAGCAACTGGACGAACAAATCGCGTGATCCGTTGTCGCCTTCTTTGGTGGCGATTGCGACCGACTCGTTGTACTGCTTTACCGCACCGATTTCGAGCGCCAAATCGCTTTCGATCATGTCCTTCACCGTCGAGCCCACTGTCAACTCCAGCGGTTGCATCGACGGGCTGCCATCCAGAAACAGAATCCTCTCCATCAACGCTTCGGCGTGCTTCATTTCGCCGATGGATTGTTTCTTGATGAAATCGGAGAGCTTGTGATATCCCCAGTTCTCGCACATTTCCGCATGCAGAAAATACTGGTTGATCGCGGTCAGCTCTTCACGAAGCGCCTTATTTAATTCAGCAATAACTTTTGCATTACCTTTCATGGCGCCCACACTATAGCAGAAACTAAACGCCGTCTGTGACTGCAATCACAGAATGGCCCCTCGGCGAAGGCATAAGATACCAAGAACGCCCGGTTCGTTTCCGCGCGATTCGGGCGCGGTCAGCCCGTCTTTGTACTGGGAGAGCAGTGGACCGGCAGAGCAGCAGGAGGTTTTCTGGACTCGACAACAACATATATTTCCGGCCACAAGGCGCCAGCGTCGCGGCCGCACCTAGCGGGTGAGAGGTACGGGCTGGACGCGCTGTTTGATCCGCGCACCATCGCGGTCATTGGCGCCACGGACCGTCCTGGCACGGTCGGCGAGGCCCTGATGCACAACCTGCTGCAGCCCGGTTTTCGCGGCAAAATCTATCCGGTCAACTGCCGGCATTCCGAGGTGCGGGGTCTCACTGCTTACAAAAGTATTGCCGACGTGCCCGATCTGATTGATATGGCGATGCTGGTGACACCGGCGGTTACGATTCCCGGCCTCATCGGCGAATGTGTCGACGCGGGAGTCAAGAATGCGGTCGTGATTTCCGCTGGCTTCCGCGAACGTGGAGCGCAGGGCGCCGAACTCGAGCGCCAGATTCAAGCCCAGCTCTCGCGAAGTTCGATGCGTTTAATCGGGCCAAATTGTCTAGGGGTCATGGTTCCCTACGCAGGCCTGAACGCAACTTTTACCAGAGCCAAGCCGAGGCCAGGTAACGTTGCATTTCTAAGCCAGAGCGGAGCTTTGCTTACGGCGATCCTCGATTGGAGCCATCGCGAGGAGGTCGGTTTCAGCGCCATCGTTTCCACCGGCTCCATGCTCGACGTGGGCTGGGGCGACTTGATCTATCAATTCGGCGACGATCCCCACACCAAAAGCATTCTCATTTATATGGAGTCGATTGGCGACGCCGGGGCGTTTATCTCGGCCGCGCGCGAAGTAGCCCTCAGCAAGCCGATTATCGTAATCAAAGCAGGTCGCTCTCCGGCCGCGTCGCAGGCCGCCGCTTCTCACACCGGCGCGCTGACTGGTAGCGACGAAGTTCTCGACGCCGCCTTCCGCCGCACCGGGGTGTTGCGCGTACACAATCTCGCGGACCTCTTCTATATGGCCGAGGTCTTGAGCAAGCAGCCGCGTCCGAGAGGGCCCCGGCTCACCATCTTGACCAATGCCGGCGGCCCGGGCGTTCTGGCTACTGATTCGCTGGTCACCAACGGCGGCGAGCTGGCTCCGCTCTCCGCCGATACGCTTCACGCTTTAGACGCCCTTCTTCCGCCGCACTGGAGCCACGCCAATCCCATCGACGTATTGGCCGACACCAATAGCGCGCGCTACGGCAATGCGATCGAGATCGCATCGAAAGATCCCAACAGTGATGGCCTCCTCGTCATTCTCGCTCCCCAAGGATTGGCGAATGCGACAGACACGGCCGTGCGCCTCCGCGCCTTTGCCAACACCACCGGCAAACCCGTCCTGGCAAGTTGGATGGGCGGCGTCAGCACCGCAGAAGGCGAAGCCATTCTCAACACCGCCGGCGTTCCGACATTTCTCTATCCCGATACCGCGGCGCGCGCCTTCACCTACATGTGGCGCTACACCTATAATCTGCGCGGTCTCTACGAAACGCCGAGCCTCGCTGACTGGCCGGAATTCGATGACGCGGCGCGAGATCGAGTGAAGCGGATTATCGAACACGTCCATTCCAGCGGCCGGACCCTGCTCAACGAAGTCGAATCGAAGCAGTTGCTGTCGCTCTACGGGATCCCAACCGTCGAAACCCGTATCGCCCGCAGCCTGGACGAAGCGGTTCAACAGGCGCACGAGTTGGGTTTTCCCGTGGTGCTTAAAGTTTTCTCCGACACCATCACCCACAAAACGGATGTCGGTGGCGTGAAGCTGGATCTTCGAGACGACGACGCGGTCCGAAACGCCTATCGATCCATCGAATCTTCGGTCGCAGAAAAAGCGGGTGCCGGCCGTTTTACTGGTGTCACAGTTCAACCCATGGTCCGGCTGGAAGGTTACGAACTGATTCTCGGCAGCAGTATCGATCCGCAATTCGGCCCAGTACTGTTATTCGGTTCCGGCGGACAGCTGGTCGAAGTTTACAAAGATCACGCGCTCGCGCTGCCGCCGCTGAATACGACTCTGGCGCAACGCATGATGGAGCAGACGAATATTTTCCGCGCCCTGCAAGGGGTTCGCGGCCGCAAGCCCGTCGATTTAGCCGCGCTCGAAAGTCTGCTGGTTCGCTTCAGCCAGCTCGTCGTAGAACAGCCTTGGATCGCAGAGATCGATATTAATCCTCTGCTCGCATCTCCCGAGCGCCTGCTGGCGCTCGACGCTCGGATCGTGCTGCACCCTCCATCCACCAAGGCCAACCAACTTTCGAAGCCCGCGATTCGTCCCTATCCATCGCAATATGTGTGGCCGTGGACGATGAAAGACGGTGCCGAGGTAATCATCCGGCCCATCCGCCCCGAAGATGAACCACTGATGGTCAAATTTCACAGCACGCTCTCCGAGCGCACCGTGTACCTGCGATATTTTTCCGCTCTCAGCCTGCGCCGCCGCGTCGATCATGAGCGCTTGCTGCGCATTTGCTTCGGTGGTTACGACCGCGAGATGGTGCTGGTGGCAGAGGATAAAGAGCCGGGCACCGGGGAGCGCAGGATTCTGGGCGTGGGACGCCTCAACAAACTGCGCACCGACAACAACGAAGCCGAGGTCGCCGCCCTGGTCTCCGATCCGTATCAGGGACACGGAGTAGGCACAGAATTACTTCGTCGCTGCGTTCAGATTGCGCGCGCGGAAAAACTTGGGCGCCTGGTGGCGGAAATATTGCGCGACAACGTGGCCATGGAAAAAGTCTTCAAGCGCCTGGGTTTCAGCTTCACCACGCATCAGACCTCGGACTCTATCACTGCTACGCTTGAGCTCTAGCTTACCTGCGCTGTTCTGCCGAAACTCACGCGTGTTAACTGGGAACTTCCCACTCTCCAGTCGTTAGATATTCGTGAATCGACTGCGCCGCGCGCCGTCCCGCGCCCATGGCGAGAATGACCGTCGCCGCGCCAGTCACAATATCACCACCGGCAAAAACTCCTTTGCGCGTGGTTCGTTGCTTCTGCGAATCGGCTTGAATGTATCCGCGCTTGTCCGTACCCAGCCCCGGCGTGGTGCTTTGCACAATAGGATTCGCCGTGGTTCCGATCGCCATGATGGCCACCGACAGCGGCAGATCAAACTCTGAACCCTTGACCGGTACCGGCCTGCGGCGCCCGGAAGCGTCTGGTTCACCCAATTCCATGCGCACACATCGCGCCGCGGTGAGCCATCCTTTGCCATCCGAGAGAAATTCCACCGGCGCGGTCAGCATCTGAAAGTCGATGCCTTCCTGTTTGGCGTGATGAACTTCCTCCGCCCGTGCCGGCATCTCCGCGTCGCTGCGGCGGTAAATCACGTATGCCTTACGAGCGCCCAGGCGCAGCGCTGATCGAATCGCATCCAGCGCCGTGTTGCCGCCGCCGATTACGGCTACGTCTTTTCCATGCAAGTCGACCATCGGCTCATCATAAGTGGGAAACTTATACGCCTTCATCAAATTGATGCGCGTCAAGAATTCATTCGCCGAGTAAACCCCGTTGAGATGCTCACCCGGAATGCCCATGAACTGCGGCAATCCGGCGCCAGTGCCGATATAGACTGCATCAAAGCCTTCTTCCTGCATGAGCTCGTCGATCGTGACGGTGCGTCCCACGACGACATCCGTTTCGAACTCAACTCCCATCTCGCGCATGTAATCGAGTTGCTCGCGGATGATTTGTTTGGGCAAGCGGAATTCGGGAATACCGTAGACCAGCACTCCGCCCAACTCATGCAGTGCTTCAAACACGCGTACCTTGTGGCCCCTCTGAATAAGATCCCCGGCGACCGTTAGTCCCGAGGGACCGCTGCCCACCACGGCGACTTTCTTGCCAGTCGGCGGCACATTGGGCAGAATGTGCGTGCCCATGCGTTGTTCGTAATCGGCGACGAAGCGCTCCAAATAGCCAATGCCGAGCGGCTTCACTTTCTTCGACAGCAGGCACTTGCCCTCGCAGTGATCTTCCTGCGGGCACACGCGTCCCGTAACCGCAGGCAGCACATTATCCTCGCGAATTTTCGCGGCCGCTCCCAAAAAATCGCCGGCCACGATCAGTTCGACAAATTCTTTTACCTTCACGCCCACCGGACAATTGTCCGTGCACGTCGGTTTCGCGCACTCCAGGCAGCGCAGCGCCTCTTGCCGCGCCAGTTCGGCGTTGTAGCCGAGATTCACTTCGCTGAAATTCTTGTTGCGCTCGTCCGCGGGCTGCTCTGGCATCAGTTGCCGCGGAACCTTCATGCGGTCTTTCAGCTTCAGTGGATTGAGGGACTTGCTCGCGGTCTCGCTCACCTCTTGCCTCCTTGCGCAATCGCGCATGATTCGTCGGATTTTTGAACGGAAGCCCCGCCCTCGGGATTGCCGCCAACTTTGCATCCCTCTTCGATCGAGCGCTTATACTCGGCCAGCGACCGCTGCTCGGCATCGCGGTACATCGAATTGCGCTGCACCAGCACATCAAAATTCACCCGGTGCGCGTCAAATTCCGGTCCGTCGACGCAGGCGAACTCGCTCTTGCTGTCGATCAGAACCCGGCAGCCGCCGCACATTCCGGTGCCATCGATCATGATCGGGTTCAAGCTGACCACGGTGCGAATGTTTTCTTTTCGCGTCATCTCCGCGACCGCTCGCATCATCACGATCGGACCGATCGCCAGCACCAGGTCGATGCGCGTGCCATTCTCGATGAGTTGCCGAAGTTTGTCGGTCACAAAGCCCTTATCGGCGTAGCTTCCATCGTCGGTCGTGATCAGGAGCGCATCACTCACGTCGCGCAGTTCGTGCTCGAGAATCACCAACTCCTTGTTGCGCGCGCCCACGATCGTGATCACGCGGTTGCCGGCGCGCTTGAACGCCGCCGCCGAGGGATAAGCCATGGCTGTGCCAACGCCGCCACCAATCACGACGACCGTGCCGAACTTGTCGATCTCTGACGGTTTTCCCAGCGGCCCAACCACATCCAGAATCGAATCGCCGGTGTTCAGCGAATTCAGCAACTGCGTAGTCTTTCCCGCCGACTGCACCACAATGCTGATGCTGCCGCGTTCCGGGTCGGAGTTCTCGATGGTCACAGGAATCCGCTCGCCCTCTTCGTGAATCCGCAGAATCACAAACTGCCCGGGTTTCTGTTTGCGGGCAATGCGAGGAGCTTCGAGCACGAATCGTTTAATGCCGGGGGCGATGAATTCTGCGTGGATGATTTTGAACACGGGCGCTCCGTTCTATGAACGACTCATTGATTGTGGCTGGATTAGGTCCGGAGCGACAGTGACGAGGATCACAAGCAACTGTGAGCAGGTGCGGCCGCGGAACTGTGCGAAGCTCGCGCCTTCCCCCACGCGCAGCTTTCCGCGCCCTCAATTGGATGGAAGTCTATTCCCGCACGGTCAAAACTGGGCATTGGGCGCTGGCCACGACCCGGTGCACCGTAGACCACGGCACACGCGTTGCGCCGTCGGCGCGATGCGCTCCCAGCACAATCAGATCGGCCTCGCGCTCCGCTGCGGTATTGACTATGCAGACCCAAGGGGATCCAAACTCGACCACGAATTCCGGCTGATAGGCCAGCCCGGCATCACTCGGAACCACGGCTTGCAAGTTGCGGACTCCGCTTGCGATCGGCTCAGGACGATCTTCTTGCGCCGAGTCCTCGACGACGTGCATCAGGGTCAATCGCGCCTCAAATTCTTTGACCAGAGAAATCGCAACCGGGGCTACCGTCAGCGAAGCGGGAGTCAGGTTGGTGGCAAAGACAATGCGTTGCAGTTCAAGTTCCGCCGGAGCCATCTCCTGGCCGGTGCCACAAAATTCCAGAAGCTTGGCGCGGCCGCAGACCTTGGGCCCAACCGTGAGCACTGGGCAAGGCGAATGCCGCAGAATATCTTCGGCCACCGAGCCCAGCAGCAGCTTACCCACTCCCGTGCGGCCGTGCGTCCCCACCACGACCAGGTCGATTCGATTTTCGGCGATGATCTGGCTCAGGTTTTTCCAAACCATTCCGTGCCGAACATAAGTACGCGTTTGGATCTTGCCCAGCCGCGTCGCGACCTGATCCATCTTTTCCTGCGCCTTCTTATAGGAGTCGTCATAGACCGCGCCGACCGACACATAATCTACGCCTCCCGTCATCAGCAGCAGGTTCGCGTCCGAGAGCACATGGGCCACGTGCAGTGTGCTGTTGAAGCGGCGGCAGATCGCGCTGGCGTAGGGTAGCGCTGCCTCAGACGTTGCGGAGAAGTCCGTGGCGTAGAGCACATTTTTTATCGAGATCGCGCTCGTTCGTCTTTCGGATGCGCCTTGCTTGAAATCTAAGACTGACATATAACCCTCCGCCCGTAATCATCCGCACCTGCACTAAGGGTTACACTTCTCCCTCGCGCCAGCCAGGTTTAGCGTCACTTTGGGCCGTGATGGCGGTCACACGATCCTTATCGCCGCATGAACCCGACCGGACTGGGAGCCGAGAGCGATTTCGTCAGCTGGCGACGGCTTCGCGCTCCTGCTTCATATGTTCCAATTGCTCCTGATAACCGACCGCGGCGAAGTACATCGCGTGATCGAAAAAACGGCCCAGCATCAACAACAGTTCCAGTTCACCCATCATTTCGACGGCGCGATCCGCCACGGCTTCGCTCTTCAGGAAGTCCCAGAGATTCTCTTTAGTGAGAACAATTGCCTGGATGACTTCTGCCAGCGGCACGTTCTGAACCGCTCTTCTGGCGCCGATTTCGCGATAACGCTTCTCGATCAGACCCTGGTTCTCTCCCAGCAGCCATTCCCCCAGATGACGGTAAATCTCGTAAACTCGTTGCCGCAATTCGTGATCGGGAATGGCGCGGAACTGCTGCAGCGAAGGGGAGTCGAATACTTTTTTTTCCAGCCCCGCAGCCAGGGTGTCGGCGTGCGTTTCAATCAGACGAACCAGCCTATAGGAGAACATCATAATCGCCCCCTTTCTTGATCTCCGGACCTTTGCACAAGTCTCGCCAATGAGTGCGCATTCCCGCAATCAATTGGTAAGGGAGAAAATGACAGTAATCGTAGTCTCGACCTCAACCGGTTGACCATTCAACAGATAAGGCCGGTAACGCCACTGCTTCACCGCGCCAATGGCAGCCGGCACCAGCATCGGGTGTCCGCTGACCAGTTGCAGATCCTGAATCGCGCCGGTTTTGTCGATGATGGCCTTGAGTTCAATCGTACCTTGAATCCGGGCGGCCTTGGCGATCGTGGGATACGTAGGTTCTACTCGGTGAATCAGTAAGCCGGTCGTTACGCCCTGCGATATGCGCACCCGCTGGGGCAGTACGGGCTGAAACTTCGGTACATACGCCGTACTGGAATTGACGATGCCTCCAATGACGCCTCCAAGTTGGCCTCCAGGAATCCCACCCGGCACGCCTCCGACCACGCCTCCTCCCGTTGGCACCGGGGGCGCTTCTTCCTCATGAATCATTTGTACTTTCGACGGAATTTTTGTCGGTGTCCGGAGTTGTCCACCCGCCATCAAGTCAGTTTCAACTTGAGCGACGACCTTTGCGATTTGCTGGGCCGCCGGTGGGGGCGGCGGCGGAGGCGGCGGAGCAATCAGGAACGTCAGCAATTGCGACTTCGGCAGCGTTTGCGTAAAGTACAGCGGTATTAAGAGCAAAACTCCCAGCATCATGCACTGGACGGCGAACGACAATACGGTTGCCCACGTCTGCCGGCCCGTCTGGCCTTGATACTGCAACAAGCTATCCGCAAACAGCGGACGAACCTGCACTGGCGCCGTCATCAAGCGCTCCAGGGCCGCATTGTGTTCCGCGCGCGGTGATTGCGCCGCTGCTTTCGACTCCGGCTCTCGAGTTTCGATGGTGCTTTTCATGGCCTTATCCCCTCTGTCTCAGCGGTGCGATCTGGCCTT
The DNA here is from genome assembly GCA_963712385.1 of uncultured Acidobacteriaceae bacterium. Taxonomy (GTDB): domain Bacteria; phylum Acidobacteriota; class Terriglobia; order Terriglobales; family Acidobacteriaceae; genus Sulfotelmatobacter. The sequence continues at coordinate 64,286 of CAVQHS010000012.1, forward strand.
GTCACGGTCCATGCCGGTTAACTCCATGATCGGCTGCGGTCAGTCTTCCTCACCGTGGGGCAAACTCCGAAGTTCCTCATATTGATTCTCAATCTAAAATATGAGATGGGCCATGACGACGGGCACGACTGGCTGTGACTGCAATCACGATGGCATGAGCGCAATCGGCCTTTTTTCCGCCTGTGCTGTCAGATACTCGCGGAATGACAACAGTCACTCTGATTTGTGATATGAATCACTTCACGATCGGCGGCCGCGCGGTACTGTTGTGATGACAATGTGTCTCGACTGCGTGTTCGGCCGGTATTCCTTCCAGATTTGAGCACGCAGCCCGGAGGGCGCCATGTTGTCCAAGTGCGCGAATCCCACCTGCTCCGCCACCTTCCGGTACCTGCGCGAAGGAAAAATTCTCCTTGTGGAATCCGTGCCCGCCAATCCCGGAAACCTGGCCGCTGACTGCGCCCCCAGGCGGGAGCACTTCTGGCTCTGTGATAGCTGTTCGAAAACCTTGACAATTATTTCGGACCCATCCGGAACCTCGGTCGTCTCTCTCAAAGACCAATCAAAAGCGAGCGGGCAGCGGAAGGCAGCCCACTCCGGACTTGGTTCGGCATAGCTGCGCATGGCTACGCGGGAAGGAGCATTTATGACCGTAGTCGCCAATAAACACGATGCCAGGCAACGTATCGCATTCAAGAATGTCTTGCTCGCCACCGATTTTTCGCCTGCTTCCCAGCTCGCGCTTTCCTATGCCTTGGCCATCGCGCGCCGCTACACCGCTGTTCTGACTGTCATAAACGCGATCCCTCCCGAGCCACGGGATCGGATCCCTCTCGATCCACTGCCGCGGGAATTGAGTCGGCGCCTGCTCGATGCGGAAGAGAACATGAAGCAACTCGAGGCTGCTTCGCCCATGCACGACCTTGATCACCGTCTGTTATTGGAACGGGGCCGCGTTTGGGATGTTTTAGGGTCGGTGATGCAACGCGACCACGCCGATCTACTCGTGCTGGGCACCCATGGACGCGGGGGACTGAAGAAGCTGGCCTTAGGTTCGATTGCCGAAGAAGTGTTGCGCCTAGCGCCGTGCCCTGTGCTCACGGTTGGCCCCAATGTCCCCCCCATGAACTCGGAGATCTTTGCTCCCAAGCGGATCCTGTTCACAACCGACTTCGGTCCGACCTCGACCAAAGCTTTCCCCTATGCCCTGAGGATGGCGGAAGACTGTCGCGCCACGCTTACACTTCTGCATATGGTGCCGCCGATGCCGAGTGCCGATCTCGGGCCTTCGGTTTACGGTCCGTCAACCTTCGCCTCGGAGGAATTTCTCGAGTGGCAGCAAGCCACTCGATGCCAGAGCGAGATGAGGCTGCGGTGTTTGGTTCCGATCGACGCCAAGCTGGTGGCGCCTCCGGAATGTGTGACAGGAATGGATTTTCTGGCGGAAGGAATTTTGGAGTTCGCCACCGCCAAACAGGTCGATTTGATGGTCATGGGCGCAACTCGAACTCCCGCGCCCCGCCTTGCCGCGCATATCCCTTGGACCCTGACCCATGAGGTGATTCGCACTGCCAAGTGTCCCGTCTTGACCGTTAGCAGCTAAGATATGCCGAAGAATTCAAGGCGATTGGTTCACACAGGTGCCTGATTGGTGAAACATCTCCTGCGAGCGTGCCGAAGATCACTGACAAGTTCGGATGAAGAGCTTTTAATACTCGCGGAGGAATCAAAACTGAATACCACACTGATGTGGGCCCGGCTCTGTTAGGTGCCTGCGTCGCACCAACCAGCCGCCGCTCGACGGCGAGGGAGCCGGGCCTTTTGGAATGTCAGTTCGACGCTTCCCTGGAGCAGTTGCGGTTTTCAGATGAATTTCAACTCTTCCGTTTGAGAATGAATATCTCTGGTCGCGTGGGATGGCGCCTGCCAGTCTCCGCCGACTGTGAAGCTTTCGCCTCATCCCCTCCGTACGCCGCCACTTGATCGAAACCCCCGGCAATGTATTGACTAACCCAAGTGCGCAGCTCATCCATTTGTGGAGAGTTCGGTCTGCCCAGCCACGAAAAATGCGCATTCACAAAAACCACATAGGCAGGACGCCGCGCTTCGACCTCCGCCATCATTTGTTTCTGCATGACCGGCCAATAGGATTGCTCTTCCAGCAAGCTGTACATGTAGATGTAGCCGCTGGCGGAGTGGCGCCGCGCGTCGAAATAAATCTCCGGCTCCGATCCGAAGACCATTACCGTGTCAGAAGGGGCGCTGTGCTCTCGCAGATAATCGCCGGCTTGCTCCGCTTCCACAAATGGATTCGAGGAGTAGATGCGGCGACATACTTGCTCCGGCGTGAGTTCGAAGTAAACCTCCCGGTTGTTCCATATTGCGAGGCCCCACACAGCAACAAAAACGAACACCGGGAGAAGCTGCAGCCTTCGGGAAGGGAACTTCTCGCCTATCCATGCGACCGCCGAGGAGACTGCCACCGCAATCAAAATCGCGACCGCCGGCAGCATCAGAACGAAGTAATGCCCTCTGAAGTAAAGCCCAGGACAAACCGCTACAAAAGAGAAGAGCAGCAATCCCAGCATAAACACTGCATGCCGGCGCGCGCTGGAATTCCACCATGGAGCGGAGACTCCCGCGAGTGCAATGATCCAGAGCCATGGCGAGGCTCGCAGCAAAACGGAAAACGATCTGGACAGGTTCCGCAGGCCGGGGGAAAGCGTTTCTGTGGAGGCATATTGGCTGGCGTAGGAAAAAATCCAAAACCAGAAATTGTGAAAGACCCCGGCCCGGTAGAGAACGAGGCATGTAAGCGCGAACGGCAGTGTTGCACCGAGCAGAAACAGCCCTAAGCCTTTCCCCCACGGCCGCCATTCGCTCCTGCTCCGCGGACGACATTGTACGGCCAAGTAACAAAACCCGAACCCGCCGAAAAAGATGCCTGGCTGTTTCATGAGGAAGGCAAAGCCAAATGCCAACCCGCTCCAGAAGAAAAACATGCCCCGCTTGGTTTCTTCCGCCCGCAACATCAGGATCAGCCCTACCAGCGCCGCTAGCACGACAAAGTGAGTAGCATGCGCGGCGAACCCGAGCACGCTCTGGTGCGTGCTCAGAAAGGCATAACTTGCTCCTGCGATAGCTCCTGCGAGGGCTCCAAATAATCGAGCTGCGATGACGTAAACCAGGATGACACAGGTGGCATTGACCAACAGAAACCCCAGATGAACGCCCCGGCCCGTTTGCCCGAAGACCGTGAGAATCGCGGCATACGCGGCATAAGTTCCCGGCAGTTTCATGTTGTAGGCCAGTTGATACGGTGGGATACCCTGCAACATGAGTTGCCCGCTGTAGGCGTACTCGCCTTCATCGCGCTCTAAAGGAGTATCTGCGAGCCGCCACCGGATCGCACCAAACAAAGCTATGACGGCCAACAGCATGACAAAATGCCCGCCGAACAGTCGTTGCCAGGAGCGGCCCGCAGGCCCTCCTGTAGACGATTTCGGCGAAGCCTTGGCGGGCTTGCGTTTCTTGCTAGGCATTCAACTTGTTTTCGGGCCGCTTACTGATCAGGAACCGGCCTTCTGCAAAGCGTCTTGCGCGGACCGGGCATCGGTTGTATTCAGCCCGGCTTGTAATGCGGCTTGCAGGCTGGCTCGTGCCTGCGCGCGTTGTCCTGCCGCCAGATAAGCCATTCCCAGATGAAACTGGTACCTTGCTACCTTGGGTTCTCTCGCCGTCGCAGCCTCTAGCACCGGAATCGCGGAATTGAATAATCCTTGCTTGTAGTAAATCCACCCCAAGGCGTCGTTGACCGCCGGGTCGTCCGGTTGCTCTTTCTTTGCCTGCTGCGCAAGCACCAGCGCGTCGCTGAGCGACCCTCCGTGATCCGCATCCAATCGCGCGAGATTGCTTAACGCCGGAGAAAAATTCGCATCAATCTTCAACGCGTCGTGATACGTTTGCCGGGCGTGATCGAAGTCTCCGACATACTCATAGACCTGCGCCAGCAGCATGTAGGTGGGAAAGTATTGCGGAAATCTAGCGCGCGCCGCCTCGTATTCCTGAATCATCGCCTGCGGACGATTCGTGGCGGCATCGATGTGCGCCAAAGCCAGGTACCCATTCACGAAAAAGGGATTGACCGACAAGGCTTGCTGATAGCTGCGCTCCGCGCAACTCCAGTCCTTTTGCGCGATGCAGAATTCCGCCTTGGCTACGTACAGCCGGAACGCCTTCGGCTGGGCTGCGATCTGGCGATCCATGCGAAGACCGGCCTGCTTCGTCTTTCCCTCCTTGGCCAGAATTTCCGCGAGACCACTGAGTGCGGGAGCATAATCCGGCGCCAAAGCCAAAGAGCTTTCATACGCTTTCTCTGCATCCGTGTCTTTTCCCCGCATCGCGAGCACCCGTCCCAATCGCTCCAGGGCAGCGGGGCTGCGCGGATTGAGTCCCGCGGCCAAATCGAAAGCCCGCTGTGCCTGATCCAAATCGCCCAGCTGAAGATAAGCGCTTCCCGCAACGATGTGCGCCTCATCCACCCAAAAGCTCGTCGCGATAATCCGGCTGGCATAGGACAGGGCCGATCGGGCATCGTTCTGCTGCAAACTGATATTTCCCAACCCGAGTAATGCTGGCAAGTATCCTGGCTGTACCCGGATCGCGTCGGTGAGCGCCTGCTGCGCCTGCGCCGGTTGTTCTTGCGCCGAATCCACCTGCGAAAGATAGAAATAAACCGCCGGCACATCCGGCGAATCCTGAATCAGTTTTTCCAGCTCCGCACTCGCTTCGCGAAGGCGTAGCGCCTCCAGATCGGTGCGCGCCTGAAGCAGGCGGAAAGCTGCGTCTTTGCTGCCGTTGGGATCTTGTTTCTCCCGCTGTGCAAGCCATTCGCCGGCATCCTCCGAGCGGCCCAACTGCAGGTAGCATTCGGCAACTTTCCGCGCCGCGTCCGCATCGTTTTCGTTCCGGCTCACCAGCGCGCGAAAGCGTTCCAGCGCCGCGCCAGCGTCTCCGTTATCCAGAAAAAAGTTTGCCACGGCTCGGCGGCCATCCGGATAGCTGCTTCCATCCGCTTCCACTTGATCCAGAAGACGCTTCGCTTCGTCGCTGCGGTTGCGCTCCATGTAAAGGCTGGCCAGCGCCAGGGGCAACTCAACCGCGTTCCGAGCTTTGGTCATTCCCAAATGCAAGACCTGCTCGGCGCGATCTGGGGTGTTCTGCGCTTTGTAGAAGGACGCCAAATTGATATAGGTCTGAGGATCTCCCGGCTTGATGTCGATCGCCGACTGAAAGCTTTTTTCCGCTGCGCCGAACTCGGCATCCAGCAACTGCGCCAGCCCTGAATCCTCGTAAGCCTGCGGGTCATGCGGATCGAGCGCGATTGCCTGCTGCATTTCATTTTCTGCCGCAACATACTGTCCCTGACGAAGCGCGACCTGTCCCAGCAGACGGTGCGCGCCCGCGTTCTTACCATCTTGTTGAAGCACACTCTCCGCTTGCTGCCGGGCTTCATCGTATTGTGTCGAAGAAACCAGTAGATTACCCAGGCGCAAGTGAGCGTCCAGGTTTTTGGGCTCAAGCTCTACTGCGCGTGTAAACGATTGCCGCGCCGCTGTTGGATATTCCTGCTGAACCTGCAGAATTCCTAGCCGGTAGTAGGCGTCGCCATAGTCGGCGTTGATCTGAATGGCCTGCCGGTATTCGTTTTCCGCCGCGCTGAATTGCTTCTCCGCGAAATCCCGGTTTCCTTTTTCAACGTGCTCGCGGGCGCGAGCCGTGCTGCGGCAAGCAGGCAGAAGCCCCATGGCTGCGGCGAGCAATGAAACTGCAACCCACTTGGCAGAAAAAGAATCGCGCGCTAAGTTCATTCTTTTCTCAGGGATTTCTCGACGATAAGGCCGCCCAGACGTCATCTCAGCATGCCGATTTCTAATCCCGCATTATAAGCGGAACCCGGAAGCTCCGTGCCCGGGAGCGGCAAGCATAAAAAATAGGGCACGACCAGGAAGTCGTGCCCTCTACAGGACTCGTGATCAAATCGCTCTCCTACCGGATGCGTGGGAGAACGGGTTGCATAATGCGAACCGGTCGGCGAACGTTCGAGTTGCCCCAACCAGCGGTCGGGGATTGCGGGCCAATCGCTCGAACGTCTCCTACCCAAGGATTGGAAAGAGTCGATCGAGAACCAACCCAGTTCGCCACATTCGTCATGACCGGCAGCTTGGGATTTCCCTGGATCGCCGGCACATGCTCCCAGCTATTGCGCTGCCCGCCCAGCAGAATCGGACTGGGGTTGAAGTGTTCATACTCCCAGTGGCTGCCGCGAACCGGACCGGCGATCGTGCCCACGCCGGTAAAACGATTCCGCAGGTTGTTGACTCGATTGTGGTTCCTACCCACCAGCACCGACTGTTGAACCGTATTGGTCGAGTTCGGAGCCGACGGCGTCGCCGAGGCCACCGTCAGAACCACACCCGTCGAGGTATAGCTCACGTCGAACTGATAGGTCGAATTGATGGCGATGGTCGTGTTGGAGAACGTTCCCGTGACGCTGCTGGCGGTCAGCACGGTGAAGGTCTCGCCCAGGGTCAAACTTTTCTGAAACGAACTTGTTACGGTGAAGCTGATCGTCCCCGCCAACGCTGCGGTTCCACTTACCTTCAATTGGCTGAAACCGGAGCCGGCCGTAGTTCCGTTGATGGTGCCGGTCATGTTGCCGGTGGCCAACTGGGTATACGTTCCAGTGATGGTAAGCAGCCCGGCCTTGGCGCTGTCGCCGACGTTGAGCGTGACCGCGTTGCCGCTGGCGTTTCCGACCGTTGTATTGCCAACGATCGTGCCCGCTCCGTAGATCGAGCCGCCGGTAGCCGTAATCGCTGTCGCCGTCAGGGTTCCATCCACCGTGGTCTTGGCCCCGGTAGCGGTTTGCGTATAGTTGTTGCCGGTGCCACCAACCGTCAGCTTCGTACCTTTTTCGACGTCCACGGTGCCCGTATTCGAGAAGCTAGCGGTAGTCGACGTTGTAAAGCTCGCGCCGCTCGCCAGCGTGAGCGTCTTCGTGTTGGAGTTCAGTGTAGCCAAAGCGTTCGTGGACCCTGAGTTGATCTTGCCGCCTTCCAGCGTAAGAGTGGCCGAGTTGGTGTCGATTGTGATGCCGGTAGTGGTCAGGTCCAGGTTGCCGGCCAGCACGTAGGTGCCGCCCGAAAGTGTGGTGCCGCTGATCTGCGTGAGCTTGGCTGCGGTGAAGCTGTCGCCCTTATCGATGGTCAGCGTACCCGTATTGCTGAAGCTGGTGGCCGAGGTCGAAACGTTGTTGGTGGTCCCACCGATGGTCAGCTTGCCAGTGTTCGTGGCCAGGCTGGCCAGGGCGCTGGTGCTGTTGGCGTTCTCAATCGTGCCACCAGCCAGCGTCAGGTTCGCCGCGTTGGTCGTGATCGTCTGGGTAGCGCCAGTCAGATCAAGATTCGCATCCAGAACATAGGTTCCAGCGGTCAGCGATCCGCCGCTGATCTGCGTCAATGTTCCAACCTTGAAAGTGGTGCCACCGAGAATCGTCAACGAACCAGCATTGCTGAAGGCGCCTGCGTCGGTGAGGTTGACATCGGTGGTCAGGCTGCCGGTTGAGGTGATGGAGGTCAGATTCGCCAGCGCATTGCCATTGCTGTTGCTGGTATTCAGAATCTGTCCGCCCGCCTCTTCCGTTACGCTCGCCGACAAGGTGGTGATGCCGGTGGTATTGCCGGCAGCGAAGGTGATATTTCCGCCGTTTGCGATGTAAGTTCCACCGGTCAGCGTATCGGTGGTTCCGTTGTAGTTAGTGAAGCCCGAACCGTTCACGCTGATGGCGAGCGCTTGCCCGGCGATGTTGGCATTGACCGTGCCGTTATTGGTAAAGCCCATATTGCCCGAGCCGAGATTTCCCGCGCCCTCGATCGTGCCGTCACTGGTCAGCGTCGGAGTGGTCCCCTGGCCATAGATGTACTGACAAGTGCTGCAACTGCCGTTGAGGTCCACGATGCCGGATCCCTTCAGGGTGACGGCCCCATTGATGAACAAGTACGTGTTGTTGCCGGTGCTGGCGAGGTTGATGGTGCCGCTGTTGGTGATGGTGCCGGTTAATTCCAACTGAGCGTTATTTTGCACGTTAAACGTGCCGGCATTCGTGAGGGTGGTGAGATACGCGTCATTATTGGCTGCCAAATAAATCTGGCCGGTGCCGGCGGTCGTCAATGTGCCGCCAGTGATGGTAGCGTTGGAGGTTAATTCCACGGAGGAGCCAGCCTCTGCTTCGATCGTGCCGCCGGTGTTGGTCCAGGTGGTGCCATTGAAAACCAATGTGCCACCACCGCTGGCTTCCATCGTCTTGGTATTGGTTCCAGTCAGCGATTGGATGGTCAAATTCTGGCCGCTGACGCTGGCATTGACGGTTCCACCGTTGGTGAAGGTGCCATTCTCGATCAGGCCTGCTCCGGTGACGGTTTCGTCGTTGGTGAAACCACCCGCGGAATCAAGGATTCCGGTATAGCTGCCGTTGGTGGAGCTGAGGACCAGCGATCCCGAGCCCGTCAACGTGGAGGCGCTGGGCGCGTAGTAATAGGTATTGTTACCGGTGGCCTGGAGGGTAATGGTCCCGTTGTTGGTGATGGTGCCGGTGGCAGAGATCTCACCGTTATTTTGCACGTTCAGCGTGCCGCTGTTGGTCAGGCTGGCGAGATTTGCGATGTTGCCGCTCGCTACATAAACCTGCCCGGTGCCGGCCGAAGTCAGCGTGCCGCCCGTAATGGTCACGCTGCCGGTCAGGTCGACCGACGAGCCGGTCTGGGCGGTGATCGTGCCCCCGGTATTTGTCCAACTCGAACCATTCAAGATCAGAGTACCGCCGTTGCTGGCCTCCATCGTCTTGGTGTTGGTGGCCGTCGTGAACGATTGCATCAAAATGCTCTGGCCGCTGACGTTCGCATTTACCGTCGAATTGTTGACGAACGAGCCATCCTGAATCGTTCCTGCGCCTTCAATGGTTTCGTCGCTGGTCAGGGTGGCGCCCCCGCCGGCCTCAACATAACCCGTGTAGGAATTATTCGTGCTGCCCATCACCAGCGTACCGGTGCCGTTCAATGTGGTCGAGGCCGGGGCATAGAAGTAAGTGTTGTTCCCAGTAGCTTCCAGCGTGATGGTGCCGTTATTGGTGATCGTTCCCGCAGCCAGGATCTCACCATTATTCAGAACCTCCAGGTTCCCGTTGTTGGTGAGGGTGGTCAGGTTGGCGGTGTTGTTGGCGGCAACTTCCATGATGCCGGCGCCGCTGGTGGTGAGCGTTCCACCCGTAATCGTCACGTTGTCGGTGAGCACTACCGTGGACGCGTTGTTGCTGCTGTCGGCCCCGACTGCCTGAATGGTGCCGCCGGCGTTGTTGATGGTGTTGCCGCCCGTGAAGGTGAGATTGCCGCCGTTGGTCGCTTCCAGCGTGCCGGTGTTGGTCATCCCGCCGCCTCCCGGCTGAATGGTGAGGGCGCCGGTCGCAACCGTGGGGCTGACGTTGGCATCGATGGTGGAACTGTTGGTCAGCGTGAGGACCCCATTCCCGATGTTGCCGATGCCGGAAACGTTCTGCTCAATGGTAAGCGACGTCCCACCCGCGCCATTGAACAGGTTATTCGCGTTGTCGCCCAAGACTATGGATCCGGAACCCTTCAAGGTGGCGCTGCCGCTGCCGGCGCTGGTCACATAAAGCTCTGTGGTGTTGCCGGTCGACTGCAAATTGATCACGCCATTGTTGGTGATGGTCCCGTTGATCTCGGTGGCGTCGTTGTTTTGCAAATTGAAAGTACCGGAAAGAGTGAGCCCAGTGAGAAAGACATTCTGGTTCGCCAGGGCGTTGACAGCGCCCGTTCCAACGGATTCAATCGTTCCCCCGGTGATGCTGACGTTGTTGCTCAAATTGACCGATGAGCCGGCCGCGGCTTCAATGGTTCCGGTATTGGTCCAGGTGCCGTTGCTCAGACTCAGGATGCCGCCGTTGGTGGCTTCCATCAGGCCAGCGTTGGTCGAAACAACCGAGGTGTAGGGGTTGATCGTTATCGTGCCGCCACTCACATTCGAGTTGATGACTCCGGTGGAGGCATTGGTGATGGTGAGTTGGCCATTTCCAATTGTGCCCACTCCTTCAATCGTCGACTGGTTGGTCAACACAGAGCCGGTCACGCCCCAGAACAGGTTGTTCTGGTTGGTGGCACTTACCATGTTCACGGTGCCGCTCCCCGTCAGCGTGGAGTTGGCAGTCAGATATAAACCGGTATCGTTGCCCGTGCTCTCGAAGCTGATCGTGCCTGTATTAGTGATCGTGCCCGAGATTTCGGTGGCACCATTGTTCAAGATGTTGTAGGTTCCCGCATTGGTCACGCCGTTTAGAAAGACAGCCTGATTCGTGGCGTCGTTGATCACGCCCGTGCCGACCGTGGTCAGCGTCCCGCCGTTGATGGTGACGTTGTTTTCAAGATTCACCGTCGAGCCGGCATTGGCGGTGATTTTTCCACCAGTATTCGTCCAGGTGCCGTTCGCCAGGTTCAGAATTCCGCCGCTGCTGGCTTCCAGAGTGCCGGTGTTGATTGAGGTGCAACCGCTACACGTGTCCGGATTGATGGTGAGGACGTCACCACTCAGATTGGCGTTGACGGTGCCGGAATTCGTCAGATTGAGCTGACCGTTGCCGACCGTGCCCGTGCCTGTGATGGTAGAGGAGTTGGTAAATGTGGTGTCCCCTGTGCCATAGATTATGTTATTTTCGTTGGACCCAGCCGCCATTACCAGGGTGCCGCTGCCGCTCAAGGTGAGGGCCGTGGTGACATCAAGCCCGGTGTTATTCCCGGTGGATTCGAACGTGATGGTGCCGGTATTGCTGATGTTGCCCGCGGCAACGAGTAGACTGTTGTTATCGAGGGTGAGGCTGTCGCCGGTCTTGCTCAGCGTGAGGGTGCCAAAGTTACCCGTCTGATTGACCGCGAGGGTGACCGCCGCCGTGGTAGTGCCAATCGTCACGGCGTCCGAACTGGTGGGCACGCCCGCGCTCCAGTTGCTGGATGTGGTCCATTCATTATCCCCAGCTGTGCCCGTCCATGAGTCTGCCGTGAGCGGTGGTTGCGCGTCGCGCGCTGCACTCCGCGCCGTTGACACTCCCGCGATCGCCGGCTGATTGATTGCCGCCTGCTGCGAAAGCTTGTGCTTCTTGGTTGTGGTCTGAGCCGTGGCGGAACTAAAGCTGAGCAGGGTGGCAAGGAGGCAGAGGACGGTAATCCGCAAAGTAACTACAGGCGAAGACGCTGGGCGCATGGGAGAACTCCAGAATGCAATTTTTCAGTCGAACAGTTTTAACTTGTATTGTCGAACCCTGGGTCTACGCTCTCGATCGACTGGAGCGATATGCCGATGTAGCGTGCGGGGGCAGCCACAGAGACGGCAGTCACGGATTATAGGCAGGCGAAGGCCAAAGTCAAGTGTGCAATCTTCTCTACTCTTGCATGGTGTCTTTAGTCCCTATGTCTGTCCGGGAATGATTGGCCCACGGGGTTTCAGTGTACAATTTCGGAATTGACGGGCCAGAAATCGCTGGGATCACGTCCAGCCTCGCCTTCATACCTTGAATTCAATTCACACCTTTATTTGATCATGTCGAATCCAGTCAACTCAGAATCCCAAATCACCGCCGAATCCTCCGAACCGACCCCTGTCACTGAAGCCGCCGAGCAGCCCGCCGAGTCCTTCAGCGACTTGCTTTCCCAGTACGAAAAAAGCCACGCGCGTAAGAAAGAAGATGGCGGCAAACAAATTGTCGGTACGGTCATAGCCGTTACCGGCGATTCCGTTTTCCTCGACATCGGCTTCAAGAGCGAAGGCATCCTGCCTCTGGCGGTCTTCCAGGAAAAGGGCGAAACCGTCAGGCCGGGCGACAAAATGCCCGTCTCGGTCAAAGGCCGCGATCCCGAGGGCTACTATCAGCTCACGCGAGCCAAGGTCGAACGCCCGAAGGATTGGTCGGCGCTCGAGAAGGCCTTCGCCGAAAAGGCAACGATTGTGGGCACGGTCACTGGCGTAATCAAAGGCGGTCTTACCGTCGATATCGGCGTGCGCGCCTTCATGCCCGCCTCGCGCAGTGGCTCCCGCGATGCTGCCGAGTTGGAAAAGATGGTCGAGCAGGAAGTCCTCGTTCGCATTATCAAGCTCGACGTAACTGAAGAAGATGTTGTGGTGGATCGCCGAGTCGTCACCGAAGAGCAAGAGCGCTCCGCACAAGAGCGCCGCTATGCCGGAATGAAGGAAGGCGACATCGTGAGCGGGAAGGTGCGCAGCCTGATGGACTACGGTGCATTCGTCGACCTCGGCGGCGTCGATGCTTTGCTGCACGTCAGCGATATCTCTTGGAGCCGCGTCTCCAAGCCTTCCGACGTGCTTGTGGAAGGACAAGAGATCGAAGCCAAGGTGCTGAAGATCTCCGAAGAATCCGGCAAGCGCCGGATTTCCGTGGGCATGAAACAATTAATGACCCATCCCTGGGACGCGGTTGCCGGAAAATACAATGTCGGCGAGCGCGTGCGCGGTCCAATCACCCGCGTCGCCGAATTCGGCGCTTTCGTCGAACTCGAGCCGGGAGAACGGGACGGGGTGCGGTGGCGGCTTCGGTGCGCGACGTCGGCAACGTCAAGCTGATGGCGCGCGCGGTCGAAGGCATCGAGATGAAGGATCTCAAGAGCCTTGCGGACGACGGCAAGAAACAACTGGGCTCGGGCGTGGTTGCGATCGTCGGGTTGACCTCCGACGGCAAGGCCGGCGTCGTGGTCGGCGTCACATCCGATCTTACGTCGCGCTATAACGCGGTCGAGCTCGTGCGTGTCGCTTCCGAGGCGCTCGGCGGCAAGGGCGGCGGCGGCCGCCCCGATATGGCGCAGGCCGGTGGTCCCGACGGCGCCAAGGCCGATGCGGCGCTGGCGGCGATCGAAAAGGCGATGGCGGGAGCGTGAGACTTCCCTTCTCTCCTTGTGGGAGAAGGTGGCCATAGGCGCCCTGCGGCCGCCGTTCTTTTAGAACGCCGATGCTTTGCATCGGCTATGCGAAGCCCGCGACGGATGAGGGGTTGCGTCCGCGAACTTCGTTGGCGAGGGTCCTACGTGTCGAAAGAACCCCTCACCCAACTCGCCGCTGTCTATGAGCGGAGCTGCCCTCTCCCACAAGGGGCGAGGGCGCAATAATTGGCAGCTCGCGTTCCCCGGATGCTGCGCAGCGCGACAGCGGTGCGCTGCTGATCCGGGGTCCATAACTTCGGGATTTGGGTGGGTCCCGCATCTGCGGCGCAACGTTCCGCTGCGCCGCGTGCGGGACACGAGAGCGTCAGCCCTTCTTCAGGAACACGTACTCCGCCGAGTAGGGCGCGGACTTGAAGGTGCCTGCCTTGTCGCAAGCGCCGTCCAACTTGCCGCCCCTGGTGTTGATCCGCTGCACGGTGGTGACGCCGGTCAAGACGCCGCTGCCGCGTGAGGCGACCACTTGCAGCTTCAGCCAGGCGATATCGTTCGCGGTTGCGCCCGGTGCGTTGCCAACGACTTTGCCGACCACGGCGCTGCCATCCACGTGCTCCCAGTTCGGTCCGGCATAATGCCGGCCGATCGTCTTGCCGTCGACCAGGAGTGAGGCGATCGGTTCGCGGAATGCCCAGGCGAGCTTGCCGTCGGCGCCCGCCTTGCATTCGTAGACCTGTGCGCCCTCGGCATGCACGGTGAGCACAACCGTTTCTCCTGGCGCCGCGATGGCGTCGGGAAGTGCATCGGCTGCAGAAGCAGGGCCGGCGAGAAGCGGGAAGAGAAAAGCAAGCATCATGAGCCGCATGGCCGTGTCCTTAAATTGTTTTACGTCATTCCGGGGTGCCTGGAAGGCGAACTCTGATGTGCTTGCACATCAAAGAATCTCGAGGTTCTCTGATGTGCAAGAGCACATCATAGTTCGATGCTTTCGCTTCGCCCCGGAACGACGGCAACGTTACGCCATCGCTTTCGTGAGGTTTTCCGCGACCTTGTCGAGGAAGCCGGTGGTCGAGAGCCAGCGCTGGTCGGCGCCGACCAGCAGCGCGAGGTCCTTGGTCATGAAGCCGGCCTCGACGGTGTCGACGCAGACCTTCTCGAGCGTGTCGGCGAATTTCGCGAGCTTCTGCGTTGTTGTCGAGCTTGGCGCGATGCGACAGGCCGCGCGTCCAGGCGAAGATCGAGGCGATCGAGTTGGTCGAGGTCTCCTTGCCCTGCTGATGCTGGCGGTAGTGGCGCGTCACCGTGCCGTGCGCGGCCTCGGCCTCCACCGTCTTGCCGTCGGGCGTCATCAGCACCGAGGTCATCAGGCCGAGCGAGCCGATAGCCCTGCGCCACCGTGTCGGACTGCACGTCGCCGTCGTAGTTCTTGCACGCCCAGACGATAGCCGCCGCGACCACTTGAGCGCCGAGGCCACCATGTCGTCGATCAGGCGGTGCTCGTAGGTGATGCTGCTTGGCCTCGAACTTGCGGCGAATTCGCGTGTCGAACACCTCCTGGAAGATGTCCTTGAAGCGGCCGTCATAGACCTTGAGGATGGTGTTCTTGGTCGAGAGATAGACCGGACAGCTTGCGCTTCAGGCCGTAATTGAAGCGAGGCGCGGGCGAAATCGCCGATCGATTCGTCGAGATTGTACATCCCCATGGCGACGCCGGCGCCCGGGGAACTCGAACACTTCGTGCTCGATCACCGTGCCGCCGTCGCCGGCGAAGGTCATCGTCAGCTTGCCCGTGCCGGGGAACTTGAAGTCGGTGGCGCGGTACTGGTCGCCATAGGCGTGGCGGCCGATGACGATCGGCTCGGTCCAGCCCGGCACCAGGCGCGGCACGTTCTTGCAGACGATCGGCTCGCGGAAGATGGTGCCGCCGAGGATGTTGCGGATGGTGCCGTTGGGCGACTTCCACATCTTGCTTGAGGTCGAATTCCTTCACCCGCGCCTCGTCCGGCGTGATGGTGGCGCATTTGACGCCGACGCCGTACTTCTTGATGGCGTTGGCGGCGTCGATGGTGACCTGGTCGTCGGTCTCGTCGCGGTATTCCATGCCGAGGTCGAAGTACTTCAGGTCGATGTCGAGGTAGGGCAGGATCAGCTTGTCCTTGATGAACTGCCAGATGATGCGGGTCATCTCGTCGCCGTCGAGTTCGACGACGGGGTTCGTCACCTTGATTTTTGCCATGGGAGGTCGGGCCTTTTTGGAAAGAGCGCGGAAACAGGAATGATCCCCGCGCTATAGCACTGCCGCCGTCCGGGCGAAAGCCGCGGTGCTATGCAGTTTCCGCCCATCTTTTGGCTTCGGTGACGCACTCCTTGTTACGCCCGGACTTTCTTCTCCCTCCCCTTGAAAGGGGGAGGGTTGCGGTGGGGGTCCCGGGCGCGCTGCGGCGTATGCGACGCGGCGCAGAACCGGGACCCAAGCGGCGAAATGGGTCCCGGATCTGCGAAGCGGTACTGCGCACCGCATCGCGTCCGGGACACGTCAGTCAAAACGCCGCCTGCGTGGCGGTGCCGGCGACCACGTACCAGGTCACAAAGAGGCCGCAGATCAGGGCGCCGGGAAGGCTCGACCCCGTCCGCCGCCAGGTGAAGGTGGCGATAACCGCACATATCGCCAGCAGCGGCACGAACTGGATCGCCACGATCGTGGAGAGCGGCACGAAGCCGGGGTCGGGGATCGGATTGAACAGTTTCCCCGACAGCCACATCGTCAGGTATTGGGCTGCGACCAGCACGATGAAGCCGAGCGTCAATGCCAGAATGTTGGTCAGGTAAAGCGCGCCGCGCGAGGCGCCGAGTGAAGAGAAATTGCGATGCAGGACATGCAGCGCGATCACGAAAAACACCGTGAATGGCAGCAGATAGATCAGGAAGATCAGGAATTGCTTCGCGTTCATCAGTTTCAAGGCGACGATCCAGAAACGGAAGTCGATCTTGAAAGCGAGGTCGCAGAGCCACAGGGCCGCATAGCCCACCGCGACGGTCACCAGCGCAATCAGGATCGATGGCCCGATGATCCCGTTCCGTCGCGCGCGTTTTGGGGCAAAAGGCATCAGCGCCAACGCGATCAGGCCGTTGATGACCGCCCAGACCAGAATCTGGTTGGTGATGCCCTGGGGCAGAAAGCGGGAGGGTGTAAGGAAGGTGCCGCCGAGCGCGAAGGCGGGGTAATAGGTCAGCGCCGGAATAAAGGCTGATAGCAGCAAGGCGGTGACCCAGCGGCCGCCGCCTTGGTTTGCCTTTTGGGTGGTCGTTTGGGTGGCCGTTTGCGCCGGCGCCGAACCATCGGCGATCGCGGGCAGCCTCAGATGGGAGAAAATCGGCGCTTCAAGCAACCCGTCAAATACCCCGAGCAGGAGCACGACAAAGCCTGCCAGCGCGATCAGCGTGCCGAGTTCTTTCCGGAACCAGATCTGGTCATCGGAGGGGCGCGGCGTTCCGCCCTTCAAAGTGCGCGCAAACCAGTCGAGGCTGTAGCCGATGGCCTCATGCGAGATGTGTTCGGCGGGATGGGTGATCGCCGGCGTATACAACACGCGTGCGGTGCCTTGCGCGATATCGCCATACTCCTTGCCGGGCTCCACAGTGCCTTGGGTGCCGAACAACGTCTGGAGTTTCGGGCTTTGGGTGACGTCGCGTGCGTGCTCGACGCCCCACATCAACTCCGGGAATTCCTCATATTGGGCAAACACCAGCGCGACATTGCGCGGCCAGGACGTCGTGCCTTCGGCCGCAAACGGTTTGCCGGTGGAAGAGCCTTCGAGCACCATGGATTTATAGTCGTTGGGCATGGCGGCGGCGGCAGCAAGCACCGTCCAGCCGCCCATCGAGTGGCCCTCAAGCCCGATATTGTCCTTGTCGACGATCTCGAGGTTGCGCAGGTAAGCGAGCCCGTCGGGGCCGCCAAAACCATTGGCGAAGGCAGGCCCGTCGCTATAGCCGTGCCCGGTCTGGTCCAGCGCCAGCACCACGTAGTCGCGCCGGGCGAATTCGATCGCAAAGCCGTCCTGGGTTTCGCGCGAATTGATATAGCCGTGGACCGCGAGGATGCCAGGAGCGGGGAGCTGGGGAGTCGCATTCGCAGGAACGTAGAGCAGGGCGCTCATGGTGTTGCCCTTGGCGCCCGCAAATCGCACGTCGCGGATTTGAATTCCACCCGAGGTCTGCGTCAGCCAGGCGAGCACGCCGCCGGCCAAAATCAAAATCAGCCCGACGATCGCCAGAGTCCATCTGCGATGCATGGTTGCCCTCCCTGTGCCGTCCCGTATCGCCCCGGTCGTTTAATGCCGGATGCGTTTCAGTTTCGGGAGAAAGCCTAACCGAAAGCAAAGGGCGCGCAAGCGGAGGCTGTAAGCACTGCACATTTCAGGTCGGACAAGCCGAACTCAAGAAATTTCGCCGAGCGGAATGTGTCCCTGGGACCGAATAGTCATCGAGACGTTGCTATGGAGCTGCGTCATTGCGAGCGAAGCGACGCAATCCAGTTCGTTCAATAGAAAGACTTCTGGATCGCCTCCGCCTACGCGCAGAACGCTTCGGCGGACTCGAAGCGCGCCGTAGTGGCGATCAGGAATGCAGAAGTCACGAGCCACGTGCTGGCGGCGCATAGAGCTACCGAGTATTTTGCCGCCAATCCAGGAGGACGACCCATGGCACGCGTGATGCCAAGCCAACTACTGCAAACCATCGACGAGCTGTTTCCGCATGCGGCAAAGGGCAACGTACGCGCGATGCTGACGATAGGTGCCAGCGCACAGCTGATCGGCATATTGAATTTGCTCAAAGATGTCCCCGACGAGTTAATGACGGTGCCCCCGGCCGAATACGCGGACCTTGTCCTCGCCCGAAGCACGATCGAGGAGACCTTAGGGTATTGGAAGGCCCGAGGAGACGTTGGCGAGATGGCTCCCGTGAAAGGTTGCGATGTGGTAACCATAATCAGGCGAGTATTGGCGAAATGCCCCGACGAATACCCGCCTCCGGTCACGACCGAACTCTTATTCATCGCTGATGCACCGCTGCGAGATAGTATTCGCCAGGATTTAGGTGCAGCAAACAGGGCACTGAACAATGCCGAATGGAAAGCCGCAACCGTTTTGGCAGGAGCCGCGATAGAGGCTCTTTTGCATTGGCGCTTGCAAGAGCCTTTGCCCGGCACTGCTGCAGTTCAGGCTGCCGTAACTGCCCTCGTGTCGAGCAGGGCGATGACAACGCCCGACAGCAACATAGATCGTTGGGAGTTGCACCATTTCATTGAAGTGGCTGCGCACTTGAATCTCTTGAAGCCGGATACGCGCAGCGCGGCTCAGCTAGCACGAAACTTCCGCAACCTGATTCATCCGGGACGCGCCGCTCGCTTAGCCCAGACGTGTGATCGAGCAACTGCGCTGTCGGCACTCGGCGCGTTGGAGCACGTCATACGCGATTTGACCTAATTGAAGTTGCTTAGCTTGAGATCCGGCGCGGAGGCGTCGCCAACACGGGAACGCCGGATAGTTTCGCTCAAACTCAAAAAGAATCGCCTCTGGTTCCCGCAACGACCTCTTTTCGCGGCTGTTGACCCTCCGATGAAAGGAGCGATCTCATGCGAAAAATTATCTTGACCCTTGCGGCCATCGCGGCTGTTGGAACAGCGGCAGTTGCACCGGCGGACGCCCGCGGCTTCGGCAGAGGCGCTGCGATTGGTGCTGGCATAGCGGCCGGTGCAATAGGCGCCGCAGCGGTGGGCGCGGCCTATAATAACGGCTACGGCTATGGCTACGCCCCAGACTATGGATATGCCCCGGGCGACGGATATTACGCTGACCCCGGCTACACCTACGATGATGGACCGGCCGTCTATCAGCGGCGGGTCTATCGCAACTACGGTAACTGGTAAGACAGAAGAGCCCGGCTTCGGCCGGGCTCTTTCTTTGTTTGGGGCGCGAGTGAAACGCGCGAAGGCAATCCAATTTTCTCATTCCCGCTTCGCTGCGCCATAACGTCGTCGAAGGTCAATGTGGGTGAAATAACCCTTCTTGAAAATACCCAATTCCCGCTCATCGACATGACAGCGGAAGATGGGGACTCTCATAAGTGCGTGGGACCGCAGCGCCTTAGCCGGTGCGTCTGGGGGCACATCCAAAAACTCGGTATCAGGGCGGGATTCTCCATGCCATGCGCCGAAGGCTAAACCGTCGGCAGCCTGCAATCCTGGCACCTTTTTCTTCTCGCCCAAAGCTACAGAGCCCAGAAACTCGGATACCTCGGCGATTTTCTTGCGCTTTAGCTGAGACACAATCGCGGCAGGGGGCTCCCTCGTTTTGATGACCCGCCTCCACCACAAAATCTAATACAAAATCCTTTTTCGGAAACTTAATGAGCGCCTGTTGCAGAATAAGGGACAGGCAATATCGAAAACAAAGCCCATACATGCTGTCGGGCTGTGCCTTGCCGCCCCAATCTCCTTCACGGTAGAATTTTTTGTAGTCAAATTCGCTCATTCGAGCGACAAAGCCAAATAGCAAATTACTATCGGATAGTTTTACGACCTTCGCTGTAAATGGATGTTTCCAATGCTCCTTGGCATGAAAGTAATCTAGATCGGCCTTCCTCAATCCCTTGCGCCAGCGGATATCGAAGCGGTTCCACTGATCAAGGCGAGCTGTATAGCCCGCCATGATCATGTAAGGAGACGCACCATGCGTGCCGCTTTCATCAATTTTGGTGATGAGATGCACGCGATGCGCTTCCATCTGTTAGGGCCGAGACTTGCGCCATAATACCGTGAGTTCGCGGTCGGTTCCACGGATGCAACACACCACAAGAGTGCTGCGCCGCGTCCGGGAGACGAGATCAAGCTAATGCTCTTCAATTGACAGGATTTTGCGCTCCTCACGTGATTTGCCCGTCGTGCCAACGTGTCGCACGTATTTGTGTTGTGCCGTCGGGCAAATCAAATCGACTAATCTGGCCGCCCCGCGCCCGATAAGAGGGGCGCTTCGCGGTCGTCACGAACGTTGGGTGCGGGGTGCGATGGACGCGACACGCGCGGTTGACGAGAGCGTGTGTCGCGGACGGCCAAGCCGTGTGGTCCTGACATCTCGACGCTGATGTCAACTCGCGACAATGCTTCGCATTGCGCGGGGATGGTGGCAAGAAAGCCCGATCGCCAGGGAGATCACGAAGTAAGCCGTTAAAACCATCGCGCAGGGAATGCCGGATGTTTCGGCGTGCCTGTGGTGACTAACTCGTGTGCTTTCCACTTTTGCACGCGAGGGCGCGATGAGCGCCCGGCATTCCCTGTGCCCTCTGTTTCCGAGGGACTTGTTCTTGAAAACTCGGGCCGCATGTGGGCCGCGAGCAGCCGGTGCATGCGCAAAATTGTCTTGGATTATCAAGGTATCCGTCATAACCAGCCAGTTTGGTTCACCTCGCCCCGCTAGCGGGGAGAGGTCGCCCGGCGAAGCGTAGCGAAGTCGGGCGGGTGAGGGGGAGTTTCCAACGAATGCGATCTGTGATTTGCCCCTCCACCCCAGCCCTCTCCCCGTAAGAACGGGGAGAGGGAGATTTGAAGACGAAACGCTGATGTCAGGCACCGACAAGACCAAAGCAAGCCCCGACCTGACCGGCCCGGTCGTCATTCTGGTCGAGCCGCAGCTTGGCGAGAACATCGGCATGGCCGCGCGCGCCATGGGGAATTTCGCGCTTGATCGGCTTCGGATCGTCAACCCGCGCGACGGCTGGCCGAACATTGCCGCCCAGCGCGCGGCAGCTGGCGCCGATCATATTCTGGAAGGTGCCGAATTGTTCGACACGGTCGAAGCCGCGGTGGCCGATTGCTCGTTGTTGTTCGCCACGACGGCGCGCGCCCACGACCAGGCCAAGCCGGTGGTCGGCCCGGATGCGGCCGCGACCGAGATGGTCGGCCAGATAAAGAGCGGCGGCACCGTCGGCATTCTCTTTGGCCGCGAGCGCGCTGGGCTCCTGAACGAGGAAGTAGGGCTCGCCAACCGCATCATCACGTTTCCGGTCAATCCCGGCTTTGCTTCGCTTAATCTGGCGCAAGCCGTGCTTCTGGTCGGCTATGAATGGTTCAAGCTGTCCACTGCCAATACGCTGCCGTTTGCGATGCCCGAACGCTCCGAGCCGGCGTCGCAATTTCAAATCCAGGCGTTCTTCGACAATCTCGTGCGCGAACTCGACAAGGTCGAATTCCTCCGGCCCGCGGAGAAGCGCGACACCATGCTGGTGAACCTGCGCAACATCTTCACGCGGATGGAGCCGACCAAGCAGGACATGCACACGCTGCACGGCGTGGTGATGGCGATCGCGGAGGGGCGGAAAGGTCCGGCCAAAGGCGGCGTGCTCGACGGCGAACAGGCCACGCGATTGCGCGCGCTACTCGCCGAGCACGGGCAGGGCACTGCTCCCACCGAGGGTTCAAGCACCGTGCGCGGGCTGGCGCGGCTGTTACGGCGCAACCCGACCGATGCCGAGCGCATGCTGTGGCAGTCGCTGACGAGGGATCGCCGCTTTGCAGGTTTGTTCAAGCGGCAGACGCCGGTCGGCCGCCACATCCCGGATTTCGTCTCCTTCGTGCACCGGATCGCGATCGAGCTGACCAACCCGAGCGAGTCGGAGGCGATCATGAAGGATCGCGCCGAACGGCAGACCTGGCTCGAGGCGCGTGATTACCGGGTGCTCCAGATCGCGGTCGCCGATGTCGAACGCGATCTGGAGGCTGAGCTCGATCGGCTTCAGCAGCTCTTGCCGGCAGGCGTCTGAATACTGCGTTGACGCTTTTAGACGACAGCGAGCTGTTCGCCCGCGCTCTCCGCGCGCTTCGGCTTTTTCGGTTTCGAAGGCACGAACAGGGAAACCGCCACAAGGCCCGCAGTGTCGGCGACGGCCGGATCGCGCGACACCATCGCTGCGACGATCGCGCCGTCCATCAGCAGTCCGAGCTGATGCGCCAGCATGTGCGGCTCGGCGGCGCCCATCTCGCCGGCCAGCTTCTCGATATAGCCGAGAACGACCTTCTTGTGCCGCATCGCAATCGCGCGGAGTTGTTTCTGGTCCTTGTCGTGCTCGCCGACCGCGTTGATGAAGGGACAGCCGTAGAAACGCTCCTGACGGAACCAGTCCTTCAGCGCCGGGAAAATTCGCGTCAATTTTGTTTGCGCGCTGCCGCCGCCGGCTTCAATCGCGCCGATGAACCATTCGCGCCATTGCTTGCCTTCGGTCTCGAGCACGACGTGCACCAGGTTGTTCTTGGAGCCGAACAATTTGTAGAGCGTCGTCTTTGCGGTGCCGGCCTCGTTGATGATGGCGTCGATGCCGGTGGCGTTGATGCCGTTCTTGCAGAACAGATAGGTCGCGGCGCTCAACAAACGTCCGCGCGCGGAACTCATCATCGCCGGCGTCGTGAGGAGCGGCGGCTGGACGTCGCTTCGAAGATGGCTTTCCCATGGCCTCAGTTAATCCGACTGGCCCGTCCGGTTCAAGTTGCATCTTGCTGCGCGCAAAATGATCGCACCGGATGCGCAAATGCATTGCGATTGAGCAGGCGGGCCCTGATCGATTTGCAGGCAGCTTTGGCTAAGCGGCTTTAGGGCTTCGCGTTTTCTCCCAGGCGGTTTCTGGCACGCTTCGTGCAGGAAACAGACCGTTCGGTATCCTCGCTCCTAGGGAGAAAACTCAATGACCGCGGTCGCTCAGAAAACGGCGCTCACCGGCTGCCTCGCGCCCATCGACAAGAACGGGCTGGAACAACTCATCATCAACGGCAAAGCCAATCCGAAGGTCATCAAGACCTTGAAATGCAGGACGGTGGCCGAAGGCAAGTTCCGCCACGCCAACTACATCCGCAACCTTGCGCCTTATATCGTCGACGAACCGCCGGGCCTTCTCGGTGACGACACCGCGCCCAATCCCTCCGAGGCCTCGCTGGCAGCGCTGGGTTCCTGCCTTGCCGTCGGCCTGCACGCCAATGCCGTGCATCGCGGCTGGACCGTCAACAAGCTCGAACTGGAACTCGAGGGCGATCTCAACATCACCGCGGTCTGGGGCACCGGCGACGTCAGCGAGAAGCCGGTCGGCTTCACCGACGTTCGCGTCAAGGTCGACATGGAATGCGAAGGCGTTCCGAAGAGCGAGATCGATGCGCTGGTCGCCCACGTCAAGAAGTGGTCGCCGGTCGCCAACACCTTCACCCGCCCGGTCAATCTCGAGGTCAACGCGTCCTGAGATTTCGCGAAAACCGGCAGAGGCGGAGGCTCTCATGGGTTCAGTGGCTTTAAACCGGCACGTCATTGCAGACGACTTGCCCTCGGCATCGATCGCCGAACAAGTCGCGACGATTGCGCGCAAGAACCTTGCACCCATGGCGGCCGCCATCGACGCCGGAACGGTCTATCCGGACGAACTGCTTCATCGCCTCGGCGATGTCGGCGCCTGGGCAAGTCACCTGCCGAAGAATGGCGCAGCCGACCTGCGCTGCGCCATTCACTCCATCTCCGCGCTTGGCGAAGTATGCGGCGCGACCGCGTTCATGGCCTGGTGCCAGAACACGCTGGTCTGGTACGTGGCCAATTCCACCAATCCGGCATTGATCGCGAAATTCGGCGACAGGTTTGCGACCGGGCAGATGCTCGGCGGCACGGGTCTCTCCAATCCGATGAAGAGCTTCTTCGGGATCGAGAAGCTGAAGTTAAAGGGACGTAAGGTCGACGGTGGCTACATCGTCAAGGGCGCGCTGCCCTGGGTGTCGAACCTCGGACCAGGTCATTTCTTCGGCACGATTTTCGAGCGAGAGGACGACGGCGGTCAGGTGATGTTCCTCGCCGATTGTTCAGATCCCGCGATCACCTTGCAGCCGTGCAAGCCGTTCCTCGCCATGGACGGCACCGGCACCTACGGCGTGCAGTTCCGCGACGTCTTCGTGCCCGACGATCTCATTCTCGCCGATCCGGCCGGACCGTTCGTCAAGAAAATTCGCGCCGGATTCATTTTGCTTCAGGCCGGCATGGCCACGGGTCTCATTCGCGACTGCATCGCCATCATGAACGAGGTCGATCCGCCGCTTGGCCACGTCAATCGGTACCTGCCGCAGCAGCCGGTCAATTTCCAGGAACTGCTTGCTGAGCTCGAAAAAGAGACGATGGCGCTGGCCGCCGATCCCTACAACGAAGAGGAGAGCTACTGGCGCAAGGTCGTGGCGCTTCGGCTGCGGGCGGGTGAGGCGAGCGTCGCGGCCGCGCATGCCGCCATGCTCCATTGCGGCGCGCGCGGCTATCTCATGAGCCACCGCGCCCAGCGCCGGCTTCGCGAAGCCTATTTCGTCGCCATCGTTACGCCCGCCACCAAGCAGTTACGGAAAATGTTGGCGGACATGTGAGGTTCTCGACCCCCAACCAAAACTTGCACTTGTAAAAAGGAGAGGCTGCCATGACGGACGTTCTGATTACTGCCAGCGAACTCGCCGAATTCACGGGAAAAGAGCCGTGTGTCGTCATCGACACCCGCAACCCCGACGCCTATGCCGCGGGGCATCTGCCCAATGCGGTGAACGTGCATGAGATCTTCACCTTTCTCGCGACGTCGACGCCGGAAGGCGTGCGGCGAGCTGACGACGAAGTTCGCCGATGCCTTCGGCAAGGCCGGACTTTCCGGCAAAGAAACCGCCGTCATCTACGAACAGTCGATGGATTCGGGCTTCGGACAGTCCTGCCGCGGCTACTACCTCCTCACCATGCTGGGCTATCCCAAGATCAAGGTGCTGCATGGCGGTATGCAGCGCCTGGGTCGCCAAGGGACTGCCGACCACGACCGCGGTGCCTGCGCCCAAGCCGGCCTCGTTTGCGATCGTCCCGGAAGCCGGCGATATCCTGATCGACGCCAAGACCATGCTAGCCGCCGTCGGCAAGCCCGGTATCGCGCTGCTCGACGTGCGCGACATCGATGAATGGATCGGCGAAAGCTCTTCGCCCTATGGCAAGGATTTCTGCCCACGCAAGGGCCGCATCCCCGGCGCGGTCTGGCTCGAATGGTATCGCATGATGAAGCCGACCGCCGAAGGGCCGCGCTTCAAGTCGAAGAACGAAATCCTCGCCGAATGCGCCACCGTCGGCATCACCCAGAACACCCCGGTCTACCTGTACTGCTTCAAGGGCGCGCGGGCTTCGAACACCTTCCTGGCGCTGAAGAACGCCGGCGTGAAGGACGTTCGGATGTACTTCGGCTCCTGGAACGAATGGTCGCGCGATCCTTCGCTGCCGATCGAGGAAGGCCTGCCGGTCGAGCCCAAGCTGACCGAAAAGGCGGCATAGAACCTGCATGTTTTTTCATCGCCCGGCCGTATTCGCGGCCGGGCGATGGACTTGATGGTGTGGCGGGATGCCGCAGCATCTGACGCACTAGGAAAATGCAGGCATGTCCACCTTTGACGATCCCTTCGATTCCGACCGTCCGCTGTCGCCGGCGTCCTGCGTGTGCGGCCAGCATCGGTCTGAAGCCGAGCACGATCAGGCGACGCTCTCGCTGCGATGCGAGCCGGTTGCGAACGAAGAGAAACGTTACGAGGGCGTCGTTGCCTCGGCGGTGATGCGCGCGATGTTTCCGAAAGATGCCGCGCGCCGGGCGTTCCTGAAATCGGTCGGGGCTTCCACGGCGCTCGCCGCCATCGCACAATTCTTTCCGCTTCACACGGCGACCGAAGCGTTTGCCGACGCCGGCACGCCCGAGAAGAAGGACCTCAAGGTCGGCTTCATCCCGATCACCTGTGCGACGCCGATCATCATGGCAGCGCCGCTCGGCTTCTATGCCAAGCATGGCCTGAACGTTGAGGTGGTCAAGACGGCAGGCTGGGCGGTGGTGCGCGACAAGACCATCAACAAGGAATACGACGCTGCCCACATGCTGGCGCCGATGCCGATCGCGATTTCGCTCGGGCTCGGCGCGCAGGCGATCCCTTTCGCGGTGCCCGCGATCGAGAACATCAACGGGCAGGGCATTACGCTTGCGATCAGGCACAAGGACAAGCGCGATCCGAAGGAATGGAAGGGCATGAAGTTCGCCATTCCCTTCGACTATTCCATGCACAATTATCTGTTGCGCTATTATCTCGCCGAACACGGTCTCGATCCCGATACCGACGTACAGCTCCGCTCGGTGCCACCGCCGGAGATGGTCGCGAACCTGCGCGCCGACAACATCGACGGCTTCCTCGCGCCCGACAACATCTGCCAGCGCGCGATCTATGACGGCGTCGGCTTCATGCACATCCTGTCCAAGGAGATCTGGGACGGTCATCCCTGTTGCAGCTTCGCGGCGAGCCGGGAATTCATCACGACGTCGCCCAACAGCTTCGCGGCCCTGACGCGGGCTATTGTGGACGCCACCACCTACGCCTCGAAGGCGGAGAACCGCAAGCAGATCGCGGAGGCGATTGCGCCGGCCAACTATATCAACGCGCCGGTCACGGTGTTCGAGCAATCTCTGACCGGGACCTATGCCGACGGGTTGGGGAGCATCAAGACCGATCCCAAGCGTGTCGATTTCGATCCGTTCCCGTGGCAGTCCTTTGCGGTCTGGATGCTGACGCAGATGAAGCGCTGGGGTCAGATCAAGGGCGATGTCGATTACAAAGCGATCGCCGAGCAGGTCTATCTCGCGACCGACACCCGCAAGGCGATGACGGAGATGGGGCTGGCGCCGCCGGCCGCCGCCTACAAGTCCTTTACGGTGATGGGCAAGACCTTCGATCCGGCCGCGCCTGAAGATTATCTCAACAGCTTCAAGATCAGGAAATCGTCGTGACAGCGAGGATGATTGCCGGGCGCATCCTTCGAGACGCCCGCCTGTGGCGGGCTCCTCAGGATGAGGAGCTTATTCGTTGCGAAACCTTGGATCCTCATGGTGAGGGCGCGGCGGAGCCGCGCGTCTCGAACCATGAGGCCCGAAGAAGGAAGGCCAGATGACTTCCTCCCTTCGCCTTCGCGCCGCGATCATTTCGGTCGCGCTGTTTTTGGCCTTCATCGGCGTCTGGCACCTCGCCACCCGCAGCAATTCCGCGGTCGGCAGCATGAGTCCGGAATATGCCAAGCTGATGGGGCTAACCGCGACGCAGGGCAAATCGGCGATGCCGGGCCCGCTCGAGGTCGGCGCCAAGCTGTGGGAGCACCTGAAGCGGCCGTTCTACGACAACGGCCCGAACGACAAGGGGCTCGGCATCCAGCTCGCTTATTCGATCGCGCGCGTCGGCGCTCGGCTATTTCCTCGCGGTCTTGGTCGCGATGCCGCTCGGCTTTCTGATCGGCATGTCGCCCTTGATGAGCCGGGCGCTCGATCCCTTCATCCAGGTCTTGAAGCCGATCTCGCCGCTCGCCTGGATGCCGCTTGCGCTCTACACCATCAAGGATTCCGGCCTGTCGGCGATCTTCGTCATCTTCATCTGCTCGGTGTGGCCGATGTTGATCAATACCGCGTTCGGCGTTGCCGCGGTGCGCAAGGAATGGATCAATGTCGCGCGCACGCTCGAAGTCGGCACCTTGCGGCGGGCCTTCACCATCATCCTGCCGGCGGCGGCGCCGACCATCCTGACCGGCATGCGGATCTCGATTGGCATCGCCTGGCTCGTGATCGTCGCGGCCGAAATGCTGGTCGGCGGCACTGGCATCGGCTACTTCGTCTGGAACGAGTGGAACAATCTGTCGATCACCAACGTGATCATCGCCATTCTCCTGATCGGCCTCGTCGGCATGCTGCTCGATCAGATTCTCGCGCGCTTCACCCGCGCTGGTGACGTTCCCGGAGTAGATGTGAGGACCGACAATTCATCTCGATCGAAGGCCATTGCCAAGCGCTATCCGGCGCAGGATGGCGGCGACGTCGCGGTGTTCGAAGATCTCTGGCTGTCGATCCAGCGCGGCGAATTCGTCTGCGTGATCGGCCATTCCGGCTGCGGCAAGACCACCGTGCTCAATATCCTCGCCGGGCTCGATACGCCGAGCGACGGCGCGGTCATCGTCGACGGCGAGGCGATTCGAAGGCACGAGCCTCGACCGCGCGGTGATTTTCCAGAGTCACGCGCTGTTGCCGTGGCGCACCGTGCTCGGCAATGTCGCCTACGCCGTGACGTCGAAGTGGCGGGACTGGTGACGCGCCAAGGTCGAAGGCGCATGCGCAGAAGTTCATCGATCTCGTCGGCCTCACCGGCTCCGAGCACAAGCGTCCGTCCGAGCTTTCCGGCGGCATGAAGCAGCGCGTCGGCATTGCGCGCGCGCTCTCGATCGACGCCCAAGATCCTGCTGATGGACGAGCCGTTCTCGGCGCTCGATGCGCTGACGCGCGGCACCTTGCAGGACGAAGTCCGCCGCATCTGCCTGGAGACCGGGCAGACCGTGTTCATGATCACGCACGACGTCGACGAGGCGATCTATCTCGCCGACAAGATCTTCCTGATGACCAATGGTCCAGGCGCGGTGCTGGCGGAGATCGTCGAGAACCCGCTGCCGAAAGATCGCGGCCGCATCGATCTGCATCGCCATCCTTATTACTATGCGGTGCGAAACCACATCGTCGATTTTCTGGTTAGCCGCAGCAAAAGTTTTGCAACCGAGGTGCCCGATCACGACCCGCGCCATGTGCCGGTGGTCGAGATCGCGAGATCCGGATTGGCGATTGCCGCGAGTTCGGAAGGGCTGCCTGAAGCGCCAAAGACCGCGGCGCGGCCAAGCCTGTCGCGACCGCTCTAGACTGCGGCATGGACGTAACGTCCGGCCGACCGCCGGTGATGACAACTTGCAAAGGGAGTGACACATGAAGCGATCTGACCTCACTGAAAAGCTGCTCGACATCAAGCGCGAGAAGGGCTGGACCTGGAAATACGTCTGCGAAAAAATCGGAGGCTTTTCGGAGGTGCTGATCGTCGGAGCCTGTCTCGGCCAGCAGAAACTGACGAAGCCGCAAGCGGCAAACGCGGCCGAACTGTTCGGACTCTCAAAGTCCGAGACCGCCCTGCTCAACGAGACGCCGATGCGCGGCATGCCGATGCCGCCGACGGATCCCCTGATCTATCGCTTCTACGAACTCGTGATGGTGAACGGCCCGGCCTGGAAGGCGCTGATCGAGGAAGAATACGGCGACGGCATCATGTCGGCGATCGATTTCGACATGGTGATGGAGCGGCAGCCCAACCCGAAGGGCGACCGCGTCAAGCTCACGATGTCGGGCAAGTTCCTGCCGTATAAATATTACGGCGCCAGCGGCAACGTGCCGGAATATGGATTTAAGGAAGGGTGAGATTAGCGTCGCAGAGCGGCGATAACGTCATTCCGGACGACGCGTAGCGGCGATCCGGAATCTCGAGATTCCCAGATGCGCAATTGCGCATCTGAGGTCTGGTGTTGGCGCACCATCCGGAATGACGCTCAGATGACACATTGCGTCTCCGCCCCGCGGTCTGTTTTGCTGGTTAACTCGTCGTGAAGCGGAACAATCGATTACGGAGCCGACGCTTCGTTAATTTGCAATCCGGGGTTGATAGGACGGTGCCAGCATCCACCGTCTTCAATCCCGGAGAGTTCTATGCCGTCCTTCAAGAACGCAATCCTCGCAACGACGATCCTGCTGATCGTTTCCCCCGTGGCCGCGCAAACCGGCCAGCGAATTTCGGTGGAGCAGTTCAATGCAGGCCCCCGCCAGGAAAACATGGTGCGTGTTCAGAACAACATCAGCTTTTTCATCGCCGGGCCAACGGGTGACGGCGAGGAAGCACAGAAGTTGCGCGAAAAGGCTCAACGCTTGGTCTATGAAATGGCCGGGCACGAGTGCGATCTATTGCGGGACGTTCTCGCAAAGGACTGCCGAATCGGAATCGGTCAACGTCAATCTCAACGCCAATGTTGGCCGGCAGTTCAACCAGCAGCAGCAAGAGGGCTTCAACGTCAATGGGTCGATGAGCCTGCAAATTACCCTGAAATAAGGGGAGAGTTACACGCCGGCCTTCACCTGCGCGATGGCTTGCGCAAGCAGTTCGCTCATGCGCGAGCGGATTTCGTCTTCCGCCACGCCCTTGGCCGAAAGATCGTGGGTAAGGCGGGCGACGACCGCTTTGTCGCCGCCTTGGGCAAACGTGTCCGCAACCGCCTCCCTGGCGTAGGTGGCTGCCGCTTCCCCCGTGGTTCCCAGCTTCTCCGCCGCCCACAGGCCGAGCAGGCGGTTGCGCCTCGCCTCTGCCTTGAATTTCAGCTCCTCGTCGAGGGCGAATTTCTTCTCGAAGGCTTCCTCGCGCTTGTCGAAGGTCGTCATAGAGAAGTTCCTCCCGGGCGGCCGTTTTGGCCCTGTCGCCGCCGCGTTGCGGCGAGGCGCTCTGATACCTAAATAATACCGTGAATTCAGCGGTTCGCGAACGTCAAACGGTCGAGGTTAATGCGGTAAAACTTGGCCCTTCGGGGCCGGATCGATTGTACTGGATAGGCCAATCGGATAGGTTCGATTCCAGGCTCGGTTCTCGTTCTGTTTCTTGGTCCCTGGCCTTCACGGCAGCTCCGTCGTGGGTCGTCCCTCTTGGCATCCGGAGCACACCAAATTCATGGATTTCAACAACACACGGTACATCCCAATGAGCCGTCGACGCCGCATTTATGAAGGCAAGGCCAAGGTTCTTTACGAGGGTCCGGAGCCGGGAACCCTGATCCAGCACTTCAAGGACGATGCGACCGCGTTCAACAAGCAAAAGCACCAGGTGATCGAGGGCAAGGGCGTCCTCAACAACCGGATTTCGGAATACCTGTTTCAGCACCTTAACGACATCGGGGTGCCAACCCATTTCATCCGCCGTCTCAACATGCGCGAACAACTGATTCGCGAGGTGGAGATTGTGCCGCTGGAAGTCGTGGTGCGAAACGTGGCGGCGGGATCGCTGTCGCAGCGCCTCGGCATCGAGGAAGGCACCCAGCTGCCGCGCTCGATCATCGAGTTCTATTACAAGAACGATCAGCTCAACGATCCCATGGTCTCCGAGGAGCACATCACGGCGTTCGGCTGGGCCACGCCGCAGGAGATCGACGACATCATGGCGCTCGCCATCCGTGTCAATGATTTCCTCACGGGGCTGTTTCTCGGCATCGGCATCCGTCTGGTCGACTTCAAGATGGAATGCGGGCGCCTGTTCGAGAACGAAATGATGCGGATCATCGTCGCCGACGAGATCTCGCCGGATTCTTGCCGGCTGTGGGACATCAAGTCGAACGAGAAGCTCGACAAGGATCGCTTCCGCCGCGACCTGGGCGGCCTGCTCGAGGCTTACACCGAAGTGGCAAAACGCCTCGGCATCCTGATGGAAAACGAGCGGCCGGCGGGCTCAGGCCCGGTGCTGGTCAAGGGGTGAGGGCGTGAAAGCGCGCGTTACCGTCACCCTCAAATCCGGCATTCTCGATCCGCAAGGCAAGGCGATCGAAGGCGCGCTGAAATCGCTCGGCGTCGATGGCGTCGCCAGTGTCCGTCAGGGCAAGGTGTTCGATATCGAGCTTTCCGGTGCCGACAAGGCCAAGGCGGAAGCCGCCTTGAAGGATGCTGCCGACAAACTGCTCGCCAACACTGTGATCGAGAATTACCGGGTTGAAGTGTTGAGTTGAAGTTTCCCTCTCCCCTTGCGGGAGAGGGTGGCGAGCGAAGCGAGCCGGGTGAGGGGTTCGCGCGAACTCGTTTTCAGATAACCCCTCACCCGGTTCTTCATGCCGCAAGCCGGCATTTCGAACCACCCTCTCCCACAAGGGGAGAGGGAAGCAAGCAGGTTCGTCTGGAATGAAATCCGCCGTTCTCGTCTTTCCCGGAATCAATCGCGAGCGCGACATGGCGCGGGCGCTGAAACTCGCCTCCGGTATCGAGACCGCGATGGTTTGGCATGCCGAGACGGCTTTGCCTGCGGGCACCGATCTCGTGGTGGTGCCGGGCGGATTTTCCTATGGCGATTATCTGCGCTGTGGCGCGATCGCGGCGCGCGCGCCGGTCATGGACGCCGTGCGGGCGTTTGCCGCCAAAGGCGGCCTCGTGCTTGGCGTTTGCAACGGCTTTCAGATTCTCTGCGAGGCAGGCCTGTTGCCGGGCGTGCTGATGCGTAACGCGCGGCTGAAGTTCATCTGCAAGGACGTGCACCTGCGGGTCGAGCGTTCGGATACGCCGTTCACGCGCGGTTACAATGCCGGTCAGGTCATTCGCGTGCCAGTCGCCCATGGCGAAGGCAACTACGAGGCCGACGAAGAGACGTTGAAGCGGTTAGAGGCCGAGGGGCGGGTGCTCTACCGCTACTGCACGGCCGATGGTGAAGTCGGCGAGCACGGCAATATCAACGGTGCGGCGCATTCGATCGCCGGCCTTGTCAGCGAATGCGGCAACGTGCTCGGCATGATGCCGCATCCGGAAAATCACGTCGAAGACATCATGGGCTGCACCGACGGGCGCGGCCTGTTCGCAGGCCTTGTCGCTCACTTGGAGAAAGCGGCGTAGGCCCGTTTCATCACAATGCAAACTAACCAGCCGCAGATCACCCCGGAACTCGTCGCCGCCCACGGTCTCAAGCCCGACGAATATGAGCGCATTCTCAAGCTGATCGGGCGGGTGCCGACGTTCACGGAGCTCGGGATTTTCTCGGCGATGTGGAACGAGCATTGCTCGTACAAATCCTCCCGCATCCATCTGCGCGGTCTGCCGACAAAAGCGCCCTGGGTGATCCAGGGACCGGGCGAGAATGCGGGCGTCATCGACATCGGCGATGGCCAGGCCGTGGTGTTCAAGATGGAGAGCCACAACCATCCGAGCTATATCGAGCCTTATCAGGGCGCGACCACCGGCGTCGGCGGCATCCTGCGCGACGTCTTCACCATGGGCGCGCGCCCGATCGCGTGTCTCAACGCGCTCTCCTTCGGTGCGCCGGAACATCCCAAGACCCGTCATCTGGTGTCGGGTGTGGTTGCCGGCGTCGGCGGCTACGGCAATTCGTTCGGCGTGCCGACTGTCGGCGGGCAAATGCGTTTCCACACCCGCTACGACGGCAACATCCTCGTCAACGCGATGGCGGTGGGCTTGGCTGACACCGACAAGATTTTCTACGCGGCGGCTTCTGGCGTGAACATGCCGATCGTCTATCTCGGCTCCAAGACCGGGCGTGACGGCATTCACGGCGCCTCGATGGCGTCGGCCGAATTCGACGACGACTCCGCCGAGAAGCGGCCGACCGTACAGGTCGGCGATCCCTTCGCCGAAAAGCTGCTGCTGGAGGCGTGCCTCGAGATCATGGCGGCCGATTGCGTGATCGCGATCCAGGATATGGGCGCGGCGGGGCTGACATGCTCTGCGGTTGAAATGGGCGCCAAGGGCGATCTCGGCGTCGATCTCGATCTCGATGCGGTGCCGACCCGCGAAACCGGCATGAGCGCCTATGAGATGATGCTCTCGGAAAGCCAGGAGCGCATGCTCATGGTGCTCAAGCCCGAGAAAGAAAAAGAGGCCGAGGCGATCTTCCGCAAATGGGGGCTCGATTTCGCCGTGGTCGGTCACACGACGCCGAGCAGGCGCTTTGTCGTCAAGCATGGCGGCGACGTAATGGCGGACCTGCCGATCAAGGAATTGGGCGACGAAGCCCCGCTCTACGACCGGCCGCATGTGGCGCAACCGGCCAAGCCGGTGATTGCCGCGCGCGAGGTGAAGCCGCCGATGGGCATTTCGGAAGCGTTGCAAAAGCTGATCGCCACGCCTGAACTGTGTTCGAAGCGTTGGGTGTGGGAGCAATACGACCACGTCATCCTCGGCAACACCGTGCAGCGGCCCGGCGGCGATGCGGCCGTGGTGCGTGTGGAAGATGGACCGAAGGGGCTGGCGCTGACCGTCGATGTCACGCCGCGTTATTGCGAGGCCGATCCGTTTGAAGGCGGCAAGCAGGCCGTGGCCGAAGCCTGGCGCAACATCACGGCCGTCGGCGGACGGCCGCTTGCGATCACCGACAACCTCAATTTCGGCAATCCGGAGCGGCCCGAGATCATGGGCCAGTTCGTCGGCTGCCTGAAGGGCATCTCGGAAGCCTGCCGCGCGCTCGATTTCCCGGTCGTGTCCGGCAACGTCTCGCTCTACAACGAGACCAACGGACGCGGCATCCTGCCGACGCCCTCGATCGGCGGCGTCGGTCTGCTGGATGATTTCACCAAGTCCGCGACGCTCGCGTTCAAGGCCGAGGGCGAGGCGATCCTGTTGATCGGCGATACCCAAGGCTGGCTCGGCCAGTCGGTTTATTTGCGCGACGTCTGCGGCCGCGAAGAGGGCGCGCCGCCGCCGGTCGATCTCGCGGCCGAAAAGCGCAATGGCGACGTGGTGCGCGGCATGATCCACGCAGGCACAGCGACCGCGGCGCACGATATTTCCGATGGCGGGCTGTTGGTGGCGCTGGCGGAAATGGCGATCGCAAGCGGCATTGGCGCGCGGCTCCTGGCAGCTCCGGCTCGATCGTGCCGCATGCCTTCTGGTTCGGCGAGGACCAGGCGCGCTATGTCGTGACCGTCCCTGCCGAACAGGCGGGTCTCGTGCTCGCCAAGATGAAGGGCGCCAGCGTGCCTTGCGTGCGGATCGGAACCACGGGAGGCGACGCCGATCGCCGTTGCCGGCGAGGATCCGGTTTTGGTGGCCTCGCTGAAGGACGGTTTCGAGGGCTGGTTGCCCGCTTACATGGCCGGCAAAGCCTGATCCGATGATGGCCAGGGCCTATTCGGTTTTGGAATCAAGACAGGGCTTGCTCGAAAACGCTTTATAGCACGTGCGACACGCCCGGAATTTTGCGTAAAGCGCCGGTCGCGGCCCAGCTGATGGCGAACGTCAGGACAAAAACGATCAGCGCTTTCAGGATCGCGGTCTCCTGCACGGCCGGAGCGAGCGTGATGCCGTACAGCGCATATTGCAGCCAGAGCAGCGGGACATAGTGAATCAGGAAGATTCCGAACGAGCTTTCGCGCAAGGAATCGAGAATACTCTTGCCGCGGCTATCGAACCTCAGGAACAGCGCGAGCAGGTTGAGCGTTTGCGATGCGCTGAAGCAGGCAAAGAACAAGGCATGCGCGGTGTCCCACCATGGCGGCGGATTGTTGGGATCGCTCATGAACTCGCGCTTGTAATAGATAAGTCCGATCAGGCCGGCGAAGGTCAGGAGCGTGGCCGCAAGCCAAGCCGGCCATCGCCGCGCCAGTTCGCCTTGGTCGGATAGCAGGCTTCGATCTCCTTTGACTGCGCCGATGCCGGCGCCGACGAAAAAGTAGAGCAGGTAGAGAAGAATCCGGTCGGCCTGGATTGCGAGCGGCCCCAGCGTGAACCAGCGCCCGATGCCGAAATAAAAGTCGAGCGGCACGTAGACGGCCACCGATGCCGCAAGAAACATCCAGAAAGCGTAAGCGGGATGCTTCAGCCTGGCGGTCGACAGGCGTCCAATGGTTTCAACGGAGCCGGGCGCGGCGCAATAGAGCACAGCCGCCAGCATGTCGAACGCGAACAGTACGGCCAGGAACCAGATCGGCCCGCTCTCCCAGGGGCCAACCGTCACGGTCCTCCACCAATACGCGAGGAAGCCTGAGCCCGGTCCGGAATTGCGAAGTTCGACCGAGTAATAGGCGATCGGCATCAGAATCACGGCGCCGACAACGTACGGCAAGCCGAGGCGCAGCAAGCGCCCGCGCAGGAAGTCGCTCACGCCCTTGCGCTGGAGGCTCGGCCAGACGAACAGCCCGGACAAGAGAAACATCGCCGCCATGAAGTAGCTGTCGTTGAAGGTCACCAGCCCATCGAAACCAAGGAACGACTGACGGTCGGTGTGGCCGTAATAGGTGTAGGGAATGACCGAATGGTGGATCAGCACCGTGACAATGATGCAGCTGCGGGCGCGGTCGAAGGCCAGATTGCGGGTGCCCGAAGCCGGCTTTGCTTCGATTGCCTCAGTGGCGGTGGCGGAAGGTAGGACGACGGTCATGCATGGTCCGGCATGTTGACTGTCGCCAATGTTGCCGAATGCGCGAGGATTCAACAAGCGTCGTCAGCCGCAACCCCGGCAGATTACATCGCATGGAATGATGCCGGCAGGCGGGGGGGCCGAAAAAGCCGGCTCTTCTCGTCGCGACCGTCCTGGGGTGCGGAACTTTCGTGAATGGCTTGAAGTTAGATCAGCCAATGGAGGTCCGCCGGCCCGGCGGACGGCGTGGAGGGATATATGACGCTTCTGAAGTGGGCGCTGATTTTCTTTGTGGTGTCGGTGATCGCCGGCATCCTCGGCTTTACCGGCATATCGGCGGCCTCGGCGGATATCGCCCGGTTTCTGTTCTATGTCTTTGTGGTGATCTTCCTGGTCCTGCTGGTTCTGGGCCTGACGATCTTCCGGGTGTAGTTTTTCCGGGATGGTGCGATAGCGCCGTCCCGGAATCGTGCTTTTTCGAAAAACTCAGGCGACTTCCTCGATCTTGACCTTGTCGGGATAGAAGGCGAGATGGCCTGAGATTTCCGTCATGGCCGGAAACGGACTTTCATAAGTCCAGATCGCATCTGCGATGGTTTTTCCGTCGGCATTGATGCTGAAATAATTCGCATCTCCCTTGTAGGGACAATGCGTCACCCGCTCGCTGCGCGAAAACAGTGCCATGTTCGCATCCTTGCGCGGCAGATAGTTGACCGCGGGATAGCTCGCTTCCTTTAGCGTCAGGGCATCGGTCAATTCGGCAATCACGACCCCGCCTGCGGAGACGCGCACGCGCCGCGGATTTGCCGTGATCGTGATCGGATGGTCGGGGCCTGGTAATTTCATTTTTGTCCGCCTTTCGGCCCTCATCGCGACGGGCCTTGCTGTGATCTGGCGGCAAATATAGTGCGAGAAGGCGTGACCCAGAAGGCCATTCGCGCTAAGTTGAAGTGCTTCAGCCAACTGAGCAGGCCGGAGAGGGGCGACGGGAAAAGGAGAAATCTGGGATGCCGATGGACGCCCACGATATCGAAACGATGATCAAGGCCGCGATTCCCGACGCCGAGGTGACGATCCGGGATCTCGCCGGCGACGGCGACCACTACGCGGCCACCGTGATTTCGGAATCGTTTCGCGGCAAATCGCGCGTCCAGCAGCACCAGCTCGTCTATCAATCGCTTCGGGGGCAGATGGGCGGGGTGCTCCATGCGCTTGCCCTGCAGACGGGGGTGCCGGAATAATCCAAGGCGGGGCTCAACGTCACAGCTGCTGGGCTTGAAGTGAACGCGGCCGTCGGAAAGGTCGGCATCGTCGACTTGAAGTTGAGTTGGGGACAGCGATTGTGCTGTGCCGTTCGAAAACGAAAAACTGACCAGCAGTGTCAACAACGCCCAACCCGCGTGGCGTTGGTGGAACGCGCCGGCCCCGAAGACTTTCATGTTCGCCTCCCGCAGAACCGTCAAGGCGGACCATCCGCTTGTGCCGTAGCCGAATGGTCCACGACACCCCAAAGTTTCGGACGCAAAACTATACTCGTCGCTAGAGAAATAGTGACAAGGAACCGATCTTTGTTACAAAAAACGAACAGGGGCGTGGTGAGGGGGGGCTGCTTTCCGGCTAACCGATATCCAACCGCCGCGTCTAGTTCATTGTCGTCTGCCTCAAAAACGAAACCAAGGAGCATCGGATGAAGCGTGCAATCGTGCTGGTATTTTCGACTCTGGCAGTCACTTTCTGCGCCCCATGCAACGCGCAAAACGACCAGAAGCCCGCAACTTTGCGCAGCCTTCTTCTCCACGAGTTGCACACCACTCACAATCAGGCGGACTGGTTCGTTCCCATCAGCACCGCCGTTGAGGGGCTCACTGCCGAGCAGGCCGCCTGGCAGCCGCCCGCCGGAGGCCACTCCGCCGGGCAGCTTACGTATCACCTGCTGTTCTGGAACCGCCGAAACCTCGCCCGCTTGGAGGGAGAGAAGCTGGAAAGCTTTGGCGGCAATAACGACGAAACTTTCGTGAAGTTCGACGACAAGCAATGGGCCGACACCGTCAAGCAACTCGACCAGGTGATGACGGATTTGGAAAAGCTGGTGGAGACCGCCGACGACCAACAGCTGGCCAAGTGGGCGCCGACGATCGGGAATATCTGCACCCACAACGCGTATCACGTCGGCCAGATCGTCTACGTGCGCAAGCTGCAAGGCTCGTGGAACCCGGAAAAGGGCGTGAAGTAGGTGCGCTGATCCACTTGAGCCTCAACCGTTATTTTCGCTCTTAACCCTAAGCCTGCTACGAAGTCCGCTCGGCGATAAAAATCAATTCTCGCGAGCGCGCGGCGTCGAACGGTCCGCCATTCCAGTCCCCGAATACACCCCGGACCAGCAATCCCGCACGCGCGATCAGATCCTCAACGTGTTCTTGCGATGGAAAGTGCAGCGTGCTGTTCGTGGTCAGCGTTTGGTCGGGAAAACAGTAAGATGTCTGGAACGAGATGAATTCTTCGTCCTTGCCAGTGATCTCCAACGTCTCGACAACGTGTCCGCTGGGCAACATGCGGACTAAAGCTGGCCGCGCCGCCCACTCACTCGCCCAGTCGACGCGCGGATTGCGCGTATCAAACGCGATTCGGCCCCGCTCCGCAAGATGGCTGCGCATGGTCTGCAATGCCGCCTGCGTATCGCTGTCGGTCAGCAGGATTTGGAAGGCGTGCCCGGTCATGAAGATCAGGTCGAAGCGGCGGTCCGATCTGTAGCTCTGCGCCGAGGTCTCGACCCACTCCACTTGTTCCGCATAGGGCTTTCTTCTGGCCACAGCCAGCATCGATGCGGCTGGATCTACACCTGTCACCCGATGACCACGCTCGGCAAGGGCACAGCAGAGCGTACCGGTTCCGCAGCCAAGGTCGAGAACACTGCATGTGAGCGATCCCGCGAGCGAGAGATAGAAGTCGTAGTCTTCCGACCACGGGTTGGCGGCATCGTAGATCTCAGCGATCTGAGCGTCTTGGTAGTCCATCCTGGTTTGGCAAGGCATTCTGCCCAAATT
Organism: uncultured Acidobacteriaceae bacterium; assembly: GCA_963712385.1. Lineage (GTDB taxonomy): Bacteria > Acidobacteriota > Terriglobia > Terriglobales > Acidobacteriaceae > Sulfotelmatobacter. The sequence goes on from CAVQHS010000012.1 coordinate 103,357, forward strand.
ATTCCGATCCGGCAAGCCCCCACGTCGTTTTCTGCAACTAATCCTCGTAGACTTATTTTGTGAGCGCATTCTTTAAACAAATATGGAGAGGTGGCAACCCGATGAATAAGCTGATCAAATCAATCCTGAAGACCGCCGTTTATTTTCTCGAACAGACCGACCGCTTTACCGGCGAAGTGCGCGACCGCGTCGGTGACAGCCTGGACAGCGCTGCCGACCGCGTCTCCGATCTGCGCGACCGGGCGGAAGATATTTATCCCGGCCCCAGCAATACGATGCGTAACGTGCTGAGCTTTGCTGCGGGAGTGGGCGTGGGTGTTGGCGCGGCCATCCTGTTTGCTCCCGCCAGCGGGGAAGAAATTCGCAACCAGATTGGCGAAAAGGTGCAGGACATCGGCGGACGCGTTCGCAGCCGCTTCTCACGCACCGGAACCGAAGGCGTTTAGAGTTTACGGCGCAAATCCAGTTACGTTCAGCAATCGACCGCTCTTCGTCTGCCCGCTTTGGTCTGTCCGCTTCGTCTGAATGTTGGCAGGAGAATCACAACTTAATTTCGCGGGAGGAATGCATGGCGGGGAAAAATACGGCAGTATTTGGGATTTATCCGGATTACAACAGCGTGGAAGTGGCGGTGGAGACGCTGAAGGCGTCGGGCTTTCGCAACACCGATATTTCGGTGCTGTTTCCTGAAAATGTGGGCACCAAAGATTTTGCTCACGAGAAAGGCACGAAAGCGCCTGAGGGTGCTACCACCGGCGCCGGAACAGGCGCAGTGATTGGAGGAGCTTTAGGATGGCTGGCGGGCATTGGTGCGCTGGCGATTCCGGGTATTGGGCCGTTCATCGCGGCTGGTCCGATCATGGCTGCGCTGGCGGGAGTCGGTGCGGGAGGCGTGATTGGCGGCATCGCCGGGGCGCTGATCGGCATGGGAATTCCGGAGTATGAAGCGAAGCGCTACGAAGGCCGCATTCGGGAGGGCGGCATTCTTCTCTCGGTGCATTCGGATAATTCGGAGTGGACCAAGCGGGCGAAAGAGATTCTGGAGAACACCGGGGCTCGTGACATTGCGTCGGCAGGGGAGGCGAGTGCGGACTTTGCGACGAGCGATAAGCCGCTGCCGCGGGCAAGTTAGAGTTCGACGGGGATCCTAAACTCTGTCGCCACGACGCTCCGCACTCAGTTCCCGGTAGAGAGCGAGGGAGGGGTGAAGGAACTGATGTCTGCAGCCGCACCCGGGCGGCTGGTGCTGTTCCGCCTCGCTTCGCTCGGCGGGACGGACGAAGGCGTCCGTCGCTACATGGCCAGTGCAATCCACATGGCCAGTGCAATCCACATGGCCAGTGCAATTTACGCCAATAGGCGGGCTGCGTCTTTGGCGTGGTAGGTCAGAATGATGCTCGCGCCGGCTCGGCGAATGCTCATCAGGGATTCCATCATGACGCGGTCGCGCTCGATCCAGCCATTGCGGGCGGCGGCTTCGATCATGGCGTATTCGCCGGAGACCTGATACGCCGCCAGCGGCAGATCGAAGCGCAAACGCGCGGCGGCAATCACATCGAGATAGGGCATCGCGGGCTTGACCATGATCATGTCCGCGCCTTCCTCGATATCCAGTTCGATCTCGCGCATGGCTTCGCGCACGTTCGCACCATCCATCTGGTAGGAGCGGCGATCGCCGAATTGCGGCGCTGAGTCGGCGGCTTCACGGAACGGGCCGTAAAATCCCGACGCGAACTTCGCCGCGTAAGAAAGAATTGGGGTATTGATGAAGCCTGAGTCATCCAGAGCGCGGCGAATGGCGGCCACGCGGCCATCCATCATGTCAGAAGGAGCGATGATGTCGATTCCCGCGCGGGTGAGTGAAACGGCCGTGCGCGCTAAGAGTTCGAGCGAGGAATCATTGTCGATTTCGAAACTTGAAACAACGCCTTCGGCAATCGAGGCCAGCTCGTCGATCACTTTCCTCTTGTCGTCTTCGTTTTTAACGGCCTTCAGCCCCGCTCCGCTTGCTTGCCACGCGTCCCGCGCCGCCGCGCCGAGCGATTGGGGAGAAAGTCCGGGCTTCACGATCCCGCAATGCCCATGGGACATGTATTCGCACAGGCAAACATCGCCCATCAGAATCAAGTCGCGCACTTCACGCTTGATGGCGCGCGCGGCCTGCTGCACGATGCCATCCTCAGCCCAGGCGCCGGTGGCGACTTCATCTTTCTTATCGGGCAGGCCGAAAAGAATGATCGACGGAATGCCGAGAGAGCGGACTTCCTGCGCTTCTTTCACTGCCTCATCCACGGAAAGGTTGCACACGCCGGGCATGGATCCAACCGGCTTGCGCACACCTTCCCCGGGACAAACGAACATGGGATAAACGAAAGCGTCAGGAGTAAGGCGGGTTTCGCGTACCAGGTTGCGAAGCGGCTCGGTGCGTCGCAGACGGCGAAGACGGGTGATGGGAAAAGTCATAGGAACACCAGAGTATGAGCGTGAAAAGATGCGTTCCGTTGAAAACGCGGCACGCGGTGGGCAGCCGGAAGCGGCCGGGCAACGCCGCATGCTCAGGCTCATTCTAGCAGGAAGGCACTGAGCCGCAAGGATTTGCGTCACAGCGCCATCAGCCAAGGCCCGATTAGCCTTCCCCCACCGGTGACGAAAGTAATATGCCTTCCTTTGAAAGTAATCTAACAATCGCGAATCATCCCCATAAGATTGGCTCGGATGAGTGCGTTTCGAGGCCATCGCTGGTTTTTGTGCGCCGGCGCGATCACGGTAGTGTTCGCGCTGACGGTCTTGGTATTGCCGCGCGGCCCCGCTCTCACTGCCGTAACCGATTTTGCCGACTTCCTGCTTACGCTTGCCGCCGGCATCGTGATGCTGGCAAGCGCCGTGGCAGCCAGCGGGGCGACCCGCCGCTTCTGGGCGCTCATGGGAACGGGATGTTTACTCTGGTCCGCCAATCTCGGTGGCTGGGCTTATTTCGAAGGCATACGCCATCTCGACCTGCCTGATCCGTGGTTCATGGATGTGTTCCTGTTCGTTCACCTGATTCCGATGATCGCGGCCGTCGCTCTGCGCCCGCACCGTTCGGAAAGCGAACAATCTTTTCGCGCGGGCACGTTCGATTTTCTTCTGCTGCTGGTCTGGTGGCTATTCCTCTACGCCTTCCTGGTGTTTCCTTCGCAATATATAACCGTGAATGTCTCTCTTTATGACCGCAGCTACGGCGTGCTTTATATGGTGGAGAGCGGTGTCGTCGTCGCGATGCTGGCTATTGTTGCCCACGGAGCCACGGCCGGGTGGAGGAGGCTGTATCTGCACCTGATGGGCGCCAGTGCGGCTTATGCCGTAGCGTCGCAGTTGGTGAATTGGGAGGTGAGCATCGGCAGATATTACAGCGGCAGCATCTACGACGTGCCTCTGATCGCCGCCATTAGCTGGATGACGGCCACAGCGCTAAGCGCGCGCGAATGGGAGGTGGAAATTGTGCGGCCCAACACCGATGACCGATGGGGCGCGATGGCCCTGCGCCTGGCGATGCTCGCGATTCTCTCCTTGCCCGTTCTTGGCCTCTGGGCGTTTCTCTGGGATGATGCACCCGCGCTTGCCCGCACCTTTCGCCTGTTCACGGTGCTGTGCGCCATGCTGGTAGTGGGGGTCTTCGTCTTTATCCGCCAATATCTGCAGGATCGGGCTCTGATCCGGCTGTTGGAGGATTCGCGCCACAGCTTTGAAAACGAGCAGCGCCTGCAAAGCCACCTGGTGCAGCGAGAAAAACTTGCCTCGTTAGGGCAGTTGGTGGCAGGAGCCGCGCGCGAGATCGATCATCCACTCACCAACATCATGCACGACGCCGAGAAGCTCTGGTCGCGGCACCGACTGCGCGAGGAGCAGGGCAATCTGGTTCGCAAGATTGTTCACCAGGCACAGCGCACTCGCGACTTGATCGGGAGCCTGCTCAGCTTTGCGCAACAACGCTCGGGCGAAAAAACCATGGTGGACCTGCACATGCTGCTGCAACGCAGCCTGCAGATGCGCGATCTGCATCTGCACGATCACAAGATTCGCATCGAAACCGCGCTTGAACCCAATCTGCCAAAAGTTTGGGGCGACGGCCACCAGTTGTTCCAGGCGTTTGTCCAGATCATGGAGAATGCTGTGGACGCGCTGGAGGAAAAAGGCGGAGGACTGCTGCGAGTGAGCGCACAGATGCACCGGGAAGAGATCGTCCTGCAGTTCCGCGACAGCGGGCCGGGCATCAAGGAACCACATCGCGTGTTCGATCCTTTCTACACGACCAAGCCCATCGGCAAGGGAACCGGCCTTGGCCTGAGCGCCGTGTACGGGGTGGTCCAGGATCACGATGGGCAGATCACCTGCCATAACAATCCGGAGGGCGGCGCGTGCTTCATTCTGCGTCTGCCCGTGCGGAAGGCCGATTCCCAGGCCCTGGCTGCGGCGCAGGTCTAGATCCGCGTGAGCCTGGGTGCGGCTGCTCCTGTAACATAACCCTGATGTCACAGGCACTGATCCACAACTCCGCACGCGTGCTTGAGTTCGATGCGCTGCGCGAATTGCTTCGCGGCTACGCTTCTTCGCCGCTTGGCCGGAGGAAAGTTGCCGCCCTCGCGCCCTCGCTCGATGCAGCCTGGATTTCCGTGCAGCAAGAGCTCACGGAGGAAATCCGCGAGTTTCGCCGCGTCGGCGGAAGCTTCGATTTTGCCGCCTTAATGGATGTTTCGAAGGCGATTGAAAAATCGCGCATCGTGGGCGCGGTGCTCGAAACTCAGGAGATTCGTGAGGTCATTCGCGTAGTCGATCGCGCCGAAGAATGGCGCATGATCGCTTTCCACCCTCCCGCCAGCATGCGGACGGAGTGGAATTGGGTTCGAGCGCTGACTGCGGGCATACCCGATTTCTCCGACTTCCTGCGCTTCTTCCGCAATAAAATCGAGCCCGATGGAACGCTGGAAGACCGCGCCTCTCCGGAACTTGCCCGCGTCCGTCGCGAAATCGAGAAACAGCGCCGCGGCATTCAGGAGTCGCTGCAAGGCTATCTTCGCCGACTGTCCGACGGCGGCGCAGTTCAGGATGAGTTGATCACCATTCGCGGCGAGCGCTTCGTGATTCCGGTGAAGATCGAACAGAAGCGCCGCGTGCAGGGCGTGGTGCACGGCGCGAGTTCGAGCGGGCAGACAGTGTTTATCGAGCCTTTGGAGACGATTGAGCAGAACAACGAGCTCGTCCGACTGCTCGATGAAGAGCAGGCAGAAATTCACCGCATTCTGCTCGAGATGACGCGCCGCATCGGTGAGAACGCGGAACAGATCGCAGCTTCAACAGAAGTTCTCGCCGAACTGGAACTTCAATTTGCCAAAGCCCGCTTCGCTGAAGACTACAACTGCGTCGCCGCAAAATGGAGCGGCGGACGCCTCGTCCGCCCAGCTTTAGCCGAAGCCCCGAGCGAAGCCGAGGGGGAAGCGAGCGCAATCTCGGGAGCCCCTAGCGAAACCGTAGATCAGCAAAGCCTAATTCTGCACAACGCGCGCCATCCGCTGCTGGAACGCAACCTAAAGCTAAAGGGCCTCAACATCGTCCCTATCACCGTCGAACTCGAAAGCCCGCATCGCCAGTTAGTCATCACCGGCCCCAACACCGGCGGCAAAACGGTTACGCTAAAAACCATTGGCCTGCTCTCGCTCATGGCCCAATCCGGCATACCCGTCCCCGCCGACCGGGCCGAACTTCCCATCTTCGACGCCGTTCTTGCCGACATCGGCGACTATCAGTCGATCGAGCAAAATCTTTCCACTTTCTCCGCGCACTTCACCAATATCGATTTCATCTCGCGCACGGCAACGGCGAGATCCCTCGTATTGCTCGACGAACTCGGCTCGGCAACCGATCCCGAAGAAGGTGCGGCGCTAGCCGTAGCCATAGCCGCGCACTTCGTGCATATCGGCTGCGTAACGGTGATCTCCACGCATCACACGTCTCTGAAAGTCTACGGCGCGAACACGCCAGGAGTGCTCAACGCATCGGTCGGCTTCAACGAAGCCACTCTGCAGCCAACCTACGAACTGAAAATCGGCGTGCCCGGAGCCTCCGCCGGAATCAACATCGCGCAGCGCCTCGGACTGAATCCGGCAATTATCGAGGCTGCTCGCGCGAAGATGACTTCGCAGGCCCGCGACGTAGGCGAATTTCTCGACAAGCTCCACGCCGAACTTCGCGAGGCCGCTCGCGAACGCTTGAGCCTAAAGCAAAGCCAGCAAGAACTTGACCGCGAGAAACAACGCCTAACAACCGAAGGAAAAACGACCCAGCAGACCAAAGTCCGCGAACTGGAAAAGAAACTGGACACCCTGCTCCGTGACTTCGAATTCCACGCCCGCGAGGCTGTCAACGCAATCCAAGACCGCACCGCCGCGCAAAAAGCCGCGAAGGACGCGGAACGTCGCATCGCCAAACTGCGGCGCGAATTTCGCGAACAGTTTGACTCCACGGTAGTCGCGCACTCGACTGGCGCCGATGAGAACGACCCGCACGCCCAGCCCAAGATAGTTAAACAAGTCGGCCAGGGCGATACTGTCCGCCTGAAATCAACAGGCCGCTCCGCGCGCATCTCACGCCAGATTGACGGCGATCACTTCGAAGTGGAAATGGGCGCGATGAAGATGAAGATCGCGCGCCAAGACATCGCCGAAGTGCTGACCAGTTTTTCGACAGCCCGCGCCGCCGATTCTCCCGTGAAAGCCGCGCGCGCCCGCGGCATCTCCGTCTCCATCGCCAACGAAAACGAGAACGTGCCTTCGGAACTCAACGTCATCGGCTACAACGTCGACGACGCCACGCGCGAAGTCGAGAAATTCGTCGACCGCGCCTTCCTCGCCGGACTGCCCCGCGTCCGCGTAGTCCACGGCAGCGGCATGGGCATCCTCCGCAAAGCCCTGCGCCAGGCTTTGCAACAGCACCCGCACGTGGAGTCAGTGGCCGAGCCTCCGCAGAATGAGGGTGGGCGTGGGGCTACGGTGGTGCAGTTGAGGGTGTAGCCCTGTCGTAGGCACAGCCCTGTCATGTTGAGCGGAGGGCATCGCCGATAGGCGATGACCGCAGTCGAAACATCCCTACCCGCACCCAGTCCCAAATCGGAGCACGGAAACCCTTCCATGTGACCGACATCACAAAAAAGGAGACCAGCCCGTGCAATCCTCCGAAGCATGCCCCGCGACCGCCGTTATTACTGCGTCTACATCATGGGCAGTCTGTCCGGAACTTTGTATGTCGGCTTCAGTGGAAATCTCCATAAGCGTGTCTTCGAGCACAAGGTCCACCGCCGAGAAGGCTTTACCGCGAAGTATGCCGTAGAACGGCTTCTCTACTTTGCATCGTATGACGACGTACACAAAGCCATAGCCCGCGAAAAACAACTCAAAGGCTGGAGTCGAAAAAAGAAAATCGCCCTCATTAAATCGAGAAATCCGCATTGGCTGGACCTGGCAAGCGAGTGGTATCCATGGATGGAGCCGGGTGAAGGTAGGGATGCTTCGGCTCCGGAGGCCCGTCCTACGGACGGCCCTCCTCCGCTCAGCATGACAGGGGAAAAGCCTCAGAAGCCATAAACGCAGAGAGAACTCTGTCATGTTGAGCGGAGGGCATCGCCGATAGGCGATGACCGCAGTCGAAACATCCCTATTGTTTGCAATTACTTATGGGTATAACTGTATCTTGCGAAAGTAGGGTGTACCGCGTGATAAACTATCCTATAACCGGAGGATGAAATGGCGACATCCCCTCGCATAACCCGGCAGAAAATATCCACAACGGTTTCCGCCGAAACCCTAGCCCACCTCGAAAAGCTGATCAAAGCCGGCGAAGCCCGCAATCTGGCTGAGGCGATCGATCTGTCCATCCAAAGGCTTCTCGTCTACGAAAACCGCGAGCGCCTCGCCCGCGACACAGCCGCGTATTTCGACAACATGACGCCGGAAGAAGAGGAAGAAGAGAACCGGCTGGGCGCCGCGTTAGCCGGCAGCGCAAAGGGAATCGACTTTGACCGCGAACCCTAAACCCCGCCGCGGAGAGATCTGGACTGCATATTTGGAAGACGCTCCCAAGCGGCACTGGGTAGTCGTCGTATCGCTCGACAATCGCAACCTCAGCGACCGCGCCTCGTCCATCCTGATCGTGCCATTCGGAAGCTACGGCGAGAACGGCCCGACAACGTTGTCGCTTTCTCCAGGCGAAACCGGACTACCGCAGACTTCTTATCTCAAAGGACACTTCATTCAGGTTCTGCAGAAGGAGTCTCTGATCGATCCTCAGCGGCGCATGTTGTCTTCCACGCGAATGCGGCAGGTGGTGGAAATGATTCGGAGGGCTGTCGATCCGGATGCACCGTGGCCGGGAAGATAAACATGGCCCGCGAAGCCCTGCGCCAGGTCCATGGATGGAGCCGGGTGAAGGTAGGGATGCTTCGACTCCGGAGGCCCGTCCTACGGACGGCCCTCCTCCGCTCAGCATGACAGAGAACTCCCTCCTAACAACGCGGCAAACCCCTGTCATGTTGAGCGAAGGGCATCGCCGTCAGGCGATGACCGCAGTCGAAACATCCCTACCCCAGGCACGATCCCGAATTGGAGCGCGGCGACGTCCATGTGACAGATATCACAACGGGCCACGACGAGAAGATGCCATCCTCCGAGCATGCGCGACCGCCGGTATTACTGCGTCTACATTATGGGCAGTCTCTCGGGCACGCTATATATAGGCTTCAGCGGTAATTTGCACAAGCGAGTCTTCGAACACAAGTTCCATCTGAAGGAAGGATTCACCGACAAATACGGGGTTGAGCGCCTTCTGTACTGGGCCTCGTATGACGACGTCCACAAAGCCATAGCCCGCGAAAAGCAATTGAAAGGCTGGAGCCGGAAAAAGAAAATCGCCCTCATCGAGTCTCGAAATCCACATTGGGTGGATCTGGCAAGAGAGTGGTATCCATGGATGGAGCGGAGTAAGGGTAGGGATGCTTCGACTCCGGAGGCCCGTCCTGCGGACGGCCCTCCTCCGCTCAGCATGACACTGACGAGGACTCCCAAGTCATAAGAGCTGCAGACCTCCGTCATGTTGAGCGAAGGGCATCGCCGATAGGCGATGCCCGCAGTCGAAACATCCCTACCCATAACTCAGAGGTCGAAGGTCAAGGCGAATTCATCTCTTCTCTGCGACTTCTTCGTCGAAGGGTTTTCCGTTCCTCGATCCTGAGCGATATAGCCCGAAATCGGTCTCATATTCGATTTGGCAGTCTGCGGGTGTGGCCTCATTCAGCATAGCCTCGAACTGATCGAGTACCGGCGGCAGGCGCTCTCGATCAAGAGGAAATCCGCCGAACGCCGGTCCGCTGCCTGCGCTATAGGCGCTAAAGGAGATGCCTGTCTCGGTGTCACGAAAAGCAAAGGAGAAACCTTCAAATTCCACGGAATTCGGAGGACCATAAAGTGCCCAAATCCGGGACAGAAAATCCCCTACCGGTTGCATTGAATATCGCAGCGAAACCTTACGATTGCGCACCTTGCTACTACCTAGGAGTTCACTTTGCGCAATGCGCGCAAAGCGCATTGGATTTACGAGCGGTCCATCAAGATCTTTGTCTGCATTCATAGCGTCCGCGAAAGCGAAACAGAATTGACTACAGTATAATTAGTCCGGCTCCCGAAGGGTCTTGTATTCTGTTTGCCACGCCACCACTCTAGCTATATCCCGGGCCGACCGAAGTTTTCCAATCCCCTCAACCGCTAACCCTCATTTCCCACAACTTCTCCACAACAATCCGCCCCGCGTATATTCCAATCAGCCTTCTTATGCCCCACAATCCTGTCGGAGCAGTGTAACTTTCCTACATGGCCAACCCCGGCGATTTCGCGTACACGGTCAAGCAGCAGGCGGATATCGTCCGCATTGTCGGCGACTACGTCAAGCTGAAAAAAGCTGGGGCGCAGAATTTTTCCGGGCTGTGCCCGTTTCATGGCGAGAAGACGCCGTCGTTCTCCGTGCACGCTACGCGGCAGTTCTATCACTGCTTCGGCTGCGGCGAGTCGGGCGACGTTTTCAAGTTCGTCCAGAAGATCGAGAACATCACTTTCCCGGAATCCGTGCGACTGGTGGCGCAGAAGGTCGGCATTCCGCTGCCCAAGGCGAGTTTTTCTTCTCCCAACGAGGCCAAAGAAGCGCGCCTGCGCGGCCAGTTGCTCGATATACACGAGCGCGCGGCGGCTTTTTTTCAGGACTGCCTGAAGCGTCCCGAAGGGGCACGCGCGCGCGAATACCTGGCCGGACGCGGGCTGGACGAAAAGACGATTGCGCAGTTCCGCATCGGCTTCGCCCCGGATTCTGGATTCCTTCTGCGCGATCGGTTGGCGAACGAGTTCAGCGAGGAAGTTCTGCGCGAGAGCGGATTGTTTTCGTGGAAGGAAGATGCGGCGTCCGGCGTCCGGCGTCCGGAAGAACTCGGTGTGCCGTCCTTGTCCGTCCCTCTTTTGGACGGACAGGGCGGGGACGTTGATGTCCCAGCGCAGCAACCCGAGCCCTCAAAGCCTGAAGCCGGAAACCGGAAGCCGGGAGCCGTCTACTCCAAATTCCGCAACCGCGTCCTGTTCCCCATCACCAATGACGCGGGCAAAATCATCGCCTTCACCGGACGCACGCTTTCAACCGACGAAAAAGCCGGACCGAAATATCTCAACTCGCCCGAGACCGCGATCTATTCGAAGAGCCGGGTTCTGTTCAATCTCGATCGCGCGAAAGAAGCCATCCGCAAGCTTGACTACGCGATCCTGGTCGAGGGCCAGATGGATTGCATCTCCGTCTTCGCCGCCGGATTTCACAACGTCATCGCCAGCTCCGGCACGGCGTTTACCGAGATGCAGGCCAAGCTGCTCAGCCGTTTCAGCAAGAATGTTCTGGTCAATTTCGATCCCGACACGGCGGGCGCGAAAGCCACCGAGCGCACGCTCGGCCTGCTGGTGCAAGAAGAATTTCAGATTCGCGTGCTCACTTTGGAGCAGGGATTCGATCCCGATCTCTACATCCGCCGCAAAGGTCGAGACGCATACAGCGAAGCCTTGCGCGGCTCGCAAAAATACTTCGACTACCTCATCGACCGCGCGCGCAGCCAGTTCCCGGTGCGCACTCCCGAAGGCAAAGTAAAAGCGGTGAATTATCTTTTGCCTCACATTCAGCGCATTCCGAATCGCATCGTCCGCGACGAACTCGCGCAGGAGATGGCGCAGAAGCTCGGCATCGATTCCGCCGTGCTGCGGCAGGAGCTTCGCCACGCGGCCACGGACCGCGCGGCTTCAGCCGTGAAATCCGCGCGGCAAATCCAGGCCACTGACGCCGAACGAATTCTGATTCGCGCTTTGGCATCGTCGCGGCAGATGCAGGCCGAAGCCGAATATTCGTCAGCGCGCGACGGGGCCGACGACGAATTCGATCCCGCACGCCAGGCGTTCTACGTATTGCAAAGCGAAAACCTGCATCGCGGACTTGCAACGGAATCCTTGATCGATGCACTACTTAGCGCAGGCCCCGAAACCGCCGACGCGATGGCAGTCGAATGCTCCGAAGGCGACCGCCGGACGCTGGCCTCGATCCTGATGAACGAAGAAGAAGAACTGACCGCCGACCGCCTGGAAGGCGCAGTCCGCGCCCTGCGCCGGATTCACCTGCGCCGGCAGCTCGAGCAGTTGCAGCGCGAACTGAAGAAACCGGGCCTCAGCGACGATAAAGTACGCATGAAGGAGTTGCTGCTCGAGGTCGAGCGGCTGAACCGCTCCTTGCGGGACCCGAATCTGGCCGAAACGGGCGCGAAGATAGCGCTCGAATCGCAGAAAACTGCTTGAAACAAAACGGCGTCAAATGCCATCTAAGTATTTAGCAGAACTAGGGATAGCGGCGGGCTGACGGTCGAAGAGGCGGACAAACGATAGACAGTGGGGCACTTACGTGCTAAACTCTGTAAGTTTGTGCTAGGTGCACAACTCCGCACGATCCCAGATCCCACCCAGCGAAACAACTTTACCACACGCTCCTTTGCGAGCGAATTGACGAATTTGAGGAAAACGCTTCTTGGCACTTGACGACAAATATAACGACATTCAAAAGCTGGTCGACGCAGGCAAAGAAAAGGGCTACCTAACCTACGATCAAGTCAATGACTTGATACCGCACGACGTGCACAGCCCTGAGGACCTGGACGACCTGCTGACTACGATTGGCACGCAAGGCATTGACGTGCTCGAAGGCCCAAAACCGCCTTCTTCCGCGCTGGACCGCAAGTTTGAAGACCTCGAAGAGAGCGAGGACGTTGAGCTCGACCTTACTCCGGGCGCGATGGAGAAGACGAACGACCCCGTCCGCATGTATCTGCGCGAGATGGGAACCGTGCCTTTGCTTACGCGCGAAGGCGAAGTCGAAATCGCGAAGCGCATCGAGCGCGGGCAGTTGCGCGTGCTGAAGGCGCTCTCGCGATCTCCGATCGTGATACACGAACTGCTCACTTTGGGTGAAGACCTCAAGAGAAATGTCAGATCAATCAAAGAGGTCGTCACCTTCGACGAAGAAGAGATCACCGACGAAATCCTGCAAAACCGGTTAAACGAATTTACCGGCAAGATCGACGCCATGGAGAAGCTGTACAAGAAAGTTGGCGTCTTGCAGGAAAAATACAACGCGGTTTCGCTGAAGAAGCGCCCGAAGGACCACCGGCGGGCGCGGCGTAATCTTGCGCGCGCGATTGTTCGGTTATCGATTGCTGTGCGCAAGCTGGGGTTCACCAACGCCGAGCGCAAGCGGCTGATCGATCGTCTGAACAAAACGGTCGATGCCATGCGCTCGCTCGATCGCCAGGCGCAGAACCTCGAGCGCAAGGCCGACGCTACGCGCAGCGAAGATCAGAAAAAAGAGTATCGGCGGCAGGCGCGCTCGGTGCGCGGCGAAATCGAAAAGCTCGAGCAGGAAGCCGGCGTGTTGTTTCTGGAGCTCAAGCGTACGCAGCGCGAGATCATCCAGGGCGACATGGACGCCGAGCAGGCCAAGCGCGAGTTGATCGAGGCCAACCTGCGTCTCGTCGTGTCGATCGCGAAAAAGTACACCAATCGCGGCCTGCAGTTCCTCGACCTGATTCAGGAAGGCAACATCGGACTGATGAAGGCCGTGGACAAATTTGAATACCGCCGCGGGTATAAGTTTTCAACTTATGCCACGTGGTGGATTCGGCAGGCGATTACTCGTGCAATTGCTGATCAGGCGCGCACCATCCGCATTCCGGTGCACATGATCGAAACCATCAACAAGCTGATCCGCACCTCGCGGCAACTGGTGCAGGAACTGGGGCGCGAACCTACGTCGGAAGAAATCGCCAAGCGCATGGATATTCCTGTGGCGAAAGTTCGGAAGGTGCTGAAGATCGCGCAGGAGCCGATCTCGCTCGAAACGCCGATCGGCGAAGAAGAAGATTCGCATCTCGGCGACTTCATCGAAGACCGCGCTGTGGTCTCGCCGGCGGAAGCGGTGATCAACGTGAATCTGAAGGACCAGACCGGACAGGTCTCTGCGCACGCTGACGCCGCGCGAAGAAAAAGTCATCAAGATGCGATTTGGTCTTGAGGACGGCAGCGAACATACGTTAGAAGAAGTTGGCCAGTCGTTCGCGGTTACGCGTGAACGCATCCGCCAGATTGAGGCTAAGGCGCTGCGGAAGCTAAGACATCCATCGCGGTCGCGGAAATTGCGGGCGTTTATGGATGGAGTAAGAGACTAGCAATTCCGTGGGGGGCGGACGCGTTCGTCCGACCAGTTCTTTCCCAACCACAGAGGCACAGAGAACAAGTTAGTAGAGGCGCGGCTTCGGCCGTGCCTTGTTTGTGCTCCCGAATTGGTACTACCTCCCAAAATATTTACATCCGGTTGCGCGGTTCGTTGATGCCACCTTCTAGAATCGCCAGTGGCAGACGGCGTTTAGGAGGGTATTGCCAGTGGGTACTGGACACCGTCTGCCAGACGGTCGAGTGGCTTTTCAGCCGCTAGGGTTCGACTCCCTTGCCCTCCTCGGGTCACTCGACGACGAGCAAAGTGCTTGACAATGTCTGCGGTCGACTTATCATAAGAATGTCTGGCAGACGGTGTCGGTATCATGAAAAGCCCCGAGTCAAGCTCGGGGCTTTTGCTCTTCTACGATGCTGGACCTTGCAGGGTCATCCCACGTCTCGCAACCAAAGCGCGACCCTTCGGCTTGGCCGGGTGGAGTATCTCTTGATGTTGCGGGGAAGGCCCTCATCATGCCCCGGCTGGCGGAGGAAAGTCAAGGCTAGGGAGCCCTTTGGTAGTGTCCTAATAGTTAGGACACTACCGAGCCCTTCCCTCAGTTGAGGCGTCTGCTGCCCGCGTGGTAGCATCCTAGGTTTTGGCGGGTGATGTTGGGCTGGCCTGTCTACTGCACTCATTCTCTTCAGGGCCTTGTCTTTCTTCCACGCCTGCGAAGGAGCCTCAAGTGAAAATTTATTCTGGAGAAAATATTCGTAATGTTGCGATTGTCGGCCACGGCAAGGCCGGCAAAACCACGCTGGTGTCGGCCATGCTCTCGACCGCGGGAGCCACGCCGCGGCTGGGGCGGGTGGATGACGGTTCGTCGGTGACCGACTACGACGAAGAAGAAATTGCCCGCCAGATGTCGATTTCGGCCACGCCGGCGTATGCCGAGTGGGGCAAGACGAAGATCAATATTCTCGATACGCCGGGTTTCAACATGTTTGTCCACGAGGCGAAGATGGTGCTGCCGGTGGTGGATGCGGCGATCGTGGTGGTGGACGGTGTGGCCGGAGTGGAAGTGGTGACGCAGAAAGTTTGGAACGATTGCGAAGAATACAAGACGCCTCGGCTGATTGTGGTGAATCGCATGGACCGCGACCGGGCGAATGCCGAGCGCGTGCTGGAGTCGTTGAGGTCGGCATTTGGGCGCGATGTGATTCCGATCGAGCTGCCGATTGGAGCAGAGAAGAATTTGTCGGGCGTGATCGATCTGGTGCGCATGAAGGCTTACACGTATGAACTCGGCGGAAATGGCAAGGGGAAAGAGACGGAGATTCCTGCGAATTTAAAGGAGCAGGCGCAGGCGGCGCACGAGAAGCTGGTCGAGTTGGTCGCCGAGGGCGACGACAAGCTGATGGAGAAGTTTTTCGAGGCGGGCACGCTGCCGGAAGAGGATCTGGTTCCGGCTCTGCACAATGCCATTCGCGAAGACAAGATTTTTCCGGTCATTTTTGCTTCCGGGCTGGGCAACATTGGCGCGGACCGGGTGATGGATTTCATCGTCGATTACACGCCCGCGCCTTCCGAGCACGAATGGGTGCAGGGAGAGCCGGCGGCTTCCGGAAACGGAGATGCGCCGAAGCGTCATGAGACCGATGCCGAGCCGGTTTCTTTATACGTGTTTAAAACCGTCTCCGACGCTTTTGCCGGACGCATTTCGTATTTCAAGGTTTTTTCCGGTGTTCTTAAGAACGAAGCGACGGTGCAAAATTTTTCGCGCAATTCGGCAGAGAAGCTTTCGCACATTTCCATCATGCAGGGGAAGACTGCGGTTCCGGTGAATGAGCTACATGCGGGCGACATCGGTGCGGTTGCGAAATTAAAAGACACGCTTACCGGCGACACGCTTGGAGACAAAGCCGCGCCCATTCAGTATCCGCGGGTAAAGCTGGCTGAGCCGGCGATTACCTTCGCCATCGAACCGAAGTCCCGCGCCGATGAAGACAAGCTGGGGCCCGGCATCCACAAGCTGATGGAAGAAGATGCCATGCTGCGCTTCTTCCGCGATGCGCAGACAAAGGAATTCCTGATCGCCGGAACCGGGCAGCAGTACATCGAAGTGACGGTTGCGAAGTTGAAGAAGCGTTACCACACGGAAGTGGTTTTGAAAGCGCCGAAGGTGCCGTATCGCGAGACGATTCGCGCCAAGGCTGACGTGCAGGGACGACACAAGAAGCAGACCGGCGGCCACGGCCAGTATGGCGATTGCAAAATCAAGATGGAGCCGCTGGCGCGGGGCGGCCAGTTTGAGTTCGTCAACGATATTTTCGGCGGCGCGATTCCGAAGAACTATATTCCGGCCATCGAAAAAGGAATCAAAGACGCGGCGGCGCGCGGTTATCTGGCGGGATTTCCGGTGGTCGATTTCCGGGTGATTCTCTACGACGGTTCGTACCACGATGTGGATTCGAACGACTTGTCGTTCCAGATGGCGGGCCGCATTGCGTTCAGGAAGGCGATGGAGCAAGCGAAGCCTACGATCCTGGAGCCGGTGATGCAGGTCGAGATTACCGTGCCCGACGATTTTGCCGGCTCGATCATGGGCGACCTGAACAGCCGCCGCGGCCGCATCCAGGGCATGGACAACAAGGGCGGCAACACCATCGTGAAAGCCGAAGTGCCCATGGCCGAGATGCTCACCTACGGCGTGGATTTGACTTCGATGACGCAGGGCCGCGGGTCGTTCAATATGGAGATGCATCACTACGACACCGTGCCGGGGCAGTTGCAGGAGAAGATTATTGAGAAGGCTCGGGCGGAGCGGGGTGAGGTCAAAGAGGAAGAAGAATAGGACCTTCGCTACGCTCAGGATCTCGGCAGCGGGCTCCCGCTTCGCTCACACCTGCTAAACGCCTCAAGTTGCAGGAGAAGATCACTGAGAATGCTAAGGCGGAGCGGGGGAGGTGAAGGAAGAAGAAGAGTGAACGGCGCTCAGGTTGCAGGAGGCCGGATGCCCCGTTTCTTGAAATGTCCATCGATTAATCCATAAATCGTCAGCAGATCCGTGGAGCCCGAATTGGACAGAAGTGGAATCACCGCGTCGAGGCTCGCGGGCGTAACAGTAGACGCAATCGACATGACAGTCCTGTGCATGATCTTTGAACAAATCTTGAACATGGGATCAAAGTCCTCGCTCTGGTTCACTAGGCGAGCAATCTGGCTGGTTCTTTTGGGAGTGGCGCTCTCCTTGAGACCAAAATCGACTATGAGCTGCCGGTAGATCGCAGCTTCTGCGTCTGTTGCGCCTGTTTCCGGACCACGTTCTACCTCTCTCCTCAGCGCTTGTTGCAGCATCTCCCTCACGGGGCCTTTCTCGGTCTGCGACATCTCAGACAACATGGAAAGCAGTTTCTTGTGCGAGGCATGATGGTGTCTGGTCATTGCCTCATAGAACTCTTTGGCGTCGATTACGAGTTCACCTCTAAAGTCAAAGGCGTTGTCCTTCGATGCCAAGACGTAGGTCGTGATAACCTTCAACTCCAAGAGATTCCGGCACGACCACGCGGCCAGATACACAGACTTCTGGGCGCCCAAGGTGACGGAACAGTAGTCCAGCAGGGCGCAGTTGAGAATCCCTAAAAGGAGATTGCCGAACCACCCCTCGTCAGCTTTTCCGGTGGCCTTCTGGATGCTTCGGCGCAGATCCCGCATCTTTTCGACTGCCCAGGACATCGCCTCGTCTGCGTCGTCGTTTTCTTTCTTGCCACTTATGTGAGATCGCCGCATAGGCTATTCACTCTTAGGCCCTCTGCAACTTCGCCAGTTTTGCGCGGCGGCTCGTCAAACGCGAGAATCGCGCCTCGTCGAGGTCTCCAACGTTATAATCGTATTCGAAATGCCAGATTTCCTTCACGAACGCATCGTCCGCGATCCGCAAATCTGCGGCCGTGAACCCGTGTTTCGGGGCACGCGCGTTACGCTTCGGACTGTCCTGGCCAGCTTGGCTGAGGGAGACAGCATCGAGGAAATTCTGGCCGATTTCCCCAGCTTGAAAGCTGAGGATGTTGGGGCGGCGATCTCATTCGCTGCTGCTTCCGCGGAAGAAGACTTGCCCGTGCCCGCCAGCCATGAAACCCGATGAGGGTCAAGCTGGACGAGAATCTTACGGCCAAACCTCGGGCGCTGAAGCGCGGTTGGTTTTGGAGGGCTTAACGGCACGACTGAAGTCGTGCCCTTCCCAAAACCGGCCCGAGGCGGGGTTTTCAGCGGCCTGCTAGGAATGAATGAGCGCGTCCGTGCTGGCGAAGTCCGTACCCTTGGCCAGCAAGCGCTCGCCGGTCGCCTTCGCCAGGGCGTACGAGAAGCAATCGCCAAGATTCAGGCCTGCTGGATGTCTACCCTTGCCGTATTTGCGCCAGGCGGAGCGGGCAATTTCCGACAGTTCGGCGTCGAAGGGGACCACTTGTAGTCCGGCGCGCACTGCAAAAAGGTCGAACTCGCGGCCAGCGGCTTCTCCTTGCCGGCCTTCGATCACGATTCCGGCTTCGAGCATGGTTGCTGCGGAGACTAGCCGGCTTCCGTCGGCAATAATGGCTTCCAGAAATTTCTGCCGTTCGGGTTCGCGGAATAGAATTGCCGCCAAGGCTGAGGTGTCGATGACCATTGCGATTAGCTTGGGAGTCCGTGCTCGTCGTAGCCTACGATCTCGTCCGGCGTGCTGGAATCGAGGACCGGCAATCGATCTACCCGGTGCAGGATTTCTTCTAGTTGACTCATCAGGTTGCGGCTGCGCTGCTCGCGGTTCAGCCGCTCCAGGCGCTCTTCAAGCGCGGTTTGAATCGCGCCAGTTAGAGACTCGCCGGTCTTGGCGGCGATCTCGCGAACTAGACGCTCGGTATCTAAGCTCTTTATACTAAGTGGCATACGAGCCATATTATAGCATTATTTATCAACATATATAATGGTATTCAACCAGCGCCGTGAATCCACCACAAGGGGCCAAAGAAACTACGGGGAATGGCATGTGCGATGACACGGTTGCGTTCACGCAGCTCGGCCGTCGTCGGATAGCCGGAGGACGGCTGTTCACACATTCTCAAATTCCTTCACTGAACTTGGTCAGCTTACGGATTTGCCCTCGAACTTTCGCAGGCCAATGAAGAGGAGCAGTAGATCGAAGAATAGTAACGCTGCGAACACGGCGATGCTGGAGAGATGGGGAAATTTCGGCACCAGTGTGGCCCGCAGGCCTTCACTCGCATAGACCAGCGGATTGATCAGCACGATTTTCTGCAAGATCGGAAAAGTGTTCAGCGCGCTCCAGGGGTAATAGGTGCAGCCGAAGAAGATCATCGGCGTCAGCACCATGCTGAACATCAGGCCGATGTGCTGCTGATTTACGCTGCAACCCAGCGCCAAGCCTCCGGCCGCGGAGAATAATGCGACAAGAAGCGTGACTGCGGCGAAGCCTAGCGGGTTGATATCGAGTTCGACCGGGCGCAGCAGCAGCCACGCCAGCGGAATTACCACCAGCCCCGCGATCAGCGCCTGCACCATGCCTGCGATTATTTTTTCTACGGCTAGCCAGCCGTTCTCGATCGGCGCGAGTAATCGATCTTCGATTTCTTTGGTGAACTGAAACTCGGCAATCACCGGCATGGCTACCGCCCACACTCCAGTGAAAATCATGCTGATGGCCATGATGCCGGGCAGCAGCAGGCTCTTATATTGCGGCGGCATGTAGCCGCTTTGCACCATGACGCGGCCGAAGATGAAGACGAACATCAGCGGCTGCAGGAAGGTTTGCAGCAGCAATTGAAATCCATTGCGGCGAGCCACGTGGGCGTCGCGGACGAGCAGGGCGCCAAAAGTTTTCCAGTTCAATCGCGCAGGCTCCTTCCGGTGTGGTGTAGGAACAGGTTTTCAAGGCTGGGCTCGGAGATGTGAACATCGTGGAGTTCAGCGCCGGAACTAGCCGCCAGGCTGGCGATCTCGGGGATGAGCGAGCCGCCGCGGTCGGCGTAAACGTCGGTGCCGGTTCCATCGGCGGAGCGTACCTCGCGCACTCCGTTGAGCGATTGCAGGCGCTGCAGCAGGTCGTCAGGCTGCTTGCCAAAACGCAGACGTAACAGGTATCCGCCGGGGATCGACGCTTTCAATTCGTTCGGCGTGCCCTTGGCAATGACGCGTCCGTGATCAACGATCGCCAGCCGCTGGCAGAGCGCATCGGCTTCCTCCATGTTGTGCGTGGTGAGCAGGACCGTTTTTCCCGCCGTGTTGTATTCGCGAATAATCTCCCAGAGAAGAATGCGCGTCTGGGGATCGAGGCCGGCGCTGGGTTCGTCCAGGAACAGAACTTGCGGATCGTGCATCATGGCGCGGGCGATGGAGAGGCGCTGCATCATGCCGCCAGAGAAGCCGCGGACCATCTGATTGGCGCGATCGGTGAGCTTGAATTTTTCTAGCAGCGCAGCCGCGCGCTCGTTGCGCTCCTTCGAGCCTTGACCGAAATAGGCGCCGTGGAAGGACAGAATTTCGTGCGCGGTTAGAGAAAAGTCGAGATTGGGCCGCTGCGGCACCACGCCAATCAGCCGCTTGACCACCACCTGATGCTTCCACACTTCGTAATCGCCAATCCAAGCCTGGCCGCTGGTGGGCCGCACGCGTGTTGTGAGCACGCCTACCGTGGTTGACTTGCCGGCGCCGTTAGGGCCGAGGAGGCCGAAGATCTCGCCTCCGGCGACTTCGAGCGCGAGCCCGTCGAACGCGGCCACTTGAACCTTCGGCTGCTTGGAACCTTTGGCGCTGCCGCGCGGACCGAAGCCTGTCGCCCCCATCGGCGGCGAAGAGTTGTACACCTTGCGAAGTTCGACAGTCCGAATGCCTACGGCCATAGCGTTTTTTGACGATGCGACTGCCTCAGGGTCAGGTGGGAATCCAGTGTACACGCTTAACGGGTGCTGCGGCAGTTTGCGAAGTGGCCACACTAATCCCATCGCGTACAGATAACGACCGGGCGAGCGAAAAGGTTATGGGCGAAATTAGAACGTGCCGAGAAGTGCAGAACAGTAGTTCGTAACGTGGTAATATCCGGCCAGTGGCTGCTGCCAGAAATCTTCCTGATCCTGAAGCGAACCGCGAGCGGCTGGTTTCGGCTGCTCCAGTCGGCGACGATTCGTCTTTTGAGCTGAAGCTGCGTCCGCAGCGGCTGAAGGAATTTATCGGGCAGAATAAGGTGAAGGAAAACCTGGCCGTGGCTATCGAGGCGGCGCGCTCGCGCGGCGAGGCGATGGACCACGTTCTGCTCTATGGTCCTCCGGGCCTGGGCAAGACGACGCTGGCGAATATTATCGCCAACGAACTGGGCGTTCACTTTCAGCCGACCGCTGCGCCGCTGCTGCAGATCAAAGGCGACCTGACGGCGATCATCACCAACCTGCAGGATAAGCAGGTGCTGTTCATCGATGAGATTCACCGCCTGCAGCCGGTGCTCGAAGAACTGCTTTATTCCGCGCTGGAAGATTACAAGCTGGACATTATTATTGGCCAGGGACCATCGGCGCGCACGCATACGCTGGAAGTAAAACCGTTCACCTTTGTTGGCGCTACGACGCGTGCAGGATTGATCTCTGCGCCGCTGCGTGCGCGTTTTGGCATTGTGCTGCGGCTGGAGTTTTACACGCCGGAAGACTTGCGCGTGATCGTAGAGCGCTCGGCGGAGATTCTGGGTGTTCAGATTGACGACGCCGGGGCAAATGAGATCGCCAGCCGGTCGCGTGGGACGCCTCGAATCGCGAACCGGCTGCTGCGACGCGTTCGTGATTATGCTCAGGTCCGCGGCGGGGGCAAGATTGATTTGCCGACGGCGCAGGCGGCGTTGCAGATGCTGGAGGTGGATCAGTATGGCTTTGACGAGGTCGACCGCAAGCTGTTGCTGACCATCATCGAAAAATATCAAGGCGGTCCGGTCGGCGTGAATACGCTCGCGGCAGTGCTTGCCGAGGAACCCGATGCGATTGAAGAAATCTACGAGCCTTTCCTGATGCAGATTGGGTTTTTGAACCGCACGCCGCGCGGCCGGGTGGCAACGCAGCTGGCGTACGAGCACTTTAAGATCGCTCCTCCGCGAAGGCAGAACTCGCTGTTCTGAAACCAATCTCATTGCATTCATGTTCTAGAATAGTCACAAAGAGACCGGAGGATTGCCCATGAAGCAACTTCGCCAGGTGACCGCGATTATCGAACGTGAAGGCGACGGTTACGTCGCCCTGTGCCCGGAGTTGGATGTCGCAAGCCAAGGCGACAGCATTGAATCCGCACGCAATAATCTGCAAGAAGCGGTGGAATTGTTTCTGGAGACGGCGGATGCCTCCGAAGTTGCCCGGCGTAGCCACTCAGAATTGTTCGTAACTCGGCTTGAGGTCGAGGTTGGGTAAACTGCGCGTCCTCTCCGGGCGCGAAGTGTGCGCCATTCTCTCCGCCAACGGCTTCTCTGAAGTGCGGCGCAAAGGCAGCCATATCGCGATGCAAAAGAAGATCGAGCATTCGACGGTCACGGTTCCGGTGCCTGATCATCGCGAAATACGGAGGGGAACGCTGATGGCGATTATTCGCCAGTCGGGACTGGCCCGGGATCTTTTTGAAAGCTAGTTTTTGCGTGGCTTTCGGCGCGGGCCGCGCACTGAAATAAACTGCCGCGCTGATAATCAGAAACCCGCCAAGAATCGCCATATTCCCGAGATTCTCGTGTAGCAGCAGTCCCCAATTCCAACAAATGTAGGGCGCCCAGAGCCGAGAACGCCAGCATTCCCCATTCGAAGTAACGAAGCCTCTCGTGCAGAAATAATGCCGAGCGCAATGCCAGCATCACTGGCAAGGCGCCGACGATGAGCGATGCGTGGGATACGGTTGTGAGTTGGAAGCCTTTGAACTGGATTAGAACTGCACCGGGATGCCGATTGCGGAGGCTATTAAAAGGATGACCAGATGCTTGCCTCGATAGGCGGTCCAGCGGCGAATGACAATTGGCGCCAGGGCAGCGGCACCAGCCAGCACTCGAAAGGTCACGTTTTCGGCGACTCTCATTTCAGCCATCACAATTTTCCCGAACAGAAATCCGGTTCCCCAGAGAGCCGGCGAGCGCGAGCGGGATTGACGCGAGGACGTGCCGCTGCGGCGGTTGCGCGCCAGAACCTGCGTTCGACTGGTTCATCGCCCATGCTTTAACGGCCCCGTTGTTCGCAATTCCGAACAAGACATTCTTTTTTGTTTCATTTCGCGAAAAATAGTGTATCTTGCTCAATTCCCCGTGGGGGGCGGGGGATGGGAGTGGCTTGTTTTGCGTCTGAGTCGAGGTCTGTGCGGAAAAACAAACTTGGCGCATCTGGTTGTCGTTCTTCTCATATTCCTTTTCCCTGCTCTCTCAGAAGCTTCTTCTCAGGAAACGTCGGTTGCGGCCCAGGCTCAGAGCTCGAGTGCCGGCGCGCAGAATGGTGGCGCATCTTCCACGCTTCAGGATCAGCAGATTACTCCGCAGAACCCTCCGCCGCCGCCGGAAGCGAATCCTGCGCCTCCCGGTGAGAAGCCTGCGCCCACTCGACAGAATCCTTCGCCGTCGGCTCAGGAGCCGGAGCCTGCCGTCAAGAATCCTGAGATCAAGCCTGCGCCCAAGGCAGTGGTCGCACCTCCTTCGCTCACCATTCCGCGACTGGCTCATGCTCCGGTGCTGGAAGATTTTCTGAGCATGCACCCGGAAGGTGCAACCGCGCTGCAGATGGAAAAGGTCACGGGCTTCGTGCAGCGTAATCCGCACGATGGGGAAAAAGTCTCGGAGCCGACGGCCGCCTACCTCGGCTACGATCAAAAAAATCTCTATGTGGTGTTCGTCTGTTTCGACGATCCGAAGAAGGTGCGGGCGCGCATGTCGCGGCGTGAAGATATTTATGACGACGACGAAGTCGAAGTGATGCTCGATACGTTTCATGATCGCCGACGCGCCTACGCGTTCCAAACGACTCCGCTGGGCGTGCAGTGGGATGCGATTTGGACCGAGGCGTCGCGCGAGGAGGTCAGCGGCAACTTCGATACTTCGTTCGATACGGTCTGGGATACGAAGGGCAAAGTTACCAATCGCGGATTTGTGGTCTGGATGGCGATTCCGTTCAAGAGCCTGCGTTTTCCATCCACCGAGAAACAGGAGTGGGGAATCATTCTGTATCGTGGCATCGTGCGCAAGACTGAAGATTCCTTCTGGCCGCAGATTTCCTACAAAATTCAGGGCCGGCTGGGCCAGGCGGCTACGTTGTATGGGCTTGAAGGCATTTCTCCAGGGCGGGATATCGAGCTCATTCCTTACGGAATCATGCGCGGCTTCCGCGGACTCGACCAGCGCGATCCGTACAATCCGTATTTTCAAGACGCGATCGCGCAGGGCCAGGCGGGCATGGATGCGAAGTTTGTCATCAAAGATCACTTTGTCCTGGATCTAACGGCGAATCCGGATTTCAGCCAGGTCGAGTCGGAGGATCCGCAGATTACGGTGAATCAGCGGTTCGAGGTCTATTTTCCTGAGAAGCGGCCGTTTTTTCTTGAGAACGAGGATTACTTCCGCACTCCGCTGGATTTGTTTTTCACGCGCAACATTCAGGATCCTTCTGCCGGAATTCGGCTGACCGGAAAAGAAGGGCCGTATTCGGTTGGGTTGATGTCGTCCGATGATCGAGCTCCGGGGCTTGCGGTTCCGGATTATTGTCCATCCACATCGCCGATTTGCTCTTCGGCGCTATCGGGCATTCGCTCGTACTTTACGATCGCGCGGGTGAGCCGCGACATCTTTAAGGAGTCGAGCGTCGGGGCGATTTATACCGATTGGGAATGTCCGACAACCGGCGAGCACAATCGTGTTGGCGGAGTAGACACCCGATTGAAATTCAGCCCCAACTGGAGCCTTGACGCGCAGGCGATCACCAGTTCGAGCAATCTCCAGGGCTTTAACACCCTCAATCTTGAGAGCACATGCGAATACAACCTGTATCCTTTCGACTCCGGCAATTTTGGCAACGGGAATCATTATGCTGGTCCTGCCGACAAACTCGACCTGAAGCGCGAAGGGCTGCACTTTTCTTACGAGGGCGTTTACGACGACATCAGTCCGGGCTTCGTCACGGTTCCGGGATTCGTCAATCGCGTCGACATTCGCGGTTTATATCAGACGGTCGACTACCGGTTTCGTCCGAAAAGAGGCTGGGTTGTTGATTGGGGTCCGTCGATCAATCAACGCTATGTTTTCGATCACGAGGGCAACCGGCTGGATACGGACTATCAGCCGTATCTGGCGATTCAGGGCCGCGGGCAGACGATAATCTATCTGTTTCCTTATGAGGAGTTGAGAGAGCGTTTGCGGCCGCAGGATTTCTGCTTTCTCGGCTTTTCTTGTCAGGTCAATTTCAATCAGGATTATCACGAGCACAGCAGCGGGGCCTCGGTGCAGACGAGCGTTCTGACGAAAGTAACGGCGGGCGCGAGTTATCACTGGGGTGACGGAGGAAATTATGTGGCGTCGCCGGACGCGCCGCCTCCGCTCAGTCTACCGTTTCTGGCGCGGCAGGACACGGCTACCGGGACGCTAACGCTGCGTCCCATGAAGCCGCTGAAGATTGAAAACACTTATCTGTTCGAGCGCCTGCGGGCTACCGAGAGCACGTTTCTGTTTGCGCAGTCGCAAATTCCAGGTGTGGGCAAGGGCATTTTTAACGACCACATTGTGCGCAGCAAGTGGAACTGGCAGTTCACGCCGCAGCTCTCGCTGCGCGTGATTTTGCAGTACAACGGGCTGCTGGCCAACACGCCGGGGAATACGACCTATCCTTATACTTATTACCCGACGGAAAAAGAGTTCAACGCCGATGTTTTGGTGACTTACCTTGTTCATCCGGGGACGGCGATTTACGTCGGGTACAATAGCGATCTGCAGAACCTGAACCGCGATCTGATGCTCGATCCGGCGGGGCTGGCGGGATTGTACTCGTCCAAGGGATTTATGAATGACAGCCGGCAGTTTTTTGTGAAGGTGTCGTATCTGTTCCGGTTTTGAGGGTTTATGGCGGCTCGTAGTGTCCTAACACTGCACTATTAGGACACTACCTGGCGGCTTGTCTGGTTGCTGAATCCCGCGCCATTCTTGTAGAATCTAACATTCACACAGAGGTTGGAACCCATGAAAGCAGCCATTCATCCCGCTTATAACGAAGTGCGCGTGCACTGCGCGTGCGGCAATACTTTTACCACCCGGTCTACCCATAAGGGCGATATCGCGGTAGAAATCTGTTCGGCCTGCCACCCTTACTTCACTGGCAAGCAGAAGCTGATGGATACTGCCGGACGCGTCGAGCGCTTCCGCCGGAAGTACGCCAAAGCTGCCGAAACGGCCAAGAAGTAGGCCACAGATTCGCGGATTTACACGGATTGCCCTCGCTTTACGCGGGGGCTTTCATTTTGTGGGCCCAAGTAGAATAGAAGCGTGAGGAAGTACTGGGACAATTCGTGTGGGGCGGGCAGCGATTCGGAAGGCTCGGTGCAGGCTCCTGCCCGCGAAGCGGTGCGGATGAGGCTCGTCCCCACAACGCTTCAAATCGGCCGGGTGCAAATTGCTCCCGCCACCGTGCTCGCGCCCATGGCCGGAGTCACCGACACGGTTTTCCGCCGCTTCATCCGTAACCTCGGCGGTTGCGGGCTGATCATGACTGAGTTCACCTCGGCCGACGGCGTGCTCCGCAAGAAAGATCAGAAGGCCAAGCGCTATCTACATTTCTATGAAGATGAACACCCGATCTCAGCGCAGCTTTTCGGCAGCAACCCGCAGGTGATGGCGGACGCCGCGCGCATGGTCGAAGGGCTCGGGTTCGATCTCGTGGATTTGAACCTTGGCTGTCCCGCGAAAAAAGTGGTGAAGTGCAACGGCGGATCGGGATTGCTGCGAGATCTGCCTGCGATCGGCCGCATTTTCGAAGCTGTGCGAGCTGCGGTGTCGATTCCATTTACCGTGAAGTTTCGCGCGGGATGGAATGACGAAGAGATCGTGTGCGTGGAACTGGCCCGGATGGCGGATTCCTGCGGGCTGGCCGCGGTTGCCCTTCATGCCCGCACGCGCGAGCAGGGCTACAGCGGGAGCGCCCGCTGGGAGTGGATTGCGGCGGTGAAAGATGCAGTCAAGATTCCCGTCATCGGCAACGGCGATATTCGCACGCCGGAAGATGCCTGCGCGATGGTGACGCAGACGGGGTGCGACGCGGTGATGATTGGCCGCACCGCGCCGGCAAATCCGTGGATATTCCGCCAGATCGAGCAGTATTGTGGAGGGGCGGACGCCCATTCGACAAGCTCAGGGCAGGTATTCCTCCGCCCAGACGTCTCCCCGGACGAGGGCGTCCGGGGTTCCACGAACCGTTACGATGAGCCTAGCGAGGCCGACCGATACGAGATGATCCGCACCTATTTCCGGATGCTGGTCGAAGAAGAGCTGCCCGACGCGATCGGCAAGATGAAGCAGTTCGCTTCGTGGTTTACGCACGGAGTTCCCGGGGGGGCGCACTTGCGCAAGGCGATTTACGAGTCGAAGAGCGATCATGAAGTTCTGAGCCGCGTGGAAGAGTTCTTTGAAGCAAGATTATGTGGCGCAAGCGCCTCACCTGCGCAAGAAACTGCCGGGGCGACCACCGTTTCATAGTCGTCCAATCGTCCCTTCGCATATAATCATCGCCACGCATGGCGCTTCGTTCCGGCACAAAGCTAGGTCCGTATGAAATTCAGTCGTCCATCGGCGCGGGCGGCATGGGCGAGGTTTACCGCGCCCGCGACTCCCGTCTTGGCCGCGATGTGGCCATCAAAGTTCTTCCTACGTCCTTCTCTGCCGATCCGGATCGCCTGCAGCGCTTCGCGCAGGAATGCCGCGCCACGGCCGCGCTCAATCATCCCAACATTCTCTCGATTTTCGATATTGGGGAAGATCGCGGTGCGCCCTATGTAGTTTCTGAGTTGCTGGAGGGGGAAACTCTCCGCGAGCGTTTGCATGAAGGTCCGCTGACATCGCGCAAGGCCACCGATTACGCGCGGCAGATCGCCAGCGGACTGGCCGCCGCTCACGAAAAAGGCATCACGCATCGCGACCTGAAGCCGGAGAATTTGTTCATCACCAGCGACGGCCGGGTTAAGATTCTCGACTTCGGCCTAGCCAAGCTCACTCGGCCCGAAGCTGACGACTCCGGGGAAGCGCCCACGCAGCAAATCGCCACCGATGCTGGAACCGTGATGGGCACGGTTGGCTACATGGCGCCTGAGCAGGTGCGGGGCAAGCCAGCTGATCCGCGCTCCGATATTTTCGCCTTCGGCGCGATTCTCTACGAAATGCTTTCCGGCAAGCGCGCGTTTCACGGCGATTCTCCCGTGGATACGATGAGCGCGATTCTCAAAGAAGATCCGCCCGATCTCACTGAGACCAATCGCAACATTTCTTCTGCGCTCGAACGCATCGTTCGCCACTGCCTGGAGAAAAACCCTGCCGAGCGTTTTCAATCGGCTCGCGATTTGGCTTTCAATCTGGAAGCTCTCACCGATGTTTCTACTTCCACCCGCGGCGGCATCAAAGCATTGCAGCTGGAAGAAGAGAAAAAGAAGAGCCGCTGGTTGATTCCTCTGCTCGCCACAGTGCTGGTAGTTGCGTCCTGGGTGGGGATCTATGTTTTCGCTCGCGGGCACACGACGAAAAATCCTACCTTCCACGAAATCACCTTCCGCAACGGCACAATCTGGGATGCCCGCTTCGCCCCTGATGGCCAGACCATCATTTACGGGGCCAACTGGGAAGGCAATGCTGCCGAACTTTTCACTACACGCTTTGACGGCACCGACTCACGTTCCGTTGGCCTGCCTTCCGCGCAGATTCTTGCCGTCTCCTCGAAAGGCGAGATGGCAATCAACCTCCATGCCGCGCCTTACACGGCCTTTACGATGAAGGGAACCCTTGCGCGAGTTCCGCTTGTGGGTGGCGCGCCCCGCGAAGTGCTCGATTCAGTCGAGTGGGCGGACTGGGGACCTGATGGCGAATCGTTTGCCGTGATTCGCCCCGGGCCGGGGTCGGGGAACGCTCTCGAGTACCCCATCGGCAACGTAATCTATTCACCCGAGGCTTGGGTGAGCCACGTGCGTTTTTCTCCGAACGGAGAATATCTTGCCATCGCCGATCACGTTCCCGGTGGCGACGACGGACGTATCGTCATCATCGATAAGCACGGCAATCACAAGGCAAGTTCTTCGTTTTATACCAGCGTGCAGGGGCTGGCGTGGAGCCCGAACGGCAAAGAAGTGTGGTTTTCCGCGGTTCCCGGAGGCGCTGCACGCTCGCTCTATGCTCTCGATTTGTCCGGCAAAGAGCGGCTCATCTATCGCGCTCCGGGCGGCGTCACCATTCACGACATAAGCCGATCCGGCCTGGTTCTGCTAACCGCCGACAAGACTCGGCTGGGACTGTTTGCGCTTGCGCCGGGCGAAACACACGAACGCAGCCTTTCCTGGTTCGACTGGTCGCTGCTCCTCGATCTCTCCCCGGACGGCAAGACTTTGCTGTTTTCCGAAAGCGGAGAAGCGATGGGCAACAGCAGCGCCATCTTTCTCCGCGGCACGGACGGTTCAGCGGCGGTGCGGTTGGGCGGGGGCAGCTTTGGCAAGCTTTCTCCCAATGGCCAGTGGGCTGTCGTCGAGAGCGGCCATCCCGGCAAGCTGACGCTCTTACCCACCGGTGCAGGGCAATCGCGCCAGCTTACCGACAGCAAAATTGACCATTTCGCTCCCGGCTGTCTGCCCGATAACAAGACCATTTTTTTCGCTGCCAACGAGATCAGCAAGCCTCCCCGGACTTATCTCTTCGACGTTGACGCGCCCGCAGCTACGCCCAAACCAATCACTCCCGAGGGCGTGGTTGCCAGTTACGCTACGCCGGATGGCAAGTTTCTTCTCGCGGGCAACGCAAAGCATGAACATTGGCTTTTTCCGGTGAATGGTGGCGAGCCGCAAAAGCTGAACCTCGACATGCAGCCGGACGAACTCGTCACCGGCTTCATCGATAATGGCAAGGGCCTGCTGGTGCGCACTCGCGGGCTGCCATTGAAAATCACGCGCATCGATCTGGCGTCTGGCAAGCGCACACCGTTCAAAGAAATCGTTCCCGCCGATCCCGCCGGAGTACAAAGCATTGTCGCTATCCACTTCAGCGCTGACGGGAAGTCGTATGCGTACTCGCTGGGACGCTGGCTTTCGGATCTGTATGTGGTGGATGGGCTGAAGTGAGGCGGGCGCCAGATATGCCGAGGTCTCTATCGCATGATCGCCCGCGCGAAGACTAGCGCCCCGGAGCGGCCCTCGTCAATTGTCGTCACCAATGCGGTGTGCGTGTGAGGCTCGTTGAAGGGCCTCTGCTTATCGGTATAAACTAGGGCCCCGGTTCCTATCGCGCCTGCTAACGTCCCCGCGATCACACTCTTGACTCTCATACTGGAATCTTAGCACCGCCTTCTGCTTACTATCTAGGCACTTGACCGCGACCTCGGTGCGTGTCAGAAATGTCGTGAGGGGACAAGAGCATGCGCAGACGCCAGGTCGCGACTGTTGAAGGGTCCGGAGAGCAAGTCACCATTGATTTCGAAGGGCTTCGAATAGTTGAGGGCAGCCCGGAGGACGGTAGATACACATTCCAGCTCTTGAGCGGAGAGCGCATCTGCGG
Source organism: uncultured Acidobacteriaceae bacterium (assembly GCA_963712385.1). Taxonomy (GTDB): domain Bacteria; phylum Acidobacteriota; class Terriglobia; order Terriglobales; family Acidobacteriaceae; genus Sulfotelmatobacter. The sequence continues at coordinate 133,928 of CAVQHS010000012.1, forward strand.
CAATGTTAAAAACGGTCGCCTCACGGACGCGGTCGCAGCATGAAGACAATTTCGATATTCGTGGCGCTGATCGCCGTTGGATCGTCCCTGTTGCTCTTTGTGGGCCCTGCCAGTGGCGTGGGTCTCGGCGGTAATTGTGATGTTTATTGCGGCCTAAAACCACCGCCGCCGCCGGGCTGTACCAATGACGCTATCTGTGCATGTGAGGATCACATTTCGTGCCAGAAGTGCAAATGGGTTTTCACGAACTGTAAATAGTCCCCTGCGCAGCTGATGAATCGTGGCGCAGTCTCTTTGGCTAGTCGGTGGGTGTCCTTAAGCAGCCCGCCACCATCTTCCCACCCTCATCCTTCTCCACATAAGCCCAAGGCACGTCCGCGCCGTGCGTGAAAACGGTCAGCCATTTCTCCGGAATCGCCTTCGCATAGTACTCCTTCTTGCTCTCGATTGTTTGCAGCGGGTAGAGATCGAATCCCATGCCCCAAGCGATGTCGATGTGCGCGTCGGTGGGGATGAGGTCGGAGATGTAGCAGGCCACCTCAGGGGCTGAAGCCCCGGTTTCATGCGAGGCGGCTGACGGCGCGGCTGAAAGCCGCTCCCTTTCAAGGCCAGCGCTTGACGGCACGACTGAAGTCGTGCCCTTCCCGTTTGTCTCGCGACTGACTCCTCCGTTCACGATCACGGCCAGCATGTGCGCGGTATGTCCGGGAAAAGTTTTTACCGAAATTCCAGGGGCGATCTCCTCGCCTCCCTTGAGCAGCGTCATCTGCCCGCTTTCCACCAGCGGATCGTAGTTCTCGGGAATATAGCTGATCGAATCCCGCTCGCTGGGATTGCGAGCGTACTGCCACTCGCCTTCCGGCGCGTAGTATTTCGCGCGCGGAAAGGTGGGCACGATCTTGCCGTTCTTGTCGCGAGTCGTATTCCATCCGCAGTGGTCGAAATGCAGATGCGTGTTGATGACGATGTCGATATCTTCGGGGGCAATTCGCGGCGGAGCTCAGATTTTCAGAGCAGTCGAGCGGGTTGGCCATAGAACTTGATCATCCGCTCAGAGAGCTTATTGCCCATGCCGGTTTCGACCAGCACGTTTTGCTTGCCGGTACGGATTAGCAGCGAGTTCAGGCCGGCGGTGACGTAGTTCTTTTCGTCGGCGGTCACTCTGCGCGACCACATAACCTTCGGAATGACACCGAAGAATGCACCGCCATCGAGCGGGTAGGTGCCGTCAGAAAAGATGCTGAGTTCGAAGTCGCCGAGGGTCAGCGTGGGCATGGAGACAGTGTGCCACAGACGGCAAAAATTCATAGCCACGGATTTACACGGATGTTCGCCGATAACCGCGGTAGAAATGACAAGGCGTCGCCGAAACTTGATACCCTCACCTTATGGAACGCCCCGCGATTGTGACGGTGATTGCAGCTCTCTTCTTTGTGGTTGCGGGATATTTGATTGCCATCGGTGTTATCGACCTCATCTCGCCCGACACCGTTTCGCTTTTCGGTGGGCCGGTTACGTACGGAAGAGAACTCGACGCACCTCAAACCGCGATATCGGTTGGGGCCGGATGGGCGCTGGTCGCTTGGGGACTCTATCGGCTCCAGAAGTGGGCGCGCTGGTGCGCCCTGGCGATTCTGGCGATTGGAATCCTGGGATCGATTCCGGCAGTGTCCGCGGCCGCGCGCAATTTGGGCTGGCGCTTCTTCGGGCAGGGCGCTCTGATCATGGTGCGAATTGTGATCGCGTGGCTGTTGGTTGCGTCGCCCGAGGTGCTTGAAGCTTTTGCCAAAAAGTAGTTCCTGGATTGCGTCGTCTACGCTCACGGTCGATCACTACTTCTCTCGATCGATCCACTCCTTAGCTTGCGCATCCAGCACATCCAGCGGCAGCGGGCCGTTGCCGACGATCTCGTCGTGAAAGGCGCGCAGATCGAACTTCGCGCCCAGTTTGCTCTTCGCTTCCTCGCGCAGTTTTAGAATCTCCAACTGGCCCAGCTTGTAGGCAAGAGCCTGCCCGGGCCATGCGATGTAGCGGTCAACTTCGGTTTGAATATTTTGCTCGTCCATCGCGGTGTAGCGATGAAAGTAATCGACCATCTGATCGCGCGTCCAGTGTTTGGCGTGAACGCCCGTGTCGACCACCAGCCGGATGTCGCGCCACATCTCGTTTTCCAGCCGGCCGTAGTCGCTGTAGGGATCCTGATAGAAACCGATTTCTTTGCCCAGGCGCTCGGCATAAAACGCCCAGCCCTCGGTGAAAGCCGTGTACTCGCCGTAGCGGCGGAATGGCGGTATGTCGGGCAACTCCTGCGCAATGGAAAACTGCAGATGATGCCCTGGGACGCCTTCGTGATACGCGATCGCCTCGACATTCAGCAGCAATCGGTGTTGCGGATCATATTCATTCACGTTGATGCGGCCGGGCCGCGAGGCATCGGAGGCGCCGGGCGTGTAATCGGCGGGCACGGAATCTTTGGCGCGAAAACTATCCATGGGAACAACGATCAGCTTGTTCTTGGGAAGCCTGCCGAACAAGTCGGGAAGCCGCGCCTCCATTTGCTGCGCGTACTTGGAATAGAGATCGAGCAGCTGCTGGCCCGAGGTCGCGTAAAACTGCCGGTCGTTTTTGATGTGATCGTTCAGGCTGGCGAGATCGTTGAAGCCGAGTTTGTGCGCCAGAGCCAGCATCTCCGCTTCCGCCTCGGCCAACTGCTTGAGGCCGAGTTCGTGGATTTGATCGGGAGTGAGATCGGTGGTGGTCATCTGGCGAACCGCAAAGCGATAGCGGGCATCGCCATCGGGAAGCGCCCACACGCCGGGATCGGTGCGCCCCCGCGGCGCGTATTGGTCGTGGAGAAAATCCGCCAGCTTGCGATAGGCGGGAATCACATCGCGATTCACGGCTTCCAGAATCGCGGAGTGCAGGCGCTGTTGTTCGACGCCGGGTATTGTCGCTGGAAATTTTTCTGCTGGTTTTAGGAAAGGGCTTGCTTCCGCTTTTGTGTTGGCGATTTCCTGCGCCTGCGTAGCGGCTTTCTCTAACAGGTAGCGCGGCGGCATCAGTCGGTCGCGCATGCCCTGGCGCATGTTCGCGGTTACCTGCTCGAACATCTGCGGCACCAGACGCAGACGCGAGATGTAGTTCTCGTAATCGTGCACGTCGTCGAAGGGCGTTACCGAGATGAGTTCGATCAAATCCGTGTGCGGCCCGGAATATTGATTCACCGGCATCTCCCACGGCTTGAATTGCGCGCCTTCGATGTCCTGGCGCAGCTCTCGAATCATCAAGCCCAGACTCAATGCATCCTGCGTGGAGAGGCCGGAAGCCTCGAATGCTTCGAACTTCTTGAGGAAGTCGCCACGTTGATCAATGTCGGCCTGAATTGCCTGCGGTGACTGATCGGAGAAACGATCATTGTAACGTTTGTCACCGAGTGTGGTTGCGAACTCTGGGCTGGTACGCAGTTCGTATTGCCACTCTTCGTCGAAGAGGGACTGCAGTTGCTGCTGTTTCTGGCCGCTGGAAGTGGGAACTGGGGAGTTTTGCCGGTGAACCGGATAAGGCGAGCTCATAACTGCGAGAAGACTTGCGGTGAACAAAAGGCGTGGTCGCAAGGAGAATTCCTTTCCCGGCGACCATTATTAAAGAATTGCAGGCGAATGACAATTGCCGAAATTATCTCGCTTTCACTTTTTCCTTCTCGCCCACGCGCTTGCTGACCTCGAAGGTCATCTTGCCGGCCTTCTTGTCAGCGTCGATGACTATGTGGTCGCCGTGGAGAATTTCGCCGTCGAGAATCTTCAGCGCCAGCGGGTCCTGCACCAGTTTCTGGATGGAGCGCTTCAGGGGGCGCGCTCCGAAGTTCGGGTCGTAGCCCTGCGTGAACAGCAGCTCTTTCGCCGCGTCGGTGAGCTCGATCGAAATCTTGCGGTCGGCTAGCAGACGGCGCACGTCTTCAAGCCGTAGCTCGATGATCTTGACCAACTGCTCTTTTCCCAGCGGACGGAAGATGATGATGTCGTCGACACGGTTCAGGAACTCCGGGCGGAAATGGTCGTGCAGAGCGTTCATTACCTGCTCGCCGGCCTTGTCGAAGTCCTGCGCTGTGCGCACGTTTTCGCCCTGCAGAAAGGTCGAGCCGATGTTCGACGTCATGATGAGGATCGTGTTTTTGAAATCGACCACGCGGCCTTTGCCGTCGGTGAGGCGGCCGTCATCCATGATTTGCAGCATGATGTTGAACACGTCGGGATGCGCCTTTTCGATTTCGTCGAAGAGCACGACCGCGTACGGGCGGCGGCGCACCTGCTCGGTGAGTTGTCCGCCTTCGTCGTAGCCGACGTATCCCGGAGGGGCGCCGATCAGGCGCGAGACCGAGTGCTTCTCCATGTACTCGGACATGTCGATGCGCAAGAGAGCGCGCTCGTCGTCGAACAGAAATTCGGCTAGAGCGCGGGCAAGTTCGGTTTTGCCGACGCCGGTCGGTCCCAGGAAAATGAACGAGCCAATGGGGCGCTTGGGATCACTCAGCCCCGCGCGCGAACGGCGGATGGCGTTCGCCACACGTTCGAGAGCCGGATCCTGACCAATTACTCGCTGGCGCAGCCGCTGTTCCATGTTGACCAGCTTTTTCACTTCTCCTTCGAGCATCTTGGAGACGGGAATGCCGGTCCACTTGGAGACGATGCGAGCGATATCTTCCTCGTCCACTTCTTCTTTCAGCATGCGTGGCGCCCCGGTGCCTTTGCCGTCGATTTTGGCCGTTAGTTGGCCCAGCTCCTCTTCGGCTTGGCGCAGCAATCCATAACGAATCTCGGCGACACGCTGCAGATTGCCTTTGCGCTCTTCGGCTTGCTCTTCAATCTTTAGCTTCTCTATTCTTTCCTTCAACTCGCGGGAGCGGGCGATTAGATCTTTTTCTTTTTTCCAATTGGCTTTGAGGGCATTCGACTTCTCGCGAATTCCGGCCAGCTCTTTGTCGATCACTGCCAGCCGCTCACGTGAATTGGCGTCGTCTTCTTTTTTCAGCGCCTGCTTTTCGATTTCAAGCTGCGTGGCGCGGCGTTCGAGCTGATCGATGTCGGTAGGAAGGGAATCGATCTGAATTCGAATCGACGCAGCGGCTTCATCCACCAGATCGATCGCCTTGTCCGGCAAGAACCGATCGGAGATGTAACGATGCGAAAGAGTAGCGGCGGCGACGATCGCGGAATCCTTGATGCGCACGCCGTGGTGTACCTCGTAGCGTTCTTTTAATCCGCGCAGAATTGCAATCGTGTCTTCGACATTGGGTTCGCCGACGAACACAATCTGGAAGCGGCGTTCGAGCGCTGCGTCTTTTTCGATGTACTTGCGATACTCGTTCAGAGTGGTCGCGCCGATGGCTCGGAGCTCTCCGCGGGCGAGCGCGGGCTTCAGCATGTTGGAGGCGTCAATAGCGCCTTCGCTGGCGCCTGCGCCGACCAGAGTGTGCAGCTCGTCGATGAACAGAACGATCTGGCCGGAGGAGTCTTCGATTTCTTTCAAGACGGCTTTTAGGCGGTCTTCGAACTCGCCGCGATATTTCGCCCCGGCGAGCATTGCCCCTAGGTCGAGCGCGACCACGCGTTTGTTCTTCAGAACTTCGGGCACGTCGCCGGAGATTATGCGTTGCGCGAGGCCTTCGACGATGGCCGTTTTGCCCACCCCGGGTTCGCCGATGAGAACTGGATTGTTTTTCGTACGCCGTGAGAGAACTTGCACCACGCGGCGGATTTCTTCATCGCGGCCGATGACCGGATCGAGTTTGCCTCGGCGGGCCTGCTCGGTCAGATCGCGAGCATAGCGCTCGAGTGCTTGATACTTTGCTTCGGGATTCTGGTCCGTGACCTTCTGCGAGCCGCGAACGGAGGTCAACGCTTTCAGGATCGCGTCGTAGGTTGCGCCGTGCTGCGTAAGGAGTTTCGCCGCTGAGTCCTGCTTCAAATGCGTGATGGCGAGCAGCAAGTGCTCGGTGGAAACGTATTCGTCCTTGAAGTTCGAGGCTTCTTTGAACGCCTGCTCGAGCAGTTTGTTGGCGGCGTTCGAAAGGGTTGCCTGCGCGGATTCGCCGGAAACCTTGGGCAGTTTCTCGATCTCGCGGTAGACTTCGCTGAGAACCGCCTGCGGGCCGATGCCGATTTTTTCGAGCACCGGCGGAACGATTCCTTCTTTATCTTCGAGCAGCGCAGCCAGCAGATGCAGCGGCAGCAGCTCGGGATTGCCGTGTTCGGAGGCGAGATTGTTCGCCCGCTGTACGGCTTCCTGCGCTTTTACTGTGAATTTGTCCCAACGAATGGGCATGGAACGCTCCTCTAACTCTGATCTACTAAATGCAAAATGAAGCCGTCCGCTTTTGGTTCGAAGTCGACGACCGTGAACTTTCTCTCAGCGACCAAGATCCCGAATTTGTCGGTGATGCGACAGAAAACCGGTTTGAGTGCCTGCTGACAATTGTGCAGGAGCACCAGTGCGGCCCCTTGCGTATCGAGGCGACCCTCAACGATGACCAGTCCGGTTTCGGTCCCGCTCGGACGCTTCACTTCGCCGTCGGCATCGAGACAATCGATTCGTTCATAGATAGTGCGGTTCGGGAGCCGCTCAAGCCTATCGAGCGGCGGAAGCTGAACGAAATCAGTACCGGTCTCTGAAAGAGCAATAATCGAACCGCGACCGTTGTTTGCGTTTGCGCTCCGCGCAGAAACCATTTGCACACCTCCGTCCAGGCTTACTTGCTCTTGTTTTTCTCGCTCCGCCTAAGCCCGCTGGCCGCGATTGCTTTTTCCCTCTCCCGAAGTTTCTCCAGTATCTTGATCTTCTCTGAAAAACTCAGTGCCGCCAGCCGTGCTTGCAATTTTGGTTTGCTCATTTTGATCCCTTCGAAAATCTTCTCCCGAACTGACTCCACTTCGCCGACAAGCCATGACGGTGAATTGTGTCTTGTAGCTTTTTCTGATCAACCGCTTTCTGCTCCAGAAATTGCAAAATTCGGTTGTGGTCTTTGGCGCGACCAGTGTTTAACGCGATAGCTACTAAATGCTCAGCCGATATTACGCGCGTGGGAACCCCGTCCACATCGGTGGACACAGCCTGTTCAACCGCTTCTCTCTCGAGATCGTTACTTGGTGGAAGAAACTGCACCGGCCAATCGCCCACTACCAGGTATTCGTCCTGTTCGGTCGCACCACGTGATTTCAAAAACTCGTAAATCGGCGATAGGCTAACGAGCAATTTTTCGTCCGCGCCCGGAAGCGTGACGAATATGTCCAGATCGACCGTGGCCGCCGGAGCAAGATAAAACGTCGCCCCCACCGCTCCGCCAATGGCATACTCGCCGATCACCCCATCGGCCCGCATCTGGTTAATGATTTCCAAAGTGGCTTTCATGATTCCTGCTTTCCCGAATCATTGTCAGCCAATTCTGTGGCTTAGCCAAGTTTTCAAAGAACTTCCAAACGAAACGGGAGGCCGGCAGGTTGCCGCCTCCCGCAAAAAGCAAGTCGAGCTTCGCTCGACTGGACAGCCGAGGGCGGCTGTCCCCACATGAGCACTGCTAGTCCCATCAGCATCGCCGAATTACGCGGCTTTGCTGGGGCCTTTGGCTTCCAGGGTCTTCTCGCTGCCCGTGCCCACGCCGATCTTGATCTGCTTCGGCTTGGCTTCGGCTTTCTTGGGCAGAGCGATGTTCAACACGCCCTTGTCGTAGCTGGCCGAAACTTTTTCGGAGTCCACGGTCGTGGGCAGGGTGAAGGTTCGGGTGAAGCTGCCGTACTGGCGCTCCACGCGACGATAATTCTCTTCTTTCTCTTCCTTCTCGATCTTGCGCTCGCCGTGTACGGTGAGGGTGTTGTTCTCCAGGCGAATGTCGATGTCCTTCTCGTCAATTCCCGGAACTTCGATCTTCAACGTAACCTTGTGCTCGTCTTCGTAGACGTCGACGGCGGGGGCAAAGCTGGATGCGGTGAGGGATTCATCCCGGCCAGTCTCGTTGAAGGACTCGCGGAACAGGCGGTTCATGCGGTCCTGCAAGGTGGAAAACTCACGGAATGGCTCCCAACGGGTTAAAACTGTCATGGCTAATTTTTCTCCTTCTGTGCTGGATTCTAAGAAATCGGCATTGCCGTTCAAGTGCTTAGATGTAGCATCAGCACAAAAGAAGCATAAAATCTTAGCGTATTATTGTCAAGTTAATATTAATGTGCATTTTCAATGGCTTACGCTGGCAATGACGCATTTCAGGTAGGAAGTTTCGGGCACATTGAGCAGAATGGGGTGATCCCTGGCTTGGCCCCGGACCTCGATCAGTCGGAGCTGGCGGTGGGCATCGCGGGCGGCGTCGGCAAGCATTTCGAGGAACTCGGCCTGACCGACGTGGTAGGAGCAGGAACAGGTCACGAGAATTCCGCCGGGGCGCAGCATTTTCAGGGCGCGCAGGTTGATTTCCTTGTAGCCGCGAAGGGCGGTCGGTAGATCGCGCTTTGACTTGGCGAAGGCTGGGGGGTCGAGAACGATGCAGTCATACTGATGGCCCGAGGCGGCATAGTCCTTTAGCAGGTCGAACGCATTGGCCTCGATCCATTCGATGTCGAGCCTATTGAGCGCCGCATTCTGATCAGCTACTTCGAGGGCTGGACGGGAGCTATCCACGCCGGTGAGATGTTCGCAGCGGGCGGCAAGGTGCAGGGCAAATCCTCCCTGATAGCAGAAGACGTCGAGGGCATTCCCCGGGCATATTGCGCGGCGGCGGCATAGTTTTCGCGCTGGTCGAGAAAGGCGCCGGTCTTCTGGCCTTCGAGCGCGTCGAAATGAAACTGCACGCCGTTCATGGTGAACACGGTGGATGTTTTCTCGCCAGTCGTTTTCTCACCAGACGTTTTCTCGCCAGTCGTTTTCCCTCCAACCAAGAGGCGCGAGGGTTGCGGCGGAAGCTGTTCGAGCTGGCGGATTTTTGGATCGACCCGCTCGACGATGGATGCCGGGTTGAGTTTTTCCGAGAGTGCAGAGAGCAGGTTCTCGCGAACTGTTTCCGCGTCCATGGCTTGGGTGAGAATCTGCAGCGAAAGGATGTCTTTATATTTGTCGACGATGAGGCCGGGGAGGAAGTCGGCTTCGCTGAAGATCAAGCGGCAGGCGTCGGTATTTTGCACAAGCGGCTGACGGTAGGCAATGGCATCGGAGACTCGTTGGCGGAGGAGGGCGAGGAAATCGTCGACTGGATCGCGCGAGATCAGGCGCACGGCGATCTGGGAGGCTGTGGAATAGAGGGCGGTTCCGAGAAATTGGCCGCGAGGATCGGTTACAGAAATTACCGCGCCGGGAGGAACGCCACCGGCGGAGACAATATCGGAGCGGTAGACCCAAACGTGGCCGTCTTTCAAACGGGATGCGCCGCGCTGAGAAACCGTGACACTTAGTTGGGAGCTTGAAGCCGATGACTTGCGAACCATAGCGCAATGTTACTTGACAGCTCGCATCGTTGGAGCGAATGCGCTACATTTCACGCCCTGTTGCCTGGGTACGTTCTACTTCAGGCCCGCAATCACCAAAAGCTCCTGGCACACGTCGCGGAAGTCGGTCGCTAGCTTATCGATATCTTCCCGGTGTGCATTATATCTCCTGCTATGCGCGGACTTGTCCCCGATATCCTTGAGACGGGGAAGGGCCGCCTTCGCGTTCCTGCCCAAATTCCACGTGGTTTCTTGGAGCACCTTCGTGATGAGGTCGCGCAGATATAGGAAGTCTCCGTTCGCGTCCTTGATTGCGGCATCGACCCCGTGCTTCTCGAAGCACTCAATGATGAGTGTCTCAAGCAGTCGCCTCATCATCACCGCGCATGAATCGAACCAGCCCCTCTCATAGCACCCGTTGATCTGATTCGTGACCTTCTCGATGTACCCCCTAGTCCCGCGGACCATAGCAAACGGAAGCATGGACTCGCTGGCTGATCTGCTGCCTTCGGACGGAGGCACGAAGCGCTTAGGCGCATCAGACCTGAGCTTCTTGACCAGGTCCATGGCGCGATCAACCAGATGCGCGTCGATCAATGGGTCAATCACGCGGGTAGATATGCTTCGCCATGCTCGCGAAGATCTGGTCTATCTGGTCCGGTGTTGCGTCGGCCGAGATGTGGACCTGCAAGTTGATGTTGATCCCGGGGGCAGACCTGTTTTGTTCACGCTCCTGCCTTTCGTGCTCTCGCGGGTCGGCACTGGGATGGGGTGCCTTAGTGGGCGTGGATCCGACAGGGGCGCTTGCGGCAGCCCGCTCCTTCGGTGGCCGCTCTTTCGGCGGTCGCTCCTTTGCTTCCCTTTTCTCGTCAGGTTGCTTGGAGGCGTCTGCGTCGGCCAAAACTGCATAGAGTCCCGCCATCCTTTTGACTGCTGCCTCGCCAGCTCCGGTCCGATGCGCAAACCAGCGCTCGGCTTGCGCCCGATTTGTGTTTGGGTCCGGGACGGCATCGAGCAGGTCCTGAGGATAGACCTCTTTGAGGATTGCCTTACACACCTCCGCGTAGTGCTCGTCATCACGCCATAGCGTTGCTCTCTCGGTGGGCCTATTGTCTTCACCGATTATTCCAAGGTCCTCCAAGAACGGTAGGACATTCGCACGTGCGGAGTTGGGCTGCATTCCAAGGATCGTCGCAACGTAGTTGTCAGTGACTGCGCCAGGGATGCTCTTCTTGAACTGCTTTCGCAATTGCCACCAATGCGCGATCGGCAGCATCGGAAAACTTTTCTTTTCCTTCTCTTCAGCCATGCCGCTCCTCCAGTTGAAGAACGAATTCTACTCTCGTTTGGAGGCCCGAATACTAAAGGAAGTGGCAGTCGTAAGAATCGTAAATCACGAACTGCGCCGCAACAGGAAGATCATCTCCACCGCCGAGTTGTCGAGCGGCAGCCTTCTCGAATGACCCATATTCCTCTAGCAACTTCAAGGTCGACTTGCAGAAATAGTGCACGCAGATGCGGATAGGTGTAGTACGACATCTTCAACGTGTCGGTCTCTTCCAGGATCAGCTCACCGTTGCGAAAACTTCGAAATATAAAAGTGAGGCTGTAGGTCTGATTGATCTTGTCGACCGCGTCCTTGCGGTAATAACGCCGGATCAACATCCCCGGCTCGGCGGTAGAAGGCCACTCCGCTTCCAATCGCTCTTCTCCGATACCCAGCGGCAGCATCTCGAACTTCGGATAAAAAACATCGAAGGCCAGGATGCCGTCGTCATCGAGATGTGCCGCTGCTGAGGTCAGCGCAGCCAGTTGATCTTTCACGCTATACAGCAGCTGCATTGGCCGGAACGGGATGGTCACCAGCCGGAATTTGCGGCCGAGCCGAAAATCGCGCATGTCACCGGAGTGCAGTGTAACTTTCTGGCGAACCAAAGACGCTTCCCGCGCCAGCTTATCCTTCAAAACCGCGAGCATCGGAGCGGAATTGTCCACGCCATGAATCTCGATTCCGCTGCGTGCGATGGGAAGAAGCACGCGTCCGGTGCCGCAGCCGATCTCCAGCACAGGACCGCCGTGCTGCTTCGCGAGTTCGAGGTAGAATGGCGCGTCGGCCAGGTCGCGCATCGCAGCATAGGCTCCGTCGTAGTACTTTGCCGCGACCGAATAGGAGTTGACCTCAGCTGGCACGTGCCTGGCCTCCTGGAAGACTGTGTGACTTTGGGATCTCGAATGGCGCGCCCACTGAATGCTAGCTGGCGGCCTGGCTGGTAGGAACCTGGGCGGGCGCGTCGGGCTTGGTTGTCGTTCGCGACTCCATTTCGTGCCGCGCCGCTTCCAGATCGAAATGCAGGGAATCGAGCACGGTGGTTGGCATCTCCGTGCCCCAGGTTTCCATCTCTTCTTCCGACCAGTTTCCGTTCAGGCGGATCGCTCCGGTAATGTCTTCGGGAAACGCATGGCGAAAATCGCCTTCGCGGATGAGAATGTCGCCGATCAGCCGCCCGGTGGCGAAATCGAAAACGCGGCGGCTGGATTGGCCGCCGGCGTTGTTCAGGCACAGCAGAACTTCGCCGTCGTTGGCAAACTCTTCCCGGTAGTACCAAGCCTGTGAAGCGTCGATTTTAGGATGATGACGGCGGGTGCGCTTGTGATGATCCGGTTCGACCGCCTGCATTTCATTCGCCGGATTGAAATAAAGAATGCGTTGGCAGGACTCGCAGATCACGGTCTGCTGCCCGGTGCGGACGTCGTTATAGATCTGCGGCCGCAGCATCACCTGGCAGGTCATGCATTTCTGATCGCGGACTTCGGAGATGCCGCTGCCGCGGAATTTCGACACGCGCTCATAGTGGCGGAGGAGGTCTTCGCCTATGCCCGCGCGCATCTGGTCACGCTTGCCGCGCCATTCCGCGAGCTGCTTTTCGTCTTCCGCCGTGCGCTGGCGCGCCTGCTCTTTTTCTCTTTCGATCTCGGCGGCTTCCTCTTTCAGTTCCACCTGCGCTGCCTTCACTTCTTTGTCGCGCGCGTCGGCGTTCACCATCAGCTCGAGAATCTTGTCTTCGTTCGCGGTGATGTCCTTTTCCGCAAACTGAATCTCGTGCATCAGCGCCTTATATTGTTCGTTGGTTTTTACCTCGAGGGATTGATCGCGATATTTCGAGATTTTCCCGCGGAGACCGCTGATTTCAGTTTCATACTTGCGGCGCGCACCCTCATCGGCTTTTACGGCTGCCTGAGCTTTTTCTAGTTGTGCTTTGGTGCCAGCCAACTTCTGTTCAATGGCGGCCACGCGTTTGGGGAGTTCGGCAATTTCTTCCTGCAGGCGGCGGATTTCCTTATCCGCCTCTTGCAGGTGCAATAAGTTTTCTATTTCTGGAAGCATCCCGAGGAAACTCAGGTTTAATTTTAACACGGGGAAATGAGGCTTTCGTGGGAAGCTCGATTAAACGGGCTGTGGTGCGTTCCGCCTCGCTTCGCTCGGCGCGGCGGACGAGAGCGTCCGTCGCCACATGGTGTACACTCTTTCGTTCTGCTGTGGCCCTCATTTCTAATCCGGGGTTCAATGTGAAAACTTTTGCCGCTCGCGTCGTCATAGCACTGTCATTTCTAATCACGTCACTTTGGGCGCAATCCTCGCCTAACAAGCCGCTCACCATTGAAGCCATCTACGCCTCCGGCGGACTCGAAGGCCGCGCTCCGGAGAGTTTTGCGTGGAGTCCCGACGGAACCAAGCTTTCCTTCGTCCAGCGCGACGACGAAGGAGAACACGGCGAACTCTGGTATGTAGAGGCGGCCACGGGCGAGAAGAAAGTTCTGGTCAGCGCCGCGAAGCTGGCCTCGCTGGCGCCCGACTATAACAAAGTGAAGAACGAGCGCGAAAAAGAACGGCTTACGCGCTATCACGTCGCCCCGTATATCTGGTCGCCGGATTCAAAGCATCTCATCTTCAACTCGCAAGGCCAGCTCTGGCTTTTCGACCTGGCCATCGGCACGGCTGTCCAGTTCACCTCCGCGTCTGATTCGAGCGGCGACCCGAAGTTCTCGCCGGACGGCAGCCACGTCTCCTATGTTCGCAAGCACAATCTGTATGTGCGCCCGCTGAGCGGAAAGGACGAAGAGCAGCTCACGAAAGACACAGGCGAGAATCTGTTCAACGGCGATATCGACTGGGTTTATGCCGAAGAGCTGGCCGTGCGCAGCAATTATTTCTGGTCGCCCAACAGCAAGGAAATTGTCTTCCTGCACATGGACGAGACCAGGGTTCCAACCTATCCGCTGGTGAACCTGATTCCAACTCATCCCACGATCGACGACGAAAAATATCCCGACGTCGGAGACACGAATCCGGCGGTGAAGCTTGGGGTGGTGGAATCCAATAAAGCGAAAACTCGCTGGCTCTCTGTGACGGACGATCCGGAAGCTTATATTCCACGCTTTGGCTGGGTGAGGGATGGCATCGTCTGGGCCGAGGTTCTCAATCGCAATCAGGACAAAATGGATTTGTATTTTGTCGATGTGAAGTCGGGCGATTCAAAAAAAGTTCTAACCGAAACTGCGCCCGGCGCGTGGATCAATGTGAACGACGATTTCCGCATTCTGAAATCCGGCGACCGGTTTCTGTGGTCGAGCTGGCGCGACGGACATACGCATCTTTATCTTTACAGCTTTGATAAGGAGAAGCCCCTGGCCGCGGAAGCGAAATTCGAGCGCCAGCTCACGCAGGGAGATTTTGAGGTTCTCGGATTGGAAGGCGTGGATGAGGCCGCGGGCAAGGTATTTTTCTCGTCCAACAAAGGCGATCCGCGCCAGCGGCACATTTTTTCCGTCAGGCTGGATGGCAGCGGGATGCAGCGGTTCACCAACGATGAAGGAATGTTTTCGGCAGATTTTTCCGACGATGGCAAACATTACCAGCTCTCATTCGTAAGCCCGACAACCTCGAAGCAGATAACGTTATGCACTGTGGATGCCGGCTGCGCGCCTGTGTGGCAGGCGCGCGATGCGATCCACGAGTACGGTCTGCGCGGCCCACAGTATCTGGAATTCAAGGCCGAGGATGGAACCACGCTCTACGGGCGGTTGTTGCTTCCCGCCAATCCGCCGGCGAACGGCAAGATTCCTCTGATCGTGAATATCTACGGCGGCCCGGCGGCGCAAATGGTTTTGAAGGGATCGCCCAGTCCCTTTGACGAAATCCTCTCGCGCGACGGCTTTGCGGTTTTTGCCGTGGATAATCGCGGCACGCCCGGACGCGACCGCAAATTTCAAACCACCATCCGCCATGAGTTCGGCGCTATTGAATTGAAGGACCAGCTCACCGCGCTCGACCAGCTTTTCGCGCAATATCCGCAACTCGATCAGAGCCGCACGGCAATCTGGGGATGGTCGAATGGCGGATCGATGACGCTTTATGCCATGACCCACTCCGACCGATTTCGCGCAGGAGTGGCCGTCGCGCCGGTAACGGATCAAATCAACTACGACACGATCTACACCGAGCGCTACATGGGCCAACTGAAGGATGACGAGGCGGGCTATCGTCAATCCGACGTGACGACCGCCGCGGCGAATCTGCACGGAGAACTGCTGCTCGTCCACGGCACGGGCGACGACAACGTGCATTTCCAGAACAGCATGCAGATGATCGATGCGCTGATCAAAGCTGGGGAACAATTCCGCCTGATGATCTATCCGAATAAGACCCACAGCATCGCGGGCAGCGACGCGCGCGATCATTTGTTCCACATGATCGAAGATCACTTCAAGCGGGAGCTGAAGTAAGGACGGTTTGAAGGGGCGCGGCTTCGAGCCGCGCCGCCGGCCGACGCAAAAATCGGAGCGGCTTTAGCCGCCCGGGATTTAAGCCTCCTGGAAAACATCGCGGGAATATTTTGTGAGGTTATGAGCGACGAAACTCTATTGCTGCAAGGAAAGCACGTGCGCCTGGAGGCGCTTGATCGTAGGCACATTGATGGCCTGGCCGCGGCGGCCGAAGGTGACCGCGAACTTTACCGTTGGAGTCCGGTGCCGCAAGGCAGAGTTGAAGCAGCGCGTTACGTGGAAACTGCGCTGGCCTGGAAAGAAGCGGGCAGGGCCGAGTCGTTCGCGATCGTACGCGAAGCGGACAGCCTCGTCATCGGATCCAGCCGTTTCTTCGATCTCGAGCGGTGGCCGTGGCCGCCGGCTCATCCGCTGCACAATCGCGCCACGCCCGATGCTTGCGAAATCGGCTACACCTGGTATGCGCACTCGGCCATTCGCACCGCGGCGAACACGGAATCGAAGCTTCTGATGCTCACCTATGCCTTCGAAACCTGGGAGGTGTTCCGCGTTTGCCTCCATACCGACGTGCGCAACCAGCGCTCGCGCGCGGCGATCGAGCGGATCGGCGGAAAGTTGGAAGGAATTCTGCGCGCCCACCGCATGGCGGCGGACTTCATTCCGCGCGACTCAGCGCGGTATTCCATCGTTGCGGCGGAATGGCCGGGCGTGAAGGAGGGGTTGGTCGAGCGATTGAATCGTGGTTGAGTGAGATGCTTAAACGTGAAGCCGTCATCCCGAAGGCCCGCGTCTTTTCCCGCGGGCCGAGAGACCTCGCGATCCACCACGGCCTCTGTGATGATGAGGTTCCTCGCTACGCCTGAAGAACGGCTCCGCTCGGAATGACGCCGCGTAGTGTTTTGCGTAGACCAGACTGACGCTTACTTGCGCTTGTCGTTCTTTTTCGTTTGGCCGGCCTTCGAGGTCTCTTTTGTGGAGCTTTCTTTGGTGGAATCAGCCTTGCCTTCGGAGTCCGATTTGCTTTTTTCGGCTGACTTGGAATCTTTGCCGCCGCCGTCGGAAGAAGGCGATGCCTGCGACTTGTTCGCATAATCGGTCACGTACCAGCCCGATCCTTTGAACTGCACCGCGGGAGCGGAAATTACCCGCTCGACGCGTCCGCCGCATTCCGGGCATTTGGTGACGATCTTGTCGGAAAATTTCTGGATTTTTTCGAAGCGGTGACCGCACTTCTGGCACTGATAGTCGTAAAGAGGCATTGGTGTTGAAACGGTTGTGGAGAATCTCCCTAATCGATTCTAGGGTGGGAGTTCTTTTGCGTCAATTCGGGCGCTGGGGTGTTGAGGGCCGTCTATTTGGGTGGTTGGCCCGGCTTGCTTGCGGAATGGCGATTTAAGGTCAACAGCGAACCAGATTCCCAGGTTTTCGGGTCGTCGGCAATCGGGAATATCATCATTGTTGGGCTGGACGCCGTCCGAGGCGAGTTTGCTGGAACGTGAAGGATAGCGGGAATACTCATGCCACTCGTATATGACTATCTTTTTCCTGCAATGTGGTTCAGCTATTTGGCCTATTGGTGGGCGATGTCGAAGAACGTCAAGGAAACCGGACGTCGAGAGTCCGTGGCGTCGCGCCTTGTACGCCTTATTTCTTTTGTTTGCGCGGTGGCGCTTCTCTGGCTGCCGAGCGTTCCGCTTCGATGGCTAGACGAGCGATTTGTTCCGTCTGGCGTTTGGTGTTTCTGGAGCGGCTCGGCGGTTACCGCAAGCGGGATGCTCTTTTCTGTCTGGGCGCGTCGTTACCTTGGGAAAAACTGGAGCCAAGCTGTCACCTTGAAGGAAGGTCACGAACTCATCACGAGGGGGCCCTACGCCCTGGTCCGCCATCCCATTTATACCGGGCTACTGTTGGCATTTGCCGGGTGCGCGCTGGCTCGTGGCGAATGGCGCGGGCTGCTTGCGGTCGCCCTCGTTTTCGGCGTGCTATGGCACAAGCTGAGGCTTGAGGAGAAATGGATGCGCGCGCAGTTTGGCGAGTCGTATGACGCCTATTCTCGACAAGTGGCGGCGCTGGTGCCGTATCTTATCTGAACGATTACACTCATCGGGAATTGGCCGCCCCCCGGTCGATGAGTGAGATCGCGATCTAACGCGAACTACCCATTCCAACCGAGATAAGACGCCTCGCTCGCGCCTTATCTCGTCTCTCGCACGGACCAGATCGCGCTCTAGTGGTGCCCCCCGCCATGCGTACTGCCGCCCCGATATCCAGGAAGCGCGTGTTCAGTGTTCCCTTCATGGCCAGCGGGACCTACGTTGCCTCGCCCATCCCGTGCCTCATTTGCCTGGAAGTGGTTGAAGCGCTGCGCTCCGCGCTCCGGCAACGGTCCGTTGTAACCATGATGAGGATCAAAGCGGTTGTCGACATGGCCGTAAAAGCCGTGAGGGCCGTGAAACCATGGGCCCGCTCCAATAAACACCCCACCGACAAACCAATCGGGCCCATAATAGCCGTAAGGAGCACAGTCGTATGGGGCATAGTCGAAGTACCCGTACGGGCACACGGGGGCTAGTCCAATGTTTACGCCGACGGAAACCTGGGCTGGCGCTACAGATGCACAGCATAAAAGCCCAGTTATCAGAGCTGCGAAAACAAGCGCACTGACTTTGAACATGATTTCTCCTTTACTCCTCGTTGATTCGTACAGAGTTTCAAGCCGGACAACTTGGCCCAGCATAATACCAAGGATCAGTACCGGCAAGTAGAGGCCCATGGCAAGTGAGCGTGACCTGCCCGGTTGGCCGGTGGTTGGGCAATTGCCGGAGGTGAATGTTTTTAACCGGCCAACAGGCCGACGCGCTCAAAATCCCTCGCCGTGAACGATGAGCGCTATCGGGATTTTTTCGTCAACTACCGAAAAGGGCTCGGGTCGCGCGGGCATCTTGCGATAGACCTTTTTCCTCAGACCCGATGATTCTCATAGTGGTTAATGAGGCCATTGCCCGTGTTCTTGGGGTTCCGGGTCCTCAGCAGAGGCCACGCGCCCAATGCGAGGGCGATACCAGGTGTAACAATCCAGTTCAGAACGCCGCAGAGCAGGCCGAACCATTGGCGCGGAGATGGGTGACTCATCCTGGTCGCTAACGCCATCCATAGCGGGATCATCACAATCGAGGGAGACAAGGCCGCGATAAGGCCGGTCAGTTGGTCGCCTCCGGCACGACGAGACAAATACACGCTCAATGCGCCAACCAACGGTAGAGCGGCAAGCCAGAGAAGTTGGTAGGCGAGCGGGAGCCCTGCGTGGTTCAAAAGCGGCTGCGATGGTGGAAAGGATCGTTGCAAGATCAACCTCCACAACATTGAACCCGTCAGGCTCACAAGAGCAGGTAGCCATAGCGTTTTTGAGCGGCTGTTCATCGTCGGCTTCTTCTTGCACTGCGCCTGTTCGAGCCGGACAATCCCCGTCATCATTTTCTTCGAGAACGCTTGTCAGGCGGAAACTTGCAGAATCAGAACATCGGGCATGGCTGCGAGTATGGGCCGGGCTGGATTGTGAGTGCTATGGGAATTTTTCGGCAGTTGACGCAGCGATGTAGATGACTGGCGTACGTCACTTCCTCCTTGTTTTGGATAGCCATTTCTCCTCATTGCACCCGAAGCGCTGGTGCTAATTAACCCTCTTTTATTTCTTCTTCGGCTGCGATGTCGCGAATAATGACGACCCAATCAAGAAATGCCCTTCCGCCTCATCCGACAACTCCAGATGCATCCGCTGGAAGCTGAAGTTGAGCCGTAGGTAATATGTTTTTCCGGCCTCGGCCGTCAGATGCATCGCTTCTCCGACCCGTTGGGACGATTTCTTGAAGGTTCCCGACTGCCACTCCGCGCAGACACTATGTTCTCCCGGGTCGACCTGGAAAAAGAAATATGACTTCCCCTCGTTCGCTCCCACCCAATTTCCATCGACTCCGACACGCATCGTAGGGGCAGTGACAAAATCTACAAAAAAATAGACCAGCGCTTTGCCCGCTTCCGTCTGCCCAACGGGATGTTTCAGGTCCGTGGTCTGCACGTTGAACATCTCCGCGCTCGGACCGCATCCCGCCGCAGTTCGGGCCGCTGCCGCATCATCCTGCGCCAGAACAGGCAGAGCTCCCAGGCAAATAGCCAAGCATAAAACGCACCAAAACTTATTCACGGTATGCCTCCAAATCGCTAACGATGTTCAAAGATCAGAATAGATAGGCGACTCATCTTAGCTCGTTAGCGGAGGTTCTGTAAGCTAGGTTGCATCTGGCTGCCCGCCTATTAGATCGGGTGCTCGCACTCAAACTCCCGGTCGGGGATCAATAAGCGTTATCGGGATATTACGACAGTAAGCCTGCGAATCTGCCGAGGTTCCTGGCGGAATTCTTGTGCGCCTCGCTGGTGAGAGTTTAGCGCTTGAGATACGGCGGAGGATGTTCGCCCACGCGACGATCTTGGCTTTCACTTCACCTGAAGGGCTTAAGACTCCCAGTTCCGGCCTTGGTAATTGGCACGTGACTGGACGTTCGTAATTTGAAAGAACATTCCCAGCATAGTCAAATCAATCTGCGCGCCACTTCACGCGGATACTTCGGTCCACCCACGGACCGAAGCACGCCTCCGCAAAACCCAAACCAACCCTTCTGGCCGAATTGGAGTCGCGCGAAGTCATGTCTTGGCTGAAATTAACCATTCTCCTTATTGACGACCACTTGAGCGGTCTCATCGGCCGCAAAGAGCTGCTCGAAAATAACGGCTATGAAGTTCTAGAGGCGACCAATGCGGATGAAGGACTGAAGCTATTCGTCTCACACTCAGTGGACGCGGTAGTCCTCGATTACCGGATGCCCGACATGAACGGTGACAAGGTTGCCGCAAAGATGAAGCGCCTCAAGTCGCACGTCCCCATCATGCTGTTATCGGCCTTTGGGCCATTGCCCAACAGCAAACTGGAGGCAGTGGACACTTTCCTGTCTAAATCCCAGCCGCCGAGTATGCTCCTTTCCACACTGCAGTACCTGATGAATAACCGGCCCCAACCCTTCTTAAGCCGTTGGCTGGATGCCTGGAGAAATCACAACGAAAGGGTGATGCAATGAACTTTTTAGAATGGCTTTTCGGCCAAGGTTGCTCGCATAGATTTACCTGGCCACGCATCGACGCCGACGGTCACCACTATCAGATATGCCTGCTTTGCGGAACTGCATACGAATACGACTGGAGACTGATGCAACGGACCAACCGGCTGCTGGCGGCAAATGCCAGGCAAGGATAATAAGTGCCTTGGCGAGCTGAGAAGTTTGACCTCTTGTGAGCGGTTCTGGAGGTGCGTTCGATCAGGCGTTCCACCCTCAATAAACAATGTCAATGAGTGCGCGCCGACGTCAAAGAACTACACTCTCAATCGGTCGCCTCGGGCTGGCGTGTGCAGTCCATTTCGGATAGCCCATATAGAAAACAAAGGTCGGCTGCCACGTAGCGTCACCCAGAACTTCGCCAAGCAGGCTAGCCCGCAGCGCCGGTTTTCCCATCGCCTTTTCATGGTCGATCATTTCCACTGACTCGTTGCAGGGGCGTCCCGCCAGGCCGCGAGCAGTTGCCAGCAAATGCGCCCGCTGCCAGATTCTCCCGGCCCGTAAACAGTGTTCCCGATCGTAACGGTCATGCACTGCAATGACGCCGATCAGGGGCGCACTCAGCATCAAGTCCGAGTAGCCATTCTTTGCGCTTCGCGACCCGATCGATTTCAGCATCCACAGAGGCATCATCTTGGCGACTCCAGTCGCGATGGGGGGCAGTCCGAAAGCATCGATGGAGAGGCCATCGCGAAATCTCTGGACCTGGCTCCAGTTGATTCGAATCCATCGATTGCTACCACGCTCCACGTCCGGGTCAGAGTAGAGTTCGGCGTTCGCGGCGGAGCTGATTTCCACAATCTTTTTTCGGTCTGCGTCCGCCGTGAAGAGAAAAATCCTGACGTCTGGTTCCTCGCCGGCCAAGCCGCTTAGAGTTTCGACGAACGGCGGTGGGATGGGTTTCTGGGAGTCGTATGCACTGCGATTCGTATGGCGCCGCGGGATCGCGTCGTACAACTCGGTTTCCTCATGTTTACCCGAGGTAAGGTCCAGGCGTACCAAAAGCTCTGGTCTGGGTTCGGCGGAGATCGGCCCAAGCTTGCCCGGAAGGAGCGTCACGACGGCGGCGTATCCGTTCGCGGCGGCCGCCAGCGTCATGTTCTCCAGAGCGCAGCCCATCCCTATGTGCTCTTCCCGCAGATAGGGATCGAGCGCCCCGACATTTCTCTTCGTGTCGATATACAACGCAATCGAGGAATTTGTCACCTTGAAGAGCCAAGGCTGTGTGTTGTGCGGGCTCGCGGCTAGAATCGCGGCTCGCACCAGCGCGAGGGGGCCCTCGTCGGAATTGCTACGCCAGTTTTTCCACGGTTCGTAAGCCGGTCCTTGACCGACGCTGAAGACGCCCTGGTCGTAGGCGCGCCAGACTCCACCGCCCAGAACGACGACGGTAGCAACTCCTGCCCCCTTGAGAAATGATCTGCGTTGCATACACCACCTCTCGGAGTAACCGCATCATCATCACAACCATACTCCCAGCGAACGCTCACGAACCGTATGATTCAGCAACGGGTGCTGATCTAATTCTGTGTTGCTGCCGACATTTCGGCATCTGACGACGCCTCGGTGCTTCCCGGGCCACGATTCGCCAGCTTTAACTCTATCCCTACAGGTTCTTAGGGCCATCTCCAAGCCCGCGACTCGCGCCTTGGCGATCTTCAGTTGTTGCTCGGCATCTTTAATCGCTTCGTTCCACATGGAATTATTCGGTGACTTGCACATTTTCATTGACACCGTCTTAGACATTACATTATCCTCACTAATCATGAGTCCTGAAAACTACAAAGAAGCCTTGGAATCCCTCAAGACAGACCTCCATGAAGCCAAGGTGCAGCATAGCGCGGCGCTTAAGCTCGCGGAGTCGGCAGAACAGCGTATCGCTCACCTTCGGCAGTCGATATCTGCCTTGTCTCAGCTCTGCGGCGAGAGATTTGAGGAAGATGACGAGTTCGGGCTGACCGACTTGGTTCGTATGGCTCTCAAGACGCACGGCGGCGCACTGACCGCCGTAGATGTTAAGACTAGGTTGGAACAACTCGGATACCCGCAGAAATCGGAGAATGCTCTCCCCTCGATCCATACAGTTTTGAAGCGTCTGGTGTTGAAGGGCGAAGCGAACGACACGGCAATCAAAGATGGCAAAACGGCCTATCGTTGGTCTACTGTTCCCCCTCCACCTTCCTTCGTGGATGTGGACACAATCGAAGACACACTGGCGGCAACGTTCAAGAAGAAGAAATGACTTTAGGAGTTCAATCCACGCGAAAGGAGAACGGCAATGATCCGAGGACCGACAAACACGGTGTAAGGGTTGGGCATTCAAAGGCGCGAACCTTTGAATGCCCATTCTGTGGGGGCGTAGCTCAACGGGACAGAGCAGCCGATTACTAATCGGCAGGTTGAAGGTCCAAATCCTTCCGTCCCCACCACACATAAGCGCCCCGATCTCAGCGCGAACTGAGACACGGGGCAATCGACACGCGGGGTGAGCCGCAATGCCGACCCAAAGAGATTCTAAGGCCACGTCCGCGAGAAAGCAAAGGCGAACGTGACGTGCCTCAAGAAGCGTGCTTCGCGCTTTGGGTCGCATGGTACAGCTTTTGTCGGGTAAACTCCGCAGTCAGGATGACGCCTGCGATGTCGGCGGGGATTGCCGGAACCATCTGGTCGATGCGAGATTTGTTAGCAACACACATTTAGATCAGTACCCAGCAACGCGGCATACCTGCCACTGCCTGAGAAGTCCGAAATCCCAAGAATGTGCCCGCACCTGAAACGGTGACAGCTGTGCCGAGTGAAGGGCTATTCGGAAGTCAAATGTCGAAAACAGGCGATAGCGCTCATTGAGAGGCTTTGGTCGTCATGGCGACATTTCAACAATTAGCACGGCGGGCGATTGACAGGCCTTTGTAGCCGAAGGATAATGGCCGCCGCTCAGGAAGGAGAATCGTCCAATGCCACCATCCGTGAAGCTTCGCAAGACCGTCAACCTTGGTCAGTCTGTACACCACGACCTGACCGTCTACGCCCTTGCTGCAGGCGCGGCCGGCGTCAGCGTTCTCGCCCTTGCCCAACCTGCCGACGCGGAAGTGGTATATAACCCAAGTCAACCAGACCATTAACGCACACCAAGGCTACACCATCGATCTCAACAACGACGGCATCGTCGACTTCAGAATTCAGAATATGTTCAACCGCCAGTTCGCCTTCGGTTTCCCCTACGCCAGCGACATCGGACTCATGGTTGTACCCGCCGATGGCGTGCAAGCCGGTAGTAGCCAATATGAGGTTGCGGCGCTGCCTTCAGGCGCGAACATCGGACCGCTTCACCCCACCAAGCCCTGGGGGCTCAGAGGGGCCGCCATGGCATATCAGTTCAGGGATGGTTCCTTCGGCACTTACTATTTCGGGTCCTGGCTCAACGCTTCAGATCGCTATCTTGGCCTCGCCTTCCATATCGATGGCGAAACGCACTATGGATGGGCTCGCCTGACTGTGCACTGGAACGGCAAGTGGATCCTCTCCGCCGACATTACCGGCTACGCGTACGAGACCATACCGAATAAGCCTATCACTGCTGGCGACACTGGCGGCACGAAAGCAGGGAACGGAAACTCTGGCTCAACGGGTGAAATGTTCGTCACTTCTCAGCCCGAGCCGGAATTGGCAACTCTGGGCGCGCTTTCCCTCGGCTCAGGCGGTCTCGCAATGTGGCGTCGTCCGTAAAAACCCAATCGGCACAAGTTTGAGGGTCGTGAGTTGATGTTGTTCTCGGCTCTATCCATCGAATCGTAACTGTCGAAATCAGGCGTTTACACTCAAAACCCCCGGGGCCGGGGCATGATGAGTGTAATCGTGATGTTTCGCCAACCAATGCAGAACCGCACGGTCCGAAATGACGCGCAAGCAACAGCGAACGACAAGTTCCGAACTCTATTTATTTACTACTATCATTGATCGCTGTGGCGCACGATCCGTTCGGGCCAAGGAAAGAAACTTGCACTTTGTCAATCCCTCAAAGGCCGGACGAGTGCTTGCTGCCTTCCCACCCCACTTGCAGTCGGCGAAGTTCCTTGCGGATTTCTTCCAACTGATCTAGCCTGCGCTGATACTGAGCTCTCGCTGCAACGGTAGGTTCGCTCCGCTTCCAATACGCGTTGTTGGCGGAATGGATAGCATCCATTTCCTCGGTCCATGCAGCAATCCTAGCTTTCTTGGCATCGTTCTCCATTAACCCATGCGCCCCTTATCGCATGGTCGATGATTGCTATCGGGGATGTTACGCCAACTACGAACAGGCGTGGACCGATTGTCGTACCATCAGGGCTGGGCGTGAAGCTAGGTCTAGCATCTGCGAGCACAAGGTGGCCAACATGAAGACAAAGAAGGGCGTGATCGGAATCCTTACTGGTGGTGGCGACGTACCCGGCCTGAATCCCGCCATCCGCGCGGTAACCATTCGCGCGCTGCGCGAAGGTTGCGAAGTGATTGGCATCCGTCGGGGGTGGGCAGGGCTGGTCGACCTCGTCCGCGAGAAAGACTACGACAACAGCGAGAACGTTCAGATGCTGTCGGAGGATCTGGTCAACCGCACCGGCCGTACCGGCGGCACGTTTCTGCATTCCTCGCGCACCAATCCCAGCAAGGTGAAGAAGTCCAGCGTTCCCCTCCACCTGCAATCTGCTTATAACGCCGAGACCAACGACCTGACGCCGGAGGTACTGCAGAACCTGGATTGGCTGGGCATCGACTACCTCATCCCCATTGGCGGGGACGACACGCTGAGCTACGGCGTGCGCCTTTATCAGGAAGGCGTGAAGGTGGTTGCGATCCCCAAGACCATGGACAACGATGTTCCCGGCACCGACTACTGCATCGGTTTCAGCACTTGTGTGACGCGCACCATTTCCATGACGAACAGCCTGCGCACCAGCGCGGGCTCGCATGAACGGTTCATGGTCCTCGAAATCTTCGGCCGGTATGCGGGATTCACCGCCATGCTGCCCACCATGGCGGGAGCCGCGAACCGCTGCGTGATCCCGGAGCACAAATTCGATATCGAGCGGCTCACCGAATTATTGGTCGCTGACCGCCAGAAAAATCCCAGCCATTATTCGGTCGTTCTGGTTTCGGAGGGAGCGATGTTTCAGGGCGGAGAAATGGTCTTCGAAGCCGAGACCACTGACGCCTTCGGCCACAAAAAGCTTGGCGGGATCGGCGACCTAGTGTCGCAGAAATTGAAGGAACTTTCTCCCAAGTACAACAAAGGTAAAACGATTGACGTGATTAACCAGAAACTTGGCTACCTTGTCCGCTGCGGTGATCCCGATGCCATTGACTCGATCGTCCCGATGGCCTATGGCAACCTCGCGCTGGACTTGCTGTTGGGCAAGATCCACGGACGACTGGTTGTCCTCCGGAACGGCCGTTATGACAACATGCCCATCGACACGGTTACGGCGTCGAAGAAAGTTGTTAACGTAAAGGAGCAGTACAACGTTGACCGTCTCCGGCCGCACTACAAGAGCTTCGCGATGAAGCCGCTGTTCATCATGACCAGCGAAAATGGATAATGCATATCTGTGCAGCGCCTGCCGGTTCCCGACTCACCTCTTGGCGACGCGACGAGGATGCAGTCTCAGCGCGAATCTAAGACGTACCATTACACTCCCTGAGAACTGGCGGCCGGAGTCAAGTTGGCGGTTTTTCAATTTCCGCCGATAAGAGTACTCTTTCTCGACGGCCCGCAAGGAAGGAGACCAGCTATGTGTTTCTCAGCCACCGCAAACTTCGTAGGCAGCGGAGTTCTGGGCGCCGTCGGCGTCGTCACCTTGACCAGGGTGAAGCACCGGCGCGAACTGCTTTTCGCATCGCTGCCCGTGCTATTCGCCGTTCATCAGTTCATCGAGGGATTCGTCTGGCTGGGATTGGATGGGATTCTTTCGCCTGCGGTGGCGCACGACATGGGCGCGGCGTTCATGCTTTATGCGCAAGGGCTGCTCCCCTTTTTGCTGCCGCTCAGCGTGCTTCTGTTCGAGCCGAACGGGAAGAGCCGCCGCCGCATGCTGCCGTTCCTCGTGCTCGGTGGAGCAACTACGCTTTATATTTTGTGGGCGCTGACGGCATTCCCGTTGCAGCTGTATGTCAGAGGAAACAGTATCGTGTACATCAATCAAGCGACCAACAATACAACAGTTGCATTGTTCTATGTGATTGCAACTTGCGGTTCGCTGTTTCTCTCGAGGATCAGGATGATGGTAATCTTCGGCGCGGCAAACCTGGCGATACTGCTGGTTGTAATGGAGGTCAAGCGCTATGCCTTCACCTCGCTATGGTGTGCGTACGCAGCGGTCGCAAGTGTGATCATCCTCGCCTGCTTCTGGAGAAGCCAGGCCGAGCGGCCGTTCGTCTATGCCTGAGGTCATCGATGAGTGTAACCGGGATTTGTCACCAGGCGAAGGTGGCAAGCGTTCGTAAGTATTCGATTACACTCTTCCAGAGAAGCGAGCAGCTTCTGATCTCCGCGCTGGTTGCTCGAAGGAGCCCAGCACGGAGTCAATCGTCATCTCGCTCACTTGGCGACGTCTTTGCCGATGTCCTTTACTCCAGTGGCCGTTTTTTCGCCACCTTTCTCAGTGTACTTCACGGAAACTTTCGAACCCTCCTTAAGGCCTTTGCCTGAGTCCTTGGTGCCCTCCCAAGCCGTGTCCCCGGTCCACTTGATGCTGTGTTCGGTACCGTCAGCAGTTTTAACCACCATCGTCTTGGCGTCGTGGTCCACGTGCTTCACGAAGCCCGAAACCAAATGAATTGCATCTTGGCCCACTGCGACGGCCTGCCAAACCGCTACCGCAAAAAAGGTGGAGAGGCAGATCAACGCAATTCGCTTTCCTATGGAGATCGACATACCTGTATGCTCCTTTCCGATCAAAATGAGTTTACACTCATCTCATCTGCCTTAACCAGAGTGACTCAGAAATCCTAAGCGCATATCCTCTTAGAGCTGCCGATTTCGAGTCATCCGTTGATTGACACTAACAGGCGTGGCGCTCAAACCCCCGCGATTGACGGTCCTTCAGCCCTCCTCGAAAGCATGCCGCTCTACCAGTCGCTTCGGCGCCGTATTGATCCAAGCCGCACGTACCGCTTTCTCCACGATTGGCTTCTTAGCCGCTTTGAGCGCCACGCTGGTCGCGCCTTTGCGTCCCCAGGCGCCTTTCACCGGCGCAAAAACGCTGGGATGATCCTGGGAAAAATAGTGCTGCTGCTCGGGCGTAAGTTTCACCATGCCGCAGCCCTTGTCAGGATAGCCGAGCGTGGCGAAGACCTTGCCGGCTACGCGAAAGTCGGGGTGGTTCATGTGGGCGCTCTCTACGGCCTCGGGTTGGGCAAGGGCCAGGCGGCGAAAATCGTTGGCGGTCATGATGCGAGCTCCAGTGGGCTTACGGTCTCAGACATTATTACCTCATTATTTTGATTCGTTCTGCCTCGCTTCGCTCGGCTGACGGACGAAGCCGTCCGTCGCTCCACAAGAATGGGCCAATGATAGACTCCGACCATGGCGAAAGGGCGGGCAGCCACGGAACACGGAATCGAGGGCGGCGCGCTTTATCTTGTTGCTACGCCCATCGGAAATCTTGAGGATATAACCTTGCGCGCGTTGCGCACTCTCAAGGAAGTGGACCTCATCGCCTGCGAGGACACGCGGCAGACGCAAAAGCTGCTTAGCCATTACGGAATCACTACCCGCACCGTCAGCTATCACGAGCACAACGAGATTACCCGGGCGGCGGAGCTTGTAAAGGATCTCGAGGAAGGCACGAGTATCGCGGTCGTGACCGATGCCGGAATGCCGGGAATCTCCGATCCGGGATTTCGCCTCATTTCGCTAGCGATTCGACATCGTGTGCCGGTGGTGCCAATTCCCGGGGCGTCGGCGTTTCTGGCCGGGCTGGTGGCGAGCGGCCTGCCTACAGATTCGTTCCGCTTCAGCGGATTCCTTCCCGCGAAGCTGGGAGAACGGCGGGCGGCGCTGGAGGCGATCAAGAACTCGCCGCGAACGCAGGTTTTCTATGAAGCGCCGCATCGCATCGTTGAGGCGATGGCGGACGTGGTTGAGGTTTTAGGAAGCGAGCGGCAGGTGGTGATTGCGCGTGAGGTCACCAAGGTGCATGAAGAGTTTTTGCGCGGACGAGCGGCCGAGGTTCTGGAGACTTTGAAATCCCGCGAGGCGATCAAGGGCGAGATCACCTTGCTGATCGGCAAGGCGGAGGGATCGCCCTCGGCTGACAAAAATTCCCAACTGACGCTCCGCCGCAGACTCGAGCAGATCATGGCGGAAGAAAAGCTGGACGAAAAAGCTGCGCTCAAGAAAGTGGCCAAGGAGCGCGGTATTTCGAAGAGTGAGGCTTACCGCGAGTGGCAGCGAAGCAAGTAAGACGTGCACGATTTGCGATTTCGTGACCACTCCACGCCTGCTAGCAGACAAATTCTGAACTAGAGGTCAGCGTTCCAATCACAAGAGCGCGTGCTGTATTCCACCGTTTATGAAGTTGATTCGGGGCTGCGCCGGTTCCGCAAATTTCCACTTTGCGCGGCGCAAGGCTCCCGCGATGAAACACGAAACCCTCGCGTGCGAATCTTCGTCCACCGGTTAACTCTACAGATTCGTGCTCAGTTGGATTCGTCGATCCAGCGCGCGGATAAGTGATCCAAGGAAAAAAAAGAAACTCGGCCTGTTCGGCCTCTGCTACATTGCAGGCAAAAGGTTATGGTCCGGCTGAAAGCCGCGCCCTTTCAAAGCTGACCTGACTGGTTTGCAAGGGAGTGGGGACCGTTTACCGTCCCGCCGTCGCTCCTGCCGTCATGATTCCGGCGATGTGCATGCCCTCGATTCGCGCGAGCACATTTTCGATACTTGCTCCGGTGTCGGTGCAGGCGTCCACGTAAGGATGGCGGCTGCCATCGGCGTGCATCACGAAAACTGCAGTTTCCGAATTTGCTTTCTTCACCATATAGGGCAGGTGGTGACGATCATTGCGCGACAGGCTTGGCCCCAGCACGACCAGATGGAATGGGCCTTTTTTCAACGCCTCGACTACGGCCTTGCGCCCGATTACCTTTTCCACGTTATGTCCAGCCTTTTCAAATGCTTCGGACGGAGCCGCCTGGGCCTCCGCCTCGCCTTCGCCATACAAAATTCTTAATCTTGCTGACTTCGACATTGATCTCCGTCCTTGCTCGGTACACGATCTTCCATACCGGCAAAGTCACGGTAGCAACCGGGCTGACCAGTGAGAACGTCACCGAAGACCAGCGACGAACGGAGTTTTTCAGGGCTGCGAGGACCGGACAGCGCGCCACTCCGCGCCGGAAAAGCCGGGGTAGATCGAGAATTGCTCGATCCGAAATACGTGCTCATCTAAGAATCCGCTTAGAAATTCCCTTTCCCCAGTTCCGTTTCGGGGTTAAACTTTTGCCCCGGAGGGACTTGCTCATGTTCCGCGCTCACCTCGTCGTCCCCGCCGTTCTACTGATGGTTGCTTCCTGTTTTGCCCAGCAGGAAACCACTTCGACCGCGAGTTGTTATCTGGACGATGGCCGCGATGTTTACATTCGCTACAACCCAACCACTACCAAGAACGAGAAGATTTCGAATGGAAAGCCGTTCCTTCCCGGCGGCACAGCCATGACCTTGTTCACCGAAGCGCCACTCATTTTTTACGGCGCGGCGATTCCGTTGGGAGCTTATACGGTTTATCCCATCCCGGAAAAAGGCAAGTGGACTCTGGCCATTAACAAGAACGTCACACCCGGGGCGGCGTACGACGAAAAGCAGGATGTGGCCCGGTCTACGATTGAAACCGACCAACTACCGGACCAGGAGGCGCTGGAAGTGGCGTTCTCCCATGTCGGCTCGAAATGCACACTGCGCATTGTTTTTGGCAAGACAGCAGTTTTCGCCGAATTTATTGCCAAGTGATGGTGTGAGAACTACACGAATCTCCGGGGCACAACTAACCAATCACCGCGTTCGAATTTCTGAGACAATTTCGCAATGCGCTGCCTGCTTATTCTGCTCGCCGCTACCGCCGCTCTAGGCCAGATATCCCGCGAGACGCAGTCTTCCAACACAACCGAGGATCTCCGCGGCGTGAGCGCGGTTTCAGCGCAAGTCGCGTGGGCATCGGGTACGCATGGCACTTACATCCGCACAACCGACGGTGGGCGCACCTGGATCGCGGCTCAGGTTCCGAACGCCGCCAATCTTGATTTCCGCGGCGTGGTTGCTTTCTCCGCCGACGAAGCCTTCCTCATGTCTTCGGGTCCCGGCGATCAGTCTCGCCTCTATCACACCTCCGATGCCGGCCGGCATTGGGAGCTGCAATTCACCAATACGAATCCCAAAGGATTCTTTGATTCGATTGCGTTCTGGGATTCGACGCATGGCGTCGTGCTCGGCGATCCGATTCCGGATGAGCACGGCCAGCTCAAGTTCGAAATTCTCACAACCGAAGACGGCAAGTCCTGGACCCCAATTCCGCCAGCGCAGCTTCCGCCCGCCGTGGAGGGTGAAGGCGCATTCGCGGCTAGTAACCGTTGCCTCGCCATTCTTCCTTCGCCCGATACGAACATCTGGTTTGCCACCGGAGGCCGCACAGCGCGGATGTTTCACTCGCCTGACCACGGCCGCACCTGGGAAGTGTTCGACACTCCAATTAATCATGGGCCTGCTTCGGCTGGAATTTTCTCAATCACTTTCCGCGATCCGCTCCACGGCGCAATCGCTGGCGGAGACTACAAGCATCCTGACGAGGACGGTCCGAACCTGGCTTTCACGAATGATGGCGGCAAGAAGTGGACTCTCTCGAAGATCTTTCCGCAGTCTTATTACTCGGCCGTGGTCTATGATCGAAAATACAGAAGCCCGAAAGCGGCCAAGTTGGACGATGATCGGGCGCATGTGCGTCTGTTCATTGTGAATCCAAAATTTGTGTTCGATTTCCGGCCGCCACGGAATCCCACGCGCATCAGCCCGCCGAAAAAGTCAAAGATCGAATTCAATGCGGTCAGCGCTTACCCCGCTGGCGGAGCCTTATTTGTTGGTCCGCACGGCTCGGTGGCCACGATCCCCTGATTTATTCGTGTCCTAAGTTAACCATAAAGTACACGATGGGACACTAAGGGATCCCCTTGCAACCGGCATTCGTGGACCTTCGTTCCCGTTGTAGTTTCTGAAGTTAGGGACATTGCTGCGTTTACGGGTGTTTTGAACGTTTTTTGTGTCGCCGGAAAACTCTAAACGGCATCAAAGGTTGAGCTATGCCCTTACGTGCGGTTCTCGCCCGCTTGCATTACCCTGAATTTGGGGTACACTCCTAGGAACGCTTAGCATGTTCAGTCCGCATCCCAACCTGGCCGACGACGTTAACCGCGCCATCGTTCAATCGGAAATCGAAGGGGGAGTCTTTTTGCATGATCTGCCTCCTTCCACCGTGCTGGAGATTCAGACTTTGCACCATTGTTATACCGCCGTCCTTCTGGGCGGCAGTGAGGCTATGATCTCTGGGCATCCGGAGTTTTGCCCCCGGCCGGTGCAGGTGGCGATTGCCGGTTCCACCTGGGGAGGATCCATGCTCAAGCTGCAGTATGTAGGCCGGGGCATGCATTTGGAATTTCGCCATCCCGAGTACCCCACGCCGATCATCACCTCGCCCATCCAGGAAATCCGCGATTCCAGCGCGGCTTAGTTATTCCGCCAATCCCGATTGACTTGCGAGGCTGCGCCCTCTACCATTCCCGCGATGCCAGTTGTTTGAGGAATCAGAAACAGGACAAAGACAGAGTGACCATCACTACGCGCGAAGTCAGCCACGTCACCATCGTCGATATTCATGGCCGCATTACGCTCGGCGATGAAACCGGAAAGCTGCGCGACACCGTGCGCCAGCTCATTGCCGCCGATAAAAAGAAAATCGTGCTTAATCTGGCGAAGGTCGATTACATCGACTCTTCCGGCGTGGGCGAACTGGTAAGCAGTTTCACTGCGGTAAAGAATGCGGGCGGCGAACTTAAACTTCTATCGCTCAGCAAGAAAGTTCACGACGTGCTGTACGTCACCAAGCTCTACACCGTCTTCGACATCAAGGACGACGAGTTCAGCGCCGTGAAATCCTTCGATTACTTCTTCGCAAAGTAAAAGCGAAATGGAGCGGCGGGCACCCTCGCCCGCCGTGCTGCGAATCCCGGCAACGCTCACGGACACGTCAGCTGCGCGGTGCCCGTAATCTGGCACCCCCCGCCGCACGCCGTAATGGCGAGGCACATAGTCCCATCGGAGGCGAATACGGAATATGTTCCGTTTGCTCCCTCCGCGCATTGTGCCAGTCCAGTTTTTGAAATCTCGACTTCCTCGTGGGGATGTTGTTCTGACAAACACCCCAAAGCTGCACCGCCAGCGGGGTAATCGGCGAGGGCGGTGTGTTGTAATAGCCGGTCGCGACGAACTGAACTTCGCCATTGGGATAGAGCCTTGCATCCGTCACGGCCGGACTCAGCGTAATTGCCTGCACCTGACCTGGATTGGATTGATTGTTATTTGAGTTGGAAGGCGAACCGCAGCCAAGAGCAATTGCGGCTAGCAACCAGCAAAACAATGAAAACCCGGGGCCCGGAACGTTTCATAACAAACTACCGCGCCTTAGGAACACAATGTCGGTTTCGCCCAGTTGCCTGAGGCCGACTAGAGCTGTCGCCCATATTCTCTCACTTCACCATCCACCGAAACTGCTACATACTTGTGCGACTCCACATCGCGAAACTGCACCACCTGATGTCTCTCGCGCGCCAGCTTCCCCCACTGGCTGGGCTTTTCGGGATTCTGCTCGATCGCCTCGAACATTCGTCCATTCAGCCGGAAGGCGACCATGCGCAGCCTTCCTCGGCCAACGCGCTGCACTCGAAGCTTCTGCCCATCCAGCAGCACCTGATCGCTGTTCATCAACTGTGCCGCCACGGAAGCTAGCATGTTGCCGCTCTCGTCCATGCCTTAGTTCCACTCTTCCGTCAAATTCGCACTGGCCATCGCCCCATTCGTTCCCAGAATCTCATTCGCACTCCACCAATTTACTACCTGGGTTCTTCCGAAATAGGAGAGAATTACAAAAATCGACAATTGCCGGAGAACCGAAACCGGAATCTCCCTGCATCAAAACTCGTAACTGCTTCGGGTGAACTACTGCCAAGAGTCTCAAAGAATGCTTCGCGCCGGGTGTGCACTGCCTCTTGCCCGCGCCGTGGGTATTGGAGCACCTTGGTCATTTGGATGTCGACTAGTCAAAAGGTTAGAGTGAACTGTTTCATGCTCCTCCGCTTCAATCTTGCGCGCCCGTGCCTGCTCGTTCTGGCTGTCTATATGTTTGTTTTTTCCTGCGCTGCGCAGCGTTCTGTGCCGGCGCCCGCTGTAACGAACCTTGGCGCAACGAACCAAGTTGTGACTCCCAGCGACGCTCCAAACCCGCAACCGGGCAGCCTGAACGGAACAGTGATCGACCCAAGCGGGGCCGTCGTTACCGGAGCTCAGGTGACCATCCTTCGAGGAGATCGTTCCCTCAGTCCGGACGCGCTTTCTGGGACAGATGGCGCATTCTTTTTTCCCAGCGTCACTCCGGGCGCCTTCCAGCTCACGATCAAGGCTTCCGGCTTCGCCCCAAAGACTCTCTCGGGAAGTGTCGCCCCGGGAGAAGTGCAAACCCTCCCAACGGTGGTGATGGAAGTGGCTTCCGCGGTGACGGCGGTCAACGTGGGGCTTAGCCGGGAAGAGGTTGCCACGGAGCAGGTCAAAGTCGAGGAACAACAGCGGATTCTGGGCATCGTACCCAATTTTTACGTGAGCTACATTCCCAATGCCGCTCCGCTGACCGCGAAACAAAAGTTTAGGTTGGCCGCTAGAACGGTAATCGACCCCGTGACTTTCATCATCGTGGGAGCTTCTGCCGGCGTGGAACAGGCGCAGAATCACTTCATCGAGTACGGCCAGGGTACCGAGGGATACGCGAAGCGTTTCGGAGCGAACTACGCCGATACTGTAGCCGGGACCTTTGTTGGCGGCGCGATTTTCCCGGCGCTGCTCAAGCAGGATCCACGATATTTTTACAAAGGAACGGGAAGCACCGAGTCGCGCGCGCTGTATGCCATTGGCATGTCGGTGATTTCCAAAGGCGATAATGGACGCTGGCAGCCCGGCTACTCCACCATTCTGGGAAGCCTTGCTGCTGGCGGGATTTCGAACCTTTACTACCCCTCCAATGACCGCAACGGGCTCGGATTAACTTTCGAGAACGCCGCGGTCCAGATCGTAGGGAATGCGCTCACCAATCTGCTGCAGGAGTTTGTCATCCGCAAGCTGACGCCAAAGGTTCCGGGCAGGTGATTGAGTGCTTGCGTAGAATCTAGGAGTTCGCCCCTAGCGCGGAGATGAGAAGTTGCAGCGATGGCTCGAGAAAATTGGGCTGACGAACGCCCTGCAAGGAAGCCAATTTTTCATGCTCCCGGAGCAGTCGATTGATCTCTTCGACCAGCATTCGGAATTTCGCAGGATTCCTCTCGGTTTGCAGCTTCGCGCAGAGTTCGTGGTAACCTGGCGGCGCTTGCATCTGCGTCTGGGGCATAGCGGTACGATTACACAAACGACTGCTGAATTTCTCTACAGTGAATCCTGTATGGCCCGGAATCAGAAGTTCATCTATTAGGCGTTCTTCCTAGCATCTCGACGACCCTCTCGTAGTCATCGACGCTGGCGTATTCAATCACGATCCGCCCCTTGCCATTCCGGTCGGCGATCCGCACTCGCATTCCCAGAATCCGCTCCATATCCATCTGCGCCGCGCGTACGTTGGGATCCATCCAGCGCGCGCCGCGCCCCTCTTTTGCCTGGGATCCGGGGATCGGTATTTCGCCATTCAGGCGGGCGACGCGGTCTTTCAGTTCATCCCACTTCAGCCGACCGAGCAGCAAATCTTCGGCGACGGTCAGGATGTGCTTCGGATTTTCGAGCGACAGCAGTTCCCGCGCCTCGCTGAAGCCGATTCGTCCATGAGCCACGTACTGCTTGACTTCTTCAGGCAGACGCAGCAGGCGCATGTAATTTGCCACCGACTCGCGCGAAACTCCGACGCGCTGGGCGATCTGCACCTGCGTGAGATGGAATTCCTGACTGAGGACGCGATACGCATCCGCCTGCTCGATTGGATTCAGGTCCTCGCGCTGAACGTTTTCGAGGACGGTCATCTCCGCAGCCTGCTGCGGTGAAAGCCGGCGCACGATGGCGGGAATCGTTTCCTTTCCCGCCATCTTCGACGCACGCAAGCGGCGCTCGCCAAGAACCAGCAGATAACGTCCCGCCGCTTCCGCCGGACGCACCACGATGGGCTGCACGACTCCGTTTTCCTTGATCGAATCCGCGAGCTCCTGCAAGGCCTGATCATCAAATCTGGAGCGGGTTTGATAGGGATTTTTATCGATCGACTCGACAGAAAGTTCCGCGACGACGTGATCGGAGGACGCAGTTTGGATCGGGATCACCTCGCTCGCGGCTTGCGCAGCGGGCATTTCCTGCGACGCTTGGAAAGTCTGCGCCGGGGCCAGCGATGCGCTATGAGCATCAGCAGGCACACGCGGTTCGAGGCTCGGCGTAACTACGCGCGGCCCGGGCAATAGCGACGCCAGCCCGCGGCCCAGCGCTCTTCTCTTTTCTGCCTTGTCGTCCTTCTTGTCTTCCCTTTTCTCCACCACCGCCGGATTCGCCATCGATTGCTTTCCCCTGTGAGCCTCTGTGTCTAAGATTTTTTCTAGTACCCCAAAATACATCGATGTCCATCAATGTAATATATTGACGTATATCGATATACTAAGCACTCTTTGCTTCCGCCGCTGCGGCTCCAACCGCAATGTGCCGTCCCAACAATTCCTTCGCCAGCCGAATATAACTTTCCGCGCCTTTTGACCGGGGATCGTACATCAATGCGGGCTTGCCGTGACTGGGAGCTTCGGCCAGACGAATGTTGCGCGGGACGGTCGCCGCACACATTTTCTCGCCGAAGAAGTTCTTCAGCTCGGCCATCACCTGTTGCGCCAGGTTCGTACGCTCATCGAGCATCGTGAGCACGACGCCTTCGATCTCGAGACCAGGATTCAACGCCGCACGAATTCTCTCGATCGTGTCCAGCAATTCGCTGACGCCTTCCAAGGCGAAATATTCCGCCTGCATCGGAATCAGAACCGTGTCAGCCGCTACCAGCGCGTTAAGCGTAAGAAGATCGAGCGCCGGCGGGCAATCGAGAACAATGTAGTGGAAGCGGTCGCGCAACAGAGCAATGGCGTCCTTCAGCCGGAACTCACGCCGCTCGGCTTCGACCAGCTCAAGATTCGCCCCGATCAGATTCTTATGCGAAGGAATGATCCAGAGCTGATCGAGACTGGTTGCGAAGAGCGCCTCTTCGCCCGAGGCCGCACCCATCAGCAGATGGTAGGTAGAAATGCGCTCTGGATCTTTTGGAAGTCCCAAACCGCTTGTGGCATTCGACTGCGGATCACAGTCGATCAGCAGCGTGTTTACCTCAGCTGCTGCGAAGGAGGCAGCCAGGTTGATGGCAGTCGTAGTTTTCCCCACGCCGCCTTTTTGATTGGCAACTGCAATAACGCGTCCCATAGATTGTCGAGGAAGCCAGAGTAAGAGGCAGCATAAAGTGAATTGGAGCGAGACTCAAGCGAGAAGTGCTGTGCGGATCGAAGGATGGTTGTGCAAAAGCGCGGCTAATGTTCCGGTTGGAACAGAGGGGTGCCGAGAGAGAGCTTCTGATAGGTGTTGTCACTTCTTGGGGAACAACGTGCCGGGAAGACCAGAGCCACGCGCAACGCTCCGATTTCTTACACATGCTCCGGCGAAACTGGCTCCCGGCAGCGTCCCCCTCCTACCCTTCGGAAGAACAGCCATGGTCCCAAGTGGACGGCGCATCTATGGCTTCGAAGAGTTCGCCTCACAGGGTTGATTAACAATCCCATCAATCAGTTTTGCGGCGGCTTCGAGCCGTAGCTTTTGTTCGTAAGGAACGCCCTCCCTTTCGTCCTCCCGGCTCAGCAAGCTCAACGCAGTGCAGCCGAGGAAGCTCTCGTAGAGGGTCAGGGCGGCGTTTGTCCGCAGCAGGTGGACAGAGTGGTTCCGGTGAATTCGCGGTCAGCACACGAAAGTAACATCGTCGATGCAGTGGAGTCTTAGATAATGTTTGAGGGCAAGTCGAATGATGAAGCTCTGGGATCAATCCACGCGACACCCGAGAGTTCAAAGGGAGTGGAGGTAAACATAGAGTTATCCAACTACAATCCGCCCACGTACAAGACCTTGCTGCTTTGGCTACTTGGTGAAGCGATTGTCGGAGTGTTCTTTTATGCTTTATTCCCCCACCTGCCAGATTTTGCATCAGCCATCATTCTTCTGGTCGCCGTCGTAGTTATTTGGCACCACCGCGACTTCCCGAAGAGAACAAGCCCAGGCTACGCGACGGCGCTCTTCTGGCTTCCCGTCGCTCTTGGTCTCTTTTGCGGTGTCATGTGGAAAGTAGCTGGCGGGGATCTTTGGGTAAGACTTGGCGTCGTATGTATATGCGTGAGAGCTGTCTCTAGAGTTACTGGCCGGGCGTGCGGGTGGTCCGCCTAGCCAACGTAGCTTGGATTCAGACTTGCGCGAATACCAGTAGCAGAGTAAAAGAATCTTACGTCCCCGGCACCTTCCCTTGGCCGGTTTTGAAGTGATTATCGTTGGCCGCTTTTCAACTGATCACTGAGGGCATTCACCCTCACTAATTCGTTATCGCTTTCTTTAATGGCCTTGATTAGAAAGGGAACGGCATATGGGTGGGCCAACGCGTTAATTGCAGGATATTGGTTGCTGCGAGTCATCAGTTTCTCGTCTCCTTTGGGATTCCGCTCGAAATCGAGGAGGTCTATTAAGGCCTGGGTATATTTTTTTCACTCCCCAGTTCGGCAAAAGCTCGCCGAACACACTGCGGGTCTGCTTCCACGCTGTTTGAGCGGTGCTCCTGCAAGAATTGGAGTAAGCCCTTAAGGTCCGAATGTGCTGGACAGGGCTGCTCCTGGCTAAATCCTAAACATGCACAAAATACAATCAACCCTCCACACACGTATTTGAATCGCACAAAGCCTCCTTTGCTCTAGTTGCAACTGCCGCTAAGATCAACCGTTGTCGGTGTACAGCTCGCCCCATTCGTGCGGCTTTCGTAGAGGGTCAGGGCGGCATTTGTCCGCAGCACTTCGCTATCACTTTCCTTGATTCCGTCGATCAGATATGGGGTTACACTCTTGCCTGATTTTTGCAGATAGACCAGCACGTCCATCGCTGGATATTTATCCTCGCCGGCTTCGTTGTTTAGACTAGGCGTCCAGCGCTCGAAATCGAGCATCCCAACCAGAAATTTGATGTAATTTTTGTTTTTGAATTCAGTGGCCGTTCCCAGGATTTCGAAGGCATGATCGACGCAATAGCGATCTGCCGCTGTGCTGTTCGCTTTTTTGTCCAGAAGGTATTGCACTGCCACCTTCTCATTCTTCACCTTGGGGCACTCCTGCGAGAATGCTGCAGACGCCAAGAGCAGAAATCGTGATAGCTACGCAGATGCACTTGAACAGCATCGAAGCTCCTTGTGATCAATTAGAGCTTACAATTCCGACAGCGACTTAAGTTTCGGTAGCGCATTTCCGAACGCCGATCGGTTGTCCCGCGTTGTTTACGAAAGTGTTCCCACTGGAACATTCGCCAGAAAGCGTTCGGTTCCTTGCCTTGCTCTGTTCCTGGGAACAGTAAGCTGAGTTCCGGTTCCGCAAATTCCGTGCGACATCAAACTTACATCGCACGACGTTAACAGCGTCCCAGCTTACCACTTTGTGGGCGAATGATTCATCAGAACGGCTGAATGCAATGGGAATTCGCAGCTTTCTCCCACCTATTTACTTTCCGTGTACCCGATCACCGATCAGCAATATGCGCGAACTCGATTGAGGAATGGGAATCGGCGGCTGCCAGTTCAGCGGAAGAGCGGCCGACGCTTGTGCAAGCTTGGGCTTGGAGATCAGAAGTGCGAGCCGACCTGAGGCTGACAGAAGCTGGGCAGCGACTGGGAGGATATCTTCGAAGCGTTCGACGGCGCGGAGGGTGACTAAATCGAATTTCTGCGTGACCTCTTCGGCGCGTGCGTTCAATATATTGATGTCTGTCAATGTAATGGAGCGGACGACCTCGCGCAGGAACGTTGCCTTCTTGTGATTGGACTCGATTAGGGTTAGCGCGATTTCTCCTGCCCACAACTTGATCGGAATTCCCGGAAAGCCAGCGCCCGATCCGACGTCTGCGACGGTTGGGCGCACGATCAAATTTGCAGCTGTCTCATCACGTCGCGCAGGAAATAGGTGCGCTGCGGCGAAGAATGATTCTCCGAAGTGGCGCGTGACGATTTGCTCTTCGTTGCGAATGGCGGTGAGATTGAAGCGGGCGTTCCAGCGCCGTAGTATATCGATGTACGTCGATATGCGTAAAAGATCATGCTCCGACAATCGCCGACTTGCGGATGGAGGGAAAAACGGTTCGAGGAGTTCGGCGATGCGGTTGGGTTGCATGGTCGAGCGCGTGCTTTGACGAAGGATGCTGCCTCAGGGTTATGGAAATTCGAGCGTTACAAATTTGGCTGGCGTGGTTCCGGAATTCGTCAGGATGCGAGAGCGACTGCTTTCGAACCATCTGGACTGGCCAGTCTTGAACTGCTCGGACTTGGAAGTTTTTCCTTCACTGTTTTTCAGATCGAAATCGTTCAGGGCTACGACTAACTGCGGTCCAACATGCGGCGGCTTGGGGGCCTTCGCGCCGGGCTGGAGTTCGGTCTCGGAAACGCGAATGGCATCTTTGACAAAAAAGATTTGCTGTGTTCCGCCAGCGAAGGTGTTGAGCGCGCGGTCTTCGTTTTGCTTCGGGTCCCATGGCGACTGAGCGTGGCGCAGTGATTCGTCTTCGAGAATTTCGATGGTTACGTTGCGAAAGGGCTGGCTGCCGGTGCAGCGCACGACGTGCGCGAAGTTCGCGCTGGAGAACCGGGTGTCGCCGTCCTGGAATTTCACGTTGACTGGGGCCTTGCCTTCGACCGTGTTCGTAATTTCGGCTTCGCCTAGTGTGATGGCGACGTAGTCGTGGCGGTGCCGATGCATCAGGGTCTCAGTGTCGGGATCGATTTGCACGTTGAAGACGCGGACGGATTTGTTTTCCAGCGTGAGATGGTGGTGGGGCTCGGCGGTGATTTCAACTTCCGGTGCGGCGGTTTGGGCGGCGATCACGGTTGCGGCCAGAAGCACGGCATAGTATTTCATGCGGCGCATTGTAGCATCTGTTTCTAACAGCGAGTGCGTTTGCGCGGGAAACTGAAAAATCCAAACAAACCCGGAGGACACAGAGGAACACCGGGTAACGCTTCGGCTAGCGGCGGAAACGGCTTAGCAGATAGAGGACCACCGACAGAACTACGCTTATGAGCAATGACGTGGCCAGCGGGAAATACACGGTGGTATTTTTGCCACGGTAAAGGAAGTCGCCGGGCAGGCGGCCGATCGGAAGATGGGTGCGGCTGAGGAGCACGAGGATGATGCCCGCCGCTACTAGCAGCGCGCCCAGCAGCACCAGTAATTTTCCGAATTCGGCCATTTTTGTTGCTACGTCCGTTGGTACGTTTAGCGCTGCTCTGTTTTCGCGTGGCGCTTGGTACTTACTCCAATGTAGCAGCATGTCCCTTGGCGTGAACTGCATGTACTAATGAGGGCTTGCAGTGGCGCCTACCCGTGCCATAATCGGCACACTGTGGGCTCAATCTCTCGAGTATCGGTAAACTTTTACACTTTTCCGCAACTCCGTTTTCCCGTGATTCCGCAACTAACCCCGCTAACTTCAGCATTTGCTCGCGCTACTTCCGTCTGGGTCGAACCGTAGTTGGCCGTATTGGACCAAGGAGGCTTCGTCGTGACATCGCCCAAGGTTTCTCTGCTTCGCTTCTTCTTCGTGGCGTGCCTTGTTGCCGTCGTTCTTCCAGCCGCATACTCACAAGATGTTCGCACCTACCACAATAATAACCAGCGCACCGGCCTCGACAACGCCGAGACCATCCTGAATTTAAGCAACGTGAATGTGAATACGTTTGGGCTGCTTTTTACTGTCACCGTGGATGGGCTGGTGGATGGCGAGCCGCTTTACTTGTCGCAGGTTCCGGTGCAAGGGGCTAACCACAACCTTCTGATTGTGGTTACAGAGAACGACTCCGTGTATGCGTTTGACGCGGACAGCGGCACGCAGCTCTGGCAAATTTCTACTTTGGCCTCGGGCGAGACGCCTTCGGATGACCGTGGCTGCAGCCAAGTTGAGCCGGTGATTGGAATTACTTCGACGCCTGTAATCAGCCGGCCGGCGGGATCGAATGGCGTGATCTACACCGTGGCGATGTCGAAGGATTCCTCCGGGAACTATCACCAGCGGCTGCATGCGCTCGATGCGACCACCGGCAATGAGTTGTACAAAGGGCCGGTGGAGATTACGGCGCAATATCCGGGGACGGGCGATGGAAGTTCTGGCGGCAACGTGATATTCGATCCCGCGCAGTATAAGGAGCGCTCGGGGCTGCTTCTGGTGGGCAATACAGTTTATCTGACCTGGGCTTCGCACTGCGACATTCGTCCTTATACCGGATGGGTGATGGGTTACAACATGAAGACGTTGAAGCAGACGACCGTAATTAATGTGACGCCGAACGGAAACGAAGGCGCGATCTGGGGTTCGGGCGCGGGGTTGAGCGCCGACGGGCAGGGAAACATCTTCTTTCTGGATGCCAATGGAGTCTTTGACACGGACCTGAACTCCAGCGGATTCCCGAG
The DNA here is from genome assembly GCA_963712385.1 of uncultured Acidobacteriaceae bacterium. Classification (GTDB taxonomy): domain Bacteria; phylum Acidobacteriota; class Terriglobia; order Terriglobales; family Acidobacteriaceae; genus Sulfotelmatobacter. The sequence continues at coordinate 176,316 of CAVQHS010000012.1, forward strand.
CAGCGGAGATTTCGGAAATGCGTTCATCCGGTTGACGACGAAGGGCGGGCTCGCCGCAGCGGATTACTTCGAGATGGACAATGGCGTCCAGGAAAGCGATAGCGACACCGATCTCGGCTCTGGTGGAATTCTGCTGTTGCCGGGGATGAAGGATTCCTCGGGCAACACCTGGGACCTGGCCGTGGGCGCGGGAAAGGATTCGAACTTGTACATCGTGAACCGGGCCAACATGGGCAAGTTCAATCCAAATAACAATAATGCGATTTATCAGGAGCTGGCGGGGGCGCTGCCGGGAGGAATCTGGTCGATGCCGGCGTTTGGCTATGGCCGGCTTTACTACGGTCCGGTAGGCGAGCCGCTGATGGAGTTCCAATTCAAGAACGCGCTGCTGTCGAGTTCGCCCGTGGCGCAGACCAGCAATTCGTTTGGATATCCGGGAACTACGCCCAGCATCTCGTCAGACAATGGCAAGAATACGATTGTGTGGGCTCCGGAGAATACGAATCCAGCCGTGCTGCACGCGTACAACGCGGATACGCTGGTGGAGTTGTACAACACCAATCAAGCCTCCGGCGGGCGCGATCATTTTGGGGCGGGGAACAAGTTCATCATTCCGATGATCGCGAACGGCAAGGTGTATGTGGGGACGACTGCGGGCGTGGGGGCGTTTGGTTTGCTTAGCAGCAAGTGAGACTTGGGCCTCAGTGGGGCCAAACCTTTGCGCAGGTCGCAAGGGGGTGGGATTCCGTATGCTGACCGCGCGATAGGGGCTGCGCCGCTTCAAGGGCTCGGCCCGTCGCTCGCTACGCGCGCACGCCAGCTAACTGCTGAACCCTCCGAACATGAATCTCATTCTCGCGCTTCCGCGTCTGCGCAATATCATAGGAGGCCTGCATTCGCATCAGCGTGTCCATCTTCACGCCGAATGCCTTCTCGATTCGCAGCGCCATTTCCCCCGAAAGATCCGCCCGCCCATTGAGCAGGCTCGACAGCGCCGGGCGCGAAACTCGCAGCGCCGCAGCCGCCGCAGTCACAGTTAACCCGGCAGGCGAGACAATCTCAGTTCGAATAAAATCCCCGGGATGGGGCGGATTCTTCATCGGCATAGCGCACTCTCTGTTCCTAGTGATAGTCCTCTAAATTCAAATCGCAAATCTCATCCTCCGTTTCCTCGACGCGAAACGTGAGGCGACGATTGCGTGTAACGCTGAGGCTCCAGTACCCCTTGCGATCTCCGGCTAGGATATGCGCCTTCCAAGTGGGAAGGGAGTGAAGCTCCCTGGGATTCTCCATGTCGTCCAGAAACGCAAACATCTTGCGAAGCTTGTCGATCGTATCCGGCGGCACACTTTTTGCAACGTCCTCCTCATACCGCCTCTTCAACCCTTTGTGAGCGAAGCTCCGTATTCGCACGAAGCCTACTGTAGCCTGTCACTTTACACGTGTCAACTGTTCAAGTAAGACAAAAACTCAAAGCGGCTCGAGACGTCCGGCAGAGTCTTTTTCGGGCGCGATCATTTTGGGGCCGGGGAACAAGTTCATCATTCCAATGATCGCGAACGGCAAGGTGTATGTGGGGACGACTGCGGGCGTGGGCGCGTTTGGGTTGCTTAGCGCGAAGTGAGCGACCCAAGAGTACGCGGCCTCAAAGAGTGGGGCGCCTTGGCGCGACGATCGCATTTTTGCGATGCGTGCGACCAACTTGCCTTATAGTTATGCCCTGAGCCGGTCTTGCTCTGCCGACTCGGGGGAACGTGTGAAAGTCTTCTGGGTGCATTGTTTGGCGCCGGTTAGTGCTGGGTGCCTTCTGTTCGCTGTTTTCTCGCTTGGCTTGCTTCACGCTCGGGAGGTTCCGGGCGAACAAATTTTCTTTCACGCCAAGGTTTTCACCGGCGATCCGGACAATCCTTACGCCGAGGCGGTTGCCATACGCGACGGCAAAATCGTTGCAGTCGGGAATCTTGCTGAGGTGTCCAGGGCGGCATCGCCGAAGGCCGAACGCATCGATCTCGAGGGCAAGAGTCTTTTCCCGGGCTTCATCGATTCTCACAGCCACTCGATCGATGGCGGCCTCACCCTGACCTCCGCCGATATCACCGACAAAGTGGATACGCTCGATCAGTTGCCGGCATTTGTGGATGAGGCAAGAAAAACTCGTCGCGGCATGCGCGGCGAGATTCTGGAAGTCTCGGGGATGCCGCTGGAGTTCTGGTCGCATCTCGACATGCTGAACGCTGACTTCAGCAAGGGCGTTTATCAACATCAGTGCGTTCTTTTGCGCGGGATGGACGGGCACACGTCATGGGCGAATCCCGTGCTGCTGGCGCGGGCGGGGATTACGCGTGAATTTCTCCAGAAGCTTACATCCCAGCAGCGGAGTTATTACGGCGTGGATCAAGACCTGCAGCCCAATGGCTTTCTGGTGGACGCCGGCGAGGAAAAGGTTGAGGCGTTATTGCCGCCGTATACTCCCGAACAATTACTGGCGGCCGGGCGCGCCGCTCTTCAGTACAACTACAGCCTTGGCATCACGGCATGGCTCGATCCGCTCGCCCTCGACTACGTCTTGCAAGCCTACAAAATGCTTGCGGACCGCGGCGAGTTGAATTCTGAGGTTGTGGCGTTTCCGCAAGTATTTGCGAAAGATCCATCAGCAGAACTGGCGCGCGTGCAGAAGACGCGTGAAGCGTACAAGAACGTTCCCCACCTCCACGTGACTGGAATCAAAATCTTTGCCGACGGAGTCGTCGAGTATCCCTCCCAAACGGCGCATCTCAGCAAGCCTTACAAAAACACAGGCCGCAACGGCGATCTGCTGTTTGATCCGAAAAAATTTGCCGAGCTGTGCGTGATGGCCGATAAGCAGGGATTGATTATTCACGTCCACGCCATCGGGGATGGCGCGGTGACGGCAGCGCTGGATGGCATTGCGGCAGCGCGGAAGGCGAATGGTAATTCCGGATTGCCGGATACGATCACCCATGAGCAGTTCGTGCAGCCCGCTGATTTTCCCCGGTTTCGGGAGCTGGGTGTAGTGAGTGCCTTGCAGCTTTTTTGGGCGGAAGCGAGCAACGACACCATTGAAATTGTGAAGCCGTATCTCGACCCGGAGATTTACAAGTGGCAGTATCCGGCGCGGTCGATTCTGGATAATGGAGGAGTGATTTCGGGCGCGAGCGATTGGCCGGTTTCAACGGCTAACGTCTTCAAAGCAATTTACCAGGCGGAGACGCGCAAGGGATCGGAGGGTGTGCTCGACCCGCCCCAGGATATGCCACGCGAGGCTATGTTCTACGCCTACACGCGAAACTCCGCACGGGCCATGAACATGAATTCGATTGGAAGCATTGCTCCTGGCAAGCGCGCGGATTTGGTTCTGCTGGATCGCGATGTGCTCACGGTTTCACCTGAGGAGATGCGGCATACAAAAGTGTTGTGGACGATGGTGGCGGGGAAGGTTGTGTACCGGGCAAAGTGACAGAAGCGTGTGGCCTTCGCACTCGGGAATCCCACCCTTGCACAGAACGCAAGGGTGCCACCCGCCCCCGGCGTTCCTGCGGCACGCAGCTGTAGCGTGACGCTCACCGCAACGAACAATGAGTAGATAGTGATCGCCCCAAGGAGCAGGATGAAGGAGCGCTGGAGAATGGAGATCTGCGGCCAGATTGACCAGAGACCATATGGTGGACGAAGCATATGTTGATTGACACCCGGGTCTCATTGGTTGTTCCCAGCAGTGCCCGCCGAACCGATGCCCCCTGAATCCCCTAGCGGCTAAAGCCGAATCAGTTTCAGCGGAACGTTGCGGCGCAGCTGAAGCTGCGCCCTTTCAAAACATCTGCCCACGAGCCTCCTCCCTCACCCTGCTAGACTCCTCTTATCCCATGTCTCTCGCCGATCAACTCGGGTTCCGCTTCGCTCCTCCCGAGCGGCGTGTGTGGACGGTTCGCGCTCTCGTCGCCGCGGTGCGCACGCATGTGGAACGCGAGTATACCGACGCGTGGGTGGAGGGAGAGATTTCGAATTTTCGGGCGCCGGATTCGGGGCATCTTTATTTCACGCTGAAGGATGGGAATGCGCAGATTCGCGTGGTCATGTTTAGTTCAAAGGCGCGGCTGCTGCGGTTTCGTCCTGCCGATGGAATGCAAGTCGTCGTGCGGGGTCGAGTCACAATTTACGAGGACCGCGGCGAGTTGCAGATTGCCGCCGAGTACCTTGAGCCGAAGGGCGCAGGCGGGCTGCAGATTGCGTTTGAGCAACTGAAGGCGAAACTGGAAGCGGAGGGATTGTTTGCGGCGGAGCGGAAGAAGGCGATTCCGACTTTACCGGCGCGCATTGGCATTGTGACTTCGCCGCAGGCGGCGGCGCTGCGCGACATTTTGAAGATTTTGCGGCGGCGGCATCACTCGGTGAATGTGCTGATTTATCCGGCGCAGGTGCAGGGCGATGCGGCGGCGCTTGAGGTGGCGACGGGCGTGCGCTACTTCAACCAGAGCCGCAGTGTGGAAGTGATTATTGTTGGGCGCGGCGGCGGGTCGGCGGAGGATTTGGCGGCGTTCAACGATGAAGGGCTGGCGCGGACTGTGGCCGCGTCCGAGATTCCGGTGATTTCGGCGATCGGGCACGAGACGGATTTCACGATTGTGGATTTTGTCGCGGACCTGCGCGCGCCTACGCCTTCGGCTGCGGCGGAGTTGGTGATTCGGTCGCGGATGGAGATTGAGAGCCAGGCCGAGGCCGCGCGGGAGCGGCTGGTACGCGCGATGGAGCGGCGGCTGCTGGAGGCTCGCCATGCGCTGACGGAGCGGGCGCAGCACGGCGCGTTCGCGCGGATGATGGATTTGATCCGGCAGCGGCAGCAGAAGGTGGATGACCTCACGTATCGGCTGGAGCGTGGCGAACGGTCGATGCTGGAGAAGTTGCGCCGGCGCTGGGAAAGCGTGGCGGCCGCAGTGCGGCATTACGATGCGCGGCGCGTGCTGGCTGGGATGCGCCGCGAATTGGAAGTAGAGAGTGCGGCCCTGGTGGCGGGGATGCGGAATTTGCTGCTGCAACACAAAGTGCAGGCTGAGCGCATGATTACTGCTCTCGAAGCACTCTCGCCGCTGGCAATTCTGGAGCGCGGATATGCGCTTGTGTTTGATAGCGCGGGCCAGTTGGTGAAAGACGCGTCGCAGGTGAAAGATGGTGATGACATTTCGGCGCGGGTGGCGCGGGGCGAGATTCAGGCAGTGGTGAAGGAGACGAAGAAGAGGACGATGTAGTTTTTAATGTCTTCTCCGTGACTCCGCGGTTAGAAGTTCTTTTTCGAGTCCAGCAGAATGGTTACCGGTCCCTCGTTCACGAGTTCTACCTGCATCATGGCTTGAAACTGACCGGTTTCGCAGCGGAGTCCAAAGGCGCGGATTTTTTCTACGAAGAATTCGTAGAGCTGCTTTGCTTCTTCCGGCGGCGCGGCTTCGTCGAACGAGGGGCGTTTGCCGCGGCGGACGTCACCGTAGAGTGTGAACTGCGACACAGCGAGAATGCTGCCGCCTGCTTCCTGCACGTTGCGGTTCATTTTTCCCTGATCGTCTTCGAAGATGCGCAGGCCGGAGATTTTTTCGGCCAGGTAGATCGCGTCGGATTGAGCGTCGTCGCGGCCGACCCCCAGCAGAACCAGCAACCCCGGGCCGATTTCCCCGACAATGTCACTATTCACTGTGACTTTCGCTCGGCTTACACGTTGGACTACGGTGCGCATAGGGTTTGACCGCAACGGCGGCCACGTTTAGGATGCTGATGGTATATCACAGCGCCGTCCTTAAAGGCCGCCGCTTCCTTTACAGCCATTTGCCCAGACCGTTACACTACACGTTCGCCTTTTTCCAGTGCAGTGGCATCTGAAATTGCCCGGAACATCGCCCGAGGATGTGTGCGGCAGGCGAGGGTAACGTCTTTACAGTGACCGACTCTTAATATGGCAGGCTGAATCGGGCGCTTGCATCCGGGCAGAGAATTGCAAATCCAATCGATTTAAGCGAGGAGAAACATGGCAGCTGTTGACGAGAAGGTAAAGCAGATCATCGTAGAGCAGTTGGGAGTGGACGAAGGCGAGGTTACGCCGAGCGCTTCGTTTGTGGACGACCTGGGCGCGGATTCGCTCGATACGGTTGAACTGGTCATGGCTTTCGAAGAGGGCTTCGACATCGAGATTCCGGACGAGGACGCGGAGAAGATTCGCACCGTGCAGGATGCGATCGACTACATCGGGAAGCATTCGAAAGGCGGCAAGTAGTTTGGGACGGAGGGTCGTAGTTACAGGAATTGGCCTGATCTGCGGCGTGGGAAACACGACTGGAGAGGTCTGGCAGGCGCTGCTGGCGGGAAAAAGCGGCGTGGGCCGCATCACTCAGTTCGATGCCAGCAATTTCGCCTGCCAGATCGCGGCTGAGGTGCGTAACTTCGATCCACTGAATTACATCGAGAAAAAAGAAGTAAAAAAGATGGGGCGCTTCATCCATCTCGCAATCGCCGCGGCAGATGAGGCGTTTAAAGCTTCCGAGCTCAAGATCACGCCGGAGAACGATGAGCGGGTGGGTGTGCACATCGGCTCCGGCATCGGCGGATTCGACATCATCGAGCGCGAGCACAGCGCGCTGATCGAGGGCGGGCCGCGCAAGATTTCTCCTTTCTTTATTCCGTCGGCGATTATCAATCTGGCGGCGGGACAGGTTTCCATGCGTTACGGAGCCAAGGGGCCGAATGAGGCTACTGCTACGGCTTGCACGACCAGCGCGCATTCCATCGGCGATTCCTTCCGGATTATTCAGCACAACGACGCGGATGTGATGATTGCCGGCGGCTCGGAAGCGGCGATTACGCCGATGGGCGTGGGCGGATTTGCGGCCATGCGGGCGTTATCGACTCGGAATGACGCGCCGGAGAAAGCCAGCCGTCCGTGGGATAAGGATCGTGACGGTTTCGTGATGGGCGAGGGCGCAGGGATTTTAGTTCTCGAAGAGCTGGAACACGCAAAGCAGCGTGGGGCGCCAATTCTTGCGGAAGTCGCCGGCTATGGAATGTCGGGCGACGCTTATCACATCACGCAACCTGCGCCCGAGCACGAAGGAGGATTTCGCGTGATGCGGAATGCTTTGCGGGATGCCGCTGTGTCTCCCGCGCAGGTTGGCTACGTCAACGCGCACGGGACCTCGACGCCAATCGGCGACACGCTCGAGGCGCACGCGATCCGGAGTTTCTTTGGCGAGCACAAGATTGCGGTCAGCTCGACGAAGTCGATGACTGGCCATCTGCTGGGTGGCGCGGGCGGACTTGAGGCCGGGATTACGGTGCTTGCTCTGCGGGATCAGATTCTGCCGCCGACCGTCAACCTTGAGAATCAGGATCCCGAAACGATGAACATGGATTTTGTGCCCAACCATGCGCGCAAGGCGCAGCTTGAGTATGCGATGTCGAATTCGTTCGGCTTCGGCGGGACGAATGGGGCGCTGCTGTTCAAGAGATGGGCGGAATAGCTGCTGCTGAGCGCTATTTCGGATGGGGAATGATCGAGAGAATCACGTATTCCTCCCCGCGGATCACAGAGTAGAATCGCCTGCTTCGATTTACCCTCGCTGGCCAAATATTGTTGGCCTCGTCATACTTTTTTCGCATGTAGAGATGGATGCGAGAGCTGGCGAAGCAGGAAATCAATTTGCTTCGCGAACGCCTGGCGCACTTCCGGACGCAAGGAAGCGTAATCTCGATCAGCGCGCTCGGCGAAGCGCAGTTTCACTTCGTTTCCGTCCTTCTTTTCCCCGCTTTGTGGTCCTGCGCTCTAGCGCGGCAACCGCCTCCGTCGCGGAATTATACGGGCCATGCGTACGCCCCTTGACCAAGTCTTCCAACCCCTCAGCCAGGCGGCGGTCGATGACAGTTTTCGGCGTAAGCGTAATCCTGCCGTTCTCGAACGAGGCTTCCAGCAGATCGCCTACTTCCAAAGGGACTCGCTTTCGAATATTCAAAGGAATCACGACCTGATATTTGGTTTTCACAGTAACCAGTTCCACGACGTCCCTCCGTTGAACAGTCTATCAGTTGGACTGAGAAACTGCGATCATCACAGCGTCGATCACGCGCACTTCTAGCCGAAATCCCCACGGTCAAGGACACGGCAGTCGGAGACATTGGTCACCTTAGGTAATAACACCTTTGTACCCGGCACCCTGTCCCTTAGGGTCTTTCCATCTGCTCCACGGAACGCCAGAATAAACTTTCGTACCTGGAATCTGGCCCGACCACCATGGAAAAAGCCTTTGGCACTGCCCTGGCACCGAATCCTCCCGCGAAGAAAGGGACGGCGCGAGTAGCGCTGGTTGACCTCAAGGAATCTGACCGGTATCTGTTGACGGAATGCTTCCGTCAGTTTGGTATCGAAACGGTGCAGGTGTCGGCGGGCGCGAAGGATCGCCTGCGGCAGGAGAAATTTGAGGCCTGCGTGCTGAAGCTCGCCCATGGGGCGGAAGCCGTGATGGAGGTGGCGCGGAATTCTCCTTCGAACAGCCGGCTGGTGCTTTACGCCGTCGGCGGCAGCGCGCAGGAAGCCATGAGGTATTCGAAGTACGGCATCAATGCGATGTTCCAGGATCCTTTGGAGCGGCCTGCGGTGGTGAAGCTGGTGCGCGCCACGCACATGCTGGTGCTGCATGAGTTCCGGCGTTACGCGCGCGTTCCTATCATGACCGAGGTGACGGTTATCAGTGCTGACGGCCACCGGCTTAGCGCTTCGAGCCTCGATCTCAGCTCCGGGGGGATTTCGCTGAAGAGTTCAGAAGATATGCCTGCGGGCGCTAGCGTGGAAGTATCCTTTGCGCTGCTCACGCTGCCAAGGGTGAATATTCGTGGAAGCGTGAGTTGGCGGAGAAACAAGTCGCTCGGAATCCGCTTCGATCCGGGTGATGAGCGGCGGCGGAAGGTGAAAGAGTGGATTGACGGGTATCTGGAAAGCACGTAGCGCGACTCGCTGCAGAATTCCTCTCCGGTCTGCTGGCCGTTCGAGAACTCTCTCCTACCGCTACAATAGGCTTCGTGCCGTCAGCAACCACTCATGAAATTGCCGCTCCTGAATTAGGTCCCATCTCGCGGCGATTCACGCTTCGGCAACGCATCGCTCTGCGAATCATCATTACCGTCGGGTATTGGTTTATCCGGATTTTGGGCCCGACGCTGCGGATTTGCGTTTCGCGGGAAGAAGGAGCGCAGGAAACGGTGGGACAGCGGCCGCTGATCGTCTCGTTCTGGCATGCGTGCATGATTCCCGCAACCTATGCATGCCGCAACCTTGGCGTGCGCGTGATGAGCAGCAACAGTTACGACGGCGAATACATGGGCCGCATCATTCGCAAGTTTGGATTTGTCGCCGTGAAAGGCTCGAGCACCCGCAATGCGGTGCGGGCATTGCTTGGACTAAGGCGGGCTCTGGAAGCGGGTTGGACGGTCGCTTTTACGCTCGATGGTCCGCGCGGACCGCGTTATAAGGTGAAGCCCGGGCCTGTGGCTTTGGCGCGATCGTCAGGCGTACCTTTAAGCATGTTTCACGTCGCGGTCGATCGAGCGTGGGTTCTGAATACCTGGGACCGGCTTATCATTCCGAAACCTTTTTCCCGCGTGTTGATGCGGTTTGGGAAGATGATCCCTGTTCCGGCGGATGCGAGCGATGAAGATCTTGATCGCTATCAGCAGGAATTGCAGGATTCTTTGGATCGCGTTCGGGAGTTTGCCGAGGCCAACGTTCATAAGGTCGGTGCGGCAGAGTTTCCGTATTCTAATTAGACGATTCGGCGACGGAGTTGCTTATGACGGCTGTGATGAGTGCTGCCTACACCGCGAAACGAATCAGCCCGATGCTGGCGGCGGCTGACATGGAACAGACTCTTGCCTTCTATCAAGAAGTGCTGGGATTCAGCGTATTCATGAAATCGGCCGGGTATGCAATCTTGCAACGAGACGGGCTGACGATTCATTTCATGAAAGCGGCTTCACAGCACGTGATGGACTGCGTTCGCGGCCATACTGAAATCTATATCGAGGTCTCGGGGATTCGCGGGCTGTGGGAGCATGTGAAAACTTTTCAAGAAAAATATCGCATCCGCGAATTGTTTGAGCGCGAATATGGGATGACTGAGTTTCATATTGACGACCCGAATGGATGCCTGGTGCTTGTGGGAGAGCCTACGGAAGCACAAAAGAGAGATTCGTGACGATGCCTTGTTCTTAACCAAGTTGCCGGTGAGTGCCGTCAGTCCGAAATTAAACACAAAGGGCGCAGAGGATCACGAGGTAAGGCGGCTTGAGTCGGGACACGACAACGTGCGATTTGACTTCTACCTTTCCAGCCCGTTACATTGCTTTCCTACGCTGTCTGCTCTTTGAAATGTCCTTCGATTTGCGCGTCTTTGCCTTGCGGCGAAGACAGGGAAGCGGGTGCAAGTCCCGCGCTGCCGCGCAACTGTAAGCGAGGAAATCGCAGCCGGTCACTGGAGAGAATTCCGGGAAGGCCGCTGCAAGAACCGGATGCTTTGATTCATTGCGGAATCGAGCGTCCTTACTCGCCAAGCCAGGAGACCGGCGCAATTCGTCCACGGCAACCCCTTTCGCGTGAAAAGGAGGATGGTGATGCGCGCTCTTTTTGTGCAGTCTCTTGCTGTTGTGTTCCGTGGCAGTTTTCGCTGCCGATCTCCAGGTAAAGGTAATTGATCCGCACTCGGCGGCTGTGGCCGGGGCGGAGGTTACGCTGCTTGCCAAGGGCAGCGATGCGGCGCTCAAGACTTTGGCTACTTCCGCAGAAGGGACTGCCGATTTCGGCGAGTTGGCCGCCGGTTCCTACACCATCAAAATTCTGGCGGCGGGTTTCGGGCCGCAGACGGTGAATTACGAACTCCCGGCTCACGGGCGTGCCGTCACGGACAGGTTCACAATTCAACTCCATCTGGCCACTGCGTCGGAAACGGTGGTGGTGACTGCGACCCGAACTCCCACACTGGCGGAAAACACAGGCGCGAGCATTTCCACGCTGGAAAGCGAGCAGCTCAAAACCATGCAGCCGATCGCGGCCGATGATGCCGTGCGATTTCTTCCCGGAGCGGTGGTGAACACGGCGGGACAGCGCGGAGGGATTTCTTCGCTGTTCGTGCGCGGCGGCGAATCGACATACAACAAGGTGATTGTGGATGGAGTTGCGGTGGAAAATCCCGGGGAAACTTTCGATTACGGCACCCTGCCGCTGACGCAGGCCGACCGCGTCGAGTTCCTGCGCGGGGCGCAGAGCACGCTGTACGGTTCCGACGCGATGACGAGCGTAGTGCAGGTGTGGACGCGCACCGGGAGCACGCCGGTCCCGGAGCTTCGCTTGGGCGCGGACGGGGGGAATTTTTCAACCGCGAACGGATATGCTTCGTTTGCGGGGGCGCGCGGGAAGTACGATTTCAACCTGTTCGGCGATCAATTCAACAGCAACGGCTTGGGCGTGAACGATGCGTACTCAGATTCGCTGGAGGGCGCGAACGTGGGAGCCGCGATTACGAATGAAGTGGGATTGCGGGTTCGCGTGCGGCACTCCAACAGCCATACGGGCGTGCCGGGGGAGTGGGATTTCAATGGTGATCCGCTGCTGGCGCCCGATCCGAGCGAGACGTCGCAATTGAATACCGTGATCGGCAGCGTGGAGCTGACCGTGGCCACGCCGTCTGGATGGCAGCATCGCTTGACCGGCTTCGATTCACTGTATCGCTACAACGACATCAACTGGAATACGAATCCCGCCAGCTACGATTTTTTTCCGGGGCACACGTATAACAACATCAACCGCGCCGGCTTTGAATATCAGGGAAACTACGCCGAGCGAACCTGGGCGCACACGACCTTCGGATACCGCGTGGAGAACGAAGTCGGCTTTGTGGGCAGCGTTGGGTCGCAAACTCCGGGGCAGAGGCTGGAGCAGGATGCGTATGTGCAGCAGCAGGCCACGTGGGGGAGATTGTCGGCTGTTGCCGGCGGGAGGTTTGTACACAACAGCCTGTTCGGAAATACGGGCGTGCCCCGAGTGGCGCTGACGTTTCTGGCGCTGCACGGCGGCGAGTTTCTTTCCGGAACGCGGCTGCGGTTTTCTTACGCGACCGGCTTCATGGAGCCGGCTTTGTATCAAACCTTCGCCAACCTTCCCTACTATTTTCCGAATCCGGCGCTGCTGCCTGAGCGCACCCGCGCCTTCGAGGCCGGATTCGAGCAGAAATTGCTGGGCGGACGATGGGCCTTCAATGCGACGTATTTCAACAATCTTTTTCACGATCAAATTGAATACGGCACGAACCAGGCCGAGTTCGAGGGATATCCTCCGGGCAGCCTTGGCGAATTTTTCAATGTGCAGGAGTCGCTCGCTCACGGCGCCGAGGTTGAGCTGCAGGGCAGGGTTCGGAAGAGGCTGACGGTGGATGCTGCGTACACCTATCTCTCCACGCAATATCTGCAAGCGCCGCTGTGTACCTCGGCGAATTTCTGCGATCCAGTCTATGAGACAGGGAATCCTCTGCTGCGGCGGCCCAAGCATTCGGCGACTACCTTGCTGAACTATCTGGGCTCGCGCTGGGGGGCGAATCTTGCGGGCAGCTTCGTGGGCCGGCGGCCGGATTCGGATTTTGACGGATTGGGCATCAATCACGCAGCGGGCTATGTGCGGGCCGACCTGGGGGGATGGTATTCCTTCACTTCCCGAATTACCGCCTACGCGAATGTCGACAACGCGCTGGATCGACGATATAACGAAGTCGTCGGCTATCCGGCAATACCTGTCAACTTCCGCGCGGGGTTTCGCTTTCGGATTGGCGGGGAGTAGGCCTGGTGCGATTGACGTGTTTGCCTTGATTGCGAGTGCAGTGGCGCGGTAGGGATGCTTCGACTCCGACTGTGCTTCGCGAAGCACAGTCTTCGCGCAGGATGACAAGAATTTTCAGCTTACTTTTTCGGGAGGTCTGACCATCTCGAGCGGCATGGGCATGGATGCGGCGGCTTTTCCGCCGAAATATTTCGTTCGCGCCAGCAGCAGTTTTTCGACATCCACGCCGCTCAGCGGTTGCTGGCGCCCCAGGAGGTGGGTGACCAGCGCGATCTGCGCGAAGTGCTCGACGGTTTCCATTTTCATGTAGGCGTGCTCGATGGTATCGCCATAGGCCACCACGCCGTGGTTCGACATCAGAATGGCATCGTAGTTCGGAACGTAGGGTTCGAGAGTCTTGGCCAATTCGGAAGTTCCCGGCGTGCCGTAGCGGGCAAGGGGAATGCAGCCCAAGCCCATGACCACTTCACAGACTAGCGGCTCGGTGAGCGCCATACCTGCGGCCGCAAAGCCGGTTGCGGTGGGCGGATGCGCGTGCACGATGGCCTGCACGTCCGGACGCGTGCGATAGATGAGCAGGTGCATGCCGATCTCGCTGGTTACGTTGCGCCGCCCGGCTACGCGCTCGCCTTCCAGGTCGACGATTACAAGATCCCTGGCGCGCATGCTTCCTTTGCTCACGCACGTGGGCGTGACGAGAATCCGCCCATGATCCAGTCTTACCGAAAGATTTCCGTCCATGGCCGCTACAAATCCGTGCTCGTGCAACATGCGGCCGTAGCGGACAATCTCTTCCCTGTGTTTTCGTTCTGAGGCCATGAATACTCTCTCAGGGGGAGTGACGAAGAAGCGGCAAACCTACAACTTCGGATAGTATCGCACCTTTTTGTACGAAACAAACAAAAATAGGGCATTCAATTCTGGCCTCGTTATGGCAGGGGCGGCTTGAGTTGGAACTGTTGGCCGGGATGCCCCTCCTGTAATCTGGAGCCGTGCTGGTTTCCGAATTCAACTATCACCTTCCGGAAGAACTGATCGCACAGGAACCGCTGGCGGCGCGGGATGCTTCGCGGATGCTGCATTTAGGGCGCTCGACAGGCGGGTGGTCGGACCGGTCATTCCGCAACTTTCCAGATCTGTTGCATCCGGGCGATTTGCTGGTCTTCAATAACACGCGGGTTTTCCCAGCGCGGCTGTACGGCCGTCGCGAGGGGGCGCGGGCGCAACCGGTAAGTTCCCACAATCGCGCGGCTCGAGATTTCTTGCAGGGACGCATCGAGGTTTTGCTGACTCGCCAAATTTCGGACGAGCCGAATGATTGGGAGTGCCTGGTGCGCCCGGGACGGAAGATTGGCGTGGGCGAGCATCTGTTTTTTGGCGATGGAGGAGAGCTGCGCGCCGAGGTTCTTGCGCGCGGAGAATTCGGCGAGCGCTGCATTCGCTTTATGGGCACAGACAGCGAGAGCTTCTTTGCGGCGATTGATCGGATTGGCCACGTTCCGCTGCCGCCGTACATTTCGCGACCGGATTCTGCAGGCGATCGCGAGCGCTACCAGACGGTTTATGCCGAGCAGCGCGGGTCAGTGGCTGCACCGACTGCCGGATTGCACTTCACGCCGGAAATTCTTGAGCGCATCCGCGAGCGCGGCATCCAAAGCGCTTCTGTGACCTTGCATGTGGGGCTGGGTACGTTTCAACCGGTACGAGTGGAGCGGGTTGAGGATCACAAAATCCATTCCGAACTGTATTCGATCTCGACAGAAGCAGCGGAGGCGATTAATCGAGCGTTAAATGAATCCCAAAATGAATCCCGTCGCGTGATCGCCGTCGGCACGACAACGGTTCGGACGCTGGAACATGCGATTCGCGCGGGCGATGGAACAATCGCCGCGGGTTCTTCGACTGCAGATACCTTCATTTATCCAGGATTCGAGTTCAAAGTGGTGAGAGCGATGCTTACCAATTTTCATCTGCCACAATCTTCTTTGCTTATGCTGGTGAGCGCATTTGCCGGCCGGGAGAATGTTTTGCGCGCCTACGAACATGCGGTCGCCGAGCGCTACCGCTTTTATTCCTATGGAGACTGCATGTTCGTTGAATGAACCGAACCCGGTCATCATTGGCCGCAGAGGTTTTGGCTTGGGGTATACTCTTTCGGGAGCAGCCCATGGCCACTGCGGTAAAGCAAGTTTCCATTCAGGATTTCGTTAAGGACCTTCAACAATTTCCAGAAGCGGCGTTCGATCAAACTGAAAAGATTCGCAGGTTTCTGCAGGAAAATCCCATCAACCCCGAGTCACTTGCGTCTTATCTCACGTGGGATCGCCAGCACTACACGCGCAATCTGATCGATAAGACCGCTCTCTATGAATTACTCGCGATCTGCTGGGACGTCGGCCAGGCTAGTTCGATTCACAACCATCGCGACCAGAATTGCTGGATGGCGGTTCCGCTGGGCCGCCTGCTGGTGGAGAATTATCACGTGATTCAACAGGATATGGCCGCCGGCAAATGCGAGATCCGGTCCACGGAAATCGTGGAGATGAATGCGGCGCAGCCCTGCGCCGTGGACCCGGATGAACCCGTGCATCGGGTCTACAATCCCCGCGAATTCAACCAACGCGCGGTGAGCGTACACGTGTATTCCCGGCCTTTCGATAGGTGCGTGGTATATTCCGCAGAACAAGGTACGTGTGGCGAAATTCAACTGCATTACACCACTCAGTACGGAAAACCATCGTAACTTTTTCCATCAGGCAAATTCTGGATTCAGACCTCTCTTTCGCTGATAATTCTTAGCGAGGTCTTGGTATGTATCGCGCAGTATGGCGGATCTTAGTAGCCGCCGCTGTCATTTGCGGCGGGTTGTTTGCGTGGCAGCATTTTCGTCAGGCTCCGGCAACGCCAGTTGCAACAGAAAAGAAAACGGAGCCAGAAACCGAAAGTCCCGAAACTAAGATGGCTCGCGAGTCGGTCGTAATCCGGGGGCCCCTGGCCGACTACATCATGAATTCCAAACCTTCCGGGGAGGAGGAGACGCAATCGGCGCCGCACAAGCCATCTCCCGAAGACCATATCGAAGACTCGCCGGTTGGCACGAGCAGGCGAATTTTGCATAAGACGTTTGCCATTACTCGCATCGTCCATGTTCTCTTCGAAATTCCTCCTCATGCGGTGACGCCGCGGTTTCACGGGACGTTCCAGTCGATGGTGCAGGGCGAGTCGTCTCACGACGAGAACGCGAACGTGGACCTACTGCTTATGAACGAAGAGCAGTACGCCGAATTTGCTGCGGGCCGTGATCCGGATGC
Source organism: uncultured Acidobacteriaceae bacterium (assembly GCA_963712385.1). Lineage (GTDB taxonomy): Bacteria > Acidobacteriota > Terriglobia > Terriglobales > Acidobacteriaceae > Sulfotelmatobacter. The sequence goes on from CAVQHS010000012.1 coordinate 192,498, forward strand.
TCTCTTTATTGCGGATACGATCCACTATCGGGACATTAGTGTCGATCTCTCTCCGTCTCGCGAAAAGCCGGCTCGATATCATCTTCTGTTTCGCAACGCGCCGGGAGGATCGGCGAAGAAAGTGGTAGCGGCAGACTTCGCGGTGGACTTCTAGGCTTCTTTCCTGCTGCTAAACTAGATTCTTGCCTCCCCGCAAGAAATCTCCGGAAAAGCCCGCGGCTGCGCCCCCTGTGGTTTCGCAGCCCGCGAAATCGCCGCCGGCTGGAAAAGCTCAGACGCGCGACTCCGAGCGGATCTTTCTCATCGATACGATGAGCTTTATCTTTCGCGCCTATCATGCCATGGCGCGGCAGCGGCCCATGTCGACCAAGGCCGGCCTTCCCACCGCGGCCATTTATGTTTTTGTGAACATGCTGCGCAAGTTGCGTGATGATTTTTCGCCGGTTTATCTTGCGGCGGTTTTTGACGTCGCCGCGAAGACTTTTCGCGATACGCAGGCCGAGGCGATCACCAAAGTTCGAAAGTTTGACATCAAAACGCAGACTTTTACCGAGGTCGAGTACAAGGGCTACAAGGCGAACCGCGCGGCCATGCCCGAGGATCTGGCCCAGCAGATTCCTTATATCCGGCGCGCATTGGAGGCATATCGTATTCCGATTCTCGAGCTCGCGGGCTTTGAGGCCGATGATGTGATCGGAACTCTGGCGCGTAAGGCGGCCGCTGCTTCGCAACCGGTCTACGTGGTATCGAGCGATAAGGACATGATGCAGCTGGTGAACGACACGGTCTGCGTGCTCAATCCGCCCAAGGACAATCTGATCTGCGATGCGGCCAAGGTGGAAGAGATTCTGGGCGTGCCGCCGGAGCGCGTGGTCGACATTATGGCGCTGCGCGGCGACAGCGTTGATAACATTCCGGGAGCGCCGGGGATTGGGGAGAAAGGCTCAGTCGAAATCATCAAGCGTTTTGGCAGCCTCGAGGAGGCTCTGGATCGCGCGGCTGAGGTTGAGAAAAAGACTTATCGCGAGTCGCTGCTGAACAATCGCGACATTATTTTGTTCAGCAAGAGCATGGCTACGATCGACACAAATGTTCCGGTGGAGCTCGATATCGAATCGATGCGGGCGGGCGCGCCGGACGTGAACCTTCTGCGAGAGCTTTTCACGGAACTGGAGTTCACTTCGCTGCTGAAAGAGTTGTTGCCGGTGGTTGAAGTGAGTGAAGGCCACTATTCGGAAGCGAAGTTCGCATCGGATGTTGAACAGGTTTTGAAATCTAGACAGCCCGAAGCGATTCTCGCTGTCGCCGTGGAACAAAAGGAACCGGCGGCGGAAATTGAAGAGGAAGAAAAAGAAGAGCAGCCGGCTGAAAGGTTGTTGCCTTTAATGGGCGCGGCTTTGCCGGAACCCGAGGCCTGCAATGCAGCGATTTCGGGCGCTCCGGGTTCGGCGATGAAAGTTAGGCTCGATTCGGGCGAAGCGGCGGCCGCGCTTCGCGCTGTGCTGGCCAACCCGGCGATTCCGAAGGCGATTCACGATTACAAATCTGCGTTGCATGCGCTGGAGGCGCAGCCGGATGATCGGAAGATCGATTTCGCTAATGTGCAGCATGATCCCATGCTGTACTCATATTTGCTCAATCCAACCTACTCCTCGCAAGGTTTGGCCGAAGTTGCGTTGCGCCAGTTAAATCTAAAAGTTTCCGGCGATCTGGCGGAGGCGGCTGACATCACCGGGAGGCTCGCGCTGCAACTTCGTGACGACGTGGAACGGGCTGGGCTGTTGAAGCTTTATGAGGAGATCGATTTGCCGCTTGTGCCCGTCCTGACTCGCATGGAACAGGCCGGAGTCAAAATTGACACGGGTGCGTTGGCGGCGATGTCGGTGGAACTCGAGCGGGAAGGTTCGGTGGTAGCGAAAGAGATTTACGAACTCGCGGGGATGGAATTCAACATCGGCTCGCCCAAGCAACTGGGAGAGGTTTTGTTCACCCGGCTCAATCTCCCCAAGCCGGTGAAATACGGCAAGGGACGGACGATTTCGACGGCAGTCGATGTGCTGGAGACGCTGGCGGAAGATTATCCCATCGCGCGGAAGGTTCTGGATTACCGGCAGCTCACCAAACTGAAATCGACTTATGTGGATGCGCTGCCGGCCTTGATCAGTCCGGCGACGGGGCGCGTGCACACCACGTTTGGTCAGGCGGCAACGGCCACGGGCCGGCTTTCTTCGACCAATCCGAACCTGCAGAATATTCCGATTCGCACCGAGCTTGGGCGCGGCATTCGTGCTGCCTTTATTGCCGAGCCCGGCCATGTTTTGCTGGCCGCCGATTATTCACAGATCGAGCTTCGGCTGCTGGCGCATTTTTCCCGCGATCCGCTGCTAGTGGAGGCTTACCGTCGCGGCGATGATATTCACACGCTTACCGCGTCGCAGGTTTTTGGTGTGCCACCGCTCATGGTCACACCGGATCATCGGCGGCAGGCGAAGGTGGTGAACTTCGGGATTGTTTATGGGCTTTCGCCGTTTGGGCTGTCACAGAATCTGGGAATCGACACTGGTTCGGCGAAGCAGTTCATTACAAACTATTTTGAGACTTACAAAGGGGTGCGCGCATTTATCGATCGCACGCTGGAGGAAGCGCGCCGTGATTTATACGTGAAAACGTTGCACGGACGCATTCGACCGATCCCGGATATCAATAGCAAGAATTTCACCGCACGCGGGTTTGCGGAGCGGACTGCGGTGAATACTCCGTTGCAGGGCACAGCGGCGGATTTGATCAAGATCGCGATGATTCGGATTGATGCCGCGCTGCGCGAACGGGAGTTGAAATCGCGCATGACGTTGCAGGTTCACGACGAACTGGTGTTCGAAGTGCCGGAAGGCGAAGTCGATATTATCAAGTCTCTGGTTCGTGAGGAGATGGAGCAGGTGCATGAGCTGGCGGTGCCGCTGCTGGTGGAGATGGGGACGGGGGCGAACTGGAGGGATTTGTGAAAACGCGCCAACATAAGCAGAGACAATCTTCTGATAAGCCTGGCAAGGTTGCCCGAAAGAAAATCCTGCGGAGTCCAAGCAGGTCGACGTACGTCGCCAATCCGGACCTATCTTCGCTGCTCGTCGAAGGCGACGGCGAGGCTCGACAGTCGCGGGAAGAACGCGAATGGCTTCGATCAAGGCCCGTGGGGCGCGAGATCATCTAACGTAAGGTCTTACGCCCCCAATTTTTTCTGAATCAAGACTGCAATGCTTTTGCTAAGCTCCAGCATCTTCTCCTCCGACTCCGCCTCGACCATCACCCTCGCCAGCGCCTCGGTTCCGGAATAGCGGACGACTACGCGGCCGTTGCCGTCGAGTTCGCGCTCGGCGGCTTCGATGGCCTTCTGCACTTCCGGCACCTGAGTAAACGGTATCTTTTCCCGCACGCGGACGTTCTGAATTTTCTGCGGGAAGACTTTCAGATCGCTCACCAACTCGGCCAGAGATTTTCCTGAGCGCACAATTACATCCATCACCCGCAGTGCGGTAAGCAGGCCATCGCCGGTGGTTGCGCCGCCGTCCCGGAAAATGATGTGGCCAGATTGCTCGCCGCCCAGCGTGGCGCCGGTTTTCAGCATTTCTTCGAGAACGTATTTGTCGCCGACATTGGCGCGTAACATGCGAATGCCGGATCTCTTCAACGCGATTTCGGCGCCCATGTTCGACATTGTCGTCGCAACCACCGTGTCGCCCGCTAGCTTTCCCTGTGCCTTCAAATCGCGCGCGGTCAGCAGCAGGACGCCGTCGCCATTGACCACGCGGCCTTGCGCATCGCAGAAGAGAGCGCGGTCGGCATCGCCGTCGAAGGTTACGCCCAGGTCGAACTTCTCCTTTGATTTGCCGATCAGCGATTCTACCACCGTTTTCCCGAGGGTTTCAGGATGTAACGCGCCGCAGCCTTCATTGATGTTCCTTCCGTCGGGCGTGACATGCGCGAATGTTGCCTGGATTTTCAATTCGCGAAATAATTCCGGCGCTTCGGCGGTCGCCGCTCCGTTGGCGCAGTCGACAAGCACGCGCAGCTTGCTCACGTCGGAAGACACGGCGCTTTCGAGCGATTGAATGTACGCTTTGCGTAACTCCGGCTCGCCGGGCAGCGACGGGCGGGCGATTTTCAACGCGGTGTCGTCGGAGGCTCCGGGCCGATCGAGCAGCGCGAAAATTTCCTGCTCTATCGCCAACTCGCGCGCGTCGGTCAGTTTGAATCCGTCACCGGAGAAAACTTTGATGCCGTTATCAGTCCAGGGATTGTGCGAAGCAGAGATCACTACGCCAGCGGCGAAGCCTCGCGAACGCGCCAGATAGGCGACGCCCGGCGTGGTGATTACGCCCGCACTGTGCACTTCGACGCCGACGGCAGCCATGCCGGCTGCGACGCGATCGGCGATCCATGCGCTGGATTCGCGCGTATCCTGGCCCATTACGGCTTGCGGGCGTGAGCTACTTCGTATCAAGTCATGGCCCAGGGCGCGGCCAATCAGATAGGTGCTTTCTGCAGTAAGAGGAAATTCGCCCGCAACTCCGCGGATACCGTCGGTGCCGAATAATTGCCTGCTGTGAGCCGTCATGGATTTTTCTTAATCTTAGAAAAACGACTAATGCATAAACGAGGATACACAATCGGTTCGGAGAGTAGGTTTTAAGGCCGGCCGTCCCCCGAGGGTACGGTCTTCTCCATGATCACCGTTACTCGGACCGGCGTAGGCTGAACTATCTGCACTAGCGGATCGGCAACATAAACGTTGGTCACAAACGTGGCCTGGATGCGAGTTCCGGAGGCGTCGATGGGATCGGTGGTGGCTGCGTCCATCATCTCCACATGGTGCTTTGGACCGGTGATGGTGACTTCTCTCCGGATCGACCAGGACCTTGGCGATCTGCTCACCCGCAAGGAAGGTTCCGGTGACCCGGGGACGAATTTCCACATCGCGCGTGAGGCGCATATCGAAGCTAAGATGCACCTGGCCGGGAACAACCTGCACAATGTGCAACTCCCGCTGATGACGAATCTGCTGCGCGGTCAGATCGAAGGTGCGATCGCCCGGTTTAGCGTCGGCTAAGTCGAGTTCCGCGTGAATGTCGGTGGAGCGCAGGTTGCGAATCAGTTGCTCGGGTCCGCGAACACGAATCTGCGCTTCGGGGATGGTTACCGAGCTGATCTCCAGATGTGGAGGCACATGCTGAAATTCGATGGGAACGCGCACGGCGACTTCAGCCGGCTCCTCATCCGGAGCGATGGCGAGCCACAAGCCGGTCGCGAGAAGAAGAGAGAGAATCTTCAACCAGAAGTTGTGCAGCACCCAGCGGCGAAGAAAGTTCATCATAGCGGGCGCTCCAGATCCGAATCCGCCTGAGAGTCCGCGCCGACTTGGGCTTCGGAGCGAAGCGCCGACTGTCCGGCGTCCGATTCTTCATTCGGAGTTACGGCGGTGGGCAGCGCGACTGGAGCGACGTAGCGGCGCAGTTCGCTGCTCATGCGGTCGCGAAGCTGCTCGATCGTCAGATCCCGCTCGATCTTTCCGCCCACGGCCATGCTGATGGCTCCGGATTCTTCGGAGACGACCACGGTGATGGCATCGGTCTCCTCGGTGATGCCGATGGCGGCGCGATGGCGGGTGCCGAGTTGTGTAGAGAGCACCGGATTCATGGAAAGCGGCAGAAAGCAGGCGGCGGCGGCCAAGCGGTCTTTTTGGATGATGACTGCGCCATCGTGAAGCGGAGCGCTGGGGCGGAAGATGGTGGCGAGCAGATCGTACGAGAGCTTTGCGTCCATCGCAACGCCGCTTTCGATGTAGGTGCGCAGGCCGATTTCGCGCTCAATCACCATCAACGCGCCAGTTTGATGTTGGGAGAATAAGTTCGCGGCGAGCACGATGTCGTCATAGGAGTCGCCTTCGACGGCCGCGCCGCGAAGAAAACTCACGCGGCGTCCCACGTCAGACAATACATGCCGAATCTCAGACTGGAAGACGACGATCAGTGCGAATACTACGTAAGGCAGTAGATGGCTTACCAGCCAGTTCAACGTGACCAACTCGCCGATGCGCGCGAGATAAAATGCGATGGCTACGGCCGTCAGACCGGCGAGCATGGGCGCGGCGCGTGTGCCGCGGATCATCACCAAAACCTGGTAGATGATGACGGCGACAAGCAGAATGTCGAGTACGGTGAACGATACTCGCGTCCATGGTGCTGTAAGTTGGGTCACCGCCGCAGTTTCCTCATGCGCAGAATTCCCGGCTCAGAACAATACATTCTAATGCAGCGGAAGCGAAGGCTAGGAACGATCAGTGGAGTGATGCGGGTTCCTTAGGCGGTGGTCCGACCAGTTGGATGGGCACGTTTATGCCAGGGAGTCGTGACGCTCAGCTCGGTTCGCCGGACGCAGCAGACACGCGTAATCAGTGGGCAGCCAGGATCGTATCGGTTGCTCGCGCGGCCTCTGCCGCGGCTTTCACGTCATGAGTGCGCAGGATGTGCGCGCCTTTCAGGATCAGGGTGGTGTGAATGGCAAGGGTTGCGTAGAGACGATCGGCGAGCGGCGCGTCTTTTCCCTTCGCCGCGAGCATTCGTCCGACGAAAGATTTTTTCGACACTCCTGCGAGTAGAGGAAGTCCGAGAGATTGCAATTCCTGGAAGCGCGCCATCAGCGGGTAGTTTTGCTCGAAGTTTTTTCCGAAGCCGAAGCCGGGATCGAGCACGATTTTTTCGCGGCGCACGCCGGCCAGGACGGCAGCCTCGGCCCAATCCCGGAGTTCGCGCTTTACCAGCAGAACGATATCGCCGGGCGGAGGAAGAGTGCGCCATTCTTCGGGACGGCCGCGCATGTGCATGAGGACTGCGCCGCATTTCAACTGCGCGATGGTGCGCGGCATTTCGCGATCCCAGCGGAAACCGCTTACGTCGTTGACGATTTCCGCTCCTGCCTGGACGGCGGCGCGGGCCACGCCGGCTCTGTAGGTGTCGATTGAGATGAGAGCGTTGGGGCGCTGTTTCTTGAGTTCCGTGATCACGGGCGATACCCGGCGGAGTTCTTCTTCTGCGGTTACCGCGATTTTTGTGAGGTGGTCGGAAGATTGGGGTTTGCTGGGATCTTTACTTTTATCCGCCGCTTCTGCGGCGGCAACGCTGGCGCCGGGGCGGGTGGATTCTCCGCCGATGTCGATGATGTCGGCGCCATCGTCGAGCATGCGGAGCGCGTGAGCTATGGCCTCGTTGGGATCGGCATATAAACCACCATCAGAGAAGGAATCCGGGGTTACGTTGAGAATTCCCATGATCAGCGTGCGCTTGCCGAGTTCGAGCGTGCGTGTGCCCAGGTTCCAGTGAAAAACCGTTCTCATGCCGCAGATTTTACAAGGAAGGCTGTGCTTGCGGGGAACAGTGTTAGCGGCGGCGCACGGCGGCTTGGCGAGTGCGGGCAGCGCGAAGCACACCTGGCCCCGTGGCCGTGGGCGGCTTGCGCATGCCTTCGAGCAGATCCTTTAGCACGGTGGCATTGTTGCGCTCGTCACTTTTCGAGGCATACAGGAGCGTGAGGCGTTTGCGGCTATGGGCGAGCGTGTAAAGCTTCTGCAGATCCTGCTCAAGTTCGGGCCGCGACAACTCTTTGAGGTAACGCTTGCGAAATTGCAGCCATTGCTCAGGCTGCGAGTGGAACCATTTACGCAGTTCGTTGGAGGGAGCCAGGTCGCGCAGCCAGTCGTGGAGCGCAATCTCGTCTTTGCGAAGGCCGCGCGGCCACAGGCGATCGACGAGAACGCGTGTTCCATCCGAGCGCGAGACAGGCTCATAAACGCGTTTTGTTACCACCGCCATGGCTTTTAAGTTTCATCTATATTGTAAGTGCAATGTGATGGCGCGGGTGTGGGAAAAGTGTGCGTAATTCTGCTTTCGGCTTGAGGATAATGAAAAACAGGATTCTGGTTCTTCTGGTTCTGGGCATTGCCGCTCTAGCGCTTACTGGATGCGAAATCGAACGGCGGAAATCGGATGCTGAACTTGGGCTGAATCCGCAGCAGGCTACCGGGCGGAAAATCTACGACAACTATTGTGATCGCTGCCATCGGCCTTACTCGACGAAGGGCAAAAAGGGGCCGGGGCTGAAAGGACTGTTTCAGCATCAGTATCTTCCGCAGACGGGATTTCCGGCGAATGACGATCGAGTGAGCGACATCATTCGCAACGGTCGCAAGGAGATGCCGGGATACAGCCAGGTGTTGAGCCAGCAGGATATGCAGGCCTTGCTGGCATATCTGCATACGCTCTAGTCGCAACTCCTAAGTCGATTGCCGCATTACTCGTGGGATAATCCTGACGTGAAGAAAGCTGAGTTGCCCGAACTCTTGCGCAAGCTGCCTTCCGTGGATGAACTGCTGCGAGCGCCAGGCGCGCTGCTGCTGGCGGAAAGCTATGGGCGTGATGGCGTGGCCGACGCGGCGCGGGCTGTGCTGGCGCGATTGCGAGAGGAAATTACTTCCGGGTTGTTAGATGAGGATGCGCTTCAGCTTGCGCTCGCAGGTCTGGAGCAGGCGGTGGAAAAGCAAGTTCGCCGGACCTTCGGCTATTCCTTGCGGCCGGTGATCAATGCCACGGGCGTAATTCTCCACACCAATCTGGGGCGCGCGCCATTGAGCGGGGCGGCAATCGCTCACATTCGTGACACTGCCGCGAGCTATTCCAATCTCGAATTCGATGTTGCCGATGGCGTGCGTGGGAAGCGTGATGTGCATGTCGACCGTTTGTTCCAGCAGTTGCTGCGCGAGGAAGTAAACACTGCCGGGCGCGCGGTTTCGACCATCGTCGTAAACAACAACGCCGCTGCCGTGCTGCTGGCTTTGAACACGTGCGCTGAGGGCGGAGAAGTGATCGTTTCGCGCGGTGAACTGGTGGAGATTGGAGGATCGTTCCGTATCCCTGACGTAATGGCAAAGTCGGGTGCGGCGTTGCGTGAAGTTGGCACAACGAACCGTACACGCGTCGGCGATTACGAGAAGGCCATCACAGACAAGACTCGGCTCCTGCTGCGCGTACATCGGTCGAACTTTGAAATTAGCGGCTTTACCGAACAGCCATCGATTGCGGAACTTGTTGCGCTCGCGCGGAAACGCGGTATTCCCCTGATGGAGGATTTGGGCAGCGGGGCGCTGTTTGATTTGCGATCGATTGGAATTGGTGAGCCGGGCGTGCTCGAGAGTCTGCGAGCCGCAGTCGACATTGTTACTTATAGTGGCGACAAGTTGCTGGGCGGGCCGCAGGCGGGATTGATCAGTGGGTCGGCCGGAGTTGATTTCGCGCATGCGATCGAATTCGCTGTTTCGGGCGCTGCGCGTGGACAAGCTGACTTACGCTGCGTTGGAAGCGACGCTCCTTGCTTACTTGCGCTGCGATCACGATGCGATTCCGGCGCTGCGAATGATGCGGGCTACAAAGGAAGCGATTGGGAAACGGGCAGAGGCGCTGGCTGGTCTAATCGTCTCGTCGAGGCTAAAGAGTGAGATCGTCGATGGAGAATCGCTTCTGGGAGGCGGCGCGGCGCCGTCTTCCACGCTGCCGACGCGATTAATCGCGTTGACGTGTGGAGGGCTGAGCGCGGACGAATTGTCTGCTCGCTTGCGTCGTTCAAAGCCCGCAGTGGTTGCGCGGGTGGAGGATGGGCGGGTTTTGCTGGATTTGAGAACGGTGTTCGAGGAGCAGGATGCGGCGCTGGCGGCGGCCCTCAACTGCATCGGTGCCTAAGAGCGGACGCTATTTCGTCGCCGGGGCCATCGTATTCGTCTTCATTTTTGGCTGCTTGGCGATGATCTGATCTTTGATCTTGTCGTAGGTCGATTGCGGAATGATCTTTTTGTGGACCAGATCAAGCTTTGTGCGATAGGGACGGCTGCGATAATTTTCTGGGGTAGGCGTCGCCGATGCCCGGCAGGGCTTTGAGTTGATCGGCGGTTGCGGTGTTGATGTCGAGTCTGTCGGCGGCGGCAGTTTGCGGCAATGGCACGGCGAAACAGTTCACGGAAGGTACGGCTTGGAAGAAGGAGAACGCGAGGAACAGGGTCAGTATCTGCAACATGAGATTCTTTGGAATTAATTTCACGTGTTACCTCCTGCGCATCAGCCTCAGCGGCTAAAGCCGCGCCTTTTCAAAGCAACAACACAGCGATCACGCGTAAATGCCGCGCTGGCGAATCGTGTACGCCACGCGGTCGATGGCCAGCATGTAGGCGGCGATGCGATTGTTGACATGATGCGTATCAGCGTAGCGGACCACGTCGTTGAAGGAAGAAATCATAATTTCTTCGAGTTGCTCGTTGACGACGGATTCCTTCCAGAAATAGCCCTGGCGATCCTGTACCCACTCGAAATAAGAAGTGGTGACGCCGCCGGCGTTGGCCAGAATATCTGGAATGACGAAGATGCCTTTATCGGTGAGAACATCGTCCGCGGCTGAAGTGGTGGGGCCGTTTGCGCCTTCGGCCAGCACGCGGCACTTCACACGATCGACGTTGCGCGAGGTGATCACGTTTTCCGTGGCGGCGGGAATCAGGATTTCGCAGTCCGTGATCAGCAGTTCGGCGGGATCGTAGGATTCCGCGCCGGGGAAGCCGTGCACGGTGCCATTCTTCTGCCGATACTCGACCAGCGCTCCCACGTCGATACCGTTTTTGTTGTAAAGCCCGCCGCCGACTTCGGCGATGCCAACGATTTTGTATCCTCCGGCGTGCATTAAGTGTGCGGCGTTGGACCCAACGTTACCGAAACCCTGAACGATCACGCGGCTGCTTTGGCGCGAGAGTCCCAGCTTCTTCATGGCTTCGTCGCAGACGACCATGACTCCGCGACCGGTAGCCTCGCGGCGTCCGCGGGAGCCACCAATGTTGATGGGCTTGCCTGTGACCACTGCGGTCACGGTCTGGCGCATGTGCATGGAATAGGTATCCATCATCCAGGCCATGATTTGTTCGTTAGTGTTGACGTCAGGGGCGGGCACATCTTTTTCGGGGCCGATGAATTCGATCAGTTCGGAGGTGTAACGGCGGGTCATGCGCTCGATTTCGCCCATCGACATTTTGTGCGGATCGCAGATGATGCCGCCTTTTGCGCCGCCGAAGGGAATGTTGACTACAGCGCACTTCCAGGTCATCCAACTGGCTAGCGCGCGAACTTCGTCGAGGGTAACGTCAGGCGCGTAGCGCACGCCACCTTTGGCCGGGCCGCGCGCGATCGAGTGTTGCACGCGGAAGCCGGTGAAGACTTCGAGGCGGCCGTCATCCATCTGCACCGGGATGTACACCGTGAGTTCACGATTGGGATAGCGCAGGACCCGCCACAGGCCATCATCGAGATTGAGCTTTTGCGCAGCCAGATCAAAACGTGCCCGCTGCGATTCCCAGGGATTGCTTTCTTTGTCGACGTGGGGGGCGGTGATGACGGTGCTCATAATCGTGATCTCCGGAATGATTGCAGTCTTAAGGCGTTGGCCGGCGTTGGGCGGCTTATGGCAATGATCGGGCCAAACGTTCAGAGTATATGGGCGGGAATAGGGGGGAAGCAAGACGCACAGGAATCCGGTGATGAAACGACCCTTCCGAGGAGGGGATGTCGCCTGATCCTACAGCTTGATTTCCATCCCCTCAGAAGCCGCCCGTACTTTCGGATAATAATTCCGCGCTTCGTGCACGACTTTATCGATGATGGCGTCGGTGTGCTCGGGATCGTGATGGAAGAGAATTAATTCCTTCGCGCCACTCTCCATGACAACGTTTACTGCCTCGCGCCAGTGGCTGTGGCCCCAGCCGCGGCGGTGAGCTTCGTATTCTTCGGGCAGATATTGCGCGTCGTAGATGAGCACATCGGCTCCTTCGGCCAGTTTGCGGAGTTCTTTGTCGAATGCGGCATCGCCGGGTTCGTTGTCTGTGGCGTAGACCAGAATGCCGTCTTTCGTTTCCATGCGAAAGCCCATGCATCCCTGCGGATGATTCAGCCACGCAGTCTGCATCTGCACGCCATCGCCGATCGTGATGCGTCCGCTGTCGAGATCATAGAAATCGCGGCGGGCCTGCATTTGGCCAATGCTGACCGGAAAGTAGGGTGCAGCCATCTGATCGGCTAGAACTTGTTTCAGGCTGCGGGTGCGGCTGGAGCATTGGAACAGAAAGCGATTCTCCGCGTTGGCGTAGAGCGGGCGGAAGAACGGCATGCCCTGAATGTGGTCCCAATGAAAGTGCGAGACGAAGATGTGGGCGGTGAACGGTTTCTCGCGGAATTCGCTTTGCAGTTGCTGGCCCAGGACGCGGAATCCCGTGCCGCAATCGAAGATATAAATGTTCTCGCCGATGCGGACTTCGACACACGAGGTGTTGCCCCCGTAGCGCATGTTTTCGGGTTGTGGGGTGGGCGTGGAACCGCGTACACCCCAGAACTTAATCCGCATAGGCTTATTAACGAGGGCCCACCTGCTTGTATCTTTACACTATCTTGCGATTATGGCTCGCCATCGTCAATTGCCGGAATGGTTCACATGGCACACGGACTAGCCATTACTACTAGCTAGGTGTGTGGTTTCCGGTGGCGTCCGTTGCTCCCCTATAATGAGGCGCTGGTTTTCTCGCATGACTTACCCCGAATTCAAGGAATTCTCTCGTCTGGCGCGATCGGCCACGCTCGTTCCGGTGGTGAAGTCGGTGAGTGCCGATTTGCTCACGCCGGTTTCTGCCTTCCTGGCGATTTCGGAGAAGGAGCCTTACGCGTTTCTGTTGGAATCTGTGGAGCGCGGCGAGCAGATCGGCCGGTACACGTTTCTTGGTGTGCGGCCTTACATGCGGCTGAAGGCGCGCGGTTCTGTGATCGAGATTGAGCGCGGACGGCGGCGCGAGGTTCGTCGCGGCAATGTTTTCGAGGTTGTGAAGGAGTTGCTCGGGGAGCATCGGCCGGCAGCGGTTCCAGGATTGCCTCCGTTCACCGCTGGAGCGGTGGGATATTTTTCTTACGATGTGGTGCGGCAACTGGAGAAGATTGGAGATCGCGCCAAGGACGATCTCCATCTGCCAGATTGTGAACTGATGTTCTTTGATCGCCTGCTGGCTTTCGATCACCTGCGTCATCAGATTCATATTGTCGCCGCGGCGGACGTTTCGCGGGAGAATCCGCGGCGCGCCTACGAACGAGCCGTGCGCGACATTGCAGCTATCGAAAAACGCCTGGCCGGTGGCCTGCGGCGGGCGCGCTGGACGAATTCTGCGCGGTCTCGAGGCGGCAAGCTGAAAATTCACGCCGGAACTTCGCGGTCGAAGTTCATGGCCAGCGTTGAGCGCTGCAAGGAATACATCGCTGCCGGCGATATTTTTCAGGTGGTGCTCTCGCAGCGTCTGGATTTTGTTCCCGGAGTGCAACCGTTCGATCTTTACCGCGCACTGCGGCAGGTGAATCCTTCTCCTTATCTTTATTTTTTGCGCATGGGCGGAACACAGATTCTGGGCTCGTCGCCGGAAATGCTGGTGCGCGTGACCGCGCGCAAGCTGGAATACCGGCCGATTGCGGGCACGCATCCGCGAGGAGGCGACGAGGCGGAAGACCAGCGACTGGAACAGCAGATGCGCAGCGATGAGAAGGAACGCGCCGAGCATGTGATGCTGGTCGATCTGGGACGCAACGATTTGGGGCGAGTGAGCGAGTATGGGTCGGTCAAGGTGAAGGACTTAATGTATGTCGAACGCTACTCGCATGTGATGCATCTGGTCTCGGCGCTGGAAGGAACTCTGCGCAAAGACCTGAGTGCGATTGATGCCTTCGCTGCGTGCTTTCCTGCGGGAACTTTGAGCGGCGCGCCGAAAGTCCGCGCTATGCAGATCATCGAAGAGTTGGAACCCGTGCGGCGCGGGGTTTATGGCGGTTCGGTGCTGTATGCCGATTTCGCGGGGAATCTCGATTCCTGCATCGGTATTCGCACCATGTTGATGCAAGGCAAGCGAGCTTATCTGCAGGCGGGAGCCGGGATTGTGGCGGATTCCGACCCGGCGAGCGAGTTTCAGGAGACGATGAACAAGGCGCAGGCGCTGCTGAAGGCCGTGGCGCTGGCTCGAGGTGAATAGCGGAGAGCGCATGTCAAACACCCAACCACCCACTGCAGTAAATCGCCGAACCGCTCTGAAGTCTCTCGCACTTGCCGCCGCGGCGGTGGCAGTCCCTATTCCGCTGGCAAGCGTAATCTCGGGCCGAACCAGCGCCGGCCACAATAGCGCCGTCTCACCCTCTCAAAACAAATCGATTAATCCCAGATGGTACGGGTTCAACCTGCTCGAATATTTCTCCACCGATACAGACTGGATGAAGTATTTCCCCTACAAGGATGACGGCCTGTTCCCGGAGGACGATTTCCGCTGGATTCGCGACTGGGGTTTCAACTGGGTTCGCCTGCCCATGGACTACCGCTTCTGGACCGATCCGCAGGACCTGCTCAAAATTCACGAAGAGAAGGTTGCGCCCATCGACCGCGCGATCCGTTTGGGCGAAAAGTATGGCATTCACGTTAACGTGTGCCTGCACCGGGCGCCCGGCTACTGCATTCTCGACACCATGGACGAATCTTTTACCGGCATTCATATCACCAAAGAGAAGAGCAGCGTCTTCGCCGACCCGAAAATGCTGGACGCCTTCGTCTATCAGTGGAGTTATTTCGCGCGCCGCTACAAAGGAATCGCCAGCGAGAAGCTCAGTTTCAATCTTGTCAACGAGCCTATTGTTACGCCCAATGCGGAGGAAACCGAGCAACTCAAAAAGGCGGAGAAGTTCACTCCCGGCAACGTTTTCAACCCTGAAATCGCCGAGCGTCACGCTCGCGATTACACTCGCGTGGCGGAAGCGGCCATCAGCGAGATTCGGAAGCAGGATCCGCAGCGGCTCATCATCACCGACGGATACAACGGCGGGAACGCGGTCATTGCGGATCTCTTCGCCACCGGCATCACGCAGAGCTGCCATACATACCATCCGATGCAGGTAACGCACCATGACTGCGAGTGGGTTCGTGGCGTGCTTCCCGCAAAACAACCTGTGCCGACCTGGCCCATCCGCGATGCCAAAGGCACGCTCATCGACCGGGCGGAGCTTGCCCGCACGTTTCAGCCGTGGGGCGAACCCGCTGCCCACGGCATTCCAATCCATTTCGGCGAAATGGGCTGCTACAAGCACACGCCTCCGGAGGTTGTTCTTGCCTGGTTCGACGACACCCTGAGCGTGATTGGCGATCTGCACTCGGGATTCGCGCTGTGGAATTTTCGCGGGCCCTTCGGCGTGCTCGACACCGAACGCGCGGGAACAAAGTTCGAAGACTGGCATGGCCACCAGCTCGATAGGCCACTGCTGGAGCTGCTGCAAAGGAAGATGTAGGGGTAGGAACTGAGGTAAAAGGAGGGGTTTTCCATATCTCCCCGCCAGTTCCCTCCCGGACCAACCGCGATAGTTCGATTGGATTTTTTTAGGCGCGCGTGAGCTGAGGCAGCAGGTCGAAATGCGTGTCGCGGGCAAACAAGACTAGCGAATGCTGTAACACGAGGGCCGCGATCCACATATCGTTCGTCGGGATGGGAGTGCCTTGCGTACGCAGTTGCCTGTAAATAGACCCGTAATGATGGGTCGTCTGTTCGTCGGCATAAAGCACACTGACGCCGGACTTTAGCAGAAAACGGCGCAGGACAGCTTCGTTGCGCGGTCCTTGATTGCCCACAGCAAATCCGGCGCGCAATTCTCCCACCACGATGAAGGGCAACCAGACCTCATCGGCGCGTTCGACCGTCTGGACAACGGACACATTGCCCCGGCACAGGTCGGTATAGCGGTTCGTGTCGAGCGCCAGCCTCACCGCCACATCTCGTCGTCGACCATGTCCTGCGCGGCCAATGCGCTATCGAAGGCCGGATCTTTGCGCCATGTGCCTGCGATATCGCCGAGATCGCGCTGCCGGCGGCGCTCCCCGGTAACGCCAGCGCCCCGGGCCAGGGCTTCGATCGCCACTTCATTCAGGCTTTTGCCTCGTTCGCGGGCTGCCCTCCGAAGAGCTTCGTCCAACGTGGACGGCACATTGCGAATCGTGTATTGCATGCATCCATTGTAGGCAGTGCAGGCATGTAATGCAAGCACGGCCCACCTGTCGCGGGTTCGAAGCGCCACGAATACACGAGATCACGAGTTGGTGTTCAGGAAATTTCCCACCAGCTTTTTCCCCGCATCGGTCAGCACGCTTTCCGGATGGAATTGCACACCCTCGACGGCAAACTTCTTATGGCGCAGGCCCATGATGGTGCGGGCGCCGTCTTTTTCGGTGGTCCAGGCGCTGACTTCCAGTTCTTGAGGGAGATTTCTCTCCTCGACAATGAGCGAGTGATATCGGGTGGCAGTCATGGGAGTCGGGAGACCGCGAAAGATGGTTTTGCCGTCGTGCGTCACGGCGCTGGTCTTGCCGTGCATGAGATGCGGCGCACGCACGACCTTGCCGCCGAAAGCTGCGCCGATGGCCTGATGGCCAAGGCAAACGCCCAGGACGGGAACTCTGCCCGCGAAGTGGCGAATCAGTTCGATGCTGATGCCGGCATCTTGCGGCGTGCACGGGCCGGGCGAGATTACGATGCGCTCGGGCCGCATGGCTTCCACGTCGGCAATCGTAACCTGGTCGTTGCGGCGTACTTCGACTTCAGCCCCAAGTTCTCCGAGATATTGAACCAGGTTGTAGGTGAAGGAATCGTAATTGTCGAGGACGAAGACCACGGCGTTGCCCCATAATTAGATTATCATTGCGTGTTTTGTGGCTGTTCTTTGCGGACTTTGCGGTTCAAGGTCTTACGGACTTTTGACAAAAGCTTTTGACCGCAGAGTTTGCGCTCAGTGCGCAGACGGAAATTCGCCGTCCCGCGCGGCGTCTGTTATTTTGTTTTGACTGCTGGAGGTTGACCAGTGATAGAGACATTGCAGTGCACAACCATGGAGTCGATGGGCGGTCCGCTATTTCTGGCGGCGTCGAGCCGGGGACTGGTGGCACTGGAGTTCGATGCCCGTATTCCCGGACAGCAGACGATTCGACCGAACCCGCGCGATGTGCGGGAGGAGAGCAAGAAGTTCGTATTCGAGAAGTCGCGCGACGCTATACGGCCTCATGTGACTCAACTCGAGGAATATTTCTTGGGCAAGCGCAGGCAATTCGATTTCCCCCTCGACCTTCGCGGGACGGACTTCCAGATTTCTTGTTGGCGCGCGCTGCTTGCGATTCCTTACGGAGAGACTCGCAGCTATGCGGACATTGCGCGGGCAGTGGGTAAGCCGAATGCGTTTCGCGCCGTCGGAATGGCGAACAATCGCAATCCGATTGCGATTGTGGTTCCTTGCCACCGCGTGATTGCGTCAGATGGAGGGCTTTGCGGCTACGGGGGCGGGCTCGACGTAAAGAGAAAGTTGCTGATGTTGGAAGGAGCGCTGACCACCTCACTGGCAGCGTGATTTTGGGAGGACTGGCCCTTAAGGTTGTCATTCCGAGCGAAGCGAGGAATCTCGTCTGGCGACCCGCACCGGGATTCCTCCTCGCTCGCTCCTCGGAATGACAAAGATTTTTGCTGTTGATTAAGACAGAACTCAATGGCTGCCAGCAACTCCTCCACTCTCCGCAAAGCCGGCCTCTTCTATCTCGTCTTCGTGATGTTTTCCTACACAACCGGGGGGCCGTTCGGACTGGAAGACATGGTCACGACCTCGGGCCCGGGGATGACGCTGATCTACCTGCTCGTGCTTGCCGTTCTTCTGGTGTATTCCGGTGTCGCTGGTTTCGGCCGAGCTGACGACTGCCATGCCGGTGGAGGGCGGCTTCTATCGCTGGACGCGCGCGGCCTTCGGCGACTTCTGGGGATTTTTGGCGGGATGGTGGAACTGGTCGGCGTCATTCCTGCTGGGCGGCGCTTATGCCGTTCTGTTCACCGATTACCTCGTTTATTACATCCCTGGCATCACGGGATGGAAGCATTACCTCGTTTCTGTCGCGCTGATCGGCGTGATCACGTGGATCAATGTGCGCGGCATTCAGATGGTGGGCCAGGTCGCGACGGCGCTGGAGATTTTCATTTTCGTGCCGGTGATGACGATGATCGTGATGGCGCTCGCGAACTGGCATCACAACCCCTTCGTGCCGTTCGTTCCACCGCATCAGCCAACCTTCAAAATTTTCGGTGTGGGTCTGGCGCTTGGACTGTGGCTGTATTCCGGATACGAGCAGCTTTCGACAGTGGCCGAGGAAGTGGTCGATCCGCAACGGGCGTATCCGCGGGCGTTGGCGCTGGTTGTGCCGTTGTCGATTGCTGCGTATTTCTTGCCGACTTGGGCCGGACTCGCCTCTGCCGGCAACTGGGAAAAATGGCATACGGGATTCTTTTCTGACGCCGCGCGAATCATCGGCGGCCCTTGGCTGGGAACGTGGATGACTCTGGCAGCGATGGTTGGCAACGTCGCGCTCTTGAACAGTACGGTTCTGACTACGACTCGCATGCCGTTCGCCATGGCGGAAGATGGCTATCTTTCGGCCGCGCTCACGCGCAAGCACTCGCGTTATGGCACGCCGTGGCTTGCGATTCTTGTGTCATGCGTGATTTATGCGCTACTGGCCTGGCAAAGTCTGGGCCAGCTCATCTCGGTTTATATCTGGCTACGTTCGGCAACTACTGTGCTGACAGTGCTCTCGGCGTGGAAGCTGCGCCGCGAGCGGCCTGAGATGACGCGGGCGTTTGTGATTCCCGGTGGGAACCTGGGATTGATTTACGTCGTAGCCGCGCCCGTGGCGATGGCGATCGTCGCGCTGCTGGGAAGCGATCGCTTTGCCACCATTGGCGGCGCGCTCGCGATGATGCTGGGGCCTGCGGTGTACGTTGCGCTGCGCCGCAGGCAGCCGCTAGGCGGCTTTGCGAAATAAGTAGTTGTTGCGCGTATTTGGGTCTTCGTGCTGCCAGTAGCGGACGAACTCAAGGCCTGCATCGCGCACCATTGCGATGAACTCGTCTGGAGAAGCGTAGAAGCTGATTGCTGTGCCCGGGCGCAGGATGGCCGGTTGCCCGGCCACCGACCACCACATCATTCTTCTCAGCATTCCGAACCAGGGCCTGAGGCCGTGATGATGGTAGAGATAGGAAAGCGTCTCGCGGCGGGTTTTGAAGTGCGGAGTGGGATCGTCCGGTTTTACGAACGGAATCTCGCCGAGGAAGATGCGCGCTCCGGGCTTCGATATGCGGTAGATTTCGCGCAGGGTGGCGGGGATGTTCTCTCTGGGAACGATGAGCAGGACATTGTTGCAAACGACTACCGAGGCGCATTCTGCAGGAAGTGGAAGTTGATGGCTCAGCCCCTGGCGCGCCTCCAGACCAACGCGCTTCAGAACAGCGACCTCGTCTTCGGTTGCGAGCAAGCCTATCGCGCTTCTGACTCCGGCGCGCTCAGCCATCTTGAGAAGCGTGCCGTCGCCGCAGCCGATATCGACTAGATCGTCTCCTGGGCGAAGAGCGACCGCTTCGACCATCTGTTCGTGGACGCGCCGCGTGATCTCTTTCTTATCTCGTCCCCGAAGCGCCAGATCGTGCGGGTCGCGGGCGTGACGCGCGGTTTCGCGGCAGTATTCCACGTAATCGTCGGAGCGGGTAATCATCGATGAGTGGATTCTAGCTGATGCCAGGAAGTCGAAGCGTCAGCTTACCCAATCCAGAAACTTGTACCAAACTCCAGCGAACGGCAGGAACCAGGGTTTGCCGTTGTAGAGACCGAGCGGTGCGCCGGGGAATGGAATGCCCACGAACGGATTTTCGGGTTTGTCCCCACCGATCAACTCGGCCATCTTTTGTCCCTGATACGTGGCCATGGCTACGCCGTGGCCTGCGTAACCTAGCGCGTAATAGACGCCTCCCATCTGCCCCGCATGCGGCATGATGTCGAAGGCGAAATCGAGCGTGCCGCCCCAGACGTATTCGACTTTGGCGTCACGAAGCTGAGGATAGACATCGATCATTCCGCGGCGCAGGATTTCGGCGCTCTGGCGGATGGTCCGGTCGTTCTCGGGGAAAAATGCCGCGCGTCCTCCGAACAACATGCGGCGATCGGGTGTGAGCCGGTAGTAGTAGAGATAGTTTTTGGAATCGTAAATCATTCGATTGCGCGGGCTGAGTTCATGCGCCAGCGCTTCCGGCAAGATTTCTGTGGTGATAATGAACGAGCCGATCGGGATGATCTTCTTCCGCAGCGCTGGAGTGGCGCCACCTGTGTAGCCGCTGGTTCCGACGAAGACTTCGCGCGCCCAGAGCGGACCGCGCGTTGTGTTGATTTTCCATCCCGGCTCGCCTTGGAATGATTCTCGCTGCAAGCTTTCCACGCGGGTGCGCTCGAATATCTGTGCACCGGCTTTGATTGCGGCGCGGCCCAATCCAGCGACATAGC
The DNA here is from genome assembly GCA_963712385.1 of uncultured Acidobacteriaceae bacterium. GTDB lineage: Bacteria > Acidobacteriota > Terriglobia > Terriglobales > Acidobacteriaceae > Sulfotelmatobacter. The sequence continues at coordinate 212,990 of CAVQHS010000012.1, forward strand.
AGGCCGGATTCACGCCTGCGCTGACTTCGTCGACCATACCGCCGAAATAAATGTTGGATCCGATTTCGGCGGCGAGTTCATGCTTCTGCACAACGCGCAGGGTGTGATTGAACTCGCGGGCAATCACTTCGGCTTGCCGCGCGTAGTCGTCGAAGTGCTTTTGCTTGCAAGCAACCTCGAGATGACCGCAACGCGAGAAATCGCAGTCGATGGATTCTTCGCGGACAATCCGCTCGACGCAGTTAATCGATTCCAGCGATGCGGCGTACATGCGCTGCGTGAGCTCGCGGCCATACATGGAGATGAGCTTGTTGACTCCCAGCTTCATGCCTGTCAGCACCATCCCGCCGTTGCGGGAGCTTGCGCCCCAGCCGATGGTCTCGCTTTCGAGCACGGCTACGTTCGCACCGCGCTTGGCGAGCGTGCGCGCGGCAGAGAGTCCGGTGAAACCTGCGCCGATCACGGCTACGTCTACGCGTTTGGGTAACGGGCGGTCTTCGATCTTTGGAAACGATGCAGTCGTTAACCAGTAGTTGTTCTCTTGCAGGGCCATGTTGAGATTTTTTTAGAGCACCGCGGTTTCGTGGATCAGACGGTCTTCAGCAAAGCGAGTGAGACTCAGCGATGACGCATCGATTAAGTCAGTTTTGCCGGTGAGAATCAGATCGCCCAGAATTTTTCCTGTAGCTGGGGCGTGCATCACGCCATGCCCGCTGAATCCGTTGGCGAAGAATAATCCGGAGACATTGGGCGCTTCTCCGAGAATGGGGTGATGATCGGGCGTCATTTCATAAAGGCCGGCCCACGCCCGTCTGGGATTTACCGGCAGATCGGCGAAGCACGGGACGCGATCGGCGGCTCGCGTCAGGATTTTTTCTACGAAGCCGGGATCAAAATCCGTTTTGAAGCCGGGTGTTTCTTCGGGATCGTTCCACGCCAGCAGAAAGCCGCGTGCTTCGGGGCGAAAGTGGAAGCCGTTTGACATGTCGATGATCATGGGCGCGGTGTGCGGGAATCGGTCGAACGGTTCGCTGGGAACCAGCATGCGGCGCAGCGGCTCGACGGGCAAGTCCACTCCGGCAAACGCGGCAATTTCTGCGGCCCACGCGCCTGCACAGTTCACGAGTTTGCGAGTTTCTATTCGTCCGCGAGTTGTCTCGACTGACACAATGCCGTGTGCGTCGTGCTCGACGGCGGTTACGGTTGTGTTCTTCCACAGCGTTGCGCCGTGATCGGTGGACCAGGTCATAAAACCGGTCATCACGCTGTAGGGATCGACGAAGCCGTCGGTCGAACAGAAACTGCCACCGACGATGTCGTCGGAGCGCAACTGCGGGAACATGCCGGCAATTTCGCTGCTCTCGACGAGGCGAACATTCTTCAGCCCCATCTTCACTTGCTGGGCATAGTTCGTGCGCAAATACGCCATTTGTTTTTCGTTGGTGGCGCAGAAGAGATAGCCTTGCGGGCGGTAGTCGCAGGGAAAACCCAGGCGTTCCTCGAATTCGGCATAAAAGGGGATCGAGTAGAGCGACATTTGAATGCTGACAGGCGTGGAGAACTGCGCACGCACTCCGCCCATGCTCTTGCCCGTGGAACCTCTGCCCAGGGCCGATTCGCGCTCAACGATGAGAACATTGCGGCAGCCGGCAGCTACCAGATGATAGGCAATGCTCGAGCCGACGATTCCTCCGCCGGCGATGACTACATCTGCAGTTTGCATGGATGCGATTCCCTGGCGACCCAGCATTCTAGCGCAGTTGTGGGAGCGATCCCCGGCAGCGCCGGCGAACAGCGGGTTCAGACGCGTCGCGCCTGTTCGGAATGACAAGAGTTTGGAAGTTGCTACTGCTGCGGACGTACATGTACTGCCGGGTTCCTGGGCTGAAATCCTCTTCCACCTCGGTAACTTGCCGCTGTTACTCCGGCTGCTAGTCTCAAGCTGTATGCCCTTGCGGTGTCTCTTGTTCTCCTCGAACGAGGAGGTGCGTCCGCCGATCTGGCAGGTGCTTAGCGAACTCAGTCTCGAGGGAGAGTACTGCGAGCGCGCCGTGGATGCGGTCGAACGGGTGACCACGCAACTGTTTCAGATCGTTATTACCGACTGGGACGATCAGCCGGAGGCGGCATTTCTGTTGAAAACCGCGCGCGATCTGAAAGCGACGCAGCGGCCACTCACCCTGGCAATTGTCGGCGACGAGGCGAAAGTGCCCGAGGCTTTGCGAGCGGGGGCCAATTCGGTTTTGCTGAAGCCGATTCGCGTCGAGCAGGTACGGGATACGATGACCACGGCCTGCCAACTGCTCCGCTCAAAGCAATCTTTCAATGCTCCAGCCGCGGTTGCACCTTCACCGGAAACACCTGCCACGGCTGCTGCTCCCAAGCCTGCGTCTGGGAGCGCTGCCGCGGCGCCGGCGCTGGCGCGGGTAGCAGAGCCCTCCGAAAAAGCTTTTCGTGCGGGGGAGTTCCTGGTGTCTTCCGCCCCAGCACCCAGCGCACAGTTCGATACCGAGTCCGAGGTGCGGCTGGATCAAGCCGGCCCCGTCGAGATCGAGGCGCTCACCGAACTTGAACCGATGGCCTCCGCGGTGGAAAAACCATCGGCCGAAATTGTGGAACCGCAGGCTCCGCTTACCGGCTGGGCGTCGCTGCAGGAGCGGCTGACGCGATCGGGGCTGCAGAAAGCTCCGGCAACTCCTCCGGAGAATGAATTGCTGCCGTACGGAGAGATGTCGGCGCCAATCCAGCCGCGAGAAAGCGTTACGCCCGGCACGAGCTTCGAACCGGAGAAACCCGGCGAAACCAAAGCGGAGGCCGCGCTTTTCGCTTACATGGAAGGAGAAGCGCCTGCCGAGACCGCTCCGCCACGAAGGAGCGGCAAAACAGGCAAGGTTCTTTGTGCCGGCATAGCGGCTGCCTGCCTGGCGTTGATCGCCGTTCCCCAGACTCGGCAGCGCCTGCAACTCAACTATCGTAATGTGGTCCGACTCGGACGGAATTGGCTCAATCCACAACCAGTTCCTGTGCCGCAGGTAGCGCCGCAATACGAAACGTTTACCCCGGACGATGAATACAAGCTTCCGGCGGCCCCCAATATTCCGGATGCGACTACTGATCCGTCACAAATCCGCGTCATTCCGGTAATCGATCCGACCGTGAAGCCAAAGAACAATGGAGACGGCAGCGGCGCGGCAGAAACCGCCTCCGATGGCAGCCCGGCGGACCAGAACCAGAGTACCCCGGCTGACAGCGGGCAAGCACCGGCAGTGGATAGTTCAGTGAAGCCGCAGGCTTCTCCAAACCTCGCGAATGCGGTGCCTACTGCGAGTGCGGCTACCACTACGCCGCCGGTCGTCCTGATACCGAAGCCACAGCCAAGCGCTTCGCCGGCGCCACCCGCCTCCGTGTCGCCCCTGCGGGTTTCTGCCGCACCAAGCACTGCCTCTCCCACCCCAAACACACTTCCTACGACGGCTTCGGCGGCCATTCCGTCCAGCTTGCGCTCGCAGCTCGCCTCGGCAACTCCTGACGCGAGCGGTGCCAAGCCTGTGGATGCGGCGATGTCCGCCATTGAACCGGTGAATCTGCCAGAATCCGCAGCATGGAGTTTGCTGGTGCAGAAGGTCGACCCGAGCTACCCGGACGCAGCCAAAGCTGGACAGCGGGGCAGCGTCGCTCTGCAGGTATTGATTGGGCGCGACGGAACGGTGCAGGACGCCAAATTCCTGCAGGGATCTCTGATATTTGCGCGTGCCGCGATCGAAGCGGTCAGACAATGGCGCTTCAAGCCTTATCTCCTAAACGGCCGGCCCGTCTCCGTGCAAAGCGTGGTCACGCTGAACTTCAAGCCGTCGGCGTAGGCGGCTCAGACATGCGATAAGATCCCGTCACTTGCACCTCCGTTACCCCAGTGCCGGAAGGAATTAAGCAGCCAGCCATCCAGAACTGGCATCTACCAGATATAATGGAAACAAGTTCCGCGGGAAGTAACTCCTTTTCCAGAAAAGAAAAATTCGATGTCGATGAAAACTAAGGCTGCGATTCTGATTTCGTCTTTTGCCGTGTTGTTGTTTGTGGTGGTGGGCTCGCAGGGCGGCGTGCACGCCTCCAATAACGATGGCGCCTACCGGCAGATGCAGGTGTACAGCGAAGTGCTTTCGCGCGTACAGAGCGAGTACGTGGAAGATCCGAATATCCCCAAAGTGACGGATGGAGCGCTGCACGGGCTGGTTGAGTCGCTGGATGCCAACTCGAGCTATTTGACGCCGGAAGCGTACAAGTCTCTGGAGGCGCACAAAGCCGAGGGCAGGGGTGAAATTGGAGCGACGATTTCCAAGCGCTTTGGCTACGCCGACGTGGTTTCCGTGCTGCCCGGTTCCCCCGCCGACAAGGCCGGGATCGAAGATACCGACATCTTTGAATCGATCGAAGGGCAGAGCACGCGCGACATGTCGCTGCCTGAAATTCGCGACGCTCTGGCCGGACCCGTGGGATCGACGGTGAATGTTTCGGTCGTGCGGGCGCGCAAAGCGGAACCGCAGAAGATGTCGATCGCGCGCGACGTCATCACCATTCCGCCGGTCTCCGACAAAATGATGGAAGACGGCATCGGCTACATCAAAGTGGACGCTTTGACCAAGGGTAAAGCGCAGGAGATTGCGGCGAAAGTCAAATCGCTGGAGAAATCCGGGGCCAAGAAACTGGTGCTGGATCTGCGGAATACCTCGGACGGAGAAGAGAGCGAGGGAATCGCAACCGCGAATCTCTTCCTGAACCACGGCACGATTACTTACCTGCAAGGCCAAAAATATCCTCGCGAGGCCTTCAATGCCGATCCGGCTAAGTGCATCACGACGCTGCCTGTTGCCGTACTGGTAAACAAGGGAACCGCAGGGGCGGCTGAGATTGTGGCGGCCGCGCTGCTGGAGAACGCCCGCGCTGATGTGGTCGGCGATAAAACCTTTGGCGACGGGTCGGTGCAGAAGACCATCCCTCTGCCCGACGGCGGAGCGCTGATTCTCTCCGTGGCCAAGTATTATTCACCAAGCGGGAAAGCGATTCAGGACAACTCGGTGACCCCAAACGTACTGGTGGCTGACGACACTGACAATGTGTTCTCCGACGATGATGAAGAGCCGGAGCCGGCGGCGACAGAGCCCGAGGCCAAACCGAAGAACACTCCGGATGATCAACTGCAGAAGGCGGTTGAAGTGCTCAAGAGCCGTTCGAGCTAAGAACAAGCTGAGTTTCGGGATTGAGGCGCGCCTTTTTGGGGTGCGCCTTTTTTTTCGCCGGTTCCGAGTTAGACACACCTAATTGACGCCGCCGGAGCCTGCTCTCTATAATGGGTTGGTTCCACACCATTGCTGAAAGCTGACCAGGGGTGGACGACACGTCCGCAGCCCCGGCGTGTGACGCTGGCATTTCCAGTGCGTCTGTTTTCCGAGACAGTCCGAAGACGGCCGATTGACGAACGCAAGACGATCCCGCGAACACGGCCCAGCGTTGCCTGAAAAGGGTAATCGGAGTTCATCCCGAAAATCATCACCGGAACAAAGTTCCAAGGAGTTTAAGCGATCCCCATGACAAGTAAGCTAACGGCAAGCACGTTCACAACAAGCACACTTCTGCGTTCCCTGCTGGCCCTGGCGGTTATCTCCATGATTTCCGCTTCGGCTCAAACCAGCAGCGCGGCCGCGCCCCCAGATGGCCCCGCCGCCACGGCTCCCACTACTTCCATGGTGACCGGTAGTGGCACAAAAATTGGCACCATCAATATTGAACAGGCCGTGCTCGGCTGCAACGAGGGACAGCGCGACTTTCAGGCTTTGCAGAAGAAGCTGGAACCGAAGCAGAACGAATTGAAGTCCCAGAATGACGAACTGCAGGCTTTGCAGGAGCAACTGCAAAAACAGGGTGACAAGCTGAACGAGGAGGCGCGGGCTACGCTGGTACAGCAGATTGAGAGCAAGAAGAAAGCGTTCGATCGCTCCGTGCAGGACGCACAGGAAGACGCGCAAAATCAGCAGAAGGAAATTTTCCAGCGCATCCTGCAGAAAATGGCTCCGGTGATCATCAAGCATGCGCAGACAGGCGGCTACGCGATGATCGTGGATACCTCGAACCCCTGGCCGCAGAGCCCCATTCTCTGGTACGGCGAAGGAGCGGACATCACCAAAGCGGTAGTGGATTTGTACAACACGCAGTCGGGTGTGGTGGCGCCGGCATCTGCCGGTCCGGTAGCGCCCAAGCCCGCTGCCCCGAAACCTGCCGCACCCAGGTCAACGCCTCCGAGCAAGTAGTTTCGCGACACCGCGAGTGTCTCGCAGGTTCCTGAAAGCCGCGCCCTGCGCGGCTTTTATTTTTGTTCAATCTTTTCAGATTGCGCATCCGCCGGATGGTTTTGCGGTGTCTTTAGCTGCAACAGCATTGCAGCAGGAGGACACCATGGGCAACGCGACTTTGTTCGCGGACTCACTCGTTTCTTCGCGGCCGGAACTTGCCCGCCGTGGATGGAGCACACTCACCTCATTCACATTGCAAGCTCTGATTACCACGGCGCTGTTGATTCTGCCGATCTTTCGGCCCACGGGCTTCCCCGCGCTGCATCAAATTTCAACTCCGATCAGTTTAGGAGAGCCGCTGCCGGAGGGTCCGGCGGTTCGGCCTCATCGCAGACCGGTGATGGCTCCGGCGCACCCTGCCGTAATCGTGTTCCGGGAGCCTTCGCAGATTCCATCGATCTCGCCTGACGCCCGCGATGATGGCGCTCCCGCACTCCCCGCGAATGGCCCGTACACCGGTACAGGCGGATGGGGAAGTCCTGACGGAGTTCCTGGATTATTCACTGAGGGCGCGCGTCCGGTCCTGCCTTCTGCTCCCTCCAAGCCTGCCCCCACGCATCTTCGCATGTCGCAGATGAATCCGGGCGATCTGATTCGCAAGGTGCAACCAGCATATCCGCCACTGGCGCGGGCTGCCCGCATTCAGGGAGTGGTTGTGCTGGCCGCGATCATCGGGAAAGAAGGAACCATTGAGAACCTGCATGTGCTGAGCGGGCACCCGATGCTGACAACAGCCGCAATTGATGCGGTGCGCCAGTGGCGATACCGGCCTTACATTCTGAATGGTGAGCCGGTGGAAGTGGAAACGCAGATTACGGTGAACTTTTCTCTGGCCGGGAATTAGTTGGATTCGCCTGGTAGTAGTCCGAGGGTAACCTGAGAGCGTGCGGAGCTGCCGATATAATCGAGCGCAGTGGCCAGCACAGCAGAAATCGTAAGCCGCGTGGCGACGCGTCCGACTTGGGCAGAAGTGTCGTTGCCCGCGCTGCGGCAGAACTTTCGGACGGTGGCGAAGCATGTGGGCGCGGCTGTGACCGTTTGCGCTGTGGTGAAAGCCGACGCATACGGCCATGGCGCGGTGGAGTGTTCGCGCGCGTTGCAGGCCGAGGGCGCGAAGTGGATGGGCGTGACTTCGCTGGATGAAGCGATTCCGCTGCGCGATGCGGGGATCGATTCGCGAATTTTATTGATGACCGGCTTCTGGCGCGGCGAGGAAAGCGAAATCGTCCGCTTGCGGCTTACGCCGACGGTGTGGGAGCCGTGGCATATCGAATCGCTCGAAAAAGCCGCGGCGGCGAGCGGTGTGCGTCATGCCGCGCATTTGAAGGTAGATAGTGGGATGGGCCGTTTGGGCGTCTCGCCCGAGGGTCTGCCGACCGTTCTCAAAGCACTGAGCGCTGCGCCGCATTTGATTCTGGAAGGGATTTCGACGCACCTGGCTTCTTCAGAAATTATGGATGCACCTTCCGTCGGCGAGCAGGAGCGCCGCTTCGAAGATGCCCTGCGCCTGGTGCGCAGTGCCGGGTTCAATCCTGAGCTCCTTCACATGGCAAACACGAGCGCGCTGATCTCGCGGCGTGAAACGTGGAACAACATGGTGCGCCCAGGCGTGGCGCTGTATGGCTATTATCTGTCGTTCTTGCGCGCGGGCCGCGAAGTCAGCGGAGGGACGCTGCGCCTTGCGGTGAAACCCGTGCTTACCTGGAAGACGCGAATTCTATCGATGCGGGATTTTGCCGCCAATCAGGCGCTCGGTTATGGCGGCACTTACGTGACCAAAGCGCCGGCGCACGTCGCAGTTTTGCCAGTCGGCTACGCGGATGGATACAACCGCCAACTCTCGAATCGCGGACGTGTCATCGTTAGAGACCACTATGCGCCGATTGTGGGCAGCATTTCGATGGACCTCACACTGGTGGATGTGACTGGCATTCCGGGAGTCAGCGTGGGCGATGAAGTGATTCTTCTTGGCACGTGTGACGGCATGAGCGTCGATGCCTTGGAACATGCGCGTCTGGCCAACAGTTCGCCTTACGAGATTCTCTGCAATATTTCCAAGCGCGTGCCCCGCAGGTACAGCGGTTAGAAGAACACAATTATCTCTCCGCGCAATCCCGTTCGCCGTTCAAATCGCCTGCACCAAGTGCACATTGTATCCGTTGACTGCTCCCCAGTAAGTAACTCGCCTCTAGATTGCTAAACTTAAATATCGATTATGCCCTCGCGCTACGCACAATGGATGCACGACTGGGAGCACCGGCTCACATCAGTGGACAACAACCGTGTGGTGCGTCCGCTGGAATGGGGCATGGAGTGGGCACAAGATTGGCCGTGCCGCAACGGCGTGCGGCCGGGGCAATCGATAGAAGATCCTGCGAAGTTCTTTGTCGATTACAACCGCCGCATTGTCGCCTCGAGCGATGAGTTTTTTTCTTACGCCAAGCCCAAAGATTTTCGGCTCGAAAAGCGCGAGGTGAAAATTTTCTCCACGCGCGAAGTTCCGGATCCGAAGCTGGAAGCAAAGGTGAAGGAAACGTTTGCGGAGTTTCTGCGATTCACGTCGCCCGTGAAAACTGCGTTCCCAGAGAATAATCAGGTGAATGCGCGCTGGTTTCCCGCTCGCGGACAGCGGGCCATCGTTCTTCTTCCACACTGGAATGCCGATGCCATTGCCTATACCAGCCTGTGCCGCGTGCTGAATCTGCTGGGAATTGCCGTGCTGCGCATGAGCATGCCATATCACGACATCCGCATGCCGGCGGAGATCAGCCGGGCGGATTATGCGGTTTCGGCGAATATCGGCCGCACCCTGGATGCGGTGCGGCAAGGTGTGATCGATGTGCGCTCGGGCCTCGACTGGCTGGAGCAACAGGGCTACAACAAACTTGGAATTGTGGGCACCAGCCTCGGATCGTGTTATGCCTTCATTGCCGCGGCGCATGATCCGCGGATTCGCGTTGCGGCGTTCAATCACGCATCGACTTATTTTGCCGACGTTGTGTGGCACGGACAGTCGACGCGGCATATCCGGCAAGGGCTTGAATCGCAGATCACGCTCGAAATGCTTCGGCAATCGTGGCTGGCTGCCAGCCCGATGGCTTATTTCGATCAGTTTTCGCGCTGGCCACGAAAATCGCTGGTTATTTATGGCAAATATGATCTGACCTTCTTGCCGGATTTGTCGCGTGACGTGGTGCGGCAGTTTGAGCGTTACGGACTAGATCACAGAGTAGTTGTGTTGCCCTGCGGTCATTACACCATGGGCGAGGCGCCTTACAGTTACCTGGATGGCTGGCATCTGGCTTCATTCCTGCGGACTGCGTTCAGCTAGCGCTTGGCTCTTCCCGATTTCGTCCACGGCTCGGCGCGCGAGTTAGAATGTTGCTATGCAGAATGCGGCCGCGAATGCGTGCCAAGAGCCTGTCGAGCGCCGGCGCGGCGATTATGTGATCAGCACGGACCGGGCGCGGCTTGATCTCGATGTGGTTCACGGTTTCTTGACGAACTGCTATTGGGCCAACGGCATTCCGCGAGAGTTGGTGGCGAGATCGATCCAGCATTCTTTATGCTTCGGGATCTACGACGGAAGCGCTCGGCAAGTTGGGTTCGCTCGCGTGATCAGCGATTACGCGACGTTCGCATATATCGGCGATGTGTTCGTGATCGAGTCGCACCGCGGCCGTGGATTGAGTAAGTGGCTAATGGAGTGCATCATTCAGCATCCCTTGCTGCAGAACTTGCGGCGCTGGATTCTGGCAACGCGCGACGCGCATGGGCTTTACTCGAAGTTTGGCTTCAGTCCGCTGGAGAAGGCGGATCGGTTTATGGAACTGCACCACCGTGATGTATACGCAGGCCGATAGGAAACAAAATGAAAAACTCTGCGATGTCCCGCCCGCTGTACGAAGTCGATCCGCGAATTGCCGCCGCAATCGACAACGAAACCCGCCGCCAGCACGAAGGCCTGGAGTTAATTGCCTCGGAAAATTTTGTCAGCGAGGCGGTGCTGGAAGCCGCTGGCTCTGTGTTTACCAATAAGTATGCCGAAGGGTATCCCGGCAAGCGTTACTACGGCGGCTGCGAGTTCACGGACGTTGTCGAAAACCTGGCGCGCGACCGTGCCAAAGAGTTGTTCGGCGCAGAACACGCGAATGTGCAGCCCCACGCGGGATCGCAGGCAAACATGGCGGCATACGCGGCTGTGCTGCAGCCGGGCGACACGATTCTGGGGCTGAATCTGGCCCACGGCGGGCATCTCACGCACGGCCATCATCTGAATTTTTCTGGCAAGACTTACAAGATCGTTCCTTACGGCGTTACCAAGGAAACGGAGACGATCGACTACGACGCGCTGGAAAAGCTGGCGGAGGAGCATCGCCCCAAGCTGATCATTGGCGGCGGAAGCGCGTATCCGCGCATCATCGATTTCGCGCGCATGCGGCAGATTGCGGACAAAGTGGGCGCGCTCTATCTGGTCGATATGGCACATTTCGCTGGACTCGTGGCGGGTGGAGTGCATCCTTCGCCCGTGCCGCATGCGCAGATCGTTACCTCGACCACGCACAAGACTCTGCGCGGGCCGCGCTCGGGCATGATCCTTAGCAAGGCCGAGTTCGCCGCAGCGATCGATAAAACGGTGTTCCCGGGAATGCAGGGCGGGCCGCTGGTTCACATCATGGCTGCGAAAGCGGTTTGTTTCCATGAGGCGATGCAGCCCAATTTTCGCGACTATGCTAAGCAGATCGTGGCCAACGCCAAAGTTCTAGCCGAAAGTCTTGCCGCCGAGGGCTTCCGCATCATTTCCGGCGGCACGGATACCCACCTGATGCTGGTGGATGTTTTCTCCAAGGGCATGTTCGGAAGCGAGGCGGAAAAGGCTCTGGATCAGGCGGGAATCACGGTCAATAAGAACGCGATTCCGTTCGATACCAACCCGCCGCTGAAGCCAAGCGGCATCCGCATTGGAACGCCCGCGCTCACAACGCGCGGCATGAAAGAGAACGAAATGCGGCAGATCGCGCACTGGATCGCGGAGGCGCTGCATCATCGGACGGAGGCCTCTGTCCTGGCGAAGATTAGAAAAGAAGTACTCGGCGTCTGCGAAGCGTTCCCGCTTTATGCCGAGAGACGAGCCAACTCTGAGGTTCGCGCGTAGTGCCAGCTAATTCTTCTGTAACGTCACTTGCCGTGTGTGGTTAAATCACTTCGGTGAAAATCGCCATCGACATTCGGCGGATGACGGAGTTTGGCGTGGGCACCTACATCCGCAACGTGGTGCGCACTCTGGGCCGTCTCGACCACGAGGCTACCTACCTTCTCATCGGCCCGGCGGAAAAAGTAAAAGAGATCGGCGCTCTCCCACCGAACTTCCACGCCGTAGCCTTGAAGGAACCAGAGCGCTCGCTGATGGGATTTCGCGAATTCCGCACCACGATAAAACGGCTCGACTGCGATCTGGTTCACATTCCCAACCTGTTTTCGATCCCGCGCAGCCTGCCTTGCCCCTACGTGATGACCGTACACGACATTCTCGATCACCTTTCTCGCGCGCGGCAGCAGACGGGATTTTGGCGGACCTTTCATTTCCAGCTTACGAAGCGGGTTCTGCGGGGAGCAGAGCGCATTTTCGCGGTTTCCAACTTCACGAAAACCGAGATCGAAAAACTGTTCAGCATTCCGCCCGGGCGAATTGAAGTGGTCTACAACGCGATCGACGAGCGCCTGCTGCACGGACACACCAATCCGCAGGAGCGGCAGCTGATCGCCGAACGCTATCAGGTGACGTATCCTTTCCTGCTTTATGCCGGGAGGATCAGCCCGCACAAGAATGTCGTGCGCATGATCGAGGCTTTCTCGGCGCTGAAGGCCGAACTTGAGAAAGACGGGCTGTTTCCGGACTTGAAATTGATCATCATCGGGGACGATGTCTCCGGCAATCCCGATCTGCGTCGAACGGTGGTCCGGAGCGGCGTGCAGAACGATGTGCGCTTCCTCGGTTTCGTTCCGATCGAAGTGTTACGGATTTTTTACGACGCAGCAAAGATCTTTGTTTTTCCGTCGCTGTATGAAGGATTCGGCTTACCTCCGCTGGAGGCGATGGCACATGGCACGCCGGTTGTGACTTCAAATGTTTCGTCTCTTCCGGAAGTCGTGGGAAATGCGGCGGTGCTGGTGCATCCGGAAAACGTGTTTGAGATTATGCGCGCGCTGCATCGCGTGCTGCTCGATCAGCCGTTGCGCGAGAAGATGAAGGAACGCAGCTACAAGCAGGCGGCCAAATTCTCCTGGGAAAAATCGGTGCGCCGTATCATGGACGCCTACCGCGAGGTGCTGAACGGCGGCAAACCGCCCGCCCAGTCTATGATTTCCGCTTCCAAGAACACGGCGGGCGTAGCCTGACACGCCTCGCCATGAGGCAGCACAACACGCGGCCAACTACTTCATTAAAGGATTCCCGGGCGAAGCGATCGAAAGTTTGTGCAGCTTGGCTTTAATTTTGGTGCGATCGGCGTCGGATTGCGCGCCGGCAAGGCGCTTACGCAAAACTGCAACTTTTTGTTGACGGGCGCGGCGCCGGCGAATCTCAGGCCGGCGGCTGGGTGCGGACATTATTTTGCTCCTCCAGGAAACGTCAGTTAGTGCGCGGCTGGAACACGGATTCGATTCCTTGAATCCACACGCTCTTGATTTATTCAATAGGAGACGAGTAGGAACTGTCAATCACGAGAGGGCCTGCTGGGAGATTTAATTCCCGGCCAGCAACAAGCGGGCGAACAGTAACACCGACAAACCGATTGCGGCAAGAGCATTGGCGCGGATGCTGCGATAGCTCGCTGCCCAGGGAAACATCAATACCTCAAAGACGGGTTTGAGCTTCTCCGGCCAGAAAAGTCCGGCTACGCCGAAGGCCAGACACAACTGCACAGCTACGCACAATTCCAACTGAGGCATAAGAAAATTCCGTGAAAACGCTAATTAAATCGCGAGCAAACTTTTCGGGGAAGTTACGAAAGTACCACAGGCGGCTTCAATCCCCAAATCCAATGCCGATGGCGCGCGCCGCGCGAACCACATCTCCCGTGGGGTTTACCGATTTCAGGTGTCCAATCGCGTGGGCGACGTCGACGGAAACTATCGAATCGCCATGCAGGGCTACCATCATGCCAAATCCCCCAGCGGCGATTAGATCGACTGCGGCTACGCCAAAGCGTGTGGCCAGGATGCGGTCGAAAGGCGAGGGCGTGCCTCCGCGTTGAATGTGGCCGAGAACGCTGACGCGGACATCTTTTTTCGAGCGGCGCGCGATGGCGTTGCCGATCAGGTTGCCGACGGAACTGGCGCGGCGGTTTTCTTTCAATTCGGGCGGAAGCTTCACGCCTTCAGCCACGACGACGATGGTGAAGTCTCGTCCGACCTTGTCGCGATCGGCAATGTGGCGGCAGACATGCTCGATGGTGAACGGGATTTCGGGAATAAGAATCACGTGTGCGCCGCCCGCAATTCCGGCGTGCAGCGCGATCCAACCGCAGTCGCGGCCCATCACTTCGACCACCATCACGCGATGGTGCGAAGCAGCTGTTGTGTGAATCTTGTCGATGGCGTCGCTGACGGTGTGCAGCGCGGTATCGAAACCGAATGTGACCTGTGTCGCCGAGAGATCGTTGTCGATGGTCTTGGGCACGCCGACGATCTTCATGCCTTTCTGAGAAAGCTCGAAGCCGATTTTCTGCGAGCCATCGCCGCCGATGGTGATGATGGCGTCGATTCCGAGTTTGGCTGCGTTGGCGATGACTCGCGAAGAGATATCCTTGACCACCTCTTTGCCCTTGATCGTGCTGCGGTAATGAAAAGGGTCGCCACGATTCGTGGTGCCGAGAATCGTTCCGCCGCGCGGCAGGATACCGCTCACTTTATCGAGCGTGAGTTCGAAGGCTTTTTCCGGCCAGATCAAGCCGTCAAAGCCGTCGGGGATGCCAATCACTTTCCATCCGTACTTGAGAATGGCGGCCTTGGTAGCGGCGCGGATGACGGCGTTGAGGCCGGGAGCGTCCCCGCCGCCGGTGCCGATGCCGATGCAGCGAATGTCAGACATGGTCGGGTCGTTAGTCTTTCTTTATCGATCTTTCCTTATCGATCTTTCTTTATCGATCTGGCTGGAGCGCTCGTGGGAACACCATGGCCCACCCTTCGATCATTGCTGACCTGTTGCGGAATGACAACTTACGAGTGGGCGTAGGCGCACGGAACTTCTGTTACCGATTTTTATCGTCCGCAGCCTTTGTTTCCGAATTGAATCCATCGCCTTCTAAGCTGCGCGGCCGCACGGTTGAATCTCAACTTTCCCCGGATTTGCCGAAGCCCTTCGTAGGGATTGGCCTTCCCCGTCCCTTCGTGGATCTCGCTGGCCGTGGCCGCAGGTAGTGATCCTCCAACTGCCGCAATATTTTCCTGGTTAGCTCGCGCACCAGAAAAGCTTTGCGGCAATTGCGGGCTGCAGCGGAAAATGAAGAGGTGGAGTTGCCGGGGATGTGAGAGGAGATCCCACTTCTCGCAAAAGAGGCGAGAAGTGGGGCACCTGCTAGGATTGCCTCGACGCAAAGCTCTCTACGGCGTGACAGTTATCGTTGCTGGCGGGCTAACGATGTTGCCAATTGAGGCCGTTACTGTAACAGTTCCGCCGGTAGTTATACCAGCTACCGCCTCAACCACGCCCCCAGCTACCGTCGCTAGGGATGTGTTGCTGGAGGTCCATGTTGCAACATCGGTAACCGCTTGCGATCCATTGCAAGTTGTCGCCTCGGCGGTGAGAGTTACGGTCGTACCACTATTGGCGCTCACAGTACCGCTATAGGAGCTCAGCGCAATCGCGGTGATACAGCCAACCGTAACCGTAACCGTCGCAGTTCCGGTAATCGATGGGTTCTGGTTGGAAGCCGCCGTAACCGTCGCAGTTCCCACGGCAACTGATGTCACCAATCCGGTAGAGGAGATCGTCGCTGTCGACGTCGGCGTTATACTCCAGCTCACCGACGGATTATTGGCAGTGCTACCGTCGCTGTTGGTGGCGAACACTGTCATTTGGACCGTGTTGTTGGTATTGCCGGTCTCAATCGTTGGTGACGCAGGCCCAACAGCAAGAGAAGATATCGTCGGGTTCACAAAAAATCCCGTGCAGCCTACACCAACAGCAAAAACCAGAAGCGTGGCGAACGCTCCGGCAAGCCGAAGTTTGCGTCGGTTCGATGACATAACTTGGGATACTCCTCGGGCGCACGCACGCGGCCCGAACTGCTTCAACACTCTCTAGAATACGATTGCTACGCGCCCGCTGTTGTAAAAAATTGTAGCAGAGAAGGTTCCGAATCAATGCCCTACGGGTACTTTCGTGCAGGCACGGAACCAGCGCGGCCAATGCCCGGGCTGCGATAAGAACGCCGCGGGATCGATTAGCTTGCAAGGAAAATGGCCAGCGCGGCAGAAGCGCTGGCCAGACGAAACTGAACGGCGCAGTCCCTATCTCTTAATCCTGCACATCATCATGCCTAATCTTAGAGGTCATTACCCCATGGATCCTACAGATCATCCTTTGTGCTCCTTGGGAGCAGCTTCATGCTTCTCCGGTTCGGGCTTCGGTGCAGGAGACCGTCTGGCGCTCGCCTTCGGCTCGCTCGGTTTGGGAGCGCTGGCCCTCGGCGAACTTTCGTGTTTTGCAGCCGGAGCTTTCGGTTCTGAAGCCCTTGCGGGTTTTGGTTGCCTTGCGGGCTTTGGCGCAGGAGAAGGTTTAGCGCTGGCGCGCGGAGAGCTTTGCTTGGGCGCGCTTTCATGCTTCGGAGCAGGCTCCTTGGCCGGTTTTGGCGCGCTGCGATTGGCCTTGGGAGCTGGTTTCGGAGCGGGATGCGCAGCCCCGTTATGCGCCGTGCGTTCTTTGGGCTCGGTCGCATGGGGAGCCTCTTTCGGCGCGGGTTTTGCCGCATGAGTCTCAGCCGGGCGCGACTCAGTGGGATGAGCCGCCGGGTGCGGTGCATTATGCGGTTTTGCATTGTGAGCCGCCGGCGCCGGTTTCTCTGCTTTTCCGCGAGGCGCCGGTCGATTTTCTGCCGCCCGGTTCTCAGCGCCACGATTCGCAGCGCCTGCGGGAGCGCGCGCTTCTTTCGGCGACATCTTCGGCGCGTGATACGTTCCGCCCGCAGCGCGCGCGGCCACTACACCTTTTCCGCTGAACTCGCCGGGCTTGGCTGTCGCCGCAACCGCGGGACGGCCATGATTGTTGGAAGCGAACAGGGCGCGGTTGTGGCTGGCCGCGTCCCGCTGTTGCACCTGCGCCGCGATTGGCGGCGTGTGCTTCTCGTGCATGTAGGTTTGCTCAGCGGCAGTTGGGCGCACTTGCACGCCTCCCTGTCCTCCGTTGAACGCAACATGCGAGGTGTTGTTCACGATCACCGTTTTGTTCACATAAACGTTGGTGACATTAACGGTGTTTACGTGCATGACGGCAGTGTTATAGAAAAACCTCCCGCCGCGCCACTCGCCGCCGCCGAAACCGTTGCCGAAATATCCGAAGCCGTAATTAATGCCGCCGTAGAAGCCGACCTGCGGCCCCCAGTAGCCGGCGTTCCACATGTACAGGCCGTCATTCCATCCCCAGTAGCCGGGAGTCCACAGCAGGCCCGGCTCGGGCGCTTCGACCCATGTTCCGGGAACCCAGTAATATCCATCGTCGTCGCTCCAGGCCCAGTAGCCGGGCGTCCACAGATAGCCAGGACCGGGGCAGATCGGTTGATCATAAACCGGCAGCGCGGGCGGACCGATGCGGACAGAAATGCCGATTCCAACTTGCGCTGCGGAGGGAGTAGAAAATACTGCCGCGACTGCAAGCAGCAGAATTGCCAAAGCAAAAAAGTTCAACGCGCGATTCAATTTCATATTCGTTCCTTTTCCTGTGGGTCATGCGAACCGAACGCGACGACGCCACCATGCGGGCGAATTTCACAAAGCCGTTGCATTCAAACCAAACAATTGGCCCGAAAACATTTCTTTACACAGCGAACTCAGTTTGGAGTCGATTGCGAGCCAATAAGTTGTTCTGCAGGATCCCGCATTGCGGACTATGCAGGATTCTATGCGGCGAAATACAGGATTCATAGTATCCGGCGAAGAGCGAAGACAAGACATGCTCGCGCCTCGCAGCGGGCCTTCGCCAGCGCAACAAGGCCAGGGCGGAAGCAGCCCTGGCCGTGGCGATTGGAGTGAGTTTTTTGGTTTATCGGTCCTTGTCGCGGTTTTCTTCCTTCGGCGCGCCCGGATGGTTCTGCGGCTTGTTGTTCGCCGGACGCGACTCGTTCTGCGGACGAGAATTCCCCGTGCGCGGCGCGTTCTGGTTGCGCGCAGGAGGCGTGAACGGCCGGCTCGCGGCATTGGCGCGATTCGCTTCCGCTGGGGTGGCGCGCGCTTCGCGCGGCGAAACCGCGGGAGCGTGATACGGAGCTCCAGCAGAACGTGCGGCGACTACGCCCCGTCCGCTGAATTCGCCCGGACGCGCCGTGGCTGCGACCGCGGGCGCGCCATGATTGGCGGACGCGAACATGGCCCGGTTCTGACTGGCCGCGCGTTCCTGCTGCACCTGGGTTGCCAGGGCGGCCTGATGCGGCTCGCGTGCCGCCGCTTCTTCCGCAGGCGTGGGCCGCGCCATTACGCCACCTTCGCCACCGTTGAACGCCACGTGCGATTCGTTGTTCACGATGACGGTGCGATTCACGTAAACGTTCGTCACATGAACCGTATCGACGCGCACGACAGCGGTGTTGTAGAAGAAGGCTCCGCCGCGCCACTCGCCGCCGAAGAAACCGACGCCGCCGTAGCCGAAGCCGTAGTTAATGCCGCCATAGAAACCGACGTGCGGTCCCCAGTAGCCGGGATGCCACGCGTACAGGCCGTCCGCCCAGCCCCAATAGCCGGGAGTCCACAACATGCCGACCGGTGCGACCACCCACGTGCCCGGAACCCAGTAATAGCCATCATCGTCACTCCAAGCCCAGTACCCGGGAGTCCACAGATAGCCGGGGCCGGGGCAAAGCGGCTGCTCGTAGACCGGCAGCGCGGGCGGTCCGATGTGCACAGAAATTCCTACCGCGATTTGCGCGGCGGATGGAGAGGACAGCGCTGCCGGAATGACCAGCAGCAGAAGTCCGAAAGCCAGAAAACGAACTGCACGGTGAAGTTTCATCGTGTCCCTCAGGCCCGCTGGGCTTGCTAAAAAGCAGCCCCAGACAGGCGAATTTGACTCATGATTTGCGGCGCGAATGAATCGCACCCGGCAATTCAGCCTTGAAACTCTACTGGTGGGTTAAACCCTGAAATCGGAACGATGTTGCTGCGGTGGGAAGTCGTTGCGAACTCGAGACTTGATGAGTTGTTTTGCGAGAACCGAAGCTAGTTCGTCTTTTTCGTGCGGCCGATGCGCTCGTCGATTAGCTTGCGGCCGGCGAATCCTTCTGCAACTCCGTGCCAGTGAGTGATGATTTTCTCGCCCATCTTCCAGCACAGCAGGACGATCTCGCCATTCACTTCGCAGGGAAAATCGAGCAGGCCGATGTCGAGGTCTTTCACCTGGACGCCGATCGAGTCGATTTCGGCAAGAGCATCCTTGGCGCGCTGCTCGGCGCGGCCGCGCTCGGCCTTGCGGCGGGCGACAGCGACCACATCGACGTGCGTGCCGCCGTTCAAAAAGATGCGATGAGCCAGCGCCTGTTGCTCCGCTTCCACTTCTTCCATCAGCTTCTTGCTTTCGATCGCGGTGCGGAGAAGCGATTCCAGTACGGGCAACAACGTTTGAGCTTCGTCGAGCGTGAAGGTACGTTCGGACATACGGGATACAACTATTTTACTGCATTTCGAAGATAAGTGTTGAATCTTGGTGGCCCCTTATTAAGGGCTGCAAAGATTAGGCACGGGAGCACAGGCGAGCACAGAGGAGCTTCGGACAACTTTTGATTACAGTAGCCAAGGTTTTTGCAGAATCGGTGCGTCTTCCCGTGATTTATACTTATCGGTTTGGCTTTGGTAGCCTAGGCACGATTAAGGAGCTACTGGTGAAGATTCTGGTTTGCATGAAGCAGGTGCCGCAGAAAGATGCGCCGCTCAAGCTGAATGAGACTGGCACGTGGATTCGCGAGGATGTTTCTTACGAAGTGAACGAACCCGACGCTTACGCGTTGGAAGAGGCGCTGCGGCAAAAAGAAAAGCACACCGGCGAAGTTGTGGTAATCACCTCCGGTCCGGCGCGCGCGCAGCAGGTGTTGCGCGAGGCTTTGGCCAAGGGCGCGGACCGCGCCATTCATCTGGAAGACAATGCCTTTGTTGGACTCGACGCTCTCAACACGGCAAAGGCGATTGCGTTGGCGATCAAGGACGAAAAGTTCGATCTGATTTTCACCGGCCTGCAATCGGACGATTATGGTTACGCGCAGACGGGCGTCATTCTGGCCGAGTTGCTGGGATGGCCGCATGCGACGATCATCATGCAGATCGAGAAAAACGACGCCGGGATCCGCGTAAAGCGCGAACTCGAGGCGGGATACTTTCAGTTTGTCGACATGCCGCTGCCCGCAGTGCTGACCATTCAATCCGGCATTAACAAGCTGCGCTACGCAACCCTGATCGGCATCAAGCAGGCGAAAAACAAGCCTCTGCGCAAGGTGACGCTGGCGGAGGTGCAGTCGGCGATTGGCGAGAACTTGCAGAAGATCGAGCGGCTGTACGTCCCGCAAAAAACAAAGAAGACGGAACGCATTGAAGGACCGCCAGCCGAGATCGCAAAGAAGATCGTCGATAAACTGCGCAACGAACTGCGCGTGCTATAAGAGGCTTACGAGACAGCCCGGGCTGCCCAACAAGCGAAGCTCAATAGATTGATGGACGGGAGATACAGTTTGAGCCATTCGATGACGGTGAGTGGCTCGACCGCCTATGATGGAGATGTGGCCAAGCGAATGTCGGACTGCCCTCGACTTAAGGATTACGCAGCTTGACCGTTTCCTACCCATCGCGGTCCTCCCAGAATTGGAGCGCGGCCGGCTATGCGGCCAACGCTCACTTCGTGCCGGCACTCGGGCAGCCTGTGTTGGATTTGCTCCAGCCGCAGCCCGGTGAGCGCATTCTCGATCTGGGTTGCGGAGATGGAATCCTCACTGAAAAACTGGTCGCGCTCGGTGCCAAGGTGATCGGCATCGACAATTCCCCAGACATGATTGCCGCCGCACGCCTGCGCGGGATTGACGCAAGAATGATGGACACAAGGTCACTAGCGTTTGAGAACGAGTTTGACGCGGTCTTTTCCAATGCCGCGCTGCACTGGATAAAGGACGATCCGGACTTACCTATCCGTGGCGCATTCCGCGCCTTAGTGTCAGGAGGCCGGTTCGTTGGGGAATTAGGCGGCCACGGCTGCGTCGGCGCAATCACCGTTGCCTTGATGGTGGCACTAGAGCGCCGGGGTATTGCGAATGCTGCTTCGTGGATTCCGTGGTATTTCCCGACGGTCGACGAATACGAAACGCGTCTGCGGCGAGCTGGCTTTGTGCCGCAGAGTGTGCAACTCATCCCTCGTCCCACGCCGCTGCCAACCGGACTACGCGGGTGGTTGGAGACATTCGCCAATCCATTTTGCGCCGCCCTTAAGCAGCATGAGCGCCACGATTTTCTCGATGAAGTCACGTCTTTACTTAAACCTGTTCTGTGCGATTCTCAGGGGCGCTGGACCGCAGATTATATGCGTCTTCGTTTTGCGGCTATCAAGACCTGAGCCACCGAGCGGATCACATCGCACGGCCTGCGGCAAGAGAACATGCAGCTCTTGAGGAACCAGAGGAATTAAATGTCAGACACAATTCTCGTAGTCGTCGAACAACGCGAAGGCAAATTGAATCGGGTTTCCTGGGAAACAATTGCGGCCGGCCAGTCGATCGCCGCAGCTACGGGTTGGACGCTTGAAGCGGCGGTAGCGGGCGCGAGTGCGTCTGCAATCGCAGCCGAGGTCGGGGCAAAGAAAGTTGGAAAGGTTTATGCGGTCGAGTCGGCGAAACTCGATCCTTACACCCCCGATGCTTTTTCTGCCGCACTCAAGCAGTTGCTCACGGCGAAATCGCCGAAGCTCGTCCTGATGCCGCACACCTACCAGGTGCGCGACTTCGTTCCGAAACTGGCGACTGCAATGGGCCGCGCGGTGATCAGCGACTGCATCGGCTTCAAATACGAGAACGGCAAGCTGGTTTTCACTCGCCAGATGTTTCAAGGCAAGCTCGCCGCGGATGTAAGCTTCGGCAGTGATGGACCCTGGTTTGCCACTTTCCAAAATGGAGCGTTTCGCGGAGATCAGGCGCAGGACGGAGCGAGTGCCGCGCCCGTGGAAACCGTGCCTGTGGAGATTGCCGACGGAGTCATTCGCAACAAGCCGCAGGAAACTTTCAAAGAAGCGAAACAGGCGGTCGATCTGACCCAGGCGCAAATCATCGTCGCCGTGGGCCGCGGCATCAAGGAACAGAAAAATATCGAGATCGCCAAGCAGCTGGCTGATGCTCTCGGCGCCGATCTGGCCGCCTCGCGTCCCATCTGTGACTCGGGCTGGCTGCCCATGGACCGGCAGATCGGATCCTCGGGTCAAACTGTTGCCCCGAAACTTTATCTTGCCCTCGGAATCAGCGGAGCGATTCAGCACATCGTTGGCATGAAGGGTTCGCGTACGATCATCGCCGTCAACAAAGATTCGGAAGCGCCGATTTTTGAGATTGCCGACTATGCGGTCGTCGGCAATCTTTTTGATATCGTTCCGCCACTGACTGAAGAAGTGAAGAAAGCAAAAGCTGGAGCCTGACCGACTCATAACCAAAAAGTCACGGCGCGCCGAAAGCGCACGCCCCTACAAACTCGCCTTCCCGCTCCCGCTACATTTCCATACCGCATTCACCGTATCCGCCCCTGTAATTCCACTTAATCGCTCTTAGGGTTTCCCATGGGTTTCCCAAGCCTGCGATGACCCGTTCTGCCCACTTTACAGCTTGAACCGGATGGCAGAGCAGACCCGGGAACGTTACTTTTTAACGGGTAAGAAACCTAAACTTTAAGTTGCTCACTTCGAGCACGGAAGAGGTCTGCTATGCCGGGATTGAGACGTACATTGCCGAGATGTCTGCTGGTGCTCGGCGCTGCCGGAGTTTTGTTCTTCAGCACTATGGCATGGTCCGCGGATGAGAAGGATCAATCGGATATCGATAAACGCCTTGACGCTTCCGCCAAGGTCTTGGACGAAATTATGGCGACACCGGACAAAGCGATTCCCGACAAAGTGATGCGGGACGCGAAGTGCGTGGCCGTCATTCCGTCGATGGTGAAAATCGCGATTGGTTTTGGAGGCAGTCACGGGAAGGGCGTAGCTACTTGCCGTACGGAGAGCGGAGCCTGGAGCGCACCTGCGCCCATCACCATTACTGGTGGCAGCTGGGGCCTGCAGCTTGGTGGTCAGGCTGTCGATATCGTAATGATCGTGACCAATGAAGATGGCATGCAGCATTTGCTCTCCAGCAAGTTCAAACTCGGAGCGGATGCCTCGGCCGCTGCTGGTCCAGTAGGTCGCGATACCGGAGCGGACACTGATTGGAAGATGAAGGCCGAAGTTCTCACTTACTCCCGCGCTCGCGGCCTGTTTGCGGGAATTGATCTGAGCGGCTCTTCCGTCACGCAGGACAAAGACGAAACTCGAGTACTGTATGGGCGCTTCGTGCCGTTCTCAGAAATTCTGGACGGGAAAGTTCACGCTAAAGCTGCCAGCGAGCCATTTCTGACGGCAATACGTAAGTACTCCGCACAAGCCAAGGAACATGGTGAGCTGAAGAAGGACAACTCTGGCTCGGAGTCGGCGAGCCGCTAGTAGAAATTGGAAGTTCATTGTTGAGATTAAGCGCCAACTCCTGGCCCTTAATCCGGAAACCAACAGAGTGATCGGAGGGATCGCATGTCGACGATTTTGCTTATCGTGTTGGTGCTGTTGTTGCTCGGGGCATTGCCGACGTGGCCCTACAGCAGGTCGTGGGGATATTACCCGAGTGGTGGGTTGGGACTGGTAGTCGTGGTTCTACTGGTGCTGCTTCTGGCCGGGCGCCTGTAGAAAGTCTATCGGAGGACGGTGGGACCTCGGTTTTCCATCGTCCTCGTTTTCAGAAGTTTTTCTCGGAACGTAATTTTCAAATGATTTTTGTTACCTGCGAGCAGCAGTTTTATTAGGAGCGCGAATGCCGAATCAACGTTCTCATTTCTCCGCCCAGGGGCTCTACCCTACGCCGTCTTCGTCTGCAGTAATGAACCATCCGTACCCCGGCCGTGAAAGGCGCCCGGGCGCGGCAAATGCGCGTTCGCGCTCCCAGAAGCAGATGGGCCCTGATGCCATCTGGGGACAGTTCAATAATTATCGCTCCAACGGTCTTGTCGGATCTGCCGTCGTACACGTCGTCATGCTGGCGCTAATTTTGGGCGCTGGAATCTTTGGGCATCAGGTGGTGCAGAAGGAACAACCGCGCGAAGTAGTCGCCCTGGTTGCGCCGTCCCCTGACAGTTATGCTCTGCCGGTTGCGAAACAAGTAGTGAGCGGCGGAGGCGGAGGCGGCGATCACGACGTGATCGCTCCGACAAAGGGCAGACTTCCAAAAACGGCCTTGCAACAGTTCACACCGCCACAAATCATCATTCACAATCAGCGGCCCAAGTTGGCTGTGGAACCGACGGTTGTAGTTCCACCACAGGTTCATATGGCTGATAACCACATGCCGAACCTGGGTGCCCCGACCGCAGCAGCTCTTCCCTCGGCCCCTCCATCCAATGGAACTGGCACTGGTGGCGGAATCGGGACGGGCTCGGGCGGTGGCGTGGGGGTTGGGCATGGACCGGGCGTCGGCGCAGGCAGTGGAGGCGGCATTGGCGGCGGCGTGTACAAAGTCGGGGGCGGAATTTCCGCTCCTCAGCCGGTCGCAACGCCTGATCCGGAATACACAGAAGAAGCGCGCAATGCAAAGGCACAGGGAACCTGCATTTTGTGGATGATCGTGGACGATCAGGGAAATCCTCGTGACATCCGCGTGGTGCGCGGGCTGGGATACGGTCTGGATGCGAAGGCAATCGCGGCCGTGAAACAGTGGAAGTTCCACCCGGCGATGAAGGATGGCCAGCCAGTGAACGTGCAGATCAGCGTGGAGGTCGGTTTCCGCCTCTACTGATCCGTGGGATCGCGCGAGGTCAACTCACAGGCGCACAACTAGCAAGATGCGCGGGAAGAGATGCCATCGCTCCCGCGCATTTTTTTTTAGCGGTGCGGCTAACACATTCATCCACAAAAAGTTCCTGCCCCCTATGAAAATAGTTGGTTCTAAGGATTTGGAGCAAAAAACCTGTACAGCAAGTCTCAGGTTCAATTACAGGAGCACCCTGATGGGACACAAGTCGCCCTGCCGCTACTCTTTTTTTGGAAGCTGAGAGCTCCCGGACTCTTCGAGAGCAACCCAGCCCAGCACTTTAGTTCTGAACGAAGGAGACTAACAGTGGCGACTTGCGTAATTTCCGCGACAGCAACCGACATGATTCCGGCCAGCAGGGGAAACACTCCGGCCGAAACCGAACGCAGTCTTGTTTTGCGCGCGCAGCGCGGAGACGAGCAGGCTTTTGCCACGCTCTTCCAGACGCACAAGAAGCGCGTGTACTCCGTATGCCTGTTGATGACGAAAGATATCGCCGAAGCCGAGGACTTAACCCAGGAGGCATTCCTGCAAGTGTTCCGCTGCGTAGGTTCGTTCCGCGGCGATTCGGCATTTTCCACCTGGCTGTACCGGGTTGCGGTAAACACGGTGCTGATGAAGCTGCGCCGCCGCAAGGCTCCGCCGCTGGTGTCTCTCGATGAGCCCGTATCCGCCGAATCTCCATCGCTGAAGCGCGACGTGGGACGCGCCGATCTCCGGTTGAGTGGCGCGATTGATCGCATCGCTTTGCGCCGCGCCATGCAGGAGCTTCCGGAAGGCTGCCGGCAGATTTTCGCCCTGCACGAGGTCGAAGGCTATCAGCATCATGAGATCGCCAGGATGCTCGATTGCTCGGTAGGAAATTCGAAGTCGCAACTGCACAAGGCCAAGATGAAGATGCGCGACCTGCTCTTTCCCAAGCGGCGAGTGCGGCGCAGCGTGAACCATTCCATGAACGAGGTCTCTTCCGACCTGAACCCCGAGCCGGCGCAACTTTCGCCCGCGGCGTGAGCGGCAAGCAGGTGAAAACCACTTCGCAAATTCGCACTTGGGGTAAGAAAGGACAGAGGCTGTGGGGTTAGGAGCAGTTGTAGTACTTGCGACGGATAAAGGAGCCGGCTTATATGCCGGCAACAATGGCAACCACGAATCCTTGCTCGCTCAACCGTTGGGCTGCGTCGAGGTCATGGGCCGGCCCATGGTGGAACGTACGATCGAGCATCTTCTCAACGCGGGAGTGGAAAACGTAACGCTGCTGGCGTCGGGCGAGATATTGCGGAATTGTCCTCCTTTCGCAAACCGCCTCGACACGGTGAGGATTCAATCAGCGAACGATCCTTACGCGGCCGCGAATCAGGTGTTGCAGGTGTATGCCGACGAGGGGATCGAGCAATCATTTGTTCTCTCGGGAAGTCTGTACGCGGAAACGGATCTGCTCGATCTCGTCTACTTTCATCGCGAGGCGAAAAAGGGCGTAACGAGGGCATTCGACCACGAAGGTCCTCTCGACATGTGGGTGGTCGATTGCGCGGAGAATTCGCGATTCGCCCTTGAGAACATGGGCACATGGGATGGAGATGGTGCCTCGTACTTTGTCGCCGGATACGTGCGCCGGTTGCTGCATCCGCGCGATCTGCGGGCCATCATCGCTGATTCGTTAGGTGGGGTTTGCGCGATGCGCCCAGGTGGACAAGAAGTCAGGCTGGGCATCTGGGTGGATGAAGGAGCCGAGATCGATCGCAGGGCACGGATTGTCGCGCCGGCCTACATCGGCTGCCGCAGCAGGGTGCGCGAAGATGCGCTGGTGACGCGCTGCAGCAGCATCGAACGAGACTGCTACATCGATTTCGGCACGATCGTGGAAGATAGTTCGATTCTTGCCAATACCCGCGTCGGAATTTGGCTGGATGTCCATCATGCGATCGCCAGCGGAAACAAGCTGATGAGCCTGAACCACGATGTCCTGCTGGAAATTGCAGATCCCAATGTAATGCGATTCAACGGCATGTTGCCGAAGGAAGAACTCAGCGCGGCTCCAGAGCGCGCGGCGCAGCCCGTTGCATCCAAACTACAACCGGAAACGGCCCAGGCGCATGAGACATGGCAACTGGGAGCCAATCTTATTCAGGGGTGAGGACTATGAATGCAACTTTCCCGGTGATTGTGATGGAGGTGCCTGCAACTCTGAACCATGTCGAGGGTCAGGCGTTCTTAATGGACTTACAGCCGCTGCTCGAGACTGACCGTCCACGCATGGTTTTGGATTGTTCGCAGTTGCAGCACGTCGACAGTGCGGGTATTGAAATTCTCTTGCAATGCATTGACGAGGCCATGAAGCGCGATGGAGATGTGAAGCTGGCTGCGGTTTCGCCCGCTTCGGCTGCGATTCTGGAGCTGATGCGGGTCGACCGTCTCTTTGAAATGTTCGATAGCGTTGAGGAAGCGACGCGAAGTTTTCATGCGGTCGCACCGCCAGAAACTACACAGCCGCTGCCGTGGTATCCGGCGGACTACCGCTTCGGCGAAGCGAAAGCCAGCTAACAATTCAACATTGCGCGCCGGGGGTGGCGATGCAAACCTGGAAAAATCTGCACTTACATATTGCGCTGAGTTGTGTGTGCGCCTTTACGCTTCCGGGAGTAGTGTTGCCGGCGGCAGCGCAGCAAACCCAGACATCGAGCAGTCGCACGAACGCTGCTGCCGATAGCGATCTTCCCGATAGCCCGGGAGCGACTCTGGCCAAAATGCAAGCGCCAGAACAGCAGCAGGGCGCAGCACCAGCGGCGAGCCCGGAACAAAGCAGCAATGCAACGAATTCTCCGGCGCAGGCCGCTCCGCAGAGGCCGGTGGGCACCGCGGCGGCTGAAGCTCCCGATACCACCGGCATCGCGGCCTCGCAACCCGCCGGCGCGGCAATCGCTCCCATGAAACAACACCGGGTGCGAACTATCGTGATCAAGGTGGGCGCGATTATCGCAGTGGGAGTGGCTGTGGGTACGGTGGTCGCCCTGAGCGAAGCGACGGGGAGCAAACCGCCGGGCGCGCATTGAGAATTCACGTCTGGCATAGCGAGCGAATGACAGTGAAGATTGTCTCGTTTTCCGGAATCGATGGAGCGGGGAAGAGCACGCAGATTTCTGCGCTCGAAAACTGGCTGCGCGAGACGGGACATACGACAAAGCTGCTGACTTTCTGGGATGACATCGTCGTCGCTTCCCACTTACGGGAAACCATGAGCCATGCTGCGTTCAAGGGAGACACAGGAGTTGGCAGCCCTGAGAAGCCTCTGGAACGGCGAGACAAGAATGTGACCTCGTGGCCGGTAGTCGCCATGCGATTCTTTCTCTACTTCGCCGACGCCATCAATCTTTGCCGCAAAGTTGCCGTGGTCCGCAAAAGCAACTTCGATGTGCTCATCTTCGACCGCTATATCTACGACGAACTCGCCAATCTTCCGCTGCAGCGATGGCCGGCGAGGGCATTTCTCTGGATGGTGTTGAAGATCGTACCGCGACCGGATGTTGCTTACATCGTCGACGCCGATCCTGAAGCGGCACGGGCGAGAAAACCGGAATATCCGTTGGAATTTCTGAGAAGCAATCGCAACGCTTATCTTGCGCTAGCGCGGTTTTCGCACGATATCACTGTCATCGAGCCGCTTTCCATCGATGCGGCAAAGATCAAAGTTCAGCAGGAGTTTCTGCGGACGATGTCTCCGGCAAACGCGAAATCCGCCGGTCCCGAACTCTGCAACGAAACCGCAAAATAGTTCGCAGGCATTCGTTTATTCGAACGTTTTCCTTTAACATTCCAGCAACATCTCCTACCACGAAGTCATCGAACCCAAGGCGACTAAACCAGGTGAGGGCGCCGTCTCGATGAAAATCTGCCTTGTCACGACTTTTCCGCCGAGCCAGGGCGGGCTCAGCGAGTATGGGCTTCATATTGCAGAAGAGTTGCGGCGAAATCCGTTTCTCAGCCTCACCATTCTCGCGGATCAAGTTTCCTCGCCTGAGCCGGAGTTGGAGGGTTTCTCGGTGCAACGCTGCTGGTCGTTCGACGACCCCACCAGCGCGGCACGCATCCTGAAAGCTCTCAATCGGCTGAAGCCGGATGTCGTCTGGTTCAATTTGCTCTTCAGCACCTTCGGCCGCAATCCGCTCAATGCATTCCTCGGGCTGCTCACTCCGCTCATGGCGCGATTGAGCGGCCGCTACACCCACGTCACCCTGCATCACCTGATGGACACCGTGGACCTGAAGGATGCCGGCGTTCGCCACGCGCGGTTGTACCGCATGGCTGGTTCGGTAGCGACGCGAATGCTGCTGCTCTCGAATTCTGTTTCTGTACTCATGCCGGGGTATCGCAAAATTCTGCACGAAAAATACGGGCGCGATAACGTTCACCTGCGCTCGCATGGCGTCCTGACCCGCAGGCCGGAATTTCCGGATTTCTCCCGCCGCGGCAATCCCGAGCATCGGATTCTCGCTTTCGGCAAATGGGGAACTTACAAACGCCTGGAGTTGATGATCGAAGCATTCAAGGTCATCGGGGCCGAACTGCCAAAGGCAAAACTGGTGATCGCTGGAGGCGACCATCCTCAGGCACACGGTTACGTCGAGTCGATGAGAAAGAAACACGAGAGTTCCACCATCGAGTTCACCGGCTATGTCCACGAGGATCAGCTGCCTGATCTTTTCCAGAGCTCATCGGTCGCAGTCATGCCCTATTCATCCTCCACCGGCTGCAGCGGCGTGGCGCATTTGGCCTGCGCTTATGGAGTGCCCATAGTTAGCGCGGACATTCCTGATTTCCGTCAGATGGCTCAGGGCGAGGAACTGGCGATCGACTTTTACCGTCCTGGAGAGGCGCAGGATTTGGCGCGATGCCTGATCGAGCTGCTCAGGGATGGCGAAAAACAGCGCCAGATGGCGGTACAGAATTTTGCTGCGGCGTTGCGCATGACCATGCCGATGATCGTGCAGAAATATCTGCGCCATTTCGAGCTGGAGCAGAGGACCGAAGCACTGCGGCAGATCACACGATTTCGCAGAATGCCGGGTTGGGTGCCTTCGCAGTCGCTGATGTTGCGGCTGATGACCCGGAATTCGCTCGGCTGGGTTCAGCGCTCGGCCATTCATCCTGGCGCGCGCGATTCGCGCACGAACCTATTGCACGACAACCTTGACGGTCGTGGAAAGGGCAGTGGATCCCGAGCTTCCGACAATGGTAATGGTGTAAGTGCTCACCGAGGACGGGGTGACCGGGGAACCAACTGGGGAATTCTGGGTAACAGACTTGCTCCCCCCGCCGCACGAGCTGGCAACCATTCCCAGACCGAGGAGAGCAACGACGGCGAGCATTTGCGCCCCACGCCCGCGTGGCAGGTTCTTGCCAAAAGCAAAGCTGACCAGACCGAACGGCAGCAGCCACGCAAAATAAATTGGAAGCCCTTTCCGCTGTGGCACACTTCCGGACATAACGGAAGCGGCGGAAATGGTAAGCGTGGAACTGGCGGGGCTGGCCCCGGGAGTAACGGCGGCGGGCGAGAACGCGCAGCTAAGCCCGCTCGGGAGCCCGCTGCAGGAAAGCGCGATGGAACTGTTGAAGGCCCCGGACTGGGGCTGGGCGACGACCGTCAAGTTTCCTGACTGGCCGGCCGCAATCGTCACCGACGAAGGAGCCGCGCTCAAAGACACAGTCGCCGGGGTCGGCGTTGGGACTGGACAGGTGGAGTTGTAACTGATGGGTCCGGTGATTCGATTCGCCATGCTCGGCTTCCCCACCGCTTGCACAAACATCTCGTAGCTGGCATTGGGTATTGGGAAACCGCACAGATTCAACGAATAATTTCCCGTAGCCAGGTCTGATAAGTCCATCAAATTTTGTCCGTCGGTACTGATATACACCGTGTAGTGATCGACGGTGCTCTCACTGCCGCTGATGTTCCACTGCAAAGAATTTCCCGAAATCGAGCCGGAGAGAGAAAAACAGTTGTCGATCCCGGATTCGATCTCGGTGGCTTCTTCGTAATCGTTCCAGGTGACGAGTTGCAGATCGGGGAGTTGCTTCCCGGCGCTATAAAGGCTGTTGATCTCAGAGAACGTCTGCAGCCAGGTCTGGCCGCATTGTTGTCCCATCACGCGTCCCGAGCCCCACGAAGCCAGCGAATCGTTGAACCCCTTATAGGTTGCACCTACGGTTTGCTCGTTTTGATAACCCATCCCCGTGTCGTAGAAGCTGGCGAGGTAACTCATTCCGTAGTCTGTGGTGGTGGGCATCACCCAGGAGTAGCTGCCATCGCTTAAGGTCTGGGTGAATCCGCTATTGTTCGAGAAAAGAAAGAGCGGGTGCGTGCTGAGCGCGGCGTTTACTGCGTTCCAATCGATGCTGTAAGTATCATCGATGCCGAAGTTCGTAACCACGGGCTGGCCGCCTATGGTCATGTACGCAGGCGAGGTGAAATAGGTTTGTTCCACGTATTGCAGTTGGCTAATCAGCGCCTGCTGCGGCGAGCAGCCCGAGCAGGAATCCCATTCGATTGCGCCTTGATCGACCATGATCGCAAAAGTGAAGCCGGGATGCGTTTCCGCTTGCTGCATCACCAACTGCGTGGCCTGATCCTCGAAATTGCCGGGGCCGTACCAGTCGATAATGACTCCATTGATGCCGCGGCTGACCATGTCGTCAATCTGGCTTTTGATCTGGTTCGGATCAGTCGAACTATAGCCGACGTTCATGTGGCTGGGCTGCCCGAACCACACCATCAGGTGAGCGTAGACCTTGGTGGTCGCGCCAGAGTAAAGCAGCGAATGCACGTCCACCTTGCTGACGTTTCCCGCACCAAGATTGCCGTTGGTTTGCGCGGCGAAAGAGTTGGCCGCGCTGGTATTGTTGTTGGTTTGAGCCGCAAGAGTGGTAGTCGGCACTACGAACGATGAACCTGCCCACGACACGCTGGATGCAGCCAGAAGCGATACAGCCCACACGAATTGTATAGAACGCATCGGTCCTCAGGAGCGGAGTACAGCCGAGGATCTTGCACGTACTTTGGCCACATCGAGGGAGGCGCGCTCGCCTTAGATTTCCTCGCTGCTGACCTGGGCTTGCTGGGAACTGCGGTCAGCTTAAGCTGAAGGACTCTAAAAGTGAAGATAACGTTGGGTCAGGAACCTGAGTGCGGATCTCCTGTATGGCGCTTTTTGTGGAACTATGCAGGCCTGAGGAAAATGCGGGGGAGATTGTGGATTAGTAGTCCTGATCCCACGAGCGCTTTCCGTGAAAGTTCTTCAGTCCGGGTCGATTTCCAGCTGGAGCGGCGGCAGTGCCAGCAGATGCGGATGTTCCTCATCGCGCCAGAATGTTGCAAAGCACTCGCCTTCCTGCTGCGGACTCCACCCACTTCCGTCCGCGAATTTAATCAGAGTGGGAAACAACGCCCAGCCGAAGACGCGCTGCTCGCTTTCGTGCGAATAGCCGATTTTATCGAGCGTCGATGCCTGCCCCGGGGCGATGGCCTGCGTTGATGTCCATTGCGGGTTGTAGGGTCGGCGAAGGTCCTGCGGCGCGAGGAACATCTCAGACATCAGGTTCATGCGGGCAATCGGCTTAGAGCTCGTGTTCTTCACGGTGAGCGACAAATTTCCGGGATGCAGCCAGAAGTCGCCGCCGGTAATGATGATCGGGCAGCGGCGAGTTTGCGGGGGGACGATCGTGAAGACCGCCATCATGCCGTTTTCCATGTGATCTTCCACGTGGCAGTGGAACATCCAGGTGCCGGGGTTGTCAGCGATCATGTCCACGGTTTTCATGCTGCCGGGTAGAAGCTCGACCACGTCCGTGTGGCGGCCCTCGTAGCTGACAGTTTCACCGTGCCAATGCGGCGTGTGCAGGTCGATTTCGTTGCCCATGCCGAGCAGATACCAGCGGACTTTTTCCCCCTGCTTCATCTGCAGGCCGGGAAGATTGCCGAAGATGAAGCCGTTGATGGCATAGAACAGGCCTTCGGGCTTGCCCGCCCGCTCGTCGAAGATCTGAAAGGAGGTAACGAATTCGCGGTCCACATCTTTGGGTGAGCCGTCGGGCTTCGCTTTACCTTTGGCAGTAACGATAATCGGTCCCAACAGTCCGGCGTTGATCTCAATTCCAGGTTCGACGTGACCGTGATACCACCACACGATCGAACTCGGCTGGCCGGGGCCGGGACCACTGCCGGCGTCTGCGAACCAGTGGTAAGTAAATTTTCGTCCGGGGCTGACGCGATCGCCTCGCCCAGGCGGAATGTAGAACGCGCCTTCGTTGTCTTTGTCGTACCGCAAGCCGTGGGGATGCATGTCGCGCGGCAACCGCGTGCGATTCAGGAAATCAACCACAATCTCGTCTCCCACCTCGGCGCGAATGATGGGACCGAGAATTCCCAGCCAATCCGGCTGCGGCTTCTTTGAAGTGAATGTGTCGTCGGTGTATTCGATGAAACGGGTTTTCGGCCATTGCAGACTCCCGCCCCAGGGCCTGCGGATGGGAGTCGCGGTGAGCAGATCCTGGCCGCTGGGAGCGTAGTTCCATGTGACGTCTTCGGCGGCAATGAAGTAGTGGCGCGTGGTGCCAAAGCAATTCGAGACGCACAACGACAGGAAGACAAACGCAGCGGCACGGGAGATGCTCACGGATTTTATTATCCCATTGATTGCCGGTCGTATCGCGCGGCTTCGCTCGCGCAGGCGGATATCTAAATTCAAAAAGCACAAAAGGGGCGCGAAGGACTACAAAGTTGTTGCCGAGGTCCTTCGTGCGCCTTCGCCCCGGTGGTTGTTCTAACTGCCGAACGGGTCTGGCGCCGCGTCGGTGCAGTCCCCGCCGGTGTTCTGCCCTGGCGGCGTGGGTGGCGTCACCCACGGCGGATTGGAGTAGTCGAAAAATTCGTCCATGGTTGCAGGAGGGTTGGTGCCTGCAGCCGCCGTAGACCAATATCCATCTCGACTATTGAGCGCGGGCACGTTGAAGCGCTCTTCCACGAAGTTCAGCCATGCGGTGGTATCTCTCACCACGTGCGAAACGAAATTCTTTTTTGCATAAGGCGAAATGACAATCATCGGGATGCGGTATCCGGTCATGGCGAAGCTGCACGGTCCACTTGACTGGTTTGCGCCATCGCACATATCGCCGGTCTTTAGATCAACCGGGTAGGGGGAGTCACCCGCGGGGCTGTTGGGCACCGGAACAGGCTGCGGCTGAACGTGGTCGAAAAAACCTCCGGGTTCATCATAGGTAAAGATCAGAGCGGAATCGTGCCAGGAAGCGCTGGGAGTGCCACCCGGAGAGTTGGGGTTAGACCACATCAAAGTATTAATCACGTTGTACTCGACCCAGTTCGCTCCATCCTGAATGTTTTCCAGGTAGTCGTCGCTGTCCGAAGGGTGCTCGTCGAGACCAGCGTCGGACGGCGGCTCGATGAGCGCGACTTGCGGCAGCGTCTGGTTGGCTACATCCGTGGCGAACTGTGATATGGGCTGGAAATTCTGCGCCAGCGTTGGAGTATTTTGAATCGTGCTTTCGTACGTGAACTGGTTGATGTAGGAATTTTGCGCCAGGCACTGATTGTATTCGGTGCCGGTGAACGAACTGCAAGCCTGTCCCTGGTTAGTCCCTGCCGACAGCCACGTCAAGCCAGTCGGATCCAAATAAACCTTCCACGTAATTCCGGCATTTTGAAGCGCCTCGAGGATAGTCTCGGCAGAGAAAGGACTCTCGCTGGACGTCAAGGGATACACGTGTCCTTGAGAGGTCGCGGCATAGACGAAGGCTCGATTGAGTTGAGTACGTGTCATGACCGGCGCGAACCACCGATCGGAAGTGGCGAATTGAGTGGCCATGAAGTAGTAGTAGTTCAAGTCCGTATCGGTGAAATATCCCATGCTGCGATAGCCATTGACGTCGTTGACGGGCTCGAAATACTGACGCGCGTCGTTGGCGGCAGCCTGGATCCATCCGTTGTCCAGCCAGGTTATGGTGTTCGGAAAACTGAAGTCGTAGTTCCAGTCCACATGGGCCTCATTCCAGAACGGACTGATTTCTTCCGTGCACACCGACTGCATGTGGAACGAGGGCACCGGCGTGGCATTTGGATCGGCGGAACAAGCGCTGGGCGGGGGATCCGATGGATCGCACGCGGGTTCGGTCGGCGCTGGGCCGTAAAGCGGCGGAGTTCCTGAGGTGGGATTGAACTGTGGCAAACCGTCGAACGACTGATCGGGGATGCCATTGTTCGCCCAGTACTGCCGCAGGTATCCAAAGTAGTGATCGAATGAGCGGTTCTCCTGGGCGAAGAAGATGATGTGGTTAATGTTCGCGATCGTCCCGACGAGGTTGAACGTCGCCGTCGCAGCGGCGGCGGCAGTAAGCGTCAGGGAGCATGTCCCCGTGCCCGTGCACGCGCCAGTCCATCCCCCAAAAATATCGTTCGTGGCCGGAGTCTCACTCAACGTAACCTGAGTGTTCGGCGCGAAATTCGCGGAGCACCCCGTGGTCGAGCCTGCGGAGCAATTGATCCCCGCGGGAGCGCTGGTCACAGTTCCCGTACCGGGTCCCGCAAGCGTAAGAGTAAGCGCTACGCCACCATTGAACGCAGCCGAGATATTCGTCGCCGCAGAGAGAGTCACAACGCAAGTGCTCGTGCCCGAGCAGTTACCGCCGCTCCATCCCCCGAAATATTGTCCAGATGCTGGAGTCGCGGTGAGGGTAACCTGCGTCTTCGGAGCGAAGTCCGCCGAACATGTGCCCGGACAACTGATTCCCGCCGGGCTGCTGGTGACCGTTCCCGTACCCGTCACGGCGACGGTGAGGGAATCTTCTCCGTTAAACGATGCGTCCACGCTTGTCGCCGCAGTGAGCGTCAACGTGCAAGTGCTCGCGGTGCCTTTGCAAGTGCCGCCGCTCCATCCGCTGAAGACATTATTGGTGGCCGGCTTCTCCGTCAGTGTGACTTGTGTGTTCGCCGCGAAGCTGGCCGAGCACGTGCCGGGGCAATTGATGCCTGCCGGGCTGCTGGTGACCGTTCCCGTGCCCGAAGTTGGGCCGGTGATGCTCAACTGAACCATATTGCTTGGCGTGGGCGTAGGTGCAGGCGAAGTTCCCAGTCCCTGGCAGCCAGCCAGGAAAAGAAGTCCGAGTAACAGCGGCGAGGCGAGAGCGATTTTGTTCTGAGACGTCATGGCGACCACCTTGGATGTGAGTGCGTGCGGCACAGTTGTCTCCTGCCCCGTGGAGAAGTGCGCCTCGGAAGAAAGACTGGCGCTTCTGCGGGAAATCCTTACGTGCTTTTACAGCGAATTCTGTAGTGCTCGACGTGGCGCAAGGTTCCAGAGCTGTTACGGTCGCTGGGTGTTGACCGAAAGGCTGCGGGCAACGTATCGCGACCCATCGAAACTGGTTTCAGCCGTGACGTCCACTCCCGGCCGAAGCGAGTTATCGACCACGACCCTCGCCGGATCCAAATAGATTTCATACGTGTTGTGATCGGTCGACGAAGCGATGGTCAGCACGCCCAGACGAAGATCGAGTCCAATGACTCGGCCGGCGAATGTGAAGTGGGAGCCGGGAGTGGCCAGGACGGAAATCTGGCGGGCAAAGTCGCCGCGTTGCTGCGCGCCGAAGTCGACGGAAACCAGTGTGCCGGGAATGAGAGCGCCGATGGAAGCGCGCTGGCCGTTTTGCATGACCTGAGTCTGCGGCGAGACGCGAATCTTGAGCGGCTCGGGAGAAAGCGCGTCGCGCAGCAGCAATTCGCCTTTATCGCTGCGATAGCTGATCACCGTGCCCTGGCTTTGGCCCGCGGATCCCGCGCCTTTCAGATGAATGCTGCGCGCGAACACCATGCTGCCGTCGAGAATTGTATCAACGTAGACGCGGTCGCCCTGATGCAGATCGGAGGTTGAAACCAGCGATCCGGCGCGATAAATGCTGGTACGCGAGTCGAACTCAATCTTCATCTTTCCGCCGCCGAATGGCTGCACCGTAATCTCATCTCGGACGCGATCAAGCCTCGACACAATGCCGCCGATGAGGCTGGCATTTTCATGCGGCAGCGGAGGAAGATCGGGAACCAGGCTGGCGGGATCGAGAAACGTACCGTCGTTGCTGGTTTCGCTAACGGGCTGAATGGCGCTGTTCAAAGAAGAGCTTCCAGTGGTAGAAAAAGCGCTCTGCGATTGTGCCGGCGTCGCATTCTGCCCAAACAGAGCGATCGCGCTGAAAGCGAATATCGCGAAACCCATACCCAACAGGAACCGGCCCATGATTTGCCCTCAAAACTTTTTTTGACGCCGCAGTTGGATGCCGATTGTTGCCGCAAGGTAGCCGCAGATTCTGGAAAATTCCTTGGAATCTACGCCAAACAATGGCAGGGTTTTTGCATCATACCTTCGCTTTGAGTGCGTCAATTCCGACGGGGGACCGTGCGCATGTCATTGGGTACATTCTTAAGAAGATGGATTGCTGTCGCCGTAATCGGTGGACTGGGAGGTTGCGCATCCTTCGCACACGCGGGAGATATCAGGATCACCCTTCCGAAGCACAGCCGCTTGACGCCCGTGCAACGCCTGAATCAGGAAGGCGTGGAAGAGATTCGCAAGCACGCTTACGAGAAAGCCGAGACTCTTTTCTACAAAGCGTATCTTCTCGATCCGGATGACCCTTTCACGCTCAATAATCTCGGTTACATTTCGGAACTGCAAGGACAAGTCGATCGTGCGCTCAGGTTCTACGAGTTGGCCGATCAGCAGGCGACAGACGCGGTGGTTTACCGTTCCAGCGCGAAGCAGTTTGAAGGCCGTCCTATGAAAGATGCGCTTGCGGTCTCAGACATGCCTTTGCAGATTAATCATGAGAATGTCGAGGCAGTGCGCCTGCTTTCGCAGGGCCGCGCGCCTGAGGCGGATCTTCTTTTGGAGCACACGCTCAAGGAAAGCCCCAACAACGTTTTCACGTTGAACAACATGGGCGTGGCGAAAGAGATGGAAGGCGAATCGCAAGAGGCGCTGCGGTATTTCGATCAGGCCGCTTCCACACATTCGGATGCCGCCGCGGTTGTGACCTTGAATCGTTCGTGGCGCGGCAAGCCGGTAAACGAACTCGCAGAGCAGAACGCCACAAACTTGCGCAATCGACTCGCGAGCCAGCCGGGAACGGAGAGCACAGTCGCCGAGTTGAATATCCGTGGTGTTTCGGCTCTAAACCGCAACGATCTCGGAGCTGCCGATCAGGATTTCCGCAAGGCCTTTGCCCTCGATCCCAATAATGCATTCGCGGTTAACAACGTTGGCTACTTGTCAGAGATCGAGGGCGATCGCGAGAGCGCGGAATTCTATTACGAGAAGGCGGAGGCATCGGAGGGCGCGAATCTTCCCGTCGGACTGGCCTCGCGGCAGTCGGCTGAGGGAGCAAGGCTGGGCCAGGTCGCGTCCGAGAGCGATACAAAGGTAGAAGACAAGGTCGCCGAAGCGCGCGCCGAACGCCGTCAACATGAGGAACCGCTTCTGCTGCGGCGCCGCGACAACTCAGTAGTGCAGGAGCCGGTCAATCCGCCGGCAAGTAGCTCGCAGAATCCGCAGTAGACCTTGTGGGCATTCGTTCGTCATCGATTTGCGTACGGAGGATTCCTCGCGCTGCCTTAGCTAAAGCCGTGATTCCGCCCGAACCTGCCTTAGTTCTCGCCTTCCTGGAACCGCCCAATATCCGTTTCCGGATCGTACGAGAAATAACGAACTAAATTCCTAAAGTAACGCAGCAGAGTGTTGACGTTGGTCGAGTACCAGCAGCAGCGTGTCATATCGGGCGAAAGTCCGCAAATATAGCGAAGACTCTGCGTCACGCTAAGCGATTGGCCAAGCATCGCTGCCGCCACCCTATGATTGCCATCGAGAATGGTGAGCGGGCTGGTTTCATCTACGCCGATCAGCAGCACAGTCGGGTTGACCACGTTTTCCTGCACGGAGGCGGTAAGACTGCGCAGCTTGTCGAGGAACTGGTCGTGAACCGCGCTTTCGAGCTGCATCTGGATATGAGGCACTAACTCCGTAACGTGAAAACTCCCGCGCGCCAGCCGCCGCCAGTTTGCGCGGGGAAAGAAACGGATGCGCGCGAGATCCTGCGGCACCAGCTCAATCTCAAACCATTGCGTATCCGCAGGCAGCTCGCGCCACATTGCACCCCGCCGCAGGAACAACAAAGCCTGCCGGACCGCATTCTCACGGGCGCTTGTGAGATCGGGAAATCGAACCAGCTTGTCGAATTCCTCGCGGTAGTCATCGAACTCGGGATGATGAAACTCGCTGCGCAAAAACTCCGACATGACTTCCTCTTCCGTCAGGGCTCGGAGCAAACGAAGATGGCTGTAAGAATGAAGCGCGGGTCCCGTCACGCGCTGCCTCAAAAGTGGAATCACCAAAATCACCAACAAAACGATCATCAACACCAGTTGCACCACGATCACTTCACGCAGGGTTTTATGAAGAGCGCAAATGCCAAGGGCCATCACGCCGCTCACCGCGAGTTGCAGCCAGCTTGTGTTAGCCACCTTGCGCGACATTTCATGGGTGATGATGACGGAGCTGAGCGAATAAATACCGGCGTTGATGGCATAGAGAATCAACAGCGACGCCAGGCCGGCTTGATTGCTTACTTGAAAATGAGCGCCGAACAGCATCTTCCATAGAAAGCTGGGAACCATCCATAGGCCCAGGATAAGGACCGTCAGAATCGCGGACACAAGCAGCAACGAGGTAAACAGCACTGGGCTCGCCTCGTGCTCTTCGCCGCGTGCTCCGGCGGAAACCGGAAACATGGTATTCACCACCGACCACGCGCACATATTCACCAGTCGCCCCACCAGCGCGACAGCAGCATAGAAACCGGCTTCGGCGGGCGGGAAAAAGTGTTTAACCAGGACGATATCGAAATTGTTGATGACCGTTTGCCCCGCGAAGAAAACAATGGCCTGCAGACCTTCCTGAAAGGAAATGGCAATCTTCCGCAGCTTGAGAATGTTCAGGCTGGGACTGGGCAAGGCCGCGAAATAGGAGACAATCACCGCCAATACGCTCGCCAGAACTGCGCCCTCGACGCCCATGCCCAGCTCAATGAGCAGCACCGCTCCGCCCAGGCGAACCACCCCTTCCAGCATGAAGTTGATGGCTAGCGGGCCGAAGGCGTGAATTCCCTGAATGTAGCCGCGCCGAACTCCCAGTGGAATGTAGAAAGTTATTCCCAGGGCCAATAAATAAATGAGAACCGGATTCGGCAGATTCAAGTAATCCGTGAGCGGGCGCGCCAGCAAGAAAAGCAACAAGCCAATTCCGATTCCAGCAATCCACGAGCGTTGATGCAAGCTGGCGAAAACATCGGCGCGTTCCTCATCCGACGCCATCCTGGCGACATACTTTGCGCACACTACCTGAAACGACAGGGTGATGCAGGAGAGCAGCATCAGAATGGTGTAAACACAAGTCGCGTGGGCAAATCCGGCGGGGCCGAGTAACCGCGCCGTCGCCACGTTGTAGATGAGATTGGTGACGCCGACCAGGCCCGAGCCGGCCAGTAACGTGAGGCTGCCGCCGACAAGCTGAGATTTTAGATTTTTCGCGGGTGGAGATACCTTGGGCAGACTCTCTTCTGCCGAGGTTTCCGGTTCGGTCTTCGTCATCTCCGCCATGGGCGCATTCATAAGATCAGAACAAATTGAAGTGAATCACCGGCAGAAACGTATTTCTGGTTCCTCCCGAAAAGTCATAAAAGGTTTGTTGCTGCAAACCTACCGAAAGTCGAAACGGATATGCGTTGCGCATTTCTGCCGTTCCATCCTTCGACCATCCCCCCATGGGGCGCGTGTAGGAGACAAGAAATTCGCTCTGCGCGTTGTCGTACTCGTGGTAGCCGAAGCCTCGCGATAGCAGGAACGATCCCTGGAACTCCCAGCGCGAGTTGGCGCGGAAATCAAATCTCCCGCCCGGAACCAGCGCCTGGGCAATGGCATACTCCGTGGCCTGCACTCGCCAGGAGCGCAAATCTTCCGCCAGCGCCGCCGCGGTGAAGCGGTTACCAAATTTGTGCTGAAGTCCGATGTAGCTGGTCGTGTCGAAGTATTCTTCGACCGTCGGCCGGAAGAGCAGATCGCGGGCTGAATATCCCGTGAGTAGCGAGGTTTGCCCCCAGGGACGGCCCACTGTAAATTCGACCGTTCCATCGGCTTCGCGCGAATGCAGACTCCCATTATCGGTGAAGGGCCCGGCTTCGCGAATACCATTCGCATTGATCGAAACCCAGTTGTGGAAAGAACTGGTTGAAATGTAAAGGAATTGCCGGAACAGATTCTGGCTCATGTAGACCGGCGAAATCGTATCGCGGCGAACCGTGAACTGGAGCCCGCCGTTAAAGGAAATCGTGTCGTGCCCAAGATGAAGAATGGGAACGATGCCGCCGTTGAAAATCGTGTCGTAAGTGTTACGGTCCTGCACCACGCCAACGCTCGGATAAAGCAGGCGGCCAGTTGTCAGGCTTTCTCCAATGAAACCTGAGATGAGCGGCAGGTTGCCGAGGTGCAACCGGTAGTGCGAGCCGGCGGTGTCCTGGAAATTCTTGCGCGGAGGCGGAAGCAGCGCCGGATTGGTGACGTGCAGAATTCGGGCATCGAGTGTATAGACGTTGATGTCTTCCAGCGCCGGAGCGAAGGCCGCCTCGGGCAGAAAACTCACTTTGTCATTCAACTGGCGTCCCTCTTCAAGCGCCGTCGCATCCTGCTCGATCTCGGCGGTTTGCTGGTCTTCCTGCGCCGCCACAATCCCGGCCTGAGCGAAAGCAGAAAGCGCATGCACGCTATCCTGGCGCTGGCGGTACAGATTTGCCGCGACCATCTGGTAATCGTAGTCGTCGCTGTACTCACTGGCAGGACCCAGGCTATTGAGCGCTTCGGCGGCTTTCTGGGTTTCACCCTCGGAGAGATACGTATTCGCCAATCCCACATTGACGACGAGCGGATTCGCACCCGCCAGCTTGGCTTTGTCGAAATAAGTTTCGGCCAGATCGAAATCGTGCATCGCGAGAAAAATTCCGGCAGCCTGTTGAATGTCGTCAGCCGTAATGGACGATTTATCCATGCGCGCCTCGGCGAAACCGAGCGCGATTTGACGCCGCGCGTCATCGTAGTGGCCTTGCCGCATGAAGACCTGCGCGATGGCCAGCCGTACTCCAACGCGATCTCCATTGGGAATGTCGAGGGCGCGGGCGAAGCGTTGCATGGCGCCGTCGTGATCGGCAAGCGCAAGCAGCGCACCACCGGTAGACATCAATATGTCCACGTCGTCGCCGCCGTATTGCTCGGCAAGTTGAATGTCGTGCATCGTTGCGTCGCGCTGCATCAGCTTGGCGTGCACCTGCGCCTGCAGTGCGTAGGCGTGAGGATCGGTGGCGTCGAGCTTCTCGGCAGTGGCCAGCGTCGCCAGCGATTGCTGGTAGCGCCGCAAGTGGTAAAGCGTGTCAGCGTATGCAAGCTGCGTCGTCAGGTCTTTCGGATCCTCTTCCAGCGCGATGCGGTATTCCTGCTCGGCGCGAGAGTAGGCTTGCTCCTGCCGGTAGGCTTCCGCCTTGGCGAGGTGCAACGCATGCGATTTGCCGCTCAGCTTCTGAACGATATCGAGCTGCGTCAGAGCCGGCTTCGGACGATGCAATTGCAAATCTGCAAACGCCAGGCCCAGGTGTGCCTCGGCGTAGTTGGGATCCAGTTCCGCGGCTTCTCTAAAGTCCGGTATGGCCTTCGCAGCCTGATGCAAGTCGTTCAACATGAAGCCGCGATTCACGTAGCCCAGCGGCATTTTCGGATCGCGCTCCAGCGCCCGCGTGAAATCCTTCACTGCCTCTTCGCGTTCCCCGTTGTGGGCGTGCACATCGCCGGCAATCAGAGCGAGATCTTTGTCCTTCGGAATAATCGGATCGTACTTTGTGACCAGCGCAAGCGCTTCGTCGTACCGGCCCAGGTAGTAAAGGTCATAGGCGAGATAGTCGACTCCCTCGCGATCGTGCGGGAGTTTTTCAAGCACTGCGTAACCAACCTTTGCAGCCTCGGCGTAATCGCCCTTCCAGGTGAGGTAGCGCTCCCGCTCGCGGTTCACCTGTGGATTTTCGTTCATCTTGCCATGGGCGCGATCAAGCCAGCGCTTCGCCAAGTCGAGATCGTGCGCTTCGAGCGCAGCATTGGCGCCGCCCGCGACAATCAGCGGATTGGTGGGCATGTGCCGGTAGGCGTCTTCGTAGTTCGTTTGCGCCAGTGCGTAATGTTTTTGCGCGCCGTATAAATCACCCAGGGCGAGATACGGCTCGAAATCATTCGGATGCGCCTTGATGGCACGCGTGAAATACGATTCCGCCAGCTTCGCATCGCCCTTGTCGCGCGCGAGATATCCAAGCGATGACAGGGCAGTGCGATTCTTGGGATCAAGTTCCAACACCTTCGAGAATGTCGCTTCCGCGGCGTCTTTCTGCCCAATCTTCCATTGCAGGCTGGCAAAATTCAGCAGCGAGTTTACGTTGTTCGGCGCGAGCGCCAGCGCATCCTTAAGATCCTTGTTCGCCGCATCGGTATTGCCCTCGCCCGCTTCGACCGCGGCGCGCAGGCGCAACATTTCGGGCTTCGAAGAGTCGGGAACCTGCGCCTGGCTCAGCAACGTCATCGCCGCCGCGAGTTGTTGTTTGGCGTCGGCGTCATTGCTCTGGCGCACATCCAATTCGTAGAGATTCAGGCGGATCTCGATCGGATAGAGCGGACCCTCCTGCACGTTCGGGCCGAGATTTTTCAGCGCTAGATTGTATTCGTTCGTCGCGTCGTCAAAGCGATTTTCGGATTCCGCAATCGAGCCGAGAATCGCGTGCAGCCGGTAGTTGTTGCTGTCGATGCGTCGAGCGTCGTCCAGAAAAGGTTCGGCAGCATCGTTCTGGCCGAGAGAAACCAGCGACTGCGCCGCGCTCAGATCCAGCCCAATGTTCCCTTTGGCGCTCTTCGCCAGTTTCGTGTAAAGGTCGGCAGCCTCCTGTGGCCTGCCGGCCACTTCGTAGGTGTAAGCCAGTTCAGCCTGCGTGTCGGTGTTCTTGTTGGGAATTGCCTGCAGGGTGGAGATCGCCTTATCGAACTGGCCTTGGTCGCGATACTCGCCGGCTACAGCTCGCAGAACCTCGGGATCGTTCGGAGCTCGATTGCGCGCGCGGTTCAAGTAGCGAGCTACATCGTCAGGTTGATTCAAGCGTTCGTAGGCATGCGCAATGAGGAGATCCGTGTGCGCGGCGTCCTCAATTCGATCCGCTCTTTGCAGGAGATCGAGCGCCTGTTTCGGGTCGGAGTTGAGCATCAACTCACCCGCAAGTTGCAGGCTGTTGGCGTCCTTCGGATTCTCGTCCACGACGCGTTGCAGCAGCTTTTCTGCCTCCGCGGTGCGGCCCATTTTTGCATAGGTCTGGGCCAACCCAGCGAGGCCGTTGGTCGAACTGGGTTTAAGTTTCAGCCCGCGATTGTAAGCGTCGACAGATACGGGATAACGCTCGGCCAGCCGCGCGCAATATCCCAGCATGAACCAGAGCTCGGGATCCTGCGGGGCGGATTGCGCAGCGCGTTCGGCGAACGAAGTGGCGGCGTTGTAGTCTTTGCGGGTGAGCGCGTCTTCAGCGGCGTGCTCCTGCCGGTCCACTTCAATGTTGGATCCCCATCCCAGGCCAGATTGATTCGAATTGTCGTGCGAAGTATTGGCGCCTTTCTGTTTCTGGTCGCTGTTCTGAGAAGACGAAGTGCCGTTGACCTCGAATGTCTGCCCAATGGC
Source organism: uncultured Acidobacteriaceae bacterium (assembly GCA_963712385.1). GTDB lineage: Bacteria > Acidobacteriota > Terriglobia > Terriglobales > Acidobacteriaceae > Sulfotelmatobacter. Next base: position 257,462 of record CAVQHS010000012.1, read on the forward strand.
ACAGCTTATAAAAAGAACGACGCAAAAGCTCGCGAGCGGAAATCGGCTTTTCACGGTGTCACCACGCTTTTCGTTAAGAACGTTAGGCGTACCTCCCGCATTTGCAACATTTCTGCGGTTTCCATCAGATGCCACTGTTTACGCTAAGGCTGCTTTCCAAACGCGCAGAATCGAGTAAACCCCTTAGATCGTTATGGAATCCAATTCGTGCGCGGCGTAATGGGGAGCGTGAAGATTGAGCACGGGTCGAATCTACTCTCGTCCAATTCCGATGCTGGCGATTGTGCTGGTGGCTCTGGCCGTACATGGGCCGCTGTTGTTGATGCAGCTTCCGTCGAACTCCTTCGACGCCAACTTTCATATCTTCTTTGCGTCGCACTACGCGCACCACTGGTTCAACCCGTGGAATGAGAAATGGTTTGCCGGTTTCTCGCAGACCACCTATCCGCCGCTGACCCACCAGTGGATCGCGCTGCTCTCCAATGTGGTCGGCCTGAAGATGGGCTACATGCTGGTGCAGTTGATCGCGATACTGCTATTGCCCGTTGGGGTTTACCGCTTCGCACGCATCTGGGTGGAAGACCGCGCCGCCAGCTACGCGGCCCTGGGCAGCATCTTCCTCGGCGCGCTTGCTTTCCTGGCTTATCAAGCGGGGCAGTTGGCGACGATCGCCTCGGCAGCACTTTATCTGAATGCCTTGCCGTATTTTTATGAATGGATGACCGAGGCGTCGGGCCGGTCTCTGATTAAAGGAATTGTGGTGGGCCTCACGGCCGCAGCCGCGCATCACGTCACTTTGATTTTCGGCGTTGTCCTGTTCGCTGGGCCGGTGTTGTGGACTGCAATCCTCGACGCGCGCGATGAGCGCGTTTCGGCCTCCGTAGGCGGCGTACTCTCGCGAGCTCTCGCCTTCGGAGTTGTGATCGCGGCGGGTGTCGGCATCATTCTGCTTCCCTATTGGCTCGAGTTGATTCAACACCCGATTCACCAGATTCCGATTCCTCACGACAGCCGCGCGAATTTTCTTTTGAATTCGACTACCGCCGTCAACTACTTCCTCATTCCCTACGGGGCTTTAATCCTGGCGCTGCCGTTCATTTTGATTCGTGGAGCTTCCTCCCGCAGGGTCGTTCCCCTGCTGTGCGGCTTCTGGCTGACGTTCATTTTCGGCCTGGGCGGCACCACTCCGCTGCCGCGATGGCTGCTGGGCCGCGCCTATGAAATTCTCACCTTCGAACGATTCACCTTCTGGGCCACGTTGATGGCGATGCCGCTGGTGGGCGTGCTCGCGGTTCGAGTGCTGGAACGCTTCCAGACCAGGGGCGCCGTCGCCTTGTCGCTTGCAGCCGTGGGAACCATTGGCGCGGCGCTGTGGTGGCTGAATGCAAATCCCTATCGTTCGGGTGGATCCATGGACGTTCAGCCTGTGATTGCCTTCCTGAATCGAGATGGCCATGATTCCTACCGCTACCTCACGTTAGGCTTTGGCAACGAGCTGGCGAAAGTTTCCACCTACACGAACGCAGGCACCGTAGACGGCGATTACAACTCCGCGCGCCTTTTGCCGGAAATGACGCACTACGGCTCCGCGCAGCTCACCAATGCAAAGTTCTACGGATCGGCCGGTATGGCCTCTCTCCGCGCCATGCTGGAGCACGCCAATCGCTACGGGCTGAAATACATCTTTGTGCACGACCCTTACTACGAACCGCTGTTGACCTTCGTGGGCTGGCGCAAGATCGAAGTCTTCGGAAATGGAGAGATCACCGCCTGGTCGAAGGACGATGTGCCGCCGGCGCACACCATCCAAACCAACGTGATTCCTCCCGCATGGGAAGGTTTGATGTGGGGAACCCTGCCCATCGGCGTGAGCTTTTTGGCGATCTTCCTGGAACTGTTCCTGCCGGATGACCGCCATGCGCTTGTGCCGTTGGGAATTCCCGTGGCCGGCGAACATGCGGAGCGGCACTACGTGGCTTGAGGTGAAGAGCTCGAGGTTAAGAAGATGAAACGAATTCTGCCAATCGTTCTTGTCGTAGTTACCGTCATATTAATGGGGCTGGCGCTGTACGGGCCGCGAAGCGCCCGCGGCACCGTCGGCATTGAAGCTGGCTCAGCCATGTACGGGCTTACGCCGAACGCTGCCTCGCCCGAGCAGGCGCTCGACAACCTGCTGACGAACGTGCAGCGCCGTCACTGGGATCTCGCCTTCGAGGGAGTTTCGAAAAGCAGCGGCATCGACGAAGCCAATTTCATTCAGGATTGGAGAGGTTCGGACGGAAGCCTGCGCTCATTTTCGTCGCTCGAAGGTTTTGAGCCGCGGCCTCTGCACATTACGAATGACGAAGCAGAAATGCGCGTGCATCTGCACTGGTCCACCCCGGTAGGCCCGATTCAGGATGTTCGTGACATTCACCTCGTGCGCGAGGGTGACGTATGGCGAGCTGTTTGGCCCAAGTTCCAGACGCCGAATGTACCCGCCCAGGTTATTCCCGTTACCTACTTGCGCTGGGACTTGGTCGCAGGAGGAGCGGAAGATCACTGGGGATCGAGGAACGTCGATGCTCCCAACGTGCGCATTATTTCAATGAATGCAGTGGATACCGCCGAGGGCGCGGTGATCATGGGAGAAGTTGTGAATGAAGACACGATTCCCGCCTTCGTGACGGTGAATGCAACCCTGGTGGATGCGGCGGGAAATCCGATCGACGAAGAGAGCAGCTTCGACAAAATCGATCACGTGCTTTTGCCCAAGCAAGTCACGCCCTACCGCGTGGACTTTCCGAACATCAGCCTCAAAAAGGTTAAAAACGTTCGCATGGATGAAAAGGCAAGCCTGGTGCCCGCTTCGGCCGACCCGGTGATCAGCGTGATGAATCAGAAGCTCGATTCGGACGCACAAGGAAAGGCTGTGTTGCGCGGCGATCTGTTCAACGAAAGCGGAGAGACTGTAAACATTCCGCATGTGATCGCCGGTTTTTACGACGGCAACGGAAAAATTGTGTGGGTGGCCGACGGTTATGTGGATCGCGCTCTGCTTCCGCAGTCCTCAGAACCGTTCGCAGTTGAGATTCCAAAGTCGATGGCAGGAAAGATACAGAATTTTCATGTCGTCGTGAATCAATACAGTTTGGGACGGTCTTGAATGCGACGCCTCTTCGTCATCTTCGCCGCATTGTGCTCAGCCGCCTTTCTTCCGGCGCTGGCTTCCGCGCAGCAGCTTCGCGTTCCAGAGTCGGCCACCGCCGGAGACGATGCCACCATCTCCACCAGCGGAAGCGGCAAGGCTACATTTTATCTTGTAGGCCCCGGCGTCTCGCGCAAGAACGATGTAAATCTGGGAGACGATATTCCTATCTCCGGCAAGGATCTCCGCACTGCGGGTGCTTATTTGCTGATCGTTTGCTCTTCCTCTTGCGACAGCGGAACTCTGTACGTGACTCCGGCAAAGGCCTACAGTCTTGCTTTTATCGTGCATCCGTCGCGGGTGCCGGTGGGACGGAACGATGCTGTCAGCGGCGTCGCCTTTCCCTTCGACGAGTATCACAATCTCGTGCGCGCGCCTGCAACGGTCAACTTCGAATTGACCGCGGGAAAAGAGTCGCTGCTGTCGCGCTCCGTGCGCACCCAGGAAGGCGCGGCCTGGTTTCGCACGTCTTCCGGCAGAACTGCTGGAACTGTGCAGGTGGTCGCTTCAGTCGACGACATCTCTGCGAAACGTGCCGTGCAGCAGGTAGCTTCCGATCCATGCAATCTTCGAATCACAGGTGGCAGAACGAAGAACGCGATCGTGGTGCAAACCGAACCCGTGCATGATTGCGCAAGCAATCCGGTTCCTGACGGAACCATCGTCACCTTCACCGCCGAGGGGCCGCAGGGAAAGACCACGGTGGATGCCCCGATAAAGCGGGGCGTGGCGCGGGCGGAGATGGAAGCGAAGGGACCGGAGACGATCTCGGTCGCGTCGGGAGTGGTCATGGGGAACGAACTGCGTATTGGAGCTCAACCGTGAAGCGGATCATTCATCTCGCAGTTGGTCTAGCCGCGATCTACGTGTTGTGCGCGACGTCTACGATTTTCTGTTGGGCGGCCGATGCAAACGTGCAGCTGCAGATGGATATGAGCAAGGCAGCCCCTCGCCAAATGGAGCCGTTGACCGAACGCGCGGTGCTGCGTGACTACCGCTTCGCCTGGGCGAGCATGGCGCAGGCCCTGGAGTCCAACTCGCTCGATCCGCTGCAGGGACCATTCGAAGGAGACGCCAAGCAGTGGCTCACAAACACAGTTCTCGGCCAGCAACAGTCTGGGCTTTCGCAACGCTATCTAGGTCAGAACCATCGCGCGGAAGCGGTGTTTTATTCGCCGGAGGGAGATGTGCTCGAACTGCATGACACTGTGCAATATCAACTGCAGGTCTCCGATGGCGGCAAGCTCGTGCATGACGATCATGTCACGATGCATTACGTTGTACTGATGACTCCCGGCGCCGATCGTTGGGTGATTCGACAATTGCAGGCAGTTCCGCAGTTTTGATCGGCGCGGTCACCCTGAGCACCAGCCGTCAGCTCTCAGCCGGATTTCACTGAGCGCTGGGCGCTAGATACCGCCTCATCGATGTCATTGAAAAAATCTCATTGAAAACAGTACCTTCCGCGAGCAGACTCTGACGGTGCGCCAACCGCCGCGTCTGAAGCGGCATCCTAAATCTGGGAGTTTCGCGACTTCTTCTTGCATATGGAGCCATCTTTGTCGAAGGCACTTCTAAGTCTGTGTCTTGCAGGTTTTGTCGTGATGAGCGGATGCACCACTCCCGGCATGCGTCACTCCCTCGCGCAGAATGGGCAAGCGCCCGCCATGTCGCCGAAATTGCTCGCGGTGTACATGCCGTGGTTCGGAAATCACACGCACATTGATGTCGGCTATTCCAGCCAGGACCCGGCGGTACTGCGCAAACAGATCGAGCAGGCAAAACATATGGGAATCTCGGCATTCGTGGTGGATTGGTACGGCCAGAGCAACCAATATTCCGATCACAATTTCGGGTTAATGCAGGAAGCCGCCAGCGAAAACCATTTTCAAGTCGCGTTGCTTTACAACGAAGCCGAAGACGCCGACGTGCAAGCGACCGACGCCACGATTGCCGCCTTCGACGAGGCCTACGACAACTACTTCGGCCCTTCGGCGAAATACAGGGAATCCTATCTTCGCTACGACGGGCGCCCCATGATTTTCATTTTTCCCAAGAGCGGGCACGTCGACTGGAACCGCGTGAACGAACATTGCAAAAGCTGGGACGCGCCGCCGTTCTTGATCTACAAAGACCAGCCCTCGGCGCAGTACGCCAATGATTTTGCCGGCTCCTATGCGTGGGTGCAACCGGGCCCCGGCGGCTGGGCGCCGGGATGGCAGCAATTGGGGCGAGGAATATTTGAAGAGTTTTTATAAGACGATGGCCGACAAATATCCCGACAAGATTGCAGTCGGCGGTGCCTGGCCAGGGTTCAATGACTCTGCAGCCACTTGGGGATTGAATCGCCACATCGCCAGCGCCTGCGGAAAAACCTTCGACGAAACCATGAGCATGTATCAGAAGTACTACGACACTTCCCAGCCGCTGCCTTTCATGCTGATTGAGACGTGGAACGATTACGAAGAAGGCACTGCCATCGAACGCCGCAGCGCCGCCGATTGCGGCGGCCCAAAAACCGCTCCTGTCGCGGGATCGGAGTGAACCTAAGTTGGGTTAAGCAACAACCCGGCGGCTCACTTTTACATCGAAGAATAGCCGAAGCTTGCTGCACGTGCGGCAATGGAACCGTAAAATGTCCATGAATTGCGCCAAGAACTCCGCCGGATCTCTGACCCTGCTTTCCCGGCTCTTATTCGAATCCGATAAACATCAAACCTTGGATCTAGCGCTCGATTCCCGCCGGCAAAATTGTTGCGCTGAACTTGCCCAAACCATCGCAAGCTATCAACCGCAGGATTTTGGCGAGCTCTGGGGATTGGCTGGTTCCCATCATGTGATCATGCGGGCGTTACCACGCCTCCATGCGGTTCTGGTGGCGCAGGGGAACGATCGAGCTGATTGGGTTGAACATGCGCTCGAGAAAGAACAGGCACGCATTGACCGGGCGTTGTCGTTTTTGTCTCCGATCTGCCAGGCGCTGGAGCAGGTAGGCGACGTTGTCGTCATGAAATCTCTGGATCACTGGCCGGATTTGGGGAGCGATCTCGATCTCTACGCAAGTGCAAAAAGCTCCGACGTTGTTGCCGTTATGCGGGAGCAGTTCAAAGCACGCATAGATGAGCGCAGTTGGGGCGACCGGCTGGCGAACAAGTGGAACTTCGTGGTTCCCGGTTTGTCTGAACTTGTGGAGGTCCACGTCGGGCGGTTAGGGCAAACCGGCGAGCAAGTCGCTATCACCAATTCTTTGGTTTCTCGTTCGCGCTACGAGCAATTCGGTTCCCACTTTCTGCGCGTCCCGGCCCCGGAAGATCGCATGGTGATCAGCACCCTGCAGCGCATGTATCGCCATTTTTACTTGCGCCTGTGCGACATCGCCGATAACGCTCGACTGCTGGATTCCGGCGCGGTCGATTATGCCTATCTGAAGTCGCTGGCCAGTTCCGCCGGCCTTTGGGACGGCCTGGCGACATATCTGGTCATCGTAAGCCAGTACGTGAAGTCGTTTCGCGGAATTGGGCTGCCATTGCCCTCTCTCGTTACCGACGCGGCGCGATTTGGAAATGAACGCGTCAGCTTCCGGCGAAGATTTCTGCGCATTCCGATTTTCCCCCAGGCCGCGAAGCTGTACGTTGCGGAGTGGGAACGGCTGCTTCGCAATGGAGAGTTGCAGAACGCTCTCCGGCTCACTCTGCTTCCCGGGTTAGCCGCCGCTGCTGCATTGGAATTCAAACTGACTGGCAGCGATAAGGGAATCTGGTAGTCGGAAAATAACGCGGGTAATAAGGATTTCCCCGTATTGCGGGAGACATCGGGGCAATCGTATGTTGATGATGGAAATCCATAAATAAGGAAATGTGCAGAGTGAACGCGCTGCCAGCTCTTATGACGAATGACTTGCAAAAGCAAAACCGCCTGGTTCGAATACTGATAGCAGACGACAACCCCGCGGTTCGTCATTATCTTCGATCGCTGCTGGAACAACAGGCCAGCTGGCAGGTTTGCGACGAGGCTCGCACCGGTGGGGAGGTGATTCAACGGGTCAAGTCCAACCCTCCCGACATGATCTTGCTGGATTTCCAGATGCCGGATCTGAACGGTCTCGACGTGGCCCGGCAGATCGCACGCATCTTCCCGGAAATTCCGATCCTGATGGTTACCATTCATTTGTCCAAGCAACTGGCAGAGGAAGCGCGGCGCGCGGGGATTCGCGGAGCCTGTGCCAAATCGGACGTGGGATCGATTGTGGAAGCGGTAGACGCTCTTCTACATGAGCAAACTTATTTTCCAGCCAGCGCCGCGAGTTAGTTTCCCAAAAAGTCTTCATTCCGGAATACAGGATTCCCTGTATTCGATCCCTGCTATCCGAATGTTAGGGTGGAAGTGGTTTCCCGAGAATCGCTGTCTGGAAACTTTTCAGTTAGCTTCTTCGCCATTACTTTTCCCATACTGATTGCCCGCCGCCGAGTTCAAGCGGCGTCATGTATGTGTTGTGGATGTGCAATATGCCGCTTCCCGGAGGTTCGATGAAATTGCGAATCCTGCTAGCCGACGATCATGAAATTTTGCGCCGGGGATTAGTCGCACTGCTCCAGAAACACGAGGGATGGGAAGTGTGCGGCGAGGCCTCCGACGGGCGTGAAGCGGTTGAGATGGCGAAGCAGCTCAAACCGGACGTCATCATTGTGGACATCGGCATGCCCAACCTGAACGGCCTCGACACCACTCGTCAGTTGATGCAGCACGACCCACGTTTCAAAGTCATCGTTCTCACCATCACCGATTCCGATCAGGTGATTCGCGAGGCTCTGGACGCAGGTGCGCGCGGATTCGTCCTTAAGTCGGATGCGGCTCGCGACCTGGTTTCGGCGGTCGAAGCCTTGCAAAGCAAGCGAATGTTCTTTACTCCCCGCGTGAACGATCTGGTTTTAGCCGGCTTCCTCGACAAAGGCCATTCGATGTCGCGCAATGAAGTTCCGAACCTGCCTACGCTGACGGTGCGAGAGCGGGAAGTGACCCAGCTTCTTGCCGAAGGTAAGAGTTCCAAGGAAGTGGCATCGCTGCTCAACCTGAGCACAAAGACTGTGGAAACGCACCGCAGCAACATTATGCGAAAGCTCAGTCTTCACTCCATCCGCGATCTGGTGGTCTACGCGATCAAGAACAACATTATTCAAATTCAGGTGTCGCCGGTCTCATCGCCCTCAGAGCCAACCGTAGTTTAGTGATTGCCGAACGGTCGAGGCGGGCGCGCACCTCAGTGCGTAGCATCGTAGTACCCTGTCCTGGTCCGCACCGTCAGCCTGCCGTACCCCGGAGCGCTCGCCTCGACTTGCACGGCCTCATATCCCGGCTTGGCGTTCTGATTGTTCGGCCGGTAAGCGATCATGTACTGGCTGCGAATATCGTGCGCCACAGTGCGCGTGATGTTATCGACATCGTCCAATGTGGTGGGGAAAAAAGCCACTCCTCCCGACCGTTGCGACAAATATTGAAGCGCTTCGCGACCTTGGCCTTCCACTCCCAGCAGCCCAATCGAATAAACCGTGGGACCGTTCGGCTGTTGCAGCCGGCGTGACGCTTCCTCCAGCGTTTCCTCGCTCATGTTGTCGCGGCCATCGGTGATCACCAGCAGGACTTTCTTTTCCAGGCGTGGATTGTTCCGCAAGTGGATCGCCGAGGCGACAATCGCGTCGTAAAGCGCGGTGCTGCCACGTGCCGAAACCTGATGCAAAGCCGTCTCCAACAGTTTGACGTTCGAGGTAAAGTCCTGATCGAGATACGGCTCCTGCCCGAAATTCACCACAAAGATTTCATCGTTCGGATTGCTGGCGCGAATCAGATTCATCACCGCATCGTTGACCTTTTCCCGCTTGTCGCGCATGGAGCCGGAGTTGTCGATCACGATACCCATCGCCACCGGGACATCCTCGCGGCGGAAGTCGGTGATCGTTTGCGGCACACCGTGCTCGAAAACGTGAAACGCGCTGCGGTCCAAACCTGTGACCAGATGGTGCTCTTCATCAGTAACGGTCGCATGCAGCACAACCTCCTCGACCTGTTTCTTGAAAACAAACATGCCTTGATCGTTTGCGTCCGGCGCCTGCGCCGCGGGTTGCGGCTCTGAGGGTTGCTGCGCCGAAGGTTGCTGACCAGTTGGCGAAGGCGAGCTACTTGTCTGAGCAGGGGCGCTTTCCTGAACGGAAGCAGGTGCGGCGTTCGGGGTCGTCGTGCTTGGCGAAGCGGGAGCCTGGGCGAAGGCGCCCAACGAAATTAACGTTACCGCGAAGATCAGACTGCAAATATACAAGCGCGTGGCAGAACGCATGAATCTCCCCTCCATATTTACTACGGCACAGCTTAGATGCCACATTCGCGGCTGACGGAAGGCCTCGGGCCTACGGTAAATACCTGAGTGCTCACACTACGGTCCGCGACGCGCTCCACGAACACCAATAGAGTCCGCTCGCAGGCGGAATAGAGCTTTTACTGGATTACGCGCCCCATCTGCCGCACGTACACTCCGGTTTGTTGGAAGTTCGACCACTTCGGAGACATCGATTTACGCGAAGGCAAAAGGAGCGACGACGATGCTTTGGACGATAGCGGTGGTGCTGTTGATCCTGTGGCTTTTAGGCATGGTCAGTTCGTATACGCTGGGCGGCTTCATTCACATCCTGCTGGTGCTGGCTGTGGTTGCCATTTTGATCCGCCTGATCCAGGGCCGAAGCCCCGTGCTTTAGCTAACAATTCTGCAGAAAGCCAAACTCAAGGGAGGACACAAACACCATGAATGAAGACCAGGTCAAAGGCAAAGCCAAGGACATCGCCGGCCGCGTAGAGCGCCAAGTCGGCGAGTGGACTGGAGATACGGATAAGCAGGTTCACGGAACCGCGAAGCAGGCTGAAGGGAAGGTTCAGAACGCCTGGGGCGATGTTAAAGAGGCGGGGAAAAAAGCATCGGAGCAGTCGGACAAAAACCGCACAGAAAAAGACCGCGCCGAAGAAGAACGCCTCGAGAAAGAGCATGAAGCGAATCGGCGGAAGGCGAGTTAACTTCTGCAGACCGGGAAACGCCCTTCCGCCCAAGGGCGTTCCCGGCATTGATCTAAAAAGGAGAGAATACTAAGCTGCAGCGCGGAAATTCAGACAGCTTTGCAAGGCACGCAGGGCATATAACGCATCGTCGAGAGCTTGATCTTCGTCGATCGTGTCAGAACCGGCTGAGAAAAGTTCGCGCGCCCTCGCCAGGATGGCCTTTTCAGCGTCAGCAATGCGGGAGGGGATGCGGTCTCTTTCAGTTTCGAAAAGAGCGGCAGTATACAGATCCCGCCAATGGCGAGACGGCACTTCGGGGACAGTTTGCTCAATCATACACACCTCTACTGCTTGGGGCCCCTTTCAGGCTATTGCGGTAAGTACCGAGTTGGTTTGACTCTAGCAGAACTCAGGGGTTTTGGTATAGGGTAAATACCGTAGCGCGCCAGCGCGGGAGCAAAGAAAAATGGAAGGGCCGACGCCCTTCCATGCATTGCCGTTCCGAATCGACATTCTCCTCGTTTCCGTTTCCTGAGCGGCTTGCCGCGGCGGGTACGGTCATACGCGTGACCAAAGAAGTTACCCAACTTGCGGGCGACCGCATTTAGAAGAGTTTCAGGGCTATCGAGTTTTTCGCCTTTAGCTATTGCCTTCCTTCCGGGGAAATCTTCGCCTGAGAAAAATCGCAACAAAAAAAGAAGCCCCGGCCGAGACGACCGGGACTCCCAAGCGTGCGTTTAACAGTAGAGCCTAGGAAGCTCGACGTTGACGGTCGCGGTTTTCGTTTTCTTCATCCATGTCTTGCTGTCCCTGACCGCTCTTCTTCGGCTGAGACTGACCAGACTGCTGGCCGCTCTGTTGCTGACTGTGCTGTTGCCCGTGCTGTCCACTTTGGCCGCTCTGTCCGGTTTGGCCATGTTGGCTTCCCTGTTGGCCTTTCTTCTCTGTATCTTTATCTTTCATGTCGTCCGTCATTAAATTTCCTCCTGAGAAAGCGCGGCAGGGCCGTGCTTTCGATATGTAATCGCCATCTGGATAACTTAGTTGCGGCAAAACATTGCAGGGGTTGGGAGTTTCATTTTTCCTCCTGCGGTTCTGAATGCCCCATCTGTCTTCGAATGCCGGGCGTGGCATCAGTTCCTGCACATGTCAAGGGCAGAGAGCGAACTCTCTGCCCTTGACGTTTCCTCCGAAAAAATTCCCTAAACCCCGCGGCGGGAAAGATGAGTCACCAGCGAAATCAGAAACAGCACCAGGAACACCACAAACAACAGTTTGGCGACTCCTGCCGCGGCTACCGCTACGCCGGTAAATCCGAGCACACCAGCGATCAGCGCGATGACCAGAAACACGATTGTCCAATAAAGCATGATCTTCCTCCCTCAACAGAACGACTTGACGATACTCGCCAGTTGCTGCTCTGCGAATCCTTTTCAGTCTGTATTGGCGGTTTCAAACTCCTGTAGACGCGCGGGTGTTTTTTCTGAGAAAGGGAGCAGGTGCCGGTTCTCCCAGTGAATCGGCACCTGCCCGATGGGGGCGTTTGTCGAGTAGAACTTCAGCTTAGCGAAATCATTCGAGCCTTCCCATACCGCGAAGCTTGTATCTTTGCGGGGGGAAATTCCTTGGCTTTCGAGATTGCATTCCAGGCCCCGCAAACCACTTCTAGAAGCTTCCCAATGGGCATCCCATTCGTACAGGAAACGAGGTATAGACGTGGCCAGGCAGATGACCGAAAGTAGTTTGCAGGTAAGGGGTTAGTCGCGCTGCGAAACGCTAGCTGCTGCTTCGTCATTTGAGGACCGGCTTATGAAGCGGCTATTCCGTTTTCTCTTCGCGCTTGCCTGGCTTATGACCTTGTCCGGCGCTCCCTTTGCGTCAGCACAGAACGCTGCGGAAATAAGGACGAATCCTGCTACTTCCGACGGGATTGGAGCAAAGCTGATCGCTTGGTCCGAGTTCCAGAAGCCCAGGCCTGTCGTCTGCCGAAATCAGCCAGTTGAACCTGATCAAACCCTTCAGCAAGCACGTGAAGCAGCTACAAACGGAAAGCAGCAGGAGCAGCCCACACAAGGGGATACAGATCCGTGGGAGGTTCATTCTTCTTCGACGAATAAGGTCGAGTCCTGCCGGGAGATAACTCTTCCGGCGAAACCAGTCTTCCATCGCCACGCGCAGCTTTTCCAGCGCGACATTGCTTCCGATTTCCATTCTCCCATCAGCCACGGGCAAGGTGTCGTCGAATTCGCTGGCGTTGGTGAAGTTGCGCATGGAAAAGCTGTCCAGCCACTTTAGCGGACAAGCTTGCCTGGCGCCTGCGGACAGAGTACTCCACTCGAATCCTGCGCGCGTACATGAGGTGATTAAATCACAGAGGAGTTGCCGCTTCTTGCCGCTCTCCTGAAGTCAGCACGGCTCAAGGACTCGCGTTTGTCACTAGAACGCGAGTCCGAGCTGGCCAATACTCCACGATATCAACTCTGCCCGGGAGGGTGCAGCGGATGGTTGATACTGGATGGCCATCGCTGCTGGTGTAAGGGCGAGGATGGCAACTACCACGAATACTCGCATAGCGGAACAATTGTACTACAGAAATACCTTGACAAATTATATTCTTGTAGTACAGTAATAGACGTGGCAAACATATTGAGCACCGACAAGCAAATCGCGGTAATTGGAGCTTTGACCGAAGGCTCTAGCATTCGCTCTATCGAGGATAAAGAGTGTGATTCGTGGGAAGTGCGGCGTAAGGCGCTAGAAGAACTGTTTTTTCGGGAATAGCTAAGTGAGTCATATAGAAGAACTCAAGACCGCGATTGGCAAGCTTCACGGTGCTAAGGCTACGCACCGTGAAAGCGTGCCCGTTAAGGAAGTGTTCAACGGAGAGACGGTCTGGGATGGCATCGTAGAAGTATTCCACTTGGAAGGCCATCCAACGGCGAACACAGCCTATGCTTGGCTACATGACGCTGGCGAAGGTAAACCAATACGGTATGTAGCGGTGCTCCACGTACCGCCTATCGTATCTCCATTAACCGCCGTAAGAGCCTTCATTATTCAGGAGTTTAGAAGCAATGTCCAAGCCTAAGAAAGCGGGACGGCCCAAACTACCGAAGGGCGAAGCAATGGGACGTGTCATTCAGGTTCGTTTTACCGCGTCTGATACGAAGGCAATTGAGACGGCGGCGAAGGCCAGCAATCAAAACGTCTCAGAGTGGATTAGGAGCACGATTCACGCCAGTCTCAGCGCGTGAGAAGTTCAAATTAGGACACTACCGAGTGGGCTGTGAATGCGTCAAAATCCTCGACTGACTGTCGTATTTATGAAGGTTTTAACCTAGGGCAAAAGTGACTGAAACCTCCGCCCTCTGGTGGACATCATATATTTCAGTAACTTACGCGGTGTTCCTGAAATGGCACGCAGGATGCATGACACAGTTTGAGGCGGATAATGAAAAGATTGCAGCTCTCCCCCATTTCCAACCTCCCCAAGCCCGATCCTCACTTGGGGTTCGACATAAAACGAACCGCAACCCGATGGGAAGAGGCAAGATTCTTCCGATCCTGGCTGGTCTATGACTCCGACCTGGAGACCTCCCGTTCCGAAGGAAGCGTGAACTGGAGTGTGATTGCCGGGTTGGTGGTGATAGCAGCAGTAAGCGCCAGTGGCTGGTACGGGATCAGCCTTCTGGTGCGGCACCTTGTGAAATAGGAGTTGCTGGCCGGTACCGCTCTTCTCAGACGTTCAGAAGGAAATTCTCGTGCTTGCCGCTTCACTTTTCGTAGTGCAGCAGTGACATCACCTCGTAGCCTTTCAGCTTTTCGCGGCCCTTCAGGAAATCCAGTTCCACGACGAAGCCGAGCCCCCTAATTTGCGCGCCAAGCTTTTCGGCGAGCTTCGCAGTAGCCTGCGCCGTGCCACCCGTAGCCAGCAGATCATCCACGATCAGAACCCGCTGGCCCTTCTGAATAGCGTCCTTGTGCATTTCGAGGCAGTTGGTGCCGTATTCCAGCTCATAATCGAACTTCACGGTTTCAGCTGGAAGTTTGCCCACTTTGCGCACAGGAACGAATCCGGCGTGCAGGCGGTAAGCCAGTGCGGGCGCGAAAATAAATCCGCGCGCCTCCATGCCAAGGACAAGATCGACGGGCTGTTTGGAATAATGCTCGGCGAGACGATCGACCAGCGTGGCGAAGCCGTCTTTATTTTTCAGCAGCGTCGTGATGTCGTAAAAAAGAATTCCCTTCCTCGGGAAGTCGGGCACTTCGCGGATGAGGTGCTTGAGCTGCTCGGCGCTAAGGTTCGAGTTGGGGGACAATCTACCATGCTCCTTCAATGCGAAATGAATTGATGCTCGGTGTCGGGCGGGCCTCGGCTACTTCGACCTCATCTACACGCGCAGCCCGCGGCCCCTCGCGCAAGCGCGAATGCAATCCAGCAAGCTGATCGCGGCTTCCCTGGGCCAACACTTCCACGCTGCCGTCATGATTGTTGCGCACCCATCCGGCGATGCCGAGCACATGCGCCTCGCGCTCGATAAACCAGCGAAAACCAACGCCCTGCACACGTCCGCGCACGATGAAGCGCTTGGCTTCAAGAGATTTTTCAGCAGGAGTCATTTCCGATTACTGTCATCCTGAGCGGAGAATGTGTTTCGCTTAGCGGAACTCATTCGCAGTCGAAGGACCCCTTTCACCTTGAATACTCTCTGAGAACTCGCTGGGAATTTCACCTACCGCCTTGATGAGAATCGATCGCCAGCCGCTAGTCGCTGGCATCTGCCAGGGATCCCGACTCTCGTACTCTACGCCCGCGACAAATACACTCCCTCAGCGGTGTCCACCTTAATCTTCTCGCCCTCATTAATGAACGGAGGAACCTGCACCACCAGCCCAGTCTCGGTCCTGGCGGCTTTGGTCACGCTGGAGGCCGTTGCGCTCTTCAGTCCAGGTTCGGTTTCAACCACCGTCAGCTCCACGGTCTGCGGCAGTTCAATGCCCACCGCTTTGCCGTCGAAGAATTCCACTTTTATCTCCAGATTGGCGATCAGGTAATCCACGGCATCGCCAAGAACATCTTTGGTCAGGTGAGTCTGCTCGTAGTTGGACGTGTCCATGAAGTAGTAATTATCGCCATCCGCGTAGAGGAATTGCATCTCCACTTCATCCACGTTGACCTTATCAATGGGATCGGGCGAGCGGAAGCGGTGCTCGAACATGGCGCCCGTTCGCAGGTTGCGCAGCTTGGCCTGGATGAAAGCGCGCAGGTTGCCGGGCGTGCGGTGCTCAACGCTGAAGACAGAATGCAGATCATTATTGTGCTTGATGATCATGCCGGGACGCAGCTGCGTGGCAGGGATCGACATTGCTTGAGACAATCTCCTTCAAAAATAATTGCGGTTTGATGGGCTGGCGGAAGGCGGCCACATTTTCCGTCGCGCACGGGGACCGAATAAATAATTTTACACGCCGCGCCGGATAAAGGAAACCTTTCCCAATGCAGGTTCATCCCACACCCTCCGCGCCGCTTCAGAGACGCGCATTCGCCTTCGCGGGACTAGAATTATGCCTAGGTGCGCTGAGTAACTTCTTAATAGTAGAAATGAGGTCCGATCATGCGTTTTGGAAAGTATGAATCATCGAGCGGCAGCAACGTGGGAACTGCAATCACCTTCTTGCTCATTGGAATCGGCGCGGGAGCACTGGCAGCGCTGATCCTTGCCCCAAAAAGCGGAAAACAGCTCCGCCGCGATCTGCGGCGCGGTTATGAAGATGCTCGCGACTCTATTCAGGACTGGGGCGAAGAAGCCAAGGACCGCGTTCGCGAAGTGAAAGAGCGCGTGCGTGACGTTGCCGAGCGCGGCGCAAACCTGGCCGATGATCTTCGTCAGAAAGTTGAGCCGTTACGGCGGACGATCAATCGCGAGTAAAGAAGCGCCGCTTCTACTTCCGCTCATGGCTCGCTGAGAGTGAGCACCTCGTGAAGTTCTCGCAGCACACGGTGTGGACGCCTGTTTAGCGGCTGCTTGTGCCACTCTTCCGCTCTCATCATCCCTGTGGTTACGCCCAGGCCAATCGCACCGCCGCGGCGCGCCATGATCATCTCCACCAGAGGATCGTCGCCCACCACAGCAACCCGGCGCATGGGCACTCCGAGCCTGCGCGCTACTAGTCTCAGGGCGTGCAAGGAAGGCTTGCCGGTTAAAATCATCTTCGCCCGCGTCATCTTCCGCACGGCCGCGGCAATGGCGTGCGAGTAGCCCATCGTCTTGCCACTTGCAGTCGCGAAAAACGGTACGTCGGAGGCGACGTAAAGTTCAGCCCCGTTCCAGATGGCTTTGACCGCAGTCTCGATGTCTTTCATTCCGCACTCGGGATGCCAGCCGATATAAACGGCGTCGACGTGATCGGCGTCTTTCTCTGCCGTAAACACGGTTTGAATACCTGCCTCGGCGAGCGCGTGGCCAACCCCGGGTGTTCCAAGCACCAAAACGCGCTGCACGCCGCGTCGCGGCATCAGGTCGGCGGCAACGCTGGAAGGCGTAAGCAGTGCGTCGTCTGAGATCGGCAACCCAACCGCGCGCAGTTTCGCAGCTTGCTCAGCTACTGGATACGCAGTGCCGTTTGTAAGCGCGACGTACGGGATGCCTCGCTTCTGCAACTCGGTCAACACTTCGACCGCCCCGGGCAGCAGCTTGTAGCCGGAGAGCGACCGGTCGCTCAACAGCAGCGTGCCGTCGAGATCGAACATGAATCCACGAATCGAAGCCCCGAGCTTTCCTTTGCCGTTCTGCTTCACGGTCGAGACCCTCCCATACCCGCGCGGCCGGTCAGCTCAAGCGTGAAGTTGGGTTTCTCGATGCGGATGTGGTTAGTGTCGCGACGGGCGACGAGCTGGCGCAGCAGATTTTTCACCGATGCGACATCAGGATCATAAGTTTGCGCGGCTGGCCCCGCAGCCTTCATGGCATCGACCTGGTTCGCCGGCATGGTGGCGCGAAGAAGAAATTCTTCATCGCTCAAATCTTGTCCGATTCGCTTGCGCAATTCCGCAAGCGACGGCATGCCAGGCTCCTCGCGAAGCTCGCGTGTGCGCGGAAGCGAGTGGATGCGGTCCATCACTTCAGGCGCAATTGGCACATTAGGTTTGCCGAATTTGCCCAGGGCGTAGCGGATTACCTCATCGGGGACGACTGCATAGCGTTCTTTGTTCGTAACATTCATCACAGCCTGCGTCATCACAATCTGAGCAAACGGAGTCATAACAATCGGCCATCCCAATTCCTGCCGCACTCGGCCTAACTCTTCCGTCACCGCAGGTTCCAGATGTGACAGCCTGCTCTCTGCCAAGTGGCGGCGCATTGTCCCGATCATTCCTCCCGGCAATTGATGGTGAAAATAAGCCGCGTCGAATGGCTGAGTTCGGCCAAGCGGAAGATCTTCCGCCTCGGCGATTCGCGTGAAGTAACGGTTGACTTCGGACAACGCTTCATCGTCGATCTCCACCTGATGTCCCAGCGCGCGAAGGTTCGAAACCACGCGGCCAGAGGGCGGGTTGGAATTCCCGTCCGCAGCCGCGCCGGAAGCGCAGTGCAGCGCGCTCACGCCCCACTCAGGAGCGTTGATATACAGCATCTCGCCGAGCCCGATCGAGCAGTGCGAATGCAGTTCAAGCGGCTTGTCTCCGATGGCTGCCTTGATCGCCGGAATGAGCGTGCGACCGCGCAAAAGATCGATCAGCCCACCGACATCCTTTATATACACGGCGTCAATGTCCGGGCTGGCGGCCAGCGTGCGCGCCCGATCCACATAGTGCGCATCGTCATGAATCGGGCTGACGGTGAAAACCAGCGCGCCGACAACATACTCAGCGCCGGCACTTTTCGCCACGCGCGCGCAGGCAACGTTCGAGTCGGCGTCGTTCATGGGATCGGCCAGTGCAAAGCGGCGAATTCCGTTCTTCACCAGAGTTTTAAAGGCCAACGCCATGAACTCCGGGCTGGCAGTTTCCCAGGAAATAAAACGAAATCCCGTGGAAAGAAACTGCAGCGGCGTTTTCGGCATGGCCTTCACCATCAAGCGAATTCGCTCCCACGGATCCTCTTTCTTGTAGCGAACCGCCACGGCCATGTGCGTGGAAGTCGTAAAGTCGATGGCCTTAAAGCCCGCACGCTCCATAACCGGGGCGATAGTCAGCGTCTTCGCTGTGTCGATGCCGAGAGCGGCCCACAGGCTTTGATTGCCATCTCGAAGCGAGGTCTCGATGAGTTGAAGTTTCGTCATTCAAGCCTCTTGCAGCAATCGCCGCCGCTCGAGAAACCGCGGTAGATAGGAAGTATCCACGCCGCCTTTCGCAAATTCAGGATCGTCGAGTATTTCGGAGTGGAAAGACAGATTGGTGGCCACTCCATCGACGTAAGTGTGCGCGAGCGCGGAGCGGAGACGCTCCAGTGCCTCGGCGCGATCCTTTCCATGCGCAACGATTTTCGCCATCAGCGAATCGTAAAACGGAGGAATGGAAGCGCCCGAGAAAATGTGCGTGTCGACTCGAATGCCCTCACCCGCGGGCCACGCGACAGATCGAACCATGCCCGGGCTGGGATGAAAATCGCGCGCGGGATCTTCTGCATTGATCCTGCATTCGATGGCGCAGCCCTTGCTCACAATATCGTCCTGCCCCCATTGCAGGGGTCGTCCATCGGCGATCGAGATTTGCTCGGCGACGAGATCTACGCCGGTCACCGCCTCAGTAACCGGATGTTCAACTTGTATGCGCGCGTTCATCTCCAGGAAGTAGAAAACATCTCGATCCATATCGACCAGGAATTCAACCGTCCCAGCACTGCGATATTGCAGCTGCTGCGCGAAGCGAACAGCCGCGGCATGGATTTTTTTCCGAAAGTCTTCGCTCAGGCCAGGCGCAGGAGTCTCCTCAATCATTTTCTGATAGCGACGCTGCACCGAACAATCGCGCTCGCTGAGATGAACAACTGCGCCGCAGCCATCGCCCAGGACTTGCACTTCCACGTGACGCCCATGCGCAACCAATCGTTCCAGATAAACGCGCGCATCGCCGAATGCGGCCCCGGCTTCGGCGGAAGCCAGCTCGACCGCATGGGACAGATCCTCCAGTCGATCGACTCGCTTCATGCCGCGGCCCCCGCCGCCGCCCACGGCTTTCACCAGCAGCGGAGGCCCAATCTCACGCCCAAGCAACATGGCCTCGCCCGCCGTTCCAACTGCGCCGCCAGGTGCGACCGGAACGCCAGCCTTTTCCGCTTCGGCGCGCGCACGCAGCTTGTCCCCAACGGCATCGATCTGCGCCGACGTCGGGCCGATGAAGATCACACCTTCTTCTTCACACAATCTCGCAAAAGCCGCTCGCTCGGATAAGAAGCCGTAGCCCGGATGAATGGCGTCAGCTTTCACTCCCAATGCCGCTTGCACGATCGTGTCGATTTTCAAGTAGCTTTCCGAAGGATGCGCCGGACCGATGCATATTGTGCGATCCGCGAGGCGAGCGGGCAAAGAGTCGAGATCCGCTTCCGAGGCTGCAAGCACCGTCTCGATGCCGAGCGCTTTGCAGGTGCGGATGATCCGCACTGCAATTTCCCCACGGTTCGCGATCAGGATGTGGCGAATCGGCAACGTTATTCCTCATCACTCCGAAGGACGCACGCGCAGCAAAACCTCGCCGTATTCCACCAGCGCGCCGTTTTCGCCGAGAATTTCGACCACTTCGCCCTTCATTCCCGCGCGGACGGAGTTCATCAGTTTCATCACTTCAATGATTCCAATTACGGTCTCTTTTTCGACCTTCGATCCAACCTCGATAAATGGCGGCTCGCCGGGCTTCGGCGCGCGATAGAAAACTCCAAGAAGCGGAGCAGTTACGTCAGAGAGGCCGGGCTCGGAAGGAGGCTTGGTCTTTGCCATTGTTCGCGGCGGGATCGACGGAGTTGTCGATGCCACGGCAGCGCGGGATCGACAACTGGCCGAACCGCCGCCGAGTTGCGCCGCAGATTCAGCTTTACGCCGTTCATCTCAAGCGTCAGGCTGTCGAATGTCGATTCCTCCAGGATGCGTATGATCTCGGCCACATCTTTGGCCGTCAAGCTCATCGGCGCCCTCCGAAAATGTTCATCACATGCAGCATGGGATTCTCCGCGGGCTTCGCAACCGGGGCGGGGTCTTTAGCGGACCACACGGTTTCCGGGCGGGATTGCAGCAGGAAAATCAGGCCCGCGTGATCGATCGCCCATTCAATATCCTGCGGCCGGCCGTAATGGCGCTCCACTCTGCGGCCAAGTTCCTTCAGTTCGGCGAGTTCGTTATCGCTGAGAGAAGGGTTGCGCCGCAGCTTCTCCGGCGTTTCGATTTCCCTGACACCGCCGCCGGCTGCGGGAACATGCTGAATGTGCTTGTCGGAAATTTCGCGCACCGAAATTTCGCCCGTAATCTTGCCTATGACAAAACGATCCGGGGTGACTTCCCCGCTGACCACTGCCGAACCCAATCCCCACGCCGCTTCCACGGTGATCACGGACCGATCCCCAGTAAGCGGGCTGCGTGTGAACATGACTCCCGCCGTGCGCGCATGAACCATGCGCTGCACTACTACAGCCATTGCGACTTTATGCTCAGGCACCTCATGCTTGCGGCGATATGTGATCGATGGAACGGAATAGAGACTGGCCCAGCAGGAGCGCACGGAATGCAACATCGCCTGCGCGCCGGTGACCCACAAATAAGTGTCCTGAAGTCCAGCAAAACTGGCATCGTCAGAATCTTCGATGGTCGCGGAGGACCGCACAGCCAACGGCGAGCTCAAATCCTTACCGCACAGCTCAGCGTGCGACCAGAGGACTTCCGACCGCAGATCGTCCACCGGCGCAGCGTCTTCGAATCGCGCACGCACGTGGCGGGAAAGTTCGGTCGCGCGCTCGAGCTCGTGATGATGCAACTCCTCCACGCGCGAACGAATCGGATCTTGCTTTTCCAACTCCGCCAGAAAGCGCTCGAACCCGGCCGTGCGGATCACGAATCCCGGCGGCACTGCAATGCCAGCGCGCGTCAGTTCGCCGAGAGAGCCGCCCTTGCCTCCAACCGCGGGACGATCCTCCAGCGTGATGTCGGCAAACCAGCTGACGTTTTCCGTTGAACCCATCTGAACCTGTAAGAACAAAGTTGCGGGTTGGCCAGATTTGGTTTGCCAACTCGCGGTATTGTTTCTGCGTCTACTGCAGGATCGTCACCACGCCGCGCCCACCATCCACGCGCACGCGCTGGCCATCTTTGATTTTCTGCGTTGCCGTGCCGGTGCCCACAACCGCAGGCAGGCCGAACTCTCTCGCAACAATCGCGGCGTGGCTCATCGAGCCTCCAATGTCCGACACGGCCGCCGCAATTTTCTGGAATACTGGAGCCCAGGTAGGATTCGTAATGTGACAAACCAGAATGTCGCCCTGGCGCAGGCGGCCAATCTCGTCGACCGACTTCACAACTCGCGCAATTCCCTCAGCCACGCCGCTCGAGGCCGCGAATCCTTTGATCTCGTTCGAATCCGGCTGCTCATCGGCGCTGAGCCATGACTCCAGACTTTCGCGCGTGATGCCCCACAGCATGACGATCGCTGGATCGTCGATGACTTCGGGCACAGCTCCGAGCGCAGGAACCGTCTCATGCTTCGCCCACTCAGCGATCGCAGCCTTGCGCTCTTTTATGATTTCCGGCCAGCGCGAAGGACCGCGCGGCGGCGAACCGTTTGACCACGAAGTCATCATGTCGATGATGGCCGCTTCCAGTTCGTAGTGCGTGAGATGAAAGACCTCTTCGGTATCTGCGAAGAAGCCATGCTGCGCCAGCAATGCTCCGAATTCCCGGATCTTGTTAAAGAAGACGTTGGTGTACCAATGCTCGCAATAAAACTTGTGGCCTTCCACATACGGAAACACGCGGTGCGCCAGCCCGATCATTTGATCGTAGGCCGCGCGGTCTTCGTCGGTATTCAGCAGTTCGCGGTAGTCTTCAATTAACTGTTGGCGTTCGGCCATGAGCCGGTCAATGGGCCGCTCGATGCGCTGGCCCGCTTTCACGTTGGCGATGTAGCCCGGCAACGCCGCGAACGGCATGGAAAGATCGTCGTTCCACGAGCGGTGGTAGTGATAGAAGCCATCACCGACGTTGATGTTGAACCATGGATCGCGCGAAACGGCAAGTTCGTCCAGCCACGCCTTGCCCTTCTCACCGAGGCTCTCGACTGTTTTGATAACCTCCTTCGGCGATGAGCCATCGACAATCGCGCCTTCGACTCCCAACTCAATAGCGCGAGTCGCAAGCCGCCTCAGTTCATCGTCAGGCTGAAAAATTTCCGCTTGCATCCCCGCCACCATGCGGGAAACGGTCTGATCGCTGATTTCCGGAAACGCCTTCTTGCAGAAATCGAAGAACGTAAGATACGCGCCATAGCCCAACAGCAGAAATTCAAAGTGGTGCTGCCACATGCGGAAGTAGCCTTCGAGCGTCTTCTGATAGGTATCGAGCAAGTAATGGTTGGAAGCGATTCCGCGCCCAGAGTGCACATGCCGCAAGGGCTCGAACTCTGGTAGCTCAGGCTTAGGCAGCGCCTGAGTTTCGCGAATCAACGCCTTCATCTTGTCCTTCCACTGCGCAAATAGCTTTTCCCAGTTGCCGTAATAGTAGAAAGCCCGCTGCTTGAATTCCTCGGTGCGGCGCGCGATCTCGGCGGGATCGGTTACGGCGTTCCCGCCGATGTAGATGCGGCCGTTGATGATCCGGTAGTCGATCCCGAGCGTGGTAGGCAGAGAGAATACGCGCGTGTTTGCGGAACCCAGCGCGCAGTAAGCGGCTTCTGCTGTGATGGTGTCGAACAGACACATCGGCTCCGGAAAATGCATCGAGTTATAGAACCAGAAGCGATCGTCATCTTCCTTGCTGAACTGCATGTAGTAGGGATAAGCGGCCTGGGCTTGCTCGGTGCCCGGCACAACGGAGAGCGAACTTGGAAGCGGAAAGCTCCTGGCTTTGACCATTGTGTTCATGTTGGACCTTCGTGGCGCGCTGCTGGAAACGCACTGGTACTGGATGCTCCCACCTGCATCACAGACGGCCCGCGGCGCGGGTCCGGGGAACTGCGAAATATCTTATCCCGATTTTCGGGCGAATCAACAGGAGGATGCGTAAATTTGTTGACGTTGTGCTATCCGCCGGCGACGGTCTCAGCGCGTGCCCCATCGGAAGCAGAGCAAATATAGATTTCCGGAACAATTCCCGTCGCCTGCTGGTAGCCCGCCGAAATCTGCTGGACGAAAGTGGCAGCGGCGCTCGCCTCCACCAGATTGATCGTGGATCCTCCAAATCCGCCGCCGGTCATGCGCCCGCCGTAGAAACCTGGGAGACCTTCTGCAGATTCAACCATCAGGTCCAGTTCGCGGCAACTGACTTCATACAGATCGCGCAAGCTGCGGTGCGATTCCCGCATGAGCTTTCCGAAGCTGTCAAGATCAGCGCTTCGAAGAAAGTCAGCAGCGGCGCGCACGCGATCATTTTCTTCGACGACGTGGCGGCATCGACGGAAGATCTTTTCCGGGAAATCTGCGGCGTGCTGCATCAACTGGCCGATCGAAACATCGCGGAGAGCACGGATTCCGCCGGATGCGCTTCGACAGCAGCCGAACGCCCTCCTCGCATTCCTCGCGGCGGCGGTTGTATTCGCCGCTGGCGTGCTCGTGCTTGACCATGGTATTGCAGATCACCATCCGGATGCTGTCGGGAATTGGGAGCAGTTCGAAGTGAAGGGAGCGGCAATCGAGAAATAGAGCGTGCCCGGATTTGCCGTGGCACGAAACAAGCTGATCCATAATGCCGACTCGTGCACCGATGAAGTTGTTTTCAACGCTTTGGCAAAGCCTGGCTATTTCTGTTAACGGCAAGCCGGCTCGATTGAGACTCAATAGCGCGAGCGCGCTGGCAACTTCAATGGCGGCTGAGGAACTGAGGCCGGCACCAATCGGAATGTCGCTCTGGACTAAAACGTTTGCGCCGCGCAATCGATCTCCGGCTTGCTGAAGGGCAACCGCGATGCCCAGCACGTAATCACACCAATCTCCCACTCTGTGCTTGGGCAGTTTCTCCAAATCAAACTCGAATTGTTTCGGAAACTGCTCCGACCGGAGTGCAAGCTTCCGATCCAATCGCGGAGAAATGGCAACACGAGTATTCAACCCGATTGCACAGGGCATCACGAAACCATCGTTGTAGTCGGTATGCTCCCCGATCAGGTTGACACGTCCGGGGGCACTGAAGATTGCGGGCTGGACTCCGAAAAGATCAAAAAAGTGACGGGCTAGCTGGGACAAATCCATTGGTCGATTACGATTCCATTCTGCTGAAATATATTAAGGAGTGTCCAGGTAATGCGCTTCGGGAAGACTCCTGAGCGCGCTGGCCGCCGCTTCCGGCGTAATGTCGCGTTGCGGACTGGCCAGCATCTCGTAACCAACCATGAACTTTCGCACCGTCGCCGAGCGCAGCAGCGGAGGATAAAAGTGCGCGTGCAGGTGCCACTCCGGATGCGCTTCGCTATCGGTCGGCGCCTGATGAAAGCCCATCGAATACGGAAAGGAGGTCCGAAAAAGATTGTCGTACCGAGTGGCAAGCCTTTTCAGGATATCGGCCATGCCTTCTCGCATCGAAGCATCAAGTGCACGCATGTCGCGCATGTGCATTTTGGAGAGCAGCAATACTTCATAAGGCCACACCGCCCAAAAGGGAACCAGTGCCGCGAAATGTGCGTTCTCGATCACTAAACGCGAGCCAGCTTTCAGTTCAACTTGCAAATAGTCACAAAGCAGGCATCCGCCGTGTTTCTGCAAATAGGCCTTCTGCGACTCCAGTTCTTTGCGCGGTTCGTTGGGGATGGTTTCATTGGCCCATATCTGGCCGTGCGGATGCGGATTGCTGCATCCCATCATCTCTCCGCGGTTCTCGAATATCTGCACGTAGTTGATGCAAGGCAGCGCGCCGAGCACGGTGAACTCGTCAACCCAAGTGTCCACTACCTTCACGATCTCGGCAACGTTCATCCGAGCCAAGGTCAGGTCATGGCGGGGAGAAAAGCAGACTACCTTGCACGTGCCGCGCTCAGATTCCGAAAGCAGCAACCCGCGGCCAGACTCGTCGTCTCTCGATCGCTCGACATCAGGCTTAAGCGCGGCAAAATCGTTGGTAAAAACGAAAGTCGATTGGTAGTTGGGATTTTGCGCTCCTCCCGCGCGCTGATTGCCGGGGCAAAGATAACAACCGGCATCATAGGCAAGAGCGGGCGTGGCGGCTTTCTCAACCTGCCCTTGCCAGGGCCGCTCCGTCCTGTGTGGCGAGACCAAAACCCAGTCGCCAGTAAGCAAATTAAAACGGCGATGCGGCTCCTCGTAGAGTTTTTTCAAATCCATGTCGCCCCAGTCTCGCATATCGGGCCGCAGAAAACGGCGGCCACACCGCTCATGAACGGCGGAACTTGTCTCCTTTTCTCTGGACAAACGAAAGAAAGCGATATAAAAAGAAAGTATAATCAAAACCTGCTTTACGGTCTGCCCTATCAAGGAACCGCTTGCTCAACGAAGAACGGCGACGCGCCATTCGCGAAATTCTGGAACGTAACGGCCGGGTGCTGGTCACCGAGATCGCGCGCCAGTTCCACACTTCCCAGGTCACGGTTCGCAAAGACCTGGATGTTTTGCAATCGCAGGGCCTTATTCACCGCACGCATGGCGGCGCTCTGCCCGCGCGCGAAGGCGCCCTCGAAGATCCGACATTGCGGGAAAAAGAAAAGCTGCAACGCGAGGAGAAGCTGCGCATTGCGGAAGCAGCCGTGCGCCTGGTGAAGGAAGGGCAGGTCGTGATTCTCGATTCCGGTACCACCACCACGTGCATCGCCCGCGCCTTGCGAAACTTTCAAAAGGTTACGATTATCACCAACGCGGTCAACATCGCAGCCGAACTTTCCGGAGCACCGGTGGAGGTCATCCTCACCGGCGGCGCGCTGCGCAAGAATTCCTTCTCCCTGGTCGGTCCCATCGCCGAAGAGACGCTGCAGCGCCTGAACGCCGACATCCTCTTTCTCGGCGTAGATGGTTTCGATGTCCAGTATGGCTTGAGCACGCCGAATCTCCTGGAAGCAAAAGTGAACCGTGTAATGGTGGAAGTGGCAAAAAGAACGGTTGCCGTGTGCGATTCCACCAAGTTTGGCCGGCGAAGTTTGTCGCTGATCGTTCCCACCAGGTCCTTGCACGAAGTGATCACCGATCGC
Organism: uncultured Acidobacteriaceae bacterium; assembly: GCA_963712385.1. GTDB lineage: Bacteria > Acidobacteriota > Terriglobia > Terriglobales > Acidobacteriaceae > Sulfotelmatobacter. The sequence goes on from CAVQHS010000012.1 coordinate 284,014, forward strand.
AACATTCCGAAATCAGATTTACGCGCGTTACGAAAGATGGGCATGGAGGTGACCCTTGTTTGACAGGAAAGGGTCTAACCGGAAAGGGTCTGACGGTAAGGGGTCCGGTCAATTGGTTTCCGCTCCCGGAGCGCATTCTCTCGCTGAAATCCTTTCGCAACCTCAGTACTGGAACGATTGCCTCAAACAGCTGCGCCAAAAAGACGCCGCCACGGGTATTCGCGAACTTTTCGGCGACTCGAGCGAATGGTTGTTCATCGGCTGCGGATCGAGCTACTACATAGCGCTATCGGCCGCGGCCGTGTGGAGTGCAGTTACGGGCACGAAGGCACGCGCCCTCCCCGCGTCCGAGATCCTGCTGTTTCCAGAACTCGCGTTAGCGGGTTCGCATAAGCCCGTGGCCGCGTTTTTTTCGCGGTCCGGTAACACATCCGAAACTGTGCGCGCGGCGGAGGTTCTCAAGCACAAGCAAGTACGAACTCTCGCTGTGACCTGCACGGACGGAAATCCTCTCGAACAGATCGCCAGCTGCAGTCTTCCCCTGCCAGCCTGCGATGAACAGAGCACCGTCATGACGCACTCGTTCACATCGATATTGCTGGCCATGCAGTACCTCGCTGCGGTGTGGTCGCAAAATCGAAAGCTGGCTGAAAGTCTCGAGAAGCTCCCGACCTCAGCAGCTAGCTGCCTGAACAGCCTGAATTCCAGAATTCAGGAATTCGTGGAAGCACGGCACTTCGAAGACTACGTTTGCCTGGGACAGGGTCCTTTTTATGGGTTGGCATGCGAGACAGCACTGAAGATCACCGAGATGTCGACTTCCTACGCCCAGAGCTTTCATACTTTGGAATTCCGCCACGGCCCGAAATCGATTGTGGGTCCGGAAACCCTGGTGATATTCCTGCTCTCCGAGCAAGGCTACAGTGCGGAATGCGATCTCCTCGAAGAGACCAAGAGCTTGGGCGGAACAACCATCGCCGTCGCCAATCGCGCTGATGCACGGGCTCGAGCTTCTTCCGATCTGCTGATCGAGTTTGGATTCGATCTGCCCGAACTAGCGCGGATTGTGCCGTATATTTTTGCTGGCCAACTGATCGGCCTCTATACCGGCCTCAAGAAGGGACTCGACCCCGACAACCCGCGTCATCTAACTCGCGTGGTCATGCTCAACAAATAGGAATTTCCGGAAAAACAAATTGCCCCGATTCGACGTCACCATCGCTGGCGAGTTAAATCTCGACTTGATCTTCTACGGCCTTCCCGCCCAACTTCCGCCCGAGCGCGAAATTCTCGCGAGCGACATGATGCTCACTCTCGGAAGCTCGTCGGCCATCGTCGCTCACAATCTTGCGGCGCTCGGCAGCCGCGTCGGCTTCATCTCCCGCATCGGCGATGATCCCTTGGGCGAGATCGCGCTGCAACGGCTGCGCGATGGCGGCGTCGATGTGAGCAAGGTGCGCAGAACCGCGGGCGCCAAAACCGGGCTCACCACCATCCTGCAGCATGACACCTGGCGCAACATGCTCACTTACGCGGGAACGATTTTCGATCTCAGATTCGACGACCTCGATCTCGCATACCTTGCCGACTCCCGGCACTTTCACTTGTCCTCGTTTTTTCTGCAGCGCGGGTTGCAGGCGCAGATTCCCGAACTGTTCAGGAAACTCAAAGCAGCAGGGCTCACCATCTCGTTGGACACGAATGATGATCCGGACGATCTTTGGCAGGGAGGATTGAGTGACGCTCTGCCTTATGTCGACGTCTTTCTACCCAACGCTCGCGAAGCCCGGCGTATCTCCGGCGCCGAAGACCTTCAGCTCGCATTGAACAAGCTCGCGGAACAGGTCCCGCTAGTCGTTGTAAAAAACGGAAGACAAGGCGCCATTGCGCAGCATCGCAATCAAACCCATTTGGCTCCGGCACTGAAAGTCGACTCAATGGATGCGGTAGGCGCGGGCGATAGCTTTGATGCGGGATTTCTGCACGAGTATTTGCGCGGCTCGGACCTTCGCACTTGCCTCATGACGGGCAATACCGCTGGAGCGTTTTCCACCACCCGCGCCGGGGGAACCGAAGCATTTCGCGATGTGGAATACAGAGAACAGTTCTTCCGGACTCACACACTCCCAGCCCAAAGGCGCTGAGGGCACATTCTCTTTGCGTAGCTCTTCTCCCCAACCGCTCTATTTCGATACCTCCAGCAGCAGATGCTCTTTGAACTCAGTCGCCAGCTTTGGAGCACTGTTGTCCTTCGCTTCAACCGTGCCGAGATCCTTTCCATTTTCGTAATCCAGCACGCGATAGGAACCTGGCTGTAATCCGAGCAACTCAAATTCTCCCTTCCACGGCGCCGACGTCGGCGCAAAGAACGCGTAATACATTTTGCCGCCTTTCTCAATCGCATACGCCTCGGGAGTATCGTAGCCATAGACATAAAGATCGCGGAAGTCGCCCTTGGAGAGCATCTTCTCGTTGTAGATGCCAATCCATTTTTTCCAGTGAGCTTCCTTTTCCGCGGTAAGGTTCACTGCCTTGAACTTAGGCCCGGGATCGGGCCATACGAATTTCGTTCCCACCACGCCGCCGGTCCCGATCGTCGAAGCGAAGTCGCTGCCGTGCTCGCTCCAGTCGTTTCCTACGCGAGTCATCGCTGAAAGCTCAACGTGATCGCCGTAGACGGCGGCCTCAGGACCGAGCAGCGCCTTATAAACTTTGATCCTTCGCCGCACCTGAACCGCACCCACTGGGTCGGCGGTGACGGCCTGATCGATGTAGGGTAACCATGCCAGCGATGGCGGAGTCCCGCAGGGGCAGGCCTGCGTCACGCTCTCGGGCTTTATGGAACGCGTCGTTTCGAAAATAGTCTTGTAGACGTCTGCCATTGCATTGACGGAATCCTGCGGCGACTTGTGATGATGCGCCGGGTTGTAGCACATCGGCACGGTGTAGATGTTGTCGAGTTTCGAGCCGTCGAATCCCCAGTCGCGAATGAATTTCTCGGTCAACTGCTTGTAATAGGCCTGCACTTCCGGGACGGCCGGACACAGCGCAGCCAGATCGCGCGTCATGCGCGCGTGTTGGCCGTTCTTATCGAGAATGAACCAGTCGGGGTGTTCTTTCGCAACCTTCGAGACGATGTACTTGTGCGACTCCCATTTTCCCTTGCCATCTTCCGCACCCAGCGGCAGCCACCACAACTGCACCAGTTCGCCTTGCTTGTGAAAGTCGTCGACCATCTTCTTGATCGAGTCGTCAGGAAAAGTGTCAGATCGAGGATTCCAGTCGCCGTAAGTGTCGAACCAGCGATCGTCGAGCGTGGCCCACTTGATGCCCAATTCCTTCAGCTTCGGCACCGTGCCCAACATTTGTGCGGGCGTGACATTGAACTCGTATCCCCAGCCGCACCAACTCACGTTGTAAGCCTCGTTCGAAGGCTTGGGAAGCTCCCATCCTTCTTTTTGCAGAACGCTCGACCACAGACGAAGCGGTTTATAAAAATCTCCTGCATAAACGGCGACAAAAGTACGAGGCGTTGAATAACTTTCGCCCGGTTTGAGTTTTGTATTCGCGGGAATGCTGACCGATGCGTTCACCCGTCCGTCGCTTTCTACCTTTACCGGCATCGACAGCGATAGAGGCAACGTCTCGACATGTCCGATAGCCTCGCCCACGCTCGCATTCCAGAACGCAACCACCGGAATCCCGCCTCCATAGCCGCCTTTCACCACCGCGCCCATCACGTTCGGACGCGAAAAACTCTTCGTGAGCTTGACCACATCGTCTTCACCCCAGTCGTAGCTCGATCCCTGATAAGACCACATGTCGTAGGGGGCTTTCGTGTCATGGGAAGTCAGGCGGTGTTGCTGCTCGACGATGTTATCGATATGGACTTCCGCATTGCCTTTGTTGGTATAGGAAGAGCTCGTGAACAGCAGGTTGGGAAAATCGTCATAGATCGAGACTTCCAACGTCTGCTGAATGTTTCCTCCGGAGCCAGCCGAAGACTGTGCCGGAATCGTAATTTGTTTTCCAACTCCGAGCTTCCCCGTGGCCTCACTGACTTTCGCTTCGTTGAAGTCGAGAGCGAACCGCACTTGCTTTCCATCTTCTACAACATACTCACCGGCAGAAGGGTTCGGTTCTGAATCCTCCAGCGTCTGCTCCTGCCCGTCCTTCAGCAGCGCAGCCCGAATGTAGCCGGTAGGCAGAACCTCAAACTTGGCGGTGCTTGTAGTGATCACAACAGGGCCGCTTTGGCTCACGTCAACGTTGATCTTCGAGGCCTGGGGCTGAGAAACTTGCGGCGCCGCTGCCGATGGTTCGTTTTTCTTCTGTGTGCACGCGGTAGAACTCAAAATCGCGCAGAGGATGATGAAAGCAGAATACAACCTGGTTCTGAACGGCATTGGTTAGAGTCCTCTTTATTTTTCACTACCTCGCAGTGCGTCCGTGCCTTTAAATTGCCCGAGCACGCGCTCGGCATTCAGGTGATAGATTTTTTCGAGCACGGGATCCGGCAATTCCATTCCATAAATTTTCCAGCGGCCCTGTCCCGGATAGCCCCAATAGTCAAAATATTCGTCTCCGGTTTCAAGCCAGCGAAAGTGGTTGCGATACATTTCCTCTTCCATGCCGTTGTCGGTGCCGAACATGATGCGATCCTGGTACTTCAGAAAGAACTCTCGCGCCCGCCGCGGCTGGCGGCCTAACTCTGCTTCGCGCGCGCCGAATTCCGTCATCATATTGGGATAACGATCGAGCTCGGCTGAAACATAGTCGAGGTTCTCCGGCCAGTTCGCCAGGTGCAACGCGATGAATGTCGTATGCGGATGACGGGCAATGACGCGGTCGCGGGCTTCGAGAATCGACAGCTTGCTCGGAAATTGCGGACCGTAAAAGCTCCAATCCGGATGCTCGATCAGCTCTTCATAGCGTTCATTCGTGTTGTCGATCGGTTTGAAAAACGCTTCGGGATCGGTGACGTGAAGCGAGACCGGAATGCCTAAACGTCCGCATTCCTCCCACACGGGATCCATTCTTGGATCGTCAACCGCAACCAGTTTTCCGGATTTGTCTTTCACGCCGAGCCCAAACACTTTCAGAATTTTCAAGCCGCGAGCTCCACGGCGAACCGCATCATCGAGCTGCGCAACCATCTCCTGGCTGAAGTTCGGATCGTCGATTTTCGACCAGTCCATCTGCGCAAACACGATGAACCGTCCCGGATACGGCTTCACCATGGTGTCGATCACATGCTGCAGCTTTTCACCCCACATGCCAGTAAGAATCACCACCGTCTTCACGTTGGTGTTATTCATGACTTCAACCACCCGCTCCGGCGGCATCCAATCTTCGATTCCCATCGCGTCGTTGACGTGATTGTGCATGTCGATCACGTAGAACTTCGCGCGATCGATTTTGTGCTCGGCTGCGTGAAGATTTGAAACGGGTTTGAAATCTTTCAGAAGCAGGGTCTTCTTCTGCTCGGCGTTATCAGCCGATTTGTACCCGATTTGCGGAGACGTCGATTGTGCCCCGGTTTGAGCGGCGATCGGCAGTTGCAGCATCAAAACAACAATTGCGGTCTTTAACATAGTCTTGACTGGGCCTTTGCAAAAATCGCCTTCTGAATGCTGTAGAAATAGAACTTCAGTGCAAACTGCATGAACCGGGGTTCACGCGTTTCATGCAATCCCCCTTTTTTCGCTGCCCGAAGCGCCGGGAGCCATGACCCAACGGGCTTTCGCATTATTACGAACACTTACTATTAGTTGCGAACGGCGGCGAAGTCAAGCAAAATGAGGACCTGCATTCAGGGAAGGAATGCTCCCTTGGCGATTTTCAATACGAAAGCAAACAACAGTATTGACAACCATTCGTAATCGGGCTACTCTCCGTGTCACGGTCAGCACCTGCGCCCCACAATCATCCAGACCTCAAAGGACTCTAGCCTCAGGAGAATCACCATGACCACGCATCGCGGTTTTCGTTCCCTTCTTCGCTTCGTTCCCAGGCTCTTCTGCCTCTTTCTTTTCCTTTCGCCAATTTCGCTGTTTTCCCAGGCGGGAGCCAGCTTTTACGTCTCCACCGGCGGTAGTGACAGCAATTCTGGTTCTTACAGCGCACCCTGGCGCACCATTCAGCATGCCGCCAATTCCGTTTCGGCCGGCGCCACGGTTTACGTTCTCGGCGGCGTCTACAACGAGTCCGTGAATATTCCAGCCTCGGGCACGGCGTCGAACTACATTACGTTCGAAAGCTATCCGGGACAGACCGCGGTGATCGACGGCACGGGGGTGAGTTGCTGCACTTCGAACCCTCCTTCCATCGGAAACGAAACACAAGGTCTGATCAATATCGTGAGTCAGAGCTACGTCACCATCAGCGGATTCGAGATTCGCAATTACACGACGAGCAAGGCAGCCTACACACCGGCGGGTGTGTGGATCACCGGTTCGGGCACGGGCGTGAAATTGTTGAATAACCTCGTGCACAACATTACGACCACCTCCGAGAAGAACGGCAACGCTTTTGGCATCGCCGTGTATGGCACCCAGCAGACTCCTATCACGCAACTGACGATCTGCGGCAATCAGGTCTATAACCTGAAAACTGGAGAGAGCGAATCGGTGAACGTGGATGGCAACGTAACCTATTTCTCCATCACCAACAACATTGTTCACGATAACGACAACATCGGCATCGACGCGATCGGATTCGAGGGGGTCGGGCCAACCGGCTACGATCAGGCATCGTATGGCGAAATCAGCGGCAACACGGTCTACAACATTAGTGCGAAGAACAATCCCGGGGAAGGCGACGAGTATGACGCCGACGGCCTCTACTGCGACGGCTGCGCCTATGTGACCTTCGAGCTGAACACCGTCTACGCCTGCGACTTGGCCATGGAAGCGGCCAGCGAACACAAAGGCCACGACAGCAGCTATGTCACCATCCGCAACAACCTGTTTTATGACTCGAATACTGTCGGCGTTTCAATCGGCGGATATTCCAACTCCGTGGGCGGAAGCGATCATGTGGTGATCGTCAACAACACTCTTTACAACAACAACACGAAGAACCAGGGCGCCGAGTTCCAGATTCAGTATCACTCCGGCAATACGTCGGGAAACATTTTTGAAAACAACATCGTCTACGCGGGAACACAGAACGTCTGGATCTACAGCTATGTCAAATCCACGAGCCAATATCCCGCGCCGCCGGCAACCCTTAACTGGAATCTTTACTACTCCACCGCGGGTTACGTGAAAGGAACCTCGATCACTTGGGCCGGAGTCTCCAATTACAAGAGCTATTCCGCGTATCAGACCACGACCGCCGAGGACGCCAATTCGCCCAACGCAAATCCTCTCTTCGACAATCTCAGCTCAACGCCGCCAAACCTGGATATCGAACCGAATTCTCCGGCAATCGACACCGGTAGTACCAGCCTTACTTGTAGCGTGGGATGGTGCAACGGCAGCTCGATCTACGGCAACACGGACTTCGCGGGCAATCCCCGGGAGAACGGGTCGCTGATCAACATCGGCGCGTATTGAAAACTTGGAGTCTTAGTTCGCGCGCGGCGGAAGCCCTCAGGCAAAGGCGATTTTCTCTGGCCTAAGGATTCACGACCTCGATAACACTGGCATCGGGCTCAGTCCACGCCGCGGCTCCCTTGTGCTCCAACTTATGCGTTGAGTCGTCCCAGTGCAGTTTCGTAATGCGGCTCTCGCCCTTTTCATAACCATAGGTCTGCCCATCGTCCTGATAAAGAGTGCTGTCTCCATCCGCGCCTGTATAGATGCGCACCTTCGAGATGTTCTGATTCTGGCTCGTACTCTCGATCGGCTCACCCAGCGGAATAATGGATCCGGCGCGAACGAAAAGCGGTAAAGTATCAATCGGCGCGGCGACGCTGATCGTCTTTCCACCATGAGTGCGCTCATTCGTCCAGTAGTTGTACCAATCCGCGCCCGCGGGAAGATAAACCGCTCGGCTCGTCGCTCCCTGTTCTGTAACCGGCGCAACCAGAAATGCCGGGCCGAACATATATTCATCGCCGATATCGGCAACTTTGGGATCATTCGGAAAATCCATGAACAACGCGCGCATAAACGGCGCTCCCGTTTCGTACGTGCTGTAGGCGAGCGAATAAATGTAGGGCAGCAGTTCGTAGCGAAGTTTCAAATATTTCTCCAAGATCGGCTCCGCCGCTTTCCCGTACGACCACACTTCATTGAACTTGCGGCTGCCGTGCGTTCGGAAGATGGGAAGAAAAGTGGCATATTCGAACCACCGCGTATACAACTCAGGATAATCGTCGTAGCCTCCGACGTTGTCGCGCGCGTCGGAGGGATCGAGTAAAGGCGGATGCTCGGGATGATGTTCGGCGGGAAGGTATTGCCACCCGCCGATATCGTTCGTCCAGTACGCCATTCCAGAGGCCGCGAAATCGAGCCCGGCAGGGATCTGCCGCTTCAATGTGTCCCACGTCGGATAAATATCGGATGACCACACGATAGTTCCGTTGCGCTGCGAGCCAAGATAAGCATCGCGCGAAAGAATCAGCGCGCGATGGTTCACGTCACGGCGAAATCCGTCGTAAATCGCGCCTGTGTGCACAAGGGGATAAATATTGAAGTACCGTGTGCCCGGTCCGGCGAAGAAGTAGCTGCCATCCGGTGGAAGATCAGGCTCAGTCTCATCCGCCCAGATCGCGTCGAAGCCTTTGCTGATGATGTTGTCGCGAATCGCGTCCCAATACCAGCGCGCGGCCTCGGGATTCGTCGTATCGATATCGGAACCAGCCAGATCGTAAGGCTTGCCGTCGGTCGGCGTTCCGTCGGCGAGATGTTCGAACCAACCCTTATCTTTCAGAAAATCGTAATAGCGTGATCCTTTTTCAAACCGCGGCCACACGCTGATCATCGATTGAAAACCCATGTCATGCAGTTGCCGGTTCATCGCGGAAGGATCGGGCCACTGCTCATGAACGAAATCCATCTGGCCCATCTTCGAGTAGTAAAACCAATCCACCACGATCATGTCGGCGGGAAGGTGGCGCTCGCGATATCCCTTCGCCACCGCCAGCACTTCAGCCTGGCTCGAGTAGCGCTGCTTACATTGAATGTAGCCATAAGCGGCCTTCGGCAGCATGGGAGTGGCGCCTGTTAGCAACCGGTATCCGGAATAAATTTCATCAGTGCTGCCGCCCGCAATCACAAAAAACGAAACCCGGTCGCCAACTTCAGACTCCCATTCGGCGCGTTCGTTGAATCCTGGCTTGATTGTGGTTTTCGAAGGATTGTCCCAGATCATTCCGTAGCCGCGATTGGTGACAACGAACGGTACGCAGATGCTCGGCCCACCGGTAGCCAAATAGTTGTGCCAACACTCAACCGTGTGGCCGCGGTGATCGAGGAAACCTTCCTGATTCTGACCTAGGCCATAATAATGTTCGTCAGCCGGCGATCGAAAAGCTGCCCCGACGCGATAGAAAGCTTCATCAGACGGACGCTTGTTATGCAAAATTCCCGCGTTATCATCCTTATAGTTGGGAACTGCCATCCACCAACTCGTCATCTCAAGAAGATTCTTGCCGCTCGAAGTGCCAATAGCGATATGAACCGGCGGAACCGACGCGTGAAAGTATTTCGAGCCGTCATCCCGCAAGCCGGGGCGAGTCGACGGCCTACTCACGGCAACAGAAACAGTCAGGCGCGGGGATCGATAAACGTCCGCGACTCCACTTTTCTCCTGAATCCATCCTTCTGCCGAAGGAGTCGCCATGAAGCCATACCCGGGAGCCGACACAGCGGACTCTTTCATCGTGCTGAGCGTCACTCGAATAATGTTGGGAGCGTAGGGTTGGAGCGCGACCGTCGCCCCGTTGCGATCAAGGACGACCTGAGGTTGCTCCGCCCGAGCCGCGGCCAGGGAAACGCCCGCCATGAGAATTACCCCCCAGAATTTGCCCAGTTTGCCCGCCATTTTTCCCCCTTCCGAGGTCTTCGTCGATCAAAGAAATTTGTCAGTCGGATTCGCAAAACAGTGATAATATACCTTGTCGTTAACGTACACGGTAGAAGTACCAGCGGCCTCGAATCCGTCCTAATATAGCCGCCAAGCAGCTTCTAAACCAATGTATTTTCTCGGGATTGACGTGGGCACGGGCGGTACGCGCGCTCTCCTCATCAATGAGGGCGGAAAAGTCGTCGCTTCCGCCTCCGAGGACCACCAACCCTTTGCCTCCCCGCAAATCGGATGGGCCGAACAGGACCCCGCCGACTGGTGGCGCGCCTGCGGTATCGCGGTGCAGAAAATGCTGAAGCGGGGTAGTATTCCTGCCAGCCAGATTGCCTGCGTCGGCTTCTCCGGCCAAATGCACGGCACCGTTTTACTCGATGAGCGCGGAGACATAGTGCGTCCCGCGCTGATCTGGTGCGACGTCAGGACGGAAAAGCAGGCCCAGGAACTGACTACCAAAATCGGCGCGGATCGGCTGATCGAGTTGACTTGCAATCCCGCGCTGCCGAATTTCACCCTTACCAAGTGCCTTTGGGTGCGCGAGAACGAACCTGAGAACTGGAGCCGGGTTCGATCGCTGATGCTGCCGAAAGATTACGTTCGCTTCCGTCTAACCGGCGAACGCGCCACCGATCTGGCTGACGCCTCGGGAACGCTTCTTCTCGATGTTGCGCATCGCCGCTGGTCGCAGGAGATGCTGGATTTCGTGCAGATGGACGGCGCGCTTCTTCCTGCCTTGTATGAATCCCCTGAAGTTTGCGGGCGTATTTCCGAAGCGGGCGCGGCCGCAACCGGCTTGCCCAGCGGAACGCCGGTGGTAGCCGGCGCTGGAGATCAAGCCGCAGGCGCGATCGGAATTGGAGTGGTCTCTCCGGGGGCGGTAAGTGCAACCATCGGAACATCCGGAGTAGTCCTGGCAGCGACCAATCTTCCCGCGCTCGATCCCGGCGGGCGCGTCCACACATTCTGCCATGGCCTGCAGAATCGCTGGCTGGTCATGGGCGTGACGCAGGCGGCAGGACTTTCCCTTCGCTGGTTCCGCGATCAGTTTGGCAAGATCGACGGTCACGCCGATTCCTACGAAGATCTCACCGCACAGGCGGCAAAAGTTCCTGCCGGTTCCGACGGTCTGTTGTGGGCGCCCTACCTGATGGGCGAACGAACGCCGTATCTCGACGCCAACGCGCGCGGCATGCTAGTCGGCCTCACCGCATCCCACACGCGTGCCCACGTGGTACGCGCCATTCTGGAAGGCGTAGCTTTCAGCCTGCGCGATACGTTCACGATTTTCGATGAGATCAATGTGCCGGTGAAGTCGATTCGCCTCGGCGGCGGTGGCGCGCGTTCGCCACTGTGGCGGCAGATTCAAGCCGATGTTTACGGACAGTCCGTCGACACCGTTGCAGTAGAGGAAGGCGCAGCCTACGGTGCTGCGATTCTGGCCGGAGTCGGAGCCAAAGCCTGGCCCACGGTTGACGCCGCCTGCGCCGCCGTAGTTCGCGTCACCGGAACCACCAACCCGAACCTTCACGATTCATCAACCATGAACCGCGCCTACGCCTCCTACCGGCGCATGTATCCCAGCATGAAAGCAATTCTCACTTGAGAACCACGCAACCGGTTATTTTCGGAGACTGATTCATGAAAACCCCCTGCCAATACCAACCTCAACCCGAACACAAATTTTCCTTCGGTCTTTGGACCGTGGGAAATCGAGGACGCGATCCCTTCGGAGATTTTGTAAGGCCGGTGATCGCTCCGAACGATATTGTCTCCATGTTGGCGGAGGTGGGCGCCTGGGGCGTTAACCTGCACGACAACGACCTGGTTCCCATCGACGCCACTCCCGCGGAGCGCGACAGTATCGTGCGGTCCTTCAAGAAGGCGTGCGACGAAAATGAAATCGTCGTACCCATGGCAACTGTTTCGCTATTCTTCCATCCGATTTTCCGCGACGGTGCTTTCACCGCGAATGATCCCGAAGTCCGCGCCTACGCAATTCAAAAAACCATGCGCGCCATGGATATCGGCGCTGAGTTAGGCGCCAAACTTTTTGTGCTCTGGGGCGGCCGCGAGGGCGTCGAGACCGATGCCTGCCGCCCGGCTCAGGAAGCAGTCAAACGATTGCGCGAAGCGGTCAACTATCTCTGCCAATACAATATCGATCGCGGATACGGCATGAAATTCGCGCTCGAAGCCAAGCCCAACGAGCCGCGCGCCGATATTTACATGTCAACGACCGGCAGCTATCTGGGCTTCATTCCCACCCTCGATCATCCCGAGATGGTGGGGGTAAACCCGGAGATGGCGCATGAACACATGGCCGGCCTCAATTTCATGCACGCCGTTGCGCAGGCCTGGGAAGCGGGCAAGCTGTTCCACATCGACCTGAACGATCAGATGCCGGGACGGTATGATCAGGATTTGCGTTTCGGTTCCGCCAATTTGAAATCGGCATTTTGGCTGGTAAAGTTTCTCGAAGACGTGAAGTACGACGGCCCGCGTCATTTCGATGCCCATGCCTATCGTACGGAAGATTACGAGGGTGTAAAAGACTTCGCCCGCGGCTGCATGAGAACTTATCTGATCCTAAAAGAGAAGGCGTGCCGCTGGAATCATGACTACGAGATTCAAAATATCCTGACGGACCTTTCAAGCGACGGCCGCGCGCCAAAAATCGGCAATTATTCGCAGGACGGAGCGTCTCAGTTGCTCGGTCACAGCTTTGATAAAGACAGGATTCTGCAAAAGCGTTTGCCATACGAGCGGCTCGATCAGTTGACTGTGGATTTGTTGCTGGGGGTTAGATAGACAGTTTCGGGGCAGTTCCGCCTCGCTTCGCTTCGCGGGACGGGCGAGGCGTCCGTCGCTACATGTTTCGAAGCGCTTTCAGGAGGACACGCATGGGGAACAGCCGGCAATGACACCTCCAACGGCCACGTTTGCCGTTCCTACCCAATTAGTCCATCTTTCAGCCATCGATGTAGCGATTATTGCTTTCTACTTCCTTCTGGTCCTGTCGATCGGCGGGTACCTGAAAGGCAGAGCCAACACCGGCGAAGATTTCTTCATGGCCGGCCGCGAGATGACCGCCTGGGTCGCCGGCCTCAGTTTCCTTTCGGCCAACCTCGGCGCGCTCGAACTCATGGGCTGGGCCGGTTCCGCCTATCAATACGGCATTCTCGCCACGCACTGGTACTGGATCGGTGCCATCCCCGCCATGTTGTTCCTCGCGCTGGTCATGATGCCGTTCTACTACATTTCCAAAACCCATTCTGTCCCGGGATATCTGAAGCTCCGCTACGGCGAATCCTGCCGCGCGCTCTCCGCCGTCTCGTTCGCCTTCATGACCGTTCTGATGAGCGGCGTCAACATGTTCGCCATGGCGAAAGTCATGCAGATCGTCCTCGGCTGGGACATCAATTTCAGCATCTGGGTGTCATCGCTCACGGTCGCAATCTATGTGACGCTCGGCGGCCTGCGCTCGGCAATCTTCAACGAAGTTCTGCAATTCTTTCTCATCTGGGCAGGAGCACTTCTGATCCCAATCCTCGGCCTGTACGAAGCCGGCGGATGGTCAAACATGAAGGCGCAAATTGCCCACCGCGCTTCCGAACAATACGTGCATCTCTGGGCCGGCCTCGGATCCTTCAGCAACAATCCCATGGGCATCAATTGGGTGGGAATTGTTTTTGGCCTTGCCATCGTGATCTCGATGGGCTATTGGACAACAGACTTTCTAGTTGTCCAGCGCATCCTCGCGGCAAAAGACATTCGCAGCGCCGAAATGGCTCCCATCATCGGCGCTGGCTTCAAGATGCTGGTCCCCTTCATCGTGATCCTGCCCGGACTGCTAGGCTTGGCAGTTCTGCCCGAGAAGCTCGTGCCGGAATCGATCGCCACAGTTACGGGAGCACACAGTTACAACGACGTCCTGCCGCTAATGATGGCGCGCTATTGCGGCCCGGGCCTGCTCGGCCTGGGTGTCACCGCCTTAATCGCGGGATTCATGTCCGGCATGGCGGGCAACGTCAGCGCCTTCACCACCGTCTGGACTTACGATATCTACCGTCCGTTCATCAACAAACGCGGCAGCGATCACCACTACGTCAACATGGGCCGCTGGACCACCGTAGTCGGCGTCCTCATCAGCGTAGGCACGGCGTATCTGGTAATGCAATTCGCCAGCATCATGGATTATGTGCAAGCACTGTTCAGCTTCTTCATCGCCCCGCTGTTCGGCACGGTCGTGCTCGGAATGCTCTGGAAGCGCGCCAGCTCTGCCGGCGGATTCTGGGGCTTGCTCTGCGGAACCCTGTGCTCAGTCGGCATGTGGACGTGGGTGAAGATTGATCCCGCGGCATTGCGCTACGTAGCACTTTCGCCGCACGCCAAAGGCCTCGCGCAAGATATGTATCAGGCGCTGTGGTCTTTTCTGACATGCTTGATCGTAACGGTGGTCGTGAGCCTGGCCACAAAACCCGTGCCGGAGAGCGACCTTACCGGCCTCGTTTACGGCCTGACGCACGTTCCATCGGTAGGAGAAGTCCCTCTATATAAGAAGCCGCTCTTCTGGGCAGCTATAGTCGGTGTAGTTTTCGTAATATTGAATATTATTTTCTGGTAGGAAAGCGCAGCTCAAAACAATCCAGGGCTTTGTCCCCAAGGCTAAAACATGATCTCAATCTGGTTCTTCATCGGCATCTCACTAGCCGTAAACGGCGCACTAATCCTCGCCGCCGGACTCTACCAACTCATCAAGCCTCCCGCCAACCCAAGCGTGGTGCTCTACTCCCTCCACGCCAACGTCTGGTGGGGAGCTCTGCTGCTTGTCCTCGGTCTCTTCTATTGTTTTCGCTTCGCCCCCAAGCGCTCGTAGAATCACGGTTCACTGCGGCATCGGCGGCGGCGCGCCCGCGAATTTTCGACGCCAGCGGATCATCTTCCCTGCGGTGCAACCGGTTCACCTCATCAAATTCTTTCTTTGCCTCCGCAGTCTCGCCCATCGCCTCGTACACACGCGCCAACCGGTAGTGAGCATCAGGCTGCGCCGGGTCCAACGCCACCGCGCGCTTCAAAGCGGCCTCAGCATCGCCGTATCGCTTCTCCTGCGTGTAAGCGACGCCCAAATCGAACGCCGCCACACGAACATCGTCCTTCGCCGCCAACGCTTTCTTCAACAACGCAACCGCACCGGCCAAATTCTCCTTCTTCAACTCGATATCACCTAGATACGCCAGTGCCTGCGGATGATTGGCATCGATTTCCAGCTCACGCTCGAACTCCCGCTTCGCGTCATCGTACTGACGCGTTTTCCAATACAGATACCCCAGCCCGAAATGCACGTCAGGCTCTGCGGGAGAAACCTTCGCCGCTTCTTGAAATTCAGCAATGGCTTCCGGGTACCTCTGCAAACCGTCGAGCGCCTCGCCCATCAGCATGTGCGCGGCCGCCGAGTTCGGCTGCTGCTGCTCGATCTGACGAAACTGTTCCAGCGCGCATGAATACTTCTTCGCCAAGAGGCAACTATGCGCCAACACTTCATGTAACTCGGTATTGCTTGGATCCGCCTTCGAAGCAGGCTCGAGATACTTCGCTGCTTCCGCATAGCGCTTCGCGCCGTAATAGCTGAGCCCAAGCAGCGTCAACGCCTGCCCGTTATCTGGGTCGGCCGTAACCACCGCGCGGAACGCGGGAATCGCTGCATCGAATTGGCCCTGTTTGAATTCTGCTAGTCCCAGATTCAGTCGAATCCCCGGCAGCTTCGGATTCAGCGACAGCGCCTTCTTGTAAGCGGCCACCGCATCCTCATATTTTTGTTCTTTGGAAAGCACTACGCCCAGGCTGGCAAAAGCAGAAGCATCCTTTGGGTCTTTCTGCACAACCGCCCGCCACGCTTGTTCTGCGTCGGCGAGCTTTCCTTCTTTCTCGAGCGCGATGGCGTCGGCGGGGCTCTGCGCGAAAACGGACAGTGAAATCGCAACGAAAAAAGCGGAAGAGAAAACCAAGACCCAAATTCGCCGGGGCATCCCCGATACCAACATCCAATTCACCATTTGCGACACTGTACCAGCACTCTACAGCCGACGGCACTTTTTGCTTCGTCTGCCGCCGGGCTTATTTGGCCCTAAAAACGCCACACGCCCCGCTCCTGGGAGTCGCAGGAGTGGAGCGTGTGGGTTTTTTGCGGTTAAGACAGTTAGAAGATTATCTTTCCGCCAAACTGAAACACGCGCGGATCGTACGCGGCGGTAATCTGTCCAAAATTGCTGGCGCCAAAGTTGTTGCTGACGCCGCCATTCTGGCCGGACGACCCGAGCTGCGTGTGATTCCACGTGTTGAAGCTTTCTACGCGTAACTCGAAGCGCGAGCCGCGAGATTCGCTAAGCAGGAAGCTCTTGAACACTGAGATATTCCAGTTGTCGCGACCTGGGGCGCGCACGCCGTCGAATCCAAGGTTGCCCCATGTTCCCACCGCCGGCGTCGCGAAATTCCCAGTAAACCACTGACCGACGGTGTGCGGATAGGAGATGCCTCCGCTCACGTCCGGTCGATTGCCCACATCCCCGCCCGGGAAAATACTGGCAACATTGGACCCGTTAACCCCAAGGTTGAGCGGCGGACCCGATTCAATCGTGACGATGCCAGACAATTCCCATCCTGCCAGACCCGATCGCAACGCACGATTCGAGCTGTTTCTCAGGAACGGCATTTCATAGACGAAGTTGACGAATGCGATGCTGGTCCGGTCCAGCGCCGATGGCCCCACATCATAGCGCCAGTTCTGATATGGGTTCGTTACCCAATCGAGATCGAACCCGTTGCCGGCGATACCGTTGCTGGGATCGATGGCGCGGGACAGCGTATAGGCCGCCTGCAGGTTCAGATCGCGCGTGATCCTTCCGCGCAACTCGGTCTGCAGCGAGTTGTAATGCGAGTTAGCCCCGTTGAAGGCCTGCTTGATGGAGCTGTAACCAGGATAAGTCACAAGCCCGTTGAACGGCGCGGTGCCGGTCGCGCAGTTCTTCGCCTGGAGGCAAGCCAAGTCGCCCGCCGGCGGCAGATTAATCTCCTGCCAATAACTCTCGTGCCGGTCGAGGCTGCCGACGTACGACACCGATAACACAGCGTTGTTGCCAATCGCCTGTTGCACACCCGCGCTGTATTGCGAGGTGCGAGGCGTCGGATAGTTCGGGTTGATTCCAACTACACCGGCAGGCACGATGGGAACTGTGATGGTTCCCCCTGTCACGTAGTTAATGTGAGGGTTGGAGAAGAAAACATCCGTAGTACCCAGGGAGTATCCAAACGGTGGATTGGTCGCCCCGTTGTACATGTCATTGCCTTGAATGCGCTCGTACATCAGGCCATATCCGCCGCGAATCACTGTCTTGCCCGTGCCCGTCAGGTCATAGGCGAAACCGAAGCGCGGTCCAAAGTTCAACCAGGCATCATTGACCAGCCCTTTCGGATTTCCGTTCTTGCCCCCAATGCCCATTCCGTTGAGGTAGAAAGAATAGCCCGCTAAGGATGTAATCGGGCTTGGCCCCAGCCCCGGGCTGTTCGACGCGATCTGTCCGTCGCTCGTTCCGGGAACGAAGGTCGGTTCGTTCGCGAAGTTGTACTGGTTCGGATAGAAGTCGGAGGATTGCTGGTTGGCTTCGTACGTATGTGGAATACCATCCCAGCGCAGACCGAGGTTAAGCGTCAACCGGTGGGTTGCGCGCCAGTTGTCCTGAAAGTAGGCGGCGGGAGAAACATTGTTCCAGTGGCCCGAACCTTTGTAAGCATTCTCCGAATAGTTCGACGCGTCGCCAAGGATGAAGTCAGCGTAGTCCAGCCCACACGAAAGGCTTGAACTGCTGGTACAGCCCGTCGGCGCGGTGGCCGAACCGTTAAATGTAAAACCGCCCTGCGTCTCCGCGAAATAATCCTGCACCTTCTTATACAGAGCCCAGCTCGCTCCCATCCTGAATTGGTGCGCCCCTTTTGTCCACGATATGTCGTCGCGGATTTGGTAATCGTCTGCACTGTTGTTCCACGGCAGCCAATTCACCGAGTAGTGGTCGTTAAAGAACTGGGACAAGTTGATATCCGGGATGCGGTTATCGACGTTTGTGCCCGTGAAGATCCGGTTGTTGCCCTCGGTAAAGCCCGACGGCTGCTGATAAATTCCCTGCGGCAGGATGTGGATGCGATTGCCGTCGTAGTTGAATGCCACCTCGTTCAGCAGGTTCGGCCTTATCGCATATGTCGTGTGAATTACGTAGCTGTAAGAGGGATTGCCGTACGTATTGAATACTGTCGGCAGGTTGTCGGAACTCCATTGCGTCGTGCCGTAGGTTTGCAGCGCCTGGTCGGCAATGAAGTGTCCGAACACGGAGAATTTTTCCGTGAACTGGTGGTCGATGCGGACGATTTCTTCCTTCCCGGTAGTCGGCGAGTTATTGCCGCCGATAAAAGTATCTCCACTCGTCGGCGTGGGGAGAATTCCAGCTTTTAGCAGCGCGGTCGCGTTGGGGTTCACCAGGCAATCGGGAATAGTGTTGCCCGGGAACGGACTCCCAGCCTTCAGCGATGCCTGCACTGCCCCTGAACAGCCGGCGTCGAGGGTGGCGATGTTGGCTGGCGCTACTAGGTTAAGAGCCGCCCCGTTGGGCAGAGTGCCGGGTAACACCACACCCGTCCCGGCGCCGTTCGCGTCCGGGTAAAAGCTCGACGGAGGTGCGGTCACATTGAACAGTCCGCCCTGAATGAAGCGGCGCCATTCCATGTTGTAAAAGAAGAACGTCTTGGGGTTGGCGCTGTTGTGGAATTCCACCGGGCCGCCCACATTGAAGCCCCAATCGTTGAAGCGCAATTCGGCAACTTTGGCCGGCGCCGGATTGAAAAAGTTTCGCGCATCGAACGCGTTATTGCGTCCGAAATAGAAGGCCGTGGCATGAATTTGCTTGGTGCCCGACTTGATCACCATCGTCATCGTGCCCGCCGACGAAAGCCCATACTCCGCGCTGTAGTTCGAAGTCATGGTGCGGAACTCGGCGATCGCGTCCATCGAGGGCAGAACGTCCGACCCGCCGCCACCCCCACGGTCCGCCGCCTCGCCGCCATCAATGAGCCAGAGATTATGGCTCACCCGCTGTCCATTAAAGCTGACGTTAAAGTCGCCGCCGCTGGAAGTCGGCACCTGGAAGTCCGCCTGAATGCTGGAGGCGCCCGGTGTCAGAGCTTCGAGTTCAAACACGCTGCGCCCGTTGGTGGCCAGCTGGGTTATCTGCTGGCCATTGATCACGTCGCTGATTTCGCCGGTGTCTGATTGCACGTGGACCGCGTTCGCTTCCACGGTAACGGTCTCCGTCGCGGCGCCCATCTGCATTTGAAAGTCAACGCGGACGCGAGCCGCCACGTTCAGCACGACATCTTTGTGTTCGCCCAGCTTGAATCCGGCCGCCTTCGCGCTGACGTTGTAATGGCCGATCGGAAGATCGGGCGCGACGTATTGTCCGGTATCGCCAGTGGAGACAGTGCGCACTTCATTGGTTTCCACGTGCGTGACCGTGATACTGACGTTGGGCACCACCGACCCGGACGGGTCGGTAACGGTCCCGAGAATCGTGCCGGTAGTTTGACCAAAGGCGCTCAATGAGAGGGCGGCCAGAATCAGAAAGAACGCCGCGAGGTTGAGGAAACTGGGATTTCTGAAGGTGAAGGCGAAATTGCCGGAACCCGATGTTAGGTGGGAATTCATGTTCACAATCCTCCACGTGGAGCGAGAGCACCGTTAACGTTAACGGCCCAGCGCCAGCTTATATAGTCGTTTTCCATTACCGTTGTCAAGAAAAATCTCTAATCGGCGAAAACGCTAAATCAAATAGGCCAGGCCTTCGTTTGCGTTAGGGTTGGGTCAATGGTTCTTACTAAGGGCAGGTGTTCTATCGTTCCAAAACCGCGCTCGGCTCGCTCTCGGCAGCCCGCAGAGCACTATCGTCAAATTTCGTTCCTGCGAACCGGATCTCACGAAACAGGTGCAGATTCGATGACATTACTACGCCCGGACTCAGATGCATCGTCGGCGGCAATGACATCTTGCGCGTGAGATGGTCGGCCATGGCGCGCACCGCCAGTTGCCCCTGTCGGTGCGGCTGCTGATAGATCGAAGCGGTGATGGTTCCTTTTTCGAAATAGGGAGACATTTCGGCAAAAAGATCCGTCGTGATGAGCTTGGTTTTTCCCGCAAGGCCCCTTGCCCCGAGCGCGCGGCAAACCGGCAGGCAGTTCACCGTGTTCACGTAGAGGCCAGCCAGCGTCGGCACGCGGCCAAGAAGATCGAAAGTTTTTTGGAAACTCTCGTCTTCGTCTTCGTGTCCTTCGATCACGCTGATAATCGTTCCGCCGGGACAATGCTTCGGAAAGGCATCGGAAAATCCCGCGGTCTTGCGGCGATGGTCTTCGGCGCTTAGCATTCCCGCGACCACCGCGACTTTCGATCCCGGCGGCACGAACTTGCCCATCAACTCGCCGGCAAGATGCCCATTCAACCACGGTTCCACGCACACGATCGTCGAGCGCTGGCTCTCGGGTGCGTCAGTAGAAACGCACACCACCCGAATTCCTTTTTTCTCCGCTTCATCGATCAGGGGCTGAAGCCCCTGCGGGTTTCCCGCCGTCAGGATGATTCCGTCGACACCGCTATCGGCGAGTTCCTTGAAAGCCTCCGTGTCGTCCTTGCCCAGAGCGTGAACCGGCTTGTTGATGAACTCGATGCCCAACGCCGCTACGCGCTGGGCCTCGTCCAGCACTCCGCTCCACAGCTGATCGTAGAAAAAACGGATCTCCCGCGGGATGCAAACTCCAATGCGTGCGCTGGCTCGCGATGCCGATAAGGCTCGCGCCGCAAGGTTGGGCTTGTAGGCGATCTGCTCGGCGATGCGCAGAATTCGCTGGCGGGTGGACTCATTGATGCCCGGCCGTCCATGCAATGCCCGGTCGACCGTGCCAATGGAAACCTCGGCGAGTTGTGCAATCAGGTGAATTCCCTGTCGGTTCTTCTTCATCCTTTCGCGCCCTGATTCTTAACTGACATTCTAAACGAGTTGTGAAGACCCTCTTCACCAACCGTAGTATTTACGCTGCCTTTCATTCTCTTCAACTACCGCCGATCGTAATCGGTTCGTTCCCGCACACCTCTCAGATTTTCCATCCGTGTACGTTGACGGTGCTATACTTCCTCCCGTTTTCAAACCGCAGCTCGATTTGCATCATAACCGCATAACCGAGGAGCTTGGATCTCATGCCGCTATTTCGTACTTCGATGCTCGCTCTCGCGTCGGTGACATTATTTTTCGCAGCATACTCTTCGCGCGCTCAAAATGCAGAATCCACCGCCGGCGCAGCCTATCTCAATCCCAACCTCCCAATTGATCAGCGCGTCGATGACCTTATCTCGCGCATGACGCTGGAAGAAAAGGCGTCGCAACTTGTAAACCAGGCTCGCGCCATACCGCGTTTGCATGTTCCTGCGTACGACTGGTGGAGCGAGGCCCTGCACGGGGTGGCCAACGCCGGCACCGCTACCGTGTTTCCCGAGCCCATCGGCCTTGCTGCGACTTTCGATTCTCCACTGATTCATGACATGGCCATCGTCATCGGCACCGAAGCCCGCGCCAAACACAACCAGGCGATGCGCGCCCGTGGCGGCCAGAGCAATATCATGGAAGGCCTCGACTTCTGGTCTCCCAACATCAACATCTTCCGCGATCCACGCTGGGGCCGCGGCCAGGAAACCTACGGCGAAGATCCGTTTCTCACTGGACGCATGGGCGTCGCATTTGTCACCGGTCTGCAAGGCGACGACCCCAAATATCTTCGCGTGGTCGCCACGCCCAAACATTTCGCCGTGCACAGCGGACCCGAACCCACGCGCCATAGCATCGACGTGCAGGTGTCGAAACATGATATGGAAGACACGTATCTTCCTGCGTTCCGCGCCGCCATCACCGAAGGCAAAGCCGAATCCATCATGTGCGCCTATAACCGCATCAACGGCCAGCCCGCCTGCGCTAACACGTTTCTTTTGAAAGACCGGCTCCGCGGAGCGTGGAAGTTTAACGGCTATGTAGTCTCCGACTGCGATGCCATCGTCGACATTTTCAGCGGCCATCACTTCGCAAAAAGCATGCCCGAAGCCGCTGCCGACGCAATGAAAACCGGCATGGACAACGAATGCGCCGACTTCTTTACCATCGCCACCAGCAACTCCGATTACCTGCCCTACATCGAAGCGGTTCAACAAGGCCTGCTCACCGAAAAAGACATCGACCGATCCCTGAAGCGTCTGTTTACCGCTCGTTTTCGCTTGGGTATGTTCGACCCGCCTGAGATGGTGAAGTATGCGCAGACGCCGGATTCGGAGATCGACAGTGACGCGCACCGCGCGCTCGCGCTCAAAGCAGCACAGGAATCGATGGTGCTGCTGAAAAACAACGGCGCACTGCCGCTGGGTACAAGCACGCAGAGGATTGCAGTGTTCGGCCCGCTCGCCGAGTCGACCTCAGTGCTGCACGGCAATTACGCCGGAACTGCTTCCCATGCTGTCACTGCTCTCGAAGGCATTCGCAAGCAATTCTCCTCGGCGGAAGTCAGCTTCGATCCGGGGATGAATTTTCTGCGCCCGCAGACGGTGGTTCCGAGCTCTGTGCTTTCTACGGAGGATGGACACCCCGGCCTGAAGGCAGAATATTTTGCGGGCGACGACCTGACCGGCACACCCCAGCTTGAACGCGTCGACGGCACAATCAATCTGCAACTATCGCATCCGGATTCGTCATCAGGCCCGCCGCCCCCAGGGATGAAAGATTTTTCCGTGCGCTGGACCGGATTCCTTATCCCCGCCGAATCCGGGAAATATCAAGTTGGCCTCGAGGGATCGATGCATCGCATGTGGCTCGACGGCCGCTTGATCGTCGACGATCTCCAACTGCACGACCCCACGCCCACCACCGCGACGCTGCAGCTCCAACAGGGCCATCGCTATTCTCTGAAGGTTGAATTCATGCGCGGCGGACCGGGCACCAAGCTGGTGTGGCTCAGGCTCATTTCCGATCCGATTGGAGAAGCTCTCGTCACCGCGCTGCAAGCCGATGTATCCATCGCCGTAGTCGGCATTACCTCACAGCTCGAAGGCGAGGAGATGAAGGTCGACGTGCCCGGTTTCAAAGGCGGCGACCGCACCAGCCTTGACCTTCCCAAAGAAGAAGAGGATCTTCTCCGAGCCCTGCAAAGCACGGGTAAACCGCTCGTTGTCGTGCTGATGAATGGCAGCGCCTTGTCGGTGAACTGGGCGAAGGCCAACGCCAACGCCATCCTCGAAGCGTGGTACTCCGGCGAAGAAGGAGGCACAGCAATCGCACAAACTCTCGCGGGAATCAACAATCCGGCGGGTCGATTGCCGGTCACGTTCTACAAGGGCGTCGATCAATTGCCGCCCTTCGAGGACTACGCCATGAAGAATCGCACCTACCGCTACTTCACCGGCGAACCTCTCTATCCCTTCGGCTACGGCTTGAGTTATTCCACCTTCGCATACAGCAATCTGAAATTATCCGCGGCGAAACTTCGGGCCGGCAACCCGTTGACAGCGGAAACAGATGTAAAGAACACAAGCCCGCGCGAAGGCGACGAAGTCGTCGAGCTGTATTTGAGCTTCCCGCAATCTCCCATTGCTCCAATCCGCGCCCTTCGTGGATTTACGCGAGTTCATCTGGCCGCGGGAGAAACGAAACATGTCGAGCTCACCTTAAACCCGCGCGACTTGAGCGAAGTGAACGAACAGGAGACCACGTGATCGCCCAAGGAAACTACCGGATTTACCTGGGCGGCGGACAACCGGGAACTTCGGCGCCGGGGCTGGAAGCGGAGTTCCACATGAAGGGCCACAAAAAATTGCCGGATTAGCCCGTCGCGTTCGCAATCTGAGGAATATAGCGAGGTACTTCAAACCAAGGACGGACCGGGAAGCGGACCAGTACGCGTCAGACTCAGCGAGTGGCCCGAAGATGATCCCGGCTCAAGCGCTCGCGGCCCGCCGAGGATGCGACTGCTGCATCCAGGTGTTGGCGCCGTACGTGGGATGCAAATGCAACTATCAAGTCTCGCGTCAATCCTTCGCTGCCGAATCGCATCCCGCAACTGGAGCATTCCGGATCGCGTCTCTTCAACAAATCGATTTTCAGGGTCGGTTCGTTTTGCATGGCTCTGCGCTGGAAAGTTCCGCAGCGCTAGTTATTACCACTACGTGTACGTTAACGCAAGCCTATTTTTGTATTAGTTCCGTTTCGCGCAACCATGTTTAGACTCTTCCGTGCTTTTGTTTTCTGCTGGTTAGCCCTCCTGCCGGCAATGGCTGGCGGCGAAACCGGCGCAGCGGCCTGGTTGCGCTATGCTCCTTTAACTCCCCAAGAGCAGATTCAATTTAAATCTTTCCCCGACCTGGCCGTCGCCCCGGGAGACTCGGCAATCCTGACAAGTGCAAAGAATGAGCTTGCACGCGGAGTGCGCGGGATGTCGGGCAAGACCTTGCGGTTCACGTCAGCTACGCCCTCAAAACCGGCAATCCTGATAGGCACACTCGAACAACTTCGCAAGCTTGCGCCTGAACTTGATCCACCCACAAACTTGCAAAGCGACGGCTTCTGGCTGGCTTCCCGCCGCGTGCACGGTGCTCCATCCATCATCATCGCCGGAGGGAGCGAGCGTGGAGTTCTCTACGGCGTATTCGCTTTCCTGAGAATCATCGCCGAGCATGGTGATATTTGGTCGCTGAACGATCTCGAGCAACCATCCGCGCCCCTGCGCTGGGTGAACCAATGGGACAACCTCGATGGCAGCATCGAACGCGGCTACGCGGGTCGCTCAATCTTCTTCGCCAACGGCGTAGTGCGTCCGGATCTGACCCGCGTCTCCGAATACGCTCGCCTGCTGGCCTCCCTTGGCATCAACGGATGCGTGGTCAACAACGTCAATGCCGATCCCCGTATCCTCGCCCCAGACTTCATTCCCCAACTCGCGCGCATCGCAGACGCCTTTCGTCCATGGGGCGTTCATCTCGGCCTTTCGATTGATCTCAGCATGCCGAAAATAACCGGTGCTCTCGATACCTTCGATCCCCTCGTCTCGCGCGTAGAAGAATGGTGGCGGAAGAAATTCGACGAACTCTACCGGGCAATTCCAGATTTCGGCGGAGTGGTTGTCAAAGCAGATTCCGAAGGACGCCTCGGTCCTGCCGTTTACGGCCGCACGCCAGCCGATGCAGCGAACTTAATCGCGCGCGCGTTGAAACCGCACGGCGGAGTCGTTTTCTACCGCGCCTTCGTCTACGACCACCATCTCGACTGGACCAATCTGAAAAACGACCGAGCCAAAGCGGCCTATGACATCTTTCATCCGCTCGATGGCAAGTTCAACGACAACGTGATTGTGCAGATCAAAAACGGGCCTATCGATTTTCAGGTGCGAGAACCCGTTTCGCCCCTATTCGGCGGGCTCGAGCGCACGAATGCGGGAATCGAATTACAAATCACGCAGGAATATACCGGCCAGCAAAAGCACACATGCTTTCTCGTTCCCATGTGGAAGCAAGTCCTCGATTTTGATTTGCGCGTGAATAACCAGCCCACGCCCGTAAGCGCAGTTGTCGCCGGCACTCGCTTCCATCGCCCCATCGGCGCATACGCGGGAGTAGCGAACGTCGGCCTCGATGAAAACTGGTTGGGCAATCATCTCGCGATGGCCAATCTTTACGGTTTTGGCCGGCTCGCGTGGAATCCCAATCTGACTTCGAAAACCATCGTTGAAGAGTGGACGCGCCTCACCTTCGGCAACGATCCGCGCGTAGTCGCGACTGTTTCCAAAATTCAACTGGCTTCGTGGCAAGCCTACGAAAGCTATACCGGCCCACTCGGTCTACAAAGTCTCACGAATATCCTGGGCAGCCACTACGGCCCAGCGCCGGAATCGCAGGAACGCAACGGCTGGGGCCAGTGGATTCGCGCCGATGAACACGGCGTCGGCATGGACCGCACCGTCGCCACCGGCACGGGATTCGTCGGCCAATATCCGCCCCAGGTGCGGCCGCTTTACGAATCGCTCGCCCACACGCCCGACGATCTCATTCTCTTTTTCCATCATGTGCCGTACACGTTCCGTTTGCACACAGGAAAGACCGTCATCCAAACCATCTACGATCTCCATTACGATGGCGCAGCCAAAGCCGCAGAATTCGTATCGCAATGGCGCTCTCTGCGCGCAAGCGTGGACCAGCCGCGCTATTCGCAAGTTCTCGCGCAACTGGAGTATCAATCCGGCCACGCCATCGTCTGGCGCGACGCAATCGACGACTGGTTCCATCGCCTCTCACGCATCGCCGATTCCGCAGGCCGCGTAGGAAATCATCCCCATCGCATCGAGGCCGAATCAATGGATTTACAAGGTTACGTTGCAGTAAACGTGATTCCCTGGGAAGACGCGTCAGGCGGAAAGGCAATTGAGTGTCCGTCTCCGGCGCAATTCTGCAGCGCTCAGTTCCGCTTTACAGGCACTGCAGGTCAATACGACATCGACATCCAATACTTCGATCAAAATAACGGCGCGTCACAATTCCGCGTTTTTGTTGGCGATCGACTGGTCGATGAGTGGCGCGCCGATGCGTCCCTGCCTGCCACGGAACCGAACGGCGACTCTTCAACCCGCCGAGTGATTAATAAAGTTCCACTCCGCCCCGGCGACGTATTGCGCATCGAAGGCATTCCCGATGGCCCGGAGCGCGCACCGCTCGACTACGTGGAACTTCATCCCGAGGCATGAGTGCATCTCGCCCCCAACTCTTGGGGAGGTCGGTAGTGCGTCACTTTGATTTCGACAGGCGCAATCTAAATTTGCCATGTTCGCCAGCGTCCGTCATCCTTTGAGCATCGTCAGGAAAAACCAAGAGAGTCACTACGCCACTTTCTTTTTCCGCCGCAGCTACTTCCACATTCTCAAGTACAGTATTACTTTCCTGTCCCTTGCCCATAACTAGAACATCGACGTGGTCGCCCGGCACTACAGAAATGTCTTCGATATGGATGGTTACACCACGCATCCCCGGTGGAATTCGGACCATCGGCACAACCTGCACATTGTCACCACAAGACAGGAGTGAAACCAGCACTATGCACACAAGCAAGGGTCTGAAGACAATCACGTTGGTCGCTGGTTTTGGCACAAGCTACTCCCCCGAACTCTAGCTTACCTTTTCTCCGAATGCTTTCAAGATGAGGCCCCTGTCAACACACTCGGCGACAGACCGTGCTTCAGGCGGGAAGCCTTTACGGCTGATCCGCAGACTTCGCATGCCAGAATAGCTTCTGCGGCTCAAACCTGATTTCCACCGAAGTGGTTACATCCCGCGAAATATTGGATTGAATCACGGGAAAAAGCCAGCGCTCATATTGCACCGAAGCGGCGAGCGAGAAGTTGGGACGCGGAGAAAATTCTGCGCGAACGTCGGCATCGGCCAGAGAGCCGCCGTTGGGGATAAATTCCTCGCTCACTTTCTGATGCCGGAAGCCAAACTGCAACTTGTTCCTTGGCGTGAACCAATAGGTCGTCCACGCTTGCGCCCCCTGCCCCTGCCGGCCCATCCAGCTCCCCATGAGATGCCCGGCATTCTGGAAGCCGGTGATCCAGGTGGCGTCCCAGTAAAATGCGCCATGGGCTACGTCGCTGCCGCTGTAGGGAGGATCGGTGTAGCCGCCTTCCAGGCGCAAGTCGAGCTTCGGAAGCAGCGGCAATCTGGGCACGTAGATTCCCGCTAGCCACGCCGCAACGTCGGGGCCGATCAGTGGAGAGATTTCGTTGTGTTGCGCCAGTCCTTCCGCATAGAACGTCATTCCGTTGCGGAGGCCGGGAATGCGGTAACTGAAGTCCAACCCTGAGCGGCGCGCTCCGGGCTTAAGTGGATTGCCCGCAAGCGTGTTGCCGGTGGAGAACAAACTTCTCAAGAAAGTGTGCAGCGTCAGCGGATAGCCGGGCCCGCCGTAATCGGTGGTGCGGGAGATTCCGATCTCAAGATTGGGAGTTGGTTTAAAGCTGATTCGCTCACCGTGATCAATCGGCTCGGGATGGAGCGATGCGCCGTATTGACCCACAAGCTGGCCGCCATTCGTCGGCGTGAAGATGAATTCGTATCCCGAATACTGGCCGATGAAGCCTTCAATCCGCATCGGTCCGAGCAGTGGAAACTTGAACGGCACAACCCGATTCACGCGAAACATCCGCATCGGCTGCGCGTTGTCGCTGAACATCATCGGCCCGCCCTGCGACGGTCCCCACCACAAGCTTTGATTTCCATAGGAAAGCTGCCAGTTGGAGACATTCAGCGCCACGTAGGTGTCGAGGAAGCGGCCCTCATCGAAGGCTGAAACCGGCGTGTCAGGCGGGACGGGAAACGGCTGCGAAGCCGGAAGACCGATACGGCTGAAATCGGCCGTCGATATGGCATCGCGAGCAGATAACGGCAGCGGCGGTGCCTCTGGCGAGTGTTGATATTCGCCCCTCACGTAGACCGTGAGGGGCCCGTAGGCGGCCCACCCGGACATTCCCGCAACGTCGTTGAACCCTCGCTCCTCGGGCCGGCCAAAATCGTTGATGATGGTCTGCCCGAAGTGATACCCGTCAGTCAGCGGCTTGCCGGCAATTTCTGTGGATCGCGTGTAGGCCGATTCGAGCCGCACTTCCTGATTCGTCCCGCCATCGAGCAGACCGATTTCGATCGCGAATTCATCATGTAGGGATTGATAGAGCCGGTCCGCTTCGCTCTCCGCAGTTTCGTCAGCCAGTCCGTCGGCAGCTTCCTTGACCTGGCGCGCGCATTCCATGCGAGTCCACGGACGCATGTCGGCGAAGCCATCGTGAATGAATCCAAGTGCAGTCAGACGATCAAGCGCCGGATAGACCCAGCTATCCAGAGGCACATAAGGTGAGCCCATATTGCCCGGCCGATGGGCGCTGTCGTCATGTTCAAAACTGCCATACCTCGCGATCTCCACATTGCTGTAATGCGAGTGAGAACGGTAAACCTGCCGGCCCAGATACCAGCCAAGCGCACTGCCCACCAGCACGTCGGTGGCGAAGTGCTGGTGCGCAACCCATCGCGCGACGCCAACACCTGTGGCCGCTCCATACGCCAGCAACTGCGTCGCAGGTCCAGGATATTCATGCGCAATCACACTGGCGATCGCCCAACTGATGGCCGCATGTTCTGAAGGAAAAGAACTGCCGCCTTGAAAAAAGCGCCCTTTGCCGTTTCCGGTGAAAGGCCGGTCGCGGCCGAAAATGTATTTGAAAGCCTCGGTGTCCAGGAACGCATCGACACCGGCTTCGCCGCTGAGGATTCCGGTTTCGCGTTTCTGGTCATCGTTGGTTATGTGTCCCCAAAGAAACATTCCCGCCCCAACCCCCGCCATGGCTGCGAGGCCCGCGTTCGATGCGGTTTCGGCGTGGGAAACCGTTGTCGGATTGGTGGGCACGTGTTTCTCAATGGCCGTGTCGCTGGCAATCATCGCCGCACCGAAAGCACCTATGGGGATCGTCCATTCCCACTGCGATTGAGTCATGTGAAAGGGCGCAGTCCAGAACTTCTTCTGGTCGATGAATAGATTGCGCGGCAGCGATTTCAGATTAACCGCGGGTTGATCGAGATCGATAGGCTGGTTCGATTTGGGAGGTCCCGAAGCATTGCCGGTGTCGGCGGGCGTCTGTGCATGGAGAATTTGATTGCTACCGGCGGCTGCCAAACAGAAGCACAGAATCACTTTCAAGCTAAAAAGGCGCGGTAAGGTTTTCAGCATGCCAATGCTAGGATAACCGAGGTCTTCCAAGACCGGAGTTCGCACCCGCAGTCAGTTGGTGTGCATTTTTGTGGAACTCTATCGCAATTAAATCTAACAGACGGTAATGCATCTCGCCCATCATTCGAATCGCGTAATGGCAAAATGACTGGGTAGGAGATTTTCACCCATGTCCATCAAGAATTTCGCTATCAACCCAAACCGTGGAAACACGCCTGTCGGGCTTCTCATTCTGCGGGTCTGCGCCGGTCTCAGCCTGTTCCTGAAACACGGATGGGAGAAGCTCACCGGCTACTCGGTAATGGTGCAGCACTTCCCCAACCCCATCCACATTGGCGCCCATGCCAGCCTGGCCTTTGCGCTTCTCAGTGACGGCATTTGTTCGCTTCTCGTCGTCCTCGGCCTCGCCACCCGCCCTGCCGCCGCCGTAATTCTTATCAACCTGCTGACGGTGTTCTTCCTCGTGCAGCACGCCGCCTTCTTCACGAATGCACATGTAGAACTTGTCTGGCTCTACCTCGCGGCTTTTGCGACTATCCTTTTCGCCGGACCGGGACGGTTCAGCATCGACGCGCATCTGAGTCGTTAGCGTGCGTTCTACTGATGGAGTTAGCGTTGCCCGCGAGATGGTGGCGGCTGCTCGAGACCCTCGAAACGAACACCTGGAAGCGAATCGCCGGCAAAACTTTTGTGCTGCTGCTTCAGCGAGCAATCAACGCCGTGCGTGCGCTCCCTATAACGCGAAGGAAACAAAGGAATACGCCATGTA
>CAVQHS010000013.1:0-30266 GCA_963712385.1 uncultured Acidobacteriaceae bacterium
CACGATATCAAGCAGCGCCTCGCACGATGGTTGCTAATGACTCAGGACAGAGTGGATTCGGAATCGCTGCCCATCACCCATGATTTTCTCGCAACGATGCTAGGGACAGACAGGCCCAGCGTGAGCATGGCGGCTGGTGTTTTGCAGAAAAAGAAACTCATCAAGTACACCCGTGGTGCAGTGGAGATCGTGAATCGCAAGAAACTTGAAGCCTCGGCCTGTGAGTGCTACGGGGTTATGCAACAGTACAATGGCGAGCTGGGACTGAAATGAGTTTGCAGGCGGGAAGCTAGTCGTGGAGAACGATGTTTAGAAGTGAACTATGAACTTGCAGCCCGCTCTCGCCATACTCAAGGAAGCCGAGCTTTCTGAACCTATTCATGAAAAAACTGACCCGCGATCGGGTTGTGCCAATCATTTCAGCGAGCGTCTCCTGACTGATCTTGGGGATGACAGTCTCCGGTACTCCTTCTTTGCCGAAGTGAGCCAGCAACAGCAGAAGCCGCGCCAGCCTCCTTTCGCTGGAGTTGAAGAGCTGATCGACCAGATCCTCTTCGTACCGGATATTTCGCGCCAGCAGATACGCTACGAATAAATCAGAGAACTTGTGTTCCCGGTGAAGCGCAAGCATCATCGCCTTCTTATCGATGCGCAGAAGTTCGCAATCCGTCATGGCGGTTGCGGAGCCCATGCGTAGAGCCTGTCCAGCGAGGCTGCCTTCTCCGAAAAATTGTCCCTCGCTCAATATGCCCAGGGTTGCTTCCTTGCCAATCTTGGATACAACAGTGAGTTTCACCTTTCCTGCCTGTATGTAAAACACCGCGTCAGCCACATCTCCCTGCGCAAAGACTGCCTGCTTTTTGGGAAAGGCCACGACTTTCCGACCCTCGCCAATAGTGGCAAGGAATTTATTCGGGTCGAAATCGTGGTTGTTCTTGGCTAACGTGGCTGATGCCATCACGGGATTTCTCCCAAGGGAGAACTACACTCTCCAGAATCTTGCCAGAATCACGATTACCAAAGATGTTCACTTTTGCTCACAATTGGGCAAAACCACCAGCGCAGCCAAAAAGGAAATCTGCCGTGCGAATAAAGTGTTGAGAATGAGCAATATTGAACATTCTCGCGGCTGGGGAAAGTTGCATCATATCGGCGGTGAAGACCAAAGAACTCACTTCCGAACAGATATTGTCCGTGCCTTGCGCTACTTGTGGTGCAGCGATTGGGGAAGTTTGTGAACTGCATACGGGCGCTCCGCGCACCGAGGCCCACCGCGACCGGAAACTCTCCGCCGCCGAGGCGGTGGAGACGCAGTCCGGCGAAAAAGATTGATAGCTGGCGAGGCGAAAGGTCTGAAATCTGTGTGGCCCGCGTGAAACGTGCCAACCATAGCGGTAGCTCTGTGACCCAGTCACCAGTTTCTATCCAAAGGATGGTGCGACTCTATGGACGTAGAGCACATGAACAAAGAACAGTTGATAGATTTAGCTAACGAGTCCGGGCAGAACCTTAAGGACGACAAGAGCCAAATCGCATCGCTCGAAGCGGATCAGAGGAAGCTCGTTTCTTTGCTCCTGAGCTTGACCAAGATAACGGGCAGCCTGCGCAATCGGCTCTATGAACTCTCTCGGGATAACAAAGCCTTAACTGCATCTCTTGAAAAGCGCGCTCCCGATATCCATGCACTATTCTCGGATCTGCGCAGTAATTCCAAAGACGATCCTTCGTCTAGGGATTTCCCAAGCATTCAGGAATTAGAGGAATCCATCGGAGCGATTCTCGGGCCGGTTCATTAGCGCTCTTCAATGCTTCCTGAATTTTCTTAGGCTGTTTCCATCTCATTACGACGAACCTATCGATCCAACAGCACTGCCATCTCGTCGCCCTCGCCCCAGGCTTTTACGAACTGCGCTTTCCCAATTGTTCCCGGGCCATTTGGCCCCATCTCGTAA
The DNA here is from genome assembly GCA_963712385.1 of uncultured Acidobacteriaceae bacterium. Classification (GTDB taxonomy): domain Bacteria; phylum Acidobacteriota; class Terriglobia; order Terriglobales; family Acidobacteriaceae; genus Sulfotelmatobacter. The sequence goes on from CAVQHS010000013.1 coordinate 1,953, forward strand.
TAAATTTTGGCGTCTGGCGGAAACTTGCTCAAAGCTTCGATCAGTTCTTTCACCGTCCACTCTTGGTCCGCCATATTTCCTCCGCTCATGCGGCCACGTTTAGGCTGCGGCGCCGACGCGGTGCGTGCACCAGTCTTTCCCCAGCCTCCTGCAGAAGCTCTGCATTGAATTGGGCGCCGATCAAAACTACGAAGCCAGTCCAGTAGAGCCAGATGCTGAATGCGAGCGCCACTCCCAGGCTGCCATAACCCTTGCTGTAGGCGGAAAAATCCTGGAAATAGATTGCAAGCAGGTACGACAGTCCGATCCAGCCGCCTACGGCAATCAACGCTCCGGGCAGCGTGCTCACGAACCTTTGCTTCACATTCGGCGCAACGAAGTAGAGGAGTTCAACCGCGAGAACTGTGCAGCCAGTTGCGACCACCCATCGAACATACGGCCAGAGATTTCCCATCCCGAATGCTTCCGTCAGCCTCGAGCTCAGACCAGGGCCCACAAGCAGCAGACTGAGGGCAATGATCAGGAGACATCCAACCGAGAAAGTAAGGCCGATGGCGAGACTACGCGTCTTCCAATAGCGCCTGGTCTCAGTCACATCATAGGCAGTGTTGAGGGCATCGATCAGCGCCGTGAATCCGCTCGATGCCGACCACACCGTAAACAGAATGCCGAAGGTAAGCAGTCGGCTGTGAGTGGATAGAATCGTGTCCTTCATCAAATTCCTGAGCGGGCCCATGCTGGCGGCAGGAACCACGCGTGCTATCAGCCCCATGACCTGGCTAAAGAAGTCCGGAAGCGGCAGATGGGCAGTGACCACGGAAAGTAAAATCAAAAACGGAAACAGGGAAAGGACGAAGTAATAAGCCAGCGCCGCGGAAAACGCCATGGTGTGGTTCTTCTCCATGTCGCGAACTACTCGGACCGCCGAGTTCTTGAAGTGGAGTAAGGGCACGGCGGATCACTTTCCGGGGCTGCTTGCAACCGTCGGCGCCGGTGTCACAGCCTTTAGCTGGTCCAGCGCGGCCAACACACTCTGCCAGCGAACCTGGTCTTGCCTCGTCTCGATCGGCAGCGAGAGATCGGAATAAAACTGCAGGACGTTGGCGCGCAGCTCCGGCGACGTTCCATCGAACCTGCGCTTCGACAACTGAGTGAGCAAGGTTGCGTAGGTGTCGTCGGCCAGCGAATATTCCGCCGCTTTGGTTGTGTTGCCGCTGTCTAGATCGCAGTTGGGAAGCACCAGTGAATCGCCGCGCACTTCTTCGAGAAAAGCCCGGTACTGATCAACGCTCGTGTTGATGCTCTTGAAATACAAGTCCTCAGTTTGGGGAGTCGGGTTCTTGAATGACAACCCTTTGAAGGGACCAATCCTCGGCATATAGCGTAAGAGCGTGGACATTATCCTGGTACCCACGCCCGGTTTCACGTAGTCTTTTCCCCACTGCCTTTCGTAATCAGAACGCGAAAGACGATACAGAAACTTGCGTTTCGCGAAATCCGGGGTTTCGCGCATTAGTTCTTTCTTGTGGGTTTGCAGCGCGACTTGCGTCATATGCGGAATCAGCCGGCTGACCGCGAAACGATACGAACCTATCACCAGATCCTCGTGGCTCAGCACGTCCTTCAACTCGACCCCGTACACGACAGGAAACACGCGCTCCAGCAGCGGCTTGGACACTTGGAATCCGATGAAATCGTGATACTGCTGCGACGCGTAGCGATTCTTCGCGACCTGGACTGTATCGAACCCGAACTCAATTTTCAAATGCGCTGTCTTGTCCTGGGCGTAACGCACCGAGTTGCCATACTTCGCTCGCAGCTTCGGATACTCGATTGCAACCGACTGGTTCACCGCCGGATGACCGGCGATATCCGACGCATAGTGCGACAGCGCGCCCAGCGCGAAGGCGTACTCGTTGACATCCTGACTTTCCAGCAACAACTCACGAACGAAGTCTCCGCTGCGAACGTAATGCACCAGGTTGCTGAATTCTTTGCTGCCGAATGGGTAGTAGCCCAGATCCTGGATGACCGCGCCTCCATAGGCGTAGGCGTGCGCTTGTTTGAGCTGGTCTTCCGACAGTCCCGGATATCGCTTGAGCAGCAGGGGACGGATTTCGTCAGCCCACAACAGGTCGACGATTTCTTCGTGCGTTAGAACGGAGTATGCGAACAGACCACCGCTGCACATCAGCATGACGAGAAGAAGTGCCGCCGCACGGAGAGAAAGCAGGCGCCAATTCTTGCCTATGGCGCCTGGCGATGTTGGCGCGTTGCGCATGGCTTAGATCCGGCCGAGAACCAGAAGAACGACGACGATCAGAAGGATCACGCCTACTCCTCCGCTCGGGTAGTAACCCCAATCTCGACTATGCGTCCATCGTGGCAAGGCACCAAAAAGCGCTAAAACCAAAATAACGATCAATATAGTTCCCAGCATGGTTGGCTCCTTTTTCCTTGTGAGTCAGCTTTGCTTATAAGCGCTTCGCCGGTTTCTTACTGATCAAAACTGCTCAGTGAAAAAAAGGGAGTGAAATGGCGTATCAGTTCTCCCCGGAGATGCGCACGATGAGGCAGGCGGGCGGCTTCTCCGCGACGGCAGACTTCCCTTCGGGTGACCAGATACAGGTAGAAAAGTAGTGGCGCGGGTCCAAGCATTGGACCCGCGCCGGTACAAGAGTCAATCGACTTTCTTACGTCTCGTAAGACCGGACGCCATACGTCGCAGGCATTTTGCTACTGCCGAGGGCGCTCTTCCGTTTTGGGCGCTTCTTTCGCAGCAGGACGAGGCGCTGGCTGTGCGCGAGCTGTCGTTGCCGGATGAGCGGCAGGCTGCGCGTGCGGCGCGGCTGCGGCACGGGGTGCGGTCTGTTGTCGCGGCGCAGGCTGCGCATGAGCCGCAGTCGGCTTAGCGGACTCGGTGGGCTGAGCCTCCTTGGGCTTTGCTGCTTTATTCTGATTCGAGCGAGTTGCAGCGGCTTTATTCTCTGCTGCCTTGTTCTCATTTGTGCGCGTTGCGGCTGCTTTATTTTCAGCTGCCTTGTTTTCGTTCGAGCGGGTCGCAGCAGCTTTATTCTCGGCCGCCTTGTTCTCGTTCGAGCGAGTTGCAGCGGCTTTGTTCTCTGCTGCCTTGTTCTCATTCGTGCGCGTTGCGGCGGCTTTGTTTTCAGCTGCCTTGTTTTCGTTCGAGCGGGTCGCAGCAGCTTTATTCTCGGCCGCCTTGTTCTCGTTCGTGCGCGTCGCGGCAGCTTTATTCTCTGCTGCCTTGTTCTCATTCGTGCGCGTTGCGGCGGCTTTGTTCTCTGCTGCCTTGTTCTCACTCGTGCGCGTCGCGGCAGCTTTATTCTCAGCCGCCTTGTTCTCAGTCGCCTTACTCTCGGCGGCTTTGCTCTCAGCTGCCTTGTTCTCGGCGACAGGAGCCTTGTAAGGTGCTCCCGCCTTCTTGGCTGCAATCACACCCGTGCCGGTAAACTCTCCCGGCTTAGAGGTTGCAGCGATTGCCGGCTGACCGTGGTTCACGGACGCCAGGAGTGCATGGTTGGTACTGGCAGCGTGCACATGCTGGGTCTGCAGCGCCGTTTGTGGCGTGTGTTGCTCGTGTGCCGCAGTCTCTTCCGCTGCGGTCGGGCGGGCAGTAATTCCTCCGTTGCCGCCGTTATAGCTGACATAGTTTGTGGTGTTGTTAATTACCGTCTTGTTGTAAACGTTGTGAATGTCCGTGACGTTCACGTTATTCACTGAGCGGTTGTAGTAGAAGGCTCCGTTGTTCCAATATCCGCCTTCATAGCCGGAACCACCATAGCCGTAGCCGTAGTTAACGCCACCGTAGAACCCTACCTGCGATCCCCAATAGCCTTCATTCCAGGCGAAAGCATTGTCGCCCCAACCCCAATAACCGGGCGTCCAGAGCAAGCCGGCTTCTGGAGGCTGCACCCACGTGCCTGGTACCCAGAAGAAGCCTTCATCCCCATTAGCCCAGTAGCCGGGAGTCCACAAATAACCATCGGCAGGGGCCATGGGCTGCTCGTAAACCGGCAGCGCGGGTGGAGCGATCGTGATCGACACGCCGAACTGCGCGAACGAGGCGGCCGGTATGGCCAATAATAGAACTGCTAGCAACAGAAAACGGGAGGTACGCATTTTAATCACCTTGCCAGATCATCCTTCGATTGCCCGGCTCTACCTTGCTGCTGCGGGCTGCGTGGATTGAGAGGCTTCGCGTCATCCGTAAGAGTTCCACGGATGCGCTTATCAAGTCTGTGCACTTTAGATCACTTTTCGGGAACATCAAAATTCAAGCCGCTGTGTCCTTTGGGCAGAACCGGGTTTATTGTGCACGCTGGCCGGCTCGCGCAGAAATGGCGCAATGGACGGCAGAGCGAGCGCGGTTAGAACAGGCGCAACTAGCGGCAGAGGATGCAGAGGCGCGGGCACGCGGCGAGCTTGCATTTATTAGCGGCGAACTCCGCACGGCGCACAACAAACTGGCGGAACCAGCAGAAGCGGAAAGCATCTTGCAGAAGCGACTCAGAGGCGAGCCGTTTTTCGAGGGGATCAGTCTTGCGGTCTTTCTTCTGCAACGAGGCAATCGCTCACCTTACAACTCACGATCCGGTTGGAGTCGCTCGCGGCGGTAGTGGGTGCCCCGCATCCTGAGGCGCGGCGATTACGACGACTATGCCAGACGGTCCGGCAAGCTCATGGAACGCTTTCAGCTGGTCCGTCTCGGAAAGTTTGCACCATGTCCAAGCCCGGTGGATGTGCAAGGAGCCGTCCTGCAACGCACGAACGATGTTGGGATGGGCTGCTTGGAGGATCTTTCTAACTTTATCGACATTCCCGGTTCCAGTACCTGCGACGTTGGCGATCGATCGGCGCACATCAATCGCGGTAAGGTTTGGCGAATTTGTCAAACCTTTACGTTTGCCACCCGCACTCATGTTTTCACGACCCTTGGCACGAAGATAGTCTTCGAGCGTCAGGGCCAGGCGAATGCGCACAAAATCTTTGAGCCCTTTCTGCGTGCCGGAACGCTCAAGAATGAATTGAAGAGCCTGATTGTTGTCGAGATCGTACTCGAGACAGTAAACATATGGTTTTCGTTCGAAGACAGCGAGTTGCCATTCGCCGACGCCCGAAAGAATGATCCCCTGTTTGGTGATGCGGAGAGGCTCAAAAACCAATTGGGAATCGCGCCGGGACACACGATTTAGATCCTCGATGTCTCGCCAACCAATTTGATCGAAGGCGGGGTGTGGTCGCAAAAGCTCGGTCAACCGCGGCACTGGTTGCTTGGCCGGGGCGAGCGACGCGGATGTCGTCTTCGTCGCATGGACTCCCGAGGCGCGGGAGTTGGTTGCGTCGGACAGCTGCTGAATGTTTGGTGGTAGAGGAATGTTCTCCACAACAATCCCACAACAGAACAGCGTCCCTTAGCAGTCTTTACGGTTCCCGCCCGTGCGCTGCTATGCTGTTAAGTCGTTAAGTTGTGAGGAGAATTACGCCCTTTCACGGCGGTAACACGGGTTCAAATCCCGTCGGGGACGCCAACAATGTAAAGGGCTTATTGAAATTGAGCCAGTTGAAAAAGGGTTCAGAAGGGGTTCAATAAGAAAAACGGCCCCTTTGGTTGCTGCCCGCTGCCGCAGTTTTCACTGGAAAAATCATTCTCACCAGCTTCGTTTGCGCTGCAGGTTTGATCGGCGTGACCGCTTGAGTGTAGGTGTCCGCCGTCACTTTGCAATTCGAATGACGCAATAGTTCTTGGATCGTTTTGCTGTCCTCCCCATTCGCTTTCGTCAACGTGCCGAACGTGTGTCGTAGAGTGTGCCAACCCACATTTCCGGAAATCACCCGCGGCTTTGAGCGCGGGTAGGAGATGAGCGCGGAAAAGCGACCCAGAGAAATCAGGTTCAGCACAGGTGGTCCTGTGCAGGCGTAAAGTCAAAGGCCGGCTTTCGCGGGGAAGTGGAAGCTGCGTTGGTGCATCCTCCAAGGAATATCTCTCCCACACGGACGCCATCGACCGGGTGCTCGACGGCAATTATGAATGCAAGGGCAGGCGGCTGTCTTCGGGATACCAGCATGACGTCAGGTCATCGGCAGAGAACAAATTCTTAGCCGCATTCATCAAAAAAAGACGAGCCTTCATTGATGCGATGCATGTGCATGCCTCATACGGCGATTCCGGCGCTAAAGGAATATGCTGCTTACTATCCGACCAAGGGGTAGGATCAGATTTCACAGCCGGCCGCCGAAAGGCGATCAAGGAGATCCATCCGATGATCGTCCAGGCGATCTCACGGAGAAGATACGGTGTCTCAGTTGCACCAAATCTTCGCGTCCGGATTCATTGCTTCTTTTTTGTCGGCGCCTCAATTTTCCGTTGGCTGTGCTGTAGCTGTATTGCTGACATCTGGACGTTCAGCTCAGCTCTGGACCCAGGAATAGGATATGCAGTGATGATGTTGCCAGCACGGTCGGTTTGAGCTCGCACAGCATTGGTCAGTCGTCCCCCGTGTCTTTCTGCTGTACGGCCGATCGCCGTCGGAAGTTCGACGTGCCTAACGTAACTTAAAGTCCCCTTCCCCATCGGGAGTGGACGCGCGGGCGATTTAACCACGGCTGCATGCTGCAGCACTTTCTCTGGCGGAGTTAGAAATTGGGAATCGGCAGGTTTTCCTCCTACGTGACCGGCCCGAAGGTGCTCCATCCCGGCCTCGACTTGCTCACCACTTTTTGTCAGCGGAGTTAGGTTTTTTCTAGGCTGACTTGCACCCTCGGCCAAGTTGATTCTTGACTGGACGCGAGGGGGGACCGGCCCTTCAGACGGTAATTTGGGCCCCCGCGGTCGTTCAGCTGGAAGAAATGTCAGCGCCGCCTGCGCCCCGGCACCCAGACCTGCCAGTACCTGAAGAACGCCTAAGGCTGCATCAGCGGCATCTTGGGCCAGGTAAATACGTCCGGCGCCCTCGCCGATCAGCTTGCCTCCTGAATTGACGGCGAGAACGGCATTTGGACCGGCGGCCAGCGTCTGCCCAGCGAGATCTACGCCTGTCAACGTAGCTGTCGCAAGAATGTCTCCTAACAACGAAACTCCTTTTCCGGCCCATGGGTGGCCAGAAAAGGCGAGGTCCGTTGCGTGTCCCTCGAACCAATCATGAACCAAGTCCCCGCCTCCTGTAGCGGCCTTTGAAACGGCTTCCGTAATGATCCTCGAACCTTCGACTGCGTCACCGGGAACGCCCGCAAGGTACTGAGCTGCTCTTTCGTACCAAGGCGCATCGTCCGCTCCTGACATGTCGATCCAAAAGATGGGATTCTGTTTGCCGTAGCAATACAGATTTTCGGATAGTAGGCGGTCGCAACTCGTCCACCTACCCAGCCACGGTGCATAATACCTCGCCCCGTGATAGTAGAACCCGGTTTCGTTATCCCGCTCTTTGCCGGTATATCGATAACGCTTCTTGCTGACTTCTGAAGCTGCCTCTGCGGCTTCGAACGATGTGCTGCCGTAGGGGTAATACTCTTCGTAGGTAATGATGGCGGCCTCGTCGTCGAGCTCCAGCACGGCTGAACCGAGGTGATTGTCGAGTTGCAGACGCATTCGTGGAATTGCTCCCTCGATGATCGACGCGTCATGGATGGTTTTGGTTTCCACCAAAGCGATGCGGCGCTTATCGTCCGTCACGTGCAACGTCTCGCGCTCCAGCGTGGTTGCGCCAACGCTGTCGAACTTGCGGTAGATTTCGAAGCTGCCGAGATAGATGCGCTCGTGCTGTCTTGACCCCGAGGCGCGTTCGGTGACCTTGCGCACGCGCTGTCCCGAGGAGTCGTAGACGTAGTAAGTGGTCTCGCCGCGTCCCGTGTTGACAACCTGCCGGCGCGTGGCATGCAGTTGATCTTTGAAATCCCAATCCATTTCCGGCAGGTGCGGCATGCGCGTCATGTTGCCTGCGGCGTCGTAGGCGTATCGCTCTTCGCCCTGGCCCACGCGGGTAGTGGCGAGACGGTTGTTCTTCGGTTCTGGATGAGGACCGTAATCGGGAGCGCGATGAGGTTCTTCGTAGGAGTAATGGCGCGACCAGTTCGCATCCTGAGCCGCGTGCAGCAACCGGAGAATGTTGCCCACGGCGTCATAGTCGTATTGCTCGCGATAGCGGTGCAGCGCGTGGCCGTCGGAGGGAAGCGGGTAATTCATCCGGGGCACGTCGTCATCGGTGGTTTGCGGCTGGCCGGGCTTGCCCGCGTGCTCGCGGCCCTCGGCGGAGATCAAGCGATAGATCGCGTCATAGACGTACTCGTTGCTCGGGGAAACGACCTGGTTCTTGAAATAAACTGTCTCCTGCGCGTCGTCACAGATGGAGCTGATGTTGCCGACCGGGTCGAAGGTGTAGCGCAGATCCTGCAGGCGGGCGTTATCGGTTTTGCGCTGCGTCAGCAAATGAATCAGGCGGAAGGTGAGGGGATCGTAGTCGTAGTGTGTGTGGGCGCCGTTGCCGTACTCGATGATTGTGCGCTGGCCCTTGGCGTTGTAGTTAATGAAAGTTACAAAAGGCGTCCGCTCGGTCGCGCCTCGCAGGTTAACGGCGAGCGATTCGAGCAAGTTCGCTTCGTTGTACTTAGGCCGGACCACGCTGGCGTCGGGGCTGGTGAGCGTGATCGGCCGGTTGAGCGCATCGTAGGTGGTTTCCGCCGCGAAGACTGCTGGCTCGAGTTCCTGCGACTGTGCCCAATTCACATCCGGCTTGTAGTCTTCCAGCAGTTGCCGCGTGCTCTTGAGCAGGTTTCCTTTGAAGTCGTGACGCTCGTAGGTGACGATTCCGGCGCCGTCGAACTGGCGGAAGGGCTTGCCTCTAAGGTTCAGCGCCAGATCGTTGGGCTGCCCTTCGCCGTAGACGGTGCGTTCGGCGAGGAACTCGGGGCGTTCGCCCGTGCGCACGTGAAGATGGGTCGGCCGGTGCAGCGCGTCGTACTGGTGGCGGAAACGATGCGAACGGCTGTCCCAGGCGAGCAGCAGTTTTCCCATGGCGTCGTTGAGCATCCAGCGCGTTCCCGCGTCCACGCTGATCTGACGAAGACGATTGCTCAGCATGTCGTAGTCATAACGCATGACCACGCGGCCGAGGGCGTCGATGACGGCGCGCTGATTATTTTCGATATCCAGTTCGGTTCGCGTGGCGAAATATTCGTCGACCGCAGCGCCCTCCCGTTCAAAGCGGTTGTGGGCGATGCTGAGGAAGGTGCGGCCCAGCGTGTCGGCATAAGCGAGGTTTGGTGTGTTGGCGTGGACTGCGGCCTTACGGGCCGCCTGTTGTTCTTCCCGGCCGAGCTGACCCTGGCTGCGCTGGCCGTACCAGGTTGGAAGATAGTCGGAGCCGGGCAGTTTGGCGAAAAAGTCGCCCACATCAGGATCCTGCCCAGGGTTTGTCTGAAGCACCGTGTCGTTGACATCCCAGCTTTCCTGACGCCAGGGATCGAAGACTACTTTTTCGTAAGTCTGATTGGCGTGCAGGGTCGCAACCACGCGCTGCACCGGATCGTAGAACAGGATGGAGCTGACGCCTGTGATGTGGGCGAATTCGAAGGTGTGCAAGGCGCTGAAAAAGGGCTCGTATTGGCGAATGGGTTTGCCTTTGTTATTAAAGATTGTCCAACCGGTGCCGACCCAACGCGGGTTCACATCCGGTCCGCCCTCTGTCAAGGGACCGGGCTCGGCCTGAATTTTTTTCTGGATTTCACGCCCGAAACCGTCGGAATACGAAAACGAGTGCTGGAATTTGGTCTGCTCGCCAGTGCGGAGGTTGGCCACATGAGTCTCGCGGGCCAGGGTGTAAACGGCTGCCGGCTCAGGTTGAGCGCTATTGCGGGTGCGGGCATACGCGAAGAGATCGTAGAGGATTCGCGTAGTGGCCATTTTCAAGATGGCGTGCGGATGGCGGAGCGGGTGAGCCAGGTGTTGGAGGATGGTGGCCTCGTCAAGGTCCGCATCGAAACCGTCGAGCGAATCACCAGCATGCTGGCCGTGTTTGCCCATCACGGCGGTGCCGACAACCATTCCCAAGGCGTCGAATGCGACCTCCGAACGGTTGCGGTTGGCGTCGGTCATCCGCCAAGGTGCGAGCACTCGATAATCGATCTCTGAAGTAATCGTATTTCCGACAGCGTCGCGCACCTCAACCGGCATCAGGTCGTGGAAATCGTAGGTGACGATGGTTGGATTGTCGAACGGATCGAGAAACCGCTGCGGGAGAAAGAAGTGCCGCCGCGCCTGCTCGAGTTCTTCCTTGGCGTCGCATTCGTGCGGAGCGTAAAACAGGCGTCCGGAAGGGATCCACCAGCGGCCGTCGCCAGAGAGTTCAACATATTTCCCCTCGTGTTGAAGCACATGGCGCAGATCGGGCAGAAGATGTTCGGGCGGTTCGCGGCGGCGGTAGACATCGGCGAGCAAACCGGGGGTGAAAGCCAACTTGTAGCTTTCTCCCGGCAGCGCGAGCCCCTGGGTGACCCCCAGTGGCAAGATTCTCTCCAGATGGTCGGCCCGGTAATAGTTCCGGCTTTCCTCGATCAGGCGACGGTAAGGCGCGTCCTCTGTCGCTCCGCAGGCATCGACGTCCTCATAAGGCAAGTCGTGCTTTCCATCGCTGGCACGAGCGATCTGAGATTTCAACTCCTCGAAGCGGAACAAGTTGGTGATTGCCGGTTGGCTGGCCGAAGGCTTCACGTGGATTAGTTGGTAGGTTCGGGATTCGGCGGGAAGCGGTGTGCGATAGGCGTGGAACTCTTGTACGGGGTTGGTAAAACGGTTTTCAGTAAAGGTCAGAAGAATTTGGCGCTGCTTGGCGCGATCGGCATCGGTCAATAGCGGCGAGGGATCGGCGAAGCGCCGGCCATAGCCGATGGCGGCGGACTGGAGCACGTTTCCGTAGTCGTCCACTTCGAGCGTAAGACTATGATCGACGCGCGGGTCGGCATGTTTTACGCCGTCGATGTCATACAACTTTCGCTCGTAGTGGAACGTTACGGTTTCGCGTGGATGTGTGAAGAAGACGGCATGCAGGTTATGCCCGCGCCGCTGAAGAGTCGTGATGGTTGAGTTACTCTCTGCGACCGTGTAGGGTCGGCCCGACTCTTCTTTGCGATCCAGTGCATAGATTTCCTGGCGGAGCATGGAACCCTTGAGTGCGCGGCAAGCCTCGCGCGCTTCTTCGGCGGTCAAGTGGCTGGGAAGAATGGTGTCGTCGAGCTGCATCGCCGCCAGCGGATCGGTATCGCCAGGTGAATAAGGAGGCGTCGGCTCGCGGTAGTATTCGTGGGCAAGATGGCGCGAAACGCGTCCGTTCCCGAGGAAGACTCCGGTGTGAAACCACGTCTTCGTGAGTACTGGAGGCACATTGGAAGAACTGTCCACGTTCGTTCCAAGGGGGAACGTTTTACTGTTGCTGAGCGCGGCGAAGTCCTCGGTGTCGAGTTGCTCGACCCTGCCGAAGCCGCGGAACTCGCGCTCCAGGCCATCGAAAAATCCATGATGGTAGGTATAAGAGCTGACAAAACGATTGCGGCTTACGTAGTCGTACGTCTCCACCCGCTTCACCACATGGACCGGAAAGGGTAGGCGCGTAATCCAAGGCTTTCCCGCGGCCTTGTCGGCGAGGTAGAACTCAGTAGAGGAGGCGTATTCGATTCGAGTTTCCGCCCCCAAATTGTTTTCGACCTTGATGAGCAGGTGCGGTTTCTGGCCATCCATCAGATCGATGTAGCGCAGCGGTTGGGTGGAATCGTCCGGCAGAGTGGAAGACCACAGCAGGCAGGCAGTGCCGCGTCCAAGGAAATCAACCACCGAGACGGAGGTCTCGGTGTTGGCGGGGTCAAATTGCCCGAGCACGCGCGCGTCGGACCACCCATTGCCAAGCTGATTTAAGTAGATACGAATGCCGTCGCTGGCCAGGTAAACGATATCCGCAGTGCCGGACCCATCCGTGTCGAAGAGTTTCACGCGGGCCTGATTGAAAAGGTCGTTATCCTCAAACCAGGGTGCGTTTTCCATGGAAACTTTGGCGCCAAATTTTCCATAGCCGAGATTAGGCCAATAGCAGACTTCTCCATTCCGCACACGGACCAGATCCGACAGCCCGTCGCCGGACATGTCTGCCAGGTAGATGGACTGGATGCCGTCGGCGAAGATTACGTGCGGTCCTTTACACTCGTCGGCGGGAACGGCGACTCGTTTGGCGGATCCGAAGCCGCAATCCAAGAGCGAAGCATGCCAGATAAAAGCGTCGTCCTCGGTGATCAAAATATCGGCGATGCCGTCTCCTGTAACATCGACGAACCTAAGGTTGGGATCGTCCCAGTTGAGCACCGGAAGCGAACGGAACGTGCGGAAACCTTCCCATGCGTCTTCCTGCATGCGCTCGTAGTACCCAGGCGTTGCGGAGTTAAGCTCGACCAGGTTCAGGGTTCCGGCTCCGGCTACATCGAGAAGCTGCTGCTTTCCCTGATTGAGCGCGGCCAGCGAAGGGGCTCTGGCCACGAGTTCGGTAGGATAGAAACGCCCACAGCCGGCATTCGGCTTGTAATACCAGGCGCTCCCCTGCTCGCTCAAAACTCCGGAAATGCCTTCGCCGTTCAGGTCAATCCATCGATAACTCTCACCGTCGATGCCTGCCGGGAGATTCTCCACGCTTGCCGGATCAACCTCCTTCACTTGAAAGCTGCGGTAACGCTCGTCCTCAAGCGGGCTCGAAGTGTAATCCAACTGCAGGGCGGGCATCGATTTCTTGAGATAACGGCCATCTGGGTAACGGACATAGCCCGAGTGACTAATCTGGGTGATAAATGAACCAACCGCCTTTTGTCGATATTCAAATTCGGTCGAGCGAACCAGGCAATCCGTGCCCTCTGGCTGGCCGGGAAAATGGTGGAACATGAGCACGCGGTGGCAGAGCCGATACGTGCGTACCTCGAAACCCGAGCGGTAAGTGGAAAAAGGATCCTTGCGGACCGGCCAATGAGATTGAGGGTTAGGCGTGCAATGAGCCCACGCCCGTCCATCGGGGTCCTGGGGCTCCAGGCGGTAGTGCCCATCGCCGTAGTCAAACACGGCCTCGAACATCCACTCGGCGCTCTCGAAGCTCGGAGCTTCCGCATGAGAGGCGCGAAAGCTGGGGGTCCTGTCATCCCCCAGCAGCGGGCGGCGGTTGCCGGAACGAATACGCTTGAGATAGCGGTTGGCGGTGCGGACGCGCCCGCGTTCGCTGGCCTTCGCAAGATCCACGCCGTCGGCATTTTCCGGCGCATATTCGTAAGCCATCGCGTTGCCTTTGTCGTCGTAGCTCTCGCATATTTGCCAACTGAAGATGTGATGATGATTCGACGGGTCGGCGATTCTGGATGCCTCATTGCGTCCGTACACTGTCAGGACGTTGTCTTTGGAAATGGAGCGCCAGTGTTCGTCGCCATCCGCCAAGCGCGTCCAACGCTCGATACGCGCAAACAATCCTTCAATGCGGGGGCGGTAGCGTTTTACCTGGTAAGCATCGCACTCAAATTCGTCGTTCACCCATCGACCGCACTCGTCCTGCACGAGAACCGGAACCAGGTCTTCGGCTCCCGACAAAATGAAAACGTCACATTCCGCGTCCTCACGGTGCCGGTACTTGGGAAGGCCCTTATCAGTCTTGCGCTTGATGGCGGGCAACGACATGCTCCAGCCGATTCCGAAAATTCCGTTGCCCGATCCTGAGTCGTAAGACAACGATAACTGCGGTCCGAAGCCCGAGCGACCGGGGCTCAAGGCCAGAGGGACGGTCAAGGTACCGGTGCCATTCGCGGAGTTGGTGGAAAATTTTTCCCCGATGCCCCGAATGGCACCGCCCCCCTTTGGCAATTCCAAGTGGGGTGCGCTAAAGGGGGATGGTTCAGACTTGGAGTTCTTTGCGTCTGAGACCATCGAAGACAATTGTTCGGGCACAAATCACCCCTTTTCTCTGGAACGTGCGACGACACCGGTGCTCGTGCGGCGGCTGGCACAAATTACAGTTCTTGGTTCTAACAATGCCGTTCCGAGCGCCGGTACTGACACAAGAGATAGACTTGCTCGACTTTGCCGATTTCCGCCGGGAATCGGAATTCGAGCTCGGGACCGTGGCCGTCTCTTTCAAGCCGTCCCACCTCAGTTTCGACAATCCCGTAGTAGAGCTCCGGCCACTCCTCACTCGCCACGCAGGAAATCCGCCGGGCTTTGTCATCGCAGGGCTGCGGCCCATGTTTAAACTCCAGCACTCGCGAAGCCGGCTTCCCTTTCTGCGGGCAAGGGCATTCCGCAGCGCAGGGATTGTCACAGGAGCAATCGTGGGAATGGTCGCCAAGATCATCTCCGCGGTCACCGAAGCGACGATGTTCGTGCTCGCGCGCCTCGAACAAGATAGCGACGCTTGTGATGGACAGATCGTTTCCGCCGGGAATAAACGGAAACAGCTTCCGGTGCATCCGCACGTGGAGCCTGGCGCTCTGCTCGGTTTCCCGGGAGGAGTTCCGCAGCATTTGCCAGGCATCCGGAAATTCGTGGCGGGCGTCGAAGAAGCACCAGCCCGAGCCCGGCAGGTGTTTCTGCGCGGCTTCGCTCGCGGCCCGGCGCGCCATCTCGCCACTTTCGCGCGCCGTGAGGTTCATGTTCACGATCAGGTCGGTCAAGGTTTCCATCGGGAAATAATTGTTCTCACGCCGCATTTCGAGCCGCAAACGGCAACTCGCCCCGTGAAGCTCGAAGGGCAAACGGCGCTCATCACGGAAGTTCAGCTCGAACAGGCCGGAATCATTCTGGCCACTCGAGGTGGCAATCGCTTCCCGGGCTCCATAAGAGCGAACGATGCGGGGATCGTGCGGGCAAGCTTCATACCCGTTGCCCGACCTGCGATCGCAACAACAATGGGTCACCGGAACTTCCAGACGGGGATCGATGCGGGTCATGCTGCTGAGCAGCGTTGCCCGGCAATGCACGCCAGTGTAGGGTCCGGTCACGCAAGGAATGGTCAGGCTCAAATTCTTGATTCGGCGCATATACTGGCCGGGATAGTCGAGATCGAACATCCATTCGGGGATATCAATGACGCAACACCCGGTTGCCTTGAGCTGCATGAACTCCATGGGGAAATGAAGCCGCAGCGAGAAGTGTTTGGTTAATTCGTATTCCCTTATGTTTTCATCGAGGTAGGCTTTCTCCATTTGGCGCAGTGCGAGTTCAAGCCTCTCCCCAGCCGTCAGGCCTTCGTGCAGGTTGTTCCAGGTTTCCTCCGGAATGAAGCGGCGGGTGGTGTGGCCGCGCTCGAAGTTGTACGCCCGCTGGGCCTCCAGCGCCGCACAAAGCGTCAGGTCATAGAGCCGCGAGTGGTGAGTCGCCGTCTCTTTCAAGTGCCAGAGATAGAGGTCGGTGGCAGTGAACTTGTCGCGCAGAAAATCCAACACTTCGGTCGCGTGCTCGATGTTGCGCTGTTGATTATTGAGTTCCTGCATGGCCTCATCCCGCTGCCTTTGTGCTTTGAGGATCTCCAGTTCGGTCTTCTGGATCTGGATGGGTAAGACCTGCATTTGGTGGAACCACTCCGCCGAGCGGCGATCCCAACCCGCTTGTGTCATGTCGATGGCGGCAGTTGCGCTCTGAATGTCGGCAATGGTCTGCATCACCTTGCCAATGGTTTCGAACAGGCCGGCCAGCTTCGTGCCGATGGGAATCTGGCTGAATGTCGACATGGCTCCCACGAAGAAGTCGGGAATGACCTTCAGCGCCTCACCGTACGCTTCCACGATGTTGGCGCTGGTGCGCGTTTGCATGGCATTGGTGGCGAGACTGAGATTCTGGATTTCGTCATTGATCAGGCCGTTTTGATACAGATTGTTGTAATAAAGAAGATTGACCTGATTGAGGTCTTTCTCCTGCTGCAGCGCTTGAACCTGCCAGTCCGCATCGCGCCACTGGTCCTGCCGGATGGGCAGAGCCAGAGCGAGCATTTCCCGCTCTTGTACCGCATGAATCGAGGCCAGAGCCTCGGCATCGCCTCTTTCATGGAGAGAAAGCAGTGTGCTTTCATAATCACGGAGTCGGCCAACCATTTCGAGGGCCTTCTGGATCTGGAAGGTGAAGCGGTAAGGACTGGGCCGGCAGCACTCCTCTTCGTCGGCGCAGTAACTGGGAGCCGCCCGCCAGCCTTCGCGCCATGGGCTATCGCCGAAATATGGCATATCGACGTTCAGGCAGCCATTGCGCAGGCGGCGCGCGTCGAGACAGTTGTGAATCAATCCCAGTCGGTCCGCCACCAGGCTGTAGAGATCCAGCAGCCGCGGGTTGAGTGGAGCAAACGCGGGAGTGAAGGTGGAAACCGGCTGTGCGGTCGCCGGCTCGGGCAGAAGGATGGTCTGCGGACGCCGCCCCGCGATTTTCGCTGCAGTATCGAAAAGTAGCCGGGCCTGCTGAAAGGCTTCCGGCGAGCGCCGCCGCCTCATGAGAGCATGGCCCCACTCCAAGAGCGTGTGGCAAAAGTGCAAGGTCAACGAGCGGTGACGCGCTACTTCTTCAGTGACTTTTGTGCTGTCGCAACATGCGCCCGTCGGCGTGCTTCCACCCTCGCCCTCAGCCGGTATAGCGCCGACGCTGTGCTGTGTTTTCAGCTCTGTGATGGCTTCAAACCAATCTTCGTTCTGTTCCGCGGGCGGACGGCCATGCTGCTCCCAAATGAGATAGGCCTCTTTTGCGATTTCATCGGTTGTCGGCGTCGAATCCTGATCGTTGTTAGGACAATGCATCCAGGCGCAATCCTGCTGCAGAGGATCGAAGGCCCGCTTGTACCATCGCAGTGCGAGTTCGTAGCGGCAGTCCGCGCGCAGCGCATCGGCAACCAGAAGGGACGGAGCGAACCACGAAGCCGGAAACAGACGAGCGCCGGGATCGTGATAAGCGAAAAAGGGATAAGAGTTCAGCCCGCCTGGGTAAGTCGTAGTAGGGACCGGCAGCTTCATCACCTGCGGAAGCGCCACGGCATCGTCCGTCGGAAGATCGTAGCGGAAGCCCGGCGGTGAGGGGTCCAGACCTCCGTTCGCCGTACCGTAACCGGGAGGCAATGGGCTGGCATAACCAGACACCTGAAAGTAAAGCGAGTCTCCGCCTCTGCCCAGAAAAACCAGATCGGCCGGATTCAAAGGATCGGCGGGGTTCGCAATCGCGACATACTCCGCAGATCTTCGCGGCTGTCCGAACTGGCCGTTGTGAACGCGGCACCAGGCGAGACGCACGGCCGGATTGGGTTGCCACCTGGCCAGCAATGACGGAACCTGATCCTCGTCGTTCCACTCCCCCGACTGTTGTTGGAATTGATCGTAATAGGAATCCTGAAAACCAAACTGGTAGCTGCCGGTAAAGCTTACGGTGGCATTGCTTTGGTAGTCGGTTTCGTCGGTGTAGTCATAGAACTCCGTGTTGATGAGCCAGAAATAGTACTCATCCATAAGCACGGGATGATCGCAGCCGCACTCGCGGCAGCAGGCACTTTTAGCCTCGTCTCCATGAGGGACAAATGCCAGCGCGGCTTGCGGAATTCCTGCAGCGGCAATGCGCAGGAAGCGTGTGCCCAGTTTCATCGCCGATTCCATCCAGAATGGCAATTGCTGCGGTTGCGTGCCGCCTGTGGCGGCCGCTTCCACCAGAGACAGGGCGGTGGGCTTGGTCACCGCCGGAACGACTGTGGAACTCCCCGCCGCAGTGCCCGGCGTATTCGAAGGCGGAGTGGGATTGTTGAGGTTACCGGAGCCGGGGCTACCGGAGCCGGGATTGCCTGAGCTGGGATTAGTAGGATTGGAGCCTGAGCTGCTTGTACCCGACTGGGGCACAGCCGCCAGCCAAGTCGGCCGACCGGCATACTCCGGACTGCCAAGAGTACCAAGTCCCTCCCGAGTTACGGATTGAGGAGGCGGCACGAGCGGCTGCAGTTCAGAGGGGACGCGCCGTTGCAAAAGTTTGGGCGCTTTTTCCAGAGACTTATCATCATCGGCCCACCAATCCAGGCCTCCCGGAGCGGCCAGAGTGAGAGTGGAAGAGCGCAATTGAGATTCAAGAAATCGGAAGGCCTCGACGCGGCGGGCCTTGTCCAATTCGGCCCAGTCGATATAGTTCTCGCGGTAGAGTTCCCGGCGCTTGCAGCGCTCCCAAACGTGATAGGTTTCAAAGCGGCTGTCCCACAGCCGCGCGAATTCACGAGTTACTTTCCACTTGTGCTCCAGCCCCAGCCGGTTCCGGCGAATGAAGGCCTGCACCGCGGAGATGGCCTCTGCGATTCGGGTTGTCCTTTCACAAATTCCGGTTTCCACATCGAGCAGGAGCAGATCGCTCAGATCATTCGGGGCGGTTGCGTAGGTGGTGCTCGGCATCCACGTAAGAGACACCCGGTTCATGCGGCACAAATAGGAGATCAGAGCATGGCGGCCACGTTCCCTGAGTCCATCGTTGAGACACTTGAAATC
The DNA here is from genome assembly GCA_963712385.1 of uncultured Acidobacteriaceae bacterium. GTDB lineage: Bacteria > Acidobacteriota > Terriglobia > Terriglobales > Acidobacteriaceae > Sulfotelmatobacter. The sequence goes on from CAVQHS010000013.1 coordinate 20,463, forward strand.
CAGATAGCGGCGTGGCTCGCCGTTTTCGAGAAAGCCCTCTGCGAGAAACTGGGAGAGATTTGCGTTTCCGGTTTCCGAAACTCCTGCTGCGGTCAGGACTAAGCTCGGGTCGGGCGAGGCCCACAGATCGGGCCGCGCCTGCGACATATCCTTCGGATGAAAGCGATTCTGCAAACGGCGGAGCCACCGCTCGGCATGCCACACCCTAACTAGCCAGCGGTCGTCTTCAAGATTGCTGCTGGTGACTTGGTAAATTGGGGTGTTTTGATCCTGGCAGAAACGCAGATCGAGCGCGGAATATCTTGGGTCCGCGCCGATGTATTGCAGTAATTCGGCCGGGTTGGTGGGGTTCTGTACCAGCGCTTCCTGAAACAGATGCCACACTGGCCCATGGCCCGACGTGCGTACTTCTTTTCGAAGCAAATCGTAGTCGAAAAGTCGTTCCCACCAGTCAAACATCGCCTGCGTTTGCTGTAGAGACGGATCCGAACGATCCCCGGCCACCGCAGTAGGCGCATAGTAATTGTCTTGCAGGGGCAGGAAGTTAAAGTCGAAATTCGCCAGCTGTTGCGTAAAAGTGCCGCTGCTCCGGTAGTAGCCACAGCCCGCGAATTTGGAGCCGTTCGCCAGCATGTAACCTAATTCAGACTGGCCTTCGTCATCCCTCCGCGCCGAAAGATCCAGCTTTCCTGCGAACAGAACCGCTTTGAACGCCCGTTGGTAGGTGCGCCGGATGTCGCGCAGCGTGCTGGTGTAGAAAGCCTTCAGAAAGGCTTGTGCGTTCTTGCTTCCAGCCAGGAACTGAATTCCCTGATCGAGAGTCTGGTTCTGATAATCGCGGTACAGATGTTTGACGGGAAGCGTGAGCAGACAACCGTCGGTATCCGGCCCAGCGTACTTGACCTGGAAGCCGGTGTGCTGCGGATGCAGATGCGAAGCGGTGAAATCGGGAGCGGCTTGCGCGTATTCGATCAGAATCTGATACGCTCCCGGCCTTAAGCGAGGCATACTTCTTTCGCTATTGCTGTCGCCCGGCCACTGTTGGTTGAGCACGGTCCAAGTCTTCTGGCCGCGCTTGAGCGTCAAGCGCCACTGGGATTTCTCGGCCAGCTCAAAATCGGGCCGCTCTCCGTCCGCGGTTGGCGCACCGGCGTGGAAGGCGTATTCGCCCTCCCGCTCGACCAAAAGCACGCCCGACCAGCGCACGCGAATGGCTTCGGCGCCACCCAGCCGCAGACTATCGCTGTTCTTGACGGCATATCCATTATTAAAAGTAACCAGCGGGTTCGCGGCGGGCGAAAGCGCGATCGACGGTAAAATCGTCGGCACTGGACTATTCGTGATATCACGCTCGTACCCGAAAGCCTCAAGCGGGCCACGCACTTCCCGCCAGAGAATCTGAGAATTGCTGGTCGTCTCGGTAGCCGGAGTGGAAGCATCTTTATTACTGCGCTTCGTTTGGGCGATTTCATATTCGCCCAGCAACCCGGTTCCAACCAAACCCAACAGCGCGGCGATCGCGCCGCCGGAAGGTGGCGGAGTCCACATAACTTGAGGCTCACCGCCGCCAGAGGACTCCCACGGTGTTCCGGTGTTCTCGTCCGCCAGAATCCTGCTCAACACCAAAGCGGCCACTTCCTCCAGATGTTCGTGATGACGACCTGCGAGAGGACGGTCCTCGCCATGACGTTCTTCGGAATCGTAGCCCGTGCGGTGCGCTACGTGTTTCGCCAGGTGTTCCGCAATCACTCTCCGTCTGGCATTGGCCAGAACGAAGTGGTGAAGGAAATAATCCCAGCGTTTGGACTCCTCGCGCTCCTGGATGAGATGTAGCTCCGCGCTTTGCCAATCGGGAAAGAGAAACGACAGGAACGCCAGATCGAGGCGCGGCGCGAAATAAAGATCCTGCACCGCAACTTGTTCGGCGGCATTCAATTCGGGCAACTGGCTGAGCTTGGCAGCCACTGCCTCATCGCGCAGAGGCAGTTGAGTCCACAACTCCGTCGAACCTGAATCGTATTGGAAGGGACTTCCGGGCGAATTCCAGGACGCGCTGGAGGTAAGCGTAGTTCGGTATTGGCGCTGCTGGCCGCTGACCGCAAAGCCTGCAGCTTCGAGAATGTCCGGAAAGAAATGTTGCCCGATCGAAAGCAGAGGGTCCTGGCCGCTCGGAGGCGCGTAACCAAATTTGTCGCGGAACTCGTCCACTAGCCGCGGCCACGTCCAGTGGCACAATTCTTCCTCGCGCACTTCCACCGCCAGCAACGCCTCGCGCAACTTCCAAAGCGTGTGCTGAGGCTCGCTCTCTGGCTGGTCGAGTGGATAGTTCAACGCATCTTCGGAATCCTGCAGCAGGAAGGGGTCTTCGCAATCCTGGGATGGCACGGCGTTAAATAAATAGAGCAATTCTCCGATCCGGAAACGCGATGCGCTGATCTTGGCCAGCACTTCGGCAAAACGCAGCGTGCAGCCGGGAGTGCTGTTCCATGTGTCGGTCGAAGTCGGGTTCGTCGAGGTTGGCGGATTAAAGCCGGCAAGGCGCGAGAGTGCGTCCAGGTTGTCGGCCATGTGAGCCAAGCCTTCAGAGCGCGGATGCCTGCAACCGTACCGGTCGCGGGCGTGGCATTCGATCCCCTCCAGCAGACGGTCAACCGCCCACTTCCATTTCTTGGCGCCATTGCCCACCCAAAGGGCAAGCAGGTGAGTGCGATCGGCTCCGCTGGTTCCCGTCACATGATCCGAGGGATCGACCAGCGGCAGGTGAAAGTGATCGCGCAAAATCTGGAAAGCCGCGAGTTGCCGGATGAACTCGGGGTTGATCACCCCGCTGCTGTTGAACAACTGGAACACGGTGCAAATGTCGTAAAGCTGCTGGAAGGTGTATCGTGCTCCGCAGAGGCCTTGCAATTTTCGCCACAGGCGGATAACCACGGCCAATTCCAATAACAATCGCTGGCGTGTATCGCTATCTCCGATTTGCAGCTGGTAGTTATCCAGGCAGCAAGGTTCGCACTCGGGGTAGGCGTTTTCTCTGTTGGCAACGGCCGATGGGACAAATCCAGACTTCCACAATTCGAGAAATTCGCAGTAGGTCAGGCAGGTGCAGCTTAAGAATTTCGAAAGGACGGTGACTTCATTCGTCCACGAATCGTCCGTGGCAGCGGAAGCAAACCCGTATAGCTGGGCAACCGACACCTTTGCCGAGGTAGTTCTATCCTGGCTGATTGCACAGGGCAGCGGCGTGGTTCCCTGGAATAGCATCGAGTACTCTTGCGGGGTGATGCCAAGGTATTCGATGGCGATCTCGATTCGCACCGGATAGCGCCAAAGATAAGACTGGAAGTTGGCAGGCGGATTCGCCGGGCTTAGCGCGAACTCGGTAATGCACTTGCGGAAGGTTCTTAATTCTTCAAAGCGGCAAGTTCCTAAGTGCCGCAAGTAGGTGCGCGATACGTCGAGGGCCTGGCAATAAGGCAGATCGCACGAGGAAAAATCGGTTTGCAAATTGTTGTAGACCTGCGGCTCGACGGAGTCGTTGATTCCGGTGACTGGCGTGGCCGGGGTTGAGTACTCGGGCAATGCCGCGAAAACTGCCGCCGGGTCGTGACATCCGCGATCTTTTTCGGCGGAACATTCCTGCTCGCGGCAAAGTTCGAGTCCGGCTAGTTTGTCGGAAGACGTGTCATACACGATTCCACTGGGAGTGGCAGGAGAAGTTCCTAAATATTCCAGACACTCGTTGACGATGTCGACTAAGGGCAGCGGCGTCTCCAGATTCGCGCAGGTCGCCAGCAAGTTGCCAAGCTGTCCGCGCCGCGCCCCCACTGCGGTGCCCAGCGCCGTGTCCGTCGGCCCGACCTTGGGAAAAGGATTGTCGCACGTTGAAGCTGACGTGAGATTCAGCATCTCCTGCAAATAAGCGATAGGGCCCATGGGTGAGAGGCAGGGCGGCGGCACGCAATTGACCAGCGAACCATCAGGATTGATTGGCTGGAACGAACCTCCGGAGGAGCCGGTAGGGGCCGTGCTCGTCCCTGCTGCCCCGTAGAGCGCATTCGCAAAATCGTAGGCAATAGTGCCGGTTAAGGCCTGCTGAAAATCGGCCCCGGAAAGTTTGGTGATATCGCTGGCGCTTCGAAAACCGCGCGCATAAAGCGCCTCGGTCACGGAAAACTGGAAGCTCACGGGATCCGGCAGCGTGAATCCGCTGGTCACAGTTGGAGGCGTAGCGGCGAGGGCAATTGTGTAGAGTTGATTGATGGCCGTCATCGTCTCGAAAAGCCACGCTCGCGACTCCGGGTCGGCAGGAAAGACATCCGCCACCGCAGTAGCCAAGTTGGAGTTCGATAACAGGCCGCCGAACTTGAACGTGCCGGGGATGTTGTTTACAGCCGCAGTGATGGGATCGAACGCCGGCAGACCGAAGGTCGTCGGCTCGCCCGGCTCGGGTGGCAGAGCGGATGTAGCCACCGACGAAACTGTAAAGAATTGCTGTACGGCCCGAATGAACGCTTTGATGCGCGCCGCCGTGTAGCCGGGTTTATGTACGACTTGCCCCTGCGAAACTCCAGGTGCGACGGGTTGCGTGAAGGGCGGCAGCCAGGTTGGATTTCCCGTAAGGGTAAAGAAGTTTGTCCATTCGGTCGCAGTGACCTGGATCAACGTACTGACAGTCGGATTCGGCGTGACAGGAGTCGTGGTCGAGGGCAACCAATTAAAGATCTGGCCGGCCAACGTGCTGGGCGTGGTCACGAATGTGATCACGGAAGCGAGGGGAACATCGGACGAGACCGCTGGGTTGATGGTGACGGCCCCGGTCGTATTATTCACGGCGCTGACGACAGTTCCCGGCGCGATATTCGGCCCGGAGACCGACATTCCGCTGACAATCCCGACTGTCGAGCCCGAGGCAAAGTTTAGCGTGGTTCCCGAGGGACAATCCGCCGTTGTGATCGCTGTGATGCCGTTGAAACTAACGGTAGTCACACCGCCCAGGGCGGCAGGGCTGAGCGTGATCGTCACCGTTGAACCGCTGGTGCTTACCGCTGTCACCACCGTGCCCGGAGCGATATCGTTTCCGCTGACGGTCATGCCCACGCCGATTCCAACTGCAGTCCCGTCGGAGTTTTGCGCAGAGAAGGTGAGTGTGGCAGGAGTGGGAGCGCCAGTCGGAATGGCGGTAAAAGGAGGAATGACATAACCCTGCGTCAGGGCGTCAAGGTCGAGATAGAGATAACCTTGCGGGTCTGAGCTGGCCAGTTGCTGCGTCCAAATATTGAAATCTGTGTTTTCGTAGGTCAGCGGCGGATTTGGAGGCGGCGTGGGCGTGGGATCGGTTGTGGCGAGCCAATCTGCGATCAGCTTTGCCAGGGGCGTTCCAGCAATAACGCCGGCCGATGGGGTGGTGGACGCCGCCGAAACTGCGAGAGCAACCAGCCGGCGCGCCGCTTGAAAGGAAGTAATGGCTGGCGGGCTAAGGCTCGGGGTTACGAAGGCCTCGGAATCGTTAATGACATTCGTATTTTCGGCCGTGCTGAACTGCTGCAGAAGCCGTTCGATAGCGTCCCCGGTAGCCTGCTGAAACCGTTGTTGCGCAGTTGCAGATTTATCCAGGTTTGCTGCCAGCGCATAGAAAAAGGCGGCTGGAACTCCGAAATTGATCCCGCCGGTGCTGTTGAGTCCGAGTCCCTGAACCAGAAGTTCGCTTTCCACCTCGGTGGCGAACGTGGATGATGGATTCACCGGGAACTCTAGCAGTGCTGCCGTGGAGTTCAGGCTCGTCGTTTCGCAGAAGATCCCTGCCGACGCCGCAGCGATAAATTTTGTGAGCCGCTCCGCAGTCGCGTTGGGCGTCGAGTAAAAACTGCTTAGCGTCCCTTCGAACTTTTGCCTATCGGTTTCCAGATAGTTGCTGTTATTGCTACCACTACTGCTAGTGCCTCCTGGGTTTGGAGGGTTCGTGTAAAGCGATTCCAGGGGGTCGGGGGGCACGGGCAAGATATTGCTCTGCTGGCCCCACACGATGTCATACGCCATCCGGGTGCAATCCTGCGCCGATAGCGTGCTGAGATCGGTAGTTGCCGGGAAGTATGTTGGGTCATTCGGGATCGCTTCTTTCATCGCCGCATACAAGGCATCGAATGCGGGCGGAGTGCCGTCCGTGGGGATGGTCAGACTAACGGTGTTCGCACTGGGCGGGGCAGGCAGTTCGATATACAAACTAGTCTGTTCCAGTGGAATCCCCTGAAACTGATCGGGGTTGGGGGGCGCTCCCGAGTCATAGGGAACGTTATAGAAGGCGCTCTGCACTGGGATCGTCACGCTATTTCTTGTGGCCACCACGGAAACATCGAGGTAGGTGCCCAAGGCTGGGTCGGGACTGATAGCGATGACGGCAGTGGCTACCGACATGAGGATCGGAACATAGAACTCAACGAACCCCGCGTCGAACGGCACTTGTTCGACGTGCTGAACAATCCCGGGATTTAAACTTGCGGTAAACGTGACTTCCACGCCTGTTAATAAGGTGACGGAGTTACTGAGCGTGATCGACGTATTGCTGTTTATAGCGGTCACCGTCGTGTTGGCCGGAATACTCGATCCCGCCGACGCCACCGTGAGCGTGGCCAACATGCCGACAGCGATGCCATCGGTAGCTGTGAAGGCCACGTTCTGAGAGCCGCTGACGTTACCGTTAACGCTTAAATTGAATGAGAATCCAGGATTGCTCCCCGTGTAGTTGACTGTAATGGACGACGGCGCACTCGCATCGTAACTGTTCGAGCCATAGGCAAAGGAGAAGGTAACCGCTGTACCTGCCGCCACAAAACCGGCAATATTCTGGGTGAGCGTGACCGTTGCGTTGGGCGACGGCGATGGAAGGACCTCTTGGACCTCCGTATTCTCGGTGAAAAGCTGGGTATTTGCCGGACAGGTCACCATCGATCCGTAGGCGATTCCGTTGCCATCTTCAAGAACGAGAGTTGTTCCGTAATCGGTGGAAGACGCCTCCTGCGTCGGCGTTTCGACGACTTTGGAAACCGAAGCTACGTAGGTGCCCTGATACCAGGGCACTTGAATGAGGGTGAGCCCTGGGATCGAACCGTTACCTTGCACGTTCGTCTCGCCCAGAAGATTCGCCGCTGTCAGCGGCTCGCCGGCGCGATAGACTTGGATCTGGAGCCCATCGAGGTAAGAACTAAACGTGGCCGCATCCACGGGTGAATCAGGAACCAGGCGAATCACGATGTAGCTGGGCATGTTTGCTTTCCTGCTTTCTTTCGTTGATCAAACTTTTCGTCGATCAAACGAAACCTCTTTGTATCGCCTGTCCCTTCAGGTTTCTGCACAACAATCACGGGGTTGCCTGCAACCGCAAAAATGTCGTAGCTTCGATTTGTTCGACAAACTGCAAGCAGAACGGGCGACGTGTGGCCAAGGTTGCCGCTGCGCGAATCCCCGAATAAGACGCCGCCGAAAACAGTGGGAAAGCCGGCACAGTCTCCGTGCCAAGATTGTTCGAAACTGCCGACAGCTATTTCGAATCTGCCGCCGGGTCTGGAGAGCTCTGCCTTGCTTCCATAGTGATTCTTCTGGCCGAAGCGTTACTTGACTGGCAAAAGAAAACAACCGCGTGGGGTTGCTCGATGGCGGAATAACGGCCGGGCGGGGGATGTCTCGATTTGTAATATGCCACAACGTCAGTTACGAGGATATGTAACGGTTGAAATCGAACTATCAAATTCGATCAACCTCCGCGAGCAGCCGAGTGGTTTAAGGACCGGTGGCCTTGTTAAACTGCACGCGACCGCAAGGGACCGTGTCGGTCACACACTGGTTTTTCGCTACATTTCTGGACACCTGAAGAAAATGGGCCGACTGGAGAACCGTGTGAGAGAACTCAAAACAACCGCGAGGGCGCTTTTCGGCATCGGAATGCTGGCAGCAAAAAATCGATCTCAGAGAAAGCGCCCTCTCAGAGATGGACTCTACCCATACTTCGCATCCGCTCCGCCCGCCCATACCGCTGTGGCTGATCGTGTTGTGCGCCCTTGGCTTTCACGGGCCGCTGCTCATCATGCAACTCCCCGCGAATACTTTTGACGCCAACTTCCACATGTCCATGGCGTCGCACTATGCACAGCATTGGTTTAATCCATGGAACGAAAAGTCGTTCGCCGGTTTCTCACAAACGACTTACCCTCCCCTGACGCATCAGTGGATTGCGATGTTTTCTCATGTCATCGGGCTGACTTTCGGATTCATGCTGGTGCAGGGAATTGTCATTCTTCTGCTGCCTATCGGCGTATACGGATTTGCCAAGCTTTGGGTCAACGAACGCGCGGCCAGCTACGCCGCTTTCTGCTCGGTTTTCATCGGATCGCTGTGTTTGCTGGTGTATCAGGATGGCCAGATTGGGACAACTTCGGCGACATCGCTTTTCCTGCTAGCAACCCCCTTTATCTATTGGTACGTGGTGCATGGGAAATCGCGCGACTTAATTTTGGGCTTGGCAATATCGTGCACAGCCGCAGCGGCGCACCACGCAACGCTTTTGTTTGGCGTCGTGTTTTTCGTTTTCCCTCTCGCCTGGCTTGCGGTTGCCGATCATCGCGCTGAGCATCCGGGCGAATCGCTACTCGTTCCTCTTCGCCGGATTGTTCTCTTCGGCGCCGCTGCGGGCGGCGGAATTCTTGTGGTGCTCTTGCCTTACTTCCTGATCATGCTGAAAGATCCAATCCACCAGGTGCCGATTCCGCACTTGAGCCGCGCAAATTTTATCCAGCAGCCGATCTGGGGTCTTCACTATTGGCTCATCCCGTTCGGCGTTATGACTCTTGCGTTGCCCTACATCTTTTACAAGGGAGGCGAACGGCGCTTGCGGCCGCTGCTGCTGGGCTTCTATTTTGCGTTGCTCTTCGGCCTCGGTGGCACGACGCCGCTGCCAAGATGGTTGTTGGGCCGGGCATTCGAAGTGCTCACCTTCGAGAGATTTACCTTCTGGGCTGTCTTGCTGGCGCTGCCCTTTGTCGGCCTGTTGGCGGCGCACTTGATTGACCGCTTCGGCGTTGCCATGGCAGGTTCTCTGGTCGTGCTGGTGGTCGCCGGCGGAGCACTGGCCGTTGCGTGGAACGTCTACTTCCCGTTGGTTGGAGCGGAACCGGATGTCGATCCCATCGTCAAGTTTCTGAATTCAGACGGACGCGACCAGTATCGTTACTTGACGCTGGGCTATGCAAATGCCATGTCGAAGATCGCGTGTTACACGAGTGCTCCCAGCATCGACGGTGAATACAACTCGGCGCGTATGCTGCCGGAGATGACGCGCCACGGCGTTGGCCAGTTGAGCAGCGCAAAGTTTTATCACTCACAGGGCATGGAGGCTCTCACCGAAATCCTCGAACATGCTGACAAATACGGACTCAAATACATATTCGTGCACGACTCGTATTACGAACCAATTCTGACCTTCGCTGGCTGGCGGCAGATCGATACCTTCAACCGCGGCGAAACTACTGTCTGGACTACGCTCGGAGTTCCCAAGGCGACGAAGATTCCTTCCCCTCTTGAGCCTCCTGCATGGCAGGGAATTATGTGGGGGATTGTGCCATTCGGCACCAGTATTGTCACGATCATCCTATGGCTCGGCCTCCGCAAGAAATCGGTCGCAGAACACTCCGTCGCCGAAGGCGAGGAACCGCTGGATGTTCGGCCCCAGGAAGTCACCGTATCCCCTGCCTACAGCGCGAATGCTACTTCCCTACGGTAAATGTTCGCGCCGCGCGGCTAGCGGCGGCGTGCTTG
>CAVQHS010000014.1:0-14753 GCA_963712385.1 uncultured Acidobacteriaceae bacterium
CTGACGTGAGATTCAGCATCTCCTGCAAATAAGCGATAGGGCCCATGGGTGAGAGGCAGGGCGGCGGCACGCAATTGACCAGCGAACCATCAGGATTGATTGGCTGGAACGAACCTCCTGAGGAGCCGGTAGGGGCCGTGCTCGTCCCTGCTGCCCCGTAGAGCGCATTCGCAAAATCGTAGGCAATAGTGCCGGTTAAGGCCTGCTGAAAATCGGCCCCGGAAAGTTTGGTGATATCGCTGGCGCTTCGAAAACCGCGCGCATAAAGCGCCTCGGTCACGGAAAACTGGAAGCTCACGGGATCCGGCAGCGTGAATCCGCTGGTCACAGTTGGAGGCGTAGCGGCGAGGGCAATTGTGTAGAGTTGATTGATGGCCGTCATCGTCTCGAAAAGCCACGCCCGCGACTCCGGGTCGGTAGGAAAGACATCCGCCACCGCAGTAGCCAAGTTGGAGTTCGATAACAGGCCGCCGAACTTGAACGTGCCGGGGATGTTGTTTACAGCCGCAGTGATGGGATCGAACGCCGGCAGACCGAAGGTCGTCGGCTCGCCCGGCTCGGGTGGCAGAGCGGATGTAGCCACCGACGAAACTGTAAAGAATTGCTGTACGGCCCGAATGAACGCTTTGATGCGCGCCGCCGTGTAGCCGGGTTTATGTACGACTTGCCCCTGCGAAACTCCAGGTGCGACGGGTTGCGTGAAGGGCGGCAGCCAGGTTGGATTTCCCGTAAGGGTAAAGAAGTTTGTCCATTGGGTCGCAGTGACCTGGATCAACGTACTGACAGTCGGATTCGGCGTGACAGGAGTCGTGGTCGAGGGCAACCAATTAAAGATCTGGCCGGCCAACGTGCTGGGCGTGGTCACGAATGTGATCACGGAAGCGAGGGGAACATCGGACGAGACCGCTGGGTTGATGGTGACGGCCCCGGTCGTATTATTCACGGCGCTGACGACAGTTCCCGGCGCGATATTCGGCCCGGAGACCGACATTCCGCTGACAATTCCGACTGTCGAGCCCGAGGCAAAGTTTAGCGTGGTTCCCGAGGGACAATCCGCCGTTGTGATCGCTGTGATGCCGTTGAAACTAACGGTAGTCACACCGCCCAGCGCGGCAGGGCTGAGCGTGACCGTCACCGTTGAACCACTGGTGCTGACCGCTGTCACCACCGTGCCCGGAGCGATATCGTTTCCGCTGACGGCCATTCCCACGCCGATTCCAACTGCCGTCCCGTCGGAGTTTTGCGCAGAGAAGGTGAGTGTGGCAGGAGTGGGAGCGCCAGTCGGAGTGGCGGTAAAAGGAGGAATGACATAACCCTGCGTCAGGGCGTCAAGGTCGAGATAGAGATAACCTTGCGGGTCTGAGCTGGCCAGTTGCTGCGTCCAAATATTGAAATCTGTGTTTTCGTAGGTCAGCGGCGGATTTGGAGGCGGCGTGGGCGTGGGATCGGTTGTGGCGAGCCAATCTGCGATCAGCTTTGCCAGGGGCGTTCCAGCAATAACGCCGGCCGATGGGGTGGTGGACGCCGCCGAAACTGCGAGAGCAACCAGCCGGCGCGCCGCTTGAAAGGAAGTAATGGCTGGCGGGCTAAGGCTCGGGGTTACGAAGGCCTCGGAATCGTTAATGACATTCGTATTTTCGGCCGTGCTGAACTGCTGCAGAAGCCGTTCGATAGCGTCCCCGGTAGCCTGCTGAAACCGTTGTTGCGCAGTTGCAGATTTATCCAGGTTTGCTGCCAGCGCATAGAAAAAGGCGGCTGGAACTCCGAAATTGATGCCACTGGTGCTGTTGAGTCCGAGTCCCTGAACCAGAAGTTCGCTTTCCACCTCGGTGGCGAACGTGGATGATGGATTCACCGGGAACTCCAGTAGTGCTGCCGTGGAGTTCAGGCTCGTCGTTTCGCAGAAGATCCCTGCCGACGCCGCAGCGATAAATTTTGTGAGCCGCTCCGCAGTCGCGTTGGGCGTCGAGTAAAAACTGCTTAGCGTCCCTTCGAACTTTTGCCTATCGGTTTCCAGATAGTTGCTGTTATTGCTACCACTACTGCTAGTGCCTCCTGGGTTTGGAGGGTTCGTGTAAAGCGATTCCAGGGGGTCGGGGGGCACGGGCAAGATATTGCTCTGCTGGCCCCACACGATGTCATACGCCATCCGGGTGCAATCCTGCGCCGATAGCGTGCTGAGATCGGTAGTTGCCGGGAAGTATGTTGGGTCATTCGGGATCGCTTCTTTCATCGCCGCATACAAGGCATCGAATGCGGGCGGAGTGCCGTCCGTGGGGATGGTCAGACTAACGGTGTTCGCACTGGGCGGGGCAGGCAGTTCGATATACAAACTAGTCTGTTCCAGTGGAATCCCCTGAAACTGATCGGGGTTGGGGGGCGCTCCTGAGTCATAGGGAACGTTATAGAAGGCGCTCTGCACTGGGATCGTCACGCTATTTCTTGTGGCCACCACGGAAACATCGAGGTAGGTGCCCAAGGCTGGGTCGGGACTGATAGCGATGACGGCAGTGGCTACCGACATGAGGATCGGAACATAGAACTCAACGAACCCCGCGTCGAACGGCACTTGTTCGACGTGCTGAACAATCCCGGGATTTAAACTGGCGGTAAACGTGACTTCCACGCCTGTCAATAAGGTGACGGAGTTACTGAGCGTGATCGACGTATTGCTGTTTATAGCGGTCACCGTCGTGTTGGCCGGAATACTCGATCCCGCCGACGCCACCGTGAGCGTGGCCAACATGCCGACGGCGATGCCATCGGTAGCTGTGAAGGCCACGTTCTGAGAGCCGCTGACGTTACCGTTAACGCTTAAATTGAATGAGAATCCAGGATTGCTCCCCGTGTAGTTGACTGTAATGGACGACGGCGCACTCGCATCGTAACTGTTCGAGCCATAGGCAAAGGAGAAGGTAACCGCTGTACCTGCCGCCACAAAACCAGCAATATTCTGGGTGAGCGTGACCGTTGCGTTGGGCGACGGCGATGGAAGGACCTCTTGGACCTCCGTATTCTCGGTGAAAAGCTGGGTATTTGCCGGACAGGTCACCATCGATCCGTAGGCGATTCCGTTGCCATCTTCAAGAACGAGAGTTGTTCCGTAATCGGTGGAAGACGCCTCCTGCGTCGGCGTTTCGACGACTTTGGAAACCGAAGCTACGTAGGTGCCCTGATACCAGGGCACTTGAATGAGGGTGAGCCCTGGGATCGAACCATTACCTTGCACGTTCGTCTCGCCCAGAAGATTCGCCGCTGTCAGCGCCTCGCCGGCGCGATAGACTTGGATCTGGAGCCCATCGAGGTAAGAACTAAACGTGGCCGCATCCACGGGTGAATCAGGAACCAGGCGAATCACGATGTAGCTGGGCATGTTTGCTTTCCTGCTTTCTTTCGTTGATCAAACCTTTCGCTGATCAAACTTTTCGTCGATCAAACGAAACCTCTTTGTATCGCCTGTCCCTTCAGGTTTCTGCACAACAATCACGGGGTTGCCTGCAACCGCAAAAATGTCGTAGCTTCGATTTGTTCGACAAACTGCAAGCAGAACGGGCGATGTGTGGCCAAGGTTGCCGCTGCGCGAATCCCCGAATAAGACGCCGCCGAAAACAGTGGGAAAGCCGGCACAGTCTCCGTGCCAAGATTGTTCGAAACTGCCGACAGCTATTTCGAATCTGCCGCCGGGTCTGGAGAGCTCTGCCTTGCTTCCATAGTGATTCTTCTGGCCGGAACGTTACTTGACCGGCAAAAGAAAACAATCGGGTGGGGTTGCTCGATGGCGGAATAACGGTCGGGCGGGGGATGTCTCGATTTGTAATATGCCACAACGTCAGTTACGAGGATATGTAACGGTTGAAATCGAACTATCAAATTCGATCAACCTCTGCGAGCAGCCGAGCGGTTTAAGGACCGGTGGCCCTGTTAAACTGCACGCGACCGCATCGGACCGTGTCGGTCACACACTGGTGTTTCACTACATTTCTGGACACCTAAAGAAAATGGGCCGACTGGAGAACCGTGTGAGAGAACTCAAAACAACCGCGAGGGCGCTTTTCGGCATCGGAATGCTGGCAGCAAAAAATCGATCTCAGAGAAAGCGCCCTCTCAGAGATGGACTCTACCCATACTTCGCATCCGCTCCGCCCGCCCATACCGCTGTGGCTGATCGTGTTGTGCGCCCTTGGCTTTCACGGGCCGCTGCTCATCATGCAACTCCCCGCGAATACTTTTGACGCCAACTTCCACATGTCCATGGCGTCGCACTATGCACACCATTGGTTTAATCCGTGGAACGAGAAATCATTCGCTGGTTTCTCACAAACGACTTACCCTCCCTTGACGCATCAGTGGATTGCGATGTTTTCTCATGTCATCGGGCTGACTTTCGGATTCATGCTGGTGCAGGGAATTGTCATTCTTCTGCTGCCTATCGGCGTATACGGATTTGCCAAGCTTTGGGTCAACGAACGCGCGGCCAGCTACGCCGCTTTCTGCTCGGTTTTCATCGGATCGCTGTGTTTGCTGGTGTATCAGGATGGCCAGATTGGGACAACTTCGGCGACATCGCTTTTCCTGCTAGCAACCCCCTTTATCTATTGGTACGTGGTGCATGGGAAATCGCGCGACTTAATTTTGGGCTTGGCAATATCGTGCACAGCCGCAGCGGCGCACCACGCAACGCTTTTGTTTGGCGTCGTGTTTTTCGTTTTCCCCCTCGCCTGGCTTGCGGTTGCCGATTATCGCGCTGTGCATCCGGGCGAATCGCTACTCGTTCCTCTTCGCCGGATTGTTCTCTTCGGCGCCGCTGCCGGCGGCGGAATTCTTGTGGTGCTCTTGCCTTACTTCCTGATCATGCTGAAAGATCCAATCCACCAGGTGCCGATTCCGCACTTGAGCCGCGCAAATTTTATCCAGCAGCCGATCTGGGGTCTTCACTATTGGCTCATCCCGTTCGGCGTTATGACTCTTGCGTTGCCCTACATCTTTTACAAGGGAGGCGAACGGCGCTTGCGGCCGCTGCTGCTGGGCTTCTATTTTGCGTTGCTCTTCGGCCTCGGTGGCACGACGCCGCTGCCAAGATGGTTGTTGGGCCGGGCATTCGAAGTGCTCACCTTCGAGAGATTTACCTTCTGGGCTGTCTTGCTGGCGCTGCCCTTTGTCGGCCTGTTGGCGGCGCACTTGATTGACCGCTTCGGCGTTGCCATGGCAGGTTCTCTGGTCGTGCTGGTGGTCGCCGGCGGAGCACTGGCCGTTGCGTGGAACGTCTACTTCCCGTTGGTTGGAGCGGAACCGGATGTCGATCCCATCGTCAAGTTTCTGAATTCAGACGGACGCGATCAGTATCGTTACTTGACGCTGGGCTATGCAAATGCCATGTCGAAGATCGCGTGTTACACGAGTGCTCCCAGCATCGACGGTGAATACAACTCGGCGCGTATGCTGCCGGAGATGACGCGCCACGGGGTCGGCCAATTGAGCAGCGCAAAGTTTTATCACTCACAGGGCATGGAGGCTCTCACCGAAATCCTCGAACATGCTGACAAATACGGACTCAAATACATATTCGTGCACGACTCGTATTACGAACCAATTCTGACCTTCGCTGGCTGGCGGCAGATCGATACCTTCAACCGCGGCGAAACTACTGTCTGGACTACGCTCGGAGTTCCCAAGGCAACGAAGATCCCTTCCCCTCTTGAGCCTCCTGCATGGCAGGGAATTATGTGGGGGATTGTGCCGTTCGGCACCAGTATTGTCACGATCGTCCTATGGCTCGGCCTCCGCAAGAAATCGGTCGCAGAACACTCCGTCGCCGAAGGCGAGGAACCGCTGGATGTTCGGCCCCAGGAAGTCACCGTATCCCCTGCCTACAGCGCGAATGCTACTTCCCTAAGGTAAATGTTCGCGCCGCGCGGCTAGCGGCGGCGTGCTTGTTTCGCATCCAAGAATGCGATATGACACGCCCTTCGTGCAGTATCGTGATTCCTGCGTATAACGAGGAAAAGCGCCTGCCTCGTACGCTGCAATCCATCATCGCTTTTAGGCAAGCGAAATCCTGGGATATCGAGATCGTGGTTGTCAACGACGGTTCCAAAGACAAAACTGCGGACGTAGCTCGCAGTTTCGCTCGAGAATATTCTTTCATTCGCCTGGTTGATAATTCCGTCAACTGCGGCAAAGGCTGGAGCATCCGTGACGGGGTGCAACACGCCGCCGGAGATGTAATTTTCTTCGCCGATGCGGATGACTCCACGCCCATTAGCGACGCGGAAAAGCTGCTTAAAGCGATCGACCGTGGCGCCGATATCGCGATCGGCTCGCGTTGGGTGGATCGCAATCTGCAAGTGCAGCCCCAACCCTGGTATCGGAGAGTCAACGGGCGTTTTTACAACCTCCTGATGCGCAGCATTCTCGGCCTGAACTACAAAGACACGCAGAATGGATTCAAGGGATACACGCGCGCGGCGGCGAAGGCAATTTTTCCGTTGCAGAAAATCAGCGGCTGGGGTTTCGATGCCGAGGTCCTGTTCCTCGCCAAGAAGTTCGGCTTCAGCGTAAAAGAAATTCCGGTGGAGTACACCTACTACGCTGAGGACTCAAAGATTCGGCCATATCGAGACGGAGCGCGCATGCTCGTGGAACTATTCAAGGTAAGATGGCATGAACTAAACGGCGCATATGCCGAGCGAGCCGTGGAGACGGCTTCGCCCCGCGGGTTACCCAACGTGCCCCTCCAAGAGGGAACATCTGAGTGATGCGGGACGAGGCCATGAAGCAAAAAACCTTTCTTCTGGTTTTTGGCACTCGTCCCGAGGCCATCAAGATGGCGCCTGTGCTGCACGCTTTGCGGAATGAGCCAGAAGCGAAATGTGTGGTATGCGTGACTGGGCAGCACGAAGAATTGCTGAACTCGGTTCTGTCGCTCTTCCGCATCGAGCCCGATTACAACCTGCGCGTGATGTCGTACAACCAGCAACTCTGCCACCTGACTGCACGGCTGCTTGCCCAACTGGGAGACGTGATTGCGCAGGAAAAGCCCGATTGGGTGCTGGTTCAGGGCGATACTGCGTCGGCTACAGCCGGAGCGATGGCCGGTCGTTATTCCAAGGTTCCGGTTGCGCACATCGAAGCGGGATTGCGTTCGCACAACAAGTACGAGCCTTTCCCCGAAGAGGTCAATCGCAGGGTCATCGACGTGATATCGGATTTACATTTCGTGCCGACCCTGGGCGACAAGGAGAACCTGCTGCTCGAAGGCCTGAGTCCCGAATCGATTTACATCACCGGAAATACTTGTATCGATGCGTTGCGTTATGTGGCGGTACAACCATTCGTAGTCAAGGAGTCGGTTCTGCGCGACGTGCCCTTTGAAGATAAACGAATTATTCTCGTGACGGTTCACCGTCGCGAAAATCATGGGCCTGCTCTCGAAAGTATTTGCGAAGCAATCCGGATTGTGGCGCGACGGTATCGCAATACCGCGCATTTTGTCCTGCCGGTGCATCCCAATCCGAACGTGACCGCGGCGGTGTGGCGCCATCTTGACGGCATCAGAAACATCACTTTGACGGCGCCGCTCGGATATCGCGAGATTATCGCTCTTGCTCAGTCCTGCTACTTCGCCATGGTCGACTCCGGTGGCCTGCAGGAGGAACTGCCATGCCTGGGCAAGCCGGCACTTGTATTGCGCAACGTGAGCGATCGGCCGGCGGCTACTGCAGCTGGAGCGGCGAAAATCGTGGGGACTGCGGCCGATTCCATCGTTGCGGCATTCACCGATCTGATGGACGATCCAGTGACTTATCATCAGATGGCGCAGCACCGCAATCTGTTTGGCGACGGCCAGGCCAGTAAGAGAATTGCGCGTATTTTGACGGATGAGCCCTCCGTCGTTCTTTTGGATCCAGCCGTTGCGGAAACTGTGATGAGAGCTGCGTAAAATCGACGGCGCGGCTCGAAGCCGCGCCGTTTCCTATTCGCTCCACGTTCGCTTTGCTAGATCAGACCTTCCCACTGGAATCTCTGCGCCCCGCGTTGCTCCCACATCTCGAGCGCCTGATGGCAAAATGCCGTCGATACTGGATTCATGAAAGGAAGCATCTCACCGCTTTTGCGCCCGAACCAAAATCCACCACTCAGTCGTGGGTCGGGATCGTCCGATCGAAAAGTTCGCAGCACAGCAACTTCGCTCTGTGCTGCCGCTACGTCCAGAGTGCGCACTCGCAACTGGTCGGCAAACAGTCGCACGCGAAACAACTGTGCAATGACGTCGGACCGCAGAAACTTCGGCGAAATACCGCGGGCAAATCCGGCGACGCGATCAATACCAGACGCCATCGCGTCCGCAGCCGCAGGCTCATCCGCAACCGGGAGCAATCCCTCGAGGAAGTAGCAGAACGCGTGCAGCCGATCCATCACCAGACATTCGTCGTCGACCCCGGGCAGAAAAGAAGTGTGGGTGGCCAGCGAGAAATCGAGCATTCGCCGGTAGCACTGAAGATACCGCCTTTCGTGAGTGGTTTGCCAAAGCTCGTACCATCCCAATCCCGCCTTGAGCTGATAGCACGCCGATGATCTCGACCAGCGCGCGCAATCGAGCGGCGATGCCGTTTTGCCGGGCATTTCGAGAATAGAGGCGAAGCGATCCTCGCTCACGAAATCGCACCCCATCGAATCGCCCACTTTAATTGCTGTCTCGAGAAACTCTTCCTTCTTGAATTCGCGCCAAAGCGACAACAGCCCGCGAATAATGATTCCGTTATCGAAGAAGAATGAGAATTTCTGGCCCTCACCGTCACACTCGAATGGCATTGCCGCACATGTGTCGTCCCATGAAGCCACCAGGTAAGTCCCCGCCCTGATCGCGGCATCGAGATAACCAGCGTCCGAGGTCTGCCTGTACAAATTCACCAACGCGCTGATCGCATAACCGGTAATTTCTGTCGACACGGGCGCATTACGTTCGCGGTCGCTGAAGTAATATCGCGCGACCCCTCCATTGGCTTCTTGAATCCCAGAACCTAAGAACCACTCCCCTCGCACTTCGTCGAACATTTGTTTTCACTTGTTCCGCATACTTCATTGTTCAGCTCCCTGGGCATTGAAGTTACGAACTCGTTCTGCAAAAAGCTGCACATATCCCCTTGTCACTTGGGACATTGGCGTCATTCCGGCCGCGCGCAAATTCTGTTGGGAAGCTTCGCAATGAAGCTGATCGGAACTCAGCAGGCGGATCACTTGGCGAGCCAATTCTCTTTCATCCCCCGGCGGATAAAATTCGACGGCGACCTTTTCCTCTTTCGCAATCTCGACAATCTCAGGAATCGCCGCCGCCACCATGGGCAATCCATACTGGCAAGCCTGATGCATGACGCCGCTCGTGCCCGCGGCCGAAGAATAAGGAAGCGCCAGAACGGAAGCATTGCCAAACAGAGAAGGCAATTCGGTTTCCGGTACGTAACCCAGGAATCGCACGCAGGAGCGGTCCGCCCACTGTTTCTGCAGAAACTCCAAATAGCCGGGAGTACTGGGATGATTAGTTCCGGCGACAACCAGCACGGCGTTCGGCACATGCCGCACAACCTCGTTCATCGCCTCGAGCAGCAGCTCGATTCGCTTGTACGTGCCCCAGTAGCCGAAAGCCAGAATAATGCGCTCGGCGCCGTTGAGAAGCGTGCGAGTGCAAGATGGCGCAGCCTCGAATGTCCCGTGCGGGCGAAACTGCACTCTCTGCGCCGGTTTTCCGTAGTTGAGAATAAGGTCATCGCGAAAGGAGGGCAGCAACACTGAGACGTCGTCTGAAAACAGCAGCAAACGCGTTCCGACTCGCCCGGCAGTCCGGTACAGGCCCGGCCAGCGAATGCCCGCATCCTTCAGATCAATTCGCTCGAAGATCGTGTGCAGCGTGATGTGCGTGTAGTAGCCCGAGAAGCGAGCCATCGCCGGCAACGCTAAGGCCAGAAACGCCGCAATCGGGCTGCGCGCGAAGGTGGAAAATCCAATGTTGAACCAGACGACATCGGGCCTGTGCCGCCGAATTGCCGATAGAAGACGCAGAGTATTCAGGGAAGAATTGAAGCGCCAGCACCGCTCGACACGGAAACCGTCCAATTCCCGATTGCCGTCAATCTCATCGGCCAGGATGACGAGGTCGACGTCCGGATCTTCCCGCAAAGAAGACGCCAAGTGATAGCCGTACTCATTGAGATCGCCGCGGCTCGGAGGGAAAGAAGTGACCAGCAATACTTTCATGCGAACTAGATCCGCAGAATCTTGCACAGCGTCCCGCGCGCTTTCCGGGACGTATCCAGGCAGACGTATTTCGCTGGACGGAAACACGAGTGGCGACCTCAAACACCGGCTAAGTTCGATGTAAGAATCTGGTAAAGGTTGCCCAGACGGTGCAAGTGTTTAGCGGTTGCCGAAGCCTGTCTGCTTCGGTTTTTTCTTATCTTGCAGCTGCTGAGAGCTTCGCTAGGTTGTTCGTTCTTGATGGCATTTTCGCGGCATTCTCGATTGCTGGCGCAATGTTGGAGCTTAGGGCTTCGAGAATCTGGAGTTGTTCGCGGGTGAACGCGTCGGGACTTGAGGAATAGATTGCCAGCACGGCGATCGTTCCTGCAAGGCCTGAGACGGGAACGGCCAGAGCTGAGTGGAGAGTGCTGTAACTGAGCGGGTCATTCAGATAACCTGGTTCTACTGACGGATTGCCGTTCACGATCGGTTTTCCATTCTGCGCGACCCAGCCGGAGAGGCCCTCGCCCATTGGGATCCTCAGGGAAGAGAACAGCGCGTGGTTTTGCCCGGCCACAAACTCAGGGATCAGCACATCGTTTCTTAGCAGGTAGAGGACGATAGAGTCGTGCGGGATGAGGCGCGCGACGCGGCCTGAAAGCAGGGAAAAGATATCGTCGGGATCCAGAAGAGAGCCAGCGCGCTCGCTTAGACTGCAGAGAGCTTGAGCTTCTCTGTGAGCTTCTCTGACAGAGGGGATGACATCTCGTTCTGACATTTGCGCAGATTCCCCTGGACGCTCAGATTCCGCCAGACCCGCGTCGGGGGCGAAGCCGCGCGCTACCTTCACGTCAATCGATAATTTCGGCGGAGCTTTGATGGGATGCTCGTGGGCTAGCTTTTCGAGCTCGACATAGCGGCGGCCCAATATCTCGATTACCCGCGGATCGAAACTGCTGCCTGCCTCTGAGGCTACGCGCGCCATGGCTTGATCCAGTGGGAGAGCTCTGCGGTACTGGCGGTCGGAGGCTAGAGCATCGAGGCAATCAACGGCGGAGAGTATGCGCGCGCCGATCGGAATGGCTTCACACTTCAGGCCATTGGGATAGCCGCTGCCATCCCATTTTTCGTGATGGGCACGCACGATGGGGACGACGGGATACGGAAACTCCACCTGTTCGAGAATCTCTGCGCCCACGATCGGGTGAATCTTCATCTTCTCGAATTCTTCCGGAGTGAGTTTGCCCGGTTTTGAAATGATATGCTCGGGAACTGCCAATTTGCCGATGTCATGAAGCACGGAGGCGGCGCGGAGTGCTTCGGTTTCGTCGGCGCTCAGTCCCAACTCTTTAGCCAACTCCATGGCGTAGACGCGGACACGTTGCAGGTGCTCCCCGGTGGTCTGATCCTTGGCTCCGATCGCGAGAGCCAGAGCCTCGATAGTGCGGAGATGAAGATTGGAGACCTGCTCGGCGTGTTTCTTCTCGGACTCGAGCTTGCCGAGATACAGGCGATAGGAGCGGTACAAGAGATAAATCGGCGGCAGAATCAACAAGGATGATTGATAGCCGATGTGGCTGTTGAGAAAACTGATTAGACCCGCAATTGCTGCGCCCACCATGTAATAGGGAAACGACCACAAGTAGGAATCGCTCCACACCTTCGAGATAGGGACGTTCTCGGTGAGGCCGATTACTGTGGAGGTCGCAATAGTGTTGCAGACGAAATGAGTCAGAGCGGCGCAGAGTAGGGCCAGCGGGCCGGGTGCATGAAGAATATGAATCGATACGAACTGATATGCGCCATAGGCGGCGGCGCTGCAGACTGTCACCTGCGACAGGTTGAAAACCAGCTGGATGGGCTTCAGTTGCCGAGATGGGCGCCAGCAGAATTGGACGAGTGTGGCGGCAAAGCCGAGCAGCAAAGTTTCCGGCAGGTTCAGTTCGAGGATGCCTAACAGAGTAAAGAGAAAATTTACGGAGAGCGTTCCACCGGGCAAGCTGACTTTGAGCGGCGAGGCCAGCACGGCGAGAGCGAGATAGCAGAGGAAGCGGACGGTTTCGTCCGGTTGCCAATGAGTGAATGCGAAAAAGAAGCATCCGGCAGCCACAAGAAAGGTGGCCGCGACGAAGGCGCGCGCCGCGGCCCGACGAAGGGATGGCTGGCTGCGAAGCATGGAAGATAAAGATAAAAAGATAAGTAGATTCTCAGGCAAGTAAGCCCGTTTCGAGCGCGTAAAACCTGGGGTTGCGGTTACTGTGGTTACCTTCGATGCGGCCAACCAAATTGGCCGGCGACCGCGACAAAGTGTCCCCGTGGCTCGCGGATGGGACAATCTGTCCTAGCGCAAAAGCACACAAACCCTCCATCTTGTTGATTCATCTCGATGTCGTTGCCGCGTAGTTGGAGATGCGCCTGCAGGCTGTACAACCGGACGATAGTCGACTGCGCGGTGTTGGCCTTGCTGCGCGAGTACTGGGGAATTATGAAAAAGTTCTTGGTTCTGATGTTGTTTTTGTTCGGGACGTTCTCGTGGGCACAGGGGAACAATGCGAAG
Source organism: uncultured Acidobacteriaceae bacterium (assembly GCA_963712385.1). Classification (GTDB taxonomy): domain Bacteria; phylum Acidobacteriota; class Terriglobia; order Terriglobales; family Acidobacteriaceae; genus Sulfotelmatobacter. Next base: position 12,791 of record CAVQHS010000014.1, read on the forward strand.
TTGTCGCCGGACCTGCAGAATTTGAATGCCTCGAGTGCGCAGGTGATTGTGCAGTACAACAGCGCGCCCAGCCTGTTGGACCTGAATCTGCTGGGGACGCTGGGATCGATCTTGAACAGCCTGCCGCTGGTGAACGGAATCGTAGCGGAGTTGCCGCTGCAGAATATCCTGTCGCTTTCGAATCAAGCCGACGTGAAGTACATCAGCCTTGACCGGACGCTTGCACCTACGCTGAGCAACGCCGCGCCGGCGGTGAACGCATTTGCAGCGTGGCAGTCCGGCTACACGGGAGCAGGTATTGGAGTGGCATTGATCGATAGCGGTGTGTACAGCCATCCTGATCTCAAGGGCGGATTGCTGGGCCTGTCGCGCGTGGTGTGGAACCAGAGTTTTGTTTCCGGAAACGCTAGCCCGAACGATCAATACGGGCATGGCACGCACGTTGCCGGGTTGATTGCGGGCGACGGAGCTAGTTCGACCGGGCCGCAGTATACGCGCACGTTCGAAGGCATTGCGCCGAAAGCTAACATCGTGAATCTTCGCGTGCTCGATCAAAATGGGGAAGGCACAGACAGCGGGGTAATTGAAGCCATCAACGAAGCCATCGCGTTGAAGCCGCTGTTCAACATCCGCGTGATGAACCTGTCGCTGGGCCGCGCGATCTATGAGACTTATAAGCTTGATCCCCTGTGCCAGGCAGTGGAGGCGGCTTGGAAGAACGGCATTGTGGTAGTCGTTTCCGCGGGGAACAATGGGCGGTATTTGCCGACGGAAGGATATGGAACGATTACCGCTCCGGGCAACGATCCGTATGTGATCACAGTTGGCGCGATGAAGCCGATGGGCACGCCCACGCGCGAGGACGACGTGATGGCCAGCTACAGTTCGAAAGGCCCGACGGCTGTAGATGCGATTGTGAAACCGGACCTGGTGGCGCCAGGGAACCTGCTCGTCTCGTTGAACGAGCCGGGATCGACCTTATATAACGAGTATCCGGCGAATCAGGTGCCTTATAGCTACTATGTGAATGGAGGCAGCAGCGCGTCTTCTTCGACCTATTTCACGCTGAGCGGAACCAGCATGGCTGCCGGAGTGGTGAGCGGAGTGGTGGCCGATCTGCTACAAGCTCGCCCAAGTCTCACACCCGATCAAGTGAAGGCGCGATTGATGAAAACGGCCTGGAAGGCGCTGCCGGCCTATAGCAGTTATACGGATCCGACCACCGGCATCACGTACAACGATCAGGATGACGTGTTCACGGTGGGCGCGGGATACGTGGATGTGGAAGCTGCGTTGGGAAACAACGATGTGGCGAACAAAACGGCGATGTCTCCGGTGGCGACCTTTGTGAGCGCGGGGAACGTGCAGATGGTGGATGATCCATCCGCGGTGTGGAACACATCGACCACTTGGTCAAACAGCGTGGTGTGGGGAAGTTCGCAATTTGTAGTGGGCACGGGCGCCTCTGCTGCGGCGGCCAGCAATTCAGTTTCGGGGACGAATGCGTTGTGGGGTGGAAGCGCGCCCTGGGGATCGAATGCGTTGTGGGGCGGCAGCACGCCTTCAGGAACCAACGCGCTTTGGGGTGGAAATGCACTCTGGGGTGGCAGCGGGATGTATAGCAACAATGCGCTGTGGGGCGGCAGCGCACCGGGAGGAGAGAACTAGGAGTTAGGGCAGTCTTGGATTCGGCTATACCTAGTTTTGGTGGCGGTTCAGTTTGGGTCCGGATAGTAAGGTCACAACGAATTGAGGATGCCGTGAAAAAGCTGGTAAGCGATTGAAAGAATGGAGCCGACGAGCGGACTTGAACCGCTGACCTGCCGATTACGAAGGCCAGCGGTAACGAGCATTCTCAAGCACTTGGGAGAATTGCCGAGCAGAACGTAGCATTGTCGATTCAACAGGTTACAGCGAGGGCGGGAGTTCAAGAATGTCCTACCCAGGATAAAGCCCACCGTCC
>CAVQHS010000015.1:0-47841 GCA_963712385.1 uncultured Acidobacteriaceae bacterium
GACGCGCGCGCCCGATAAAATGCTCTTCTTCGCGGCTGATGCGCATCATCACTGGCGCATTGGCTTTCTTCGACAATAGCGCCGGAATAATCGCAAAGATATAACCAGTAGCCTTGCTGCCGAATCCGCCTCCAGTGTACTCACTGATCAGCACAATCTGGCTGGGATCCATGTTCAACCAGCGACCCAGGCTGGCGAGCGTTTGCACTGTGCTCTGGGTTCCCATGTGAACGAAGACCTTGCCATTCTGCCAATAAGCCAAAGCGGTGCGAGGCTCGAGCGTTTCGTGACTGGTGTCGGGTGTGACAAATGTTTCGTCGAGAACCAACGCGGCACTCTTGAAGCCAGCATCCAGATCGCCGAAACTCCACTCGTCCTGCGCTTTCCCCATGGGCAAACGGCCATGTTTGGCTTCGGCAAAGTCGGCGTCAGTCCACTTGAGTTCTCCGACGTGGGGTGGTGGCGGGCTCCGCGGTTTCTCTCCGGGCTTCGGCTGCGGCATCTGCGGCCGCACCCAGACATTGCCGTCCACGCGCGGGTTGGGCCCGCCCGGACGCAGCGTATCCAGCGGATCGATGGCAAACGGAAGATGCTCGAACTCGATGTCGATCGCTTCGATCGCTTCCGCGGCAGTGTATTCATCCACGGCCGCAACAGCCAAGATCGGTTCGCCCTGATACAGCGGCTCCATGGTGAGCGCTTTTTCCCCTTGCTTATTGGCCTTGATCACGACGCCCAGATCGGTCACGCTGTCGGCCGGCGCGGGAAGATCGTCCTGCGTAAGAATGGCTTTCACTCCCGGAATCGCCAGAGCCTTGCTGACGTCCAGATGTTTCACGCGCCCGTGGGGCACGGGACTCAGCAGCAACTTGCAGAACAACATGCCATCGACGCGAAAATCCTCGGCATATTTCGCTTTGCCGGTCACCTTCGCGTAGAGATCCGGCGTCGGGTAGTTCTTGCCGATCAGTTTGTATTGCGATCCAAATTTCTGCTGGTTGGGCTTCCACTCTGAGTTAGACATGATGGACCTTCCTCATGTTTTCTGCGCCGCGCATCATTGCAGTGAGAATTTTGTCGTAGTCCTGGCAGCGGCACAGATTGCCGGAGAGACCATGCGCCATCTCTGATCGAGTCGGATTCGGATTCGTCTTGAGAAAGCCAACCGCCGACATAATGAAGCCGGACATGCAAAATGCGCACTGGAAGCCTTGTTCATCGATCACGCCCTGCTGCACGGGATGCAGCGTGCCGTCCGAACTCGCCAGCCCTTCGATGGTTACAACTTTTCTCTCACGCACGGTGTGGGTCAAGACCGAGCAGGAGTAGTGAGGCACGTCATCAATCAGCACCGTGCACGCGCCGCACTCGGCGCGGTCACAGCCCAGCTTGGTGCCGGTGAGCCCGAGCTTGTAGCGGAGAGTCCAGGCCAGGGTTTCCTGCTTCATGACGTCCACTCGGCGCTGCTGGCCGTTGACGTTCAGCGTAATGAGCCGGTCTCCAAGACCGGGTGGCTGTTGTCCCAAAAGCGTCGAAGCCCGAAACAGATAACTTGCGGAGGAGGCAGCCACGCCGCCAGCGATCACTCCTTTAATAAAGCTGCGCCGCGAAGCACTCTTCAGTATGTCGTCGTCCGATGTAGCGCCAATAGTGCCGACTTTCTCAGGCATGCTCAATCTCCTCACGGTTAAGTCCGGCGTCCTCAAACGGAAGGTTGAGAAAACTGGCGAAACCAAGCTTGAAGACTCAATGACTAATTAGTCAGATTTTACTCCGCGAGTGGCACAAAAATCTCCGTGCCACGTTTCCGGCGCTGGAGAGTTCGCCGGAGATTTGAGCGATTGCCGTGCAATGCCTTCATGCGGGGCGTCCGTCGGCATGATCGTCGAAGCGCCGTTCCCCATCGTCGTGATAGGGAGATAGCGCCTTTCGTATGATCTGATTCGTGAAATGAGGACCATAAAAATCGGCGGTATCGATATGATTCACGCCGCTTTAAAGTGTTCTGAGAGCTGCTTATTTCTGAGCCTTGGTCTTAGGCGTGAGCCGGCGCAGGACGAACTCTTGCGCTAAGTTGGCGGCTGCTCGCTGGCCGGTGTCGATAAAGAAATTCGTCAGGAATAGTCCGGGACCGCGATTCGACGCCGGATAGTAGGCGTTCGAAAGCGCAGCGGAGGCTAGATCGCCGCCCACTGTGGAGTAGTTCGGCTGCCAGTTTCCGTTGTCGCCTCTGGCCATAAAGGGGCTGGAGAGTGCGTGGAGGATACGAGACTTCGTTGTGCCTGAACCCTGGTAGAAGTAGCGCGGGTCCTGGTGCAGAAGCGATGGCAGGATGGCGCCGCCGATCATGATATCGGTTACACCGTCCGCGTAGACAGAGCCATAGCGTTCGGCATAGCCCTGCGCACCTTGCGGATAGTTTGGACGGTCTCCTGCCTGCTCGGCGGCCGCGGCGATACCAACTCCGACAACGGTTACAGGATCAAAGGCGACTTTGGCCGCGAGCTGAAACTTTAGCCGCGTCGTGAGCGGCGCGGCGTTTTGATCATAGCTTACGTAGAAATTCGGGATGATGCCGAAAATACGCTGCTGTTCTTCTGCTTTGACTTGTTCAGTTGCGATCTGCGCGGCGGAATACCCTACATTCACCGTGGTGAGCGCGGTTGCGACGCGAAGTTTGGGCACCGTCAGGATAAGGTACTGACCCGGTTTGATGTTGACGTCCGGCGAAGTCCAGCTGGCGAATCCCTCAGCGCTTACCGTGATTTCATAGATTTCCGGGTTAAGGTCGGTGAACTCAAAAAAGCCATTGTCATTCGACACAACCGTGCGAGAACCTTCGCGGCTACGCTCTTGAAGCACAACGGTGGCCCCCGGAACGGCGTCGTCGTTCACGTCGACCACGGTACCGACAATAATTGCGGGCTGTGGCCTGGGCGCGTCAGGCACAGTAATCGATTCTTGCTGTGCGTTAGAAATCTGCGATCCGCACAAGCCGAGTATCAGGATTAAGAAACGCCATTTCATCCCGCGCCTCCTATGAATGCCAGAAATCTGCAAAACGAGTTCTCGAAAGATGACCAAATCGATGCAACTAACCGACCAAAGCCGTGTGGAACGGAATGTTTTCTAAGTTGTTGGATTTAGCGAAGAAGAGAGGAGCAGCAGAGGAAGGCTGTCAGCAAATGTCGACGACATCGTTCGACACTTGTCATCGCTGTTAGCCTCGGCTTTGCCCGGCAGAGCTGTTGGCGCTTAGGGCGCTCAGTGGGCGACGGTTACGCAAACAGCGAGGAAGTAGGTGAGCCGGGCTGTCAATCACATCGGCATCGAATTTGACAAATGTCATCTGGCTTCGACATTTCTGGAAGCTTTCGGTCGACTCCAGACATCTCATGAAATATCTCGAAGTCTCCTTCGTCTACCGTCATGGCTGGCCACTGACTGACAGCGGGGAAAGTTAACTTGGTGGCTGGCGCGAGGAGTTTATGAGTACTTTGTCCCCAACTATCTCAGAGGAGTACACGCAACGCTACGAAGCGCTGCTGCGTGCTACCAACGCCATCGGCACCTGCTGTGACTGTGATACCGCTGCTGACATGCTCATCCAGGCGTTGCGCGAAGTCGTCAGCTTTGACTACTTGCAGTTAGTGACTTTTGAGAACCAGACATCGAATGTTGAATGGCATGTGCTTTATTCAAACGGCTCGAGGCAAAATCTGCATTCGACGGATGTTGTGGTGCAGGGCACGCCGATTGGCTGGGTACACGACTCTCAACAACCTCTTGTCGTCGCCGATTGGAGCGAGGAAACGCGGTTTCCCGAACACGCTTTATTGCTGGATGAATTAGGTATCACGGCTACATGCGTGTTGCCGCTGGCGAGGGGACAACGACGTCTCGGGGCGTTGAGCGTGGGAAGATCGCGTAGGAATGCCTATCCCGAAGACGAAGTCCGTTTTCTCGGAGTGGTCGCGGACCAGATTGCGCTCGCGATCGATGCCGCGGTGAGTTTCTATTTGTCCCGGCAGGCCGAGGATCGATTGAAACTGATTCTTGAACTCACAAATCAGGTCGTCTCGAAGCTTGAATTCCGGGAACTGTTGCAAGCGATTTCGGCCAGTGTTCGCCAAGTGATGCGCTGCGATGCTGCGGGGATCATGCTACCCGAGCCGGATGGCCTGCATTTACGCAAGCATGCTCTTGATTATCCGGATAGCAGGGGATTTTTCGCTGAAGATAAATTAATTCCCATCGAGGGCTCAGAGATTGGCGAGACCTTTCGGAGCGGAAAACCCTGGGTGATAAATCGGCTCGAGGCACGCGAAGTTTCGCCCGAAATGTATGCCAAGGCGAACGCCGAGGGAATGAACTCATTTTGCCAGGTCGCTCTCGTCAGCCGGGAGCGGTCGCTTGGAGTGCTGGCCGTGGCGAACCGGGAAGAGAACGCGTTCGATCCGGAGGATGTAACCTTCCTGTCGCAGGTGGCGCGGCAAGTGGCAATCGGCGTGGAGAACGCCCTGGCATATGGAGAAATCGCTGATCTCAAAGACAAGCTCGCTCAGGAAAAACTGTATTTGGAAGACGAAATCCGGGGCGAGATGGACTTCGAAGGAATCGTAGGAATAGTGGGGCAGAGCTCCGCTCTGCGTCACGTTTTGAACCTCGTGGAAAACGTGGCCCCCAGCGACTCGACCGTATTACTTCTCGGCGAAACCGGCACGGGGAAGGAACTGATTGCGCGCGCGATTCATGAACGCAGCCGGCGTAAAGAGCGAACGTTCGTAAAACTCAATTGCGCCGCAATACCTACGGGGCTGCTCGAGAGTGAGTTGTTCGGACATGAGCGGGGCGCCTTCACCGGCGCGATCGCCCAAAAAATTGGCCGCCTCGAACTGGCCGACCAAGGTTCACTGTTTTTGGATGAGGTCGGAGACATTCCGATTGAGATCCAGCCGAAGCTTTTGCGAGCTTTGCAGGAACGTGAGTTTGAACGGCTTGGCAGCACCCGAACCAAAAAGGTCGATGTTCGGCTGGTAGCGGCAACCAATCGCGATCTCGAAAAAATGATGGAGAACCGCGAGTTCCGCAGCGACTTGTACTATCGGCTGAATGTGTTTCCCATTCGGATCCCGCCTCTGCGTGAACGCCCCGAGGATATTCCGCTGCTGGTCCGCTACTTCACCCAGAAGTACAGCCGTTTGATGAATAAGCAGATCGAATCAATTCCCGCCTCGGCTATGCGGAAACTCTCGAGCTGGCATTGGCCGGGAAATATTCGTGAGCTGGAAAACTTCATCGAACGTTCCGTGATCCTTACCCATGGCGCGGCGCTCGAAGCCCCAATCGCTGAATTGGGCAACAACGGCAAGACCGCTCCCGTGGGTGGGACACGCGAAGCCAATGAACGCGATGAGATTGTCCGCATCTTGAAAACCACTAACGGACGCGTAGCGGGCGACGGCGGCGCCGCGGCGCGCATGGGCATCAAGCGCACGACCCTCCTCGCGCGCATGAAGAAACTTGGCATAGACCCGCGAAGAGTGGCGCTCTGAATATCTAGAGCACGTACATAATTCACGTTTCCAGCTCTCTCGGGAACGCACGATTGTTTCTTTCTGCCTTCGACAACTGTCATCTGTAATGTTGACATTCTTTGACAGCATGCTGCGGCGATTTTCCTCTCATTAATCATTTCAACACCTTACATGCTTGTAACTTTGGCAGGCGCGTTGCGCTATCCAAGCTCGTTCAGGAACCAGCATGTTCAAGATTTCTACAGTCGATACGCCGTCGCGGCGGAGATTGGTGGTGGAAGGATCGCTCATTGGCCCCTGGATCACGGAGCTTCGCACGGCTTGGAGGAACGCAATCCGGGATCTGGACGGACGCAAGCTGCGGATCGACTTGCGGAGCGTTACCGTCATCAGCCGCGAAGGAGCAGGCGCAATCTTCGATCTGATGAAGCAAGGCGCAAAGTTTTCCAGCGGTGGCATTTGCACAAAATACATGGTGAAGCGGCTAGCGCGGGAATGCCGAGGCAAGCTGCGAGAGGCCCAGAACCAAACAGATTGAGACAGAAAGCTTATGGAGGTAAACATGTCCGAGGCAAAGCAAACCACGAAATATACGCTGTACACGAGCACTGAAGACTTCTGTCGCGTCTTTCAGGAAGATATGAACGGCCTTTACCTCTTGTCGCTCCTGTTGACCGCCGATCGTGAGAAGGCTGAGCAGTGTTTTGTTTCCGGCCTTGAAGACTCTGTAGAAGGCAGCCCGGTCTTCAAGGAATGGGCGCGATCGTGGGCGCGGCGGGCGATCATCCAGAATGCGGTGCGAGCAATCAACCCGCAGCCGAAGGCAACCAATGCTCCGAAATCCGCTTTAGTCAACCGCAGCGACAAGAACCTGCCAGCCGCGCAGCACGCCGGAATGGCCGCAATTCTTGCACTCGAGCCGTTCGAGCGGTTTGTCTACGTGATGACGGTTCTTGAACGCTATTCCGATTACGAGTGTTCGATTCTTTTGGGCTGCCCGCGGCGTGAGGTACCTGACGCGCGAATTCGCGCTGTGCTGCAACTTGGCGGCACAATGGCGGCGCATTACGACCAGCCTGCGCCTTCCAGTTCAGAGCACCCGGTATCGCAGGAGCGCCACAGTTCTCTATTTGAGCTGCTGTTTGGTCAAGGGTTGGCAGCTTCCGCGTAAGTTAACACCTTTTCAAACTGAGGATGGCCATGAAAACCACAGCAAAGAATATTTTGAATCTCAGATATGGACGGCGTGGAGCTGCTGCACTGCTACTACTGTCACTGATTGCGGCTGGGGGTTGCAGCCGAAGCAATGTTCAAGCAGCCGGGCCTGCCATGGCGGCGCCGCTGGTGACCGTAGTCAAGGCTACTGCACAAGATGTCCCAAAATATCTGGACGAAATTGGCCACAATGCGGCTTTCGAGGCAGTCACCGTGACGCCGCAGGTCGGGGGACGGATCGTCGAACGGCACTTTAAAGATGGCGAGAACCTCACGAAAGGGCAGTTGCTCTTCGTCATCGACCCTCGCCCCTACAAAGCGCAACTGGATTCTGCGCAGGCAAGCCTTGCCCAGGCAAGGGATGCGCTCGATCTCGCCAAGATTCAATTTACCCGCGACGAGGCAGTCATAGGCGAAAGAGCCATCTCGCAACAGGACTATGACACCAAGAAAAACACCGTCGACGTCGACCAGGCACTTGTGGAAGGCGCAGAAGCAGCTCTGGAAACCGCGAGGCTCAACTATGAGTACTGCTTTATCCACTCACCGATCGATGGGAGGGCAGGGGCGCGTTTGGTGGACGTGGGAAACGTGGTGCAGGCAAACAGCACATCGCTCCTCTCGATTCAGCGGCTCGATCCGATCTATGCGAATTTCACCATTACCGAGAGCGACCTTCCGGAAGTCCAACGGCAGATATCGCATGGCACGCTGAAGGCCGCCGTCCGACTACCGTCCGACCTTGAGAAGGCCGCTCGAACTGGCCGCGTCGAGTTCCTTGACAACTCAGTGCAAAACGGCAGCGGCACAGTCAATCTGCGCGCAACCCTTAGGAACCCCGATCATCACTTCTGGCCGGGACAGTTCGTCGACGTCAAACTCGTGCTCACTACGGAGAAGGCGGCCGTTCTGGTTCCAAATCAAGCCGCACAGCTCAGTCAGCAAGGGTCATTTGTCTACATTGTGAAGCCGGACGATACGGCCGAACTCCGACCAGTGAAGCTGGGACAGCGCCAAGGCGATGATGTGGTGGTGACGGAAGGGGTCGCGGCGAATGAACGTGTCGTGCTCGCCGGACAAATGCTGGTTCGACCCGGCGGCAAGGTTCGAGTCAATTCCAACACTGGCGCAGTTTCGCACGCGGATAGCCAGGCTGGCACTGCAAATGGAGGTCAGTCATGAATCTCTCAGAGATCTTTATTCGCCGTCCGGTAATGACCATCGCGCTGACCGTCTCGGTCATTCTGTTTGGGTTGTTGGCTTATTTTCGGTTGCCGGTTAGCGATCTTCCGGCCGTAGATTATCCCGTCATCCAGGTGCAGGTGAGCTATCCGGGAGCGACTCCGGAGACGATGGCGAACAATGTGGCCACGCCGCTGGAACGCCAGTTCATGCAGATTCCGGGTCTGGAACTCGTGACCTCTAATAATGGTCAGGGAAACTCAAGCTTCGTTCTGCAGTTTGATCTCTCCAAGAGTCTCGATGGCGCGGCGACCGACGTGCAAGCGGCCATAACGCGGGCTCAGGCACAGCTTCCCGTCGATCTGCCCAGCCCTCCCACATTCACCAAGACAAATCCCAACGACCAACCGATCGAATATATTGCGTTGGTCAGCAACACGGTCACGGAAGGCCAACTCTATGACTACGCTAATACTCAAGTAGGCGAGCGTCTTAGCATACTGCCCGGCGTAAGCCAGGTCGCAATCTACGGCACGCAATCGGCTGTGCGAATCAAGGCCGATCCCTCGGCGATGGCGATTCGCAACATCACACTGGAAGATTTGACCGCCGCCATCAAGAACGGAACCGCCTATACCGGTGCAGGCCAGGTTGACGGGCCGCACCGCAGCTTCCTGCTCCAACCGCAAGGACAACTGGCCACCGCTGAAGAATACAACAACCTCATCGTCGGACAAAGCGGCGGCGCACCCGTATATCTAAAAGATGTTGCCAGCGCCCGACAGAGCGTTCAGGACGAGCGCATCGATATGCGTTTCTGGGTCCGCGGATATCCCCAGCCCGGCGCGACTGTGGTGGTCGCGGTGTTCCGCCGTGCGGGTGCGAATGCGGTTGCCGTAGCGAAGTCCGTAAACAATTTGCTTCCCACGATTCAATCTCAACTCCCGACTTCCGTTCTGCTGGTCCCGGCTTATGACCGCTCGCTGACCATCGTCGGCGGCATTAAAGATGTCCAGACAACGCTCTATATCGCCTTCGTGCTCGTCGTCATGGTTATTTTTGTCTTCCTTGGCCGCGCCACCGACACCTTGATTCCGGCTGTAGCGCTGCCTCTGTCTTTGCTGCTGACGTTCATCGCCATGAGCATTCTCGGCTACAGCCTCGATAACCTCTCGCTCATGGCTCTGACCCTGGCCATCGGATTCCTGGTCGACGACGCCATCGTATTTCTGGAAAACACCGTTCGTCTGATGGAGGAAGGACAGAACGCCTTCGAAGCGTCGCTGAACTCGGCCAGGGAAATTAGTTTCACAATTCTGGCCATGACGCTTTCGCTAGCCGCGGTTTTTATTCCGCTTGTATTTATGAGCGGCCTCATGGGACGCATTTTCCGCGAATTCTCGCTCACCATTGTGATATCGATCCTGGCGAGCGGAATTGTTTCGCTCACGCTCACTCCGTTGATGACCTCCAGGCTGCTCAGTGATCGCGGTGCAGGCGCCCAGAAGACGTGGATGGAGCGCGTGATCGGCGCCCTCGAACATCGCGTCCTGGATGTCTACGGGCGTTCCCTGTGGTTCTTTCTTCGCAATCGTTGGATCTCGGCCGTTACATGGGTGGCTTGCCTCGCTGGTACGGCCTACCTCTTTTATGTTGTTCCGAAATCGTTTCTGCCGGTGGGCGATAGCTCATTTATCCGCGGCATATTAGTGGCGCAGGAAGGATCGTCACCCGATCAGATGCATGCCTACCAAACCGAAGCGGAAAAAATCATGAAGGCGAATCCCGCCGTGCGCAGCACTTTCACCATGAGCGGCAACGGAAGTTTTATGGGATCGAATCAGGCGTTCCTGATCGCATTTCTAAAGCCGCCATCGCAGCGGCCGCCGATCGCGCAAGTAGCGGGACAATTAATGGGTGCAATCGCCAATTCAGTTCCCGGCACAGTGGCATTTCTGCAGCCCAATCCCGCGCTCGAAATCAGCACGGGCGCCACCGCTAATACGCAGGGGCAATTCGCCTACGCCATGTCTGGAATCGATCCCCACGAGGTATACGGCACCGCGGCCAAGATGATGGCGAAGATGCATGAATATCCTGGCTTCCTGTTCGTGAATTCTGACCTCTACAATCACACGCCCAACTTGCAGGTTGAAATTTTGCGCGATCGGGCCAAGCTCTATGGCGTATCGGAGACCAGAATCCTCACGCTTCTGCACGATGCCTACTCGCAGAACTACAGCTATTTAATCAAGAAACCGACTGATCAGTACCAGGTGATTCTTGAAGTCGCGGATGACGAGCGTTCTGCACCTGAAGACCTGAGCAAGCTCTACATCAAGAGCGACGACGGCCAGAGGATGATTCCTCTCAGCGCGGTCACAAGCTGGCACCCGATTATCGGCCCGCAGGCAGTCAATCACATTAATCAATTCACCAGCGTGACCATGTTCTTCAATTTGAAACCCGGCTACGCCATTGGGCCGGCAACTCAGTTTGTGGAGAACAGTGCAAAACAGATTCTGCCGCCAGGCATCGTTGGAGCACTGCAGGGCGAAGCGCTCACGTTTCGCAACACGGTTTCCGACCTGGCTGTGCTGATGCTGGTCGCTGTGTTCGTCATGTACGTGATCCTCGCGATTCTCTATGAGAGTTATCTACACCCCATCACCGTGCTCTCGTCTTTGCCGGTTGCGTTGTTGGGCGGACTGCTTACGCTTTGGCTGTTCGGCCAGGAAGCTTCTCTCTATGCCTATATCGGGATGTTCATGCTGATGGGCATCGTAAAGAAGAACGGAATTATGATCGTTGACTTCGCAGAGCAGCGCGTGCGTCAGGGAGAAGCCGACGATCAGGCGATTCACGATGCCAGCATGGAGCGCTTCCGCCCCATCATGATGACCACGATGGCGGCATTACTTGGCGCTATGCCGATTGCGCTGGGCTACGGCGCCGACGGCGATTCACGCCGCCCGCTGGGCTTGGTGGTAGTTGGTGGTCTCATTGTCTCGCAGTTCATAACCCTGTTCGTCACTCCGGCCATTTATCTGTACCTCGAAGAATTCCAGGAGAAAGTGTTAGACCGCTTTTCCTTTTTCCGCTCGGGGCGCGAACGAGCGTCAGAGACAATGCCCTCCTATGCGTTGCAGGAAGGATCTGGAGATTAATCCCATGACTCGAACCATGACTCAAAGTATGAAGCGCCCTTATTTTTCTTTTGCTCTTTGTCTAGCTCTGGCCGGGCTCAGCGCCTGCGCTGTCGGTCCGAACTATAAGCGGCCAGCAGTGGATGTGCCCGGTATGTATCGAGGAACAGCCGACAGCGCGCGGGTGAGCCAGGATACGGCGCAACAATCAGGACAAGCCAAACACGCCGCGGCCGAACAAGGTAACGCTTCATTGGGTGACGAAAAGTGGTGGGAGGTCTTTCAGGACCCTCAACTGCAGGCTCTGATTCGCACCGCACTCAAGAATAACTATGACGTTCGGATCGCCGCGACTCGGGTTTTGCAAGCTCAGGCGCAGCTCGGAATCACGCGTGCCGATCAACTTCCCTCGCTCAGTGCGGGGGGAAATATCACAAGCCTGCAAAGTCCGCAAATCGGACCGATCCCCGCTTACGAAGTTACACAGGGACAAGTCACGGCATCTGCTGCTTACAACTTCGATTTTTGGGGAAAGTATCGTCGCGCCACTGAAGCTGCCAGGGCAAGTCTACTCGCCAGCAAGTGGGCCCAGGAGGAAGTCAAGGCCACTCTTGTAGCAAATTTGGCGACTGCTTATTTTCAACTTCGCGAGTTGGATCTTGAACTGGAGATCTCGAAACGGACTCTCGACTCGCGGAGCCAATCGCTGCAATTAACACAAACTCTGGAGCAGCACGGAATTGATTCGTTATTGGATGTACGCCAGTCCGAGCAATTGGTGTACACAGCTGCGACAGAGATTCCTGATTTTGAGAAGCAGATCGCACAGGAGGAAAATGCGATCAGCATACTTCTCGGGAATAATCCCGGCGATGTTCCGCGCGGACTAAAACTTACCGAGCAACCGCATCCGCCTGAAGTTCCCGCCGGACTTTCTTCCTCTCTGCTGGAGCGTCGTCCCGACATCCGGGAAGCCGAGCAGAACTTGATTGCCGCGAACGCTCAGATCGGGGTAGCACGGGCAGCTTACTTTCCGCAAATCTCGCTCACCGGTACAGCTGGATACGAGAGTCCGGCGCTGACCAATCTTTTTACCGGTCCGGCCGGACTGTGGAGCTTAGCTGCATCCGTAACTCAGCCCATATTCGAGGGAGGAAGGCTCAAGTCGAACGTTCGTCTGGCCCAGGCACAACACGAGCAGATGCTGCTGACCTATGAGGAAACGATTCAGGGCGCGTTTCGAGATGTCTCGAATGGGTTGATTGCTTACCGCAAGAACCGGGAATTCACGATTCAACAGGAACACCTGTTCGAATCCGCTCAAGATGCAGCGCGGCTCTCGGAGGTCCGTTTTAAGGCCGGGACCACCGATTACCTGGAAGTCCTGACCAATGAGACGAATGCTTTCTCGGCCGAGCTAGGACTCGCGCAGGCACAGGCAAATGAACTGATTGCCCTTGTGGAGCTTTACGAAGCTTTGGGCGGCGGCTGGCAAGAATAAGGCGTTTCATCGGATCAACAATCAATGCAAGCTTTACCGGGAGGAGAGACAGGCGACGAAACAGATGAAAAGTGGAGGAACCTTCGGCCTTTCCCAGCAGCCCACGCCACGTTCGGCATTACAGTTATCGACCGTGCATCGACAACGGCCGATTTTGAGAGAAGGGCCCTCAGACCTATCGTCACTAATCCGCCTCCACTTGCTAGAGACTTTTTTCGTCGGACCGGTTGAGATCACACCGTCTGGGAGTACCGGCGCCGTTCGCCGGTGCGCTTGCTCGGTGCTCTCGGTGCCGGGGCCAGGATCTTCTCGATTTCTTGCCGCAGCCACCGATTTGCGGGATCATTCTCCACACTCTCATGCCAGTACAAATGGGCTTCCAAACGAGGCGCGTGGAGTGGGAAAGGATGCATCTGGTTCATCAGGCCTTTGTTTACCAAACCCAGGTTCAGCAGTTGCGCGTGCCGCTCGGGCAAAGTAAGCAGCATGTCCGTCTTATTCACCACCCCGCAGGCCGCGAAGGTGTGTTGGCTGCGTAGAAACACCTGTCGGCGAAGGCCCCGCCGGCTCAGTTCGACATCGATCAGGCTGGGACCCTGGCGTCGGGAGGAAATCTGAATGTGGCGTTGCTTCAAATAGGTATCCAGATCGAGTTTGCCTGCGATTGCTGGATGCCCCTGCCTCGCCATAACCACATAGGGTTCGTTCAAGAGCCACTTCTGCCGAATGCGATCACTTGTGGTCATCGGAATTTCAATGGCCAGATCGAGCGAACCGCTTGCCAGTTCAGTCTCGAGGTCTCTCCGCTTGACCCGCGATGTCGTAATCGACATCCCCGGAGCAGCATGGGCGAGGCGCCCCAGCAAAGGCGGGAGAATCAAAGTCTCGAGATATTCCCATAAAGACAGATGAAAGTTCCTTCGCGCGTGTTCGGGGTCGAAACTGTGACTCTGGCCGAGGTTCATTTCGAGGATTTGCAATGCTTGCCGCACTTCCTCGATTATGTTTCGCGTAAACGGCGTCGGCATCATATGCGCCCCCCGGCGGACGAACAGCGGGTCCTGCAGAAGGTCGCGCAGTCTCTTGAGCGCGTGGCTGATGGCGGGCTGGGTGAGGTTCAACTGCTGGCCGGCGCGAGTAATATTGCCCTCGCGATAAATGGCTTCCAGCACGACGAAGAGGTTCAGGTCGACCTGGCTTAAATGCACGTCGCATATATTACAAGATTCACAAGATTCATTAGGAGAATTCTGCGGCAATCGCTAGGCTAGGGTGCCGGCGGGGTGGATGGCCTACGAATGGATTTTTCTGTCTCACCGAAAGTCCAAGGTTATGTTCAGCGCCTCTCGGCGTTCATGCAGGAACATGTCTTGCGGGCAGAGCCGGAGTACATCGAGCAACTGCATAGCCTCACGGACTGGCGCAGCTGGAAACAGCCTCCTGTCATGGAGCGCCTGAAGGCCAAGGCGCGGGCAGCCGGGTTGTGGAACCTGTTTCTCCCCGACCGCGAGTATGGTGCCGGTCTCAGCAACGTGGAATATGCTCCCCTGGCGGAAATCACCGGACGCTCCTCGATCGCCCCGGAGGTCTTCAACTGCAATGCTCCTGACACGGGCAACATGGAAGTGCTCGTGAAATATGGATCGGAGGAGCAAAAGCAGCGCTGGCTCAAGCCGCTGCTGGAAGGGGAGATTCGTTCCGCGTTTTGCATGACGGAACCAGACGTGGCTTCTTCGGACGCCACGAACATGCAAGCCACGGCGGCGATTCACGGAGACCATATCGTCCTCAACGGCCGTAAATGGTGGAGTTCCGGAATTGGACACCCTCATTGCCGGCTGCTGATTTTCATGGGCTTGACCAATCGCTCGGCCTCCAGATATGAGCGGCATTCGATGGTTTTGGTGCCGATCGAGACCCCCGGCGTTAAGGTCGAGCGCATAGTGCCGGTGTTCGGATCCTATGACCCGCCCTTCGGCCACGGCGAGGTTACGTTCACGAATGTCCATTTGCCGGCCGACTACATCATTGCCGGGCCGGGTCGCGGTTTCGAGATCGCGCAGGGCCGCCTTGGTCCCGGCCGCATCCATCACTGCATGCGCACGCTGGGAGCTGCCGAACGTGCGCTTGAGCTATTATGCCGGCGCTCGCTGCGTCGCGTAGCCTTCGGCAAGCCGCTGGCTGAATTAGGTGGAAACGCCGATATCATAGCCAACGCGCGAATTATGCTGGAGCAGGCGCGTCTGCTGACTCTCAAAGCCGCCTGGATGCTGGATGAAGTTGGAACCAAAGGCGCCCGTAGCGAAATTTCTCAGATCAAAGTTGCAGTTCCTAACATTGCCTTGAAGATCATCGATGATGCGATTCAAATGCATGGGGGAGCGGGCGTTTCCAACGATTTTCCTTTGGCTGAGATGTTTGCCACGATTCGTACCCTGCGCATCGCCGATGGGCCCGACGAAGTGCATCGAGCATTGATTGCCAAGCTGGAGCTCCAGAAATACAAATCCAAGAGCGCAGACCCAGCCTGAGCCGGAACCGTCCGGGCATCACGAAGGCCAAGCCTTCAATCACGCGGCCCGCCGACCACCTGAGTGGCTGACTAAAATGCAAGTCGCACTCCGAGTTGTATCTGCCGCACCGGAAAAGCCGAAGTAAAGCCGAGCGGCGTGCTTGAAGTAGCCGTCCCTCCATCCGCAAGAGCCGAACCCGGCCGAATCCCATGGACATTGAAGGTTGTAAATCCCGGCGTTAAACCAAAAAGAGGGCTCACTTCATTGTTTACGCTGGCGAAATTTGTCCGGTTCGCTATGTTGAATCCTTCCGCTGTAAAAAGAAGGTTGGCCTTCTCGCCCAGCTTGTGTCCCCAGGTTAAACGCATGTCGAAGTCGATGTAGCCGGGGCCCAGACCTGTGTCTCGCGGAGCTCCGATGGGACGTTCATTCGTAGTGTGATTGTCCCCGTTTACCTCGCCTCCGGCCAGCAGATTAAAAGGATGCCCGCTATGGACCGAGAAAATTGGAGACAGCTCGAAACCCGACACAACCCTTCCTTTCCATGGACTGTTGATCACGCCCGCAATCACAGCTTTGTGCCGCTGATCAAACTCGGAAACTGCACGGTCCAAATTCAGGTTCGTGGGGTCCTGTGGACCGTAATCGGAGTTGTAGTCGGTCGAGGTATCAAAACCTTTACTGTAGGTGTAATTTCCGAACAAAGTGAAATGGTCGCTGAAGCGCTTTTTCACTTCCAGGATGCCGCCCTCATAAAGAGCGTATGCCTCGGAGCTATATTGGTTGTTCTGTACAACCAGCGGATTCACAAAGCACTCTGTGGCGGAGACGACTGGGTTGTCACAGGGCAGGCCCCCCGGCTCGGTGCCGCCCAGCGGGTCTGCGCCCGCGGCCGTCGTATTCCAGTTGCGATAGGAAACTGTCTGGCCGTTGGCCAAAGTCAGCGTGGTGAACGGCGCGGGTAGCAGATTGGTATCGATCGCGACGGGAATTCTCTGCGTATGCGAATAAATGCCGCTGAGAGAAACTGAGAACCCTGGAACGACCTCGCGTTCGATTGCGAACGAAGCCTGTTGCGCGATTGGAGGGCGATAGTTCGGCTGGTTCACGAATACCACCTGCAGCGGACCGATGGGACCGCTGTTCGTAACATTGATGCCAAATGGGGCCACGGCAGTCGGAGTGATGCAGGCAGCGCTTCCCGGCGCTGGCGTGGTGCACTGGATCAATCCCTTCGCAAACAGCGTCTGGAAAACAGTTGGCGCGCCCGCTAAGCCCAAAGCCGGAACTCCGGCAATCGGATCTACATAAATAGAAATTTCCCGGTTGCAGGGGCTGGCACCGGTACCGGGAACGATTGTTACCCCGAACTGCGAGATGCCACAGATCGAGCTCAAGTTGGCGACCTGGCCAGCTCCTGGCGCGTTCTCCACCGCAGATTTATTGCGGTTCACAACGCCCAGGCTCAAGTCGACGTCGGGAATCTGGACATCGACCGGTCCGTAGAAAATTCCGTATCCGGCCCGGACCACCGTTTTATGATCCTTGAAGGGGTCCCACGCGAACGAAACCCGGGGGCCAAAATCCTTTTTATACGTGCTCAAAGGCGCGAACTGCGTGTCCAGTTCATAGCGGAGGCCGTAGTTCAGAGTGAAGTTTGGCCGTATCTTCCAGGAGTCCTGCGCGTAAAACGCAGTCAGCGGCCGGGTGTAATAGGGGTACGTCGGATTTCCGAAACCCTGCTGGTAAACTTGCGGCAGCCCAAACGACGCCGACTGCAATGGGTTGATAGTGGTAGTTGCAAGCTGCGGACTGATCAGGAAGCCGGGAAGCGATCCGAACACAAAGCGGCCCGGGAAAAATGTGTGCGATTCAGTGTGATTGCCGCGAAGCAGCTCGTAAGCGCCGAACTTAAAAGAGTGACTGCCGTGGAGCTTGGTGAAGTTGTCCGCGAATTCGTAGCGGCGCAGGATGGTAATGTTAGGGATAAAAATGTTCGTCCCCAGATTATTGATGAAACTGGGAATCTGAAGCCCCACCTGTCCCGGTACGTTAGGAATCACGTTAAAGCTGTTGTAATCCCACTGCACCCGGGCTTCATTCTGCGTTGTCGGGTCGATCTGCCGGTACCAGGTGAATTGCAGATTGTTATCGTAGGTGCGGATCGAACTTCCTGCAGAAAAAGCTGTCAGAGACTGCACATCCGGTGACTCTTCCAAATCGTGCCCATAGCGATAGGTAACGGCAAGCTCATTGTTCTGATTGAAACGGTGATCCAGGTGGGTCGATGCCAGGTATTCCCGCGTGTCGTAAGGAAAAACCCCACCCTCGGTTTCAAACTGGTTTATGAGGAAGCTGTTGATCGCGCCCTGCCCCGGCGTTATGAATGGGTTCGCACCGCCGACATTCGGGTTGACTGTCAAAATGCTCTGAAGCGCAAAGCCGCAAACACTCGGCGGCAAGGGCACGTTCGGCAAGCAAGGCACCGGCGCCGGCGAAGTGTTCGCCTCCAGACCGCCGATGATGGCATTCTGCGCCGTCGTCGGACGAAAAACATCGGTGTCCGTCAACAGAGGAACCGCGTTCTGTGCGTTCTGCCGCAAGCCTTCGAACGCGACAAACAGAAATGTCTTATCTTTCTTAATCGGAAAACCCAACGTTCCGCCGAATTGCTGGCGGCTCAATGTATCTTTGATCGGTGAGCCCAACGTATCGGGATTCGCAGGATTGAAAGTCTGACCGGCCTGCAACGCCTGGCTGAAAGAAAACGGATTTTGCGCGTCCAGCGCATCGTTGCGGAAGAATCCATAGAGGCCGCCATGCACAATGTTGGTGCCGGACTTGGTCACGATATTGATCGAAGCCCCGGTGGCCAAGCCTAAGTCCGCGGCATAATTGCTGCGATTGATCTGGAATTCCTGCACCGCGTCCTGGCTCAACGTGAGGCGCTCGCCCCCGCTGTCTCCAGAGGTTTCGCCGCCATCGATGGTGATGCTGTTTCCTCTGCCGTTGCTGCCGTAGAACGACAGCCCGCTTTGCGGGGTTTGTTTAACTCTGAAATCCTGGTCGCCGGCCAGCCTGGTGGAATCCGAGACGCCGGGCGCGAGCAATGTAAACGTAAGGTAATCGCGCCGGTCGATAGGCAAATCAGTAATGTACTGTTGGGTGATTGTGTCCGCCTGGCTTCCACGTTCAGTTTCCACCACTGGCGGCAGGTCCGTAACCTCGACCACCGTGGCCACTTTTGATGGGCTCAGTTTGAAATCGGAGAGAACGGTCTGGCCGACCGCGACGGTTACGCCTTTTCGAATCTCAGTCGCAAAACCGGCCATTTCCGCACTGATGTCGTAAGTGGCTGGCGAAAGCCCAGGCACGCGAAACCGGCCGGTGCTATTCGTTGTGACCGCACGCTTCAAGCCGGTCTGTGTATCCACCACAGTAACCGTGGAGTTGACCAAAACTCCGCCCGAAGAATCGGTTATGGTTCCCGTAATCTCTCCGGATGTGCCGACGCCCTGCGCGTGAGCCATGAGGAGCGCGAGCGCGCAGCACACGATCACACGCGCGAATAATTTAGCCGCAGAGACGGCGACTCCTTTACAGGAACCTGCGGCGCGCGATAACGCTGTACGACGATCCGAACTACGTGGTTCGAAGCTCATATTCCCCCTACCTTGCCTAGCTTGCCCCTTCACAAAACAAGTTCCATACAGCTGACGACTGGCCGTGGAGGTTCATTCAACCTGCCTACAGGCTCCAGTTCAGACGCGACGAATTTTCGTATCTTGTTTTGAGTTTGGCTAAATGAGAACGAACAAGAACTCCCCACGCTTCCGCTTCAGGGCGGCGAATCCTCATGATGGGCGCGAGCGTATCTGTCTTCGCGAAATTCATCAAATGAATTGTTTTGATAGTGATGTATGCCTGTAGAGAATGTTGGCTGGAGACTGCGCCCCGTGCGGAAAACGAGCTTAAGACGTTGTTGCGGAATTGGGTTCGTGTCGACTCCGCGATAGAAGAAATTCGACTATCGCCTTGTTGCCCAATTGAGTCTGATCGGTAAGAAATAAATGACTCGCCCGCTCGAGCAAGACCAGGCGCGCGCCCGGAATTCTCTCCGCGATCAGTTGCCCATTTGCTGCGGGGACCAATGCATCCGACTTCCCATGGATCACCAGCGTCGGTGCGGCGATCTGCCCGATCCGGCCGTAACCCTCCCAGGCGAGGATTGCCTGCAATTGAGCGGTGTAACCCTCGAGCGAAGGGAAGCAACGGCGACGCAAACGCATATCTTCCTCAATTTTCTCTTCCGGCGTCGCCGCGTCATAGATGTAGGGAAGGATGGCTTCCCGCGCTTGCTCCAGAGTCATGCCGCGGACCATCAGAATGTCCGCCACCTTGCGCTCGGCGCGCACCGCTGAAGGTCCACCTGCAGAAGTGCAACCCAGAATCAGAGAACGCGTTCTCATCGGATACTGCAAAGCGAATTCCTGCGCGACCATGCCTCCCATGGAGACTCCGAAAACATGGGCGCTGGAAATGCCTGCCGCATCCAGAACTGCGGCTGCGTCCGACGCCATCGTGGAAATTGAATACGGCCCTGGAGGAACGTCGCTCAATCCCACACCTCGGTTGTCGAGCGCCACCGTGCGGAAGTGCTGCGACAATACGGGACGCGCGCGATGCCACAAAGCCGAGGGATAGCCGAGACCCATGATCAGCAGAACTGGCTCACCTCGCCCTTGTTCGTCCCAATAAAGTCTTGCTCCCTGGTTTTCGACGAATGACATAAAAAAGGCGCTTCTTGGCGGCGTTAGGCGACCTTCAGCATCAGCTTTCCCGAGTTCTCACTTTTAAAAAGCATGAGTAAAGTTTCAGGAAAGGTTGCGAGCCCTTCCACGATATGCTCGCGCGACTTCAGCTTTCCGGAAGCCATCCAACCCGCCATTTCCGCTCCGGCTTGCGCGAAGCGATCAACATAGTCCATCACCAGCATGCCCTTCATGGAGGCGCGATTCGTTAACAGGGACATGTAGTTTTTGGGCCCGGCGGCGGGGCCGGAATTGTTGTATTGGGAGATCGCCCCGCAGATAACAATGCGTGCGCCGCGCCCGAGCCGCGAGAGTGCCGCTTCCAGAATCGTGCCACCCACGTTGTCGAAATAAACGTCAATGCCCTGCGGACAATGGTTCTGAAGAGACTCCTTCACGTCTTCCGATTTGTAATCAATGGCTGCATCGAAGCCTAGTTCATGCACGATGAAGCGACATTTCTCCGCTCCCCCTGCAATGCCCACTGCGCGGCAGTTCTTTATTTTTGCGATCTGTCCCACCAGCGATCCGACAGCACCCGCCGCCGCCGAGACCACAACGGTGTCTCCCGGCTTCGGCTGCCCTGTGTCGAGAAGTCCGAAATATGCGGTCATGCCGGTCATGCCGAGCAGGCTGAGATGCTTGGGCAACGGAGCGATTTTCGGATCGACTTTTCTCACTCCCTTGCCATTGGTCAGCGCATATTCCTGCATGCCGAACGCGCCGGAAACGTAATCGCCCGCCGCGAAGGCAGGGTTACGTGATGCGGTCACGACCCCGACTCCCAGCGCACGCATCACTTCTCCGATTCCCACCGGCGGAATATACGAACGCGCCTCGTTGATCCACATACGCATCGCCGGATCGAGCGAGATGTACAACAACTGGACCAGCAGTTCGCCTTCTTGAGGCTCTGCGACCGCTTCTTCAACGAACGTCCAGTCGCTTCGCTTCGGCATCCCCACCGGCCGCGCCGCGAGCAGGAACCTATGATTGGTAAGCGCCATGCATTCTCCTTGATTGCAGTCTCGCCCTCAGGCGGTATAGCGCTCGCTTGCCAGCAGCCGCCGCGCCATCTGGCGCCGCAGTTCGATCGAATTCACCGGATCGTGAGCGGCATATGTGTGCAAGCGGGAAAGATTCTGCCGCAGTTCGTCGCCCTCGGCGCAGGCGCTCAGCACCGTCGTAGAGCACTGGGCGATCTTGGTTGTGGCATCACGCAGGTAGACGGCGCAGGCATCCGCCGCATTCGCCCCACCATTAGCCGCCGCCACTTTCCGGCTGCGCAGCAGGCTCGACTCCATGGCAAACACTTCCATGATGATGTCAGAAATGTTCATGATGATTTCCTGTTGTTGTTCGAGCTTCGCGCCATATTTCTCCCCCGCGATCCCAATCGTCAGCAGGGCAATCTTCTTCGCATTGCGGACGAGGCTCAGTTCCAGGTCGCCCGCAAGATCTACGCCTTTGGGCGTGGCCTCGTGGGTGACGGCGCGAGCGGCTTCGAACAGAGGCAGCATTCCGCGAGCCGCACGCTTCAACGGCATGCCTGTGATCACTAGCCGGTTGATCTCGCTGGTCCCTTCAAACAACCGGTTGATGCGCGCATCGCGATAGGCGCGTTCGACCATGTAGTCCTGGTGGTATCCATAGCCTCCGTGGATTTGGACTCCCTCATCGACCACGTAATCGAGCATTTCGCTGGCGTAGACCTTAATCATCGAGCACTCCGCGGCAAATTCCTCGATTGCCTTCAACTCTCGCGAGCCGTCCTCAGATTCTGGAGATGCAGCGTGCATTTGATTCTCAATCAGTCCCGCCACGCGCCAGGTCATCGACTCCGCCACAAAAATCCGGATTGCCATCTCTGCCAGCTTGTGTTGAATCGCACCGAATTCGGCAATCGGCGAACCGAAGGCTTTGCGCTGCCTGGCGTACTTCAGGCAAGTCGCCAAAACGTTTTTCGCCGCGCCGACACCCGCAGGGCCGAGTTTTAGCCGGCCAATGTTCAGGATGTTGAAAGCGATCACATGCCCGCGCCCGATCTCGCCCAACACGTTTTCCACCGGTACTGGGACGTTGTCGAAATACACCGCCGTCGTGGAACTGCCCGTGATGCCCATCTTATGTTCTTCCGCGCCGCTGGTTACGCCAGGAAAATTCCGTTCGACTAAGAACGCGGTAAACTTCTCTCCGCCAACCTTGGCGAATACGGTGAATAAATCAGCCGCGCCGCCATTGGTGATCCACATCTTCTGGCCGTTTAAGATGTAATGTTTTCCATCGGGCGTCAGGTCGGCGCGCGTCCGCGCCGCCAGAGCATCGGACCCGGCCAGTGGCTCGGTTAGCGCATAAGCGGCCAGCATCTCGACTTTCGCCAGCTTCGGCAAATACTTTCGCTTTTGCTCGGGCGTTCCGAAGTAGACGACGGGCAGCGTGCCAATTCCCGTGTGAGCCGAGTGCCAGCCGGCATAAGAACCATCTCGGCCCAAGCGTTCGGCCGTGACCATCAAAGAGGGCAAGTCCATCGCCATGCCGCCATACTCTTCAGGGATAGCCATCGCCGTCAGGCCGAGTTCCACCGACTTGCGCAGCACAGCCATTGCCACGCCCGGCTTCTTCTCGCGGATTGCGGGAAGATTCGGTTCGACTTCGTTGGTCCAGAATTCCTCCACCATGCGGCCAACGGCGAGATGTTCCTCGCTAAGGTCTTCGGGAGTGAAAATGTCCTGTGGTTCCGAGTCTTCGATCAGAAACGCCGTTCCTTTTGTAGTCTTCCCCGAGATATCTGTTAATGTCGTCATGAAAAACTCCTATGCCGCCGTTTGAGATTGAGAATCTGAGTTCTTTGAAACAGTTCGAAGGACGCGAATTCCACCCGACAGACTGGTTCGTTGTCACCCAGGACCGCATCCAGAAGTTTGCCGATGCCACCGAGGATCGCCAGTGGATTCACTTGGATCCGCAACGCGCTGAGCGCGAATCGCCTTTCGGGGCCACCATTGCACACGGCTTTCTCACGCTTTCGTTGATTAGTTATTTCTTGAAGCAGGCAGTCCAGATTCGCTCGGGCGTCGCGATGAGCGTCAACTACGGGCTTAATAAAGTGCGGTTTCCTGCGCCCGTTCGCGCGGGTGCTTCGGTCCGGGCTCGGGTCACTCTGCTGTCGGCTAAGCAATCGCCTGAATTTACCGACGCAGCCTTTTTGATCCATATCGAGAGTCAGTCCGCCGCCAAACCTTGCTGCATCGCTGAATGGCTGGTGCGGTATTATCCGCAGTGAATGCTCTTTCATGTCACCCCGCATTTTGCGCAATTCCACGAGGCGCGAAGTAAGGTTCGAATTCTTTTTGGAAGGGCCGCGAATCGCTCATCCTGCGTTAATCCCTGGGCGTAGCGGTAATAAATCTGTTGCAGGATGACGGCGACTTTGAAACGTGCAAATGCCAGGTAGAAGGTCATATCAGCGGAATCTATGCCCATTGCCGCCGTGTAGCGTTCGATTAACTGCCTCCGGCTGAGTGTTCCCGGCAAAGTGGTTGGTGCAGAGCGAATTTCCTGAAGTGCCTCAGGATCTTCCGGATCAGACCAATACGCCAAGGCTGTTCCCAGGTCAGTCAGCGGATCCCCCAGTGTGCACATCTCCCAGTCCAGAACTCCGACGATCTTTGTGATATCCGCCGGATCGAGAACAA
The DNA here is from genome assembly GCA_963712385.1 of uncultured Acidobacteriaceae bacterium. Classification (GTDB taxonomy): domain Bacteria; phylum Acidobacteriota; class Terriglobia; order Terriglobales; family Acidobacteriaceae; genus Sulfotelmatobacter. Next base: position 23,601 of record CAVQHS010000015.1, read on the forward strand.
GATTGTCGTACTTGTAATCGTTATGGATCAGAGCCGTCTGCTGACTCACAGGCATTCGTTCGATCAGCCATGCCGAAATCCGTTCCACTTCGAGCAAGTCGTGAGTTCTTGAATTGTGATAGCGCTCAATCCATCCCCTGACCTGGCGTTCGAGATAGCCCTCAGGTTTGCCCAGATCAGCCAGACCGATGGCCGAGTAATCAACGCGGTGCAGTCGCACGAAGTTGTCGATAAACGCCTCGCTCAACTCCCGCGCCATTTTCGGCGGAAAAGGCATGCCCGGTGGAGGATCGCGACGAATGATGACTCCGTGAATCCGCTCCATCAGATAAAACGGAGCATTGAGAATCGACGGATCGTCGCAATAGAGGATCACTCTCGGAGCGGCCGGATACCAATCATGCAACTTCGAAAGCACGCGGTACTCCCGAGCCATGTCGTGCGCCGACGGTACTTTGCTTCCAAAAGGCGGACGCCGCAGCACAACTTCCCGGCCTTGCATGCGAAGGCGATAGGTGAGATTCGAGTGGCCGCTCGGAAACTGTTCAACAAAAATCGGCCCGCTGTGAGCAAAGTGACCGGACAAAAACTCCTGCAGCCGCGCAAGATTGAGTTCTTCGCCTGCCCTTATCGTACCGGCTTGGTCGCAAACTGCATTCATGGCCGTGCTGAGTTCGCTAACTCGAAAAGGCCGGCCGCGCCTTGCCCGCCGCCTACGCACATCGTGACTACCCCATAGCGCGCTTTACGCCTCGCCATTTCGTTGGCCAGCGTTCCTACCATGCGTGACCCGGTCATGCCGAAAGGATGGCCAATCGAGATCGAGCCGCCGTTCACATTCAATTTTTCCGGATCGATTTGCAGGCGATCACGGCAATACACCACCTGAACCGCGAACGCCTCATTGAGCTCCCATAGACCGATGTCGTTGAACTTAACTCCTGTGCGCTGCAACAATTTCGGCACCGCGAAGACGGGTCCAATTCCCATTTCATCCGGATCGCAACCACTAACCTGAAAGCCGCGAAAGACGAGCTTGTACGGGATGCCGAGCTGATCTGCACGCTGACGCGACATCAGCAGCGTGGCCGACGCACCGTCGGAAAGCTGCGACGAGTTTCCGGCGCTGACTGTGCCGTGGCCGCTGGTCTGATCAAAGTGGGGTTTCAGAGCCAACAAGCCATCGAGTGTCGTGTCAGGACGATTGCATTCATCCTTATCGGCGCACACTTCTTCTTTTGCAACTATTTCATTCGTCTTTTTATCGAATATCGCCCGCATCACGCGCATAGGAGCGATTTCATCCTGGAAAAACCCTTCGCGCTGCGCGCGTGCCGTGCGCTGTTGGCTCAGAAGTGCGTACTCATCCTGGATCTGCCTGCTTATCTTGTAGCGCTTGGCCACGACCTCTGCTGTCTCTCCCATCACCATATAAACGCCTGGCATGTGGTCGAGTAACCGTGGATTCGGATCATGGTTGCGGGGAGTCAGACTGATGCTCTCCACCCCGCCCGCAATGATCACTTCGCTGCCGCCGTTCACGATCTCATGCGCAGCGAATGCGATTGCCTGCAGCCCCGAGGAGCAAAAGCGGTTCAGCGTAACTCCGCCGACTGAGGCGGGTAGACCAGCAAGGAGCGCGGAAACTCTGGCAATGTTGTGTCCCTGCGGGCCGTGAGGTTGACCGCAGCCGAGTATCACATCTTCAACTTCGGACGGATCGAGCTGCGGCGTCTTGCCCAGTACATCCTTGATGCAGTGCGCCGCTAGGTCGTCTGGACGTGTCAAGTTGAACGATCCACGAAATGATTTCGTCAGAGCAGTTCGCGAACTCGCGACGATCACTGCTTCTCTCATGCGACTCCCCAAAACCTTCCTTGCTTCTCCGCGCTGAAGACAGCCAAACCCGCACCGCGATTCTTCACAGCTTCTACGCGGCCCGCGCCTGCTCCTTGTCGAACTCGGCAAAGGTTTTTCCCGACTCCGCCAGTCGCTGCAGCAGAGGAGCCGGCGCCCAAAGTTCCCCATGCTGCTGGTGGAATTCGCAAATGCGCTGGTAAACCTTGCGCAGCCCCACGGTATCGGCATGCCACATGGGGCCGCCGCGATAGGCGGGAAATCCATAACCGTTGATGTAAATAATGTCGATATCGACGGCGCGTAACGCGAATCCCTCTTCAAGAATCCGTGCTCCCTCATTCACCAGCGCATAAATGCAGCGATCGACAATCTCCTCCGCCGAGATTTGCTGCTGCGGGATTCCCGCTTCTGCGCTCCACTTCCTCACGAGAGCCGCAACTTCCGGATCGGCGCTCGCGCGCCGATTCTCGTCATACCGATACCACCCTTTCATCGTCTTCTGGCCATAGCGCCCCAGTTCGCACAGACGATCTTCCGCAAAAGGCTGACGGATTCCGGGCTTTTCCAGATGACGATACTCCTTGCGAATACGCCAGCCCACGTCGAGACCCGCCAGATCACCAGTTGCCAGCGGACCCATGGCGCTGCCAAAATCCACTAACGCTTTATCCACGGCTCCTACATCCGCTCCCTCCTCCACGAGAAATTGCGCTTCCCGCCGATACGGCCCGAACATACGGTTGCCCACAAAGCCGCGGCAGTTTCCCACCAGCACTCCGATTTTCCCCAGTTTCTTCGAGAGCTGCATGCACGTGGCAATCACTTCCTTGCTCGACTTTTTTCCGCGCACGATTTCCAGCAGACGCATCACATTGGCTGGACTGAAGAAGTGCGTTCCGATCACCGCTTCTGGCCGCGAGGTGGCTGCGGCGATTTCATCGATATTCAGCGTCGAAGTATTGCTCGCGAGGATTGCTCCCGGTTTGCAGACCCGGTCCAATTCCGCAAACACGCTTTTCTTCAGCGCCATGCCCTCAAAAACCGCCTCCACCACCATGTCCGCCTCGGAGAATCCATCGTAGGTAAGCACCGGCGTGATCAACTGCAAGCGCTCGTCGACGAATTGTTGTGTGAAACGCCCGCGCTGCACGGAGCTCGCGTAGTTCTTCCGTATCTTTCCTATGCCTTCATCAAGGGCTGCCTGATTGACGTCTTTCAGCAGCACCGGAATGCCGGCGTTGGCAAAAACCATTGCAATGCCGCCGCCCATGGTTCCGGAGCCGACAACCGCGGCGCAGTTCACAGGCAGCAGTGGCGTCTCTTTGGGAATATCGGGAATCTTTGCGACCTCTCGCTCTCCGAAGAAAACGTGGATGAGCGCTTTCGACTGATCGGAGAAAAGGCATTCGGTGAAGAGTTTCTGCTCGGCCTGGCAACCCTCTTCGAATGACATCCTGGTCGACGCTTCTACCGCATCAATCGCCGCTAGCGGAGCGTTTCATCCCCCGTTGTTTCTTGCGAGCGGCATCGCGCGCGGCCGCAAAGACTGTGCATTGTCCGTCACGGTTCCCAGCTTTTCGTTCGTTCGCGCGTCCTGGGGATCGGCTTGCCAGCGATTTCGCGCGCGAAAACCACGGCTCCCGAGAGAAGGTCTCCGTCGATCAAACGATCGATCAGTCCCAGTGCGGCAGCCTCGCGGGCAGAAACCGGCTTACCCTCGGCACACATCTCCACTGCTTTCGCGACGCCGACAAGCCGCGGCAGACGCTGCGTTCCTCCGGCTCCAGGAATAATTCCGAGCTTCACTTCCGGCTGGCCAACTTGCGCCGTGGGTGATGCGACGCGATAATGGCCAGCTATTGCCAGTTCCAATCCGCCGCCAAACGCCGTCCCATGAATCGCGATCACCACCGGCTTGACGCTGTCTTCGATATGAAGCAGAAACGGCAGCATAGTTCTACGCGGAGCAGCGCCAGAGGTCATCTTGCCAAATTCCTTGATGTCGGCTCCGGCAATGAAAGTACGGCCAGCCCCGATGATGACCGCGGCTTTGACCGCCGGGTCAGCATTCATTTCATCAATCGCGGTCTCGATCGCTTGCGGCACTCCCGGACTGAGAGCGTTCACCGGCGGATTATCGATCGTGATTACCGCAACATCATCATCTTTAGTCACTCTTACAAGATTGCTCATAGGCGCCTTCGTAAACTAATCTCCCCTACTTCGTTCTTGTCCCACCCCTGAAGACGAAGGGCAACTCGTTTGATATTTCTTTCGCAACTCTCTTTTCAAAACTTTACCTGTCGCCGTCCTCGGAAAGCTCTCGCAGAACTCAATCGATCGTGGACACTTGTAGTGAGCCAGCCGCGCTCGGCAAAATTCGATCAATTCCGTTCCAGCCAGCTTGCGGCCCGGTTTCGCCACTACTAACGCAATCGGAACCTCGCCCCATTTCTCATCGAGCACCGGGATCACAGCTGCTTCGTAAACATCAGGATGCGCCACCAGCACCTTCTCAACTTCGAGGGACGAAATGTTCTCTCCGCCGCTAACGATAATGTCCTTCTTTCGATCGACAATCCGGATATATCCGTTCCCTGCAACCACGGCCATATCGCCCGTGTGAAACCATCCGCCGCGCAAGGCCTCGGCGGTCGCTTCCGGTTGTTGCCAGTAACCCGCCATCACTCCGTCACTGCGGGCAATGATTTCTCCCATAGTCACTCCGTCATGGGGTACATCCTTTTCCTGCGCGTCGACCACACGAAGCTCGTGCCCCGGAAAGGCATACCCGGTCATGGCTTGGATCGAGTAGCGCTCCTCCGGAGTGCATGCCATGTCGGGTTTCAGTTCAGCGGTGGATAACGAAGGCGAACACTCCGTCAATCCGTACGCGGAAAAACATTTGAATCCCAACCTCGTCTCGACTTCGCGAATTAAGGTCGGAGAAGATGCGGCGCCGCCGATCACCGACCACTGCACACTGCTCAGGTTGTACTTGGAACGCGTGGGGCAATTCACCAGCGCGGTGGCCATAATCGGCACGAGGCTCAACGCGCTTACGCGTTCCCGCTCCACCAAACGAAATACTTCCTCGGGTACGAAGCGCGGGAGCATCACGTGCGTTCCACCCACCGACGTAATCGTATGAGCTGCTCCCCATCCATTGGCGTGAAATAAAGGGATGGTGTGCATCAGAACGTCTTCATAGCGGGTGTGGTGATACACGGCGAGACTCATAGCATGCAGGTAAACATTGCGGTGCGTAAGCATTACGCCTTTTGGGCTGGCGCTGGTTCCGCTGGTGTAAAAAATCTCGGCCACCGAATTTTCGTCAAACGTCATTAATTCTTCGCGGAAGGGCATGGCCGAGACCAATGCCTGCTCGTAAGTTTGATCGCAGAGCCACGCAGCCTGCGGCGTTCCATCGAGCTGATAAAACGAGCGTACAGTTTGAAGTTGGCCCCGAAATGAATCCACAAGACCGACAAACTCCCGCTCCAGGAACAGCACTGCCGCACCACAATGGTTCAAAATGTAGACGAGCTCCGGAGCGGCCAGCCGGATATTCAGAGGAAGCAAAATGCCGCCCGCTTCAAGAACTCCGTAGTAGGCTTCGAGTAGTCGATGGCAGTTCAAGCTGAGAAATGCCACGCGGTCCCCAAGCCTAACTCCGGTACTGCGTAGCGCACCCGCTAAACGACCCACGCGATCAGCAAATTCCGCGTAGGTAAAACGCTGTTCCTGGCACACAACCGCAGTCTTATAGGGAAACTGCTGCTCCGCGTAGCGGAGGAAGCGCACTGGAGTCAGTGGAACATTCATAATTCTGTTCTTACCAAACCGACTGGCCTCCGTCGACAACCAGCACATGGCCTGTTACATAGGCCGAAGCTTGTGACGCCAGAAAAACTGCAGCGCCCTTCAAATCATCATCGCCACCAAAACGGTTCATGGGGATTTTCGGCAAAAGCGATTCTTTACGGTGCTCGATGACCCATTCCGACATATGCGTCGGAAACCATCCCGGGGCAATCGCGTTGACCTGAATGTTGTGCGGCGCCCACTTGCACGCTAGATCTTGGGTGAACGCAATTACCCCGCCCTTGCTCGCGTGGTAGCCGATCGCTTGCAGTTCCGCCGACGATCCCCCCAATCCCGCAACCGACGCGATGTTGATGATCTTGCCCGATCTTTGTGTGAGCATGGCCCTGCCTGCCGCCTGGCAAAACAGGAATGTGCCCGTCAGGTTGGTGGAGAGGACTTTGTCCCACTGCTCCAGGGTCATGTCTTCAATCGGAGCCGCCCATGACACTCCGGCGCTGTTGATCAGAATGTCGATGCGGCCGAACTTCGCCAGCGTCGCGTTCACGACTTCATGAACCGCAGCCCGGTCTCTGACATCGCATTCCAACGCAAGAGCCTGCACGCCGGAGCTGCGTAGTTGCTCTGCTGCTTCTTCGCAGCGTTTCTGCTTGCGGGCGCAGAGCACGAGGTTCGCCCCCATGTCTGCCACACCCTCCGCCATCTGCCGCCCAAGCCCCATCGAACCGCCCGATACAATGGCGACCCGTCCGGTCAGATCGAAGAGCTGTTTGACGTTCACCGAGTGGGCCTTTCTGAGGGAATCTCCGCAGAAGTGATAGTTAATAACATATTATAGTTACTAACGTCAATAAGCCCTCCTGCGAAGTTGTGGAATCGCGGCAGTTGCATTCGGGCCAGCGCAAGGCGACAATTAATCTCGCATCCGCAGCACTGCCCGTCCTCGGATTTCGCCGCGGCTTAGTTCCCCTAGAACCTCACCGACCTCGTCGAGCCGGCGCTTCGACACCTGGCAATGCAGCGAACCGGCCGCTCCTATTGCCAGCACCTCGCGGAGATCTTCACGCGTGCCCACGGCGGAAGCCTTGACCTCGATCTCGGCAGCGGCCATCAGAATTGGGGGAAAGGAAATCTCCTGCGCGGGCAATCCGACTACCAGCAGCCTCCCGCTCGGGCGCATACAAGAGAACGCCATGTCATAGGCGGACTTGGCGGCCGAGGTGACTATCGCAACGTGCATCCCGCCAGACCTTCGCAACTCTTTCACTACGTCGCTCGAGGTTGCGTTCAGGGTCCGAACAGCGCCCAATGACTTCGCCAGCGCGAGTTTTTCTTCCGCAATATCAATCGCGACCACCTCTGCGCCCGCCGCCCGTCCCAGTTGGATAGCAAGGTGACCGAGGCCGCCCACTCCGAAGACCGCCAAGCGCTGCCCGGCCCGCACTTTGCCCTGCTTCAGGGCGCGATGTACGGTGACTCCCGCACAAAGCAGCGGCGCTGCTTGTTCGGAAGGAAGCGTATCGGGAATCCTGACGACATGGCTCGCGGGAGCCTTGGCAAATTCCGCATATCCCCCATCGACCATCACACCCGTGATGCGCTGTCGCACACACAAATTCTCATTGCCTTCCCTGCAAAACTCACACTGCCCGCAGGTCCACTGCAACCACGGCACTCCAACCTGTTCTCCAACCTGCACACTCTGGACCGCCGACCCTCGCTCCACCACCCGGCCTACGATCTCATGCCCGAGAATCAGCGGTTTCTTTACAATGCCGGCGAATTGCTTCCAGTCGCCGTCAGCCACGTGGAGATCGGAATGGCACACACCGCAAACCTCTACTTCGATCAAGACCTCGTCGTCACCCGGTTCCGGTCGAGGCACATCCTCGAGCGCTAACGGTGTCTTGAATGCGTGCAAAACAGCGGCCTTCATCGTGCTCCTCTGCTCTTTAGAGATGTGGATCGGAAAGACAATTACGGCCGGATGCCGCGCAGGAAAAATTCCACGGCGCTTCGGACACGGTCTGTGAGCTTGTGCGGACCGGTCAAATCCACCGCCCATTGCCTCACGACCGTGTTGTAGAGCCCTTCCATGAACTCCGCCAAATGCACAACGGGAAATGCGCGCGTTACATCGCCCCGCTTCTGGCCTTGCGTCAGAATCTCGCGCAGCAAGCTGGCGGCAGCCTCCTCATGGTCTCTGAGTTCTGCGGATCGCACCGGATCCATTGCCCCCGATAACACCACTGCCTGCCAAAGTTTTCTGTCACCTTCCACCTCGCGCGCCATGGTCACGTAGAGCCTGCGCAGGCGCTCACTGGTGTTCGCTGTGCTCGAAAGTTCCGAACGTAGTCGATCGCAGATACAGGCATACCCACGCTCTCCCACCACGCGTAGAACTGCGTCCTTGCTGGGGAAATATCGGAAGAAAGTGGGCTGGCTGATCTCCAGCACGTGCACGATATCGTCGATGCGGGTGTGCTCGTATCCGTGCTTGCGAAACAATCTGATGCTGGTATCGATGATCTGCTGCTGCAAGCGCGCCTTTTTCCGTTGCCGCAGCCCGACCTCCTGCTGCTCTTCAACGCCTTCTGCCGCCTTGCGTGTCACGAGCGCACTAGCCATCGGCGATTTTCCCTCCATGCATCACACTGGTCGTAAATTATGATAGCAACTATAACAAAATAGCCACTAACGTCAATCCTGATGTGTCGATCCCTGCGCTTTCCGCCTGATCTCCAGTCGCTCACCTTCAATATTGTTCCTGGTAGTAAGCTCGTCAGCTCTGCTCCTCGAGTTCTTATACGAAATTCCTGAAATCACTCCAAGATCGACAAGCGCTTTGTCGGTATCTGCCTGGCGCTCTGCTTGCGTGTAGTCCGCACTCACCGTTGCCGCGCTCGCCTTCTGGTTCAACAGATTGCTTTGCAAGGTAACCCGCAAGCTCTGATATTCAGCTGCTGCCGCCTTAAGTTGAAGCTGAGCATCGAGCGCAGCCTGCTCGACTTGCGGATTGCTCATTTCCAACAGGATGCTGTCTGCTACCACCTCTGAGCCCACGGACCTGGCGCAGCATCGGGCCGCGCTTCATCGTGTTGGTCCAGACCGTGCTCCGCTCCACTTCGGGTGCCGCAGGCTTGAGACGAGAAACCGCCAGCGTCGCCGCGCTGAGGCACACAATCACCACCCCCGACCAAAAAACCTGGCGGCGTCGCTTGATCTTCTTGAACTCAGGCCGGGCGATATCCATCGCAAGAGTGATGTGCAATTGGTTGACCACGAATCTCGCGATCAAAGCCTTGCTATAGCGGAGTAGAAAACCGAACGAGCGATGGAATGTGTCCACTCTCGGACTGCCCTATCCGTTTCCGCACGACGGCGAGTCCCTCGCCACAATCCGAAACCTGTCATACGTCGTGCAATGATCAACATCCGCCGTGACGGTGCAGGCGAGTCAAGCGGAAAATGCTGAATATGCCGCAACGATGCCGCATGGGTAAGACCACTCTCGCCAATTGCTCCGATGAAAACGCAAATCGCGCAGCACGGCCTTCTTGCATTTCCTTCGGACGACCGGCAATCGGGGCTCTTCAGTGTTCTGAGTTATTAATATGTACACACTTCTTCCAGATATGCCGTGATAACCGCATCGACACGCCACTTACTTCGCGGTGTCTCTCTACAGTTCTAAAATCGTAACGCGCGTATCCCTGCACCAATATCACACGGCGCACAGCTATTGCCCATAACTATAAGCATCGACATGCTCGTCCATAACGTGAGTTCGCAATTCGTAACAACAATAATAAATACTTCCCAACACACGAGTTATCCGTTAAACATTGTTGCCATTCAGTTAGTGGGGACCCGAACCCTTCATCTCTTGGATCTCTCTAGTACCCGTATTTGCCAGCTGAGTGCGCTGGCTAATCTAGGAGGTCAACATCTCGTCCGCTCAAAAGACCGATGTGACCCATACACCTACCTGGCTATGGTTCAGCCAAAGGATGCTGCGATTGTGGAAGCTACAAGTGGCTGCCATCATCTTACTTATACTGGCGAGCGCCTTCTGGCTTTGCGATCCTCTTGTGTTGAAGTGGATTGTCGATAGTTGCCTCCCCAGTCATAAGTTGGGGCTACTCGCCACCGCCGCCGCTCTACTGGCGATTGTCCACTTAAGCAGGATTGCGACTCTTTGTGGCAGCCTTTATATGTCGTCGAAGAGCGGCCAGAACCTCGCCGAATCTCTTCGGCTCGAACTCTTCCGCGATGCAAACTATTTGCCGGCACATTCCCTCGAGGACAGCCGGGTAGGAGACATCGTTTACTCCCTGGAGCAGGATGTTGATCAAGTCGTTGGGCTGGGGAGCGACGTGTTGCCCACGCTGGCGCGGGTATCTCTCATTACTGTCTTATCCGTAGTAATTATGTTCAAGCTGGATGCGCGGCTAACGCTTATAACATCTACTCTTGCTCCGGTATTTGTCTTGCTGGGCTGGTACAGCAGGACAGCGTTGAAGAAGTTCGCTGAGCACTCACGGGAGGCTGCTCAGGAGCGGAGTGGCTTTTGCTCGGAAGCCATCACGGGGTCTATCCAGATCCGCATTCTGCGCGCGTTTGGTCAAGTGTATGAGTTGTACCAAAAGCGCGTTTGCTTGGGCAGTACGACTACTCTGGCCGAACGCTGCCGGCAGTTGGTTTATAGTGGCAGTTCCTTGGGCATTATCGCCATCGCTTCTACCATCATGCTTGGCGTTGGCGGGGCCACAGTCATAGGTGGCGGCTTGACAGTGGGCAGCTATATAGCGTTCTACACCTATCTATTGCGGCTTTTCGAGCCCCTCAACACCGCGGTGGACTTATTCGCGAAAGTGCAACGGAGCGGCGTGAGCATTGCCAGACTTCAATCGCTGTCCGAAAAGTCAGCCGGCGTTGCCGTATCTCAGTCGATGGCCATTGAGGCCATGCCCGATGACCGGGCTAGTCAGATACGCAGCTACCGGTTTCCCTGTGAAACCTTCACGTTCTGTGATCTTTCTTTCCGTTACAGCCGGGAGAATGTAGCGTTCAAGCACGTCTCCTTTGAGATTCGAAAAGGCGAACGTCTCCTCGTCGATGGAGCCAGCGGCGCGGGCAAAAGCACTCTTCTGAAAGTTATCGCCAGTGTGTACCCGGACTACGAGGGAGACATTCTACTCGACGGTGTGAAGATCGATCCGGGCATGGATATCGGATTCTGCGTAGGATTTGTGACCCAGCATCCAGTTCTTTTTTCGGCGAGTGTGCGGGACAATCTGCTACTCGGCTCGCCTGGTTCATCGGTTTCCTCTATCGAAGAAGCCTTGTACCTTTCCTGTGCTGATTCTCTAGTTTCCAACCTGCCGCGTGGGTTGGAACATATCATCGGGCAGTCTGGCGCAGGGCTGTCCGGCGGAGAAAGACAAAGAATCGCACTCGCCCGCACCATTCTGCAGAAGCGTCCGATTCTGTTGCTGGATGAAGCGACTTCCGGTCTCGATAGCTCGATGAAAAGTGTTTTGTTCGCGAGACTCGAACAATTTACAAGAGAGCGAATCACAATATTGGTGTCCCATGACCCGCTCTGCAAAGCGTGGGCTGACCGGTACATTTCACTCTCTTCGCGGCAGGAAGTGGATACAGAGGCGGCTGAGGACCTATCGGCCGCATTCGCGGAACTAACTTATGGCCAAGTGCTTGTGGCCAGACAGAATCAGGGTTAGTAGCTCAGGCCCTGACACTCAAAAAGGAGGAACCTATGGAACAGATACTTGCGCTTCAGAACACTCAGTCGATGGCCGATCCTTTAGACGACGAGATGTGCTGGTCAACCTGCAGTTCATCGGGTTGCAGCAGCTCATCCGTGTTTATCGCTTCAGCAGCGACTAACGACGTCGTCGTTGCCTGCTAAGCACGCCTACGTCCGCAGTTCCATCCACGAACAGCAATCCAGGGCTAGGCGCCTAGCCCTGACATTTCGAAAGGAGAAACACTATGGAACAGGTGCTTGCGCTTCAAACAACCGAGTCAATGGCCGATCCTTTGGACGACGAGATGTGCTGGTCTACCTGCAGCTCGTCGAATTGCAAAAGTTCGTCCGTGTTTATCGGTGCCACCAACGACGTTGTTGTAGCCTGCTAAACACGGCTACGTCCGCCGTTTCACACACGAAAAGGAAGTCCAGCAGGGCTAGGAGCCTAGCCCTAGTATCCAGAAAAGGAGCAACATTATGGAACACGTGCTTGCGCTTCAGGCCACTCAGTCAATGGCCGATCCTTTGGACGACGAGATGTGCTGGTCTACCTGCAGTTCGTCGGGTTGCAGCAGCTCGTCGGTGTTCATCGGTGCAACCGATTCCGCGACCGCAGCGGGCTGTGCAGTTAATGATTAACCACTGGGGTGTAGCGTAAATGCTTCTGGCATTTTCGCTACACCACTCCTTGCGGTTCCGAGCGACTGACTGACAGCGATACTAATGTACTGGGTGTCATAACCTGGGTGCCATAACTGGGTGCCATAACAATGTCCAGCATCGAAAAGTTCACATATAGCGTGAGCCATCCGGAGCACTATGAGTCGTTCGACTTCTATCCGATGGAAGTAAAGCCCTATTTAAGACGTGTGCAAAGTAAGCTTCCTCAGCCCTGGAAGATCGTTAGGAGCGGTATCTGGCTAAACGCACTGTTAGGACAAGGGCCGAAACAGGCTCAGGGGTGGAAAATCCATGTTTCCGCGATGATCGCCAACGCGGAGGAAATTCTGGAGCGCACCGTACCGTTACTCGTCCTGGAAGATACCGATTTCAAGTTTGTTCTCGACCCCAGTATTCTCTATCTCGTTACAGGCAAGCGCTGGTATCGAGGTGGAGGCGGTAAGTTCATGACCATCTACCCCCACGATGACGAACACTTCCGCCACCTCCTGCGCGAACTGCACTCGCGCACTGCGAGCTTTGCTGGTCCGTACATTCTGTCGGACCGCCGCTACCCGGAGAGCAGATGCTTGTTCTACAGATACGGTGGCGTCCAGAGCAGATACGAACTGACGGAGCGAGGAACCAAGACCCTGGTGATTGCCGCACCGGATGGCACTACGCAGCAGGACGTTCGGCAGGCTGCATTTGTGGTCCCCAAGTGGACGAGCGACCCGTTCGCCGACCCCAAACCTGCTTCGCCGCCCGTGAAGCCGAAGCCAGTGGGGCTAAACCACGGGCGCTATGAAGTAGCGGCATCGCTTCGGTTTTCCAACTCGGGCGGGCTCTATCTTGCCCGCGACAACTCTTCGGGCGAGGATGTGGTGCTCAAAGAGGCTCGCCTGCACACCAATATCGACGACATGGGCCGCGACGCAATCCTGTTGCTAAAAAAAGAATTTCGGTTGCTGCATACCTTGGCGGACACCGGCATTGCTCCCCGACCGATAGATTTCTTCGAAGAATGGGAACATTCCTTTCTGGTCCAGGAGTACATCAAGGGACCCACCCTGCGGCAGGATGCCATACTTCATAACCTCACACGAACGACCCGGCCCAGCGAGCAATATATAGAGGAGTTTCTCGATCACTTTCGACAAGTATTCACCAGCATTGCCGAATCTCTGCTTGCTTTCGAAGCGCTCCAGATCATATATGGGGACCTATCTCCAACTAACCTCCTGCTGACCGAAGGCAACAAAGTCCGCATGGTCGATTTCGAAGCGGCATGTCAGCTCGGCGTTGACCGCTCGGGACGTATGTTCACTCCCGGTTATGCGGCGGCCGATCGCTTCTTGTCAGATGTGCCGGCGTTCTCTAGCGATTATTACGGGCTTGGCGCACTCATGCTCTCATACTTCATGCCTATCCACGCGATGATCGGTTTGGACAGAACGGCTGGCCGCAGGTTCGTGTCCTCGATTGCGTGCGAGTACAAACTTCCGCTTTCCCTCCCGACGCTCATCACCACGCTGATGGCGGATGAGCCCGAACGGCGGCCTCACCCAAAGGATGTTATTTGCACTCTGGCAGCTTTGACTTCAGAGCGAACACTCGCCTCGATGGCGGAGCCTGCAACGATCGCACAGCCGGTAGCAGAAGTGAGTTCGACGGTCGGACGCATCGCGGAATACATTTCCGGGAGCGCGACTCTTCAGCGGCGGGATCGTTTGTTTCCCCCCGATCCGACTGTCTTCGCTACAAACCCATTGGGCTTGGCCTATGGGGCGTGTGGAACAACTTATGCGCTCCAGGCCGCGGGCCAGCCAGTGGGGAGTTACGTCGATTGGATTGAGAGCCATCCCGTCGATGCCGAATCTTATCCTCCTGGACTGTATGTCGGAATGGCCGGAATCGCGTGGTGTTTGCTGGCGCTGGGGCGGCAAGAGCGGGCCTGTACTATTTTGCGGGTCGCCAACAATCACCCCTTGGCGAGTAATAGCGCCGAGATTTTTTTTGGGGCAGCTGGGCTTGGCCTCGCCAACCTTCATTTCTTCCTGAACCTGCAAGAGCAAGAGTATCTGGACCGCGCGACTGCGATTGGCGACGATCTCTTGCGAGTCCTGAAAGCCGATAAGGATGGGGTTTATTGGGGAGAGCGCGAGCAGATACTCTATGGTTTCGCCCATGGATCGAGCGGAATTGCTACCTTCCTATTGTATCTTTACCTCGCCACTAAGATCGAAAGCTACCTCGAGGCGGGCCGCAAAGCACTGGAGTTCGACCTAGCCCACGCCACCAGAATGAATGACAGCCTCTTATGGCCGTCATCTGACCTCCCGGACAAGGTTCTGGTTCCGTATTGGCGCTATGGAACGGCGGGTATTGGTGCGGCTCTGCTCCGCTACTACCTGGTGGACCAAGCCCCACCTTGGCGGCCACTCTTGGAGGAGATGCGAGAGACAATGGTGAGGCGCCACGCTATTTATCCAGGCCGAGCGTTTGGACTTACTTCTCTCGGTGAACTTCTCCTAGATATGAGGCAAGTTGGATTTCATCCACAGCAATGCGCTGAGGACGCGGCTACAGTCGCCTCGGGTGTCAACTTGTTCGCGATCGATAAAGGTGCCGCGGGTATCGCCTATCCCGGCGCGGAGCTGTGGAAGATTAGTTGCGACTATCTTAGCGGTTCCGCCGGTATCATGCTTTTCTTGCATCGCTTGAAGCACGGGGGCAAGGCTCACTTCATGTGTGACGAGTTACTTCCGGGTTTACCGCAACAGGAAAGCGAACACTTTGCGGAAGAACTGTTTACAGAAGAACATTCTTCATAAGAAAAATGAAAGCTCTATTTTTTGAAGGGGAAATCCGGGATAGAGAGTCCGCTAAAGACGTCTTGCCAGGCACGCCTATCTCAGGTTTCGACGTTTACACGAGCGGCTTCGTGAGGGCGTTCCTCGAACACTCCCGCCGCGACGTTTTGCTTCTCACCGAAGAAGCCTATCGGCTGAGCTTCGGCCGAGATGTGCCGGCATGGCTCGCAGCGCTGCGTGGACGGATTGCCTGCGTGAATCAAAACGCCAGTCATGCCTGGTCTGCTTACGAGGATCTGATTTTGATGTCGGTTGGCCCGGAGCTGCTCACGCTGGCATGGATGCGCTATGGCATGTCACTGGCGCGCGCTCCCATCGTGGCGGTGCTGCATTCCATGGCGCCGGCTCCCCGAGTGCGCTACCTGCTCACCAACAAGATGCTTGCCCTTCTGGATGGTGGCGACGCCCTCATCTGTGGAAGCCAGGTCGTGAAGGAGACTCTGGAGAGAATGCATTCTGCCATACCTCCAATCATGCGGGCGACCGAGAAGCTGCCCTTCTCGACGCCCCTTATTCCTTTCGGCATCGACACCGATCAGTTCCGTCAGTTGAGCCGGGAAGATGCGCGCCGGAGGCTGGGGCTATCCCAGGAGCAGACCATTATCCTGTCATTCGGAAAGATATCGCCCGCGGATCGGGCTGATCCGCTGCCGCTGCTCATTGCCTATTCGCGTCTGTCTCGCGAGCAAGACTCGCTGCTGATCATCGCCGGCGACGATACCAGCTTTAGGATGGGGAGTGCTCTGACCGCCGCTGCCGCACAGCGCGGGTGTGCCGCCCGCGTAAAAGTGATCAGCGATCCCAGCTCATCGATGAAATGCGATCTTCTATCTTCCGCGGACATATTCGTGGCCCTGGGCGACAACCTGCAGGAAGGATTTTCATTGTCACTAGCGGAGGCCATGAGTGCGGGGCTGGCCGTAATAGCCACCGACTGGGGCGGACATCGGGAATGCATTGCGGATGGGATCAGTGGCCTGCTTGTGCGAACCGCCCTTTCGCCGCTGGGAGAATGTCTGCCACTGTTAACCGCTTACAGCGGGCCTTCTGTCGAGCAGCGGCTGAGCGCATCTACGGCCGTCGATTTGGGTGGGCTTACGCGTGCGCTGAAGGCCCTCATCGAGTCTCCGGAGATGCGCAGACGCCTGGGAGAGAACGCCCGCATGTACGCGCAATCGTCATGCTCCTGGCCAAAGGTGATGGCGCGATACGACGACTTGTGGGATGAGCTGGCGGCTGAGAAGCAGAGTGCTTGCCAATCCGCCCCCCCCCGTGAACTGCTCTGCCTGAACGAAGTGTTTGAACGTTACGCCTCACCGAGACCCCCAGGCACTCCCACTCTGACCATGGCTTGCCAGGAGAAGGAGCAACAGGAACTTCTGGCAGCGCTGGGACGGGATCCACGTTTCGACCGGGAACTCTTAGTCCGGCTTGCCGCCACGATTCGACAGGCCGGTTCTCCCGTAGATGAAAATGCACTCGTGCAACAAGAGTCTTCGATCGGTGGGCCGAACACCCCGGTTGTGCAGACTCATGTTGCACGTCTCGTTAAGTATGGAGTACTCGAACGTGCATATGCAGCAAACGAGGTGCAATGACTGACATGAGACCATTAAAGATAAGTTATTCGCTCAACCGGCGCCCCAGCCAATCCAGGGCCGCCGCCGCATATCAGGAAATCTTTCGAGAATTTGGAACCATCACTCCCAATCAGGATGAGGCAGATGTAGTGATTGTGCACCATCCGCCCTGGCACTATCACACCTCGTATGCGATTCATCCGCGACTATCTTCCAAGCATGTCGTCGGTGTCTGCAATGCCCATGCGGAACAAGTCCCGGAATTATGGCAACGCAATCTGGGCCTGGTGCAAGAGGTTTGGACTTGCTCCGACTTCAGCCGAAGAGTGCTTGCCCAATACCATCCCAAGGTATTCACGCTGCCATACGTCGTGCGCCGGCAGTCTGTCAATTCCGCGGCCGCGGACCGCAACATCCGATCCCTAATCGACTATTCCCCGGACAACATATACCTTCTGGCCATCGGTCCGGCCTCGGAGGCGCGCAAGAACATAGCCGGTTTGGTTGCAGCCTTCACGGATGTAGCGGGCGACCTCCCGCACGCTCGTCTCGTCATCAAAGCGTCCCCTGCCTGCACCCAGACATGGCCTGACCACCAGCAGGTACAGATGATCCCATTCCTCATGCCGGACGACCATATCGATGCGTTATATCGGATTGCGTCTGGCTATATCAGCGCCCATCACGCAGAAGCGTGGGGTCTCACCATCACGGACGCCATGCTCGCAGGCGTGCCGGTCATCGCTCCTAACTACTCTGGCAATCTGGATTACATGACAGACGAAAATTCCCGGCTGCTTGCGACCGAGCCTTCTTGCGTGACCCCCGAGCAGCGTGGTGTGTCGGTGGAACCCGGCATGGAGTGGGCAACACCGGATCGGCGGGATCTCTCCGAAAGCATCGTGGCGCTGTGTAACAGCTTGGGAACCACGAAGCTGCAACTGCAAGCCGAGCGGGCAAAGCAGGATATCGCTCGCTTCAACATGGAAGCCGCGCGCCAGTTTATTACCGGTCGATTAGAGCATGTGGTTTAACTGTCAGCGGAAGGAGAATCGCAGGCCATGGCGAGATCCGATAGCAACACTCTTGCGGAGGAGATTCACGAAAGGGGATTCGCCGTGCTACGGCGCGGCCTTGACGAGCCTCTTGTCGACAGTCACGTGAAGCAGGTGTCACAGCTGACGGAAAAATTGGAGGATGAATTCCGGCACGATCCCCAGGCGCTGAAAGCGGAGCTGAAAAAACAAAAAGCCGAACTCCATCGCAGCTCTGAGACAGCGAACCGGCTGCTCTACAGCGACGATCTACAGTCGCTTCTGGAACAAGTCATAGAAGCCCCGGTGGTGATGAGACAGCCGGAAACCGGCTTCTTCCAGCGTGGAACGCCGGCCCACACCGACTCGCTCGATTTCAAGGTTGAACCACGTGGCGGCGAGTATCGCATCTGGTGCGCCCTGGAAGATATCGATCCCCGCTCCGGGCCCGTGTATTTCATCCCTTACAGCCATAGAACCATCTCTACTGTCCTTGAGGACGTGGTTGCAACCGAGCGTCCGGATCTTCTCGAAACACTGCAAAATCAATGCGGATCTACCTCTGCCGAAGAGTTCTATCGCGAGACCAAGTTTCTTTGGGGACACCTGAAGAAGATTACCCTGCCGGCGCTTATAGCAAAATCCCCGTCGCCTCCGGAGATTCCCGCGCTCTTTAAGGGAGATGTAGTGATATTCAGTTCGGACCTGGTGCATGGCACCTGTGAATGTGAGGTGACCGGCCTCAGCCGAAAATACATGGTCTGCTACTGGTCGCGCGAAGACGCCTCATGGTTTCAAACCAGATCCTATTGGGGCGAAAAGCATGACTATCGATGCCGCGCTAACGCCATCACATCTCCAGTGCATTCTGGCAGGGCAGGAAACCGGTACATCGAATTCGAAGATTTACACGCCGCATACATTCATTCTTTTACCAAGCCAGTTGTGCGCGATCGAAAGGTTGTCTGATGCTCGCTGACGGCCGGTCCAGTCGCCTGTATCTCATGCTGTTGACGCTGTGCTTTATTCGCAGCGCACCCGCTGAAACTCCGCAGCAGCTATATTCCCACGTTACGGTCGGCACACTTCCCAATGGACTTCGCTACGCCATTCTGGAGGATCATCGCGAACCCGTGGCATCGCTAGTCATAAGGCTGGGCGTCGGATCCAAGGATGAAGAACCTGACGAAGCCGGATACGCGCATTTTTTTGAACATCTTTTTTTTATCGCAACCCCCAGCGCCCCAGCCGGAGGGATGGCAGCACTGGAAGCTCTGGGCGCCACCGACGTCAACGCCGTCACCAATCAGGATCGCACAGTCCTCTATGAAACGCTCCCGGTGGAGAATCTAGCTCAAGGGCTGCAATTCGAAGCAGACCGGCTATCCCAACTTGGCCAAAGTCTCACGGATACTGTTCTTAAAGATCAACTCGCTATCATTGACCGCGAAGCGCGCCAAAAAGACGACAACCCCAACAGCAAACTTCTCTCTCAGCTGGCGACTTATTCCTATCCCGGAGACTATCCTTACTCCCGCCCCGTGCTCGGAATCCCCGATGTACTTCACAAAGCAACCGTCGAGAGTATGCGGCGCTGGTATGAGGAGCATTACGGTCCCGCTTCCACAACAATAGCGATCGCCGGCGACGTGACGCCCGCGGCGATGGAATTGCTTCTGCAAAAGTATTTCGCCGCATGGAATGGCCGCCCGAGCATCGTTCTTTCGGAACGGGCGCCCGTTCCCATCGCAAGGGGACGCGTGCAATTGCCGGCGTCTAACTTGGCGGACTCCCGGATCATGGCAGTATGGAACCTCCCGGGAGCAAACTCTCCCGATCTTCCGGCTTTAAAGCTGCTCGCCAAGTGCCTGGCGGACGGGCGCAACGCTTTTCTAGAAACCCAACTCACTGCTCACGGAATACATGCCGATATCGACGAAAGCTTGTTCGTCGGGCAGCTTAACAGCCAACTTCGCATTTCCATTAGTCTCCGAGCTGGCGATAACGTCGCGGCCGCGGAGGAGATATTGAACAGCGCTCTGTCCCGATTTATCAGGAACGGTCCGGACGCAGCCGATATTCGAAGTGCTAACAGCGAAATGTCGTTCGCCATGGCGACTCAACGCGATCGCCTGTCCGGTCCAGGAAGTGCGACGGATTTTCTCGCGACCACGGTGGCGCGGGGAGCAAATCCGCAAGAAGTATATCGAGAGGATGCTTCCATCGCGGCCAGTCAGCCGCATTTGCAAAGCCTGCTTCATCACTGGTTCGAAAGTGGGCCACTACTGCTTCTGGTGAATCCTGGGCACGAGAAACCGTCTCAAGCCCAAGAGAATTCCATGCAGCAGAATGATCGCACCATCGCCGAGCCCGCCAGCGTGTCGCGATTTACGTTGGCTAACGGAGTCAAGATCGCTCTCCTGCAGAGACCCACCTTCGGACTCATGGACGCCACGATTAGCGTTCGTGCTCCCTCTGCAGCAGGTGCGCCTTCCCCAGCCGTGGGACGGGCTGCGTTGTATCTGGTAACGCGCCGCGCTCAACACTTGTTGGACACTCCGGAATCGTCCGAACCCATCTGTAACTACATAAAATTCGATTCCAATTATGACGGAGTCGACGGCACAATCCATTTTACGGCGCCCAGCCAGTGCCTGACCCAGGTGTTTGCTGGACTCTCGAACGCAATGATGGAAAAGGCGCAGATATCCGCGTCGGATATCGATAGCGCACAGGATTTGGAGCGCTCCGACGCCAGCCGCGCTGCCTCATCGTCGTTTCAGCTCGCGAATCTCGCACTAACGCGCGCGTTGTTTTCCGATTCTTGCCGGTCATTATCGGAAATTTACTCTGCCGGCGCGATCGCGCAAGTAACGGCTGACGCAATCCGTTCCTTCATCTTGCATTCCATGGCGGCAGGGAATCTCTCCGTCGCAATGGTTGGCGACCGCTCCCCCGAATGGATACGACGCTCCATCATGTACTCTCTCGGAGGCTTGCGGCCATCGGGCGGCGGCGGCGGCGCACCGTGCAAGCCCCTTCCTCCATCCAGTGACAGTCATCTCACCGTCGTGGATAGGCCGGAGGCGAAGCAAGTAATGCTGGTAGCCGCCAGCGTGGACCTGGAAACTGAAGCTTCAGATATGGCCGACAATATACTCACTGCAATTGTCGGGGGTGACAAGAGTTCGCGCCTGAATCGGCGTTTGCGAGAAGAAAAACAATGGTCCTATGGAGTTCATAGCGAGCTGGTTAACCTCGGAAATGCGAAACTGTTATTAACCACCATCCCGGTGCAGATCGAGCACGCAACAGATGCTATTCATTTGGTCGAGGAAGAGTACGCCACTCTTGGGAGAGTTGATGGTTTATCGAAGAAGGAACTCGCGGCCGCCAGAATCAGATATCGTCAGGGCATTGCGTCCCACGCGGCTACGACGAGCGGTGCGGGGGAAGATCTTGCCGAGGCCATGCGGGATGGAGAATGCTGCGAATCAGCAAACTTGCTTGCGCTGGTTGACCAGCAGGACGAGGACAATCTTCGCCGAGCTGCCGCTAGACTTCTCGATACGCGGCAGATTCGATGGTTTATTGTAGGCCCCAAGGAAGCCATTATGGCGCAGGTCCGTGCTTCCAGTTTGAGTGGTACAACAATCTCTAGTATTACGGCTAAGGACTTAATGTCCGCAGATATCGCCTCTCAACAAAGTGACTATGCTCACTAACCTGCATACTAATATTCGCCGATTGCGCAAACAATGGCTGGTCAATGCCGCCATTCTCACGACTATTGTCACCCTGGTCACGTTCACGTCTGTCATTGTGTCGGCGGTGCACGGGGCTTTCGCAGGTGCGCTGCCCTATGGCCGCTATGACGAGCTGAACACGCTAACTCTGAGCGACCGGAAAACTGCGCCTCAGACTGAGTTTTCCTACGCCGAACTAACCGCGTTATCTCGCCAAACGAACCTGTTTTCCTCCGTGGGGGCTTATTCCGATCCGGTCGCGTCAGTACTGGTCAACGGCGCCGCGCGGTCAGTGGTAAATGTAGTATCTGTTTCCCCGCATCTTCTCGCCACATGCATGATTTCGCCTTGGCGGGGATTTCCCCTCAACGACGCCTCATCCCCGAATACGAAAGAAGCGGTCGTTTCCTACGATGTGTGGCGCTCTCAATTGGCGTCCGGAAGCGGTTCGCTTCCCGTCTCCGTGAGTCTGGATGGCATAGCGTACCAGGTCATCGGCGTACTTCCACCTTCGTTTGAAATTCCACTAGGCACGCAGGATGAGGTCTACATTCCTATCGTGCTGACGCAGCAGCAGAATAGCCCCTCAAACCGCTGGCTCCATGTCCTGGCCAGGTTCGCCCCCGGAGTTCAGAGAAGTAGTATGGGACTTATTCCAATGAGCCACATTCTCGGCTCCTCCAGCGATTCAAGTGGCGGTTTGTACTTATCGGCCGTCGCGATTAGGTCCGCGATCATGGGGGATGACCGTGAAGCGCTCATGGTTACATCTCTGGGATTGGCGGGAATTGTCATCTTCGGAATTATCACATTAGCCGGTCTCTTGTTAGTGAACTCCGTCTATCGTCTCCATGAGGTAGCCTTGCGCATTGCCATTGGGGCGCGGCGGCGGGATCTGATTCAGAATTTCGCGATCGAAGGCTTTCTTCTGTGTATTACCGCTGCACTGTTGAGCGTTCTTGCAATCACCCTTGCCAATGTCGCGCTGCAAAAGATCGCAGGGCCTCAGCTAGTCAGGCTGGGTGTTTCCAGTCTGAACGTGTGGACGATTACGGTGGTTGGAGTCGGGATTCTGGCCATCGCGCAATTCGCCTGTTTCGTTCCGGGTGCAATATTCTACAGGCAAGCCACGCTTCAACAGGTATTGCGATCGGAAGGTGCAAGCCGGGGACGCCGGAAAAAAAGAATTGGCAAAACTCTCGCCATCGGGCAGCTGAGTACGACTTGCGCATTACTGCTATTCACAATTCTCATCTCGTGGCGCCTGCACGCACTCGTAAGCCGGGATTGGGGATTTGAACCTACTCACGTAATAACAACCGAGATTAGCCTGGATGGGCGCCATTACGCCGGCAAAGATCTTAATGCCGTCTTCTACCAGCCGCTACTGGAGAGGATTGCCAGCATTTCCGGAGTCCGGGCTGCCGGCTTCATCCAGATGCTCCCGATCCAGGAATCAGGGTGGACAGAGAGCGTGAGCCTGCAGGGCATCAACGACCCAGCCAAAATGCGCCCCGCTGAATACCGCATTGTTTCTCCGGGATACTTCAGTGTATTTGGAGTGCGGCTTCTCTCGGGACGTCTTTTGCAAGACACCGATCGATCGGATACCCAGGCGGTTGCCGTCGTAAACGCTTCGTTTGTCAGACAGTTCGTGCCTGCGGGCATGAACCCAGTCGGAATGAGATTACAAGACGACCAGGACTCGACGATCGTCGGCGTTACGAGTGACGTCCACCAGAGCGCTTTTACTGAACCCATGCCAGAAATTGACTACGCAATGTATCAGATACCGCCGCAAGAAACCCTTAGAGTCATTAAGAAGCTCCATCTTGTGGTCGCCACCGCGCCGGAAGGTGGATCTCTGGCAAGGGAGCTATCTCGCGCCATAACTGACATAGATCCAACAATCATGGAAAGTCCGATCGTCACCATGCAGTCGGTTCTGAATTCTGCAGTGGGCTCTCAGCGGACACAACAATGGATATTCATCAGCTTTGGAGTTACGACACTTCTACTGGGAGTCGCATGCATCTACGCTGTTTGTGCACAGGAGATTGAAGAGGAGAAACGCCAACTGGCCGTTCGAATTGCCCTGGGCGCCACCCGTAACCGGCTTCTCGCCGACTTGTTCGCAAGGATCATGCGCATTACCCTGGCGGCAGTATTTATCGGTGGCTTCATCACATTCACTGCGGCACGCGTTACCGCGGCAGCCCCCTCCTCCTTATTCGCCGGAGTCGGCAGCTTATTCGTGACGATCGCCATAGTCGTTGTTACCAGCGCCTGCGCTGCTCTTTTGCCAGCAGTGCGCATGATGACTGAAGATCCGCTCCGCCTCCTGAAGGCTGAATGATTCGGGGCCTCTCAGTCATCATCATCGGGGGGAGGCTTTTCCGCCAGATTTCCTCGCTCCGTGTGATCGTCCCGGCCTGTACTTCCACCTTTGTTCCAGCGGAAAGACTTGTGCTTTATCTTGAAGCCGACGAACCGGGGTGGAAAACACGGTGCGTCCGTAATCGCGATCGAACTCGCTTCGCAAGTTACCCTGGATGGGCTTCTAGGACGCTTGCCCGTAAAGCCCCTAAACCCTCTTCGTCGATAACAATTGTTTCCAATTCAACGTGGCTCATTCCTTTCACTTGGATGATAAATCAACAGAGGGGCCTCCTATTCGAACATCTTATAGGGCCTTTGGAGTCTGGGCCGCACTTAAAATTTACCTGCTTCAGGGCTTGACCATGCGATGTCTGGCTCATAGCGCGGTTCTCGACAAGGAGTGTGAGAGGTGCGGTGCGACGTTTTCTAATTCTGTTTTCGGGCCGCCTTCCCGGCAAATGCGTGCATCCTGGAATCCAAATGGCTATCTCGAAGCTGATTGGCTCGGTTT
>CAVQHS010000016.1:0-15772 GCA_963712385.1 uncultured Acidobacteriaceae bacterium
GAACTAATGAAGACCTCCAAAGATTCTTTCAGTATCGATATAGTCCTCCGCCATCCCTCTCACAGCCCGGAAAGTATTGCGGCAGCACTGTCGTTAAAGCCTAAAGGCTCCTGGCCGGTGGGTGAAGATCTCGGCAAGGTTCGTGCGAAATGGAGCTTTTTCTATGCACGTTTGCTGGAGGGTGTCGCGTACTCCGACCACGAACGTGCCTTGAAGAATGTCTCTCGGTTTCTGCGAAAGAACGCTCATTTCTGGGCTGACTTCACCGGCGGAAACGGGGAAGTGGAACTGATTCTCAACCATACGGTGAACCCACAGAAGGAACAGGGAGATGAGTGTTTCGAGTTGCACCTCACTCCAGCGTTTCTGCGAGACTTGTGCGGTCGAGACATTGGCTTGAGAGTGCAAGGATGGCAAGGGAGTGTAAGAAAAGATTCGCCAAAAGGAGCGACCGACTTGGTACGGAAGTGATAGATTTTAGGCATCCTTGGCAGCGTAGGGATCCTTCGGCTGCGGGTTTGTCTCGCTTCGCTCGCAAAAGCTTCGCTCAGGATGACATATGGAAAAAGTGTTGAATAAATCGGGGAAAGATGTTGAGAAGCGCGAGCGAATTGTGAAACGCATTGCGCGGGAGTTGCGCGATGGGTTTTATGTGAACCTTGGCATTGGCATGCCTACGCTGATTTCGAATTATGTTCCGGCGGGGATGGAAGTGATTCTGCAGTCGGAGAATGGGATGCTGGGGATTGGGCCTTATCCGATCGAGGGGCAGGAGGACGCGGACTTGATCAATGCGGGCAAGGAGACGGTGAGCGAGATGGCGGGCACGAGTTATTTTTCCAGCGCTGATTCGTTTGCCATGATTCGCGGCGGGCATGTGGATTTGAGCGTGCTGGGTGCGATGGAGGTGGATGAAGAGGGAAACCTGGCGAACTGGATGATCCCGGGGAAGATGGTGAAGGGCATGGGCGGCGCGATGGATCTGGTTGCTGGCGCGCGGCGGGTGGTGGTGGCGATGGAGCACACTACGCGCGAAGGGGCTCCGAAGATTTTGAAGAAGTGCACACTGCCGCTGACTGGCGTGGGCGTGGTGGATACGATTGTGACCGAGATGGCTTACATGCGTGTGACTGCGCGCGGGTTGGTGCTGGAGGAAGTGGCTCCGGGGCTGACGGCGGAGGATGTGCAGCGGGCTACCGAAGCGAGGCTGGTGGTGAGTGAGGGGTTGAGGGTGATGGAGAGTTAGGACGGGGGCTTTGCCCAGCAAAGCGCTCCTGTCCCAACAGTCGCCATTCTGCCCAAAACTCGCCTTTCGGTGATTTTCCCCCCATTATAATCCCTGTCGAATTGGGGAACATCTGTGGAGTGCATCATGGCGCTGGAACATCGCATTGCTGATAAGAACGGGCGGCGGTTGAATTACACCTGCGGGAATATACGCTTCAAGACAAACGTCAAGGCGGGCTTCGCGCACGGGTCATGTAGGTCGCGCGGAAGCGTTTTTAAGAGTACGTTGTGCTTCGGGGAAAATGGATATACGCTTTGGCTTGAGCACGTCACCAACCTCAAAGACCCAAAGGATCAATGCTATTGGCTGATGTGGTATCAAGATGGGATTCCAACAATTCCCTTAAGTGGGATCATGCGCCGAAAGGATATACCGAATCTGGCAAAGCGCTTAGCGGACCTCGTACTCTAGCGTGTATTGTTTCTTCCACCGTTTTGAGTTTTGAGACGCTCATGACGTTGATTCAGTGTCCCGAATGCAAGAAGAACATAAGCGAGACAGCGGTTAACTGCCCAAAGTGTGGCTGGCACCTCACTCCTGAGCAAGTTTCTAAAATTAAAGGGAACCAAGAGGCACGGCGAAAGAAAAATGGTCTCGGTTGCCTTCTGATCGTTGCTATCTTTGTTGTGCTGCTGATCATCGCCAACCAGTCTTCTAAACAGGATGAGCCTTCCAACCCCACCCATGCAGTCGTCGAAAACAGCCAGTGGGATGGCTCCGTCAGACAAGTTAAAGACTGGTTGAAGGGGCACCTCAGAGACCCAGATTCTCTGGAATATATAGAATGGTCGCCGGTCGTGAAGGATGGTGAGGGCTACACGGTGCGAGTCAAATATCGCGCCAAGAATGGATTCGGCGGATACGAAGTCGAGGAGAGAGTTTTTAGCCTAGATCAAGCTGGAAACGTGACTCACGCGGGTGAGCCTTCGATCTACTGATCCGGCCCCTTGCCTAAAGAGTCCCCTTTATGCCCAAAAAGTACGAGTGGAACGCCGGTTATGAGGCGAAGCCGCGGGGGCTGAAGCCCTCTTCATCCTATGTGAGCCTTACGCGGCGCTGAAGCACCGCTCTTCCACGATGCTGCTGCGCCGCCCAAAATCCAAGTCTTCATCGCCTAGATTCGGAACGGTGCGGCCAGCAGGCGGAACGGCAGCGTGATGGCGAGGTAGACGATCTCGAGCACTCCTTTGACTGCGATGCCTACGATTCGGAACGGTAGCAGGAGCAGCCAGACGAATGGGTAGGCGATCAGGGCTAGTAATGCCAGCGGCCAGCAGAGTACGAAGAGCAGACACCAGAGGAGGAATGTGAACATGGTGAGACCTCCTTTTTCCTTCCAACTCATTGTACGGTGGCCGCGCGGGCAAAGTTCCGTGTGAGAACGCCTCGCTACGCCGGCGGTTGTGCGGGCAGGGAGGGATTCTTCGACTCGTGCTCGCTGGCGCTCGCCCTTCGCTCAGAATGACAGGGTTTGAGTTTACTCGTAACGAAGGGCTTCGGCAGGCAGAGTTCTTCCGGCGGACCACGAGGGATATAGGGTGGCGATAAAGGAAACTCCGACGGCCACGGCAGTTACCCAGATTCCATCCCTGAGGCGTGGGGCGAAGGGGACGTAGTCGATGGAATAGACCTCGGGCGAGAGTGAGATTAGGTGGTAGTGGCCGCCGATATAGGAGATGGAATAGCCGAGAAGCAGGCCGATGGCGGTGCCGAGCACGCCGATCATGACTCCCTGGGTAATGAAGATGTTGCGCACCTGGGAGACTCGCGTGCCCATCGACATAAGCACGGCGATGTCGCGGGTTTTTTCCATGACCATCATGATTAGCGAGATGAGGATGTTCAGCGCAGCTACGAAGACGATCAGGCCGACGGTTACGTAGGTGACAAGTCGCTCCATGTTCAGAGCGTGAAACAGGGCGCGGTTCTGCTCTTTCCAGTTGGTGGTCATGAAGCCTTTGCCGGCGGCCTCTTCGAGTTGGCGGGCGATGACGTCGGCTTTATCGATGTCATCGACTTTGAATTCGATGACAGAGATGAGGTCGCCGAGGCCGAAGAGGCGTTGCGCGGCGGAGAGACGCGTTAAGGCCCAGGAGGAGTCGTAATCGTAGAAGCCGGAGTTGAAAATTCCCACCACGCGGAAGCGGCTGTACTTGGGGACCATGCCGAAAGGTGTGAGTTCGCCCTGGGGACTGGTGACGAGAACGATCGAGCCTACGGTTGCGCCGAGGTTATCGGCCATGTCTTGGCCGAGGATGATTGGCGGCATGGCGGCCTGGCGGGCGTGGACTTCGGCTAGGGAGTCGGGGGATTCGTCGGTGGGCGGCTGGTTGGCGGCGTTTTGTTGATCGTTTTCTGGTGTCGGGTTTAGTTCTGCCGCCGATCCTTCTTTAATGGAATTCAGCAGGTCGCCGATGCGGCGTTCGTCGACTGGAATCATTCCTTTTAAGACTGCGCCGCGCGCGCGGGGGCCGCGGGAGATCAGGACTTGCTCGAAGATTGCCGGTGCGGCGGCGACTACGTGCGGTTGTTTCGAGAGACGCGCTAACAGAGGCGGCCAGTCTTTGATGCCATCGTCGGCAATGCGGAGCAGGCTGATGTGCGAGGTTGAACCGATTAAGCGCTCTTGCAGGTCCTGGCGAAAGCCGTTGTTGATAGCTAGGGCGATGATGAGCGAGGCTACTCCGGCGGCGACTCCGGCGATGGAGATGCCGGTGATGATGCCGATGAAGGCCTGGCGGCGTTTGGCGCGGAGGTAGCGGGTGGCGATGAAGAGTTCGAAGCGCATGCGGACTTTCGGCTGTGAGCTGTCAGCCAATTCGGATTATAAATAGCGGACAGCACGGAGGGTTCTAAGGGCAGGGAGTTTCGATCTTCTCGGGCGCCGGGCCGAGCTCACGTGCCAGTGGGGAGTTCTTTATGGCACATTAGAAGCTCATGCCCGCTGCTGCCGATTCCAAGGCTGGACGTATTGCCTTCACGCATCCCGGTTTCGTTCTCTTCCAGATTGCGCGATTCCTGATTGTGGGTGCGGTTGAGATGCAGGCTGTGGCTGTGGGATGGCAGGTTTATGACATCACGCATCGTGCGCTCGATTTGGGGTTGGTTGGGTTGGCGCAGTTTATTCCGGGTATTTTGTTGTTTCTTGTTTCCGGACATGCTTCGGACCGGTTTGAGCGGCGGCATGTTTTGAGTTTTTGCTACACCGGCTATGCGCTGTGCTCGCTGCTTTTGCTCTTAATTACGGAACGCGGCATTCATTCGGTTCGGCCGATTTATGTGGTGCTGGTTCTGCTGGGAGTGACGCGGTCGTTTAACGGAACGGCTAGCCGGTCGATTCTGCCGCAGTTGGTTCCGGAAGAGCATTTCGCGAACGCTGTTGCATGGAATGCTTCTACCTTTCAGGCGGCGACGATCATCGGGCCGTCTTTGGGCGGCATTCTATACGCTGCGTTTCATGGGCCTTCCACGGTTTATGGCGTTGCCATGGTTACGGCACTGGGCGCGCTTACGTCGATGTTCAAGATCAAGACCAGTCCACAAGTTCGCAAGCGCGAGCCGATGACGGCTAAAACCGTCCTGGCGGGATTGCTTTTTATTTGGAGGGAGAAGTTGATTCTGGGGGCGATTTCGCTGGATCTGTTTGCGGTGTTGCTTGGCGGGGCCGTGGCCTTGTTGCCGGTTTACGCGCGGGAGATTCTTCACACTGGCCCCTGGGGATTGGGATTGTTACGAACTGCGCCGGGAGTGGGCGCGGCATTGATGGCGGTTGCTGTGGCGCATTGGCCGATGCGCGGGCGCGCGGGACCGGCTTTGTTGTGGTCGGTGGCGGGATTTGGAATCTGCACGATTGTTTTTGGGGTTTCGAGGAGTCTGACGCTGTCGCTGATCGTGCTGATTTGTTTGGGAGCGGCCGACATGATCAGCGTGATCATTCGCGCGACTCTGGTGCAATTGCGTACGCCGGATGAGATGCGCGGGCGGGTGATGGCGGTGGATATGGTGTTTATAGGTACGTCGAATCAGTTGGGTGAGTTTGAATCGGGAGTGACGGCGCAGTGGTTTGGGACTGTTCCCGCGGTGGTACTGGGCGGAATTGGGACGCTGGCGGTGATTGCGGCTTGGACTTGGTTGTTCCCCGATTTGCGGCGAACGGGCGCGCTCAATTCCATCAAGAGCATCCAGGCGGAAGAGATGCAGGAAGAAGGAGAGGCATTGACCTAGGAAAAATCAGTTTGACGATTTCGCAGGCTACGCCATTAGCAACCTGCCGTTAGGCACACGGCAACTAAAGTTTCATTTCTGGCGGGCCGATGTGAAATACGCAATGTTCCATGATTATTGCAAGTGGCCGGCCGCATTGTTACTGGTAATTCTTCCTTTCGTGGACCTCGCGGGGCAGACGGATGAGCCCAATCCCGTTCTTACCTACCGCAGTGTTTCCTCTGAAGTGCGAATTATGTTTTTTCCTACGGACGCGAGAAATCGGGCTCTTGCTACAGTCACGGAAAATGACTTTGTCGTGATCGACGGGGACATGGTGGTGCGACATTTTCGCAGCCTGGTTCGAACAGATGAGAACGTGCTGGATGTCGTGATTCTGATTGACGCCAGCGAGTCTGTCGCGAAGGATTTTTCGGCGGTGATCAATGAAGTGCTGGAGTTGATTTCTCAGAGACCAATTGCCGAGGACGGCGACCTTTCAGTGATCGCCTTCAGCGGATTGCAACCGGCGGTGACCTGCATCGGCGACTGCCGCACGCCGGCAGCGAAACAGCGGATCCTTTCGCTCAAGCCTGCAGGTGCAACGCCGTTGTTCGATGCGTTGCTGTATGCGGCGAATTTGATTTCACAGCGCTCTCTGCCCGGCGTCAGACCTGTTTTGATTCTGTTTTCGGATGGCGATGACACGATCAGCAAGGCGTCAGGGGAGGACGCTTTGCAAGCCGTGATCGATAGCGGGGCACTGATCTATGGGGTGGATGTGAGCAGCGTCGATTCCTCCGGGGGAAGTGCGGCTTTGCGGCGAATGGCCGAGGCTAGCGGCGGCAGAACTTTTTCTGCGGCCGAAGGCACTGGCGTACTGCAAGGCGCGCTTGCGGATCTGCGAAATTCCTATGTTGTGACCTATCAGCCTCCTACCTCTGTCGTGGGATTTCACTCCTTGCGCATTCTTCCGAAATACGATCCTAACCTGCGTTTTCATTGTCGCAGCGGTTATTACTATGGAGAAAACCAATGAGGAAGCGAATACAAAGCTTGATTTGCGTAATGACAGTTGTTGGCGGTTTGCAGGCAGCGTGGGCGGTTCAACCCGCCAGCATCTATCAGCATGGAACGGTGGTGCGCATGCGGATGACGGAGTGCATGGGGGCGCATCAAGGATTCATGGCCTCGATGAGCGGCGTGCAGGGACCGATGGTGCAGGAGTCCTGTCCCGAATACACGCTGCTCTCGGATAAGGTTGTGTACATCATTGTTGGAGAGTCGACGAATCAGTTTATTCCGCTGGCGGATGTGATCGATTTTCGTTTGCATAAGAGCGAGGTCGTCGTGCGTCTCGAGGATGCCAAGCATGAGAGCAAGTTTGGCATCAAGGAGATGATTCTGCGGGGAGAGTGGGATTTGATGGAGAAGCACGTGATGGAGCGGCTCAATGATTCGCCGCGGGCGGTGGATGGGGTTTTGACTACGCAGAGCCGGTAGTCGTTTTCGTTCAAATGAATCAGGGGGCGACGCTTTGTTCCGCCTCGCTTCGCTCGGCGGGGCCTTTCGGCTTCGCCTCAGGGCAAGCTCCCGAAGGCGTCCGTCGCTCTATGGAAATTTTTATGTAATAGTTTTGTAAGGTGTAACGAATATCACCGCGCAAGTTTCCCGCCTCGCGTTACGCTGCGGTTATGGAAATTCATCCGAAGAAAAGTCAGGCTACAGTTCTGCTCAGTTCGGTGTTTGGTCCTTATGCGCAAGACGATGAGTTCGGCAGCCGCACGATTAATCCGATGGAGCTGTATCACAACCAGGTGACGAAGGCGCAGGGCGCGTTTTCGCTACGCATGTTTCATCGATCGTGGGGCATCATGATGATTCAGGCGAACATTTCCGCGCCTTGCACGGTGCTGGATTTTCCTGCGCGGGAGCGATTTGCGGAGGAATTGAAGGCGCACCATTACGACATCGTCGGGATTTCTTCGATTATCACGAATGTCGGCAAGGTGCGGGAGATGTGCCGCATGGTGCGGGAATTGTCGCCGGATTCGGTGATTGTGGTCGGCGGGCACGTGGCGGCGATTCCTGCTTTGAATAAGTTGATCGATGCGGATCACATTGTGCGCGGCGAAGGCATTTCGTGGATGCGGCGATATTTGGGCGAGAATGAAGAAGCGCCGATCAGGCATCCGGCGATTGTTTCGGGATGGCGCACTCGCATCATGGGATTGCGACTGCCGGAGCGGAAAGGCGGAACGGCGGCAGCGATTATTCCTTCGGTGGGCTGCCCCATGGGTTGCAACTTCTGCACCACTTCGGCGTTTTTCGGCGGCAAAGGAAAGTTCGTGAATTTTTTTGAGAGCGGCGATGAACTGTTTGAGGTGATGTGCCAGGCTGAGGCGGAGCTGAAAGTGCAGTCGTTTTTTGTGATGGACGAAAACTTTTTGCTGCATCGCACGCGGGCGTTGCGGTTGCTGGAGCTCATGAAGGACGCAGGGAAAAGTTGGGAGCTTTCTGTGTTTGCGTCGGCGAATGCGATTCGAAGGTACAGCATGGAGGAATTGGTTGAGCTGGGAGTTTCTTGGGTGTGGATGGGTTTGGAGTCCCCACGATCGCGTTACAGCAAGCTGCAGGATACGGATGGGCAGAAACTTACGCGCGAGTTGCGGGAACATGGCATACGCGTGCAGGGTTCGACCATTATTGGATTGGAACATCACACGCCGGAAAATATTGTCAGCGAGATTGAATCGGCGGTTGACTGCGGGACGGATTTTCATCAGTTCATGCTGTACACACCAGTCCCAGGGACGCCGCTTTATCAGGAGATGGTTGAGCAGGGGCGCATGCTCACTGGCATCGATCACGCCGATATTCACGGGCAGTACAAATTCAACTTTCAGCACGGAGCAATCTCGCGAGATGATTCCAAGCGATTTCTCGATTGGGCGTTCTGGCGGGATTTTGAACGGAATGGGCCCAGCCTTTACCGCATGTGCCGCACGATGCTGCTGGGTTGGCGACGGTATAAGGATTATCCGGATCAGCGCGTGCGCGAGCGGTTTGAGCGGGGCATGAAGAAGCTGAAGAGTGTTTACAACGTGGCGCTTTGGGTGATGGAGCGGGAGTTCCGGAAGGTGAATAAAGCCGGCAGCGAAAAGATTCGTGACCTGCGGCACGAAGTGGAGCGAGAGTTTCCTGTGATTACACGGCTGAATGTGGCAGCACTTGGACCTCTTCTGCTGTGGTTGACGCGGCGGGAGGAGAAGCGGCTTGCCGCGGGACGTACTTATGAGCCGCCGACATTTCTCGAGCGGAGGAATTGGAGTTCGGCTTTCTGATTTGCGGGCGAAAGCTGCTCGATTGAGAGAAAGCGCTATGATGGGGACCGAAGTGGCCGTCAAACTTATTCGTTAAGGATTTCTTATTTATGGCGGAAGCCGATCAGGTTTCGGCGTCATCGCAATGGACTACGCTTCAGGCTTACACGCTGGCGGCGGTGTGTTTGCTGCTGGGAATTGTTGGGGGATGGTTGTTTCGGGGAGCGAAGTCTCCGGCAGCGGCTCCTCCGACTGCAACAGAGACGGCACCCGGGCAGGCGAATACGGGTTTGGCTTCCCAGCC
This sequence comes from uncultured Acidobacteriaceae bacterium, assembly GCA_963712385.1. Classification (GTDB taxonomy): domain Bacteria; phylum Acidobacteriota; class Terriglobia; order Terriglobales; family Acidobacteriaceae; genus Sulfotelmatobacter. The sequence continues at coordinate 9,119 of CAVQHS010000016.1, forward strand.
TACGCCGGAGCAGATGAAGGCGATGGGCGATGCGCAGGCGAAACCGCTGCTGGAAAAGCTGAAATCGAATCCGAATGACCCCGAACTGCTGGCCAGCATCGGAAATATTTATTACGACACGCAGCAGTATGCGACGGCGATCAACTATTATCAGCAGGCTTTAAAAGTGCAGCCGGAGAATGCCGCTGTGCGCACGGATATGGGCACCTCTTATTGGTTTAGTGGGGATGCGGATACTGCGATTGCGGAGTTCAAGAAGTCGCTTTCGTACGATCCGAATCGCGCGAACACATTGTTTAATCTGGGCATCGTGCTGTGGCAGGGAAAGACGGATGTGGATGGTGCAGTCGCCACCTGGCAGAAGTTGCTGGATACGAATCCGAACTATGCGGGCAAGGATAAAGTTCAGCAGCTCATTGCGGAGGCTAAGAAGCATTCGGGAGTTAAGCCGGGCACTCCAGCGAAGCCTTTGCCGCAGTAGGGTTATCTCCTTCGTTTTTTTCAATTCGCGAACCGGCCTCAGCGGCTAAAGCCAGCCGTCTCACCGAACTTGGGCGGCACGACCAAAGTCGTGCCCTTCCCGGGTAGTGCAGGGGCTGAAGCCCCTAGTCCTTTGAAGTACGTCGTGACGCGGCACTGAAGCGCCGCTCTTCCACGTGACGACTTGCTACCGCTTGGCGGGAGTGGCTCCCTTTGAACTTACCACTGGAGTCACTGATCCATCTGTATTGTGGCTGTAATTGTGGCAAGTTAGCGTACAGGTGTTTGTGCCGCGGTTGTAGGAGATTGGGGAGCGGAAGTAGGCGGAAGTCGCGTTTTCGGCTACCACCTTCAAATCGAAGTTGACCATGCGCTCGCCGGTGACGTTGGAGGAATTTGGTCCCATGCCGTGGGCGGTGTGGCAGACGGAGCAGGAGAATCCTGCATTGATATGCAGCGCGTGCTTGCTGAAGCTGGCGTTGGACACGATGCTGTTCAGGTCGTGACACTTCGCGCACAAAGAATAAGGTCCGCCTGCGCCGGGGTCGGTGATCGGTGGGAGGAGATTCGTGATCGTGCTTCCGGGCCCGGCGGCAGGAGGAATGCCAGGGGCTACCTGGCTGGCCTCGTAACGGCGCTCGAGAATGTGCGGGAATTGCGAGCCGTGAGGGCCGTTGGGGCCGGTGCCGCCGAATTCGCGGTTGTCGTCGCTGTTGTGGCAGTCGGTGCAGAGGATGCGGTTGGTGATGGCTCGTCCCTGGGTGTGGCCATCGAGATTCAGCATGAACTTCAGCAGGCTGGGTTGAGGCAGCGCGCTCTTGCTGTCGTGCATTACGGGATGGCTTGAGGTTGCCGTGACTCCGAACTGCATGATGAGATTCAACGGGTCACCGCCGGTCGAGGTGCGCACGGCCGCGTAGCCGAAAGCGGCGAGGGTCTGCTTGCCGACGCTGGTGCCGTGGCAGCGCAGACAGATTTCGTATTGATTGAGGGCGGGATTTACCTGGGTGATGCCGTCAGTTGCGCTTACGCCGATGGTGCCGTTCTCGGATGGGCGGAGGGCTGTCGATGCAAACGACCCGGTCTGCTGGGTGGCGTGAGGGTTGTGGCAATCGACGCAGGTTGCGTGGCGGTCGTTCTTTAGCACTACGCTTTCGGTGGAGGCGTGCTTGTTGCTGGTGGTGGGAAAAGGATGGCCGGTCTTGGCGAACTCGGCGAAGATGTTTGGAATTGCCGGAGAGAGATTCGAGCCGCCGTTGTGGCAACCGACGCAATCCGCAGTGGCCGCGTCCATGTTCGGGTTGGCCGGCACCGGGCCGTTCAGAAGGTCGGGTCCGCCGGGCGCGTTGTGCGATGTGTGGCAGGACACGCAGGCGTTCTGATTCACGCTGAGATACGGGCCGACTTCTTTGGCATTTTTCGCGACTTTATGAATGGCGGTCGCGTGGATGCTCGTCCGCCACTGCGTGAAAGGATTGTATTGCGTGGAGGTGCGCGGCGTTCCTGAGGTTGCGTTGCCGGTATTGGTGGCCGCGCTCGCCGAGACGGCGGTTTTATGCGCGGAGGCGACGGTCCATTGGCCGGGCTGGCTGATGTGGCAAGACAAACACATGGCCGAGTCGGCGTTGTTCATCACCAGAAAATCTCCCTGCACGGGATCGATGAACTGAACGTGGGGGTTGTGGCAGCTATTGCACTGCACGTTGCCGCTGATGAGCGGCACTGCGGGGTTGCCGGTTGCGCCGCTGCACAGGCCGGCCAGCAGATTGTCATTCGAGCAATTCAGCGGGAGCTGGAAGTTGAATGGATGCATGGCCTGCAGCGTGCCTACGAATAAATCCTGCGAGTTCATACTGCCAGTCATTTGAATGGTGCCGTAGGGCACGCTGGTTCCCGGGGCGACTGTGCCGTCATGGCAGCTTAGACAGAGATTGCTGGCCGAACCTAGAGTTGGCTCGAGCACCGTGTTCACCATGGCGGGATTGGAATAGAGCGTGTAGTTGGTTTCGGTGGAGAGCTTCTGGCCCCAAAGGGGAAGGTTTGGCAGGCTGGTGCTGTTTAGGCCGGAGTGTGGGGCGTGGCAGTACTGGCAGGCGGGCAGTGGGCCGCTGACTGGTCCCGGGCTGCCGGGACCCAAGTTGTGAATGCCGAGCACGTCTTCTTGTGGGGTTGATTGCGCTTGCAGAGCGGCTTTTGTAATGAACAGCAGGGCGCAGATCGTGAAAAAGCGTTTCACTGACCCGCTCCTGAGTGGCTCTGCTTCGGCAAGCCGTGATAATCGAAGACCTGGATGCGCCGGTTGAAGGAGTCGACTACGAAGACGCGATCTTTATGGTCAATGAAGACGCCGGAAGGCAACTGGAACGCGCCCAGTTCAGTGCCGCGTTTTCCGAAGTAGTAGAGCAGATGGCCTTCGCGGTCGAAAACCTGCACCAGGCCGGATAATCCATCGACGATGTAGAGGTGATCTTCGGAATCTACGGCCACTCCTTTGGGGCGGAACATCGAGCCCGGTTCATCGCCGATCTGGCCCATGGTTCCTTCGGGGTCGCCGTTGCGGGCGAACCACTGCACGCGGAAATTCATGGCGTCGACTACGAGCAGATTGTCGTTGTCGAGATGCAGCTCGGTGGGATAGAAGAACTCGCCCTTGCCGGTGCCGTGCTTGCCGATGGTTTGCAGAACCTGGCCTTGCATATCGAGGACGTAGATTTTGTCGCGCAGGGTGTCGGTTACGTAGATGCGCTGGGCGGCGGAATCGACCGCTATGCCTGTGGGGCGCTTGAAGAAGCCTTCGCCGCCTTTCAGGCTGCCGAGCGCGTGCTTGAATTTGCCGCTGGGTTCGAAGACGAAAATCTTGCCCGATTCGGAGTCGGTGACGTAGATGTTATCCTGCGCGTCGAGCGCTACGCATTGCGGCTTGAGCATCGCGTCTTTGCCTTTTTCCCAGCGCTCGATGAATTTGTACTTGTGATTATCGAAGTCGAAGATGTGTATGCCGGCTGCGCCGGGATCGGTGACGATGGCTCTGCCGCGGGAATCGACGGCGATGCTGTAGGGGCGGAGCATGATGTGGTATTCGGGTTCGCCGGCGACAACGTTCAGAACTTTGGTCCAGAATTTCGGCTTGCCCAGGATTTCTTTTTCGGAGCCGAAGGCGCGTTCGAAGGTGAGTTTGCGGCCGCCTTCGAGCAGCAAATCAGGAGGGAGGGGCACACGCGCAGGCTCGGTTTTCGATCCCGCCCACGCCGGAATGATCCATAAAATGATCAATAAAAAGAGTACGAAGCAGCTGATTCTGCTCCGGCTTGCGCGATGAGTGCCATCTAGAATCCCTTGAACCATCGCTGAATCCCAAATGAGTACGAGGTTAACATAGAGGGCAGAACGCCGGAGTTGCTGATGCTCTGCGTGAATTTGGTGACGCCCGCCTGGAAGATCAGCTTGCGGTATTCGTATCCGGCGAAGCCGTAATAGTTGGTGTTGCCGCTGTTCGAGAGCAGCAGCGGGCTGTTGGTATTCGCGAAGGATTTCGACCACGCGCCGCTGACGATCATGTGCCGGACGGGATAGAAGCTGACGTTGACCCCGTAGTTCTTGCCGTTATAGAGCATCGTCGCGCCGGGAGGGAGCACCTGCGAGGGCAGCGTTGTAGCGACCAGACCGGAGGAGGTGAGAAGAGCCGTCCCGTCGGATTTGGAATAGGCGCCCGAGATCGAGGCCTTTTTCCAGATCAGCATGCTGGTGAAGCTCTCGCCGTGGCTGCTGCTGCCGGCGGTTTGCTCGAAACCGCTTTTGATGAAGCTGACGACAGTGGCCCAGGTCAAATCCGGATTGATCTGGCGCTTGACGGTGCCACCATAATTCAGGGTCGAGGTCGTGTAGATTGCCAGCAAGGTTTGTGTATTCTGGTTGTAGAGGAAGAAACTGTTGACTTGCCACTTGCCGATGTAACGGTTGTAGGTGACGTTGCCGATGAATCCCAGCCATGAGTTGCTTGCCTGCGTAGCGCTATCCGTGACGCCGCCGTAAAAAGTCAGGCCTTTCAGCATGTGAAGGAAGCTGTAATTCACGGTCAAGCCGACTTGCGTAAGGCCGAAATTTTCTCCCTCGAAGAACTCGTTCGTGCGCTCCACATAGCCGCCCACCATCAGGCGGGGCAACACACTCACGTATGTGCTGGCTTGCACGGAAAGCGAGCGTGATTCGGGGGAGTTCAGCGCCGCGAGTGGAACCTGCCCACCGCTTACCAGTTGCTGTTCGAGGGTGCCCAGCAGATTGTCGCTGTAAATGGTGGTCACGGACACGGGAGCCTTAGGGACCATTAAGGTGACGTTGGCGTTGATGGTGTCGGTCGTGCCGTTGACGGTTTCGTTCGTGCTGTAACCCGTGCCGACGTCGGAGTCGTCGCTGTTGTAGCTGGTCCGTGTGAAGCTCAGCGACGTGCTGCTGTGACGGTAAGGAATCGGCCCCTGCACCATGAAGCGATACTGGTTCGACGAGCCGTTTGCCGTTTCCGTTTCCCCGTTCTCCAGGCCGTTGATTTCTACGTTGTTGATCAGATGGATGAAACCACCATTCATATAGTAGCCGTGGAAATTGTAGGTGCTGCTGATATTGAAGTTGCGGTTGGAAGAATCTGTCGATTCGGGGCTGCCCAGCAGGGAGCTGGAGCCGCCGATATCGCCAAAGCCTACGGATAAAGTTGGCAGGCCGGGCAGCAACGCGCTCCATCCGACGTTGACGCCGTGATTGTTATTCACGGTCGTCAGTCCCGCGACTCCGGGAATGCCGAAGTTGCCCGATTGGTTCCAGGTCTGCTCAAAATTCACGGAGCCGGGAAAATGGCTGCCGTTAAAGAGATTGATAGTTCCGTTGTAGCCGCTGGCGTTGGTGATGGATTGGGTTTCGGAGTTATCCTGGGCGCGGTTGTAATAGGGAAGGACGCTGAACGAGAGAAAGTTGGGATTGTAGTAATCCCCATTGATCATGCCGGTTCCGCCGAAGCCGAGGGAGTGGTCAGCGGTGCCGGGCAGATTGCCCCAGGCGCCGGTGTAGAGCGTTTCCAGGCGGCCGTTGCCGGTGGCGTGCAGGTCGCCAAGGCTTACCTGCGCTGCTGCTGCATCGGAGAGCGCCCACAGGAGCGCCGCTACGCTCAGCCCCACTCTGAGCGAGAATCGATTTTTAAATCCCCACAGCACACTGAAACCCTCTCAGCTACAGCTCTTCTCCACTTAAAGCTCTTGCACTTTCGCGTTCTGGCGCAGCTTCTTATCCAGACCGGAGCGGAGTTTCTCGGATTTGTCCTTTTGCATGTTCTGCAGCAGGCGGTCTTTCACCTGCGCAAAGGTGAACTTTCCCGCCGGCGTATGCGCGTCCAGGCGGAAGCAGGTATAGAAATTTCCGAATTGGAAAAGATCGCTCACCTCTCCGGCCCTCATCGACTCGGCGGCTTTTATGATCTCGGGAGGAAGCTTGGAGCGGTCCACAGCGTGGTGGTCGCCCATGTTCACGTGGTAGTCATCTTCGGAAACCTGCTCGGCCAGCAAACCGAACTCCTGGTAGCTCTTGGTCACCTTTGCCTTCTGGCAGGTCTCTTCGGCCTTCTTGCGGGCTTGTTTCTTCACGTCCTCTCCAGCTTTATCGGAGGGCATGATGGAGATGGTCTGGATGGCGAAGGTTTCTGGATAGCGGAAGGGCAGCGGGTTCTTTTCGTAATAGGCGCGGGCTTCCGCCAGCGTGACCTTTGATTTATCGGTGATTTCGAGTTTCAGCAGGGCTTCGATGAGCAGCGAGCGGCGGATTTGCTGGCGCAGTTGCTGCTTCGAGCCGTGCATTTCTTCTTTCAGATAGCCGTCGAAAATTTCCTGGCTGGGAAACTGGGCGCGGAAGTCGTTGTAGGCCTTCTGCAGTTTCGTGGGCGGAATCGTCATCTTTCTGCGTTCCGTTTCCTGATACACGAGCTCCTCGAATTCGATCATCTTCAGAGCGCCGGTGCGGATCTTTTCTTCTTCGGCTTTCGGGAAGCCGTTGTGCTGGCGGGCGTAGGGGAAAATCGTCAGCATTTCGCGCAGCAGATCGCGGTCGGTGAGCTCAGTGCCGTTTACGCGCACCACCGGCCTGTCGGTAACGGCCTTCACCGGGCTCAGGTTCGGGCTGGCGGCGGTGGCTGCG
>CAVQHS010000017.1:0-84856 GCA_963712385.1 uncultured Acidobacteriaceae bacterium
GGCCAACCCGCCGTCGGCTAACTGAGGCTTTAACTCACAAGTTGCAATAAGCGAAGGCCGGGAATCCGGAATCAACTTCCGGGATACCCGGCCCTTCGTCTGTCTGGGGTTTTCGCGAAAAGCGGATCTTTGTGCCCCATCCAAAGGGATCAATGGAAGTCAGGTTTGGGAGGCGAACAGATCGAGTCAAACCACCGGCTGATGTACACCTGGGCGTGAGATTCTCCGCAAAAATGCCGCGCTGCGCTCGCGTTCGCTGTCTTGTCGTCCCATCGGAGAACTGTGAGCTGGGAATCGCCGCATTGAATTACGAACCAGTGCAAGGGGTGGTTCGTGATGATACTGCAAATTTCGCATCGGAATTCCTGAAGGGTGGTCATTGTTTTTTTTCACCGTGGAGGCATGGTAGTCTTCCCGGTTGTCACGACGAGGTCGTGATCCTGAATGAGACAGTATAGCGGTACATTGGCGCTTATATTCGGGCGTATTATCGGGAGGTTCCAGGAGTCATCATGCCCTGAAGTACCGTGGGAGGGATCAGGACTCCTTCCTTGCTTTACCCGGCAGACCCGCGGGATTTTCGTGGGTCCGCTCGCGGAAGCTGGCGCGCATGCCGGAGGCCAGCGAGACGCTGGACTCGCCGAATTTGTCGCGCAGATGGTCGACCGCGGCGAGAGCATCCCTCCATCGCTTCTGGCGGCCGTTTTCGAGCAGTCCGATCTGTTCGGGCTGGGTTTCGAACCCCGATGTTTGCACCCCCAATAGCCGCACCTGATTTCCTCGCTTCCAGTTTTTCCGGAACAGAGCGCGCACCTCTTCGAAGATTTCGCCGTCGAGCTGCGTAGCAACTGGTAATGTACGGGCGCGCGTGATGGTTGTAAAGTCTTTGTAGCGCAATTTGAGCTGAACCGTCCGCGCATAGAAATTCGCTTCGCGCAAGCGCCGGCCAACCATCTCGGAAAGCCTCATCAGAGTGGCTTCCAGTCGGTTCGCGTCTGCGGTGTCTTCGTTGTACGTGTGTTCGTGGCTGATCGACTTTGCGGCTTCGTGGGCGCCCACCTCGGTGTCGAACCACCCGCCGGCATCTTCACCGCGGGCTTTTCCGGCCAGCGCCAATCCCCATTTGCCAAATCGTTCTTCGAGTTCTGACTCCCGCAGCCGCGCCAAGTCTCCTACCTTCATAATGCCGAGATCGTGCAAGTGCTTTTCCATGACTTTGCCCACGCCGGGGATCTCCCGTACCTCGAGCGGAGCAAGGAACCTCGCTTCCTCTCCCGGCAAAATCCACAGCACACCATTGGGCTTGGCCTGGCCGGACGACACCTTGGCGATGAGCCGCGAAGACCCGATGCCGATCGAGCAATTCAGCAGCGTCTCTTCTTTCATCCGCTGGTGTAGTTTGTGTGCGGCTTGCAGCGGTGGGCCGTGCAGCCGGGCGGTCCCAGTCATATCCAGATAAGCTTCGTCGATGGAAGCCATCTCGATTTGGGGGGAAAACGCGGTCAGCACTGTGTAAGCCTTTTCGGAGTATTCGCGGTAGCGCTCCGGATGGCCATCGACAAAAATCGCCTCCGGGCACAATCTCGCAGCAGTGCGCAACGGCATGGCAGAATGCACACCGAATCTCCGCGCACCGTACGATGCCGCCGAAACCACCCCGCGCTCATGGCGCTGTCCTCCGACAACAACCGCTTTGCCTTTCAGCGAGGGATCGTACAGCTCTTCCACTGAGACGAAAAAAGCGTCCATATCAACGTGGAAGATGGTGCGCGGAAAAGCCGGGGTGGGCGAGGTCGCGGCCATGCTAGGGAAATTCTAGCAGCGCGGGGACGACCAATTGGTAAAGACGACAACTGCGGTGTGAACGCCGCGCTCTCGTAAGTAAAGACGGCACGTGTTTCCGGCAGGGTTGGAAGATGAAAAATCGAATGAATATGAGAAACTGAGTTGAGAATCGCGGTCGAACTTGAGGCAAGCGGTGTGATCGGTGGTAATCAGGTGACTGTGACTGGTAGAAGGGAATTTTTTGCCAGGAGCTCAAGTAATACTTCAACTTGCCCCTTACTAAAGCAGATACTCACATTCTTTAGATAGGCGCGCAGAATTGCCAGAACAGTTACCAGCGCACCTGCAACTTTTTCCCCCATCGCAGACTCGGGACGCTACACCGACGCCTTCTCAGCCTGGATCTGAGCCCCCCTCATCTGCTTCACGCGGTCATAAATCTTCCCGTATTCGCGAGCCGAAGCCGACCATGAAAAATCCTTGTTCATACCGTTGCGCATCAATGCCTGCCAGGAAGTTTGATCGCGGAACGCCTGCAGCGCCTGCCTGATTGTCAACAGCAGAGCTTCGCCGTTGTACTCCGTAAACCTGAAACCAGTGCCTTTGCCGGAGCGGGCATCCCATGGTTCGATGGTATCGTCGAGGCCGCCGGTGGCGCGAACAATGGGCACAGTCCCGTATTTCAGGCTGTAAATCTGATTCAGGCCGCAGGGTTCGTACTTCGACGGCATAAGAAACATATCCGCGCCGGCCTCGATCTTGTGCGCGATGGCATTGTCATACGCCACTTTGACAGCAATCTTGTTGGGGAATTGCTTGTTCAGGCGCACGAACATTTCTTCGTAAGGTTTATCGCCGGCGCCGAGAGCGATAACGATCATCTCTTCACGCGCCAGTCGGTCCATGATCTGTGCGATTAAGTCGAAGCCCTTCTGCGCGGCAAATCGCGAAACGATGCCGATCACCGGCAGCCTGAGATCCGCATGGTTCACACCGAATGTGGTGAGAAGATCCTGTTTGCATTTGACTTTGCCAGAAAGATCCTGAATGGAATATTTCGCGACAGTGAACTTGTCGGTCTGTGGGCTCCACTCGTCGTAATCCACGCCATTCAGAATGCCGGTCACCGTTGCGGCACGGTCGCGCAGTACGCCTTCGAGGCCAAACCCGTATTCGGAGGTCTGAATTTCTTGGCTGTATTTCTTACTGACCGTCGTCACAAAATCAGAGTAGGTAAGAGCGCCTTTTAAAAAGTTCACCTGACCAAAGAATTCCATCTTCGACATGGTAAACAGATCCCACGGCAGCATGAGAAGCGGCAAAGTTTCGGAAGGGAACAGCCCTTGATACCCGATGTTGTGAATGGTGAAAACCGTGCCTACCTCACGAAAAGCTGGGTCATCCGCATAGACGGTGCGCAGCAGCACGGGGACCAGCGCCGATTGCCAGTCGTGACAATGAAAAACCTGGGGCGTACCCAGAATTTTTGACGCTTCCAGCACGGTTCGGCAGAACAAGGCGAAGCGCTCGGCGTTATCGGGATAATCGCCCGCGGGTGTACCGTAAAGCGCATCACGCTCAAAGAATTCTGGATATTCGACAAAATAAAACCGCACCCCCCCCTGACTGCCGGCGGCTACAACCGATGCGAAACGATACTTGTCATCGAAAGGAACCGTAATGCTTCGGACGACAGTCGCGGGATCGGAGAGCTTTGTCTGCTTGTAGCGCGGAAGATAGACGCTGACCTGATGGCCCAGCGCAGCTAGCGCCCGCGGCAATGCGCCAACGACGTCGGCCAGTCCGCCAGTTTTTGAAAACGGAACGCCTTCCGAAGCTACAAAAGCGATGTGCATGAATTCCTCCTGGCGAGACCCGCTTTTTCGCGGGCGCACGTTATGATGATGAATGATGAATATATGTTGCGGGACGCATCCTCCCGCGCGCCGAATGCATGCGGGCTAACTTGTCAGTCTAATGCCCGGAGAAAAGAGGGGTCAACGTGCCAAAGGTCGTCTCCACACGCCGCCCAAAACTCAAGCCCAAGTTGGGACAGCATTTCCTCACCAGCGACAGCTATGCCTTGCAGATTGTCGACGCTCTGGGAGACGTTTCGCAGAAAACAGTGCTTGAAATCGGTCCCGGACGCGGCATTCTCACGGGCCCGTTAGCTAAGCGAACCCGCCGCCTCATCGCCGTGGAACTCGACCGCGTACTGGCCGCACAACTTCGGCTGAAATTCGGGATGTATTCCAACGTCGAGGTAATCGAGGCTGACATACTGGCAATCGATTTTGATTCTCTGTTCGGGCCAAAGCCCGGTTTAGGACGTCCGGGCATTGAATTCAAGCCGGCTCCAGCGAGGGTGATTGGTAACCTGCCTTACTACATTACGTCCGACATTCTGCTGCGGCTGTTCGATTACTCGAAATATTTTGAGACGCTGCTCATTCTGGTGCAGCGCGAGGTTGCTGATCGGATCGCCGCCAAGCCCGGGAGCCGAGACTATGGATTGCTGTCTGCTACTGCGCAACTCTATTCACGAGCTGAGAAACTGATCACACTTCCACCCGGTGCTTTCTTCCCTCCGCCGAAGGTGCACTCCACGTTACTGCGCCTTACGATTGCCCCGCGACAACAGGAATTGGGACTGGATGGAAACGGCAGCAGCGACGGTTTCATCGATTTTCTGAGGCTTTCATTCGGGCAAAAACGCAAAACCCTGTGGAACAATCTGAAAGCCGGTTATCCCGAACCTGATCTGCGGGCCGCACTGTCACAGGCTCGTGTGAAGCCCGCCGCCCGCGCAGAGACTTTGAGTCTCGAAGAAAGCGCCGCTCTATTTCGCGCCTTGCGCCAGAGCCAGCAAGGCTCGTAGCATTATCTCAGGCAGCAGATTCTTTGCTGGAAAAGGAGGAATCTATGACTGCGACTACTGTACGCCATCCCGTAGTTGCCGGACGCTTCTACCCACGTGATCCCGATGTCTTGCGCCGGGATCTTCATACATACTTATCTCAAGCTCCGCAGCACCAGCCGATGTACGCTGTGGGCTGCATTGTTCCGCACGCCGGATACATGTATTCAGGTCATGTCGCTGGTGCAGTTTTTGCTGATCTGCGAATTCCCGAGTTATGCGTTGTGATGTGCCCGAACCACACTGGAATGGGCCTTCCACTCGCCGTCATGAGCGAAGGGGTATGGGAGACTCCTCTCGGCGAAGTGCCGATAGAAGAAGAGTTTGCCCAAGCTCTCAAGCAGCGTTGCCCGCTGTTACACGAGGATTCCGCGGCTCACCGCTCTGAACACGCCGCGGAAGTCGAGTTGCCGTTTCTGCAGGTGAGACAACCAAAGCTAAAAATCGTTCCGATCGCTCTCGGCACTGGACATCTGGAGGTTCTCGAACAGTTGGGAAACGCGCTGGCGGAAACCATCGAAGCGCTGCACAAGCGGGCCCTCATCATTGCTTCCAGCGACATGAATCACTACGAGTCCGACGCGATCACGCGCGTGAAGGATCAGAGCGCGATCGATCCAATTCTTCGCCTCGACCCGCGAGCGTTGTACGAGGTTGTCACGCGGCAAAACGTCAGCATGTGTGGGTTTGGTCCGGCCGTGTCCATGCTGACTGCGGCGAAGATGCTGGGGGCTACCTCGGCCAGACTGGTAAAGTATGCGACCTCTGGCGACATCTCCGGTGACCGCGATTTGGTTGTGGGCTATGCCGGCATCGTGGTTAGCTGATCGCGGATGAAAAGTGCGGGCGCCCGATGCTGAATTTCGTTGGCGTGCCTCGCGCTAAGCGGCGGCGCCGAGGGGAAGGAGAACCTCTTGCAAGCTCGGAGTTGCCGGGTTTTGAACGAGCACTTCGTCAACACTGGAGGTAGCGTCGATTCCACGCGTGCTGAGATTTTCCAACCTTTCTCGCAATTCCTGCACGCGAAGCTGCCGGTTATAGCATTCGATTAGCTGCCTGTCCGTGAGTTCTTGAGACGAACCCAGAGTTTCCACCTGCTGGCGGAGCAGATCCCAAATCTCCTGGCGAGCCGCCACAAGGTCCTCAATCTCCGCAGGCATTGATTCCTCCTTGCACTTCTTCCTTCCTCGGTAATTAGAAGTGGCTGGCTCAACAAGACGCATCCGGTAGATTCTGTAATTGCCGTTCCTGGATGCTTCAAGGGGTCCTTGCACGACGCAGCTGAACAGAGCCTCCCAAGAAAGAAGGGCAGCCCCAAGGGCCGCCCGTGTTCAAACCAGCGAAATTTGTTCAGCGGTGCCCGCCACCGCCGCCGCCGGCGTGCCCACCTCCCGAAACGCCTCCGCTGTGGCTTCCGGCTCCCGAAACCATTGCGTCGTGTTCGCCGCCGCCAAAAGCAAAACCGCCCATGCGGGCGGAACTAGCTGCGAATTGGGGGGCTGGGTGCAGTTCCACGGAGCCAGTCTTCGCTACCTGCGCATTCAAATGCCGCAGATTGTCGACCGATCCTCTGGCAAGTCCAATTCCTGCAGAGCCAACTCGTAGCATGGTGGGAAGGACAGGCGTTGAGCGTCAGAACGGGTCCGCCCCTGCCCACGGCGACCGTTGTCACCTTTCCGGCAGGCGCGATAGGAGCATGAAATGTGGCCGCTGCACCCACATAGTGCAGCCCTCCGTGCCACGTACTCCAGCCACCGGGCTGCCAACCCCAACCGAGCCCGGGCGCATAAATCCAGTTGCCGTAGTAATAGGGCATCCAACCCCATGGATACGCCGAGGCCCACATGTACCCCATTCCGGGATACCACGACCAGGCGCCATCCATAAACGGATTCCATCCAGCGCCCATAAAATATGGCTGCCACATCGACCCGTAGCCCGGCCAGTTGCTAAAGCTGCCGTAGTAGCTCAGATCGCTATATCCGTAGCCGTAAGGAGTAGTATCTTTTTTCGCGTATTCATCGTGATAAGAGACTGCCTGCTGGTCCCATTGGTCGTAGGAGTCTTCCTGGAAATTCTTCGCCTCGGTGGATGATTGTCCTCATCGAAAGCGACCATCTTTCTCTTTTCCACCTTCACCATTCCTGAAGGGTCCACTACGTCCAGTTCATTCTTGAAGTTGGCGACTTCAGCCGCGTTATCGGAGGCATTCACGCGAAAATGAGCCGGTTGGGTAAGTTCGATCTTTTCCTGCGAAAAACTAAGGGTGAACTTGTCGCCTTTACTTCCAAGCCAGTTCACATAAACCCGGCCCTGAGCCAGGTTCACTACCGATATACGATTCCCAGCGTCATTCAGGCCAAGAACGCTGAAATCCACGCTGGTGTTTGGAGTGATCCGAAGTGTGCTTCCGTCTTCGAACTCGATTTCCGCACGGCCGTTATCGCGGGTGCGAAGCTGCACGCCCTGCGTGATGGGTAAGTTGAGAAATGCATTCTCGAAACCTAACCCGGTGTTTTTGTCGATTTGTACTCCGCCTTGCACGTCGCTCAAACGAACAATGCGGACCTGCGAATCAGCCCAGGCGGGCAGCGCAAAAAGCGCGCACGCCACAGCCACCAATGGCGCCATCCTTAATCGTAGCTTGTACATGGGAAACCCCCGGGGTGCGGGACCTATCTGGGATCATTAGAACACGATTCCGGGCGGGTGTTGTCTCCATTTTTTCGCCTTTTGGTCAGTGAGGGGCGGCGCTGCTACCCATCTGGATTAATTCCTTGGCCCGTGCCCGGACCACATTGATCACCGAGCCGTCCGCTACAATTTCCTGCAAAATCAGCGCCACGCTTTGAATCTCGCTTAACTCGTCGTTCTTCGCCTGCATCTCCATGCGCGTCAACACATCGTCGAGTGCCAGCTTCTGGTAGCGATAGTCATAGGTCAGCTGGCGTCCGTAATCGAGCGTGCCACCCATTTTCTGGAAAAGGGCCGTTAACTGCCGCACTGGCTCCAGCGTGGAGTAGTTATAGTGGGCCGTAAAGGACTGCTCTCCGTTTCGGTAGCTGAGGGCCTTGTCACCCGTAAAGGCCACCTTGCGATTCCCGGAGTCGATCTTTCCCGAGAAATAATGCGCCTGCTTCGCCCACTCAAAAATTCGGGATCGATTGACAGGCGTCATCAGAAATTCGATTCTGTAAGTATCCGGATCGGAGCTATCGTCGGCCTTGACGGTGGACTCGTAGGTAGCATGTCCATTTGCATCCACCGTTATCGAGTAGTGGGAAGGGTTGGAGGCAGGGAAGTCCAGGGTGAAAGTCACAACCGGAGCAGAAGAGGAGTCATCGTTTGGCGGGGCTTGCGCCGCGAGCATGCTGCTGAAAAATAATAGGGCCAAAGCTGGCCGCAAGACTCGATTGCATGAAACCCGAATCATCAGACTGACGCAACCCTTTGCCTGGCCAGAGTTCCAGACGTGTGCAGATGACAGATCGCAATTGCCAGCGCATCCGAGGCATCCATCGGCTGCGGTGGCTCCGGCAGATTCAACAGCCGGGTCACCATGTGCTGCACCTGCTGCTTTTCAGCACGGCCATAACCCACCACTGACGACTTAATGGTTAACGGGGAATACTCTGCTACTTCCAATCCTGCTGACGCTGCGGCGAGCATGGCCACGCCCCTCACCTGTCCCAGCTTCAACGCCGACTTCACATTCAGCGCATAGAAAATTTCTTCGATCGCGACTTCATCGGGATGATGCGCGAGAATCAACCCGCCGAGTCCGTCATAAATATGTGAAAGTCTCTGCGCCAACGGTTCGCGGGGAGAGAGCTTGATCGCTCCGCACGCTAGGCAGATCAAGCCGCCGCGGCTATTCATCTCGACCACACCGTAGCCGGTGTACTCGCCGCCGCAATCGATACCCAGAACTCGCATGTGAGTGCAGTTTATCGCGGAACTGCCTTCGCTACCACAACGTGCGCCGCGTGGGTTAACACTTTTTCTAACCCCTGCGGCGTTGTGCAGCGAAGGTGTCGGATTAACTGGCCATGTTCTCTAGTGTATTGGCGCACCCTAATTTTCTTCCGAATCCTCAAGCTTGTTGGATAATAAGAAAATGGGGCGTATTTTCATTGAAGAACGTTGGCTTCCGAAGTCCGTACTTTGTTTGCGGGATTACAACGCGAACAAGTTCATCCACGATCTGATTGCCGGTGTCACCGTCGGCCTAGTTGCTTTGCCTTTGGCGATGGCATTCTCCATTGCCTCGGGATTGACGCCGCAGGCTGGAATTTACTGTGCCATCGTTACCGGCTTTCTGATCTCCGCGCTCGGCGGCTCCAAGACTCAGATTGGCGGGCCGACCGGAGCGTTCGTCGTGGTCATTGCTGGAATCGTCGCGGCCCATGGCGTCGATGGCCTGTTTATGTGCACCGTAATGGCCGGGTTGCTGCTGATCGTCATGGGCATCGCCGGGCTGGGCACGGCCGTGAAGTTCATCCCGCGGCCAGTGGTTATCGGATTCACGAATGGTATTGCCATCCTGATCGCCAGCACGCAGGTAAAGGACTTTTTCGGCCTGCAACTCGCCAAGGTGCCGGGCGTGTTCTGGCATCGCATGCAGGCGCTGGCCGCAAATTTTCACACCATCTCCTACACAGCGACGGTTTTGGCGGCGGGCACCGTGGCGGTCATGATTCTCTGCCGCGCTATTTCCAGCCGTATTCCGGGCGCGATCGTAGCTTGCGTCCTCGGGACCGTGGCCGTGGTCCTGCTCAAGCTGCCCGTGGAAACCATCGGCTCGCGCTTCGGTGGAATTCCAGCGGGACTTCCGCACTTTGAAATTCCCCGCTTTCGGGCAGACCTGATTCATGGATTGCTTGGTCCCGCGCTTACGGTCGCGATGCTCGGCGCCATCGAATCGCTGATGTCGGCGGTCGTCTCTGACCGCATGAGCAATGATCATCACAACCCGAATGTCGAACTGATTGGCCAGGGCGTGGCCAACATGATTTCGCCGATGTTTGGCGGGCTTCCCGCTACGGGTGCGATCGCTCGTACTGCGACGAACATCCGCTCCGGCGCTCAGTCTCCAATCGCGGGCATGATTCACGCTTTGACCCTGCTGTGCGTCATATTGTTTGCCGCGCCCTTGGTCAGCCATGTGCCGCTGGCGGTGCTAGCGGGAATTCTGATGGTGGTTTCTTACAACATGGGTGAGTGGCGCGAGATTCCGCAACTGCTCAAGCTCACGAAGACGGATATCAGCGTCTGGCTGGTTACCTTCGCACTTACGGTTTTTGCCGATCTGACGGTCGCTGTTGAGGCTGGGATGATTCTGGCGGCGTTGCTCTTCATTGGCCGCATCGCTTCCACAACAACCGTTTCTCAAGTCACCGACGAGTATGTCGAGGACGGCCGCATTCACATCCTGCAAGATAAAGACATTCCGTATTATGCGACGATCTTCCGCATTCACGGGCCTTTTCTATTCGGCGCCACCGACAAAATCTCTGTCGTCACTGAAAGTGTCCACACCCTGCCGCCGGTGGTCATCCTGCGCTTGCGCAACATGACTGCTCTGGACGCAACCGGATTATTCGCAATTGAGGAAGTCGCCCGCCAATTGCATGCGACCAATCGGACGCTGATTCTTTGCGGCGCGCGCGAGCAGCCTGCCAGCTTGATCCATCAGGCCGAGTTTGAAGAGGTGATCGGAGCAGAAAATATCTGCGACAACGTGCAAACGGCAATTGGCCGGGCGGAAGAAGTTCACGATCAGATGGACGCTCTCGCAATTGGACTGAAACGCTGAGACTCCTCTCCTGCAACCAGCTTAGTGAGTGCCAAACATACTGTAGAGGAGAATGAGCAACACGATCGTCGTGAACACTACGTACATATGATCCCGCTCTTTGGCAAATCCAAAAATTGAAAAGGCGACGCGTGCGACAGGCGTTGCGATCAGCAGCAAAAGACCCAGTTGAATGATGCCCCGCCCGCGCATTGCCAGCGCCGCGCGAATAATTCCGTGAATGCTTCGCAAGTCTGCCGGCTCACCACGGAATACCTGAAACTCCATGGGCGAGCGTCCATGCCGCACCAGGTAAATAGCGGCGCCGACCGTCACCACAAATGCCGAGAGCAATACTCCCGTGCGCAGCAAATTTCCCACTACAACCTCGATCTTCTGGTCACTCCAGTTCTCCACTCAGATTCTCCCCGAAATCCCGTTGTAAAGCATTTCAATCGCCAGCAGCAGGATCACGAGGCTGAATCCCAGCCGCAGCCATTTCGTCTGCGCCTTGACCAGAATCCTGGCTCCAAACGATGAGCCAGAGAGTACGCCCAGCATCACCGGCATCGCCAGCCCCGGGTCAATGTAGCCGCGATGCAGGTACACTCCGGCGCTGGCGGCTGCAGTCACGCCGATCATGAAATTGCTGGTCGTAGTAGAGACTTTAAAAGGAATTTTCATGGCCTGATCCATGGCCAGAACCTTCATCGCTCCGGACCCGATGCCGAGCAAACCAGACAAAGCGCCAGCGCCGAACATAAGAGTCCAGCCGGTCGGTACATGCTGCACGTTGTACTTGCGATGTCCGTTGCCGTCAGGGAAACTGCCATTCATCCGCAGTTTCGTAGCAAGCGCGTCGGGCGGCACTCCTTGTTTTTCGGGCGGGCGGGGTTTTCGCGAGAAATACGCGGAAAACAGCAATACGACCCCGAACACTATCGCAATCGCATGAGTCGAGACGCGCGTCGCCAGAAATGCACCGCACAGCGCGCCCAGGGTCGTCGCCATTTCCAAAAACATGCCGATACGGATGTTCGAAAAACCTTCTTTTACGAAAGCCGCGGCCGCGCCCGAAGAAGTCGCGATCACCGAGACGAGAGAAGCGCCGATAGCATAGCGAATATCGACTTTGAACAGAAGACTGAGCAGCGGCACCAACACCACGCCGCCACCGAGCCCAGTCAGTGCTCCCACGAGGCCCGCAACGAGCGAACTGAGAAAGACAAGTACGCTGAATTCCAGAATGGTCATGAGAAAATTTTCAAGGCTTCAATCTTTTAGCACATCTGGCACGCTTCAGTAGGTGCGGCGGGTCTCGTCCCTCGCTCTGAAATATTCACGGCGCGATCGGTCGCAAAAACACTGCAACCCGGAACGCGATCTGATCATCCTTTCCTATAGGGTTGGGTGGATGTTTGACAAATGGCATCCGCGTAGTAATCGTCCAGCGATCGCGAAACAACTCGTCTTCGGGATCGTAGCCATCTTTGCGTTGCTGGTAGCCAGAAATGTCCCGCCAAGCTTTCCTCATTTAAGCACTCATCATTTTTCAGTCAGTGCCGTTTCAAGCCACAACCAGAGGCCTCATTTTGATTTCAACGGCTTGCAGTGGAGTGCACCGGTAAGCGCGTTTTTGCCCTTGCCGCCCGTGGCTTTATCTTCACACCTGACTGCCTCGTCGCAGCCCTTTTCCTTCATCCAGACCAAAGGCTTCCACTACAACCGGCCTCCTCCGGTCGCGTAATACCTTTTCCCTCGATTCGAAGCTAGAGCGATTCCCGTCATGCTGACATGCAGTCTGGGCATCGCTGAGATTTTTCCCCTCCATTCGAATGCGGAAACAGGAGACCCGAATGAGTCATGCGAAAGTTCTTTGCGTAGAGAACCAACCCGAGTATATGAATGCACTGAAGTACATGTTGGAGACGGCAGGTTTTGAAGTCGTTGCAGCGACTACAGGAAAGCAGGCTATATCGGTCCTGACAAAGAACTCCATACAGGGTGTTCTTCTCGAATACGACCTGCCCGACGCTAACGGCACTGCGGTGCGCGCCGAAATGAAGAGGATCAAGCCGGAAGTGCCGGTTCTTCTCTTCGCCGGTATCGGAAGCCAAACGCCGTTTCTATTGAAGTTTTTCGACGCATATCTGAAAAGCGAGCAAACGCCGGAATGGGCGCTGCACGACTTGGATTCCTAGCGAGTGGAACGGTCGCCTGCGCCCCATCCATGGCAACGAGAACAGAAAAGCAAAGAGGAATAGACATGAAAATGATAGGCACAATTCGGAGATGGAGATGGCTCAGTTTAGGGCTCGGCCTCCTTTTCGTTGTACCGTGTGCCAGTGCCTCTACGGGTGATTTTTATTCTTCCTACGAGGCGAAAATCGTCGGCCACATAGTATTGCCCGGAAATCCTGCGCGGCAGATCCTGCTCCAGCAGACCGGACGAAAAGAATACCTGTACGTCAAACAAACCTCCCAGCCGGGATTCGCAGTTATCGATGTGACCAATCCGAAGAAGCCACACGTGATGAACCACATCTCGCAGCGGAATTTGACCATTGTTAATCCAGGATGAGCGATTGCGGCAAGCCCCGAGACGGCAACGGACCCGGCGTTTCGAGCCCAGCCATGGCAGGCCGCAACTCTCAACCCCAAACTGCCACTGAGACTGTCCACGTTCTGAATGTCAGCAATCCAGCCAAACCGAAAACGATAGAAACTTTCAACGGAGTTACCAGTATCGTCCGCGACGATAGCCGCAAGCTGATCTATGTCGCGAATCAGGATGGTATCTGGATCCTGTCCCATCAAACGGTGCTGCGCAGGCATGAATGCAGTTCGTCGGACGCGATATCGTCCGCCATCCCAAATTGCGACTAGGGGAATAGGAGAGAAATGACATGACTGAGATTCAGATCAACCGCTTCAAGAGGAAGCTTGAGGCCAAACATTCCGAGTTGCAGCGCTTCCTGCGGCGAGCCGAGATGGAGGCGCAGTCTCTGGATGATGATTCGACGCTCGACAGCGCCGATCGATGTGTAGTCAGCACATCGAAGGAGTCCTTGTTCGAGCGTAGTAGCCAACGAAGAACCGAGCTGCGTTTGATCGAAGGGGCCTTGCATCGGATCGTTGAAGGAACCTTCGGAGTATGTGTAAGTTGCTCCGAGGATATTCCACTGCAAAGGTTGGAGGCTCTGCCCTGGACGCAGTTCTGTTTGCAGTGTCAGGAGGCGATTGAAGATGAAGTAGGCGTCAGTTTGTCGGCCCGAATCCCGGCTCCCGCTTCCACAGGGTGGAAGCGGGCTGGCTAGGGCCGTGCCGGGAAGATGTTGTTGTGGAGGTGTTGTATGAAAAGCATGGTTCTGGTTTTCGCGCTGATGTTTGCTGCGCATTTATCTGCGCAGGAAGCGATTCCTCCAGGCACGATTCTGCCGGTTCAGCTGAATTCTGCTTTGAGGTCGGACAAGTCCAAACCGGGTGAAAAAATCAGCGCCCGCATCATGCAGGACGTGCCGTTGCCGAATGGCGCGAAGATTCGCGCCGGAAGCAAAGTTCTTGGCCGTGTCACAGCCGTTCGACCGGCTGCGAACGGAGCAGAGATTGCAATGCGATTCGATGAGTTAGCGATGGGCAAGCGGCGCATCCCGGTCACCACTGACCTGAGAGCGATCGCCACAGTGATGGAAGTCTCAGATGCACAGGATCCTGAGAGCGGACCTGACCGGGGAACTCCGCGATATAGCTGGACAACCGACCTGATTGGCGGCGAGGTCAATTACGGCGGCGGAAATCCGGTGGTCCATGGCTCTGATGTTGTTGGACTTTCCGTGCCGCCGGGTGTGCTCGTTCACGTCAGCTCAGCTCCGGGCATGAAATGCCGCGGCGAGATCGATCACAACGACCGGCTGCAGGCCCTGTGGGTTTTCTCTTCCGACGCCTGCGGCGTGTATGGGTTTCCGGACCTAAGCATCTCCCATGCCGGGCGCTCGGCTCCCTCGGGGAGATCATGCTCCATTCCGATAGGGGGAGGGTGGACATAAACCCGGGCAGCGGAATGCTGTTGCGGGTGAATAACCGGGTAAATAACAACGTACCCACAGCTAAGAACCCGCTTTGATTGGAAGAGATATTGCTACCAATCGTCGGCCCGAAGCATCACAGTGGTAGTTGAAAGCTCTTTATCGCTTTTGCGGGTTAGGCACAGGGCAGGAGGAATGTCGAATGATCTTGAAAACTTCAACAGTCAAGCTTCTGTCTGGCATTGCTGTTTGCGTGATTGGGATTTGCATGAGTACGATGGCGGTTTGCACCCCAGCCTTTGCGCAGAGTCAACCCTCGGCGCAAGGCGCGCCCCCGCCCGCCGGGGATGAGCCGCAGCCTTCTCACCTCACGCCGGAACAACTGCAGCAACTAGTTGCTCCCATCGCCCTGTATCCCGATGCTTTGGTGGCACAGATCCTCGCCGCTTCTGCCTATCCTACGCAGATCGTCGAAGCCAATCGCTTTCTGCAGCAGAATCCCAATCTCCAGGGAAAGGATCTGGCAAGCGCGGTGGATCAGCAGGATTGGGATCCGAGTGTGAAAGCTCTCACTCAATTTCCCACGGTGCTGGCGAACATGGATAAAGATCTTTCCTGGACCTCCGAACTCGGAGACGCCAACTATAACCAGCAAGCCGATGTGATGAACGCTGTCCAGTACATGCGCCGGAAGGCCAAGGATGCCGGGCACCTTCGAGAGCACGCCGCAGCAGAACGTGACCACGGAGGGGGACGACATTGACATTCAACCCGCGAATCCCGACGTTGTGTACGTTCCCGAGTATGATCCCGACCTAATCTACGGCTATCCAGTGGGGCTTTGGCCGGGATTTTATCCCTGGTGGGGCGTGGGCGGACCATTCATTTCTTTTGGTGTGGGTTTCGGCATTGGACCGTTTTTTGGCTTCGGCTGGGGCTGGCCGCATTGGGGCTTCCATTGGGGATACGGCGGCGGCCTATGGTTCGGTGGCCATCCTTATGTCTGGCACAGCCACGCCTTTTATGATCGTAACGCTTATTTTCATGGGGGTTATCGCGGCTTCCGTGGAGGGGCACCATTTTCCCCTGGGGACCGCGCGTTTCGCGGATATGGCGGGCATGGCTTCGCCCCGGAGGCGCACGGCGGCGGCCATGTCGGCGCCTTTAGCGGCTTCGCTCGCGGCGGGGACACACGCGGTTTTGCCTCCCGCGGAAGGTCGAGTTTTGGCGGAGGTGGCGGATTCCACGGCGGCGGAGGACATGGAGGAGGTGGCCGCCGCTAGGGTCCAAGATCCAAGATCTGAATTTCCATTGCTAGCTATGGAAGGAGAAGAAAATGATGGTCAGTGGCCGATGCCGTTCGCCAAGATTTGACTTAGGAATAGCGGGCAAAGCTGCGGCGGTTGCGCTTTTCGCGATCACGCTTGGGCCTTTTGCTGCAGCCCAGCAGTCCGGGCAGAAAACCTTTTCCTCTGCCTCAGAGGCAACCAAGAATTTGGTTTCAGCGCTTCAGGCCGATGACGAATCCGCGCTTCTGAAAATCCTGGGACCCAATGCGAAAGATATTATTTCGTCCGGCGATCCCGCAGAAGACAAGACCAATCGCGAGAACTTCGTTCAAAAATATAAACAGATGCATCGCCTGGTGGATGAGCCCGATGGAACCACGACGCTCTACATCGGCGCGGAGAACTGGCCGACGCCGATTCCTCTGGAGCACAAGAGCGGTGCTTGGTATTTCGATACGGCTGCGGGCAAGAAGGAGATTCTGTATCGAAGAATCGGACGCAATGAACTTTCTGCCATTCAGGTTTGCCGCGAACTGGTTGACGCTGAGAAGGAATATTACGGCCAGGCACACGACGGGGAGTCTGGAAATCAATACGCGCAAAAGTTAGTAAGCGACGCCGGCAAGCATGATGGACTTTACTGGCAGGCAAGTGCGGGCGAATCTGAGAGCCCGATCGGTCCGATGTTGGCTGATGCCGCAGAAAGCCACTCTCCCGAACAGAAGCCAGAGCCGTTTGGGGGTTATTACTTTCACATTCTCACCCAGCAGAAGGAAGGCAGCAGCATTCACAGTTACATCGTGGACGGGAAGATGACCCGCGGATTCGCTTTTGTAGCTTATCCGGCGACGTATAGAGTTTCGGGCGTGATGACCTTTCTTGTGGATCAGAATGGAATTGTCTACGAAAAGGATCTCGGTCCACGAACCGAGCAGATTGCCAAGAAACTCACGGCATATGACCGCGACGCGTCGTGGCGCAAGGCAGACTAGCGGCTCAACGCTCGACCTCGGCGAAGATATGCGATGAACTGCAGTTTCGCCTCGAATACGCGGTTCGCAGGGAAGGGATAAATCCCCAGTCTTGTCACCAGGCTTTCCGGTTCGAGCCCCAGGTCTCTCCAAGCGCTGCGCCATTCTTGCTGGCTCCAATAGTGGTAAGGAAGGGCAACGCCGAATCTGGCATTCCCCACCCAATCCATAAACCGCAGCCTGCTCGTTGCCATGAAGCCGGCGCGGAAGTGATCTTTTATCAGAATGCCTCGCGCGGCCACACGGCGTGCTTCGCGCAACAAAACCTTAGGATCATCAGTGTGGTGGAGCACGTCCGAGAAGAGCACGACGTCAAACGATCCGTCTGCAAAAGGGAAGTGCTCGCCATCAAACATTTCAACCGGAATGTGCGGCGACTTCCGTGGGAGAACGTCAATGCCGCGCATGCTGACGTCAGGCCGCTGCCGTTGTAGCAAAGCCGAGATTAATCCGTTGCCGCAACCCACATCCAGCACTCGCACCCGCTCAGGCAGCATTTTCGCGAACCAGTTGGCGAGACCTCTTATTCTCCGGTTGAATACAAGTTTTTCGTGCAAAGCTCCAACGGCGCCGGGGCCTAGAGCGTCGGATTTCGTATCAGATCCCACAAGGTCTCGCCACACGTTTGGGCTGCAGTTCGATGGTACCAGAGCATTCGGGCGCATCTCCCCCGCGTCCCGAACAAACGATCGACTCTACCTTCCGGCTCACCGGTGCGAGATTCGCTAGTCACAAAGCCTATCGCATTCCAGTCTGGGAGCGGCAGCCGCACGCCTACTTTGAAGTAACCGGCCCAAAGGCGTTTCTCTGAGCTAGCCGTTTTCGACGCGCTCCTTTATATCCGCGTACGCCGCATCAATGAGACTCCTTAGCGCCGCGGCGTTTGTGGTCGTTCCAGGTCTCAGCTTCACATGGCGCATGAACTTGCCGGTGCCTTGCAACAAGCGGGCCGGATCCAGCAGCGCTGTGCCGTGAAAGAACCCAACGTTTACGTGCGAAGTGAAGACATTGACGTAGCCGAAGGGCGCATCTCCCAAACATGCAACCGGACAGCCGTCGTGTAAAAGCTCCCGGACTTCGTCCCCGCATTTTCGCATCACCTCAAACCACTGATGCGCGATGGCTCCCAAACCACCTGCATGCTCTTTCATCCATGCATCGATGGCGGGATCACGCTCGACAGCGCCGTTAAATCGCAGCAAGTCCGTCTTCATCATCGCTTCGCTTCCTGCTTTTGAGATCTGTCGTCACGTAGCAATCGTATCTTCCCTCCAGCAAGGTCGCTCGTCTGGAACAGTCGGTCTTGTCGAAGGGAGTATCGCTCCCGGCTAACTCCGTAGTCTCTTATAACCCGGATCGTCCGTGACCGGCTTGTCGGCTACTTTTCCATGATTCGATGTCCCAGCTCAAAGCTAGGGCTCAATGCCGATTCTGGTCCGTGGGGCTATAGTGCTCGGCACACTAGCACTCCTGTCTGTCATAACGGCTCTCCAGGAAAATCGTTGATTGGAGGTGGGTATTACGAGACGTCATCGCTGCTTTGCGGGCCTTGCAAGGAGCCTTTGGTGGCGGACTGCAGCCCATGGCACAGGCTATTCAGTAATCCGAGGCTTGGCGCAATCCCGCCCAGGAACGAATTGAGAGTGAAAAAACACGATACAAGTCAGAAAGAAGCGCTTGCGCCCACCGCATTGGGGAAGGTTGTGCCCGTCATCCGGGGAGCGGAAAGGCCTGGCTGCATCGAGCACAGGTCAAGTTGGCTCGATACACTCGGTCAATGCCGGTGAACACGCGAAGACGATCGCCAGTGAGAAGACAACGCGAACGTGTGGGTCAGTAATCGGAGGAATCAGAGAGCGATCGATCTCGGCGGGTCAGTCACCTGAAGCTGATCAAGTGTGATAAGCCGTTATAAAATTTATACGACCTCTGGGGGGCAAACGCATCCATATTCCTAATTGATTGCGCCAGCGGTTGCCTCACAAGCTGGTTTCGCAATCAACGACCGATACCGCTCCGTCCGGGTATCCTGGAACTGCAGAGCCAAGACATGCGGTTCGCATCCCAGGCGCGAGCAAACTCGCGGGAGACAACATGAGCAAGGTCCAGAAACGCTATTTGTTGATCGGCGGAGTTCTTTGCTTGATCGTGCTCGCGCTGATTGTTGGAGCCGTTCGACCGTACAAGCACGCCATGGGCGCGCCGCCAGGCACTCCCGATGTCGAGGTCGTTCAAGTCCAGAAGGAAGATGTTCCGATTTATGCGGAATGGATTGGTACCCTCGATGGACTGGTGGACGCCGACGTGAGAGCGGAGGTTACTGGTTATCTGTTGATCCAAGGCTATCAAGAGGGTGCTTTTGTTAAGCAGGGCCAACTCCTTTTCCAGATCGATCCGCGGCCTTTTCAGGCGGCGCTCGATCAGGCTCAGGGCCAGCTTGCTCAGGCTCAAGCATCTCTCGCCAACGCGCAGGCGGTACAGCGCCGAACGGAACTTGACGTCCAGCGCTATACGCCACTAGCGGAGCAACAGGCCGCGAGCCAGCAGGATCTGGACAATTCGGTGCAGAATAACCTCGCGGCCATAGCGACAGTTGAAACCGCCAAGGCTCAGATCAAGACATATGAGGCGGCGGTTGAAACCGCGAAGATCAATCTGGACTTCACTCGCTTGGTTGCGCCTATCGATGGCATTGCCGGCCGAGCCCAACTGCAAGTCGGCGCTCTGGTGACACCCGGCAGCGGCGTCGTCACATCCGTTTCTACCGTGAACCCCATCAAAGTTTATTTCACCGTGGGTGAGCCGCAGTATCTGGCTTGGCGAAAACGCTTTCCAACCGAGTCCAGCCGCCTGGAGGCCGATAAGGAACTGCGCCTACAACTGATTTTGGCGGACGGTTCAACGTATCCAGACGAAGGCAAATTTTATTTTGCCGATCGGCAAGTCGATGAGAGCACCGGTGCAATTCGACTTGCGGGGCTTTTTCCGAATCCTAACAATGTCTTGAGACCGGGCGGTTACGCCAAAGTCCGCGCCGTGGTTCGAACTCAACCCGGGGCGCTGCTTGTTCTGCAGCGCGCGGTGTCGGAACTGCAAGGGGGATATCAGGTCGCGGTCGTGGAAGCCGACAACAAAGTCGAAGTTCGAACCGTCACCGTGGGCGACCAGATCGGTAACCAATGGATCATCACGCGCGGGCTCAATCCCGGCGACCGAGTCGTAGCGGAAGGGGTTCAAAGAATACGCACCGGCGTGCACGTGAATCCCAAGCCTTTCCTAGAGAAGCCAAGGATCGATAAGTAAGGATCGATAAGCTAAAGATCGATGGATCGATAAGGATAGATGATCCATGTCGAAATTCTTCATCAACCGCCCCATTGTTGCCATGGTGATTTCCATCGTCATGGTGTTGGTTGGTTCACTCACGGTTCTGAGCTTACCCGTCGCACAGTTTCCCAACATCACTCCACCCGAAATTCAAGTCCTCGCAACTTACGTTGGAGCCGACGCTCAGACTCTTGAGCAAGCGGTAGCCACTCCCATCGAGGAGCAGATGAATGGAGTGGACAACATGAATTACATGTATTCGTTGAACGCCACGGGGAATAACACTACCAGCCTGATCGTGGATTTTGACGTTAAAACCGATCCGAACACCGATTTCATTCTCACCCAATCTCGAGAAACACAGGCTGCCTCCCAGCTTCCACCGGACGTCAACAACTACGGCATCACGGTCCGAAAATCGGTCACCGCTCCGCTGATGTGGGTTGCTCTATATTCTCCGCGCGGAACCTATGACGCCAAGTTTCTGGCCAACTACGCCTACATCAACATCGTCGATCCGATTCTTCGCTCCTACGGCATTGGCAATGTCCAAGTATTCGGCGCCGGCCAATACGCGATGCGCCTTTGGGTAAAGCCGGATACGCTTTCAAAGCTCGGTATTACTGTGCCGGAGATCATCAACGCAATTCAGGCACAAAACACCGTGAACCCCGCTGGCAAAGCCGGAGGCGAGCCGGCTCCCAAAGGCCAGGAATATACCTACACTGTTCTCTCGCAAGGGCGCCTGGTTTCGCCAGAAGAATTCGGCAACATCGTTGTCCGCGAAACACCCGACGGTGCAACGGTAAGAGTACGCGACCTCGCTCGCATCGAGCTTGGTGCACAAGACTACAGTGTCTCAGGACGGTTTAACGGCAAGCCGGGCGCCATCATTGCGGCGTATCAATTGCCCGGATCGAACGCAGTCGATGCGGCAGCCGGGGTCCAGAAGTTGATGGCGCAAATGAAGGAGCGTTTTCCCGAGGACATGGATTTCGCCGTCTCCCTCGACACGACACTTTCCGTGACGCAGGGAATCAAGGAAATCGTTAAAACCCTTGTGATCGCGCTGGTCCTGGTTATTATCGTTGTCTTTCTTTTTCTTCAGAGCTGGCGCTCTACGCTCATTCCGCTGCTGGCCGTACCGGTTTCGCTGGTAGGCACCTTCATCTTCTTCCCGTTGTTTGGTTTTTCCATTAACGCACTTTCTCTCTTTGGTTTGGTGCTTGCGATTGGCCTGGTGGTGGATGACGCAATCGTCGTGGTGGAAGGTGTCGAGCGCCATATCGAAGAGGGTATGACGCCGAAAGATGCAGCATTAAAGGCGATGGAGGAACTCTCGGGCCCTGTTGTAGGCATCGCCCTGGTTCTCTCCGCCGTATTTGTGCCCACCGCCTTCATTCCCGGAATCACCGGCAGGCTCTATCAGCAATTCGCAGTCACCATCGCCATTTCGGTGATTCTCTCCGCGTTCAACGCGCTGACGCTCAGCCCTGCTCTGGCGGCACTACTGCTTCGTCCGCGCCAAGATAGCCACGGGCTACTGCGGAGATTCTTCGATTGGTTTAACCGCGTTTTTGAGTGGGCCAACGACGGCTATGTCAGTTGGAGCGGCATCCTGCTCAAGAAAACTACTGTAGTGGTTGTGCTGCTGCTGGCCTTTTGCGTCGCGGCCGGATTCTTTGGCAGTCGTGTGCCGTCGAGCTTCCTTCCGGATGAAGATCAAGGCTACGCGTATGTCAACTTGCAATTGCCCAATAGCGCTTCGCTGGAGCGGACATCGCAAGCTGCGACACAGATCGAAAACATTCTGGCGAATACGCCGGGTGTGCAATACACGACCAGCGTGATCGGTTTCAGCTTGCTTAGTTTTGTTCGTACCAGCTACAACGCTTTCTTTGTAGTCACTCTCAAGCCGTGGGATGAACGCACGACCAGAGCCGAACAATTTCAGGTCATCAAGGCGCATCTGAATCAGCAACTGACAAAATTGCCGGCAGGAATTGCTTTCAGCTTTTCGCCGCCAGCTATCCCAGGTGTTGGCACTGCCGGCGGATTCACCTTCATCCTCGAAGACCGCTCCGGCGGCAGCATTCAATTTCTCGCGAAAAACGTGAGCACCTTTCTTGAAGCAGCGCGAAAGCGGCCCGAGATCGCCAGCCTGAGCACCACTTTTTTACCCAGCGTTCCGCAGAAATTTGTTGACGTGGATCGCGACAAAGTATTGAAACAGGGTGTCAATCTTACCGATGTCTACCGCACCATCCAGACCTTCATGGGCGGATATTTCATTAACTACTTCAACCGCTTCGGCCGCCAGTGGCAGGTTTACGTCGAGGCTGAAAGCGACGATCGCGCCTCCGCGGAGAACGTCGGGCGATTCTATGTTCGCAACAGCAAGGCCGAAAACGTTCCGCTCTCTACGCTCACCACGGTCAAATCGCAGTTTGGCCCCGAATTCACTATGCGCTTTGACGAATACCGCTGCGCGCAAATCAACGGCAGCGCTGCGCCCGGTTTCAGCGCAGATCAGGCCAGCGCCGCCCTCGAAGATGTTTTCAAACAAACCATGCCGCGAGAGATGGGATTCGACTACTCCGGGATCTCGTTTCTGGAGCAGAAGGCGCGGCAGGGAGTGCCGCCCGCGGCGATCTTTGGACTGTCGTTGTTGTTCGTCTTCCTGATTCTTGCAGCTCTTTACGAAAGCTGGTCTCTGCCTTTCAGCGTGCTGCTCAGCACGCCGGTGGCGGTCTTCGGAGCTTTTGCGG
This sequence comes from uncultured Acidobacteriaceae bacterium, assembly GCA_963712385.1. Classification (GTDB taxonomy): domain Bacteria; phylum Acidobacteriota; class Terriglobia; order Terriglobales; family Acidobacteriaceae; genus Sulfotelmatobacter. The sequence continues at coordinate 22,937 of CAVQHS010000017.1, forward strand.
TGCTTTGGCTGCGCCGCACTCTGCTCGGCGTTTTTCTGCCGCCCTATATGGTGCAGATTGAAAGCGACGTCTACTCGCAGATCGGCCTGATCATGCTGATTGGCCTTGCGGCGAAGAACGCGATCTTGATCGTCGAGTTCGCCAAGGATCAGTACGGACACGGGAAACCGCTAGCGGACGCTGCTCTTGAAGGGGCGAGGCTGCGGCTGCGCCCGATCCTGATGACCTCGTTTGCATTTATTCTCGGGTGCGTTCCGTTGTGGACTGCGAGCGGCGCTGGCTCGGTCGCCCGCCAGATTATGGGGACGGCGGTAATCGGCGGAATGCTCGCTGCCAGCGCGATTGGAATCTTTTTCATACCCGGCATCTTTTTTATGGTCGAGAAATGGTCGGGCGCGGGGAAGGAACCCGCATCCGGCGTATTGCCAGCTGCGCCTTCACCCGCGCCGGGAGACTGAGAGCGCTGCAGGGTTCGAATAGAACGCTGGCTCAAATGGAATCGAGTGCTATGAACACCGGGAAATTACTGATCGTCATTGTGGGATCCGCTACGTTGGTCGGTTGCATGGTTGGCCCCAAGTATCACCGGCCTGCCGTTCAGACTCCCGCCGCATATCGTGATCTGCCATCGAATCCTCAGCTTCAGTCGCAGACTGCCTCCTATGCCGATCTACCCTGGTGGCAGGTGTTTCAGGATCCGAAGCTGCAGGAACTCATTCGCACGGCGCTCAAACAAAACTACGATCTGCAACTCGCGACGGAACGCATCAATGCAGCCCGCGCGCAACTTGCTGTTGCCCGTTCCAGCCTTTTTCCTCAGGTATCCGGAAATGCCAACTTCAACGGCGGCAAGGAAAATACCTTTCAATCCAAATACAACTTTCTGACGCTCACTGCCGACGCGGCTTTCCAACTCGATTTCTTCGGAAAGCTGCGCCGCGCAACGGAAGCAGCCCGCGCTGAACTTCTGGCCACGGAAGACGCTCGCCAAGTCGTCGTACTCACTCTGGTTAGCGATGTCGCGAGCGACTACTTCACTCTTTTGCAGCTGGATCTGCAGCTCAAGATCACTCGTGAGACGGTCATCACACAAACTGATTCGGTCAAACTCACGCAACTGCGACTTCAACACGGCGTCGCCACAAAGTTGGATGTGCTCCAGGCCCAGCAAGTCCTCGATACTGCGAACGCGCAGATTCCCGACCTGGAGCGACAGATCGCACAAGAGGAGGATGCGATCAGCATCCTCCTCGGCAATTATCCGCAAGATGTGTCGCGCGGTATTCCGCTCATTGAGCAGACACTTCCACCCGAAGTTCCAGCTGGACTTCCCTCTTCGATCATCGAGCGCCGTCCCGATATTCGCGAGGCAGAACAGATTTTGATCGCCGAGAATGCCAATATCGGAGTTGCGAAAGCTGAATTTTTTCCGCAAATCTCGCTGACCGGATCAGGTGGAGGTTCTTTCGGTCGAAGCAGCGTCTTTTCAAGCCTCATGACCACTCAGCTTGGCATCTGGTCTTATGGCGCGCAGGTAAGCCAGCCGATTTTCACGGGAGGCGCGCTGAAGGGCAACCTGCATCTGGCCGAGTCGGAACACAAGCAGGCTCTCATCGCATACCAGCAGTCTATCCAGCAAGCCTTTGGTGACGTCTCCGATGCCCTTATCGGCTATGAAAAGCTTCATCAGGTGCGAATGCGCCAGCAGGATAGTGTCGCTGATTTGCAAGAAAGCGTCCGCATTTCCACTCTTCGCTACAAAGGCGGCACAACGACGTATCTCGAAGTCCTGGACGGACAACGCTCACTATACGGCGCAGAACTGACGCTCGCTGCCGCGCGAGGCGATGAATACCGAAGTTTGGTGCAACTGTATAAAGCGCTGGGCGGAGGCTGGCAATAGTAAAACCGTCGGCCAGTAACAGGAGTACTCTGGGTGTTTGGACTGTTGCGAAAAGCAATGCAGGGACTGACCGCGGCCGCAAGAATTCCAATGGCCGCGAAGTCGGCGGCCACCCTATGCATGGCATAAGCCGATGCTACGCCGATGCCCAGAACCAAGATGAATATTAAAGCCGGAAATGACCTGTTTGTTTTCATTTCAATCACGTCTTCGCAGCGACAGCGCGACCGTGTTATCGCCTGGTCGACAAGGCCCTTCCATCCTTCCATCTGGACTGCGCAGGGAGGCTCGGGCAACTACTAGATGAGTAGTCGCCCAAACCATTTCAATCGCGAAGAGCTCTTTGCAGAGCTCTTTATGGAAAGCCTGCAAAGTGCTTTGTCATGCCGTTCTTAAGCTCGCTGCACTCACCGTGAGGCAGGGGCACTTTCGATCTCCTCGCCTGGAGTCGCTATTCAACTTTGGCTTCGTGGACGTATCGCCCAAATTCTTCTACCAGCGCTCGAGCCGATGCAGGTACGGCAACTTTGCCGTCAAGAATTTCATGGCGGTTCACATCGTCGCCATACATGGCTTTGTCTCCACTTTTGTCGGCTTGCATGACGGCACCATCCAGGCTCACCCCGGCAAAAATGCCTTTGGAACGCGAGTAAGACAGAATCTCTGCATTCAATTTAAGGTCAGTGCCAGCGGCGGCGCTCCGGCCCACCGGCCCGGCCGCTACAGAAGCGTCAGCTCCAAGCTTGAATTTGTCGCTCATCAGGCTTTGCAGAGCATGATCGTTCATGAAGAGCATCACGATGTCGGTGGAAGAGCCCCCGATCTGATAACCCACACTTCCGCTATCGATCGCCACAAACATGGGAGCGCTCCAGCCATGCTCGGTGCGACAGGTTGCTAGTCCCCTGCCGTAGCTGCCACCGAATACAAAGGCGAATTTTTTATCCCCGGGAATGATGGCGATGCACTTCGCCGATTCCAGAAGATCCGAGGGAATGCCTTGATCCGGAGTATTCATGATCTCCTTAAAGACCTGGGCAGCTTTCTGAGTGCGATTTACATCGTCATCTCGATCCGAAGCGACAGCGGTTAGAGTTGCAATCGCTATCAGAGTCGTTACGGCCAAAATACGTTTCAACATTGTGATCTCCATTCAAGTGTGAACTCGTTAAAAAACTCGCTCCGATGCAGTGCGAAACGGTTTCCGCTTTGCCCAAGTGCAAATCGCTCCACGCAAATTAGTCCGACCTGGATTTGAGTTGTCGTCATTTCTTTTCTGCTCGTAGCAGCGGCGCCCTTTGACACCATGCTAAACCTTACTAATGGGCCGTTACTGGTCAATAGTGAACACTGCAACTTTTTGTACTCTTAGGAGCGAGACGAACAGATCAGGTATGTTTCGCGGGGTCTTCTTGCAGAAGGGTCTTCCAGCGCTTTTGTGTTGCGTCTCGATACCGAACTACGACGAGCACGATGTTGTCGGCATTAAGGATCATCATTTATTCGGGCGTCTGGCTTGCCCAAAGGAAATCTCCAAATGACGAGCAGACATCAACGAGGTTGGCTAAAAAGATAAAAGCGCACTCAGGTTGAAACGTGGGTCTTGTTCTTTTGAGCCGTGCGGAAGTCCGACGGTAAAGCGTGTCGAGAACAACATTCCAATTGGCAGTGCCTTTTCTCCTGAACGGCGACGTCGGCCCCTGAGCCGGGACGTGTCACGCACGAGCACAGAATGCGCCCGACGGCCACAATAATACTAATAAGGATAGGCTCAAAACCACCAGTATGTTGCCGGAGTGTGGAAAGGACTTCGTATTTCGACGGAGGTGAGACTCGGCTGTTTGAATTGCCCCGTGCGCGTCACGAAACACGCAAGACCGACAACAGATATGACTGCGGCAAGGGGGACTCTCAAGTGGAGGTTCATCTCACCTACCGATCAATTCCCACGCGATCCACGCCGTCAACTTGCCTGAACTTGCCGGATTTAGAACTCGCAATTGAGGTCCAGTGGTCGTCCGGTCACCTCTTGGCGAAACTGCCGGCCAATCTCCTCGGAGACGTTTGTCATCGGGTCAGAATACGGCATTGTGCCTGGCTCATGCACAAGGTCCGCGGGCAGAGTTGTCGGAATCTGTGAGCGTTAAGCAGCAACTACCAGTGGCGCACACGTCCGACGTCGACGTGCACGAAGTCCGAGCTGCGATAGTACCCCACTCCTCCGCGATGCAGGCGCAGGGCTGCGTCACGCAGCTCCGACGTCGGAATCCCACGTAGGCGAATGTCGATCGCTTCGGCCTGCATATGCAGGCTGTGCTGCGCCACGCCCGTGTGCGGGCTGCGCGTGCGCAGGAATTCGTTGCTCCAGGGCGTACGGTAGCCGCAAATCACGTCAATCTCCCCGCCGGAATCGCCGAGCGACGCGGTCAGGTCGGAGAGAAGGTCGAAGAGGCGAGGATCGAAATGGCGCACATCTCCGGTACGGTGGTCGCGCAGAAAATGGTCGAGTTCGTCTAGCGCTTCGGGGATGTATTGATCACCGCGACGATAGACGACATCCAGCCGCTCGCCCGTGTGAGTGTGATAGAAGCGGAGCCGGTACTCGCGTGGGGATGGAACCGTCGATGCTGCGGTATGCCCCAGCGTCGCCAGCAGCAAAAAAAGAATCAGCGATAAACAGAACTTACAACTCACTATCGGCAACGCCGCCGAAAATGAGTGGCGTCCTTGCAAGAGGTTCACTTCACTGTACTCGAAGAGGCGCACTCTTATTGGATGCGGTTCAAACCAGATTCGGTGCCTCAATGCCGATCCCAAGAACCAGCACGCCTAAGGATGTTCTGCGGCCAACGCTTTATCGAGTTCTGCGTCATAACCGTAGATATCGTCGAAGAACCGAATCTGATTTTCCTCGTTCACCGCAGCTGAGCCGTAGACAATCAAAACCGGAATTCGGGTGACGAGGTTCACCTGAAGATTGTTTTTCTCGCCGTTCATTGCGGCCTTCACCCGCTCCAAGTCCCAGCCAGGATTGTTTCGCAACACCCAGGCAACAAGGTCCGCAGGCTTCTGTACCCGAATGCATCCGTGGCTGAAATCGCGGACGTCCTGCGAGAACAGTTCCGGAGCATCCGTGCCATGCAGGTACACGTTGTCCGGATTGGGGAATATGATCTTCACCAGGCCGAGAGAATTCGTTTCGCCGGGCTTTTGGCGCACCATCAGGTGAAGCGATCTTATGCCTTCTAAAACCTCCGGGCTCACTTGATTGTCGGTTACGAGCTCGCCTTGGGGCGTGACCACTTCAAAATTATGCTTGGCGATGTAGTTCGGGTCCTTCTCGATGTGTGGCACAATCTCGTTCCGCTGAATGCTGGGAGTGACGTCCCAGTAGGGCCGGAAGACCACGTATTGGATCTCTTTCTCAAAAATCGGAGACTTGTGGCCATAGGCCTTTCCAATGATGACGTTCTTGTAGAAGGCGACGGTGCCATCCGGGTTCATCGCGCGTACACGATACTCAGGAAGATTCACAACCACGGGCGGTTGTGGGAAGGAATGCGGAAGCCAGCGCCACCGTTCGAGCGTCAACTTGATCTGGCGAATGCGGACGGCCGGAGGGGTATTCAACTCATTGATCGTGCGCGCGTCAAGGTTGCCGGTGGGAGTTTCCCCATGCCTGTCCTGGTAGTGCTTCACGCCCTCAACGAGCGCACCCTGATAGATGGTTGCATTTGGATCGAGCTGCGTTCCTGAAGGAATGTCGCCGATGATTTGAAGAAACCGTGCCAAGTGGACCACGCCGGTGTAGGTTTGGCCGGGCCGCACAGTCTTGTTGATGGTTGGCAGCTTCTCACCCTCAACTTGGTTTGCGTATCCTTCATAAACCGGCAAAAGCGCCAGCAGCTTCCGGTAGCCCAGGAACGGCGGTTCCAGCTTCTGAATTTCGGCGGCTGGATCGCCTGCATTCAGGACTTGGGTCTGAATGAAGTCCGCCAACGGGAGTTGTTTCCCACCCATATCGAGCTGAAATTTGAATTCCTTGGGATTTACTCGGCCACAGTGGATGGCACGGATGTAGCGCATCGCCGAGACCGTAAGCGCGGTATCGAACGAGACCAAGTCTTGTTCAGACGGCTTTTGCCCCAGCTTGAGGAGGCGACCCTGCCATCGCGAGCCGTCGTAATCTTCGGGGTCGAGTCCTTTAGCGTCTGCATTTTGTAAGAGCTCGATCACGGCCAGCCCCTGGGGACGGACGCGGCCGTTCTGAACCCAAATCAAAGAATAACCGTTCGTCTCGTAAAGTTTGGCGACCTCTGATTTGTAGGGAGTAAAGTCGGACCAGCGAAGATCGGCATTACGAGCTGAATCCACAATACCGTGGAGCGCGGGAACACCCGAGGCAGACAACGTCTGGCCTCCAGGAGCAGAGTGCTGATCTGCGAAGAACGCAGGCACGGTCTCGCCTCTCGCAACAGACATTCCGGCAACGACTATGCTCGTTAGAACTATCATCCACTGAGGCCGATAAACAGAATTCCTCATAGCAACCCCCACACGATGTTTTATTTGAGTATCGAAAGCAATTCCAGGTTCCTCTTAATTGGAAGGAATTTCTTGCAGCAGTATCGTCGCGATCAAGAATTTTCTGTTTCCGTCGCATCGCGCACCTTCTCGTTGTCGAAGTCGCGCCAGATCGCATCGTCCTTATCGAGTGCGATCGGATGATCGATCCGCATCTCCTTTACGGACTAGCGGACCTATCGACACGCCTCTCAAATTAGAATTCAGGCGCGTGAACTCCGATCACCACCCAGCGATACCGGCGTCGATTGGAAACAAGAACCTAAGCCGCTTTCTTCGCCGCGAGTAATTTCATGAGGTTTTGAGCTGCTACGGTCGAGGACGCCGGGTTCTGTCCGGTGATGAGGCGGCCATCAACTACGGATAATGGCTGCCAGTTGGGAAGTTTCTCAAAGATGCCTCCCAGCCGCGTCAACTCATCCTCGACTAGAAACGGAACAACGTCGGTAAGGTGCACCTGCTCCTCCTCACCATTAGTAAAACCGGTCACGCGCTTTCCTTTCACCAGCGGCGCGCCCTGGTACGTGACGTGACGAAGCACGCCGGGCGAGTGGCAGACCAGAGCGATCGGCTTGCCGGAATTGTAGAAGGACTCGAGCAGAGCGATGGAAACCGGGCTTTCTGCGAGATCCCACATGGGGCCGTGTCCGCCCACATAGAAGACCGTGTCGTAATCTTCCGATTTCATGTCGGCAAGCTTGACTGTCTGGGAAAGCGCCTTTTGTGCCGTCTGGTCCTGCTTGAACCGCGCCATGGCGGGCGTTTGATTTTCCGGTAAATCGCTCTTCGGATCGACGGGTGGTTGCCCACCTTTTGGTGAGGCGAGGGTCAGATGTACCCCGGCATCGCGGAAAACAAAATAAGGAGCTGCGAATTCTTCAAGCCAGAAGCCGGTTTTGCGCCCGGTGTTGCCGAGTTTGTCGTGCGATGTTAGCACCATCAGTATTTTCATGTTCCTCTTCTTTTATTCCTGGGTGTTTCCTGGCTGTGAGCATTCCGAATGAATCCGGTCGACGCGAGCAATCAGAACACAAGCTTGGGAGATGAACAATTGGACGATAGTATCGACGATACCTTGGTGTCGGTTGATGGTATTAGGTGCCGCAGAAAAACAACTGGCCTCGATATTGCGCTTGAAAATGGTATCCCGATTCCAACTGTAATCTCTTACGGGTTCCAAGCTGTCTCATCCTTGACATTATGGCCTCAGGCTCCTTTAGCACTGGTTCCGCAGCATGAGGTGAGAGGAGACCATCTTCTGACAGATATCAGCGATAGCCTGCGAGTTCGGGGAGCTGTGGTCTTCGAAGGTCTGCTGTAATAGCCGGATGGAATCATCGGTGACGCGTGCAGGTGCGCCCTCTTCGTTTGCGATCCATGCAGCAAGATGCTTGAGTTCATCGCTATATTCGCTTAGAAAATGGTCCAGCGCCTGATTTTGTTGCGGGGTCAACTCGGAGCCGATCTCCCGCCGCCCACGATGCGAAAGAAGAGTGAGTTCCAGCAGGAAGATCGAGCGCAACGCAGGTTGAGCCCTCTGAATTCGCTCCCACTCGGCGACTTCTTGCTGGCGCCGATGGCGAAACTCAAACTCAAACCGTGCGGCATCGACCTGCGATTCCAGACTGGCGAAGTTGTCATTGATCTGACTGCGAAAACGGGCGATCTGCGAAACGGCAATGGCCCTGTCGCGGACTACCGGACAAACTCCGAGCTGTGCCAGCAGCCGTACGTTCCGCACCAGCAGTTTCTGCAGCTGCTGCGCATCGCTCTTCGTCCCAAAGCGGTCGAAGATGAAGCCCATGGCGAGAATACCCAATAACACGCCAAGTACCCTGTCGCGCGCGATCGTCAGGTCGGTCTGGATCTGGGCATCCTGCAGATTGACGAAGAAAAAGGCGAGCGCGATCTGCACGCCGAAATAGGAAAGCCGCGGACTGGAGGTGGCGAACCACGCGGCGAGCGCGGTCGCCGCCGCAAAGAAGACGGCAAACCCGAAGACGGTGTCGATACCGGGTAGGATCAGAATCTGCGCCGAAATCCCCAGGACCAGCCCTCCGACAACAAATCCGGCAAGGCGGAGAAACTGCGCCTGGAGCGAGTTGCCAATGGTGCTCAGCGCAGTAACGATGCAAGTAAGGACGCTTGTAGTGCCGATGCCGGGCCAGTCGAGCGCGTTGTAGACTACGTAACAAACGGTAGCAGCCAGGCATCCGGCGAAGGCGAAGCGTATATATTCCGGGTTCTGAAATGCATCCGGCAGAAACAGAGCGTGCCACCAGTTCCGTCCTGACGCGTTCTGGGAACTATCGACGATCTCATAAGGTTTAAAGACCTCAGGAATGAGTGCGACGGTTCGTTCCATCTCTTGCAGCATCGGGAAGCTAGAGGACGGCGGGCCCTCGAGCACAGGAGGAGACGCGGAAATAACTCCTGACTCGCGAAGCTCGGTTCGGATTGTTCCGAGCCTCTCAGAAAGTGCGCGCAGGCGGATCGCGTCGTCGCCGCTGGCCGGGGGGGAACTGCGCTCGAGATTTGTGGCAAGACCCGCTGCAAGACCAATGAGTCGGCCCGTTAGCGAAATCAGGGCGCTGCGCTGCGCCCGGTGGGTCGGGTCCACGCCTTGGCGCTGCAAGGCCATTCTGAGCCGGCCAGTGCCGACCATATCGTATTGAAGAATTCTGGCGCGGATCGGCTCGGCTGGGGCATGGAGACCGGCAGTGCTTTCCACTACCTGCTGCACTGCGAGCAAAAGATTGTCGATGGATGTGATGAGCGGATCGGAGCGATCGAAGATGCGGTATACGGCTTCGGTTGCTACGGTCGCGCCGGCACCTACGGCGATTACCAAGAGAGGCCAGAGAGTACCCTCCACCTGGAGCTCGCTCGGCAAGGAGCGGTCCCATAGAGGCAGGGCAATACCAATCGGAATGGCAAAAGCCAATGCGGCTGCGTAGTTAGTCGTCGTGCGTATAACAAAAAAGACCAGATACAAGCTTCCTATCACCCAGAAGAAGTGAGTAATGGGGTAACCGCGGAACAGCATTATCCCGAGCAGGGTGTAGAGGGTCGCGACGACGAACCCGAGGACGAGGATTCGCCCTCCACGCCAAGTAGAGGCGAGATTTTCGCGAGCCAGGAGAATCGAAAAGAGAGCTGCCAAGAACGCGTTTGGAATGCGGAAGGTCACGACGATAATCATCACCAGCGTAACCGTGACCGTCATGCGGATGACCGTGTTCGCGCGTCCAGGATACGGAGCAACTTCCCACCGGATGAATTCGCGCAACCAAAGCCAGGAGGCAGTTCGGCTGGCTGGCTGGTGGTGGAGCTGAGTGGCTTGGGTCGCCATGTCAGGGTTTCCGTTTGTATCCGCGGATAACTACCACTGCAGATTCCCCCAGACGAATGACATCAGAGGACGGTGACTGAATCCGGATGCGGACGGGGTAGCGGCTGGCCAGGTGTACCCAACTCAGAGTGCGTTGCAGGTCGGGCAGGCCGGACGTAATTCGCCCCACGAGCGAAGGATCGGGTGTAACACCATACCCGATGCTCTCGACGACGCCAGTAAATCGCAATCCGGCATCAGACATAACGTAGACGTCCGCCGTCATTCCCGGCCGGATATGCTTCAGCTGCGTCTCGCGGAAATTCGCGAGCACCCACCAGACGCGCGTGTCGATTAGCGTGAAAATCTCTTGTCCTACGTGAGCGTAAGCACCCTCGGAGATGACCAGGTTGGTTACACGCGCGTCGAACGGAGCGTAGATGCGGCAGTGGTTGTAGTTGTATTGGGCGTTGGCGATTGCGGCGGCCCGTCCCTGCCGTTGGGCCACGAGGGGATCGAGCGTAAGTACGCTGGACTGCGATTGCTGAAGCTGTGCCGTACTCTGCTCTGCCGAGGCCTCAGCCTGCGCCAGGGCGGCCAGCATGGAGTTGAGCTGGGCTCGATTGAGAGCCAATTGCGATTCGGCTTCGTGCACGGACTGCGCGCTGGCTTGCTCTGTCGTCCGTGCCTGGTCCACCTGGTCAACGGTAACGAACTGCTTGACGAGCAGAGGCTCGACGCGGTGCAGGTTATTTTCGGCGTATGCCCACTCGGCCTTGGCTCGATCCAGCGCGGCCTCAGAGTGAGCGACATCCGCCTGCGCCTCACGGATCGAAGCTTGCGCCCGGTCGACGTTGGCGCTGGCGCTGCGGGTCGCCGCCCCGGAGGCGGTGACAGCGTGCACTTCGGCCTGAATGCGCCGCTGTTCGTCGACGATCTGGCCTTCGAGTGCGGCCTGGTCCGACACTGCATGATCAAGTGCGTACTTATAGGGGCGATCGTCGATCTCGAAAAGTAGGTCGCCCTGTTTAACCCGCTGATTGTCGGCGACGTTCAGGTGCAGTATGGGCCCCTCGACAACGGGGGCGATTCCAATGTAGTTGGCAAAGATTTCGGCGTCGTCGGTCTGGGGATGTCGAGTTGTAACAAAGTACACAGCAATCAAGCCGACCATCGCCAGCAGAACCATCGTGGCGGTGAAGACGCGACCGTACCAGTGAAGTTTTGCGATGCGATTGTCTTGGTCAGGTTGGCCAGTGTCTTGTGTTGGCATGGCGTTTACCTAGCTGTAGAACAGGAGCCACAACACGCACGCGAAGAAGGTCGCCATGCTCAGATACAAAAGTACAGGTGCAGCGAGGTATTCCGCGATAGCAGTACGAGCGATCAAGGCGCGTGCTCCCGTCGCCAGTAAGAGACCACCGGCAGAGCAGAAGATCCATACGGGGAAGAAAGAGCCGAAGATGCTGTATTCGGGCGCGTGAGAGCAACCGACCGACACCAGCGGCGCCGTCAGAGATAAACCGGCGAGGTAGCGAAGTGAGGTCCTTCGGCGTCGATTGCGTTCCGTCGATCCGATATTGATTTCCAGCAGACTCATATATGTCGAACATTGGGCCATCGATAGACAGCCTCAGTCTCACCTTGCGATTAAGCCACAGAGTCAAGGACCCAATCTATTGGACGAAAGTATCGATCAATACCTTCGCATCAGATGATCACGTTGGCGCCTGCGCAATTTGATCCCGGAAACATAAATTGAAGTTCGCGATTGCGGTAGGCGAAAAGACCCACAGCCTCGTGACCTTGCCGAAGAGATATCTGGCCTGTGTAGCCCGTGAGGACGATGTCCACCCATACTTTGGGATCGATCAATACGTTCGTCCAATAGACTTGGCTCCGCACTTCTGCCCTAATCGTTGCTGAACGCGAAAGAATCGTTTTCCAGTTCGCGATTGCCGACGCCTAGCAGGAAATGAACCGGAAGAAGTTTCGATTGATCGAACACACCGCATCATTGAATGTTCTATTTTTGTCGCTGCTTCTCGCCTTCTCGGTGGCGGCGCGAGCTCTGGGGCAATGTGCCGGCAAAGTGTCTACTCCAGCAGCCGTCGCCGACTGCGCCGCCCGCGAAACTCCTCGGGAGGGAACGGCAATTCTCGATCCAGTTCACCCCTACACGCTGGCGGAGCTGATCGACGTTGCCGAGCAACACAATCCCAGCACGCGCACGGTCTGGGAGCGCGCAAAGCAGAAAGCACGCGAACTCGGTTTGGCAAAAAGCGCTTACTATCCCGAGCTGGAAGGTTTAGCTGTTTTCGGCGACGAGAGATTGATAAATCCATTTCCCGAACCGCTCGCTCCTCGCGGCTACGTCATGGTCGAGATACCCGTGGTCCGGCCTGAAGTCGCGCTCCAATATCTCATCTTTGACTTTGGCAAACGCGAGGCAGGCGTGGACTCCGCGAAGGATGAGAAGTCCGCCGCGGGTGCGGACGTCATTCAGGTAAATCAAGCGCTGGCCTTTCGCGTCGCCAGTGCGTATTACCAGCTGGTAACCGCACAGGAAAGATTGCAGGCCGCTCAGGACACGTTGCGAACCGCGCAAACCACGCAAGATGCGGCCGAAAACCGGCTGAACAACGGGCTTGCTACTCTTCCCGATGTTCTCAACGCGCGGGCCGAAACGTCACAGGCAGTGTTCGACGAGGAATCCGCGGATGGGGACGAAAAAATTGCGCGCGTCACGCTGACTGAAGCTGTGGGAGCTGAACCGTCTCCCAACATATTGATCGACAGCCAGAGGAGTGCCCCGTTGCCGGAGAAACTCACAATGTCCATCGAAGCGCTGATCAATCGCGCGATGAAGGATCGTCCCGAACTCATGGCACAAACTCTGCGAATCCGCTCCGCCGAATCTCGCATTCGTGCAGCCAGGGCTGAGTACAAACCGCAGATTGTTCTCTCGGGTTCGGCAGCGCAGACCTCTGTGTGGCCCACCGCAGATTACGGCGTGCTCGGTTCAGCGAGCGAGCCTACCTGGTCCGTCGCACTCGGCATCCATTGGCGTATCTTTGACGGAGGTGCCCGCAAGAACGAACTGTTGATCGCTGAATCGAAACGCCGGGAAGCAGAGGATGAACTTACGGCGATACATGATCGGACGACGCGCGAGGTCTGGACCGCTTACATCGCATTCCGGACGGCGTTGCGAAAGCAAGACGCCGCTGTGGCTCTTCTCAAGTCCGCCAATGAGTCTTACTCAGCTTCGCTCGAAGCGTACAAATATGGAGTGAAGAACCTCGTCGATGTGGTTACCGCGGAGGACCAACTGGCCAAAGCGCGACTATCCAGTGTCTCCGCACGATCAGAATTATTTCTAGAGGCGGTCAACCTTGAATTCGCCACCGGAAATCTGCTGAGGAATCAACCACCAGCGACAAAACTTCAATCGCAGGACGGACATCAGTGATTTCGCCAACACTGCGACTGCCCCATACTTCCTCCTCATTCCTTACCCAAATCGCTGGATCAGGTTCTTGCGTACACGCCGGCTTCCTCGGCTAGGCGGCGACGAACTGCTGTCCGCCGTCGACGTCGTAGGTTGCACCCGTAAGGGCAGTGTTGGTCATGATGTGTACGGCCAGTGCGGCGACATCTGATGGTTGAACGACCCGCCGGATGGGAAGCTTGGCCCGAAGCTGGCTGCGGCGGTTTTCGAGTTCATCGCCCAAGAGCGATGCGGACAACTGCGTGTCGACGAATCCGGCGGCGATCAGGTTCACGCGAACGGGTGCCAATTCAAGTGCCAGATTAGCCGTAAGGGCGGGAAGTGCGACGGTCACTGTCGATGCGATTCCGAAGCCAATGCCCGGCTGGCGACCGCCGGTGCCCCCCATAAATATCAAAGTTCCGCCAGCTTTTACCTTGTCAGCTGCGTTCCGGGCGACTTCGATGAAGAGTGAAAGATGCTCGTCCAGCGCCCGGCGTGAGTGGGCAGAATCCAGATCGATGAGGCGGCCGTAATGAGGCCGGCCAGCTGTCACCATGATGTGATCGATTGAGGCCGGCAGGTTGCGGAAGAACTGCCCGAGCAGCGCCGGGTCCGTGGCGTCAAAGGCGCTAGTGCTCAACGCGTCGACCTCGCTCCCTGCGCGCTGCAGGGGCTCCGGATTGCGACCGGTGAGGATTAGCTTCGCTCCCTCCGCGCTTGCTCTTCGGGCAGTCTCGAGCCCGATGCCAGCGCTTCCACCGATTACGACCACGGTTTGTCCTAAGAGCTCCGGTTTGCGCTCGATGTGAGCGACAGTGATTGCAGTGCTCATAATTCCTCCGATCAGCCTAACCCCGATTAAGCCAGAATCACGATGACGAATCTATTGGACGAACGTATCGACCAATACCAAAGTGTGGGTTGGACACGTAGGTGTTGAGTGGTGCGTACTTTATTCCGCCGGGCCCAATACCAAGGTATCGCCAATACCATCGTCCAATTGATTCGCCGGAGCGCCTTGGGTGTAATCGCTTTATCGCAGCCGGTTCAATCGGAAGAGCGACACTTAAAAAACGGGCTTGGCCGCACCGCTCGCCTGTTTGGATCAACCGCATAATTGCGGTCGGAACCGGCCATCGGCTGGCTGATAGCCGGCTGTATAAGATCTTTGAGGTTCTGTGATTCTAAATGCAGTTCGGCATTCCCGGAAGGATAAGGTCACGGACTGTAAGGAAGTAAACAGTTCCTGCCAGTTGTTTGGCGACATCAACTCTCATCTGAGGAAATCCAAAATGTGTAGAGAAGCGACGATGAAACTGACAAGCTTTGAAGCAGACATTCTCCCGTTGTTTACCGATCGGGATATTCACGCCATGAGCAAGGCCTTCAACCTCGCAAGCTATGACGATGTCAAGAAGCACGCGGTGGCGATTTACGATCGCATTCGTGGAGTTGGTGGCGCCGTGATGCCGCCTCCACCCCCACGAGGAGAAGGTCCATGGCCTCAATCGCGCATTGAATTATTCGCTAAGTGGATGTCGGAAGGGTTTCAACCCTAGAACGGAAGGTCAAGATGTCCCAACATCAGAGCACCGAACTGAAGTTTGACGTGACGAATACTCTCATCGTCGGAAATGTGCAGCGGTCAGTCGCATTTTATCGCGACGTTCTTGGCACGCCAAGGTGCTACGCGAGGCGAACCGACATTTCTTCGGCTCGACAATATTTCTCACTGTGAATCAGAATGGTACGAACGTTATTCCACGGCGCCCAATACCAAGGTGTCGCCAATACCTTCGTCCAATGTGTTGCTTCCATCCTTCTGGTGTGATTCGGGAGTGGGAAAAATGAGTACAGATTTGCAGGCGCAGCCAGTAGCCCTCGAAAGCCCTCCGCTCGCGAGCGCCGAAGAGCGATTGAAGGAACTTGGCATTACGCTCCCGGCACCGCCTCAGCCGTTCGGCACTTATGTGGAAGCAGTGCAGACAGGGAATCTGCTTTTTCTTACCGGGATGCTTCCCACCGAAGGGCGCAGCGCTAAGTTCACCGGGCGGGTGGGCGCGGAGCTCGATGTGGAAGCGGGGTGCAAAGCGGCTCATCTGGCCGCGCTCAACGTCCTGGCCGTCGCTCGGGAGTATCTCGGGTCGCTCGACAAAGTCAGGCGGGTCGTCCGGCTCGGCGTATCGGTGGCTACTTCGGGAGATGTTCGCGATCAGCCGAAAGTGGCGGACGCCGCTTCGGCGTTGTTGCAAGACGTCTTCGGAAAAGAGAAGAACCCTTGCCGTCTGGTGTACGGCGTCGCAAGTCTTCCGCTCGGCACACCGGTCGAACTGGAAGTCATTTTCGAAGTGGCGGACTAGAAGAGCGAGAGTCCCGCCGTCGGGCTTCTTCCGGACCGAGAATGAAAAAACGACCGAGGCAAATTACCAACACTACAAACGACCCCGCGACCCCATTGATCTTAAGGTTGACTCCAACACTCGAACAACTGCAATGCCTTGGCTAATAAGCCGACGTCGTTCCATACTCGATGCTGTAAAACCGTGGTTTGCGTGCCCGGAACCCGGCTACTGCGTCGGACGCGAGATGCCAAACTTCTTCATCTTGTAGGCGAGTCCCGTCCTGTTCAGGCGAAGCCGGGCCGCTGCTCCGCGAGTTCCTCCGACCACCCAATTGCTTTCGCGTAGCGCTCTCAGAATCAGCTCCCGCTCCACTTGCGCCAGGGCACTGCCGTCACTGGCGCCACTGAGATCGACGACATTAGAAATGTCCGTCAACGGCACTCGCAGCGACGGGCCGGGAGACAGCAGCACGGCTCGCTCCATAAGGTTCTGCAACTCGCGGATATTGCCCGGCCAGGTGTGCCGGCACAGAGCCTGCATCGTTCTCTTGGAGATCTTCTCAATATGCTTTCCCATTCGGCGGGCGTACTTGTTGGCGAAGTGGCGGACCAGGCGTGGAATATCATCACGGCGGTCCCGCAGAGGTGGGAGTCCAATCGGAAAAACGTTCAGGCGATAGTAAAGATCGCTGCGGAATTTCTTTTCGGCGACCATCGGAGCCAGGTCGGCATTCGTAGCTGCCACTACCCGAACATCGACTCGTTGAGTGCGGGTGCTGCCCAGACGCTCGAACTCCTGCTCCTGCAAGACTCGGAGAAGCTTTGGTTGCAATTCGAGCGGAATGTCTCCAATTTCGTCGAGGAAGAGCGTGCCTTTGTTTGCTAGTTCGAACCTCCCGATTTTTTGAGCTATCGCTCCCGTGAAGGCGCCTCTTTCGTGGCCAAACAATTCGCTTTCAAGAAGTCCCGAAGGAATCGCAGCACAGTTTACCTTCACGAATGCATAGTTCTTGCGAGGACTGAGTTCGTGAATGGCACGGGCGATCAGCTCCTTGCCAGTACCTGTCTCACCGAGGATAAGCGCGGTTGAGTCGGCGGGTGCCACAATTTGAACATCTTCAAGTACGGCCTTCAGTCGCGCATTGCTCCCGACGATGCCTTCGAAGGTGTTCTCCTCGATCGTGTCTTCGTCGAGGGAGATGTAGAGTTCAGCCAAGTCGTCCGTTAGCAAGCCTCCTTCCTGGTATCCCGAATGTTTTCTCAACGGAAAAACAATCGGATTGGCTCTTTCTTCAAGACCGCCCTTGTTCGGATTAGGCCATGTCGTGTGTGAGGCTACATCTCGGAACATTGCGTTTTCCATGACTCACTCCTGTTGTCTTAAGTTCAGAGCTATTTCAACCCGCTCGCCCATCTGTTGAGCGCTCCGGCGGCTACCACCGGCCAGCATGAGCACCACCGTCCACGCGAAGAATCTCTCCGGTCACTTGATCTGCTTCCGCGAGGAATAGAACTGCGTCGACAATGTCTTTTACTTCCACGATCTTTCCCATCGGCTGGAACGTCTTAAGGAAGTCCTTGGGATCATCCTTGTGCAGTGGTGAGTCAACGACGCCGGGGGCCACAGCATTAAAGCGAATACCGTCTTTCGCATACTCGATTGCGAGACTCCGGGTCACCGCGTTCAAGCCTCCCTTGGTGATCATCGAAACCGACGCATTCACGCCGGCGACAGGCTGATCGACTAGGGCCGCAGAGATGTTCACAACGTTCCCCGACTTCTGTTTCAACATCTGCTTTACCGCGAGCTGAGCGATGTACAGGAATCCCAGCAAGTTGGTCGACACCAGGACATTGAAGTCGTCGGTAGTAAACTCCGTGAAAGGCTTGGTGCGAAAGATCCCGGCGTTATTCACCAACACATCGATCGTTCCGAAATACGCCGTGGCTGCTTCAACAGTTTTGGCGGCCGTTTCCTGGCGGCCGATATCGCCGTCAATGAGAACCAGGCTAGGTGAGGCAGTCAGCGATTGAGTAACGCGGCGAGACGTTGCGACAACGTTGTAGCCTTTGTTTAGGAAGCCCTCGACCAAACCAGCGCCGATCCCCTGCCGCGCTCCCGTCACAATTGCTGTTTTGCTGTCTGGCATAGAAGACCTTCGGTCTAGTCGAGAGCCCCCGATCCAATCCACATGAGTAATTAAGCCAGAAGCGTTTCGAGTCGTCCATTGGACGATGGTATCGATTGATACCATAGCATCAGTCGATCTCGAGGTCAGGTCGAGGTCTCCATTGAGATGGATTGATATGGTGGTTCGGCGCGAAGAGGCGTTTGACGTGTCGCGTGCTCAGGTTGTGGTCGGGTTCGGGCAGGCAATTTCAAGCAGCACTGATGGTTTTCGCTGCGCTTGAGCCTTGAAGATCTGGTTCGGAGTCTTGAGGCATTCCTCGCTTGTGGACCACGCTGATTGCAAAGTTACTGTCAATTTGAATCGTCATGTCTCGACAGCACGAGGAACACAACCAGAAATATTCATAGATGCAGGATTTGCCTCCATATTTCAAGTCCGCCCGCGCCCCATGCCGGACCGAGGCTGCTTTGGAGTCGATCAGGTAGAGCGTGCCTTCGCTGAGATAGCGAAACGTAGTGGAACAGGTTGGATTCGCGCATTTAGAAAGCATGGAATGGTCGATTGATCAGTTCACATGGAAGTAGAGGTACGTTAAAGCGAAAGCGCTTCATCGCTCCTGCGTTGACCGGCGATCTCCCAGACGATTAGGCCTGAAGCGCGAAGCGGACGCTATTGGACGATGGTATCGATCGGTACTTTCGTATCAGCGTGAGGACCACGAAGACGTCTCAACATTCGGAGGGCGTCTGGCGCTTAACCAGCAGTCGATACCAAAGTCCTGACGGACGAATCGCTCATCGGTCAGTGAGCCTCGGTTGGGGAGCCGCGTTGCCCACAAACAATTAGGATCGTGATCGAGTGGGGTCTCGGCAGCCATCGAGCGACTTATGCTTGAAAGACTGGAGCGCGTGGATGCGGAGCCTTCGCGGCCATTCTCACGGGGTCGGCAAGGGAATCGGCCTGCATCTTTTGCACTACTTTGCCGCGGTGGGCCTTCACAGTGATCTCGTTGATGGCAGCTAGAGGCGTTCGCAGAACCAATCTCTCCCCCCGCGCAGGCGCCCCGGCCTCGCTTTGCAAGAGACATCATAAGCAGTACTCAACGGACAGGCTTGCTGAGTACAGAATTGCCACCCCTCGCTCCAGGCTTTCCCGGCGAACCCATCTGTGGCGCACTGTCCGCCGGCGGCGAGGTGGCCTAGCCATATCTACTTGCGCGATATTGTAATTCGTGTCAGCCGCAGCCGGGTAGCGGCGTGCCCCGGCTGCGGCAGTGCCGCTAGTGCCCCTGTCTCCTTTCGCCGAGCTGAGGAGGTTCGTGGGCACGGGAGCAATAGATCTCATGCCTCGGATTCCTGATTCATGCCGACCAAGATGAAGTCTCAGTCCCGCTAGTCGCCGAATCGCACGTGGCATCCCGTTTGTCAGTCGGAAGGTTCGGCGCTGCCAGCGACCTTCTGACTATGTCCTCTTAATGATGAATACCGTCTTGTCGTCGATGAGATCTACATCGCCGGTTCTTCTACGAACATCGTCTTGCCTCACCGCACGTTCCAGCAGCGCATTGCACAAGTCTTTCGCGGACTGCCGATAATGCTCGCGGATGATGTCTTCGAGTTGCCGCTGCTCTTGTTCGTCATAACCGTCATATACGCCGTCCGTGTAAAGGAACAGGATATCTCCAGGACTCATCAGCGTGAGTTCGGCAACATCGGAAGAGTGCAACGTCCGGTTACGAGGTTGCATCGAGAAGTAACGGTTGCGGTCCGGATCATCGTCTGGGATTTGCAGGCCCAGGGGAAGGAACTGGACCATGTGTTCCCCGGGGACCTTCATGAACTTGCCATATTCTGCCGAGAAAACCAGCGGTGGCGGGTGTCCAAAATTCACGAACCGAAAATGGCCCTTAGGGTGTATTTCCCCATAAAGCATGGTCGCGATCTCTCGCGCGTTCTCTTTTTCAGTCCAGCCCAGCGCATTGCGAGCGCTGACCGATTGGGCCAGCCGCAGATTAATCTTTTCGAACAGCTCGGGTGTCGTTCTGCCGTGGCGGTCAAGTTCGGACAGCATGAGAGCATGGAAGGTGTCGTGCACGGTGGAGGCAATCTTCGCCGAGATGATGCCATGCCCCTGTGCGTCCACCAAAAGGACTCCCGCCGTCGTGTATAGCTCCTGCAGATTTTCGCCGACTCGCACCTGTTCCGAGCTTTTTGCCTCCCTGTAATGGCTTTCCGTCTCCGACCTGTAGTTCGGCCGGGATTTCAGCCATTCCCCATGGTCGTCCACTGCATTACGCGGCGGCGCGTTGGAGGGCAGCGGTTTGAGAAACTCCTCCGACAGCATCTGAGCCCGTCGAATGCGTGCATCGATGTCGTACCGCTGTTGAAAATTGATGTACTCGAATAGGTCGCCACCCACGGTACCAGCAGGTATGGAATTTCCGTACATCTCAATGCCTGGTATGTGTGGAATAGAACCTTCCACTGGCATCAGACGCTGGCGTAAGTATTCATCAATACTCGGCTCTGTATAGGCTTGATCCATAAGAAAGTTCTACAGCATTCCGCCAAGGATTCGTGCACCTTGCTTCCATTGCATCTTCCGAACCACTCGCTTCTACAAATGCCCCCCTCAGCGGCCGCGTAACCGATTCTTTCAATGCTCGAATCGTTGGTGCCAAAGTTACAGCCATTACTGCTGATACGAATTTCCGCTATGAACCTGCGACCAAAGTCCAGAGCCACGCCTATACAGGAATCACTGTAGACCGTCTGCAGGATTTCCGCTGTAAGATAAATTAGCGTAATTTTGGCAAAACATGACCACTGAAACACAAGGTGCACAAACTACCGATCCGTTAGATCTTCGGAATCTTATCGAAACGATGCCGGCACTGGTCGTGTGTGCTTTGCCCGACGGCTCCGTTGAGTTCGTGAACCGTGCGTGGCAGGAATATACGGGTTGCTCATTACAACAACCGAGCGGATGGGTCTGGCAAACGACGATTCACCCAGATGATGTTGCCCAGTTCATTGACGAATGGACCGTGGCTTTGGCCGGCGGGAAACCGTTCCAGACTGAGGCGCGTATCCGGCGCGCCGATCGCCAATACCGCTGGTTCTTGATCAGGAAGGCTCTGGCTGTCCCGCGAACCCAAGGCCGCGACTCGTCCTTGCGTATCCTGATCACTTGCGAGGACATCAACGACAGAAAAGAGGTGCAGGCCAAGCTGCAACAAAGCGAGGCCCAGCTACAGGCCTTTTTGGAAAACAGTCCGAACCTGATTTTCTTGAAAGACCGGCAGGGCCGGTATCTCTATGCCAATAAGGAGTTCAAGAGAGCTCTCCGCATTACCGAAGAACAAATCGAAGGGAAGAAGGACGAGGAACTATTTTCGGTGGAACAGGCCGCTGTCTTTCAAGCCAATGATCGGCAGGTGTTCGAGGCAGGCGTTCCGATGGAATTTGAGGAGGTCGCACTCCAAGAAGACGGAGAACACACGAGCATCGTCCAGAAATTTCCCCTGTTCAACGCAGAGGGCGAGATCTACGCCATCGGCGGAGCCGTTACCGATATTACCGACCGTAAACGGGAGGAATCCTCCCTCCGCTACAGCGAGGAGAACTATCGCCTCGTGGTCGAAACGGCCCCCGATGCCGTGATCAGCATTGACGAGAGCGGTGCAATTCTGTTTGCCAATCCCGCCACCATGAGAGTTTTTGGCTATGATCCGGCAGAGTTGATCGGGAAGCCGTTGACCGTACTAATGCCGGAATTCCTGCGGAAATTGCACGAGAAAGCGTTCAGCCGCTATTTGGCTACCGGCCAGCGGCACATCAACTGGCAAGGCACTGAACTGACCGCACTGCGCAAGAATCGCCAAGAATTCCCCGTGGAAGTCTCGTTTGGAGAACTATCTAGAAATGGGCATAAGGTATTTACCGGCTTTATCCGCGATATCAGCGAAAGAAAGCAGGCAGAGGGAATGCGAGCAGCGCGCGCCCGTCAGATCGCTGTCCGCGCTGACGTGAGCATGGCTTTCGGTAAGGAAGAAAGTTTGAAAACGATCTTGGGTGAGTGCAGCGAAGCCCTTGTGCGCCATCTTGATGCAGCATTTGCGAGGATTTGGACCCTGAGTGGCGATGGAAAGATGTTGGAGCTGCAGGCCAGCGCAGGCATGTACACACATCTTGATGGACCTCACAGCCACATTCCGATGGGACAATTCAAGATTGGGATGATTGCACAAGAACGAAAACCGCATCTGACCAATGATGTCCTCAATGATCCTCGAATCAGTGACAGAGCATGGGCAGAGAAAGAAGGGATGGCTAGCTTCGCTGGCTATCCACTGAGCGTCGGAGACCGCACGATAGGCGTGCTGGCCATGTTCTCTCGACAACCGGTCACGCCAGAAACAACAGAGACACTGGCGTCTAGTGCGGACTTGATCGCTCAGGGAATTGAACGAAAACATGCCGAGGACAAGCTGCGTGATAGTGAGCGCAGCCTGCGCCAGTTAACTGAGACCATTCCGCAGATGCTTTGGAGCGCTGAGGCAGACGGCGCGGTTGATTATTGTAATCGGCGCGTGCTTGACTATACGGGTTTACCTGCGGAACAGGTCCATCGGGCCGGCTGGATGAAGTCCGTTCATCAAGATGACAGTGAGAAAATGGCCCAGGCGTGGAGACGTGCAGTCTCAACCGGTGAACCATTTCAGTACGAATTTCGCTGCCTTCGGTCAGCAGATCACACGTATCGCTGGTGCGTTTCCAGCGCCCTGCCGTTGCGGGACCGGGAAGGTCGGGTCATAAAATGGTTTGGGAGCGTCGTGGATTTACATGATTGGAAAGAAGCACAACAGGCATTGCAGATGACGCAAACGGAGCTTGCCCGCGTTTCCAGGCTGACAACCATGGGCGAACTGGCAGCGTCCATCGCCCACGAAGTCAATCAACCGCTTACCGCCGTAACCAATAACAGCAACGCGTGCCTGCGACTGCTCGCCGCTGATAACCTCAAACCTGAGGTTCTGCGTCGGGCTCTTGAGGAAATCGTTGCGGACGGCAATCGAGCGAGCGCCGTTGTTGCTCGAATCCGCGGATTCATAAAGAAGGAACCTGCCGAAAGGAACAGGCTGGACATAAACGACGTTATTCAAGAGGTGCTGGCTCTAGCTGACCGTGAGCTTTATGAGAATCGAGTTCTGCTCGAACGCCAATTGACGAAGGCTCTCCCGCTGGTGTTGGCGGATCGGGTTCAGATGCAGCAGGTTCTGCTGAACTTGATCATGAATGGCATCGAAGCCATGATCGCTGTTGTAGATCAACCTCGCTCACTCTGGGTGGAATCCCGGGTTGACGAATCCGGCGACATACTGGTTGCGGTACGCGACTCAGGCACTGGCCTTGGATCAGAAGCAGATCGCGTCTTCACTCCCTTCTTTACAACCAAAGCGAACGGTATGGGAATGGGTTTGTCGATCAGCCGGTCACTTGTTGAAAACCATGGCGGGCGGCTCTGGGCCACGCCGAATTTTCCCATTGGTGCTGTGTTTTCCTTCACGCTGCCAGTAAGTACCGGGAGTCCAGCGTGACTAATGCTTCCATCGTCTTTGTTATCGATGACGACCCATCGGTACGTTCTTCGCTCAAGTTCCTCTTAAGCACTGTGGGGCTGCAGGTTGAGACCTTTGGCTCAGCTGACACCTTCTTGCATAGAAAGCCGCCAGAAGCGCCCAGTTGCCTCGTGCTGGACGTCAGACTACCCGGATTGAGTGGGCTCGATTTTCAGCGCGAGCTCGCTGCGAGAAACATTCTTATTCCAATAGTCTTTCTCACCGGCCACGCCGACATTCCAATGAGTGTTCGCGCTATCAAAGCTGGGGCAGTGGAATTCCTCACCAAGCCGTTCCGCGACCAGGATCTGCTGGATGCTGTTCGCATCGCACTGGAGCGAGATCGTGCCAGACGTGAACAGGAGAGAGAAGTAATGGATCTCCAACAGCGCTTCGACTCGTTGACTTCTCGCGAGCGGCAGGTGATCTCCATGCTTGTCTCGGGCATGCTCAATAAACAAATTGCTGCTCAACTCGGCACTGCGGAAAGTACCGTGAAGGTCCAGCGCAGCCGGGCGATGGAGAAGATGCACGCGGAGTCCCTGATCGACATGGTGAGAATGGTCGAGAAGCTCAAAGGCCCCTCGGCAAAAGCCTCGTAAGCGAAAGCTTACCCGCATCATCTTTTTTAGGATCTAGATCTACCAACGCCCAATAGATTCCTGCTCTCTCTTCGAATAGCTTGAACTCAGTGAGGAGTTCAGAGTGACAGAGAATCTGATCTCGGTAGTCGACGATGATGAGTCAGTTCGCCGGACCACCACGCTACTCATCGAGTCCTTTGGCTTTCAAGCGGCAGCCTTTGAATCTGCCGACACTTTCCTGAGGTCCGGCCGTTTGCAGGATACCTCGTGTCTCATCGTTGACGTGCAGATGCCGGGCATGAACGGGTTACAGCTCCAAAGTCACCTCGCTGCTGCGGGTTGCGGCATTCCTATTATCTTCATCACTGCTTACGAGAGCAATGACTCCCGTCAGCGAGCGATGCAAGCGGGCGCTGCCGCTTTCCTAGGCAAGCCTTTTAGCGACGAGCAGCTTCTCCAAACCATTCGTTCAGCCTTGCGGTTCTTCCACCGGAACGATTGCTGAGGACAAATTGAGGAGTGAAATATGAGTTTAAAGCACGCACTTTGCTATGAATTGTGGGCACGACCTATGTTGAACGGGGGACCAATTGTCTTCGTGGTCGACGATGACATTTCCGTGCGCGAATCGGTGGAATTGCTGATCCGCTGTGAAGGCTGGCAGCCGGAGACATTCGCTTCCGCGCAAGAATTCCTTACCCGCCCACGAGCTCTTGTTCCAAGCTGCCTCGTGCTGGATTTTTCACTTCCAGGACTCAATGGTCTCGAACTGCAGAAGCGTGTCGCTGTCGAACGGAGCGACATGCCGATCATCTTCATCACGGGCTACGGCGATGTGCCTATAACGGTGCAGGCCATGAAGGCGGGGGCTGTCGAATTCTTGACCAAGCCATTCAGTGATGACGTGCTGGTGAGCGCCATCCGGGCCGCCCTCGAACGCAGCCGCGTTGCTCTTAGTCAGCAGGCAGAGATACGGGCGCTCCGGGACCGTTACGCGTCACTTACGCGTCGCGAACGGCAGGTTATGGCGCTGGTGGTCTCCGGCTTGTTGAATAAACAAATCGGCGGGGAACTCGGTATCAGCGAAATCACGGTGAAGGCACACCGCGGCAAGGTGATGCAGAAGATGAAGGCCGATTCTCTTGCCGACCTGGTGAGAATGGCCGCGAAGCTCCGGCCCGCACCGGCAGCGATGGCTGCGGCCTAATGGCTGTATTTCACGGTCGTAGTAATTCGTGACGACGGCCGAATTCGCAGACGTCGTCCGACCCAAAATCGAAAATTGTGGGATGTTAACGATCGAGGTCTCGAACCTCGTAACCTCACAGATGGAGGTGAGAACGTGGCCGACTCTTCTAAATCGCATGATGTTCCACTGGAAAATCATGTTCCCAGCGCTCCTTTGGAATCGATCCTTCGCACGGAGGAGTTGTACCGTCGCCCACCGCGCCCACCGGATTACGAAAAGGAGAACCAGGCGCTCGTGAAGCTGGTGAGTGCGTTAGCTGACTCGCCGACTACCATCTTTCGGACACTTGCGGAGACGATCCAGGATATTACGCAATGTGACTCCGCCGGCCTGAGCCTGCTGACGAGGGACGGCAAAACGCCGCACCTTGATGGCAAGAGGTTCTATTGGCCAGCCATCGCCGGCATGTGGAATCCCCACGTCGGAGGTGGAACCCCGCGCAATTTCGGGCCTTGTGGAGACGTGCTCGATCAAA
This sequence comes from uncultured Acidobacteriaceae bacterium, assembly GCA_963712385.1. Taxonomy (GTDB): domain Bacteria; phylum Acidobacteriota; class Terriglobia; order Terriglobales; family Acidobacteriaceae; genus Sulfotelmatobacter. The sequence continues at coordinate 48,649 of CAVQHS010000017.1, forward strand.
ATCGTACGCTGCTGTTCACCCACTTCGAACGGCGTTATCCCTATTTGATGCCAGTCAATCCGGCAGCCGAAGAGTGCCTGTTGGTCCCGTTTTACGTCGACGGCAAGGCGGTAGGAACTATATGGGGAATCATGCACAGCGACCGCCGCAAGTTCGACGCAGAGGATGACCGGGTCATGGCCTCTCTGGGGAAATTTGCGTCTTCCGCGTATCAAGCGTTGGCACACATAGAAGACCTCAAAATTCAGGTGGCCGAGCGCGAAAAGGCGGAAGCTGAAGTCCGTCGGCTGGCGAGTGGGTTGGAAGCGAAGATCCGGCGTTTGGTCGAGGCCAACGTTGTGGGAATTGTCATGTGGAATCTGGAAGGTGCAATCACCGGAGCCAACGAAGCATTTCTCCGTATGGTGCAATACGACCGTGAAGATCTCTCCTCCGGTCGTGTGCGCTGGACAGATCTGACACCAGCCGAATGGCGGGGGTATGACGAAGGGGTAATCGCTGATTTAAGGACGACGGGCATCCTTCAACCCTACGAGAAGGAGTACTTTCGGAAAGATGGCAGCCGAGTACCGGTACTTCTCGGGGGCGCACTCTTCGAAGGAAGTGAGAACGAAGGTGTCGCTTTCGTGCTCGATTTGAGCGAACAAAAGCGAGCTGAGAGGGCTTTGCGGCGCAGCGAGGCATTCCTCGCGGAAGGCCAACATCTCGGTCAAATCGGCAGCTTTTCCTGGCGCGTGGGGACAGACGAAATCACGTGGTCAGCGGAGCTCTATCGCATCTATGAGCTTGAGATCGGCGTGCCCGTGACGCTCGAACTGATCCGTAGCCGAGTCCATCCGGAAGATGTCAGTTTAATCGAGATAATGAAGATGGTGGACCAGGCACGAGAGGGCGGCCACGACTTTGAATGGCATTACCGCTTGATGATGCCGGACCACTCGATCAAGTACATGCATGCAGTCGCCCATGCGACCCGGGACCAGGATGGCCAGCTGGAGTACATCGCCTCGGTTCAGGATGTTACGGTGCGCAGGCTTGCGGAAGAGGCACGCGACAAGGCTCGATCGGAACTTGCACATGTGGCCAGGGTGATGAGCCTCGGAACGCTGGCGGCATCAATCGCGCACGAAGTTAAGCAGCCCCTGTCGGGCATCATCACCAATGCCAGCACCTGTATGCGAATGCTGGCCGCTGATCCTCCAAACGTCGAGGGCGCTCGTGAAACCGCGCAGCGCACGATTCGCGATGGCAACCGTATGTCGGAGGTGATCACCCGGTTGCGTGTACTCTTTAGCAAGAAGGACGCCGCGACCGAATCTGTGAACTTGAATGATGCTGCGCTGGAGGTGATTGCCCTGTCGTTAGCGGACCTGCAGAAGAATGGGGTAGTCCTGCGTCCCGAACTTGCCGACGACCTTCCGCTCGTCATGGGCGATCGTGTGCAGCTTCAGCAGGTCATACTAAACCTGCTCCGGAATGGCTCTGATGCCATGAGCGCAGTCGAGGATCGCCCGCGCCAGTTGGTGATCAGAACCGAGGAAGAGGAAGGTGGTCATGTGCGACTGACTGTGCAAGACGCTGGTATGGGTGTCGAACCTGATGGCGCTGACAGGCTGTTCGAACCGTTTTACACAACGAAAAGTGGCGGTATGGGAATCGGACTTTCCGTCAGTCGCTCGATTATCGAGAGCCATCATGGCCGTCTGTGGGCAACCCTGAATGATGGTCCGGGAGCCGCGTTTTCGTTCTCCATTCCTCGAGCGCCCGAGGGCTTTGCGCACTCCGGTGGTCTCCATAGAGAAGATGAACCCGAGTGTCGATAAGGTCAAACCGATACCAAAGTGTAATTGACTCGCTCCATCAAGGCGAGCATGCTCGCCTCATGGGGCGTGAACAACCTGTGATGGTCAGGCGTCCACTCGTATCCGTGGTCGATGACGATGTATCTGTGCGCGAGTCGCTCCCCGACCTGGTGAGGGAGTTCGCGTATTCGGCTCAGGCGTTCTCCTCGGCGGAGGCGTTCCTTGCATCAGATTACGTCGACCAAACCAGATGTCTAATCCTCGATGTCTCCATGACCCCGGGCATGTCCGGATCGGATCTCCAACGGGAATTGTCCCGCCGCGGGCGAGAGATTCCGGTCATCTTCATCACCGCTCAAGGAGATGAAGCTATCCGTCCACGCCTGCTCGAACGGGGTGCGGTGGCGTGCCTGTTCAAGCCATTTAGCGACACTGCTCTGCTCGAAGCGCTCCATGCCGCATTTCGGCTGAACTGAAGCGACCGGCACACCGTGGTTCGTGTCTTCCCCGAAGTGCTAATCTGGCGCAAAGTTTCTGGCGAAAGCGTCGATTTACTGTCAATGTTTAGAGTTTGTCCTCCGTAACCAGTCGTCGCCTTTGACGAGTTTGCACGCAAGTGTTATCGAAATCTCCTCGCCCCGTACTCAAATTGCAACTCAGATGATCCCAAGCGGGTATGCCACGTCAGTTTCGCAAGGATCAGCTCCACACAACTTCAACTCGGACCATCGCGTGCTATGACAACTACGGTGGAGCGTCGCGAGAGCGCGGCCCTGGACCGAGGTGATGTCATGAGCGAGTCAGTCGACGGCTCAACGTGGCAATATGCGGTAATCGCCATTCGTACGCAACCTCGTCCGGAATGCCCTGCCAGCGCCAGGAATTAGCTTCGAGTCGAAGCGCAGCGAAGGTCTCCACTTTCGAATTGGGAGCCACTCCTTCTTCGTCAAGGTACCCGCGAAGCTGTCAGCGGACGACGTCTCTCTGCGATATACATGCTCCTTTTGTAGTCGGCCGTTTACGGTGATGAGCTTTCTGCTTTTGATTTAACTGACGGCCTTCAGGGTGCCACGTTTGTTTAGCGAAGCGCTCTTAGAAGAAATCACTGCCATCAAGTCATTCCAAGACTTCACAAAGGACTCGGCTCCTTCGGTCTGTAACTGCGCCGCCAAAGCATCAACGTCGATGCCCGCCTCGCCAAACTCCGCCAGCACTTCCTCGCAATTTCCGCCGTCAACTGGCAGTAAGTCGCCTAATTCAGTGTGAGTAGCCAGGGCCTTCAATGTCGCCTCGGGCATGGTGTTCACCGTGAAAGGCGCAGCCAGGGCCTTAACATAAAGAACGTCGGAAGCTTTGGGGTCCTTGGTTCCGGTGCTCGCCCACAACAGACGTTGCGGACGGCCGCCGAGATTGTAAACACGCTGCCAACGCGGGGAGTAGAGCAGAGCGCTGGCTGCCTTGTATGTGCGTTCAGCGATCGCGATGCCAAGCTGGTCACGAAGTTTCTCAGGGACCTTGCCGGCAGCAGCCACATCCCAGCGACTGATAAAGAGCGACGCCACGGAGCCAACCTGGGGATTGAGGCCGGCATCGATGCGGCGTTCTATTCCACGCAGGTACGCGTTCGCCGCGGACAGGTACTGTTCGCGCGAGAACAAAAGAGTGACGTTGATCGGTATGCCGGCAAAGATGGCCTCCTCGATTGCGGGAAGACCTTGCTCCGTGCCTGGAATCTTGATGAATACGTTGGGACGGTTCGCTCTGGCAAATAACTCTCTCGCTGCAGCGATGGTGCTGGCCGCGTCATAGGCAAGGAATGGCGATACCTCCAGCGAAACCCATCCATCCACTCCGTTAGTCTTCTCATGAATCGGGCGAAATAGATCGGCCGCCCGGCTGAGATCTTCCAGAGCCAGTTCGAAGAAGAGCGCCTCGCCCGATTTCCCATTCCGCAATTTCTCAATGATCTCGGAATCATACGTCGTGCTGTTTTTGATAGCGTGGTCGAATATCGTCGGATTCGAGGTGAGTCCTGTGACCGAAAAGTCGTCAATGTATTGTTTGAGAGTGCCACTGTCCAGCAGATCGCGGGTGATGTTGTCGAGCCACAAACTCTGGCCCTCGTCGTGAAGCAATCGTGTCGCTTTCATCGTGTTACCTCCTGAGTGGTGAAATCGGGCTCGCGAGCCGCTAAGCGCGCTTCTCCATTTGACGTGAACACATGATGCGTGTCGTTCCAGAATCGGATCGCAGGCTGCGAGCGGCTATTTTCGTAACTCAGTGCACTCAAACTCGCTGTGCCTAGCATTAAAGATTGGCCGTTGACCGGCTCGATTTCGATCCAGCGTGTGGCCAGTACGCGCAGAAAATGTCCGCTGGAAAAGAGCAGAACATTGCCTGTCACTGCCTTCACACGGCTTACGACGCAATCGGCCCGCGCAGCAACTTGCTGCGGCGATTCGCCGCCCGGGCAGCCGTCGCGGAACAACTGCCAGTCCGGACGTTCTCGAAGAATATCTACGGTGAGGCGGCCTTCGTATTCACCGTAGTCCCATTCGACGAGGTCGCGGTCAGTTTCGGCGACGGATTTGAATCCGGCCAGCTCGCAGGTTCGCATGGCCCGCAGCAAAGGACTCGTGAAAACTCTTGCGAAGGTCAGTTGTCTTAGCAGTTCGCCCAACCGTCGCGCATTGTCCTCCCCGCGCCCGGTGAGTGGCAGATCAGTGAGGCCGGTGTGCTGGCCCGTAACTGTCCACGCTGTTTCACCGTGCCTAGCTAGGTATACGACTGGAAAGGTTTCACTCATGTATTACCCGTTATGGTTTTTCAGACTCTCAAGCCCGTAGCTCGCAGCTCCAATCAGCGCCGCGCGTGCCGTGATGACATGAACAGGGATGCGCTCCATCACATCTTTGAAGCGACCCTTTTTCGTAAAAGGCGTGCACAAACTCTGGCCGTTGCAGCACGCTCGACAGATGCAGGACCATCCTGTGCGACACCACGATCCATTGAGGAAGAAGAAAAATGAAATTGCCATAAACGCCGCAGATCTCATTACCACCTTGCTCCACATGCAACCGTAGAACTCCCCTGTGTTCTTCTCGACGACTCTGCATATCAGCTGCCAAATTGAACGTCGGGCAGAGTGCCATGATTCGGTTCGTCGAAGTTCAACTCCTTAAGGCTGTTCCGGTGACATTTTCAATTCCGACAGGTTGAGCCACGATCGTGAGCCGGTCGACAAAGTTGTGACAGATTTCTGGCCCGGTGCCAGTCTTCTGTCTTCAGTGCAGAGTTCAGACACCTCGTATTTTTTGAACGCGCTCATTTGCCCAAGAAAATGGCATGACGCTGGTTTTCCAAGTCACCACATTTTGGTCCTCCGGTTGCTTTTACCCTCACGCGGCCGTAGAGATCCGAATCTTTCCGTGTCGAACTGTGATTGGGTGCGCGGGCTGGGCGATCAGCCGGCGGAGGAAGCGTCTGTCTTTATGTGGCCACTGGTTGCATATTTCGCGTTCGTGCTTGTACTAGTCACGGCGACTCTGGTGGTTTCCTACCTGCTTGGTCCCAGGCATACTGAACCCGCCACCAGGGAGCCATACGAGGGCGGCATTGTTTCAGAAGGCTCGGCGCGCGTGCGTTTTTCGGCGCGTTACTACCTGGTTGCTATGTTCTTCGTAGTTTTTGACTTGGAAGCGGTTTTCCTGTTCGCATGGGCCGGAGCTGCCCGCGAGCTAGGCTGGGCCGGCTATCGCGAGGTTCTGTTGTTCGTCGGAGTGTTGGGCGCGGCCCTCGTCTATCTCTGGAGGGTCGGCGCGCTGGATTGGGCGCGGAAGGCACGTCGCTCGAGGTGAGTAGCTGTGCAGTGGTCACTAACCAAACCGGACGTTACAGGCCTGGCAGCAAGCCCCGACCCGGAGCCGCTCGAACAGACTGTTCGCCGCAGCGTTCTCCTTTCGCGGCTAGAGGATTTAGTCAATTGGGGCCGCAAGAATTCCGTATGGCCATTCAACTTCGGTCTCTCCTGCTGTTACGTCGAAATGGCCACCAGCATTACCAGCAAATTTGACGTCTCTCGATTCGGCGCCGAAGTGATTCGGGGCACGCCTCGCGAAGCGGATCTCATGGTTGTCGCCGGCACGGTTTTTATCAAGATGGCGCCCATCGTTCAAAGACTCTACGAACAGATGATGGAGCCACGGTGGGTAATTTCGATGGGATCCTGCGCGAACTCCGGAGGCATGTACGACATTTACAGCGTTGTACAGGGTGTTGACAAGTTTCTTCCCGTTGATGTTTATGTGCCCGGCTGCCCGCCCCGTCCTGAAGCTTTTCTGGAAGGACTCCTGTTGTTGCAGAAAGCAGTGGGAACGGAACAGCGTCCACTCAGCTGGGTGGTGGGCTCGCAAGAGACGGTTCGGTCTCCGCTTCCATCCATGCGCGACCTGCTTCAACCGACTCGGGAGAAAACCACCGTCCTCAGGGAGCCTGACGACGTATGATCGCGACCCCGACTATCGCGCAGGAGATCAGCGACCGGTTCGGTCCGGCCGTCGTTGCGCAGGAAACGCACGATCGCATACCTACTTTCTGGGTGGCAAAAGATCGCGCGCCCCACTTGCTCCGGTTTCTCAAAGAAGACATAGACCAGCCATACAAAATGCTGTATGACCTCTCCGCCATCGATGAGCGCATGAGGGTACATCGTGATGGGCAGCCGGCAAGCGATTTCACGGTGGTCTATCATCTGCTCTCTTTGGACCGGAACGAGTATGTACGCGTCAAGGCCGCGCTCGCCGAGGACCGCCTTTCGCTGCCGAGTATCACGGGCCTCTGGCCCGCTGCAAATTGGTACGAGCGCGAAGCATGGGACATGTTCGGAATCGCTTTCGACGGCCATCCCCATCTCCGGCGCCTGCTGATGCCGAATAGCTGGGTTGGCCATCCGCTTCGTAAAGAACATCCAGCCCGCGCGACCGAGATGGGGCCGTATCAGTTGCCGCCGGAAAAAGAAATCGCTGAGCAGGAGGCGCTCCGCTTCCGTCCTGAGGAATGGGGCATGAGTCGCGAACGCGACGGCTCAGATTTCATGTTCCTCAACCTGGGCCCACAGCATCCGGGCACCCACGGAGTCTTACGCATTGCGCTGCAACTCGACGGTGAAGAAATCGTCGACGCCATCCCCCAAATCGGCTTTCATCATCGCGGAGCCGAAAAGATGGGCGAACGCCAGTCCTGGCACACATACATTCCCTACACCGATCGCGTCGACTACCTGGGTGGCGTGATGAACAATCTGGCTTATCTCACCGCGGTCGAGAAGCTGGCTGGCATCACGGTGCCGCCTCGTGCCCAAGTCATTCGCGTGATGCTGGCGGAACTGTTCCGCATTATCAGCCACCTCGTCTGGTACGGCACTTTTGCACAAGATCTCGGTCAGATGTCGCCGGTCTTTTTCACTTTCAACGATCGTGAACGTGCCTTCAGTATCGTCGATGCGATCACGGGCGCGCGCATGCATCCGTCGTGGTTTCGCATCGGCGGAGTTGCCGCAGACTTGCCCAGGGGCTGGGACAAAATGTTTCTTGATTTCATCAAGTACTTGCCGCCCCGCCTCGTCGAATACGACCGCACCGTAATGCGGAATTTTATTTTCAAAGCGCGCACAAAAGGCATAGGCAGCCTCAACGTGGATGAGGCGGTCGAGTGGGGAGTTACCGGTCCGAATCTTCGCGCCTGCGGGATGGAATGGGATTTTCGCAAACGCCAACCCTACTCCGGATACGAGCATTTTCAGTTCGAGATTCCAACGGCACAAAACGGCGACTGTTACGACCGCGCGGTGGTTCGTATCGAAGAGATGCGGCAGAGCCTGCGGATTATCGAGCAATGCGTGAGGAACATGCCTGAAGGTCCGTACAAATCGGATCATCCTCTGGCCACTCCACCAGTGAAAGACCGCACGATGCACGACATCGAAACGCTGATCACACACTTCTTGAGCGTGAGCTGGGGACCCGTCCTGCCGGCGGGCGAAGCGCTCGGCGCCATTGAAGCTACTAAGGGCAACAACGGTTACTACCTGGTGAGCGATGGCAGTACGGTCTCCTACCGTACTCGTATACGGACGCCTTCCTTCGCTCATGTACAAACGTTGCCCTGGCTGGCGCAAGGCCTGATGATCCCCGACTTGGTTGTGATTTTAGGAAGCCTCGACTTTGTCCTGGCGGATATCGATCGGTGAGGAATTGAGTGATGCTGACGGCGGAAGAGATTGGCGAGATTGAGGCAGAGGCAGCGCACTATCCCAAGCGCGATGCGGTCTGCATTGACGCGCTAAAGATCGTGCAGCGGCACCGCGGCTGGGTCTCAGATGAGAGCCTGCGCGACATCGCGGAACATCTCGGAATGTCCCCCACGGACGTCGATAGTGTAGCCACGTTTTACAACCTTATTTTTCGCAAGCCCGTCGGACGCCACGTGATTATGGTCTGCGACAGCGTGAGCTGCTGGATCATGGGCCACGAGCGTATGCGCAATCATCTTCACGGGCGACTCGGGATCCAGTACGGCGAGACCACTCCTGACAATCGCTTCACTCTGCTGCCCATCGTATGCCTTGGCTGCTGCGATCACGCTCCCGCCATGATGGTGGACAGCGATCTGCACAGCGACCTGGATGCGCAGAAAATTGACACGGAACTCGAGAAATATAAATGACAGCCAGCATCGAAAAGCCGCTAACCCAGAACATGCGCCCAGACGGGACGCCCCTCGACTTGCAGGCCTACGAGCAGGCCGGGGGTTACCAGGCAATCCGCAAGGTCCTGAGTGGCGGCATGACACCGAAAGCGGTTACCGATGAAGTGAAAAACGCAGATCTGCGTGGCCGAGGCGGCGCTGGTTTTCAGACCGGGTTGAAATGGTCTTTCGTTCCACTTGGTCAAGATGTTCCTAACCCTACTTATTTGGTGGTCAACGCCGATGAGATGGAGCCTGGCACATTCAAAGACCGGCTGTTGATGGAACGGGATCCGCACCAGCTTATCGAAGGCGCAATCGCGGCCGGATACGCGATCGAGGCCGACATTGCCTATATCTTTTTGCGCGGAGAATACACGCTGGCCGCGGAGCGGCTCTCGCGTGCCATCGCCGAGGCCTACGAGCGTCATTACTTGGGGAAGAACATCCTCGGTTCCGGCTACAGCCTTGAGCTCTATCTGCACCTGAGCGGTGGCCGCTACATGTGCGGGGAAGAAACTGGGCTGCTTAACGCGCTGGAAGGGAAACGCGCTAACCCGAGATCGAAGCCGCCGTTTCCGCCGGTCGTTGGCCTGTTCGGCAAACCAACGGTGGTTAACAACGTTGAGACGCTGTGCTGCGTGCCTCACATCATTAACCACGGCGCCGCGTGGTTTCGGGATCTGGGCCGGACAAAAGATGCTGGCACGAAACTCTTTGGAGCGAGCGGAAAAGTAAAGCGTCCGGGCCTTTGGGAACTGCCGATGGGGACCACCGTGCGCGAGATTCTCGAGGAGCACGCCGGGGGAATGCGCGACGGCTTGAAGTTTTGCGGATTGTTGCCGGGTGGGGTGTCTACCGACTTCATCGTCGAAGAACACCTGGACACGCCCATGGATTTCACCGCTATGGAAAAAGTCGGCAGCCGCATGGGCACCGGCACCATGATCGTGCTCGATGACCAGACCTGTCCGGTCGGCATGACCTGGAACATTACACGTTTCTTCGCTCAGGAATCATGCGGTTTCTGCACTCCCTGCTGGAGCGGACTGGGATGGGCGGAGCGGATTCTAAAGTCGATGGAGGACGGCCGCGGCCAGCCCGGTGACCTCGACAAGCTCGCCTTTCAAGCCAAGATGTGGAACCCAGGCAACACCTTCTGCGCATTGGCCCCTGGCGCGGCAGAGCCTCTGCAGAGCGCATTGAAGTACTTCGGCGATGATTTCGAACGGCACATCAGCGAGCACCGCTGCCCGTGGAGATAGGTATGGCGACCGTCTACGTTGACAACAAACCGTACCGGATGAACCCGGACGAGAACCTGCTCCACGGTTGTCTGTCGCAGGGTTTCAAGTTGCCATACTTTTGCTGGCATCCCGCGCTGGGATCGGTGGGCGCCTGCCGCCAGTGTGCGGTCAAACAGTTCAAAGACGAGCACGATGCGCACGGCAAGATCGTCATGTCCTGCCTGACGCCCGCCAAGGACGGCACGCGCATCTCCATCGCTGATCCCGACGTGACTGCTTTCCGCGCCGGCATTATCGAAGGGCTCATGCTGAATCATCCCCACGACTGTCCGGTGTGCGATGAGGGCGGCGAGTGTCACTTGCAGGACATGACGGTGATGGCTGGTCACGACTATCGCCGTTACGAATTCGAGAAGCGCACGTTTCGCAATCAGAACCTGGGGCCGCTGGTGAATCACGAGATGAACCGCTGCATCCAGTGCTACCGCTGCGTGCGCTACTATCGCGACTACGCTGGCGGCACCGATCTGAACGCGTTCGCGTCGCGGGACACGGTCTTCTTCGGCCGTCACGAAGATGGCATTCTCGAGAATGAATTCAGCGGCAACCTGGTCGAAATCTGTCCCACGGGCGTGTTCACCGACAAGACTCTGAAGCATCATTACGCCCGCAAGTGGGACCAGCAGTTCGCTCCCTCGGTTTGCGTGCACTGCGCCCTCGGCTGCAACACCGACGCCGGCGAGCGCTATGGGACCCTCCGCCGCATCGTCAACCGCTACAACCACGAAGTGAACGGTTACTTCTTATGCGACCGTGGACGATTCGGCTACGAGTTCGTCAATAGCGAACGGCGTTTCCGCGAGCCCATTCTGCAAGGACGTCCAACCCCTGCGGCGGAGGCTCAACGTTATCTGCACGAGACGGCCGCGAAGGGAAGGGTGATCGGGATTGGCTCGCCACGTGCGTCACTCGAAGCCAACTTTGCCCTGCGTACTCTCGTGGGACCGGACTACTTCCACTCTGGCATGAACGATGCCGAGGCAATTTTGGTTGGACGAATCATCGAGATTCTACGACGCGGTCCCATGCGGACCCCCACTCTGCGTGAGATCGAGGAGTGCGACGCTGTGTTGATTCTGGGCGAGGACCTAACCAATATAGCCCCCAGAATGGCGCTTGCCATCCGGCAGTCGGTGCGCCAACAACCCATGGAGGTTGCCAAGAAACTCAATATCCCATTGTGGATGGATCATGGAGTGCGCGATGCGATGCAGGGGGCGAAAGGACCGCTCTACATTGCGACGCCTTATGCGACTCGGTTGGACGAGGTTGCCACCGCTACGTTCCACGCTGCACCCGATGATCTTGCACGCCTGGGATTCGCCGTGGCGCATGCACTCGACTCGCGCTCACCTGCCGTGCCTACGCTCGATGATTGGCCGCTGGCGAGTGAGATTGCGCGCTCGCTCAAGGCCGCTAAAAGGCCGCTGGTGATCTCGGGTACGAGTTGCGCCAGCGAGGCCGTTATCCAGTCGGCTGCGAATGTGGCGATGGCGGTGCGGGCCGCTCTTAGCTTTACCGTACCCGAGTGCAATACGGTTGGTGCAAGACTCATGGGCGGAAGCCCGTTAAGCGCCGCGTTTCAAGCGATCAACGACGGACACGCCGACACAGTGATCATCCTGGAAAACGATCTCTACCGCCGCGCGCCCGCCGCTGAAGTCGACTCCTTTCTTAAGGAAGCGGCACATGTGATCGTTCTCGATCACCTTGCCAACTCGACCACCGAGAAAGCTGAACTGGTTCTCCCGGCCGGAACCTTTGCTGAATCTGACGGTACGTTTGTCAGCAGCGAAGGACGCGCCCAGAGATTCTTCCAGGTATTTGTTCCTCAGAACGATGTTTCGGCAAGTTGGCGGTGGCTGAAGCCCGATCATTGGCACGACTTGGATGATGTACTGGCAGCAATGTCCAAGGCATTGCCGGAACTTTCTGCGGCGCGTGACGCCGCGCCGTCGGCTGCATTTCGCATTGCCGGCGCAAAAATCCCACGCTCGCCGCACCGCGAGAGTGGCCGCACCTCCGCGCTCGTCAACATCAATATATCCGAGCCCAAGCCGCCCGAGGACTTGGATTCTCCGCTTTCGTTTTCGATGGAGGGTACGCCAGATCAGCCACCTGCGGCGCTGATTCCATTCTTTTGGTCGCCAGCTTGGAACTCGATTCAGGCGGTCAACACTTATCAAAAAGAAGTTGGCGGGCCTTTGCGTGGTGGCGATGCAGGCGTGCGTATCCTTGCACCTGCCGCGGCCAATGGCCAACCTTATTTCAGCGCAATTCCCTCCGCATTCCAGCCACGTGGAGGCGAGTGGCTGCTGCTGCCCATGTATCACATTTTTGGCTCCGATGAACTGAGCCTCTCTGCGCCAGGAATTGCGGAACTGACGGTGAAGCCTCAGGTAGCCGTCAATTCGGGCGAGTTCACGGAGAATCAGGAGGTCGAAATAAGTTACTCAGGCGGCACGTTCCGCTTGCCCGTTCGTATCCGTTCTGATCTTCCTTTTGGGGTGGCCGCGCTATCTGTTGGAACTGCTCCGCTCGTCGGAATCACCTTGCCTGCCTGGGGAACGATTGCGAGGGTTAAATGACAAGTCCGTACCCGATCCTCTCCATCCTCGGAATTGTCATCGTCGCGATGTCGATTGCAGCCTTCCTCATCTGGGTCGAGCGGCGCTTGCTCGCCTTGTGGCAAGACCGTTACGGACCGAACCGCGTGGGACCATTCGGGTTGCTTCAGGTAGCGGCCGATTCGATCAAGATATTCATGAAGGAGGACTGGATTCCACCTTTCGCGGATAAACCAGTTTTCATCATCGCTCCGGCCATTGTCTTCGTAACGGTCTTAATGTCTTTCGCCGTGCTCCCGGTGGCGCCTGGGATTATCGTCAGCGATCTGAATGTCGGGCTGCTGTTCTTTCTCGCCATGTCGTCCCTCGGCGTTTACAGCGTTGTGCTTGCCGGATGGTCTTCCAACAACAAGTACGCGCTCGTCGGCGGCTTGAGGGCCGCGGCGCAAATGTTGAGCTATGAAGTCTTCATGGGTCTCTCACTCATGGGTGTAGTGCTGCTGGCTGGATCGTTCAGCCTCCCCGCGATCGTCGAAGCGCAAAAGAGAATCTGGTACGTGATACCGCAGTTCCCGGGTTTCGTTTTATTTCTGATCGCCGGCCTGGCTGAAACACGCCGCATCCCGTTTGATCTGCCCGAAGCGGAGAGTGAACTCGTCGCCGGTTATCACTCCGAATACTCAGGGATGAAGTTTGGGATGTTCTTCGTCGGAGAGTACATGGGAGTCACTCTGATCTCAAGCATGATCGCAGTACTTTTCTTTGGCGGATGGCTGGGTCCCGTTCTCCCGGGAGTGATCTGGTTTTTGATCAAAACGTTCTTCTTCATTTCGTTCTTTGTTCTCGTGCGGGCGGCCCTTCCGCGTCCGCGATTTGATCAGCTCATGTCCTGGGGTTGGAAGGTAATGTTGCCTCTGGCTTTGGCTAACTTGCTCGTGACCGGCGCGGTTGTACTCACGTGGAGATAGAAGATGCTCAGCATACTCAGAACAATCTGGTACGTGTTTCTCCACTCGTTTCAGAAGAGGATTACAGTTCAATATCCCGAGGAGAAGCCGTATCTTCCGCCAAGGAACCGCGGCAGAATTATTCTGTCGCGCGATCCCGATGGAGGCGAGCGCTGCGTGGCGTGCAACCTCTGTGCGGTCGCATGCCCGGTGGGCTGCATTGCTCTCCAGGCAACTGAGGACGCCACTGGACGCCGTTATCCGGAGTTCTTCCGCATCAATTTCTCTCGTTGCATCTTCTGTGGTTATTGCGAAGAGGCCTGTCCTACCTACGCCATCCAACTTACGCCAGATTTCGAAATGGGAGAGTTTCAGCGGAAGAATCTGGTGTATGAGAAGCAGGATTTGTTGATTGCCGGTCAGGGAAAGTATCCGGGTTACAACTACTGGCGGGTGGCCGGAGTCAAGATCGGCGGCAAGGACAAGGGTGAAGCGGCACACGAAGCGCGCCCGGTTGACGTTCGTTCTCTTTTACCGTGAGACGTTTATGGAACTAGCCTTTTACATCGCCGGTGCAGTTGCCGTTATCTCGACGGGCTTGATGCTGACTCGTCTGAACGTCGTTCACGCACTGCTTTATCTGATCGTATCGCTGCTTGGGGTAGCGGTGGTGTTCTACGTGCTCGGCGCCCCATTTGTGGCGGCCCTCGAAGTGATCGTGTACGCGGGCGCCATCATGGTGCTTTTTGTGTTTGTGGTAATGATGCTCAACCTGGGCGCGCATGAGGTCGAGGTGGAAAAACAGTGGTTAACGCCTGGGATTTGGATTGGTCCAGTGCTGTTGGCCTCCATCCTTATTATCGAGGTCGTTTACTTGGTGCGAAGCGGGACCGCGGAACTGAGCATAGGCGAAGTGGGGCCGAAGGAAGTTGGGATCGCCCTCTTCGGTCCTTACCTGATTGGCGTGGAACTGGCCTCCATGCTGTTGCTGGCGGGCTTGGTGGGCGCATACCACCTAGGCGCCCGCGAGACCGAGAAGCCGGAGATTCAACATGACACAAATACCGATGAGAGACGGACTGCTGCTAGCGGGGATCTTGTTCTCGCTGGGGCTGACCAGTCTTCTCGTACGCCGTAACTTAATCTTCGTCTTGATGTCGCTTGAGGTGATGCTCAACGCGGCGGGACTAGCCTTTGTGGTCGCCGGGTCAAGATGGCATCAGGCCGATGGTCAGGTAGTGTTTCTGTTCATCCTGGCCATGGCAGCAGCTGAAGTTTCCGTGGGACTCGCGCTGGTGGTGCAGATCTATCGCCGCTTCAAGTCTTTGGACGTGGATGAGCTGAGCGGGATGAGGGGATAACGTGAACAGTTTGTTGTGGCTCATTCCGGCGTTGCCTTTTGCGAGTGCGCTGTTGCTCGCGCTGGTTGGCTCACGTTTGTCGCGAAGAGCCGCGATGGCGTTGGGGGTAGGATCAATCGGACTCTCAGCACTGATCACAATTCTTGTGGCCGTGAACTTCTTTAGCGGACCTCCGGCTGGAGGCTCTTACACTCAGGTCCTTTGGACCTGGATCAGAGTAGGGAACTTTCAGCCGCAGATTGGCCTTGTATCTCGATTCGCTGTCGTTCGTGATGGTGCTGGTGGTCACATTCGTCGGCTTCCTGATTCACATCTACTCGGCCGAGTTCATGATCGAAGACGACGGCTACAGCCGCTTCTTCGCTTACATGAATCTGTTTGTCGCGTCGATGCTGACGCTGCTGCTGGCCAACAACCTTCTACTTCTCTATCTCGGATGGGAAGGCGTGGGGCTATGCAGCTACCTGCTGATCGGTTTCTGGTACCGCGATCCCGCAAATGGACTCGCGGCGCGCAAGGCATTCATCGCAACCCGCGTGGGCGACACCGCAATGTCGCTGGGTTTGTTTCTGCTTTTCACCCGTCTGGGCACGCTACACATTCAGGATCTCATGCAGCGCGCTTCCGAACAGTGGCCTTCAGGTTCTACCTATGCGGTTGTCGCGGCGCTTTTGCTCTTAGGCGGCGCAGTAGGCAAGTCGGCGCAGCTTCCTCTGCAGGTTTGGTTGCCCGATGCGATGGCCGGTCCTACTCCGGTGAGCGCTCTGCTGCACGCGGCCACAATGGTTACCGCCGGCGTTTATCTGATCGCGCGCACGCATGTTTTATTCGCACTGGCGCCGTCGGCTCAATTCGCAGTTGCCGTGGTCGGCGCGGTCACGCTACTGCTTGCTGGGTTTAGTGCGCTTACGCAACATGACATCAAGCGCGTGCTTGCCTACTCCACCATGAGCCAGATCGGCTACATGTTTCTGGCGTTGGGGATTGGCGCATGGCAAGCAGCCATGTTCCACTTTGTGACCCACGCATTCTTCAAGGCTCTGCTCTTTCTTGGCGCGGGTGTGATCATCAATGCACTGCATGACGAACACAGCATCTTCCGAATGGGCGGGTTGCGGAAAGAATTGCCCGTCACTTTCTGGACGTTTCTCATCGCCGGTTGCTCGCTGGCAGGTCTGCCGTTCATCACTGCCGGCTTCTTCAGTAAGGACCTGATCATCTGGGATGCATGGTCTGCGCCGCAGGGAAATCCGGTCCTCTGGCTGGCAGGGATGGCAGGAGCGCTGCTGACTTCGCTCTACACATTCCGGATGATCTTCCGCGCATTCTTCGGCCCGCTGGGTACGCCGGTGACCAAGCGGCCCGGCTATGCGATGACGATTCCTCTCCTGGTTCTGGCTTTTCTTTCAATCGTTGGCGGATATCTGAAGCAGCCGTTGCTGGGCGCCCTGCATTCGGTTCTGCCATCGACCATCGAAGCTCACGCTGGTGGTCTTACGGAGATTCGCTCCGAGGCCATCGCCGCATTGCTGTTCCTGATCGGCCTCTACTTCGCGTATGTCTTCCACCTGCAGAAGCGAAGCCTGGCGGAGACTTTAGTTGCGAATCCCGTCGGGCGAGCGCTGCACCAATGGTGGTTTGCCGATTGGGGCTTTGACTGGATCTACGACAAAGCCTTTGTGCAGCCCTTCATCTGGGCGGCCGAAATCAACAAGAGTGATTTCGTCGACGCGTTTTATACCGGCGTGGCACGGCTGACTGAGCTGTCTTATCGCGGTTTGAGCCGCACCGAGACGGGCCGCGTCCGCTGGTACGCCACGGCAATGGCCGCAGGGTCGGTTCTGTTTATAGCGATGGTGTTTTTCAAATGATACTGATCTGGCTCATCGGTATTCTGCTAATCGCGGGGGTTCTCGCTTCGCTCACAGCCAGGTGGAGCGAGCCGCTATCGCGATGGATTTCACTGGTCGCGATTGGGTTCGACTTTGTCTTGGCCGCGAACATCTGGATCAGCAGAGCTTCGCGCGGAACAAAGCCATGGCTCGACCAATTGGATTGGAATTGGATACCGAGCTTTGGCATCCACTTTCATCTTGCCGTGGATGGCCTCAGTTTGCTGATGCTGATGCTGACGTTTTTCTTAGGCATCGTGTCGGTGCTGGCGTCCTGGACGGAAATCCGTGAAAGAGTCGGCTTCTTTCATTTCAATCTGATGTGGGTTCTCGCGGGAATCGCTGGAGTGTTTCTGGCGGTCGACTTGTTTCTGTTCTATTTCGCCTGGGAACTGATGCTCGTCCCCATGTATTTCCTGATCGTCATATGGGGCCACGAGCGGCGCGTTTACGCAGGAGTAAAGTTTTTCTTGTTCACGCAGTGCAGCGGGTTGCTGATGCTGATCGCCATCCTTGCACTCTACTTCATCCACCATCAGGCCACGGGAGTCTACACGTTCGAATATTCCGAATTATTGGGCACGCAATTCAGTTCCGGCGCCGAACTCTTGATCATGCTCGGTTTCTTTGGCGCCTTCGCAGTGAAGTTGCCGGTCGTGCCCCTGCATACTTGGTTGCCCGATGCTCACACCGAAGCTCCGACCGCCGGAAGCATCATCCTGGCTGGTTTGCTGTTAAAGACTGGCGCTTATGGTTTGTTGCGTTTCGTCATTCCACTCTTTCCGCGCGCAGCTCACGAGTTCACCCCCGTGGCCTGGTGCTTGCCGTATCGGTATCGTTTACGGATCCGTGATGGCTTTCTCGCAGACGGATCTGAAGCGTCTCGTTGCGTATACCAGCGTCAGTCACCTGGGGTTTGTGCTGCTGGGAATTTTCTCTTGGAATCCGCTTGCCCTGCAGGGCGCGATCATGACGATGATCTGTCACGGACTTAGCACGGGCGGGCTCTTCGTGCTGGTCGGCGGGATGCAAGAACGCATGCACACTCGTGATCTCGAGAGGATGGGTGGTCTCTGGAGCGTAGTGCCGCGCCTGAGCGGATGTGCGCTTTTCTTTAGTCTAGCCTCGCTCGGCCTGCCCGGATTAGGTGACTTCGTCGGAGAATTCCTGGTGTTGCTCGGGTCTTACAAAGTCAGCATCACGATCACTGTGATCGCAACTCTGGGTATTCTCGCCTCTACCTTTTATGCCCTGCGAATGGTACAGCGCGCTTTTCTCGGCCCAAATACGCACGCTTGGAAACTTCCCGACTTGACACCGCGGGAAGCAGTGATGATGGCGGTAATGATGGTGGGCCTGTTGTGGCTTGGATTCTTTCCGCAGCCGGTGCTCGACACTTTCAGGCCAGCTCTGGATAACCTGCAGCGCAACGCTCAGATGTCGGTTGCGCTCTTACGGAGATAAGCAGTGAACGCCGCGGACATACTCGCCTTGCTTCCATTGATTCTGATCGCAGGTACTGCTGTCATTGTCATGCTTGGCATTGCTTGCAAACGTAGTCATACATTGGCGGCGGTTCTTACCCTTGTTGGACTGGCCGCCGCATTCATCTCCATCGCGCAGCCGTGCCGCTGGCCCCGCGACAAGTAACGTCGCTCCTGCTCGTGGATCGATATGCGCTCTTCTACATCGGCCTGATCATCCTCTCCGCTGCCGCTGTGGCAGTGTTTTCCTATCAGTACTTCGAAAATCACAACGGCCATAACGAAGAGCTGTATCTCTTGCTCCTGCTTGCGACTTTGGGATGCGAGGTGCTGGTGGCGAGCAGTCACTTTGTGTCGCTTCTTCTCGGACTCGAGATCTTGAGCATCTCCTTGTACGCCATGATTGCGTACTTGAAAGACGGCGAGCTCGCGCTCGAAGCCGGAATCAAGTATCTGATTCTGGCATCGGCATCCGCCGCCTTCCTTGTGTTCGGCATGGCCCTCATCTACGCCTTAACCGGGAGCATGGAGTTCTCGCGTCTGCGCGAAGTCTCCGTCAACGGGTCTGAATCTGTGCTGCTTCTGGCGGGGATCGTGCTGACCATAACTGGCATCGGCTTCAAACTGGGTGTCGTGCCTTTCCATCTGTGGACGCCGGATGTTTACCAAGGCGCCCCCGCACCGGTAGCGGCATTTGTCGCCACGACCTCCAAGAGCGCGATGGTTGCCTTATTGCTGCGCTATTTCTATCTTTCGGGCGCAATCGAGTATCGTCCTGTATTCTTCGTGTTCTCCGCCATCGCCATTGCCTCGATGTGCGCTGGCAATTTGCTCGCACTGCAGCAGACCAATGTGAAGCGTATTCTCGCCTACTCTTCGATTGCCCACTTCGGATACATACTGGTGGCGTTTTTGGCGGCTGGAACTATGGCGATCGAGGCTGTGAGCTTTTATCTAGTCGCGTATACCGTGACCATCCTTGCAGCCTTCGGAATTGTGTCGGTTCTTTCCGGCTCCCAGCGCGACGCCGACGAACTGGAGGACTACCGCGGCCTTTTCTGGCGGCGGCCGGTAATCGCGAGCGTTTTCACTGCTGCGCTCTTCTCCCTTGCCGGCATTCCTGCGACCATGGGCTTTGTCGGGAAGTTCTACATACTCGATGCCGGAGCGGCTGCCGCCGCGTGGCCGCTAATCATCATCCTGGTTGTCACCAGTGTTGCTGGCCTCTTCTATTACCTACGCGTTGTCGTAACTCTATACTCGGCCCCGCCTGAGCACTTTGCCGGTCAGGTTGTATCAATCAATCAACGAGCGTCCTGGTCCGGAGTTGCCATGCTGGCTGTGTTGGCGATCTTGCTGATCTGGTTTGGCATCTACCCCACGCCGTTGCTCCACGTGATCCGCACAAGCATGGCCGCGCTCGGTTAGAACGGTCTGACGTCGGGACCAGGAAGGGAAGGGGGAACAAACGTGCAAAGTGATCGGCTACATCACGCCGAAGGACATGCTCGCCGGGCATCAGCAGGAGATTCAGGACCAAGCGGGACCGGAGGTTGGAGACGGCAAGAGAACAGCGGGGGAACTGACGCCAAATGGACTGCGTGACGCGGATAACTTGCTGTTTGCCGACGACTCGGGAGCTCTCCCGCTCACTCGGCTAAACATGAGCTTTTATCGGAGATTTCCGCCTCTACTTCTGCCGGCCGAAGACCTCGCGTAACATCACATTGAGGTCATCGAGTGCTCGGGCGCAGTCACCTGTAAAGCTAGAGCCATGCATGATGGCGAGTGTTTTGGGTTTTAGGTCTGCGAGCTTTTTCAAGTTCTGCGCGGTGAGTGGTGTGTACGGAACATACTCCGCGAGGATGCCCGCCTGAAATTCCTTCATCGCCTGACGCGACCGGTCCACGACATCGGCAGAGGTGAGCGGTTCGACGTCGCCCATATGATGGAACAGGTCCGAACAGAGCAGTGTTCTTTGCGTTTCTTCGAAGAGGACGCCCGCGTCCCAGCCGTGGGGCAGATGGGGAGCCTGGCAGTAGCGAAAGCGGTACTTCCCCGTCACAAAGGTCTCGCCGTCAGCGAGGCCGCGTGCATCCCGGCCAATGAAGTCGTTCATGTTCACGAGGGCGCCAACTTGGCTGCAGATCACATCGGCCTTGGGCGCTGCAGCCAGCCAATCATTGAGCGACCCGCACTCGTCTGACTCAAAATGGCTGAAGCTGATGTGGCGCAACTCGGAAAGGTTGATGAGCTTGGAGACGGCCTCGCGAATTTCCGCGTGCATTCCGCGCAGCCCGGTGTGGAACAGCAGCGGTTCATCGTCCTTCACCAGGAAATGGTTGAACTGAAAATTCCCCCATTGAGCAAAGATCGAGATGCGATAGATATTCGGCGCGATTTCCGTGGTGACCGCCATGCTAGCCTCCTCAATCGGATTTTGTTACCGGCCTTTCTATTTTGACTTTCGAGCGCCGCATTTACCTCCGACTCGGCCATTCACGCAACTAATCCTTCTCATTCGTTTCCCAAAACTTCTTGAGTGAGTCGCCATCACCCAGCTCGTAAGTGCATTTCTTCGGACGCCGGTTGAGCATTGAATAGTTTCAGGCGGGAACTCACGACCTGCTTTACGGAATCTACGACCGACGGCAGAATCTTATATGGCACAACTTCGTTCGGTTGTCTGGTCAGGCTGCCCTCCAGTGACTGCCGCCAGGCGACCCGCAGTTCGGTATTGATGTGGATGATGTTGATTCCGGCAGCGATGGCCCGCCGGAAATCTTGATCATCCGTTCCCGACCCGCCGTGCAGGGTGAGAAAGACTCCAGCTGCCTTCTTAATCTGTGCAATTCTCTCGATGTTCAGGTGCTTCTTGGTTTTCCCTTCTACCATGCTTTCCAGCATGCCATGCATGTTGCCGACCGCAGGAGCAAGGACGTCGATTCCAGTGGAGTCGACGAATTGTCGAGCTTCCTCAGGCGTGCTAAGGTTCCGGAAATCGTTGCTAACGGTTTCGTGAATTTCAGAGCCGGTTCCGATGTTGCCTATCTCTCCCTCCGCGATGATTGCGGGGTTGATCGCTTTGATGGCTTCAACAGTTTGTTTCGTACGAGCAACGTTCTGGTCAAAGGGGAGCGCGGAGAAATCGATTACGACCGAATCGAACCCTGCCTTCGCCGCCTCTACTGCTTTCGCGAGTGAATGCGTATGATCTGCGTTAAGGAAAACTGGGAAATCATTCTCTTCGCGCATGACTTTTACAAGCGCTGCGAGTTCGTATGTCCCCAAAAAGCTTCGCTCTCCTTCCGACGCGCCAACGATTACCGGAACTCTGACCTCAACAGCGGCTGCCACAACCGCCTTTAGCAGGGTCAGGTCGGCAACGTTGAAATGGCCTAGCGCCGCTCCTTGTTGTTGCAAACGAGTCAAAACATTTCGTAATGCTTCCATGATCATGGTCCTTTCGTGATCCGCGGAGCGAGGTGTCGCGCTGGGCGCCGCCAGACCGCGTTCTCTTCATAAATGTCGTGCTCCGCGTCCAGATCACCCGCCGCAGAAGCCGAGCGATGCTGCTCCAGAGCTGCTCGGATTTGTTGTTCTCTGATCGCCGTTGGGATCCACTCCGACTCTTCCTAAATGCAGAGTCACGCTACTGCAGTGGCCGGCACGTTTCCTTGATGTAGAAGTTGCAGCGCCCGGTGGACCACGTTATCGACGTTGAATCCCATCTTTTCCATAACTACTTCGCCAGGCGCAGACGCCCCGAAGTGATCCAGTCCGATGATATCGCCGGTTCGGCCTACCCATTTGTACCAGCCAAGAGTCGCGCCAGCTTCAATTGCCAGCGTGGGGATGTTGACAGGCAGAACCGAATCTCGGTACTCGACGGGTTGTTTTGCAAAGAGCTCCCACGACGGCATAGATACGACACGGGCTCTGATGCCCGATTTGGCTAAAGCCTGTCCGGCCTGAAGCGCCAGGTGGACCTCCGACCCGGTGGCGACCAGTACAAGGTCTGGGTCGGGCTTATCGAGCAGAACATAAGCACCCTTCGCGACCCCGGCGTTCACGGGGAACTGTTTCGCATCCAGCACAGGCAAAGCTTGACGAGTCAGGACGAGTGCGACCGGACCGCGGAGCCCGATCGCTACGCGCCAGGCTGCTGCTGTCTCGTTGGCGTCTGCAGGACGGAAAACAGTGAACTACGGCATTGCTCGTAAACTGGTCAGCTGCTCGATGGGTTGATGTGTCGGTCCATCTTGGCCGAGACCTATACTGTCGTGCGTAAAGACGAAAATACTGTGAGCGCCCATCAGGGCCGCGAGACGCAAAGAAGGCCGCATGTAATCGGAGAAGTTGAAAAATGTTGCGCCGAAGGGGATCAGGCCGCCGTGCACCGCCATTCCATTTATCATTGCTGCCATTCCATGCTCGCGAACGCCGAAGTGAATATTTCTGCCCTGATTGTCGCCGAAGCCCAGATCCCCTAGACCCTTCAGTGTGGTGCGGTTTGAGCCGGCAAGGTCGGCAGAGCCGCCAACAAACCCCGGCAGTGCCGCGGCGATCGCATTCATTGCCTTGCCCGACGCATCGCGGGTCGATATTGACCCTTCACTGATCGAGAACGATGGAAGGCCAGCATCCCAGTTCTTCGGGAAGACTCCGTCCATCATGTTCTTGAGTTGATGACTCAAATCGGGGTACTTCTCAGAGTAACGTCCGAACACGCCGATCCATTCTGCTTCAAGCGCAGTTCCGCGCGGAATGGCTTGACGAAAATGAGTCTGGACCTCAGCCGGAACGCTGAAAGGGGGCAGGTCCGGCCATCCAAGGTTTTGTCTGGTCGCGCGTGCGTTCTCAGGTCCCATAGGTTCGCCATGAACTTTCGGGCTGTCGTGCAGCGGGCTCCCATATCCGATGTGAGTTCGTACGGCGATCAGCGATGGCCTCTGCTTTTCAGCCTTGGCCTCCCGAATGGCAGCGTCAATTGCTTCGATGTCATTTCCGTCTGGAACAGAAATCACGTGCCATCCGAACGACCGGAAGCGGCCGCATCTGTCTTCGGTGAAAACGTGGTCCGTGGTCGCGTCCAGCGACACATGATTGTTGTCGTAAAGACAAATAAGTTTTCCCAACTGCAGCGTCCCTGCCAGAGATGCTGCTTCGGACGAGATTCCTTCCATAAGGTCTCCATCGCCGGCCAAGACGAACGTAAAGTGATCGACCACCGGGAACCCGTCCCGGTTAAAGCGAGCGGCGAGATGGGCTTCCGCCAGCGCCATTCCGACTGCCATGGCGATGCCTTGTCCCAGAGGCCCTGTGGTCGCCTCTATCCCAATATCCGGGTCATATTCCGGATGGCCGGTTGTCTTGCTGCCCCACTGGCGAAAATTCTGAAGGTCGTCCATGCTGATGTTGTATCCAGTCAGATGAAGCAGTGAGTAAAGCAACTCACATCCATGACCAGCGGAGAGGATGAAACGGTCGCGATTGGCCCACCGAGGATTTGCGGGATTATGTCGCAAGGTCCGGTCCCATAAGGTGTAGGCCATCGGGGCGGCCCCAAGGGGCAATCCGGGGTGACCCGAGCGGGCTTTCTCGCTCATATCGACGGAGAGAACCCGGGCTGCATTGATGCAAAGCTGATCAAGATCATGGCTGAGTGTCTGACTCATTTGAGATTCTCCCATTCGCTGTCGGTTTCTGTGATTGGGAACCGCCGCCCAGACGTTTTCAGGCAGCAGTTTGCTGTGCAATTGGCTGCACTTCCCGCAGGAGACCGGTCTCCACGTCGAAAATGAAGCCTCGCACGGGGACATCTTTTGCGATCCAAGGATGCGATCTGACTTTCTTGATCTGCTCCCGGGTATTTTCCTCGGGGTCCTTATAGGAGAAGAAGCGCATCGGAGCCGGCGAAGTATCTCCGGTAGAAGCGCTCAGCTTCGCGTTCATTTCCTCATCGGTGAATGTCGTGAAGCCGCAGCCGGTGTGGTTGAGAAGCAATATCTCTGTGGTTCCGAGCACACGGTTGGAAATAATAAGTTCCCCGAGAACATCTTCTGTTACCGCGGGTCCGCCGGTTCGGATAACGTCGAGATCGGCCTGCGGCAGACCTAAGATCCCAGGGAGGTCTGAGAGCCGTGGATCCATGCAGGTTACAACTGCGATTTTGGGGGCCGGACGCTTTCCCAGCGTTGGATTGTAGTTTTTCGCATAGTTGCGGTTTGCTTCTAGCGCCTTATCGATAATACTCATCGTCTTCCTCCTGACAGGCGAGCGGTGCGGCCAAGCCCGTTTGTTTAGGTGTCGCCCTTCCGACAGAATCAGCTGCGATGGAGCAATTACACCCGAGGTGCTACGGCGAATCAATTGGACGATGGTATTGGCGATACCTTGGTATCAGTCGATGCGACGAGCGACCTTGTAGTCCGACGTTCAGCCGATCTGCCAATCGAGCCGAGGCCGCGATGGTGACCGCTTACAATCGCGACTGGTCGATCGAGGCGGGCCGTCGATTAACTCTGACTCGTCGAGCTGGTCCTTTGCTGCGAGCCTGGGCTCATCTGAGACCAAACACTTCCTTCACAGCGCTGACGAAAGCCGATAACTCGCTATCCCCACGTGCATCCCGTCTGCATAGGTTGAATTGTCAAACGATTCTCCCGTGTTCACGGTATCTTCCTCTTTTCGGTCCTCCGCCGCCCGTTCGTAACGGGCTCGACGAGACGACAGTCAGGGTTCCCGCAACTCGCTCATGCCGCATGCGTGACAGGTTTGGTTTCGAAGTTCGTCACAACGTTGATGTTGCCGTGTGTGGCTTTGGAATAGGGACACTCCTGGTGCGCGCCGTCCACCAGAGCCTGTGCGACTTCGCGTTCTATCCCAGGGAGGTTGACGTTGAGGCGAGCCTGAATGAGATAACCGCCGCTGGTTGTGCCCAAGTCCACTTCAGCATCCACGGCGAGCTCAGCCGGCAACCTGACCTTCATTCTGCCGGCCACAATCTTGATCGCCGACAGGAAACACGACGACCAACCGACGGCGAATAACTGCTCGGGGTTGGTGCCCGTGCCGGGAGTGCCGGGAAGCGAGAGTTTGACGTCCAGACGGCCATCCGAGGTGCGGGACGATCCTCCATCCCGGCCACCCGTGGTGTGCGCTTTCGCGGTGTAGACCACTTTTTCGATTGGGATGATGCTCATGGCGAGTTCTCCTTGATCAGAAAATTGCCGGTCGCAGGGTATCCGAGTCGCTTCGGATGCGAAGCGTAGATGCGATTAAGCCAGAGAGGCGGAGGCACGTCTATTGGACAACGTATCGGTTGATCCCAAAGTCCCGGTGGAAATTATCGGCAAAAGTGTGTACAATAGCGTACAAATCATTATCATTAGACCCCACACCGTTTCTCTCTTACCTGGAAGCAGTCGCTGAGTCCCAGTAGGAAATCCATGCTGGAGGGCCACACCATGAAGAAGGCCGCGGCACCTATCTCACTCGCCGGCTCCCAGCTCGGCGAAGTACGACATGTCTGCGCATTTTTCAATAACGACGACGAAGAGTATCGCGTGTTGCTGCCGTTTATTAAGGACGGGTTCGAGTGTGGCGACAAGGCGGTTCACGTCGTAAATCCGGATCAGCGTCATGACCATCTGCGACGGTTGGCGGCCGCCGGGATCGACGCAGCGGCTGCCGAGCACAGTGGACAACTCGAGGTTCGGATCAATACCGAAGCTTACATTCGGGACGGCCGTTTCGATCAGGATCGAATGCTGGCGGTGTTCGAGCAGATGGCCAGCGGCAATGCCAAAGGAGGGTTCCCGCTCAGCCGTATTTGCTGCCGCATGGACTGGGT
Source organism: uncultured Acidobacteriaceae bacterium (assembly GCA_963712385.1). Lineage (GTDB taxonomy): Bacteria > Acidobacteriota > Terriglobia > Terriglobales > Acidobacteriaceae > Sulfotelmatobacter. The sequence goes on from CAVQHS010000017.1 coordinate 74,608, forward strand.
GGTTGGAGATCGAACATACGTTGACGACGTCGTTGAGTTCGAATCTAGGGTAAATGATGTATGGCGTCGCCATGACGATGCGGTAGTCTGCACCTATCATCTTGGCCAATTTGGCGGTGACACGGTGGTTGACATCATGCGGACGCATCCCATGATCATCATCGGCGGCGTGCTGCAGCGGAATCCGTTCTTTGTGCCGCCCCAGGAGTTCCTGCCCGAACTTCGGCAACGGCGGGCCATGCGCACTTCCTCGTCCTCCACGGCTGCCTGATATGGAAGTCCAACCCGAACTCGCTTCCGGCGAAGTCAAGCACCTTAAACGGTGCATCAACGATCTTGTCAGCCTGCTTGCTCTTTCCGCCATCTGGAGTGGCGGGGATCCATCCCAAGTTCTTCATACCTTGCTCGACGCTCTCATGCGCATGTTGAGCCTGGACCTCGTCTCGGTGCAGCTGACAAACCCAGTGGGCGAAACGCCGGTTGAGATCGTTAAGGTAGCGCAATTGCGAGGACCAATGCCCACGACTCACGAGATCTGCGAGGCGCTCAGCCACTCGTTGGGAGACAATTCACGGAAATGGCCTCCGCTGCTTCGGAAACTTATGGGTGAGGGAGACGTTTCGATCGTGCCTCTGCCGCTGGGATTACAGGGCGAACTCGGCGTAATCGTCGCGGCGGCTCAGCGAGCAGATTTTCCACGGCAAACGGAGGCACTTCTTCTGAATGTAGCAGCGAATCAGGCGTCTATCGGGCTGCAGGAGGCGCAGCTCCGGGGGCAGCAGAAGCGTATCGCCGACGAACTCGATCAGCGGGTTGCGCAACGAACGGCCGAACTTGCCGCAGCGAACGCAGAGCTGCAACTCCAGGTTGGGCTGCTGCAGCTTCTTCCTGTATCCGCCTGGACGCTCAAGCCTGATGGGACCCCGGATTTCGTGAATCAAGTTTGGCTTGAATACTCCGGTCAGACCCTTGACTTCGTCCGGTCGCATCCCGAGGCTTGGATGACCGCGGTCCACCCTGATGATCGGGAGCTAGCAGCCAAGAGCTTTTGGGAGGGCGTGCATTCGGGACAGGGCTTTGCGTTCGAAACCAGGTCGCTCCGCGCTCAGGACGGGACCTATCGCTGGCACCTCCAGCAAGCCGTGGCCTTGCGCGATGCAGAAGGAAAAGTCCTCAAATTCGTCGGTACGACCACAGACATCGACGACCAGAAACGCGCTCAGGAGGTCCTGCAAGCGAGTGAGGGCAAGCTGCAGCGGGTGATCGACGCCATTCCAACGTTGGTTTGGTGCAATCTGCCGGAGGGTCCTAACGAGTTCCTCAGCAAGAGCTGGCATGAGTACACCGGTCTCTCTCCTGAAGAAGCGCACGGCTGGGGTTGGCAGGCGGTCTTCCATCCGGACGATCTGCCGCCATTGATGAAGCGCTGGCAGGAGTTGATAGTCTCAGGAGAATCGGGAGAAATCGAGGCCCGTATTCGCCGTCACGATGGAGAGTATCGCTGGTTTCTAATCCGCGTCGCTCCGTTTCGCAATCACACCGGCGCGATTGAGCGTTGGTACGGAACCAGCACAGATATTCACGATCGCAAGCTGGCCGATGAGAAGTTGCGGGCGAGTGAAACCAATCTTCGCGAGATTCTCGACGGTATTCCCGGACTCGCAGCTGCCCTCAGTCCGACCGGAGTGCCTGAAGTTATGAACCGGCCGTTCCTGGAATTCTTCGGTAAGACGGCCGAGGAAATGAAAGATTGGAAGACCGCAGATGTTATTCATCCAGATGACCTGCCGCGCGTGATCGCGGACTTCACGCATTCGTTGGCAACAGGAACGCCACTCGATCTTGAAGTCCGTTGTCGCCGGGCTGATGGTGTCTATCGGTGGTTCCAGCTCAGGATCGATCCCGCGCGAGACGCAGAAGGTAGAATCACCAGCTGGTATGGCCTCATAACTGACATCGACGACCGAAAGCGCGCCGAGGAAGCCCTGCGAGCGAGCGAAACCAATTTCCGCCAGATTGTTGACAGCGTTCCTGGGCTCCTGTGTGCCTTGAGTCCGGCCGGCAAGATGGAACGTGCCAATCGTCCGCTCCTGGAATACTTCGGCAAGACGATCGAGGAAATGAACGATTGGGTGACCAACAACGTTGTTCATCCAGATGACCTCCAGCGCGTGATCGATGTCTTTGCGAGTTCTATGGCAAACGGCACTCCCTTGGACTGTGAACTCCGTTATCGCCGTGCCGATGGCGTCTACCGATGGTTCCAGTGTCGTCACCTTCCCGTTCGAGACGCAAACAGCAGAATCACCGGTTGGTATGCCCTCATAACCGATATCGATGAACGCAAACAGGCCGAGGAGAAGTTGCAGGCGAGTGAAACCAAACTTAAGCAAATCATCAACACCGTTCCCACGCCGGCATGGTCTGCGCATCCAGACGGCTACTGCGATTTCATCAACCAGCCCTGGCTTGATTATGCGGGCCTCTCGGCGGAACAGGGGCTAGGCTGGGGTTGGGGGGCCGCGATTCATCCGGGCGACTTGCCAGGGCTCGTGGAGTACTGGCAGGCCTGTCTGGCTACTGGCACGCCGGTCGACACAGAAGCACGCATGCGTCGTTTCGACGGAGTCTATCGATGGTTCCTGTTTCGCGCCAACCCTCTCCGCGACGAATCGGGCAACATCATCAAATGGTACGGAACCAACACCGATATCGACGACCGGAAGCGGGCTGAGGAAGCCCTGCGCGCGAGCGAAATCAATTTCCGCGAGATTGTTGATAGCATTCCCGGGCTCGTGTGCGTCCTGAGTCCGGAAGGTGAGATCGAACTTCTCAACCGGCAACTCTTGGAATACTACGGCAAGACGAGCGAGGAAATGAAGGATTGGGTAGCCAACGATTGCGTTCATCCAGACGACCGCTCTCGCACAGTCGCAATTTTTGCGAACTCTATCAAATCCGGAACTCCCCTCGAATTTGAACAACGCTGCCGCAGGGCCGATGGTGTCTATCGATGGTTCCAGGTTCGCATCCTTCCTGTGCCAGACGCAGAAGGGAGAATCATGAGATGGTATGCCCTCATGACTGACGTCGAGGACCGGAAACAAGCTGAGGAGAAGTTGCGGCGCAGTGAGGCATTTCTCGTCGAAGGCCAGCGCCTTGCTCGAGTCGGCGGCTTTTCCTGGCGCGTCGCAACGAACGAAATAACCTGGTCGGAGCAGCTCTATGACATTTTTGAATTTGATGAGGGCACGCCATCGACCGTCGAGAAAGTTTACTCCCGAGTCCACCCGGACGATATCCAGCCATTGCAAGAAATGGTGGAACGGGCGCGACGTGACGGCAGCAATATTGATTACGAGCTCCGCCTGCTGATGCCGAACCACTCGGTCAAATACCTAAATATGGTTGCTCATGCAACCCGCGACACAGATGGCCTGCTGGAGTATATCGGGGCAGTGCAGGATGTGACGCGGCGCCGGCTCGCGGAGGAGGCACTTAATAAGGCGCGATCGGAACTCGCGCACGTGTCCAGGGTCACAACCCTCGAGGCGATGACGGCATCTATCGCGCACGAAGTCAAACAACCTCTCTCCGGCATCATCACCAACGCCAGCACCTGTTTGCGGATGCTGGCGACCGATCCTCCCCAGGTCGAGGGCGCTCGCGAAACCGCCCGGCGCACGATTCGCGATGGCAACCGTATGTCGGAGGTGATCACCCGGTTGCGCGCACTCTTTAGTAAGAAGGAGCCCACGACCGAATCTGTGAACTTGAATGAGGCTGTTCTGGAAGTGATTGCCCTGTCCCTAGTGGAACTTCAGAAGAACCGCGTAATGCTACGTCCCGAACTTGCCGACGACCTTCCGCTCGTCATAGGCGATCGTGTGCAGCTTCAGCAGGTCATACTCAACCTGCTCCGGAATGGCTCAGACGCCATGAGCGCAGTCGAGGATCGTCCGAGGCAGTTGGTGATCAGAAGCGAGCGAGACGATGGCGATCGGGTGCGGCTGACGGTGCAAGATGCTGGAGCCGGGTTTGACCCTCAGGCCGTCGACCGGCTTTTTGACGCGTTCTACACCACGAAGAATGACGGTATGGGAATCGGGCTCTCCGTCAGCCGTTCCATTATCGAGAGCCATCATGGCCGTCTGTGGGCGACTCTAAATGATGGTCCGGGAGCCGCATTTTCGTTCTCGATTCCTCGAGCACCCGAGGGCGGTTTGGTTCGCACCGACGGTATCCCCAACATTCGGGCGCCCCGCGTCACACGCGCGGCCTGAAGGCTACGCTCGTCCCGATATCGGCGCAAACCAATACTAAAGTGCCATGGACACTCTCTTGAGAGGTGGGGCACTCTGGGGTTATGCAGTCCCGCCAGGGGGAGTGTGCCCCCCAAAGTTCACTTGTGTCAATCGTTGATGATGACGAGTCCATACGTGAGTCGCTACCCGACTTGCTGAAGCATTTCGGTTTTGGAGCACGAGCTTTCTCGTCGGCGGAAGAGTTCCTCGCGTCCGATTACGTTGGCCAAACCCAATGTCTGATCCTCGACGTCGCTATGCCTGGGATGACCGGGCCTGACCTTCAGCGGGAACTGATGCGACGGCGAGCAGCGATTCCGATTATCTTCATTACCGCTGACAGAGATATGACGGTTCGCCAGCGGTTGATCGAACAGGGTGCGGTGGAATGCCTGTTCAAGCCTTTCAGCGACACGGCACTGCTTGAGGCCCTCAATGCTGCGCTTCGTGTGAACTAAGACTCCCGGCGTTTCTGTACAAAGTTGGCATCGCGTTGCATTCGACATTTTCGAATTTCTCTCCACCCTCCTTAGTTCGCCGTGAGCAGCCTCCAAATCCAGAGATCTGCCACTCTGCACGCCGCCGAAACCAGGGTTCCTGGCATCTCGACCATCCCTTGTGTAGTGCAAGCGGATTCGCGCGCGGGCCGGCGCGTTGACCCAAACGAGACTGTGAGCACGGTCGTAGCGCCGACTGATACGAAGGTGTCGTCGATACTATCGTCCAATTGTTCATCTCCCAAGCTTGTGTTCTGATTGCTCGCGTCGACCGGATTCATTCGGAATGCTCACAGCCAGGAAACACCCAGGAATAAAAGAAGAGGAACATGAAAATACTGATGGTGCTAACATCGCACGACAAACTCGGCAACACCGGGCGCAAAACCGGCTTCTGGCTTGAAGAATTCGCAGCTCCTTATTTTGTTTTCCGCGATGCCGGGGTACATCTGACCCTCGCCTCACCAAAAGGTGGGCAACCACTCGTCGATCCGAAGAGCGATTTACCGGAAAATCAAACGCCCGCCATGGCGCGGTTCAAGCAGGACCAGACGGCACAAAAGGCGCTTTCCCAGACAGTCAAGCTTGCCGACATGAAATCGGAAGATTACGACACGGTCTTCTATGTGGGCGGACACGGCCCCATGTGGGATCTCGCAGAAAGCCCGGTTTCCATCGCTCTGCTCGAGTCCTTCTACAATTCCGGCAAGCCGATCGCTCTGGTCTGCCACTCGCCCGGCGTGCTTCGTCACGTCACGTACCGGGGCGCGCCGCTGGTGAAGGGTAAGCGCGTGACTGGTTTTACCAATGGTGAGGAAGCAGCGGTGCATCTCACCGACGTTGTTCCGTTTCTAGTCGAGGATGAGTTGACGCGGCTGGGAGGCATCTTTGAGAAACTTCCCAACTGGCAGCCATTATCCGTAGTTGATGGCCGCCTCATCACCGGACAGAACCCGGCGTCCTCGACCGTAGCAGCTCAAAACCTTATGAAACTACTCGCGGCGAAGAAAGCGGCTTAGGTTCTTGTTTCCAATCGACGCCGGTATCCCTGGGTGGTGATCGGAGTTCACGCGCCTGAATTCTAATTTGAGAGGCGTGTCGATAGGTCCGCTAGTCCGTAAAGGAGATGCGGATCGATCATCCGATCGCACTCGATAAGGACGATGCGATCTGGCGCGACTTCGACAACGAGAAGGTGCGCGATGCGACGGAAACAGAAAATTCTTGATCGCGACGATACTGCCGCAAGAAATTCCTTCCAATTAAGAGGAACCTGGAATTGCTTTCGATACTCAAATAAAACATCGTGTGGGGGTTGCTATGAGGAATTCTGTTTATCGGCCTCAGTGGATGATAGTTCTAACGAGCATAGTCGTTGCCGGAATGTCTGTTGCGAGAGGCGAGACCGTGCCTGCGTTCTTCGCAGATCAGCACTCTGCTCCTGGAGGCCAGACGTTGTCTGCCTCGGGTGTTCCCGCGCTCCACGGTATTGTGGATTCAGCTCGTAATGCCGATCTTCGCTGGTCCGACTTTACTCCCTACAAATCAGAGGTCGCCAAACTTTACGAGACGAACGGTTATTCTTTGATTTGGGTTCAGAACGGCCGCGTCCGTCCCCAGGGGCTGGCCGTGATCGAGCTCTTACAAAATGCAGACGCTAAAGGACTCGACCCCGAAGATTACGACGGCTCGCGATGGCAGGGTCGCCTCCTCAAGCTGGGGCAAAAGCCGTCTGAACAAGACTTGGTCTCGTTCGATACCGCGCTTACGGTCTCGGCGATGCGCTACATCCGTGCCATCCACTGTGGCCGAGTAAATCCCAAGGAATTCAAATTTCAGCTCGATATGGGTGGGAAACAACTCCCGTTGGCGGACTTCATTCAGACCCAAGTCCTGAATGCAGGCGATCCAGCCGCCGAAATTCAGAAGCTGGAACCGCCGTTCCTGGGCTACCGGAAGCTGCTGGCGCTTTTGCCGGTTTATGAAGGATACGCAAACCAAGTTGAGGGTGAGAAGCTGCCAACCATCAACAAGACTGTGCGGCCCGGCCAAACCTACACCGGCGTGGTCCACTTGGCACGGTTTCTTCAAATCATCGGCGACATTCCTGCAAGCGCAGAGCTGAATCCAAATGCAACCATTTATGACGGTGCGGTCGTTGAGGGCGTGAAGCACTATCAGGACAGGCATGGGGAAACTCCCACCGGCAACCTTGACGCGCGCACGATCAATGAGTTGAATACCCCTCCGGCCGTCCGCATTCGCCAGATCAAGTTGACGCTCGAACGGTGGCGCTGGCTTCCGCATTCCTTCCCACAACCGCCCGTGGTTGTGAATCTTCCTGAGTATCGTGTACGCGCGATGAACCCGGATGGCACCGTCGCCTTCTACAAGAACGTCATCATTGGAAAGGCCTATGGCCACAAGTCTCCGATTTTTGAGAAAGAGATCCAATACGTGGTCTTCCGGCCCTACTGGGACGTCACTCCCAGCATTCAGCGGAACGAGATTGTGCCACACATCGAGAAGGACCCGAACTACATCGCCAAGCATAATTTTGAAGTGGTCACGCCCCAAGGCGAGCTCGTAACCGACAATCAAGTGAGCCCGGAGGTTTTAGAAGGCATAAGATCGCTTCACCTGATGGTGCGCCAAAAGCCCGGCGAAACGAATTCTCTCGGCCTGGTGAAGATCATCTTCCCCAATCCGGACAACGTGTACCTGCATGGCACGGATGCTCCGGAACTGTTCTCGCAGGACGTCCGCGATTTCAGCCACGGATGCATTCGGGTACAGAAGCCTGCGGACCTTGTTGCCTGGGTGTTGCGAAACAATCCTGGCTGGGACTTGGAGCGGGTGAAGGCCGCAATGAACGGCGAGAAAAACAATCTTCAGGTGAACCTCGTCACTCGAATTCCGGTTTTGATTGTCTACGGCTCAGCTGCGGTGAACGAGGAAAATCAGATTCGGTTCTTCGACGATATCTACGGTTATGACGCAGAACTCGATAAAGCGTTGGCCGCAGAACATCCTTAGGCGTGCTGGTTCTTGGGATCGGCATTGAGGCACCGAATCTGGTTTGAACCGCATCCAATGAGGGTGCGCCTCTTCGAGTACAGTGAAGTGAACCTCTTGCAAGGACGCCACTCATTTTCGGCGGCGTTGCCGATAGTGAGTTGTAAGTTCTGTTTATCGCTGATTATTTTTTTGCTGCTGGCGACGCTGGGGCATACCGCAGCATCGACGGTTCCATCCCCACGCGAGTACCGGCTCCGCTTCTATCACACTCACACGGGCGAGCGGCTGGATGTCGTCTATCGTCGCGGTGATCAATACATCCCCGAAGCGCTAGACGAACTCGACCATTTTCTGCGCGACCACCGTACCGGAGATGTGCGCCATTTCGATCCTCGCCTCTTCGACCTTCTCTCCGACCTGACCGCGTCGCTCGGCGATTCCGGCGGGGAGATTGACGTGATTTGCGGGTACCGTACGCCCTGGAGCAACGAATTCCTGCGCACGCGCAGCCCTCACACGGGCGTGGCGCAGCACAGCCTGCATATGCGGGCCGAAGCGATCGACATTCGCCTACGTGGGATTCCGACATCGGAGCTGCGTGACGCGGCCCTGCGCCTGCATCGCGGAGGAGTGGGGTACTATCGCAGCTCGGACTTCGTGCACGTCGACGTCGGACGTGTGCGCCACTGGTAGTTGCTGCTTAACGCTCACAGATTCCGACAACTCTGCCCGCGGACCTTGTGCATGAGCCAGGCACAATGCCGTATTCTGACCCGATGACAAACGTCTCCGAGGAGATTGGCCGGCAGTTTCGCCAAGAGGTGACCGGACGACCACTGGACCTCAATTGCGAGTTCTAAATCCGGCAAGTTCAGGCAAGTTGACGGCGTGGATCGCGTGGGAATTGATCGGTAGGTGAGATGAACCTCCACTTGAGAGTCCCCCTTGCCGCAGTCATATCTGTTGTCGGTCTTGCGTGTTTCGTGACGCGCACGGGGCAATTCAAACAGCCGAGTCTCACCTCCGTCGAAATACGAAGTCCTTTCCACACTCCGGCAACATACTGGTGGTTTTGAGCCTATCCTTATTAGTATTATTGTGGCCGTCGGGCGCATTCTGTGCTCGTGCGTGACACGTCCCGGCTCAGGGGCCGACGTCGCCGTTCAGGAGAAAAGGCACTGCCAATTGGAATCTTGTTCTCGACACGCTTACCGTCGGACTTCCGCACGGCTCAAAAGAACAAGACCCACGTTTCAACCTGAGTGCGCTTTTATCTTTTTAGCCAACCTCGTTGATGTCTGCTCGTCATTTGGAGATCTCTTTTGGGCAAGCCAGACGCCCGAATAAATGATGATCCTTAATGCCGACAACATCGTGCTCGTCGTAGTTCGGTATCGAGACGCAACACAAAAGCGCTGGAAAACCTTTCTGCAAGAAGACCCCGCGAAACATACCTGATCTGTTCGTCTCGCTCCTAAGAGTACAAAAAGTTGCAGTGTTCACTATTGACCAGTAACGGCCCGTTAGTAAGGTTTAGCATGGTGTCAAAGGGCGCCGCTGCTACGAGCAGAAAAGAAATGACGACAACTCAAATCCAGGTCGGACTAATTTGCGTGGAGCGATTTGCACTTGGGCAACGCGGAAACCGTTTCGCACTGCATCGGAGCGAGTTTTTTAACGAGTTCACACTTGAATGGAGATCACAATGTTGAAACGTATTTTGGCCGTAACGACTCTGATAGCGATTGCAACTCTAACCGCTGTCGCTTCGGATCGAGATGACGATGTAAATCGCACTCAGAAAGCTGCCCAGGTCTTTAAGGAGATCATGAATACTCCGGATCAAGGCATTCCCTCGGATCTTCTGGAATCGGCGAAGTGCATCGCCATCATTCCCGGGGATAAAAAATTCGCCTTTGTATTCGGTGGCAGCTACGGCAGGGGACTAGCAACCTGTCGCACCGAGCATGGCTGGAGCGCTCCCATGTTTGTGGCGATCGATAGCGGAAGTGTGGGTTATCAGATCGGGGGCTCTTCCACCGACATCGTGATGCTCTTCATGAACGATCATGCTCTGCAAAGCCTGATGAGCGACAAATTCAAGCTTGGAGCTGACGCTTCTGTAGCGGCCGGGCCGGTGGGCCGGAGCGCCGCCGCTGGCACTGACCTTAAATTGAATGCAGAGATTCTGTCTTACTCGCGTTCCAAAGGCATTTTTGCCGGGGTGAGCCTGGATGGTGCCGTCATGCAAGCCGACAAAAGTGGAGACAAAGCCATGTATGGCGACGATGTGAACCGCCATGAAATTCTTGACGGCAAAGTTGCCGTACCTGCATCGGCTCGAGCGCTGGTAGAAGAATTTGGGCGATACGTCCACGAAGCCAAAGTTGAATAGCGACTCCAGGCGAGGAGATCGAAAGTGCCCCTGCC
>CAVQHS010000018.1:0-10765 GCA_963712385.1 uncultured Acidobacteriaceae bacterium
CGGATGAGCGCGTCGACTGGAACATCAAAGGCAACACGCGGATGTTCTACCGCTTTAATTTTGACCAGAACCGGGGCGTTCGCCCGTTTGGTTCTGCCAGTTCGCTGCAGGGATTTCTGAACGCCGATCATACCGCGACTCATGCGATTGGGCTCGATTTCAATACCGGCTCGTTCTCCCACAGCATTCGCCTTGAATACCTCAAGTTCCGCAATGGAATCGGGGACGGCACTGGGAGTATCGCAGCTGGCCCTGACAACCCGATCCCTGGATTGGGCATTAACATCGATGCGACCACTGCTGGAAATTGCGTACTCAGCGGCGGGGGAGACTACTGCGGTGGCCCAAATCTGCTGGCCCCTCAACAGACCATTCAAACCGACCACCAGGTCAAGTACGACGGCAGCAAGGTGATTGGCAACCACGTGATTCGCTACGGTGCTGCCTTCAATCATCTTCAGGGCGGCGGCTTGGCGGCATTCTTCACCTTCCCGCAGGCGGGCACGTCCGATCTGCCGGCCACGTCCGCTCCAAGCGATCCGACCACCTATCCGGCGGACTGGGTATTCTTAGGGAACGGCATTGGTTTCTCTACTGCCAAGTCTTCCTTCGGCTTCCCGGGTGGCGGGCTGGGACCCGACAACCGTGTCGAGATATACGGCGGAGATGCGTGGAGGATTCGGCCCCGGTTCACACTGTCGTACGGGTTGCACTATGTCCACGATACCGGTCGGGTGGATAGTGACCTAGGCTCCTTACCGGCTCTGAACCAGTGGGGTTCGGGACTGGGAAACCAAGTGCGCACTCCCGGCGATGATTTCGGGCCGCAAGTGGGCTTTGCCTGGGATGTAGCTGGCAACGCCAAAACTGTAATTCGCGGCGGCGGCGGGTTGTTCTACGAGAACTCCATCTGGAATAACGTGCTGTTCGATAGTCCCGCGCGAATTCCCAAAGGCATCTTCGCTTACACGCCGCTGGTGTGCGCCGCCGGATCTCCTAGCGCATTTAATTGGCCCACCAATCCAGGCCCAGTCGGTAGTTCTGTGGCCGGGGGCGCCGGAATTGTCACGGCGGGCGTAAACCAGGTAACCCCCAACTTCTGTTCGGACGTCAACGCTGCCGGTGCGGCGAACCCGGTACCTCTCACGATTGCGCAGACTGCGCCAATGATTTTGGCGTTGAGCAGCGCGTTCGAGGCCGCCGCGGCTTCCAATGTCGGACTGGCACCCAACGGCAATTTTGTGGGCACAACGAATAACGCTGCCAACATCAACGGCTTCGACGTATTTAATCCGAATTACCGAACGCCGCGTTCGTGGCAGATGAACATCGGCTTCCAACACGAGATCCGGCCGGGAATGATTTTGAGCGCCGATTTCATCCGCAATATCGGCGAACACTATCTCATTGCCCAGGACATGAATCACGGCGGTTCGGTGCAGTCGTTCAATCTGGCCAATGCCAACGCCGCCCGTGATGCGGCTCAGACAGCCGCCGGCTGCCCCACGGGGGCCGGTCATGCCGGCTGCATGCTTACAAACCTCGGCGGCATAGCGGCGGTTCAGGCAGCATACTCCGGAGCTGGCCTAGATTCCATTAACGCCTTTGGCGGGCCGCCCTGCCCCACCTGTGCTTTCCCCGGATATACCTTGGCGGGGGGCGTAGCTCCTCTCGGAAGCGGCGCAGCAGACACCGTGGGTGAGCTGGACATGCTAAATCCTATCGGCCGGTCCGTTTACAATGGCCTGCAAACGAAACTGGTGGATGTGGTGAAGAACCCCATGCGCGGGGTGAAATCGGCGAACTTCCAGGTGTCCTACTCGCTCTCAAAGTTCGTCAGCCAAGTGCAGGACCAGGATTTCATCAACGTCGCGATCAATAACAACAATCCCCTGCAGTTTACGGGACCCAACGCTCTAGACCGGACCCATCAGATCTCGTTCGGTGGGACCTTCGATCTGCCGTTCTACGCGCGGGTAAGCTTGATCGGCCACTTCGACAGCCCGCTTCCGCAGAACCTATCGCTGCCCCTCTCGACGAACGGAGGCGAGATCTTTTCCACGGATTGGACTGGGGGCGGATACGCAACTGGACAAGCCGGCCTGCCGGTTCCCGGCACCAACCTGGGAGCGTTCCAGCGCGGCATCAATATTGACAACCTGCAGAACTTCATCAGCAGCTACAACACCCATGTAGCCGGGACACTCACGCCAGCGGGCAACGCATTAGTGAGCAATGGCGTGATGACCAGCGCGGACATGACCTCGATTGGCTGGACGCTGCCCACTCTGGCCAACGTTCAACCGGGGGCGCTGGGATTCCCGTGGTTGAAATCGTTCGACCTCAAGGCGAGCTGGCCCATCCAAATCAAAGAACGCGTGACCATCGAGCCCAGCGTCAATATGTTCAACATATTCAACTTCTCCAACGCGTTCCTGCCGGGGAACCTGCCGGGAGGTGTTCCGGGAACTTTGTCACCGGGCGGGCCGAACGGGACTCTGGCATCGAGCACAATCGGCGGCGTGACGCCGGGTTCAAGCTATACCCCGTACCGGGATAGCTTCCAGTCCGGGACCTACGCTCTAGGAGCTCCACGCCAGTTCGAGTTCGGACTGCGCATCAGCTTCTAACTGGATTGTATGCATGCAGGCCGTGGCCCTTGGGCCACGGCTTTTTTATGCCTGCTTTCGATTATTGCGCGAGCTGTGAACGCAATTGCTTGGCTAGTTTCTCAATGCGCTTGAGTTTGTCGCTCAGATCCTTCGGCAGAACGCCCTTGGTTGTTTGATCGATCTCGGGGGGCACAGAATCGGCCAGGGTGGCGAGTTCGCTGGCATCGTGCTTGAGCTTATCGAGATTGATTGCCCCTCGTTGGAACGCCGGTGGCGGCATATCTCTTTGACTTTGCGCTTCGGCCTGATTTGCCTGGCTAAGGCTGGGCGGGGCAGGCCGTCCCTGTGCCAATAGAGTCGTCGCACAAGAGAGAACTGCTGCCAGTATCGTTAAGCGGATCATGGTTGCCTCCTGGGAGCGCAAGTTTCCGCAATTCTATCGCTGATGGCTGAATTTAAGCCGGATAAAAGTAGATTTCTCAAAAGCTGTTCGGCCCGGAGAACTCCATAGCGACGTGTACAATGCGATCATGGCCTTTCGTCCAGGCAACTCGAATTCCAGCAAGCGCGGGCGAATGCCACCGCCGGAGGATACACAGGAAGAAGCCGGCTTTCTGAAGGCTTTAGGAGAGAGACAGAAGCCAGTGAGCATCAAGCTGATGGATGGCGAGATTGTGACCGGGTGGATTGAGTATTACGACAAGTATATGGTGCGGCTGACCCGCCAGGACGCGCCCAATCTTTTTATCTTTAAGCACGAAATCATGTACATCGCGGAAGATGGGGGCAAATAGTCGATTCTGAGGCAGTCCTGCCGCGAGGTTTCATAATTTCTTGCCAGTGCAAGGGAAGAATCTACGCAATAGCTGAAACCCAAAAACTTAAGAACCTAACTGCCAGTGCCAAACGATTCCCGCGAAAGCTTTCTCCCCGCTATGTCCGCGATGGCCCGCGAGGCGGGCGCGCTGTTAATGGGGTATTTTCATCAACGGATTAGGATTGAGTACAAGGGCGAAGCCGACTTGGTTACGGCGGCGGACAGGGCGAGTGAAGCGCTGATTCGCGAACGAATCCGAGCGCGGTGGCCGGATCACGACATTCTGGGCGAAGAACAGGGACTCAGCGATCAGGGCAGCCGATACCGCTGGTATGTCGATCCTCTCGACGGCACTACCAATTTCGCGCACGGCTATCCGGTATTTTGTGTCTCAATGGGATTGGAGTACCGTGAGCCCGGGGAAGAATCATCGACGAAGCCGGCGGAGCGAATTGCTGCGGTAATCTACGATCCGACGCGCGACGAACTGTTTAGCGCCGAGCAGGGAAAAGGCGCGCGTTTGAATGGCGAGCCAATTCAGGTCTCGAAAACTGCTACGGTAGGCGAGAGTCTCCTCGGCACAGGGTTTCCCAGCCATAAGCGTCACAAGAATCCAAACATTTTTTTCTACCATCAACTCACGCTGCGCTCGCACGGCATTCGCCGCGCCGGATCGGCGGCGCTCGATCTGTGCAGCGTGGCTTGCGGACGCTACGAAGGGTTCTGGGAGTTCAATTTGAATCCATGGGATACCGCGGCTGGCGTGCTTATTGTGCAGGAGGCTGGCGGCAAGGTGACGAAATTCGACGGATCGCCGTTTGAGCTGAACAGCCGCGAGACACTCGCTTCGAATGGGATCATCCACGGTGCGTTGATTACTCACTTTCAGGAAATATTTGACGGACGCGGACTGGAGGCGTTGCCCGATCCACGGGAATATCGCCGGTAGTTTTTCCTCCTTGAAAAATCAGCTCACCACAGAGTCACCGAGACACAGAGAAAACCCTATCGAGCCTTCGAGTCCCCCCGCGGATGGTGCGGGTGTTATCTTCTGCCTGTTCCGACGTAGCCATTTGCGGTTCGCGCAGGAGTTGGCCTGCTCGAGCGGTGCTGGCTCGGCTTCGCCGGGGAAAACCATTTACCACAGAGACACAGAGGAAATCTTGTTTCGTCAAGTCATGAGCCGTTTTGCCAGCGGAAGTCCGCGTGCGGTCTAGATCGGTTTGAATTGTGGCGGGAAACGCTTAGCCCTCCGCCGCCGTCGGCCCTCACCGCCGAACGGCAACCCCAGTGAGCGCGCTACAATTGTTCAGGCCCGCTTCCTCTGCGGTCCTTATTCCGTATTCTGTGGGTTTACACGTGAACAATTCTCTACTCGAACGCAAAATTGAAAAGCGGCCGGATAAGGTTCGGCTGCATGGGCGCATTCTTTTTCTCACTGAAGATCCGGAGTTGATCAAGCGGCAGCTTGCCGGGGAAGATCTGCCTTGGGATACGAAGAATCCGGCGAACAATCCTAAGCTGCGCGACGACATTTCTACGGACGAGATTACGCCTGCGCATTATTGCTTTTATTTTGATGAGACGCTGGGCGAGATTCCTTATCTGGGGCTGAAGTGCGGCGGGGTCACGCCGATTGGGCGCGGTGACGTGAAGCGCGGCGGGTTTGTTTGCGCGGTGAGCGGGAAGCGGCGGGGCAAGGGCTCGAGCCGGGAGCAGTCTCCTTATGCGGAGATGTGTGCCGGGATCCGCGTTGTGATTGCGGAGAACATTGAGCGCATCTACAAGCAGAATTGCCAGAACCTGGGCGTGCTGACTTCGACGAATCTTTCTTTGATCGACCGCATTCGGGGCGGGGAAGAAATTCCTTTGAGTGAGTTTACTGCTGGCGAGGACGAGATTACCCGGCAGGTGATTGAGTATGGAGGATTGTTTCCGTTCAATGTCGCGAGGATGCAGGGGAAGGTTTTTTTGCCTTCTATTGGGTCGGGAAGTGGGATGGAAAGTCAAAACCCCCACTCTAACACCGCAAAGAACGCGGCGTTAGGATGGGGCACCGCGAGTTCTCCCGCCCCGGACATGACTCTTGCGGAGAAAATATTTGCGCGGCACATGATCAATGAGAAAGGCGAAGTTGGTGTGCGTAGCGTGAAGCCGGGGGACACCGGATTTGCACTTGCCGATCTGCGGTTCAGCCATGAGTACGTTACGCCGATGGCGGCGATTTTCTTTGAGCGCTATGTGGGTAAGGACGCGAAAGTGAACGATGCTTCCAGCATTATTTTCTTTCGTGATCATCTTACGTTCCTGGACGAGGTGATTTCGGAAGAGAAAAAGAAGATGGGCCTGCTCGATCTGGCGACGCAGCTCAAGCTTAAACAGCAGGATTTCGCGGCGAAGCAGGGAATCAAGCTGCACGGCGAACTGAAAGACCGAAAGGGGTCGGAAGGGATTTGCCACTCGATTGTGCTGGAAAGCTACGCCCTGCCGGGGCAGTTGAATATTGGTTCGGATTCGCACACGCCGCATGTGGGCGCGATTGGATGCGTGGCTTTCGGGATTGGCACGACCGACGTTTTCAATGGATGGATCACGAAAGATGTTCGCGTGAAAGTGCCGGAGTCGGTGAAGGTGATCATTCGGGGCAAGCGGCACGACAACGTTACGGCGAAGGACTTCATTCTGAAAATTTTAAGCCTCGACTACGTGCGCAGCGGGAAGGCGCTTGCGAAAGTGATGGAGTACGCGGGCGAGGCGATTGAGGAACTCAGTGTGGACGAGCGCGCGACAATGACGAACATGGCGGCTGAGATTGGTGGATTTACCGGCATCGTTGCACCGGATAAGAAAGCTGTCGACTTTCTTGTGGAGCGGCGCGGCATGGATCGCAAGAAGGCTGAAGCGATGATTGAGGGTTTGTATAGCGATCCCGAGGCGCAATATGCGCATGTGATTGAGTTGGACGCGGCGGAAATCACGCCCATGGTGGCGACGCCGGGGGATCCGGGGAATGGAAAATATATCCGCGAGTTAAACACGCCTGTGCCGGTGGAGATTGCCTATGGCGGAACTTGCACGGCTGGAAAGAATGAAGATATGGATATGTATGCCGCGGTATTAGCGGGTGCTCTGAAGCTGGGCAAGCGCGTGGCGGATTCTTGCCAGTTCTACATTCAGTTTGGATCGCAGGAGACCCGCGAGTATTGTCTGCGCAAGGGATATCTGGAGATTTTCCAGAAAGCTGGCGCGCATGTGATTGAGCCGAGTTGCGGGGCGTGCATCAATGCTGGTCCGGGCGTTTCTACGCGGCCGGATCAGGTGGTGATCAGCGCGCAGAATCGAAATTTTCCGGGTCGCAGCGGGCCGGGGCAAATGTATCTGGCTTCGCCGCTGACGGTCGCGGCTAGCGCGGTCGCGGGATACATTGTGGAGTACGAGCCGAGTGAGAAGAGAGAGCTGGTGGGGGCGTAGTTAAAAACTCAACTACTCGCTCTTTTCGCCCCTTGCATCTCATTTCGCTTTCCCCGCCGCGCGGGACTGCGCTTTCGCTTGTAATTCTTCGATGGCCGGATAAGAGACTGGGGGGGATCACGGTGCCCTCGGCGTGTGGTGCTCCCGAGTGCAGCGCTTTCGCCAGGAGCGTTAGCGCATAACCCCACCTAACTGGCTGAATTCAATCATGCTGGCCGAAATCAACCATTGCGCGGACTGCAACTTTTCGCTAATTTGCGAGTTCAAATAAATAGGTGATTCGGACAGCGGGTAAAAATCCGAGGGACCGGCAGATCCGATGGTTCGGAGGTGAGACGCGGGTCTGGGATAAGGGGGGATTTATGAGGTACCTGAAACATTGGGCATGGATTGCGGTTCTGGCGTTGCCGCTGGTGTACGCGCAGCCTTCGCAGGCGCAAGTTGCGGTGGGAATTGGAGTCGGTGGGCCGCCAGTGGGTTGCGCTTACGGCTATTACGGATATTATCCTTACGCCTGCGCTCCATATGGCTACTATGGGCCGGATTGGTTTGCCGGCGGACTCTTCATTGGCGCTGGTCCTTGGTACGGTTGGGGTCGCCCGTGGGGTTGGGGTGGCTGGGGTTGGGGCGGTCGCGGTTTCTACGGCGGACGAGGCTTTTACGGCGGGCGTGGCTTCTACGGTGGACGCGGATTCGCAGGCGGACGTGGATTCGCTGGTCGCGGCTTTGCGGGCCGTGGATTCGCGGGCGGACATGGGTTCGCCGGTGGCGGATTCCACGGCGGAGGCGGATTTCATGGCGGCGGAGGCTTCCATGGTGGAGGAGGCTTCCATGGTGGAGGCGGCTTCCACGGTGGTGGTGGTGGCGGATTCCACGGTGGCGGCGGTGGCCACGGCGGCGGCGGTGGACATCGGTAATCACTTCGCAACGGCCGCAACAATTTAAGCAGGCCGAAGGAAAACGGCTGGCAGCGCGGTGCTGACGGCCGTTTTTGTTTTTGCAGCGGCTCGATTTCTTGCTAGAATGTCCGGTTTTGTGGGGAGCGACCGTAGTAAAATAGCTACATTCAGCCCAGGAGATTGAGACTGTCATGACCTATGTAATCGCGGAGCCTTGCATCAATACAAAGGACACGGCGTGCGTGGATGCGTGTCCGGTGGATTGCATTCATCCCAAGAAGGACGAAGAGAAGTACGCTACCGAGGCGTTGCTCTATATCGATCCGGTGGAGTGCATTGATTGCGGGGCGTGTGTGCCGGTGTGTCCGGTGTCGGCTATTTTTGCTTTGGATGATCTGCCGGAGAAGTGGGCGGAGTTTACCGCGAAGAACGCGGAATATTACGGAAGGTAGTTGGAGTCGTCGCTGGCTCTGCGCATGTTTTAGGGCGCGCGTCCTTTTATGGACGTGCGCCTTTTCGTTTTTTGCCGAGGAGTTCCACGGCTCGCAAAGGAGCGAGGTGTGGGGCATCCTGCAATTGGGTCACATTGAACACAGTTCCCTGGTTCGATGCGCCGCCGAAGCCGGTTGTGCCGCAGAGATTGTCGTTCTCATCGAGAATCAAGCCGCTATAAGGTATTGCACCGTCGCTGCCGGAAAATTGTGAAGGACGCTTTCGCTTTGGTTGGGGTTGATCTCGAAGACCACACCATTGAAGAGGAGCGAGCGATAGGTAAGAAACAGGTGAATTGTCGGTCAACCCTCTGTAACGAATCCCATCGTAACGTCACTATCCATCAGCGATTGAGTCAAACAACGCGGAACAATTGAGGTTAAGGCAATGAGTGGTCTTGTCATTCTCAACGCGGTACAGACCGCCGCTTTGCCGGTCTTGCCGGTGATTCCAGCGGTGCTACAGGATGCCCAGCCCGAGTCGTTTACGATATTGCCCACCTACCGCTGTAACGCCGCCTGTACGGAATGCTGCTTCGAATCGCACCCAGGTATCAAACACCGGATGAGCCGCGAGGAGCTTTTGGGCCTAATTCGAAGGGTGAAAGCTGAACTTCCAAGGGTCCGGTACGTTGTTCTTACTGGAGGCGAGATTACGCTTCTGCGAAACGACTTGCTTGATGCAATCCGTCTTCTGACAGAATTAGGTCTCGGATCACGCATCGTCACAAACGGTCATTGGGCACGCACGGAAGATGATGCGGCGAGGTGGATCAAAGACCTTGTAGCCGCTGGTCTGAGCGAGCTCAATCTGAGCACCGGCGATGAGCATCTCGAATGGGTACCAGCGGAAAGTGTCGCGCGCGCGGCGCTTTATGCGACTCGTGCGCAACTGCTGACTGTCGTGAGCATCGAGGGGAAGGCAAGCGCCGGATTTAGGCTGGAGGAATTTCACGACCTTCCGCAAATCCGCGAGATCATGACCGACGAAGAACTCAAGAAATGGCTGATGATCATGACCAATGTCTGGATGCCGTTCCATGAAGGTTCCGGGATTTGCCAGAAACAAGATATATGCGAATCGAAAGGCTGCGATAACGTCTTCGAGAACTTCGTGGCTAACCCCTACGGGCATTTGATGTCCTGCTGCGGTCTGACGATGGAATACATCCCGGAGATGAAGGTTGGCCAACTTTCGAGCTCCGCAACATTGCAGCAGATCTACGCCGGTCAGTTTGAAGACTTGCTGAAGCTGTGGATATGGCTCGACGGCACGCGGGTTATCTTCGACCGGGCAAAGCGCAGATGTGGGCAAGACATTGCGATGACCTCGCCCCATAACTGCGCAATCTGTGCGCAGCTTTACCAAGACCCGCGCTTGCGTTCCGCAGTGCGAGACTTGGTTGCAGAAAACGCGGAGGAAATTGTTTTTCGTTCCGTGCTTAAAGCCAGGCTCAGCAGACGGGTAGAGTCACCGACGCAGCCGCCGCATAGCCTGCCATCTTGACGTCAAAAGGAGAAAGTAAATGCCAACGAAGAAACCGCGCCAGAACATGAAATCTCGTCTCTGGGGCGCGCCTGAACCCGCTAATTTCAAGAAGACCCAACTTGGGCGCATTCTCGGGCAAGCTGCCAAAATTCACTTTAAGAACAAGCGAGACGCTGATCACCTTGTGGCGGTTGAAAAGTTGGCAATCGACATCTTTTCGGATTCTGCATGCGCCCGAGCGTTCGCGACAAACCCTCAGGAATACATGGCGCGGGCTGGATTTGAAAATGTAAATCTGGACCTCAATAGCTACGAGGTTCGCGTAGCCATGGCCATGGGCGATCCGAAAGTCAGGGAAGCGGCTACCCTCGGTGACCTGCCAGGCTTCGTGCGCGCGGTGATGGACCAGGGACTGACGGAGATCGGAGTTGGCGTCACGGGCGCCATCCTGGCGTTGGAGATTGCGGCGACCCTGTCAGTGGTTACTTACGAAGCTGTTTTTACAAGGATCTTGGCAGTCACAAAAGCGATCGCAGCGACAAAGATGGCGGTCGCGACCGAAACGGAAGCTTTCGGGTACGGGGGAGGGACGCTCCTCGACCAGCAAGTCACCCTGATATCTCGAATGGCTGAGGATCTGGGGAGACCCGATCTGGCAAAAGGCATCCGATCGCCCAAGATAAGGAAAATCATTCAGCAGTATCTTGAGATCCCGAAGAAGTTAGCTGAAGAAGGCTGAACGGTGCCTCCTAGTGGAGTGTTTGAGGTACCTCTGCTGGGGCGGGAACGCCTGGGTTCCCTTGCGCCTTGAAAGATGAGAGCATCGGCGAAAAACTCCGCCCAAAGGGGGAGCGTGGACGGGGCACGCCTGAACGCGACGGTTGAGCCGTTCCGCCGCCTCCCACGTCTCGCAAAAGAAGCGAGACGTGGGTACCCTGTTTTTATTTCTTCGGGACGAGTTGAATCTCGAAGATTTTTGGCCACAG
>CAVQHS010000019.1:0-12281 GCA_963712385.1 uncultured Acidobacteriaceae bacterium
GGTTCTGGCGTTTTGTGCGGGCGCCGTCATGGCGCAGGAGACAGGTAGTACAGGTTCCGGGAGTCAGGCGCCTTCTGCACAGCGTAGGATTCGCGTTTCTGGTGGCGTTATTGTTGGGCTTGTTGAGCACAGGGCACTGCCGGAGTACCCCGAAACGGCCATCAAATCGGGATTTAAGGGCGATGTGATTTTCAAAGTCATCATTGATGAAACGGGGAAGATCGTTCTGAGCGAACCTGTTGAAGGGCAACCACTGCTAACTGCCGCAAGCATGGATGCGCTTCGGGACTTTCGCTTCCGACCGTACCTACTCAATGGAACGCCCATTCAAGTCGAGAGCCAGATTGGGTTCCAGTTCGATGTGAAGGGAAAGGGCAACAGAGCAAAAGGAGAAGTGGAATACATGTCCACAATTCCCTACCGCCCCGAGTTTCGGACCGGGGTGATGAGTGCCGGGGCCTACACGCTGTGGCCGCGCAAAATCTCTGGGAACAAGCCTCAATTGCCACCAGAATTAGCTGGCAAGGCTGGCTCTGTTTATTTGACAGTAGTGATCGGCCCCGATGGCAAAGTGCAGGATGTTAAGGTCGCCGGCGGTGATAGTCAGTTCGTCGATCCGGTGGTTAATGCTGTGAAACAATTCATCTATCAGCCCCAACTGGTTGATGGAAAACCCACGGCGGCGACAATCGAAGCCAGCTATCACTTTGGTCCGAGGCAATAGTGGGCGCCGCGTCAGTCGACGTACTATCCCTAGCTGCTTTAATCGTGCATCCAACCCGCGAGGAGGTCCCCCCATGCACCGCCGCGAATTCCTACAACGCTCCGCTACCGTCGCCGGAGCTGCATTCTTTTCCACAACCGCATTTTCCAGAACCCTCTCGCCGAAATCGATTCTCGATGCCATAGCAACACAATCTCTCCCGCAAAAATTCTCCGCCGCCGATACGGTTACTCTTGGCAGCACAGGCATTAAAACCAGCCGCCTGGCCATGGGCACGGGCACGGTCGGCTCCGGCCATCACTCGCATCAAACCGCGTTGGGCATCAAGGGCCTGTCCGATCTGCTGCTGAATGGCTACGACCACGGCCTGCGCTTCTTCGACGCCGCCGATTCCTACGGCTCCCATCCTCACGTCGCCGAAGCGCTCAAGCACGTCCCGCGCGACAAAGTTACGATGCTCACCAAGACCTGGGCGCGCGATCCCGCCACCGCCCGCGCCGATCTCGACCGCTTCCGCCGCGAGCTGGGCACGGATTATCTGGACATCTGCCTGATGCACTGCCTCACGGAAGCGGACTGGACCACGCAATACCGCGGGGTGATGGATGTTTTTTCGGAAGCGAAACAGAAAGGAATCATTCGCGCCCACGGCTGCTCGTGCCACAGCATCGAAGCGCTGCGAGCGGCGGCGAAATCGCCGTGGGTAGAGGTGGATTTCGCGCGCATCAATCCCGTCGGTTCGCACATGGATGCCGATCCGAAAACGGTCGTAGCCGTGCTCCGCGAAATGAAATCCGCAGGCAAGGCCGTAGTTGGAATGAAGATTCTCGGCCAGGGCGATCTCGCCACGCGGCAGGATGAAGCCATCAAATACGCCCTGTCACTGGGAATTCTTGACGCCTTTACGATTGGCGCCGAGAGCAAAGCAGAGCAGGAAGATTTGATTCGGAGGATTGCGGCGGCGTGAGGATCGACACGGAGCACTTGGCACTCAGCAATTGGCATTGAGCCGCATACTCCGAGTGCTAAGAGTCAATCCCCAATCGCCAATTGCGGGCCGGGCTTCCCGTTCCGTAGGTTGGCTCCGAATAGCTGTTCATTCTGGTTTTGCAATCGCTACCTTATTCACCCCGCTGCAAGCCAAATACAACCGCCCATCCGGAGTAGCCACCATATTCCGCACCGTCCCTCCGCCAGAAGGAATCGCTTTCTCGCTAAAGCTCTCTGATTTCGGATCGAACCGCACCAGCGTATTCGGCTTCACTCCCGATTCGCTGTACCAAACTTCGCCATCTTTCGTAATCGCAATTCCATAAGGCTCGGAGCCTTCCCCGCCGGGCGAGACATATTCCTTGATAAGCGTTCCGCGCGCAGCATCGAAGTGCCCAAGATAACCGCGCGCATAATCGGTGTAGTAAACCGTTCCGTCGGGCGCCAGCGCCAGCCGCCGCGGCCGCGCGTCGGAGGCGGGCAGACAGTATTCGTGAATCTGCATGGTCGCGGGATCGATGTTGGCGAGCTTGTTCGATCCAAACTCGCAAAATAGCGGCGTGTTATTCGGCAGGATCACAATGCCATAGGGCACGGCGTGCGGCGTCGGGACCTTGGCAAGAGTCATCTTCCCCCTTCTTGGATCGATCCTCCCGATGTAATTCGTCTCTTCATTCGTGAACCAGACGTAGCCACTGCGATCGATCACCGGAGTGTGCGGATCGATCTTCGTGCCATCCTCAGCCCGATATTCGCGAATGTCCCCGGTCTTCGGATCAAGCTTGCCCACGTAGCCCGCATAAATGGCGGTGAACCAGATGTCGCCGTCGCGATCGGCCACAAGTCCGTGCGGGCCGGAGTTGGCCGTCTTCAGCGGATACTCCTTGAACGTCCCAGTCTGCGGATCGAGTCGCCCAAGTTTGTTCGCTGCCTGCCCCGTGTACCAAAGCGATCCATCGGGCGCGATGGCCGGATCGTGCGGGCGCGATTTCGGCGTAGGCACGTCGTACTCGTGGATTTGTACATTCAGGACCGAGGTGGTGGAAGCGCTGATTACTGCCGCGGAAAAAACGAGCGAAACGAGGAGAGGTTTGAGGAGGTGCATGGCTCGCTCCTTTCAGGAAATTGTAGACCAACTCTCGCCGGCCGCGACGCGCTTGGCTGGTCGCACGGGTAAGTTCTGGTCGCACGGGAAAGCTAAGGACCGGCACCCTCGTTAACAAAACTCGGTGGCAAATTACAAAAACACAACCGGGGACGCTTCCGCATCCCCGGTGTGTGACCGCATTCGTGATGTCTGCGAAAACTACTGCGCCGACTGTTCGTCCAGTTCCACGCCATCGCCGGCGTGAACGTCTTCCATGGCGAAGACGATCATGCCCGTCGAAGTCGTAGGAGTCGTGCCGATGACGACGATTTCGCCCACCGCGCGGCGCGGCAGGTCGCGAACGTGAATGATCGGCCCGTTTGATTTGGTCAAGAAGTTGGGATCGACCGACGGCTGTTTCTTCTGCGTGTCTTCGCTAATCGCGGCCTTGAACGATAGCGAATCTACGGGATCATTCAAATCGGCCTCGTAGTTGCGCACCGCGCGGAAGTAGTCGCCCACCTTCACGCCCTGGTTGGCGCCCACGTTCAAATAAACTTTTTGCCCCGTGCCGACCACGGAATCGAAATCGCGCGCCATCACGATGCGGCCGGAAACCTTGCTGCTGGTGGGCAGGAAGCGGTCAAAGCGCACCGGCGGATGAAACGCCACCATGGTTTTCTCGGCGAAAGGAATGGCCACATCGCCTGGGTTGATCGGATCGCACGTGTACTCGACGCGGGCTATGGCGCTCTTGCTGCGCGTATCCACCACCCGGACGCGGCCAATTTCAGCATACGGCTGGCCCGTATCCTTCATCAGCTTCTCCTGGCCGGGAAACAATTCGTACCGGTTCATGTCCTGCAGCTCGCGGACGATTTCGTATTCCCCTCCGAGGTCATAACCCTTGCCATACAAATAGACAATGTCTCCCCGCACGAACTTCGTATCGGTTGGCGTCTCCAGTCCGCCGCCGATAAAATGCGCGTCCGGCAAAGTCTGCTTGTTGATGAAACCAGCGCAGTAAACATCGGCGTAGGTCGGCATCTGCACGCGCTCGATCGGGAAGTTGGCGCTCGTCGGAATAGTTCCGTCCGGACTCGGAGCGGTCTGGGAGGGCAGGTCCGAAGCCGGTCCCTGGGCCCAGACGGCGCTCGCGGCCAACAATAACAAATATCCTATTTTCTTCATGTTACCTCCGGGAAGGCGTGCCACTCACCGCCCCTCCCATGGTGGAATGCCGTGAATGCAGTGCTACATCGCGAAGGTAACAACCGGGTAAGAGGGGGTCAAGGTTACGAGGGTGTCAGAGCGACTGGGAAAACGAGTTTTTTGCAGGTTTTTTGCACGAAATGTGAATCCACTGTTGCATCTCGAATACGTCACCCTGTAAGATTCGCGCCGAACCTTTTGTAATCGTGCGAAGCTATTGATTCAAGATGATTTCGGAAGCAAAAAGCCACGCTCTGCGGCTGTTGCCCCTGCGTCTGCCGCGAATATGCGTCGCAGTCAGCGCCTCGGACTCCACCGACCTGTTTGCCAAGGCGGATACCGCAGCGCGCGATAACTCCTTTATTGAGTTACGGTTGGACCATCTCTCGCGGCCCGGCCTGGCGTTGCCCAAGCTGAAGTATTTCCTGGAGGCGCACCCCGGTCTTACCGTCATCGCCACCTGCCGCCGCGCCGCCAGCGGGGGGAAGTTCCGCGGATCAGTCGCCTCCCAACTCGACATTCTGGGCAAGGCCGCAGCAGCCGGCTGCCAATTGCTGGACGTAGAGCTGCAAACCGCCCTGAAATGCAAGCCCGAGCGTCTTCAGAAGTTGCGCTCCAATGCCGGATTGATTCTTTCCTTTCACGATTTCCGCGGTACCAAAAAACTGAGCGAAACGCTGGAGAAGATGCGCTCCGTTCCCGCTGACTACTACAAGGTAGTAAGCACGGCCACCACCCTCTCCGATAACGTCGCGATGATGCAGTTCCTCAACCGCGAGGGCGACAACCACTCGCTGGTCGGAGTGTGCATGGGCGAACAGGGCGTGATCAGCCGCGTCCTCGGCGTGCGCGCGGGGAGCGTGTTCACCTTTGCCGCCATCGGAGCCGGAGAAGAAACTGCGCCAGGGCAGATCAGCGCCCAGGAACTGCGCAGCGTATACCGCATCGAGCAGGTGGACGCAGCCACTCGCGTCTACGGAGTGGTTGGAGATCCCATCGGCCACTCGCTTTCCCCGGTGATCATGAACGCGGCATTCCGCCGGGAAAACGTGAATGCCGTCTATCTGAAGTTGCATGCCAAAGCGCTGAAAGATTTGCTCAACTGCGTGCGCCAGATTCCCATTCACGGCCTCAGCGTCACCATGCCGTACAAGGAAGCAATTCTTCCCCACCTCGACAACACCGATTCGCACACCACGAAAATTGGTGCCTGCAATACGGTAGTCCGTGCGCAGGATGGAAAGCTCTACGGCTTCAACACCGATACGTCCGGCGTAGTACGCCCTCTGGAGCGGCGTCTGAGTACCCTGCAAGGAGCAAAGATTCTAGTTCTAGGCGCGGGTGGCGCAGCCCGCGCCGCTGTCTTCGGCCTGGCCGAGCGGGGCGCGGAAGTATTCATTCTGAACCGCAGCATCGAGCCGGCAAAAAAACTGGCGCGCCGCGCCCACGCCCGCTCCTTGAAGCGCTCCGACCTCAAGAAGCATGTCTTCGACGTGATCATCAACGCCACGCCCGTCGGAATGGGCAACACGCGCGAAACTCCCCTGCAGGAAAAAGAAATCAACGCGCGCTACGTTTTCGACATGATCTACGATCCGTTCGAAACCCGCCTGCTGCAACTGGCGAAGCAACGCGGGGCGCAGATCATTCCCGGCATAGAAATGTTTGTGCACCAGGCCGCGCGGCAGTTCGAAATATGGACGGGGAAGCCTGCGCCGCAAGAAGAGATGCTGCAAGTGGTAATGCTGGCGCTGCAGGAGCGGGCCGCCCGGGCCGCCGCGGCGAAGAAGAAGTAGAAGGCGGCAGGTTTGCAATATCCTGCATCTTGACAGTCTTCCGTCCGAGATAGAATATTGAGCACCTCGGCTGCATCCCCCAGCATTTGTCGAGTATTCTCTGCCCATCTTAGGGGAGGGGCTTCCATGCGATCGCCTCGCGCTGCGTTCACATTTCTGATTTCTCTGTTGCTTCTGCAACTCCCGGTTGGCGCTTCGGACGGGCACAGGTCGCTCTACGTCTCGGATTTACCCGCGTCGGCGCAAGCTGCCATTTCCAAGGCTCTTGGTCGTAACGCTCCTGCCGAGCTGACCGGCTCAGACGCCGGCGATAGCGAACTGTTTGCGTGGTCGGTCGCAATAAGCGGGTCTACGGTGGCAGTTGGAGCGCCCATTGCTACCGTGAATGACTCATCCCATGTGGGTTCGGTTTACGTCTTCGTTAAACCCGCCAGCGGATGGGAAAATATGACGCAGGTTGCGAAGCTTACGGCCTCCGATGGAGTGTCCTCCATGGAGCTGGGCTATTCGGTTGCGATTTATAACAACACGATTGTTGCCGGATGTAATTCAAATGTAGCACAGTATCCGGCATACGTTTTCGTGAGGCAACCGAGCGGCTGGGCAGACATGACGCAAACCGCGGAACTCAGTCCCACCGATGGATCTAACTCCGACGTTTTTGGAAATTCCGTAGCAGTGAGCGGGAACACGATTGTGGTCGGGTCCAATATGGGGGCATACGTCTACATGCGCCCGGCGGGCGGTTGGACCAACGCGACGCAGACGGCGAAGCTTACGAGTGTGGCCATGGAGGATTTTGGCCTATCCGTGGCAATCAATGGAAACACAGTCGTTGTGGGCGCTCCGGGCGCTAACCAAGGGCTCGGATCGGCATATGTGTTTGGCGAGCCCGCAGGCGGCTGGACCAACACGTCCGCGTTCGCAGCCGAACTGACAGCATCGGATGGTGCGGCAGACTCGCAATTTGGGCTCTCGGTAGCTATTGCCGGCGGAACAATTGTTGTGGGGTCGCCCAATGCGTATGCCATCGGAAATTCTTATGGCCCCGGAGCGGTTTATGTATATGTCGAGCCTCCCGGTGGCTGGACATCAACAACCGAAACTGCTGAGCTAACGGTAGCTGATGAGCCGAAGGAATCACTAGGTTACTCGGTTGGGATTAGCGGTAGAGCGATCGCCGCCGGAGCGCCCGACGGCAAGGGTGCCAGAGGCTTGGGATACGTCTTCACGGAGCCGGTAGGTGGCTGGGTGACGACCTCCCAATACACCAGTCGATTGGCGGCGGGAAGTGGAACAAATGAAGTTCTCGGTTTTTCGATGGCGATCAGTGGAGCGACCGTAGTGGCAGGTGCTCCCGGCACAGCTGTCGGTTCCGACGGCGAGGAGGGGGCTGCGTTCGTGTTCGTATTTGGGCCATCTTGATCGACTACTCTGCCTTCTTCCTCGACGCGCTCCGTTTGTGCATTTAACTTCCGATGTGAGACCACAAAGCCGGGCTGGTTGGCCCGGCTCTCTTTACGTGGAACTGACTTGGCCAATCTTGTTTCGACCGTCAAGCCAGAATGTCAAATTCCCCAGCGCGAGGCCCCATCCTCGCGGTCCTTACATCACCATCGCCAGATTTTCCAATTCATGTTGCAGCACCGGCAAGGCGCATCCGGCCATCTCAACCCGGCTGGCGGCATCCAGCGCAGCCTTGGGTGAAACTCCATAGCCACGCCCCATCAAAAACACCTGCAGAAGCTCCGCCGCCTCATACGAATCCATCATGCCGCCCTGCAGCAGATCGCTGCGCAGCGCGGCCAACTCGGTCGCCGTGAATCTGTCTTTGTCGTTGCTGACCTTTGCGGCCATCAACGTCTGAAACCTGGCTTCGTCGAATTTTTCATCGTCAAACATGGCCGTCATCACCTCCGATTCCGACCTTCCCACCACTTCTTGCTGATTAGACTCACTAGCAGCCATACAAGTTGCATGCAATTCAGCTGCCAGCGCCCACCCTCTACTTCTATATACGTCCAACCCGCCCTTCTGGTTTCATAAACCCCTGTGAATATCGGAAGTTGCGGGCAACCCGCGAGCGGCCTTCAGCGACTTCCCACCCTCCTTGGGACACCCCACCGTCTCAGAACTGACACGAAGTGTCATTCTGGGCGGGAACCAGCAGCGTGTTCTTGCCAGTCTCAACTGTAAGAAAACACGCTACCCGTGGTTGTCACCGGTTTGTCAGATTCGTGTGAAGAGGATGTGAAATATAATTGGCGTTTGCACGGGTCTCCTTGACCTAAACCCCACAACAAAATCCGCGCAGCCGCCCACCGCACCGTGCGGGAGCCCGGTTTGCAAAACGCCTTATATCAGGGCATGGCTTCAGCGATGCCGTGCTCGCACCCGACGGCTTTTAGAGTCGGCCCTGTTTGCCGATGCCCCCGGATGAAGCTGAGGGGAAGCTGAAGGGGTGGGGGTCCCGACCTTCTATCCGGGACCACCAGCCTTTGTCACTCCGACACGCGAGCGCAGCGAGCAAGGAGGAACCCGGTGTTTACCGCCAGAGCCAAACCAGCGCTGGCAAGAATGCGGCGCACTTCACGCAGCTTCTTCGCGTTCCGCCCCTTCGGACGCCCCCACCGAAGCAGCCGGAGCATAAAGCCACGTCGCGATGCGCTTCCGGAGCCTAAGCAACTTTCCCGAATCACGGAACGCGAAGAATCCGATCATCGCAAATGTGGTGAGCCAGCCGACAATAATGAGCTTCAAGACAAACGACATAGAGTTCTCCCATTCTGCTAGAGCCGCCACGAATCCTCGGTCCATCACGGAACCCCGCAAAAGTACCGTGGCTTCCAGCTTTTCTGTACCAATAGTGTCAGCCGGCGGAAAAGCGTTTCACTGGGAGGCGCCGTAGCCGGCACGTCACTCCGACGCGCGAGCGCAGCGAGACAGGAGAGCCTGCCCTGAGCTGAGCCGAAGGGGCGGAGATTTTGACTTTCGTATTGAAACTGAGGATGTAAATCAGGAGGGGAGAAGAAATTCATGCAGCCGAAATTCAGGTTCTCTGCGCGTTATTCAGCCCGCATCTGTCTCATATCGCTCCCGCCTGCTTCATGCTTCGCACCAGCGTGTGCGCCAGGCTTTCCACCACAGCCACATCGCCCTCGTCAAAATTAAACGGCTCGGAGGCCAGCACCATCAACAAGCCAATCGTGTCGCGTTCGTAGCGCACCGGCGCCGCCACCACCGATCGAACGCCGAGTCTGCGGCAGCTTTCCAAATCCACACGCGGATCGCATTCCGCATCGTCGCAGCGTACCGCTTTTCCCTCGCGATAACACTCGCCCGAAAGGCCGGAGTTCACATCCAGCCGCGTACCGAGCGCCGGCGCGCCCGCGCCCACACTCGCCCGGCATATCACTCCGCCTTTATGCTGCAGCGCAATGGCCGCGCTCGAACCTCGCGTCAGTGCCCGCGCCCGTTCGCCAATCAATCGCAGCGTCGCCGCCAAATCCGTTCCCAGGGAATCGAACTCGTACTGCACCGTCGCCGAACCCCCAGCTTCCTCTGCGCTCGCATCGGCGGCAGTTTCCGCTTCCAGACTGATCGCAACATGATCCTGCCTGGCAGGTGCAGCTCCCGCGCCGCGCGGCCAACCCAGCGCCACCTTAGGCGCCGTCTGGCTGGGAGCGCCGGCATTCTCCGTCAGCCACTGGTTGAGCCGCTGTCGCGCTTCCGCCGGCAAATCCGAAAAGCGCACCCCGGCGCGTCCCAGCGCATCCGCCCACGCAATGTAGCCGGTAGTTTCAAGTTTCGACCACGTGACTTGGGCCGTCGCTTCGGGAAGTTCGAGCTCCATCCGAACGCGGCGGCCTCGCTCAAGAATGGAACTTGTCGAAGACTGGCCGTCGCGAGCCGCGTCGGGGCGATGGTTGATCTGCATCGACAAACCTTCCTGGCTCAAGTCCAGGATCATCCCTCCGCTGACCCCGTCAAAGCTGGCAAACGCCGGCGCGCGCACCGTCTGCCGCAAACATCGACGCCGCTCCGGAACGAATTCCAGATTTTCCTCCAAGGCTAGTGAATTGGATCCCCTGGAGGAATGATTAGACAGCTACGCTCCAGAAAAAAGTGCCACCGCAGATTCCACAGCCTGCAATCGGCTTCATCTCTATCCCGAACGGCAATGTTGCTCGCCAGCGCGAAGATGGGGCAGGACGAGCGGAAGTATTTAAAGCAGAGTCTTCGCCTCCACGACTCCTTCGAGAAGCTCTGCATGACCAATTAAGAGGAAATGGCCACCGAGATTTCTCTCGATGGCCTTTATTTATGCTGGCAACTACCGCAGCTTACCCTGAGCTTGCCGAAGGGCTCCCACACGTGTGGCGCGGGCGCCCTCGCCCGCGAACGCGTCCACCGCCAACGCTGCGTCCTTAGGGCCGCGAAATCCACACGCCGGCGCTGTTTGTTTATCACAGTCAACGGGCATTCGACTGATTAAGCTTGCTGGGGGAGCCTGCCTCGAGCGAGGCCCGAAGGGCACCCGCCCTTACACAACATGTCCACCACGCCACTAGCGAAGTATCGTTACCTGAGGCGGCTTCCGCATTTGCAGAAGGCGGATGCAGATCTGTTTGTTACTTTCTGCACTGCACGCTGGCAGTTGCCGGACGCGGCACGGGAACTCGTGCTCGAACATTGTCTTCGTGAGGGCGGTCTGCGGATAGCGGGCGGCACTCGTCCGACACCTGCGCCACGAATTCATCTTCACGCTGTTGTGGTCATGCCGGACCACGTGCATTTGCTGTTGCAGCGCCTTCGCGATGCCAATGGATGGCCGGTTCCTCTGCTCGATATTCTGCAGTGCATGAAGGGCTCTACGGCACATCGCATCAACAAGGGGCAGCGCCGCTGCGGCCCTGTGTGGGAGGAGGAATCGTTCGATCATGTGCTGCGGTCGGATGAGAGCCTGAAGGAGAAGGCGGAATACATTAGGCAGAATCCGGTGAGGAGGAGACTGGTGCAAAGACCGGAGGACTATCGGTGGTTATGGGTTGATTCCGAGTTGAAGTTGTCAATGTGGGGCGGGCGCCCTCGCCCGCCAGAAGCCGAAATCTTGTGAGAAGCGGATTTCCCCGGTAAAAGGCCGCATCCGAGGTCCTCGGGCGGAGTCTGCTCTACTTCGAAGTTATTTTCCACTGCATGCGTTTGCGGGCGAGGGCGCCCGCACCACATTCACACCAAAGGAAAAGGCTACAACATTCCTGTTGATAGCCTTTATTTATGCCGGCAACTACCGCAGTTTACCCTGAGCGCAGCCGAAGAGCTCCCACACACTTTCGCGTGCAGTACCATCGGCCCAGCGGGGCGCAGGATACAACCAAAATGCTCGCATACGGTATCTATCTTTACAGAGGCGGGACGGATTGACCGGACGCTGCAACCGTGCTGCTTTGTCATCCGCGCCTCCTTCCTGAGAGGCAGCGCGGTCGGATCAAACCTGTCCACCTCCGCAAAAGTAGAAGTGATGCGCCCCCAAGGCGGCACAAAGTGTCGGCTTGGTGTCGTATCGGGCCGTGCTGCAGCCGGGCCCGAAGAAAGGAGCAGCCATGACAAGTGCAGATGCCTCAAAACCTAAAACAGCGGACCGGGTGGTCAATGGTCCACGCGAGGAAGATGAAAAATGGGAGCGAGTGGTCAACGGTCCACGCGAGGAAGACGAAAAATGGGATCGTCTGGTCAATGGGCCGATTGAGGAAGAGAGCGAACGCGCTGCCTAGATGTGTTCAGAAGGAAAAGGCCAACCATGTTTCCATGATTTTGCGACCGCGAGGGGAAGGCGTCGTTTCAGTTCGACGACTCTGAGTTGGTTTCGCGGTTGCCATATTGAAATCGTAGCAAACCGGGACGAGGCACGGAAGTCAAAATCCCCACCCGCATCGTTCTTGATTGCATTTCTGCGTAAAGGAAAAGGCCAATCTGATTTCTCAGACTGGCCTTTATTTATGCCGGCAACTACCTACGCTCCCACACACTTTCGCGTGCAGTACCATCGGCCCAGCGGGGCTTAACTTCCGTGTTCGGGATGGGAACGGGTGGATCCCCCGCGGTAAGATCACCGACAAATTGAGGCGCTTAGCAGGCGTGAATGAAGCCGCCGTCAGGCGGCGAAATGGGAGCCTGCTGCCGAAACCCTGAGGCTGCGCACTTCGCAGCCGAAGGATCTCTCGACGCCATCTCTGTGTCAGATCATCTGACTTGTAATCAGACGCCCAACGAACTTTCAAAGATCGTGAGGACGAAACCTCACAACTGAATAGATTGGTTTTGTTTTGCAAAATCGACAAGACGCTAAACTCGTCGGCGCACAGTTATCAGTTATTGCTTCTCAGTCATTCAGGTTCTAACGACTTACTCACAACATGCTGAGTTTCAGTTCAGGTTCTAACTGAGTCATGGCTGAAGCCATGCCCTACCC
>CAVQHS010000020.1:0-20338 GCA_963712385.1 uncultured Acidobacteriaceae bacterium
CTAGTTCACCCAGCCCGATTTCGATCCGCCGTTGCCTTTGCGCGCGTCATCATCTGGCGGAACGTAATTGCCGTGCTCATCGAAATGGACCTGGCAGTCGTGCTTGCGCATGTAGACTTCAAACTTTCTGGCTGCACGACGGCGCTTCCAGCGATAGTCGGAATTATTGGCCCCGTGATACCACTCGGAAAGCGAGAAGCCCTGCGACATGCCGCGGGCCGGTGAGAACTTCACATAGAGATATCCGAATAGCAGCCCGCCAAGGTGGGCTAAGTAGGCGACACCGCCTCCGCCGCTGATGGACAGGGCAACCGTAACGACGATCAGAATCAGAACGAAATACTTCGCCTTGATGAGGAAGGGAAACGGAATCATCATGATTTCGTTCTCGCCAAAAACCATGCCGAAGGCCATGAGAATGGCGAAAACGCCGCCGGAGGCGCCGATGGTAACCGTGGCGGGAGTGGCCAGGATGTGGGCGAAGGAGAAAATGATGGTGGTCAGGGCGGCGCCGATCACGCCCGAGAAAAACAGTTCCAGGAAACGCCGCATCCCCCAGGAGGCTTCAAAGCTCGCGCCGAACATCCACAGGCCGAGCATGTTGCCGAACCAGTGCCAGAAGGCGAAGTGAATAAAGCTGTAGGTGACGAGTTGCCAGATGAAGAAGTGAAAAATCGTCATCTCGGGTACCAGCCCTAAATACTGGAACACCCACTGCGTGACCGCGCGCGATCCGAAGGCGGATAGCGCCAGAAATATGGCGGTGTTGATTCCCAGCAGCCATATCACCGCCCTGGTAAAAGGCGGAAAACTCAATGTCATCTCTCGACCGCGCAAGACAGTTCGCTCCTGATAGAAGTAGACACCGAACTCAGCGTTCGGGCAAGGGCACGATAGGGAGGCTCGGATGGCCGTGGCCATCGACCGCCCTCACAGCAAAGATGACATTATCTTTAGAAAGTTGCATCGTCGCGTGGGTGACGTTTCCGACCTTTTCCACGTGCTCCCAATCCGGACTCGAGGTCGCGCGCCAGAGAATCTCATAACTGGAGGCCAAACCGCCGGGCGAAGGCTCCCAGGTGAGCGTGGAGTCATTTTCGAGGTTCTTTGTCAGCAGATGCACGTTGGCCGGAGGAGCCGGCGCCGAGGCGAGCGAGGCCAGCGTGGCGGCATTCAGGCGGGCCACGTGCGCCACGTAATCGAAATCGACAAATTTGGGGAGATCGCCGTATTCGATGCCGTTTTCGGTGCGGACGTTCTGATGCTGGTGATGAAAGTCTTCGCGATATTCGGTGAAGCGGACAGCGGCGAATCCTTCCTGATTGAAGGAATAATGATCGCCGCCGCGCAGGTAGCGATCCAGGCGGAAGATGAGCCGCGGCTTGACGCCGGTGTCGTAGGATCGGCCTACATCTGCGATGTAGCGCGCCAGTTCGCGTGAAGAAGAATCGTTCTCGCCGCCGAGGGCGCGAATGCGGCGGATATCCTGTTCTGTGGCCGCGGCAGGGACGCCTTCGGAAAAGACGCGCACCAGGGAATGATCCTGCTCGGCGCTTTTGTCTCCGCCGACGATATCGTTATTCAAAACAGCTTCCAGATCCCAACCTTGATTTTTCGCCATCGTTGCGAAATGTTTGCTGCCGTTGAGGCCTTGTTCCTCGCCTGCAACAGTCAGAAAAATAATCGTGGCGGGAAACTTCTGCTTGCTCAAGACTCGAGCGCACTCCAGGCTGACGGCGGTGCCGCTGCCATCGTCGTTTGCGCCGGGCGCGTCATCTTTGACGTTAAATGTGTCGCTGTTACGCGAATCGTAATGGCCGGTCACCAGAACGATGCGCTTCGCATTTTCCGGATCGGTACCCTTCAGCACCGCATAAACATTGGTGATTTCTGTGGGCTGCGGAATGCGATCGGCGGCGGGCTCGGTGAAAGTATCGGTCTTCACTTCCAGACATCCGCCGCAGTCCTTGGAATAGCGCTCGAATTCTGATTTGATCCACTCGCGGGCTGCGCCCACGCCGCGGCCGGAGGCGATCGCGGCCGCATCCTGCGCGGAGATGGTGGAGCGCGTGCCAAAGCTCACCAGCTTCTCGATATTGGCACGTATCTGCGCGGCGGAAATCTGTTGTAGCGCCGTCGCAATCTGAGCATCTACTGGCATGAGTTCGGTGGGAGCCGTCATTTCAGGCTCGCTCTGATTCTGCGCTGCTGCGGCAACACTCAGCAAAGCAACGGTCGTCAAAAGCCATCGTCGTGGGATCGGAAAAGTCATCTAAGCTCCGCGGGATGAAATGTCAAGGCTGGCGGCAGTTCCGCAAAATTATAAATCTTTGCCCCCTACAGCCCTCGCCCCCTTGACCTGTGGCGGGGAAGAATCTAAATATTATCAAGGGTATCTAACCAGCGTACGGAACGGGGAGTGTAGAAATCATGGTGCTTTGTCCTGAATGCGAAACCGATCTCGACGTCGAAGAAGACGAGGTCGACGAAGGTGAAGTGATCTCCTGCCCGGAGTGCGGCACGGACTTCGAAGTCATCACCATCGACCCGCTAGAGCTGAAAGCAGTGGAAGAGGGATACGTAGACGAGGAAGAAGAAGTGGAGACCGAAGAAGGTGACGAGTAACGGCTCGCGGGTTTCCAGGCTGGAACGCTCCTTTGCTTTTTCCCTCCTGCTTTTTCTGATGTGTGCTGTGGGATCCCAGTGCTCGCCGGCCAAGGCTGATTCCTCGCCAAAAAAACTGAAGCCCACCGATCCTTACGCGCTGATTTTTGGCACGGTGTGGGGTCCGGACGATCATCCGGTGTACGGCGTGAGAGTTCTGATTCGCCGCGCCTCCGACAAAAAACCCAAGTGGGAGCTTTATTCCGACCATCACGGGGAGTTTGCCTTGCGCGTGGCCGCGGGCAAAGAGGATTACATTGTGGGCGCCGATTTGAAGGGGGTGAAGACGAGCGACGGCCATCCCGTGCACCTCACGGAAGAGGTTCCGGTGCACGTGGAGTATGATGAACGCGTAGACATCGGCTTGCATCTGGCGCAATAGCTTTCTGCCAGCCGACTGCCGAAGGCCGGCAAAAAGAAAAGGATCATCACTCCGCCATGGTTCCCAGATTGTCGCTTCGAAATGCCGCCCTGCTGGTATGCGGGCTCTTGCTTCTGATTTCAGCGAACGGCATCGCGGCCGACAAGAAGGAGAAACAACAGGGCCGACTGCTTTCAGGGAAGGTGCTCGACCAGCAGGATAATCCCGTCTCCGGCGCCATCGTTTACCTCAGCAACCTGCGCACGCACGCGGTGAAGACTTACATTGTGGGGCAGGATGGTACCTACCGTTTCCCGGGATTATCTACTGTGGACTACGAGGTGTACGCGCAGTTCAACAACCGCAAAAGCGACACGCGCTCGGTGAGCCAGTTCGACGACCGGCCGCAGGTGTATATCGATCTCAAGATCGATGTGGGGAAGTAACCGCTATTTCTTTTTGCCTCCCGCCGGCTTCAATCCCAAAATCACCAGTTGCTTGTACGATGCCACAAAAACTTCGCCGTTGGCGACGACGGGAATTAGATTGGTGTTGCTTCCCTTCAGCAGCCATGTGCCCACCGTGCCCTCGTAAAGCTGTTTCATGGTGGTTCCCCCGCCAATATCGGGCGAGAAAGCATAAAGGTTCACGTTCGTCTGCGTGGGCTTGGGCCGTGCCAGTGCCCAGATGATGGGATTCGCCGTTCCGTTGGAAGAGACGCTGGTGAAGAAACCGGACCCGGCGCTCGCGAGTAGCGGCGATTGCGTGACCTGAGTCAGAGTCGGCGCCGATGTTCCAGTCACAACCTTCCACACGCGAACCGTACTGCCGCCGCTGCTCACTACGCGCCCAGCGCCATCTTTGGGATCGACGAAGTACGAGGGACCGCACCAGCAGTCGCCGATGGTGTACGTGCCGAGGACGTTGTTGCCAGTGCTGGAATAGCCTCCGAGATTTTGCTCGTTCATCAGGAACATCGATCCGGTCTTGCCCGCCGCAACCGCCAGGTACGGAACCGAACCGGGCTGATCGGGCAGTACCATGACTCCGCCGGATCCGAAATCGAGGTCGTGTTGATCGAGGTAGAACACATTCGAAGGCGTGAACAAATCGAGAACCGTCGAAAGGTCCGAGGATAGCTGCACCGTGCTTTCCTGAATGTCCGTCACGCCGTCGTAGGTATCTATATCGGGATCCGAGTTGGCTGTAACGAACAGGACATTGCCATCGTCATCCGCGGAGGGTCCGTAACCGGACATCCAGATTGACGACAGGAAATAGTTGTCCGTATCGGTGGCTTGAGTATCCGTCAGCGTATTGCCGGGAAGAGGAGTCAAACTTCCCGTCTGCCATCCCAGGATCCAGCCGCGCGAAAGATTCGGGTGTTGGTCGCAGAAGCTGCCGTAAGCCGCGTAGATGTTGCCGTTGGCCATCAGCAGTGCGGGCCGCTGCCGCTGATATTTTGGGTTGAACGAGTACGTGTTGCCATTGGTGAGCGTGTGCGATGCCGAAACCAACTGCGGGGGAACGTTGTCGGTCAGATTGCCTAGATTCAACGCGTGCAGGTAGTAGGCCGGTCCGCTCGACTGCTGGGTGTACGACATTGCATAAAGCGTATTGCTGGAAAGATCGATCACAGGAGTCGAATTGATGCCAACATCCCCGCTCTTGCCACATCCCAGCGGGTTCACCACCGTCGGCCCGAGATTCACCTGCAATAGCACGGTGCCGCTGGTGGTATCGATGGCATAGATCGAATTATTTTCCGTTGCCACATAGACCGCCGTGTGAACTCCCTGGTAGTTGCCGGCGGTAATGTTCACGTTAGCGACAACCAGGGGCTGCGCGTCTACCTGATCGTCAAGTGTGATGGTATTCAGTACTCCGAAGGAAGTTCCGTGAACCGCAGTCGGGGTGAGAGCAGTTTCCTGGGAGTTCCAGCCGGTGCGGTAATTGTCGTTGTGATAAGTGGTGACCGAAACCTGCGCGGCGGCGAAAACGCTGCCGGCCAGAACCACTGCAATGGAGATGAGTCTCCCAGCAACGGTCGCTTTTGAACGACGCACGAAACCGCGTTCGCTTGGACGGAGTGGCATAAGTGATGGCTCCTGAGATTTTTAGAGGCGGCCGTGTGCTGGCCGAGGGGGGAACAGCACCAGAGTGTATGTTTTCTCGCCCCGGCTGTAAAGCGCTTTTTTGCATGTGGGCCTGGGACAACTATCTGCTGTAGTAGGCGAATTAGACATGGTTCTAGTTCGAACCGCCCGATTTGGGCGTCAGGCCCAGAATCACTAATTCCTTATACGAAGCCACAAACACACGGCCGTTGGCCACCACGGGAACCAGATTGCTGTTGGTTCCATCGACTGGCCAGGTTCCGGCCGTCCCGGTATAGAGGGTTTTCATCGTCGTGCCGCCAAGATCCGGCTGGAACGCGTAAAGGGAAATTGTTGTCTGCTTGCCCGAATTCCGCGAGAGTGCCCAGATGATGGGGTTTGACGTGCCGTTGGAAGAAACCGTGGTGAAGAACCCGGTATCCGGGGTGGTGAGCTTCGGGGAAGTCGTAACTTCCGTCAACGAGGGCGCCGGCGAGGTCAGCACTTTCCATACAATAATCCTGCTGCCGCCGCTGCTCACTACCCGCCCGGCGGCATCCGTGGGATCGACAAAATAGGACTGGCCGCACCAGCAAGGCCCGACCGCGTAAGTGCCGAGCACGTTGTTCGATTCTGGATTGTAGCCGCCCAGATTCTGCTCATTCATGAAGAACATGGATCCGGTTTTGCCGACTGCAACCGCCAACTCCGGAGTCGAACCTGGCTGATCGGGCAGGACCATCACTCCACCGGAGCCGAAGTCCAGGTCGTGCTGATCCAGGTCAAAGACGTCGTCCGGCGTGAACAAATCAACCACGGTGCTCAAATCCGACGACACTGCAACCACGCTTTCCTGAATATCCGTGACTCCGTCATAGGTCAGCACGCTTTTGTCGGAATTCCCGGTGACGAACAAAACGTTGCCGGAGTCATCTGAGGCTAACGCGTAGCCCGACATCCAGACCGAGGCGAGAAAAAAATCGCCGGTATCGGACGCTTGCATATCCGTCAATTCATTGCCCGGGAGAGGCGTCAGAGTTCCTGTTTGCCATCCCAGCACCCAACCGCGAGAGAGATTCGGCGAGAAGTCGCAAAAGCTGCCGAAGCCCGCATAGATATTTCCATTGGCCAGCAACAGACCCGGACGCTGGCGCTGATAGGTAGCATTGAAGGAAAATGTGCTTCCGTCGCTTAGCGTGTGCGAAGCGCTCACCAATTGTGGCGGCACTTTATCGGTCAAACTGCCGAGATCGAGGGCATGAAGGTAATACGCCGGGCCCGATGATTGCTGGGTGTAGACCATCGCGTAGAGAGTGTTGCTGGTGAGGTCGATTACCGGAGTCGAGTTGATGCCGACGTCAGGATTGTTGCGTCCGCAACCGAGAGGCGTGACCACCGGCGGCCCGAAATTGGGCTGCAAAAGCAGCGTGCCGGAGGTGGTATCGATGGCGTAGATTGAATTGTTGTCGGTGGCAACATAGACAACGTTGTGCAAGCCCTGGTAGTTGCCGGCGGTGATTTTCACCTTTGGTACTACCAGGGGCTGAGCGTCCACCTGGTCGTCCAAGGGAACTGTGACCTGCACGCCAAATGAGGAACCGTGCACCGCGTTCGGCGTCAGCGTCTTCTCCGCAGAGTTCCAGCCGGTACGATAGTTGTCGTAATGGTAGGTGGTAACGGAAACCTGGGCGGCAACAGGCAGGCTGAAGGCGGCTACGAGGACGAGTGAGACGGCGACGCCACGGAAAACGCGGCGCGCCGAGCTGCTACCAGGCCGGCAGAGAGGTCGGGTGAGTACATTGGCAAGGCACGCCATGGTAGTAGCTCCTTAATTGTGTGGCAAATGT
Organism: uncultured Acidobacteriaceae bacterium; assembly: GCA_963712385.1. Lineage (GTDB taxonomy): Bacteria > Acidobacteriota > Terriglobia > Terriglobales > Acidobacteriaceae > Sulfotelmatobacter. The sequence goes on from CAVQHS010000020.1 coordinate 6,969, forward strand.
CGCGCCGGTGGCCGGCCTTTGGGGGGAAACAGCAGCCCCGAGTCTATGTTTTTCAGTTCCGCCTGTAAAGGAGTATTTCTTCCCCATCTGCCGCATCCGCTTGGGCAACCGGTGCCATGCAACTCTGGGGCGTTTTTCGGGTTCAATATGATAGGAATTTAGGTGTATGGGAGGGAAAACCTTGAAAGTTATGTATTTAGCTAAGAATAATGATCAATTGGGCCAGATCGCGGCGGCCGTGGCGTTCGTGCTGCTTATGTCTCTTGCGGCTTTCGCCCAAGGCGCGATGAGCCCCTATGACAACGAGCAGGATGGCGTGAGCGCCGGGGGAAAGTGGATGGTCTTCCGCTCGGAAGACAAGATGACCGGCGCCAAGAAAGCGCGTTTCGAACTGCTCTCCAACAACTATCTTCCCCAGGACCCGAACTACAAGCCGCGGGTCGAGGTGGTTTGCACCAACGGCAAATATCAGTATTCCGATTTCAACCTCGGCGCGCGCCTGGGCCGGCCTGATTATCCGGGATTTTGGGGCCAGCCGAAGATGGAAGTGATGGTCCGCATCGACGGGTATCACGACCATAAGGGCTGGAATTGGGTGCGGGGCCGCTTCCTCTCCATGGACAAGGGCACGGTTCGCGGAATGATGGGTGCGCAAGTCTTCAATATCGAAGTCCGTACCCGATCGGGAACCCAGATCGTCGAATTCTCGCCGGACGGTCTCAATCTTGGCGAAGTGAAGCAGTCCTGCGACCTGACGCCGCACAAACCGTAAAATTGTCGAGTGAGGTCAGTAGGGGCTGGGCCGGATGGCTCAGCCCTTTTGGTTTTCCGCTCTTCTGCCTGCCTTCATTCGGTGACCTTCGCCGCTTCCCGATTGGTACTTGCCTTCCTGAACGTACCCTTGTTTCACTAAAGGTGGGTAACGTGTGAATGGCGCTTAAGAAGAGAGCTTTTTAGCCCGGAGCCGAATCATGATCGAAGCTGCCGTCTTCCTTTTCTTCATCGTAGGCGTGAGCGTCTACGTCGCAATTCTCTATAACGAACTTGTGCGCCTGCGCAACGACAATGACCGCGCCTGGGCCAACATCGACGTGCTGCTCAAGCAGCGCCATGACGAAATCCCCAACCTGGTGGAAACCGTGAAAGGCTATATGCAGCACGAGCAGCAAACGCTGGTCGCGCTGACGCAAGCCCGCGCTGCTTCGATGAACGCCGCCAGCGTCGCGCAAAAAGCTCAGGCCGACGCCAAAATGACCAGCGCCCTTACCGGCCTGTTCGCCGTTGCCGAGAATTACCCGCAACTCAAAGCCAACGATAATTTTCTCAAGCTGCAATCCCGCATCAGCGAACTCGAAGAGCGCATCGCCGACCGCCGCGAATTTTTCAACGACGACGTCAACACCTACAACACCCGCATCGGCCAAATCCCCGAAGTCTTCGTGGCCAGCTTCATGGAGCTGAAACGGCGCGATTTGTTCAAAGTGGCAGAAGAAGACCGCCAGTTGCCGCAGGTGAAGTTTCAGGGACAAAGCGCGGGAGCGTAGAGAAAAAAGAAAATTGGCAGCAAAGAAGAACCGTCGGGTGTCCGTCCAAGCTTAGTTTAAGCGGAGCGCTCTCAAGAGTGCGGTTTCGTTGTTCCGAGCCAACCTCCCCGGTTGGTACACCTCAAGAATCGGCTAGTCGGGGGCGAGCTCCAGTCAAGGCTGGATAGTGGTAAGCACTTTACCGGCTTGGGAGAGGTGGATTACATCTCCGGTTGCGAAATCAGCCACCCATACGGTGTGATCCGGCGCAACAGAGACGCCGCGGGGCTCTCGTAATTCGGATGGCGCATAAAAGTCGGTCAGCTTGCCTCGTGCGGCTTCCGTAGAGACCTGTGAGATACGGTGGCGGCTGGCATCAGCAATGTAAAGCTTATGCTGAGAGGAGTCGTAGCTGAGCGCCGCTGGTTCGCCTGCGCCAGAGGCCAGCTGCCGCGGCTTGTGATGGGCGAGGTCGATCGTGTAGATGCTGCCACTTCCAAGATCGGCGGCAAACAGTCGCTGACGCTCAGTATCCAGCGCCACGGGCCCGATCGTGGAAGCTCCGGCCACGTGCATGACGACCTTGGGCGAGGATGGGTCGTCCAGGTTGAGCTGCGAAATGTCTCCGCTATTCGCACTGCCCAGGTAAGCAACCCGGCGGTTCGCGTCGACGGCGATGCCGGCGAGAATCCGTCCTAACGCGGACCACTTGTGAACCTCCTGACCCTCGGGAGAATATTGCACAATCAAGGCCTCGTTTCCCTGGCTGGACTGGGAAGAGAATGCCCAATACATTGTGACGAAAATAAAGTCCTGATCACCGAGGTGCACCGCCGTCATGTCGAGCGGAGTGAAGTTACCTAAACTCGTTTTCACCGGAGTTCGCTGACCGGTCGCCGGATTGACCAGCGCCAAGCCTCCCCGGGAGCCCAAGATCGCGACCATGCCGGAAGGCAAAGCGCTAATTGCGATTGGCGAGTGTGGCCTGCTCGCGCCTTGCGCAGGCGCCTGGGCCATTGGCGCGCGGGCAAGCAACGCCCCCAGTAAAACCATCAACAGGAGAGCGCGTAGAGTTCTGATCGAACTGGCAACGATCGTCATGGTGATGCGTCCTTCTTCTTAAACATTCCGAGAAAGGCATCGGCACTGCGGAATCCCGCCAGGCCGACCAAAACCCCGACCAAGCTTGCGGGCAAAAGCTGGTAGGGATCCAACTCAAATCCGAGCAAACGAAATTCGCTGTCCCCGTTGACCAGGATCATCCCCACAACTTCGGCGATGATCCCCAAACCAATCGCAATCGGCATCGCTTTATACCACTTCAGCCGATCTTTGTCCGCGGGAAACAGCAACCCCACGCCGCTTCCAACCAGCGCGCCGATAAAAACCGCCAACGCCAGATTCCAGAAGGAAGGTTTGAAGCGAAGGGGAAGCGGGACCTCGAGCGTGCCCGGGATCCCCCCCGGAGTATTGAAATCAATGCTCAGATGAACGGTTTCCTGTGCTTTATTGGGTGCAATGGGAAAGATGGAAGCGCCTAACGCGTGCCAGCGATTGGGAACGAGAGTCACTTCCACGCCCGCATCCAGCGTTTGCCCTGGCTGTAGCTGGCCTTGCTGGGAAAGATTGAATTTTCCCTGAGGCAGCACCTGCCATTCCGGCGGGTTATCCTCGGCTAGCCTGATTGCATTGAGGGTGACCGGCAAATCGTGAAGCAGATTGGAGATTTTAACCGGCACCGGATATTGCCCGCTCAAACTGACGCTGGCAAAAGGCGAGGGCGGTTCGGCACGAAGAATCGGCTCCCGATAGGAGCTGTTGTGCAGAGGGATGGTTACAGAGCCGTCCTCAATCTGCCCGGCATCGCCTTTTATATGCACCGTCACATCCGCCATCTGATCGACGAAGACTCCGGATGGAGTAGCTTGCACGCGGAAAACACACATCTGAAGTTGGGGACTGGCGCTTGCCCTGGCTACGTAGAACGGGTAGACGAAGGATCCGTAAAAGAAGGAGGTTTTGTTGATGTCGACAAAGAGGCTATAGCGCGACGTGCCCGTCGCCTGGCTCATCTGTTGCAGGTTTTCTGGCGAGGGCGCAGGTTCAACGTCACAGCTGCTGGGCTTGAAGTGAACGCGGCCGTCGGAAAGGTCGGCATCGTCGACTTGAAGTTGAGTTGGGGACAGCGATTGTGCAGTGCCGTTCGAAAACGAAAAACTGACCAGCAGTGTCAACAACGCCCAACCCGCGTGGCGTTGGTGGAACGCGCCGGCCCCGAAGACTTTCATGTTCGCCTCCCGCAGAACCGTCAAGGCGGACCATCCGCTTGTGCCGTAGCCGAATGGTCCACGACACCCCAAAGTTTCGGACGCAAAACTATACTCGTCGCTAGAGGAATAGTGACAAGGAACCGATCTTTGTTACAAAAAACGAACAGAGGCGTGGTGAGGGGGGCTGCTTTCCGGCTAACCGATATCCAACCGCCGCGTCTAGTTCATTGTCGTCTGCCTCAAAAACGAAACCAAGGAGCATCGGATGAAGCGTGCAATCGTGCTGGTATTTTCGACTCTGGCAGTCACTTTCTGCGCCCCATGCAAGACCACGGGTTAGCGGCATCGTAGATCTCAGCGATCTGAGCGTCTTGGTAGTCCATCCTGGTTTGGCAAGGCATTCTGCCCAAATTATTCCGATCCGGCAAGCCCCCACGTCGTTTTCTGCAACTAATCCTCGTAGACTTACTTTGTGAGCGCATTCTTTAAACAAGTATGGAGAGGTGGCAACCCGATGAATAAGCTGATCAAATCAATCCTGAAGACCGCCGTTTATTTTCTCGAACAGACCGACCGCTTTACCGGCGAAGTGCGCGACCGCGTCGGTGACAGCCTGGACAGCGCTGCCGACCGCGTCTCCGATCTGCGCGACCGGGCAGAAGATATTTATCCCGGCCACAGCAATACGATGCGTAACGTGCTGAGCTTTGCTGCGGGAGTGGGCGTGGGCATTGGCGCGGCCATCCTGTTTGCTCCCGCCAGCGGGGAAGAAATTCGCAACCAGATTGGCGAAAAGGTGCAGGACATCGGCGGACGGGTTCGCAGCCGCTTCTCGCGCACCGGAACCGAAGGCGTTTAGAGTTTACGCCGCAAATCCAATTACGTTCAGCAATCGCCCGCTCTTCGTCTGCCCACTTCGTCTGCCCGCTTCGTCTGAGTGTTGGCAGGGGAATCACAACTTAATTTCGCGGGAGGAATGCATGGCGGGGAAAAATACGGCAGTATTTGGGATTTATCCGGACTATAACAGCGTGGAAGTAGCGGTGGAGACGCTGAAGGCGTCGAGCTTTCGCAACACCGATATTTCGGTGCTGTTTCCTGAAAATGTGGGCACCAAAGATTTTGCTCACGAGAAAGGCACGAAAGCGCCTGAGGGTGCTACCACCGGCGCCGGAACAGGCGCAGTGATTGGAGGAGCTTTAGGATGGCTGGCCGGGATTGGTGCGCTGGCGATTCCGGGTATTGGGCCGTTCATCGCGGCTGGTCCGATCATGGCTGCGCTGGCGGGAGTCGGTGCGGGAGGCGTGATTGGCGGCATCGCCGGGGCGCTTATCGGCATGGGCATTCCCGAGTATGAAGCGAAGCGCTACGAAGGCCGCATTCGGGAGGGCGGCATTCTTCTCTCGGTGCACTCGGATAATTCGGAGTGGACCAAGCGGGCGAAAGAGATTCTGGAGAACACCGGGGCTCGTGACATTGCGTCGGCAGGGGAGGCGAGTGCGGACTTTGCGACGAGCGATAAGCCGCTGCCGCGGGCAAGTTAGGGGGAAACCCTAAGCTCTGTCATTCCGACGCTCCGCACTCAGTTCCCGGCCCGGGAACGAGGCCGGAGTGGAGGAACGATGTCTGCCGCCGCATTCCGAGCGGCAGGTGCTGTTCCGCCTCGCGTTGCTCGGCGGGACGGACGAAGGCGTCCGTCGCTACATGGCCAGTGCAATCCACATGGCCAGTGCAATCCACATGGCCAGTGCAATCCACATGGCCAGTGCAATCCACATGGCCAGTGCAATTTACGCCAATAGGCGGGCTGCGTCTTTGCCGTGGTAGGTCAGAATGATGCTTGCGCCGGCTCGGCGAATGCTCATCAGGGATTCCATCATGACGCGGTCGCGCTCGATCCAGCCGTTGCGCGCCGCGGCTTCGATCATGGCGTATTCGCCGGAGACCTGATACGCCGCCAGCGGCAGATCGAAGCGCAAACGTGCGGCGGCAATCACATCGAGATAGGGCATCGCGGGCTTGACCATGATCATGTCCGCGCCTTCCTCGATATCCAGTTCGATTTCGCGCATGGCTTCGCGCACGTTCGCCCCATCCATCTGATAGGAGCGGCGATCGCCGAATTGGGGAGCGGAATCCGCGGCTTCGCGGAACGGGCCGTAAAATCCCGACGCGAACTTCGCCGCGTAAGAAAGAATTGGGGTATTGATGAAGCCTGAGTCATCCAGAGCGCGGCGAATGGCGGCCACTCGGCCGTCCATCATGTCAGAAGGCGCGATGATGTCGATTCCCGCGCGCGTGAGTGAAACGGCTGTGCGCGCTAAGAGTTCGAGCGAGGAATCATTGTCGATTTCGAAACTTGAAACAACGCCTTCGGCAATCGAGGCCAGCTCGTCGATGACTTTCCTCTTGTCGTCTTCGTTTTTAACGGCCTTCAGCCCCGCTCCGCTTGCTTTCCACGCGTCCCGCGCCGCCGCGCCGAGCGATTGCGGAGAAAGTCCGGGCTTCACGATTCCGCAATGCCCGTGGGACATGTATTCGCACAGGCAAACATCGCCCATCAGAATCAAGTCGCGCACTTCACGCTTGATGGCGCGCGCGGCCTGCTGCACGATGCCATCCTCAGCCCAGGCGCCGGTGGCTACTTCATCTTTCTTATCGGGCAGGCCGAAAAGAATGATCGACGGGATGCCGAGAGAGCGGACCTCCTGCGCTTCTTTCACTGCCTCATCCACGGAAAGGTTGCACACGCCGGGCATGGATCCAACCGGCTTGCGCACACCTTCCCCGGGACAAACGAACATGGGATAAACGAAAGCGTCAGGAGTAAGGCGGGTTTCGCGTACCAGGTTGCGAAGCGGCTCGGTGCGTCGCAGACGGCGAAGACGGGTGATGGGAAAAGTCATAGGAACACCAGAGTATGAGCGTGAAAAGATGCGTTCCGTTGAAAACGCGGCACGCGGTGGGCAGCCGGAAGCGGCCTGGCAACGCCGCATGCTCAGGCTCATTCTAGCAGGAAGGCACTGAGCCGCAAGGATTTGCGTCACAGCGCCATCAGCCAAGGCCCGATTAGCCTTCCCCCACCGGTGACGAAAGTAATATGCCTTCCTTTGAAAGTAATCTAACAATCGCGAATCCTCCCCATAAGATTGGCTCGGATGAGTGCGTTTCGAGGCCATCGCTGGTTTTTGTGCGCCGGCGCGATCACGGTAGTGTTCGCGCTGACGGTCTTGGTATTGCCGCGCGGCCCCGCTCTCACTGCCGTAACCGATTTTGCCGACTTCCTGCTTACGCTTGCCGCCGGCATCGTGATGCTGGCAAGCGCCGTGGCAGCCAGCGGGGCGACCCGCCGCTTCTGGGCGCTCATGGGAGCCGGATGTTTACTGTGGTCCACGAACCTCGGTGGCTGGGCGTATTTCGAAGGCATACGCCATCTTGATTTGCCCGATCCGTGGTTCATGGATGTGTTTCTGTTCGTTCACCTGATTCCGATGATCGCTGCAGTTGCCCTGCGCCCGCACCGTTCGGAGAGCGAACAATCCTTCCGCGCGGGCACGTTCGATTTTCTTCTGCTGCTGGTCTGGTGGCTATTCCTCTACGCCTTCCTGGTGTTTCCTTCGCAATATATAACCGTGAATGTCTCTCTTTATGACCGCAGCTACGGCGTGCTTTATATGGTGGAGAGCGGTGTCGTCGTCGCGATGCTGGCTATTGTTGCCCACGGAGCCACGGCCGGGTGGAGGAGGCTGTATCTGCACCTGATGGGCGCCAGTGCGGCTTATGCCGTAGCGTCGCAGTTGGTGAACTGGGAGGTGAGCATCGGCAGATATTACAGCGGCAGCTTCTACGACGTGCCTCTGATCGCCGCCATTAGCTGGATGACCGCGACCGCGCTAAGCGCGCGCGAATGGGAGATGGAAATTGTGCGGCCCAACACCGATGACCGATGGGGCGCGATGGCCCTGCGCCTGGCGATGCTCGCGATTCTCTCCTTGCCCGTTCTTGGCCTCTGGGCGTTTCTCTGGGATGATGCACCCGCGCTTGCCCGCACCTTTCGCCTGTTCACGGTGCTGTGCGCCATGCTGGTAGTGGGGGTCTTCGTCTTTATCCGCCAATATCTGCAGGATCGGGCTCTGATCCGGCTGTTGGAGGATTCGCGCCACAGCTTTGAAAACGAGCGGCGCCTGCAAAGCCACCTGGTGCAGCGAGAAAAACTTGCCTCGTTAGGGCAGTTGGTGGCCGGAGCCGCGCGCGAGATCGATCATCCACTCACCAACATCATGCACGACGCCGAGAAGCTCTGGTCGCGGCACCGACTGCGCGAGGAACAGGGCAATCTGGTTCGCAAGATTGTTCACCAGGCACAGCGCACTCGCGACCTGATCGGCAGCCTGCTCAGCTTTGCGCAACAACGCTCGGGCGAAAAAACCATGGTGGACCTGCGCATGCTGCTGCAACGCAGCCTGCAGATGCGCGATCTGCATCTGCACGATCACAAGATTCGCATCGAAACCGCGCTTGAACCCAATCTGCCAAAAGTTTGGGGCGACGGCCACCAGTTGTTCCAGGCGTTTGTCCAGATCATGGAGAACGCTGTGGACGCACTGGAGGAAAAAGGCGGAGGACTGCTGCGAGTGAGCGCACAGATGCACCGGGAAGAGATCGTCCTGCAGTTCCGCGACAGCGGGCCGGGCATCAAGGAACCACATCGCGTGTTCGATCCTTTCTACACGACCAAGCCCATCGGCAAGGGAACCGGCCTTGGCCTGAGCGCCGTGTACGGGGTGGTCCAGGATCACGAGGGGCAGATCACCTGCCATAACAATCCGGAGGGTGGCGCGTGCTTCATCCTGCGTCTGCCCGTGCGGAAGGCCGATTCCCAGGCCCTGGCTGCGGCGCAGGTCTAGACCCGCTTGAGTGCCGCGCGGCGCGGCTGCTCCTGTAACATAATTCTGATGTCGGATGCGCTGATCCACAACTCCGCACGCGTGCTTGAGTTCGAGGCGCTGCGCGAATTGCTTCGCGGCTACGCTTCTTCGCCGCTTGGCCGGAGGAAGGTTGCCGCCCTCGCGCCCTCGCTCGATGCAGCCTGGATTTCCATGCAGCAAGAGCTCACGGAGGAAATCCGCGAGTTCCGCCGCGTCGGCGGAAGCTTCGATTTTGCCGCCTTAATGGATGTTTCGAAGGCGATTGAAAAATCGCGCATCGTGGGCGCGGTGCTCGAAACTGAGGAGATTCGTGAGGTCATTCGCGTAGTCGATCGCGCCGAAGAATGGCGCATGATCGCTTTCCACCCTCCCGCCAGCATGCGAACGGAGTGGAATTGTGTTCGAGCGCTGACTGCGGGCATACCCGATTTCTCCGACTTCCTGCGCTTCTTCCGCAATAAAATCGAGCCCGATGGAACGCTGGAAGATCGCGCCTCTCCGGAACTTGCCCGCGTCCGTCGCGAAATCGAGAAACAGCGCCGCGGCATTCAGGAGTCGCTGCAAGGCTATCTTCGCCGACTGTCCGACGGCGGCGCAGTTCAGGATGAGTTGATCACCATTCGCGGCGAGCGCTTCGTGATTCCGGTGAAGATCGAACAGAAGCGCCGCGTGCAGGGCGTGGTGCATGGCGCGAGTTCGAGCGGGCAGACAGTGTTTATCGAGCCTTTGGAGACGATTGAGCAGAACAACGAGCTCGTCCGACTGCTCGATGAAGAGCAGGCAGAAATTCACCGCATTCTGCTCGAGATGACGCGCCGCATCGGTGAGAACGCGGAACAGATCGCAGCTTCAACAGAAGTTCTCGCCGAACTGGAACTTCAATTTGCCAAAGCCCGCTTCGCTGAAGACTACAACTGCGTCGCCGCAAAATGGAGCGGCGGACGCCTCGTCCGCCCAGCTTTAGCCGAAGCCCCGAGCGAGGCCGAGGGGGAAGCGAGCGCAATCTCGGGAGCCCCTAGCGAAACCGTAGATCAGCAAAGCCTAATTCTTCACAACGCGCGCCATCCGCTGCTGGAACGCAACCTAAAGCTAAAGGGCCTCAACATCGTCCCTATCACCGTCGAACTCGAAAGCCCGCATCGCCAGTTAGTCATCACCGGCCCCAACACCGGCGGCAAAACCGTTACGCTAAAAACCATTGGCCTGCTCTCGCTCATGGCCCAATCCGGCATACCCGTCCCCGCCGACCGCGCCGAACTTCCCATCTTCGACGCCGTTCTCGCCGACATCGGCGACTATCAGTCGATCGAGCAAAATCTTTCCACTTTCTCCGCGCACTTCACCAATATCGATTTCATCTCGCGCACCGCGACGGCGAAATCGCTAGTCCTGCTGGATGAGCTAGGTTCCGCTACCGATCCCGAAGAAGGTGCGGCGCTAGCCGTAGCCATAGCCGCGCACTTCGTGCATACCGGCTGCGTAACGGTGATCTCCACGCATCACACGTCTCTAAAGGTCTACGGCGCGAACACGCCAGGAGTGCTCAACGCATCGGTCGGCTTCAACGAAGCCACTCTGCAGCCAACCTACGAACTGAAAATCGGCGTGCCCGGAGCCTCCGCCGGAATCAACATCGCGCAGCGCCTCGGACTGAATCCGGCAATTATCGAGGCTGCTCGCGCGAAGATGACTTCGCAGGCCCGCGACGTAGGCGAATTTCTCGACAAGCTCCACGTCGAACTTCGCGAGGCCGCTCGCGAACGCTTGAGCCTAAAGCAAAGCCAGCAAGAACTTGACCGCGAGAAACAACGCCTAACAACCGAAGGAAAAACGACCCAGCAGACCAAAGTCCGCGAACTGGAAAAGAAACTGGACACCCTGCTCCGTGACTTCGAATTCCACGCCCGCGAGGCTGTCAACGCAATCCAAGACCGCACCGCCGCGCAAAAAGCCGCGAAGGACGCGGAACGTCGCATCGCCAAACTGCGGCGCGAATTTCGCGAACAGTTTGACTCCACGGTAGTCGCGCACTCGACTGGCGCCGATGAGAACGACCCGCACGCCCAGCCCAAGATAGTTAAACAAGTCGGCCAGGGCGATACTGTCCGCCTGAAATCAACAGGCCGCTCCGCGCGCATCTCACGCCAGATTGATGGCGACCACTTCGAAGTGGAAATGGGCGCGATGAAGATGAAGATCGCGCGCCAAGACATTGCCGAAGTGCTGAGCAGTTCTTCGCCTGGGGGGACAGCCCGCGCCGCCGATTCTCCCGTGAAAGCCGCGCGCGCCCGCGGCATCTCCGTCTCCATCGCCAACGAAAACGAGAACGTGCCTTCGGAACTCAACGTCATCGGCTACAACGTCGACGACGCCACGCGCGAAGTCGAGAAATTCGTCGACCGCGCCTTCCTCGCCGGACTGCCCCGCATCCGCGTAGTCCACGGCAGCGGCATGGGCATCCTCCGCAAAGCCCTGCGCCAGGCTTTGCAACAGCACCCGCACGTGGAGTCAGTGGCCGAGCCTCCGCAGAATGAGGGTGGGGGCGGGGCTACGGTGGTGGAACTGAGGGTGTAGGTTCGTCAAACGCACAGCCCTGTCATGTTGAGCGAAGGGCATCGCCGATAGGCGATGCCCGCAGTCGAAACATCCCTACCCGCACCCAGTCCCAAATCGGAGCACGGAAACCCTTCCATGTGACCGACATCACAAAAAACGAGACCAGCCCGTGCAATCCTCCGAAGCATGCCCCGCGACCGCCGTTATTACTGCGTCTACATCATGGGCAGTCTGTCCGGAACTTTTTATGTCGGCTTCAGTGGAAATCTCCATAAGCGTGTCTTCGAGCACAAGGTCCACCGCCGAGAAGGCTTTACCGCGAAGTATGCCGTAGAACGGCTTCTCTACTTTGCATCGTATGACGACGTACACAAAGCCATAGCCCGCGAAAAACAACTCAAAGGCTGGAGTCGAAAAAATAAAATCGCCCTCATTAAATCGAGAAATCCGCATTGGCTGGACCTGGCAAGCGAGTGGTATCCATGGATGGAGCCGGGTGAAGGTAGGGATGCTTCGGCTCCGGAGGCCCGTCCTACGGACGGCCCTCCTCCGCTCAGCATGACAGGGGAAAAGCCTCAGAAGTCATAAACGCAGAGAGAACTCTGTCATGTTGAGCGGAGGGCATCGCCGATGGGCGATGCCCGCAGGCGAAACATCCCTATTGTTTGCAATGACTTATGGGTATAACTGTATCTTGCGAAAGTAGGGTGTACCGCGTGATAAACTATCCTATAACCGGAGGATGAAATGGCGACATCCCCTCGCATAACCCGGCAGAAAATATCCACAACGGTTTCGGCCGAAACCCTAGCCCACCTCGAAAAGCTGATCAAAGCCGGCGAAGCCCGCAATCTGGCTGAGGCGATCGATCTGTCCATCCAAAGGCTTCTCGTCTACGAAAACCGCGAGCGCCTCGCCCGCGACACAGCCGCGTATTTCGACAATATGAGCGAAGAAGCCGCTGCCGAGGAGCGGAAACTCGAGGCCTCACTTTGCCATAGCGCTGCAAATATTAATTTCGATGAATAGCCCTCGGCGCGGAGAGATATGGACTGCCAACCTCGGCGATCCTCCCATTCGCCATTGGGTCTTGATCGTTTCGGTCGACGAAAGAAATCTGAGTGACCGGATCGACACTGTGTTGATCGTCCCGTTCGGCAGCCGTGGACCGGCAGCGCCAACCGTCGTTGAAATCCCTGCCGGTGAGAGCGGTCTGCCTGGGCCGTCCTATGTGAGAGGACATTACATGCAAATCCTGAACAAACGGGTTCTGCTCACGCGAGAGAGGCGTGTTCTCACCGGTACGCGAATGCGCGAAATAGCGATGGCAATTAGAAGAAGTTTCGACCCCGACGCACCTTGGCCGGGGCAATGAGCCCTGTCATGTTGAGCGGAGGGCATCGCCGCCAGGCGATGACCGCAGTCGAAACATCCCTACCCCAGGCACGCTCCCGAATTGGACTACTCGAACTCTCGCTGTGACCGATGTCACAACTAGTTATGCCTGAACCCTGCAATGCTCCGAATCATGTCCCACGAACGTCGTTACTACTGCGTCTACATCATGGGCAGTCTCTCGGGCACGCTATATATAGGATTCAGCGGTAATGTGCACAAGCGAGTCTTCGAGCACAAATTCCATTTGCGAGAAGGATTCACCGACAAATACGGGGTTGAGCGCCTTCTGTACTGGGCCTCGTATGACGACGTCCACAAAGCCATAGCCCGCGAAAAGCAATTGAAAGGCTGGAGTCGGAAAAAGAAAATCGCCCTCATCGAGTCGTGCAGAGCGGTCATCAGGTCTTCGGCTTCGTCGCCGTATTTCTTGACGATGTCGAACTCTTCCTTCGAAGCCGCGAATTCCTGGAGCGACTTGGTGCCTTCGGCGTGCGAAAACGCGCGAGAACTGCCGGTAAACAGAAAGCTCTTGCTGCCGTACTTTTCGTGGATCGGGTTTTCGTTCGGCAGGTTGTCGCCGACAGTGGTCACGTGAAAATCGCCGGTCTCGATCAGCGCCTCCACCGCGCGGGCGAGCGGCGGCTTGCTCGCCCTGTTTCTTATACTGCCCGGCCCAGGGGGCGCGATCCTCGAAG
>CAVQHS010000021.1:0-27434 GCA_963712385.1 uncultured Acidobacteriaceae bacterium
TCGATGGCAGCATCGAACGCGGCTACGCGGGTCGCTCGATCTTCTTCGCCAACGGTACCGTGCGTCCGGATCTGACCCGCGTCTCCGAATACGCTCGCCTGCTGGCCTCCCTTGGCATCAACGGATGCGTGGTCAACAACGTCAATGCCGATCCCCGTATCCTCGCCCCAGACTTCATTCCCCAACTCGCGCGCATCGCAGACGCCTTTCGTCCCTGGGGCGTTCATCTCGGCCTTTCGATTGATCTCAGCATGCCGAAAATAACCGGTGCTCTCGATACCTTCGATCCCCTCGTCTCGCGCGTAGAAGAATGGTGGCGGAAGAAATTCGACGAACTCTACCGGGCAATTCCAGATTTCGGCGGAGTGGTTGTCAAAGCAGATTCCGAAGGACGCCTCGGTCCTGCCGATTACGGCCGCACACCCGCCGATGCTGCGAACTTAATCGCGCGTGCGTTGAAACCGCACGGTGGAGTCGTTTTCTACCGTGCCTTCGTCTACGACCACCATCTCGACTGGACAAATCTGAAAAACGACCGAGCCAAAGCTGCCTATGACATCTTTCACCCACTCGATGGCAAGTTCGACGACAACGTGATTGTGCAAATCAAAAATGGGCCAATCGATTTTCAGGTGCGCGAACCCGTTTCGCCCCTATTCGGCGGGCTCGAGCGCACGAATGCGGGAATCGAATTACAAATCACGCAGGAATACACCGGCCAGCAACGGCACACCTGCTTTTTGGTTCCCATGTGGAAGCAGATCCTTGACTTTAATTTACGTGTGAACAACCAGCCCACGCCCGTAAGCGCAGTTGTCGCCGGCACTCGCTTCCATCGCCCCATCGGCGCATACGCGGGAGTAGCGAACGTCGGCCTCGATGAAAACTGGTTGGGCAATCATCTCGCGATGGCCAATCTTTACGGCTTTGGCCGGCTCGCGTGGAATCCCAATCTGACTTCGAAAACCATCGTTGAAGAGTGGACGCGCCTCACCTTCGGCAACGATCCGCGCGTAGTCGCGACTGTTTCCAAAATTCAACTGGCTTCGTGGCAAGCCTACGAAAGCTATACCGGCCCACTCGGTCTACAAAGTCTCACGAATATCCTGGGCAGCCACTACGGCCCAGCGCCGGAATCGCAGGAACGCAACGGCTGGGGCCAGTGGATTCGCGCCGATGAACACGGCGTCGGCATGGACCGCACCGTCGCCACCGGCACAGGATTCGTCGGCCAATATCCGCCGCAGGTGCGGCCGCTTTACGAATCGCTCGCCCACACGCCCGACAATCTCGTTCTCTTTTTCCACCATGTGCCCTACACGTTCCGTTTGCACACAGGAAAGACTGTCATCCAAACCATCTACGATCTCCATTACGATGGCGCCGCCAAAGCCGCAGAGTTCGTATCGCAATGGCGCTCTCTGCGCGGAAGCGTGGACGAGCCGCGCTATTCCCAAGTTCTCGCGCAACTGGAGTATCAATCCGGCCACGCCATCGTCTGGCGCGACGCAATCGACGACTGGTTCCATCGCCTCTCACGCATCGACGATTCCGCAGGCCGCGTAGGAAATCATCCCCATCGCATCGAGGCCGAATCGATGGATTTACAGGGTTACGTTGCAGTAAACGTGATTCCCTGGGAAGACGCGTCGGGAGGAAAGGCAATTGAGTGTCCTCCACCCGAACACTCCTGCAGCGCGCGCTTTCGCGTGCATGGTCCCTCGGGCCGCTATGAAATCGATGTTCAGTATTTCGATCAAAACAACGGAGTGTCGCAATATCGCGTGTTTCTCGGCAAGCATTTAGTGGACCACTGGCGAGCCGACGCATCCCTGCCTGCCACGGAACCAAACGGCGATTCCTCAACGCGACGAGTCATTCACGGAGTGCTGTTGCACCATGGCGACGAACTGCGCATCGAAGGCATTCCCGATGGCCCGGAGCGCGCACCGCTCGACTACGTGGAACTTCATCCCGGCCGATGATTCCGCCAGGAAGGAGCTTCACGGCTGATCCGCAGACTTCGCATGCCAGAACAGCTTCTGCGGCTCAATCCTGATTTCCACCGAAGTGGTTACATCCCGGGAAATATTGGATTGAATCACGGGAAAAAGCCAGCGCTCATATTGCACCGAAGCGGCGAGCGAGAAGTTGGGACGCGGAGAAAATTCTGCGCGAACGTCGGCATCGGCCAGAGAGCCGCCGTTGGGGATAAATTCCTCGCTCACTTTCTGATGCCGGAAGCCAAACTGCAACTTGTTCCTTGGCGTGAACCAATAGGTCGTCCACGCTTGCGCCCCCTGCCCCTGCCGGCCCATCCAGCTTCCCATTAAATGTCCGGCATTCTGGAAGCCGGTGATCCAGGTGGCGTCCCAGTAAAATGCGCCATGGGCTACGTCGGTGCTGCTGTAGGGAGGATCGGTGTAGCCGCCTTCCAGGCGCAAGTCGAGCTTCGGAAGCAGCGGCAATCTGGGCACGTAGATTCCCGCCAGCCACGCCGCAACGTCGGGGCCGATCAGTGGAGAGATTTCGTTGTGCTGGGCCAGTCCTTCCGCATAGAACGTCATTCCGTTGCGCAGACCGGGAATGCGGTAACTGAAGTCCAAACCTGAGCGGCGCGCTCCCGGCTTAAGTGGATTGCCCGCAAGCGTGTTGCCGGTGGAGAACAAACTTCTCAAGAAAGTGTGCAGCGTCAGCGGATAGCCGGGCCCGCCGTAATCGGTGGTGCGGGAGATTCCGATCTCAAGATTGGAAGTTGGTTTAAAGCTGATGCGCTCACCGTGATCAATCGGCTCGGGATGGAGCGATGCGCCGTATTGACCCACAAGCTGGCCGCCATTCGTCGGCGTGAAGATGAATTCGTATCCCGAATACTGGCCGATGAAGCCTTCGATGCGCATCGGGCCGAGCAGTGGAAACTTGAACGGCACAACTCGATTCACGCGAAACATCCGCATCGGCTGCGCGTTGTCGCTGAACATCATCGGCCCGCCCTGCGACGGTCCCCACCACAAGCTTTGATTTCCATAGGAAAGCTGCCAGTTGGAGACATTCAGCGCCACGTAGGTGTCGAGGAAGCGGCCCTCATCGAAGGCTGACGTTGGTGTATCGGGTGGCAGTGGGAAAGAATTCTTCGGCACCGAGCTCTGACCGTAATCGGCATCGGCATTGGAGATGGCTTCCCGGGCAGACAACGGCAGCGGCGGTGCCTCAGGTGAGTGCTGATATTCGCCTCTCACGTAGACCGTAAGAGGCCCGTAGGCAGCCCAGCCGGACATTCCCGCAACGTCGTTGAACCCCCGCTCCTCGGGTCGGCCAAAATCGTTGATGATGGTCTGCCCGAAGTGATAGCCATCCGTCAGCGGCTTGCCGGCAATTTCCGTGGATCGGGTGTAAGCCGATTCAAGCCGCACTTCCTGATTCGTCCCGCCATCGAGCAGACCGATTTCGATCGCGAATTCATCATGTAGGGATTGATAGAGCCGATCCGCTTCGCTCTCCGCAGTTTCGTCAGCCAGTCCGTCGGCAGCTTCCTTGACCTGGCGCGCGCATTCCATGCGAGTCCACGGACGCATGTCGGCGAAGCCATCGTGAATGAATCCAAGTGCAGTCAGACGATCGAGCGCCGGATAGACCCAGCTATCCAGAGGCACATAAGGTGAGCCCATATTGCCCGGCCGATGGGCGCTGTCGTCATGTTCAAAACTGCCATACCTCGCGATCTCCACATTGCTGTAATGCGAGTGAGAACGGTAAACCTGCCGGCCCAAATACCAGCCAAGCGCACTGCCCACCAGCACGTCGGCGGCGAAGTGCTGGTGCGCAACCCAGCGCGCGACGCCAACGCCTGTGGCCCCTCCATACGCCAGCAACTGCGTCGCAGGTCCAGGATATTCATGCGCAATCACACTGGCGATCGCCCAACTGATGGCCGCATGGTCTGACGGAAAAGATGTGCCGCCCTGAAAAAAGCGTCCCTTGCCGTTTCCCGTGAAGGGCCGGTCGCGGCCAAAAATGTATGCGAACGCCTCGGTGTCCAGGAACGCATCCGCACCCGCTTCTCCGCTAAGGATTCCGGTCTCGCGTTTCTGGTCATCGTTGGTTATGTGTCCCCAAAGAAACATTCCCGCCCCAACCCCCGCCATGGCCGCGAGGCCCGCGTTCGATGCGGTTTCGGCGTGGGAAACCGTTGTCGGATTGGTGGGCACATGTTTCTCAATGGCCGTGTCGCTGGCAATCATCGCCGCACCGAAAGCACCTACGGGGATCGTCCATTCCCACTGCGATTGAGTCATGTGAAAGGGCGCAGTCCAGAACTTCTTCTGGTCGATGAAGAGATTGCGCGGCAGCGATTTCAGATTAACCGCGGGTTGATCGAGATCGATAGGCTGGTTCGATTTGGGAGGTCCCGAAGCATTGCCGGTGTCGGCGGGCGTCTGTGCATGGAGAATTTGATTGCTACCGGCGGCTGCCAAACAGAAGCACAGAATCACTTTCAAGCTAAAAAGGCGCGGTAAGGTTTTCAGCATGCCAATGCTAGGATAACCGAGGTCTTCCAAGACCGGAGTTCGCACCCGCAGTCAGTTGGTGTGCATTTTTGTGGAACTCTATCGCAATCAAATCTAACAGACGGTAATGCATCTCGCCCATCATTCGGGTCGCGCAATGGCAAAATGACTGAGTAGGAGATTTTCACCCATGTCCATCAAAAATTTCGCTATCAACCCAAACCGCGGAAACACGCCTGTCGGGCTTCTCATTCTTCGGGTCTGCGCCGGTCTCAGCCTGTTCCTGAAACACGGATGGGAGAAGCTCACCGGCTACTCGGTAATGGTGCAGCACTTCCCCAACCCCATCCACATTGGCGCCCATGCCAGCCTGGCCTTTGCGCTTCTCAGTGACGGCATCTGCTCGCTCCTCGTCGTCCTCGGCCTCGCCACCCGCCCTGCCGCCGCCGTAATTCTTATCAACCTGCTGACGGTGTTCTTCCTCGTGCAGCACGCCGCATTCTTCACAAATGCACATGTAGAACTTGTCTGGCTCTACCTCGCGGCTTTTGCGACTATCTTTTTCGCTGGACCGGGACGATTCAGCATCGACGCGCATCTGAGTCGTTAGCGTCCCTTCTACTGATGGAGTTAGCGTTGCCCGCGAGATGGTGGCAGCTGTCTGAAAGTCCTCAAAACGATCACGGGCTGAAAGAGAAACGCAAACAAAATGTCATTGACTGTCACTTCTGCGAGCAATCGGCCTCAGCAACACGTGTGCGCATCCTTCTAACGCGCAGGAAATAAAGGAATACGGGGCCCGCCCTCCTTGGTACCGCTACTCCAACTGAGGATGCCTTGCCCTTCGGGCAGCACTAAAGGTCTATCGTGCGGTTTCGCGAGGCGTGTTGGCCCTCTCGGACCTTTGGGTCGGTCGACAGGTAGGTTAGAATTGTTAAGTCATCAAAAGGAGACGGTGCCTTTGGCATCCCGCGCGTTCAACAACAATCTCGGCGCCCGTCAGAAAGCTGCGCCCGCTAATAAAAAGAGGAAAGGCGGAGAGAAGCTATCCACTTCTGAGGCGGCCAAGAAGGTTCTGGATTTAATCGAGCGCGATATGCAGGAGAAGAACCTCCCCGAAAACGAGAAGAATTTGCGGGCAGGAAAATTTGCCGCCTTTGTGGATACCCTCACTGAAGGTCGTCGTAAATCCTAACCGCGGCTTCATAGGCCGCTTCACCGGGTTTCAAGCCGTGTTCCCCAAGACCCCTGAGGAAAGTTATCCGATCCTGCTTTAGCAGCCATTCCATACGGGACAAGTTTTTCTTTTCCCGCTCTTTTGCCGCTGCTCGTCCCGTTTTGCCTCTCAGCGCTTTGGCAAAATCATCTGGGCTCGACATTCGTGCACTCTCGGTGACTTAAAGAGATTCTTGGTACCCACGCCAACAACCTTAAAACGGTGTAACTTTGGGTCTTCCCGTTGAAGGCTGCGAGTAGAGACATCGCGTCGCAAACGTTTGCTCCCCACTCGCAGTGCAAAAAATCAGTTCGTTTGTTTCTTTCTGTTATTCTCCTTCTCTCGTTTCGCTTACCAGTTTGTAGACCTTACGTCCGCCGATACCCTCTTCGCAGATGTTCGGGTCTCTCTTAATGATCGCGTGGATATTGCCCAAGAAATTCTTGTCACTCCCGATAGAGATACCATAACCAACAAGCTCATCGCGGATTTCGCGAGGGGTCAATCCATCAGGGTGCTTGCCAAGAATTACCCTGATAGCTTCTGTTTTTCCAATCTTGGAGGGGACGAGGGCTGGGGTCCTAGCATTTTTAGAAAGCACCATAAGTGCATCACGCATCTGTTTGTATGCGGCAATCTGCTCACCGATGCGCTGCTGCTCGCGTTCCAGTTCGAGTATTCTCTGCCTCACTTCAACAAGTTGATCTTGGTGTGTCATCAATTTCGCAGGATAATACAGGGTCCAAGGAAATACAAGGCGAAAATAGACAAGTGTCTAAACTGTAAGAGGTAAAAGGGGAAACCCTCTTACAGGATGCTCGGGAGCAACTGAAGGCCGTGGATGCCCGCAGAAAGGAGGTCCCGAAAGGTGGTTCGGACCTTGCGACCTTGAAACGCCGCCAAATGCTGAGCGTCTAAGGAGAACGTCTAATCCGTTTCAGAATGAGTTTTTAATGCAGAACGAGGACTTTATATGCAGAAGGGACCTCTTATGCAACGCCACGTACTGTGGCTTTTTTACCACAGCCAACACTCCCACCCCCGCTGTAATCTGTTAGTTAGCAAATATTCACACACCATTGATTCAAGAGCAGACAGTACGCTCGGCCGTCGCCTGCAGCGGAGTCGGGCTGCACAGTGGCGCTCCCGTCTCCATGCAGATTCTTCCCGCTCCCCCGGGAACTGGAATCGTATTCCGCCGCACCGATCTCGATGGCTTCGAAGTCGAAGCCAACATCCGCAACCTGGCCCGCGTCAGCTACGCTACCAGCCTGATGAAAAAAGGCGTGTTCATCTCCACCACCGAACACGTGCTCTCCGCATTCATCGGCCTGGGCGTCGACAATGCTTTTGTTGAACTCGACAATCTGGAACTTCCCATCCTCGACGGCAGCGCGCAGCCGTTTGTAGAGCTGATTCAGAAAGCCGGACTCCGCAAGCAGCGCCGTCCGCGCCGTTACATGAAGATTCTCCGCGAACTGGAGGTGCGCGAAGGCAACAAGTTCATCTCCGTCTATCCCGCCGACGGCTATTCCGTTTCCTATTCCATCAATTTCCCGCATCCGCTCATCGGCAAGGAAACCTTTCAGGTCGAGCTTTCCAACGGCAGCTACCTGCGCAAAATCGCCGCCGCGCGCACCTTCGGCTCGCGCGAAGACGAGAAAGCCATGCGCAACATGGGATTGATCCGCGGCGCATCGCGCGCAAACTGCATCGTGCTCACCCGCGACGGCCTCGAAAACGGCCCGCTGCGCTTCTCCGACGAGTTCGTCCGGCACAAGGTTCTGGATCTGGTTGGCGATCTCGCGCTGCTGGGCAAGCCGATCCTGGGCAAAATCGTCGCCGACCGCGCCGGCCACGCCATGCACACTGCCCTCGTCTCGCGCATTCTGCGCGATAAAACGCTGTGGGAGGAAGTTACGCTTCCCGAGGAAGGCACAGGTAGGGCTGATTCCTTCGCCTCACAAGCAGTAGCGGGATCCGCAGTCTAGCGAGCGTCGTCAATCCGCCGGTTCGCACGGCACTTCGCCACACTCTCCCGCCGGTTCCGGCTGCTCCTCCAGCAAACGGTGTAACTCCGCCCGAGTCTGGTCAATCAGCGCGGCAGCAAACTGCTTCGCAGACTTCTGCCGCTCCGCCGACAGATCCTTCACTCGCATATTCAGCAAAGGAATATCTTCTTCGAAGTGCCGCAAAGTTTTCTGAACGCGGTCGACGCGATAGCTGGATGGCAGCATAAC
Organism: uncultured Acidobacteriaceae bacterium; assembly: GCA_963712385.1. Taxonomy (GTDB): domain Bacteria; phylum Acidobacteriota; class Terriglobia; order Terriglobales; family Acidobacteriaceae; genus Sulfotelmatobacter. The sequence continues at coordinate 7,965 of CAVQHS010000021.1, forward strand.
GATGGCTCTCCGCAATCCTCCCAGAGTGCCATGAAATGCCCCGCTGAAAAATTGACCAATTGAATACGTCGGATGGTTGCTGACAGAGATTTTTTATTGTGTGAGCGCAGCGCCCGGCCCGGCCAGCTTTTCTTTTGCCCCAGGCGTTTCCTGCTCCGTATACTGGTTGAGCCAGCCTTCAAGCACTTCTTGCGTTTGCGGCGGCAACTTGTGAAAGCGCAGCCCCACTCCGCCCTTCAAGTCCACCCACGCCACTTCCGCTTCCACGTCCAGCACGGTGGCCATTCCCGGCAGCGTAAATTGTAGTTGCGCGGCGGCATTCTTCGGCAGCGCCTGATGCACCAGCAAAGCGATCCCTCCCTCGCTGATGTTCGTCGCGCTCGCTTTGATCTTCTTTTCCCCGACCACGATCGTGACCGCCATCTTCACCGCGTGCCGGAAGTAGCGCCGCCGCTCGCGCTGCATAAGCCCAAGCGCAGCATTAAAACAGCGGGATACATTCAGCACCGTAAGCGGCTTATGCAGAACAAAATTCACGCCCATGCCGAACGCCTGCTGTGTCGTCGTCTTTCTTCCGTTGACAACGGCAAACGTCACCGAGCTGTTATTGCTGGGAGTCCCGCGCAGTCCTTCCAAAACCTCCGCGCCCCCGGGCAAGTCATCGCAATCGATAATCACCGCGTCAAATTTGTCGGCAATCAGAATTTCGCTGGCTTTCTTCGCGTCCTGGCAAATTTCCACCTCGATCGCCAGCTTTTCCAGGGCTGGACGCAAAATTCGAAATACTTCCGCATCCCGGCTAAGGAGGAGCGACTCCAACATGCTTCCATTCTAAAATTGCTCAGATACGTTCCAAAGTAACCAAGGTATCAGTTCACGTAATCTCAATGCTGGCTTATCTTTCCCTGGGTTCGAACGTCGGCAACCGCGAGGCGCAATTGCACGACGCGCAGCTCCGCCTGGCCAAGCTGGGGCGCGTAACCTCAGTATCTTCTTATTACGAAACCGAGCCGGTCGAATTCACCAACCAGTCCTGGTTCCTCAACGCCGCCCTCGCGCTCGAAACCAACCACTCGCCGCAGCAGCTGATGAGCTCGCTTCTTCAAATCGAGCGCGAAATGGGCCGCGAGCGCCTGCAGAAAAAAGGCCCGCGCACCATCGACATCGACATTCTGCTTTTCGGCGATTCCACAGTAAACTCCGCCGAAGTTACCATCCCGCATCCCGCCATGCACCAGCGCCGTTTCGTCCTCGAGCCGCTGGCCGAAATCGCTCCCCAAGCCCGCCATCCTCTGCTCAATAAAACTGTCCGCGAACTGCTCGACGCGCTGCCGCAAGGGCCGGCAGTACGCCGCTATGAGAAATAGTGAGGGGCAAGCCGCCGATCAACGCCCCCGCCCACACTTCCCCAACCCCCGACGAGTCTTAGTCAACAACCTTCTCAAAACCGATTGTGGCGTTGGGTTACAAGAATGAAAGATCGATTTGGCGGCTAAAGCTGCGCCCTTTCAAAGCGCCGCGAACTATCTTGTAGGATGATCCGCGAAAAAATCAAAGCCCCGAGCAACTCGGGGCTTCGAAAGTAATGAACACTGTCTGTCAACATCCATTTTAGATCGAGAGTCGAGATTGTCAAGGCACCTCTTAGAGTCGAATGGCACGAGGAGGGCGAGGGAATCGAACCCTAGTGGCTGTAAAGCCACTCGACTGTGTGACAGACAGTGTCCAGTACCCTCTGGCTACACCCTCCTAGACCCTGCTGCCTAAGAAATTGTATGCACTGAAGGTCCGGGGAATATCGGAGTGATCGGAAATATTTTGGGACAAGTGCCAAATCGGCAGTTGAAGAACATCGGCGCACATGCGCCGCCGCCTTGGTCACGGGAACATCTCCAAGGTATTCGCGGAGAACCAAACCTGGATGCGGTGGGTTGTGCATTGCCTTCCGTGTGACTTCGTGGCTTTCGTGGTTGATGGTTTTATTTCAACGGAGTGTCAGATATCCAGATTCTTCACATCCAGCGCATTCTCTTCAATAAACTTCCGCCGCGCTTCCACGTCTTCGCCCATCAGCGTAGTAAAGATGGTTTCGCACTCGGCAATATCTTCCAGCTTCACCGAGAGCAGCGTCCGCCGCTCCGGATCCATGGTAGTCTCCCACAACTGCGGAGCCGTCATCTCACCCAGGCCTTTGTAGCGCTGCACGTCGTAACCGCGGCTGCCTTCTTTTTTTACGTACTCAAACAACTCACGCGCCGTAGCCTTCTCCACTGGCTCAGCGAGAGCGCGAGCCTTGGGCGCAGCTTTCGCCGTTTTCTTTTCGGACTTCTCTCCGTCGTTAGCAGCCTCATCGTCGGCCGAGTCTTCGTTGCCATTGCCGCTAGCCGCGCCCGCCTTCGCGATGGCTTCCACCACAAACGGCGGCTCAAGATAAGGCTCGATCTGCTTGAACTTCGAAATCAACTGCCGGCACTCAGCACTGGAAGCCAGCTCCCAGTTGATGACGTGCTCCGATCCCTGCGAGTTGACGAACCTAACCTCCCACAAATTGTGCTCTTCATCGAAGCGGCTCTCGACTTCTTTGAACTTCCGATCTTTCTGCAAGCGTTTCAATTCTTTTTCCAGCTTCTCAATTTTCTTAGGCGGAGCCTTCTTGTCGCCCTCAAAATCCGAGTGCTTAGAAAGATCGAGCTTAGGCAGCAACTCGGTAACACTCTCGTCCCGCAACCGTTTGTCCACCTTGTCGAAAAAGCCCAGATACTCCTTCAACACGCCCATAAACCGCGTAAGGTTCGATCCCTCAAGCTTAGCCGCGCCCTCACCGTACCGCACAATAAGCCCGTCAGCCGCGCGTTTCAGCATGATCTTGTCGAAAGCCTCATCATCTTTCACATACTGAATCGACTTACCCTTCTTAATCGAATAAAGCGGCGGCTGCGCAATAAACACATTATTCCGCTTAATCAATTCTTGCATGTGTCTGAAGAAGAAGGTTAGTAGTAGCGTGCGGATGTGCGAGCCGTCTACGTCGGCGTCGGTCATTAGAATGATTTTGCCGTAGCGGACTTTTGTGGGATCGAAGTCGTCTTTGGCGATGCCGGTGCCTAACGCGGTGATCATGGCGCGAATTTCTTCGTGGGCCAGCATCTTGTCGTAGCGCGCTTTTTCTACGTTTAGAATTTTTCCTTTCAGCGGCAGGATCGCCTGGAAGCGGCGATCACGGCCTTGTTTCGCGGTTCCTCCTGCTGACTCGCCTTCGACTAGGAACAAGTTCGCAACGGTTCGGATCTTTTTCGGAGCAGTCGGCTAGCTTGCCGGGGAGGCCTCCGGAATCGAGCGCGCCTTTGCGGCGCGTTAGGTCGCGGGCTTTGCGCGCGGCTTCGCGGGCGCGGGCGGCGTCGATGGCTTTGTTGATGATTTTGCGCGCGACGGTGGAGTTCTGCTCGAAGAACGCGCCTAGACGCTCGTTGATAAATGCTTGCACTACTCCGGCGATATCGGAATTCAGCTTGCCTTTGGTCTGACCTTCGAATTGGGGCTGGGGCAGCTTCACGCTGATCACCGCTACCAGACCTTCGCGCACGTCATCGCCGTGAGATTTTCTTTTACGTCTTTGAACAATCCCATCTGCTGGCCGGCGTAATTAATGGTGCGGGTAAGGGCCATGCGGAAGCCGGAGAGATGCGTGCCTCCATCGACTGTGTTGATGTTGTTGGCGAAGCTGAACACGGATTCGGAATAGCCGTCGTTGTATTGCAGGCCGATTTCCATGTGAACGTTGCTGCGATCGTCCTCCATGTAGATGGGCTTGTCGTGCAGCACCTGTTTGCCGCGATTCAGGTGCTTGATGAATTCGGTGATGCCGCCGTTGTATTTGAACTCGGTGCGTTTGGCCTCGCCGGTTTTTGGATCGGTGGTGCGCTCGTCGGTGAGCGTGATGATGAGGCCTTTGTTCAGAAACGCGAGTTCGCGCAGGCGCTGCGCTAGCGTGTCGTAGTTATATTCGGTCGCAGTGAAGATGGATTTATCTGGCAGGAAGTGAACCTTCGTTCCCGTCTTCACTTTGGCGACGCCGGTTTTCTTCAGCTTGCTGGTGGGCTCGCCTTTGGAGTAGGTCTGCTCCCAGGTTGCGCCGTCGCGCCAGATTTCCAGTTCGAGTTCTTCGCTTAGCGCATTGACGCAGGAGACACCGACGCCGTGCAGTCCGCCGGAAACTTTGTAGGTGGACGAATCGAATTTTCCGCCGGCGTGCAAGGTTGTCATCACGACCTGCGCGGCGGAAACTTTTTCGCCGTCGATGTCCATGTCGTCGACAGGAATGCCGCGGCCATCGTCGACAACTGTTATCGAGTTGTCGGTTTCAATGGTGACTTCGATTTTTGTGGCGAAGCCGGCCAGGGCTTCGTCGACGGAGTTGTCGACTACTTCGTAGACGAGGTGGTGCAGACCTAACTCGCCCGTAGAGCCGATGTACATGGCGGGCCGCTTGCGGACTGCTTCCATTCCGCCGAGGACTTTGATCGAATCGGCGTTGTAGTCGCTCTTGGGCGCGCCATTATTTCCGTTAATTGGCGTCACGCTTCCGTTTTTTGTTTTGGTTTCTGCGATGGGAGTATTGATCTCTTTTGTGGCCATTCATCTCCGTGGAGAATGTCCGAAATTTTTGGCGAACCTTCACTTGGAATCGCGGCGCAGAAGCTTCCCGTTAGCTGCCCGACGGGGAGGCGATCGGCGGCCTGCGAATTTGGCTCAAGTGCTTGAAAATTCTAATACTTAGGTTCGGTTTACTACTGTGGTTATTATAGCATGAGGAGAACTGGTTTTTCGCGCGAGAATGGAGGCAGGGAACAGGCTCATTAACTGAACTTGTGGCTGAAAAATGAAAAAAGATTTTGCGCGATCGACGGAAAAAAACGTGCCGTATCGGACTCGCAATCAGCCGGGGTCGCGCCCGCCGGTGTCCCCTTATCCCCGCCCGCGCAGAATTGCCGCGAGCACTCGCGGGTTGCGGCGGCCGTGCAGGATGGCGATTACTGCCAGCGGGCTCTCTTCGGGAGCGTAGGCAATGAAGTAATCTCGAACGGGCTGAAAGCGAAGAGGCCTTCCGGTGAGGTCCGCGATGGTTTGAGCATCTTGCATATCAATATTCTATTCGCGGGCCCGCAGCGGCTTCGGGGCCGGACAAAAAGCAGGTTCCTCCGCTCGCCTCGCTGACGCTGCGGCTCGGTCGGAATGACAATGGTTTGGGAGGTGTCGCTGATGCGGCGCGGCTCGAAGCTGCGCCCTTTCAAGACAGTCGCTCAGATGACATCTATGCACTTACTGCACTCCCCTCACCTGATAAGATAGACACAGGGTTATTCCATAAATGCCCGTTCCCGTATCCCAAATGTGGACCGTTTCGACCTACGTGCTTCGGCAGAAGCTGGCGGGGCGGAAGCGGTATCCGCTGGTGTTGATGCTGGAGCCGTTGTTTCGGTGCAATCTGGCTTGCGCGGGGTGCGGGAAGATTCAGTACCCCGCGCACATTTTGAAGAAGGACCTTTCGCCGGAGGAATGTTTTCGGGCGGTTGAGGAGTGCGGCGCGCCCATGGTTTCGATTCCGGGCGGCGAGCCGTTGATGCATCCGCAAATTGCGGAGATTGTTGAGGGGCTAGTTGCGCGCAGGAAATACATTTATTTGTGCACGAATGCGCTGCTGCTGAAGGAGAAGATTCATCTCTTCAGGCCCAGCAAGTACCTGACTTTCAGTGTGCACCTTGATGGACAGCGCGAAGAGCATGACCTCGCCGTTTGCCGCGAGGGTGGGTACGACATTGCTGTGGATGCTATTAGAGAGTCGCTGGGTCGGGGCTTCCGGGTTACTACTAACACAACTTTGTTTGACGGGGCGGATCCGAAATCTGTGCGGGCGTTTTTCGACGAGATGATGTCGCTTGGGCTTGAGGGCATGATGCTTTCGCCCGGGTACTCGTACGACAAGGCTCCGGATCAGAAACATTTTTTGGGGCGGGCGCGCACGCGGCGGATGTTTCGCGCGATTTTGTCGAACCGGAAAAAGACGTGGCGGTTTAATCTGTCGCCGCTGTTTCTTGAGTTTTTGATGGGGAAGAGGACTTATCCTTGCACTCCGTGGGGCATGCCTACTTACAACATTTTTGGATGGCAGAAGCCTTGTTATCTTTTGCAGGATGGCTACGCCGAAACTTTTGCCGAGCTGATGGAGACTACAGCCTGGGGTAATTACGGGACGGAGTCGGGGAATCCAGCTTGCGCGAATTGCATGGTGCACAGCGGCTATGAGGCTTCGGCGGTGAATGCTACGTTCAGCTCGCTGGGCGGATTTTTGGCTACGGTGAAAGCTACGTTGTTTACCGGATATCGGGATGAAGAGGCGCTGCGGATGTTGGAGGAGAAGCAGGCGCCGGTGCATCCGCTGGTGCAGATTGCGGCGACTCGCGACACGCTGCAGGAGACTCGGGTTTAAAAGTGACGCCGCGCTGGGCGCGTCGGACAGCCGAGGGCGGCTGTCCCCACATTCTTCTTTCAGATCCACTCTTCGTTCTGGAATCTATGACCGGAAAAGAATCTGGACACATTGATCACTCAGCGGCGCAGGCTGTGCCGCACGCCGCGCTGAATCCTGATGCGCTTGAAGTGGCGCCGGGCACCGAGCATGAGCAGCTTGAAGGATGGATTCCGACGCTGGCTTCGGAAGAGGAAGTCCGGGTGGCGCTGGAAAAGGCGTTCGATTATCGCGGGGACGTTACGATTACGCGCCGGGATGGATCGAAGGTTGAGGGTTATGTTTTCGATCGGCGGCCGGGTGCTACGTTGAAGGAGTCTCTGGTTCGGCTTTATCCGAAGGCTTCGAACGAAAAGATCTCTGTTTGTTACGCTGACATCGGGGCTCTTGCCTTTACTGGGCGCGATACTGCGGCGGGAAAGAGTTGGGAAGCCTGGATGAAGAAGTACGCTGCTAAGAAGGCTGCCGGCGAGAAGAATATTGCGCTAGAGCCTGAGCCGTTGGATTAGCCGCTGGCTGCTTGTGTGAATAGATTCTTCGGCTTACCGTCGCTTGCGCTCCGGCTGCGCTTGGAATGACGGGGCTTATCTAGCCCTCCCCGGACGAGGGCGTCCGGAGCTCCATTTTTTGCGTCCGGGCTCCATGTATGCTGCATCTTCCTTCTTAGAATTCTCTATCCTGGGAAACTTTCTTCTGAAGGTCTGAATCCTTTCTCGCAAACTGGCGCTCCTCCCATGTAGGAGGGCATTTGAATCCGACATTAAACGTTCTTGAGCTGCGGCAGCTTGGGGAAGGTAGCGCGCAGATTGTTGACGTTCGTTCGTCTTCGGAATTTGCGGCGGGGCACATTCCTGGCGCCGTCAATATTCCCATGGATCAGATTGAGGGCGGCTGCCGGATCTTCGGACTGGCGCGCCGCTGATTCTTGTTTGCCAGAAAGGGAAGCGCGCGGAGATGACGGCGCGTTTGCTGGAGCCCTGCCGATATCAGATCTCTGTGCTTGAAGGAGGGACGAGTGCCTGGATTGAGGCCGGATACCCGGTCGTAAGGAGCGTGAAGACGCGATGGTCGCTGGAGCGGCAAGTGCGGCTGGGGGCGGGGGTTTTAGTGTTGACTGGGTTTGGACTGGGTTTGATCGTCAATTCGGTTTGGTACTTTCTTGCGGCTTTCGTTGGTCTCGGCCTCACGTTCGCGGGTCTTACCGATCTTTGTCCGATGGGGATTGTTTTGGAAAGGATGCCGTGGAACCGGCAGAGGCATTGCGAGAGAACGGGTTCCGAACTGGAGTTGTCGCGGCAAAACCGTTGAAGAGTGGATTGCGCTGTTTCGAGCTGAGAGTGAAACAATGTTGGCATGGCTCCGGATTCGGCGGATTTTGAAAGCCTCACGCGGCAGCACAAAGATTCGGTTTACCGGCAGATGATTCGCGTGTGCGGCAACCGCGAGGATGCGGAGGATGTTCTGATCGAGGCGCTGCTGAAGGCGTACCGGCATCTCGATCAGTTGCGGGAGTCAGCGGCATTTCGCGCGTGGCTTACGCAGATTGCCAAGCGGGTTTGCTGGCAGTTGAAGGAACGCGAAGCACTTTTGCCGCTGATGCAGCTTTCGACTCTGGAGGAGGAGGGGCGAGAGATCCCGGGAGACGTGGCGACTCCGGAGATGCAATTGGCGCGGCGGCAGATGAAACAGCTTCTTGAGGAGGCGTTGCGCACGATGCCGGCGAGTTATCGATCGGTGTATGAGCTGCGCGATATCCAGGAAGTGAGGGGCGACGAGGTTGCGCGGCAGTTGGGCATTTCGCTGGCGGCGATGAAGTCGCGACTGCATCGTGCGCGGGAATTGGTGCGAGCGCATCTGGATGCGGCCATGGCGCAGGAGAATTCTTAGAGTTTGTTAGTTGTGAGGTGATTATGGAAGTTTTTGTCGAACATTTGGGAGCGGTGCAGTTTGAAGTCAAGGCGCGCCAACACAGCATGGTTTGCGATCAGCCGCCAGAGAATGGCGGACACGACGAGGGCATGACTCCGCCGGAGTTGTTGCTGGCTTCGCTGGGATCGTGCGCGGCTTTCTACGCGGCGCAATATCTTCGCAAGCACAAGCTGGCGACGGAAGGCACGCGGGTTCGCGTTACAGCCGACAAGGTGAAGGACCCGGCGCGCGTGGATAACTTTCGCATCGAAGTGGTTGCGCCGGTCGAGTTGAGCGAGCAGCACCGGGCGGGGCTGGAGGCTTCGGTGCACCATTGTCTGATTCACAATACGCTGCTGCATGCACCGCGCATCGCGATTGAAATCAAGCAGGCTGCGCACGCGGTGGTCTAGCGGAACGGCGGACGCCGTTCGACAGGCTCAGGGCCGGCATTCGTCCGCTGGAAACGCATGTCCCCATGATTGCTGGTTAGCCTCGGACGGAAGCGTCCGGGGCTCCATGTTCTTCAGGATGGGTCTCAATGCTTGGCTGCCGGCGCTGGGAATGCTAACCCGCCTAAGAGTTCTTCGACTTCGTCTTCTGTTCCGCCGATGAATGTGAATGAGAGAGCGTAGCCGCGGGCTAGCATGGCGAGGGTCGATTGGAGCATGACGCGAGAGCCTACGTCTTTCTGGAAGTCGCCGCGGGGCAGGGTTTTCGCTCCGACCTCGAAATCGTAGGGTTCCTGAATCATTTCTAAGCCTTGCGCCTTGGCAACTTCGCCCAGCGGCCCGAAATATTGGGCGGCATCTTTCAGGCCGGGATATGCAGCCGCGCTCTCGGCGGCGATCAAGATGGACGAGTTCACGTCTTCCCCTTGCGCTTCGGGAGGGCGGGAGAAAGCCGCGAGCAGGACTCGCCCCGCGTTCTGCGAATTCTTCGATGATTTTGCCGAATCTTCTTTTGGTGCATCCGGCGGCGCATTCATCTCATCGGTGCGCAGGACCCAGCCTTCGGGAATTTTGCAGGTGAAGCCAAAGGCCGAATTGCGATAAATACCTCTGCTTACTGCTCCGGAATCCAGGACAGAAGGAGCTGTTGGCGCGGCTTTCGCGTGGTGTGCCGGAGGTGAACTCTGGGCGGAGTTCGCTGGTTGCTGTGCCTGACAGGGCGGAACAAACAGAACCACCACCAGACCCGCGACTATCGACCGACCGGGGACCATGCACACATAATATAGGAGCGGCGGCGAATGATTTCGACGCGCAATGTTCGTGTGTTGGGCGGAGCGGGAGTGGTTCTCGGGGGGAGCGGGGTTCGCTTCGCGGTGTTGACTGGCGAGATGGTGCATGTCTTGGCCGTTTTGGAACCGCTACGGTGAAAAAAACAAGGAAAAATGCGGCTCTGCTAGTGATATATTCGCCGAACCCGCGTAAAATGGGGGTGTTTTCCACAGGGCGGTGGTAGTAAGATCAACCGCGCTGCTACTTAATCCAACAATCATTCCAAGGAGGAAATATGGCTTCAGGTTTGACCAAGACCCAGCTTGTCCGTCAACTAGCCGAAAAAGTTGAAATTCCCAACAAAACCGCGGCGGCATTTTTGGAGAATCTCGCCGACGTTGCCGTGAAAGAAACCAAGAAGAACGGCGTGTTCGTTGTGCCCGGCCTGGGCCGACTAGTGAAGGCGCACCGCAAAGCGCGGGTTGGCCGCAATCCGCAGACGGGCGAGCCGATTCAGATCAAGGCGAAGACCGTGGTGAAGTTCCGCGTTGCGAAGGCTGCGAAGGACGCGATCGCGCCCAAGAAGTAGTTTCTATTGTCATTCCTCACGGGGCCGGAAGGTTCCGTGAGGAATCCGCTTTCTCCTCTACTCTTCAAAACATTTCTCCTTATTCATGTTTAATTGGATCCTGATCGGAGTCGGCGATATTGCGACTCGCCGCGTGATTCCTGCGATTCAGTCTGAGCCGCGCAGCCGGTTGCACGGACTGGTTACGCGCGATGCGGCGAAGGCTGCGCAGTGTGACGTTCGAGCTGGGCTTCGCTGGACGAGGCTCTGGCGGATTCGGCGGTGGACGCAGTTTACGTGGCGACTCCGGTTTTTCTGCACAGGCGGCAGACGATTCAGGCGCTGCGGGCTGGGAAGCATGTGCTCTGCGAGAAGCCGATGGCGATGAATGAGGCTGAGGCGCGGGCGATGGTTGCGCACTGCGGAAGGAATGTGGGCGGTTTTTGGCGTGGCGTATTATCGGCGGGCTTATCCGAAGCTTCGACGGGCGAAGGAATTGCTGGCAGCGGGTGTGATTGGCACGCCTGTTTTGGCTGAACTTACTTGCCACGAGTGGCGCGGGGATGATGGCGCTCATCGCAGTTGGCTGCTTGATCCGGCTAAGGCCGGGGGCGGGCCGTTGTACGACATCGCTTCGCATCGGATTGACGTGTTGAATTTTTTGTTTGGTCAGCCGGTGCGGGCTGAGCGGCTTCTTATCGAATGTTATTCATCAATATGCCGTCGAAGACAACGCAACTGTGATGATCGACTATGCGGGCGGCGTGCGCGGTATTGTGGATGTTCGCTGGCATTCGAAGGTCAGGCGGGATGAGTGCCGGATTCGCGGGACTGAGGGGGAGATGGAGTTGAGTCCGCTGAATGGGCCGGAGTTGGTTTATCCCGGTGGTCGGGAGCATCTTCCCGTGCATGAGAATGTGCATTTGCCGATGATCGAAAATTTTGTTGATGCGGTGGAGGGGAAGGGTTCGTTGCTGGCTAGCGGGGCGGAGGCTTATTGGACGGATTGGGTTACGGAACGGGCGAAGCGTTGCTAGTTTACCGTTTCGTCATCTGAAGTGCTTGAGCCGAGCAGGTCCACTGCGGTCTCCCAGCCGTCATACTCCCCGCCGAACTGCTTCGCTAAAAACTCCATCTCGTCGCGGACTTCATCCATCTCAGCGCGGTCCTGTGGCACGGCCTTGACGGCTAGGGTAAGCCAGCTTTGTTCGTCTGCGCCTTTAGAGACCTTAACCGAATATCCTCGGCTGCGAAGTTCTCGCGCAGCGGCCTCGGCGTCCCTCTTCCTAGGGAAATATAGAAAGTGTTGCATTCCGGCCTCCGCCGATGCCGATTCCCTAGGCAAGTCTTTTTCGTTCTCGCCGGCTTCGGCATCTTGGAGCCGGAATTCTTCCGCTTTCTCTGGCAACCAGCCGCGGGCGATTTCTCTTACTAAGACCTGGTGCGACCAAAGCTCGTGGATGGAAAGTTTCTCTTGCTCGGGTGTCAGCGTCGGAGCAACGGGAGCACGAAGATGGTTCTCTACGGTAAGTTCGTCTGAAGCCCTGAAGAATTTCCATGCAAGTATTTTTCCGCCGTGAAAATCAGGCAGGCCCCATCGCATGATTGGGTCAGGCTGCGCCCATTGCGGCACCGGCTGGTGGGAGACCACCTCAACGTCATTAGCACGGATCGCATATTCCAATGTGTAGAAAACGAAATAGAGTTCTCGTTGCTTCGCGAGTTCCTCGAAGTTGTGGGGACGAACTGCAAACAGTCCGGGAAGTATGCGCACCAACTGCGCCATGCTTTTGCCGTCGTGTGTGTACTGGACATAGGCAAGACCCGCGGGCGTAAAGATCTCGAAGACGTCGCCGATTCTTGCCTTTGACCTGCGCATCGCTTCATCACTTCCCGTAGTCGTTCTTTACTACCTCGCCGCCTTTCATTACGAATTTCACTCGCTCTAGCGTAGTCACGTCTTTTAGCGGATCGCCGTCTACCGCGACTATGTCGGCCCAGGCGCCGGGTTCCAGCGTGCCTACTTTGCCGGACCAGCCTAGAAGGTCGGCGGCGTTGATGGTTGATGCTTGAATCGCCTGCAGTGGCGTGAGGCCCAGCTTCACCATTACGGGGAATTCGTGTGCGTTCAAGCCGTGGGGATAGACGGCGGCGTCTGTGCCGAAGGCTACTTTAACGCCGCTGGCGAAGGCGTGGGCTATGTTCTGGCGGGCGGCTGGAATGACTGCTTTGGCTTTCACTAACAGAAAATCCGGTAGGTGCGTAGCGGCGGCGTTGTCGATCATCCAGTCGCCCAGGTAGAGCGTGGGTACTAGATACGTGCCGTTCTTTTTCATTTCGGCTATGCCTGCGTCGTTGATGTAGGAGCCGTGCTCGATCGAATCCACTCCAGCCTCCGTCGCCCAGAGAATTCCCTGGGAGCCGTGTGCGTGGGCGGCCACTTTGCGGCCGAGGCGGTGAGCGTCGGCTACGATGGCTTGCATCTCTTCCAGCGTGAACTGGGAGGCTTGTGGATCGTCACCTTTGGAGAGCACGCCGCCGGTGGCGCAGATTTTAATAAGATCCGCGCCGTATTTGATGTTCTCGCGCACTTTGTGCTGAACGGCTGCAATCCCGTCGGCTACGCCATCGCCGACGGCGTGATATTCGTAGGGCAGCAGATTGTTGTCGCAGTGTCCGCCGGTGATTCCGATGAGCGGGCCGCTGACCAGCATTCTGGGACCGGGGATGTCGCCGGCGTTGATGGCGTCGCGGAGGGCAACGTCGGTGAAGCCGTCTGCGCCGACGTTGCGGACGGTGGTGAATCCGGCTTGCAGCGTGACGCGGGCATTCTTGGCGCCGGTCAGGGCTTCACGGGGGATGCTGATGGCGAGGCGCTCGTAGCCGAAGGTGGGATCGAAGGTGAGGTGCGTGTGGGCGTCGATCAAGCCGGGCAGGATGGTGGCGTTCGGGAGATCGATGCGTTGGGCGTCTGGTGGGGCTTTCGAGGTGTCTCCGATGCTTACGATCTTGCCGTCGGCTATGACGATGGTTTGATCGGAGAGGGTTTTGCCGGTTTTTACATCGAGCAGGTGAGCGGCGTGGATTACTGCGCTGTGCGAGGATTGCTGGGCTGACAACGGTGACGAGAGAGCGCAGAGAATGAATGCAGCTGTTAGGGAAATTCGATTCTTTTTCACGCGCGGCATTGTCTCAGATTGTCGGGTGAATAGCGAGAGGGTTTGCGGAGGGGACGCAGCTGTGGAAATGGTGAAGGGCCCTTAACCGCAAAGAACACAAAAGGAACCTAATACCACTACCTCGGCCTGTTCTGCCGCCGCTTCGCTGGGCGGGACCCTTCGGCCTAGCCTCGGGGCAGGCTACGAAGGCGTCCGTGGCTCCACGAACGCTAGCCGCCTGGGCCGTCGTTTGAGACGTATTGTTCCAGCGACTCCAGCTCGCGGCTTAGGTCTTCGACGCGCCACTCCAGCAGATTGCGGATGGAGAGGATGCCAAGCAGCTTGCCGTTGTCGTCGGCCACAGGGAGGTGGCGGAAGTGACGCTCGAGCATGATGGTCAGGGCTTCGCCAGCCCCGGTGCCCCGCGTCGCCATTTCGACCGGAGTGGTCATTAACTGGCGGACGGATGTGCTCTCTGGATCCATTCGGGTTAGCGACATTTTGCGGAGTACATCGCGTTCGGTGAAGATTCCGGCTACGCGGAATTCGGAGTCGACCACGGCTACAGCACCTACGTGGTGATCGAGCATTTTGTTGATGGCGTCGGCTACGGTCGCTTCCAGAGGAACCGCCGCAATTTCCCGGTCACAAAGTTCCAGCACGCTCATACAGCCCCCTCTTGACCGAGTTCCTCGTCTCCCGGCCATGCCAGAGACTCGATTGAGGAATTATGCTCGCGGCGGGACGGTTGTCAAGAAAATTGAAGAGCGATTTTTCAAAAGTTTATGATCTTTGCCTATAAGGGAACGCTCGGCAACCACGGGGGCTGAAGCCCTGATCGATTCTGGCCGTTACGCGGCGCTAAAGCGCCGCTCTTCCAGGGTCGATTCGAGATTCTAGGTTTCTCAGCAACCTGTAAAGGCTCTTTATGGCGGGAGCGTATCGGCACGACTGAAGTCGTGCCCTGATACTAGTCGTTAATACCGCTTTCGGCGCGGCTGAAGCCGCACCCTTTCAAACCCAATCCGCCAGCGTTAGTGGTTGGATTCGTTCTTGAACACGTTGCCGTCTTTCATCACGAATTGCACATTTTCCAACACCTTGATATCGCGCAATGGATCGCTGCTGATGGCGATGACGTCCGCGTATGCTCCCGGCGCGATCACGCCTAGTTTTCCTTCCATATCGAGCAATGCGGCGGCGCGGGTGGTTGCGCTTTGGATGGCTTCCATGGGCGACATGCCCAGGTCGACCATGCGCGGAAATTCCTGCGCGATGGGCTCGCTCCAGGGAATGCCCCCCATGTCGGTGCCGAAGGCGATTTTCACTCCTGCTTTCATGGCCTTCTTGAATGACGGCTCATGCAAGGCTACTCGCAGCCGGTCGCGCTGGCCTGCCGGCGTGTCGGCTGGGGCCCAGTCGTGATAGTAGGCGCTGATGGTTGGAACGTACCAGGTGCCTTGCTTCAGCATTTGCGCGATCGCGGCGTCGTCGAGGTCGAGGCCGTGCTCGATGGAATCACATCCGCCATCGAGGGCGCGATGCAGGCCGATGCCGCCATAGGCGTGGCAGGCGACTTTCTTGCCCCAGCCGTGGGTTTCGTCCACTATGGCGCTCAGTTCTTCTACAGTGAGTGTCGGCTGCGAAACCAGCTCGCCGTTCTTGCCTACCCAGGAGCGATGCGTCATGTAAACCTTGATCCAGTCGGCACCGTGATCGAGTTGCTCGCGGGCGGCTTTGCGGGCTTCAACTGGGCCGTCGACGATTTGCGCGCCCTTGGGCATGTCGAGTTCGGGAGCGTAGCCTTCGAGCATGTAGCCGCCGGTGGTGGAGATGGCGCGCGTGGAGACGAACAGGCGCGGGCCGGGAATATAGCCTTTCTCGATGGCTTCTTTGATGCCTACGTCGCCGTAGCCTGCGCCTTCGGTTTCCACGTCGCGCAGGGTGGTGAAGCCCTGCTCGAGCGCGCGGCGCGCGGCAACTGAGGCTCGGACGGCGCGGAGGGCTAGCGGGGCGTTGAGAATGTTGGCGTCGTAGCCGCCTTCGGCCGGGTCTTCGCCTTGGAGAAAAATGTGCGTGTGGCAGTCGATCAGGCCGGGGAGAACTGTGGATTGCGAGAGATCGATTACTGTCGCGGCGGCGGGGATTTTCGTGCTGGCCGCGTCTGAGACGCTTTCTATGTGATTGCCGCGAATGAGGATGATTTGATCGCGGCGCGGAGTGGCGGATTTGCCGTCGATCAGCGAGCCGGCGCGAATCGCGGTTACAGATTGCGCGCTCGGAACGATCGGTTGCTGGGCTGACGCCAGCAGTCCCGCAGTAACAAGGAACATGAAAAAGCAGTGCTTCACGGTGCTCTCCTGGAACAAAATCGGGTTTGACGCTGGACGGGTAAGGATTTTATACCTTGTGCGGGTGAATTGTGAGCGGGGAAAACCAGGGTCAGATACGAGTTGCGGAGGCGCATGAAGCTGGGGCGATCACCGGCGTGATCAATGCTGCTTTCCGCAAGGCGGAGAGCTTCTTTATCGAGCGCGATCGCATCGACCTGGAAAAAGTCCAGGCGCTGCAGCGGAGCGGCGAGTTTCTGGTGTTTGAGGAGACGGGAAGGATCGCCGGCTGCGTTTACGTGGAAATGCGCGGCGAGCGGTCGTATCTTGGATTGCTGGCGGTCGATCCAGAAGCGCAGAAGGCGGGCGTGGGATCGAAACTGATGTCGGCTGCCGAGGAACATTGCCGCAAGGCCGGTAGCCGGTTCATGGATATACAGATCGTCAACCTGCGGCGCGAGCTGCCGGAGTTTTATCGTCGGCGGGGATACGTTGAAACCGGTACCGCGCCGTTTACGGCTGGAATAAATCCGAAGTTGCCTTGCCACTTTGTGAAAATGACGAAGGGGCTGGCGTGAGGGGAGCGTTCCGAAGGCGTCCTTCGCCACACATTATTCGTTAACGTACGCGTCGGCTTCGATTTCTACGAGCATGTCGGGCGAGATGAGCGCGCTCACTTCGACCATGGAAGCGGCGGGACGAATGTCGCGGAACACTTCGCCGTGGGCTCGGCCGATTTTCTCCCATTCCGCGATGTTGGTGACGAACGTCCGGGTGCGTACCACGTCTTTCATGCCGGCTCCGGCTTTGTGCAGGGCGGTTTCGATGTTCTTCAGGGTTTGCACCGCCTGGGAGTATGCGTCGCCTACCCCGACGATTTTTCCGTCCGGCCCTGTCGCCGTTGTGCCGGAGACGTGGATGTAAGGGCCAACCCTGACGGCGCGAGAGTAACCAACGATCGGTTCCCAGGGTGCGCTGCTCGAGATGTTCATTCTTTGCATTGATCCTCTTTCCTCCTGATATCGATTGTAAGTGCAGCGGAGACTGCACCGTTAGCAGCCGCAGGCTTGATGTGCCAACAAAAGTAGCCTACAAACTTGCAAGCCGTTGCCGACTTCTAAATTCATTGATGAAAGAGATGCGTGGCAGAAACAAAAGTCACTTGATTTTGCCAGGTATCTGAGGTAACTAGTTGTGTAGCATATGGGGAAGCCGCATGTGACGCGGCTTTCAAGGGGGTTCGACGAGTGATTCCGGAATCTCATCCGCTTCGTCAGTTGTTTCAGGAGTTGGTTGGCCGCCACTACGCCGAAGAGATCGGCATTCGCGATCCGGAAGTGATCGCTTATGTTTCTCACCTGCTCACGGAATTTTGCGAGGCGGATCAGCTGTTCAAAATTCGGGATGCCGCCGGCGAGCCGATTAGCGACATGGGTGAGATGCTGCTGGAATCGGATCCGGTCTATGGGCCCGCCCCTTCGTTCGATCGTGAGCGGCAGGTGCGCAAGCATATTGGAGATTTCGCACTGTTCTTCACTGGAATGTTTCCCGAGAGCATCAACCATTTGCGCTTGCGGCGGGAGCGACTGGAGAATTTTCTCGACTGGATGAAGGCGGGAAAAGAAAGCTACTACATCGTTTCGAAGTTTGAGCACTTTGAGTATGCGAAAGTTGCGCCGATGTTTGCGCATTTGTCGCGGGATTTCGAAGGGTGCGTTTACGGGTTGAATATGGTGAAGAATGATTTGCAGGAGATGCAGCACCCGATTGTGCGGAAGAGTAAAGAGCTGTTGATGTAGGACACTATATTTGCTGCCCCCGTCCGGGATTCCTCAGCGGCTAAAGCCACCACTCTTCTCAGCTATCTGACGGCGCGGCTTAAAGCCGCGCCCTTTCAAACCAGCCCTGGATCGCGGCATTGTGGCTGTCGCAGCAGCTAGTCGCTGGTTTTGCGGCGGCGGCGTTCGTTTATGTCGGGGCTGCCGCCGATGCGGAAGAAACTTAGAACATTATTTCCCTGAACCAGCTTTCTGAACCTGCCTAGCGAGCCGAATTCATCTCCGATTTCAAACTTCTTATCGTGTTGGGCTATTACGAGCGACATAGCCCAGACCAGATTGGAATCGGCAATCGCCTCAAGCGCTTCTTTGTAAGCCTGGCGCATGTGGTAGGGCGGGTCGAGGAAAACCACATCGGCTACAACGTGCTGGCGACGGGAGCGCCAGAGGATTGACGGTAGATCATCGCGGAGAATCTTGTAGCCTTCTTTGATCTCGAGGCTTTGCAGATTGCGCTCGATCAGCCTGGCGGCGCGGTCGGAATTTTCGACGAAATAGACCTGCTTAGCGCCGCGGCTTAGCGCTTCAATGCCGACGGCTCCTGTTCCGGCGAACACGTCCATCCACACCGTGCCTTCGAGCGCCGCAGGATTGCCCGCTGTCAACACGTTGAACAGCGTCTCGCGCAAGCGATCGGAGGTCGGGCGGATATCCTGCCCGCTGAGTGAGCGCAAAATACGCCCACCATATTTCCCCGAAATGACGCGCATGGCAGTGAACTTCCGAGTGCCGCAGACACTATATCCGAGCATGTAAAATAGCGGTAGTAGACGAATTTCATGAGAAGTTTTTCCATTCACGTCGGGCGGCTGTTTGGGGTGGAAGTCCGCCTGCATCTTACATTTTTATTGCTGCCGTTATTTGTTTTCTGGACGGAATACAACGTTCACGGTTCGGCCAACGGCGGGCGCGATCTGGCGCTGGTGGGGCTGGTTTTGGCTTGTGTGGCGGCACATGAAGCCGGGCACATGCTGCTGGCCTGGCGGGCAGGGCTGATTCCGAAGGCGGTGATTCTTCTGCCGCTCAGCGGTGTGACGGTGTTTGACGAGTCGCGGGCGCAGCCGGCGCAATCGAGCGTGGAGGCGTGGCGACGCGATGTTCGCATCGCATTGATCGGGCCGCTGGTGAATGTTGTTTTCGGCGCGCTTGCTGCCGGGGTGATCTACGCGACTGGCCACGGCGCCAGCTTATGGAAGTGGCCGTTTTTTCAGTCGGGCAACCTGCCGCGCAGTTTGGTGTGGGCGAATATTTATCTGGCCGGGATTAATCTGCTGCCGGCTTATCCGCTGGATGGCGGGCGCGTGCTGCGGGCTTATTTTGCGATGAGTTCGGATGGGTCGATTGCCACGCGACGGGCGGTTTCGATCAGCCATGCGATGGCGATGCTGCTGATGGTGGCCGGACTGTTCAGCGACACATGGCTGACGATGGTTGGCGTCATCATCTTTTCGGCGGCGCAGTTGGAAGAGCGCGCGGTTGTGTTCCAGTCGGTGCTCGATAATGTGCGGCTGGAAGAAGTGATGCTGACGGATTTCGCGACTTTGTCACCAGCGGATACTCTGCAGGATGCGCTGGATAAGGCTGTGCACTCGTTGCAGGATGATTTTCCCGTGGTTCGCGGCAGCGACATGGTTGGCGTGATTTCGCGGCAGCGCATTCTGGAAGCGTTGCGCGCGGAAGGAAATGGTTACGTGCAGGCCGTGATGAACAAGTTGTTTGAGGTTTCCATGCGGGAGGAGTCGCTGGGCTCGGCTTTCCGCAAGCTGACTGCGCGCAATTCGAGCATCATTCCGGTGGTTGAGGATCAGCGGCTGGTGGGGATTGTTACGTTGCAGAATCTGATGCACTCGATGGCGCTGTTGGCGGAGAGCAGGAAGTTGAAAAGAGACGAGCGGGGCTAGTTTTTCCAGTCGCCTTCG
>CAVQHS010000022.1:0-19311 GCA_963712385.1 uncultured Acidobacteriaceae bacterium
GGCCGGGCGTACGCTGCCGCTTATAAGTTCACGATGGTTGCGACCGCGCTAGTGCGGCTGCTACTGCTCACTTTGGCGTTCATCTTTACCCTGGGCGGAGAGCGCCGCGAGTCCTTGCGCTTGTCCTTCAGCAAATGGGTTAAGGTTCTGCGCTGGGGCCTACACCTGGAGCGCTGGTCGCGACAAGCGGCCTAGCCCCTGGACGCTCAGCGCCCGGAGAAGAAATTTTCTTATGTGCGGTATCGCTGGAAAAGTCGCAGTTCGTGCCGAGGCACCAGACGTCGATCCAGGCGTAGTGCGCGGCATGATGAGCCTGATTTCTCATCGCGGCCCGGACGATGACGGTATCTACATCGATCGGCAGGCGGTGCTCGGACATCGCCGCCTCTCGATCATCGATCTGGGCACTGGCAAGCAGCCAATCTCGAATGAAGATGCGACAGTTTGGATCGTCTACAACGGAGAGATCTACAATTTTCCCGAACTCCGCAAACAGCTTATCGCCCGCGGCCACACCTTCAAGACCCACACCGACACGGAAGTGATCGTGCACCTCTACGAGGATTATGGCGAAGGCTGCGTGAATTTCTTGCGCGGCATGTTTGCCTTCGCCCTCTGGGATGCGCGCAACAAAAAGCTTCTGCTGGCCCGTGACCGCGTGGGCATCAAGCCGCTGTATTACGTGGAGGACCAAGGCAGCCTGCTGTTTGCTTCCGAGATCAAAGCCTTTCGCGCCGATCCTTCCGTTGCGCTGGAACTGAACCCGCAGGCAATCGACACCTTCCTGACGTTCCTGTACGTCCCGGGATGTGAAACTCTGTTCCGCAATGTGCAGAAGCTCGAACCCGGGCATTACCTAGTGGCAAAAGACGGGCACACCCAGGTGACGCGCTACTGGGATCTGAGATTCGCCGCGCCGGAATCGAATGGCCACTTCCGCGAGGCGGTCGAACAGTTGCGCGCCATGCTGCGTGAGACGGTGCGCGATCACATGATCAGCGACGTACCCGTAGGCGTCTTGCTCAGCGGCGGTGTCGATTCGACTGCCTTGCTCAGCTTTGCGGTTCACGAAACACCAAAGAAGATAAGCTCCTTCACCATAGGATTCGAGGGGCAGCAGTTCGCCGACGAACGGCCGTACGCACGGCTGGCCGCGCAAACCTTCGGCAGCGAACACTATGAAATGACCATCACGGCCAGCGACTTCCGGGATTTTCTTCCCAAATACGTCTGGCACATGGAAGAGCCGGTCTGCGAGCCGCCCGCGGTCGCTCTCTACTACGTCACCAAACTTGCGAGCGCGCATGTGAAGGTGCTGCTCTCGGGCGAAGGCGGAGACGAGGCTTTTGCCGGCTATCAGAACTACCGCAATATTCTGTGGCTGGAGCGGATGCGCCGGGCAGGCCAGCCGTGGACGGCGCTTGCCGCCGGCGTTTTCCGCGGCTTGGGAAAAATGGATGGTCCTCGCTGGGAAAAGTATTCCGCGATGTTGCAGGTTCCGCTGCGCGATTACTACTACGGCCGGACTGCGCTGCCCTCGAGCTTTTTCAACGCGAACAAGCACGCGTTATACGCGCCCTCGTTTGCATCGAAGGTCGCCGCTGCCGGGCCGCAGGCGAGGATGCGGGAACTGTTCGCTCAGGTCGCCGATCAGCCCGTCCTGAACCAAATGCTCTATGTTGATGCCAAGACCTGGCTTCCCGACGATCTGCTGGTGAAGGCCGATAAAATCAGCATGGCCAACTCGCTGGAGGTCCGGGTTCCGCTGCTCGACCACAAAGTGCTCGAATTCGCCGCGAGCCTGCCGGTCAACTATAAAGTGCGAGGCTTCACCACCAAGCACATCCTGAAGGAAGCCTTCCGGGGAGAAATTCCACAGCAGATTCTGGACCGCAAGAAAACCGGCTTCCCGGTTCCGGTCGAGTCCTGGATCAATCACGAGCTGAAAAGTTATGTCGACGAGGTACTGCTCGATCGCACAACGCTCGAGCGAGGCTACTTCGAGAAGAGTTTTGTGCGCGATTTGCTGGCCGACGAACGCAAGCGGCAAGCGCACACGGCGGAAATTTTCTCGCTGCTCACCCTGGAGTTGTGGCACCGCCAGTTTCTCGACGGAAAGAATCTAGGCACTCCGGTGCCGCAACTTTCGGAAGCGACGGTGCTCGGTACCCACGAATCGCTGACTGCAAGCGAAGACTAAACATGCCAGTCATCACGGACGGCACAACCTTTATCAACGGCATCGGCCTGGCCTTCACCTTGCTGATGTGCCTGCTGATGCTGGTGCTGCCGCGCCGCTACGCGCTGGTGCCCGTCATCATTCTGACCTGTTACATGACGATGGGGGAACGAATCATGGTGGGAGGCGCCAACTTCACCATGATCCGCATCCTGACCCTGGCGGGCTGGATCAGAATCGTCGTCCGCGGGGAGATGCGGCGTTTGAAGGTCAATGCTATCGACTGGGCCATGATGGTGTGGATGCTGTCCAATGTTGTGATGCACACCCTGCTATGGCAAACCGGGCAGGAATTCATCAACCGTCTCGGTCACGCTTATGACGCGATCGGCCTTTATTTTCTCTTTCGTTTTCTGATCCGGAATTTAGACGAAGTAGCGCGCACGGTGCGGATCCTGGCGGTTCTGATTGTTCCTTTGGCCGGTTTGATGCTGGCCGAGAAGCTCACCGGCAAGAATGCCTTTGGGATTTTCGGCGGGGTGATGGAGTTCACGCGCATTCGGGACGGAGCCTTGCGCTGCCAGGGGCCTTTTGCCCATCCCATACTAGCGGGCACGTTTGGCGCCACGCTGGTGCCGCTCTTTATTGGGATGTGGTACACCAAACGAAATCGGCTGCTTGCCATCGTGGCAATCATTTCGTGTCTGGCGATCACGGTGACCTCGGCATCCAGCGGACCCGCCTTGGCAGCCGCAGCGGGAATTGCGGGTTCACTTGCTTGGTACCGGCGCCAATGGCTGCGAAAGTTGCGTTGGTGTGCGGTGCTCGGGCTAACTTTCCTGCAGATCGTCATGAAGGCGCCGGTGTGGTATCTGATGGCACGGGTGGATGTTTTCGGCGGCTCGACCGGCTATCATCGGGCGTGGCTTATCGACACGGCGGTCAACCATTTCGGTGAGTGGTGGTTGTTCGGCATTAAGAATTCCGGCATCTGGGATCCTATGCTGGCCGACGTGACCAATCAGTATCTGGTCGAAGGTTTTGACGGCGGACTGCTCACCATGGTGCTGTTCATCACGGTCATTGTGCTTTGCTTCCGCGCCGTGGGCATCGCCGCTCGCCGAAGCGCCCGAATCGAGCCTCTCGCTTTGCGCCTTGGCATCTGGTCTTTGGGTGCTTCACTGTTCGCACATGCCTTGGGCTTTCTTTCCATTTCCTATTTCGACCAGAACGAGGTCATGTGGTACATGCTGCTGTCGATGATCTCCACTGCTACGGCGCCGTACCTGCTGCTACAAAAGCGGCCAGCGGGGGACGTGAAGCGAGCTCCGGCCAGCGAGCGACCCCTACCACACGGGGCGTGGGAGGCGGAGCCGGTAACAGAAATGAGCTCCAATGGAGGTTAAGGATCCGATCGGAGAGTCATCCGTGAGCACCACCATGGCAACCGCTACTACAATGTCCACCCAAGATCGCGACAATGCGGCCTTCTCCGGATCTGGCCTAGCCTCCACTCGCGGGTGGAACGGAGAGCGTGACCGCATTGTCGTTGCAAGAAGTGTTCCTGAAGTAGAGGCGATTCGAGAGGTCTGGAAGAACTGGGCCTGGAGCCCCAACGCGGATATCGATTTCTATCTCCACATCCTCGGTTCGCGACCTGAAATCCTGCGGCCGCACGTGCTGGTTATGTATCGCAACCACCAACCCGTCGCGATGCTCGTGGGCAGGCTGGTCGAGAGTTCAGTGGCGGTGGGCCTCGGGTACGCGAAGTTGTTCAACATCCAAGCTCGGAGTCTGACTTTCATTCAGGGAGGTCTGGCGGGGAATCTTTCTGCCGAGAACGCCGAAAAGTTAGTCTCTGAAATCATTCGCTCGCTGCGCGAGGGGGAAGCAGACCTCGCGGACTTCCGCTTCCTGAGAACAGACTCCTCGCTTTATCGATTGATTCTTGGATTGCCCGGATTCTTCTTGCGCGACCGCTTCCCGCTCGTGCAGCGACACTGGAGCATGAAACTGCCGGAAAAGCCGGAAGATGTTTCGAACAGCTTGTCGGGCCACGAGAGAAGACAGATTCGCAGGCGGGCCAAGCAAATCGAGGCTGACCACTCGGGAAAGGTCAGGGTGGAGCGCTTCACCAGCATCGGGGATGGCGAGAACATATTCGCAGACATAGAAGAAGTTGCCCGCAAAACCTATCAGCGTGGGCTCGGCGTCGGCTTCTTTAACGATACTGAGAGCCGGGAGCGGTTCCGCTTTGAGGCGGAAAAAGGATGGTTCCGTGCGCACATCATGTACGTCGCCGACAAACCCTGCGCCTTCTGGATGGGAAGCCTTTACCACGGTGTGTTTCATAGCGGCGACGTCGGCTACGATCCTACATATAAGAAATACGAGATCGGCAAGCAACTGTTGGTCAAGGTTTTGGAAGATCTTTGCCGGGAGGGTGCGCAGCAAGTGGATTTCGGCCTGGGAGACGCCGACTGGAAGCAGCGATTTGGGGACGGGGAGTGGCAGGAAGCCTCGGTCGCTATTTTTGCCCCAAGTCTCCGCGGTTTTGGGATAAATCTCTGCCGTACGCCTGTTCTGATGATGGAAAAAGCTGTCAGGCGAGCCCTGGAGAAAACGCAGATCCTGGCACGTATGAAAAAACTGTGGCGAAGGCGCGCAATGAAGGCCGAAAATGGCAGTCTGGCAGCGGATTGACGATTCTTTCTGCGATGGGAACTGCGCCCATTGTGGGAAGGCTCTGGGGCAAAAACTGCCCTGCAGAAGGCATCGGCGCCATGGGGCCGAATGGACACGGAGTGACAGGTACCAATGGAATCTAGGCCCTTTTCTCCACAACCAGCAAAATTTGTTCATGACCTCCCTCAAACTCGCTCTGTATCTCTTGCTCACGTGTACAATCTTTCCCGCGTTATGCTTGGCGGCGCAATCGAACGGCTGTGATGGTGCGGGCAACTGTTATATCCGAGCCGGTGCTACGGGCTCCGGAAGTGGAGCAGACTGGACGAATGCTTATACCGGTTTCGGTTCAGGGACGGGGCAAATTAACCCCAGCTCCATGGTTCGTGGCGTGATCTATTACGTCGCCGCTGGGGCATATTGCCCGAAGGGATGCACCTTTAACACGCCCGATTCCGGCAACAATCTGGCGACGATTCAGGCCGCAACCAGCGACACGCACGGCACAAGCACCGGCTGGGCAAATTCCTACGTTGGGCAAGCCACGTTCAATGCCCCGATCATCTTTACGACGGACTACTGGACGTTCAATGGGGCATATCGAGCCAATACTGGGCAGCCCTGGGTCGATTGGCGAAACCAGGGCGGGTACGGTTTCCAGGTAAACAACAACAACGGCAGCAACTGTCCAATCGCCTCCGGCGCGGCCGTGCAGGTCGGACAATTCAACAATAACGTGACGGCGAATAATGTCAGCATCAGTTACTTGAACGTGGTCGGCTCTGGCGATTTCTCGCAAACCTGCAGCGTCATCGACTGGGGATTGGATGTGAATGGCTATCCCGCTACCACGCAGAGTTTCTACCTTGGCTACAGCTACGTGCACGACACGGCCGGGGATAATGTGCTCTTCGATGGCATCAACGGGGCAACGTCGGAATACAACTACATCGACCGTTCCTCCGAAGGCAGCAGCACGAACCACATGGAAGAGTTCGCGTCGCGCAACAATAACGACAATCTGATCTTTCGCTACAACATTATGGGCGCTTGTGGGGATACCGCGTGCTGGGCTACTCCTGAGGCGAGCGGAGCCCGCTCCAATTGGTATGTGTACGGCAACATTCTGTTCATCAATTCTTCCGAGAACCCCGTTTCGTACTCTTCTGGGGATGGCGTGTTTTCGGTTTTCAGCCTGAGTTCCCTTACGAATGCATATTTCGTTAATAACACCATCAGTAGCCTGGCGCCGGTGGGAGGGTGCGGATTTTTCCCCTGGCAAGGGGTGACGACCAGCGGGGTGGTAGTCGAGAACAACATCTGGTTCAATTGCACGCAGAACAACGGACCCGCAACCAACTCAGGCGTAACGTGGGACTACAATGCCTACTACAATTCACCACAGATGTGTACGAACGATAAGGCCCCTAATACTTCCTGCGCCAGCTCAAATCCGTTCGTCAATGTCGCTCAGTCTCCCGGCGCGAACAACTTTGGCCTTACTGCCGACACAACCGCCGGAGTGACTCTCTCTTCTTCGTTGCCGCCAGGCTGCACCCCTGGAGTCAACTGTCTGAATGTTGACATGATAGGCTCGATCCGTGGTGGTAATGGCAGCTGGGATCGCGGAGCATTGCAGATGTCGAACGGCAGCCAGCCGCCCGCACCGCCAACGGGACTGCTCGTATCGGTGCAATAAAAAGTATCTGTAGCGAGTTCGAAATTTGGCCGCTAGCAAGTAATCCATTCGAAGCAGTCCGGGGAAACTTCTGTTTCCCCGGTAGCTTTCTAGGCAAAATCCGCCGAAAGACTTAATCGACCAGTGGAACAACTCTCTAAGATAATCCACGGCTCTGGGTTGCGAGTCGTGGGGATGGTCCTCACCGTTGTGGTGGGCTTCCTGCTGATGCCGTTTCTTGTGCATCATCTCGGAGACCGCATTTATGGTTATTGGGCCCTGGTGGGCGCCATCCTGGGCTACTACGGCATTCTGGATTTTGGCATTGTGACCGCGGTCGAATGGCATGTGGCGAAGGCCATCGGGGAGAAGGACACGACTGCGGCGAACCGCGCCGTCTCGACCTCGTTTTTTGGTTTTGCCGCTTTAGGGGGCGTTGTGCTGCTGGTCACCGCGGTTTTAGCCGGCTTTGCCCATCATTTCATCGCTATTCCTGCGGACGCGGCGCTTTTCCGTACAGTGATTCTTATCACGGGGCTCGGCTTCGCGATCGGATTCCCGGGAAGAGCCTTTCTGGGTGCACTGTCGGCCCATCTGCGCTGGGACCTGATTTCAATCACAAATCAGATGGCCCTGCTCTTGCGTGCTGCGCTCATCGTCGCTGTGATCAAGGCAGGAGCGGGACTGATTGCGCTGGCCACGGTCAGCGTCATCACGGACGTGCTGGCGTTCCTGACTTTTTATTTCGCCCTGCGACGGGTTCACGACGGGTTCCGTTTGTCACTGGCGCTGGCCAGCCTTCCGACTCTCAAGAGCCTGCTGCCCTACAGCCTGTTCACGTTCATCATCAAGATGAACGACCAGCTACGTCTGTACATCGACCCCATCGTGGTCACGGCATTCGTGGGGATAGGAGCGGTTACGCACTACGCCATTGGCCAGCGCTTGTCTCTGGCTTTCCGGGACTCCATGATCGCGCTGCTTGGAATGCTCGCGCCCTGGTTCGGTCGGCTCTTCGGGACTCGCGATTACGGAGCCATCCGGAAAGTGCTTGAGTTCGGCACCAGGATCTCGGTGTCGGTCGCCACCACAATCACCTGCCTGCTCCTGCTCTACGGACGGCAATTCATCGCGGCGTGGATGGGAAAAGATTATCTGGATGCCTATTGGGTGCTGTTTTTCCTGGTGAGCGCCGCGTTCTTTGAGGTGGCGCAATTTCCCTCGATGTCCTACCTATATGGCGTCTCGCGCCACAGGTTTCTGGCCTATTTGACATTGGTCGAGGCGGCGCTGAATGTGGCCTTGAGCCTGCATCTGGTGCGGGTCATCGGCATTGCCGGCGTGGCTTTAGGGACGACCATTCCGTGCCTGTTGCTGCGGCTCTTTATCCAGCCTGTATATGTCTGTCGCCACGCTGGAATTTCGTTGAGGCATTACTATTTCGGTTTGTTTGGACGGGCGGTGATCGCCACCCTTGCGGGAGTCCTTCTGCCGTGGGCGCTGCTATTTCGATGGATCCATGCGCCAAGACTTCCTGGCTTACTTGTCCTGCTGGCGGCCCAGGGGCTGATTGCCTTGTTAGTCTCGTGCGCTCTGGCATTCGGAAAACAGGAAAGAGCCAGTCTGTTCCGCAGCTTACAAGGGATCTGGAACAAGCCGGTCGCGGTTGTGGCACGCGCGGTCCCCGTGGCTGAAATCCGTTCGTGATCCGCCACATGCAAGTA
The DNA here is from genome assembly GCA_963712385.1 of uncultured Acidobacteriaceae bacterium. Classification (GTDB taxonomy): domain Bacteria; phylum Acidobacteriota; class Terriglobia; order Terriglobales; family Acidobacteriaceae; genus Sulfotelmatobacter. The sequence continues at coordinate 8,267 of CAVQHS010000022.1, forward strand.
TGAACGTACCCACGATGAAAATTGCATTCATACTGCCCGGACGGGACAGCTCGGGTGGAGTCCGGTGCGTCAGCTTGATCGCGCAACGCCTGTTGGACCGCGGCCACTCTGTGCGCCTTCTTTACCGGAAGCCGGAGCGGGACCTTCGGGATTGGGCGCGGCTCATTCAAGGCAGGCTCTTTCATCCTGCGGCGCCCGACTGGATTCGGCAGTTCAGGGGGCCAATACAATCTTTCGTAGACCTTACTCGGGTGCTTTTCGTTCGCGATGAAATTCTGGTTGCGATTGGGATGTCCGAATGCGCGCAACTGGATCGCGTTGGGTTCTTACCAAACTCCAAGGTGCAGTACTTACATGGGTCAACGCCGCTCTCTCCCGAGCTGGTAAATAAAGCTCTAAGCTTGCCTGTTCCAAAAATCGTGGTGGCTTCCTACTTGAAGGAGTTGGTCGCAAGCCGGGGACGAGTACAAGACGTGGCGGCGGTCATTCACAATGGCATCGACCTCACCGATTATTTCCCTTCCGTGCCTGAATCTCAGCGCGATGGAGTGGGGACAATCTATGGGCTGCATCCCGTCAAGGATCCAGAGACCACCGTTTCGGTTCTCACGGAGCTTTCCGCAGCTCGACCAGACATACCGGTTCGAGTGTTCAGCGCCGACCGCCGTCCTAAACAGATATCGTCCCGGAGCTATTGGCGGCATCCCGGCTTGGCGCGCGCCCGCGACATCTACTCGCGAAGTCTAGTGTGGGTGGTGGCCAGCCGTTCGGAAGGATTTTCGATGCCGGTGCTCGAGGCGATGGCTTGCGGCGGTGTTGTAGTGGCCACCGATTGCGGAGGTCCCAGGGATATTCTTGAAGACGGAGTGAATGGTTTTCTCGTACCGGTTGGAGACGTGCATGCCATCCTGAATCGGGTACAAATGCTGATCGACAATCCGGACCTCTGCACGCGCATGCGGGACCAGGGGCTTCGGACGGTGCAACGCTTCACATGGGAAAGATGCGTCAATGAGCTGGAGCAAACGCTCAGTGGGATTGCGCAAGGAGACTTCGTCAACCAAACAAAGTGTGCACAAAGTCTCGCACTCTCTTAAGAAGGTTTCGTCAGTCCAAGAAAGTGTATCGGCTCGAAGCGAAAGATAACCACTATGAATACCTCGCCAGTCATTATTATCGGCATGCATCGCTCCGGAACCACCATGCTGGGCCGCCAGATGGAGGCTCTCGGGTTGTTCATGGGATCGAAAAAGGAATCGAACTATGAGAGCACGTTCTTTCTAAACATTAACCGCTGGCTCCTGGCCCAAACCGGTGGCGCGTGGGATAATCCGCAGTCGATCCACTACCTGCTCGAGAACCAGCCGGCGCGGCGCAAGATCGGCGCATACATCGAGCGATATCTGCTCCGGACTCCGCGGGTGATCAGGTTTCTGGGCTTGGGAAAATACTTCCGCTACCATTCCCCATTCGGTTTGGATATTCCCTGGGGATGGAAGTGCCCGCTGAACACGTTCACTTTGCCCATCTGGCTGGATCTCTTTCCCAATGCCAAAGTCATTCACATCTACCGCCACGGCGTCGACGTTGCCCAGAGCTTAAAAAAGCGGAGCGAGCGCGATGGATCTCCTGAGCGGTTCGAGGGTTTTTACTATCGATGGCCAATCCTGCACGCTATCCGGCCCAAAGTGGGAGAGTTTGAACGGGTACGTTGCAATACTCTTGAAGGCGGCCTTTCCCTTTGGGAAGAATATTTTACTGAGGCGCATGGCCACGTACTTGCAATGGCAGAACAAGCGCTAGAGCTTAGGTATGAAGACTACCTCGAGCAGCCTCGGCAAGCTCTGAACGAAATCGCGCGCTTTTGCAACGTAGCGGCGTCCGACGACACCATAGAAGCAGTGGGGGATCTGGTGAAAAAAGAACGCGCGTATGCCTTTCGCGAGATTCCGGATTTACTTGCCTTTGCCAATCGCTGCGCGCAACGATTGCATCAATTCGGCTATTGAGTGCGGCCAGCCGAAAACAGGAAGCTTGATGCCACACTGGCTTGTATAATGAGCGCCAAGACCCAGCCCGTTCCCGTTCCCGCCAGACCAACGCCGGGGTATTTGATTACAGAGAGCCCAAGTCAAGAGATGCTCGTGCAGAGGGGGAATCAGGTTATTTCGCGATCATCCGTAGGGGGAGCTGCAGCTATTGTGGCGGAGCGCGCCCCGGTTTCCGATTCGACAACTCCGGAATCCATGGATACGTATGAAACGGATCCCCTGCAGGATCTGCGCTGGGAAGCTCTGGTGCGGCGTCATCCGCACGCCTCCGTGTTTCACAGCACGAATTGGCTGAGAACGCTGCGAAATGTCTATGGCTACGAACCGGTAGTGGTTACCACCTGTCCTCCGGAATTACCCCTGACCAATGGTCTTGTCTTTGCACGTATCAAAAGCCGCCTGACCGGGCGGCGCCTTGTGTCCTTGCCGTTTTCCGATCATTGCGAACCCCTGCTGGAGAGTCCGGCCCAGTTGGCGGCTATCCTCCTCCGCACTAAACGGGGCGTCGGCCAGGGCGATTGGAAGTATATGGAGATCAGACCGCTCCGGTACCACCCACCCCGCAACACGGGAATGGAGCCGCTGGTTACCTACTGCTTTCATTCTCTTGATCTTCGGCCTGCGCTCGACGATCTGTTCCGGGGCTTTCACAAAGACTGCGTGCAAAGAAAGATTCACCGCGCCGAGCGGGAGAAACTGCAATACGAAGAGGGGAACTCAGAAGTGCTCCTTCAGAAGTTCTATGCACTTCTTGTCATGACTCGCCGCCGCCAGTACCTGCCGCCGCAGCCCGTCAGATGGTTTCGCGGCCTGATTGCCAGTTGTGGAGACGATATCAAGATCCGCGTTGCCTCTAAAGATGGAGTGCCGGTGGCAAGTATCTTGACGCTTTCTCACAAGCAGTCCATGGTCTACAAGTATGGCTGCAGCAACGTTGCTTATAACAATCTCGGCGGCACGGCATTGTTGTTTTGGAACGCCATACAGGAGGCCAAAGCCCGCAGCTTTGAAGAACTCGAATTAGGCCGCTCCGACCCCGCTAATGCTGGTCTCGTCACTTTTAAGGATCGCTGGGGAGCCTCCCGGAGCGACATCACCTATTGGACTTACCCGCACAATCATGCTCCGGAATTGCATTCCTGGCAGTGGAGGGCGGCACAGCGCATTATTCCCATGATGCCTGACTCGGTTCTCAAAGCAATGGGCGGGGTTCTGTACAGACACATTGGATAGAAGTCCGTTGCTGTTCTCGCTTGTAAATCAGCAAACGCAACAAAAAGCTTTACAGGATCACAATGCTCGTAAATCGCGCGTACTACTTTCTTAAGCCGGTACTGCCCTGGCGCTTGCGTCTTCTTTTGCGGCGATGGCGCGCCGCACGGCGCCGCCGCACTTTTGCCAGTGTTTGGCCCATCGATCCACGTTCGGCGCGGATTCCCGTCGGATGGCCGGGCTGGCCAAACGGGAAAGGGTTTGCCTTCGTTCTTACCCACGACGTGGAAGACCGAAAAGGACTCTCGCGGGTTCCGCAGTTGAAAGAGATCGAAGAGAAGTATGGCTTTCGCTCCTGCTTCAATTTTGTTCCGGAGGGCGAATATCGCGTTTCTGATGCGATCCGCGCCATGCTCGTCGAGGCCGGGTTCGAAGTTGGCGTCCACGGGTTGGAGCACGACGGCAAGCTCTACCGCTCGAAAGAAGAATTTGCCGGCAAAGCGTCCCGCATTAACGAATATCTCCGCGACTGGAATGCCCGCGGTTTTCGCTCGCCCCTGATGCAGCACCGGCTGGGATGGCTGCATGCCCTCAATGTGGATTACGATACCTCCACATTTGACACCGATCCTTTTGAGCCGGAGTCCGACGGCGCAGGAACAATCTTCCCCTTCTGGGTTTCGAGACCCGGGGACCAAGGATATGTTGAGTTACCGTACACGCTGATCCAGGACTTCAACCTGTTTGGGGTTCTTCGCGAACCCAACATCGACGTCTGGAAGCGCAAGACCGACTGGGTTGCGGCGCATGGCGGAATGGTGCTGCTGAACACTCACCCGGACTATATGTGTTTCGAAGGCACGCCTGCCCGCGACGAATTCCCGGTTGTTTTCTACGAAGAATTTCTCCGTTACCTGCGCGAGAAATATGATGGCCAGTACTGGAGCGCGCTGCCGCGCGAAGTGGCGGCCTACTATCGCGAGGCCGTGCCGGTTGAATCGCGCAATACTCGCCGCAAGATCTGCATGATTGGCTACACGCCCTACGAGGGCGACAATCGCGTGCGGCGATATGCGGAAACCTTGGCCGAGCGCGGCGATCAGGTGGACATGATCGGGCTGTCGCGTGAAAAGTCGCAGCCTCCGGTCCAGGAGTTCAACGGAGTCACCGTCTACCGTATCCAGCACCGCGAGCACAACGAGCGCAGCAAGTGGACCTACGCGTGGCGGCTTCTGAAATTCTTGGTGGGCTCTTCAAGAAAAATCACCCAACTGCACAAACTGAATCGGTACGACGTGATTCATATTCACAACATGCCGGACTTTCTGGTTTTCGCAGCCTGGTATCCCAAGCTGACGGGCGCAAAGCTGATCCTCGATATTCACGATGTCGTGCCGGAATTATTCGAAAACAAATTTCGCGCCAGTTTCAAAACGGCATACGTCGATCTACTGAAGGTTGTCGAAAAACTATCGACCGCCTTTGTCGATCACGTGATCGTCTCGAATCATCTTTGGCACAAGACGATCACAGCGCGCTCGGTGCCCGCGGAAAAATCTTCGGTCTTTATCAATCACGTCGATCCCAAAATGTTTTCTCGCCACGCCAGAAAACGAACCGACGGAAAATTCGTCATTCTGTTTCCGGGGAGCCTGCAATGGCACCAGGGTGTCGATATCGCGATCGAGGCTTTCGCGCGCATAAAGGCTCAGGTTCCGCAAGCCGAGTTCTACATCTACTGCGGTTCGGGTGTAATTCAGGGTGATCTGCAGGCCCTCGCCCGCAAGCTCGGGGTCGAGGAAAGCGTGAAGTTTCTCAAGGCGGTGCCGCTCGACCAGATGGCGCAAGTTATCGCCGACGCCGATCTCGGCGTCGTCCCGAAACGTGCCGACTCGTTCGGCAACGAAGCCTACAGCACCAAGATCATGGAATTTATGTCGCAGGGCGTGCCCGTGGTGGTTTCACGAACGAAGATCGATTCGTTTTATTTCGAAGAAGGCGTCGTTCACTTCTTCCAATCGGGCGATGCTGAAGCGATGGCTAACGCAATGCTTGACGTGATTCGAAGCGAAGAATTGCGCGCCTCTCTTGTCCGGCGCGGCTATGAATATGTCGAACGGCACGGCTGGGATCAGAAAAAAAAGGATTATCTCGATCTAATCGATTCCCTCGCCACTGAGGACTTCAGCGGCATTCAAACCGGCCAGCCGCTGCAGCCGGTTCGTCCCCGCAGTCTCGCACCAGTGCCATCGACCTCCCTGACCACAGGGCCCGGCTGTGGGAAAATCAACTTGGCGTCCGAGATTGCGCGCGTATCCCTGGACTTGGAACCGCGTGCCTCTATCTCGCTGGAAGAGAGCGGTCCCGAAAAACACCAGACCGCAAAAATATAATCCCTCTCCCTGCATGGCAAGTTTTTCTCATTCACCGAAAGAGCTCTGGACTTGTGAACCATAAAAGCACCGATTGCAACTTGGTGATCCTCGGCGCCGGCCCCTATGGCCTTTCCGCCGCCGCCTACCTGCGCGCCGCCGGAGTCGAGGCCAGGATTTTCGGCGAGCCCATGTCCTTCTGGGAGAAGCAGATGCCGGTCGGCATGTGCCTGCGCTCGAACTGGGGCGCGTCGCACATCGCCGATCCCGGGCAAGAATTGACCCTCGACGCGTACTGCCGCGAAAAGGGCAATCATCTTTCGAAACCCATCCCACTCGATCGCTTCGTAGATTACGGCCGCTGGTATCAGCAGCGGGCTGTACAAAATCTGGAGCAACGCCAGGTGCTCGCCATCGATCGCGCTGACCGCGGTTTTAAAATCGCCATGGCCGACGGCGAGAAGTTCACCACCCGCCGCGTCGTGGTCGCCGCAGGCATTAGCGCCTTTGTCGCTCGTCCAGCGGAGTTCACAGCTATTTCTCCTTGGCTGGCCTCGCACACCAGCGAGCACAACGACCTTCGCAAGTTCAAGGGCCGGCGGATTGCCGTGATTGGCGCCGGCCAGAGTGCTCTCGAGTCCGCCGCTCTGCTGCAGGAAGCCGGAATCTACGTCGAAGTCATCGCCCGCAAATCATCTCTGAACTGGGTCGGACTGCATCCGAAGCTCCATCATCTGGGAATCATCTCGAAAATTTTCTATTCGAAGCGTGACGTAGGGCCGGCGGGAATCAGCCGCCTCGTCTCCACACCTCACCTGTTCCGTCGTTTCCCGCGCGGCTTTCAGGATCGCGCCGCCTATCGCGCCATCCGACCTGCAGGCGCTGGCTGGCTACAACCGCGTCTCGTCGGAGTTCCGATCACATTAGGCCGCAAGGTTGTTTCCGCGACCGAGAAAGGCAGCCAACTCCATCTGCAACTCGACGACGGAAGCGACCGGCTCGTCGATCACGCGCTGCTGGCTACCGGCTTCCGTGTCGACGTCTCCCGATATCCTTTCTTGTCGCCAGCGCTGGCGAAGCAAGTCGAAACGGTAAGTGGCTTTCCGGTTCTGAACCGCGGGCTCGAGTCGTCGGTCCCAGGCCTCCACTTCGTCGGCAAGCCCGCATCGTGGAGCTTCGGTCCGCTGCTCGGTTTCGTTTCAGGAGCGGAGTTCGCCTCAACCGAACTGGTGCGCTCAATCACTCGGACGAACCGCAACAACTGAAATCGATGAGTGTCCTCAGCCAACCAGTCATGCAGTCCACCCCGTCGCGCGCTGCCGAAAAGACTGTGGGCGCCGTCGTGCTCGGCGGTGACTATCAGGGACTCGGAATTGTCCGCAGCCTGGGAGCGAAAGGCATCCCGGTCTGCGTCATCGACGATGAGCTTTCGATCTCCCGTTATTCGCGGTATTGCACGAAGTTCGTAAAAGTTCCCCACCTGCGCGATGGCCGGGTTGCGGTCGACCGCCTGATCGAGCTTGCGCCGCGCCTGGGACTCGAGGGATGGGTTCTCTATCCGACACGCGAAGAACTCGTCGCCGCCATCTCGCACAGCCGCGAGGAGCTTAGCGGAATTTTTCGCGTTCCCACGCCTGCTTGGGAGTGCGTGAAGTGGGCGTGGGACAAGCGGAACACGTATCAGCTGGCGCGCGAATTGAACATTCCAATTCCCGCCACGCACTATCCCGAAAGCGTCGAGCAACTGGCGGAGTTCGACCGCTGTCCTGGTCCCTTCGCCCTTAAGCCTGCGATCAAAGAACACTTCTTCTACGCCACGAAAGCGAAAGCATGGCGCGCGAACAACCACGCCGAGCTGCGAACGCTCTACGAGAAAGCCGCCAAACTTGCAGGCAACGAGATTATGGTGCAGGAGTTTATCCCCGGCGGAGGCACGCAGCAGTTTTCGTATTGCGCCTTCTTCCGCGACGGCGAGGCGGTCGGCAAAATGGTCGTGCGCCGCCGACGACAACATCCGCTCGAATTCGGAAGGGCCAGCACTTACGTTGAAACCATCGACGAGCCGGTTCTCGAAGAGCTCTCGGAGCGCTTCCTGCGCAGGATCGATTACTACGGGCTGGTCGAGGTTGAATACAAGCTCGATCCGCGCGACGGGCAATACAAGTTGCTCGACGTGAATGCCCGCACCTGGGGGTATCACAGCCTGGGCGCGAAAGCCGGCGTCGATTTCAGCTACATGCTCTACGCCGATCAGACCGGACTGGACGTGCAGCCCAGCCGCGGCCGTGCGGGCGTGGCGTGGATGCGCATGACCACCGACATACCGGCGTCGGCCGTTTCGCTATTCAAAGGCGAAAGCAGCTGGAAGAGCTATCTGCGCTCGCTGCGGAACTGCAATGTTGACGGCGTATTTTCCGCCAACGATCCGGCTCCGGGCGTCGCCGAGATTCTTCTCATTCCCTACCTCGCCATCAAGCGCGGATTCTGAACGACACTACCTCTGAGGACACGGCCGTCAGGCCAACGGGCCCCGTTTTGACCTAACTCGATCGCACAACAAGGAGCCACACTATGACCGCTCTCCCCCTCCGACGCGACGATGCCAAAGTTCCCGGGCAACTGGTCAGCATCGATTCGGAAAGCGCGATCTACCGCGACGGCAGCTATCTCGGAAAGAATCCTTCTTGGCATAGCGAAGAGTCGCCCTTCAAGGTGAGGCAGATCCGCCGGATGCTGGAGCGGCGGCGCCTGGCACCGAAAACGGTGTGCGACGTGGGCTGCGGCGCGGGTCTGGTGCTGGCGGAACTGCAGCCTCATCTTCCTTCCGACTGTGTCTGCTGGGGCTTCGACATTTCTCCTGATGCGCTGGCGATGTGCGCCGGGCGCGGCAACCGGAATCTTCATTTCCGGCAGGCTGATGTTCGCGAGGACAAATCCGTGAACGCCTTTGATTTGCTCCTGATGCTCGACGTTTTCGAACACGTGGAAGACTATATGGGACTGCTGCGATCGGTGCGCGCGAAAGCGAAGCAGAAGCTGTTTCACATCCCGCTGGATCTTTCGGTGCAGGCTGTGCTGCGCAAAAACGGATTGCTGCGACGGCGCGACGATCATGCCCATCTTCACTATTTCACCAAGGAAACCGCGCTGCGCACCCTGACCGACGTGGGATACGAAATCATCGACTATTTCTTTACTCCAAGGTGCATCGAGCTCGGAGATTTGCTGGTGCAGAAGATGGTGCGCATTCCGCGAAGGCTCAGCTTCGCTCTGCTTCCGGACCTCACGGTGCGTGTGCTCGGCGGATACAGCCTGCTGGTGCTGGCCGAATAAACCATGTTTTTGCGGGCTGGGTGCGTTTTCGTTTTGCTGGGAATTTTGGTCGCGGGCCTTTGGCCGTTCCATACGCCCGTCAACAACGTCCAGTGGGTGGCCGGGGAACATGCGCTGCGCCTCGCGAAGTACGGCAGCATCCTAACCGCGGGCGAGTTTGCAAACCGGCCAGCGGGGACAGACGATTCCTGCAGCCTCGAAATCTGGCTGGCGCCGAAACGTGTTCACGCTTCGGGTTCGATTCTCGCGTTCTACCGGCCGGAGAGCCGCAGTTCTCCATTCGTGCTGTGGCAATCGCTGGGCGATTTGACCATCGAGACCCTATGGAGAGGCCAGCCGCAGCCGGGCGGAAAATCGAAAGTCTTCATCGACGATATCTTCGCGGATTCGAAGCTGGTCTTCATAACCATCAGCTCGAATCAGGCCGGCACATCGGTGTATGCCGACGGCGCTCTCGTAAAGGCATTTCCCAACTTTCGTTTTTCCCGTCGCGACCTGACCGGCCGGATGATTCTTGGCAATTCGCCGTTCAGTACGCATGAATGGTCGGGAGAAGTAAAAGGGCTTGCGATTTACGACCGGGCAGTGACCGCAGAAGAAGCCGCGCAGCATTACAAGCTCTGGATCTCCGGCGATCCAGCGCAGTCCGCTGCGGAGCAGGGCGCAATCGCTCTTTATCGCTTTGACGAAGGCGCGGGTACTCTGATTCACAACCGCGTCGATTCAACGACCGACCTCACGATTCCGCGGCGATTCTTCATCCTCGACGAGCAATTTCTGCAGCGCCCGTGGAGGGAATTTCGCAACGATTCTGCCTACTGGAAAGACGTAGCGGTGAATGTTGCCGGATTCATCCCGTTCGGGCTCGTGTTTTTCGCGTGGTTCTCGCTGGCAGGAAAACTGAAACATCCAGCAGCCCTGACGGTCGCGCTGGGATTCGCAGTGAGCCTGACCATCGAAGTCGGGCAAGCGTTTCTACCCACGCGAAACTCAGGCATGACCGACCTGATCACAAACACGCTCGGCACTGCCATCGGAGTCAGCCTGCTCCGGTGGAATTTGTTGCGTGGAGTTTTGACGCGTGTGGGCTTGGATATCGCCCGCGGACGTTCTTCCACGCCGCCTACAACTGAAATCTACGAAACCGTCGAGAGCGGAGCTCCCAACTAACCAATGAGTCAGACGGCCACCACCGTTCGCCACGTCTCCGATACCGCCCGCTGGGTAGCTTATTTCCGCGCGTGCGAAACCGAGCGTCCCGACGCGCTCTTCCGCGATCCCTACGCCGCGCGCCTCGCCGGCGAGCACGGAATCGGTATCGCGAACACGCTCGCCGACGGCAACAAGCACGAGTGGGCATGGGTGGCGCGCACGTATCTTTTTGACGAGTTTATCTCGCGGTCGATCGCGGGCGGAGCCGGTCTCGTCCTCAATCTCGCCGCCGGACTCGACGCCCGTCCGTATCGTATGAATCTGCCGCCGCAGCTGCAATGGGTCGAAGTCGATTTTCCTGAGATCATCTCCTACAAAGAAGAAGTTCTCGCCAACGAAACGCCGCGCTGCCGGCTGGAGCGCATCGCTCTCGATTTGTCGGATGAGCAGGGCCGCGCCAGGCTTCTCGCCGATTTGAACTCGCGCGCCAACAACGTAGTCGTAGCTAGCGAGGGCCTGCTGATCTACTTCACCTCCGAAGAAGTGGCGTCTCTCGCGAAGGCTCTCGCCGCCGAAAAACATTTTCGAACTTGGGTCGTCGATCTCGCTTCGCCGGGCCAGTTGAAGCTGATGCAACGCACCACTGGCAAGCAGCTCAGCGAAGCGGGGGCAGCATTCAAATTTGGCCCTGCCGAAGGGGCGAACTTCTTCACGTCCCACGGTTGGGAGCCGAAAGAAGTGCAAGGCCTGCTCAAGACGGCGGCGCAGTTCAAGCGCGCTCCTGCTGAGTTGCTCTCACTGCTGCCAGAACCGAAGGGGCCATTCACGAACTATCCCTGGACCGGCGTTTGCCTCCTGGCGCGGCGTGATTAATGTGCCGCAGCGTTCGTTGGGCACAGGCTCAACCGTGCCGATAAAGACCACA
>CAVQHS010000023.1:0-76509 GCA_963712385.1 uncultured Acidobacteriaceae bacterium
TTTGCTAAACCGTTGTACGGGCTAACACCTGTACCGAGGGTTCGAATCCCTCCCTCTCCGCCAGCAACACATTCCACAGGGCTTGCCAGTTTCTTTACAACTAGCCTTTACAATTTGCGAGACTCTCTCCTCGGAGCACAGTATTGCTGTAAGAACAAAGAACGAGGAGAGGCAAATTGGCGAAGAATCTGAGAGTAAGGTTGCTGACCGCAGCGACCGTTAACGGCAAGCGTTCCTATTACAAACCTGCGATGCGATCCACGGGCTGGCCCGACGCCGGAGCCGTGCTGGTCGAGGGCCGGAAGGTTCGGATCGCCGTGGTGCTCACACTTGCGTGTCGCAGGATTCGCTGAATCACCATATCCGGCACACCGAGCCGGTATAGGTTGCTTCCCAGCCCACGTCGTGCTGCGTGCCAATCCGAGACAACGAGGGAGGCTCGTGGTGTGTGCTTGAGATTACGGATGAGGGGCTCTTCATCTAAGAGGTGTTTTGGATGGAGGGTGTTTATATCGGCATCTTGCTCTGCTGGCGGCGGGCAGGATGGTTGGGGTCGGTGAATTCGAGCAGTTCGATGGGCGCGCCGTTTTCGACTATGAAGGCGACGCGGACACCGTCGGATGGGCTGTTGGGAGGAATCAGGATTTCGCGGCCAGCAAGCTCGGAGGCGAGATCAGCCACTTCAAACGCGACGTGCGGAACTTGCCGGACGAGATCAGGGACCGCCGCGTCCGCTTCGAAACGCATCCACTCCACGCCAAATTCGCTTTTCTCGTGGCTGACGACAAAGAGTTTCAGGTGTTTCAAGTGGGTCTCGCCAGGCTTCGCTTCAGTAGTGGGAATTCCGATGTGATGGTACCGGCGCATTGTTTTTCGCTCTCCGTGGAATTGGCACAAATTCTACGCTGTCGTTACCGCGTTTGAAACCGCGCCCTCGTGACCGGAGTTTTGAGGCACGAAGTCAAATTCCTAGTGCTCGTATGGGCCCAAAGTTCTTGATGTAGCAGGCCAGAGAATTCTTCATGGAGTTCATCGTGCGAGGAACATTCCAGGCTTGTTCCTTGAAGTAATAAACTTCCAGCTTGATGCCGTTCCACTCCTCGCGCGCTATTTCATAGCGGCCCGCCATGAAGGCGAAAAAATTCAACGAGGGATGATCAAGTTTGTATTCGAAGTAGCGGCGGCCATCCTCCTGCCATTCGCGCACCAGCGATCCCCGGGCAATTGCGAGCTGACCGGGCGTCGTGCTGATTATGGCGCTCATGTCGACCCAATCCGAATGCCCGGGGATATAGCTGTCGCCACAGTCGGCGATGCGGTTGCGCTCCAGGGCCTGGTGGACATAGGGACTGAAGAACTCAGCCCTCTCGAAGTCGTCGGAACTCTAGCCCGCATGCATGGCGGTTCCAACGTTGGCCGTCTATGTCTGTGCCCTTCGTCGGGAAAGCCGACTCTCGTGTTGGCTATCCCGACAAGCGGCCAAGCCCGTTAGCTGTAAGTCCTTGTTCTAACTATCTTTCACAACGGTCCCAGAAGTGCTTTGTCCTGTGATAGCCGTTGTCGGCAGACGGCAAGGAGGTTTCCCAAAATGAACGGGCCTGACTGGACCTACTGGCTCCAAATGATGAACCTCGCGATGGTCGCAGTCGTGGTTTTGGCTGGAATCACAGTGGTGATTCCCGCCTTCTGGGAGTTGCGAGAAAGAAGGCTGCGACTCGCTGGGCGTGCGCACAGCGTAGACGAGGATGCGTCGGCGACGCTAGATTCAGAGTCGCACCGCTTCCCTGTACCGGAACTCGGGCTGACCATGGCCGATGGAGGCGAGGAACTCAAAGCTTCGGATCATGACCCCAGCCATAAAAGACCACGGCGGAGGTGAACTATGCCCTGTCCATTTCTTACCGAAGGGCGAGCGCAATACTGTCACGCCGCACCGATGCACAAACTGATCCTCGATGGACCGGGGGTGACCGCCGGACTCTGCGCTTCGGCCCAGTATCGGGAATGCGCATTGGTCAATCGAAACTCTACCCAACTGGATCATTGTCCGCATCTGGAAGAAGTGCACGTACAGTATTGCGCGGCCTCGCCCATTACCAAGCTAATTCCTTTTAGTGATTCGCAACTTTCCAGCTGCACCAGCGGCCGGTATCGTTACTGCGACTCCTATCTGGCGCGCGCACGACCGCACGCAACCACTGTGCCGCCGCAGCTTCTATACACGCCGAATCATTTTTGGCTGGATATCGACGACTCAGGTCTTTGCCACATTGGTGTCGACGATTTTCTGGCCGACGTGGTCGAGAAGGTGGAAGGGATCGTATTCGCAAGTTCACAGGGCATGCATTGCCCGGGTCTGACGCTTACGATTCATGGCCTCCAATGGCCGATGTTCTTCCCCAATCTGATGGTGATTCATGGGGTAAACAGCCGCGTGCGGAGCGATCCTGGGCGGTTGACAGCGGATCCTTACGGCGCGGGATGGTTGTTCGAAGGCCAGGAGGTGGCGGGAATGACGCGAGAGGGTCTCGTCTCGGGTCGGAAAGCCGCAGCCTGGCAGAGCGGCGAACGAGAGCGGCTGGCGGGCGAAGTCCACGAAATGCACGCGCCGGGTTGTGATGGCGGCACGCCCGTGCGAGGAATTGCGCGCCTGTTGTCCCGGCGGGATTTGCTTTGCTTGCTTCAGGATTTTTTTGGCGATAGTGGCTGGTTTGCCGAGGTATGAACGCAATGCGGAACACTTTCGTCTTCGGGCTTGGTCTTGCTGTCACCCTGGCGGCGGGATGGCTGGCTTTTCCGCGCGCACTTTACGTGCGGCAAAACCAGCCTCTCGCGTTTCGTCATAAGACTCACGCAGAAAAATCTGGCATCACCGAATGCAGGCAATGCCACACTATTCGTGATGACGGCGCATTCGCCGGCATTCCGTCGTTGGAGACCTGCACATCCTGCCACTCCGAAAGAATGGGCGCGAGTCAAGACGAAGCCATCCTGGTCGACCGCTACGTTAAGACGGGACAGGAAGTGCCCTGGCTGGTTTATGCAAAGCAGCCAGCGAACGTCTGGTTTTCGCACGCCATTCACGTTCAGAGAGGCGGCCTGGCCTGCACGGCTTGCCATTCCACCTATGGCGAGTCTGATGAAGTGCGCATCTACGAGCAGAACCGTATCAGCGGATACAGCCGTGATATTTGGGGGCACTCGATCTCGCGCATCCGATTTGGGCGGCACGATGGCATGAAGATGTCCGACTGCGAAGACTGCCATCGCCAACATCACATCCAGGTGGGTTGCCTTGGCTGCCATCAGTGAAAGGAAGCGTATGAAACTTACGCGACGAGATTTGCTGGTCTGGAGCGCAGGGGCGGCAGCGGGCCTTGCGTTCACTCCTGTGCCCTGGAAATTGTTGGGCGACATGTCGATTTGGACGCAAAACTTCCCGTGGATTCCGCAGCCAGCGCACGCGCCGATCGAAGCGAAGAATTCGTTTTGCACTCTGTGCCCCAATGGATGCGGCATGCGAGTGCGAATGGCTGCGGGCTGGCCGGTGGGAGTGGCCGGTGTTCGCAGTCATCCCGTCACTCGCGGAGCGCTTTGCCCCCTCGGCTTTGCCGCCTATCAAATGATCTGGCATCCGCAGCGGCTGCGGGCAGTGCGTCACCACGGAAACGTTTCTTCCTGGGACGAAGCCCGTTCGGCATTTGCTAAAGCATGCACTGGGGGACCGATTGTTATTGTCGACGGGTATCCGGGCCGTGCGGCTTCGTCTTTGTTCGAGGGTTTTGTTCAAAAACAACGCGGCATGTATCGCGTTGTATCTGGACCGGAGGTCCGGGCCCTGACGCCATACGAAACCTGGAGTGGCGTGCCAGCAGCCGCACTGGGCTACGATCTTGAGAACGCTAACACGATCGTAAGCTTTGGTGCGTCCATGCTGGATGGGTGGGGCAATCCCGGGCGGTTCACTCGATTGTGGGCGGAGCGGGCGGCCGGTGCGCCCGAGCCAGGCCTGCGGTTGATTCAAATCGAGCCATCGTTCTCTCGCACTGCGGGCCGGGCATGGCAATGGTTAATTGTTCGTCCCGGCAGCGAGGCGGCGTTAGCCACAGGGATTGCGCGCGTCCTGCTCGAAGAACAACTTGTCCCATTGCGCGGCCCCATGCCGCAACTTACGCTTGCTACGATTGCTGAGCAGTCGGGACTCAGCGTAGATGCGATCCGTGATTTGGCGCGGTCGATGATTGCGCGGCCGCCGGTGGTTGCGATCGCGAACGATAACAATCCCGCAGTCGCGGCATTGAACGTCGTTCTCGGCGCTGTCGGGACACGTGGCGGAATCGTGCAGAAGTCGAAACGCGCGAAGCCTTATATCGCCGCCGAAGCGCTGATCCCTTCCGTGCGCGCTGTACTGATCGATTCCACGGTGCCGTGGGATTTTGTTCCACAGACCAATGCCGAGGTCTTCCGTTTCGCAGCGTGGGATGGAGGAGCAAGCAAAGCGGATTGGCTGCTGCCCGCACCAGCCTTTCTGGAGGAACTGACCGACGTTCCACCCGCGCCCACGTCAGCGGTCGAGACGTATGGCATAGCTCCCAGTCTGATCAAAGCGACGCCAGAAGCGCAGAGCGCCGCAGAGTTCCTCGGGCACATCGATCCCAACCTGATCAAGGCGGAACAAATCATTCACACGCGTTGCGAAGAGCTGTTTCGGAAGCGTACGGGAGTTTTGCGCGGGAGGAACGAGGTCTCCGTCGCTGAGATCGCATCTGCTCAAAAGCTGGAAGAGCAGCTCCAGAGCGGAGCAGTTTGGGTCGGCGACCCGCAACCTCAGGGCGGTTTGCGATGCAAGTTGAGCGAATGGCCAGAAGTTGAACCTTCCGCGTGGCGACCTCCTAGCTCGAGCGCGGCTTGGCAGGCTCCGGTGTTGCCTCCATTGGCTTCAAAACTCTATCAGGAGTCGAACCTGCGCGAACTTCCGGAGAGGAGGAATGCGTGACCACCCGCTACGGTATGGTGATCGATCTGGACCGCTGCACGGGTTGTGGAGCATGCATGGTGGCATGCGCCGCCGAAAATAACGTGCCGCCGCTTCCCCAGGCAACGTCTCGCACCGGCCTGACGCCGATGCTGGTGCGCCGGGTCTCGAACGAACGCGATGGGGCAGCGCATCGCGAGGTATTTATCCCCATCCTATGCATGCATTGCGGGCATGAGACGCCATGTGTGAGCGTGTGTCCGCAGCAGGCTGTCGAGGTGGATAAAGCGACCGGCATCGTGATGCAGATGCCGCAGCGCTGCCTGGGCTGCCGCTATTGCATGACCGCGTGTCCTTACCACGCGCGTTACTTCAACTGGTGGGATCCGGCCTGGCCGCAGGGCATGGAGAAGAGCCTGAATCCAGGAGTTGCCGTGCGGATGCGCGGTGTCGTGGAGAAGTGCAACTTCTGCGACGCGCGGCTGCATGCCGCCCAGGCAAAGGCAGCTGCCGCAGGAAAGCGCGAGATTGATCCTGCCGACTATGTTCCGGCGTGCGTGGAAGCGTGCCCAACAGCGGCAATCCAGTTCGGCAATTTGGCAGACGAGGATGATCCTGTTTTTAGCGAGGCTCATTCCCCTAACACATTCCGATTTCTCGAACGGATCGGAACCGAACCGAAGGTTTACTACAAGTCCAGCGAGACGTGGGTGAGGGACTTGAAAGAGTCTCGATCGGAGATGGGGGTGAAACGTGGCTAGCACGGCTCTTACCGACCGGCGTTGGATCGAACGAGGCGCAGAGCGAACTTCGCTGCCGCAATTCCTGCTCTGGCTGGCTCCCTGGGCGGTTTTGCTGGCGGCGGGAATTTACGCGGGCGGATTGTGCCTTTACTACGGGTTGAACCAGACCAATATGGACAATCGCTTCGCCTTCGGCCTGTGGATTTTTCTCGATCTGTCGATCATCGCGCTGGGAGCGGGTGCTTTCTTTACCGGTTTTCTTGTCTACCTTCTGAAGCGTACCGATCTCCGGCCCATTCTGAACACTGCCGTAGTGGTCGGCCTGATCTGTTACAGCGGAGCCGTTGCCATCCTGATGATCGACGTTGGACAGCCATTGCGGGCTTGGTTCACGTTCTGGTACCCGAACACGCACTCGATGCTCACCGAGATCACATTCTGCATTTCGTGCTATTTGCTGGTGCTCAGCATCGAATACGTGCCCATCCTGCTGCGAAATCGTCAACTACGGAAGCTGCCTACGTTCCTGGTTTTCGAACGTCAACTGCACAAACTGATGCCGGTGCTTGCAGGAGTCGGGACGTTTCTTTCTTTCTTCCACCAGGGATCGCTGGGCGGGCTCTACGGAGTGTTGCGCGGCCGGCCGTTCGCCTTCCGGCAAGGGTTTTACATCTGGCCCTCCACCTTCTTCCTGTTCATTCTGTCGGCCATCGCCTCAGGGCCAAGCTTTCTGATTCTGGTCACCGCGGCCGCGGAAAAAATCACAGGCAAGCAACTGGTGCCGCGCGAAGTGTTCCGACGCCTGGCGTTCATTTCCGGCATACTGCTTGGCATCTACGTTGCGGCCAAGGCGATCGACTCGCTGATCTGGCTGAACATCACATCGCCGTCTCTGGGATTTGCGCCGTGGCAGTTCTACATCTATCCACCATTTGGAACGCCGCTCATATTCGCCGAGATCGTGCTCTTCGGCTTGCTCCCCGCTTTTCTGCTGACGTATCGCAGGACGGCGGAGCGGCGCGGATGGCTGCTGACTGCCGCCGCGATGGCTTGCGCTGGAGTTGTGTTGAATCGCTTCCTTATGACGATCCAGACTCTGGCTCTACCAACGCTGGCATTTGATCCGTTCCTGAAATACTCGCCGAGCTGGCAGGAGGTGACCAGCTTCGCGGGCGTGATCGCCTACGGAGTCATTGTCTACTCCCTGTCGTATCGTTATCTGCCGCTCTTTGCAAAATCGAAAGGAGACAACGAACATGTTTCCTTGGACTGATGGATTTAGTTGGAGCGTTAATCACGTGGTGTTTCTCTCACTGTTCTTTGCCGTAGTGTTGACCATCGTGACGACGGTCCTCTCTGCTGTACGGCGTGCGGCTCGCGATCTGCGTAAGCATTCACCGGTTGAGATCTGCTGGAAATCGGACTTTGCCGAATTGCCGGAATCGGAGCGCCGCTGCCGGCATGAACTCGCAGGCCGACTTGCTTCCAGAACGTGCGACAACGCATTCGATTGCCGTCACTGCGCCAAATACTCTCAATTTGCGGTTCTACCCGCAGCGGAAACGGTGGGCGACTTGGGGATCCATTACTCCACGGGACGTTTCTATCATCGCGGTCATACGTGGGTCGAGCCGCAGGAAGACGGCACTCTGTCCATCGGCCTCGATGATCTGGCCGAACATCTGATTGGGAACCCTGATTCCATTCAGATGCCCGAGGTCGGCAGTGAAATGGATCTCAATGGTACTGCGTGGCACATGAAGAAGAACGGGAAGGACATTCAGGTTCGGGCGCCGATCGAGGGAAAGGTAATCGCGATCGGAAGCCCACAGGAGGGTTGGTACCTCAAGATTCGTCCGCGGCTGGATCCGCACGACCCAACCGCCTTATTGCACCTGCTTCGTGGAGCGGAAGTTCAGGGGTGGCTGAACCGGGAGCTGGAACGCTTGCAGCTGCAACTGCGGACTCCCAATACCGCGCCCAGCTTGGCAGACGGCGGGGTTCTGATTCACGGTCTGATGGACGTCATGCCTAAAGCCGATTGGGACACCGTGCTCGCAGACACATTCCTTGAAGGGTAATGGCTGCCGGCCCTGTCGTAGAACGTCATACCAATCATCATTGCTCAGCCTTGGCAATTCACGCGAATAGTCAATCCGTTTCAACATAACTGTCGCAATCCGGCGCTAGCGCTCAAAGTCCCACCATCCGGCGTCAATGACCGCTGTTGCGATTTAACCAACCACGAGGTTTTACCCGCAGCCCGTCGCTTTGATCTCAACATATGTCCTAATGCATCTCCCTTCCGAGACGATAAGGTAAGAACTTTCTGGTCACAGTGGGTTGTGCTCTACGTCCTTGCCTTGCGACCAGCTCAAGCGCTTACTTGTTTCGCACATGTGGAAATGCCCGTCAATAGACATAGACGGTTTTTAGGAGGTGCTTTGTGCAAGGGGCCATCCGAAGTTCTAGGCAGGTTTGTCTTCTGGTCTTCGTCACAATCGTTCTCGTTCTTTCCGCTCAAGGTGTGACCTTCAGCAATGCAAGTTTGCAGGGGAGTTACACGTTCTTGGGGACCCGCTGGACCGCGGACGTAACTGCACCGCAAGGCGGAATGATAGGAGTCATGACATTCGACGGCGTGGGCAATCTCACGGAGTCGTATACAGGAATGGTAAACGGCAGCCTACTATCCGGGACGTTCACCGGCACCTACACAGTGAACTCTGACGGCACAGGCACGATGAACCTTTCGAACGGCTGGCAATGGGCATTCGTTCTCAATTCACCTTCCGCGAAGATAGCTCACGGCATACAGCTGTTGCTGATCACGAATCTGGGCTACAACGAAGTGGGCACTAGCACGGCCTTGCTGCAGTCCTCTACGTCAAAGACCTACACCGTGGCGAACTTAAAGGGAACTTACAGCTTCCAATCTAACGAATGGACTGCCGATCCAAGCCAACCCATTTACGCCGGAAATGGGCTGCTCACTTTTGACGGGAAGGGGAACGTTAAAGGATCGTCGAGCTATATGGAGGGCGGCGGAACGCTGCAAACGGAGACCTTCACCGGAACGTATACGGTCGACTCTGACGGCAGTGGAACGATCTCGCTGAGCAGTGGGGGACAGTATGCGCTTGTGCTGAACACGGCAACTGGGTCGTTTGCCGACGGATTGCAAATCGTGCAGACCAACACGACCGGGAACCTTGCCATTTGCGGAACTGCGCAGAGGCAGTAAGAGCACAGCCTGCTAGTGCACAATTGCGTAACGCTTCAGCTTGTCGTAGAGCGTAGAACGATCAATCCCCAACGCGGCCGACGCCTCTTTGACATTGCCGTGTTTTCTCTCGAGTGCGGCAATGATTGCCCGTCGTTCAAGTTCATCGAGGGGAACCTCCGGGACTTCCGAATTCTGCGTCAAAGGCGTTTGGCGCTGGAACCACGAAAAGTCCTGCTCGTCCAGCGTGCCGTTGCGGCAGGTCACAATCGCACGTTCGATTACGTTTTCCAGTTCGCGCACATTTCCAGGCCAATCGTAAGCGATGAGTACCTTGAGTGCCGGTGCCGAGATGCCACCGACGTCTTTGCCCAATTCGGAAGAGATACGTTGCACGAAGTGCTCTGCAAGCAAAGGTACGTCCTCGCGCCGCTCCCTTAGCGGCGGCAGGCGAATCTCGATCACGTTCAAGCGATAAAACAAATCTTCACGGAATCTTCCCTGCCGCACTTCCTCCGCCAGATTCTTGTTGGTCGCCGCAATAATCCGCACATCAACCTCTACCTCTTGATTTCCCCCAACCCGATAGAAGCGGCGCTCCTGCAGAACCCGCAAGAGGTCAGCCTGCAGCTTGGGCGAGATGTCGCCGATTTCATCGAGGAAGACTGTGCCTCCGTCCGCCACTTCGAACTTGCCCTTTGCCTGTCCGGCAGCACCGGTAAAGGCGCCCTTTTCATAACCAAACAACTCGCTCTCCAGCAAAGTCTCGGTCAAGGCAGCGCAGCTCACAACAATGAACGGCTTGTCGGAACGATCGCCGGAAAAGTGGATGGCTCTCGCGACAAGCTCTTTGCCTGTGCCACTCTCGCCCCGAATCAGCACTGTGCTGCGAAGACTGGCGACTTCTTGCGTCAAGGCAAGGATCTCTTCCATCCGTGGATTCTTGGTGATGATGTCATGATGACGATAATGGCGGCTGAGTTTCTTGCGCAGGATCGCGTTCTCGCTTTGCAGCTTCTTTAACTTCATGATGCGGGAAACCAGCATGGAGATTTCCTGCGGATTGCAGGGTTTGACAATGTACTCCTGCGCTCCCTCCTTCATGGCTTGGATGGCGGTGTCGACAGTAGCGTAGGCAGTGATAATGATGACCGATGCCTCCGGCCGAATCCGGTGGATTTCCATCATGGTTTCGATACCATCCATCCCGTCCGGCATCTTGAGATCAATAAAGCAGATCACATAGTCGGTCGACTTCGCCAGATCCAGGGCCTTCTGGCCGTTCGGTGCGGTGTCGACACGGTAGCCATCTTCGCGCAGCCACGCAGCCATCGATTCGCACATCACCTCTTCGTCATCGACAACGAGGATTGGCCAATTCTTCTTCATATTTCTCCTAAAGCGAAGCAAACCGCTCCACTAATTGCAGTCCGCAACGTGTACAGTAGCGGTCCGATTTGGCATCGACTCCCTCGATGTGGGTGGCAAGGCTCATCGGGCACGCCCTCTCCGAGCAATGGATAAGTCCGAATGTATGCCCCAATTCGTGAAGCACTTCTTTCACTGTGCGCTCACGCAGTAAATCCGGATTCCCAGGCAGCCCGTAGAACTCCTGGTGCAAGCGGCAGAGTGAGACCAGGGCGATCGGACCATTCACCTGGGCCTGTCCAAACAAGAAACTTAACGCAGGGATGGCCAGGTCCGCGTCGGTGATCCCGAGGACCCGGACGGCGTCGTGCGGAGCAGATTGAGCCAACATCTTCATGACCTCGACCGATTGGTACTGCCTCCGCTTGGCGTCATAAGCGGCTTCCGGCATCGGCAAAGCCGGCAAGCGCGTTAGGGGAAGCGGAAACCAGTCGGCTGCCGCTTCCTCCGCCCATTGCAGCGGTCTTTCGGGGACGCTCCCGATGGCCACGACATAAAGGGCGTTCACACTACCTGCACCTGCATCGTTTCCGGCTGAGTCATGCCGGTTCGTGATTTCAGCGGCAGGGTGAGGATAAATTCTGTGCCTTCGTTCCGCTTGCTCTTCACCTCGACTTCACCCTCGTGAGCCTTGACGATTCCGTATAAAACCGCCAACCCCAGCCCAACTCCCTTTCCTTCCGGCTTGGTAGTGAAGAAGGGATCGAAAATTTTGGGCAGATTCTCCGCCGCGATGCCTTGGCCGGTATCTTTAACGCAAAGTTCGACGTTGTTGCCATCCGGCAGCAGGCTGGTGCGGATCGTCAGTGTGCCTCCGCCACGCGGCTGCATAGCCTGCGCGCCGTTCAGCACCAGATTCAGTATGGCTTGCTGTATTTGAGACGCGTCGCACTCGACCGGCGGCAAATTCTCCTGCAGTTGCAGGACAGTCTCAGCACTGACCAGCTTGAGTTTGTGGTCGGTGAGATTGAGCGTGGTGCGAACAAGCTTGTTAAGGTCTGCAGGCGCGCGCCGTGGCTTGGAACCGCGGGAAAATGCGAGGAGATCAGAAACGATGCGGCCAACCCGGGCCGTTTCTGACGAGATCAGGGCGAGGTACTTGCGGAACTCCGCCTCGCGCCCGGCCGGGTACTCGCCATTAGCCATCAAGCGTTCGAGCAGCATGGAGAGGTTGAGCACACCGGAGACAGGATTGTTGATTTCGTGAGCGACACTGGCCGCCAGTTGGCCGAGAGAAGACAACCGGTCGGCCTGGACAAGTTTGCGTTGAGCCGCCTGCAGTTGCCCGGTTCGCTCCTCCACCTTGTTCTCTAACGTTTGTTGCATTTCGTTCAATTGGGCAACCGCCGACTCCAGGCGCTCTCGCATCACATTGAACGAATCCACCAATTCGTCGAGTTCCTGGCTCCGGCGGCTGATTTCAATGGGCCGGTCCAGTTCCATCGCGCTGACCGTCTTGATTCCCTGGATTAGCTGCCGGATAGGAGTTGCCACGAAACGCCGGGTGAACAGAATGACGAATGAGGCTCCGATGGCCACTTCCAGGAGCGTCATTAGCACCGCCTGGAGAGTCACGGCGCGGGTCTCGGCCTGAACCGGATCCAGGCGCAACGCTACATCCACAACACCGAGCACCTTGGTCGAGGCGCGATGCGCATGACAACTCGCGTTGCTGCACGACGCTTCGTTGTAGATCGGTGTCACCATGTTGATGGTCTTAACGCCTCGCGGGGAAGTGGCGTAGCGGACGCGCTCCTCTTCCGTGAGCTTGTCGCGAACTGGGCCTCTGCTGTGACACCCAACGCAGATTTCGCTGGACTGGCTGGCAGGGATGGGTGGTTCCTGACCATCGGTCGAAAACACCAGGCGTCCTTCGCGGTTGAACATCCGGATTCGGTCCACCCCCTGCTTGTCTGCTATGACCTGCATAATGTCGTAGGCCGCCTTGCGGTCGTCATCGCGCATCGCGTGCCAGGTCGCGCTGGTGATACTGCGAGAAAGCTGATCCGCACCCAGGACCATTGTCTCTACCAGGTGCCTCTTTTCGGTGCGGAAATTGAGATATCCGCTGACACAGCTGATCACAATGATCAGCACCGTTAGCGAAAGGATCAGCTTCGGGCCGAGTTTCCGGGACATTGGACCTTACCCGTGTTTACTTAACTGGTGAAGCCGCGCGAGAGGACTCCCAACGGGAAATCCCCTATATCTAAGACTACAAACGAAGGAAGCCTGCTGCGGTGATTCCCATCACACTGCGGACTGACTTTTGCTATCCATTGCCGGTTCCGCGACGGTTAGAATCCCGTTCTCCCCGAATTTAGCCAATCTCCAGCCCAAGAACCCAGCGCAGGAACTTCCGGAGCGACGCTGAGCGTGGCAAGAGCGGTCTTATAATTTGCACAGATCGATTCCCTGCGGCGTAGCAAAGTCGTTCAAGAATGGAGAGGGCCATGCTCGACACGCACGCGGTTCGTATGGAAATTCCCGCCGACGTGAATATTATTGTCGGCCAATCTCATTTTATTAAGACAGTCGAAGATCTGTATGAGGTCATGGTGGTCACCGCGCCGCAAGCCAAGTTTGGCTTGGCATTCAATGAAGCCTCCGGAGCGTGCCTGACACGATCGGAAGGGAACGATGAAGTTCTCAAGGGCGCGGCGGTTCGCAATGCCCAGGCGTTGGCGTGTGGTCATACGTTCGTTTTGTTGCTGCAAAATGCATATCCCATCACCGTGCTGAATGCCGTCCGCAATCTGCCGGAGGTGTGTTCCATATTCTGCGCTACTGCCAACCCGCTGGAGGTGATCGTCGCGCAAACTGAACTGGGGCGGGGCGTGCTTGGCGTGGTCGACGGGAGCTCGCCGAAGGGGGTAGAGGGCCCAGCTGATGAAAAGTGGCGGCATGATTTTTTGCGCAAGATTGGCTATAAGCGCTAAACCTCCGAGAACGTGCAAGGTGCTGACTGGAGATTGTGTTTGCGTCGTGGCTGGCCCACCGAGTGCCCGTCCCGCAAGGTGAAGGATTTAGTGGGTGTACTTTGGTCCCCTTTCCAAGCCTCCTAGCGCACGGATAGAATGTCCTTCCGATTTTCCCTGACCATGTCCTTTTGTGACCTTACAAGGTGAAGGGTACAGAAGGCACACTAGCTTTTTAGCTTGAGGGGCTGATCGCTACCGTTTCTCTGAAAAACTCGATATGAGCCACTTCCCCGCTCGGAGGTTCCCTGTCCTTCTGCTGGCTTTAGCTGCTCTGGCCGTCCTGGCCGGATGTCAGGGGTTTAGTTCGTCCAATCCCGGATCCCAAAACAGTCCACAGAACCAGCAGCCTACCGATTTGACGGCTACCCCGGCGAGCGTCAGTTTTGGAAATGTTCCGATCGGGACAACTCAGACCCTTTCTGACACTGTAACCAATACAGGAGGAAGCGACCTCATTATCACCGCAGCGACCGTTTCAACGGCCGCGTTCAGTACCAGTGGGTTGAACCTGCCTTTGACTTTGTCGGCAGGACAGAGCTCCATCTTTACTATTGCGTTTACTCCTCAAGCTGCAGGCAGCATTACCGGCACTGTTACCCTCACCAATGGCGGTTCGGGCGGTCCACTGAGCATTGCGGTCTCGGGAGTTGGAACGTCCGGGGCAACCGGCGCGACTCTGGCAGGGATTCCAGTGAGCCTGACATTTACCGACGTCCAAACAGGCAAAAGTCAGACGCAAAGCGAAACCATTCAGAATACGGGCGGCGCGGATGCAACCATTTCGCAGGTCACGGCAAGCGGCTCGGGGTTCAGCGTGTCGGGTATTAGCACGCCTCTTACTCTTTCGCCGGGACAGACCACCTCTTTTGCTGTCATGTTTGCGCCACAATCCACAGGCAGTGTCAGCGGCACCATAGCCATAGCGTCCGATGCCTCGAATCCCATTCTCAACATCGCTTTGAGCGGCTCCGCAATTGGAGCTTCCTCCGGACAACTGAACGTAAGCCCATCGACGGTTAATATGGGCGATGTCACGGTTGGAACCAGTGGATCGCAGACGGGAACTTTGAGTGTCACTGGCGCAAGCGTGGTGGTATCTTCGGTGGATGTCGGCAGTTCAGAGTTCTCGATTAACGGCCTCACATTTCCGTTAACTTTGTCTGCGGGCCAGAGTGTCAACTTCACGGTGATATTCACGCCGCAGTCGAGCGGCGCCGCTTCCACTAGCGCTTCGTTTGTGAGCAACGCTTCCAACTCGCCGTCTGCTGCAGCTCTTACCGGCACCGGCGTGGCCGCGCCTGTCCACATGGTCAGCCTCTCGTGGAACGCCGACGGCTCTCCGAATGTGACGGGATATAACGTGTACCGCCGCGTCGGAAGCTCGGGAAGCTATGCGCGGATGAATGCTTCTTTGATTTCTGCCACGGCCTATACCGATACATCCGTGACCGACGGAACCACCTACTACTACGAAACGACGGCCGTCAATTCAAGCGGCGAGGAAAGTGCGCCGTCGGCGGCAGTGCAAGCTGTGATTCCTCCACCGTAGCCCGCTTAACCTTCCCGATATTCTCGCGTCGCTCTTCTTCCGCGCAGCTCGCAGAATTCGCTGGATGCGGTTGCAATCGCCTGCAAACAAAGTCGCAGAAATTATCAGTCTTGACACTTTTCCAGTTCGCGCTAGAGTGAAGCAAGGTGTGTGTGGCAGTAGGGTAGTACTGCTCTTGCGCCTTCCCCCCTAGCTTTGTGCGTGAGTGAGGAGAGAAGTGTGATGAAATCATCTAAATTCTGGGCTGGGCTAGCCTTCTCGATGCTTTTGTGCTGCGTGCCTTTCGCGTTCGGCGAGGGTACTGCGCATAGCCAGCCGCTTTATGTTGGTCATTCTTTAAACCTGCCGGCGAGTTTGCTGACCTTCACATTCGGTCCTGGTGGTTCGTTCCAACGCTCCAAGCCCGCGAATAGCGGAGGCGGCTGGGGTGGTGGAGGTGGTCAGGGTTGCGGCCAAGGCGGGAACGGCGGCTGGGGCGGTGGTGGGCAAGGCGGCTGGGGCGGTGGTGGGCAAGGCGGCAACGGGGGTTGCGTTCCAGAGGGCGGAAACTCGCCTGAGTATCTGGCGCTTGGAGCACTCGCTTGCGTCGGTGCGATCGTTTATCGTGCCCGTCGGCAAAACGTACTCTGCGAAACGAAGTAAATAAGACCATTCCTAAGATTAAAATTGAGCTCGCCCATTCCGGGCGGGCTTTTCTGTCGAATGGGAAAAGTCGATCATTTTCCCAAGTCTTCCACATTTTTTCCTTGCACGGCTCCTGCGGGTTCCTCTAAATGTATGCAGTGAGCTGCAACCAGTGAGATTTTGCGCACGACAATGTCGCAAGAGATGGACATAAAGTGCAACGACTTGCATTTCGTCCTGTGGAAAGCTGGAATGCATCAAAGGGTATTGGGGCTGTGGGCGTAGCCAGTGGAAAGATAAGCTAAAGCCCACATTTCTATGCGATTACAGATGATTATCCGCTTCTTGGGGCGCGGCCAACGCGGCTTCGGCCGGAGTTCCGAGAAGCCTGATGGCACTAAAGTACCATGTCCCTAGGTACGAAGTGCCCTTGCAACCTCCTGCAATCGCATGTAATTTGGTCTCACCCGGGTTTTCGCTTCGTCCTTGGCATGGATTCGGTCGGCGAAGCCTAGTGATTGTATGGAGATGCGTGCGGGGCGGAGGAGACGAGATGTGATCACCCATAGGTTTGTGATGGTGATCAGCTCCATTGTTTTCCAGGCTCTGCAATCACCCGGGGATGCAGTGTTGCGATGTAGCGCTCATCCAAGTCAAGCCAAATGTATGTAACCGAAAAAAGTGGGCGACGTGTGCATTCTTTTTGGCATCAGATTTGCACCTAGATTTACAGCGCTTGATACGAAGTGAGCGTTTGCATCACAAAAAGATATAAGTTTTTAAGACTCTAGTTGGCGTTTGTTTTCCTCCCCTGATTCTGTCTCGGTAATCCCGGATGACACGGAGCAACGCAGTCCGGTCGTGCCTCGATTGCTGCTTGCAGATTGATTCTTCCCCGGTGGGTTCCCCCCGGATCTCGCGGTTGAGATCCCGATAGCACTATTTTTACGTAACTAGTTTCTTGGAGTCACCCGAGAGGTGTGACTTAGAGGGCGAAGCTATGGCCGTCAGCAGCGTATCACTCGCGATTCCACAGAACGTTCCTCTCCTCGCGGATGACGAGAAGCCACACGCGGAGAACTGGTATAGCCTCCACACCCGCCCGCGGCACGAGAAGATTGTGGCGCAGCGTCTGCAGGAGCGGGGCGTGATCACATATCTGCCGCTTATTACCGAAGTCCACCGCTGGAGTGATCGCAAAAAGTCGGTGCAGGTGCCGCTGTTCAGCTGCTACGTGTTCGCCAAGTTTCTTCCGAATCGGACCGAGCGGTTGCGCGTTCTGCGCGTCGATGGAGTTTTCGGCCTGGTGGGTTCGCAAGGGGAAGGCTCGCCGATTCCCGACGACCAAATCGAAGCTGTGCGCAACCTTGTCGAAGGCGATATTCCCTGGTCCTGCCATCCTTTCCTCAAAATCGGACAGCGCGTGCGCATCCGCAGCGGTGCGCTCGATGGACTCGAAGGCATTCTGGTTGCGCGCAACGGGGACCGCACCTTGGTGATCTCGATCGACGCCATTCAGCGCTCCCTCGCGGTGCGCGTTGAAGGGTACGAAGTCGAGCCGGTCTAAAAGCCGCATTCTCATCGCAATAAATCGTCCTCCCAGCCGGGAAGGAATTTCCCACCCTTGACGGAAAATCGAAAGCCGGAACATCGAACCTTGGGAATTCAGCGCTCAGACGACAGCCTCGGGGAAAGTCGCGAGGTAACGCGACTGCTTGTCGTCAGCCGCGATTCTTCTGTTCTTCGGCTTCTCTGGCCGCTCGAAGAATCGAATCCTTGGCACGTCGATACGGCGGCCAGCGGGTGGGACGCGATGGAGCGGCTGCAATCCGATGACGTGCCGCAACTGCTGCTGCTCGATGTACCGCGCAGCGATAGCGACGGCTTGCACTTCCTGCGCTGGGTGCGCCGGCTGCACAGCGAACTTCCCGTCGTGATTCTGTGCTGTGCCGACGAGGCGGCGCAGGCGAAAGAAGAACTGCGCAGAGGCGAAGGAGAAGTCCTGATTCGGCCCTTCGATGCGAAGCAGTTGGAATTCGTGATCCGGCGGCAGCTTGCGCCGGACGTGAAGGCGGAGGAGAACATGGGCAGCATGGTCAGCAAAGAGGTCGAGCCGCTTGGCCAGGACACGGTGTTTGTGAGCGCCAGCCTGGTGATGCAGAAGCTGCGGGCGCAGGCGGCGCTGATGGCTAAGACCGATGTGCCGGTGCTGATTCTGGGCGAGCGTGGCTCGGGCAAGTTCACCGTCGCCGGCCTGATTCATAGTCTTTCGGTGCGCTCCGGCTTCAAACTGCGCCGCATCAATTGCGCGCAGATGCCCGAGTCCGTCCTTGCGGGCGAGCTCGAGGGCGAGCTGTCGGATGGCGGGCCGAGTGTGGGGAAATTCGTTTCCGGCGAAAAAGGCACGATCTTCCTCGATGAGATCACTGCGTTATCCAACTCGCTGCAGGCGCGGCTTCTGCAGATTCTGCAGAATCATGAGTTGCGCAGCCCGGCAGCAGGGAACGGTATTCCCGCCCCGGTGCGAATTCTGGCCGCTAGCAGCATTAATGTGGAACATGCGCTGGCAGAAAAGTGGCTGCGCGAAGATTTGTACTACCGCCTCAGCGCTTTCACTGTGCACGTGCCGCCGCTGCGCCAGCGCAAGGATGAGATTCCCACTCTGCTGCGCTACTTCATGCACAAGCTCGCAAGACACTACAGCCTGCCGCCGCGCACCTACTCGGCGGCGGTGTTCGATGCCTGCCAGCACTACTCCTGGCCCGGCAATCTAAAGGAGATGGAAACTTTCGTGAAGCGCTACCTGGTGGCCGGGGACCAGGGCTCGTTGTTGCGCGAGATGTCCGCTTCCGGCGTCTCCGGGGACGAGAGCACGGTGCGCAGCGGAAGTTGGGCCGCTGATGCGCCAGGAGACGAAAACGCGATTGATTCCAGAGAGCCGCGTCCGGAGTCGCTCAAGTCGATGATTCAGAATATCAAGTCCGAGGCGGAAAAGAACGCCATTGGCGCCGCGCTCAAAACGACCGGCTGGAACCGCAAGGCAGCGGCGCGCCTGCTGAGCGTCAGCTACCGAACCCTGCTGTACAAAATCGAGCAATACCAGATGCGCGCCCCCGAACCTTTTCTCTCTTCGTTTCGCAGCGAGGAACTCTTAAGCTATGAAGAAGTCAAGGGCAACGGGAAGGCGAGTTGAAGCCGTCCCCGCCTGAACCTTCTGAAGGCGACGAGAAAATGAGAACGAAAACGAATTTCGGCAATAAATGGAACAGGCGACTGATCCTGCTGGCGCTTGCGTTCGGCAGTTTCTTATCTGTACTTCCTGCCTCGGGGCAAACCTCCGCCTCCGCGCCGGCCGCGAACTCTGCCGCCAAGCCGCACGACGACACCTTCGTGATCGGCAATGACGATGTGCTGGCCATCAACGTCTGGAAAGAACCCGACATTTCGCGCTCAATCCCGGTGCGCTCGGACGGAAGGATTTCGCTGCCGCTCGTCGGCGAGGTACAGGCTGCGGGGCTGACTCCGGCGAAGCTTGAAAAGGAGATTGCTAGTCGGCTGAAGAACTACATCTCGGAACCGGAAGTAACCGTCATGGTGCAGCAGGTCAACAGCCAGAAGTTCAATATTTTGGGGCAGGTAGTGAAGCCCGGTTCGTACATTCTGGCCAATTCTCCGACCGTGCTCGACGCCATCGCGCTCGCCGGCGGCTTCCGCGATTTCGCGAAAAAGAAATCGATTTACGTTTTGCGGCAGGGTCCGAGCGGCGAACAGCGCTTGCCGTTTAATTACAAGGAAGTCAGCCAGGGCAAGAACATGGCGCAGAACATCAAGCTTGAGCCGGGGGACACAATCATCGTTCCGTAGCTTATGAAGCTTCCAAACACAATGCGGTTGGGACTGCTTCTTCTGACAGTCGTAGCAGCATGCCCGCGATTGGTTCGCGCGCAGGAGCAGCAGCAGAATGCGCCTGCCCCTCCCGCACCGGCGGTGAGTTCGCCCGCAATCACGGCTCCAGCCAATACCGATAGCAACGATATCGCGAACACTGCCAACAATACCGGCGACCGCATGCTGACCCCGCCCCCGGTGAGCGGGCAAAGCTATCCCCTGGCGACGATTTCCGAGGAACGTTCCAACTATCTGCTCGGCGGCATCACATTCAACGCCGCCTACTCCGATAACGTGCTCGCTTCCACCAGCGGCGCGCCCGTCAGCGACGTCAGCTATTCGGTCTGGCCGACGATCGCGCTCGATCAAACCACGTCGCGCCTGCATACGACTTTGACTTACGCTCCGGGCTTTACTTTCTATCAGCGCACCAGCGCCTACAATCAGGCGGATCAGAATTTCGCGGCGGATTTGCGCTATCGCTTGAGCCCACATGTCACCGCGTGGGTGCATGACGGGTTACAGAAGACTTCGAACGTCTTCAATTCTCCCGAGCAAGGCCTGGATATTTCCGTCTCCGGTTCGCCGCAGGCGCTGAGCAACACCATCATCTCTCCGCTGGCCGATCAGCTGAACAACACCGGCAGTGTGGGCATCACTTACCAGTTCAGCGCGAACGCCATGGTAGGGGCGAACGGAGCGTTTTCCAATCTGCACTATTCAAATCCCAGCCAGGTGCCGGGGCTTTACGATGGCGCTACGCGCGGAGGCACGGCGTTTTACACCTTCCGCATCACGCCGCAGCACTACGTTGGCGTGACTTATCAATATCAAGACCTGCTCGCCTATCCGGCGCAGACAACGAACGAAACGCAGACCGACGCGGCGCTGTTTTTCTACAGCTTCTATCCGACGCAGCGGTTTTCTTTTTCGCTGTTCGGCGGTCCGCAATACTACGATGCAAGCGCGCAGTTCAATGCCACAGGCACGCTGATCGCCGCGCCGAGGCAGGCCTGGACTCCCGCGGCGGGCGCCAGCGTGAACTGGCAGTTGCAGCGCAGCAGCGTGGCTCTAGGCTATTTCCATACCGTCAATGGCGGCAGCGGGCTGGTGGGCGCGGTGCAACTCGATAGCGCGACCGCCTCGCTGCGGCAACAATTGACGCGCAACCTGAGCGGTACGGTCAGCGGAGCCTATGCCAATAACGGCATCCTGACGGCGAACTCTCCCGGCGGACATTCGATTATTGCCAGCGCCGCGCTGCAGCGGCAGCTCGGGGCGCATATTAACGCCCAGGCCGGCTACACCAGGCTGCATCAGGACTACACCTTTTTTTCCGCCAATCCCGACACCAACCGCGAGTGGATTTCGATCTCATATGAATTTGCCCGGCCCCTGGGAAGATAAATGGTTGGCAGCAGAAATCGTTCAGAAGAGAAATCGCAGAGAAGAAAATCATGGTTGACGAATTAGAAGAAGAAAAAAGTTCGGAAAGCTTCGATCTCCAGCACTACCTCGGCATCATCCGCCGCCGCCACATGCAGTTCCTGATTCCGCTGTTCGCGGGCTGGCTGCTGGTGTGGGGCACAAGCTGGCTGCTGCCGTCGCGTTATCGCTCCAGCATGGCGATCCTGGTCGAACAGCCGACCATGCCGCGGGACTACGTCACGCCCAACGTGAACGATGACCTGCAGAACCGTATGCAGAGCCTGACCCAGCAGATTCTCAGCCGCTCCCGCCTGCAGCATATTGTCGACCAACTTCAGCTCTACCCGATCGGCCGCATGGCCGCGGCGAGGATAAGGTCGAGCAGATGCGCAAGGATATCGAGATCGAGATGTTGCGCGACAACAGCGGACGGGTCAACGCCTTCAATGTGAGCTACCAGTCGCGGATCCGCACACGGCGCAGCAAGTCACCAATGAGCTGACCAATCTGTTCATCAATGAGAACCTGGAAGCGCGCCAGCAGCAGTCGGAGGACACCACCAAGTTTCTCGGAGACCAACTGGAAGATGCGCGCAAGACGCTGGCCGACCAGGAAGAAAAGATCCGCGAGTTTAAAGGCCAGCACGTCGGGGAAATGCCGGGACAGCTGCAGAGCAATCTGCAAATCCTGAGCGGCCTGCAAGCGCAGCTGCAAAGCCAGCAGGATGCGCTCAACGCGGCCAAACAGCAGCATGTCTATCTGCAATCTCTCTCCGACCAGTACCGCACGCTGCAGGGCCCGGTGAAGACAGCTGATGGAACCGCCGTTGGCCTTCCGGCGATCGACGCGGAGCTTGAAAAGCTGCGGGCGCAGCTTGCCGACTTGAGCTCGCATTACACCGACCGCCATCCGGACGTGCGCAAGGTGAAAGAACAAATCGCCAAAACTGAGAAGATGCGGGCGCAACTGGTGGCCAGCGGGAAAGACAAGAGTCCGTCGACGGACCCAGCCGACGATCTGGCGGCCACCGATCCGACCCGGGCCTCGATGCTGGCACAGGTGCAGAGCCAATTGCGCTCGAATCAACTCGAGATTACGAACCGTGAGCAGTCGATCGCCGCGCTTACCGCCAAAATCGGCGACTATCAGGCGCGCCTCAATACGGAACCGATTCGCGAGCAGCAACTGGCCGATCTGACCCGCGGCTATGAACAGTCGAAGGCCAACTACGACGACCTGCTCAAGAGAAAGAACGAGTCGGCCATGGCCACCGACATGGAAAAGCTGCAGCAGGGCGAGCGCTTCAGCATCATCGACCCGCCCAGCCTGCCCACCAAGCCGGACTTCCCGAACCGCATAAAGTTCTGCGGTATTGGGCTGGCGATCGGGTTAGCGCTGGGGGTGGTGGTGGCCGGAGCGTTCGAATTCCTCGATGACCGCATCTATGACGAGAAGGAACTGCAGAAAATGCTGCCGGTGGGCGTCATCTCGGAAATTCCCGCCATCACACTAACCTCCGAGCAGCAACGGGCGCGCCGACGCTTCTGGCTGGGATGGGCCACGGCGGCAATAGTAACGGTTACGATTCTGCTGGGTTCTGCCGTCAGCTTTCTGCGCAGCTAGCGTATCGCACGTGTAAATTATGTACAAAGCGTTTTTCAATCTGAAGCGTAATCCTTTCGAGATTACGCCCGACCCGTCGTTCCTGTTTCCCACCGGGAGACACAACGAAGCTCTGGCCGCGCTCTACTATGGCGTGCGCCGGCATAAGGGGTTTGTGGTGCTCACCGGCGAAGTTGGCACCGGCAAGACGCTGCTCTTGCGCTGCCTGTTGCAGCTGCTCAAGCAGAGCGCCGATGTGAAGTACGCCTATGTTTTCAATGGACGGCTCACGCCCCTCGAATTCCTCCAGTACATCGCGGGCGACTTGGGATTACCTGCCGCGGGCAAAAACAAAAGCGAGCTGCTCCTTCAGCTCGCTGCCTATGTGGTGGCGCGTGGCGAGAGAAAGCTGACCACCGTGCTGGTGGTCGATGAAGCGCACCACCTATCGGAAGAGATTCTCGAAGAAATTCGCCTGCTGACGAACCTCGAAACCGCGGAAGAAAAACTGTTGCAGATTCTTCTGGTCGGCCAGCCCGAGCTCGACGAGAAGCTCGACTCAGTCGACCTGCGCCAGCTTAAGCAGCGCATCGCGGTGCGCTCGCATCTGGCCGCGCTCGATATGAGCGAAACCAAGGGCTACATCGAGTGCCGGCTGCAGCTGGGAGGAGGCACCGAGCCGGGGAAGATCTTCCCCGCCGAAACCGTGGCCGCCGTGCATCGCCATTCGCGCGGTTTTCCCCGCCTGGTCAACACAATTTGCGAAAACGCGCTGATTGCAGCCTACGCGCGGCAGGCGACGAGCGTGACCCCCGAGATGATCGATACCATTGCTGCCGATTTCCGCCTGGGCGTACAAACCGTCCCGGCGGAACGGAAGACCACCGACGAAACAGATTTGCGCAAGGCGGCCAGGACTTTGCTGGATCTGTACGCCCACTTGCAAAACGAGAAGGCCCACGAAGACGAACTCGCGGCCCACATGCCCATTCGAGTGATCAAACAATGAGCCATATATTCGACGCATTACAACGATCGGAGTCGGAGCGCACGGGGACGGAAAGCTCCGCGTTCTCCGTAGCCACGGAACTGCTGCAGCACGCTGAAGAAAAGGTGCGACGCTCTGGCGCGAATGGCAAGGCGCACACCGCGGCCGGGGCGGCGGACTATCTCGTGTCGGACGTTGACGAGGAGCTGCAGAACTGTCCTGTGCTGACGCCCGCGATTCCGTTCGAAAACCGCCTGGTGGCCGCCGACAAAGAAGCCAGTCTTGGAGCGGAAAAATTCCGCTTTCTCGCGGTTCGCCTGCGGCAGATGCGGCACGCGCGCACTCTCAAAAAGATTCTCATCACCAGCACCATTCCTCAGGAAGGGAAGAGCACGGTCGCGGCGAATCTGGCCTGCACGCTCGCCCGCCGGAAGCCTCACAAGGTGCTCCTGATCGATGGCGACCTGCGCCGCCCGACGGAGTCGGCGCAGTTCGGTATCGGCAACGTTCCCGGGCTTTGCGAATGGCTCAGCGGAGAAACCGAAGAGGCGAGTCTCTATCGCCTGGAAGGCTTAGGCCTGTGGATACTTCCCGCCGGCGCCGCTCCGCAGAATGCGCTGGAGCTGATGCAATCGGGAAAGCTTGGCCCCCTATTGGACCGGCTGGCCACCTGGTTCGACTGGATCATCATCGACTCTCCGCCGATTCTGCCGCTGGCCGATACCAGCATCTGGTCGCGTCTGGCCGATGGCATCCTGCTCGTGACGCGCAAAGGCATCACCGAAAAACGGCAACTCAAACGCGGTCTCGAGGCCATCGAGAAATCCAAGCTGCTGGGCGCTTTGGTGAACAGCAGCGTCAACGTTTCCCACAGCGATTATTATCAGCGCTACAGCTACTATGGTGACCGCTCCGGCAAAAAGGGCTGAAAGATAAGAATTCCGGCCCGGAACGATACGGCACTCCCCCCTGCAATCACTAAGTCAATGGCAGTTCGCTTGATGCTCCCCGCAAGCAGAACTAGCGGAGGAACCTGTGCACGCAAGACGATCCACTAACGGCGCCACTTTAAATCCGACTCCCGAGGCTTTGTCTCCCCGGGAGTATTGCATCCTGAACGCCGAAGCCTTCCGGCGTACCATCGCGCTCGAGCGCAAGCGCAGCGAGCGGTCGCGCAAGCCGTTCATGCTGCTGCTGCTCGATATGGGCGAGAATCTCTCGTCGGAGAAAAACGGCAGGACACTGGACAAAATTCTGGGAGCGCTTTCGCTTTCCACCCGCGAGACCGACATCACCGGCTGGTATGCCGACGGCACCGTAATCGGTGTAGTCTTCACCGAGATCGGCATCGACGGGAGCAACTCGGTTCCCAGCACCATCATCTCCAGAGTCACCGACACCCTGCGCGGCAGCCTGATGTGGGAGCAGTTCAACCAGCTCAACATCTCGTTTCACGTCTTTCCGGAAGACTGGGACTACGACGCGAGCGAGCGCCCGAGCAATCCCACGCTATACCCGGACCTGTCGCAACGCGATCAAGCGCGCAAGTTTTTCCGCGTCATGAAGCGCCTGATGGATATCGCCGGCAGCTTGCTTGCGCTGATCCTCTTGGCGCCGGCTTTCCTGATCATCGCTGCAGCCATCAAGATGACCTCGGAAGGCCCGGTATTTTTCCGCCAGCGGCGCATGGGACAGTACGGCAAATCGTTTGTCTTTCTGAAATTCCGCTCGATGTATGTCAATAACGACGCCGGGGTGCACCGCGAATACGTGAAGCAGTTGATTGCCGGCAAAGCGGCCAAACACTCGGATGGCAACGGCGACGGCGTTTACAAGCTGACCTTGGATCCGCGCGTTACGCGGGTCGGCGGTTTTCTGCGCAAGACCAGCCTGGATGAGATTCCTCAGTTCTTTAATGTGCTGAAAGGCGAAATGTCGCTGGTCGGCCCGCGGCCGCCGGTTCCTTATGAAGTCGAGGCCTACGACATCTGGCACCGCCGCCGCCTGCTCGAAGCCAAGCCCGGTATCACCGGCCTGTGGCAGGTCTGCGGCCGCAGCAAGGTGAAGTTCGACGATATGGTTCGTCTCGACCTGCAGTACGCCCGCAGCTGGTCGCCGTGGATGGACCTTAAGATTCTCGCCCGCACGCCCGGCGCGGTCGTGCTCGGCGAAGGCGCGCACTGAGTTTCATTCCCCCCTTAATTCTCCTCCCCCAAATTAGAGGAGCCAAAAATGGCCACATTACTTACAGGACCACTGCAGACTAAGGCATTGCCACAATCCGGGGACGAATCTGTCGTAAAGTTTGGCGTGATCGGTTACGGCTACTGGGGACCGAACGTGGTTCGCAACCTCGACCACCTCGAGACAACTGAACTGGTCGGGATCTGCGACAAGATTCCCGCCGCACGCCGCAAGGCGTCAAAAGCCTATCCCGACGTGCTGGTCACCGCCGACCCGGCCGAACTGCTGGCTTCGCCCGACATCGATGCCATCGCTGTGGTTACTCCGGTGTGGACGCACTACGAACTGGCGAAGGCCGCGTTGCTTAATGGCAAGCACGTGTTCGTGGAGAAGCCGTTCACCAGCAACGCCGCGCAAGCCGAGGAGTTGATCGAATTGGCCGCGCGCAAGAACCTGAAAATCATGGTTGACCACACCTTCCTGTTTACCGGAGCTGTCCAGAAGATCAAGAAGCTGTTGCAGGAGGGCGCGCTCGGCAAGCTTTACTACTACGATTCTATGCGCGTCAATCTCGGGCTGTTCCAGCACGACATCAACGTCGTTTGGGAC
Organism: uncultured Acidobacteriaceae bacterium; assembly: GCA_963712385.1. Taxonomy (GTDB): domain Bacteria; phylum Acidobacteriota; class Terriglobia; order Terriglobales; family Acidobacteriaceae; genus Sulfotelmatobacter. The sequence goes on from CAVQHS010000023.1 coordinate 26,223, forward strand.
CTCGCCCCGCACGATCTCTCCATCATCGACAACCTGATTCAGATGACTCCGGAAGCCATCTCCGCCACCGGCCAAACCCACTTGAACGGACACGAAGACGTGGCCTTTATTACTCTCTATTTCCCCGAGAAGGTCATCGCGCACATCAACGTGAACTGGCTTTCGCCGGTGAAAGTCCGCACCACGCTGATCGGCGGCGAAAAGAAGATGCTGGTGTGGAACGATCTTGAGGCCGACGAGAAAATCAAAATCTACGACAAGGGTGTGCAGATCACCAGCCGCGAAGGCCTGTATAACCTGCTCGTGAACTACCGCTCGGGCGACATGTGGGCGCCGCAGATCGAACAGGTCGAAGCCCTTACGCAGGAACTCGCCTACTTTGCCGACTGCATCGTGAAAGACAAGAACCCGGTCAACGACGGAGCCGCGGGCCTGCGCGTGGTTCGCATGCTAGAAGCCGCGAATAAATCAATCAGCAAGCAGGGAGAATTGGTTCGCCTCTAATCTCCCGCGCGCGATCATGAGTTTCCCACATCAATGAAGCCGACCGTATTGCTTGCAACCACCAGCAGCTATTACCCTGCGGCTCGTCTGCTGATGGCGCTGGCCGAGGCAGGATGCACCGTCGATGCGGTCTGCCCGGCCGCGCACCCACTGCGGGTAACGCGTGCAGTCCGGCATGCGTATGACTATCGCGGGCTCGCGCCGCTGCGGTCGTTCACGAACGCGATCGCCGTTTCCAAACCCGATCTGGTTTTCTCTGGCGATGATCTGGCGACACAGCATCTTCACAGTCTGCACGCTCGCGAGCAGCAAAGAGGAAACTCAAACTCTTCGCTATGCGCGCTGATCGAGCGCTCGCTCGGCGATACGCAGAGTTTCTCGATTGTGGGCCAGCGCGGCGCTTTCATAGACATGGCGCGGCAGGAAGGCGTTCGCGTTCCCGCCACGCAAGTCATCAGAAATGCAGTCGAACTCAGGCTTTGTCTTGGAAAGATCGGCCTTCCCGCCGTGTTGAAAGCCAATGGCACTTCCGGCGGCGACGGCGTGAAGATCGCCCGTACGCTGGCCGAGGCCGAGCAGGCATTCGAGAAGTTGCAGGCCCCTCCGTTCATAGCGCGAGCAATAAAGCGCGCGCTGGTCGATCACGATCAAACATTGGTTTGGCCATCGATTCTGCGCCGGCCCCACACCGTGAATGCTCAAACGTTCGTCGCAGGGCGGGAAGCCACCAGCACGGTTTACTGCTGGAACGGGGCGGTATTAGCGAGCCTGCATTTTGAAGTCATTAACAAAGCCAGCGCGGCCGGCCACGCCACGGTCGTGCGCCTCATCGAGAACGAGGAGATGTCGGCTGCCGTCGACGCGGTGGTTCGCCGCCTCGGGCTTTCCGGATTCTGTGGCCTCGATTTCATGCTGGAATGGAAACGGGAAACGCATATCTGATCGAAATCAACCCGCGCGCCACACAAGTTGGACACCTGAATCTCGGCCCCGGACGCGATCTGCCCGCTGCCGTGTACGCGGCCCTGATCGGCAAAGCCGCACAGCCTGCGCCGAAAGTTACCGAGAAGAACACGATCGCCCTGTTCCCGCAAGAGTGGATTCGCGATCCCCACAGCTCCTTCCTGCAATCCGCGTATCACGATGTTCCTTGGCAGGAGCCGGCGCTCATTCGCCACTGCGTAAGCAACCGCGAGAAGCAAAGCGGCTGGTACTCGCGCCGCAGCCGCACGCAGGCGCGGGCCGAGACTCAAGCTCAGGTTGCAGCCCCATGCCGGGCAGGGAAGCAAGAAATCGTCGCATGAACCGGCCACTGCAAGTCATGAAGTTTGGCGGCACGTCGGTGGGCGATGCCTCTGCCATACAAAAGGTCGCGGAGATCGTGCATGCCGCGGCGCGCACCAGCGATCTGGTTGTGGTCGTTTCCACCATGAGCGGTGTCACCAACCAATTGCTGGAAGCCGCCAACCAAGCCAAAATGGGCGCCCGCTCCGCCGTGCAGGAAATTTTCGACGAGTTGCGCTCTCGCCACTATGCCGCTCTCCGCAAGCTGATCCATTCCATCCCGGACCGCGCCTGTGTCGCTGCACAGGTAGAACAAGTTTTGCGAAACGGCGAACAGCTGTGCGAAGGTGCCGCGCTACCGCGCCAATTGACGCCTGCAACTCGCGATGCGATTTCGGGTCTCGGCGAGCGGCTTTCCGCCCCCATGGTCGCTGCCGCATTGAATGAACGCGGTGTGACCAGTGAAGCCATCGAATCAGCTGAACTCATCCGTACTGACTCTTGCCACGGCTCCGCCGCGCCGCACATGGCAACCACTCGTAATCTGTGCCACACACGTCTCCGCCCCATGCTGCAACGCGGCCTTGTTCCCGTGGCTACCGGTTTCATCGGCGCGACGAGGGAAGGAGCGCTCACTACGCTCGGCCGCGGCGGCTCCGATTATTCCGCCACGATTCTCGGCGCGGCGCTCGACGCCGAAGAAGTCACCATCTGGACCGACGTCGATGGCCTGATGACCGCCGATCCGCGCTTGGTCCCAAGCGCCTCAACCATCGCGGAGATTTCGTATCAGGAAGCCGCCGAACTGGCCCGCTGCGGGGCAAAAGTCCTGCATCCCAAAACTCTCAGCCCCGTCGCCGAATCCGGCATCCCCATCTGGATTCGCAATACCTTTGCTCCCGAGCATAGGGGAACGCGAATTACCCCAGCCGGCCCGGCGACGGAAGGGGCAGTCAAGGGACTCGCGGTAATGAGCGACGACGCCGGCCCAGCGCTGGCAATGGTGACGGCGGTCGGCAGAAACATGCGCGATCCTGACGTCGTTGGCCGCATTCTGACCGCGCTCGGCCGACAAAGCTTGAATCTTATTTCGATTCCGACGGGATCTTCTGAGCACGGTTTTTCTTTCGTAGTAGCGAAACTCGATTTGCAGAGCGCCCTTGATGCCGTTCACCAGGAGTTCCGCCTGGATGCAGTCGATGTACCGCCAAACTCAACCGAAAGCATCCCGGCCGCTGCCGACGCTTGGACGTACGCAGCACAGGGAACGGCAAGCGCAGACTGAAATGCGCCGCTTCTTACGAGCCTTCTTTCTATGGAAACGTACCTCTGTATCGCCCCCGACGTTAAGCTGGGTAAAGACGTCAAGCTTGCAAAATTCATCAATCTCTACGGCTGCGAAATCGGCGACGAATCGAAAATCGGCGCCTTCGTCGAAATCCAGAAAAACGCGAGCGTGGGCAAGCGCTGCAAGATTTCCAGCCATACATTCATCTGCGAGGGCGTGACCATCGAAGACAACGTCTTCATCGGCCACGGCGTGATGTTCATCAACGACAGTTACCCGCGCGCCACCGCCGCAGGCCAGCTGCAGACCGAAGCCGACTGGAAGGTCGAGCGCACCGTAATTAAGAAAGGCGCATCGGTCGGCTCCGGCGCGACCATTCTTTCGCGCGTCACGGTCGGCGAAAACGCCATCGTGGGCGCGGGCAGCGTGGTCACCAAAGACGTTCCGCCGAACGCCATCGTCGCCGGCAATCCGGCAAAAGTTTTGCGTTATATAGAGCAAGCAACGGAGGTTGTAAAGTGAGCGGTTCTAATAATCCGAATAGCATTCCTTTTCTCGATCTCATTACCCCGCACGTCGAACTGGAAAAAGAATTAACCGAAGTCTTTAAGAAGGCCCTGCACACCGCCGGCTTTATCGGCGGACCCATGGTCGAAGAGTTTGAAAAAGCCTTCGCGGTGTTCTGCGACGTGAAGCACGCTGTCGGCGTCAACAGCGGCACCGACGCCCTGCGTTTTGCCCTAATGGCATGCGGCGTGAAGCAGGGCGACGTCGTTCTCACCGTTCCCAACACGTTCATCGCGACAACTGAAGCCATCTCGCAAGCTGGTGCGCTTCCCGAATTCGTCGATGTCGACGAGCGCACCTACAATCTCGACCCGGCAAAGCTCGCCGAGTATCTCGAAAAGCAGTGCACCATTGACGAAGCGGGCAAGCTGATCAGCCGCCGCAGTGGCCGCCCGGTTACCGCGGTTGTTCCGGTTCATCTTTACGGCCAAATGGCCGACATGGATGCGATTCTGGAGCTGGCCGACCGCTACCGCCTGATGGTCATCGAGGATGCCTGCCAGGCTCACGGCGCGGAGTATTTCTCGCGCAAGCACAATCGCTGGGTGAAAGCCGGTTCGATGGGACGCGCCGCTGCATTCAGCTTCTATCCCGGAAAAAATCTCGGCGCGTGCGGCGAAGCCGGAGCAGCCACCACCAACGACACCGCCATCGCGAAAACGATGAAGATGATTCGCGACCACGGCCAGGCGCAGAAGTACTACCACGACATGGAAGGCTACAACGGCCGACTGGACGCGATCCAGGCCGGGCTGCTGCACGTCAAACTGCAGCATCTGGCGAAATGGAACGCGCAGCGCCGCGAGTGCGCCGCAGAATACAACCGCCTGCTGCAATCGGCCGATGTAATCCTGCCCTTCGAGCCGCAGAACTCGCGCGCCATTTATCACCTTTACGTCGTGCGCACGAGCGACCGCGGCGGCTTTATGGAACATCTCAAGCAGGCCAGCATCGGCACCGGCATTCACTATCCAATTCCACTGCACCTGCAAAAAGCTTACGCTGCCAGGGGCTACAAAAAAGGCGACTTCCCGGTTACAGAAAAAGTATCCGCCGAAATCGTCTCCTTGCCGATGTTCCCGCAACTAACGGTTGACCAACAACGCAGGGTCGCAGAAGAGATCCTTGCTTTCACCGCCATGACTGCTGGCAAGCATGTACAGGCAGAAATTCCTTCGGTGGCAGGAACCCGCACCGCATAATGAGTTTTCGCTTCGATCGCTTTGCGACGCTCTACGTCATCAACCCACTGCGCCTCAACCGCCGCGCAATCGCGTCAACCATCCCGATTCTCATGTATCACAGCGTCTCCGACGAGAGCGAGACCTGTGCAAGCGCTTACTACCGCACCGTCACCACTCCTTCGGTATTCGCCATGCACATGAAACATCTATTCGAAGACGGGTACAGCGCGATTCCCGTCTCCGAGACGGTGGCAACTCTCGAGCGCGGCTTGGGGGCAAAAAAATACGTCGCCATTACCTTTGATGACGGCTTCAGCGATTTCTACCGGCACGCGTTTCCTGTGCTGAATCGCTTTGGTTTCTCTGCGACGATGTATCTGCCCACGGCATATATCGGAGATCGTCCCTCGCAGTTTAAGGGTAAAGATTGCCTTACCTGGAGCGAGATTCGCGAACTCAGAAAGTACGGAATCGAGTTTGGATCGCACACTGTGACCCACCCGCAGTTGTCCACGTTGGACGACAGTTCAGTCCAGCGTGAGATCGTGGACTCGAAACATGCGATTGAAGACAATCTAGGAGGGCGAGTCGACGGCTTCGCGTATCCCTACGCGTTTCCCGAGCAGAATACCGCCTTTGTTTCCATGCTGAGGAGGACGCTAGCCGATGCCGGCTACCGTCAGGGGGTGTGCACGCGCATCGGGGTGGCGCGTCGGCAGCAAGACCCGTATTTTCTGCCCCGGCTGCCCATGAATTCCCTAGATGACAGCGATTTGTTCGAGGCCAAATTGCAAGGAGGGTATGACTGGCTGCACCGGGTCCAGTATGCTTCGAAAATTATTCGCGCAAGTCACACGAGCATGAGCGAGCAGCAAAGCGCGGAAACTACATTATCGTCTCTCCCGTGAAAGACGAGGGACGTACGTGCAAAAGACGCTGGCGTCAGTGGCGCAAACGCTTCGGCCACGCGCTGGGTTATCGTGGACGACGGCTCCTGCGACGAGACTCCAGCGATCTCGCCAGTATGCGGCCATGCACAATTGGATCACGAGGTCTCACGCTGTCGCGCGACCGTGAACGCCAGCCCGGCAGAGCCGCAGGTGCAGCTTTTTTAGACGGGTAAAGCGGCTTGAGACGAAGACTTCGATTACGTGGTCAAACTGGATTGCGATTTGGAATTCCCGCAACCTATTTTGAGATATTGTTTCTCGCTTTATCGCGGATCCAAACTCGGTATTGCTTCGGGAGCTTATGTGGAGGAAGACGAGGTCATGGGACATCGTGAAAATGCCTTCATACCACGCCGCGGGCTGTTCCAAAATCGTGCGGGCGGCTGCTTTCGCGAGATTGGCGCGATTCGTCGCGCAGCGGTGCTGGGATACGCTCGATGAAATCCGGGCAAGTGCATGGACTGGAAAACCAGCCACTTTACCGAGATTCGCGCTGACCATCTGAAGACCGAAGGCGTCGGCGTGGGACTGCCGCGAACCAACGTCATGCACGGGCGAAGCTATTACCTGACTGGGGGCGGAGGGATCTTTTTCTCCTCGAAGGTTTGCACCGCTGGTCTTCGGCAAGCCATTTCTTCCGGCGGGCTGCAATGGCCGCGGCTATCTGCGTTCATGGTGGAAGCGGCGAGTCAAGGTTGGTGACCGAGACCGAAGCCACCGCCTATCGAAACGTGCTGAACCAACGAATTTTCACAGCGTGCGCAGGAGGCTTTTTTCTCGCGCCGGCATAGGTGTGAACGCTGACGCGCGGCAGGCAGTAAGGTAGTCTCCGGAAATGCAAACGGGTTGCTTTTAACATGTGCGGAATCTGCGGTGCCTTCAGCTTTAGCGATGCTCCCGTCGATCAGAGTCTGATCGAGACCATGACCGGCGTCATCCGGCACCGGGGCCCCGACGGCGAAGGCATTTTTGTATCCGGTCCGATTGGGCTCGGACACCGGCGGTTGAGCATCATCGATCTTTCTGGTGGGGCGCAGCCGATCTCGAATGAGGACGACACGATCCAGGTCATCTTCAACGGCGAGATTTACAACTTTATCGAATTGCGCGCGGAGCTGATTCAGCACGGCCACGTTTTCAAGACCGAATCCGACACGGAAGTCATCATCCACGGCTACGAGCAATGGGGCACGGACTGCGTCAGCCACTTCAACGGAATATTCGCTTTTGCGCTGTGGGATGGCTCGCGCCGCCAGCTTTTTCTGGCGCGGGATCATCTGGGGGTGAAGCCGCTCTACTTCCTCATACTGGAAAATCTTTTTCTGTTCTCATCGGAAATCAAGGCACTGCTGAGCGTTCCCAGCTGCCCCCGGGAGGTGGATCTCAAGTCGCTCGGCAAGCTTTTCGCCTTGCGCTATGTTCCGTCGCCCGACACGTTGTTTCGCGACATCAAGAAACTCACTCCCGGCCACCACATGCTGATCAGCCGGAATGGAGTGAAAACAGAGCGCTTCTGGAACTGGAAGCCGGGAACGCCGACGCATCTCGGCGAGGACGAACTGGTCGAAGCCTACCGCGAGCTTCTCGAGGACGCGGTTCGGCTGCAGATGCGCAGCGACGTGCCAGTGGGACTATTCCTCAGCGCCGGCATCGATTCCGGTGCGCTTCTCGCCATGATGAGCGAGCAGAGCGATCGCCCGATCCACACTTTCACCATCGGGTTCGAGGAGGGCGAAAGCTCAAACGAGACCGATGATGCCCGCGAAATGGCCAACCGTTTCGGCGCCGATCACTCGGAAATGATCGTCAGCCCACGCGATTACCAGAACTACTACGAAAGGTATCTTTGGGATCTGGAGGAGCCGGTCGGCAACGAGAGCGCGGCCGCGTTTTACTTCGTCAGCCTCATAGCCAGCCGCAAAGTCAAAGTCGCGCTCACCGGCCAGGGCGCCGACGAGCCATGGGCAGGCTATGACCGGCATATCGGGGTCAAGCTGTCGCAGTATTACAGCCAGATTCCGCAGGTGCTCACCCGGAAAATCCTGCAGCCCATGGTTGAGCGCTTTGGCCGCGACCCTCGCTGGCGCCGCGCCACGGTCGCGCTCGATGAACCCGATTTTCTGACGCGCCTGGTGAAAATCTATTCCTTCTACACTTCGGATATGAAGCGCAAGCTGTTTCGGCCCTGGGTGCTCGAACAGGTGTCTCCCGACGGCCAGGATGCGCGGCAGGCCCTCAGCAGACTGCAGTCCGATGTAGCGGACTTAGATCCCCTGACCCAGATGCTCTACATCGACACGCGCGCCAACTTGCCGGATGATCTGCTGATGGTGGGTGATAAGACTTCGATGGCGAATTCGCTCGAAGCGCGCGTCCCGTATCTCGATTATCGCCTGGTCGAATTTATCGAGAAGCTGCCTTCCGGCATGAAGCTGCACGGGCTCAAGGCCAAATATCTGCACAAGAAGGCGGTCGAGAAGTGGCTGCCTCGGAAAATCATCAACCAGAAAAAGAAAGGTTTTGCCAACCCGGTCTACAAGTGGCTCCGCGACAGCATGCAACAGTATGTGAACGATTGCCTGCTCAGCGAAAAAAGCGCTGTGAGCCGCTATTTCGATCAGAGCTACATTCGACAGCTGGTGACCGATCATGAGGCTGGCCGGCAGAACTACATGCGCCACATCTATCTGCTCATCTCGTTTGAACTCTGGCATCAGATGTTCATCCCGGCATAGTCGCGCAGGAATCAGAACCCGGAATCAGGACAAAGACTTGGATCTTTCGATCATCATCATTAATTGGAAGTCGGCAGACTTCGTTCGGAAGTGCCTGAAAAGCATTTACGCCGGAACTAGGGGATGCGACTTCGAAGTGATTGTCGTCGACAACGCCTCGTTTGATGAGTGCGGCGAGATGGTGCACCGCGAATTTCCCTGCGTCAAATTCCTTTCAGAGTCCGGTCAATCTCGGTTTCGCCAAAGCTAACAATCTAGGCGCAGGCGAAGCGGCAGGGCGGATACTGCTCTTTCTGAATCCCGATACCGAAGTGCAGGGCGATGCGCTCAGCAGGATGATTTCGTTCCTGGATGCAACCTCCGACGCGGGAATCGCGGGATGCCGTCTGTTGAACACGGACGGAACGCTGCAGACCAGCTGCGTGCAGGCGTTTCCCTCGATTCTGAATCAGGTTCTGGATACAGAGCAGTTGCGGCGCGCCTTCCCGAAGCTTCGCGTGTGGGGGACAGAGGCTTTTGCGAGCGACAGAGGCGGCGCCGTCGTCGAGGTCGTGTCGGGCGCATGCCTGATGATCAAGGCAAAAGTGTTCCGCGCCGTTGGCCAGTTCACTCCCAGCTACTTCATGTACGCCGAGGACGCCGATCTTTGCTTCAAGGTGAACCGGGCTGGATGGAAGAACTACTATTTGCCGGCTCCGTCGGTGGTGCACCACGGCGGACAAAGCTCGGATCAGAAGCCGGAAAGCAACTTCGCCTCCGTGATGATGCGGGAGTCACTGTTAGGGTTCATGCGCCTGCGCCGCGGGCGCGTCTATGCTGTCGCCTATCAGTGCACGATGGTCGCCGTTGCGCTCGCCAGGCTCATGATGCTGGCCCCGGCGCTCGTGTTCACGCTGGGTAGAAAGCGCCGTGAGTCGCTCCGCTCCTCATTCGCCAAATGGGTTAAGGTGTTGCGCTGGGGACTGCATATGGAACGCTGGTCGCGCCAGGCGGCCTAGGTAACAAGCCTTTCGACGGGTCGGACGAAAACAGTCGCATACAAGCGTTAGAACATGCCAGTCGTCACCGACGGACAATTATTCATCAACGGCATTGGCCTCGGCTTCACTCTGCTGATGTGCCTGCTGATCCTCGTGCTGCCGCGGCGCTACGCGTTGGTGCCCGTCATCATTCTGACCTGCTACATGACGATGGGGCAGAGGCTCATGGTGGCAGGCGCCAACTTCACTATGCTCCGCATTCTGACCTTGGCCGGCTGGGGCCGGGTCGTTTTCCGCGGCGAGATGCGTCGCTTGAAGCTCAACGCCATCGATTGGGCGATGATGCTGTGGATGTTGTGCAACATTGTGATGCACACGCTGCTGTGGCAAACCGGGCAGGAATTTGTCAACCGTCTCGGGCATGCCTACGACGCGATCGGCCTGTATTTTCTCTTTCGCCTCTTAATTCGGGATTTGAAAGAGGTAGCGCTCACAGTGCGGATCCTTGCGGTCGCAATTGTCCCGCTCGCTGTGATGATGCTTGCTGAGAAGCTCACCGGCAGGAATGCTTTCAGCATTTTCGGCGGGGTGATGGAGTTCACCCGCATTCGCGACGGGGCATTGCGTTGCCAGGGGCCGTTCGCTCATCCCATCCTGGCCGGTACGTTTGGAGCCACGCTGATCCCCTTATTTGTTGGCATGTGGTATAGCAAGCGGAAGCGCGGCCTCACAATAGTAGCCATTGTTTCGTGTCTCGTGATCACATTAACCTCCGCCTCTAGCGGGCCCGCCCTGGCGGCCTGCGCCGGAATGGTAGCATCGCTCGCCTGGTACCGGCGGCAGTGGATGCGGAAGGTGCGCTGGGCTGCGGCTCTCGGTGTCATCGGATTGCAGTTGGTTATGAAAGCCCCGGTGTGGTTTCTGATGGCGCGGGTGGACGTGTTCGGCGGCTCGACCGGCTATCACCGGGCGTGGCTCATCGACACGGCGGTCCGGCATTTCAGCGAATGGGGGCTGTTCGGCATTAAAAACTCCGGCGTCTGGGACCCCATGCTGACCGACGTAACCAATCAGTATCTCTTGCAGGGTTTTGAGGGCGGGCTGCTCACCATGCTGCTGTTCATCACCGTCATCGTGCTGTGCTTCCGCGCGGTAGGCCTTGCTGCGCGACGAAGCGCGGGGATCGAGCCGCTAACCCTGCGCCTTTGCATCTGGTCCTTGGGGGCTTCGCTGTTCGCCCATGCCTTGGGTTTTCTTTCGATTTCCTACTTCGACCAGAATGAGGTCACATGGTACATGCTGTTAGCCATGATCTCCACCGTCACAGCGCCATACCTGCTGGCGCGCAGGCGGCCGACCGCTCACCTAACGCAACCTTCGGGCAGTGAGCGTGAGGTAGCACGGCAGGCGTGGGACGCAGAGCCGGTTACACGGATGAGCCCCCATGGAATTTAGGAATCTGACGGGAGAATATAGGTGAGCACTACCATGGCAACCGTTACTGCAATGCCCGCCCAGGATCGCGACAATGCGCCCCAGTCTTACGCCCCTTCGGTCCGCGATCGTATCGTGGTGGCAAGAACCGTTCCTGAGGTCGAAGCGATTCGCGAGGTCTGGAAGAACTGGGATTGGAGTCCCAATGCGGATATCGATTTTTATCTGCACATCCTCCGCTCGCGACGCGAGGTGCTGCGGCCGCATGTGCTCGTTCTCTACCGCAACAACTCGCCGGTAGCGATGCTCGTGGGCCGGCTGGTCGAGAGTTCCGTGTCGGTTCGCCTCGGTTACGCGAAATTGTTCGCTACACGCGCGCGTAGCCTGACTTTCATTCAAGGAGGGCTGGCGGGATACTTTTCCGCAGAGAATGCACAACTGTTAGTCTCTGAAGTGGTTCGTTCCCTGCGCTCGGGAGAGGCGGATCTTGCCGAATTCCGGTTCCTGAAAACCGACTCTCCGCTTTATCGATCGATTCTCCAACTGCCCGGTTTCTTTTTGCGCGACCGCTTCCCGCTGGTGCAGCCGCACTGGAGCATGAAACTGCCGGAAAAGCCGGAAGATGTTTCGAACAGCTTGTCGGGCCACGAGAGAAGACAGATTCGCAGGCGGGCCAAGCAGATCGAAGCAGATTACTCGGGTAAGGTGCGGGTGGAGCGCTTCACGAGCATCGGGGACGGCGAGCAGATATTCGCCGACATCGAAGAGGTTGCCCGCAAAACCTATCAGCGTGGGCTGGGCGTAGGTTTTTTTAATGATAAGGAGAGCCGGGAACGCTTCCGGTTCGAGGCGGGCAAAGGATGGCTACGGGTACATATCATGTACGTCGCCGACAAGCCTTGCGCCTTCTGGATGGGAAGTTTGTACCAAGGTGTTTTTCATAGTGGCGACGTCGGCTACGATCCCGCATATAAAAAATACGAGATTGGCAAGCAATTGCTGGCGAGGGTTTTGGAAGATCTCTGCCGGGAAAAGGCGCGGCAAGTAGACTTTGGCCTGGGAGACGCCGACTGGAAGCAGCGATTCGGGGACATGAAATGGGAGGAAGCCTCGGTTTCCATCTTTGCCCCGAACCTGCGCGGTTTAGGGATGAATCTTTGCCGCACGCCCATTCTGATGACGGAAAAAGCTGCCAAAAGGGCGCTGGAAAGGACGCAGATCCTGGCGCGCATCAAAAAGTTGTGGCGAAAGCGGGCGACGCAAGCAAAGGATGGCGCTCAAGCAGCGGACTGACGCTCTTCCCATTGCGCCCGGAAACGCGCCCATTGCGGAAAATCTCGGTGTCAGCAGCCCGACCCGCAAAAGTCAATCGGCGCGCTAGCCCTATAGCCCTAAAGGACACGAAGTGACAGGTACTAACGGAATCTAGGCCCTTCTTCGTCGAACCAGCAAAATTTGAACATGACCTCCCTCAAACTCACTCTGTTTCTCTTTTTCACCTGTACAATTTTTCCCGCCTTGTGCCTCGCAGCGTCGCAATCCAGCGGCTGTGATGGGGCAGGCAACTGTTACGTGCGAGGTGGCGCGGCAGGCTCGGGCAGCGGAGCCGACTGGACGAACGCCTACACCGGATTTGGCACCGGTAAGGGGCAAGTGAATCCGGCGTCGATGACGCGGGGCGTCACGTACTACGTGGCAGCGGGCACCTATGCCTATTCAACGGGGCTTGTCTTCAGCACGCCCGACAGCGGCAGCAGCGTGATTACCATCCAGGCAGCTACGACCGCAACTCATGGTACATCCACCGGCTGGTCCAACGCCTACCAGGGGCAGGCGGTGTTTACCGGGTCAAGCAAGGTGACGGGCAGCGCTCTGATCGATTTCGAAAGCGACTACTGGGTATTCAATGGCGCTTACAACGATTGCGGCACGTACCAGAGCGAACCGTTTCCTCCATGCCGCAGCGGGTACGGTTTCCAGGTCAATAACAACAACGGATCGAATCAGCCCTGGTTCAACGGCCCGGCTGTTACCATCGCTGCCCTGGCAGGTAGCGAGAATCCCGGGTCTCCGCCCATCAATAATGTGACGATTTCCTTCACCGAAATCGCGGGCGATGCCGACACGACCGGAACGTATTGCAACCAGGGACTGCACGTCTATTCGGTCATCAGCGGAGCGCAGTCCACCAACGATCAGCTTGTTTACAGCTACATCCACGACACATCCAATGGTCCCGCGTATTTTTCCGGGACGACGGGAACCCTCGTCGACCATAACTGGTTTCTGCGAGACTGGACAACGCCGAATTGCCACTCCGAGGTAGGCTTTAGTCCCGCGGGATCGACCGGAACGAACAACGCAACGGTCAGCAACAACTACTTTGAGAATCTGCAAGGCACGGCGCACCTCGCTACTCCCAGCGCGGGAACCGGCGGCGCCATCAACGGTTTCTACATCTACGGCAATGTGTTCTTCTGCAACTCCGCAGAGGCAACGATGGGAGCGGGCAAGGTACCGAACTGCCCCGGGGGGGACGGTTACATATTTTTGTTCAACGGCCCGATTTCAAATGTCTACATCTACAATAATGATTTCGATGCTCCCTTTTCCGGGGGGAAGCAGAGCGTTGACTTTGCCGACGGGGTTGCGACCACTTTCAGCAACGTCTACGTGCAAAATAACATTTTCTCGAATTCGTACGGACAATCGGCGAGCCAGGTCGGTTTGTTCGGTTGTCCCGGAAATACAGGAGGCGCGACCTGCAACGACTTCACCTATGGTTACCTGTCATACATGAACGCTCCGCTTTCCTCAAACGATTCTTCGGGCACGTCGCAGCAGAGCTCTACCAATCCCTACACAAATGCCGGGACGAATACCTCCGGAGCCAACGACTATAGTCTGGCCGCGAATTCCATGGTATGGGTCCCCCTGGGATCTCCTTACAATGTCGATCCGGCCGGCATCACTCGCATATCGAGCCGGGGGAGCTTTCAATATGGCAGCAATGCCCCTCCTAGCCCCCCCACAGGTTTAAGCGCCGCCGTCGAGTAGCAGATCGCGAAAATTCGATCAAAAACGAACGGTGGCTCGACAGATCTCCATTATTTCAGCAACGCAAGGCGTTGCGTGACCAGTGGAGCATCTGGGATGAACAACATTTCCTAACGTAACGAATGACACGGGTTTGCGTCGGTCCCCGCGTTCGAGGGGAAGGAGGAGATTTCCAGATAGGATGTCAGTTGCGGTAGGACATAATGCAATGGAGTCACAACACCCAATCGCCCACGCTGGCCTCGCAGCCTACTCGGCGAAAGCGTCTACCTATTTCGCTAATGCGAGGGTTGATTTTGTGGCGGATCTGCCTCCTAACCCGTTTGCCAAGATTCTCGAAGTTGGATGCGGGGAAGGTGCAACTGGTGCCTTAGCGCTTGCCCAGGGAAAGTGCGGCGCATACTACGGAGTCGAACTCTGCCAAAGGGCAGGGGAAAAGGCCAGGGATCGAATCACTGAGGTAGTGGTGGGCAACATCGAGGATCAGGATCTGCATTGGGCGCCCGGATATTTCGATGCGCTGATCTTAAGTGAAGTGTTGGAACACCTGACGGACCCATGGTCCGTCCTCAGAAAGATTCTCCCAGTTATGAAGCCAGGCGCAAAAGTGTTTGCCAGTTCACCGAATGTCTCGCACCACAAGATAATCCGCATGCTGATTGGGGGCACCTGGGAGTTGGCTGACGCGGGAATCATGGATAGAACACACCTGCGTTGGTTCACACCTCGCACCTACAAAGCCCTGTTCGAATCGAGCGGATATATAGTAGACTCCGTCGGCGAAGTCGGGACCTTAAGTCGCAAAGCAAGAGCGGTTTCGCTTCTGACGTCTGGTCGCCTCCGCCACTTATTTGTGGGACAAGTTAACCTGAAGGCCCACTGCCCATAGACGGCTGCCCAATGTCGCTTGCGGTCGCGATACTCTCTGTTGGCACGACCTTTCGCACCGTTTCCCTCGTTTGAGGAACATCGTCTTTCGAGTCACGAGTTGCATTTTTGCCCTGAGGCCCGGGATGCAGTGCCTTTTCCGTCCAGATCGAACTAAACGTAACCCTTATTGAGAGACTTAGGAGACCGTCGTACGCCGGGACGGCGCAGTTGAAGTCGAGCGGAGAAACTTGCGGCGCAGACAAGGTCAGCAGACATTTGAAACCGAAACAGTGGGATTCGAGATAACAGGCGCACAGGTGACAGAGCGTTCAACATTTCGGGGAGCCGTGCTGTGGTCCTACTTCATGAACGGCGGCGAGAAAGCAATTTTTGCTCTGGTCACTTTCATCCTTGCGTCAATACTTGGGCCTCGGGACTTCGGCACGGTTTCGATGGCCATGGTGTATATCCTGTTCATCCAGATGTTTTTGGAGCAAGGCTTGTCTCTCGCTCTAATCCAAAGAAAAAATCTGGACTCGGAGCACCTCGATTCCGTCTTCTGGATGGTCTTAGTTGCAGGCCTTACGCTGGTGGGAGTCAGCATCGTGTTGAGCGGCTGGTGGGCCGGACTCAACCGCGTACCGGAATTGAGACCTCTGATTCGCTGGCTGTCCGCTTCGATCGTCGTCGAGTCCTTGTCGGTCGTTCAGCGGGCTGTTCTCATGCGGGAGATGAACTTCAAAAGTCTGTCACTGCGGTCGAACGCAGCCGCAGCTTTTGGCGCTGTCCTTAGCCTTGGCATGGCCTTCGGCGGGCTTGGCATATGGGCCCTCGTCGGACAGAAGTTGGGGGAAGATGCTGCCGCACTGCTGCTGCTATGGAAGATTAGCCCCTGGCGTCCGCGGTTCCGCTTTTCGCTTCTCCATATGAAACAGCTGTTAGGCTTCTCGGTCGCGACCTTGTTCACCAAAATAGGAGTGTTCTTCAATGGGTATTCCACCGGGCTGCTCATGGGCCTGTTTTTTGGTCCCGTCGCGGTGGGAATCTATCGGTTGGCCGAGCGAGTCACTACTACACTGCTCGATGTCACAACTACTCCGCTGCAATTGGCAGCGTTTTCGCAGTTTTCCCGCCTTCAGGATAGCAAAGCAGAGCTCCGGCAAAGTGTCCTGCAGTGTCTTAAGCTCAGCGCAACCTTGACCATCCCTTCTTTCACAGGACTCGCATTAGTGAGCGGCCCTTTAATGAGGGTGCTAGGTTCGCAATGGGACATGGCTACTCACGTATTGCAGATATTATGTGTTCTTGGCGTGGTGCTGACCTTTACACGCTTCGCCGAAACTTTACTACCGGCCCTCTCCCGAGTTCGATCAATTGCCGTTATAAAGTGGACGGAGTGCGTCCTAATGGTAGGCATCTTATTGTTTTTGTCCGTTACATTGAAGACGCAGCCGATTGACAAACAGTTGATCAATGCTATCTCGCGGCTAGCCCTTGGCGCATTGGTGTTCGGCCCGATTCTTCTTTACCTCCTCATGAGTTACTCTGGGATTTCACTTTCATCGCTCTTCGCTGCGGTGATTCCTTCATTGCTCGCCTCGGGGGCAGCGGCTGTTGCCGTAATAGGCGTACTGGTGAGTGGTTTCGTCCAGGGGGCGAGGCCTGTGACAGTTCTTGCTGCAGAAGTAATACCGGGAGGGCTTCCCGGCATTGCGACTTTATATCTCTGCGATCGGCAACTGCGGGATAACCTTAAGGCATTCGTTTCAAGAGCTTGGTACCCGAACATAGGCGGGCCGAACGGTCCCGTTGCGCCCAAAGAGGCATGAGGATTTGGTGGAGCAGGTAATGAACAGAACCGACAAGTGGGCACTTATCGTGGCAGTGAACGACGACCGTGTTTTGAAGAACACCCTTCTGCGGTCTCCTGACATTGATAGCCGCTGTCAGATTATTTTGAAACGCGGGTTCAAGTCTGCGTCGGAGGCCTACAACGCAGCGATCAGCGAGGCGTCAGGCCGAGTATTAGTGTTTGCGCACCAAGATGTCTATTTGCCGAGCGGATGGCTGGACAAACTGCTTGTTACTCTTCGTCGCCTCGAAGTCCTAGACCCAGCTTGGGGTGTACTCGGGGTTTACGGGGTGGCAAACTCTGGCCAGGGGGCGGGCCACGTCTACGCAACCGGCCTGGATAGGATGCTTGGTGACCAGTTTGAGGGCGTGATCGAAACCACGTCTTTGGACGAGATGCTCCTGATAACACGCGGCGGATCCGGGGTCTTTTTCGATGAGCATTTGCCCGGGTTCCACCTTTACGGTACAGATGTTTGCCTAGAGGCACGGGCTAAGGGTTTGAAGAGCTACATTATCTCGGCGTTATGTATCCATAACAGCAACGGAAAGAGAGTACTTCCGCTGGCGTTCTGGAAATCGTACCTGTATATGCGTAAAAAGTGGTGGAAGCAACTTCCCATCGAGACTTGCTGCGCTGCAATCAGTAAACCCTGCCTCTGGCCAATGCTCCAATCGCTGAAGAGTTCTTACAACCGATTATTCAATCCATCGCTCGATCCTATTGGGCACCGTACTACAGACGTAGAGGCGCTGTGGAAAGATTTGTATTCGCGAAACTCTGCCCAAATCACCTCCGTCACTTATACAACCCGAAATGTTGAGTCACCCTGTCCCCGGGCTGTGCGTCACCAACACACGTCCAGCCCATAAGCGCATTCGCGGACACGTTGAAGCTAAGGGATATTGATGAAAAACTCACCAATCATTGTCGTCGGCATGCATCGTTCCGGAACGACCATGCTGGTTCGCCAGCTCGAGGCTCTCGGCCTGTTCATGGGATCGAAAAAGGAATCGAACTATGAGAGCACGTTCTTTCTTAACATTAACCGCTGGCTCATGACCCAGACCGGTGGTGCTTGGGACAATCCGCAATCGATTCATTACCTGCTGCAGAACGAAAAGGCACGGCGCAACATCGGCGCATACATCGCGCGGTACTGTCCGGACTCCGCGAGTGATTTCGTACCTGGGCTTCGGAAAATACCTGCGCTACCGTTCGCCATTCGGTTTGGATATTCCCTGGGGGATGGAAGTGCCCCGGAACACGTTCACTTTGCCCATATGGCTGGATCTCTTCCCCAATGCCAAGATCATCCACATCTACCGCCACGGCGTCGACGTCGCGCAGAGCTTGAAAAAGCGAGGCGAACGGGACGGAGATCCAGCTAGATTCGAGGGTTTTTACTACCGGTGGCCAATCCTGCACGCGATCCGGCCCAAAGTGGGAGAGTTTGTGCGGGTGCGTTGCAATACTCTTGAAGGTGGCCTTTCGCTTTGGGAAGAATATTTTACTGAGGCGCGTGGTCACGTACGTGCAATGGCAAGACAGGCGCTTGAGCTGAGGTATGAAGACTATCTCGAGCAGCCCCGGCAGGCCCTGAAGGAAATCGCGCGCTTTTGCAACGTAGTGGCGTCCGACGACACCATAGAAATAGTGGGGGATCTGGTTAAAAAAAGAACGCGCGTATGCCTTTCGCGAGACTCCGGACCTGCTGGCCTTTGCTAATCGCTGCGCACAACGATTGCAGCAGTTCGGCTATTGAGTGCAGCCCAAGGGAGAAGAAGCTTGATGCAGCGCCGGCTTGTATAATGAGTGCCAAGACCCAGCCCGTTCCAGTTCCCGCCAGGCCGCCGGGGTGTTTAATCACAGAGAGCCCAAATCAAGAGATGCGTGTGAAGAGGGGGAATCAGGTTGTTCCGCGGTCATCCGTAGGGGGAGCAGCAGCTGCAGTTATCGTGGCGGAGCGCGCCCCGGTTGCCGAGCCGACAGCGCCAGAATTCATGGATACGTATGAAACCGATCCCCTGCGGGATCCGCGCTGGGAGGCTCTGGTCGGCCGCCATCCGCACTCCTCGGTGTTTCACAGCGGGAACTGGCTGAGAACGCTGCGCAACGTGTATGGCTACGAACTGGTGGTGGTTACCACCTGTTCACCGGACTCACCCTTGACCAATGGTCTGCTTTTTGCCCGAGTTAATAGCCGATTGACTGGGCGACGGCTGGTCTCCTTTCCGTTCCGACGACTGCGAACCCCTGCTGGAAAAGCCGGTGCAGCTTACGTCGATGCTCGCCTCCACGAAACAGAGAGTCCGCGAGGAGAACTATAAGTACATGGAGATTCGCCCCTCTCTTGTGCTCTCCGCCCGGCAACGCGGGACTGAACCGTTTAGTCACCTACTATTTTCATTCTGTCGATCTGCGTCCGGCGCTCGAAGAACTGTTCAAGCGGTTCCACAAGGACTGCGTGCAAAGAAAAATCCATCGCGCGGAGCGCGAAAAACTGCAATACGAAGAGGGTCGGTCGGAGGAGTTGCTCGAGAAATTCTACCGGCTTCTGGTCATGACGCGGCGCCGACAGTACCTGCCGCCGCAACCACTCGCCTGGTTTCGCGGCCTCATCGCCAGCTTTGGAGACGCCATGAAGATTCGGGGTAGCGTCGAAGGACGGAGTGCCAGTGGCCAGTATTTTGACGTCTTGCACCGAAAATCGATGGGCTCAAGTATGGCTGCAGCAACGTCGCGTACAACAATCTTGGCGGGACGGCGCTGCTGTTCTGGAAGACCATACAGGAAGCGAAGGAGTGCGGATTTGAGCAGCTCGAATTAGGCCGGTCTGACATCCCCAACGCTGGTCTGGTGGCGTTCAAGGAGCGCTGGGGCGCCCCACGCCGTGAAATCACCTATTGGACTTACCCCGGAAACCGTGTTCCGGAATTGAGTTCCTGGCAGTGGAAGGTGGCTCACCGCATTATTCCGGTGATGCCCGATGGGGCACTTGAGGCAGTGGGCAGGCTTCTGTATAAACACATCGGTTAAACAGAGAACTCCATTCTCGCTTTTGCATAACTACCACACAACCAGGAACTCGATGAGATCACAATGTTCGTAAATCGTGCTTACTATTTCCTGAAACCTGTACTACCCTGGCGCCTGCGCTTGATACTGCGGCGATGGCGCGCCAACTCGCGGCGGCGTACTTTCGCCGATGTGTGGCCGATCGATCCGCGAGCAGGACGGACCCCGCGCGGATGGCAAGGCTGGCCGGACGGAAAGCGATTTGCCCTGGTTTCACGCACGATGTGGAGGACCGCAAAGGGCTCTCGCGGGTGTCGCGGTTGAGCGATATCGAGCAGAAACATGGTTTCCGTTCCTGCTTTAATTTTGTCCCGGAAGGAGAATATCGCGTTCCTGACTCGTTGCGGTCCATGCTCGAGGAGGCAAGCTTCGAGGTCGGTATTCACGGTCTCGAGCATGATGGCAAATTGTACAGCTCGAGAGAGGAATTTGCCGCCAAAGCCTCGCGCATCAACGATTACCTCCGCGAGTGGAAGGCCCGCGGTTTTCGTTCTCCCCTCATGCAGCACCGGTTGGGATGGCTGCATGCGCTGGACGTGGAATACGACACTTCCACGTTTGACACCGATCCTTTTGAGCCAGAGTCCGATGGTGCGGGCACGATCTTCCCCTTTTGGGTTCAGGGACCTGGCAGAAAAGGTTATATCGAGCTCCCATACACTCTTATCCAAGACTTCAACCTGTTTGGCGTTCTGCGCGAGCCGAACATTGACATCTGGAAGCACAAGACCGATTGGGTGGCCGAGCACGGCGGAATGGTGCTGCTGAACACTCACCCGGACTATATGTGCTTTGAAGGCAAGCCGGCGCGGGATGAGTTCCCGGTTTCGTTCTACGAAGAATTTCTCTCTTATCTGCATGAGAGATATGAAGGTCAATATTGGCATGCGCTGCCGCGAGAGGTAGCAGCTTACTATAAGGAAGCTGTGCCCGCCGAGTCGCGCAACACGCGCCGCAAGATCTGCATGATTGGTTACACGCCGTATGAAGGCGACAACCGCGTGAGGCGGTACGCTGAGACCCTGGCCGAGCGCGGCGATCACGTGGACATGATCGGGCTGTCGCGCGAGACATCGCAACCAGTTGTGGAAGAATTCAACGGCGTGACCGTGTACCGGATTCAGCATCGCGAGCATAACGAACGCAGCAAGTGGACTTACGCGTGGCGGCTGCTGAAATTTCTGGTTAGCTCGTCCCGGAAGATTACAGAGCTCCACAAGCTGAACCGCTACGACGTCGTGCACATTCACAATATGCCGGACTTTTTGGTGTTCGCGGCATGGTATCCGAAACTGACGGGCGCGAAGGTGATTCTGGATATCCATGACGTGGTGCCGGAATTGTTCGGAAATAAGTTTCGCGCGAATTTTGAAAGTGCCTACGTCGAACTGTTGAAGGCAATCGAAAAACTCTCGGCGGACTTTGCCGATCATGTCATCGTCTCAAACCATCTGTGGCACGAGAAGATCGTGGCGCGCTCAGTTTCCCAAGAAAGGTCTTCCGTATTCATCAACCACGTCGATCCCAAAATGTTTGCCCGTCGAGCCAAAAACCGAACGGACGACAAGTTTGTCATTC
Source organism: uncultured Acidobacteriaceae bacterium (assembly GCA_963712385.1). Classification (GTDB taxonomy): domain Bacteria; phylum Acidobacteriota; class Terriglobia; order Terriglobales; family Acidobacteriaceae; genus Sulfotelmatobacter. The sequence continues at coordinate 47,584 of CAVQHS010000023.1, forward strand.
TGTTTCCTGGCAGCCTGCAATGGCATCAGGGGGTGGACATCGCGATAGAGGCGTTCGCGCGCGTCAAGCCCCGAATTCCGAATGCCGAATTTCATATCTATTGCGGTTCGGGAGTGATTCAGGGGGATTTGCAGGACCTAACGCGAAAGCTGGGAGTCGAGGATAGCGTGAAGTTTTTGAAAGGCGTGCCGCTCGACCAGATGGCGCAAGTGATCGCCAATGCAGACCTAGGAGTGGTGCCGAAACGCGCTGATTCATTCGGGAACGAAGCCTACAGCACAAAGATCATGGAGTTCATGTCGCAGGGCGTTCCCGTGGTAGTCTCGCGGACCAAAATCGATTTGTATTATTTCGAGGAAGGAATGGTTCACTTCTTCCAATCGGGTGACAGCGAGTCGATGGCAGCGGCAATCTTAGACGTATTCGAACGTCGGGAGCTGCGCGAGTCCCTTGTCCGTCGCGGCTACGAATACGTCGAGCGCCATGGCTGGGACCAGAAAAAGAAGGATTATCTCAATCTGGTCGATTCGTTTGCTACGGAGGATTTCACCGGCATCCAAGGCGTTGGCTCTGTTCTGGAGCAAACTCTCCAAGATTCCCACGTGGAGCGATCGGCTTCTGCAGTCGGACCCGCTGGCGGAGGGGGAATCCCGCTGACATCTGAGATAGCCAGGGCCTCCATCCAATTCGAAGGGCGTGCGACTCTGTCGGCGCTGGAGGGCAGTGAAAGCGAAAAACACGAGGCAGCGCGAATCTAAGTCCCTCCCCAGGACCCTACTCTTTATTCCACGAAAGAGCACAGCTTCCGTGAACCAGAAAACATCGAATTGTAACATTGCTATCCTCGGCGCCGGCCCGTATGGGCTCTCCGCCGCCGCCTACTTGCGCGCGGCCGGAATCGAAGCCAGAATTTTCGGCGATGCTATGGCTTTCTGGGAGAAACAGATGCCAGTGGGTATGTGTCTGCGCTCGAACTGGGGCGCATCGCACATTGCCGACCCTGAGCAGCAACTGACGCTCGACGCGTATTGCCGCGAAAAAGGCAATCACATTTCGAAGCCGATTCCGCTGGATCGTTTCGTCGATTATGGCCGCTGGTATCAGCAGAAGTCGGTGGGGAATCTGGAGAATCGGGAGGTGCGTTCCATCGATCTCGCGGCGCACGGTTTCAAGATTGTCATGAACGACGGCGAGGAGTTTGCGGCACGCCGCGTTGTGGTAGCCGCAGGCATCAGCGCTTTTACCGCGCGTCCGGCAGAATTCACTAGAGTGTCCTCTGAACTTGCCTCTCACACCAGCGAGCATAACGATCTGCGCAAGTTCAAAGGCCAGCTGGTCGTGGTCATTGGAGCCGGCCAGAGCGCTCTCGAGTCCGCCGCCTTGCTGCAAGAGGCCGGGATTGCGGTCGAGGTGATCGCCCGGCGACCCCATCTTAATTGGGTTGGATTACATCCAAAGCTGCACCATCTCGGATTCATCTCCAAAATGCTTTATTCGAAGCGCGACGTTGGCCCGGCCGGCATCAGCCGCCTCGTCGCCATGCCGCACCTGTTCCGCCGCTTCCCCCGCGATTTTCAGAATCGCACCGCCTATCGCGCCATTCGTCCTGCGGGCGCAGGCTGGCTGCAACCGCGGCTGGTGGGAGTTCCAATTACGCTGGGACGTAAAGTAGTCGCTGCCGCCGAGAAAGGCAGCCAACTGCATCTGAAACTCGACGATGGCAGCGAGCGGTGCGTTAATCACGCATTGCTAGCCACTGGATTCCACGTCGACGTTACTCGCTATCCTTTCTTGTCGCCCTCACTTGCAAAGCAAGTCAAGACCGTCAAGGGCTTCCCAATACTGAGGAGTGGGCTTGAATCCTCGGTTCCGGGCCTCCATTTTCTTGGCAAACCCGCTTCCTGGAGCTTTGGCCCGCTGCTCGGCTTTGTTTCGGGCGCCGAATTCGCGTCGACCGAAATCGTTCGTTCGATCGCTCGCAGGAACGGCAGCGACTGAACCCAATGAGTGCTCTAAGCCAACCTGTCATCCAACCAACGCCTGTGCGTGTTCGCAGTAAAACTGTCGGGGCCGTAGTGCTCGGCGGCGACTACCAGGGGCTGGGAATCGTGCGCAGCCTGGGGTCGAAAGGGGTGCCTGTCTGCGTCATCGATGATGAATTGTCCATCTCCCGTTACTCGCGCTACTGCGCCAAGTTTGTAAGAGTTCCTCACCTGCGTGATGGCCGGGTTGTGGTGGATAGTCTGCTTGAACTCGCGCCTCGCCTTGGTTTGCAAGGATGGGTTCTGTATCCCACGCGCGAAGAACTGGTTGCCGCCATCTCGCATCATCGCGAGGAACTCGGCGAGCTGTTTCGGGTCCCGACGCCTGCGTGGGAATCCGTAAAGTGGGCGTGGGACAAGAGAAATACCTATCAGCTGGCACGGCAGCTCGACATACCGATTCCAGTCACGCATTATGTGGAGAACATCGATCAACTAGCCGCGCTCGACGCCTTTGAAGCCCCGTTTGCCGTCAAGCCCGCGATAAAAGAGCATTTCTTTTACGCCACGAAAGCAAAAGCGTGGCGGGCGAACAGCCACGCCGAGCTGAGAACGCTTTACAAGAAAGCAGCGAGCCTAGCTGGAGACGGCGAGATTATGGTGCAGGAGTTGATCCCCGGCGGAGGTACGCAGCAATTTTCCTACTGCGCGTTTTTCCGCGAGGGGAAGGCGCTTGGAAAAATGGTCGTACGCCGCTGCCGCCAACATCCGTTGGAATTCGGGAGAGCCAGCACCTATGTCGAGACCATCGACGAACCGGTGATCGAAGGATTCTCCGAGCGCTTCCTGCGCGCCATCGATTACTACGGGCTGGTCGAAGTCGAATACAAGCTCGATCCCCGCGATGGGCAATACAAGCTGCTTGACGTCAATGCCCGTACCTGGGGCTATCACTCACTCGGCGCAAAAGCTGGTGTGGATTTCAGCTACATGCTCTACGCCGACCAGGTCGGGCAGCCGGTTTCCATCTGCAAAAGCGTTCCCGGCATGGCCTGGATGCGCATGACTACGGACCTGCCTGCGGCTGCCGTAGCGCTTCTCCATGGCGAAATCGATATCAAAACCTATCTCCGCTCCTTACGAGATTGCGATCTCGACGGCGTATTCAGCATGAGCGACCTCGCGCCGGGAGTTGCAGAGGTTTTGCTGATTCCATATCTGGCGATCAAGCGAGGATTCTGAGAGATCGTGAGAAAGGTCCGCTTTGCCGTCACGCCGTACCTGACCATGGTGTGCTCGGCGCCTACAGCCTGATGGTGCTCGCGGAATAGCCGATGCTTCTGCGCGTAGCTTGCTTTCTTGTGTTGTGCGGAATCCTGGTGGCGGGCCTTTGGCCGTTTCACGCTCCGCGCAACAACGTTCACTGGTTGGATAAGGGTTCTGGCGTGGAGATTGCAAAATATGGCAGCATCGCAACGGCCGGTGAATTTTCGAGTCACACGCTGGAGACGGACGATTCCTGCAGCCTCGAAATCTGGCTTGCACCGAAGCGCGCCAGCGCTTCCGGTTCGATTCTCGCTTTCTACCGGCCGGAGAGTCATAGTTCTCCGTTTGCCTTGCGCCAATCTCTTGCGGACTTGTCCATCGAGAGCCTGTTCAAAGGTCGACAGCAAACTGGCGGCAAGGCCAAAGTTTATATTGACGATCTCCTCAGCCATCCGAAATTGGTGCTCGTCACCATCACTTCGAATCCGGCCGGCACATCTGTTTACGCGGATGGCGCGTTGGTTAAGACTTTTCCGAAATTCCGTTTCTCGATCGAGGACCTGACCGGCCGGCTCATTCTAGGTAACTCGCCGTTCAGCACTCATGAATGGTCGGGAGAGGTGAAAGGGCTCGCCATTTACGCTGAGTCATTGACGCCAGCGGAGGTGTCAGAGCATTACAAGGGATGGACCTCGGGCGATGAGCCCGAGAGCGCCGGAGGCGCAATTGCTTTTTATTCCTTTGACGAAGGCGCAGGCAGTCTCGTTCACAACCACGTAGATGCCGCTACTGATCTGACGATCCCGTCCAGGTTCTTCATCTTGGATGAACAGTTCCTCGAACGACCCTGGAAGGAATTCCGCAACGATCGGCACTATTGGAAAGATGTTGCCATCAATATCGCCGGTTTCATTCCCTTCGGCCTTTTGTTTTTCTCATATTTTTCGATGGCGGGAAAAGCAAAACATCCAGCAGCCGTGACTATCGCGTTGGGGTTCCTTGTTAGCTTGACCATCGAAGTTGGCCAGGCATTTCTTCCCAGCCGCAATTCCGGCATGACTGATCTAATCACCAACACACTTGGAACGGCGATAGGCGTTCTTCTCTCCCGCCTGGATCTTGTACAAAGCATACTTGCCGGGGTAGGAATGCTTCCGCAGAATGCTGCTGTTTCGAAAAGCGCACAGCGTCCGTCTTGTGAGATGGTTTCTGCCGGGGCCTCGGATTCCGCAAGATGAGCCAGTCTGCCACCACCGTTCGCCACGTCTCCGACACCGCCCGCTGGGTGGCCTATTTTCGCGCGCGCGAGACCGAACGTTCCGACGCGCTCTTCCACGATCCCTACGCCGCGCGCCTCGCCGGCGAGCACGGAATCGGTATCGCGAACACGCTCGCCGACGGCAACAAGCACGAGTGGGCATGGGTGGCGCGCACGTATCTTTTCGACGAGTTTATCTCGCGGTCGATCGCGGGCGGAGCCGGTCTCGTCCTCAATCTCGCCGCCGGACTCGACTCCCGTCCGTATCGCATGAATCTGCCGCCGCAGTTGCAATGGGTCGAGGTCGATTTTCCAGAGATCATCGCCTACAAAAGAGAGATTCTCGCCAACGAAACTCCGCGCTGCCAACTTCAACGGGTCGCTCTAGATTTGTCCGACGAGCACGGCCGTGCCAAACTCTTTGCCGATCTGAATTCCCGCGCGAACAACATCGTGATAGCCAGCGAGGGCCTGCTGATCTACTTCACGCCGGAGGAAGTCGCGTCGCTCGCGAAGGCTCTCGCCGCCGAACAACATTTTCGAAGCTGGGTCATCGACCTCGCCTCGCCAGGTCAGCTGAAACTGATGCAGCGCACAACGGGCAAGCAGCTCAGCGAAGCGGGGGCGGCATTTAAATTTGGCCCTGCCGAAGGGGCGAACTTCTTCACGTCCCACGGTTGGGAGCCGAAAGAAGTGCAAGGCCTGCTCAAGACGGCGGCGCAGTTCAAGCGTGCCCCCGCTGAGTTGCTCTCACTACTGCCCGAGCCGAAGGGCCCATTCACGAACTATCCTTGGACGGGCGTTTGCCTGCTGGCGCGGCGTGATTAGTGTGTCGCATCGTTCGCTGCGCAAAGGCTCAACCGTGCCCATAACGATCACAAGAAATCGGGCGTTCACCCAACCGAAGGTAATCCAACAGCGTTACCTTCCCGTGATTACCGGCGCTTTCGTCCCATTGCCGACGCTGCCGCCAAAATGTTACGTTCTAACCATAACCTTCACTAATAACTAGGGTTCTGCCCGCAGACACTTTTCTCCCCCGAAAAAGAGAGGTTTTTCTCGAACCATGCTGAATACCGCCATCATCGGCGCAGGTCCGTACGGGCTCTCGATTGCAGCGCATTTCCGTCACCGCGGCATCGCTTTCAGAATTTTTGGCCGGACCATGGATAGCTGGCTGGCGCACATGCCAAAAGGCATGATGCTCAAGTCCGACGGCTTTGCCTCGAACATCTACGATCCCGAGAGCGCCTTTACGCTCGAGCAATTCTGCGCCGGGCGCGGCATCGAATATGCCGACACCGGTTTGCCGGTGAAGCTCGATACGTTCACTTCCTATGGTCTGGCCTTTCGTGACCGCATGGTGCCGGAATTGGAAGAGAGGCTCGTCACCGGCGTGGAGCGGCTGCCCGGCGGCTTCCGGCTGCAACTTGAAGACGGCGAAACTTTCGACGCCCGCAATGTTGTGCTCGCGGTCGGCATCACGCACTTCGACTACATTCCCGAGAATCTCGCGCATCTGCCTGAGGAATTTCTCACCCACAGCGCCCGCCATCGTGAAGTCGAACCGTTCCGCGGACGCGATGTCGTCGTGATCGGTGGCGGCTCATCGGCGCTCGACCTCGCGGGACTGCTCAAGGAATCTGGCGCCAACGTGCAGCTCGCCAGCCGCAGAAAAGAACTGGTGTTTCACAGCCAGCCCACCGGCAAGCCGCGCTCTGCCTGGCAGGAAATTCGGCATCCGAAATCAGGCCTCGGCCCTGGCATGAGGTCGCGTTTCTACGCCGACGCTCCCGCAGCGTTCTACTATCTGCCGGAATCATTGCGGCTGAAAATCGTACGCCGCGCGCTCGGCCCTTCCGGCGGATGGTTTATCCGCGACAAGGTGATCGGCAAGATGCCGCTGCATCTGGGCTGCACGCCGCAGGCAGCGAAAGTGCAAAGCGGCAAAGTGCATCTCACACTGCGCTCCGATGACGGAAGCACGCGCGAGCTCGTAACCGAGCACGTAATCGCCGCTACCGGCTACAAAGTCGACCTCGACCGCTTGCAGTTCCTCAGCCCGGAAATTCGCTCGAAGATCGAAGCCATCAATCGAACGCCGGTGCTGGCGTCGAATTTCGAGTCGTCGGTTCCCGGCCTGTATTTCGCTGGAGTCTCCGCCACCAACAGTTTCGGCCCGGTGATGCGTTTCGCCTTCGGCGCCGGCTTCGCTGCCCGCACACTGACACGAGCGCTGGCAAAATCCGGCTCAAGAGAAACAGCGTCGATTCCAGCAGCCAGAGCAGCAACGACAGCAAAGTAAGACAGAAGCGAAATGAAGCGAGAAACCATAGCCATCCACGCCGGTTACGAGGGCGATCCGACGACGAAAGCCGTCGCGGTACCGATCTACCAGACTGTCGCATTTGAGTTTGACAGCGCCGAGCACGGAGCGGCGCTGTTCAATCTCGAAGTCCAGGGCAACATCTACACCCGCATCGGAAATCCCACCAACACAGTCCTCGAAAAACGAGTGGCCGCGCTGGAAGGCGGAGTCGACGCCCTCAGCGTCAGCTCCGGCATGGCGGCGATTGAATACTCGCTAATCAACATCGCCGAAATGGGAAACAACATTGTTTCCACACCGCAGTTGTATGGCGCCACGTACACGCTTCTGGCGCACATTTTTCCGAAGCGTGGCATCTGTTCGCGGTTTGCAAAAACTGATCGCCCCGAGGACGTGGAGAAACTGATCGACGAGAACACTCGCGCGGTTTATTGCGAGAGCGTTGGCAATCCGGCCGGCAACGTGGCCGACATCGAAGGCCTGGCCCAAGTGGCGCACAAGCACGGAGTGCCCCTCGTGGTCGATAACACCGTGGCGACACCGATTCTGTTACGCCCCATCGAGTATGGCGCCGACGTGGTCGTGCATTCCATGACGAAGTTCATCGGAGGTGGCGGCACGAGTATCGGTGGAATGATTGTTGATGCCGGCAAGTTCCCGTGGCGCGAGCATCCCAAGAAGTTTTATATGTTCAGCGTGCCGGAAGTCGCCTATCACGATGTCGTCTATGTCGATCAATTCAAGGACGCTGCTTATATCGGGCGATGCCGAACTGTCTGTCAACGAAACACTGGCGCCACGCTGTCTCCGTTCAACGGCTTTTTATTCTTGCCAGGGAATCCAGACGCTGGCACTTCGGGTGGAGCGCCACGTGGAAAACGCCAGGAAGGTAGCCGAATTTCTGCGCGATCATCCGATGGTGGAGTGGGTGAACTATGCGGGCTTTCCTGACAATCCGCTGTATCCGATGGCGCACCGGTATCTGGGAACTAACTTCTGCTCGTTGCTGACTTTTGGAGTGAAGGGCGGATATGAAGGGGGCAGGAAGTGCTTCAACGCATTTCGCCTGTTCAAGCGGATGGTGAACATGGGTGACGCGAAATCGTTGACGTGTCATCCAGCGTCCACAACGCACCGGCAACTGACGCCGGAGGAACAGGCAAAAGTGGGCGTGACGCCGGAGATGCTGCGCTTAAGCGTAGGGATCGAGCACATCGACGATATCATCGAAGACCTGGCGCAAGCGTTGGACAGCGCCAGATGAAGACGGAACAAATTGTGGGGTCGTGCACGACCGGGAAGGGCACGGCTTTAGGCGCGCCGTTAAGGCACGCGCGAAGTGCGGCTTTAGGCGCTGAGGTTGGGAAGTAACTGGGGGATGTTATGCCACTAATCATCGAAGGCGGACGAATACCGCCCTTATGGGCCGAGAAAACTTCTTTTCGCCGGAACCGACTCGAACGCAACGCAACCACCCCCGAGTGCGTCCGCATCGCCCTCGTCAACAACATGCCGGACCCGGCCCTCGAAGACACTGAACTGCAATTTTTTGAACTTCTAGACATCGCCTCCGAGGATGTCCCGGTATTCGTGCGGCTTTACTCAATCAACCAAGTCCCCCGCACCGATCGCGGCGAGCGCCGCCTGAACAGTTTCTACTCCAGCGTCAACGATCTCGGGAACGAGCGTTTCCATGCCCTGATCATGACCGGCACCGAGCCGCGCTCGGCGAACCTGCAAGACGAACCTTATTGGCACACCTTAGGCCAAGTGCTCGATTGGGCTGAAACTAACACCACGTCTACGATTCTCTCTTGTCTCGCCGCGCACGCTGGCGTTCTCTATAGCGACGGCATCGGGCGCCATCGCCTGCCGGACAAGCAATTCGGCGTGTTCGATTTCGAGAAATCCGCCAGTCACCATCTTACCGCCAACAGCGGAGATCGCGTCTGCTTTCCGCACTCGCGCTGGAACGAAGTGCGCGCCGGCGAACTCGCTGCGTGCGGCTATCAGGTGCTTACGCAATCGGTGGACGGCGGAGTCGATTGTTTTGCGAAAAAGAAGAAACGCAGCCTGTTTGTTCATTTTCAGGGACACCCGGAGTACGGCGCACAAACGTTGCTCAAAGAATATCGTCGCGACATCAAGCGATTCCTGAGAAACGAGCGTGAAACGTATCCCGCGATGCCGAAGGGTTACTTCAATTCAGAGTCGGCGCAACTGTTGAACGGCTTTCGCAACGCCGCCCTCGGTGATCGACGCGAAGAAATGATGGAGTCCTTTCCCGACGCAGCCATTGCAAGCAAGTTAGAAAAAACCTGGCAGTCTTCTGCCGCCGCTATCTATCGAAACTGGATTCACTACGTTCTCTCCGAGAAGGGCAAAGTACTGGCCTTTCCGGCAATGGCTGCCGCCTGCACACAAGCTCCACGCCGGCGATCAGCTCGCCCCTGATAAGCGCCGGATGGAAACTGGCGCAGATCGAGGAGATTCGATGACATCACAAGCCGCGCAACAACCTCTCGCTGTAGCTCCACCGCCAGCTCAAGCCGAAAAGAAGTTCCAGCATGGAGTGGTGCGGAGACTTGTAGAGGGAATTCTGTTCTTTCGAGACGGGCAGAAAACCTTCTTCGATCCGGAATCCTTTCCCTGGGTCGCCTCGGTGGAAGCGGAATGGCCGGCCATCCGGAAAGAATTGGATCAGCTCATGGTTCGCCGGCAGGAAATTCCAAATTTCCAGGATCTCTCCGAAGCGCAAAAAGTCCTGACCGAAGGGGACCAATGGAAAACCTTCTGGTTCTATGGCTATGGAGAGAAAGCTGAGGAGAATTGCGCCCGTTGCCCGGAAACCGATCGCATCCTACATCTGATCCCCGGAATGAAATCGGCGATGTTCTCAATTCTTGCGCCCCACAAACACATCCCAGAACACCGCGGAATGTACAAAGGCATCCTGCGCTATCACCTTGGATTGATCGTTCCCGGTCCGGATGGAAGTTGCAGAATCCGGGTTGGAAACGACGTGGGTACATGGAAAGAGGGCAAGAGTCTCATCTTCGACGACAGTCACCCGCATGAAGTGTGGAATGACTGCGATGCATATCGTGTGGTTCTGTTTGTAGACATTGTGCGCCCGGTTCCTTTTCCTCTGTCCTTAGCCAATCGCTCCATCATCTGGGCGATTTCGAAAACATCGAGCATCACCGAGCCGATGGAGCGGATACGCAAGCATGCTCGTGCAGCCTGAGGCCCGGATTCGGTACTCTAGGTTGTGCCGATGCAAGAAGTACATTCCGAAACTGCCGCCCTTCTCGCAAATCTTCCCACTCGCGTCAGCGACATCATCAAGCCCTGGGCCGAGCGCTCTCCCGATCGTCCCGCGCTAGTCGAATCCTCCGGCGCCTGGAGCTACCGCCAGCTAGCCAACGCTGTTTCTGACGCCCAACAGTGGCTCGTGCAATCGGGCGTTCGTCCCGGCGACCGCGTGATGCTGGTCTGCGAGAACTGCCGCGCCTTCGTAGCAATTCTGCTGGCTCTCGCCGAGATCGACGCTTGGCCCGCATTAGTAAATGCCCGCCTCGCCGCAAAAGAAGTCGACGAAATCCGCGACCACTGCGGCGCACGCCGTGTCATCTATACAACGAGCGTCTCGCCACATGCCCGCGAACACGCCAAACGCCACCAAGCCGTTATCCAAGAAGTAGCCGGCCTAGGTCCGGTCGCAATTGGACCGCTGAACGAAACCACCCAACCGGAGCCAGTCGACGCCGACGTGACGCAGCGCATCGCGGCCCTGATCTACACCTCCGGCACAACCGGCCAGCCCAAGGGCGTGATGCTCACGCATCGCAATCTTCTCTTCGTCGCCACGGTCTCGTCAAGAATTCGCTCCCTCACTCCCGACGACCGCCTCTACGGCGTCCTGCCCATGTCGCACGCAGTAGGGCTTTCGGTTGTTCTGCTAGGCTCGCTCCTAAGCGGCGCAACCTTGTATCTAGCCTGGCGCTTCGATCCAGTAGCCGCTCTCGCCAGCCTCGAAAAAGACAAGTTGACGGTAGTTCTCGGCGCTCCCTCCATGTTTTCGCTGCTGGCCGATTACGCCAAGCTCAAAGCATTGAACTCCCTCCACTATCCCGCCCTGCGCATCATCTCCTCCTCCGGCGCACCGCTGCCTCCTGCGGTCAAATCGCAAGTCGAGAATCTGTTTGCCCTCCCGCTCCACAACGGCTACGGTGTGACAGAATGTTCGCCGAATATTTCTCAAGCAGTAGTAGGCGAGCGCAGAACCGACACCTCCGTAGGCAAAGTTCTTCCCGGAGTAGAAGTCCAGCTAGTCGGATCGGATGGAAAGCCTGTAGCCGAAGGCGAAGTAGGTGAACTTTGGGTTCGCGGACCAAACGTGATGAAAGGCTACTATCGCTCTGCAGATGAAACAGCCGCGGCGATCAACAAGGAAGGCTGGTTCAACACCCGCGACCTCGCGCGCCTGGAAAGCGAATATCTTTTCATCACAGGCCGCGCCAAGGAACTGATCATCCGCTTCGGCGAGAACGTTTATCCCGCCGAAGTCGAAGCCGTCCTCAACGCGCATCCTGCGGTCGTGCGCTCAGCGGTGATTGGCCGTCCGGTCGCCGGAACCGAAGGCGGAGAAGAAGTCGTCGCCTTTGTGCAGCTTGCGCCATCCTCCACGACGACGGAGGCTGAATTGGCGAAACACGCTGCCGAGCATCTTGCGCCTTACAAACGGCCGTCGCAGGTTATTTTTGTCTCCTCGATGCCGCTGACGCCGACCGGCAAGGTGATAAAAAGTGAATTGGCCGGCCAATTGGATCATTCGAGGGCTTAGAGAGGCCACCTACTTGGAAGAATGCCGGCAAATAGTCTATAATACCAATCGAAATACAGTACATTATGGCCTTCCCCTTTCTAGAGATCTCTTATGCTAACCACGACGCGCCAATTGGTCCGCCGACTTCTTTGGGGAGTACCTGCTGGACGACACCTGACCATATTTCCCGATGATGTTTTCATTACGTCCTTCCCTAGGTCTGGAAACACCTGGACTCGCTTTCTGATCGGGAACCTCATCGCGCAGGATGGGTCGTTAACTTTCAATAACCTCGAGGCGCGAGTTCCAGAAATTTATGCGAACTCTGATCGCAGAATGCGCCGCCTTAGCCGTCCTCGTGTTCTCAAGAGCCACGAAGCCTTCGACGACCGCTATCCTCGCGTGATCTACATTGTGCGCGATCCGAGGGATGTCGCGATTTCCAAGTACCATTACAATATCGCCACCGGTCGACACTCAGCAGATTACCCCATCAAGAAATTTTTGCCCCGCTTTATTGCGGGCGAATTTGATGGGGAATGGGGAACTTGGGCAGAACACGTCACAAGTTGGCTCTCCAACCGGCAAGGGCAAGATGATTTCCTACTGCTGCGCTACGAGGATATGAAGCTCAACCCAAGGAGTGAACTGCTTCGCGTCGCTGCATTTTTGCAGCGGGGTGGCTTCGAGAACATCGATTCTAGCCCGGAGCGCTTGGAGCAGACAATCGAGCGGAGCACTGCCGAGCGCATGCGATCGCTCGAAAGGCAGCAGGGATTTCGCTGGACCCGCCTGCGGAAGGAACGCGAGATCAGGGGATACGTGGCCGTACGAACGCCCGTTAGCGGGGGCTGGTCATCGCTTTTGTCGCAAGAGTGCGTGGCGCAAATCGAATCAGCATGGGGTGACGTTATGACCCATCTTTCCTATCCGCTGCAGTCAATTTGCGTTTCAAGATAGCGCTGTTTGTCGATTGGGTCGGAGAAGATGGCAATATGCGTGTGCTTTAGAGCTTGGGTGTCAAGAGAAAACCATGGGTTTGTCCGTCGTGAACGCCCGATCCCACGATCTGTCCCCACACATTAATCCCCGTCGCCGTATTCAAAACCCATCCTGTACTTGCTGGGATCAGCGTATTCAGGTCCTGCATGCCGTTTTTCTGAGTCCAGACAAATGGACGCCCTACAACCGCAGTGGACATAATGCCCCCGAACTCGATGCCCTTATATTCAGGCTCGGTCGTGCTGTTCCCGGATGTCCCGATCACCTGGCCAAAAAGATTAACAGCGTAAGCCATGCTCATACTGTCACTTGGTAGAGTGCCCAAATCCTGCATTCCATGTGCTTTTGTCCACGAAAATGCGTGGGGAAATTCCGATGACCAGCCACCACACGGGAAGTCTTCTGTTGCCGCAACTGTCGTGGACCAGCCTACGATCTGATCGAGGTCATTGATCCCTCGGGCGTTGCTGCAGTAGTAATCAAAGTCGGTATCCGGACCCCCAAGGGTACCCAAATCAGAGATCACCTGATTGTTCCAATAAAGAGCGTGGCCCTCGGCCAGATCCGTGCAACAGCCCACCGCCCCGACCATCTGGTCACGATTATTAATTCCGTTCGTTTCCGTCAGCGGATAAACCAGAGGCACGTTCGGAAACGGGAGAACGACCATGCCGTCCGTTGGATTAGTCCAGCCAAAGCCAAAAACATAGGTGTTGCTCGCCCAGTTTATTGTCCCTACTACCCGGCCCGCGTCGTTCACCGCGTTGGCGAAAGGATACATGCTAGTTTGCCCTAGATCGCCTTCGCACGGATTCATATCTCCCAGAACCATCAATCCCATGCCCTGCATTCCGCTGCCTTTGGTCCATTCGAAGCCTTGCAGCGCATCGGTGCAGGTAAAAGGTCCATCCGGTCCGTTCACGGTCACTGGACCATCCGCAATACCTACTACCGTGCCGCGATCATTAAGGCCAAAAGGGGTGCTGTTCGTCCCTCCGGCCAGAATTCCCAGGCTTTGCAACCCTCCGAGCGGCGACCACAGATAGGCCTGACCGTTCAGGGTTCCGGCAATCTGCGCCCAGGTGTTAATTGTAGTGGGCTGCAGCGACCCCAGATCGCGGATGGAATAGGTTTGAGAATTTGCGGTAGAGACAAGAAAACTCAGAGTGATCGAGAACAGAAGTAGGCGCCTCATGGACGAACCTCCGCGGGAGATGATTGTGGGAGGGGAACAAGACCGCAAGCACGTCATTCTGCGATGAAGGCTTCCGGCTAAACCACTTCGCCGGATGCTATCCCGCTTGCGCTCCAGTGTCAACGACTTTCCGTTGTTGGTGCCAAATTGCGAAAATATGAGGATCGGCAGCCCTATATTGATGTCCGTTTAATTCACCTGATAGATACTCTATTGGTGAAGGAGCGATTCTTGAGAATCAGCATCTTTGGATTGGGCTATGTGGGCACGGTTTCGGCAGGATGCCTCGCGGCTGACGGCCACGAAGTCATCGGCGTCGATCCCGCACGCGCCAAAACAGAGCTCATCAATCAAGGCCGCACGCCCATTATCGAAGCCGATATTGCCGAGATCATCGCGGTGACGGTCAAGGCCGGCAACTTGCGTACAACGGACGATGCGGCGCTAGCCCTCAACGCAACCGATTTGTCTTTCGTTTGCGTGGGCACGCCCAGCCAGCCGAACGGGAACCTCGACCTGCGCTACATTCGCCGAATCTGCGAGCAGATCGGCGAAGCGCTCAGAACCAAGTCGGCACGCCATACCGTGGTGATTCGCAGCACCATTTTGCCCGGCACCATGCGCAAGGTAGTGATTCCGACACTTGAGGAATTCTCTGGGAAAAAAGCCGGAACCGATTTCGGCGTATGCAACAACCCCGAATTCCTGCGCGAAGGCTCGGCGGTGAAAGATTTCCGCAACCCACCAAAAACCGTGATTGGCGCGCTGGATCAGGCTACCGGCGATCTCGTCGAGCAGCTCTACAAGAAACTCGACGCGCCATTGATCAGAACGGATCTGGAAACCGCCGAGATGGTCAAATATGTCGACAATTCCTGGCACGCGCTCAAGATCGGCTTCGCCAACGAGATTGGAACCCTAAGCAAGTCTCTAGGTCTCGATGCTCACCGCGTGATGAATATTTTTTGCCAAGATCGAAAGCTCAACATTTCTCCAGCGTACCTGTCGCCCGGCTTTGCATTCGGAGGCTCCTGCCTTCCCAAGGATCTCCGAGCCTTGTCCTATCACGCGAAAATGCACGATTTGCAGTTGCCAATCCTCGCCTCGATCCTCCCCAGCAACGAGATGCAAATCTCGCGCGGTCTCCAGATGATCGTTGATAAGGGGAACCCGCGCGTGGGCATCTTGGGATTTAGTTTCAAGGCCGGAACCGACGATCTGCGCGAGAGCCCATTCGTGGAAATGATCGAGCGTCTTCTAGGAAAGGGCTACGACTTGCGCATCTACGACAGACAATGTAAATATTTCCAGGCCTTGTCGGCGCAAATCGCGATTTTATCCTGAATCACATTCCCCATATTTCGAAGCTGATGGTGAGCAACATCGACGCAGTACTCGATCATGCGCAGACCCTGGTGATCGGAAACAAGGATCCGGAATTTTCACACTGTCCCAGAACGCTTGGTGAGATCAGGTCATGATGGATTTCGTTCGAATCATGGAAGGGCCAAGCAGGAACGGGAAATATAATAGCATTTGCGGTAGCTACTGCTGTCCATCTTGTAGGTCGATGGACAAGAACGTAAAGTCCACGAGGATGGACCCACTCGACAGCCTCGTACCCTAAGTCATTCTGGCTTCGTAATCCTCACGTGCTAGAATCGCATTTCACGCATCTCAAGCTGCGACTTCTTGTCACTAATAATCATGACAAATTCTTCTGTAGAAGCTAAGACGATCGACTCCCTCAAGGACAAGATTAGACAGCGAGAAGCGCGAGTCGGCATCATCGGCCTCGGATACGTGGGCCTGCCTCTGGCCCTGCTCTTCACCGAGCAGAAGTTCAAGGTCACCGGGTTCGATATCGACAAAAACAAAGTCGACACTTTGAGTAAAGGCGGTTCTTACATCTACCGCATCGCGCCGAGGAAATCCAATCTGCCGCTTCCAAGGGATTTCGAGCTACTTCCGATTACGCCGAACTCGAGCAGATGGACGCCGTCATCATCTGCGTCCCCACACCTCTCGATCAATATCACGAGCCCGATCTCAGTTTCATCACCGATACGACGCTACGCCATCGCGCCGCATCTGCAGGCCGGGCAGTTGGTCGTCTTGGAGAGTACGACCTATCCGGGTACGACCGAAGAAGTAATGGTGCCCATCCTGGAAAAAGAAAACCGGAATGGGCTGAAAGTGGCAAGAGGCAATTCCCACACGGAAAAGGAATTCTTTGTTGCATTCTCGCCGGAGCGCGAGGATCCAGGGAATACAACTGTGGCCCGCCGCGATATTCCCAAAGTTGTCGGCGGCGTAAATCCTCAGGCATCGGAGCTGGCGGGGGCGCTCTACGGCTCGATCTTCCACCGCACGGTTCCCGTGTCATCACCCGCGGCCGCAGAGATGACGAAGCTCCTCGAAAACATCTACCGTTGCGTCAACATCGCAATGGTCAACGAGCTAAAGCTGCTCTGCCTGCGCATGGGACTGGACATCTGGGAGGTAATCGACGCCGCATCGACCAAGCCGTTCGGCTTTCATCCTTTTTATCCGGGACCAGGTCTTGGCGGACACTGCATTCCCGTCGATCCTTTTTATTTGTCGTGGAAGGCGAAGGAATGGGACTTCCGTACTCGCTTCATCGAGCTTGCTGGCGAGATCAACACGAACATGCCCTATCACGTGCTGGCCTCCATCGGCGGAGCGCTGAACGGCCAGAAGAAGTCCATCAACGGATCACGCGTTCTCATCCTCGGCGTGGCCTATAAGAAGGATATCGATGATCTGCGCGAATCTCCCGCGTTGACGATCATCGAGCTTCTGCAAAAAGAAGGCGCGCAGGTCAGCTACCACGACCCCTACTTTCCCTTCATCGGAAAAGGCCGCAAGTACGATTTACAGATGACGCGCGCGGAACTGGATGATCTGGGCAGCTATGACTGCGTAGTGATCGTCACCGACCACTCCAATTACGACTACCGTGACATCGTCGCCAAAGCAAAACTCGTGGTGGACACTCGTAACGCGACCAAGGGTATTCAGAGCTCGAAGATTGTGCGCTGCTGACGCGCGAGACTGGTAAGGACAGGGTTCCACCATGCCGTTAGGTACGAAAATCAATGCGGTTTGATCACTTGAGCAACCTGCGGTCCCAGCGAGTACTGAGACGCTTCTTACGCCGCTATAGTCCAAACGGCTACCTCAGCCAGTTCTTGAGCGATGGACGCCAGCGTGGCAGTTCGCGCACAGCGTGATCAGGTTCTCCTCGGAATCTTGACCGGAATGGCTGCGAAACCGTTTGTGATGAACCTCCAGGTTTGACATCGTGCCACACGATTGACATCGCCAACCGTCGCGACGCAGAATCTGCTTGCCGTAGAGTTTCGTACGACATCGAATCCAGCCGTAAGAGGTGGGTCTTAGGCCAAGCAAGTTCATGAGACCCTCTCGCTAAGGTTTCCAAGAAATGCTTGCCGTTGCTCCTCTGGCAGAAACTTAAAGAACCTCGTCATCGAGTACAGTAGCATCTCTGGATCTCCATGGTCCAGGTTGGCCCCAGCCAAGAAGTCCGCGCAGATCATTTCCAGACAGTAGCCTCGGGAGCGGTCGCTTCCGAGCATCAGAGCTGCTGTCTCGATCGCCTTTTCAATGACCGGCATCTGGCTCTGGTACAGTTTAAAGTAGACAATTTCCCAGGGCTCTGTTATCTTCCCGGTCAGTTCTCTCGCGATCGCCTGCTGAAAATCCTCTTTGGACGAATGCCGAGCTTTGTGCAACCAGGTTGCACAATCGAAGGCCTGTCGGTCTCGGCGTGCCAGTTTTGCCAGCTCGATCCCTTTGGCCCAGCCGATCTTTTTCAAATCTTTTCTTGCCTGTGGCGGCAGGTGTTCGTGGATCGACATCAGGTAGTAAGCCTTACGCCGCGACTCCGGAAACCGTCTCTGCAGGAACTCGTCAAACGACTTCACGTTTTCTACCCGCCAGTACTGTCCCGCCCGCACCTCGCATAGGTAGCGCCCGAGTTCGACGAACTTGGTGTCGCGTTCCCTGTCTTTCCGTTGTTCCCAGGCCAGAATCTCGTCAATCTTGCCCAGTACGAACAGGGCGCGGCGGCGATTGAACTTCGGCGGCATGGGCGGATACTCAGTATGCAAGCTCGTCAAGCCAATCAAGACTGTCTGCTCCGGGACGCCGCACTAGGGCGGCGTCAGCCATCTTCTGTTTTCCCAAACACAGTCCCACATACGGACAGCTGCTGCAGGGATTTTGCGGAAACCGGATGCCACTGTGGGGCAGGAACTGTGCGGCCTCAATTCTTTGGATCGTGTCTCCTACCAGGCGACCGAATTCCTGGCGCTGCTCGTCGGTGATGGTGGTGCGCAGGTACTGAACCTCCACCAGCCGCTTGCGGACGAAGACTACTTGGGCGACATCCGCAATGCCCGTCATCCACGAGTAGCAAACCAACTGAGGATCCAGAGACAGCAGTCCCTCAGGCTGTTCCGGGTATCGGCTCGAAGTGGTTTTCCACTCCAGCAGACAGCGCTTTCCGTCGAGTTTGCCGACGGCGTCAATGTAAGCAATGAAGTCATTCTTTTCCCCAATTTGCTGGCTGAATTTGATCTGCAGATTCCGCTTCGGCTGAGGGACTTGAATGCGGTCATCCTGGCAGAAGCGGTTCAGAAGCATGAGTCCCTGCCGCAGCATGCGGTCCCAGGAGTCACCGTTCGAGTAGTGCAGGCCTTGGTTCTGACAGGCAGACCACTCGGCGAACAGGACCGCGCCGGGATCTTCCCCACGAAAAATGGCTCCCACTGCCTGTTCGAAGGCACGGCCGAACAGCATGGCTGCACGGGTGTCCTTCTCCTTCCAGCCATCCAGGTAACGATGCCGATACCGCCGCGGGCAAGTTAGGTATTGGCTGATCTGGGTGTAGCTGTAGGTCATGGTCAGGCCACCTGTGGACTGTCCAAATTTGCCGGGGAAAGTTCTTCCCAGTGTATGGCAGGCGCAAAGCCATCGAGTCGAAGCAGCCAAGCGCCGTTGAAGACGATATGGCTGATCTTGACCACGCCCTTCAGACCTACGAGCTGAGTTTCATCCACCTCATCGCGCCCCAGCAGCTCGGCGTCATAACCAAAGTCTCGCAGGAACCAAGTGAGCTTCCACAAAGCTTTCGGTGTGCAGTAGAGCCGGCTTGAAATCGTGTGCCCGACAAATCTGCTGGGCTCGAGAACCGTCAGCGCTAGCGTGTAGTAGGGCTTCTGTGCATGCCGATGAAACCTGACTCGTTGTACGCGAACGAGGAAAACTCCATCTGGTATCTGGTCAGCGGCACAGCGATCAGCGGCGTGCAGACCGGTAATCTGGCGTTTCATGCTGCACCTTCTTTCTGGCCGAGGTAGCTGTTGAGCTGGCACAGCAGGGCATTGCGGTCTTTTTCGGCCCAGTCGGACAAACGCGTGACGAAGTTTTCGACTTGTTCGCGGGTGGCATCGCGAAGCGCCTTGACGCCGCAGAAATCGGTTGCGTAGGCCTTTACCAAGTTGGGATCGAGTTGATGCTGGCGAATCAATTGGCAGAGACGGTCGCGAACTTTCGCGCCGCCGTAGCTTCCATTGCCATTCGACGGTTGCGACGGGAGCTTCTTCGACTCTCTGGAGGATTGCGGCGGTTCGGCGAAGGACCCGATTTCCTCGACCGAGCAGATGCCGATTCCGTAGGCTTTGCGTAAAGCGCGGTTGACAGCCCTGGTTTCTGCCACGCGCATTTCGGCGCCGTGAACGAGGAAAGAGACGTTGGAAGGGTCGGCATCGCCGTAGCCCACGAAGCCTTTGCACTCTGCAGAGGTGTAAACGGTTGCTCTGAAGGCATAGCGCAAAGCTGAGGTTTCGCAGAAGTCTGCAACGGGCTCGATCTGAATGCCGTGACAATGATTCCGAGTCGCTATTTTCAGCAATCCGGTATGAGTGATGTACCAACGCCCTTCGATAAGTAGCAAATCGCCCGACGCGATGGACAAACGATGTCTCTTCAATGTCTCTAACAGCGTCAAGAGCGCAAGGGAAGGAAGTTTGCCCCA
The DNA here is from genome assembly GCA_963712385.1 of uncultured Acidobacteriaceae bacterium. Lineage (GTDB taxonomy): Bacteria > Acidobacteriota > Terriglobia > Terriglobales > Acidobacteriaceae > Sulfotelmatobacter. The sequence goes on from CAVQHS010000023.1 coordinate 67,526, forward strand.
CACCAATCTTGCCAGCTTGACGTCTTTTCGGAACCTCTTTGCTATTGGCATTGCTTGCTCCTGTTTCTTTTTGCTTGCCGCTAAGCATAATACTTAGCGCTATGCACTGTCAAGAGGTACTTGATTTTTCTGCAGTAGGCGGAATAAGGTTCAAAACAGATGGCCAAAGGAAAAGAGAAAAATCCTCACGCGGTGAACCTGGGGCAGTTGGGGGGGAGAGCCAGAAGTCGCAAGTTGAGCTCTGAACAACGCGTCGCGATCGCTCAAAGAGCAGCCCGTGCTCGATGGGCAAAGTTCAAACGGAAAACAGATAAGACTACTGATTAAGACAAACTCAGACCTTCTGATGTGAGTTCTTGGAATACCTCTACTGCATTGCCGCTCTCGCGGGTGAACCAATACAGGAAGCCGTCGCTACTCATCGACAAGTCTTGTGTGGCTCCATTCGTCCCCTCCACCGGTCCCGGTGCCGCAAGAGCTTGGCTCGCGTTTCTTGAGTACGTCGACGGTTCTTCTTCCTCTGGCATGGCTAGATATGCTGCGGCGATATGGCCGCGAACAGACTGACAACGGTGCCGAATCGGACAACCCGTAGATCAGTCCACGATCCACCTCAGAAAATCCCACCCGCCCCAGCAAATTGCTAACCGTTGCAAAATCCCTAATCCTATTGGCTGCCAAGAGCCGTCGGAATCATCCCGAGACTCTCCGCTAGAAATCAATACGCAACCCGAATTCTGCTTGGCGTGGGGCGCCGACGGCGAAGACTCCGGTGCCGCGTCCGATGCGCACGGTGTTGGACGTGGGATTACTACCGGCAATCGTGCCGTTAATACTGCCGGGCCCGCCGCTCAAGCTGTCGTTGAGCTGCGTGAGCGGCAGGCCGAGCGCTCCGTAATTCACGAAGTTGAAAACGTTGAAGAACGAAACGCTCGGCAAAATGCTCAGCCTCTCGCGCAGCTTGAAGGGCCAGCTTAGAACGGTATCAACATCCTTGTAGTAGCCGTTACCGGCGTTGTTGGCGGGCGGAGGCGTGATCGGGGGAATCGTCGCGCCGAGTTGGACCAGTTGCGCCTGCGTAAACAAACCGGCGGAGACGAGAGCCTGGGCCGCCGGAGTGAGCGTTCCAGCGATGGTGCGATTGAAGTGGTTGATGTAAGCGGCCAAATTCTTGGGAGACACCGAGCGCATAAATTCGCCCGGGTGGCCGGTATTGGTGCCGGTGGAATCCAGGAAGTCGCCGATGGTCTGACCGTCGCCAGTGAGGTTGGTCTGGAAAATCTCTGCGGTATTTCCAGGCGAGAAGAGCCGGAGGTCGGAGGGCTGCGGCGAGGCAAAGCCCCCGATCAATGCGAGTCGCGGACCGTGATGGGCGAAATCGAATGTCGCGCCGAATTTGAACTGATGGGTGCGATCCTCGAGCGTGGGCCCTTCGGATCCACTGGGATCGCGGAAGTCCCAGGCGTTCGATGTGAAGTGCTGATCGTAGCCGCCGTCGCTGACAAAGCGGGAGAGCGTGTAGTTGACCTGAAGATCGAGATTTCTCACGCCGGGAAATGGATTGTCGACCTGCGAACGGTATTCGCTTTGCAGGCCGCTGTAGACCGATCGTCCGATGGGAAAGTTCATGAACAAACTTCCCAGGTTCGGATTGATGCCTGCGAAAGCGGCACCGGTATCGGGAGTAAGGCCGCAGAATGCCGCCGAGGACCCTCCGCAAACTGTACCGTAGTACACGCCTCCGGCGTCCAGACCATTGCCTGCGAAGCTGAAGATGCTGGCGCCTGGAGTGGAATTGATGTAGTTCTGTATCAGGCTAGAGGCATTGGCTTGGGTGACGGTGCCCTGCGGGGCTCCTATTGTGGCGCCGATCGCATTGAGCGCGGCATTCATTTCCAGATACTGCGCGTCGCCGACGTGGTTTACGTCGTAGCCGATTTGAAAGTGCAGGCCGACGTTGCGCAGGTAATCGACGGTGAGCACGCTGTTCTTTGCGATCTGGCGCTGCACGCCGATGTTCATCTGCCAGGAACGGGCCGTGCGAAAGTTGGGGGCGTAGGGGTACCCGAGGGTCAAAGTGTTCCCCACAAAGTTTGGATTCGGCGCTGCAGCTCCCACAGCTGCAGTTGCGGCAATGTACTCATTCTGCAAATCGGCGATCGACCTTGCTGCCCCTTCTGCATTGACAGAGCTCGGGCCCAACGGCTGGAAACACACCTGGGTCGCCAGATCATAGCCGTCGACCGAGCTCACCAGTTGCTGCTGGGTTGTTCCCGGAATCGGGAAGGGGAAAGACACCGTGCCATAAAACGGGTTCTGCGTCGGAGGTACGGTGCTGGCTGCTTGAGAATTGCAATTCAGAAACGGAGTCTGATTAAACAGTCCGTTCGCCAGCTTGTTGCTGCGATCATAGGAAACGTTGTTGAAGATGTTGTTTTCGTAATAAAGTCCGCCACCCCCGCGAATGGCGGTCTTGCCGTTGCCCCAGGGATCCCAGGCAAAGCCGACCTGCGGGGCAAAGTTCAGATTGGGTTGGCGAATCCGACTGCCGAGACCGGGGCCCCACATGTCCAGAACGTTGGTGGTGCAGAGGTTTGAGGGAAAGCCTGCCGTAATAAGCCCTGGGCTTATCGTTGAACAGGGAATCGGGGCGAGGTCGCTGTCGGTGCGCCCGGTGTCGCGCAGGTAGCGAAGGCCGTAGTTAAGGGTAAGATTGGGGCGAATCTTCCAGGAATCGCCAATGTAGGCCTCGAAGCGCGTATCAAAGAGGCCCCCGGCGGGATAGCCGAACGCGGGCAGTTCGGTGCTAAAGCCCTGTCCGTTGCCGATGTAGGCGCCGTTCAGAGGATAGTCGGCGATGTTGGGGTCGCAGCCGACAAAATTGGTATAGGCGCAATCGTAGAAAGGAGTGGTCTGGACCGTGCCCGGCGTCAGGCCGAGATAATCGACGTTCACGCTCAGCCCAGGCGCCAATCCGTTGAAGGAGGCAAAACCACCCGTTGCGATCCCGTTGACCGTGGCCCCGAAACGAATGATGTGCGCGCCCCAGACACGGCTGGCGTCGTATTTGATCTGCTTGTTGCTTTGGAAAGTCTGTTGCGGAGCGAGGGAATTCGGACCAGTATCGAGATTCGTGTCGTTGAAGAAAATCTGCGCGAATGGGAACGGATTGATCCCAGCGGGAAATGAGTTGGTGGCGCCGATGATCTGGTTGTGGAACTTGAAATATCCCATGCGGATGGTGTGCGACCAGTTGCCCTCGTTGATGTCGATCCCCACCGCGTGGGTGGGCGCGTAGTCGCGATTGGCGTAGTAGGAGAACCCGGTGTTTGCAGAAGATGTCGAATAGTTCCAATCGTAGGCGAACTTGTAAAAGATTCGGACATTCTTTGCCGCTTGAAAATCAAGCCTGCCGCTGGCTTGCGAACTCTTGAACGGAGAGTCGACTCCACGCGTGAGCGCCTGGAAAGGCGCGCCCGCAACCACCGAATCCTCGCTATCCTGCTTGAGCCGCTCCGAGTCGATAAAGAAAAATAGCTTGTTCTTGACCAGCGCTCCACCGAAGCGGCCTCCGAACTGGTTGCGCTGAAACTGGGAATTGACCCCGCCGGGAAGGTCGGCGAAACCCGCCACATAGTCGCGGAACTGGTAGAGGACCTGTCCGTGATAGGAGTTGGTTCCCGAGCGCGTGGCTACGTTGACGGCGCCAGTGCTCGTGATTTCGGAAGAAATGTCGAAGGAGGAGCGGCCGATGTTGAACTCCTGAATGGAGCTGAGGGCGATATTCTGTGTCGTGGTGCCGACCGTTTCGTCGCTGACGTCGAGGCCGTCGACCTCGATGCGCGGCGTGCGGCCGAAGTCGCCGTTGATGGAAATGGAGTTGTAACCGACTTTCGTGGGATCGAAGTTGACTCCGTCCTGCATCTGGACGCCGGGTTCGAGCTGGGCAAGATCGAGGAAGCTGCGCCCATTGATCGGATAGTTGTCGATTTGCTCAGCGGTCAGAACGCCCTGCACCGCCGATTGCTCCGTGTTCACGGTGATCGCGGAGGACTGCACCTCCACCGTGGTCGTTTCCTGGCCAACCTCGAGTTTGAAGTTTCCAGAAGAGGTGACCGCAATCTGCACGGTGATGACGGCTTGCGAAGTCTTGAATCCTTTGGCCTGCACGCGGACGACGTAGTCGCCAACCGGTAAGCCCCCCGAGTTGTACGTGCCGGTCGACGAGGTTCGGACCGCAACACTTTGCCCTGTGGTGCGGCTGGTTATGGCGATGGTGGCATCGGGTACCAGTGCATTGGTCTGGTCAGTTACAGTTCCTTGAATGCTGCCCTGGCTGACAGTGGTCTGGGCGAAAGCTGAAGAAAGCAACATTAGTGATACGGAGAACAGTGACACAAGAATAGAGACACTCGAAGATCGGCCCCCTGTGCGGGAACTGTTGGAGGGCATCCTGGATCGTTGTCTGGTAATGGACACATCCGCCGTCAACGGAATCATCGATGGCTCCTTGAGAACGAGAGCACGGTCAGCCGACGTTCTACAAAGCCGACCGTTACCTGTTATGGACCAGGAACATGACAGCCGTCAAGATACAAGATAAAGGGCGGCAGACCCCCAAGGCAGGCCAGGCTCGGGAGATACCTTGACGGTAGTGCAGATTTGGATCTGTCGAGGACGATTGGCGATAAATCCTCATCTCTAACAATGTCGGCGATATCAACCACGTTTCGAGCACACGACTGCACACACTCATTGAAGAGCGCCATCTCGCTCTCGTGGATAATTTGCGCCTACCAACCTGGCTCGCTCCTAATCCTTGGGGTCAGGAACTCAGTCCGACCCATCCATTTCTTCGATCACGACCTCGATCATGATTACTTCTTCGAACTCCCCTCTGCTCGGGAGCGGGATGCCCAGTCATTACGCCGGTGATTGCTGTCTCATCCTGGTAGTACTTGTCCCCGGTTCGGATCCAATGACCCTCGAGTCCTTAGTCTTTTTGTGCTGGATCCAACAGTTGGCACAAGTGGAGTCCGCCTTCACAAGCAGATTACCCGTTCTCTTCTTGGGCAACAGGGTGTTGCCGGCTTGGTTCACTCGCTCAAAGAATTGACGGTAGGTGACCTGAACTTCTCCGCACTCAATCGCGACCTTGTTGTCGCGGCCCTCTGTGATGTGATGGTCTACGAAATACGAGGCGGCATTGAATTCATCGGGAAGGGAAATCGGAGCAACGGCACTCATAGCGGTATCAACTCCGCGGAACCTTAGATCCGAATGAACCCGGCGGCTCGCCCATCCCAGAGACCCTATCGGGAGACTACCTCTGTTCCAACCATCTAAAGCAGCGCCGCGTCCGGAGAAACATCGGGCGGCATTTTACACATAAATCCCGTGAATGACTCACATCGAAAAATAATCCTTGACAACGCCAGCCACGCTCCCTAACCTTCCACGATTATAGTAAGGTTGCACAACACTCGTGTTGGCTTGGACTCTCTCGAGAGCGCGTAGCGCACAGGGGCGCCCTATGAGTTTCAAATGCTTCCGCGGCTGTGTTGTCGTTCACGGGCGGTCCTCGTCCTTTCAGTTCTTCAGTTTCTTCTCGGTATTTCAGCATTCATTGAAACCAAGGTGTCCCCAGGAGGCCCGAATAGCCATGTGGCTCGCGAATATACCTTCGTTTCTCTCATCGCGCGTGCGACCGTGCCTCCTAACTCTGATTCTCGCCATTCCGTTCTTCGGAGTCTCGGCCCTCGCTCAAAACACAAACGGGCGAGTGATCGGCACCGTCACCGATCAGCAAGGTGCCGCCGTCGCCGGCGCGAAAGTCACCGTGACCAACACTACGACGAACGTCCGCTGGAATACCGTGACCGACAGCGCCGGAACTTACCAGGTGCTGGATGTTCCGATTGGCGGCTACTCGGTCAGGGTCGAGGCCGCGGGCTTCAAGAAGGCCGTGACCGGAGCCCAGGAGCTCAGCATCAACCAATCATTGCGCGTCGATGTGCGCCTGAACGTTGGCGCCATCAGTGAGACTGTCCAGGTGGAGTCGGAAGCGGCGCAGGTTGAAACCGTGAATCCCACGGTCGGTGGTACAGTCGCAGGCGCGCCCATCCAGAATCTTCCGCTCAATGGCCGCGAGGTCCTGGACCTGGCGTTTACCCAGCCTGGCGTGCTTCCAGCGCCCACCAATAGTTTTGCTTACGGCTCGGAAAAGTCTGGCGCGTTCCCCGAGGGGTTTACGGTCGCAGGGGGACGGCCAGATGCCGTGACGTACCTGCTAGATGGCGGCCTCAACAATTCGGTCACCAGCAATAATGTGGTATTCGATCCTAATCCGGATATGGTCGCCGAGTTCCGCATCCTGACTAATAACTACACCGCGGAATACGGCCGCAACGGAGGCGGCACGGTCACCGTGGTGATGAAATCCGGCGCCAACGCCCTGCACGGCAGTGTGTTTGACTACCTGCGAAACGAAGCCTTCGATGCCAACACTTTCATCAATAACGAGATTGGCCAACCGCGCCCCGTGCTGAAGCGCAATCAGTTCGGCGCCACCTTCGGCGGTCCCATTCTCAAGGATCGTCTGTTCTACTTTCTTGGCTATCAGGGCCAACGGCAAACATCGATCATGTTCGGAACAGAGATCACTACCTACACACCGGCAGAGCTCAACGGAGATTTCTCCCATGCCGTAAACGGCGGGCCGGATCCCAATGTTGCGGCCTACCTCTCAACCCATCCCTACTTCGTACCCCCAGGCGGGAACCCGGCGAACGCGATCATCAATCCCGCCACGATCGATCCGGTGGCTCAAAACTTCATCAAGGCCAACCTGATTCCCACGTCTCCTAACGGGCAGCTGTTTCCCCAAGGGACGGCCACGGACAATGTCAGCCAATACGCTGGCCGGCTGGACTTCTACGCTACAACCAATGACCGCCTCGCGCTGAGCATTGGCTCCAATCGGGAACCGACGGTAAACCCGCTGGTCGGCGCGACGGTCACGGGCTTTCCCGAAGACACTACGACGACCAATCAATTCTGCGACGTCTCGGTTACACCAGGACCTTTTCGCTGTACTGTTTGACGAAGCTCACGCACCACCGCGCAGGCTCTACCAGACCGGGGTCGCGGGATGGCATCCGCCGAACCCTTCCCAGCTGGGAATCACCATCGACTCCGATCTTCCGTTTGCTCCTCCCATCATCACGATGTACAGCAGCAATCTGGTTCTTGGCTTCGATCCAAACCTGCCGCGCACGAAGGCAGACAATACGTACGCAGTGTCAGACGCGCTGACCTGGACAAGGGGACGACACACCTTCAAGACCGGCGGCAGGTTCGCGACCATGCAGGAAAACTCGCTTTACGCTTACGCCACGAACGGCTGGTTCTTTTTTTACGGAGCCGGCACCTTTGTCGGGTCCGGGACGGATCTGGCCGACTTTCTGTTCGGAGCGCCCGACGAATATCAGCAGTATCCTCGAGCCAATAACAATGAGCATCAAAAGCAATACGCGTTGTTCGGCCAGGATGAGTGGAAAGTGACGCCACGCCTCGTGGTGACTTTGGGGTTGCGCTGGGAATACACTAGCCCAGAGACCGACATTCACGGGCACACCTTCGACATCATTCCAGGGCTGCAATCGACCCGGTTCCAGAACGCGCCGCCGGGGCTTGTGGTGCCCGGCGATCCGGGAGCGCCCACGGGTTGGTATTTTCCTGACCATAAGGATTTTGCCCCGCGCTTTGGCTTTGCCTGGGATGTTTTCGGCAACGGCAAGACCAGCGTTCGCGGCGGCGGCGGCATGTTCTATGACACTTTGAACGGGTGGATGTCGGATTGGAACAATGGCGTCCTTCCCTGGTGGTCCTCGACCGATCTCTTCTTTCCCCCCGCGCCCGCCAATGCTCAGAACACAAGCTTGGCAATGCCCTACCAGACAGCAGGCGCTCCCGATCCGGTTTCCCTCAACGATTCCCCCCGCAAACTTGAATTTCGCCGCCGCCGGTTCTGCCCTTCGGCTACGGAGATCTGTTTGTAGATCCGCACCTGAAAACGCCCTATATCTACCAATACAACTTGAGCGTGCAACGACAAATAGGAAACGGGCTGATAGGCAGAGGCTCGCTACGTGGGTAGCTCCTCCCACAAACTGCTCACGTGGGTCGATGTCAACCCTGTTATCCCCTCCACGTGCGGGCAGCCTCTGGGCTGTAACCGGCTGTTGAACGTCGATCTCGGCCTGACGCCGGTCAACGGCTACGCACCGTTACAGGACACCTTCGAAGGGTTGAACAACGCTAACTACAACGGCCTGCTGGCCAGCCTTATGAAACGAGCGGGCAACTGGCGCAAGACCTGGCGAGACGTATTTCACTGTTTCCTATACCTGGTCGCACAATCTCGACAACGGATCCGGCTTCAACCAGCGCAGCGCACAGATTCCGTACTTCGAACCACACCGCTTCTATGGAAGCTCTGCATTTCGACATGAGAAAGCATGAATAACGCTTCAGTTCGGGATCTACCTTTCGATCATCTATGGTCGAACGGTCCCAAACACCTGACCACCGGTTGGAGTCTCTATCCGATTACTTACTATCAGTCGGGCGTTCCTCTAGATTTTTACGCCGACCCGGTGAAGTCCAGCGAAAGCTTTGCCGGCCCTTCTGGCTATGGGGATCCTCAATTGATACGGCCCAATCAGCTCACTGCTTCGATACAGACGTTTAATCCAAAGAAAATTCAATCAATTTACAACCCATCGACACAGGTAACGACGACCGGGAACTTCTTTTTCAATCCCAACGACTTGACGGCAAACCCCTGCATTAATGCCAACACCTGTCCTGTGGGTTTCTACGGAAGCTACCGGCGCAATTCCCTAATTGGGCCGACCCGCTTTAATTTTGATTTAGCGCTGGAAAAGGGCACCGACCTCGGAGAGAGCGTGAAGATGATGTTC
>CAVQHS010000024.1:0-44974 GCA_963712385.1 uncultured Acidobacteriaceae bacterium
CTAATCGTGATTCCGTATTTCAAGGTCAACATCGAAGCGGATGGCTTGTTCCTCAAAGACCGTCAGCGCCGGGTGAGCATTTTCTACGGAGTTGCAGCCCTGCTTTCCATCTTCCTATTCAGCTTCAGGGTCTATGCCGCTCTGGTGCCGACGCTGATCATGGCGGGGCTCATGCTGCTGGCAACCCAGAGTTCTCCGCAGTCGCCTTCGGCTTTCCGGCGGTATCTGGCGGCTCGGCCGCTTTCTTATTGGGTGATGACGTGGTTCTTATTCGAACTGGTGGTGCTGACTGCGATCGGCACATTTTTCCGTGGTCCGGGCTGGTCTTGGGTTTGGCCGTGGCAAGGCTATTAATGCGCTCATGAAAGAAAAACTCAAATTGCTGTGGCAGAAGTTGTTTGGAGATAGCGTTCGCGCCTTCGGCGTGGTCAGTTGTGTGTTTCTGATTTCGCTCGCGATCGCACCCGCCAAGAATCACTTCAGCGAATGGCGCCATTATCAGCACGGCTATTTGAAGATGATCCGCAACCGCAGCGACGCTGTGACGCCGCAGCGACATTTTGAAAGTGGTATTCAGCAGATATGGTTGCCTGACCTCGGCGTGGTCGACCGCTGCACGAGTTGCCATGTTGGCTTGAAAGAGGCCAGCCTCAACGACGTAAGCGTGCAACCTTTCCGTCCGCATCCCGTGATTCCACATAAGCTCGATCAATTTGGATGCGCAATCTGCCATCGCGGCCAGGGAGCCGCCACGACTGTTGCCGAAGCGCACAAAAGTACGCTGGCGTGGGAGCAACCGATTTTGCCCGCCAAATATATCGAGTCGTCGTGCGGCGAGTGCCATCGCGGGACGCTGTTGGGCGCACCTCAACTGAATCTAGGCCGCTACCTGCTCTCGCGCTACGGATGCGTGCATTGCCATATGGTGAAGCTGCCCGACGGGAAAATAATGAAGGCGACCGACGATCCGCCCTCGCTCTCACACGTCGCCGATAAGACTACGCGCGAGTGGATTTATGCCTGGCTGAAAGATCCGCAGGCCTGACGCAACCACGGCGACAATGCCGAATTTCAAGTTGAGTGATGACGATGCCCGCGATATGTCGGTGTTCTCGATTGCCAACAGCACTTCGGTGCAGGGCGACACGATCAGGCTTTCTGCGAAGGCGTCTCCCGATCCCACGGCTGGCGCCAGTTGGAGATCTTTCTGGCGCTTCCTGCCACGCGGGGCAAAATGTGTGGCAATCCTGGTTGGCGGTAACGTCGGCCCGCAGTTGACCCGCGTCGGGAACAAAGTAAAACCCGCATGGTTGCAAGCGTGGCTTCGCAATCCTCGGGTCTACGATACCCAGACCGCGATGCCGCACTACCGTTTCAATGATGCCCAAGCTGCAACGCTTCGGGATTCCTGCTGGCGAAAACTGATTCCGATCTGCTGGCAAATGTTCATCTTGAAGCTCCGACTCCGGAGCAGATCGCACGCGGTAAGCACCTGATTTCTGATTACGGCTGCGCGTCATGTCACGAAATTACAGGCATCAGGAAGCCGGATAATTTTGCCCCGGACCTCAGCCGCATTGGCAGTAAGCCGGGCACGCCAGTTGATTTTGCACCACATTTTCCTGCCCGGGATGCACCACACGCTCCCCGACTACATCGCAACGAAAATCAAGCAGCCGCGCTCCTTTGCACAAAATTTGAAGATGCCGCAGTACACGTTTACGCCAGCGCAAATCGATTCACTGACCACGGCCCTGCTCGCGTTCAACGACCGTTCCTTCACGCTGCCTCCATCATTGACGGTGCCTGCGAAGCCGGAATCGGATTACCAACCAGCGGGTAAAGCGGGGAAGCTGATGCCCGCTGGCGGTCTCAGTTGCCATCGCATCAATGGCCACGGCGGCGACATGGCTCCCGATCTCACCTGGGAAGGCAGTTCCGTCCAGCGCCAGTGGCTTGTGGATTTTCTCAAGAATCCGAACACCCTGCGCCCAGCGCTGATTCGCCGCATGCCCAAATTCAATCTCACCGACGGCGAGGCCAACGAACTCACGGACTATATCATGACCGTGTACCAGAGTCCGGCCATTGACCGCGATTCCATGCCGCTGAGCAGCTATCCGCAAGGCGAGGTGGAGTTAGGCAGGCAACTCTTTTATGGCAAGTACGCCTGCCAGGGTTGCCACATCGTAGATACCAGGGTGGACAAGGGCTACATCGGTCCGACGCTCACTAAGGTCGGTTCTCGGCTCACCGCCGCGTGGATCTTCCTGTGGATGAAAAACCCGCAGGCGTTGCGTCCGGGCACTTCGGAACCCAACCGCGCCATGAGCGACGAAGACGCTCGCGCTCTGACGGCGTTCCTCATTTCGCAGAAAGGTGGAGGCAAATCAGAGGTCGCAAAGGCAGAACCATGATTCGTCTCTCGACTATCTCTTCGTTGTTTGCTGTCGCGCTCGCAACATCGATGGGCGTTTCGTGCTCACGCAACAGCGCTTCCGCATCGCTTCCTAAACCGACAGCATTCGGCGCCGCCATCGTCGAATCCAGCGGTGGAAAGCAGATCGCGCAGACCGGTACTCTGCTGCCGCAACCGGTCGTCGTGCAGGTAAATGATGCGCAAGGGGCCGCTGTCATGGGTGCGCTGGTCGAATTCAGCGCCGCTTCGGGAGTGACTTTCGATCCATCCTACGGTGTCACCGACTCTAGTGGGCAGGTCACAACCAACGTTTCTCTTGGTGACTCGGCAGGACGTTATCAACTCACCGCGCGTAGCACCGACAAAACGGGAAAGAGGATTGATCTGACTCTCGAAGAGATCGCTCTCGGCTATCAACAAACCTTGGGCCGCCAACTCAACGATCAATACTGTGATCGCTGCCATAATCCCGAGTCGACCGCCGAGCGTTTATCGAACTTTGATAACCTCGAAATCAAGCCCCACACTTTCACCGAGGGCGACACGCTCAACAAAATGAGCGACGCCGATCTCACCGCCATCATCAGCCATGGAGGGCCCGCGCTCAACAAGTCTGCGCTGATGCCGAGCTGGGGCGATACTCTGAGCAAATCTGAGATTCAGGCGCTGATAGCCTATATCCGGGCAATTTCCGATCCGCCCAACCGCAATGCTGGGCCCGTGTACGCGAAGCGGAAGTAGTCTGTGAACCTGAGCTTGAGCTTATTTCTTCCCCACCTCCACGTTACGCCGCTATCAATCCTTCGAGCTCTCCAATCCCCAAGAGCGTATCGCCGCCATCTCTAGGGACTATGCCTCGAACCCAGAAAAAACCTTGATCGTCTCTCCCGGCAACGCTTCCCGGCGAGACATCAATCAGGCCGTGAGGGCCGAGTTACAAGCCTCTGGCGCGCTCGGGAAAGAGACTGTTTTTGATTTGTTCACAGAAAATAAGGCGCGCCCATTGGACGAAGGCATCGATCGATACCTTTGCATCGGCGAACATCAAGCCGCGGCACTGTGGGAAGTTATGAGATCTAATGCACTCCGTGGTTGGATACTTGGCTAGATCACCCAAAGGTATGATTCCTGTTTCCCCTCTCAGTGCTTCCCACGCCATCGCAAGTGCCGTAGCCTCCCGAAGGGATTTTGCTTGCAGCGACTGTTCTCGACATTCGCGAATAGCTGGCCGGGAGTCGGCCTTCTGATTCAATGGCTCTTCACAGGGATCGCTCTTCTCCATAGTGGGCTAGCTCAACTGAAAACTCCGACGACCGGTCTGATGATCCCCGAAATAACCGGAGCTATCCTGGGGCTATTCATCCGCAGTTGATAACCAAGAATAAAGTTTCTTCCAAGTGGGGCCGATAGAGACAACAGGTATGCCGGTAACGCTCGATCAAGGCGGAGCTCTGTGTCTTATACGCCTTGAGGGCGAGATCAGCATTGGGTTGGCAACGGAACTGAAGGCCGCTCTGCTGCAGGCTCTGGCGTCGGGAACCGAGGTGCGCCTGAATCTGGAGCATGCGACCGAATTGGATATCACCGCGTTGCAGCTGCTATGGGCTGCGGAGCGCGAAGCCCGCAAGTCAGGCAAGGCCTGCGAGCTCGCCGCGCCGGTTCCGCCGGATGTCTTGCGGGCGCTGGGCGAAGCCGGGTTTGCAAACTTTCCTTTCGCTGGAGATGCAAAGTAGCGCGGTAGGCAGGTTTCTTATCGGGGGTTGGGTTTGACGAGAGACAACGTCATCGACAAGTACAAGCTCACCTTCCTCGAAGAAGCTCGCGAGATCCTTGTGGAACTGGAGTCTGCTCTGCTGGCGCTGAATGAGAATCGCGGCGATAAGGAACTTGTCGGACGAGCCTTCCGCGCTCTGCACACCATCAAGGGATCGGGGGCGATGTTCGGCTTCGATGAGCTGGCGGCGTTCAGCCACAACCTGGAGAATGCCTTCGATGAAGTCCGTAACGACCGGCTGAGTGTCAGCTCGGAACTGATTAACCTTTCCTTAGAAGCGCTTGACCAGATCAAAGCCATGCTGGATGAGGCTGCCGGCGGAGGCTCTGCGAGCGGGGTTATCTCTGCCGGGATATTGGCTAAGTTGCGGCAGTTGACCGGAAAGGCTGAGACTCAGGCCGCGCAGACCACTCCGCCACAGGCCTCTCTGTCCGAATGTCCTAAGGACGCGGCCCGCGACTGGCACGTACGCTTTGGCCCCGGACCCGACCTCATGCGCCACGGAGCTAGTCCTCTGCTGCTGTTGCGCGAACTAAGACTATTAGGAAGCCTTTACGTAAAGGCCAGTATGGCCGCGATTCCTCCGCTTGGCGAATTGGACGCCGAGCGGTGCTATGTCACATGGGACATGGTGCTGACGACGTCTTCCAGTCGCGAGGCCATTCGCGATGTTTTCATTTTTGTGGAAGACAGCTGTGAGCTGACGATTGAACCCACTGCCGCGCCGAGTCCGAGGCCTGTCGTCGCAAATGCCGTAGCCGCTACTCCTGCGCCTGAGGCGCCGAAGGCTGCTGATAAGAAATCTCCCCCGTGGGGCCGTCGCGCTTCTGACACGCCTGACAGCGCCTCCAGCATTCGCGTGCCCGCCGCCAAGCTCGACCAGTTCGTCAACCTGGTAGGCGAGTTGGTTACGGTGCAGGCCCGGCTGGTTGAGCTTGCCACCCGCGGCGAAGATCCCGAAGTGGTGACGGTGTCGGAAGAAATCGAACGCCTGACCACAGCTCTGCGTGAGAACTCGATTAGCATTCGCATGCTGCCCATTCGAGCGACCTTCGAGCGCTTCCGCCGGCTGGTGCACGACCTGGCGCGGGATCTGCACAAAGAGGTGGAACTCACCATCGAGGGCGCGGACACGGAACTGGACAAAAGCGTGATCGACCAGTTGAACGATCCGCTGATGCATCTCATCCGCAACGGCATGGATCACGGCATTGAGCCGCCGGAAACGCGCCTCGCAGCCGGCAAACGCCCAAGCGCAACCATTCACCTGGCTGCGCGGCATTCGGGCGCGAGCGTGCTTATTACAGTGGCCGACGATGGCGGGGGCATCAATGCCGCGGCGGTGCGGGACCGCGCCATCGAGAAGGGTCTGGCCCCGGCTGACGCGCAACTCAGCGAAAGCGAAATCTTTAACTTCATTCTGGCGCCCGGTTTTTCTACCGCACAGAAAATAACGGACGTGTCAGGCCGGGGGGTGGGCATGGATGTGGTCCGCCGAAGTGTAGAAGGCCTGCGCGGAACCATCGATATCGCCAGCAAACCCGGCGCTGGGACCACCATAACTCTGCGCCTGCCGCTTACCCTGGCCATCATTGACGGGCTGCTGGTGCGGGTCGATGGCGCCTATTTTGTGCTGCCGCTTGCGACCACGCTGGAATGCATCGAGTTGACGGGCCAGGACATCGAGCGGGCCAACGGCAAGCACGTGGCCAACGTGCGCGGGGAAATCATTCCTTATATCCGGCTGCGGGAATATTTCAACATGAAAGAGAAAAGACCAGAGCGCGAGCAAATTATGGTTGCGGAAACCGAATCGGGACGCTATGGCTTCGTCGTCGACCAGGTGCTGGGAGATCACCAGACAGTGATCAAAAATCTGGGGCGGTTTTACCGGCATGTCGATCTGGTATCGGGCGCCACCATTCTGGGCAATGGAACTGTGGCCTTGATCCTCGATCCGCACCGGTTGGTGCGGGAAGCGATTCGTACCATGTCTCCCGGCGCGCGCTCGACCGGAGGACGCGGCAACATCCGCGCGGCGCCGCGCCCGCCATCGCGGGATGCTGAGCTACGCGAAGCGTTGCTTTTGAGCGGGAAAGGCCTTGCTGGCTCGGGCGAAAAGGCAACCACCGTTCAGTGACGATTTCAACATGTGCGTCTCCACTAAGGGCCGCAAACCAGAGGGTGAACGAATTCAAAATAAAGGAGCTGGAAGTTATGGCATCGAAAGCTGCACAGCAAAGCCGAAAGCCGCGTACTGCCGAGGGAAATGGCGGTTCGCCAAAATCAGGGGACTCCAAGGTGCAACTGGTTTCTCAGGAAATCATGCGTCTGGTCGATGCCTCGCGGGAAGGCCGCCTCACGGAACGCGGCAAAGTGGAGCAGTTTGACGGCATCTACAAGGAAATCGTGCAGGGCATCAATGAAATGCTGGATGCGATCCTGCTGCCTATCGGCGAAGGCAACCGCATTCTGGCGCAAATTTCCAACGGCAAGATCGACGAATTGATTGCGCGAACCTATAAGGGCGACCACGAGAAGATGAAGCAGGCGGTCAACAACGTGGCGGTGGTGGTGCAGGCGCTGCAGAAGGAAATGGCGCGCCTGACCGACGCCTCGAAAGATGGTCAACTCTCCGACCGCGGCAAGCCGGAACAATTCCAGGGTGCGTATTCGGAAATTGTGCGCGGCGTGAACACCATGCTGGACGCGATTCTGCTGCCGATCGGCGAGGGCAACCGCATTCTCGCGCAAATTTCCAACGGCAAGATCGACGAACTGATTGCTCAAACCTACAAGGGCGACCACGAGAAGATGAAGCAGGCGGTCAACAGCATCGCCGTTGTGATACAGAGCCTGCAGAAAGAAATGGCTCGTCTGACCGACGCCTCGAAGGATGGGCAGCTTTCCGACCGCGGAAAACCCGAGCAGTTCCAGGGCGCGTACTCGGAAATTGTGCGCGGCGTGAACACCATGCTGGACGCGATTCTGCTCCCGATCGGCGAAGGCAACCGCATTCTCGCGCAAATTTCCAACGGCAAGATCGACGAACTGATTGCTCAAACCTACAAGGGCGACCACGAAAAGATGAAGCAGGCGGTCAACAGCATCGCCGTTGTGATACAGAGCCTGCAGAAAGAAATGGCTCGTCTGACTGACGCCTCGAAGGATGGGCAGCTTTCCGACCGCGGGAAGCCCGAGCAGTTCCAGGGAGCGTACGCGGAGATTGTGCGTGGCGTAAACGCCATGCTGGATGCGATCCTGTTGCCCATCGGCGAAGGCAACCGCATTCTCGCGCAAATTTCCAACGGCAAAATCGACGAACTGATTGCTCAAACCTACAAGGGCGACCACGAAAAGATGAAGCAGGCGGTCAACAACATCGCAATCGTGGTGCAGAGCCTGCAGAAGGAACTGGCTCGCCTAACCGACGCTTCCAACGCCGGGCAGTTGTCCGAGCGCGGGAAGCACGACCAGTTCCGCGGGGCCTACGCTGAGATTGTGCGCGGCGTGAACTCTGTCCTGGACGCCGTAATCACTCCACTCAAGTTCAGCGCCGGGTACATCGATCGTATCAGCAAGGGCGACATTCCGCCGCAGATCACGGACACCTACCATGGCGACTTCAACACCATTAAGGACAACCTGAATATGCTCATCGTAGCCATGAACGAAATTACTACGGCGGCAGAAGAAATCGCGAATGGCAACTTGACCGTAGCCCTGCGGGAACGGTCGCCGCAGGACAAACTGATGCAGGCGCTCAGCGCCATGGTGAGCGGCATCACGCGGGTGGTATCGGACATCCGCTCGATCGCCGGCGAAGTGGCTTCAGCCAGCCAAGCCATCAGCTCGACTTCGGTCGAGGTATCCAAGGGCGCCAGTTCGCAGGCGGCCTCGGCCGAGGAAGCCTCGTCTTCGATGGAGGAAATGGTTTCCAACATCAAGCAGAATGCCGATAGCGCTTCCCAGACCGACAAGATCGCCAACAAGTCGGCCACCGACGCGCAGGAAAGCGGAAAATCGGTGGTGGAAGCGGTGGCGGCAATGAAAGAGATTGCCAGCCGGGTCTCGATCATCGAAGAGATCGCACGCCAGACCAACCTGCTGGCGCTGAACGCAGCCATCGAAGCGGCGCGCGCTGGGGAACATGGCAAGGGCTTTGCCGTGGTCGCGGCGGAAGTCCGCAAACTCGCCGAACGCAGCCAGAAGGCGGCAGGTGAAATCAATCAACTTTCCGGCACGACCGTCAAGGTATCGGAAAAAGCAGGGGAAATGCTCAGCAAACTCGTGCCTGATATTCAGAGGACTGCCGAGCTTGTGCAGGAAATCGCAGCCGCCAGCAAGGAACAGGACACCGGCGCAGAGCAGATCAACAAAGCGCTGGTGCAGCTCGAAAAGGTCATTCAGCAAAATGCTTCGGCATCGGAAGAGATGGCTTCGACCACGGAGGAATTGACCAGCCAGTCCGAACAACTGGTCAGCGCGCTGGCATTCTTCCGCACCGGGGAAGAGGGCCACACCACGGTAAGAGCCGCCGCCCCAAAACCGATCAAGCATGCGGAAGTTCCGCCCGCCGCAGCAGTCAAGGCCAAGGCAGCCCATGCGGCCCCGGCAAAAGCGATGGCAGCCAAGGCTGGCGCCGGAGTCACTCTGAAGCTTAAGGACAAAGACAAAGGGGACGATCTGGACAAGGAATTCGAGCGTTTCTAGCCGGTTCCAAGGCCTGCCGCCTTGCGGTTCGCCAATGTCCCCAGAATGCGAAAGGATTTGACTATGAGCGTTAGCGATATTACGGAAACGCGGCAGTATCTCACTTTCAAACTTGGCAATGAAGTCTTCGCGACTGAGGTTGCCAAAGTGAGGGAAGTGCTGGATTTTACAACCATCACGGAAATTCCTCGCACGCCCGATTTCATGAGCGGTGTAATCAATCTTCGCGGCAGCGTGGTGCCGGTGGTCGACCTGCGGCTTTGCCTGGAAATGTCGAAAACCGAAAAGACGCGGAACACCTGCATTGTGGTGGTGGAGGTGTTGATGGATAACGAATCCACTGTGATCGGGGCTCTGGCCGATTCGGTGGAGGAAGTCATCGATCTGGAGCCGGACCAGATTCAGCCCGCGCCCCGCATTGGAACCCACATTCGCACCGACTTTATTAAGGGTATGGGAAAGCGCGACAACCAGTTCGTCATGATCCTGGACATTGACCGGGTTTTTTCGGCTGAGGATTTTGCGTCCGTCCGACAATCGGAAAGCGGCAAGCCAGCGTCAACAACGGCCCCAACAGCAGCCGCGGCGGCAGTTTGATACGGGAAGGCGCTAGACATGGACGCTCCTGCCGTGAACGATCACGAGGAAAGCATATCGAGCGCAGACTTTCACCGGCTGTGCAGCCTGATCTACGAGCAGTCAGGCATCAATTTGAATCCGGACAAGAAGACCATGCTCGAGCTCCGCATCAAGCGGCGGCTGCGCAGTCTGAATCTGAATTCCTTCGTCGAGTACTGCGAATACTTGTTTGGGCCAGAAGGGCAGAAGGATGAGATCGTCCATCTACTCGATGTAGTCTCGACTAACAAGACAGATTTCTTCCGTGAGCCGGATCACTTTGATTTCTTGTCGCAGAAGGCGCTCCCGGACCTGATGGCCCGCAACTCGAACGGTCGGCCATTGCTGATTTGGAGCGCCGGTTGTTCCACCGGAGAAGAGCCCTACACGCTGGCGATTGTGCTGACCGAATGGGCGAGCGCCAATCCCGGCTTCCGCTTTAGCGTGCTGGCCACCGACATCTCGAACACCGTACTGGCGAAGGCCGTGCGCGGTGTATTTACCGCCGAAGTGGTGCATCCGGTGGCGGCAGAGCTGCGGCGAAAGTATTTCATGCGCAGCCGCGATCCTGACTCCAAATTCATGCGGGTGGTTCCCGAGTTGCGGCAGCAGGTGGAGTTCCGCCGCCTGAATTTCATGGACGCTGACTTCGGCCTCTCCCAAAAGGTGGACGCCTTCTTCTGCCGGAATGTGATTATCTACTTCGACCGGCCCACCCAGGAGCGCATTATGCAAAAACTCTGCAATCAACTTCTCCCCGGTGGATACGCCTTTGTCGGCCACTCTGAGACTTTACACGATATGGATCTCCCACTCGTGCCGCTCGCACCTTCTCTCTACAGGAAACCGGAAGATGCTCGAACTTGAAGACGAGCTTTCGGACGTGTATTTGCTTCCCGGGGAGGCTCACCTCGCGTGCAAGCCAACCATCATCCGGACGATCCTTGGTTCGTGTGTCGGAGTTACCTTCTGGAGCCAGAGACTCGGCATTGGCGCACTCTCGCACTCACTATTGCCGCGATGCCCGAACGATGTCAGCCCGAGGCTCGGGGACGGACACCGCTATGTCGACTTCGCCATACGCGACTTGGCACGTCAGCTTGACGAACTCGGGGCGCGGCGTTCCGAAGTGCAAGTCAAGCTCTTTGGCGGCGGCGACGTGCTGCTGGTGAGCGACGCTGCATCCTCGATACCCACGGTGGGAAAGCAGAATTGCGAAGCGGCGATCGAGGTCGTGCGCGCAGAGGGCTTTTCGGTAGTCGCCTCCAGCATGGGAGGCAAGTTGGGCAGGAACATTCAGTTCAATACCAGGACTGGGGAAGTGCTGCTGCGCTGGCTTGACTGAAACCTGTTCGGCGGATTGGCAAAAGCACGATTGAACTTATGAGCACAAAGAAAATTCGGGTCTTGATCGTCGACGATTCCGCGGTGGTCCGCCAGACGCTGAGCGAAGTTTTGTCGTCTGATCCGGAAATCGAGGTGATGGGAACCGCCGCCGATCCATTCGTCGCGGCGGAACGCATCAGCGAAGAGGTTCCCGATGTAATCACGCTCGATATTGAAATGCCGCGCATGGATGGCCTTACTTTCCTGCAGAAAATCATGCGCCAGCACCCGATTCCAGTTGTCATCTGTTCGAGCCTGGCCGAGGAAGGAACGCAAAGCGCATTGAAGGCGCTCGAATACGGGGCGGTCGATATCATCGCGAAGCCCCGGTTGGGCAGCAAGCAGTTTCTGGAGGAATCACAGATCGTTCTCTGCCAGGTGGTTAAGGCTGCGGCCGCCGCGCGTGTGCGGCAAATCCAGCCCAGCCGGACTGTCCAGCCCAAGCTGACCGCCGACGCGATTCTGTCCCCCGGCACCCACGCCATGGCCGAGACCACAGAAAAAGTGGTCGCCATCGGAGCGTCCACCGGCGGCACTGAGGCTCTCAAGGTGGTGCTGGAGAGCCTTCCCGCGGACTCGCCCGGCATTGTAATCGTGCAACACATGCCGGAGCTGTTTACCCGCGCCTTTGCCAACCGCCTGGATAGCCTGTGCAGCATTTCGGTGAAGGAGGCGGAGGCGAACGATACCGTGCTGCGCGGGCGCGCGCTGATCGCGCCGGGCAATCATCACCTGCTGCTCAAACGCAGCGGCGCGCGATACTACGTTGAAATCAAAGAGGGACCGCTGGTCTGCCGTCACCGGCCCTCCGTCGACGTCTTGTTTCGTTCCGCCGCCCGCTATGCGGGACAAAACGCGGTCGGCGTGATTCTGACAGGAATGGGGGATGACGGAGCCCGCGGCATGCTGGAAATGAAACAGGCGGGAGCCATGACCATCGCGCAGGATGAGGCTACTTGCGTGGTTTTCGGCATGCCGAACGAAGCAATCAAGCGGAGCGCGGTCGACAAGATCTTGCCTCTGGAATCGGTAGCTGGGTCGATTCTCGCGCTGGCCCAATGAGATGCCATGCGAATCGAGAACACAGCGACGGTTGCCGCCAGGGGCGATGCGGTTCTCCAGCTGGAGAACGCAAAAAATGAACTGCAAGCGCTCGAATGCATCGCCGAGACTGAAGTCCGGTCAGTGGCCAAGGCTTTCGAGGGCCTGGCCGGTTACACCGATGCGATTTTGGAATTGGCGGCGGAAATTGTGGGTTGCGTCGAAAGCGAGAATGTCAGCTCGGTCTTGCCCAAGGTGCAAACCCTGGGCGCGACCGCCAATCTTTTCATTGGAGATCGTCTGCGTGCGACCACGGGAATCCTCGAAATGGTGACCAAGGAAGTGGAACTTCTTCATCAACTTTCGCTTATCACCCATGCCCAGAGGGCAATTGCGCTGCAAACTGGCGCGCTGCGCGTGCTTACGAATATCGAAGTTGCCCGCCTCGGGGATGGAGTCGCGGATTTCCACTACCTCGCCCAGGAATTGGCGGACTTCTCAAAATCGGTATCCGAAGATACCCAAGCCCTCGAGAGGCACATCGACGACCGCCGGGCCGCCATCGAAAACACCAGGCAGGTGCTTTCGGCGGAACTTCCGGAACTCAAGCAGAAATTGGCCAGCATTGAAACCGACATGGGTGCGGCGCTGGCGGAAGTCGAGTCGAGCTTGACTCAACTATTGAAAACCCCTGCGCAATTCAGGATCGGGGTGCAAGATATGGCACAGCAGGTAACCGGGGTGGTCACCGCCATCCAGGCTCACGATATTACTCGCCAGCAAGTCCAGCATGTGGCGGAGGCATTTACCCTGGTATCCGCGAGACTTCCTGAAGACGAGTGCGCCTCGCGGACTGCCGCGCACGAATTATCCCAGGCCTATGCCGGTCTGACGATCCAGACCTATCAGCTCCGGTCCATCAAGGAAACCATAGCCGGTTGGACATCTCAAATCCGGACGTGCATGGACGGCATCATGCGGGTCAGCGCATCCGAAGTAGTCGGGATCGGCCCTATGGTTCTCGAGCAGGAACGGAAGGTGGCCTCTCATCTTACTCATATCGAACTGCTGGAACGGAACAGTCAGGCTTACGGCGAGAGAATTCAAAACACATTGGGGGGACTCTCGGACTTGATGCAGTTGTTCAGCGAGCATCTGCAAAAATCAAAGTCTGTCTGCGACCGTTTTCAGATCCTTAGTTTGAACTCAATTATTGAGTCCAGCCACTTGGGCAAGAAAGGGGGCGCCATGCTCGCCATCGCCAAGACCATCGGCGGAATTTCGGAGGAGTGGGGCAACATTACCGGGCAATCCGCGCAGGCGATGCAAGAGATATTGAAGCTGGTAGAGCAGTCCAAAAGGTTCGTGGAGGCCTTTTCCGAGACCAGCAATCGGAAGTTACGGGAAGCGCAAGCGCAAACCAGGGAAGGCCTCGAGATTCTGCGAACCGCCGCTGCTTTTGCCGTGGAAAAGTCGGGCGAGATGAAAATCGCAACCGAGAGAATGCAGGCCAATATCGCCGGTGTGGGGAAGACCGGCGACCTGCTCGATTCCTGCTCCGGACGTTTCGATGCAGTACTGGCCCAGGTGGAAGGCGTGAGACGGCAGTTAAAGGTGGAGTATCCCGAGGTTGACCAACCCTGCGACACATCGGAAGTTGAACAACTATTCTCCGCCTCTTACACGACGGAAATGGAGCGCGACGTGATGCGCGCGGCGCTCTGTGGAGGGCCCTTGCCGGTGGCCCGACAAACTTTCGGAGGGAACGCCGTTGAACTCTTTTAAGTCCCGGAGAATTGCGCAAGAACTCGTGAGTTTTGCGCGGCATGAGGTGCAGCTATGAAACGAATCCTTACCGTGGATGATTCGTCCAGCATTCGGCAGATGGTGAATTTTACGTTGACCAAGGCGGGCTACGAGGTGGCCGAGGCTGTCGACGGCAAAGATGGCCTGGGCAAGATTGGCGGGGGAAAGTTCGACCTGATCATTACCGATCTCAACATGCCCAACGTGGATGGAATCCAGTTGATCACGGCGGTCCGCCAACTGCCGGGATGCTGCTTCACTCCCATCCTGATGCTCAGCACCGAATCCCAGGCCGAGAAAAAAGCTGAAGGAAAAAAAGCCGGGGCGACGGGCTGGATCGTGAAACCTTTCAATGCCGATCAGTTGGTTGCAGTAGTTCAGAAATTGGTGAAGTGAGCCCGATGGCCACCCTCGACAAACCTGGGGCTTCGGCCCGGCAAGCAACGCCGGCTGGGAGCCGCAGCTCGCCTTCCAGCCCGGCCCTGCTGGTGACCGCCATCGGCCAGATTTCGGAAGCCATTGTCATCACCGATATTTCCGGCACGATTCAGTTCGTCAACTCAGCCTTCTGCAAGATCACCGGCTACAGCGCCGCAGAAATAATTGGCCAAAGCACGCGGTTGCTGAAGTCGGATCGTCAGGATCCCGCTTATTACCGCGAACTCTGGAATACGATTCTTTCCGGCGAGGTGTGGCGAGGCGAACTGCAGAATCGGCGCAAGGACGGGACCTTCTATACCGACAAAATGTCGATCACGCCTGTGCGCAGTGCCGGGGGAGTAATCACCAACTTTATCGCCATCAAGCAGGACATCACGGAACGCCGTGTGACCGAAGCCGCTTTGCACAGCAGCGAGAGAAGTTTGGAGGACATTCAACACATCGTTCCCATGGGAAGTTGGGAATTGGACGCGCATGCCAGCCAGTTTCTGGGGTCGGAGGGCTTTTTCCGTGTTTTTGACTTGAATCCCGTCAGCAACCGCTTGCCGTTCGAAAACGTAATGGAAGCCATCCCTGCCGCCGACCGCGCCCGGGTCGATCAGACTCTGAAAAAAGCCTTTCAAATCCAGGAGCCCTTTGACGTAGAGCATCGTGTGGTGCGCCGCGATGGCACATTGCGGGTGGTGCGCAGTCGCGGCCAGGTTGTCGCCGCCCAGAGAGACGGCGTCGCACGCCTGGTTGGCTCAACGATCGACATCACCGACGGCAGGGTGGCGCACGAACAACTTCGCCACAGCGAAGAAAAATTCCGCTCTCTCGTCGCGAACATTCCCGACGTAACGTGGACTGCCGCCATCGACCGGCGAACCGTCTATATCAGTCCCAATGTCGAGCAGATATTCGGCTTTAGGCCCGCAGAGATATGCAAAGGAGCCGCCGAGCTGTGGTTCGGCCGCATCGATCCCGACGATTCCGAGCGCATCAGCGGAGCCTTTCAGAAGCTTTTTACCGGAGGCCATCCCTTCGATGTGGAGTACCGCTGGCAACGCAAAGACGGCCAGTGGATATGGATTCACGATCGCGCTTACCGAACTTATGAGAAGGACGGAGCGTACTACGCCGATGGCACTTTCTCCGATATCACAGAGCGCAAACGGGCGGAAGCTGATCTCCAATCCAAAACGGCTCTCCTGGAAGCCCAGGCGAACGCCACCATTGACGGAATCCTGGTCGTGGATGACCAAGGTCAGAGGCTTCTGCACAATCGAAGGCTGGTTGAGTTGCTCAAAATCCCCGCTGAAATCCTTGCGGACAAAGATGACCGCTACCTGCTCCAGCATGTCGTCACTTTGATTAAGGATCCCAAATCCTTCCTATCCAAGATTGACCACCTGAATAAACATCCTAGCGAGACGAGCCGCGACGAAATCGAGTTTAAGAATGGATCGGTTCTGGACCGCTATTCCGCTGCGGTCATCGATAAGAACGGCCAATATCTCGGGCGAATTTGGGTTTTCCGCGATATCACGGAGCGCAAGTGGGCCGAACAGCAGATGCGGACCGCCAAAGAAGTCGCAGAAGCCGCTAACCGTGCGAAGAGCCAGTTCCTGGCCAACATGAGTCATGAAATCCGCACGCCAATGAATGGCGTGATCGGAGTCACCGGCCTGCTCCTAGACACGGAATTAACTCCAGAGCAACGGCAATACGCAGAGATAGTGCGCACCAGCGGTGAGGCCCTTCTGAAGGTGATCAACGACATTCTGGATTTCTCCAAGATCGAGGCACGCAAGATGATGTTGGAGACAACCGACTTCGATTTGCAGTCCGTGTTACAGGGTGCTCTCGCAGTGTTGGCGATTAAGGCGAAGGAAAAAGGGCTTGCCCTGACTTGCGAAGTAGAATCGGCAACCCCCCGGCTGTTGCGCGGAGACCCGGGCAGAGTCCGCCAGGTGTTGCTCAACCTACTGGGCAACGCTGTGAAGTTCACAGCCAAAGGCAAAGTCTCCGCCACCGTGCGAGTGGATGCCCAGGATGATAAAAAAGTTACCCTGCGTTTTAGCGTGAGCGATACGGGCGTCGGGTTCCGCCAGGGCTCGGCTTCTGCCCTCTTCGAGCCTTTCATGCAGGGGGATGGGTCCAGCACCCGTCGCTACGGCGGAACCGGTCTGGGCCTGACCATCTCGAAACAGCTGGTCGAGATCATGGGCGGTCAAATTGGCGTCGAGAGCGAAGAGGGCCGGGGATCAAGGTTCTGGTTCACCTCCGTCTTTGAGAAGCAGCCGCCGGGCGGTGGACTCGCAGGCGCAAAGAAAAATACTGTCGAGATCCTGACCGCGCATATTGCCCAGAGCATCCAGACTCCAGTAAAGCTCCACCCGGCGCGGATCCTTCTCGCCGAGGATAACTTGATTAACCAGCAAGTCGCCCTCGCGATCTTAAGAAAGCTCGGCTATCGCGCCTACTTGGCGGCCAATGGCGTCGAGGCCCTGCAGGCGCTTCGCGATGCTGACTACGATGTAGTCCTGATGGATTGCGAAATGCCGGAGATGGATGGCTGGGAGGCGACACGATACATTCGGGAAAAGCGGACTGGAATACGCAACCCGCAAATCCCAGTCATCGCCATCACCGCCCATGCCCTGAGCGGGGACCAGGACAAGTGCCTGCAGGCCGGCATGAACGATTATCTGTCCAAGCCCGTGGAGCCGCATCAATTGGCTGCGGTCTTGGAGAAGTGGCTTAAGCCGTCTCTCGGCGGCGCAGTCAGTTCACTCTCCAGCGCGTCACCCGCAAGAACAGAGGCGATCTTTGATCAGGAAGAGATGCTGACGCGTCTCCTGGGTGACAAAGAACTAGCCGGCAAGGTTCTCGCCGGGTTTCTCGACGACGCTCCGCGGCAGTTGCTGGTTCTCAGAAATACGCTGGAAAAAGGCGATGCAGGCGGCGCCCGTATGCAGGCGCATGCCCTCAAAGGGGCGTCCGCAACGGTGTCTGCCAAAGCGATTCACGCACTGTGCTGCGCCGCTCAGCAGGCCGTGGGGGCGAACCAATTAGACCGTGCCCTGGCACTGCTGCCTCGTTTGGAAAAGGAGTTCGAGCTGCTGAAGGCAATCGTCAAGCAGTCGGGGTGGTCCTAGCCTCGAGGAGGAAAACACTAGAATGCGCACGCTCATTGTCGAAGATGACTTTACCAGCCGTCTCTTGCTGCAAAGCTTTCTCGCACGCTATGGCGAATGCCACATCGCGGTGAACGGCAGGGAAGCGGTAGCAGCATTTCGCGTCGCCCAGAAGAGCAGCGAAGCGTACGACCTCATCTGTATGGACATCATGATGCCGGGAATGGATGGGCAGACTGCCGCCAAAGAAATCCGCGCGATTGAAGAATCCACGGGAACACTTTCCACCTCCGGTGTCAAGATCATCATGACCACAGCACTGGACGATGTGAAGAACGTCGTCGAGTCATTTCAGTCGTTGTGCGATGCCTACCTGTTCAAGCCGATCGATACAGGAAAATTGAGAGAACACATCCGAATGCTGAATTTGTTGTAGGTAGAGTTCCCCCAGAGATGTGAATTCTCTGGCTCAATTTCGCGGGATCTGAAATGACCGACGCGGTGAGCGATCGCCGCGCCGCAACGAAGACGCTGTACCCCGACGTGTTCACGGTGAAAAACTTCATGGTGCATTTTCAACTGAAAACAGAAGTGACTTGACCTTCTGTTATCGTTTCCGGGCAGCCCGTGTATTTTCTTATCGAGCTGCTGGCTTCTATTGAGCCGCTGCGGGCCGAACTCCGTGAACAAAAATCACGGAACTCAACCCCCTCGCGCGCGAGCCGGAACACACTTGGCGGCCGCCCGAAAGCTGTGCCCACCAAAAGCCAAGCCCGTTAAATAGTTTGTAGATCAAGTCGAGAGTATCCGTATTACCGGTCCGCATGGGTTAGGCTAACGACAATAATCGAGAGACGGTCCGGCCGGTACCATCTCTCGGGTCAGAACGATTGTGAAAAACGGGTTTCCAGGAACTCTCCTAGCTAGGACTAATCGGCGTCGTTGTGTTGACCGTAGTGATGATGCTGCCGAACCCCGTGGTGTTCGATGGGTTGAAGGTGGACTGCGGCGGGCCTAACGGGGCGTGATTGAAGATGTTGAAGAACTCGGAGAGAAACTCGAGGCTAGCGCGCTCGGTAATTCGCGTGAGGAGCGGTTGTTGCTGACAGTCGTGGAGTCTTTTTATCCAACCACTCCATCGCCGACCAACACGCCGTGAGATAACCGGCAGATTCCGTTGGGAGCAAATTACTGTGTTTCTATAGCTCCTTTAGGTATCGGTGATCGTCTGCGTTTCGTGATCTAGTGGTCAACCTACAGCTTTGTTGCCGATAGTCGATGAGATTGCCTGAGTAGACCTCTCCCGTGCCGGTCCGACGAACCGCTCCCGTTCGAGCTTTCAAAAGCTGCAAAACCACCCCTGCCTGAGCAGGGGTGGTTCGAAGGTTACCAGGTAGGATACTTCAATTATGGATTTACGGTCGCCGTCACCGCGCCCGGGGGCGGGGCAGGGTCAGGTTGGCGGAGCTTTGGGTTTGAGGAGTGAAAAAAACCTCTCCCCGGTTATCGGGGAGAGGAGTCGTTGCAGTCGAACGTGTTTTCAGTCGTCGTCACCTTTGGTGGGTGCAGGGTTGTTGAAGTCGCTCGCGGGGCGAACCGTCTTCTCGCCCGGATACGGCCGCGTAAACCCCGTGGACATGTACCAGTTGAAATGGTTGACAGTGTCCGGGTCTTCGGAGTCGGGCTTGGTCAGTTTGCCGGCGAAGATCTGCGCCTTCTTCTCGAGCCAAGCTCTTCTGAGGGCTTTGACCGCGGGGCTACCTGTGTTATCGGCTACGCTTGAGCTGACGCCCTGGTTCAGCGGGACATCGTTCGGTACGTGCGTCCACGGCAGGAAGTTATCCGGGGGTGGGGTGTTGGTGAAATCGGTCGTCATCGGCGACGCGATGAGGTCGAATTGGTTCATGGGCGGCAGAGCGAGGATTTGCTCGATCGTCCGAGTCATGTTGACCTGTGTGTAGTAGGTGTTGTCGGTGGCTCCGTTCTGCACCGCGTATGGGCTGACTATATAGCCCGGGCTGCGATGACCGTCGATGTGATCGACGCCGTTCTGCGCGTCGTCTTCCTCGACGAAGATCGCCGACGTGGACCATACGTTGCTGTGGCTGATGTAGTCGATAATGCGCCCCACGGCCAGGTCGTTATCGGCCTGTTCGGCAATCGGAACCGGCGGGCCACCGGTGTGGTCGCACATAATCCACAGGATGCTCAACGAGGGCACCGTACCAGCCGCGACGTCATTGTTGAAGTCCTGCACCCACACATCGACGCGGAACTGATCGGGAATGCCCAGATCGAACTGCGGGAAGTTCTTGATAAGGTGCAGATACACAGCCGGGATAGAGGACTCTGCCTGGACCGTGTTCTGATAGTACAGCGTCGTCTCGCCCATGGTCCCGGGCGGCCCGCAATCAGGCCCTCCCTCGAAGCACTGCGAGTCGGCGTAAAATTCGCTCCAGCTCGGCTCCTTTTTCGACCCATTCGGTTGTTTGAACGTATCGTTCTCGACGTATTCGCCGTAGATCTTTACGGACAGACCGGTGGCTGCCGCTTCCGAGAACAGGAAGCCCTTGTTCTGATAGGCGAGTGCGTCGCCGGCGTTGCCGCCGGGATAGCTGCGAACCCAGTCAGGCGACTGGATGTCGTCGGCGTAGGGCGCCATCCCCTCGGTGATCCACTGGTGACCGTCGGCCGACTGACGGCTCGGGTCGTAGAAGTTGTCCAATAGAGGGAATCGCGTGACCAGCGCGTGCATGTTCGGTGTGACCGGACGACGCGATAAGGTCGAATTGGTTCATGGGCGGCAGACCGAGGATTAGCTCGATCGTCCGAGTCATGTTGACCTGGGCCAGACTCAGCGTCACGCTTGGGCACGATCGGCAACTCGGCGATGTGAGCGGCACTCTGACTGGATATGCTTACGAAACCGTCCCCAACAAACCGATCATCGCAGGACAGACTACTGGCCCGGATATGATTACGGTGCAGCCCGAAACCTTAGGCGGGTTGGCGCGGGGAGGGAAATAGCCTGTCATCGCAACTGTTGGAAAATTTCTATATCGCTCACTGACCCGGTCAAAACGTGTAATCGCTTGATGGATCGCCATTACGCCAATCACAAATCGCCGTGTCGAAGACTGCAGTCGGTTGGCTTCAACTAACCCGAAACCAGGTGGGGATGATTCCTCACGGCACGGCGCTAAAGTACCGCCGTGTTCTTTAGATCGGCCGGAACTGCCGATAGATTGAGCGTTGGCAAACTGATTTCCCATGTCGATTAAACTGCTTCCGGCATCGGTGAATCCGGTCGACTCGCCGCAGTCACCCGATGTGTCGACCAGCCTCGTGCCTCTGACTCAGAGAGCGATCACCACGCGGGCCGGCCAAATTAGTCTTGTTCCCTCCGCCGACGCTTTTGCTTGGTCGTCTTCAACGCGCCGGTGCGAGGCAGATTTCATCTACGGAACGCCCGTGGAGGATTCCCAGAGCGATGAGACGGGAACCTCGGCCTGGGAATATCTCTCTGGATGGGCTTGGAGCCTTTCTGTCGAAAGCACGGCGATCGCCCATTACCTTTATTATGCGGCCGGTTCCGCTAGCTGGAGCGGGCAGCTCATTGATATATACGCTTAAATCTGTACGCTTAGATCTGTGCGCTTAGTAGCGATGAGATTTCTACCCTGGCGATTCGCCGGTCAGGTTGGCGTGATATCTCCATCACACTCATCCTTCCCAGCGGGGGCTGGCCCGGCCATCCCAAATCCATCCGCCTGGCACGTTTCGTTCGACGGACTCTCGATCGATACTGTTCCAACGATACTGTTCCAATTCGCTTCTTGCCTCCAAGATTAGATGAAAGAAACTAACGGGGCGAGGGCGGAGTGCGAAAATTTCCGAAGTCAATTCTGCTATTTCTCTTCACCGGCATTCTTTTCCTGGTGCAACATGTCCCATACCTAGGCGTGTTCTTGATGATCCTTGGCGCCCCGCTTTGGTCGGTGGTCACCATCAATCTTGGTTTTCTTCTGATGGTAAAAGAAGCGTGGGACGGGACGCTGCCGCGGGCTACGGTGGTCCTTCCGTTTCTTTACGTTTTTATTTATGCCGGCCTCACGATCGCTGGCCACCGGCAATTATTGCGGTTGCGGCTGGAGATCGCTCGAAACAACCAGACGGTGCATGTCGCTTTTGATCCGAAGCAGAACGATCTGGTGGTTGAAACCAAGGTAGCGAAAGGTTCGACGTCACTGCTCGGAAATGTCCCGGAAGACCTGGTAGAAGCCTACGATATCCCGGTCGTTTATGGAGACAATGGAAATCCCCGGATCGCGTCGCATCTGTCGTACCGGGTCGTGGCAAAAAAAACGTGCGATGCGATTGGAAGTGGCGATCCGAATGTTGTCTCTCTTGCCTTTCAGGAAAACGGAGCGTTCAACGTCAATCTTTGTCTCTTGCGACAACCCGAGGATCCAACCAAGCCGGTTCTGACCGTCGCGCCGACAGAGACCGTAGAAACTCAAGACTGGGTGCTGCCCACCAAAGTGTCGACCATCACCCTGACCAACGCGAGCAGCCAGTCATTCACCCTGAAGGGCGGAACGGCGGCGCCATTCACCTGGTTCCCGGCGCCGGTGATTGGCTGCGCACTCGACTCTGCCGCTCCTGCATGGCGGTGCTTCGCTGAATTTGAACGCGATGCGTATGCGCCTCTGGCGGGCAGGAATAGTCTTGACCTCGGCCACAATACCAATACCGCTGCGATTGCCGCTGCGTTGGGACTGGTCGCGACGCCGGCATCCGGCCGGATCAGCGAGACCGCGACTGACCCCACGGTTGCGCAAAACCTGAAATCGTATGAAGAAAAGGAACACGACAACGAACTCAAACGCTTCCACGAGCTGGTGACTGATTTAGCGCTGCCCGACTGGCAGTTTCCATATTTGTTGCAGCATCCGGAATTGACCGCGGCCGAGGCGCCCGCGATGGTTCAGGCCCTTCAGCGGGCGGAAGAAGTCACAACGGTGACACGCCACGGGCGGGAGCACAGCGCTCTCAAATACCACAACAACAATATCCGCTTCGTGTTGTCGGACATGATCGTTCGCTTACCGGAAGATGCGTATGCGCCCTTGGTGCCTCAGTTAGTGGAGATTGCCCGCGCCGATGCCGCCAATACGGAATCGGGGGTTGGATGGTCCCTGCAGTCACAGGCCCCGGCCTTTATGTTCAGACTCGGGGATGCGGCTCCCGCAGCGATGGCGGATCTGTTTGCGGCGACGCTTCAGGCAGAGCACGCGCCCCGTAATGCACAAACCACGGCGGCGCTCGGATTGTGCCGGGCAGGCGCCGAGTACGCGCCAAAGGTCAAAGATGACATACTGCGTTTGTTTGCCTCTACCAGTCGCTACGACGGTGGATCAATGTATCTGCACTCAGCCCTTTATGTAACGCTGCTGCGCACGGGGATGAAAGATGCGGCTGCGAACGATCCAACTGACGGCCGGAGAGACCGTGTCTTCCAGTGGTACCAGGATAAATTTGCGACCGTGACGCCGGGATCGCCGAAGGAAGTATGCGTCGCGGTGCAGTGAGAGTGTTTCGGCCGGCCTGGTTTCGTCAGATACCGGAAGGAGCAATTCACTTCGCGGAAGGAAAGCGGAGGATCTCGCGCACCACGCGATCTGCTTGGGTAAAGCGTGAGCAGGATGCCGACTTCAGTCGTGAATTGCTGTTCATCAGGGAAACCAAGTTTTGCAAGAGTCGACTCGTGCCCCTCGGTCCCAATCTGGCACAGCGCCTTAAGCGCTACGTGGAGCAACGACACGGCAGCAATGCCGCGCCTGAGCGTCCACTGTTCTCATTCAGCAAACGGGGCTGCATTCACGAGGGGACAATCAGCCAAGCTTTTCACACTCTTCTACCCAAACTTCAACTACGCGTTCCACCGGGCGTATCGCCGCCCTGACTCCATGATCTGAGGCATTCATTTGCCGTAGCCACGCTGCTTCGCTGGTACCGTCAGGGCATCGATCCTAACTGCCGCCTCATGCACCTCGCTACGTTCTTGGGGCATGTCGATCCCAACTCAACGGCTGTGTACCTGACCATCACTGAGGAACTGTTGCATCAAGCTGCTCAACGCTTCCAGGTTCTGGCTCCCAAAGGAGGCGTCCGATGAAAAGCGTGGGGCAGGTGATATTTGCATTTTTCGAAGACTACCCGAAGACGCACAAGGGACTCCGGCCGGGTTCGGTTCGAAGTTATCGGGACACGCTGAAACTTTTCCTTGCCTATGTCGCAAGCAACTGTCGGCGCCCGATCAGACGGCTGACCATGTCAGACCTGTCTGCACAGCGAGTGCTCGACTTCCTGCACATGATCGAGGTCACGCGCAGAAATCACGTGAGCACGCGCAATCAGAGGCTTGCTGCTGACTCCGCAAGCGCGGCGATGGGAACGCTGCGATATTCGTGGTTGTTGACTGCATTTTGCGTACTCGGCATGATCTTTTCTCCTCTCATATGTCTTTGGTTAGGTGTTGGTGGACTCAGCGCGCACGTCGGGCATGAAAGCCAAACGGTGCAGGTGTTGGCGTGTTATGCGGCTGCCGCGAGTGCCGCTGGCTCGGGGGCAATGTCCCCGAGGATCACGGCAGCGGTTTGCTGAACGGCTTCCAAACTCTCGCGGAGGAGATTGGAAGCCGTTCGGCAAACTAAGCCGTCCTGGGGCCTGTTGTTCGGATTCAACAATTTACGTCGGAGTGGGACGGCCTTTTTCGGGGTGCCACGAGCTTGTTCGGGCACAACTGTGCAGCAAGAGTGCGCCACGCTGGTACCGGTGTTGGAAGCCAAAGCTCCGGGCACGGTGACAACTGTTCGCACAGCCAATATCCACGAATTCTGGAAAATGGAGATTCAACGAGACTGAGAGTATGAACCGACAACGCGACATTTCGTTCTGGCAAGACGAAGATGAATGGGATTTCCAGAGAGTATTTGTTCTCGTTTCCTCTTCCTCAAGGTTGAGGCTTGGTCGGTTCCATCAGCGGTAGGTCTACGGCCATGGGCGGATGATCTGAGATACGGTCCTTCACTGAACTATTCAGTTCGCGCATTGTCAGCGGGAAATGTGGGGCGAAGCGGTAGCTTTGTTCCGTGCGCCGCGGATCGTTGACGAATGGTTTGACGAGGATCCAGTCGAGTTTGAACTGGCCTACCAGTCCCCCGTAGTTGCGAGCGAACGCGTAAGTAGGTATGAATCCCTTCCCACCTCGTTGATTGCTGTCGGCGAGCGTGTTTCCTCTTGGCGGGAGCGTGCGGCGCGGTTCGCCCCGAAAATCGAAAGCGCGGCCGTCGGCAAACCGGAACTTTTCCATTTTCTTGAAGAGGGGCTGCTCTCGGTTGTCCCACAGAATCGGAAGATGGAACGCTGTCGGATCGTTGTATCCGTGGAAGTAACGTACTGGAACAAGGGTGTATTGAAACATCCCAAGTGGGTTGAAGTGGGAGACCGCCTGGCCGATCCAGAATTTGTAATCGGCAACACGCATCATGATCTCGTTGCGAATCGACGTCGGCGTGTTGTCGCGGCTCGTGGTGTTCAGATCCCCGGCGAGAACCAGCGGGTTGTTATTAGATTTCAAATCCGCCAGCAACGCCTGCATCTGCCCGCGGCGGCGTGCAGGAGTGCATCTGTTTTCCAGATGGGTTGCGACGATTGTTGTCTGCCCCGTTGGTAGGTCAGGAACGGAAATGTCGGCGATCAACGCCATACGGCCGCCTTGGCGGAGTTCGCGTTCGACTCGTTCGCGAAACAATTTGTGTGCGGACCATCGCCTCCCGTGCTCCAGTTTGGAGATAGCTTTGTACTCTTCACCATACCAGTCGTAACAAACTGGCAAGCGCAAGATGCGAGCATTTTCGATCGGATAGCGACTGAGTATTGCCGTGCCATGCAGTCCGCGGTATCGTTGCCGGTCTACCTGCAGGTCTTGTTGGAGCCGCTGATCCTGCTGCGCGTCGGCTAAATGCACTTGCTCGGTGTCCAGATCGAACACTGGATCCACCTCTACAAACTCCACTCCATACGCATAGTTCATGTGCAGGGCGGAAGCCAGTTCTCGCGTGATGTCTCGATACTCCGTTCGTTTCATTCCCCAGTCGGCTTCGTTCAGGACCAGAACGTCAATCCCCTGCAGGGTGTGAAGCTGCGATTCGACCATTTCCCTTCGGCGAGAACTGATGCCGGCTCTGGTCATGCGTAGAAAGGCGCTTGGATCGGAGAGTGCAGAGCGGATTTCGTCGAAATTGAGGCCTCTTTCAATGTTCCAGAGGCCCACGCGAAGAACGGGGCCAAGGACGGTCACGTTGGGGCGATGGGGCTTGATGTCGCCTGCAGTGTCGTTATGTACGAAAGGGGTATTCAGCAGTGCGTTGAGGCGACCACTTAAAGCACCTTCCGGTCTGGCGGTCGAGGCAAGCGCGACCAGTTCGTCGAAAGAAAGCAGCTCGGGCCCCTCAGATCGTTCCGCAGCGACATCCGGGGAGTGGGTAGATGTTGATGCTTCCTGCGCAGAGCATGCTGAGAATGCAATCCCCATGGCAAGGGTCCAGTTCAAGGCTACTCTTGGTAGCAGAGCGTTCATCGGTGTACTCTCCAATATTCCCCCGAGCCATTGCCTTCAGGCTTGCGCTCACACTTGTTTTCGCGACGGTTTAACCACGCCACCCAAAGCATCAAACCCAGTCGGTCGACTGCGAACACCAGCGCGATGAGAGCGAGAAAAGCGACAAAATAGCCCAGTGAATGCAAGGTTAGTGTTGGCATCATGACAATCTCCTATAGGGCAAGCGGCAGTGACTCACTGAATCGCTGGCACTAATACCTCGTTTTTCTTCGTAGTTAAGACGTGGTCGGAAGTACTTTTCCCTAGCCATGCAAACGTGCCGCGCACAATAAACACATTGAACAATATCGAGATCAACGATGCAGCGATCACCGTGCTGAAAACGTTCTCAGCCACCATTCCCGCAGACCGCGCGGCCTGCATCACCATAAACGAAGCAACGGCGAGATATTCGGTCACCGCCCGAATAATCGTCACGGGCTCGTCTTTCCGTTCAGGGGGTCGTAGCAGGATCTTCTGCGTCCTCGATCACGCGAGCAAGATCGGTTGCACGTTCCCAACTGCCGGTCTTCAGAGCGCGGCGAATGTAGGTTCCATTCGCCGTTCCTTCGACCCACAGGGGACAGGTGCAGCGTTTGTAGAAGCGGTCGGAAGACTTGGAACAGGCGCGTCGATGGCGTCGATAGAGCGCTAGCATACTTGCATCTATCGTGCACCTCTCGTACACGGAAGAGCGCTACTTTTGTATGTGCATGATAATAAACAGTCTAAATGTGGTGGAGGCGGCGGGAGTTGTTCTTTTCCACAGGCTTTAGAATGTGTAAGTTGCTGATTTTATTAGAGCT
Source organism: uncultured Acidobacteriaceae bacterium (assembly GCA_963712385.1). Classification (GTDB taxonomy): domain Bacteria; phylum Acidobacteriota; class Terriglobia; order Terriglobales; family Acidobacteriaceae; genus Sulfotelmatobacter. The sequence goes on from CAVQHS010000024.1 coordinate 26,789, forward strand.
CAAAATGCCAAAAGTGCCACACAGCCGGGTTCATCGTACACCTATCGTACACGACCTAAGCGAAGATAAGGCGAATTATGCCGCTCACGACGGAGCTTCGGCGACCGTCCCGATAATCATTCCCGATGGTTATCGAGATGAGATCGTATCCTTCACGTTCGTTCACGGGTCCAAACTGCTGGTTGTCCCCAACTACCCTCGAAAACAAATTCTTCAGCGGGTTTACGCTGGCGCGGAGCAAGCATCTTTTGCCGGAACTTCTCGGGTAGGGAATCTGCGTCGCCGGGGTAGCCGATTGCGGCAACAGCTACTGGTTCGTGATCGGAAGGAATAAGAAATGTTTGTCGGGCCTTTTTAACGTCGAAGCCGGCCATCTGACATACCGTCAATCCGCATGCGCTGGCTTGAAAGGTAAGATGGGCGATTGCTTGACCTACATCGTGAAAAGCGTGCTTATTTGGCTCTCCATTCGACGCAAAAGCTAATCGGGCAACCGACAGTATCAATGCCGCCGCGTGCTGTGCCCACCGGACGTTGAACCCGAGAAGGCAACCGAGCAGGCGCTCGAACTCAGTTGGATTCTGCTTCGCGGCTACAATAAAACTCCACGGTTGTTCGTTCAGGCAAGAGGGAGCCCATCGTGCCGCTTCCAACAAAAGCCCGAACGTTCCAGGTTCGACTGTTCTTGAGGAAAAGGCTTTCCAACTGCGGCGCTGCGCTAGCAGCGGATGAATGGAATGTGCGCGTACCTGCTCGTCTGCGATAGTCAACTCAGAGATATCAGTGCCCATCAATCTCTTCCTTTTCCGGGTGCTTCCTGAGCTCGTTCATCTCGATGGATCGGTGCTGCAAAACTCGCCCCAGAATGCGATCCTCGATTGCCCCAAAGCGGGAACTGCCGCGCGCGCGAGGGCGAGGCAGATGAATGAATTCGTCTAGCGCCACACGTCCACCCTCAATGAGGATGACGCGATCGGCCAAAGTGATCGCTTCCGCCACGTCGTGCGTGACCAGCACAGCCGTGAACCCTCGATTCCACCAGACACTTTCGATGAGCTCCTGCATTTCTATGCGCGTGAGCGCGTCGAGCGCGCCAAGAGGTTCGTCCAGAAGCAGCAGTGAAGGATCGTGCACCAGCGCCCGCGCCAGGGCTACTCTTTGACGCTGACCGCCGGATAGCGTCGCCGGCCAATCGCTGGCGCGGTCAGCCAGGCCCACCTGCGCGAGCACTTTGTTGGCGTGCACAATAAATGATCGTTCCAATCCCAGGGTTACATTCTGCAAAACTCGCTTCCACGGGAGCAGGCGTGAGTCTTGGAACATGATGCGTGTGTCCGGCCTGCCGTGCGGGGTCGTCCCCAGCGCAATGCTTCCGGTTTGCGGAGTCTCTAAGCCGACAATTGACCGTAACAATGTGCTCTTGCCGCAGCCGCTGCGGCCGACAATCGCGACAAACTCGCCCGCGGCAATTTCAACGTTAAAGTTCTCAAGGACCGTACGTCCGCCAAGGGCGATGCTGACGTCGCGGATCGAAACCGCGACGCCCCGTGAATATTGCCTTCCCTCGGCCAGCATCTGCCGGGTTAACCCTTCCCTCGAGGCAAAAACGGTTGACATAAACTCAGTATCCCCTATGGCGCCGCTTGGTACGCCGGATGCCAGCGCAGCCAGTAACGTTCCAACCCTTTGGAGAGAAGATCGGCGACTTTTCCCAGCAGGGCATACAACAAAATGCCCACCACCATTACATCCGTCTGCATGAACTCGCGCGCGTTCATGGTCATGTAGCCAATGCCCGACCGCGCCGAAATGGTTTCCGCCACGATCAACATCACCCACATAAACCCGAGTGAAAACCGGACCCCGACGAGAATCGACGGTAGAGCGCCAGGAAGAATGATTTCGCGGTACAGCGCCCAGCGCGACAGGCCGTAGGTACGGCCCATTTCGAGCAGACCACGATCCACGGACTGAATGCCGTGAAATGTATTGATATAAACCGGAAAGAAAACGCCGAGCGAAACCAGGAAAAGCTTCGCCGATTCGTCGATGCCGAACCACAAGATCACGAGAGGAATCAGAGCCAGGGCTGGAATATTGCGAATCATCTGCAGAGTTGTGTCGAGCAAAGTTTCTGCCCAGCGGAAAGACCCGGTGAGCAGTCCGAGCACCAGGCCCAATCCACCGCCCACGGCAAATCCTGATGAAGCGCGCATCGTGCTCGCGCGCACGTGAGTCCACAATTCGCCGGAGCGGCTTAGTTCGATAAAAGAGCTGACGACCGCCTTCGGTGCGGGCAAGAATCGGCTCGGCAGCATTCCATTGGAGGATGCCCATTGCCACAAAAGAAGTAAGGCAATGGGCACCACCCACGGCAGCGCACGACCAACAATCGCCTGGAGGCTAAGCCGGGTTCCGATCGTCGTGCGGCGCTGAAACTGAGACATAACTCCTCCGCTCACGGTTTGGCCTGCGCGCGAGTTTCGGCAACGTCGCGTCGCGGACGTTAATGCGCTTGCGAATTAATTTGAGATTGTAAAAAGCATCGGCAATGTGTTGCTGTTCCGCCATCACTGCATCGGTAACAGGCTTCACGCCATATCCGCCGCGGGAGAGTGCGAGCTCGAGAGTGGGTTCATCCAAACCAATCTGCGGCTGCAAAGCGGCAGCGGCTTCGTTGTTGTGCGCCTTTGCCCATTCGTCAACCGCAGCCACTTCCTCCAGCACAGCCGAAACTACGTCGGCTCGCTTTTGCGCGTAAGAGCGGGATGCCAGAAAAAATTGATGGTTGCTGACCACCCCCTGTCCATCGGCAAGAATCCGCGCGCCGGTTTGCCTTTGCACCGCGGCAAGAAACGGCTCCCAAATCGCCCATGCGTCCACGCTGCCGCGTTCAAACGCAGCTCGCGCGTCCGCTGGGGTTAGATAGATCGGTTCTATCTCGCTGTACTTCACCCCACCCTTTTCCAGCAACTTCACCAGCAGATAGTGAACATTCGACCCTTTATTCAGCGCGATTTTCTTGCCTCTGAGTTCAATCAGATTTTTGATAGAAGAATTCTTGGGAACAACGATTGCCTCGGCGGCGGAAGCTGGCGGTTCGTTGCCTACATAGATCAGATCCGCCCCCGCGGCCTGGGCGAAGATCGGCGGGGCTTCACCGACAGTGCCGAAATCAATGCTGCCCACATTCAGCCCCTCCAGCAACTGCGGGCCGGCGGGAAACTCTGTCCATTGCACCTCCACATGCATCGCCGCCAGCCGCTTTTCCAGACTGCCGCGAGCCTTCAGGAGCACCAGCGTGCCATATTTCTGATATCCGATGCGGATGATGTGGTCGGAGGGATTCGCCTTTTGCGCGAACATCCCTGGGCGAGCAGCCGTGAGAATCACAAAGAGGGCAACTGCCGCCCTTCGCAGTCTTGTCGTTGGATAATTGCTCATAAGTTGACTCCCGCGCCAAACAGATTCCTGCTTTACGAATAGAACGTCGCTTTAGGAAGTCTGTGATTCAGCGCCCAATCGCCAAGCTCACGAATTTTGTAGTCGACCGGATCGTGCAAAGTGTGCGTGCGCAAATTTCGCCAGTAGCGATCCAGCCGCGCTGGCCCTGCCGCGGCGCGTGCTCCCATCACCTCAAACATCTGGTTTGTAATATCGAGTCCCGTCTTCGTTGTGATCACCTTCGAAGCGGCCACATCCACCGCGCACTTTCCGCGCTGACTCTCGCTGATTGCATCTCCGCTTTCCCACGCGCGTTGCAGAGATTCTCCCGCGAGATCGGTGAGCGCCTGCGCGGCCTGCAGATTAACGAAGAAACGGCCGTAATTTGCAAGAACGTATGGATCCTCATTGGCGCTGCTGATCCCGGTAGAGTTCGCCCACGGGCGTGTGGTCGCGAGAGTGTAATTCCGCGCCTCTTCCAGCGCTCCTTCGGCGAGCCCCAGGAAAATATTGCTGAGAATAAGCTGCGCGATGCACGAACGCAGCGATGCGCGAACGCTGCCGAGGGGCCCGGGCGTTCTCAGAAACTCTTCGTGCCCAGCCGGAACCGCATTGAACTCCACCGTTCCACTATCGGTCTGCCGCTGTCCTATGCTGTCCCAATCGTCATGAATGCGAATTCCTGGCCTGTCTGAAGGAATCGCTGCCACCATAAACTTCTGGTCGACGGAGTGAAGCGCAGAAACAATTAACATGTCCGAATCGGTTGCGCCCGAACAAAAACTCTTGCGCCCATTAATGAGGAAGCCAACGCTCGCATCTGGAGTGGCGCTGGTTCGCTTGTCCAGAGGGTTGAGCGCGTTTCCCCAGAACCATCGATTGCGGACCGTCTCGGAAAATAACTGCTCCGTCTGCTCTTGCGATCCATACAGAGAAACCGAAGCCAGCATCAAATGCTGGAAGCCGAATAAATGAGCAATCGAGCTATCGACTCGAGCGAAGAGCCGCACTAACTTCATCGTGTCCGGCCAGTCCATGCCCCATCCGCCCAACTCGGCCGGAATGGTCACGTTCAACAGCCCGCTCCTGCGTAACAGATCGCGCTCTGTTTTCGCCGTCCCGCCTTTCTTATCGCGTTCAACGGCGGTCTGCTCGAACGCCCTCGATAATTGGTCGGCAATTTCGAAGGCATATTGCCGCGGTGGCGCGCCCACACTCGTGGAGCCGTCCTTCAATGTTGAAAGCACAACGGCCCTCCCATAGTGCCCGGCGATCTCATCCGCCATCTCAGCCTGCATCCTCCGGCGCAGCCACTGCTGCTTCGGCAACAGTTGTGTTGATTCGGTGTTGCTGCAGCCACACTTTGGCGCTCGCTCGTTCGAGTCGTATGCGTCGTAACCCTGTGAAAACAACAAATTCACTCGCATAGACTCGCTCTCGTCTTGGCACGAGAATTGCCAAACTCATTTCAGCTTCGTACTCGCGGAGGGGACAGCAATTATGGAAGTGTTTTGGTTCTTGCCCACACATGGAGATGGCCGCTACCTTGGCAGCGCCAAGCAGGCCCGCGGCGTAGGCTATGCGTATCTAAAGCAGATCGCGCAGGCCGCCGACGAGCTTGGGTTTCACGGTGTGCTCCTACCTACCGGCCGCTCCTGCGAAGAAGCGTGGGTCGTGGCCTCTACGCTCGTGCCCGTAACAACTAAGCTAAAGTTTCTTGTGGCCATTCGGCCCGGCATCATGTCCCCCACGGCTGCGGCGCGCATGGCGGCGACATTCGACCGGCTCTCGAATGGCCGCCTCTTGATCAACGTTGTCACCGGCGGCGATCCCGACGAATCCATCGGCGACGGTGTGTTTCTCTCGCACGATGAACGCTACGAAGTCACCGACGAGTTTCTCCAAATCTGGCGCGAAGCTGTCGCCGGAAGATCGATTTCACTGCATGGCAAGCACCTGCGTGTCGAAAATGCTTGTGTCTTGTATCCGGCGGTCCAGAAGCCGCATCCGCCGCTCTATTTCGGAGGCTCCTCCAAAGTGGCCTATGGCTTGGCCGCGCGGCAGGTCGATGTTTACCTCACGTGGGGCGAACCGCCGCAGCAGGTCGAAGAGAAGATCGAATCCGTTCGGCGGTTGGCTGAAAAGGAAGGACGCGAAGTCCGCTTTGGCATTCGCCTGCACGTAATCGTGCGCGAAACCGAGCGCGAAGCGTGGAATGCAGCCGACGATCTGATCCGCTACCTAGACGATGAGACGATCGCGAAAGCTCAAAAAGCGTTTGCCCGCTTCGATTCCGAAGGTCAACGCCGCATGGCGCAACTGCATAGCGGAAGCCGTGACAAGTTGGAAGTGAGTCCCAATCTGTGGGCTGGAGTTGGCCTTGTCCGCGGCGGCGCAGGAACGGCTCTGGTTGGCGATCCTGGGACCGTCGCGAAACGACTGCAGGAGTACGCGAATCTGGGAATCGAAACTTTCATTCTTTCCGGCTATCCGCACCTTGAAGAAGCTTACCGCGTAGCCGATTTGCTGTTCCCGCACCTGCCGCTTGCCATCAAGCCTGCAGCGCCGTTCGGAAATGTCACCGGCCCATTTGGAGAACTCGTGGCAAATGAATACACGCCGCAGAGGGCGCCGGTTGAGGCACAGACGGTGCAGCAGAGTTAAGAAAGTAGATCGGGATCTCCGAATGGGGAGATGCTTGAAACCAAAACGAACATTCCTCGCGGGCACAGCGGCTTTGCTCTTCGTCGCTCTGCTAGTCACTGGATGCAATAAAACACCCACGAGGCCCAAGTCAATCCGGCTGGATTACGCTTACTACAATCCCGTGAGTCTGGTTCTTCGCGATAAGAAATTCTTGGAGCAGGAGCTCGCTGCCGACGGAATGTCTGTGGAGTGGACTCAGAGCCTGGGCAGCAACAAAGCGTTGGAGTTGCTCAACAGCAAGAGCATCGATTTCGGCTCAACCGCCGGAGCCGCGGCGCTCATCGGAAAAGCAAACGGCAATCCTATCAAGGCCATCTACGTTTACTCTCGCCCGGAATGGACGGCCCTGGTCGTGCGCAAAGATTCTCCGATCACGAAAGTTGAAGATCTCAAGGGAAAGAAAGTAGCCGTAACCCGCGGAACCGACCCTCACATCTTTCTACTGCGCGCCCTTCATGAAGCCGGACTCACCGAAAAAGATATTCAAATGGTGGTTCTCCAACATCCGGACGGCAGAATTGCCCTTGAAAAAGAAGACGTAGACGCTTGGGCCGGGCTCGATCCCATGATGGCACAAACTGAACTTCAAACCGGCGCGCGGCTCTTCTATCGTAACGTGAACTTCAACAGCTATGGCGTTCTCGACGTGCGCGAGGAGTTCGCGAAACAATATCCGGCATACGTCGGTCGCGTGCTGGCGGCGTACGAAAAGGCGCGCTTCTGGGCGATTCAAAATCCGGACGAATTCCGCAAGCTCTTTGCTGCCGATGCGAAGCTTGACGACCCCGTGGTCACAAAAGTTCTGGCGCGAACCGATCTGAGCAGTCCCGTTATCGGTGACGAACAAAGACAAGTGATCACCGCCGCCGGCGACGTGCTCAAGCAAAACAACGTAATCAGTGGCGGTACCGATGTGAACGCAACCGTCGACAACCTGATCGATCCCCAGTACGTACGGACGGCGGTCAGCAAAAGCGTGGCGCAAAAATGAGTACCGCCGAACAGAATCGGCTCGCGTGGAAAGTATCCTCCACGCCCGCGGAAGTGCACACCTCGAAGAAACGTTCACGCCGAATCCAAGTTCCCGACCGCCTTCTTGGCTGGATTATTCCGCTGGGCGTTCTTCTTGCTTGGGAAATTCTCGCGCGAGAAGGAATGCTGCCACCGAACTGGCTTCCCGCGCCCACCGTGGTCGCGCAGACGATTTATGAAATGGCCGTCGCTGGCGACTTATGGCGACATGTCGGCATCACTGTCGCGCGCGTTGCCGCCGGCTTTCTGATTGGGGGTACCGCAGGAACCGTACTGGGAGCGCTTACTGGCTATCTTTCGATTGCCCGAAAGCTACTCGATCCGCTGCTTCAATCCCTGCGCAGCGTCCCTTCTATCGCATGGGTTCCGCTCTTCCTGCTGTGGCTGGGAATTCAAGAAACTTCCAAAATCGCACTGATTTCACTCGGCGCGTTCTTCCCCGTCTATCTGAATCTCTCGTTGGCCATGCGCCATGTCGATCCTAAGCTGCTGGAAGTAGGAAGACTTTATCGGTTGAGCAGCTTTCAAATGGTTCGCAAACTGATTCTTCCCGCCGTGTTGCCCGAGTACATCGTCGGCTTGCGCAGCGGGCTTGGCCTTGCCTGGATGTTTGTGGTCGCCGCCGAACTTCTGGGCGCAAGTAGCGGAATTGGATTCCTCATGGTCGATGGCCAGATGACGGGGCGGGCAGCCATCATCCTAGGCAGCGTGCTGCTCTTCGCAATCTGCGGAAAAACCACCGATTGGATGATGAGCGCCGCCGGCGCAAAACTCTTAGGCCACAGATCCCGGTGATCGAGCCATTCCATGTCCGCACGGATGACAATTGATCGCGTGATAGTCAACGAACTCGCATCGAATAGTCCAGCCGCAAATGGCGGCACGCTCGAAATCGCCATCGCACGCAAGGCCTTCGCCACGTCGCAAGGCCGGCTTCCTGTTCTGCGCGACATCTGCCTGACAATCGATCCCGGCGAGTTCGTCTGCGTCGTGGGTGGAAGCGGCTGCGGCAAAACCACTTTGCTGCGAATCCTAGCCGGACTGGAGACAGAGTACGAAGGCAGAGTTCGCCTCGATGGAGGGCGAATCAACGGTCCCGACCTGAATCGCGGAGTGGTTTTTCAAGAGCATCGCCTGCTACCCTGGCTCACAGTTCACGATAATGTCGCATTCGGTCTGGCGCGCCTGGCGCCGATAGAACGAATCCGCAAAGTTCAACATTACTTGGACCTGGTCGGCCTCAAGAACTTCGAACACGAATATCCGCACCAACTTTCCGGTGGCATGTCGCAACGCGTGGCCATTGCCCGCGCTCTCGCCGGCTGCCCGGAAGTCCTGCTGCTTGACGAGCCTTTCGCTTCCCTCGACGCGCTCACTCGCATTCGCATGCAGGAGGAACTCCTACGCCTGTGGCAAGCGGAGCGCACCACGGTGGTGCTGGTCACGCACGACATCGAAGAAGCGGTCTATCTCGCTGACCGCGTGGTGGTCATGTCGTCACAGCCGGGAACGATCAAGAACATTTTGCCGGTAGAGCTGTCTCGGCCCCGAGAGCGCACAGGCCACGAGTTCAGCAGGCTCCGAAAAGCTGTGCTCGATGAATTCTTTGCCTCAGGGATATTGGAGCGAGGATAAGCCGGGAGAGAATTGCTAACCGCTATTTGTTCTTCGCCAACTCTCCATACTCGATCAACCTGGCGCGCAAGATATTGCGGCTGATGCCGAGCAGCTTTGCCGTTTGCAGTTGGTTGCGATGGCAAAACTCGTAAGCGGCCTTGATCACAGCCGCGTCAATTGCCGCATATAGATTAGGGCGGTCACTTTCAAAAAGCGACAGCAGAGCCTTGCGCAGAACGCCCTCGGCGTCTTCATCACCGTTTATCGCCGGCCGGCTGCGCAGGGATGAAAGATGCAGGTCTTCCGGCCTTACGACATTCTCCCGGCAAACGAGCAACGCATGATGAATCACGTTTTCCAGTTCGCGAATATTGCCCGGCCAGGAGTGTTGGTTGATCAGAATCTCAATCGCATCGGTGCTCAAGATCGGATCTTTCAGCCCCAGCCGCTCGCCGTAAATCCGCAGGAAATATTGTGCAAGAGGAACGATGTCGTCCAGCCGGTCGCGCAGAGGATGAACGTGTAGCGTCGCCACCTGGAGCCGGTAGTAAAGATCTTCGCGAAAACGTCCGGCGGCAACCGCTTCTTCGAGGTTTACGTTGGTCGCTGCCACCACGCGCACATCGATTGGAACCGCGCTGCGCGAGCCCAGCCGGACCACCTGCCGCTCCTGCAGAACGCGCAGCAATTTCACTTGCATGGAAAGCGGCAGATCGCCGATTTCATCCAGAAACAAAGTGCCGCCGCGCGCGGCCTCGAACCATCCGGCGCGGGCCACGTTTGCGCCGGTGAACGATCCGCGCTCATGGCCAAAAAGCTCGCTCTCCACCAGTCCTTCGGAAAACGCTCCGCAGTTTACCGCTAGAAAAGGCCCATCGCAGCGGGGGCTCAAGGCATGAAGATGTCGGGCAATCAGCTCTTTGCCGGTTCCGGTTTCTCCCGTGACGAGCACGTTTGCGGCGCTGGGGCCAATCAGGTGAATTCTCTCAAGCAGCGCCTTCGACTTCACATCTTCGAAAACGAGCGCCGTCGCTCGCAACGCCACCGTAAGGCTCGGCGTCCCCGGGAAACTAAGGAGCGGTTTCGATAGCGTCGACAAGGCCATTGAAGTTGGAATGCCGCGGGACCGGGGTGGGGGTCCCGCGGTGTCTGCGGGGAGAGCGCTTAAATACTAGTAAAACAATAGACATAGTAGCAGAGGGAGCGGAGTCCGTCAAAAAAATTCTAGGGCGTTCAAAAGAGCAGGGCTACAAATCCGCAAGCCGTATTCCAAAGGAATCCTCTGCTGGCGCATTGGCTAAGCTGCTTGCCCCACAGTCGAGGCGTCCGCCACTTCTATCAATTTTCCAGAGCGCACGTCATAGACAAATCCATAGATGGGAATCGATTTCGGTACCAGCGGATGGGTGCGGATTCGTTCCACATCGTCGATCACGGCCTGTGCCTGATCGGAAATCGTCAGCCATTCGATATATTCTCCCGCGCGCGAACCGGGACCATGCCCCACATCCTGGAAGCCATTCGGAGTGAGCTGCGCGGTTTCGAGGCTCGTTGCCAGCAACCCGCGGATCGCATCATTCGAGAAAAATTCCATGCCGCAATCCGTGTGGTGAATCACGAAGAACTCGCGAGTGCCCAGCAACTTGTAGCTGATGACCAGAGAGCGAATCGCATCGTCGCTGGCACGCCCGCCGGCGTTGCGAATCACGTGAGCGTCGCCTTCAGCCAGTCCGGCATACTTGGCGGGATCGAGCCGCGCATCCATGCAAGTAAGAATGGCAAACGAGCGCGCAGGGGGCAATGCGAGCTTCCCTTTGTCTCCGAAGTTCGCGGCATATTTCTGGTTGGACTCGAGCACTTCCGTCAAAATCTGGCTCATAGGATTCTCCCTTCAGCAGACGAACAATATGCCGTCAGCATGCCGCAGATTGCGCGCGCGGCGTTCGCGGGCAGGCCGGCTACCTTAAGCCTGTGCGCCGGAAGACAACGACGAATTCAGAGGAGGTGCTATCGCCGAAGATTCAGAATCGTCGAAATCGCACACGAACTCGTCGTCCCACGCACGATCTGCAGAGACCACGTGGAACCATCGCAGAATGAGCACAACGACAAGCGCCCACAATAGGAACCAAGTCGTGTCGACGAATGCGACCATAGTTCACCCTCCGCCGTCTCCGGACCATTATGCCATAAAGTCCATTGACATACTGGACATTATATCAACCCAGCGGTCGACGTTTATTAACAGAGCGTGAAAAGTGAGGGATGCGCTGTCGGCTTTTAAATCTGGTAATCAGGATCTTCCATGATCCTCTGCAGGGATGCAGAGAGTGGCTCGGCGATAGCCTCCGGGCCTTCGAGCTTTTGGACGCGTTCGCGCAATTTGTTTACCTCAGTCGCCACTGAGGCTAGGGCCTCAGAAAGGGGATCGTTGATCTGCTTGGGATCGGTAATAACGACCCGCTTGCCTTGGCGAAAAATAATGTGGCCGGGAACGCCGACCACCGTGGAATCATCCGGCACGCTGCGCAGCACCACCGAGCCAGCGCCGATCCGGCAGTTGCGACCGACTGTAATATTTCCCAATACCTTCGCGCCACCCCCGACCACAACGTTATCTTCGATTGTCGGATGTCGCTTGCCATGCTCTTTGCCTGTGCCGCCGAGAGTCACACCCTGGTAGAGAGTCACGTCGTCGCCTACGATTGCAGTCTCCCCGATGACTACGCCGAGCCCGTGATCGATGAACAGCCGTCTTCCAATCTTCGCGCCGGGATGAATTTCGATTCCGGTCAGCAGGCGCGCCACCTGGGAAAGCCACCGCGCCAGGAGCAGGAACCCATGGTTCCATAGAGAATGATTGATGCGATAGAACCATACGGCGTGCAGCCCGGAGTAGCACAGGAACACTTCCACGCGAGACTTCGCTGCGGGATCGCGGTCGAGCACCGTAGCAACGTCTTCGCGGATTAAGTCGCCGAAGTGACGCATGGCTCTTCGAGCGGTGTTGTGGGTATCTGCAACGCCTGGTCGCGCAGACCTTGAAACAGAACGCTGGTCAGATAGCGCTCACCGAAATCGGGCAGGACCACAACGATCAGCTTGCCTGCATTTTCCTTTCGCCCTGCGACTTTCAGGGCGGCAGCAGCGGCGGCTCCGGAGGAGATGCCCACCAGCAGACCCTCTTCTTTGGCCAGGCGGCGCGCCGTCTCAATGGCTTCGTCATTGGTAACGGTGACGATTTCGTCGATATAGTCAGTACGCAGAATGGTTGGTACAAAGCCCGCGCCGATCCCCTGAATTTTGTGCGGCCCCGGCTTGCCCCCGGAAAGCACCGGGCTCTCAGCCGGTTCAACCGCGATGGCCTTAAACGATGGCTTCTTAGGCTTAATGTATTGACTCACGCCAGTGATTGTCCCGCCGGTGCCGATTCCTGAAACCAGAAAATCGACCTTCCCGTCCGTGTCATTCCAAATCTCCGGTCCAGTCGTCTCGGCATGGATCTTGGGATTGGCCGGGTTGTCGAATTGCTGGAGCATGAAGCCGTTTGGCGTCTTGCTCAGAATTTCCTCCGCCTTGGCGACGGCTCCCTTCATTCCTTTCGGACCGGGCGTCAGTACGATCTCCGCACCAAAGGCCAGCAGCAGTACGCGGCGCTCCAGGCTCATCGTCTCCGGCATTGTGAGAATTAGCTTGTATCCTTTCACGGCTGCCACGAAGGCCAGGCCGATCCCTGTGTTGCCGCTGGTCGGCTCAACCAGCACTGTCTTTCCCGGTTGGATTTTGCCGGCGCGCTCGGCTTCCGCAATCATGCTGACCCCGATGCGGTCCTTCACACTGGCACAGGGATTTTGGCTTTCGAGCTTTGCCACTACGTGGGCTGCGCAGCCGCTCGTTACCTTGTTCAGCCGCACTAGCGCGTATTCCCAAGTAACTCTGTAATATCACTTGCAATTCTCATAGCAGCTTAACCTTTCCTTTCGTAGTCGAAAAAAGTAGGAGGCGCGGGTTGTCAGCCTCCGCACAACCTTACGTAGTTGAGAATTCGCGCCGCGCTTACAGCCTGCGGCGCCCGCGTCCCGCCTGCAAACGCAGGAGCGCCGCAATCAGCGCGTCGATATCCTCGCAAGTGTTATAGAAGGCAAGCGACGGCCGGACCGTGCTTTCGACTCCCATGCGCCGAAGGATGGGCTGAGCGCAATGGTGGCCGGAGCGGACGGCAATGCCTTCCTGATTCAGCGCGACACCCACATCCTCGGTGCGAACTTCATCGAGAACAAACGACATCACGCCAGCCTTCTCCGGCGCAGTGCCGATCAGACGCAAGCCCGGCACCGTCAGCAGCTTTGCCGTTCCGTAGTTCAGAAGGTCATGCTCGTACGCCGAGATGTTTTCCATCCCGATCTCGCTTACATAATCGAGAGCTGCTCCCAAACCGACGGCATCGGCAATGTTGCCTGTTCCAGCCTCGAAGCGCGCCGGGGCAGGCTGATAGATTGTCTTCTCGAAGGTGACGTCGTCGATCATGTTGCCGCCGCCTTGCCAGGGAGCCATGCTGTCGAGCAAGTCGAGTTTTCCGTAGACAACGCCGATTCCTGTAGGCGCAAAAACCTTGTGCCCAGAGAACACGTAAAAGTCGCAGTCGAGAGCTTTCACGTCCACCGGCATGTGCGAAACGGCCTGCGCGCCATCGACCAGCACTCTCGCTCCGTATCGATGCGCCATTTCGACCATCTCGCGCGCGGGAGTGATTGTGCCCAACGCATTCGAGACTTGGGGGAAGGCTACGATGCGTGTGCGCGGTCCCAGCAGTTTTTCGTATTCTTCGAGAATAATTTCGCCGCGATCGTTCACCGGGGCCACGCGCAAGCGCGCGCCCTTCTCGGCGCAAAGCATCTGCCAGGGAACGATATTGGCGTGATGCTCAAGCCAGGTGATGACGACCTCGTCGCCTTCGCGGACGTTGCGGCGTCCCCAAGCTTGGGCGACCAGGTTGATGCCTTCCGTCGCGCCCCGCACGAAGATGATTTCGCGCGTGGAGCCAGCGCTCAGGAAGCGGCGAGTTTTTTCTCGCGCGCCTTCGTAGGCGTCGGTGGAGCGCGCAGCGAGCTCGTGCGCCGCGCGATGGATGTTGGAGTTTTCGTGCTGGTAAAAATCCGCAATGCGGTCGATGACTGCGTTCGGTTTTTGCGTGGTGGCGGCGTTATCGAGCCAGACCAGCGGATGGCCGTGCACGCGCTCTTCGAGAATCGGAAAGTCGCGGCGGATGAGTTTGGCGTCGAGCGGACGCTTGGAAATTCCAAGCTCGGCCGGCTCGAGCCCTGGAATGAATTCGAATGCTTGAATTCCAATTGACGAGGGTGGCGTGCCGGATATCTTTTGGGTTTCAGTAGTGGTCGTTTTCGGCTCGGCCACTGCGACATTTCCCATGCCCGGTATGTTCGGAGGCGAACCTGCTTTACGCAGGTCCGTCTCCGTTGAAGTCACGCTTGCCGCGGTGGAAGGCATTCCTGGAACGCCGGGAGCGGACTGGACGCCCGGGACTCCGGGAAAAGAAAATAACTCGCTCAATGACGGAAAAGTTGTCGCGATGCCGGGATAAATCGATTTTCCGCCATCCGCAAGAGCCGCGGATAATGACGGATCGTTTGATCCCGGTCGTGAAATTCCCGCCAGCTCCGGCGGCGTGATGCTGGGAACGGCGGGAGTGACGGACTTCACGTCGTGAGGCGGAGCAGTTGTGGCGACGCTGGGCGCCGCGGTTGCACTATTGCTTGCGGCGAGCGGCGTCTCAACCGATGATGGAGTGGAAGACGGCGCCGCAACGTTGGGTACGGTCTGCAGGCCCGGAGCGGTTGGGATGGCCGGCACGCGAGGGAACGAGAACAGATCGTTGATGGGCGGCAGCACCGGAGCCGCGCCCGGAGACGTCCCTTTTCCGCCCTCGACGGAATACGGTGTTGCACCGGGCACAGCTGCGGCGCTGCCCAACGATAGTGGAACCGCGCTCAGGTCTGCGCCGCTCGGAGGGGAAGATGGCGGCGAGGCCGGCATCGCCGAAATGCCGGGGGAAGAAAACATCTCGGTTCCCGGCGGCAATGTTGGAGCGGCCGCGAAAGGCGAGGCTTTCCCTTCGGCAAGAAAATCAGGCGGTGAGCCTGGAACCGGAGGAGTCGGCGCAGTGCTCGGCGCTCCGGGCACCAGCGCGGTTGCGCCCGCCAACGATGCCGCAATCGCCCGCAGATCGGTTTCGGTAAGCGGACCGATTGTGGTTGCGGGAACACTTGGAGCCCATTCCGGTGCTGTTTCACGAATTGGAACTCCTTCGGGAAACATCGTCACCGGAATCTCTTCCGACGCGGCTTCCGACGCGGAAGGTTGATGATCAGCCAGACCGCCGTTCTCGCCAAGACTTCTCGGCATCGCGAGGAAAAATTCGTTTGCCAGTTTCTCCAGGGTTGCGGGGTCTGGCAGAGGAATGGCGCCGAAGGGGTAATACCGCGCCCCTTCGACGTTTACCGGCGCTGATTCCTTGGGAGCAGTCGCTTTCGGCCTGCTGGCTCCATTGCTCGACCCATTATTTGTACTCGTGGTATTTGTCGACATGGACGTTCTCCAACACCCCGAGGGCGTCTTCGGTCAGGACAACGATCGAGCAGTAAAGTGAAATCAAGTAGGAAGCGATCGCCTTATGGTTAATGCCCATGAAGCGAACCGACAGGCTCGGAGACACTTCTCCCGGCAATCCCGGCTGGAATAGCCCGATCACGCCCTGCTTCTTCTCGCCCGTGCGCAGCAGAAGAACGTCGGTGGTCTCGGCTTTCAACGGCAGCTTATCGCACGGAACAATCGGAATCCCGCGCCAGGTCACGAACGGACTGCCGAACATCGTAACCGTTGGCGGAGGAACGCCGCGGCGCGTGCATTCGCGGCCGAAAGCCGCAATCGCCCGCGGATGTGCTAGGAAGAAGCTGGGCTCCTTCCACACCTTCGCGATGAGTTCATCGAAATCATCAGGCGTGGGCGTGCCGGCTCTGGCTTTCACTTTCATCTCTGGGGCAACGTTGTTGAGCAGGCCGTACTCGGTATTGTTGATGAGCGCTTTTTCCTGCCGCTCTTTTACCTTCTCGATCAAGAGGCGCAACTGTTCGCGGATTTGATCGTGCGGACTGCGATACAGATCGGAAATGCGCGTCTGCACGTCCAGAACGGTAGTCACCGCGTTCAGCGCGTACTCGCGCGGCTTCTCTTCGTAGTCCACATAAATTTCAGGCAGGTCGATTTCTTCATCCGGACTGCACTCGATCGTGCGCGTGCCGGGGCGGGTGGGTTTGACTTTGTTTAGACGGTAAACGCCGGCCTCGACGGGAACCCATGAGAGGAAAGTGATCAGCCAACGTGGCGTGATCGCCTCCATCATTGGGACCGTTTTGGTGACGGTAGCAAGCTGGCGAGCCTGTTGCTCGCTCAGCGTATGACGGACTTCTGCAGTCGCCATGCGATTAGCTCCTTAATACTGAAAAATAATTTGTTTTACAGCGCCGGTATAAGAAACACGGGCAAGCAGAACTTGCCGGAGACAAAAACTAAGATTTGTAGGTCATGCCCTTGTCGCAGGTGCTGCTTCAAACAGCAGCATCTCGCACGCCTATTTGTCGGGGTGAGCAAAGTATACAACACGCTCCGTACTCGCTGTCTGTGATTTTCCTCACTGATGCGCGCCCGATTCGCGACAACAGGTATTTTCCTCTACAATCTCAACATTGTCTATTGAATTAGTAGATATTTTCCAGTAAATTATGGCAGCCTTGGCTTCCGGCTCCAGGTCGTCGGGGTGAGCCGTGAAAACAAGGCGCCTGCCGGATCCTAATTTCGGCAGGCTTTTTTAACGTGAACTGGATATTGAAAGCGCGGGCTATGCAGTTGCGGCAGCCGCGTGGGCACTGTAGAACTTCTTTCTCGCGCGCGAGCGAATTTCGTCCAACTGCGCCTGGAGCTTTCGTATTTCGGCATCCAGCCCGTTGAAGTTTGTGCAGGGAGCCGTGAGCAACTTGTCGGCGTTCATTGTGCGATCCCCACCGCTCTTCACGCAGACCCAAACCGACGGCTGGCGCGACGATGCCTCGCTCTCTATAAACTCGTTCTCTATAAAAAAGAGATCCAGCATCGCGGTCTCCGAGTTGCCGAATCCGTCTTTGGAAGTCGTGGGCAACACGACGACGGAATCTGCACGAGACGGCGCGGCAGCATCGGCCTCATTCTCGATCAAGAATGGACTGCCGGCGGAACCTGCTTTCGTTCCGGCGTCGATCATCGCGCTGGCTGTTTCGCTTCCCAGATTTGCAGAAACGATTTCCGTGACCTTTCGGATCAAGAACGGCTGCGAACCGGTTCGACTGCCTGCCCACTCCAGGCTCGAAATCGAATGGTTGGCCTTACAGGTTACGTGGTAGATTTCGCCGGCCGGGCTTGTAACTTCAAACTTACCGCTCTCACCGCGCAGCGCCAGGCCGAGATCGTAGGTGGCGATGGTTTCCCCCAGTTGCATCGGAACGCTCCTCCTGCCCGAACATTACGAAGGGAATCTCTAGTAGACAAGTGGTAATTGTGGTTCGGCGGGGTGCTGTGGGTCGTCACAGGATATCGAGAAGAAAACAAGCGTTGTGCCCAGCACAAACGCAGAAAGATTACCCGTTAGACTGCATGAGTGATTCAGCCGTCAATCACGCGCTGGCGGCAGCCGCTTCCGCTTTGTAGAATTTTTTCTTCGCTCGAGCGCGAATCTCATCCAACTCAGCATGCAGCCGTCGGATTTCAGCGTCGAGCTCAATGAAAGTCAGCCCCCGCGCAGTGATCAGTCTTTCAGGGGCAAAGTCCTGATGTACTTCAGATTTCACATAAATGCATGCCGAGGGTTGCTGCGTTCTTGGATCACTCTCCAAGTACAGAAGATCGAGACTTGAAGTTTCCATGATGGCGCGATTGTGCCACACGCCGCCTCGTCATGCAATGCAAAGATTTGCACAATACAAACTGTGGTTGCTGAATGTTAAGCGAATGTAAACAAAGAGTTGATGACGGCGGCCGGATATCCTGCAGAGAGGTTTCTAAACTTCAACCGCCTGCTCGTCAACCACCGGAAGTTTGGCTTCCTGCCATGCATCGAACCCGCCCGCGACATTCACGACATTGCGGAAACCAGCCCGCTGCAAAATACTGCATGCGACCGCGCTACGATACCCGCCTTTGCAGTGCACTGCAATGAGCGCGTCACGCTCGAGCGGAAGCACTGCGTTCCTGAGCCCGTCGAGTGGAACCCAATAAGCGTCGGGGATGTGTCCTGCCTGGAACTCCGGCTCACGGCGCACATCGATCACATGAACATTA